>NZ_DASZAT010000001.1:0-45476 GCF_035944895.1 Allobosea sp.
CCGACCTGGTCGGCGGCGAAGCCCAACGTTCCCTTGAAGCGCAGTAGAGCGGCCCCGCCAGCGGCGGCGCCGTCTCGATGGCCGCTTTATAGGGGGAGGCTCCTCCGGGTGTCAACACGCTTCTTGAAAGTTTTTCGACAAAAGTGGATCTCGATTGAGAAACTACGCATTTTCAAAGACTTATCCCTTAATTGGCAAACGAGCCCTGACAAATCAGCCTTTTCCTCCGCCAGATCGCAGCTCTCGCCCTCCTGCTCCGCGCTCGCGCCAACCGGCACGATCCGCTAGCTCCGGCCTTGTTCCCCGCGCTCCGCCTGCGCATACCCGATCATGATGGGCGTTCCGGCCCATGGCCCTGCCCGTCACGGAGCGGTTCGAGCGATGAGCAATTCCCTCCTCTATCTCTCGCACAAGGACGTCGCGGCCTGTGCCGTATCCCCGCGCGAGGCGCGCGAGGCCGTGCTGCGCACTTTCCGTGATCATGCCGCCGGACGAAACCGCAGCCTGCCGAAGAGCGCGCTCGCCCTCGGACCCGGCCATGCCTTTCAGGCGATGACGGCGGCATCAGAGGCTCAGGAGATCGCCACAGTGAAATGGGTCGCCTCCGCGCCGTCACAGCCGGGCAGCGCTGTGCCAAGCGTCAGCGCTCTGATCTGCGTCAGCGACTATGCCACCGGCGCACCGCTCGCCATCCTCGACGGCGACGAGATCACGCTGGTGCGGACCGCGGCGATGTCGGCAGCCGCCGCCTCGCTGCTTGCGCCGCCGGATGCGCGCACGATCGGCTTCGTCGGCTGCGGCCTGCAGGCTCATGCCCACCTCGCCGCCTTCCATGATCTTTTCCCCGGCCTTTCGACCACGCTGATGCTGAGCCGCAGCCGCGGTTCGGCCGATTGCCTGGCGGAAGTCGCCTCAACGCGGGGCCTCGCCACCGAAATCGTCGACGATGCCGATGCGCTCCTCGCCCGAGCCGACCTCGTCATCTCGATGGTGCCGGCAGCACCGGGCCTGCGCCCCTTCCTCAATGCCACGCGCATGAAGCCGGCCGCCTTTGCCGCTGCCGTCGATACCGGCCGCAGCTGGCTGCCGGAGGCCTTGCCCGCCTTCGACATCCTGGTCACCGACAGCCTGGCCCAGTCGCAGGCGCCCTACGACGTCGACGGGCAGCCGGTCACCAGTGTCCGCTTCAGCCATGATCTCACCGGCCTGTCACAGACACCGCTGGCCGATGCCGGCACGAAGCGTTCGCTGTTCTGCTTCCGCGGCTTTGCGCTGGCCGATCTCGCGCTCGCCCATCTCGTCCTGGAGAAGGCACGGGCCGCTGGCATCGGAACCTCCCTGCCGCGGTAGAGCCGGATGATTGGAGCAGGATCATCGCGAAAAACCGGTTCCCACTTTTTCGCGTCCTGTTCCTGCAACCCTGCCATGCGCCGGCTTTCCCTTCGCGCATCGGAGGCCTACCTTTCCCGGTATCGCAGCGGTCCGGATAGGCGAAGACGATGACGAAGGGTTCCGATCTCCTGGTGGCAGCCCTCGAGAACGAGGGCGTCGACCGCATCTTCGGCGTTCCCGGCGAGGAGAACCTCGACGTCGTCGAGTCGCTCCGGACCTCGAAGATCGAGCTCGTCCTGACCCGGCACGAGCAAGCCGCCGCCTTCATGGCCGCGACCCATGGCCGGTTGACGGGCAGGCCCGGCGTCTGCATCGCGACACTCGGGCCGGGTGCACTCAATTTCTCCACGGGCGCGGCCTATGCCCATCTCGGCGCCATGCCGATGATCCTGATCACCGGCCAGAAGGCGATCATGAGCGCCAAGCAGGCGCGCTTCCAGATCGTCGACGTCGTCGCCTCGATGAAGCCGCTGACCAAGATGACCCGGCAGATCGTCAGCGGCGCCAGCATCCCGTCGGTGGTGCGCGATGCCTTCCGCGTCGCGATGGAGGAACGGCCCGGCCCGGTGCATCTCGAACTGCCGGAGGACATCGCCGGCGAGGAGGTCGCCGATGTGCCGCTGATCCCGGTGCATCCGCTGGAGCAGCCGGTGGCGGATCCGAGGGCGGTCGCGCGCGCGGCCGAGATGATCCTCGCTGCCAAGCGACCACTGGTGATGATCGGCGCCGCCGGCAACCGGCCACGGCTGGTCGAGCCGCTCTCCGATTTCGTGCGGCGGGTGAAGCTGCCCTTCTTCAACACCCAGATGGGCAAGGGCGCCGTCACCGGCGGCTCGAACCTTTATATGGGCACCGCCGCCCTGTCCGAAGGCGACTATGTCCACCAGGCGATCGACCGGGCCGACCTGATCATCGCAATCGGGCACGACACGATCGAGAAGCCGCCCTTCCTGATGCGGAACGCCGGCGGGCCGAAGGTGATCCACGTCGGCTACCAGTCGGCGACGGTCGAGCAGGTCTATCATCCCGATGCCGAGGTGGTCGGCGATATCGGCGCGACGGTGGCAGCGCTCGCTGAACGGCTCGGCGGCCGGCTCGAGGCTGATCCGGTCATGCTGGAGCTGCGCCAGAAGATCCTCGCGCATCTCAACGACCGCTCCGAGGAGGATCGCTTCCCGATCACGCCGCAGCGGATCGTCCATGACATCCGGGCGGTGATGCCGGAGGACGGCATGGTCTGCCTCGACAACGGCATGTACAAGATCTGGTTCGCGCGGAACTACCGCACCCATGTCGCCAACACGCTGCTGCTCGACAATGCGCTGGCGACGATGGGCGCCGGCCTGCCCTCGGCGATGATGGCGGCGATGCTGCATCCCAAGCGCCGGGTGATGGCGGTCTGCGGCGATGGCGGCTTCATGATGAACAGCCAGGAGATGGAGACCGCTGTCCGCCTCGGCCTCAACCTCGTCGTCGTCGTCCTCAACGACAACGCCTATGGCATGATCCGCTGGAAGCAGGCGGTCGATGGCTTCAAGGATTACGGCATGAGCTTCGGCAATCCCGATTTCGTCACCTATGCCAAGGCTTATGGCGCCAAGGGTTCGCGCGTCGGCTCGGCAGCCGAACTGGTGCCGACGCTTGAAGCGGCTTTCAAGGGCGGCGGCGTCCATCTCGTCGAGATACCGATCGATTATTCGGAGAACACGCGCGTGCTCGTCGAGGAGCTGCGCAACAAGACGCCGGATATCGAGCTGGCCTGAGCCGAGACCAAGCAAAGGAGATCACCATGCTGCAGGTCGTGCAGGCCTATGATCGCGCGCCGATCGAGGAGATCGCCACCGACGATGCCGCGGCGCTCGAAGCCAAGCTCGCGGCAGCCGAGAAGGTCTTCCGCGATCGCGGCAACTGGCTCAAACCCCATGAGCGGATCGCAATCCTGCGCAAGCTCGCCGAACTGCTGTCGGCCAAGCGCGATCATTTCGCCCGCCAGATCGCACGCGAAGGCGGCAAGCCGCTGACCGATGCGATCATCGAGACGACGCGCGCCATCGACGGCATCCATAACGCCGCCGACGAACTCCGGAATTTCGGCGGGCGCGAGATCCCGATGGGGCTGACGCCCGCAGCCGTGAACCGCTGGGCCTTCACCACCAAGGAGCCGATCGGCGTCGTCGCGGCGATCTCGGCCTTCAACCACCCGCTCAACCTGATCGTCCACCAGGTCGCACCGGCTATCGCGGTCGGCTGCCCGGTGATCATCAAGCCGGCGAGCACGACGCCGCTCTGCTGCCGCGACTTCGTCGCGCTGGTCCACGAGGCCGGGCTGCCGGAGGCCTGGTGCCAGATGTTCATGCCGGAGACGAACGAGCTCGCCGAGGCTCTCGTGACCGACAAGCGCATCGCCTTCCTCAGCTTCATCGGCTCGGCCAAGGTCGGCTGGTATCTGCATTCCAAGCTGGCGCATGGCGCGCGCTCGGCGCTGGAGCATGGCGGGGCCGCGCCGGCGATCGTCGACCGCAGCGCCGATCTCGATCGGATCATCGAGCCGCTGGTCAAGGGCGGCTACTACCATGCCGGCCAGGTCTGCGTGTCGACGCAGCGCATCTTCGTGCATGAGGAGATCGCGGATAGCTTCACCGAGCGGCTGGTGGCGCGCGTCGCCAAACTGCGCACCGGCGATCCCGTTCTGAAGGAGACCGAGGTCGGCCCGCTGATCCTGCCCAAGGAAGCGGATAGGGTAGCGAGCTGGATCGACGAAGCGGTGAAGGGCGGCGCCAAGCTCGCGCTCGGCGGCAAGCGTCTCTCCGAAACGACGCTGGAGCCGGCCGTGCTGCTCGATCCTGCCGCCGAAGCCAAGGTCTCGCAGCTCGAGGTGTTCGGCCCGCTGGTCTGCGTCTATCGCTACAGCAAGCTCGATGATGCCATCGCCCGGGCCAATTCGCTCAATGTCGCCTTCCAGGGTAGCGTCTTCGCGCAAGACATCGACGTCGCCCTGCATGTCGCCGAGCGGCTCGACGCTTCCGCCGTGATGGTCAACGACCCGACCGCCTTCCGCACCGACTGGATGCCCTTCGCCGGCCGCAAGGAATCCGGCTACGGTACCGGCGGCATCCCCTACACCATGCGCGACATGACGCAGGAGAAGATGATCCTGCTGAACCGGCGTTGAGGCCCCTCAGCGCTTCAGCAGCAGCTTGACCTTGGCGAGCGCCGAGTCCTGCTCCTCGTGATAGTCGATCAGGCTGCGGAAGCGCCCCTCCGCATCCATCAGATAGACCGAGGCGGTGTGGTCCATGGTGTAGCCATCCTGCGTCGGGATGCGCTTGGCATAGGCCTTGTAGGCCTTCAGCGCCGCATCGACCTCGGCCTGCGTGCCGGAGAGCCCGACGATGCGCGGATCGAAGGATTGCAGGTAGAGCGAAAGCTGCGACGGCGTATCGCGCTCGGGGTCGACGCTGACGAAGAGCACGTTGAGCTTGTCGGCCTCCGGGCCGAGCTTGCCGAGCAGGGTGGTGAGCTCGAACAGCGTGGTCGGGCAGACCTCCGGGCAATGGGTGAAGCCGAAGAAGACCAGCGTCGGCTTGCCGAGATAGTCGGCCTGCGAGACCTTGCGGCCGGTATGGTCGATCGAGGTGAAGGGACCGCCGACATCGGCCAGCGGCGTCGATACGGCTGCGCCCGAGTCCGGCCGGCCGGGCCCATCGACACGCCACCAGCCGAGCGTGATCGCAGCGGCAGCGAAGGCGACGAGGACAACGGCACCCCAGGCGCCGTAACGGATGATCTTGAGGATCGGCATGGCGCCCTGTCTGGCGTCCGACCTCGCCGGCGTCAACGCGGCGAAATCGACCCGGTCGCCGTTGCCTGCTGCGGCTCATCGTCGCCGCTGGCGCCATAGGGATCGGCCAGCGCCGCTTGTGGCGCGCTGATCTCGACCTTGCCGGCGACCATGCTCTGCATCCGCTCCGGCCCGATATTGCGCAGGATCTTGCGGAAGCTCTGGTGCATGCCGCCATCCATCAGCGCATAGCTCATCGCCGGTGTACTGCCGGAAAGCTCGGCAAGACGCGCCTCGTCGCGGGCACTGCGCGCGGAAACCAGCGAGGCGACCTCCGGATCGGTCTCATAGGCCGGGCACGGCGCACCGGGAACGAAGGCCGAGGCATCGCCGGCCGGATTGAAGACGTAGCGGCCGCCGCAGGTCGCAAGCTTCGGCGGCTGGCGCGTCGCCTCGAAATGATCCGAGCCTTCCTTGAGATTGCGCCAGAAGGCGATGTTCGGATTGCCGCGATGGCGGGCCATATTCTCCGGAGTCATCCGGAAGGGGAAGGCCTGGACCTGGAAGCTGCGCTGTCCGCCGGCAAGAGCCTCGCGCGCGAGACCATAGATCTCGGTGACGCCATCATCGGTCATGGCGTAGCAGCCTGCCGAAGTGCAGGCGCCGTGGATCATCAGGGCCGAGCCGGTATAGCCCTGCGCCTTCTCCAGCGCGTTGGGATAACCGAGATTATAGGACAGATAATACGCCGACCTCGGGTTCATCAGCTCCGGCGTCACCGTGTAGAAGCCCTCCGGCGCCTGCCGGTCGCCCTCGCGCTTCTTCGGGCCGAGCTGGCCCGACCAGCGACACATCGGATAGGTCTTGAGCAGGGCATATTGGCCGGAGCGGTCGCGCTTCCAGACCTCGAGCTCGCTCTCCTTCTTGTAGAGGCGCACCACGATCGGGTCGGCCTGGCTCATGCCCTTGGCCGACATCTGCGAGACGAGCGCGGCCGGCAATGGCTGGTTGCCACGGCCGTCGCCCTCCATCCCGACACAGGACGAGAGCGCGATGGCAGCGGCACCGAGCAGTGCAAGGCGCCGGAGACGCTGAAGAAGAGAGCGATCGGACATGGCTAAAATTATCGGCGTCTGGCGCTAACGACTCGTGAATGTAGCGAGCCGTCGCGCCCGCTACCTGAAGGATTTCTGACCGGCAGCGCTGCCAGCAGCATCAGCACCACGCCGAATGTCAGCGCGATGTCGGCGCCGTTGAAGGTCGGCCAATGCCATTCGCCCCAGTGCAGGTCGAGGAAATCGGTGACCGCGCCCTGGCGCCAGCGGTCGATCGCATTGCCGAAGGCTCCGCCCGCCATGAGCGAAAGGCCGATGCGTTCGAGCCGGTGCCCGACGAGCGTCGCCCAGGCGAGCAAGCCAAAGCCGGCCCCGAACTTGAACAGCCCGAGCAGGCCCGGCCAGGCCTCCAGCGTGTCGCGGAACAGGCCGAAGCTGACGCCGGTGTTGAAGCCGAGGCGCAGATTGAGGAAGGGTGTGAGTTCGATCAGCTCGGGCGGATTGAGCACGATCTCCAGCATCAGCCGTTTGCTGGCCTGATCGAGTCCAGCGGCCGCAAGTGCGACAGCAACGACGAAAACGAGCCTGCGTGGCCAGCTCATGCGGCTTCTCCGGCGACGCCGAGCCAGCGCCGGACGCGGGCTTTGTAGGCGAGATAGGGCTGGCCGAGCGAGGCAGAGAGCACGCGCTCCTCGATTCCGACCTGCAGCCTGATCGCGACCAGCAGCGCCAGCGTCAGCGCCCCCTGCACGAGGCTGGGCAGGACGATGAACAGGCCGATGAAGAGCAGGCCCTGCCCGACGAAGACCGGGTTGCGCGAGATCGCGAAGGGGCCGCTATCGACGATCGCTCCCTGCTCGCCCTCGGCCGCGCCGATGCGCCAGGAGGCGCCCATGGAGCGCTGCGACAGCAATCCGACGCCGGCACCGACGGCGACGAGCAGGAGGCCGAGCCAGTCGAACCAGGGCCCGTCCAGCGCCGCCGCCAGCGGATCGCTCATCACCGGATTGCCGAAGGCGGCGAGCCAGAGCGGCCAGAGCACGGCGCCGCTGAAGGCGAGACGGAAGAGCAGCACCGGCAGCGTCTGCTTCTCCCTGCCCGTGCCGAACAGCCAGACGGAACGGCCAGCTTCCTTCGCCAGCATCCCCGACAGGATGAGGAAGCCCGCAACGTAGGCGATAGCCAGCAGATAGCTGGCGACCTCCATGCCGGACATCGGCATCGCCTCAGCCGGCCTTGCCGGCGTTGAAGCGCAGCAGGCGCAGCGCGTTCGCGGTCACCAACACGGTCGCGCCGGTATCGGCGAGGATCGCGACCCAGAGGCCGGTATAGCCCAGCACGCTGGTGACCAGGAACACCGCCTTCAGGCCAAGCGCGAGCGTGATATTGGTGCGGATATTGCCCATCGCCGCCCTTGCCAGCCGGATCATCGCGGCGATGTCGCGCACCCGGCTCTTCAGCACGGCGCCATCAGCGGTCTCGAGCGCGACATCGGTGCCCGAACCCATGGCGACGCCGATATTGGCGGCAGCCAGCGCCGGGGCGTCGTTGATGCCGTCGCCGACCATCATCACCGGCGCCTGCTGCGAGAGCGCCTTGATGGCGGTGACCTTGTCATCCGGCATCAATTCGGCCTTGTGCTCCAGGCCGAGCGAGCCGGCGATGGCGGCGCCGGTGCGGGCATTGTCGCCGGTCAGCATCACCGAGCGGACACCAAGCGCCTTGAGCTCGGCGATGGCGGCGGCGGCATCCTCGCGCGGCTCGTCGCGCAAGGCGATCAGCCCGGCGAGCTGGCCATCGGCGATGACGGCCGCGACGGTCTTACCGGCGGTCTCCAGCTGCTCGACCGCCTCCAGCGCCGCCGCGTCGAAGCTGGCGCGATCCCTGGCATGACGCGGCGCGCCGACGAAGATGTCGATCTCGTCGAGTTCGCCGGTGACGCCCTTGCCGGCGATCGCGGCTGCGTTGGCGGCAGGCCGCACCGGGACACCGTCCGCCTTGGCGCGGGCGAGGATGGCGAGCGCCAGCGGGTGGCTGGAGCCGGTCTCGACGGCAGCGGCCAGCTCGACGACCTTGCGCTCCTCGCGGCCGAGCGCGACGATTTCGGTGACACGCGGCTCGCCGGCGGTCAGCGTTCCCGTCTTGTCGAAGGCGACGACGCCGGTGCGCGCGGCGGCCTCGATCACCACGCCACCCTTGAGCAGCAGGCCCTGGCGTGCGCCGGTGGAGAGCGCCGCCGCGATCGAGGCCGGCACCGAGATGACCAGCGCACAGGGGCAGCCGATCAGCAGCAGCGCCAGCGCCCGGTAGATCCAGACCGACCACTCGCCACCGAAAACCAGCGGCGGCACCAGCGCGACCAGGATGGCAAGGCCGACGATCGCCGGCATGTAGATGCGCGAGAACCGGTCGATGAAGCGCTCGGTCGGCGCCCTCGCCTCCTGCGCTTCCTCGACCAGGCGGATGATGCGGGCGATGGTGTTGTCGGCAGCCGCCTTCTCGACGCGCACACGCAGCGCCGCCTCGCGATTGACCGAGCCGGCATAGACCTGTTCGCCGACGCCCTTGGTCTTCGGGACGGATTCGCCGGTGACCGGGCTCTCGTCGATGCCGGAGATGCCGTTGGTGATCGCGCCGTCGGCCGGAATGCGATCGCCGGGACGGACCAGCACGATCTGGCCGACCGTCAGCGCGGCGGCATCGACCTGGCGTGTCTCGCCATTCTCCTCGACGATGGCCGTCTTGGGCACGAGATCGCCCAGCGCCCTGATCGAGGCGCGGGCACGATCGGCAGCAACGCCTTCCAGCACCTCGCCAACAGCGAAGAGGAAGACGACCAGCGCCGCCTCCTCGGCCGCGCCGATGACGAGCGCGCCGGTCGCGGCGATCGTCATCAGCATCTCGATGGTGAAGGGCTGGCCGACGGCAACCGCGGCGAAAGCGCGCCGCGCCACCGGCACGACGCCGATCACGCAGGCGACGACAAAGGCCCAGTAGGCGGCCGTCTCGGAGACCGTGAACTTGGCGAGCCAGGCGCCGGCGAGCAGCGCCCCGGTCAAGAGGACCAGCCTGCCCTTGCCGGTCTGGTACCAGGAGACGCCGTCCGGGGTCGGCTCATGGACATGGCCGGGCAGGCCGTGGCCATGGTCGGCACTCTCGGCGGCTTTGCCATGGGCGTGGTCGTGGCCGTGATCGTGCTTGTGGTCATGAGCATGGTCGTGCCCATGCCCGCCGCAGGCCGAATGGTCATGAGCGTGATCGTGATCATGCGCCTTCTGCGCCGGGCCGTGATCGTGGCCGCAGCCGCAAGACTCGGCCGGCTCCGGCGTTGCCACGCGCGGCGCGCTCGCCGGCGTCGCCGTATAGCCCAGACTGACGACGCGCTTCTCGATCGCATCGCGCCGGGTCCGGCTCTCGTCGAGGGCGAGGGTCAGCGTCTCCGACATCACGGACAGGCGGACCTCGGAAACGCCAGGCAAGCGCTCGACCGCGCCGCGAATCTTGGCGGCGCAGCTGGCGCAATCCATGCCGCCGACCTTCCAGGACAGCGTTTCCGTTTCGGTTTTCGCGGCAGTGGCCATGCGTCGTCTCCGCTTGACAGCGTTGCGGGACCACCTACCTACAACCTATAGCCACTACAGCTTCAAGAGGAAAAATCATGCCGCCGGCAAAAACCCTTGAGCGCGTTGTGCCGATCGGGACGCTGGCGGAACGGACCGGGGTCAAGGTCGAGACCATACGCTATTACGAGCAGGTCGGCCTGCTGCCGGAGCCCGAGCGCTCCGAGGGCAACCAGCGCCGCTATGGCCGCGCCCATGTCGAGCGGCTCGCCTTCATCAAGCATGGGCGCGATCTCGGCTTCGCGGTCGAGAGCATCCGCACTTTGCTGCGGCTTTCGGACACACCCGGCATGGCCTGCGACGAGGCGCATGCGATCGCCGCCGAGCATCTCGATGAAGTGCGCGACAAGATCGCACGTTTGCGCTCGCTGGAAGCGGAACTCGCCCGGATCGCAACGGTTTGCTCGGGCGGCGTCGCCGCCAGCGACTGCGCCGTGATCGAGGCGCTGGCCGATCACAGCCATTGCGAGCACCACGGCCACTGAGACACTGACGCAAATTGACCCTGCCGGCAGCCATGCTATCGAAACGGCAGGAGGGCCGATTTTGTCCGCAGGACGCCACAGAGCAGGGATGAGACGCTGGGCAGCGCTGGCCGCGGCCTATCTCGTCGTGCTGCAGGCGATCTTCTCGGGCCTCGCCTCCGGCGCCAATGCGGCGAGCTTCAGCCTCGACCGCTCGCTGGCGATGACGCTCTGCGCCGGCGGCGATCAGCCGATGAGCCAGAGCGACGGTGCTGCGGCCCATGAGCTGATGAGCTGCTGCATTCTCGGCTGCGCCTTCACCGGCGCCGGCGTGCCAGCCGCTCCCGCCGATTTCCTGCCGATCATGCATCGCGCCGTCGATCTCGTCGCCTTCCAGCGCCGGCTCGACCTGCCATCCGGTTTCATCGCCGGTCGCTCCCCAGCGAATCCGCGAGCGCCGCCCGCAGGCCTCTGATCAGGACAGGCCTGCGCGCAAGGTCGCGCCGCCTGCTCCTTGCTGACGGCCGATAGCGGCCTTTCCTCGCCTCATTCGCTCGCGACGGCTCCCTGCCGGCTCGCATGCGCCCCTGAACCAAAGCCGCCACGAGCGGTTGCGCCGGCCGTGCCGGTGCCCTCTCCGTAGGATTCCGATGATGAAATCGCTTTCGCTCGCCGCCCTCCTCGCGGCTTTCGCTACCGGCCCCGCTCTCGCCCATGTCACGCTGGAGACCCAGCAGGCTCCGGTCGGCTCGACCTACAAGGCGGTGCTGCGCGTGCCGCATGGCTGCAAGGGCGCGGCCACGACCAAGGTCCGCGTCCGCATCCCCGAGGGGGTGATTGCGGTCAAGCCGATGCCCAAGCCCGGCTGGACGCTGGAAACCACCAAGGGCAAGTACGAGAAGGCCTACGACTATTACGGCACGCCGACGGCCGAGGGTGTCACCGAGGTCAGCTGGAGCGGCGGCAAGCTGCTCGACGAGCACTATGACGAGTTCGTCCTGCGCGCCTATCTCACGGCCGACCTCAAGCCGGAGACCACGCTCTACGTGCCGATCGTGCAGGAATGCGAGGGCGGCGCGGTCGAGCGCTGGATCGAGATCCCGGCGGCCGGCAAGTCGGCGGACGATTACAAGTTCCCGGCGCCGGGCGTGAAGCTGATGCCGAAGAAGTGAGCGAACGCGGCCGGGTTTTCGCCCGGCCGCGGTCCCGCCATGACCCGGCAACTCCGTCTCCTTCTCATCCTGCTCGACCTCGCCATCGCCTCGCTGGCGACGACGGGACAGGCGCTGGCGCATGCCGCGCTGACCAAGACCGTTCCGGCCGACGGCGCGGTGATCGCCAGCGCACCCGATACATTCAGCTTGAGCTTCAGCGAACCGGTTTCGCCGCTGGTGCTGAAGCTGATCAGCCCGGATGGGACGAGCCGCGCGCTGACGCGCTTCACGCTTGCGGATCGGACACTCTCGATCCCGGCTCCGGCCGATCTCAGCCATGGCACGCATGTGCTGAGCTGGCGCGTCGTCTCCGAGGACGGCCACCCCGTCGGCGGCTCGGTGCTGTTCTCGGTGGGTGCGCCAAGTGCGGCGCCTGCCATCGCGGCAAGCCCGACCGAGCCGGCCGTCCGCATCATGCTCTGGCTCGGCAAGCTCGGGCTCTATCTCGGCCTCGCTCTCGGCATTGGCGGCGTAGCCTTCATGGCGTGGGTCGCCCCGCTGCTCGCGGCCGCGCGCCGGCCGGTTATGATCTTCCTTGCTCTCGGGCTGCTGTCAGTGCCGGTCGCCTTTGCGGCGCAAGGGCTCGATGCGCTGGCTCTGCCGCTCTCCGCGGCGCTTCAGCCCGCAGCCTGGCAGGCCGCCGCTGCGGGCAGCTTCGGCCGCACAGCGCTGATCGCGATGCTCGCCGTGCTCGTGGCCTTGCTCGCGCTCATGCGGCCTGGCTGCGGCGGTCGCCTGCTCGCAACTTTCGCCTGGCTCGGCGTCGGCGCAGCTCTCGCGGCAAGCGGCCATGCCAGCGCCGCCGAACCGCAATTCCTGACCCGACCTGCAGTGTTCCTGCATGCGATCGGCATCGCCGGCTGGGCCGGCGCCCTGCTGCCTCTCGCCTTCGCTTTGCGACAGCCCGACGAGGCGCAGGCGCTGCAACGGTTCTCGCAGCGTATTCCTGTGCTGTTGCTCCTCATCCTCCTCAGCGGCCTCGCGCTCGCCATCTTCCAGGTCGAGCGCCCGCAGGCCTTGCTGACCACGCCCTACGGCCTCGTGCTCACTGGCAAGCTCGTGCTGGTCGCCACGCTGATCGGCCTTGGCGCCTTCAACCGCTATCGGCTGACAAGCGCAGTCATCTCCGAACGCGCGAGCACCCGCTCACTGCTGACGCGGATCATCGCGGCCGAGATCGCGATCATCGTCGCCATTCTCTCGGTCGTCGCACTGTGGCGTTTCACGCCGCCGCCGCGCGCTCTGGCGGCCGCCGCAGCGCAGCCGGCAAGCGTCCACATCCATACCGACAAGGCGATGGCCGACATCAGCGTGATACCCGGCCGCGCCGGCCCGGTGACGATCACCGTCTCGCTGCTCGACGGCGAATTCGGCCCTCTCGCGGCGAAGGAATTGCGGCTTGCGTTGTCGCGACTGGAGGCCGGCATCGAACCGATCGAGCGGCAGGCCGCCAAACAGCCCGACGGCAGCTGGCAGGTCGGCGAGCTGACACTTCCGGTCGCCGGCCGCTGGACCGTCGAGCTCGAAATCCTGGTCTCGGATTTCGAGATGACCCGTCTCAAGGAGACCGTGGAGATCAGGCCATGACAGGTGACATCACACGACGCGACTGGACGGGCCTGGCGGCTGCCGGCGCGCTCTCCGGATTGCTCGCCGGGCTTCCGCAAGCCGCGCTGGCCCAGCCTGCGGGAGCGAGTACGCCGCGGATCGCGATGCTGGTGCATCCCGACATGGTGATGCTGGACCTGATCGGGCCGTTGACCGTGTTCTCCTTGCTACGGGCGGAATTGCATCTGGTCTGGAAGGATCGGCAGCCGGTCACGAACGATCTCGGCCTGCCGGTCACGCCGACAACGAGCTATGCCGATTGCCCGACCGAGCTCGATGTCCTGTTCATTCCCGGCGGGCTGAAGGGCAGCGTCGCGCTGATGGAGGATGCGCAGACTCTCGCCTTCCTCGCCGATCGCGGCGCCCGGGCCCGCTATGTCACGGCGGTCTGCACGGGCTCGCTCGTGCTCGGCGCCGCCGGATTGCTGAAGGGCTATCGCGCCACCGGCCATTGGTACATCCGCGACCTGCTGGCGGCGATGGGAGCGAGCGTTGAGCACAGCCGGGTCGTCACCGACCGCAACCGCATCACCGGCGGCGGCGTCACCGCCGGAATCGATTTCGGCCTGACGGTCGCCGCCAAATTGCGCGACGAAGAGACGGCGCGCCTGATCCAGCTCGTACTGGAATATGATCCGCAGCCACCTTTCGACGCCGGCTCGCCCGAGCGGGCCGGCGCCAGGCTCACCGGTGATGTGCTGACACGGCGCAAGCCCCTGATCGACGCCGCCCGGCGCAATGCCGACCTCGCCAAGACCCGCCTCTCGCTTTGATCACGCAAGGAGCCTCAAGATGACCAAGTTCCGCTTCCCCCTCACTGCAGCAGCCCTCGCGCTGAGCTGCACCACCGCCTTCGCCCAGGACTACAGCGCCGGCCCGCTCAAGATCGAGCAGCCCTGGACGCGCGCCACGCCGGCCGGTGCCAAGGTCGCCGGCGGCTATGTCGCGGTCACCAATACCGGCAGCGCTGCCGATCGCCTGCTCGGCGGCAGCAGCGAGATCGCCGGCAAGGTCGAGATCCACGAGATGGCGGTCAACAATGGCGTGATGACCATGCGCGGCCTGCCCGAGGGCGTCGAGCTCAAGCCCGGCGCCAAGCTCGAGCTCAAGCCCGGCGGCTACCACATCATGTTCATGGATCTGAAGCGCCAGCTCAAGGAAGGCGAAAAGGTCAAGGGCACGCTGACCTTCGAGAAGGCCGGAGCGGTCCCGGTCGAGTTCTCCGTGCAATCGGTCGGCGCCCGCGCCCCGGCCGAAGCGCACAAGCACTGATCGCCGCAAGAAGCTGCGAAATCATGGAGGCCGCCGGGCGAAAGCCCGGCGGCCTTTTTCATGCGTGCTTGACGATCCCTGGCATGGGAAGTACGGTCCATACTAGAAAACAAATGATCCATAATATGGATCGATTGGAGGAAAGCAGTGCTGCAGGGCATGCTCCCGGTGTTGCCGACGCCGTTCACCGAAGCTGGCGCTGTCGATCCCGAGGCGATGGCGGGCATCGTCGAGTTCGCGCTCGCCAGCGGCGTCGACGGCGTCGTGTTCCCCGGCTTCGCCAGCGAGGTCGACGAGCTCACTGCGGCGGAGCGGGCAGCGCTGCTGAAGGTCGTGGTTGCAAAAGTCGGCGGGCGCGTGCCGATCGTCGCCGGCGCGAGCGCCCCGACTGCGCTCGAGGCGATCTCGCATTGCCGCGAAGCCCTCGCCAACGGCATCCGCCATGTGATGATCCAGGCGCCCAAGAGCGTCGGCACCACGACGGAAGCAGTCTCGGCCTTCTATGGCGAGATCGCCGCGGCGGTGCCGGGCATCGAGATCGTGCTGCAGAACGCGCCGGCGCCGCGCGGCTCCGATCTCAAGCCCGAGGCGATCCTAGCGATCGTCCGCGACAATCCGGCAGTCACCTATGTCAAGGAAGAGACGCTGCCGTCCGGCCTTGCCATCTCGGCGATCGCCGCCGGCAAGCCCGCGCATCTGAAGGGCGTGATCGGCGGCGGCGGAGCGCGCTACCTGATCGACGAATATAATCGCAGCGCCTGCGGCGCGATGCCGGCGGTCGAGCTCGCCGACATCCATGTCGCCATGGACCGGGCCTATCGCGCCGGCGAGATCGAGCGCGCGCGCGAACTCTACATGCGCACGCTGCCGCTGCTGGTGATCCAGTTCAATTTCCGCATGGCCTTCACCAAGCATGTGCTGACGCGGCGCGGCGTACTGACCAACCAGGTGGTGCGGGCTAAGGTGCCGCCGATGGATGCGCAAGACGTCGCCGAGATCGACGCTTGGCTCGACGCCTGCGCCGATCTCATGACAGTCGAATCTCGCGAGCCCAAGCTCGGCGGAGGCGCGTGATGGCCGAGCGCGTCGCCCGCGTCGAGGTCTTCTCGATCACCATCCCGCGCGAGACGCCCTATCTCGGCGCGCTGCGCGAAGGCGAGCGCATCAACGATCACGGCTACATCGTCCGCAAGGGCAACCGCACGGTCTATCCGACGGTCGACCGCACGGTGGTGGTCCGGATCGAGACGGCTGATGGCGCAGTCGGCTGGGGCGAGACCTATGGCATCGTCGCGCCGGGCGCAGCGATGGCGATCATCGACGATCTGCTCGGCCCCTTCGTCGTCGGGCGCGACCCGCGCGACGTCAGCGTCATCCATGACGATCTCTACGATCTGATGCGGGTGCGCGGCTATACCGGCGGCTTCTATCTCGATGCGCTCGCCGCCATCGACATCGCGCTCTGGGACCTCTGCGGCAAGCTCTCCGGCCTGCCTCTGGTCAAGCTGCTCGGCGGCCAGAAGCACGAGCGTTTGCCGGCTTACATCTCCGGCCTGCCGAAGCCAACGCGGGCGGAGCGGGCGGATTTCGCCGCCGAGTGGCAGGACAAGGGTTTCGGCAGCTTCAAATTCGCCGCCCCCGTCGCCGATGACGGCAATGTCGCGGAGATTCGGACGCTGCGCGAGCGGCTCGGGCCGCAAGCCCGCATCGCCTGCGACATGCATTGGGTCCATACCGGCGAGGAAGCCGTCGCAGCGATCCGGGCGATGGAGCCGCACGATCTCTGGTTCGCCGAAGCGCCGGTGAAGCCGGAGGATCTCGACGGGCTCGCGCATGTGGCCTCAAAGGTCACGACGCCGGTCGCGGCCGGCGAGGAGTGGCGCACGGTCTACGACCTCGTGCCGCGCGCCGCCCGGCGCGCCTGCGCGATCGTGCAGCCGGAGATGGGCCATAAGGGCGTGACCGAGTTCATGCGCATCGGCCTCTATGCCCAGGCGCATCACCTCAAGGTCATCCCGCATGCCACGATCGGCATCGGCCTGTTCCTGGCGGCGAGCCTGCATGCGTCCTCGGCGCTCGCCGCAGTCGAGTGCCACGAGTTCCAGCATTCGATCTTCGAGCCGAACCGGCGGCTGCTCCACGGCGACATGGATTGCAGCGCAGGCTTCTACCGTTTGCCGAGCGGTCCCGGCCTCGGCGTCGAGCCATCGAAGGAAGCGCTCAAGCTGCTGAAGCGGCTGTAGCGACAACAACCAAGGGAGGAGGAGACCATGACGAGGACAAGGCTTGCATTCTCCGCGGCTGCGCTCGCGCTCGCCGCCGGCTTTCTCCCCGGCGCCGCCTGGGCGCAGGGCAAGGTGCTGAAGTTCGTCTCCTGGCAGAAGGACGAGCGCGGCGTAGGCGACTGGTGGGGCTCGGTGATCAAGGAGTTCGAGGCGACCCATCCCGGCGTCAAGATCGAATGGACCAAGGTCGAGCGCGGCGCCTATGCCGATACGATGACGACGCTGTTCGCCGGCGGCAAGCCGCCGGATATCGTCCATCTCGCCTCCTTCGAGTTCCAGAAATTCGCCGATAATGGCTGGCTGGAGCCGCTCGACGCTTACATCAAGGATGCCAAGCTCGACCTCAAAGGCTGGGCGGGGCAGGACACCTGCAGCTGGAACAAGCAGACCGTCTGCACGATGATGCTCTATTTCGGCTACATCTTCGCTTACAACGAGGAATTGCTGAAGAAGGAAGGTCTTGCCGCCCCGAAGACCTATGCCGAATTCCTCGCCGCGGCGCAGAAACTGACCAAGGACCTCAACGGCGACGGCATCACCGACCAGTTCGGCACTGGCCACGAGACCAAGGGCGGCGGCGGCCAGTACATGAGCGAGATGATGAACTACACGCTCGATGCCGGCGGGCGCTGGACCAACGATGCCGGCAAGGTGACGATCAATACGCCCGAGATGATCGAGGGCCTGTCGCGCTGGAAGACCATCGTCAAGACCAGCCTGACCCCGCGCGACCTGGCGGCCGGCGAGGTGCGCCAGATGTTCGCCGACGGCAAGATCGCGATGAAGACCGACGGACCCTGGCTCTACCCGATCATCCAGAAGGGCAAGGCCAAGGACCAGATCAAGCTCGGCATGGTGCCGTTCAAGCCGCCGGTCGGCGGCTCCTCCAACGTGCTCGGCATCGCCGCCGATGCGCCGAAGGAGAACAAGAAACTGGTCTGGGACTTCATCGCGATCGCGACCTCGGACAAGTTCCAGTCGAGCTATGCGACGCTCGGCGCCTCGCCACCGCCAAGCCCACGCGCCGATACCTCGGCCGCGACCAAGGACACGCCGCATTTCGACCTCTTGGTGCAGGCGACCAAGGCGGCGGCCGACGCCAAGGTCGACCGCATACCCAAGGGGCTGGAACTGCAGTTCAACGAGTTCGCCAAGATGGTCATGGAAGAGTCCCAGCGCATGATCATCCAGGACCTCGATCCGAAGGCGGTCGCGGCGACCATGCAGGCCAAGGCCGAGGCGCTGCAGAAGCAGTAGCGCCTCCGGCAAGCGCGAGCCCGACCTCTCATCGTCATGGTCGGGCTTGTCCCGACCATCCACGTCTTCGCCTCGCTGGCCGAAGGCTGTGTTCAAGACGTGGATGCTCGCCACAAGGGCGAGCATGACGGAGCGCGCCGCAACAGCGGAGATCAGACTATGCCCCGATCAGCCTTCCTCGATCTCGCGCGTCCCAGCCGGCGGCACTGGCTCGGCTATCTGCTGCTCGCTCCGGCGGTGCTGCTGATCGCGCTGATCATCGTCTACCCGCTGTTCGTCTCGGTCGATCTCTCCTTCCAGAACGTCAACATCGCCCGGCTCGACCAGCCGCGCCGGCTCTTCGCCTCCGAGGACTTCTGGAACGCCTGCTGGGTGACGTTCAAGCTCGTCACCATCGTCTCGTTCTTCTGCTTCCTGCTCGGGCTGGGCACGGCGCTGCTGGTCAACAACCGCTTCAAGGGCCAGGCGCTGGCGCGGCTGCTGGTCGCCCTGCCCTGGGCGATCCCGGAAGTCATCGCGGTCGTGATCTTCGCCTGGCTGTTCGATTCCTCCTTCGGCCTGATGAACTGGCTCTTCATCAAGCTCGGCCTGGTCGACCAGACGATCAACTGGTTCTCTTCGCCGGACGCAGCCTTCGCCGTCGTCTGCACGGTGATGGTCTGGAAGGGCTACCCCTTCGTCTCGATCATGATGCTGGCCGGGCTGCAGTCGATCCCGGAGGATTTCTACAACGCCGCCAAGGTCGACGGCGCCCGCGCCTGGCAGCGGCTGATCCACATCACCATCCCCTCGCTGATGCCGGTTATCGGCGTCACGCTGGTGCTGGTGATGCTCTGGGTCTTCCGCGATTTCTCGATCATCTACGTGCTGACCGGCGGCGGGCCGCTGAAGGCGACGCAGTCGCTCTCGATCATGACCTACGAGCAGGCCTTCGGCTTCTTCAAGATGGGCTACGCCTCGGCCATCGGCGTCATCACCCTGATCGTCTGCGTGATCGCGAGCCGGCTGATGATCGCCCGCGCGCCGGACAATATCTGAGGAGGCGGCGATGAGACGGAAAACCCCGCAGCGCATCCTGCTCTATGCCGGCGTCGCCCTGACCTGCGCCATCCTGGTCTTCCCGATCTACTGGCTGGTCGTCACCGCGCTCTCCGAGCCGAGCCTGCTCCGGCAATTGCCGCCGAGCTTCTGGCCGAGCGAACCGCGCTGGGGCGTGTTCGGGCAGATCATGGCGGAGAAGCCGATCCTGCTCTGGCTCGGCAATTCGGCGCTGGCGGCGATCGGCGCGGTGAGCCTGTCCATGGTCGTCTCGGTGCTCGCCGGCTACAGCCTGTCGCGCTTCCGGGTGCGCGGCGGCCAGTCGCTCGGGCTCTTCATCCTGACCGCCAAGATGCTGCCGGCGACGCTGCTGGTGATCCCTCTCTTCGGCATCTTCCGCAATCTCGAGCTGATCGGCAGCCTGTGGTCGATCATCCTCGCCCACGCCACGCTGATCATCCCCTTCACCACCTGGATGCTGAAAGGCTATTTCGACACGATCCCACGCGAGCTCGAGCAGGCGGCAATGGTCGACGGCTGCTCGCCGCTCGGCGCCATGGTCCGGGTGATCCTGCCGGTCTCGGCGCCGGGGCTGGCGGCGACGGCGCTCTACGGCTTCGTGCTGTCCTGGTCGGACTATGCCTATGCCCGCACCTTCCTGACCAACGCCCAGGGCAACTGGACCGCCAATCTCGGCATCACCACGATGAAGGGCGAGTACATCTCGAACTGGAGCGACATCTCCGCCGCCTCCATCCTCGTCGCCCTGCCGATCCTCGCGATCTACCTCTTCCTCGAACGCTATCTCGTCGGCGGCCTGACGGCCGGGGCCGAGAAGTAAGAGAACCCGCATGGCTGGAATCCGCATCGACAGCGTCACCAAATCCTATGGCGGGCTCACTGTCCTCAAGGCGTTCTCGCTCGACATCGCCGATGGCGAGTTCGTCGTCCTCGTCGGCCCGTCCGGCTGCGGCAAGTCGACGATGCTGAAGATCCTCGCCGGGCTGGAGGAGGCCTCCTCCGGCACGATCAGCATCGGCGAACGGGATGTCACCGATCTCGCGCCCGGCGATCGCGACATCGCCATGGTCTTCCAGAACTATGCGCTCTATCCGCATCTCACCGTGCGAAAGAACATGGGTTTTGGCCTGAAGATGCGCGGCACCGATGCCGGTGAGATCGACCGGCGGGTCAATGACGCCGCAAAAATCCTTGGCATCGACCACCTGCTCGAGCGGCGGCCGCGCGCCCTCTCCGGCGGCCAGCGCCAGCGTGTCGCGCTCGGCCGGGCGATCGTGCGTGAGCCACAGGCTTTTCTGATGGACGAGCCGCTCTCCAATCTCGACGCCAAATTGCGGGTCCACACCCGCGCCGAGATCAGCGCCCTGCACAAGCGCCTGCGCGTCACCACGATCTACGTCACCCACGACCAGACCGAGGCGATGACGATGGCCGACCGGATCGTCATCATGAAGGACGGCGTGATCCAGCAGATCGCCTCGCCGGACGTGATGTTCCGCGAGCCGGCCAATCTCTTCGTCGCCGGCTTCATCGGCTCGCCCGGCATGAATTTCTTGAAGGCGAAAGCCGAGACCTCCGGTGCTGGCGTGGCTGCGAAGCTGTTCGGCCATGATGTGAGGCTGCCCGTCGCGAACGCCACGGCACTCGCCGGCAAGGAGATCGTCGTCGGGCTCAGGCCTGAGCACATCGCTGCCGGGCCAGGGCAGGTTTCTTTCCCGGTCAGCCCGCGGCTGATCGAAAGTCTCGGCAGCGAGCAATATGTCTATGTCGACCTGCCCGAGGAGCATCGCCGCGAGGCGAGCTCCGGCGGTGACGACGAGTCACGGCGGACTTCGCTGATCGCGCGCCTGATCAATCCGGAGCCGCGCCCGCCGGGCGAGACGCTGACGCTCTCCTTCGACCCGGCGCGGCTCCATGTCTTCGATGCCGCCAGCGGCGAGGCGATCCGATGAACACGATCCTGGTGACCGGCAGCGCCGGGCGTGTCGGCTCGCGCGTGGCGCGGCAACTGCTCGACAAGGGCCACCGCGTCACCGGCTTCGACCTGCGCGCCAGCGGTATCGACCATCCCACCTATCACGAAGTGCTCGGCGGATTCGACGATCGCGCCGCTGCGCGCCAGGCCGTGCAGGGCGCCGAGGCGATCCTGCATCTCGGCGCCTTCATGTCTTGGCTGCCGGCCGATCGCGACCGTCTGTTCACCGCCAATGTCGAGGGCACGCGCGTGCTGCTTGAGGAGGCCGCGGCGGTGAAGCCGAAGCGCCTGGTCTTCGCCTCTTCCGGCGAGGTCTATCCCGAGAACGTTCCGGATTATCAGCCGATCGACGAGGACCACCCGCTGAAGCCGCGCTCGCCCTATGGCTTGAGCAAGCTTCTGGGCGAAGAGATCGTCCGCTTCTTCGAGCGGACGAGTGGCACTCCAGCGACGATCCTGCGCTTCTCGCATACGCAGGATGCGAGCGAATTGCTCGATCCCGGCAGCTTCTTCTCCGGCCCGCGCTTCTTCCTGCAGCCGAAAATCCGCCAGCAGGAAGGTTTCGGCAATGCGGCCGCGGTTGCAAAGCTGCGCGAGATCGATGACGGCGCTGAGGCGCTTGTGCTGTCACGCAACGAGGCCGGCCGGCCCTTCCGCATGCACATCACCGACAGCCGCGACATGGTCGCCGGCATCCTGCTCGCGCTCTCCGACGAACGCGCAGCCGGGCGTACTTATAATCTGGGCGCGACCCAGCCGGTCGACTTCGCCGTGGCGCTGCCGATGATGGCGCAGTTGACGGGACTGCCGTTGAAGACCATCGACCTGCCGGGCGCCGGCGTCTTCTACGAGACGTCGAACGCCAGGATCCGGACCGAACTGGGGTACGAGCCGCAATGGACCTTCGAGCGCATGATCGGCGAGGCGGCGCAGGCGCGGGTGAAGCGCGCGTCCTGACGCCGGACGAGCGCGACGTCCCGACCGGCGCAGCCGCCCTCGCCAAGGGCCTCTATCTCCTCGACGTGATCGGCGAGGCTTCGGCGCCGCCGCGCTTCCGCGACCTGCAGGCGGCTACCGGCCTGCCCAAGGGCACGCTGGCGCGCATGCTCAACACGCTGCTGACCTTCCGCCTGATCCGGCACGAGGAAAGTGACAACACCTACCGGCTCGGCCACCGCCTGTTCGAGCTCGCCCACCGCGTCTGGGAATCCTTCGACCTGCGCGGTGCGGGCGCGCCGGCGCTCGACCGGCTCGCTGAGGAGACGCGCGAGACCGCCGCGCTCTGCGCCATCGACAATGGCGAGGTGCTCTATATCGACCAGCGCAGCCGCGGCGGCCCCTATGGCTTCCGCATCGAGATCGGCCGGCGCGCCCCGCTGCATTGCACAGCCGGCGGCAAGGCCCTGCTCGCCTTCGTCCAGCCGCATGAGCAGCGCGCCCTGGTCGACCGGCTCAAGCTCGAGCGCTTCACCGAGACGACCATCACCGAGGAGGAGGCGCTCGCCGCCGACCTCGCTCTGACCCGGGCGCGCGGCTACGCCGTCTCGCAGGAGGAGCATGTCGCCGGCGTCGCCTCGGTCGCGGCGCCGATCTTCGATCATACCGGCCGCGCCGTCGCGGCGATCGGCGTGTTCGGCCCGTCCTCGCGCCTGACGCGGGAGCGCCTGCACACCACCGGCCGCGACCTGATGGCAGCTGCCAGGCAGATCTCCGGCAATGTCGGCGCGACGCAGATGAACATTTCCCCGGCGCCGCGCTCGGCGCGGCCGGTCGATCCCGACGTCCAATGCGTCCTGCCCTGGGGCGCGCATCTCGCCGAGGGGCCTTACTGGTCGGCCGGCGAGCAGCGGCTCTACTGGGTCGACATCCTCGCACCCTCGGTCAACCGCTTCGACCCGGCGACCGGCAACAATGAGGAGGTTACGCTGCCACGCCTGGTCAGCGCCGTGCTCGGCCGCCGCGGCGGCGGGCTGGTGGTGCTGACGCAGGAGGGGCTTGAAGCCTTCGATTTCGCCAGCGGCCGGCTGACGCCGCTCATCGATCCCGAGGCCGACATTCCCGACAACCGCTTCAACGACGGCAAATGCGACCGCCAGGGCCGGCTCTGGGCCGGGACGATGCGGCTCGACGCCAGCCGCGCCTCGGGCTCGCTCTACGCGATCGCGCCGGACCTCTCCTGGCAGCGCCAGGAGAGCGGGCTCACTGTCGCCAACGGGCTCGACTGGAGCCCGGATGGGCGGAGCTTCTACTTCGTCGATTCCGCCCATGGCTGCATCTATGCCTATGATTTCGACGCGAAGGCCGGCACGCTCGCCCATCGCCGCATCTTCACCGAGGTCGCCGGCCGGCCGGATGGGCTCGCCGTCGATGCCGAGGGCTTCGTCTGGTGCGCGATCTGGGATGGCTGGTGCCTGCACCGCTATGCGCCGGACGGCCGGCTCGATCGCGAAGTCTGGCTGCCGGTGCCACGCCCGACCAGCCTCGCCTTCGGCGGGCCGGACCTGAAGACGCTGTTCATCACCACGGCGCGCATCCGCCTGCCCTCGCGGGTGCTGGCGGAGGCGCCGTTCTCGGGCGGGCTCTTCACCTTGCCGGTTGACGTGCCGGGCCTGCCGGCGGCGGAGTTCGGCGGGTGAGAATCGAAGCCTCCTATCCCGACCTCGCCGGCAAGGCGGCCCTCGTCACCGGCGGAGCCGACGGTATCGGCCGGGCCATCGTCGAGGCGCTGGCGCGGCAGGGTACGAAGGTCGCCGTCCTCGACATCGATGCCGGGCGCGGCGAGCGCCTGGCCACCGAGCTTGCGGCAGCCGGTGGCACTGTCTCGTTCCATCAGGTCGACCTGCGCGACATCCCGGCGACGCAAGCGGCGATCGCGGCGGCGCGGGCGCTGCACGGTCCATTCGCCATCGGCGTCAACAATGCCGGCCATGACGAGCGCCATGATTTCGAGGCGGTCACCGAAGCCTATTGGGACGATCGCCTCGCGGTGAACCTGCGACCGATGATGTTCGTCGCGCAAGCGCTTACGCCAGACATGCGCGACCTCGGCGGCGGGGCGCTGGTCAACCTGTCCTCGACCTCGTGGATGAAGGGCTCGCCGCATATGATCGCCTACACCACCGCGAAATCGGCGGTGATCGGCTTCACCCGCTCGCTGGCGCGAGCGCTCGGTCCCGATGGCATCAGGGTGAACTGCGTCACGCCGGGCTGGGTGATGACCGAGCGCCAGCGGACGCAATGGTGGACACCAGAGAAGGGGGCGGCCAATCAGGCCGCACAGGCGCTGAAAGGCGAGATCCTGCCGGAGGACGTCGCGCAGATGGTGCTCTTCCTCTGCTCCGACGTCTCGCGCATGTGCGCCGGGCAGAACTTCATCGTCGATGCCGGCACGGTCTGAGGAGATGAGTTCGCTCGACGACCTGCGCTCGGTCCTCGATCCGGCCGCCATCGTCACAGACCCCGAAACGATGGCGCCGCATCTGACCGATTGGCGCGGCAAGCATCGTGGTGCGGCGCTCGCATTGCTCCGCCCGCGCAGCGTCGAGGAAGTCTCGGCGATCCTGCGCTGGGCGAGCGCGACCCGCACGCCAGTCGTGCCGCAAGGCGGCAATACCGGTTTGTCGGGCGGGGCAACGCCGGACAGCTCGGGCAAGGCCGTCGTCCTCTCGCTGGCGCGCCTCAACCGGATCAGGGCAATCGACCTTGAAGGCGACACGCTCACCGCCGAGGCCGGCTGCATTCTCGCCGACGTCCAGCAGGCCGCCGCCACGAAGGACCGCCTTTTCCCGCTCAGCCTCGGCAGCGAAGGCTCCTGCCAGATCGGCGGCGTGGTCGCGACCAATGCCGGCGGCATCAACGTCATCCGCTACGGCACGGTGCGCGACCTCGTGCTCGGCCTCGAATACGTTCGCGCCGATGGCGCCGTGATCCATGGGCTGAAGCCGCTGCGCAAGGACAATGCCGGCTATGCGCTGAGGGAGCTGGTGATCGGCTCGGAAGGCACGCTCGCGGTCGTGACCGCGGCGACCTTCAGGCTGTTTCCGAAGCCACGAACGAGCGCAACGGCGCTCTGCGGCCTCGCCAGCCCGGCGGATGCATTGCGGCTGCTCGCCCTGCTGAGGCAGAGCGCAAGCGAGCGGATATCCAGCTTCGAACTGATGTGCGACGGCGAGATGGACCTCACCCTCGATCTCGTGCCCGGAACGATCCTGCCGCTCGAAGCGCGCCATGCCTGGTATGTCTTCATCGAGCTCGGCGACAGCGATCCGGACGGCCTCCTCGACGAGATGCTGACGCGAGTTCTCGCCGCTGCGCTGGAGCAAGGGCTGCTCCGGGACGCAACCATCGCGCAGAGTGAGGCGCAGGCCAGGGCGATCTGGCATCTGCGTTTCGCCGTCGCGGAAGCGAACCGCCGCGCCGGACCGATCGTCTCGCACGACACCAGCGTCGCGGTCGCCGACGTCCCGGCCTTCATTGCGGCGATCAAGGCGATGGCTGCCGAACGCTTCCCGCAAGCGCGCGCCCTCTTCGTCGGCCATGTCGGCGACGGCAATATCCACGTCGTCCTGCGCCTTCCCAGGGAGACACCGGCGGAGCAGCTCGCGGATATCGGCCATGCCGCGAATGCACAGGTCTTCGCGATCGTCGGCGGATTCGGCGGCAGCGTCACCGCCGAGCACGGCATCGGGCGTAGCCTGACCAGCATGCTGGCGCAGCATGCACAGCCGGAGGCGCTGGAGCTGATGAGAGCGGTCAAGCAGGCCTTTGACCCGCTCGGCATCCTCAATCCCGGCGCGGTCCTCGCGAAGAGGTGACCAGGCTCCCCGCCGAGCGAAGCCCCCGGAATTCTCGAACTGTTCGTGACCGAGAGCAGCGGGTGAGTTACTTTAGAATACATGTAAACTATTGTATTTGCTAACCAATTCGCTCTGGTTTAACTGCTGGGGACGATCGCGGGACGATGTGTTCAGTCGGCCTCGTCGCGCGCTCGCCCGAAACCGCTTCAACGGACGCGGCTTCGTTTTGAAAGCGCCCCCGTCAAGGAGGGGCGCCGCAAGACCACGGATCCAATTCGATGCAGCGTTTGATCGGCACAGTCCTGCTCGCGACGGCCATTGCCGCCACCCCCATGACGGGCTTTGTCGCCCTGGCTCAGACCGCCCCGGCCGAAACCGCGCCGGCGCAGCAGCAGAGCCCATCCGGCGCTCATGGCGGCGGGCTGCCCGCTCCCGCAACCTCGAGCCCCGCGCCGGCTGCTGAGACCCCGACTGGTCAGGCCGCGCCTGTTTCTCCGAGCACCGCTGCGCCAACGCCCGGCCAGGCCGCTCCGGCCCCCACACCGGGAGCCTCACAGGCTGCCGTGCCTGCGACGACTCCCGCCACGCTCCCGGCCCCTGCCCCCGTCGCAGGACAAGCCACGCTGCCGCATGACCTGTCGCCCTGGGGCATGTTCATGGCCGCCGACATCGTCGTGAAGGCGGTGATGCTCGGCCTTGCCTTCGCCTCGCTGGTGACCTGGACGATCTGGCTCGCCAAGGCGCTGGAGCTCGCCGCCGCCAAGGCGCGGGCAGGCCGGGCGGTACGACGCCTTGAGGAGGCCGTCAGCCTCGACGAGGCGGCGCGCGCGATCGCCGGCCGCAAGGGCCAGGCGCGCGGCACGGTCGCGGAGCTGGTCGGCGCCGCCCAGAGCGAACGTCAGCGCTCCGACGACCTCGGCGAGGACGGCATCAAGGAGCGCGCCGCGATCGCGCTGTCGCGGATCGAGGCCCGGGCGGGCCGCTCGATGGCGCGTGGCACCGGCCTCCTCGCCACAATCGGCTCGACCGCGCCCTTCGTCGGCCTGTTCGGCACGGTCTGGGGCATCATGAACTCGTTCATCGGCATCAGCCAGTCGAAGACCACCAACCTCGCCGTCGTCGCGCCCGGCATCGCCGAGGCGCTGCTGGCGACCGCGATCGGCCTCGTCGCGGCGATCCCGGCCGTGATCATCTACAACGTCTTCGCGCGCGCCATTTCCGGCTATCGCGCCACCCTTTCCGACGCCTCGGGCGAGGTGCTGCGCCATCTCTCGCGCGATCTCGAGCGGGCGCGCCGGCAGGCGGCCCAGCAGGCCCGCGCCAACCTGCATGCCGTGCCGGCCCAGCCGGCCGCCATGCCGCGCGTCCCGGCGGAGTGAGTCATGGCGGTTTCGCTCAAGGACTCGCAGGACGGCGATCTCGGCGAGGTCAGCGAGATCAACGTCACGCCGTTCATCGACGTGATCCTGGTGCTGCTGATCATCTTCATGGTCGCAGCGCCGCTTTCGACCGTCGACGTCGCGGTTGACCTGCCGGTCTCGAACGCCCAGCCGCAGCCGCGGCCCGACAAGCCGGTGTTCCTGACCGTGAAGCAGGACCTCTCGCTCGCGCTCGGCAACGACACCGTGCCGCGCGAGTTGCTGCAGGCCACCCTCGACCGCCAGACCAACAATGACCGCGAGCAGCGCGTCTTCCTGCGCGCCGATGGGGCTGTGGCCTATCGCGAGCTGATGGAGGTGATGAACAGGCTGCGCCAGGCCGGCTATCTCAAGATCGCGCTCGTCGGCCTGGAGGATACCGGCCAGAGCGCCGCGCCGGGGGCGGGCAAGCCATGATCGCCTCCGCTCCGGATCGCCGCTGGCTCGCCGCGCTGCGCTGGGGCGTCGCCGCGGTTGCGGTCGCCGCCGCCCATGGCGGTCTTGCCTGGATCGGGGTGAACTGGCGCCCGACAGAGGCCGCTGCCGGCGCTCCCGAACCGGCCGTGATGATCGAGCTCGCCGCGCTATCGGTCGCGCCTGAGGCGCCGCCGGAGGATCTGCCGGTGGCGGAACAGCGGGCCGAGCCGGAACCGCCGCCGCCCGAGCCGGTCAAGGAGACGCCGCCCCCGGAGCCGGAACCGGAGCCGATTCCCGAGCCGACGCCGGTCGAGCAACCGGAGATCAAGCTGCCGGAGCTGCCGCAGATCCCGAAGCTCGACGCCGTGCTGCTGCCGCCTCCGCCCGAACTGAAGCCGGTGGAGAAAAAGCCCGAGCCGAAGCCGAAGATCGTCGAGAAGAAGGACAAGCCCAAGCCAAAGCCCAAGGTCGTCGAGCGCAAGCCGGTCGAGCAGCGGGCCAAGGAGGCGGTGGCGCCCAAGCCGTCGGAGCAGCGCGCCTCGGCCCCGACCAGCCCCGCGCAGGGCACCGCCAGCCAGCCGACGGTCTCGACGGCGTCCTGGCGCGGCTCGCTGATCGCCCATCTCAACCGCTACAAGCGCTTCCCGGGCGGCGCGAGCCCCGGCACGGTCCAGGTCGCCTTCGCGATCGACCGCCGCGGCAATGTATTGTCCTCGCGCGTCGTCGGCTCTTCCGGCGATTCCGCTCTGGATGCCGAGGCGGCGGCGATGATCCGCCGTGCCAGCCCGGTTCCGGCTCCGCCTGCGGGCGTCGGCGGTGGCGGAGCGATCTCGCTCTCGGTGCCGGTGCGCTTCAGCCGGTAAGGCTTCGGCTCAGCGCAGCGCGCCTGGATTCTGGATGGGCGTTGTCACGGTATCCCCCACCGCCGCGCCCGTGTCTTGAATGTTATTGCCGAGATGCTCGACCCGGTCGCCGAGATTGCGCCGGGCCTGCGGATCGATCACCGCAACCGGTGCGGAGACGACGATGCCGGCCGCAGTGCCGACCGCGGCGGCGGCGCTGCCCGTGACCTCGATCAGCCGGTCGCCGAGACCGACGCGGGAATCGGTGATCGGCTGGCCATCGACGAGGCGCGTGCCGATCAGCTTCACCACCTCCGGGCTCTCGGCGAATTTGCCATGGTTGAGCTTGTCGCCGGTGCGCAGCTTGGTCAGGTTCAGGACCGTGATCCTGTCCTTCTCGAACTCGGTCTTGTAGGGCTCGACATCGGGATCGACGGCGCCGAGGCGGTCCTTGTTGCCCCAGACCCGGCGCGAGACCGCGAGCGCGCGATCGTCCTGCGAGACGAAGAGGGTGAATTTCGGCCGCCGCCCCGTCATCTCGGCGATTTGCGTGCGGAAGACGTCGGCATCGACGTCAGGCGAGGCGAGCATGACATTGGCGATCTTCGGCGGAATGCCGCGATTGCGCACCGCCATCTGGGTCAATGACTCTAGCGCGACCCAATTGCCCATGGAGTGAGCAAGCAGCGAGACCTCGCCGACAGCCGGATCGCGTGCGAGTTCCTGCAACAGGTTTTCCAACGCATTGCGCGAATAGGTCGCGCTCTCGCGGTCGTAGCCATAGGCGAAGAGCGAGCCGCGCGACGGCCAGGTGAAGAGGACCGGCACGACATCGGCATCGGAATCGTGAACGATCTGGGCGAAGCGGTAGACCGCGTCCTCGAAGCGGTTGTTGAAGCCGTGGACGAAGACCATAACGCGGCGCTTCGGCACCCGTGCAACGCGCTCATGCAGACGTGCCAGCCCGGTCTTGGCATCGAGCTTGTCGACCCTGAGTGTGACGAAATCGGTCTCGGGATTGCCCGGCAGCCGGCTCGGCCACTGCACCTCGCCGACCTTGCGGCCGCTGTCCGGCGGGAGCGAGATCGTCATCTCGACGAAGGATGGCTTGCCGCGCTCGCCGGAGTACAGCACGCCGGCATCGGGATCGGCCGCGCGCGTCGTCGCCACCAGCATGGTGACCTTGCTGGTGCCCGGCACGGTCGAGGCAACCGGCTTCAGCACGCCCTGCACGTCACCGGCACAGCCGGCGACGAAGATCGTCGCAAACGCCGCCGCGAAGACGCGTCGGGCAGCCGGCGTCGGCAAGTCTTTGCGGCGGATCGGCATCACGGTCTACCCAGCTGCGGCACGGCGCCCAGACCATGCTGGTGCGCCGCCCGCTACGTCAAGGACGCCGAAGCCACAGTGACGGTCAGACCATGTACTGGCCGCCATTCACCTCGATGGTCTGGCCGGTGATGTAGCCGCTCATCGCCGGGCTGGCGAGGAAGAGGAAGACGCCGACATTGTCCTGCGGCGTGCCGACACGCTCCATCGGCACGGTCTTGCGCATCGCCTCGATCTGCTCGGCGGTCGAATAGCGCTCGTGGAACGGCGTCATGATCACGCCGGGCGAGACGCCGTTGACGCGGATGCCGAACGGCACGAACTCCTTGGCCATGCCGCGGGTCAGGTTGAGTACGAAGGCCTTGGAGCTGGCATAGAGCGAGGAGCCGGGGCCACCGCCATTGCGCGCCGCGATCGAGCTCAGATTGATCACGCTCGCCCTGCCGCCGGACTTCTTGAGATACGGCAGCGCCGCCTTCGAGGCCATCACCACCGAGCGGACATTGAGATCGACGACGCTGTCGAAGAACTCGTCCTCGATCTCGGCGATCGGCGTGCGCTTGACCAGTGCGCCGGCATTATTGACGAGGACATCGAGCCCGCCGAGCTTGTCGGCCGCCTTGTCGACGAGATCGACCGCCTGTTTGCTGTCGGCGACATCGGCTTGCAGCACATGCGCCTCGCCACCGGCCGCCTTGATCTCGGCGGCGACGGCGTTGGCTTCGGCTTCACTCGACTTGTAGTGCACCACGACGCGCATGCCGTTCGCTGCATAGGCCTTGGCGACGGCAGCGCCGATGCCGGTGCTGGAGCCAGTGACCAGGGCGCGCAGCCCCTTGAGATCGTCGAGCATCATTCCTCCCTCGCGATGCGACTTAAATCGTTTCAGGAGCGATCTTGCGCGAGCAGAAGCCGAAGCACCAGCGCCGCTTCGGCAACCCGGCCATTCCCGAACGGCCGTTCAAAGGAACTTGGTCATCGCCTTGAACTCGGCGAGCAGCCCACGCGCCTCATCCGGAAGACTGCCGGCGGCCTCCTCCAGGCAGTGGCCGATATGCTCCTGGATCAGGATCTTGCGGGCATTGGCGATGGCGCCTTCCACCGCCTGCAATTGCTGGGCGATCTCCAGGCAGGAGCGGACATTGGCGACCATCTCGATGGTCGAGCGCAGATGACCTTCGGCCCGCTTCAGCCGGGTGATGATCTCGGGATGCCGGTGATGGTGGATCCGGGCGTGTTCCTCGTCCTGCATGCCAAGCTTCCTCATCTTGATCCTATCCTCCCGGGGAGGTTATAGATCGCGCCATCCGCCGAGCAAGCGGCACCCGATCAGGCAGGCGCCGGCGCGAGACCGGGCGCATCCCGGCGATCGGGCGGGCGAGGACGAAACGGGCGCCCCCGACCAGTTCCGGCAAGGCCGGACGGCACGGCAGCCCCCGATCCGTTCCGGATCCGGAGCACCAAGTCGTGCCGACCTTCACCGAATTGCTGGCGCAGGGCGCCGGACATGCCTGGCTGTTCATTCCGAGCGCGATCCTGCTCGGCGCGCTGCACGGGCTCGAGCCCGGCCATTCCAAGACGATGATGGCGGCCTTCATCGTCGCCATTCGCGGCTCGGTGTTGCAGGCCATGTTGCTTGGCCTCGCCGCGACGCTCTCGCACACGCTCGTCGTCTGGGGCGTTGTCCTCGGCGGCCTCTATCTGACACGCGACTTCAATGCCGAGGCGACCGAGCCCTGGTTCCAGCTCGCCTCCGGCCTCCTGATCATCGCGATCGCGCTGTGGATGCTGTGGCGGACCTGGCGAGAACAGCGCACCCTGTATTGGGCCCGCCATGGGCACAGTCACGGCCATTCCGATGGTCATGGCCACAGTCACGGGCATTCCCATCGCCATTCACATGGGCGCAGCCATAGCCACGATCGCGACAAGACCGACGACGACGAGCCGATGGACGCCCATCAGCGCGCCCATGCCGATGATATTCGCCGACGCTTCACCGACCGGCCGGTGACCACCTGGCAGATCGTGCTGTTCGGCCTGACCGGCGGGCTGATCCCCTGTCCGGCGGCGATCACCGTGCTGCTGGTCTGCATGCAGCTGCGCGAGATCGCGCTCGGCGCCGTGCTGGTGCTGTGCTTCTCGATCGGCCTGGCGATCACGCTGGTTTCGGTCGGCGTCGCCGCCTCGCTCAGTCTGCGCGCCGTCGAGAAGCGCTCCAACTGGCTGTCGACGGTCGCGGCGCGGGCGCCCTATTTTTCAGGCGTGCTGATTGTTCTGGTCGGGCTCTATACGGTTTGGCACGGCTGGAGCGGGCTAGCAGCACGGGCTCCCCACACCGCGGCGATGCTGGTCAGCCCATCGCCTGGTTGACCAGCGCGAAGCGATGCGCCGGCCCAGGCGCGGCCGGGGCTGCACCACGCGCCATCACCACGCCGGAGGCAACGAGCGGCAGGCCGCGCTCGCTGAGCCAGGCGCCGAGACCGCTGCGGGCCGGCACGTCGATGCGAACGAAATCGCCGCGGCGCGCGGCAAGCAGTGCCGCGATCAGATTGCAGGCGGCGGCATCGTCGAGCGCCGCGACCGGGCCGATCAGCCAGCCGCGGCCGTGCCGGCGCAGGAAGCCGAAGCCGGCGGGCGCGCCATTGCGCTCGATCAGGATGGCATGGCCGCGCGCCAGCAGGGCTTCGAGGACGGCTGCGCGCGGCAGCCCCGTCGCCTCGCCGTCGAGCTGCGCCAGCAGCGGCAGGTCGGCAGCGACGGCCGGGCGCATGACCTCATTCGCCGCAAGAACGGGCGCGGCCAGTTCCGGCCAGTCGCCCTGGTGCTGGCGGACCTCGTCAATGGCGATGAAGCCATAGCGGGCATAGAGCGGCTCGCCCTGCGGCGTGGCGACGAGACCGAGCGTCCTGCCCTCCGTCGCCGCGATCAGATGCTCGGTCAGCAGCTTGCCGATGCCCTGGCCTTGTCGATCGGGCGCGACAATGATGGTGCCGAGCGTGGCATGGGTCGCGCCGAAGCCCCACCAGAGCCCGACAGCGACGACCTCACCCTCGACCGACAGGGTGAAGCCCTGGCCGAGCGACAGCGCAAACTCCCAGTCCTCGCGACGATGCGGCCAGCCGATCGCGGCCGAAAGCCTCTGGCAGGAATCGGCATCGGAAAGGCTTGCCGGGCGAAGCGTCAGCTGGAGCGGCTGCATCGGCCGGCCCTCAGCGGCAGAATTCGGCGCAGCCGGACTGCCAGAACGGAGCTTGCCCATCGAGCGCCGGCACCGAGGGACGCGGCTTGGCGCCGGGCAGGTCCGCCGGCACCGGCACGACCAATTCCCACCAGCGATGGGCGCATTGCGAGCGGAAGGCCATCTGGTCGCTGATCGAGGTGTTCTCACGGGCGAGAACCGCATCGAGCGCATCGCAGGCGCGGCGGAGCACGGCGTCGCTGGCATCGCCGGGCTCGTTGGCATAGTCATGGAAGGCGGCAGTGAAGGCCTCCATCTCGCGAGCGATATGCGGCCAGTCCTGGCGGCCGAGATTCCAGGCGTCCATCCATTCGCGCACCACCGTCTCGACCGCCTCGGCCTTGGGCTTGCCGGCGACCTTGCGGGCGGTGGTCAGCATATGGCGCATCAGTTCGGCGCGGGCATGGAGCTGACGGGCGGCGAGCGCGGCCGTCTGCATCGCCAGAATCGCACGCTCGGCCTCGAGCTGCAGTTCCTCGACGAAATGGGCCATCGCTTCCTCCAATCACGGCAACGTCGCGAGCCGGTCGAACAGACGCTGGAACAGCGCCTCCGCCTCGACGCTCGCGACGACATGGGCATTGGCCGGCCGCTTGAGCCGGCCGTTCCAGTCGATGGTGGTGCGCCCCCGCAAGGGACCGTCGCCGGTCTCGACCTCGACACAACAGTCGCGCCCCGAAAAGAGTTCCGGCCAAAGCAGGAAGGCAATCACGCAAGGGTCGTGCATCGGGTGGCCGGTGGTGCCGAGCCCGCCGGGCCGTGGACGGGTCAGCATGCCGTGCACCGCCCTGCCGGCCGCATTGCCGAAGGCAAGAAGGCGGGCGACCTGTTCATGCGAGGCGATCGCCTGATGGGTGACGCCGAGGCCGAACATCACGATCGGCCTGCCGCAGGCGAAGACGATCGCGGCCGCATGCGGGTCGACATGCACGTTGAACTCGGCTGCCGGCGTGATGTTGCCGAGCGCCAGAGCCCCACCCATCAGCACGATGCGCCTGACCTTGGGCAGCACATCCGGCGCCAGCCGGAAGGCCAAAGCGAGATTGGTCAGCGGCCCGAGCGGGCAGAGCGTGACGCTGTCGTCCGGCGCGGCACGTAAGATGGCGATGAGCGCCTCGACGGCATGGGTAGGCGAAGGCTCGCGGCGCGGCGGCGGCAGATCGGCACCGGCCAGCCCATCGGGCCCGCAGACGAATTCGGCGGTCGAGAGCGCGAACAGCAGCGGCCGGTCTGCGCCGGCATGGACCGGCACGCCCTCGCGCCCGGCGAGCTCGCGGATGCGCAGCGCGTTCGCTGTCGTCAGCGCCAGCGGGACATTGCCGGCGACGGTGGTGATCGCCTTGATATCGAGTTCCGGGCTGGCGAAGGCGAGCAGCAGGGCAACAGCGTCGTCCTGGCCCGGATCTGTGTCGATGACGATCGTCTCGCTGATCATCTCAGGCCGCCCTGGCATTGCCGGCCATGATCATGTGGCTGAGGTCGTCGGCGGAGAGATCGCCGAGCGGCCGGTCGACATATTTGCGGCCGGCGCCCATGATCACGACGCGATCGGCGAGCGCGACGACGTCGCGCATATTGTGGCTGATCAGCAGCACCGTCCGGCCATCGGCCTTGAGCTTGCGGATCAGGTCGAGGACGAGGGCGGTTTCCTTGACGCCAAGCGCCGCCGTCGGCTCGTCCATGATGATAACTTCCGCCTTCCAGCGCAGGGCGCGCGAGATCGCGACCGCCTGACGCTGACCGCCCGAGAGACGCTCGACCGGTCGGTCCATGTCCTCGACCGTGACCGAGAGCTGCCTGAGGAAGCCGCGCGCTTCCTGCGCCATCCTCTTCTTGTCGAGAACGCGCAGGAAGGGCAGCAGCAGCGGCCGCGTCAGCTCAGAACCCATGAAGACGTTCTGGGCGATGGAGAGGCGCGGGGCGAGCGCGAGATCCTGGTAGATCGTCGCGACGCCATGGCTCAGCGCATCATGCGGCGAGCCGAAGGCGACCTCCTTGCCGCGCATGCTCAGCTTGCCCGAGGTTGCCTCCTCGGCGCCGGAGATCACCTTGATCAGGCTCGACTTGCCGGCGCCGTTGTCGCCACAGATGGCGACGACCTCGCCGGCAAAGATGTCGAGATCGACCTCGCGCACCGCCACGACCGGGCCGTAGGCCTTGCCGATGCCACGGAGCGACAGGAGAGGTGTGGCGGTCACCGAATTCACTTCAGGAACTGCTGGACGTTGTTCTTGTCGACCAGCACGGCTTCGGTGAAGAGATAGGGGCCCGAGGTGATCGTCTCCTTCGGCTTCTTGTCGACGACGATCGTCTGGATCGCGTCAACCGCCTGCTTGCCCATCTCCTCGAACGGGATCGAGACGGTGGCGGTGAAGGTCGAGGCGGGGTCGGCGATGCGGGCATAGGTCTCCTTGCCGCCATCGACCGAGACCAGCGGGATCTGGCCCTTCTTGACGCCCTGCGCCTGCAGGAGGTCGTCGATGATATAGGCCTGCCCGTCGAACGAGGCCCAGATGCCGTTGATCTTGCCCTGGTTCTGCAGCAGCAGCGCCTGCATGCCGGCGCGGACATCGTCGCGCCAGCTCTGGGTGCGGGCCATCGAGAACTTGCCGAGTTCCTTCACCGCCTGGTTCTCGGACAGCACAACGTCGAGCAGCTTGCCGCGAATGCGCGAGGCGACGTTGAGGTCGAAGCGGGCGGTGATGATGTTGCCCTGATAGCCGAGCTGGCCGAGCAGATAGAGCGCAGCTTCCGCGCCGACCTTGTACTCGTTGGTCTGGATGTCGAAGAGCGCGTGCGGGCTCGAACCCGACTGCACGGTGATCACCGGGATCTTGGCGTCCTTGGCCGCCTTGAACTGGGCGTCGGCCTCGACCGGCTTGCCCATGGCGATGATGATCGCGTCGACCTTCTTGGCGATCAGCGCGTCGAACTGCTCGGCATGCTTGGGCAGCGCGCCTTCCGAGTTCAGCAGCGTGACGTTCCAGCCCTTGGCCTTGGCCGCCGCGGCGGCGGCATTGGCGACGCGGGCATGCGTCTCCGACGAGAACTGGAAGCCGATGACGCCGAGCTCGAAAGCCTGCGCGCCCTGCGCCAGTCCCACGACAGCTGCAGCCGCCAGCAGAACCTTCCTCAAACCGACCATGACGACCTCTCCCCTCGTTATCGTTTGTGAACTTTCAGACCTTGAACGCCGCCTTCTTCAACGCGCTGGCCGAGAAGGCGACCGAGCCGATGATGATGACGCCGAGAAAGATATCCTGAACGTAATAGGCCGCCCCCATCAGCACCAAGCCGTTGCCGAGCACCTTCAGCACCAGCGCCGCGAAGACGGTGCCGGGGATGTTGGGCTTGCCGGGCTCGAACATGGTCATCCCGAGCAGCACGGCGGCGATGGCGTAGAGCAGATAGTCGCCCGCCATGTTCGGCGCGGCGGAGGACAGGTTGGCAGCGAGCAGCACGGCGGTGATGCCGGCGCAGAGCCCGGTCAGCAGCATGCCGATACGCTTCATCCGCGCTGTAGCGATACCGGAGAGCCGAGCCGCCTCGTCGGCCTCGCCGGTTGCGACCATATGGGCGCCGGTACGGGTCCATTTGATCAGGCCATAGGTGAGGAGCGTGACCGCGGCGAGCCAGAGCACGAGATTGGGAATGCCGAAGCTGGTGCCGCGCGCGAGGCCGGTAAAGGAGACCGGCCAACGCCCGACGAAGGCGACGCCCTGGGTGATCATGAAGGCAAGGCCGCGCGCGATCGCCGCGGTGCCGAGCGTCATGATCAGCGAGGGGACGCGCAGCACCGTGACGCCATAGCCATTGGCCGCGCCACAGAGGAGCCCGACCAGTAGCCCCGCCGTGACCGCGAGCGCCGGATGCTGCTGGCCCTGGATCAGCCAGCCGGTGACGACGGCCGACAGGCTCGCGACCTCGGCGATCGAGAGATCGAGCTCGGAGACGATCAGTGCGAGCGTGAAGCCGATCGCCAGGATGGCGAGGAAGCTCGTATCCTTCAGCACGTTGATGATGTTCATCGTCGTCGCGAAGTTCGGCGCGAAGGCGACGAAGAAGACGATCAGGGCAAGGCCGGCGAGCGCGGTGCCGTAGCGGCCGATGATCTCGCGCATCGTCAGGCATGTCCCTTGGCGATCGCCGAGATCGGCGAGAGAATCTCGATGCCGCCGGTGACCGGGAGCAGCGCACCGGTGACGAAGGCCGCTGCCGGCGAGAGCAGGAAGGCGATGACCGCCGCGACATCCTCGGGGCGGCCGAGCCGCCCGAGCGGGGTGCGCTGCGAGGCGCCCTCGACCAGCGCATTGAACTGACTGGCGAAGCCGCCGCGCACCATCGGCGTGTCGATGATCCCCGGCGCGACCGCATTGACGCGGATGCCGTGGCGGCCGAGCTGCTGGGCCATGCCATAGGTCAGCGTCGCCACCCCACCCTTGGCCGAGCCATAAGCGAGATTCGCCCCGCCATTGCTATGCGCGATCGAGGAGATGTGGACGATTGCGCCGCCCTCACCCTGCTCGATCATCCGCCGGGCAGCGGCTTTGGAGATGCGGAAGACGGCGGAGAGATTGATGTCGACGAGAGTGTCCCATTCCTCGTCCTCCATCTCGACCATCGGCACCGGCCGCGAGGCGCCGGCGCCGGTGACGAGATTGTCGAGGCGGCCGAAACGCTCCACGGCCAGCTCGACCAGCGCGCCGGCGAAATCGCGGTCGCGGACATCGCCGGTCATGGCGGCGACGTCGGCGCCGTCCGCCTGCAAGCGGTCGGCGAGCTCGACAAGCGGGCCGGTCTCCAGCCCGGAGAGAACGAGCCTGTGCGCCGGAGCCAGCGTCATCGCGAGCGCGCCGCCGATCCCGCCGGAGGCGCCGGTGATCAGGGTGACCGGCTTCGGCATCAGCCGGCCTTGCCGATACGAGCGGAGGGACGAAACGCGGCGACGCGGCGCAAAGGCGACATGGACCTCTCTCTGGAAACTGGTTCCGATTGGGTAAGACGCAAGCGCCCCAGCCGCAACGTCAATCGGCGTGCAGGCTCGCGGCCGCAGACGCATGGCGCGCGAGGCCGGTGAGCGGCCCGCCCTCCTGTGCAGCAGCGACAAGATCGCGCGAGATCGGCGCCAGCGCGGCCTCGGCCCGACGGAACAGGGCGAAGAGCGCGTCACAGGCCGGTTTGCGGGCGGGATCGGGCTCGAAGCAGCGCGCGACGGTGACGAGCGCCTGCTGCGCGTCCGCCAGCGAGACGAAACGGCCGAGGCCCGCGAAGGCGATGATCGCCGCGCCGAGCAGACCCGGCTCGCGGGAAGCCGCGACCACGACCGGCCGGCCGCAGAGATCGGCCTTGATCTGGCTCCAGACCGGGTTGGCAGCAGCGCCACCACCGAAACGGATCTCGGCCGCAGCCCGGCCGCGCGCGGTTTCGGCCCGCTCCAGCACGACCCGGTTGAGGCAGGCGACGCCCTCCAGCACGGCATAGGCAAGATCGGTCGGCCCATGCTGGCGGTTCAGCCCGATGAGAGCACCGCGCAAGGATGGGTCCCAATAGGGCACGCGCTCGCCCTGGAGATAGGGCAGGAAGAGCAGGGGCTGCACCTGGCGTGGACCGGCGAGCAGCGCATCGATCTCCTGTCCGACCACCGCGCCATCGCGGCCGAGCAGCGCCAGCAGCCAGGAGACGGTGTCGGCCCCGGTCTGGCTGGGGCCACCGAGCTGGAACAGGCCGCGCCAGTCGACGGTGAGCAGTCCGTCCGCCCGCGCCGGCTCACGGCCGACGACGCCGAGCACCTCGGTCGTGCCGGAGATGTTGTAGGCGACGCCATCGCGCATGGCGCCGAGGCCGACCACCGCCGCCCAGGTATCGTTCGAGGCGCAGAACACCGGCTTGCCGATGAGGCGGTCGAGCGGAGCGGTCAGGCCGGGCTGGACCGGGGCAACCTGTTCCCAGGGCTCCAGCATCTCCGGCAAGATCGAAGCGGGGACACCAGCCGCGTCCAGCAGGTCGCCACCTTCGTGCGAGGCGACCGCAGCCAACAAGCGCGCCATCGAAACGGGGTCGCTGGCCCGCCGGCCAGTCAGGCGGAAATTCAGATAGTCCTTCGGTTCGAGCAGGCCGGAGAGTTTGCCAAAGACCTCCGGCTCCTGCTCGCGCAGCCAGGCGAGACGGGCGAGCGGATGGAAGGCGTTGACCGCGGCGCTCTCGGGGTGGGCCGGATCGAGCCTCGCGCGCAGACGAGCCGCGAATGCGTCGGCGCGGGTATCCTTCCAGGTCATGGCGGGGCGCAAGGGGCGGCCATCGCGATCGAGAAAGATCTGCGTGCGAGTGACGCCGCAGATCGCGACAGCCTCGACCGCATCGAACAGCGCCGGTGCTTCCGCCGCCAGCCCGGCACAAGCCTCGACCAGCAGGGTCCACCAGGCATCCGGCGCGATCTCGGAGCGGCCAGAGGAATCGTCGCGGCTCGCCGGCCCGGCAATGGCGTGCTGGGCGCGGGTCGCGCCGGTGTCGTCGATGAGGGCGGCGCGGAAGGAGGTGCCGCCAAGATCGCAGGCGAGGACGATGCTCATGCCCTCGCCCTGCGTCAGGAACCGGCTGCGGTCAAGCGGCGCGGTCCTTCATGCCGCCATCGGTCAGACGATACCAGGCGATGATGGCGGAGACATAGAGCTCGTTCAGCGCGTGCAGCGGCAGTGGCGTGATCGACGTCACCGGGAAGGGCAGGCTCGCCCGCTCGCCCGTCGAGAGATATTGCGCCATCGCCCGGCCCATCGCCGTCTGCAGGCCAACGCCGCGGCCCATGCAGCCGATGTCGACGAGCAGCCCCGGCTCCGGCTCGTGCAGATGCGGCAGGAAATCGCGGGTCAGCGCCACGCGGCCGCACCAGCGATAATCGAAGCGCAGCCCCTTCGCCTGCGGGTACATCTTGCCGACGACGCGTTCGAGATGGGCCCAATCGGCCGCGCCCTGCGGCTCGCGGAAGGGACCGCGCCCGCCCATCAGCAGGCGATTGGTGTGGTCCTTGCGGAAATAGAGCAGGAGCTGGCGGGTGTCGGAGGTGACCTGGCCCTCCGGCAGGATCGTGCCGGCGAGATTGTCGGAGAGCGGCTCGGTCGCGACGATGAAGGAATTCGGCCGGATCACCGTCTGGCGCAGCTTCGGGATCAGGTCGCCGGTATAGCCGTTGGTGGCGATCACCACGCGCGGTGCGGTGACGCTCGCGCCTTGCGCTGTCCTCACCACCCAGTTGCCGCCGTCGCGACGAAGGCCGGTCGCCGCGCTCTGGCTGCAGATCGCAACGCCCGCCTTCTGCGCGGCGCGGGCGAGGCCGCGGGCATAGGCGAGCGGCTGGACGCCGCCGCCGCGCGGGTCGAGCCAGCCACCGAGATAGCGGTCCGTGCCGAGCAGGCGGCTGGCGGCATCGGCGTCGAGATAGCGGGCGGCGACGCCGCGCATGCCCCATTCGTCAGCCCGGCGCTTCACCGTCTCGACCATGGCCGGCGTATGGGCGCCCTGGATCCAGCCGGCACGGCGATGCGGCACGTCCATGCCGTGTTTCTCGATCAGCCCGAAGACGAGATCGGCAGTCGAGCCAACGAAGGAAACCAGGGCTGCGCCGGCCTCGGCCCCGAATTTGGAAACGATCTCGCTGGGGTCGTATTTAATGCCGGGGATGACCTGCCCGCCATTGCGGCCCGAGGCGCCCCAGCCTGGCTCGCGCGCTTCCAGCACGATGACGGAGACGCCGGCCTCGGCGAGATGCAGCGCGGTCGAGAGGCCGGCATAGCCGGCGCCGACGATGCAGACATCGGCCCGGGCATCGCTCGCGAGCGGCGACGTCTCGGGCGCCGCCGGGGCGGTGGCGTGCCAAAGCGAGGGCTGCAGCGGGAAGGGTTCGGCCATCTCGATATTCCTCAGATCGGCTTGAGCACGCGGCGCAGGAAGTCCTGCGTGCGTGGGTTCCGCGGCGCGCTCAGCACCTCGCGGGCGGCGCCTTCCTCGACGATGACGCCGCCATCGAGGAAGAGGACGCGGTCGGCGACCTCGCGGGCAAAACCCATTTCATGGGTGACGACCAGCATCGTCATGCCCTCCTCGGCGAGGCTCTTCATCACGCCGAGCACCTCGCCGACCAATTCGGGATCGAGCGCCGAGGTCGGCTCGTCGAACAGGATCGCCTTGGGCTGCATGGCGAGCGCGCGGGCGATGGCGACGCGCTGCATCTGGCCGCCGGAAAGCTCTCCCGGATAGGCGCCGAGCTTATCTGCGAGGCCGACGCGGGCGAGCAGGTCGCGGCCGTGAGCGAGTGCCTGCGCAGCCGGCTCCTTCTTCACATGGATCGGGCCCTCGACCACGTTCTCCAGCGCCGTCCGATGCGGGAACAAGTTGAAGCGCTGGAACACCATCGCCATCGACGTGCGGATACCGACGATCGAGCGGTCGGCGCGGTCGACCTTCGCCCCATCGACCGTGATCGAGCCGCCATCATAGGATTCGAGCCCGTTGATGCAGCGCAGGATGGTCGACTTGCCGGAGCCGGACGGGCCGATCAGGCAGACGACCTCGCCGCGCTGGACGCTGCCGGTGATGCCCTTCAGCACCTGATGGGCGCCGAAGCTCTTGGTGACGCCGGAAAGCTCGATCATCGCCTGGCTCCCTTGCCGAAGCGGCGTTCGAGCCAGCCGACGAAGGCGATCAGCGGCAGGCTCATCGAGAGATAGAGCAGTGCGACCAGCGTGTAGACCGTCATGTTCTTGAAGGTCGAGGACGCCAGCAGCGAACCCTGCAGCGTCAGCTCCGCGACAGTGATGGTCGAGGCCTGCGAGGAATCCTTCAGCATCATGATCATGATGTTGCCATAGGGCGGCAGCACGACCTTGATCGCCTGGGGCAGGATCACCCGGCGCATCATCAGGAACCAGCCCATGCCGATCGACTGGGCCGCCTCGACCTGGCCATGGTCGATCGCCTCGATGCCGGCGCGGAAGTTCTCGGCCTGATAGGCGGAATAGGCGATGCCGAGGCCGAGGATCGCCGCCTGCAGCGCGGTCAGCGCGAGGCCGAACTCCGGGAAGACGAAGTAGATATAGAAGAGCTGCACCAGGATCGGGATGCCGCGCAGCGTGTTGACGACGAGCTTGGCGACCAGCACCAGCGGCGCCACACCCGAAACGCGCATCAACGCCCAGACCAGGCCGAGCACGGTCGAGAGCGCCAGCGAGCCGAGCGTCACAAGGATGGTGAACTTCAGCCCCTGCAGCAGCAGCGGCAGGAACTGGGCGGCATCGCGCAGAAAGGGTTGCATCGCAGGTCAGCTTCGACGGGGTGATCGCGGAGGCGCAGCTGGCCTCGCCTCGCCGATCAGGCGACGAGGCGAAGCCGGAGCGCCGCGGGAATGCCTATTCCAGGCCCCACTTCGCCAGGATCTTGTCGAGCGTGCCATCGGCCTTGACCTTGGCGAGGCCGGCATTGACCTTCTTCAGCAGCTCGCCGTCGCTCTTGCGCACGCCGATGCCGACCGAGCCGGTGATGATCGGCTTGTAGGACTTGACCAGCCGGACATTCGGGAACTGTCCCTGCTTCAGCGTGTAGGCCATGATCGGAGCGTCGGCGAAGGCGGCCTGGACGCGGCCGGCGTTGACGTCGGCGAGGATGTCCGGCGAGGTCTTGTAGAGCTTCACCTCAGGGAAGAACCCGGTCTTCTGCAGCGCATCGACATAGGCGGTGCCGATCTGGGCGCCGACCGTGTAGCCCTTCATGTCGGCGAGCTCGACATAATCCTTCTTGTCCGAGGCCGGGACGAGCAGGCCCTCGCCATAGGTGTAGATCGGGTCGGAGAAGTCGATCACCTCCTTGCGGGCCGGGGTGATGTACATCGCGGCCGAGATCAGATCGATCTTGCTCGCGGTGAGCGAGGCGACCAGCGTCGAGAACTGCATGCCCTCGACTTCGACCTTGAGATCAGACGCCGCGGCGATGGCCTTGACCAGGTCGACCATCACGCCTTCGATCGTGTTGGTCTTGGTGTCGAGAAAGGTGAACGGCATGCCGGTCGGCGTCGAACCGACCTTGAGGACGGATTGTGCGGTGGCCGGCGAAACGGCCGCAGCGGCAGCGCCTCCAGCCAACAGGGTCAGGAAGGTCCGGCGTTCCATGGCAATGTCCCCTCATTTGTCCGTCCGCCCGGTGAGGCGTCGGCTCATATTTTCATGAGTATGAAGATACGAGCATAGGACGATATTGCCGGCAAGCGATTTTCATGCACATGAAATAAGCCAAGAAGGATTCGCGATGAGCCTGCCTGCCGCCGACCTGCCGCATCTGCATGTCGACCGTGAGATCGGGGCGCGGCTGCGCCAGCTCCGGCGCGCGCGCCGGCTGTCGCTGGAAGAGCTCGCGAGCCGCACCGGACTGTCGATCGGCTTCCTCAGCCAGATCGAGCGCGGCCTGTCCTCGCCGACGTTGCGCGTGCTCGCCGCCGTGGCCGACGCGCTCGGCACGGCAATCTCCGAGCTCTTCCCGACCGATCGGCGGCAGGTCGATCCAACCGCCACCATCGTGCGCCAGTCGGACCGGGGCGAATTGCAGCTCTGGCGCTCTGGTATCCGCAAGCAATTGCTGACCCCGCAGGCGGAAGGCGCCAAGCTCAACCTCTTCATCGTCGAGATGGAGCCGGGCGCCAGCACCGGCGACGAGCACTACATCCATCATGGCGAGGAAGCCGGCCTCGTGCTCAGCGGCACCATGCTGCTCAATGTCGAGACCGAGAGCTGGATCATGCGCGAGGGCGACAGCTTCCGCTTCCTGTCCTCGCGGCCGCATCGCTTCGCAAATCAGCATGACGGCGTCACCCGCGTGCTCTGGGTCAACTGCCTGTAGCCCGCACCGCCATGCATATGGCGCATAACAACACTCTTTCCCGATAGCTCGATCTGCGTCTAAGCCAATGCCGCCATGAACAAAGGCGGCTGGACAACACCGCCTCCCCCGGCACGATCAGTCGCATGGGGAAATGCAAGGGAGGTCGGCATGGCAGGGCAAGCCGCCAGCAGGACCGTCCCGTTCGGCTCCGGATCCGGGCCGCAGCGGCGGACGACATCCATGATCCAGATCAAGGCGCCGTTCGCATGCGCGCCAAATGATCCCGCTTTCCTCCCCCGACAATCAGCCGGCCTTCCCGCGCAAGAGGACAGATAGCCATGACACCAGCGCGACGGCACCAGAACGATTCTTCCGACGTGGCCGTGACGGGCGTGGCCGATGGGGTCGCGGTCAGCGGCGAATTCAAGGTGAAGCTGCCTGACGGCGCCGTGCTGCGGGCGCTGTCGCAGGGTCAGGGCCGCCCCGTGCTGCTGGTCAGCGGGCTCGCCGGCAGCGCCGCCTTCTGGGACGACAATGCCGCGACGCTCGGGCGCTCCTTCCAGGTCCTGCGCTTCGATCAGCGCGGCATCGGCGCCAGCGATCGCGGCAGCGCGCCCTGCACGATCGACCAGCTCGCGAGAGATTGCCTCGCCGTGCTCGATGCGGCCGGGATCGAACGCGCCACCGTGCTCGGACACTCGACCGGCGGCTGCATCGGCCTTGCGCTGGCGCGCCAGGCGCCGGAGCGGCTCGACGGGCTGATCCTCAGCGGCAGCTGGCTGAAGCAGAACCGCTACATGACCGCGCTGTTCGAGACCCGCCTCGCCATCCTCGATCAGCACCCGCGCGCCTATGCGGCGACTGCGGCGCTGATGGCCTATCCGCCGACCTGGCTCGAGGCGCATTGGAGCGTCTATGAGACCGCTGTCGCGACCGCTCCCGATACTCCCGAAGCAAAGCAGGTGGTCCGCGAACGCATCGACGCGCTCCGCGCCTTCGACGCTTCGGCCTGGGCCGGGGAGCTTGCCCCGCCGACCCTGATCCTCGGGGCGCGCGACGACATGATCGTGCCTGCCTTCCTGCAGGAGGAGCTCGCCGCCGCCATGCCCGGAGCGCGCAAGACGCTGCTCGATACCGGCGGGCACTTCTTCCCGATCTCCCGTCCCGACGCCTTCACCGCCAATGTCGCCGAGTGGATCGGGGCGCTGTAGCGCCACCGCGACGAACTGCCCCTGTATCCAAATGAGCGGGCTGCGCTATTTCAGAAGGAGTCTAAGCTGAGGAGAGACGCCTGATGAGACTGATTGCCAGCGCTACCCTGCTCGCCCTTGCCGCGATGGCTGCCGCCCCCGCCGGGGCGCAGGACGTCTCGGCCGGCGAGCGTTCGTGGAACAAGTGCCGGGCCTGCCACCAGATCGGCGAGGGCGCCAAGAACCTGGTCGGCCCGCATCTCAACGGGCTGTTCGGCCGCCATACCGGCGAGGTCGAGGGCTACAGCTATTCGACCGCCAACAAGGGCGCCAACATCACCTGGGACGAGGCGGTCTTCGCCGAATACATTCGGGATCCCAAGGCCAAGATCCCCGGCACC
>NZ_DASZAT010000002.1:0-201981 GCF_035944895.1 Allobosea sp.
GTCTACAAGAACTACGATCCGCGCGCCAAGATCATGCAGAAGACGACGCATGAGGTCCTGGCCGAGCTCGGCGTCAAGGACGATCCGCTGCTCGACGTCGCCATGGAGCTCGAGCGCATCGCCCTGCACGACGAGTACTTCGTCGAGAAGAAGCTCTATCCGAACATCGACTTCTATTCGGGCATTACCCTCAAGGCGATGGGCTTCCCGACGTCGATGTTCACCGTGCTGTTCGCGCTCGCGCGCACCGTCGGCTGGATCGCGCAGTGGAAGGAGATGATCGAGGATCCGTCCCAGCGCATCGGCCGCCCGCGTCAGCTCTACACCGGCTCGCCGAAGCGCGATTACACGCCGATCGGCCGTCGCTGAACAGCGCTGCGTTGAAACAAACAAGGCCGCGACGGAACCCCGTCGCGGCCTTTATTGTTTCCAGTGATTGATGCATCAAACGCAGATGACCATTGCGCCAAGCGCGCTACAGTCGCCGCCCCGCAAGAAAGGTTCATCGCTCATGTCGAATGCAGAAGGCCTCAGCCGCCGCGGCTTCCTCGCCGGTGCCACTGCCCTGCCCTTCGCCGGCGTCGCCGGTTCAGCCTACGCCCAGGCGCAATTCCCGACGCGGCCGATCTCGCTGATCGTGCCCTTCGCTGCCGGCGGCTCGACCGACATCGTCGCGCGCCTCGTCGGCCAGAAGATGGGCGAACTGCTCGGCCAGTCGCTGGTGATCGACAACCGCGCCGGCGCCGGCGGCAATATCGGCTCGACCGCGGTCGCCCGTGCCACGCCTGATGGCTACACCCTGCTGCTGGGCACGATCTCGACCCATGCATTGAACCCGGCGATCCTGAAGACCGTCACTTTCGACGCGATCAAGGATTTCACCCCGATCTCGCTGCTCGCGGTGGTGCCGAACGTCATGGTCGTGCATCCGAGCTTCCCGGCCAAGACCGTGCCGGAGGTGCTGAAGCTGCTGAAGGACAATCCGGGCAAGTACTCCTACGCCTCCTCGGGCGTCGGCACGCCGCTGCACCTCTCCGGCGAGCTGTTCAAGTCGCTCGGCGGCGTCAGCATGAACCATGTGCCCTATCGTGGTGCGGGCCCGGCGCTCAACGACGTCGTCTCCGGCGCCGTACCGATCATGTTCGACAACCTGCCCTCCTCGGCCCAGTTCATCCGCAGCGGCCAGTTGCGCGCCATCGGCGTCACCACCAAGGAGCGCGTCTCCTCCTTCCCGGACCTGCCGACCATCGCCGAAGGCGGGCTCGCCGGCTACGAGACCTATACCTGGAACGCGCTGTTCGGGCCGGCCAACATGCCGCGCCCGGTGGTCGACAAGATCAACGCCGCCGCCAACGACTCGCTCAAGGATGCCAATGTGAAGCAGCGCCTCGAGGACGTCAGCGCGGTGATCGTCGGTTCGACGCCGGAGGCGCTCGGCGAACACGTCAAGGCCGAGCTGGCGAAATGGGCCCCGATCGCCAAGGCGTCGGGCGCCGTCGTCGAGTAAGAGGCCGCTGGAGTCGGATCCGACTCCAACTATGAGATAGACCTGCCTGTCGGCTCCCGAAGGAGAGCGAGCGCCGCATCGACGGCGTTCGCCGCCGGGCTCGGTCCTGCACTGCGCATGCTCTGCTCGACGCTCGCGAACCCGTCGAGCTGGCGCTGGCGGGCCGGGCCATCGGCGATCGCGGCGAGAAGCGCCCCGGCCAGGGCCTGCGGCGAGGCCTCGTCCTGGATGAATTCCGGTACCACGCTCTCGCCGATGATCAGATTCGGCAGGATCACGCTCGGCAGCTTGATCAGGCGCCGCGCCAGCGCGGCCTCCCAGGCCGCGCCACGATAGGCCGCGACGGTCGGCACCTGCGCCAATGCCAGTTCAAGCGTCACGGTGCCCGAGGCGGCCAGGGCAGCTCTCGCCTCGCGAAAGGCCGCGAGCTTGGCCGTCTCGCCCGTCACGATCTCCGGCTTGCCCCGCCAATCGGCGGTGAGCTGAGTGATCGCTTCGACCAGACGCGGTACGGCGGGCAGCACGAAGCGAGCCCGCGGCAACTGCTTGGCGACCAAAGCAACCGCTTCGCCGAAGGGCGGCAGCAGATGCCGGATCTCGGAACGCCGGCTGCCTGGCAGGACCAGGATGGTCGGAGCGTCCGTCTCGGAGCGGCGCGCGGCCTCGTCCGGTCCCGGGCGATATTCTTGCAGCCGCTCGATCAGCGGATGGCCGACATAGACGGTTTCCGGCCCACCAAGCCGCTCGAGCGCTGCCGGCTCGAACGGCAAGAGCGCCAGGATGCGGTCGACATGCGGCTTCATCCGCCTGGCCCGGCCCTGCCGCCAGGCCCAGACGCTCGGGCAGACCCAGTGCGCGATCGGTACGGCCGGGGCGAGCCGCCTCACCTTCCTCGCGACACGCAGGCTGAAATCGGGCGCATCGATGGTGAGCAGGAGATCGGGCTTGAAGGCGGCTGCGGCGCGCGCCGCGTCCGCCATCCGGCGCAACAGCAGCGGCAGGCGTGCCACCACCGGGCCGAAACCCATCACGGCGATGTCTTCCTGCGGAAAGGCGCTGTGAAGCCCCTCCGCGATCAGGGCCTCGCCGCCGATACCCGACAATTCGAGCGGCCGATCGCCCAGAACGTCGCGCAGCCGCGCCACGAAGCGTGCCCCGAGCGCATCGCCGGAGGCTTCGCCGGCGACGATGAACAGCCTGAACGGCCGGGTCACGCCACGCCCTCGATGAACAGGCCCGAGGCATCAGCCAGCGTCGCCAGCCGCTCGCGATCGCCGATCAGCACGCTGCCGGCCTTGACCGCTATGCCGGCTAGGCCGGCTGCGGCGACACGCGCCACGGTTTCCGGGCCGATCGCCGGCATGTCGACCCTGAGGTCCTGCCCGAGCTTGGGCGCCTTGACCAGCACGCCGTCGCCCTTGCCGGGCTTGAGGCGCCCCGCCTGGACGAGGCCGGCGACGCGCTCGATCATCGCGTCGGTGCCTTCGGCCGCCTCGACCGCGACGACGCGATGGTCGGCGACGATCGCTGCCTGCCCGATATCGAAGGGCGAGAGCGTCGCGAGCAGGTTGAAGCCGGTCGCGATCGCCTCGCGCGCGACGGCGGATGGCTTGTGACGCCCGAGCGCTCCGACCGGCGCAACGAGATCGGGCGCGAGCTCGGCCGGCCCGACGACGCGCAGCCCCTGCCCCTCGAAGAAGGAGACGACGCCGCGCAGCAAATGGTCGTCGCCGCCCTGGAAGGCACGGGCGAAATGCGGCAGGTATTTCAGCGTCGACAATTCCGGCGCCAGCGAGCCGAAGCTCGGCCGTGGCAGGGCGCCGACCATGACGATCTCGTCGATCTCGCGACGCTTGATCTCGTCGAGGAAGCGCCCCAGCTGGCCAAGCCGGTATTCCCTGGCGTCGTAGGCGGCATAGTCGGCCGGATCGCCCGCGCCGGTGAGCACGGCGACATAGACGCTGGCGCCCTGCGCCGCGGCTGCGCCCGCGACCCGCACCGGATAGTCGCCGCGGCCGGCCAGGACGGCGATACGCCGCCCCTGCGGCCGTCCTGCCGCGTCGGCCGCCTTTGTGCTCACCGCTCGGGCGCGTTCACGTCGCGCGGTACCGAAATTCCCCGATCGCCGCCAGCGCGGATGAAGTCGAGGATCTCGTGGATCAGCGGATGCTCGGCAAACTCGGTGGCGACGTCTTCGACCCGCTCCGAGAGCGTGCCTTCGTCGGCGAAGAGCAGGCGATACGCCCGGCGAAGCTCATGGATCTGCTCGCGCGAGAACCCGCGCCGCCTGAGGCCGACAAGATTGAGCCCGGCGAGATGGGCCGGATTGTCGCGCACCATCCCGAACGGGATGACGTCGAGCAGGACACCCGAGCCGCCGCCGATGAAGGCGTGATCGCCGATCCGAACGAACTGCTGCAGCCCGGTGCCACCGCTGACGATGACGAAATCGCCGACCGTGACGTGCCCGGCGCACATGACGTTGTTCGAGAAGATGACGTTGTTGCCGATGACGCTGTCATGGCCGACATGCGAGTTGGCCAGGAACAGGCCGCGATCGCCGATGACGGTCTTCATGCCGCCGCCCTCGGTACCGGGATTCATCGTGACGCCTTCGCGGATCACGCAATCGGCTCCGATCGCCAGGGTCGACGGCTCGCCCTTGTACTTCAGATCCTGGGGCGGGTGGCCGATCGAGGCGAAGGGATAGATCTTGGTGCGCGGCCCGATCGTCGTACGCCCGGCCACGACGACATGGCTGATCAGCTCGACGCCGTCACCGAGGGCGACATCGGGACCGACCGTGCAGAACGGGCCAATCTTGACGCCCGCTCCGAGCTTGGCGGACGGGTCGACGATCGCCATCGGATGGATCGAGGTGCTCATGGCGGAATCCTGCGGCTGGTCGGAAGCGGGAGCGTGCATCGCGGTCCTTCGGCTCACACGACCATGGCCGACAGCTCGGCCTCCGCGACAAGCACGCCGTCGACCTTGGCCTCGCCGCGGTAGAACCAGATATTGCGCTTATGCGCCAGCTTGGTCAGGTGGAAGCGCAGCGTGTCGCCGGGAACGACCGGCTTGCGGAACTTCGCCTTGTCGATGGTGGTGAACAGCACGGTCGTGACCGCAAGATCGTCGCTGCCGCGCGCGCTGACGACGAGCACGCCCGCCGTCTGCGCCATCGCCTCGATCATCAGCACGCCGGGGAAGACCGGGCGGCCGGGGAAATGCCCGGTGAACTGGGGCTCGTTGAAGGTGACGTTCTTGATGCCGACGCCGGATGCGTCCCCGTCGATCTCGACGACCTTGTCAACCAGCAGGAACGGATAGCGATGCGGGATGCAGGCCATGATCTTCTGGATATCGGCCACGCCGAGCGCTTTGGTCGCATCCGTCATCGTGTCGTTTCTCCTCGAACGCCCTGCGCCCCGCGCTGAAAGCACGTCACCTGTCATACAAAGCTGCTTTTGCCGGAAGTCGGCGCGAGATCAAGCGTTTTCGCCGCCGCTCGGCCCTTTGCCACGCTTGGCCACGAGTTGCTTGAGCAAGGCAGCCTCGCGCGCCCAGCCCAGAGCCGGCTGCGCCGGATAGCCGCCATAGCGCGCCCCGCGCGGAACATCGCCGGCGACGCCGCTTTGGGCCGCGATCTGCGCGCCCATGCCGACGGTCAGATGGCCCGCCAGTCCGACCTGCCCGCCAAGCACGGCGAAATCCTCGAGCGTGCTGGACCCGGCCATGCCGACCTGGGCGCAGATCACGCAGTGGCGGCCGACCACGCAGTTGTGCCCGATCTGCACGAGGTTATCGATCTTGGTGCCCTCGCCGATCACCGTGTCCCGGCTGGCGCCGCGATCGATCGTCGTATTGGCGCCGATCTCGACATCATCCTGAATAATGACGCGGCCGACCTGCGGCACCTTCATATGCCCTTTCGGGCTCATGGCGAAGCCAAAGCCGTCCTGGCCGATCCGTGCGCCCGGATGGATGATGACACGGTTGCCGATCAAGGCCGCCTGCAGCGCCACGCCGGCACCGACCGAGCATTGCCGCCCGATCCGGACCTGCGGGCCGATGACGGCGCCCGGGCCGATCACCGTGCCGGCGCCGATCTCCGCGCCCGGGCCGATCACCGCGCCGGGATCGACCGAGACATCGGCTTCGAGCCGTGCCGTCGCGTGCACGAAGGCGCCAGGAGCGACACCGGCCGAGCCGAACATCGAGCCCGGCCGCAGCGCCTGCGGGTGGAAGGTCGACAGCAGCTTGGCGAAGACATGGTAGGGCGTCGGCGTAACCAGCGCGACGGTGCCGGCCGGCACCCGATCGGCGAAGCGCTGGGAGACGAAGCAGAGTCCGGCCGCCGTCCCGGTCAGCGCCGCGACATATTTCGGGTTGTCCATATAGGCGGCATCGCTGCCACCCGCCGTTTCGAGTGGCGCAATGCCCTCGATCCGGCGCTCGGGATCGACGCCTTCGGGCAAGGCGACACCCGACAAGGAAGCGACCTCGCTGAAGGACAGCGAGGTCGCGATCGGAAAGAAATTGGGATCTGCCATAAGTTGGTCCGTTGTGGGGCGCGGGAGCGCCCCACCGGTCAGAAGCGGGCGCCGCCCGAGAAGCGGAAAGCCTGGACCCGGTCGCCGCCGAACTTGCCGGTGATGGTCTGGCCGTTCGGGAGGACTGCCGTACCGATCTGGCCGTCATCCTTCGACAACGCATAAGCGTAGTCGAAACGGATCGGACCGAGCGGCGACTGCCAGAGCAAGCTGACGCCGACCGACGAGCGGATGACGTTCTTGTCACGCACGCAGGCCACGTTGCTCTGATAGCCGGACTGGATCGAAACGTTGAACTGCCGCGCCTCCGAGCCGGCCGGGCAGGCACCGAAGTTGGGGTTCGTCACCGACTTCGAGCCACCGTCATAGTTGAACAGCGTACCGGCATCGGCGAAGACCGCACCCTTCAGGCCAAGGTCACGCGGCAGGCCGAAGATCGGGAACTGCACTTCGAGCGAGCCGCCGAAATAGGTGGTGCCGCCGAGCGCGTTGCCGGTCGGGTCGTTGAGCGTGTCGCGCGGGCCGATGCCGGACGGCGCAAAGCCGCGCACCAGCGTCGGTCCGAGGAAGTAGTGGTCGATCATGCGCAGATCGCCACTGGTCGCCTGCACGTGACCACCCTGGACACGAACGATACCGACGAAGTCCTCGAGGAACTCCTTGTAGTAACGCGCATCCGCGCTGACGCGCAGGAACTTCGAATCGCCGCCGACGCCCGCGAACTCCGGCTTGATCTCGGCGACGAAGCCGTTGCGCGGGTTCTGGTAGTTGTCGAGCGAGTTGTAGTTGAAGTTCAGGCCGACCAGCGAGGTCAGCGTCGTGCCCTGGGCCTCCTTGACCGCGACGGTCGCTTCGCCGTTCGTCAAGCAGTTGAAGGTGTTCGACGCAGCCGACGAAGAACCGTACCCGGGGGTGATTCCGTCGAGCGGAAGCGAGCAGTCGTTATACGGCTTCGAGGTCGTATTCGGGATCTTGATCTCGGTCGTGTAGATCGAATAGCGCGGCGTGATCGAGAACTCTTCCGTGATCGGGAAGGAGAAGCGGACCTGGCCGCCGGTCACCCGGCTCTCGAAATAGCCGATATTGGTGTTGTCGTTGAACTTCGAGAAGAGGTCGAAGCCCGCCGCAATCCGATGGCCGAGGAAATACGGCTCGGTGAAGGAGAAGTCGACACCCTGGGTACGCTGGCCCATGGTGCCGGCGATACGAACGAACTGGCCGCGGCCGAGGAAGTTCGACTCCGAGAGCGAGACTTCGCCGATAATGCCGTCCGAGGTCGAGTAACCGCCCGCGATCGAGAACGAGCCGGTCGCCTTGTCCTCGACGTCGATATTGACGATGACGCGGTCAGGCGCGCTGCCTGGCTCGTTGGTGATGCGGACCTTGTTGAAGAAGCCGAGATTGTTCAGGCGACGCTCGGCGCGATCGACGAAGACCTTGTTGTAGGCATCGCCTTCACCGAGATCGAGCTCGCGGCGAACGACATAGTCGCGGGTCCGGGTATTGCCGCGCACGTTGATGCGCTCGACATAAACCCGCGGGCCTTCCTCGACGACATAGGTGATGCCGATCTGCTGACCGGCCGCGTCACGCTCGCCGCGCGGGCGGACCTGCGCAAAGGCATAACCGCGCTTCGCCACCTCGGTGGTCAAGGTGACCAGCGAACGCTCGACGGCCTCGGCATTGTAGGTGTCGCCGGCAGAGGTGTTGACCAGCGATTCCAGCACCGCCGGATCGACGTCGCGCAGACGGGAATCGACCGCGACATTGCCGATCTTGTATTGCGGACCTTCATCGATGGCGACATCGACGACCCAACCGCCAGCCGCATCGTCGAAGCGCGCATCGCTCGAAACGATGCGGAAGTCGGCATAGCCGTTCTTCAGGTAATAGCGACGAATCAACTCGAGATCGGAATTGATCCGGTCTGGATCATAGACGTCGGAGGTCTTGATCCAGCTCAGGAAGTTCGACTCGGTCGAGGTCATCAAGCCACGCAGGCGCGACGACGAGTAGACGCCATTGCCGCTGAAATTGATCGACTTGATGCCGGTCTTGCCGCTTTCGGAGATGGTGAAGACCACGTCCGAACGGCCGTTCGGCAGCGGCTGGATGCGACCGCTGATCGTGGCGAGGCCATAGCCGGCGCGGCGATAGACATCCTTGAGGCGCTCGACGTCCGCATCGATGAGCTGCTGGCTCAACGGACCACGCGCCTTGGACTGGACCTGGCCGAGCAACACCTCACCCTTCAGGCGACGATTGCCCTCGAAGGCGACGCGATTGATCGTGTCGTTCTCCTGGACGGAGACGACGGTCTGCGCCCCGCGGCGGCTGACCTGAACATTGGAGAACAGGCCCGTCGCCATGAGACTCTGGCGAATCTCCTGCGGGTTGCCCGATCCCTGACCTGTCGCATAGGAGCGGATCGTCTCCGCATCGACACGACGGTTGCCTTGGACAATCACGGACTGCGCGAACACTACGCCGCCACTGACGGCCACCATGACGGCCGCAAGTCCGACTGATCGAGAGAGCCGCATGCGCAAGGACCGGCTCTGAAGCGTCGACGTCATCGGGTCGCCTATTCCATTCTTTGGGTCACCCCCCCGCGAACGGGGAGCCCCGCTACAGGCGAGGCTCGGTGACATTGAAGACCAAACGCTTCTACAAAGTTTCCCGCGGGGTGCAAACCGCCATTGTCGTTAACAAAAGATTTTTGCGAGGGTCGTTGCTGGTAGGTCACGCGCACCAGCCGAAAAACCGGCGCGACCCACGAAAACAGGCCATAAAAAGCCACAATCCGTCACTGCTGGCGGCCCTGGCCGTGAATGATGTCAGCCCCGCGCAAGCTGGCTTGCACGAGACTGACACGGGTTCAGAGCAATGAGCGGACGTGGACGAGGTCGTTCCAGGTCACGAACAGCATCAGCATCAGCACAAGCCCGAGCCCGACCCGGAATCCGAGCTCCTGCGCGCGCTCGCTCAGGGGTTTTCCCCGTAGCGCCTCGATCGCATAGAACAGCAGGTGCCCGCCATCGAGCATCGGCACCGGGAACAGGTTCATCAGCCCGATCGAGACCGACAGCAGCGCCGCCAGATTGATCAGCGCCAGGAGCCCGCCGCTGGAGGCCACTATGCCCGAGACCTGGGCGATGCGGATCGGCCCCGACAATTGGTCGGTCGATTCCTTACCTTTGATCAGCTTGGCGATGTAGTCATAGGTCCGCTCGACCACGAACCAGGTCTCGCTCATGCCGAGCAGCACGGATTGGCCGAGGCTGAAATGCTGCGTCGTCCAGTCCTCGGGCTTTGCCGAGGCCTGGACCCCGATGATCCCGAGCCGCTGCTTGCCCAGCGGCGAGGAGGTCTCGACCAGATCGGGCGTCACCGAGAGGACGACCGGGGCGCCGCCCCGCTCGACCGTCACCGGAAAGGTTTCGCCGGGGCGAATCGAGATCGCCCGCTGCAGGTCGGCGAAGCTCTTCACCTCGCGGCCATCGACCAGCTGGATCAGATCACCCGACTGAAGGCCGGCGCGCGCCGCGGCTCCGCCCACGGTGACCGCATCGACGCGCGGCGCCAGCACCGGCTTGCCTAGGAAATAGGCCGTACCGCCGAAGATCAGGATGGCGAGCAGGAAATTGGCGATCGGCCCGGCGGCGACGATCGCCGCACGTTCCGCGATCGACTGCGCCGGGAAGGAGCGTTCGTGCTCCTCGCGGCTCATGGTGGCGAGCGAATCCGACGTGGTCGAGCTTGTGGCGTCGGCGTCGCCGGAGAACTTGACGTAGCCGCCGAGCGGAATCAGCGCGAAGCGCCAGCGTGTGCCGTGCCGGTCGTTGAAGCCGAACAGCTCGCGCCCGAACCCAATCGAGAAGGTCTTCACATCGACGCCGCACCAGCGCCCGACCAGGAAATGGCCGAGCTCGTGCACGAACACGACGAGGGTGAGGACGAACAGGAACGGCAGCAGATAGCCCAGCAGAAAGCTCGCCGCGTGCCAGACCGATCCGACGATATCCATAAAACTCTCCCGGCTTCAGTCACTAAGTGACAGTGAAGCGGCCCCCGGACAAGAGCGTGCGGGTCCGGTTTCTCGCATCTTGGTCAACGACCAGCGCCTCCCTGACGTCGGAAGGTGGCGTCGGCAAGGCAGCTGCCAATTGCTCGCAGACAGCCTCGACCAAGGCGGGAATCGCCGGAAAAGCGATACGCCGATCGAGGAAGGCCTCGACGGCGATCTCGTTGGCGGCGTTCAGCACGGCCGGCATGGCGCCCCCTTCCGCAAGGGCCGCGATGGCGAGGCGCAATGCCGGGAAGCGGTCGAGATCGGGGCGCTCGAAAGCGAGCGGGCCGGCCGCGACCAGGTCGAGGAAACGGCTTTGCGGTGCATCGAGCCTGCCGTCGACGCCGAGGCAATGAGCGGCCGCGACGCGCATGTCAGGCACGGCCATGCCGGCGCTGACCGAGCCATCGCGGAAGGTGACGAGTCCATGCACGATCTGCTGCGGATGGACCAGCACGTCGAGCTGGTCGGCGCCCAGTCCGAACAGGAAGGAGGCCTCGATCAGCTCCAGCCCCTTGTTCATCATGCTGGCCGAATCGATCGTGATCTTGGCGCCCATCGCATAGTTCGGATGGGCGAGCGCCTGTTCCGGCGTGGCGGCCGCGATCCTGTCGGCCGGCCAGGTCCGGAACGGCCCGCCCGAGGCGGTCAGCGTCATCGTGCGGACCGCGGAGATCGGCTCGGCCCCCAGCACCTGGAACAGGGCATTGTGCTCGGAATCGAGCGGCAGCATGCGGGCACCGACGGCGCTTGCCCGCGCCATCACCGCTGCGCCGGCGCAGACCAGGCTCTCCTTGTTGGCGAGAGCGACGACCCGGCCCGGCGTCAGCGCCGCAAAGGTCGCCTCCAGCCCGGCCGCCCCCGAGACGGCGCTGACCACGATGTCGCTATCGAGCGAAACCGCCTCGAGCACCGCCGCCCGCCCGGCACCATGGCGGATGCCGCTGCCGGCCAGCGCCGCGGCGAGCTCTGCGCCCTGCCCTTCGTCCGCGATCGCAGCGAAGCTTGCGCCGGTCTCGCGGGCAATCCGCGCCAGCCCCACGGCATCCCTGCCGGCAACCAGCGCGGCAACCCGGAGCCGCTCGGGATTCTCGGCGATGACGGCGCGCGTCGAGCGGCCGATGGAGCCGGTGGCCCCCAATATGGTGACTGTGCGAGGCATCTGGTGCTCAGTGTCCCAACCGCGCCAGATAAAGCAGCAGGCCGGCGAACACCAGCACGGCCCAGTAGCCGTCCAGCCGGTCGAGGAAGCCGCCATGGCCGGGAATGAGATGGCTCGAATCCTTGGTGCCGAAGCGCCGCTTGATCGATGATTCGAACAGGTCGCCGGCCTGGCTCGCGACGGAGGCGGCGAGCGAGACGGCGAGCACCGGCCAGAGGCCCGATGGCAGCCCCGGGAAGAACCAGGCCCAGACCGCCGTAGCGCACAGGGTTCCCGCCAGGGCGCCGCCGAGCGCGCCCGACCAGGTCTTCTTCGGGCTGACGCGCGGCAGCAGCTTCGGCCCGCCCAGGGCGCGGCCGGTGAAATAGGCGGCGATGTCGGTGAGCCAGACCACTGCGAAGGTCCAGATGATCAGGGCGAGCCCGAGCTCGGGCGCCTCGCGCAGCGCCGGCGTCACCAGCGCGAAGCAGAGCGCATAGGCAACGCCGCAGGCTTCGAGCAGGCGCTGATTGCCGGTCTGTGTCGTCGCGATCGCAGCGACCAATCCCGCCAGGGCCGACACGCCCGCGAGCGCTGCGCCGCTCAGCGGCAGGAAGCTCAGCGCGAGCCCGGCCAGCCCAACGCCGATGCCAACCGCGACCGCGTTCCTGCGGCTGACCATGGCAAGCCATTCATAGGCGACGACGCCTGCGACGGCGGTCCAGATCAGGCGGAAAGGCCAGCCACCGAACACGGTGACGCCAAGGATCACCACGGCGAGTACCAGCGCTGAGATGACCCGCAGGCGAAGTTCGGATGCGCCCGCGCCGGCGCCGGCCACATTCACGCGACGCCCACCTTCTTGGCTTCGGCCGGCTGACCGATGCCGCCATAGCGGCGCTCACGGCTATGGAACTCGGCGAGGGCATCCTCGAGCGCCTTGCGGTCGAAGTCCGGCCAGAGCACCGGCGTGAAGATGAACTCGGCATAGGCCGCCTGCCAGAGCAGGAAATTCGAGATGCGGGTCTCGCCCGAGGTCCGGATCACCAAATCCGGATCCGGCAGCGCACCGGTGTCGAAATGCGACGACAGCACCGTCTCGTCGATCGCTTCGGGCGCGAGCCGGCCGGCCGCCGCCTCCTGCGCCAGGCGCCGCGCCACGCGTGTGATCTCGTCACGCGAGCCGTAGTTGAAGGCGACGACCAAAGTGAGACCGGTATTGCCCGCCGTCATCGTCTCGGCCCGCTCCACGAGCGCGCGCAGGTCGGGCGGGAGATTCTCGCGGTTGCCGATGATCCGCACGCACACGCCGGCCTGCTTCAGCTCGGCGAGGTCGTTCTCGACGAAGCGGCGCAGCAGCCCCATCAGGAAGGAGACCTCGGTGATCGGCCGGCGCCAGTTCTCGGTCGAGAACGAATAGAGCGTCAGGACCCGGATGCCGAGATCGGCGGCATTGCGCACCGTGCGCCGCAGCGCCTCGAGCCCGCGCCGATGCCCTTCCTGCCGCGGCAGGCCACGCATCTGCGCCCAGCGGCCATTGCCGTCCATGATGATGGCGACATGGGCGGGAACTGCCGGGCGCGAGCCGTCTGACATCAAATGCCTCTTCCGGGCCAAACGTTCATGCGTCGATGATACAGGACGGTATCGGGTCGCGCACTTTAGACGTGCAGGATTTCCTTTTCCTTGGCGGCGAGCGCCTGGTCGATATCGCCGATATGCTTGTCGGTCGCCTTCTGGACCAGATCCGTCTGCTTGCTGACGTCGTCCTTGGGCATATGCCCGTCCTTCTCCAGCTTCTTGATCAGGTCCATGCCGTCGCGGCGCACATGCCGGACGGCGATCTTCGCCTCCTCGGCATATTTATGCGCGACCTTGACCATTTCCTTGCGGCGCTGCTCGTTGAGCTCGGGAATGCGGATGCGCAGCACCTGGCCCTCGGTCTGGGGGTTGAGGCCGAGATCGGATTCGCGGATCGCCTTCTCCACCGCCTGGACCATGCTGCGGTCCCAGACCTGGACCGAGAGCAGGCGCGGCTCGGGCACGCTGACGGTGGCGAGCTGGCTCAGCGGCGTGCGCGCGCCATAGGCCTCGACCGTGATCGGATCGAGCACATTGGCCGAGGCGCGGCCGGTGCGCAGCGAAGCCAGGTCGCTCTTGAACTTCTGCACGCCGCCGTCCATGCGGCGATTGATGTCGGCGAGATCGAAAGTGGTCTGGGCCATCGTCTTCAAAACCTTGTCGAAACCCGGCAAATGTAACGCCGGAAATGCGCGCGACCATGGCGAGCAGCCGCCGCAGGGTCAAGGATTTATGCGTCAACAGCATTTTCCGCGACTGGTCCGCAAGGGAAATCCAACAAGCTCCTGCCTGCAGCTTCAAAGTCGTCATTCCGGCTGGAGCGAAGCGGAACGCCGGAATCCCTCGTAAGCCTTTATGCTCTACGATGGATTCCGGAGCTGCGCGGCTTCGCCGCTTGTCCGGAATGACGCAACTGAGCCGGCGGCGACCTCGATCGAGAGCCGATCGACACCATCTTGGACTGAGGTCCCCCGTCTCAAGGAGCAAGCTGATGCCCCGGCTGAACCGCATCGTCGAAACCGCGCTCTATGTCGACGATCTCGACCGCGCCGCCGCGTTCTATGAGGGGACGCTCGGGCTCTCTTCCATGCTCAGGACCAGGACGCTGTTCGCCTATGACATCGGCGGCCAGAACGTCCTGTTGCTGTTCCTGCGCGGCGCCTCGGTCGAGACGCAAATGTCGGAGCGCGGCAGCATCCCGCCGCATGACGGCCATGGCCCGCTGCACATCTGCTTTGCCGTCGACGCCACCGAACTCGCCGCATGGGAGACCCAGCTCGAGCAGCACGGTGTCGAGATCGAAGGCCGCATGCGTTGGAATCGCGGCGGCGAGAGCATCTACTTCCGCGATCCCGACGGCCATCTGCTCGAGATCATGACGCCCGGCAACTGGCCGAATTATTGATCCGTCAGGGTGTGACGTAGGTCGCCCTGCCCTCGCCGCGCAGCACGGCCGCGAGCATGCCGGGCGCCGCGATCGAGAAGACGACGATGGTGAGCGCCGCGTCGCGCGCGAGCGCAAAGGCAGCAGTGTCCATTACCTTGAGGTCGCGCTTGATCGCGTCCTCATGGGTCAGCGTATCGTAGCGGGTCGCGCTCGGATCCTTCTTCGGATCGGCCGAATAGACGCCGTCGACCTGCGTCGCCTTCAGGAGATGGCTGCAATCGAGCTCGGCCGCGCGCAAGGCCGCACCTGTATCGGTGGTGAAATAGGGATTGCCGGTACCACCGCCGAGGATGACGACCTTGCCGTTGGTGAGATGATCGAGTGCCCGCTTGCGGGCATAGCTCTCGCAGAGCGAGGGCATCGGCACCGCCGACATGGCGCGCGCCGGGGCGCCGGCGCTCTCGATCGCATGCTCCAGCGCGAGCGCATTCATCACCGTGCCCAGCATGCCGATCGAGTCGGCGCTGGTGCGGTCGAGCCCCTTGGTGAGGCCCTGAACGCCGCGGAAGAAGTTGCCACCGCCGACGACGATGCCGACCTCGACACCCTCGCGCGAGGCATGGGCGATATCGGCGGCGAGCGCAGTGAGCGTAGCGCCGTCGAGGCCGTTTCCTTGAGGTCCGGCAAGGGCTTCGCCGGAGAGCTTCACGAGAACGCGTTTAGGTCTCATCGGGGCTCTCCACTGCTTGCCACATCGTCCAGCCAGCCGAATCGGCGGGCCGACCTTCTCTACTTACAAAAAAGGCCGCGCGAGGCGCGGCCTTTCTGTGTCCTATCAACGGGCTTGTCAGCCCGTGGTGCCGCCGGCCGCCGCGACCTCGGCAGCGAAGTCGGTCTCTTCCTTCTCGATGCCCTCGCCGAGCGCGAAACGGGCAAAACCGGTGAGCTTGAGCGGGCCACCGACCTTGCCTTCGGCCTCCTTCAGCACCTGGCCGACCGACTTGGAGCCGTCATGGATATAGGCCTGCTCGAGCAGGCAGTATTCCTTGGCATAGCTCTTCAGGCCGCTCTCGACGATCTTGGCGAGCACATGCTCCGGCTTGCCGGCGTTCTTCTCGGCCAGGATCGCCTTCTCGCGCTCCAGCACCGCCGGATCGACCGAAGCGAGGTCGAGCGCGATCGGGTTGGTCGCGGCGATGTGCATGGCGATCTGCCGGCCCATCGCGGCGAGCTCGTCACCCTTGCCGCTGGTCTCCAGGCCGACGATGACGCCGATCTTGCCAAGGCCGTCGGCGACTGCGCCATGGACATAGGAGCCGATCACGCCGGCCGAAACCGAGACCTGCGCGACACGGCGCAGCGTCATGTTCTCGCCGATCGTGGCGATGGCGTTGGCGATCGCGTCCGCGACGGTGCCGCCGCCCGGATAATGATGGGCGGCCAGCGCCTCGACGTCGCCGCCGCGTTCGAGCGCGACATCGGCGACGGTGCGGGCCAGCGCCTGGAATTCGAGGTTGCGGGCGACGAAGTCGGTCTCGGAGTTGACCTCGACCACGACACCGCTATGGCCGCGCACGGCGACGGCGACGAGGCCCTCGGCGGCAACGCGGCCGGCCTTCTTGGCGGCCTTGGACAGGCCCTTGGCGCGCAGCCAGTCGATGGCGGCTTCCATGTTGCCGTCGGTGGCCGAGAGCGCGGTCTTGCAGTCCATCATGCCCGCGCCGGTCTTGTCGCGGAGTTCCTTCACCATGCCGGCGGTGATCGCAGCCATTTGCGTCGTCCTTGCTGTCTTGCGGCCTTCACCCGATGGCGCGCCGCATCGTCGAAAAAGCGAAGCCTCGATCGGCAAACGCCGACGCTCCGTTTCCGGCGTCGGCGCTGCTTGAGCTTCAATCAGGTCTCGAAGTGCGACGCGCCGATGACGCGCCGCGGTCTCGAACAATCAGGCGTCGGCGAGATCGCGCGCCTGGGCGACCCAGCCCTGGCTCTCGATGCGGCCGGCGAGCTTGAGGTCGTGATCGACCTTGGTGACATCCGCCGGGCTCATGGCAGCGAGCTGCCAGAAGTGGAAGATGCCGCCGTCATTGAGCTTCTGCACGATCTCCGGGCCCATGCCCGAGAGCTTCATGAAGTCGTCCGGCGCGCCGCGCGGCCCGGTCAGCAGCTCGAACGCCTGAGCCTGGCCTTCGGCGGCCAGCGGCTCGTCGATCGCCGGCTCGACGATCGGGGCCTCGGCGGCGCCCAGGTCGATGCCATGGTCGCCCGAAGCGCGCGAGATGCCGTCGATGGCCGAGCGGGCAACGAGGTCGCAATAGAGCTGGATGGCGCGGCCGGCGTCGTCATTGGCCGGGACCGGGAAGGTGATGCCGTCCGGATCGCTGTTCGAATCGATGATGGCGGCGACCGGGATGCCGAGGCGCTGAGCCTCCTTGATCGCCAGCTGCTCCTTGTTGGTGTCGATCACGAAGATCATGTCGGGCGTGCCGCCCATGTCCTTGATGCCGCCGAGCGCCTTCTCGAGCTTGTCGCGCTCGCGGGCCAGCATCAGGCGCTCCTTCTTGGTCAGGCCGGTGCCGCCGCCGGAGAGCAGCTCGTCGACCTTGCGCAGGCGCTGGATCGAGGCCGAGATGGTCTTCCAGTTGGTCAGCATGCCGCCGAGCCAGCGGGAGTTGACATAGTACTGGGCCGAGCGCTTGGCGGCATCGGCGATCGCGTCCTGCGCCTGGCGCTTGGTGCCGACGAAGAGGACGCGGCCGCCGCGGGCGACGGTGTCGCTGACCGCCTGCAGGGCGCGCGAGAGCATCGGCACCGACTGCGACAGGTCGAGGATGTGGATGTTGTTGCGGGTCCCGTAGATGAACGGCGACATCTTCGGGTTCCAGCGGTGAGCCTGGTGGCCGAAGTGGGCGCCGGCCTCGAGCAGCTGACGCATGGAGAAATCTGGCAGAGCCATGGTATTCTTGTCCTTCCGGTTGAGCCTCTGGGGAGCGAATGAGCCGGCCATGAACTGGCCAGTCACCGGAACGCCTCGGTGTCGAGGTGATGCTTCCCATGTGGAATGAGGCGCGCCATACACGCGATGGCGCGCAATTGCAAGGCTTGCAGCCGGCTCGTCAGAACGAACCGACCTCATAAGCGACATCATACGCTCCCGGCACGGCGCGTTCCAGCAAGGGGCGCACGCGCGCCAGATGGCTGGTGAAGCGCTCGTCGCGGGCAAAGCGCAGCGCCGCTTCCTCGGATTCGAACATCGTCACCAGGATGACGTCGCGATTCTCGCGCGAGCGGAACAGCCGCCCGCCGATCAAACCCTCGACCTTGCCGCGGACGGCACGGTGCTGGGCGAGCTGCAACTCCATGAACTCGGCAAAGCACTCCGGCTTCGGGGTTATGACGCTGATGTTGACGACCGGCTGATCGGGCATGCCCGGCTCCTTCGATGCAGATGCAGATGCAGGAGCCGGATCTATGCGACCTCGAGTGCGGTTGAGGTCAAGCGGCGCCCTGCCAGGCTTTGGCAGGAGCGGCCTCGATGGCGCTTACTTCGGCAGCGAGGAGGCGGCCAGTTTCACCGCGTCACCGAGCTGCTTGCAGAAGGCTGCCGCCGTGCTGCCCTGAGCCTTGGAGACCGCCTCGATATCCTGGGTCACACCCATCATCGAGAGCGTGCCCTTCTTGCCGAGCGCCTCGGCGGCATCGCCAGCGCTCTTGTCGGCTGGCAGCGGGATCAAGGCCAGGACCTTGGTCTGGATCTCGACGACATCGGCGCCGACATGACCCTTCTCGGCACAGTAACTGATGACGCCGAGCTGGTTGCGGCCCGCCTGATAGGCAGCGGCGAGCTGGTCAGCCGGATTCTGGGCGAAAGCCTGACCGCCGGACAGAGCCGCCAACGCGGCGATAGCACTGAAACGCTTGAAGGAAAGCAGCATGATAATCTCTCTCAAGTTGAACGCATCCGCAGATGCATGCCCCGCTCCCCCAGCGCCCGCATAGCCTTCCAGCCGGATGCGACAAGGATACGGCAGAAAGACTCGGGCGCGACGAAAGCCAACCGCCCTTGCGAAGGTCTGATACCGTTTCGCCGAAAGCGCCACCCACCCGCCCGCCGCTGCGATCGGGGAACACACGCTAGCGCGGCCTGGTTTATCGAGATCGAAGGGGCGTTGCGGCCCGACATCGAGCAGGCGCCGCCGCATCGAACGGATGCTCGGCACCTCGTTGGCAAAACGTTCACGCCAAGCTGCTAGCAGATGCCCGGAAGTCGACCTGGATGGCGTGGCGCGGTGCTCGATCTGAGGACAATTTATCTAGCGGGCGCCCTCACCTGCGTGATTCTCGGCTTCGTACAGCTTGCTGCCTACGCAACTGGCCGCTTCGAGCGCTGGCCGCTCTGGTGGGGGCTCAGCAACATCCTGGTCGGACTCGGACTGATCGGCGTCGGGCTACGCGATATCATTCCGGACATCGTCTCGATCCCGCTTGCCAACACCGTCAGCTGGATCGGCTACCTGCTCATCCTGTTCGGGGTGAGGAGCTTCGCCGGACGCCCTGCCCGGCCGCTGCTTTACCTGGCGGCGATCGCCGCTGCCGCTATCCCGCTGTTCCTGTGGAATGAGCCCGAAGGCTTCGCCAAGCGCGTTGTCCTCGTCGCCGTCCTAGTCATGGCTTGCGACCTGCTGCTGGTCCGGGAAGGCCTGCTCCTGTGGCGGCGCGAGCGGCTGGCCTCCGGCGCAATCCTGGCAGCCTTGTTCGCTCCGACCGTGGTCCTGTTCGCCATCCGCGGCTATCTGGCCGCCACCGGGCAGCTCGGAACCGAGATGTTCCCGACCGACAACACCAGCCAATGGCTGACGGCCACCGGCACTGCCTTCCTGCTCCTGCGCGGCAGCGCGCTCCTGCTGCTCGCCGCCGAACGCAGCCGCAACAGGCTGGTCACGATCGCCCAGCACGACCCGCTCACCGGCGCGCTGAACCGCAGTGGCCTGGAACGCGCCATGATCCAGATCGCGGAAGATGCGGGCAAGCGTCCGGGCCGGCTGACCCTGCTGCTGATCGATATCGACCACTTCAAGAGCCTGAACGACACGCATGGCCATGCCGCCGGCGACCGCATCCTGCAGCTCTTCGCCGAGGCGGCCCGAAGCGAGCTGCGCGCCAGCGACGTCCTGGCGCGCCATGGCGGCGACGAGTTCGTCGCCCTCCTCCCGCATATGCCGACCAAGGACGCGGTACGCGTCGCCAACCGGATCCGGAGCGCGTTCGGGCGGGCCCTCGCCGACTGGGACGGTGTCGCCACCCAGCCGACGCTCAGTATCGGCGTCGCCGAAGGCGACGCGGCGAGCGACGAACTGGAAGCATTGCTGGAGCAGGCGGACGAGGCGCTCTATCGCTCCAAGCGCCTCGGCCGCGACCGGGTCCAGGTGCAGATGCGCGCTCTGGCGCGGTAAGCCTCTACCCCCCGAAGGGATGGAAAACGCGCAGCCGGTGACCATCCGGATCGGCCGCGACGAAGGTGCGGCCGAAATCGAGATCTGTCGGTGCCTGCAGGATCACAAGACCGCGCCTCTGCCAGTCGGCATGGGTTGCATCGACTGCTTCGCCACTGCGGACCACCATGGCGATCTCGCCGCCGCCTCCGGCCGCCTGCGCACCCGGCTCGACGGTATGGCGCGACCACAGGCCGAGCCTCGCCCCTGACGGCAGCGCGAACATGGCGAAGGTCGGCGAAGCCTCAAGCGCCTCCGAGCCGATCAGCTCGGCATAGAAGCGGGCGCTGGCCGCAGGGCTATCGACATAGAGGATGATGAAATTGGCATCGAGCATCGGGGTCATCTCCGGTTTGGGGATGCGCGCATGATCGTTGCAGATGCTGCCAATTTCCGGCAGTGTATCTCAAGTCGGAGACGGAATTCCCTCACGCTCGCGCCATTGCTTGAGGAGCGCCTGGCGGCGACGCGGATAGCGGATGTCGACCAGTTCGGCCTGCGCGATGCGGTCGGCGCGGAAATGCCGGAAGTCGTTGCGCAATTCGCACCAGGCGACGACGACGCGGACATGGTCGAAGAAGCCGAGCGCGAACGGCCAGATCAGGCGCTGCGACGCCGCCGCCTTGCCGTCCTGATAGCTCAGCGCCAGCTTGCGTTCCGAGCGGATCGCCTTGCGGACCAAGCCAAGATCGACGCCGGACGTGGCAGCGATCCTGGTGCCGGGACCGACGAGCAGCGCCGAGGCGTCGGCCTTGTCGCGCAGATCGGCCGGCAGCACCGCGACGATCTTGGCCATGGCGTTGCGCGCCGCCCCGGCGAGCCTGTCATCGGCCCGGCCAGCGACCCAGCGCGAGCCGAGCACCAACGCCTCGATCTCGTCCTCGTCGAACATCAGGGGCGGCAGCATGAAGCCGGGCTTCAGCACATAGCCGAGCCCGGGTTCGCCCTCGATCGGCGCGCCCTGCCCCTGCAAGGTCGCGATGTCGCGATAGAGCGTGCGGATGCTGACACCGGTCTCCTCGGCCAATTTCCGGCCGCTGACCGGCCGGCGATGCCGGCGCAGCACCTGGACGAGGTCGAGCAGGCGCTCCGAGCGCGACATCGCTCAGCCGGCGAAATCGGCGAGCCGCGCCCGCCTGACCCCGAGCGCCGTCATCTCGGCCCAGGCGCGATCGAGCGAGCCGTCGAGATCGATAGCGCGGCAGGCTTCTTCGATGACGATGGCCTCGAAGCCTTGCCGGACTGCGTCCTGCGCCGTCCAGTTGACGCAGAAATCGGTGGCGAGGCCGACCACCATGACACGAGCGACGCCGCGCTCCTTGAGATAACCGCCGAGGCCCGTCGGCGTGGTGCGGTCGGCCTCGACGAATCCGGAATAGCTGTCGACCTCGCGGCGACAGCCCTTGCGGATCACCGCCTGAGCCATGGTGAGGTCGAGGCCGGGATGGAAGGCCGCGCCCGCGCTGCCCTGCACGCAATGATCCGGCCAGAGCACCTGCGTGCCATAGGGCATGGCAACCGTCTCGAAGGGCTGGTGGCCGGGATGGCTCGATGCAAACGAGGAATGCCCAGCCGGATGCCAGTCCTGCGTCAGCACGACCGTAGCGAAGCGCTTGCCGAACTCGTTGACGAGCGGGACGATCTCGTCGCCGCCAGCGACCGCCAGGCTGCCGCCAGGACAGAAATCGTTCTGGACGTCGACGACGATCAGCGCGGTCCTGGCATCGATCACGGACTTGCCCTCACACTGACGCTGCTGCGGTACGCGTCATCCGGGTGATGCCCTTGCGTGCGGCAAACATGCGGCCATAGACGTCGCCGGCGAGATCCGGGCGGTAGCAGCGCTGTTCGAGCAGCGGATCCCAGATGTGCTCGACCGTGTCGATCAGCTCGAAATCCGCTTTAAGGCGCGCCTCCAATTGCACGCGGTTCTTGCGATTCTGGTATTCGAGCAGCACCAGCGAAGTCTTCGACAGATCGAGATGATCGAGCACGTCGCCCTCACCGCCCTCGATGTCGATCTTGACGATATCGGCCGAGGGCAAGCTCGCCGGGTCGACCACCGCGACCTCGTAGCGCTCGACCATCGCCCCGGCGACGAAGGTGTCGCCGGCATAGGAGGCGAGGCCCGACTCACCGTCGCCGGCGAAGCGGCTCAGGAAGGTCGCCGTCTTCTGGCCACCGGGGAACAGCGCGGCATTGACCGTGACGATGTCGCGGCGCCGGTCGGTGTTGCGCCTCAGGAGCTCGTAGGTGCCGGGATGCGGCTCATAGGAGGTCACAGTGCTGCCCGGCCAGCGCGCGCTGGCCCAGAGCGCGAAGGAGCCGACATTGGCGCCGATGTCGAGGATGTCGAGGCCGACACCGTCGAAGCCGCATTCGTATTCGCCTTCGAGCACGTCCTTGATCGCCCAATGCATCGCATCGGGCACGGCGAGGCTCATCGGAATGCGCGCGACGTATTGCTTCATTCTCACCCCCAGGCATCACCAGCCATCTCCGCAGCCGGCTTCGGTGCATCTGACGCCGCGGCCCCCTGCGGTGCAAGCTCGGGGAATTCTGTCCCCCTCAACCCTCATCCTGAGGAGCCGCGAAGCGGCGTCTCGAAGGATGGGGCAGAGAAGAGGGGCGAGGCCGGTCAGCGCAGCTCGACCTCCATGACCCCGGGCGCGGTGCGCAACGCGTTGGCCAGTTGCTGGCTCACCGGATAACGCCCGGGCAGTTCGATCTCGACCAGCTGAGCGCCGTCGTCGAGGAGCATCATCAGCGAAATCTTGCCGTCAGCACGCACGCCGTCGCGCGGCTTCACCCGCTCGGCGATCGAGTTGAGCGCCTTGTCGTCACGCAGATGGATCAAGAGGTCCTGCTTCTGCCGGCCGGCGAGATCGTCGAGCCGCTCGACATCCTCGATGCGCGGACGAACCTCCTCGCCGTCAAGCACGGCCGAAAGCCTGACCACTAGCGCCGCGCCCGGCTCAAGCAGGTCGCGATAACGCTGCAGCCCTTCCGAGAACAGGATCGCCTCGAACTGCCCGGTCGGATCGGAGAGCTGGACGATGCCCATCTTGTTGCCGGACTTGGTCCGCCGCTCCGACCTGTCAATGACAGAGGCGGCGACCTTGGCAATCGACGTGCCCTTCGACCTGACCGCACGGGCGAAGTCGGCATAGCTTTGAACCTTCAACCGCTTCAGCACATGCTCGTAATCGTCGAGCGGATGGCCTGACAGGAAGAAGCCGACCGCCTCATGTTCGCGCTGCAGCCGTTCGGCCGGGGCCCATGGCTCGAAAGGCGGGATGCGGAAGGCTTCCGCCACCCCGCCGCCGCCGAACAGTTCGGACTGGCCGCCTTCGGCCGCCTCGCGGGTGCGGTTCGAGAGCGCCAGCATGCCGTCCACCGCCACCATCGCCTTGGCCCGCTCGGGCTCGATCTCGTCGAGCGTGCCGGCCGAGATCAGCGCCTCGATCGTGCGCCGGTTCACCAGGCGCGTATCGATCCTGCGGGCGAAATCGGCGAGGTCGCGGAACGGACCTTCCTTGGCGCGCGCCGCAACGATCGATTCGACCGCGGCACGGCCGACGCCCTTGATCGCACCGAGCGCATAGCGGATCGCGCCGTCGGCGACGTCGAAGTCAACGCCGGAACGGTTGATCGAGGGGCGCTCGACCTTGATGCCGAGACGTTCGGCGTCGCGACGGAATTCCGAGAGCTTGTCGGTGTTGCCGATGTCGAGCGTCATCGACGCAGCCAGGAATTCTACCGGAAAGTTCGCCTTCAGATAGGCGGTCTGGAAGGCGACGACGGCATAGGCCGCCGCATGGCTTTTGTTGAAGCCGTAGTCGGCGAACTTCGCCAGCAGGTCGAAGATCTCTGAGGCCAGGTCCTTCTTCAGGCCGGCGTCGATCGCGCCCTTCACGAAACGGTCGCGCTGGGCGTCCATCTCGGCCTTGATCTTCTTGCCCATGGCGCGGCGCAGAAGGTCGGCTTCGCCGAGCGAATAGCCCGAGAGCGCCTGCGCCACCTGCATCACCTGTTCCTGGTAGACGATGATGCCATGCGTCTCGGACAGGAACGGCTCCATGCCGGGATGGAGATAGGTCGGCTCCTCCAGCCCGAGCTTGCGGCGGCAATAGGTCGGGATGTTGTCCATCGGGCCGGGGCGGTAGAGCGCCACCAGTGCGATCAGGTCCTCGATCCGGTCGGCCTTCATCTCGACCAGCGCCTTGCGCATGCCGACCGATTCCACCTGGAACACGCCGACCGTCTCGCCGCGCGCCAGCATCTCGTAGGTCTTGGGGTCGTCGAAGGGCAATTGCGCCAGATCGACCGCGATGCCGCGCTGGGCGATCAGCTGCACCGCGATGGTCAGCGTCGTCAGCGTCTTCAGGCCGAGGAAGTCGAACTTCACCAGCCCGGCCTGCTCGACCCATTTCATGTTGAACTGGGTGACGCGCATGCCGGTGCGCGGGTCGACCGAGAGTGCGACGAGCTGCTCCAGCGGCCGGTCGCCGATGACGACGCCGGCGGCGTGGGTCGAGGCGTGGCGGTGCAGGCCTTCGAGCTTCTGGGCGATTTCGAGCAGGCGCCCGACGACAGGCTCCTCGGCCGCGGCCTCCTGCAGCTTGGGCTCGCCGGCGATCGCTTCCGGCAGCGTGATCGGCTTGGCCGGGTTCTGCGGCACCAGCTTGGTCAACTTGTCGACCTGGCCGTAGGGCATCTCCAGCACGCGGCCGACGTCGCGCAGCACGCCGCGCGCCTGCAAGGTACCGAAGGTGATGATCTGGGCGACGCGCTCCTCGCCATAGCGGTGCTTGACGTACTCGATCACCTCTTCACGCCGGTACTGGCAGAAGTCGATGTCGAAGTCCGGCATCGAGACGCGATCCGGATTGAGGAAGCGCTCGAACAGCAGGCCGAAGCGCAGCGGATCGACGTCAGTGATCGTCAGCGCATAGGCGACGAGCGAGCCTGCGCCCGAGCCGCGACCCGGACCGACCGGGATGTCGTGATCCTTGGCCCATTTGATGAAGTCGGCAACGATGAGAAAGTAGCCCGGGAATTTCATCCGGGTGATGATCGAGAGCTCGAAGGCGAGCCGTTTGCCGTAGTCCTCGACGGTGAAGCCTGCGGCCGGTCCATGCTTGGCCAGCCGTGCCTCGAGCCCCGCCTTCGCCTGGCTCTCCAGCTCGTCGGCTTCGTCGCGCCCCTCCTCGCCGAAGCGCGGCAGGATCGGCTTGCGCGTGCCGACGCGCCAGGCGCAGCGCCGGGCGATCTCGACGGTCGAGGCCAGCGCCTCCGGCAAATCGGCGAAGCGCCGCTTCATCTCGTCACGGCTGGCGAAGAAGTGCGCCGGCGACACACGCCGGCGCTCACCATCGGAGAGCAGCCGGCCCGCCGCCACCGCGAGCAGCGCGTCATGCGCCTCGAAATCGGCCGGCTTGCCGAAGAAGGGCTCATTGGTCGCGACGATCGGCAGGTCGTTGTCATAGGCGAGCCGGAGCAAACCGGCCTCAACCGCCGACCCGTCCTCGCGCTCATGGCGCTGGATCTCGACATAGAGCCGGTCGCCGAAGATCGCCATGAGGCGCCGCAGCCGTGCTTGCGCTTGCGCTTGCGCCGGCTGGCCGGCACGCAAGGCGAGATCAAGCGGACCGCCGGCGCCGCCGGTCAGAGCGATGACGTCACTGTGGTAGGCGGAAAGATGGTCGATGCTCGCGACCGGGCTGCCGCCGGCAGCGGCGAGGCAGGCTTCCGTCACCAGCTTCATCAGGTTGCCGTAGCCAGATTCGCTGGTCGCGAGCAGGACGACATGCGGCGTCACGCTCTGCACCGGCTTGCGCCCGCCGGCGTCCTCGTCGGCGAAATCGACCGAGAGCTGCACGCCTGCGATCGGCTGGATGCCGGAGCTCGCCAGCTTCTCCGAGAATTCGAGCGCGCCGAACAAGTTGTTGGTATCGGTCAGCGCCATGGCGGGCTGGCCGTCGCCGGCAGCGAGCTTGGCAAGCGCGCCGACCTGGATCGCGCCTTCGAGCAGCGAATAGCTCGAATGGACATGGAGGTGGACGAAGCCGACCTCGCCCTGAACCTGTGTATCGTCTTTGCGGTCGGTCATCGCGCCCTCCGGCGCGCCACCCGCTCAGCCGATGGGCCGAGTGAGAGGAACTGCGCCGATTCTTGATCCCAAGAGCATGCTCAGAACCGGTTATTGCGCGCCACCCCTCCGCGGTCGAGCCGATCCGTTTGCGAGACTGTGGACACGTCCGCACATGGCATTCGGTTCGGCCTCCGGGGGCCGCTCAGACATGCGGTCCCGAGGCGAGCGCAGCCCAGACCCAGATCATTCCGACGAAGAGAGCGAGCGCCAGGAACTCCACGGCTCCAGCCATCAGCTTGCGGGCAATCACCATGTCCGATCTCCTGTGTTCTCTATATGTTCAATTTAATTCCCTCTTTGTTCGCGTCAATATCGCAAGGTCAGGGCGGATCGGAAGACGCAGGGCGCGGTTAACGCGGATTTACCGACGCTGCAGAAGCGTTAACGGGAGCACCGCCAGCGCCGCGGAATCGGATACGGTCGCGATATGTCTCGTTTTCCCGATCAGGCGCATTCCAAACGGCGCGACGAAGCAATCGGCCTGCTGCTCATGGCGACGGCAATGCTGATCATCCCGAGCTCCGACGCCATCGCCAAATATCTCAGCGGCACCCACTCCCCGGCCTTTCTCAGCTGGGTGCGCTATGTCGCGGCGCTCGGCTTCATCCTGCCGGTTGCCTTGCTCCAGCGCGGGCGCACGACAGAGCCGGCGCCCGCTCCTTCATCACACGGCCGATACTGGCTCGCCCAGATCGCGCGCACCGCCTTCCTGGTCGCGGCGATGACGCTCTATTTCGTGGCGATCGCGCGCATTCCGCTGGCCGATGCGCTGGGCGCCTATTTCATCGCCCCGATCGTGGCGACCTTGCTCGCCGCGATCGCGCTGCGCGAGCGGCTCGATCGCCGGAAGCTGTCGGCGGTGGTGCTGGGCTTCGTCGGCGCCATCCTCGTCGTGCGCCCGGGAGCCGAGACCAGCACGGACACGCTGATCGCGCTCGCTTCCGGCGCCTGCATGGCCTGCTATCTCGTGCTGACACGGGCGACGGCGCAGGGCAGATCGCCGGTTTCAACGCTGACGACCCAGCTCGTGCTCGGCATCCTGATGCTGATGCCTTTCGCGGTGCTGCAATGGACCATGCCGACGCGCGAGGGCCTGCTGCTCATTCTGCTGATGGGCCTCGTCTCGACGCTCAGCAATCTGATGACGATCAGCGCCTTCCGCCTGGCGCCCGTCGCGACGCTCTCGCCCCTGGTCTATCTCGAGCTGATCGGCGCCACGGCCCTCGGCTTTACCCTGTTCGGCGACCTGCCCTCGCCGATGACCTGGGCCGGGATCGCAGTGATCGTCGCAGCCGGGCTGATCGTCGCGACGGCGCCGTCGGCCGCACGGCGAACTCCGTCCTGACCCGCAGCGCCGTCAGTTCACCAGCGCATTCAACGCCGCGACGACGGCCCGCGGCTCGATCTCGCGCGGCATCTCGTCGAAGGCGACGCGATAATAGTCGAGCATGCTGAGCTGCTCGAAATTGTTCCAGGTGTCCTCGTCATTCATCGCCTGGCCGCGCTCCTCGAGATTGAGGATCATGCCGTAGTCGTCGGGGCCGGTGCCGTAGGTCAGCGGCGGCGGCAGCGACTCGGTACGCAACTCGTTCTCGGCGGCAGCGATCGCCGCGAGCGCGCCCGGCACCCAGGCGCGATGATAGGCGTTGGAGACATCGCGCTCAGGCTCGCCCGTGCCGGTCAGTACGGCGCGGCAGGCGGAGGCGAAGGCCTCGACCATGCCGTTGCGCTCGGCCAGCCGGTCGGCCGCGTTGTAGTTGGCGTGGATCGGATCGACATAGGCGAACTCGTTCTGCAGCAGCCGTGCCGGCTCGCCCTGCAGGAAGAGCCAGGGATAGGTGTTGTCGATCAGGATCTGCCCCGGCAGCAGATGCGCCGCCTGGTTCTCGCCGGACGCGCTGAAGAACTGCTGCTCGGCGCCCTTGCAGGTCACGTTCGGATTGGCCGTCAGCGGCAATCCCGGCCGATCCGGCATCCGGATCGCCGCCATGTAGACGAGCACCTTGGCGACGCGGGTGTTGCGCGAGCGCCCGTGCCAGAGTGCCTTCTCGGTGTCGGACGAGAAGCGCTGGACCCGCAGCAGGCGGAAACGCTCCTCGGCTGCCACGGCGCGGTCGGGTGAACGGCGACGCCCCATCTCAGCCGCCGATCAGCACGGTCGGCTCGCCCATGGCGATCTTGTTCGGCGGGCCGACCGCTTCGATGATCGTGTCGCCCATGCGGCAAAGCGGCAAGCCGTTCACCAGTACAGTCTGCGAGCCGTCGATCACCACGCCCGGCCCGTGCGGCGGGATCGGCAGCGGCGTCGCGCAGGTATGGATGTCGGCCCCACCGGCAGCGCCGGAGATCATCGAGCCCATGCTGGTTGCGGCTGTCGCCTTCGCAGTCTCCTCGGCCACCTTCGCCGCCGGCGCACCGGGTGTGCCTGCGGCGGCCAGCGTCGCCGCTTCGGCCACCTGGATCGCCGCATCGGACGTGGCCTTTGCCGACTGGATCGCCGCCGCGGCGCCGGCCGGCACGCCGCGCCAGGCGGGCTTGCTGCCGATGATCACGTTGAGGCTTCCGGGACCGATGCTCAGCATGCCGGGCAGCGGGTGGATGACGGGGTCGAGGACGCGGGCTGCAGGGCGGCCGGCTCCGCCTCCCCCACCTCCTCCGCCGCCGCCTCCACCTCCGCCCGGCGCGGATGCGGAGGGTGGCGCCGGCGGCGTGAAGACTTTTGCGCGCGCCTCGGCCGAGGGCCAGAGCGTGCTGAGGGCCACGTTCGGATTGGGCGGCAGCGACGCGATCTGGATCCCGTTGATCGTCGAACCGGGCAACTTGCCGGCCGCACAGGCAGCCTGAAGCGCCGGGAGCTCGACCGCCCAGAACACCTTCTGGACAGGCCGACCCAGCAGCAGGACAACGTGCCCGGACGCGCCTTCGGCGAATTCGCGCGAAGCTTCACCCCAGAACGAACTCTGCAGCGCCGCCGCATCGCTCTCGACACCGAACATGGCCGCGTTGCCGATGATCGCCGCCGCCTTGTCCGGATGCCCGTCCGGCAGACGACCACCCTGCATCAGATTCTCGACCGCGCGCTTCGGATTGGGCTCGGTGATTCCAGCAGCGCGCGCGACCGCCAGCAGGAAATCGCCATCCGACAGGAAGGTGGCGCGCTCGGTATCGTCGATCAGCGCGTAGCCTGTGCCAGCCTGGCAGGCCCGCTTCGCCGCATCCGAGACGGCGGAATAGAGAATGACATCGGGGCCTGCAGGCGCGGCCGAGACCTGACGCGCCAAGGCGCGCAGCTCGTCCAGGGTCGCTCCCGGCTTGATCTGCGCAATCGCATCCGCGGGGCTGAGCTTGGCCATGTCAGAAGATCTCGACCATCGGATCCTCGGCGACGAAATCGACGCCGCTGATCCTCTCTCCGAACAGCGGCAGCGGATGGAGCATGGCGTAGATGCGCAAGCGTTCCTGGATCCGCGCAAGCATGGTCGGGGTGAAATTCACCGGTGGCAATGGCGATCCGCCGAGCTTGGCGCCGATATGCGAAGCGACGATGCGGTTGTCGTTCGGAGCCGGCCTGCTCGTCGAGAACCGCCAGCCGAAATGGAAGGCCGGAAGCCCCGGCGCATGAACCCGCAGGGCATGCGGGCCGCCCGGATAGAGCATCCGGTTGAGATCGACGATCTGCCAGCCATCCTCGTCGATCGGGAACCGACCGCTACGATCGTAGTCTGGCGCCTGGTTCTGGTTCATCCTGCTGCCCCAATAGGCGACGGCCGGTCGGCTGCGCCTCACGCTACATCCATCTGCGCGCACTTGCGATCATTTCGCAGCGCCCCGGCGAAATGCGCCCTGAATCCGGCAATGGTCGAGGCATCGATGACATTGCAATGGTGACGCTCGGGAACGAGCCGTATAGTGTCCTGGATAGGCCTTGAGATAGCGAGAACTGGATGTCGTGGTATAGTAAGGTCGTCTGGTCCGAAGGCTTGTTCCTGCGGCCGCATCATCTGCAGCAGAACGATCGCTATCTCGAGAATCTGCTGGAGAATCGCGTCCGGCACGTCACGCCTTATCCGTGGGGGTTCTCGGTGCTCGAGATCGACCGCGACCTGGCGCAGCAGAGCCGCATCGGCCTCCGGCGCGCCGTCGGCGTGATGCCGGACGGCACGCCCTTCGCCATGCCGGACAACTCGCCTTTGCCGCCTGCCATCGAGGTGCCGGAGAACGCCGCCGGCCAGATCGCCTGGCTGTCTCTGCCGCTCGCCGCCTCCAACACCCGCGAGGTCGAGGACAGCCTCAACGGCTCGGCCAGCCGCTTCTACCCGGCGACCGAGATGCTGATCGATTCGACCGCCTCGCTGCGCGTCGACGAGGAGATCGACATCGCCCATCCGCGCTTCGGCCTGGAGCTGCGCAAGACCGGCAAGCCCGGCTATGTCGGCCTGGCGCTCGGACGCGTCCTCGAAGTGCGCGACCGCGCCATCCTGTTCGACGAGAAATTCGCCCCGCCGGTGCTGTTGTGCTCGGCCCATCCGGTGGTCGACGGCTGGATGGACCGCGTCATCGGCTGGATTGACAACAAGCTGGAAGAGCTCGCCCGCTACGCCGCCGACCCGACCGCCGGCGGCGGCCTGCAAAGCGCCGACTATTTCATCCTGCAATTACTCAACCGGCACATCCCGGTGCTGAAGCACATGCGCGGCTCGCGCTTCGTCCACCCCGAGCGCCTGTTCATCACGCTGCTCGCCATCGCCGGAGAGCTCGCTACCTTCACCACCGCCGAGCGCCGCGCCCGCGAGTATCCGGCCTATGACCATGACGACCTGGAGGGTTGCTTCACTCCGGTGGTGCGCGACATCCAGGACTTCCTCTCGGCCCAGCTCGGCCGCCGCGCAATCCGCCTGGAAATCGTCGAGCGGGCGCAGAACGCCTTCATGTCGACGATCCGCGACCGCGCGCTGATGCGCAATGCGACGCTGATCCTGGAAGTGGCCGCACGCCGGCCCCTCACCGAGATCCAGTCGCAGTTCCCGCATCTGTTCAAGATCGGCCCCAACACCAAGATGAACGAGATCGTCCACGCCCATCTGCCGGGCATCAATCTCGTCCACCTGCCGACACCGCCGCCCCAGATCCGCGCACTGACCGACCACGTCTATTTCTATCTCGACCGCACCTCGCCGCTCTGGCCGGAGTTCAGCACGGCGAGTTCGATCGGCATGCATTTCTCCGGTGACTGGCCCGATCTCGAAATGGAGCTCTGGGCCGTGCTCGAGGGTAGGCGATGAGCAACGACGGCTCCGATCCGTTCGGCCGTTCGGACCGGACCTTCATCCGGCCGAACCCGGCCGGTCGGCGCGTGCCGCCGCCCTCGCGCCCGGCGGAAGCAACCCCGGGCTACCCACCGCAAGGGCAGCCTTATCCGCCCCAGGGGCAGCCCTACCCGCCCCCGAACGCACCCTATTCACCTCCGCCCGCCGGCTATCCGCCGCAGCCCTCGCCCTATGCGCCCTCCGGCGCACCGCAATATCCGCAATCGGCACCTTCGCCGGGCGTGCCGGGCGGCGAGGAGTGGATGTCGCAGCCGCAGCCGCGACCAAGCGCGCCGCCGCCTCCGCCGCAGGGCTATGTGCCGCAGGCCCTGCCCAAGCGCGAGCAGATGCTCACGCCGAACACCAATCCGCTGCTGAAGGCCGCCGGCCCGCTCCTGCTCCTGCTCGGGCGCCTGCGCGCCAACCTTTCCAGGGCGCCGGCGACGCAGATGATCGGTCAGGTCGGCGAGACGATCGAGGCCTTCGACCATGAGGTCCGGGCGGCCGGCTTCACCGCCGAGCAGACGCGAACCGCCAAATACATCATCTGCGCCTTCGCCGACGACATCGTCCAGAACATCCCGGGCGAGGACCGCCATGTCTGGACGCAGTACAGCATGCTCTCGCGCTTCTTCGGCGAGCGCATCGGCGGCGTGCGCTTCTTCGAGGAGCTCGAGCGCGCCAGGAAGGACCCATCGGTCAACTACGACCTGCTCGAACTGATGCATGTCTGCCTGGCGCTCGGCTTCGAGGGCGTGCACCGCACCTCGGCCGGCGGCGCCGCCAACCTGCAGATGATCCAGCGCAACCTGTTCGAGACGCTGCGGCGGGTGAAGCAGCCCGATCCGGAATTGTCGCCACGCTGGCAGGGCCAGGCCCTGACCGCTCGGCTCGCCGGTTTCAAGATCCCGGTCTGGTCGGTCGCAGCCGTCGCAGCTGTCGCCGTGCTCGGCCTCTATTTCATCTTCCGCGCCTTGCTCGGCGGCAATGCCGAGGCTTCGGCCAGCGCACTGCTCACCGTGCATCCCAAGGGCGACATCGAGATCCTCCGCAGGGTCGCCGCCCGGCCGCCACCGCCGCTGCCGCAACCGCCGCCGGCGCAGCAGCCCAAGGTCTGCGCGACCGTGCAGCCGCCGATCACCTGCCAGGTGACGCCGAACCTGATCATCGTGCGCCTGATGGGCATCACTTTGTTCGACCCAGGCCAGGCCGTGGTGCGCGACGAGTTCCGCCCGCTGATCGAGCGCATCTCGGCAGTGCTCAACGAGGAAGGCGGTTTGATCAAGGTCGTCGGCCATTCGGATTCCGATCCGATCCGGTCCGCACGCTTCCCCAACAACCTCGAATTGTCGAAGGCGCGCGCCGTCGCGGTCGGCAGCCTCCTGAAGAGCAAGTTGAAGCAGCCGGACCGCATCAGCACCGACGGCAAGGGGGCCGACGTGCCGATCGACACCAACGCGACCGCGGCCGGCAAGGCGAAGAACCGACGCGTCGAGATCCTGATCCAGCGCAACGGCTAGGACCAGGTGACGATGCAGGAGACGGATAGACGATGAATCTCGCGACGTGGCTCAGGATCGCAGCCATCTTCGTCGGCGCGCTGGCGCTGACGCTGCTGATCTGGTTCGGCGGCCCCTTCGTCGCCTTCGGCGAGGTGCGCCCGTTCGAGTCGTTCTGGGTCAGGCTGCCGATTGCTCTGGTCCTGATGCTCGGCGCGCTCGGCTGGATCACCTGGATCGTGATCAAGCGCCGCCGGGCCGTCGCCGCGCTCTCCGAGGCGATGGCGAAGGAGGAGGCCCAGACCGGTGACGGCGCGGCGCTCTCTGCTGCCATGCGCGATGCGCTGGCGACGCTCCGGCGCACCCGCGGCAAGGATGGCGGCGACTATCTCTACGACCTGCCCTGGTACGTCATCATCGGCCCGCCGGGCGCCGGCAAGACCACCGCGTTGGTCAATTCCGGGCTGAAATTCCCGCTCGCCCGCGGCGGCCAGACGCCGGCGGCCGTGGCCGGCACCGGTGGCACCCGCTATTGCGACTGGTGGTTCGCCGAGGACGCGGTGCTGATCGACACCGCCGGGCGCTACACCACGCAGGACACCGATACGCGGGCCGAGCGCACGAGCTGGCTCGCCTTCCTCGACCTGCTCAAGACCAACCGCCCGCGCCAGCCGATCAACGGCGTCATCGTCGCGATCAGCGTCGAGGACCTCCTGACCTCCTCGCAGGAGGAGATCGTCGCCCATGGCGATGCGATCCGCGCCCGCCTGCTCGAGCTCAACGAGCGGCTCAAGGTCGATTTCCCGGTCTATGCGGTCTTCACCAAGGCCGATCTGATCGCCGGCTTCAACGAGTTCTTCGCCGCGCTATCCGAACCGCAGCGGCGCATGGTCTGGGGCCATACCTTCCAGACCGTCGACAAGACCCGCAATATGATCGGCGACGTGCCGCCCGAGTTCGACGCGCTGATCGAACGCCTGAACGAGCGCCTCTCCGACCGTCTGCAGGACGAGCACAACCCGACTTCGCGCGCCAAGCTCTTCGGCCTGCCGAGCCAGATGGCGACGCTGAAGCCTCTCATCATCGACTTCCTCGGCCGCGTCTTCGAGCCGACGCGCTACCAGTCGAGCGCCACCTTGCGCGGCTTCTATTTCACCTCCGGCACCCAGGAAGGCACGCCGATCGACCAGCTGATCGGCGCGCTCTCGCGCAATTTCGGCAGCGACCATGCCGATTCCGGCTCCTATTCCGGCCGTGGCAAGAGCTTCTTCCTGACCGACCTGATCCAGAAGGTGATCATCGGCGAATCCGGGTGGGTCTCGACCGATTTGCGCGCCGCGCGCCGTTCCACCCTGCTGCGCATCGCCGGCTTCAGCGCGATCGCGCTGGTCTCGCTGGCGCTCGGCGGCATGTGGTGGACGAGCTATGCCCGCAACAGCGACCTGATCAACCAGACCAATTACGGCCTCGCCGATTATCGCTCCAGTGCCGCCCCGGTGCTGCAGGAGACAACCCTCTCCGACCGCAATTTCAGCCGCATCCTGCCGTTGCTGCACAAGCTGCGCCACATGCCGGCCGGCTATGCCGACAAGGACGAGCCGACGCCGGTCGCCGCCACCTTCGGCCTGAGCCAGCGCGAGCGCCTGCAATCGGCTGCGCAGGAGAGCTACCATCAGGCGCTGGAGCGGCTGCTGCGCTCGCGCATCATCTTCCGGCTCGAGGAGCAGCTCGAGGCCAACGTCAACAATCCCGGCTTCATCTACGAGGCGCTCAAGGTCTACCTGATGGTCGGCGGCCGTGCGCCGCTCGACCGCGACCTCGTCCTCGCCTGGATGCGGCAGGACTGGGCCGAGAACCTCTTCCCCGGCGCTGCCAATGCCAAGGGCCGCGAGGCGCTGGAAGAGCATCTCGTCGCCCTGCTCGACCTCGACGACGGCGGCGAGCCGGTGGTCAAGCTCAACCAGCCGCTGATCGAGAGCAGCCAGCGCACCTTGCGCCGGCTCAGCATCGCCGAGCGTGCCTATGAACTCCTGCGCACGCAGGGGCGCAACGCTGCTCGCGACTGGGTCGCGGCGATCCGTGGCGGCTCGGATGCGCGCCTGGTCTTCGAGGGCGTTGCCGGCGAGGACCTCGACTCGATCCGGGTGCCGTATTTCTACACCTATGACGGCTTCCAGGGCGCCTTCGTCGACCGTCTCGGCGATATCGGCGAGCGCATCGAGAAGGAACGCTGGGTGCTCGGCGACAATGCCGACCAGGCCGCGATCACCTCGCAATATGCCAGCCTGTTCCAGGACCTGCTCAAGCTGTATTCGCGCGACTTCACCGCCTCCTGGCAGAAGGCGCTGCGTCGCCTGAAGCTGCGGCCGCTCAATGCCGACAAGCCGAAATACATCGCGCTCTCGGCCATCTCCGCGCCGACCTCGCCGTTCAAGCAGTTGCTCGAATCGATCCGCGACGAGACGCAGTTGACGAAAGAGCGAGCGGCGAAGCGGGCCTCGGCTCAGCAAGCCGCCGAGAAGATGGCAGGGCAAGTCGCCGACAAGGCCGCCAAGACGCTTGAAGAGCGCGCCAATTATTCGCTCAGCCGCCTCGGCACCAGCCTGCCGCTCAGCGCCCCCGGCGTCGATCGCGTCATTGCCGGCGGTGGTGGCGGCGAGGCGCTCGGCGCCAATATCGAGGCGCAGTTCAAGGCCTTCCACGTTCTGGTCGAGGGCGATGGCGGCAAGCGGCCGGTCGACCAGGCGCTGCAGATCTTCGCCGAGATCAACCAGAACCTCGCAATGGCCGCGACCACGCCGGCACAGGCTGCCGCCGCCAATGCGGCGCTGGTGCCGCTGATCGCCTCGCTGCGCGGCAACTCCTCGCGCTATCCCGCGCCGTTCGACGCGATGATCGTCGCCGCAGTGAACGATTTCGAGGGCGACGCCACCGGCGCGACCGTCTCGCTGCTGCGCCAGGCGCTGGCCAGCGAGGTCACCGGCCGGTGTTCCAGCCTGCTGGCCAATCGCTATCCCTTCGCCAAGGGCAGCACCAGCGAGATCGGCCTTGCCGACTTCGCCCAGCTCTTCGCGCCGGGCACCGGTGCGATGGACAAGTTCATGAAGGAGCGGCTCGACCCCTATATCGACAAGTCCGGCCAGAACTGGAGCTGGCGCCAGGACAGCCGCGTCGCCCGCGCCCTCTCGCCGACGACCTTGCGCGAGTTCCAGCGCGCCAACGACATCCGCGAGGCCTTCTTCCCGACCGGCGGTAACCTGCCGAACTTCCAGATGGTGGTGGTGCCGACCACCCTCTCCTCCGACGCCTCAGGCGCCAAGCTCGAGATCAACGGCTTCACTGTCGCGAGCCAGCAGGGCGTCAACACGCCGACGCCGGTGATGTGGCCGGGCGGCGGCCTCGCCAAGACCTCGATCACGCTGACGATCGGCGGCGGCGCGGCCAACAACAACGCCGGCGGCATCTTCGGCGGCGGCTTCTTCTCCAACAGCCCGACGCCGGCGGCGCCGACCGAGGCGAAGATGTTCGACCGCACCGGCGTCTGGTCGTTCTTCCGCCTGCTCGATGCCGGCTCGGTGCTGCGCCAGGGCGACAATGTCGTCTTCACGCTCGCGGCCGGCGGCCGTCAGATCGGCTACCAGTTCGGCGTCGGCTCGCTGAAGAACCCGCTGGTGCTGCCGGCGCTGCGCGAAATCCGTTGTCCGGCGGGGATTTGAGATGGCGTGCGGGTTGTTCGGGAAGCTTCCGGGCAAGCGGGATTTCATCGCGCTGAACGCGCCGACGGCCTTCCTCTCGGCCTATGAGCGCTGGCTCCAGGGCGGGCTCACCGCCAGCCGGGTCGAGCTCGGCGGCAGCTGGCAGGATGCCTTCCTCAACGCGCCGATCTGGCGCTTCTGGTTCGGCAGCGCCTTCTGCGGCACCACGGTCGCCGGCGCCTTCATGCCGTCGGTCGACGGCATCGGCCGCTATTTCCCGCTGACGGTCTTCGCCCTCGCCGGCCCCGGCGCCGCGATCCCGCCGCCCGAGCTCGACCCGCAGGATGCCTGGTTCGCCCAGGCCGAGGATTTCCTGCTGCGCGCCCTCGAGCCAGAGGCGAGTTACGAGGCCGTCGCGCATGCGCTGGGCGGGCTCGCTTTGCCCAATGACGATCTCAAGGCGGCCCCGCCCGCCGACATGGTGCGCCTGTCCGACGGAACCATCGTCAGCGCGCTCGATTCCGCGACCTTCCCGTCCAGGCTCTCGGCGCTGCGCGTCGAGGACCACACCCGTGCCTATGCCCATGCCAGCTATCTCTGGACCATCGGCGGCGACGACTTCGAGCCGCTCGCTCTGGTCGGACATGGCCTGCCCAGCCCCTATCTCTTCACCGGTCTCCTGACCGGCCGCTTCGACGCTTTCCTCGGCGCAGGATCGACGGCATGAACGAGCACCGCACCGGCTCCAGTTTCGAGACGGGCGCGGTCAGTCACGCCGGGCGCGTGCGCAGCCACAACGAGGACAACCTGGTCGTCCGGCCAGAACACGGGCTCTGGGCCGTAGCCGACGGCATGGGTGGCCATCAGAACGGCGCCATGGCGAGTGCGACCGTGGCGGCCAGCCTGTCGGCCATCGACGCCGCCGGCTCGGCTGCCGAGCTGCTCAATAGGCTCGAACGCGGCGTGGTCGAGGCCAATGCGGAACTGCGCCGCAAGATCCGCGAGCATGACGGCGCCACAATGGGCGCGACGCTTGCCGTGCTGCTCGCCCATGATCGTCATTTCGCCTGCGTCTGGTGTGGCGACAGCCGGGTCTATCTCGTCCGCAGCGGGCAGATCACCCAGGTCACCCGCGACCATACCGAAGCCCAGGACATGATCGAGCGCGGATTGCTCACCATCGAGGAGGCGCGGACCTGGCCGCGGCGCCATGTCATCACCCGCGCCATCGGCGTGCATGACCGGCCCGAACTCGATATCGACCATGGCGAGCTCGAGGGCGGAGACATCTTCGTGCTCTGCTCGGACGGGCTCACCGACCATGTCCGCGACGAGGAGATCCTGCGTGCAACTGTGGCGGCTGGCGCCCAGGCCGCCTGCGATGCCCTGCTCGCGCTGACGCTGGAGCGCGGCGCCACCGACAATGTCACCGTGATCGTGGTGCGCTATCATCACGACGGCGGAACCGAGAAGACGCGCTGGGTGCCGAACATGCGCCAGCGCAGGAGCGATGCGCCATGAGCGATTCCGACCGCACCGTCTTTCTGCCGCGCACGGGCCTGGCGCCCGGCGTGCGGCTGAACGGCATCTACGAGATCGAGCGCCTGATCGCCACCGGCGGCATGGGCGAAGTCTATCAGGGCCGCGCCATCCAGACCGGCGACGCCGTGGCGATCAAGATCGTGCGCTCCGACATGGCGCAGGACGCCAATGTCCTCGCCCTGTTCCGCAACGAGGCTTCGGCGCTGCACAACCTCTACAACGAGGCGATCGTCCGCTACTACGTCTTCACCGTCGATCCGGCGACGCAGGCGACCTATCTCGCCATGGAGTTCGTCGACGGCCAGTCGCTCTCCGACCGCTTGAAGCAGGGCCCGCTCCCCTTCGAGGAGGTCGACCTGCTGCGCCGGCGCATCGCGTCCGGCCTGCAGGCCGCCCACATGCTGGGGATCACCCATCGCGACGTCTCGCCGGACAATATCATCCTGCCCGGCGGCCAGGTCACGCGCGCCAAGATCATCGATTTCGGCATCGCCAAGTCGAAGCTGGCAGAGAAAACCGTGATCGGCTCCGGCTTCGCCGGCAAATACAACTACGTCTCGCCCGAGCAGCTCGGCCTCTACGGCGCCGAGGTCACCGGCAAGTCGGACGTCTACAGCCTCGGCCTGGTGCTGGCCGAAGCGCTCGGCGGCCGCCCGCTCGACATGGGCGGCACGCAGATGCAGATCCTGGAGAAGCGCCGCCGCGTTCCCGATCTCACGACGATCGACAAGCGCATTCGCCCGCTGCTGGCGCGCATGCTCGCGCCCGATCCGAAGGACCGCCCGGCCGACATGGCCGAGGTCGCCTCCTGGCAGGCGAAAGGCGGTGCAAGCGCCGCTGGAGGCGGTGGACGCGCCTTCCCCTGGCCGCTGGTCGCCGGGGTCGCCGCGCTGGCGCTGCTTGCCGGGGGCGGGTTCTTCGCCTGGAAGATGCTGGGCGGCAGCACTCCGGTCCAGCAGGCGCTGAACAGCCCGCCGCCAGCCTTGAGCGATGATCGCCCGCCGGGCTCACCGAGCGCAGGATCGAACAGTCCGGTGCCTGAGCTCACGCCCGCAACCCCACCGCCTGCAACTCCGCTCCCCTCGCCGCAGCCGGCCAGCCAGAGCGAGCCGCCCACCCTGCAATCGCCGGCACCTTCCGTTCCCGCTGCGCCGCCGCAACCGGCTCCGTCTTCGCAATCCCCTGCCCCCCCGACACCGGAACTGAACCCGGTCCCGACACCTCCACCGACCACGCCTGCCGCGACGACCGGCCCGAAATCGACGCCGGTCGTTCCGCCGCCTGCTTCATCGGCACCGGAGCCCGAGCCACGCACCTCTGCCGAACGGACGGCGCGCTATGTCGTGGACTACGACGGCGGCGCCTGCTTCTTCCTCTGGCCGACGACGATCGCCGACAAGCGCACCACGGTCGAAGGCTTCGGCAGCACGGCCGAGCCCTTCGTCAGCTTCGACGCCGCCTTCAAGAAGGCGCAGGGCTACGAGGCGCAGATCAGCCTGCGCACCGTCACCACGGCGCAATGCCCGATGGTGGATTTCCTGCGTCAGCTCGGCCGGGGCATCGACCGCAGCCCGGTCATGCAGATCGGCGCCTTCACCATGAAGAGCGGCGACACACTCTCCGGCTCGGTCGAAAGCGACCCTGGCAAGAACCTCGACATCCTGCTGATCGGTGATGACGGGCTGGTCTACAACCTCGCCAACTACACCCGCCGCGAAGGCGGCAAGGCGAGCTTCAACCTGAAGCTGGAATCGACGGCGGCCTCGGGAGCCCCGGTCCGGCCGCAGACCGTGCTCGCATTGGTGAGCCAGGCGCCGCTGCCAGCGCTGTCGGGCCCGAACCCGGCCCCGGCCGGCGACATCTTCCCCGGCCTGCATCAGGACATCGCCCGCGCCGGCGGCAAGGTCGGCGTCGGCATCAAGTATTTCCGGATCGAGTGATTGCCGGAGGCGTCATTCTCGGGCGAAGCGAAACGCAGACCCGGGCATGACACGAGCCATCAATCTTCGCGGTAGAGCTCGCCCCATTCGTCCTGCCAGAGCCCTTGCGTATCCTCGACGACGATCGGCGCCTTGATCTCGTTGGCCAGGCGCACCGCCGAGCGGAAGCCCTCGACCGGCTCGAGCTCGTCGCTGACGAAATCGTTGACCAGATGCCCAGCCGCCAGCTCCGCCGGGCAGGCGATGCGAGTGAAAGTCTTGCCGTCGCGCTGGCCGAGGCTCAGCGTGATGGCGTCGGGTTGCGGCTCATCGACCTGCTCGAACCGGTTCTTCGCCATCGTCGTCTCCTCGCCTCTAGGATGGGTCGATCATGGGCCATCGCCGCTATCGCGGCAAATTCGCTGCCCGCGATCGCTTTGGCCGGGCCTGGCCGGTATTCGCCTTCCGCATCTACTTCTTCTGCGGCTGCCGCGCCGGGGCGGTGGCAGGCCCGCCGCGCACCACCTTGTAGCGGTCGAGCCTGACCTTGATCATCTCGTCGAACTTCTTGTGCACCTCCGAGACCGAGAGCGTCTTGGTCTCGCCGCCGGACTGGGCATAGAAGATCGGCCGGTTGGCCTCGGCTGGCTTCGGCAGCAGCGCCGCGGCGCTGGCGCCGGGCGACTCCTCCATCGTCTCGATGAAAGTCTGCGCCGCATCTGGCCCGAGGAAATGGATCAGATAGATCTCGCCGCCGGTGAGATGGCGCCCCATCGCCTTCTCCAGCCGGAGCGTGTCGCGCTTCAGCATCTCTCCCGCCAGCAGCGCCGAGAGATAAGGTTCGCGCCGAAGGTCGAGGATGCGCTGGCGCTCATTGGCGTCGGCAATGACGAACTGCCGGCCATTGCGGGTGATCAGTGCCGCTTCCGCGACCATGCCGTGCTTGCGGCCGAACTCGAAGATCACGCCGAACCAGGTCTGCTCGATGAACTGGTAGAGCCCGGTCGCCGAGGAGGTCTTCGCCTTCACCTCCGTCGCGAACGAGGATTCCTTGTCGGCGACCGCCATCAGCAGGGTCGGGTCGGCGCCGACGACGCGCCCTGCCCTGACGATCATCTCGACCAGATGCCGGCGGATCTTGATCGGCCCGAAGGTCAGGACCTCGTTGGGGTCGCCGGTATAGTTGACCGGCGCCTGCGGCAGCTGGCTGCGCGGCGCCGCGGCCGGGGCGCCCGGCTTGCCCGGCAGGGTCGGCGGCACCAGGATGATGTTCGAGGGCGGCATCATCGGGATCGGCATCGCCGCCTGGTTCGGCATCTCCGCCGCGACCTGCTCCTTGATCGCCGCTAGCGAGGGATCGGCGTTCAGCGCGAACTGCGTCGCCTGCCTGGCCGCCTCGAGATCGCCCTCGACCGAGGACAGGATCAGCGACGGCCGGGTCGGCGCCTTCAGCGCTGGCGCCTCGACGCTCTCGATCGGCTCGAAGCCGCCGGTCACTTCGGTGGAGCCAGGCTTCAGCATCGCGACAGCGACGCCGCCAGCGATCGCCAGCACGAGCGCACCGCCCCCGACCAGGGAGACGAGCCGTAGCCGCGAGCTGCCATCGGCAACCGCGAATGGCACGCCGGCGGCGACATTGGTGGCGCTGGCGCCGCCGGCCACCGCCTTTTGCGCCAGCACCAGCCAGTCCGGCGGCTTGCCGTCCTTGCTGGCGGCCTCCCGCAAGTCGGCGATCATCCGGCGCGCCTGCTGGGCCGGGACGTCCGCATCGCGCTCCAGCGTCGTGGCCGCGCTACGCGCGCCCTGCTCGGTCAACGCCTTGAGCGCGAAGAACCACAACTGCAGCGAGATGCGCCGGCTCTCCAGCGGCGTGCCCTGGCAGGGCGAGACCAGGAAATTGCAATGCGGGCAGGCATAGGCGCGCAACTTCACCCGCGGCGCGAAGGCCGAGGTCTTGCCGCAGGCCGAGCAGGCCAGCGTCGTGCCGCCCCGCTGCGCCCGCATGATGGTTTCGAGGCAGGCATCCTCCTGGAATGCCGCCTGAAACTGCTTGAAGCGCTGCCCCATCCTTCACTACCGCTGCTGCCGCGCCTCGCCATACGCAGCCGGCGTGGCCTCGGCAAGCCTCGACATCTCAGCCTGCCAGCAGAGCCAGCCGCGCGACATCCTTCAAATGCATGTCGACCTCCGCCGCCGTCGCCTGCTTCGGCAGGGCCGGACCGCCTCGGCCCGACGCATGCGCTTCGCTCAGGAAGGCGTTGAGCTCGTCGAGCAGCATCGCCTGCGTGCGCGTCCCGTCGAGCAGGCTGACGAATTTGCGCACCACCACGCCGTCGAGCGCAACGGCCCGATGGCGCAGATCGGTGACTTCGTGGCTGGCCAGCGCCTGGCGCCGGGCCAGGCGGCTGGCGACCGGCCGCTCGCTGATCCGCGTCGCCAGCCGATGCGGCTCCAGGCCGACCTCGATCAGGCCGGCCCGGTAGATCGCGGTCAGCGCCTCGTTCAGGCGCTCGATCTCGCGTTCGCGATCGGAACCGCCCCCGGCCTCCTGCAACGCCAGGGCGACCAGCTCGTCATAGCGGATATTGCCCGGCCAGGTCCGGCCGAGTGCCCGCAAGGCCGCCTTGGCCGCCGGCAGGTCGACGGCAAGACGGATGCCATCGGCGAACAGGAAGCTCACAGCCCCCGGCCGCTTTTCATCCACCTTGTCCACTTCCTCCTGGACATTGGCGGCGAGATGATAGGGCGCGAAGCTGAAGCCGGCGAGGCCGCGATGCAGCGCGACATCGGCACGGCAGAGCAGGGTCTGGCGGAAGCAGCGGCCGATCAGCAGGTCGAGGGCCTGCTCCTGCCGCAGCGGCTCGGAGATCGGGATCGCGTTCAGCACCTGCTGGGCCGGCCCGCGCGCTCCGCCGAAATTGTTCGGGAAGGAGGTTTCGGCCAGGAATTGCAGCCCGTGGGGCTCTGCCGCCGCAAGGACTTCGTGCAGGGCGAAGGCGCGCGCGCCGGGGTTGAGATCGTCATGGTAGAGGACATTGTCCGGGATATCCTCGATCTGCTTGGCCCGCTCGCGCAGCGCCGCGCCATGGAAGGTCTCGGCATCGGTCGCCTCGGCGAAGCGCTTGATCGCCGCCCGCGCCACCCTGACCTTCTCGACGGGATCGTCGATCTCGCGCGTCTCGAACAGCATGACGTCGCGGGCGATGTCGCGCAGCCGGCAGCCCGGCAGGGCATTGTAGCTGACATAGGCGATGCCCTGCGGCGCCAGCAGCTCGCCGAAGAGCGCCATGATCCGCTCGCGCACCGGCTGCGGCACCCAGGAATAGACGCCGTGGACGAGGATGTAGTCGAACTGGCCGAGCTCCGTCGTCACGGCCATGATGTCGCGCTGCTCGAAGCTGACATTGCTCAGCCCCAGCTCCGCGGCCTCCGCCGTTGCGCGCGCGATCGCCCGGCCGCTCAGATCGATGCCAACGAGCTTGGCGCCGGGGCATTGCAGCGCCATCGGGATCAGATTGCCGCCGCTGCCGCAGCCGAGCTCCAGCACCCGCATCGTCGCGGTCGGCGCCGGGTTCATGCCATGGATATGCGCGATCGTCGCCAGATGCGCCGGGTGCGTCTGCGAGAAGGCGTGCCCGGGATAGGCGACCGCGTCATAAGGGTTCGTCGCCAAGTCTTTCATGGCCATGTCGTTCATCGAGAAATTCCGTCTATCCCGTTCGTATCGTTATGGATTTTTCGGCGCGATCAGCAGCCGATCACCTTGAACTCGACGCGGCGGTCAAGCGCGTCGCTGGCATCGTCCTTGCCAGTGCCGACCAGATTCTCGTTGAAGCCACGCCCGCTCGCGATCATGCGGCCACGGCTGTCGGGCGCTCCGGCCTGGAGCAGGTCCATCACATATTGCGCCCGCAGCACCGAGAGCCGCTCGTTGACCTGCGGCAGGCCGGTGCGCGAGGTGTGGCCGACGATCTCGATGCAAGCGCCCTTCTGCTGGGCGCGGGTCGCGATCTGGCTCAGCCACATCGGATAGGGCTCGGTGATCTGGGGATTGGCGATGAACTGCGTCGAGCCGGGCTGGAACAGCAGCTTGACCATCAGCTGGTTGCCGGAAAGGCCGCTGTCGACGAGATCGCCGAAGGCTTCGACTGCATCGTCCTTGCGCCCGAGCTTGCTGCTGGAGAGATAGGCGCCGATGCGGACGCGGTGCTGGTCGCCGCCCGGCAATGTCCGCGCCGTCCGGTAGAAGGCAAGCGCCTCGCGATAATGCCGCGCCTCGTATTCGAGGATGCCGTCATTGATCAGCGCCGCGACGTTGAGGCGCTCGGCATAGAGCGGATCGATCGCATCGCCGAGCTTCGTGCCCTGGCAGGTCTTGATATAGGCCTCGGTCGCCGGATCCTTCGACCACATCGGCGAGTCCCGGTAATAGGTCGTCGGCGTGACGTCGACGCCTTCCGGCTTGGCCCGGGCGACGCCCTTCGACACCACCCGCTTCGATTTCATGTCCAGCAGCGTCAGGCAGATCCGGTAGGCATCGCGTGCGCCCTTCGCATCCCCTGCATTGTTCACAGCGGTGAAGGTCCCGACCAGCACCGCCGGATTGCGCGCCAGTGCCTCGGCCGAGAACGGCTGCACCTGGAAGCGTGGATAGGATTTGCCGACCAGCTCGATCAGGCTCTGCTGCATCGAGCGTGTCGAGGTCGATTGTGCACCGGAGATGCCGTCGATCAGCGGGTCGATCACCAGCGGAATGCGCTCTCCCTGGACCTGCGCCTTGGAGAACAGGTCGTTGGCGGCCCGCTCCAGCGCCTGCGGAAACGGGATCGGTGTCGGAGCCGCCGCCGGGGCCGGGCTCGGAGCCGGCTGGGCTTGAGCCAGCGCTGCCGCCGGCGAAGCCAGCAGCCCCAGCAAGACCATGCAGGCGAGCGGAGAACGACGCATCGAAGCCCCCAATTGCATCCTGTCCGAGGCGATGTCTGGCCTTCGCCGGCTGCGAAGACCGCTTCGCAACCTTGTCAGCGGCAGTTCTTCGGGACGCTGCCGCCATCGCCGAGCTGGGCCCGCATCAGGGCGTCGGTGCAGTCGACCGTGCCGCCACCGCCCGGCCGGCGCTTGGTATTGCGCGGCTCAGGAGCAGCCTCGACGCCGCCGGTCAGGATGCCGGTCGACTTGCGGTCGAGCACGACGCGCGGCTGCTTGACCTCGCGCGGCTCCTGCCGCTGCGGGCGCGTGCCGGGAACCGCCGGCAGCAGCGGCTTCTGCGGAGCCGGCAATTCGGTCACGCCACCGGAATTCATCCGCGTCGCCACCGCCTTCTCGCGCTCCTCGCGCTCCTGCGACAGCTTGGCCTTCTCCGCTTCGAGCGCGGCGAGCTCCTGCTCCTTCTTAGCCAGTTCCTTGGCAAGACGGTCGCGCTCATTCGCATCGGCCTGCTTCGCCGGCGTCACCTCGCCCGGCTTCGGCACAGCGCGCTCGGTGTCGGCGGTCTTGCCGGCATCGCGACCGGCAAGGTCCGTCGCCGCCTTGGAACGGTCCTTCTCGGCCTGCTGGACACGGTCGAGCAGCGCCTTCTCCTTCGCGGCGAATTCCTGCTCGAGCTTCTCGCGCTCTCCCGTCGCAAGGCCACGGCGCTCGATCAGGTCGAGCCGGGTCTTGGCATCGACGGCGAAGAAGCTGGTCGGGAAGCGCTGGATGAAGGCCTTGATCTCGGCAACGTTGTCGCTGCTGCGCAGGCGCTTCCAGATGTCGGCGTCGGTCTCCTCGCGATTGAGGTAGAAATCGCCGAGCAGGGAAAGCGAGAGTTCCGGCGTCTGCTTGCCACCGGTGGAATCGTAGACCGCCTTCTGGACGCGGCGGAACATGGTCGCGATCTCGAGGCCGGGCTGCTGGATCTCCTGCACCAGCGCCGCCGTGAACGGGCTGTTGCGGCCGGCGCCGTCGGCAGCGACATCGTTGGCCTGCGTCGCATAGGCGGTCACCATGCCTTGCGCCTTCACGATCGGCGCGAGGCCGGAGCCGACCGACATGCTGCGCGTCGTCGACTTCTTCGACAATTGGGCGAGGAAGGGATTGTTGCGGCAGGCGTCGAGCACCATGATCTTGACGCCCTTGGCAAAGCCCAGTGCCGTCGTGACCTCGCTGAGCTTGACCGTCTCGTACTGAACCGAGACCTCGTCATCGATCTTGGCCTCGACCGGGACCAGGAAGTTCTCGCCGTTGAACTGGAAGCCGTGGCCGGCATAGTAGAACATCACCGCGTCGGCATCCTGCGCGAGGCGCGCGAAGCGTGACACGGCGGCATCCATGCCACGCTTGTCGAGATCGATGCCATCGACCACCTCGAAGCCGACCTTGCGCAGCGCGTCGGCCGTGTCGCGCGCATCGTTCGGCGTATTGGGCAAAGCGGGCGCGTTCTTGTAGGCAGAGTTGCCGATCACCAAAGCGACGCGGCGCTCCTGCGTCTGCGCCAGCGCCGGCATTGCGACGAGCTGGGCAAGAAGAGCGATCAGTGCACAAAATCTGACGGCTACGATCATGGCACCATTCCCTGCGTCACCCTAAAGAAAGTGACCCTGAAAATCCAGACTTATCCGCCTGTCGTGACAGGCGGTTTGCTTGCTCCCGACCCGGCCCGCTGCTAACTTTACGGCCGTTACGCGCCGCGAGGAAGAGCGCCGATGCGGGGGCTTCGACTTAAGCTCATTGTCGGGGTTACGGCTGTTTTCGCCGCCTCCATCTCCATGGGCTTCGCACAGGAGCGCGTCCGGGCGCGCAGCCCCGCCCCCGCAGGCGCGAAGCTCTCCTTCATCGATCTGCAGAACAATGCCCGCATTCCCGGCAAGGCGACGATCCGCTTCGCCATCTCAGGCATGGAGATCGCGCCGGCCGGCACGGCACGCCGCAACACCGGCCATCACCATCTGCTGATCGATACCGAGCTGCCGCCGCTCGGACAGCCGATCCCGAGCGATTTCAACCACCTGCATTTCGGCGGCGGCCAGAGCGAGGCCGAAATCCTGCTTTCGCCCGGCCGCCATACGCTCCAGCTCCTCTTCGCCGACCACGACCATGTTCCGCACGACCCACCGGTGATCTCGGAGAAGATCACCGTCGAGGTCATGGCCGCGCCGGAGGAGAAACCGCGAACGGCCGCGGCGCCCAATGCCAAGGTCTTCTTCCTCGGCCTGCAGGACGGCGCCGTGATCCCGCCGCGCTCGCTCGTCCGTTTCGGCCAGGAGAACATCGCGATCGTCCCTGCCGGCACCAGGCAGGACAACGCCGGCCATCACCATCTCCTGATCGATACCGACTTGCCGCCGCTCGATCGCGAGATCCCCAGCGATTTCAATCATCTGCATTTCGGCCGCGGCCAGACGGAAGCCGAGCTCACCTTGCCGCCCGGCGAGCACACGCTCCAGCTCCTCTTCGCCGACCATGAGCATGTCCCGCACGATCCGCCGGTGATGTCGCAGAAGATCCGGGTGCGGGTGCAGCAGGCGTCGGTTACGGCCCCGGCCACCGCTGCACCTCCGCCTGCCCGCTCAGCCTCAGGCCGGACGCCGGCGCCCAACGACGCCGCGGTCTATTTCATCTATCCGCGCGACGGCACGCGCATCTTCGCGACCTCGACCATCCGCTTCGGCCTGCGCAATATGGGCGTCGCCCCGGCCGGCATCGCCAGGCCCAACACCGGCCACCACCACCTGCTGATCGACGTGCCGACGCCGCCGCTCGACGCCGCCATCCCGGCCGATCTCAACCACATCCATCTCGGCAACGGCCAGACCGAGCGCAAGATCACGCTGCCACCGGGCGAGCATACGCTGCAACTCATCCTCGGCGACGACCAGCACGTCCCGCACGATCCGCCGATCATGTCCGAGCGCATCACCGTCTATATCGGCGCTCCCGCCAAGCGGAGGGCACGCCGATGACTGCCCTGACCAAGCGACTGGCCATGGTCAGGCCAGGCCTCGCACTGCTCGCCGCGCTTCTTCTCGCTCCTTCGCTGCTCAGCGCCCAGACCGCGAGTCCGCGCCAGCCGGCTCCGCGCAACGCCATGGTCTATTTCCATTACCCGCTCGACGGCCTGCGCGTGCCCGAGCGCTTCACCGTGCGGATCGGGCTGAAGGAGATGGGCGTCGCCCCTGCCGGCATCGACAGGCCCGGCACTGGCCATCACCACCTGCTGATCGATACCGATCCCGGCCCACCTGACCAGCCGATCCCGTCCGACTACAACAATATCCATCTCGGCAACGGGCAGACCGAAGTGGTGGTCACGCTGCCCAAGGGGACGCATACGCTGCAATTGCTGCTCGGCGATCACACGCACACGCCGCATCGGCCGCCGGTTATGTCTCAGAAGATCACAGTCTACGTCAGATGAGGGATCAAGCGGCGCGGCCGCACCGCCAAGCGAAAGGCCGCAGCGAAGGATGAACGCCATGTCATGGTATCGTTGCCTCGCCGCCGCCGTGCTGGCCCTGCTCGCACCGTTTGCTCCGGCCCTCGCCCAGGGCGGCGACGGCCAGCCGCCGCGCATCGCCCTGGTCGTCGGCAATGCCGCCTATCGCGCGGCGCCCTTGGCCAACGCCGCCGTCGACGCCCGCGCCGTCGCCGATGTGCTGCGCCAGGGCGAGTTCGACCTCGTCAGCATCGAGAACGCCGACCGGCCCGCACTGGACAACGCGATCGCGACCTTCCGCGGCAAGCTCGCGCGCGGCGCCCAGATCGTCGTCTTCTACTCCGGGCACGCCGTGCAGTCGCGCGGCCGCAACTTCCTCGTCCCGGTCGACGCCGCGCCGCGCGGCCCGGCCGAGGTCGCACGCGACACCATCGACCTCGACCAGTTGCTCGATGCGCTGATCGTCAGCCGGCCGGCAAGTGCTGTGGTCGTGCTCGACGCGGCGCGCGACAATCCCTGGCAGGCCGGGCTCGGCGGCGGCAAGGGGCTCGCCCCCATCGAGCGGATCGAGACGGTCGCGATCATGGCGCCGGCGGCGCCGGGAAGGACCGTGGCCGAGACGCAAGGCCGCACCGATCCCGCGATCGACGAATGGCTGAAGGCGATCCGCACGCCAGGGCTCGACATGACGACGGCCCTGACCCGCACGCGCGACGCCGTCAGCCGCGCGACACGGCGCTCGCAGCAGCTCTGGCTGTCCTCGATGCCCCCGGCCGGCCTCATCGTCACGCCGATCGGCCGGCCGGTCGCCACCGCCCTCAACACCACCCGCGCCATCACCACCGCGCCACCGCCTCCCGGCCCGCAATCCGACCAGCTCGGCCCCTACGAGCTCTCCTTCTGGGAGACCATCAAGGACAGCCGGAATCCGGACGAATACCGCGCCTATCTCGACGCCTATCCGAACGGCCGCTTCGCCGGGCTCGCCCGCACCCGCGAGCAGTCGCTCAGGGCCCAGCGGACGGCAGCGACGCAGCCACCCGCGCCATCCTCTGCCCCGGCCCCCGCAAGCGCCACGCAAGCCCGGACCATGCGCGATTGCGATGACTGCCCTGAACTCTCCCTGATCCCGGCCGGCAGCTTCGAGATGGGCTCGAACGAGATGTTCGAGTTCGAGAAGCCGGTGCACGCCGTCACCATCGCTCGCCCGTTCTATCTCGGCACCGACGAGGTCACCTTCGCGCAATGGGATGCCTGCGTCGCCGAGGGCGGCTGCAGCCATCGTCCGAGCGACCGTAATCTCGGCCGCGGCAAGCGCCCGGTCACCGACATTCACTGGAACGACGCCAACGCCTATCTCGTCTGGCTGTCCTACAAGACCGGGCGCAAATACCGGCTGCCGACCGAGGCGGAATGGGAATACGCCGCCCGGGCCGGCACGACGACCAGCTATCCCTGGGGCAGTTCGGCCGACAAGGAGATGGCCAACTGCCTCGGCTGCAACGCGCAGCCGCGCCGGCAGGCGAGCGAGGTCGGCCAGTTCCCGCCGAACCGCTTCGGCCTGCGCGACATGGCCGGGAACGCCGCCGAATGGGTCGCCGACTGCTGGAGCGAGAATTATCGCGCTGTGCCCCGCGACGGCAGCGCCTACGCGCCTGCCGGCTGCCGCGAACGCGTGCTCCGCGGCGGCTCCTTCAACAACGACCCGCGCTATCTGCGCTCAGCGGCTCGCTTCAAATACGAGAGCGATGTGCGCTTCTATACCAACGGTTTCCGCGTCCTCCGTGAACCCTGACCCGGCGCGGCGCAGCGGATCGAGCGCTGAGCCGGTGGCAATTTGCTCACAGAGTCGAAACGAAGGCCGCCAGGCGGCAATTTGTTGTTCTCATAATAACCGCATCGCCGCTAATCTCTGCCTTGCTAAGGGTAAGCGTAAGAGACGAATCAGCAGCGGCTGAGCTCCGGGCCAGGCCGCCGAGGAGGCGCCATGCGGACTGGCCTGCGGCTATCCATCTGCGTCCTGTTGGCGCTCGTCGCCATCGCAAGCGCCCTCGCTCTCGCAATATCGCCTGCCATGGCCCAGCAAAGGCGCTTCGCCTTCGTCATGGGCAATGGCGCCTACCAGAACATCGCCAAGCTGCCAAACGCCCTGAATGACGCCAACGCGACGCGCGCCATGCTGCAGGAGGCCGGCTTCGACGTCACCGCCGCGACCGACCTCTCGCTCGCTGGCCTGCGCAGCGCGCTCGACGTCTTCGTCGAGAAGGTGAAGCAGGGCGGCGCAGGCGCGACCGCCCTCGTCTACTATGCCGGCCACGCCGTGCAGCTCGACGGCGCCAACTACATCCTGCCGACGGATGTCCGCGTGGAAACCTCCGCGAACATCCCGAACCAGTCGCTCTCGCTCACCGAGATCCTGCGCAAGCTCGACGCTGCCGGCGCCAGGTCGAAGATCGCGATCCTCGACGCCTGCCGCAACAACCCCTTCGCCGCGCGCGAATTGTCGCGCGGGCTGGCGCTCCAGATGGTCGACGGCGCCAACGAGGGCATTCGCAGCGAAGCCGGCCTCGCTCGCGTCGATTCCAGCAGCGGCACCTTTGTCGCCTTCGCGACCTCGCCTGGCTCGACGGCGGCCGACGGCACCGGCGCCAACAGCCCGTTCACCACCGCCTTCCTGCGCGAGGCGCGCGAGCCGGGGCTGCCGATCGAGCAGGTCTTCCGCCGCATCCGCCTGGCCGTCTACGACGCCACCAGCGGCATCCAGATCCCCTGGGACACCTCTTCGCTGATCACCGATGTCAGCTTCTTCCAGCGCGCGGCCGGCTCCGCCCCGGCACAGCCGGCAGGCGCTCCCGTAGCCGCCGGCGCCGTCCCGCTCGCGGCTCGCCCGACCGCAGCGACGCTGCGCGCCATGGCGCCCGCGGACGCCTATCGCACCGCCATCGCCTGGGACCGCCGCGACATCTATCGGAGCGCCCTTGCCATCAACCCGGACGACCAGAGTGCGCTGAGGCTGCATCGCATCCTGGCGCAACGGATCGAGGAGACGGCCTGGGCCGAGACAGTGCTCGCCGGCGATGCCGAATCCTTCAAACTCTTCGCCCGCCTCTATCCGGGCTCGCAGCATGAGAACGAGGCGCTGCGCCTGGCCGCGAGCGCGCCGAGCCGCAACCGCGTCCAGGTCGCGCAGACCTGCCCGGTCTGCCCGGCTCTCCAGCCGCAGCCGCGCGTCCGCCGCGCCGACTACACGCCGCGCTCGCCTTCGCCCAACCGGCCGGGCGCGCCACGACAGCCACGCCCCGTCCAGTCGGCACCGGCCGTTTATGCGCCGCCCCTTCCCGTCATCCTGCCGACCCAGCCGCGCTGGACCGGCTTCTATGTCGGCGGTTCGCTCGGCGGCGGACAGCAAAGCGGGCGCACGACGGTCAACGGACCCTATGGCACCCCGTCGGTGACGCCGACGACCACGACAACCAACACGACGAACACGACCACGACCACGACGACATCAACGACGACGTCGACGACTGTCGATCTGGGTTCCACCACGACCACGACGACAACCACGACAACAACCGCCACCACGGCCAACGCGACCGACACCACGGCCACCACGGTGGCCGGGACGCCGACGCTCGCGCCCTGGGCGATCAACCCCTCGGCAGTCCCCCGCAGCCTGACACCAGATGGCGCCGGCGCGGTCGGCGGCGCTCAGTTCGGCTTCAACTACCAGATGGGCATGGTCGTGATCGGCGCCGAAGCCGACCTCTCGGCCACGAACCTCGGCGGCAGCAAGAGCACGTCCGTCAATCCCGGCACGCAGTTCACCACCCGCTCCAGCAACGAGCTCTCGATGTTGGGCACGGTGCGGGTGCGCGCCGGCGTCGTGCTCGGGGACTTCCTGATCTACGGCACCGGCGGCTACGCCTACGGCCTCGTCGACCAGAAGGGCTCGATCACGCCCGACAACCTGCAGACCACCTCGGCGGCCAGCGGCTCGCGCTCCGGCATCCTCAGCGGCTGGGCGCTCGGCGGCGGCGTCGAATATGCGATGGCGCCCGGCATGACGGTCCGGCTCGACTACACCCACTACGAACTCGGCCAGAAGCGGATGATGCTGCGCGACTTCACCGGGCTGGCGCCCAATCAGTACGCGACGATGCGGACCCGCACCGCCGGCGATATCGTCAGGGCCGGCTTCAATTTCGGCTTCTGACCGACAGCGCTCATGAAAAAGGCCGCTGCTGGGCAGCGGCCTTCATTCGGTCTCGGGGGCTTGTCCGGCCCGGCTCACCACATGTCGAGCGCGACACGGGCCTCGTCAGACATGCGCGACTGATCCCAGGGCGGATCGAAGGTCATGTTGACCGTCACGCCCGAGACGCCGGGCACGGCACCGACCGCGTTCTCGACCCAGCCCGGCATCTCGCCGGCGACCGGGCAGCCCGGCGCGGTCAGCGTCATGTCGATCGCCACCTGCCGGTCATCGGAGATGTCGACGCGGTAGATGAGGCCGAGCTCGTAGATGTCGGACGGAATCTCCGGATCGTAGACGGTCTTCAGCGCCGCGATGATATCGTCGGTCAGCCGGTCGATCTCCTCCGGCGGCAGGCCGGAACTCGCGCCCATGGTCGGTGCGTTCGGCTTGATGTCTTCGGCAACGGTCTCGGTCATCGCAAATCGTCCGTTCGGCGTAAGGGGGAGCGTCAGGAGAACAGCTCTTCCGCCTTGCGCAGGGCTTCCACCAATATATCGACTTCCTCAAGCGTATTGTAGAGGCCGAAGGACGCACGGCAGGTCGAGGTCACGCCATAGCGGGCGAGCAGCGGCATGGCGCAATGCGTGCCCGCCCTGACCGCGACGCCGGCCCGGTCGATCACCGTCGCCACGTCATGGGCATGCGCGCCGGCAAGCTCGAAGGCGATGATCGCGCCCTTCTCCTTCGCCTTGCCGAAGATGCGGATCGAGTTCATCTGCCCGAGCCGCTCCATCGCATAGGCGTTGAGCCTGGCTTCGTGCGCGGCGATGTTCTCGCGGCCCAGCGCCATCATGTAATCGAGCGCGGCGCCGAGGCCCACCGCCTCGACGATCGCCGGCGTGCCGGCCTCGAAGCGGTGCGGCGGGTCGTTATAGGTGATCGCATCCTCGCTGACGGTCGCGATCATCTCGCCACCGCCTTCATAGGGCGGCAGCTTCTCCAACCATTCGCGCTTGCCCCAGAGGATGCCGGAGCCGGTCGGCCCATAGGTCTTGTGGCCGGTGAAGGCATAGAAATCGCAGCCTAGCGCCTGCACGTCGACCGGCAGGTGCACCGCCCCCTGCGAGCCGTCGACGACCAGCGGGATGCGATAGGCCTGGCAGATCTTCGCAACCTCGGCGATCGGGACGATGGTGCCGATCGCGTTCGACATATGCGTCAGCGCCACCACCTTGGTGCGCGGCGTGATCAGCTTCTCGAATTCCTCGATGAGGAAATTGCCATCCTCGTCGACGGGGGCCCATTTGATCACGGCGCCGTGGCGTTCGCGCCAGTAGTGCCAGGGCACGATGTTGGAATGGTGCTCCAGGAGCGAGAGGATGATCTCGTCGCCTTCCTGGATCTTGAGGTACTGCCCGAGCGAGGAGGCGACGGTGTTGAGCGCCCCGGTCGAGGAGCGGGTGAACAGCACCTCCTCGATATGCGCGGCGTTGAGGAAGAGCCGGGCGCTCTCGCGCGCCGCCTCATAGGCCTCGGTCGAAGCGTTGGCGAGGTAGTGCAGGCCGCGATGGACGTTGGCGTAGTCTTCGCGCATCAGCCGCGTCATCGCCTCGATCACCGCCTCGGGCTTCTGAGCCGAGGCGGCGTTGTCGAGATAGACCAGCGGCTTGCCGTAAACCTGGCGCGAGAGGATCGCGAAGTCCTTGCGGATCGTCTCGACGTCGTATGGCTTCGCGATCGCGTTCATCTCAGGCCTTTCCGGCGGGCTCGGTGGGCCGATCGGCAACGAGGATGCCGGCATGCCCCCAATCCTCGCGCTCGATCTCCTGGATCACGATATGGGTGGCCTGCGGGTTCTTGCCGAGCACGCGGACCAGCGTCTGCGTGAATTCCTTGACGATCTCGGCCTTCTGCGCGCGGGTCGCGCCCTTGGTGATCTGCAGGTTGACGTAAGGCATCAGGCGGCTCCGGGCTTGGGTGCACCTTCGCGCTGGCCGAGCCAGCAATCGATCTCGCGGCCGACGATCTCGCGCACGCCCTCGTCGCCGACCATGTCGGAGACCTCGCCGACGAAGGCGGCGAGCACCAGCGCCTCGGCCTGCGGCCGCGGCAGGCCGCGCGCCATCAGGTAGAAGAGCTGCTCGCCGTCGATCTGCGCCACGGTCGCGCCATGGCCGCAGACCACGTCGTCGGCGAAGATCTCGAGCTCCGGCTTGTTGAACATGGTCGCGCCGTCGTTCAGCAGCAGCGCATGGCTCTTCATGCTGCCATCGACCTTCTGCGAATGCTGACGGACGATGACCTTGCCCTGGAAGACGCCGGTGCCTTCGCCCTCCGCGATGGTCTTGAACAGCTCGCGGCTCTCGCCATGGGCCGCCGCATGGTCCATCACCAGCGTGACATCGGAATGCTCCTGCTTGCGCAAGAGGTTGATGCCGCGCAGGCCCGCGCGGCTGTGCTCGCCGCCATAGCGCAGGAAACTCTGCTGGCGCAGCACGCCACAGTTCACGGCGACCGCGACGGAATCGAAGGCGGCATGGCCGCCGAGCTCGACCAGCAGCGACTGCACCTGAACGGTCTCGGCGCGCTGGCGCGAGACCATGCGCACATGCTCGACCTCGGCACCCTCGCCGATGACGAAGGAGGTGGCATGGTTGATCTGCACCGGCGCTGCGCCGACGCTCTCCTGCAGCTCGACCACGGTGACCTTGGCGCCGGCACCGATCCTGACCAGCGAGCGCGAGACGATCGAGGCTTCGCTCGCACCGGTACCGAGCGCCAGCAGGACGATCGGCTGGTCGAGCTCGGTGCCATCAGCGACCTCGATCACCACGCCGTCCTGGGCGAAGGCGGCGTTGAGCATCAGCGCGCCGTCGTCGCGGGCAACCTCCGGCACAGCGAAGGCCGCGGCGATCTCGTCCGGGCTCTCGGTCAGCGCCTCGGCCAGGCTGCGCGCCGTGATGCCGGCGGGCAGGCCCTGCAGATCGGAATCGGCAGCGCTGAACACGCCGTCGATGGTGACGAAGCGCCGGCCGGCGATGGTCTGCAGCGCCAGCCGGTCGGCGATCGCCTGCGGCCGCGCCGGACGGCGGACCAGCGGCTTTGCCTCGCGCCAGAGCGCGCGCAGATCGGTATAGCGCCAGGATTCGAGCCGGCGATGCGGCAGGCCCTTGGCCTCGAAGCCGGCGAAGGCATCCTCACGGACCTTGCGCATCGCGCCGGCGCCAGGCAATTCAGCCTTGATATTGGCAAACTGCTCGACGAGCTGCTGCTCGGCCGCGGTCTTGAGCGGGGTGATGATCGCCATCACGCAGCCTCGCCATAGGAGGCATAGCCGCTCTTCTCGAGCTCGAGCGCCAGCTCCTTGCCGCCGGTCCTGACGATCCTGCCCTTCGACATCACATGCACGGTGTCAGGCACGATATGGTCGAGCAGGCGCTGATAATGGGTGATGACCAGGAAGCCGCGGTTCTGGGCGCGCAGCGCGTTGACGCCGTCGGCGACGATGCGCAGGGCGTCGATGTCGAGGCCGGAATCGGTCTCGTCGAGGATGCACATCGACGGCGACAGCAGCGCCATCTGCAGGATCTCCATGCGCTTCTTCTCGCCACCGGAGAAGCCGACATTGAGGGGCCGGCGCAGCATCTCGCGGTCGATGCCGAGCTTGTCGGCGGCGCCGTTGACCTGCTTGATGAAGTCCGGGGTCAGCAATTCGGCCTCGCCGCGCGCCTTGCGCTGCGCATTCATCGCCGCCTTGAGGAAGGTCATGGTGGCGACGCCGGGGATCTCCAGCGGGTACTGGAAGGCGAGGAAGATGCCGGCGGCAGCGCGGGCATCGGCCTCCATCTCCAGCAGGTTCTCGCCATTGAGCAGGATCTCGCCGTCGAGGACCTCGTAGTCCTCCTTGCCGGCGATGACATAGGACAGCGTCGACTTGCCGGAGCCGTTCGGCCCCATGATCGCAGCGACTTCGCCGGCGTTCACGGTGAGATTGAGACCGTTGAGGATCTGCTTGTCCTCGTCGGCGATCTTGACGACCAGATTGCGAATTTCGAGCATCGTTCAGTTCCGATTTCCTGCCGCGTGAGGCTCAGCCCGTGCCGACCGTCCACGACATGTGAATTGCAAAGAAAAGGCGTTCTGGCCGGGACGAGCCCGACCATGACGGGCTCAGCCGACCGAGCCTTCCAGCGAAATGGTGATCAGCTTCTGCGCTTCGACGGCGAACTCCATCGGGAGCTGCTGCAGCACCTCCTTGACGAAGCCGTTGACGATCAGCGCCACCGCCTCCTCCTCGGAGAGGCCGCGCTGCTGGCAGTAGAACATCTGGTCCTCGCCGATCTTCGACGTGGTCGCCTCATGCTCGAAGATCGCGGTGGAGGTCTTGGCCTCGATATAGGGGATGGTGTGGGCGCCGCACTGGTCGCCGATCAGCAGCGAGTCGCAATTGGTGAAGTTGCGCGCGCCGGTCGCCTTGCGGTGAGCCGAGACCATGCCGCGATAGGTCGAGTCGGATTTGCCGGCCGCGATGCCCTTGGCGATGATCTTCGAGGTCGTGTTCTTGCCGAGATGCAGCATCTTGGTGCCGCTATCGACCTGCTGGGCGCCGTTCGAAACCGCGATCGAGTAGAACTCGCCGCGCGAGCCGTCGCCGCGCAGGATACAGGACGGGTACTTCCAGGTGATCGCCGAGCCGGTCTCGACCTGCGTCCACGAGATCTTCGAGTTCTTGCCGCGGCAATCACCGCGCTTGGTCACGAAGTTGTAGATGCCGCCCTTGCCCTCGGCGTCGCCGGGGAACCAGTTCTGAACGGTCGAGTACTTGATCTCGGCATCGTCGAGCGCGATCAGCTCGACCACCGCCGCATGCAGCTGGTTCTCGTCGCGCTTGGGCGCCGTGCAGCCTTCGAGATAGCTCACATAGGAGCCCTCGTCGGCGATGATCAGCGTGCGCTCGAACTGGCCGGTGTTCTGCTCGTTGATGCGGAAATAGGTCGACAGCTCCATCGGGCAGCGCACGCCCTTGGGGATGTAGACGAAGGAGCCGTCGGTGAAGACCGCGCTGTTCAGCGTGGCGAAGTAGTTGTCGGTCACCGGCACGACGGTGGCGAGGTACTTCTTCACCAGCTCGGGATGCTCGCGGATCGCCTCCGAGATCGAGCAGAAGATCACGCCGGCCTTGGCGAGCTCATCCTTGAAGGTGGTGACGACCGAGACCGAGTCGAACACGGCATCGACCGCGACCCGGTTCTCAGGCGCGACGCCGGCCAGGATCTCCTGCTCGCGCAGCGGGATACCGAGCTTCTTGTAGGTCTCCAGGATCGCCGGATCGACCTCGTCGAGCGACTTCGGGTCGGCGCCCTTCTTCGGCGCGGCGTAGTAGTAGATGTCCTGGTAGTTGATCGGCGGATAGTTGACACGTGACCAGGTCGGCTCGGTCATGGTCTTCCAGCGCCGGAAGGCGTCGAGCCGCCATTCCAGCATCCATTCCGGCTCGTTCTTGCGGGCCGAGATGTAGCGGACCGTGTCCTCGGTCAGGCCCTTGGCCGGCTTGTCGACCTCGAGCTCCGTGACGAAGCCGTATTTGTACTCGGTCACGTCGATCGACTTGACCTGATCAATGGTCTCCTGGACCGCTGCCATGTCTACTCTCCAGTCGCGGGTTCAAGGGCCCGCCGGTTCAGTCTTGGTTTTGCGCAAGGCCTCAGGCGGCTGCCTGAACCTTCCGGTTGGGGTTTGCGGCCAGGGCTTTCGCATAGGCCGCGATAAACTGGTCGATGTCCGCCTCGCAGGTGGTCCATCCGAGCGAGGCGCGCAAGGCCCCTTCGCTCATGACAGGGTCGACACCCATGGCTGTCAGCACATGCGAGCGCCTGACCTTGCCGGAGGAACAGGCCGAGCCCGAGGACAGGGCCACCCCGGCAAGATCGAGCATGATCAGCGCCGTCTCGGCCTTGATGCCGGGCGTGGCGAAGGCGGAGGTGCTGGGCAGGCGCAGCGCCCTGGCGCCGAAGATCGCCGTATCAGGCGCCAGCGCCATCAGCCGGGCTTCCAGCTGGTCGCGCAGCGCAGCCAAACGGGCCGCCTCGGTCGCGAGCGCCTTGCCCGCTTCCTGCGCCGCCACGCCGAAGCCGACGATGCCCGGCAGGTTCTCGGTGCCGGCGCGCCAGCCGCGCTCCTGGCCACCGCCGCGCAGGGGCTTGTCGATGAGCTCCAGAGCGCCGGTACGGAACACGATCGCGCCGATACCCTTCGGCCCGCCGATCTTGTGGGCGGACAATGTCAGAGCATCGACGCCCAAGGCGTTGATATCGATCGCGATCTTGCCGGCGGCCTGGACGGCGTCGGAATGCACCAGCGCGCCATAGCGCTTGGCGACGGCGACGATCTCGGCGACCGGCTGCAGTACGCCCGTCTCGTTATTGGCGAGATGGACCGAGACCAGAGCGCGCTCACCTGGCTTCTCCGCTGCGAACCGCGACAGCCGCTCATCGAGCCAGCCGAGATCGATCAGCCCGTCGGCATCGACCGGGATCGCCTCGGCTTGCCCGTCGGGGAAACGATGGCCGTCGCGCACGCAAGGATGCTCGCTGGCGCTGTAGAGCAGCAGCGTCACCGGCGCCCGCACGCAATCGCGCGCGCCGCTGCAATCGCTGAGGCCGGGCGACAGGATCGTCGCATTGGCCTCGGTGCCACCGCTGGTGAAGACGACATTGCTTGCCCTAGCGCCACAGAGCGCCGCGACCTGCTCGCGGGCCTGCTCGATTGCACCGCGGGCCGCCCGACCCTCGCTATGGACGGAAGACGGGTTGCCCGGCATCTGCAAGGCCCGCAGCATCGCCTCCGCCACCGCCGGGCGAACCGGCGTCGTGGCGTTATGGTCGAGATAGCTGCGGGTCGTCGCGAACACCTGCGCTTATGCTCCGCTTTGGAGGGCTTGCCCGAAGACGCGGCACGAAATGCTTGAAATCGCACCCCTGCGCCGTGCTATAGCCGCCCGTCCGAGCCGTGCTGGCCGGAACTGCAAGCGGCCCTCGCCTGCATGTTCCAGTTTTGTTCACGGCCGTTAGAACCATTCTAAGCGCTTGATGTAGGGCGCGAGCGGCGGGGCCGTCAAGGGTGGAACGGGTACGCGGCGGTCGCATGACCGCTTTCGGGCCCGCTTCACCGGCGGTTTCGCCCAGCAAGAGGCGGGATCAGAATGCCTGAGGTGATTTTCAACGGACCGGCCGGCCGGATCGAGGGCCGCTACCAGCCCGCCAAGAAGCGCGGCGCGCCGCTGGCGATCATCCTGCACCCGCACCCGCAATTCGGCGGGACGATGAACAACCAGATCGTCTACAACCTGTTCTACACCTATGTGAACCGCGGCTTCTCGGCCCTGCGCTTCAATTTCCGCGGCGTCGGCCGCAGCCAGGGCCAGTTCGACCATGGCGCCGGCGAGCTTTCGGATGCCGCCGCCGCGCTCGACTGGATGCAGGCGTTGAACCCCGAAGCGAAGAGCTGCTGGATCTCCGGCGTCTCCTTCGGCGCCTGGATCGGCATGCAGCTTCTGATGCGCCGCCCGGAGATCGAGGGCTTCCTCTCGATCGCGGCGATGGCCAACCGCTACGATTTCTCCTTCCTCGCCCCCTGCCCGTCCTCCGGCCTGTTCGTGCATGGCTCGGAGGATCGCGTCGCCCCGGTCAAGGAGGTCATGGCGGTGATCGAGAAGGTGAAGACCCAGAAGGGCATCCAGATCGAGCACGCCGTGGTCGAGGGCGCCAACCACTTCTTCGACGGCCGGGTCGACCAGCTGATGGAGCAGGTCGGCGTCTATCTCGACCGCAAGGTCGGGCCCGAGATCATCAAGAGCGAGCAGGAAAAGGCCTAAAGCGCCCCTTCGCTACGGTCGCATTGACGGCGCTCTCCCCGGAGAGCGCCGTACGCCAGAACCGAGAACCGTCATGACCGCCTTCAAGTCCGATTTCCTGCGCGTGCTCGACGAGCGCGGCCTGATCCACCAGATCTCCAATCCGGAGGAGCTGGACAAGCTCTGCCGGCAGGGGCCGCAGACGGCCTATGTCGGCTATGACGCGACCGCGACCAGCCTGCATATCGGCAACCTGATCTCGGTCACCATGCTCTACTGGTTCCAGGAGACCGGGCATCGGCCGATCACGCTGATGGGCGGCGGCACCTCGATGGTCGGCGACCCCTCCTTCCGCGACGACCAGCGCAAGCTCCTCTCGATCGAGGAGATCAACGCCAATATCGAGAGCATCAAGAAGGTCTATTCGCGCATCCTGCGCTATGGCGACGGCCCGACCGATGCGCTGATGGTGAACAACGCCGACTGGCTGCTCAAGCTCAACTATGTCGAGTTCCTGCGCGATGTCGGCCGGCACTTCTCGGTCAACCGCATGCTCTCCTTCGACTCGGTGAAGCTGCGGCTGGATCGCGAGCAGTCGCTCTCCTTCCTCGAATTCAACTACATGATCATGCAGGGCTACGACTTCGTCGAGCTCAGCCGCCGCTATGATTGCCGCCTGCAGATGGGCGGCTCCGACCAGTGGGGCAACATCATCAACGGCGTCGACCTCTCGCACCGCATGGAGGGCAAGCAGCTCTTCGCGCTGACGACACCGCTGCTGACGACCTCGTCGGGCGCCAAGATGGGCAAGACCGCCAGCGGCGCCGTCTGGCTCAATGGCGACCTCTTCAGCCCCTATGAGTTCTGGCAGTATTTCCGCAACACCGAGGACGCCGATGTCGGCCGCTTCCTCAAGGTGTTCACTCGCTTGTCTCTGGCAGAGATCGCGAAGCTCGCCGCGCTCGGCGGCTCGGAGATCAACGAGGCCAAGAAGGTGCTGGCAACCGAGGCCACCGCGCTGCTGCACGGCCGCGAAGCCGCGGAAGCCGCCGCAGAGACCGCCCGCAAGACCTTCGAGGAAGGCGGAGCCGCCCAGGACCTGCCGAGCATCGAAGTGCCTGCGGCCGAGCTGAAGGCTGGCCTCGGCGTTCTCAGCGCCTTCGTCAGCGCCGGCCTCGTGCCCTCGACCGGCGAGGCCCGCCGCCAGATCAAGGCCGGCGGCCTGCGCGTCAACGATGCACAGGTCTCCGACGAGCGCGCGACGCTGTCGCCGGCCGACCTCGTCGACGGCGCGGTCAAGCTCTCCTTCGGCAAGAAGAAGCACATCCTGCTGCGGCCGGTGTGACAGTCGCTACGGCCTCCCGGCGGAGCGCTTGCCGCCGGGCATTCAGCTGAAGTGATAGCGGTTGAAGCGGTCGAGCTGGCTGAAGTAGACGAACTGAAGCTCGCAGCTTCGGTCCATGACGCTGAAGATTCCGCTGGCGTCATGCCCCGTCAGCACGACCCAGTGATTCATCGTGCCCTCATTGCTGACATGGGCAACGACGCCTAGGCCCGATTTCAGCCAGCGCGAGATCTCAGCGAAGCTCGTCGCGCTGCCCTTGTACTGGCTGTAGAGCCAGACGCGCTTGCCGAAGCCACCGGTCAGGTAGCCGAAATCGAGATCGGAGCGCCCCTTGCTGCGGTTGGCATAGCCTTGCGAGCCATATGACATCCACGCTTCCAGCGTCGCCGGCGTGACGATCGCCGGGTCGAGCGCGTAGCTGGGATTCTTGCTCGCCAGCACCGATTTCACCGTGGCGAGATGCGGCTCCTGGAACCGGATGTTCCTGGCGGCGATCATCGTCGCACAGGCCGTCAGGGCGCAGCCCTTGGCCCAGATGATGTCCTTGCTGTCGTTGAGCGCCTGCTCCTTCCAGCGCTTGTCGCCCTGCGAATATTGGGCGCTCGGAGGCACCTGGAAGCGAACGGTGACGTTCGCCGTCTCGGGATAGGCCGTGCCCTTCTCCGGCTCGACGATCCGGCCGGCCCGGACATTCAGCATCCTGAGCGTCCGGGGCCGCTCGATTCCGGGACTGACGATTCCGTCGCCCCCACCCAGGCGCCAATAGCGCTGGAACGTCAGGATCGCAGCTTTGAAATTCGTCCTGTCCGCATCGGGCGCGCCGCCGGCCCAGTCGTCGATTTCGCGCAGCAAGGTGATGATCTTGGCGACGTCGTCGTCCTTGTTGGGGGATGCCCCGGCTCCAACGGCGAACCGGATGGTGAGCGGCGGTCCAGGCACAGGCAACCTCGCTCGTTCCGAGTTGAACCGCCTGACTCTAGTCGAGCATTCCCTTAGGTCAATATGACTTGAATCTTCCGCCAGTGGCGCGCTCAGCGCTCCGCCGTGCCGGGCGCCGGCACATTGGCACCGGGCCGCCCCTGCCCCATTGGCCCACCACCAAGCGGGTCGACGAAGCGGCGCAGGATGCCGGGCGCGATCGCCGAGAGCGGGTTCACTGTCATGGTCGGCTGGCTGGCAGAGCCCGAGACGCGGAAGTTCACCGCGAACAGCCCCCCATATTGCCCGCCGCCGAGGATCATGCCGACCACCGGCACCTGGGCAAAAGCGTTGTTGAAGGCATAGCCCGGCACGAAGGTGCCACCGATGTCGACGCGATCGCGGCCATAGTCGACATTGCCCTGGATGGTGAAGCCGACCTGCTGGCCCCAGAGCACCGCGTCGTTGATGTCGATCCGGCTGGCGCTGCGCACGAACTCGGCGCGCAATTTGGTAAAGGCGACATCGCTCGCATCGATGCGCGGGGCAGGCGCGCCGGTGCTGTCGAGCGCGCCCGGCGCCTGGGAGCCCGGCGGGCCGACGACGCGGCGCAGGGCCGGCTCGTCCCGCACCGTAAAACCGCGCAGGAGAAGCTCGCCCGGCTGGCGCCCCTCGCCAGCCCCGATCTGCAGCACCAGATCGCCGCCATAGGCGCGGCGATAGAGGTCGAGGAAGCGCAAGGTGGCGCCGCCGTTCTCCGACTGCACCACGATCGACCCGGCGCCCTCGCCTTGCTTGGCCTGCTTGATCGAGAGGTCCGCCTTGCCGATCCGCCCCTGATAGGTGATCGCGCGGAGGTTTCCGCCGCGACGCGACAGCTTGAGCTGCGAGTTGCCGAGCGCCTCGTTGTTGAAGCCGGTCAGGATCGGCACATCGAGATCGAGATCGAAATCCGGCCCCGACGCGGCGTTCTGGCTGCCGCGAGCGCCGCTCCTGGCCGGCGCCGCCGGGGCATCGAACAGGTCGCGGATGAACGGCCGCGCATCGAGCACCGCCCCGCGCACCGAAACCTTGGTCACGCTGCCATCTCGGCCGATCTCGACCTTGGTCAGGTTGTCGCCCGGCGACAGGCGCAATTGCGAGAAGCTGGCGCTCTCGAACGCGTTCTGCTTGGTCAGCGAGATGCGGCCCTTGGCCAGCAGTGGCGCGCTCTCGATCGTCAGATCCTCCAGATCCGGACCGTCGTCGTCGACGACATAGGTGAAGACTGCCTTGCCGGCCCGGCCGGCAGGCTTGCCGACGCCGGGCACGCCCGTGTCGATCGTCGCCTTGGTCAGGTCGACCTCGACGCGCGGCGGCGCCTCCGGGGTCTTGCCGAGCGGTTTCACGACCTTGACCTGCATCGACCCGCTGATGCCGGTCTCAGGGCCGAGACCACGCCGCTTCAGCGCAGCATTGTCGAGATTGAGCGAGACGGTCGCCTCGCCCTGCCCCTTCGCATTCTGCCTGAGCTCGATCGGCGCCTTGTCACCGCCGACCCTGCCTTCACCCTTGATCGAAAGCTGGCCGCGATCATAGGTCAGCGCCAGATTGGCGCCTTCCAGCTTCTCGCCACCGAGCAGATTGTCGGAGGCGATGTTCGAGAGCATGCCGGTGCTGCGGATCAGGACGTCATTGAACGTCAGATCGTTGACCAGCGGCAATGAGAGCTGGTTGGTCAGATCGATCGCGCCGCGCAGCGTCCCGGGCTCGATCTTGAGCGGCGAGAATTCGCGCAGGGACGGGAAATTGAGGAGCGCGACCAGCGCGTCGGCCGAGCCCGTCGATTTGAAGCCGATCCGCGCCTGCGGCCGGCTCGCCCAGGTGTCGGACATCGCGAAAGTGCCATCGCCGAGCTGGAGCTTGCGGCCTTCGCCGACCTCGGCGATGGCTTGGGAGACCGTGAGATCGACGGTACGGCCTGTCGTCGAGCCGACGACGCGCGCATCAGTGAGGAGCGGCAGGCCGGGGTTGGGCAGGAAGCTGACCTGCGACGCCTTCAAGCGTACGGCGACGGCATCGTCGTCCATGCCCTTGCCATCGAACAGGCGCGCATTCGCCTCTGGGGACATCGTCACCCTGACGTCGATCTCCTCGACGCGTCCGCTTTTTACCATCTCGACCAGGGCCGCATGCAGATCGGGGGAGGTCACCGCCGGCCAGACTGCGAGCGCCGCCCGCATGTCGGTGTCGACCGCCCTGATCTGGAACTGATGCGAATTCTTGTCGTCGCGCCGGCGCGCCATGCCGGAGCCTTCGGCGTTGATTAGCGGCCCCTTGAACGAGAGCTGGCTCATCCGCACCTCGCCCGCCCCGGAGTCGACCTCGAGCTGCGTGCGCAAGCTCGAAAGGACAACCGCCGCATCCTTGCCGATACCGGCCACCTGCCCCGCGCCGTCGAGCGCCAGCCGCCAGATGCCCCCCTCGTTGCGCGCCTCTCCGCTTCCGGCGAGCCTGGTCTCGCCGGCCTGGAGCTGGGCGGTCGTGACCTTGACCGTCTTGAGACCGTCATCGCTGGTGAAGTCGAGCTTGGCGCCCTGGACCTCTATCGGGTCGAGCCCGGCATTGTGCAGTTTGACCGTCCCCGGTGCGACGGAAAGCCCCGCGGCGATCCTGCGTTCGCCGCCGCCGGTCTGGGTCAGCGAGATCTTGCCGCTGAGCGCCAGGCCGTCGAGCGCAACCATGGTGTTGCCGAAGGCCAATGCCACCGCCTCGGCCGGTTCGAAGCGCTGGATGTCGATCGTAGCGCTGCGCGTGCCGTCCGGCGCGCTCGCCAGATCGATCGCCAGCTCCTTCCAGCGCGGCCCGATGCGCCCTTTCATCGACAGCCGCGCCTGCCCGCCGCCGAAGCGCTCCAGCCTGATGTCGACATCCTCCAGGCCGGAGCGCTGCCGCCCGGCCGGGTCGATCAGCGTCACCCGCGCCCCGCCGATGCCGGCGGCTTCGAGCGAGCCGAGCAGGCCGTCATTCGAAACCAGCGCGCCGATCGCGTTCATCGCCCCGGCAAAGGCGTCCCAGTCGACCGGATCGCCCGCCACCGGCGTTTTCGGAGCCTGTTCCGGCTGGACATCCTGCTCCAGCAGCAGCGAGCCGTCCTGCCTGACGCCGAGCCGGATGTTGACGCCGCGCAAGTCGAGCGAGACCAGGCGGATGTCGCCGCGCAGCAGCGCCATCGGATCATAACCCAACACCGCCTCCGGCGCCCGGAACGAAGCCCCGCCGGCATGCTTGAACGAGACTTCGCGGACGCGCAGGCGCGAGCGGCCATCGACGCGGTCGAGCTGGGCATGCTCGGCCGTGACCTTCCAGCTCGGCCCGAGCCGTTCCTCGATGGCGGTGGAGATGCGGCCCTCAAGCCCAGAGAGCGGAATGAAGCCGCTGACCAGCAAGGCGGCCGCGGCGAAACCCAGCATGACGACGGCGACGCAGACCGTGAGCGCGATGGTGACGATGCCGCGCCAGGCGCGCTTGGCAACGGCGACCACCTCCTGGCACTCCGTCTCTGAAGCCGTGCCGGCTGCGGGAGCCGCGGCGATCTTGCTGGTCTCGGTCAAACGGAATCGCTTCTTGTCTTGCTGCTCGAATCATGCGGATCGATGCGGTGGCTCCGGCAGCTAGGTTGCCGCAGCATCCGCATGATGCGCCTGATCCGGGGAGCGGTACAGCAGCGGCAAGCTAGCTGATTCGCTCCCGGTCGGTTCTGGTCTGTGGTCGGAGCCGGCTTATTGCCCGCGGCTTGCCCGGCCCTTGCATGTGATCGCGACCAAAGGAAGGCGAAGATGGCATTGAACGAAGGCGTACCGGCCCCCGACTTCACCTTGCCGACAGATGGCGGCGGCTCGCTCACGCTCTCGGGCCTGCGCGGCAGCAAGGTCGTGCTCTATGCCTATCCGCAGGATGACACGACGAGCTGCACCAACGAGGCGCTCTCCTTCGATGCCTTGCGCGACGACTTTGCCGCGGCGGGCACGACCGTCATCGGCATCTCGCCGGATTCGGTGAAGCGCCATGACAAGTTCAAGCAGAAATACAGCCTGCAGCTGACGCTGGTCTCGGACGAGGAGCGCAAGGCGATCGAGGCTTACGGCCTGTGGGTCGAGAAGCAGATGTATGGTCGCCACTATATGGGCGTGGAACGCAGCACCTTCCTGATCGACGAGACCGGCAAGATCGTCCGCGTCTGGGCCAAGGTCCGGGTCAAGGGCCATGCCGAAGCCGTGCTCGCGGCCGCCCGCGAGATCTGAGGCCAGAGCTCGGATATCCGCAAAACCCGCTGCGATTTGCGATTGATTAACCCTAACGAGGTCTAATCATCCTATCGCAGCGTCACTTCCGGTTTTGCGTATGACCTCCTTGGATTCCCGTGCTCAGGCCGCCGGCCACGAGCTTGCCGTGACTGGCATTCTTGCCCGCCGCAGCTTCACTGTCCGCCGCTCGACCGCGTTGCTCGGTCTCAGCCTTCTGGCGCTGACCACGGCCTGGAGCGGCGCGACGAGTTGGTACATCCTGCGCAAGGACGATCTCGCCGCGCGGTTGATCAGCCGCGAGACCTCCCGCCAATACGCCTATGAGGATCGGATCGCCGCCCTGCGCGCCGATGTCGACCGGCTCGCCAGCCGCGCCTTGCTCGACCAGGACGGCGTCGAGGCTCGCGTCGGCGAGATCGCCACGCGCCAGGCCGAGCTCGAATCGCGGCAATCGCTGGTCAGCGCGGTCGCCGAAAGCCTGCAATCGGCCGGGATCGGCGTGTCGCAGGCCGCCAAGAACCCGCTGCGCCAGCGCATGATCAAGCCCGAGGAACCGGTCCGCGCCTCCGGCGTCACCAGCTTCGCGCCCTTTGCCTCGGGCAAGCCGACCCCGGCGCCGGAAACCCTGCCGCTGCGCGGCGCCGACGACCGCCCGGCGCCCTGGCAGTCGGGCGAGGCCGAGGAGCCGGTCGCACCGGCCAAGCGCGTCGCCGAGGCCCTGACCCAGCTCGACCAGTCGATCGAGCGCAGCTCGGCCACGCAACTCGCGGCCCTGCGCGAGCTCGACAGGAATCTCGGCGATACCCAGAAGACGTTGCGCACCGCCCTTGCCGAAACCCGCCTCGACACCGACAAGCTCGCCGTCGCCGCCCAGGTTCCGAAGGGCGTCGGCGGCCCTCTGGTCCCGGTCAATCTCGACCCCTCGGCCGGGCCGTTCGAGGCGACCCTGAGTTCGCTGCAGCCGCGTATCGCGACCGTTTTTCGCCTGCGCGGACTCGTCGACCAGTTGCCGCTGCGCCGGCCGCTCGCGGGAGAACTCGAGCTGAGCTCCAATTATGGCTATCGCGCCGATCCCTTCACGCGCGGCGCGGCCCTGCACACCGGCATGGACCTGCGTGCCGAGCACGGCTCGCCGGTGCGCGCGACCGGCCCGGGCAAGGTCGTGACGGCCGAGTATTCCGGCGGCTACGGCAATATGGTCGAGATCGAGCATGCCAGCGGCATCACCACCCGCTATGCCCACATGTCGGCGATCCTGGTCAGCGAAGGTCAGGTGGTCACGGCCGGCACGCTGGTCGGCCGCGTTGGCTCCACCGGCCGCTCAACCGGCCCTCATCTGCACTACGAGACCCGTATCGACGGCGAGCCTGCCGATCCGAACCGTTTCCTGCGTGCCGGCGACAAGCTGGCGGGGCAGCTCTGACGGCGTACCAAGAACGCGCGTGCTCCTCACAACCGACTGCAGCTTTCAGCTGCAGTCGGTTGTTTTGATTCAAGGAGTCAGCCGGAACAGGCCCACCCTCAATCGATGTCCTCGACGTCCACGCTCGTGCCGTAGACGCGCTGGGCCAGCGACGCTTCCATGAACTGGTCGAGATCGCCGTCGAGCACGTCGGACGGGGCCGTCGAGGCGACGCCCGTGCGCAGGTCCTTCACCAACTGATAAGGCTGCAGCACGTAGGAGCGGATCTGGTGGCCCCAGCCGATATCGGTCTTCGAGGCCTGCTCGGCGTTGGCCTTGTCCTCGCGTTTCTTCAGCTCGACCTCGTAGAGGCGGGCGCGCAGCATGTCCCAGGCCTTGGCCCGGTTCTTGTGCTGCGAGCGCTCCTGCTGGCAGGTCACCGCGATCCCGGTCGGGATATGGGTGATGCGCACCGCCGAATCGGTGGTGTTGATGTGCTGACCGCCCGCTCCCTGCGCCCGGTAGGTGTCGATCCGGCAGTCGGATTCGTTGACCTCGATGACGATCCGGTCGTCGACGACCGGATAGACCCAGACCGACGCAAACGAAGTCTGCCGGCGGGCATTGGAGTCGAAGGGTGAGATCCGCACCAGCCGGTGCACGCCGGATTCGGTCTTCAGCCAGCCATAGGCGTTGTGGCCCTTGAACTGCAGCGTCGCCGACTTGATGCCGGCCTGGTCGCCGTCCTGATAGTCCAGCGTCTCGACCTTGAACTTTCGCCGCTCGCCCCAGCGCCGATACATGCGCAGCAGCATCTCGGCCCAGTCCTGGCTCTCCGTGCCGCCGGCGCCGGGATGGATCTCGACATAGGTGTCGAGCATGTCGGCTTCGCCTGAGAGCAGCGACTCGACCTGCAGTCGGCCGGCCTCGACCTCGACCGCCTTGATCGCGGCCTCGCCCTCGGCGACGGTCGCCTCGTCCTCTTCCATCTCGCCGAGCTCGATCAGCGTGAGCGCGTCCTCGACGTCACGTTCGAGCTTGGTGATCCCCTCGATCTGGGTCTCGAGCGTGGTGCGCTCGCGCATCAATTTCTGCGCGGTCTCGGCATCGTTCCAGAATTCAGGACCTTCGGAGAGCGCGTTCAGCTCCGCCAGGCGTCGTTGTGCGACATCCCAGTCAAAGATGCCTCCTCAGCAGTCCGATCGACTGCTTGGCGTTATCGAGTTGCGTCTGGATTTCTGGGCGCATGGTGCGGGCGAGGCTTTCCTGATGGGTTTCGGTCGGGCGTGCCGAACGGAGTTGTTCAGATAGGGGCGAAAGGACCGGGTGTAAACGGCGGCCGTAGCCTTACCCGAAGTCGCAATCAAAGTGCTCTGGCCATCTCGGCGAGCTTGGCGACGGTATTCATGTTGCGCGCCGTGCCGGCCTCACCTGCCGGTATACGCAGGCGCGAGTGAGCCATTCCATCACCGTAAAAGACATAAATCTCGCGCTGCCCCAATTGCATCAACTCGTCCTGCACGCCGCGCGCGTCGGTCAATGCGTCGGCATCAAGCGGGCCATCGACGAACAGCGCGACCGTCCGATTGCCTGGCTTGTCCGAAAACGGATTGCGAGCCAGCACGCCGGCGATCTCATCCGCCGACCGGATCAGCACGCCCACGGGCTTTCCGGCATAGGCCCGCAGCCTGGCCTCGAGCTTCGCCTTGATCTCCGCTTCGTCCGCGTCACTGGAAAACACGACGTTGCCGCTGGCGATATAGGTCCGGACCTTGTGCAGGCCCGCGTCCTTGCACATCGCCGTCAGCTCGTTCATCGGGAGCTTCCCGGTGCCCCCGACATTCACCGCGCGCAGCAGCGCCACATACGCTTTCATTGTTCACAGCCCACAGACGAGAACAGGTTCCGGCTGTAGCCGAAACCTGTCCGAAAAACCGAAGCCCAGGCGCGGGAAACGCCTTTGGCGCTCGCGCTCTGTACCGGCAGAAGCGATCTCTAGTAGAGACCGCCGGTGCCGGAGCCGACCGAGCGACCGCCGGCCGGCGCGACGCTCATCGCCCCGCCAGTGCCGTCGGAAGCACCAATCACCGAATAGCTGTCCGGCGGCGCCGTGCCCGGCTTGAACGCTTCGAGAATGCCGCCTTCGCCACCGGCGCGCATGCCGGTGCGCGGATCGACGCGGATCAGCTTGATGCCGGGCGGCACGCGGAACGGCGTCGCCGGCTTGTCCTTCAGCGCGGCGGCCATGAAGTCGCGGAAGATCGGCGCGGCGTACTGGCCGGCGGTCGCCGAATTGCCAAGCGACTTCGGCTTGTCGAAGCCCATGTAGACGCCAACGGCAAGGTCCGGGGAGAAGCCGACGAACCAGACGTCCTTGGCGTCGTTGGTCGTGCCGGTCTTGCCGGCGAGCGGCTTGCCGACCGACTTGACCACCGTCGCGGTGCCGGCATTGACGACGCCTTCGAGCATCGAGACCATCTGGTAGGCGGTCAGCGGATCGAGCACCTGCTCGCGATTGTCGATCAGGCGCGGCTCACGCTGGTTGCTCCACTTCTCGGCCTCGCAGCCTTCGCAGGTGCGCTGGTCGTGCTTGAAGATCGTCGCGCCCCAGCGGTCCTGGATGCGGTCGATCAGCGTCGGCCGGATGCGCTTGCCGCCATTGGCGAGCATCGAATAGGCCGCGGTCATCCGCATGACCGTCGTCTCGCCAGCGCCGAGCGACATAGAGAGCACCGGCAGCATGTCGTCATAGATGCCGAAGCGGCGGGCATATTCCGCGATCAGCGGCATGCCGACATCCTTGGCGAGGCGCACCGTCATCAGGTTCTTCGAGAACTGGATGCCGTAGCGCAGCGTGCGCGGGCCAGTGAACTTGCCGTCGTAGTTGCTCGGCGTCCACATGCCGAGACCACCGCCCTGATCGACCTCGATCGGCGCGTCGAGCACGATGCTGGACGGGGTGTAGCCGTTGTCGAGCGCGGTCGCGTAGACGAAGGGCTTGAAGGACGAGCCCGGCTGGCGCAGCGCCTGCGTCGCCCGGTTGAATTCCGACTGGTCATGCGAGAAGCCGCCGACCATGGCGAGCACGCGGCCCGAGAACGGGTCCATCACGGTGATCGCGCCGTTGACCTCGGGCATCTGGCGCAGGCGCACCTGGCCCGGCTTGCCGTCGATCGGCTCGACATAGACCACGTCGCCGGCCGAGACCGCCTGCGAGACGCGGGTACGCCGGGTCCAGCGGATGCCGTCCGGCCCGAGCGTCACCGTCTCGCGCTCCGGACGGAGCTGGCCGGAGGCTTCGCGGATCGGCTGCAGGCCGAGGCGAGCGCTGTCGCCGCTGGCGTCGAGCACGACGGCCAGGCGCCAGGGCTTGACGTCGCCGAGCACCGGAAGCTCGGCGATGGCCAGGCCCCATTCGCGGCTCGCCGCATCGATCTTCTGGATCGCGCCGCGCCAGCCGCGCGCCTCGTCGAAGCGCACGAGGCCGTCGACCAGCGCCTTGCGCGCCATCAGCTGCATCTTGGGATCGACCGTGGCACGCACCGAGAGGCCACCTTCGAGCAGCTTCTTCTCGCCATAGCGGTCCTGCAGCTCGCGCCGGATCTCCTCGGCGAAATAGCCGGCGGCGATCTGGTTCGGCGAGACCGTGCGCGGATTGACGCCGAGCGGCTGCTTCTTGGCAGCATCGGCATCGGGGCGTTTGAGGAAGCCGTTCTCGGCCATGCGGTCGAGCACGTAATTGCGGCGCTCGATGGCACGTTCACGGTTGCGGAACGGGTGCAGGTCGGTCGGCGCCTTCGGCAGAGCGGCGAGATAGGCCGCCTCCTGCGCGTTGAGCTCATGCACCGACTTGCCGAAATAGTTCAGCGCTGCCGCAGCGACGCCATAGCTGCCCTGCCCCGGCGCCGGCGCGCCGAGATAGATCTCGTTGAGGTAGAGCTCGAGGATCTTGTCCTTCGAATAGGTCGACTCGATTCGCAGCGCGATCAGCGCCTCGCGAATCTTGCGCTCGAGGCTCTGCTCGGAGCCGACAAGGAAGTTCTTCGCTACCTGCTGGGTGATGGTCGAGGCACCCTGCGGCCGGCGGCCGGAACCGCGATTGCGGAAGTTCGAGATCGCGGCGCGGGCCAGGCCTTCGGGATCGACGCCGAAATGCTTGTAGAAATTCTTGTCTTCGGCCGAGAGGAAGGCGTCGATGATCAGCTTCGGCACCGCCTGGATCGGCAGATAGAGCCGGCGTTCACGCGCGAATTCGGCGATCAGGCTTCCGTCGCCGGCATGGACGCGGCTCATCACCGGCGGCTCGTAATTCCGCAGCTGCGCCGAATCGGGCAGGTCCTTGGAGTAGTGCCAGATCACGCCGGCCGCGCCCGCGACGCCGATCACGAACAGGATCGTACCGACGGCGAACGCCCATCCGAAAAGGCGCAATATGAACCGCATCGAGAATTTTGACCTTGGCTAGCGGCAGTATCGGCGCCCTCCCCCTTTGGCGTCACGACCTGCACGGCTGATCTTCAACTCAATTCTATATCACGGCAGAAATGGCGGAACCGTGGCTTTGCGACCACAAATCGCCATCTTCGACCGTTCGGCCATCAAGGCCTGCTTTGCGCGGCCTTGCCCGGCACCTGCAGGCGCTCGAAATACTGGTCGACCGCCTGCTGAACGGCGGCGGAAGCCTGCGTGCGCCAACCCTCGGAATTCAAGAGCTCGGCATCCTTCGGGCTCGACATGTAGCCGAGCTCGATCAGCACCGACGGCACGTCAGGCGCGGTCAATACGCGAAAACCCGCCGAACGCAACGGCACCTTGTGCATCTTTACCGAACCGCCGAGCCTTTCGACCAGGTTTCGCGCGAAGATCGTCGAGAAGCTGCGGGTCTCGCGCTTGGCGAGATCCATCAGGATGCCGGCGACATCATGCACGTCCTCGCTCGAATCGAGGCCTGCGACGGCATCGGCCTGGTTTTCCTTGGCCGCCAGCCGCGCCGCCTCCGCATCGCTCGCACGCTCCGAGCCGGTGTAGACGGTGGCACCGCGCACGTCCTGGGCCTGCGCCAGCGAATCGGCGTGGATCGAGATGAAGAGACTGGCCTCGACGCCGCGTGCGATGCGGACACGGTCGTTCAGCGAGATGAAGGTGTCGTCCGAGCGGGTCATGATCACCCGGTAGCGCCCCTGCGCTTCGAGCTGTTCCTTCAGCTTCAGCCCGAAGGCGAGGACCACCGCCTTTTCGGCGATCGCCGCGACCTGGGTGCCAGGATCGATACCGCCATGGCCGGGGTCGATCACCACGATCCGGCGCGAATCGCCCTCGGCCTTGCGCTCGACGGGGATGCTCGGCAGCAGTGTCTTCGCCGTCGCCTCGCGGGCGAGCGCGACAAACTCCTCGCGGCTCGTCCGCTTCAGCTCGACGACCAGCTCGCCGAAGCCGCCGCGCACCGGCTTGACCGATACGCTTGCCACCGTAGCCGGCTGGGCGAGATCGAGGATGATGCGGGATCGGTCGGCCATGAACAGGCCGTAGCGGAAGCCGGAGACGAAGCCCGCGGACTTGCGCCCCTGCTTCGGGTCCACCTGGAAGTTGATCGAGGGCAACTCGACGATGACGCGATCGGGCCCTGCCATGACCGTGGCGCTCGCGTTCACCGGCCGGGACAGCGCCATGGTCAGCCGGACGATCTCGCCCTGGACCTCGAGCCGGGCATCGGTGCCGACCGGGAGATCGCTGGCGGGACGCGCCGGCGAATTCGCAGCTGCGAGCGAGAGCGAAGACAGGAGCAACGCCGCGCATGCGAATAGCCGCAAGGCCGGCATGGCGATGCGGTGCGGGATGCCCTTTGTGGAGAGGCGAAGCCGGTGAAGCAGGAGGAAGCTCCTCGATTCGCTGGTTCGACGCTTAACAGGACTTAACCATAGCGTCGCCAATCATTGACAACCCGTTACCATGACCGGCAGGCAGCGGAAACCGCGCCTGCCCGATCACCCACCGTTAACGCGCTTGCAAAAATGCATCGCCTGTCTGTAATGGAGACGGTTGCATCGCGAAGGCTACCGCAGCGCGCAAACCGGGTCCCTGGCCCGCTGACGTCCTGCGAACTGGCCGAACGACCGGATCATCCCGATCCGTGCCGGCGCGAAGGCAGCCAGCAACGGAATCGTCCGCGGACGGGCTTGCGCCAGGCAGCAATCGGCGCCGGTCTTCTTGTACGCGAGCGTGTCAACGCGGTGCGCCCCGTTCGAGGCGCGCTGCAGGTCAAAGGTAAGATGTCGGAGCAAACGACGCCGTTCTCCTTTTCGGTGTTTCGTCGAAACCTCTCAGGTGGCGACGGGCTGTCCGCCCGCTCTGCCGCTCGCTCCCGTCGTCCGCCCCAGACCGAACTTTTCTCCCTGCAACAGGCCGGCTTCAGCCGGCACATGCGCGGCGCCCCTGCCCGCGGCCGCGGACTTGCGTCCGCAGCCCGGCGGATTGCCAAGGCCGTCGCGCCAATGGAATTGTCCCATGGCCAACAAGATGCTCATCGACGCCACCCACCCGGAAGAGACCCGGGTCGTGGTGTCCCGCGGCTCGCGTATCGAAGAGTTTGATTTCGAATCAGCCAGCCGCAAGCCGCTCCGCGGCAATATCTATCTGGCGAAGGTGACGCGGGTGGAGCCTTCGCTCCAGGCCGCGTTCGTCGAATATGGCGGCAACCGCCACGGCTTCCTCGCCTTCTCCGAAATCCACCCCGACTACTACCAGATCCCGGTCGCCGACCGGCAGGCCCTGCTTGCCGAGGAAGCGCGCGCCGAGCGCGAGGAAGAACGCGACGAGGAGAAGCGCGAACGCCGCGGCCGCCGCGGCCGCCGCGATCGTGACAACCGGCCCAAGCGCGCCGCCGAGAGCGGCGAGACCGTCAGCGCCGAGGTCGAGGCCTCCGGCGAGCGCGTCGAGACCGACGGCAAGGAAGCCGCGATGGTCAACGAGGGCGGCCCCGCCTTCGGCGAGTTCTTCGCGCCCGAGATCGCCGAATCCGCCACCGAGGACGCGGCCCCGAACGCCGCCCCGCTGACCTTCGAGACCACCGAGGCGCCTGCTTCCGAGGATGGTGCCGAGGCCCCTGAGGAGGCCCGCCGCCCCGCGCAGGACGACGAGACCGGCGACGACGCCGAGGAGAACGGCGGCGACGAGGCCCAGGAGGAGCCCGAGCAGCTCGGCGGCGGCGATGCCCTCGACGACATGCCCGAGCGGCCGCGCAACATCCGCCGCCAGTACAAGATCCAGGAGGTGATCAAGCGCCGCCAGATCATCCTGGTCCAGGTCGTCAAGGAAGAGCGCGGCAACAAGGGCGCGGCGCTGACCACCTATCTCTCGCTCGCCGGCCGCTATTCGGTGCTGATGCCGAACACCGGCAAGGGCGGCGGCATCTCGCGCAAGATCACCAATGCCGAGGACCGCAAGCGCCTCAAGGAGATCGCCCAGGAGCTCGAGGTGCCGGAGGGGATGGGCATCATCCTGCGCACCGCCGGCGCCTCCCGCACCAAGCCGGAGATCAGGCGCGACTACGAGTATCTGATGCGGATGTGGGAAAGCGTGCGCGAGCTGACGCTCGGCTCGGTCGCCCCGGCGCTGGTCTATGAGGAGGGCAACCTCGTCAAGCGCTCGATCCGCGACCTCTACAACAAGGACATCGACGAGGTTCACGTCGCCGGCGAGAGCGCCTATCGCGAGGCGAAGGACTTCATGCGCATGCTCATGCCGAGCCATGCCAAGAGCGTGAAGCCCTATCGCGAGCAGACCCCGCTCTTCGCCGCCTTCGGCGTCGAGAGCCAGCTCGACGCGATGTTCTCGAACACGGTGACACTGAAGTCCGGCGGCTACATCGTCATCAACCAGACCGAGGCGCTGGTCGCGATCGACATCAACTCCGGGCGCTCGACCCGCGAGCACAACATCGAGGACACCGCCCTCAAGACCAATCTCGAAGCGGCCGAGGAAATCTCGCGCCAGCTGCGCCTGCGCGACCTTGCCGGCCTCATCGTGATCGATTTCATCGACATGGAGGAGAACCGCAACAACCGCGCGGTCGAGAAGAAGCTGAAGGAATGCCTGAAGAACGACCGGGCCCGCATCCAGGTCGGCCGCATCTCGGCCTTCGGCCTGCTGGAGATGTCGCGCCAGCGCATCCGCACCGGCGTGCTCGAGAGTTCCTCGGTGCCGTGCCCGCACTGCGCCGGCGCCGGCCTCGTCCGTTCGACCCCGTCGATCGCGCTGCAGATCCTGCGCGCCCTCGAAGAGGCGTTGATCAAGAGCGCCTCGCATAATCTCGAGGTCCGCACCCGGCCGGAGGTCGCGCTCTACGTGCTCAACCAGAAGCGCGCCCATCTGCGCGACCTGGAGGAGCGCTTCAACATCACGATCACCGTGTCGGCTGATGCCGCCCTGCTCGGCACCCGCTATTTCGAGGTCGAGCGCGGCGAGTTCGTCGGCAACGAGAACCGCGTCGTGCCGGTCTCCAGCATGCGCGCCGAGGCGATCATCGACGAGCCCGAGGACGAGGACATCGTCGAAGTCGAGATTGAGGCCGAGGTCGAAGGCGAAAGCGAAGCCGGGAGCGAGACGGCTCGGCATGGCTCTGCTGATGGCGAAGGTGAAGGCGAAAGCCAGGACGGCCGCGACAATCGCCGCCGCCGCCGCCGCCGTCGCCGCCGGCGTGGTGGCGAACGTGACGGCCAGCCGCATGTCGAAGGTGCTGCCGACGAGGCCGGCGACCATGACGAGGGTGAGGACGGCGACGACGCGACCGTCGGCAAGTCCGATGATGCGGCACCGGTTGCAGCTGCTGCTCCCGTCGAGGAGTCGGCCGCGCCCGTGAGCGAGGCTCCTGCCGCCGAAGCGGAAGCTGAGACCAAGCCGAAGCGCGCTCGCCGCAGCCGCAGCAAGAAGGCGGAGACGGAAGCAGCGACAGAAACGGCCAAGGCTGCCGATGTTGCGGATGTCGCGACCGAAGTCGTCGCCGAGCCGGCGGAAAAGCCCAAGCGCAGCCGCTCGCGCAAGAAGGTCGTGCCGATCACCGAGGACGGCGTCGCCGCCGCCCCGGCAGAAGCCGCGCCTGCTCCCGAGCCGGCGGCGCCCGAAGCCGTTGCCGCTCCGGCCCCCGAACCGGTCGTTGAAGAGGCGCCTGCTCCACGGGTCGTCGAAGAGCCGGTCGCAGTCGTGCTGACGCCGCCGGATCCGGATCGGCCGAAGCGCGGCGGCTGGTGGAACAAGCTGGCCGGACGCAAGTGAGATCAGGGCCGTCGCGAGAGATCGCGGCGGCCTTTTTTCTTGGATGGAGAGGATATGCGGCCACCGCGAAGCCCCGAACGAGTCGTGATCGCGGCCCTCGCCTGCACCGGCTTGATCGGCTTGGCCGTCCTCGCCCAGCAGATGATCGGCTGGCTCGGTGTCGGTCTCCTCGGCCTGTTCACCCTCTTCGTCGCGGTGCGCTACGAACTCGAGGGCAATCTGCCGGTCGGCCCGCAGATGACGCCAGACCTCTATGCCAGCCAGTTCGGCAAGCACGGCCGCGAGCATGACGCCGAGCGTGCCGATCGGCGCCATGAGTGGAAGGGTCAGCTCTCGGCCGCCCGCCTCGCCGCCGGCATGGGCGCCCTTCTGGCGCTGATCGGCTTCGGCTTCTTCCTCATTCTGGAATTCGGGCAGTAACCAGCGCGCCAGCGCTCTATCGCAGCGAGTCCGCCCCGCAGCGATGCCAGCTCATCTGCGCGCCGATCTGCCCGCGGCGCCCGTAGCAATAGCCGGCCTGCTGCAATCCGGCGACGACACGATCCCGTTCAGCGCAGGCCTTTTGCGTGCGCGGGTCGTCTCCAGACCCGCCACGGCAGGCGCTGTTGAGCGCGCGATAGCTGGTGATCAGCTCATCCGCTGACTGCGCTTGCGCCATTGCGGCGCCTGCGATCATGCCAGCCGCGAGGGCGAGCGCCGCATATCCCGATCGCACGACGCTGCCCCTGCTCCGCCTCACTCCGCCGCCGGCACGAGCGGCGTCGGCGGCGGCACGGCCGCGATCGCCGCGGCTCCACTCTTGCCGCTCCCTTCCTTCACGGTGACCGCGTTGGAAGCGAACGGCACCTCGGCCTCGATCAGCCCACGATAGACCCGCTTCAGCGCCTCGCGCTGCAGCATCGAGGCCTGGTTCGGCTTGGCGGTGAACTTCAGCCTGATGACGATGGCCGCGTCGGTGATGTCGGCGACGCCCTGCATCTTGAGCTGAGCGATGAAATGCGGCCCGTATTCGGGATCCTCCAACAGCGCGAGGCCGATCTTCTTGATCGTCTTGCGCGCCTTCTCGATGTCGGCGGAGTGGTCGAGCCGGACATTGAACTTGATCGTCGCCCAGTCGCGGCTGGCATTAGTCAGCGACTGCACCTGGCCGAACGGCACGGTGTGGACCTGGCCGCTCTGGTGGCGCAATTGCATCGAGCGCAGCGAAATCTTCTCGACCGTACCCTTGAGCCGGCCGGTGTCGACATATTCGCCGACGCGGAAGGCGTCTTCGAGCATGAAGAAGAAGCCGGAGACGATATCGCGCACCAGCGCCTGCGAGCCGAAGGAAACGGCGAGGCCGAGGATGCTGAAGGCCGCCAGTAGCGGGCCGATGTCAACGCCGAGGCGCGACAGCAGGACGAGCCCGGTGAGGCCAAACACGGCGGTGAGCACCACGCCGCGCAGAATCGGCATCACGGTCGCCAGCCGTGACGGCACATGGTCGTGCGGAACCGCATCCTCGTCAGCCGGACCAGCTGTGGCCGGGTGCGGCGCATAGGCGTCGAAGAAACTGCGCAGGAAAACGATCGCGACCCACCCCGCAAAGGCGAGCACGGCGACGCCGCCCGCTTGGCGCATCAGCACAGCGAACTGATCGGAGCTGACACCAAAGAGGAATCCGGCCCAGAGCCGCGCCAACAGATAGAAGCCGCCGGCCCAGATCGCGCCGCCGGCAGCAGCGCGCAGCGCATGTCCGACCGCGAGCGAAAGCGGCGCAACCTCGCCCATCGCCGCCGCATGCGCCTGGCGACAGGCCATCAGGCTAGTGATTCCGACCGCGAGGATCGGCGCCAGCACGATGATGAACTGCGTCAGCGCGGCGGCTTCTGCCCAGCGCCCGCCGCCTTCCATCATCATCGCCGCATTGCCGACCATCCAGATCAAGACCGCAAGCACGGCATAAAGCCAGCCGGCGGTGTGAGCGATCACGCGCCGAAGCGGTCCTGGCTCATGTGCGGAATGGAGAATGAGCGCGGCAAGATCGTGCCGCGCATCGATGAACCACCACGTTTTGAACAGAGTCGAGGCGATTCCGACCAGCGCGAACATTCCGGTGACCGGCCCTGGCCCGGTGGCATGCTGGGCCGAAACGGTCACTGTCAGCAGGATCGGCATGACGATGCCGTAGATGGCCAGGAACGTGAAGGCCCGCTCGGCCCGCGGCAGCGGCATGATCCGGCGCTCCGGCGCGCCGGGGGCGAGCAGGAAGCGTCCGAGGATCAGGTGGCCCGCGCCGATCGCGATGCCGTTGGCGATGGTGCGCAGGGTCGAATGCGCAAGGTCCGGCTGCGGGAGCCAGACTATGCGGACCGCATGCAGCACGCCGAGGCAGATCCCGAGCGTTACCAGGTCCTGCAACAGCCCCCAGGACGAGGCGATCAGCCGCGGCGAGAACTCTGGCCCCTCGGGCTGCAGCCGACGCGCGAACCAGGGCGCCGTCACGCGGCGGTACAGCCCGGCCAGGACGAGCGCTAGTGCCAGGCCCGCGATGAGCCGCCAGCTTGCGGACACGCCGCTGGCACCATTGCGGTTCTGCGCCCAGGCTTGGCTCCAGGCGTCAGGGAGCTGGCTCAGGCGCGGCACAGCGCCGAGCCCCATCGACGCCCCGTCGACGAAATGATCCCAGAACACCTCGACCGGCGTCTCGTCCTCGGCCTGGGGCTGGGCCTTGCCGGAAGGCGTGGCGGCACCGGTAGAAGCCGGCGCCGTTGCTGCTGACGGCGCGGCGGCGGATTTAGGCTCATCCTTGCCGGCGATCCTGATCTCGACCTGGCGCCCGCCGGCCGACAAGGCATCGACGAGCTTGCGCACCGTCTCGGGCGTCTCGTCGCCGCGCAGGGTCAGGACCGGCGACGGCTCGGCCTTGGCGTGTTGCGCCACGGCCGGCCCTGCGGCAAGGCTGGCCAGCAGCAACGCCGCCGAGCACAACGTCATGGCTTTCAGCCGATTCCGCATTGCGACCATGTCCAGTCCCCGAGCCGGATCAGATTGAGTCTACCACTTCGCCTTGGCAAGCGCTGGAGCCGGATCCGGTCAGGTTGGATCAACCTGATCGGAACGGGCTCTGGGCTCAGCGCGCCTTCAGCCAGCGTCCCAGGCGCGCCACCGCCTCCTCGCATTCGGCGAGCGAGCCGGCGAAGGAGAGCCGGACGGTCCGCGCGCCTCGGCCCTCGTCGAAATCGAGTCCCGGCGTGATCGCGACGCCCGCATTCTCGAGAGCATCCCGGCAGAAGCTCATGGAATCGTTCGAATATCGGCCGATGTCGAGATAGATGTAGAAGGCGCCGTCGACCGGCAGGAAATCGCCCAGCCCGATCTCCGGCAAGGCCTTGAGCAGATAGGCCCGGTTTTCCGCATAGCCGGCCTTGATCGCCTCGCATTCCTCGCTCGCGTCGAAGGCCGCCTCGCCCGCGACCTGGCTCAGCATCGGCACCGAGATCGAGAAATTCTGCTGCAGCCGCTCGATCACCCGGACCAGCCGCTCCGGCACCACCAGCCAGCCGACGCGCCAGCCGGTCATGCAATAGTACTTCGAGAAGGAGTTGACGATGATCGTATCGGGGTCGGCGGCGAGCGCCGTCGTCGCCGGCTGCTCATAGGTCAGGCCGTGATAGATCTCGTCGGAGATGTACCAGAGGCCGAGCCGCCGGCACTCGGCCGCCACCGCAGCGATCGCCTCGGGCGCCATCACCACCCCGGTCGGATTGGCCGGGCTCATCGTCAGCACGCCCGCGAGCGGCTTTTCGGCATGCGCCTTGGCGATCAGCTCCGGCGTCAGCGCATAGCGCGTCTCCGGGCCGACCGGGATCGCGACCGGCTCGAGCCCGAGCGCGATCAGGATGTTGCGGTAGGCCGGATAGCCCGGAGCGGTGATCGCGATGCGCGCGCCGGGCTCGAAGCAGGCGAGGAAAGAGAGGATGAAGCCGCCGGAGGAGCCGGTCGTCACGACGACGCGTTCGGCCGGCACCTCGACGCCGTAGGTATCGCGGTAATGCCGCGCGATCCGGGCGCGGAGCGAGCCGATGCCGAGCGCCTGGGTGTAGCCGATCCGGCCATCCTCCAGCGCTCGCGCCGTGGCGGCCCGGATGCTGGCTGGCGTAGCCGCCGAAGGCTGGCCGACCTCCATGTGCACGACCGAGCCACCACGCCGCTCAATCGCCTCGGCAGCGTTCATCACATCCATGACGATGAAGGGCGAGACGCCCTGTGCCCTGGCTGCAGGCTTCGGCGCTGGCGGCAGGCCGGTAGCGGCGATGGTCATGGCGTCCTCGATAGAAGTCACGTTGCCCGAGCCATGCCCTGTGGGCGCGCCGACCGCAAGCGGCTCAAATGTCGAGCGCGGCCTGCCGGAAAGGCAGGGCTCGTGCGCTCTCGCCGGAGCGCAACTCGCTATGGCGCACGATCGCGGCGCTCATGCTGACCCGGTAGCGTTCGCTCAATGCCGTTGCATCGAGCCTCCGCACGGCCGGTGTGTCCGGAATCAGGAAGGCGGCCGCATAGCGCCGCGCCTGGTATTCCATAGAGCGCAGCTTCGCCGAACCCCGCTCGGCCCGGCCACCGGCTGGCCCCCGGTTCAGATTGCCCTCATGCCCGAGCAGCGCGTGGCCGACCTCGTGCGCCACGGTCATGAGCGCCCTGCCCTCGCCGCGTTCGGCCGCCCGGAACACGCTCTCCGGGATCAGCAGACGCTTACCCAACGAATCCCATTGCGCCTCGGCTTCTCCGAGCGCGCCGTCCGGCACGCGCTTGTCCGAGAATTCCGGATAATGCGCCTTGAGCCTGCCCAGCAGCACCACGACCTCGACGGCCTCGTCGTCACGGAAGCCGAGCCCGCGCCGATGCGCCAAAGCGCGCGCGTCGATCTGCGCATCGGTGAGGAAGGCATGGCGCATCGGCAGGCCTCCTGAGCCCGCCGATCATAGCCCTCCCGCCATGCCGCCTCAATGAAGGGCGCGCATCCGGTACTCAGCTCGCCAGAATCGCCTCGACGATCTCCTGGACATTCAGCGCCTCCTCCAGCGTTGCCAGCTGATGCGCCTCTCCGCGCGCCAGCTTCGCTACGCCTTCGAGCTGCCGCTTCAGTGCGACCGGCCGCGCCTCAAGCTGCGTCAGGGCGCCCGGCGCCCGCTGCCAGGAGCCGTCCGACTGGCGTTGCTCGGCCAGCGACCAGTCGCAGAGCCGGATCGCCCCGCTTTCGCCTTCGAGCATCCAGATGTTGTGATCGTCTTTCGGGGTCGTGCCGACGCTGCCGATGAGCGTTACCGGAATGTCGCCCGCCATCAACCGTGCCTCGATCCGACGCTCCGACTTGCCCGCCTCCGGGAAGGATACGCTCGCCTGCAGGTCATGCAGCCGCCCACCGAGCCGGCGGCTCAGGAACAGGAAATGCGAGACCACTTCGCGGGTGAAGCCGCCCTGCTCGCGCCGGTCGAGCCAGCCCGCGGCATCGGCCTGCCAGGAGCGCGGCCAGGTGGCGAAGGCGACCTCGATCGCGATCCGCCGGTTGCCGCCGATGCTCTCGGCCCAGTCCTGCAATTGCGCGACCGCCGGCGAGGAGGCGAAAGGAAAGTTGACCGCGCCGCGCCCGCCAGCCTCGGCGACGAAGGCACGGGAATCGGCGACGTCGATCGCAAGCGGCTTCTCGCAGAAGACGGTTCTGCCGGCCGCGAGCGCCGCGCGGGCATGGCCGAGATGGGAAGCCGGCGGCGAGGCGATGTAGACGCAGTCGCTCGCCGCGATCACGGCGGCCGCATCGGGCTGCTGTGCGACCTGCGGCAGCTCGCCTGCGATCCGCGCCATCGCCTCGCTGGACGGGTCCCAGATCCCGGCGGCGCGCACCAGCTCGGGGGATTGCGCCAGGATGGCGCGCAGCATGCGCTCGCCCATGATGCCGGCGCCGATCAGGCCGATTGAAACAGGTGCGGACATGGGATTCTCTCGTGGCAGCAGGAAGAACGCCGCATAGCAGCCAGCCGGTGTCCGCGGCTACCCCGCCAGGCGCTCGCCACCCTCGCCCAGCTCGACCCGGTTCCGGCCAGAGGCCTTGCCGGCATAGAGCGCCGCATCGGCGCGCTGGTAGAGGTCGACCGCCGTCTCCTGCCCGTCGAAGCCGACCGCCCCCATACTGACCGTGATGTATTGCGCCGTCGGCGACGCTGCGTGCTCGATCCGGAGCTCGGCGATCGCCTGCGCGACCCGTTCCAGCCGCTCCCGCGCCTTCTGCGGCGTGGTGTCATAGAGCAGTAGGCCGAACTCCTCGCCACCGAGCCGCCCGACCATGTCCATCGGCGGGCGCAGCCGGCTGTCGATGGCGCGGGCCACCGAGGCGAGCGCGATGTCGCCGGCCTGATGGCCATAGCGGTCGTTGTAGCGCTTGAAATGATCGATATCGAGCACCGCGAAAGCGACGGGAGCGCGCTCGCGCCGCGCCTGCAGCAGCGCCATCGCAACATGCTCCTCGAAGCCGCGCCGATTGGCGACGCCGGTCAGCGCGTCCGACATCGCCCGGCTATGCAGCATGCGACGCAGGAGGAACTGGTCGCGCTCGGCCCTCTCGCGCAGCCAGGCACCGACGGCGCTGACGAAAACGGCGAAGAACAGCAGGATCGAGAGCCGGCCATGCTCGGCCAGTTGCCCCGGCTCGAGCATCAGCAGGCCAAGCCCGGTGGTGAACACCGCGATCAGCAGGGCGATGCCCAGGCTCTGCAGGAAGGTCAGCCCAACCGGCAGGAACACGGCCGCGATGATCACGAGCTGGGCGATATCCGCCTGCGGCAGCCCCCGCAGCTTGTACATGTTGGCGATGAAGGCGCAGGTCACGCCGATCAGCGCCAGCGCCAGCATGGTGAGGTGATGATAGGCATGGGCCTGGCGGTTGCGGCGCACGATCCAGACCAGGCGCAGGATCACGGCGAGCGTCCCCAACCTCAGCGCGATCGCGAACTCGACGAAGATGTCGCGGCTGTCGACCGCGACGAGGTTGTCGAGGCGCGTCAGGTCGAGCCCGATGAAGGTCAGCCAGATGCCGAGCGCAGTGATCAGGCAGACCAGGGTGCTGCGGCGCTGGTCGGCACGCATATGCTGCCGGTACTCGCGCTCCAGCACCGGCTCGAAGCCGAGACCGTCGAAGCGACGCACCACCGTCCCGCTGCTCGGCGGTTCGGCCGCCGGCTCAGCATGCCTGGAGATCGGATCGTGGCGTGGGGCGTGCACGCGCAGGACAATGCCCGCGACTAGCTAACGCCGCTTTGACGGCGGGGCCTGGGCACACAGCTTTCGCCCGACAGGGTTTCACCCGCCTTGCCGCGATCGCCTGCATTCGAACGATTTCGGCACCGCTTGACCCTCCACCAGATGGAGACGCTACGACGATCCCATGAACGCGAACGACCAACGCTACACCATCGGCGAGCTCGCCCGCCTCTGCGGCGCGCCCGTCCGGCGCATCCGCTTCTATTCCGACAAGGGGCTGCTACCGCCAGCGACCCGCACGATGGCGAACTACCGCGTTTATTCGGACGCCGATGCAGCTCGGCTCGACCTGATCCAGGCGCTGCGCGCCATGGGCATGAGCCTCGCCGCGATCCAGGGCATCCTCATCCGCAAGGGTTCGCTCGCCGAGCTCCTGCAATTGCGCCTCTCGACGCTCGAGGCCGAGATCGCCGGCAAGCGCCTGATCGCCGCGACCCTGCGCGCCGCCCTGCGCCACCCCGAACCGACCGCGGACGACATCAGGAGACTATGGACCATGACCAGCCTGTCCAATGCCGACATGCGCAGCCTGACCGAACGCTTCTATGACGAAGTGACCGGCGACAGGATGAACCCGGAATGGCGGCAGAAGGCGATTGCAGCCGGCGCCCCCGAATTGCCCGACGATCCGACGCCGGAGCAGATCGACGCCTTCGCCGAGCTCAGGGCGATGCTGAGCGGCGAGGCGGCCATAGCTCAGGCCAAGGCCGATGCCGAGCTGATGTGGACACCGGATTTCGACCCGGCTGCCTATCACGCTGCCGCCGAGCGTATCTTTGCCGACGTCCGTGAGGCGATGGTCAAAGGCGACGCTCCGGACTCGGATACGGGTCGCGCCATCGCCAGCGCTTGGCTGGACGCCTCGGCCAAGGCGATGAAACGCGAGCCGGACCAAGCCTTCCGCGCCTGGCATCTCGACCAGTATCGCCGGCATCATGAACGCTCGCTGCGCTACCAGCAGCTGCTCGCGACGTTACGTGACGAGGCAGCACCCGGCCGCGAATGGTGGTGGATCAATGAAGCGATGACGGCGCTGGTCGTCTAACGAAGGTTAGACGAAGCCGATCCAGCGCCCGGCGACCAGGATGCAGAGCCAGAGCGAGGCGGAGAACGCGGCGAGCAAGCGAACCCGCAGGCCGATCTCGCCGCCGGCCAGCGCCGGCTTCAGATTGAGATGCTGGAGCACGATATTGCCCAGCGCCAAGGCGAGTAGGCCAAGTTTGGTCAGGAAGGCGGGGTTGCCGAGATATTCGCCCGGCTTCACCGTGAACAGCCAGAACCCGGTCGCGAGCGCCAGAGCTAACCCGCATGCGGCCGTCCGGATCAGCATTGGGCCGATCAGCGGCAGCGCCGAGGCGCGCAATACGCCCGCCAGCCGCAGATCGAGCGGCAGGATCGCGCCGAGCAGGAGGCCGATGCCGAGGATATGCGCGGCGTTGACGAACAGATAGGCGGTGCCGGAGCGCTGCAGCAGCACCGCTCCCGGCCAGCCGGCGAGCCAGTCGATCAGCGCCGCCACGAGCGCTCAGTTGGTTTTGATCCGCTCCGGATACATGTCGTAGTTCCTGCCGCCGATGGTGATGCGCACCGCCTTCATCTGCTTCTTGCTGACATCCTGATGGCGGTTGCCGAGCACAGTGATGGCATCGCCCACCTTCGCAGTGTCGCCGGTGAAATTGGCCCGTGCGGTCTGGCTGGGATTGCCGAGATCGATCTGCCAGACCACGCCGTCGGCAGCCGCGACCTGCAGCGTCGGATGCGGCGGCGCCATCGAGATCGAGCGGATCGTGCCCTTGAGCTCGCTCTGCTCGTCGACCGCCCAGCCCCAGCCATGATGCGCCAGGGCCGGCAGAGCGAGGACGGAAACGGCCGCGCCGCAGAGCAGGGCCCGCCGGCCGATCGCGGAACTGGTCATCGTCGAACCCTCCTGGTTGCTCGAAGGAGCGGAGGCTAACCCGGCATCTACGCCCTGTCGCCGCCGGGGCGGATCAAACCTGCGTCATCCGCGGCGCGCCACGCAGGTCCAGTTTGCGCTATGACTGCCGCGCGAATCCAATCCGGAAGGACGCTCGGACCGTGGACATCTTCGACAGGTTGAAGGCCGCCGCGGCGGCGGACTGGGCCTCTTATGTCGAGCACGACTTCGTCCGGCAGATGGGCGACGGCTCGCTGCCGCAGGCCGCCTTCCGGACCTATCTTGTCCAGGACTATCTCTTCCTGATCCAGTTCGCCCGCGCCTATGCGCTCGCGGCCTACAAGAGCCGCAACCTCGCCGATATGCGCGCCGCCAAGGCGGGCCTGTCGGCGATCCTCGACCTCGAAATGGACCTGCATGTCCGGCTCTGCGGCCGCTGGGGCCTCTCGCCCGAGCAGCTCGAAGCCACGCGCGAGCATCAGGCGACGGTCGCCTACACCCGCTTCGTGCTCGATTGCGGCGTCTCCGGCGACCTGCTCGACCTGCATGTCGCGCTCAGCCCCTGCATCGTCGGCTATGCCGAGATCGGCGCACGCCTCGCCAAGACAATCGGCCCTGCGCTCGACAGCCATCCCTATCGCGACTGGATCGGCGAATATGCGGGCGAAGCCTATCAGCAGGTCGCCAGCGACGCCCGCCGCCATCTCGACGCCCTCGCCGCTCGCGCCATGACGGAAGCGCGTTTTGGCGAGCTCGCCGCCTTGTTCGGCCAGGCCTCGAAGCTGGAGGCCGATTTCTGGCAGATGGGCCTCGACGCGCCGCGAGCCTGACCCGTCACACCAGCCCCAGCACGAGGCCGACCAGCTCCGACTGGCTCGACGTCAACGTCTTGGCGAAGACGTTGTGCAGATGCGTCTGCGCCGTCGAATAGCCGATGCCGACAGCTCGCGCCGCCGCCTGCAATCCCTTGCCGTCCAGCACGGCGGCGAGCAACCGGGTCTCCGCCGGCGTCAATTGGTAGACCCTGGCGGCGCGTTCGGCTGCCTGTGGCCTGTCGGCAGGAGCCGGCACGCGGATGATCACCATGCAGCGCAGGGTCTCGGCGAGCGGCAGCCCCTCGCCGCTTCCCGGGCGAAGCGGCACGATGGTCGCGCAGAGCGGCCGCTCCTCGCCCCGCGCGATGCCGACATCGATGATCGGCGCGAGCGTCCCCTTCGCCAGCGCGAGCTGAACCGCCTCCTGCAATGTCGGCCGTCCGGTATCGCGCCGCGCCGCCAGGCCATGCAGCGTCAGGCACAGCACGCCCTCGGCGAAGAGTTGCTCGGCCGGGGCGCTGGCATAGGCGATCTTGCCGGCCTCGTTGAACAGGATGACTGCGGCCCCGAGCCGGTCCGCCAGCACCGACAGGAGCGCATCACGATGATCGAAGAAGCCGAGTTGCGCGGTGGTCCGGAGCGCGCGCATCAGATGCGGTGCAAGGCGCTCCAGCAGGGTGCGTCCCGCATCCGGGACATCGCCATGCCCGTCGGGCCGCACCAGCGTCAGCGGCGTGTAGGCAGCCGCGCCGCGCTGTAGCACCAGCGTCACCGGGGCCCCCAGGCCCTGCGGCCGGGCCCAGCCATCATAGAACTCGCTCTTCCTGAAATCCTCGGGCGCGATCACCTCGCTATTGCTGACGACGAAGCCCGGCCGCATCCGCTCGGCGATGCCGAAAAGCGGGTTCATCGGCAGGTAGTGGTCGAAGGTCTTCTCGACATGGTCGGGATCGAAGCCGAAATAGGCGAGCGGCCGGCCGCTGCGATCGACGAAATTCTCGACCGTCAGCCCGCCGGCGACGCAGCCGGTCGCGGCGGCGAGGCGCCGCAGCAATGTGCCCCAGGCTGCGCTGTCGAGCGCTGCTTCGCAGGTCAACTCCAGCAGCTCGGCGAAACCGGCATCGGAGACTTTCAATCGCCCCTGATCTCCAATCCCCCGGGCCCAAGGCTATAAATCTCGGGAAACCCTTGCAAGTCTCGTGCGAATTGACGGCGCAGCGAGGCTCTTCGTCCACCGACGTGGCGACCCGCTGCACCGATAGGCAGCCGAACTGCCGAGCCAAGACTATCTGCAAGATCGCGGACTACAGATGCCGACCCGCTCGGCTCATCGCCTCATCGATCTCCGCCGACGTGATCCTGCCGATCTCGGCGATGAAGACGATCCTGGTGCCCTGCCCCAGCTCGTCCCGATCGACAGGCGCCAGCGTCGCTCTGCCGCCCGCGAGCTGGAAGAGATAGCGGCAATCGGGCTTCTCGATCGTCGCCAGAAATCCCTTCGCGCGCACGAGCCGTGACGCAAGCCGGCCGACGACCTGCTGGAAACCTGCAAGCGAGATCGGCTCGCTGGACATCCAGTTGAAGCTCTCGAAGCGATCGACGCTTGGCCTCTTCGGACGCGTCGTCCGCTCGCGGGGCGTTCCGACTTCGGGAAAGACGAGATCGAGCGGGATATCGCCGCCGGGCGCCTCGACGAGAGCGGCCCGGCGGTTGATCTGCGACAGGGACCGGCAGCGCTTGTCGAGAGACGGCCTGTCGATGAGGTCCCCCTTGCTGACGGCGAGCAGGTCGGCCGTCCGCAGCTGACTCAGGAACAGCGGGTCGCCGAGACTCGCCTCCGGCGCCGCCGCATCGACGACGCAGAGCACCGTCTCCAAGGGCGCCTCGTGCCAGATCACCGGGTCCATCAGGTTGCGGATGATGTCGTTCGGGTCGGCGACGCCGCTGGTCTCGATCACGATGGCTTCGGGGCGCGGGGTTCGCCGCAGCAGATTGGAAAGCGTCCGCAGCAGATCGCCTTCCAGCGAGCAGCAGATGCAGCCATTGGCGAGGCTGACGACGCCGTCCTCCGCGCCAGCGATGAGCTCCGCATCGATGTTGATCGCGCCGAAATCATTGATGACGGCGGCGATGCGCCGCCCGTCGGCCTGTTGCAGGATGCGGTTGACCAGCGTCGTCTTGCCGGCTCCGAGAAAGCCCGTCACCAGCAGGATCGGAACCGGCATGGTCTTCAGGCCACCGCACTGAGCGGACGGCGCACCGGCTGGCCCGGCCGGGCCGCGACATCCATGATCCCATCGGCGATCACCGGCGCCCCGCTGACGACGAGGTGCCGAACACCTTCGGCCGGCCGGTTCATCGCCGAGAACTCCGCCCGGTCCGTGAGCTGATCCAGATCGAACACCACGACATCAGCGTCGGCTCCGGCCTTCAGCCGGCCCTTGTCATGCATGGCGGGCGTGCTCGCGGCCAGGATCTCGGCAGGGATCAAGGTGCACTTCGCGATGCCCTCCTGCAGGCTGACCGCCTGCCGCTCGCGCACCCAGTGGCGCAGGAAGCGCGTGAAGGTGCCGGACGAGCGCGGATGCGAGGTCGCCTCGTCGGGCAGCGGCCAGGCGTCGCCGGTATAGGTCGATCCATCCGGCATCGACCAGGGCATGGCGTCCGAGGCGATCGCGCCGCCGGGGTACAGCACCGAGAGGTCGAGCATGTCGCGATGACGGGCATTGTTCTCGGTGTCGAGCACATGCCAGAGGACGAGCTGCGACGGGTCTTCCGATTGCGCGGAAAGCAGGTCCTCGCGGTCCTGGATCCGGCGCCCGCTGGTGACGAGCTGGATCTGCTCGTAGCGCGTGTCGTTGCGGCGCTCGAATTCCGGGTCGCTGAAGAAGGCGGCGGCGATCACCGTCGAGCCGGTACCATAGGGATAGGCCTCGACCGTGATCGGCAGGCCCTGCTCCTGCGCTTTCTTGATCAGTCGCGCGCAGCGCACGACATCGGTCTTGCTGGAGCTGTTGAAGTGGCAGATGTGCATATGCGCGCCGGTCGCGCCGGCATAGCCGATCAGGCGGATATAGGCCTCCGCCGCGCTCTTCGGATCGGTGTTCGCCATATAGGCGATATGGGTGAAGGTCGGCACGCCGCGCTCGGCGGCGAGCTGGCACAGCGCCGTCAGCTCCTGCACGCCGGCACCCGGAGCATAGGCGTTGAGGATGCCGATGCCGATGCCGCCTTCGTCGAGCCCGGCCGCGATGCGCTCGAGGATGTTCTGCTGCTCGGAGGGCGAGGAGATATTGTCCATCCAGCGCGGATCGCGCATGGCGCGTCCAAACGCTTCCAGCGACGATTCCTCGTTGATCCCGATCATCGCGCCGATCCGGGCGAAGGCCCAGTTCGTGGCGGCGCCATAGTTCAGGATGCGGCCCTGCTCCGCCTGCCGGCGATACCAGGAGGCGACCGGCAGCACGCCGGCCTCGAGGTCCAGTGTCGTCGTGACGCCGTCAAAGGCCTGCATGCGGTCGGCCGGGATCGACTGGCCATGGGCATGGAGATCGATGAAGCCGGGCGCCACGACCAGCCCCCGCGCATCGATCACGCGCTCGGCGCTGCCAAGGCCGGAGCCGATCGCGACGATCTTTCCGTCGACGACAGCGACATCGGCGATGCCGTCATGGCCGCTTTCCGGATCGACGACGCGGCCACCCGAAATCAACAGTCCGCTCATATGCCCTTGCCCCTCATGCCTCGGTTGGCCCGCGACCGTTGACCGCGAAGCAACCAATGTTGGCCGATCGGGAATTGCCGAGACAAGCGCGTTGCCGGTGAACCGCTTCGGCGGATGACGCATGCCGGGTCGGCGCCGGCAACATTCGCAAATCTCTCCCGGCAAGTGTCTCGCGTGACAGTATGTTCTGAATGTGCATAACTCATGCGCATGAACCGTGCCGCCAAGAGACCGATCAATCTCTCCCTCGACGCCGATCTGATCGAGGCCGCGCGCGCTCACGGCCTCAACCTCTCGGCCATCACCGAGGACGCTTTGCGGAAGCGGATCGCGGAAGAAGATGCTCGGCGCTGGCTCGCGGAGAATAGCGAGGCGATCACTGCCCAGAATGCCTGGACGGCCGAGCGTGGTCTGTTCTCGGACGAATTCCGCGGCTGGTGAGCGCGTGGCGCAATACGATGTCTACGAGCACCCTGGCGAGCGCCTGCGAGCCGAATATCCGTTTGTCATCGACCTTCAAGCCGATCTGCTCTCTTCGCTCGACACCCGCGTGATCGCGCCGCTGCGCCGAGCCGAATTGCTACCGGCGATCAGGCGCCTGAACCCCGGTTTCACGATCAACGGCGCGAAGGTCGTTCTGGTGCCGACCGAGATCGTCGCGATCCGTCGCAGCCTACTGGGGCCGCCGGTCGCATCACTGGCGAAGGAGCATTTCGCCATCACGGCGGCGCTCGATCTGATGCTGACAGGCATCTAACCAGACAGATCAAGAAAACGGCCGGAGCGAGCTCCGGCCGTTATTTCATCTAGCGACTGGGCTTAAGTCTCACGAACACCCGGTCGTCGACCCACAGGTGTTGCACTTCAAACAAGTGCCGTTCCGCACGAGCGTGAAATTCCCGCACTCGCCGCAGCTGTCGCCGACATAGCCCTTCATGATCGCCTCGGCCCGGCGCTCGGAGGCGGTCGGCTGGGCGGCCGGCGCGGCGAAGCCGAGCTTGCTCATCTCCTCCTCGCCATAAGCCTCCGGCTCCTCCTTCAGCGCGGTCGCGCCGGCGGTGGCGAGGCCAGTGACGTTGCTCGCCGAGCGAGCGACCGCGTCGTTGGCCGCCGCTCCGCCCTGGATGGCGAGCAGGTTGATCGGCTTGCCGCGGCGGAAGCCCGAGGAGGCCAGCGGGGTCGAGGTGATCGGCCCGGCCGCATCCGGCGCCCGGCCCTGCTCGACGCCGCCGCCCATCACGTCATGGCCGATCTCGGAGGGATCGACATGGGCGAGGTCGTGCCGGCCGAGATAGGAGATCGCCAGCTCGCGGAAGACGTAGTCGAGGATCGAGGTCGCGTTCTTGATCGACTGGTTGCCCTGCACGAAGCCCGAGGGCTCGAAGCGGGTGAAGGTGAAGGCCTCGACATACTCCTCCAGCGGCACGCCGTATTGCAGGCCGAGCGAGACCGCGATGGCGAAGTTGTTCATCATCGCCCGGAAGGCCGCGCCCTCCTTGTGCATGTCGATGAAGATCTCGCCGAGGCGCCCGTCGGCATACTCGCCGGTGTGGACATAGACCTTGTGGCCGCCGACCACCGCCTTCTGGATATAGCCGGTGCGCCGCGCCGGCATCTTCTCACGCTCGCGGACGCGTTCGACACGTTCCACCACGCGCTCGACGATCTTCTCGGCGATCTGGGTGGCGCGCGCCGCCAGCGGCTGCTGGTAGAGCGCCTCGGTCGCGTCGTCAGCGTCGTCGTCCTCATCGGCGATCAGGGCCGAGTTCAGCGGCTGCGACAGCTTCGAGCCGTCGCGGTAGAGGGCGTTCGCCTTCAGCGCCAGCTTCCAGGAGAGCAGGTAAGCACTCTTGCAATCCTCGACGGTGGCGTCGTTCGGCATGTTGATGGTCTTGGAGATCGCGCCCGAGATGAAGGGCTGCGCCGCCGCCATCATGCGGATATGGCTCTCGACCGAGAGATAGCGCTTGCCGATGCGCCCGCAGGGATTGGCGCAGTCGAAGACGTTGTAGTGCTCCTTCTTCAGGTGCGGCGCGCCTTCCAGCGTCATCGCCCCGCAGACATGGACATTGGCGGCCTCGATCTCGGCCTTGCTGAAGCCGAGGAAGGGCAGCAGCTCGAACGACATGTCGTTCAGCTTCTCCGCCGGCACCTTCAGCGTACCGGTGAGGAAGTCCTCGCCCAGCGTCCACTTGTTGAAGACGAACTTGATATCGAAGGCGCTCTTCAGCCCCTTCTCGACCGCCTCGATCTTCTCGTCGCTGAAGCCCTTGGCCCGCAGCGAGCCGGGGTTGATTCCGGGCGCCTGCTTCATCGAGCCGTGGCCGACGGCATAGGCCTCGATCTCGGCGATATCCGCCTCACGGTAGCCGAGCGCGCGCAGCGCATCCGGAACCGCGCCGTTGATGATCTTGAAGTAGCCGCCGCCGGCGAGCTTCTTGAACTTCACCAGCGCGAAGTCGGGCTCGATGCCGGTGGTGTCGCAATCCATGACCAGGCCGATCGTGCCGGTCGGCGCGATCACCGTCGACTGGGCGTTGCGGTAGCCGTGCTTCTCGCCGAGCGCCAGCGCCTCGTCCCAGCTCGCCTTGGCCCGCTCCGACACCGTCGCCGAGGAGCCGCCGAGGCGCTCCAGCGTCGCATGGTCGAGCGGCACCGGCGTGACCTGCAGGCCCTCATAGCCGCTGGCCTGGCCATGCGCCGCAACGCGGTGGTTGCGAATGACGCGCAGCATGTGCGGCGCGTTCTTCTTGTAGCCCGGGAACGGGCCGAGCTCGCCCGCCATCTCGGCGGAGGTCGCATAGGCGACGCCGGTCATGATCGCGGTCAGGCCGCCGGCGAGCGCCCTGCCCTCATCCGAGTCGTAGCCGAGACCCATGGTCATCAGGAGGCCGCCGATATTGGCGTAGCCGAGGCCGAGCGTGCGGTACTCATAGGAGAGCTCGGCGATCTCGCGGCTCGGGAACTGCGCCATCGCGACGGAGATCTCGAGCACGATGGTCCAGAGGCGGCAGAGATGCTCGTAGCCGGCGACGTCGAAGGCCTTGGTCTGGCGATCATAGAACTGCAGCAGGTTGGCCGAAGCCAGATTGCAGGCGGTGTCGTCGAGGAACATGTACTCCGAGCACGGATTCGAGGCGCGGATGCGTCCCGAGGCCGGGCTGGTGTGCCAGTCGTTCATCGTGGTGTTGAAGTGCAGGCCGGGATCGGCCGAGGCCCAGGCGGCGTAGCCGATCTTCTCCCAGAGGTCGCGCGCCTTCAGGGTCTTGGTGACCTTGCCGGTGGTGCGGCCGATCAGGTTCCAGTCGCCATCGGTCTCGACAGCGCGCAGGAAGTCGTCGGTCAGCGAGACCGAGTTGTTCGAGTTCTGGCCGGAGACAGTGAGATAGGCTTCCGAATCCCAGTCGGTGTCGTAGGTGTCGAACTGGATCTCGGTGTAGCCCTGCCTGGCGAACTGGATGACGCGCTTGATGTAGTTGTCAGGCACCATCGCCTTGCGGGCGAGCTTGATCTCGCGCTTCAGCGCCGGGTTCTTCTCGGGATCGAAGCAGGCATCGTCGGCGGCCTCGCAATTGACGCAGGCCTTCATCACCGCCTTCATCGCCTTCTGGACGATCTTGGAGCCGGCGACCAAAGCCGCGACCTTCTGCTCCTCCTTCACCTTCCAGTCGATATAGGTCTCGATATCGGGGTGATCGACGTCGACCACGACCATCTTGGCGGCGCGGCGGGTGGTGCCGCCCGACTTGATCGCGCCGGCTGCGCGGTCACCGATCTTGAGGAAGGACATCAGGCCGGAGGAGCGGCCGCCGCCGGCGAGCTTCTCGCCCTCGCCGCGCAGCATCGAGAAGTTCGAGCCGGTGCCGGAGCCATATTTGAACAGGCGCGCCTCACGGACCCAGAGGTCCATGATGCCGCCCTCGTTGACGAGGTCGTCCTGCACGCCCTGGATGAAGCAGGCATGCGGCTGCGGATGCTCATAGCTCGACTTCGACTTGACCAGCTTGCCGGTCTTGAAGTCGACGTAGAAGTGGCCCTGGCTCGGCCCGTCGATGCCATAGGCCCAGTGCAGGCCGGTGTTGAACCATTGCGGCGAGTTCGGCGCGACCATCTGCGAGGCCAGCATGAAGCGCAGCTCGTCATGGAAGGCGTGGGCGTCCTCTTCCGAAGAGAAATAGCCGCCCTTCCAGCCCCAATAGGTCCAGCAGCCCGCGAGCCGGTCGAAGACCTGCTTGGACGAGATCTCGGAGCCGAAGCGCTCGGCCTCAGGCAGCTTCGCCAGCGCGGCTTCATCCGGAACCGAACGCCAGAGGAAGGACGGGACGTCGTTCTCCTCGACTCGTCTCAGGACGGCCGGCACGCCGGCCTTGCGGAAGTACTTCTGCGCGAGCACGTCGCTCGCCACCTGCGACCAGGCCTCGGGCACCTCGATGCCCTCGAGCCGGAAGACGATCGAACCATCGGGATTGCGGATCTCGCTCACCGCGGAGCGGAACGGGATCGCAGAATAGGGCGACTGGCCGGCGGTGGTATGGCGGCGCTCGATGCGCATAAGCTTCGTCCCCAATGCTTGCCGCGGACGCATCATGGCGCCCCGCGCGGCCGGTTGCTCACCGGCTCCTGATGTCAGACCAACTCGGTTTGATGCCCCTGGATCCCGCGACGGTGTGCCCCGTCATCGGTTTCCTGATGCGGCCAGCCGGAGCACGCACGTCGCCGTTCGCCGTCGCCATCTCTGGCGCGCCGCGGTGATCGCCTTGACCCGTCTGGGAACTCGTTTCGCGGGTCGAAAAAGGCGTCTCCGCCAGCCGTCACGCGACCGTCAAAATTTAGTCCCGATTGGGTCGCGCCGTCAAGGATTAGTGCGGGTCGATAGGTGTGGATACGACATCTTGTAGGAAGATGTGGATCGTGGGGATAAGTTTCAAGGCACCGGCTAAGCCCAAGGAATCACATGCGGAATCGCGGCGCCGTTGCCATCGTGCAACGATCCTTGCCGGTGCGAAATCCCTAAAATCCGCCGGACCATGGTTAATGAAGCATCAACCGGACCCAGCGAACCCTACCAGCGGAAGCGCTCCCTGCAGCGACAGCCACAAGTGCTTGAATCCGCGGGATGCTTGGCCGGCTGGTGCAACTTGAGCGTCGATCACGGCCCTTCCGAATCATGACCGAATCGTGGCGGCGATCGCGGCGACGCTGCTGACGCGATCGGTCGGGCTCCTCGCCTAGCTGCAAACCAGCTGGAGAGCCGCCATGACCGACACCGTCTTCGAACTGCGCCGCTACACCCTGAAGCCCGGCGCGCGCGAGACCCTGATCGAGGTCTTCGATACTCACCTCGTCGAGACCCAGGAAGCCGCCGGGATGAGCGTGCTCTGCCAGTTCCGCGACCCCGCCGCGCCCGACCAGTTCGTCTGGTTTCGCGGCTTTCCCGATCAGGCGGCGCGGACCCAGGCCCTCCCCGCCTTCTATGACGGGCCGGTCTGGGCGCAGCACGGTCCGGCCGCGAACGAGACCATGCTGGAATGGCACGATGTCCTGATGCTGAAGCCGGCAGCGCCAGGGTCGGGCTTCAATACCAGCGGGCGCGAACGGCTGCCGCCAGGCACAGGCGATCTCGAGGATGGCCATCCTTATCTCGCGGCCGTTCATCATCTCGAGCCGGGCACCACCGACGATGCGGCCGCATTTGTCGCGAACGCGATCGCGGATGCGGTATGCGCCGCAGGTAGTGAGGTCCTCGCCAGCCTGATCAGCGACCGTAGCGAGAACGGGTTCGCGCGCCTGCCCGTGCGCGAGGGCGAATGCGTTGTGGTCACGCTGATCAGGCCTGCGATCCCGCAGGCGATACCGGCTCTCGAAGCGGCTCTGCGCGAGATGGCGCCCGGGACCGGCCGCGTGCCCGACATCGCTCGCCTCATTCCGACCGCGCGCTCGCTGCTGCGCTAGAACTTTGGCCTCGCGCCGCAGAGAAGCCGGGATTGCCCGGCCTGATGCACCTGCAAGCCGGAGGCCTGACCGATGAATCGCCTGCTCGCCATCATCGCGCTCTGCCTCTACGTGCTGCCTGCGCGGGCTGAGCCCGGCCGGCACTGGCAGACTGTCGATCCCGCCTCGGTCGGCTGGACCGCGACCGCACTGCAGCCGCTCCGTGACTATGCGGAGCTGCGCAAGCCGACCGCCCTGATGCTGGTACAGAACGGCGCTATCCTCGCCTCCTTCGGCGATCCCAGCCGCAAGGTCGGCGTCGCCTCGGTCCGCAAGAGCCTGCTCAGCGCGCTCTACGGCATCGCCGTCGCCGACGGGCGCCTCAAGCTCGACACCACGCTCGCCGAGCTCGGCATCGACGAGAAGCCGCCCGGGCTGAACGCACAAGAGAAGAGCGCGACGATCCGTGACCTGCTGACGGCACGCTCCGGCATCTATCTGCCGGCCGCGCACGAGACGCCCGACATCAAGGAGAAGCGTCCGGCCCGCGGCAGCCATCCGCCGGGCACGTTCTGGTTCTACAACAACTGGGATTTCAACACTCTGAGCACGATCTATCGCCAGCGCACCGGCGAGGACGTCTTCGAGAGCTTCGCCCGCCGCATCGCTGCGCCGATCGGCATGGAGGATTTCTCCGCCAGGGATGGGCGCTATGCGCTCTCGCCGGTCTCGATCCATCCGGCCTATCCGTTCAGGCTGAGTGCACGCGACCTCGCCCGGTTCGGCGTGCTCTTCGCCAATGGCGGCAGCTGGGACGGCCGGCAGCTCGTACCGGCCGACTGGGTCGGCGAATCGACCGCTCGCCATTCCGCGAGCGACCGGCCGGGCCGCGGCTATGGCTATATGTGGTGGACTCTGCCGGAGGACGGCTTCGGCAAGGGGGCGGCGCTCGGCTCCGGCTATGACGGACAGCAGGTCGCCGTCATTCCGGGCAAGCACCTCGTCCTGGTCCAGACCGCGGAATCCGGGAGCAATGGGAAAGGCCAGCGCACCCGCGATTTCATCGCGATGCTGCGCAGGATCGTGGCCTCGGCGCCATGACGGCGCATGCCCGCAGCGCCCGGCCGCACTGGACATCGCGCCCCTGCATCTTCATAAGTCGCGCGACGGCCCAAGGCCTGCGCGGACGCGAAGCGATGACCAAGACCCTGCTCCAGCTCTTCACCTGGTGGAACGGCCAGACCATCGGCACCCGCTTCCACACCTGGCGCTTCGGCGAGAAGGTCGGCGAGGACGAGTTCGGCAACGTCTATTACCGCACCAAGGGCGGCGCGAAGGACAAGGCGCTCGGCATCCAGCGCCGGTGGGTGGTCTATAACGGCCCCATCGAGGCTTCGATGATCCCGCCCGGCTGGAACGGCTGGCTGCATCACACCGTCGACGTCGCTCCCTCCGAGGAGAAGTACACACCGCGCGAGTGGCAGAAGCCGCACCAGCCGAACCATACCGGCACGGCCCTGGCCTATCGCCCGCCGGGCTCGACGCTGGGCGAGAACAAGACTCCCGCCGCCACCGGCGACTACCAGGCCTGGACCCCGGGCCGCTGAGCGACCCGCACCCGTTCCGACGGGTGCGCTTCACCTCTCCCGAGTCAGCTGCAAGTCCGGCGGTGATCCGTGCGGACTGTGGAGGCATGTCGTGAGTCCCCCGACTTCCTTCGCCGCCACCTCTCGCGCCATCCCACGCAGTGTCTGGCTGCTCGGCCTGGTCAGCATGCTGATGGATATCTCCTCCGAGATGGTCCAGACGCTGCTGCCGCTCTATCTCGTGACCGGGCTCGGCGCCTCCGCCATCACAGTTGGCCTGATCGAGGGTTTCGCGGTCGCGATTGCCATGACCGTCCGGCTCTTCGCCGGCGTGCTCTCCGACTGGACCGGACAGCGCAAGCCGCTGATCCTTCTCGGCTACGGGCTCGCGGCCCTGTCGCGGCCGATCGTGCCGCTGGCCGATACCGTCGGCTGGATCGCCGGCGCCCGCTTCCTCGACCGGGTCGGCAAGGGCATCCGCAGCGCGCCGCGCGACGCACTGATCGCCGACGTCACCCCGCCTGAGCTACGCGGCGCCAGCTTCGGCCTGCGCAAATCGCTCGACACGGTCGGCGGCTTCGTCGGCCCGCTGGTCGCGATCGGCCTGATGCTGCTGAGCGGCGACAATTTCACCACCGTGTTCTGGATCGCGGCGGTGCCCGCCCTGCTCGCCGTCGTGGTGATCGTCGTCGGCATCGCGGAACCTGCGACCTCAACCCCGGGAAAGCGCGGCGAGCGCCCGCGCCTCGTGGCGCTTGCCCAGCTCGGCCCCGCCGTCTGGGCAGTGATCGGCCTCTGCGCGCTCCTGACCTTCGCCCGCTTCAGCGAGGCCTTCCTGCTGCTGAAGGCGCAGCAGTCCGGCTTCGCGCTCGCATGGGTGCCATTGATCATGGTGCTGATGCATCTGGTCTACGGGTTGACCGCCTATCCGGTCGGCATCCTCTCCGATCGCGTCGGGCGTCATGGCATGCTGGGGCTAAGCCTCGCCTTCCTGATCGCTGCCGATATCGTGCTCGCCTTCGCGCAGACGCCGGCATCGCTGGTCGCGGGCATCGTGCTCTGGGGTCTGCATATGGGTTTTTCGCAAGGCATCCTCGCGACACTGATCGCCGACCGGGCTCCGGCAGCGGCGCGCGGCACCGCCTTCGGCGCCCTCAACCTGGCGACGGGCGTCGCCGTCCTCGCCGGCAACCTCGTCGCCGGCGTGCTCTGGGAAAGCTACGGCGCCGCCGCGACCTTCCTGAACGGCGCGGCCTTCGCCGCGCTCGCCTTGTTCGGTTTCATGCTGATCGGCCGCCTTACTCGGCGTGCAAGCGCGCCATGAACGCGCCGATATGCCCGGCGATCTCATCTGCATGCGTCTCCAGCGCGAAATGGCCGGCATCGAACAGGTGCACCTCGGCGCCCGGCACCTGCTGCTTCAGATAGTCGACCCCCTTGAGCGTGAAGAACGGATCGTTCTTACCCCAGACGATCAGCATCGGCGGCTGGCGCTCAGTGAGGTAGCGCTGCCAGGCCGGATAGGCCGCGAAATTGCTCTGATAGTCGTGCAGCAACCTTAGCTGGATTTCGCGATTGCCCGGCCGGTCCAGGCCGGCCTGGTCCATCGTCCAGGCATCGGGCGAGAGCCGCTCGGCCCGCGTGGCGCCATGGACGTACTGGAAGCGCGTCGTCTCCGGCTTCAACAGATCGGCGAAGGGCTTCTCGGTTTCGGCGTTGCGCTCCCGCCAGAACGGCGCCATCGGCGCAGTGATCTCGGGACTCCAGCCCTCGGCGTTAGCGACAGCGTTCTGCACGATCAGGCCACGCACGCGCTCCGGCCGGCGCAGTGCCAGGCGGAACCCGACCGGGCCACCATAGTCCTGCAGATAGAGGACGTAGCTCGTCAGCCCGAGCCGGTCGACCAGCGCTTCCACCACATCGGCGAGGCGATCGAAACGATAGTCGAACTCGGCCGGCAACGGCGCCCCGCTATGTCCGAAGCCAGGATAGTCCGGTGCGATCACCCGGTACTGCCCCGCCAGGCGCGGGATCAGGTCGCGAAACATATGCGAGGAGGACGGGAAGCCGTGCAGTAGCAGGAGCGCCGGAGCGTCCTGCGGCCCGGCCTCGCGATAGAAGATCTCGGTGCCGGCTATCGTTGTGGTGCGGAAATGGGTCGGAACGGGCTCGGTAGCATCGACGGACGTCATGGCGAGAATTCCTGTGGCAAGGGCAATGGCGGCAAGGCCGCCAAGGGAGCGGGAACGGAAGCCGGTCATCGCGAGTTCTTGTAACCCCTGTTTATATAATTCAACGGTGTCACTTGATTTGAAACCTGTCAATCGATAAATCAGAGGTTACAAATCGACATGTCCCTCCGAGGTCCGAAATGGCGCCCGCGACAGAGGCTTCCAGCGAATTCCGCGACGGCTTTCCCTTCGTCGGCGGCGCGATCTGGCTGGATCTGCTCAACACCACGCCAGCTGGCGAAACCGGCCCCCAGGAGCTGATCGACGGTCCCGAGCGGGCATTGGCCTGGCTGAAAGCAGCCGGGCTCGGCGAGGAAACCGGAGATGCAAACGAGGCGATGGGCGATCTGCGCGCCCTGCGCGCGGAACTGCGGCCGGTCTTCGAGGGCCTCGCAGCAGGTCAGCCGCTGCCCGATACGGTCCTGGCATCCGTCAACCGCCGGCTGGCCGGTCTCAGCGGTCACCATGTCCTGAAGCGTGGGGAAGATGGACTAACGCTTGGACTCGCGTTCGATCCTGCCCGGCCTGCCGCGCTGATCGCGCTCGATCTCGCGCGTTTCGTCTGCGAAGCCGAGCCGGATCGGCTGAAGCGCTGCGCTGCCGATGATTGCACGCTCGTCTTCTACGATCGCGGCCGCAACAACACCCGGCGCTGGTGCACGATGAGCCTCTGTGGCAACCGCGACAAGGTCGCCCGCTTCCGCGCCAGGCGCACGGCGCGTTGAGGCCGGCTCCGATCGGATTGAATCAACCTGATCGGACCCCACTCTTGCTTCCATTTTGAAGACCGGCGCAGCCGGAAAGGCCGCGCCGCCTTGCCTCAACCTGCCCCACGGACGAAATCGACGAGCAGCTTCACGTTGAGCGCCGCGATCACCACTGCGATCAGATAGGCGAAGGCGATGAGCCAGCGCGGCGCGACGAGTTCACCCATCTTGGTCTTGTCGGCGGTGAACATCACCAGCGGGAAGACGGCGAAGGAAAGCTGCAACGAGAGCACGACCTGGGTCAGGATCAGGAGGCGCGCCGTGCCGGAATCGCCGTACCAGATCGTCACCGCCGCCGCCGGTATGATGGCGATGCCGCGGGTGATCAGCCGGCGCAGCCAGGGCGCCAGCCTGATCTTGAGGAAACCCTCCATCACGATCTGGCCGGCGAGCGTCGCCGTCACCGTCGAGTTGATACCGCAGCAGAGCAGCGCGATGCCAAACAGGGTCGGAGCGATCGCCACGCCCAGCAGCGGCCCGAGCAGCTTGTGCGCGTCGCCGAGCTCGGCGACCTCGGTCTGTCCGGTCTTGTAGAAGGTCGCCGCGGCCAGGATCAGGATCGAGGCGTTGATCAGCAGCGCGAACATCAGCGCGACCGTCGAATCGATCGTCGCGAATTTCAGTGCCTGGCGCTTCTCCGGCAGGGTTTCGCCATAGGCGCGCGTCTGCACGATGCCCGAGTGCAGGTAAAGGTTATGCGGCATCACCGTCGCGCCGAGGATGCCGAGCGCCAGATAGAGCATCTCCGGATTGGTGACGATCTCGGTGGTCGGCGCAAAGCCGCGGATCACCTGCCCCCAGTTCGGATCGGCGAGCGCGATCTGGATGGCGAAGCAGACCGCGATCACCCCGAGCAGCGTGATGATCAGCGCTTCGACCCAGCGGAAGCCGAGCCGCTGCAGATAGAGGATCAGGAAGACGTCGAGCGCCGTGATGATGACGCCGAGCTCGAGCGGGATGCCGAAGATCAGATTGAGGCCGATCGCGGTGCCGATCACCTCGGCGATGTCGGTCGCGATGATCGCCGTCTCGGCAAGGAACCAGAGCACATAGGCGACGGGCTTGGGGAAGGCGTCGCGGCAGGCCTGGGCGAGATCGCGCCCCGAGGCGATGGCGAGCCGTGCGCAGAGCGATTGCAGCACGATCGCCATGATGTTGGAGACCAGCGCGACGACGAGCAGCGTGTAGCCGAACTTGGAGCCGCCGGCGATCGAGGTCGCCCAGTTGCCGGGATCCATATAGCCGACGGCGACGAGATAGCCCGGCCCGGCGAAGGCAGCGGCACGGCGCCAGCCGGGCCCCGAGCTGCGCACCGCGATCGAGCGATGGACATCGGCCAGCGAGGCTTCGCCCCGCTCGCTGCGCCAACCCGCAGGCGCCTTCTCGACCCGAGCGTCCATGCATTATCCCAATTCTGCTCTTGCAATGCATTCGCAGGATAACGAATTGCAAACGGTTCGCAAGAGCGAAACCTGTGCGCGACATGCGTCTCGATGACGGCTCTGCCCAGGCAAACGCATGGCCGACACCGGGGCCTCGTCGCAGCTTTCGGTGCGAGCCCAGGCATTCACCGGCCCCTCGCCCTTTTTCCGCTGCGATTGCCGTGCTACTGCGCCCCATCGCGGCTCGGGCCCGCTTGAAGAGAATCGCATACCGGCATGCCTTCGCTCCGCAGGATCCTCGCCCTCGCCGCCGTCTCCGGCGCAGCGCTCGCACTGGCCGTCCCCGCCAAGGCCGACCGCATTCGCAATCCGACCGCGGTCTTCGCCGGGCTCGACAAGATCACCGGCCGGATCATCTCCTTCGAGGTGGCGATCGACGAGACCGTGCAGTTCGGCGCGCTGCAGATCACGCCGCGCATCTGCTGGACCCGCCCACCGACCGAGGCGCCGCAGACGACCTCCTTCACCGAGGTCGACGAAGTCACCTTCAACAACGAGTACCGGCGCATCTTCACCGGCTGGATGTATGCATCCAGCCCGGGCCTGCATGGCGTCGAGCACGCGATCTACGATGTCTGGCTGACCGACTGCAAAGGCGGCACCGAGCTGGTGGTCGATCCGAAGGAGCCGGAGACCGCGCCCCCGCCGCTCACGCCCGAGCAGCGTCGCCCGGCTCGTCCGGCGCAACAGACACCGCCGCAGAACCAGCGCATCGATGTCGCCCCGCCGCAGGGCGTGCCGGTGCAGCCCCGCCAGACGCCATCGCAACGCTTCTTCCCGACCAACCCGGTCCAGGGCCGTGACCCGGCCGGCAACAACTGACGATGGCGCGGGTCACCGGCATTGGTGGCCTGTTCTTCCGCGGCAGCGACCCGCAGGCCCTGGCAGCCTGGTACGAGCGCCATCTCGGCATCGCCGATATGAACAAGGCGGTCTGGAGTCAGGAAGCCGGGCCGACCATCTTCGGCTCCTTCGCTGCGACGACGGACTATTTCGGCCGGCAGAACCAGCAGTGGATGGTCAATTTCCGCGTCGACGATCTCGATGCGATGATGGCCTCGCTCCGCACCGCCGGCATCGCGGTCGAGACCCGGCCGGAATGGGATTAGGAAGTCGGCCGCTTCTGCCGCATCCACGATCCCGAGGGCAATCCGATCGAGCTCTGGGAGCCCTCGCCGCTGGGAAGCGGCGGATCGGCGACCTGATCGGCGCTCAGCCGGACAGTTCGGCGAGCGCCTCGCCCCCCGTGACCCTCTGCCCGGCGGGCCAGGCCCACCAGTCGCCATCAGCCGCGACCGCCGCATCGAGCAGTTCGCGATAGGCCTCGCGCGGGACCTCGCGCGTGCCGAACTGGGAAAGATGCGCGGTCTGGAACTGGGTGTCGAGCAAGCGGTAGCCGCCGCGCCGGAGCCGGGCGACCAGATGCGCCAGCGCCACCTTCGAAGCATCGGTCTCGCGGTGGAACATGCTCTCGCCGAAAAAGGCCCCGCCCAGCGACAGGCCATAGAGCCCGCCGACCAGCCTGTCCTCGCGCCAGCATTCGACGGTGTGGACATAGCCGAGATGGAAGAGCTCGCCATAGAGCGCCCGGATGCGGCCATTGATCCAGGTCTCGGCCCGGTCCGGCCGGCTCTCGGCGCAGGCTGCGATCACGCGGGCGAAGTCGTGGTCGATCCGAATCTCGAAGCGGTCGGAGCGAACGGTACGCGCCAGCCGGCCCGGCAGATGGAAGGCGTCGAGCGGGATGATGCCGCGGATGTCCGGCTCGACCCAGAACAGGCCGGGATCATCGGCGCTCTCCGCCATCGGGAAGACGCCGGCCGCATAGGCACGCAGCAGGATCTCCGGCGTGATCGCCGGCGCGCGCGCAGGTGTGGAACGGGCCTTCATGCAGCGATGGGAGCGCGGGTCGGCGGTTGAGTCAAACGTTAGCCGTCATTCTCGGGCGAAGCCCTTGGGTCCGGCCTTTGGCCGGCCCAAGGATAAACTCCGCGCAGACCCGAGAATCTCGGGACGAGAAGGCGCTGCTTGTAGCCTCATCTGGCAAGAGATGCTCGGGTCAGGCCCGAGCATGACGGTGTGCGCCAGGCTCACGCCTCGCCCGGCTGATCCATGCCGCCATTGGCCAGGAACTTCTCCAGCCAGTGGATGTTGTAGTCGCCGTTCAGCATGTCCTGGTTGCGCACCAGCGTGCGGAACAGCGGCAGCGTGGTGTCGACGCCGTCGACGACGAACTCGTCGAGCGAGCGGCGCAGGCGCATCAGGCATTCCGCCCGGTTGCGGCCGTGCACGATCAGCTTACCGACCAGCGAGTCGTAGTGCGGCGGGATGACATAGCCCTGATAGGCCGCCGAATCGACACGCACGCCGAGCCCACCCGGCGTGTGGAACGAGGCGATCTTGCCGGGCGAAGGCCGGAAGGTCGCGGGATGCTCGGCATTGACGCGGCATTCGATGGCATGGCCCTCGATGACGACGTCCTTCTGGCTGATCGAGAGCGGCGCCCCGGCGGCGATCCGGATCTGCTCGTTGACCAGGTCGATCCCGGTGATCATCTCGGTGACCGGATGCTCGACCTGGATGCGGGTGTTCATCTCGATGAAGTAGAACTCGCCGTCCTCGTAGAGGAACTCGATCGTGCCGGCGCCGAGATAGCCCATATCGGCCATCGCCTTGGCGCAGATCGCGCCGATCCGGTCACGCTCGCCGGCGTTGAGCGCAGGCGACGGCCCCTCCTCCCAGACCTTCTGGTGGCGACGCTGCAGCGAGCAGTCGCGCTCGCCGAGATGGATCGCCCGGCCCTTGCCGTCGCCGAGCACCTGGATCTCGATATGACGCGGCTTCTCGAGGTATTTCTCGATGTAGACGGCATCGTCGCCGAAATTGGCCTTGGCTTCGCTGCGGGCCGTGGCGAGCATGACGGACACCTCGTCCTCGCTGCGGACGACCTTCATGCCCTTGCCGCCGCCGCCGGACGCCGCCTTGATGATGACGGGCAGGCCGATCTCGCGAATGATGCGCAGCGCCTCCTCGTCATCGGCGACGCCGCCTTCCGAACCCGGCACGCACGGGATGCCGAGGCGCTTGGCGGTACGCTTGGCCTCGATCTTGTCGCCCATGCTGCGGATATGCTCGGCCTTGGGGCCGATGAAGGCGATGTTGTGCCGCTCCAGGATCTCGGCGAAGCGGGCGTTCTCGGAGAGGAAGCCGTAACCGGGATGGACCGCATCCGCCCCGGTGATCTCGCAGGCCGCGATCAGAGCGGGAATGTTGAGATAGCTCTCGCGCGCCGGCGGCGGACCGATGCAGACGCTCTCATCGGCGAGGCGCACATGCATGGCGTTGGCGTCGGCCGTCGAATGCACCGCGACCGTCGCGATGCCGAGTTCCTTGGCGGCTCGCAGCACCCGCAGCGCGATCTCGCCGCGATTGGCGATCAGGATCTTGTCGAACATCTTCAGCCCGCTCCCGTCCGGCGCCGGCCTCACTCGATCACCAGCAGGGGCTCGCCGTATTCGACCGGCTGGCCGTCCTCGACCAGGATCGCGACGACCTTGCCGGCGCGCGGGGCGACGATATCGTTGAAGGTCTTCATGGCTTCGACGAGCAGCACGCGCTCACCAGCCTTCACCTCCTGGCCGACCTCGATGAACGGCTTGGCCTCCGGCGAGGGCCGGCGATAGGCGGTGCCGACCATCGGCGAGTTGACCGTGCCCGGGTGGGCCGCAGCGGCCTTGGCGTCGGTCGGAGCTGCAACGGCAACTGCGGCGGCAGCCGGCGCAGCAGCGAAGGCCGGCGCAGCCGCGACCGGAGCCATCACGGTCGCGGTGATGGTGCGGGCGACGCGGATGCGCAGGTCGCCCTTCTGCACCTCGATTTCGGTCAGATCGGTCTCGTTGATCAGTTGCGCCATTTCGCGCACGAGTTCGGGATCGATGGGGCTCTTGGTCGCCATGGCGGATTTCACCGTCTTCGTGAGCTCGATGGGCGGGACGGCAGGTCCCGAAGAGGATGCGCATATGCGAATGAATGGCACCGGATCAAGCCGGCAGCCTCGCGATGTCGCGCGTCTTTACCCGGATTGGCGGGTCAGGAAAAGGGCGAAGGCGCCCTGTGGGCGCCTTGCCTATGCAAATCGCGGCTATTCCACAGGAACAGCGCAGAAAATCCTGCTCAGGCGGCCTCAGCCGCTGCAGGTCGCCTTGCCGCATTTGCGGACGGCCTCGATCTTCTGCTTCAGCGCCGCCTGGCCGACCGCGCCGAACACCACCTCGTCGCCGACGATGAAGGCCGGCGTGCCGGTAAGGCCGAGCCGGTCGCCGAGCGCGACCGTCTGCTCGATCACGGCGCGCGTCGCCGGAGCGTCGATCTCCTTCTTGACGCGCTCGATGTCGGCCCCGGCCTCCTTGGCGATCTCCATCGCCTTGGCGCCGTTGACCCGGCCCTTGGTCGCCATCAGTTTGAGATGGAAGTCCCAGTACTTCTGGCCCTGGAGCTGGTTCTTCACGGCGATGGCGACACGGCTGGCCTCGACCGAGTCAGGGCCAAGGATCGGGAAGTCCTTGATCACGACCTTGAGCTTGGGGTCATCCTTGGCGAGGGCGCGGACATCCTCCATCGCCCTTTTGCAGAAGCCGCAATTGTAATCCATGAACTCGACCAGGGTGACGTCGCCCTGCGGGTTGCCGGCGATCACCGAGGTCGCGGGGTCGGTCAGGCTGGCCTTCTCGGCCGAGAGCGCATTGCGCTGCGCCTCGACCTGCGCAACCTGGTTGCGCTTCTCGAGCTCGACCAGCGCCTCCTGGATCAGCTCCGGATTCTTCAGCAGCGTCTCCTTGATCAACTCGACCACGGCGCTGCGTTGCTCCGCCGAGAGCGACTGGGCCTGAGCCGGCGCGACGGCAACGCCAAGCGCACAAGCGGCGATGCCGGCGAGCGCCAGACGGCGCAGCGAAGAGAAGATCATGACGACGGTCCTTTCCAGGGCGCGATTCGCGCGCACTATCATTGTTTGTCGGGAGGAACATACCCGATGATGGCACTTGCGCGCAGTGCCGCAGGCGATCCCTGCGGCAATTTGGCAAACGCCCGGCTCGTCTCGGTGTGAGAGGCAAAAAGGTTGCAAATCCGGCAATTCTTGTCCTCTGCAGGCGAGGTTGCGTCAATTCACAGCTTTGCCAGCGGAGCGGCCGCACTCTCCTGCAACAAGATCGTGATCCCGCCATGGCAGCGAGCGAAAAGACTTGTCGCGTCCGCAAAGGGCGACAACATAGCGTTCGCACCGCAAGAGGTCGTCATGTCGAAGCTGCTCCTTCCCGTTCTCGCTCTCGGCATCGCCCTGCCGTTCTTCGCCACCGCGACCCCCGCGGCCGCCCAGAGCTGCGAGGACCTCTGGTACCAGCGCAACGAGATCTACAAGGCGCAGGGCTACTGCTTCCGCACCCAGCGCGGCATCAGCGCCTTCGGCAATGCCGGCTGCCAGTACGACAATGTCGAGGACGTGCCGCTCTCGCCCACTCAGCGCCGCATCATCGCCGACATCCAGCGCGCCGAGCGGACGCACGCCTGTCCGCGTTGAACCTCATCCATTGTCCACGCCGTCATTCCGGCCACAGCGAAGCGCCGGAGTGACGACGAATTTTCGAGGTTCTGCAGGCCTTTAGCCCGCCGCCTGGAAGCGCATCTCGCCCTCGTTCAGGAAGCAGCTCTTGCTGAACAGCGAGAGATCAAGCGGGTTCGGCAGGCGGATATCGCTCAGGTCCGGGCAGGGCTTCAGCGCGGGATCGTAAGAGCGGTCGATCTGCGAGATGAAGGCCAGGATCACGCCCCTCGCCTGCGCGAAGGCCTTGAGCGCCTGGATCTGGACCATCAGCTCGGGATTGCCGCGCTTCTGGTCGAGCACTTGCAGGTAATCGACGATCGCCAGCGTGCCGCGCGGCGCCTCCGCCAGCGACCGCATGATGTGGTCAGCGCTGATCGCGGCCGAATCGTCGAAGGAGAACAGCCCCTCGAATTGGGCGGGATCGACGCCGAGCGCCCGGAAGCGCCCGAGCACATCCCTGGCCGTATATTCCAGGGTGAAGAAGATCGCGCGGCGGCCGGCCTTCATCGCCTCGACCGCGAGCTGGAGGCTGAGCAGCGTCTTGCCATGTCCCGGCCTCGCGCCGATCAATAGCAGATCGCCCGGCTCCAGGTGGGCCAGCAGCCCTTCGGCGGATTGGATTTCGGCCGATTTGGCGGCGAGCAGGCTCCACCTGCCGAAGCCTTCGCCGATGGCGACGCGGTCGAGCGCGAGATGGAGCGGGATATCGTCCTTGCGCGCCAGCTCCTTGGCCTTGCGCTTCAGGCGATAAACGGGTGCGGAAAGCTTCATCGATGGACCTCCTGATGCGAGCCTCGTCCGCAACCCCTCCTTATGCGCAGCGCTCGAACAGTCGGTTCGATGATGGAGATACCCTGCACGGCAACGTGCTTCCCTGATGGAGGGTGGAGGCGCGGGCAGCGCCTGGAATCAGAGCATAGCCGATCCCGTTCGGGCCGTCGCCTGGCGCCTGCTCCAATCGAAGCCGCGCAGATGCTCGACGAGCGCGCGCAGCTTCGGCGCCATGGCACGGCGACTGGGATAATAGAGATAGAAGCCTGCGAAATACGGGCTGTACTCCTCCAGCAGCGGCACCAACTCGCCACGCGCGATCGCCGGCCGAAAGCTCTCCTCCATGCCGAAGGTGATGCCGGCGCCGGCAACCGCGAGCTTGATCATCAGCGCCATGTCGCTGGTCGTGATCTCCGGCGCGACGGCGACGCTGAACTCCTTGCCGTCCTCGGCGAACTCCCAGCGATAAGGCGGCAGCCTTGGCCCCGGCCGCCAGCCGATGCAGCGATGCGCCGCCAGCTCGCGTGGATGCGAGGGCACGCCGAAGCGCTCGCGATAACTGGGCGAGCAGACGGCGAGCTGGCGCTCCTCGCCACCGATCGAGACGGCGATCATGTCCTGCTCGATCACCTCGCCGAGCCTGACGCCGGCATCGTATCCGGCCGCGACGATGTCGAACTCCTCGTCGGTCACGGTGATGTCGAGCTCGACCTCGGGGTTGGCCGCGATGAAGCTCGCCAGGAACGTGCCCGACAGGAAGCGCTCGGCGATCGACGACACTGCAAGACGCAGGCGCCCGCGCGGCCCGGCGCGCAGGTCACGCGTCGCCTCGACGGCGGCGCGGACCTCGAACAACGCAGGCGAAAGATCGGCGAGAAGACGCTCACCTGCTTCGGTCAGGCTGACGCTACGCGTCGTCCGCTGCACCAGCGCGATCCCGAGCCGCTCTTCCAGCTTGCGGATCGTCTGGCTGACCGCCGAGCGCGTCACGCCGACACGGTCAGCCGCGCCGCGAAAGCTCTTCTCCTCTGCGACAAGCGCGAACACGGCGAGTGCGTTGAGGTCCATCTCCATTGGTTAGAAAAACTCTCCAGACTGGAAAGGAATGCGCGACTTATCGCGACAATGACCTGCTCCTAGCTTTCGGGCAACCGCAACATCGCGGTTCACGAAACAACCAGACGGAGCAGATATGGCTATCGACAAGGTCGTTCTCATCACCGGCGCCTCCAGTGGCATCGGCGCCGGCATCGCCCGCGAGCTTTCGGCCGCCGGAGCGAAGCTGATGCTCGGCGCAAGGCGCACGGAGCGCCTCGACACCCTCGCCGAAGAGCTCAATGCGCACGGCGGCGAAGTGCGCACCCGCCGACTCGACGTCACCGACCGCGCCGATGTCGCCGCCTTCGCCCAGGCGGCGCACGAGGCCTTCGGTCGCGTCGACGTCATCGTCAACAATGCCGGCGTGATGCCGCTCTCGCTGATGGCCTCGCTCAAGGTCGACGAGTGGGACCGGATGATCGACGTCAACATCAAGGGCGTGCTCTACGGCATCGCCGCGGTGCTGCCGCAGATGCTGGCGCGCGGCTCCGGTCAGATCGTCAACATCGCCTCGATCGGCGCCCTCGCGGTTTCGCCGACGGCGGCCGTCTACTGCGCGACGAAATACGCGGTGCGGGCCATCTCCGACGGTCTGCGCCAGGAACATTCCGACCTGCGCGTCACCTGCATCCATCCTGGCGTCGTCGAGAGCGAGCTCGCCGGCACGATCACCGACCCGGCCGCAGCGGAACTGATGCGCGGCTACCGCGCCATCGCGCTCCAGCCCGATGCCATCGGCCGTGCCGTGCGCTTCGCGATCGAGCAGCCGGACGATGTCGACGTCAACGAGATCGTCGTCCGCCCCACCGCCACCCGTTGAGGAGGACGCGATGATCCAATCCATCTCATCCCCGTTGCGAACCGCCGCGGCAGCCTTCGCCATCGCGGCGATGCCCGTACCCGCCAACGCCGAGTCGAGCGACGAACGGCGCAAGCGCGGCGAGGCTGTCGTCGGCAGTCTGAACAAGGGCGAGCCGCAGCAGGCGCTGGAACGCATGCGGCAGGAGTTTCCATTCCTCGCCGAGGCGACCGAGGCCTATGCGCTCGGCGATGTCTGGTCGCGGACCGGCCTTGACAGCCGCACGCGCCAGCTCGCAGCGGTCGCAGCCTTCGCCGCGACCGGTCAGACCGCCTTCATGAAGGTCCATGCCGGCTACGCCGTCAACATCGGCGTGCCCGAGGCAGAGCTGAAGGAGATCGTCTACCTGATCACCGTGCCGGCCGGGATCTCGCGGGCGATCGCAGCGTCACAGGCACTGTCGGAGCTCTTCGCCGAACGCCGCAAACAGTGAAAGGCATGATCATGAACAGCTTGCTCGTGAACGCCTCGCTGCTGCTGGCCGCCGGCATCGGTCTTGCCACCACCATCCAGAATGGACCTGAAGGATCCACCCGCATGATGACCACCCAGGCAGCCGCCACCGAGACCCCACAGAGCCATCCCTATGTCGGCATGTGGGTCACCGCCGACAATCATGTCCGCCACGAGCTGCTGCCGAATGGCCGCTATGACGAGGCACGCGGCAATCGCGAGAGCGCCTATCGCGGCCGCTACAAGGTCACCGGCAGCTATATCGAATACTGGGACGACACCGGCTTCACCGCCGACGGCACCTTCGTCGACGCGGACACGCTACATCATGGCGGCATGGTCCTGCGGCGGCGCTGACCAGAGGCCTGCCCCGCGCCACGCAAAGCTGTGGAATGCAGGCCAGGCCTTGCCTTGACTGCCGGCGGGCGTGCTAGAAGCGCCGCCTTGCGTTTTCCGCCACGGCAAGGAGCGGCCTGGATTCCCGGCATGAAGACTGGCATCGACATGGGGTCGACGCGCGGCGGCGAGCCCGCTGAGCTCGACCTCGCCGAACTGCTGGCGACGCGTCTGCTGGTCCAGGGCAATTCCGGCTCGGGCAAGTCGCATCTGCTGCGTCGGCTGCTCGAACAGAGTGCGCCGCTGGTGCAGCAGGCTATTGTCGATCCCGAGGGCGACTTCGTCTCGCTGGCCGACCAGTTCGGCCATGTCGTGGTCGACGGGACAGCGAGCCCCGTCGAACTGCAGAAGATCGCACTGCGCGTGCGCCAGCACCGCGTCTCGGTGGTGCTCAACCTCGAGGAGCTCGACGCCGACGAGCAGCTGCGCGCCACCGCCGCCTTCCTCGGCGGGCTCTTCGATATCGACCGCGCCCATTGGTATCCGATGCTGGTCGTGGTCGACGAAGCCCAGCTCTTCGCGCCGGTGATGGCGGGCGAGGCCTCCGACGAGGCGCGCCGCCTCTCGCTGGGCGCGATGACCAATCTGATGTGCCGGGGTCGCAAGCGCGGTCTTGCCGGCGTGATCGCGACGCAGCGCCTCGCCAAGCTCGCCAAGAACGTTGCGGCCGAGGCCTCCAACTTCCTGATGGGCCGCACCTTCCTCGACATCGACATGCAGCGCGCCGCCGATTTGCTCGGCATGGACCGGCGCCAAGCCGAGATGTTTCGCGATCTCGAACGCGGCCAGTTCGTCGCGCTTGGGCCGGCCCTCTCGAAGAAGCCGCTGCCAGTCCGGATCGGACCGGTCGCCTCGGTCGATCGCGGCGGCGCGCCCGGCCTGATGCCACTGCCCGAGCAGGCCCCCGAGGATGCCAGCAAGCTGATCTTCACCGCAGGCGACGACGAGGCGGCACCGGCCCCCTGGCCGAAGCAGCCGCGCCCGCGGCCGGCGGTGGCGCCCGAGATCATCCGCCGCATCGAAACGCACCAGCCGGTGCCGCCGCCCGAGCCCGAGATCGAGATGGATCCCGCCGAGCGCGCCGCGGCGCTGGTCGAGATCCTCAATGAACTGCTTGACGATCCCGAGGCGCGCGACCGGCCGGTCGCCGTGCTCTACCAGGATTTCACCGTGCGCTGCCGCATGCGCCGCGTCAGCGGCCCGGAGACCACCCTGGACGCCTTCCGCAAGCGCCTCGCCGTCGCCCGCGCCGGAGCGAGCGAGGAGGTCCTGTCCTCCGATGCCTGGGAGAAGGCGCTGACGGCCGCTGAGACCCTGCCCGAGGATCTGCACGGGCTCTTCCTGTTCATCGCCCGCAGTGCGATCGAAGGCGCGCCCTGCCCCTCCGACGCCGAGCTGGCCGAAGCCTATGGCAGCCATTCGCCGAGCCGGGCGCGCCGCCTGATCGGTTATATCGAGGAGCGCGGCCTCCTCGTCTGCCATGTCGATTTTCGCGGCCAGCGCACACTGGCCCTGCCCGCGCTCGGCGTCGAGACCGCGCCCGGTCTCGCCTCGCCATTGATCAAGGGCCTGCCGCCGAGGCGGGCACGAGGCTAGATGTGATCCGCGCCGTCCTCGTCGATGTCGACGGCGTGCTGGTCACCGGGCGGCCTAAGGATGGGCTGCACTGGAGCCATGATCTCGAGCGCGATCTCGGCATCGCGCCCGAGCTGCTTCAGCGGCAGTTCTTTACCCAGCACTGGACCGACGTCGTCACAGGCCGCGCCGGACTGTGTGAAACGCTTGCGCCGGTCCTGGCCGAGATCGCTCCTTCGGTGAGTAGCGAGGCTCTGCTGGAGTACTGGTTCGCGCGCGACGCACGGCTGGAGGAGGCCGTGCTGCAGGACATCGCGACGCTGCGTCGCAACGGCCTGACCGTCGCCCTGGCGAGCAATCAGGAGCATCTGCGCGCACGCTATCTTTCGGAACGGCTAAGCCTCGCAGGCCATGTCGACCGCTTCTACTATTCGGCAGCGATCGGCGCCCGAAAGCCCGATTCCGCCTTCTATCGTCACATCGAGCGGGATTTGGGTGCGCCATCCGGGGCGCTCCTGCTGATCGACGATACCATCGAGAATGTCAGCGCCGCCCGGCAAGCCGGTTGGCGGGCCGTCCATTGGACGACCCCTCGGCGCCTCGTCGACATCGTTGCCGAGACTGGCGAATGATCCTCAATGCCCCTTGCCGGGCGCCAGCGTCATCCGGTCGACCCAGGCGATGCCCAGCGCCGAGAAGATGAAGATGGTGTGGATCAGCGTCTGCAGCAGCACGCCCGTGGTCGTGTAGTTCGTCGCCGTCGGCCCGCCGATATTGCCGGCCTCGATGAAGGTCCGCAGCAGATGGATCGAGGAGATGCCGATGATCGCCATGGCGAGCTTGATCTTGAGGATCGAGGCGTTGACGTGGCTGAGCCATTCCGGCTGGTCGGGGTGGTTGTGCAGCCGAAGGCGCGAAACAAAGGTCTCGTAGCCGCCGACGATCACCATGATCAGCAGGTTGGAGATCATCACCACGTCGATCAGCCCCAGCACGACCAGCATGATCTGCTGCTCGCTGAAGTCGAAGGCGTGGTTGACCAGGTGCCAGAGCTCCTTGAGGAACAGGAAGACGTAGACGCACTGCGCCACGATCAGCCCGAGATAGAGCGGCACCTGCAGCCAACGCGAGGCGAAGATCACCATCGGCAATGGCTTGAGCGGCCCGTTGGCGGGAAGGTCGGCGGGTTCGGCGGAGTGTGACATGGGTCTCCCGGATCGATGATGCAGTGCAGAATGGTCCGCCAGATGGGGCCTGTTACCGGCGCACGCAAGCCGAAAAATGCAGAAAGATGCCGGAAGTCGTTGAAATTTCGCCGCGTTTTGCGTTTACTTCCGCAGCTATGGTGACTTTGCTCGGGCAGCCGATGAGTTCGCCCGAAGAATCCTCCCGGCCGGGAGGGACAAGGAGTTCGAGATGATCAGGACGACGATGATCGCCGCCGCCCTCGCTGGTGGCTTTGCTCTGGCCACGCCGGCTGCCGCCGCCCCGCTCGCGCCGGCCCAGGCGAGCGTTGCGACCGCCGGTTCGACCAATCTCGTCGAGCAGGTGCAGTACCGCCGCTATTACGGCCCGCGCTATGGCTATTACGGCCGCGGCTATCGCTATAACCGCGGCGCGGCCGTCGGAGCCGGCATTGCCGCGGGCGCGCTTGGCGCTCTTGCCGCCGGCGCCCTGCTCGCCCCCGGCCCGGTCTATGCCGAGCCGGTGCCGCCGCCCTCGCGCGTCTACGTCGAGCCGGACGCGGACGCGATCGCCTATTGCTCGCGCCGCTTCCGCAGCTACGACCCGCAGACCGGCACCTATATCGCCTCCGGCGGCGTGGTTCGCGCCTGCCCGTAAGGCGCAGCACGATACACTGAGAGATCAGAACCTCCCGGCCCTGGCCGGGAGGTTTTTTATGATTGCTGCTGACTTGCATTGACGGCCCGGCCGGCTCTTAGTCTGCGCTCGTCTGAATCGGAGCCGGCCCGTGCGCATCGCCACCTGGAACGTCAATTCGATCCGCCAGCGGCTGACCCATGTGCTCGCCTTCCTGAAGGAAGCCGAGCCCGACGCGCTCTGCCTGCAGGAGCTGAAATGCGTCGACGCCGACTTCCCGCGCGCCGAGATCGAGGAAGCCGGCTGGCAGGTCGCGATCCATGGCCAGAAGGGCTTCAACGGCGTCGCCATCATTTCGCGTAGCGCGCTCGAGGATGTCCGCCGCGGCCTGCCCGGCGACGATGGCGACGAGCAGGCGCGCTATCTCGAAGGCGTGCTGCCGCATGGTGACGGCGTTGTGCGGCTCGCCTCGATCTACCTGCCCAACGGCAATCCGCCGAACACCGAGAAATACCCCTACAAGCTCGCCTGGATGGAGCGGCTCGCGGTCCATGCCAAGGGCCTGCTGGCGCATGAGGAGCCGCTGGTGCTGGCCGGCGACTACAATGTCATCCCCGAGCCGCGCGACGCTCGCGATCCCGCCGCCTGGACCGGCGACGCGCTCTTCCTGCCGCCGACCCGCACCGCTTTCCGCAAGCTGCAGAGCCTCGGCTTCACCGAGGCGCTGCGCGCCACTACCGACGCGCCCGGCCTCTACACCTTCTGGGATTATCAGGCCGGCGCCTGGCAACGGAACAATGGCATCCGTATCGATCACCTCCTGCTCTCGCCGCAGGCGGCCGACAGGCTCGGCGCGGTCTCGATCGCCAAGCATGTCCGCGGCTGGGACAAGGCCTCGGACCATGTCCCGGTGCTGATCGAGCTGAACTGAGCGTGCTGAAGGTCATCGCCCAGGACTTCATCAAGCCTGAAGCCATCGAGCTGGTGACACCGCTCTATCGCGAACTGGTCGAGAAAACGCGGGCTGAGCCGCTCTGCCTGTCCTATGATCTCTTCATCGACCAGAAGGATCCCGGCCATTTCGTCTTTGTCGAGCAATGGCCCGATCGTGCGGCGCTGGATGCGCATTGCCGGAGCGAGCACTTCACTCGGCTGGTGCCGCAGATCAACCGGCATCAGCGGCAGGATTGCATCGTCACGCTGATGGACGCCTTCGAGGGATAACAGCTCTCCCGCTATTGAGGCGAGCCGCGCCTGACGCCATCCTTGATGAACACTCGGAACGGCGTCGTGCCATTGGCGCTTCCGTCCGCCGAGCGCCATTTCCCGTTCGCGCAGAGCACTCCACCTTGGGTCTCTGCCGCCTCGAACTCGATCAGGTTGTGATAGGTCGCGCCACCAGGCTCGACTGCCCGGAACTTCGTCGTGCACTTGCCGCCGGAGACGACGGGATCGTAGTCGTGGATCATGATTCCGCCGCCGCCCGTGCTCGGGAACGGGTTCGTCAGCAACGGCCAGTCTTCGAAACGCTCCTGCGCACCGGCATCATGAATGGCGAGCGCCGCGCAGACGGCGATGAGGCTGAACAATGCGGCGTCGCGCATGGCGAAAACTCCGAGATTCGATACCTCGGTTACGTCGCCCAGCAAGGGCTGGATGCAGAGATGGTCAGCGCCGCTCGGCGCGGATGTGCTGGCGCTCGACCAGTGCCAGCGCGGCCGTCCGGTCACCCGCGCTCGCATTGGCGAAAGCGGCGTCGTAGCGCTCGACGATCCAGCCCTCACGAGCAGTGTCGGCGCCCTCGCGGGCCAGTGCCAGCCACATCAGGCCCATGATCGGGTGACGTGGCACCCCGTCGCCGCCGCGCAGCAGCATGTCCCCGAAGACGGCACGCGCCGGGGCATGGCCCTTCTCGGCCGCGAGCTTCATCCAGCGCGCCGCCTGGCGCGGATCACGCGCTACACCGGTGCCGTTGAGATAGAGCCGGGCGAGATTGTACTGGCCGTCCGGGTCGCCGAAATAGGAGGCGGCGTAGTGGAACATGTCGAAGGCGCGATCGGGGTTGGGCTTCACATAGCTGCCCTTGATCCCGTCGAGGAAATAGCCGCCGAGCGCGACGAAGGCAGCCGCGACGATGCGCCCGTCCGAGGTGCCCGGCATCTCGTCCGCATTCTCGTCCGCGATCTTCGAGAAATACTCGAAGGCCTTGAGATCATTGGTCGGAACGCCGTCACCGCTGGCATAGACCCGACCGAGCTTGAACTGCGCGGCGAGATGACCCTGAGCCGCTGCGTATTCGAGCGCCTTGACCGCCCCGGCCTGGTCGCCGGCGGTCGAATCGCGCATCCAGGCCTTCAGCGCGTCGCGGGCGCTGCTGAACGGGGCGATCGGCAAGGCGGTGTGGGCAGCTGGCCCGCTCGGGGCAGGCGCGATCGCGCCACGGCCGGGAGCGAGCGGCGCGGGCGCGACGCGGTTGTCCATCTCCGGCTCCGGCAGCGCGGCGCCTGGAATCGGGAGCGGCGGCAGCGGCACGCGCTCCACGGGCGCATTCTGCGCCCAGGCTGCCTGCTGGCAGCCCAGAGCAAGCAATGCTCCGGCAATGATGGCCTCAGATATCCGCATAGCACTGTGTCTCGGCTGCGCCTCCCGGATGGGTGACGGCGCCGCCCTTGGCGGATCCGACCGTCTGCGCGTATTTCCAAAGCGCGCCCGACCTGTAGTCCGTCTGGCGCGGCGTCCAAGCCTTACGACGCTCTTCAAGTTCGGCATCAGAAAGGCGGACTGCGAGCTTTCCTGTGATGGCGTCGAGCTCGATGATGTCACCGTCGCGGATCAGGCCGATCGGCCCGCCGACGGCGGCCTCGGGGCCGACATGGCCGACGCAGAAACCACGGGTCGCACCCGAGAAGCGGCCGTCGGTGATCAGCGCGACCTTGTCGCCCATGCCCTGGCCGTAAAGCGCAGCGGTGGTCGCCAGCATCTCGCGCATGCCCGGGCCGCCCTTGGGCCCCTCATAACGGATCACGAGCACGTCACCGATCTTATAGTCGCGGTTAGTGACGGCCTTGAAGGCGTCTTCCTCGCAGTCGAAGCAGCGCGCCGGGCCGGCGAAGACTAGGCTCTCGGCCGGCATGCCGGCGATCTTCACGATCGCGCCCTCCGGCGCGAGATTGCCCTCGAGACCGACGACGCCGCCGGTCTGCGTGATCGGCTTGTTGGCGGGATGGACGACGTCCTGCTTGTCGTTCCACTTCACCGAGGCGAGGTTCTCGGCGATGGTGCGGCCGGTCACGGTCATGCAGTCGCCGTGCAGATAGCCATTGTCGAGCAGCGTCTTCATCAGCAGCGGGATGCCGCCGACTTCGAACATGTCCTTGGCGACGTATTTGCCGCCCGGCTTAAGGTCGGCGACGTAGGGCGTCTTCTTGAAGATCTCGGCGACGGCGAACAGGTCGAAGTCGATCCCGCATTCATGCGCGATCGCCGGCAGGTGCAGCGCCGCATTGGTCGAGCCGCCCGAGGCTGCGACGACCATCGCCGCATTCTCCAGCGCCTTGCGGGTGACGATGTCGCGCGGGCGGATGTTCCGGGCGATCAGGTCCATCACCATCTCGCCGGCGGTGTAGCAGAAGGTGTCGCGGACATCGTAGGGCGCCGGCGCGCCGCAGCTATAGGGCAGCGCCAGGCCGATCGCCTCGGCGACGGTCGCCATGGTGTTGGCGGTGAACTGGGCGCCGCACGAGCCGGAGGACGGACAGGCGACCTCCTCGAGCTCCTTCAGGTCCTCGTCCGACATCGCGCCGACAGAATGCTTGCCGACCGCCTCGAACACGTCCTGGATGGTGACCGGCTGGCCCTTGAAATTGCCGGGCAGGATCGAGCCGCCATAGATGAAGATCGAGGGCACGTTGAGGCGCACCATCGCCATCATCATGCCGGGCAGCGACTTGTCGCAGCCGGCGAGGCCGACCAGCGCGTCATAGCAATGGCCGCGCATGGTGAGCTCGACGGAGTCGGCGATGACCTCGCGCGAAGCCAGCGACGACTTCATGCCCTGGTGGCCCATGGCGATGCCATCGGTCACGGTGATCGTGCAGAACTCGCGCGGCGTGCCGTTCGCCGAGGCGACGCCCTTCTTCACGGCCTGGGCCTGGCGCATCAGGGCGATGTTGCAGGGAGCAGCCTCGTTCCAGCAGGAGGCGACGCCGACGAAGGGCTGCGCGATCTGCTTCGCGGTCATGCCCATCGCGTAATAATAGGAGCGATGCGGAGCACGGGCCGGCCCGACACTGACGTGCCGGCTGGGCAGCTTCGACTTATCGAATACGCGCGCGTCCATTCAAACTCTGTCCCGCCACCCCACCTGGCGGGCGCCAGATGTGCCACGCCGCCGCCCGTTGGTGCAATCATCCGCCCCCGAGCGGGCCGCGAAGCATTTTTCTGCTCCGCATCCTGCCTGAAGGGGCTTAATTCTTCCGTATCTCAGATAGTTACTGAAGTTTGCAGCTGGGGCCGCTTTGTGGCGGCTTCGCGGCAATCGTGGCAAGCCGCCGCCGTGACGCTGCAATAGCTGCCGATGTTGCGGAAAAGTCACGACATTGAGGCTCGCGACAGCATCGGTTGCCACTCCACCTGCAATCCCGGCGTGTACCCGGACACCGCCAGTTGCTCACGATCCCGACATCGAGCCGGATGTCGAATGGACGAACTGAAACAATCCCGGCGAGTCACGCACCTGCTCCAGCCATCATGGCGAGCGGCAAGGCCTCGCGACCAAGCCGTTGAAGTCTTACGACTTTTGAATCATCCAATGATCTGGGGGTGAATCTCAGCGGTGACATCAAGGCTCATAGATTAGAATTCATCTAATAAGAATCTAGTTTAGAACTCATATAACACATTGAAACAAAAGGGATATTACCCTTGACCGCCCTGATTTGGCGCACTACCGCTCCCTCCCAATGGCCGATTTTCATAGTCCCGCCCGAAGGAGCGAAACATGACCATCAAGACCGTGCTTGGCGCGACAGCCCTGGCGTCCTGCCTGCTGGCGGCCCCGGCCCTCGCGCAGAGCGTCAACCTCTACACGACGCGCGAGCCGGCCCTGCTCAATCCGGTCATCGAGGCCTTCACCAAGGACACCGGCATCAAGGTCAACGCGGTCTTCCTCAAGGACGGCCTGCAGCAGCGCATCCAGGCCGAGGGCGCCAACAGCCCGGCCGACGTGATGCTCGTCGTCGATGTCGGCGAGATCCAGGCGGCCGCCGATGCGGGTATCACCCAGCCGGTGCAGTCGGCACTGGTCGACAAGACCGTTCCCGCGGCTCTGCGCGGCGCCGGCAACAACTGGGTCACGCTGACCCAGCGCGCCCGCATCGTCGTCGTCTCGAAGGACCGGGTGAAGCAGGACGCGATCACCTATGACGAACTCGCCGACCCGAAATGGAAGGGCAAGTTCTGCATTCGCGCCGGCCAGCATCCCTACAACAACGCCTTCTTTGCCGCCTATCTCGCCCGCAACGGCGCAGAGAAGACCGAAGCCTTCCTGAAGGCGGTCAAGGCCAACACCGCCCGCAAGCCCGGCGGCGGCGACCGCGACGTCGCTCGCGACATTCTTTCGGGCCAGTGCGACATCGCCATCATCAACACCTACTATATCGGCCTGATGAGCAAGGCGACGAACGAGCAGAAGGGCTGGTACGAGGCGATCAAGCCGCTGAAGACCACCTTTGCCGGCGGCGGCACCCATGTGAACGTCTCGGCTGCGGCGATCGCCAAGAACGCCCCGAACAAGGAGAACGCCGTCAAGCTGGTCGAATACATGCTCGGCGAGAAGGCGCAGCACCTCTACGCCGACGGCAATTTCGAGTATCCGGTCAATGCCGACGTCAAGGAAGCCGCCGCGGTCAAGCTGCTTGGCGCGCTGACGCCCGACACGACCCCGCTTGGTGACGTCGCCAAGAACCGCAAGGCCGCGTCCGAGCTCGTCGATAAGGTCGGCTTCGACAATTGAGCCTGAACGCATCCGCGACATCTGCAGAACGGCCGCCTGCGACCAGCTGGCGGCCGTCGACGCGTCTTCTATACGTCGCGGTGGCCGCGGCGGCCCTCGTCGCGCTCCCGGTGCTGGCTCTCATCTTCACCGCTTTGTCGCGCGAGGCGCTGACGGTCTGGCCGCATTTGGCCGCCAACGTCCTGCCCGTTGCGCTCTGGAACACCGCGCTCCTGCTTGCCGGCGTGGCCCTGTTCTGCGGAGCGGTCGGCACCGGCGCCGCCTGGCTGGTGACGCAGTATGAGTTTCCCGGCCGCCGCAGCCTGGAATGGCTGCTGGTGCTGCCGCTGGCGCTGCCGACCTACATCACGGCTTACGTCTACGTCGAAATCCTCGGCTTCCAGGGGCCGTTCCAGACCGCTCTCCGCGCGCTGACCGGCTGGCGCTCGTTGCGCGACTACTGGTTTCCCGATCCGCGCAACCTGCCGGGCGCGATCCTGATCCTCGGGCTCGTGCTCTATCCTTATGTCTATCTCAGCGTGCGCGCGCTCTTCTCGATGCAGAGCGCCGCGCTGATCGAATCCGCCCGCACGCTCGGCACCAGGCGCTGGCCGCTGTTCTGGCGCATCGGCCTGCCGATGGCCCGCCCCGCCCTCGCCGCCGGCCTGACTCTCGCTTTGCTCGAGACGCTGAACGACATCGGCGCCAGCGAATATCTCGGCGTCCGCTCGCTGACGATCTCGGTCTACACCACCTGGATCAACCGCGGCTCGCTGGCCGGCGCCACCCAGATCGCCTGCGTCATGCTGCTCGTCGTGGTCGGTCTGATAGCCGTCGAGGCGCATACGCGCGGGGCCCGGCGCTTCGCACTGCCCGTGAAGCGGCCGCGGCCGGTTGGCCGCATCCGGCTCTCGGGTTCGCGTGCCTGGGTCGCGACGTTCGCCTGCTTCCTGCCGGCACTGTTCGGGGCGGTGCTGCCGCTTTACTATCTGCTCGGCGAGTTGTGGCGCCGCGACCTTGTCGCTCAGGCTGACCCAGCGCTCTGGCGAGCGCTCGCCAATACCGTCGCGATCTCGGCGCTCGCTGCGGTGCTGGTCGTCGCGATCGGCCTTTGCATCGCAGCTGCGCTGCGGCTCGGGCGTGAGCGCGCCTTGCCGCTGCTCGCCCGCATCGCCTCGCTCGGCTACGTCCTGCCCGGCACGGTGCTGGCGCTCGGACTGCTGGTGCCGCTCGCCGCCTTCGACAATCTCGTCGCCGACGCCAGCCGCGCCCTCTTCGGCGCCAGCCCTGGCCTGCTGCTGCTCGGCTCCGGCACCGCCCTGATCATCGCTTATCTGGTGCGCTTCCTGACCATCGCCGTAAACGGTGCCGAGAGCGGCTATGCCCGCATCTCGCCGCGCATCGACGACGCCGCGCGCTCGCTTGGCGCCGACAGGCGCGAATTGCTGCGCCGGCTGCATTGGCCGCTGATGCGCCCTGCCATCGCCGCTGCCGCCCTGCTCGTCTTCGTCGACTGCATGAAGGAGTTGCCGGCGACGCTGCTGCTGCGCCCGCTCAACTTCGACACCCTCGCCACGGTGGTCTACGGCCACGCCGCCCGCGGCGTCTTCGAGGATGGCGCGCTGGCGGCACTGCTGATCGTGGCGATCGGCATCTATCCGGCGCTGAGACTCGCCCGCGCCGGCGAGCAACAGCCGGATTCACGCGAAAATTGAAATGTTTCCCCGGCTTTCCGGCCTCCGGGCGGGCGGTGAACTCGACATTCCCGGGCCGGAGGAATAAACCCTTGCCGCGCGACGATACGCAGGCCGCCCGGTCGAATCGCTCGCGTTATCGGATTGCCTGACGACGGGGCCCCGCCGTCACGCAGATGAAGGCCATACACCAGGCCATGTCACGACGCGCACTCCTGATCGGCCTCGCCGCCGCTGCTGCGCTGCTGCTCACGCTCGGGCTGCGGCCGTGGAGCCTTGCCCTGTCGCAGGTCGAGCGCTCCGTCGTCGCCGGCATCGAGGCCCGTACCGGCCTCAAGGTGACGGGCATGCGCCGCGCCGAGATCGCGATCCTGCCGCTGCCCAGGATCAGCCTATCCGATGTGACCTTCGCCGATCCACAGGGCGTGCTCGCCGGCAAGGCGGCGCGCCTGCGCGCCCGCACCCGCCTGCTCCCGCTACTCGCAGGCCAGCTCGACTTCGACCGCATCGACCTGGTCGCCCCGGAGATCGACGTCGCATCCGACGAATCCGGCGGCGGCTATACCGGCTGGCTCGATCGTGTCCTCGGCTATCTTACGCGGCTCGATGGCCAGACTAGGCTCGTCCTGACTTCCGGTAGCGTGATGATGCGCGCCGACCGCACGGTCCTGACGACGCTGCGCGACGTCAACCTGGTGATCGAGGAACGGACGGCGCAGGCGCCGGTCGCACTCGCCGGCTCCTTCACCTGGCGCGGCGAGGCCACCAAGGTCGACATCCTCTGGCCGGTAGCCGGCGAGCGGGCGCGCACCGCCTTTTCGCTCGGCTCGCGCCTGCTGAATCTGCGTCTCAACGGCACGCGCTCGGTCGCTCAGAACACGACCAGCGGTCAGATCGAGTTCAACACGAAATCGCTCTCCGACGCCCTGGCCTGGATCGGCCCGCGTCCACGCATCGCGTCCCTCGCCCGGCAGGTCGAGCTGACTGCGCAGGCTCAGATCAACCAGAGGAGCGTCGCGCTCGACTCCGTCGTCGCGATGGTCGACGGCGACCAGCTCGAGGGCGCCCTCAAGCTCGACGGCGCCATGCCGAACTGGGCGCTCTCCGGTACGCTTGCCGGCGCCGAATTCGACCTCGGGCGCCTGCTGCGCCAGGCCGAACCGCCGGCACCGACCGCCAGCGGCGACAATGCGGGCACGCCGCTCGAGTTCGACGGCTGGACCACCAATGATATCGACCTGCGCCTTTCGCTCGACTCCGCCCGGATCGGAACGGTGCGTTTCGGCGACCTCGCAGCCCAGCTCCTGATCCGCAAGGGCCGCTTCGAGGCATCCCTGCTGCGCGCTTCGGCTTATGGTGGCTCGGCCCGTGCCCGCATCCTCGCCACCCCCGTCGCCGCAGGCGCGGACGTCAAGCTGCAGCTCGGCCTCGAGAAGGTGAACCTCGCACTGGTCGCCGACGACCTGCCGACACTCGCCCGCCTCAGCGGCACCGCGACCGGTCAGCTCGCCTTCGATGGCATCGGCAACAGCCTGGAACAGGTTGTGAGTTCTCTCACCGGCCGCGCCGGCCTGACGATCCGGCAAGGCGAGTTCCGCGGCATCGCCTTCCCCGATCTACTGCGCAAGGCGGAGAAGCCACCGACCTCCGCGCGCGACTGGCGCCAGGGCAAGAGCGCCTTCGAGACCCTGCAGCTCTCCGCGCTCGCCAACCTCGGCGTGCTTTACGTCACCGACACGCAGATCACAGGCTCAGGCTATAACGTCGTCCTCAACGGCACCGCCGATCTCACCCGGCGCTGGCTCGACCTCAACGGCGCGCTGAGCTCGACGACGACCTCGGCGCGCGTGCCCTTCGAATTGCGCGGCCCCTTCTTCGGCGCCGCCTTCACGCCAGAGATCGACGCGGCCCTGCGGCCGATCGGCCCGGCAATCCCACTGCTGCGCTGACGCGCCCGCCTCGCTGAACAGAAGAACTGATCCAGACCAGCGCTGCTGCCGGCTAAAGAAAGATTATCCGCGCCGCGAGCCAAAAAAGTCCCGGGTGAGCACAGCTCGATCCGGGACTTTTCAATTTCAGCAGAAGGGCGACGCCGTAGCAGAGTGGAGGCTCACGCCTCCCCGGCCGGCTCCTCGCCCGCGCCATTCTCAGCCTCGCCGGCCTCGCCCTCTTCCTCGGCCTCCTCGCCGATGCGCTCGACCGAGACGACCTTCTCGCCGTCGCCGGTGTTGAACACGGTGACGCCCTGCGTCGAGCGCCCGGCGATGCGGATGCGGTTGTTCGGGCCGGCATCGACCGGCACACGGATCACCTGCCCGCCATCGGTGACGAGCATGATCTGCTCCTTCTCCTCGGCCGGGAAGGAGGCGACGAGCTTGCCGTTGCGGTCGTTGACGACCATGGCGACGATGCCCTTGCCGCCGCGCCCGGTCACCCGGTACTCGAAGGACGACGAACGCTTGCCGTAGCCGTTCTCCGATACGGTCAGGATGAACTGCTCGGCAGCGCCCATCTCGGCGTATTTCTCCTGGCCGAGCTCGATGTCGCTCCCGGCCTCCTCGGCATCACCGACCGTCGCCGGTTCGGCCGCCTCGTCGCCTTCCCCGGTCAGCGCCCTGCGGGCGGCGGCGGCGCGCTTGAGATAGGCGGCGCGCTCGTCCGGCGTCGCGTCGAGATGGTGCAGGATCGCGAGCGAGATCACCTCGTCGCCATCGGCGAGGTTGATGCCGCGCACGCCGGTCGAGTCGCGGCCCTTGAAGACGCGCACCTCCGGCACGGCGAAGCGGATGCACTGGCCGCCGGCGGTGGTCAGCAGCACGTCGTCATGCTCGGAGCAGATCTGCACGTCGACGATGGAATCGCCCTCGTCGAGCTTCATCGCGATCTTGCCGTTGCGATTGACCTGGACGAAGTCGGAGAGCTTGTTGCGCCGAACATTGCCGCTCTTGGTGGCGAACATCACGTCGAGCCGGCCCCAGCTCTCCTCGTCCTCCGGCAGCGGCATCACGGTGGTGATGCGCTCGTCCTTGTCCAGCGGCAGCATGTTGTTGAGGAACTTGCCGCGGGCATTGGGCGCCGAGAGCGGCAACCGCCAGACCTTCTCCTTGTAGGCCTGGCCCAGCGAGGAGAAGAAGATGATCGGCGTATGCGTGTCGGCCACGAAGAGGCGGGTGACGAAATCCTCGTCGCGGGTCGCCATGCCCGAGCGACCCTTGCCGCCGCGCTTCTGCGACCGATAGGTCGAGAGCGGCACGCGCTTGATGTAGCCAGCATGGGAGACCGTAACGACCATGTCCTCCCGGGCGATCAGGTCCTCGTCGTCGAGATCCGAGCCCCAATCGTGGATCTCGGTGCGGCGCGGCGTCGCGAAGGCGGTCTTCACCTCCAGGAGCTCGGCCTTGATGATCTCCTGGATGCGGGCGCGCGAGCGCAAGATATCGAGATAGTCAGCAATCTCCTTGGCGAGCTTCTCCAGCTCGTCGCCGATCTCGTCGCGGCCGAGAGCGGTCAGGCGGGCAAGGCGCAGCTCGAGGATCGCCTTGGCCTGCGCATCCGAGAGGCGGTAGGTGCCGTCGGCGTTCATCGGATGGCGCGGATCGTCGACCAGCGCGATCAGCGGCGCGATGTCGTCGGCTGGCCAGTCGCGCGCCATCAGCGCCTCATGCGCGGCCGATGGTGTCGGCGCCGTGCGGATCAGCCGGATGACCTCGTCGATATTGGCGACGGCGGTGGCGAGGCCGCACAGCACATGGGCGCGCTCGCGCGCCTTGTTGAGCAGATAGCGCGTGCGCCGCGAGACGACTTCCTCGCGGAACTCGACGAAGGCGGAGATGAAGTCCTTGAGGTTCAAGATCTCCGGCCGCCCGCCGGTCAGCGCCACCATGTTGGCACCGAACGAGGTCTGCAGCGGCGTGAAGCGGTAGAGCTGGTTCAGCACCACGTCAGCGACGGCGTCGCGCTTGATCTCGATGACGACGCGGACGCCCTCGCGATTCGATTCGTCGCGCAGGTCCGAGATACCCTCGATCCGCTTCTCGCGGACGAGATCGGCGATCTTCTCGACCATGGTCGCCTTGTTCACCTGATAGGGAACCTCGGTGACGATGATCGCCTCGCGCTCCTTGCGCAGCTCCTCGATATGCGTCTTGGCGCGCATCACGATCGAGCCACGGCCGGTGTGATAGGCCGAATGGATGCCGCTGCGGCCCATGATCTGGGCGCCGGTCGGGAAGTCCGGGCCGGGCACGACCGCGATCAGGTCGTCGATCGAGAGCTCCGGATCGTCGATCAGCGCGATGCAGGCGTCGATGACCTCGCCGAGATTGTGCGGCGGGATATTGGTCGCCATGCCGACGGCGATGCCGCCGGCGCCGTTGACCAGCAGGTTCGGATAGCGCGCCGGCAGGACCGTCGGCTCGTGCTCCTTGCCGTCATAGTTCGGCTGGAAGTTGACGGTGTCGAGGTCGAGATCCTCGAGCAGCGGCATCGCCGCCTTGTCGAGACGCGCCTCGGTATAGCGATCGGCCGCCGGGCTGTCGCCGTCCATCGAGCCGAAATTGCCCTGGCCGTCGATCAGGGGCAGGCGCAGCGAGAAGTCCTGCGCCATGCGCACCAGCGCGTCATAGACCGCGAGATTGCCGTGCGGATGGTACTTACCCATCGTGTCGCCGACGATGCGGGCACATTTCGTATAGGGCCGGTCGGGCAGGTTCTTGTTCTCGTGCATCGAGAACAGGATGCGCCGGTGCACGGGCTTCAGACCGTCGCGGACGTCCGGGAGAGCGCGGCTCACGATCACGCTCATCGCGTAATCGAGATAGCTCTTCTTCATCTCGTCGGTAATCGCGATCGGCTTGATGTCGCCGCCGAACTGCGGGCCGTCGTCGCGCTTGTCGTCGTTGTCTTCGCTCAAGGGAAAAAGTCCCGATTCCGCTGATTTTTCAGGCTTCTGGCTATCCGATTCCGGCGCGGGAAGCCAGCAAAAGCGCGGCTTCTCCAATGAAAATAAAAGCCAATCAAATCAATACTCTACGAACCGATCCGGAATCACCCGGGCAACGCTGCCGCAATCTCGCCGCGATCGCTGCCGGTATCGGGGGTCAATCGCCTTCGCGCGCCGGGGCGAAGCGCCTCAGCGCCGTCGCGATCTCTGCTTCGGAGGCGTCGAGATCGCCGACTTCGAGGCGAAAACGCGTGCTGCCGGTGAGGGCTCCGGTCCAGTTCGCCGGATGGGTCCGGACGGGCCCGAAGCGCTCGGGGCTTACGACATCGAGCTCGAGCACGGTCGGCTCATGGCGCGTCGAGATGATCTCGTAGCCGCGGATCGCCGACCAGGGCACCTTGCTGGCGAAAAGGCTGGGAGCGCAAAGCGCCTCGCTGTCGAGCACCAATTGCGGCGAGCGGTCGGATTTCGCCTTCCTGTACTGGTCGGACACCAGCCAGATCACCAGAATGGCGACGAAGGCCAGCCCGATCTGATCGAAGCCATTCTGCGGGACATCTCCACGGAGATAGAAGATGGCCGCGACCATGACGATGCCGCCCACCAGCCACAGCAGCTGATCCTGCGCCTTGCGCGGACTCAGGCGATAGGTCACGGCATTGGGCGGATCCTGCGCCATCGCGCCTCCGAAGGCTTGCGCCGTCGCCGAGTTTGATGCCTCTGTGACGCACTGGCAATGCACTGGCGAGCGAACGCAGGGGTCCTCACATGACACTGGATTTCCTGACGTCCACCCTCGTCACGCTGCTGGTGACACTCGATCCGCCGGGTCTGGCGCCGATCTTCCTGTCGCTGACGCGCGGCATGTCGGCGAGCGAACGGCGGCAGGTCGCGGTCCGCGCCTGCATCATCGCCTTCTGCATCATGGCCTTCTTCGGCCTCGCCGGCGACGTCGTGCTGAAGGCGCTCGGCGTCTCGCTGCCCGCCTTCCGTATCGCTGGCGGCTTCCTGCTGTTCTGGATCTCGTTCGAGATGGTGTTCGAGCGCCGCAACGACCGCAAGCAGGCGACGGCCGACACCGCCATCACCAAGGATCATATCCGCAACGTCGCCGCCTTTCCGCTGGCAATCCCGCTGATGGCCGGCCCCGGCGCCCTGACCGCGGTGATGCTGCTCGCCGGCCGCGCCAATGGCGATATCCTGATGCTGTCCTCGCTCGCCGTGATCTGCGGGCTGGTGATCCTCTCCTGCCTCGTCGTCTTCCTGATGGCGGTGCCGATCGCGCGCCTGCTCGGGGTCACCGGCAATGTCGTGCTGACCCGACTTCTCGGCGTCATCCTCGCCGCGCTGGCAGTGCAGTTCGTGATCGACGGTGTGCGGGCCGTGATCCGGAGCGGCTGAGCCGCCCCGGATCGAATGCAAGGCTAGGCTGCTCGCGCAAGTCGCCAGCGGGCCAGATCGACCAACAGGAAGGCCGCGAGGCTGATGCCGACCAGCGGCAGCGCCCAGCCTATCCCCGCAGCAACGACAGCCACCACCGCCCTGCCCGCCCAGCCAAGCCGCAGCCAGGACTGGACAACCGTACGAGGCAGCGATCCCGGCGCCGGCCGCTGCCGCCACCAGATCCGGTAGCCGAGCAGCGTCGTCACGATCAGCGCGAGGCCGAGCCCGGCCATCACGAGCTGGTTCGGCCAGCCGAACAGAATGCCCATATGGGCGTCGATGCCCCAGCGGATCAGTTTGGCGATCAGCGGAAAGGTCTCGAAGTCGGCCCGGCTGACGACGGAGAGGTCACGAGGATCGAGCGCGACCGTGTCGACCTGCGTCGGCCAGCTCCGGTCGTACTCCCGGACCAGCCAGGCCTGCCCCTCAGCCCGAGGCGGGCGCATCTCGACATGCGGAGAATCGATTCCAGCAGCCTTGGCGGCGGAAAGAACCCCATCGAGCTGCTGGACGCTGCCGGGAGCCGCGGTCCCCACGGCCGGGCCATGATCGCCATGATGGGCGTGCTCGTCGGCTGCGGGCGCAACGCCGAGCTTCAGCGAAACCGACGGCGTCACCCAGCCGAGATTGGCCCGCAACGCATCGATCCGGTCGCCGGCATGGTTCGACCAGGTCAGGCCGGTGATCGACAGGAAGACGAGGCCTAGCGAAAGCGTCAGTCCGATCAACCCATGCCAGCGCCGGTCGCGCAGTGCCGGGTTGGCGCGCGCCCGTTCGCCAGCTCGCGGATGGCGCCGCCAGAACCACATGAGGACACCGCCCAGAACCACCGCCCAGAGCCAGGACGCCGCCAGCTCGCTGTAATTGCGGCCGAACTCGCCCAGCAGCAAGTTGCGGTGGAGATAATCGAGCTGCGTCCGGAACGGCAGGATGCCGCTGGTACCGTAGACGATGAGGTCGCCCTTGATCGCCAGCGAGACCGGATCGACGAAGATCGCCCGGCTTTCGGAGTCACCGAGCCCAGCTTGAGCGAACATCACGCGCGTGGTCTGGCCTGCGGCTGGCGCAGGGCGGATGGCGAAGAAGCGCGGCCCCTCGCCGATATGTTTTCGCGCAGCCTCGGTCTGGGCGGCGAGCGAGGCAGGCTCGCCTGCCGTCGTTGCCGTCAGTTGCTCGCGATAGATCAGGTTCTCGATCTGCGGCGTCAGCACATAGAGCGTGCCGGTCAGCGCCGCGACCAGGATGAACGGGCCGACGAACAGCCCGGCATAGAAATGCAGCCTTGCGATGAAGGCCTTGAATTCGGACGATAGGGCAAGGGCGCGGCCGGCATCGGCGCGCGTGCGGATATCCGCGTGAGCGGTCATTGGTGGCTTCCCCGAGATGGACCTGCCGACATGCTGCTGGCGCGCGGGCTCAGCGGAGCATTCGGTCATTGCGACAGGAAGCGGCCTCAAGGCCGCTTTGGCGTCAGGCCCGGACGGGAGGTCCTCTCGGGCGAGCGGCGAGCCGTTCCCGCCCCGGCAGCGGCCGTCCCGTCAGATCGTCGAAGCGGACGATTGTGGCGCGCGGCTCGGCGCTTTCCGGCAGCGAAGGCCGGTCTGGCGGCGCATAGGCTGCTCCGATCCAGGCGCAGCCCAACAGGCAGCAGGCCGGAAGATGCGGGGCGGGTTCCTCGCCCGGCAGCGGGGCGCTCTGTGATCCCGGCGCGCACAGCGTCAGATGGGCAGCACGGTCGAGCAGCGCTGGCGCAAGGCTTTGTCCGGAGACAACCGCGCCGAACAGCCCCTGCAGCACGAGCACATAGGCCGCGATGATCGCGACCCATGGCCTGGCCCGGCTGCCTCTGGCTGCGATCAAGTCTGAAATCCCGTTGAGCACGCTCTCCGGCAACAGCTACCATTTTCGCGCCGGGGGAACATGCTCAACTTGCTGGTCTTTCGTGAACGATCTTCCCTGCGACAAGCCCCGGAGAGCGAAATGCCTCTCGGCGCAGCCGACGGCAGCTCTACGCCTTCACGTAGACCCACGCTTCCTTGCCGGAGGCGAGCTTGACGCTGATACGCTTGTAGTCGGCGACCTCGTAACGGTCGGCGGCTGCAAGTTCCTCGGCGGAGATGGCAAAGACCATGCCGGTCACGCTGTCGGCCGGATCCTCGCTCGGCGCGACCACCGGATGGAAGCGCTTGCCGCTGGTACGGATCACCTCGGGATCGGTGATCTCGAGCATGGTCTGCGAAAAGCCCGGCATGGCGTCGTCATGGCCGTCGAGCAGGCGGCCGAACGAGGACAGCTGGACGTTCTCCTGCTGCAGCGTGCCGTAGGAGAACAGAAGGATGCTGCGCTCGTCGGCCATGCTCGCGATCTCCGCCTTACGCGGCTACAGCGCCGCCAGCAGCTTTTCGCGCGCCGCGCGCGAGCCGGCAAGGCGCTGCCTTGCCGCAGCCAGGATGGCGGCGGGCGCCTCCTGCGGCGTCCCGGCCCGGAACGGCGGCTGCGGCGCATATTCGAGCGAGAGCTGGATCGTCTGCGCCTCCTCCTCGCCGAGCAGCTCGGCAATCACGGAGAGCCCGAAATCGATGCCGGAGGTGACGCCGCCGGCGGTGATCAGGTTGCCGTCGCGCACCACGCGCCCCTCCGTGGGGATCGCGCCGAAGCGCGCCAGCAGGTCGTGCGCGTTCCAGTGGCTGGTGGCGCGCTTGCCCTTCAACAAACCGGCCATGCCGAGCACCAGCGATCCCGTACAGACCGAGGTGAGATAGCGCACCTGCCCCGCTCGCTCGCGCAGGAAAGCGAGGACGGTCTCGTCATGCAGCAGCGGATTGACCCCGCTGCCGCCCGGCACGCAGAGCACGTCGAGCGGCGGGCAGTCCGCGAAGGTCGTGGTCGGCGTCAACATCAGCCCGGTCGCGGCCTTGAGCGGCGCCGTGTCCTTCCAGATCAGATGCACCTGCGCGCCCCGCGCCGAAGCGAAGACCTCATAGGGGCCGGTCAGATCGAGCTGCTGGACCTGTGGGAAGACGAGGATGCCGAAGCTGAGGGACATGGGCGAGGCTCCTGATTGACGGGACGAGCCTAGCGCGCAAAGCTCTGGCCGAACTGCCAAGCATCCCTCGCTTCAGGCCAAAACATGCGCCGCATCGAGATCCTCACGTTCCCCGGCGGGCAATTGCTCGACGTCGCCGGGCCCTTGCAGGTCTTTGCCACCGCGAACGACCTCGCCCACCTCGCCGGCCGGCCCCTGCCCTACGAGACCGCCGTCGTCGCGGCCGAAAACCGCGTCGTCACCAGCGCAAGGCTAGAACTCGGCACAGCCACGCTGCCCGAACCCGGCACGCCGCTGCACACGCTGGTCGTCGCCGGCGGATACGGCGTCAATGCCGCCTGCCGCGATGCCGCACTGGTCGACTGGGTCCGGCAGCGTGCCGACGCCGCGCAGCGCATCGGCTCGGTCTGCAGCGGCGCCTTCCTGCTGGCGTCGGCGGGGCTGCTCGACGGCAAGCGCGCCGTGACGCATTGGGGCCGCTGCGCTGAATTCCGGGCGATGTTCCCGGCTGTGCGGCTCGAGCCCGATCCGATCTATGTCCGCGACGGCAAGATCTGGACTTCGGCCGGCGTCACCGCCGGGATCGACCTCGCGCTCGCTCTGGTCGAGGCCGATCTCGGCCGCGAGCCTGCGCTCGCCATCGCCCGCCAGCTCGTCGTCTTCCTGAAGCGCCCCGGCGGCCAGGCGCAGTTCAGCGCCGCGCTGACCTTGCAGGAGAAGGACGAGCGCTTCGACCGCCTGCATGGCTGGATCGTCGAGAACCTGCGCGGCGACCTCTCGCTGGAGCGGCTGGCCGGAGAGGCGAAGATGAGCCTGCGCAGCTTCGCCCGGCATTATCGCCAGGCGACCGGCCGCACGCCGGCCCGCGCCGTCGAGGAGATCAGGATCGAGACGGCGCGCCGCCTGCTCGAACAGGGTCTCTCCGTTGCCCAGGCCGGCCGCCGCTGCGGCTTCGGCTCCGAGGAGACTTTGCGGCGTGCTTTCCTGCGCCGGCTCGGCGCGAGCCCGCAGGCCTATCGCGAGCGCTTTGCCGGATAGGCCTGGATTTGCGTTATGATCGGCATAGATGGCCCCGAGACTGCGCTGGAATTCGGATGCTGAGCATTGCCGAAGCAGAGGAACTGGTCGCGCAGCATCTCGGCGATGCGCCGCGCGCCAATCATTCGCGCGTCGTCGCCCATGTCATGCGCAAGCTCGCCGAGGCGCTGTCGGAGCCGGTTGAGCTCTGGGAGGTGGTCGGCCTCTGCCATGATCTCGATTTCTTCGCGATTCAGGGCGACTGGAGCCGGCACGGTCCGATGGCGGTGGAATGGCTCGGCGACCGCATCCCGCTCGAAGCGCAGCAGGCGATCGCCGCCCATGACCATCGCACCGGCATCGTCGCGGATTCGCGGCTCGCCGACTCGCTCAAGGCGGCCGACGCCATCACCGTCATCGACGAGAAGCTGGGACGCCCCGCGCTCCGGGCCATCGATACCGCGAGCCCCTATGCAGAACTGCGAACCAAGCTCGGCCGGCGTTCCTATCTCGCCGACATGGCAGAGCACTACGCACAGAAGCATGAGCTTCCATTCGAGCGCCTCGTCGAAACCATCGTCGAGGCGCCGACACAGCCTCTGCCGGCCTAAGCGCCTCTACAGCACCAGTTCCATCAGCCTTTCGCCATTGGCACGGGTCTCGCCCGTGTCTCGGAAGCCCTGCGCCAGATAGAAGCCGTGCGGCCCGCGATCACCCGGCAGATAGCTTAGCCGCGCGAACCTGTATCCTTGCGCCTGGAGGCTCTCCAGCCAGAGCGCGATCGCCTCGCGCCCATAGCCTTTGCCCTGGTGGCGCCCATCGACCATGAAACGCCAGAGGAAACAGCTCGCGCTGTCATCCCAAGGCCGCCACATGATGAAGCCGACCGGCTCCTCGTCGGCATAGATGGCGCGAAACGCCGCCGCCGGATTGAAATGGGCCTGCGCGATCGACACCGCATTGGGTGCGACGAAGCCGCTTTGCGCCTCATACGGCTCCAGATCGCAGATGGTCCGCACGGTCTCGGCCGTGATGTCCCGCAGCGTGACGATAGGACCAGTCAAAGCCTCACCTCTCCAGGAAGGCCTTCACCGTCGCTTCGGCCTGCTTCATCGAGATCACCCCGTCGAGATGGCCGCGCGTGCCCTGGATAGTGACGTGGCTGACATCGCGCCCGGCCTTCTTCGCCTCGGCGACGGTGCGCTGGATCATCTCGTCGGGGAAGACGAGATCCTTGGGCTGGCTGACGATCAGCAGCGGCGCCTTGATCCTGCTCATCGCATCGGCGAGCGACTTGCCGCCGGCGGCATAGAGCTGGTTGGCCTTGACCAGATAGAGGAAATGATTGGCGTCAGAGACCTTGGCGCGCGCCTCGCCGGCATTGTCCAGAATGCTCTGGACCTGGAACTTGTTGCCGAGCGCCTTGGCGGGGTCCTCGCCCTCCTTGGCCGGGCGGCGGCCGAAGGTGCCGTTGGTCCAGTCGCCATGATTGGCCTGCAGCGTCACCACCGTCAGCGCCTTGGCGAGGCCGGCATTGGGCGGCGTCTTGCCGTAATAGTCGCCCTTGTTCCAGTTCGGGTCGACCAGGATCGGCGCCGCCCAGACATCGAGCCAGGCGATCAGCTGGGCGTCGGCCTCGGCCGCGCCAATCACCGCCATCGCCTTGCCGACCATCTCGGGATAGCTCGCCGCCCATTCGTAAGTCTGCAGCGCCCCCATCGACGGGCCGGCGACCATGACGAGCTTCTTGATGCCAAGACTCTCGACCAGAGCCTTCTGGACATTGACGAAATCGCCGATGGTCACGACCGGGAAATCGAGCGCGTAGGGCTTGTTGGTGTCCGGATCGATCGAGGCCGGGCCGGTGGTCGTGGTCTTCGGGTCGCCGGTGTTGAGGTTCACCAGCGTGTCGGAGGACAGGACGAAATACTTGTTGGTGTCGATCGCCTTGCCGGGACCGATGATCGCGTCCCAATAGCCGGGAGCGGCATCGGCGGCGGCATATTTCCCGGCGGCGTGCGAATTGGCCGAGAAGAAATGGCAGATCAGGATCGCGTTGGATTTGTCGGCGTTGAGCGTGCCGTAGCTTTCCCAGCCGACCTTGACGTTCTTCAGCGTCCGCCCGCCTTGCGTGGTGTAGCTCGGCAGCTCGAAGACCTTCTTCTCGACCAGAAGCTCCTGCGCGTCAGCCATTCCCGTCACCATCATGCCTGCAACAGCGAGCGCACCCGCGATCCAGCCCTTCATGCCGCACTCCTCCGCTCCAGCCGGGTTCTCGGCCTTGAGGAGGATCAGAGCGGATTTGCCCGGCTAACGGAAGGGGGTTGCACTCCGTCATGCTCGCCCTCGTGGCGAGCATCCACGCCTTGAACACTGCCCTCGACGGATGAAGACGTAGATGGTCGGGACAAGCCCGACCATGACGAAGGGGGTCACAGCGCCTCGAGCAGCCCCTTGATCAGCGCCCGGCGCGGCGCGATCGAGGAGATCAGCGCGTATTCCTGCAAGGTGTGGGCGCCATCGCCGTCGATGCCGAGCCCGTCCAGCGTCGGGATGCCGAGCGCCGCAGTGAAATTGCCGTCGGAGCCGCCGCCGGTCATCGGGCAATCCTGCAGGTCGAAGCCGACCTTGGCCGCAACCGCCCGCGCCTGTTCGTAGAGCGCCGCGACCTCCGCCGACTTCTCATAGGGCGGCCGGTTCATGCCGCCTGTGATCGAGAGCTTCACATCCGGGTCATGCGCCTTCAGGTCGAGGATGCGCTCTTCCATGACTTTGCCGTCGGCCACGGTGGTGACACGGCAATCGACACTGAACCAGGCATGCTGCGGGATGACGTTCGCAGCGGTGCCGCCGCCGACCAGCGCGACCGTCGTGGTGATGCCGCGCGCATAGTCGGTCATGCCCTCGATCGCGAGGATCTGGTGGGCCGCCTCGCGGATGGCGTTGCGGCCATCAGCATGGCGCGAGCCGGAATGCGCCGGCCGCCCTTCCAGCTTGACCTCGAAGCGGCCGACGCCCTTGCGCGCCGTGACGATCTTGCCGCCCTCGCGCGCCGGCTCGGTCACCAGCACCGCCATCGCCTCGCGGCCGACCGCCTCGATCAGGTCGCGCGAGGTCGGCGAACCGATCTCCTCGTCCGGGGTGAACAGGAAGACCAACGGCCGCTGCACAGTGCCGGACCTGGCCGCGTCCTTGAAGGCCTGCAGGGCCAGCCAGGCGCCGCCCTTCATGTCGTAGACGCCAGGGCCGTAGAGCCGGTCGCTCTCGACCCGGACAGGCAGGTCCTGGGCGCTGGTGCCGACTGGGTGTACCGTGTCGAGATGCGACATCAGCGCCACGGCCTTCTCGCCGTTCCGGACGCCGGCCCGCAGGATCAGGTTGTCGCCGAGGCCATTGCGGCCGGGGATGCGCTCGACGGCGATCGGCAGGCCTTCGACCTCCCTGGCGACGAGGTCCATCATGCCGTTGACGCCGGGCACGTGATGGGTGGGGCTCTCCAGCGCAACCCAGACGGAGAGCGCGGGAACGGCGGGATCGTGAATGGTCATGATGGGGAGATTTTTCGCAGGAAAGCGTGGCGATAACAGGACATTGGCCAATTCACCGGCTTTGTCCATGTCGAAACGCGCCTAGCTGCCCTGCGGACCCGGCGCTTCGAAAATTTTTCGATGCGGTGTCGGCAAGGCCGATCCTCGTCCGTCCTCGAAGCACAACCGCCGAGGACCAGACGATGCGCCCGCCCGCCACCCCAGTCACAGCCATACTGCCGGCCCTGCCCCGGCTGGGCGGCCTCGTGGCGGCGCTCACCGGCTTCGCCCTCGTCCTTGTGCTCGCGCTCCTTGCCGACCACGCCTTGCGCGCGATCGGCCTGCCGCCGCCAGCGGCCCAGCCCATGCCGGAACTCGGCCGCCAGGCGCTGGCCGCCTGGCTGCGGACGGGCTGCCTGCTGCTCGGCGGCCTGCTCGCGAGAGTTGCGCTGGCTAGACGCGCTTGACGTTCCAGAAGGTCGGGAAGCTCGGCAGCACACCCTCCAGCTTGCGGCTGAATGCCGTCGGCTGGAAATACTGGCCGAGCGGTGCATAGGGCACGTCCTCGAAGGCCTGCTTCTGCAGCTCGGCCGCGATCTTCTGCTTGGCCGGCAGGTCGGCGGCCTCCATCCAGGCCTCGCGCAGCGCTTCGATTTTCGGCGCCGTCGGCCAGCCCGGCCAGGCCGCCATGCCATTGCCGCGCAGCGAGATGTGGCCGACCGGATCGAGGATGTCGATGCCATTCCAGCCGGTGAAGAAGCAGTTCCAGCCACCATTGCCGGGCGGCTCCTTGTTGGCCCGGCGCGTCACCACGGCGCCCCAGTCCATCACCTGGTAGTCGACATTCATGCCGATGCGCTTCAGCATCTCGGCGCCGACCTCGCATTCGGCCTTGAGGTTGGCGAGATCGGTGACGCCGAGCAGCACCACCTTCTCGCCCTTGTAGCCGGCCGCCGCCAGCGCCTGCTTGGCCTTGGCGATGTCGCGCGGCCCGTTCAGCACCTCCATCCCGGCATCGTTCGCCATCGGCGTGCCCGGCGGGAACAGCCCGACGCCGGTGCGCCATAGCTCCTTGTCGGGGCCGCCGACCGCCTCCATGAACTCGGCCTGGTCGATCGCCATCAGTACGGCGCGACGGATCGCCGGATTATCGAAGGGCGGATGCAGATGGTTCATCCGCATGATCGCGATCGAGCCGGTCGTCTCCTTGATCGCGACCTCGAGCTTCGGGTCCTTCGCCAGCAGCGGCAGGATGTCCGGCAGGGGCTGCTCGACCCAATCGATCTCGCCGCTCTGCAACGCAGCCGCGGCGGTCGCAGGGTCCGGCAGGGTGTGCCATTCGATCCGCTCGACATGGACGATCTTCGGCCCAGCGGTGCGGCCCGGCTTGCCGTCGCCGCGCGGCACGTAACCGGCGAATTTCTCATAGACTGATCGATTACCGGGCTGGCGCTCGCTTGCGACGAAGCGGAACGGCCCGCTGCCGATCACCTCCGTGACCTGCGTCGTCGCCTCGGTCTTCGCTAGCCGCTCCGGCATGATCACCGGCACCGCAGCCGTCATCTTGGCGAGCGCATCCGGCAAGAGCGGAAACGCCTTCTTCAGCCGGAAGCGCAAGGTCTTGTCGTCGACCGCCGCGAGTTCGTCGGTCTGCCCCATCAGCGTCTGACCGAAGGCATCGCGCTTGGCCCAGCGGTTCAGGCTGGCGACGCAATCCTTCGCCAGCACCGGCGTACCGTCATGGAATTTGAGGCCGTCACGCAGCTTGATCGTCCAGCTCTTGCCGTCGGCCTCGGCGAGCGCGCCCTCGGCCATTTGCGGCTGCGCCTTGTAGCTCTCATCCTGCCCGAACAACGTGTCATAGGCGAGGAAGGCGTGGTTGCGGGTGACGGTCGCCGTCGTCCAGATCGGATCGACCACGGCGAGATCGCCCTGCGGCACGAATTTGATGACATTCTTGTCGGCCCCGCGGCCGATATTGGGTTTGCTGACCGCTAAGGCGGCAGCCGTGCCTGCGATGAAAGCGCGACGTGTCGGCATTTCAGGCTCCCTGGAGCCCGTTCCGATCAGCTTGCACCGCAAGCCGATCGGCAAACGGTCTCCAAACTCAAAGGAAGAGACGGATTCACCGATCAGGTTGGAACAACCTGATCGGATCCGGCTCTGCAGCAGGGCGTCGATCCTGGATGGTGAAGCCCTGGCGATACGGCGGCCGTCAGGCAACCAGCATGCCAGCGGCTGGTCAAGCCGGCTGCCTTGCTGCCCGGATCGTTCAGGCCGCGTCGCGCAGGTCGCCGAGGTCGAGCTCGATCAGGAAGTTCGGATCGGCTTCGACCAGCAATGCCAGGGCCGCATCATCGGCGAGCGAATCCGCCAGCGCCCGTGCCTCGTCGCGGGCCGCTTCCGCATCGAGCCGGCGCAGCAGGGCCATCAGCGCATTGGCCCCTGGCCCTTCCAGGCCCTCGCAGGCGATCAGCACCTCCGCCAGAAGGTCACGGTCGATACCGCCCCTGCAGTGCAAACCAGGGCCCGCTTGCTTCAGCGCCTCCACGGCGGCGGCGAAGGCCGGTAGCAGGCCTTCCGGCATCGCCGCCTTGCGATAGAGCGCCTTGAGGCCAGCGCCGCGCTTGTCCCACAGCAATGCCCGCACGCGTTTCAGCGGCAAGTCGGACAGCGCCGCGAAGGCGGCCTCGGCCAGCGCCGGCTCGCCGCTGAGCAGCGAGCGCAGGATCACGCCGGGTGTCAGGCGGCCATTCTCGCGCAGGCAGTCGACGATCGCCGGGGCATCGCTTTCCTCGCCACCGGCGGCGAGCGCGACCGCAACCCGCTCGGTCGATTCGCGGGCGAGCCGGGCGCTGCGCTCTTCGGTCAGCCAGCCGCAGCCGGAGACGAAGGCGGCGAGCGCATCGGAAACCTTGGCGGCGATCGCCTGGCGCAAGCCGGGCGGCAGGTCGTCGCGCGCCAGCATGGCTTCGCGCACCGCGCCGGCTTCGCCCTCGCGCTCGAAAATGCGCTCCAGCGAGAAATCGGGAATCTCGGCGGTCGGATTGGCGAGCAGCACGACCAGCGCCTCCTCGCAGCCGATCTCGGCCAAAGCAGCGCAGACGCCGGGCGAGAGCCAGGGCCGCTGCGCGATCGCACGCTGGGCGAGGCCGTCGCCGATCGCGGCGGCATCGACCAGATCGGCCTCGGTCAGCACCGGCGACTGCGCCAGCAGCATGGCTGCGATATCGCTCTGCTCGCCGATCAGGCCGAGCACCAGATTGCGCGGCGCCTGCGGCGCGGCAGCGAGTTCCTCGGCCAACGCACGGCGAACCAATGGCGAGGGGTCGTCGACCAGCGCGATCAGCGCCGTCTCGGCCTCGCGCCTGTCCTCGGGCGACATCGCCGAGCGCAGATAGGCGCCAGCCAACGCGGCGGCGCCTTTCGCGCGCGCCTCGGCCGGTGCTGTGCGGGCCCAGAGCAGGAAGCGACGTACGATCATCCGCGCCTCCCATGGCTCATGAACTGGCTGAGATCGAGCGGTCCGCGCCGCTGGCGCCGGGTGGCAACCGTCTCGCTGGACGCCGTCTGCGTATCCGCGGCGGCGAGGTCGCGCGGCCGCGACGGTGGCAGCGGTGCATTGACGGCGGTTGTGGCCATGGTCGCCGAGTTGCTCGCGCTTTCGGTCTTGGCGGTCTTGCCGGCGGATGAAGCCTCGCCTTCGCTCGCCGTGGCGCCCACACGCGGAAAATAGCGGGTCGCGGGATCGTCGTCGGTCGTGCGCGACGCGCCACCACTGCGCGGCGTGGTCCAGAGATTGGCAACGGCCTTCGAGACCGGCGTGCGCGGCCCTTCGGTCGAGAACAGGCCGATCAGCCCTTTCGCCCGCCCCGGCGCCAGCGCGGCAGCGATCGGCGCGACCGGCGGGTCGGACGCGTAAGCGGTAGCAGTCGTAGCAGTACCCGTAGGCCTGGCCTGCGCCAGCATGGCGCCGGTCGTCGCCGCGACCTGGGTGTTGGCGTGGCTGGCGGCGAGCAATCCGTAGACCTCCTGGGCGCTGCGAGCCCGGCCGGCCTTGTCGTAGAAGATCGAGCGGTTCGCCGCGGCCGCCTCCGGAAAATCGCGAGCGGCGGCGCGAGTCGGATCGCTCCCGGCGGTGCGGATCAGGTCGGTGGCGCCGCGCGCACCCAGCACATGCGCCATGTAGAGCTCGCCGGCCTGCGGCTGGCGCCCGAGCGCCTGACCGAGCTGCTCGGCATTCTTCTGCGTCAGCGCACCCGCCATTACGGTCGCGACTTGCGGATCGGTCCGCAACTGCAGGATCTTCTCGCGCAGCGCCGGGTCCGACACGGTCAAACGGCCGCTGCTGTCCTCGCTGATCGCGCCGGCATAATTCGCCATGCCCTGCTTCGGCCCTTCCTGGCGCATCATCGACAGCCAGGTCTGCTCGATGAACTGGAACAGGCCGGTCGCGCTCGAGGTGCGCGCCTTCGCATCCGGCTCCAGCGAGGATTCGCGTTGCGCGGTCTTCAGGAGATAGTCGAAGCCGACACCGGTCTTGTCCGCGCCCTGCTTGATCGCACTGACGACAGGATTCGCGGGCGTTGTCTCACGGGTGCTCGGCGTGCTGAAAAGGAACATTGGGTCACTCGGGCCGCTGCCGTTCCAAGCGGACCGGCGCACCCGCAGAGACTGGACCGATTATGGTAAGCGAACCGTTAAAACGGCCGTTTGCCGGACCCGGCCCCGAACGGAAAAATGCCACAGGAGCAAGACGATGGCGGAAGCGGCGCGGCATAAGCGGGGTGGGCTCTACTTCGAGGATTTCGAGATCGGCGCCTCGATTGAGCATCGGCTGACCCGCACGGTCACGCAGATGGACAACATGCTGTTCTCCAATATGACGCTGAATCCGCAGCCCTTGCACATCGACGCGCATTTCTGCGCGACCGAGACCGAATGGGGCAGGCCGCTGATGAACTCGCTGTTCACGCTCGGGCTGATGATCGGCATCTCCGTCAACGACACCACGGTCGGCACCACCATCGGCAATCTCGGCATGACCGACGTCACCTTCCCCGCCCCGCTGTTCGAGGGCGACACGGTGAACTGCGTCACCGAGATCGTCGCCAAGCGCGAATCGAAGTCGCGGCCGGACGCCGGCATCGTCGACTTCCACCACCGTGCCTACAAGCAGGACGGCACGCTGGTGGCGCAGTGCCGGCGCCAGGCCTTCATGAAGAAGCGCCCGGTTGGAGGACAGGCCTGATGCGCTCGCTTCTCTTCGTCCCCGGCGACAACCCGAAGAAGCTGCAGAAGGGCCTGGAGAGCGGCGCCGATGCGCTGATCCTCGATCTAGAGGATTCCGTCGCGCTCGATTCCAAGCCTGCAGCGCGCGAGCTCGCCCGCGACTTCCTCAAGGAGGCGAACGCCCGGGCCAAGCGCCCGCGCCTGATCGTGCGCGTCAACGCGCTGACGACCGGCATGACCGAGGCCGATCTCGACGTGATCATGCAGGGCAGCCCCGACGCGATCATGTTGCCCAAATCCGAGGGCGGCCCCGACCTCAGCCATCTCGCCGCCCATATCGCGGTGCGCGAAGCCGAATACGACCTGCCCGACGGCGCCACCAAGATCATCGCCATCGCCACCGAGACCGGCAAGGGCATCTTCGGCCTCGGCAGCTATGCCGGCGCCAGCCACCGGCTCTCCGGCCTGACCTGGGGCGCCGAGGATCTCTCGGCCGATCTCGGCGCCGAGACCAACCGGCTTGAGAACGGCAGCTATGCCGACCCCTACCGGATCGCGCGCTCGCTCCTGCTCTTTGCGGCTTCGGCGGCGCAGGTCGATGCGATCGACACCGTCTTCACCGCCTTCCGCGACGAGGTGGCCCTGCGCGCCGAATGCGTCGCCGCCCGCCGCGATGGCTTCACCGGCAAGATGGCGATCCACCCGGCGCAGGTTCCCGTCATCAACGAGGTCTTCTCGCCCTCGCCCGAATCGCTGGCCCGGGCCGAGGCGATCATCAAGCTCTTCGACGAGAACCCCGGCCTCGGCGTCGTCGGGCTCGACGGCGAGATGCTCGACCGGCCGCATCTGATGCGCGCCCGCCGGTTGAAGGCGCGCGCGCAGAAGCTGGGCTGACCACGGCCTCAGGCATCGGACTCGGCGCAGGCGATCGCTGCGCCGGTCTGCGCCGGGCGCCTGATGCCACCGAAGATCAGGACGCTGATCGCGGCCAGGACACCGGCGCCGATGCCGCCATAAAGCATCACCCAGCCGAAGCCCTGCACCAGCGCCGCATGCACTCCGGTACCCGAGGGGTCGTGCAGCGCCAGGACCGGATAGGCATCCCGCAGCGAGCCGAGATTGCCGGCGGCGATCGACGAGGCCAGCGCCTGCAGTTGCGAGCGATCGAACGCGGTCGCAACGGCATCCGGCAGCGAGCGCCTGATCCCCTCGACCAGGATCAGCCCCATCACCGCGATGTTGATCGCGAGCGCGATCAGCCGGGCGCTGATGTCGATACCGGACGCCATGCCCGAGCGGTCGCTCGGAACCGAGCCGGTGGTCGTATTGGTCACGGCCGGATTGGTGAGGCCGAGACCGATTCCGGCAAGCAGAGCTCCGGGCAGCAGCGACACCCAGCTCGCCTCGGCAAGGCCCCTGCCGAACCACATCGCGATGAAACCGGCGCCTATCGTGAGCATCCCGAGCGGAATGACGACCTGCGGGCCATGGCGCCGCAGCAGATGGTCGGACACGGGCGGCATCAGCATGAAGGGCACGGTGTAGGCCAGCAGCAGGAGCCCGGCGGCCTCGCTCCCGAGGCCGAGCCCGCTCTGGAAATAGATCGGCAGATAGATGATGAACGGCCAGTAGCTGAAATTCATGCCGATGCAGCCGATGATCGCGCCGCTGAAGCGGCGGATCCGGAACACCGAGAAGTCGAACATCGGCTGCGCCGCGCGCCGCTCCACCACCAGGAAGGCGAGGAAGCTGGCAAGAGCCAGGCCGGCGAGGCCGAGCGCCGTAGCTGTACCCAGTTCGGCGCCCTGCGTGATGACATAGGAGAAGCCGAAGACCGCCAGGGTCAGTGTGACGATGCCGGCGACATCGAGCGTCTTGGCCTGCGGATCGCGCGATTCGCGGATGCCGATCGCAGCGGGTGCCAGTGCCAGGACGGTCAGCGGAACATGGATCAGGAAGACCCACTGCCAGCCGGCCAGGCTCGCGATCACGCCGCCGATCACCGGGCCGAAGCCGAGTCCGACGCCGGTGACGACACCCCAGATGGTGAAGGCCCTGCCTCGCTCGCGCCCGTCCGGAAACTGGTGCGAGATAATGGCGACGGCGCAGGTGAGCATGGCGCCGCCGGCCATGCCCTGCAGGAACCGGCCGGCGATCAGGATCGCGGCGCTAGGCGCCAGTCCGCAGATCAGCGACGTCACGCCGAAGGCTGCGGTCGTGGCGATGAAGAGACGCTTGCGGCCATAGCGGTCGGCGAGCGTGCCCGTCGCCATCAGCACCGCCGTGCAGGCGATCGTGTAGGCATTCATGATCCATTGCAGCGCCTTGAAATCGGCGGGCAGCACCGCTTCCAGCGTCGGCAGGATGACCGGCACGCTGGAGATCTCGAGGCCGAACATCAGGGTCGCCAGGCAGGCGCCGGCCAGGGCTAAGGCATTTCGCGTGGAAGGAGAGATCGCCATGACGAGCACCTTTCGGGACCGATCCGCATCGCTCGGGATCGAGGAAGGCACTCGTCTAGGGGCAGCCTTTGCATGATAGAAATGATTTAATTTCGCAGATTTCAGTAGGCATGATAATAAATCTTCATCATGGATTTTGCTCCCGAACTGTTGCGTGCGCTCGTCGCCGTCGCCGAGGCCGGCGGGTTCACCCGTGCGGCGGAACGCCTGCACCTGACGCAATCGGCAGTCAGCCACCAGATCCGCCGGCTCGAGGACCAGGTCGGCACGCCACTCTTCATCCGGACCACCCGCAAGCTGGCGCTGACCGAGGATGGCGAAGAGTTCCTGCGCCATGCGAGGCAGATCCTGCAGGCTCATGCAGCGCTGAGCCGGCGCTTCCAGGTTTCCGCCCTCGCAGGCTCCGTCCGATTCGGCGTGCCGGAGAACTTCCTGGGCGATGAGCTGCCGCATTTGCTGAGCCGCTTCGCCCGCAACTACTCGGCTGTACGCCTGGAAGCCTCCGTGAGCGTCTGCCAGGATTTCAGCGCCAGGATCGAGAGCGGCGAACTCGACCTCGCCGTGGCGATGCGCCGGGCCGGCGAACCCGGCGGGACCGTGCTGCGGCGGTCGCCATATGTCTGGGCCGCGGCCGAGGGTTTCGCGATCCCGCCGGGCTCATCGCTGCCGCTGGCCCTGTCGAACCCGCCCTGCCTGTGCCGTACGGTCGCCATCGAAGCCCTGACTGGCTCCGGCGTCGAATGGCACATCGGCTTCACCTCAGCCAATCTGCACGGGCTGCGGGCGGCGATGCTGGCAGGACTCGGCGCCTCCATCATCGCCCATGACGAGATCGAACCGGGGATGAAGGTTCTCCCGCCGAGTTATGGCCTGCCGCCGCTGCCTGATCTCGAATTCGCGCTGATCTGGTCCGCCGGTGGCAAGACACCCTGCGCCCTCGAGCTCGGCCGGTTGATCGCCGATGCCGCGCGACGTCTCGGTGGCCCCGTGCTGCATCGGCCCAGGGCGCTCGCTGACACGCCAGCTTAACCGAAGGCGCCAACCGATTCGACTGATTCGGGTTTTCCGGATTCCTGCTGCCAATGCCGTCCTGTTTCAGGAACAGCTCGTCTTCACCTGATCTGCCGGCACTGATGCCGCGCCGCGCTCGCCAGGCACTCCTGCGCCTTCTTCGCGGCGTCGAGCTCGCGCAGCAGCCAGAACCCTGCCCCGATCATCAACAGTACCGCAATGATCGCGAGCAGGTTCACGGTCATGCGCCATTGCTCGTCCGGCTCCTGGTCCTGGGGCCGGACCATGGCGCTCAGCCTCCGGCCGGCCGGACGATCGAGAACAACTCGCTGACCTCGGCGTAGTCGTTGTAGCCGCAGCGTGCGATCGGGTTGGCCTTGGCCGTGTCGAAGCGGCCGTCATGGACGAAGGCCTCGCCGATATAGGTCGCGACGACCTGGCCGAGCACCATCCAGCGCGGCACATCGTTGCCGTCGATATCCTTGAGCTGCTGGATCGAGAGCAGCTTGCATTCGAGCGCGGCGGGGCTCGCCGCCACCCGCGGCGGCTTGACGATCCGCGACGGCGCCATCTCCAGCCCGGCATGGGCGTATTCGCTCTCCCCGCGCGGCAGGGGCGCCGAAGTCAGGTTCATCTGCTGGTCGAGCGCCTTGCTCACCAGGCTGCAGGTGAACTCGCCGGTCTCCTCGATGAAGGCGACCGCATCCTTCTTGTTCTCCGAGGAGAACATCACGATGTTCGGCCGCGACGAGATCGCGTTGAAGAAGCTGTAAGGCGAGAGATTGACCTCGCCCTTGGCATTCACCGCGCTGATCCAGCCGATCGGCCGCGGCGTCACGATCGCCTTGAACGGGTCGTGCCGGAAGTCGAGATCGCGCCCCTCATCGGTGTAGTACATCGCGCTCACGCCTCGAACCGGCTGACGATGGCGGCAAGGTCCGGCCGCTCGCGATCGGCCGGGCGGCCATCGGCCTTGCCGAGATGGACGAAGCCGGCGATGCGCTCGTCCGGCTCGAGCCCGAAGGCGTCGAGAACCTTGCGGTCGAAGGCGAACCAGTTGGTCAGCCAGGAGCCGTTGAAGCCGAGCGCCTCGGCGGCGATCAGCATGTTCATGCAGACCGCGCCGGCCGAGAGCTCCTGCTCCCATTCCGGAATCTTCTCGTGCTTGCGGGCGCGCGAGACCACGGCGATCACCACGGGAGCGTGCAGCAGGCGCTTGCGCTCGAACGCGACCTTGTCCTCGTCAGCCTGCGGATTGCGCTCCTTGAAGACATCCGCGACGATTCCCGCCGCCTTCTCCTTGGCGAGTCCGGAGAAGACGATGAAGCGCCAGGGCGCGAGCTTGCCATGGTCAGGCACACGAGCCGCGAGGGTCAGGATCTCGCGCAGCTGCGCGTCGTCCGGCCCCGGAGCAGTGAGAAATTGCGGTGGCACCGAGCGACGGAGCTTGAGCAGGGAGAGCGTGTCGGTCATGAACGATCCGGAAGATGGCGCGGCTGCAGCGGATGATGTCCCCAGTTAAGGTTTCGCCATGAAGAGGACAAGCGAACCTGCTCCTTCCCTGGTGCAAGGACGATGACGGCACAGCGCATGTTTCAACGCGACGAGTTCCAGACGGTGGCAGCGCTTTCCGCGAAAGCGGCACGTGCGGCGATGGCTGCGCTGATCACATCCGCGCTCGCCTCTTCTTCCGCTCTCGCCCAGACGCCGGGGGCAACGCCCTCGGCCACGACGCCCGGCTCGCCACCACCGGATATTGCTCCCGCCGTCCGCCCCGGCCAGGCGATGCTCAGCCTCAGCGCCCAGTTCTCCGGCAACCGCAAGCCGGTCCGCTCCGGGCTTGTCTGGCGCGTGCTGAGCGAATCCGCAGACGGCTCGCCGCCCAAGATCATCGCCCGCTCGAACAACGCCGAGCCCAGCTTCCCGCTCGATCCGGGCGTCTATCTGCTTCACGCCGCCTATGGTTTTGCGAGCGCGACCAAGCGCGTCACGCTCGGCGCCCAGGGCCTGACCGATCGGCTCAGCATCAGCGCTGGCGGGCTCTCGCTCGCCGGCTCGATCGGCGAGACGCCGATCGCGCCCAACCTGCTGAACTTCTCGGTGTTCGTGCCGCTGCAGGGCAATTCGGAAGGCCGCCTGGTGGCGTCGAACGTCAAGTCAGGCGAGCTGATCCGCCTGCCCGAGGGCACCTATCACATCGTCTCGACCTACGGCGATTCGAACGCGATCCAGCGTTCCGACGTCCGGGTCGAGTCCGGTCAGGTCACGCAGGCGACGCTGCATCACCGCGCCGCGCAGGTCACCTTGAAGCTGGTCGCCGGCCCCGGCGGCGAGGCCTTCGCCGGCACGGCCTTCAGCGTACTCACACCGGGCGGCGACGTCATCCGCGAGGCGATCGGCGCCTTCCCGCAGGTGATCCTGGCCGAGGGCGACTATGTCCTGATCGCCCGGCAGGAGGGCCAGGTCTTCTCGCGCGACTTCAAGGTCGAGGCCGGCCGCGATCGCGACATCGAGGTGATCGCGCGCTGAAGGCCCTCAATTCGTCGGCTTGCCCGGCTCGCGGCCTTCGCCGAGCTCGGCGACGATACCGTCGGCAAGGCGGATGGCGAGGCAGCGATAGCCGGCCTCGACCACCTGGAGCCCGTCCATGCCGACGATCTCCTCCTCGCTGAACTGCTTCGAGCCCGACCAGTTCTTCATCATCGCGTAGCGCGGGAAGACCGGCACGCCGTTCTCGCTCGCCGTCTTCGCCAGCACGGCCCGGTAGTCGTCATATTTCGGATAGCGGCCCTCGCGCGGCAGCCAGGGCATATCCATCAGCACGAGATCGATCCCGGCTTCCTGCAGCTTGTGGGCTCCCTTGCGCAGGATCTTGGCGAGCTTCTCCTCGCCAATGTCGCGGATGGCGTCATTCACCGCCGTCTGCCAGATCACCAAAGACGGCTTCTCCGGGATGACCTCGGCCTCGAGCCGCAGATACATCTCGTAGGCGGACTGGCCGCCGACCCCGAGATTGAGCACCTTGACCTCGCGCCCGGGCAGGCGCCGGCGCAATTCGGCTTCGAGCACGGCGGGATAGCTGCGGTCGGCGTCGCTGGCTCCGGTCCCGGCCGTGGTCGAGGAGCCGAGCGCGACGATGGTGAGCCGGTTGGTCTCGGCCAGATTGCGCTTGGAGATCGCCAGCGTCGGCTTGAACGGGTGCTGGGCCGCCCCGGCCCGGCAGCGCCCGTCCACCATGTGAGCAAGCGGCTTGGGCCCGGCAATGGCCGGCAGAGCCGACGCCAGGAGCAGAAGAAGGGCGCTCAGGCCGTAGCGGCCTGCTCGCGCGGGGCGCTGGCGGCGCGTGCCGTGAGCGTCTTGTACCACGAGAGAAAGGTTCCTAGCCCGAGCAGGATGGTAATCCCGCCCGATGTCACGAGCAACTGGACCCAAAGGGTGAAGGAGCTCTCCGCAAGGATGATCTGCCCGGCGATCGCCAGCACGATCCCGGCGCAGAAGACTTCGAGCGAATGCCGCCCGAGCGCAGCCAGCCGCCGGCCAGCCAGTCCCGTCAGGATACCGGCATCAGGGCGCACGAAGCGCAGCACCAGCCAGGCCAGCGCCGCCAGATGCGCGACACGCGGCCAGGCGAGATTGGTCTTGTCGATGCCGATCTGCAGGCTGTCGATCCAGTCGTTCAGCAACGCGATGCCGAACGGATTGCCCGAGGACAGCTTCACAGCCGCCGCGAACAAGACAACCAACACCGCCGCGGCGTCGAGCAGGCGCAGCTTCGGCACACCGGCCCCGACGAGGCCGAGCCGGCCGATGACGACGCCGAACGTGAACAGCATCTGCCAGGCGAAGGGATTGAAGAACCAGCCGCCCTCGCCCGGATGGTTCGGCAGGTTGAGGCCCGCATGGGTGGCGCCCTGCCAGATCGCGACGGAGACCGCGAGCGCCGCCAGCGGGCTGGTCCGGGCGGTGACGTAGATCAGCGGGAACGCCGCCAGCAGCACGATATAGAGCGGCAGGATGTCGAGATAATAGGGCTGGTAGACCAGCCCGAGCGCGTTGACGATCGCTGCCGGCGTGTCGCTGAAGAAGGGCTGGATGTTGATCGCCTCGACATAGAGCGCGTTCTGGGTGCGTACCACCGCCGTCGCGACGATGCCGCAGACCAGCACGAACAGCGCCAGATGTGCGATGTAGAGTGTCCAGATCCGCGCCCCGACCTTGAGCGAGCCGACGAGCAGTCCGCGCTGGTCGATCACCCGGCCATAGGCGAAGGCAGCCGAGACGCCGGCGAGCAGCACGAAGATGTCGGCGGCGTCGGAGAAGCCGTAATTATGCGGCATCGCGGCCGAGACGACGTTGCCCGGCATGTGATTGACGAAGATGATCAGCAGGATCAGGCCGCGGATCACGTCGATGCGCAGGTCGCGGCCGGGCGAGGCCGCATCGCGCGGGCCTTTTCCGAACAGCATCAGGCGCCAGAATCCGCTCACGTCACCACCGCATCCACCTGCACGGCCTGTGAGGCGGCCGCGCATTCGTTCATCTGCCGTTCATCTTAACATTGTGTTGCGAGCAAGGCTCCGCACGACATGATCACAAGACTGTGCTCGAGCGTTGGTGGGGTTCCTCGCCCGTCATTCCGGACAAGCGCCGAAGGCGCGCAGCTCCGGAATCCATCGTAAAGCGCTGAACTCTACGATGGATTCCGGCGCTCGGCTTCGCTACGGCCGGAATGATGAGGATTTGTTGAAACGGTTCAATCCAGGTGGATCGTATCGTAGAGGTCTCGCCAAGTTGGGTTCGACGCCTCGATCAAGGCGATCTTTCGCTCGCGTGACCACTTCTTCATGCGCTTTTCCTGCGCAATCGCCTCGTCAGCGCGATCGAACTGCTCCGCATAGACAAGGTGGTTGACCCCGTACTTTCGTGCGAATTCTGAGCCTCTACCCTCGCGGTGTTCCGCAACACGGCGCGCCAGGCTGTTGGTCACGCCGACATAGAGTGTCCCGTTCCAGCCACTGGCCATGATGTAAACCCACATCAAGCCCCTCCACCGTCATTCCGGACAAGCTGCGGAGCAACGCAGCTCCGGAAACCATGCTAGGGCACTGGATCCCTACGATGGATTCCGGCGCTTCGCTTCGCTACGGCCGGAATGACGATGAAAATCTACATAGGCAGAGCCAGGAGCAGTTCACTCGTCCTCAGCCGCCTTCGCCGCATCGCGCTTCTTCTCGACACGGCGCACCGAGAACACCGAAAGCTCGTAGAGCAGCAGCATCGGGACCGCGAGCATCAGCTGCGAGATCACGTCGGGCGGGGTCAGCACGGCCGCGATCACGAAGACGAAGACGATGGCGTAGCGGCGCTTGTCCTTCAGGAACTGCGCATCGATGATGCCCGCCTGGCCGAGCAGGGTCAGGATCACCGGCAGCTGGAAGGAGATGCCGAAGGCGAAGATCAGCGTCATGATCAGCGACAGATACTCGCTGACCTTGGGCAGCAGAGCGATGCCGGCCTGCCCCTCGCTCGCCGCCTGCTGCATGCCGATCGAGAACTTCATCAGAACCGGCATGGCGAAGAAGAACACCAGCGCAGCGCCGAGCACGAAGAAGATCGGCGTCGCCGCCAGATAGGGCGCGAAGGCCTGACGCTCGTTCTTGTAGAGGCCGGGCGCGACGAACTTGTAGATCTGTGTCGCGATCACCGGGAAGGCGAAGAAGCCGGCGCCGAAGGCTGCGACCTTGATGTGGGTGAAGAGCAGTTCGAGCGGGCCGGTATAGATCAGCTGCGCATTGGCGCTCGAACCCGCCGCCCAGACATAGGGCAGCACGAGCGTGTTGTAGATCTGCGTCGAGAAGGCGAAGCAGATGAAGAACATGATCAGGAAGGCGACCAGCGACTTGATCAGCCGCGAACGCAGTTCGATCAGATGGTCGATCAGTGGCGCACGCGAGGCCTCGATCTCGTCCTCACCGTCGCGTTTCGTCTCGGTATTGGTCTCGACGACGCTCATGCCGTCTCTCCGCCCTCGGCCTCGGCGGCCTTGGCCTTGCGCTTGCGGGCGGGCTTGGCCGGCGGCTCTTCAGCCACGACCTCGGCCGGCACGGCCGGCTCTTCGGTCGCGACCGTCTTGCGGCGGCGCTTCGGCTTTTCTTCCGGCGCGGGCTCGGCGACGGGAGCCGGCTCGATGCTGACAGGCGCCGGCAGTTCCGGCGCTGGCAGCGCGGCGAGGGTCGCCTCTGCCTCCTGCATCGCCTTGTCCTCGGTCGGCTTCGAGGCGTCAGCGGCGCCGAAATCCTTCATCGGCTCGATCGGATCGAAATTGGTCGAAGCCTGGATCGAGTTGCCGATGTCGTCGACCTGCTTCTTCAGGTCGTGAAGCTCGGCGTCGCGCATCGCGTCGTTGAACTGGCCCTGGAATTCGGCGGCCATGCGCCGGATCTTGCCGATCGCCTGCCCAGCCGTGCGCAGCGCGCCGGGCAGTTCCTTGGGGCCGATCACGACGAGCGCGACGCCCCCGATCAGCAGCATTTCGCTCCAGGCGATGTCGAACATCGACGGCCGGTCCTCTGGAAATCTTGTAGGGCGCCGGAAAGGCGCCGGAATCGAAACCGAACAGGAAACACCTGATCGGCAGGTCCGCTCCTACGAGATCAGGCCTTGGTCTCGGCCTTGGCCGGCTGCGGGCTCGCGGTCTGGGCCGCCTGGTCGATCACCTTGGGATCGGCCGACGGCTGCGCGGCTGGCGGCGGGGTATCATCCTCGGCCATGCCCTTCTTGAACGACTTGATGCCCTTGGCGACATCGCCCATCAGTTCGGACACCTTGCCGCGGCCGAACAGCAGCATGACGATGACGCCGACGACGATCCAGTGCCAGATGCTGACGCCACCCATGGCGGTACTCCTCCGAATTTGAACGCGCGGCCCGACTTGTCCCGACGGGCCAGATGCTTGTGCCGGAAACTAGGTGTCCCCTACAGGGAACACAAGGACTTCGTCCATCGCAATGTCGATGCCGACATCCTCGCCCTCGGCGACCGAACCGCGCAGCGGCAGCCGGGCCACCAGGGGCTTGTCGAGGCCATCGACCGCCAGCTCGACATGGTCGACCTCGCCGAGGAAGCGCCGCGTCACGACCCGCACTGGCAGGCAGAACCCCTTCGGCACCAGCCGGATCGCTTGCGGCCGTACACCGACGACCGCCTGTACCCCATCCGCGAGACCTGGCGCCGGAAACCGCCCGAGCGGGGTATCGACGGCACCATCCCGCGCAACGGCCTCGACTTCGGTAAGATCGCAGAAAAATCGGGCGGCAAAGAGGCTGGCAGGCCTGCGATAGAGCTCTTCGGCGGTGCCGCTCTGGACGATTCGTCCCTGCTGCATCAACACGATCCGGTCGGCGACGCGCATGGCATCCTCGGGATCGTGGGTGACGATGATCGAGGTCGCGCCGATCTCCTGCAGCAGCGCCATCGTCTCGTCGCGCACCACGTCGCGCAGGCGCCGGTCGAGATTGGAGAAAGGCTCGTCCATCAGCAGAACACCCGGACGCGGCGCCACGGCGCGCGCCAGCGCCACGCGCTGCTGCTCGCCGCCCGACAGCATATGCGGATAGGCTTCGGCGAGGTCGGCAAGGCCGACGCGGGCGATGGCGCGCAGGGCCGTGGCGTCGGCCTCGGCATTGCCGTAGCCGCGCAGGCCAAAGCGGACATTCTCGCGCACGCTGAGATGCGGAAAGAGCGCATAATCCTGGAAGACGAGGCCGACCCCCCTCGCCTCCGGCTCGATGAAATCAGCCGGCGACGAGACGTCGCGCCCTTCGAGCAGGACGCGGCCTGCGCTCGGCCGCTCGACGCCGGCGGCGAGCCGCAGCAGCGTCGTCTTGCCGCAGCCGGAATGGCCGAGCAGTGCGACGATTTCGCCGGGCGCGACGTTGAGCGAGACTTGGTCGAGCGCCGTCACCGCGCCGAATCGCTGGGTGACGCCGTCGAAGCCGAGCGCCATCGGGATGGCGGCGCCGGCGGTGCCACGCCGTCCCCACCCCAGCCAGCGCATCTTGCTTTCGGTCCGAGCCAAGTCGTTCTCCTGCCGGCCCGTCGGGCGCGATCGCCTGCGCTGTGCTAGCTGGCGTCGCCGTCGTCAAGCGGCGTGAACAGGTCGCCGAGCGGATCCTCGTCGTCGCGCAAGGACGGATCGTCGTCGGGAATCGGTACGGTGAGATCCTTGGCGAGGCGCCCCTCGATGAAGCCCGCGCCCTTCAACTCCTCCAGCCCCGGCAGATCGTCGATGCGGTCGAGCCCGAAATGGTCGAGAAAGGCCGGCGTCGTGCCGAAGGTGACCGGCCGCCCCGGCGAGCGCCGCCGGCCGCGCAGGCGCACCCAGCCGGCTTCAAGCAGGATGTCGAGCGTGCCCTTGGCGGTGGCGACGCCGCGGATCTCCTCGATCTCGGCCCGCGTCACCGGCTGATGGTAGGCGATGATGGCGAGCGTCTCCAGCGCGGCGCGGGAGAGCTTGCGCGGCGCCTCGGCCTCGGGCGCGAGCAGATAGGCAAGATCGGGCGCGGTGCGAAAGGCATAGCCGCCGGCGACGCGATGCAGCGTCACCCCGCGCAGGGCGTAGGTCTGCTGCAACTCGGCGATCACCCGCTCGATCGGCACATTGGCCGGCACCGATTTCGCGAGATCCTCGGCCGAGAGCGGCTGAACCGAGGCGAACAGCAAGGCCTCGACGATGCGACAGGCGCGCGCCAGCGCCTCGTCGGCATCCCAGTCCTCCTCGTCCTCGCGTTCGGCTTCAGCCACGGCCATCAGCGCCTCACAGGCCCAGCGTCGGCGGCCGCGCCGAGCGGCGGCGGACATAGAGCGGCGAGAAAGCACCCTCCTGGCGCAGGTCGAGCAGGCCCTCGCGCACCATCTCAAGCATGGCCGAGAGCGAGGAGGCCCGCACCGTTGCCGTCATCGTCTCGGTCGGCAGCCGATGGCTGCGCATGTAGCGGGTGAGATAGCCGTCGATCGCGGTCCATTCACCGGCCTCGCCGACCAGCCGCGCCAGCGCCTCGCGCGCCTCGACCAGCGACAGCACCTGGCGATGGCCGACGCTCATCGGCTGGCGGATGCGCTTCTGGCGCTGCTGCGCATAGGCCGCCAGCAGGTCGTAGAGCTCGGCCTCCCAGACAGGCCGGCCGGACGAGGCGATCACCTCGGGCGCGCCGCGGGCGAAGACGTCGCGGCCCAGCCGCTCGCGGGTGGCGAGCCGCTGCGCCGCCGCGCGGATCGTCTCAAGCCGCTTCAGGCGCAGCGCCAACGCGGTGGCAAGGTCGGCGGCGCTCGGCTCCTCGCCCTTGGGCGGCTCCGGCAGCAGCATGCGGGATTTCAGATAGGCGAGCCACGCCGCCATCACCAGATAATCGGCGGCAAGTTCGAGCCGCAGCGCCCGCGCCGACTCGATGAAGGAGAGATACTGCTCGGCCAGCGCCAGGATCGAAATGCGGGAAAGATCGACCTTCTGGCGGCGGGCAAGATCGAGCAGCAGGTCGAGCGGCCCCTCATAGCCGTCGACGTCGATCACGAACGAGGGTTCGCCGGACGCGCGTTCCGGCGTGCCGTCCTCCTGGAATGGCAGTTCAGCGGCCATCGATGGCCCGTTCCCCATGACCTGGCCCGCCCGATCGGCAGAGCCACAACCCCGGGGAGAGAATCAGCCTAACCGCCGCTCAAAGCAAGGGCGCTGGCAAGCTGGGCGCGGGTGCTATCCACATCGAGCGGCTCGGGCTCGTGGCGAATGCGCGCCAGCGCCATCGCGGCGCGGCGAGCGCGATGACCGCTCATCTCCGGCACGGCGCCGGCGACCGCGACCATCTCCTGCATGATGCCATGGCAATGCAGCACCACGTCGACGCCAGCCCGGATCGCGGCCTTGGCCTTCTCCTCGAACGAACCGGAGAGCGCCTTCATCGAGATGTCGTCGGTCATGATCAAACCGTCATAGCCGAGCTCGCCGCGCATGATCTCTCTGATGATCTTGCGCGAGACCGTCGCCGGCCGGCGCTTGTCGAGCGCGGTGAAGACGACATGCGCCGTCATCGCCAGCGGCATGTCGGCGAGATGCCGGAACGGCCGGAAATCATGGGCGCGCAACTCGTCGAGGCTGGCTTCGACCACCGGCAGGTCGTGATGGCTGTCGGCCTTGGCCCTGCCATGGCCCGGCATGTGCTTGACCACCGGCAGCACGCCGCCGGCCATGAGCCCCTCGGCCGCCGCACGCCCGAGCGTCGCCACCAGGGCGGGATCGCGGGCATAGGCGCGGTTGCCGATCACGTCATGGCTGCCGGCGACGGGAACATCGAGCACCGGCAAGCAGTCGACATCGATGCCGACGCTTTTGAGGTCATGCGCCATCAACCGCGCCGAGAGCCGGACGATCTCGCGCTGCTGCACGGGATCGTTGATGGCGAGGAAGGCCAGCGCCGGCGGATAGGGCGGCCAGTGCGGCGGCCCCATGCGCTGCACCCGCCCACCCTCCTGGTCGATCAGGATCGGCGCCTGCCAGCCGACGCAATCGCGCATCTGCGCCGTCAGCGCAGCCACTTGCGCCGGATCCTGCGTATTCCGCTTGAACAGGATGAAGCCCCAGGGCCGGGCATCGCGGAAGAAGGCCCGCTCGTCGGGGGTGAGGCTCGTGCCGAGGCAGCCGGCGATGAAGGCGCGCGAGGTCATGGCGCCGTTATCGCCGATTCGGGGGCGGGCCGCATTGCGTCATTCTCGGGCGGAGCGCAGCGCAGACCCGAGAATCTCATGACGAGAAGGCGCCAACTGACGCCTCCTCCGGCCTGAGATGCTCGGGTCAAGCCCGAGCATGACGGCACCTAGCGCAGTGACTGCGACGCCTGTGCGTTGAAGGCGTCGAACGGCAGTTCGGCGACGCGGAACCAGAGCTGCTCCTTCTTCCAGTACGGCAGGAAGGAATCCCACATCGTCTTGAAGTTCGGGTTCTTCGCCGCCTGGTCGGCGTAGAGCGCGAAAGCCTCCTTGAAGGCAGCCTGCATCACGTCCTGCGGGAATGCGCGCAGTTCAGCGCCGGCGGCGATCAGGCGCAGCAGCGCGTCCGGGTTGCCATGGTCGTATTTCGCCACGCACAGCGCATTCGCCTCGGCGCAGGCTGCCTCGACCACGGCGCGGTAATGCGCCGGCAGCCCGGCCCACTTCTCGCTGTTGGCAATGAAGCTGACATTGGCGCAGCCTTCCCAGAAGCCGGGATAGTAGTAGTACTTCGCCACCTTCACGAAGCCGAGCTTCTCGTCGTCATAAGGGCCTGAGAACTCGGCCGCATCGATGGTGCCGCGCTCCAGCGCCGGATAGATGTCGCCGCCGCCCAGCGTCTGCGGGACGACGCCGAGCTTGGCCATGATCTGGCCGCCCAGGCCGGCGATGCGGAACTTCAGCCCCTGCAGATCCGCCGCGCTCTTGATCTCCTTGCGGAACCAGCCACCCATCTGGGCGCCGGTATTGCCCGAGGGAATCGTGTGCACGCCGAACTTCTTCATCAGGTCGCGGCAGAGTTCGAGCCCGCCACCCTGGTAGAGCCAGGCGTTCTGCTGGCGGGTGTTGAGGCCGAAGGGCAAAGAGGTCTCGAAGGCGAAGGCGGTGTCCTTGCCGATATAGAAGCTCGCCAGCGTGTGGCTGCACTCGACCGTGCCGTTCTGGACGGCATCGAGCGCCTGCAGCGCCGGCACGATCTCGCCGGCGGCGAAGGTCTGGATCTGGAAGTTGCCGTCGGTCGCCTCGGCGACGCGCTTGGCGACATGGGTCGAGATGCCGAACAGCGTGTCCAGGCTCTTGGGGTAGCTCGAGGTCAGGCGCCAGCTGATCTTCGGATTGGTCTGCGCGATCGCCGGCGCTGCGATGGTCGCGGCGGCGGCCCCGGCGGCGGTCGTCTTGATCAGCTTGCGGCGGTCCATGGTGTTTCCTCTCACTTGCAGGCCTTCCGCATTGTCAGACCGGATTGGGCCGCGGATTCAGGGCGAAGCTAGAGCACGCGCTAACCGTGCTCCAGCCACGGCGCCGCAACGCGTGCATGTCCGGATCGCGGGAGCAATCCGGGATTCCCGCACAGCGGCATGGGGATGTGGTTCAGCGGCCTGCGCTGCGAGCGAGGAGACCGGCCCCTAACATGGCCAGCCGGCAGACCGTGCGCGTGCCGAGGCCGTCGATATCTGTCTCCGGCACGAATTCGACGATGTTGAAGCCGATGATCGGCGCCCGCTCCACCACGCCGTTCAGCAGCGTGACGGCATCGCCGAAGGTGAGCCCGCCGGGCGTGCGGCCGAGCACCCCGGGCACGACGGCGGGATCGAAACCGTCGACATCGAAGCAGACCACCACCGGCCGGCCAGGCGGGACGGCCTCGATCGCCGGCGCCATCCCTTTCGCCCGCAGGATGCTCATATCGATCAATTGCGCGCCGGCAGCCTTGGCCTCCGTCACATCCGAGGGCCGTGCACTGCCGGTGCCGCGGGCGCCGACCTGCACGATCGTCTTGACGCCGTCGAGCTCCGAAGCCCGCCGCATCGTGCTCGACAGGCCGAAGCGCTCGCCCTCGATCTCCTCACGCCAGTCGATATGGGCATCGACCTGCAGGATCGTGATCTCGCCGCGGGCTGCGAAGGCACCCAGCGCCGGGATCTGGACGCTGTCGTCGCCACCGAGCAAGAGCGGCGCGGCGCCGCGCGCCAGCAACGTCCGATAAGCATCTGCGATTCGCGCACGATTGCCGGGCAGATCAGCGGGATCGAAGGCGAGATCGCCGCAATCGACCAGCCGCCCTCCGGCAGGCAGCAGCGGCCCACCGAGATCGAAATCGTAATGCGTGAGCTTGGCGACCTGGGCCGCACTGGCGCGGCGAATGGCGGCCGGCGCCGATTCGCTATGAGCACGGCCGGATAGATAGGGTGTGGCGGCCGGAATCCCGATGACCGCGACGGCGGCATGCGGCACGGCCTCAGGCGCCGAACTCTCGCCATCGAGGAAACGCGGGTCGGCGGCGCGGCCGGGAATTGAATCGGGAGACATCTTCAAAGCCTGCGTCGCTGGAGATCGCAACCAGCCTGCCCCGCCCGCGAAGCCCCACGCAAGCAAAAGCCGGCCGCGACGGTCGCGGCCGGCCCTGGTTCTATCGGCGGCGGACCCCTCGGCTCCGCCCGCGCCCGCTCAGTTCTTGGCGATGAAGCACTGCCCGCCGGCGGCCTGCAGCGCCGAGCACATCGAGCTCGCATCCTCGCGGGAATACGGGCCGACGCGCAGGCGGTAGACCGTCTTGCCACCGGCAAGCTCGGTCTTGCGCACGATCGGGCTCTGGCCGGAGAGCTGATCGGAATATTTGCGCTGCAACGCCGCGAAGGTGGCGCGCGCCTCGGCTTCGCTGCCCGGTGCGCCGAGCTGAACGACGAAGCCGCCTGCCGGATCGGCGCGCGGCGCGGTCGCCGCCGGCTCAGCCTGCTGCGGTGCGAGCGCGGCGGTACGGGTGCCGGCCGAGGGGGTCTGAGCGGCCGGCGGCGTCGCCGGAGCGGCGGCGCGCTCCTGCGTCTTCGGCGCCGCGGCGGGCGTCGCGCCCGGCTGCTGCGGACGCGGGGCCGGCTGGGCGGTCTGGGCCGGGGTCGCCGAGGCCGGGCGGTTCGACGGAGCCGAGCCGGTGACGATGCCCTGCCCCGGTGCAGTCGACGCAGCGGCATTGGCCGGCGCCGGCGTGCCATCGGGACGGATCGCCACGGTGCGGACCTTGCGCGGCTCGCCGAGCCCCGGCACGGCCGGGATCGGCACCAGGCCGGGCTCGGTCGGCGCCAGGCCGGCCGAGGCGGTGTCAGTCGGCGTGATCGCGCCGTTGGAGGCCTGCGTCGGGCGCGGCGCCATCGCGCGTGCCGCCTGCTGCACGTCGACCGGCTGCTCCTCGCGGCTGACCACCTTGGTCTTATCGGCGCTGGCGTCGCCGCTGCGCTCGTAAATCTGCTTGTTCTGGTTCGGGATCTCGGCGCCGCCCGGATTGACGGGGGCGACCTTGGACGGGCCGGTATCGGCCGCGATCACCGGCGGCTGGCCGTTGACGCCGGCCGGTTTGCCATTGCGGAAGACCATGGCGGCACCGACGCCGCCGACCGCGACGATGACCAGCGCCGCCGCCGTCAGCATGCCCTTGCGCGACCGCGAGCGCCGGAAGTCACGATGCTCGTCCTCGGCATCCTGATGCTGCGCGTCATAGTCCGGCGCGGCCTGATGATAGTCGGGAGCGGGCTGGGGAGCATAAGCCTGCGCCTGCACATGGCTGTGCCCGGCAGCCTCGTCGAGGTCGCGCGGCTGCTCGGGAACATAGGCGTGCGGGCCGTCCTGCTGCATTGCATAGGGCTGTGCACGCACCGGAAGCGGCTCCGGATCGTCATAATCATGCGCCGGCGCCGCGGGCGCCTGCACAACCGGCTGCGGCGTGGTCCGCACCGGCTCGGTCCGGCGCAGCAGCGCTTCGAACTCGTCGAGCGCACCGCGCACATCGGCCGGCGGCGGGGCGGACTGCACCGGCGGCGCAGTGACCAGCGTCGGCTGGAAGCTCGGCTCGGTCCGGTGGCCGGACCAGGAAGCGGGCTGCGGTGCAGGCGGAGCCACGGGACGCGCCTGTTCGGCGGGGCGACCGGCGAAGAGCTCCTTCAGCGGATCGTCCTGACCGACGAGGCGGGTCAGCTCCATCAGCGGATCGGAGGCCGCACCCGGCTTCTGCGGCTGGGCCGCTCCACGCAGCTGACGCTCCAGATCGTCGAGATCGAGGGCGAAACGGTTTCTAGCTGGCTCGCTCATGACATGATCCATTCCAGCGCATGCCGCCATCCATCAAAGGACGCCGCCACAGCGCGGTCAATCTGACGAAAGCTCTAGCCGACCCGCCTTGCGGCATGCCGGCCAACGCCGCCTTCGTATCGGACCCGGTGGGCGCTGGCCGGATCGTCCTGATCCGCAAAGCACCCGATGCGCCGGGATGGATCCCGTCAGCGCATCTCCTCCGGCGCCGTCACCCCAACGACCGCCAGCCCGGAAGCAAGGACGCTGCGTACCGCATGCACGAACGCCAATCTTGCCGAGGTCGATTTTCGATCAGTTTGATTAACGAACCGTAATTGCGGCGAGTCTTTGCCCTTGTTCCACAGCGAGTGGAAGGCGCTGGCCAGATCGTGCACGAAGAAGGCGACACGATGGGGCTCATGTGACGAAGCCGCGGCGTCGATCATCCTCGGATAGGCGGCAATCATCTTGACGATGCCGATCTCCGACTCATCGGTCAGCAGGCTGAGGTCAGCCTGCGCCAGCGCCTGCGGCGACAGGTCGAGATCCGGGAAGGCCTCGGCGGCCTGGCGGAAGATCGAAGCGCAGCGCGCATGGGCATACTGAACGTAGAAGACCGGGTTGTCCTTCGACTGCTCGACCACCTTGGCGAGGTCGAAGTCCAGCGTCGCATCGTTCTTGCGGAAGATCATCATGAAGCGCACCGCGTCGCGGCCGACCTCGTCGATGACCTCGCGCAGCGTGACGAAATCGCCGGAGCGCTTCGACATCCGGACCTGCTCGCCATTGCGCAGCAGGCGAACCAGCTGGCAGAGCTTGACGTCGAGCGCGCCCTCGCCGTTCGTCACCGCCTTCACCGCGGCCTGCATGCGCTTGACGTAGCCGCCATGGTCGGCGCCCCAGACGTCGATCATCTCGGCAAAGCCGCGGGTGAACTTCGAGCGATGATAAGCGATGTCGTTGGCGAAATAGGTGTAGCTGCCATCCGACTTCAGCAACGGCCGGTCGACGTCGTCGCCGAACTTGGTGGCGCGGAACAGCGTCTGCTCGCGATCCTCCCAATCCTCATCCTTCTGGCCCTTGGGCGGCGGCAGCCGGCCCTCATAGACCAGGTCGCGGGCGCGCAGGTCCTCGATCGTCTGGTGCACGGCGTTGGAATTGCCGTCCCGGCCCTGCAGCGAGCGCTCGGAGAAGAAGAGATCATGGACGACGCCGAGCGCGGCGAGATCGTCGCGGATCATCGCCATCATCCCGTCGATCGCCGCCTGGCGCACCAGCGGCAGCCAGTCCCACTCGGACTTGTCGCGCAGCGCCGGGCCGTATTGCTCGGCGAGTGTCTGCCCGACCGAGACCAGATAGTCGCCGGGATAAAGCCCTTCCGGGATCGCGCCGATATCCTCGCCCAGCGCCTCGCGATAGCGCAGGAAGGCGGAACGGGCGAGCACGTCGACCTGCGCACCGGCATCGTTGATGTAGTATTCGCGGGTGACGTCGTGCCCGGCGAAAGCGAGAAGGCTCGCCAGCGCATCGCCGAACACCGCGCCGCGGCCATGGCCGACATGCATCGGCCCGGTCGGATTGGCCGAGACGTATTCGACATTGATCCTGGGCTCGCCCTTGGCCGCGCCGCGGCCATGCTCGGTTCCGGCCAGCACCGCCGACTTCAGAACCTCAGTGAAAACAGCAGGTTGCAGCGTCAGGTTGATAAATCCGGGCCCGGCGATATCGGCCTTCGCGACATCGCCATCCTTGGCGAGTTCGGCGACGATCAGCTCGGCCACCGCGCGTGGCGCCATGCCGGCTTCCTTAGCCAGCACCATGGCGGCGTTGATCGCGAGATCGCCATGCGCCGGATCCTTTGTCGGCTCGACCACGACGCGCGCCAGCGACAGCCCTGCCGGAAGGCGGCCGGCTTCGGCCAGCCCGGTGAGGACGGTGGCGAGGCGTGCGGAGAAAGTCTCGAAAATGTTCATGGCGACCAGAGATTCAGAAGGAAGCGCCCGGCCCTATCGCAGCGAGGGAGTGGCGTCAAACAAGCGCCGGTGCTCGCCCAGCGCATAGGAATCGGTCATCCCCGCGATATAGTCGGAAACCCGGCGTGCCAACCGCGCCTCGTCGAGCTCGTCGCACCCGGCCGCCCATTCCGCCGGCATGGCCTGCGGCTGCGCCTGGAAACGCACGAACAGGTCGCGGACGATGTCGGCCGCCTCCTTGCGGATCACGCCGATGCGCGGATGCCGGTACATGTTGGGGTAGAGGAAGCCCTTGATCGCCTTGTCGGCCGCAACCAGCGCCGGCGAGAAGGCGACGACCGGCGCGCCGGCCTGCCTGATCGCGTCGGCATCGCCCGGGGCCAGCGCCGCAATCCGTGCCTCGGATTCGACGATCACATCCTCGACGAAGCGGGTGATCACCCGGCGGACCATTTCGTTGATCGCGCGCGGGCGCTCCAGCCCGGGATGCAGGGCGTCGATCTCGTCGAGAAGCCCGGCGAGGAAGGGCACGGCGCGCAATTCGGAGAGATCGAACAGCCCGGCCCGCAGGCCATCGTCGATGTCATGGGCGTTGTAGGCGATGTCGTCGGCGAGTGCGGCGACCTGTGCCTCGGCCGAGGCGTGGCTACCCAGCCAGAGATCCTGCTTCTCCTGGTATTCGAGGATCGCGACCGGGATTCCGGTCTTGGCATAGCGCTCGGTCGGCCTGCCGTCGGCATCGAGCAGCGGGCCGTTGTGCTTGACCAGACCCTCCAGCGTCTCCCAGGTCAGGTTGAGCCCGTCGAATCCGGCATAGCGCCGCTCCAGCCGGGTGACGATCCGCAGCGTCTGGGCATTGTGGTCGAAGCCGCCGAAGCCGGCCATGCATTCGTCGAGCGCGTCCTCGCCGGTATGGCCAAACGGCGTGTGGCCAAGATCATGCGCCAGCGCCAGCGCCTCGGCCAGGTCCTCGTCGAGTCCGAGCGCACGGGCCAGAGCGCGGGCGATCTGCGCCACTTCGATCGTATGGGTCAGGCGGGTGCGGAAATGGTCGCCCTCATGCGAGACGAAGACCTGGGTCTTGTGCTTCAGCCGTCGGAAGGCGGTAGAGTGGATGATGCGGTCACGATCACGCTGGAACGGGTTGCGGGTCGCCGAGCCCGGCTCCTCGACCAGCCGGCCGCGGCTCGTCGCAGTCCGGCAGGCGTAAGGAGCGCGCCAGCGATCGCCGGGCTCGCGGCCCGTGGCAGAGGTGGTATCGTGTGTGTGCGGCATGGCTGCCCCATTCGGAGGCGCGGCTTGAAGGCCCGCCCTGCGGCCATTACCTTTGCAGACGAAGCAGGAGCAAGGATGTTCTGCACATGACCATGGCGATCGAGGCCAATCCGCACACGGTCTCGCTGACCGACAAGGCCGCGAGCCGTATCCTCGCGGTGATGGCGAACGAGGCTCCCGGCGCGATGCTGCGTGTCAGCGTCGCCGGTGGCGGCTGCTCGGGATTTCAGTACGTCTTCGACATCGACCGGCAAAAAGCGCCGGACGATATCGTGATCGAGCGCGACGGCGCGACCGTGTTGATCGACGAGACCTCGCTCGAATTGCTCGACGGCTCGACGATCGATTTCGTCGACGATCTCGTCGGCCAGTCGTTCAGGATCACCAATCCGAACGCGACCAGCTCCTGCGGCTGCGGCACGTCCTTCGCGCTCTGAGCCTCAGCCGGGCAGCACCACGGCCCGGAATGCCCGCAGCAGGTCGGCATCGAGCTTGGCGCCCATGCCGACCAGGATCGCATAGGCTTCTTCGGGCTCCATTGGCGCCTTATAGGAGCGCCGCTCGATCAGGGCGGCATAGATGTCGCAAATCGTGATCATCCGGACGACGTCGGAAATCTCCTCGGCTTTCAGCCCCTGCGGATAGCCCGTACCGTCGAGATATTCGTGGTGACTGCGCGTCGCCTCTACCACTTCGCGGGCGAAGGCGCCCTGCCGCAACAGCATCTCGTAGCCGATCTGTGGATGCTCGCGGATGATCGCCAGCTCCTCCGCCGTCAGCTTGTCGCGCTTGTGCAGGATCGACAGGGGCACGCGCGCCTTGCCGATATCGTGCAGAACGGCGGCGCTGGTCACCAGCTGGCGCGCCTCCTTCGGAAAGTCGAGGGCCCGCACGAAAGCCGCGGCAAGCCCTGCCACCAGCAGGCAATGCTGATAGGTGGCGTCGTCATGATTCCAGACCATGTCGAGCCAGGCGCCGAGATCGCGATCGTCCGCGGCGCGGTTGATCGCCTCGACGCTGCCTTCGATCGCCGCCACCGGCAGGGCCCGGCCATCGGTAGCCGCCGAGAGCATGTCGGCGAGCGCGGCAGACGCAGCGATGAAATGCTGCTGTATCGGTGTTTGACCGGCCGGATTCAGGATGCGGCCGATCTCGTCGAGCAAAGCCTTGGCCGGCAGGCCTGCCGGCAGGATCGTGCTGGCGCCGATCGCATTGGCCTGGATCGTCAGGCGCGGCGACTGATCGCGCAGCAGGCAGAGATAGGGCGTTCCCTTGTGCCTTCGCTCCGCCAGCCTGTCACGAACGGCCTCGACCGAAGCACGGTTCGACAGATCAACATCGCTGACGAGCAAGCGCTTCGGCGCCGCCCCGCTCTTGGTCGGTCGTTTCACGTCGACGACGTCGCAAGGCCCCCAAAGCGACAGCAGCCGCTCGAGCTTCTCGCTCTGCTCCGGGCGGTCGGTGATCAGCAGCACGGCAATAGGCATGTCCCCATAACGAAGACACCCTAGCCGCAGGTTCCTTGAGTTCCGGTGAAGCCGATTCGCTCAAATTCGCCGTTTTGATTCAGAAACAGCCGGAATCACGAACTCCGGGCCTGCCGGCGCATCGCGCTCGCCTCGGCGTATTGCAGCAGCCGGTCGAGGTCCTCGCGCGCGATGTCGAAGGATTCGCCCATTTGCGCCAGCGCCTCGTCGATATCGGGCGCACTGAACATCGCCGGCGCCGCAGCCTGCGATGCGACAACCCCAGCCACCTGCGGCCGATGCGGATAACTGCGCCAGGTCAGGCCATGGAAGGCGACGCCGAGTGCGACCAGGGACAGCGAACACAGGCCGATCGGCACGAAGGGGAACAGCAGCCCCCATTTCATCACGGCGGGGCCACCAAGCACGGCCGTCAGCGCGACCGCCCCGCCCGGCGGGTGCAGAGAGCGCGTCAGCGACATGATCGCAATGGCCAGGGCGACCGCGAGCGCTGCCGCGATGGTCAGGTCCGGCACGGCCCAGCCGACCGCGAGGCCGACCAGCGCCGAGATCACATTGCCGCCGACGACCGGCCAGGGCTGCGCCAGCGGGCTCGCCGGCACGACGAAGACCAGCACGGCCGAAGCGCCGATCGGCGCCACCACCAGCGGCGAGTTGGTCGGGAAGACATATCCAGCTGCCGCCGTGAGCGCGATCGCGGCGAAGACACCGGCACAGGCGACGGCGCGCTCGGCCAGCGTGGCGCCGGCGAGGATCGGATGGAACAGCTTCACGGCAGGCTCTCCGAAGCTCGTCCCGCCAGCCATCGGCCAAGCGAAGCGTGCTCCAAAATCAATCACGATCTGCCTCTATCATGCGCATTACGCACAATTCAACGGCAAAATAACATATTCACAACGAAAAATGTGAATTGCCTAAGTCGATCTCCGCAGCCCCTGCAACACAACAAAAAAGGCGCCCGGAGGCGCCTTTTCGGAGAGAGTTTTTCTCAGTGCGAACTGGGCGGCCCGCCCTGCTCGAACCGGATCTCGGCCGCCATCAGCCCCTTCGGTCCAGGCCCATAGCGCACCAGCACGGTCTGCCCCGGAATCAGCTCGACGATGCCGTAGCGGCGCAGCGTCTCCATATGGACGAAGATGTCAGGTGCGCCCTCGCCGGCCGAGACGAAGCCGAAGCCGCGCAGGCGGTTGAACCACTTCACCACCATGCGCTCCAGCCCGCTCGTCGGCGTTACCGTCGCGTTGGTGCGCGGCATCGGCATCTCGGCCGGATGGCGCGCCGCGGAGGTGTCGATCGAGAGCACCCGCGTGGCCTGGCGACCACGCGCCTTGGCAACCGCCTCGAGCACGATGCGCGCGCCCTCGGCGATGGCATGGAAGCCGTCGCGCTTCAGGGTGGTGACATGGACCAGGACATCGCTGCCGCCATCCTGTGGCACCACGAAGCCATAGCCTTTGCTCACATCGAACCATTTGACGTAGCCGGTGATCTCGACCACCTGCCCGTCGATCGTCTCAGGCCCGTCCAGACGCACGATCCGGTTGAGCGATTGTAGCGGGCCGACCGGTGGCCTGCCTCCGTCGCCGTATTGGTCGGACATGTCCCGCTCATCTCCGCCGCGAAACGTGATTCGTGACGTGACGATAGCACCCCGACGAAGCCGGGAAACAGCCGCTTCCCGCTCATCCACATCATCAGCATGCGCAAAGCGCGTGTAAGGCCGCCGAAAGCGGCGCCTTGTCGCTTCCGCGCATCAGGTCGATGATCGGCCCGAGAGCCGGAGAACCGTCATGCGCATCGCCAGTATCGAGCCCTTCATCCTCCACATTCCGGTCACCGGAGGCTCGATCGCCGACTCGACCCACCGGATCAGCCATTGGGGCGTGGTCGGCACGAAGATCGTCAGCGAGGACGGGCTCACCGGCTACGGCTTCACCGGCACCCATGCCGATCTCGCCTCCGACCGGCTGATCACGTCGTGCATCCGCGACTGCTACGCGCCGCTGTTGGTGGGCGAGGATGCCTCCGAGCATTCCCGGCTCTGGCTGAAGCTCGCCCGCCACCCGGCCCTGCAATGGGTCGGCCGCGCCGGCATCACCCAGCTGGCGCTGGCCGCCGTCGACGTCGCGCTCTGGGACCTCAAGGCGAAGAAGGCCGGCCTGCCGCTCTGGCATCTGCTCGGCGGCGCCAGCAAGGCGAAGCTCGAAGCCTACAATACCGATATCGGCTGGCTCTCGATCCCCAAGGACGAGCTCGTCGAGGGCGCGCGCATGGCGGTCGAGCGCGACGGCTTCCATCGCATCAAGATCAAGGTCGGCCATGCCGATCCGATGACCGATATCGGGCGGCTGGAGGCGGTCCGCCGCGCCGTCGGCGACCATGTCACCATCGCGGTCGACGGCAACGGCAAATGGGACCTGCCGACCTGCAAGCGCTTCTGCGCCCGTGCCGAGGCGCTCGACCTGTTCTGGTTCGAGGAGCCGCTCTGGTACGACGATATCGGCTCGCATGCCGCGCTCGCCCGCTCGACCTCGATCCCGGTGGCGCTCGGCGAGCAGCTCTATACGGTCGATGCCTTCCGCGCCTTCGTCCAGGCCGGCGCGATCCACTATGTCCAGCCCGACGTCACCCGCCTTGGCGGCATCACCGAATACATCCAGGTGGCCGAGCTGGCGCTGGCCCATCGCCTGCCCGTCGCGCCCCATGCCGGCGAGATGAGCCAGGTCCATGTCCATCTCGCCTACTGGCATCCGGCGACGCCGGTGCTCGAATACATCCCCTGGATCAAGGACGCCTTCGCCGAGCCGGCTACCGTCACCGATGGCTGCTTCCTGCGCCCGCAACAGCCCGGCGCCGGCACGACGCCGACCAGGGAGGCCTTCCAACGCTTCGCCAAGCCGCTGGCCTGAAGGACCCCGCCATGCTCGACGTCACCACGCTCGCCCTGTTCACCGCCGCCTGCGCCGTGCTGACCGCGACGCCGGGGCCAGACATGCTGCTGATCGCCTCGCGCAGCATGAGCCAGGGCCGCGTCGCCGGCTTCATGACCTATGCCGGCATCGCCACCGGCAGCTATCTCCAGGCGCTCGCCGCCGCCTACGGCCTGTCGCAGCTATTCCTGCTCGTACCGGCAGCCTATGACGCTCTGCGCTGGGCCGGCGCTGGCTATCTCGCCTGGCTCGCCTGGAAGACCCTGCGCTCTCCCGCGACGCTCTTCGCGCCGACGGCCGATGCGGCGCGGTTCCCGCTGCGCCAGATCTTCCTGCAGGGACTGCTGACCAATCTGCTCAATCCGAAGATGGCGCTGTTCATGCTGGCGCTGCTGCCGCAGTTCCTGAAGCCCGAGGCTGGCTCGCTGCTGCTTCAGGTCGTGGTGCTGGCCTCGATCCTCAATGTCATGGGGCTGATCGCCAACGGCATCGTCATCCTGACGGCGAGCCGCCTCGGCCGCGCCATCGCCAGCCGCCCGCATCTGGCCCTCTGGCCACAGCGCATCCTCGGCGTCGTCTTCGGCGGGCTGGCTGTGCGACTCGCCCTCGCCTCGCGCGACTGATCAATTCGCCAACCGCGCCAATGCCGGGCCGATCTCGCTGCGCACGACGAGATCGGCGATCGCATCGAGATCGGTCGGCTCGCGGTTGAGGATGACGAGCTTGGCGCCATTGCGCTTGGCGATCACCGGAAAGGTCGCGGCCGGAAAGACGACGAGCGAGGAGCCGGCGACCAGGTAGAGATCGGCCGACATGGTCAGCTCATGCGCCCGCAGCATCGGCTGCTGCGGCATCTGCTGGCCGAAGGAGATCGTCGCCGTTTTCACCACGCCAGCGCACATCATGCAGGAAGCCGGCTCGCCGCTGACCTCGAACTGCGCCCGGATCGCCGCCAGCTCGTGCCGCCAGCCGCAAGTCAGGCAGGTGGCGTAGGTGCCATTGCCATGGAGCTCGATCACCATGTCCTCGGCGATGCCCGAGGCCTGGTGCAGGCCGTCGATGTTCTGGGTGATCACGCCGGGCGAGCGCCCTTCCGCCACCAAAGTCGCCAGCGCCCGGTGGCCGCGATTGGGCCGTGCATCGCGATAATGGTCGTCCATCGCGAACTTGCGCCGCCAGGCCTCGACCCGCGCCTCGCGGCTGGCGAGGAAGACATCGAACGGGATCGGCTTGTTGCTCATCCAGGGCGAGCCGGGCGTGCGGAAATCCGGCACGCCCGATTCGGTCGAGATCCCGGCCCCGGTGAACGGCACGATCACCCGGGCGCGGTCGAGCATGGCGTGCAATTCCTCGATCGCGTCCTGGGTCTCGTCGTCCATCCGGTCAGCCTCGCCTTGTTCCGGTTCAAATATGGGGCGTACCGGCGCCGCGCTCCAGCCCTGCCGGCGAGGCCGTTGACGCGGCAACGAACGCACCGCAAAGCTCAGCCATGACTGCGCCCTCTTCCGCCCCGCTCAATCCCGATCTCATCGACACCGCGACCCCGCCGATCCCCGAAGCCAAGGCCTGGGCCCGCGGCTATGCCGGCGGCGCCGGCCCGTTGATCGACCTGTCGCAGGCGGTACCGGGCTCGCCGCCACCGGCTGCCCTGCTGGAACGCCTCGCCGAGGCAGCCGCTGCGCCCGAAAGCACGCGCTACGGGCCGATCACCGGCGACGACATCCTGCGCGAGGCCTACTCTGCCGAGAGCAGTACCTTCTATGGCGGCACGATCCGGCCGCAGGAGATCGCCATCACCGCCGGCTGCAACCAGGCCTATGTCACCGTGATGATGGCGCTGGCGCGGGCTGGCGACAATGTGCTGCTGCCGACGCCCTGGTACTTCAACCACGAGATGACGCTGAACATGCTCGGCGTCGAGCCGCGTCCGCTGCCTTGCGACCCGCAGCGCGGTTTCGTGCCGGATGCCGAAGCCGCCGAGGCGCTGATCGATGCGCACACCCGCGCCATCGTGCTGGTGACGCCGAACAACCCGACCGGCGCGGTCTATCCGCCCGCGACCATCGCCGCCTTCGCCGAACTCTGCCGCAAGCGCAAGATCTGGCTGGTGCTCGACGAGACCTATCGCGACTTCCTGCCCGAAGGGCTGGACCGCCCGCATGAGCTCTTCGCCACAAGCGATTGGCAGGATTCGCTGATCGGCCTCTACAGCTTCTCCAAGGCCTATGCCGTGCCTGGCTGGCGCCTCGGCGCGATCACCGCTGGCGAGGCGGCGCTCGCGCAGATCGGCAAGGTGCTCGACTGCGTCCAGATCAGCCCGGTCCGCGCCGGCCAGAGTGCCGTCGCCTGGGGCATCGACGGCATCCGCGCCTGGCGCGAGGGCAACCGCGCAGAGATGAACTCCCGCGCCGCGCTCTTCCGCCAGGCGATCGCGCCGCTCAACGGCTGGAACGTCCTCGCCGCCGGCGCCTACTTCGCTTATGTCGCCCACCCCTTCGAGGGCGTGCCGGCGGCGGAGGTCGTCCGCCGGCTGGTGCAGGAGCGCGGCGTGCTGGCCCTGCCCGGCCCCTATTTCGGCCCCGGCCAAGAGCAGCATTTGCGCATCGCCATCGCCAATGTCGCGGCCGAGCGCATCACGGCGCTCAGCGAGCGGCTGAAGGGTTTTGCTCTGACATGATCGAGAGGCGCGATATGGCGAAACCTTGTTTCACCGCGGCCTTCCGGACCGTGGTGCTCGCGAGCACCCTCGCCGCGATGCCAGCGCTAACTCGCGCCGAGGAGCCCAAGCAGGAGGAATCCTATTCGGCCGCGTACAAGACCTGCATGGACAAGTCCGGTGGCGTGACGGCGGACATGCTGGACTGCGGGAACGCCGAATATGCCAAGCTCGACGCCGCCCTGAACGCCGCCTATCGGGAAGCGTCCAAGGAACTCTCACCGGAGCAGCGCAACCTCCTGCGCGACACTCAGCGCAGCTGGCTCGCCTATCGCGATTCGAGCTGCTCTTTCATGAGCCGGCTCGGCGATCGTGGCACCATGGCCTCGCTCACCGACCAGAGCTGCCTGATGAGCGTCACCGCAGAACGCACGCGCTGGCTGAAGAGCCTGATGCCGCTCTGACCGGCTCAGGCGGGCCGGCGCGTTACCCCTTCGCCGCCGGACATTTGCTCTCGCTCAGCGGCCAGACCGTCTCCTCCGGCGCGATCTTGCGCACGATCTCGAAATAGTCCCACGGCCCCTTCGAATCCGCCGGCTTCTTGACGCGGGCGAGATACATCTCGCGCAGCACCCTGCCATCGGCCCGAATCTTCGCATCCTTGGTGAAGGCGTCGTTGATCGGCATCGCGCGCATCGCGGCCGCGACCTTGTCGGGATCGTCGGTGCCGGCCTCTTTGATCGCCTTGAGATAGTGCAGCACCGAGCCATAGACGCCGGCATGCAGCATGGACGGCATCATCCCGGCCTTCTCCAGGAACTGCTTCGACCAGGCACGCGAGGGCTCGTCGAGATCCCAATAGGAGGCGGTGGTGAGATAGGTGCCCTGCGTCGCCTTGAGGCCGAGGCTGTGCACGTCCTGCAGGAAGAAGATCAGCGCCGCGAGATTCTGGCCCTGCTCCGCCAGCCCGAATTCGCCGGCCTGCTTGATCGCATTGACGGTGTCGTTGCCGGCATTGGCGATGCCGATCACCTTGGCGCCGGACGACTGCGCCCGCAGCAGGAAGGAGGAGAAGTCGGCATTGTTCAGGGGATGGCGCACCGCGCCGACGACCTTGCCGCCATTGGCCTCGACCACATCGGTTGCGTCCTTCTGGAGCTGGTGGCCGAAGGCATAGTCGGAGGCCAGCATGAACCAGGAGGTGCCGCCGGCCTTGACCACGGCCGAGGCGGTGCCGCGGGCGACGCCATAGGTGTCGTAGGTCCAGTGGAAGCCATAGGGCGAGCACTGCTCGTTGGTCAGCGCCGTGGTGCCGGCGCCGGAATACATCACGATCCGCTTCTTCTCGCGGGCGAGCGACTGCAGCGCCAGTGCCACGGCCGAGTTCGGCACGTCGACGACAGCGTCGACCTTGTCGATGTCGAACCATTGCCGGGCAATCGAGGTGCCGAGATCGGCCTTGTGCTGATGGTCGGCCGCGACGATCTGGATCGGCTTGCCGAGCACGGTCGCTCCGAACTCCTTCACCGCCAGCTCGGCCGCGATCACCGAGCCCTTGCCGCCGATATCGGCGGTGACACCGGCCATATCGGTGAGCACGCCGATCTTGACGACATCGTCGCTGACCTGGGCCAGCGCCGGCAGGCTGGCGAGCGCCATCAGGGCGCCGCCTGCAAGAAGCGATCGCATCACTATCCTCCCGAGCTATCGTCCGGCAGTACCGCCGGTTCGAGCTTCAAAGACCCTTTGCCTCCAGCCAGGCGACGATCAGGGCCGCGATCTCGTCGCTGTTGTCCTCGCACATCGGCATATGGCCGTTGCCGGCGATGCCGCGCTCCGGCAGGAAGGTGAACTCGGCGCCAAGAAAACGCGCCGTCGCCTCGTCGACCGCGCGCGGATGGCGCGGATCGCTGTCGCCGGTGACGATCAGGATCGGCAGCCTGGAAAGGTTCGCCGGGTCGGCGATGCGCAGCCCCTTGCCGCCGATGTTGAAGCGCTCGTTCATCAGGCGCGCGCTCTCGGGCACGATCGAGCGGCGATAGGCCTCGAAGGCCTCTTTCGGAAAGCGCTCGGAATTGGCCCAGTAGGCCCGCATGAACTCCGGCGGAATGAAGAGCGGCTTGTCTTCCTCGACCCGCACCGGGCAGCCGAGGCTCTCATCGTCCTTGAGCTTGGCCACCGCTTCGGCATCGTCGGGCAGCGCCGGCAGGAGATTGGCCGGCCCGCCCGGCGCGATGCCGATGATGGCGGCGACAGCCTTTGGGCTCCGCTCGGCGATCCACCAGGCCATCGGCCCGCTGGCTGAGTGCACCAGCAGCACCGCCGGGCCGATCTCTTCCAGCAGACGCTGCAGGCTGGTCGCGATCTCGACGCTCGACAGGGTGGCAAAGTCCGGCCGCATCGGCGAGCGGCCATGGCCCGGCCAGTCCGGCACGAAGACCGCGCGGCCGGAAGCGGCGAAGGCGGGCGCCCAGCCGGGCCGGCCATCGGGCGTCGTCAGATAGCAGGCGCCGGTATGGCCGCCGCCATGGACAAGCACGATCGGCAGGCACCCGGCCGCGGTCGTCCCGAGCCGGTCGACATAGATCTGATGAGCGTCCGTGCCCGAATAGAAGCATTGCCGCTCCGGCACGCACGAAATCACCTGCCGCCTTGTGGCACCGGCCTGATCCATCGCCTCCTCCCGGCACGGCAAAACCGTGTCATTCCTTGGCGAGGATGCTAGGACCAGCTCATGGCGCGCGCAACAAAAAAGTCTAATGTGAGACTAATTCCGCAAGGCGAGAGCGGCGAGCTCGACGCCGGGCAGCGGCGCGCCATCCTCGACGGCACCGCGATCCCGACGGCCTACAAGATCGGCTACATCCTGAACTTCTATCGCGAGCCGTCCTTTCGGGCGATCGAGATGGAGTTCGGGCTGACCCGGCCGGAGATCGTGATCCTGATCTTCCTGACCGTGCGCGACGGCGCCAGCGCCAGCGAGTTCTGCGAGTTCTCCGGCCATCTCAAGGCGAGCGTAAGCCGCGCCGTGATCCTGCTCGAGAAGAAGAAGCTGATCCGGCGCGAGCCCGACAAGGCCGACAGCCGCCGCCAGCTCCTCTTCCTGACGGCGGACGGCCGCGCCCTTTACGAGCGCTATATCCCGGCCCTCAAGGCCAGGGAGGCAGCAATGCTCGATTGCCTCTCCGGCGATGAGCGAGACCAGCTCGGGCGGCTGCTCGACAAGCTCGCCGCCCATGTCCCGCTATGGGGTTTTGCCTCCGAGCTCTGAGGCTCGGAGAGTTCAGCGCAGCAGAGCTGCGTAGCGCTCGCGATAGGCATAGACCAGCAGCGCGCCCGTCACGATCAGGATGATCGCGACCGGAATGCCGGCCGGGTTGATGGCGAAGTGGAACAGCACGATCACCGCCATCACCGGTGCGATCAGCGCGAGCCCGAAGGCCGGCACGACGTTGAACAGCAGGCTCAGGCCGCCGGCAAGGTTCACCGCCTTGAGGAAGGGCCAGAAGAAGCCGGAGTTCTGCAGGGCCGTCTCGAAGACGAGTCCGCGTTCGGAAGTCGGCGGGTGGATCAGGTGAGTGCCGGTGGCGAGCCACCAGAAGCCGTCGATCGCGCTGACGATGAAGAGCAGGCCGAGGGCGATACGGGGCAAGGTGACCATCAGAAAGTTGCGCATAGTCCGTTTTCTTATCCGTTGAAGCACCGGACGAAAGCCGGCGCGGCTGCATTGCGACCGCCTGAGCGGGTTTTGCCCCTCGCGCGCTTGTGACATGCATGCCGCCGCGAAGAATGCTCTGCACGGCCGCAGCGGCAATGCGCCGCGATGGAACGCGTGACGATGACGATTGCCTTGACGAGAAGGGCCCTGTTGCGGCTCGCCGGCACTACCTCGCTCGCCATGGCGGCCGCAGCAGCGGCGCAGGCGGAGGGACCGGGGCCAGCCAGCCCTGGCTCGGGACCTAGCTTTGCCGGCAGCACGCCGATCCGCTGCGGCGCCATCGGCCTGCGGGTGCGCGATCTCGCCAGGATGAGCCGCTATTACCAGTCGGTGCTCGGCCTCGGCGTCATCTCGGCCAGCGCCGATGGAGTCATTCTCGGCGTCGGCAATCTGCCGCTGGTCTGGATGGAGCCGCGGCCGCAGGCTGCTTTCGAGCCACGCAATACCGCCGGCCTGTTCCACACCGCCTTCCTGATGCCGTCCCGGCACGATCTCGCCCGCTGGCTCGTCCATGTCGCGCGCAACCAGACGCCGCTCACCGGCTTCGCCGACCACAGCGTCAGCGAAGCCGTCTACCTCGACGATCCCGAGGGCAACGGCATCGAGGTCTATGCCGACCGCGATCCGCGGCTCTGGCGCTGGGAGGGCGAGCGCGTCGTCATGGGTACGCACCGGCTCGACGTCGACGGGATACTGAGCCTGACCGACACCAGCCGCAGCGACTATCGCGAGGCTCCGGCCGGGTTGCGCATCGGCCACATGCATCTGCGGGTCGGCGACATCGCACAGTCGGAAATCTTTTACCGCGACGCGATCGGCCTCGACTCCACGTCGCGCCGCGACACGGCGAGCTTCCTCTCATCCGGCCGCTATCATCACCATGTCGCGCTCAATACCTGGAACAGCGCCGGCGCCGGGCAGCGCGACCGCGCCCAGACCGGCCTCGACTGGTTCTCGCTGGAGGTCGCCGATCCCGCCCTGCTGGCGACGCAGCGCGAGCGGATGGCGAAAGCCGGCTACGCGCCGACGACGGTCGCACGTGGTTTCGAAAGCACCGACCCGTGGGGAACGCGGCTCAGGCTGGTGGGAGTGGCCTGAACCGTCATGCTCGCCCTTGTGGCGAGCATCCACGTCTTGAACTCAGGTCTTGACCAACGAAGACGTGGATGGTCGGGACAAGCCCGACCATGACGACAGAGGGCTCAGTCGCCGCCGAGGCCCGCCTCACATCGTCGCGCCAATCTGCCAGGGCACGAACTCGGCGTCGCCATAGCCCATTTCCTCGGACTTCGACTTCTCGCCCGAGGCGATCTTCAGCAGGTAGTCGAAGATCTCCTTGCCCTTCTCCTCCAGCGTCACGCCATCGAGGACATCGCCGCAATTGAGGTCCATGTCGTCGGTCTGCTTCAGATACATCGGCGTGTTGGTGGCGAGCTTGACCGAGGGCGTCGGCTTGCAGCCATAGGCCGAGCCGCGGCCGGTGGTGAAGGCGAGGATGTTGGCGCCGCCGGCGACCTGCCCTGTCGCGGAGACCGGGTCGTAGCCGGGCGTGTCCATGTAGACGAAACCCTTGCTCCGCACCGGCTCGGCATAGTGGTAGACCGCGGCCAGCGTCTTGGTACCGCCCTTGGCGGCGGCGCCGAGCGACTTCTCCAGGATGGTGGTCAGCCCACCGGCCTTGTTGCCGGGCGACGGGTTGTTGTTCATGTCCATGCGGGCGCGGGCGGTGTAATCCTCCCACCACTTGATGATGCCGACGAGCTTCTCGCCGACTTCGCGGGTGGCGGCGCGGCGGGTCAGCAGGTGCTCGGCACCGTAGATCTCCGGCGTCTCGGAAAGGATCGCGGTGCCGCCATGCTCGACCAGGAGGTCGACCGCCTTGCCGAGCGCCGGGTTGGCGGTGATGCCGGAATAGCCGTCCGAGCCGCCGCATTGCAGAGCGAGCATCAGTTCGGAGGCCGGCACGGTCTCGCGCTTCGCCTGGTTGGCGATCGGCAGCATCGTCTTCAGCGCCTCGATCCCGGCTGCGACGGCCTTCCTGGTGCCGCCGGTCTCCTGGATGGTCAGCGTGCGGAAGACGTCGCTCTCCTCGACGCCATAGGCTTCCTTCATCCGCTTGATCTGGAAGCCCTCGCAGCCGAGGCCGACGACGAGCACCGCCGCCATGTTCGGATTGCAGGCATAGCCCCAGGTGGTGCGCTTCAGCACCTCGAAGCTCTCGCCATTATAGTCGATACCGCAGCCGGTGCCGTGGGTCAGGGCGATGACGCCGTCGACATTGGGATAATCGGCGAGCAGGCCGGAGCGCTTGACCTCCTCGGCCATGAAGCGCGCAGCCGAGGCCGAGCAGTTCACCGAGGTCAGGATGCCGACATAGTTGCGCGTGCCGGCATTGCCGGCCTTGCGGCGAAAGCCCTCGAAGGTCGCCTGCTGCTCGACCGGCAGCACGAACTCCGTCTTCGCCTCGGCGGCATAGGCATAGTCGCGCTCGAAGGCGTGGAAGCCGGTATTGTGCTCGTGCACCCATTCGCCTGGCGGGATGTCGAGCGTGGCGAAGCCGATGATCTGGCCGAATTTGCGGATCGGCTCGTCCTTGGCGATCCGGGTCAGCGCGATCTTGTGGCCGCGCGGGATGCGCTTCAGCGCGGTGACCCCGGCAGCGCTGACACCGACATCGATCGGATCGACGGCAACCGCGACATTGTCGGCGGCATTGAGCTTCAGCGTGCGCGGCGGAACGGCTTTGTCGAGCATGATGATACCTTGGGACCGGCGGCTCCCCCGCCTTTCCCCTAAGCAATGCGCTGATTGCGGCCTTTTTTCAATCGGTTGAAACTGGGAGCTGAGTTGCGGCCCGCGCCGGGCAGGCAAGTGCCGCTAGCGCTCGACTGAAACGTCGAGCCGCATCGCCGGATGGATTCCGCAATAGAGCTCGTAGCGCCCCGGCCGAGCGAAGGGCAGCGTCACCGACTGGCCCGGCTCCTGCGCACCGGAATTGAACGGTCGCGGCCCGGTATCGAGGCGAACATTATGGGTGCGGACATCGTCGTTGACGATGGTCAGGCTCTGCCCGGCGTGCACCCGCACCGCCGAGGGCTGGAACAGCTTGTCCTTCTGCGAGATCACCGTCCCCTCGCGCGCCGCCGGCGGAGCAGCCGGCCCCGCCGCGACCAGGGGCGCCGGCACTGGCGGGTTCTCGCTCGACAAGGTCGCGAGAAAGGCGAGCAGCGCCGCGCGCTCAGACTCGGTCAGCACGACCTGCTTGAGATCGGGCGACAGGCTCGCGCGCCTGATGACGCCATGGTCGTAATGATCGAGCACCGCATCGAGCGTCGCCAGCGAGCCGTCATGCATATAGGGCGCCGTCCAGGCGAGCTCGCGCAGAGACGGCGTCTGGAAGGCATGGTCGGCCGCCGGCAGGCCGATGACCTTGCCGCGCCCAAGGTCATTGCTGGCCAAGCCGATATCGTGGAAGGCGCGGTCGGTGAAGGCCCAGCCGGAATGGCAGTTGCTGCAGCCGGCCCGGCCGTTGAAGAGCGCGAAACCGGCCTTCTCCTCGGCATTCAGCGCCGTCTCTTGCCCTTCAGCCCAGGCATCGAAGCGTGTTTTCGGCGAGACCAGGCTGCGGATATGGGTCGCGAGCGCGGCTGCGATCTGGTCCGGGCCGATCTGCGGATGCTCGGGAAACGCCTCGGCGAAGGCCCTGCGATAGGAGCGGTCGCGCCCGAGCTTGCCGGCGAGACGGGGCAGGCTCTCGCCCATTTCGAGCGGGTTCTCGATCGGCCCGCGCACCTGCTCCTCGAGCGTGCGCGCCCGTCCATCCCAGAAATAGGCGGCGCCCCAGGCGAGATTCCACAGATGCGGCGTGTGCCGGACGAGTGGCTTCTTCGCCACGCCGCGGCCGATCGGCACGCCATCTGTGAAGCCGAGCGCCGGATCATGGCAGCTCGTGCAGGAAATCGCGCCGTTCATTGACAGGACAGGATCGGAAAAGAGCCGTTTGCCGAGCGCAAGCTTCGCCGGCGTCGGCGAATTGGCCTCGGGGAACGGCACGCCATCCGGCCGGCGATAGAGCGCCCGCAGGGCTGAGAGCGCGGAATCGCTGACCGGCACCTGTTCCTGTGCCTGCGAGCCGCCTGTCAGCGCGAGCGCGGCCGCCAGCATACCGGCGAGGAACGCCTTGGGCAGCGACGGCGCCGGCTTCGTCTCAAGCGGGGTGACGACAACGGCCAAGGCCTGTCGCCTCAGCGCAGGAAGTTCCCGGCCTGCAGCTCGACGCGGGCGATGTCGGAGAGGACGTCGCTGGCGTCCTTGACCGGCTTCTTCGGCGCGACGGCAGTCGGCCAGGCCTTCTTGAGGTTCGCGAGCGCGCCGCGCATCTCCTTGAGCGCCGCGGCATCCTTGGTCTGCAGGTCGGTGGCGACGGCCTCGACCATCGCCTCGGCCTGCCAGACGAAACCGCGCGAGTCCTGGTACTCGACCGCCTTGGCGATCCGGCCCTTCTCGATCGCATTGCCATATTCGTCGGCCGCGACCTTCAGCGTCTCCAGCGCGGTCTCGACCGAGAAGCGCGCCCAGTTCTGCTCCGCTGCACGCAGGCCGACATCGGCCTCGGCGAGCCGCTCCTGCACCTGCTTGAGCGCGCCGTCATAGGCCTCCTTCTTCTTGGCCTTGACCGTCTGCACCAGCGCCTTCAGCGCCGCCTCGAAGGGGCGGACCTTGTAGGTGGCCAGATCGCCCTTGATGCCGCCATAGATCTCCTCGGCCGGGTGCAGGAAATGCGGCAGCGCCTCGCCGAAACGGCCCGCGCGCACCAGTTCGTCACCGACCAGCAGATGGCCGCGGATCAGGGCGATGGACCGGGCGAATTTCAGGTTCGGAGCGAGTGCATCGGCCTTGCCGCCTTCACCCCCCTCTCCGCCTTCGCCACCCTGCCCCTTGGCAGGCGTCGCCGGCGCGCCATGGCTGCCCGCCGCATGCTGCGCGAGCTGGATGCCATCGGCGTGGCGCAGGCCGGGAGCCGCCGCGACCTGGCCAAGATCGGCGCCCGCCAGGCCTGTGCCGGCGGCGATCACGGTGCCGAGACCGAGCCAGAGTTTGCTGGTGGTCTTCATCGCGGCCTCCTGTCATCGGATCGGTCCGACTTGGTCCGCCGAGAGCCTTTCCAAGTCATCGCAGCGGCATGAGCCCGAATTCCCGGATCGTCAAGGAAAGAGGCCAGGCGGAAAGCTTGATTATAGTTATTCTAAAGAGCCTTAAGCCGAACTCTGAAGGTGCTGGCGGTGGACAGCGCTGGCGCCACCACCGCATGATGAGCGAGCTGCCATGAAGGTCCCGCCATGATCCTGCCGATCGGCAATGTCCTCACCCCTGCCGAAGTCGACGAGGCCCGCTCCGAGCTCGCCGCGATCCGTTTCGAGGATGGACGCAGCACCGCCGGCTGGAGCGCGAAGCTGGTCAAGAACAACCGGCAGGCCGCGCCGGGCGCGCGCAGCGAGGCGCTTAGGCGAAAGCTCGCCGAGCGCATCCTCGCCAACGAGGTTTTCGCCGCCGCAGTCCGGCCGAAGGCGCTGACGCCGCTGCTGTTCAGCCGCTACGAGCCCGGCCACGCCTATGGCAGCCATGTCGACGATGCGCTGATGGGTGGCTTGCGCACCGATGTCTCCTTCACCCTCTTCCTCGCCGCGCCCGAGAGCTACGAGGGCGGCGAGTTGGTCATCGAAGGCACCTCCGGCGACGAGCGGATCAAGCTGCCCGCAGGCTCGCTGATCGCCTACCCCTCGACGAGCCTCCACCATGTCGCGCCGGTGACGGCGGGCGAGCGCCTCGCGGCGGTTGGCTGGGCCCGCAGCTTCATTCGCGATGGCGGCCAGCGCGAAATCCTGTTCGATCTCGACCGCGCCAGGCGCGCTCTGTTCACGCGTGAAGGCAAGAGCGCCGAGTTCGACCTGCTCTCGAAATCAGTCGCCAACCTGATCCGGATGTGGGCGGACGACTAGGGCAGGCCCACGACATCAAACGAAGGGAGCTGAGCAGGCTTGCAGCGAGCGCCGGACGGGCGCAGGCTGCGGAGCGGACGGGATATGCCCGTCACATGTGAGCGGAGAGACATCCGTGCACAGCATCGATCGCTCGCAGGCGCCACTGCTGCCGCTGATCCTGGCATATCTCCGGCACAGGATGGAGCTGCTCATGACCTCGCTCAGGCCGCGCCATCGCGCCCGGGACATCGCGGCGCTGACCTCGCGCGACAGCGCGCCGCCAGGCGGCTAGCCCAACCGTAGCTCCCGCACCACCTGCTCGACGAGCGCCTCTTTGCTCGCCTCGATCTGGACGACGAGCGGCTTCTCGTCGGCACCCGGTTCCTCAAGCGTCGCGAACTGGCTGTCGAGCAGCGAGGGGGGCATGAAATGATGCTGGCGCGCGGCCATGCGCTGGCCGATCAGTTCGCGCGAGCCCTTGAGATAAACCAGCGCAACATCGGGCCTACCCCCGACGATCACCTCGCGGTAGGCCTTCTTCAGCGCCGAGCAGGTGACGATGCCGTTGCCGCCGCTGCTACGCAATGCGTCGATCCAGGCCGCGATCGCCGCGAGCCAGGGCTTGCGGTCCCCATCGGTCAGCGGAGTGCCAGCCGACATCTTCGCGACGTTTTCCGGCGGATGGAACGAGTCGGCATCGCGGAACGGCCAACCGAGTCGCTCGGCCAGCCGCTCTCCGAGCGAGGTCTTACCCGAACTCGCCACGCCCATCACGACGATCACCGCCGGTTTCCCGGCGTCATTGGCAGGGATCATCGTGTCTCAGCCCTGCTTCTTCGGCTCGACATGGCCGCCGAAGCCGGCGCGCATGGCGGAGAGGATCTTCTCGGCGAAGGTGTGGTCCTTGCGCGAGCGGAAGCGGGTGTAGAGCGAGGAGGTCAGCACCTCGGCTGGCGTCGCGGTCTCGATCGCAGCCTGCACCGTCCAGCGCCCCTCGCCCGAATCCGAGACATGGCCGGAATAGGCGCCGAGCTCCTCGTCGGCCGCCAGCGCCTCGGCGGTGAGGTCGAGCAGCCAGGAGGTCACGACCGAGCCGCGCCGCCAGACCTCGGCGATCTCGGCGACGTCGAAGTCGAAGCCGTATTCCTCGGGCAGGCCGTCCTTGGCCGAAGCGTTGCGCAGCAGGTCGAAGCCTTCGGCGAAGGCCTGCATCATCCCGTATTCGATGCCGTTATGGATCATCTTGACGAAATGGCCCGCGCCGGCCGGGCCGCAATGCAGATAGCCCTGCTCGGCCGTCGGGTTGCGGCCCTCGCGATGCCTGGTCGGCTCGATCGCGCCCTTGCCCGGCGCCAGCGCCTGGAAGATCGGCTCCAGCCGGTCGAAGGTCGCCTTGTCGCCGCCGATCATCAGGCAGTAGCCGCGATCGAGCCCGTGCACGCCGCCGGAGGTGCCGATGTCGAGATAGTGCAGCCCCTTGGCTTCGAGCTCGCGCCCGCGCCGGACATCGTCCTTCCAGAAGGCGTTGCCGCCGTCGATCAGCGTATCGCCGGGGCTCATCATCGCGGCGAGATCGGCGAGCGTCTTCTCGGTGATCTCGCCGGCCGGCAGCATGATCCAGATCGCGCGCGGCGCCTGCAGCTTCGCCACCATCTCCTTGAGGTCGCCGACATTGACGGCGCCGTCCTTCGCCAGCGCCTCGCCCGGCTTCGGGTCGCGGTCATAGACCACGCAATTGTGCCCGGCGCGGTGCAGCCGCCGGACGATATTGGCTCCCATGCGGCCGAGGCCGACCACTCCAAGCTGCATAGCGAACGCTCCTGCTGCCGGCAGAGAGCCGGCTTTTGCGATGCTAAATGCCCGGATGAAAGCCAGCCGGCAAGCGTTGGCCGGCCGGCACGCTAGCTGCATCGTGTTGTCCAGGCGCTCTGGCGGCCGAGCGAAAGCTTGCCTAAACCGCCCCGACGCTTCTTTTTCATGAGCAGCGGATATCCACAGCGAAGGCAGGAAAAGGGAGCGACATGGCAGCGGAAGGCTTCTCTCAGGATCTGGTTCAGGCCGTCGGGCTACTGGGAGCGGGCGTCATCGCGGTGCCGATCTTCCGCAAGCTCAAGCTCGGCTCGGTGCTCGGCTATTTCGCGGGCGGCCTCGTCATCGGCCCCTCCGGCATCGGCCTGTTCTCCAATCCGGAAAGCGTGCTCCACGTCGCCGAGTTCGGCGTCGTCATGTTCCTGTTCATCATCGGGCTGGAGATGCAGCCCTCGCGACTCTGGAACCTGCGCGGCGAAATCTTCGGCCTTGGCGTCGCCCAGGTCGGGCTTTGCGGCGCGCTGCTGACCGGGGTCGGCATTCTCGCCGGACTGGCTCCTGCTGCCGCCTTCATCGCCGGCATGGGCTTCGTGCTCTCCTCGACGGCGGTCGTGATGCAGATGCTGAATGAGCGGGGCGAAGCCTCGACGCCGCACGGCCAGCAGGCGGTCTCGATCCTCTTGCTCGAAGACCTCGCCATCGTGCCGCTGCTCGCCGTTGTCGCCGTGCTGGCGCCCGCAAAGGCGGCCGAGAGCAGCGGGATCATGCCGCTGTTGATCGGAGCCGGCTCGCTCATCGGCCTCGTCATCGCCGGCAAATACCTGCTCAACCCGATGTTCCGATTGCTCGCCAATGCCCAGGCCCGCGAGGTCATGACCGGCGCGGCGCTGCTCGTCGTGCTCGGCTCGGCGCTGGCGATGCAGCTCGGCGGCCTCTCCATGGCGATGGGTGCCTTCCTCGCCGGCGTGCTGCTCTCGGAATCGACCTTCCGCCACCAGCTCGAGGCCGATATCGAGCCGTTCCGCGGCCTCCTGCTCGGCATGTTCTTCCTAGCGGTCGGCATGTCGCTCGACCTCAAGCTGATCGGCAGGGAATGGCAGGTCGTGGCGCTCGGCGTCGCCGCCTTCATGCTGGTCAAGGCGGCCGGCATCTTCATCGTCGCCAAGCTGTTTCGCACCCGCACGCGCAATGCGATCACCCGCGTCGCGCTGTTCTCGCAGGGCGGCGAGTTCGCCTTCGTGCTCTACAGCGCCGCTGCGGCTGCGGGCATCTTCGACGCGCGCATCAATGCCATCGCCAGCGCCATCGTGATCCTGTCGATGGCGCTGACACCGCTGGTCGTGCTCGCCATCGATCGCTTCATGCCGCCCGAGCAGGAATCACTCGATGGCATCGAGCATGCCGAGGGGCTCAAGGGCCGTATCCTCGTTGTCGGCTTCGGCCGTTTCGGCCAGGTCGCGAGCCAAGCCTTGCTCGCCCGCGGTTGCAGCATCTCGCTGATCGAGACCGATGTCGAAATGATCCAGGCCGCCGCGACCTTCGGATTCAAGGTCTATTATGGCGACGGCACGCGCGCCGACATCCTGCACGCCTCGGGCGCCCATCAGGCCGAGGCGATCCTGGTCTGCGTCGAGAAGCGCGAGACCGCCAACGCGATCGTGCGGGTCGCACAGGCCGAGTTCCCGCATGCAAAACTGTTCGTGCGCGCCTTCGACCGCGGCCATGCGATGGACCTGATCCGCGCCGGCGTCGATTACCAGATCCGCGAGACCTTCGAATCCGCCATGGTCTTCGGCGGCGAGGTCCTGCGCGGGCTCGGCGTGCCGGAGGAGGAAGCCGCGGAGATTGTCGAGGACGTCCGCCGCCGCGACGCCGAGCGCCTCGACCTCCAGGTCGCCAGCGACATCCATGCCGGCCAGGACCTGATCCATTACGGCAACCAGCCGACCCCGGCGCCGCTCACCAAGCCGAAGTCGGCGGGCACGGTCATCGGCGACCTGCCGGACGCGGCTGGCGCCAGGTCCTGAGACCCGGCGCCGACCCGCATCAGGGGAACATCAGCGGCAATGGCTCTGCCTGCCAGGCAGCGTCGAGCGCCAGCAGCCTGACTTCGGCCGGGGCAAGCCCCTCGCCAACGGCCTCGGCAGCGAAGCGCTCGGCCCCGGCCGCATCGGGGAAGCCGACAGCCAGCACCAGGTTGCTGGGGGCGTTCCGGTCGCGGGCGACGAAGCTCAGCTTCGCCCGCCCGTTGAGGCCGAGCCGGCCGATCCGCGCGAGCAGGACCTCGCGCAGATCCTCGCGCCCCGCCGCGATCTCACAGAGGACGAGCGCCTCCATGGCGCTCAACCATTGCGGAAGGTGTAGCTGTAGCCGTTGATCGCCGGCACGCCGCCGAGATGGGCGTAGAGCACCTTCGATCCCGCAGGGAAGAAGCCTTTCTTCACCAGGTCGATCATGCCCTGCATCGATTTCCCCTCATAGACGGGGTCGGTCATCATGCCCTCGAGCCGGGCCGACAGACGGATCGCCTCGATCGTCTCCTGCGAGGGCACGCCATAGACCGGATAGGCGTAGTCCTCGTTCAGAACGATGTCGTCCGCCGTGATCTCCTTGCCACCGACCAGCTCGGAGGTCTTCTGCGCGATGTCGAGCACCTGCGCCCTGGTCTGTGCCGGAGTGGCTGAGGCGTCGATGCCGATGACGTTGCGCTGGCGGCCGTCTTTGGCGAAGCCGACGACCATGCCGGCATGGGTCGAGCCGGTGACCGTGCAGACGACGATGTAGTCGAATTTGAAGCCGAGTTCGGCCTCCTGCGCCCTCACCTCCTCGGCGAAGCCGACATAGCCGAGCCCGCCGAACTTGTGCACGGAAGCGCCGGCCGGGATCGCATAGGGCTTGCCGCCTTTGGCCTTTACATCCTCCAGCGCATTTTCCCAGCTTGCCCGGATGCCGATGTCGAAGCCCTCGTCGACCAGTTCGACATGGGCGCCCATGACCCGCGACATCAGGATATTGCCGACCCGGTCATAGACCGCGTCCTCATGCGGCACCCAGCTCTCCTGGACCAGCCGGCACTTCATGCCGATCTTGGCGGCTGTCGCCGAGACCATGCGGGTGTGGTTCGACTGCACGCCGCCGATCGAGACCAGCGTGTCGGCGCCAGACGCGATCGCATCCGGGACGATGTATTCAAGCTTGCGCAATTTGTTGCCGCCGAAGGCGAGGCCGGAATTGCAGTCCTCGCGCTTGGCATAGAGCGCGACGCCGCCGCCGAGATGGGCGGAGAGCCGCGAAAGCTTCTCGATCGGCGACGGCCCGAAGGTCAGCGGATAGCGTTCGAACTTGGCGAGCATGGCGGGTTTCCCTTCTGAAATGACCCGCAAACGCTAGCAAAACGCCCCTGGAAGGTGCTCCCGAACTTCGCTCCTGATTTTCTTCTTGCTTTCGCTAAAACCGCAATCTGATAGCTTATTGAAACGTCATTGGCGGCTAAAACGAAAGAATCATTCATGGAGGCCGAACTCGACAAAACCGACCTCAGAATCCTGCGTTTGCTGCAGGCCGATGGGCGCATGGGCAATGCCGAGATCGCCAAGCGCGTGAACACCAGCGCCGCCACCTGCCATCGCCGCATCCAGCGCCTGTTCGCCGAGGGTTATGTCACCGGCGTGCGCGCGCAGGTCGATCCGCACAAGGTCGAGAAGGGCACGCTCGCCATCGTCGGCGTGGTGCTCGACCGCTCGACGCCGGAGAGCTTCGGCCTGTTCGAGGAGGCGGTGAAGCAGCTCCCGGTCGTGCTCGACTGCCACATCGTCGCCGGCGATTTCGACTATTTCCTCAAGATCCGCGTGCGCGACCTCGCCGACTTCAACAAGCTGCATGCGAAGACGCTGCTGGCGCTGCCGGGCGTGCGCCAGACCCGCACCTTCTTCGTGATGAAGGAGGTCATCGACAACGCGCCGCTGGAGTTCTGAGACGGGCGCGCGGCCGCTCGAAAAAACTTTCGCCGACCGCATTGACTTAGAGTGCGCTCGAACTCGTAGCTTCCCGGGCGTCGTGATGAGAAGGCGGCCATGAAGATCGGTGAACTTGCCAGGCGCTCGGGACTATCGGCCCATACGATCCGCTATTACGAGCGGATCGGGCTGTTGCCCTATGCCGACAGGGACCGGTCACGCCAGCGCGACTACGACGCCTCGATCCTGACCTGGATCGATTTCCTCGGCCGGCTCAAGACCACCGGCATGCCGATCCGCGAGATGCTGCGTTATGCGGCGTTGCGCGAGAATGGCTCCGGCACGGAAGCTGAGCGTCGTCTGTTGCTGGAACGGCACCGCGAGCATGTTCGCGCTCGCGTCGCCGAACTCGAAGCCTGCCTTCTCGTCCTCGACACCAAGATCGCCGGCTATGCCGACATCGAGAAGAGGATCGAAGACCATGACGCACATCAACGCACACGCCGAAACCAGCAGGCTGGAGCGCGGCAGGCGGGCTCTCGCTGAGATCGATGGCGAAGCCGGCCACAAGGTGATCGCGGCGCTCGCCGACATCGCGCCCGATTTCGCCAACTACGTGTTCGAGTTCCCGTTCGGAGACATCTATTCGCGGCCGGGGCTCGACCTGCGCTCCCGCGAGATCGCGACGATTGCGGCGCTGGCCGCGCTGGGCAACACCCAGCCACAGCTCAAGGTGCATATCGAGGCCGGGCTGAACGTCGGACTGTCGCGCCAGGAGATCACGGAGGTCATGATCCAGATGGCGGTCTATGCCGGCTTCCCGGCGGCGCTCAACGGGCTGTTCGCAGCGAAGGAGGTCTTCACCGCGCACGACCTCGCTGCTTGAACCGAGGCTGGCTCGGGCCCGCGGACTCCTGATCAGCGGGTCCGATCCTCACACCTGGATCAGCCGCTGCACCTGGTTGCCGTCGAGCTCCGCCATCGGCCTGGCCAACACCACCTCGCCGCGGTCCATCACGAACATCGTGTCGGCGAGGTCGCGGACTATGTCACCGGCTGTGCAGGTGAGCCGAGGCGTTGGCCCTCAGATACGCAATCCACCGCAATTCACAGGTGAACAAACGCGCAACGCGTTCTGCTTGAATTCCAATCGGCTCGAAGCCAAGACTCGATCGGCTGATTCGCCTGAAATACGAACGGCCTAGGGGGTCGGATCCCTAGACCGTTCAGAGGCGAATTGGTGCCAGCGTTATCGGATCGACGCTGGTCGTGTGGAGATCAACCACGTCGGTTGCTTACGCCGATTTGGCCTCTACGCGCAAGATGGTCCTTGGCTGCCAAAGCAGGAGATCAAACCATGGCAGACCGCAGGAAGCCGAAGAGCGGCGCTCGCCGCCCGTCCCGTTCCATCAACCCGCGTGATGTACCCATCATCAAGACGCGCATCCTCCAGGGCGAGTTCCTGAACCGGATCGCGGCGGACTTCGATGTGAATCCGGGGCGGATCAGCGAGATCAAGACGGGGAAGAGGTTCGCCGAAATCCCGCCTGCCGCCTGACGGCACCATCAACGGGGAGGTGGAGCTTCGGCTCCACCTCTTTTCTCGAGGAGGGGCCGCTGTGAAGAAAGTGCCTTCGACCGAGCAGATCGTGATGGTCACGCTCGCTGCATCTGAACAGAAGCAAATACAGGACTATCTCAACCGCGGGCGTAGGCACAGATCGGTCGCCGAGGCGGAGCTTCGAGACATGTTTGTCGAGCGAATGCGTGAATGGGTGGCAGGCGAGGGCCCGGCGCCAACCGCCTTCAATGACGTGGAGTCAGAATTTCACGCTCGCGGATTGCAGCCGCCCTTTGACCTTGTCCCTGGCGAACTCGAACTAATTTCAAAGCGCGCAAGCGAGGTGATCCAGGCTTTGACGCCTGAGGACAAAGACCGGATCAACGACGAGATTTTTGAAGAGTATGAGAATGCAATGAAGCGGAGCCAGTGACCAGCCGCCGTGGGATTGAAACGGTCGGCAACCTCTTTCCTGCCTTTCAACTAGGGTCCATCTGGCCAAAAGCGACCCAGCCCAACGCCTTGGGTTTCACACCTGGATCAGCCGCTGCACCTGGTTGCCGTCGAGCTCCGCCATCGGCCCGGCCAGCACGACCTCGCCGCGGTCCATCACGAACATCGTGTCGGCGAGGTCGCGGGCGAAGTCGAAATACTGCTCGACCAGCACGATCGCCATGCCGCCCTTCTGGCGGAGGTAGTCGATGGCGCGGCCGATATCCTTGATGATCGAGGGCTGGATGCCCTCGGTCGGCTCGTCCAGCACCAGCAGCCTGGGTCGGGTGACCAGCGCCCGCGCAATCGCGAGCTGCTGCTGCTGGCCACCCGAGAGGTCTCCGCCGCGCCGGCCCAGCATGGACTTCAGCACGGGGAATAGGTCGAACAGTTCATTCGGGATGAAGCGCTCCTTGCGGGGCAAGGGCGCAAAACCGGTTTCGAGATTCTCCTTCACCGTCAGCAACGGGAAGACCTCGCGGCCCTGCGGCACATAGGCGATGCCGGCGCGGGCCCTGTCCTCGCTGCGCAGCGCCGAGATGTCCTCGCCATCGAGCCGGATATGCCCGCCCGAGATCGGCTGATGGCCGACGATGGCGCGCATCAGCGAGGTCTTGCCGACGCCGTTGCGGCCCATGACGCAGGTGACCTTGCCGATCTCGGCGCTGACCGACACGCGCCGGAGTGCCTGCGCGGCGCCGTAATGGAGATCGATGGCTTCGACGTTCAGCATGAGCAGTCGTCCCGCTGCATGAGCTGATCGGAAAACCGATTCTTGCTTTTCCCCAACATCCTAGCGCCCCAGATAGACTTCGACCACGCGCTCATTGGCGCTAACCTGATCGAGGGGGCCTTCGGCCAATACAGAGCCCTCGTGGAGTACCGTCACCTTCACGCCGAGCTCGCGGATGAAGCCCATGTCGTGCTCGACCACGATCACGGAATGATCTTTCGCGATCTCCTTGAGCAGCACGGCGGTCTGTGCCGTCTCGCCATCGGTCATGCCGGCGGCCGGCTCGTCGACGAGCAGGAGCTTGGGATCCTGCGCCAGCAGCATGCCGATCTCGAGCCACTGCTTCTGGCCATGCGAGAGTGAGCCGGCAAGCCGGTCGCGCTTATCGGCGAGCTTGATGATGCCGAGGATGTCGTCGATCCGCTTCTGCTGCGGCCCTTCCGTCTGCCAGAACAGCGTCTTCAGCACCGTGCGCTTCGATTTCAGCGCCAGCAGGATGTTGTCCTCGATCGTGTGGAAGTCGAACACGGTCGGCTTCTGGAACTTGCGGCCGATGCCGAGATTGGCGATCGCCGCCTCGTCGAGCCGGGTCAGATCGACCGAGCCGCCGAACATCACCGTGCCTTCGTCAGGCCGGGTCTTGCCGGTGATGATGTCCATCATCGTGGTCTTGCCGGCGCCGTTCGGGCCGATGATGGCGCGCATCTCGCCGGGCTCGATGGTCAGAGACAGGCCGCGTATCGCCTTGAAGCCGTCGAAGGAGACGCTGACGCCGTCGAGATAGAGCAGCGAGGAGGTCAGCGCGCCGGGTGTGGGAGCGTTCATATCAGTTACTCCGCCGGCGCCGGCTCGGCCGCCGGCATCGTCTCGGGCTTGCGGCGCTTCTCCCACCAGCCCTGCACGGTGCCGAGAATGCCCTTCGGCATGAACAGCGTGACGAAGACGAAGAGCGCGCCGAGCGCGAACAACCAGTACGGCGCCATGAAGCCCGAGGTGAACACCGTCTTGGCCCAATTGACGACGACGGCGCCCAGCGCCGCGCCGACCAGCGAGCCGCGCCCGCCGACCGCGACCCAGATCACCGTCTCGATCGAGTTGGCCGGAGCGAATTCGCTGGGATTGATGATGCCGACCTGCGGCACGTAGAGCGCCCCGGCGACACCGGCCATGCAGGCCGAGACGGTGAAGACGAAGAGCTTGAAGCGATCGACCCGGTAGCCGAGGAAGCGCGTGCGCGATTCCGCATCGCGGATGGCGATCACCACCTTGCCGAGCTTCGAGGTGACGATGCCGCGGGCGATCAGGAAGCCGGCGATCAGCATCGTGCAGGTCATGGCGAACAGCGCCGCGCGCGTGCCCTGCGCCTGTACGTTGAAGCCGAGGATGTCCTTGAAGTCGGTCAGGCCGTTATTGCCGCCGAAGCCCATGTCGTTGCGGAAGAAGGCGAGCAGCAGCGCATAGGTCAGCGCCTGCGTGATGATCGAGAGATAGACGCCGGTGACGCGGCTGCGGAAGGCGAACCAGCCGAAGACGAAGGCGAGCAGGCCGGGAACAGCCAGCACCATCAGCATCGCGAAGGGAAAGGACGAGAAGCCCCACCAGTACCAGGGCAATTCCCCCCAGTTCAGGAAGACCATGAAGTCGGGCAGGAGCGGATTGCCGTAGACGCCGCGCGAGCCGATCTGGCGCATCAGATACATGCCCATCGCATAGCCGCCGAGCGCGAAGAAGGCGCCATGGCCGAGCGAAAGGATGCCGCAATAGCCCCAGACCAGGTCGAGCGAGATCGCCAGCAGCGCGTAGCAGAGATATTTGCCCCAGAGCGACATGGTCGCGGTCGAGACGTGAAACGGTGAGCCAGCCGGCATGAGCAGGTTCGCCAGCGGCACCAGCAGGCCGATCGCCGCGACGATGGCGAGGAAGGCGTAGCCCCGCTTGTCCATGTTCGAGAGGAGGAAGCGGGTGATCATGCTTCCACCGCCCTGCCCTTCAGCGCGAACAGACCGCGCGGGCGCTTCTGGATGAACAGGATGATGAAGACGAGCAGCGCGATCTTGCCGAGCACGGCGCCGGCATAGGGTTCGAGGAGCTTGTTGGCGACGCCGAGGCTCATGGCGCTGATCAGCGTGCCCCAGAGATTGCCGACGCCGCCGAAGACCACGACCATGAAGCTGTCGATGATGTAGCTCTGGCCGAGATTGGGGCTGACATTGTCGATCTGCGAGAGCGCGACGCCGGCGAGCCCGGCGACGCCCGAGCCCAGCCCGAAGGTCAGCGCGTCGATCCGGCCGGTGCGGATGCCCATCGCCGAGGCCATGCGCCGGTTCTGGGTGACGGCGCGCATCTGCAGGCCCATCGGCGTCAGCTTCAGGATCGCCAGCAGCGCCGCGAAGACCAGCGCCGCGAAGACGATGATCCAGAGCCGGTTCCAGGTGATGGCCAGGCCACCAAGCTCGAAGGCGCCGGACATGAATGAGGGCGCGCCGACCTCGCGGTTGGTCGGGCCGAAGGCGGTGCGCACCGCCTGCTGCAGGATCAGGCTGATGCCCCAGGTCGCGAGCAGCGTCTCCAGCGGCCGGCCATAGAGGAAGCGGATGACGCCACGCTCGATCGCGATGCCGACCGCGCCGGCGACGATGAAGGCGGCCGGCAGCGCGATCGCCAGCGACCAGTCGAACAGATAGGGCGCGTTCGCCCGGATCAGCTCCTGCACCACGAAGGTGGTGTAGGCGCCGAGCATCACCATCTCGCCATGCGCCATGTTGATCACGCCCATCACGCCGAAGGTGATGGCGAGGCCGATCGCGGCGAGTAGCAGCACCGAGCCGAGCGAGAGCCCGTACCAGAGGTTCTGCCCGGCCCGCCACAGAGCGAGCTTGCCCTCGATGTCGGAGATGGCGCGCGCCTGCGCTTCCTTGAGGCCGGGCGTGGCATCGCCCGGCAGCGCCCGCAGCGTCGCCAACGCATCCTGGTCGCCACGCTCGCGCAGCACATCGACGGCGGCGATCCGGTCGAAGGGCGGCGCGTCGGTCTTGACGATCAGGATCGCCGCCTGCGCCTCGCGCAGCGCCCGGCGCGCCCGATCATTGCCTTCCTTGGCGATGGCGGCTTCGAGCACCGGCAGCACCGAAACGTCGCGCGCCCGGAACACGGCTTCCGCTGCAGCGACGCGCTTTGCAGGATCGGGATTGATCAGTCCGAGACCGCCGAGCGCACCCTGGATCGTGCGCCGCACATTGTTGTTGAGCCGGACCGGGTTCAGCCCAGCCGGTGCGGCTGCCAACGCCTGCCCTGTCTTCGCGTCGAGGAAACCGCCTTCCTTGGTCTTCACCGCGACCGCCCCGCCCCCGGCGAGCAGGCGGCCATCGGCCAGCGCCTCGATGATCACGGCCGCGTTCGGATGCGCGCTCTGGACGAGGATGTCGATGGCGCGTGCCGTGTCCGAGAAGCTGTCGGCGTTGAGCCGCGCGAAGGCGTCTTCGGCGCTCTGCGCGAATACGACAGCCGGCGCGAAGGCGAGCGTCATCGCGAGCGCAAGCATGCGCAGGAGGTGAATGAAGGGCGGCATTATTCCGACGATCTCGGTTCGGGTCGTCCCGGGCGACCGGAGGGAGACCTGGGACCCATGCCTGAGCTTTTCCGATTGAGGCCCAGGCATGGGTCCCGGCTCTGCGCTTCGCTCCGGCCGGGACGACCGAGATGGTTGAATTCCGGATGTGACGTATGAGCTGGAATTCGAAGGGCGGCCGGGCTTTCCGACCGTGCCGCCCTTCCCCCTCTTAACTCAGGTGCCGCTGCCGGCGCACTTGCCGGTCTTGACGTTGAAGTTGCCGCACTTCTTCTCGACCCAGTCGCCGATCAGGTCCTTGGAGCCGTCGAGCTCCTTCGACCAGGCGTCGCCAGCGACGAGGCCGGTCTTCGAGACCACGTCGAACTGGCCGTCGGCCTTGATCTCGCCGATCAGCACCGGCTTGGTGATGTGGTGGTTCGGCAGCATCTTCGAGACGCCGCCGGTCAGGTTCGGGGCTTCGATGCCGGGCAGCGCATCGATGACCTTGTCCGGATCGGTCGACTTGGCCTTCTCGACCGCCTTCACCCACATGTTGAAGCCAACGACATGGGCTTCCATCGGGTCGTTGGTGACGGCCTTGTCGTTCTTCTTGTAGGCCTTCCACTGCTTGATGAAGGCCTCGTTCTCCGGCGTCTTGACCGACTGGAAGTAGTTCCAGGCGGCCAGATGCCCGACCAGCGGCTTGGTGTCGATGCCGGCGAGCTCTTCCTCGCCGACCGAGAAGGCGACGACCGGAATGTCGGTCGCCTTGATGCCCTGGTTGCCGAGCTCCTTGTAGAAGGGAACGTTGGCATCGCCATTGATGGTCGAGACCACGGCGGTCTTCTTGCCGGCCGTGCCGAATTTCTTGATGTCGGAGACGATGGTCTGCCAGTCGGAATGGCCGAACGGCGTGTAGTTGATCAGGATGTCCTCCTTCTTCACGCCCTTGGCGAGAAGATAGGCCTCCAGGATCTTGTTGGTCGTGCGCGGATAGACGTAGTCGGTGCCGGCGAGGACCCAGCGCTCGACCTTCTCCTCCTTGGCGAGATAGTCGACGGCCGGGATCGCCTGCTGGTTCGGCGCGGCGCCGGTATAGAAGACGTTGCGCTCGCTCTCCTCGCCCTCGTACTGGACGGGGTAGAACAGGATCGAGTTCAGCTCCTTGAACACCGGGAGCACCGACTTGCGCGACACGGAAGTCCAGCAGCCGAATACGGCCGCGACCTTGTCCTTGACGATCAGCTCGCGCGCCTTCTCGGCGAAGAGCGGCCAGTTCGAGGCCGGATCGACCACCACCGCCTCGAGCTTCTTGCCGAGCACGCCGCCCTTCTTGTTCTGCTCCTCGATGAGCATGAGCATGACGTCCTTCAGCGTCGTCTCCGAGATCGCCATCGTGCCGGAGAGCGAGTGCAGGATACCGACCTTGATGGTCTCTTGCGCCGCCGCCGGCAGCAGCGATGAGAGAACCGTGGCGCCTGCGAAGGCGGCGCCGATGACCGTGCGACGAGTGAGTTTCACTGCGATGTCCCCTGAGGTCCCTGTTGACCACGCCCTTGCCGGGCGCCAGCTGCCGTTCCGGCTGGTGGGGAAGTTCGCAAGCGGCATGCCAACCCCGTTCAGAGGCATATCGGCACCGCAACAAGGCATGTTCAGGGCGGCTTTTGGAGCGATTTCCTGCCAGCGAGACGCCTTTCTACGCAAACATCATGTGCACCGGCAGCAAATGACTATTCAGCAGGCAAGTTGTCCGCTCATAAAATAGGCAGAATTGCCACAATCCCTCCCAATGCCCGTTTTCATTGCAGTCACGCGACCTGTGATCCGCTGAATCTTTGCCATTTACGCCGGCGGCGGAATCACCCTAGCCTCCTCCTTGTCGGTAACAACTGAAAGGAGGTGATCCAGTGTCTCATTGTCATCAACCGCTGTTGCGGGTGGCGCGTGGCCTGGACTCGTCCCATGAGGGGTTCGGTTCCGCGTGATTTTCTGCAACGCCTAAGCCCTGTTACCGGGGCTGCGGTTCGGCAATGGAAGGGCTGCCCGCAAGGGCGGCCCTTCTCCGTTTCGGGCAGCAGTTCTGCACAGGCCGTTCTGGCGCCGCTCGTCGCGTCATGGCAGAAACCGTCCATGACCTTTGCGCCCAGCCGCTGCTGACGAGGCCCGAGCCTTTGTCCCGTCCCGACGCCGACCTCTCCCGCGATGCCATCCTCGCCTTCATCGAGGAGGAGCGCGCCGCCGGCCGCGAGCCCGGCCGGCGCGACATCGCCAAGGCCTTCCAGCTCGATGGCGGCGGCAAGATCTGGCTGAAGCGCCTGCTGCGCGAGCTCGAACTGGAGGAGAATGGCGGCACCGGCCCGGTCAAGCCGCATGCTGCCCTCCCTGCCGTCCTGCTCTGCGAGATCAAGACGCGCGACCGCGAAGGCGATCTCATCGCCGCTCCGCTCGAATGGAACGAGGCAGATCAGGGCGAGGCGCCGAAGATCCTGCTCGAGCGCCAGCGCGAATTCCGCCGCCAGCCGAAGACCCCCGCAGCGGCCGCCCCCGGCGTCGGCGACCATGTTCTGCTCAAGCTGACGAAGCTGCGCGGTGTCGAGGGCTATCAATGGTCCGGCCGCACCCTCAAGGTCATGGGCAAGGCCAAGGCGCAGGTGCTCGGCATCTTCCGCGCCCTCCCCGACGGCTCCGGCCGACTCGTCCCCGTCGACAAGAAGGCGCAGGGGCGCGAGGCGATTGTTCCGAAGGGGCAGACCGGCAACGCCGAGGACGGCGACCTCGTCTCGGTCTCCTTCGCCCGCGAGAGCCGTTTCGGACCGCCGCAGGCCAGGGTGCGCGAGCGCCTCGGCTCGCTGAAATCCGAGCGCGCGGTCTCGCTGATCGCGATCCACGCCCACGGCATCCCGAACGAGTTCCAACCGGCAACGATCGCGGAATCGGAAGCTGCAAAGCCCGCGACCCTCGCTGGCCGAGAAGACTGGCGCACCCTGCCGCTGATCACCATCGACCCCGCCGACGCCAAGGACCATGACGACGCGGTCCATGCCGCGGCCGACGATGATCCCGACAACCCCGGCGGCCACATCGTCACCGTCGCGATCGCCGACGTCGCCTCTTACGTCCGCCCGGGTTCGGCGCTCGATCGCGAGGCATTGGAGCGCGGCAACTCGGTCTATTTCCCCGACCGCGTCGTGCCGATGCTGCCGGAGCGGATTTCGAACGATCTCTGCTCATTGCGCGGCGGCGAGGACCGCCCTGCCCTTGCCGTTCGCCTGATCCTCAAGGCCGATGGCTCGAAGAAGAGCCACAGTTTCCACCGCATCATGATGCGCTCGGCGGCAAAGCTCTCATATCAACAAGCCCAGGCCGCGATCGACGGCAAGCCGGACGATCTCACCGGCCCGATCCGCGACAGTATCCTGATGCCGCTCTGGGCCGCCTATGGCTCGGCCGCCCGCGCCCGCGACGCCCGCCAACCGCTCGATCTCGATCTGCCCGAGCGCAAGCTCGTCCTCGATGCCGACGGCAAGGTCACCCGCGTGATCGTGCCCGAGCGGCTCGCCGCGCACCGGCTGATCGAGGAGTTCATGATCCTCGCCAACGTCGCCGCGGCCGAGACGCTGGAGAAGGCCAAGAGCCCGCTGATCTATCGCTGCCATGACGAGCCCTCGCTCGAGAAGATGCGGGCGCTCGGCGAGGTGCTGGCCTCGATCGGCATCAAGCTGTCCAAGGACGCGGCGCTGCGGCCGGTGCTGTTCAACCGTATCCTCGTGATGATCAAGGGCTCGGAGAACGAGCTCCTGATGAACGAGGTCGTGCTGCGCACCCAGGCGCAGGCCGAGTACGTCGCCGAGAATTACGGGCATTTCGGCCTGAACCTGCGCCGTTACGCCCATTTCACCTCGCCGATCCGGCGCTATGCCGACCTGATCGTGCACCGCGCCCTGATCTCGGCGCTGAAGCTCGGCGATGACGGCCTGCCTAAATCGGCGACGCTCGCCGAATTGCGCGAGGTCGCGACAAGGATCTCGGCGGCGGAGCGGCGCGCCATGGCGGCCGAGCGCGAGACTACCGACCGGCTGATCGCCCATTTCCTCGCCGACCAGATCGGTTCGAGCTTCGACGGGCGCATCGCCGGCCTCAACCGCGCCGGCCTCTTCGTCAAGCTCGACGGCACCGGCGCCGACGGCTTCATCCCGGCCTCGACCCTGGGCGCCGACTACTACCGTCATGACGAGCGCGCCCATGCGCTGGTCGGCGATCGCACCGGCGAAAGCTGGCGTCTCGGCGACCGTGTCCATGTCAAATTGGTCGAGGCGGCGCCGGTCGCAGGCGCGCTGCGCTTCGAGTTGCTCACAGAGGGAAGGCCCGCGACATCCGACCGCTCTGGCAAAAGGTCACGCCCTGCTTTACCTATGGGGCGAAAGAAGGGCCGGCCCCCGCCTACACGATCAGGCCGCAGACGCTGATGCCCTGAACCACGAAGAACCCCATGTCCATACATTGTCACCAACCCAAGCCGGTCCAGGCTCGCGACTGGCGTCAGGCTATGCGTCGCGGCCTCTTCGGCCGCTGCCCGCATTGCGGCGAGGGCAGGCTCTTCCGCGCCTTCCTGAAGCCGGTCGATTCCTGCGAAGCCTGCGGCGAGACCCTGCATCACCAGCGCGCAGACGACCTGCCGCCCTATATCGTCATCACCATCGTCGGCCACATCGTCGTCGGCGGCATCCTGCTGGCTGAAAAGTACAGCGACTGGTCGATGGTGATGCATATGTGGACCTGGCCGCCGCTGACCATCCTGCTCTCGCTCCTGCTGATGCAGCCGGCCAAGGGCGCGGTCATCGGCCTGCAATGGGCGCTGCGCATGCACGGTTTCGGCGGCGCGATGCCCAAGCCCGAGCGCCAACCCGCCATGAAGGCGATCGGCGGACGATGAGCGACCACACCATCACCCTGACCCAGGCCGAGCGGGCACGCACCAGCGTCAACCTGCGCCCGCGCGATGCGGCGACCATGCTGATCCTCGATCATTCCGGGAAGAAGCCCAGGGTATTGATGGGCAAGCGCCATGCCGGCCACAAGTTCATGCCCGGCAAATACGTCTTCCCGGGCGGACGCATCGAAGCCGGCGACCGCCGCATGGCCGCGACCGGCGCCCTCGCCGACCCCTGCGAGCAGCGCCTCCTCGCCCGCTGTGTGCGCCCGAGCGTCCAGCGCGGCCGCGCGCTGGCGCTGGCCGCGATCCGCGAGACCTTCGAGGAAACCGGCCTCCTCTTCGGCAGCGCCGATTACGGCGCCCCCGAGAACCCGCCCGAGGGCGTCTGGGCCGAGTTCGCCGCCAAGGGCGTCTTCCCCGATCTCGGCGCCGTCACGTTCGTCGCCCGCGCCATCACCCCGCCGCGCCGGCCCAAGCGCTTCGACACCCGCTTCTTCGCGGTCGATGCCCGCGCCGTCGCCGGCAAGGTCGAGGGCGTGATCGGCCCCGATTCGGAGCTTACCGACCTCGTCTCCGTCACCTTCGACGAGGCGCGCGAGCTCGACCTGCCGACCATCACCAAGGTGATCATCGCCGAGGTCGAGGAGCGGCTGAAGGCGGGATTCGCCCAATATCTGCCGGTTCCGTTCTACTGGGAGAAGCGCGGCAGCTTCGTGCGCGAGCTGCTCTGACACCACCGGGCAGCGGAAATTCCGGTCCTGCGCCCGATATTCCTTGACTTGCCAGCGCCGATACGGCATTCCCCGCCCATCGGATTGCCGGGCTCGCCCGGCCATTTTGTTTTTTTGCGTGGGCCCAGGCGGCCCCATCTGTTCGAGGGCTCCGCCATGGCCAAGGCCGTGACCATCAAGATCAAGCTCATCTCGACCGCGGACACCGGGTACTTCTACGTGACCAAGAAGAACTCGCGTACCATGACCGAGAAGATGTCGAAGAAGAAGTACGACCCCGTCGCGCGCAAGCACGTCGAGTTCAAGGAAACCAAGATCAAGTGAGGCGTTCAGCCTAACTGCTTGATCTGGTTTTGAAGAACCGCCCCTCGCAGGGCGGTTTTTTCGTTTTGGGGGAATCGCGGCCAGCGCCCGTTTGGGAGTTGCGTGGCGCCGCTCCCCTTGCGTCCCTGACCTCGGATACCCCCGGCCTCAGCCTTCGCCGGCCGACCGCTCTTTCAGCAGCTCGTTGAGGCGGTCCTGCTTCTCGTTGAGCAGGTCCGACAATCTCTCCTCGCTCCCGGAGCCGGACGCGGCGGTAGCCTGTTCCGTCAGGTCGGAAATTTGTCGGCGCAGCAGTGCGATCAGATCGTCCAGCGCTTCGCGATTGCCGTTCTCCGCCATGGCTGCTGTCTCCATCCCTCTCGATGCCGAACCGCGAGTGGCCAGCACGCGATGCCGCAAAGCGGGATCGTGGCTGCCGTCCGATAACTCGGCAGCTCACAGATTTGCTCCACGGCGACGCAAATTCAATCGGCGCATTCGCGCCGGCAGATCCCTCTTCAGAACCGCATCTCGACCCTGCCCTTGAGAGCGTGGTCACGGGAGCGCTCGCCGACAGCCGCCGAGTAGGTCAGGCCGAGGGCGGTGGCTTGCGATATCCGCCAGTCGAGCCCGGCTTCGGCGACGAGCGCCTCGCGATCGATCGGGGCGGCGAAGACGGCGGCCGGCGTCGTGCCGGCGACGAAGGCGGTGCGGGCCTGCGGCGTGAGATCGCCGAAGCCATGGCGCCAGCCGAGCATGGCGCGGGCGAACAGCGGCATCGCCCCAAGCTGCGCCTCGGCCCTTAAGCCGAGCGTGGTGAAGCCGAGCGTCTGGTCGCTGGAGAGAACGCGCAGGGCCGCAGCGCCGCCCCGCTCCGTGCCGGCGTCGGTGCTGACCCGGATCAGTGCCAGCTGGGCGAAGGGCTCCAGTGCAATGCCGCTGAAGGCGAAGCCATAGCCGAGCTCGGCGAAGCCCTGCGTCACCGAACCCGGGCGCTGCAGGCGCAGCAGGTCGCCGAAGCCGCGGATCTGAACCTGGCGGCGGATGTCGCTCTCGGACCAGCTATAGGCCGCACCGGCATCGAGGCGAAGATTGCCGAAGCGGGTGCCGGCATAGAGCGCCGCATGGCCGCTCTCGAGCTTGCCGGTGGACAGGCGGGCATCGAGATCGAAGCGCGACTGGCTGTAGCCGCCGGCGACGCCGAGCTTCAGCGAGGAGCCCGGCGCGTCATAGACCATGAAGTCGGCGCCGAGCAGGGCGCCGCCGCTGCGGCGGCTGAGCGAGGCAGCGTTGCCGTCGGCGTCGGTGTTGCCGGTGCTGCCGAAGGCCGTGCCCCAGAGTGCATAACGCGGCTGCGGCACTGGGGCGGGCATCACCACGCCGCCCTTGCGGCCCGGCAGGTCGGCAGTGAAGGCGCCCGCGACCTGCTGACCCGGCGCGGTCAGCAGCGGCCCGCGCAGATGGCCGAGGATGGTGTCGCGCACTAGCCGGCTCTCATCGATCATCACCGCGACCGCCTGGGCATGGGCTTCGCCCGAGAGCAGGTCGAAGCCGGCGCGGGCCTCGGCAGCCGTCGCCGAGATCAGCGCGTCATAGACCGGATTGCCAACGCCCAGCCGCTCCGCCGCGATCGCGATGAAACCCTGGTTGCGGGTGGCGGCGATGGAGTTGCTCCCGTTGCCGCCCGGGCCGAAGCCGGTGTCGTTGCGGGTCATGGTCAGCGTGACGTTCTGGCTGTCGTAAGCCAGCGACGGCGTCAGGAAGGCGAGGTTCGACGAGACGCCCGTGAAGGTCCCGGTCACGCCGCCCGAGGCGGTCAGGATCGTGTAGTTCGTGCTCGCCGCGTAATTGCCGTTCTCCGCCAGCACCTGCACGGTGCCGCCCGTGATCGTCGCCGAGCCCGAGGCGACGATCCTGTCGCCCTGCCCGGCCGCGTTGACCTCGACCTGATAGGTCGAGCCCGCGGCGAAGGCGACGTTGCCCGAGACGGTCAGCGTGCCGATCGAGTTGCCGGGCGCAACCGTCGCGCCGCTGCCGACGCTCACGCCACCGATCGTGCCGGAGCCGCCGAGCGTGCCGCCGTCGAGCGTCACGCTGCTCGCCAGCGAGCCGTTCACCACCAGCTTGCCGGACGAGACCTTGGTCGAGCCGGTGTAGGTGTTCGTGCCCGTCAGCGTCAGCGTGCCGGTGCCGGCCTTGGTCACCCCGCCAGTGCCGGTGATCGTGCCGGAGAAGGTTGTCGATGAATTGTTCGCGCCCGCCGTCAGCGTGCCCGAGCCGAGCATGACCGTGCCGGCACCGGCGAGCGAGCCGATGCTCTGGTTGAAGCTGGCAAGATCGAGCGTCGCGCCCGATGCCACCGTGAAGGTCGAATTGGTGGAGAAGGCATTGGCGGCGCCGGCCCGCAGCGTTCCCTCAGACACCGTCGTCGCGCCGGAATAGCTGTTCGTACCCTTGAGCACGAGCGTGCCGGCCCCAGCCTTGCTGAGCGAGCCCGTGCCGGAGAAGGATTGCGAGACCGAGAAGGTGTTTCCGGCCTCGACGATGTCGAAGCCGCCACCGTTGGCCCCGAGGATGATGTCGCGCGTCAGCTCGTGCAGTATGGTATCGGTCACCTGCAGCACGCCGCCATCGAGCGTCAGTGCCCCCGAGGCGTCGCCGAGTCTGTCCCCCTTCGAGATGCTGATCGCCCCGCCGGCGATCACCGTCCCGCCCGAATACGTGTTTCCTGTGGTCAGCGTCAGCGTGCCCGTGCCGACCTTACGCAGTCCGCCGTCGCCCGAGATCTGGCCGGAGAACGTGGTCGAAGCATTGGTCGCGCCGGTCTCCAGCGTCGAGTTGCGATCGATCCGGATCTGGCCGTCGCCGGCGATCGAGCCCGCGGTGACCGTGCTAAGCGCGTCG
>NZ_DASZAT010000003.1:0-60919 GCF_035944895.1 Allobosea sp.
CCGACCTGGTCGGCGGCGAAGCCCAACGTTCCCTTGAAGCGCAGTAGAGCGGCCCCGCCAGCGGCGGCGCCGTCTCGATGGCCGCTTTATAGGGGGAGGCTCCTCCGGGTGTCAACACGCTTCTTGAAAGTTTTTCGACAAGGCCGCGTTTTTTTATCCGGCTCGCGATTTTCGCGGGTTTTGCCCCTGTTTGCCATAGGACGGACCGCCCGGGCTGGGTCGACGGGGAGCCCTCGCCCGCAAACAGCCGCAATTTTTCCTCACAGCCACGAGGCCAACGCCGGGACGGCCTCCGGGGCGAACCCCGAGATTGATTCCGAGGCGGGACGCGGGCATGGTCTCTGCTCTATATAAGACAGGGATCGAGCCCGTCCGTGGCATCGACTCGGCGCCCCCGGGCGCTTCAATGGATTCGCCAGACGCCCGATGAACGCCCCTCCGGATCTCAGAGCGCCGCATGAGCCGCTGACGCCGGAAGCGACGGCGCTGCTCGTCGATCTCGGGATCGAACCGCCGATCACCCCGGCCGGGACGACGCCGGCCGGCATGGACCGCCGCGGCGTCTCGCTGCGCTGGCTCGCCGCCTGCCTGCTCGTCGGCTCCTGTGGCGCCGCCCTGCTCGGCGGCGCCATCCTGGTCGCAGTACGTGGCGACACCAGCTTCGCCGAGCGCCCCGAGCCGGTCACCCCGCATCAGACCACATCGGTCGGCGGCGGCGCCCGCAAGGGCGACAAGCTCGTCGCAGAACAACCGATCGCCTCTGCACGGCATAGCGTGCGCGCTCCGATGTCCCAGCGCATCGGCGATCGCGAAGTCATCCGGGTGCGCCCCTTCGTGCGTCTGTCGACTAACCTGTCGCTGACCAGCGGCGTCTATGCCGCCAACATCCCGCCCTTCAACCCGCTGCGGCTCTTCGCCGAGGGCGCTCCCAGCGGCGAACGCTATGCCGAGCCGGTGACCGAGATGCCGGATGCGGACGTCTCGATCACAAAGCGCGATCTCGCCGACATGCCGATCACGCCCGGCAAGGCCAATCTGACCGACGCCGACGTCGTCAACCAGATGGAGGAGGAGCGCGCCAACCTGGCCGCCGCCGACCGCCGCGCCGCTCTGCCGATCCCGCCTCAGCTGATGCTGAGCCGTACCCTGGCCCAGGGCAACCAGGCCGCCGCCGGCGCCGGCAACCTGTTATCCTATGCCCCCGCCACCGACACCTCCTTCTCGGGCATCGAGGTTCGCGTCGTCCCGGAGAACGTGACCAACGCGCCGAAGACGCCGATGGCGGCCACGCGCGAGCCGCAGGTCGAGGAAAAGCTTCTGATCACCCGCCGTGGCGAGAATTTCGAAACGGTGGTGCGCAATGCCGGCGCCAGTCGCGACCAGATCGTCTCGATGATGAAGGCCTTCGACGGCCGCGTGAAGGTCGCGGCCCTGCCGGAGGGCCAGGTGCTGCAGGCTCTGTTCGCGCCCGGCCCGCGCCCCGGCGACCCCCGCCAGATCGTTCGCGTCGCACTGCTCGACAATGGGCGCCCCTCTGCCGCCGTCGCGATCAACGACAAGGGCCTGTTCGTCCCGGTCTCGCTGCCGCGGGTCGAGATTGCCGGGCCGCAGCAGAAATCGCAGGTCAGCGCGCGGGACGACGACGAGGAAGAGGAAGAAGAGGGCGGCACCGGTGCGCGCCTCTATGAGAGCCTCTACGAGACCGGGCTGCGCCATGACCTGCCGCGGCCGCTGATCGACGAGCTCGTCCGCATCTTCTCCTATGATCTCGATTTCCAGCAGCGGGTGCGCGGCGGCGACAATCTCGAAGTCATCTTCACCGACGACGACGACGGCGAGCGCGCCGAGATCCTCTCGGCGAGCCTCACCGTCAATGGCGAGACACGGCAGGTCTTCCGCTATCAGGCTCCTGAAGACGGGCTGATCGACTATTTCGACAGCGATGGCCGCTCGCTGAAGAAGTTCCTGCTGCGCAAGCCGATCAGCGACGGCGAGATGCGCTCGGGCTTCGGCATGCGTTACCACCCGATCATGCGCTATTCGAAGATGCATACCGGCATCGACTGGGCCAACAAGATCGGCACGCCGATCCTGGCCGCCGGCAACGGCACGATCATCAAGGCGGAATGGGATTCCGGCTATGGCCGGCGCATCGAGATCCAGCACGCCAACGGCTACGTCACCGCCTACTCGCACCAATCGGCCTTCGCCAAGGGCATCGCGCCGGGCGTCAAGGTCCGCCAGGGCCAGGTGATCGGCTTCCTCGGCAGCACCGGCCTCTCGACCGGGCCGCATCTGCACTATGAGGTGCTGGTCAACGGCAACTTCGTCAACCCGATGAAGATCAAGGTGCCGCGTGGCCGCGAGCTCGACGGCAAGGCGCTGGTCGAGTTCAAGCGCCAGCGCGACGAAGTCCTGGGCCTGATCGAAAAGGCCGGAGGCCAGACCGCGCAATTGCGCTGAACCTCATTCCCCTGCCCGGCGGGCCAGATGCTATCCTCTCTCCTCATCGTCCTGCCTGTCTTCGGCCTGATCGCGATCGGCTATGCCGCACGCTGGACGAAGCTGCTGCGGGAAACGACCGGCGAGGGCCTCTCCGACTTCGTCTTCGTCCTCGCCGTCCCCTGCCTGCTGTTCAAGACGCTGGCCACGGCGGCGATCCCGCCGGACCAGCCCTGGGGCTACTGGATCTCCTATTTCACCGGCCTCGCCATCGTCTGGGTGATCGCCCAGCTCGTGGCGCAGCGCCTGTTCGCCCGCAAAGGTCCCGAGCTCGTCGTCTCCGGCTTCGCGGCGGCGCAGTCGAACACCGTCTTCGTCGGCGTGCCGATGATTCTGAAAGCCTATGGCGAGGCCGGCGCGGTTCCGCTCGGCCTGCTGCTCGCCGTGCATCTGCCGGTGACGATGACGGCCGCGACCCTTCTCGCCGAAGGCAGGGGCACATCGCCGCTCCTTTTGCTCAAACGGCTGTTCACCCATCCGATCGTCGTCGGCATCCTGCTCGGCAGCGCCGCCCGTCCCTTTGCCGGCCAGCTTCCGACACCGCTCTGGTCGATCGTCGACTTGATCGCCGGCGCCGCCGTGCCCTGTGCGCTGATCAGTCTCGGCATCGCGCTGCGGCGCTACGGCCTGGCCTCGGGCATCGGCTTGCCGGCGATCCTGAGCTTCCTCAAGCTCATCCTGCACCCGCTGATCGTCTTCCTGCTGGCGACCAAGGTCTTTTCCATGCCGGTGGCCTGGGCCGGCGTCGCCGTGTTGTTCGCCGCCTGTCCCTGCGGCATCAACGCCTATCTCTTCGCCGAACGCTACAAGCAGGGCGTCGCCGACGCCTCCAGCGCAATCGCGCTCTCGACCGGCCTCTCGCTCTTCACCACGATCGGCTGGCTGACCTTTCTGGGTGTCGGCTGAGCGCCGCGCTCGAAAGCCGATCCGGCCGGGCAGCGATTCACGTGAAACCGAGCTGCCGCCTGATCGCTTCCGGCGTTGCCCCGTCCGCCCTGAGATCGGCGAGACTCCGGGACAGCCGGCTCTTCGCCAGCTTCTGCCCGGTCTCGTCGCCGAGCAGCCGGTGGAAGTGATAGCGCGGCGTCGGCAGGTCGAGCAGGCATTGCAGCAGGACATGGATCTCGGTGGCGGCTTCGATATCCTCCCCACGCACGACATGGCTGACGCCCTGCAGCGCGTCGTCGATGACAACAGAGAGATGATAGCTCGTCGGCACGTCCTTGCGCGCCAGCACGACATCGCCCCAGCGCGCCGGATCGACCGCGATCTCGCATTCCTCTCCAGCCTCGTCGAAGAGCCGGTAGGCGAGCGATTCGCCGGCCACTCGCGCCAGGGCTCGGTCCATAGCGAGGCGCAGCACATGCGCTTCGCCGGCCTCACGACGCCGACGTGCCTCGGCTTCATCGAGGCCTCGGCAGGTGCCGGGATAAAGCGGCACGCCATCGGGATCACGCTGCCAAGGTATTCCGCCCTCGGCCTCGCATCGGCCCACGGCCTCCTTCACCTGCTGGCGCGAGCAGAAGCAGGGATAGACCAGTCCCATCGCCTCGAGCCTGTCCAGCGCCCGGCGATAATCGTCGAAATGCTGGGATTGCCGCCGCACCGCGGGAGCGAAGGAAACGCCGAGCCAGGCGAGATCATCACGGATGCCCTGCTCGAATTCGGGCCGGCAGCGCGTGAGATCGATATCCTCGATCCGCAGCAGCAGCTCGCCGGCAAAACGCGCCGCAAGCCGCTGGTTGAGCAGCGCCGAATAGGCATGGCCGAGATGCAGCCGCCCGTTCGGGCTCGGTGCGAACCGGAAGATCGGAGAAGACGGAGCCATCGCCTCCTGTCTATGGTCCTGCGCATCCCTCGCCAAGCCCGGCCTCCTGACACGGCCCGGACGTGCGATCGGCGATAGACCGGGCCAGCATGACCACGATCTCCAGCACCGCCGATCTCGAAGAGGGCATGGCCGCCCTCGCCACGCTCGATCCCGTCTGGGAACAGATCATCGCCCGGACCGGCATCCCACCGCTGCGTCGACGCGAGAGCGGGTTTTCGAGCCTGGCCTCGATCATCGTCTCGCAGCAGCTCTCGGTGGCGAGCGCTCGCGCCGTCTGGGCGAGGGTCGAGAGCGTGCTTAACCCCCTGACGCCGGAACGCGTCCTTGCTGCCAGCGACGAGGAGATGCGGCTGTCGGGCCTGTCGCGACCGAAGCAGAAGACGCTGCGCGCTGTCGCCGCTGCGATCGCCGAGAACCGGCTCGACCTCGCCGCGCTGGAGAGGGCGACCCCGGACTTCGTCCACACGCACATGACCGCCGTCTCCGGCATCGGCCCGTGGACGGCGGATGTCTATCTGCTGTTCTGCCTCGGCCATCGCGACGGCTTCGCCGCCGGCGACCTCGCCGTGCAGGAGGCCGCGAAGGTCGCTTTCGGGCTGGCGGCGCGGCCCAAGCCCGCCGAGTTGGCCGAACTGGCGGAAGCCTGGCGGCCCTGGCGCGGCGTCGCCGCGCGCCTGCTCTGGGCCTATTATGCCGTGCTGAAGTCGCGCGAGGGCATCAACGCCTGAGCCTCCTCAGCCGAAGGCGTCGGCCGGCAGCAGCCGCGTTGCGGTGAGCTTGACGCCGCGGGCAGTCCGCCCCTCCATCACATAGCGCCGCTTCTTCTGCTCCTGCACCACGACGGTCAGGGTTTCGTCGACATCGGCGCTGGTCCAGGAAAGCTGGACGCCGAACATGCCCTTCATCGCGAAGTTGCCGACCAGCGGGCCCGAATTCGCCGGCGGCGCCGTGATCGAGGCCGGCGCCGAGGTCAGGCAGGTCACCTTCCCGCCCGAGGCGAAGTAGTAGTGGTAGCTCTCATAAGGTCCTTCCTCGACCTGCCACCAGCCGCCGAGCCAGTAAGGGAGAGGCTGGCCGGCATTGAGCAGGGCCTTCATGCTCACCCAGCCGCGCAGCGCATCGGGCTTCCAGCTCCGTTTCCTGCGCTTGATCGCGTCGAAGCCGCGGCTCGGCCCGCCCTGCCCGGATTCGACCGTGTACCAGTCGTCGCCGACCACATGCAGCGACACCGCCATATGGTTCAGCGGGACGCCGTTATTGTCGGGATTGGGGCCGAAGAGCCGGAAGATGTCACCATACTCCGGCATCGAATTGCTGTTCGCCGGGATCCAGACATGGCCGAGACCCATGCGGTTCAGCCAATCGGCGATATCGAAGCGTCCGACGCCGTCCTTCGCGGTGTAACCCATGGCGATCGCGCATTTCTGGCAGAACTCGTTGCAGGTGGTGGTCTTGTCGACCAGCCACTTCTGCAGCAGCGACTTGTGTTCCCAGCCGGTGTATTTGCGGAACAGAGGGTCGGTCTTGATGCCCTTCAGCGCATCGATATCCGCCTGCTTGAAGGGACTTCGCAGCGCTGGCGTGCCCGATACGATCTCATCGACGGGCGGGATGTCGGCGATGAACGCCTTCAGCTTCTTCTGATAGTCTTCCTTGGGCTCAGGCAGCGTCGTCTCGGCCATGGAACGCCTCCCCTCGCGGATGCGCTCGTCGCGGGCGCGATCCGCAGTCGATGCCGTAGCGGCATCCTGAGGGAAGAGATCAGGTCGTTCAAGCCGGCGGCCGGCCGAATCGCATCTGGAGCCCGTTCCGATCAGATTGATCCAACCTGATCGGATCCCGCTCTAACCGCGCGCGATCTTCAGCGCCGTCTGCGCCGCATTGCGCAGGAAGCCGGTGTCGCTCATCACCGTGACCAGGCGCGCCCCGAGTGCGACACCTTCCGCGGCCCGTTCAGCGCTCGCGGCATAGAAGGCGACCGGCTTTTTCACGGCATTCGCCCGCGCCACGATGTGGCGCAGCGCGTCATCGACCTCCTTGGCCCCCGCATTGACCGAGGCGCCACCCGACAGCGCGATCGAGAGATCGGACGGGCCGACGAAGAGCGCGTCGATCCCCCCGAGCGCGAGGATGTCATCGACGATCGCCAGCGCCTCACGGGTCTCGATCATCGCGAAGGTCAGGGAGAAGCTGTTGGCCTGCTTGAGATAGCTGTTCTGGTCGAGGCCGGAGGCGCCAAGGCCGCCATAGCTGCCCCAGCTGCGCTCGCCGAGCGGCGGGTACTTGGCATAGGCCGCGAGCCGGCGCGCATCCTCGATCGTGTTGATCATCGGGGCGATCACGCCGGAGGCGCCGGAATCGAACAGCTTCGAGACGTTCTGGAACTCACCAACCGGAATGCGCGCCAGCGCCGGCTTGCCGGCGGCGTTGATCAGCGGGATCGCCCGGATCACCTCGGCGAGCGTGATCGGGCCGTGCTGCATGTCGAGGGTGACCGCGTCGAAGCCTTCCTGCGCCAGGATCGCGGCGATGCTCGGATCGGGCAGCCCGCACCAGGCGGACAGCAGCGTCTCGCCCTTGGCGAGACGATCGGCGAGCGAGGACAGCACGGTCGGCTTGGCGGCGGTCATGAGCGCATTCATCCGGTTGCCCGCTCTTCACCTCTGGCGGGTCCGGCGACCCTGGACCGAACCGACGGTGAAAGGCAAACGATGCGGCATGCACCATGCTCAAGGGCGCAATGCGGCAAGAGCCGCCTTGCGCCCGAGGCTCGTTCAGCGGCCGGCCTGGATCTCGTCGGCGGCCTTGATCAGGAGCTCGGTCATCGTCCGGCGGATCTCGTCGTCCGCGACGGTGACGCCGCCCGCAGCGAAATCGGCCTTGACCTTGCGCAGCACATCGTCGTCGCCGGCTTCCTCGAAATCGGCGAGCACCACCGACTTGGCATAGGCCTCGGCATCGGCGCCGCCCTTGCCGAGCTTGTCGGCAGCCCACAGGCCGAGCAGCTTGTTGCGCCGGGCCGTCGCCTTGAAGCGCAGCTCCTCGTCATGCGCGAACTTGTTCTCGTAGGCGTCCTTGCGCTGGTCGAAGGTGGTCATGTGGTTCTTATCCTCTTCGGAGCGGCAATCTTGCTGCGGCGCGATATCAGCTTCGCCATATAGCAATGTGATGGCGGTGCGGGCTAGAGCCGGATCAGGTCAGATTGAAGCAATCTGACCGGTGAATCCGTCTCTCGCTTTGAGCTTGGAGGCCGTTCTGCCGCTCAGCGTGCGATGCAAGCCGATCGGAACGGGCTCCGGGGTCCAGCCGTCGAACTTGATCCGGCACGGTCAAATCCGACGTCGTGACCTCGCCTCAGGGGCTTTGTTGCGTTTGCGCCACGAAAGGCCCATATAGCGCGACGTGTGGCCGGTTCCCAGGGAGCAAGGCCCGCATGAACCAGCCGGACCGGCGCGCCAGGATCGAACTCGACAGAGCAACGAGATTGCGCGAGAGCGTGCTGAAAAGGGCCATGATCCCGCCGCGGGCAACCGCGACCAGAGAGAGGCCGACCCTTTGGATTTCCTCAAGCCACGGTATATCCCGATGAATCGCCGCCGTCGCATTTACGAAGGCAAGGCGAAGGTCCTCTATGAGGGACCGGAGCCCGGAACGCTGATCCAGCATTTCAAGGACGACGCAACCGCCTTCAATGCCAAGAAGCACGAAGTGATCGACGGCAAGGGCGTGCTCAACAACCGCATCTCCGAGCACATCTTCAGCAATCTCAACGATATCGGCGTTCCCACGCATTTCATCCGCCGGCTGAACATGCGTGAGCAGCTGATTCGCGAGGTCGAGATCATTCCGCTCGAGGTCGTGGTCCGCAATGTCGCGGCCGGCTCGCTTTCGACCAAGCTCGGCATCGAGGAAGGCACCCAGCTGCCGCGCTCGATCATCGAGTTCTACTACAAGAACGACGCGCTGGGCGATCCGATGGTCTCGGAAGAGCACATCACGGCCTTCGGCTGGGCAACGCCGCAGGAGATCGACGACATCATGGCGCTCGCCATCCGCGTCAATGATTTCCTATCCGGCCTCTTCCTCGGCGCCGGCATCCGTCTCGTCGACTTCAAGATCGAGTGCGGCCGGCTGTGGGAAGGCGACATGATGCGCATCGTCGTCGCCGACGAGATCAGCCCCGATTCCTGCCGGCTCTGGGACATCCGGTCGAAGGACAAGATGGACAAGGACCGCTTCCGCCGCGATCTGGGCGGGCTGATCGAGGCTTATACCGAAGTGGCACGCCGCCTCGGCATCCTCGGCGAGAACGAGAAGCCGGGCCCGGCAGGCCCCCGGCTGGTGCAGTAATTGCCGCGCCGCGTGCAGTGAGCATGTCGGCTACCGAGTCCCTGGCGACCGGGCGGGGGCGCTTGCGCTCCCGTTTGCGTTTCGGCGCGCTCGCGCTCGGCATTATCCTGATCGCCGGCTGCGCCGATCATTTCGGACCGGGCCTGGTCCAGCTCGCGGCCGGGCGCGGCTGGGAACCGCTGCCGATCCAGAACTGGGTCGTCAACGACGGCATCAATCCGAAAGCGATGGTCTTCTGCACGCCGCAGGACTGCCAGCGGCCGGGCGTTGCCGCACTGCTGAGCTTCGAAGGCCGCGAGGCCGCCGACATGGCGCGCACGCTGGCCCTCAACCCGGCGCGGCTGGCACGCGAGTTCTCCAAGCGCCCCAAGGCGAAGCAGGCCGAGAAGCCAAAGAGCACGACCACTGTCTCGCGTTTCAAGCAGGACGGCACCGACGGCATCCTCGTCGAGATCCGCGCCAAGGATGGCAGCCGCCTGGCCGCGACCGCGATCCTCTATGCGCGCAAGGACGCCACGCTATCCATGGCGATCGCCGTGACCGATGATTCGCAGGCCGCCCAGGATTTCGCCCGCGCCACCTGGGCGAGCCGCTGACATCATCGATCGATCCGGAGCATCTTCGAGCGACGTGGATACCGGCTCGCGGAAAGAAAATACGACAAAACAATAGCTTGAAGCTGTTCAGCGATTCAGGGAACCGCTGAACAGCTCTGAAAACAGGAGGCCTCGATGGGGGACAAGCCGCAGCTCGACCCGCAACTGGTCCAGGATTTCGTGCGGGCCGCACATGGCAATCTCGACAAGGTCACGGCGCTCGTCACCGAACATCCGACCCTGGTGAACGCGGTCTGGGACTGGGGTGGCGGCGATTGGGAGAGCGGGCTCGGCGCAGCCGCCCATACCGGGCGACGCGAGATCGCCGAGTTCCTGCTGGCGCGCGGCGCTCGAATGGACGTTTTCGCCGCGTCGATGCTCGGCCATCTCGACCTCGTCCGCGCCCATCTCGCCGCTGCACCCGACGCTCTGACCGCCGCCGGCCCGCATGGCATCCCGCTGCTCACCCATGCGAAGATGGGCGGCGAGCGGGCGAAGCCCGTGCTCGACTATCTGCAGGGCCTGCAAGGCAGCACCGTCACTGCCGACTCGGCGAAGAATGGTTGAGCCTGCGCCGATTCACCGCTAAGGCACCCCAACAATCCCGCCCGGAGATCACGATGAAAGCCCGCGTCACCGTCACCCTCAAGACCGGCGTGCTCGACCCGCAGGGCAAGGCGATCGAGGGCGCGCTGAAATCGCTCGGCATCGACGGCGTCGGCTCGGTCCGCCAGGGCAAGGTCTTCGACATCGAGCTCGACGGCGCCGACAAGGCCGCAGCCGAGGCCGCCCTCAAGGCCGCCTGCGAGAAGCTCCTCGCCAACACGGTGATCGAGAACTACCGGGTCGAGATCGGAGCCTGACCGATGCGCGCCGCCGTCATCACCTTCCCCGGCTCGAACCGCGACGGCGACGTCGCCAAGGCCCTGCGCCAGGCGGGCGCCACGGTCGACCATGTCTGGCATGCCGACCATGAACTGCCTGATGGGACCGACCTCGTCGTCCTGCCCGGCGGTTTCTCCTATGGCGATTATCTGCGCTGCGGCGCCATTGCCGGGCGCGCCCACATCATGGACGCGACCCGAGCCCATGCAGCGCGCGGCGGCTTCGTGCTCGGCATCTGCAACGGCTTCCAGATCGCCTGCGAGGCCGGCCTGCTGCCGGGCGTGCTCGCCCGCAACGCCGGTCTGAAATTCGTCTGCAAGCGCCAGCATCTCAAGGTCGAGCGCAACGACACCGCCTTCACCTCGGCCTATGCCAAGGGCCAGGTGATCGATGTCTGCATCGCCCATGGCGAAGGCAACTATATCTGCGACCCCGAGACGCTCGCCCGGCTCGAAGGCGAGGGGCTCGTCGCCTTCCGTTACTCCGATGCTGAAGGCAACGTCACGACGGCCGCCAATCCGAACGGCTCGCTCAACGGTATCGCCGGCATCTACTCGGCCAATCGCAACGTGCTCGGCTTGATGCCGCATCCGGAGAACCTGATCGACGGCCTCGTCGGCGGCACCGATGGACGCGGCATGTTCGCGAGCCTGGTCGGCGGCAGGAAGGCGGCCTGAGAAGGCTCGTCATTCTCGAGCGGAGCGCAGCGCAGACCCGAGAATCTCATGCCGGAAAAGGCGCCCTCTCGTCCTGAGATGGTCGGGTCAAGCCCGACCATGGCGCGTTAACCCGTCACTTCACCAGCGCCGCCGCCTTCGCCAGCATCCGTGACGCCGCCTGCCCGTCGAGCGGGCCGACATGCTTGTCGAGAATGCGCCCGTCCGGCCCGATCAGGAAAGTCTCGGGCACGCCATAGACGCCCCATTCGATCGCAGCACGCCCGCCACGATCGGCCCCGACAGCCGAATAGGGATTGCCGAGCGCGCCGAGGAAGCGGCGGGCATTCTCGGCCTCGTCCTTGTAGTTGAAGCCGACGAGCTGGACCTTGCCCTGCTTCACCGCCGGCGAATCCGCCATTGCGACGAGGAAGGGATGCTCGACCCGGCAGGGCGCGCACCAGCTCGCGAAAACATTGACGATCGTCGCCTGGCCTTTCGCCAGATCCGCCATGCCGAAGGCCGGCACGGACTGGCCGTCGCGCTGCAGTCCTTCGAGCGGGGTCAGCGCGATCGCCGGGGCCGGCTTGCCGATCAGGGCCGAGGGCACCTTGCTGGCATCGCCCGAGAACAGCCCCTTGGCGAACACCGCCGCCAAGGCCGCGAAGACCAGCAGCGGGATGGCATAGAGCCAGGGCGAGCGCCGCGGCGGCGTGGCGGCGACCTCGCTCATGACGATGCCCCGCCACGACGACCCGCGCCGCGCTCTTCCAGCGCCGCCAACGCCCGCTTCTGAGCGCGCCGGTCGAGCAGGATCGCGGCCGCAAGACCGCCAAGGATCACCGCCGCTGCCAGATAGGCGGCAAGGATGAAGCCGGCATGGGGTCCGAGCAGGTCCGTCATTGCGCCGCCTGCAGTGAGAGCCGGTCGAGCCGCTCGGCCTCGAAGATCGTCAGCGTCCGCACCCGCCGCCGCAGGATCTCGGCCTGCATGGCGGCGCAGTGCAGCGCCAGCGCCAGCAGCGTGAAGCCGATCGCGGTGATCAGCAGCGGCCAGAGCATCGAGGAATGGATAGTCGGGCCGCTGAGGCGCAGCACCGAGGCCGGCTGGTGCAGCGTGCTCCACCAGTCGACCGAGAACTTGATGATCGGGATGTTGACGCAGCCGACCAGCGTCAGGATCGCGACGGCGCGCCCCGCCCGCGAAGGCTCGTCGATGGCGCGGCGCAGGGCGATCAGGCCGAGATAGAGCAGGAACAGCACCAGCATCGAAGTCAGGCGCGCATCCCAGACCCAGTAGGTACCCCACATCGGCTTGCCCCAGAACGAACCGGTGAGCAGGCAGATCAATGCGAAGCAGGCGCCGATCGGCGCCGCCGCCTGTTGGGCAACGTCGGCGAGCGGATGGCGCCAGACCAGCACGCCCAGCGCCGACAGCGTCATCATCGAATAGAACATCAGCGCCAGCCAGGCGGCCGGCACGTGGATGTACATGATCTTGATGGTCTCGCCCTGCTGATAGTCCGACGGGGCGACGAACCAGACGAGATAGAAGCCAAGAGCGAGCAACAGCGCCGCCGCGCCCGCAAGCCAGGGCAGCAACACGCTCGACAGGCGCATGAAGCGCGCCGGGTTGGCCAGTTCGGTAAGGCTCGCCATGAAGGAGGTGGCCGGCTCTGCTCTTCTTTCGACCAGAAAGCATGTAGCAATCGCCGGCCCGGCTCACAATCGAGGAGCGATACCTGCGACGATGAGGCCCTACTTGTCCTTGTCGCTCTCGGAGGCGGTCGCGCCACCCTTGTCGACGACGCCGAAGCGACCGGAGGTCACGCCCTCGCCGGCGGTTATGAAACCTTCGGCCGCGAGTCCGCGCCTGAGCAGTTCGCGAACGGCAGCGGCTCGGCTCGGCATGCGCTTCTCGAAGCGCCAATTCTCGACGGCGCGCAACTCGTCCATGCTCAGCATGATCTGCAGCCGTTCGCCGCGTTCCAGGTCCGTCATTGGCGCGCCCCCATCGCGCTGAAAATGAGTAAGTGACTATATGTGCACAAATCACTCGTTCGCAAGCGACGGCGACACCGGTGATGCCTTAGCGTCATGCCATTCAGCCACCAGCGGCGATGATTACTAACTAATTGAAATTATTAGATTTTTCTTGCTAACACTGCAGCTTTCACCTATCCTGCAGAGCAGGAGGGATTGTCATGCTCATCAAGCTATCCGATCCCATGTGGCGCGACATCGAAACCACCGTGCGTTCCAGGGCCGGTGAATCCCGTGTCGTCGACGTCTTCGGCGTGGCCGAAGAAGTCCAGCTCCGTTTCGTCGACGACAACGTCGCGCTCGAAGATATAGCCGCCGTCGTCGCCCGGCTGGCAACTCAATCCGGCTGCGCGCTGGAACTCGACAGCGGCGAGATGCTGTCCGAAGTCTGAAAGCATCAGTCCGGCTGGCGCAAAGCCGCCGCCGCCGCGACACAGCCGACGGCGGCAGCCATCAGCGACAATGCAGCCAGGATCAGCAGCGGGCTCTGCAATGGCATCGGGCCCCGCGCAGCGTCCGAGGCCGAGACGCCGAAAATCAGCACGGGCACGCAGAGCGGCGCGACCAGGATCGGCAGTATCAGGCCGCCACGGCGCAGGCTCGCGGTCAGCGCCGCAGCGGTAGCGCCGATGAGACTCAGCGCCGGCGTGCCCAAGGCAAGACTCGCGGTCAGCGGCAGGACGCCTTCCGTCGGCAGCGCGACGAGCAGCCCGAGCAGCGGCGCCGCCAGAGTGAGCGGCAGGCCGGTCGTCAGCCAATGCGCCAGCGCCTTGGCGAAGACGGCAAGCTCCAGTGGCAGCGGCGCGCCGCGGATCAGGTCGAGCGAGCCATCCTCCTCATCGGCCTGGAACAGCCGGTCGAGCCCGATCAGCGTCGCCAGCAGCGCCCCCAGCCAGAGGATGGCCGGGCCGATTCGCGACAGGAGGTTGAGGTCGGGCCCGAGCGCGAACGGAATCAGCACGACGACCGTCAGGAAGAAGACGAGCGCGAGTTCGCCGCCGCCGCCGGCCCGCACCGCCAGCGCAAGGTCGCGCCTGAGGATGGCGAGGAAGGCGCTGGTCACGGCCCGATCCTGAGTTCGCGCGCGCCGTCGAGTCCGAGCGGCCCATGCGTCGCTGCCAGAATCGCGCCACCCGCTGCAAGATGCCCTTGCATCAACTGCGACAGCATCGCCTGCGAGCCGGTGTCGAGCGCCGCCATCGGCTCGTCCAGCAGCCAGATCGGCCGCGCCGCCACCAGCAGGCGCGCCAGCGCGACGCGTCGCCGCTGCCCGGCGGAGAGGTAGCCGACCGGCAGTGGCCCGGCATGCGGCAGGCCGACCGTCGCGAGCGCCTCGGCCGGGGCGAGGCCGGCAGAACCGAGCAGCTCCTGCGCGAAACGCAGGTTTTCGGCGGCCGTCAGGGCGGTCTTGAGCCCGTCGCGGTGGCCGACGAGGTGAGCCGTCTCTGCCAGCGAGATATCATCCAACCCGGTGAGTCGGATCGCCCCCGCCTCGGGCCGCAGCCGGCCGCACAGCATGGCGATCAGGCTCGACTTGCCGGCGCCGTTGCGGCCGGTGAGCGCGATCGCCTCGCCATTTTCCAGCCGAAAGCCGACGCCCTCGAAGATCGCACGGCCGCCACGGCGGCAGGCGAGGCCTTCAGCGCTCAAGGCAAAGGACTGGAATCGAGATTGCGTCACGCCGAGCCTGTCTTCTGAAGCGTCATTAGCTCTTCATCCGACGCATATCGAGCCTGTAGCGGGCTTCTTGGAATTGATCTATAGAACCCGTGGCTACGCCGCACGCCGATCCGGCGCGGGGCTCGGGCACTCCCGGGGCGGCGTGCGCGTCATGCGCAACAGGCCTTCGACCGGATTCATCCGCAAGGAGGGATTCGGCTCGTGACCGCAACCCCTTGATCAGGATGTAAGCCAAAATGGCCTCGCTCGATTCATTCAAGTGCCGCAAGACGCTGACCGTCGGCACGAAGAAATACGTCTATTACTCCCTCAAGGCTGCCGAGAAGAACGGCCTCGCCGGCATTTCCAAGCTGCCCTTCTCGATGAAGGTGCTGCTCGAGAACCTGCTGCGCTTCGAGGACGGCCGCTCGGTCACCAAGGCCGATATCGAATCCTTCGTCGGTTGGCTCAGCGACAAGGGCAAGGCCGGCAAGGAAATCGGCTTCCGCCCGGCGCGCGTGCTGATGCAGGACTTCACCGGCGTTCCGGCGGTGGTCGACCTCGCCGCGATGCGTGACGGCGTCGTCGCCCTCGGCGGCGATCCTAAGAAGATCAACCCGCTGGTGCCGGTCGATCTCGTCATCGACCACTCGGTCATCGTCGACGAGTTCGGCTCGCCCAAGGCCTTCAAGCAGAACGTCGACCTCGAATACCAGCGCAATGGCGAGCGCTATCGCTTCCTCAAATGGGGCCAGGGCGCCTTCGACAACTTCCGCGTCGTGCCGCCCGGCACCGGCATCTGCCACCAGGTCAACCTCGAATACCTCGCCCAGACCGTCTGGACGGCGAAGGAGAAGGTGAAGAAGGGCAAGAAGACCGAAACCGTCGAGGTCGCCTATCCCGACACCGTGGTCGGCACCGATTCGCACACCACCATGGTCAACGGCCTCGCCGTGCTCGGCTGGGGCGTCGGCGGCATCGAGGCCGAGGCCGCCATGCTCGGCCAGCCGCAGTCGATGCTGCTGCCCGAGGTGATCGGCTTCAAGCTCACCGGCAAGCTCAAGGAAGGCATCACCGCGACCGACCTCGTGCTGACGGTCACCCAGATGCTGCGCAAGAAGGGCGTCGTCGGCAAGTTCGTCGAGTTCTTCGGCCCCGGCCTCTACAATCTGACGCTGGCCGACCGCGCCACGATCGCCAATATGGGTCCGGAATACGGCGCGACCTGCGGCTTCTTCCCGGTCGATGCCGAGACGCTGAACTATCTGGAGACCACCAGCCGCAAGGCCGCCCGCGTCGCCCTCGTCGAGAAGTATGCGAAGGCTCAGGGGCTGTTTGCCACCCGCTCGACGCCGGATCCGGTCTTCACCGACACGCTCGAGCTCGACCTGACCACCGTCCAGGCCTCGATGGCTGGCCCGAAGCGTCCGGAAGGCCGCGCCGATCTCGGCGCGATCAAGAGCGGCTTCGCCGCCGCGATGGACGCCGACTACAAGAAGGGCGGCGAGCTGTCGCGCCGCGTCAAGGTCGAGGGTGAGAAGTTCGATCTCGGCCATGGCGACGTCGTCATCGCCGCCATCACCTCCTGCACCAACACCTCCAATCCCTCGGTGCTGATGGCCGCCGGCCTGCTCGCCCGCAACGCCGTGGCGAAGGGCCTCAAGGTCAAGCCCTGGGTCAAGACCTCGCTCGCCCCCGGCTCGCAGGTCGTGGCCGAATACCTCGCCAAGGCCGGCCTGCAAAAGGACCTCGACAAGCTCGGCTTCAACCTGGTCGGCTTCGGCTGCACCACCTGCATCGGCAATTCCGGCCCGCTGCCGGCGCCGATCTCGAAGGCGATCAACGATCAGGGCCTGATCGCAGGCGCCGTGATCTCGGGTAACCGTAACTTCGAGGGTCGCGTCTCGCCGGACGTACAGGCGAACTACCTGGCCTCGCCGCCGCTGGTCGTCGCTTATGCGCTGGCCGGTTCCGTGCAGATCGACCTGACCACCGAGCCGCTCGGCATGGGCAAGGACGGCAAGCCGGTCTACCTCAAGGACATCTGGCCCTCCAACAAGGAGATTCAGGCCTTCATCGCCAAGAACGTCACCAAGGCGATCTTCAAGGCGAAGTATGCGGATGTCTTCAAGGGCGACGCCAACTGGCAGAAGGTCAAGGCGCCCACCGGCCAGACCTATGCCTGGGACGACAACTCGACCTATGTGCAGAACCCGCCCTATTTCCGCGGCATGGGCAAGCAGCCGGCTGCGGTCACCGACATCGTCGGCGCCCGCGTCCTCGGCCTGTTCGGCGACAAGATCACCACCGACCACATCTCCCCGGCCGGCTCGATCAAGGCCGCTTCGCCGGCCGGCGCCTACCTCACCGAGCATGGCGTCGCCGTCGCCGACTTCAACCAGTACGGCACGCGTCGCGGCAATCACGAGGTGATGATGCGCGGCACCTTCGCCAATATCCGCATCCGCAACCACATGATGGGTCCGAACGGCCGCGAAGGCGGCTACACCATCCACTATCCGACCAAGGAAGAGCTGCCGATCTACGATGCGGCGATGCGCTACCAGGCCGAGAAGGTGCCGCTGGTGATCTTCGCCGGTGTCGAATACGGCAACGGCTCCTCGCGTGACTGGGCCGCCAAGGGCACCAACCTGCTCGGCGTCAAGGCCGTGATCGCCCAGAGCTTCGAGCGCATCCACCGCTCGAACCTGGTCGGCATGGGCGTGGTGCCGTTCACCCTGCAGGAAGGCACCAGCTGGGCCTCGCTCGGCCTCAAGGGCGACGAGAGCGTGACGATCAAGGGTCTCGCCACCGTCAAGCCGCGCCAGACGCTCGAAGCCGAGATCACCTATGCCGACGGCAAGGTGAAGAAGGTTCCGATCCTCTGCCGCATCGATACGCTGGACGAGCTCGACTACTTCAAGAACGCCGGCATCCTGCACTACGTGCTGCGCGGCATCGCCGCCTAAGGCTCGGCGAGGACAATACTGGACGCCCGGCCAAAAGCCGGGCGTCTCTCTTTTGGTCGTGACGGTTGTCCTATTCTGCACGCAGGTGTAAGGGGGCGGTCACAGTCATCCTCGGCGGGGGGCTTGGGGCAGGCGCGGGGCGAACGCGCCCGGACGCCATCCGCCATCATCATCCAAGACGGGAGTACCCGCATGTCCGCCACGTTCGAGACGGTCGCCGGCATCATTTCGGAAACTTGCGACATTCCTCGCGAGAAGATCACGCCCCAGAGCCACGCGATCGAAGATCTCGGCATCGACTCCCTCGCCTTCCTCGACATCGCCTTCGCGATCGACAAGGCCTTCGGCATCAAGCTGCCGCTGGAGCAGTGGACCCAGGAGGTCAACGAGGGCAAGGCGCCGGCCGAGCAGTATTTCGTGCTCGAGAACCTGTGCAAGCGCATCGACGACCTCGTCGCCGCCAAGGCCGCCTGAGCGCATCGCGGCCCGCCAGGGCCATCGCTGGACGTTGAAACGCCGCAAGCGGGGCCCGACCCCGATCGCGGCGAGACGGGTTGGAACGCATGCGCCTCGAATATTTCGACATGATCGACAAGGTCGAGAGCTTCGATCCGGCGAGCAAGCGGATTGTCACCCGCTCGACCGTTCCGGCGCAGAGCCCAGTCTTCGAGGGCCATTTTCCCGGCCACCCGCTCGTCCCTGGCGTCCTGCTCACCGAGACCATGGCGCAGGCCTCAGGCTATCTGCTGCTCGGGCTTAACGGCCTGACGCAGATGCCCTTCCTGATGATGGTCGACAAGGCGCGCTTCCGCACTTTCGTCGAGCCGAATGCGGTGCTCGACGTCAGCGCCGAACTCGTCCACGAAGGCTCCGGCTACGCCGCGACGAAGGCGAAGATCGCCATCGCGGGCAAGCCGATCTGCGATGCCGAGCTGCGCTTCCGCCTGATGCCCTTCCCCGCCGATATGCGCACTTTGATGCAGAGCCGCATCGCCGCCATCGGCCTCTCCCCGGAGGCAGCCTGACATGGCCCGCGACGTCGTCATCACCGGCATCGGCCTCGCCTCCAGCCTGGGCGAGGGCATCGAGACGCATGCGCAGGCACTGGCCTCTAATGCAGCGCCCGTCATCGACAGCCAGAGCTTCGCACCCTACCCCCTGCATCCGCTGAAGCCGCTCGAGCTCGACAGGCAGATCCCGAAGAAGTCCGACCAGCGCCAGATGGAGCCCTGGCAGCGCCTCGGCGTCTATGCCGCCGGCCTCGCGCTCGACGATGCCGGGCTGAAGGACGACACCGAGGCCAAGAGCCAGCTCCAGGTCATCGTCGCCGCCGGCGGCGGCGAACGCGACCATGCCGTCGATGCCACCGTGCTGGCCGGCCTGCGCAACGCCAACCAGCCCGGCGCCTTCCTCAACGAGCGCCTGATGGGCGATCTCAGGCCGACCCTGTTCCTGGCCCAGCTCTCCAACCTGCTCGCCGGCAATATCGGCATCGTCCACGGCATCACCGGCGCCTCGCGCACGCTGATGGGTGAGGAGCAGGCCGGCGTCGACGCCATCCGTACCGCCCAGGCCCGGATCGCGGCCGGCCAGGCCGACATCATCCTCGTCGGTGGCGCCTACAACGCCGAGCGCCGCGACATGCTGCTGCTGTTCGAGCTCGGCGGCTTCCTGCGCTCTGCCGATTTCGCGCCGGTCTTCGCCCGCAGCGATGCGCCCGGCATGATCACCGGCAGCGCCGGCGCCTTCCTCGTGCTCGAATCGGCCGAGCGCGCTGCGGCCCGCGGCGCCAAAGCGCATGCACGCCTCAGCCACGCCGGCGCCCATCGCAGCCGCCGCCAGCCCGGTTCGGTCGCCAAGGCGCTCGATGAACTCCTCGCCAGCTTCGGCCCGACCGGCGCCGACGCGCTGGCGATCTCGGCTGCGACCGGCTGCGCCGAAATCACCGACGAAGAAGCCGCCGCGATCGCCAAGGCCGCGCCAGGCGCCCGCCGTGTCGCCACCGGCGATCTCGTCGGCCATTCCGTCGAAGCCGCCTTCCCGGTCTCGGTCGCGCTCGCCGCAGCTGCACTCTCGACCGGCGCGGCAAATGAGGCGATCGTCACCGGCGCAGCGCATTGGCGCGGCGAGGGCGCCGCCCGTCTGGTCAAGGCTTGAGGAGAGGCGTCATGGGTGCAAGCCATCGCGACAGCCAGGGCCGGCCGATCGTCGCCGTCACCGGCCTCGGCATCGTCACCTCGCTCGGCCAGGGCAAGGACGCCAACTGGGAAGCCCTGACCGCGGGCCGCTCCGGCATCCACCGGATCGAGCGCTTCCCGACCGACGGCCTGCGCACCACCATCGCCGCGACCGTCGACTTCCTGTTCGACGGCTCCTTTGCCGCCCCGGAACTCTCCGAGAAGCTCGCCACGCTCGCCGCCGATGAAGCGGTCGCGCAGAGCGGCCTCGGCGCTACCGGTGATTTCCCCGGCGAGCTCTTCATGGCGGTACCGCCGGTCGAGATGGAATGGCCGCAGAAGCAGGAGCTGGCCCAGGCCGTCGAGGGCGATACCGATTACGACGCGCTGCTGCGCGTCGCCGCCGGCCACAAGCACCAGGCAATGCACGAGCTCTTCCTGTTCGGGGGCGTCGCCGAGCACATCGCCCAGAAATTCGGCACCAAGGGTTCGCCGATTTCGCTGTCGACCGCCTGCTCCTCGGGCGCGACCGCGATCCAGATGGGCGTCGAGGCGATCAGGAGGGGCGAGACTGAAGCTGCCTTGTGCATCGGCACCGACGGTTCGGTCCATGCCGAGGCGCTGATCCGCTTCTCGCTGCTCTCGGCCCTCTCGACCCAGAACGATCCGCCGGAAGGCGCCGCCAAGCCGTTCTCGAAGAACCGCGACGGCTTCGTCATGGGCGAGGGCGCCGGCGCTCTGGTGCTGGAGGACTACGACCACGCACTTGCGCGCGGCGCGACGATCCTCGGCATCGTCGCTGGCTGCGGCGAGCGCGGCGACGGTTTCCACCGCACCCGTTCGAGCCCGGACGGCAAGCCGGCGATCCTCGCCATGCAGGACGCCCTCGCCGATGCCGGCCTGACGCCTGACGATGTCGACTACATCAACGCGCACGGCACCTCGACGCCGGAGAACGACAAGATGGAGGCGATGAGCTGCTCCGCCGTCTTCGGCGAGCGCATGGCCAGCCTGCCGATCTCCTCGAACAAGTCGATGCTCGGCCATACGCTGACGGCGGCTGGCGCGGTCGAGGCGGTGATCTCGCTGATGACCATCGCCAATGGCCGGATACCGCCGACGATCAACTACAACACGCCGGATCCGGCGATCGCGCTCGACGTCATTCCGAATGAAGCGCGCGACGCCAAGGTCCGTACCGTTCTGTCGAACTCCTTCGGCTTCGGCGGCCAGAACACCTGCCTCGTCCTGACGGCGGGACCAAACGCAGCATGACCAAGGTTCTCGTCACCGGTGGCGCCAAGGGCGTCGGCGCCGCGATTGTGCGGGCGCTCGTGGCTGATGGCCACGATGTCGACTTCACCTATCGCTCCTCCGGCGAGCAGGCGCAGGCGCTCGCCGCCGAGATCGCCGAGGCCGCGCCCGGCCGCAGCGTGCGCGCCCTGCCGCTCGACCTCTCCGACAAGGCTGCGCTCGATGCCTTCTGCGAGCAATGCGAGGGCGAAGCCTGGTTCGGCCTCGTCCACAATGCCGGCCAGCCCTATGACACGCTCGCCGCCATGCTGGTGCAGGACAAGGCCGAGGCGGCGATGCAGGTCAATTTCTGGGCCTTCACCCGTCTCGCCAAGAGCCTGATGCGCGGCATGATCCGCGCCAAGGCCGGGCGCATCGTCGCGATCGGCTCGGTCGCGGCGCTCCGCGGCAATCCCGGTAACGCCGCCTATGCGGCGTCCAAGGGCGCGTTGATCTCCTATGCCAAGACGCTGGCGGTCGAGACCGGCAAGCGCGGCGTCACCGTCAACGTGATCGCGCCCGGCTTCGTCGATACCGACATGATGGCGCCCTACGCCGCCTATCGCGACAAGATGGAAGGTCAGATCCCGGCCGGCCGCTTCGCCCGGCCGGAAGAGGTTGCAGGCCTCGCCGCCTTCCTGATGAGTCCGCCGGCCGCCTACATCACCGGCACTGTCCTGCCGATCGATGGCGGCCTGACCGCCCATCTCGGCGTGCATCGCTAAGGGCGCTCTCCAGCGCTTCACGTGAAACATGGTAAACGCGCAGCGCTTGGCGCTGTGAGTTCTGAAAGACCAAGACCCATGCTCTCGCTCCAGCTCCATGGCGACCGCGACCTCCGCCTCGAACAGATCGAGCCGCCGCCCCCGCCCGCTCCCGGCGAGGTCCAGATTCGCGTGCGCGCCGTCGGCCTGAACTATCTCGACCTCTGGGGCTTCCGCGGCATGGCCTTCGCCAAGCGCAAGATGCCGCAAGCGGCCGGCGTCGAGGCGGCCGGCGAGGTCGTCGCGATCGGCGAGGGCGTCTCGCGCTTCCGCGAGGGCGATACGGTGACCATGTACGGCGCCGAGACCTGCGGTCATTGCAAGGCCTGCCGCGAGGGCCGCGACAATCTCTGCGAGAACGTCGCGGGTATCATGGGCTTCCATATCGACGGCTTCGCCCGCGAGCTGATCAACCGGCCCGAACGCCTGGTGATCAAGGCGCCGAAGGGCGTCTCCTTCGAGGAGGCCGCCTGCGCGCCGATCGGCTTCGGCACGGTCCAGCACATGCTGTTCGACAATGCCAAGCTCGAGCCCGGCGAGTCGGTGCTGGTCCATGCCGGCGGCTCCGGTATCGGCACCGCGGCGATCCTGATGGCCAAGGCGATCGGCTGCACCGTCTACACCACCGTCGGCGACGACGAGAAGGGCGAGAAGGCCAAGGCGCTCGGCGCCGATTTCGTCGTCAACTACAAGACCGAGCGCTTCGAGGGCGAGGTCCGGCGCCTGACCAAGCGCAAGGGCGTCGATGTCGTCTTCGAGCATGTCGGCGCCGATACCTGGAACGGCTCGCTGCTTTGCCTGAAGCGCGGCGGCCGGCTCGTCACCTGCGGCGCCACCTCCGGCGCCTCGACGACGATGAACCTGATGCAGCTCTTCCAGCAGCAATACCGGATCACCGGCTCCTTCGGCTGCCGGATCGAGAACATCGCGCAATCGCTGGAGAAGATGGCGGCCGGCATGAAGCCGGTGATTGATTCGGTCTTCCCGCTCGCCGAATTCGAGCAAGGTCTCGCCCGGATCGAAGGCCGCAAGGTCTTCGGCAAGGTCATCGTCACGCTCTGAGACAGTCCCTTGAGCCGGCGCGACTTGACGCGCCGGCCGCAATCCCGCAAGTCGCGCCGCAATGGCGAGGTCCTTCCCGGACACGGCGCCGACGGACCGGGCTGGGATCTTGAGGCAGCTGAAGCAATTTGCGACGCGCATCGGCGCTGCGCTGATGATCGGGCTCATCCGCACGATCTACGCCTTCCTGCGCGCGCTCGGGCCGGAGCGCGCCTCCGATTTCGGCGGCTGGCTCATGCGCAGCGTCAGCCCGCTGATCCCCGTCAACCGCGTCGCCTATGCCAATGTCCGCGCTGCCTTCCCAGGTATCGCCGACGCAGAGGCACGGCGTATCGTCCGCGGCGGCTGGGAGAATCTCGGCCGCACCGTCGCCGAATACGCCCATCTCAAGACGCTGTTCGATTATGACTACCACAATCCCGATCCGAACGGCCGGATCGAGGTCGTCGGCATCGAGCATTTCATCGCGCTGAAGGACGACGACAGGCCCGGCCTGATCTTCTCGACGCATCTCGCCAACTGGGAACTGCCGGCGATCTGCGCGGCGACCTACGATCTCGACACCACCGCCGTCTTCCGCGCGCCGAACGATCCGGCCATTGCCGCCGTCGTCCACGAAATCCGCTCCGGCGCCATGGGTGGGCTTGCCGCCGCCAAGCAGGGCGCTGCCTTCGCCATGCAGGGCGTGCTCGAAAAGGGCGGCCATCTCGGCATGCTGATCGACCAGCATTTCACCCGCGGCGTGGTCGTGCCCTTCCTCGGCCGGCCGGCGCTGACCAACCCGATCCTCGGCAAGTTCGCCCGCCGCTTCGAATGCCCTGTCCATGGCGTGCGCGTCATCCGCCTGCCGAACCGGCGCTTCCGCATCGAGTTGACCCCGCCGCTCGACCTGCCGCGCGACGCCAATGGCGAGATCGACGTCACCGGCGCCATGGCGATGATGACCGCGGTGGTCGACGGCTGGGTTCGGGAATATCCCGAACAGTGGCTCTGGATGCATCGGCGCTGGCGCCCGAACCTGATCAGTGCCGAGGCCCTGGCACGTTTTCGCGATCAGGCGCCGCAGAAGCCTGTTTTCAAGGCAACGTGATTTCCAATTGAGTGGAGAGTAGCGCTTTTGGTAACCGCCTGCTTCTATACAGGCGTCGAGTTCGAATGATGGTCCGCCACATCAGCAACATCGCTGCTGCCGCTGCTCTCCTGCTCCTTGCAGGTGCCTCGGCGCATGCCCAGCAGCCGGCGGTGCGGCCGCAGGCGGTGGTCGAGCTTTTCACCAGCCAAGGCTGCTCGTCCTGCCCAGCGGCGGACGCACTCTTCACCGAGCTCGCCAAGAACCCCAAGCTGATCACCCTGACCCTGCCGGTGACCTATTGGGACTATCTCGGCTGGAAGGACACGCTCGGCCAGGAGGTCTTCAGCAAGCGCCAGAAGCTGTACGCCAAGGCGCGCGGCGACGGGCAGATCTACACGCCGCAGGCCGTGGTCAACGGCGCCGCCCATATCGTCGGCTCAGACAAGGGCGGCATCGACAAGCTCGTGCAGGAGCAGGGCAAGGACGGCTTCCCGGTCAAGGTCGATCTTTCCGAGGCGGATGGCGCGCTGCGTGTCGGCTTGGGCGAAGCGCCTTTCGCCAGCGAGAAGCCGGCCGTGGTCTGGCTCCTGCAGGTCAGCCGAACCGCCAGCGTTCCGATCGAACGCGGCGAGAACAGCGGCAAGACCGTGACCTATGCCAATGTCGTGCGCGGCATCAGCCGGATCGGCGAGTGGAGGGGCCAGGCCGCGACCCTGAGCGTGCCGCTCGAGACCGTCCGTTCAGTCGCGAACGCCGACAGCTATGTCGTGCTGGTCCAAGCCGATCTCTACGCCCGCCAGAGCGCAATCCTCGGCGCCGCGCGCGGCCCGGCGAAGTAGGGTCTCCTACAGAATCACCACCTTGTTGGGCAGCTCGTCGACATCGTCGGCGGCCGGCGGCGCATGGGCTGCGAGCACGGTGCCGACATCACGCACCGCCGCGATCAGGCCCTCGCGCAAGTTGTCCTGCGCGGCGGCGGCGAGCAGCGGATCGATGATCCTCTGCCAGGCTTGATGATCCACCTTCGCGGAGATGCCGGCATCGGCGACCACTTCGGCATAGCGTTCCTGCACGGCGATATAGAGCAGCACGCCGGTGCGCCCTCGGGTCAGGGTCAGCCCACGCGCCGTAAACTCGCGCAGCGCCGTCTCATGTGCCTGCCGCCGCTTGACGAAGCCGGGCACGAAGCGCCCACCGCGGCCATACCAGAGCAGGGTCGCGAGCAGCAGCGCCGCCGCGATCAGCTGGGCCAGGAAGATGCTCGCCGCGCTCAGATTCGTGACGAGCAGGAGCGGCCAGGGCACGAACAGGGAGAGCGCCAGCGCCAGCACCAGCGGCACCGCGACATAGCTGCCGGCAGCGCGGTCGACGACGACGACGATCTCGCCGGAGGTCTGCCGCTCGGCCTCGCGCACCGCTTCGGCGATGGCGTCGCGATCGTCGGAATTCAGCATCTCACCAATCCCCCGAAGCCCCGCCCCCGCCGGACGAGCCGCCGCCGCCCGAAAACCCGCCCGAACTCGATCCGCCTCCCCAGCCCGAACTCCAGCCGCCCGAGGAGGAGCCACCGCTCCAGCCCGAGCCCCCGGAAGGCGGCAGCACGATCCAGCGCCCGTCGCGCGTCCGGTGCCGGCGCGCGCCGCCGGAGGAGCGGCCGAGCTCCCGCATGAAGCTCACGATCAGGATGAACACCATGATCATGACGAAAATCACCGCGACGGTCTCGACCCAGGAGGATTCGTCGCTGCGAATCTGGGCGCGGCGCTGCCATTCCTCGGCATCCCCTGTCAGGATCGACAGGATCGCATCGACGCCGCCCTCGATACCCCCCGCGAAATCGCCGTTCTTGAACTTGGGCGCGACCGCGGTGGTGATGATCACCTTGGAGAGCGCGTCGGTCAGCGCCCCTTCCAGCCCGTAGCCGACCTCGATGCGCACCTTGCGCTCGTTCGGCGCGACGATGAGCAGCACGCCGTTGTTCTTCGCCTTCTCGCCGAGCTTCCAGGCCCGGAACAGGCCGTTGGCGAACTCCTCGATCGGATAGCCCTGCAGCGAGGGCAGGGTCGCGACCACGACCTGGTCGCTGGTCTTCTCCTCATGTGCCTTGAGCTTCTGCTCGATCCGGCTGAAGGCCTCGGCATTCAGGAGGCTCGAGTTGTCGACGATGCGCCCGGTCAACGCCGGATAGTTCGGCTCGGCCGCGGTGGCGAGGAACGGGAAGAGGAGGAAGAGGAGCAGCGAAAGCCACGCCACAGCGACCGGGCGAGCGGGTCTCTTTCCTTCTCCCGAATGGGAGAAGGTGGCGCGGAGCGCCGGATGAGGGCCTGCCGTTTCTGTAGAAGGCACAACCACGCCGCTGCTCCTCTTCCGGAAAGGGCGGGCCCTCACCCCTGCCCCTCTCCCACCCGGGAGAGGGGTTCCCCGCGCTTGTCCGCGATCGGCAGAATCCATTGAATGACTTCGGTTAGAACTTCACCGCCGGCGGCCGTTCGGCTCCTGCCGTCGCCGAAAAGCTTTCCATCGGCTTGGCGCCCCAGAACAGGCGGGCCCAGATCACGCCCGGGAAGGTCCGGATCTCCGTATTGAAGGCCTGCACCGCCTGGATGTAGTCGCGCCGGGCGACCGCGACCCGATTCTCGGTGCCTTCCAGCTGCGACTGCAACGCCAGGAAGTTCTGGTTCGACTTGAGCTCGGGATAGCGCTCGACCGTCACCATCAGGCGCCCGAGCGCGCCGGAAAGCTGGTTCTGCGCGTCCTGGTATTCCTTGAACTTGGCCGGGTCGGTGATCGTGGAGGCATCGACCTTGACCTGCGTCGCCTTGGCGCGCGCCTCGATCACCTGGGTCAGCACCTCGCGCTCCTGCTGGGCATAGCCCTTCACCGTCTCGACCAGGTTGGGGATCAGGTCAGCGCGGCGCTGATACTGATTCTGCACCTCGCCCCAGGCCGCCTTGGCCTTCTCCTCCAGCGTCGGCACGTTGTTGTAGCCGCATCCGGCGAGCACGAGGCCGAACAAGCCGACCAGCAGCATGACGAGGGGACGGCGAACTGCCGGAGACTGCGTAAGCACCATGACGAACCCCTTCGGCTTGGGCAGGATAAACTTGGCAGGACAAATCAGGCTTCGACCATAGCCGCGCCGTCCGGCAGATCAAACCGACGCTGCAAGCATGGCGCGCAAGCCGGCAAGCGCGCTAGTCTGCACTGCAACGAAAAGGAGTGGACCATGCCACTTACGTCGTCCGCATTCGGTACCCGCTCAGTCATTGCCTTCGGTCTTTGGCTCGCCACAGCAACCGCCGCTCCCGCTCAGACCGTGGCCCCCGCACCGGAAGCAGCCACCGGCCGCACTGCCAAGACACTCGGCACGGCGCAGCGCTACATGGCCGCCGCCGCCAATCCGCTCGCCGCCGCGGCCGGGCGCGAAATCCTGCGCGCCGGCGGCAGCGCCACCGATGCCGCGATCGCGATCCAGCTCGTGCTCAACCTGGTCGAGCCGCAGAGCTCCGGCATCGGCGGCGGCGCCTTCTTCGTCTACTGGGACGAGACGGGCCGCCAGCTCACCACCCTCGACGGGCGCGAGACCGCGCCGAAGGCGGCAAAGCCCGAGCGGTTCCTCGGCGCCGACGGCAAACCGATGAAATTCGCAGACGCCGTGGTCGGCGGCCGCTCGGTCGGCGTGCCCGGCACGGCCCGGCTGCTCGAGGAAGCCCATAAGCGCTGGGGCAAGCTTCCCTGGGCCGAGGTCTTCGCCCCGGCGATCAAGCTGGCCGAGGACGGCTTTGCCATCTCGCCGCGCCTCAACGGCCTGCTGGCGCAGGAGACGAATCTCGGCAAGGACGCCCGTGCCGCCGCCTATTTCTACGAGGCCGACGGCAAGCCCAAGCCTGTCGGCGCCATCCTGAAGAATCCGGCCTTCGCTGCGACCTTGCGCGCCATCGCCGGACGCGGCGCCGACGCCTTCTATGAGGGGACGATCGCCGAGGACATCGTCGCGACGGTGACCGGCCATGCGACGAACCCAGGCGACATCACGCTCGACGACCTCTCCGGCTACAGGGTCGAGGAACGCGCTCCGCTCTGCGGCCGCTACCGCGCCTATACGCTCTGCGGCATGGGCCCGCCGAGCTCGGGCGCCGTCGCCGTACAACAGATTCTGGGCATGCTGGAAGGCAAGGACATGGCCCGCCTCGGGGCCGGAGCAGAAGCCGCGCATATGTTCGCCGAGGCCGGCAAGCTCGCCTTCGCCGACCGGGCGCTCTATCTCGGTGATCCCGCCTTCGTCAGCGTGCCGACCTCCGGCCTGATCGACGAAGCCTATGTCCGCGAGCGTGCCAGGCTGATCAGCCCGGACAAGGCGATGGGGAAAGCCAGCGCCGGCAGCCCGCCGAGCAAGCGCGCCTTCCTGTTCGCGCCGTCAGACGGCGTCGAGAACGGCACCAGCCATATCTCGGTGATCGACGCAGCCGGCAATGCGGTCTCGATGACGACGACGATCGAGGACGGCTTCGGCTCCCGCCTGATGACCAAGGGCGGCTTCCTGCTCAACAACGAACTGACAGATTTCTCCTTCGCGCCGTCGGAGGATGGCAAGCCGGTCGCCAACCGGGTCGAGCCCGGCAAGCGGCCGCGCTCGTCGATGGCGCCGACCATCGTCTTCGACGCCTTCGGCCGGCTCTACGCCGTCACCGGCTCGCCCGGCGGCAGCCAGATCATCGGCTATGTCGCCAAGACGCTCGTCGCGCTGCTCGACTGGAAGATGGACCCGCAGCGCGCCGTCGACCTCGCCAATTTCGGCAACCGCAACGGCCCGACCGAGCTGGAAAAGGGCAGCGAGGCGGAAGCCTGGAAGGCCGCTCTGGAAGCCAGAGGCCACGAGGTCAGGCTGATCGACATGACTTCGGGCATCCAGGCCATCGTCAAGACGCCGGAAGGCTATCTCGGCGGCGCCGACGGGCGGCGCGAGGGCGTGGCGATCGGCGATTGAGCTTCATCAAGCTGTCACAGGACAGGCGCTGGGTGCCGGTCCCGCTCCCAGAGATCGCCATCATGCGCATCGCCGCCTCCGCCCTGCTGACCGCAGCGCTGCTTCTCGTCGCCCCGGCCTGGGCCGGCGAGGGCAAGCCCTTCGCCACCGCCGAGACCATCGACCTCCTGACCGTGCTGAAGCCACCGCCGGCCAATGATTCCGCGCAGACCAAGGCCGAGCTCGCCGAAGTCCTCACCATCCAGGTCACCCGCACCCCGCAGATGGAAGCGCAGGCGCAGGCCGATGTCGTCGAGGATGTCTGGCGCTTCTCGGAGGTTATGGGTCCGGCCTTCAAGCCGGAAGCGCTGCCGGCCTTCTCGACCTTCTTCGATCGCATCGTCGCCACCGAAGGCGCCGTCGTCGACCCGGCCAAGGACAGCTGGAAGCGCCCGCGCCCGCACCAGTACAGCCAGCTGGTGAAGCCGGTGGTGAAGATCTCGAACTCCGGCGCCTACCCGTCCGGCCACACCACCGTCGGCACGCTGATGGGCATCGTGCTCTCGAATATGGTGCCGGAGAAGCGGGCGGAGATCATGGCCCGCGCCTGGGCCTATGGTGAGAACCGCATCGTCGGTGGCATCCATTTCCGCGCCGACATCGAGGCCGGCCGCATTGCCGGCAGCGTCATTGCTGCCCGGATCATGGAACAGCCTGAGTTCCGCACCGAATACGCCGCCGCTCGTACGGAGCTGCGCAAGGTGCTCGGGCTCTGATTTAGCCTTGCAGCGGCCTGTTGGGGCGGTCGGCCTTTTCGCCACCCGCCCCACGCCCGGCGATCAGCCAGTAGACGAAGCCGGTCGCGGCACCGACCAGGAAGAGCGCCGACACGACCTGCATCTCGCCGGCGCTCGGCGCCCTGGCCATGCCGAGCATGGCGAGCGGCAGGATCGCGGCCAGAAGGCCGGTGACGCCGCTCTGGATCAGACCGCTGCGGAAGCGGAAGAGCTCGGACGCGATCGCGACCAGCACCACCGGCAGCACCAGGATGGCGAAGCCGAGCCGGCCGAGCAGGGAAAACGCCGCTTCCGCCGTCGGGCCGGGATCGAAGCCGCGTTCGGCCTGGTCGAACAGCGCCGAGAGCAGGCGATCGAAGCCACCGCCGATCAGCAGGCCGAGATCGGGCGAGGCGACGCCAGCGATCATCAGCGCGACCAGGCCGGAGCCAACAGCAAACAGCAGCGCGAACGGGATCAGGAGCAGCCAGCGCAGCATGTCAGTGCGTAGCTGCCGCGGCGTCGACTTCGCCCTGCTCCAGCATCAGCCGGGCCCGGGCCGAGAGCTTCTCGGTCTCGCTCTTGAGCTGGCCGCAGGCGGCGAGGATGTCGCGCCCGCGCGGCGTGCGCACCGGCGAGGCATAGCCGGCCTTGAAGACGATCTCGGAGAAGCGCTCGATCCGCTCCCAGTCCGAGCACTCGTATTTCGTGCCGGGCCAGGGATTGAACGGGATCAGGTTGATCTTGGCCGGGATGCCCTTGAGCAGGCGCACCAGCTCGCGCGCCTCGGCATCGCTGTCGTTGACGCCCTTGAGCATGACGTATTCAAACGTGATGCGTTTCGCGTTCGATAACCCCGGATAGTTCCGGCAGGCGTCGAGCAGGTCCTTGATCGGGTACTTCTTGTTGAGCGGCACCAGCTCGTTGCGCAGATCGTCGCGCACCGCATGCAGCGAGATCGCCAGCATCGTACCCATCTCGTCGCCGAGCGGGCCGATCTGCGGCACGACGCCCGAGGTCGAGACGGTGATGCGCCGGCGGCCGAGCGACAGGCCCTGATCGTCGGTGATCACGCCGATCGCATCGCGCACGCCGTCGAAATTATAGAGCGGCTCGCCCATGCCCATGAAAACGATGTTCGAGACGAAGCGCCCGCCATCATTGGGAACGAAGGCGCCGTCCGGCGCGCTACGGTTGGGGAAATCGCCGAGCCGGTCGCGCGCCACCATCAGCTGCGTGACGATCTCCTCGGTCGTCAGGTTGCGGACGAGCCGCTGCGTTCCGGTATGGCAGAAGGTGCAGGTCAGCGTGCAGCCGACTTGGCTGGAGACGCAAAGCGTGCCGCGATCGACCTCGGGGATATAGACGCACTCGATCTCGGCGCCGCGATCGCGCGGACCGGTCGGCGCCATGCGCAGCAGCCACTTGCGGGTGCCGTCGCTGGAGACCTGCTCGGCAGTGACCTCCGGCAGGTCGAGCGTGAAATGCTCGGCGAGCTGCGCGCGCAGGCCCTTGCCGATCGTCGTCATCTCCTGGAAGTCGCGGACGCCGTAATGGTAGATCCAGTTCCAGAGCTGGCCGACGCGCATGCGCCGCTCCTTCTCGGGAACGCCGATCTCGGCCAGGGCCGCATCGAGGCCGGCGCGCGTGCGCCCGGCCAGCGAGGGCCGTCGCACAACGGATTCAGCCGCCGGAGAGGCGGCTTCGGTAACAGAGAGATTCATCGGAACTCGGCTCGCAACGGGCTGTCAGCCCGGAATTGGCCGCCTCATAGCACGAGAGCGGCCTATCGCGAAATCGGCCTATTTACAGGCCTCCTCGGCCCGCTTGACGATCTGCGAGATGCCGGCGAGCGAATACTTGTCGCTGGTCGCGTTGCCGCGCTTCGAGGTGCCCTTGATCTCGAGGCCCGCCCCTTTGCGCAGCGCATCGAGCATGCGGCCTTCCTCGGCCGGGTTCTTCAGCCAGACATTCTGGCCCTTGGCGACCAGCGCGAAGCGTTCAGCGCCGATGATCGCGTGATGCTCGACATCTTCCTTGAGGTCGAAATTCATCACGAGGCTGATCTCGTTGCGCACGCCTTCGCCCGGGCGGCTGGAGATGAACAGCAGGCCCTCGACATCCTTGAGATTGGCAGGCGTGCGGCTCTCGGCCTTGGACAAGGCGTAGCAGATCTTGGAGCGGCCCTGCTGCGAGGAGAAGGCCTGCCATTTGCCCGCGCTTTCGAGCAGCAGCGCCTGACCCTGCCCGCCGGCCGCGGCGGTCTTGGCCGGCGCCGGCTTGCTGCCGGCGCGCTGGGCCTGCGCCGGGGCGGCCGCAAAAGTCAGGGCCGCCAGGCCGAGCAGGGCGGCGGCCAGGAGCGGGAAGCGGGCGGAAGAGGAAGCCGAAATGCGAATCATGGATCGCCAGTAACCAACAAAAACGTTAACGCCGAATGGAGAATGCGCGGGATCGGCGATCCGGATTAACGCAGCGCGACGGATAGAATGTCACGATCCTGGCGAAAATGCGAACGCCCGCTGCCGGGGCGTCGACCGGATGACGCCTTCTCCTTCAATAGTTTAGGGCAAGCCCGCGCCCGGTTCCGTTCGGCCTCGAGCTGTGCCAGCCTTGTGCAGATGCGAGGGAACCGGCCGGGCGGGATGGAGGATCGATGAAGGCGCTGCTCTGCGAAGCCCTCGGGCCGGCCGAGAATCTCATGATCCGCGACCTGCCCGAGCCGAAGCCCGGGCCCGGCGAGATCGCGATCCGGGTCAGGGCCGCGGCGCTCAACTTCTTCGACACTCTGGTGATCCAGGGCCGCTACCAGGTGAAGCCGCCGCTGCCCTTCTCGCCCTCGGCCGAATGCGCCGGCGTGGTCAGCGCCGTCGGCGACGGTGTCACGGATTGGCAGGTCGGCGAACGCGTCGCCGCCTGGCTCGGTCATGGCGCCGCCCGCGAGACCGTCGTGGTTCCCACCGAGGCGGCAATCCCGATTCCCGACAAGCTGAGCGATCACCAGGCCGCCGGCCTGTTCGTCACCTATGGCACGGCGATGCACGGACTGATCCAGCGCGGCGAGATCAGGCCGGGCGAGACGCTCGCCATCCTCGGCGCCGCCGGCGGTGCGGGACTTGCCGCAGTCGAGATCGGCGCCCTGCTCGGCGCAAGAGTGATCGCCTGCGCCTCCTCGCCGGACAAGCTCACGCTCGCCCGCGAGCATGGCGCACAGGACGGGATTGATTACGCCGCCGACGATCTCCGGGCCGGCCTGCGGCGCCTGGCTCCCGATGGCCTCGGCGCGCTCTACGACACGGTCGGGGGCGAACTCGCCGAGCCAGCGCTTCGGTCAATGGGCTGGGGCGGGCGCTATCTCGTCGTCGGCTTTGCCGGTGGCGAGATCCCGAAGATCCCGCTCAACCTCCTGCTGCTGAAAGGTTGCGACCTGCGCGGCGTGTTCTGGGGCGATTTCGTCCGGCGCGATCCGGCCGGCCACCGCGCCAATATGGAGCGACTGCTCGCCTGGGCCGCCGCCGGGAAAATCCGCGCCCATGTGCATGGCGCCTTCCCGCTGGAACGTGCAGCGGAAGCGCTCGCGCTGATCGCCGAGCGCAAGGTCCAGGGCAAGGTCGTGCTGGTTCCATAGATCACCGCGCGTCCTCTCGGGCGCGAAAACGGTGATCTATCTATTTTCATAGCACCGGATTCTCCGAAAAGTGGATTCCACTTTTCGGTCCGATGCTGGCCGATCAGAGATCGGCCAGCATCTCCTTGGCCTTCTGGCGGTGCTGCGGCGTGATCGAGCCGGCGACGGCGGCGAGCGCCGCGGCGATCACCGCGGCATCGTCGGTGAAGCCGAGCAGCGGCATCACATCGGGGATCGCATCGAGCGGCAGCACGAAATAGCCGAGCGCCGCCAGCAGCGTCAGCTTGACGCGCCGCGGCGTCGAGGGATCGCGCGTGCAAACCCAGGCGGCGAGCAGGTCCTCGGCGAAGGGGATGCGCTTCGCCACGCGCTTCAGGCGGCCGATGAACTCGGAGCCGAAACGTGCCTCATCGCGCAGGCTCTTGCGGATCGCCGCCATCTCCTCGGCGGTGAAGCGCTGTCCGAAGCCGAAGCTGTCGCTCATCCCTGTCTCCCTGGGCGGCCAATCCGTCAGCCCCCGTCGACGCAAAAATGTGGCCCCGCATGAAGGGCTGCACAAGGGATCGACTCAGAATCGCACGTCGAACCCTCTTGGATGCGGAGCATCACGGCTCTAAAGCCCATGCAGCAATGTCAAAAGACGCGAGGGACGCCATGAAACTCGACTCCTCCATCGCCGCCATCGTCACCGGCGGCGCTTCCGGCCTCGGCGAGGGCACGGCGCGCATGCTCGCCGGCCATGGCGTCAAGGTCGCGCTGTTCGACCTCAACGCCGAGCGCGGCGAAGCCATCGCCAAGGAGATCGGCGGTCTGTTCTGCGCCTGCGACGTCACCAGTGAAGAGTCCGTCGACGCCGCCCTGCAGAAGGCCCGCGCCGCCCATGGCGTCGCCCGCATCGTCGTCAACTGCGCCGGCATCGCGCCGGGCCGCCGTGTCGTCTCGAAGAAGCGCGACACCGGCGAGCTCGTCGCCCATGACCTCGCCACCTTCGAGAAGGCTGTCGCGATCAACCTGACCGGCACCTTCCGCCTGATCGCCAAATCGGCGGTGGCGCTCGCGGCGCTCGATCCGATCACCGAGGATGGCGGCCGCGGCGTCTTCGTCTGCACGGCTTCCGTCGCCGCCGAGGACGGCCAGATCGGCCAGGCCGCCTATGCCGCCTCCAAGGCCGGCGTCGTCGGCCTGACCCTGCCGGTCGCCCGCGACCTCGCCGGGGTCGGCATCCGCATCGTCACGATCATGCCGGGCCTGTTCGAGACGCCGATGTTCGCCGGCCTGCCGGACGAGGCCCGCGCCTCGCTCGCCATCTCGGTGCCGCACCCCTCGCGCCTCGGCCGAGCCTCGGAATATGCCGCGCTGGTCAAGAGCATCGTCGAGAACGACATGCTGAACGGCACCGCCATCCGCTTGGACGGGGCCATCCGCCTCGCGCCGAAATAGGGCCGCTCCTCGTCTGTCATTCCGGGGCGCCGCATAGCGGCGAACCCGGAACCCACGACCGGGCGAACCCTTCATCGCGAGATCGACAGCGCAGAAGCCAGTCGTGGATTCCGGGTTCCTCGCTCCGCGAGGCCCCGGAATGACAGCGCGGAAGCTCTACTCCGCCCCCTCGCGCTTGATCTCGTGCTTGAGGATCAATGGCGTTTGGGCGAGCGCGAAGATCATGGTCAGCGGCATCACGCCCCAGACCTTGAAGGCGACCCAGAAATCCTGCGTCTGGGTGCGCCAGACGACCTCGTTCAGCGCCGCCAGCACGAAGAAGAACAGGCCCCAGCGCAGGGTCAGCCTGCGCCAGCCCTCCTCGTCGAGCTGCAGCACGCTGTCGAGCACCAGCGCCAGCAGCGAGCGGCCGAAATAGAGCCCGCCGAGCAGGATGCAGCCGAACAGCGTGTTCACGATCGTCGGCTTGACCTTGATGAAGAAGGCGTCGTCGAGTGCCAGCGTCAGCCCGCCGAACACCGTCACCACCACGGCATTGACGATCGCCATGCGCGGCAGGTGGTTCATCACGATCTTCGACAACGCCAGCGCGATCAGCGAAGCCGCTATGAAGACGCCGGTGGCGACGAAAATGCGCCGGTCCTCGGCGACGCCGAACCAGCGATCGCCATAGGAATTGACGAAGAAGAAGATCGCCAGCGGCCCGAATTCGAGCGCGAGCTTCAGCAGCGGATTGATCGGTTTCGCCCCGTTCGGGCTCGCCGCCGTCTCGCTCATGCCGCTTCTCCCAGCCCTGCCACGGCGCGGGCGAAATCACGCGCCGAGAATGGTTCGAGGTCGTCGACGCTCTCGCCGACGCCAATGAAATGCACGGGCAGGCCGAACTGTGCCGCGAGCGCGACGAGGATACCGCCGCGCGCCGTGCCGTCGAGCTTGGTCATCACCAGGCCTGTGACGCCGGCGGTCTCGCGGAAGGCCTCGACCTGGCTGACCGCATTCTGGCCAACGGTGGCGTCGAGCACGAGCAGCGCCGCATGCGGCGTCTGCGGGTCGAGCTTGCGGATCACCCGCACCACCTTGGCCAGTTCGTCCATCAGCCCCGTCTTGTTCTGCAGCCGCCCGGCCGTGTCGATCAGCAGCACGTCAGTGCCATTGGCCTTCGCCTTCTGCAGCGCCTCGAAGGCCAGCCCGGCCGCATCGGCGCCCTGCTGACCGGACACGACTTCAGCGCCCGTCCGCTCGCCCCAGACCTTGAGCTGCTCGATCGCCGCAGCGCGGAAAGTATCGCCGGCCGCCAGCATCACAGACTTGCCCTCGGCCCGGAACTTCGCCGCAAGCTTGCCGATCGTGGTCGTCTTGCCCGAGCCGTTGACGCCGACCATCAGGATCACGAACGGCTTTTTGGTGGCATCGATCGCAAGCGGGGTGGCGACCGGAGTCAGGATCGCCTCGACCTCGCGCGCCAGGATCGCCTTCACCTCCTCCGGCTCGATCTGCTTGTCATAGCGGCCCTCGCCGACCGCCTTGGCGATGCGGGCCGAGGTCGCGAGGCCAAGATCGGCCTGGATCAGGATGTCCTCCAGATCCTCCAGTGTTCCGGCATCGAGCTTGCGCTTGGTGAAGAGGTCGCTGATCCCGGTCGTCAGCGCCGAGGAGGTGCGTGACAGGCCATCGCGCAGCCGGCGCCACCAGCTGCGCTTAGGCTGGACCGGCTCGGGCTGCGTTTGCGGTTGCGGCTCTGGCGGTGCGACCGGCAGCGGCGCCGCCTCGTCGACCAGAAACTCGGGCGCGGCTGGTGCTTCCGGCTCGGGCCGAGGCACGATCTCGGCGACGGGTTCGACTGGCGGCTCGGGCAGGGGAGCGGGCGCCGGTTCCGGCGGCCGTGGCGGCTCCGGCTGGTCCAGGCCGAACAGCTTCGAGAAGAAGCCGCGTTTTTTCGGTTCGGTCTCGCTCATCGCGCGTCCTGCCGCTGCGAGCGGCGAGCTTCGGGTTGCATGGCCTCGCGGCCTTGTTTAGCGCAATGCCATGATGAGCCCCGAGCGACCAGCCCTTTCGCAGGACGATCTGCCCTTCGCGCTTTTGCATCGCGACGCGATGATGCTGGTCATCGACAAGCCGGCGGGACTTCCCGTCCATCGCGGCCCGGCGGCGAAAGGCCGCATCATCCCGGTGCTGACCGATCATCTCGATGCACTGCGCTTCGGCCTGCCGCGCCGGCCGGAGGCTGCGCACCGCCTCGACAAGGACACCTCCGGCTGCCTCGTGCTCGGCCGCCATCCCCGCGCCATGGCGCAGCTCAACCAGCTCTTTCGCGATGGCCGCATCGAGAAAACCTACTGGGCGGTTGTCGAAGGCGCCCCCGCCGAGGACGCGGGATTGATCGATTTGGCCCTGTCGAAACGCTCGCCCGAGCGTGGCTGGTGGATGAAACCGGACCCGGATGGCCTGCCCTCGCAGACACGCTACCGCGTACTCGGCCGCGGCGTGCGCGACGGGACCCGGCTTGCCTGGCTGGCGCTCGAACCGCTGACCGGCCGCACGCACCAGTTGCGCGTGCATTGCGCTGCGAGTTTCGGGCCGATCCTGGGCGACGAAATCTACGGCTCGGCGCCACGCGACGCAGGCCCGGGCCTGCACCTTCACGCGCAGAGCATCGCGATTCCGCTCAATCCAAAGCGCGAGCCGGTGACAGTTTCCGCCCCACCACCGGTGCATATGCAAGCGGCGCTCGCGGCCTGCGGCTGGACCGGGGACGACAAGCTTTCCTAAACCCTAACGCCGCCCCTATCTGCGACAAGACCTCGTCAACCATTCCCTAAGGCGCGGCTGCTATCCCCGGTTGCGCTGGCCCACGGGGTTTCTCATGCTGGACAAGGTGGCGAGAACGGCGGAAGCGCGCGATGCGCTGCTGACCTTCGCGCAGGCGCGCGCCGACATCGCCGCCGACCCGGGAACGAATGCTTCGCTCGCCACGCTGCTGGGCTGGGTCGAGAGCTATCTGATGCGCGAGCATCCCGATCTCGGCCGCACCGGCGCAGTCTGCCCCTTCACCCGCCAGGCTGCACGCATCGACACGGCGCGGCTCGCCATCTGCACCGCCGGCCCCGATCAGGAGGAGCGCGCGTTCTCGCTGATCCGCGGCAGCTTCGGTGCGCTCGACGCCATTCCCTGCAAGCCCGGCATGGTGCATTTCCGCACCGTCATCATCGGCTTCCCGAACTGCGCCGACGCGCACGGCGTCGCCATGCTGCAACGCGTCCAGAAGCGGCATAAATTCTATTCGCTCGCACGCGGCCGGATGATCGGGCTGATGTACGCGGCCTCCGACGCGCCCGGCCTGTGGAACAAGGATTTCCGGCCCTTGCGGGCGCCGCTGCCGGTCCTCGCCATCCGCCACATGGTCGAGCATGACGCGCCCTTCGCCGCCCGGCATCCGCTGCTGCTCGCGCCCTATCTCGCGAAGTTCCGCCTCGCCGGGGCCAGGCGCCTGATCGACCATCTGCGCGGCCAGGGTTGAGCATGCCGGCCAAGTCCATGCGCAAGGATACGGCAGGATCGCCCTCGCCCGGCAGCGAGGTAGCACCGGGCTTCTCCGTCGAGATCCTGACCAGCCGCGATGCCTTCCTCACGCTGAAGCCCGAATGGGACGCGCTTTTCGCCCGCGCCGGCCTGCCGCAGCAGCTCTTCCAGCGCCATGCCTTCCTGCGGCACTGGTGCGATCACTACCTGCCTGCCGGCGATCGCCTCTGCCTGGTCGTGGGCCGCGAGTCCGGCCGCCTGGTCATGCTCTGGCCGCTTGAGCGCCGGCGCCGCCTCGGTCTCGAGCTGGTGCGCCTGATGGGCGCGCCGGTGGCCCAGTTCGGCGATATCCTGGTCGAGCCCGGCCCGCGACGCGAGCACTGGCTGGAACGCGGCTGGGAAGCACTGCGCCGGCACGGCATCGACCTGGTCGAATTGCGCCTGGTTCGTGCCGACGGGGCGCTCGGCCACTGCAGCAGGCTCAGCCTGGCCGCTCCGGTGGTGAGCCAGGAAGCGCCCTTCGCCGATCTCGCCTTGCGGGTAGCCCCGGACGGACCGAGCCACGCCTATCCTCCGCGCGACCGGTCCGGCTATCGGCGCCGGCTGCGCCGGCTCGCCGAGCGCGGCGAGGTCGCCTTCACCAGCATTTCGCCAAGCGAGGAAGCGCGCGCGCTGGCCGAGCGAGCCGTCGCCATGAAACGCGAGGCGCTCGTCCAGCACGGCGTTCTCGCGCCGGCCGTGGCGGACCCGCGCTTCGCTCGCTTCTTCGCCGCGCTTGCGGCCGACCCGGATGACGAGACGGGCCTGCGTCTCTCGGTCGTCACCTGCGACGCCCGCCCGGTCGGGATCGATCTGTCCTTCGATTGCAAGGGCCGCAGCTTCGGCCATGTCATCGCCAGCGATCCCACTTTCGAGCGCGAGGGTCTGGGACGGGTGCTGATTCACCACGCCTTCGCCAGCGCCAGGGCGCGCGGCAACGCGATCTTCGATTTGCTGGCGCCCGCCGATCCCTACAAGCGCGAACACGCCGACGGAGCCGTCCCGGTCCGCGACTTCACGGTGCCGTTGAGCTGGCGCGGGCAGCTCGCCTGCGACCTCGCGCTGCCACAGCTGCGGCCGACGCTGAAGGCGATCGTCAAGCGCCTGCCGGCAGGCTGGGTGCAACGCTTCGCAGGGTCCCGCGGCTAGTTCCTAGCTCGCCATCGCATCCATGGCGCGCGCCAGCCTGACGTCGAGCTCGGTCAGGCCGCCGGCATCATGGGTCGACAGCGTCACCACGACGGTCTTGTAGACATTCGACCATTCCGGGTGATGGTCGAGCTTCTCGGCGAGCAGCGCCACCCGGCTCATCCAGCCGAAGGCCTCGTTGAAGTCGCGGAAGACGAAGCGTTTGCTCATCGCCTCGCGGCCCTCGACCAGCGTCCAGCCACTCAGGACCGACAACGCCTCCTGGCGGGCCTCGGGGCTCAGGCGCTTCGGGCGGTCATGTCCCATGCTCACCTCCGCTGCGAAAGCGCGCCGAGTGGGCGGTTCGGATAGTGCAGGCCGAGCGGATAGGCCGCCTCCAGCACATAGGGGCCGCCACCGATCGAATCGCGCGACGACATCAGCGCCAGGCGTCGCGCCGTGAAGCTGATCGGCCGCACGATCGGATGCAAGGCAAGGTAATGCGCGACATCGGCCGGCGAGACGTCCCGCAAGCGCGCCAGCGTCACATGCGGCGTGAACTTGCGCGACTCCGGCGGCAGGCCGAGTCGCCGCATCAATCGCTCCAGCTCTGCCTGTAGCTCATTCAGCTTCGGCGAGGGCTGAACTCGGGCGAAAACCGCGCGCGGCCTGTCGCCGCCGAAGCTGCCGAGCTGGTCGAGCGTGATCGTCAGCGGCTCGCCGCCGAGATCGTTGAGGAAGCTGTCGACGTCATGGGCCAGGCGCCGGTCGACATCCCCCAGGAAGCGCAGGGTGATGTGGTAGTCGGCGGGCTCGATCCAGCGGGCGCCGACCAATCCGCCGCGATGCAGCGTCAGGGCCGAGGCGACCTCGGCGGGAATCTCTAGCGCGGTGAACAGCCTAGGCATGACGAATCAGTGCCAAGCATTTGTGACTCTGGCGAGACGGCAGCCTCGCATCGTCAGCCGCGGTTCACAAGCCGGCTCTGCTTTCCCGTCATGGACAGGGGTTGCCGACCCGCTGATGGATCGCGTCGATCTTCGCCTCCAGTTCCGGTGAGATCGTCACCGAAGCGGAGCCGATCGCCGTCCTGAGCTGCTCCATGCTGGTCGCCCCGATGATGTTCGAGGTGACGAAGCAGCGCGAGGTCACGAAGGCGAGCGCCATCTGCACGGGATCGAGCCCGGCCTCTTCGGCGAGCGCGATATAGGCCTTGATCGCCAGCTCCGAGCCCGCCGTCTGGTAGCGCTGAGCCCGGTCGAACAGAGTCGTGCGCGCGCCCGCTGGCCGGGCCCCGTCGAGGTATTTGCCGGAGAGATAGCCCTGGCCCAGCGGCGAATAGGCGAGCAGCCCGACCTGCTCACGCATGGCGATTTCGGCCAGCGCCGTCTCGAAGGTGCGGTTCAGCAGGTTGTAGGCGTTCTGGATCGACTGGACACGGGGCCGATCGCCATCCTTCGCCGCGGCGAGGAAGCTCATCGTGCCCCAGGCGCTCTCATTGGAGAGGCCGAGATGGCGGATCTTGCCGGCCTTGACCATGGCCGCGAAGGCGTCGAGCTGCTCGGCGAACGGCGTCTCGTCCTCGGCTTTCGTGAACGCGGCCTGGTTGAAGCGCGTCGGGTTCGAGCCCCATTGCATCGGCCGGTCGGGGAAATGGATCTGGTAGAGGTCGATATAGTCGGTCTGCAGCCGCTTCAGGCTCTTGTCGACGGCTTCCTCGACCTGCCGGCGGTTGACCCGGGTCGGGCCCTTGTCGTCGCGAAACCAGTCATTGGTCGAGCGGCCGACGATCTTGGAGGCCAGGATCACCTTGTCGCGATTGCCGCGCGCCTTGAACCAGCTGCCGATGATCGTCTCGGTCGCGCCTTGCGTCTCGGGCTTCGGCGGAATCGAGTAGAGCTCGGCCGTGTCGAAAAAATTCACGCCCTGGTCGAGCGCATAGTCCATCTGCGCATGGCCCTCGGCCTCGGTGTTCTGCTGGCCGAAGGTCATCGTGCCCAGGCAGATCGCCGGGACGTTGAGGTCGGTGCGGCCGAGACGACGGTATTCCATGGCGAAACGCTCCGATGGCGGACGCACCGGAAGTGCGCCGCGCATGACGAGGGTGATGGCAGGATGCGCCCTTGCTCAGGAGCGCGGGCGCAGGGAGGCGAGGAACCGCTCCACCGTGGGCAGGATGCGCTGCGCGATGACGCGCACGCCTTCAGCCGTCGGATGCAGCATGTCGGGCTGGTTCAATACCCGGTCCCCGGCGATCCCGTCCAGAAAGAAGGGATAGAGGATGATCCCATGTTTCTCGGCGAGCTTGGGATAGATCGCGTCGAAGCGGGCGACAAAGTCCGGGCCGTTGCTGCGCGGCGCATACATGCCGGCGAGCAGGACGGGGATGCCGCGCGTCTTCAGCCCGGTCACGATCGCGTCAAGCGACTTTTCCGTCAGCGCCGGATCGACGCCGCGCAGGGCATCGTTGGCACCGAGTTCGAGGATGACGCCGTCGGTCCCGTCGGGCACCGACCAGTCGAGCCGCTCCAGCCCGCCCTGCGAGGTGTCGCCGGAGACGCCGGCATTGGCGATCTCGACCGGAATTCCCTTGTCGCGCAGCATCTTCTCCAACACCGTCGGGAAGGCGGCGCTGCCGGGCAGGTTATAGCCGGCGCTCAAACTGTCGCCGAGCGCCACCAGCTTGAGAGGCTTGGTCTGGGCGTGAGTTGTGCTGTTCATCAAAAAAGAACCCAGGCTGGCGAAGACGAGCAGCAGCGCCGCCCAAATGCGCGGCGACTGCTGGATTCGTGACGGCAAGCGCCCATATCGGTTGGCGGCGCGACGCATGGCGGTTCTGGTCCCTTCGGCTCGGAATGACGGTCGAAGCGGCGGCATCGGATGGGATGAAAGCGGAAACATGGCGGTGAGCGAAGGAACTCCGGCGGTGATCGAGCTGAGCGATGTCGAGCTCAGTCTGGGGCGCGGCGCCGCCCGCGTCCATATCCTCAAGGGCGTCTCGCTGGCTATCCCGCAGGGACAGGCCACCGGCCTCGTCGGCCCCTCCGGCTCCGGCAAGTCGACGCTGCTGATGACCATGGCCGGGCTGGAGCGGCCCGATTCCGGCGTGGTCAAGGTCGCCGGCCAGAATCTCGGCGCGCTCGGTGAGGACGCGCTCGCCCTCTTCCGCGGCCGGCATATCGGCATCGTCTTCCAGTCCTTTCACCTCGTGCCGACGATGACGGCCCGCGAGAACGTCGCGCTGCCGCTGGAACTCGCTGGCGCGGACAATGCCTTCGAGCGCGCCGCCGCTGAACTGCGCAATGTCGGCCTCGGCGAGCGCATGGACCATTACCCGGCCCAGCTCTCCGGCGGCGAGCAGCAGCGCGTCGCCATCGCCCGCGCGGTGGCGCCCGATCCGGCGATCCTCGTCGCCGACGAGCCGACCGGCAATCTCGACGAGAGCACCGGCCGCTCGATCGTCGACCTGATCTTCGCGCTCCGGCGCGAGCGTGGCGCCACCCTCGTGCTGGTCACCCATGATCTCTCGCTCGCCGCGAGCTGCGACCGCACCGTGCGGCTGCGCGCCGGGCGGATCGAGACCGAGGCCGGCACCGAGGCGCTGGCGATCTGAGATGCACGCGCCCGTCAAATCCTCGATGTCTCCCTCTGATCCTGCACGTCGGCCCGTCGGCCTGAAGCTCGCTTTGCGCCTCGCCTGGCGCGACCTGCGCGGCGGCCTGCGCGGCTTCGGCGTCTTCATCGCCTGCCTGGCGCTCGGCGTCATGGCGATCGCCGCGGTGTCCTCGGCCTCGCGCGGCCTGAGTGAAGGCCTCGGGCGCGAAGGCCGGCGCATCCTCGGCGGCGACGCCGCTTTCAGCCTGATCCATCGCGAGCCGACCGCGGAAGAACACGCCTTCCTCGCCCGCCATGGCAAGGTCTCGACCATCGCGACCCTGCGCAGCATGGCCAATGCCGGCGAGAAGGGCGCGGCTTTGGTCGAACTGAAAGCCGTCGACGGCTCCTATCCCAGCATCGGCGAATTGCGCACCGACCCCGCCCAGCCGGCGGCGGACCTGCTTGCCTTGCGCGACGGCGCCTATGGCGGCATCGCTGATCCCGTCCTGTTCGGCCGGCTCGACCTGAAACCCGGCGACACCGTGCTGATCGGCTCGGCGCGGGTGCAACTGCGCGCCAGCCTGACCTCCGAGCCCGACAAGATCGCCGCCGGCGTCGGCTTCGGCCCGCGCCTGATCCTCTCGCAGGACGCGCTGCGGGCGTCCGAGCTGCTACAGCCCGGCAGTCTGGTGCGCTGGACTGCGCGCGTCATCCTCCCCGAAGGCGCCAATACCGACGCCGCGCTCGACACGCTCCTGGCCAATGCCGGCAAGGAGCAACCGAATGCCGGCTGGGAGATTCGTTCGCGCGGCAATGCGGCGCCGAACTTCCAGCGCAATATCGAGCGCTTCACCCAGTTCCTGACCCTGGTCGGCCTGACCGCGCTCCTGGTCGGCGGCGTTGGCGTCGCCAATGCGGTGCGCCGCTTCGTCGAGGCCAAGCGGCTCGACTTCGCCACGCTGAAGGCGATCGGCGCCACCGGCGGCCGGGTCGTCGCCATCCATCTGACCGAGGTCATGCTCGTCGCCGGCTTCGGTATCGCAATCGGCCTTGCTCTCGGCGCCGCCGCACCATTCGCGCTCGGTTATGCGCTGTCCGACATCCTGCCGTTGCCCTTCGAGCCGACGCTCGCCCCGGTCGAGCTCGCCATCGCCGCGCTCTATGGGCTGCTGACGGCGCTGGTCTTCGCCGTCATCCCACTCGGCCGCGCCCATGACGTTCCTGTCTCGGCGCTGTTCCGCGACCAGATCGAACCCGATCGGCGCCAGCCGCGCTGGTTCTATCGGGCGATCTTCCTCGCCGCGCTTGCCGGCCTCGTCGGCGTCGCGCTCGTCTTCGCCTATGACCGGCGCATCGCGCTGATCTATATCGGCGCCGCCACCGGCATCTTCCTGCTATTGCGCCTGATCGCCTGGGGGCTGATGGCGCTGGCCCGCCGCGCCGGGCGCCCCCGCCAGCCGGCGCTGCGTCTGGCGCTCGCCAACATCTATCGCCCCGGCGCGCTGACACCGTCCCTGGTGCTGTCGCTCGGGCTTGGCGTCGCTCTGCTCTCGACGCTCGCCTTCATCGACGTCAGCCTGACCAGGCAATTGACCCAGTCCCTGCCGCAGAAGGCGCCGAGCTTCTTTTTCCTCGACATCCCCAACGCCCAGACGGCCGCCTTCGATCGCTTCCTCGCCGAACAGCGTCCCGGCGCCCATGTCGAGCGCGTGCCGATGATGCGCGGGCGCATCGTCAGCGTGAACGATGTCCCGGCCGAGCAGATCAAGGCGAGCGAGCAGATGGCCTGGGTGCTCGAGGGCGATCGGGGCATCACCTATTCCGCCGCGATGCCCGAGGCCTCCAGGCTCGCCTCGGGCGAATGGTGGCCGGAGAACTATCGCGGCGAGCCATTGGTCTCCTTCGACGCCCGCGCCGTCGAAGGGCTCGGCCTCAAGCTCGGCGACAAGCTGACCGTCAACGTGCTCGGCCGCAACATCAGCGCCCGCATCGCCAATTTCCGCGACATCGAATGGCGCTCGCTCGGCATCAACTTCGTCATGGTGTTCTCGCCCAACACCTTCGCCGGTGCCCCGCACACCAACCTCGCCACCGTCACCGACAAGGGCGCGACGCCCGTGAGCGGCGACGCCGCCCTGATGCGCCAGCTCGCCATCGCCTTCCCGGCGGTGACGGCGGTTCGGGTCAAGGATGCGCTGGAGGCCGTCAACACCATCGTCGGCCAGCTCGCCGGTGCGATTCGCGGCGCCTCCGGCCTCGCCATCACCGCGAGCCTGCTGGTCCTCGCCGGCGCTCTGGCGGCCGGGCAGAGGGCGCGGCTCTATGACGCGATGATCCTGAAGACGCTCGGCGCCACTCGCCGCTTCATACTTTCGTCGTACATCCTCGAATACGCAGGCATTGGTGTCGTGTCCGCCCTGTTCGGGCTCCTGGCAGGTGCCGCGGCCGGCTGGGGCGTCGTCACGCAAGTGATGAAGATAGATTTCGTCCCCGATCCGACCGGCGCGATCATCGCTGCGACTGCAGCTGTCGTGGTCACTGTCGTGTTCGGATTGATCGGAACGCTACAAATACTGTCGAAAGCGCCCGCTTCTCATCTGAGGAATTTATGAGGTCTGACTCATCGCGGCGCATCATAAACATGGACGAACGGTAATGTTGCATCGTCTAGCGGCCGAATTTCTATGCCGCCGCCAGCGCTAACCATGCTTGCCTCTTGTAAGGTCGCGTGATCCCCCTCATATTCTGCGATGTCGCGACGTTGGTGCGCGGCGGTGGGTGTCGCAAGGGCGATGTCCGCCAGGCAAAGTTTCAAGGGGAACTCTCTCCATGAGCGATTTCGACCGCAACGCTCAGGTCTGGGGCGCCGGCCGCGCCCAGCAGACCAGCGCCGTCGAGGTGGACCAGGGCCTGCGCTCGTTCATGCTCGGCGTCTACAACAACATGAGCATCGGCCTGGCCATCACCGGCCTGATGGCGATCGGCATCTCCATGCTAGCGATCGCCGGCTACTCGCCTTCGGGCAAGGTCACCGCGCTGACGCCGCTCGGCCAGGCGCTTTACCTGTCGCCGCTGAAGTGGGTGGTGATGCTGGCTCCGCTGGCCTTCATCTTCTTCTTCTCGTTCAAGGCCGAGAGCATGAGCTCGTCGACGGCCCGTGCCATGTTCTTCGCCTTCGCGGCGGTGATGGGCATCTCGCTGTCGTCGATCTTCGTGGTCTTCACCGGTGAATCGATCGCCAAGGTGTTCTTCATCACCGCGGCCTCCTTCGCTGGCCTCAGCCTGTTCGGCTACACCACGAAGAAGTCGCTGTCGGGCATCGGCTCGTTCCTGATCATGGGCCTGATCGGTCTGGTGATCGCCTCGGTGGTCAACATCTTCCTGGCCTCGAGCGCGCTCTCCTTCGCCATCTCGGTGATCGGCGTGCTGGTCTTCGCCGGCCTGACCGCCTGGGATACGCAGCGCCTGAAGGAAATGTACCTGTACTCGGACATGGACTCCGAGTCGGCCGCGAAGCTCTCGGTGAACGGCGCCCTGTCGCTCTACCTGAACTTCGTCAACATGTTCCAGATGCTGCTCTCGCTCTTCGGCTCGCGCCAGGAGTGACAAGACCAGTGATCAGGGCCACAGCCTGAACAAAGAAGCCCCGGCCTCACGGCCGGGGCTTTTCTTTTGATCGCGTTTCACAAACTCGGGCGGAATCAGCTCACCACGCTCAACCGCTTGTCGAGCACCTTGAGCACTCGGCTCAGTTCGGCGCCACGTTTCAGGATCAGCCCGGTCGCGGTCACCACCGAGTAGGCGCCTTGGCGCCGCGCCAGCGACGGATCCTTGACGATCCGATAGAGCGGCACCTCGGCCGTGCGCCGAAAGACCGAGAACTGCGCCTTGTCGCGCAGGAAATCGATGGCGTAGTCGCGCCACTCGCCGGCAGCGACCATGCGGCCATAAAGATTGAGCAGCTCGTTCAGCTCACGTCGATCGAAGGTGACGGAGGAGGGCGCGGCAGCAGCCGGAAAGGCGACGACCGCGCCCGCTCGCTGACCTGGCGGAGTTTCGCTTTCGCTCATCACGCCTCCTTTTCGTGGCCGGTGGTGATCCGGCAAGGGATGATGCGCCCGCCCTCCCGCGCTGGCAAGGGCGGGTCAAGACAGATTGATGACAGGCCCGCCAACCTTTTTCGGGGCCAGGGCGATTGCCATGATTTTGCCGCGCTTGCGCCCAGCGAACGCCCCGTTACGAGGCTCAACTCCGATTCGTTGCTTCGGCGGCCCGGCCTGTCCGGTTCCGGACACGTCAGCCCCCCAGCCCCTCCGGCGCTGCGGCGGGCCGGGCCAACGAGTCGAAGCCAACTCACGGCTGGCGGTCTCCGCCGGCCGTTTTCTTTTGGCCGTGATCCTTACCGGGACGCGCCGTGATATTCGGGATTGGGCCGCATATCGACCGCCGAGGCGATCCGGTTCGACATGTTGTAGAAGGCGGCGACCGCGCCGATGTCCCAGATGTCGCGCTCGCCGAAGCCGGCGTCGCGCAGGGCCTGTCGATCCTCCTCCTCGATCTTGTGCGGCTCTTCCGTCAGCTTCACCGAGAAGTCGAGCATGGCGCGGTGGCGCGGCGAGAGCTGCGCGGCGCGGTAGTTCATCACCATCATCTCACCGAGCACGGGGTCGCCGGAGAGCTGGCGCACCGCCTGGCCATGCGCCGTCAGGCAGTAATAGCAGCGGTTCACGCTGGAGACCGCGACCGCGATCATCTCGCGCTCCAGCTTCGACAGGCCGGAGGGCGCCAGCATCAGGTCGTTGTAGAAGGTGGCGAAGGCCTGGAGCTTGGCGTCGTCATGGGAGTAAGCGGCCAGGACGTTCGGGACATAGCCGAGCTTCTCCTCGCATTTGGCGAAATAAGCCTGCATCGCCTCGGAAAGCTCGGCTCGCGGCAGAGACAGCGCCATCGCGGCAGGCGGAGCGTCCTGCTTCGCAGGCTGCTCACCCACCATCGCTTTGTCATGCTTCTTCGTCATCTCTGCACTCCTCGCGCTGATATCCGTGCGGATCGGGCACAACTTGCCGTGTCCGCGCCATATTGGTGCAATCTGGCTGCTGCGATGCGACGAAAGTTGCAGCCGCCGGTGAGCTATGTCATCGCTTCGGCAAAATAGCAGGGGGAAGAAGACTATGGCCAAGCGCGAAGCGAATGCTACGGCAGCAGCCGTGACCGCGATCGAAACGGCCGCACGCGAGTTCGGCACTGCGATGCCCGCGGATTTCCCCAAGCTGCTCTATGGCCGGACCGTCGCCGAAGATCTCGTCGCGCTGCCGCCGGAGTTCCTGGCCCGCGCCGCCGATGCCGCCTATGCCCACCTGACCGGCAAGCGCAAGCCTGGCGAGCCCAATCTGCGCTTCCGCGACGAGGCGGTGAAGGAGGACGGGCGCGAGCGCCAGATCACCGTCCTCGAGGTCGTCAACGACAACAAGCCGTTCCTGCTCGATTCGACCCTCGCCGAGCTCGCCGAGCAGGGCTACGAGCCGCGCCTCGTCGCCCATCCCATCCTCGCCGTGGTGCGCAAGAATGACGGCACCTTCCAGTCGCTCGCTGGCGAGGCCTCGGGCCGCGCGGTCGAGGGCACGCGCCGCGAGAGCCTGATCCATATCCATCTCGACCGGATCGACACCGCCGAGGCGCGCGAGCGGCTCGCTGCCGGCCTTGCCCGTGTCTATGTCGATGTCGGCCTCGCCGTCGACGACTGGGCGGCGATGCGCGGGCGAATCACCGAAGTCATCCAGTCCTACCGCGCCAATCCGCCGCCGCTGCCGGAGGATGAGGTCACCGAGGCGCTGAACTTCCTCGAATGGATCGCCAGCGACAATTTCACGCTGCTCGGCGTGCGCGCCTATCGCTTCGCCGGCGGCGACACTGCTGCCGACCCGGTCGATTCCTCCGGCCTCGGCATCCTGCGCGACCCCGATGTCCGGGTTCTCCGCAAGAATCGCGAGCTGGTGGTGATGACGCCGGAGATTCGCGCCTTCCTGGCCAAGCCCCAGGCGCTGATCATCACCAAGGCCAACGTCAAGAGCCGCGTGCACCGCCGCGTCCATCTCGACTATGTCGGCGTGAAATTGTTCACGCCTGACGGGCGGCTCGACGGCGAATTGCGCATCGTCGGCCTGCTCACCTCGAACGCCTATACCGGCAGCGCCCGTGCCATCCCCTATCTGCGCCTCAAGGTCGCACGCGTGCTGAAGAGCACCGGCTTCGACCCGTCGAGCTATTCCGGCCGCGCCCTCTACAACGTGCTCGACGCCTTCCCGCGCGACGAGCTCTTCCAGATCGACGTCGAGACGCTGGAGCGCTTCGCCCTCGACATCATGCAGTTGACCGAGCGGCCGCGCATCCGGGCGCTCGCCCGCGCCGACGAGTTCGACCGCTTCGTCTCGGCGCTCGTCTTCATCCCGAAGGACCGCTACGACACCACGGTGCGCCGCCGCGTCGGCGAATTCCTCGCCCGCGTCTACCAAGGCCGCGTCTCGGCCGGCTATCCGGCCTATCCGGAGGGGCCGCTCGCCCGCACCCACTACATCATCGGCCGCGACGAGGGCCGCACGCCCAAGATCGACCGCAACACGCTGGAAGCCGGCATCGCCGCGATCGTCCGCACCTGGAGCGACGGCCTCAAGGACGCGCTCGACGCGCAGAAGGCCGGCCCGGCCGCCCGTTCCCTCGCCGAGCGCTATGCCGAGGCCTTCGGCGCCGCCTATCGCGAGCGCTACTCGGCCGAGGACGCGCTGGTCGACATCGACATGCTGCAGAAGCTGTCGGCGGAGCGGCCGCGCGCGGTCAACCTCTACCGCCGCGACGGCGACGGTCCGACCAGAGCCAATCTCAAGCTGTTCTCGCGCGGCGCCGCGATCTCGCTCTCCGAGCGCGTGCCGATGCTGGAGAACATGGGCTTCCGCGTCGTCAACGAGCGCACCTTCAACATCACCCCGCAGCAGAACGGCTCAGGCAGCGCCGATTCGCGCGTCTGGCTGCACGATATGACGCTGGAGCGTGCCAGCGGCGGTGAGATCGACATCGAGCATCTCGATCCGACGATCGAGGCGGCGTTGATGGCGCAGTTCCGCGGCTTCACCGAATCGGACCGCTTCGACCAGCTCGTCCTCGCCGCCGGCCTCGCCTGGCGCGAGGCGGCCTTGCTGCGGGCGCTCGGCCGCTATCTGCGCCAGGTCGGCGCACCCTATGCCCAGGACTACATTGCTGACGCGCTGACCCGCCATTCCGGCATCGCCACCGGGCTGGTGAAGCTCTTCGTCGCCAAGTTTGATCCGCATCTCTCCGAGAAGAAGCGCGCCGAGCAGATGAAGGCCGAGCGCGAGCGCATCGAAGCCGCGCTCGCCGACGTCACCAGCCTCGACGAGGACCGCATCCTGCGCCGCTTCGTCAACCTGATCGACGCGACGCTACGCACCAACTTCTTCCAGATCGGTCCCGACGGGCATCCGCGCAGCACGATCTCGTTCAAGCTCGCCTCCGGCCAGGTCGACGGCATGCCGCTGCCGCGCCCGCTCTACGAGATCTTCGTCTACTCGCCGCGCGTCGAAGGCATTCATATGCGCTTCGGCAAGGTCGCACGCGGTGGCCTGCGCTGGTCGGACCGGCCGCAGGATTTCCGCACCGAGGTGCTCGGGCTGGTCAAGGCCCAGCAGGTCAAGAACGCCGTCATCGTCCCGGTCGGCGCCAAGGGCGGCTTCGTGCCCAAGCACTTGCCGCCGGCCTCCGATCGCGCCGCCTGGCTGGCCGAAGGCACCGAGAGCTACCGCATCTTCATCCGCACCTTGCTCGAGCTCACCGACAATCTCGACGGCGAGACGATCGTGCCGCCGCCGGACACCGTCCGCCATGACGGCGACGATCCCTATCTTGTCGTCGCCGCCGACAAGGGCACCGCGACCTTCTCCGACACCGCCAACGCCCTGTCGGCCGAGAAGCATCACTGGCTCGGCGACGCCTTCGCTTCGGGCGGCTCGCAGGGCTACGACCACAAGGGCATGGGCATCACCGCCCGCGGCGCCTGGGAAGCGGTGAAGCGGCATTTCCGCGAGATCGACGTCGACATCCAGACCACGCCCTTCACCGTGGCCGGTGTCGGCGACATGTCCGGCGACGTCTTCGGCAACGGCATGCTGCTCTCGCCGGCCATCAAGCTGATCGCCGCCTTCGACCATCGCGACATCTTCCTCGATCCCGATCCCGACTCGGCCAGGAGCCTGGCCGAGCGCCAGCGCATCTTCGCCTTGCCGCGCTCGTCCTGGGCCGATTACGACAAGTCGCTGATTTCCAAGGGCGGGGGCATCTTCTCGCGCCAGGCCAAGAGCATCGCGCTCTCGCCCGAGATCCGGCAGGCCATCGGCTTCGACAAGGCTGAGGTCACCCCGGCCGAGCTGATGACCGCGATCCTGAAGGCGCCGGTCGACCTGCTCTGGTTCGGCGGCATCGGCACCTATATCCGCGCCAGCGACGAGAGCGACGCCCAGGTCGGCGACCGCGCCAATGACGCGATCCGCGTCACCGGCTCCGAGCTGCGCACCAAGGTGGTCGGCGAGGGCGCCAATCTGGGTGCGACCCAGCGCGGCCGCATCGAGGCGGCCCGCAATGGCGTGCGCCTCAACACCGACGCGATCGACAACTCGGCCGGCGTCAACACCTCCGACGTCGAGGTCAACATCAAGATCGCGCTGGCCGACCCTGTTCGCGACGGCCGCCTGCCCGAGAAGAAGCGCAACGCTTTGCTCGCCGAGATGACCGACGAGGTCGGCCTGCTCGTCCTGCGCAACAACTACCTGCAGACGCTGGCGCTCTCGCTGACCGAGGCGCAGGGCATCCAGGCCAGCCCGCATCTGCGCCGGCTGATGGTCCAGCTCGAGGAAGACGGCAGGCTCGACCGCGGCGTCGAATACCTGCCCTCGGACGCCGTGCTGATCGAGCGCGAGAAGCGCGGCGAAGGCTTGACCCGGCCAGAGCTCGCCGTGCTCATCGCCTATGCCAAGCTCGCTTTGCACGACGCGCTGCTCGAGTCGGCGATCCCCGACGATCCCTACCTCAAGAGCGAGCTCGTCCGCTATTTCCCGCAGCCGCTGCGCGAGGGCTATGGCAAGGAGATCGCCGGCCACAGGCTGCGCCGCGAGATCGTCGCGACCCAGCTCGCCAACGCCATCATCAACCGCGGCGGCCCGGCCATCGTCTCGATGCTGGCCGACCAGACCCGTGCCGAGGCGCCGGCGATCGCCGCGGCCTATGCCGTCGCCCGCGATGCTTTCGACCTGATCACGCTGAACGGCGCCATCGACGCGCTCGACGCCAAGCTGCCGGGCAAGACCCAGACCGGGCTCTATGCCGCCGCGCAGGAGCTGGTCGTCGACCGCATGCGCTGGTTCCTGCGCCGCGGCGTCGCCAAGCCCGGCGCGATCGAGCAGACCGTGGCGCATTATGCCAAGGGCGTCGCGGCGCTGGAGGGCGCACTCGGCGAATTGCTGCCTGAGGCCGCCGCCCAGGCCCGCAATGCCCGCATCGCCGCGCTCACGGCAGAGGGCGTGCCCGAGGCGCTGGCGACCCGCGTCGCCAGCCTGCCCTGGCTCGCGCAGGCGACGGATATCGTCGACATCGCCAGCCGGACCAAGCGCGACATCGTCGAGGTCGCCCGGATTCATTTCGGGACCGATTCGGTCTTCGGTTTCTCGACGCTGATGTCGGCCGCCGCAGCCGTACCGGCGACCGACGATTACGAGCGCCTGGCGCGCCAGCGCGCGGTCGAGACCCTGACCGATGGCCATGCCGGGCTGACGCAGGAGATCGCCACCGGCAAGTCCGGCCCTGACGCGCTGAAGGACTGGCTGGCGGAGCGCGGCGCCGATGCGGAACGCACCCGCGCCACCGTCTCGGCCATTGCCATGTCCGGCCTCTCCCTGCCAAAGCTGATGGTGGCGGCCGGCATGCTGGCCGATCTGCCGCGCAAATAAGGTCTGGAAAGAGTTTGGCGATGAATGCGGACGAGGACAACACGGTGCCGGCAGCGACGCGGATCGACCCGAAGCTGCTGGAGATCCTCGTCTGCCCGGTCAGCAAGGCGACGCTGGAATACGACGCCGCGCGCCAGGAGCTGATCAGCCGCGCCGCCAAGCTGGCCTACCCGATCCGCGACGGCATCCCGATCATGCTGCCGGAAGAGGCGCGCCAACTGGAAGGGTAGTGCTTCTTCCTTCTCCCCTCGGGGGAGAAGGTGGCAGCGCGTAGCGCTGACGGATGAGGGTAAGACAGGCACTACCTGCCCCTGTCTTACCCAGGCGTACCGCCCTCATCCGCCTGCCGGCACCTTCTCCCCCGAGGGGAGAAGGATTCCCTGATCCTACAGCATCTCGCCCTTGAGCAGCCGCGGCGTCGGCCCGGCCAGCCCGGCCGCCTCGCGGATGAAGAAGCGCTTCAGCCCCGGCATGCGCTCGACCAGCCCGAGGCCGAGATCGCGCGCCAATCGTAACGGCGTCGAATCGTTCGAGAACAGCCGGTTGAGCCCGTCGGTGACGACGCCCATGGCGACCGTGTCGAAGCGCCGCCCCTTTTCATAGGCTTCGAGTACGTCCGCGCCGCCGACATCGAGGCCGAGCCGAGCTGCGTCGACGATGACCTCGGCCAGCGCCGCGACGTCCTTCAACCCGAGATTGAGCCCCTGCCCGGCGATCGGATGGATGACATGCGCGGCGTCGCCGAGCAGCGCCAGCCGCTCGCCGACGAAACGGCGCGCCACCCCGAAGGAGAGGGGATAGGCGCCCGGGCGGCTCTCCAGCGCGATCTCGCCGAGTTCCAGGCCGAAACGGCGCTCTACCTCCAGAAGAAGATCGCTCTCGTCCAGCGCCAGCAAGGCCGGGACATTCTCGGTCGCTTCCGTCCAGACGATCGAGGAGCGATGACCAAGTTTCCCACCATCGGGCAATGGTAGGATCGCGAAAGGGCCCGACGGCAGGAAGTGCTCGACCGCCCGCCCGTCATGCGGTCGCTCATGGCCGATCGTCGCGACGATACCCGATTGCGGATAGGACCAGCCGACCCAGCCGATGCCGGCCTGCTCGCGCAGTTTCGAGCGGGCACCGTCGGCCGCGACCAGCAGCGTGGCATCGAGGTTTTCGCCACCGGTGAAGACGATGCCTATCGCGCCACCGTCGTCCACCGTACCGGACCGGATGCCCTCGGGCCGCAATTCGACGCCATTGGCACGCGCGACCTGAAGCAGTGTCGCCATCAGCGCGCCGTTCTCGACCATATGGGCGAAGGGCTGGCCGGGTTCGACCTCGCCGTCGAAAGTCAGGAAGACCGGCCGCACCAGATCAGGCGTGCGGCTGTCGGTGATGACCATTTCGGTCATCGCCGTCGCCGCCATCTCGACCGGGCGCCAGATACCGAGCGCCTCCAGCATGCTGCGCGCCGCCGCAGCCACCGCATAGGCGCGGTCATCGGCGCGCGGCGGCCCGGCCAGCGCCGGATCGGCAACGATCACGTCGAAGTTTTCGCCCAGCGCCTGCTTCAGCGCGACCGCCAGCGTCAGCCCGGCGACGCCGCCGCCGGCGATGACGATGCGTTGGCTCGCATTCTCGGGTCTCTGCACTGTCGCCTTCCTCGCATCGCGCCGCTTGACGCAGCCGAGTCGCTCGTTGCTGATGCTTCCTCGTCTTGCCCATAGCCGGCCGGGGCTGCAAGCCCGGGCCGCACCGGTTCCAGCCGATGACATCAGCCGCCAACACTCTGCTCTCGATCTTCGATCTCGAACCGCTCGGACACAACCGGTTCCAGGGTCGCAGCCCCGACAATGGCTGGACCCGGGTTTTTGGCGGCCAGGTGATCGGCCAGGCGCTCTATGCCGCCTGCAAGACCGTCGAGGAGCGCCAGCCGCATTCGCTGCACGCCTATTTCATGCTGCCGGGCGATCCGGCGATCCCGATCGTCTACGAGGTCGAACGGCTGCGCGACGGCGGCTCCTTCTCGACGCGGCGGGTATTGGCACTGCAGAAGGATGCGGCGATCTTCGCCATGTCGGTCTCGTTCCAGATCGCCGAACCCGGCTACGACCATCAGATGCCGATGCCCGCCGTGCCGATGCCGGAGGAGCTTCCCGGCCGTGACGGCATGGAACGCGACGTGCTGCCTCATATGCCCGAGGCGGTGCGCGCCTATTACCGGCGCGAGCGGCCGATCGAGATTCGCCCCGTCGAGATGAGCCGCTACGCGGCGGATGGACCGCGGGAGCCGAAATTCAATGCCTGGGTCAGGGCGTCGCAGAAACTACCCGATGAACCAGCGCTGCACCAAAGCGTGCTCGCCTATGCTTCCGACCTGATGCTGCTCGATTCCAGCCTGATCGCCCACGGCACCAGCGTCTTCGACCGGCGCGTCCAGAGCGCCAGCCTCGACCATGCGATGTGGTTCCATCGCCCCTTCCGGGCCGATGACTGGTTGCTCTACGCCCAGGACAGCCCCTCGGCCTCGGGTGCGCGCGGTTTCTCCCGCGGGCTGATCTTCGACCGGCAAGGGCATCTCGTCGCCTCGGTCGCGCAGGAAGGCCTGATCCGGCCGCGGCCCGATCGCGCCTGAACCCGCGGTCGCCTGCTTTCGCGGCATCTGCCTAATTATTGATCATATCTGCGCGCTGAACCCCGCCCGATCATGGCGGAATCGCGACATTGCCCGCTCGCGCGCCACATCCCCCGGTTGGCACGGCCCTTGAAAGGTCCGTCCTCGACGCGTCCGCCTCCAAGGGCGCGAGAGGCGCAACGACGTCGTTCGGATCGCGGTCCGGCGGCGCACAAGCGGGGGATAACCCAGCCATGAAGATCGTGATGGCCGTCATCAAGCCGTTCAAGCTGGAGGAGGTGCGCGACGCGCTCACTGCCATCGGCGTGCACGGGCTGACCGTGACCGAAGTGAAGGGCTATGGCCGCCAGAAGGGCCATACCGAAATCTATCGCGGCGCCGAATACGCCGTGAGCTTCCTGCCGAAAATCAAGATCGAGGTCGCGGTCACCGACGACCTCGTCTCCAAGGTGATCGAGGCCGTCACCGTCGCCGCCCGCACCGGCCAGATCGGCGACGGCAAGATTTTCGTCTCGTCGATCGAGAAGGCCGTGCGCATCCGCACCGGCGAGACCGACGGCGACGCCCTCTGATTCCCGACCTTCCCAGGAGCTTTTCGATGAACAACAAGACCCTTAACCGGGCCGGGCTGGTCGGGCTTATGCTCGCCGCCATGGCCGGCGCCGCGCTGGCGCAAGCTCCGGCCGCGCCGCCCGCCCCCGTACCCAACAAGGGCGACGTCGCCTTCATGATGAGCTCGACGATCCTCGTCCTGCTCATGACCGTGCCCGGCCTGGCGCTGTTCTATGGCGGCCTCGTCCGGTCCAAGAACATGCTGTCGGTGCTGACCCAGGTCTTCGCCATCGTCTGCATCGTCAGCCTGATGTGGATCATCTTCGGCTACTCGCTCGCCTTCACCAATGGCGGCGGCCTCAACGACTTCGTCGGCGGCTTCTCCAAGGCCTTCCTGCGCGGCGTCGACGGCAACTCGACCGCCGCAACCTTCTCCAACGGCGTCGTCATCCCCGAATATGTCTACATCGCCTTCCAGATGACCTTCGCCTGCATCACGCCTGCCCTCATCGTCGGTGCCTTCGCCGAGCGGATGAAGTTCTCGGCGCTGCTGCTCTTCATCGTGCTCTGGGTCAGCTTCATCTATTTCCCGATGGCCCATATGGTCTGGTACTGGGGCGGGCCTGACGCGGTCGGCAATGCCGCCAAGGCGCTGGCCGAGGCCGGCACCGACGGCAAGGCCGCAGCCCAGGCGGCGCTCGACGCGGTCAATGCCGATGCCGGCATGCTGTTCAAGTGGGGGGCGCTCGACTTCGCCGGCGGCACCGTCGTGCACATCAACGCTGGTATCGCGGGCCTCGTCGGCTGCATGCTGATCGGCAAGCGCATCGGCTTCGGCCGCGAGCTGATGGCGCCGCACTCCCTGACCATGACGCTGATCGGCGCCGCCCTGCTCTGGGTCGGCTGGTTCGGCTTCAACGCCGGCTCCAACCTCGAGGCCAACGGCACCGCTGCGCTCGCCATGATCAACACCTTCGTCGCCACGGCGGCAGCGGCGGTCGCCTGGCTGTTCGTCGAATGGGCCGTGAAGGGCAAGCCTTCCATGCTTGGCATGGTCTCGGGCGCGGTCGCCGGCCTCGTCGCCGTCACCCCGGCTGCTGGCTTTGCCGGCCCGATGGGCTCGATCGTGCTCGGCCTCGTCGTCAGCCCGGTCTGCTTCATGTTCTGCTCGACCGTGAAGAATGCGCTCGGCTACGACGACTCGCTCGACGTCTTCGGCATCCACTGCATCGGCGGCATCATCGGCGCATTGGCGACCGGCATCCTGGTCAACCAGGCCCTCGGCGGCGGCGGCATCCCCGACTATTCGACCAAGCCGGGCGAGCTGGTCACCGCGACCTACGAGTTCGGTCCGGCCTTCATGGCCCAGCTCAAGGCGGTGCTGTTCACGCTGGTCTTCAGCGGCGTCGGCTCGGCGATCCTTTACAAGATCGTCGATGTCGTCGTCGGCCTGCGCGTCGCCCCCGACCAGGAGCGCGAGGGCCTCGACATCGCCGAGCATGGCGAGCGCGCCTACCACGACTGAGCCGGGGTTTACCCCTCGCGCATCATCGCCCCGGCGGGATTCCGCCGGGGTTTTTCATGGCCAACGAAGGGCCCGTCGCCAGCGGGTCAGTGGACGGTGCCCCGGCAGGCCCAGGCAACGTTCGCGAAGGATCTCGGGCCGTCAGGCCGGCCAGCCTGATAGGCGTCGCGCACGGCTTCATCGACGCGCGTCCGCTCCGCCGTGTCGAGCCCCGCCACATACTTGCCGAGCGGCCCTTCGCCTGCGGCGATCGGCGCCCAGAAGTCGTCGAAGCTCTGGTAGTCCATGCGGACCATCAGTTCGGTCTCGGTCACGTTCGCGAGCCCTTGCTCGACGAAGGCCCGCTTCATTTCGCCGAGCTGCATCATCGGCTGGAAGCAGTAGCGGGCTCGCAGCTGCCGGCCGGCTTCGCTCAGCCCCGCGACGGTATCGACCATCATGCGCATGCCCGGCATGCCGCCATAATGGTCCCACACGGCCGCTGCGACCACACCATCCGTTCGCACGACGCGGGCCATCTCGGCGATGGCCTTGTCGGCCTCGGGCACGAAATGCAGCACGAGCAGGGCCATGGCGCGATCGAAGACACTGTCCTCGAATGGCAGGGTGCAGGCATCGGCCTGCCGGATGGTGATGCGCGGATCGCTGTTGCGCCGGGTCGCGGCTGCGACGAAGACCGGCGAGAAATCGATGGCGGTGACCTCCGCGAGATCAGCGGCGGCAGCGAGCGTGAAGGTCAGGCTGCCGGTTCCGCAGCCGACGTCGAGCACGCGCTCGCCATCGGCCAGCCCGGCGAAATCGATGAATCGGGGTGCGAGCATTCGGCTCCAGCGGCCCATGAGCTGCTCATAGCCGGCCGCATCGTGGATGGTGAAGCTTGAGGTCATCAAACCCTCCTCGCGGCGCGTCGGGACGGCGGGCGCCGACGCCACGACAATACAGCCATGGCGCCGGAAAAGCCGCTCTCGAAACGCAGGAGAGCCCTCACCTCTCTCCCGAAGAGCGATCGAGCACGATCTGCAGCACCTGCACCGTCTCCGGCAATTCGATCAGGAACTCGGCATCGCGTTCGAGATGGTGGATCCTGCGCGGATCGGGCCCGGCGAAGCGCGACATCGCCTCGACGCTCTCCCAATAGGAGATCGTCACGAATTCGCTCTCCGTCTCGCGGTTCTCGCGGAACATCTGCGCGCCGAGTGCCTTCTTCGCCAGCGGCCGGACGCCGACCTCCAGCAGGTATTCGGCATAGGCATCGGCCTTCTCCGGCACGGTGCGGCCGCGCCAGATCCGGGCAATCCTCGCGATCCTGTCGTCGTTATCGGCCATCTCGCCCTCCTTGCGGTTGCTACCCAAAAAATGCGCCGGACTGGGCAATCGTTCCTTGAACTGCTGACAAGGCGCGGCGGCAGCGCAAGGTTAAGCGGGCCTTAACCGGACCTTCCTAACCTGCCGGTTCGACAAGGTGGCTCTTGCCGCCCTCCTGATGCCCGCAGACACGGCCCGATGCGCACGATCCGACGCTCCTCATCGCTGATCGACCGCCTGCCCGATCCGGTGCGCGAATTTCTGTCGCGCCGGGCCGCCGAGATCGGCGGCATGGCGATGCTCGCGCTGATGGTCGCTGTCGCCGTCGCCCTCGCGACCTGGTCGGTCGACGATCCCAGCCTCAACAACGCCACGCGCGGCACCGTGCACAACCTGCTCGGCCGGCCCGGCGCGATGATCGCCGATCTCGCCATGCAGCTGCTCGGCCTCGGCGTCGTCGCGCTGCTGCTGCCGCCGCTGCTCTGGTCGCTCCGGCTGATTCGCTTCCACCTCTTCGATCGCAGCGCGCTCAAGCTCGTGCTCTGGGTCGTCGGCATCGTCTCGAGCGCCGCGGTGGCGAGCGCCCTGCCGGCGACACCGCGCTGGCCTTTGCCGACCGGCATGGGCGGCGTGATCGGCGACGCGCTGTTGCAGGGCACCCGCAATATCGTCGGCCTCGGCGGCACCGCGCTCGGCGGCCTCGTCGCCTTCGTCTTCGCCGGCATCGCGATCCTCTCCGTCACCGCCGCAGCCGGCTTCGGCTTCGTCACCGACGAGGATCCCGAGACCGACCAGGACGACGATGCGCCCTTCGCCGATGGCGAGGAGCGTCGCGACGACGAGCCGGGCTTCTCGGTGATCCTGATCGGCTGGGTCGCCCATGGCGCCATGGCGCTGAAGGCCGCGATCCTGCGCCGCCTGCCGCGCCCGCCACAGCCGGCCTCTGCCGGCGCCAGCGCGATGTCCGTTCCGGCCCAGACCGGCCGGGTCCGCCGCGAGCCGAACTTCACCGGCGATCCGGAGGCCTACCGGTCCCCTGTTGTCGCGCCCGAGCTCGTGCGCCCCGCTGCCGCCAAGGCAGCGCCGAGCGCCCGGCCGGCTTATGACGACGATGACGAGCCCTTCGAGGCGCAGGACCTGCGTGATCTCAATGCGCCGCGCGTTGCTGCGCCGGTGCGGGCGCCCAAGCCCGGCAAGCGCCTGTCGCGCGAGGCTCAGCCTTCGCTACTCGACCGCGAGGGCTTCGAGCTGCCGCCGCTGACCTATCTGGCCGAGCCGAAGAAGATTCTTGCGAACACCATCTCCACCGACGCGCTGGAGCAGAACGCCACCTTGCTCGAAGGCGTGCTCGAGGATTTCGGCGTGCGCGGCGAGATCAGCCAGGTTCGTCCCGGCCCCGTGGTCACTCTCTACGAGCTTGAGCCTGCTCCGGGGACGAAGAGCTCGCGGGTGATCTCGCTGGCGGACGACATTGCGCGCTCGATGAGCGCGGTGTCGGCGCGCGTGGCGGTGGTGCAGGGCAAGAACGCGATCGGCATCGAGCTGCCCAACGCCAAGCGCGAGACCGTCTTCCTGCGCGAGCTCCTGGCCTCCCAGGATTTCGAGGGCACCAAGCACAAGCTGGCGCTCTGCCTCGGCAAGACCATCGGCGGCGAGCCGGTGATCGCGGACTTGGCCCGTATGCCCCACCTGCTCGTCGCCGGCACCACCGGCTCGGGCAAGTCGGTCGCGATCAACACCATGATCCTGTCGATCCTCTACCGGCTGAAGCCGGAGGAGTGCCGGCTGATCATGGTCGATCCCAAGATGCTCGAGCTCTCCGTCTATGACGGCATCCCGCATCTGCTCACCCCCGTCGTCACCGACCCGAAGAAGGCGGTGGTCGCGCTGAAATGGGCGGTGCGCGAGATGGAGGAGCGCTACAAGAAGATGTCGAAGCTCGGTGTGCGCAACATCGAC
>NZ_DASZAT010000004.1:0-193193 GCF_035944895.1 Allobosea sp.
GGTGATCAACTATACCGGCGGGACCTTCGTCGCCGGCCAGCGCTACACCATCCTGACCTCGACCGGGCTGACCGGCAGCTATGGCGGCGACCTGACGCTGTCGGCCTTCCTCAGCCTGCGCAACAGCAGCGACGCCACCAATGCCTATCTGACGGTGGTCCAGACCGCGACGGCCGGCAATGTCGGCGGCACCGGCAATGAGCAGGCGGTCGGCAACGCCGTCGACAGCCTGCCGAGTGGCAACGCCGTCCAGACCGGCGTCTACAACCAGCCGACGGTCGAGGCGGCGCGCGGCGCGCTCGGCCAGCTCGCCGGCGAGGTTCATGCCACGGCTCGCACCGTGCTGGTCGATGAGAGCTGGCTGCTGCGCTCGGCGGTGAACGACCGCCTGCGCTCGGCTTTCGGTGCGGTCGGCGCCGCCCCGATGGCGACGCTGTCCTATGGCTTCACCGCCGACCTCGCGCCGGCGGTGAAAGGACCGATGCCGAAGCCGCCCTCGGCCGAGCGCTTCGCCGTCTGGGGCCAGGGCTATGGCTCCTGGGGGCGCACGCGCAGCGACGGCAATGCCGCCAGCCTCTCCCGCTCGACCGGCGGCCTGCTGGTCGGCGCCGATGCCGCCGTCTTCGACAATTTGCGCCTCGGCGTCGTCGCCGGCTTCAGCCACAGCAAGTTCGACGTCAACGGCCGGCTCTCCTCGGGTGAGAGCGACAACTATCATCTGGGCCTCTATGGCGGCGGGCAGTTCGGCGCCCTCAACCTGCGCACCGGCCTGAGCTACACTTGGCACGATCTTTCGACCCGGCGCAGCATCGTCGCGGCCGGGCTCGGCGACACCTTGCGCGCCGATTACGATGCCGGGACCCTGCAGCTCTTCGGCGAGGCCGGCTATCGCATCGATCTCGGCCAGACCGCCTTGGGCCAGGTCGCGCTCGAGCCCTATGCCGGCCTGGCCTATGTCCTGCTGCGCAGCGATCGCTTCAGCGAGCGCGGCACCGGGGCTGCGGCACTCGCCGGCACCAGCGACGACACGAGCCTCGGCTACACCACGCTCGGCCTGCGCGCCGCGACGACGACGCGCCTCTCCGGCATGGACCTGACCCTGCGCGGCGGGCTCGGCTGGCGCCATGCCTTCGGCGATGTCGATCCGAAGACGACGCTCGCCTTTGCCGGCAGCAACCCGTTCGCCATCGCCGGCCTGCCGATCGCGCGGGATGCCGCTCTGGTCGAGGCCGGGCTCGATCTTGGGCTCGGTCCGAACATCAGCCTCGGCGCCTCCTACACCGCCCAGCTCGCACAGGACGCGCAGGACCACGCCTTCAAGGCAAACCTCGCCGTCAGGTTCTGAGGAAAAGGGTCGGCAGCTGGCCGATAAGCAGATCAGAGCGCGCCCTCGCAGCTTTCGAATTCGTCCCAGACCTCCGCAATCTCGACAGCGTTCGAGATGAACGCTACGCCATCGTCAGGCTGGTAATCGGGTGGGGGGAATGCGCGACATCGGAGCCGGCCTGGCTGGCGCGCTTATTCTGTTCTTTGCCCGCTTCATCACGGCGGTGCGCGGGCGCTGGGACGGCGTCGCGCCGACCGACGAGCAGCGCATCTATTTCGCCAACCACGCCAGCCACGGCGATTTCGTCCTGATCTGGACCGTGCTGCCGCGCCGCATGCGCTTCGCGACCCGGCCGGTCGCCGGCAGCGACTACTGGCTGAAGAGCAGCCTGCGGCGCTTCATCGGCCGCGACGTCTTCAACGCCGTCCTGATTGACCGCGATCCCGCGACGCGAACGGCTGACCCGATCGTCCAGATGACCGAAGCGCTCGATGCCGGCTCCTCTCTGATCGTCTTTCCTGAGGGTACGCGCAACACCACGGATGCGCCGCTGCTCCCGTTCAAGAGCGGGCTGTTCCATCTGGCGCAGGCGCGCCCGAACGTGGCGCTCGTGCCGGTCTGGATCGACAATCTCAACCGCGTCATGCCGAAGGGCGAGTTCGTGCCGGTGCCGCTGGTCTGCACCGTCACCTTTGGCGCGGCTCTCACCCTTGCCGAGGCTGAGGCCAAGCAGGATTTCCTGGCGAGGGCTGAAGCGGCGCTGCTCGCGCTGTCACCGAAGGCGAACGCGCCATGACGATGCCGCATCCCGATCTCCTCGCCGTGCTGGCCGGCCTGCTCGGCGTCCTGATCGTCGCGTCCACTGTCGGCTACGTGCTGCAGCGCCGGCTGTCGCCCGACGGCTCGAATGCCGTGGTCGAGAACCTGAACGACCGCATCCGCGCCTGGTGGATCATGATCGTGCTGATGGGCCTGGCGCTGATCGGCGGCAAGACCGGCGTGACGCTGCTCTTCGGCTTCTGCTCCTTCGCAGCGCTGCGCGAGTTCATCACGTTGACGGACACGCGCCGCGCCGATCATTGGGCGCTGGCGGCCGGCTTCTTCGTCGTGCTGCCGGTGCAGTTCTATCTGATCTGGACCGAGTGGTACGGGCTCTACTCGATCTTCATTCCCGTCTACGCCTTCCTGCTGATGCCGATCATTGCGTCGCTGCGCGGCGACACCGAGCATTTCCTCGTGCGCATCGCCGAGGTGCAGTGGGCGCTGATGATCTGCGTCTTCTGCATCTCGCATGTGCCGGCGCTGCTCAGCCTCGACATCCCCGGTTTTCAGGGGCGCAACGTCCTGCTGATCGCCTTCCTCGTCATCGTCGTGCAGATGAGCGATGTGCTGCAATATGTCTGGGGCAAGCTGCTCGGCCGGACCAAGATCGCGCCCAGGCTGTCGCCCTCCAAGACGGTCGAGGGCTTCGTCGGCGGCGCGCTCAGCGCAACGGCGGTCGGGGCGGCCCTGTCCTGGATGACGCCGTTCACGCCGCTGCAGGCGGCGTTCCTGGCGCTGGTGATCGTGCTGATGGGCTTCTTCGGCGGGCTGGTGATGTCGGCGATCAAGCGCGATCGCGGCATCAAGGACTGGGGCCATCTGATCGCCGGCCATGGTGGTTTCCTCGACCGGCTCGATTCGGTGGTGTTCTCCGCTCCGATCTTCTTCCATCTCGTCCGCTATGGTTGGTCGACGACGTGAGCCCGCCGCTGGCGCGCCTGATGCAAAGCAGCATCGTCCATGTCGGCTTCGCCTTCCTCGCCATGGGCAGCTGGGCGGCGTTCGCCAACCGCGCCCATCCCATGCCGGCGCCGCTCCTCGCCGGGTTGATCCAGGGCACACTGTCCGCTCTCATCACCCTGCTGCTGAAGCGCGGCATCGAGTATCTCGCCAGCAGCTTCACTGGCCTTACCGCGCTGCTGGCGCCGCCAGTGATCGCAGGTGTCGTGTCCGCCAGTCTGCTGACGGTCATCCACACGATCGGCGGCACGCCCGAGATCGCGAGGACCATCGCCGTCCCGCTCACCGTCGCGACCAGCTATGCGGCGCTCTACAATTATTCGCTGTGGCGCAGCAGGAAGGCCATGAACCATGGCGCAGAGTGACGATCGGCGGCCGCTCTCGAGCCGGGACACCGGCTGGGCCCGGGCGATTGCGCGCCGGCTGAGCGCGACCGGGATCACGCCGAACCAGATCTCGATGGCGAGCATGGCGATGGCGGCCGGCGCCGGCGCGGCCTTTTGGCTCGCGGGCACGGCGGCTTCCGGGCCGCGCATCGTGCTGCTGCTTGCCGCGGCCCTGTTCTGCCAGTTCCGGCTGCTCTGCAATCTCTTCGACGGCATGGTCGCGATCGAAGGTGGCAAGCAGGCTGCCGACGGACCGTTCTGGAACGAATTCCCCGACCGGGTCGCCGATATCCTGATCCTCGCCGGCGTCGGCTACGGGATCGGTGCTCCCGCGCTGGGCTGGGCGGCGGCCGCTTTTGCGGTACTGACCGCCTACACCCGCGAACTCGGCCGAAATTGCGGGCTGCCGGCCGATTTCTCCGGCCCGATGGCCAAGCAGCACCGTATGGCGACGATCACGGCGGCGGCGCTGCTGTCGCTGCTGGAACCGATCTGGCGCGGCCATAACGACGTGCTGACCACCGCCCTTTGGCTGATCGCGATGGGCGCGGCCGTGACCGCTCTCAGGCGGGCGGCGAACATCGTGCGCGGCTTGAGGGCTCGCTGAGTCCTCTGAGCCCCAGTGCGGGCGCGGTCAATGGTCAAGCGCCTGCGAGAACGTCTTCAGGTATTTCATGCCGGTATCGCACATGATGGTGACGATGGTGGCATCCGGCCCGAGCCGTTCGGCCAGCCGCAGCGCGGCCGTGACATTGGCGCCGGTCGAGGTGCCGCAGAACAGGCCTTCCTCCGCCGCCAGGCGAAACGCCATCGCCTTGGCTTCTTCCGTCGAGACCTGTTCGATCTCGTCGGCGATGCCGTCATGCCAGAGCGGCACGACATAGCCCGCGCCGATCCCGTCGATCTTGTGCGCGCCGGACGGCCCGCCCGAGAGCACCGCTGATTCCGCCGGTTCGACCGCGACGAAGCGGATCCTGTCGTCACGCCGGCGCAGCGTCTCAGAGGTGCCGCGCAGCGCTGCTGCCGTCCCGACGCTCTGGACGAAGCCGTCGATCCGGCCGCCGGTCTGCTCCCAGATCTCGTCGGCGAGCCGGGCATAGGCCGCCAGTTGGTCGGTGTTTTCCATCTGGGCGGTGATGTAAGCGCCGAGTTCGCCGGCGATGCGATGCGCCTCGGCGATCATGTCCCTGGTCAGCTTCGCGGTCTGCTTGCCGTTCTCGCTCGGCACGATCGTCAGCTTGGCGCCGAGCAGGCGCATATGATCGAGCTTCTCCTTGGAAAAGGCGTCGGAGGTCACGAGGTGGAGCGGATGTCCCTTCACCGCGCAGACCAGCGCCAGCGAGACGCCGGTGCTGCCGCCGGTGTATTCGACGACCGCGCCGCCCGGCTTCAGCCGGCCATCGGCTTCCGGCGCCTCGATCATCGCCAGCGCCATGCGGTCCTTCATGCTGCCCGTCGGATTGCGGGCTTCCAGCTTGAGTAGGATGCGGGCGCCATTGGCCGGGACGACATTGCGCAGGGCCAGCAGCGGCGTGTTGCCGATCGTGTCGAGGATGGTGGCGGGTATTGGGTTCATCGCTGTCTCGTAAGGTTGTCCGTGGGAGGGCGTGCTCGATGCGCGCTAGCCGGCTTGGCCAAGCAGCGCGGCGACGAAGACGATTGTCGCGCCGAAGCCGGCCGCGAAGGCGAGCGTCCGGATGATCGGGATGCCGGCGGTGTAGACCACGTAATGGATCAGCCGCGCCGCCAGGTAGAGCTTGGCCGCGAAGACCGTCGCCGCCGTGCTGATACCGGCGAGAGCCGCAATCAGAACCAGTGGCGCGAACACCGCGAGGTTTTCGACGGCGTTGGCATGCGCCCGCCGCGCGCGCTCGGCCCAGGCCGGGTCCGGTGCAAACGATGGGTCGGGATTGGCCATCGCCGCCATGAGGCCGCGGGTCACGATCCGCGCAAGCATGTAGGGGATCCACATCAGGACCGTCGCGGCGGCGGCCAGCGTCAGGCAATAGAGTTCCGGCGTGAGCGTCATGGCGCGTCCACTGATTGGATCGATAGGGCGAGTGGCGGTCCGGCGAGGACTATGGGCGGACGCTAGACCTGAGCAGGCGAGGTCACTATCGTCGTAAATGACAATCTTGAGGTCATTTACGCCATGCGCTTGACCGTGCTCGCTCTCGACGGCGTCTTCGATACCGGCTTGACGGTGCTGCTCGACACCTTCTCCACCGCGAACGAGCTGGCGGCGATGCAGGGGATCGATCGGCCCCTATTCGATGTGCAGCTCGTCGGCATCAGCGGACAGGTGCGCACCGCGATGGGGCTGACCGCAAGCGCCGCCTTGCCGGATACGGCCCGCAAGCCGGATTGGGTGATTGTGCCGGCCTTGAACGCCAAGCAGCCGGACCGGCTGGTCGAGGCCTTGGGAAGAACGGACGTCGCCGAGGGGCTCGCTCACCTGCGCGGCTGGCAGGCGGAGGGAGTGGGCATGGCAGGGGCCTGCATTGGCACCTTCCTGCTGGCGGAGGCCGGGATTCTCGACGGGCGCGAGGCGACGACGACCTGGTCGCTCGCGCCATTGTTCCGCCAGCGCTATCCGCAGGTGAGGCTGGACGATTCACGCATGCTCATTCCGGCCGGCCAGGTGGTCACGGCGGGTGCGATGATGGGGCATCTCGACCTAGCGCTATGGCTGGTGCGTCAGGCGAGCCCGCAAATCGCGGCGCTGGTCGCGCGCGTCATGCTGATCGACAAGCGGTCCTCGCAGGCTCAATACATCATCCCCGACCACCTCGCCCATGCCGACCCGCTCATCGAGCGCTTCGAGCGCTGGGCACGCGCCAATCTGGCCTTAGGCTTCTCGCTCCAGGAGGCGGCGAGCGCGCTGGCGGTCAGCGCGCGAACCCTGCAACGGCGCACCGAGGCCGTGCTGGGCAAGTCGCCGCTCGCCTTCTTCCAGGACATGCGGGTCGAGCGTGCCCGGCACCTCGTCTCGATCGGAGAGAGCCTGGACAGCATCGCGGGAGAAGTCGGCTATGCCGACACGGCGACCTTGCGCACCTTGCTGCGGCGCCGGCTCGGACATGGTGTCCGGGAATTGCGGGCCGAGATGCGCTCGTAAGGTTCAGCCCCCGGTCACGCTCATATGCCGGCCGACTGCCGCGCGGGGCTGGCGCCGGTCGATGACGAAGTCGTGGCCCTTGGGCTTGCGCGAGATCGCCTCTTCCATCGCCCGGTAGAGCAGGGTGTCGTCGCTGGAGGCGCGGATCGGCGCGCGCAGATCGGCGGCGTCCTCCTGGCCGAGGCACATATAGAGCGTGCCGGTGCAGGTCAGGCGCACGCGGTTGCAGCTCTCGCAGAAATTATGGGTCATCGGCGTGATGAAGCCGACGAGCCCGCCGGTCTCCTGCACCCTGACATAGCGCGCCGGCCCGCCGGTCCGGTACGGATCGTCGTCGAGCGTATAGCGGTCCATCAGCTTGGCCCGCACCATCGAGAGCGGCAGGAACTGGTCGAGCCGGGCCGGCTCGATCTCGCCGAGCGGCATCACCTCGATCAGCGTCAGGTCCATGCCGAGCCCATGGGCCCACTGCATCAGCCCTTCGATCTCGTCCTCGTTGACGCCCTTCAGCGCCACCGCATTGATCTTGACCCGCAGGCCGGCGGCGCGCGCCGCCTCGATCCCGGCGAGCACCTTGGAGAGGTCGCCCCAGCGCGTGATCTTGCGGAACTTGTCGGGGTCGAGCGTGTCCATCGACACGTTGACGCGGCGCACGCCGCAATCGGCCAGCTCCTGCGCATAGCGGGCGAGCTGCGAGCCGTTGGTGGTCACGGTGAGCTCGTCGAGCGCGCCCGAGGCCAGATGGCGCGAGAGCGAGCGGAACAGGTTCATGATGTCGCGCCGCACCAGCGGCTCGCCGCCGGTGATGCGCAGCTTGCGCGTTCCGCGCGAGACGAAGGCGCTGGCGACGCGGTCGACCTCCTCAAGGGTCAGGAGATCGCGTTTCGGCAGGAAGGCCATGTCCTCGGACATGCAGTAGACGCAGCGGAAATCGCAGCGATCCGTCACCGAGATGCGCAAATAGGAGATGTCGCGGCCGAACGGGTCGGTCAGCGGCGCACGCATCAGGGGGCGGACGGGGTCATGCAGCACGACGGCTGAAATCCTCGGGCGATCGCGGTCTTGCGGCGCAGTGCGCCTGCCGTTGCTCTGATATAGGAAGCGAGCATTGTCGGCGGCAAGCCCGCGGTCAAGCGGGCTGATGGTCGCAAGCCGTTCTGGAGAAACACGAAGATGTCAGATTGGCCGAGCGAGATCCGCCTCTCGAAGGATCGCCGTACGTTGCATGTCACCTTCGAGAGCGGCGAGAGCCATGCGCTCTCGGCCGAATTGCTGCGGGTGGAGAGCCCCTCGGCCGAGGTCCAGGGCCACGGCCCGACGCAGAAGCAGACGGTGCCCGGCAAGCGCGAGGTCGAAATCCTGAAGGTCGAGCCGGTCGGTCACTATGCGGTGAGGCTGACCTTCGACGACATGCACGACACCGGCATCTACGGTTGGGATTATCTGCGCGAGCTCGGCCGCGACGGCGAGGCGAAGCTGCAGGCCTATCTCGACGATCTCGCGGCGAAGGGATTGTCGCGGGAGCGGGTGAGGCGGTGAAGGACAGAGGATTCTACGTGTGGATCACGGTCTTCGCCGTGGTCGTGGGTGTTCTGGTTTGGAACCTCAGCCCCAGCTCTTCGGAACACCCATCGATCGGAGGAGGTGGTTATGATCTCTCCGGCCCGGTCTACACCTTGGCGCTTCTGGCATTCACGGGCCTCTGGACGCTTGCAACACTGATGACTGGCTTGATCCACAGCAAGGCTCGGACCCGTTTTCGCGCGCTCGTCCTGGCGGCAATCGGCCTCGTCACCTTCTCCGCGTCGATCATGATCTGGGGCAACAACCTGAGTTAGCGGTTTCGTGCGGGCGAAACCGGAAATCGGGTAATCGTGCCAAAGAAAAAGGCCGGCGAAACGCCGGCCTTTCGCAATCCTGGAAGCGTGCAGTCGCTCAGCGGGCGACGACGACGCGGGTGCCGACCTTGGCGCGCTCGTAGAGGTCGATCACGTCCTCGTTCAGCATGCGGATGCAGCCCGAGGAAACCGCCTGGCCGATCGTCTCCGGCTCGTTCGAGCCGTGGATGCGGTACAGGGTCGAGCCGAGATACATGGCGCGGGCGCCGAGCGGGTTCTCCGGGCCGCCGGGCATGAAGCGCGGCAGGTCGGGGCGGCGCTTCAGCATCTGCGCCGGCGGGGTCCAGCCCGGCCACTCGGCCTTGCGGGTGATGGTCTGCGAGCCGGCCCAGTCGAAGCCCGGGCGGCCGACACCGACGCCGTAGCGGACGGCCTTGCCATCGGGCAGGACGAAATAGAGGCGGCGCTCGCTCGTGTTGATCACGATCGTGCCGGGACGGTAGGTGCCGCTGAAGGAGACGACCTCGCGGGGGATCGCGGTCGCCTGCGCCTTGGCAGGGTCGACATAGGTGACCAGCGGCTGGCGAGTGAGCGGGTCGATTTCGGCGACAGCGGCGGTCGCCGTGGCCGCGACGGCCGTGCCGGCGATCAGGGCCAAACGGAAGGAGCGGAGCATTGCGACCTCGGAAGGGGATTGCAGGATGGCGGGCACGAGGAAAGGTGACGGAAAAACGTCAACAATTCCTCAAATCTCTGGCAGAGCAGTGGCTGCCGTTCAATCGATCGACGTTCACATCGACGCGACCTTTCGAGCTTTGAAGGCGTCCGTTGCGGGGTTGCAACAGGCGCGGGCGTCTGGATGCCGCTTGGCTCGATCTGGGCGCTTTTCGGGCGGGACCGTGGCGGGGCGCGGGGCGGCTCCTCCGAATGAAGGACGAAGCTCGATTCAGTGCACGCTAGGGAAGCTGCTGGCCTGGTCCGCAGCCCGGACGAGGCCGAAGCCGGGCATTGTTTCGAGGTGGAGAGGCGCATGGCCAACGAAGTCGCAGTCCATGCCGTCTACCTTGAGGACTCCACCATGATCCATGCCTTCAACCTGAAGCGGGGTGGGGCCGACTCATTGCCGACCGGGCACACCGGCATACCCAAGGGCTATTCGCCCCAGAAGGCCATCGACAAGGTCCTGGCTGCGGCGAACGGGAACAGGATCAAGATCCTGCGCCTGCTGGCGCATGGCGACGCCGGCGAGTTCGATTTCCCGGGGATCGAGGACCGCAGCTCGGTCTCGTCGAAGTACACGCAATTGCGCAAGGCGTTCGCTCCCATGGCCCGCATCGAGATCCATGGCTGCGGCTGCGCCAGCGAAAAGAAGCTCGATCGCGATCTCGGAAAATACAGCGGCGATCCGAAAGGGCGCGGGCTGCGCTTCCTCTGGGCCGTGGCGCAGACCTTCAACGTCCCGGTCACCGGTGCGGTCGATGCGCAAGGGGGCTGGGACGGCTGGGGCTACAGCGGGATCACGGTGACCATCTCCCCCGCCGGCAAGTTCTACGCCGAGAAGCCGGGGCAGCGCTGGTGGGATCCCTCTTCGGCGGATGCGGAGGCCAAGGCGGAATTCTACCGGATCAAGAAGCTGTATATCGACAGGAAGCTCTATGTGGATGCGCGCATCGCGCTGCGCGTGCTGATGGCGAACTACCCGACCTCGGAAGCGGCCGGCTGGGCGGCGCAACTGGTGCCGCTGGGAGCGATGGAGAATCCGGATCGCGGATTGAAGAAGGAATGGTCGGAGAACTAGAGCATTTCCGGCGAACCCGGGTTCGCCTCCAATGCTCCATCTCTTTGTTTTTACGCAATTCTGGACGGAAAACCGCTACGCACTTTTGCTGGAATTGCTCCAGGAGCCGCATCCTCGCGGGATCGTGCGTCGCTTGCGGCGATCTCTCCGATTGCCGTTAACCGGCCGTTCTCCTAGTCTTCAGATCGAGGGGCAACTTCCGATTGCAAAGCCGGGCCGGCTCTGGTCCGCTCATGCGACATGCCGGGAGGTTCGCCATGCCTACCTGCCAGTTCAATGCGGGCCCTGAAGAACTCGCTGCCCTCGGGACGGCCTTTCACGAGGCGTGGCTGCATGTCGGCCCGATCTATGGACCGTTCGAGAATCCCCATCGCGAATGGCTGGCCCGCCTGATCCTCGGCCTGCGCCGCTCCGGCCATTCCGGCGACATCGTCCTGCTCGCGATCGAGCAGTTCATGGCGACCGCTCCGCTGGCTGAATGGGCGAACGGTGCGCAGAAGCCCGTCACAAAGAACTAAACGCCCTGTCAGCAGCACCGCGCCATCGCCCCCCGCGGCCTGTTCGCAGGGAGCGTGCCCCGTTTTGCGGGCAACGTTGCCGTAATCTTCGCCCGCAATCTGCGCCGTGCTGACCCGATCCGATGCCCGGATGCGTGGTCGCAAGAGCCGGATCCGACCAGGTTGAAACAACCTGGTCGGTGAATCCGCCTCTTACTTTGCTGGCCTGATGCGTCGGCGGCGATTTAGGGCCGCCGCAAGGAGTCTTTGATGAAGCGTTTCATCCTGTTGGCAGGCCTCGGCCTGTCGGCTCTGCTCGCGATCCCGGCCATGGCGGCCGATCGTTCCGTGCGCGGGCAGGAATGGCCGGCCTATTCCGCGCCGCGGCCCTATAACTGGAACGGCGTCTATGCCGGTGTCCATACTGGCGGCGCCTTCGATCGCTTCCAGGGGACCGGCAAGAAGAGTCGCAACGAGATCCTGCTTGGTGGCCAGGTCGGCTACAACCTCCAGATGGGCGGGCTCGTCACCGGTGTCGAGGCCGACGTTTCGATGAACGGCCTCGGCAAGGGCGCCAAGCGCACCGGCGGCACCAGCGCCGACATGCGCTATGTCAGCACCCTCAAGGCCCGGGCCGGCATCGCCTTCGACCGCGTGCTGGTCTACGGCCTCGGCGGTGTCGCCTATGGCAGCCTGAAGGCCAGCAACGGACTGGTCTCGAAGGAGAAGAGCAAGGTCGGCTATGTCGTCGGCGCCGGCGCCGAATACGGCATCACCGACAACCTCTCCGCCAAGCTCGAATACAACTACGTCTCGCTCGGCAAGCAGAACTTCCAGCTCGCCAATGGCCGCACCCGCGTCGGCGTCAACGAGCATCTCGTCAAGGCCGGCCTGAACTACCGCTTCTGACGCCGAAACTCCGGGCCGGGAAACCAGCCCGGTCTGCCCTGCGGCCTCATCGCCGCGCCCAGGCATGGATGGAGCGTGATGCGTCTGGATATTTCGCCCCTATTCCGGCATCACGTTCCATCCGTGCACCCTGAATTGCTTCTTCCATGCGCGCCCTGATCGTCGAGGACGAGCCACAGTTGATGGCTTTCCTGTCCTCGCTCCTCACCAATGCCGGACTGATCGCCGATCGCACCACGACGATCGATGCGGCGCTTGCCGCCTTGCGCTCGACGCCGTTCGACATCGTGATCGTCGATCGGCGTCTGCCTGACGGCGACGGCCTCTCGATCGTCAAGGCGCTGAATTCCTCCGAGGCGCGGCCCGCTTTCCTGGTCTTGACCGCTCGCGACGCCAAGGCCGACGTGATCGAGGGCCTGAACGGCGGTGCGGACGACTATCTCGTCAAGCCATTCGAGCCGGAGGAGCTGCTGGCACGCCTGCGCGTCATCCTGCGCCGGCGCAATCCCAAGCGCTCGCTTGTGATCACCGCCGGCAATCTCTCGCTCGATCTCGAGGGGCGCAGCGCCTCCGTCGGCTCGGAGATGCTCGACCTGCGCCGGCGCGAGGCGCTGATCCTCGAGGCGCTGGTCCAGCGCGTCGGCCGCGTCGTCACTCGCGACGTCCTGATCGAGGCGGTCTACGGCTTCGACGACCTGATCGAATCCAACACGCTCGAAGCGCAGATCTCGCGGCTGCGGCGCAAGCTCAAGGAGGCCGGCGCAGCGGTCGAGATCACCTCGCTGCGCGGCATCGGCTACATGCTGCGGGTGTCGGAGCTGGCGCAGTAACGCCGCGCCTCAGGCGCCGCCACTCTCTTGCGGCGGAAAGACGAGACGCACCATCGTGCCGCCGCCCGGCTGGCCGAGGATGGTGAGCGTTCCGCCATGGGCGGCCATGATGTCGCGCACGATCGTCAGCCCGAGCCCGGCGCCGGTCGAGTTTGGCGACATCCGGTTGAACGCCTCGGTCATCTGCGGGCGGTCGGACGGCGCGATGCCGACCCCGTCATCGGCGACCTCGATCACGGCGCCGTCGATCACCTTGACCAGGATCGTCGATTTCGCCTGCGCGTGCCGCAGGGCATTGTCGACGAGGTTGGCGATGGCCGCCCGCACGGTCGGCTCGTTGGCCTCGATCAGCGCGCGGCGCTCGCCTTCTTCTTCCAGCGCGACATCGGCGCCGTTGCTCAGGATCAGCGGCGCGAGATCGGCCAGCACCGTGCGGGCGATGCCGTTGAGCTGCAGCGGCTCGAACGGCAATTCGGTACTGTGCAGCCGGGCGAGCTGCAGCATCGACGAGACGATCGTGGTCAGCCGGCTGACATCGGTGGTGAGCGCGAGTCGCATCTGGTCGTTCGGCAGCGCGTCGATCCGGCCACGCATCACCGTCAGCGGCGTGCGCAACTCATGCGCGACATTGTTCATGAAGCGCCGCTGCACCTCCATATTGCCGGCGATCTTGTCGAGCGCGGCGTTGAGCGCCGTGGTCAGCGGCATCAGCTCGATCGGGGTTTCCTCGGTGGGCAGCAGGCCGCGCGGCGCCTTCGGGTCGATCCTGGCCGCGGCCTCGGCGGCGCTGCGCAGCCGCTCGCCGATATAGGACACCGACATCGCGATCGCGCCGGCGATCAGGAGGCCGAAGACCACCGAGATCGCCAGCGCCGAGCCTGCGATTGCCCGCAGATAGTAGCCGAGGATCAGGTCCCAGCCCGGCTGGCCGCCGCGGGTGGCGACGATGATCCTGCTGCCGTCCTTCTCGATCACGTCGAAGGCGAGCGCGTTCTCGCCGCCGATCCGCATCTGCGCGGCGATGGTCGGCCCGTCGAGCCGGATGTCGATCGGCAAGGTCGGCCGCAATTCTGGCGCATACTCGACGAGGGAACGTCCATCGGAGACGAGATACCAGAGCGAGGGGCTGGCGCGCTCGATCCGGGACAATCCCGCGGTCTTTTCGACCTGCACGGCATTGCCGGAGGGAGCGCGCACGCTCTGCTGGATCACTTGGGAGGTGACGTCGTTGCGCAGGACGCCAGGATCCTCGGTGATCAGGGCAAAGGCGATGACGGCACCGATGAAGGCGGTGAACAGGACGATGCCGAGCAGCGACAGGCGGATGGTGAGGGCGCGCGACAGCGAGGTCATGGCAGGGCCTCGCCGCCATGCCGCTCGGTCCGGACCGGCCGATCGGTCGCTCGTCCCTGGCGCGGGATTGCTGCAGCGTTGCGAGTCGTCACGGAACCTCGATGCGGGTATGGCTTGTGGAACCGGGCGCTCGCCATTTCCTGTCTCTGCATGGACCGTATCGCCATTGCCGTTCAACTCTCTTCCGGAGCTGCCGGCCTGATGAATGCGCTGCGCGCCATGTCGCGTCGGCCCGGCCTGCGCCTCGTGCTGGCCGCGCTGCTGGCCTTCGCACCGGGACTCGCGCTCGGGCAGGGAGCCGTGAGCAAGGGCGAGGTCCGTGCCGGCCAGCTGCCGACGACCTCGCGGCAGGACATTGCCCGACTGGTCGAAGGCGTGTTCGACACCACTTCCAAGACGGTCAGCATCCCGATCGAGCGCTCGCTCGCGCTCTTCGGCGAACCGAATGCCTATATCATCGGCGGCGAGCTCAGCGGCTCCTTCGTGCTCGGCGGGCGCCATGGCAGTGGCGAATTGCGCTTTTCCGACGGGATCCCGACGCCGGTGACCTGGTCTGCCCTGTCGGTCGGCATCGGGCTCGGCGCCGATTACGGCCGGGTGATCATGCTGGTCTATGGGCTCGACCGGCACGAGGACGTCTTCGGCACCTATGCCAGTCTCGGCGGCAGCGCCCATTTCCTCGCCGGCGCCAACGCCACCATTCTGGCCTCGCCCCGGGCGCGGATCGTGCTGATCTCCTCCGGTCTCGGCCTGCGCTTCTCCGGCGATCTCAGCCGCATCGTCATCGAGCCGGCGGGTGCGCCGGAGCAGTTGCGCCCGCCCGGCATGATCTGCACCACGCCGGCCGAGTGCGCCGCTCCCGGTCGCTGAAGTCCCGATAAGCAGGATCGCGGCCCTAGCGCCGCCGTTCGAGGAGACGGTGCGCCGTGGCATGGAGCTCGTCGAGCTGGGTCGAGATGTCGAGCGCGATCAGGCCCATCTCGCGCTCATCGGCGGCCCGCCGGACATAGAGCGGCTCCGACCAGAGCACGCAGCCACGGCCGAAGGGCAGGGCGATGCTGGCCCTGTCCCAGTTGTCGAGGTCGACGCGGGCGCTGGTCACCGCCGCGAAGAGGTAGATCGGTCGGCCGGTGGCGCGAGCGAGCTGGATCGCCCCCTTGCCGGCGACGCGCGCGAGCTTCGGGACGTCCGCTGTAAGCACGAGGCTGGTGCCCTCGCGGAGCGCCTCGCGCATTTCGAAAAAGGCGGGAATGGCGCGCTTGGTCTTGATCTTGAGCGGGCTTCGGGCACCCGAGCCGCGAATGGCACGGAAGCCCGCCCGCTCCACCACCGAGGCGACTACCGTCCCGTCGAAATGCAGCGAGGTCAGGATCGCGACCTCGGCCGCGCCGTCGAGCGCCGCCAGACTCAGCATCTGCTGGCCGTGCCAGGTCAGGGCGATGAAGGGTTCGCGGCTGCGCTCCCACGGCCTGACGCCGGGGATCGCCGGCTTGAAGCGGGTCGTCCGCTGGACGAAGGCGAGATAGGCGTGCAGGGCGCGGCCGGCGAACGCCGCAGACTGCCCAGTGCCGAATCGCATGATTCGATCTCCACGGTGATTCCGGTGGAGAAATCGGCGCGTCAGCTTGCTCCAACATTGCGCGACCCTAGGGCTGTCGCTTCAGCGCATCATGAACTTGACGATGCGGGCAACGAGCTCCTCGTCCTGCCCGGCGAAGCCGTGATGTGCGCTGAAACGACAGGGATTGGCCTCGTCTGTCTGCCCGCCGCTCATCCACTCGACCTGGACGCGCCCACCCGCCCAGGCCTGGAACGGGGCGACGCCGGCGGGCAGCGTCAGGCGACAGCGATCCTCGCGATGATGCAGCGCGAGCGTGCGCGGCAGCCGGTTCGGCGTCCCCAGGGTGCTCTGGACGGTGTTGTCGCTGGGCCCGGACGCCTTGCTCAGGAGGCCTGAGGTGAGGACGAGCCTGTCCGGCATGGCGCCCTCCACGAGCCCCTGGGCTGCACGCATCGTGCCCATGCTGGTGGCAACCACGATGACCGGACGCTTGATCGCCGCCATATGGTCGACCGCCGCCGAGAGGTTCGTCCCGAGTTCGGCGAGCAGCACGTTGTAGCCCTGCGCGACGAAGGCGTCGCGATTGCGGATCAGGACGTTGTCGCCGGCCTTGCCGAAACGCGCGCCGCTGCCGACCTCGAGCCGGCCATCGCCGCCGGTCAGCAGGATCACGCTGCCCTTGGGATGCGGAGCACGGATGAGGATGCTGCGGACGCCGGCGATCGTGACGGTCTCGCCGCCCTTGACCGCGATCGGCGTCTCCGCCTGGCCCGCCGACGGGGTGGTGAACGACCATAGGATCGCGAGCGCGCCGAGGGCGCGCAGGATACGCTGCTGAAATCCGATCATGTTGTTAGGTCACCCATTCACCTGAAGCGGCGCAGAACGATGCGCGCCACCGTCACCGTGTCGCGCCTGCGCCTGCCGCTAGGATTCGGTGGCTACATTGCACGAAATGTGCAGCCCGCCGGATCGCCATGTACTCTGCAGCGGGCGGGTGGTCCGGATCGCGTCGATGTCGGGGAAATGGTGGGCGGCACAGGGATCGAACCTGTGACCCCTCCCGTGTGAAGGGAGTGCTCTACCGCTGAGCTAGCCGCCCGGACCGCGCTGTTCCTAGTGGGGTGCGCCGCCGCCGTCAAGAATGAGTAGCGAGGGCCGGTTCGCCGCTGGTCAGCCGCCGCACCGCCTGTGGCAATTCGTCGAAGTGCTGGATCACCAGATCAGGCGCAAGCGCCTCGACCGGCACGTCGGTATAGCCGAACGGCACGCAGACCACCGGGATTCCCGCCGCGCGCGCCGTGTCCACGTCGGTGCGCGAATCGCCGATCATCACCGCGCGGGCCGGGTCGGCGCCGGCCTGTGCGATCGTCTGCGTGAGATGGCGCGGGTCGGGCTTGAAGAACGGGAAGCTGTCGCGCCCGGCGATCGCCGCGAAGCGCTCGGTCAGGCCGACCGCATCGAGGAAGAGCTTCGTGTGCAGGATCGGCTTGTTGGTGCAGACGGCAAAGACGAAGCCATCGGCAGCGAGCGCGTCGAGCGCGGCGACGACCCCGTCATGGACATAGCTGTGATTGGCGGTCCCGCCGGCATAGATCGTCAGGAACTCCTGGAACAGCTGCTCCAGCTTCTCGGGATCGAGCGGCCGGCCACTGACCTTGAAGCCGCGCTCGATCAGCGCCCGCGCGCCGGCGCCCACCAGTTCGCGCGCCCGCTCGACCGGAAGGGCCGCCAGGCCCTCCTGCTCGAGGATGACGTTGAGCGTGCGCATGATGTCGGGGGCGGTCTCGGCGAGCGTGCCGTCGAGATCGAAGACGACGATCGGGGGAAGCGACATGATCCATCCTGTGACGTGGCCCTGCGCATAAAGGCCGGCTGGAGCGGCTTGGCAAGGCTCAGGACGGAAGAGGCGCCATGCCGTCGTCACCTTGCCGCAATCGCGATGATACGGCTTCGCCGGCATGATAGGGTGCGGACGAATCGTCGAAGGGGGTCGCAGCGGTGCCGAAACTGTCGAGCTGTTCCAGCAGCACCATTGGCCGTTCCCTGGCCCGGGCGCTGGGCGCTGGCCTGTTCGTCTTGCCGGTCTTCGGGGCGGCGCTCGCCGCGCCCTATGAGTTCGCGCCGGCGCCGCAGACCGATCTCAATCGCGTCTATCGCATCGACAAGGCGACCGGCGAGGTCGGTGCTTGCCAGTTCCAGCTCAAGGAGGGCGGCGTCGGTGTCACCGTCTGCTTCCCGGCGGGTGAGGGGGCCGGCCCGCAGGCGCCGAGCGACTATGTGCTGGTACCTTCGCGCCATGAGCGTGAGGGCGGCATCTTCCGCGCCAATGTCCGCACCGGCGAGCTCAGCGTCTGCTACGTCTTCGACGACAAGGTCGTCTGCACGCCGATGGTGAAGTAGCACTGCGGCCGGGCCGGTCACGGAACGGTTACTGCAATTTATTCACGGCGGCGATGCGGCGTTTGCTATCGGCAAGCGCTTGCGCCGCGTGCTAGAGCCCCGGCGACCCGCTCAACACGCCGGAGGCTCGCATGCTTGCGCTCAAGGATCCCTCGCTGCTGCGCTCGCAGTGCCATGTCGACGGCGCCTGGATCGGCGAGGGCGTCGATGCGGTCGACAACCCCGCGACCGGCGAGGTCCTCGCCAAGGTGCCGCGCTTCGGCGCTGACGAGACCACTGCCGCAGTCGAGGCCGCCTCGCGCGCCTTCAAGCCCTGGGCGAAGAAGTCGGCCAAGGAGCGCTCGGTCATCCTGCGCAAATGGTTCGAGCTGATCATGGCGAACCAGGAAGACCTGGCGCAGATCATGACGGCCGAGCAGGGCAAGCCGCTGGCCGAGGCTAGAGGCGAGGTCGCCTATGCCGCCTCCTTCGTCGAGTTCTACGCCGAGGAAGCCAAGCGCATCTATGGCGAGACCATTCCCTCGCCCTTCCCGAATTCGCGTATCATCGTCGCCAAGCAGCCGGTCGGCGTCTGCGCCGCGATCACGCCCTGGAACTTCCCGGCGGCGATGATCACCCGCAAATGCGCGCCGGGCCTGGCCGCGGGCTGTACCTTCGTGGTCAAGCCGGCGCCCGACACGCCGCTGACCGCGCTGGCGCTGGTCGCGCTCGCCGAGCAGGCCGGCTTCCCCAAGGGCGTGATCAACATCGTCACCGGCGATGCGGTTGCGATCGGCGGCGTGATGACCTCCCATCCGGCGGTGCGCTTCATCGGTTTCACCGGCTCGACCCCGGTCGGCAAGCTGCTGATGCAGCAGGCGGCCACGACGGTGAAGAAGGTCGGGCTCGAGCTCGGCGGCAATGCGCCCTTCATCGTCTTCGACGACGCCGATCTCGACAAGGCGGTCGAGGGCGCGATCATCGCCAAGTTCCGCAATATGGGCCAGACCTGCGTCTGCACCAACCGGCTCTTCGTCCAGGACGGCATCCATGACGACTTCGTCGCGAAATTCGCCGGCGAGGTCGCGAAGATGAAGGTCGGCAACGGCGTCGAGGTCGGCGTCGTGCAGGGCCCGTTGATCAACGAGCGCGCGATCGAGAAGGTCGAGCGCCATGTCGCCGATGCGGTCGCCAACGGCGCCAAGGTGATGGTCGGTGGCCAGCGCCATGCGCTCGGGCGCACCTTCTACGAGCCGACCGTGCTCGCCGGCGTCACCACCAAGATGCTGGTGACGCGCGAGGAGACCTTCGGGCCGATCGCGCCGGTCTATCGCTTCAAGAGCGAGGACGAGGTCGTGGCGATGGCGAACGACACGCCCTTCGGCCTCGCCGCCTATTTCTACACGAAGGATCTCGGCCGCGCCTTCCGCGTCGCCGAGGAGCTCGAATACGGCATGGTCGGCATCAACTCGGCCATTCTCGGCACCGAGGTCGCGCCTTTCGGCGGCGTCAAGGAATCCGGCCTCGGCCGCGAGGGCTCCCTCCACGGCATCGAGGAGTTCGTCGAGATCAAGTACATGCTCATGGGCGGGCTCGGCGCGTGAGCGAGGACCTGAAGAAGGCGGCTGCGCTGGCGGCACTGGAGCTGGTGCGGCCGGGCATGCGACTCGGGCTCGGTACCGGCTCCACGGCGAAGCACTTCGTCGACGGTCTCGGCGCCAAGGTCGCGGCCGGGCTCAAGGTGATCTGCGTCGCGACCTCGGAAGCGACGCAGGCGCAGGCGCTGAGCCTCTCGATTCCGATGTCGACGCTCGACGAGACGCCTGAGCTCGACCTCACCATCGACGGTGCCGACGAGCTCGACAGCGCTCTGCGGCTGATCAAGGGCGGCGGCGCCGCGCTGCTGCGCGAGAAGATTGTCGCTGCGGCCTCCAGGCGCATGATCGTGATCGCCGACACCGGCAAGCAGGTCGAGACGCTCGGCCGCTTCCCGCTGCCGATCGAGGTCGTGCCCTTCGGCCTGGAGGCGACGCGCCGGGCCGTCGCGGCCGCAATCGCGGCGTCGGGGGCGAGTGGCGAGCTCAAGCTGCGCAAGAGCTCCGATGGTTCGGCGCTGCTGACTGATGGCGGCCATTACATCCTCGACGCGCATCTAGGCCGGATCGAGGTTCCGGAGGTGCTGGCATTGGCGCTGAACCAGGTTCCCGGCGTTGTCGAGCATGGCCTCTTCCTCGGCCTCGCTACGGCGGCTTTCCTCGCGGGCGGGGACGGCGTGCGTGTCCTCGGCGATCCGGCTGCGGAACGTCGCTGAGCGCTTGTCGAGCGGCATGCTTTCTCCGCAAAAGTGGTTTCCCCTTTTGCGGAACATGCTCTAAGAGCGGCCGGCGGCTGCGCCGGTCAGGGTCGTTGCCGCACCGGAACAGATGGACATCGCCGCCTGGCGCGCGATCGACGAAGGGGTAACCGCATGATCCGTCACAGCCTGGCAGGCGCGCTTCTGTCGTTGGCGTTGTTCGCTGTGCCCGCGCTGGCGCAGCAGGCGCCGACGCCGGAGCACATCAAGGCCGCCCGCGAGGTCGTGATGGCCTCCGGCCTGTCGCAGACGATCGAGTCGATCTATGGCGAGTTCGTCGGCGGCATTCGGCAGACCTATGCGACTCGTCCCGAGCTTAAGAAGGACATGGAAGAGGTCCTCACCGCGCTCAAGGCGGAGTCGGATTTGCGGCGCGACGAGATGGTCGACTCCTCCGCCCGGATCTTCGCCAACAAGATGACGGAAGCCGATCTCAAGGAGATCGCTGCCTTCTTCAACTCGCCGGTCGGCCAGCGCTACAATTCCTATCGCACGCAGGCGCTCAGCGAGATTTACGCGCTGATGGAGCCTTGGAGCATGGCGACCAGCAACCGGCTCTTCGACCTGTTCGGCGCCGAGATGCGCAAGCGCGGCCACCAGCTCTGAGCGACTGGCTCCTGCGATCCAAGAGCAAGGCCGCCGGCAGAACCGGCGGCCTTTTTTCGTGCGCGACGGCGTTTCCAAGGGACATGCAATCAAAACCACACCGCCATTCCGGCGCTCCGCTTCGCTGCGGCCGGAATGGCGAAGGTTGGGGGCATCGGGAAACAAAAAAAGGCCGCCGGTTCAACCGGCGGCCTTCCTTGTCTCAGGCAGGTGAGCGCCGCTCCTAGTCCTCCGCCGCCTTGAACTTGTTCAGCCCCTTCATCACGAAGGGCGCGACGAGGGCGATGAAGGCGATGCCGAGCAGGGTAGCCGAGATCGGGTTCTCCAGCAGGATCATCGGGTCGCCCAGGCTGATCTGCAGGGCGCGGCGCAATTGCTGTTCCGCCATCGGCCCGAGGATCAGCCCGACCACCATCGGCGCGACCGGATAGTCGTAGCGCCGCATCAGATAGCCGAGATAGCCGAAGGCGAAGAGCATCGTGAGCTCGACCGGCGAGCCGTTGACCGCGAGCGTGCCCATGGTCGCGAAGACCAGGATGCCGGCATAGAGCCAGGGCTGCGGCACGGCGAGCAGCTTCACCCACAGCCCGATCAGCGGCAGGTTCAGGATCACCAGCAGGACGTTGGCGACGAAGAGCGAGGCGATCAGGCCCCAGACCAGGTCGGGCTTCTCGGCGAAGAGCAGCGGGCCGGGATTGAGCCCGTATTGCTGGAAGCCGGCGAGCATGATCGCGGCTGTCGCCGAGGTGGGCAGGCCGAGCGTCAGGAGCGGCACCAGCGTGCCGGCGGCCGAGGCGTTGTTGGCGGCCTCAGGCCCGGCGACACCCTCGATCGCGCCCTTGCCGAACTCCTCCGGATATTTGCAGAGCTTCTTTTCGGTCGAGTAGCTCAGGAAGGTCGGCACCTCGGCGCCGCCGGCCGGCAGGGCGCCGATCGGGAAGCCGAAGGCGGTGCCGCGCAGCCAGGGCGCCCAGGAGCGCTTCCAGTCCTCCTTGCTCATCCAGAGCGAGCCCTTGATCGGAATGATCTCCTCAGGTTCGCGGAAGCGCTTGGAGGCGACGTAGAAGGCTTCGCCCACCGCGAACAGGCCGACGGCAAGCGTCGTCACCTCGATGCCGTTCAGCAGTTCGGGCACGCCGAAGGTCAGGCGCGCCTGGCCGGTCAGCTTGTCGATGCCGACCAGGCCGAGCGTGATGCCGAGGAACAGGCTGGTCAGGCCACGCAAGGGCGAGTCGCCGAAGGTCGCCGACACCGTGACGAAGGCGACGATCATCAGGGCGAAATAGTCCCACGGCCCGAACTTGACCGCGACCTCGACCAGCCATGGCGCCAGGAAGGCGAGGCCGATCGTGGCGATCAGGCCGGCGACGAAGGAGCCGATCGCCGCCGTCGCCAGCGCCGGGCCGCCGCGGCCGGCCTTGGCCATCTTCGAGCCTTCGAGTGCCGTTGCGAGCGAGGCGCTCTCGCCCGGGGCGTTGAGCAGGATCGCCGTGGTCGAGCCGCCATACATGCCGCCGTAGTAGATGCCGGCGAACATGATCAGCGAGCCGGCGGGGTCGAGCTTGAAGGTGACCGGCAGCAGCAGCGCGACGGTCAGCGCCGGACCGATGCCGGGCAGCACGCCGACAGCAGTGCCGAGGAAGACGCCGACCAGGCAGAACAGCAGCTTGGAGGGCGCGAGAGCGACCGAGAAGCCGTTCAGCAGGGAGAGGAGAGTGTCCATGGTTTACCCGCCTTCGGCGTCAGAGGAAGAGCTGCTCGAACGGCCCTGACGGCAGGATCAGCGTCAGGAGCTTGGCGAAGACCAGGAAGATGATGAGCCCGAGCACGAAGCCGATGGCCGCATCGACGAGGAAGGCACGGCGGCCGAAGCCGCGGGCGGTGCAGGCGAAGATCAGCATGGTCGCCAGCACGAAGCCGCCGCCGAGGCCGATCGAGGCGATCAACCCGACGAGGCCCGCGGCGATCCAGAGCAGCGCGCCCTTGTCGGCGGCTTCCGGCTTGGGCAGCCCCTCGCGGAAGGCGACGAACAGATGCGCCAGCCCGAGAAGGACGAGCCCTCCGCAGATCACATAGGGCATCGCCGTCGGCCCGAGGCCGTAGTTCGAGGTGATCGTCTGGTTCGAGGCGTCATGGCCGACGATCGCCGCGACGGCGAGCAGCAGCACGCCGACCAGGAGGGCCGGCTTGTCCGGTCGGTGCGCGAGAGGCTGCTGGCTCATCGGGTGATCCGTCGTTGCCCGGCGCGCCTGGAGCCGGGGAGGGGTAACGAGAGGTAAAAAGGGGGCCGGTTTCCCGGCCCCGCAATCAGCTGTGCCGTGGCTGGCTCACTTGACCAGGCCGACCTCGGTCATGACCTTGGAGACGCGGGCGATCTCTTCCTTCAGGAAGCTGTCGAAGGCGGCGCCGGCGAGGAAGGAATCGTCCCAGCCGCGAGCCTTGAGAATCTCCTGCCATTCCTTCGACTTGACCATCTTCTCGGTGGCTTCGATCAGCGCCTTGGTCTGGTCGGCCGACAGGCCCGGAGGCGCCACGACCGAGCGCCAGTTCAGCAGCTCGAGATCGATGCCCTGCTCTTTCAGCGTCGGCGCATCCGGCGCGTTCTCGAGGCGCTTGGCCGAGGAGACCGCGAGCACGCGCAGCTTGCCGGCCTTGATCTGGCCCTCGAACTCGCCATAGCCGGAGACGCCGGCGGTGACGCGCCCGCCGAGCATCGCGGCCAGCGCCTCGCCGCCGCCCGAGAACGGGATGTAGTTGATCTTCTTGGCGTCGGCGCCGACGGCCTGGGCGAACAGGGCCGCCAGGATGTGGTCGGTGCCGCCGGCCGAACCGCCGGCCCAGGTCACCTTGGCCGGGTCGGCCTTGAGGCGCTCGGCGAGGTCCTTGGCCGACTTCAGCGGGGAATCGGTCGGGACGACGATGACCTCGGCTTCGGCGGTCAGGCGCGCGATCGGCGTTACCTGGGTCAGATTCACCGGCGACTTGTTGAGCAGGATGGCGCCGACCATGACGAAGCCGTTGACCATGAGCTGGTGGCCGTCGCCCTTGGCGCCGATCAGCTGGGCAAGGCCGATCGTGCCGCCCGCGCCGGTGACGTTGTTGACCTGGACGCTCTTCGAGATGCCCGCGGCCATCAGGGCCTGCTGCATCGAGCGCGCCGTGCCGTCCCAGCCGCCGCCGGGCGCGGCCGGGGCCATGATCTTCAATTCCATCTGGGCGAAGGCGGCCGTGGTGAGGCCGGCGAGGGCGACGGCGGCCACGGCCCCGCGCTTGAAGAAGGACGTGAGCATTGTTACCTCCCGAATGGCGCGCTTCGCACGCCGATTGTCGACGCTCGCCCTGTGGCATCGCATCAGACCGCGGATCAATTGCGCCTGATTGCATAATCACAAGTCAAGATGTTTCGCTTCAGGGGCCTGTGCACGCAGGAAAATTCGACGAGAGGCGGCTGGTAAGGTCGCCGAAGGTCGTAGGTCCTGATGGAGCTGGAACGGCTCGGGGCGGGCTCGGAGGATCTCGTCCACGTCATGTCCGGCTGCCCTTCAGCCTCTAGGCGACACTTCCCGCATCGCGTAAGCCGCAGCGCATGAGCCAGATCTCTCCGCCAGCCAGTTCGACTGCCTCGAATGCTCCGCCTGCGCGAGCGGGCGAGCTCGCGGCGGTTCGGACCCTTCGCATTGCCGGCGCGGTCTGCCTGGTCTTGCTGCCGCTCGTCATGTGGCTGGCGAACCGCTCGGCCCCGCTGATGCTGGGCCTTGCCGCCGCCGCTTTCCTGGGGGCGGGGCTGCTGGCCGAGCCGGCCACGGCAGCCCTTGCGCGCCTGCGCGCTCTGTTGGCCACGCCCCTGGCGCTGGCGATCGCCGCATTCCTCGCCTGGGCGCTGGTCTCGATCGGCTGGAGCAACAAGGCTTCCGTGTCCCTGCAGGCCTGGGCGGAATTGATCTTGCCGGTCGTGTTCGCGCTGGCGATCGCGGCCTCGGGGCAGTGGCGGCCGACGCCGCTGCTCCTGCGCGCGCTCGCCCTGATGATCATCGCTGCGGCCATCCTCTCGATGATCGAGCTCGCCTCGGGCCTCTCGCAGCGTGCCGCGCTGGGCACCGGCAAGATGATGGCCTTCGTCTTCAATCGCCCGGCGATCACCTGTTTCCTCCTCGCGGTGCCGACGGTCCTTGGACTTTGGTCGCGACCGGGCGCTCCGCGGATTGACCGGCTGCTGGCCGTGCTGCTCACCCTCGTGGTCGCGGTCTTCGCCGTCCGCTCCGAAAGCGCCTCGGTGCGGCTCGGCCTTGCGGTCCTGGTGCTGTGCTGGGCCTGTGCTGCGCTCGCCCCGCGCCTGGCGCTGACGGCGGCTGCACTCGCCTTCGTCACCACCATGGCACTGGCCCCCGTGCTGGGCGTGACGGCACAGCGCTGGCTGCCTTCCGTGATCCTCGACCGCTTCAGCACCATGACCGGGCAGGCGCGCATCGATATCTGGCAGAGCTTCGGCGAGGTGGTGCGGGTCCGCCCGGTCGCCGGCGCCGGCTTCGGCACCTCCGCCATCATGCGTGCCCACCCCGTCGCGGCAGAGGTTCCTGCTGCGGAGCGGGAGTTGCTGGGGGTCGGCCATCCGCATGACATGCCGCTGCAGGCCTGGGCCGAGACTGGCGTGATCGGCGCTGGGCTGCTGACGCTCGCTGGCCTGTTGTTGCTCGCGCGACTTCGGCGCCTGCCCGCCGCTGAACTGGCGCCACGCTTGGCCCTGTTCACAGCGGCCTTCTCTATCGCCGTTGTCGGGCATGGGGCCTGGCAGGGCTGGTGGATCGCCGCGCTCGGCGCCGCCATTCTCTGGTTTGGGATAGATGCCGCCTCGCGGCAGGGGGATGATCATGGCTGAGTTCGACGTCGATCTCTTCGTCATCGGAGCGGGTTCGGGTGGCACGCGCGCCGCCCGCATCGCCGCCGGCCATGGCGCCCGTGTGATGATCGCCGAGGAAGACCGCATCGGCGGCACCTGCGTCATCCGCGGCTGCGTGCCCAAGAAGCTCTTCGTCTACGCCAGCCGCTTCGCCGACGAGTTCGAGGATGCCGCCGGCTTCGGCTGGAGCGTCGGCAAGTCGGAGTTCGACTGGCCGACTCTGCGCGATGCCGTCGCCAATGAGGTGACGCGTCTCTCGGGCCTTTATCGCAAGGGCCTCGACGGCGCCGGCGTCCAGATCCGCGAGGAGCGCGCCGTCGTCACCGGGCCGCATGAGGTCAGGCTGCAGAAGAGCGGTGAGACCATCCGCGCCCGGCATATCCTGGTCGCGACCGGCGGCCATCCCGCCTTTGATCCGCCGATCCCCGGCGGCGAGCTCGGCATCTCCTCGAACGAGGTCTTCCATCTGCCGAGCCTGCCCAAGCGCATGCTCGTCATCGGTGGCGGCTATATTGCGCTCGAATTCGCCAGCGTCTTCGCCCGGCTCGGCGTTGCCGTCACGCTGCTGCATCGCGGCGACAATGTCCTGCGCGGCTTCGACGAGGATCTGCGCACCCGCCTGCGCGATGCGCTCGGCCATGCCGGGATCAGCCTGCGCCTCGGCTGCACCGTGAACCGCATCGAATTGCTGCCGGACGGCACGCGCCGGGCGCATTGCGCCCATGGTGCGCCGATCGACGCCGATGTCGTGCTGGTCGCGACCGGCCGCCGACCGAACACGGCCGGGCTCGGCCTCGAAGCCGTGGGCGTCAAGCTCGGCCCGGCTGGCCAGGTCCTGGTCGACGCCGCCTCGCTCTCCAATGTCCCGTCGATCGCCGCGGTCGGCGACGTCACCGATCGCGTCAACCTGACTCCGGTCGCGATCCGCGAAGGTCACGCCTTCGCCGACTCGACCTTCGGCGGCAAGCCGTGGACGGTCGATCACGCGCTCGTCGCCTCCGCCGTGTTCACCACGCCGGAGCTCGGCAGCGTCGGGCTCACCGAGCAGCAGGCGCTCGCGACGGGCCGTGAGCTGCGCATCTTCGAGGCGGGCTTCCGGCCGATGAAGGCGACGATCTCTGGCCGGGACGAGCGCATCTACATGAAGCTCGTGGTCGATGCACAGACCGACAAGGTGATCGGCGTCCACATCCTCGGCCACGATGCCGGCGAGATCGTCCAGTCGGTCGCCATCGCCGTCACCATGGGCGCGACCAAGGCCGATTTCGACCGCACCATCGCTTTGCATCCGAGTGCGGCCGAGGAGCTCGTCACCATGCGCACGCCGCGCAAGAGCGCGCTCTGACGGCTCGTTCGCAAACACTCCGAAGCCCTCAATCCTTCGAGACGCCGCTTCCGTGGCTCCTCGGGATGTGGGCTTTGAGATTTCAGGCGAGTTTCAGGCCTCGCGATCGGCGCGGCTTCTGTCATAAATCAGGCTTGCATCACTGAGCCCGACGTCGCGCGCCATGTGAGGGCTCAGCCCCTCCTGATCGAGGCGGTCGTCGAGGGCGACCAGGCGATTGCGCTGGAACTGGCGAATGCGAGCGAGAACCGCGCGCAGCGCCGGCGCAAGGCTGACATATCCGGTATTTCTGCTAACTTCGGCCGACATGATGCGGCTCCCGGGGTGGCTTTCGATTGCGCACAGGGATGCTGCCGATCAGTTCTGCGGACAAACCGGTTTTCTCATCTGACGCATAAGGCCAGCTGATGAATGACATGGTGACCGGCCTGCCGCCGCTCAGCGCGGTCAGGGCCTTCGAGGCGGCGGCGCGCCATGGCAGCTTCACCCGCGCCGCGGCCGAGCTCGGCATGACGCAGGCTGCGGTGAGCTATCAGATCAAGCTGCTCGAGGAGCGGCTCGGCCTGGCGCTGTTCCAGCGCCAGGCCCGCCGCGTCGTCCTGACCGAGGCGGGCGAGCGCCTCGCCATCTCGGTGACCGATGCCTTTGACGGGCTGCGCGGCGCCTTTGCCGCCGTCACCGAGACGGCGGAAGGCGTGCTCTCGATCCAGGCGATGCCGACGCTCGCCTCGAACTGGCTGGCGCCGCGGCTGGGCCTGTTCCAATGCGCCAATCCCAGCCTCGCCATCCGGCTCGTCCCGCGGGCGGCTCCGGCCGAACTCGAGGCGGATGATTGCGACGTCGTCATCCGGCGCGGCGGCGGGCAATGGCCGGGCCTGGAGGCGCATTGGCTGATGACCAACGAGTACAGCCCGCTCTGCGGTCCGGGGCTGTTCCGGCACCTTGGCCGCGCCCCCGAGCCGTCGGACCTGCTGACGGTGCCGCGCTTCGGCTGCCCGAAATCCTGGGCCAGTTGGTTCGCCGCGGCAGGGATCTCTTCAGCCAGCCTGCCCAATGAACCCCGGATCGATCTCGTCGTCCAGCAATACGAGGTCACCGCCGCCCTGGCCGGCAATGGCGCGGTGATGGCGCAACCGGCCTTCTTCCGGCGCGAGCTGAACCAGGGCGTGCTGGTCCAGCCTTTCGACGTGATGCTGCGCGACGGACAGGATTACTGGCTCACCTATCCGGCGCGGCGGCGCAGTTCCCGCAAGATCCGCCTGTTCCGCGACTGGCTGCTCAAGGAAGCGCGGGACGGCTGAGGCTGCGGGGGGCCTATTTGTAGAGCCCCTTCTTCGCCAGCCAGTCCTGGATCACCTGCGCGACGGCGAGATTGTTCTTGTCCATCATCAGCATGTGCGAATTGCCCTTGATGCCGATGGCGGGCAGGTTGACGACATCGACCGAGCCGCCGGCTGCGGTGATCTTGTCGCCGAAATCCGTCGCGGTCTTGCGGATCGTCGGCCAGCGCGCGTCCTGCTCGATATAGTCACCGAAGACCATCAGGACGGGGATGTCCTTCAGCGCCGCCGCCTTGGCCGGATCGCCGATGCCGGCGGGCTCGACCGCAATCAGCGCCTTGACCTTGTCAGGCCGTGCCTGCGCCACCTTGAAGCCGAACTGGCCGGACTGGCTGTGGAACGAAATCACGCAGGGGCAGACCTTGTCGACCTCGGCGATGTAGGCGTCGATGATCATCTGGTCGGTCGAGGTCCAGCGCGGCACGATCTGCTTGACGAAATTGTCGTAGCCCTCGGCTGGGAATTGGCTGCCCGGCAGGTATTTGCGCTTGGCCGGGTCGGCGTCGTAGCCGCCGCCTGCGCCGATGCGGAAGCGCTCGAACGGGTTCGCCGTGGTCAGGAATAGCGGCTCGCCGGGGATGACGTCCGGATACATCGCCCAGCTCGAGCGCCCGCGCTCGACGGCGTCGGAATTATAGACCGACCAGCCCTTGCGCAGGAAGAATTCGAGCCAGCCCTGGCGGCCGTCCGGTGTCGACTCGTAATTGACGCCGGTCATGCCGCCGCCATGCCAGAGCAGCAGCGGGGCGGAGCCGCGCTCGTTCTGCGGCAGGAAGTACTGCACATACATCTGGCCGGTCTGGTAGGTGCCGTTCGGGTCGACGCGGGCGGGCGTGCCGCCTGGCGTGAACACCACGTCCTTCACCGGCCGGCCGGATATCTCGACCAGCTTGCCGCCGACATGGAAGGAGCCCATGCCGCGCAGCGTGATCGGCTCCTGCGCTTGCTGGGCCTGTGCCGCACCCAAGCTGCAGGCCAGGCCGAAAGCGGCCGCCAGAACGTGACGTCTCATGGTTCCTCCCGTCGCCGCGACCGGCGTTGTTGGTTGCGCGGCCATCTTCGGCCGCGCCGCGCGAGGGAGACAATGGTGTTTGCGGGCAGGTGTGAAATGCAAATGCCGGGGAGATTGATGCAAGCGGAGCATCAAATCGTGCTGTGCCTCAGCCTTCCTTGCCGAGATAGGCGGTGGCGTCGATCTCGACGAGGCAGTCGGGTGAGCCCAGCCCGTTGACGATGCAGGAGACGCGGTGCGGCGGCTCTTCGGCGAAGTTCGCGAAATAGACCTCGTTCATCGGCTCCCAATAGGCCCGGTCGGTGACGTAGACCGTGCACTTCACGATGTCCTTCAGGCCCGCTCCTGCCTCCTCGAGCAGGGCCTTGATGTTGTCGATGCATTGCTGCGTCTGCGCCCTGGCGTCGCCGGTCGCGTATTTTCCCTGCAGATCCGCGCCGACGCAGCAGACGAACATGAAATCGCCGGCGATCGTCGCCTGGGCGAAGGGCAGGCGGCTCTTGTAGACCCGGTCGGAAGAAACGATGCGCTTGGGCATGGTGCGTCCTGTTCTGGCGGATCGGGTTGAATCGGGATCCGAACCTGTTGAATCGGCCTCTGAGGGACTTGAATCGGGACGACAGAAGGGCGCGCCAACTGCCTGATTTGATTCGTCCTTTCGCGTCGCGGCGAGAGGCGCGGCATGTCGTCCTTGCCGTAACGGTGGCCAGAGGCCATCTGCGGGTGTATAGGCCGCCCTTCGCGCCAAGATGAGGTTAACGCAGGCGCGATGCGTGAAATCAGGAGCAAAGACCCATGTCCGAGCGGTGGACGCCCGAGAGCTGGAGGGCAAAGCCCGTCCAGCAGATGCCGGAATATCCGGATCAGGCAGCCTTGAAGGCGGTTGAGCAGCAGCTCGCCGGCTTTCCGCCGCTGGTTTTTGCGGGCGAGGCGCGCAAGCTCAAACGGGCGTTGAGCAAGGTCGCCGCCGGCGAGGCCTTCCTGCTCCAGGGTGGCGACTGCGCCGAGAGCTTCGCCGAGCATTCGGCCGACAACATTCGCGACTTCTTCCGGCTGTTCCTGCAGATGGCGGTGGTGCTGACCTTCGCCGGTGGCTCGCCGGTGGTGAAGGTCGGCCGCATCGCCGGCCAGTTCGCCAAGCCGCGCTCGGCGCCGAACGAGAAGATCGGCGATGTCGAATTGCCGAGCTACAAGGGCGACATCATCAACGACAACGAGTTCACGGCGGAGTCGCGCATTCCCGACCCGCGCCGGCAGCTCGAGGCCTACAGGCAGTCGGCGGCGACGCTCAACCTGATCCGCGCCTTCGCGACCGGCGGCTACGCCAATCTCGACAACGCGCATCGCTGGATGCTCGGCTTCGTCAAGGACAGCCCGCAGTCGCATCGCTATCAGGAGCTGGGCGACCGCATCACCGAGTCGCTCGACTTCATGCGCGCCATCGGTGTCGATCCCGAGACGCATCCCGAGATGCGGACGACGGATTTCTACACCAGCCACGAGGCGCTGCTGCTCGGCTATGAGCAGGCGATGACGCGCACGGACTCGACCACGGGCGACTGGTACGCCACCTCCGGCCACATGGTCTGGATCGGTGATCGTACTCGCCAGCTCGACCACGCCCATGTCGAGTACTTCCGCGGCATCAAGAACCCGATCGGCCTGAAATGCGGCCCGTCCCTCAAGCCGGACGAACTGCTCAAGCTGATCGACGCGCTCGATCCGCAGAACCAGGCCGGCCGCCTCGTCCTGATCGGCCGCTTCGGCGCCGACAAGGTCTTCGACCATCTGCCGGCTCTGGTGCGCGCCACTAAGCGGGAAGGGCGCAATGTCGTCTGGTCCTGCGATCCGATGCACGGCAACACCGTCAAGGCGGCTAGCGGCTACAAGACCCGGCCGTTCGACCTGATCCTGACCGAGGTGAAGAACTTCTTCGCCGTGCATCAGGCGGAAGGCACGCATGCCGGCGGCCTGCATCTCGAGATGACCGGCAAGAACGTCACCGAGTGCACTGGCGGCGCCCGCGGCATGACCGACGCCGATCTCAACGACCGCTACCACACGGTCTGCGATCCGCGCCTCAATGCCGAGCAGGCGCTGGAGCTGGCCTTCCTCGTCGCCGAGCTGGTCAAGCGCGAGCGGGCCGGCCGCACCCGGCCGGAGGTCGAAGCGGCGGAGTGAACGATAGGGTGACGGGCCGGCGTCGTTGGCCCGTCACCTTGACCACCTAGCCCCCGCCTCCCATGGTCGACGCCGAGAGCGGCTGAAGCCGACGAGGCGCGGGGAGACGGTGATGAATCTCAAGATTGCGGCGGCGCTCGTCGCCTGTCTTGTTGCGGTTCCTGTGCTCGCGCAGGACGTCGCGAAGAAGCCTGCGGCTCCGAGTGGCCGCTTCGTCGAGATCGCGCGCTTCAAGGCACCCTCCGCCCGTCAGGCGGCTGCGGTCGATGCCGGCCATGTCTACGCGATCACCGACCGCGCCATCGCCAAGCACGACAAGACCACTGGCGCGCTGGTCAAGGAATGGAAAGGGGCCGAGGACGGCCCGATCATCCATCTCGACAGCGGCGCGGTGGTCGACGGCAAGCTCTACGCCGCCCATTCCAACTATCCGGCCTCGCCGATGACGAGCTCGGTCGAGATCTGGGACGCCCAGACGCTCGAACATGTCGGCTCGCACAGCTTCGGCATCCTGCTGGGCTCGCTGACCTGGCTCGACAAGCATGACGGTGCCTGGTGGGGCGTCTTCGCCAATTACAGCCGCGTCTTCGGCCAGAGCCAGCAGCCCTACGGCAACTCCTACTGGACGACGCTGGTGAAGTTCGACGAGGCCTGGAAGCCGGTCCAGGGCTGGACGTTCCCCGCTGCCGTGATCAAGCGCGCCGAGCCGATGAGCATGTCGGGCGGCAGCTGGGGCAGGGACGGGCTGCTCTACGCCACCGGCCATGACCACAAGGAAGTCTACGCCCTGCGCCTGCCGAAAATGGGCTCGGTGCTGGAGCTGGTCGCGACCTATCCGATCGAGGGCGAGGGCCAGGGCATCGCCTGGGATCGCAGTGGCGGCGCGGAGACGCTGTGGATGATCAGCCGTGCGAAGACCGAGCTGATCGGTCAGCGCTTCGAGCGCTAGAGCAGGATGCGAAAAAGTGGGAACCGGTTTTTCGCTATGATCCTGCGCTAACTCTTTGATGAGAGACGGATTCAGATTTCAGTTGGCATCGCCCGGCGATTCCAACTGAAATCATCCGGCTCTGATCCGGAGCGCGGATCAGAACTTCAGCGCGGCGGCGACGCGGCCGGTGTTGACCGTCGTCGTCGTGCCCTCGACCTCGGCGAAGCGGATGATCTGATACTCTGCCCGCAGGAACAGGTTGTCGGTCAGGGCCCAGTCGACGCCGACGCCGCCGGAAAGGCCAAAGGCGTAGGTGTTGTTCTTGACGTTGCCGACGCGCAGCGGGTAGCCCGCGCCACGCGTGCGGGTTTCGTTCGCCTGGTCGGGATTGTTGACAATCGCGATGTCCGCATCGATCGTCGAGGTCGTGTTGAAGCGGCCGAGCGCCGCGCCGATGGTGGCGAAAGGCATGATCCGGCCATAGGCCCAGCCCATGCGCAGGCGTAGGGTGGCATAGTCGTTGAGCTTGGCCGCCTGATTGGTCGCCATCGCCCAATCATAGACGCGGCCGCTCGACATGGTGCTGCGCCGGGCGATGTAGTCGGTCACCCGGTATTCGTGCCCCGAGCGGGTGTAGTCGGCCTCGATACCAAGGACGACATCGTCGAAGAGATAATTGTAGCCGGCGATGCCGAAGAACTGCGTACCGCTGTCGCGCTTGTCCGGCAGGTCGTTGATGAACGACCCCATGTCGCGTTCGGCGACGAGATCGGTGTTGCGGAAGGCGGAATTCGCCAGGGCGCGCAGGCCTTCGCCTGGCTTGAACTTGGTCTCGCTCACGCCCGCGCCACCGCCGAAATAGAAGCCGGACCAGTCGAAGCGCCCACCGCCGAACATCGGCGGCGCCTCCGCCGGTTGCTCGATCTGCGAGCCCCGGAGGTAATCGGCGCCCAGAGCCGCCTGCGGCAGCACCAGCGTGCAGGCCATGGCGACGACGGGGGCGAGGGCGGCGATTGATGCAGCACGCATCGCGTGTCTCTCCGAGCAGCGGCCGAAGCAGCGGTTGCAGCGGCCCGGAGACGATTCATGCCCGGTTAACCCTAATGTCGGGTTAATGCGGTTGCCGATCCCGCCCGCTTCTGAAAGAGATCCCCCGCGTCGAAGGCCGGGCAGGGCAGCCGGAGGAGGTCGGATGATCCGGCACATCGTGTTCTTCACGGTCAAGCAGACCGAGGACCTCGACAGGACCAGGCGCCTGCTGGGCCGATTGGGCGAAATCCCGCATGCGCTCGCCTTCGAGGTTGCGGCCAACGCCAGGATCGATCCGATCGGCGATGCCGCCGATATCGTCGTCTACGGCGAGTTCGCCGACGAGGCCGCGCTTGCCGCCTGGAAAGCCCATCCGCTCTATGACGAGACGACGCAGGCGGTGCGCCCCTTGCGCGAATTGCGCTGGTCGGCCGATTTCCGCTCGGCGCTGAGCTGATCTGACCTTGCGAAAACGCAGGGGCGGGCAGGACGCCGGCCCGTTGCTGGCGCGCCGGCCGCAAGCTACATCCAGATCATGACCGCGACCTCTCTTCGCCTGGCGCTCGCCCAGCTCAACCCGATCGTCGGCGACGTCGCCGGCAATGCCGAGAAGGTGCGCGCAGCCCGCCGCGAGGCGGCTGCCGGCGGCGCCGAGCTCGTGATGTTCCCCGAGCTCTTCCTCTCGGCCTATCCGCCGGAGGACCTGGTGCTGAAGCCGGCCTTCCAGGATGCCTGCCGCAAGGCCTGCGAGGACCTCGCTCGCGAGACCGCCGATGGCGGCCCGGCCGTGCTCGTGGGACTGCCCTGGCTCGAGGACGGCAAGCTCTACAACGCCTATGCGCTGCTCGATGGCGGCCTGATCCAGTCGGTGCGCTTCAAGGTCGACCTGCCCAATTACGGCGTCTTCGACGAGAAGCGCGTGTTCGAGCCCGGGCCGCTGCCCGGCCCGGTCGTCTTTCGCAACCATGTCCGCCTGGGCATTCCGATCTGCGAGGATATCTGGGGCGAGGAAGTCGTCGAGTGCATCGCCGAGACCGGCGGCGAGATCCTGCTGGTGCCGAACGGCTCGCCCTTCCGTCGCGGCGTGATCGAGGAGCGGCTCAATGTCGCCGTCGCCCGCGTCGTCGAGAGCGGCCTGCCGATGGTCTATCTCAACCAGCTCGGCGGCCAGGACGAGCTCGTCTTCGAAGGCGCCTCCTTCGTCCTCAACGCCGACCGCAGCTTCGCCCATCAATTGCCGGCCTTCCGGGAAGCCGTCCGCATCACGGATTGGGAGCGCGGGCCGGATGGCTGGCGCTGCCTGCCGGGCGAGGTTGCTCTGGTCGAGGCAGGCGATGAGGCCGACTACGCCGCCTGTGTGCTCGGCCTGCGCGACTATGTCGAGAAGAACCGTTTTCCCGGCGTCGTGCTCGGCCTCTCCGGCGGCATCGATTCCGCGATCTGCGCCGCCATGGCGGTCGATGCGCTCGGCTCGGAGCGCGTGCGCTGCGTGATGATGCCCTATCGCTTCACCTCGCAGGAGAGCCTCGACGACGCCAAGACATGCGCCGACGCGCTCGGCGTGCGCTATGAGATCGTCCCGATCGCCGAGCCGGTCGAGGGCTTCGAGCACGCTTTGGCCGAGCTCTTCGCCGGCACCAATCGCGGCATTACCGAGGAGAACCTGCAGAGCCGCGTGCGCGGCACGCTCCTGATGTCGATCTCGAACAAGTTCGGGCCGATGGTGGTGACGACCGGCAACAAGTCGGAGATGTCCTGCGGCTACGCCACGCTCTATGGCGACATGAATGGCGGCTACAACCCGATCAAGGACCTCTACAAGACCGAGGTCTTCCGGCTCTCTGCTCTGCGCAATCGCTGGAAGCCGGCCGGCGCGCTCGGGCCGGACGGCGAGGTCATCCCTGAGAACATCATCGTCAAGCCGCCGTCGGCGGAACTGCGCGAGAACCAGAAGGACCAGGACTCGCTGCCGCCCTATGACGTGCTCGACGACATCCTCGCCTGCCTGATCGAGCACGAGATGCGCCTCTCCGACATCGTCGCCCGCGGCCATGACCTGGAGACGGTGCAGAAGGTCGAGCGGCTGCTCTATCTCGCCGAGTACAAGCGCCGGCAGGCGGCGCCGGGCGTCAAGGTCACCCGCAAGAACTTCGGCCGCGACCGGCGCTACCCGATCGTCAACCGCTTCCGCGACCCCGGCGAGCCGGCGCATGAGCCGGATCGGTCACTGGTCAAGGGGGTCGGCAAGGCCGGGGCTGAGAGCTTCGACTTCTGAACCTTGCTGGACCGGCCCGCCTCAGTGGGATGAGACGGCGCCGATCTCATCCTTGTCGTGCCGGCCGAACCGGTCGACCATGGTCGCGCTCGCCTCGTTGAGCCCGGTTACCACCACCTCGGCCCCGGCCTTGCGGAAGCGCAGCACGGCCTTGTCGAGCGCGCCGATCGCAGTGATGTCCCAGAAATGGGCGTGGCTGACATCGATCACCACCCGGCTCGGCATCTCCTCGAAGGCAAAGCCGCGCAGGAAGCTTTCGCTGGAGGCGAAGAAGACCTGCCCGCGCACGGTGTAGGTCGGCTCCCATTCGTTGCCGGTCCTCTCGACATGGATCAGCCTCGCGACCTTTCCGGCAAAGAAGACGCCCGAAAGCAGCACGCCGACGATGACGCCCTTGGCGAGGTCATGCGTCGCCACCGTGGTGACGACGGTCGCCAGCATGACAATCGAGGACGGCAGCGGATTGCGGCGCAGATCGAGGATCGAGCGCCAGGAGAAGGTGCCGATCGAGACCATGATCATCACCGCGACCAGCGCCGCCATCGGGATGATGCGGACGAGATCGTCGAGCACCAGGATGAGGAAGAGCAGGAAGGCACCGGCGACGAAGGTCGATAGCCGCCCGCGCCCGCCCGAGGAGACATTGATCACCGACTGGCCGATCATCGCGCAGCCGCCCATGCCGCCGATCAGCGCCGAGGCGATGTTGCTTGCGCCCTGGCCGTAGCATTCGCGATTCTTGTCGCTGCCCGTCTCGGTCATGTCGTCGACGATCTGCGCAGTGAGCAGCGATTCGAGCAGCCCGACGGCGGCGAGCGCCAGCGAATAGGGGAAGATGATCTTGAGCGTCTCGAGCGTCAGCGGTACCTGCGGCAGCGCGAGCACCGGCAGCGTCGCCGGCAGTTCGCCGAGATCGCCGACCCGGCGCAGATCGAGCCCGGCCCACCAGGCGACGAGAGTCAGCACGCCGATCGCGACCAGCGGCGAGGGGATCGCCTTCGTCAGATAGGGGAAGAGGTAGATGATCGCGAGCCCGGCAGCGATCATCGCATAGGTGATGCCGGGCACGCCGATCAGCTCCGGCAGCTGCGCCATGAAGATCAGGATGGCGAGCGCGTTGACGAAGCCGGTGATGACCGAGCGCGAGACGAAATTCATCAGCCGCCCGAGCCTGAGCGCTCCCGCGGCGAGCTGCAGCACGCCCATCAGGACGGTCGCGGCGAAGAGGTATTGCAGCCCGTGCTGCTTGACGAGCGTCACCATCAGCACCGCAGTGGCGGCGGTCGCGGCCGAGATCATGCCCGGCCGGCCGCCGAGGAAGGCCGAAACGCAGGCGATGGCGAACGAGGCATAGAGCCCGACCTTGGGATCGACGCCGGCGATGACCGAAAAGCCGATCGCCTCCGGGATCAGCGCGAGCGCGACGACGATGCCGGATAGAAGATCGCCGCGGATATTGGCGAACCATTGCCGATAGTAGGCGGAATGCTGTGTCATGAGAAAAATCCGCAAGGGACCTGTGCCCGCCGGAAGCGGGCCGATCAGTCAGTCATTGCGTGGTCCGGCGGATTGGCGGCCGGAAGAGCCACCCGGAGTTTCACCGGGTCCGATCGAGTACCTCTCACTAGCGCGATGCCGCGCTGCGATGCAACATTCCGCGCCCGCGCCTCGGGAATGGCAGCGCCCCGCCCGGCGGCTGTCTCTCCGCCTTACAGCCAGAAGCCGCCGATCTGGTTGGCCGCTGGATTGGCGATGCAGGCCGTCATCCGGTCGAGCCAGACGCGCTGGTACTTGGCATTGGCGCCATGCTGGGTGTCGATGTCGTAGCGGCGCTGGATCAGCTTGACGCGGCGCTTGATGTGCAGGTCGACAAGGCTGTTGAGCTGGGTGATCAGCCCGCCGATCGTCGGAGCGCGGGCGATGGTGAGTTGGTGCGCCAAGGCGCGGCAGACGACGAAGCCGACATCGTAGTGGAATTGCTCATGCGCCAGCAGGCCTGCATCCAAGGTCACGCCGATCCGGACCTGCGCATTCGGCCAGACCTCGATGTCATTGGGCGCGCCGAAAGCATAGTCGGTGCCGACCAGGCGGGCGCCCTTGTCGAAGATCTCGTATTCGAAGGCGGTATAGGCGTCCTGCACCGTGCCGTCGGCCGGGTCGATCACCACCGGCACCTGCAGGAAATCGCCGGCCTTGAGCTTCACCGGCAGGCGCGAGGCGCTGACCACGACGCCGGCGGGCGCCGGATTGTTGGCCATGTGCAGCAGGGTCGCGCCGCCCGGATCGACACGCGAATCCGGGCTCGGCATCTTGAGGAAGACCTGCTGGTAGCGCTTGATCGCGCCCCTCGTCAGCGGTCCGCAATCGCCGTCGACATCGAGCAGGGCGACGCCGAGCGCGGCGACATGCGGATTGATCGTCGCCTGAACCAGGCGGACGTCGGCAGCCACGTTCTTGCCGCCGAGCCCGACCGAACCCGTGATGCTCATCCTCGCCTCCCTGCGCAGGTAGCCCGTCGCCTTCGCACGCTACCCTTGCGTCAATCTGGGCGCTTGTCGATCTCCTTTGGTCAAGCATTTGCGATGCCCTTGCCCTCGGGCGCGTCCCGCGCGACAAGCGGCCGGTCATGACCACTCCCTTCGTCCGCACCGCCCCGTCGCCGACCGGCTATCTGCACATCGGCAACGCCCGCTCGCTGATGTTCAACTGGCTCTTTGCCAAGCGCCATGTCGGGCGCTTCCTGCTGCGCTATGACGACACCGACCAGGCGCGCTCAAAGCCGGAATTCGCCGAGGCGATCGCGGAGGATCTCGCCTGGCTCGGCGTCATCCCCGATGCCAGCATCAAGCAGTCGGAGCGGATCGCGCTCTACGATACCGCGGCCGACAAGCTGCGCGCTGCTGGCCGGCTCTACCCCTGCTATGAGAGCGCCGACGAGCTCGACCGCAAGCGCAAGCGCCAGCTCGCCCGGGGCCTGCCACCGGTCTATGACCGCGCCGGCTTGAAGCTGACGGCCGAGGAGCGCGCCAAACTCGAAGCCGAAGGCCGCAAACCGCATTGGCGCTTCCTGCTCGACTGGGAGGAGGTCGGCTGGGACGATCTCGTCCGCGGCCCCTCGCATGTCGACTGCGCCTCGCTCTCCGACCCTGTGCTGGTGCGCGAGGACGGCACCTATCCCTACACGCTGCCTTCTGTCGTCGACGATCTCGACGTCGGGATCACCCATGTCATCCGCGGCGAGGACCACGTCACTAACACTGCCGTGCAGATCCAGATCATGCAGGCGCTGGGGGGGACGCTGCCGACCTTCGGCCACCACAACCTCCTGACCACCGCGAGCGGCGAAGGGCTGTCGAAGCGCCTCGGCCATCTCTCGCTCAGGGGCCTGCGCGAATCCGGCATCGAATCGCTGGCGGTCGCGGCGCTCGCCGTGCTCACCGGCTCCTCCGATGCGGTCCGGCCGGTATCGAGCCTCGACGAGCTCGCCGGGCTGGTCGATCTCGCCCATGTCTCGCGCGCGCCGGCCAAGTTCGACGAGCACGAGCTGGAGACGCTCTCCGCCCGCACCCTGCACCAGCTCGACTTCGCCACTGTCGAGGAGCGGCTGAAAGAGCTCGGCATCCCGGCCAGCGAGCCGTTCTGGCTCGCCGTGCGCGGCAATCTCGCGCGGTTATCCGGCGCGAGTGACTGGTGGAAGATCGTCGAGGGGCCGATCGAGACGCACATTGCTGACGCATCATTCGCAGCGGCTGCGGCAGCGCTATTGCCGGCCGAGCCGTTCGATCAGACGACCTGGAAGAGCTGGACGCAGGCCGTGGCTGCTGAAACGGGCGCCAAGGGCAAGGCGCTGTTCATGCCACTGCGCCAGGCCCTGACCGGCCTCGACCATGGTCCGGAGCTGGCGGCGCTGCTGCCGCTGATCGGGCGCGAGAAGGCGCTGAAGCGGCTCGCTGGCGAAGCAGCGTAACTCTCGAAGAAAAAACGCGCCGCCGGGATGACCGGCGGCGCACACTTTGAACGGCGGGGTCAGGCGGCGGCGTAGCCGACCGTGCCCTTGATCTCGAGGAACTCCTCGAGGCCAAAATCGGCGTATTCGCGGCCGTTGCCGGACTGCTTGTAGCCGCCGAAGGGCGCGCCGGCGTCCCAGGCCGGGTAGTTGATGTAGACATTGCCGGAACGCATCTGCGCCGCGACCTTGCGCGCCCGCTCCAGCGAGCCGGACTGGATGTAGGACGCCAGCCCATAGGGCGTATCGTTCGCCCGCGCGATCACCTCCGCCTCGCTCTCATAGGGCAGGATCGAGAGTACCGGGCCGAAGATCTCTTCCCGGGCGATCGTCATCTCGTCGGTGACGCCGCCGAAGATGGTCGGCCGGACATAGTAGCCGCGGTTGAGGTCCTCCGGCCGGCCGGGGCCGCCGGTGACCAGCGTCGCGCCTTCCTTGACGCCGCTCTCGATCAGGCGCTGGATCTTGTCGTACTGGATCTCGCTGACGACGGGGCCGAGGAAGACACTCTCCGCCGAGGGCGCACCGACCTTGAGCGGCTCGGCGGTGGCCTTGGCGATGGCGAGCGCGTCCTCATGCAATTGGGCCGGCACGAACATCCGGGTCGGTGCGTTGCAGGACTGGCCGGAATTGCGCATCACGCTCTCGACGCCGAGCTTCACCGCCTTCTTCAGATCGACGTCATCGAGCAGGATGTTGGCCGACTTGCCGCCGAGTTCCTGATGGACGCGCTTGACCGTGTCGGCCGCCGCCTTGGCGACGAGGATGCCGGCGCGGGTCGAGCCGGTGAAGGAGACCATGTCGACGCCGGGATGGCGGGCGATAGCCTCGCCGACTGTCGGCCCATCGCCGTTGACGAGGTTGAACACGCCCTTGGGCACGCCGGCCTCGTGCATCGCCTCGGCGAAGATGATGGCGTTGAGCGGGGCGATCTCGGAGGGCTTCAGCACCATAGTGCAGCCGGCGGCGAGCGCGGGCGCGACCTTGCACATGATCTGGTTGATCGGCCAGTTCCACGGCGTGATCATGCCGACGACGCCGATCGCTTCCTTCGAGATCAGGGTCGAGCCGCGCAGCTCTTCGAACTCGAAATTCTCCAGCGTCTCGATCATCTTGGAGAGATGCGCCGTGCCCATTCCGGCCTGCGCCCGGTGGGCGAGCTCCTTCGGCGCGCCCATCTCGCGTGACAAGGTATCGGCCACCTCCGCGTAGCGGGCCTTGTAGGCCTCGAGCAGGCGGCGCATCAGCGCCAGGCGCTCTTCCTTGGAGGTCGCGGCGAAGGCGGGGAAGGCGGCGCGCGCCGCCGCCACGGCCTTGTCGACATCCGCCTGGCTGCCGAGCGCGATCTGGGCGAACGCCTCCTCGGTCGAGGGATCGATCACGTCCAGCGTCTTCAGCCCGCCGGCGGGATCGACCCAGGCGCCATCGATGTAGAATTGCAGGGCATGGGACATCGGCTTCTCCTCGCAGGCTGCGAACGACCGCGCCGCATGCGGGTGGTCACCGACCCGCCATGCCGCGATCGCTATGTTGAGATGGATACAGCGTAGCAGGGCAGGGCTGCGGCTGTCACCGCGCGGCCGACGAATAGGGGGATTGCCGGGCGCGGGGAGGTGGCGAGATAAATGCCCATAGATCAGGGAGCGGTCTTCACCTCCTGCTTGTCGGTCCATTCGGGCGGCGCACCGAAATGGCCGCCGATCACGCCCTTCAGGCCCGGCGCCCTGCCATAGGCCTCGCAGGCCGGGTATTTGTGCTCGCCGCCGAACCAGGACTTGACGCTCTGGCGAGAGGGCAGGGAGAGGTCGATCCCGTCCTTCTCCTCGCCTTCCACCAGGATCTGCGAGAACTCGCTGCCGAATTTCGTGGCCAGGCCATAGGCATCGGCGACTTCGGACACCAACGGCGAGTTCTGGATCGAATTGGCGCCGCGCCCCCAGACCATTGCCGCTCGCTGAACCCCCTTGCGGTCGACCGCCTCCGCTTCGACTGACAATCCGCCCAGCCCGACCGGAAGACGCGGAATGCTCACCGGCAAGACGAAACCGCTACCCAGCGTCACCGCGGTCGAGACGCCCGCCATCGTCTTGTCGGTCAGCACGATGTCGGTGATCACTGCCCGCACGGTCAGGTCGGCCGGCTGTGTCGGTGGCACCATCTCGTATTTGTCGCTCAGCGCGATGCAGAGCTCCCGGTCGAGCACATTGGTGACCAGAGTCCGCTCCGCCGGCGTTTTCACCGCTTGGCGGGCGCTCGCGGAAAAGCTCGTCGGCACGATCCGGGCCGTCTTCGCGCCGACGAGGGCCAGCCCGTCGACATAGGTCCGGGATTTGGACAGCTTGCCCTTCTCCTCGCCGAGATTTCCGTAGGTCGAGAGGGTGCCGGCCGGTTTGGGCGGGACGGACGCACAGCCGGCAGCGGCCAGTGCCAACGATAAGGATAGGCAAGGGCCTCCGTAACCCAGAAGCGCCGAGCGCCATGTCGGGCTCTGCAGCAGAACAGTCGGCAAATAGCTTATCACGGTCTTCGACCTCGCCGCCGATATCGGTGGCGGCGAAGTTGGGGACGTGGCGTTGCCGCAGTATTGCGCTGCTATGGGCTACCGGTGCGATCCTGAAGGCTGAGCGTGGTGATCACTCGTGCCGATCCATCGCTGTCTGATGCTTGGTATCGCGCATGGTCGAATAGACCAGGAGCGAGATGAAGATCACGCCTGAGAGGTAGTAGTAGAACCACTGCTCGTGGCCCTGCTGCTTGAAGAACAGGGCGATCGCCGGGGCGGTGCCGCCGAAGATCGAGACGGTCAGCGCATAGGGCACGGCGACGCCGGTGGCGCGGATCGAGGTCGGGAACAGTTCCGCCTTCACCACCGCATTGATCGAGGTGTAGCCGGCGACGAAGAGCCAGGCGCCTGAGATCAGCAGGAACGCGACCCAGGGCGACTTGGTCTGCGCCAGCGTCGTCAGGATCGGCACGGTCAGCAGCGTCCCTGCGACGCCGAAGAAGATCAGCAGCGGCTTGCGGCCGATCCGGTCGGACAGCATGCCGTAGAGCGGCTGCAGGATCGAGGCGAAGATCAGCGATCCTGCGATCACATAGGTGGTGGTGATGTCGGTGAGGCCGACGGTCTGTTTCACGAAGGTCTGCATGTAGGTGGTGAAGGTGTAGAAGGCGGCGGTGCCGCCGGCGGTCAGCCCGACCACGATCGCGACTTCGCGCGGGTATTTCAGCAGGCCGCGCAGCGAGCTCTCTTTCTTCTTGGTCTTGCTGGCCTCGGCAAAGGCTTCCGTCTCGTGCATGTGCCGGCGCATGAACATGGCGGTCACCGCCAGCATCGCGCCGATCACGAAGGGTATGCGCCAGCCCCAGTCGACCAGTTGCTCATGGGTCAGGAAGACGTTCTGCAGGAGCAGCAGCACCAGGATGGCGGTGAGCTGCCCGCCGATCAGCGTCACGTATTGGAAGCTCGAATAGAAGCCGCGATGGTCGGGGTGGGCGATCTCGGTCAGGTAGGTCGCGCTCGCCCCGTATTCGCCGCCGAGGCTGAGGCCCTCGATGATCCGCGCCAGCGCCAGCAGCACCGGCGCGGCGAAGCCGATCGTCTCATAGGTCGGCGTCAGCGCGATGATCAGCGAGCCGAAGCACATCATCAGCACCGAGACTGTCAATGACAGCCGTCGTCCGTAGCGGTCGGCGATATGGCCGAACAGCCAGCCGCCAATGGGGCGCACGATGAAGCCGGCGGCGAACAGCGTCGCAGCGTTGAGTTGCACCACCACGGGATCATGCGAGGGGAAGAATTTCGGCGCGAAATAGAGTGCGAAGGCGGTGTAGGCGTAGAAGTCGTACCACTCGACGAGGTTGCCCACCGAGCCGATGAAGATCGCCTTCAAGCGTCGCGCCGTATCGGCGACGTCGAGGCCCTGCGATGGGGCAGGCGTGGCGATTGCTGGATCGGACATGTGGCTCGCTCCGCGTTCTGAAAGGCGGCGCGAGCAGCAGCGGGCGCCGGCAGCAATACGTTGGTCTACGCCTTGCGCTCTACGCCAGTCAGCGAGGAGAGATTTGGTCTGAGTTGCTTCTGGCGCATGGCGTGGGCGGGAACTTTATGGCCGCGGGCATAGAGATGTCGGCAATGAGGGCGGTGGTCTGCGGCGACGACAGATCAATGGCCGCTGATCGGAGCCCGCATTGACGCGCGCGGAAGCGTCCGGCAATCACCCGAGCCCATAAGATCGGTCTCCGCGATGCCTGCCTATTCTCTTGCGATCTTCGACTATGACGGAACGCTGGCCGACAGCTTTCCGTGGTTCTGTTCGGTGCTCAACCAGACCGCACGGCAGTTCGGCTTCCGCGAGGTTACAGAGGGCGAGGCTGACGAGCTTCGCGGGCTCGATTCGCGCCAGATCATTGCCCGCCTCGGCGTTCCCCAGTGGAAGATGCCGGCAATCGCGATGCATATGCGCAAGCTGAGTGCCGAAGCCGGGGATGCGGTGGCGCTCTTCCCGGGGGCCGAGTCGATGCTCGCGCGCCTGGCCGCGAGCAATGTCACGATCGCCATCGCCAGCTCGAATAGCGAAGCTGTCATTCGCCGTACGCTCGGCCGGGCCTCGGCTCATGTGAGCCATTTCGGCTGCGGTGCGTCGCTCTGGGGCAAGAGCGCCAAGTTCAAGGCCGTTATCCGGCAGGCCGGAGTTCACCGGCGGCAGGTGATCGCGATCGGAGATGAAATTCGCGACATCGATGCGGCACGGCGAGCCGGCATCGCCTCCGGGGCAGTGACCTTCGGTTACAACACCGGGGCATCCTTGCGAGCCTGCGGGCCAGACCTGATCTTCGACGACTATGGGCAGTTGCTGGCGAAGTTGACGGCTTGATTTGGGGCGATCACGGCCGCGCCGTCGCCCCGGCGCCGAGATTGGGCGCGAGGTTCGGCGCGACGATCCGCACGGTGCGGCGCTCGCCGGTGACGCTCTTGCTCTCGCGCTTCAGCCCGTCGCCCTGTTGCAAGGTCTTCTCGCCGTCGATGCGCTGCGGGCCGACGCCGGCGGATTCGGTGCTGGCGGTCGGGACATTGGAGTCCGAAGCCGGCTCGTCGCCGGGGGCGGCCTGGAGCGTGGTCGGCGCCGGGGTTGGCGGCGTGTTCGGCTTGGCTTCCGCCGTATTGGCGGCAGCGCCCTTCTTGCCGCGTTGCGGCTGCTCGGGCTTTGGCCGTGACATTTCCTGCGAGCGCTGCTCGGTGACGATTATGTCGCCCTTGCGCTGCTCGAGCATCTGCTCGGCGTTCTGCAGGGTCTGGGCCCAGCTTTGCCCCTGGGCCCGGCAGGTGCAGGAGGCGTCGAAGCTGCGGGTGTATTTCAGCGCGTTCGGCAGGGACGAATAGGGCTGCCCGGTGCTGCGCGCCACCGCGTTCTGGATGTCGCCGCCGGTGCTCATGCCATAGGCCAGCGTCTCGGTACCCGGGCAGAGCGACTGGCACATCTCGTCCTGGCTCTCGCGGCCGCCCGGGCTGTTGGCGAGCGGGAAGAAGTAGCCGTCACAGCTGCGCACGCAGACCGAATAAGGCCCGCCCTGACGTGCTCCCCCCTCGGTCGGCTCGCGCGGCTCGTCGGGGTCGAGCTCGGGCAAGGTGGAATCGATCTCGCCGCGGCGCGGCTCGATGCCGAAGATCGTCTCGAAGAAGCCGCGCGGCTGGGCGCGGCAGTTGTTGTTGATCAGCGCGGCAAGCTGGGCGCGGCGCTGCTCGATGCCGCCGCCCTGGGCCTGCTGCTGGAGCTGCGCATATTGCGACTGGAGCGCGCCCAGCTGGGCGCGGATGCCGCCGCATTGCGGTGGAGGGGCGTCGCCGAAGAACAGGAAGCCGCCGCGATCGCAGCCCATGGCCCGGTACTGGTTGGAGAGCTGCGCCAGCTGGCCGGCAACGCGCTGCGCCGCCTGGGCGGCGCGAGCATCGCCGCCGCGCTGACCCTGCAGGCTGGAGAGCTCGGCGCGCCAGTTGTCGCAAGCCGGCGACTGCGCCACGGCTGCGCTCGTCAGCGCGGCGAAAGCCAGCGCCGGAGCGAATGCGCGTCGGAGCGAAGCGAAAATCATCGAAGGCAGAGTGCTATCCCTGTGACTCGTCCGGTGCCGGCAGTGACTGCCCGCACCGGAGAAGCACATGCCAGAAACGCGACGGAACTAAGGAGGCGCGTTGCAACCGGGCCGAAACGGCGATTCGACGCACCGTCTATTCGCCCAAGCGCATCGCATATCGCGTCCGCTGCGGCAAATCGGCGGCCGGATCACGGTTTCGAGATCAGGCTTCCTCTGTCTGATAGGCGCCGGCGAGATGGCGTCCGCGCTCGGTCAGCACCGCCAGCACGCGCTCGAAGACGCGCAGCTCATCGGCTGAGATCCCCTCGATCCAGCGTTCCTCGAAAGCCAGCGCCAGCGGCACGATCTGGGCGTAGATGCGCTGGCCGGCGGCCGTGAGGGCGATGAAGGCCTCGCGCCGGTCGGCCCGGTTCTCGCTGCGCGTCACCAATCCGCGCTTGTCGAGCTCGGAGACCGCCCGCGAGACCTTGGTCTTGTGCATTTGCGAGAGCTCGCCGATGTCGCGCGAGGTCAATTGCCCGAACTCGCCGAGCTGCGCGATCACCCGCCATTCCGGGATGCCGATGCCGAAGCGCGTGCCGTAGACCCGGCCGAGCGCCCGACTGGCGAAAAAGCCGACGACATTGAGCCGATAAGGCAGGAACTGCTCGAGATGCAGGGCGCGTTCGGCGGGCTTTTGCTTCGTTGACATTAGTTGCACATGTAACTAACTGGAGTGAAAGAAAGCCGCAGAGGCTGCGGCGCGATCATTACCGAACGGCAGCGCCTGTCAAAGCGGCCGCCATGGGAGGAACAACGATGAGCTTGCAGGCCGCGGTTCGTCCAGGTTTCTGCCGGTGGATCGGGATTGCGCCTGCCCATGCGTGAAGCGGGCGTCTCCCGGCGGGACCATCGGCCCCGGAAGCGCGCTGCCGGCGCGCTCCGGAGCGATGGCTGTCGGTCAGCGCGAACGCAGCCGGTTCATGAAGGCGTCGTAGGAGAGTTCCGCGACCTGCCACCAGAGCAGGTTCTCGCCGCGGAACGCGACCATCGACTCATAGCCCTTCTTGAAGACTTCGCTCTTGGCCGAGGTCTCGGCATAGTACTCCTCGGCCGCCTTGAGCGAGGCTTCCATGATCGGCTGCGGGAAGGCCTTGAGCTGCGCGCCCTGGGCGATCAGCTTGCGCAGGCCGCCCGGATTCACGAAGTCGTACTTCGCCAGCATCCAGTTGTTGGCGGCTTCGCAGGCGTTCTGCACGATCGCCTGATAGTGCTTGGGCAGCTTGTTCCACTGCTCCTGGTTGATGACGAGGTGCAGCATGGCGCCGCCCTCCCACCAGCCGGGATAGTAGTAATAGGGCGCGACCTTCACGAAGCCGAGCTTCTCGTCGTCATAGGGGCCGACGAACTCGGCGGCATCGATCGTGCCGCGCTCCAGCGCCGGGTAGACGTCTCCGGGCGCGATCTGCGTCGGCACGACGCCGAGCTTGGCCAGCACCGAGCCGCCCATGCCGCCGATGCGGAACTTCAGGCCCTTGAGGTCCTCGACGCCCTTCAGTTCCTTGCGGAAGAAGCCGCCCATCTGGCAGCCGGAATTGCCGCAGGGGATCGAGTAGGCGTTGAACTTGGCCAGCGCGCCGTTGATGATCTGCTCGCCGCCGCCGAAATACCACCAGCTGTGCTGCTGGCGGGCGTTGAGGCCGAAGGGAATGCCGGTGCCGAGGCCGAGCGCCGGCTCCTTGCCGATATAGAAATAGGTCGGCGTATGCGCGCATTCGACCGTGCCGGAGGTGACGGCGTCGAGCGCCTGCAGGCCGGGCACGATCTCGCCGGCCGAGAAGGTCTGGATCTGGAACTTGCCGTCGGTCGCCTCGCCCATGAACTTCGCGAACTGCTGGGCGGTGCCGTAGATCGTGTCGAGCTGCTTGGGGAAGCTCGAGGTCAGGCGCCACTTTATCTCAGGCATCGATTGCGCGATCGCCGGCATCGCGATCGGCGCGGCGGCCGCGGCGAGCGCGCCCGTCTTCAAAAACATACGGCGTTGCATGGACTTTCCTCCCGAGGATCGGTTTGCTGCCATCATCACTGTTCGGCGAGGATTGAAAAGAGATGAAACTAGCATCCCTCATGCACGGCCGGGATGGCCGCCTCGTCATCGTCTCCGGCGATCTGACCCGCGCGACCGACGCCTTCCCGGTCGTCGCGACGCTGCAGGGGGCTCTCGACGACTGGGATCGCTGCGCGCCGCGCCTCGCCGATCTCGCCGAGAGCCTGGAGCACGGCTCGGTGCCGTTCTTCCGTTTCCACGAGCATGACTGCGCTTCGCCGCTGCCGCGTGCCTATCAGTGGGTCGACGGCTCGGCCTATGTGAACCATGTCGAGCTGGTCCGGAAGGCAAGGGGCGCGCAGATGCCCGAGAGCTTCTGGACCGACCCGCTGATGTACCAGGGCGGCTCCGATTCCTTCCTCGGCCCGCGCGAGGCGGTGAAGCTCGCCAGCGAGGACTACGGCATCGATCTCGAAGCGGAGATCGCGGTCGTCACCGGCGACGTGCCGATGGGCGTCACGCCGGAGGAGGCGAGGGGCCTCATCCGCCTCGTCATGCTCGTCAATGACGTGAGCTTGCGGAATCTGATTCCGAACGAATTGGGCAAAGGCTTTGGTTTCCTTCAATCAAAGCCGTCCTCGGCCTTCTCGCCGGCGGCGGTCACGCCGGACGAGCTTGGCTCGGCCTGGAAGGATGGCAAGCTCAGCCTGCCATTGCTCGCCCAGGTCAACGGCAAGCCTTTCGGCAAGCCCGAGGCCGGTGTCGACATGACCTTCGATTTCGGTGTGCTGATCGCCCATGCGGCCAAGACCCGCCCGCTCGTCGCCGGCACCATCGTCGGCTCCGGCACGGTCTCGAACCGAGATGCCGATGGCGGGCCGGGCAAGCCGGTCGCGGAAGGCGGGCTCGGCTATGCATGCATCGCCGAGCAGCGCATGGTCGAGACCATACGGAACGGCGCGCCGAAGACGCCGTTCCTGCGCTTCGGCGACAGTGTCCGCATCGAGATGAAGGATGCTGCCGGCCATTCGATCTTCGGCGCGATCGAGCAGGACATCCTGCCGCATGCGGGATGAAGCCCGATCGTCATTCTCGGGCGAAGCGAAGCGCGGGCCCGAGAATCTTCTGAGGAGAAGGCGCTTTTCAGCGCCTTTCGCGGCCTGAGATGCTCGGGTCAAGCCCGAGCATGACGTCAGTATCGACACGTTTACGAGGTAGTTCCATGTCCTCCCCCGCTTTCGCCTCCACCGCCGATCTCGGCGAGAAGACCGTCTCCTTCGACGAGATCGGCAAGGGCGTCTACGCCTATACCGCCGAGGGCGACCCCAATAGCGGCATCGTCGTCGGCGACGACAGCGTGCTCGTCTTCGATGCGCAGGCGACGCCGACCATGGCCGAGCGTGTCATCGCGAGGGTTCGCGAGGTCACCGACAAGCCGGTCAGCCATGTCGTGCTTTCGCATTACCACGCGGTGCGCGTGCTCGGCGCGCCCGCCTATGGCGCGAAGGAGATCGTCTCGTCGGATGCGGCGCGGGCGATGATCGTCGAGCGCGGCGAGGAGGACAAGGCGAGCGAGATCGGCCGCTTTCCGCGGCTCTTTCAAGGTGCTGACTCGATCCGCCCCGGACTGACCTGGCCGACCACGACCTTCTCGCACAACGCCTCGATCTGGCTTGGCAAGCGCGAGGTCCGGCTGATGAAACTTGGCCGCGGGCATACCGCTGGCGACATCGTCGCCTGGATGCCCGACACCAATGTGATCTTCGCCGGCGACCTCGTCGAATATGGCGCGACGCCCTATTGCGGTGATGCCCATTTCACCGACTGGCCGACGACGCTCGATGCACTCGCCGCCTTCGCGCCGGCTGCGATGGTGCCGGGCCGCGGCGCCGCGCTGACCAATCGCGGCATGGTCGCCGATGGCATCAAGGGCACGCGCGCCTTCCTCTCCGACCTGTTCGAGGCGGTGAAGGGCCATGTCGCCGCCGGCCGCTCGCTACGCGAGACCTTCGAGCGCGTCCACGACACATTGAAGCCCTCCTATGGCGACTGGGTGATCTTCGAGCACTGCCTGCCCTTCAACGTCACCCGCGCCTATGACGAGGCCGGCGGCCTCGACCATCCGCGCATCTGGACCGACGAGCGCGACCGCCAGATGTGGCTGGACCTGCGGGGCTGAAGGCATCGTCGCATGCAGCCCTTCCGCCAGTTCGCCTATCGCCGGAGCGCCGATCAGGATGCCCCCAAACCCGCCCGGCACCCCGTCGTCATCGTCGGCGCCGGCCCGGTCGGGCTGACGCTGGCGCTCGATCTGGCGCGCCGGCAGGTCCCGGTCGTGCTGATCGACGATGCCGACCGGATCGGCGAGGGCTCGCGCGCCATCTGCTTCGCCAAGCGCACGCTCGAGATATTCGACCGGCTCGGGCTCGCCCAGGCGATGGTCGAGAAGGGCGTCACCTGGCAGAAGGGCCGGGTCTTCCGCGGTGAGGCCGAGCTCTACGCGTTCGACCTTCTGCCCGAGGGGGGTCACAAGCAGCCGGCCTTCATCAATCTCCAGCAATTCTATGTCGAGGCGGCGCTGGTCGAGGCTGTCCTGGCAGAGCCGCTGGTCGATCTGCGCTGGAGCAGTCGCCTGGCCGGGCTCGACAACCGCGCGGACGGTGCGACGCTCACCATCGCCACACCGGACGGGGACTATGCTCTCGAAACCGACTGGCTGATCGCCTGCGATGGCGCCCGCTCGCCGACGCGTGGCCTGCTCGGCCTGGAGTTCCGCGGCGAGGCCTTCGAGGACCGCTTCCTCATCGCCGATGTGAAGATGACCGCGCCGTTCCCGACCGAGCGCTGGTTCTGGTTCGATCCGCCCTTCCATTCCGGCCAGTCGGCGCTGCTGCACAAGCAGCCCGACGATATCTGGCGCATCGATCTCCAGCTCGGTCCCGATGCCGATCCGGACCATGAGAAGCAGCCGGAGATCGTGCGCCCCCGGATCGAGCGCATGCTCGGCCATGGCGACTTCGCGCTGGAATGGGTCTCGGTCTACCGTTTCCAGTGCCGCCGGCTCGACAGGTTTCTGCATGGCCGGGTGATCTTCGCCGGCGATGCTGCCCATCAGGTCTCGCCCTTCGGTGCCCGCGGCGCCAATTCCGGCATCCAGGACGCCGACAATCTCGGCTGGAAGCTGGCGCTGGTCGTGCAGGGCAAGAGCCCGGCTTCGCTGCTCGACAGCTATGACAGCGAGCGTGTCGCAGCCGCAGACGAGAATATCCTGAACTCGACGCGGGCGACCGATTTCATCGCGCCGCGCTCGCCGGGCGAGCGCCTCTTGCGCGAGGCGGCACTGTCGCTGGCGCCGCTGACCGGCTTCGCCAAGCGCTTCGTCAATTCCGGTCGGCTGTCGCTGCCCTCGGCCTATGCCGGCTCGACGTTGTCGGGCGAGGATGAAGGCTGGGAGGGCGGCCTGCCGCCCGGCACGCCCTTTCTCGACGCGCCGCTGGCCGGTGCTTCTCACGCCTGGCTGAGCGAGGCCTTCTCGATGGGGCAGGCGATCCTGCTCGGCGATGGCGCAGCCGATATTGCCCCTGCTGGCGTGCTGGCCATCGAGCCGGCGGCGGGCGATGGGACATTGCGCCAGCGCTATGCCTTGGAAGGCGGCGCAGCCGTGCTGCTGCGGCCGGACGGACATGTCGCCGCCCGGTTCCGGAAGCCGAATCGGGCGGCGATTGATGCTGCGATCGCGCGGATGGAGGGCAGGGGATGAATGCAGTGGCTACCACGTCGCCTGCGGGCAAGCTCGCGCGCGAATCGCGCTTCGCCGATCCCGACGCCGCCTTCCGCCTGCTCGCCCAGGCGCATCGTGATCTCGGCGAGCGGGCGAGCGCCGCATTCAATACCCGCCTCGTCCTGATCCTCGCCAACCAGATCGGCGACGAAGAGGTGCTGCGCGAAGCCGTGGCGTTGGCGCGCGAGGCGAGCTAGGTTCGGCTCACGACATTCTGGAGCCGTGAGCCTGATGGAAGATCTGCCGACCTTCTACTCCACCTTGATCCCGCTCGGTTTCTTCTTCTGGGGGCCGGCGCTGGTGGTGCTGACGCTGCTGCTCTCCTGGCTCTGGGCACGTAGCCTCAAGGTCGACCGGGCCTTGGAGAGTGATTTTGACGGCTTCACCAAGGCGGATGTCGAGAAGCTGTTCTCGCTCTATGGCCCCGAGCGCCGGGCGATCTACCGCAACAAGCTGCTGCCGGCCGATCTCGCCTTCGCGCTGGTTTATACGGTCGTCGGAGCGCTGATCGTCACCGGCCTGTCGATGCGCGGCTATCCCTGGTGGGTGGCGGCCCTGTGCGGCGGCGGCTGGCTCTTCGGCGGGCTTTGCGACATCGTCGAAAACCTCGCCATCGCGCGTCTCCTCGATCGTTTCCCGACCCTCGACGACGGCACCGTCGCCATCGCCAGCGGCTTCACCCGGCTGAAGCTCGTCCTGACCGGGCTCGGCTTCATTGGCGCGATCGCGGCCTATTATCTGGCGTTCAAGCCGATCGTGGGCTGAACGCGCGGCTGGCACGCAGTCACCGTCTGGCGGAAGCAGGCGGCCGGGACCGGCGGGTAGCCGATCGTCACTGAATCACGGGTGGTGTCGCTTTCGAAACCCAGTCTCTCGGCGAGGCGCAGCGATGCCGCATTCTCCGGATGCGTCACAATCGCGATCGCCGGCAAGCCCAGCGCATCGAAGCCGTGCCGCACCAATCGCCCCGACGCTTCGGAGGCATAACCCTGTCTCCAGTGCCTGACGGCGAAGCGATAGCTGAGCTCGGCGGTTCCAGCCTCTAGCTCGGCGCGCCACGGGATCAGCCCGACATAGCCGAGCGGCTCGCTTTCATCGGTGCGGGCGAACACCGTCCAGTAGCCGAGCCCGCGTGCGACATGCAGGAAGCTGCGCGCCGCAACGCCCTCGCGCCCCATCGCCGGGTCGCCCACCGCCGCGATATGGCGCATCACCTCCTGATCGGTATTGAGTGCCGCGACGAAGTCGAGATCGGCTTCGGTCCGCGGCTTCAGCAGAAGGCGCTCGGTCTCCAGCACCGGCAGCATGGTCGTCGCCCTGTCGTATCGTTCGAGGATTGCTCGTGCCTGCACTGGTGCGGGCGCGCGGGCCATCCCATATCGTGCCGGCTGTCCCTCGGGAACGCTCTGGGAGAATCTGTATGAGCTTTCGTCGTTGTCTTCTCGCCGCCTCGGCGGTGCTCGCGCTCGCTGGCGTCGCTGTACCGGCCACAGCGCAGGAGGACCTGATCTTCAAGAAATCGACGGTCTGGAAGATGCTGACCCCGGACGACAAGCTCGCTGTCTACGGCGTCGACGATCCCGTGGTCGAGGGCGTCGCCTGCCACTATACCGTACCCGAGAAGGGCGGGGTCTCCGGCATGTTCGGCGTCGCCGAGGAGGTTTCCGACGTTTCGCTCGCCTGCCGGCAGATCGGCCCGATCCGCTTCAAGGAAAAGGCCTCGCAGGGCGATGTCGTCTTTCGCGAGCGCCGCTCGCTGATCTGGAAGAAGATGCAGATCGTGCGTGGCTGCGACGCCAAGCGCAACGTCCTGATCTACATGGTCTACACCGACAAGCTGATCGACGGCTCGCCGCAGAACTCGACATCGAGCGTGCCGATCATGCCCTGGGGCACAAGCGGCGACGTACCCAAATGCTCGGAATGGGTGAGGTGAGGGGCGCCCAGGGCGCCCGCTCCTAGCGGAGCGTGTAGCTGCCCGTGTAGTTGCAGTTCGCGCCGTGGAACGGCGTGCAGGAGCCGCTCTCCGTCACCGTGAGAACGCGGCCCTTGCGGCGAATCTCGAGACGGCAGATCTCGCCATACTCCATGGCTTCGGCCACGAGCCGGTCGCCTTGCGCGCGGCCGCGGGCGGAGATGACGCCGACGCAGCTCCGGCTCCCGATCTCGGCATCGACCTTGAGCATGCCGGCGCCGGCTGGGCGGATCGTCATGCTGCCGCCGAGCATCCGGTAGCGGCCCTCGAAGGCCTCGGCGGGCAGGAGTGTCGCCAGCGCGAGGATTGCAGCGAGAGCTGGACGAACCATGATCGGCGACCCTCCTGTTCAGCCGCGCCAGAATTTGCGGCTGCCGTAAGGTAGGGCCTGCGTCGATCCGGCGAAAACTCGCCCGTCGGGATTAACCCCCGCAGGTGATCGTCAGCGGCAATTCGGTTTGCGCCACGTTCGCCGGGCGCGGGGTCGAGCCGGTGATGTCCTCGCGGGCGGCGACGCCATAGGCAGTGGCGGTCCGATGACCCTGCGATTCGCACCAGGCGTCGGCGACGATCTGGCCGCATTCCGACTTGCTGGAAATGCAGTCGGCGACACCGTAGCCGTCTCCGGCCGGGATCAGATAGGTGCGCTCGGCCTTGGGGGCGGCGACTGTTCCCGTTGCGGGCAGCAAGGCCAGCGACATGCCGGCGCCGATGATTCCGAACAGCCCGACCAGAGCGACGGCGCGGCGCATGATGATGTCCCTGAGCTTCGACCGGTTTTGAACCTGCGACATCTCAAACTGGTTCCAATTGGTTAAGACCGCGTGAACCCGCGGCAATCTTCGTTGCGCGCAAACCGTCTTCCGCTTGTGGCGGCATTGCGGCGAAGAGAGCGCAAATCGCGGGACGGAGGCGAGACGCCGGCGGACCGTTGCCAAGCTGCCACTTGACGTAAGCGCACATGACGGGCATCCATCACGGCATGATGACGCGAGCCCTCGCCATTATCTGCATTATTTGCCGCTAGCTTTCGCTGGCCGGCTGCTCACGTCCTCGTCCCAACGAAAAGACAGACAGCGCCCCGGCCAGCGGCCAGGATACGCCGTTTTTGTCGCTTTCTCGTCAGGACACCGCTTCGATGCAGCCGACTCTCAGGCTCTACAACACGCTGACGCGGACGAAGGAGGTCTTCGCCCCCGTCGATCCCCAGAACGTGCGCATGTATGTCTGCGGCCCGACGGTCTATGACTACGCCCATATCGGCAATGCCCGGCCGGTCATCGTCTTCGACGTGCTCTACCGGCTGCTGCGGCATGTCTATGGCGAGGGCCATGTCCGCTATGCGCGCAACCTCACCGACGTCGACGACAAGATCAACGCCCGCGCGGCGCGCGACTATCCCGATCTGCCCCTGAACGAGGCGATCGCGAAGGTCACGCAGACGACCACGGCGCAGTTCCACGCCGATGTCGATGCGCTCGGCAACCTGCGCCCCGACGACGAGCCGCGCGCGACCGGCCATATCGAGGAGATGAAGGCGATCATCGAGCGCCTGATCGCCCGCGGCATCGCCTATGTCGCTGAGGAGCATGTGCTCTTCCATGTGCCGGCTGTGGCTGGCCTGAAGGATGCGCCGCGCTACGGCTCGCTCGCTCGGCGCTCGCTTGACGAGATGATCTCGGGCGCCCGCGTCGACGTCGCGCCCTACAAGCGCGATCCGATGGATTTCGTGCTGTGGAAGCCGAGCCGCGCCGGCATCGATCCGGGCTGGCCGTCGCCGGCCGGTATCGCCACGCCCGGCCGCCCCGGCTGGCATATCGAGTGCTCGGCCATGTCGATGAAGGCGCTGTTAGAGCCGTTCGGCGGTGGCCTGCAATGCGACGATCCCGCCCGGAATGTCTTCGACATTCATGGCGGCGGCATCGACCTCGTCTTCCCGCATCATGAGAACGAGCTGGCCCAGAGTTGCTGCGCCTTCGGCGGAGCCGAGGGCGCGCCGCGCATGGCCAATATCTGGATGCATAACGGCTTCCTGCAGGTCGAAGGCGAGAAGATGTCGAAGTCGCTCGGCAACTTCGTCACCATCAACGAGCTGCTGGCGACCAACACCTTCGGCGGGCGCACATGGCCCGGTGAGGTGCTGCGTCTTGCCATGCTCAAGACCCATTACCGCCAGCCGATCGACTGGACGGTGAAGGCGCTGGAGGAGGCGGAGAAGACGCTGGCCGATTGGGCGGCCGCTGCCGGAGAGGCGGAAGCCGGGCAGGTTCCGGCCGGCGTGATCGAAGCGCTTGCGGACGATCTCAACACCTCGCAGGTGCTGGCCGAGCTGCACGCCCTGCGCAAGGCCGGCGACAATGCCGGCCTGAAGGCGAGCCTTGCCTTGCTCGGCATCGCCCTGCCGGAGGTCGCAGCTGCCGAGATCGACGATGCCTTGCGTGCGAAGGTCGAAGCCTTGATCGCCGCTCGTCTGGCTGCCCGCAAGGCGAAGAACTTCGCCGAATCCGATCGCCTCCGCGACGAGCTCGTCGCGATGGGCATCGTGCTCATGGACGGCAAGAACCCGGCCTCCGGCGAGTTGATTACCAGCTGGGAGGTGAAGCGGTAGCTTCACCTCCCAGAGAAAGCCTTGAACCTGTCGCCGCATTGCGGCGTTGCGCTACCCCATTGAAAGAACACCAAGAACAATGACCACCGAAGCCCCCAAGATCCGCAAGCGCGGTTCGCTCTCGATCGCGATGAAGCTCGTCATGCTCGCCATGGTGATGCCGAAGGTGCTGCGCTATCGGCTGAGGTCCAGGCTATGAGCACCTCGGCTCCCGCAACGCTGGCCGAGGCCGCGCCGCGCAAGGCCGACGAAGCGGCGCTCGCGCGCATCCACCTCTTCGACACGACGTTGCGCGACGGCGCCCAGACCACGGGCGTCGACTTCTCGCTCGACGACAAGCGCGCGGTCGCCGGCCTGCTCGACAAGCTCGGCATCGACTATGTCGAGGGCGGCTATCCCGGCGCCAACCCGCTCGACACCGCCTTCTTCGGTGAGAAGCCGACACAGCGCGCGAAGTTCGCCGCCTTCGGCATGACCAAGCGGGCAGGGCGCTCGGCGTCCAACGATCCCGGCATCGCCGCGCTGCTCGACGCCAAGGCCGACGCCATCGTCTTCGTCGCCAAGAGCTGGGACTATCACGTCCATGTCGCGCTCGAGATCTCGCTCGAGGACAATCTCGACGGCATCCGTGACAGCGTCGCCACCGCCAAGGCCGCCGGCCGCGAGGTGATGCTCGATTGCGAGCACTTCTTCGACGGCTACAAGGCCAATCCCGACTATGCACTCGCCTGCGCTCGTGCGGCTTACGAGGCCGGCGCTCGCTGGGTCGTGCTCTGCGACACGAATGGCGGCACGCTGCCGGACGAGGTCGGGAGGATTGTCGCCGAAGTCGCCAAGGTCGTTCCCGGCGACAATCTCGGCATTCACGCCCATGACGATTGCGGTTGCGCCGTCGCCAATTCGCTGGCCGCGGTCGAAGCAGGCGTCCGCCAGATCCAGGGTACGCTCAACGGGCTCGGCGAGCGCTGCGGCAACGCCAATCTCGTCACGCTGATCGGCGCTCTGAAGCTCAAGGATCGTTACAATCGCCGCTTCAGCCTCGGCGTCGGCGAGGCCGAGCTCGGCGAGCTCACCCATGTCTCGCGTGCCCTCGACGAGATGCTGAACCGCGCGCCGAATCGGCACGCACCGTTTGTCGGCGCCTCGGCCTTCGCCACCAAGGCCGGCATCCATGCCTCGGCCGTGCTGAAGGACCCGCGCACCTACGAGCATGTCGCGCCCGATCTGGTCGGCAATGTCCGGAAAGTGCTGGTCTCCGACCAGGGCGGCAAGTCGAACCTCGTCGCCGAGCTGGAGCGCATCGGCGTCACCATCGGCCGCGACGATCCGCGCCTGTCGCGCGTGCTGGAGGAGCTGAAGGAGAAGGAGGCGCAGGGTTACGCCTTCGAGGGCGCCGACGCCTCGTTCTATCTGCTCGCCAAGCGCATCCTCGGCGAACTGCCGGCCTATTTCGAGATCGAGCGCTTCACCGCCAATGTCGAGCGCCGCTACAACGCACTGGGCGAGCTCGTCACCTTCTCGGAGGCGATCGTCAAGGTGAAGGTCGGCAAGGAATCGCTGATCTCGGTCGCCGAAAGCGCGCTCGGCCCGGTCAACGCGCTCGACCTTGCCTTGCGCAAGGATCTTGGCCGCTACCAGTCGCTGATCGGGGGCCTGAGGCTGGTCGACTACAAGGTCCGCGTCTTCCAGGGTGGCACCGACGCCGTCACCCGCGTCCTGATCGAATCCGCCGACGAGACCGGCGAGCGCTGGACCACGGTCGGCGTCAGCGCGAATATCATCGACGCCTCGTTCCAGGCGCTGGTCGACTCGATCACCTACAAGCTGATGCGCGAAGGCGCGACGGCGTAGTCAGCCTCCTTCTTCCACCCATCTCGGGCTTGCCCGAGATGGGCACTCTAGGCGGCGCATATCGGAAACATCCGACATGCGCAGGGGAGAAGGTCCGGCAGGGGATGAGGGCGGCGCGACCGGGTGAGGCGGTTATCGCTCGCCCGTCCTTCCCTGATCCGTCAGCGCTACGCGCTGCCACCTTCTCCCCCGAGGGGAGAAGGGTTTGCGTCGCGGATCTCACTCCGTCAGGCGCAGCGACTTCTCCTTGCAGAGATCGACGCCGTCATTGTCGCTTTCGCTCTCGTCGCTGAACTTGCCGAGCAGGTAGTAGCTGCAGCCGGCCGGCTTGTTGAGCTTGATCATGATGCTCTTGCCGGGCGCCAGCGGCTTGGCGAGCTTGCCGACGAGCCGGGCCTGCTCGCCCGTGGTGGTGATCTCCAGCGACTCCAGCGGCACGGTGCGGGCATTGGTGATCTTGATCTGTGCCGGTGGGCGGGACTGTGCCAGCGCCGGCACGACAGGCAGCAACGCCAGAGCGCAAGCGGCGGGAAGAATGCGTCGAAGCGTCATGTGTCCAAGTGTCATGGGCGTCTTCTCCAAGCTTCGGCCTTTAAAGGCTTTAGGCCAGTCTGACATCGCAGTTGCGACGAGAACAAGGCCTGATCGGTGCCGCTTGGTGGCGAAAACGTCCGGTTGCAGGCGTCGTGGCTCTCGCCGATCCTGTCGCGCGACGTGAAGACTATCGGGCTATCGATCATGCAGACTGCCGAAGACATCGCTGCTTGGATCGTCGAGCGGGCGCGCGATATGCGGCGCATCGTGATCGCTCTTGCTGGCCCTCCGGGCGCCGGCAAGTCGACGCAGAGCGCGCGCCTGCTCGCGGCGCTGCCGCAAGGCGAGGCGGCGCTGGTGCCGATGGACGGCTTCCATTTCGACAACGCCGTGCTCGATCATATGGGCCTGCGCAACCGCAAGGGCGCGCCCGAGACCTTCGACTGCGCCGGCCTCGCGGCGACGCTGCGGCGCACCCGATCGGGCGAGGGGGATGTGGCGGTGCCGCTCTTCGATCGGGAGGCTGATCTCGCCCGCGCCGGCGCGGCGATCATCCCCGCCGATGCCCGGCTCATCCTGGTCGAGGGCAACTACCTCCTGCTCGACCGGGCGCCCTGGTCCGCGCTCGCGCCGCTTTTTGATCTGACGATCTTCATCGACGTGTCCATGGCCGAGCTGGAGCGCCGGTTGCTCGCCCGCTGGACCGATCTCGGTCGGAGCGAGGAGACTGCCCGTGCCTGGGTCGAGGGCAATGACCTGCCCAATGCGCGCTTGGTGATCGAAAGCAGCCGCCCGGCGGACATCGTTTGGCGGAATGGTGCTGTGCCCTGATTGAATGAACCGGGGCAGCATGCGGATTTCTTCTCCCACCCCCTGCATTCCCTGGAGAATCCACCTATATCGGCGGTTCCATTTGGAAGCATTTCAATGTCCTCGCCTGCCACGCCGGTTCCGGCGCCCCTCGCGCGCGCCGCCGTGCTCCAGCCCGGCTCCGGCTTCATCGCCACCTTCAAGGCGCTCTGGCCCTATCTCTGGCCGCCGGAGCGGGCCGATCTGCGCCAGCGCGTCGTCGCCGCCTTCGTGCTGCTGGTGATCGGCCGTCTCGTCCTGATGGGCGTGCCCTTCACCTTCAAATGGGCGACGGACGCGCTCGCCAACAACCCGACCTCGCTGTCGAACTGGTTGCCCTTCCTGGTCGGCGCGCCGCTGGCGCTGACGGTGATCTACGGCTTCGCCCGCGTCGGTTCGGCCGCCTTCGTGCAGTTGCGCGACGCGATTTTCGCGCCGGTCTTCATGCACGCGGTCCGCACGCTGGCGCTGCAGACCTTCGGCCATCTCCACCATCTCTCGCTGCGCTTCCATCTCGAGCGCAAGACCGGCGGGTTGACCCGCGTGCTCGAACGCGGCCGCAACGGCATCGAGGAGATGGTCCGCCTCGGCCTCAACCAGCTCGTGCCGGTGATCATCGAGGTCACCCTGATCGTCACCGTGCTGCTTTATCTGTTCGACTGGCGCTATGTCGTCGTGCTGGTGACGATGGTGGTCGGCTATATGGCCTACACCATCAAGGCCACCGAATGGCGCATCGCCATCCGCGCCCAGATGAACGAGTCCGATACCGACGCCAACGCCAAGGCGATCGACTCGCTGCTCAATTACGAGACGGTGAAGTATTTCGGCGCCGAGGCGCGCGAGACCGCCCGCTACGACCTCTCCATGGCGCGCTATGAGCGCAACTCGATCAAGGCCTACACCTCGCTCGCCTGGCTGAACTTCGGCCAGGCCGCGATCTTCGCGATCGGCCTCACCATCTCGATGGTGATGTGCGTGCGCGGCTTCCAGGCCGGCACCAACACGGTCGGCGATTTCGTGCTGATCAACGCCATGCTGATCCAGCTCTATATCCCGCTGAATTTCATGGGCACCGTCTATCGCGAGATCAAGCAGGCGACGCTCGACATCGAGCAGATGTTTTCGCTGATCGGCCGCGACCCCGAGATCCAGGACGAGCCGGGCGCACCGCCGCTCGACGTCCGCGCCGGTACCGTCACCTTCGAGGACGTCCACTTCGCCTATGTGCCGGAGCGGCCGATCCTGCGCGGCATCTCCTTCGAGGTGCCGGCCGGCCGCACGGTCGCGATCGTCGGTCCGTCGGGCGCCGGCAAGTCGACGATCTCGCGCCTGCTCTTCCGCTTCTACGAGCCGCAATCCGGCCGCATCCTGATCGACGGCCAGGACATCGCCGAGGTCCAGCAGGTCAGCCTGCGCTCGGCGATCGGCATGGTCCCGCAGGACACGGTGCTGTTCAACGACACCATCGAATACAATCTGCGCTATGGCCGGCCCGAAGCCACGCAGGCCGAGATCGAGGACGCGGCGCGCCTCGCCCAGATCGACCGGTTCATCAAGTCGCTGCCGGAGGGCTACCAGACCTCGGTCGGCGAGCGCGGTCTCAAGCTCTCCGGCGGTGAGAAGCAGCGCGTCGCCATCGCCCGCACCATCCTGAAGGGGCCGCCGGTGCTGGTGCTCGATGAGGCGACCTCCGCGCTCGATTCCTTCACCGAGAAGGAGATCCAGGACGCGCTCGACCGGGTCAGCGAGGGCCGCACCACGCTGGTGATCGCGCACCGGCTCTCGACCGTGGTCAATGCCGACGAGATCATCGTCCTCGACAAGGGCCTGATCGTCGAGCGCGGCCATCATCGCGAACTGCTCGCTGCCGATGGCGTCTACGCCGCGCTCTGGAACCGTCAGCGCCAGGTCGACGAGGCCAAGGCGACGCTGCAGCGCGCGACGCAAGAGGAAGGCGAGAGCGTCAGGGTCAGCCTGACGCAGTGAGCGTTCTGCCGACGCCGGGAAATTTTCGTGGCGTCGTTGATTCCGGCCCAAAATCGCGCATATCGAATTTACGACGCTAGCACAGGCCGGGGCGCCCCGGCCGAGGTGGCTTTCGGGTCGTCGTTTGCTTCTTTCTGGCATGCACGCCGCCAAGGCGTCGCAGCTTCTTCCTCCGTCCCATTCCGCAATCCAGGCGCACGCAGCGCCCGACAAGACGAGGCGCGCGGCCCCAACCGGAGCCCGACCATGATCATCGCCGGCTACGCCCTTCTGGCACTCGGCTACACGCTTCTGGCCTTCGCCGCCCTGACCGGCATCGGCCACTGAGACGACCCCGCCCCGGAGCGAAGGCTCCGGGGCGGTGGCTTCCGGAAAGAGCGCTGTCGGTTGTGGACGATCGATCAAGCGACCGGCTGAAGCGGATGATATGCACGGGGCTCTTGCGGGAGGAGCCGGGGCATGTCGCTTGCCGACAAGGCGCTTTGGGTAATCGAGCGTAATTCGAGCAATGAGCTGACGCTGGGCTCGATCGCGGCGGCCTGCAAGGTCTCGCGCTCGCATCTCGCCAATGCCTTCGGAACCGCGAGCGGCTGGCCGGTGATGGCCTATCTGCGGGCACGGCGATTGAGCGAGGCGGCCAAGCGCCTCGCTGCAGGTGCTCCCGACATCCTCTCCGTCGCGCTCGAATTCGGCTACGGCTCGCATGAAGCCTTCACCCGCGCCTTCCGTGATCAGTTTGGGGCCACGCCGGAGGAGGTCCGCAACAGCGGCAGCACCGACAGGCTCGGCCTCGTCGCGCCGCTGCGGTTGACGAACGGACGCGCCCGGACGCCGATTCCGACCGTGCGGGAACTGGGTCGGCTGCGCCTCGTCGGGCTGTCCGCTCCCTGCTCATACGAATCGGCGATCGGGATACCGGCGCAGTGGCAGGCGTTCATGTGCGACCACTATGCCGATATCCCCGACAAGGCGCCGGGCATACCGATCGGTGTCTGCCGCGCGCCTGATGAGGATGGCTGCTTCGAGTATATGTGCGCCACCGAGGTGATTTCGGCGGCTCCGCCGCGAAAGCCGCTGGCTTATCTGGAGACCGAACCGAGGACCTACGCGGTCTTCGATCATCGCGACCACATCTCGACGATCTTCGATACCTATACGGCGATCTGGAACGAGGCGCTGCCTGCCGCCGGGCTCAATGCGGCGAACGGCCCCGTGCTCGAATTCCACAACGACGCTTTCGATCCGGGCACCGGGCTTGGCGGCCTGCAGATCTGGATTCCGCTGGAGTACAACGGCAACGGGAGTGGGGCATGACGGCGTCGGACACGCCCAACCGGGATAGGAAGACGGGCCGCTCGGCCTCCAACATCTCGACCCTCGCCGGTTATGAGGGCTGCGCCGACGACTACGCGGAAACGACGGCGCCCAAGCCGGGGGCTGATGACCAGCCGGTACTCGTCGAGTTGCTGAAGCTCGTCCCGCCGGGCAGCCGCCTGCTCGAAATCGGCTCCGGGCCGGGCTGGGACGCCGACTGGCTCGAAGAGAGAGGGCTCGCCGTCAGGCGCACCGATGGGGCGGACTCTTTCGTGCAGTTTCAGGCGGGGCGCGGCCGCCGGGCCGAGCTCCTCGACGTCATCCGCGATCCGCTCGGCGGCCCCTATGACGGCGTCATCGCACTGCACGTGCTCCAGCATGTCGAGCGCGAAATCCTGCCCGCGATCCTCGCCAGGATCGCGGCGGCGATCCGCGAGGGCGGCGTCTTCCTGCTCGCGCTCCGGGAAGGGCAGGGCGAGACCGCCGAAATCGGCTCGAAGGGCAACGAATACTACGTCGCCCTGTGGCCACGTTCCGAGATCGTCGCCATTCTCGCCGCACTCGGCCTCAGCTTGCACTGGTCGCGCTCGTTCGAAGGCCGCGATGGCCGCTGGCTGACCGCTCTGTTCAGGAAGGGCGCGCCGTAATGAGCCGGAAGGCCTTGATCCTCTTTCTCGCCCTCGGCGTGATCTGGGGCGTGCCCTATCTGCTGATCCGGGTCGCGATCGCCGACTATCATCCGGTCATCGTCGCCTTCGGCCGCGCCGCCATCGGTGCGATGGTGCTGCTGCCCTTCGCTTTGCGCGGCAAGGGCGTCATGGCTGGCTTTCGCAGGCCGGGCTGGCTGATCCTCTACACACTCGTCGAGATCAGCGGGCCATGGTTCCTGATCGGCTTCGCCGAGACGCGGGTGACGAGCTCGCTGGCTGGCCTGATCATCGCGCTGACGCCGATCATCGCCGCGCTCCTGGGTGTCGTGCTCTCGCAGGAGCGTCTCGGAACCGGACGGCTCGCCGGGCTCGGCCTTGGCCTTGCCGGCGTCGTCGCGCTGCTCGGCTTCGACGAACAGCCGGTCGAACTCTGGCCGGCGCTGGCGCTGGGGCTGAGCGCGCTCGGCTATGCCATCGGCCCGATCATTGTCGTGCGGAAGCTCGCCGAAGCCGAGGCGAGCGCGGTGGTGGTCGTTTCGCTGATCGTCGCTGCGATCCTCTATCTGCCTTTCGTTCCCGCTTACTGGCCGGCCCGGATCACGCTCGATGCAAGCCTCGCGGTGATCGCCCTGGCCGTCTTCTGCACGGCGCTGGCCTTCCAGCTGCTGTTTGCGCTCATCGCCGAAGTCGGCGCCGCCCGGGCGACTGTCATCGCCTATCTCAACCCGGCGGTGGCGGTGCTGCTCGGCGTGGCCGTGCTGGGAGAACCGTTGTCCGTCGCCCTGCTGGCAGGTTTCGCCCTGATCGTCGCCGGTTCCTATTTCGCGACGGTCCGGACGCAGAGCGCCGGCGTTGCGACGGCAGAGGAAACCGCCGGTTGAGAGTGCGACAAGGCCCTCGCCAGGATGGCACCGAATTTGCCAATATGGTGTGCTGCTTTTGAAGCGGGGGGGCTTCATCATGTTCGTGCTTGATCCCACTACGTTGGTCGGTTTCCACACCTGGCTGAGCCTGATCGCGATCGTCGCCGGGTTCCCGATGACGATGGCCCTGCTGAAGGGGCATCTCAGCCCGCGCTGGAACGGCATCTATCTCTCGACCGCCTTTGCATGCAGCGCCACCGGCTACGCCTTCCCCTTCGACAGGGTGCTGCCCTCACATATCGTCGGCGCGGTTTCGCTGGTGCTGCTCGCCCTTGCGGGATTGGCGCTCTACGCCTTCGCCTTGCGCGATGTCTGGCGGCGAATCTACGCGATCACGGCGGTACTCTCGTTTTACCTGCTGATCTTCGTGCTGATCGCCCAGCTTTTCCTCAAGGTGAACGTCCTGCACGATCTGGCTCCGACCCAGAGCGAGCCGCCCTTTGCGATTGCGCAGGCGTTGGCGCTGATTGTCTTCCTGATCTTGACCCTGATCGCCGCGCGGCGCTTCGGCGCCGGCGTGACGGTGGCGAGAGCGGTGTAAAAAAGGCGGCCCGGAGGCCGCCCAGTTATCACCATGTCGGTCTTCTGATCTCTGCCTCAGCGGCGATCGACGTCGACGATCTCGCCGCGCCAGTTGATTTCGACGCGCAGCTCGTCCCCGCGCCTATCGCTGCCATCGATCACCCAGGCATTTCCGCTCCAGCGCGCCTGGTCGATCTCGGCGACGCCGTTGCGACGGGCGATCCTGATCGCCTCACGCTGCGAGATGGTGTCGTAGCGAGCGCCGTCATACCCGCCGCGGTCATAGCCTCGGCGATAGTCGTCGGGCTTGTAGGTGCCGCCGCGATAGGGCGCGTTGTCATTGCTGGTCGGGCCGCGCTCGTATTTCGGAACGCTGTTCTCCGGCCGCAGGTCGACGCCCTGCGCGAGAGCCGCGACCGAGGACAGCGCGAGTGTACCGGCGACCAAGCCAATCTTCAGCGGTTTCATCCTCATCCTCCAGGGGTTGATGATGTGTCCTGGAAAAAGAACCGCTGCGAGAGCCAGGCGTTCCAAGATCTTTCGTGACCATTCTGCGGCAAATATTTAATCACCCCAACGATCTAGCCATGGCCACCGATCACCGGGAGAATTTCGCCGGTGATGTAGCTGGAGCAGTGCGGCGAAGCGAGGAAGACATAGGCTGGCGCGATTTCCTCCGGCTGGGCAGGGCGTTTCATTGGCACCTGCGCCCCGAATTCGGCGACCGCTTCGGCCGGTCGGTCCGACGGATTGAGCGGTGTCCAGACCGGCCCCGGCGCGACGGCGTTGACCCGGATCCCGCGCGGTAGCAGATGCGCCGCCAGCGAGCGGGTGAAGGCGTGGATGCCGCCCTTGGTCGTGGCGTAGTCGATCAGCTCCTTGCTGCCTTCCAGCCCAACGATCGAGCCGGTGTTGACGATCGCGCAGCCCTTGCCGAGATGCGGCAAGGCCGCCTGCGTCATGTGAAAATAGCCATGAAGATTGGTGCGGATCGTCGTGTCGAAATGTTCCTCGCTCAGATCCTCGAAGCGAGGAGAATGCACCTGGAAAGCAGCATTGTTGACGAGGATGTCGAGCCCGCCCAGCGCCTTCACGGTCTTCGCCACGGCATCACGACAGAAGGCTGAGCTCCGAACGTCGCCGGAGAGAGCTATACCCTTGCGTCCCTCGCTCTCGATCGCGGCAAGAGTGCCCTTCGCATCCGCGTCCTCGCCAAGGTGTAGGATCGCGACGTCGGCACCCTCGCGCGCAAACAGCACCGCGACCGCCCGGCCGATGCCGGAATCGCCGCCGCTGATCAACGCGACCTTGCCCTGAAGCTTGCCCGAACCCTTGTAATAGGGCGCATCGTACATCGGTGCCGGATCTAGCGCTGCTTCCGAGCCAGGCTTTGCCTGATGCTGGGCCTTGAACGGTGGCACCGGATAGAGCCGGGCGCCGGCCTGCACCGCGCCATCCCTCTTTTTGCGTGGGCGGGCGTCGGCGCGGGTGATGTCCTTCTGGATGCGCCGCTGCTGTTTGGCTGCGGCTTTCACCGATTTGGGTGCCTTGTCATCTTTGCGCTTCGTGGCGGTCTTGGCCATCATCGCCTCCTTGCGTGCTTTTCCCGTTGCTTTGGGCAACGTGTCGCTCCTGCCTCTGTTCCGCTCGCCGCCGCATCTATGCCCTTGCGGCCAGGCGATTTCTCGGCAAGCTCAACCGCAACGGGAATCCGGCGGCTGGGAGGGTGCATGGCGCTCGATGCGGATGTGGTCATCGTCGGAGCCGGCCTTGCCGGCCTCGTCGCGGCTGCCGAGCTGGCCGATGCCGGCCGCAAGGTGATCATCGTCGAGCAGGAGCCGCGGCCCGCGCTGGGGGGCCAGGCGCATTGGTCCTTTGGCGGGCTCTTCCTGATCGATTCGCCCGAGCAGCGGCGCCTGCGCATCAGGGATTCGCTCGCTCTTGCCCGGCAGGACTGGTTCGGCTCGGCCGGTTTCGACCGCGACGAGGATCGTTGGCCCAGGCAATGGGCCGATGCCTATCTCGATTTCGCCGCGGGCGAAAAGCGCAGCTGGCTGCACCAGCAGGGCATGCGCTGGTTCCCGGTCGTCGGTTGGGCCGAGCGCGGCGGCTATCTCGCCACCGGCCATGGCAATTCGGTACCGCGCTTCCACGTCACCTGGGGCACAGGTCCGGGCGTGCTCGAACCCTTCCTGCGTCGCGTCGCCGAGGCCGAGGCTAAGGGGTTGATCGAATTGCGCTTCCGCCACCGTGTCACCGCCCTGACGCGCAGTGCCGGCGCCATCGACGGCGTCGAGGGCGAAGTGCTGGAGGACAGCGCGGTCGAACGCGGGCAGGCGAGCTCGCGCGCTATGACCGGCAGCTTCGCGATCAAGGCACAAGCCGTGATCGTCGCCTCCGGCGGCATCGGCGGCAATCACGAGCTCGTCCGCCGCAATTGGCCGCAGCGTCTCGGCGAGCCGCCCAGGCACATGCTCTCGGGCGTGCCGGCCCATGTCGACGGCGACATGCTCGCTGTGGCGGAAGCCGCCGGCGGCCGGCTGATCAATGGCGACCGGATGTGGCACTATGTCGAGGGCATCGCCAATTGGGCGCCGATCTGGCCTGCGCATGCGATCCGCATCCTGCCCGGCCCGTCCTCGCTCTGGTTCGATGCCCGCGGCAACCGCCTGCCGGTGCCGCTTTTCCCCGGTTTCGACACGCTTGGCACGCTGGAGCATCTGCGCAAGACCGGCTTCGATCATTCCTGGTTCGTCACCAGCCGCAGCATCGTCGCCAAGGAGTTCGCGCTCTCCGGCTCCGAGCAGAACCCCGACCTCACCGGCAAGAGCTGGCGCCAGGTGATCCAGCGCGCCCGCGCCGGCATGCCGGCGCCGGTCCAGGCCTTCCTCGACAAGGGCGAGGACTTCATCGTCGAGACCGATTTCTCGCGGCTGGTCGCCCGGATGAACGCGCTCGGCGGCGCCGGGCTGATCGACGAGGGGCACTTGCGCGCGCAGATCGAGGCGCGCGATCGCGATGCCGAAAACCCCTATGGCAAGGACCTGCAGGTCACGGCGCTGCGCGGCGCCCGCGCCTATCTCGGCGACCGGCTGATCCGCACCGCCAAGCCGCACCGCATTCTCGATCCCGTCCATGGCCCGCTGGTCGCGGTCAGGCTCAACATCCTGACGCGCAAATCGCTGGGCGGGCTGATGACCGATCTCTCGGCTCGCGTGCTGGGGCAGGGCGGCGAGCCCGTGCCCGGGCTCTACGCGGTCGGCGAGGCCGCCGGCTTCGGCGGCGGCGGCCTGCATGGCTATCGCGCGCTCGAGGGCACCTTCCTCGGCGGCTGCATTTTCTCGGGACGCGTGGCGGGGAGGGCGGCGGCGAAGGCGGTGGGCTAGGGATTGATTGTCGCGCGGTCCCCGCGCCCCTTTCGCAAAAGCCCGCGAAAGCCTAAACAGCTACGCCGTCTTGCGGCCTCAACCCCGCCGCGAAGGCGAAGCCAGATGCGCGCGCCGCGCCAACAAGAGCAACAGGACTTTACGCCCATGTCTCTCGTCGACTCCGTCCGCCGGACGATCGTGCCGATCCACAAGGAAGGCTATGTCTTCATCGCCATCGGCGTGGTGGCGACGCTGGTGCTCGGCCAGCTCTGGGGCCCCTTCGGCTGGATCGGCACGCTGATCACGCTGTGGATCTGCTATTTCTTCCGCGATCCCGTCCGCATTGTGCCGCAACGCGAGGGGCTGGTGATCTCGCCCGCCGATGGCCGGATCAGCCAGATCGCCACCGCCGTGCCGCCGCCGGAGCTGGAGCTGCCGGCCGAGCCGATGACGCGCATCTCGGTGTTCATGAATGTCTTCGACTGCCATGTGAACCGCAGCCCGGTCGCCGGCCGCCTGCTCAAGATGGCCTATACGCCCGGCCTCTTCCTCAATGCCGAGCTCGACAAGGCGAGCGAGGACAATGAGCGCAATGCGCTGGCGATCGAAACGCCGGCCGGCACCATCGCGGTCGTCCAGATCGCAGGGTTGATCGCCCGCCGCATCGTTCCCTTCGTCAAGGAAGGCGATCCGCTCGGGCAGGGCGAGCGCTTCGGCCTGATCCGCTTCGGCTCGCGCGTCGACGTCTATCTGCCGCAGGGCGTCGTCCCGCTGGTCGGCGAGGGCCAGACCGCGATTGCCGGCGAGACCGTGCTGGCGGATTTTTCGGGCAACGACATCGGCCGGGCGTTCCGCGGGATTTGAGACAAGGCCGTCATTCTCGGGCGGAGCGAAGCGCAGACCCGAGAATCTCGTAACAAGAGGGTAGCCGCCCACTGGTTCTGAGATGCTCGGGTCAAGCCCGAGCATGACGCTATGCGCTTCGTCCCACGCTAGCCTCCCACCTGAAAACCGCGTATTCCGGCTGATATGAGCGATCTCTTTCCGCCTTTCGAACCCGAGCGCGTCGAATCGAAGCGCACCCGCTTCAAGGCGATCCCGTTCCGGCTGATCGCGCCCAATGTCGTGACGCTGATCGCGCTTTGCCTCGGCCTGACCGCAATGCGGCTTGCGGTCGACGGCAAGTTCGAATCGGCGACGATCTGCATCCTCGTCGCAGCCCTGCTCGATGGTATCGACGGGCGTCTCGCACGCCTGCTCAAGGGCACCTCGCGCTTCGGCGCCGAGCTCGATTCGCTCTCGGACTTCGTCTGCTTCGGCGTCGCCACCGGCTTCGTGCTCTGGACCTTCGTCCTGCACGATCTGCGCTCCTTCGGCTGGATCATCGTGCTGACCCTTGCCTGCGCCATGGCGCTGAGGCTCGCACGTTTCAACGTGATGATCGACGACCCGAACCGGCCGGAATGGCAGAAGAACTTCTTCGTCGGCATGCCGGCCCCGGCCGGCGCGATCACCGCCATGCTGCCGTTCTACCTCGACTTCGTCGGCCTGCCGGTGCGGGAATATGGCGCTCCCTTCGTCGGCCTCTACATCCTGTTCATCGCCTTCCTGACGATCTCGCGCATCCCCTGCTACGCCGGCAAGACGCTCGGCACCCGCGTCCCGCGCGACCAGGTGCTGCCGATCTTCGTTGCCGTCGTCGTCGTCGCCGGCCTGCTCTTCGCCTATCCGTTCGAGATGCTGGCGCTGGTCGTCGCCGCCTATCTCGCGCTGATCCCGGTCAGCGTCGCGCGCTATCGCAGGCTGGAGCGCGAGTACGATGCCGCGGCCGTGCTGCCGACGGTTGCCGAACCGGTGCTTGAGGCGGGCTCCGAGCCTAAGGCCTAGCGCCGCTTCGCCAGCCGGCTGGCATTGGCGCGGGTGCGCCGCGAGAACGGCTCCAGCGTGCTGTGGACGGCCTTGGCCGTCGCTTCGCCGAGCCCGTTCGGCGTCAGCGGGTTGAACGCCATGCTCCACCAGAACAGTGTCGCGGCATGGCCGATGGCGAAGCTGCTCTCCGCCAGAGCCGCGGCCTTCTCGACCACGGCCTTGCTGGCCTCGCGCTGGCCCTTGGCGTCGCCAAGCGCGCCCTTGGCCAGGATAGGCAATCGCATGGCGATAGTGAGCCCGGCATCGACCTGCATCGCGACCATCTGGGCGAGGACGCTTTGCGCGTCCGCCGCCAGCGCGACGGTCGAGGCCGATCCAGTTCGTGACGCCATGGCGAAAGCTCTCCGGTGACGAGAAGGGGGCCGCAGGGGCCAAGCCTTGTGGGTCGCCGCCACGCCCACCTACCCGATGTGGCAAGCTAAACAGCTTAGTGCAATCCGGGACAATGCATGGCCGTGCCCAAATTCTGGGCCTTGCACAGGAGATCTCGGGAGCCACGCGGGGGCCTCAGGCCTGCCTGCATCCATGCCGCAAGAGCGAAAATGGTTCCCAGCGCGGCGGAACATGCTCTAAAGCCTTGCAGGAAATCCGCCCTCGACGCGCAGCGAGCCGATACGCCTTGAATCTCTTCAGCTCCCAGAAGCCGCCGGGCTGGCGGCCCAAGCTGGTCCTGGCTTCGGCCTCGCCGCGGCGTCTTGCCCTGCTCGAACAGGCCGGCCTCAAGCCAGATGCCTTGCTGCCGTCGGATCTCGATGAGAGCCCGCTCAAAAGCGAGCGCCCGCGCGATCTCGCTCGCAGGCTCGCCCGCGCCAAGGCGGAGGCCGGGTTCGCCGGGCTGAAAGGGCGCCCAGATCTCGATGGCGCCTATGTCCTCGCCGCCGACACGGTGGTCGCGGTCGGTCGGCGCATCCTGCCCAAGGCCGAGATCGTCGACGAGGCCGCTGCGTGCCTCCGCCTGCTCTCCGGCCGGGCACACCGGGTCTATACCGGCGTCGCGCTGGCGACGCCCTCCGGCACGATCCGCGAGCGCATCGTCGAGACACGCCTGCGCTTCAAGCGGCTCTCCAGCGAGGATCTCGAGAACTACCTTGCCTCGGGCGAATGGCGCGGCAAGGCCGGCGCCTATGCCATCCAGGGCATCGCCGGCTCCTTCGTCGTCAAGCTTGTCGGTTCCTATACCGGCGTGGTCGGCCTGCCGCTCTACGAGACGGTCAACCTGCTCGGTGGCGAGGGCTTCCCGATCCGCCTCGGCTGGCTGAATGTCGGCTGAGCGAGGGCAGGCCGCGCGGCCATGATCCTGGTCTGGCTCTCGCCGCTCATCCTCTTCCTCGGTCTGATCTTGTCGGCACGCTCGGCGCTGACTGCCGGCCTCGTCGGCACGATCTGCGCCGCATTCGTCGCCTTCTTCGCCGGTCCTGCGCATCCTGACGCTGCCGCGATCATCAGGCATTTCGCCGCCGGCGCCTGGATCGGACTGCCGGCGACACTGGTCATCGTTGCCGGGCTCGCCTTCTCGCTCAGCCTGGAGAAGGCGAGTGACGCTGCCGACAAGGCCGAGCCCGAGCATGGCGCACTTGCCGAAGCCTGCCTGCTGCGCGGCCCCTTCCTGGAAACCTCGACCGGCTTCGGCGTCGGCTATGTCGTCGCCGTCTCCGGCGCTCGCCGCCTCGGTGTCGACAAGGCACCGGCGCTGGCGCTCGCCACCTTCAGCCAGATCCTGGTGCCCTGGGGGGCGCTCGGCATCGGCACCAGGATCAGCGCCGATATCGCCGGCGTCTCGCTCGCAGCGCTGATCTGGCGGATCGCGGTCGTGACGGCTTTGCTCGGCATGGCGCTGCTGCCGCTGTTCTGGCGCCTGTCGCGACAGGCCAAGCTGCCGCCGGCGCTCGCCGACCGCCTCGAATGGGCCGGCCTGATCGCGCTGCTGATGGCGCTGCTCGTTGCCGCCAACCTGACCTTGCCGCTGGAGCTCGCCGCCATTGCAGCGCTGGCCCCGGTGATGCTGCTGCGCTTCCTGCGGGTGAAGGGCTGGGCGGGGCTCGACCGGTCGCTGCTGGCGCGCCTTGCGCCCTATATCGCCCTCGTCATCGCGCTGGCGCTGATGCGGCTGGTGCCGGCGATCCACGACCGGCTGGAGCACCCGTCCTTCAAGCCCTTCGCCGACGCTTCGGCCTTCGCGCCGCTGCTCTCGCCGGCTCTGCCGCTCATCATCATAGCGCTTGTGGTCGCCACTCGCCGCGGCGGCGCGAAGCAGGCAGCCGCCCTGATAAAACTGACCTTGCAGCGCGCTGGCCGTGCCGCCCTCCTGACCTTCCTGCTCGTCGGCATGGCCTGGATCATGGTCGGCTCCGGCCTCGCTGGCGGCATCGGCCTTTCGGTCAGCGGCGTGCTCGGCTCCTGGTCGGCCGGCATCGTTCCCGTCGCGGGCGCGCTCGGCGGCTATCTCACCGGCTCGAATACAGGAGCTGGTGCCGTCTCGATGCCGCTCGCCACCGCCCTCGTCCCGGCCGGTGAAGTGAGGCTTCTGGTGATCGCCGCCGCGGTCGTCGCCGGCAGCCTGCTTACGGCGGTCAGCCCGGTCCGCGTCACCATGGGCCAGGTCCTGATCAAGGCGACCACGACTGAGACCGGGCAGGCCTTGCGAACGCTCTGGCCCTGGTTCGCGCTGGTCGTCGGCCTCACCACCGCCATCGCCCTCGCCGCCGCGCAACTCGCCTGAGCGCTTCCGGAGCGCATGCCGGCTTGCATGCCATGCGCTTGCCCAGGTCGCTGCGAGTGCCGATGGTGGCGCCGACGGCTAACAAATGCATAGGGCAGGGAACATCGCCATGACGAAACGTCTCGAGGGCAAGGTCGCGATCGTCGCGGGCGCGGGCTCGATCGGCCCGGGCTGGGGCAATGGCAAGGCGACTGCGACCGTGTTCGCCCGCGAAGGCGCCAGGGTCGTCTGCGCCGACCGCAATCTCGAGGCCGCTGAGGAGACCGCGAACATCATCGCCAGCGAGGGCGGCGAGGCCTTCGCCATCCGCACCGACGTCACCAGCGAGGACGATCTGCGCGTGCTGGTCGCGGCGACGCTCAAGGCCTATGGCCGCATCGACGTGCTCGACAACAATGTCGGCATCGCCGAGGTCGGCAGCGTCGTCGACCTGCCGCTCGAGACCTGGGAACGCGTCTTCAGGGTCAACCTGACCGGCTGCTTCCTGGCGATGAAGCACGTCATCCCGGTGATGCAGCGCCAGTTTGCGGCGAGCGGGCAGGGCGGCTCGATCATCAACATCTCCTCGATCGCCTCGATCCGTCACACCGGCGTGCCTTATGCCAGCTATGGCGCCAGCAAGGCGGCGATGAATCAGCTCACGCGCACCACCGCTGCTCAGTACGCGCCCGAGAAGATCCGCGTGAACGCGGTGCTGCCTGGCTTGATGAAGACGCCGATGGTCGAGCATTCGGCCGGGCTCGCCCAGACCTATGGCAAGGGCGACGTCGCCGCGATGTGGGCCAAGCGCGACTCGCAGGTGCCGATGGGCCATATGGGCGAGGCCTGGGACGTCGCCTGGGCGGCGCTCTTCCTTGCCAGCGACGAAGCGCGCTATGTCACCGGCATCGAGCTTCCAGTCGATGGCGGAGTGACCTTGCAATATGGCGCCTGAGCAACCTGAGAAGCCTGCTTCGCCGTCGCGGCCCTGTCCGATCTGCGGCAAGCCGGCCGTGCAGCGCTTCAAGCCGTTCTGCTCGTCCCGCTGCGCCGATATCGATCTCGGCCGCTGGCTCAAGGGCAGTTACGTGATTCCGGGCGAGCCGCTGGACGAGACCGAGGAAGCGCCGATGCGGCGCGACGAGGACATTTAATGGAAAGGCCCGGCGTGTCCCTTTCGGGAGGACGCCGGGCCGTTCGCTGACCGGCCGCGCGACGGGTCAGGACTATCCGGAGGGCGTATCGCCCGAATTCCGCCTCCCGCACGATCGAACTGCCGGTACATCCGCGGCTCGCTCGAGATCGGCGGTAGGCACGGCGCCATCGCTGGCGCCGCCGCATCAACCCGGTTACCGCGCTTTGGTTCCAGAGCTTGTCAGTAGCTGCGTTGCCGCGCTCGCTGCCAGCCCGGGCTGACGCGCCATTCGCGCCGGGCGCAGCAAAAGGGCCGTCTTCGCCCGGGTTTTCATCCCCTTTTCGGTCAGGCCGAAATTTTCCCACCGGCAGGATCGTTTGTCGGCTGGACAGCCCGCGCCCAGCCCTCTATATCGCCTCGCACCAACAGAAGCGCAGCGCGCTTCGCGGGAATGCCCAGGTAGCTCAGTTGGTAGAGCATGCGACTGAAAATCGCAGTGTCGCTGGTTCGATTCCAGCCCTGGGCACCATTCGCCTTTCAAGTTGCCTTATGTCCTTGAAATGGCTGACACTCTTATTCCATCGAGAAGAGCATTTTTCTTTTTGAGCTGGCCTGCTGGCGTTAGCCTGCAGGGCTTTTTGTGATCGGAACCAAAGCGGCTCGCTGCGGTTATCAGGGCGACGCAAGGATGCCCATATGCCGAAATATCGCTTCAAGACCGAAGATGGCCACAAGCTCGCCGTGAACCCTCAGCGGCTCGAATTTCCGAATGACAGGGTCGCGTCTGACGAGGCTCAGCGCACGCTCGTCGACATGGCGAAGAAGAAGCTCCCGGACGCATCGCGTCTCCACATTCGGGTCGCTGTGGAGAACGAGAAGAACGAGATGATCTATCAGGCGTCTTTGGACTTCCGCAGCGAGACCAGGGAAGAGATGCGAGCCAGCGTGGTTGAGTCCGCGACAGCGCTGGTCAACGGCCCACCGCCTTCCAGGAATGGACACTGAACGACTGGGTTGCTGTCAGCGTTGGATACGAGCGCTTTCCTGTTTCTTGGCCACCGGTCACTTCGCCCGGTCATATGAGAAGCATTGGACGGCTCGGAAGGCGCATTCGCTGATGCAGACGCCAGCCCCGACCCTCATCGCCCGCTCGTAGGCGCCGGCGCTGCCGGGCGCGCCGGATCGGTCGCGAGCGGCGCGATGTGGTGGCCGGGCAGCACCACCGTGTTGCCGGCGGCGTAGAGGAGGCAGGAGCCGGTCGCTCCATCACGCGCCGGGTCGTCGTTGCAGATCTTCAAGGCTTCGGTCTCGGCCGCGAAGGCGCTGGCTGCCCCGGTCTTGACGAAGATGCGGCCGAGCGGGTGGATCGCCATCGCCTTCGGCTCGCGCGCCCGCCCATAGCCGGCAATGTCCGCTTCCTTGCGCCGCTCCGCCGTGATCGCCGGCACCTTGTCGGGGCGATAGGGGCCTTCATGGCGTAGCCTTTCCATCGCCCGGCGTGGCCACTCGCCGCTCTGTTGCGGCGTGCGGAACACCTCGTTCACGGCGAAGAGGACGCAGGGCTCGTCATTGCGCAACTGGCAGCGCTCCAGGACCAGTTCCTCGGCCGCCGCAGCGGAGGGGCTGTCGAAGACGCGAAAGCTCCGCTGCTGCTTCGGTGACACGGCGATGGCGCGGTGCTGCTTGCTCTCCTGATAGGCCTGCAAGGCGCGCCCCTGCGCTTCGAGGCGCCCGCGGGGAACTGAGTGGTCGAGGCTGAGGACGCTCAGCAGCAACGCTTCTCGCCCCTCCGGTGTCGCCGGATCGAGCGCCGTCGCGCTGGCCGCGTCGGGGCGGCGCAGATCGGGCGAGCGGTTGCGCTCCACCTCCTCCAGCCGGTTGCGCGCCAGCGAGGCGAAGACGCCGGTCGGGTAGCGCGTCAGATAGGCACGCAGATCGGCCGGGTTGCGGCTGCCGCGCACGCTTTCCCAGAACACCGTCTCGGCACCGGGAGCCGTCGTGCCCGGGGCAGGGGCGGCGGCTACGGCGGCGGAAGGGGCAGCAGCCGCGGCAGCCGGCGCGGAGGCGGCAGCGGCGCGGAAATAGAAGCTGCCCTCCAGCGCCGAGTTCTCCCAGGGCACCTGGCGTCCCTGCGTCGCCTCGCGGACCTCGCGCCTGACCTCGGCCATCAGTTGGCGGATCTCCAGCCCCGGCGTCTCGATGCGCTTCAGCAGCGCGGTGGTGAACGGGCTGTTCCGGCCGCGGCCGTCATCGGCCACCGTGCCGGGCGCGGTGGCGAAGGCGAGCAGCGTCCCGACCGTGGCGCTCGCCTGGCCGAGTCCGGATGCAGCCGGTGCACCGCGGCCCGAGGCCTGCAGGCGCTTGCGGAAGGGATTGTCTCGGCAGGCGTCGAGGACGAGGATCGAGAGCCGCGCCGCGCCGTCGAGCTGTTCCAGTACGCTGTCGAGGTCGAGCGCCTCGAAGCGCAGATCGCGGTCGCTGCGGATCTCCGCGGGCGCGGGCAGCAGCCAGTTGCGCCCGGCAGCCTCCAGCCCGTGCCCGGCGAAGAAGAAGAACGCCGCATCGGCGCCGCGGGCGCGCTGGCCGAGGCGCCTGACCCCGGCTTCCAGCGCCAGTCTGTCGGGGTCGACCAGCGTCTCCGTCTCGAAGCCGAGGCGATCGAGCACCGCACCGAGGTCCCGCGCATCGTTCGGCGGGTTGGCGAGTGCGGGCACATTGCGATAGGCGCCGACGCCGACGATCAGGGCGACGCGGCGCTCCTGCTGTGCGAAGGCTGGAGACGTGGCGAGAAGCAATCCGAAAACCAACAGAAGCAGCCGGTAAGCGGCCTCCCGGTGGCGCCATAGTCCCGTCCGCACATTGCCGAACCGCATGGCGCGACCCCAGCTCGCAACCTCTCCGCCAGAATCGCATTTCGACGGGCGGGCCGCAACACGCGATGTCCTGATCTCTCCTGGGGTATCAGGAGAGGCGCCTGTCCTGCAGCTCGACGATCCGCTCCACGATCTCCAGATGCTCCGCCAGCAGCTCCTGCAGCGGTCCGATTGGCCGGAACGCCCGCTGGTCCTGCTCTTCCTCGCCCTGCTCGGCCCAGGCGGCGATCGCCTCGTCTGCGGCGGCGAGATGGTCGGCTGACACCGTGGGGGACGACGGGGCGCCTGCCTCCTCGGCGAGGCGTCTCGCGATCTGGTGGCGCAGCTCTTCCTCGCGTTGGAGCATCGGCTCGAGCGGGTCAGTATACGGCATCTGTCGAACCTTGAGATCTCGGCGGCATGAACCACGCGCGGCAACACCGTGCTCTCTCGCGCGTTCAGGTCTCGTGGGCAATCGCTGCGGAATCTTGCGCTGCGGGATCATGCGATCGAGCGCCGGGCCGGCAGGCCGGAACGGCTGCAGGGGCGGCGGCAATGCAGCTGCCTGCCCCGCAGCGTGACCCGCCGAAAATCGCTGGGTCGCGAGTTGAAACTTGCTCTGAGTGCAGAGCTATTTTGATATAAAATCAATATGTTGAGACAAAAATCTCACCCGTCGCGCAATGGCGCGCCCTGCGAATTCTGTTGACGGGGGGCTTTCAGCCTTGCCTCGGCCGCTCGAATCTCCCGTCATTTCTCATCACAGAATTGCCTTCTTTCTTAAGCAAAGGCGCCCATCCTTCGACCGGCCGTTCCCGCGATCTCCCCTGCAAGGCGGACCATGACGATGTGGTTTCGACCATGACGATGCCTGCCTTCATCGCTGCATCGGCGCTCAGCTTCGCGCTGCTCGCCGGTGCCCTGCCGAGTTCCGCCCGGGCCGAGCAGCTCGCGGCGAGGACCCGCGGGCCGGCGTCGCCGCCACCGGCATTCCTCGATTTCTGCGCGAGGAACCCGGCGGAATGCCGCCGGTCCGGCGCTCTGACGCGCCAGGTCGTGTTGACGCCGGAACGCCAGCGCGACCTGCAGGAGGTCAATGCGCGGGTGAACTCCGCGATATCGGAAATCTCCGACCGGGAGCACCATGGCCGTGAGGATGTCTGGAGCATCCCGACTGACGGGCAGGGGGATTGCGAGGATTTCGCTCTGTCGAAGCGCAAGCAACTGATCGAGCGGGGCTGGCCGTCATCGGCCCTGCTGATCGCGGTCGTCGGCACGCCCACTGGCGAGGGGCACGCGGTGCTGATGGCGACGACCTCCGAGGGGGATCTCGTTCTCGACAACAAGACCTCCCGCATGTTGCCGTGGACGCAAACCGGGTACCTGTTCTTCACCCGCATGTCGCAGTCCAATCCCCGCGCCTGGGAGGCGATCGATGGCGGCAATATCGCCGTGACCGCCGCGACCCGCCGTCCGTATCGGCCCTGAGCGGGCCGCTCCTCGAGAAGACCTGTTTCGCAAAGCCGGGACATTGGAGGGCGTGCTCGCTTTCCTTCCCGGCGGCCTGCCGAGGCCAGGGTCGTTGTGCGCGCCGGAGTGCGCATGATCCGATCAGGCTGCGTACCAGCCTGATCGGATATACGTCTGGCCTCAGCGGCTGAGACCGCCGCCTCCACCGCCACCGCCGTTACCGCCGCCGCCATGGCCGCCGCCACCGTTGCCGCCACCGCCGTTGCCGCCGCCACCATGGCCGCCGCCGCCGTTGCCGCCGCCGCCGTTGCCGCCGCCACCATGGCCGCCGCCACCGTTGCCGCCGCCACCGCCGTTGCCGCCGCCACCATGGCCGCCGCCGCCGTTGCCGCCGCCACCATGGCCGCCGCCACCGTTGCCGCCACCGTTGCCGCCGCCGCCATGACCGCCGCCACCGTTGCCGCCTCCGCCATGACCGCCGCCGCCGTGGCCACCACCGCCATGGCCGCCGCCGTTGCCACCGTCACCATGACCGCCGCCACCATGGCCACCACCGCCATGGCCACCACCGCCATGGCCACCTCCGCCATGACCGCCGCCGCCATGGCCACCTCCGCCATGACCGCCGCCACCGTGGCCACCGCCACCATGGCCACCTCCGCCATGGCCACCTCCGCCATGACCGCCGCCACCATGGCCACCGCCACCATGACCGCCGCCACCATGACCGCCGCCGCCATGACCACCACCGCCATGGCCGCCGCCACCATGGCCACCGCCACCATGGCCGCCACCACCGTTGCCGCCGCCGCCACCGCCACCGCTGCTGCCGCCGCCGCCGTTGCCGCCGCCGCCGTTGCCGCCGCCGCCGCCACCGCCGCTGCCGCCACCACTGCCGCCGCCACCGCTGCCGCCGCCGTTGCCGCCGCCACCGCTGCTGCCGCCGCCACTGCCACCGCTGCTGCCGCCACCGCCGCTGCCGCCACCACTGCCGCTGCCACCGCTGCCGCCACCGCTGCCGCCGCTATTGTTGCTTGCGGAGTTGCCGCCTGCGCCATTGGATGAACCGTCAGCGCCGCCGCCAAAGCCATCACCTCCATTGCGGCCGTTGCCTCCCGACTCGCCGGTGCTGCTCGGCCCTCCCGAAGACAAGGCTCCTGTCGTCAGCGGCGGGCAGGCCCAGTATTGGTTGCCGCCCTGCTGAACCACGGTGCAGCCGGGGCCGGGTGCGCGCGTGCGCCTCCCGTTGGCGGCGACGACATTGTAGTATTGGACATTCCCGGCCGCGGCGCCCTGGGGGGCTGGGGTCGTGGCGCTGATCGACGCGGTGGCAAGCGGCGGGCAGGCCCACAGCAGGTCGCGTTCGGACTGCACGACGACGCAGTCCCGGCTCGGTGCCCGCGTCCTGCGGCCAGCCGGCGACACCGCGTTGTAGTACCGCACGCCGCCTGTATCCGCCGTGCTTGTGCCGGATCCGGCTGCGCTCGCGCGGAACGGATTGTCGCGTGCCGCCGAATTGCATTCCCACAGCCAATTGTTTCGGATGAGCTTGCGGTCGCAGCCGCTGCGGGGCTGCGGCGTCGGGCTGCCATCGACAGCGAAGCCTTCATGGTACTCAGGCCATGGGCTCGCCCCTTGGGCATAAGCAAAGGTCGACGTAGTCGCGAGAAGTCCCGCAATAAAGATCTTGCTGTGCAGGTACCGCATGACATGCCTCCCGCCCGGGCGGTCTAGCGGCCGCTCAGCGCAAAAAAGAGATGTATTCGGGATGGCTTGTTCTAGATGAACGTGACCAAGCCCGCACGTTGAGCAATAGCATGCGGTATTGGCTTGATTTTATTCTATTTGAGTGAAAGCTTTAGGTCGCTCGAACTAATCCGATGGGATTACTGCCGGGCGAGCCGCCGAAAGGAAGGCGAGAGATGATGACGTATTGGAAATGGGCGATGCCGGCCCTGGTCGCCTTGCTGCTCGCCCATCCGGCGCTCGCCCAGATCGGCACGCCGGGCAACGCGCCGCTGACCCCGGGCGGTCCAAGCCAAGGTCTGGGCCCGCCCTCGATCTTCGACAATCAGCCCGATATCAGGCTGCACGCGCCCGGCGCCGGCGGCATCCCCGGCGCTGGCCCGCCGGTCGATTATGGTGGCACGCCGCGGGGCGCACCGCGCTCGTCGAACCCGATCACCATGCCGCGCTACGGGGCGGCGAGCGATCCCTCGCTCCGGCGAGCCATTGTCGCCTATTGCAGGACCCCGCGCCGGGCCTGTGCCGCGCCGAGCCGCGCCCGGGCCGGCGCGGTCTGCTTCTGCCGCCTGCCGAGCGGGGGGCGGCAGCGCGGACGTGTCGCCCGCTAGCGCGCCAAAGGGCCTGACGACGGCGGCCTCTGTTCTAAGCTCCCGTCAGGGTTGTCTTGTCTGCTGGTTCCGCCATTCAATGGAAAGCGGCTGCATCGCCATGAAGGGGGCGCCTAGCGATTGTCGATATTGAGGGACGTTGCCGACGACATCTATGAGGCAGCCTTCGATCCCGAGAGATGGCCGCGCGTCATTGATCGGATCAGCCTGCATAGCGGCGCCGACTCCGGCGGGATGATGGTGTTCGACAACATCCAGCCGATCAGGAACCTCGCGACCGGGCGTACGGCCGACCTCCTGTCGAGGGTGTCGGAGGGCGGTCACTGGAAGCTGGATCGCCGTATCCCGTTCTTCTTCGCCAATCCGCTCAGCGGCTTCGTCGTCGCGGACGAGTATTTCTCGCCTGAGATCGTCCATGACGAGACCGCCATGCTGGGGCGGGCGCTGGGTTTCGATCAGCAGGCCGGCACGATCATCCCGATGCCGACGGGAGAGCTCGTCGTCTTCGTCCTCAACCGGTTGCGGGAGGCGGGGCGGTTCGATCCGGCCCTGACGGGAGAACTCAATCGCCTCCACCCTCATCTCGCACGCAGCGCCTATCTGGCGGCGCGCCTGAGAATGGAACGGGCGCACTCGACGGTGGTGGCGCTGCAGGCGCTCGGCGTGCCCGCGGCGGTGCTCTCTGGCAAGGGGAGGGTGCTGGCGAGCAATGCCCTGATAGAGAGCGTTTCGCAGACCCTGATCCCGCTCGCCTTTGGCGGCCTCGGCCTTGCCCGCCCGGCCGCCAACAAGCTGCTGCAGGAGGCGATTGCGGCGGCCCAGGGCGATCAGGAGACCGCTTCCCGCTCGATCCCGGTGCAGGCGGAGGACGGCCGCCCGGCGATGATCGTCCATGTCGTGCCCTTGCGGCGCTCGGCGAGCGACATCTTCTCCGGAGCCGCCATCCTGATCGCTGCGGTGACGGTGAGCGCGAGCCGTGTCGTTCCTTCGCTGCAGGTGTTGATGGGCCTGTTCGACCTGACACCCGCCGAGGTGAAGCTCGCGGCGGCGCTGGCCGGTGGGCTGTCGCTGCAGGCAGCTGCGGCCGTGAGTGGTATCCAGATGACCACGGCGCGCACCCATCTCGATCGCATCTTCCGCAAGACCGGGACGAGCCGGCAGGGCCAGCTCGTCGCCCTGCTGAAAGGCTCGCAGCTGCTTTGAGCATGGGGCGCGGCGCCCTCAGCCACGCTTCACCGCCCTGACTGTTCCGCCCTTGCCGCTGCCGCAATAAAAGCGGCCCCCGCCGGCCTCCATGCCCGAGACGAAAGCGCCCTCCGGCATGCGCATGGCGTCGAGCACCTCGCCGCTCTCGGGATCGATGCGACGGATCTCGCTCTCCTCATCCTCCCAGGTCGCATGCCAGAGCTCGCCATCGCTCCAGGTCACGCCGGTGACGAAGCGGTTGGATTGCAGCGTGCGCAGCACCTTGCCGGTCTGAGGATCGATCTGGTGGATCTGGCGCTCGCGGTAATGGCCGACCCAGAGCGTGCCTTCGGCCCAGGCGAGGCCGGAATCGGCGCCGCCGGCCGGTGCAGGAATCGTCGAGAGCACGCGCCCGCTTTCCGGATCGATCTTCTGGATGCGGTCCTCGGCGATCTGGTAGAGGTGCCTGCCGTCGAAGGCGGTGCCGGCATGGGCGGGAACGTTGAGGCTGCGGACCGTCTGTCCGCTCTCCGGATCGAGCGCGTTGAGCTTGTCGCCGGAGCCGAACCAGACGTTCCTGCCGTCATAGCTGACGCCGTGCACGGCCTCGACGCCGGGGAAGGGGCCGTATTCGCGAAGGATCGTGGCTGTCCTGGTCATGATGATCTCCTCTGTTCGGTTGGACCGTCACGAGGTCTAGCCATCCGGCAGCGGGGCCGGGAGTAACAAGGCTGTCGGGAAACCGGGCACCGGCGGCGTCAGCCAGCGCCGCGCCCGCGCCTGGCCGAAGGACTGGATCTTGCCGCTCGCGGCCAGCGTCTCCAGTGCGCGCTGCATATTGCGCTGGCTGGTGCCGAGGGCCAGGGCCAGCGCCGAGCTCGACCAGGCTTCGCCATCGGCGAGCAAGGCGAGCACGTCGGCATGCGCCTCCTCCAGCGGTTGCGCCAGCACCGCGACCTCGCGTGCCCGGTGCGGTTTCAGGGCAAAGCCGCGCTGCGTCGCGTTGATCTGCGCGATCCCGTGCAGTTCGGCGCGCAGCCGGCCGATCTCGACCCGCAGCCGGGCACGATGCGAGTCGTCCGCCTCCTTCGCCCGGAAAGCTCGTTTCAGCAGATCTTCGCGCGAGACGTCCGCCGGCCAGGCCTCGGCGAGGGCGCGGGCGAGGGCGAACAGCACGGGGCGGGTGGCGAGTGGCACGGCCGTGCCGGCCTCGCGCACGACATTGCGGCAGGCATCGACGACGAAGCTGCCCGAGGCGAGCAGCGCTGCGACCTCGCCCAGCAGCAGCGGGCGCTCCGTGCCGCGGAGGATCAATCGCGCCGCCGGGGCCTCCAGCGCGTGTGCCGCGGCCTCGACCTCGACCACCAATGCCGGGATGCGGGCGCGCCCGGCCGCTTCCGCCGCCCGCGCAAACGCCGCGCGCGCCGGCTCCGCCTGCAGCCGCCGTAGCGCGATGCCGCCGATGGCGAGCGCCCGCGCCGCCTCCAGCGCCGGCGGCAGCGGGCTCTCATCGAAGCCGGTGAGCGCGCGCTCGGCCTCGCCGAGCCGGCCGATCAAGAGCAGCCGGCGCACCTCGATCGTGCGGGCATGGGCGGCATTGAGACGGTCACCATGGGCTTCGAGCACGGCGCGCGCCGCATCGAGCGCGTTGGCCGGCCAGCCGAGATCGCGCGAGACCAGGGCGATCTCGGCCTCGGCGACGACGCAGCGGGCTCGCGCGACTGGCTCTCTCGGCCCGAAAGCCTGGCCGGCGCGCTTGAGCAGGACCTTGGCTCGGGCGAGGTCGCCGAGCTGCGCCATGGCGATGCCACGCAGCGCCAGCGCCGGCGCGTCCTCGCGCAATGCGACGCGATTGAGCGCTCCGAACGGGTCACCCGCCGCCAGGGCCCGTCCGGCCGCCGTGATCAGCGAGTCCATGCCGCCACTCGAAATCCCGCCAAACTTGTCACTCCCGCTCCAAACCGTTCGGGGCCTACCCCTGTTCCCGACGCCGCATCGCGAAACGGCAGGCGGCGAATGTCAACCGACGACAGGAGCAAGCATCATGACGGTTCATACCATCGGAACGCGTGAGGATTGGCTGAGAGCCCGGCTCGACCTGTTAGCGGCCGAGAAGGCACTGACGCGGCAGAGCGATACCGTGGCGCTGCAGCGCCAGGCTTTGCCCTGGGTTAAGGTCGACAAGGACTATCGCTTCGTCACCGAGGCGGGCGAGGTGGGTCTCGCCGATCTCTTCGCCGGGCGTTCGCAGCTCTTGGTCTACCATTTCATGTTCGGGCCGGATTTTTCCGCCGGCTGCCCGTCCTGCTCGCTGATCGCCGACGGCTTCAACGGCATCCATGTCCATCTCGCCAATCACGACGTCACGCTGACGGCCGTATCGCTGGCCTCGCTCGACAAGCTTTTCGCCTTCAAGCGACGCATGGGCTGGAGCTTCCCCTGGGCCTCCTCGGCGACGGGCGACTTCAACTTCGACTTCAGCGCCTCCTTCACGGAAGAGCAGGAACGGCGCGGTGCGGTCGACTACAACTTCCAGCGCGAGCCGCAGATCGACTGGAGCAGCAACGGCATCGTCTCCGGGCTTGCCGTGCAGAGCGGCACGACCCCGGGAGGCTATATGCGCGAGCGGCCGGGAATGAGCGCCTTCATCCGTGAGGACGGCGCGATCTACCACACCTATTCCAGCTATGCCCGTGGCATGGACGCGATCTGGAGCATGTATCCTTGGCTCGATCGCGCCCCGAAGGGCCGCAACGAGCCGAACGGGCCCTGGTGGCGCCTGCGCGACGCCTATCCCGCCTCGGCTGCTGCGACGGCCCAGTCATGCTGTGCCTGAGCGCCCGGGCACAGGCTGATCGCGGAGCGCCGGACATCCCGTCCGGCGTCTCCGCCGTCGATGCAGGTCGGATGTTCCTCGCCGTCTGCACCCTCCTGCTCATCGTCAGCACGACCGCGACCGTCGCAATCTGCCTTGCCATGGCCGATATGGGCGAGGTGCCGATGGCCGGCGGCTGGTCGATATCGACAGCCTGGACGCCGCTCTGCGGCGGCTCCTGGCCCGCTGCCGCCGGAGCTTTCCTCGGCATGTGGATCGCGATGATGACGGCGATGATGCTGCCTTCGCTTGCCCCTGTCCTCTGGCAGCTCCGCGAGAGCGCAGTTGCCGCAGGCGCCGCTCGCCCGGGCTTGTTCGCTTCGCTCGCCGGCCTTGCCTACCTCCTTGTCTGGAGCGGGCTTGGCCTGGCGGTCTTCATCGGCGGCGCGCTCCTGCTGGAGGCCGGGCTGCGCTGGCCGCTTCTGGCTCGCGCCGTGCCGTTCATTGCCGGCCTTGTGGTGATCGCCGCCGGTCTCTTCCAGGTCTCGCGCTGGAAGCTCGCCATGCTCGGCCATTGCCGGAACGCGCGTGCGCGAGGCGTCGGCGTGATGGCCGCGACAGGGCAGGGGCTGCGGCTCGGCCTCGCCTGCTGCGCCTCATGCGCCGGGCTGACCGCATTGCTGCTCATCGGTGGCGTAATGGACCTGCGCGGCATGGCGGTCGTCGCGCTCGCGATTGCCGCCGAGCGGCTCGCCTCGGCCGGCGCGCGTATCGCCCGGTCTGTCGGTGCGGTCATGCTCGGCGCGGGCCTCGTCCAGCTGGCGCAGGCATTCTGGCAGCTCTGAGCCGAGCCGGTGCGGCCTCGCCATGCCTGCCATGCATTTTTGCATCTGCTCAGAAACGCGCCACGCAGTGCCGCGATGCCTCGCTCTGGCCTATACAGGTCGCAGGCGATCCACGGATCGGGTCGCACGCAAAGATTGTACGATTCACGAGGAGACGCACATGACGCTCAAAGCCCAGTTCCTGATGGGTGCGGCCTTCGCCGCGGCGCTGCTCGCTGGGGCGCCGGCGCGCGCTGACATCACCATCGGCCTGCTCGCGCCGCTGACCGGCGCCGTCGCTGCCTATGGCGAGCAGGTCAAGAACGGCGCCCAGGCCGCCGTCGACGCGATCAACAAGAAGGGTGGCATCGGCGGCGAGAAGGTCGTCCTGAAGTTCGCCGACGATGCCGGCGATCCCAAGCAGGGCGTCTCCGCCGCCAACCTCCTGGTCGGCGACAAGGTCCGCTTCGTCGTCGGCCCGGTGACCTCGGGCGTCGCCATGGCGGCTTCCGATGTCTTCGCCGAGAGCGGCGTTCTGATGGTGACGCCGACCGCGACCTCGCCGGCCCTGACCAGTCGCGGCCTCAGCAACGTCTTCCGCACCTGCGGCCGCGACGACCAGCAGGCCGAAGTCGCTGCCAGCTACGTGCTGAAGAACCTGAAGGACAAGAAGGTCGCCATCGTCCACGACAAGGGCACCTATGGCAAAGGCCTCGCCGATTCCTTCAAGAAGGGCATCAATGCCGGCGGCGTCACCGAGGTCGCCTATCTCACGGTGAATCCAGGTGACAAGGACCTCGCGGCCGTGATCACGCGCCTGAAGTCCGCCAATGCCGAGCTGATCTATTTCGGCGGCTACCATCCCGAGGGCGGCCTGCTCGCCCGCCAGTTGCACGATGCCGGCGTCAAGGCGACGATCATCGGCGGTGAGGGCCTCTCCAACACCGAGCTCTGGGCGATCGGTGGCGACACCGCAGCCGGCACGCTCTTCACCAACGCCACCGACGCGCTGAAGAACCCGGCCTCGGCCGAGGCCGTGGCGGTGCTGAAGGAGAAGGGCATCCCGCCGGAGGCCTTCACGCTCAATGCCTATGCCGCTGTCGAGGTGCTGAAGGCCGGCATCGAGAAGGCCGGCAAGGACGCCAAGGCCGATGCGGTCGCCAAGGCGCTGAAGGCCGGCCTCGAGGTCAAGACCGCGATCGGCACGCTGACCTATGGCAAAACCGGCGACCTGAGCTCGCCGAGCTTCTCCATGTACAAGTGGGAAGCCGGCAAGATCGTCGCCGCCGACTGACGAACGCGCTTGGAAAGGCGAGGGAAGGGGCCTGCGGCATGCCGCAGGCCCTTTTTGTTTTCCCGTCATTGCGAGCCCCCGGATCTTGCCTTCGGCAAGCCCGAGGACAGGCTCCGCGAAGCAATCCGGGAGACGTAGAGCACTGCAGCGCCTGGATTGCTTCGTCGCTTCGCTCCTCGCAATGACGACGCTTCTTCCTGAACGCGCCGTTCGGAAACCGTTCAGGTGATCCGGGCTTTGGTGCGGGCGACCGAACGGGAAGTGCCCATGCCAGTCACTGATGCCCTCGCTGCCCTCGAGCCTCTCGCCAGGCCGTCCCTGATCGCGATTCGGCGCGAGGCCGACGGCTACGGCATCCGCTTCGGCCTGAGCGAGGCCGAGGATGCGCGGATGCCGGGCCCGGTCTTCCCGACGCTCGACGAGGCGATGGCCTGGATCGAGGGCATCGACCGCGCCCGTAGCTAATGAAACGGCCCGGATCGGGGCAATCTGCGGGATGTCTGTCGATCGCTTGTCCTGACGGCTTGTCAAAGCGGGTCGCGATCGGGCATAGAGCCTTCCAACGGAGACGTGGCCGAGAGGCTGAAGGCACTCGTTTGCTAAATGAGCATACCCCACAAGGGTATCGAGGGTTCGAATCCCTCCGTCTCCGCCACTATTTTTCACGTGATATTTCAATCGTTTAGCTTGGAAATTGTAGGCGAGTGTGTAGCAAAAGTGTGAGCGCTTTTGTGTAGCTGCGAGACCATCGCGCCCTTATAAGAGCGCGACGCCGATCATGAGCGTGAGCAGAGCTAATAGAATCGGTATCTCATAGCCCCGTGAGATCGCCGCGAAGCGTCGCTGGAGGTCGCACAACAGATCCCTGTCGGCACCCGTCTGAATGCGATGCCGACCCCGCGTGCTCATAAAGAGCCTTTGACAAAGTCCCTGATTGTGTCGAATTTGTTCGGATTGCGGGGGAGATTTGCTATGCGCATTGTCTTCTTTGGAATAATGGCCGGCGCAATAGCGCCTTTGTTTTTTTCTTCAGCTTGGGGCGCAAGTTTCAAAATTCCCAAGGGACAGAAAAGCCTAATCGCGTTCTGGAAATGCAACGGCGGCGGAGTATCATTCCTCTGCAAGCGGAAGATATGCTTTTCTTATGTCAATGCGTCCGATCAGAATCCAGGCGTAGCTCATCTATTTAGAGAGGCGAAGCCCGGAGGAGGAAAAGATCTCGATATTCATCCCGGCGGACGGTGTCTTGATACAAAAGGTAGAGCGTATTGGGTTTATGCCATGCCATTAAGTGAAGATCTTGTCGTTACAGTTTCCGATGATGTGGCGCCCTAGGAATACGTTTCTAATTGACGCCTGTTGCTTGGTTTAACGCAGCCGTCTCGACAGCCGGATTCCGGCTACCCTGCCGTAGTGTGCCTGCGCCGCCTACCAGCCCACCTCGACAACCTGATTCCGGCTGCCCTAGCGTAACGCCGCGCGCCGCGAATGGCGCTAGCTATGGCTGGGGAATATTGTGACGATAAGGAGATTGATTGCTGCGTCGGTGATCGGCGCGGGACTGGCTGGCTGTGTGTCAGCGCCGGCTGTTAAAGAGGCTTCGCAGGCTACGCCCAACAAGGCATCAAAGTCGCCGATAGCGCTACAGGCCTATCACCGCACTGCCGTTGAGAATGCGGCGAAAGGCAAGCTGAAGGATCCATACAGCGCGATGTTCTCAAACGTAATTGCGTTCCGACAGAGCGATTCTCGCACCGTTTAAGTGTGTGGTCTGATAAATGCTAAAAATAGCTTTGGCGGATAGTCGGCAGCGTAAAGAAGTCGCTTGGTTTCAGCGTTGAAGGAAAGGCGATCTCGCTTTCTGATCCCTCTATCTCTGAGCTATTCGGCGCGCTGCCGACTGCCTCCGGTGTTTCTGTTACTGCACACACTGCGCTTCCCGAATCGGTCCGGAGCTGATTCAGGCTGTCTGCCGGATGCAGTCGGCGACCAGGAAGCCGACATTCCCTCTCAATGCCGCGAGCGTCCGCTTCCGAGCGACAAGCCAATGTCCGGTCATGGGCATCCGCACCGGTCATCGTCAACAGGGTCGAAGAGAGCGGAAATCGGTCGCGGCCTCGAAAGCGCTTGCTACTTGCAGCATCAGGGCTTCCTGAAACGGCTTGGCGGCGATCTGCACTGAGACCGGCAGCCCGCCTTCGCCAAAGCCTGAGCAAACGCAGGCAGCAGGCCAGCCCGTGACGTTGAACGGTTTGGCGAAGCCCGGGCTCGCCAGGAAGCCCCATTTCGAGATGCTGTCGATCCGCGCTGCTTCCCGAGGAGCAGCGGGAGTGGCAATCACATCCACGTCCGCGGCGGCCTTCGCCGTCAGCACGCACAGCTCACGACGCCGGCGCAGTGCCTGCAGATAGTCGGAGCTGGAGAGCAGCCCGCCTATCAGGATGCGGTCGCGGAGCAATTCGCCATAGTCGTAGAGGCGTGATCGCATCCAGGGCTCATGCAATGCATAGGCCTCGCCGATCATGATGATGACGCAAACCGCCTGGTAGTCGAACAGGGACGGCATCGTGATATCGACGATCTCCGCTCCCTGGTCCCGCCAAATTGCCAGAGCGCGATCGAAGCCCTTCTGGACGCCCGGGCTGACCGGACAGTCAGTGTCGTGCCAGCGCGACACGACGCCGATACGAAGACCTTTCACGCCACGGCCCAGAGCTGCGCTGAAGTCCGGAGCCGGGCGTTCGATGCTCGTATGGTCCTCCGGGTCATGAGCGGCCATCGCCTGCAATAGCAGCGCGCAATCCTCGATGGTCCAGGCCATTGGGCCGGGATGGTCGAGCGAAAAGGCCAAGGGCAGGATGCCGCGCCGGCTGCAGAGCCCGTAGGTCGGCTTCAGCCCGGCGATACCACAGAGCGCGGCGGGCTCACGGATCGACCCGCCGGTGTCGGAACCGGTGGCTCCGAGGGCGAGCCCAGCGGCGATGGCCGCAGCCGGACCGCTGGACGAGCCCGAGGTGAAGTGATCGATATTCCAGGGATTGCGTGCCGGGGGCCAAGGCAGGTCGAAAGATGGCCCTCCTAACGCAAATTCATGCGTCGCGAGCTTGCCGAGCATCGACGTGCCGGCCTGAGCCAGGAGCATGGCGGTGTGAGCGTCCTCGTCGGGCATCGCTCCCTGGAGCAGCCGGGAGTGTGCCGTGGTGGCGATTCCCCTCGTGCAATAGATGTCCTTGTGCGCGATCGGGATGCCGTCGAGCTTGCCGCGCAGCGTACTGGTCATCATACGCCGCTCGGCCGCCCGTGCGTCCTCGAGCGCACGTTCGGGGGTGACCGTAACGAAGCTGTGCAAGGCGCCATCGAGCGCTTCGATACGCGACAGGCAATGCCCCACCAACTCTACCGGCGAGATCGCGCGCGCCGCGATCAAGGCCGCAGCCTGAGCGATGGTCGGCGTCTCCATCAGAATGTTTCCGTCTCGCCGGGACGCGATGCATGGATATCGGCGCGGAAGATGTGCGCAGGCTCGGCGGCGCGATCACGACCAGGCGAGCGGATGCGATCGAGCATCGGTTCCACCAAGGCCCAGGCCTCGTAGATCTGCCGAATATCCACTGGCTGGACCGGCAGGCCGGCTCGCCGGATCAGCGCCGCGAAATCCTCGACGGGTGTTTTCGTCATCGCTCGTTCGCCTCGAAGGTCAGATCTTCGAAACAGGCCATGAGCCCCGCTGGCTGGCCTGCGCGCGCATCGTTGACGGCCGCCAGCACCCGGCGCTGCTGCGCCTCGGTCGCGACCATGCGGGTTGCCGCGCTGAACTTGTCCTCGAGAGCCGACCAAGTCAGCGGACTGGTCGCTTCGCCCTGTGGCCCCGTCGGTTCGGAGGTGAAGCGCGCATTCCCGCTCACGATGGTGACGCGGGCCAGCGTCTCGGCCGGAAAGCGGGCATCGAGCTTATGGTCCAGCGACAGCAGGACCTTGCCAGCGAGTTCCTTCACGTCACCGAGCGCGAGAATGCGAGAGGTTATCGGCAACAGGGCCTGGGGGCCGACCAGGGCGACCAGGGCCAGGCAATAGGGAATGCTGTATTGGACATCGACCAGGTTGGCGGGGGCCGGCTTGTTGGAGATGCGCAGGGCGCCGCCATAAGTCTCGACCTCGATCCGGTCGATCGTCCGCACCTCGATGGCGTGCCGCTCGATCAGCCCCAGCAGCGCGTCGAGCGGCGCATGGACGTGGCGGCAGCAGGCGTAGAGCTTGAAATAGGTCTGGCAGATGCGCGGCGCCGAGCCGAGCGACGTCTCCTCGGGGAAACGGTAGTGGCAGGCGCTGTCGAGGATGTTGCGCGGGCCGGTATGGCCTGCCTCGGCGAGGCCCAGTGCGACCAGGCCGGTGACGACCGACCAGGGAATGCCTTCCTTGACGTCGCTGCCCTCGGGAACAGGACCTTGCAGCGGCGCGCTCGCGAACAACTGGTTGGGCGCGCTCTCGCCCGCGATCGCCAAAGCGTGTTCGATCACCTCGACGGGTGTACCACGCAGGGCGGTGGCCGCGGCGACGACGGCATAGGCAGACCAGGTGCCGGTATTGCCGTAGGTGGTGCGCGCGGCAGCTATGGTGATGCCGACCTCATAACCGATCACGATCGCAGCGATGAGTTGCTCCAGCGAGGCGCCGGTTTCGCGCCCGATGGCAAGGGCGGTCGGGATGACGGCGGCACCAGGATGGCCACGGGCTAGGCGGTGGCCGTCGTCGAGGTCGAGCGCCGAGGCTGCGGCGCTGTTCGCCCAGGCCGCGCCGATGGGGGAGCTCGACCGACCGGAAAACCAGATGGGAGCGTTGCCTGTTCCCATCGTTGCCAGTGCCGTTGAGCGGACGGCGATCGCGCCCCGATCCGCAATGCCCGCGCCGACTGCGGCCATGAGGTCGAGAATGCATCTGAACGCGGCTTCTCGTGCCGGTTCCGAGACCCGACTTTGCCTCGCCGCTGCGACATAGGCTGCGATCCGTCCTGCGATACCCGTTTGGTCGTGTCGACCAAACGGGGCTGCTGTCTCTTGCATCGAGGGCCGGCCCATCAACGCTCGATCTCTCGGTTCCAGCGGCTGGTCCAGTCGGCCCGCTTGGGATTAATCGCGGTGTAGCTCGGCTTGATCAGCGAGTTCACCTTCTCAGGCCCGAAGACGACATCCGCGGCGATCGCCGGCGGAAGCTTGGTCTCCTGATTGACCGGCCCCCAGCCTTGCGTTTCGGCGATGATGGTCTGGACCTCCGGGCTGAGCAGATATTGGACGAAGTCCTGGGCCTGCTTCGGCTGGGGGGCGCCCTGCACGGCGCAGACCTCGGTGAGGATCACCAGAGCGCCTTCCTTCGGATAGACGAACTTGACCGGCGCTCCCTGTGCCACAAGAGCCCGGACGCGGCCATTTCCCCAAACGCCCAGGGCAGCCTCGCCCGTCTGCAGCAGCTCGGCCATTTTTCCGGGCGACGGTTCCCAGGCGAGCACGTTCGGGCTGATGCGCTTCATCGCCGCGAAGCCCGGGTCGATCGCGCTTTCGTCGCCGCCGTTCAATCGTGCCTGCATCACCAGGGCGAGCAAGCCGAAGCCATTGCCGATCGGCGGGATCACGATCTTCCCAGCGTAGCGCTTGTCCTCCAGGTCCTTCCAGGAGGTCGGCTCGGCCCAGCCGTTCTTCTTGAACACCTCGGTGTTGTAGACGAGGCCGGTGGCGCCGTAGCCGAGGCCGATCGCCGATTTGCTGACGCGGCGCGCGCTACGATAGACGTTGTTCGAATTGGGACCGTCCTCGAGCGTGGCGCAGAGGCCGAACTCGACGGCCGTGGTCATCGGGCCGTCATCGATCAGGGCGACCGAGATCTCCGGCTTGGCGCGTTGCGCTTGCAGCTTCGCCAGAGTGTCGGTCGAGTTCCCCGGGACGTAGACGATCTTGATGCCGCTCTTCGCCTCGAAGGGCGGGATGATCTTCTCCCGGAAAGCAGTTTCCGTGGCGCCCCCGAAACCCGCCACATACATTATTTCTGCGGCCTGCAGGCTCAGCGGAGCGGCCACGGCGAGCACGCTTATGACGCCAAGGTATTTGCGCATTTCTATCCCCTTATTGTGGTTTTGAACGCAGGGGGACTTTAATCCGCGTGCCGCAGCACGAATATGTAAATTGCTTCCGCTATATATGCCGGATTGTTATGCTTTGCCGAGGCATGCGAAGCTGCGACGCGGGGGAGTGCGCCGGCACGATGCCGTGTGGAGACGGGTGGGGACCAGCCCGAAGGGATCGACGATCAGCGCGTCGCGCCCTGAAACTCGGCGCGCAGATCGGCCGCGAAGGCGTCCGCGAGGCTCGACCTTGTCGTCAGCTGCGGGAATACGACCGCGTACCGGCAGGTGATCCCGGCATCGAGCGGACGGACGATCACATCCGGAGATATGTCACGGTCGGCGGTCGATTCCGAGATGATGCTGATGCCCGCTCCGGCGGCGACCAGCGCCCACGCGATCGATGCGCTCGCGGTCTCCAGGACGACCGTGGGGGCGACGCCGGCCGCCGAAAACGCGTCGTCGATCTGATAGCGCACATAGCTGTGCTGCGAGAGCAGGACCATGCGCTCGCCGGCGAGGTCACCCATTGAGATGCGATCCTGCGCGGTCAGCCTATGCCCCGCAGGCAGAGCGACATTGAAGACGGATTCGCCGAGTTCCTCGGTATCGATCCCCGGCCGCGACACCGGCATCTCGACGATGCCGACGTCGAACTGGCGCGTGGATACGAGCTCGGCGATCTGGACGGACGGCAAGCTCTGGACGAAGGCCGTCACATCCGGCCGTGTCGACAGGAAGCGGCTGATCGCGCGCGGCACCAGCCATTGCGATAGCGCCGGCAACACCGCGATGCGCAGCGCACCGGCCCGTTGCAGGCCGATATCGAGAGCGACCCGCGATATGGTTTCGATGCTGCGGTAGCTCTTTTCGATCTCGCGATACAGCGCCTCGGCCTCGGGCGTCGGCACGATGCGACGGCCGCGTCGCTGGAACAGCGCGTAACCCAACTTCTTCTCGAGCATGCCGATGGTGCGGCTGACGCCCGGCTGCGTGACGTTCATCAATTTGGCCGCGCCGATGATGCTTCCGCACACCATCACGGCCCGGAACGTCTCGATCTGGCGGATATTCAGGAGCGATCTCATTCATAACTTATCGGCATAAACAGCAATAAAAGTCTACATTTTCTTCTGCTCCCCGCAGACCTATCATACGACGATAACGAATAATCCCTGCTTCAAGATGCGCTCTTGATAGCAATTAAGCGGGCAAAGGGGAGATGGCGGGTGCATACCGGTTTCTTATCAGTGATTTCTTGCGCGGCTGGTGAGCATGCCATCTGCCGCAAAGTGAGCCCGGCCGAGCATTGCGAGATCGCCGCACATGCCCCCGGCCGGAGCAATGCCAGGCCCATGCCGCCGAAAGGCCGAGCGTGACGCGGGGCGGCCGGGAGGACGACATGGCATTTCTGGACCTGCAGAATCTGGGCAAGGCCTATGGCGAACTCGTCGCCGTCGCGGACTTCAACCTGGCGGTCGCCAAGGGGGAGTTCATCTGCCTGCTGGGGCCGTCGGGCTGCGGCAAGACGACCATCCTGCAGATGATCGCCGGCTTCGTGACACCCACCAAAGGGCGCATCCTGCTCGACGGCGCCGAGATATCCGATGTCCGCCCGAGCAAGCGCGGCCTCGGCATCATGTTCCAGAGCTATGCCCTCTTCCCGCACATGACCGTCGCAGCCAATGTCGCCTTCGGGCTGGAGATGCGCGGGATCCCGGCGCAAGAGCGCGCCGCGCGGGTTGGCGAGGCCCTCGAATTGGTACAGCTCGGCCATCTCGCCGAACGCTATCCCCGCCAGCTCTCGGGCGGTCAGCGGCAGCGCGTGGCGCTCGCCCGCGCGCTCGTCATCCGCCCGCCGGTGCTGCTGCTCGACGAGCCGATGGGTGCGCTCGACGCGCAATTGCGCGAGGGCATGCAGATCGAGCTGCGCGCCATCCAGCGCAAGGTCGGCATCACGACGATCATGGTCACGCATGACCAGGCCGAGGCGATGACGCTCGCCGACCGGGTCGTGCTGATGAACAAGGGCACTGTCGAACAGGTCGCGGCGCCGTTCGAGATGTACGAGCATCCCAATGGCCGGTTCACCTCGACCTTTCTCGGCAAGGCGAACGTCTTTGCCGGAGCGGTATCGGGGGAAGACGTCATGGTCGGCAGCATGCGGCTGCCGATGGGACAAGCTTCGGCGAGCGGCGATGTCGACTACATCGTCCGGCCGGAAAAGCTGAACTTTTCCATCAGCTCTGCGCTCGTCCGCGGGCGTGTGGCCGTCCGCATATTCCTCGGGCAGCACTGGCTCTACCAGATCGAGACGGCACTCGGGCTTCTGCAACTCACCGAGCCCAATATCGGCCCGCCCGGAGCGGCGGAAGGCGACGAGGTCGGCCTGACCTGGTCGCCCGAGCACGTGCGTGTCGTCGGGCGCGGGGCGGCGTCATGAACCGCGCGCCCTATTGGCTCGCCGGTCCCGGCGTCGTCGCAGCGCTCGCGCTCGTCGCGCTGCCGCTGGCGATGACCTTTGCCCTGAGCTTCCAGCCTTTCTCCAGCAGCGGCGGCGTCGGGCCCGGCTTCACGGTCGAGAACTACGTCCAGGTCGCAACCGACGACTATTACCTCACGATCTTCCTGCGCACCTTCAAGCTGGCCTTGTTCGTGACGGCCGTTGCCGTGCTGATCGGCGTGCCCGAGGCCTATGTGCTGAGCCGGCTGTCACCCGGTATGAGGGCGTTGTCGCTCGTCATCGTGCTGGGTCCGCTGCTGATCTCTGTGGTGGTGCGCACGCTCGGCTGGTCGATCCTGTTCGGCAATACCGGCATCATCAACACCATCCTGCTGGCCTCGGGGCTGGTCTCGGCACCTATCAGGCTGATGTTCAGCTTCACCGGCATGGCCATCGCGCTCGTCCACGTGCTGGTGCCGTTCATGGTGCTGTCGGTCTGGGCTTCGTTGCAGAAGCTCGATCCGGCCACGGAACAGGCGGCCGAGTCCCTTGGCGCGGGGCCGGTGACGATCATGACCCGGATCGTGCTGCCGCAAGTTCTACCGGGCGTCCTCTCGGGCGGCCTGATCGTGTTCGCGCTCGCCGCCAGCGCCTTCGCGACACCCGCGATCATCGGCGGGCGGCGCCTGAAGGTCGTTCCGACCACGATCTACGACGAGTTCCTCAGCAATCTGAACTGGCCGCTCGGGGCAGCGCTGTCGCTGATCCTGCTTGTCATCGTGCTCACGGTCTCACTCGGCGCCAACAAATATCTCGAGCGCCGATTCAGCCAGGTGTTCCAATGAGCCGGACCCCGCTCGCCCTGATCATTTTCCATTGGCTCTTCGCGCTGTTCATGCTGGCGCCGCTGGCGGTCGTCGTCCTCGTCTCCTTCACCGACAAGGGCTATGTCGCGCTGCCCTTTGATGGTGCGTCCTTGCGCTGGTATCGCGCTCTGCTCGACGCCAAGGATTTCATCGACAGCTTCAAGCTCAGCCTTGGCCTCGGCGTGCTCGCCGCCACCGCTTCGGTGATCCTGGCCGTTCCCGCCGCGATGGCGATCGCCTGGCATCGCTTCCCCGGCCGCGATGCCATGCTGGGACTGCTGATGTCGCCGATGATGGTGCCGCCCATCGTGCTCGGCATCGCGCTATTGCGCCTCTTCACGCATCTCGGTGCGACCGGAACGATCTGGAGCCTGGCCGCCGCCCATACGGTCATCGTCCTGCCCTATGTGCTGCGCCTCGTGATCGCGGCCGCGACCGGCTACGATCAGACGCTGTCGCAGGCGGCGATCTCGCTCGGCGCCTCACCCTTGACGGTGTTCCGCCGGATCGAGCTCCCGCAATTGCTGCCAGGTATCGCCGGCGGCTGGATCATCGCCTTCATCACGAGCTTCGACGAACTCACCATGTCGCTGTTCGTTTCCGGCGTCGGCACCTCGACCTTGCCGGTGCGCATGTACAACCACATCGCCAACACGATCGATCCGCTACTGGCTTCGATCTCCAGCGTCCTGATCGTCCTGACGCTGCTCCTGATGGTCGTCATGGACCGCGCCTTCGGCATCGACCGCGTGCTCGGAGGCAAGGCGTGAGCGCTCTCGACACGATCGTGGTCGGCGGCGGCGTGGTCGGCCTGTCGATCGCCTATGGCCTCGCCAAGGCCGGCGAGCGCGTGCGTCTGCTCGACGAAGGCGACGGCGCTTTTCGCGCCGCGCGGGGCAATTTCGGGCTCGTCTGGGTTCAGGGCAAAGGCGCCGGCAAGCCCACCTACGCGCTATGGTCGATGGCAGCCGCGAAGCTCTGGTCCGGCTTCGCCAGAGAGCTCGAAGAGATCGCCGGCCTCGGGCTGCAGCTCTCGCAGCCCGGCGGCCTGACACTCTGCCTCGACGAGAGCGAGCTGGACAGGCGCTCCGTCATGATGGCGCAACTCGCCGCCGACGTCGCGGCGTCCGGCGAAACCTATCCCTATGACATCCTGCGTGCCAATGCGGTGCGGGAGCTGTGTCCCCATGTCGGCCCGGATGTCGTCGGCGCCAGCTTCTGCCCACTTGATGGCCATGTCAGCCCGCTGAGGCTGCTGCGCGCCCTGACGGCGGCGCTGCTGGTGCTCGGCGGCGAACTGCGGACCGGGCGACATGTGGACGCTATCGAATACCGCGACGCCAAGTTCCGCATCCACGCAGGGGGCACGACCCATGTGGCAGCCAAGCTCGTTCTCGCCGCCGGCCTCGGCAACGCAGGGCTGGCGCCGATGGTCGGGCTCAATGCCCCGGTCAAGCCGATCCGCGGCCAGGTGCTGATCAGCGAACGCGTCGCGCCCTTCCTCGACTTGCCGACGGGCAGCGTGCGCCAGACCGGCGATGGCGGCGTCCAGATCGGCGAGAGCAAGGAGGATGTCGGCTTCGACGACGGCACCACCATCGCCGAACTGTCGCGCATCGCAGAGCGCGCCGTGCGGATGTTCCCGGTGCTCGCCGGCGTCAACATCGTGCGGACCTGGGGGGCGCTGCGCGTGATGACGCCGGACGGCTATCCGATCTATCAGGCGTCAGCCGAATGCCCGGGCGCCTTCGTCGTGACCTGCCATTCGGGCGTCACGCTCGCCGCGCAGCACGCCGATCCTCTCGCCCGATGGATCATGGGCGACGCAGAGCCGGCGGTTCTGGCGGACTTCAAGGCCGAGCGCTTCCATGTTTGAGCCGATGGCCGGCCTGGCCGCCAAGGACCGCATCACGATTCAGGTCGACGGCCGCTCGCTGCAGGTCCGCAAGGGGATTTCGCTGGCGATGGCCTTGATGGAAGCGAATGTCGTGCCGCTGCGCCGCACTCCGCTGTCGCATGCGCCGCGCTCGCCTCTCTGCCTGATGGGCGTCTGCTTCGAGTGCCTGTGCCACGTGGATGGCCGCCAGAATATCCAGTCCTGCATGGTCGAGGTCGTGGACGGCATGAACGTACGGCTTGCGAACGGTGCACGCCGGGTGGAGGCCGTCCGTGACGCATGATCTCGTCATCATCGGAGCCGGTCCGGCCGGCATGGCGGCTGCGCTCGCCGCAGCGAAGCTCGGCTTGAAGACAGCCGTGTTCGACGAGCAGTCGCGCCCCGGCGGGCAAATCTATCGCAATGTCGGTGATGTCGCGCCACAGGTCGGCCGGCTTCTCGGTTCCGATTATCTGCACGGTAGGCCACTCGCCGCACGGTTCCTCCATGCCGGCATAGATCGCCATCTTGCGACGACCGTCTGGGACATCACGCCCGACCTGACCGTGTCGGCGATTGCGGGCGGCCGCAATTTCCAGCTCCGCGCACCGCAACTGATCGTCGCGACGGGTGCCATGGAGCGCGCCTCGCCACTTCCGGGCTGGACCTTGCCGGGTGTCCTCAATGCCGGCGCAGCCCAGATCGCGCTGAAATCGAGCGGCTCCATTCCGTCAGGCAGGATCGTGCTGGCCGGTTGCGGCCCGCTTCTGCTGCTCGTCGCCTGCCAGTTGCTCGCTGCGGGCGCTGACATTGCAGGAATCGTCGAAACCGCCCCTGCCGCAAACCGGCGGGCGGCGCTCCCGGCGATGGCAGGAGCTCTTCTCGCGCCCAAGCTCCTGGCAAAGGGGCTGGCCATGATCAGGCGGATCCGCCGGGCGCGGGTTCCATGGTTCATCGAGGCGACGGATATTGCGATCGAAGGCGATGAACGGGCCGAGGCCCTGCGCTTCACGGTGGCTGGCGAACGGAAGCGCATCGCGGCGGATATCGTGTTGTTGCATCACGGGGTCGTGCCCAATACGCAGATCTCCCGTCTCCTGCGCGTTGAGCATGCCTGGGACGACGCGCAGCAGGCCTGGAGGCCGCACCAGGATGTCTTTGGCGAGACGAGCCTTTCGGGCTTCCGCATCGCCGGTGACGGCGGCGGCATAGCCGGGGTACTGGCGGCGGCAACGAGCGGGGAACTCGCTGCGATCGGTGCTGCGTACGCACTGGGCCGGGTATCCTTCGAGGAGCGCGACCGGCTGACGAAAGCGCCGCGCCGGGCCTTGCGCGGGCAGCTTCGCATCCGTCCCTTCCTCGACGCGCTCTACCGTCCGCCGGACTGGATCACGGCGCCGTCGGGCGAGACGATTGTCTGCCGCTGCGAGGAGGTGAGCGCGCAGGAGATCGCGCGCATGGTCGATCTCGGCTGTCTGGGGCCGAATCAGACCAAATTCTTCAGCCGCTGCGGCATGGGGCCGTGCCAGGGCCGGATCTGCGGTCTCGGCGTGACAGGCATCCTGGCGCGTGAACTGAGCATGACGCCCGCAGCCGTGGGCGCCTACCGTATCCGATCGCCGCTCAAGCCGGTGCCGCTTGCCGCGATCGGATGTGTTCCTGCCAAAGAAAGCGAGACTCCCCGATGACCATCGACCGCTTCCAGACCGGGCCGCGAATGAGCAAGATCGTTCGCCACGCCGGGCTGATCTTCCTGTCGGGCCAGACGGCGAACGGCACGACCCTGAGCGATATCTCCAGCCAGACGAAGGAGGTCTTGCGGCGGATCGACGAACTCCTGGCGGAGGCCGGGAGCGACAGGTCGCATCTGCTGACCGCGACGGTCTATCTTCGCGACATCGGCGACTTTGCAGCCATGAACCTCGAGTGGGAAGCTTGGCTGGCGCACGCCTCCGCGCCTGCGCGGACGACGGTCGAGGCCCGGCTGGCTAGTCCGAATCTCCTTGTCGAAGTGACGGTCACCGCCGCCAGGATGAGAGATTGACCACTTCCCGATCCAACTCGGTCAAGCGGCCGAATGTCGAGCCCGGATCGACGCAAGAAGGCGGCTCGCCCAATGCGTTAGATATGTCCGGTTTCCGGCGGCATCCCAACATCCGCTCATGGCGCGGCGCGGTCGCGAGGCTCTGCCTTCCAATGTGCTCGCAGAAGCCGGATCAGAACCTCATCTCGACGCGCCCCTTGAGGGCGTGATCTCTGGAGCGTTCGCCGATGGCGGCGGAGTAGGTCAGGCCGAGGGCCGTGGCCTGCGATATCCGCCAGTCGAGCCCGGCCTCGGCGACGAGGGCCTCGCGATCGATCGGGGCGGCGAAGACGGCGGCCGCGGTGGTGCCGGCAACGAAGGCGGTGCGGGCCTGCGGCGTGAGCTCGCCGAAGCCGTGGCGCCAGCCGAGCATGGCGCGGGCGAACAGTGGCATCGCCCCGAGCTGCGCCTCGGCCCGCAGGCCCAGTGTGGTGAAGCCAAGCGTCTGGTCGGAGGAGAGCACGCGCAGGGCCGCCGCCCCGCCGCGTTCCGTGCCGGCGTCCGTGCTGACGCGGATCAGCGCCAATTGCGCGAAGGGTTCGAGCGCGACGCCGCTGAAAGCGAAGGCATAGCCGAGCTCGGCAAACCCTTGCGTCACCGAACCCGAGCGCTGCAGGCGCAGGAGATCGCCGAAGCCGCGGATCTGGACCTGGCGGCGGATGTCGCTCTCGGACCAGGTGTAGGCCGCGCCGGCGTCGAAGCGCAGATTGCCGAAGCGCGCCCCGGCATAGAGCGCGGCATGGCCGCTCTCGAGCTTGCCCGAGGAGAGACGCGCATCGAGATCGAAGCGCGACTGGCTGTAGCCGCCGGCGACGCCGACCTTCAGCGACGAGTCGGGTGCGTCGTAGACCATGAAGTCGGCGCCGAGCAGGGCGCCGCCGCTGCGGCGGGAGAGGCTCGCGGCATTGCCGTCGGCGTCGGTGTTGCCGGCGCTGCCGAAGGCCGTGCCCCAGAGCGCGTAGCGCGGCTGGGGGATCGGCGCGGGCATCGCGATCGCGCCCTTGCGACCGGGAAGGTCGGCGCTGAACGAGGCCGCGACCTGACCGGGCGCCTGCGTCAGCAGCGGGCCGCGCAGATGACCAAGGATGGTGTCGCGCACCAGCCGGCTCTCGTCGATCATGACGCTGGCCGCCTGGGCATGCGCCTCGCCCGAGAGCAGGTCGAAGCCGGCGCGCGCTTCCGCCGCCGTCGCCGAGATCAGCGCGTCATAGACCGGGTTGCCGACGCCCAGCCGCTCCGCCGCGATCGCGATGAAGCCCTGGTTGCGGGTGGCGGCGACGTAGTTGTCTCCTGTACCGGGGCTGGTGTCGCCACCACCCGTGCCACCACCGTTATCCGGGCCGAAGGAGGTGTCGTTGCGGGTCATCGTCAGCGTGACGTTCTGACTGTCGTAAGCCAGCGACGGCGTCAGGAAGGCCAGATTCGAGCTGACGCTGCTGAACTGCCCGCTGATCCCGCCACTCGCGGTCAGGATGATGTAGTTCGTGCTCGCCGCGTAATTGCCGTTCTCGGCCAGCACCTGCACGGTCCCGCCCGAGATCGTCGCCGAACCGGAGGCGTCGATCCTGTCACTCTGGCCGGCGGCGTTGACCTCGACCTGATAGGTCGAACCGCTCGCGAAGGCGACGTTGCCCGAGACGGTCAGCGTACCGATCGAGTTGCCCGGAGCGATGGTCGCGCCGGCATTGGCGACGATGCTGCCGACTGTACCCGAGCCGCCGAGCACCGCGCCGCTCAGCACCGTGACCGCCGAGGAGGCGAGCGAGCCGTTGACCGAGAGCTTGCCGGCTTCGACCGTTGTCGAGCCGCCCAGTGCGCTCGTTCCGGTGAGGGTGAGGTTGCCGACGCCGCGCTTCGTGAAGGAGCCGCCGCCGTTGATCATGTTGGAGAAGCTTGCATCCGTCGTCTGGTCGATGACGAGTGCGCCATTGTTCATGATCTGGCCGGTGCCGAAGCTGCTGGCCGTGCCGATCAGCGTACCCTGCGAGATCAATGTGCCGCCGGAATAGCTGTTGGCGCCGGTCAGGGTGAGCGACCCGGCACCGCGCTTCTGCACGTCGCCCGTGCCCGAGATCGCGCCGGCGAAGGCGATGTCGTCCGAGCGATTGAAGGCGAGCGTGCGGTTGTTGACGATATCGCCGGTGATCGAGCCCGAGGTGCCACCATCGCCGATCTGCAGGACGCCGGCGGTGACCGTGGTTCCACCCGCATAGGTATTCGTTCCGGTCAGCACCAGCGTGCCGTTGCCGGCTTTCGTCAGCGCGCCACCGCCGCTGATGACACCCGACCAGGACAGGTCGGCGTCGGCCTGGAAGGTGCCTCCGCCGGCATTGATCACGACATTGCGGGCCGAGGTGAAGTTCCCCGTCGTCCTCAGCGTGCCGCCGTCCAGGCTCAGGCCGCCGGAGGTCGCACCAAGATTCGCATCGGCTGAAACCTGCAGCAAGCCGCCGGCAATTGTCGTCCCCCCGGTGTAGCTGTTGTTGCCCGAGAGTATGAGGGTGCCGCCGCCCACCTTGACGATGGCGGTGCCGCTGCCATCGACGATGGTCGATGCGATGCTGGCGACGATGCCGTTGTCGACGTTGAAGGCGCCGGCACCTCCGCTCGCGGGTGCGATCGAGAGCGTGCCGCCGCTCAACACGTAGCCGTTGGTCGAGAATTGCAGCGTGTCGAAGCTCACCGTGCCTGAAACACTCACCGCACCGCCCGCGGCGCCGGCGAAGATGCCGACCGAGCCCCCCCAGCCGGCATTGGCGCTGCCGGCATTGTCGGTCCAGTTGCTGCCGAAGCTGGACCAGGTGCCGGCGCCGCCGTCGATGGTGCCGTTGGCCGTGGTGTTCGCGCCGTCCCAGAACTGCATGGTCTGGCCGGCCCCGAGCACGACGAGGTTGACCTGTCCTGCCACGGCCGTATCGACCTGCGCGCTGGCGATGGTGAAGCCGCCTCGGGTCGAGGTCACGCTCTGGCTGTCGAAGCTGCCCGCGAGCGTGCCGCCATAGTCGAACAGGCGATAGTAGCCGGCCGCCGCAGCGCGCGCGTCGAGCGCGCCGCCGAGCGTGATGTCGCCGGTGACCGTGACGAGGTCGTTGCCGGTGACGGGATCGCTGCCGCCGACCACACCCGGCGTGTTCAACTCGAAGACCGAGGTCGAGCCGCTGTTGAGCGTCAGCGATCCGACCGTCAGCGTGCCGGGGCTGTGGCCCGCCGACAGGGTGCCGTCCACCGTCACCGCCCCGGCAATGCTGCCGGTGCCGGACAGCGTCGCGCCGGCGCTCACCGTCACCGTCCCCGGCCCAGTCAGCACGCCGTCGACGCGCAGTTCACCGGCCGCCACCGTCGTGGTGCCGCTGTAGGAGCTGGGTCCGCTCAGCGTCTGCCTGCCGGTGCCCTGCTTGACGATGCCGCCGGTGCCGCTGATCGAGCCGGCGAAGCTCTGGTTCGCCGCATCGCCGAAGGTCAGCGTTCTGGCGCCCAGCGTGACGGCGCTTCCGGCCGCGCCGGATAGCCCGCCGATGGTCTGATCGGTGGCGGATGCGCTGATGTCGAACGCAGTGCCTGCGCCGGCAAGCGAGACGGCGGAGCCCAGGGCGAGGCTCCCGCCGGCGCCGAGCGCGAGTGTGCCGGCATTGATCGTGGTGCCGCCAGTATAGGTGTTCGCGCCGGTGAACGTCTGCGTGCCCGCGCCCTGCTTGACGACACCGCCGGTGCCGCCGATCGATCCGGCGAAGCTCTGGTTCGTCGCATCGCCGAAGGTCAGCGTACTGGTGCCGAGCGTGATGGTGCTGCCGGCCACACCCGACAAGGCGCCGATGGTCCGGCCGCCGAATGCCCCACTGATGTCGAACTCAGTGCCTGCGCTGGCGAGGTTGAGGCTGCCGTTCGCGGCGAGGCTGCCCGAGCCGGTCAACGCCAGCGTGCCGGCATTGATCGTCGTGCCACCGGTGTAGGTATTCGCGCCGGAGAGCGTCTGAGTGCCCGTGCCCTGCTTGACGACACCCCCGGTGCCGCCGATCGATCCGGCGAAGGTCTGGCTCGCGGCATTGCCGAAGGTCAGCGTATTGGTGCCGAGCGTGATGCTGCTGCCGGCCACGCCGGACAGCCCGCCAATGGTTCGGCCCCCAGCGGCGGCGCCGATGTCGAACTCTGCGCCTGCGCTGGCGAGGCCGACGCTGCCGCCCGCGGCGAGGCTGCCAGCACCGCTCAGCGCGAGCGTGCCGGCATTGATCGTGGTACCGCCCGTATAAACGTTGCTGCCCGTCAGGGTCTGTCTGCCGCTGCCCCGCTTGACGACACCGCCGGTGCCGCCGATCGATCCGGCGAAGGTCTGGTTCGTCGCATCGCCGAAGGTCAGCGTGTTGGCGCCGAGCGAGACGGTGCTGCCGGCCACGCCCGTCAAGGCGCCGATCGTCTGGTTCGCACCCGCGGCGCTGATATCGAAAATGGCGCCTGCGGCGTTAAGGGTGAGGGCGGAGCTCTGAGAGAGGCTCCCGCCGGCGCCCAGCGCCAGCATGCCCGCATTGATCACCGTGCCGCCGGTGTAGATATTGGCGCCAGTCAGCGTCAGCGTGCCGGCGCCGCCCTTCACGAGCGCCCCGGAGCCGGTGATGACGCCGGCGTAAGTCGTGTTGCCGGCGGAACTCGCGGTCAGCGTCGCGGAGCCGAGATCGATGATGCCGCCGGCTCCGCTAAGCCCCGCGACGCTCTGATCGAAGCCGTCCAGGTTCAGCAAGCCGCCAATGACCGTGAGCGACCCGGTGCCGAGCGTATTCGCCTCGATCAGGGTCAGGGTGCCGGCCTCGACGACAGTGCCGCCGCTATAGCTGTTCGCGCCGCCCAGGAGCATCACGCCGGCGCCGGTCTTGATGAGGGCGCCGGGGCCTGAAATCGGGGTCCCCTCGAACGCCAGGCGGCCGCCCACGGCCGTGTCGATCGTCAGATCGGTCATCGCGACGACGCTGGACGGTCCAAAATTCATGCTAAATGAATGGTAAGCGCCGCTCGGTTGCACCTCGATGGTCGCGTTCGCACCGTCGAAGATCAGCGTGCCATTGTGAATGCCGTAGCGAGGTCCGCTGCTGGTCGCGAAGGTGAGTCTGTTCACCGTGAACGTCCCGCCGCTCAGATCAATACTGGTATTGACAGGCGGGTCGGGCAGGAGCACCTGCGCCGCCGCGCTGTTCGGGACCACGCCCGTGTCCCAGGACCCGGTCGCCCCCCAGGAATCTCCGCTCCCGCCAATGAAGGTCTGGGCCCTTGCCGGGGCGGCCGGCAGCGCCAATGCGGCAAGGGCGGCGCCGGCAAGCGCCGTCGAGCTCTTCAGCAGGTGAGCGCGGCGAGCCGCGCGGGAGGAGGCGCCGGCAGCGGGGCGAACGTTCGACGGGGCAGCACACCCCCTCGTTGGCCTCGCCCAGATCGAGGCGAAGTCAGAGAAGGCCCGTCCGTCCAACCGCATGCCGCAATGCCTCCGCGGGCAAGCCATCGCAGCCGCCCAGTGCGGCGGCGAGATCTCAAGTGAGTCGCCGCGCGCCTGCTACCCGGAAGAGTATAGCCAGCGCCGTGCAATTTGGAAGATGGAGCATTCGCTTCAACCCATACCCCACCGGTCACCGCTCGAGCATGGTCGCCGGACGCGCCTGCCTGGGTTTCGGGCGCGGCGAGACCGAGGGGCCATGGACGGCGACCCGAGGAACGGGATCATTGCCCTCTACGAGGCTCAGCCGGACCTGCTCAGCCTGCCTGGGCTTCTCTTCGCCGGCATCGATTGCCCGCGACCCGGCCACGTCCGCTTTCCGGGCTTCCCTGAATGTCCGGAGATGGCGCAAAGCACGTGGAGCAGCCCGCCGTCCTCCGGGAATCGAGCTCTACGCGCCTATCAGCCTTCTTAAAGTCTGCTCCCGGGTGACCAGCATCAGGGGTTGCTCTGGCATGGCTGCCGGTCGTGGTGCGCTGGAAACCTGAATCAGATCTTCGGCAGCGGCAGGTTCAGTTCCTGCGTCAACCATTGGGTGAACATGCGTACCGAACGGCGTGCTTTCGCCACGCGCGGAAAAACCAGGTAGTGCCCGACATAACGGACATCCTGCGCCCGTCCCGTGAGAGGCGCTACCAATCGGCCATCGGCGAGTTCGCGCTCGGCCAGCCGTGTCGATTCCAGCGCGATCCCTAGACCGTCAACCGCTGCGGCGATCGCCATGAACGAGCGATCGAAACGCGAGCCGCGCGGCGCCGGCGGGCTGATGTCGTTGGCGCCGAACCAGCTGGTCCAGCGTACCCGCTTATTGTCACTTTCGATCAGCTTGGCGCCGAGCAGGTCCTTGGGTGAGCCGATCCGTTCGGCAAGCTCCGGCGCGCAGAGCGGGGTCACGGTCTCCTCGCCGAGCGGGATGACGATCAGCCCCTCCTGCCGCGGCGGCCCATAGCAGATGTCGGCGTCGAACTCGTCGTGCTCGAATTGCGGGTAGTCGACGCCTGCCGCCAGCCGCACTTCGAGGCCGGGCTGCTTGGCGAGGAGATCGCGCAGGCGCGGCAGCAGCCATTGCGCCGCCATCGACGGCGCGCAATGCAGCCGCAGCAGGTTGCCCGAGCGGGCGCCCACCGTTTCGATGCCCTGCCGCATCTCGTCGAACCCGGCCGCGACATGGCGCAGCAACGCTTCGCCCGCGACATTGAGATGGACGGCACGGCTCTGCCGCTCGAACAATGCGGCGCCCATCAGGATTTCCAGCTTGCGGACCGCGTGGCTGATCGCGCTCGGTGAGATCCCGAGTTCCTCGCCGGCGGCGCGAAACGAGCCCGTCCGGGCCGCCGCCTCGAAGGCCTGGAGCGCGGAAAGCGGCAAGCGTCGCATGACTATCCCCTCGGAGGCACCTGAGCGCTATCGCCAACAGGTGAATGCAGTTCATGTCATAGCGCAATCTTTGCGTTTTTCATGCGTCGAAGCATGAGCCACCCTCAGGCAACAGAACCTGCCGATCGAGGGATGGAATGCTCCTGCAGAACAAGACCGCCGCGATTTCGGGCGCGGCCAGCGCGCGCGGGATCGGCCTCGCCACCGCCAAATTGTTCGCCGCCCACGGCGCCCGCATCGCCATCCTCGACATCGACGAAGCTGCGGCAAAGGAAGCAGCGGCGGCTCTCGGCCCGCAGCATATCGGCCTGCGCTGCGACGTCGCCGACAAGGCCTCCTGCCAGAAGGCTGCCGACCAGGTCATCGCCGCTTTCGGCCAGCTCGACATACTCATCAACAATGCCGGCGTCACCCAACCGGTGAAGACGCTGGAGATCGACGAGGCGAGCTGGGACCGGGTCCAGGACATCAACTGCAAGGGCGTGCTGTTCCTGAGTCAGGTCTTCATCCCGCATATGCAGGCGAGGAAGCAGGGCGCGATCGCCTGCATGTCCTCCGTCTCGGCCCAGCGCGGCGGCGGCATCTTCGGCGGACCGCATTATTCCTCGGCCAAGGCGGGCGTGCTCGGCCTCGCCAAGGCGATGGCGCGCGAGTTCGGCCCGGACGGCATTCGCGTCAACTGCGTCACCCCCGGCCTGATCCAGACCGACATCACCGGCGGCAAGCTCACCGACGAGATGCGCAAGGACATCATCAAGGGCATCCCGCTCGGCCGGCTCGGCGACGCCAGCGATGTCGCCGGCATCTACCTCTTCCTCGCTTCCGATCTCTCGGCCTACGTCACCGGCGCCGTCATCGACGTCAATGGCGGCATGCTGATCCACGGCTGAGCCAAGAGCATCGCCCCATGAGCACCGCTCCCCTCGGCCACAACGTCTCGCTCGAGCGCCGCGCCTGGAACATCCGCCGTCACGCCATCCTGATGGGCGAAGTGCAGGGACAGGGCTATATCGCGCAGGCGCTCGACATCGCCGATGTCCTTGCCGTCGCCTATTTCCACGCCATGCGCTACCGGCCGGACGATCCCGATTGGGAGGGGCGCGACCGCTTCCTGCTCTCGAACGGCCATTATGCGATCGCGCTCTATGCGGCGCTGATCGAGGCCGGGATCATCCCCGAGGACGAGCTCGAAACCTATGGCTCGGATGAAAGCCGCCTGCCGATGTCGGGCATGGCGAGCTACACGCCCGGCATGGAGATGTCCGGCGGTTCGCTCGGCCTCGGCCTGTCGATCGCGGTCGGCAAATGCCTCGGCCTCAAGCGCAAGGGCTCCGCGTCCTACGTCTACACCCTGTTCTCGGATGGCGAGCTGGATGAGGGTTCGGTCTGGGAGGCGATCATGTCCGCCGCCCATTACGGCCTCGACAACCTGATCGCCGTCGTCGACGTCAACAACCAGCAGGCCGACGGGCCTTCGACCAAGGTCATGGGTTTCGAGCCGCTGGCAGAGAAGCTCCAGGCCTTCGGCTGGTTCACCCAGCGCGTCGACGGCAATGATCTTTCCGCCGTCCGCGCCGCCTTCGATGCCGCCAAGGCTCAGACGGGCCGGCCCAGCATGATCATCGCCGACACGCTGATGGGCAAGGGCGTGCCCTTCCTCGAAGCGCGCGAGAAGAACCACTTCATCCGGGTGGAAGCCCATGAATGGCAGCTCGCGCTCGCGGCGCTGGACGAGAGGAAGCCGTCATGAAGCCGGCCGCCAAAAATGGCTCCGCCAAGAGCGAGCCCGGCAAGCCGCGCCTGACCACCTCGGCGATGATCGCCTCGATCGCCGGCGAGGGGCAGCGCACCAAGCCTGCGCCCTTCGGCCATGCGCTGGTCGAGCTGGCGAAGCAGGACGCCTCGATCGTCGGCATGACCGCCGATCTCGGCAAATACACCGACCTGCACCTCTTCGCGCAGGCCTTTCCCGACCGGCATTACCAGATGGGCATGGCCGAGCAGCTTCTGTTCGGCGCCGCTTCGGGCCTTGCGTCGGAAGGCTTCACGCCGTTTGCGACGACCTATGCCGTCTTCGCCTCGCGCCGTGCCTATGACTTCATCCATCAGACGATCGCGGAGGAAGACCGCAATGTGAAGATCGCTTGCGCGCTGCCGGGCCTGACCTCGGGCTATGGGCCCTCGCACCAGGCGACCGAGGATCTGGCGCTGTTCCGCGCCATGCCGAACATGGTGGTGATCGACCCCTGCGACGCGCATGAGATCGAGCAGGTCGTGCCCGCGATGGCGCGGCACAAGGGCCCTGTCTACATGCGCCTGCTGCGCGGCCAGGTGCCGCTTGTGCTCGACGAATACGGTTACGAATTCGAGCTCGGCAAGGCCAAGCTGCTGCGCGACGGCTACGAGGTCCTGTTCATCTCCTCCGGCATCATGACGATGCGGGCGCTGGAAGCAGCCAAGGCGCTGGAGCAGGACCGCATCGATGTCGGCGTGCTGCATGTGCCGACGATCAAGCCGCTCGATACCGTGGCGATTCTCGAAGCCTGCGCCAAGCCGGGCCGGCTCGTCGTCGTGGCCGAGAACCACACGGTCAATGGCGGGCTCGGCGAGGCCGTCGCCGGCCTGTTGATGCGCGAGGGCGTGCACCCCGCCTTCCGCATGGTCGGCCTGCCCGACGAGTTCCTCGCGGCCGGGGCGCTGCCGACGCTGCACGACCGCTACGGTATCTCGACCGACGCTCTCTGCAACCGGGTCAAGGGCTGGCTGAAATAGCCGGAACACGCTGCAGCTCCCGCCAGGAGGAGTTCGAAGGGGAGGGGTGATGAAGACGATCGGCTTCGTGGGGCTCGGCTCGATGGGCCTGCCCATGGCGATCAATCTCGGCAAGGCCGGCTTCGCCGTGACCGGTTTCGACCTGCGTGCCGAGGCCCGCACGGTGCTGCAGGCGGCTGGCGGCGAAGCCGCCGGTTCACTCGCCGATGCGTTCTCCGGCCGGGATGCAGTCGTGCTCATGGTCGTCAACGCAACGCAGGCCGAGGATATCCTGTTCGGCCAGGGTGCGCTGACCCAGCTCGCCCCGGGCGGCACCGTCATCCTGATGGCGACCTGCCCGCCGGCGGCCGTCGCGGCGCTGGCCGCCCGCGTCGAGGCGGCCGGGCATGCGTTGGTCGATGCGCCGGTCTCCGGCGGCGTGGTCGGGGCTGAGGCGGGCAGCCTGACCATCATGGCCGCAGCGCGCCGGCCCGTCTTCGATGCCGTGAAGCCGGTGCTCGACGCCATGGGCTCCAAGGTCGTCTTCATGGGCGAGGAGCCGGGGCAGGGGGCGACGGCCAAGGCGGTCAACCAGTTGCTCTGCGGTGCCCATCTCGCCATCGCGGCGGAGGCGCTGTCGCTGGCCGAAAAGCTCGGTGTCGATACGCACGCCATGCTCGACATCGTCTCGGGCTCGGCGGCATCGAGCTGGATGCTCAGGGATCGCGGCGCCCGCATGCTGGAGCGCGAACCGCGCGTGACCAGCGCGGTCGACATCTTCGTCAAGGATCTCGGCATCGTCCTCGAAGCGGGGCGCGATGCCAAGGCGGCGCTGCCGATGGCGGCGCTCGCCCATCAGCTCTTCCTGTCGGTCTCGGGGCGCGGCCTTGGCGCCCGCGACGACAGCCAGGTGATCGCCGCCTACCGCGCAATGCAGGGGCGTGACGCGACCTGATCCGGAACAAGCAGCAAGAGCCGTCGAAACGGCGATAATGGGAGGATGACATGACGAAGATCGATCTGCCGACCGGAGGTCTCAGCCGCCGGAACCTGCTCACCGCGGGTCTGGCGATGCCTGCCGTGTTGAGCCTGCCGCGCGGTGCGCAGGCGCAGGCCACCATGACGCTCGGCCACAATGCCGCGGCCGGCAATCCGCGCTGGATCGCGGCCGACAAGTTCGGCGAGCTGCTCAAGGAGCGCACCAATGGCCGGCTCGCCGTGCGCGTCGCCGGCGCCGAGCAGCTCGGCAACGAGCAGTCGCTCCTGACCAGCCTGCGCACCGGCGCCGTCGACATGACCGTCAACAGCCAGGGCTCGACCTCGGCGCTGCTGCCGGAGCTGGCGGCGCTCGGCCTGCCCTTCCTGTTCGCGACCTCGGCCGACGCCTTCAAGGTGCTGGGAGGCCCGATCGGCGCCGAACTCGACCAGCGCTTCGCCAAGATCGGCATGGTGCCGCTCGGCTGGTGGGACAACGGCATCCGCCACATCACCAACAGCAAGCGCCCGGTCGTGAAGCCTGCCGACCTCAAGGGCCTCAAGATTCGCACGCCGCCCGATCCGATGACGATCGACATCTTCCAGGCGCTCGGCGCCGGCACCGAGCAGATCTCCTTCGGCGAGCTCTATGTCGCGCTCCAGCAGGGTGTCGTCGACGGCCAGGAGAACCCGCTCGTCAACATCGCCTCGTCCAAGCTCTTCGAGGTGAACAAGTACATCTCGCTTTCGGCCCATAAATGGGAGTGCTCGCCCTTCCTGATGTCGCAGATCACCTGGATGCGCCTGTCGCCGGCCGATCGCGAGGTGGTCAAGGCGACGGCGAAGGAGGCGGGCGAATTGCAGCGCAAGCTCTTCCTCGACGCCGAGACCAAGTTCGCCAACGAGTTCAAGGCGAATGCGAAGTTGCAGGTCAACGAGGCGGATCAGGCTGCCTTCCGCGAGGCCTCCGCCAAGGTCTACGACGCCTGGAAGACCAAGCCCTTCGGCGATTTCGTCGACCGCCTCGCCAAGGCGGCACGGGGCTGACGTCATGGACAGGCAGCCCGAGACGGGGTGGCGCGCCGGCGTCATCGCCCTGGCGGACGGTATCGATCGTCTCGCCGCCAGGTTCTGCGAGATCGTCGTGATCGCGGTCGGCTCGGCGCTGCTCGCCATGCTCGCCGCCAATGTCGGCGCGCGCTATGCGCTCGAGTCCGGCGGCTTCCGCTTCGCGCAAGAGCTGCCGGAGCGGCTCTTCCCGGTCTTCATCATGGCGGGCGTCGTGCTCGGCGTGCAGAAGGGCGGGCACATGGCGGTCGAGACCGTGCTCGCCATGCTCGGCCGCCAGGGCGCGCGGATCATGCTGCTGGTCGGGCATGCGATCGTGATCGGCAGCTACATCCTGCTGAGCAGGGACATCCTGCTTCTCGCCGAGATGCTCTGGATCGACCGCTCGCCGGTGATGGGGATCCCGGCGAGCTATGGCTACTACACCCTCGCGATCGGGCTCGCGCTGATCATCGTTGTCACAACGACGCAAGCGGTGCGCGTCGCCCTGATGGGCCCGGAGGCGATGCCCGTCCCGGCGCCGGAGGAGCAGGTCGCATGAGCCTCACCCTCATCCTCTCCTTCACAATCCTGATGTTGCTCGCCATCCCGGTCGGCCATGCGCTGATCGTGGCGGCGGGCGCGGCCCTGCTGGTGCAGGGCCAGATCCCGCTGACGATCATCGCCCAGCAGATGTACCAGCAGACCCAGTCCTTCCCGATGCTGGCGCTGCCGTTCTTCATGCTGGCGGGCTCGCTCATGCTTGGCGGCAAGCTCGGCAGCGAGCTTCTCGCCTTCGCTTCCAAGGCGATGCAGCGCTGGCGCGGCGGGCCGCTCTCGACAACGGTGGTCGCCTCGGTGGTGTTCGGTGGGGTCTCAGGCAGCGCCGTCGCCAATGCCAGCGCGCTCGGCTCGGTGCTGATCCCCTGGCAGAAGCGGCAGGGCTATCCGGCCCCGCTCTGCGCCGCCAACAACGCGACCTCGGCGATCATCGACATCCTGATCCCGCCCTCGATCCCGCTGATCCTCTACTCCCTGGTCTCGAACGTCTCGATCGCCGATCTCTTCACCGCCGGCATCCTGCCCGGCCTCTTGATGGCCGGCGGCTTCATCGTGCTGTGCAGCTGGATCGCGCGGCGCCGCGGCTATGTCTCGCCCGAGGCGCCGGTCTCCAAGGCGGAGCTGGCCCGGCTGGCCTGGCGCAGCATGCCGGCGCTCTTGATGCCGGTCTTCATCCTGCTCGGCCTGCGCTTCGGCATCGCGACGCCGACCGAGATCGCGGTTCTCGCCGTGCTCTACGCGCTGGTTCTCAGCGTCGTGCTCTACCGCGACATGAGCTGGCGCCGCTTCCGCATCAGCATGGTCGAAGCCGGCGTCGCGACCGGCGTGGTGATGCTCGTCATCATGGGCTCGGCCATCGTCGGCTGGATCCTGACCTTCGACCAGGTGCCGCAGCGCTTCGCCGAATGGGTCTCGGCGACGATCTCGAACCCCCATTTCGTCATCCTGGCGATGAACATCCTGCTGCTGCTCGTCGGCATGCCGATCGACCTGCCGCCGGCGATCCTGCTGCTGGGGCCGATCTTCGTGCCGCTGGCGGCCTCGATCGGGCTCGATCCGGTCCAGCTCGGCATCATCATGGTGCTGAATCTCGGCATCGGCCTCTACACGCCGCCGATCGGCACGACCTTGTTCATCTCGACCTCGATCGCCCGGACCTCGCTCGGCGAGACCACGCGCGAGCTCTGGCCCTTCTTCGGGGTGGCGATGATCGTGCTGCTGCTGGTGAGCTATGTGCCGGCGCTGACGATCTACTGAGCCGGTTGGCCCGGGCCGCCGCGTCCTGACTCTTTCGGGCTCGCCGACATGGCACAAGCATGTCGGCGAGCCCATATGCGATGGGCCGATTGCATACATCGGGACCATGCCATGGCGCCCATTGCTGTCCGTTCCGCCTCTCGCGACGAGGAACGCACCGTCTCCGCGCTGATCACGCTCGCCTTCGCGAGCGACCCGATGGCGCGCTGGTCGCTGAGAGAGCCCCATGCCTATCTCGCCGTGATGCCCGAGCTGATCCGCGCCTTCGGCGCTGCAGCCTATGACAGCGACAGCGCCTATGTGAGCGAGGATGGCGGTGGCGCGGCGATGTGGCTACCGCCCGGTGTGGAGCCCGATATCGAGACGCTCGATCGTCTCATCCGGGAGAACGCCGATCCGGCGATCCTGTCGGACGTCGAAGGGATATTCGATGCGATGGCGCGCTATCACCCGCAGGAACCGCACTGGTATCTGCCGCTGATCGGCACCGACCCGATGCGGCAGGGCCACGGCATCGGAAGCGCACTTATGAAACACGCGCTCGCCCGCTGCGATCGTGATGGCGTCGCGGCCTATCTGGAATCGTCGAATCCGCTGAACATTCCGCTCTACCGGCGGCACGGCTTCGACATTCTCGGTACCATCCAGATCGGGTCATCACCGGTCCTGACGCCGATGCTGCGCCAGCCGCAGCCTGCCGCGGGCTGATCGGAACGGACCCCGGGAGCTCGATCCCGTCGCGTCGTTCGCTTCGGCACGGCAGCTTGCGGAAGGGCAGGGCGATCGGCGTCGCCCCTTTTTTAGTTTCGTAGACGCAAGCGCGCCTCTTCAGCGACCGCCTCTGCGGTGATGCCGAAATGCCGGTAGAGTTCCTCGGCCGGGCCGGAGGCGCCGAAACCGGCCATGCCGACGAAGCCTCCATCCTCGCCGATCCAGCGCTCCCAGCCGAACTTGACGGCGGCCTCGACGGCGACGCGAACGCAGCCCTCGCCCAGAACCTCCCGCCGATAGGCGCGGTCCTGCGCTTCGAACAGGCTCCAGCACGGCATCGAGACGACGGCGGTCGGAATGCCGTCCCGTTGCAGCAACTCGCGGGCCGCCAGCGCGATCTGCACCTCCGAGCCGGTGGAGAGCAGTGTCACCTTGCGCGCGCCGCCTTCGGCTTCAGCGAGTACATAGGCGCCGCGAGCCGAGCGGTTTTCGGGACCTCCGTCGCGCCGCAATTGCGGCAGGCTCTGGCGAGCGAAGACGAGAGAGACCGGGCCGGCGCGATGGTCGAGCGCGATTTCCCAGGCCTCGGCGGCCTCGACCGCGTCGCAGGGGCGCAGCACCAGCATATTCGGCATCGCCCGCAGCGAGGCGATGATCTCGACCGGCTGGTGTGTCGGCCCGTTCTTTCCGATGCCGATCGAGTCGTGGCTGAAGACGAACAGCGTCGGCAGGCCCATCAGCGCCGCCATGCGCATCGCCGGTCGTTCATAGTCCGAGAAGGGCAGGTAGGTCACCGCGAGCGGGATCACGCCGCCATGCGCCACCATGCCGTTGGCGAGCGCGCCCATCGCATGCTCGCGTACGCCGCAATGGAGATAGCGGCCGGCCCGGTCACCGGCATTGAAGGCGGCGAGCTGGCGCTTGTGGTTGGTCGGCGCCTCCAGATCGGCACAGGCCGTCATCATCTCCGGCAGCACCTCGTAGAGCGCGGCCGCGATCTCGCCGGAAACCGCGATCGAGAACTCGGCCTTGCCATCCTGCGCAGCGCGCGCCTTGAAGGCATGAATGGCCTCGCGCCAGCCGATTGTCAGGGCGCGCTCATGCACGCGCTCGAATTCGTCGCGGACGGCGTTGCTCGTCTCCGCAAGCCGTGCGGCCCAGCTTGCGTGGTCCTGCGCTCCGCGCGATGCAGTCGCGCGCCAGGCGGCCGCGATTGGCTCGGGAATCTCAAAAGATCTCCCCTCCCAACCGAAGCGCTCGGCCATCGCAGCACGATCCTCAGGAAAGAGCTTGCCGGAATGGCCGCCGCGCTGCCCCTCGAGGCGCGGAATGCCGCGCGCAATCACCGTCTTGCAGGCGATCAGCGAGGGGCGTGGATCGATCTTGGCGGTGTCTATCGCCGCATCGATCGCAGCGATGTCGTGGCCATCGATCTCCTGGACGTGCCAGCCGGCGACGCGGAAGCGCTCGGCGACGTCTTCGGAGATCGAAAGCTCGGTCGCGCCGTCATCGGTGATGGCGTTGTCGTCCCAGAAGACGGTGAGCTTGCCGAGCCGCAGATGTCCGGCGAGCTGGATGACCTCCTGCCCGACGCCCTCCTGCAGGCAGCCATCGCCGACGAAGGCGAAGGTTCGGTGGTCGACCAGCGCGTCGCCGAAGCGGGCATTGAGCGACGCTTCCGCGATCGCCATGCCCAGCGCATTGGCGATGCCCTGGCCGAGCGGGCCGGTGGTGGTCTCGATGCCGGCCGCCGGCTCGTATTCCGGATGCCCGGCGCAAGGTGAGCCGAGTTCACGAAAGCGCTTCACCGCGTCGAGCGAGACATGGTGGTAGCCGGAGAGGTGCAGCAGGGAATAGAGCAGCATCGAGCCATGACCGTTCGACAGCACGACGCGGTCACGGTCGGGCCAGGTCGGATTGGCCGGATCGAACTTCAAATGCCGGGCGTAGAGGGTGGTGGCGATCTCCGCCATGCCGAGCGGCACGCCCTGATGGCCTTCGCCCGCGGCGAGAATTGCATCGACCGAGAGAAACCGGATCGCATGGGCCATCTCGGCGAGAGCGGTCGGGCGCGAGCCAGCGGGCGCTCCCCATTGTGGAATGTTCAAGCTCTGCCTCACGCGATCCGGTTCCGGAGAGCAGATTGTGCCGAAATCCCAGCGCTGGCTAAAACGCGAAATTTAGAGCGACACATGAAGCTGATTCAGCTTTCGGCCCTGGGCAAGCTGGGGCGCGATCCGAAATAATTGGCCTTCGCCCTCCTTACATTGCGCATCTATCTTGTTTTACGCGAATGCAGCCCGCTCCTCGGCCATCCGCGAGGGGAGGCAAAGCTCTGCCGCTGGTTGCGAATGTCCGCTTCCAGGCAACGACCCAACTGCCGATATTGGCCCATCGCCGACTCTCGCAACGACCGCTTTCCGGCGATCTGGTTCGCGCGGCAGCAACCGTAAAGAATGAGTCGATAAAATCGGGTGGAGCCGAAAGTGCTCAGATAGAATCCTTAACGCGTCGCCACGTGTCGTGGATATGTTTCTCCAATATGGCTGCCATATGCTCGCCGTTGCGGCTTTCCAGCGCGACCATCATCTGCTCGTGATCGTCGACCGCAGCCGCCCACTTCTCGGGGCCTTCGTTGCCGATATAGCGGATGCGCCGCAACCTGCTTTGCAGAACCGCATGGACATCGATCAATGCCGCGTTGCGCGATGCGCGTATGATCAACGAGTGAATGGATTGGTTCGTCTTGAAATAGGCCAGGCGATCGCGAGCAGCGTATAGCCGCAACATCTCGTCGTGCATCTTTCGAATCTGGCGAATATCATCGTCCGACGCATTGAGGCACACCAGACGCCCCGCGTAATTCTCGATATTCGCCAAGACGTCGAGGCAATCCTTGACGTCCTTTGCGTGAAAGACCCGGACGACCGCGCCACGCCCCGGCGAGAGATCGAGCAGGCCCTCGCTCGCCAGGGACTTGATGGCCTCGCGCAACGGCGTCCGCGACACGCCGAGCTCCTGCCCGAGGTTGCCCTCGTGAACACGGGTGCCCGGACGGAGATGGCCTTCGGTGATCATGTCGCGGAGTCGGCTCACGATCAGATCGTGAAGGTTATGCCGAATGATCGGGTTCGGCGCCGTCTCGGACGAGGCTGCGCCGAGAGAGGCGCGCGCGCTTGCAGGTTCCATCATGTGCCACTCCGGCTCAGGCCCGACTTCATGACTGCTATGCAATGGCTGAATGCACAACGACAATATCCTGTATGCAGCATATTGACAGGCAAAATTCGGCTCCATAACCTCGTTCTCGAACAAGGGGAGCGCAGGCCGTGACATGCAGAAGCCCGCATGGCGGTGGCAGGTGGGGAGACCCAGCAGTTCAGCATTGAGCGAGTTTGCTCCCCGTTTTCAGAGAGCTTTGCAGCAGCGCTGATAGATATGTTCGACGCCAATCGACGCGTGCGCCAAGACGGCGCGATGAGCAGCGCAGATAGTTGGCTGGAAAGACAAGGAAGGTCTCGGCAACGACCAGGGCCTGAATACGAAATACCAAAAACAAGCAACAAGGCGGCTTGGAGGAAATCTTGGAACGCACGGCATATACGCAGTCTCAGCTCGCGCCGGCGATGTCCTGAGTCATGGCGAAAGTTGGATTCATCGGCGTCGGCGTGATGGGCCGAGAGATGGTGATCAACCTGCTCAAGGCTGGTCACGAGGTTCGCGTTTTCGATACCCACCTGGCTGCCGCCGAAGCGCTGGTCGCCCATGGCGCCGTGGTGGCAAAGTCTGCAGGCGATGCCGTGCGTGACGCGGATGTCGGCATCACCATGCTTCCCGACACCCCCCAGGTCGAAGCCGCGATACTGGGCCCTGACGGCGTCCTGTCCTCGCCGCCCGCCGGCGGCGTTTTCGTCGAAATGAGCACGATCTCTCCCCAGGCGACGCGTGCGATGAGTGCCGCGCTGGCGGAGCGCGGTGTATCGATGCTCGACGGGCCGGTCTCCGGGGGGCCGCTCGGCGCAACCAACGCGACGCTGTCGATCATGGTTGGAGGCGACGAGCAGGCTTTGGCGAAGGCCATGCCGGTGCTCTCCGCCATGGGCAAGACGATCGTGCATATGGGCGAGAGCGGAGCCGGCCAGGTCACGAAGCTGTGCAACCAGCTCGTCGTCGGCATCAACCTCCAGGGTGTGTGCGAGGCGCTCGCGCTCGGCCGCGCCGCTGGCATCGATCTGGAGAAGTTGAGGGATGCGCTTCTGGGCGGCTCGGCCTCGTCCTGGATGATGCAGAACCTCGCGCCCAAGATCATCGCCAAGGATCCCGCTGCCGGCTTTCGCATCGATCTGATGCTCAAGGATCTTCGCCTGACGGGCGAACTCGCCTTCGCGCTCGGCGTGCCGCTACCCGGCAATGCGCTGGTCACGAACCTCTTTCTCGAGGCGCGAGCCCATGGCGAGGGTGGGAACGGCAACCAGGCGCTCTATCGCGCCTATGACCGGCTAACCAACCAGGAATGAGCGATGGCTGCTAAACCGAGACTGGGTTTCGTCGGCCTCGGCCTGATGGGCACGGCGATGTCGCTGCGCCTTCTGGAAAAGGGCTGGCCGCTCAATGTCTGGAACCTCGAGCCTGACCGCCTGGGGCCTGTGGTGGAGGCCGGTGGCGTCGCCATGGCGTCGCCCGCGCAGGTCGCGGCCGAAAGCGACGTCGTCCTCATGTGTGTGCTTCACACGCAGGCTGTCGAGGCCTGCGTCTTCGGTGAACATGGCATCGCGCAGACCGCCCGCAATGGCCAGGTCCTGATCGATCATTCGACGATCGATCCGAACAAGAGCAAGGCTTTCGCGGCGAAGCTGCGTGCCGACACCGGAATGGCCTGGGTCGATGCGCCGATTTCGGGGGGCCCCCTGGCGGCGCGGGACGGCCAGCTGACCGTCATGGCGGGCGGCGAGGAAGCGGACGTCGATACGATCAAGCCGATCATGGCGGATCTGGCGGCGAACTTTACGCGCGCCGGCAGCGCGGGCGCCGGCCAGCTGGCGAAGATGCTGAACCAGGCCATCGTCGGAACGACCTATGTGCTGATGGCTGAGGCGCTGACGCTGGCCGAGGCGTCCGGCATCGACGCTGCGAAGCTGCCGGAATGCCTCGCCGGCGGTCACGCCGACGGCACCTTGCTGAAGCAGCTCTACCCCCGCATGCAGGCCCGTTCCTTCGATCCGCCGCTGGCCTATGCCCGGCAGCTTCTCAAGGACATGAAGGCGGTAAAATCCGAGATCCATGGCCTCGGCCTCGATCTGCCGCTGATCGAGAAGGCGGTGGCGCAGTATGACAGCTACGTCTCTGCCGGGCATGAAATGGCCGACGCGGCTTCGATCGTGAACCTTTATCGGCGCGGCGGAGGGGCATAGCGGCATCGCCCGATACGGACACGCACCCCATGCTTTCGATCTCGCCCGGCCGGCGAGACCGGAGGAACAACAGGACCGGGATCAACCCGACCACAAAAAACAAGCAATCACAGGGAGAACAACGATGAGATCATTCAAAGTCCTGGCCTTGGCATCGCTCGCGGGCTGGGCCCTGATGTCGCTGCCGGCGCATGCCGACCTGCTGGCCGATATCAAGGCCGCCAAGAAGATCCGCATTTCGACCGACCTGACGATTTCGCCCTACGGCAAGGTCGACGACAAGATGCAGCCGACAGGCTCCGATGTCGAAATCGCGAAGATCCTGGCCAAGGACCTCGGCGTGGAGTTCGAGCTGGTCTCGACGACGGCGGCGACGCGCATCCCGAACCTGCAGACCGGCAAGGCGGACATCGTGATCTCGTCCCTGGCGATCACACCGGCGCGCGCCGAGGTCGTCGACTTCTCGGTGCCCTATGCCGACCAGCTGTCGGTCGTCGCAGGGCCGAAGAGCGTCAACGTCAAGTCGATCGAGGATCTCGAAGGCAAGAAGGTCGCCGTCACCCGCAGCACCACCCAGGACAGCGACCTGACCCAGCGCGCCAAGAAGACCCAGATCGTCCGCTACGAGGACGACGCCACGCTCGCGCTCGCCATCGCGTCCGGCCAGGCGGATCTGTTCGGCACCGCCTTTGCGCAGATCATCAACATCAACGCGAAGAACCCGTCGCGCGAGCTCGAAGCGAAGTTCACCCTGCAGACCTTCTTCCTCGGCATCGGCGTCCGCAAGAACGAACCGGAACTGAAGAACTGGCTCGATGCCTGGGTGAAGGAAAATCTCCGCAACGGCAGGCTCAACGCCATTCACAAGCAGTTCCACGGCATCGAGCTGGCGCCCGATACGCTGAAGGCCGGCAACAGCTGAGCGACGGCATGGCGGGCATCGAGGCGCGCGCCATCATGGCGCGATCTTCGATGCCTGCGATGCATGACTTCGGGCCGGGGCGACCATTTCCTCCCGGCCCGACACCGCGGAGCGGGTTCGGACTTCAGACTGCCTGAACGTGCTGACGAAACCCGGTCCGTGCGTCGCTGATCGCGAGGTCATGCCCGAACGGTCGACGAGAACGCAATCGCTCGATCAATCCCGACTGGTCCGGCCGCGCAGGAACGCATCTGAATGAACTATAGTTTTAGCTTCGCATTCCTGGCCAACCGCTGGCCCGCCCTGGTGGAAGGCGTCTGGCTGACCATTCAGCTGACGGTCGTGTCGATCACGCTCGGCTTCCTCGTCGGCACGCTGTGCGCCGTACTGAGGGTCTACGGCAATGGCTTCGTTCGACGCGTCGTCGGCTCCTATGTCGAGATCATCAGGAACACGCCGCTGCTCGTTCAGATGTTCATCGTCTATTTCGGCATCGCCAGCATGGGCGTGAAGCTCAGCGCCGAAGTCTCCGCCATCATCGCTCTCGTCATCAATGCCGGCGCATACACGACGGAGATCATGCGGGCGGGCATCGAGTCGATCAGCAAGACGCAGCTCGAAGCCGCGGAATGCCTGGGGCTGTCGCGCGTCAACACCATCATCCACGTCGTCCTGCTTCCGGCCATGGAGCGCGTCTATCCCGCCCTGAGCAGCCAGTTCGTCCTGCTCATGCTCGCATCGAGCGTGACGTCACAGATTTCAGCGGAAGAGCTGACGGCCGTCGCCAACGTCATGCAATCCGACACGTATCGCAGCTTCGAAGTGTATCTGATCGTCGCGGCGATCTACATTTCACTGTCGTTTCTCTATCGTTTTGCATTTGCGCTGGTCGGGGCGGTTCTCTTCACCCGTCGCCGCAAGCTCGGCACGGCGCTGTGAGGCCGGCATGATCCAATTCGGCTCCGCACACGTCATCTATATTTTCGAAGCGGCACGCTGGACCATCGTGCTGTCCTTGATCGCCTTCTTCGGCGGCGCTGTTCTCGGCCTGCTGCTGGCGCTCGCACGCGTGTCCCGCCTGCTGATCCTGAGGGCCTTGTCAGCCGCCTATATCCAGACGATCCAGGGCACGCCGCTCCTGATCCTGCTGTTCCTGTCCTATTTCGGGCTGAGCCTGCTGGGCTATCGTCTCGCCCCGATCGTGGCGGCCGGGCTGTCGTTGACCCTCTATGTCGGCGCCTTTCTCGGCGAGATCTGGCGCGGCTGCATTCAGGCCGTGCCGCGCACCCAGTGGGAAGCATCCGACTGCATCGGGCTCAACCGGTTTCAGCAATACGCCTATGTCATCCTGCCCCAGGCTGTCCGCATCGCGACCCCGCCGACCGTCGGCTTCATGGTTCAGGTGGTGAAGAACACCTCGCTCGCCTCGGTGATCGGCTTTGTCGAACTGACCCGCGCCGGCCAGATCGTCAATAACTCGACATTCCAGCCGCTGGTCGTGTTCCTGCTCGTGGCCGCCATCTACTTCGCGATCTGCTATCCGCTTTCGGTTGCGAGCCGCGTCCTTGAAAGGAAATTCAATGTCGCGAGATGACCAGCAGACCCTCGCTGGAACGCGCCCGGCCCCGACCGGGGCGCCGGATACGGCGGTGATCAAGGTTCGCGACGTCGAGAAACTCTTCGGGCAGCTCAAGGTTCTCGACGGAGTTTCTCTCGACGTGATGGCAGGCCAGATGGTGGCGATCATCGGCCGAAGCGGCTCCGGAAAGAGCACATTGCTGCGTTGCATGAACGGGCTGGAGGACATCCAGGGCGGCGATATCACGATCTGCGGCCACAATGTCGGGCGCGGCAAGTCCAACCGGGCGGATCTGCGCCGCGACGTCGGCATGGTGTTTCAGAGCTACAACCTCTTCCCGCATCTGACGGTGGAGCGAAACATCACGCTGGCCCTGACCCTGGTGAAGAAGAAGTCGAAGGCCGAGGCACGGCAACGGGCCGAGCAGGTCCTTGCGCAGGTCGGCCTTGCGGAAAAGATCGATGCCTATCCCGAGCAATTGTCGGGCGGGCAGCAGCAGCGGGTTGCCATCGCTCGCTCGCTGGCGCTTTCGCCGCAGGTGATGCTGTTCGACGAAGTGACCTCTGCGCTCGATCCCGAGCTCACGGTCGAAGTTCTTCGCGTCATGGAGGACCTCGCCAGGGGCGGCATGACGATGGTGCTGGTGACGCACGAAATGGCTTTCGCGCAGCGCGTCGCGGACCAGGTCGTGTTCATGCACAAGGGCAAGGTCTGGGAGTCGGGCCCGACGAAGGAACTCTTCGCAGCTCCCAAGACGGCCGAGTTCGCGCAGTTCATCGGCACAGGTCTGTAGTTTCGATCGGGCGGGGGCGGCGCATCCCGCAAGCCAAACCACTCACTTCCCGGAGGGATGACGCATGGCGAATTCGGATGCCGCGCTGCCGGCCTGGCGCCTGGACGGCGCCGTAGCCGCCATCACGGGCGGCGCGAGGGGGATCGGCCGCGCGGCCGCCGAGCTTTTTGCCGCGGCCGGGGCCCGTGTCGTCATCCTGGATGTCGATGGTGATGCGGCTCGGGCAGCAGCATCGGCCATTGGTGGGGCAGCCACGGCCCATGCGATGAACGTCGCGGATGAGGCCGCCGTCGATTCCGTGTTCGAAGCGATCGTGCGGACCGAGGGGCGTCTGGACGTTCTGGTCAACAATGCGGGAATGGCGCTGAGGCGCCCCACCGTGGAACTCACGCTCGCCGACTGGCAGCGCGTCGTCGACGTCAACATGACCGGCGTATTCCTGTGCGCGCGTGCCGCCGGCCGGGTGATGACGCGGCAAGGCTCGGGCGCCATCGTCAATCTCTCCTCGATCATGGGGCTTTCGGGTGGCGGGCTCTATCCGAACATTTCCTATCAGACGACGAAGGGGGCGGTCGTCAACATGACCCGCGCGCTTGCCGTCGAATGGGCGCGCGCCGGCGTGCGCGTCAACGCCGTCGCGCCGACCTGGGTGGATACCGAGTTCATCGCGGCGCTGAAGGACAACCCGGAATTCATCAGCGCGGTGGAGCGCCTGACGCCGATGGGGCGCCTCGCGACGGTGCAAGAGGTCGCTCAGGCGATCCTGTTCCTGAGCAGCCCGGCGGCCGCGATGATTACGGGGCATACATTGCCCGTCGATGGTGGTTTCCTCGCCCAGTAAGCATCGGCCAGCCGAGCGGAGGGCCGCCGCGCGTCTCAAGCCTCCTTAGGGACAACTCACCGTTGCGCGCAGCCAGAACGTCTTGCGCTCTCCGGCCATGAGACTCGAGGCGGTGCCGTTCTCGACTGCCGCGGCAAGCCCCTCGCGAGGCATGCTCGTAAACGGCTCCAGGCCGATATTGTAGTGGCGGCCGAACCAGGGGTAGTCGCGCATCGCTCCGAACTCCTGCCAGCACCAGACATAGGGCATCACGGCTGCGTCCCAGGCGATTTCGAGTCCCAGCTCGCGGGTATTGCGAACCAGATAACGGCCATCGCGGAAGCCGCGCAGATAGCTCATCTCCCCGGGCGTCCCGGCTTCCGGCAGCAGCGACATCTCGACCGCCCGGCCGTCAGCGTCCACAGCATCATGCCAGGGCATGACCCGATGATCGGCGAGGCGGCGCTGCGGATGGCTGCGCGAGATGTCGCCCGTCACGACCTCCACGCCCCGCGGCATCTCGATGACGGCTCCGGGCCCCAGAAACGGCCGCCCGAACGTGATGTGGTGGCCCCACATCAGCGGGAGTTCGACCTTGCTCTCATTGATCGCGACTTCCTCGAAGAGCAGCGACGGCGAGCCGGATTCGAGCCTGACATTCCGGATCAAGCGATAGGGCAGCGTCTCCGTCCGAACGCTCAATTCAACCTGCACGGCGGACGGGGCGTCTTCCACGATCCGCCAGTCCCATGGCCGGTGCCAGACCTCGCCATGCATGCCATGGCTGCCGATCGGAAGGCCCGGGCCGGCCGACGGGGCGCCGCCGGCCGGGAAGACCTCCTGCCAGCCGCCGGGATAGCTGTCATAGAACGCCATGCGGGCATCGGGCGGGGTGACCGCGCGCAGGGCCGGATGCCGAAGCCCGTTGGCAGAAAGCCAGACGAAGTCAGTATCTGTGGGCTTGTGCAGGAATTCGACCAGATCGGCCCCGCGCCCCACTGCGAAGCTGACGCGCAGTCGCTCGTTCTCCAGCGTCAGCACGTCCAATCCATGCCAGACGACATGATTGATGCGGACGCCCCAGTTCCGTTGCGGGCGATAATAGCCGTTCATCGACGGGGAGCCCTCGGTACGGCCTATGTCAGTACAGCCAGTGCACCGGTGGCACGCCCGCCACATCGAGACGGGTCACTGCAATCGAGCCGCCGAGCAGGCAGCCGAGATAGCCCGTCCGGAGGTCAGCCCCGCCGAAGGCGATGCTCGAGAGATTGCGGAGCTTCGTCGACGGATTGGCGTCCATATGCGGCCGCCCGAGCGCATTCGCCTGATAGGCCTGCTCGACCCAGGCGACATGGGCCGGATCAGTCTCGCTCAGCATGATCTCGCAGCTTCCGCTCTCCGGATCGATGCGCATCAACTGGTTGGAGATCACGCCTGCGATCCAGATACGCCCTTCGGCATCGAAGGCGAGACCATCGGGAAACTGGCCTTCTCCGAACTCGTGGATCACCTCTTTCGGGCCCAGGCTCGCATCGTCGCGGAGCGCAAAGCGGCTGAGTCGCCGGCCATAGGTCTCGTTGACATAAAGCCAGCGCCGGTCTGGCGAGATCTGGCATTCATTGGTGAAGCCGAGCCCGTCCGCGACGATGCGCGCGCCCTTGTCGTCCATCACGGCGATGAAGCCGCTCCTGGAATCGCGGCGGTAGTCGAGTGAGCGCGGCACCATCGTTGTCGACACGGTGAGCCAGAGCCGGCCGAGATGGTCCCGCACCAGATAGTTCGAGGGCGCGATCGGGTCGCCGTCGATCTGTGTCCAGTACGGCGCCACCTGTCCGTCGCGCGTCAGGCGCCAGACGCCCCCCGCCTCGCTGCCGAGATTGGCGAGCAGGAAGGAGCCGTCCGGCTCGAGCGCGATGCCGTTCGGGCGCAAGCCCTCGGGCAGGTCGGCCGTGGTGGCGCTGTAAAGCGTCTGCGTGCCGTCGGGCTTGAGATGCGCCACGCCGCCGCGCCAGTCGGCGGTATAGAGGTCGCCTTTCGCCGTCGCGAGGACGCATTCGGGGCGGCTGAGGCCGGAGCCGAGCAGCGAGACGTCTTCGAGAGTCAGAGTCATCCGCGCATCAACCAGACCAGAGCCATCGGGATCGCCTCGACATAGGTGACGAGGAACAGCACGCAGAGCGCCAGGATGAACATCGGGATGAGTTCGCGCGAGATCGCGACCATGCCAACCCGCGCGATTTTGGCTGCCACGAACAATGTGCCCCCGACAGGGGGCGTGTAGAGCCCGATCACCAGATTGAAGACCATGATCAGGCCGAGATGGACCGGGTCGATGCCGAAAGCCTTGGCAGTCGGAATGAACAGCGGTGCCGTCAGCATCAGCGAAGGCAGCGGCTCCAGGAAGATGCCGACGAGGATCAGCGCCAGGTTGAGCAGGAACAGGAAGACGTACTTGTTCTCGGCGATGTTCAGGATCGCCTGCGCCAGATTGGCCGGGATCTGCTCGACCGTGATCAGCCAGGAAAGCGCGCCGGTGGCGCCGACGACAAGCATGACCACGGCGCTGGTGCGGAAGCTCTGCAGCAGCATGCCGGGGACCTGCGCCGGCTTGATCTCGCGATAGACGAATAGTGCCAGGACAAGCCCGTAGAACACCGCGACCGAGGCAGCCTCCGTCGGCGTGAAGATACCGGTCAGGATGCCGCCGAGGATGACGACCGGCATGCCGGAGGCCGGCAGGATAGCGAGGAAGCTCTTCCAGATATCGGCCCGGCTCGGCATCGCCCCGCCGAGATCGCAGCCGAGAGAGCGACCCTTCCAGACGCAGAGCAGGATCAGGACGAAGGCGAGCGTGAAGGCCGGGAAGACGCCCGAAACCAGAAGCTCGCGGATCGAGACATTGCCGACGAAACCATAGACCAGCAACGGGATCGAAAGCGGCATCAGCACGCCGATCGTCCCGGCGACCGCGATCAGCGCGGCTGCGAAGGCACGCGGGTAACCGCGCTCGGCCATGCGAGGCACCATGATCGAGCCGATCGCCGCCGAATCCGCCACGGCCGACCCCGAAACCGAGCCGAACATGGTGCAGGCGGAGACCGTGACGACGCCAAGCCCTCCCGGCATGAAGGCCAGCAGCGAACGCGCGAAATCGATCAGCCGGCGGCCGACGCCGCCATGGGTGATCAGTTCACCGGTGAAGATGAACAGCGGTATCGCAGCGAGGTGCAGCGGTTCCAGGCTCGATATGTAGGAGAGGAAGATCGCCTCGAGCGGGTAGCTCATGCCGAAGATCCCGATCGTGGCGACCGTGGTCAGCAGGAGCGCCCAGACAAGCGGCATTCCGAGAAGGGCGAGCGCGAAGAAGACCGCGCAGATGACGGCAAGAACCATGGCGTCAGTCCTGGAAGGCTTCTTGCGGGAGGGGCTTGCTGCCCAGCAGCAGCGCCATCTCGTAGAGCACGAAGACGAGCGCCAGCGCCGAACCGACAGGCATCGCGAGGTACTGAAGTCCCATCGGGACATGGAGCACTGTCAGTTCCTGCCCCATCGTGCTTTCCGTGATGCTCCAGCCATAGGAAATCAGGAGCACCAGCAGGCCGACGACACCGAGCCGAGTGGCGAGCTCGACGGCTTTCTGCAGGCCGGGCGGCATCTTGTCGGTGACTTCGGTGATGCGCATATGCGCCCCCCGGCGCGCGGCTGTGGCCCCGCCAAGGAAGGTCGCCCAGAGCAGGACGAACTCGCCGAATTCGGTATTCCAGGCGAGGTCGCTGTTCAGCGCGACGCGCGCGGCGACATTGGCGAACATCACGACGAGCAGCATGGCGGCCAGCAGCGTCAGGGCAATATCGACCATGTCGCCGAGCCAGCGCAGGGGCGCTGGCTCGGGCAGGTCGGGGCGATAAAGGAAACGCATGCCGGCCTCCGGTGATGCTTTGCGACGAGGCTCAGCTCATGCTTTTGCGGATCTCGGCCGCCTCGGCGATGAACTGGTCGACCGCGGCTGCACCGAACTCCTTGCGGGCGCGCTCGACGGCGCCTTCGCTCGCCTTGCGCCACACCGAAAGATCCGGCTTGGCGATGGTCGCGCCCTTAGCGGTCATCTCCGCCAGCAACTTTTCGTCATTGGCGCGCACTTCGTTGCGATTCCAGTCGCCGGCTTCCTTCGCCGCCTTGAGGATGCCCTCCTGATCGGCCGCGCTGAGGCTCTTGAAGGTGCGCTCGGCCATGGCGACCCAGCGCGGCGAATAGACGTGCTGCGACAGGGTGACGTGCTTGGCGACCTCATAGAAGCGCTGCGAGTAGATGGTGTCGATCGGGTTCTCCTGGCCGGAAACCGTGTTCTGCTGGATGCCGAGATAGACCTCGGTCACCGGCATCACGACCGGCGAGAAGCCGATCGATTCCATGATCCAGCGGATCATTTCGACCGGAGCGATGCGCAGCTTCTTGCCCTTGGCATCGGCCGGGCTGTTGAGCGGGAAGTTCGTGGTGAAGCTGCGGAAGCCGGCCTCCCAGTTGCCGACGATGCGCATGCCCTTGGCGGGCAGCAGGTCCGCCTGCTGCTTGATGAACTTCGAGGTGTCGTAGAGCTTCCAGCCCTGCTCGTAGTTCTCGGCCAGATAAGGCAAGGCGATCAGCGAGAGATCCTTCACGTGGGGGGTGAAGGTGACGACGCCGGTCAGGGCGAAATCGAGCCCGCCGACCTGCAGTTGGTCGAGCGACTTGGCGTCGTTGGCGAGCTGGCCGGAGTGGAAGACCTGAACCTTGCAACGGCCGGCAGTGTAGGTCTCGACCGCCGCGGCGAAGCGCATCGCGGCCTCGTTTGCGGCACCCACGGAGGTGTCGGTGTGGCTAAAGCGCAGCGTGCGGACGCTCTGGCCCAGGACGATGTTGGGAAAGCCGGTGATCGCGCCGCCCGCCAGCGCGGCCGAAGCTTTGAGGATGTGACGCCTGTTCTGCATGATGTGCTTCCTCGGTTGTCGTTTCCGTCTCACTGGGCGGCTCCGACGGCCGCCTTCTCGTGATTGGTGTTCAATCCAGTCTCAGACCGGGATCAGGCGCGCCTCTTCCGCGGAGCGGTAAACCGCTTCCTCGATGGTGAGATTGCGCAGGTAGTCGCGGCCGGAATTGACCAGCGGCTCGCCCTTCGTCAGATGCCGGACGATGTGGCGGCTCTGGCCGTAGACGCAGTCGCCGCCATAGCCCCGGTCCTCCCAGGCGTAGGCGTGCTCGCGTTCCTCGCCGCGCAGCGGGCGCAGGAACAGCCGGCCATAGCCATCGAGCCTGAGCACGCCGCGGTCACCCTCGACCATCAGCACGCCATTGGTCATGCGCGTATCGTCGGCCGGATGGTCGACATGGCGGTTGCCGTCGAAGAGCCCGGCGCCGCCGCTGGCAAAGTCGAAGATCACGAGCCCGGCATCCTCGCCCCTGATTACCGGATTGATGCGCCGCAGACGCGCGAAAACACCGGTGATCTCGCCCATGATGTCGCGGAAAACATCGATCAGATGGATACCGGTCTCATGGATGAGGAACCGCGGCATGGTCTGGAAATAGGGCTGGCGCGAGAGATAGGCCTCGGGCCCCTGTCCGTCCCCCGGCCGCAGGCGGAAATTGACGTTGAGCGGGGTGCCGATTGCGCCTTCGGCAACAAGCCGCTTGGCTTCCATGAACCAGGGCATGAAGCGAAAATTCTCATGCACCGCCAGCATCACGCCCGCCTTCTCGGCAATGGCGACGATCTCCTGCGCTTCGTCGAAGGTCGGTGCCAAAGGCTTCTGGCAGATCATCTTCACGCCGCGCCGCGCGGCCGCCTCGACCAGCGCCCGGTGCGTCTGCGGCGGCGTGACGATGTCGACCAGGTCCGGACGCGTCGCATCCAGCATCGCCTCGGCGTCCTCGAAGGCCGCGGCGCCTTGCAGCAAAGTGGCCGCCGCCTCGCGCTTGCCGGCATCGCGGTCCGCGACGCCGACGACGCGCACCCCCTCCATCCGGCTCCACGCATCCTGATGGAACCGGCTGAAGTAGCCGCAGCCCGCAATAGCAACGGTCAGAGTCATTGCGGGTCGGCTTTGCCGCTCGCGATCAGTTCGGCGATGGTCCCGCCGATGTCACGGGTGCCGTGCCGCCCGCCGATGTCGTAGCTGCGCAGATTCATCGTCCCGAAGGCGTGGTCGACACCGAGCTCGATCGCCCGCGCGGCATTGCGGGCCGCGGCGCTGCCATGACGCTCGCCCAGCCAGTCCAGCATCATCGCAGCCGAGAGGATCATCGCCGTCGGATTGGCGATGCCCTTGCCGGCAATGTCCGGAGCCGTGCCATGGCTGGGCTGGAACATCCCATGAGCCTCGCCAATGTCGGCCGAAGGCGCGAAGCCCATGCCGCCGATCAGCCCGGCGCCGAGATCCGAGAGAATGTCGCCGAAGAGGTTCTCCGTCGGCAGGACATCGAAGTCCCAGGGCCGGCGGACGAGGTCGAGCGCCATAGCATCGATGTAGTGATGGCGCGCGTCGATATCGGGATGCTTGGCCGCGGTCTCGTAGAAAACCTTCCGCATGAAGGCGAAGGAGCGGAACACATTCGCCTTGTCGACGAGGGTGACGCGGCCGGGCGTGCCGCGCGTCTCGCGGCGGCGGCGGGCGAGGTCGCAGCAAAAGGCGGTGAGCTGCTCGGTCACCTGGCGGGTGATGACCTGCGTGTCGCGCGCTTCCTTGTCGTCGATGATCTCGCCCTTGCCGCGCGAGGCGAACATGCCCTCGGTGGATTCGCGCACGATGACGAGGTCGATGTCCTTCCAGCGCTCATGGGTGAGGACCGGCGGAGTGCCTGGAATGGCACGGATCGGTCGCACGCCCGCATAGAGGCTGAAATGCATGCGGATATCGAGCTGGGGCGCGATCTCGGTCCCGTCCTTGAAGCGGATGTCCGGCCAACCCATCGCTCCGAACAGAATGGCGTCAGCCTTGCCGGCACGCTCCAGCCCGTCCTTCGGCAGGATGGCGCCAGTTTCCTTGTAATGATGGGCACCGCCGGGGATGTTCTCCTGGCGAAAGGACAGGTCGAAGCGCTTCTCGACCGCGTCGAGCACGACGGCCGCAGCCTCCATGACCTCGATGCCGATGCCTTCGCCGGGCATCACGGCAAGATGGAATGAGTTCGACGTCATAGCCTCTGGATTCCGTGTCGTTCGATGATGGTGGTCAGCTCGAGGCCGCCGCGCTTGCGATGCTCGTGGTAGATTTCGCGGGCACGCTCGACATTGCCCGCGAGGATGGCCTCGACCACGGCACGGTGCTCTGCCGTGGACTGCACCGGCAAAGGCCGCAGCGAGAGCGTGAACATGCGGGCGCGATGGGCCTGGTCCCAGACCTGCATGATCATCCCAGCCAGGCGCTTGTTGCCGCAGAGGCGCGCGAGGTTGAGGTGAAAGGCCTCGTCGGCGGCGGCCCAGGCCTGCAGATCGGGCGTGCCCTCGAGCGCAGCCTCCATCGCATCGCAGGAAGCGATCAGCCCGGCGAGTTCCGCCCTGTCCGGCTTCCGCCGGGCCAGAAGCTCGACAGCCGTCGGCTCCAGCGACATCAGCACCTCGTAGATCTCGCGCATGTCGCCGGGCGAAAGCGCCGAGATGCGCGCGCCATGGCGCGGCACGATCTCGAGCAGCCCCTCCTGCTGCAATCGCACGAAGGCCTCGCGAACCGGTGTCCGCGAAGCGTCCAGCTCGGCTGCGATCTCGCTCTCGAGGATCTGCGCGCCAGGTGGATAGCGGTTGTCGAGGATGTGCTGCTTCAGCTGCGCATATACCGCATCTGTCGAGCGCCGGGCCGGCTGAAGCGTATCCGAAGTGATCAATGTACCAATCATCGAATCCAATAACGCATACATTAATTGACGGCGCAAGCGTACACGTGATGAAGCCGATTGCGAGCGGGCATCGATTTCGCGAACGTCCGCTTCATGGCCGTGCAGCAGGCGGTGGAGGCGCCCATCCGCAAAGCAGAAGCAGTCGCCTTCCTGCGGAAATTCGTGCGGGGGCGATCGAAAGCGGATTTGTCGCCAGCCTTATCGAGAAGCACGCCGTCGAAGGGCTGACAGTCGCGGCTATCCAGTCTTCATGGAGCCGCGTCAATCAAGTCGGCGCGCCGCCAAGGGCAACTTTCCGGCAGAGCTGAACCGTCCGCTCCTGGCGCAACGCGGCCTGGAGCAGGCCGCCCGATAACGGGGGGCGGGGCGCGGACAGCGCCTTCGCCTGCCGACGCCAGGTCAAAAGGCCAAAGCGCGATCAATCTCGCTTGGCACTTTCTACCGGGCAAACACGCGTTGGGGCATGGCTTCGGCCACGCGCATCGCACGCTCCAGGTGATCCCTGACATGTTGTTCCGCCAAGGCGGCATCGCCGGACAGGATCGCGCGGGCGATGTCACGATGCTCGGCGAGGGAGGCGGCGATGTTTTCGACCGTCAGCGTGCCCGTGAGCTGGTACATCAGTGCGGGCAGCCGCAACTGCTTGGTCAGCCTGAGCAGTTGCTCGTTCCCGCTCGCTGCGACCACGGCATCGTGGAACCGGTGGTTCTCTTCTATGTAGTCAGGCCCCGCAGCGCGGGGGCGTTCATCCCAGATCGGTTCGATTTCCTGCTCGAAACGCGACCTGGTCGCGGGATATGCCATGGCCTCGGAGGCTAGCCGCGCTGCGAGCATCTCAAGTCCAAGGCGGATCTGAAAGAGCTCCTTCATCTCCTTGAGGGTCAGACGGCGTACCATCGCTCCGCGGTGCGGCACGATCTCAAGAAGGCCTTCTGCCGACAGGCGCCGAAATGCCTCGCGCAATGGACCCCGGCTGACTCGGAGCTCCTGCGTCAGATCCGCCTCGATAAGCCGCTGTCCCGGAGCATAGCGACCCTGGAGAACGCCGCTTCGCAAATGTTCAAGGATGTACTCGACCGTTCCCCCACGCTCGGGGCCCTCGACGGCCTCGGAGCCGGGGGAACCGTTGGTCAGGTGATCATCGAGTGTCGCCATGGTTATGGGCCTATCAGTCTCAAACGCGGTTGACAACGTTTCGACCTGCAATATTGTCCTACAAACTTAGAAGACAAAATACGCCGAACACGGCGAAGAGGAAATGCCAAAGTCCAGTACGGACCTAACGCTCGGCTTGCCGAGTGGGCTCTCTTCGCGCGCCCGGCGACAGGAGAGGCGACATGTTGATTGGCAAGGCAGGCCCAGCGGTTACCGGCATCTGCACCTCCGAACCCGATCGGATCGAGATCCGCGGCAAGGACTTTGCCAGCGAGATCATGGGCCATTACGGCTTCACCGACTTCTTCTTCTTCCTCGTCACGGGCAAGAAGCCGTCCGAACAGCAGCGCTATTTCCTCGACCTGCTTCTCGTCGCCATCGCCGAGCACGGTCTGACGCCGACCGCTCAGGCGGCGCGGATGACACTTGCCGCTGCGCCCGACAGCCTGCAGGGCGCGGTTGCCGCCGGCATTCTCGGCTGCGGAACGGTCGTGCTGGGCACGGCGGAGCTTTGCGCCAAGGTCCTGGCCGAGGCTGCGGCGAGGGTCGATGCGGGCGAAGACCCCGATGCCGTCGTCAACGACATCGCGTCGAGTACACGCCGCGCCGGCGGCAAGATGCCGGGTTTCGGCCATCCCATCCACCATCCCGTCGATCCGCGCACCGAGCGCATCTTCGCCCTGGTCGAGGAGCGCGGTATCGCCGGCCGCCATCTCGATCTCCTCAAGCGGATGCGCGGCGCCGTCGCGACGGCGTGGGGGCGCCCGATGCCGCTCAACGTCTCGGGCCCGATCGCCGCGGTGCTGATGGATCTCGATTTCCCACACACGATGATCAAGGCCGTGCCGATCCTGGCCCGGACGGCAGGCATCCTCGGGCATCTGGCCGAGGAGCAGAGGAACCCGATCGGTTTCATCCTCGCGCATCACGCCGAGGAAGCCATCGCCTACGACCCCGCGAGCTGAGCAGATGCTGCAGGAACCCGATATCGAAACCTTGCCCTGGCCCGAGCAGCGCGCGAAGGACGACACGCGCTATCGCGAGCAGCTCCGCTATCTCTTCGATCGCTCGCGCTTCTTCCGCGAGAAGCTGCAGGCAAGCGGCTTCGCCACGCCCGAGGCGATGGGCGGCCTCGACGAGATCGGCGCGCTGCCGCTGACGGAGAAGGACGAGCTGCGCCAGAGCCGCAGCGAGGCCGATCCGATCGGAACGCATCTGGCAGCCCCGCTCGAGGACGTGGTGCGCATCTTCTCAACGAGCGGCACGACGGGCCTGCCCAGCTATATCCCGCTGACGGCTGGCGACCTCGACAACTGGGTCCGGACCTCGGCGCGCAGCTATGGCGCCAGCGGGCTCAGCAAGGGCGAGCGCATCGTCTCCACGTACAATGCCGGTCCCTTCGTCGCCGGCGCGGCGCTCGATGCCTTCCCGCGGCTCGGGCTTTGCCACATCCCCGTCGGCACCGGGAATACAGAACGGCTGCTGGCCGCAGTGAAGCTGCTGAAGCCGCAAATCCTCGCTTGCACACCGTCCTATGCGCTTCATCTCGCCGAGATCGGCGAGGCGCGCGGCCTCGACCTGCGCAACAGCAGTGTCAAGCGCATCATGGTGGCGGGCGAGCCGGGCGGCGGCGAGCCGGCCATGCGCGAGAAGCTCGAGGAAGCCTGGGATGCCAAGGTCACTGAGGCGATGGGCATCGGCGATATCTCCGTCTCGCTCTGGGGCGAGTGCGAGGAGCAGCACGGCATGCACTTCTCCGGCCGGGGGTTCGTGCATTTCGAGCTCATCGACCCCGATACGGGTAGGCAGGTCCCGATCGAAGACGGCGCGAAGGGCGAGCTCGTCTATACCCATCTGCAGCATCGCGGGGCGCCGCTCCTGCGTTTCCGCAGCCGCGACCATGTCGTCGTCTGGACGAGCCCCTGCCGCTGCGGGCGCACGGCGCCGCGGGTCCGCTGCATCGGCCGCACCGACGACATGCTGATCGTGCGCGGCGTCAACGTCTTCCCCTCGGCGATCCGGGAGATCGTCAACCGCTTTGCGCCGGCCGTGACCGGGGTGGTCTCGGTCCGGCCCACGGCGAAAGGGGTGAAGCAGGCTCCGCCGCTGAAGGTTGTCGTCGAGCTCGCCGAGGCGGGCGCTGCCCCGGACGGCCTGCGCGAGCGGATCGAAGCCGATATCCGCGCGACGCTCGTGGTGACGACGGCGATCCACCTCGTGCCGCCAGGCACGCTGCCGCGAAGCGAATACAAGTCCCGGCTGCTCGACTTCTCCGAGGCATCGGCGGAGGCGCTCGATGAGTGAGACGCAACGCCTCGCAGGTCCGGCCTCATGACGGCCTCCATCATACAGGCCGTGCTCCTGTCGCTGAGCATCGCCGGCCTCTATGCCGCGGTGGCGGCGGGGCTGACGCTGACGGTCGGCGTGACGCGGATCATCAACTTCGCCCATGGCGAGTTCGTCATGCTCGGCGCCTTCCTGACCTATGGACTCTATACCCGTTTCGGGGTGTCGCCCTGGCTCGGCATGCTCGCTTCCGGCGTGGCGCTCGGGGCGTTCTCGATCCTGGTCTACCGGCTGTTCCTGGCACGGGTGCTGAAGCAGGACGAGCACAACCAGCTCCTGGCCACGCTCGGACTGTCGATCCTGCTGCTCAACATCGCGATCATCCTCTGGTCGCCCGACCCGCGCGTGATGCAGGCGCCAGCGCTGCTGCCGAGCCTGCAGGTCGCGGGTGTGACCGTGCCGGGCAACAACATCGTCGTCGCACTGGTCGGGATTCTGCTCTTCCTCGTGCTGCTCGGCATCAAGAACTACACCCGCTACGGCACGCAGATGCGCTTCGCGAGCGACGATCCCGTGCTCGCGATGCATGCCGGCATCAATGTCGACCGCATCTTCGAGCTGTCCTTCGTGATCGGCGGCGCGGCGGCGGGTCTGTCGGGCGGGCTCGTTGCACTAGTGCTCTATGTCCAGCCGACGGTGGGCGTCGATCTCGTCATCCGTGCCTTCGCGATCATCGCGCTCGGCGGCCTCGGCAACATTCCCGGCGCACTCTTCGGCGCGGCGATCCTTGCGCTGGTCGAGGGGTTGATCGGGACCTTCGTTCCCGGCGGCGGCAGCTGGGGCTTCGGCGTCGCCTTCCTGATCCTGCTTCTCGTCCTGCTGGTGCGGCCGAGCGGGCTCTTCGGCCGACAGGTGCAGGCATGAGCAGCCTCTTTCCCCGCATCGGCCTCTATGCCGCGATCGCCGCGCCGCTGCTGCTGATCGCGGCCACTGACCGCCCCTTCCTGGTTCAGGTCGCGATCGGGACGGCGATTTCGGCAATCCTGGCACTGGCCTGGGACATCCTCTCGCGGACGGGACAGGTCTCGCTCGGGCACGCAGCCTTCTTTGGAATCGGCGGCTACGGCTCAGCCCTGCTGACGCCTCTGTTCGGCGCGGTGCTCGGCTGGATAGCCGGCATCCTGATCTGCGGGCTGGTCGCGGTGCTGCTCGGCTCGGTGACGCTGCGGTTGCGCCGCCTCTATTTTACCATCGCGACCCTATCCTTCAGCCTCTCGATCCATGTCGTCATCCTGGTCACGCCCGGCATCACCGGCGGATCGACCGGCATCATGCCGCCGGTCATTGCGGGTGGCTCGCCGCCGCTGCAGCTCGCCTTCATCACGGGCTGCCTCGTTGTGGCGGCTGTCGTCAGCGACATCTTCCTCGGCCGCCGCTTCCGGCCGGCCTTCTTCATGATCCGCAACAACCCCGATCTCGCCGCGGCATCGGGCGTACCGGTAACCCGGCTGAAGGTCCTCGCCTTCGCCGTCTCGGGCATGATCGCGGGGCTCGCCGGCGCCTGCTATTGCGGGCTCTACGGCTATGTGATCCCCGAGGACGTATTCACCACCAACTGGAACGTGCTGCCGCTGGCAGTGACGATCCTCGGCGGCATGGACACGACGCTGGGGCCGGTGGTCGGGGCCGTGGTGCTGCGCCTGCTCGAGGAGGTGGCGCGCCATCTCGTCGGCGGCGTCGGCTATCAGGTCGTCTATGGCGCCGTGATCATCCTGTTCATCGTCGGCATGCCGGAAGGCCTCGTTGGCTTCCTGCGTCATCGCTTGCGCCGCCGCCGGCGGCAGCCGGGAGAGCCCCAGGCCAAACCGGGGCTCGCATCGTGACCGCGCTCCGCATCGAGGGCTGTACCGTCTCCTTCGGTGGCCTGAAAGCCATCGACGACGTGACGCTTGCCATCCCCGCCGGAGCGATCACGGCTCTGATTGGGCCGAACGGATCGGGCAAGAGCACTTTCGTCAACATGGTCTCGGGCCAGATCCCGCCGCGCAGCGGGCGTGTCGCGCTCGGGGACGAGACCATCACCGGCTTGCGGCCGGATCTGATCGTTCACCGCGGCCTGGCACGGACCTACCAGGTTCCGCGCGTGCCGAAGGAGCTGACGATCGAGGAGGTGATCGCGGTCCCGCTGCTCTATGTGGGCTCGCCCAGGCCGTTGCCGGGCGGTGCGAGCACTGTCGCCGAGCTCGCCCGTTATTGCGGCTTGCGACCGGCGGTGACGACGCGCTGTGGCCAGCTCTCCGTCTCGGATCTGCGGCGGCTCGAGATTGCCCGCGCGCTGGCCTGCCGCCCTTCGGTGCTGCTGCTCGACGAGGCGATGGCCGGGCTCAGCCTGGAGGATACCGACCAGGTCATAGGCCTGGTCAGGGAGATCCACGCATCGGGGGTCACGGTGGTGGTGATCGAGCATGTGATGCGGATCGTCGCCCGCTTGTGCGGCCACGCCATCGTGCTGAACCAGGGCCGGCTTCTCGCCGAGGGAGCGCCGGAGACAGTGCTGCGCGACGCAAGCGTGCGGGAGGCCTATCTCGGCAAGGGGTTCTCGCTGTGAACAGGTTCGAAGCCACCATCGAGCGGGCGGCCTACGGCGAACTCACGGTGGTGCCGAAGCTCTCGCTCCATGTGTCTGGCGGGGAGCTGCTGGTGCTGCTGGGCCCGAACGGCGCCGGCAAGACCACCTCGTTGCGCGCACTGGCCGGAACGGTTGGTACGCTGCGTCGCAATCTGCGGCTCGACGGGCAGGACCTCTCGGGGCAGTCGCCCTGGCAGCTCGCCCGTTCCCGCATCGCCTTCGTTCCGGACGGAGCCCGCTGCTTCGCCAATGCCACCGTTGAGGAGAACCTGCGGGGCGCCTTCGAGGCGTTGTCGCCTCGCAGCGCCCATGCCGAAAGGCAGCGGCTCTGCGAGGTGGTGTTCGAGCTGTTCCCGGTGCTGCGCCAGCGCAGCCGACAGCTCGCCGGCTCCATGAGCGGCGGGCAGCGGCAGATGCTGGCGATCGGCCGCGCGCTGATGATCGAGCCCAGGGTGCTGATGCTCGACGAACCCTCCGCCGGACTGGCGCCGAAGCTGGTCGAGGAGCTGTTCGAGGCACTCGGGCGCATCAAGGCGGCCAGTCGCTGCGCCATCGTGATGGCCGAGCAGAATTTCGCTGCTGCCATGAGTGTCGCCGATACCTGCCTGGTGCTCGACGAGGGGCATGTCGCGCTGTCGGGCACGATGCAGGAGATCGCCAGCAACGAGAAGCTCAGGATTGCCTACCTCGGATTGTGAAACGGGGAAGCCAGGCCAATGCCTGCCGTCACGAGCAGGCTTTTCAGGGAGGGACAAGAGGATGTGGTGCAGGCTTAGACATCTCGCGGCCGGGGCCGTGCTCGTCGGTGCGGCGCTTGCCACGACGGCGGCGTCCGCACAGCAGCCGATCAAGATCGGCGTGCCGCTGCCGTTGACCGGCGCGCTGGCCGGCGGCGGAACGCAGATCCTCTGGGGCATCCAGTATGCCACGGACGAGATCAACGAGGGGGGCGGCCTGTTCGGCCGCAAGATCGAGCTCGTCGTCGAGGACACGAAGGGCGAGGCCAACACATCGGCCACCGTCGCTGCCAAGCTCGCGACGCAGGACAAGGTCGACGCCTTCGTCGGCGGCTTCGGCAGCACCTCGGACTTCGCGCTGCTCAACGCGCTGCAGCGCTACGAGCCAATCTTCGTCCATCCGGGCTCGTCCTCGGTCCGCCTCGAGGAGAGCTTCGGCAAGCACGACTGGTACTATCACGTCTATATCTGGGACTATCATCGCCAGAAGGCGGCGGTGAACTTCTTCAAGAGCATTCCCGGCGTGAAGACCCTCGCCATCGCCTATGAGGACAAGCTCTACGGCACCGACGGCGCCAAGTTCACGCAGCAATACGCCAAGGAGGCGGGGCTCGACGTGGTGATGAACGAGCCATTCCGAGCCGGTACGCCGGACTTCTCGCCGATCCTGAACCGCGCCAAGGGCCTCAACCCCGACGTTCTCTTCCTGATCGGCTATTCCGGCGACAACATCCAGATCGCGCGTCAGGCCACACAGCTCGGCATCAAGCCCAAGCTCCTCGTCACGCAAGGCGCAGGCGAGAAGCGCTCCGATTTCGGCCCCGCCGGGGACAATGTCGTGGTCATTGACCTGTGGTCGGCCAAGCAGACCACGCCGGGCCTGGCGGAATGGGTCAAGAAGGCCGAGGCCAAGCGTGGCGGGGAAGTCGTGTCGAGCGCGGTGCAGGGGTATGTCGCGATGCAGACGCTGCGCGACGCGGTCAAGGCGGCGGGCTCCTGGGACCGGGCGAAGATCCTGGCCAATCTCGGCTCGATGACCTTCGACACGCCCTACGGCAAGGTCGCCTACTCGGCTTCCGAGATGGGCGGCAAGCATCAGCTCATCACCGACAAGAGCATGATCGCTGTCCAGTACAAGCCGGATGGCGGGCAGGAGGTCGTTTGGCCGGCCGAGAAGGCCGCCGCCAAGATCACCTATCCGGCCCCGTAAGCTCCTCACGAGTACGACGGTCCCGGCCGCCACGCGGCGGCCGGGCCTTCTCCCGAGAGCAGGATCCCCGATGCCCCAGACATTCTCCGAACGCCTGCGCCAGCCCGGGCTCGTCATCGCGCCCGGCGTCTACGATCTCGTCTCGGCGAAGCTCGCTGACCGGGCCGGTTTCGATGCGCTCTATATGACGGGCTTCGGCGTCGTCGCCTCCCATCTCGGCTATCCGGATGCCGGCCTTGCGACCTATTCCGACATGGTCGGGCGGGTGCGGCAGATCGCGGAGGGGACCACGACGCCCCTCATCGCCGATGGCGATACCGGCTATGGCGGTCTCCTCAATGTCGACCACACAGTGCGAGGCTATGAGGCGAGCGGCGCTCAGGCGATCCAGCTCGAGGATCAAGAATTCCCGAAGAAGTGCGGCCATACGCCGAGGCGGCGGGTCATCCCGCTGGAAGATGCCGCCCGGAAGATCAAGGTCGCTGCCCAGGCACGCTCCTCCGCCGGGTTCAAGATCATCGCCCGCACTGACGCCCGCACAGTCCATGGCCTCGATGAGGCGCTGCGCCGTGGCGAGGCATTCTTGAAGGCTGGCGCCGACATTCTTTTCATCGAGGCGCCCGAGAGCCTGGAGGAGATGGAGCGCATCGGCCGCACCTTCGACGTGCCGTTGCTGGCCAACATGGTGGAGGGCGGCCGCACGCCGATCCTCGGCCGCGCCGAGCTGGAGCGTCTCGGATACAAGATCGCGATCTATCCGGTCGCCGGGCTCCTCGCTGCGGCGAGCGCCCTGCAATCGGTCTACGCACAGCTCAAGGCGACGGGCTCGACCCAAGACTGGGACGGCGAGCTTTATCCTTTTGGCGAGTTCACCCGGATGATCGGCTTCGAGCGGGTATGGGAGTTCGAGCGCGCGCATGCCGAGGAAGAAGCCTGAACATTGGACTTTCCGTTCGAAGGCTAGGCCGATCACAGCCGTGCTGACCGATGCCACGTCTGGTACTGTCGATTCATGGCATCGGCCCGAAAAGTGGAATCCACTTTCAAAAAACACGATGCGATAACAATGCGATAGATCATCGTGACCGCATCCGTTTGGACGCACGATGATCCAGGCAGTCAAAGACCGCGTTGCGCCGGATCTCGACCTCTGGACGGTACACAGCTCGTCCCGAGAATTTCCTCCAATCCGTTGGCTGCGAAACGGCTTAGCTCAGCACCATCATGCTGGATGGACCGTTCATGCCGACCTTTCCGATCGTCTTTGCCACTCACGCCGCCGCCTCCGGCGCCGGGCCATTGTCCAAAGGCGATCCTTTCGGCGCCAGCCGAGAGATCGCCTGGAGCGGATCGCAGGATCTGGCGGTGGGGCTCGTCACATTCTCCGGCACCCTGGACAGCTCCGCCTTCCCGCATACGGAGGTGATCGTCGTCCGGTCGGGGCGTCTGGATCTGACGGTCGCTGACAGTGGCAGGTGCACGCTCCAGGCCGGCGAGAGCATCGTGATCGCGCGCGGCACGGCCCTGCGCGTCGAGGCGGCGCCCGGCACGAGCTGGGTCTTTTGCGCCAATACCGGAGCCGCCTCCGCGGCGCCCGGCGTGACCGAGCTGCCGGCCGATGCGCCCCTTTCGCCCTCGTCGCCGCCTCCGGCCAGTCTTCTCGAAGGGCCGGTGCCGCAGTGCCGGAGCTTCAACGCCTTTACCGACGAGGCGGCGCGCCTGCGAGCCGGCATCTGGGATTCGACGCCATATCGACGCATCCTGCGCCCGCAGCCGGTCAACGAGCTGATGCATATCCTCGCCGGCAGCGTCACCCTCACCGGAACTGACGGGCGTCCGGTCCGGATCGCGGCAGGCGAGAGCGTGTTCGTGGCCCAGGGCACGCCATGCGCCTGGGACAGCGACGAGCACGTCGCCAAGGTCTATGTCGTCCAGGAGGTCGGCGCGTGAGCTCCGTGGCGTCCGTTGCCGGCACGGGCATGACCGGGGGCGCGGCTCCGGACGCGCTGACGCTGCGGGCAATCCGCATGGACGATGCGGCGTCCTGTGCGGAGCTGTCGCGCCGTGTCGGCTGGCCCCATCGCCGCGAGGACTGGGAGTTCGTGATCGGCCTCGGCCATGGCGTCGTCGGGGAGCGGAACGGCAAGCTCGTCGCCACCGGCCAATGGTGGCCCTATGGCGAGAGTCATGCGACGGTCGGGATGATCATCGTCGTACCCGAGGAGCAGGGGGCCGGGATCGGCAAGCGCCTGATGCAGGCGCTGCTCGCGCAGGCCGGCGAGCGTTCGCTGATGCTCAATGCGACCATCGCCGGCGAGCCCCTCTATGTCCGTCTCGGCTTCCGGCCCTGTGGTGGCGTGAGCCAGTATCACGGCCACGTCCTCGCCGTCGCCGCACCTGAGCTTGGCGCGGACGAAAGCTTGCGTCCGGGCAGCCCGGCCGATCTCGCCATGCTCGAACGGCTCGATCGAGAGGCGACCGGGCTGGCGCGAGGGCCGGTCCTGGCGGCGCTCCTGCAATGCGGCGAATGCCTGGTGCTGGAACGGGCCGGCCAGCCCGTTGGGTTCAGCATCCTGCGCGCCTTCGGTCGCGGCCATGTCATCGGCCCGGTCGTGGCGGCCGACGAGACGGATGCGCGTGCCTTGATCGCATGCTGGCTGCACGGTCGCGCCGGCCAGTTCATCCGGGTCGATCTGCGGCTCGGCTCCGGCTTGAGCGACTGGCTGGTACAGCTCGGTCTTGCGCCGGCCGGCGACGTGACGGCAATGGTACGCGGCGATCTGCCTGCGGCCCCTGGCCCGGCAGGCCTCCACGCCCTGATCACTCAGGCGCTCGGTTGATATCCACGAGGTCGACACGATGACGTTGCTGCTCAAGTCCGATGCCGCCCGCGCCGAGGAATGGACGCAGCTGCTGTCGAAGAAGGCGCCCGAGCTGCCATTCCGGATCTGGCCGGATATCGGCAATCCCGCCGATATCCGCTATCTTGCCGCCTGGCTTCCGCCGGACGACCTGCTCGGCCAGTTCCCCAACCTCGAACTGCTGGTCTCGGTCGGCGCCGGCGTCGACCAGCTGAACCTGGCGGACATTCCGGCGCACTTGCCGATCGTTCGCATGATCGAGCCCGGCCTCGTCGACAGCATGGTCGAATACGTCACCATGTCGGTGCTGGCCCTGCACCGCGATCTCGTGCCCTACATCGCGGCACAGCGGCAACAGGCCTGGACGCCGCTGCGGATCAGGCCGACGAGCGAGCGCCGTGTCGGCGTTCTCGGGCTCGGAATGCTCGGCAAGGCCTGCGCGCTGAAGCTTGCGGAGTTCGGCTTTGGCGTCGCCGGCTGGAGTCGCTCGCGGCACGAGGCCCCGGGCATCGAAACCTTCGCAGGCGATGCAGAGTTGCCGGATTTCCTCGCCCGCACCGACATCCTGGTCTGCCTGTTGCCATTGACCGACGCGACGCGCGGCCTGCTCGGAGCCGAGCTCTTCGCCCGGCTGCCGCAGGGCGCGATGATCGTCAATGCCGGCCGCGGCGGCCATCTCGACCAGAATGCGCTGCTGGCGGCACTGGACAGCGACCATCTCGCGGGGGCCGTGCTGGATGTCTGCGAGCCGGAGCCGCTTCCGGAAGGGCATCCGCTCTGGAGCCATCCCAAGGTCCTGCTCACCCCGCATATCGCCAGCCGCTCGCGCTCCGAGGCCTCGCTCGACATCGTCCTCGATAACCTGCGGCGCCACCGGGCGGGCGAACCCCTGATCGGCCTGATCGACCGCGATCGCGGCTACTGAACGAGGTCTCTCATGTCGATTGTCGCTCTCGAAGATCGCAGCCTTCTCGTCAATCGCGCCTTGATCGGTGGCGAATGGGTCGGCGCCGCCTCCGGCGAGGAACTGCCGGTGCGCGATCCGGCGACGGGCATCGAGATCGGCACGATTCCGGCTTGCGGCGAGGCGGAGACCAACGCTGCGATCGCGGCGGCACAGGCTGCATTTCCGGCCTGGAAGGCGCGCCCGGCGGCCGAGCGGGCCGCTTTGCTGGAGCGCTGGCACGACCTCCTGCTGGAGCACCGCAAGGACCTCGCCCGCATCATGACGGCCGAGCAGGGCAAGCCGCTGGCGGAAGCCGAAGGCGAGGTGCTCTACGGCGCCGGCTTCATCAAATGGTTCGCCGAGGAGGCGCGCCGCGTCTATGGCAGCACCGTGCCGGCGCCGACCACCGACCGGCGTATCCTCGTGCTGAAGGAGCCGGTCGGCGTCTCCGCCGCGATCACGCCGTGGAACTTCCCCAATGCGATGATCACCCGCAAATGCGCGCCGGCGCTCGCTGCCGGCTGTCCGATCGTGGTGAAGCCCTCGGAGCTGACGCCCTTTTCGGCGCTGGCGCTCGGTGTGCTGGCGCAGCGCGCCGGCTTCCCGCCCGGCGTGATCAACATCATCACCGGCCTGCCGCAAGGCGTCGGCGCGGCGCTGACGCAGAACCCCGTGGTACGCAAACTCTCCTTCACCGGCTCGACCCGGGTCGGCGCGCTGCTGATGCGGCAATGCTCGGACACGCTGAAGCGGCTCAGCCTCGAGCTCGGCGGCAATGCGCCCTTCATCGTCTTTGACGATGCCGATCTCGACGCTGCGGTCGCCGGCGCGCTCGCCAGCAAGTTCCGCAACGCCGGCCAGACCTGCGTCTGTGCCAACCGCATCCTGGTGCAGGACGGCATCCACGATGCCTTCGCCGATCGCCTTGCCAAGGCGGTGGCGGCGATGCGGGTCGGCGACGGCCGGCAGGACGGCGTCACCATCGGCCCATTGATCAATGCGGCGGCGGTCGAGAAGGTCCATGCGCATCTCGACGATGCGCTCTCGCTCGGCGCGACGCGCTTCGCCGCGGCACAGGGCGAGGTCGACGGCTCCCGTTTCGTCGTGCCGACGGTGCTGACCGGCGCGACCACGCGCATGCGCCTCGCCAATGAGGAGACCTTCGGCCCGGTCGCGCCGCTGTTCCGCTTCAGGCACGAGGACGAGGCGATCGAGATCGCCAACGGCACGCCCTATGGGCTGGCGGCTTATTTCTACACCGAGAACCTCAACCGCTCCTGGCGCGTCGGCGAGCGGCTCGAATTCGGCATGGTCGGCCTCAACACCGGCTCGGTCTCGATGGAAGTGGCGCCCTTCGGCGGCATCAAGCAGTCGGGCATCGGCCGCGAGGGCGGCGCGACCGGCATCGAGGAATATCTCGAACTGAAGAGCTTCCATATCGGCGGGCTGAAGTCAGCCTGATCGGCAAGGCCGAAGCACGATCTGCCGAACCCGCCCCCGAATAGGGCAGGGGATACCAAAGCGGCGCGCCAAAGCCGCCGCACAGCAGCGCCGGCCGCTCCTAGCCTCCCTACTAGCGCTATTCGCGTTCAGCGGAGGACGAAGCGGTCCATGCTCCAGCCTGTTTCCAGCCCCGTCGCACGCTTGGCGGAGCCGGCAAGCCCCGGCATCCGGCGGGCGCTCAGCCATATCGAACGGCACTTCACCGAGGCCCTCTATCTCGATGATCTCGCCTCGCTGGCCGGTCTCAGTGTCTGCCGTTTCGTCACTGTCTTCCGGCGCCAGGTCGGGCTGACGCCGCACCGTTTCGTCTGCCGTGAGCGCGTGCGCTATGCGCGGGCGCTGCTCGCCGACGGTGTTCCTGCCGCGCAGGCTGCGCTTGAGGCCGGCTTCTTCGACCAGAGCCATCTCTCGCGCCATTTCAAGAGCGTCTACGGCGTGACGCCCGGCCGCTATCTCCGCGAGCTGGTGCAAGCCCCGCCATCCCGCATGGGCCGGATCGCCTATCCGGCGCCAACGGCCTTCTCATCCATTCCGTCGTCCCGTCCTGCCTGAGGTTCCGCCATGAGCGTCAACTCCCTCGAAGCCCTCGACCGCCGCCATTGGGTCCATCCGGTCGCCAACTGGGCCGGCCATGAGAAGCGCGGCGTCACCGTGATGAAATCGGCCAAGGGCGCCTTCATCACCGACAGCGACGGCCATGAGCTGATCGACGGCTTCGCCGGGCTGTGGTGCGTCAATGTCGGCTACGGCCATGACAGCATCGTCGAGGCGGCCGCTCGCCAGATGCGCGAACTGCCCTATGCCACCGGCTATTTCAGCTTCGGCAGCGAGCCGACGATCCGCCTCGCCGCCAAGCTCGCCGAGCTGACCCCCGGCGATCTCGACCACATCTATTTCTCGCTGGGCGGTTCGGATGCGGTCGACAGCGCGCTGCGCCTGATCCAGTTCTACTACAACGTCACCGGCCGGCCGACGAAGAAGGCGATCCTCTCGCTTGAGCGCGGTTACCACGGCTCGAGTTCGACCGGCGCCGGCGTCACGGCGCTGCCGGCCTTCCATGCCAATTTCGACTTTCCGGCGCATGTGCATCACTACGTCGCCCCGCCCTATGCCTATCGCAACCCGACCGGCTCGGGCGACGCGGCGGTGATCGCGGCCAGCGTCGCCTCGCTGCGCGCCAAGGTCGCTGAACTCGGTGCCGAGAACGTCGCGGCCTTCTTCTGCGAGCCGGTGATCGGTTCGGGCGGTGTCATCGTGCCGCCGAAGGGCTGGCTCAAGGCGATGCGCGAGACGGCCGCCGAGCTCGACATCCTCTTCGTTGCCGACGAGGTCATCACCGGCTTCGGCCGCACCGGCCCGATGTTCGCCTGCGAGGCCGAAGGCGTCGTGCCGGATATGATGACCATGGCCAAGGGCTTGACCTCGGGCTATGCGCCGCTCGGCGCGCTCGCCATCGGCGAGAAGGTCTATCGCGCCATCGCCGACAACGCCCCGGCCGGCGGGCCGGTCGGCCATGGCTACACCTATTCTGGCCATCCGGTCAGCGCCGCGGTCGCGCTCGAAGTGCTGCGCCTTTACGAGGAGGGCGGCATCCTCGCCAACGGCCAGCGCGTCGGCGCTTATTTCGAGGAGCGGCTGGCGACGCTCGCCGACCACCCGCTCGTCGGCGAGGTCAGGGCGCGCGGCCTGCTCGCCGGCATCGAGCTGGTCGCCGACAAGGCGACGAAGGAAAAGCTGCCGCGCGAGGCGAAGCTGCCGGACCATCTGTTCGCCCGCGGCTATGCCAACGGCGTCATCTTCCGCGCCTTCGCCGACGACATCATCGGCCTTGCCCCGCCGCTCTGCTGCAGCGAGGCTGAGATCGACCTGATCGTCTCCAGGCTGCGCAAGACGCTCGACGACGTCCTGGCACTGCCGGAGGTGGCGACGGCGTTGAAAACCGCAAAGGCGGCATGATCCCTGCTTGGCCCGGACCGTATCGAACGATTAGTCTGATGCTGGTTCGGGCCCGCCCTGCGAGCCCGGTTCCGCAAGAGGCATCCAGGGAAAAGAGGCCTTCGTCGTGACACCGGGCGTGCGGCTCGACCGCATCGACATGAAGATCCTGATCGAGCTGCAGAACAACGGCAGGGTGACGAACGTCAACCTGGCCGACGCGGTGGGTTTGTCGCCGAGTCCTTGCCTGCTGCGGGTCAAGCGGCTGGAGCAGGCTGGCTTCATCTCCGGCTATGGCGCGACCATAAACCTGCAGAAGCTTGGCGAGACGATCACGGTCTTCACCGAGATCACCCTGACCGACCACACCAAGGAATACTTCATCCGCTTCGAGACGGCGCTTCGGCGCGTCGACGAAGTCGTCGAATGCCATCTCGTCAGCGGCGGCTACGACTACCTCGTCAAGTTCGTCACGCGCGGTCTCACGCACTACCAATCGCTGATCGAGACGCTGCTCGACCGCAATATCGGCATCTCCAAATATTTCAGCTACATCGTGATCAAGTCGCCGATCCAGAAGCCCGGCTATCCGCTGCCGGTACTGTTCGACATCTGACCGATTTCAGCCAAGCGCCTGGGTGACGAGCCCGAAGGTCCGTGCTTCTCCGCGCGGCCCGTGATTATGGCCCCGGACCATCGTGGTCACGGTGTCGTAGACGGTCATGCCGCATTCTTCGAGGAAGCCGCCGAACCTGCCCTGTTCCTGGGCGGTGTCGACGCGCAGGAACTGCCCGTCATGCGCGATCACATGCGGGCGCAGTAGCGCGATCGCCGCCTCGTCGCTCTCGGCGACGATAGGGCCGACGACATGGCCGCGGCCGAAGCGGCGGCAGAGCGCGAAGCCGGCGACCCTGCCGTCGCGCTCGATCACGGTCCCGGTCGCGAGCTTCATCAAGGCGGCGATGACGCGCGAGCGGTCGGCGCCATAAGCGTCGGCGTCTAGCTGGGCGATCGCGTCGCCATCCGCGGCGGTCATGGGCCGGACGGCGAATTCGTCGGGCGCAGCACCAGCCGGCGCCTGGGCGCGCCCCTGGTGCTGGAAGATCCGGCCGATCGGCTGGAAATCGAGCGAGCGGTAGAGCCGGTAGCCGGCCCGCGTCGCGTTCAGCCTTAGGTCGCGCTCACCGGCCTGTTCGAAGATCGTGTCCATCAGCCGCCGGCCGGCGCCCTGCATCTGCAGGCGCGGCGAGGTGATGACCATGCCGATCGTGGCGAAATGCGGCCCGTAGGGCCACCACATCGCCGAAGCGAGTGCCCGGTCGATCGCGTCGCAGGCGACGAAGCCGTGGCCCACCTCCAGCACCAAGCGCCAGTCCTCCGGCCGGTGCGGCCAGCTGACGCCGACGGAAAGCTGGTGCGCCTGGGAGATATCCGCTTCTGTCATCGGCCTGATGGTCAGCTCGTAATCGAGCCGACGCCGAGCCGTCACGTGAGCCACAATTGCAGGCCTCGTTCGTCGAAATGCGAGGCGACTATAGGCAGGCGCCGGGCTGCGGAGAACTGCAAAATTGTCCAAGAACCTGCGCCGCAAGGCGGTATTCTCGACGGTCGGAGCCGGTTCGCCCGGCCGAGGGGCGGCCCGTGCCGCCCTGTCCGGAGCGCTGAGACGGTAACCCCATGAAGCTCGAACCCTACTGGCTCGCGACGTCGCCGAGATTCACCGGTGGCGCCACGGCTCCGATCGCCGGCAAGGTCGATGTCGCCATCGTCGGCGGTGGCTTCACCGGCCTCTCGGCCGCGCTTGCTCTGGCGAAGGCGGGCGCGAGCGTCGCCGTGTTGGAGGCTGGCCGCGTGGTCGGGCAGGCATCCGGCCGCAATGGCGGGCATTGCAACAATGGCCTCGCGCATGATCTCGGCAGCCTTGCCGCGGGCCTCGGCGAGGAGAGGGCGGTCGCGCTCTACCGCGCCTTCGACAGCGCCGTCGATACGGTCGAGGCGCTGGTCGCGCGCGAGGCGATCGACTGCGATTTCATCCGCACCGGCAAGATCAAGCTCGCGGCCAAGCCGGAGCATTTCGCCAAGCTGGAGAAGAGCGCCGCCCTCCTGCGGCGGACGGTCGAGCCCGATCTGGCAGTGGTGTCTCCGTCCGAGATTCGGCGCGAGATCGGCTCGGACGGCTTCTTCGGCGGCCTCGTCTATCCGCGCAGCGCCCATATGCATATGGGCCGCTTCGGCGTCGGCCTCGCCGAGGCAGCGGCACGAAACGGTGCTGCGATCCACGAGAACGCGGCAGTGACCGGTCTGCAGCGGCTGAACGGCGGGGCTCACCGCGTCGTCACCAGCCGCGGCACGCTGGAGGCGGGGCAGGTGCTGCTCGCGACCGGCGCCTCGCGGCAAGGGCCCTTTTCCTGGCTCCGGCGGCGCATCGTGCCCGTCGGCAGCTTCATTATCGCGACCGAGCCGCTCTCGCCCGAACTCACGGCGGCGATCATGCCGACGCGGCGAACGGCGACGACGACCAAGAACATCGGCAACTACTTCCGGTTGACCCCCGACAACCGGCTGATCTTCGGCGGACGGGCGCGCTTTGCCCTGTCGAGCCCGGCCTCGGACGTCAAGAGCGGCGCGATCCTGCGGGCGCGCATGCTGGAACTATTCCCGGAGCTTGCCGCCACGCGCATCGACTATTGCTGGGGCGGGCTCGTCGACATGACGGCCGACCGGCTGCCGCGCGCCGGCGAGCGCGACGGCCTCTTCTATGCGCTCGGCTACAGCGGCCATGGCACGCAGATGTCGGTGCATATGGGGCAAACGATGGCGAAGGTGATGGGTGGCGAGACGAAGGCGAATCCCTTCGCCGGGCTCGATTGGCCGGCGGTGCCTGGCCATTTCGGCCCGCCCTGGTTCCTGCCCTTCGTCGGGATGTATTACCGCTACCAGGACTGGCGCCACTGAGGGCGCTCCGGAACGCTACTCCGACGGCCGCCTGACGCGGCCGTCTGCGCTTCCGGTGCTCACGGACGAAAAGTCCGCTCCGCTCCGGTTCTCGACGACCACGCCAGTCGACTCACCGGAGCGCGTTCCACAGCGTCCTCAGACGTGGCCTACGCTACGCCTGCTTCTTCTGCCCGCTCATGGCGAGCAGGACGAGCAGGAAGGAGGCCGCCGTCAGCAGGGTCGAGATCGAGGCGATGGTCGGGTCGATCTCGTCGCGCAGCGCGGTGAACATGCGCTTGGTCAGGGTCTGGTACTGACCGCCGGAGACGAAGAGCGCGATGATCGTCTCGTCGATCGCCGAGATGAAGGCGAAGACGGCGCCGGCGAAGACGCTGGCCTTGATCTGCGGCAAGGTCACGGTGAGGAAGGCGCGGAGGCGATTCATGCCGAGGCTGCGCGCCACCATCTCCTGCGTCTTGTCGAAGCTCTGCAGCCCGGCAACGACCGAGGTGATGACATAGGGCAGGCCGAGCATGACATTGGCCAGCACCAGCCCGGTCAGCGTCTGGATCAGGCCGAGCTTGGCGTAGACGAAGAAGATGCCGATCGCGACGATGATGATCGGCACGATCAGCGGCAGCATCAGCACCATGTGCAGCGAGCGCATCAGCCGGTTCTGGGCATTGCTGATGGCATAGGCGGCGGCGGTGCCGAGCGGCGTCGCTATCAGCACGGTGAGCACGCCGAGCATCAGGCTCATGCGCGTGCCCTGCATCCAGTTGGGATTGCCGAAATATTCGGCGTACCAGCGCAGCGAGAGCGCCGGCGGCGGGAACGTCAGGAAGCGCGTGCTCGAGAACGACATCGGCACGATGATCAGCACCGGCAGCATCAGGTAGATCAGGACGAGCCCGACGACGAGGCCGAAGGCGAGGCGGGACAGCAGCGAGGTCTTCATTTCTGCCCCAGCATCTTGTCGAGCGGGATAATGCGGCCGACCGCGGCGAAGATCGCGAGCACGCAGACAAGCAGCACGACGCCGACGGCGCTCGCTGCCCCCCATTGCGCGTAGAGCTCAACATTGCGGCTCACCACCATCGAGATCATCACGGTGCGTCCGCCGCCGAGCAGCTCGGGTGTGATGTAGAAGCCGAGCGTCAGCACGAAGACGAGGGTGAGTCCGGCGACGACGCCCGGCAGCGACAGCGGCAGAAAGATGCGCAGGAAGCTGTAGAGCGGGCCGCCGCCGAGGCTGGCGCCGGCGAGCATCAGCTCGCGCGGGATCTTCTGCATGGTCGAATAGAGCGGCAGGACCATGAACGGCAGCAGGATGTGTACGGTCGCGATCACTGTGCCGAGCTCGTTATGGACCATCGCCAGCGGCTCGCTGATCAGGCCGAAGCGCTCGAGCAACTGGTTGGCGACGCCGGTGCGCTGCAGCAGCACAAGCCAGGCATAGGCGCGCACCAGAACGCTGGTCCAGAACGGCAACATCACGCAGGCGAGGATCAGCACGTTCCACGGCCGCTTGGCGTGGGCGGCGGCATAGGCGACCGGGTAGCCGAGCAGCAGAGTGAGCAGCGTCACCATCAGCGCGATACGGAAGGTCAGCGCAAAGCTGCGCCAGTAGACTTCTTCGGTGAAGATGCGGCGGTAGTGCTCCAGCGTGAAGCCGTTGTCGTAGATCGACTGGGCTGCGAGCCAGCCGACCGGGATCACCACCAGCGCGACGATCACCAGCACGGCCGGGGCCGCGAGCAGCGTCATCAGCGCCTGCTCGCGGCGCTGATGGGCGAGGGATGGGTCGATCGCGCTCACGAGCCGTGTGCTCCTGCTCTCACGAGGTCGGTGTCATTCCGGGGCGATCCGAAGGATCGAGCGCCGGATCCAGAGCCGATGCGTTGGATCGGGAGAGGGGAGGTGGGCTCCCGATCCGGAACCGGCATCGTTTATGGATTCCGGGCTCACCGCTCTGCGGCGCCCCGGAATGACGGAGGTTGCGTCGTGCTCACTTCTGCATGAACTGCAGCCAGCGCTTCTCGGCGGCTTCGCCGGCCGGCGAGGTCCACCAGGCATAGGACATCAGCGCCTGCACCTTGGCATTCTCCGGCGCGCTCGGCAGTTCCTTGACCCGCGCCTCGGAAATCACCTTGGTGTCGTAGGCCTTCGGATTGGCCGGGCCGTAGTCGATATGCAGCGGCAGGTTGGCCTGGTGCACCGGATCGACCGCCTCGTTCAGGAACTTGATCGCAGTCGGCAGGTTGGGCGCGCCCTTGAGCACGCAGAGCGAGGTGCTCTGCAGGATGCCCTGGTTGTAGGTGTACGCGACCTTGGCGCCTTCCTTCGTCAGCGCGCTGATGCGGCCGTTCCAGGCCATCACCATGTCGACCTCGCCATCGTTGAGCAGCTGGGCCGACTGGGCGCCGGAGGTCCACCACACCGTGATGTTCGGCTTGATCTCCTCGAGCTTCTTGAAGGCGCGGTCGACATCGAGCGGGTAGAGCTTGTCCGCGGCGACGCCGTCGGCCATCAGCGCCGCTTCCAGCGTCGCGAGCGGGTGGTTGCGCAGCGAGCGGCGGCCAGGGAACTTCTTCACGTCCCAGAAATCGGCCCAGCTCTTGGGCGCCGAGGCGGCATCCGGGAATTTCTTCAGATTGTAGCCGAGCACGCTCGAATAGAACTCGTAGGCGACCGACCAGTCGCTGCGATACTCGGCCGGCATCGCGGCGGCGTTCGGGATCTTGCTGAAGTCGAGCTTCTCGACGATGCCCTGCTCGCCGCCGCGCAGGCAGAAATTGGTGGCGACGTCGACGACGTCCCAGGTCGGCTTACCGGTCGCGACCTGCGAGCGCATGATCGGCCAGGCGTCTGGCACGCTGTCCTGGTTGATGGTGATGCCGAGCTTCTTGGCGCTCGGGTCGAGGATCGCGATGGTCTGCGCCTTCTGATAGGCGCCGCCCTGCGAGACGAACATCATCTGCTCGGCCGCGCTGGCGGAGCCGACCAGCGCGAGGGAGAACCCTGCGACGGCGCAGGTCGTTCGGAAGTTCAAGCTCTTGGCCATGTCCTGTTCCCCTGTTGTTTTGGATCGGAGCTTCGAGGCCTACCGTCCGATCGCATCCAGAAACTGGTACCAGCCGGCGACCAGACGGACCGCCGGTTCTCGAAGCGCGTAGAAGGGCACGGGCCGCATGCGACCGACGTCCAGCAGCCCGACATCGGGGCGTTCGCCGCGCGCGAAGGCGGCGAGGTAGCGGCCCATCAAGCTCGACATGGCGACGCCAGCGCCGTTGTAACCCAGGGCGACCATGACCCGGTCGTCGACACGGCCGACATGCGGCACGGAATCGAGTGTCATCGCGACGAGGCCGGACCAGGAAAAGGCCAGCGGCACGTCGGCGACATCAGGGAAGATGCCGACCATCGCCTTGTGCAGAGCGGCGAAGGCAGCGGCGGAATCGGTCTTGCCGAAGGCACCGCGCCCGCCGAAGACGATCCGGTCGTCGACCATCCGGAACCAGCGCATCATCCGCTTGGTCTCGGTATAGGTCCGGCCCGTCGGCATCACGCTGGCGGCGAGGTTCGGTGAGAGCTTTTCGGTCGCGATGATCGCGCTGCGGAACGGGATCAGCGTGCGCTGGTAGTCCCGCGTGGCGGGTGTGAGATCGGAATAGCTGTTGGTCGCTATGATCGCCTGCTTCGCCCGCACCGTGCCGCGGGGTGTCTCGACCAGGACGCCGTCCGCTTCGCGCCTGAGGCTGAGCGCCGGCGTCTGGCTATGGACGGCGATGCCTTGCGAGGTCACGCCGCGGGCGAGGCCGCGCAGATAGTTGAGCGGGTGGATGCCGCCGGAGCCGGCATTGAGCACGCCGCCGACGAAGCCGGCCGAGCCGGTCTCCTCGCGCACCTGCCCGGCATCGAGCACGGTCATCGTGGTGTCGCCGAGCTCGGCGCGCAGCCACTGCGCCTCCTTCACCGCATAGGCCAGCGTCTCGTGGTTGTGCGCCGCCTTGACCTGGCCGGCACGGGTCAGTCCGGCATCCCGGATGCTGTGGGTGTCGACCAGCTCGGCGACGATATCGGTCGCCTCATGGGCGATGTCGTACATGCGTTTCGCCATGCCTCGGCCATGGCTGGCGGCGATTGCCGGGAAGGACAGGCGGAACTTGGCGGTGATGACGCCGCCATTGCGCCCGCTCGCGCCCCAGCCGGGCTCGTTCGCTTCGAGCACGACAGGTGCAAGGCCGCTGGCAGCGAGGTGATGGGCAGCCGAGAGCCCGGTATAGCCGGCGCCGATGATCACGACATCCGCCTGCGCATCGCCAGCGAGCGGCGGCAACGCGGGCAGCGACGACGCCGTCGCCCGCCAGAGCGAGGGGGCGGCGTCGAGGGCCTGCCAGGATGTCGGCGCGGCCGTCATGCGTGTCAGGCCCGTTCGGCCTCGACTGCGTCGGCAAGCGCCTTCAGCGTCGGGAAGTGATAATCGGGCTTGGTGATCTCAGGCACCGCCGGCGTGCCGCCGAAGCCCTTCTGGCCCTGGCGACGCTCGATCCAGCAGGTGGCATAGCCGAGCGATTTGGCGACGCGGATGTCGTGGTACTGGCTCTGCGCGACGTGGAGGATCTCCTCCTGCTTGTAGCCGAAGGCGGACTGCCGGCCGCGATTATAGGCGAAGTAGAGCGGATCGGGCTTGGGGTGGATCGCCTCGTCGGCGGTGATGCTGTCGTGGAACGGGTTGCCGAGCGTGTGCGAGTAGCAGGTGAAGCTCGGCCGGTCGGCATTGGTCATCGCCACCAGACGGTAGTGCTTGCGCAGCCGTGCCAGCGCCGCTGCCGAATCCGGGAAGGCGGGATGGCGCAGGATGGCGAGCTGGAAGGCGTCGGCCGTGGCATCGTCGTGCGGCAGGCCGAGTTCCTTGGCGAGGTGGATGTAGACCAGCTTCATCACCTCGCTGGAGCGCTCGTAATGCAGCTCGCGACCCTTGAGGTAGGGCGCGAAGATCTCGTCGTCGCTGAGCTTGGCGGCAGCCGGGCCGCCGAGGCGCCGAACCGCGCCGAGGACGCCGGCCTCGAAGTCGATCAGCGTGCCGACGACGTCGAATGTGAGAACCTTGAAATCGCTGAGGGCCATAATCTTGCGTCTCTGCTTCGGGAAGGGGGGGTCAGGCGCCGGCTTTCGGCACGATGATCGTGTCCTGCGGGTGGAGGCTGACGGCGAGGCGTTCGCCGACCGGGGGAATGCGGCGGGCGGCCTCGTAATGGCTGGGCTGGCGCAGGCTGAGCGCCGTGCCGTCGTCGAGGGCGAGGAAGACGCGCAGGCTCTCGCCCTGGAAGACGACATCGGTGACCCGGGCTTCGAGCCGGTTGCGCTCGGGGCTGCCGGAGCCGTCCTCGACCAGCAGCTTCTCGGTCTGGATCGCGAGCACGAGCTCGCCGTTTGGTGCGATCGGGCGGGCGCTCTTCAGCACGGTGCCGGCCAGGGAGACGCTGTCAGAGCCGGCGCGCTGGACCGGCAGCAGCGTCGCCTCGCCGATGAAGCTCGCCACGAAAGCGTTGGCGGGGTGGTCGTGCAGGCGCTCGGGCCTGTCGATCTGGACCAGCTTGCCGTCTTTCAGGATGGCGACGCGGTCGCTCATCGTCAGCGCCTCGCGCTGGTCGTGGGTGACATAGATGATCGTCGCGCCCAGCCGCTTGTGGAGCTGGCGCAATTCGATCTGCATGTTCTCGCGCAGCTGCTTGTCGAGCGCCGAGAGCGGCTCGTCCATCAGGATGAGGCGCGGCTCGAAGATCATGGCGCGGGCGAGCGCGACGCGCTGGCGCTGGCCGCCGGAGAGTTGGCCGATGCCGCGCTCCTCGTAACCGGCGAGGTCGACCATGGCGAGCGCGCCACGAACCTTCTCAGCATAGGTCGATTTCGGCAGGCGCCGGGCCCTCAAGGGGAAGGCGACGTTCTCGCCGACGCTCATATGCGGAAACAGCGCGTAGTTCTGGAAGACGATGCCGATGTCGCGCTTGTGCGGCGGGGTATAGGTGACGTCGCGGCCGCCGAGATGGACCGAGCCGCCGGAGGGCTGGATGAAGCCGCCGAGAATGCCGAGCAGGGTGGTTTTGCCCGAGCCGGACGGGCCGAGCAGCGAGACGAACTCCTGCGGGGCGATGTCGAGCGAGACGTCGTCGAGGGCGCGCACGGAGCCGTAATGCTTGCTCGCTGATCTGATCTCGACGCGTTCGCCGCCTATGCTGGCCATGGCATTCTCCCGTCCGGATACAGCGACATCGCGGCACTGCGCAGGCAAAGACCGTTTTCGGGACGGGCCATAAGGTGGTCTTATGGCGATCCGCACCGGCGCTGGTGCCGTGAGGCGGTGCAAGCCTCTGCCGGGCCGTCACCGCAAGCCGTATTCGATCGGCTCATGAAACGGGATTTCGGCTCTGTGCTGCAATTGCCAAATAATCAGGCAAAGCATAACCTGATGTAATGTCAGAGCTGCGCCGCATGGTCTCGTCGAGCAATGCGCTCTTCGTCTTCGAGGCGGCGGCGCGCAGCGGCAGTTTTACCCGCGCGGCGGAGGAACTGAACGTCACCCAGCCGGCGGTCAGCCGCATGCTGTCGCGCTTCGAGAGCCATCTCGGCCTGCGCCTGTTCGAGCGCGGCGGCAAGGGCGCGGTCCTGACGCCGGAGGGCGAGGTGCTCTATCGCCGCGTCGCCGATGGCTTCCGCAGCATCGAAGCGGGCTTGCGCGAGGTCGAACAGCTGCGCGGCGGCAAGGAGACGGTGACGATCTCGGTCTCCTCCGCGTTCACCACGCATTGGCTGATGCCACGCATGGACCATTTCCAGCGCCGTTTTCCCGCGGTCGACCTGCGCTTCCAGATGATCGCCGGCTCGCTGCGCGGGCCGGTCGACAATGTCGATCTCGGCATGCGCTTCCTCGATGGCGACGAAGCGGTGCCGGCCGAGGCGATGGTGGTGCGCGAGGTGATGCTGCCGATCTGCAGTCCCGGCTACCGACAGGCCGAGCCTGAAGCCGAGGTGACCGGCGAGGGCAACACGATCATCAACCTGACTGATTCCGCGCTCGACTGGGCCGAGCGCTACCCGCCCTTCGCCACCGGCCGTGCGGGGCCGGTCAAGACGCTGAGCTTCTCGGACTACGCCGTGGTGGTGCAGGCGGCGCTGCTCGGCCAGGGCGTCGCCTTCGGCTGGATCACGGTGGTGTCGCATGCGCTGAGATCTGGCGCGTTGGTGCCGGCCAGCGACCGGCTGACGCGCGGCGAGCGCAACTGCGTGCTGCTGACGCCGCGCAATCGCCTGCCGAGCCCTGTCGTCGGCGCGATCCGGGAGTGGATCGGGGCGGAGCTGAAGGCCGAGATCGAGGCGATCGACGCGCTTCATCCCGGCCTCGACCTGAGGCAGGCCTGTTATGGCTGAGGGCGCGCCTCAGCTCGCGATGTCGATCAGCACCGTCTTGTGGCGCAGGTTCTGCTCGACCGCCTGCCGGCCGAGATCCTTGCCGATGCCGGAGCTCTTGTAGCCGCCGGTCGGCAGGATGAAGTCGAGCGTGCGGCTGTAGCGGTTGACCCAGACGGTGCCGGCCTGCAGCCGGCGCACGGCGCGCAGGCCGCGGCCGAGATCGCGCGTGTAGACGCCGGCGGCGAGCCCGTATTCGGGATGATCGGCGAGGGCGAAGCCTTCTTCCTCATCGGCGAAGGTCTGGACGGTGAGGACCGGCCCGAAGACCTCCTCGCGCACCGCGGCGTTGTCGCCGGTCACGTTCGCGATGATCGTCGGCTGGTAGTAGGCGCCGCCGTAGCCAGCCAACAGCCCGCCGCCGAGCAGCACCTCGCCGCCTTGCTCCCGGCTGGCGGTAACGATGCGGTCGATCCGGCGAGCCTGCGCCTCGGACACGATCGGTCCGAAATCGGTTGCAGCCTTCCAGGTATGCCCGGGCGTGATCCGGGGGAGCTTCACCTTCAAGAGGTCGATCAGGGCCTCGGCGACTGGGCGCTGCACGATCACCCGCGAACCGGCGACGCAACCCTGGCCGGAATTCGCCAGGATCGAGCCGGCGATGCAGGTCGCTGCCTTCTCCAGATCGGCATCGGCGAAGACGAGCTGCGGGCTCTTTCCGCCGAGCTCGAGCGTCACCGGCTTGATGCCGCTCTCGGCCGCGGCCTTCATGATCGCGACGCCGGTCCGGGTCGATCCGGTGAACGAGATTTTGCCGATACCCGGATGGCGCGCCAGCGCATCGCCGGTGACGCCAGTGCCCTGGACGATGTTGAAGATGCCGGCCGGCATCCCTGCCTCGATCGCGAGCTGCGCCAGCCGGACGGCGGAAAACGGCGTCAGCTCGGACGGCTTCAGTACGATGGCATTGCCCGCCGCCAGCGCCGGACCGAGCTTCCAGGATGCGGTGCTGAGCGGCACGTTCCAGGGCGCGATGGCGCCGACGACGCCATAGGGCTCGGAGACGATCAGGCCGAGATTGTCGCTGCGCGTCGCCGCGACCTCGCCCCCGAGCTTGTCTGCCCACTCGGCGAAGAAGCGGATGCCGTCGGCGGTGGCTGCTACGTCGCCGGTCACGGCCTGGGAGATAGGGCGTGTCGATCCGACGGCTTCGATCCGGCCGAGCGCTTCGGCACTCGCTTCGATGAGCTCCGCCCAGTGTCTCAGGACGCGGGCCCGCTCGCGCGGCGGACGCGATGCCCAGCCGCTGGCAGCAACCGCTGCATGGGCGCTGCCGACGGCCCGGTCGACCATGGCGGCGTCGGCGATCGGGATCTCGGCATAGTCGACGAGGTCGGACGGACGAGCGACGGGAAGCGTCTCACCGCCGCCGATCGCCTCGCCGCCGATGAAGTGCCCGGCCGTGACCTCGATCATGGCCGGGTCGAAATCACCCGGCATGATCAGAGCCCGACCAGGGCCGGCAGGCCGCCGATGTCCTTGATCTCGTGGGTGCTGTAATAGGGGTTCGACGGCTCATGGCCGCGATTGACGAAGACGCGGCGGGCGATCTTCATGTCGTAGGCCGTCATCTGGTCGTAGCGGAAGCTCGACGAGCAGTGCATCACGTCCTGCGGGCCGCAGCCGAGCATGTCGAACATGTACTCGAAGGCGCGCATATGCGGCTTGTAGGCCTGCGCGTCCTGCGCGGTATAGGCAGCGTGGAAGGGGGCGCCGAGCTTGGCGACCGAATGCGGGATCAGGTCGGTCATCGAGTTCGAGAGGATGACGAGCGGGATCTCCTTGGCGACTTTGGCAAGGCCGGCCGGCACATCCGGATGCGGCCCCCAGCTCGGGATTTCGTCGATGATGGCCTGGGCGTCGGCCGGGTCGTAGGAGATGCGCAGGAGCTTGCAGGTTCGCTCCACCGCATTGCGGACGACGTCCTGATAGGGCTTCCAGGCGCCGAGCACCTCGTCGAGGCGATAGCTCGAGAAGGCGTCGCAGAAGGCGTCCATCTGCTCGGGCGAAAGGCGGCCGGCATAGGCGCGCCGGGCGGCCGGAGCCATTTCGAAATAGATCAGCGTGCCGTAGCAGTCGAAGGTGATGAATTTCGGCCGGAAGCTGCTCATCGTCTCGCTCTCGATCGTTGCGACGGCTCTCTGCCGTTAGGAAGAGGCTAGAGCGCGAGCGCGGGGAGGGAGGCGGAATCCGAACGGCACGACCGAATATTCTGCCGATGAACCGGGCCGTTTCGGCATGGATTGCTGCGTGTGCCGAGGCAGGATGGACAGGCCGGGCCGCCTCGCCGAAGTTCGGCCGAACCAACCTTCAAGCGAATCCCCATGAGCGTCGAAACCGTTCTCGCCGATCTCGTCGGCTTTCCGTCCGTCTGCCGCACCCCGAACGGGGCGATCATCGAGCATGTCCGCGCCTATCTCGCCGGCCATGGCATCGACAGCGTGATCGTGCCGGGGCCGGAGGGCGATCGTTCCAACCTGTTCGCGACGATCGGGCCGAAGGTCGAAGGCGGCGTCATTCTCTCGGCCCATCTCGACGTGGTTCCGGCGGCGCCGGAAGGCTGGATCGGCGACCCTTTCAAGCTGCGGCGCGACGGCGAGCGGCTGATCGGGCGCGGCGCGGTCGACATGAAGGGCTTCGCCGCTTGCGTGCTGGCGAGCGTGCCCGCCCTTGTCGCCAGGAAGCTGGCGCGGCCGGTGCACATCGCCTTGTCCTATGACGAGGAGGTCGGCTGCGTCGGCGTGCGTCATCTGATCGCGCGCCTGCCGGAGCTGTGCCCGCCCGTGCTCGGCTGCATCGTCGGCGAGCCGAGCGGGTTGCGGCCGGTGCTGGCCCATAAGGGCAAGATCGCTCAGCGTGTCACAGTTGACGGCAAAGCCGGGCATTCCTCGCGCACCGATCTCGGAGACAACGCGATCCACTACGCTGCTGGCCTGATCTCGGCGATCCATGAGGAGGCGCTGCGCCATGCGTCACAGGGGCCCTTCGCCGAGGCCTTCGCGCCACCCTATTCAACGATCCAGGTCGGCGTGATCAGGGGCGGCACCGGCATCAACATCGTCCCGGCGCAATGCGTGTTCGAGGTCGAGGCCCGCGCCATTGCCGGGCAGGAGCCCGCCGCGCTGCTCGGCTTCCTGCCCGAGGTTGCCGAGCGGATTGCGCGCGAGGCCGTCGCAACCGGGCACAAGGTCGCGTTCAGCTTCGAGACCATGAGCGACTATCCGCCGCTCGCGCTCGACGAGAGCGATCCGCTGGTCGCCTTCACCGAGGCGGCTTCCGGCCAGCAGCGCCAGGCTGCCGTCAGCTACGGCACCGAGGCCGGCCGTTTCCAGTGCGCCGGCATCGCCGCGATCGTCTGCGGGCCCGGCGATGTCGACCGCGCCCACAAGCCGGAAGAGTACATCACCGATGCCGAGCTCGCCGGAGCGATGGCGATGATCGCGCGGGTCGCTGACCGGCTCTGCTGAGACGTCAGAACTCGCCGATGGCGCCGCGAGAGCCGTCGACGAGGCGCGAATGCCTGAACGGGCTGGAGTCGACGATCGGCGTGTCGCCGGTCGCAAGGTCGGCGGCGAGATGGCCGGCGGCGGGGCCGAGGCCGAAGCCGTGGCCGCTGAAGCCGGCCGCCAGCACGAAGCCGGAGAGGCCGGCGACCGGCGAGATCACTGGCACCGCGTCGGGCGTCGAATCGATATAGGCGCCCCAGCTTTCGCGCACGGCGACGGTCTTCAGGGCCGGGAACATCGCATGAGCGCGCTCAAGCAGGGTTGCCATCGCGCGCCGGCTCGGCGCGGGGTCGAGCACGCGGATCGTCTCGAAGGGCGAGACCTCGTCGAGCTTCCAGCTGCCGAAGGCTTCCGGGCCCTTGAAGAAGGAGGAGCCGATGCCGAGCTCGACCGCCTTCAGCCGCTTGACGAACATCGGCAGGAACTCGCGGGCATAGCGCAGGCCCTGCGGCGTGATCTCGAGCGTGCCCTTGCCGCTGATCGCGACTGTGTAGCTGCCGTCGAGGCGGCGGGTCAGCGCGATCTCCGGGGTATAGAATGCGTCGAGGAAATGAGGCGCAACCTCGGTGCGCAGGCTTGTCGCGCGGATGCTCGCCTGCGGAAAGGCGATGCCGTGACGGCGGCAGAAGGCAGAGGCCCAGGCGCCGCCGGCGAGCACGACTGCATTTGTGCGGATCGTACCCTTCTCGGTGACGACGCCGGTGACCGCGCCATTGGTGATGTCGAGTCCGCGCGCCGCGCAGCCCTGATGCACGCTGGCCCCAAGGCGGCGGGCCCCGTCGGCCATGAGGGGGGCGGCTAGAGCAGGCTCGGCCTTGCCGTCGGTGACGGAGTGCAGCCCGCCGAGCCAGCTACGGCCACTGGCGGCGGTCATGGCCGCGGTCTGCGGCCCCGTGAGCATGGTCGTCTCGACGTTGAAGGCCCTGGCGGTCTCGCGCCAGCGCTCCCATTGCGCCAATTGCGCGGGGTCGTTGGTGGCGTAGACCAGGCCGCAACGACGGAAGCCGCTGTCGCGACCAAGCTCCTCGCTCAGTCTCTCCCAGAGCTCCATGGCGCGGATCGCCAGCGGCAGTTCGCGGGCGTCGCGGTTCTGCTTGCGGCACCAGCCCCAGTTGCGGCTCGACTGCTCGCCGCCGACCACGCCCTTTTCCACCAGCGCCACCGAGCGGCCGCGCCGCGCCAGGTAATAGGCCGCCGCCGCGCCGACGATGCCGCCGCCGATGACGACGACATCCGCGGCGGCGGGCAGCGCCTCGCTGCTGGCGATGCGTTCGATGGTCAGTGGCATGGATGGCTCCGGAGGCGGCCATGCCACCAAGCGGCATGGCCCGGGATGTCCCGTTGCGATGGGACTGGGCGGCTAGGGCAGGGCGGACGTCACATCAGCCCGGGTTCGCCGAGGTCGGTCCCATCGATGAGGCGGCTGTAGCGATAGGGGGTAGGGTCGACGATCGGGGCATCGCCGGCGACGATGTCGGCCGCGAGCCGCCCCGCCGCGGGGCCGATGCCGAAGCCATGGCCGCTGAAACCGGCGGAGACGTGCAGGCCCGGCAGCTTGTCGACCGCGGAGATCACCGGCACCCAGTCGGGTGTGAAATCGATCAGCCCGCCATATTTGTGCTTGATCTCGACATTGGCGAGCTGCGGGAAGATCTCGGCGAGCCGCTTCTTGGCGAAGGTGATCAGTTCCTCCTGCGGCGGCGGATCGTAGGTCCGCATCTTCTCGAAGGGCGAGACCGTATCGTTGCTCCAGCGCATCAGCGCTTCCGGCCCGAAGAAGAAGGACTTGCCGGCGCGGATCGTCAGCAGCTTGTGGCGCTTCTTGAAGGTGCGCCAGAACGGCTGGGCATTGAGCATGCCGTGCGGCGAGAGCTCGAGCAGGCCGCGCCCGCTGATGCCGACGGTGAAGCCGCCATCGACCCGGCGGCGGATGGTGAGATCGGGCGTCGAGATGCCGCCCGTGGTGATCTCAGGCGCTGGCCCGGTGAAGAACGAGGTCGACTTGATGCCGGCGAGCGGCATGCGGATGCCGTGGTGGCGGGCGAACATCGCCGTCCAGACGCCGCCGGAGAGCAGCGCCGTCGAGGTTTTGATCGTGCCCTTCTCGGTGACGACGCCGCTCACGCGGCCGGCCGCGGTTTCGAGGCCGCGGGCCGCGCAATCCTGATGGATGGTGACGCCAAGCCGGCGTGCCGCCTCGGCGATCGCAGGAACGGCCATGGCCGGTTCGGCGCGGCCATCGGTCGGTGAATGCACGCCGCCGATCCACTCACCCTTCGCATGCGGCGCCATGGCTTTGGCCTCCTCGGCGCTCAGCATGCGCGTCTGCATCTGGTATTGCCGGGCCTTGTCGCCCCAGCCCTCCCAGGCGTCGAGATCGGACTGGCGCGTCGTCAGATAGGTCAGGCCGCTGCGGCGGAAGCCGACATCGGCGCCGACCTCTTCCGAAAGCCCGTTCCACATCTCGACAGCCCGCATCGCCAGCGGCAATTCGCGCAAATCGCGGTTCTGCTGGCGGCACCAGCCCCAGTTCCGGCTCGACTGCTCGCCGGCGAGATAGCCTTTCTCGACGAGCGCGACCGAATGGCCCTTCTTCGCCAGGTGATAGGCTGCGGTGACGCCGGCGATGCCGCCGCCGATGACCACGATGTCGGCCGCGGCGGGCAGGGCTTCGTCGCTGTGGACGCGGTTGACCGGTGGCGACATGCGGCATGGTCCTTGGCGGAGAGCGGTCGTGCCGGCGGCGCGGACCGGGAGCGGGAGGCCGATATTCAAGCCCGAACCGCCTGGAACCCTATGCCAAAGGAAGGGTGCGATTCGGCAGATTGTTTTGGTTGCCCCGGCAAAGGACGGGGACCATCGCGGGTCGTCTGCTGCCTATCATGAGGCGGGCCGACAACGGGCGGCCCATGCGGCGAACCGCCAGGCAAAAGGCGGCGACCGTGCATCGGCCGCACAAGGCCGTCGACAACGAGGGGATCGACGATGAACAAGCCGTCCATGAAGGCGTCCGGCCTTGCTCTGCCTGCCCTGCATCGCCGCGAGGTCCTGGCGCTCGGCGCCGGCGGCCTGCTCGCTGCCTCCGGCCTTGGCGCTCGCGCTCAAAGCAAGGCGCCTCCGCCGCCACCCGCCAAGCCGAGCGGCCAGGTCGTGGTCGGCCTGTCGCAGGAGCCGACGGCCTTCAATCCGCTGATGCCCGGCATCGAGGTCGACGAGACCGTCTGGATGCAGGTCTTCAACACGATGTGGCTGGCCCAGCCCGACGGCTCGCTGGTTCCCGACCTCGCCGCCGAAGTGCCGAGCGAGGCCAATGGTGGCATCTCGGAAGGCGGCCTCGCCTGGAAGGTCAAGCTGCGCGAGGGCATCACCTGGCATGACGGCACGCCGTTCACCGCCGAGGACGTCAAGTACACGCTCGAGCTGATCAACGCGCCGGGCTTCAAGGCGCGCACCCGCGTCGGCCATTCGCTGGTCAAGGACATCAAGGTCACCGGCCCGCTGGAGATCTCCTGGCGCATGGAGAAGGCCTATGCGCCCTATCTCGCGCTGCTCTCCAACACCTTCATCGTGCCCAAGCATTTGCTGGAGAAGGCGGCCGATCCGAACACGGCGCCGTTCAACGGCGCGCCGGTCGGCACTGGCCCGTTCAAATGGGGCACGCGCACGCCGGGCGACAACATTCAGCTCGTCGCCAACGAGAAATACCACGGCAAGGGGCCGTATCTGGAAAAGGCGGTGCTCAAATACGTGCCGGACCAGACCGCGCTCTACGCCCAGTTCCGCACCGGCCAGGTCGACCTGATCATCGGCACCGGCATCCCCGCCAATTTCTATGCCGAGGCGGTCAAGCTGCCCGGCCGCAAGGTGGTGAAGATTCCGAGCGCCTCGCTCGAGGTGCTGATGCCGAACCTCGAGCATCCGGCCCTGTCGGACAAGGCGGTGCGCAAGGCGCTCTACGCCTCGATCAACAAGCAGGCGATCATCGACATCGTCTTCTACGGCCTGCACATCCCGACCGAATCCTTCATGCCGCAGGAATCCTGGGCCTACGACCCCAACCTGCCGAAGCAGGTCTACGACCCGGCGCTCGCCGGCAAGATCCTTGACGATGCCGGCTGGAAGCGCTCCGGCTCGGGCGTGCGCATGAAGAACGGCGTGCCGCTGGAGTTCGCCGTCTCGACCACGACAGGCGCGGCGCTGCGCGAGCAGTGCCAGCAATTGATGCAGCAGGACTGGCAGCAGGTCGGCATCAAGATGACGATCAACAATATGCCCGCGGCGGTGATCTGGGGCGATTTCTACACCCGCTCCAAGTTCCAGTCGCTGCTGGTCGGCACGGCCTTCCGCACGGTGATCGATCCCGATCCGGCGCATCGCTTCGGCTCGGACGCGATCCCGGCCAAGAGCGGCAACGGCGCCAACCAGATGCAGTGGCAGAACGCCGAGGCCGACGCCCTGATGAAGCAGGGCCAGGAGACCTTCGACACGGCGAAGCGCAAGGAGATCTACCAGAAGCTGCAGGTGCTGGTGCGTGAGGAATTGCCGATCCTGCCGATCTACCAGTACGCGCCGGTCGAGGGCTACAAGGAGGGGCTGATCGGCTACCAGCCCAACATCAACGCCAGGCAGAACACCTGGAACATGGGCCAGTGGTACTGGGCCAAGTGACGTGGGGCGCGATGTGAACCGCGCCGGCGCGATGCCGGCGCCGGCCGGGAGGAGGGCGCCATGATCGCCTTCCTGCTGCGCCGGCTCGGCCAGTCGCTGCTGCTGCTGCTGATCGTCTCGGTGATCGGCTTCGCCATCCTGCATTTGGCGCCGGGCGGGCCGCTCTCGCAGTTCGCCGCCGGCGGCGACATGACCCAGGCCGATCTCGACCGCATCGCCGAGCAGCTCGGCCTCAACCGGCCGCTGCCGGTGCAGTACGTCGAATGGCTCTGGCGCATGCTCTCAGGCGACTGGGGAGTGTCCTATCGCGACCAGCAGCCGGTGCTGCACATCATCGCCTCGCATCTCGGCGCGACGCTGGAGCTGATGCTGACTTCGACGCTGCTCGCCATGGTGATCGGCGCCTGGGTCGGCATCCTCGGCGCGATCCGCCGCTATTCGCTGTTCGACTCGCTGGCGACGATCGGCGCGATGATCGCGCTCTCGATCCCGACCTTCTGGTTCGGCCTCGTCATCATCTACGTCTTCTCGGTCGGGCTCGGCTGGCTGCCCGCCGGCAACCGCTACACCATGGGCGACGGCTCGTTCCTCAACCAGGTGCATCACCTGATCGGCCCCTGCATCGTCCTGGCGCTGGTCTCGACAGCGGTCTGGAGCCGCTACATGCGCTCCTCGATGCTGGAGGTGGTCAACCAGGACTATATCCGCACCGCTCGCGCCAAGGGCGTGCCGGAGCGGCAGATCCTCATGCGCCACGCCCTGCGCAACGCGCTGCTGCCGATGATCACCATCACCGGCCTGCATGTGCCGACACTGCTCTCGGGCGCGCTGGTGACCGAGACGGTCTTCACCTGGCCGGGCATGGGCCGGCTCTTCCTCGATTCGATCAGCTATCGCGACTACCCCGTCGTCATGGGCATCCTGATGTTCACGGCCGTGCTCGTCCTGCTGGGATCGCTGCTCGCCGATCTGCTCTATGGCGTCGCCGACCCGCGCATTTCGAGGAGCGGGCGATGAGCGGCGTGCCCTTCACCAGCACCGCCGAGCCGGCCTTGCCGCCGGCCCCCGGCTTCTGGAACAGCCCGGGCCTGCGTCGTTTCCGGCGCCACAAGCTCGCAGTCTTCGGCGCGGCGACGATCGTCTTTCTGACGCTCGCCTGCATCGTCGGTCCCTGGCTGCTGCCTTACACCGATACCTTCATCGACATCCGCAACCGCTTCGCGCCGCCATTCTCCGGTCCGCATGTGCTCGGCACCGATCCGCTCGGGCGCGATATCCTCGCGCGCCTGCTGATGGCCGGGCGGATCTCGCTGGCGGTCGGCTTCTCGGCCATGGCGATCGCGATGGCGATCGGCATCGTCGTCGGCATGGTCGCCGGCTTCTACGAGGGTGCGCTCGGCGCGGCGCTGATGCGCTTCGTCGATGCGATGCTGTGCTTCCCCTCGATCTTCCTGCTGCTGGCGATCTCGGCGCTGATCTCGCCCTCGGTGCCGTCGATCATCCTGCTGATCGCGATGACCTCATGGATGGAGGTCGCCCGCGTGGTCGAGGCGCAGATCCGCTCGCTGAAGACGCGTGAGTTCGCGCAGGCGGCCGTCTCGTTCGGCGCGAGCAACCGGCGCATCATGGTCCGCGAGCTGCTGCCGAACGCGATCGCGCCGATCGTCGTCGCGGCGACGCTTAACGTCGCCCATGCCATCCTGGCCGAGAGCTACATCTCCTTCCTCGGCTTCGGCATCCAGCCGCCGACGCCGAGCTGGGGCAACATGCTCGACAGCGCCCAGAGCTATCTCACCAGCGCGCCCTGGCTCGCCATCATCCCCGGCGCCGCGATCACGCTCGCGGTGACCAGCTTCAACTTCATCGGCGACGGCCTGCGCGATGCGCTCGATCCGAGGATGGACGGCCAGTGATGGGGCAGGTCGCCGAACTCTGGCGCTATCCGGTCAGCTCGATGGCCGGCGAGCAGCTGGATCAGCTCGAAGTCAACGCCGGCGGCGTCGCGGGCGACAGGATCTGGGGGCTGCTCGACGCCGCCACCGGCCGCATCGCCTCGCCCGGCCGCGAGAAGCACTTCCTCGGCGTGCCACGTGCCCATGCCAGAGCCGTGGGGGAGGGCATCGCTCTCTCGCTTGATGGCGAGCGCTGGGCCGGGCCGCAGGATGCGGAGCTACTGGAGGGCCTATCGCAGGCCTTCGGCTTCATGCCGCTGTTGAAGCCTTTCGACGCGGTCGGCTCAGGCGGGTTTCGGCCGCGCTACGAGCATGCACCGATCCACCTCGTCACCAGCGCAGCGATCCGCAGCCTCGAACGGGAATTGCCCGGCAGCGTCATCGATGCCCGCCGTTTCCGGCCGAACATCCTGCTCGACTGGCCCGATGAGCTCGATGCCATCCCGGAGCATGGCTGGATCGGGCGCGAGATCAGGATCGGCGACGTCGTGCTGAAGGGCCGCGAGCATTGCGGGCGCTGCGGCTTCATCACCATCGCGCAGGAAGGTCTGCCTGTCGACGTCGAGATCCTGCGGACGGTGGTCAAGCGCCACGAGCGCAATTTCGGCATCTATTGCGACGTGGTGACGCCCGGCGAGATCGCGGCGGGCGCGACCGTCACCGTCGGCTGAGGCCGGCGGCTACTCGGCTGCCTGAGCGATCTCTGGAGTATCCTGCCCGACCTCTGGGATCTGCGGATAGTCCCGCCGCACCGCAGCAAAGGCCGCGGCCACGTCGAGCTTGTCGGCAGCATCGCGCATCACGGCGAAGAGCTTGGTCTTGGTGAAGAAGCGCCAGTGGACCGGCAGGCCAGCGAGCAACTGCGTCAGCGCTGCATAGTTCTCCGCCGTCCAGACCTGCTCGAAGGCGTCCCGCTCCGAGCCGAAATGGAAATGCGTGTTGTGGGTGCGCGTCTTGAGCTCCGCGCGCAGCGCAGTCGTAGCCTCAGGATCAACGGCGCCTGCCTCGATCACGACGCCGTAAAGCGCTCGCGCCGCGTCCAGGCTGACATAGCCGCGCTCGACATCGAGCAGGACCCGCTCGGGCTCGCGTTCCAATGGCGTGCCGCGCCCGCCGCCGCCCGGCGAATGGATATGGATCACGTCGCCCGGCTCGGCGATGGCGATGTCGGTGTTGCCTAGCACGCGCTCGTTCGGGCGGCCGGGATTGATGATGAAGTTCGAGGTCTCGGCAGAGAGGCCGCCAAGCGTGCCCCAGGGCCGGAAATACGAGCGGTCGCGGTTGCGCACGGTGATGCGCGAGTTCGGCGAGAACACCTTGAACTCCATCACCGTGGCGAGCCCGCCGCGCCAGCGTCCCGCCCCACCAGAATCCGGCTGCAGCCCGTAGCGCATGAAGCGGATCGGCACCTCGGTCTCGGTGATCTCGATCGGCGTGTTCTTGAGATAGGCGGCGTCGGCGCCCGAGCCGTTCGGCCCGTCGCGATGCGGCATGCCGCCGCCGCCGCCGACCACCGGGTTGATCGCCGCGATGACGCTGCGATGCGTCTTCTCGTCGGTGGTCATCACATTGACGATCGAGCTGGAGCCGGCCGGTGCCGCCGGCAGGCGCTCGGGCGCGGCGAGGCTGAAGGCGCCGAAGATCAGGCTGCGCAGCCGTGCGCAGGTCAGGCTGCGCATGCCGACCGCCGCCGGGAAGGACGGGTTCAGCACCGTCCCTTCCGGCGCGATGCAGGTGAAGGGCCGGGTCAGGCCGGAATTGAGCAGGAGCTGCGGGTTCAGCGTGTAGAGCACGTAGTAGACGCCGACGAGCAGCAGCGTATGGCGCGGGTCGGAGCCGGTCGGGACATTGAGCGAGGAGCCGAGCTGCGGGTCCGATCCCGTGAAGTCGAGGATCGCCTCGTCGCTCTTGATCGTCAGCGTCAGCGCCAGCCGGCAGGGATTGCCGTCGACACCGTCCTCGTCGGCATAGTCGGAAAAGAAGTACTCGCCGTCGGGGATAGAGCGCAGGATCTCGCGGGCCTGATGCTCGGCATAGTCCATCAGCCCATCGAGCCCGTCCATGAAGCCCTTCGCGCCGAACTTGGCGACCATCGCCTGGATCTTGCGCTCGCCGGTGTTGAGCGCGCCTGCCAGGGCCTTGAGGTCGCCCATGTTCAGCGCGGGCTTGCGCACATTCATCATCATGATGCGCAGCACGGTCTCGTCGAAGGCGCCGTCGCGCATCAGCGTCATCGGCGGGAAGCGGATGCCCTCCTGATGGATCTCGGTGAGCGAGCGCGACAGGCTCGCCGGCACCGCCCCGCCCATGTCGGTGTTGTGGACATGGCCGCCGACGAAGCAGACGATCTCGTCTTCGTGGAAGATCGGCTTCCACAGATGCGTGTCGGGGGCGTGGGTGGCGAGATAGCCGCTATAGGGGTCGTTGGTGAAGGCGATGTCGCCTGGGCGATACTCAGGCACCATCTCGATGGCGCGGTTGTAGTTCATGCCCGGATACCAGGTCGCGCCGAGGTCCATCGGCACGGCGACGACGCGCCCGGTGCGGTCCATCACCATCACCGTGAAATCCTCCGTCTCCTTGACGAAGGTGGAATGCGCCGTGCGGTAGAGCGTGTAGGCCATGTTCTCGGCCGCGGCCCGGCAATGATTGGCCAGGACCTGCAAGGTGACCTTGTCGACCATGATCAGGCTCCCTCGCGCAGGATGAGATGCAGGTTGAGGAAGGCGTCGACCTCAGCCTCGAAACCTGCGGGTATGCAGATGGTGGTGTCCTCCTGCGCGACCACGGCCGGCCCGGAGAAATGCTGGCCGCAGCGCAGCGCCTCACGGTGGAAGAGCGCGACCTCGCGCTCGGCGCCGTCGAGCCAGACCGTGATGGAGCGTGCCGGGATCGCCGCCTCGTCGACCGCCTCGCTCGCCGGAGCAAGTTCCGGCCGCGGTGTCGCGCCGGTGACGACGAGGCGCAGATTGACGATCTGGACCTCGGCCGCCTCGTCGTTGAAGTCGTAGATGGCGAGGTGCTGGCGGTGGAAGGCGGTGCGGATCGCGGCAAGGTCGCCCTCGGCGAGCCAGCTCTCGGAGAGCGCCACTTCGATCTCGAAGGACTGGCCGTGATAGCGCATGTCGGCGCTCAGGCTCTCGACGACGGGGCCGGTGAAGCGCTGGTCGTCGCGGATCCAGGCGAGCCCGTCGCGCTTGAGCCGCGCCAGTGCCTCCCGCAGTTGGGCTAGCGAGGCCAGCTCCGCCGCGGCGAAGATGCTCTGGATGAAATCGCCCTTCAGGTCGGCGATCAGCCCGCCGAGCGCGCTGACGACACCGGGGCGGCGCGGCACGAGCACGCGGGGTATGCCGAGTTCGCGCGCGAGGAAGCAGCCGAGCATCGGCCCGGCGCCGCCGAACGGCATCAGCGCGAAATCGCGCAGGTCGACGCCATAGCGGGCGACGAGCTTGTTGACCTCGACGAACATCTCGGAGACGGCGATGGCGATGATCGCCTCGGCCGTTGCCTCGGCGCTGCGGCCGAGCATTGCGGCGACCTCTCCGACCACCTTCTGCGCGAGGTCGCGGCGCATGCCGATCTGGTCATAGGCGAGGGCGGTGTGGCCAAGGAAGCCGCAGGTCGCCATCGCGTCGGTGACGGTGGCGCGGGCGCCGCCGCGGCCATAGCAGGCGGGGCCGGGGGTCGAGCCGGCGCTTTCGGGGCCGACCTTGAGCACGCCGAAGGCGTCGGCCCAGGCGATCGAGCCGCCGCCGGCGCCGATCGAGGTGACAGAGACGCTTGGGACATAGAGCGGGAAGTCGCCGACGACCTCGCCGGTGCCGAATTGCGGCTGGCCTTCGATGATCAAGGCGAGGTCGGCGCTGGTGCCGCCGATATCAAGGGTGAGGATGTTCTTCGCGCCGGCCTGCTCGGCGAGATAGGCGGCGCCGATCACGCCCGAGGCCGTGCCCGAGAGCAGCATGTTGACGCAGGCGCGCTTGCCGGTGGCGGCGTTCATCACTCCGCCATTCGACTTGGTCAGCATCGGGCCGGCCGGCACGCCGCGCGAGGCCAGCGCCTCCTCGAGCGCGTCGAGATAGCCCGAGACGCGCGGATGGACGTAGCCGTTCAGGATCGCGGTGGTGGTGCGCTCATATTCGCGGATCACCGGCCAGACCTCGCTGGTGGTGAAGACGAAAAGCTCCGGCGCCAGCTCTGCGATCAGCGCGCGCGCTTCTGTCTCGTGGGCGGGATTACGATAGGCATGCAGGAAGGAAACGATCACGCCGTCGACGCCACGCGCCTTGAGCTTCACAACCGCATCCGCGAGGGCGTCGCGGTCGAGCGGCTCGGCGATGCTGCCATCGGAGAGGATGCGTCCGCCGACGCCGAAGATGCGGTCGCGCGGGATGAGCTGCTCCGGGCGCGCGCAGAACAGCGAATACATGTCGGGCATGCGCAGTCGCGCCAGCTCGATCACGTCCTCGAAGCCGGCGGTGGTGATCAGCCCGAGCCGGCTGCCCTTGCGCTGGATGATGGTGTTGATGCCGACCGTGGTGCCGTGGACGAAGGAGACGATCTCTTCCGGCGGTACGGAATGGCGCTCGTTCAGGAGGTCGAGCCCGGCGAGCAACTCGCGGCCCGGTGCGTCGGGCGTGGTCAGCACCTTGATGGTCTCGACACGGCCGCTGCCGGTCTCCAGCGCACAGAAATCGATGAAGGTGCCGCCGATGTCGACGCCGATACGCCAGCTCATGATAAACCCGTTCAAGGAAGGTCGAGCCAGTCTTGGAGAGGGCCCCTCCCGGGGTCCAACACCAAAACCACGATGCCGGATAAGCCGGCCTTATGCCTCGGGCTCTTCGGAGACCGGCTGGTCGAGACCGAGCTGCTGGCAGGCCGTGCGGATGTGGTTGCGCAGCAATTCGTGGCTGCGCGAGAGCGGCCGGCGCGTGCTGGTCAGCAGGCAGAGCGGCAGGGCGACATGCGGCCGGAACGGGCGCGTCACCAAGCCGGGGAAATTATGCCAGGGCAGGAGGCCGTCGACCACGGCGACGCCGAGGCCTTGCTGCACGAAAGCCAGCGCGATGATCGAGACGTCGATCTCCATCTCCGGCCGGAACGGCAGGCCTTCCCTGGCCAGTGCGTCGCGCAGCAGCTGTCCCGGCAGCGATTCTGCGCGGTAGGAGATCAGCGTCTCGCCATCGAGGTCCTCCGCGCCGATGGCCTCGCGCTCGGCCAGCGGATGCCCGGCCGGCAGCACGCAGACCACGCGGGTGTAGCCGACTATCTCGGTTTCGATGAAGGGAGTCGGCTGGTCCATCATGGCGATGCCGAGCCCGGCCTGGTCGCGGTCGAGCATGGTGAGGATGACCTCGGCCGGCACGACATAGGAGCGCACGCGCGTGTTCGGATGCGCCGCACGAAAGTGCCGCAGCGCCTCCGGGACGAAGGAGAGGGAGGGTGGCGCCGAGGCGGCGAGGCGCACGAGGCCGGCCTTGCCATGGCGCAGGTCGCGGGTGCGCCGCCGGAGCATTTCGAGATCGCCGAACAGGCGTTCGACCTCGGGATAGATCTCCTCCGCCTCGGGGGTCGGGATCAGCCGGCCCTTGACGCGCTGGAACAGCTTGAAGCCGAGCTCGTCTTCGGTATGCAGCAGGATCTGGCTGAGCGCCGGCTGCGAGACGGCGAGCGCCTCGGCGGCGCTGGTCAGCGTGCCGCAGCGCATGACCATGCGGAAGACTTCGATCTGGCGGGCACGCATCGCCTGATCCTAGAAGCTGTCGCGGCGGCTGTCAGCCGTCGCCGGAACAGCGCAGAACGGAGCGCCGGGCATCACGCCGCGGCGCTCCTGATCGATCCGGTACGATCCCGGCCGAGCACGATCCGTCAGCGGATCGGCGGCGCGTATTGCAGGCCGCCCTTGCTCCAGAGGTCATTCTTGCCGCGGGCGATCTTGAGCACTGAGCCGGCCCCGACGCTGCGCTCGAAGGCCTCGCCGTAATTGCCGACCTGCTTGACGATCCGGTAGGCCCAGTCGGACGTGAGGCCGATCGCCTCGCCGAACTTGCCGTCCTTGCCGAGCAGCCGGCGGATCTCGGGATTGGTCGACTCGAGCTGCTTGTCGACATTGGCCTGGGTCACGCCGAGCTCCTCGGCGTTCAGCATGGCGAAATGCACCCATTTCACCAGGTTGAACCAGTCATGATCGGCGCTGCGCACCACCGGGCCGAGCGGCTCCTTCGAGATCAGCTCGGGCAGGACGACCGCGTCGTCCGGCTTCACCAGCTTGAGCTTGAGCGCGTAGAGCGCCGAGGAATCGTCGGTCAGGGCGTCGCAGCGTCCGGATTCGAAGGCCTTGATCGCCTCGTCGCCCTTGTCGAAGGTGACGGGCTCGTACTTGATGTTGTTCTGGCGGAAATAGTCGGCGACGTTGAGCTCGGTGGTCGTGCCCTGCTGCAGGCAGATTGAGGCGCCGTTGAGCTTGAGCGCGGAATCGACGCCGAGCTTCTTCTGAACCAGGAACGCCTGGCCGTCATAGTAGTTGACGCCGGCGAAGGCGAGGCCGAGCGAGGTGTCGCGCGCCATCGTCCAGGTGCTTGTACGTGACAGGAGGTCGACCTCGCCCGACTGGAGCGCGGTGAAGCGGTCCTTCGACGAGAGCGGCGTGAATTTGACCTTCTTGGGGTCGTTCAGGATCGCCGCCGAAATGGCGCGGCAGAGATCGACGTCGAGGCCATGCCACTCGCCCTTCTCGTCGGGAAGGCCGAAGCCGGCGAGGCCGGGACTGACGCCGCAGATCAACTCGCCGCGGCTCTTGACGATGGAGAGGGTGGATTTCTGGGCCTGGGCCTGCGCGAGTGTCGCTGAGGCGCAGAGGAGGGCAGCGGCGAGTAGGCGCTTCATGGCGTTCCCCTTGTTGGCGGCGACAATGTCTGCCGCCGCCAATGTGCCGCCTCGCTGCAAGAACGATCTGCCGTTCTACATCTTCGCACCCGCACAAACCGCCATGATGCGGCGCCTGCTCGGCAGGCTATCGGGCTTGCGTTTGCGCGAGTGCTTGGGGGGAGCTATGGGTCCTCCGCAACAACCGTCGAGTGGCCTGGCGGCCGGTGCCGGGTTTGGGTATCGGCCGGTCGGAGCTGGTGCAAAGCAAAGCCCCGGCCGCGCCGATGCTTCGATCAATCCGTGAAGACGACGGCCTTCTTGCCGTTGAGCAGCACGCGATCCTCCAGATGGTAGCGCACCGCCCGCGCCAGCACGCGCCGCTCGATGTCGCGGCCCTTGCGGACGAGGTCGTCGGGCGTGTCGCGATGGCTGATGCGCTCGACGTCCTGCTCGATGATCGGCCCTTCGTCGAGATCGGAGGTGACGTAATGCGCGGTCGCGCCGATCAGCTTCACCCCGCGCTCATGCGCCTGATGATAGGGCTTGGCGCCCTTGAAGCCGGGCAGGAAGGAGTGGTGGATGTTGATGCAGCGGCCCGAGAGCTTGGCCGAGAGCCCGTCCGACAAGACCTGCATGTAGCGGGCGAGCACGACGAGATCGCTGCCGGTCTCCTGGATCAGCCGCCAGAGCTCGGCCTCCTGCTCCATCTTGGTCTGCCGGTTGATCGGCATGTGATGGAAGGGCAGGTCGCCGAGATCGGTCGAGGCGATGTGCTCGCGGGCGTGGTTCGAGACGATCGCGGTGATCTCCATCGGCAGTTCGCCGATGCGCCAGCGATAGATCAGGTCGGCCAGGCAATGGTCGAATTTCGAGACCAGCAGCATGACGCGCTTGCGAGCGGTGGCGTCGCGTAGCGAGACGGTCATCTTGAAGCGCGCCGCCAGCTCGTCGACGAGGCCGCGGATCTCGGTGGCGCTGCGCGCGCCCTCCAGCCGGTCGAACACCACCCGCATGAAGAAACGGCCGGTTTCGAGGTCGTCGAACTGCTGCGCGTCGCGGATGTTGCAGCCGGCTTCGGCCAGCAGGGTCGAGACGGCGGCGACGATGCCCGGCCGGTCGGGGCAGGACAAAGCAAGGATCATTGGAGAATCGGACATGTGACGGATCGGCCCGCTCGCGCGGGTCCCTGAAGACTTGAGGATCGGGAAAGGTCGAAGGAAGGGACGGCGCGCGGCGCGCTGCCGTCAACCTCGGCCGGTGGCGCGGTCGATAGAGATCTGGCAGCCGAATTCGGCCGCGGAGGCGGCGAACCAGGACCAGAAGCTTCCCACCATGCTGCGTGCGACCATGATCTCGAACACGGATCCATCCGGCCCATCAGCGAGCCGCCAGAGATGCACACCGATATAGGCGATGCTTGTCAAGGCGGTATCGCCGACCGCGAAGGCTGCGGGATGCAGATCGAGCATCACGCCCTTGGCCAGAACGTCACGCACATGCGGGCCGGAGAGCCGCAGGGCTGCGCGCGCATCGCTCTGGTCGCTGACGGCAGCCTGAGCCGAGAGCGCTTCCAGAAGGCTTCTGAAACCGTCGCGCTTGGCGGCGCGCAGCAGCCACTGATCGGGGCCGGACCAGATCGCGTCATGCGAGGCGCCTGAGACGATCTTCGGTGTCGTCGGCAGGGCGGTGCCTATCCTGGCTTCGACGGCCTGCGACAAGGCCGCCGTCACACTCGGTGCTGCGATCAGTGTCGCCAGCCCGAAGCCGTCGAGCAGGGTCGCGGTGACGCCGGCCGGACCGGCAGCGCCGATCTGTCCGGGCTGCGCGATGCCGGCCCAGGCGCTGCGGGGCGCCCATGAACGAGCTGTCTCAGCCATGGAGGCGGGCTCCTTCGGGATCGACGAAGACGGGCGAGCAGATCTCGACGACGACGTCGCCATTGCGCACCGGGTCATAGGCGCGCACGCGCTCGCCGATGCGGGCGGCGCCGCCCTTGATCAGGCCGAGCCCCATCCAGTGGTTGAGGTGAGGGGAGTAGGCGACCGAGGTCATGTAGCCCTCGTCGTTCTCCATCACCGCCGACTTGCCGACGCCGATGAAATGCGCACCGGCGCGCAGGCGCTGGCCGGGCTCGACCGGCTTGAAGCCGGCGAAGGAGGGGCGGTCCTGCTCGACCAGGGCCTGCCGGCCCGCCATCAGGCGGCCGACAAAGTCCTTCTTCGACGACATCATCTTGCCAAGGCCGAGATCGCGCGCCGTGGTCTGGCCGTTGAGCTCGTTGCCGGCGACATGGCCCTTCTCGATGCGCATCACGCCGAGCGCCTCGGTGCCATAGGGCGTGATGCCGAAGGGCGCGCCGGCCTGCATCAGCGCCCGCACCATCGCATCGCCATAGTCGGCGGGGACCGCCAGCTCATAGGCGAGCTCGCCCGAGAAGGAGATGCGGAAGAGGCGCGCCGGGATGCCGCCGCCGACGGTGACGGGACGCGCTGCGAGATAGGGGAAGGCCTCGTTCGAGAGGTCGTGTTCGGGGTCGACGACACCTAGCAGGGTCTCGCGCGCCTTCGGCCCGGCGATCGCGACCTGCGCCCATTGCTCGGAGACCGAGACCATGCGGACATCGAGCTCCGGCCAGAGCACCTGATGGCAGAATTCGAGATGCTGCATCACCTTGCCGGCATTGGCAGTGGTGGTGGTCATCAGGAAATGCGTCTCGCCGAGGCGCGAGGTGGTGCCGTCGTCCATGACGAAGCCGTCCTCACGCAGCATCAGCCCATAACGCGCCTTGCCGACCGGCAGCGTCTTCCAGCCGTTGATGTAGACCCGTTCCAGGAATTCGGCGGCATCGGTGCCCTGGATATCGATCTTGCCGAGGGTCGAAACGTCACAGAGGCCGACGCCGGCGCGCACCGCCTTGACCTCGCGGTTGACCGTCGTCAGCCAGTCGGTCTCGCCGGGGCGCGGGTAGTATTGCGCCCGCAGCCATGGCCCGGTCTCGACGAAGACGGCGCCCTGCTCCTTCGACCAGTCATGCGTCGGCGCGAGCCGGGTCGGCCTGAAATCCTTGCCGCGGTGATGGCCGGCCAGCGCGCCGATCGCGACCGGCGTATAGGGCGGGCGGAAGGTGGTGGTGCCGGTCTGCGGGATCGTCCGGCCGGTCTGCTCGGCCATGATCGCGAGGCCGGACAGGTTCGAGGTCTTGCCCTGGTCGGTCGCCATGCCGAGCGTGGTGTAACGCTTGAGATGCTCCACCGGCCGGAAGCCCTCGCGGGCGGCGAGCTCGACATCCTTGTCGGTGACGTCGTTCTGGTAGTCGACGAAGGCTTTTCCCTTGCCGCCGTTGACCCGCCAGACCGGCGAAAGCCCGTTGGTCTCCGGATCGGTCGTCGGGATGGGCTCGCTTGGCTTAGCGCTCAATCCAGCCTCGGCGGCTGCCTCGCCTCCCAGCCTCGCGCCGTCTTCCAGCGCCTGCGCCAGCGTGAAGCGCCCGGCGGCGCTGCCGGCGACCGCAAGACCGGCCGGCACCGTGCCCGGCACGAAGCATTGCTGGCCGTCGTCCCAGGCCGGCTTGCCGTTCTGGTGCGAGGTCAGGTGCAGCGTCGGGTTCCAGCCATTCGAGACCGCGAGCAGGTCACAGGAAAGCTCGTTCACCGCGCCCGAGGCATCGCGGATTGTGACGCCGCTGAGCTGTCGCCCGCCGCGCGCGCCCATCACGGCGCCGCCAGCGAAGAGCCGTGCGCCGAGCTTGTCGGCGAGCGCCTTGCGCGCCGGGTCGGCGGGGCGGGAATCGACGATCGCGGCGACCTTGCCGCCAGCGGCGGCGATGTCGCGGGCCGTCGCCCAGCCATCGTCGCCGGCGGTGAACAGCACGGTTTCGCGGCCAGGCAGCACGCCATGGCGGTTCACGTAAGACCGCACCGCGCCGGCCAGCATCACGCCGGGCCGGTCATTGCCGGCGAAGACGATCGGTCGCTCGAGCGCGCCGGCGGCGAGGATCGCCCGCTTGGCATGGATGCGCCAGCCGCGCTGGCGCGGCAGATGCGCCGGCGGTTGCGGCAGATGGTCGGCGACCCGCTCGACCGCGCCGTAGATGCCATGGTCATAGAGGCCGAACACGGTGGTGCGCGGCATGATCCGCACCTCCGGCAGGCTTTCGAGCTCGGCCAGCGTCGCGGCGAGCCATTCGGAGGCCGGCTTGCCACCGATCTCGCGCTTTTCTGCGAGCAAGCGCCCGCCGAGCCGGAAATCCTCGTCGCAGAGGATGACCCGGGCGCCGCTGCGCCCGGCCGCGAGCGCGGCCGCGAGGCCGGCCGGGCCGCCGCCGATCACCAAGAGGTCGCAGAAGGCGAAGGCCTTCTCGTAATGGTCCGGGTCTTCCGCTCCGGCGGCGCGGCCGAGGCCGGCGGCGCGCCGGATCAGCGGCTCGTACAGCTTTTCCCAGAACGCGGCCGGCCACATGAAGGTCTTGTAGTAGAAGCCGGCGACCAGGGCCGGCGAGACCAACCCGTTGATCGAGAGCAGGTCGAAGGCGAGCGAGGGCCAGCGGTTCTGGCTCGAGGCGTCCAGTCCGGTGAACAACTCGACGACCGTCGCGCGGGTGTTGGGCTCGCGGCGCGCACCGGAGCGCAATTCGACCAACGCGTTGGGCTCCTCCGGCCCGGCCGAAAGGACGCCGCGCGGGCGGTGATATTTGAAGGAGCGACCGACCAGGCGCACGCCATTGGCGAGCAGCGCCGAAGCCAGCGTGTCGCCGGCATAGCCGCGATAGGAGGTGCCGTCGAAGCTGAAATCCAGCGGATGGCCGCGATCGATCAGGCCGCCGGAGGCGAGGCGGAAAGGCTGGGTGCTCATGCCGCCGCTCCCGCCTTGCACGCCTTGGCCGGCTCGACCGCCGTGATCGCGTGGTTGCGGGTGTCGCGGGTCACGACCAGCCAGGCATGGCAGCCGGCGCCGTGATACCAGAGCTCGCGATGGATACCGGCCGGGTTGTCGCGCTGATAGACGTAATCAGCCATCGCGGCTTCGCTCGCCGCCATGCTGTCGGGGCGCTTCAGATCGGCCGCGCCGAGATAGCTGAATTCCTGGGCGTCGCGCGCGCCGCAATGGGGACAGGTGATGCGCATGGGATCCTCGGCAGCGCGCGGTCAGTGCAGGTTCGGCTGGGCGCCTGCGCCCTTTTCGTCGATCACCCGCCCGGTGGCGAAGCGATCGAGCCGATAGGCGGTGGCGACCGGGTGCGGCTGACCCGTCGCGATCAGATGGGCGAAGCAGAAGCCCGAGGCTGGCGTCGCCTTGAAGCCGCCATAGCACCAGCCGGCATTGAGATAGAGCCCGTCGACCGGCGTCGTATCGATGATCGGCGAGCCGTCCATCGACATGTCCATGACACCGCCCCAATGGCGCAGCATCCGCACCCGGCCGAGGCCCGGCCAGAGCGCCATGGCAGATTCCATCACGTCCTCGATCACCGGCAGGTTGCCGCGCTGAGCGTAGGAATTGTAGCCGTCGATGTCGCCGCCGAAGACGAGACCGCCCTTGTCGGACTGGCTGATGTAGAAATGGCCGGCGCCGTAGGTGACGACGCAGTCGATCAGCGGCTTCAGCCCCTCCGAGACGAAGGCCTGCAGGACATGGGTCTCGATCGGCAGGCGCATCCCTGCCATCGCCGCGACGCGCGAGGAATTACCGGCGACCGCCATGGCGACCTTCTTCGCCCGGATCGGCCCGCGCGAGGTCTCGACGCCGATGGCGCGCCCGCCCGACATGGTGATGCCGGTGACCTCGCAGTTCTGGATCATGTCGACGCCGCGGCTGTCGGCGGCGCGGGCGAAGCCCCAGGCGACGGCGTCGTGCCGGGCCGAGCCGCCGCGGCGCTGCAGCAGCCCGCCTTCGATCGGGAACCGCGCATTGTCGAAATCGAGATAGGGCAGCATCGCGCGGACTTGCTCGGTACCCAGCAGCTCGGCATCGACCCCGGCGAGCCGCATCGCATTGCCGCGCCGGGCGAAGGCGTCGCGCTGGGCATCGGAATGGTAGAGGTTCAAAACGCCGCGCTGGCTGACCATGGCGTTGTAGTTCAGGTCCTGCTCCAGCCCCTCCCAGAGCTTCATCGAGAGCTCGTAGAACGGGGTATTGCCGGGCAGCAGGTAGTTCGAGCGGATGATCGTGGTGTTGCGGCCGACATTGCCGGAGCCGAGATAGCCCTTCTCCAGCACCGCGACATTGGTGATGCCGTGCCGGCTGGCGAGGTAATGCGCCGTCGCCAGGCCATGGCCGCCGCCGCCGATGATGATCACGTCGTATTCGGGCTTCGGCGCGGGATCGCGCCAGGCGGGAGTCCAGCCCTTGTGGCCCTGCAGGGTCTGCGACAGCAGCGAGAAGATGGAATAACGCATCGACGGGTCCGGGCGGTCTTGTCATCGCGAGATTGACCGACATAGGCTCGCCGACATGCTCGATAGCGACATCAGATTGCCTGAAAGCGACGACAGCGCGCCGACCCATGTCGGCTTCCTGCTGATCCCCGACTTCGCGCTGCTGCCTTACGCCTCGGCGATCGAGCCTTTGCGTGCCGCCAACCGGCTCTCGGGCCGAGCGCTCTATCGCTGGAGTCATGTTTCGATCGACGGCGCCGCGGCCCCGGCTTCGAACGGCGTCGCCATCGCCGCGGACGCCAGCGTCGGCGCCGAGCTCAGGCTCGACTATCTCTTCGTCTGCGCCGGCGGCAATCCGGCGCTGTTTCATCACCAGCCGACTTTCGCCTGGCTGCGCCAGCTGGCGCGGCGCGGGGTGAAAATCGGCGGCGTCTCGGGCGGGCCCTATCTGCTGGCGCGCGCCAACCTGCTCTCCGGCTATCGCTTCACCATTCACTGGGAGCATGCGCCGGCCTTCCTGGAGGAATATCCCGATCTCGATTTGCGGCGCTCGCTCTACGAGATCGATCGCGACCGTTTGACCTGCAGCGGCGGCACGGCGCCGCTCGACATGCTGCACGGGGTGATCGCGCGCGAGCATGGCAGCGAGCTCGCGCTCGCGGTCAGCGAATGGTTCCTGCAGACCCATGTCAGGGAGGGAGCGGGGCCGCAGCGCATGCCGCTGCGCGAGCGGCTCGGCATCGCCCATGCCCCCCTGCTGCGCGTGATCGCCCGCATGGAACAGACCATCGAGACGCCCGAGGCGCGCGAGGATCTCGCCCGTCTGGCCAATGTCTCGCTGCGCCAGCTCGAACGCCTGTTCCGCCAGCATCTCGGCCGCTCGCTCGGCGAGCACTACCTCGCCCTGCGCCTCGACCGCGCCCGCGACCTGCTGCGCCAGACCAGCCTCTCGATCCTGGAGACGGCGCTCGCCTGCGGATTCGCCAGCGCCAGTCATTTCTCGCGTAGCTATCGCGAGCGCTTCGGCCATCCGCCGCGGGCCGAGCGCTTGCAGGAGGCCCGCCCGGCTCGCCGCTGAGAGTCAAGAAAGCGTCGTACCTGGTCAAATCTGTGCGCCGATCCGCCGGAAGCTAGAGCTTCAAAATAAGACAAGGGGATCGCGACCGATGAAACGATTGACCGCGCTGGCGTTCGCACTCGCCGCCACGCTCGCCGCCGTGCCGGCCTTCGCCCAGGACACGCTCGCCAAGATCAAGGAAAAGGGCGTCCTCACCGTCGGCGTCAAGAACGACTACAAGCCCTGGGGCTTCCTCGACCCGTCAGGCAAGATCGTCGGCCTCGAGATCGATCTCGCCCAGGAGGTCGCCACCAAGATCGGCGTCAAGCTCGAGATGGTGCCGGTGATCGCCGCCAACCGCATCGAGTTCCTGCGCCAGGGCCGCATCGACATGATCCTGGCGACGCTCGGCGACACGGCCGAACGTCGCAAGCAGATCGGCATGATCGAGCCGAATTACTATGCCGGCGCCACCAATGTGCTCGCGCCCAAGAGCGCCGGCCTGAAGAAGTGGGAAGACCTCAAGGGCCGCAAGGTCTGCGCCGTGCAGGGTGCCTATTACAACCGCCGCGTCTCGCAGATGTATTCGCCGGAGATGGTGGTGTTCCCCTCGGTGCCGGACGGGCTGAATGCGCTGCAGGGCAACAACTGCGTCGCCTTCCTGTTCGACGACACGCTGATCGTCTCGACCCTGTCGGGCGGCGATCCGAAATGGGCGAATTACGAGATGCCGCTGACCTCCGAGGACCCGCAGCTCTGGGCGATCGGCGTGCGGCTGGAAGATCTTGACGGCGCCTTCGGCAAGCTGGTCAAGGAGATGTCGGTCGACTGGCACAAGAGCGGCAAGCTGCTCGCGCTCGAGACCAAATGGGGCATCAAGCAGAGCCCCTACCTGATCGAGACCAACAAGAAGCTGAAGGGCGGCTCCTGAAGCCTCATCGGGCTCTGCCGATGCCAGCTACGCGACGTCATCCCGGGCTTGCCCCGGGATCCATCGGAGGGCGCTGCCCTCTACGATGGATCCCGGAGCTCCGCTTCGCTGCGTCCGGGATGACGTGGCGGATCATCACAACGGCTAGCCGCAATCTATGATCGCCGCTTTCTTCGAGCGCCTGAACGAGGTCCACGGCCTCAACTTCTCGATCTTCTACGACGCCTTCGACCGCTCGCGCTTCCTGACCGGGCTGTGGACGACGACCTATATCTGCGTCGTCTCGATCCTCGCTTCGCTCGCCATCGGGCTGCTCGGCGTCTGGATCGCCGGCAGCAATTCGCGGCTCGGCCGTCTGCTGGTGCGGGGTTACGTCCAGTTCTTTCGCAACACGCCGCCTTTGGTGCAGCTCTCCTTTTTCTACTTCGCCGTAGGCGGCCTGCTGCCGACCGTCTCCGATGGCTTCGGCGGACAGTCGCCGCTAGTCAGCGGGACGGGTTGGGCCATCATCGCCTTCTCGCTCTTCGCCGGCGCCTTCAATGTCGAGATCTTCCGCGCCGGGATCGAGGCGGTGCCGGAGACGATGGTCGAGGCGGCGGAATCGCTCGGCTACACCCGCTTCCAGCTCTGGCGCCAGATCGTGCTGCCGCTCGCCTTCCGCATCTGCCTGCCGGCGCTCAACAACAACCTCGTCAACCTCGTAAAGACGACGACGCTTGCCTACGCCATCGGCGTTCCCGAATTGCTCTACGCGGCGTCGCAGATCTGGTCCGAGGTCTTCAACGTCCGCGAGATGATGAACGTGCTGCTCGTCGTCTATGTGCTGCTCGTCGCGGTGCTGGTCTGGGTGATGCATCGCTGGGAGCGGGCCATGCGCATTCCCGGGTACATGCCATGAAGCTAGCCGCAACTGATCTCCCGGTCCTGAAGCCGTTCCGCGCATCACCGATCGCGCCGAGCGGGCTCGCTGCGCCGATGGTGCTCAGCGCCGGCCTCGTCGCCGGCGTCGCCGTGCTCTTCGCCGCCTCGCTGGCGGTGGCGCAGGCGACGGCACCGGCGGCACGCGATGGCGCCGTCACCATCCTGCTGCGTTGGGCGCCACTGATCTTCCAGGGCTTCCTGTTCAACCTCTTGATCAGCGTCCTCTCGATGGCGCTCGGTACCGCGGTCGGCGTGCTGTTCGGCATCGGCCAGGTCTCGCCCTCGGCCGCTTTGCGCCAGCCGTCCTGGGCGGCGACGCAGTTCTTCCGCAATGCGCCCTGGCTGGTGCTGCTGTTCTACGCGATGTTCCTCCTGCCCTTCGAGATCAGGCTCGGGCCGGTGACCATCGCCTTCCCGGCTTGGATCAAGGCGATCATCGGCCTGGCGTTGCCCGTCGCGGCCAATGTCTCGGAGATCGTGCGCGGCGGCATCCGTTCGATCCCGTCGGGCCAATGGGAATCGGCCGAGGCGCTCGCCTTCACCCGCCGCCAGACGATGTGGATGATCATCCTGCCGCAGGCGGTCAAACGCATGCTGCCGCCCTGGATGAACCTCTACGCCATCCTGACCATGGCGACGACGCTGATCTCGGTGGTCGGCATCCAGGACGGGCTCACCATCACGCGCGCCGCCCTCGTCGCCGAGAGCCGGCCCGAGCTGATGCTGCCGATGTACCTGATGCTGCTTCTGATGTTCTTCGCCTACTGCTACCCGATCGCGCGCCTGACCATGGCGCTCGAGCGCCGCTTCAACGTGAAGGGATGACCATGGCTGCCAAGCATGAACTCGGCGAGCCGGTCGTCGTCGTCGAGGGCGTCGAGAAGGCCTTCGGCGCCTTCGTCGTGCTCAAGGATGTCAGCCTCACCATCCGCCGCGGCGAGACCGTCTGCATCATCGGTCCGTCCGGCTCCGGCAAGTCGACGCTGCTGCGCTGCATCAACGCGCTGGTGCCGATCAGCCAGGGCTCGATCACCGTCGCCGGAAGGCAGGTCAACGATCCCGCGCTGGACAAGCTGGCGCTGCGCCGCGACGTCGGCATCGTCTTCCAGCAATACAATCTCTTCCCGCACAAGACGGCGCTTCAGAACGTAATGATGGCGCCGATCCATGTGCTGAAGCAGGACCCTGCCGAGGTCGGGGAGCGGGCCAGGCGCCTGCTCGCCAAGGTCGGGCTGTCGCACAAGCACGACGCCTATCCGGGCGAACTCTCCGGCGGCCAGCAGCAGCGCGTCGCGATCGCCCGCTCGCTGGCGATGAATCCGAAGGTGATGCTCTTCGACGAGGTCACCGCCGCGCTCGATCCCGAGACCAAGAAGGAGGTGCTCGTCACCATCCGCGATCTCGCGGCCGAGGGCATGACCTGCATCCTCGTCACCCATGAGATGGGCTTCGCCCGCGAGGTCGCCGACCACGTCTACTTCACCGATGGCGGCGTCATCGTCGAGCATGCGCCGCCGGCCGAGTTCTTCGGCGCGCCGCGCGAGTCCCGCACCCGCGCCTTCCTCGAACAGGTGCTTTGAGCGGCAAGGTCCTGCGGCCTGGATGTCGCGTCCCGGCCGGTCGATGTCGCAAACCGGCCGGCTCCGCCAGGCGCCGGCGCCAAGAATGAGCCCAGTCATTCGAAAGCGCAGCCCATGACCGTCCCGGCCTCCGATCCCAAATCCGTCACCGGCAAGCCGCTCGCCATCGCCGAGAGCGTCGATGTTCTCGTCATCGGCGCCGGCCCGGCCGGGCTCGAAGCCGCGATCGGAGCGGCGGCGCGGGGCTTTGGCGTCTTGCTCGTCGATGAAAACCCGGTTCCGTTCAGGACGATGGGCGACGACGTCCCCTTGCATTTCGGCCAGGGCATGGCGGCGAGCGCCCGCAACCGCAACGCCATGATGGAAGCCTTCGTCGCCTCCGAGCCGCGGATCGCGGAGGCGTTCGAGGCCGGCGTCGATCTTCGCCTGGGCACCGCCTGCTGGGGGCTCTACGCCAACGGTCCGGCGCTCGGCTGGATGCCCGGCCTCGTCGCCGGCCTCGCCGATGAGGAGAGCAGCATCCTCGTCCAGGTGCAGCACGTCATCCTCGCCTGCGGCCGCCGCGACATGGGCCTCGGCTTTCCCGGCTGGGAGAAGCCCGGCGTGATGGGCGCTACCGCCGCGCTTAATCTCGCGACGCGCTATGACGCCTTCGGCCCGCGCAAGGTCGTGATTCTCGGCTCGAATACGGAGGCGCTGACCACCGCGCTCGCCCTGCGCGACGCTGGTGTCACGATCGCCGCCATCGTCGAGCAGGCGGCCGAGCCGATCGGCGATGCGGACTTGCTGGCGAGCCTCAGCGCCGGTGGCATCGAAATCCTGGCGGGCCATGTCGTGCGCGAGGCCACAGGCCGCGACGGCGTCGAAGCGGCACTGGTCGCTAAGCTCGACGGGGAGGGCCGCCCGATAGGCGACGAGCGCACCATTGCCTGCGATGGCATCGTGCTCGCGGTCGGCGCGACGCCGGTCATCGACCTGATCGACGCCGCTGGCTGCAAGGTCGCCTTCCAGGCCGAGCGCGGCGGCTATGCGCCGGTGCTCGATGCAAGCCAGCGCACCAGTCTCGCCAATGTCTACGCCGTCGGCGACTGCGCCGGCATCTGGGCGGATAAGACGCGCGACCGCGCCATCGCCGAGGCTGAGGCCGCCCGCGCGGTCGCGGCGCTCGGGGAGGAAAGTGCCGAGACGGAAACGGTGGCACCGTCAGCACCGGGCTACGACATCTCCGCCTATCGCCTTGCCTGGGTCCGGGCGAGCGTGATCGAGGCGCGCGCCGAATTCCATGTCTGCCAATGCGAGGAGGTGACGGCCCGGGAAATCCTGGAGGTCCGTCCGCCGCGCTATCTCGACTGGCAGAATGAGCGTCGCAACGACCGCTCGCTCTCGGCTCTGCTCGGCGACGGCCCGCCCAATCCCGACCAAGTCAAGCGTCTGACGCGCGCCGGCATGGGACCTTGTCAGGGTCGCCGCTGCCGCGAGCAGGTCGCGGCACTGCTCGCGCTCGGCGCGGCACAGCCGCTCTCGGCCATCCCGCTCGCCGGCTATCGCGCTCCGGTCCGGCCGATGGCGTTGGCGATGACCGTGCATGTGCCCGAGGCGCCCGAGCAGGCCGAGCACTGGGACACCTGGTTCGGCATGCATGCGCAATGGGTGCCGTTCTGGGAGGTGCCGGCGCGCTACACCGTCGCGACCAATGACGCGACCGGCCCCGTCGCGAGCGAGTGAGGCTGAAGGCTATGAGCGAGATCAAGGGAGCCTCGGTCGTGATCGTCGGCGGCGGCGTTACCGGCCTCTCGGCCGGCTGGTGGCTGGCGCGGGAGGGTGTCGACGTGCTGGTGCTGGAGAAGGGGCTGATCGGCTGGGAAGCCTCCGGCCGCAATGGCGGCGGCTGCTCGCACCACCATTCGCCACTCTTCGCCGAGGAGCAGCGGCTCTGGCCGATCATGGACGAACTGCTGGGGTACCCGACCGAGTTCAGGGGCGAGCGTGTCCGCCTCGCCTCGAGCGAGCACCAGATGGCGCTCTATGGCCGCGCCTTGCGCAATGCCGCGCGGCAGGGCTTCGAGTCCGACGTGCTCGACGTCAAGCAGGCGAAGGAGATGGTGCCGCTGGCCGGCGACACCGTGGTCGGCGGCTATCACTACAAATTCGGCGGCCATGCCAATCCGCATCGCACGCTGCAGGGCTATGCCTGGGCGATGCAGGACCATGGCGGCCGCATCCTGCAGCACACCACCGTTACCGGCTTCCGGACCGAGGGCGGCCGCGTCGTTGCCGTCGAGACCGATCGCGGTGAGATCGGCTGCGACACTCTCGTGCTGGCAGCCGGCCCGCAGACCGGCCGGCTCTCCGCCATGCTCGGGCAGGAGGTGCCGGTGCAGTCGGCCCGCTGCGAGATGATCGTGACCGAGCCGCTGCCGCTGATGCCGCTCGGCGGCGTCGACGGCTGCGGGCTCTATGGCCGCCAGACGCTGCGCGGCAACCTCGCCTATGGCGGCGGCCCGCACGAATGGCTGGCCATGGCGGAGGAGGGCACGCTGCCTAAGCCGACCACGCCGCTGATGCTGCATATGGGAAAGCGCCTCGCTGAGTTGCTGCCCAAGGCGGCGCATGCTCGCATCATCCGCTCCTGGGCCGGCGTGATCGAGAACACGCCGGATGGACGGCCGGTGATCGACCGGCTCGCTGCGCAGGCCAATGTCGTGGTGGCGACGCTGTCGAGCGTCGGCTTCGGCCTCTCGCCGGCGAGCGGACGGGCGATCCGCGATCTCGTCGTCGACGGCGCCTGCGGCTTCGCTGATATCTCCAGTTTCAGCCTGGCGCGCTTCGCCGAGCTGGAGCCGAACTGGCGCGACTTGCAGGGCTGGCAGGTGACTGCCGCGACCGAGGCGGTGGCGGCGTAGAAGCGGCGAGGAACCGTCGCGCTCGGGCTTGCTCCGGGGCTATCCGGTTACATGGCTGGAGACATGGGGCCCTCTGCGACAGGAGGGCCGCGGAAGCACGACAGGCCCTCTCGCCCGTTCCGGGAGAGGGCTCGCGCGCATGTCCCATGCGGCAGCCGGCGGTCTTGCCGGGCAAAGCTCATTCAATCCGCAAATGCTTATTCAATCCGCAAATAATGGGCATTTCGGAACCGGTCTCACCGTGGAAGGCCATTCGGATTATTCGGCATGATCGAAGCCAGTGGTCGGGTCGAACCTGAAGACCGCGGCACAGAGGGGAGATCATCATGTCGACAGCCGTCACTCACGGAGCAGACATCTCCGAGGGCTCATCATCATCGCAGCAATTGGATGCGGCTTTCAGCAAGGTTACCTGGCGCCTCATTCCATTTCTGATGATCCTCTGGATCCTCGCCTGGATCGACCGGGTCAATATCGGTTTCGCCAAGCTGCAGATGCTGAACGATCTCAAGTTCAGCGAGGCGATCTACGGCCTCGGTGCCGGCATCTTCTTCATCGGCTACTTCCTGTTCGAGGTTCCGAGCAACCTGCTGCTCGAACGGATCGGCGCGCGCAAGACCGTCGCCCGCATCACCATGCTTTGGGGCATCACCTGCGTCGCGATGATGTTCGTGACGACGCCGATGCAGTTCTATGTCCTGCGCTTCCTGCTGGGCGTGTTCGAGGCCGGTTTCTATCCCGGCATCATCCTCTATCTCACCTATTGGTATCCGACCGAGCGGCGCGCCAAGGCCTTCGGCCTGTTCATGTCCGCCTCGGCCCTGGCCGGCGTGCTCGGCGGGCCGCTGGCCGGCACGATCATGACCCAGCTCAACGGCGCCAATGGCTGGTCCGGCTGGCAGTGGGTCTTCCTGATCGAGGGCATTCCCTCGGTGATCGCCGGCATCGTCACCCTGTTCTACATGACCGACAAGCCCGAGAAGGCGAACTGGCTCACCGACAGGGAGAAGAGCCTGATCCTCGCCGACCTGGAGCGCGACCGCGCCGCCCTTGGCCCGCGCGAGCACAAGATCATGAAGTCGCTGCGTGACCCCCGGGTCTGGCAGTTCATCGCGATCTACTTCTGCATCATCCTCGCGAACTCGACCCTGACCTTCTGGGGCCCGACCGCGGTGCGTGAGCTCGGCTTCACCAGCCCGGCCACCGTCGGCTGGATCATGGCGGTTTGCTATCTCTGCGGCGCCGCCGGCATGATCCTGATCGGCCGGAGCTCGGACCGCCATCGGGAGGCGCGGCTGCACACGGGCGTCGCTGCCCTGGTCGGGGCGGTGTCGATGGCGGCGCTGGGTTTCCTGATCCCGAACGGCTCCTATTTCGCTCTGGTCGCGCTGGCCTTCGCCATCATCGGCACGATGAGCGCCATCCCGGTGTTCTGGCAGATGCCCAACCTGTTCCTCTCGGGTTCGGCCGCGGCGGCGGGCGTCGCCCTGATCAACTCGGTGGCCAATCTCGCCGGGTTCGGCGCACCCTTCGCCATGGGCGTGATCAAGGATGCGACGGGGCTGATGTCGCCGGGGCTCTGGATGGTCGCCCTGTTCGAAGCGGCCACCGTGATCCTGATCATCAAGTTCATCCCAGCCTTCAAGAAGGCCGGGAAGTAGGGAAGCCGGGGGGCGCGGCCGCAGAAGCCGCGAGCGTCGCGAGGCGCTATCTTGGCGGCAGCGGTTCTCCGTCGCAGATGACGGAAAGCAGCGCCCGTCAGACTGGGTCGCCCGCTCGGTGCCAATCACCGGCGGGCGGCCGTTTTCGTTCATGGGGTCCGGGCTGGGGTTCTATTGGCTCGTTGCAGGCTCGTCCGGCAGGCGGTTGCGGGTCAGGACCTGGCGCAGCCAGTGATGCATCGGCGAGTGCTGGGTGCGGTCGTGCCAGAGCTGGTAGAAGCGCATGCGCGGGAATTCCAGCGGCGGCTCCACGATGGTCAGCGGCAGGATGGTGGTGAAATAGCGCGCGAAATGCCGGCTGCTCATATAGACGAGGTCGGTCCCGACGAGCATGTAGGGCGCCATCGCGAAATAGGAGATCACCAGGCGGCGCTCGCGGCTGATCCGCATCTTCGTCAGATGGGTCTCGACCACACCGCGATGCGCGATCGAGTAGGGCGCCGGGGCGATATGGCTGGCGGTCAGGAACTCCGTCTGCGACGGCGTGGCCCGCGTGAACGGATGGTCGCGATCGACGAGGCAGACCACATCGTCCTCGAATAGCGTCGACGTGCGCAGATAGGCCGGCGGCGACGGCCAGTTTCCGATGACGATGTCGATCGTGCCGGCGGCGAGAGCACCCTCGAAATCGAAATCGCCGCCAAGTGAGCGCAGGACGAGCCGCGCGTTCGGAGCACGCTGACGAAATTCGCGCACGGCGCCCGCGAGATAGGCCGGCGCAACATAGTCGGGCAGGGCGATGGTGAAGGTCTGAAGGCTCGAGGCGGGATCGGGCTTGTCGGGGTCGAGCAGGAGGTTGTCCAGCTCCTCCAGCGCCTTGATCGCGGTCTGCTGCAGTGCGAGCGCCCGCTCGGTCGGCACCATGCCGTCGCGGCTGCGCACCAGCAGCTGGTCGCCGAAAATCTCGCGCAGGCGCTTCAGGGCGAGGCTGATCGCGGGCTGCGACAGGTTCAGGCGCGCGGCCGTCCTGGTGACGCTGCGCTCCGCCAGGAGGATGCAGAAAACCCGCAGGAGCTGTGCGTCGAGGGGGTTCTCCTGAGGCAGCATGGTCGACGATCCCTGCGACGCAACGGTCCCGGCAGGCTGATCCTCTCAAGCTCTATTCGGCTTTGCAAATAATGGGAATTGGCGGCGCCCGATCTCAATGAAACGCGGCATGCGCTAAAGCCGGGGTGCCACTGCGAGCCGCTCGCGCCGGCCATATTCCGAAGGACAGGATCCGAAGATGACGCCCTCTTCCAAAGCAATGCAGCCGCCCTTCACGCTGGCGGCGATCAACGCCATGGATCGGCCCGGCTTCGTGTCCGCCTTCGGCGCGATCTTCGAGCACTCGCCCTGGGTCGCCGAGGAGGCCTTCGCGGCGCGCCCCTTCGCCAGCATCGACGCGATGCACGCGGCGATGGTCGCCGCCGTCCGCGGCAGCGACGAGGCGAAGCTGACTGCGCTGCTCTGCGCCCACCCGGAGCTCGCCGGGCGCGAGGCGAAGCGGGGCGAGCTGACCCAGTCCTCGGATGTCGAGCAGGCCAGCGCCGGCCTCACCAGCCTGACGCAGGCGGAGGTCCGCCAGATCGACACGCTCAACCGCGCCTATCGCGAGCGCCACGGTTTCCCGTTCATCGCCTGCGTCAGGCACTACACCAAGGCCGGCATCTATGCCGAGCTGGCCCGCCGTGCGGCGCGCGACACCGCCCCGGAGCGTGAGGAAGCGCTCGCCCAGATCGGCTTCATCACCCGCTATCGCCTCGCGCAGGTGACCGATGAGACGCAGGCCTCCCGCGCGGCCTGAGGGCAGTGGCGACGTAGCAATCCGAAGGGAGCAGGTGTCTCCCGGCATCGCGAGCTCATTGTCATCTTGCAGGAGGAACCATCGTGCCGAGCATTAACCGCAGGGTCTTTTCCGCCGGCCTCGCCGCCAGCGCGGCCGCCATCCCTTTGAGCGCCTCCGCCCAGGCGCAGCGCTACAAGCTGCTGCTCAACACCTCGCTGTCGGGCCCGGTCTCGTTCTTCCTGCTGGCGCAGGATCGCGGCTATCTGCGCGAGGAGGGCCTCGACATCGCCTTCTCGCCCGGCGATGGCGCGGCCGCGATCATCCCGCAGGTGAAGGCCGGTAATTTCGATGTCGGCTATGGCGATATCTCGGCCTTGATCGAGCGCATCGCCCGCAGTGCTCCGAACCAGGGGCCGGTGGCGATCTGGACCACCTTCAACAGCGTGCCCTTCACAATCGCCGTTCCCGCCGACAGCCCGATCCGCTCGCCCAAGGATTTCGAAGGCAAGACGATCTCGGGCCATCCGGTCGATGCCGCGCTGATCACCTTCGACATGTTCGCGCGCGCCAACGGCGTCGACGCCAGCAAGGTGAAGGTCGTCGAGTCGCCGGCCGCGATGGGCAACCAGGTCGCCGACATGCTGAAGGGCAAGGGCGCGCAAGGCGTGTTCGGCTTCGTCAACACGATCATCGCCTCTGTGGCGCCGCTTGGCATCGACGGGCGCAAGGAGCTGCGCTTCCTGAACTATGCCGACCACCTGCCGGACATGTACGGCAACACCCTGTTCGTGACGCGCGAACTCTACAGCGCCAATCCGCGGGCGTTGTCGGGCATGGTGCGCGCCTTCAACCGGGCCCTGTCCGACACGACGAAGGACCCCAATGTCGCGATCGAGGCGCTGGCCAAGCGCGAGCCGTCGATCCGGCGCGACGTCAACCTGACCCGTCTCGTCGGCACGCTGAAGAGCGAGATGGCGCATCCGGAAGGCAAGCGGATCGGCATCGGCGACATGGACGATGCTCGCCTCGGCCGCCTGATCGCCCTGATCGTCGAGACCAAGAAACTGCCGCGCACGCCGTCCCTGCGCGAGGTTTTCGATCGCTCGTTCCTGCCGCCGGACCAGGAGCGGATTCGCTCGCTCGCAGGGTAGGGCGCTGGGCATACGCCATGGGAGCGGCGGGGGCGGCGCTTCCGCCGCTTCAGCGATTGCTGCCGCTGCGGTAAATCGGATCGCGAGAAACGACTCTTCTTCCAACGGCTTGCGGGCCGTTCCTGAATCATCCTCGCATGGACTTGAATCAGCTGATGAACGCCTCCCCCTACCCGCGCGACCTCGTCGGTTATGGCCGCAACCCGCCGCATCCGCGCTGGCCGGGGCAGGCGCGGATCGCGGTGCAGTTCGTGGTCAATTACGAGGAAGGCGGCGAGAACAACATCCTGCATGGCGATGCCGCCTCGGAAGCCTTCCTCTCCGAGATCGTCGGCGCCGCGCCCTGGCCCGGCCAGCGCCATATGAACATGGAGTCGATCTACGAATACGGCTCGCGCGCC
>NZ_DASZAT010000005.1:0-1310233 GCF_035944895.1 Allobosea sp.
CGCGCGGCGCCAGGTGCCCAAAAGCACCCAGCGCCGCGTTGCCGTTTAAAAATCTTACCGCGGGGTGGAGCAGCCCGGTAGCTCGTCAGGCTCATAACCTGAAGGTCGTCAGTTCAAATCTGGCCCCCGCAACCAAAATACCTACAAGCCCGTCGCGCCAGCGGCGGGCTTTGTCGTTTTGGGCGCCTTCCCAACGGCTTGACGACCCGTCCAATCCGGAAGCGTGCCCAGTTCTCCGTGCAGCGTTGCGACGATCTCGCCCCGACCCAGTCCCGGCCCCAGCACAAGCTCACCGATCAACAGACGCAGCGTCTCCGCCGCTTCGGGCCGCTCCTCAGGCTGCCTCAGGGCTTCGGTCAAGCGCCTGGCCGATCTCGCGGTCGAGCCGGGCTACAAGGACGGCGCGACCTTCGGACGGTTCATCCAGGAGGACGGGGCGCGCTGGAAAGCCACGATCGAGCGCGCGAAGATCCCGGCCCCCTGAGTTGTGATGGGGCGCTGCCGGTGCGGCGGCGCCCAACCATCGTGGTTCGCGAAGGCTGGCTTCCCGATCGCGCATTCACCCGGCGGCGCGCCGTGCTTAGCGTTGCGGCAGCAACCAAGCATAATGAGGGGAAGCCATGAACAGAGATTCCGCAACGCCGATGCGCGCCGATGCGCGCCGCCGCAAGGTCCTCGGCCTGCTGGCCTCCGCCGTCGTCGCGGGGCTCGCGCCGTGCGCCGCGCTCGCCCAGTCCGGCAAGGAGACGATCACCGTCTACACCGCGCTGGAGAAGGAGCAGCTCGTCCCCTACAAGGCGGCCTTCGAGAAGGCCCATCCCAATGTCGAGATCGCCTGGCTGCGCGACAGCCCCGGAATCGTGCTGGCACGCCTGCTGGCCGAAAAGGACAATCCGCGCGCCGACGTCGTCTGGGGCGTGCCGCTGATGCATCTCGTCAGCCTCGACAAGCTCGGCATGCTCGAGGCCTACGCCCCGAAGGATTATGACAAGTTGAAGCCGCGCTTTCGCGACACAGCCAACCCGCCGGCCTGGACCGGCATGGACACCTGGATGAGCCTGATCTGCTTCAACACGGTGGAGGCGAAGAAGCGCAACATCCCGGCGCCCGAAAGCTGGGCCGATCTCGCCAAGCCGATCTACAAGGGGCAGATCACCATGCCCAACCCGGCCTCCAGCCACACCGGCTATATGGCGGTGAACCACTGGAAGCAGGCGATGGGCGACAAGGCCTGGTCGTTCATGGACGGGCTCCATGCGAACATAGCGCTCTATACCCACTCCGGTTCCAAGCCCTGCAAGATGGCCGCGACCGGCGAATACGTCATCGGTATCTCGACGGACATCACCTCGCCGCAACTCAAGGCCAAGGGCGCACCGATCGATATCATTCTCCCGAGCGACAAGACCGGCTGGGATATCGAGGCGACGGCGATCATCAAGGGCACGAAGAAGCTGAAGGCGGCGCAGGCGCTGGCCGACTTCTCGGTCACCAAGGCGGCCAACGACCAGTACAACAAGTTCATGGCGATCGTGGCCTATCCGGGCGAGTTCGCGACGCCCAAGGCCTATCCGCCGGGCGCGGAAGCGGCCATGGCTGACCAGAACCTCGTCGCCAGCGCCCTCGACCGCGAGGCCGTGACGGCCGAATGGGTCAAGCGCTATGACGGCAAGTCCGAGCCGAAGAGCGATTGAGCCGGATCGCTCGTCAGCCCGACCAAGTCGCCCGGTGCGCATCCCGCGGGAGCGCGCCGGGCTGTTTCAAGTCATCCGGATTGCCGCTTCATGGATTTTCTCCTTGGCCAGACCGAACCGCTGCTCGCCATTCGCGGTCTCGGCAAGACCTTCGGCCGCCATGTCGCGCTGAAGACAATCGATCTCGACGTGCATGAGGGCGAATTCCTCAGTTTCCTCGGCCCTTCCGGTTGCGGAAAGTCGACGCTGCTGCGCATCATCACCGGGCTGGAGCGGCAGAGCGCTGGAACGATCAGCCAGGGCGGGCGCGACATCTCTGCACTGTCGCCGGTGGGGCGCGGCTTCGGCATCCTGTTCCAGTCCTATGCGCTGTTCCCCAATCTCACCGTTCGCCAGAATGTCGCCTATGGGCTGAACGGCGCGGGGCAGGAAGCGGATGCGCGTGTCGCCGAGCTGCTGGAGATGGTCGGGCTGCCGGGCATCGGCGGCAAGTTTCCGTCCCAGCTTTCCGGCGGCCAGCAGCAGCGCGTGGCTCTGGCGCGCGCGCTCGCGCCGAGCCCGAAGCTCCTTCTTCTCGACGAGCCGCTGAGCGCACTCGACGCCAAGGTGCGCGTCCATCTGCGCGAGCAGATCAAGGATTTGCAGCGCCGGCTCGGCATCACCACCATCATGGTCACACACGACCAGGAAGAGGCGCTGGCCATGGCGGACCGCATCGTGGTGATGAACCACGGCACCGTCGAGCAGGTCGGCACGCCGGGGTGCATCTACAGGCATCCCGCCTCGCTCTTCGTCGCGAGCTTCGTCGGCAAGATGAACGTTCTGCCGGGGCAGGTCACTGGCGGTGCCTTCCGGCCGCATGGAGCGGCGGCGGCGGTCGCGCTACTGCAGGGAGTGCGCGAGGGCACGGCGCAACTCTGCGTGCGGCCCGAGGATGTCGAAGTCTCTGTGGCGGCGGATGTGGCCGGCGTGGCCGCGAGCGTCGAGAGCGTAGAGTTCCTCGGCGCCTTCACGCGGCTGCGCCTCGTCGTTCCCGCCTGGGGCGGGGTCGTGCTGAGCGCCGATGTCGCTGCGCGCCAGATGCGCGACCTTGCCATCGGGCCGGGCGCGCCGGTGTGGATCGCGCTCGACCCTGCGCGTCTGCAGCTCCTGCCGGGCGACGGCGATGCGTGATGTCATGGCGGACAACCCCGGCGCGGTGGGGCGGCGGAGGCCGGCGATATCGGAACCGGCGCTGCGGCTCGTGCTTACGGTGGCGCTGCTCGCGACGCTCGTCGTGCTCGTGTTGCTGCCGGTCGGCGCTATCCTCGGCAAGAGCTTGGAGGATCAGAACGGCGCCTTCGTCGGCCTTGCCAATTTCAGCGCCTATCTCGCCAATCCCGCGCTCACGCGCTCGATCGGCAACAGCCTGCTGCTCGGTGCGCTGACGACCACGATCACGGTTTTCCTCGCCTTCCTCTACGCCTATGCGCTGTCGCGCAGCTGCATGCCGCTGAAGCCCCTGTTCCGGGGCATCGGGCTGCTGCCGATCCTCTCGCCCTCGCTGCTGCCGGCGATTGCGCTGACCTATCTCTTCGGCAACCAGGGCTTCCTGAAGGACCTGCTCGGCGGCGGCTCGATCTATGGGCTGCCGGGCATCGTCGTGGCGCAGGTGTTCTATTGCTTCCCGCATGCGCTGCTGATCCTGACGACGGCGCTCGCGCTCGCGGATGCGCGGCTCTACGAGGCGGCGGAGACGCTCGGCGCCTCGCGCGCCCGGATGTTCCGTACGATCACGCTGCCCGGCGCCCGGTTCGGCCTGATCAGCGCGGTCTTCGTCGTCTTCACCATTGCCGTCACCGATTTCGGCGTGGCGAAAGTCATCGGCGGCCAGTTCAACGTACTCTCAATCGACATCTACAAGCAGGTCATCGGCCAGCAGAACTTCCGCATGGGAGCGGTCGTCGGCGTGCTGCTGCTGTTGCCAGCGGTGCTGTCCTTCGGCGTCGATCTCTATGTCCGGCGGCGGCAGAAATCGATGCTGAGCGCGCGCGCCATCATGCTGGTGCCGGAACCGCGCCGGTCCTTCGATCTGACGATGTTGGCGGCGGCAGGGCTGGTCGCGCTCTTCATCCTCGCCCTCGTCGGCACGGCGCTGTCCGCCTCCTTCGTGAAGTTCTGGCCCTATGATCTGAGCCTGTCGCTCGGCAACTACGATTTCGCGGCCTATGACGCTGCCGGCTGGTCGTCCTACGGCAACAGCCTGACGATGGCGGCATGGACGGCGCTGATCGGCACGGTCTGCGCGTTCGGCGGGGCCTATCTCGTTGAGAAGGGCCCCGGACTGGCGTTGCCGCGTGCGCTCTATCGCGCGCTCGCAGTCCTGCCGCTGGCAGTGCCCGGTCTCGTGCTCGGCCTCGGCTACATCTTCTTCTTCAATAGCCCGTCGAACCCGCTGAACGGCGTCTATGGCGGGCTGTCGATCCTCGTCATGTCGACGATCGCGCATTACTACACCGTGCCGCATCTGATGGCCGTGACGGCGCTGAAGCAGATCGACGGCGAGATCGAGGAGGCAGCCGCTGCGCTCGGCGTGCCGTTCTGGCGGACCTTCTCGCGGGTCACCCTGCCGATCTGCGTGCCGACGGTGATCGATATCGCGACCTATTTCTTCCTCAACGCCATGACGACGATCGGTGCGGTGGTCTTCCTTTATGCGCCGGCGACCAAGCTTGCCTCGGTCGCGGTGGTGGAGATGGACGATACCGGCGATACCGCGGCCGCTGCGGCGATGGCGGTGATGATCCTGCTGACCGCCGCGGCCGTGAAGTTGCTTCAGATGCTTCTGACCTCGGTCATCCTCCGCCGCACGCAGGCCTGGCGCCGGGGCCGCGCGGACGACTTGATCGACGACGCGGGGCATGCTCCATCGGTGGCGTGACGATGCGCACCCCGGGGCCCACCATGCGGCAATATTCGGGAGCTCCTGAGCCGATCCGGATCAATGTCAGCTCCCGCATCGACCTTCTGACGCTGAGGCTTTTCGTCGCGATCGTCGAGGAGCGCAGCATCGCGCGCGCTGCTGAGCGGGAGAACATCGCCGCCTCGGCCGTCAGCAAGCGGATCGGGGACCTCGAACTCGCCCTGCGGACGGAGCTCCTGCATCGGCAGCGCCAGGGCGTCGAGCCGACGGCCGCCGGGCAGGCCCTGTTCCAGCATGCGCGCCTCATCATGCGCAATCTGGTCGAGCTCGAGGCGGAGCTCGTGGATTTTTCGGCCGGCACGCGCGGCCAGGTCCGCATCTGGGCGAACGAGTCGACGTTGTTCGGCTTCATCCCCGAGCAACTTGCCGGCTTCGCCGAGCGCTATCCGCAGGTGCGCGTCGAGCTGCAGTCCAATCTGAGCCCGGTCAACATCCAGGCGGTCATGGACAACAGTGCCGATATCGGCATCTTTTCCGGTGATCTGCCGACCGGCGAATTGTCCGTGCATTCCTGCTTCAAGGATCGGCTCGTCGTGGTCGTGCCGGCCGGGCACGACCTTGCGGGTCGCGACGGCGTCGGCTTCGCGGAGCTGCTGGGCTATGACCTGATCGAGCAAGAGCCGCGCAGCTCCATCCAGACGCTGCTGCTCAAGAATGCGGGTGAACTTGGCAATATCCTGCGTTCACGCGTCCGGGTGGGCGGCTTCGACGCGGTCTGCCGCATGGTCGAGGCCGGGCTCGGGCTCGGCATCATTCCGAACCAGCTTGCCGCCAAGCTGAGCCCGGTGATGGATATCGCGACCGTACCGCTGGACGAGAACTGGGCGGTGCGCGAGCACAAAATCTGCGTGCGCGGCGAGGCCGAGCTGCCCGTCGCGACGCGCCTGTTGCTGCGCCATCTGCTCGAGGCGGCGCAGGCGTCGTGAGCGACGCCGCAGGCTTGGCGAACCACGACTTCCGCCTGCATGCCCGCTTTCCTATCCCGATGACGGAGCCGTTCTGAGGCTTCGCCTGATGGGAGCGGGTGTCGTGTCCGGCACGATGTTCGAAAAGATCTGGGACCGCCACAAGGTCCATGAGCGGTCGGATGGGCAGACGCTGCTCTATATCGACCGGCACTATGTCGGCGACGACCTGCCGCTGGAGGCCTTCGAGACGCTCCGGCGCAAGGGGCTGAAGGTCCGCAGGCCCGAGCTGACCTTCGCCATGCCGGACCACTATGTCTCGACGCGGGGTCGCAGCCTCGCCGACACGGTGGATGCCGAGCGGCGCGAGCTGATCGAGGAACTGGTCCGCTTCACGGCCGAGAACGGGATTTCGCTCTTTCCGCTCGACGACATCCGGCAGGGCATCGTTCATGTCGTCGGACCCGAGCAGGGGTTGAGCCAGCCCGGCATGACCATCGTCTGCGGCGATAGCCACACCTCGACCCATGGCGCGCTCGGGGCGCTCGGCTTCGGCATCGGTGCGGCCGAGGTCAGCCATGTCTTCGCGACGCAGACGCTGTGGCAGCGCAAGCCGCGTACCATGCGCGTGACCGTGAACGGCTCCCCCGGCTCGAGCGTCGTCGCCAAGGACGTCATCATGGGGATCATCGCCCAGATCGGTGTCGCGGGGGCTGCCGGGCATGTCATCGAATATGCCGGCGAGACCATACGCGGCCTTTCGACGGAAGGCCGCATGACCCTCTGCAACATGTCGATCGAGGCCGGCGCGCGCGCCGGCATGGTCGCGCCGGACGAGGTGATCTTCAACTATCTCGCCGGGCGCCCCTTCGCGCCGAAGGGGGCCGAATGGGACGAGGCATTGGCACGCTGGAGCGTGCTGGAGAGCGAGCCCGATGCGGTCTTCGACCGCGAGGTCGTGCTCGATGCCGCCACGCTCGCTCCGATGGTGTCCTGGGGCACGAGTCCGGAGGATGCCGGGCCGATCACAGGCCGGGTGCCTGATCCGCGCGGCATCGCCGATCCGCTGAAACGCAGCCGCATCGAGAAGGGGCTGGCCTATATGGGGCTGGAGCCCGGCGCGGCGCTGGAAGGGCTGGCGGTCGATCGCGTCTTCATCGGCTCCTGCACCAATGGTCGGATCGAGGATCTGCGCGTCGCGGCGGCCGTGCTCAAGGGCCGACGCACGAGCGTGCCGACCCTGGTCGTGCCGGGCTCTGGTCAGGTGAAGACGCAGGCCGAGGCCGAGGGGCTTGACCGCATCTTCCTGGAGGCGGGCTGCGACTGGCGCCATGCCGGCTGCTCGATGTGCCTCGCGATCAATGGCGACATGCTCTCGGAGGGCGAGCGCTGCGCTTCCACCACCAATCGCAATTTCGTTGGTCGGCAGGGCAGGGGCTCGCGCACGCATCTGATGAGCCCCGCCATGGCGGCGGCCGCGGCGGTCGCCGGCCGCCTCACCGATGTCCGCCAGCTCGGAGACGCCTGAGCATGGAGCGCTTCACCCGCCTCACCGGCGTCGCCGCGCCCATTGAGGGCGCGGATATCGACACCGACCAGATCCTGCCGGCGCGCTTCATGCACAAGCGCCGCGTCGATTACGGGCAATACTGCTTCCACGACCAGCGCCTCGATACGACCGGGCGGCCGCGCCCCGATTTCGTGCTCAACCGGCCGGGTTTCCAGGAGTCGGCGATCCTCGTGGGTGACCGCAATTTCGGCTGTGGCTCCTCACGTGAGCAGGCGGTCCATACGCTCGCCGATTTCGGTATTCGCAGCGTCATCGCCGTCAGCTTCGGCGACATCTTCCAGACCAATTGCCTGAAGAACGGCCTGCTGCCGGTGACGCTGCCGGAGGAGGTGGTGCGTGTGCTGCGCGAGAACCTCACGGCCGCGCCGGGCCAGCTCCTCACTGTCGACCTCGAAACCGAGCAGGTCGTCGAAGCCGACGGCACTGCGCATGCCTTCTCGACTGATCCCTTCGGGCGCTCCTGCCTTCTCGCAGGCCTCGACGAGATCGACTACACGCTGTCGCTGCTCGATCGGGTCAGTGCCTTCGAGGCGGCGGGGCAGTGAAGGCCACCGCCGCTCAACTTGTTTTTCTACTGACCTATCGGAGAGTTCCATGAAGATCGCAGTCTTGCCGGGCGACGGCATCGGGCCTGAGGTGACGCGCCAGGGCGTCAAGGTGCTGCGCGCCGCCGCCAAGCGCTTCGGCCTCGAAATCGAGTTGAGCGAAGCCCTGATCGGCGGCTGCGCCTACGAGGCCCATGGCCACCCGCTGCCGCCTGAAACCCTCGCTCTCGCCCGTGAGGCGGACGCGATCCTGTTCGGCGCGGAAGGTGGTTTCCAGTACGAGACGCTGCCGCGCGGTCTGCGGCCGGGCGACGCGCTGCTGAGCGTGCGCCGCGAACTCGATCTCTTCGCGAATTTCCGCCCGATCGTCGCCTGGCCGGAGCTGTCGGATGCGACGACCTTCAAGCCCGAGGTCGTCGAGGGCGTGGATCTGACCATCCTGCGCGAATTGACCAGCGACATCTATTTTGGCGAGCCGCGCGGCATCGAGACGCTGCCGGATGGCTCGCGCCGCGGCATCAACACGATGAGCTATACGGAGGCCGAGATCCGCCGCGTCGCCCATGCCGGCTTCCGTGCGGCGCGGGCAAGGCGCGGCAAGCTGTGCTCGGTCGACAAAGCCAATGTGCTCGAGACCATGGAGCTTTGGCGCGAGATCGTCACTGAGATCGGCGCCGAGTACCCGGATGTCGAGCTCACCCATCTCTATATCGATGCGGCCGCGATGGCGCTGGTGCGCACGCCGAAGGCCTTCGACGTCATCGTCACCGCCAATCTCTTCGGTGACATCCTGTCGGACGAGGCCTCGATGCTGGTCGGCTCCATCGGCATGCTGCCCTCGGCTTCGCTCAACGCGGACGGCAAGGGCCTGTTCGAGCCGGTACATGGCTGCGCGCCCGACATCGCCGGCAAGGACATCGCCAATCCGCTCGCCTCGATCCTCTCGGTCGCGATGATGCTGCGGCTCGGCTTGGCTCGCGCGGATGCCGCTTCAGCTGTGGAGGCGGCTGTGCGTCGCGTGCTCGCCGAGGGCCATCGGACGGCCGATATTGCGACGGCGGGCGGTATCGTCGTCGGTACGGAGCAGATGGGTGATCTGGTGGTGCACTCCTTGTCCTGAGGCCGCACGCCATCGAATGCCGCATGCCCCGGGGATGGGCGTCATGTGTCCGTCCCCTTCCGTGGCGCCGGCTAGTTGAAAATATTTCACAAGAGATTTTATAATCTCCGGGCTCGTCGCTCCTCGGCGGCGGCATGGCGGATATGGAGTTTCCCGATGAAGACCAACGGCCTCGGAACCATCGGCGACAGGGTCGTCTTCGAGAACGAGCGCATCCGCGTCTGGCTCGTCGAGCTCGATCCGGGTCAGATCCAGTCCCGTCACATTCATGATCTGCCCTACCTCATCGTGCCGCTGACCGACGGCCAGAACATCATGCGGTTCGACGATGGGCGCGAGGTCAAGACGGACGAGAAACCGGGCGTTACGCTGTGGCGCATGCCCGGCGCGCCGCACGAGTTGGAAAACGTCAGCTCTTGGCAATACCGCAACATTCTCGTCGAATTGAAGGAGCCAGAGCCTGTGACGGGCGCCGCGGCATGATCGACCGCAGGCAACTGATCGGCCTTCCGTTCCTCGCGCCCCTCCTTGTCGCATCGGCACGGGCACAGGGGCTCTCCACCCGGCCCGTCACCATCGTGTCGCCTTATGCGGCTGGCGGCACCAGCGACATTATCGCCCGCATCCTGGGGGAAGGGCTGCACGATCTCTGGAAGCAGCCTGTGCTTATCGAGAACCGCCCGGGCGCCAACGGTGCGATCGGCGTCTCGGCGGTGGCTCGTGCGGAACCGGATGGCCACACCCTGCTTGCCGTCGCGTCCAGCGCCCTGACGCTGAATCCGCTGCTCTACAAGAAGCTCGCCTATGATGTGGAGCGCGATCTGGCGCCTGTCACCGTCACCGGGCTCGTGCCGAACGTCGTCGTGGTCCATCCGAAGGTGCCGGCGCGCAGCCTGCAGGAGCTCGTTGCCTTCGCAAAGGCGAAGCCCGGTGGGCTGACCTATGCCTCGCAGGGCATCGGCTCCAACGGCCAGATGAATGCCGAGCTCTTCCGTCTCGCGACCGGCGTGCCGCTGCTGCATGTGCCCTACAAGGGTAGCGCGCAAGCCGTCACAGATTTGGTTGGTGGCCAGGTCGATCTCATGTTCGACAATTTGCCCACCGTTCTGGAGCATATCCGCGGCGCGCAATTGCGGGCTCTGGCCGTGACATCGGCCGGGCGCTCACCGCTGCTGCCCGATGTGCCGACGGTCTCGGAGGCGGCGATTCCCGGTTTCGATACCGCAGCATGGTTCGCTGTGCTGGCGCCCAAGGCGACATCGCCGATGCTGCTGGCGCAGTTGGAGACGGCGATTGCCAGTGTGCTGGCGCGACCCGGCTCCTCCGCCAAACTCGCCGCTGCCGGCGTGACGGTCGCCGCAGCCGGTTCCGCCGAACTCTCGGCGCGTATCCTGCATGACCGGAAGATGTGGAGTGAGGTCATTGCCAAGGCCGGCATCGCGATCGAGTGATGTTCGTAAAAGATATCTCTTGAGAAATATCACGTGATCAGACATCTTCCTGGCAGGGGCAGAATGCTCGCTGTGAGGGGAAGCCGATGCACAGGATGAAGAAGACAGCAGCCGCCGTTTTCGCCGGAGCCGTAGCGGCTCTCGCGAGCTATGGCGTAGCGCCCGCCCAGGCGCAGACGCCGATCACCTTCTCGCTCGATTTCCGGGCGCTCGGGCGCCATGCCGCGTGGTTCGTGGCGCTCGACAAGGGTTACTACAAGCAGGCCGGGCTCGATGTGAACATCATCGCCGGGCAGGGCACTGCGCAGGCGATCCAGGCGCTGGAGGCCGGCACGGCGCAGTTCGCCTTCTCTGACGTCGCCGGTGTGGTCGCGGCGCGCGCCAATAGCGGCTCGACGGCGAAGCTCGTCTCCGTGATCTACCAGAAGGCGCCTTACGCGATCTTCTCGCTGCGGGACGGGGCCAATGTCCGCTCGGCCGACCAGCTAGCCGGGCTCGAGATCGGCAGCGGCGCAGGCAGCTTCACCCAGAAGGTGATCGAGGCCTTCATGGTCCAGAAGGGCATCACGACGCCGGCGAAGTTCACCAATGTCGACCCGTCCGCCCGCGTCGGCCTGCTCGCGGCGAAGAAGATCCCGGCCGTCGAGACCTTCGTCATGACGCGGCCCGGCGTCGCCAAGGCCGTCGGCTCGTCCAACGCGCGGACCTATCTGCTCGCCAATGACGGCCTCGTGCTCTACTCGAACGGCATCGTCGCGCGCGAGGATCTGATCAAGTCGAAGCCCGACGTGGTGAAGGCCTTTATCGCGGCCTCGCTCAAGGGCTGGAAAGACACGATCGAGAAGCCCGGCGAGGCAGCCGACATCGTCGTCAAGCTCAACAAGGGGCTCGAGAAGGATGTCGTGACAGAGGAAATCCAGATCGTGACCGAACTGGTCAAGACCGACGTCACCGACAAGAAGGGCCTCGGTACGATCGATCCGGCTGCCATGGCTTCCTCGGTCGCGCTCATCCTCCAGACCCTGCCCGGCGCCAAGGTCTCGGCGACCGACGTCTACGACTCCGCCCTGCTGCCCGCGACCCCTGTCCTGCCGTGAGCACGATCGTTGCAGAAACCATGCGCGCCCCCCAGGGCGCGCACGAAACCTACGGGCACTTTATCGGCGTCCGGAAGGTTTTCGGAGCCGGGGCGAGCGAAATGATCGCTCTCTCCGATGTCGATTACGAGCTGAGGAAGGGCGAACTCGTCGCGCTGCTCGGCCCCAGCGGCTGCGGCAAGACGACCTTGCTGCGCATGGTCGCGGGGCTGACCAAGCCCAGCGGCGGCAAGATCGTCATACGGGGGCGCGAAGTCACCGAGCCGCAGGACGATTTCGGCTTCGTCTTCCAGAGTCCGAATCTGCTGCCCTGGCGGACCGTGCTCTCCAACGTGCTGTTTCCGATGGAGATCAAGGGGCGCCTCGACGACAAGGCGCGCGCACGCGCCGTGGAGCTGCTCGAGCATGTCGGCCTCGGAAAATTTCTGAAGAGCCGGCCGCACGAGCTTTCCGGCGGCATGAAGCAGCGCGTAGCACTGTGCCGGGCGCTGATCCATTCGCCGTCGCTGATCCTGATGGACGAGCCCTTCGGCGCGCTGGACGAACTGACCCGCATGGAAATGCACGAGCTCCTGCTCGACATCAGGCGTTTGACCGGGGCGACCGTGATGTTCGTCACGCATTCGATCTCGGAGGCGGTCTATCTCGCCGACGAGGTGCTGGTGTTCAGCGCGCGGCCCGGCCGCGTCTCCGACCGGATCAGGATCGACCTGCCTTATCCGCGCGAGCCAGCCCAGCGCTATGGCAGCATCTTCAACGAGTACGAGCGCCGCGCCGGTGCCGGGCTCGGCGTCCTTCATCACGCTTGACGACCGGCACATGAAAATCTCATCGGACAGTTTCACGCGGGTTGCCTATCCCGTGCTCGGCCTTCTGCTTCTGCTGGCGCTTTGGCAGGGCTATATCGTGCTCTTCGACGTGCCGCAGGCCGTGCTGCCGCGCCCACTGACGGTCTGGAACGCGACGGTCAGCAACCTGCCGCTGCTTCTGTCGGAGGGGAGGGTGACGTTGCTCGAGAGCGTCTACGGCTTCCTGCTCGCCTTCTTCCTCGGCATTCCGATCGCGGTCGCGATCTCGTCCTCGCGCACGCTCAACCTGATGTTCTACCCGCTGCTGATCGCGACGCAGGCCCTGCCCAAGGTGGCGCTGGCGCCGCTGATCCTGGTCTGGCTCGGCACCGGCATCGAATCCAAGCTCGCCATCGCCTGGCTCGTCGCCTTCTTCCCGATCGTGGTCGACACCGCCACGGGCCTGCGCTCGACTCCGCCGGAGATGCTCGACCTTGCCTCCTCGGTCCGCGCCACGGGCTGGCAGACCTTCTGGAAGATCCGCTTTCCCGCTGCGCTGCCCTTCGTCATCACCGGCTCGAAGGTCGCGATCACGCTCGCTGTGATCGGCGCTGTGATCGGCGAGTTCATCAGCTCGAACGAGGGGCTCGGCAACCTGCTGCTGGTGGCGAACTCGCAGGTCAACACGCCGCTCGCCTTCGCGTCGCTGCTCGCTCTGGCCGTACTCGGCATGGCGCTCTATGCCGCCGTCGCGCTCGTCGAGATCGCGCTGAAGCCTTGGTTCAGCGAAGTCCGCCACTGAAAGAAGTCATATGCTCAAGCCACGTATCGCCCTGCTGGTGGGCTCGCTGAGCCGGGAATCGATCAACCGCCGTCTCGGCGAGGCGCTTCAGCGCCTCGGCAGCGGCCGTTTCGAGATCCGCGACTGTCCGCTCGCGGATCTGCCGCTCTTCAACCGCGATCTCGACAGCGCGCTGCCGGAATCCGTGCGCCGCTTCAAGGCGGAGATCGAGGCGGCGGACGGCATCCTGATCGTTGGCCCGGAGTATAACCGTTCCGTCTCTTCCGTTCTGAAGAATGCGATCGACTGGGGCTCGCGCCCTTACGGTGCGAATTCCTGGAAGGACAAGCCGGCCGCGATCGCCGGCCTCGCCAGCGGCGCGCTGGGCACCGCACCGGCGCAGCAGCATCTGCGCAACATCCTCTCGCATCTCGACATGCATGTCCTGCCGCAGCCGGAAGTCTGCATGGCGATGCGCGACGGGCTGTTCGATGCGGCCGGTGATATCGCGGACGAAACGGCGAAGCGCTTCCTCGAAGGCTTCCTGTCCCGCTTCGCGGCCCATGTCGGGCGCTTCGGCAAGGTTGCGGCATGAGCGTCCAGCGCATCGCCCTCGACGTTCATGCCCATCTGATCCCGATCGGCCACGAAGGCGTGGCCGAGGCCGCGGGTGTCAGCTGGGATCCCGCGGCAGAGAAGCTCGTCATCGATGGTCATGCCATCGGCATCAAGGCCCTGTTCCACCCTGAGGCGCTGATTGCCTGGATGGACCAGCAGGGTGTCGAGCGCGCCTGGATTTCGGTGCCGCCGCCGACCTACCGGCCCGGCCTCGACGCCGCGCAGGCGGAGGCCTGGACGCGCGCGCTGAATGACGGACTCGTCGCGATCGCAGCGGCTCGTCCGGATCGGCTCGAGCCGCTGTTCCATCTGCCGGTAGCTCATCCCGAGCTCGCGGCCCGCATCGTCCGCGAGCGCGCCGCGGCTGGCGCGGCACGCTTCGCCATGCCGACCGGGGAGCCGGGGCTGATGCTGTCGGACGCTTCCCATGCGCCGCTCTGGCAGGCGCTGGACAAGGCATCCGCCTTCGTCTTCCTACATCCCGGCGAGGGCTGCGATGGCCGGCTCGACCCGTTCTATCTGCATAATCTCCTCGGCAACCCGAACGAGACGGCGATCGCTGCCGGGCACCTCATCTTCGCCGGCATTCTCGAGTGTCATCCGCGCATCACGGTTTGCCTGGCGCATGCTGGCGGTACTCTGCCCGCCGTGGCCGGGCGCTGGCAGCAGGGCTTCGGGACGAGCCGGCCCGGCGTCGATACCTCGGTGGAGGCTCCTGCGAAGGCGCTGCGGCGCTTCTGCGTGGATTGCATCGCCCATGACCCGGCACTGCTCGACCTGGCGCAGTCCGTCTTCGGAGCGGATCGCATCGTCTTCGGGTCGGACTGGCCATTCCCGATGGGGCTGATGAAGCCCCATGAGCAGTTGGTAGCATTGTCGGATGAGTGCCGCCGCGCGATCTTCTGCGACAACCCTGAGAAGCTGTCCGGCTGACTCCGACGGGGCACGAATGAAAAAGGCCGGTTCCGCGAGGAGCCGGCCTTTCTCGTCAATGCTGCTACGTCCTTCAGATCACGACGTCGCTGTCGCCGGCGAGGTCGCGTTCCACGAGCCTGTTACGCAATTCGCCCAGACCTTCGGCGCGGACGATCACCTCGTCGCCTGCCTTCAGGAAAATGGGTGGCTCGCGGGCGTTGCCTATGCCGGCCGGCGTGCCGGTCAGCAGGACGTCTCCCGGATGCAGCATCATGCCGAAGGAAAGCTCGGCGATCAGCTCCTCGATCGGGAAGGCCATCTGGGCTGCGACGGCATCCTGCATGATCTCGCCGTTGAGTAGGCATTGCAGGCGAACCTTCGGCAGGTCGATCTCGTCGGGGGTGACGACGACCGGTCCGAGCGGCATCGTGCCGTCGATACTCTTGCCCTTCAGCCACTGGGCGCCGTGGCGGCGCTGCAGGTCGCGCTGCGAGACGTCGTTGGCGAGGCAGAAGCCGAAGATGTGCTCCCTGGCCCGCGCCTTCGGGATGCTGCGGCCGCCCTTGCCGATGATGATCGCGATCTCGGCCTCGTAATCCCACTTGGCGGAAATACGGGCGTCGAAGGCGATGTCGTCATTGGGGCCGATGACGACGTCGGGCGCCTTGGTGAAGAAGGTCGGGGCGTTCGGACGGTCGACATCCTGACCCTCGCGCTTGCCCTTGCTCTCCTCGAAATGGGACCAGTAGTTCCAGCCCGTGCAGAGCACGTCGCGGCGGAAGCGGCGGACGGGCGCGGCGATGTCCGCCCCGGCGAGCGCGACACGCTCGCCGGCCTCTCGCGCCGACGAGATGACGGCGGAGCGGATCTCCGGCGCGAGGCCGATGAAGGCGACGAGATCGCCGGCTTCGGACGGCAGGAGGACGATCTGGTCCCCTTCGACCAGGCCGAGGCGCTCGCTGGCGCCCCGACGGATGTTGATGAAGCGCATCGTGATCCGTTCAGTCCTGGATGACCGCGATCGCGTTGATCTCGATCAGGTAGTCCGGCGAGGTCATCTTGCAGATCTCGACCATGGTCGAGGCCGGCGCGATGCCGGTGAAGTATTCGCGCCGCACCTTATGGATCGCATCGAAATGCTCCATGTTGCGGACATAGACATCGACGCGGCAGATGTCTTCGAGCGTGCCGCCGGCTTCCTCGACCGCCGCCTTGAGGTTCTCGCAGACCTGACGGGTCTGCTCGGAGACGTCGCCGATGCCGGCGATCGTGCCGTCGGCGCGACGCGAGGTCATGCCGGAAATGAAGACGAGACGGCCGCGCGCCTCGATCATCGTCGCCTGGGCGAAGTGACCGTTGGGCTGGCGCAGCTTGGCGCTGGTGATCTTCTGCTTGGACATGGGTGACTCCGTCGATCAGGAAAGGGAAGAGGGAAACGCGACGCCCAGCCGCGCCGCAGCACTGCGCAGTGCATCCATGGTCGCGGGCGCGACGCGGCACGTGCCGTCGAAGTCGCGATGGGCCTTGGCGGCGCGGTCGCCGGGCATGCGGACCTGCGCGACGCCGGGGGCCACCTTCGAGCCGCGGATGCGGTCCGCGAAGCCGTTTGCCGCCGCCTCGAATTCGTCGCGCGGGCGAAGGCCCTCGACCTGGATCGCGAGGAACAGGTTGGCGCTGCCATAGGGCTGAGACAGGTCGCCGTAGAGCGGACGGACCGCGTCGCCGATGGCTCCGGCCGACAGCCCACCTGCGAGCAGGTCGACCATCACCGCGAGACCGAACCCCTTGGCACCGGCCGCGGGCAGCAGCATGCCCTTGATCGCCTCGGTCGCGTTCGTCGTCGGCACGCCGTCGGCCGTGGCGGCCCAGCCTTCGGGGATGGGCTCGCCCCGGCCCTCGGCCAGCCGGATCTTGCCCATCGCGCCGGCGCTCATGGCGAGGTCGAGGACGAGCGGCTCGCCGCCCGTGGGAACGGCGATGGCGAGCGGATTGTTGCCGACGACCCGTTCAGCGCCGCCGGGAGCAGGCAGCAGAGGGCGGGTATTGGCCATGACGATGCCGATCTGGCCGGCGAGCGCGATCTTGCGGGCGAAACGGCCGGCGGCGCCGAAATGGAAGGCATTGCGCACCGCGACGGCCGCGAGGCCGTGCACCCGTGCCCTGTCGATGGCGAGGGCGGCCGCCTTCTCGGCGCTGATATGGCCGAGGGCGTTGCCGGCGTCGATCGTGAGGCGCGAGCCGCAATCGACGACGATCTCGCCCGCGGCCCCGGCATCGACCGAACCCTTCTCGATCCGCTCCAGATACATGGGCAGAAGCATCAGCCCGTGCGAGCCGAGGCCTTCGATATCCGCATCGAGCAGCGCCTCGGCGACCAGCCCGGCATAGCGAGCCGGCGTGCCCACCTTGACCAGCAACGTCTGAGCCAGCATGCGCAACTCGTCTGCCGGGTAGGACTCGCGGCTAACCATGGCTGGCGTCCCGTGGATCGCTTGCCATCAGTGCGCGTCCTTCTCGTCGGTGTACCAGGACGGCATCTGCGGATAGTGCGGGCCGTCATAGATCTCGACGACGACCGTTTCCTCGATCGCGAGGCTGGGGCCGTGAACGTTGCCCTTAGGATTGCAGTAGAAGCTGCCCGCCTTCAGCTCGACGCCGGTGTTCGTGTAGGCGAAGTGCCCCGAAAGGCAGAACATCATCTGGTTCGAGGCGTGCGAGTGAGGCTTCGGGATGCCCGCGCCCTTCTCGAACCGGATCAAAGCGACCGATGCGCCGGTGGCCTCGTCGCGCCAGAGCATCTTCTCATGGACCCCTTTAAGCGACTTCTCCCGCCAGGGCAGGTCGTTCGTCTGGATCAGGATTTCTTCGAGGCTCGGAGCGCCGGCGGGGAGTTGCATGGTGGACTCTTCTCTTCAGCAGTCGCGCTTTGGATGTCTATCATGATATTTCACGTGATGTCTAATGCAAGCGGCAAAGTGCGGCCATGCGCAGGAATTCTGCGCCCGCGTCCGGGAAACACCAGGAGAGGGGTCAAGCGGCGGCCGGCGCTGCTCGCAGTGAGACTATGAAAAAGCGCGGCTGATCAGCGTGCGCGCGTGGCGTGCGCGCGTTGCGGCGCATGCTGCTGCAGATGAGCGACCTTGTCGCGCAGTGCCGCGAGATGCTCGCGCATGGCCGCCGCCGCGGCCATTGGATCCTGGGCTTCGATCGCTTGCAGCACCGCTCGGTGCTGGCGGTCGGAGGCTTCGGTATCGAGCGTTTGCCAGAGATGCAGATACCAGGCGCGTGTCGAGCGTTCGTGCAGCGTCTTGGCGAAGTCGCCGAGGATGCGCGACTGGGACATGTCGCTGAGCTTGTTGTGGAAGGCGCGATCGCACTCGACGAAGGAGTCGATCCGTCCGCCGCCATGTGGGTCGTCGCGATGATGATCGAGCAGGGAGCGGATCTCGGCTACGTCCTCGGGGCGCCGATGCTGAGCTGCACGGGCAGCGATTTCCGGCTCGATGACGAGCCGCGCATCGAGGATTTCCAGCACCTGCCCCATCGAGTCGGGCTGGATGATCACGCCCTTTCGCGGCACGATGTCGACCAGGCCTTCGGTTCGCAGTCGCTGCAGCGCCTGATGCACGGGCGTGCGGCCCATGTCGAGCTGTTCGCAGATCGATGCTTCGTTGAGATACTGGCCCGGCGCGAAGAAGAGCGTGATGATGCGGTCCTTGATCGCGATGTAGGCTTGGTCTGACAGCGACAAGCTCTCGTCATTGCCCTTGGTCTTCTTCACCGGACGCTGCTTCCGGGCGGTGTCGCTTTTCGTAGCCGTCATGTCGCCTTGCCGCAGGGAAGTTGAGCTGTTTCCAAGGTGGAAGCATTCAATATCGTCGAAGTTGCAGGCGGGCAAATTGTGCCCGCCTTCGACATGCAGACGCGTGGCTATGGCTGGATCTTGATGTTCCCGACTTTGATGATCTCGCCGATCTTCGCGCGTTCCGTCTTGAGGAAGCTGTCGAGATCGGCAGCCGAGCCGCCGGCGGGCACGTAGTGCATGGTCAGCATGCGGGCGCGGATCTCCGGCTTGGCCAGAACCGCGTTGACGTCGGCATTGATCCTGTCGCGAATGTCGGCCGGCAGACCGGCCGGAGCGTGCAGGCTGAGCCAGGTGCCCGCTTCGAGATCACTGAGCCCCTGCTCAGCGAAGGAGGCGATGTCGGGCTCGCCTTCATAGCGCTTTGCGCTGGCGACTCCGAGCGCCTTCAGCTTGCCCTCCCTGACCTGTGCCATGGTCGAAACGTCCATGGCGACCTGGATGTTGCCGGCCAGCAGGTCCATGACGGCAGCGCCCATGCCGCGATAAGGCACGTGCGTCATCTTGATGCCGGTGCGCTGGGTCAGTTGCTCGGTCGCGAGGTGGAAGGATGAACCGTAACCCGTCGTCGCGAAGGAAAGCTTGTCCGGATTCGCCTTCGCATAGGCGATGAATTCCTGCAGGTTCTTTGCCGGCACTGAAGGGTGCACGACCAGGAAGATCGGGCTGGTCGCCAGCAGCGTGATCCCGGTGAAGTCCTTGTCGACGTTGTAGGGCAGCTTGTCGAAGAGAAACGGATTTGCCGCCTGCGAGGTGATGAGCCCCATGCTCAGCGTGTATCCGTCAGCGGGCGACTTCGCGACGGCGTCTGTGCCGATGATGGCGTTGCCGCCACTCTTGTTCTCGACATTGACCCGCACGCCCCACCGCTCGCCCAGGCCCTCTGCGACGACACGGGCAACCCCGTCGGCCGTGCCGCCGGCGGCGAGCGGCACGATGATGGTGACCGGCCGTTGCGGCCAGGCCTGAGCCATCGCTTCCGTCCAGACCGGCACGAGGCCGAGCCCAACGACTGTCACGAACGAAATCAGCGCCTTACGCAAAGAGCGCAGCATGACGGCTTTCTCCTGATTGATGCATCAGAAGAAATATCATAAGAAATGTTAGATGCCGTCAACCGAGCAGGCGCCATGAAACTGCCGTCAGATCGTTTTTCGTATTCCGCGATGCCTCATCGTCCGCGACTGGCATTGCCCGGCGGGGCTCGGATCGCGGTCTACGTCGTCGTCAACGTCGAGGACTGGGATTTCTGGAAGCCGATCGTCCGGCAATACGTGCCCTCGCCGCAGGCGGTGCCGGTCGTGCCGGACGTGCAGAACTGGGCCTGGCACGAATACGGCCTGAGGGTCGGCTTCTGGCGCATCCTGAAGGCGTTGTCGGAGCGTGGCCTGAAGGCGTCCGCGCCGATCAATGCGCGGCTCTGCGAGAGCTACGAGCCGGTCGCGCGCGCGATGCTCGATTCCGGGTGGGAGTTCGTCGGTCACGGCGTCGTCCAGGGTGCGATGCATGCCGTGCCCGATCAACGCGAGGCGATTCAGTCTTCGATGCGCATCCTGCGCGATTTCGCGGGCCTGGCGCCGAAGGGGTGGCTTGGCCCAGGCATGGCCGAGACCGGCGAAACGCTCGATCTCCTGGCTGAGGCGGGCTTCGGCTATGTCTGCGACTGGGCGATGGACGAGCATCCGGTCGAGATGACGACCGATCATGGGCCGGTCGTGGCCATACCCTATTCGCTTGAAACCGGCGATCTGCCGATGATGGTGGCCCATCACCACGAGTCCGAGGTCTGGCTCCGGAGGCTGCGCGACCAGTTCGACCGGCTCTATGCGGAGGGGGAAACGCAGCCCCGCATCATGTCGCTGAGCGTCCACCCCTACATCATGGGCGTGCCGCACCGGATCGGCTATTTCGAGCAGGCGCTCGACCATTTCGCCAGGCATGACGGCGTCTGGTTCGCCAACGCCGGCGATATCCACGACTGGTATCGCGGCGCCGGCCTGGGATGACACGAGACTGGGACGAAGAGGCGCTGCGGCTCAGGCGCAGAGCAACTCCGGTTTCATCGTGGCGAAGCGTGCGACCTGCTTCGCCAGCGTGGTCAGGCGCCCGAGGCATTCTCGTCCGAGCAGCCGCCCTCGGGCATGAACCGCGTCTGGGAAATAAAATCCGTTGCCGCAAGCGATGTCGTTGAATCCGATATAATCGCAGTAAAGGGACGCTCTGCGATCTCCGAGAGCATCCCTCAGTGGTGCACCTCCGAGTTTTCGGGAGGCGGCCTCAGGCCGAGCAGGGCCGCGGCAGAAAGCTCATGTCGACATAAGGTTTTGCGTCGATCCTTGCCGATAGTAGCCCTTCAGCAACCATCGCATCGAGCGGGGGCTGCACCTGCTCCGCCCCCAGGCAGGCATTGGGGTCGCGGAAATAGTCGTTCTTGGTCAGGAAGTAGCTGTCGACCACCTCAGGCGGCGACTTGGACAGGGTCGCCGCGAGCTCGACTGCCTTCTTGCGGTTCTCCAGCGCATAGAGCCACTGGAGCCCAGCGACGTAGTCCGCAAGCCAGGCCTTCGCCACCGCCGGCTGGGCTTTCAGGAAGTTCTCGGTCGCGACCTGGAAGATGACTGCGTAAGGCGGCAGCGCATCCTTGCCCTGGAACACTGCTCGCAGGCCGCCCTTCGCGCGCTCTGTCGCGCCGAACGGCAGCGGCAGAACCCCGCAATCGACGCGTTTCTCGCGAATGGCCGCCCCGATGCTCGGAAACGAGATCTCGACGATCCGTACATCGCGGCGTGGATCGAGCCCGTTCTTCTTCAAGGCGACGCGCAACAGCAGGTCCACCGCGGTTCCGAAGGCGTTGACGGCGATCGTCTTACCCTTGAGGTCTGGGATCGTCTTGATGCTGCTGTCGTCCAGCACGTAGAACACCTGCGAGGCGTAGCCCTCGCGTGCGTCCTGGAAATTGTCCGCCACGATCTTCATGCCGCCTGGAACTGCGTTTTTGGCGATGGCCGTGGCGAAGGCCGGGAGCGACAGGGTCGCGAAGTCGGCCTGGCCCGCGGCGAGCAGCGAGGCGGCTTCCGGCGTGCCGCGGGTATAGGTCACGTCCAGCACATAGTCCTTGCCGTGCCGCTTCAGCACGTTGTCCTTCATCCAGTCCATGAGATGGATGGTGACGATCTCGTTGGCGCCCAGCCCGCCGCCAGTGGCATAGCGCAGGCGTGGCACCTGGGCTTTCGCGACATGCGGCATCGCCAGCGTTCCGGCCATCGCCGCACCGCCGGCGAGAATGCCCCGCCTCGACATCGAACCACGTGCTTGAAACATCGCCCCCTCCGTTGTCAAACGATAATTCTACATTAAGATCGTAAGACAATTATGATGGGCATTATTCGCGTTGCTGCGCAAGCCTGTCGCTGAGCGTTGGAGCGTAAAATTGCGGCAGATCGAAACCGACTATCTGGTGATCGGCGCAGGTTCTGCTGGCTGTGTCCTGGCAAGCCGTCTTAGCGAAGATCCTTCGACAGAGGTCATAGTCCTCGAGGCAGGCGGCTGGGACTGGGACCCGCTGATCCATGTGCCGCTCGGTTACGGCAAGATGCTCGCCGATCGGCGCAACGACTGGGGCTTCGACACCGAGCCGGTCCGTGGGCTCGACGGACGGCGCTTGCCATGTGAGCGGGGCAGGGTCGTCGGCGGCTCCTCTTCGACGAACGCCATGGTCTATGTGCGCGGTCACCGCGAGGATTATGCGCGCTGGGCGTCCGCAGGACTCCGGCACTGGTCCTATGCCCACGTGCTTCCCTATTTTCGTAAAGCCGAGCGCTGGAGCGGAGGGGCCGACGACTATCGCGGCGGCGACGGCCCGCTCCGCACCTGCGGCTCGGGCTATGCCGACCCGCTCGTCGAAGCCGGCCTCGATGCCGCTGCGGGAGCCGGATTTCCCATCTCGGAAGACTACAATGGCGCCGAGCAGGAAGGTTTCGGCCGCCTGCAGACGACGATCGGCGACGGTCGCCGCTGCAGCACGGCCGTCGCTTATCTGCGGCCGGCGCTGCAGCGCCGCAATCTGACGCTGAAGACCCGCGCGACGGTCACGCGCATCCTGGTCGAGAACGGCCGGGCGATTGGTGCTGAGGCATTGCTGCGCGGAAAGCTGCATCGAATCCGCGCACGGCGCGAGGTGCTACTCTGCGCCGGGGCGATCAAGACACCGCAGTTGCTGATGCTCTCGGGCGTGGGTTCTGCCGACGATCTGCGCCGCCACGGGATTTCTGTTGCGCTGGACAGTCCGGGCGTAGGGGGCAATCTGCAGGATCATGTCCAGGCCGGGTTCGAATATGAGCGCGCCACGCCTGGGCCATTCCAGAAGGCCCTGCGCCTCGACCGGATCGGCGCTGCGATGGCCAAGGCCTATTTTCTCGGCAAAGGTTTCGCGACCGATCTGCCCAGCGGCTGGACCGCGTTCCTGAAGACGCAATATGCCTCCGTGGCGCCCGACATCCAGTTGCTGTTTCGGGCAACGCCGCTCGTGGCCGATCCCTACCTGCCGCCCTTCCGTCGCGCCTTCGAGGATGGCTTTGCCTGCCGTGCCGTGCTGCTGCGTCCGGAGAGCCGCGGCCGCATCGGCCTGCACGACGCCGACCCTCTGGCGCCGCCCCGTATCGAGCAATCCTTCCTCGATACGGACAAGGACCGCGCGACCCTTCGTGCCGGCGTGCGTCTGGTTCGCGAACTAGCGCGCCAGCCACGCTTTGCTGGCCATGTCGCGCGCGAGCGCGAGCCTGGTCCGGCTGTCGTCGGCGATGCGGATCTGGATGCGCATATCCGCGCTTCGGCCGGTACCGTCCGCCACCCACTCGGCACCTGCCGCATGGGCTCCGATGCGGACAGGATGGCGGTCCTCGATTCTCAACTGCGGGTGCGCGGCATCGACGGCCTGCGCGTCGTGGACGCCTCGGCAATGCCTGATCTCACCGGCGGAAACATTAATGCTGTCGTGATCATGATAGCCGAGGCGGCTGCGGATTTCATCCGAGGCCAGCAGCCGCTTCCCGCTGCGGTGATCACCAGCCGTGCAGCAAATGCTCCACCCCTGGCGGCGTCTCGATGAGATGCTCCGCGTCGAGCTGACGGTAGCGCCCCCGGAAAAAGACCAGGGGCCTGGGACGGGGCGTCATCGCCAGGCTGAAACGCGTCACTTCACCGATCAGGATGAGATGGTCTCCGCCATCATGCCTTGCATGGTTGCGACATTCGAACCAGGCCATGGCGTCCGGCAGCAAGGGCTGCCCTGCCGCTCCCTCGATCGGCGTGATGCCCTGCCACTTGTCGGTCATGGGCTTGGCGAACCGGGTCGAGAGCTCGCTCTGTCCTTCGCCGAGCAGATTGACGGCATAATGCTCGACGCTGTTCCAGTGCTCGAAGGCGCGCGCATTGCGGCCGACGCTGAACAGGACCAGCGGCGGTTCCAACGAGACCGAGTTGAACGAGCTGACGGTCGCCCCCAGCAGTTCGCCGTCGGATGTCTTTGCCGTGATGATCGCCACGCCTGTCGGAAACAGTCCGAGCGCGTCCCTGAACTCGCGTGCTGAGAAACTCATTCTGGTCTGCCTTGCTGACGGGGGTCGAAGGATGAGGCGCCGCGTGGATCGATCGGCAGAAGGCGGTTCAGGCCGGCGGCCTGCTCGAACAGCGCGGCGGCGGAGAGCAGCCTCGCTTCGCAGCGTGGCGGCGCGACGATCTGCAGTCCGACAGGCAGGCCCGACGTCGTGAACCCGCAAGGCACGGAGATCGCCGGACAGGCCGTGATAGTGATCGCATAGGTCAGCACGAGCCAGCTGAAGAAGTCATCGAAGCGTGTGCCGTCGACCTCCATCAGGTGGCGCACGCGCAGGTCGAAAGGCGGTGCCATGACCGTCGGCGTGACCAGCAGGTCGTAATCCCGGAAAAAGCGGATGACGCGAGCGTAGATGTCGGCGCGCAGCAGCTCTGCCTGAGCGATCTGGTCGGCCGTCTGGGCCAGTCCCTGGCGCGTATAATGGACGATCTCGGGACTGAGCCGGTCGGATTGCTGTTCCAGTAATTCGCGGGCGGCCGCACGCTGCGCGTTGCGGAGAACGCGGAAGCATAGTTCCGCCCCGGTAAGGTCCGGCGATGCGGCATCGACACGGGCGCCTGCGTCGCTGAAATGTCCAAGCGACGCTTCGCAGACCCTGCGGATATCGGGATCGACGGGTCCCAGGCCCAAAGTCGCGCTCCACGCTACTCGCGCGGGCATGGTCGGGTGATCCACTGCGTCCATGAAAGGCTGCGTCGGCGCCGGCAACGAGATCGGATCTTCCGGGTGCTCGCCTACCATGGCGTCGAACATCATGGCGACGTCGCGCACGGTGCGCGCCATCGGCCCATCGACATTCAGCATTCCGAACGACAGCGGAAGCGGGCCATGCGCAACTCGGCCCGGGCTCGGGCGCAGGCCGACGACACCGCAGAAGGCGCTGGGAATCCGGATAGAACCCGCCATGTCGTTGCCTGTCGCCAGCCAGGCCTGCCCGGTCGCGAGCGCCGCCGCCGACCCGCCCGACGACCCGCCCGTCGTGCGGGATAAGTCCCACGGATTGGCGGTCGCGCCGAAAACGGCATTCACCGTGTTGCCGCCGGCCCCGAATTCGGGCGTGTTGGACTTGCCGAGCACGATCGCGCCATGGGCCTCCAGTCTTTCGACCAGCAGGTCGGAGCGCTGCGCGACGCGATCCTTGTGGACCAGCGAGCCATCGGTGTGCCGGACGCCGGCAACCGCAGTCAGGTCCTTCACCACCATCGGGATACCGTGGAGATGCGCCGCGCCTCGCTTGTCCCGGTCCTTTGCCATCAGGGTGCGTGCATGGTCGAGCGCGCGTTTGAGGCTGAGGGTCGGCAACGCGTTGAGTGCGCCCTCGACCGCCTCGATGCGGGCGGCAGCGGCTTCTACCAGTTCGACCGGGCTGACGCTGCCCGCTTGTAGTTGGGATCGCACCTCGTATGCGTCCAGGCGCCACAACTCTTGCTGCGTCATCGCATCCTCTTGTAGATTGTCATACGATCTTAATATCTGTAGCCTCGGCGATGCAATGCACGAAAACGAGCGGGAACGGACAAGACGACCGATGACAGTTTTGGCCACCCGGGAAGCGGTAGGCAGCGCATCCGTGCGCCCCGCGAAGATTGTGATCTCCGGGGTCACGAAGCGCTTCCAGCGGCGAGGCGACAGCTTTCTTGCTCTTTCGGCCGTTGACCTCGACATAGCGGAAGGCGAATTCGTCTCGATCGTCGGTCCTTCTGGCTGCGGCAAGAGCACGCTTCTCTACATGCTCGGCGGCTTCGTACCGGCCAGCGACGGCTCCATGCGGATCGACGGCGAGCCGGTGTCCGGGCCTGGCCTCGATCGCGGGGTGGTCTTCCAGGAATACGCTCTGTTCCCGTGGCTGACCGTCTCGCAGAACATCGGTTATGCGTTGGATCGCTCGGGTCGTCCGCGCCAGGAGCGCAACGAGATCGTCGAGCGCTACATTACCCTGATGGGCCTCAGAGGCTTCGAGAACTCCTTCCCGCGCGAGTTGTCGGGCGGGATGAAGCAGCGCGTGGCGCTGGCGCGGACCTTCGCATATCGGCCGGGCATTCTCCTGCTTGACGAGCCCTTCGGGGCGCTGGACGCGCAGACGCGCGAAATCATGCAGGACGAATTGCTGCGATTGTGGAAGACCGATCGAAAGACCGTCGTGATGGTGACGCACGATGTCGACGAGGCAGTCTATCTCTCGACGCGTGTCTGCGTGATGTCCCATCGTCCGGGACGCATCGTCGAGGAATTCGACATCGCCCTGGATCGCTCGGGCAGCCGCGAGGAAATCGTGCTGACCGATCAGTATCGTGGTATCCGCAATGCCGTCTGGATGTCCGTCCGCCGGCAGGTCACCGAAAGCCGGACGGCCACCGCATGAGCGGCTCTCGTTACGACTGGCTGAAGCGCGCAAGCGCGATTTTGCCGTTCATCTTCGCTCTTCTCCTCTGGCAGGGGCTGGTCTCGCTGCAGGTGGTCGACCCTCTCTTCCTGCCGTCGCCGGTGCGGGTGGGCCGGTCCCTGTTCGAACTCGTCACCGCAGACGGCTTCCTGCTCGAGCTCGCGACGACCTCGTTGCGGGCGCTCGGCGGCCTCGTACTCGGTGCTGCGATCGGTGTCCCGCTCGGGACGGCCATGGCCGTGAGCCCCTCGGTGGAGGGCTTCGCCAACCCGTTGGTGAAGGCGACCTACTCGCTGCCCAAGACGGCGTTGGTGCCGCTGTTCATTCTGTGGTTCGGCATCGGTAACGTCACAAACATTCTTGCCGTAGCGCTCGCGACCATGCTGCCCATGATCGTCTACACCTATCATGCCGTGGAGGGAGCACCGAAGGTTCTGCTCTGGAGCGCGCGCGCCATGGGCACGAGCGAGGCCGGGCTGCTTCCTCATGTCCTGCTGCGCTCAGCATTGCCCGGCATCCTCACCGGCCTTCGGATCGGCCTGGGATTCGCGTTCCTGATCGCGATCGCAGCGGAAATGATCGCCGCCAAGATCGGCGTCGGAAAGCTGCTGTTCCTCTATGGCGAGAACGGCGCCTACGATTTCATGTTCGCGGCGATCGCGGCGGTCGTCTTCGTGTCATATGCGGCGGATCGCGGCTTCTCGGCGCTCAGCGACCATTTGCTGCGCTGGCAGGAGCCCGCGGAAGGAAAAGCGTAAGATGGCGAGCAGCTCCGTCGAAGTCAAAGCGCCGTCGAACGGTGGCATTCCCGCGCAGGTCATCGGCGTCATCCTTCGCTCCTACCCACTTTTCCTCGTCGCCATCGCCTGGGAAGCCGTGGCGCGCGCCGGTTGGGTTCAGCCGGTCTTCCTGCCTCCGCTGTCCAGCGTCCTGGCGAGCTTTCCGCAACTAGTCGCCACGGGCGAGATCCTGGGGCCGCTGCTCACGAGCTTGCATCGGGCCGCTGCCGGGTTGGCGATCGCCATGACTGTCGGCATCACGCTGGGTTTTTGGATGGCGCGGTCCCGCTGGGCCAAGTGGTTGTTCGACCCGCTGGTGGCGCTCGGCTTTCCGGCGCCCAAGGTTGCGTTCCTGCCGATCTTCATCCTCTGGTTCGGGATCGATCATATGTCCAAGATCGCGCTGGTCGCGATCACCTGCGTCTTTCCCTTCATCCTTGCAGCGGAGGCGGGCGCGCGGACGGTGCCGCGCGTGCAGCTCTGGGCAGCCGAGATGATGGGCACCCCCAGGTTCGAATTGCTCTGGCGTATCGTCTTGCCGGCGACGTTACCGTCCCTGATGAGTGGCGTCAGGATTGCGGTGCCGTTCTCTCTCGTTAGCGCTTTCACGGCAGAGATGATCGCCGGGGGAGGCGGGTTGGGCGGTGGGCTGGTCTACGCTCAGCGCTTCTTCGAGACGCAGACTGTGTTCGCCTTGCTGCTCGTCATGCTGGCGACGGGCTATCTGGTCGACTACGGCCTGCTGGCGCTGCGCCGCCGTCTCCTGCGCTGGCATTAAGGCTGAGCACCGGCTCCGGTCTGCTGCTGGCCGTTGGATCAGGCTTGCAGAGCCTCGCCCAATCCGGTTCGTTCTTCGATCAGGTCGCCCCGGCGGACCTGGGCGAAAATCAGATCGGCGTTGAGTGTCAGGCGGCGCAGTAGCTTTTCGACGATCGCAAGCTCTGCCGCCGAAATGCCTTCGAAAAGTAGGTCGTTAACCCGTCGGACAATAGGTGCGATCGAACGCACGGCATCCTTGCCATCGGGCGACAGTGACACCAGCACGCTGCGGCGATCGACTTCATCCTGGCGCTTGGTCAGCAATCCCCTGTGGATCAGCCGGCCGACCTCCGTCGTAACGTGCGGCGCGGCCAGGCGGACATGCTCGGCGAGCTCGCGGATCGAAACCCCATGTTCTCCCTGGCGATAGGCGGCTCCCATCAGGACGGCAAACTGGCTGCCAGTCAGGCCAAGCACGCGCCCGAAGATTTCGCGGCACTTTAGCAGGCTCTCCAGCGCCAGCACCGTTGTGTAGATCGCCTCGCGGAAGGCGCGATCGCTGCCCTGTCCGAGAAACTCGGCTCGGGAAATCGTCAAAGGGGGCGTGAACACGCCGTCTGCGCTCTCGTTGGTGGCCACCGACCTCGTCCCGCCCGCTGCTCTCGGTCCCGCTCTAGCAGGCTTCATGCGCGAACTCCAATCGTTGACACATACATATTTATATCTATTCTGTAGCTAATTCCAGGTGCGGATGTCGCCGGAAATGCAACCGCCTGGCCGGCGGGCACATCACATCAAAGAGGGGTTTCCATGACTGCGCTGAGCATGACGCTTTCCACCGCCGCAGGCGATTCAGCCGGACTGCGGTCCGGCGCCGATTTCCTCGCTTCGCTGAAGGCCAGTAAGCGTTGCGTCTATCTCGACGGCGAACGCGTCACCGATCCCACGTCGCACCCTGCCTTTCGCGAGGGCGCCAGGCAGATCGCCGCGCTCTATGATTTCGCGATTGCGCCCGAGAACCGCGACGACATGATGTTCCGGGTCGAGGAGACCGGCAACCTCGCATTTCGCTGCTACCAGATTCCCCAGACTAAGGACGATCTCAAGGCCAAGCGCATCGCAGCCGAGAAATGGGCCGAGCAGACCTTCGGTCTGATGGGGCGCACCCCCGACCATGTCGCGAACTTCTTCACCGGCTATGCGGCCAAGCCGTCCATCTTCGCGAAGTCGGGTCAGCGCTGGGCAGACAATGTCATCAACTTCTACAGGTACCTGCGCGACAGGCACCTCTATGTCGCCTATGCGATCGTGCCGCCGCAGGTCGACCGCAGCAAGCCGCCCCATGAGCAGTCCGAGCCGCATCTCTATGCAGGCGTGGTGCGCGAGGTCGATGGTGGCATCATCGTGTCGGGCGGCCAGCAGCTCGCCACCGGCGGCGTCTATGCCGACTATCTGCATTTGAGCTGCATCCACCCGCTTCAGCCCGGTTCTGAGAACCATGCGATCAGCGTCGCGATCCCGATGGACGCGCCGGGGCTGAAGCTGTATTCGCGCCGCGCTTTCGCGCTGCAGGCGACGAACTCCTTCGACTACCCCCTTTCCTCGCGCTTCGACGAGACCGACAGCTTCGTCGTGCTGGACGAGGTCTTCGTGCCTTGGGAGCATGTCTTCATCTATCGCGACATCGAGCTGTGCCGCGACCAGTGGTGGAAGACGCCGTCGCATACCTACGGCAACCACCAGGCGCAGGCGCGCTTCATGACCAAGCTGCGGTTCCTGCTCGGCATGGCCAAGCGCATGAACGAGGCGACCGGCAACGACGCGGTTCCGCCAGTTCAGGTGCAGATGGGTGAGCTTGCTGCACTGGCCTCAATTGTCGAGGGCATGCTGCACGCGCAGGAATCGCTGGCGACTGTCGATGAAGAAGGCGTGATCTGGCCCGCCAAGAACATGCTCTACGCGGTGATGGCCCTGCAGTCCGAGATCAATCCGCGCATGGTGGACATCGTCCGGGAACTGACGGGCGCCGCAATGATCACGCTGCCTTCGTCGGTCAAGGATCTCGACAGCCCCGAAACCGCAAAGGATGTGGCGCGGTTCTACCGCTCCTCGAATCTCGAGGCTCGCCAGCGCGTGGCCCTGATGCGTCTCGCTTGGGATTTCATAGGCAGCGAGTTCGGCAACCGGCACCAGCAATATGAGAAGTTCTACGGCGGTGCCTCATTCTTGGTGAAGATGAACATGTCGCGCGCCTATGATTTCAAGCGCGCCGGTGCGATGGTCGACCGGGCCCTGAGCCTCCCGCCGGTCCAGGATTGACACGTCAGGGAGCGGCCTTGACTGCTCCCTCCCTCGACATAAAAAGCGGCGCCGGTTCTCACCGGCGCCGCTTTTTCGTTTCGGCAGGGTTTACCGGTGCCGCCGGTTATTCCTGAAGCGCCTCCTCGCGCTTGTTGCGGATTGCGGGCGAGATCAGCACGATCAGCAGGACGACGCTCGCGATCAGGAAGGCCAGGCTGATCGGCTGCGTGAAGAAGGTCGACGTGCTGCCACGCGAGATCAGCATCGCCCTGCGAAGATTCTCTTCCATCATCGGCCCTAGGATGAAGCCGAGGATCATCGGGGCCGGTTCGCAATCGAGCTTGATGAAGATGTAACCGAGGACCGCGAGTGCAGCCATCAGGTAGATGTCGAAGACGCTGTTGCTCCCGGAATAGACGCCGATCAGGCAGAACACCAGGATCGCCGGGAAGAGAAGGCGGTAGGGCACCTTCAGGAGCTTGATCCAGATGCCGACGAGCGGAAGGTTGAGCACCAGCAGCATCAGATTGCCGATCCACATGCTCGCGATCAGGCCCCAGAACAGGCCCGGGCGCTCGGTCATCACAGTCGGCCCGGGCGCGATCCCCTGGATCATCATGGCGCCGATCATCAAGGCCATGGTCGGGTTCGACGGAATGCCGAGCGTGATCATGGGAATGAAGGATGTCTGCGCGCCCGCATTATTGGCCGATTCCGGCCCGGCGACGCCGCGGATATCGCCGTTGCCGAAATTCTTCGGCGGCCGCGCCACCTTCTTTTCCAGCGTATAGGACGCGAACGATGCCAGCAGCGCGCCACCTCCGGGCAGGATACCGAGCAGCGAACCGAGGCCGGTTCCACGCAGGATGGCCCCCGCTGAGTCTTTGATGTCCTTCAGGCTCGGCAGCACGCTGCCGATCTTCTGGGCCGTCACGTCACGGTCCTGACCGCCTTCGAGATTACAGATCACCTCTGCGATGCCGAAGATTGCCATGGTCAACGCAATGAAGCCGATGCCGTCGGTCAACTCGGGAATGCCGAAGCTGTAGCGCGCCGTCCCGGAGTTCACGTCCGTGCCGACAAGCCCGAGCAGCAGGCCAAGGATGACCATGCCGATCGCTTTGATCAGCGAGCCGCGCGCGAGCACGACTGCCGCGATCAGGCCAAAGACCATCAGCGAGAAATATTCCGCCGGACCGAAGCGCAAGGCGACTTCGGCCAAGGGTGGGGCGAAATAGGCGATCATGACCGTCGAGACGCAGCCGGCAAAAAACGACCCGATCGCTGCGATGCCGAGCGCTGGCCCGGCCCGGCCCGCCCGGGCCATCTTGTAGCCGTCGATGGCCGTGACGACGGAGGACGATTCGCCGGGGATGTTGACCAGGATCGCAGTGGTCGAACCGCCGTACTGGGCGCCGTAGTAGATGCCCGCGAGCATGATCAGCGCGGAGTCGGGTGGCAAGGTGAAGGTGATCGGCAGCAGCATCGCGACGCTCGCCACGGGCCCGAGGCCGGGCAGCACCCCGACCAGGGTGCCGAGTAGGACGCCTGCAAAGCAGTAGCCGAGATTGGCGATACTCAGCGCGACGCTGAAGCCGAGCGAAAGATTGGATAGCGTTTCCATCGTCAGCCCCTCAAATCGCGGGCCAGAGGCGCATGGGGAGCCCCAGCAGAACGACGAAGAGCAGGGCGGAAGCAATCGACAGCCCGACTGCTAGCAGCAGTCCTTCCTTCGTCCGGAAATCGGGACTCGCATAGCCGCCGATCATCACGAGGAGGATGATCGACAGGACGAGCCCCAGCGGCTGCAACAAGGCGGCAAACACCAGGATCGATGCGATCAGGCAAGCGAAAGGCCGCAGCTTGCCCGGCGTGATCGGCTCGCCGGGCACGAAGAAGCTCCGGCCCAGCACGAGGAGGCCGACGCCCAGCAGGCACAGACCGAGCACCAGCGGGAACGAGCCCGCACCCATGCGAGCCGCCGTTCCCAGCGAGTAGCCGGGCGCCAGCACCGCGAAACCTGCTCCGAAGCCGCTGAACAGCAATCCGGTCAAAAAGTCCTTATAATTGATGATGCGCATGGTTCCCCTCGTTATATCTGCGCAATCGGAAGCGGCTCCGGAGCGGCCCCGGATCAATGCATTCCGGAGCGGACGGGCCGGAGCCAAGCACTGCAATTGGCGCCCCGCGATGGGGGGGACGGCGACGGGCCACGTGATGTGGTCCGTCGCCATGATCATCAGGCTGCCTCGTAGCCGATCATCGCTTTGATCTCGAGGAAGTCCTCGAGACCGTAAATGCCGGCCTCGCGGCCGTTGCCCGATTGCTTGTAGCCGCCGAATGGGGCTTCGACGTCTTGCAACTTGTCGTGCGGAGCGCCGTTCAGATAGATGCGGCCGGCGCGCAGACGGCCGCCGATCTCGCGGGCTTTCTCCAGCGAGCCTGCCCAGACATAGCCGGCGAGGCCATAGACTGTGCCGTTCGCAATCGCGACCGCATCGTCCTCGTCCTTGTAGGACAGGATCGAGAGAACCGGCCCGAAAATCTCCTGCTGGGCCAGGGTCATTTCGGGCGTTACGTCGGCGAAGATCGTCGGACGGACATAATAACCGCGATTGAGCCCGGGCGGCCGGCCCTGACCACCGATGACGACACGCGCGCCTTCGTTGATCCCGACCCCGATCAGGTGCTGGACGCGGTCGAACTGCGCCTTGCTGACCAGAGGGCCGAGCCTCGTGCCATCGGCCAGAGGATCGCCGACGACGACGCCCTCCGCCGTTTTCTTCGCGATCTCCAGCACCTCTTCGAGTTGGTCGCGATGGACCAGCATACGCGTCGGCGCCTGGCAGGATTGCCCGGTGTTGGTGAAGGAGCGCAGCACGCCGGCGGGGATCGCCTTCGCGAGATCGGCACCTGGAACGATGATGTTCGCCGACTTGCCGCCGAGTTCCTGATGGACCCGCTTGACCGTCTCGGCCGCCGACTTGGCGACGAGAATGCCGGCCCGCGTCGAGCCCGTGAACGACACCATGTCGATGTCGGGATGCGACGAGATCGCTTCGCCGACTGTGGGTCCGTCTCCGTTGACGAGGTTGAAGACGCCCTTGGGCACGCCGGCTGCGTGGATGACCTCGGTCAGCAGGATGGCGCTGAGCGGCGCGATCTCGCTCGGCTTGACCACGGCCGTGCAGCCAGCCGCCAGGGCGGGAGCGAATTTCGATGCGATCTGGTTGATCGGCCAGTTCCAGGGCGTGATGAATCCGCAGACGCCGATCGGCTCCCGCAGGATCCGCGTCGTGTCGCTGAGCATATGGCCGAAATCATACGATTTCAGAACGCGGTGGGCTTCCTTGAAGTGATCCAGCGTCGTGTTGGTCTGCACCTGCTTGGCGAACCACAGCGGTGAGCCCATCTCGGCTGTGATGACCTCGGCCAGATCATCGAAGCGCTTCTCGAATGCGGCGATGATGCTCGCCAGCAGGTCGAGGCGCTCGGCCTTGGTCGTCATCGCGAAGGTCTCGAAGGCGCGGCGCGCGGCCTTGACCGCCGCATCGACATCGGCCGCGCTGCCGAGGCTGACCTGACCGGCCGTCTCTTCCGTCGCGGGGTTGATCACATCGAAGCGGTTCGGGGCCAGCGGCTCCACCCACGCACCATCAATGTAGAATTTCGTGTAGTTGCTGCTCATGCTTTCACCCTCGTCAGATTTTGGAGTGGCCGGCGCGAGCGCGCCGGCCACCGACCTTCTGGGTCATTCGCCTCGCGACAGCGGCGGGTTGGAATAGCCCGGCGTGACATGGGCATCGATCAGGTAAGGCTTCCCGGCCCGCACGGCTGCAAGACCGCGGCCAATCGCGGCTTCGAGCTCGGAGAGTGTTCCGACCGGGCCCTCGGCCTCGACGCCCTGCGCTCGCGCCATCGCCGCCAAGTCGACGACCGGATCGGTCATACGCTGGCCGATCCAGCGGTTTTCCGGCGGGCGGCCGCGCATCTTCGCGACGGCTTCCTGATGGATCTCGTCGTTGAAGTTCGAGCGGTTGTTCGAAATGATGAACAACGCCGGCAGGCCATAATGCGCAGCCGTCCAGAGCGCCGTGACGCCCTGCATGAAGTCGCCGTCGCCGAGCACCGAAACGACCGGGCGGGTCGGATCAATGTCCTTGATTGCGAGCGCCACGCCGACCGTGAGACCGGGACCCGCCGCGAGGCCAGCGCCGCCATCATGACCCATGAAGTCGTAGGAATCACGGAAGTGGTAGGCATTGCCGGCCCAGCCGATCGTGACATGGGCCATCGTGAACTTCTGCTCGCCGCGAATCTTGGCGAGGGCGACCTCGATATCGCGCGGTGCCAGTTCTTTCTCGGCGTTCTCGCTGAAGGCCGGCTCGGGATGGGTGTTGCGGCTCTTGCCGTCCCACTTCGCCTTGCCGCCCAGCTTGGCTTCGAGGGCTGCAAGCACGTCCTCGACGAAGCCGTCGGCGCCGGCGACCACGGGCACGTCGAGCGGAGGCAGGCCGAAATAGTCCATGCTCCAGCCGCGGTGCAGGCTGGAATCGAGCGAGACATGCGCGATCTTTGCCGGGAAATTCTCCGTGTCGCGGCTGACCTGGAGCAGGAATCCGTTGAGGTCGACCCAGTCGAAGGAGACGATGACGTCGGCCTTCTTGACGATCTCCTTGGCGGCCGGGCTCAGCCAGTAGGAAGGCGGCACCGCGTGCAGGCCATGGTCGGTCGGGAAGGCCGAACGCTCGCGGATCGACGTCATCACGGAGGCGTCGGCGAGCTCGGCAAGGCGGACGCGGCGGTCCCAGGCAGCCTGCTCGCGCGAGCCGCGGCCGAACAGGACGAGCGGGTTCTTCGCCTCGGCAAGGAGCGACGCCACGGCATCGATGTCGGCCGCATTGGCACGCGGCGACGGGGCCGGCCGATAACGCTCGATGCTCGGCACCTTGAGCGGCTGGTCGAGCTTCTGCTCCTGCAAGCCGGCATCGAGGCAGATATAGACCGGGGCGGTCGGCTGGCTGTTGGTGAGCTGCGAGCCGCGCAGGAAGGCTTCGACGATGCCCGGGGCCGAGCGCGGCTCGTCATCCCATTTGATGTAGTCGCGGAGCAGGGCGCCCTGGTCCTTGGCAGTGTGGATCCAGTCGATCCAGGGACGGCGCTTTTCGGGAGCCACCGGGCCGGTCGCGCCGATCACCATCATGGGCATGCGGTCGCACCAGGCATTGAAGACGCCCATCGCGCCGTGCAGTAGCCCGACATTGCTGTGCAGCACGCAGGCCATCGCCTTGTCGGTCACCTTCGCATAGCCGTGCGCGATGGAGACGACATGGTCCTCGTTGAGACACAGCAGCATCTGCGGCGTCGTGTTGCCGAGATGATTGACCAGGCTGTCATGGAAGCCGCGATAGCTCGCGCCGGGATTGAGCGAGATATAGGGGATATCGAGCTCGCGCAGCATTTGAGCGGCGACGTCGCTGCCCCATCCCACGGTGTTCGAGGGCGTCACGTTGGGGCGTTCGATTTTTTTCATTGTCATGATCTCTCAGGTGATGCCGGCCAGCCGGGCTCCTCCACCCCACCAGCCTTGTTTCCGTGCCGCTTCTGATGCCGGCAGACGGAGCGTGGACAATACCGTCGGGACTTGGACCGGCGCGCTCCTGCGCAGATGACCGGGACCGAGTTGCGACAAGGATGAGCAGCCGAGGAGAGCGAGCGCGGTCGCGATCTCTTCGGTAAGGATCTGGATCAAGCGCTGCAGCGCTTCGCTGCCGCCGGCCGCCAGGGCAGCACCTTGCGCCTTCCCGAGGCCGACGCCGTCGGCTCCCAGGGCAATCGCCTTCAGCACGTCGGTGCCGCGAAGCATCCCTCCGTCAATGAATACGCTGCACCGGCCTGTGACGGCCGGAAAGATCTCCGCGAGTTGATCGATGGCGGCGGCAGAATGGTCGAGCTGCCGCCCGCCATGATTGGAGACGTAGACGACATCCACGCCATGATCCGCGCAAAGCGACGCATCCTCGGCTGTCATCACGCCCTTGATGATCAGTGGCAGGCGTGTACGCTGGCGCAGCCAGGCGACCGTTTCCCAGGACAGGCTCGCCTGTTCCGGAACGATCTGGACGCTCTTGCGATCATCCAGATTGGCCCGGTCAACAGCGGTGGCCGGCGAGAAGCGATTGCGCAGATCGCGCTCCCGCCGCCCATAGACGGCCGTATCGACGGTCAGGCAGATCGCGACGCAGCCGGCCTCCTCGGCGCGTTGCACCACACCGTCGAGCCAGTCGCGTCCACCACGCATGTAGAGCTGCAGGATCAGATCGACCTTTGGCACCTGCTGCCTGACCGCCTCCAATGACGGTTCGGCCATGATGCTCATGAACATGGGAACGCCGGCCGCTGCAGCGACGGTCGCCGAGGCGACTGCGGCGTCGTGATCGAAGAGGCGCAAAGAGCCCACTGGCGCAAGGAACACGGGCAGTGCGCTCTGTCGTCCGAGAAGTGAAGTTCTCAGATCGACGGTTGAAACATCCCGCAACACGCGCGGAACGAATTCATAACTGTCCAGTGCCCAGCGGTTCCGGCAAAGTGTCGCCTCGGATTCCGAGCCGCCGATGAGATAATCCCAAACCTCCGGCCGCAGGGCCTGAGAGGCCTTCTCGAAGATTTCCGCAATCGTCCGGAACGGTTCGGTAAGGGTCATTATCCGCGTCAGCTGAGCTAGCAGAGAAGCTGACGTTAAGATTGTCAGACAAAGCTGTCAACGCGAGCTTGGGCTGTTTTTTGAGCAGTGTTGCTCAGTGCCTATTCTGCCGGCAACGGCAAAGGCCCGGCGAAGCCGGGCCGGTGTCGCTTGAATGCCTGCGGAGGGCGGTCAGGCAGCGCTGGGCCGTTGCAGCCCCTCGGAATCATACGCGATCTTGGCGGCTGCATGAGCCTGCCGGACATGCTCGATCGCGGCGGCGCGAGCCGCTTCGGAGTCGCCCGTCTCGATCGCGTTGAGGATCGCCTTCATCTCGGCATGGCTCTTCTCGGCGCGTCCGGGAAGTGACATCGAGCGGCTGCGGAGAAAGGTTATTCGCGCGTAGAGGCCGCGCAGGGTCTCGTCGATGATGCTGTTGCCGGAGAGCCTGATCATTTCGTCGTAGAAGGTCCCGGTGGACGAAAGCCGTCCATCAGGATCATCCTGCTTCGCGGCCTTGGCGAAGGCATTGAGCGCCGCGGCCAGGGTCTTGTAGTCGGCAGGCGTGGCATGTTCCGCCGCGAGCGCAGCGACTTCGCCCTCGAGCAGCATGCGCACGCGATAGATCTCGCTGGCATTCTCCCAGGACAGGATCGGGATTTGCGGGCCGCGATTGGGTATGATCGATACGAGCCGCTCGGCCTCGAGACTCCTGAGCGCCTCGCGGACCGATGGCCGGCTGACGCCCAGCATCTCGCACAGATCCACTTCGATCAGGCGCTCCCCAGGCTTGAACACGCCGGCGAGGATAGCCGCTCGAAGCTTCTCCACGGTCAGCTGCTGGACCGTTCTCGGCAGAACCCGAAGATCACTACGTCGCAATTTCAACCTCGTCCAACCTGTCGCCGACCATGTTTCTGAAACGTGGTGTAGCTCGCCTTGAACCATTCATTCGCTGCAAGCCGGTTACGCCACGGCGTTTTCCTCGCTTTTTCCCTGGCGGGAGACGAGAGCGCCCGCATGTCGGCAAGATAGTGAAGGGCGAGATGGGTGAAGGTTTCGGGCACTCCATCCGTAACCCGGAAGCGCCGAACCATGAGCCAATCTTCGCACTCCATCAGCAATGGGACATGCTCGGTCTCGTACCAGGAATCGAAATCCTCAGCGGCCTCATCAGGCACATTAAATGCTACCGCGTAAAGGATATGTGCATCCATGGGCCGATCGATGCCATCGCGAACCTGGACCGAGGTCTCGGAGGCGAGATAGCGGGTGAAGCCGGCCACATTCTTCAGCATCCAGGCGGTCCGCTCGGACGGGGTGTCCTTGATTACCTTGTAGGGCGGAGACGACAGCACGGCGGCATCGTCCAGTTCGTAGACGGCGAGGAACCCGTCCCTGTCGGTGCGGCCGTAGCGCTGAGCGCTGACGAAGCCCGGGCAGTCCATACGGATCGGAATATGCTCTTCGTCGTACCAACGATGAAACTCCTCGGCGAAATCGGCGCCGGGAGTCATCTCGGAAAACAGGATAGCGGATCCTTTAGTCTGCATGATTTATCTTCCGATTGACAAATTGTCTGACAAAGACATAGTCCGGAGCTTATCGAAGTCAAGCTTCCGGAAACGCCCACGATGCAGCTCAACATTCGCAGAACGCTTGTCCTGGTTGAGGACCGCCACGAGGATTCGGGCGTCAAGGCCGAGATTTCGCGTCGGAAGGTTGCCATCGTCGCCATCGTCGAGAATCCGCTGGCGGGCAAGGGCTATGTCGCCGATCTCAAGCCGCTGATCGAAGCCAGCATTCCCGTGGGTGCTCGCATGGGCGAACTGGCAGTCGAGGCGCTCGGCGGTCGTGAGGTCCAGAGCTACGGCAAGGGCGGTATCGTCGGCCTCAACGGCGAGCAAGAGCACGCCAATGCGCTGCTGACAACGGCCTTCGCCAACCCGATCCGCGACGCCATCGGCGGCGCGAGGGCCTGGATCTCCTCGGTCACCAAAATCGGCGCGCCGGGAACGCCGATCGACGTCCCAATGAACCACAAGCATGACGTCTATGTGCGCTCGCATTACGACAGCATGGCGCTCACCTTGCCCGACACGCCGATGCCGGACGAGGTGGCGCTGATCTTCTGCCTCTCCAGCGAGGGGCGTCTCAATGCCCGCGTCGGCGGCCTGACGCATGCGGAAGTCATGAGCCGCGAAAGCGGCGTTTGAAGAGAGGGCTTAGCCACCGATGCGGACCGCGATCGTCAATCTTGGGACCATCGTCAGCGGCGACCTCGCTGCGCCAATCGTGCCAGGCGATACGATCGTCACGGCCGACGGGCTGATCGAGTCGGTCGGAACCGCATCGGCTGCGGCGGTGGCGAACTGCGATGTCGTGATCGACGCCGGTGGCGCGACCGCGATCCCGGGTCTGATCGATTCGCATGTCCACATCACCTTCGGCGACTACACCCCCCGGCAGAAGACGGTCGGCTTTCTCGAAAGCTATGTGCATGGTGGGGTGACGACCGCGATCAGCGCCTCGGAAGTCCATGTTCCTGGTCGGCCCAAGGATGTCGATGGCGTCAAGGCCTTGGCGGTCGCGGCCAGCAAGTGCTTCGAGACCTACCGCCCTGGTGGCATGCGGGTTCATGCGGGATCGCTGATACTTGAGCCCGGCCTGACGGAAGCCGATTTCGCGGAACTGAAGAAGCTGGGCGTCTGGATGGTGAAGGCCGGCTTCGGTGCCTTTCCGACGCCCTATGATTACGCGCCACTCGTCGCCATGGCACGCCTGCACGGCATGGTCTCGATGGTCCACACGGGCGGTTCGTCGATTCCCGGGTCGTCGGGCATCTGGGCCGATCACGTCCTGAAGATCGCCCCGGATGTCTCCTATCACGTGAATGGCGGGCCGACCGCGATTCCGGACTCCGATTTCCCACGGCTGGTCAACGAGTCTGACGTCGCGATGCAGGTCTGCACCGCGGGCAATCTCCGGACGACCCTGCTCGTTGCGGAGTTGCTGGCGAAGGCGGGCAAGACAGAGCGCCTGCTCATCGCGACCGATACGCCGACCGGCAGCGGCATCATGCCGCTCGGCATGTTCTACACCATCAGCCACCTCGCCTCGCTGGGCGGCGTCGCGCCGGAGATCGCCATCGCAGCGGCGACTGGCAGCAATGCGCGCGTCTATCGCCTCAACAGCGGCATCATCGCACCGGGCAAGGATGCCGACCTCGTCGTCATCGACGCCTGTGCAGGCGGGTCGCAACAGGATGCGCTCGCCGGCTTGCGCAACGGTGACGTTCCCGCCGTGGGCGCCGTCCTGACGGCGGGCATTCCCCGCTTCGTCGGCCGCAGCCGCAATACGCCGGAGACGGTCAAACGCGTGCGCGTCGCGCACAACACAATCCTGCACGATTTCGGGGGCGCCGGCCACTGACGCCGCACCCGACCTCATCTCAAGGGCCCGCAGAGGCCTGCCACCACGAGGGGTTCAAGACCATGACCACAACAACGCCTTCCAGGCGCAGCCTTGTCACGTCTGTGATCGGAGCTGCTTCGCTTCTGGCTGCTCCGAGCATACTCAGGGCCCAAACGGCTCCCGCGGTTATGAAGATCGGCACGCCAACGCTGAACGATACTCAGCACGAGTGGATGAAGATCTTTGCCAGGCTTATCGAGGCGAGCAGCGGTGGCCGGATCAAGCCGGAGATTTACCCTGCGAGCCAGCTCGGTTCGATCCCGCGCATGATCGAGGGCACACAGTTCGGATCGGTCCAGTGCTTCGTCGGGCCGCCGGAATTCCTGAGCGGCGTCGACAGCCGTTTCGAGATACTCGGCGCTCCCGGCTTGTTCAAGGACGTCGATCACGCGGAACGGACGCTTCAGGACCCTGAATTCAACAAGGCCTTCCTGGCGCTTGGCGAAGACAAGGGGTTGAAGGGCGCTGGCCTGTTCATCAGCGGACCCGCTGTCTTCAATACCCGGACCAAGGTCGAGAAACTCACCGATCTTGCTGGCCAGAAGATCCGCGTGCTGGCTTCTCCGATCCAGACGGAGCAGCTCAAGCGCCTCAAGGCCACCGCCGTGCCGATGCCTTTGGGTGAAGTGCTTCCCGCGCTCCAGCAGGGCACCATCGACGGCGTGATGAGCACGCTGCAGGTCCTGACGGCGCTGCGCTTCTACGACGCGGCCAAATTTTTGGTCGAGACGAATCAGGCCATGGTCACGGTCGTGTCCGTCGTCAGCAAATCCTGGTTCGGCAAGCTGCCTGCCGATCTGCAAGCGGCGGTTTCCGAGGCGGGGCAGAAAGCAAGCACCGAAGTGCATGGCTGGACCAAGGAGTTCATCGCCAAGCAGAGGGCCTTCTGGACCGCCAGTGGCGGCACCATCACGGACATCTCGGCGGCCGAGCATGAGGAACTCATGAAGCTGCTGCGGCCGATTGGCGAAGAGGTCACGTCGCGCAAGCCGCCAGAGAAGGCGCTGTTCGAGCTGCTGCAGAAGACCGCCCAGAGCAAGGCATGACCCAGGCTCAGACGAGAGACGGCGAATCCGCCCGCCTCGGTGTCATCGGCATCGCCCGGCGCTTCGGCGATGCCGTCGCCTGGGCATCCACCCGGATCGCCGGGCTCGGCCTGATCGCCATCGTGGCGATCAATGGTGTCAATGTCACCGGGCGATACTTCTTCTCCCGGCCGATCAGCTGGGCTGAGGAGGCCATGCTGTATCTGATGGTGCTGGTCGTGTTCAGTGCGCTGGCGAGCGTCACCTGGAACAATGCCCATATCCGCATCGACCTGCTGCTTGAGAGGCTTTCGCCGCCCCTGCGTCGGGGCGGCGCGGCGTTGGCCGCCGTGATCACGATCGCCGTCTGCACGGTCGTCGCCCGTGAGAGCTTTACGGTCGTGAGCATGCTGCATGGCTTCGACCAGCGTAGCGAGGCGATGGAGTTTCCGGTCTGGATTCCGCAAAGTTGTGTCGGCATCGGCCTGGGTCTTACCGCCATTCTGACGGCACTGCGGCTCGTCGTTCCCTGCCACTCCGAGACTCATGGAGTGCAGCCTTGAGCGCCGCAGTCTTCTTCGTTCTGCCGATCTCGCTGCTGGCCATCGGCACGCCGATTTTCGCCACTCTGATGGTGGCGACCTGCACGGGCATCATGCTTCTCGGCGATGCCCCGCTTCGGGCCGTCCACACCGCCATGTTCGGCAGCCTGGATGCCTTTGCGCTACTCGCCGTGCCGCTCTTCATCCTGGCGGGCGACATCATGGCCAAGGGAGGCATTGCGCAGCGACTGATCGAGCTCGTGATGTCGGTTGTCGGTGGCGTCCGCGGCTCGCTGCCACTGGCGACGATCGGTTCGGCATCTGTCTTCGGCGCGATGTCCGGCTCGAGCGTCGCCTGCGTCGCGGCGATCGGCAAGCTGACCCTGCCGTCGCTGGAAAAGAGCGGCTACGGTCGGATCTTCGGCGTGAGCCTCGTCACAGCGACGGGCGTGATCGACGTCATCATCCCGCCCTCGATACCGATGATCATTTATGCCATCGCGGCGCAGCAATCCGTCACGGAGCTGTTCCTCGCCGGCATCGTTCCGGGCCTGATCGTCGCCTCCGCCCTGGCGATCTATGTCGTCATCCGCTCGCGGCTGCAGGGCATCCCGTCCGGCGCTCCGCCGCGCCGGGAGGCTGTGGTCCGTGCCGCGAAGCGCTCGGTCTGGGCGCTGCTGGCGCCGATCCTGATCCTCGGCGGCATCTATGGCGGGGTTTTCACCCCGACCGAGGCGGCCGGCATCGCCTGCGTCTACTCTGCTGTCGTCTCCGTCCTGATTCACCGGGAGATGACGCTGGCCGATCTATGGAAGACCGTGCTCGACTCGTCGGTCCTCGTTGCGCAGATCATGATCGTCGTCTCGGCAGCGGGTGCCTATGCTTGGCTGATCACGACCAGCGGCCTGCCGCAAGGGCTGGTCGCCTTCATCGACAAGCTCGGCCTGGAGACCTGGCTTCTCCTGCTGGTCTTGAATGTGCTTCTGCTCGTGGTCGGCAGCGTTCTCGAGCCGCCGGCGGCCATTCTCGTCCTCGCCCCGCTGCTGACGCCGATTGCGGCGCAGGCCGGCGTCGATCCGCTGCACTTCGGCATCATCGTCACCGTAAACTTGGCGATCGGCATGTTCATGCCGCCTTTCGGGCTCAACCTCTTCGCCGCGCATGCAATCTTCAAGACGCCCCTGCCGGAGCTCTATCGCGGCGTGGTTCCCTTCTTCCTGATCTATCTCGGCATCCTGATGTTGCTCACCTATGTACCGGCCCTCACGCTGGCGCCGGTGGCCCTGTTCCGCTGACCGATGCGAACGTAGGAAACCGCGATACCAGCCATTCGCGGAACATCCGGACTGCGGGGCGGTCCGCGGCATCCTCGGCGATCACGAGGTGATAGCCGCTGGCGAGCGGCAGTCTTTTCGCAAACGGTGCGACGAGCCGCCCACGTGCGATGTCTTCGCCGACCACGGAGGAACGCCCCATCGCGACGCCCAGCCCACTGCTCGCCGCCTCGACCGCGGCATAAAGGAAGTCGCAGACGATCTCATCGTCGAACTGCGTCACTCGCGCGCCGACGGCCTCGAGCCATTGCGGCCAGTCGTCACCGAACAGTGCCGATGGCGTTCGGATGATGGTCTGTCTCGGCAGGTCCGAAAGAGAGGCGATGGCGCCGGCCAATGCGGGTGCGCAGACCGGAAAGCACTCTTCGCCTCCCAATGGATAGTTCGCCATACCGGGCCATTCGCCGGCGCCATAGCGGATCGCGACGTCGTGGTCCGGCCGCCGCTGCGCCGGCTCAAAGCTCGGAACGGTAATCAGTCGCAGTGCGACCCGCGGATGTAGCCGCCGGAAATCCGGCAGGATTGGGATCAGATACTTCAGTCCGAAGTTGATATGGGTCGCGATGGCCAGGGAGTTTGCATTCTGTCGGTCGATCATGCGGCTGGTTGCCTGTGACAGCGCCGAAAGCGTGCCGCGCACGGTTTCCAGGTAGTCGCGACCCATCGCCGTCAGACGGACCTCGCCGTGGTCTCGGTCGAACAAGCGCGTGCCCGTCAGTTCCTCGAGGCTGCGGATGCGATGGCTGATCGCGGTCTGGGTCAGGTTGAGCTCCACCCCGGCCCTGGTGAAGCTCAGATGCCGTGCCGTCGCCTCGAAGGCGCGCAGATAAGCCAGCGATGGCAGGTAGCGGTCGCTCATCGCCTCACTCTGCGGTTTCCGGGACGGCGTTGCCCCCATGAAAGCGATTCATGGCCTCCTGAAACCTTTTCGTTTCCCAAGCTCGCCTCCATTCGCCGATTGTCAGATCGTCTTTCATTCTAAAGGCTGCGGCAAGGCTCTTGGCGCGGCTTCGGGGACCCATGCCGATGACTGCCAACATCAAGCGAGTCGCCTTCTTCGAGCGTTGGCTCGATCCCGTCGCCGAGCAGATGCTGGCCGGAAGCCCCGACATCGAACTCAGCAGGCTGAGCTTCGACGACCCGGTCGAAGCCAGCCGGGCGGTTCTCCGGCGCATGCACGGCTACCAAGTCTCGACTCGTGGTGACCTGCGCGGCCCCTGGCTCGCCGACGCCGCCTTGATCGAAGCCTGCCCGAACCTGCTTGCCGTGCAATCGACGGGGGCCGGTTTCGATGTGATCGATCTCGAGGCCTGCACACGTGCGGGAATTGCCGTCTGCAACCAAGCGGGCTCCAATAAGGAGGCCGTTGCCGAGCACACTCTCGGCCTGATGCTTGCGCTGTCCAAGCGCATCGCTGTCTCCGACAAGGGCCTGCGGACCGCTGCCGGGGTCGATCGATACGCGCAGATCGGAAACGACATTCACGGCACGACCATCGGGCTGGTCGGCATCGGCCATATCGGCAGGCGCGTCGCCGAGATTTGCTCGAAGCTGTTCGGCATGCAGGTGCTGGCTTGCGACCCTTATCTCTCAGGGGAGGAGGTGGCGGAGCGAGGCGCGCGAAAGGTCGAGCTGGCCGAGTTGCTGCGCGAAAGCGACTTCGTTTCGGTTCATTGTCCCCGGAGCACCGAGACTTATGGAATGATGAACCGGGCTGCCTTCGAGCGGATGAAGCGCGGCGCCTATTTCATCTGCACCGCTCGTGGCGGCATCGTCGTCGAGGACGATCTGGCCGAGGTCATTCGCGAGGGCGTGATCGCCGGAGCCGGCATCGACGTGTTCCTCAAGGAGCCGCCGCCCCATGATCATCCGCTGCTTCAGTTCGATAATGTGATCGCGACGCCGCATATCGCGGGCATGACCCACGAAGCGCTGCGCGAAATGGCGGCGTCGGCCGCACGCCAGTGGGTGGCGCTGCTCAGTGGCGAGGTTCCGCCTCACCTGGCCAACCCCGAAGTCTGGCCGCGCTTCGCGGATCGCTTCGAGAGCCAGCTCGGATTCCGCCCGAAGCCGCTCCCGACGACCGTCGCATGAGCCTAAACAGAAGGGGATCTATATGAAGTGGGCATCCGTCCTTTTTCTAGCCACATCATTGCTCCTGCACGCCATGCCGTCGGCCGCGCAGGACTTTCCGGGGAGGCCGGTCTCGCTGGTGGTGCCCTACGGCCCCGGCAGCGGCTCTGACATCATGGGACGCGCGTTGGCCGCGCAATTGTCCGAAGCCTGGAAACAGCCGGTCGTCGTCGAAAACCGCCCCGGCGCCACGACAACGATGGCGACGATCCAATTTCAGCGTACCCAGCCCGATGGCTACACGTTGATGGTCGCGCCGCCGCCATTCGTCACAACGAAATACGTCTATCCGAACCTGCCTTACGATTCGCAGAAGGATTTCGCTCCGATCAGCCTGGTTGCCTATTATCCGCTGATCCTCGTCGTGAATCCCAGCCTGCCGATCGGGTCGACGAAGGAGCTCGTCGAATATGCGCGCAAGACGCCAGGCGTCTCCTATGCTTCGCCCGGCGCCGGCACGACGCCGCATCTGATGGGCGAAATGCTGGCCAGGTCGGAAAAACTCGAGCTTGTCCACGTATCTTATCGCTCGGCTGCGCAGGGCGTGCTGGATCTTCTTGCCGGTCGCCTCCAGTTCTATGCCGGCTCGCCGCCAGAGGTCATTCCGCACATCCAGGCCGGTAAGCTCAAGGCCATTGCGGTTCTTGCCGGCGAGCGCTCGAAGCTGCTGGACGGCGTTCCGACCTCGACCGAGGCCGGATATCCCTATCTCCAGGCCACCACCTGGACCTCGATCATCGCTCCGAAGGGCACGCCCAAGGCGACGGTCGACAAGATCAGTGCCGACATCGCGAAAGCGATCGCCGTGCCGACCTTCCGCGAGCGTCTAGAAAGCCAGGGCGCCGTCTTCGTCGGATCGAGCCCGGCGGATCTGCAGAGCTTCTACGACAAGGAGCACGCTCGCTTCGGGCCGCTCGTGACATCCATCGGGCTGAAGCCCGAGAACTGAGCCCGCTACGCGGCCGGCACGGCAGCCGGCCGCATTTCCTCACAGTCGGTATGTCTCACGCTCCCGGCGCGGCCGCGGAGGCGAACGGAGGCGGCTGACCGATACCAGACAAGGAGGCCTCGATGACCGTTTCCCCGCGCACCGACAAGATCAAGCTCGGCGCTTTCATTCATCCCACGGGCAATCATGTCGCGGCTTGGCTCCATCCCGATGCCCAGATCGATGCCGGAACGAATTTCGAGCACTATGTCGAGGTCGCGCAGACTGCCGAGCGCGGTCTCTTCGACCTGATGTTCATCGCCGATGCCATCACGGTGCGCGATGGCGACGTGAATGCGCTGAAGCGTTGGCCGCAATACATGGCGTTCTTCGATCCGATGATCCTGTTCTCCGGTATCGCCGCCCGAACCAAGCATATCGGCCTGGTCGCGACATCGACCACCAGCTACAACGAACCGTACAATATCGCCCGGCGCTATGCCTCGCTCGACCATGTCAGCGGCGGCAGGGCAGGGTGGAACGTCGTCACCTCGGCCAACGCCTCCGAAGCCTGGAATTTTGGGCGCGAGGAACATTATGAACTGAACGAGCGCTACGATCGCGCCGTCGAATTCGTACAGGTCGTCAAGGGGCTTTGGGACAGCTGGGAGGACGACGCCTTCCTGCGAGATCGCGAAAGCGCACTTTATTTCGATCCGGCCAAGCTACACACGCTCAACCACAAGGGCCGCCACTTTTCGGTCAAGGGGCCTCTGAACGTGGCCCGCCCGCCTCAGGGGCATCCCGTGCTCGCCCATGCGGCCGCTTCCGACGTCGGCAAGGACGTCGCCGCAAGAACGGCCGAGGTCATGTTCTCGCATGTCCCCGAGCTGGAGCAGGCCATGGCCTTTTATGCAGACATGAAGGCTCGTGTCGCGAAGGCGGGGCGTGCTCCGGATTCGATCAAGATAATGCCCGGGCTGAATGCCATCGTCGGGCGCACCCGCCGGGAAGCGCAGGAGAAGCATCAATTCCTCCAAGACTCGATTCATCCGGACGTCGGTCGCGAGCTGTTGTCGAATGCCCTGGGTGGCATGGATTTGAGCCCTTACCCCGATGACCAACCGTTCCCGGATGATGTGGCCGAGCGCATGATGAGCCACAAGAATCCGCGCTACTTCCATATGTTCAGGGATCGCCTGACGCCGCGCGAGATGTATCAGCACTATGCCGGAGCGCGTGGGCAGCGCACCGTCATCGGCACGGCCGAAGACATCGCCGACCAGATGGAACTCTGGTTTCAGAGCCGTGCCGTCGACGGCTTCCTCGTGCAGCCGGCGGTGTTGCCGACCGGGCTTGAGGAATTCGTCGATCTCGTTGTGCCCGTGCTGCAGGAGCGCGGTCTGTTCCGCACCGAATATGAGGGTCGGACCCTGCGGGAAAACCTCGGTGTGGAAAGGCCGGTCAATCGTTACGCCCATGAAGCGATGGAGAAGACTGCCGGCGCACCGGTCTGAAGCGCGCATTTTGGCATCGCATCTGCAGTTGACAGCCACAGCCAGCCTGTGAAGATTGTCTGACGTTCATATCTTAAGATCAATAAGGGGAGCGACATGACCTGGAAAACTGCACTGGCCGGGGCTGGTCTGTTGCTCTCGGCCTCCTCGGCGGCTGCCGAGAGCTATCCCTCCAAACCCGTCACGCTGATCATTCCCATGGCGCCCGGTGGCTCGTCCGACATCATGGGACGCAGCATCGCGCAGAAGCTCAGCGAGATGTGGGGCCAACCCGTCGTCGTCGAGAACAAGGCGGGGGCGACCACGACTGTCGGCACGGCGCAGGTCGCCCGCGCCGCGCCTGACGGCTACACGTTGCTGCTGGCGCCGCCGCCCTTCATCATTACCCAGCATGTCTATCCGAACCTGAGCTACTCGACGGAGAAGAGCTTCGACCCGGTTTCGCTGGTATCCTACTATCCGCTTGTCATGGTGGTGAACGCGAGCCTCCCGATCCACAACATGAAGGATCTGGTCGAATACGCGCGCAAGAATCCCGGCCTGGCCTATCCTTCGCCAGGCGCCGGCACGACGCCGCACCTGATCGGAGAGATGCTTGCGCGGCGCGAGAAACTCGACCTTGTGCACGTGCCCTACAAAAGCGGCGGCCAAGGCGTGATCGATCTCGTTGCCGGCCGGCTGCAGTTCTACGCGGGAGTGCCGACCGAGGTGATGCCGAACATCAAGGCCGGCAAGCTGCGCGCGATCGCAGTGCTGGCCGAGGGCCGTTCGGAGCAATTGCCGGATGTCCAGACCTCTGAACAAGCGGGCTACGGTTATCTGCAGGCCCAATCCTGGACCTCGATCGCCTCACCGAAGGGCACTCCGAAGACCGTGGTGGACAAGATCAGCGCGGATATCGCCAAGATCGTCCAGCAGGCAGACGTCCGCGAAAAGCTGATTCCGCAGGGTGTGGTTTTCGTCGGCTCCTCGCCTGCCGAACTCGGAAAGTTCTACAAGGACGAGGACGCTCGCTTCGGCCCACTGGTCAAGACGATCGGCCTGAAGCCAGATCAATGATCTGTCTCGAGGCGCGGCCAGCTCCATGGCCGCGCTCACGGCCGATCTGAAATTGCAAGAGGTTTCAAATGCGCAGGATTGCTCTTCTGGCCGGGTTGCTTGGCCTTGCCGGGTCGCCGCTCGCTGCTCAGGAGTTCCCGACCAAGCCGGTCCGTATGGTCGTCCCTTTCGCGCCCGGCGGTGTCACGGATATCGCTGCGCGCGTGCTCGGCCAGAAGCTGGGCGAGATGTGGGGCCAGCAGGTCGTCGTAGAGAACCGTCCCGGGGCAGGCGGCACGATCGGCGTCGATGCGGTCGTCAGGGCGCAGCCTGACGGGTACACCTTGCTGATGGCGACGAATGGCGAGATCACCATCAACCCGGCGATCTACCCGAAGCTGAATCACGATCCGCAAAAGGATTTGCTTCCCGTTGCTATGGTCACCAACACACCGCTGCTCTGGGCCGCGAATGCGGCCGCGCCCTACAACACCGTGCCGGAGCTGATCGCGGCGGCGAAGGCCAAGCCGACCGACGTCGCGTATTCGTCGCCCGGCCCTGGCACCATGAACCATCTGACCGCGGAATGGTTCGCGATGCTCACGGATACGAAGCTTCTGCATGTGCCTTACAAGGGCGGCGCACCCGCGGCCGCAGCGATCGCCGCCGGTGAGGTGCCGGTCAGTGTTCTGGCCGTCTCCTCGGCCCTCCCGCATGTCAAATCCGGCAAGGTCAAAGTGCTCGGCATGACGACGGCGCAGCGCACTCCACTAGCGCCTGATTGGCCCTCGGCCAAGGATTACGGATTGGCGGAGTTCGACGCCTCGATCTGGGTCGGGCTTTTCGCGCCGAAGGGAACGCCGGCTGCGATCGTCGAGAAAGTTGGCACAGACGTCCGGACGGCCTTGTCCGATCGAGCCTTGAAAGACCGTCTGGCGACGGTGGGCGCGGAGACCGTCGGTATGGAGGCGGCGCCATTCGCGAAGCGGATTGCGGACGACACGGAACGCTACGCGAAAATCACCAAGAGCGCTTCGATCAAGGTCGACTGAGCGGCGATTTCCACCGTGCCGCCTTGCGACGCCTAAAGGTTGCGCGGCGAAATCCCTAGCCCGTCGAGTTCGAAAAGAAGGTCGGATTAGCTTCACTGAGCGTCCACAGAACCGGCAGCAGGCCAACTGGATGCGGTGTGGCGTTGCTCTCCACCGCCCGATATTTTCCATCGCCTCGATACCGAACGCGATGTTGAAGCTCTAGCTCTAGCCGGGCTGTGCGTTTCTCTGCGCGATCGCCTCGGTGAAGATCGGCTCCCAGGCCATGACATGGCTGGCCATCAGCGCCTCCGCTTCGTCCTCCAGCCCCTGCCGGATGACCTCGATGATGCGATAATGTTCCGGCACCGAGGCCTTTTGTCGCTCCAGGCCATGGGCTGATCGGATCCCGTAGAGCCGCATCCGGTCGCGCAGGCGCAGGACGATGTCGGCGAGGACCTCGTTGCCGGCGAGCGCCAGAAGCTCCGCATGAAAGGCCCGGTCGGCGGCGAGATAGCGCGGCACGTCCCCGGTCTCGACGGATTCGGCGATGGCGTCGGCTTGCGCCTGCAGCTCCGACAGATCGTCGGCCCCCATCCGGACTAGCTTGCGGAAGGCGGATGCTTCGAGCTGCATGCGCACCTCGAAGATGCCGCGCAACTCGTCGAGCGAGGGGTCGACGACCCGGAAGCCGCGATTGCGCATCGGCTGGAGCAGCCCGTCGGAGGTGAGCTGGAGCAGGGCCTCGCGGATCGGCGTGGTGGAGATGCCGAGCGTGCGTGCCAGCGAGGGCACCGAGCAGACTGTGCCCGGCGGCATCTCGCCGGAGACGATCGCGATCCGCAGCTGATCGACGACCTGTTCGCGCAGATTGGCGTCTCCCGAGACCAGTTGCATCCGTTCCCCACCTTGCGCCGACTTATCGGCGCTCTCTGCCACGATCCGCCAGGATATGGCGAGTCGCATCTCGGACTTGAAGTAGCGCGTCACGCGTAATACACTACCTTATGTCCGATATGCGGAATACCGAGGTCAAAGAGGGCTATTGCACCCTGTGCCGCTCCCGCTGTGGTTCGCTGAACCATGTGCTGGACGGACGTCTCGTCGCCGTCGCGACCAACCCGGCGCATCCGACCGGGGTGGCGCTCTGCGCCAAGGGGCGGGCAGCCCCCGAACTGGTCGATAGTCCGCTGCGGCTGACCAAGCCGCTGAAACGGACCACGCCGCGCGGCGCCGCATCGCCGGGCTGGGTCGAGATCGAGTGGCCGGAGGCGCTCGACGCGATCGCCGATCGGCTCGGCACGATCCGGCGCGAGACCGGGGCCGAGACGGTGGCCTTCGCGGTGACGACGCCGAGCGGCACGCCGATGGTCGACAGCTTCGAATGGGTCGAGCGTTTCATCCGCTGCTTCGGCAGTCCCAACCTGATCTATGCCGTCGAGATCTGCGGCTGGCACAAGGATTTCGCCCAGGCCCTGACCTATGGCCGGGGCATCGGTGCTGCCGACTATGACAATGCCGATGCTATCGTGCTCTGGGGGCACAACCCGACGCGGACCTGGCTGGCGCAGGCGACCCGCATCGCCGAGGCCCGCAAGCGCGGCGCGACCGTCGCGGTGGTCGATCCCAAGCGCGGCGGCGCTGGCGAGAGCGCCGATCTCTGGCTTGGCATCCGCCCCGGCGCCGACGGGGCGCTCGCCATGGGGGCGATCCGCCATCTCCTGACCAACAGCAGCTTTGACGACGCCTTCGTCCGGCAATGGACGAACGCGCCGATGCTGGTCGATCTTTCGACCGGGCGCCTGCTGCGCGCGCGCGATCTCTGGCCGGACGGCGCGGCCGAGGCCTTCGTGCTGCTGCGGCCGGATGGTTCGCCGCAGGCTCATGATACGCGCGGAGCGCTGGATCGGCCGGAGGATATCGTCCTCGACGGTGAGGCGACGCTGCGGGGCGCGGATGGCCGGGCGATCGCCTACGCCACCGTGATGCGGCTGTTGGCGCGCGAGGCTGCCGCCTTCACGCCCGAGCATGTCGCGGGGATTACCGGGCTCGCGACCGACGACCTTGCCCGCTTCTACGGTCTGTTCGAGGGCTCGCCACGGCTGGCCTATCATTCCTGGACCGGCGTCGGCCAGCATTCCAACGCGACCATGATCGAGCGCGCCATCGGCACGCTCTATGCGCTGACCGGTGCGAGCGACCGCATCGGCGGCAATGTCTGGACGAGCGCGCCGCCTTTCCGCGCCGTAAACGACTATGGCCTTCTGCCGGAAGCGCAGCGGCGCAAGGCCCTCGGACTTGCCGAATTGCCATTGGGCCCGCCGGCCAAGGGCTGGATCACCGCCCGCGACTTCTGCCGCTCCGTGCTCGAGGGCGAGCCCTATCGTGTCCGCGCGCTGATGAGTTTTGGCACCAATTTCGTGGTGTCGCAGGGCGATTCCGGGCGCAATCGTGCGGCGCTGCAGGCACTCGACTTCCATGTCCATGTCGACATGTTCATGAACCCGACCGCCGAGCAGGCCGATATCGTCCTGCCAGCGAGCATGCCTTGGGAGCGCGAGGCGCTGCGGCTCGGCTTCGAGATCAGCCAGGCGGCGGTCGAGCACATCCAGTTGCGCCAGGCCATGGTGCCGCCGCGCGGCGATGTCCGAGCGGACTACGACATCGCCCTCGCTTTGGCCTGCCGGCTCGGCCATGCCGAGGCCTTCTTCGGCGGCTCGATCGAGGCCGGCTGGAACCACCAGCTCGAGCCGCTCGGGCTCAGCGTCGCGCAATTGCGCGCCCAACCCGGCGGCATTCGCGTGCCGCAGCCCAACCCGGAGCGCAAATACGCCGCGGCTCGTGGGGACGGCGGCGTCGCCGGCTTTCCAACCGCGAGCCGCCGGATCGAGATCTATTCCGAGCAATTGCTGGCGCTGGGCCATCCGGCGCTGCCCTGCCATGTCGAGCCGACGAGTGCGGAGGGGCGTCCGCCCGAATTGCCATTGCTGCTCTCGACCGCCAAGTCCGGCTGGTTCGTCCACTCGTCGCACCGCCATGTCGCCTCGCTCAGGCGCAAGGCGCCCGATCCGTCGGTGGAGCTCAGCCTGGCGGATGCAAAGGAGCGCGGCATCGTCGCCGGCGACTGGGTGACCGTGCGCACGCGCGGCGGCGAGGCAAAATTGCGGGCGAAGCTGGAGCCGACTCTGCCGGCAGGGACCGTGATCGCCGAGTTCGGCTGGTGGGAGGCGTGCACGCCGCTCGGGCGTCCCGGTGGGGCGCTGACGGGGACGGCGACGCGCAACATCAACGCGATCCTGTCCGATCGCGATCGCGACCCGATCAGCGGCTCGGTGCCGCTGCGGGCGGTGGCTTGCGAGATCATCCGCGACGCCGCCGCCTCGCGCGGCTGGTGGGCGGGCGAGCGCGCCTTCCGCGTGAGCACCCGCCGGCACGAGGCCGAGGATGTCCTCGCCTTCGGCCTCGCTCCCGCCGATGGCGGGCTGCTGCCCGGTTTCCTGCCCGGCCAGCATGTCCAGGTCACCGAGCCCGGAACGGGATTGTCGCGCAGCTATTCGCTGACCGGCCCGGCCGAGAACCCCACCGAATACGAGATCGCGGTGCGCCGGATCGCGGCCGGCGGCGACGGCATGCCGCCCGGACGGATGTCGACGCGGCTGCACGCGCTCGCGCCGGGCAGCATCGTCACCTTGCAGCCGCCGGCAGGGATATTCACCCCGCCTTTGACCGGCGCCCGCCCGGTGATCCTGGTCGCAGCCGGTGTCGGCATCACGCCTTTCATCGGCTATCTCGCCGCGCTCGCGCGGATGGCGCCGGAGCAGCGTCCGCCCTCCGTCGAGCTCGTCTACATCTGCCGCAACGGGGCCGAGCAGCCCTTCGGCGACTGGCTGTCGATGATCGCCAGCCGCATTCCGGAGTTGCGGGTGATCCGGGCCTTCACCCGGCCGCGGCAGCAGGATCGGCTCGGACGCGACTTTGACCACGCCGGCCGGCCGGACATTGCGAGGCTCCGTCTCGCGCCCGGCGCGCGCCGGCCGCTGGCCTATCTCTGCGGGCCCGACGGCTTCGTCGCCGACACCAGGGCTGCCTTGGCCAGCACTGGCCTGCCCGGTTTCGACGTCTTCAGCGAGGTCTTCGTCTCGCAGATCGAGATACCCTCAAATCTGGCGCCGCGCCGCATCGTTCTGGAGCGCAGCGGGACATCCTTCGACTGGTCGGTGCAATCAGGCAGCCTGCTCGATGCCGCCGAGGCGGCCGGGCTGTCGCTGCCGAGCGGCTGCCGCAGCGGCCAATGCGAGAGCTGCCGCCTGCGCGTCGTCTCCGGCACGGCCAGCCATCTCTCGCCCTATGACGGCGAGGCCGACGATTGCCTGACGTGCTGCGCGGTCCCGCTCAGCGACCTCGTTCTCGACGCCTGATTGCAAACCAACGGCGGCAAACCGCCATAAGAGGGGACAATGACAGATACGATTTTGAACGAACGCGCGGCACCGCCGCGCGAAGGCGTCCTCGTGCGCCTGTCGCAGACCATGGTGGCCTTCTCGGAACGCTGGTTCCCGGACGCCTATATCTTCGTCCTGCTGGCGACGGTGGCTGTGGCGCTCGCGGCGATCGCACATGGCGGCTCGCCGGTCGCGGTCAGCACCGCCTTTGGCGAGGGCTTCTGGAGCATCATCCCCTTCACCATGCAGATGGCGCTCGTCGCCATCGGCGGGTACATCGTCGCGCTGTCGCCGCCGGTCGCGGCGCTGATGCGTCGCGCTGCTGCCGTGCCGGACAGCGGCCGTGGTGCCGTCGTCTTCGTCGGCGTGGTGAGCATCCTGCTTTCGCTGGTCAATTGGGGCGTCAGCCTGATCTTCTCCGGCCTTTTGGTGCGCGAGATCGCACGGCGCAACGACATTCGCCTCGACTATCGCGCGGCGGGCGCAGCCGGCTACCTCGGGCTCGGCTTCGGCTTCACCCTCGGCATCAGCTCCTCGGCGGCGCAGCTGCAGGCCAATCCGGCGAGCATTCCGCCCTCGCTGATGCCGATCACCGGCGTGATCAGCTTCTACGAGACGATCCTGACCTGGCAGAACCTGACGGTGATCGTGGTCGGCACGGCGCTCTCGGCGGCGATCTGCTATTTCACCACCCCGTCCGATGCGTCAGCCAGGACGGCGGCGGATCTTGGTGTCGACCTCACCGACGTCAAGGCCGAGCAGAAGCCGACCCGGCCGGGCGACTATCTCGAATTCAGCCCACTCCTGACGATCCTGATCGTCGTGCTGGCGGCTGGCTGGTTCTACGAGACCTTCAAGTCCGGCAATCCGCTGATCACCATGTCCGGCCTCAACACCTACAACTTCGTCTTCCTGCTCGTCGGCGCGCTGCTGCACTGGCGCCCGCGCAGCTTCCTTGTCAGCTTCTCGCAGGCGATGCCGAGCGTCGCCGGCGTGCTGCTGCAGTTCCCGTTCTATGGCGGCATCGCCTATATGCTGACGCGGGTGAAGGCCGGCAGCGCTTCGCTGTCCGACACGATCGCGCACTGGTTCGTCAGCCTCGCCAGCGATGCCAGCGTGTTCTCCTTCATCGTCGGGATCTATTCGGCGATCCTCGGCTTCTTCATCCCCTCGGCCGGCGGCAAATGGATCATCGAGGCGCCCTACATCATGAAGGCCGCCAATGAGATCGGCGCGCATCTCGGCTGGACGGTAATGGTCTACAACATCGCGGAGACTCTGCCGAACTTCATCAATCCGTTCTGGATGCTGCCGCTGCTCGGCGTGCTCAAGCTGAAGTCGAAGGACCTGATCGGCTACACCTCGATGCAGTTCTTCATCCACTTCCCGGTGGTGATGCTGCTCGCGGTTGCCTTGATGCATACCTTCACCTACCGCGCACCGGTCATCCCCTGAGCGAACGGAGCCTCGGCGTCGCTTTACAGCGCTGCGGCCTGGGTCATCAGCCAGGTCCGCAGCGCCGACAGGTCCTCGCTGGTCGCCGAAGCTCGGGGCTGGATGAGTCCATAGGCGGTTCCGTCCGGAGAGAAGCCGGCGGGCGCCTCCAGCCGCGCTGCGGCAACGTCGTTCGCCGCGATCGCTTGCGGCGAGAGCGCGACGCCGAGGCCGCCGAGCGCGGCCTCCATCATCAGGAAATGATGGTCCAGCAGCCGGATCGAGCGGGGCCGAGGGGCGTCCGGATGCCCGTCGAGCCAGTCCTGCCAGGCCTGCGGCCGGGTTCGCGATCCCAGCGCGACATAGTCGCCGCTGTCGAAGGCCCGGCGTAGCGCTGGCGGCATCACCGGGCCGATCCGCTCTGACATCAGCGTCGTCACCACCCAGCCCGGATCGAGCGCGAAATCCAGCCGTCTGATCGCGAGCGTCACCCGCTCACGCGCGAAATCCAGCGCGCCTCCGCCCGTCGACAGATGCACCTCGATCGCCGGATAGGCATCCTGGAATTCGGAGAGGCGCGGGATCAGCCAGCGCATCGCCAGGGATCGCTCGCAGGAGAGCACGATCGGTGTTGGCGCGGCGCTTGTCCGGATTGCCGCAAGCGCCTCCGAGATCAGGCCGAGCGCCTGGCCTGTCGCCTGCGCCAGGGTCTCGCCGCCGGTCGTGGGCCGCACGCTGCGCCCATCCGCCTCGAGCAAGGACACGCCGATATCCATGCCGAGCTTCGTAACCCGCCGGCTGACGGCACCATGTGTCAGTGCGAGCTCAGCCGCGGCAGCCCGCACGGACCCGAGCCGAGCCACCGCCTCCAGGGCGCGCAGATCGTCGAGCGAGGGGATTTCGGAGCGCTTCATTGGTGATCAATTATCACCAGTATTCGTCAGATCATATGCATTTTCAGTGCTGCGGATTCTGCCATTCTCACGGATATGGCGAGGAGCGATCTCCCCCGAATTGGCAGCGAGGGTGACGCCAATGCCGCTTTCCGGAGCGCGGCGCCTGTCGTCCAACCAGGACCAGCCGGAGATCGCCGATGAGATCGACAGTCCAGCCCATTGCGATCACCATGGGGGATCCGTCCGGCATCGGGCCGGAGATCGTCGCGAAATTCTTCACCCGGCGGCTGGCTGAGAAGGCACCGCCGGGTGAAGGCCAGGCGCGACCTGCGATCGTGATCGGGGATCCGCTGGTCATGCGCCATGCCCTGACGCTCCTGCGCAGCCCGCTCCAGCTCCGGACGGTCGCGGCTATGGGCGAGGCGGCATGCGAGCCGGACTCGATCGATATCCTTGCATCCTCCCGGCTCGACGCATTGCCTCCGCTCGGCACGGTCAATGCGCCAAGCGGCAAGGCCGCGTTCGACGCGATCGCCATGGCCACCGACCTGGCTGCGGCCGGGCAGGTCGCCGGGATCGTCACGGCGCCGATCCACAAGGAGTCACTGGCGGCCGCAGGCTTCGACTATCCCGGCCATACCGAAATCCTGGCCGATCGCGGCAAGGCAGACCGGGTCGCGATGATGCTCGCCAATGACGAGATCCGCACCGTTCTCGTCACGATCCACTGTGCCCTGCGCGAGGCCATCGAACGGGCCGATTTTCCGGCGCAGATGTCGGCCATTCGCCTGGCCCATGCCGGCGGCAAGGCGCTCGGTCTGCCAGCCCCGCGCATCGCCGTCGCCGGGCTCAACCCCCATGCCGGGGAGGGTGGCCTGTTCGGCCGCGAGGAGATCGAGATCATTGCCCCGGCGGTCGCGGCGGCGCGGCGCGAAGGGATCGAGGCGAGCGGTCCCTGGCCCGGCGACACCGTTTTCATGCAGGCGCGCGCCGGCCGTTTCGACATCGTCGTCGCGCAGTACCATGATCAGGGCCTGATCCCGGTCAAATATCTTGGCCTCGACAAGGGGGTGAACATCACGCTCGGCCTGCCTTTCATCCGCACCAGCCCCGACCACGGTACGGCCTTCGACATTGCCGGGCAGGGCATTGCCGATCCCGCCAGCTTCGAAATTGCATTCGACTATGCGTGCCGTCTGGCGGCCGCGCGCGACCAGGATCATCGCCATGGCTGATCTCGACTTCATCTTCATGCTGACGCGCCATGACCGGACGGTGCCGGAGGCGGCCGGCCATGTCGCGACCGCGCTCGCGGCCGGCATCCGCCATATCGGTTTCAAGGATGTCGGGCTTCCGCTCGCCGCGCTCAGGGAACTCGGCCGTATGATCAAGGCCGGCGGCGCGTCGAGCTATCTCGAAGTCGTCTCGCTCGACCGCGCCAGCGAGATCATGTCGGTGCGCGCCGCCATCGATCTCGGCGTCGACCATCTGCTGGGCGGGACGCATGCCGACGATGTCCTGCCGCTGCTGCGCGGCACCGGCATCCGCTACTATCCCTTCCCGGGTGAGATCGCGGGGCATCCGAGCGTGCTGAACGGCTCGGTCGACGAGATCGCCGCCAGCGCCCGCGCCCTTGCGGGTAGGGACGGCGTCGATGGGCTCGATCTGCTCGCCTATCGCTCCGGCGTCGATGTCCCCGCGCTGATGACTGCCGTCTGCGCCGTCACCGACAAGCCGGTGATCGTCGCGGGCTCGATCGACCGGCCCGAGCAGATCGAGGCTGTTCGCCGGGCGGGAGCTGCCGGGTTCACCATCGGGACATCGGCACTCGAGGGCCGCTTCCCGGCGCGTGGAGCTGCGCTGGATGCACAGCTCGCGGCGATCGCCGCCTGTCTCTGACGGGGCGGGCGGTTCAGGCGAGGGCCTTCTGCCGCAGGGAGCGCGGGGTTTCGCGGAAAGCCGCCTTGAAGTCGCGTGAGAGATGGGCGCTGTCGGCAAAGCCCGCGCCCATCGCGATGTCGGTGAGCGAGCGCTTGCTGTTCAGGATCAGCCATCGCGCATAGTCGAGCCGGAGCTTGCGCTGGAAGGCGGCCGGGCTCTGGCCGAGCGAGGCGCCGAACAGGCGCTCGAGCTGGCGCGGGCTGACGCCGACATAGCGCGCGACGGCAGCGATCGGCGGGGGATTGTCGAGCCGCTGCTCGATGAACTGCGCCGCCTGCTGCACCCGGACATCGAGATTGGGTGCCAGCTCGGCATAGAAATGCGCCTGCGGCATCTCTGCCGGGCGCATGTCCTGCAGCATCATGTGCCGCATCGCCTGCTGGGCCTTGTCGCGACCGCAATGGCGCGCGACGAGATAGAGACCGAGATCGATCGCCGCGGTCGAGCCGGCGCAGGTGATCAGGTCACCCTCGTCGATGAAGAGCCGCTCGACCCCGGCCGAGACCTTGGGAAAGCGCTCCTTGAAGGCATCGAGCACGTTCCAGTGCACGCAGACCCGGCGCGGGCCGGCGAGACCGGCCCGGGCGATGGCGAAGGTGCCGGTGCAGATGCCGAGCAGCCGCACGCCGGATGTCGCCGCCCGGCGCAGATAGCCGAGCAGGGTCTCAGGGAGAGCGTCGTTGAGATAGTCGTTTCCGCCGCAGACGGCGATGTAATCGAAGCCCGTCGGGTCGAGCAGGCCGGCATTGGGGGTGACCGCGACGCCGCAGCTCGAACGCCGCGGCTCGCCGTCGAGGCTCATCACCGTCCAGCTCGCATGCAGCTGGCGGCTGCGTCCGCCATGGTCCGCCGCCAGCCTGAGCACGTCGATCAAGCCGGAGAAGGCGGCGAGCGTGAACTGGTCGAGCAAGAGGAAGCCGATCCGCAACCGCGAGACAGGCGCTGGCGCGGGCTGCGGCCGATCGCTGGCGGGTTGATGGAGCTGCGCGTTACTCATGTCGTGATTATTCAAATTTTGGGCCGGCGCATTCTAGTGCCTTTTGCCGCCTGCGCGCCAACATATCCCGACAGAAGCGCAAAGACGCTCGGCAGAGGAGAACGACGATGACCCGACCCACCCGACTGGCCGCGGCCATGCTCGCCACCACCCTGCTTACCGCGCCTGCCTTGGCGCAGCAGCCCGCGTCGATCACCGTCGCCTGGTATGGCGGAAATTGGGGCGACGCCTTCAAAGCCTGCGTCGCCGAGCCCTTCACCAAGGCGACCGGCATCGCCGTCAATGCCGAGATCGGCACCTCGACCGTCACGCTGGCGAAGCTGCAGCAGCAGAAGTCGGCGCCGACCATCGACGTCGCCTGGATGGATGGCGGCATCAGCGAGCTCGCCCTTGCCGCGGAAGTCACCGACAATCTCGACCCGGCGGCGATCCCCAATCTCGCCAACACCCTGCCGGAAGCGATCTACAAGAGCGGCGCGGCCACCTATGCGGTCGGCACCGGCTATTATTCGCTCGGGCTCACCTACAACACCCAGAAGGTCAAGGCGGTGCCGACCTCGTGGAACGACCTCTGGAAGCCGGAATTCGAAGACGCCGTCACCATCCCCTCGCCGGCGAATTCCTCGGGCGTGCCCTTCGTGATGTTCCTGTCGAAGATCTGGGGCCATCCGGCCGGCGACCTTTCCCCGACCTTCAAGAAGATCAAGGAGCTCAAGGCCGCCCTGTTCTTCGATTCCTCAGGCGCCGCCACCAACGCCTATCAGAGCGGCGAGGCGATCATCGGCGCCCATTTCAACGTCGGCGCCTGGGACCTCGCCGACAAGGGCCTGCCGATCGGCTTCGTCGTGCCGAAGGAAGGCGCCTGGGCGACCGATGCTCGCCTGCATCTGGTCAAGGGCACGCCGAAGAAGGACGCGGCTGTGAAGTTCATCAACCAGGCGCTGACGCCGGAGGCCTCCGGCTGCCTGGCGGAAAAACTCTATCTCGGCCCGTCCGTGAAGAACGTCACGGTCAAGCCCGAGACCGCGCGCAAGCTGCCTTGGGGCGAGTCCGGCTCGGTCAAGAACCTGCAATTGTTCGACTGGGCTGAGATCAACGGCCTGCGCTCGCGCGTCGTCGACGAGTGGAACCGGCAGATCGCCCGCAAGTGAGCTGATGGCAACGAGCATTGCGAGCCGCAGCATGAGCCCCATCCTCGCCATAGACGGCCTGTCCAAGCATTTCGGCGGACAGCCGGCGCTGACGGCGATCGAGCTTGCCGTCGAGCAGGGCGAGTTCATCGCCCTGCTGGGCCCCTCGGGCTGCGGCAAGACAACGCTGCTGCGCTGCATCGCTGGTTTCCTGACGCCGGAGGCCGGCACGATCCGGCTCGCCGGTGAGGATGTGACGCGGTTGCCGCCCTATCGACGTCCGCTCAACACCGTGTTCCAGAACTACGCACTCTTCCCGCATATGAGTGTCGCCGAGAATGTCGCCTATGGCCCGCGCCGGCAGGGCGTCGCCAAGGACGAGGCGGCCAAGCGTGCCGCCGAGGCGCTGGAGCTGGTCGGCCTCGCCGGCTTCGGTGATCGGCTGCCGGCCCAACTTTCCGGCGGCCAGCAGCAGCGCGTCGCCTTGGCTCGCGCCATCGTCAACCGACCGCAATTGCTGCTGCTCGACGAGCCCTTGAGCGCGCTCGATCTGAAGCTGCGCAAGAAGGTCCAGAGCGAGCTCAAGCAAATCCAGCACCGGCTCGGCATCGCCTTCCTGTTCGTGACGCACGATCAGGAGGAGGCGATGACGCTGGCCGACCGGATCGTGCTGATGAATCGCGGCCGGATCGAGCAGATCGGCCGCGGCCAGGACATCTATGCCCGGCCGGCGACCCGCTTCGCCGCCGATTTCATCGGCGATGCCAACCTGCTCGCGGTCGAGAGGCGCGACGATGCCGGCTTCTCGTTGCTCGATGGCGCAATCATCCTTCCCGCCGCTGATGCACCGCAGGGTGAACTCACCGGCGTGCTGCGGCCCGAAGATATCCTCCTCACGGCTGAGCCGGTTGCCGAGCGTATCTCCCTGCAGGGCGTTGTCTCCGAGATCGTCAATGTCGGCAGCCACGCTTCGGTAGCGCTCACCGTTGGCGGCAGCACGCTGACAGCCCGGCTCGCCCCGTCCGCCCTGGCCGGCCTGGGCGTGGGCCAATCCGTCTTCGCCAATATCCGCCTCGCCGACTTGCGTCTCGTGCCGGGGGATGCGTGATGAGCGGAGCGCTGCGCCCGGTCCTGCTGCTCTGCGCCCTGCCGGCGGCTTTCTTCGTCGCCTTCTTCCTGGCGCCGATGGCGGTCGTCCTGATCGCGAGCCTGACCACGCCGGCGGGGCAGCCGACCTTCGCGCACTACGTCCGCATCCTCGCCGACGCCTATCATTGGGACGTGCTCTGGGTGACCTTCCGCATCGGGGCGCTGACCACGCTGGTCTGCGTGCTGATCGGCTATCCGCTCGCCTGGTATCTCGTCCGCATCGTGCAGTGGCGGCCCTGGCGCCGCTTCTGCGTGATCCTGCTGGTCGTGCCGCTGTTCACCAGCAATATCGTCCGCTCCTTCGGCTGGATGGTGCTGCTCGGCCGCAACGGCCTGGTCAATGACGGCCTGATCGGTCTCGGCCTGATCGAGCGGCCGATGCGCTTCCTCGGCACGGAGCTCGGCATCCTGATCGGCCTGGTCTACATCCTCCTGCCCTTCATCGTGCTCGCCGTCGGCAATGCGCTTGCCAAGGTCGATCCGGCGCTGGAGCACGCCTCGGCCGATCTCGGCGCGACGCCGGCCGGTACCTTCCGCACCATCATCTTCCCGCTCAGCCTGTCCGGCCTGATGGCCGGCGCCGTGATGGTCTTCATGCTGGCGGTCAGCGCCTATGTCACGCCGGCGCTGCTCAGTGGTGGGCGGATCACCGTCTTCTCGATGCTGATCTTCCAGCAATACAGCTCGGTCTTCGACTTCAACTATGGCGGTGCGCTCAGCATCACCATGCTGGTGCTGACGCTGGCGCTGGTCGCCATTGCCGGACGCATCGGCGAGCCGAGGAGGGCCTGAGATGGTGTCAGTCCTCGTCCGGATCGTCTCCTTCGCCGCGCTGGCCTATCTCGCTTTGCCGCTCGTCGTCCTCGTCGGGGCGTCGCTGACCACGACCAGTTTCCTCGCCTTCCCGCCGCAGGGCGTCACCCTCGCCTGGTACGGCAAGATGCTGGGCGATCCCTCCTATGTCTCGGCCTTCCTGATCAGCACGCTGCTCGCCGTCGCAGCGACCATCGTCGCCGTGCTGCTGGCAGTGCCGGCGGCGATCGCGATCGCCCGCTATCGCTTCACCGGCCGCGGCCTCCTGTCGGAGACGCTGATGTCGCCGCTGATCCTGCCGCATGTCGTGCTCGGCGCGGCGCTGCTGCAGTGCGGCAGCGCGATCGGCCTCGTGCGCAGCTTTCCGGCGCTGCTGGTCGGGCATGTCGTGATCATCATGCCCTTCGTGATGCGGGCGGTGCTGCCGCAGCTCAGCGACGAGCAGCGCAGCCTGGAGGAAGCCTCGGCCGATCTTGGCGCCCGGCCGCTGACCACCTTCTTCCTGGTGACGCTGCCGCAGATCCGCAGCGGGCTCGTCAGCGGCGCGATCTTCGCCTTCATCGCCTCCTGGATCAATGTCGAGCTCAGCATCTTCAATACGACCGCCGAGCTGACCACCATCCCGGTCAAGCTGTTCAACTACGTCCAGTACACGATCGACCCGACGATCGCCGCGGTCTCCGGCCTGACCATCATCGTCGCCGCCGTCGTCATCGTGGTGCTCGACCTCACCATCGGTCTCGACGTGCTCTCCGAGCACCGCCGATAGCCTTCTCGACCCATCGTTTTCCCAAGGAGCCGACCATGCGCCAGCAGAATGTCTTCGACGTCGTCTACACGCATACCGAGGGTGAGCCCCTCTGCATCATCCATAGCGGGATTCCGTACCCCGCTGGATCGAGCATCCTGGAGAAGCGCCGCTTCCTCGAGGAGAACTATGACTGGCTGCGCTGCGCCCTGATGCGCGAGCCGCGCGGGCACAAGGACATGTTCGGCGTCTTCCTGACGCCGCCATCGAGCCCGGAGTTCGATGCCGGCCTGATCTATATCGACGGTACCCAGTACTCGCATATGTGCGGCCACGGCACGATCGCGGTCGGCATGGCGATGGTCGCGCTCGGCCTCGTCCGCCGCGGCGAGAACGGCCGCACCACCATCCGCTTCGAGACCACCGCTGGGCTGGTCACGGCCGAGGTCGCCAATGACGGCCCGGACGTGCTCTGGACCCGCTTCGAGAACGTGCCGGCCTATGTCGCGGCGCAGGACGTGCCGTTCGACCTGCCGGGCGTCGGCTCGCTCAAGGCCGACATCGTCTGGGGCGGCAACTACTTTGGGATCATCGACCTGCGCGGTACCTCGCTCCGGATCTCGCCGGAGAACGGCTCCGAGCTCTCGCGCCTCGGCATCATCGCCCGCGAGCAGCTCCGCCAGAAGGTCGCGATCCAGCATCCGGCCTCGGCCCACATCAACAACTTTAACTTCGTCACCTTCTGGCACGAGCCGACGATCGAGGGCGCCTTCTACAAGAACGTCCACGTCTTCTCGGCCGGCCAGCTCGACCGCTCGCCCGGCGGCACCGGCACCAGCGCTATGATGGCGATGTACGAGGCGCGCGGCCTGATGAAGCTGAACCAGCCGATCCGCTCGGAAGGCCTGCTCGGCTCCGGCACCTTCGAAGGCTGCCTGATCGGCGAGACCAGCCTGAACGGAACCCGTGCGGTGCGCCCGACCGTGAAGGGCACCGCCGGCCTGCTCGGCACGGCGCGCTGGACGATCAACCGCGACGACCCGGTCGATGCCGGCTTCCTCGTCGCCTGATCAGGGCTCCGTGGCAGGGCGGCTCAAGCCGTCCTGCTATTGGGTTGCGGATGCGCGGCGGCTGGCGATCCATGCCGCCGTTGCTTCCAAGAGCGTGCGGTCGATCCCGGTCGCGATGCCCCTGGCCTCGAAATGCGCGACCAGCCGCTCGGTGGCGAGATTGCCCGCAGCGCCTGGCGCATAGGGGCAGCCGCCGAGGCCGCCGACCGAGCCGTCGAAGACGCGCAGGCCGAGCTCCCAGGCCGCCGCGACATTGGCGATGGCTCGGCCGGATGTGTCGTGGAAATGCCCGGCCAGCATCGCAGCCGGCGCCTGCCGCAAGGCCGCCTCGACCATCGCCGCGGTACGCTCCGGCGTGCCGCGGCCGAGCGTGTCGGAGAGCGCGATCTCGTTGCAGCCGAGCGAGAGCAGTTCGGCGGTGACCGTCGCGACCGCCTCGGGCGCGATCTCCCCTTCATAAGGGCAGTCGAGCGCACAGGAGACATAGCCGCGCACCGGCACGCCGGCGCGCTGCGCCAACGCCATCACCGGCCGGAAGCGCTCGATGCTCTCGGCGATCGTGCAGTTGGTGTTCTTCCTGCAGAAGCTCTCGGAGGCCGCGGTGAACAGGGCGAGCGCCTGCGCGCCGGTAGCGAGCGCAGCCTCGGCACCCTTCTCATTGGGGATCAGGGCCGAATAGGTCACGCCCGGCCGGCGGTCGACGCCGCGCATCACCGCCTCATGGTCGGCCATTTGCGGCACCCAGCGCGGCGAGACGAAGGCCGTTGCTTCGATGCGAGAGAGGCCGGCATCGGCGAGCCTGCCGATCAGCGCCAGCTTGTCCGCGGTGGCGATCTCGGCCTTCTCGTTCTGCAGGCCGTCGCGGGGCCCGACCTCGACGATGGTGACGCTGTCGGCGGACATCGTCAGGCGCCGAGATAGGCCGAGCGCACGCGCTCGTCGCGCAGCAGCTCGGCGCCGGTGCCTTCGAGCGTGATCGTGCCGGTCTCGATGACATAGGCGCGGTCGGCGATGGCGAGCGCCTGATTGGCCATCTGTTCGACCAGCAGGATCGTCATGCCTTCCTCGCGCAGCCGCCGGATCACCGCGAAGACCTCGCGCACGATCAGTGGTGCGAGGCCGAGTGAGGGCTCGTCGAGCAGGAGGAGCTTCGGCCGCGCCATCAAAGCGCGGGCGATCGCCAGCATCTGCTGCTCGCCGCCCGAAAGCGTCCCGGCGAGCTGGTCCTGCCGCTCGGCGAGACGCGGGAAGACGCCGAAATAGCGCTCGATATCACTGGCGATGCCATCCTCGTCGCGGCGCGCATAGGCGCCGAGCACGAGATTGTCGCGCACGCTCTGGTCGCCGAAGACTAGGCGCCCTTCCGGCGAATGGCCGATGCCGAGCCTGACGCAGTCATGGCCGCGGATGCCGGTGATGTCGTTACCCTCGAAGCGGATCGAACCGCCGGCGACCTTCGCCAGCCCGCCGATCGCCCGCATCAACGTCGATTTGCCGGCGCCGTTTCCGCCGATCAGCGTGACGACCTCGCCCTGGCCGACCTGCAGCGAGATGCCTTTCAGCGCCTCGACCGCGCCATAGCGGACCTTGAGCCCTTCGATCGCGAGCATGGTCATGCGGCGTCTCCGGTCAGGGCGGCATCGTCATCGGCGCCGAGATAGGCGGCGACCACCTTGGGATCCCGGCGGATCGCCTCCGGCCGTCCCTCGGCGATCAGCGCGCCATAGTCGAGCACCAGCACATGCTGGGAGATGCCCATGACGAGGTCCATATGATGCTCGATCAGCAGCACGGTGACGCCGGCCTGCTGGATGCGGCGGATGACCTCGCCGAGCTCATGCGTCTCCTGCGGATTGAGACCCGCTGCCGGCTCGTCGAGCAGCAGCAGCTTCGGCTTCGATGCCAGCGCGCGAGCGATCTCGAGCCGCCGCTGCAGGCCATAGGGCAGGCTCTTCGCCGGCTCATGGGCGCGATCGCCAAGGCCGAGATCGCCAAGCAGCGCCAGCGCGTCGGCGCGGGCCGTGGCCTCCGCGTGGCGGCTCGATGGCAGGCCGAGCAATGACGCAGCAAAGCCGGTCTCGATATGGCGGTGCGCGCCGAGCAGGACATTGTCGAGCGCCGAAAGCTCGCCGAAGAGCTTGAGGTTCTGGAAGGTACGGGCGATGCCGAGGCAGGCGATGCGATGTGCCGGCCAGCCGGCGATCTCCTGGCCCTCGAAGCGGATCGAGCCGCTGCCTGGCGCGACATGGCCGGAGAGCAGGTTGAGCAGCGTCGTCTTGCCGGCGCCGTTCGGGCCGATCAGCGCATGGACCTTGCCGGCTGTGATCGCGAAGGAGACGTTGCGGACCGGAACGATGCCGCCATAGGCCTTGTAGAGGTCCTTGACGACGAGGATCTCGCCGCTCGCCGCCGCTGCCGTGGTTGCCGCCAGAGCGCTGTGGCCGGGGACCGCAGGCGGAACCACTTTGCCCTGTCGCCAACGCGCGGCGAGGCCGGAGAACGCCCCGGCGATGCCGTTCGGCATTAGATAGAGCGAGAACAGCAGGAGCGCGCCATAGGTGAAGTGCTGCAGGGCCGGCCAGCGCGCCAGCCAGGCGTCCAGCAGGGTCAGGATCACCGCGCCGAAGAGTGGTCCGTAGAGCGAGCCCGAGCCGCCGAAGATCACCACGACCAGCAGGAAGATCGACAGGTTGAAGGTGATGAAGTCGGAATTGAAGTACTGGTTCTGCTGCGCGACGACGGCGCCGGCGAGCGCGCAGGTCACCGCCGAGATGACGAAGGCGAGCGTCTTGGCCCGCACCACGGAGATGCCGACCGACTGCGCCGCCGGCTCGGCCATCTGCACGCCGAGGAAAGCGCGGCCATAGCGCCCGGCGAGCAGCGAGCGCAGCATCAGATGGGTGGCGATGCAGAGCGCGCCGACGAACCAGACCCAGTGCAGGTTGGTGAAGCTGACGCCGGCTATGGATGGCGCGCTGATGCCGTAGAAGCCAGCCTGGCCCTTGAAGATGTCGGTCCACTCCGTGACGATCTTCTCGACGACGATGCCGAAGCCGATCGTCACCATGGCAAGGCTGGGGCCCGAGACGCGCACCGAGGGCATGGCGATGACGAGGCCGAAGACCGCGCCGAAGCCGCAGGCCAGCAGCAGCGACAGCCAGGGCGAGAGCCCCCATTCGATATTGGCGATCGCCGCCGTATAGGCGCCGACGGCGAAGAGCCCGGCATGGCCCAGCGACTTCTGGCCGGCATAGCCGACGAGGACGTTGAGGCCTGCGGCGGCGAGATAGTTCACCCCGATCGTGAACAGGATCTGCAGGTAGAAATCGTTGAGGCCGAACAGGGGCACGAGCGCGAGCGCTGCCGCTAGCACCGCCAACCCGATGGCATGGGCGAGCGCCGGCATCAGATCTTCTCCACGCTGCGCGCGCCCATCAGCCCGCTCGGGCGGACGACCAGCACGATGATGATCAGCAGGAAGATTGTGATCTCGCGCATTTCGGCGCGCCAGAGCCCGACCAGCGCCTCGACGATCCCCAGCAGGAAGCCGCCGAGCATGCAGCCGCGCGGGCTGGTCAGGCCGCCGACGATCGCGGCCGAAAACGCCTTCAGCGCGATGCCGAGGCCGATGAAGACCGAGGCCGTGGTGATCGGCGCGATCAGGATGCCGGCGAGCCCGGCCAGCGCCGAGGAGATCACGAAAGCGAGGATGACGATCGTCTCGACATTGATGCCGACGATCGCCGCCGCCTGCGGGTTGAAGGCGACGGCCCGCAGCGCCTTGCCGAAGCGCGTCTTGCGCAGGACGATGTCGAGCCCGACCATCACGGCGACTGCGACGACCGCGATCAGCACTTCCTGCGGCCGGATGCCGGCGCCGGCGATGCGCCAGACATCGCTGCCGAGCGGGGAGGGCACCGCGATCGAAGCCGGGCCCCAGATCGCCAGCGCGGTGTTCTGCATGATGATGCCGAAGCCGATCGTGCTCAGCACCCAGTTGAGGCCGCCGGCGCCGACGAAGGGCTTGATCGCGCAGTAGTAGAGCGCGATGCCGATGGCGCCGACCACGACGACGCTGGCGATCGTCGCCAGCGCATAGGCCGTCATCGTCATCTCGGCCTGGGTCAGATTGCCGAAATGCGGCTTGCCGGCCGCCAGCAGCAGCAGGGAGACGCCGACCAGGCTGCCGGGCACGAGGAAGGCGCCCTGGCCGAAATTGAAGGTCTTGGTCGTGGCGTAGGTGATGTTGAAGCCGAGCGCGATCAGCCCGTAGATCGCGCCGAGCGCCAGACCGCTGGCCAGAGCCTGAAGGAATGCCGTCATCGTCTCTCCGCCACGACTCAGGTCGTTTGCGCCATCATTCTGAACAGCCAGCGCGTAGCCGCCACCCGCCAATTCGTTTCCACTCTCACGCCGTCATGCTCGCCCCTGTGGCGAGTATCCACGTCTTGAACACCGTATGCGATCAGTGAAGCGAAGACGTGGATGGTCGGGACAAGCCCGACCATGACGGAGGAGGTCAGCTGCAGAGGTTCAGCGCTTCAAGTCAGCGGCTGTCAGCCCTTTCACCACGGCGTCGTCGAGCTTGACCACGCGGCCGTCCTTCCACTGCGCCAAATGGAAGTCGGCAACGCCGAGCGCCTCGTGCTGCTCCTTGCTGAAGGGCTTCTCGTATTTCTTGATGATGCCCTGCACCGCGCCGAGATTCTCGAGCGCAGCCTGCAGCTTCGGGCCGTCCGTGCCGCCAGCCTGCTTGACTGCGGCGGCGATCAGCATCACCGCGTCATAGCCCTGAGCGGCCGAGACGAAGGCGGGCATGTTCGGATGCTTGGCGACGAGGCGCTTGTGCAGCGCTGCGGCCCGGTCGCTGGCATCCTCGGTGGTCGAGGCCGCGAAGACCGTCTTCTCGGCGAGCTTGGGCCCGGCGATGTTGACCAGCGGCGTGTTGATCGAACCCCAGGTCGAGAGCAGGCCGGGATAGTAGTCCATCTTCTCCATGCTCTTCAGCACCTGCGCCGTCGCGTCGGCGAGCGAGCCGGTGATGATCATGTCGGCGCCGGCCGCCTTCAGCTTGGCGAGCTGGGAGGTCATGTCGGTGTCCTTCGGCCCGAACTTCTCGATGCCGACCGGCTTGATGCCGTGCAGGGTCAGGATCTCCTGCAGGTCCTTGGTCGCCGCCTGGCCGTAGCCGGTGGTGTCGGCGATGATCGCGATGTTCTTGCTCTTCGAGGCCTTGACCGCATAGGCGGCGAGTAGAGCGAGCTGTTCGCGATCGACCATCGAGACCCGGAAGATGTAGTTCTGCGGCTCCTTGGCGTAGCGGGCGGTGATGTCGGTCGCGGTCGCGACATGCGAGATCACCGGCACCTTCTTCTGCTGCGGGATATGCAGCCAGGCGAGCGCATTGCCTGAGTTGGTCGGGCCGACCACGGCCGCGACCTTCTCGTTGTCGATCAGCTCGTTCATGTTCTGGATCGACTTCGGCGGCGCGCCGGCATCGTCTCTGACGACGCCGACGACCTTGCGGCCGAGCACGCCGCCCTGGGCGTTCAAATCGTCGATCGCGGCCTGGAAACCGTAGAGGCCGGAGAGGCCGAGCTCGGCCGCGCCCGAGGCCGACTGGTCGGCATTGTAGCCGATCTTGATCTCGTTCTGTGCGTAAGCCGGCAGCGACAGCGCCATGCCGGCCGAGACCAGCAGGGCACTGAGCGTGCGGCGGGTGATGCGATTGTCCATAACGTTCCTCCGGTTGTCGTCCGCTTTGATGCGGTTCTGTGGTGAGTCCTGAAAAAGGTCAGCCCTTGCGCCGCTGCGCTAGCAGCTCGCGCGCCCGGTCGACACGGACGTCGTGCGTGCGGGCGAGCTCGGCAGCGATCGCCTCGATCTCGGCGCCCTCGGCACCGGCAACGATGGCGATGTTGCGGGCATGCAGCGCCATATGACCGCGCTGGATACCTTCGGTCGCCAGCGCCCTGAGCGCCGCCATGTTCTGGGCGAGTCCAACCGCGACGGTGACCTCGGCCAATTCCTGCGCGCTGGTGACGCCGAGCAGGCGCAGCGCCCATTGCGCCAGCGGATGGGTCTTGGTGGCGCCGCCGACCAGGCCGAGCGCCATCGGCATCTCGATCGAGCCGACGAGGTTGCCGTCGCGATCCTCTTCCCAGGTCGTCAGCGAGGTGTAGCGGCCGCTGCGGGCGGCATAGGCATGGGCGCCGGCCTCGATGGCGCGCCAGTCATTGCCGGTCGCGACCACCACCGGGTCGATGCCGTTCATGATGCCCTTGTTGTGGGTGGTAGCGCGGTAGGGATCGATCGCGGCGAAGGTATAGGCGTCGAGCATGCCGTCGATCATGCGGCGGCCGGAGTATTCCTTGGTCGCCAGCGCGGCCTCGGGTATGGTGACGCTGGCGCGCGCCAGCCGGAGATCGGCGAGGTTGGAGAGGATGCGCAGGCGCACCGTGCCGCCGGTGATGCGCTCGACGATCGGCGCCACCGTCTCGGCCATGGTGTTGACGGTGTTGGCGCCCATCGCGTCGCGGACGTCGACGAGCAGGTGCATCACCACGATCGGCCCGCGCGGCGTATGCGGGAAGACATGGACCTCGATGCCCTGGCAGCCGCCGCCCAGCGAGATCAGCACCTTGTCACGGGCATTGGCCGCGGCGACGATCTCGGCTTGAGCCGCCAGCAGCTTGTGGCGGGCGCCCTCGGGATCACCGATGCCGAGCAGCTGGACCTGCGCCCGCATGATCGGCCGGTCGCTCGACGTGCGGAAGCCGCCGGAACCACGTGCGATGCGGGCCATGTAGGAAGCCGCGGCGACGACGGAGGGCTCCTCCACCGCCATCGGGATCAGGTAGTCCTTGCCGTTGACGGCGAAATTGGTGGCGATGCCGAGCGGCAGTTCGAAGGTGCCGACGACATTCTCGATCATGCCGTTGGCAAGGGTGAGCGGCAGCGCTCCCGGCTGCGCCAGCAAGGCGCGGTCCGCATCGGCCAGCCCGGCCGCCGTGACAGCCTCAGCCAGCCGTTCGGCACAGCTCAGATTGCGGTAGTTCTCGATGCGCGAGTTCACCTCACGCCCGGCGGCGCTGTGCGCCTCGGCCGTCACCATGTCGTGTCCTCCCCAGCCGGGGTTTTCATGCGCCTTGCAATGGGCAGCGGCGCTTCTTCGGTTGACAAGCTCGGACAATCGCCGGAGAGCGGCAAGGCACAATTTTCGCAATGTCCCATTCTCTGTACCAGTCAATTGACTGGTACAGATGCGAGGCTTGATGGACGAGCAGGCCGACAGCAACCGCACCGGCGCGATCGTCGCCCGGATCGGGCGGATGATCGACGAGGGGCTGCTCCAGCCCGGCCGGCGCATGGCCTCGCTGCGGCTGGCGGCCGGCGAATACGGCGTCTCGAAGAACACCATGGTCGAGGTCTATGACCGGCTTGTCGCCAACGGCCGGCTCGAAGCGCGGCGCGGCGCCGGCTTCTATGTCCGCGCGCCCGGCCAGCGGCCGAGTGAGGCGCCGCCGCCGCATATGAGCGAGGCGATCGACATCGTCTCGCTGCTGCGCGAGCAGCTCTGCCAGGTTCATCCCGTGCGCGTCGGCGACGGCCGTCCTCCGCGCTCCTGGATGGAGGATTCAGAGCTCGGGCGGCACTTACGTGTCCGCAGTGGCAAGGGCGACCTGCCGATCGAGCACGGCTATGGCGATCCGGTCGGGTACGCGCCGCTGCGCACGCAGATCGGGCTGATGCTGGCCGAGCGCTCGATCCAGGTCTCGCCGGCGCAGATCCTGATGACCTTCGGCGCCAATCACGCGCTCGACCTGATCATCCGCCAGTTGCTGCAGCCCGGCGACACCGTGCTGGTCGACAGCCCCGGCTATTACCCGCTCTTCGGCAAGCTGAAGCTCGCCCGCATCGAGATGGCCGGCGTCAGGCGGCTGCCGGACGGGCCTGATCTCGACGATCTCGCCGCGCAGATCGCACGGCATCGGCCGAAGGTCTTCTTCACCCAGTCGCTGGCGCACAACCCGACCGGCGGCTCGATCGCCCTGCCGATAGCCCATCGCCTGCTGCAGCTCGCCGCGCAGCACGACCTCATCATCGTCGAGGACGATCCCTTCGCCGATGTGATGCCGGCGAGCGCGCCGCGGCTCGCCGCCCTCGACCAGCTCGAGCGCGTGATCTATCTCGGCACCTTCTCGAAGACGCTCTCGGCGAGTCTGCGCATCGGCTATGTCGCCGCGAGCCCGGCGCTCGCCCGCTCGCTCGGCGACATGAAGATGCTGACCGTGGTCAACTCCTCCGGCTATCTGGAGCGGCTGGTCAGCGACCTGATCGCCAGCGGCCAGTACCGCCACCATCTCAAGCGCCTGAAGGAGCGAATCGGCAAGGCGACCCGCATTGCTTTCGGCGGGCTGGAGCGTCTCGGCCTGCCGATCTTCTCGCGCCAGGGCGGCGGCTATTATCTCTGGGTCGGCTTGCCGCCGGGCCTCGACGATCTCGCACTGGCGCGCCGCGCCTCGGAGCAGGGCATCTTCATCGCGCCCGGCACCGTGTTCATGCCCGAGCGGCACCAGCCCGAAGGCGATGAGCGGGCAGCCGGGATGCGGGTCAACGTCGCCTATGCCGACGACCCCGCCTTCATGGCCTTCCTCCAGGCCGAATTGGCGAGCATCTCCTAGCAGTTGGAGCTTCGGTGGCGCTGAAATCAGTCGATGTCGGCCGGCGTCAGGCGGCGAACATGGCGGCGCAATACGGTCTCGAACGTCGCCAGCGCCGGCGAGATCGAACGGCCGCTCGGCCGGATCATGACGATGTCGCGCGCAATCGCCGGGTTCGCGAGCGGCCGGGCAAGGACCCGGCGATGCGGCGCCGCAGCCCGCGCATAGGTCGGCAGCACGGCGACGCCGAGCCGCGCCTCGACTAGGGCCAGGGCGGTCGTGATCTGCGAGACTTCATAGGCCGGCACGAGCGGGATGCCGACGCTCTCATAGGCGACCTCGACCAGGAGCCGGATACCGCTGTCGCGGGTCAGCGTGATCAGCGGCTCGCCCTGCAATTCGCGCCAGTCGACGCTCGTATCGGCGAAGCGGCTGCCTGGGCTGCAGAACAGCATCAGCTGGTCGCGCGCCATCGGGATGCGCTCGATGCCGTCCTCGACGGCGGCGAAGGTTCCGAGGCCGCAATCGACCCGGCTCGTCCTGACGGTTTCGATGATCGTGTCGGTGCGCGCATCGAGCACCGCGACCTGCACCCCTGGGAAGCGCTCGCGCATCTCGGCGATCGCCTCGGGCAGGATCGCCGCCGCCAGCAAAGGCGGGGCGGCGACAGTGATCTTGCCGCGCCGGCGCTCGGCGAGATCGTTGGCATTCTGGATGGCAAGGTCGAGATCGTGGACAATCTTCGCAGAGGCGCCCTGGAATTCGCGGCCGCCCTCGGTCAATTCGACCCGGCGCGTGGTGCGGTCGAACAGGCGGATGCCGAGCGCCTGCTCCAGTTCGCGCACCAATTGCGACAGAGCCGGCTGCGCCATGTGCAGGCGCTCCGCCGCCTTGGTGAAGGTGCCGTGCTCGGCGACGGCGAGGAAGGCCTGGATCTGTCGGAGCGTGACTGCCATGCCAATTTATAGGCACATCATCTGAATTCAGACAAATAAGCTGAATTCCATATGGCCGTGACCGCCGCCATCATGCCTCGACATCGCGCCGCTGGCCGCTCCGTTCGAGGCTTTTCATGACCGCCTATCCCGATCTGCAGCTCTATATCGGCGGCGCCTGGCGCAAGACCTCCGACAGCCTGCCGGTGCTCAACCCGGCCGATGAAAGCGTGATCGGCGCCGTGCCCGTCGCTGCTCGCGCCGATCTCGACGATGCGCTGGCTGCGGCCAGGGAGGGCTTCAGGGTCTGGAGCCGGACGTCGCCGCGTGCCCGTGGCGAGATCATGCTGAAGGCGGCTGTGCTGATGCGGGCCCGCATCGACGAGATCGCCCATGCGATCACGCTCGAGCATGGTAAGCCCTTCGCCCAGGCGCAGCTCGAGGTGATCCGCGGCTGCGAGTTCTTCGAATGGGATGCCGCCGAGGGCCAGCGCACCTATGGCAGGGTGATCCCGAGCGAGCCCGGCATCAAATATGTCGTGATGCACCAGCCGATCGGCATGGTCGCGGCCTTCTCGCCCTGGAACTTCCCGATGAGCCAGCCGGCGCGCAAGATCGCCGGCGCGCTGGCCGCGGGCTGCTCGATCATCCTGAAGGCGGCCGAAGAGACGCCGGCCGGTGCGCTCCATATCGCCCGCGCCTTGCACGATGCCGGCCTGCCGCCCGGCGTGTTCAATCTCGTCTTCGGCGTGCCCGCCGACATTTCCTCCTATCTGATCCCGCAGGAGCAGACCCGGCTGATCGCCTTCACCGGCTCGACCGCGGTCGGCAAGCACCTGACGAGGATCGCTGCCGACCATATGAAGCCGGTGCTGATGGAACTCGGCGGCCATGCCCCGGTGATCGTCTGCGACGATGTCGATCCGGTCGCGGCAGCGACGGCCTCGGCGATCCGCAAGTCGCGCAATGCCGGCCAGGTCTGCACCTCGCCGACCCGCTTCTTCGTGCAGGAGCCGATCTACGAGGCCTTCGCCAGGACCTTCGCCGAGAAGGCGCGATCAGTCGTCGTCGGCAACGGGCTCGATGCCGCAACGCAGATGGGCCCGGTCGCCAATCATCGCCGCATCGAGGCGATGGAGACGCTGGTGGCGGACGCCCGCGCCAAGGGCGCCAAGGTGCTGGCCGGCGGCGAGCGGATCGGCAATCGCGGCTATTTCTTCCCGGTGACGGTGCTCGCCGATGTGCCCGATGATGCCCGCGTCATGCGCGAGGAGCCGTTCGGGCCGCTCGCGGTGATCAACCCGGTCTCGACGCTGGACGACGCGATCGCTAAGGCGAACGGCCTGCCCTTCGGCCTTGCCGCCTACGCCTTCACCCATTCGGCCAGCCGGGCCGATCGGCTCGCCGACGAGATCGAAGCCGGCAACGTCTCGATCAACACGTTGGAGGCCTCGGTCGCCGAGGTGCCGTTTGGCGGGGTCAAGGACAGCGGCTATGGCCGCGAGGGCGGCGCCGAGGGTTTGGCGCATTACACGACCATCAAGACCGTCTCGCACCGCATGGCGATCTGACCGTGGGCGACAAGGAGACAGCCGCATGAAATACGCCAAAAAGGACGCGAAGGCTTACACCCGCGCCAATATGAAGGGCATCTGGGCGGCTGCGCTGACGCCCTTCACCCAGTCGCTCGCCGTCGACGAGGACGGCTTCCGCGAGAATATCCGGCACTGGACGGACGATCTCGGCATCGACGGCCTGTTCATCGCCGGCAAGCAGGGCGAGTTCTTCGCGATGTCGGTCGAGGAACGCAAGAAGAGCTTCGAGCTCGCGGTCGAGGCCACCGCCGGCAGAGGCCAGACGATCATGTCCTGCTCCGACCAGAACATGGACGTCGTCATCGATCTCGCCAAGCACGCCCAGAGGGTCGGCGCCGACTACATCGTCGTGCACGCGCCGCTGCTGCACTTCTTCAAGGCGCAGGACGAGACGCTCTACGAGTACTACCGGACCATCGCCGAACAGGTCGATATCGGTATAGCCCTCTGGAGCCACCCGGACTCGGGCTATCTGATGAGCCCGCAGCTCTGCAACCGGCTCGCCGACATCGAGAACGTCGTCGCGATCAAGTACAGCGTGCCGCGCGCCATGTATGCCGAGCTCACCCGGCTCGCGGGCGACCGCATCCTGGTCAGCACGGCCTCCGAGGAGGAGTGGCTCGACAACATCGTCGAGCTCGGCTGGCAGGTCTATCTCTGCTCCTCGCCGCCCTATCTGATCCAGACGGCGGCCGACCGGCGCATGCGTGAGTACACCGATCTCGCCTTCGCCGGTGAGGTCGAGAAGGCCCATGCCATCCGCGACAGCCTGAACCCGGTGCGCGAGGCGCTGCGCACGACGCGGCCGGCCGAGAAGCCGCATGCGCATCAGAAATACTGGCAGGAGCTGCTCGGCCAGGTCGGTGGGCGCGTGCGCGCACCGCTGCTCGAGCTGACCGAGGCCGAGAAGGCGGCGACACGCGCCGCCTTCGAGAGCTGTGGCTTGAAGCTTGCTGGCCGGCCTCTGGCGAAGGCTGGCTGAAACGCGGTTCGGATGGAACAACCGGGAGAGACGGATATGGCGAGCGAAGGACGGCTGAAGGCCTTCAACTTCAAGAAGTGGATCGCGGAGAACGAGCACCTGCTGAAGCCGCCCGTCGGCAACAAGAAGGTGTTCTCCGATGGCCAGATGACCGTGATGGTGGTCGGCGGGCCGAACCAGCGCGCCGATTTCCATGACGACCCGGTGGAGGAGTTCTTCTACCAGCTCAAGGGCGACATGATGCTGAAGCTGGTCGACAACGGGCAGCATTACGACGTCACGATCCGCGAGGGCGACGTCTTCCTGCTGCCGCCGCATGTGCGCCATTCGCCGCAACGCCCGCAGGAGGGCTCGATCGGGCTCGTGGTCGAGCCGGCGCGCCATGCCGACCAGGTCGACGGCTTCGAATGGTACTGCTTCGAATGCAACGGACTGGTGCATCGCATCGAGCTGAAGGTCGGGGATCTCGTGAAGGACCTGCCGCCGCTCTACGAAGCCTTCTTCGCCGATGAGAAGGCCCGCACCTGCAAGCAGTGCGGGGCTGTCCATCCCGGCCGCAAGCCGCCGGCCGGCTGGGTCGCACTCTAGGCCACGAAGCGCCGCCATCGCCCGACGGCGCTCCACGACCGCGCAACAGCGCGGCGCCACGGAATGCCTTGTCGAATGGATCGACGGGTAGGCCGGAACGATCGGAGTTTGGAATGAAACTGCGCGGAAGGCTGTTCGGCATTGCGTTATCCCTGCTGGCCGGCGGCAGCGCCCTGGCCCAGCAGACCCCCATCAAGATCGGGATGATCACCACCTTGTCGGGGCCTGGCGGTTATCTCGGCCAGGACATCCGCGATGCCTTCAAGCTCGCCATCGACATGGCCGGCGGTAAGCTCGGCGGCGTGCAGGTCGAGATGGTCGTCGAGGATGACGGGTTGAAGCCGGGCCAGGGCAAGCAGATCGCCGAGAAGATGCTGAAGACCGACGGCGTCAGGCTGTTCACCGGCATCGTCTTCTCGAACGTCGCCGGCGCGACCGTGCCGGACATCGTCGATTCCGGCGCGATCTATGTGAGCGCCAATGCCGGGCCCTCGGAATTCGCCGGCAAGGAATGCAACGAGAACTACTTCGTCATTTCCTGGCTGACCGACACCATGCAAGGCAGTGCCGGCCGGAATGCGACCGATCTCGGCTACAAGAAGGCTTTCGTGCTGGCGCCGAACTACCAGGCCGGCAAGGACGCGATCGCGGGTTTCAAGCGCTTCTTCAAGGGCGAAGTCATCGGTGAGGTCTATACCCGCCTCGACCAGACCGATTTCGCGCCGGAAATGGCGCAGATCCGTGCGGCCAATCCCGAGGTTGTCTTCCAATTCCAGCCCGGCGGTCTCGGCATCGCCTTCCTGCGTCAGTACCAGCAGGCCGGCCTGCTCGGGAAGGTGCCGATGGTCGTCGCGGAGCCGTCGATGGATCACACGATCCTCTCGGCTGTCGGCGACGCCGCCGTCGGCCTCAACGTCTCCGGCCACTGGAACACGGATCTGGACAACCCGGCCAACAAGGCCTTCGTCACCGCCTTTACGAAGGCCTATGGCCGGACGCCGACGATGTATGCCGCGCAAGGCTACGATACCGCGCAGGCCATCGCCGCCGCGTTGCAGGGCAGCGGCGGCAACGTCAAGGATGCCTCCGCCTTCCGCAAGGCGATGCTGAAGGCCAACTTCGCATCGACGCGCGGAAACTTCCGTTTCGGCGCGAACCAGCATCCGGTGCAGGATTGGTGGGCCATGGTCGTCGACAAGGACGAAGCCGGGAAGCCGACCCTGCGCACCCGGGCCAAGCTACTGAGTGAGCAGGGAGACCCCTTTGCTGCGCAGTGCAAGCTGCCGGGGCCGTGACATGGCCGAGCTGACGCGCTTGCGATTGCCGGAACTCTCGGCCACGGCCGATTTGCTGACCATCGGCGCGACCCGGATCTATCGGGTCGCCGACATGGAGGGCATCGGCTGGCCGGTGAAGGCGATGTTCGGCGCGTTGATGCCGGCAGATTTGGCGGCCGCTGCCGAAAAGTTGCCCGAAGGCGCCATCGATGCGGTGAACGCCACGCTCGATCTCAGCTTCAACAGCTATCTGATCGCCCGGCCGGACCTGACCGTGCTGATCGATGCCGGCATCGGCAATGGCAAGGAGCGGCCTGATCGCCCGGCCTGGCATCGCCGCTCCGGGCGCTTCCTCGATGTGCTGACGGCGCTGGGCTTTCCGCCCGAGAGCATCGATCTCGTCGTCAACACCCATCTCCATGCCGACCATGTCGGTTGGAACACGGTCCATGACGGGCAAGGCTGGCGGCCGACTTTCTGCAAGGCACGCTATGTCGTCCCTCACGCCGAGCTCGATCACTGGTCGGCGCTGCACGCCGCCGATCCGTCCGGTGCCACCCTGCACGGCGCCTTCGTCGACAGCGTGCTGCCGCTCGTCGAGGCGGGCGTCCTGACCGGTGTCGAAACACCGGCGGAGATCGCTCCCGGCCTGTCGCTCGAGCCTGCGCCCGGCCATTCGCCGGGGATGGCCATCGCCAGGCTGCGGACCGAGGCGGGCGATGTCTGCTTCCTGGCCGATCTGATTCACCACCCGATCCAGCTCGTCATGACGGGGTTGAACTCGAATTTCTGCGGCGACCCGACCCAGGCGCTGGTGACGCGCGACCGCATCCTGCGTCGCTGCGCGGCGGAAGCGGCGATCGTCGCGCCCTATCACTTCGCGTCCCCCGCCTTCGGAAAGGTCGAAGCGAGCGGTGACGCAGTGTCGTTGCACTATTTCCCGGTATCGCGGGATGACATTATTCTCCCGGCGGGCGAGCCGGAACTATCGTGAACAAAACGACCAATAAACAGGGGAACTCGACAATCATGCGCAAGCACACGACACGAAGCATCGCCGCCTCCTTCGGCCTGACCTCGATGCTGCTGGCCTCCGCGGTCTTCGCCCAGCAGGCGCCGGTCAAGATCGGCATGGTCACGACGCTGTCCGGGCCGGGCGGCTATCTCGGCCAGGACATTCGGGACGCCTTCAAGCTCGCCATCGACATGAATGGCGGCAAGCTCGGCGGTGCGCCGGTCGAGCTCGTGGTCGAGGACGATGCGCTGAAGCCCGGCCAGGGCAAGCAGATCGCCGAGAAGATGCTGAAGACCGACGGCATCAAGATCATGACCGGTATCGTCTTCTCGAACGTCGCCGGCGCGACCGTGCCCGATATCGTCGATGCCGGGGCGCTCTATGTCAGCCCCAATGCCGCGCCGTCGAACTTCGCCGGCAAGGAGTGCAACGAGAACTATTTCGTCGTCTCCTGGCAGAACGACAGCCTGCACGAGAGCGCCGGCCAGCACGCCACCAATCTCGGCTACAAGAAGGCCTTCATCCTCGCCCCGAACTACCAGGCCGGCAAGGACGCGCTCGCCGGCTTCAAGCGCCTGTTCAAGGGCGAAGTCGTCGGTGAGGTCTATACGCGACTCGACCAGACCGATTTCGCGCCGGAGATGGCGCAGATCCGCTCGGCCAATCCGGACGTGGTCTTCCAGTTCCATCCGGGCGGGCTCGGCATCGCCTTCCTGCGCCAGTATCAGCAGGCGGGCCTGCTCGGCAAAACCCCGATGGTGCTGGCCGAGCCCTCGCTCGACGCGACCACGCTGAAGGCGGTCGGCGACGCCGCGCTCGGCCTCAGCGTCACCGCGCACTGGAACACCGACTTCGACAACCCGTCGAACAAGGCCTTCGTCGAGGCCTTCACCAAGGCCTACAACCGCGTGCCGACCTACTATGCCAGCCAGGGCTACGACACCGCGCTCGCCATCGCTTCGGCGCTGAAGGCGACCGGCGGCAAGGCCGACGTGCCGGCGCTGCGCAAGGCGCTGGCCAAGGCCGATTTCCAGTCGGTCCGCGGCGCCTTCAAGTTCGGCCCGAACCAGCATCCGGTCCAGGACTGGTATGCGCTCAAGGTCGAGAAGGGCGCGGACGGCACGCCGGTGCTGAAAACCTCTGGCAAGGTGCTGAGCAATCACAGCGATGCCTACGCCAAGGACTGCAAGCTCTGAACCACTGACAAGCTCCCGCATCGACGGGATGGGCCGCTTCAAGCCCATCCCGTCGCCAGCCGGACGTGACCTGCAATGACGCTCGTTCTCGAACAATTGCTCAACGGCCTGCAGTTCGGCGTGATGCTGTTCCTGCTCGCCGCCGGGCTAACGCTGATCTTCGGCATCATGGGCGTGATCAACCTCGCTCATGGCTCGCTCTACATGGTCGGCGCCTATGCCGCCGCCTTCGCCGCGGCGCAGACCGGCTCGGTCTTTCTCGCGATCCTGGCGGGCCTTGCCGCGGCCGCCATCGTCGGCATGGCGATGGAGCTCTTCGTGCTGCGTCGGCTCTATGCCCGCGACCATCTCGACCAGGTGCTGGCGACCTTCGCGCTGATCCTGATCTTCAACCAGAGCGTGACGCTGCTGTTCGGGCGCCAGCCGCTCTTCGTCTCGGTGCCATCCGTGCTCAACGGGTCGGTCCAGTTGCTGCCGGGGCTCACCTACCCGATCTATCGGCTGATCATCATCGCCGTCGGCCTCCTTGTTGCGCTCGGGCTCTACCTTCTGATCAACCGCACCCGCATCGGCATGCTGGTCCGGGCCGGCGCGACCCATCGCGAGATGGTCCGGGCGCTCGGCGTCGATATCCGTCTGCTCTACACCGCCGTCTTCGGGCTTGGCGCCCTGCTCGCCGGCCTCGCCGGGCTGATGGCCGGGCCGATCCTCGCCGTGCAGGTCGGTATGGGCGAACAGATCCTGATCATGACCTTCGTCGTGGTGGTGATCGGCGGCGTCGGCTCGATCCGCGGCGCCTTCTTCGGGGCACTGCTGGTCGGCCTCGTCGACACGGTGCTGCGCGCCTTCCTGCCCGGCCTGCTGCGCCAGGTCATGACCGGCTCGGAGGCCGATGCGCTCGGTGCCGGCCTGGCATCGATGGGTATCTACATGCTGATGGCCGTGGTGCTGCTGGTGCGGCCCAAGGGACTCTTCCCCGCCAATGTCTGAGGACGCCATCACCCACCCCGGCTCCCCTGCGCCGAGCACCGGCCGTGCGCTGATGCGGCTTGCGCTCGCCCTCGGGCTCGTCGCGCTGCCTTTCCTCGTCCAGGCGCTCGGCCAGCCGGCTCTGGTGCCGCTGGCGACCCGCGTGCTGATTTACGCGATCGCCGCCGCCAGCCTGAACCTCGCGCTCGGTTTCGGAGGGATGGTGTCCTTCGGCCACGCCGCCTTCTTCGGGATCGGCGGCTATGTCGTCGGCATCCTCTACCGCACCTATGTCGATGACGGCCTCTTCCTCGGCCTGATCCCGGGCACGGGCCAGCTCCTGATCACGCTGCCCGCGGCGATCCTGGTCGGCGGCCTGCTCGCGCTGCTGATCGGCGCGTTGTCCTTACGCACCAGCGGCGTGCAGTTCATCATGATCACGCTCGCCTTCGCGCAGATGCTGTTCTTCCTGTTCGTCTCACTGAAAGCCTATGGCGGCGATGACGGCATGACGATCCGCCGCCGCAACGAGCTCTTCGGGCTCAACACCCGCGACGACATCACCTTCTATTTCATCTGCCTTGCCGTCGCCGCGCTCGTCTTCCTGGCGCTCTGGCGCATCGTCGGCTCGCGCTTCGGCATGGTGCTCGCCGGCATCCGACAGAACGAGCGGCGCATGGCGGCGATCGGCATCGCGCCCTATCGCTACAAGCTCGCCGCCTTCGTCATCTCCGGCATGGGCACCGGCCTCGCCGGGGCGCTGATGGCGAATTATCTGCGCTTCGTCAGCCCCGACATGCTGCACTGGACCAAGTCGGGCGAGCTGATGATCATGGTCATCCTCGGCGGCGTCGGCACCTTGCTCGGCCCGCTGTTCGGCGCCGCCGCCCTCGTCATTCTCGAGACGGTACTGACTTCCCTTACCGAGCACTGGCAGCTCATTCTCGGGCCGATCCTGCTGCTCGTCGTCCTGTTCACGCAAGGCGGGCTCAACGGGCTGTTCAACCGCCTCGGCCTCGGCAGGAGCGAGCGATGACGAAGCCGCTCCTCAGCGTCCGCGGCCTGCGCAAGCGCTTCGGCGGGCTGATCGCCACCGACAATGTCGATCTCGACGTCGTCGAGGGCGAGATCCACGCGTTGATCGGCCCCAACGGCGCCGGCAAGACGACGCTGCTGACCCAGCTCTTCGGCGAGCTCAGCCATGATGAAGGCGAAATCCGGCTGGAGGGCGAGCCGATCGACGCACTCGCCACGCCGCAGCGTGTCCAGCGCGGCCTCGCCCGCACCTTCCAGATCAACCAGCTGCTGCCCGATTTCAGCATGCTCGACAATGTCGCGCTCGCCGTGCAGGCGCGGCAGGGCCACAGCTTCCGTTTCCTGGGCGATGCCCGCCGCGACAAGAGTCTGCGCCAGCGCGCCCGCGAGCACCTGACGGCCGCCGGCCTCGCTCACCGGGCCGAGGTCAAGGTCGCCGATCTCTCCCATGGCGAGCAGAAGCAGCTCGAATTCGCCATCGCGCTGGCCTGCGAGCCGCGCCTCTTGCTGCTTGACGAGCCGATGGCGGGCCTCGGCCATGCCGAGAGCGAGCAGATGGTCGCGATGCTCTCCGGGCTGAAGGGGCGTGTCACCATGCTGCTGGTCGAGCACGACATGGACGCGGTCTTCGCGCTCGCCGACCGGATCTCGGTGCTGGTCTATGGCCGCATTATCGCGACCGGCACGGCGCAGGAGATTCGCGACAACGAGGACGTACGCACCGCCTATCTCGGCGACGGAGACGCCTGATGCTGAGCGTGCGCAATCTGCAATCGGCCTATGGCGCGAGTCAGGTGCTGTTCGATGTCGGCCTCGACATCGGCGAGGGCGAGGTCGTCACCCTGCTCGGCCGCAACGGCATGGGCAAGACCACGACGGTGCGCTCGCTGATGGGGCTGCTCGCGCCAAAAGGCGGCGAGATCAGCTTCGACGGCCGCAAGCTCAGGGGCGACACGCCGGAGGCGATCGCCCGCTGCGGCATCGGCCTGGTGCCCGAGGGGCGGCAGGTCTTCCCGACGCTGACCGTGCGCGAGAACCTCGTCGCCACCGCGGCCAACCGGCTCGGGCGGTCCTCGCCCTGGACGCTGGAGCGGGTTTACGCCCTGTTCCCGCGCCTTCAGGAGCGCGCCGGCCAGTCGGCCCGCACGCTGTCGGGCGGCGAGCAGCAGATGCTGGCGGTCGGGCGGGCGCTGATGACCAACCCGAAGCTGCTGATCCTCGACGAGGCGACCGAGGGCCTCGCGCCGGTGATCCGCGCCGAGATCTGGCGCTGCATCGAGGCGCTGAAGGCGCAGGGCCAGTCGATCCTGCTGATCGACAAGAACATTGCCGTGCTCAAGCGCCTCGCCGACCGGCACTACATCATCGAGAAGGGGCGCACGGTCTGGTCGGGTTCCAGCACCGACCTCGCGGCCAATGCGGAACTGGTGCATCGCTATGTCGGCGTCTGAGAACGAGATCGTCGCGCGTAGCGTCGCGATCGACCCCGTCGAGGCCCTGCGCGACACGCTGAGCGAGATCCTCGCCGGCCTGGTCGCGGCCGGCTGCGGCCCGCATCACCTGACAGGCATGGAGTGGGAGAGCGTCGATCCCGCCGCCTTCCACCTCTCGCGCCACACGGTCGAATTGGCCTATCGCGAGGTCTTCGCCGGTTTCCGGCCGCCGATCCGATCGCGGCCCGGAACGGAGCCCGGCCTGACGATCCGCGCCCGCCACGCCTCGCCGCAGCCGCTGCCGGATATCGAAGTCGACGGTTATCCGCTGCGCGAGCTCGGCCGGCAGTACAGCCCGCGCCTGCAGGCCGACATGACCGCGCTGTTCCGGCAATGGAGCAGGGACGGCGCCGCCTTCCGCGCCGGCCATGCGGGGCTCGACCTTGCCTATGGCCCGGGCTGCTTCGAGACGCTCGATCTCTATCGCCCGGCCGGCGTGAAGCGCGCGCCGATCTTCGTCTTCATCCATGGCGGCTACTGGCAGGCCTCGGACAAGCTCCAGCATGCGCAGTTCTCGCAAGGGCTGCTCGACGCTGGTTTCGCCGTTGCCCAGCCGAATTACGGGCTGGCGCCGGGTACGCCGCTCGAGGCGAGCATCGCCCAGACCGTAGCGGCGCTGAATTTCCTCGTCCGGGAGGCCGAAGCGCTCGGTCTCGATCCGGCGCAACTGCACATCAGCGGCCATTCCGCCGGCGGCCACCTCGCGGCGATGGCGCTGTGCGATCCTGCGGCGCCGCCGGTTGCCTCGGCCCTGCTGCTCTCCGGCCTCTATGATCTGAAACCGCTCGGCCATCTGCCGATCGGGCGCCTGCTCGGCCTCGATGATGTCGAGCGAGCGGCACGGCTCAGCCCGCTCGGGCGGTCGCGTCCTGCCGGCACTCGCCTTGCATTTGCGGTTGGCGAGGGTGAGAGCGAGGCGTTCAAGCGGCAATCGGCGAGACTGGCGACGGCCTGGCAGGCGCCGGAACCGCTGATTTGTCCGGGCCATCATTTTAGCATGCTCGACGGGCTGAATGGCGGCGCGCTGCTCGACCTCGCCTTGCGGACGGCCGGACGATGATAGGTCGCCGGCGCAAGCCGCTCCGGATCGGGCTGATTGGCTGGGGCGCGATCAACCGGCATGTCGTCCGGCTGTTGTCGCGATCGGCGATCGCCGACGCCATCTCGATCGTTGCCATCGGCGTGCGCTCGCCGGAGAGAGCCCAGAATGTTCCGGCCGGGGCAATGCTTCTGACCGATCCGGAGCAGCTTGCCGGGCTCGATCTCGACATCGTGGCGGAAGCAGCAGGCCAACCGGCGGTCGCCGCCTGGGGCGATAGTGCCTTGCGGCAGGCGGGGGCGTTCGTGGTGACCTCGGCCGGCGCCCTCTCCGACACCGCGCTGCTTGAACGTCTCATCGCGGTCGCGGAATCCGCCGGCAGCCAGCTCGTCGTCACATCAGGCGCGCTTGCCGGGATCGATGCGCTCGCGGCCGCCTCCGCGCTGCCGCTCGACGAGGTCGTCCACGCCATCGTCAAGCCGCCGGCGGCCTGGCGAGGCACGTCGGCCGAAAGCCTCGTCGCGCTCGACGCGTTGACCGAGCCGGCAAGCTTCTTCACCGGCTCGGCCCGCGAGGCGGCTCGGCGCTTTTCCCAGAATGCCAATGTCGCGGTGATCTCGGCGCTCGCCGGCATCGGGCTCGACCGGACCCGCGTCGAGCTGATCGCCGATCCCGGGATCGCCGCGAACTGCCATCGCCTGAGTGCGCGCGGCGCCTTCGGCCGCCTCAGCGTCACCATCGAGAACCGGCCGCTCGCCGACAATCCAAAATCGTCGGAAATGGCCGCGCTCAGCCTCGTCCGGATGATCAGCAACAGGGTAAGCCCGCTCTACCGCTGATCCTGCCGCCACTCGACCGGGTCTTCGCGGACTGAGATGATCCGCGGGCTGGGATTGCGCCGCTCCGTGGTCTATCCGGGATGACGATGGATGATCCGACCACGATGACATTGACGACCTATCGCGCGGCGCTCGACGCCTTTCTGGCCTCGCCTGCTTCGGCCTCGTGGCACGATCTTTCCGTCTTCCGCGATGGCACGGTGGCGCGCGCCTGCGCTGCCGTCGATGCCGAACATGGGGCCGGCCATGTCGTCGCGCCGGTGCCGGAGCGCTTTCTGGCGGCACTCGCGCTGACGCCGCTCGATCAGGCGCGGGTCGTCATTCTCGGCCAGGACCCTTATCCGACACCGGGGCACGCCAACGGACTCGCCTTTTCCTATGTCGGGCCGCCGCCTCTGCCGCGCTCGCTGGTCAACATCTACAAGGAACGGGCCGAGGATCTGCAATGTGCCGCCCCCGTCAGTGGCGATCTCTCGGCCTGGGCGAAACAGGGCGTGCTGCTGCTCAACACTGCGCTGACGGTGCGCGAGGGGGCGACACAGGCCGGCTCGCATCTCAAGCTCGGTTGGCGCGCGGTGACGGATGCGATCCTTGCAGCCGTCTCGCAGCAACGGCCGCATGTCGTCTTCATGCTCTGGGGCTTGCCAGCGCAGGCCAAGCGCGCCCTGATCGACGAGGGCAGGCACCTCGTCATCGCCAGCGCTCACCCTTCGCCGTTGTCGGCGCAGCGTGGCTTCTTCGGCTCCAGGCCGTTCAGCCAGGCGAATGACTGGCTGAAGGCGAAGGGGGAGGAGCCGGTCGCGTGGTGAGGCTTATCCCACCGGCCGCTCGTCGGCGATGACCTTGCCGTCATTCGGCAGCGCGCCGAGCGGCAGCACCTCGACGGAGCCCTTCAGCTTGGTCACCTGTTGCAGCGTCGAGGACACTGCGTCAATGAAGCCTGTCGGCTCGGCATAGATCTCGGCTTTCAGCGTCATCGTGTCGAGCTCGTTGGCGCGGCCGATGACGAGGCGAAGCTTGGCGATCTCGGCATGGCGACGGGCGATCTCGGCGACCTGCTCGGGTCGCACGAACATGCCCTTGACCTTGGTCGTCTGGTCGGCGCGGCCGAGCCAGCCCTTGATCCTCGCATTGGTGCGCCCGCTGGCGCTCGCCCCCGGCAGGACCGCAGTGAGGTCGCCGACCGCGAGGCGGATCTGCGGGTGGTGCGGGTCGAGATTGGTGACGACGATTTCGCCGACCTCGCCCTCGGCGACTGGATCGCCGGTGCCGGGGCGGACGATCTCGACGATCAGGTTCTCGTTCAGCACCATGCCGTCGCGGGCGCTGGTCTCATAGGCGATCAGGCCGATATCGGCGGTGGCGTAGAGCTGGTAGGCGTCGATGCCGCGTTCGCGCACCCAGGCCTGCAATGAGGGCGGGAAGGCCGCCCCCGAGACGATCGCCCGCTTCAGGCTGGAGGTGTCGACGCCGCGGCTGTCGGCCGCCTCGATCAGGAGCTTCAGGAAGTCCGGCGTGCCGAGATAGGCGCTCGGATTGTAGGCGCCGATCACCTCCATCTGCTGCTCGGTATTGCCGGGGCCGGCGGGGATGACGGCGCAGCCGATGGCGCGCGCGGCTGAATCCATGATGAAGCCGCCCGGCGTCAGATGGTAGCCGAAGGTGTTGAGCACGACGTCCCCCCGGCGGAAGCCGGCGGCATAGAGGCCGCGCGCCGTGCCCCAGGGATCGCTGCCGGTGCCCTCCGGCTCGAAGATCGGGCCGGGTGAGGTGAAGAGCCTGCCGAAGGAGCCGAGCGGCGTGCCGACGAGCCCGCCGAAGGGCGGTTTGTCCTTGTGCAGGGCCGGCAAGTCGGCCTTGCGCAGCACCGGCAGCCTGGCGAGGGCAGCGCGGTCGGTGATGGCAGCGGGATCGACGCCCCTGAGATGCGCGGCATAGCCCGGTGTTGCCAGCGCAGCGGCGATCACGGCCGGCAACCGGGCGAAGAGATCGGCCTCGCGCCGCTCGGGCGGCCGGGTCTCGAGATCGTCGTAGTGCTCGCTCATCGCTCTTGCCCTTGGAAATGGTGCCCCGCCTATCGGCGCAGGATGCGAAGGAAATTGAGCAGTCCCATCAGGGAGGCCGCGACATAGGTCATCGCCGCGGCCCTCAACACACCGCGTGCCGCCGGCATGTCGTCCGGGTGCAGATAGCCGTCCTGCTCGAGGATCGGCAGTGCCTTGCCGAAGCTGGCGTCGAACTCGACCGGCAGCGTCACGACATGGACGACGAGCCCGATGCCGAGCAGCGCCAGCACTGCGGCAAACTGCGCGAAAAGCACGCCCGGCGCCCGCACCAGGAGCATCACCAGCGGTGCGGTGACGAGCACCACCATCGCGACCTTGTCGATCTTGCCCAGCAGCCGGGCGAGGCTGGTGCGGATATCGAAGAGACGGCTGCCCTGTGCATGCTGCAGCGCATGGGCGACCTCGTGGGTCGCGACGGCGACGGCGGTGATCGAGCGGCCGTCATGGTTGCCGGGCGAGAGCCGCACGGCACGAGCATCGGGATCGTAGTGATCGCCGGCGGCGGTGATCTCCACGGGGATTGTCTGCAGGCCGAAACGATCGAGCAGGTGGCGGGCAAGCTCGCCGCCGGTGCCGGGAAGGTCTGGCCTGTCTGCGGCGTGCCTGTCCATTTCGTAGCGGACCCAGAATTGCGGACCGTAGATGACGGCGACGAGAAGGAGGGCGAGGACGATATAGAGCATGATCGGCTCCTGCCCGCCGATCCCGGCCGGACTATGACAGCCAGCGCTTGCGGCGCTTGTAGCTCTTGACCTCGCGGAAGGACTTCTTGTCGCCCTCGGCGACGCCCAGATAGAACTCCTTCACGTCCTCGTTCTCGCGCAGCATGTTCGCCTCGCCGTCCATGACGACGCGGCCGGTCTCCATGATGTAGCCATAGGTGGCGTAGCGCAGCGCCATGTTGGTGTTCTGCTCTGCGACCAGGAAGGAGACGTCTTCGCTGGCGTTGAGCTGGCGGACGATCTCGAAGATCTCCTCGACGATCTGCGGCGCGAGGCCCATGGACGGCTCGTCGAGCAGGATCATCTTCGGCTTGCTCATCATGGCGCGGCCGATGGCGCACATCTGCTGTTCGCCGCCGGAGGTATAGCCGGCCTGCGAGTTGCGGCGCTGCTTCAGCCTGGGGAAGAGCTCGTAGATCCGCTCGAGGTCGCGCTTGATCGCGGCGTTGCCGTCGCGGCGGGTGAAGGCGCCGGTCAGCAGATTCTCTTCGATGGAGAGATGGCCGAAGCAGTGCCGGCCTTCCATCACCTGGATGCAGCCGCGGCGCACCAGTTCGTTCGGCGACATCCTGTCGACGCGCTCGCCGTCGAAGACGATCGAACCCTTGGTGACCTCGCCGCGCTCGGCCTTGAGCAGGTTCGAGATCGCCTTCAGCGTCGTGGTCTTGCCGGCGCCGTTGGCGCCGAGGATGGCGACGATGCCCTTGCGCGGCACCTGCAGCGAGACGCCCTTCAGCACCAGGATGACGTGATCGTAGATCACCTCGATATTGTTCAGCGACAGGATCGTGTCCGTCGCGGCGGCGGCGGTGGGCTTATCGAGGGTGGCGGTCGACATTGAGCCTCCAATCCTTCTCCCCTCGGGGAGAAGGTGGCCCGGCGCAGCCGGGTCGGATGAGGGAAGGATGGATGAGGGAGTGCTGGACTTCCCTCATCCGTCAGCGCTTCGCGCTGCCACCTTCTCCCATCAAGATCGGGCTTGCCCGATCTTGACACTTTTGGTGCTGAACTCAGGCAAGCCTGAGTTCAGTGGGGAGAAGGAAGCGCGCCCTTCGTCAGATCAGGACGACTTCTCGCAAGGCTCGGTGCGCTTGGGCCAATTGCCGGCCTTCTCGACATAGTCCTTGGCGTTGGCCTCGATCAGCGGCCGGACCTCGTCCTTCATCGGCTCGATCCAGTCGCCCTTCTGGGTCCATTTGGTGCCGTCCCATTCGGCGACATAGGCCTTGTGGTGGCCGGAGTGGTCGGTGCAGCTGACCTTCACCGGCGAGGCGAAGCCGGCCATGCCGATCTCCTTGAGCCGGGCCTCGTCGATGTTCAGGTTCTCCAGCCCGCGGCGCATGTCCTCGGGGGTGATCACCTTCTTGCCGGTCAGCTTCTGGGCGGTGCGGATCGCCTCGACCACGAGCATCGAGTTGTAGACGCCGCGATTGTAGAGGTTCTCGCCGACCTTCTCCTTCGGCGTCGTGCTCTTCCCCTTCTCCACGACATGCTTGAGGATGTCCTGGATCACCGGGAAGTTCTGGCCGGCCGCGTTGAAGTTCAGCGAGCGGTAGCCCTTGGCCTCGGCGCCGCCGGCGCGGGCGTCGTCGTCACCGCCGGCCCACCAGACGCCGACCAGCTTGTTGATCGGGAAGTTGTTCTTGATCGCTTCCTTGACCGCGGTCGGGTTCATCGCGCCCCAGCCCTGGTTGTAGAGGAAGTCCGGCCGGTCGCGGCGGATCGAGAGCCAGAGCGAGCCCTGGTTCTGCATGTCGGCCGCAGCGACCGGATAGAGCTTGAGCTCGAAGCCGTATTTCTTGGCGAGGCTCTCCAGCACCGGGATCGGCTCCTTGCCGAAGGGCGCGTCGAGATGGATCAGGCCGAGCTTCTTGCCCTTGAGCTTGTCCAGGCCGCCGAGCTCGGCCGCCATGTGCTTCACCATCACTGAGGCGCCGTCCCAATAGGTCAGCGGCGGGATGAACACCCAGGGGAAGTTGGTGCCGTCAGCCGAGGCCGAGAGGCCGTAGGCCATCGACAGGATTGGCAGCTTGTCGACATGGGCGCGCGGGATCGCGGCCAGCGTCGCGCCGGTCGACCACGGGCTGTAGACGATGGTCTTCGACTTGACCTGCTCGTAGCACTCGATCGACTTCTTGGTGTCGTAGCCAGTCTCGCATTCCTCATAGATGATCTTGACGCCGTTCACGCCGCCGTCGCGCTCGTTGATCATGTTGATGTAGTCGCGCATGCCGTCGCCGATCGGGATGCCCGAGCCCGAGAACGGACCGGTGCGATAGGCGTTGTTGGAGAAGTAGATCGTCTCCTGCGCATTGGCCGGGGCGGCGATCGCGCCGGCGGCGAGAAGCGCGCCGAGAGCGACGCTCCTGATGATGCTGCTCTTTGTCATAGGCCTTCCTCCGTGGTTGCCGGGTCCGGCCGAGCCGTCCCGTCTTCGCTTGCCCGTCGCTTGAAGACCGCGGCGGGTCGTTGTCCTTGGGTCTCTCTCCCCGTCAGTAGGGGAAGGGCCACGTCCGCAATTTCTGCTTTCCGATCTGCCAGAGCCGGGCGAGGCCATGCGGCTCGACGATCAGGAAGATGATGATCAGCGCGCCGACCAGCATGAAGGTGACGTGCTCGGCGGTGGCGCCGCCGATCGGCACGCCCAGCGCCGGCAGGCCGAATTTCAGCGCCGTGGGCAGGGCCGAGAGGAAGGCCGCACCGAAGAAGGAGCCGATCAGCGAGCCCAGGCCGCCGATGATCACCATGAACAGGATGGTGAAGGAGAGGCGGATGGTGAAGACGTCATTGGCCTCGCCGCCGCCATACCAGAGGAAGATCATCATCGCCCCGGCGACCCCGGCGAAATAGGACGACACGGCGAAGGCGGTCAGCTTGGCGTTGAGCAGCTTGATGCCCATCAGCTCGGCGGCGATGTCCATGTCGCGCACCGCCATCCAGGAGCGGCCGAGCTTGCCGTGGACGATGTTCGAGGCGAACCAGGTCAGCACCACGACGAGGCCAAGGCAGACGAAATAGCGCGTCTCGGGCGTCGCGGCGGCGCCGGTGATCGGCAAACCGAACAGCGTGCGCTGCGGCACTTCGATCGCGCCCGAGGCGTTGTAGTTGAACAGCCAGGGCACGCGCACGAAGGCCCATTGCAGGAAAAACTGCGCGGCGAGCGTGGCGACGGCGAGATAGAAGCCCTTGATCCGCAGCGAGGGCAGGCCGAAGAGCACGCCGATCGCAGCCGAGAACAGGCCGGAGACCAGGATCAGGACGATGATGTTCACGCCCGGGAAGAAGGTGGTCAGCTTGTAGCAGGAATAGGCACCGACACCCATGAAGGCGGCGGTACCAAGCGAGATCAGCCCGGTATAGCCGGTGAGGATGTTGAGTCCGATCGCCGCCAGCGAGAGCACCAGGAACGGGATCATCACCGAGGCGATAAAGAAGTCGTTGCCGGTCAGCGGGATGCCGATGAAGGCGATCGCTAAGATGACGGCGATGCCGATCCGGTCCTGCCGGAGCGGGAACACGGCCATGTCGGCGGCGTAGTTGGTCTTGTATTGGCCGGCTTCGCGGTAGAACACGGGGCAGCCTCTCAGATGCGTTCGATGATCTTGTCGCCGAACAGGCCCTGCGGCCGGAACAGCAGGAAGCCCAGCGCGATGAAGTAGGCGAGCCAGCTCTCGATGCCGCCGCCGATCAGCGGGCCCCAGTAGAACTCGCCGAGCTTCTCGCCGATGCCGATGATCAGCCCGCCGACGATGGCGCCGGGGATCGAGGTAAAGCCGCCGAGGATCAGCACCGGCAGGGCTTTCAGCGCCACGATCTCGAGCGCGAAGGAGACATCCGAGCGCGCGCCCCACATGATGCCGGTGATCAGCGCGACGATGCCGGCGGTGAACCAGACGATCACCCAGATCTGGTTGAGCGAGATGCCGACCGAGAGCGCCGCCTTGTGGCTGTCGGCGACGGCGCGGAGCGCACGGCCGATGCGGGTGTACTGGAAGAACAGCGCCAGCACCGCGATCATCAGCGAGGCGATGATGGCGGCGGCGATGTCGATCTTCTGCAGCGAGACGATGCCGCCGAGGATCTTCAGGTCGATCGCGCCCTTCGGCAGATAGAGCTGCTCGGCGATCATCTGCTTGGGATTGCCGCCGAAAATGGCCTCGCCGAAGCCGATCAGGAAATAGGTGATCCCGAAGGTCGCCATGAACAGGATGATGTCGGGCTGGTTGACCAGCGGGCGCAGCACCACGCGCTCGATCGTCACGGCCAGCGCGAACATCACGCCGAGCGTCAGGATGACGGTGAGGAAGGCCGGCACGCCCTTCTCGTAGAGGCCGACCAGCGTCAGCGCCGCGAACACCACCATGATGCCCTGGGCGAAGTTGAAGACGCCCGAGGCCTTGAAGATCAGCACGAAGCCGAGCGCGATCAGCGCGTAGAGCACGCCGGAGACCAGGCCCTCCCAGATCGTCTGGGCGAGCAGGTCGGGCGCCTGGACCATCTGGTTGAACGGGTCGACGAAGATGGCGTGGATCGTGCCGGTCGGGTCGAGGCGCGCGCCGATCAGCGCGGCGGCGACGAGGCCGACCACGATGACGCCGGCCTTGATCCAGCCATTGGCGAGGAGATTGGGCGCGGGCTGCGCGGCGATGTCGCTCATGCGCTCATGTCCTTTGCGCTCATGTCCTTGCTTGCGGCGGCCATCAGTGCGCCACTCCGAGATAGGCGTCGATCACGCGCTGGTCGGCCTTGACCTCGGCCGGGGTGCCGTCGGCAATCTTGCGGCCGTATTCGAGCACGACGACGCGGTCGGAGAGGTCCATGACTACCCCCATGTCGTGCTCGATCAAGGCGATGGTCGTGCCGAACTGGTTGTTCACGTCGAGGATGAAGCGGCACATGTCCTCCTTCTCCTCGAGGTTCATGCCGGCCATCGGCTCGTCAAGCAGCAGCAGCTCCGGCTCCATCGCCAGCGCCCGGCCCAGCTCGACGCGCTTCTGCAGGCCGTAGGGCAGCTTGCCGACCGGCAATTTGCGGATGTGCTGGATCTGCAGGAAATCGATGATGTCCTCGACCACCTTGCGATGCTCGATCTCCTCGCTCATCGCCGGGCCGTGCCGCAGCGCCTGCCAGAAGAAGCCCTTGCGCATCTTGAGGGTGCGCCCGGTCATGATGTTGTCGAGCGTCGACATGCCCTTGAACAGGGCGACGTTCTGGAAGGTGCGGGCGATGCCGGCGGCGGCAGCCTGGTGCGGCCTGACCTTGGCACGGCGCACGCCCTTATAGGTGATCCGGCCTTCCTGCGGATGATAGAAGCCGTTGATGCAATTGAGCATCGAGGTCTTGCCGGCGCCGTTGGGGCCGATGATGGCGCGGATCTCGCCCTTGCGGATGTCGAAGGAGACGTCGGTGATCGCCTTCACGCCGCCGAAACGCAGCGAGACGTTCTCGACCGAGAGCAGCACCTCGCCCTTCTGCGTGACCGGCGTGCCGGTGACGGCCATGGAATGCGCGTTCATGCCGCCTCCTTCGCCGCCGGGGCTGTAACCGGATAGATCTTGGCGTCGGCGACCTTGACCGTCGCCGAGATGACGCCCTTGCGGCCGTCCTCGAAGGTCACTTCCGTCGAGATGTCGGCTTGGGTCGCGCCGTTGTACAAAGCCTCGACCAGCGGGGCGTAGCGCTCGGCGATGAAGCCGCGCCGGACCTTCTGGGTGCGGGTGAGCTCGCCATCGTCGGCGTCGAGCTCCTTGTGCAGGATCAGGAAGCGCTTGATCTGGGCGCCGCCCATCATCGGCTCAGCCGCGAGCGAGCGGTTCACCTCGTCGACATGCTTGGCCATCATCTCGTAGACCTGCGGGTGGCCGGCGAGCTCCTGATAGGAAGCGTAGACGACGTTGTTGCGCTCGGCCCAGTTGCCGACGGCGGTGAGGTCGATGTTGAGCGCGACGGTGGCGTAGTCGCGGCCCTGGCCGAAGGCGACGACCTCCTTGATGTTCGGATAGAACTTCAGCTTGTTCTCGATGTATTTCGGCGGGAACAGATCGCCAGAGTTGAGCTTGCCGACGTCCTTGGCGCGGTCGATGATCTTGAGGTGGCCGCTCTCGTCGAAGAAGCCGGCGTCGCCGGAGCGGACATAGCCGTCCTCGGTCATCGTCTCGGCGGTCTTTTCCTCGTCCTTGTAGTAGCCGCGGAAGATCGAGGGCGAGCGGTAGAGCACCTCGCCATTGTCGGCGATCCGGATCTCGACCTGCGGCGCCGGCTTGCCGACGGTGTCGGCCTTGATCTCGCCGTCCGGCTGCATGGTGATGTAGACGCCGGCTTCGGTCTGTCCGTAGAGCTGCTTCAGGTTGACGCCGATCGAGCGGTAGAAGCGGAAGAGCTCGGGGCCGATCGCCTCGCCGGCGGTGTAGCCGACCTTGATGTTGGTCAGGCCGAAGCGGTTGCGCAAAGGCGCGTAGATGATGATGTCGCCGAGCTTGTAGAGCAGGCGGGCGCCGAGCGGCACGCTCTCGCCGTTCAGGATCTTCTCGCCGTGCTGCTTGGCCACGTTCAGGAAGTAGTGGAATGCCTTGCGCATCAGCGGGCCGGCATCCTCCATGCGCACCATGGTCAGCGTCAGCATGGTCTCGAAGACGCGCGGCGGCGCGAAGGCGTAGGTGGTGCCGATCTCGCGGCGGTCGTCGACGACGGTTTCCGGCCCCTCCGGGCAGTTGACGCAGAAGCCGGCGATGATCGCCTGCGCATAGGAGAAGACATGGTCGCCGACCCAGGCGATCGGCAGATAGGCGATGATCTCGTCGTTCTCGTTCAAGCCGTCGAAGCTGCAGCCGATCTCGGCGGCGGTGATGACGTTGTAATGGGTGAGCATCACCCCCTTGGGCCGCCCGGTCGTGCCCGAGGTGTAGAGGATGATGGCAAGATCGTCGCTCGCGCCCTGTTCCATCTCGCGGTCATGCGCGGCTGAGACGGCGGCGTCCTTGAGCGCGGCGCGGCCGGCCTCGATCACGTCGCCGATATCGTGCAGCTTGGCGTGGTCGTAGTCGCGCAGGCCGCGCGGCTCGTCATAGAGCATGTGGCGTAAGGCCGGCAGGCGCTCGATGACGGAGAGCACCTTGTCGACCTGCTCCTGGTCCTGCACGCAGGCGAAGACCGCGCCGGCATGGTCGAGCACATAGGCCATCTCGTCGGCGACGCTGTCGGCATAGACCGGGACGGGGATCGCGCCGAGCCATTGCGCCGCGGCCATCGACCAGTAGAGGCGCGGCCGGTTGTAGCCGATGATCGCGACCTTCTCGCCGCGCTTCAGGCCGAGCTGCTCAAAGCCCTTGGCATAGGCACGGACCTGCTCGGCGACCTCGGCCCAGTTCCAGGACTGCCAGATGCCGAGGTCCTTGTGCCGGAACGCGACGCGTGCGCCGCGCTCTCGCGCATTGCGCAGCAGAAGCTTGGGAAAGGTATCCGCCTGGCCGGCGGCTGCGCTTGCCACGATCGTCGTCTCCACCCTGTCGCCCCGTCTGTCGCGGGTTTGCCGGACCTCGAGGCCCTTGTGCGATCATGCAAGCTTTGCAGGTGGCTCGGCGCTGTGCAAGAAGCCACTTGACAGACAAGACGCATTTGGGGCGCTATTGTCCCGCCGAGGTTCGACTTGGCCTTCAGCCCCGCGATCTGCCGGGCAGCACTTCCCGACATCGCAAGGCTTGCAGGCGCCCGGTTTCACTGGGCTGGCGCAGTGTTTCCGGCTGCGCACGCAGGTCGACGGCTCGGCGCGAGGACCGGCCGATGCGTGCTCTTGCCTCGATCACGATCGCGATGCTGCTCGCCGCGGGAGCGACGCAAACGCATGCGCATCGAGCGTTCGGCGGCTGGGATTACCCGTTCGAATGCTGCTCGGAGGCGGATTGCGCGCAGATCGATGTCAGCGAGGTGCGAGAGACGCCGTCCGGCTTCGTCGTGACGATCATGCCGGGCCGACATCCGATGTGGCCGACCGAGCGCCGCCAGCCGGCCATTATCGAGATTCCCTATCAGAAGGCCCGCCTCTCGCCGGACGGGTTCTTTCATCTGTGCATGAACGATGCAGGGGAATTGCTCTGCTTCTTCTCGCCAGGTGGGGGATCGTAGGGCTCATGTCGGCTATGGGTCGGAAGCTGACAGCTCTGGCTCCTACCGTAGTCTCCCGGACGCGTGCCTCGAACGCATTTGACCTTAAGGCAATTGCCGTCCCAATGGAGCGCCGGGTTACGATAATCTAAATAATCTAACAATCTCTACGACTTAAATCAAGTTGATCCTTGATCCAATCTGCTATGGCTGGAACGCAGTTTGAGTTTTCGTATAGGGAATGCTTGAGGCCGCCTCGACTCTGATCAGCGGCAATGATGAGCGTATCGACCGATAATTGACCAGGTGGCATTGCTCCGCCAACAATCTCGTGACCAATAAACCCAGTAGCAAGTTCGGTGCCGAAAATCGATTTGCAGCAGGCGCCGATAGAAATAACAATAATTGAAATAAACATTAAGGCAGGAATAGCAAGAAAAAAAATAGTTATTAGATTATTATTAATATTGTTTAATATTTCAAGTTCAATTCCAAAATAAATTATTAATAAAAATAAAAATATAAAATTAGAAAATATGGCAAATGAATGCCTAGCAATATCGTTGCCTAATTCACCTAGAAATAGCGCAAGCGCGGCTTCATCTCCATTCCCTCGCAAAACCAAAATACTGGCAAGTTTTCTTTTGTCGTGAACCTTTGTTAATTTGGTTAGATCGAGTTTCTTAGATTGCACGGCAAGGTCCATTGCCCTGACAATTATGGTGAGAGATATGTACATAAATATACCTATGATAGCAATCAATCCGATCCTTGGCATGCCGTATATTCCTATTTTTGGTAGAATATAAACTAAAAACATAGTTGCAAAAAAAAGCACAAACTACCATACTAGCTAGACAGAATACAAAGAATGCCATATCTAACCAAATTGATATTGGTCTCCTTCTGATTTGAATAAAAGGCGTCGCTATTGTAATTAGGTTTATATTCTCTGTGAATTCGATATAATTTGTCGCCCTAAGTGCAACGTTCCCGCCGTGGCTGTGAGCAACGACAATTTGCTTGGTGTTCGGATGTTCTTTGTGCTGAGAATTCAGGTGTTGTGCAAGAATAGCCGCTGCTTCATCACGAGCAACAATCGAATTTGAGCCAGACCAAAGCGTCGATGTGACTCTACATACTATTCCGCGCTCTTTTAGATTGTTTATTAAATTATTTGAAAATTCTGAATTAGAGCTAAACCATCTTTTAGAATTTGATGTATGTGACTCTGTGTCATTTTTTAGAAAACCTTGTCCCCATGTTCCATGTAGTAGTGTTATATTGATTGAATATACATGAATATCGGGCCGATCTAGCACGTCATCATTATCATCCATCAGGTTCTCCATCTGCGGACAGCCAGTCGGAATGCTCACCACTCTAAAGGTCTACGTAGCGGCTCGAAAGACCCCGAGCCCGCTCAGTATGGTCGTGTCCGGGTCGAAATGCAGATCGCGCTGCGCGTCACCCGCATCTCACGAGTTAAACCCGGACATTCGGCAATCTTCCAATCGCGGGTACGCCAGCGACCAAGCGGCGTCAACGCATGATCGGATACCATGGGAGCGCCCGCTAAAGGTCGAAAGCGACATTCCGCCGCCCCGCCCCAACCTACCCGATCGGCCGCGTCGCACCCGCTCCGAGTGACCTCTGCACCATGACGCTGTCGGACCATTTGCCGTGGCGATAGGCGACGCCCGGCAGCAGGCCGACCCGGGCGAAGCCGAAGCGTTCGTGCAGGGCCAGCGAAGCGGTGTTCTCGGCGTCGATATAGCCGATCATCTGGCGAAAGCCCGCGGCGGCACAGGCGTCGATCAGCGCCTGCATCAGCCGCCGCCCGATGCCATGTCCGAGATGCTCATGGTGGACATAGATCGAGTGCTTCACCGTGAAGCGGTAGGCCGGCCGCTTGCGGAACAGCACGACATAGGCATAGCCGACGACCTGGCCCCCGCGGGTGGCGACCAGATGCGGCAGCTTGCGGCTGCGCAGGTTCTTGCGCCGGTCCTTCAGATCGTCGGGCTGCGGCGTGCCGGTATCCTCGACGCCGGCCTCGATGCCATGGCGGATATGCCGGCGATAGATCGCCAGCATCGGCTCGACGTCGTCGTCGCGCGACGGGCGGATGATGATCGGTAGCTCGGTCTCCATGCGTCGTCGCGATCCTCAGCCCTGCGCCTGCTCGCTGACGACATAGGTGTGGAGGCGCACCTGCCCGGCAGAGTCGGTCTCGCGATAGACGCCCTGGATCTCGACATCGAAGCCGGGGAAGGCGTTGAAGCAGGCCTCGAACATCTTGAGATAGTCGATCATCGGCTTGGCCCGGTCGGTCAGCCGCTCGCCGGGGACGATGGTGGCGATGCCCGGGGGGTAGACGACGAAGGGCGTCGTCGCGATCCGCCCGGCGATGGCGTCGATCGGCAGATAGTCGACATCGTTGCGCGTCAGGCAGCGCGCCGCGTCGTGCGGCGACATCGCCATTTCCGGCAGATGCTCGGACGAGAACTGCCGGGTCTGCAGCCCGCTGACGTCATGGTCGCGGAAGAAGCGGTGCATCTGGCCGCAGAGGTCGCGCAGCCTGACGCCGTGATAGCGGCCCGGCCGGCGGCGGTAGAACTCGGGAATCGCCTCTTCCAGCAAAGCGTTGTCGTCATGCAGCTTCTTGAAGGCGACGAGCCCGCTGATCAGCGTGCCGGCCTTGCTGGCCTCGACGCCCGGCGTCAGCAGGAAGAGCAGCGAGTTGAGGTCGTTCTTCTCGGCGACGATCCGGTTCTCGCGCAGAAACTGAGCGACGATCGGAGCTGGGATGCCGTGCTCGGCATAGGCACCGGTCTCGCGATCGAAGCCGGGGGTGAGCAGGGTCAGCTTGTTGGGGTCGGTGATGGCGAAGCCCGGTTCCATCTGCGTAAAGCCGTGCCAGCCAGCATCGGGCGCGAGTTGCCAGTAGTTGGGATTGCTGGCGAGCTGGTCGGTCGCGACCATCTCCCAGGCGACGTCGTGGACGGCGCCTTCGCGCGCAGCGTCGGCGATGCTGACCCGGTCCGGCACGAAGGGCTCGAAGAACCAGCGCCGCTCGGGCCTGGTCTCCTTCTCCTCGAATTCGCGCCTGACAGCCCGGATCTTCTTGCGCAATTCGATGCCGAGCCGGATCGTATCGTCCCAGAGCACCTCGCCGGAGCGGCCCTTCATCATCTGCGCGCCGACATCGAGCGAGGCGAACAGCGGATAGAAGGGCGAGGTCGAGGCGTACTGCATGAAGCTCTCATTGAAGCGCCGGTGCTCGACCCGGCGCTTCTGGCCCTTGATGTGCCGATCCTTGATGTGGATCTGCGAGGCCTGGCTGAAACTGGCGAGCTGCTTGTGGGTCGATTGCGTCGCGATGATGCCAGGCGAGTCGGGCCCCAAGCCCGTGAGCCCCATGGCGAAGCGCCCGGCATAGAGCGGGTGGAACTTCATGAAGCCGGCCCAGGCCTCGTCGAAGAGGATGTATTCGCAGAGATGCCCGATCTTATCGAGGATCATCTGGGCCGAGTGGATCGTGCCGTCATAGGTGCACTGCTCGACCACGGCGACGCGGAACGGGCGCGGCTTTGTCCAGGCCTCGGGGTCCTTGACGAGGGGATTGGTGCGGATGCGCTCGCGCAGCGCCTCCTCGTCGAAGCTCTCCCAGCGCATCGGGCCGATCAGGCCCCAGGCGTTGCGTGCGGTCGGGATATAGACGGGTATGCCACCGGCGATCAGCAGCGCGCCGTGATGGGCGGCCTTGTGGTTGTTGCGGTCGAACAGCACGAGGTCGCCATCGGTGACGAGGGCGGCGAGCGCGACCTTGTTCGAGGTCGAGGTGCCGTTCAGGACGAAATAAGTCTTCTCGGCCCCGAAGATCTGCGCCGCCTCCTTCTGCGCCTTCAGGGCCGGCCCCTCATGGGTCAGGAGGTCGCCGAGATCGAGCACGGAATTGTCGAGGTCGTCGCGGAAGACGGCCTCGCCGAGATGTTCCATGAACACCCGCCCGATCGGGCTGCGGCTGTAGAACACGCCGCCGTTGTGGCCCGGGCAGGTCCAGAGATGGTTGCCTTCCTCGGCATAGTCGACGAGCGCTCCGAAGAACGGCGTCTTGAGCGTCTCGGCATATTGCTTCAGCCGGCTGATCAGGCTCTTGGCGATGAAGGGCGGGGTCTCCTCGGAGAGGAAGATATAGCCGTCGATGAAATCGAGCACCTCGACCGGCACATCCTCGAAGCGCTTGCGGCGGATCAAGAGGATGATCGGGAAGTCGAGGCCGCGCCGGCGCATCAGGTTGATCAGCGCCGCGGTCTTACCTTCGAGGCCCTTCTTGCCCCAGTCGACCACCATGCAGCCGATGGCCGCATCGGTCTGGACCGCGATCTCGGCATCCTCGAGCTTGCGCGCCTTGACCACCTCGAAGCCCGAGCGCTCGATCTCCTCGATGATCTGGTTGAAGCGGATGCCTTCGAGATCCTCGGCATCGAAGTTCGGTGTCGCGAACAGGAAGGTGAAGCGCCTGAAATAGTCCATGCCGGCTCCGCTGGGCGTGAACCACAAGCATTGGGCGATTTATGCGACAATTCGGCGACCATGGAGCCGGCTAGGTTCGGGCAGGCCCAGCCGCTCGCCCCACTGCCGCAATCCGGGCGACCTCCGCCTCTTTCGAATTGGAGGCCGCGCCGGGCACGTTCACCCCGAAGGGCTGGATGTGGCAGTGATCAGGACTTCTGGAAGTGGAAGGCTTCGGCGAAGGTCAGTTCGACCATGTCGCCCCGCTTCAGGAGGCGAGCGTCGTTCTGAATCTCGGGATCCGACACGATCCGGGTCCGCGGCCCGGCCGGCCCGACATAGCTGACGATGTTCGTCGCAGGATCATAGCTCTCGAACTTCGCCGTCACCGTCAGCGTCCGCACCACGAATTTCTCGGGCAAGTTCTGGAAGGAAGAATCGGCGACCATCTCCGTGTAGACGATGTTGGGCTTGGCGCCCTTGCGAGCGCGCTTGGCGCTAAGGACCGCGCCTTCGGCGCGCCGAACCTCGACCTTGTCGCCCGCTTTGAGGTTCTGCAAGTCGCCGAGGGTCTCCGGCACTGCGACGGGCCAGGTCTGGCGGCCCTGCCGGACGACCACGATGCGGTCGGCGGGATGCACGGCGACGACATCGACATCGAGCCGCTCGACTTCCACCGGCCCGACGCCGGCGACGATGACCGTCTGGCTGGTGACCACCGGAGTGGTCGCGCAACCCGCGAGGGCGAATGAAACCACGGCGATCGCGCTGATTTTCTTCAACATCGGGCGTCTCCCTTTCGAACGCTGTCCGGTCTGGAATCAACTGCCGGCTTGCGGGATTCGGTCTGCAAATCGAGGAAACTGCGAATGGACGATTTCGCGAGTTCAAGAATAAAGGCCAACTTCCGCCGCGCTACAATAGGCGGTCGGAAGACGAATTGGGACTAGTGCTTCACTCTACCTGCTTGCCCTAGCCTTCGTAGCGCGCCAGCCGCTCCAGATCGAGGATCGTCACCTCGTTGTGGCCGACCTTGATGAAGCCGAGCTCGGCCAGCCTGGCGAGGCTCTGATTGGCCATCTGCCGGGAGATGCCGGCGAGCAGGCCGAGTTCCTCCTGCGAGATCGTCAGGGTCCGGTCGTTGTTCGGATAGAGGATCGGGTTGAACAGCCAGGCGAGGTTGCGGGCGAGGCGGCCGGTCGCGCCCAGCATGCGGTCGTACTCCGCGAGCCCGATGAACTGGGCGAGGCGCTCGTTGAACTGGTGCACCAGGAAGCGGTTGAAGGCGGCCGAGTGCTCGAACAGCCAGAGGAAGGTCTGGCGCCGCATCAGCGCGACCTTGCTCTCGCGCAGGGCGACGAGATCGTAGCGCCGCGCCTCGTTCTTGATGATCGTGCCCTCGCCGAACCAGGCGCCGCCGCGCAGGCCGGCCAGTGTCGCCGATTTGCCGCTGCGCGAGGTCGTGCTCATCTTGAGCAGTCCGTCGGCGACGCCGGTCCAGGATTCCAGCCGGTCGCCGACATGGCAGACATAGGCGCCCTTGCCATAGGCCTTGAGGCTGGTGCCGCGCCGGGCTTCCTCGAACTCCCCCGGCGTCAGGTCGTTCGACCAGGCGGCGATGCGGCGCAGCTCGTCCTCGGAAATCAAGATCAGCCCGTCCCTCGATCACCCACCCAGGTGAACCGGCACTATGGGACGGCAAGGGGCGCGAACTCAACCACGCCTTATTGCGAGGCCGTTCGCATGTCGTATGGGACGACCGTCACCATTTGATCGCAGCGGCGAGCGAGGCGAGCAGCAATACGGCGAAGATCAGGTTGACGATGCGATTGCTCCGGGGATCGCGAAACAGCCTGGTCAGGCTGGAGCCGGCGAGCAGCCAGGCGATATTGACGGCGGCGATGACGAGGAAGAGCAGGCTGATCTTGACGCCTGCGTCGACCGCCGGCTGTTGCGGCAGCAGGGCAAAGCCGGAGAATAGCGCAGTCATCGCCGCATAGCCCTTGGGGTTCACCAGTGAGAGTGTGAAGCCGGCGATGAAGGAGGGGGCGGCCGCATCGCTGTTCGCCTTGGCGAGCGGCGGCGCCGTCGCGATGCGGAAGGCGAGGTAGAGGAAATAAAGCGCTGCCAGCACCGTGACGACCGGCGCGAGGCCGGGCCGCGCCAGCACGACGGCGACCACGCCACTCGCGGTCAGCGCCATCACCGCGAGCATGCCGAGGGTGATGCCGGCGCCATAGCCAAGGCCGCGACGAGTGCCGAAGGCAGCGCCGGTCGCCGTCAGGCTCAGCGTCGCCGGGCCGGGACTTCCGGTGAGAGCGACGCTGGCGAGGAGGAATCCGGCCAGTCCGTCCATGACATGCCCCGCAGCCCTTGAGCGAGCGCGAAGGAAAGCGGGTAGCACGCCGCTGGTCTTGAACGTTCGTGCGGCTATTCCGCCGCCCGCGGCATCGCCAGCGCCTCGGCCGAGCCGTCTCGCAGGCGTTTCAGCAGCTCCGCCTCCTCGGCCTTGGCGGCGGTGAGATGGCGCTCCTTGACGTGGCCGAAGCCGCGGATCTTCTCGGGGATCGCGGCAAGCGCAACGCAGAGCGCATGATTCTGCGGCGAGAGCTTGCCGAGGATCTCGGCGACCAGCGCCTCGTAATCGGCGATCAGCTTGCGCTCGGTCTTGCGCTCCTGCGTGTAGCCGAAGATGTCGAAGGTGGTGCCGCGCAGGCCCTTGAGCTTCGCCAGCAGGCCGAAGGCGCCCAGCATCCACGGGCCGAAGCTCATCTTGCGGGGCAGGCCGGTATTGGGGTCGCGCTTGGCCAGCAGCGGCGGGGCGAGGTGGAATTCTAGGCGCAGCTTCTGGCCGGCCGCGCTGTCTTTCTCGAAGGTCGCGGCGAGTTGCTTGCGGAAGGCGCCGTCGCTGTAGAGCCGGGCGACCTCGTACTCGTCCTTGTAGGCCATCAGCTTGAAGAGATAGCGCGCGACGGCTTCCGCCAGAGCGGTCTGCCCGGGAAGCACGCTCGCTTCCTTCACCCGTACCTTCTCGATGAGGTCGCGATAGCGCGCGGCATAGGCAGCGTTCTGGTAGCTGGTCAGGAACTCGACGCGGCGGGCGAGGATCTCGTCAAGGCTCTGCGAGATATGACGCGCTTCGGTCGGCGCCTTGGCTTCGGCGAGGGCGGCGTTGAGCGCGGCCGGGTCATGCGCGGCGCGGCGGCCGAGCTCGAAGGCCTGTCTATTCATTGCAACGGCTTCGCCGTTGAGCTCGATGGCGCGCAGCAGCGATGCCCGCGACAGCGGCACGCCGCCATGCTGCCAGGCATAGCCGAGCATGAACATGTTGGCGGCGATGGCATTGCCGAGGAAGGCGACGGCTGCGGCGGTCGCATCGACGAGATGGGTGTTGTCGCGGCCGGCCGTGGAGACGATCGAGCGCTTCAGGCGCTCGGTCGGCAGCGAGAAATCGGCATTGCGGGTGAAATCGCCGGGCATGGATTCGGCGGTGTTGACGACCACGGCCGAGCGGCCCTGGCGGATCGCGCCGAGCACCTTCTTCGAGCCGGTGACGGTGAGGTCGCAGCCGAGCACGAGATCGGCCTGGCCGGCGGCGACGCGGATGGCGTGGATCTCCTCCGGGGTCGGCGCGAGGCGGACATGGCTGAAGACGGCGCCGCCCTTCTGGGCGAGGCCGGCCATGTCGATCATGCCGCAGCCCTTGCCTTCGAGGTGGGCGGCCATGCCGAGGATCGCGCCAATGGTGACGACGCCGGTGCCGCCGACGCCGGTGACGACAACAGCGAAATTGCGGTCGAGTGCCGGCACTCTGGGTTCAGGCAATTCGCCCGCACCAAGGGCGGAGGCATCCATTGTGCGCGGCTCCGCCTTCTTCGGCCGTGCGCCATGCACGGTGACGAAGGAGGGGCAGAAGCCCTTCACGCAGGAAAAGTCCTTGTTGCAGTTCGACTGGTCGATCTGGCGCTTGCGGCCGAACTCGGTCTCGAGCGGCTGCACGGAGACGCAGTTCGACTTGACGCCACAGTCGCCGCAGCCTTCGCAAACCAGCTCGTTGACGATGATGCGCTTGTCCGGATCGGGATAGGCGCCGCGCTTGCGCCGGCGGCGCTTCTCGGTGGCGCAGGTCTGGTCGTAGAGCAGCAGCGAGACGCCTGACGCGGTGGCAAGCTCGCGCTGCACGGCGTCGAGATCGTCGCGATGGTGCAGCGTCGTGCCGGGGGGCCAGAGCGTGCCGGCCGGGTACTTGTCGGGATCGTCGGAGACCACCGCGATGCGCGAGACGCCCTCGGCCGCGACCTGGCGCGCCATCTGGTCGGGCGAGAGGTGCCCTTCGGCCTGCTGGCCGCCGGTCATCGCGACCGCGTCGTTGTAGAGCAGCTTGTAGGTGATGTTGACGCCGGAGGCGACGGCCCAGCGGATCGCGAGCGAGCCGGAATGGGTATAGGTGCCGTCGCCGAGATTCTGGAAGACGTGGCCGCGCTTCGAGAACGGCGCTTCGCCGACCCAGTTGGCGCCTTCGCCGCCCATCTGGGTGAAGCCGGCGGTGTCGCGGTCCATCCACTGCACCATGTAGTGGCAGCCGATGCCGGCATAGGCGCGCGAGCCCTCGGGCACGACGGTCGAGGAATTGTGCGGGCAGCCCGAGCAGAAATAGGGCGTGCGCTTGGCGACCTCGATGGCTTCGGCGAGCCGGCCCTGAGCGGCAGCGATCTCCTCGAGGCGGGCACGCAAGGCGGGATCGTCGCGGTATTGCAGCAGGCGGGCGCCGAGCGCGATCGCGATGTCGTTGGGATCGAGCGCGCCATGGACGGGGAAGAGCCACTCGCCCTGCTCGTCCTTCTTGCCGATCACCATGGGCTGGTGCGCAGTGCCGTAAAGCTCCTCGCGCAGCTGCACCTCGATCAGCGAGCGCTTCTCCTCGACGACCATGACGAGGTCGAGCCCGGCAGCGAAATCCTTCAGCTCCTGCGGATCGAGCGGCCAGGGGCAGGCGATCTTGAACAGGCGGATGCCGAGGTCATTGGCGCGGACCTCGTCGAGACCGAGCTCCTCCAGCGCCTGGCGCACGTCGAGATAGGACTTGCCGACGGTGATGATGCCGATGCGCGGTGTCTGCCCGCCGGAGAGGACGGTCTGGTTGAGCTTGTTGGCGCGAAGATAGGCCAGGATCGCGGCGCGCTTGTGCAGGTGCAGCCGCTTTTCCTGGTCGAGGAAGTCGAGCTCGCGGCGGATGTTGAGCCCGCCCGGCGGCATGACGAAATCATCGGGGGTGGCGATGCTGACCCGGTCGACCGAGCCGTCGACCGAGGCGGTCGATTCGATGTTGTCCTTGACGCATTTCAGGCCGACCCAGACGCCGGCGAAGCGCGAGAGCGCAAAGCCGTGCAGGGAATAGTCCATGATCTCCTGGACGCCGGCCGGGTTGAGGATTGGCATCATCCGGTCGACCAGGACGAACTCGGTCTGGTGGGCGTTGGTCGAGGATTCGGCGGTGTGGTCGTCGCCGAGCAGGCAGAGCACGCCGCCATGGCGCGAGGTGCCGGCCATGTTGCCGTGGCGGAAGACGTCGCCGGTGCGGTCGACACCGGGGCCCTTGCCGTACCAGAGCGCGAAGACGCCGTCATATTTGCCCTCGCCGGAGAGCTCGGCCTGCTGCGTGCCCCAGATCGCGGTGGCGGCGAGGTCCTCGTTGAGCCCGGGCTGGAAGACGATGTTGGCGGGCTTGAGCTGCTTGCCGGCGCGGGCGAGCTGCTGGTCGAGCCCGCCGAGCGGCGAGCCGCGATAGCCGGAGACGAAGCCGGCGGTGTTCAGGCCGGCGCGCCGGTCGCGCTCGTGCTGAACCAGCAGCGTGCGGGCGATGGCCTGCGTGCCGGTCAGGAAGATCTGCTGCTTGGAGAGGTCGTATTTGTCGTCGAGCGCGACCGTCCTGAGCTCCGGCTCATCCGCTGCGGCGCCCTGCGAAGTCTGCTGCGTACCGGCCATGGCCGACCTCCCGACGATCGCATATCCATCGACTATAGGGACCGGTAGGGCCGGTCTCCAATCCGTTATTATGTCAGCAAAGCTGTCATAAATGACGTGATATCGTCAAATCACTCTGGGCTGATTCCAGAGTGGAGGATGCCTCCGGCGCCGCGATTTGGCCGCCTTTGCGGACGATGCCGGCAGAGCTCCCGGCACGAGATTGCAGGGTAGGCGTGCAAGGCGCGTTTTTGTATGAAGGCCCGGCTGGATTCGCCGCAGATTCGAGGAAATTGCCGCGTGCCGCGACACTCGACGTTTTTGACGCTGTTCGCTGCCGCATCGGCCTGGATCGGCCTGGCTTTGCCGGCGCTGGCGCATCCGCACGTCTTCGTGACCTCGCGCACCGAGATTATCTATGACGCCACCGGCGCCGTGAAAGCACTGCGGCACCGCTGGAGCTTCGACGAGGCCTATTCGGCCTATATGGTGCAGGGCCTCGACAAGAACGGCGACGGCAAGATCACACCGGACGAATTGACCGAGCTTGCCAAGGTCAACATGGAATCGCTGCCGGATGTCGGCTTCTTCACCATCGCCAAGGCGAACGGCAAGGTGCAGGAATTCGGCACGCCGGGCGAGGCCTCGCTGGCCTACGAAAACAAGATCCTGACGCTGACCTATACGCTGCCGCTGAAGGTGCCGGCAGTGGCCAATCGCTCTTTCGGCATCGAGGTGGGCGATCCCACCTATTTCGTCGCCTTCGAGATCGGTGAGGAGGCCGACGCGGTGGCCACGCGCGATGCGCCCAAGGGCTGCATCGTCCGGATCATGCGCCCGCCCAAGCTCGACGCGGCGACGCAGCAGCGCCTGGCGCAGGAAGACATCACCGCGACGCCGGACATGAGCGCCTACCAGGTCACCACCAGGGCGCTGGTGGCATGTCCCTGAGCGCTCCTGCCGCGCCAAGCTTGTCCGTCTGGCCGCGCCGACTGCTCGTCGCGCTGCTGGCGCTCGCTTTGGTCGCCGGGGCGCTCGGGCTGATCGCCTGGCTGGCCAGCCTCTATTTCCCGCCGCCACCCCCGCCGCCGCGCAACCCGTTCGGCACGGCGCTGCCGCGCGAGGCGCTCCCGGCGACGACCGGCATCGGCGCGGTGATCCTCGCCTGGCAGTCGAGCTTCTATCGTGAATTGACCGCGACGCTGAAGGCGATCGCGCAGTCGCCGGCGGCGCTGCCCGGCCTGCTCGGGCTCGCCTTCGCCTATGGCGTCTTCCACGCCGCCGGGCCCGGCCATGGCAAGGCGGTGATCTCCGGCTACATCGTCGCCGACAATCGCAGCCTGAAGCGCGGGCTGGCGCTCTCCTTCGCGGCGGCGATCGTGCAGGCGCTGGTCGCGATCGGGCTGGTCGGCGCGCTGACGCTGGCGCTCAACGCGACCGCCAAGACCATGGCCTCGACGACCTGGGTGATCGAGCAGGGCAGCTTCGCGCTGGTGGCGCTGGTCGGGCTCTATGTGCTCTGGCGCAAGGCCGGCAACCTCGCTGCGCTCGGCGGCAGCGCGGCGCATGACCCCGCGACTTGCGACCATGTCCACATGCCTGGCGCGGAGGAGGTCTCGCGCCTGCGCTCGTTCCGCGAGATGGCCGGCGTCGTGCTGGCGGCGGGCCTGCGCCCTTGCGCGGGCGCGCTGATCATCCTCGTCTTCGCCAATGCGCAGGGTCTGCTCTGGGCCGGCATCGCCGCGACCTTCGCGATGGCGCTCGGCACGGCGCTGACCACAGGCGCACTGGCGGCATTGGCGGTATTCTTCAAATTCGCGGCGCTACGCTTCGCCGGTGGCGGCTCCCTGAAGGGAGCCCGGATCATCGCCGGGCTCGAAGTGCTGGCGGCCGCCTTCGTCGCGGTACTGGGGGCGGCGCTGTTCTTCGGGCTCTGGGCGGCCGGGCAGGGGAGCTAGCCTCCTTCTCCCCTCGGGGGAGAAGGTCCGGCAGGGGATGAGGGCGGTTCGACTGGGTGAGCCACCCTTCCCTCATCCGTCAGCGCTTCGCGCTGCCACCTTCTCCCCCGAGGGGAGAAGGAAGCCTTCACTTCGCCTCGTAGACGAACAGGGTCGACTTGTCGTCATCCGGCATGAAATAGGCGCGCACACCGTCACCCGCCGGCTCGACCCAGAACGGGTTCTGCGTCATCGGCAGGCCGGAGGGCGACCAGAGTTCGATCGGCATCTGGAAGACCGGGCGGTTGTCCTTGAGATCGACGATCTCGAAGCCGCCCAGGCGGAAGACCGGGCCGTCCTTGCTGGCGCGATAATTGTTGAGGCCGGAGCAGAGCATCCGGCTCATGCCGATGAAGTGGCAGTCCTGATAGTCGATGTAGAGCGCGGGATTGGCGACGCGCAGGCTCTCCGGTGCGGCCGTCGCGTTGGTGACCTTGCCGTCGGCGCCGAGCGGCCAGGCGTAGAAGCGGCGCGAGCCCCAGCTGACGCCGTGCAGCGACTTGCCGTCGGTGTTGTGGACGATGCCGCCGACATGGTCCTTGAAGCGGAAGACCTCGGTCGCCTTCAGCGTTTCGGGATCGACCTTGTAGATGATCGACTGGCTGTTCGGCCGGTATTCGGCGACCGGGACCCAAAGGTCCTTGCCGTCGAAATCGATGCCGCCGGGATGGTAGATCGAGCCCTCGCCGAGCGTGATCTCCGCCAGCAGCTTGCCCTGCGCATCGACCTTGAAGAGATGGCCGGCGCCTTCGCCGGTGTCGCGGTCATAGCCGTCCTTCGGCTCGGTATAGCGCGTGGTCGGCTTCTTGATCTCGACCGAGGAGATGAAGAAGGCGTCGCCGATCTTGACCATGCCCTGTGGATGGTGCGTCGGGAACTGCAGTTCGATCGCGGCCTTTTGCGTCCATTGCGTCGACCGCGTCAGCTTCGGGAGCAGCGTATTGAGCGCGGGGTCGGCAGCCTCAGCCGTCGTCGCCAGCGCCACGGCGCCGAGCGCCATCATTGCGGTCCTCATCGCGATCCTCCTCCGGCAGCCCGTTCTCGGGCGTTGCCGGGATAATCGCGCTTCATGACGGCGCTGCAAAGCCCGATCAGTGCTGAGCCAGCGGGTCGTTCTCCAGCAGGATCGGCTTGCCATGCGGCGTCGCTTCAGCCGCGCGCTCCCAGGCGGCGGCGCGGGCATCGACGCCGTCATGCGAAGCAAGGCCCTTCTCGATCAGCAGGTGCTCCAGCGCCTCGCACCAGCGCTCGTAATAGTCGGAGCCATCGCGGCAGCCGCCATTGGCCAGGGCTTCGCGGATTTCGCCACCGAGCGCCTGCGCCCATTCGTCGGCGCTGAAGACGCCGCGGTTCTGCAGGGCGACGACGAGGGCAAAGGCCTGCGCCTGCCAGGGTTCGGCGAAGACCGGACCTTCGGCATCGCGCGGGATCGGCGTGCCGGCGGCGAGCGTCTCGGCCAGGGCAGCGTCAGGCCGGCTCAAGATAGCTCTCCCAGGCCTCGATGCTGACGGTGGTCGTCGGATCGGCGTCGCGGCCCCAGAGCTCAGGGCCGGTGAAGACGACGGTGTAGAGCCATTGCGCCGTCTCGGGCGCGCCATGGGCGCCGGTGTCGGGGAAGACATGGCAGCCGGTGACCAACTCGATCACGCCCTGCTTGCCGCGGGCATAGCGCGGCAGGCGGGTATGGTGCTGCGGGTGCATTACGATGGTGCGGACCTTGTCTCCGACCTTGAAGCGGGCCGGGGCCGGCGCCTCGCGCTCATAGGGGAAGCCACGGCGCAGGACGGTTGGAACCTCCTCGCCTTTCAGCACGCGCTTGGGCTCGCGGCGGGCGCTGCCGGCGACGCCGGAGGCCAGCTCGTCCTTGCTCAGGAAGCCGTGCTGGACCAGCACCTTGTCGAGCGCCGCCAGCCAGATCTGGTAGTAGCTCGACGACAGGTACTGCGCCGGCGGCAGGCTTTCGCGGGCATGGCGGATGCCGTCGATCGTCCAGGCGCCCATGGCGCCGGCGGCGACATTGATCGCCAGGACCTTCTTCTCCCAATCGGCATGGAAGATCGGCTCGTCCTTCTCCGGCACGACCGGGCCGAAGCCCATCTGGCCGCCGAGGTCGTGGGCGCTGTTCATGGCTTATCCTCCGGGGAGGGCAGGCCGACGCCGATCATCGAGTCGCGGTTGACGATGGATGCGAGCTCGTCCTCGCTCCAGCCTTCGGTGCCCTCCGGCCGCATGGGGACGACGATGAAGCGCGTCTCGGCGGTCGAATCCCAGACGCGGATGCGCTGGCCCTCGGGCAAGGTCACGCCGAAATCGGCGAGGGTGCCGCGCGGATCGATCACCGCCTTGGCGCGATAGGGCGGCGATTTGTACCAGACCGGCGGCAGGCCGAGCACCGGCCACGGATAGCAGGAGCACAGGGTGCAGACGATGAGGTTGTGCTCCTCGGGCGTGTTGAAGCAGGCGACGATGTGCTCGCCGCCGCGCCCGCCATAGCCGAGCTCGGCGACGGCGGCGGTGCCGTCCGCCTTCAGGCGTGCGGCATAGGCCGGATCGCTCCAGGCTTTCGCCACGACGCGGGCGCCGTTGCGTGGGCCGATCCTGGTCTCGTAGGTGTCGATGATCGCGTCGAGCGCGCTGGGGTCGACATAGCCCTTCTCGACCATCAGCGATTCCAGCGCCTTCACCCGCGCTTCGATCGGCGTGAAATGGTTGTCGTGGTCATGGTCATGATGATGGTGGTGGTCGTGGCCGCTCATCGGACCCTCCTCGTCATGCCAGCCTGATCCGCGCCGCCCGCTCGAACCTCACAGCGAAGGCGACGAGCGATGCGTCGGAGCCCTTCGGCCCGATCAGCGACAAGCCCAGTGGGGCGTCGTCGCGATGGGCGACAGGAATCGAAATCTGCGGGAAGCCGGAGAGGCCGGCAAGGCAGAGCAGACGCAGGGCACGGTTGCGGAAATCCTCGAGCTCGGGCTCGCCGGCGCTAACCAGCGGCGCGACATCGGGCACCGTCGGTAGCATCAGGACGCCATCCTTGCCGAGCAGCCTGGCGAGCTTCGCCCGGAAGGCCTTGCGCACACTGTCGCCGCGGGCGACCTCGGCATCGCTGACCGCCTTGCCGAAGGCGAAACGCTCCGCGACGCCGGGCCCGAGCGGCATGGCGTGGCGCTCGATCATCGCGCCATCCGAGGCCCAGGCCTCGCGGCCTTGGATCCAGCGGAAGGCCCAGTAGAGCGCGTCCATGTCGCTGACGGCGCGCACCGTCTCGGGCTGGCCGAGGATCGGCACGACGCGCTGCACGACATTGCGCAGGATGCGCTCGGCCTCCGGCACCGCCTGGGCGAAGAGATCGTCGGCGAGCAGGAGGCGCGGCGTCTCAGGCAGCGTCAGCCGGTCCTTGCCGAGCACAGCATTGGCGGCGCGGGCGAAGACCTCACCGTCCCGGGCGAAGAAGCCGGCGGTGTCGAGGCTCTCGGCCAGCGGCCAGGCGCGCTTCAGCGAAAGCCTGCCATGTGTCGGGCGGATGCCGAACAAGCCGCCATAGCTCGCCGGCGCGCGCACCGAGCCGCCGGTGTCGGAGCCGAGCCCGATGTCGGCGAGCCGTCCGGCGACCGCCGCCATCGAGCCGGAGGAGGAGCCGCCGGTGATGCGGTCGGGCGCTGCCGGATTCACAGGCGAGCCGAAATGGGCGTTCTTGCCGTTGAGCGAGAAGGCGAGCTCGTCGGTATGGGTCTTGCCGACGAAGCGGGCGCCGGCCTCCAGGAAGGCCTTCACGATCGGTGCCGTCTTGGTCTTGATCCCCGACAGCGCCAGCACGGTCGGCGAGCCCGCTCCGGTCGGATAGCCCTTGACGTCGAACAGGTCCTTGACCGCCAGCGTCAGCCCGGAGAGCGGGCCGGACGAGGCGTGTTTCACGAGCGCTTGCGGATAAGGCACGAAGCAGCGGAACGGGTCGTTCTCGATCATGTGTTCTCAGATCCCCCCAGATCCCAATCAGATGCCGCGGGCGTCGCCGTCCGAGCGTGGATCATGCGTCGCCTCGACATGGCCCTTCTGGTGCTTCACCAGCATGCCGGCATGGCCGAACTGGTCGGAATAGGCCTCGCTGTATTCCTCGACCGGGTGGCCGGCGGCAGTCAGCCTGGCCAGCAACATCGGGTCGAAGCGGTTCTCCAGCTTGAGCGAGATCGAGCCGGCGCCCCAGGTGCGCCCGAAGAGCCAGCGCGGCGCATCGACGGCATCGGCGACGCCCTGGCCGAAGCGATAGCGCGACAGGATCTGCGCCTGGAACTGCGGCTGGCCATCGCCGCCCATCGCGCCATAGCTCATGATCCGGCCATCGTCGAAGCGGGCGAGCGGCGGGTTGAGCGTATGGAAGGGCTTGCGGCCGGGCGTCAGCGGGTTGAGCGCCTTGGCATCGAGCGAGAAGGAGACGCCGCGGTTCTGCCAGTTGACGCCGGTCTTCGGCAGGATGCAGCCGGAACCGTATTCCCAGTAGAGCGACTGGATATAGGATACAGCGAGGCCGGAGCCGTCGATCGCGCCCATCCAGATCGTGTCGCCCTCGCCGGGCCGGAAGGGCCAGCTCGCGGCGCGCTTGCGGTCGATCTTCGCGGCTTCGCGTTTGAGAGCCGCTTCGGTCAGCAGGCTAGCTGGATCGATGGTCATGAAGGCCGGGTCGGTGACGACCTTGTCGCGGATGGCGAGCGCCCGCTTCACCGCCTCGACCAGGCCGTGATGGTGGTCGAAGCGTTCGGGCCGGGAGACGCCGAGCTTCTCGAAGATGCCGAGGATCATCAGGGCGGTGAGGCCCTGCGTCGGCGGCGGGAAGTTGTAGACGGTGAGCCCCGGCAGCTTCAGCGACAGCGCCTGTACAGGCCGGGCGCGGAAGGCTTCGAGATCGGCGCGGGTGATCGGCGCGCCGATGCGTCCGAGGTCCTCGGCGAGCTCGCGGCCGATATCGCCGCGATAGAAATCGCCGAGCCCGGCATGGGCGAGTTGCTCCAGCGTCGCGCCGAGCGCCGCGGGCTTGCGCCGGTCGCCGCTCTTGGGGCGTTCGCCGCCCGGCCAGAAGAACTCGCTGAAGCCGGGCGCTGCCTTCACCGCATCGACTTCCTGCGGCCAGGTGCGCAGCTCCGACTCCGAGATGTCGTAGCCCCCGCTGCAGTGGCGGACCGCGTCGGCGAGCAAATCCTTCAGCGGTAGCTTGCCGCCAAGGCTGGCGGACAAGGCGAGCGCCGCCTGCCAGCCGCCGATCGCACCGGCGACGGTGATCGCCGCGTCCGGGCCGCGCGCCGGCAGCGTGTCATGGCCCTTGTCGCGATAGCGCTCGATCGTGGCGAGGCTACCCGCCGGACCGCAGGCCTCGATCGCGTGGACCTTGCCGCCGGGCTCGTGCACCAGCCAGAAGCCGTCGCCGCCGATCGCGTTCATATGGGGGTAGACGACCGCGATGGTCGCGGCCATGGCGACCATCGCCTCGATCGCATTGCCGCCCTCGGCGAGGATGGCGCGCCCGGCTTCGGAGGCGAGACGGTGGGGTGCGGCGACGGCGGCCGAGTCGAAAACCGGAGAATCGGGCATCAGGTTCTTTTCATTCAGGCAGGCGGGACCATATGCCGGTAGGCGCGATTTTGTTGCATGCCGCCGCCGGCTAGGCTAGGCGGTCCATGCATGGGTTCCGAGGGTAAAAGCATGGCGGCTGGCCGCACCAACTGGCGCAACGTGATCATGGTGGTCTCGCTTGCCATCCTGATCGCGGTCGAGATCTTCGGCGTCGCGCTGGCGTCCGGCTGGGCGCTCGCCGGCCTGTTTGAACTCGGCCATGCCGTCGCCTATGTGCTGATGGGCCTGTTCTCGGTGCTGGCGGCCTATGGCCTGGTGAACTTCATGCGCCGGGTCGTGAAGATCGAGCGCCTGACCCACCGCAGCTAAGCTCAGCCGCAAGGTTTCATCACCACCGGATCGGCCTCAGCCGGCAGCAGCTCGTCGAGCGCCCGGCAGCGGCTCTCCACGCAGATTCGCCAATCGGCGGTGGCGCCCGAGCGGCGCATCACCACCTCACGCAGGGGCGGCAGCTCCGGTTTCCAGCGCCAGAAGCCGTCGACGAGCTTGGCGCCCTCAGGCGGGTCCATGCCGGCGCCGGAGCCCTGGATGCGCGCCTCGGTGATGACGAGACCTTCAGGCGCCTCCTGCCAGACCTCCTCCCATAGCGATTTCTGTACCGAATGCCGCCAGGACAGGGTGATCTCGCTCGCGCCGAGCGGGATCAGCAATGCGCCGGCGGCAAGGCAGATCATGCCGGCCGGGCTGTTGTCGCCTCGCGATTGGCCCACCAATGGCGGGCGACGATCGCGGCGGCGAGGGCGTAGCCGAGCGGATCGCTATAGGGGAATTCGCCGAACAGCATCACGGCTGCGGCGAATGAAAGCACCCGCTCGAGCACGGTCATGCGCCCGAACAGGAAGCCGATCGCGACCATGCCGAACAGGGCGATGGCGATGCTGGCCTTGATCACCGCATAGACCACGGACGGCCAGAAGCCGATCAGGTTCGACATCGGATCGCCCGGCTGCAGCATCAGCGCCGGCGAATAGACGGCGATGAACGGGATGACGTAGCCGGCGAGCGCGACGCGCATCGCCTCCCAGCCGATCTTGTCGGGGTTCTCCCTGGCGATCGGCGCCGCCGCCAATGCCGCCAGCGCCACCGGCGGCGAGAGGTCGGCCATGATGCCGTAGTAGAAGGCGAACATGTGGCTGACGATCAGCGGCACGCCGAGCTTCTCCAGCGCCGGGGCGGCCAGCGCCGCGACGATGATGTAGGTCGGGATCGTCGGAATGCCGGTGCCGAGCAGGATCGAGAGCACCATCGTCAGGATCAGGGCCAGGAACAGGCTGTGCTGGCCAAGCCCGATGATCCAGGCGCCGAAGGTGGTGCCGATGCCGGTCTGCGTCATCAGGCCGATGATGGTGCCGACGATAGCGCAGGCGATGCCGACCGGCAGCGCCGTCTTGGCCGCGTCGGCGAGGGCGTTGCGGCAGATCGCGAGCGTCGCCCGGCCGCCGATGGTGAGGGCGTTGAGCAGGACGAGCGCCAGGATCAGGCCGGCGACGATGCGGACGTCCATGCCCTCGCGCAGCAATGCGCCGGCGATCAGCCCGAGGCCGACCCAGAAGATCACGCGCAGCGTCATCGTCTTGAAGCCGAGCGCGATGCCGGCGCCGAGCAGCAGGCCGACGGTGAGGGCGAGCCCGATCGTGCCGGCGAAGAGCGGCGTGAAGCCGTGGAACAGCATGGCGACGAGCACGGCGAGCGGCAGCGCCAGATACCAGCGTTCGCGCAGCGCCTTGAGCGGGCTCGGCAGAAGGCTGCGCTCGATGCCCTTGAGGCCGTATTTGCCGGCCTCCAGATGCACCATCCAGAAGGCCGAGGCGAAGTAGAGCACGGCCGGGATCGCGGCTGCCTTGACGATCTCGGAATAGTCGACGCCCAGCGTCTCGGCCATGATGAAGGCGGCGGCGCCCATCACCGGCGGCATGATCTGGCCACCCATCGACGCCGTCGCCTCGACGCCGGCAGCGAAGGCGCGCCGGTAGCCGAACTTGATCATCAGCGGGATGGTGAACTGGCCGACGGTGACGACGTTCGCCACGCCGGAGCCGGAGATCGTGCCCATCAGGCCGGAGGAGAACACCGCGACCTTGGCCGGGCCGCCGCGCGCGCCGCCGAACAGGCCGAGCGAGACGTCGTTGAAGAGGTGGATCATCCCGGCCTTCTCGAGGAAGGAGCCGAACACGATGAACAGGAAGATATAGGTGGCGGAGACATAGGTCGGCACGCCGTAGAGGCCTTCGGTGCCGAAGGAGAGGTGGCCGACGATCTGGTCGAAGCCGTAGCCGCGATGATTGAACGGCGCCGGCAGGTACTGGCCGAAGAACCAGTAGAGCAGGCAGGCGCCGCACATGATCGGCAGGGCGTTGCCCATCAGGCGCCGGGCGGCTTCGAAGACGAGGATGGCGAGGGCCGAGCCGACGACGAGGTCGAGCGTGGTCGGGTCGCCGTCGCGCGCGATCAGGTCGGCATAGAAGATCAATTGGTAGAGGCCGACCAGGAAGCCGACGAGGCCGATCGCCCAGCCGAGCCAGCGCCCGGCCTCCGTCTTCGCCTTGAAATTGGCGACGAGGCCGAAGGAGAGCAGCAGCAGGAAGCCGACATGGACGCCGCGCACCGCCTGGCTCGGCAGGAAGTGCCAGGCCGAGATCAGGATCTGGAAGGAGGCGAAGGCGAGCGCGACGGCATAGGCGAGCAGGCCCCATCTGCCCGGGCCGAAGCCGGGCGGAAAGCCGTGCTCGAAATTGTCGAGCGCCTCGTTCTCGATCGGCGCGCCGGTCGCTCCGGAGAGCTCGTGCAGCCGGTCGGTATCGGCTCCCGCCACTGTGGTCTGCTGCGCCATCGTCCCGCCCGTCCCCGAAAACCAAAGCCCGTCATTGCGAGGAACGAAGCGACGAAGCAATCCAGGAGGACGTAGAGCACGGCCGCCCGTGGATTGCTTCGCTTCGCTCGCAATGACGCTTCAGCCAGATCGAAATCCGCTCTAGCTGGTCATGAGATTCCCGGGGCGAGCCCGAGAATGACGCTCTACGAGCCGACCTTCAGGCCTTTTTCCTTGAGATAGCGCGCGGCGCCCGGATGCAGTGGCACGGGCATGCCGTCGAGCGCGTTCTCGAGCTTGATCGACTTGCCGGCCGAGTGCGAGGCGGCGAGGTCGCCGAGGTTCTCGAAGATGTTCTTGGTCATCTGGTAGACTAGCTCCTCCTTCACCCCCTCATGGGTGACGAGGTAGTTCACCACCGCCGCGGTGTTCACGTCGGTGGTCTGGCCGCCATAGGTGTTGGCCGGGATCGGCGTGCTGATGAAGGGCGGGCCGGCCTTGTCGATCACCGCCTTGGGCACTTCGACGACGACGATCTCGACGGAGGCCGCAAGATCGCGGATCGAGGCGACGCCGAGGCCGGCCGATTGCAGGGTGGCGTCGAGCTGGCGGTTCTTCATCAGCTCGACCGATTCGGCGAAGGGCAGATACTCGATCTTGCCGAGGTCCTTGTAGGACAAGCCGGCGGCGGCGAGGATGGCGCGGGCATTGAGCTCGGTGCCGGACTTCGGCGCGCCGACCGAGAGGCGCTTGCCCTTGAGGTCGGCGAGCGTCTTGATGCCGCTCTCCTTGGAAGCGACGATCTGGACATAGTTCGGATAGATCGCGGTGATGCCGCGCAGCTTCTTCAGCGGGCTCTTGAAACCGGCCTCCTCGTCGCCCTTCCAGGCGGCGTCGAGGGAATCGCCGAGGGTGAAGGCGATCTCGCCGCGGCCCTGCTGCAGCAGCACGAGGTTCTCGACCGAGGCCTTGGTCGCCTGCACCGAGGGGCGGGTGTTCGGAATCTTGTCGCCATAGATCTTCGAGAGCGCGACGCCCATTGGATAGTAGACGCCGGAGGTGCCGCCGGTCAGCACGTTGATGAAGTCCTGGGCCTTGGCCGCGACCGGCGTCACGGCGATGATCACGGCAGTCATGAGGCCGGCAAAGCGGCGGCCGGCGAGCAGCGTCGTCATGGTTCCTCCCGAAACAGGCTCCGGCTCAAATGGCCGGACTTTGCCTGTTGTAGGCTGGGCAGGGGGGAAATGAAAAGTTGTCCCAAAGCTCTAGGTGCTCGCTGTTGCCGCGATTGCGTGCGATTTCCGCCCTGCTCCAGCCAGGAAGCTCGGGAGATTGCCCTCGCCGGCTGGACAGGCTAGCCGGAAACACCATCTTCCGATCTTTCCCCGATGGAGCGCCCCGCCCGATGCAGCCGCGACAGCCGACCACGCCCCTGATCGACCGCCGCACTTTGCTTGCGGGCGCTGCCGGCACGGCCGCCCTGGCCGCAGCCGGTTTCTCCGGCCCGGCGCTGGCGCAGCAGGGGCTGAAGCTCGGCACTGCCGAAGCCTTCTCCTTCGAGGGGCTGAAGGCGCGGGCCCGCGATCTCGCCGGCAAGCCCTATGAGGTGCCGCCGAACCCCAAGCCGGACGTGCTCGAGAAGATCGACTACGACGCCCATGGCAAGATCAGGTTCAAGCCGGAGCTGGCGCTCTGGGCGAATGGGCCCTCGCCCTGGCCGGTGACCTTCTTCCATCTCGGCCGCTACTTCCAGAAGCCGGTGCGCATGCATGTCCTCGACGAGGGCAAGGCGCGCGAGATCGTCTACGACGAGAGCTATTTCGAGATGCCGGCCGATTCACCGGCCAAGCAATTGCCGCCCGGCGCGGGCTTTGCCGGCTTCCGCTTCCAGGAAAGCCGCTCCGGTCATCCCGGTCGCAAGGGCGAGAAGCTCGACTGGCAGAAGAACGACTGGGTCGCCTTCCTCGGCGCCTCCTATTTCCGCGCCATCGGCGAACTCTACCAGTACGGGCTCTCGGCCCGCGGCCTTGCGGTCGACCCGGCGGTCGGCGACCGGCCGGAGGAATTCCCCGACTTCACCCATGTCTGGCTGGAGACGCCCGGCGAGGCGGCCGAGCATGTCGTGGTCTACGCGCTGCTCTCGGGGCCGAGCGTCGCCGGTGCCTTCCGCTTCCGCATGCATCGCGGCAAGGGCGTCGACATGGAGATCGAGAAGGAGCTGCATCTGCGCAAGGATGTTGCCCGGCTCGGCGTCGCGCCGCTGACCTCGATGTACTGGTACTCCGAGACGGCTAAGTCGACCATGGTCGACTGGCGCCCGGAGGTGCACGATTCCGATGGGCTCGCGCTCTGGACCGGCACTGGCGAGCGCGCCTGGCGCCCGCTCAACAATCCGCAGCGCACCGTCGCCTCGTCCTTCGTCGACGAGAATCCGCGCGGCTTCGGCCTGATGCAGCGCGACCGCGCCTTCGACCACTATATGGACGGCGTCTATTACGAGCGCCGGCCGAGCCTGTGGATCGAGACGCTCGGCCAGTGGGGCAAGGGCGCGGTCCAGCTGATCGAGATTCCGACCGACGACGAGATCCACGACAATATCGTCGCGATGTGGGTGCCGGAGGCCCCGGCCAGGGCCGGCAATTCCTATAATTTCCGCTATCGCCTGCACTGGCTGGCGGACGAACCCTTCCCGCCGGCACTCGGCCGCGTCGTCGCGACGCGGCTCGGCAATGGCGGCCAGCCCGGCACGACACGACCCAAGGGCGTGCGCAAGTTCATGCTGGAGTTCAGGGGGCCGGCGCTGGAGGACATCCCGTTCGGGGTCAAGCCCGAGGTGGTGCTCTCGGCCTCGCGCGGCTCGTTCTCGTACATCTTCGCCGAAGCCGTGCCGAACGACGTGCCCGGCCATTGGCGGGCGCAGTTCGACCTCACCGTCGACGGCACCGACCCCGTGGAGATGCGCTGCTTCCTGCGCGGCGGCGACAAGGTGCTGACCGAGACCTGGCTGTACCAGTACTGGCCGGGCTGAGCGGTTGCCCCGCAGCGAAGCGCGTAGCCGGCACAAGAATCCGGCGACGCGCCTTGTGGTGAAATTCCCTTAGGTCATCTGCTTGTTGCGCGGCACTTGCCGTCGCGCTTCTATGGAGGCGGCAGCTCGCCCGCCTCCGCTCCCGTTCTGCGGATCTGCGGCATCTCGACAGGAGATAGTCTCCCGATGATCCACAAAATCGCGACATGCACTGCGGCCATTGTCCTTGGCCTGTCCGCCATGACGGTTGCCATGGCGCAGCAGGGCGGCATCGACAACGCGGCGCTCGACAGTCCTCGGTTCCGACCGCATGAGCGCACTTTCGGACTGGTCTACACCTTGCCGGCCGAGGTCAATGCGACCCTGCAGGCCACGATAGGTGGCCCTTTGAAGGAAGCCCTGCTGGTTCATGGCCTCGAAACCGAGGCGATCCGCGCCAATATCGCGCATGTCACTGTCGTGCATATCCACAATGCCGACCCGACGACGCCGGCAAAGATGCTGAAAGCCCTGCCCAAGCCGCCCGCGCCGTTGATGACGACGCTGAAGCGCTTCTACACCACCGAAGCTGCCAAGGGCGCTGGCCAGCCATGGTGGCTCGATCTGGGGATCGTCAAGGAAGGCGCGGGGTTCGAGGCCATGATGGCCTACAATACGGCGGCCACCGCTGCGCTCGCGCCCTTGCGCGACGGGCCGCTGCCGCGGGTCACCGGGCCGGTCTACGCAAAGATGGGCGATGCCGGCAAGGATCTCGTCAGGACGCTCGGCGTCAGCGGGGTCAACGTCGTGAAGGACGGCAAGGAATTGCGGTCGCACAACCCGCACAACACGCTGGTCTACAGCACCAAGACCTTCACGCCCGAGCTCGAGGCCGCATTCAACAAGGTCGCCGACCAGTTCAACCAGATCCTGCCGGACGGCATTCCCACCACATTCAAGACCGTCTCCATCGTCGAGCTGGCCTTCGCAGGCAATGTCACCCGCGAGATCTACCGCATCGATCTCGATAACGGCGCGGTGCTGGACGTCGCGACCGGCAAGACGGTTTCGCGCTGAATTCTGCGGAGCTAGAGCATTTTGAGCGAACCGGTGTCCCCTTCGCTCGAAAATGCTCTAACCCTCGATCTGGCGCTTCTGGGCCCTGTCGACCGAGACGAACAGGGTGTTGGCGGCGCCCGGCTCGACGCAGAACACGTCGAAGCTCGGCGCCTGCGGATCGTCGGCCGGCATATGCAGGGTCGCCGAGCCCTTGCGGCCGGCGAAGGCCATGATCCGGAAGCTCAGCCCGTCAGGCAGGCAAATCTCGATCGCATCGGCTGCGATCTCGGCCGCGACGCCGTCGCGTATTGCTTTGAACGTCACCCGCTCGGCACTCACGGCCTGCTCCTGTTCGGATATTGTTGACGATGCCGATAACGCAGTGGCGTTGCGCGCGATGCAAGGGTGATCGTGCTTGCTCGGCGACAAGCGTAATATTATATCATTCAGTATGGCTCATGATCATGCCCACCATCGCCAGCCTGTCGCCGATGCTCCCGGCTGGTCGCTGCTGCGGCTGTCGGCTGGGCAAAGGCTCGGTCTCGCGCTCGGCGTGATCCTGGTGCTGTGGGCGGCGACCCTCGCCGTCATCGCGTAGCTGAAAGTACTTTACCCGTGCCCGCCATCCGTTTCAGCGATCTGACCCTCGGCTATGACCGCCACCCGGCGGTGCATCATCTCTGCGGCGAGATCGCGCCGGGCAGCCTCACCGCCATCGTCGGGCCGAACGGCGCCGGCAAGTCGACCCTGCTCAAGGCCATAGCGGGTGCGCTCTCGCCGCTCGATGGCACGGTGACGCTCGCCAGGGGCAAGCGGCTCGCCTATCTCCCGCAATCGGCCGAGCTCGACCGCTCCTTCCCGATCCATGTCTACGATCTCGTCGCCATGGGGCTGTGGGGCGCGGCCGGCATCTTCGGCAAGATCGGTTTTGGCCAGCGCAGCAAGATCGAGGCGGCGATCGCCGCAGTCGGTCTCACCGGCTTCGAGAGCCGCAGCATCGGCACGCTTTCAGGTGGCCAGATGCAGCGGGCGCTCTTCGCACGGCTGCTGCTGCAGGACGCCGACATCATCCTGCTCGACGAGCCGTTCACTGCGATCGATGCGCGCACCAGCGCCGACCTGTTGGCGCTGGTCCAGCGCTGGCATGGCGAGAACCGCACCGTGGTCGCTGTGCTGCATGATATCGAGACGGTGAAGCGCGCCTTCCCGCAGACGCTGCTGCTGGCGCGCGAGGCGATCGCCTGGGGCGAGACCGGCGAGGTACTGACGGCGAACAACCTGCTCAAGGCGCGGCGCATGGTCGAGGCTTTCGACAGCCACGCCGCGCCCTGCGCGGCGTGAACCCTTTCACATCCTGTTTTCGATCCAGACATCCCCTACCGGGTCATCTCGGGCGACCAAAGGGAGACCCGGGATCCATTCCTGAACCGTTCCGGAACGGGGCCCGGGTCTTCGCTTCGCTACGCCCGGGACGACGGCGTATTTGAACTGAACGCAATGCTCTACGACCTTCTGATCGGCCCCTTCGCCGAATTCGACTTCATGCGCCGGGCGCTGGTTGGCGTGATCGCGCTGTCGGTCTCGGGCGCGCCGGTTGGCGTCTTCCTGATGCTGCGGCGGATGAGCCTGACCGGCGATGCCATGGCGCATGCGATCCTGCCCGGCGCCGCGCTCGGCTATCTCGTCGCCGGCTTCTCGCTGCCGGCGATGACGCTGGGCGGGCTCGTCGCCGGCTTCACCGTGGCGCTCGCGGCCGGCGCCGTGGCGCGTCTGACGGTGCTCAAGGAAGACGCTTCGCTCGCCGCCTTCTACCTGATCTCGCTGGCGCTGGGCGTCACCTTGGTCTCGCTGCGCGGCTCGGCGGTCGATCTCTTCCATGTCCTGTTCGGCAATGTGCTGGCGCTCGACGACGACGTGCTGGTGCTGCTCTCCGGCGTCGCCAGCCTGACGCTCGGTGTGCTGGCGCTGGCCTATCGGCCGCTGGTGCTCGAATGCGTCGATCCCGGCTTCCTGCGCTCGGTCAGCCGCTCCGGCGGCGTCGTGCACCTGACCTTCCTCGGCCTCGTCGTGATCAATCTCGTCGCCGGCTTTCATGCGCTCGGCACGCTGCTCGCCGTCGGGCTGATGATGCTGCCGGCCGCCGCGGCGCGCTTCTGGACCGCCGACATCACCCGGCTGATCCTGCTCGCGAGCGGCTTCGGCATGGCGTCTGGATACATCGGGCTGGTCGCTTCCTACGCCGCCGGCAGTAATCTGCCGGCCGGACCGGCGATCATCCTTGCCGCTGGCGCACTCTATCTCGGCTCGCTCCTGCTGGGTTCGCAGGGCGGGCTTGCGCGACGCCTCTTGCCGAGGGCCCATCTCCAGCGTTAGTTATGTTATAGTGTTTCATATAGCGCGAGAGATGCCATGCTGAACCGCCGCTCCGTTCTTCTCGGCCTTGCCGCCGGTGCCACTCTGCCATTTCCGGCCTTCGCTCAGGAGAAATTGCCTGTTGTCGCGAGCTTCTCGATCCTCGGCGATTTCGTCCGCGAGATCGGCGGCGAACGGGTCGTGGTGACGACACTGGTTGGCCCCGATGGCGACGCGCATGTCTATTCACCGACGCCGGCCGACGCGAAGACGGTGGCAGGGGCGAAGCTCGTCGTCGTCAACGGGCTGAAGTTCGAGGGTTGGCTGACAAGGCTGGTGAAATCCTCGGGCACCAAGGCGACCGTCGCGACCGCGACAACCGGAATCACGCCACTGAAGATGGCCGATGATCACGGTCACGGCCATGGCGGCGAGGATCCGCATGCCTGGCAGAGCGTCGCCAATGCCAAGCTCTATGTCGGCAATGTCAGAGATGCACTGGTCGCGGCCGACCCGGCTGGCAAGGCGGTCTATGAGGCCAACGCCGCGGCCTATCAGACCAAGCTCGATGCGCTCGAGAGCGAGATCAAGGCCGCGGTCGCGCGCATCCCGGCAGATCGGCGCAAGGCGATCACCTCGCATGACGCCTTCGGCTACTTCGTCAAGGCCTATGGCATCGCCTTCATCGCTCCACAGGGCGTCTCTACCGAGGCCGAGGCCTCGGCCAAGGACGTCGCCCGCATCATCCGCCAGATCAAGGCGGAGAAGGTGCCGGCGGTGTTCCTGGAGAACATCACCAATCCGCGCCTGGCCGAGCAGATCGCGAGGGAGAGCGGCGCGAAGATCGGCGGGCGCCTCTATTCCGATGCGCTTTCGGCCGAGAACGGCCCGGCCGGGACTTACATCGCGATGATGAAACACAATATAAGCCAGATCGAGAAGGCGCTCGTCGCCGGCCCGGCCTGAGGGTCCCATCCCGCAGCAACGGCGTCATCCTGGACAAGCCGCGTAGCGGCGCAGCTCCGGGATCCATCGGAGGGCTCCGGAGCGCTACGATGGATCCCGGCACTCCGCTTCGCTTCGGCCAGGATGACGACGGTGGATGTGATGCTCGGTTCGGCAGAACCGTTTTGAAGGTAGAATCCATGTCCGAGAAGATTCCCGTCACGGTGCTCACCGGTTATCTGGGCGCCGGCAAGACCACGCTCCTCAACCGCATTCTCACCGAGGATCACGGCAAGAAATTCGCCGTGATCGTCAACGAGTTCGGCGAGACCGGCATCGATGGCGACCTCGTCGTCGGCGCCGACGAGGAAGTGTTCGAGATGAACAATGGCTGCATCTGCTGCACGGTGCGCGGCGACCTGATCCGCATCCTCGACAGCCTGATGAAGCGCAAGGGCAAGTTCGACGCGATCATCGTCGAGACCACCGGTCTCGCCGATCCCGCCCCGGTCGCCCAGACCTTCTTCGTCGACCAGGATGTCGGCGACGCCACCAAGCTCGACGCGGTCGTGACCGTGACCGATGCCAAGTGGCTGAAGGACCGGCTCAAGGACGCGCCGGAAGCCAAGAACCAGATCGCCTTCGCCGATGTGATCATCCTGAACAAGACCGATCTCGTCAGCGCCGAGGAGCTCGCCGAGGTCGAGGCGACGATCCGTGCGATCAACCCCTATGCCAAGCTGCACAAGACGACGCGCTGCGACCTGCCGATCGCCGATCTGCTCGATCGCAACGCCTTCGATCTCGACCGCATCCTCGACATCGAGCCCGACTTCCTCGAAGCCGGCCACCATCACCATCACTCGGAGGACGTCCGCTCGATGTCCTTCACCATCCCCGGCGACGTCGATCCCGAGAAGTTCATGCCCTGGATCAACGACATCAGTCAGGTGCAAGGGCCGAACATCCTGCGCTCCAAGGGCATTCTCGCCTTCAAGGACGAGCCGCGCCGCTTCGTCTTCCAGGGCGTGCACATGATCCTCGACGGCGACCTGCAGCGCGACTGGAAGTCCGGCGAGAAGCGCGAATCGCGCCTCGTCTTCATCGGCCGCGATCTCGACGAGGCGGCGCTGCGCAAGGGGTTCATGGCCTGCGCGGCTTGAGCTAAAGCGTGGGCATGGATTCGATCACCAAACCCGTCTCGCTGCGCGAGCATGTCGTTCCCGTCGAAGCCGGCGAGCATGTCGTCGGCGCCGTCTGGCTGAAGCAGACGCTGGCGCTCGCCCTCGCCGATGGCCGGGTGCTGCGCTGGCGCGACGGCGAGACTGAAAACATCGAGGCGCATGGCGGCGGCCTGCTCTGCACAGCTTCGGACGGCGCGCGCCTGATCAGCGGCGGCGATGACGGCCGCGTGGTCGCGATCTCGGCCGATGGCGCGCCGGAGGAGCTCGCCCGCGATCAAAAGCGGCGCTGGATCGATGCCGTGACGGTGTCGGCCTCCGGCAGCATCGCCTGGAACAGCGGCCGTGATGTCCACGCCCGCGACGACAAGGGCAAGCTCAGGTCGCTCGACGTCGCCTCGACGCCGCAGGGCCTTGCCTTCGCACCGAAAGGCTACCGGCTCGCCATCGCGCAGATGAACGGCGTGCTGCTCTGGTATCCGAACACCGAGGCCAAGCCCGATTTCCTGGAATGGAAGGGCTCGCATCTCGACGTGACCTGGTCGCCGGACGGGCGCTTCATCGTCACCGCCATGCAGGAGAACGCGCTGCATGGCTGGCGCCTCGGCGAGAAGCCGAGCCATATGCGCATGACCGGTTATCCGGCGAAGCCTCGCTCGCTGTCCTGGTCGCATGACGGGCTCTGGCTCGCCTCCAGCGGCGCGGACGCCGCGATCGTCTGGCCCTTCCAGGGCGAGGGGCCGACCGGCAAGGCGCCGCGCGAATGCGGCGCACGCCACGCCAAGGTCACCCGCGTCGCCTTCCACCCCAAGGCGCTGGTTCTGGCGATCGGCTATGACGATGGCTGCATCCTGCTGGTGCGCCTGACCGACGCCTCGGAGCTTCTGGTGCGGCCGGCGCAGCGCGGCAGCGGCATCACCGCCTTCGCCTGGGACAAGTTTGGCAAGCGCCTCGCCTTCGGCACCGAAGACGGTGCGGCCGGCGTGCTCACCCTGCCGGGCGGCTGAGCGGCGATGCGCTTCGGCCTGTTCGGCAAGGACAAGCGCGAGGCCGCCGGGGCCGATGCCTCGAAGCAGGTCAAGCAACAGGTGCGCGAGCTGCTCGGCCTGCCCGAGAACGCCGTGATCGCGGTCAACGAGATCCTCTGCGCTGACCCGGCCTGCCCGGGGACGGAGACGGTGATTTTGGTGATGAAGCCCGGCGAGAAGACGAGGGCCTTCAAGGTCCAGATGGGGCTGGCGGAGCTGACGCCGGAGGCGCTGGCCCAGGCGTTGTCCATTCCCGGCTGAGCCGGCGAAGACCACCGTCATGATGTGTCAGTAGATGGCAATTGCGCGCCTTAACCTTTGGCGGTGCCATCGCTAGCTTGCCCTCATGGCGACACGACCGCGGAAGATTCTAACCCTCGACAAGGCGCAAGCGCGCCGGATCTGGCTCAAGGCCCAGAAGCTCGACACGCGCGAGCCCTTCGGCTCTGGCACCGGGGCGACGGCGGCTGCGGTTAGCCATCTCGGCTATGTCCAGATTGACACGATCAACGTGGTTGAGCGCTGCCATCACCACATCCTCTACAGCCGGATTCCGGGCTACAGCCGCGACGATCTCGCGCAAGCACAGTCGCAGGACAAGGCGGTGTTCGAGTACTGGACGCATGCGCTGTCCTATGTGCCGGCCACGGACCTGCGCTATTTCCTGCCGGCGATGAAGGCGCATCGCGCCGAGCCGAAGCGCTGGGCCTCGGTCGGCAGCCGCGAGGAGACGCGCAAGCTGCTGCGTCGCATCCGCAAGGACGGCGCCCTCACCATCCGCGACATCGACACCGACGTGCTGGTCGAGAAGACGCATCTCTGGGCGAGCAAGAAGCCGTCAAAAGGCCTGCTCGAACGTGCCTTCTACGATGGCGAGCTCGCGATCTCGGCCCGCTCCGGCATGCTCAAGACCTATGAGCTGATCGACCGGCATTTCGGCTGGGAGAAGCAGCCGGCGCCGGCCTCCGAACGCCAGGTTGCCGCCTACAAGCTCGACCGGGCGCTGCGGGCGCAGGGCATCGTCAGCCTCGATTCGATCTGCCATCTCGATGCGCCCAGCAAGAAGGCGATCGCCGAGCTGATCGCCGGGCGTGTCAGGCGCAAGGAGCTGGTGCCGGTCGCGATCGAAGGCGCGGAGAAAGCCGCGCATTGGGCGCTGCCGGAGGTGCTCGAACCATCCGGGCCGGCCGACGACGGTCTCGTCCACATCCTCTCGCCCTTCGATCCGCTGGTCATCCAGCGCAAGCGGCTGAAGCTGTTCTTCGGCTATGACCACGTCTTCGAGGCCTATTTGCCCAAGGAGAAGCGCGTCTTCGGCTATTTCGGCCTGCCGGTACTGGCGGATGACCGCATCGTCGCCGTCGCCGACCTCAAGACCGACCGGGCGGCGCGCAAGCTCCTGGTGCAGCAATGGACCTGGCTGGAGCCGGAGCCTTCACCCGAATTGAAGCGGCAGGTCGACGAGGAGATGGGGCGCTTCGAGCGGTTTCAGCTGGCCTGAGGCAGTCTCAGTTCGGCCGCGGCCAGCGGAAATCGTCGGCGCGGCCGGGGCGCGGCTCGGGCGCGATGCCCTGGCCGAAGACGCGGTCGAGCCCGGCTGCGACATCGCCGCGGCCACGCGCTTCCTGGATCGAGGCGATCAGCGCCGCATCGCCACCCGGGGAGACCGCGCCGGTCAATGGCAGGATCGGGCCTGCGAGCGGCCGGGGCGGGACCACGGGCACGAGAGGGAGATCGGTCGGGATGCCGCTGACCATGCGGTCGATCAGGCGCTCGACATCCATTGGCTGTGGGGCCGGCGCGGGCGTGCCGTCTGCCTCGGGGGGAACAGGCAGGGCAATGACGTTCTGTGTCGGCGTCTTCTCCAGGAGGCGGCGGATGACGACGTCGATGAAATGCGCGGCCTTGCGGGCGCCGGCCTTGGTGAAATGCACGCCGTCGCCGAGCCGCAGCCGGGCGACCTGGCCGTTCACATCCGGCCCCATGGCGGCGTAGCGGTTCTCCGTGTCGACATAGACGCCCCAGAGATCGACGAACTCGCCGCCGGCTGCCTCCGCGCCCTTGCGGAAGAGGTCGTTCAGCGTGGTCAGGTCGGCTGAGAGGCGGGCGTTCTGCATCGGCGGCGCGCCGACCCAGATCAGCGGTACCCGCCTGGTGCTGAAGGCTGAGGCGACGGCCTCGACCCGTGCCTTGTAGAGCTGGAGCCAGCGCTCGCTCAGCGGCTCATGGGTGATCTCGCCCTCGCGGATCACCTGGCGGTCGTTCGGCCCGAGCACGACGACGCCGACCATGATCTTGGCATCTGCCGCCAGGAGCTCGCCTGCCGCTTTCGGCCAGTCATAGAAGTCGGTACGGACCAGCCCGCTATCGGCCTTGGCCTTGTTCTCGACGGCGACGTCGGCACGGTCCTGCAGGCTGTCCTCCAGCCCTTCGGCGATCTGCCCGGCGAGCGTATCGCCGATCACCAGGACGTGGTGGTTGACGTCGACCTTGGGGATGACCGGATCGTCGCGGACGACGACGCGCGTCGGCGCCCGGCGCTGCTGGACCGGAGCGACACGCTGCCGCGGCTGCCGTGGCTGGGCGGCTGGCCTCTCCGGAATCTGCCAGAACATGTTGAACAGGCTGCGGCCCTGCGGCTGTGCCTGCGGTATCCGGCCCGGCGGCACCGGGTTCTGGGCGATCGAGACCGGTCCGCCGGTGATGAGCACGAGCAGGGCCGCTGCCAGAACCATGAAGAGCGAACGCAGGCGCATCATGCTCTCGATCAGCGCCGGTCAGGAGGGGGCGCCGTCAGGCAATATAGTCGCGATCGCCTCGTTCGTCAGCGGGGCGCCTTCATCCGCGTCAGCAGGGCCGGGGTCGGCCAGCCATCGGCGAGCAGGCCGACGCGCAGCTGGTACTGCCGGACCGCCTCGCGCGTGCCGGTGCCGATGCGCCCGTCGGCGTCGTGATTGTAGAGGCCGAGCCCCTTCAGCCGGCGCTGGACTTCTGTCGTGCCGGCCTTGTCGAGCCGCGGCGCCTTGACCGGCCATTCGCCCTGCAGGGCGGGCCGACCGACGATCCGGTCGCCAAGATGGCCGACGGCGAGGGCATAGGCATCGGAGGAGTTGTACTTCTTGATGACGTCGAAATTCGCCGTCAGCAGCATGGCCGGGCCGGTATGGCCGGCGGGGTAGAACAGACGCGCCTCGCCAGATGAGGGGAGGGAGCCGCCATCGGCGCGGCGCACGCCGGCCGAGCGGAAGGACGAGAAGCTGGCGCGGTAGAGATTGTGGTCGAAGCCCTCGGGCACCACGACCTCGATGCCCCAGGGCAGTCCGGGGGTCCAGCCATAGCCCTTGAGATAGTTGGCGGTCGAGGCGATGGCGTCGCTGGTCGAGGTCCAGATGTCGGCATGGCCGTCGCCGGTCTGGTCGACCGCGTATTTCATGTAGCTCGACGGCATGAACTGGGTGTGGCCCATGGCGCCGGCCCAGGACCCCCGCAGTTCGCTGCGCTCGACATAGCCCTTCTCGATCAGCTCCAGCGCGGTCAGCAGCTCGTCGCGGAAGAAGTCGCCGCGATAGCGGATGTTCGCCAGCGTCGCGAGCGAGCGGATCACGTCCTTGTCGCCCTTGAACGAGCCGTAATTGGTCTCCATCCCCCAGATGCCGAGGATGATCTCCTTGGGCACGCCATAGCGGGATTCGGCCTGGGCCAGCACGCTGGCATGGGCGTCGAGCATCTCGCGGCCGCGCGAGATCCGGCCGCCGCCGACGGCGCTGTTGAGATAGCTCCAGATCGGCGCGACGAATTCCGACTGCTTGCGGGTCAGCGTCACGATCGAGGGGTCGGGCGTCACGCCCTGGAAGGCCAGGTCGAAGGTCTTGCGCGAGATGCCACGCGCCTGAGCCATCGGCCACAGCGTCTTCAGGAAGCCGTCGAGGCCCGGTGCGGTCGGCCTCGTTTCGGGCTTGGGGGTTTGCGCCCGCGCCGGATTGATCGAACCCGTCGTCTGCGCAAGCGCCGGCCCGAGGCCGAGCGCCACGGCGAAGGCGAGAACGGTGACGGGGCGCATGGTTGCTCCTCTGGCTCGGTCGCAGTGTCTTTCCACCACAGCGCCCGAACGAGGTTAACCATGGGTTAACGCCGCGCCAAATAGGTCGTCAGCTGGCGTTGCGCTTGCGCAGGCTCTCTTCCCAGGCCAGTGCCTGGGTGACGATCTCGGAGAGATTGTCATGCTCCGGCTGCCAGCCGAGCTCGGCGCGGATGCGGTCGGCCTTGGCGACAAGCGCGGCGGGATCGCCCGGGCGGCGCGGCGAAAGCCTGACCGGGAAATCGACGCCCGAAACCTCTTTCACCACCTCGACGACTTCCTTGACCGAATAGCCACGACCATAGCCGCAGTTCAGTGTCAGGTTCCCGCCGCCGGCGCGCAGATGGTCGAGTGCGGCGAGATGGGCGCGGGCGAGGTCGGTGACGTGGATATAGTCGCGGATGCAGGTGCCGTCCGGTGTTGCGTAGTCGGTGCCGAAGATGTCGAGCCCGGCGCGCTGGCCGAGCGCGACTTGGCTCGCAACCTTGATCAGATGGGTGGCGGTGGCGCTGGACTGGCCCGAGCGGCCCCTTGGATCGGCACCGGCGACGTTGAAATAGCGCAGTGCGACATAAGTGAGTCCATGGGCACGGGCGACGTCGCCGAGCATCCATTCGCTCATCAGCTTGGAGCGGCCATAGGGGTTGATCGGGTTGAGAGCGATCTCCTCCGGCACCGGCGAGACCGGTGGTTCGCCATAGACGGCGGCGGTCGAGGAGAAGATCACATGCTTGACGCCGCCGCGCACGGCGCTCTCCAGCAAGGCGCGCGTCTTGACGGTGTTGTTGTGGTAGTAGCCGAGCGGATCCGATACCGAATCCGGCACGACGATCTTCGCGGCGAAATGCGCGATCTCGCTGATGCCGTGCTCGGCGATGGTGCGCTCGACCAGGGCCTGATCGCCCATGTCGCCGCGCACGAGGGTCGCCTCCTGCGGCACCGCCCACCAGAAGCCGGTCGAGAGATCGTCGAGCACGACGACCTTCTCGCCGCGGTCCAAGAGCTCGAGGACCATATGGCTGCCGATATAGCCCGCGCCGCCCGAAACCAGAATCGCCATCTTCGTCTCCTCGTCACGTGATCCGCATAAACGGGAATCACGACAGTTCGATCCAGCCTGTCTCCTTGGCATGGCTAATCTCGGGCATGGTCCCGAGGAAGCCGTGCAGGGCTGCAGGGGAGGGCGGCAGATCCGGCACTCTACGGCAAAAGCGTTGACGTATCGGCAAGGCCCGACTGGTATTTGAGATCAAGGCCGGCCCGGCTTTCGCCAGATTCACGGGCCAGCCTTGAACGGCCGGCATGAATCGGGCGAAGCCGGCTCTCCCGAAGCCCTCCGACCTCAGCAGGCGTGCGCCCAAGGCGCGCGAGATGGACGCGCATGATCAAGAAAATCCGCAAGGCGGTCTTTCCCGTCGCTGGTCTCGGCACCCGTTTCCTGCCTGCCACCAAGGCGATCCCGAAGGAGATGCTGACCATCGTCGACCGACCGGTGGTCCAGCATGTGGTCGACGAGGCCCGCGCCGCCGGGATCGAGCATTTCGTCTTCGTCACCGGCCGCAACAAGGCTGTGATCGAGGACCATTTCGACATGGCCTACGAGCTCGACGACACGCTGGCCAAGCGCGGCAAGACCAAGGAGCTGGAGGCGCTCAAGCTCGACCTGCCGGCCGCCGGCGCTGCGAGCTTCACCCGCCAGCAGGCGCCGCTCGGGCTCGGCCACGCCGTCTGGTGCGCCCGCGACATCATCGGCGACGAGCCTTTCGCGCTGCTGCTGCCGGACATGCTGCACCACACCAGCGGCAAGGGCTGCCTTGCCGAGATGATCGAGGCCCATGCCGAGCATGGCGGCAACCACATCGCGGTCGCGCCGGTCCCAGACGACCAGACCCATCAATACGGCATCGTTGGCGTCGCCGACGCCAAGGCCAAGGTCTCGCAGATCAGCAAGATGGTCGAAAAGCCGCCGAAGGGTACGGCGCCGTCGAACCTGCACATCACCGGCCGCTACATCCTGCAGCCGACGATCTTCGATCTGCTCGCCAAGCAGGAGAAGGGCGCAGGCGGCGAGATCCAGCTGACCGACTCGATGATCGCACTGGCGCAGCAGGAGAAGTTCTTCGCGGTGCGCTTCGACGGCGACATCTACGACACCGGCTCGAAGATCGGCTTCCTCAGCGCCAATGTCGCCTATGCGCTGGAGCGCGGCGATCTCGGTCCGCAATTGCGCGGTGAGATCGAACGGCTGCTGAAGAAATAGGGAATGCCGAATGCCATGGCCGGGGCGACCCCGGCCATGGCATGTTCCTCAGTGACGAGCCTCAGCCCTTGGCCTTCTTGGCCCGCTCGATCGCCTCGACGATCAGCTGTTTCGCCTTCGCGGCGTCGCCCCAGCCGGTGAGCTTCACCCACTTGCCGGGTTCCAGGTCCTTGTAGTGCTCGAAGAAGTGCTGGATCTGGTCGAGCGTGATCTGCGGCAGATCGGTGTAGTTCGTCACGTTCTCGTAGCGCTTGGTCAGCTTGGGGACTGGCACGGCGATGATCTTCTCGTCGCCGCCGCCCTCGTCCTCCATCATCATCACGCCGATCGGACGGACCGCGATATAGGAGCCCGGCACCAGCGGACGGGTATTGGCGACGAGCACGTCGCAGGGGTCGCCGTCTTCCGACAGCGTATGCGGGATGAAGCCGTAATTCCCGGGATAGCGCATCGGCGTATAGAGGAAGCGATCGACGAACAGCGTTCCCGCTTCCTTGTCCATCTCGTACTTGATCGGTTCGCCGCCGATTGCGACTTCGATGACGACGTTGACCTCGTCCGGGGGATTCTTGCCGATGGCGATGGCGTCGAGCCGCATGTACCTGACCTGTCGATGACAAAACTTCCGCGGCCTTATGCGCGGTTGCGGCGCAAAGGCCAAGCCCGGCTTTTAGTCGGAGTTACCGATTTGCGCAGCAGGGCTCGCGCTGCTATCGGGCCGGCATGACAGGTGCGATCCCATGCTGAACCGCTGGCGGCGGCCGGAAGACCGTTACGCAAGGCGCATGGCGCGCATCGCGCGCTGGGACCGCCCCCTGACTGGCCGGCTCGATCGCGCGCGCGCCTGGACCAACATGCTCCTGGCCGATCACGGCATCTTCCGGCTCGTCTATCTCAATGCGCACCGCATCACCCCGCAGCTCTGGCGCGCCGCCCAGCCGGCCCCGACCGACATCGCCTGGTTCGCCCGCCAGGGCGTGAAGACGATCGTCAACCTGCGCGGCGGCCGCGAGCACGGCGCCTGGCCGCTGCAGAAGGAGGCCTGCGAGCGCCACGGCATCTCGTTGGTCGAATTCGTCCTGCGTTCGCGCGGCGCGCCGGACCGCGACACCCTTCTTGCCGCCCCCGCCTTCTTCGCCAGCCTGCAGACCCCAGCGCTGGTGCACTGCAAATCCGGCGCCGACCGGGCTGGCTTCTTCGCCGCGCTCTATCTGCTGGTCCACGAGAAGCGGCCTCTCGCGGAGGCGATGGCCGAGCTCTCTCTGCGCTACGGCCATTTCCGCTTCGCCAAGACCGGCATTCTCGACTTCTTCTTTGAGACCTATGCCCGCGAAGGCGCCAGCAAGGGCACGCCGTTCCTCGACTGGGTCGCCGGGGACTACGATCCCGAACGGCTCGAGCGCGAATTCAAGCCCGGCTTCTTCTCCTCGCTGCTCGCCGACCGCCTGATCCGGCGGGAATAGCCGACGCTAGCTTGCGCTCGCGACCCGCTGGTCGCCGATCGCGGTCCATGTCAGGCGCAAATGCAGCAGCAGGCGCCCCAGCGAGATCAACCCGATCACCGCGAGCAGGGCCGGCGACAGGCTGCCGAACCCCCAGACCACGATCGCCGCGGCGGCCAGCGCTACCGCGTTGGCTGTCATCTGGCTATGCGGGCGCGATGAGAAGGCGCCCATTTCCTGCAAGGGGCCGGCTAGCGCGCCGCTGCCATAGAACAGCGCCATGATCGCCATCACCTCGCCGATGCCGCCCCATTTGGTGCCGCTCAGGAGCAATTCGTCGGTGCTGACGGCAACGAAGGCGATCGCGGTGAAGAGCGCCACGACGATCGCCACCATGCCCAAAGTGAGCAGGCGGGCCCGCTTCTGCTGATCGTGGCCGCGATGCCTGCGCAGATCGCTCATCACGAGCGGCGTCGTCACGGCGCCGAACATCTGCGCGGGCATGTCGAGCAGGCGCGTCGCCAGCGCGACATGGGCGGCCAGCACCGGGTTGCTCGACATCGGCAGGGCCAACAGCGGCGCTGCCGAGAAGCCGAAGGAGAGCAATGCCGAGGGCAGGAGGAAGGTCGGCGAGCTGCGCCATTGCCAGCCTGCCATGATCAGTTCGGTCAGCGACCAGCGCGAGGGATGCATCAGGCGCAGCAGCGAGCCGCGCCGGCGCCAGGCGAGGTAGCAGGCCGCGACGGCATGGCCGAACGCATCGGCGGCGAAGAGGGCGAGGGCTATCGGCCCGAGCGGCCAGATCAGCAGGATCATCATCCCGGGCTGGAGCAGCGCCTGGGCGATGTTGCTGTTGCCGATCGTGGCGAAGTCGCCTTCTGCCGTGGCCTCGGCCAGCAGCAGCCGGATCGCCGCGCGGCTCGCCAGCGAGATCAGGAATAGCGCGCCGAAGCCGCGCAGGATCCAGCCCTGCGACGCCGCGAACAGGACCGCGATCACGGCCCCGGCGAGAAAGATGATGCCGGTGGCGACCGCCAGTCGGAAGGCGCGGCCGAGCCGCAGCCGGTCGTTGTTCTGGAAGAACACCGCCTCGAATCGCAGCAGGACGGCGATCGAAGTCAGGTTGGCCAGGGCCGCGAAGATCGCGAAGTCAGCGAAGACCTGGGGTGGGCACAGCGCGGCGGCCAGCAGCAGCCCCCACACCGACAACAGGCGCGCCTGCACGAACCGCAGCGCCAGCATCGCTCCGTTGCGGAAGCCGGCGCGCTTGGCGAGCGATGACAGCGCTGCTTTGGGGCTGGCCGCGGCCGATGCCGGCCCGATCAGGTCCTTGGCGAGACTGACCCGAGTCAAGGCGAGCTGTGCCGCCATCGCAGCGTCCTCAGCCGGGTTCTCGGGCAGGTCGTCTGCGTCGGCCGGCCGGCCGTGGCGCTCGCCTGTCGGAGTCCGTGCGCGATCAACGATGTCGATCACGTCGCTTTTCTCCGCAGGCAGAAAGCTGCGCTTCTATGGTTAACGCTTGGTAAATTCTCGATCTTTCGCGATATCTCTGGCACCGCCCACCCGATATGGGGGTGCTTGTGGCGGAAGCGTGGCGATTGACGTCATTTGTCAGCGATCAGCCTGCGGCCATGCGTCCATGGCCTGACAAGAAAGCCTCCGCCGGCGGGCGGCGGAGGCTCTGATGGCGTGGTCAGCCGCCGAAGTGGTCGGCTCAGGCGAAATCGCGCTTCAGCGCCTCGAAGCGTGCGACCTGATCGGGCAGGAGCTCGCGCGCCGCATCGCGGCGGACGAAGACCTTGAACATTGCCTCGCCGGCGCCGTTGAAGAACTGCACCGAGCAGGAGCGGCGGCCGTGGAAGGCGCGATCGACGAGGTAGATCGCCGTGCAGTTGCCGGCCTTGATATGGCCGCCGATCGGGCTGTCGCCATGGATGTTGTAGTAGCCGTGGCCGAAGGAGCCGACCGGCAGCGAGCCCTCGCATTCGAGCACGATGTCGGGCGTGTGCACGATGAAGAGCACCGTGCCCCAGTTCGACAGCTCCTGCCAGAGCGCTTCGAAGCGCTCCGCGGCGATGAAGAGGCGCTGTTCTTCCGGCGTCGCCTCGAGCACGGCCAGCGTCGAGACGCCGTGCTCGCGCGCGACCGCCTCGATCACCCCGTCCGGCTTGGCCGCGAGCGCTGCCCGGACCTTCTCCATGGCTTCGGCGGAAGCAGCCGGGGCCAATGTCTCGGCAAACGACATCGTGATCAGCCTCTCACTCGGCCGCCTGGCGCGGCAGATGCGGGTTGTGCTCGGTCAGGATCGTCTCGAAGCCCTCGAATTCGGGGTGGCCGAGATAGAGCGGCGTCGGCCGCGGCTGGCCGGCATTGCGGTGCGACTCGCGGAACTGGTCCGACGTGGTCCAGGCGGTGAAATCGGCCTTCGAGGCCCAGGTGGTGTGCGAGGAGTAGAGGGTGTGGTCCTCCTTCTCCGGGCCCTTGAGCAGATGGAAGGCGATGAAACCCTTCATCTCGTCGAGGCGGGTCTTGCGCGAGGACCAGACCGTCTCGAAGGCCTCCTCCTCCCCCTTGACGACCTTGAAGCGATTCATGGCGATGAACATCGGGAAATCCTCGGCGGTTCAGAAAAGGTGATGGTCTGGCAGCTTGCGCCGCTCTTGACCCTCCTTAGTAAAGCTGCATATCACCGTCAACAACGGCTCCAATAATCGTTGTTTTGAATGATTATAAAAGAGCTATTACTTTGTAATGACTTCAGTGTAGCTGGGCGCCATGGTCGCTTCTGCTACGCGTCGTCGCATGCATGAGATCGATCATGGGCACGCTGCAAGCGCCTTCATCCGCTCCGCTCGCGGGCTTCAGAGCCAAGCGCCTCGGCCGAGAGGTCGCAGCTGCCGCCGCCGTGTCCCTGCTGGCGCTGGGCGGCCTATTCGGGTCGCTGGAGCCGCTGGCCGTCGTCTCCTCCGCCCGGGCGCAGGCCGCCGAGCGCATCGTCGCGGCCGGCGGCGTCGTCACCGAAGTGCTCTATGCGCTCGGCCAGCAGGACAAGGTGGTCGGCGTCGACACCACCAGCCAGTGGCCGCCGGAGGCGCTGAAGGATAAGAAGAGCGTCGGCTATGTCCGGGCGCTCTCGGCCGAGGGCGTGCTCTCGCTGAAACCCTCGCAGGTCATCGCGGTGGAAGGCGCCGGTCCGCCCGACGCGCTCGCCCTGCTCAAGGAATCCGGCACGCCGATCACCATGATCCCGGAAGCGCTGACGCCGGAAGCCGTGGTTTCGAAGATCGCTGCGATCGGCAAGGCCGCCGGAGTCGCCGAGTCGGCGCAGCAGCTCGCTGCCGCGGTGAAAGGGCGCTTCGAAGAGCTCGACAAGCTGCGCTCCGGCCTGCCCGGGCAGAAGCGCGTCCTGTTCGTGCTCTCGCTGCAGAACGGGCGCACCCTGGTCGGTGGCAGAGCCACCACTGCCGATGCGATCATCGCGCTTGCCGGTGGCGTCAATGCCGCCAGCGCTGTCGAAGGCTTCAAGCCGATGACCGACGAGGCGATCATCACCGCGGCACCCGACGTCGTGCTGATGATGCGCCATACCAACAGCGGGGCGCACAGTGCCGTCGCCGCCGAACTCTACGCCATGCCCGCCTTCTCGCAGACGCCGGCAGCAAAACAGCAGTCGCTGATCCGGATGGACGGACTCTATCTTCTCGGCTTCGGCCCGCGCACCCCCAACGCAGCGCGAGATCTGATGGCCGAGCTCTACCCCGAAGCCAAGGTCGCCCAGCTCTCCGCCGCCAAATGACGCTTGCCGTGAAGCAGCCCCTGAGTGCGAGTGCCGCGGCGCTGGCCGTGCTCACGGCCGGTCACCGCCGCAAGGGTGTGATCGCCGTCGCCGCGCTGGTCGGACTCTGCCTGATGTTGATGCTGCTTTCGCTCGGGGCAGGGGCTTTCGCCATCGCGCCCGGCCGCGTCGCCGACATTCTCATCGCCAAACTCGGCCTCGGCCCCGTCGATCTGCTGGGCAGCCGCGAGGCGCTGGTCGTGCTCAATATCCGCATGCCGCGCCTGCTGCTCGGCGCGCTGGTCGGGGCGGCTCTGGCCATTTCCGGCGCGCTGATGCAGGGCCTGTTCCGCAACCCGCTTGCCGATCCCGGCCTTGTCGGCGTCTCTGCCGGCGCCGGCCTCGCCGCCGCAGCGACGATCGTGCTCGGCGATCGCCTCTTCCTGGCGAATTTCGCAATGAAGCTGCCCTTCGCGGTGCTGCCCTTCGGCGCCTTTTTCGGCGGCCTCGTCTCGACGCTGGCGCTCTATCTGATCGCGACCCGCCAGGGCCGCACCTCGGTTGCGACCATGCTGCTGGCCGGCGTTGCACTTGGCGCGCTGGCTGGCTCGCTCACCGGTCTGCTCGCCTTCATCTCCGACGACCGGCAATTGCGCGACCTGACCTTCTGGTCGCTCGGCAGCCTCGGCGGTGCGAGCTGGACCAAGCTTTCGGTGGTGGCGCCGATCGTGCTGCCGCTGCTCTTCGCCGTGCCGTTGCTGGCGCGGGGGCTGAACGCCTTGATGCTCGGCGAGGCCGAGGCCTACCATCTCGGCGTGCCCGTCCAGCGCATCAAGGCGCTCGCGATCCTGCTGGTCGCGCTCGCGGTCGGTGCCAGTGTCGCCGCGGCCGGCGTGATCGGCTTCGTCGGCATCGTCGTGCCGCATCTGATCCGGCTCTCGATCGGCCCCGACCATCGCCTGCTGCTGCCGCTGTCGGCGATCGGCGGCGCCGCCCTGCTGGTCGGCGCCGACATCATCGCCCGGCTCGTCGTCGTGCCGGCGGAGCTGCCGATCGGCATCGTCACCGCCTTCATCGGTGCGCCCTTCTTCCTCTGGCTGCTGCTGCGCCGCGGCCGGATCGCGGAGCTCTGAGCATGGCGATCCTCGAAGCCGATGACCTGTCCTTCTCGGTGCGCGGCAGCACCTTGGTGCGCGGCGCTTCGCTCGCGCTCGAAGAGGGCGCTACCACGATCGTGGTCGGCCCCAACGGTGCCGGCAAGTCGACCCTGCTCAAGCTTCTGACCGGCGAGCTTTCGCCAGCGCAGGGCACGGTCCGCATGGACGGCGCGACCTTGCCGCAGATCCCGGCCTGGGAACTCGCCTGCCGCCGTGCCGTGATGGTGCAGAACCAGCGCCTCGCCTTCCCGTTCAGCGTCTACGAGGTTGCGCGCCTCGGCCTGGAGGGTGTCGGCCGAGCGCAGTCGCGTGCCCGCAAGAGTGAGATCATCGCACAGGCGCTGGAGACCGCCGGGGTGATCGGCCTCGCCGGCCGCCAGTATCAGACCCTCTCAGGCGGCGAGCAGCAGCGCGTCCAGTTCGCCAGGGCGCTTTGTCAGCTCGAAGCCGGCCGCAGCGTCGCGCAGCGCCAGATTCTCTTCCTCGACGAGCCGATCGCCAGCCTCGACCTCTGCCACCAGCTCTCGCTGCTCGATGCCGCCCGCAGCATCGCGGCGCAAGGCGCGGCCGTTCTGGTCGTGCTGCATGACCTCAACCTCGCCGTGACCTATGCCGACCGGCTGGTGGTGATGCATGAAGGCGCGATCGTCGCGCAGGGCGAGCCGTCTGCTATCCTCGACGACAATCTGCTGCGCGGCGTCTTCCGCGTCTCGCTCTCCTTCAGCCGCCTGCCACCTGCCGGCCAGCCCTTCCTCTTGCCGCAGCAGCATCTGACGCCGGTGCCGCCGGGCGGCGTCGTGCCCTTGCGCGCCGCCAGCGCTTAGCGGGCACCGGCCGCGACAACTTTGCGGTTGTGCGCTGCGACAACAGGTCTATAGCGGGCGCTCCGGCGCCTTCCGCCCGATCAGGCGAGCAGGCGCATCGCTGGACCATCGAGCGCGCCATGAACCTCCCCACCGACCGGCTTTCCTTCCCGAAGGACCGCCTCCGCGTCCTCCTGCTCGAGGGGATCAACGATTCCGCCGTCGCCGCTTTGCAGCAGGCCGGCTACACCAACCTGACCCGCCTGCCGAAGGCGCTCGACGAGGCCCAGCTCATCGAGGCCATCGAGAAGACGCATATCCTCGGCATCCGCTCGCGCACCCAGCTGACCGAGCCGGTCTTCGCCGCCGCCAAGCGCCTCTTCGCTGTCGGCTGCTTCTCGGTCGGGACCAACCAGGTCGATCTCGACGCCGCCCGCCTGCGCGGCGTCCCGGTCTTCAACGCGCCTTTCTCCAACACCCGCAGCGTCGCCGAACTCACCATCGGCGAGATCGTCATGCTGCTGCGCCGGATTCCCGACCGCTCGCGCTCTGCGCATGAGGGCGGCTGGGACAAGTCGGCCAACGGCTCCTTCGAGGTGCGCGGCAAGGTTCTCGGTATCGTCGGCTACGGCAATATCGGCAGCCAGCTCTCCAACATCGCCGAGGCGATGGGCATGCGCGTGATCTATTACGATCACACCGACCGCCTCCGCCACGGCAACACCGAGCCGGTCGAGAGCCTGAAGGCCCTGCTCGCCAACAGCGACGTCGTCTCGCTGCACGTGCCGGAGACCCCCGCCACGCACAACATGATCGGCAAGGCCGAGATCGCGGCGATGAAGCAGGGCGCCTATCTCATCAACAATTCGCGTGGCACGGTCGTGGATCTCGATGCGCTCGCCGAAGCGTTGCGCAGTGGCGCGCTCGCCGGCGCCGCCGTGGACGTCTTCCCGAAGGAGCCGGCCTCGAACAGCGAGCGCTTCGTCACCCCGCTGCAGGGCCTGTCCAACGTCATCCTGACCCCGCATATCGGCGGCTCGACGGAAGAAGCGCAGGAGCGCATCGGCGCCGAGGTGGCGCGCAAGCTGGTCGATTATTCCGATGTCGGCTCGACCGTCGGCGCGGTCAATTTCCCGCAGGTGCAGTTGCCGGCCCGGCCTGCCGGCACCCGCTTCATCCAGGTCCAGCGCAATGCGCCGGGCATGCTGCGCCGCCTCAACGACGTCTTCGCCAGCCGCAACATCAACATCGCCGCCCAGAATTTCCAGACCGACGGCGAGATCGGCTATGTCGTGATGGAGGCCGATCCGGTCGGCGAAGTCGCCCGCGAGATCATCGAGGAGATCCGGGCGCTGGACGGCACGATCCGAGCCCGCCTGCTCTACGAGCGCGGCTGAGCCGCTAGCGGTGGTCGGGCGCTAATCCCCGAAGGGCTCGACCACCATCTCCATCCGCTCGCCGGCGAAGACGCTGTTGACGATGTGGATCGGCGTCAGGTCGGGCAGGGCGTCGATCGCGTCCGAGGTCAGCACCGCCGCGCCCGGCTCGATCTTGAGCAAGGCCGCCTCGCGCTCGCTGGCGAGCCGCGCCGCCAGCCGGGTCGAGCGCCGCACATAGTCGGCGATGCCGCAGGCCTTGAAGGCGGCGGTGATCGATGACCCGGCTCCCGTCAGGATCTCGTCGAAGCGCGGAAAACGCGCGACGCTGAGATAGTGGATGCCGGTACCGACCGGCGTGCCGCCGGCCCGGCTCAGGGTCTCGATCGCCCAGAGCGGCGCGCCCTCCGGCAGCCCGAGCAGTTCGCAATGCTGCGCCTCGCCGGCGATGATCTCCGAGGCCAGCACGGCGCCCGAGACCGCAATGCCAGCAGCGCCGAAATTGGTACGCATGCTGACCCGGCGGCCGAGCTTGTAGGGGAAGCGCGGCGCCGTCACCTGCGTGCCACGGCCGCGTGAGACCGTCACCAATCCGCGCTCGGCGAGATGCCGGAAGGCCTGGCGTACCGTGTGCCGGTGCACGCCATAGCGCTCTGCCAGTGCGACCGAAGCCGGCAGTGTGTCGCCGGGCTCGTATTCGCCCTGCTCGATCGAGGTTGCGAGCGCGTCGGCGATCCGCCGCCAGGCCGTGCTGCCATCGCCGCCCCGATTGTCCGGCGTCCCCGTCATCAAAGTTTCATCCAAAATGTATAGACCTTTTCTGGTGACAGGCTTATTATAGTCTAGACATTCACGCTTGGCGAGAGGCCGACACGGCATGACGGACATCGCGACACGCCAGCATTGGATGGCAGTGCTGGCCCGTGCGACGCAAGGCGAGATCGACGCCTTGCTGCAGCAGGCGGGGCCGCTGCCGACGCATGAGCTGCTCAAGGCGCCCGAGACCGGCACCGTCATGGTCGAAGGCCGCGCCGGCGGCGCCGGCCGCCGCTTCAACCTTGGCGAGGCGACGGTGACGCGCTGCGTTGTCCGCCTCGAAAGCGGCGCCATGGGCTTTTCCTACGCACTCGGTCGCGATGGCCGCAAGGCGCGGCTGGCGGCGGTGACCGATGCGCTCCTTCAAGGCGAAGTCGAGACCGGCCCGCTGCGGCGTGGCGTCTTCGCGCTTGCCCAGCAGCAGCAGCAGGCGCGCGAGCTCGCCTCGCGCAAGGCGGCGGCCACCAAGGTCGATTTCTTCACGCTGGTCAGGGGGGCGTGACGATGCAGGACGACAACCAGATTCACACCGGCTTCGCCGACCCGGTCTTCCAATCGCAAAGCGCGTTTCGCGCGCTGCTGGCGGCGCTGTCCGAGCCGGGCCTCGCCTGCGATCTCGGCGATGCGAGCGTGCCGCCCGCCGGACTTGAAGCCGCGACTGCCATCGCGCTGCTGACGCTTGCCGATTACGAGACCCCGATCTGGCTGCCGGCTGCCCTGCGCGATGGCCCGGCCGGCGCCTGGCTGCGCTTCCATTGCGGCGCCGCCCTCGTCGATGATCCCGCCCGCGCCGCCTTCGCCGTGATCGACGGCGCCGCGACCGAGCCGAAGCTCTCCGCCTTCAATGCCGGCGACGACCAGTTCCCGGATCGCTCGACCACGGTGCTGGTTCAGTGCGCCGGGTTTGAAGGCGGCGAGGCGGTCACGCTCGAAGGCCCCGGCATTCCCGGCCGGCGCTCCATCGCCCCGACTGGCCTGCGTCCCGGCTTCTGGGCCGAGGTCGAAGACAACGCTGCAGTCTACCCGCTCGGTGTCGATCTGCTGCTGGTCCAGGGCGCGCAGGTGCTCGGCCTGCCGCGTTCGACGCAAATCGTGGAGACCCGTTGATGTATGTCGCGGTCAAGGGCGGCGAAGCCGCCATCCTCGCCACCCATGATCTCGTAGCCGAGGCAAGGCGCGGCGATGAGAGCGTGCCGGAGCTCGCCGTTTCGCAGATCCGCGAGCAGATGGGCCTCGCCTGCGGCCGCGTCATGAACGAGGGCTCGCTCTACGATCCCGATCTTGCAGCGCTGGCGCTGAAGCAGGCGCAGGGCGATGCGATCGAGGCCGCCTTCCTGATGCGCGCCTATCGCACCACCTTGCCGCGCTTCGGTTCTTCCGAGCCGCTCGATACGGCGAAGATGGCGATCCGCCGCCGCGTCTCGGCGACCTACAAGGACCTGCCGGGCGGCCAGGTGCTCGGCCCGACCTATGACTATACTCACCGGCTCTTCGATTTCGCCCTGATGGATGAGACCGCGCCGAGTGAGACGCAGGCCCAGCCGGCCGCGCAGCCGCTCGACGCCTCGATGCCGCGCGTGCCTGATATCCTCGGCGCCGAGGGGCTGATGGAGGAAGAGGCGCCGCTGGAAGGCGATCCGCGCCCCTTCGACCTCACCCGCGAGCCCGTAACCTTCCCGGCCGACCGCGATGTCCGCCTGCAGGCGATGGCGCGTGGCGATGAGGGCTTCATGCTCGGCCTCGGCTATTCCGTGCAGCGCGGCTACGGCAACAGTCACCCCTTCGTCGGCGAGGTCCGCGTCGGGGAGGTCGCGGTCGAATACGTGCCGGAGGAGCTCGGTTTCGCCGTCGATCTCGGCGATATCACCCTGACCGAATGCCAGATGGTCAACCAGTTCGCCGGCTCCAAGGAGGTCCCGCCGCAATTCACCCGCGGCTACGGGCTCTCCTTCGGCCATAGCGAGCGCAAGGCGATGTCGATGTCCTTGGTCGACCGGGCGCTGAAGGCGCGCGAGTTCGGCGAGGCGGCGACCTATCCGGCCCAGCAGGACGAGTTCGTCCTCTACCACTCCGACAATGTCGAGGCGGCCGGCTTCGTCGAGCATCTGAAGCTGCCGCATTACGTCGATTTCCAGGGCGAGCTCGAACTGATCCGCCGCATCCGGCGTGAGCGCGAGCAGCGCCTTGCCGAGCAACAGGAAGTCCTGTCGGAGGCCGCGGAATGACCGTGCACCAGAGCATCAGCGACGAGACCAGGCCGGCGTACAACTACGCCTATCTCGACGAGCAGACCAAGCGGATGATCCGCCGCGCTCTGCTCAAGGCCGTTGCGATCCCCGGCTACCAGGTTCCGTTCGGCTCGCGCGAGATGCCGCTCGCCCGTGGCTGGGGCACCGGCGGCATCCAGGTCACCGCCGCGATTATCGGGCCGGACGACACGCTGAAGGTCATCGACCAGGGCGCCGACGACACCACCAACGCCGTCTCGATCCGCCGCTTCTTCGAGCGCACCGCCGATGCGCGCACGACCGAGGTGACCGACGAGGCGACGATCATCCAGACCCGCCACCGTATCCCGGAGGCGCCGCTGAAGGCCGGCCAGATCATGGTCTACCAGGTGCCGCAGCCCGAGCCGCTCAGGAAGCTCGAGCCGCACGAGGCCGAGACACGCAAGATGCACGCCTGGGCCGAATACGGGCTGATGCAGGTCAAGCTCTATGAGAACATCGCCCGCTTCGGCGAGGTGACGACGACCTATGACTACCCGGTCATGGTCAATGGCCGCTATGTCATGGCGCCGTCGCCGATCCCGAAATTCGACAATCCGAAGATGCAGATGTCGCCAGCGCTGCAGCTCTTCGGCGCCGGCCGCGAGAAGCGCATCTATGCGGTGCCGCCGCATACCAGCGTCCGCAGCCTCGATTTCGACGACCATCCCTTCCGCATCCAGAGCTGGGAGCAGCCCTGCGCCCTCTGTGGCGCCGCCGATTCCTATCTCGACGAGGTGGTGATCGACGACCAGGGCGGGCGGATGTTCGTCTGCTCCGACAGCCATCATTGCGAGACGCGGCGGGCCGAAGGCCATCGCGGCGCCATGCTCGCCGACGCCTCGGCGCTGCATCTGGTCGAAGACGAGGCCAAGCCATGAACATGCAGGTCAATCCGCAGGGGCTCGGGCTCGATCCCGCCCCGCTGCTCTCGGTCGCCGGCGTCAGCCGCTTCTATGGCGAGCGCATCGGCTGCGCCGAGGTCTCCTTCGACCTCTGGCCGGGCGAGGTGCTGGGCATCGTCGGCGAATCCGGCTCCGGCAAGTCGACCCTGCTGCGCTGTCTCGCCGGCATCGACAAGCCCGACGAGGGTGAGGTGCTGTTCCGGGGCGGAGCCGAACCGCTCGACATCTATTCGGTCGCCGAGCAGGAGCGGCGCCGGCTGATGCGCACCGCCTGGGGCATCGTCCATCAGAACCCACGCGACGGCCTGCGTATGGACGTCTCGGCCGGCGGCAATGTCGGCGAGCGATTGATGGACAATGGCGCCCGCCATTACGGCCGGATCCGCGAGACCGCGCTCGACTGGCTGCAGCGCGTCGAGATCGCCGGCGAGCGGATCGACGACCGGCCGCGCCAGTTCTCCGGCGGCATGCAGCAACGCCTGCAGATCGCCCGCGTGCTGGTCTCCGAGCCGAAGCTCGTCTTCATGGACGAGCCGACCGGCGGCCTCGACGTCTCCGTCCAGGCCCGCCTGCTCGACCTGCTGCGCGTGCTGGTGCGCGATCTCGGCCTCGCCGCGATCATCGTCACCCACGACCTTGCCGTCGCGCGCCTGCTCACCGACCGCCTGATGGTGATGAAGGATGGCCGCGTCGTCGAGCAGGGCCTGACCGACCAGGTCCTCGACGATCCCCAGCACGCTTACACCCAGCTTCTGACCTCCGCGGTGCTGACCGTATGAGCGCCGTCACATCCTCGTCACCGCGCCGGCACAAGGCACTGACACCATGACCACGATGATTCACGTCGAGAACGTCGCCAAGGAATTCACCCTGCACAACCAGGGTGGCGTGCGCCTGCCGGTATTCGACAACGTCAACTTTACCGTCGCCGCCGGCGAGGCGCTGGTGCTGGCTGGCGCCTCCGGCGCCGGAAAGTCGAGCCTGCTGCGCATCCTCTACGGCAATTACCGCCCGACCTCCGGCACCATCGCCATCACCCATGGCGGCCGGCCGATCGACATCGTCTCGGCTGTGCCGCGCACCGTGCTCGACATCCGCCGCCGCACGCTCGGCTTCGTCTCGCAGTTCCTGCGGGTGATCCCGCGCGTCACGGCGCTCGACATCGTCCGCGATCCGCTGCTCGCTCGCGGCGCCACACCCGAGGAAGCCAGCGAGCGTGCGAAAGCCATGCTCGCCCGTCTCAACCTGCCGCAACGCCTCTGGGAACTCGCCCCGGCGACCTTCTCCGGCGGCGAGCAGCAGCGCGTCAACATCGCTCGCTCCTTCGTCGATCCCTCGCCGATCATGCTGATCGACGAGCCGACCGCCTCGCTCGACGCCAACAACCGTAATGTCGTGGTCAAGCTGATCGCCGAAGCGCGCGAACAGGGCTCCGCCATCGTCGGTATCTTCCATGACGAAGCCGTGCGAGAGGCTGTCGCGACCCGCTATCTCGACATCACCGATTTCCGGAAGGCCGCCTGATGTCCACCATCCTGACCAATGCCCGCCTGATCCTCGAGGACGAGGTCGTCACCGGGACCATCGCCTTCGACGAGAGCGGCATCCGCTCGGTCGATCAGGGCCGCTCCTCCCTGCCGGAGGCGATCGACGTGCAGGGCGACTATGTCGCGCCCGGCCTCGTCGAGATGCACACCGACAACATGGAAAAGCACTTCATGCCGCGCCCGAAGGTCTTCTGGCCGAACGGGCTCGCGGCGGCTTTGGTCCATGACGCGCAGATGGCGGCAGCCGGCGTCACCACCGTCTACGACGCGATCTGCGCCGGCACGCCCTTCTCGGCCAAGGACTACCGCAAGGACATTTTCTCCGACGTGATGGACGCGCTCAGGCTCGGCAGTGCCGAGGGCGTCTTCCGCATCGACCACCGCATCCATATGCGCTGCGAATTGACCAGCCCCGACTTGCTCAGGGATATCGAGCCCTATCAGGACGATGCCCTGGTCCAGCTCGTCTCGCTGATGGACCACACGCCCGGCCAGCGGCAGTGGCGCGATCTCGCTCACCTGCGTACCTACGCACTCGGCAACGGCAAGACCGAGGCCGAGTTCGAGGAGGACGTCAGCGTCCGCCAGCGTGAGGGAACGGCCAATGTCGGTCGCAACTGGAGCGCCGTGGTCGAGATGTTCCAGTCGCGCGGCATCCCGATCGCGACCCATGACGACACCACGATCGAGCATGTCGAGGCCGGCATCGCCTCGGGCGCGGTGATCTCGGAATTTCCGACCACGGTCGAGGCTGCCGAGGCGGCCAAGCAGCGCGGCCTCGCCACCATCGCGGGCGCTCCCAACGTCGTCCGCGGCGGCTCGCATTCCGGCGGTGTCTCGGTGGCGGAACTCGCCGAGAAGGACCTGCTCGACGGGCTCTCCTCCGACTATGTTCCGGCGAGCCTGCTGCAGGCCGTGCTCAAGCTCCACGACAAGCACGGCATCACCCTGCCGGGGGCGATGGCCAAGGTCACCTGGAAGGTCGCCGACATCCTCGGCCTGAAAGATCGCGGTCATCTCAAGCCGGGCCTGCGCGCCGATATCGTGCGCTTCAAGGCGCTGGGCGCGACGCCGGTGATCGCCACCGTCTGGTCGCAGGGACGCCGGGCCTTCTGAGCGCAGCATGACCCAATCCGCGCCGCGCTACGCGCTCTACTACGCTCCCGCAGCCGACAGCGCCCTCTGGCGCTTCGGCAGCGCGACGCTGGGCTATGACGCCGTCACCGGGGCGGACATCGACTTCGCCGTGCCGCCGGGCTGCGAGGGTCTGGATTGGCCGGAGGTGACGGCCGAACCGCGCCGCTATGGTTTTCACGCCACGCTGAAGGCGCCGTTCGAGCTTGCCAATGGCCGCAATGAGGGCGCCCTGCGCGCCTTCGCCCGCAACTATGTCGCCGGCCGCCCGCCGGTCCGGCTCGCGGGGCTCTCGGTCAATGCGCTCGGCCGCTTCATCGCGCTGACGCCGTCGGAGCCGAGCGAGGAGCTGCAGCGCTTCGCCTTCGACATCGTCCAGGCCTTCGAGCCGTTTCGTGCACCGCTCTCCGAGGCCGACCTCGCGCGGCGCCTGCAGAGCCCGCTGACGCCGGCGCATCGCGCCTATCTCGAGGCCTATGGCTACCCCTATGTCGGTGACGCCTTCCGCTTCCACATGACGCTGACCGGCTCGCTGCCGGATGAGCATGTCGTCCCCGTCAAGGCGGCACTGGCGCAGGCTTACGCACAGGCCTTGCCGGCTGGCCCGGTTCAGATCGACCGTGTCGCCATCTTCAAGCAAGCGAACCGCGGCAGCCGCTTCGTGCTGCTCGACAACATCCCGCTCGGCTAGTTCATCCCGCAAGGAAGCCCGTCATGGCAGGCAAGAAGCTCGGGCTCGAACCCGTGATCGACCCGACCGCGAATGTCCGTGACGCCGTGCTCGGCCGCTATACCGAGATCGGCGCCCGCACCGTTTTCGCGGAATCGACGCTCGGCGACTATTCCTATGTCGTGAACGACTCCAACATCATCTACACGACCATCGGCAAGTTCTGCTCGATCGCGGCTCATACCCGCATCAACCCCGGCAACCACCCGATGCAGCGGGCGAGCCAGGCGCATTTCACCTATCGCGCCAGCGCCTATTTCGAGGATGCTGAGGACGAGGCCGCCTTCTTCGACTGGCGCCGCTCGACGCCCGTCACGATCGGCCATGATGTCTGGATCGGCCATGGCGCCATCGTGCTCGCCGGCCGCAGCATCGGCACCGGCGCAGTCGTCGCGGGCGGCGCGGTCGTGACCAAGGACGTGCCCGACTACACCATCGTGGCTGGCAACCCGGCCCGCATTATCCGCAGCCGCTTTCCGGGGGAGATTGCCGAGCGGCTGAAGGCGCTGGCCTGGTGGAACTGGGAGCATGCCCAGCTGCGCACCGCGCTCGACGACTTCCGGGCGCTGAGCGTCGAGGCGTTCCTGGAGAAGCACGAGGGCTGACGACGCCGTGCCGTCAGATCAAAACTGCACCCTCAGCCCGACCTGTGCGACGTTGGCGGTGTAGTCCGAGCCCTGATTGGTCGAGTTCAGCCGCTCATGGGTGAAGCTGGCGCGGATCGCGAAGGTCCGCGTCAGCTTGTATTCGAGCCTGGCGCCGATGGTCGACAGGTTCTCGCGCAGGTCCTGGCCGTCATATTCGGTGCGGCCGAAGGTGGTGAAGCCGGTGACGGTCAGGTTGCGACGCAGGGCATGCGCCACCTCGAGACCGACGCGGCGTGCGGTCGTGCCGCTCGAGCCGGGAATGGTGGTGTCGCCGAGCTCGGCCGAGCCACGCAGCGTCACCGTGGTCAGCGGCGTCGGCGTCCACAGGATCGCGGCATCGCCGACGAAGCCCCGCAGGTTCCGCAAGCGGCCATCCTCGTATTTGCGGTCCTGATAGCCGCCTGAGACCTCGCCGGTGAGCATGCGGCTGATCTCGAAGGTCGAGCCGAGGCGAAGCGTATAGCCGTCGGAGGAACGCATATAGCCGCTGGAATCGACCTTCTGGTCGAACTGGCGGGTGTCGATCTCGCCCTGGACAAAGGGCTTGAAGCCCGGCGTCACCTCATAGGCCGCGCGCAGGCGCAAGCCGTATTGTGTCTGGTTGCGGTCAGCCTGGCTGAGGATGCGGCCATTGCCGAGACTGGCGTCCTCGTAGTCCTGCCGGTCGACCGAGCCGCGCAAGGTCACCTGCAGGCGGTTGAAGTCGTGGGTGACGCCGGCCGCGGCGCCATAGTTCCAGGTGATCGGCCGGCCCTGCACGGCGGAGGTCAGGTCGGGCGAGCCCGGCCGCTGCGTGTCGAGCCGCAGGCGCGATTCGAGCAGGATGCGGGTGTCGCGCGTCGCGTCCAGCCGCAGCGACATGTTGCCTTCCGCATCCGGTCGCGAGGCGCTGTCGTTGCGATAATAGCGGCTGTAGCCGCCGCGCAGCATGCCGGTGAGCTCATGCACGTTCCAGTCGGACTGGATACCGAGCTCGCCCTCGGTGCGGGTGAACAGCGAGCCCTTGCTCGCCCCGGAGATGCGCTCGGGATTGTTGTCATAGCCGACCGAGCCGGTGATCGCCGGGCGCAGGATGACGTTGCCGAGCCGCAGGCCGAGCGGTGCGTAAGGGTCTTCTTCCGGCCGCTTGCGCTTGCGCGGTTCCGGCGCGGGCGGGAGCGCGGGGGGCAGGTTGGACACTGTCGGCGGTGGCGTACGGAACTCACGCTGGGTGACGCCGCGCAGGCGCGAGGACCTGACCGGCTGGCTGGCGCGTGTGGGTTGGCCGCTTGAGATCGCGCTGGAACGGCCGCGAGGCGGGGCGGCCGCATCCTCGACGCCATCAGGCAGGGCGGTGGCAGTCCCGGGAGTCGGGCCCGACCTTTGCGCGACATAATCGGGCGTGCCTGTCCGCAAGGTGGGTGTGCGTGCGCGTGCCGGCATATCGGCCGTCTGCGCCAAGGCATGCTCCGGCCAGGCCGTCAGCCCGGCGACGCCGCAGCAGCCTGCGACGCCTGCCAGCCAGCAGATCTGGGCGAAACGGGACACGGGCGCGACGATGCTCCGGCGAGGCAAAGACATATCCGCGCCGGGTCGGCGCGCATGGTTAATGGAGTTAGAACGAAGAGGGTTAATGCCGCGTCAATGCGCCGGTGCCGGTGGCCAGAGGGGCTCGCGCCGTGCTAGAGGCGCGCTCCATGACCGCGACCATCAGCGCCTCCGCCCTTCGCACCATCGCCACCGAACGCGCCGGGCTCGATGCCCTGCACCAGGCGATCGGCAACGGGCTCGCCGAACCCTTCGCTGCCGCCGTCGAGATGATCCGCGCCTCTTCGGGCCGGGTGATCGTCACCGGCATGGGCAAATCCGGCCATGTCGGCCGCAAGATCGCGGCGACGCTCGCCTCGACCGGGACGCCCTCGCATTTCGTCCACCCGGCCGAGGCCAGCCATGGCGATCTCGGCATGGTCCAGCCCGAGGATGTCGTGATCGCTTTGTCCTGGTCGGGCGAGGCGGTCGAGCTCTCGGCAATCGTCGGCTACACCCGCCGCTTTCGCGTCGGGCTGATCGCGATCACCGCCAATCGCGACAGCGCGCTCGGCCGCGAGGCAGATGTCCCGCTCGTCCTGCCGAAGGCGCAGGAAGCCTGCCCGAACGGGCTCGCGCCGACGACCTCGACGACGATGCAGATGGCGCTGGGCGATGCGCTCGCCGTCGCGCTGCTCGAAGCACGCGGCTTCTCGCGCCAGGACTTCTACGTCTACCACCCCGGCGGCAAGCTCGGCGCGCAGCTCAAGACCGTCGCCACCATCATGCATTCCGGCGAGCGCCTGCCGGTCGTCGGCGAGACCGCGGCGATGGCCGATGTCGTCTCGATGATCACCGCCAAGGGTTTTGGCTGCGCCGTCGTCATCGACGCCGACGGCAAGCTCACCGGCGTCGTCACCGATGGCGACCTGCGCCGCAAGCACGGCGCCGGCTGGGGAGGGCGGCTGGCGCGCGACGTGATGACCAGGGACCCGCGCAAGATCGCGCCGGACGCGCTCACCGCAGAGGCACTGGAGATGGTCAATCGCTTGCGCGTCACCGCGCTGATCGTTGCCGATGCTGATGACAGGCCGGTCGGCCTGGTCCATGTCCACGATCTGCTGGCGCTCGGCGTCGCCTGATCCGCAATGCCTCGCGAGAGGGCTCATGGCCGCGCTCGAATGGGATGATTTGCGCTATGTCCTCGCCGTTGCCGAGGCCGGCTCGCTCGCCGGCGCGGCGCGCGAACTGCGAGTCAACCATTCGACCGTGCTGCGCCGCATCGCCGCCTTCGAGCAGCAGTTGGCCCTGCGCCTCTTCGAGCGCCTGCCGACCGGCTATGTGCTGACGGCTGGCGGCGAGGAGCTGGTCGCGGCGGCGCGCAGCATCTCCGGCACCATCACCGAACTCGAACGCCGGATCGCCGGGCAGGATCTGCGCCTCTCCGGCACGCTTCGGATCACCGCGACCGACACGCTGATGGGCTCGATCCTGCCGGAGATCCTGGCCGAGTTCGGCGAGGCCCATCCCGGCATCGCCCTGGAGGTCGCCGTCTCCAACCTGATGTTCAACCTGACCAAGCGCGATGCCGATATCGCCCTGCGTACTGCCGACAATCCGCCGGCGACGCTGGTCGGGCGCCGGGTCGGCAAGATCGCCTTCGCGATCTATGCCGCGCCTGCCTATCTCGCGCGGCACGATCATGCCGACCTCGCCGAGCATCGCTGGGTCGGGCCGGATGACACGCTCGCCGGCACCTCTGTGGCGCGCTGGATGCGGGCGAAATTGCCGAAGAGCGAGATCGTGCTGCGGGCCGATTCGCTTCTGGCGATGCAGCACGCGGCGGTAGCGGGCGTGGGTCTGGTTGCGCTGCCTTGCTATCTCGGCGACAGCGTCCCGGCCCTGGCCTGCGTGCGCCGGCCGCTTCCCGAGATGGAGACGGCGCTCTGGATCCTGACCCATGAGGATCTGCGCGCCGCGGCGCGCGTCCGCGCCTTCACCGATTTCGCCTATGGCGCCTTCCGCAAGCGCCGCGCCCTGCTGGAGGGCGACGCCACGCCTTCCGGTTGAGAATTACGCTTCGACCAGCTTGAGGCCGATCACACCGATCAGGATCAGCGCGAGCAGGCCAAGGCGCATGGGCGAGGCGCTTTCGCCGAGAGTGACGATGCCGGCAAGCGCGACGCCGAGCGCGCCGATGCCGACCCAGACCGCATAGGCGGTGCCAACAGGCAATTGCTTCAGCGCCAGCGAGAGCATGATGAAGCTGACGACCGCCGAGACGATGCCGATCAGGCTCGGCCAGAAGCGGGTGAAGCCGCCGGCCTGCTTCAGCGCGATCGCCCAGACGATTTCGAGCAGGCCCGCTCCGGTGAGCAGCAACCAGGACATGGATGTCTCCTTGGAATGGGAAGGACGGCGCCACGCCGGCGCCGTCAGAGAGCTGAAGGTCAGAAGACCTTGATCGCGGCGACGCCGAGCAGCAGGACGACGACGCCGGCAAAGCGCAGGGTCGAGATCTCGCGCTGGGGCAGGCGGAACCAGCCGTAACGATCGACGAAGAGCGAGACGATCTGCTGGCCGGCTACGGTCAGGCCGACGGTCGCGGCGGTGCCGATGGCCGGGATCGCGACGAAGACGGTCGTGACATAGGTCGCGCCGCAGACCGCGCCGATCCAGCCCCACCACGGCATGGTCTTGAGGCCGCCGAGCTGGGGCTTGGCGCCGTTCATCAGCAGCAGCGTCACCAGCAGCACCGCGATCATCGACAGGGTCGCGACCGCAAAGCTGATCGCGCCGACGACGAAGGGCGCGCCGAGATCCTGTCGGAGCAGCCCGTTGATCGCGCCCTGCACCGGCAGAACCGCGCCGGCGACGAGTGCGAGCAGCATCCAGCCGAGCTTGGAGCCGGAAAGCTCCTTGGTCGCGCCTTTCTGGCCGAAGACGATCGCGATCACGCCGACGAGCACTGCAGCTGTACCGAGCAGGGTTGCCGGACTGGGCGTCTGCTGGGGCACGCCGAGCAGTCCGAAGCTGTCGAGCCCGAGCGAGGCCAGCATCTGGCCGGCGATGAACAGGCCGACCGCGACGACGGCGCCGAGCCGCGGGAAGACCAGGATGGTCGAGGCGACATAGAGCGCCGTCGCGACGCCGCCGATGGCGTGCCACCAGGGCACGGCCCGCAGTCCCCCGAAGGCTGCTGCTGTGCCGGTTGCGATCGCGACGATCAGCAGGAGGAGTGCGGCGAGGACGACCTGGATCGTCGTCGCGGCGAAGGGGCTCCCCGTCGCTTTCGACAATTGCGCGTTGGCGCCGGCCTGGACCGCCAGCAGGCCGCCGGCGGCGAGGGAGAGCGGAATGAAGAGGGTATCCATGACGAAATCCTGTCGGGAGCGATGCGCTCAGGCTTCGGCGTGCGCGAGCGCCGGCACGGCAAGGCCGCGCTGCACGGCGGGGCGGGCCGAGATCGTCTCGTGCCAGCGCTTGAGATGAGGGGTGTCGGTCAGGCTCACGCCGAGCTTGGGCAGGGCGTTGATCCAGGGCCAGACCATGATGTCGGCGATGCCGTAGCTGGCTTCGACCAGATAGGGCCGCAGGGCCAGTTCGCCGTCGAGGACACGCAGGATGCGGGCGGTCTCGCGCTCATAGCGCTCGATCGCGTAGGGCAGCGTCTCCCTGGCGAAGACCTTGAAATGCCAGAGCTGGCCGATCATCGGCCCGACATGCGCCGCCTGGAAGAAGCTCCATTGCAGCGTCTTGCTCAGCGCCTCCGCGCCGTTCGGCCGGAGCATCCCGGAACGCTCGGCGAGATAGAGCAGAATCGCGCCGGATTCGAAGACGGTGCGGTCATGGTCGTGATCGACGATGACCGGGATCTTGTTGTTCGGGTTGAGCGCCAGGAAGCTCGGCCGGTGCTGCTCGCCCGCCTCGATGTCGATGACGGTGACGGCGTAGGGCAGCCCGGTTTCCTCGAGCATGATCGAGGCCTTGTGGCCGTTCGGGGTCTGGTAGGTGTAGAGGTCGATCGGGGTCATCGGCTTGCTCCGAAGTTTGGATGCCGATGAGATAGCTTGTGCGATTGCGCATCACGATGTGTGATATGGCCTTGAGATTATGCGAAATCGCACAGGTCTCGGATCAGGCTGGCAATCTCGCATCATGGCCGGGGCATATTGCGCCGGCCATGACGAATGAGGGTTTCAGATCGCCCGCTTGCCGATGATGGCGAAGCGCAGCTTGTTCGAGAGGAAGTCGATCGCGGTCACCGCCGCCAGGACCAGCAGGATCAGGAACGAGACCTGCTGCCATTCGAGCGTGCGGATGGTCTCGGCGAGGTAGAGGCCGATGCCGCCGGCGCCGACGATGCCGATGATGGTCGAGGAGCGCGTGTTCGACTCGATGTAATAGAGCACCTGGCTGGCGATCACCGGCAGCACCTGCGGGATCAGGCCGAAGCGGATCTCGTGCAGCTTGCCGCCGCCGACCGAGGCGACACCTTCGACGGGCTTGCGGTCGGCCGATTCGATCGCCTCGGAGAACAGCTTGCCGAAGGCGCCGAGATCGCTGGTCATGATCGCGAGCATGCCGGCGAAGGGGCCGAGGCCGACGACGTTGACCCAGATCAGCGCCCAGATCAGCGCATCGACGCCGCGTACCGTATCCATCGAGCGGCGCGCCAGGAAATGCACGACGCGGTTGGCGACGACGTTCTTGGCGGCGAGGAAGCCGAGCGGGAAGGCGAGGATCGCCGCCAGGATGGTGCCGAGGAAGGCGATGGCGATGGTCTCGAACAGCGCCTTGACGAAGATGACGGCGCGGGCGAACGAGCCGGGATCAGGCGGCAGCATCAGCACCACGAAGGTGCCGAGATTGGCGAAGCCGGCGATGATCTTCCAGAGCGAGGTCTCGAGGGTCGTCAGCCCGTAGAGGAAGAGCCCGACCAGCCCGCCGACGACGGCGATGGTGGTGAGCTTCGTCTTCAGCGAGCCGTCGATCGCGGCCTTGTGGCGGGCGACCAGCGCGGCGCGGTCGGCCGCGGAGAGGGCGAGCGTCATTTGCCATGCTCCAGGCTGAGCAGCGCATGGCGCAGGCGCTCGGTGCCGTAATCGATCAGCATCACCGTGACGATGATCAGCAGCAGGATGGCGCTGACATCGGTGAAGTAGAACTTGCGGATCGCCTCGATCAGATCCTGGCCGATGCCGCCGGCGCCGACGAAGCCCATGATCGAGGCGCCGCGGACATTGATCTCGAAGCGCAGCAGCGCATAGCTGGCGAAGTTGGAGAGCACCTGCGGCACCACCGCGAAGCGGATGGTCTGCCACCAGCCGGCTCCGGTCGCGGTCAGGCCGTCGACCGGCTTCATGTCGATGTTCTCGACCACCTCGGAGAAGAGCTTGCCCATCGCGCCCATGGTGTGGATGGCGATGGCGAGCACGCCGGGCAATGGGCCGAGCCCGAAGGCGATGACGAAGATCAGCGCGAAGACGATCTCGGGAACGGTCCGGCAGAATTCGAGGAAGCGGCGGGTGCCCCAGCGCAGCCAGGGGAAGCGGCCGAGATTGCTGGCGGCGGTGAAGCAGAGCAGGAAGCCGCCGATCACGCCGAGCACGGTGCCGACATAGGCGATCAGCAAGGTCTGCCAGAGCAGCTTCAGCCAGCCATTGAGGCCCCAGTACCATTCCTTGAGATCGGCGCCGAACGTCGCGAAGCGCAGCGTCGGCATGGTCTCGAGGATGTATTTCGGGAAGCGCCAGGCGTTGGCGGCGAATTTCGCAAGATCAACCTCGGAGCCGATAGCGGCGAGGGCGACGCAGGCGATGAAGATCGCGGCGCCGAGCAGGGTCTGTCGCCGTTTGCTTGCGATTTCGCGCCGATAGAGCTCGGCATGGGCGGCGATGGCGGGATCGGTGCGATCGATCGCGAGTGTCATGGGATATGCCCTGGCCGAAAGAGGCGCGGGGAACCCCTCTCCCGGGTGGGAGAGGGGCAGGGGTGAGGGCCTGCGGGTAAACGCCAGAGCGCGGCGCGGCCGCCCCAATGTCGAGAATGATGCGGTGAGGGCGGTCCCTCACCCCCGGCCCCTCTCCCATCCGGGAGAGGGGAGGGAGCGCATGCTTACGACGACTTCTTCTTGCGGAGAGCGTCGACGAACTTGTTCAGCTCGATGATCGGGTCGTAGGCCTTGTTGTCGACGGCGACGAGCGGGCCCTGCTTGCCTTCATAGATCTTGTCGAAGGCGGCCTTGTCCTTGGTGGCGAGGTTCAGCACCGCGTCGCGGATCGAGGCCTTGAGCGCATCCGGGAGGTCGCTGAGATAAGCCATCGGCGAGTTCACGATCTGCTCGGACTTGTAGATGATGCGGAAATCCTCCGCCTTGACCATCTTCTTGCGGTCCATGCGCAGCAGGTTCGATTCCTGCTCGTCGTTCCACCAATTGGCGGCGACGTCGACGGTACCCTGGCCGAGCGCGATGACCGCGTTCTCGTGGCTGCCGGTGTAGACGACCTTGCCGAAGAAGGTCTCAGGCTCGATCTTCATGCCGTCGAGCGCAAAGCGCGGCACATTGTTGCCCGAGGTCGAGTTCGGGTCGACCAGGCCGAGATTCTTGCCCTTGAGGTCTTCGATCTTCTGATAGGGCGAGTCCTTCTTCACGTAGAAGACCGAATAGTAGCCCTTGGTGCCATCGATATTGGTCTCGATCGCGAAGGCATCGACCTTGGCGCCGGTCATCAGCGCGCGGGCGAAGGAGGCCGGGCCATACATGCCGATATGGATGTTGCCGGCGCGCTGGCCTTCGATGATCGCGGCATAGTCGTTGGCGATGCGCAGCGTGACCTTGGTGCCGAGTTCCTTGGCCAGATAGTTCACGAAGGGGGTGTAGCGCTCGACCACGCCCGAGGCGTTCTCGGAGGGGATGATGGCGAAGACGAGCTCGGGATACTTCGCCTTCCAGTCCTGGGCGAAAGCCGGGGCGGCGAGCGTCGCGGCGAGGCCGGCCGCGGCGAGCGTGAGGGTATGACGGCGGGTCAGCATGGTGGTGCTCCTTTGGAAAGATCGGTGGTGAAAGGTCAGGCGTAAGGGCAGGCCCGGGCGCGCCGCCGGCTGTCTCAGGCGGCGTTCTGCTTGGCGCGCTTGGCTTCCTGGCTGGCGATGGCGTCGAGCGCGTCGAGCGCCTCCGCCCCGGCATCCTTGGCCTCGATGCCGTAGAGCTCGGCGGCGAGCTCGCTGGTCAGTGCGTGCGGCGGGCCGTCGAACACGACCTTGCCGGCGGCCATGCCGATCAGCCGGTCGCAGTACTTCGCGGCGATGTCGAGATGGTGGAGATTGCAGACCACCGTGATGCCGTCCTCGCGATTGATGCGGAACAGCGCGTCCATGACGACCTGGGTGTTGCGCGGGTCGAGCGAGGCGATCGGCTCGTCGGCGAGGATGATCTTGGGTTCCTGCACCAAAGCGCGGGCGATGGCGACGCGCTGCTGCTGGCCGCCGGACAACGTCTCGGCGCGCTGGGCGAGCAGATGGCCCATGTCGAGGCGCTCGAGCGCGGCGATGGCGCGGACCTTGTCGTCCTGCGAGAAGCTCTTGACCAGGGTCAGCGCGGCTGAGCGGTGGTTGAGGCGGCCGAGCAGGACATTGGTCAGCACGTCCAGGCGGCCGACCAGGTTGAACTGCTGGAAGATCATCGCGGTGTCGCGTCGCCAGGCCCGCAGCGCCGCGCCGCGCAGGGCGGTGACGTCACGCTCTTCGCTGAGGATGCGGCCCTCGCTGGCGTCGGCGAGGCGGTTCAGCATGCGCAGCAGCGTCGACTTGCCGGCGCCCGAACGGCCGATGATGCCGACCATCTCGCCGCGCGGAATCGACAGGGTGACGTTGTCGACGGCGGCCTTGCCGCCGAAACGCTTGGTCAGACCCTCGATACGCAGCATCAACACTCTCCCGCGATTGCGGAATGATGCGGTATCGGCGGCAGATGACAGCGCCGTGACAGGAGGCGCATTCCGGGACGATCACGGTGGAGGGCCGGTCATAGACCGTCAACCATGAGGTCCGCGCCGGCCGGCAAAAGGCGGCGCGTCAGGCCGCCCGCAGCAGCAGATCGACGCAGGCGGCGACATAGGCCCTGCGCTCGGTATCGGGAACGGGCGCGATGCCGAGCAGGCCGCGGACCTGATGGAAGCCGCGCAGCATGCCGATGAATTGCTCGGCGAGCCGGTCCGCTTCCTCGCGGGCCAGCGGCCGCGGCAGGCCATCACCCGATCGTGATCGCTGCGCCAGCAAGGCAGAGAGTTCCGTGATCATGTGGCCTGCCCCAGCCTCGTACGCCGCCTGTCCCAATTCGGGAAAGCGGGCGGAGGCCCCGACGATCAGGCGATGCAGATCGAGCGAGGCCGGATGCAGCATCATCGCCAGCGCATCCTCGCCGAGACGCAGCAAGATGGTGCGCAGATCGCCGGCTTCGCTCGCCGGCTGGCGCAGCGGAATCGTCAGTTTTTCAGTGAGTTCGCTGCAGATCGCCAGGAACAGCGCCTGCTTGTCGGCGAAATGGCTGTAGATCGTCTGCTTGGAGACGCCGGCGCGCTGGGCGATCTGGTCGAGGCTGGCGCGGTCGAAGCCCTCGGCCAGGAACGTCTCCGACGCGGCCCTGGTGATCGCGTCATGTTTATCCGGCCGTGATTTTTCGGCCGGCATCGGTCTTGCTTCTGCAGCGGTGGCGCTACCGCGTCCGTGCATTGATCATTCCGTCACGCTTCCGCCCTTAAAGGGTGCTTATCAAACTAGACCGTCCAGTCTAGAATATGTCCGTACTCCCGGAGCGTCCAGCCTGATGAAGCGTTTTCTCCTCCTTATCCTGATCGCCGGGCTGGCGGGTGGCGGGTATTACGGCTACCGCAACCACTTCAAGGGCGGCGGCCAGCAGGCGCAGGCGCAAGCGACCGGCCCCGGACAGGCGGCCGGCGTGCCGGTCGAGGTCGGCGCGATTGAGCTCGCCTCCGTCAATGAGGAGGTCGAGGCTCTCGGCACGCTCGCCGCCGACGAATCCGTGGTGATCGCTCCCGAAATGGCTGGCCGCGTCGTTGCGCTCGGCTTCAAGGAGGGCGAGAAGGTCGCCAAGGACCAGAAGCTGGTCATGCTCGACACCGCCATGCTCGACGCCGAGCTGAAGCAGGCCCAGGCCGATCTCTCGCTCGCCCGCGACACACATGACCGCAACCGCTCGCTGGTGCAGCGCGGCTCGGGCACTCAGGTCGCGCTGGAGCAGGCGACGGCGCAGCTCGCTTCGCAGGAGGCGAAGATCCAGCTCGTCCAGGCCAAGCTGGCTCTGGCGACGATCAAGGCGCCGTTCACCGGCGTGGTCGGCCTGCGCGCGGTCGGCGTCGGCGACTATGTCTCGGTCGGCAAGCAGTTGATCACACTGACCAATATCGACCCGATCAAGGTCGATTTCCGCGTGCCCGAGATCTACATGACCCAGCTCAAGGTCGGCCAGCCGATCCAGCTCAAGGTCGATGCGGTGCCCGACCGACCCTTCACCGGGCAGGTCTTCGCGATCGATCCGGTGGTCGACGTCAACGGCCGCGCCGTCAGGCTGCGCGCCACCATCCCCAATGGCGACCTCGTGCTGAAGCCCGGCCTGTTCGCCCGCGTCACCGTGGTGGTCGACAAGCGTGACAACGCCCTGCTCGTGCCCGAGACCGCGGTCGTGCCCGATGGCGTCGGCAAGGCGGTCTTCGTCATCGAGGGCGGCAAGGCGCGACGCATGCCGGTCGAGCTCGGCAAGCGCCTGCTCGGCAAGGTCGAGGTGGTGAAGGGGCTGAAGCCCGGCCAGCAGATCGTCACCGCCGGCCAGATGCGCCTGCGCGACGGCTCGGCCGTGGCGATCAAGGAAAAGGCCGCGGTCCAGACCAGCGCGCTGCCGGGTGTCGTGCAGCCAGGTAACGCGCAGCAATGAGCCTGTTCGAGCTCTTCGTCCGCCGGCCGGTCCTCTCGACCGTCCTCAGTCTGCTCGTCGTCCTGATCGGCTTCGTCTCCTATACGCGCCTGACGGTGCGCGAATATCCGAACATCGACGAGCCGATCGTCTCGGTGCAGACGGTCTATCGCGGCGCCAGCGCCGAGATCATCGAGACGCAGGTCACGCAGATCCTGGAGAACTCGATCGCCGGCATCGAAGGCATCGAGATCATCAACTCGACCAGCCGCCAGGAGCGCAGCCAGATCTCGGTGCGCTTCCGCCCCGACGTCGATCCCGACGTCGCCGCCTCCGACGTGCGCGACCGCGTCAGCCGCGTGCGCGGCCGCATGCCCGACGAGATCGACGAGCCGATCATCGCCAAGGTCGAGGCCGACGCCCAGCCGGTGATGTATCTGTCGCTGACCAGCAAGCGGCATTCGCCGCTGGAGCTGACCGACTTCGCCGACCGCTTCATCTCTGACCGCGTCCAGAACATCACCGGCGTCGCCGAGGTCCGCATCCTCGGGCAGCGCCAGTTCGCCATGCGCATCTGGCTCGATCGTGCCCGCATGGCTGCCTACAACATCACCGTGCAGGAGATCGAGGGAGCGCTGCGCGCCCAGAACATCGAGATCCCGTCGGGCCGGATCGAGAGCAACGACCGCGAATTCACCGTGCTCTCGCAGACAAGCCTGATCACGCCGGAGCAGTTCCGCGAGATCACGGTCAAGGACGCCAGCGGTTTCCCGGTCAAGCTGCGCGATCTCGCCAAGGTCGAGCTCGGCGCGCGCGAGGAGCGCAATGCCGCCTGGTTCGGCGGCCAGCCTTCGGTGACGATCGGTATCGTCAAGCAGGCCACGGCCAATCCGCTGGACGTCTCCGCCGGCGTCGTCGCGGCGCTGCCGGGCATTCGCGAGGACCTGCCCGACGGCATGTCGATCGCGACCTCCTACGACACCTCGATCTTCATCGATCGCTCGATCAAGGCGGTCTATTCGACGATCGGCGAGGCGGTCGTCCTCGTCGTGCTGATCATCTTCCTGTTCCTGCGTTCGATGAGGGCGACGTTGATCCCGCTCGTCACCATCCCGGTGTCGCTGATCGGCGCCTTCGCGGTGATGTATGCGATGGGTTTCACCGTCAACACGCTGACCCTGCTTTCGATGGTGCTCGCCATCGGCCTCGTCGTCGACGACGCCATCGTCGTGCTCGAGAACGTTCACCGTCATATCGAGGACGGGATGGAACCGAACAAGGCGGCGATCAAGGGCATCAACGAGATCGCCTTCGCGGTTGTCGCGATGACGCTGACGCTGGTCGCGGTCTATGCGCCGATGGCGTTCTCGACCGGGCGCACCGGCAAGCTCTTCGTCGAGTTCGCGCTGACGCTCGCTGGCGCGGTGCTGGTCTCCGGCTTCGTCGCGCTGACGCTGACGCCGATGATGTGCGCCAAGCTGCTGCGCCACGAGAGCAAGCACAATTTCCTCTACAATGCGCTTGAACGCTTCTTCGAGGCGCTCGCCAGCGGCTATCGCCGCTCGCTGCGCTTTGCGCTCAGTGTCCGGCCGGTGATCGTGCTGCTGGCGCTCGGCGTCGCCGGCGGCAGCTATTTCTTCTTCACCAATCTGCGCTCCGAGCTCGCGCCGGTCGAGGATCGCGGCACCATCACCGCGATCGGCGTCGCGCCCGAGGGCGCGACCATGGCCTTCACCGCCGATTATGCCCGGCGGGTCGAGGACTATTTCCGCAAGATCCAGGAGGTCGACACCTATCTCGTCATCGTCGGCTTCCCTGACGTGACGCGGGCGATCGCGTTTGCGCGCCTCAAGCCCTGGGAAGAGCGCCACCGCAAGCAGCAGGACCTCGTCGCCGAGATCAACAAGGGGCTGTCGCAGATCCCCGGCATCCGCCTGTTCGCGACCAATCCGCCCTCGCTCGGCCAGGGCGGCGCCAACAGCAAGCCGGTCGAGTTCGTGCTGCGCTCCTCCGACAGCTATGCCGAGATCAAGCAGAACGTCGATCGCCTGATCGCCGAGGTGCAGGGCAATCCGGCGCTGACGAACATCGAGAGCAACCTCATCCTCGACAAGCCGCAGATCAAGGTCTCGATCGACCGCCAGCGCGCCGCCGATCTCGGCGTCGGCGTCGACGTGATCGGGCGCACCATGGAGACGCTGCTGGGCGGGCGCCAGGTCACCCGCTTCAACATGAACAGCAAGCAGTACGACGTGATGCTGCAGGTCGCCGGTCAGGACCGCAACACGCCCCAGGCCCTGCAGTCGATCTATCTGATCGGCCGCGGCGGTCAGGTCGTGCAGCTCTCCAGCCTGGTCCAGGTCGAGGAGAACGTCGCGCCCAAGGAGCTGATCCGCTTCAACCAGCTGCGCTCGGCGACGATCACGGCGGTGCCGGGGCCGGGCTATTCGCTCGGCGATGCACTCAATGTCTTGGAGCAAGGGGCCGCCAAGGTCCTGCCGACCTCGTTCCAGACCGACTATTCCGGCCAGAGCCGCGAGTTCAAGCAGTCGGGCTCCTCGATCCTGCTCGTCTTCCTGCTGGCGCTCGGCTTCATCTATCTGGTGCTGGCGGCGCAGTTCGAGAGCTTCGTGGATCCCGTCGTGATCATGGTCTCGGTGCCGCTCTCGATCACCGGCGCGCTGGCGGCGCTCTATTTCTCCGGCGGCACGCTCAACGTTTACAGCCAGATCGGTCTGATCACGCTGGTCGGGCTGATCACCAAGCACGGCATCCTGATCCTCGAATTCACCAACCAGCTGCGCGAGGAGGGCCGGGAGCTCGTCGATGCCCTGGTCGAGGCGGCGGAGCTGCGCCTGCGTCCGATCCTGATGACGACGGGCGCGATGGTGCTCGGTGCCGTGCCGCTGGCGCTGGCGGAAGGCGCCGGCGCCGAGAGCCGCTCGCAGATCGGCTGGGTCATCGTCGGCGGCATGACCTTCGGCACGCTGCTCACGCTCTATGTCGTGCCGGTGGCCTACAGCTACATGGCGCGGACCAAGCACGGCTCGCGCCATGCTCCGACGGAGGCACATCCGCAGCCGGCGGAATGATCGGCGATTCCGGGTAGAGGATATCCGGATAGCCCATAGCGGAAACCCCTATTCGCTTTCACCGCCGCCCGACGCTAACCCGTCCGGCGGCGGCGCCCAATGAGCGAGAATTCAGGCAGCCGTCCGTAATCTGAACGGGAGGAACGGCATGAAGGTTGGCTTCTGGCTCAAGGCTGCGGCGCTCGCCGCCTGTATGACGAGCTCGATCGCGCAGGCGCAGACCTTCCCGAGCAAGCCGGTCACCATGCTGATCCCGTTCGCGGCGGGCGGGCCGACCGACGTGGTCGGGCGTCTCGTCGGCGAGCATATGAGCCGCACGCTCGGCCAGCCGGTGATCATCGAGAACGCGGTCGGCGCCGCCGGCACGCTTGCCGGGCAGCGCCTGATGACCGCGCCCGCCGATGGCCATGTCATCCTGATCGGCCATACCGGCACGCATGCCGCGGCGGTCTCGCTCAACCCGAACCTGAAATACCGGCCGGTCGAGGACTTTGCCCCGGTTGGGCTGGTCAACACCAATCCGATCTTCCTGACCGTGCGCAAGACTCACCCGAGCACGACGCTTGCCGAGTTCGTCAGCTGGGTGAAGGCGAACGAGAAAGCGGCGAGCAATGCCCATGCCGGTGTCGGCTCGGTCAGCCACACCACCTGCCTGCTGTTTAACACCGTCGTCGGGGTGAAGCCGAACGGCGTGCCCTATCGCGGTACCGGCCCGGCGATGAACGATCTCGTCGCCGGCCAGGTCGACTATCTCTGCGACCAGGCGGTGAACGTTGCCCCGCAGCACCGCGCCGGTACGATCAAGACGCTCGCGGTCGCCTCGACGGCCCGCGCGACGGCGTTGCCGGACGTGCCGACCAGCACGGAAGCCGGCGTGCCCGGCTTCAAGGTCGAGGTCTGGAACGCGATGTTCGCGCCGAAGGACACGCCGGCGCCGGTCGTTGCCAAGCTGAACCAGGCGCTGAAGGCGGCGCTAGCCGATGCGACGGTCAAGGCCAAGCTCAACGAGCTCGGAGCCGAAATCCCCTCGGCCGAACTGCAGGAACCGGCCGGTTTGCGCAGCTTCGTCGGGGCAGAGATCGAACGCTGGGCGCCGATCATCAAGGCGAGCGGCGTCAAGATCGAGTGAGGGGCTACTGCAGCCGGACCGAGACGCTCTCGCTGGCGCCGGCTGCGTCGATCACGGATATCCGGACAAAGCCCTTGCCGGGCGGCTGCCAGGCGGCCTCCCGGCGTTTCACTGCCGCCATCACCGGTGCGCCGTCGATCAGCCAGGTAAACGGAGCGACGCCGCCGGAGACCTTCAGGTTGAGCTGCGGGGCGCCGTCGACCGAGGAGGCGGCGAGATCGATCTTCGCGCCTTCGGGCGGGAAGGCGAGCTTGAGGCCGGGCGTCGCCAGCGCGGTGACCGTCTTGGGCACGTCCTGGCGCAAATGCCGGAGCGGCGGCGGCAGCGTTGCGCTGCTGGCGGTAATGGTGCCGGGCGGCTGTACGAAGGGGCGCGGATCGAGGCCGATGCGGGCAAAGGCGTCGAACAGGATCGGCGCCGCGACCACGCGCCCGACGAGGCCGGGCACCGCGCCGTTGTCAGGCCGGCCGACCCAGACGCCGATCGTGTGCTTATGGTCGAAGCCGACGGCCCAGGCATCGCGATAGCCGTAAGACGTGCCGGTCTTGTAGGCGATCCGGCCGGGTGGAGCGTTGAGCGGTGGCGGCGCGCCGAGCAAGGTATCGGCGACATACCAGGCGGCGACCGGCTCGACGAGGCGCAAGGGCGGCTCGGCCACGCCGCTCGCCGGCTTCACACGCAACGGCACGACCTCACCGCCGCGGGCGAGGCCGACATAGAGCCGCGTCAGGTCGGAGAGCGTGATGCCGAGACCGCCGAGGCCGATGGCGAGGCCGGGTGCGCCGCCATCCCTGGGCATCGCGATTGCGGCGCCGGCATCCTTCAAGCGCGACAGGAAGCGCTGCGGGCCCAGAGCCGAGAGCAGTTCGACCGCCGGCAGGTTGAGCGAGAGCTGCAGCGCCTTGCGGGCGCTGACCATGCCCTGGAAGCCGAGGTCGAAATTCTCGGGAACATAGAGGCCGTAGCGGGTCGGCCGGTCCTCCAGCATCGTCTCGGGATGGGCGAGGCCGTTGTCGAAGGCGAGCGCGTAGATGAAGGGCTTCAGCGCCGAGCCGGGCGAGCGCAGCGCCTGCGTCAGGTCGAGCGAGCCGGCGCGCCCGGCGTCGAAATAATCGACACCGCCGATCGAGGCGCGGATCTCGCCGGTCTCGTTGTCGGCGACCAGGATGGCGATCGAGAGCTGCGGGCCCTGGCCGATGGCGCGCTCGCGGGCGAGCTGCTCCAGGCTCGCCTGCCAGCGCGCCTCGATGGTCAGGCGCTGGCTGCGCTGCTCCGGCGCTTCGGCGACGACCTGCTCGGCTGTATGCGGGGCGAGATTGGGGAAGGGCTTGCGCGCCGTCGGCACCGGCTCCTCGCGCGCGGCGGCGACCTCGTCCGGTGTCGCGAGCCCGGCCGCTTCGACGCGAGCGAGCACGCGTTCGCGAGCTTTGCGCGCGATCTCCGGGAAACGGTCGGGCCTACGCGTCTCGGGCGATTGCGGCAAGGCGACAAGCAGCGCCGCCTCGGCGGTCGAGAGCCGCTTCGGCTCCTTGCCGAAATAGGCGAAGCTCGCGGCGCGCACGCCTTCGAGATTGCCACCGAACGGGGCGAGGGTGAGATAGAGGTCGAGAATTTGCGCCTTGCTGAAGCGCTGCTCGAGTTCGATGGCGCGGACGGCCTGCCTGAGCTTGGCGGAGAGCGAACGTTCCTGGCGCGGTTCGAGCAGGCGGGCGACCTGCATGGTCAGGGTCGAGCCGCCGGAGACGATGCGGCCATTCGCCAGCATCTGCCCGGCCGCCCGCACGACGCCAAGCGGGTCGATGCCGGCATGGTCGTCGAAGCGCTTGTCTTCGAAAGTCTTGAGCATGGAAAGGTAGCGCGGATCGACGTCGTCGGCCTCGACCGGCAGCTTCCAGCGCCCGTCACTGGTGACGAAGGGGCGCAGCAGCTTGCCCTCGCGGTCGAGCACCACCGTCGAGCGATCGCGCGCAGCGGCGAAGTCGATCGGGGGCAGGGTTGAGGCGTACCAGAAGAGGGAGGCGGCGGTGGCGATTACGGAGAGCCCTGCCGCGATTGTACCGCGCAAAGCCCATTTCCCGATAAGTGCGGGAGCCCTCCCCCCTTGTGGGGGAGGGTTTGGGAGGGGGGTGACTGGGTGAGCGGGTTCATCGCCCTGGACCATTCCCGGCCGCACGGCTGACTACCCCCCTCTCCATCTCTCCCCCACAAGGGGGGAGAGGGGCGCGTTGCCTGCGCTGTGAGAGCCTGGCATCGCCGTCACCTTGCCGAGGTGATCTCGATCGTGCCGAAGCCCGTCCGGCCGAAGCGATCCGGCCGGTACATGTCCTCGATCACCGCCGCCGGCGCGACATAGCGACCGGGCGAGACGGCGCGGGCGATATAGGCGACCGTGTAGCTCAGCGGATCGTTCTTGCCGCCGCTGCGCTGGAAGGCCGCGACGAAGCGGTCGTCGCGCGCTTCGGTATGCACCGGCGAGACCTCCTGCTTCAGCCAGTTGAGGCCCTCGACCGAGGCGCCCTCGGTCAGCTTGGCGTTCTCGATCTCGAGGCCGGCCGGGACGGGATCGACCAGCAGCAGGCGGCCATAGCGCGCCGCCGGCTCGGTCACCTTGAGCGCGACGACATAGCGCTCGTTCTGGCGCAGGCGCGAAGGATCGACCCGCTCGCCCTTCATGGTGAAGAGCGTGCGCTCCAGCCCGAAGCCCTGGTTCAGCGCCGGCTCCGGTGTTGACGGGATGCCGGAGACGGTGATCACCGCATTGGCCGAGGCAGTGCCGGGGTTGCCGATGACGAGCGGCTTCGCCTCCAGTGCCGCCTGCGGGATCGTGCGGTAGAGGGCGCCCTTGCGCTCGGTGCCGTCGACGGTCAGCGTCAGGCCGTCGGCATCCTTGGCGATGGCGGCCGCGGCCATCGCCATCCACATGTTCTCCTGCGTCGAGGTGTAGCGCGCGTTCTGGCGGGCGTTCTGGACGATGTCGGCGGCGCGGGAGAGATCGGCGCGCTCGCCATTGCTCTCGGCGATCAAGGTGAGGATGCCGGCGCCGTCGCGCAGCCGCGAGCCGTAATCGGCGCGCGACAGGCCATCGTCGCTGGCTTGTTGAAGCGTCCCCAGCGCGCTGCTGAAAGCCGCGCGGCCGCGGGTGCGGTCGCCGAGCAGCGAGAGCGCGGCGCCGATCTGGGCGCGAGCCAGCGGCGAGGCGAAATCAGCGAGCTTGTTGTCGGCGAGATAGCGCAGATCGCCCATCACCGGCCGGCCATTGCGAGCGAGCACATAGAGGGCATAGGCGATGCCGGCCGCCTCCTCCTTGTTGATCTCGCTGGTGTTGACGACCTGGTTGCGCAGCCGGTCGAGCGCCATGTTGAAGGCGGTCTGCGGCACTGCGAACTGGCGCTCGCGAGCGCGGGTCAGGAAGTCGGTGACGAAGGCGTCGAGCCAGAGATCCTCGCCGCCGACGCTCCACAGGCCGAAGGAGCCGTTATTGCCCTGGCGGGCGAGTACGCGCTCGATCGCGGCCGTGACGCGCTCGTCGGCATTGCCGTCGAGCGCCAGCTGCTGCATCGAGGCGAGCCGGTTGACGACGAGCAACGGCAGCGCCCGGCTGATCGTCTGCTCGGTGCAGCCATAGGGGTAGCGGTCGAGCGCTGCGAGCACCGCCGCGACGTCCAGTGCCGCGACCGGCGAGACCGAGACGGAGACCGCGCCGGAATCCGGCACGAGATCGGCCATCAGGTCAGAGGAGACGGTCAGCGAGCCGCCGCCCGGGATCGGGCGCACGATGCGGCGCGCGATCGTCTGGGTCGAGGGCTGCACGCGCACGGCGAGGTTCTGTACCGTGCCGATGCCGTTCGGGCCGGTGACCTTGACGTCGAAGCTGGCGCGGCCGAGTCCGGCCGCGGTGACCGGGATCGTCAGCGAGCTCTTGGCACCGGCAGCCATGGTCATGCTGCGGCGGGTGGCGTCGGCGGCGACGACGACCGGGCCCTTGACGTCGAGATCGACGAGATAGGAGCCGGCCGGCCCCTCGACATTGTCGATCTGCAGATGGAAGCGCGACTGGTCGCCGAGCGCCAGGAAGCGCGGCAGCGTCGCCTGTGCCACGATCTGGTCGCGCACGAAGACGTCGGCACTGGCCTGGCCGGTGCGGCCGGCGCTCCAGGCCACGGCCATGACGCGGACGGAGCCGTTGAAGGCCGGCAGTTCGAAATCGACCTTGGCGGTGCCGTCGGGCCCGAGCTTGACCACGCCGGAATAGCGCGCCAGCGGCTCCTGCGTCGGCGCCTCGCCATTGAGCTGCGGGGCGGCGTCGCCGCCGGAGCGGATCGCACCGCGCACGCCCTGCATGCCGTCAATCAGATAGCCGTAGAGATCGCGCAGTTCATGGCCGAGCTGGCGCTGGCCGAAGAAGTATTTGCTCGGGTCTGGGCTCTCGAAGCGGGTCAGGTTGAGGATGCCGATATCGACCGCGGCGACGGTGATGAAGGCTTCCTCTCCGGCCTTGGCGCCGGTGACCTTGACCGGGAGCGACAGCGTCGAGAGCGGACGCACCAGATTGGGCGCGCCGAGATCGATGGCGAGGTTGCGCTCCTCCTTGCCGACGCTGAACCAGGCGAGGCCGATGGCGCGGCCGGGCATGCGCTGCGCGGCCGTGTCCATCGGGCGATGGGCGAGCACGACGAGATAGGCGCTGGCTCCCCAGTCCGACTTGGCGGGGATGGTCACGGTCGTGCCGTTGGCGGGCACGTCGACGGTGCGGATCTCGGCGACGCGGTCGCTCATCACCGCCAGCGTCGCCTTGCCGGCGAAGCGCGGGGTGAGGCGCACCTGCATGCTCTCGCCATTGGCGTAGGACGGCTTGTCCAGGGCGACGTCGAGCACATCGGGCTGGTCGGCGGTCTTCTCGGTCTCGTAGCCGACATTGAAGGAGACGCTGGTCTCGGTCGCCTCGCCGCCATCGGCGCTGACGTCGAGCCGGTAATTGCCCCATTGCACAGGAGCGGCGATGCGGGCCGGGGCGTTCTCGGCTACGGCGATCTCACCATCGGCGACGCGGCGGGTCGTCTTCACGCCCTCATAGTTCCAGCGGCCGTCCTGGTAGAACCACTGATAGTTGCGGGTGACTTTGGACAGCGTCCACTTGACACCCTGGCGGGCAATACGGCGGCCATCGCCCTGGGCCATGATCACGTCGAAGGTCGCGGTCTGGCCGTTGCCGAGCTCGCCCTCCTTGAAGGCCTTGCGCACGCCGATGGCGGCGCCCTTGGGCACGATCGGCATGGTGACGGAGCGGGCGATGGCGCGCCCGCCAGGCTCGCCGACGCGCACGGTCAACTCGACTTCGAGCGGCCGGTTGGTTTCGGGTTGGGCGACCGGGTTGGCGATCGTGACCTTGCCGTCGGCGCCGGTCTTGGCGGCGTCCTCGAACTCGCTCTGCTGCGGCTCGAAGGCCTCGTCGGTCAGGCCGACCTCGTAGCCGGCGAAACCGGGGATCGCGGTCTCCGAGGCAGAGCGCACGGTCATCGAGCCGGTGACGTCGAGATCGGAGCCGGGCGCGCCATAGAGATAGCGGGCATTGACGTCGATCTCGGTCGGCTCGCCGGCCTGCAGCACCTGCTTCTTCGGGGCGAGCGTCAGTTCCAGCCGCTCGGGGACATAGTCCTCGACCAGGAAGGAGATCTCGCCGATCGCGGCGCCCTTGGGATCGGAATAGGCCTGGACGCGCCAGGTGCCGGTCTGGGCGCCGGAGATCAGCGGGATCGAATGGGCGCGTCCGCCGGCGCCCTGGTCCTCGACCTGGCGGCGGCGATACTCGACGCCATCAGGCCGCCGGACGACGAGGGTCAGCGGCAGGCCGGCGACGGCGGCGCCCTTGGCGTCGCGCAGCAGCGTCGTCAGGTAGACGGTCTCGCCGGAGCGATAGACGCCGCGCTCGGTGTAGAGGAAGGCGTCGAGCCCGGTGGGGGCGACCCGGCCCTTCACGCCGCGATCCGACAGGTCGAAGGCGGTCTGCTTCAGGTCGAGGAAGCCGTAATCCTCGGCCAGGCTGGCGGTGACGAGGCCGGGCGCATTGCCGCCCTGGCCCTTACCGAGCGCCGCGTCGAAGCGGGCATAGCCGTCGCGATCGGAGCGGACGGTCGCCAGCACCTCGTTGTTCCTGGCGATCAGGCGTAGTTCCGCATTGGCGACGGGCGAGGCGTCTGCAAGCGAGCGCACCAGCACATGCACGCCGTCCGGCCCGGAGAAGGAGGTCAGGCCGAGATCGGAGACGACGAACCATTGCGTCGCGCGGGTGGTGCCATCGTAGTCGTAGTCGGAATCGCTGTCCGAGCTGCTCGCGGTTTTGGTGGTGCCGGTCGGCTTGGCGAACATCACATAGACGCCGGGCTGGAGCCGGCCGACGGCCTCCAGCACCGGGAAAGCGGTGGTGACGTCCTTGTTGAGCTCGGATTTGACCGCCATCGTGCCCTTCCAGACGCTCGAACCCTTGTCCGAGGCGATCTGGTTGGCGTTGTAGCTGCCGAGCTGGCTGAGGAAGTCGTCGGAATGGACCGAGCCGATCAGGTTGCGGTCGCCGATGCGCATCACCTCGAGATCGAGGCTGTCGGCATTGACCGAGACCACCGGCACGCCCTGCTGGCCGGTGCGGGGCAGCACGTAGTTCTTGCCGGTGAAGCGTACGGAGGGCGCGCGATCGCGGACATAGACCTCGTAATCGGCCGATTTCAGCAGCTTCTCGTCGGGGAGGGCCGAGGGTACGCCCTGGCGGATGACGAAGCCGTAGCGCTCGCCATGACGCAGGCCATCGACGCAGAGCTGGCGATCCTCGCCGCTGACGGCGAAATCGCCCTTGCCGGTGATGGCGACGTAAGGCGCGAAATCGACGCCGCTGCGTGCCAGGGGCTCGGAAAACTGGAAGCAGGCGCGCGGGCTCGCCGCGTCGGAATCGACCTTGTTGGAGAGCAGGCGGAAGCCGCGCTGGGCCCGCAGCGCCTCATAGTCGGTGCGCAGCGAAGCGTTGTCGGAAAGATCGAGGCTGAGGCGATAGGTCGTCAGCGCCGGGCGCCAGAGCTCGTGCTTCTCGAAGACGCGGGCGAGCACGCCGAGCGAGGAGGCCTCGTCATTGCGCGAGGTCGAGCGTTGATAGGCGAGATAGGCGGCGCTGACCGCGCGCTCGCGCAATTCGTAGCGCTCGCGATAGTCGCGCGGCTCGATGCCGCTGGCCGCCTGCGCCATCAGGCGCCAGCCGCCGGGATTGGTGGGATCGGCGACTGCGGCAGCGTTGGCGAGCGGCAGGGCGGCGCGGGCATCGCCGCGGGAGAGGGCGGCGGTGCCGTCGCGAAGCAAGGTGGCGAAGGGGCGCTGGCCGGCCGAGACCTCGCGCTTCAGGCGTTCCTCCAGGCGCTGGCCGTCGCTGGCGAGATCGGGCCGGACATAGGCCTTCTGGGCGAAAGCGGGTCCGGCGGCGACAGTCAGGCCAAGCAGGAGGGCGAGACGGACGAGATGGCGCATGGCTCGGTCTCCGAAAAGGCGGGCGGCCGGATAGTTGCCGCGGCAGGCGTCGACGTGATGACGGGTCATCGCATCGGGCCACGCGAAGCTAGCACCCGGCGCGTCGGGCGCAACTCGGCTTGCGATCGATTGAGCCCTTCTCGCCTCTTGCCACTGCGGCAAGGCTGACGCTGAATGGCGCCGCGTCGCGGCGCGACCTTTGGAAAGACGGAGATGCTCGTGTTCAAGGTTCCCGCGCTGATCGGCACTGTCGCCATTCTCGCCTGCCTCGGCACCGCACAGGCGCAGCAACCGGCCGATCCGCGCCTGGCCGCAGCGACGCAGGCCTATGCCGCCTTGCCGGAGGCCGAGCGCAAGGCGATCCAGGCCGACCTGATCTGGACCGGGCACCTCAACAGCGCCGCCACCGGCAATTTCGGCCCGCTGACCTTCCGCGCCGTGAACGGCTTCAAGGCTGGACGTGGCCAGCCCGACGGGCAACTGACGCCGGCCGAACGGCAGGAGCTGGCGCGAATCGCGAAAACAGCCCGCGACGCTGCCGGTTTTGCCGTGATCACCGATCAGTCGACCGGCGTGCGCATCGGCATCCCGCAAAAACTCCTGCCAAAGCGCGAGGCGACGCCGGCCGGCGGCAGCCGCTGGCAGAGCGGCGACGGCAAGATCACGCTCGATGTCAGCGCTGGGCCGGCGACAGAGCCGCTGCAGGCGATCTTCGAGCGCGCCATCGCGGTCAATCCGAACATCCAGCGCAAGGTCACCTACAAGCTGCTGCAGCCGAATTTCTTCGTCGTCGCCGGCGAAACGCCGACCGGGAAGTTCTTCCGGCGGCAGGCGCTCGGCCCGTCGGGCCTGCGCGGCTTCTCGGTCGGCTATGACAAGGGCGTCTCCGCGACCTTCGACAAGGTGGTGACCGCGATCGCCGACAGTTTCGAGCCGTTTCCGAGCGGTGCAGCGCCGACGCCGGCGGCTCCCGGTGCACCTGCGGTTGCGAGCGTCCCGGCGCAGCCGGCGACCGAGCGCTTCGGCGTCGGCCTTGTCGTCGGCAAGGAGCTGGTGCTGACGGCGCGTAGCGCCATCGATCCCTGCAAGGGGCTCAAGGTTGGGGGGCGCCCGGCCAAGCTGCGGGTGCAGGATCAGGCGAGCGGGCTGGCGCTGCTCGACGTGCCCGGGCTCGCTTCCGGTGCCGTGCCGGGGCTGCGCGATGCCGCACCCGCCGCGAAAGAGGCGGTGGTCGTGCTCGCCTATGACGGAACCGCCGCCGCGCGGACCGCGGTCGCGCTGCCGGGAGAGGTGATGAGCGATGCCGTGCTCGCGCCCTTGCAGCCCGGTGGCGCCGGCAGCCCGGTCTTCGACCGGCAGGGCCGACTCGCGGGACTGATCACCGCCAATCCTTCCGACAAGGCCCTGATCGCGGGGGTGGCGCCGCAGCGGAACTACGCCATTGCTAGCGTCGCGCAGCTCAAGGCGGTGCTGGAGAAGGCCGATGCCAAGCCTGCGGCAGCTCCGGCAGGTGGCGAGCTTAGCACCGGAGCGATCGCCGAGGCCGCGGGCAAGAGCGTCGTGCCGGTCGCCTGCGGACTCTGAGCCCGTGATGTGATCGTGCATACAGCATACAAAGATTGTTGCCTCGCCAGAGGCAATCGGCTCTGATAGCGAGAATACCAAGGAAGCCGCGCTGCGAGGCGAAGAAGCTTTCAAGTTTTAAATCGATTGAACGGGAGGACACTGGTAATGAGCAGAATCAGCAGACGTTCGGTCCTTGCTGGCGCGGCCGCGGCTGGCGCGACGGGACTGATCGCACGCCCCGCCATCGGCCAGGCGCAATATCCAAGCCGGCCGATGACGATGATCTGTCCTTGGGGCGCGGGTGGCGGCACCGACGCGACGGCGCGTATCGTCGCGCAATTGCTGGAGAAAGATCTCGGCCAGCCCGTCAACGTGGTGAACCGCACCGGCGGCTCGGGGGTCGTCGGGCATCAGGCGATCGCCTCGGCCCCGGCCGATGGCTATACGATCGGCATGCTGACGGTCGAGATCGCGATGATGCGCCATCAGGGCCTGACCGAGCTGAAATCGAGCGACTACGCCGCTCTCGGCCTGATGAACGAGGATCCGCCGGGCGTGCAGGTTTCGGCCTCCAGCCCGCACAAGGACATCAAGGAGCTGGCCGCGGCGATCAAGGCGGCCCCTCATGGCAAGCTGAAAGCGTCCGGCACCGGCCAGGGCGGCATCTGGCATCTCGCACTGGTCGGCTGGCTGGTCGCGATGGGGCTGAAGCCGGACCATGTCGCCTGGGTGCCGTCGAACGGCGCCGCGCCCGGCATGCAGGACCTGGCGGCGGGCGGCATCGACATCGTCACCTGCTCGGTGCCGGAGGCGCGCGCGATGATCGACGCCGGTAAGGCCAAGGCGCTGGCGATCATGGCCGAGGCGCGCAATCCGCAGTTCAAGGACGTGCCGACCCTCAACGAGTCACTGGGGATCAACTACTCGGTCGGCGCCTGGCGCGGCATCGGTGCGCCCAAGGCGGTGCCGGCCGACATCCAGGCCAAGCTGACGGCGGCGCTGAAGAAGGCCTTCGACTCCAAGGAGTACCAGGACTTCATGAACTCGCGCGGCTTCGGCATGAAGTTCGCCGACGGGCCGGGCTTCGCCAAGTTCATGGCCGACAGCGACGCCTCGATGGCCTCGGCGATGAAGGCGGCGGGCCTGACCAAGGCCTGATCTCTCGCAAGCAGGACGGACGGGCGCGCGATGCCCGTCCGCTCCTCCGTTCCAATCGGCGCCGGTGTGGCGCAATCACAGTTCGACGAGAATCCGCAGCATGTTGTTGTCAGACCGCGTGACCGGGGGCGCGATCGCGACGCTCGGCGCCGCCGCCTTCTTCTACGGCTCGAAATTGCCGCCGGTGCCGGGCCAGCAGGTCGGGCCCTCCGCTTTCCCGATGGTCGTCGGCGCCGGGCTGGTGCTCTGCGGCGTGATGATCGTGCTCGGCATCGGCCGGCATTTCGAGGAGGTCGCCGAGGCCGACGTCGTCAGCCACAGCACGCCGGAAGAGCTTGAACCGCTGCCGGCCTGGCGCAACTGGCTGGCGCTGCTGCCGCCGGCGCTTTTGCTGTTCTATGCCTTCGCCTCCGAAAAGCTCGGCTTCCTGCCGACTGCGGCGATCATGGTGCTGACAGCGAGCCTCGCCTTCGGCGCCAGGCCCAAGCTCGCGGTGCCGCTCGCATTGATCGCGCCCTTCGTCATCAACCTGATCTTCCTCAAGCTGCTGCGCGTGCCGTTGCCCGACGGCCTGCTGCCCTTCCCCTGGTGAGGCCGCGATGAACACCGTCATCCAGGCCTTCGGCCTCGTCTTCCAGCCGGATGTGATGATCGCGATCGTCGCGTCCGCCTTCTATGGCCTCACCGTCGGGGCGCTGCCCGGCCTGTCGGCGACGATGGCGACGGCGCTGCTGGTGCCCGTCACCTTCTATCTCTCGCCGATCGCGGCGATCGCGACGATCATCACGGCGTCGGCTATGGCGATCTTCTCCGGCGACATCCCAGGCTGCCTGCTGCGCATCCCCGGCACGCCGGCCTCCGCCGCCTATACCGACGAAGCCTATGCGATGACCCGCAAGGGCGAGGCGGAGACCGCGCTCGGCATCTGCTTGTGGTTCTCGGCGCTCGGCGGCATCGCCGGCACGCTCTCGCTGATGCTGATCGCGCCGCTCCTGGCCGAGATGGCGCTGTCCTTCTCGACCTATGAGAACTTCTGGCTCGCCATGCTCGGGCTGATGTGCTCGACGCTGGTGGCGCGCTCCTCGCCGATCAAGGCGATCGCGGCGATGCTGCTCGGCCTCTTGATCACCTGCATCGGCATCGACAATCCCGGCGGCGTCGCGCGCTTCACCTTCGGCTCGACCGACCTGCTGGGGGGCATCGAGCCGATCCCGGCGCTGGTCGGCGTCTTCGCCTTGGCCGAGGTGATGCGGGCCTTGACCGAGCGCGAGCCGCCGAAGCTGGAGAACCGCCGGCTCGGTTCGATCCTGAAGGGCCAGTGGGCCCTGACCAAGAAATACCCGAAGCAGCAGGCGCGCGGGAATCTCATCGGCATCATCATTGGCGTGCTGCCCGGCGCCGGCGCCGACATGGCGGCCTGGGTCAGCTACGCCATGGCCAAGCGCTTCTCGAAAACGCCGGAGAAGTTCGGCACCGGCCATCCCGAGGGGCTGATCGAGGCCGGCGCCTCCAACAACGCCTCGCTCGCCTCGGGCTGGGTGCCGGCGCTGCTCTTCGGCATCCCCGGCGATACCATCACCGCGATCGCCATCGGCGTGCTCTACATGAAGGGGTTGAACCCCGGCCCGACCCTGTTCTCGTCGCAGGCGTCGAGCATGTACGCGCTCTACATCATCTTCATCATCGGCAACATCATCATGATCCCGCTGGGCATCATCATGATCCGGCTGGCGAGCAAGGTGGTCGGCGCGCCGCGCTCGGCGGTGATGCCGGTGATCATGATCTTCTGCGCGGTCGGCGCCTTCGCCACGGCGGGCAACAACCTGTTCGCGGTCTATTGCGTCGCCATCTTCGGCCTGATCGGCTTCGTGATGGAGAAGAACGGCTATCCGGTCGCGGCGATGGTGCTCGGCATCGTCATGGGCACAATGGTCGAGCAGAGCTTCGTGACCTCGCTGATCAAGTCGGACGGCTCGATCCTGCCCTTCTTCAGCCGGCCGGTCTCCTCGGTGCTGGCGGCGCTGACCTTCGGCGCGCTGCTCTGGCCGGTCCTCGTCTGGACGCTGGGCAAGCTCAGGACGCAGCGGCCGGCGGCGGCCTGAGGTTGCTGCCGGCTCCAGGGCCGAATCAGTGCTAGAGACGGGCGCATGGACGATGCGCTCGACGAAGGGCAGGGCGGTGGCGGCACGGTCGAAGTGCTGATCCCGCTCGGCCTCGACCAGGCCTATAGCTATGCCGTGCCGCCGGGGCTGAAGCTCGCCCCGGGCGATGTCGTGCAGGTGCCGCTCGGTCCGCGCGAGACGGTGGGCGTCGTCTGGGAAGCGGGCTCCGGCCGTGGTGGCAACCTGAAGAAGGTGGCAGGCAAGCTGGACATGCCGCCGCTCGATCCGGCCCTGCGCAAGCTGGTCGACTGGGTCGCCTGGTACACGCTCGCCGCCAAGGGCTCGGTGCTGGCGCTCGCACTGCGCCGCCCGCCCGACGATACGCCGGAGCGGCCGAAGCTCGGCGTCAGACTTATTGGCGCGCCGCCCGCACGGATGACGCCGGCCCGGGCGCGGGCCATCGCCGCCGCCGAGGGCGGTTTGTTGATCGGTAAATCGGCGCTGGCCGAGGCCGCCTCGGTCAGCACGGCGGTGATCGATTCCCTCGTCGATGCCGGCACCTTCTCGGTGGAAGCACTGCCGCAGGAGGCGATCGCGGCGCGGCCCGATCCCGATTACGCCAAACCGCAGCTCTCCGACGACCAGCGCGCTGTCGGCGATGCGCTCGCCGAGCTCGTTCGCAAGCAGGCCTGGCAGGTTGCGCTGCTCGAGGGCGTCACCGGCTCGGGCAAGACCGAGGTCTATTTCGAGGCGGTGGCGGAAGCGATCCGGCTCGGGCGGCAGAGCGTCATCCTGATGCCGGAGATCGCGCTGACCGCGCAGTTCATCGACCGCTTCGAGGCGCGCTTCGGCGTGCGGCCAGGCCTGTGGCACTCAGGCGTGAGCGGGCGCAGGCGCGAACGGCTGCAGGCGGCGATCGCCAAGGGCGAGGCGCTGGTGGTGGCGGGCGCGCGCTCGGCGCTGTTCCTGCCCTATCGGGATCTCGGCCTGATCGTCATCGATGAGGAGCACGAGGCCGCCTACAAGCAGGAGGACGGTGTCGCCTATCATGCCCGCGACATGGCGGTGGTCCGCGGCAAGATCGAGAACGCGCCGGTGGTGCTGGCCTCGGCGACGCCATCGCTGGAGACACGGGTCAACGCCGAGCGCGGCCGCTACCTCCACCTCAAGCTGCCCGAGCGCTTTGGCGGGCGTGAGCTGCCGACGCTCGGCCTGGTCGACCTGCGCAGGGACAAGCCCGAGCGCGGGCGCTGGCTCTCGACGGGGCTGATCAAGGCGGTCGAGGCCAATATCGAGGCCAGGGAGCAGTCGCTGCTCTTCCTCAACCGGCGTGGCTATGCGCCGCTGACACTCTGCCGCGATTGCGGCCATCGCTTCCAGTGCCCGAACTGCTCGGCCTGGCTGGTCGACCATCGCTTCCGGCGGGCGCTGGTCTGCCATCATTGCGGCCATGTCGAGCGTCGGCCGCATGAATGCCCAGCCTGCCATCAGCCCGAAAGCCTCGTCGCCTGCGGCCCGGGCGTCGAGCGCCTGGCCGAGGAGGTCGCGACCCTGTTCCCGCAGGCGCGCTCGATCGTGCTGTCGAGCGATTTTCCGGGTGGGACCGAGCGCCTGAAGCAGGAGTTGATGGCGGTTGCCGAAGGTGAGTTCGATATCGTCATCGGCACGCAGCTCGTCGCCAAGGGCCACAACTTCCCGGGGATGACGCTGGTCGGGGTGATCGATGCCGATCTTGGCCTGACCTCGGGCGATCCGCGTGCGGCCGAGCGCACCTTCCAGGTGCTCAGGCAGGTCACCGGCCGGGCCGGGCGCGGCGAGAAGCCGGGGCGGGCGCTGCTGCAGACGCACGATCCCAATCATCCCGTGCTGAAGGCGCTGATCTCGGGCGATCCCGAGCGCTTCTATGCGGCGGAGACGGCGGCGCGGGAGGCTGCCGGCCTGCCGCCCTTCGGCCGGCTCGCCGGGCTGATCGTCTCGGCGAATTCGCAAGGGGAGGCCGAGACGCATGCGAGGGCGTTGGCGCGCTGCGCCGAGGCGCCGGCCGGCGTCGCCGTGCTCGGCCCGGCCGAAGCGCCGCTCGCGATCCTGCGCGGGCGCCATCGCATGCGGCTGATCGTCAGGACGGCGCGCGAGATCAACCTGCAGGACTACCTGCGCGCCTGGCTCAAACGGGCCCCACGGCCGAAGGGTTCGGTCAGGGTCGCGATCGACGTCGATCCGCAGAGTTTCTTGTGAGCGCCGGACCTATTGGACGATCGCCTCATAGGTCAGCCTGGAACAGCCCGAGCCACGATAGTTGATGGCGCAGATATAGATCACATAGCTGTCCTGCCCTTTGAAGCCTGCCTTCGGCTTGTACAGGAACGAGAATTCACCGACCTGGGACAGGGTCCCGTTCTCGGGCTGCTGCATGATCACGGCCTTCTGGAAGCGCGCGTATACATAGCGGCAGCCATCGGCGTTCATGATCGAGCGATAGGTGGCCTTGTCGCTCTGCTCGACCCGGAAGGGCGGGCCCCGAGTCTGGCAGTCCGCGGTTGCGAGCGAGGCTCCCGTGCTGGCGAGGAGCAGGCCAGTGGCGAGGAGAGACGATCTCAGCATAGGGCTATGGGCACTTACCGGACCGTCACGTTGTAATTCCACCTTGCGCAGCCTGATTTACCAGACTGGTTGCCGCAAATATATATAACAAAATTATCCCTCCCTCTGAATCCGCTTCTCGGGCGGTAAAAGAATGATGATTCTGAGTCTTTTATCAATTCTCCGTTTATGGGTTGCTTCATGATGACCGTTTTCTCAATTACAATTATATTATGAGTTCTATTACCTGTTAAACTTCCAGACATAATAGTGTATCTACAGCCATTTTCATCCATGTCTGTCTTAATGTCGGACCTGCTATTATCATATAATATAAGTGAAGTTTCTTGAGTTTGGCAAGAAATGTTTCGTATTTGACCGAATGAAGGTGATTCAAAAAATAAGAAAGCGATCGATGATAGCAGTAAGAGGCGTATCATGGAGGATGCCTTTCCGTGATCTTAAGGTATGATCGTGCTAAATACGAATTATCGTCAAGCTATGCTCGATCGTAGACGATCTCTCGGTGTCTCAACGTTCAAATGCTGAGCCAGCCGCGGGTTCGGCGTTGCGAAGCGAGGGTTTCCGATCCAGCCTCTCTTTTCAGGCTGGAGTGGTGCGGCGTTGATCGCTTGGCGATCCGGATGCTTCACCGGTGTCGAATCGCGGAGTGGGCTCGTGGCGACGCGGGCGCCTGCGCCGCGCGCACGCGCCGGCTGCTTCTTTCGACCGCATCCAAAGCATGTGGGGCGGGTATTTCGTCGGTTGCGCACCCCGAAACCCCATGCTATCGCACCGCCGCAATCCAAGCGCCGCAAGCCCTGGAACAGGTTTGTCGCGCGCTTGATCATCGCAGTGTCGGGGCCGTGCACTCCACCTTCGTCAGAAGGTCGCCGGAGTGGCCCCCTGGAAGAGAGAGCGAGAGCGTGGCCGAGGGCGGATCGCAGGAACAGTCCCCAGTCTCGGGCGTGGCCGAGCGTTACGCGACGGCTCTGTTCGAACTGGCCAGCGAGGCCAAGACGGTCGATGCCGTCGCCAAGGACCTCGACGGCTTTGCGGCGATGATCGCCGAGAGTGATGATCTCAAGCGCCTGGTCGAGAGCCCGGCTTTCTCGGCGCAGGATCAGGTCTCCGCCATCACCGCGCTCACCGCCAAGGCCGGCATCTCCGGACTTGCCGCCAATTTCATCGGCTTCGTCGCCAGCAAGCGCCGCCTGTTTGCGCTGCCGGGCATGATCCGCGCCTTCCGTGCCAAGGTCGCCGAGGCCAAGGGTGTGGTCAGCGCCGAGGTCACGCTCGCCGAGCAGCCTTCGGCAGCGCAGCTCAAGGACATCACCGCCGCCCTCAAGGAGGTTGCTGGCAAGGATGTCGACGTTTCGCTCAAGGTCGACCCGGCCATCATCGGCGGTCTCGTCGTCAAGATGGGCTCGCGCATGGTCGATGCGTCCCTGAAAACCAAGCTCAATTCAATTCGTCTCGCTATGAAAGAGGTCGGCTGATGGACATCCGCGCCGCTGAAATCTCCGCTATCCTGAAGTCGCAGATCTCGAACTTCGGCTCGGAAGCCTCGGTCACCGAGGTCGGTCAGGTTCTCTCCGTCGGTGACGGCATCGCCCGCGTCTACGGCCTCGACAAGGTCCAGGCCGGTGAGATGGTCGAGTTCGAGTCGGGCGTGCGCGGCATGGCCCTCAACCTCGAGAGCGACAATGTCGGCGTCGTCATCTTCGGTTCCGACCGCGACATCAAGGAAGGCCAGACCGTCAAGCGCACCGGCGCCATCGTCGACGTTCCCGTCGGCAAGGAACTGCTCGGCCGCGTCGTCGACGCTCTCGGCAACCCGATCGACGGCAAGGGCCCGATCAAGGCCAAGACCCGCGCCCGCGTCGACGTCAAGGCCCCCGGCATCATCCCGCGCAAGTCGGTGCACGAGCCGATGGCGACCGGCCTCAAGGCGATCGACGCCCTGATCCCGATCGGCCGCGGCCAGCGCGAGCTGATCATCGGCGACCGCCAGACCGGCAAGACCGCCGTGGCGCTCGACACGATCCTCAACCAGAAGCCGCTCAACGTTGAAGGCGCCCCGGAGAGCCAGAAGCTCTACTGCGTCTACGTCGCCGTCGGCCAGAAGCGCTCGACCGTCGCCCAGCTCGTGAAGGTGCTCGAGGAGCGCGGCGCGATGGAGTATTCCATCGTCGTGGCGGCCACCGCCTCAGACCCGGCCCCGATGCAGTTCCTGGCGCCCTTCGCCGGCTGCTCGATGGGCGAATTCTTCCGCGACAACGGCATGCACGCCGTGATCATCTATGACGACCTGTCGAAGCAGGCCGTCGCCTACCGCCAGATGTCGCTGCTGCTGCGCCGCCCGCCGGGCCGCGAAGCTTATCCGGGCGACGTGTTCTATCTCCACTCCCGCCTGCTCGAGCGCGCGGCGAAGATGGGCGAGGCTGCCGGTCTCGGCTCGCTGACGGCGCTGCCGGTCATCGAGACGCAGGCGAACGACGTCTCGGCCTACATCCCGACCAACGTGATTTCGATCACCGACGGCCAGATCTTCCTCGAGACCGACCTGTTCTACCAGGGCATCCGCCCGGCGGTGAACGTCGGCCTCTCGGTGTCGCGCGTCGGCTCCTCGGCGCAGACCAAGGCGACCAAGAAGGTTGCGGGCAAGATCAAGGGCGAGCTCGCCCAGTATCGCGAGATGGCTGCCTTCGCCCAGTTCGGCTCCGACCTCGACGCGGTCACGCAGCGCCTGCTCAATCGCGGCGCCCGCCTGACCGAGCTGCTGAAGCAGGGCCAGTTCTCGCCGCTGAAGATGGAAGAGCAGACGGTCGTGATCTATGCCGGCGTCAACGGCTATCTCGATCCGCTGCCGGTCAACAAGGTCCGCGCCTTCGAGGACGGGCTGCTCTCGCTGGTCCGCGGCAAGCACGCCGACCTGCTGAACGAGATCGGCTCCTCGAAGGACCTTTCGGACGCGAACGCCGCGAAGCTGAAGGGTATCGTCGAAGGCTACGCCAAGTCGTTCGCCTGATCTTTGCGAGCGCAGCGAGGCAATCCAGCCCCGCTGCGCCAGTTCTGGATTGCTTCGTCGTTGCGCTCTCGCAATGACGGATAGGGGATCAAGACCGGATGCCGTCCCTTAAGGACCTACGCAACCGCATCGCCTCGGTGAAGGCGACGCAGAAGATCACCAAGGCCATGCAGATGGTCGCGGCCGCCAAGCTGCGTCGCGCCCAGAGTGCGGCCGAGGCGGCGCGTCCCTATGCCGAGCGCATGGAGACGGTGCTGGCGAACCTCGCTTCCGGCATCTCCGGGCCGGGCGCGCCGAAGCTGATCGGCGGGACGGGCTCCGACAAGGTGCACCTGCTCGTGGTCTGCACGGCCGAGCGCGGCCTCTGCGGCGCGTTCAACTCGTCGATCGCGCGCCTCGCCCGCGACAAGGCGCTGGCGCTGAAGGCCGAAGGCAAGACGGTCAAGTTCGTCTGCGTCGGCAAGAAGGGCTATGACATCCTGCGCCGGCAGTTCGCGGCCGACATCCTCGAGGTGATCGACCTGCGCGCCTTCAAGCAGCTCGGCTTCGCTAATGCCGAGACGATCGCACAGAGCATCCTGGCGCGCTTCGCCGCCGGCGAGTTCGACGTCGCGACGCTGTTCTTCTCGAAGTTCAAGTCGGTGATCTCCCAGATCCCGACGGCGCAGCGCATCATCCCGGCCGAGATCCCGGCCGGCACCAAGACGATGAGCGCCGTCTACGATTACGAGCCGGAAGAGAGCGAGATCCTCGAGACGCTGCTGCCGCGCAACCTCACGGTGCAGGTGCTGCGGGCGATCCTGGAGAACGCCGCCTCCGAGCAGGGCGCGCGCATGTCGGCGATGGACTCCGCCACGCGCAACGCCGGCGAGATGATCAAGAAGCAGACGCAGCTGTATAACCGCTCGCGCCAGGCGATGATCACCAAGGAACTGATCGAGATCATCTCCGGCGCGGAAGCGCTCTAACCGCCTAATTTGGGCCGGCGTGCCGGCCATCCGACACGCTGAACGCGAATCCGAGGTTCGAACCATGGCCAAAGCCGCTACCAAGACCAAGACCGACAAGCCCGCCAACACCGGCACCGGCCGCGTTGCCCAGGTCATCGGCGCCGTCGTCGACGTGCAGTTCGACGGCGCCCTGCCGGAGATCCTGAACGCGCTCGAGACCGACAACCTCGGCAACCGCCTCGTCCTCGAGGTCGCCCAGCATCTCGGCGAGAACACCGTCCGCACCATCGCCATGGACTCGACCGAAGGTCTGGTCCGCGGCCAGGCGGTCACCGACACCGGCGCGCCGATCGCGGTCCCGGTCGGCGACGAGTGCCTCGGCCGCATCATGAACGTCATCGGCGAGCCGGTCGACGAAGCCGGCCCGATCAAGACCTCGAGCACCCGCGGCATCCACCAGCCGGCTCCGAGCTATGCCGATCAGGCGACGGAAGCGCAGATCCTGGTCACCGGCATCAAGGTCGTCGACCTGCTGGCTCCTTACGCCAAGGGCGGCAAGATCGGCCTGTTCGGCGGCGCCGGCGTCGGCAAGACCGTGCTGATCATGGAGCTGATCAACAACGTCGCGAAGGCACACGGTGGTTACTCGGTGTTCGCCGGCGTCGGCGAGCGTACCCGTGAGGGCAACGACCTCTATCACGAGATGATCGAGTCGGGCGTGAACAAGAAGGGCGGCGGCGAAGGCTCCAAGTGCGCCCTCGTCTACGGCCAGATGAACGAGCCCCCGGGCGCCCGCATGCGCGTCGCCCTGTCCGGCCTGACCGTCGCGGAAGACTTCCGCGACCGTGGCCAGGACGTGCTGTTCTTCGTCGACAACATCTTCCGCTTCACCCAGGCGGGCTCGGAAGTGTCGGCGCTGCTCGGCCGTATCCCGTCGGCGGTGGGCTATCAGCCGACGCTCGCTACCGACATGGGCAACCTGCAGGAGCGCATCACCACCACCAACAAGGGCTCGATCACCTCGGTGCAGGCGATCTACGTTCCGGCCGACGACTTGACCGACCCGGCGCCCGCGACCTCCTTCGCCCACCTGGACGCCACGACCGTGCTCTCGCGCTCGATCGCGGAAAAGGGCATCTACCCGGCGGTCGACCCGCTCGACTCGACCTCGCGCATGCTCTCTGCCGCGATCGTCGGTGACGAGCACTACAATATCGCCCGTCAGGTCCAGCAGATCCTCCAGCGCTACAAGGCCCTGCAGGACATCATCGCGATCCTGGGCATGGACGAGCTCTCGGAAGAGGACAAGCTCGCAGTCGCCCGCGCCCGCAAGATCGAGCGCTTCCTGTCGCAGCCCTTCTTCGTCGCCGAAGTCTTCACCGGTTCGCCGGGCAAGCTCGTCGCGCTCGAAGACACGATCAAGGGCTTCAAGGGCCTGGTCGAGGGCAAGTACGATCACCTGCCGGAAGCCGCCTTCTACATGGTCGGCTCGATCGAGGAAGCCATCGAGAAGGCCCAGCGCCTGGCTGCCGAGGCGGCGTAAGCTCCAACACATGCGCCCGTCATCCCGGACGAGCCGCCTAGCGGCGCTGATCCGGGATCCATCGAAGGGCGTTGCGTTCTAGGATGGATTCCGGCGCGCCGCTTCGCGTCGGCCGGAATGACGGCGGAGAGATAGCAAGATGGCCACCTTCACATTCGAACTCGTCTCGCCGGAACGCATCCTGTTCTCCGGCGATGCCGTCAGCGTCATCGTGCCGTCGGTCGAGGGCGAGATGACCGTTCTCGCCGGTCACGCGCCGGTCGTTGCCGTGCTGAAGCCCGGCATCGTCCTGGTCCAGACCGACTCCAGCAATGGCAAGGAATTCTTCGTCTCGGGCGGCCTCGCCGAGATCAACGCGACGAGCGTCACCATCCTGGCCGAGCAGGCCCGCTTCCTCGAGGACGTCGACAACGCCGTCCTCGATCAGGAAATCCTGACCGCCGAGACCCGCCATGCCGGCTCGCATGACGAGGCCGAGAAGAAGCGCCTGCACGACCAGCTCGTGCAGCTGCGCGAGTTCAAGGGCGTGTTCGAGCAGCGCAAGGCTGCCTGAACCACCTCGCGCTAGCGACGAGATGCAAGGGGCCGCGCAAGCGGCCCTTTTTTGTTGCGTCGGGGGAGGGTCAGGGCGCCGGGACGGCGAACTCGGCAAAGGCCGCGACCACTTTCTCGTAGACCGCCCGCTTGAACGGCACGACGCGCTCCGGCATTTCCGCCAGCGGCAGCCAGGCCCATTCCGAGAACTCGGCCGGCTCGTCGCCATTCGGCTGGCTGATGTCGAACTCAGTGTCGTCGCCGCTGAAGCGGAAGGCGACCCAGCGCTGACGCTGGCCGCGGAAGGCGCTCAATCTGTGCGGCGGGCCGGCATAGGCGGGGAAGTCGTAGGCCCACCACTCCTGCGTGGCGGCGAGGAATGCGGCGCTGGTTACGCCGGTCTCTTCGGCCAGCTCGCGGCGGGCGGCAGCGACGATATCCTCATTCACATCGATGCCCCCCTGCGGCATCTGCCAGTCGAAATCCGGCAGGACGATCTCGGGCCCGGCGCTGTGCGAGCGGCCGGTGAAGACCCGGCCCTGCGCGTTGAACAGGGCGATGCCGACATTGGGGCGGTAGGGGAGGCAGGACGTCATGGCCTCCCGCTACCACGTCATTCCCGGCAAGGCGATGCTACCGGCCCCGGTGTCGACCGAGCGTGCCGTGATCCCGGGATTCCCCTCGGCCGCCCGGGATGACGGATCGCGAAGGCAGCCTCAGGCCGCGATTGCCTCGGCCAGCGCCACCACGCGCTTGGCCATTTCGGCATGCAGGCGCTCGACCATCCGGCCGTCGAGCTGGATCGCGCCCTTGTCGGCGTTCTCGGGCTCGTCGAAGGCCGAGATGATGGCGCGGGCACGCGCGAGCTCTGTCTCCTCCGGCGCGAAGACGCTGTTCGCCACGGCGACCTGGTTGGGATGGATCAGGGTCTTGCCGTCGAAGCCGAGATCGCGGGCCTGCTCGCATTCGGCCTTGAAGCCGGCATCGTCCTTGAGGTCGTTGTAGACGCCGTCGACCACGTCGACGCCATGGGCGCGAGCGGCGAGGATCGCCGTCGTCAGCCAGGGCAGCATCGGGGCGCGGCCGGGCACGAAGCGGGCGCGCGTCTCCTTGGCGAGGTCGTTAGTGCCGAGGATGAAGCAGGCGAGGCGGGTCGAGGGATCGCGGGCAGCTCGGGCGATCTTCTCGCAATCGAGAATGGCGAGCGGGGTCTCGATCATCGCCCAGACCTGCGTCTCCGGCTTGGCCCAGAGCCCGGTCAGGCGATGGCCGATCTCGATCAACGTTTCTGGCGAGGAAACTTTCGGTATCAGGATCGCGTCGGGCGCGGCCTCCGTTGCCGCGGCGAGGTCGGCGTCGAACCAGGGCGTGTCGATACCGTTGGTGCGGATGACCAGTTCGCGCCGGCCATAGCCGCCGGCCTTCACAGCGGAGCAGACCTGTTCGCGCGCCAGTTCCTTGGCGTCGGGGGCGACCGCGTCCTCGAGATCGAGGATCAGCGCATCGGCGGCGATCTCGCGGGCCTTCTCCAGGGCGCGGGCATTGGAGCCCGGCATGTAGAGGACGCTGCGGCGCGGACGGATGTCGGTCATATTGTCTCTCCGGATTGAGGGTCGCCGGGTTCGCTGCAGTGCACACTAAGCTGCGCCGCAATGCAATGTCAGTTCTGCGAAAGACGGATGACAGGCTGTGATGGGCTGGATTGCGGGTGTCGATGGTTGCAAGGCGGGCTGGATCGCGGCCTTCGCCGACCTTGCGGGGCGGGAGCCGCCCGTCTTTCGTGTCTTCCCGAGCTGGAGCGATCTGCTGAGCGGCCAGCGCGCGCTGGAGCTGATCGCCGTCGATATGCCGATCGGCCTGCCGGACCGGATCGCCGGTTCCGGGCGCGGGCCGGAACAGGCGGTACGCGCGCTGCTCGGCGATCGGCAATCCTCGGTGTTCTCGATCCCCTCGCGCAGCGCCGTCCATGCGGCGGACTATGCCGAGGCCTGCCGATTGGCGCTCGCCTCGTCGGAGCCGCCGCGCATGGTCTCGAAGCAGGGCTTCCACCTCTTCCCACGCATCCGCGAGATCGACGCCCTGCTGCGCGCCGAGCCGGATTGGCGGGCGCGCATTTTCGAGATGCATCCCGAACTCGCTTTCCGAACCATGCGCGGCGCGCCGCTGGTACAGCCGAAGAAGATCAAGGGCGTGGTGAACCCGGCGGGAATGGCCGAGCGCCGTGCCTTGCTGCTGGCGGCGGGACTGCCGGAGGCCATCGTCCATGCCAAACCGCCACGCGGCGCCGCGGCCGACGATGCGCTCGATGCCCTCGCGGCGCTGGTCGTCGCCCGGCACATTGCCGCCGGGCGCGGGAAGCCCTTCCCCGATCCGCCGGGACGCGATAGCCACGGTCTACCTATCGCGATCTGGACCTTTTCGGATCGCTCCCTCGTCCAGGATCCTGCCATGACAGACAAGCCTGTGCCGCGCTCGATGATCGAGGCCGCGGCTGATCGCATTGCCGGCCATGCCCGCACCACGCCGGTGATGCGGCTCGGCACCGGCGCCTTCGGCTCGCGCGCCGATGTCTCGCTCAAGCTCGAATGCCTGCAGCATGCCGGTTCGTTCAAGACGCGCGGCGCCTTCAACAACCTGCTCTCGCTCGATGTGCCCGCCGCTGGCGTCGCCGCTGCCTCGGGTGGCAACCATGGCGCCGCCGTCGCCTATGCCGCCGGCAAGCGCGGCGTGAAGGCGACGATCTTCGTGCCGGAGATCTCGCCGGCCGCCAAGATCGAGGCGATCCGCCGTTTCGGCGCCGAAGTCCGCATCGGCGGCGCGCAATATGATGACGCCCAGGCGGCCTGCGACAAGTTCGTGGCCGAGACTGGGGCGCTCAAGATCCACCCCTTCTCGGCCAAGGAGACGATCGCCGGACAGGGCACGCTCGGCCGCGAATGGCAAAGCCAGGAGCGCGATCTCGACACGGTCCTCGTCGCGGTCGGCGGCGGCGGGCTGATCTCCGGCATCGCCGCCTGGTTCGCCGGCACCAGCGTCAAGGTCGTCGGCGTCGAGCCGGAAGGTTCACGCTCGCTGCAGGCCGCCTTCGAGGCGAAGGGGCCGGTAACGGTGACCGTCGCCTCGGTCGCAGCCGATTCGCTGGGAGCCCGCAATGTCGGCCAGCTGGTCTATGACGTCTGCAAGGACACGGTCGACCATGTCGTGCTGGTGCCGGATACGGCGATCACCGAGGCTCAAGCGCTGCTCTGGCGTGATTTCCGCCTCGCGGTCGAGCCCGGTGGCGCGGCGGCGCTCGGTGCGCTGATCGCCGGCTCCTACAAGCCGCAGCCCGGCGAGCGCCTCGGCGTTCTCGTCTGCGGCGCCAATGTCGACCTCGCCAAGCTGATCGAGATCACCGCGTGAGCCGGCGGGGCATCGCGAAGGGCGGCAAGGCGCTCTATGGCGCGCCGCTGGGCGTGCTCATGCTGGAGGCGCGCTTTCCGCGCATCTTCGGCGACATGGGCAACGCCACGACCTGGCCCTTCCCGGTGCTCTACCGCGTCGTCTCGGGGGCGAGCCCGGAGAAGGTGGTGCTGAAGGGAGCGGCCGGGCTGCTCCCAGATTTCGTCGCGGCGGCGCAGGAGCTGGTCAGGCATGGCGCCGAGGCGATCACCACCAATTGCGGCTTCCTCTCGCTGTTTCAGCGGGAGCTCGCGGCGGCGGTCGGCGTGCCCGTCGCCACCTCCTCGCTGATGCAGGTGCCCTGGGTGCAGGCGACCTTGCCGCCCGGCAAGCGTGTCGGCCTCGTCACCGTCTCGGCCGCGACGCTGACGCCGCAACATCTTGCGGCTGTGGGCGTTCCCGCCGACACGCCGGTGACCGGCACCGAAAACGGCCGAGAATTCTTTCGCGTGCTGATCAAGGCGGAGAAGGAGGAGATGGATGTCGACCTCGCCGAGCAGGACGTGGTCGAGGCTGCCCGGCGGCTGGTCGCTGGTCATCCCGAGGTCGGCGCCATCGTGCTCGAATGCACCAACATGCCGCCCTATGCCGCAGCGGTGCAGGCGGCGACGGGCCTGCCCGTCTACGACATCTATTCGATGATCACCTGGTTCCACGCGGGCCTCAGGCCGCGCGACTTCCGCTAGCTCTCCACCATCCGACCGGCTTTACGGCGGGCCGCGCCGCAGCGCACAATGAAGTCCCGCCGCGAGAGCCAGGCCGATGTCCGAGATCACCAGCAAGACCAATACCGGCCGCTTCTTCGAGGATTTCAGGCTGGGCGAGACCATCGTCCATGCGACGCCGCGCACCGTGACGGCCGGTGACGTCTCGCTCTACACCGCGCTCTACGGGACGCGCTTTGCCGTGCAGTCCTCGGACGCCTTCGCCAAGGCCATCGGCTATCCGGCTGCGCCGATCGACGATCTCCTCGTCTTCCACATCGTCTTCGGCAAGACGGTGCCGGACATCTCGCTCAACGCCGTCGCCAATCTCGGCTATGCCGATGGCCGCTTCCTCAAGCCGGTCTTCCCGGGCGACACGCTCTCGACGACGTCGGAGGTGATCGGGCTGAAGCAGACCTCGGGCGGCGATGCCGGCATCGTCTATGTCCGCTCGATCGGCCGCAACCAGCACAATGAGATCGTGCTGAGCTATGCGCGCTGGGTGCTGGTGCGCAAGCGCCGGCCCGGCACGCCGGCGGAATTCGAGCTCGTGCCGGAGCTGCCCAGGAGCGTCGCCCCGGAGGCGCTGGGCGAGGGCTGCCCGCTGCTGCATCCTGCCGCCTATGACGATGCGCTTTCGGGCTCGCCTTTCCGCTGGGGTGACTATCGGGCGGGCGAACGCATCGACCATGTCGACGGCATGACCGTCGAGGAGGCCGAGCACCAGATCGCGACCCGGCTCTACCAGAACACCGCCAAGGTGCATTTCGACGCCTATGGCGCCCGCGAGACCCGCTTCGGCAAGCGCCTGATCTATGGCGGGCACGTCATCAGCCTGGCGCGCGCCCTGTCCTTCAACGGGCTCGGCAACGCCTTCCACATCGCGGCGATCAACGCGGGGCGCCATGTCTCCCCGCTGTTCGCCGGCGACACCGTCTTCGCCTGGAGCGAGGTGCTTGAGGCGGCCGAATTGCCGGGGCGCGAGGATGTCGGCGCGCTCAGGCTTCGCCTCGTCGCGACCAAGAACCTGCCCTGCAACGAGCATCCGCTGAAGCACGCCGACCAGTACGCGGACGGGGTGATCCTCGACTTCGACTACTGGGCGCTGCTGCCGCGCTGACGACCCGGAAGCGGCTGAGGGCAGGTTGTAACTCAGAAAGTTACAGATTTCGATTTCTGTAATCGCACAAATGCATACCGCATTGCGGCACGAGCATGGTTTCGTTAGAGAGCCATTCACTCTAGAACGATACCAAGCGATCTTCGCTTCGTGAGCTTGAAGGGTCGGGAGTTCAAGACTTGGCCGAGTCCAGACCGGCGGCACGCCCGCTTTCACCGCATCTGCAGATTTATCGCTGGTCCTGGACCATGGCGATGTCGATCGCCCACCGCGCCACCGGCTCGGCGCTCTATGGCGGCACGCTGCTGATCGCACTCTGGCTGATCGCGGCCGCTTCCGGCCCGGCCGCCTACGAGACCGCGCAGTGGATCGCCGGCTCCATTCTCGGCAAGCTCGTGCTGTTCGGCTACACTTTCGTGCTGCTGCATCACATGGTTGGCGGCCTCCGCCACTTCGTCTGGGATCTCGGCCACGGCTTCGACCCGCAGACCCGTACGAACCTGGCCAAGTACAGTGTCGTCGTCTCCGGCGGGCTCACCGTGCTCGTCTGGATCATCGCCCTGACGCGCTGAGGAACCAAGCCGATGCTCTCAAACTCCTCGATGCGCACCCCGCTCGGCCGTGTTCGCGGCCTCGGCTCTGCCAAGTCCGGCACCGGTCATTTCTGGCTGCAGCGCGTCACCGCCGTCGCCAACCTCATCCTGACGATCGGCTTCCTCTGCGTCGTGCTCTCCCTGATCGGCAAGCCCTATGGCGCCGCCATCGCGACGCTGGCCAAGCCGCAGGTTGCGATCCTGATGCTGCTCTTCGTGGTCTCAGGCGCCGTCCACATGCGCCTCGGCATGCAGGTTGTCATCGAGGACTATGTCCATCATGAGGGGCTGAAGATCCTCGCGGTGATGGCCAACACCTTCTTCGCGATCGCGGTCGGCGCCGCCTGCGCCTTCGCGCTCCTGAAGATCTCGTTCGGAGGCTGATCATGGCGATCACCCGCGCCCGCGCCCTTCCGGCCTATACCGGCCAGGCCTACGCCATCACCGACCATACCTTCGACGTCGTCGTCGTCGGCGCCGGCGGCGCCGGTCTTCGCGCCACGGTCGGCTGCTCGCAGGCCGGCCTGCGCACCGCCTGCATCAGCAAGGTCTTCCCGACCCGCTCGCACACCGTCGCGGCCCAGGGCGGCGTCGCCGCCTCGCTCGGCAATATGGGCAAGGACACCTGGCAGTGGCACATGTACGATACCGTCAAGGGGTCGGACTGGCTCGGCGACCAGGACGCGATCGAGTATCTCGTGCGCAATGCGCCGGCCGCCGTCTATGAGCTCGAGCACTGGGGCGTGCCCTTCTCGCGCACCGAGAGCGGCAAGATCTACCAGCGCCCCTTCGGCGGCATGACCACCGATTTCGGCAACGGCCCGCCGGCCCAGCGCACCTGCGCCGCCGCCGACCGCACCGGCCACGCCATGCTGCACACGCTCTATGGCCAGGCGCTGCGCTACAACACCGAGTTCTTCATCGAGTACTTCGCCATCGACCTGATCATGGACGAGGACGGCCATTGCCGCGGCGTGCTCGCGCTCAAGCTCGATGACGGCACGCTGCATCGCTTCCGCTCCCAGCAGACCATCCTTGCGACCGGCGGCTATGGCCGCGCCTATTTCTCGGCGACCTCGGCCCATACCTGCACCGGCGACGGCGGCGGCATGGTGCTGCGCGCCGGCCTGCCGATGCAGGACATGGAGTTCGTGCAGTTCCACCCGACCGGCATCTACGGCTCGGGCTGCCTGATCACCGAGGGCGCGCGCGGCGAGGGCGGCTATCTCACCAATTCCGAGGGCGAGCGCTTCATGGAGCGCTATGCTCCGTCAGCCAAGGACCTCGCCTCGCGCGACGTCGTCTCACGCTCGATGACGATGGAGATCCGGGCCGGCCGCGGTGTCGGCAAGGACAAGGATCACATCTACCTGCATCTCGACCATCTCGACCCGAAGATCCTGCACGAGCGCCTGCCCGGCATCTCGGAGAGCGCCAAGATCTTCGCCGGCGTCGACGTCACCCGCGAGCCGATCCCGGTGATCCCGACCGTGCACTACAACATGGGCGGCATCCCCACGAACTTCCACGGCGAGGTGCTGACCAAGGTCGGCGGCGATCCGGACACGGTCGTGCCCGGCCTGATGGCGATCGGCGAGGCGGCTTGCGTCTCCGTGCACGGCGCCAACCGCCTCGGCTCGAACTCGCTGATCGATCTCGTCGTCTTCGGTCGTGCCGCGGGCCTGCGCTGCGCCGAGACTGTCAAGGCCGGCGAGAAGCAGCCGGAACTGCCGGCGAACTCGGCCGATCTCTCGCTCACCCGCCTCGACAAGTACCGCAACGCCAAGGGCGGCACGCCGACCGCGGTGCTGCGCGACAAGATGCAGCGGACGATGCAGTCCGATTGCGCCGTCTACCGGACCGGCGAGACGCTCGAGGCGGGCCACAAGGCGATCCACGAGGTCTGGGCCGGCATCACCGACATCGGCACCACCGATCGCTCGCTGATCTGGAACTCCGACCTGATCGAGACGCTGGAGTTCGAGAACCTGATCACCCAGGCGGTGGTCACCATGGACTCGGCGCTGCAGCGCCCGGAAAGCCGCGGCGCCCATGCCCGCGAGGACTATCCGGACCGCGACGACAAGGACTGGATGAAGCACACGCTCGCCTGGATCGACGACGAGAAGCGCACAGTCACGCTCGATGACCGTCCGGTGCACACCTACACGCTCTCGAACGACATCGAATACATCAAGCCGAAGGCGCGGGTGTACTGAGGACGATCTGACCGATGGCTGAATTCACGCTCCCGCAGAACTCCCGCCTGACCGAGGGCAAGGCCTGGCCGAAGCCGGCCGGCGCCAAGAAGGTCACCGAGTTCAAGATCTATCGCTGGAACCCGGACGACATCGCCAATCCGCGTACCGACACCTATTATGTCGACCGCGACGATTGCGGGCCGATGGTCCTCGACGCGCTGATCTGGATCAAGAACAAGGTCGACCCGACACTGACCTTCCGGCGCTCCTGCCGCGAAGGCATCTGCGGTTCCTGCGCCATGAACATGGACGGCAAGAACGGGCTCGCCTGCACCACCGGCATCGACGAATGCGGGGCCAAGGGCAAGGTCGCGATCTACCCGCTGCCGCATATGCCGGTGGTCAAGGACCTCGTTCCCGACCTGACCCGCTTCTACGCCCAGCATGCCTCGATCGAGCCCTGGCTCAAGACCACGACGCCCGCGCCCGAAAAGGAATGGAAGCAGGCCAAGGACGACCGCGAGAAGCTCGACGGCCTCTATGAGTGCATCCTGTGCGCCTGCTGCTCGACCTCGTGCCCGAGCTATTGGTGGAACGGCGATCGCTATCTTGGGCCCGCGGCGTTGCTGCAGGCCTATCGCTGGCTGATCGATAGCCGCGACGAAGCCACCGGCGAGCGCCTCGACAATCTCGAGGACCCGTTCCGGCTCTATCGCTGCCACACCATCATGAACTGCGCCAACGCCTGCCCGAAGGGCCTTAACCCGGCCAAGGCGATCGCCGAGGTCAAGAAGATGATGGTGGCCCGCCAGGTCTGAGCCTGCCGGAATTCTACTAGCGCGGCCGTCTGACACGGCGGCCTGCGCTTCCGGTGCTCACGTACTGATGTACGCTCCGCTCCGGTTCTCGGCCGCTGCGCCAGCCGACTCACGCCAGCGAATTCCGGCTCAGCTGAGCGAAGCTCGGTTCTGTGCCGCGCGGCTTTCCGCAATTCCGCCGTCGATTCCGCCGGTTTCGGCCCTCAATCGATCACGCCCGCGACAAGACGCCGCGCTCTCTTGCTGACGCTAAGTCACAGCATGAGGGCGAATCATGTCGCAAGAGCACGGGCAACCGACCGAGAGCAGGCCTGAGCCTCCAATCCTGTCGCTCGGCATCACGCCGCGACGGTTCGGACGCAGCCCCGGCCTGAAATTCTTCGTCATCGGCTTTCTGGCGCTGCTGCTGCTGATCCCGCTGATGTTCGTCTCCAGCCTGCGCGGCGAGCGCTCGGCCACCGCCAACCTGGCGGCCCGCGAGATCGGCGATGCCTGGGGCCGCGAGCAGATCGTCGGCGGCCCGGCGCTGCTGGTGCCCTATCTGGTGCCGCCCAAGATCGCCAATGCCGCGCCGACGCGCGAAGTCGCGGTCTTCCTGCCTGATGATCTCCAGGCCTCTTCAGAGGCGCAGACCGAAATCCGGCGGCGCTCGATCTTCGACGTGCCGGTCTATCGCAGCAAGGTCGGGTTGACCGCGCGCTTCCTGCCGCCCGATTTCAAGGCGATCACCTCCGAGACGGTGCAGCCGCTCTGGAACGAAGCGGTGCTCGCGGTCGGCGTCGGCGATGTCCGCGGCTTGAAGAATCGGGCCACGGCCCAGATCCGCGACGGCGCCGCGATCGAATTCGAGCCGACCCTCGGCGCCGGCATCCGCGACGGCAACGGCATCCATGCCGCCTTGCGCGGCATCGACCTGACCAAGCCGCTTGCCGTCGAGGTCGGGCTCGACCTCAATGGCTCGCGCAGCCTGTCGATCGTGCCGCTGGCCAAGAACAGCGCGCTCCGGATGAGCTCGAACTGGCAGCATCCGAGCTTCTCCGGCGCGCATCTGCCGGATGACCGGGTGATCGACGCCAACGGCTTCTCGGCCTCCTGGCGGGTCTCGCATCTGGCGCGCAACCTGCCGCTCGCCTTCACCTATGACAAGCGCGCCGACGTGACCTTCCTCGCCGGTGCTGTCGGCGCGCGCTTCTACCAGCCTGTCGATCTCTACCAGCTCGTCGAACGCGCCATCAAATATGGCATCCTCTTCGTCGGTGCGGTCTTCCTGGCCGTCTTCGGGCTGGAGTTGGTGGCGCGCGACAACCTTCACGCCGTCCAGTACACGCTCGTCGGCTTCGCGCTGGTGCTGTTCTATGTGCTGCTGCTGTCGCTGGCCGAGCATCTCGGCTTCCTGACGGCCTATCTCACGGCAGCCGCGGCGACGACGGCGCTGATCGCGCTCTATATCGGCCTCGTCCTGCGCAGTTTTGCGCGCGGCGCCGTCCTGGGGCTGATCCTCGCCACCGGTTACGGGCTGGTCTACGCGCTACTGAAATCCGAGGACTTCGCCCTGCTCGCCGGGGCGATCGGCGCCTTCGTCGCGCTGACGGCGCTGATGCTCGGCACGGCCAGGGTCAACTGGTCCGGCCTTGGTGACGGCGTGGCGAAGAGCGTCACCAGCGATCCGGCGCAGCCGAGCGCTTCGGCGTGACGCCTAAGACAAATAGCGGCCCGGCGCGAAAGGCGCCGGGTCGGCCGGAGCCTGTTCGCCGCAGACCAAAGCGGCCAGGATCTCCCCCGTCACGGGTCCGGTCGAAAAGCCGATATGCTGGTTGCCGAAGGCGAGCCAGAGACCGGGATGGCGCGGCGCCTCGCCGATCATCGGCAGCGAATCCGGCAAGGTCGGGCGTGAGCCGCGCCAGGTCGTGTCCTCCGCCGGCTCGGTGAGCGGAAAGGCCTCGCGGGCCCGCGGCAGCACCTGCTCGATCTGGGCGTGATCGTCGGGCGCATCGCGATGGGCGAGCTCGACGCCGCTGGTCAGGCGCAGGCCGAGTTCCATCGGCGCCAGCATGTAGGACGCCTCGACATCGTAGATCGGCCGGTTGAGGAAGCGCCCCAGCGCCGGCTTGTAGTGGCGGTGATAGCCGCGCTCGACATTGAGCGGCACTTTCAGGCCGAGCGGCCGCAGCAGCTCCGCGCTCCAGGGGCCGAGCGCGACGACCGCGAGCTCGGCGTCGTGCTGGGCGCCCTTGGCGGTGACGCGCCAGCCATCGCTCCGCTTCGACAAGGCGGTGACCTCGTCGCGCAGGATCACGCCGCCGCGAGCGGCGAACAATGCCGCATAGGCCTCGACCACGGCGCCCGGCCAATCGACCGAGGCGCTGTCCTTGTGGTGCAGGGCGGCCGAGAAGATCGGGTTCAGGCTGGGCTCCAGCGCCGACAGTGCCTGGCGATCGAGCGCCTCGACGCGCACGCCATGGTCTTCGAGGAAGGCCTGGCGCGCTTCGGCGGCCGCCCGGCCGGCCTCGCTGCGCCAGAGCTCGAGGAAGCCGGTATCACGCAGGCGCCAGGCGATGCCGGCCTCGGTCATCAGGCGCTTGTGCAGCGGCAGGGAAGGCCCGGTCAGGCTTTCCAGCGCCGCGACGCGGCGGCTGAGCCGCTCAGGCCTGGCTTCGTTGAGAAAGCCGAGGATCCAGCCGGGATTGGCCAGGAGGTGGCCGAGCCGGTAGCGCACCGCCGCATGCCGGTTGCCGAGATATTTCGGCAGGTTCTTCCACAGGCCGGGATTGTTGAGCGGCATGATCGAGGAGCGGCTGATCACCCCGGCATTGCCATAGGAGGTCTCGCGGCCGGGCTCGCGCCGGTCGATCAGCGTCACCTTGAGGCCGCGTTTCTGCAAGGCGAGCGCGCAGGAGACGCCGACCATGCCGGCGCCGATGACGATGACGCTGCGGCTCACTTGGACAGGTCCGGGGGGAGGACCGGCTCGGCGAGCCAGTGATCGAGGAAACCATCGAGCCAGGCGCGCACGGCGGGATCGTACTGATACCAGCCCTCGAGATGCTGGTGGCGGAGCTGCGCGCCCGGCATCAGCGTGCGCTCATGGGCGCGCACCGACCAGCGGCACATCATCGCCAGCGTCACCTCGGGGTGAAATTGCAGGCCATAGGCCTTGCGGCCGGCGCGGACCGCCTGAACCGGGAAATCGCCGCCGGTCGCCAGGCATTCGGCGCCGGTCGGACAATCGAAGCCCTCGCGGTGCCATTGATAGACTGTGCCAGGCCAGATGCTGCCGGTCGTGGCGGCATCGGCACGGCCGGCCTCCGTCAGGCTGAGCGGGTAATAGCCGATCTCGGCCCGGCCTTCGGCGTGGGTGTAGACGGTCGCGCCGAGATGGCGGGCCAACATCTGCGCGCCCAGGCAAAGGCCAAGGAAGGGCGCTTCCTCCTTGAGGCAGACCCCGATCCAGTCGATCTCCGCCTTGACGAAATCATCGGGGTCGTTGGCGCTCATAGGCCCGCCGAAGATCACCGCGCCGGCATGGCCCTGCATGGTCTGCGGCAGCGGGTCGCCGAAGCGGGGCTTGCGGATGTCGAGAGCGTGCCCGCGCTCGGCGATCAGGCGGCCGACACGGCCAGGCGTCGAATGCTCCTGGTGGAGCACGATCAGCACCGGCTTGCGCGGCGGCAGGGCGTCGAGGCGAGTGCGGAGCCGGCGACGCGTCGGGAAGCGATAGGACAGATCGTTCATCGCGGCGTTCGATTGCGCTCCCGAGACCGGATTCCTCATGCCGGACGGTGCTTAAAATGCGGTTTGCCGGCCCGTGCGGCAAGCAAATTATGCGCCATGGCCGGCATGGCGGAGGCCAGCGTTGTGCATGCTTCGTGCAATCTTTCATCAATAGTCTTCTGGCAATGCAACCTCTAGTGACCGCATCAGTTGACTTTCGAGCCAGGCTCAGGCATGAGAATGAACATTCATTCTCATTTTTCCAAGCAAGCATGTCGCAAGTCGTCTCCTCCTTCTCGGCCGAACGCGGTCTCTCCGAGCGCCATATCCGCATCCTCGATGCGGCCGAGCGCGTCTTTGCGCGGGCCGGCTTCCATGTGGCGACGATGAATGACATCGCCGTGGAAGCCGCGATGAGCCCGGGCAACCTCTACCGCTACTTTTCCTCGAAGGACGCACTCATCGCCGGCATCAGCGAGCGCGACCGGACCGAGGTCGCGGCCGATTTCGCCCAGCTCGATCCGGGCAGGGGCGGCTTGCTCGATCAGCTCGAGGAGCTCGGCCGCCAGCACATGGTGCGCAAGCCACGCGAGAAGGCGATCATCGCGCTGCAGATCTGGGCCGAGGCCTCGCGCACGCCTGAGATGGCGCAGATCTGTGCCGGTTTTGACGAGGTGGTCGAGCAAGGCCTCGGTGCTGCCGTTGCGGCGGCCAAGGCGAGTGGCGAGCTGCCGAGCAATCTCGATCAAGCGCGTTTTCTGACGGCGCTGTTCATGATGGCGGACGGCTTCTTCTGCCGGCGCGCCGTCGACCCGAATTTCGACGCCGCCGCCGGCGCCGAAGCCCTCTTCGCCGCGATGCGGGGACTGGCGCAGACCATGCTGCTGCCGCCCGCTGGCGAGCCAACCTCCTAGAGACGAAAACCGACCATGTCCGTATCGCCCAAGACCCTGATCCTGCTGCCGCTCTTCGCGCTCGCCTGCGCGCCTGCGACGGCATTCGCCCAGGCTCCGGCCTCCGCTGCCACCGCCCAGCAGCCTTCAGCCGGGCCGGCGATCACGGTGACATCGGCCAAGCGCGACGAGATCGTGCAGAGCGTCGTGGTCTCCGGCTCGATGGTCGCGCGCGACGAGGTTCTGGTCACGCCTGAGGTCGACGGCTTCGTCATCACCGAGCTGCTCGCCGAGGAAGGAGACCGAGTCGCTGCCGGCCAGGTGCTGGCGCGGCTATCGCGCACCACGCTCGAAGTGCAGCGCGCCCAGAACCAGGCGCAGACCGCCAAGGCGCAGGCGGCGATCGACCAGGCCAAGGCGCAGATCGTCGAAGCCGAGGCCAATCTCGTCCAGGCCAACAACGCCTTCGACCGCACCAAGGCTCTGCGCGACAGCGGCAATGCCAGCCTGGAGACGTTCGATCAGCGCGCCGCTGTGGCTCGCGGCAGCCAGGCGCGGTTGAACTCGGCCAAGCAAGCGCTGGCGATGGCCGAGGCCGATCTTGCCCTCTCGCAGGCGCAAGGCCGCGACATCGAGGTCAAGCTGGCCCGCACCGAGATCAAGGCGCCGAAGGCCGGCATCGTCAGCCGCCGCAACGCCAGGCTCGGCGCGATGGCGACGATGGCGGCGGCCGAGCCGCTGTTCAAGATCATCGCCGACGGTGCGATCGAGCTCGAAGCCGATGTCGCCGAGGTCGAACTGCCCAATCTCAGGATCGGGCAGGCGGTCGCGGTCACGCCGGCCGGCTCCGACAAGCCGCTCGCCGGCCAGATCCGGCTGATCTCGCCGGAAGTCGACAAGGCCTCGCGGCTCGGGCGCTTGCGCATCACACTGACCGGCAATCCACCGGTCGCCGTCGGTTCCTTCGCCCGCGGCGTGATCGAGACCGGCCGCAAGACCAGCATCGTGTTGCCGCTTTCGGCGATCACCTATGCCCGGGGCGGCGCCATGGTCCAGGCCGTCAAAGACGGCAAGGTGACGACCAAGAAGGTCACGCTCGGCCTGATCGGCGGCGGGCGCGCCGAGATCGCGTCGGGCCTTGCCGAGGGCGAGAGCGTGGTCGCACGCGCCGGCACCTTCGTGCGTGACGGCGACGCCATCACGCCGGTCGCGTCGAACTGAACCGACGGAGCTATCCGTGAGCGTCAATTTCTCTGCCTGGTCGATCCGGAAGCCGGTCCCGGCGATCCTGCTCTTCGTCGTGCTCTGCGTGCTCGGGCTGCTCTCGTTCTCGAAGCTGCCGGTGACGCGCTTCCCGAATATCGACGTGCCCTTCGTCTCGGTGACGGTGACCCAGTCGGGCGCTGCCCCGGCTGAACTGGAGAGTCAGGTCAGCAAGCGCGTCGAGGACGCGGTCGCCAATATCACCGGCGTCAAGCACGTGATGTCGACGCTGACCGACGGCTCCTCGGTGACGCTGGTCGAGTTTCGGCTCGAAACCAACACCGACCGGGCCGTCAATGACGTCAAGGATGCGATCGCCAAGATCAGGGCCGAGCTGCCGCGGACCATCGACGAGCCGGTGATCCAGCGCATCGACGTCGAAGGCCAGTCGATCCTGACATATGGCGCCTCCTCGCCCGGCCTGACGCTGGAGCAGCTCTCCTGGCATGTCGACGACGTCGTCGCGCGCGAATTGCAGGGGCTGAAGGGTGTCGGCCGGGTCGAGCGTTATGGCGGTGTCGACCGGGAGATCAGGATCTCGCTCGATCCCGACCGGCTGCTCGCGCTCGGCACCACCGCCGGCGAGGTCAACCGGCAGATCCGCGCCACCAATGTCGACCTCGCCGGCGGGCGCGGCGAGGTCGGCGGCCAGGAGCAGGCGATCCGCACGCTCGCCAGCGCCAAGACCGTCGCCGAACTGGCCGACAGCAAGATCCAGTTGACCGGTGGGCGCGAGGTCCGCCTGAAGGAGCTCGGCCGTGTCGAGGATTCCAGTTCCGAGCCGCGCGCCTTCGGCCGGCTGAACAAGCAGCCGGTCGTCTCCTTCGCGGTGTTCCGCTCGAAGGGCTCGAGCGAGCTTTCGGTCAAGGACGTCGTCGCGGCCAAGATCGACGACCTCAACAAGCGCTATCCGACGATCAAGCTCGCGCCGATCGACGATGCCGTCGCCTACACCCACGGCAACTACAAGGCGGCGATGGAGACGCTGCTGGAGGGCGCGGCGCTCGCCGTGCTCGTCGTCTTCGTCTTCCTGCGCAACTGGCGGGCGACGCTGATCACTGCGATCGCGCTGCCTCTCTCGGCCATCCCGACCTTCTGGGCGATGGAGCTTCTCGGCTTCTCGCTCAACCTCGTCAGCCTGCTCGGCATCACGCTGGTGACCGGCATCCTGGTCGATGACGCCATCGTCGAGATCGAGAACATCGTCCGGCACATGAAGATGGGCAAATCGCCCTATCGCGCCGCGATGGAGGCGGCCGACGAGATCGGCCTCGCGGTCATCGCGATCACGCTGACCATCGTCGCGATCTTTGCGCCTGTGTCCTTCATGGGCGGCATCGCCGGCCAGTATTTCCGTCAGTTCGGCCTCACCGTCGCGATCGCGGTGCTGTTCTCGCTGCTGGTCGCGCGCCTGATCACGCCGATGATGGCGGCCTATCTGTTCAGGCCGGTGAAACACCACGACGCCAAGGACGGCTTCGTGATGCGCGGCTATTCCTGGCTGCTGGAAGCCTCGCTCAAGCGGCGGCGCATCCCGGTGCTGCCGCGTTTCGATGGCTCCGGAAAGTGGCGGAAGCTGCCGTTCAACACGGCCTATCTGACGCTGATCGCCGGCTTCGGCTTCCTGTTCGTCTCGATCCAGGCGACGGCGCTGCTGCCGACCGGCTTCTTCCCCGAGGAGGACACCGCCCGCATCGTCGCATCGGTCGAATTGCCGCCCGGCGCGACGCTGGAGGACACCACCGTCGCCACCGACAAGATCGTCGACAAGCTGCGCGAGATTCCGCAGGTGACGAACGTCTTCGTGCTCGGCGGCGCTTCGCCGACGGGCCAGCGCGAGGTCCGCCGCGCCGCGGTCTTCATCCTGCTGACGCCGAAGGCCGAACGCGACGTTCCCCAGAAGGAGCTCAAGGTCACCATCGCCGAGAAGCTGGCTGGCGTGCCCGATGTCCGCGCCTGGTACGTCAACGAGCGCGGCGAGCGCGAGATGGCGTTCTCGATCCTGTCGAAGGACGGGGATGCGCTCGACGAGACGGTGGCGAAGATCGAGGCGCGCATGCGCCAGGTCGATGGCTATCTCAACGTCGCCACCGCCGGCTCGCTTGCACGGCCCGAGATGCGCGTCACGCCGAAGCTGGAACAGGCCGCCAATCTCGGCGTCACGCCCGAGGCGATCTCGGAGGCGCTGCGCGTCGCGACTATCGGCGACATCGGCCCGAACCTCGCCAAGTTCAACGCCGGCGACCGGTTGGTGCCGATCCGTGTCCAGCTCGACGAGCAGGCCCGTACCGACATCCGCAATATCGCGGCGCTGCGCGTCATCAGCGCGTCCGGCGTCTCGGTCCCGCTCACCGCCGTGGCCGAGATCGGCTTCGGCGAGGGCCCGTCCTCGATCGACCGCTATGATCGCGTCCGCCGCGCCGCCATCGGCGCCGACCTGAAGCGCGGCTTCGAGCTCGGTACGGCACAGGAGAAGTTCCAGGAGATCGTCAAGGAGGTCGGCCTTCCCGAGGGCGTGCGCATCGCCGCGACCGGCGACGCCGAGATCCAGGGCGAGGTGGTCGAGGGCTTCGTCCACGCGATGACCACCGGCCTGATGCTGGTGCTCGCCGTGCTGATTTTGCTGTTCGGCTCGGTCTTCCAGCCGATCACCATCCTGCTCTCGCTGCCGCTCTCCTTCGGCGGCGTGGTGATTGCGCTGCTCGCCACCCACAACCCGGTCTCGATGCCGGTCTATATCGGCCTGCTGATGCTGATGGGCATCGTCACCAAGAACGCTATCATGCTGGTCGACTTTGCGGTCGAGGAAGTCGCGCGCGGCAAGGATCGGCTGACGGCGCTGCTCGAAGCCGGCCACAAGCGGGCGCGGCCGATCGTGATGACCACCATCGCCATGGCGGCGGGCATGCTGCCTTCCGCCTATGGCGTCGGCGATGGCGGCGAGTTCCGCGCGCCGATGGCGATCGCGGTGATCGGCGGCCTGCTCGTCTCGACCGTGCTCTCCCTCGTCTTCGTGCCGTCCTTCTACGTGGTGATGGACGATCTCGGCCGGCTCACCGGCTGGGTCTTCGGCCGCTTCCTCGGCAAGGCCGAGGACGAGAGCCAGTGGGAAGCGATCCGCGAGGAGGAGACGCCGGGCGAAGCCAGCGCCAAGGCGATGGCCGGCAAGCTGCCGCCGCCGCGGCTGGCGGCAGAGTGAAGGCAATGGCACTTCAGCCGAACAGGTAGCGCATCGGAGCGGTGGCACCGCGCCACGATGAGCTACCTATTTTGCACGGCTGCTGCCGGCGGAAGGCGGCATCCTACACTCCCGCCATGGAAGACCAGGTCTTCGCAGGAAGAGCGCCGAGCAGCCAGGACCAGGATGGTCGCGGCGTGGTTTCCCTGCCCGTAAACGGAACGCCTCGCAGGCATGTGGCGCTCGTCATGCTGGCGGCAACCGTGCCCATCCTGGCCTCGGGCGGCGCCTTCTTCGTCGACGGGCCGAACCATCTCTTCCGCGTGACTCTGTGGGAGATGCTGCTGGCCGACGACGCGGTCGCCCAGTTCTTCCAGCCCGGCGACAGGCTTTATCCGAATCTCGCCATCGACGTATTCACCGGCGTTCTCGGCAAGATGGTGCCACCGTCCGTTGCGCTGACAGCGTTCATCTGCACGGCGGTGTGCGCCTATATCGTGGCCGCTGTCTGGTGCCGGCAGGCGCGAGGGGACAGGACGGATCTTTCCATCCTTCTCATCATCCTTCTCGCCGTCTATTCCGAGCCGCTCTATTGGGGGCTGTTCAACTACATCCTCGGGCTTGGCGTCATGTTCGTCGCGCTGCACCGGGCGATCGAGCAGCGCAAGGCGCCCTCAAGCAGCTTCGGCGTCTGCCAGGCCCTCATCCTGGGCGCGATGTGCCTGATCAGCATCTTCCCGGTCATGCTCTATATGTGCTTCTGCCTCGGCATGTTCGCGGTCGCGGCTCGCGACGACTGGCGGGTACGGCGCTTCGCCGACAGCGCTGATCTCATCCGGTGGCATTGGCCTTCGGCAGTCATGGTGGCCGCCCTGGTGCTGGTCATGGAGCCCGGCCAGACGGGGACGACCGAGTGGCATCTCGCCACCAAGATCACCGGCATCTTCTCGGTAGGCAAGACGACGAACCTGTCGCTGGAATATGGCCTGTCGGCGCTCGTCCTGGGCGCGGTCGGCTGGCTGGCCTGGCGGCGGGGCCTGAATGCGGGCCGCCATGAGCTGGCCGGGCTGTTCGCTTGCGTCCTCCTGTTCCTCGTCATGCCGAAATACCTGATGAGCGTCGGGGCGGCCGACCGGCGCCTGGTTCCGGCGATCGTGACGATCGCGGCGATTTTCCTGCGTGGCCCGCCGTCACAGCCGGCTGGAGCTGAAAGGGCCGCGACCACACTTCTCACGGGGATCATTGCCGTGAAGGTCGGGCTGCTGCTCTATCTCTGGGCTCCGCTCACCCGGCTCGATGCGAGCTATGCGGCTGTCGCGCAGGAGATTCCTGCGAATGCGATCGTGCTCTTCGCCCCGCCGGTCGACGAGATCAGGCCGGACGCGATCGAGCGCGCCTGGCGCTTTGCGAGGCTGGCCTCGGCGCTTCAGCCGATTCCTGACGCCGAAGCGCACGTCTTCGTCGAGCACCCACACCTCTTGCTGAGGCATCTTGCCGGCCGGAACGTCCTGCCGACGCAGGTCTTCCTGAATTTCTGGGCGAAACGGGCGCCGGAGCTTCCGCAATTGCCCGACCCCGCGACGTCACAGACATTGGCGGATGTGGCAGCGGAGCTGGCATGGCTGCCACGGGGCATCACGGTCTTTGTCGTCTCGCATATCGATCTCGACGCCGCGCTCGTCCCCGACCTTGCGGTGCGAAAGATCACCGAAATCGGCGGCGTGAGTCTCTATTCCGCAACCCGGATCGGCGATCTCCTGAAATGGCCCGATAGTTAGACAGCCCGGCGGAAGCGCGCCGGGATCGCTTCAATTTTCCTGCAGCGACAGGTCGAGATTCTGTCGCTCGCCCAGCTGGCTGCCGCGCAAGGTCAGCGCTGCACCGTCCTGCTGGCGTGAGATTGGCGCTCCGGCGAGAGCTCAGACTGCTTCCGGTTCGACATCGGCCGCGCGCCTGCGTTCGACGGCTGCGAGATAGGCGGCGGTGAGTTCGTCGAGGACTGATTGCGCCGGGCGCGGCGCCTCGAGATGCAGGAAGCGCAGCTCTGCCATGAATCTGTCCCACAGAGCTGGCCCGCCCTCGGCGAGGATTTCGGCGCGGATCGACATCTCCGGCGTCACCGGCAGGAAGCGCCGGCCCCAATCGGCCATGGCGGCGAAGACCGGCACCAGCGAGATGCCCATCTCGGTCAGGCTGTAGATGCCCTTCTGCTTGTGGCTGGCGTCGTCACGGCGGGAGAGCAGACCGTTCTCAAGCAGGCGCTTCAGCCGGTCGGCAAGGATGTTCGAGGCGATGCCCTCGTCCGATTTCGCCAGCAGCTCGCGATAATGCCGGCGATTGCCGAACATGATGTCGCGCAGGACGATCAGGCTCCAGCGATCCCCGAGGATTTCGAGCGTCAGGTTGATCGGGCAGCCCGAGCGGCCGGTCTCTTTCATGTGCGCCTCCGAAACCGCTTGCATTCTACAATCGGTTTCGCTAGAAGCCAACTGCTTGCATATCGCAAGCGGTTTTGGATGGTGCGATAAAGCACCAGCAAGGAGGATGTGATGGCCAAGGTGATCGTCTGGAATCTCGTGACGCTGGACGGCTGTTTCGAGGGCAAGGAGAAGTGGGATCTCTCGTTTCACAACGACGCCTGGGGCGAGGAGCTCGATGCGCTCAGCAAGGAGTTCGGCCAGCGTGCCCAATGCCTTGTCTTCGGCCGCGTCACCCATGACGGGATGAAGGCCTATTGGACCTCGGCCGAGGCCAAGGAGGACAGCGAGGTCACGCGCTACATGAACGCCCTGCCCAAGCTGGTCGCCTCGCGCAGCGTTCAGAGTTCCGACTGGAACAACACCCGCGTCACCGCCGACATCGTCCGCGAGATCGCCGCCCTGCGGGCCAAGCCGGGCAAGGACGTCCTGGTCTTCGGCAGCGCCGAGCTGATCGACACCTTGCTGAAGGAAAAGCAGGTCGACGAGCTGATGCTGGCGCTGGTGCCGGTGCGGCTCGGCGCGGGCACGCCGTTCTTCAAGCCCGGCAGCGAGCGCCAGAAGCTCGACCTGCTGGAGAGCCGCCCGCTCAAGAACGGCACGGTGATCCTGCGCTATGCCGCGGGGAATTGACGTGGTGGCGGGTCGGCTTGCGGAAGGGGTCTACTATCCCTTCCGCACCATCAGCACCGCCGCCAGGATCGCGACGCCGCCGAAGGCCTGGGCAGGGGAGGGCTGCTCGGCGAAGATCGCCCAGGCGGCGAGCACCGAGACCAGCGCCGGCCAGACCATGACCAGCGAGGCGGCGTTCGCCCCGTAATGGCCGAGCGCCAGCGTGATCAGGCCCTGGCCCATCGCATGCGAGACCAGGCCGAGCGCGGCCACCGCGAGCCAGCCGGTCAGGCTCTGCGGCAGGATGGTTTCGCCGAGGCCAAAGGCAGCGACGGCGCAGAACGCGGCGCAGATCGCGCTGGAGATCAGGCCGATGCGGCCGGCAGCGGCGCGGTTGCGGGCACGGCGCACGGCGAGGATGTACGCGGCGTAGGAGAAGGCTGCGCCGATGGCGAGGCCGTCGCCGAACAGGGCGGCGCCCGACAGCGGGGCTGCCGCACTTCCCGACAGCTTGGGCAGGACCAGCATGCCGGCGCCGCCAATGGCGAGGAGGAGTGCGCCGAGGATGCGCCGCGTCGGCTTCTCGCGGAAGAGCAGCCAGCCGCCGAGGATGACGCCGACCGGCGAGAGATTGCCGAGCAAGGACGCGTTGGCGATCGAGGTGAAACCGAGCGAGGCGTTGTAGAGCACGACGTCGATGCCGAAAGCGAGGCCGGCGAGCGCGATCGGCAGCATGGCGCCGGACTTCACACCCTCGGCCCGGTCGGGACGGTCTTCCAGCGCCATCCAGGCCGCCAGAACTGGCAGCGCGAAAGCCATGCGCCAGAAGCCGGCGGCGGCCGGGCCGACATCGGCGAAGCGCACGAAGATGCCGGAAAAGCCGATGCAGGTCGCGCCGAGCAGCAGCAGCAGGAACATGCCGAGCGCCGGCGCAGCGGGCCGGTCAGGCACGGAAAGACTCGAGGCGGACATGGGTTCGGCTTTCAGGGCGAGAAATCCACAGCCCCCATCCTGAGGAGCCGCGATCTGCGATCGCTCCTCGGGATGGGGGCTGCTTCGTCGCTCTCAACATAGCCCGCTTCCAGCAATCGGAAAAACGGATTATCCTGATTTATCTATTGGTCATTCCGATGGAATGGTGATGTCGACCCATCTCGATCTCGATGCCCTCGCCATGCTCGTCGCCGTCGCCGAGACCGGCGGTTTTACCGCGGCTGGCCAGAAGCTCGGGCGCACGCAATCGGCGGTGTCCGGCCGTATCCAGGACCTGGAAGCGGCGCTCGGCAAGCAATTGCTGGAGCGCTCGCGCCGCGGCGTCACGCCGACCGAAGCGGGCGAGCGCCTGCTCGCCCAGGCTCGCCGCCTGCTCGCGATCGAGCGCGAGGCGCGGGCCGAGCTCGATGGCGACAAGGCGGTCGGCCGGCTGCGCATCGGTCTGCCGGACGACTATGTCGACGCCTACCTCAGGCCGCTGATCGTGCGCTTCGCCGAGGAGCATCCGCGCGTCGAGATCGAGGTGCATTGCGAACTGTCGAAGCGGATCGAGCCGGCCGTGGCGGCGGGCGAGCTCGACCTTGCGGTGATCACCCAGGACCCCGGCCGGCCAAAGGGTGAGCGCCTCAGGCGCGAGCCGCTGGTCTGGGTCGCGGCGCGCGGCCATCGACCGGAGCTCAGCGACGTGCTGCCGCTCGGCCTGTTCAATGAGGGCTGCCGGGCCCGCCCGCGCATCCTGAATGCGCTGCAAGCGGCGGAGCGGCCGCACCGGCTGGTGTTCTCGTCATCGCACATGGCCGGCCTGCTCTCGGCGGTCGAGGCCGGGCTCTGCGTCACCGCGATCACCGAGAGCGCGGCGCCCGCCTCTTTGCGTCGCCTGGAGCCGTCCGAGAATCTGCCTGTTCTGTTTGAGCTTTCGGTCGCGCTGGTGATCGCGCCGCAGGCCGGCATCGCGGCGCGCCATTTCGCGCAGGCATTGCGCGAGGCGATGGCGGCGCCGCGGCTGGTGGCGTGACGAACTAGACCGCGATCCGTTCCGGCTCGTCGGCGTCGAAGCCGGTCTCCTTGGCGAGGATGCGCTGCATCCTGGCCTCGTCGAGCGAGTTCTCCCATTTCGAGACGACGATGGTGGCGACGCCGTTGCCGATCAGGTTGGTGAGGGCGCGCGCCTCCGACATGAAGCGGTCGATGCCGAGGATCAGCGCGATTGAGGCGACCGGGATATGGCCGACCGTGGCGAGCGTTGCCGCCAGCACGATGAAGCCCGAGCCGGTGACGCCGGCGGCGCCCTTCGAGGTTAGCAGCAACACGGCGATGATGCCGATCTCCTGTGAGAGCGAGAGGTCGGTATTGGTCGCCTGCGCCAGGAAGACGGCGGCCATGGTCAGGTAGATACAGGTGCCATCGAGGTTGAAGGAATAGCCGGTCGGGATGACCAGGCCGACGACGCTCTCCTTGCAGCCGAGATGGGTCATCTTGGCGATCATGCGCGGCAGCACGCTCTCGGAGGAGGAGGTGCCGAGCACGATCAGCAATTCTTCCTTGATGAAGGCGATGAACTTCAGGATCGAGAAGCCGGCCAGCCGCGCGATCGTGCCGAGCACCAGGAAGATGAAGATCAGGCAGGTCGTGTAGAACGAGGCCATGAAGGAGCCGAGCGAGAGCAGGGTCCCGACGCCGAACTTGCCGATGGTGAAGGCCATCGCCCCGAAGGCGCCGATCGGGGCGGCCTTCATGATGATGCCGACGATCTTGAAGAAGATCTGGGCGATGTCGTCGATGAAGTGCAGCACCGCCTTACCGCGCTCGCCGAGCATCTGCAGGCCGAAGGCGAAAAGCAGGGCGAAGAACAGCACCTGCAGGATCTCGCCATTGGCGAAGGCGCCGACCACGGTCTCCGGGATGATATTCATCAGGAAGGCGAGCGTGCTCTGGTCATGCGCCTTGGCGGTGAAGGCGGAAATGCCGGCGGTGTTGATCGTCGAGGGATCGACGTTCATGCCGGCGCCGGGCTTCCAGAGATTGACGACGAGGAGGCCGACGATCAGCGCCAGCGTGGTGACAGCCTCGAAATAGATCAGCGCCTTCAGGCCGACCCGGCCGACCTTCTTCATATCGTCCATCGAGGCGACGCCGTGGACGACTGTGAGGAAGATGATCGGGGCGATGATCATCTTGATCGCCTTGATGAAGGCGTCGCCCAGCGGCTTCATCGCTTCGCCGGTCTGGGGATAGAAATGGCCGAGCAGCACGCCGATGGCGATCGCGGTCAGCACCTGGACATAAAGATGGGTCCACCACGGGCCCTGATGGCCCCGCATGACCTCTGCCGACGTCGTCGCCATGGTCGCTTCCCCTGTTGGCGCGCCTTTTGTGCGGCGCGTCAGTAAAGGGCTACGCCCATTCCCGGGAGGCGGCAAGACTGGGCTGAAGTATAGTGATCATAGGCTGACGAGTACCCTCTCCCCGCTCGGGGAGAGGGTACTGGCGCCTTACTCCGCCGCCTGCGGCTTCAGCACGCCGCGGCGGATCTGGTCTTCCTCGATCGACTCGAACAGGGCCCGGAAATTGCCCTCGCCGAAGCCGTCATCGCCCTTGCGCTGGATGAACTCGAAGAAGATCGGGCCGACCACGGTGGCCGAGAAGATCTGGAGGAGCACCTTGCTCATCCGGCCTTCCTTGGAGCCGAGCGCAACCGCACCTTCGCCGTCGATCAGGATGCCGTTCTGCTTGAGCCGCGGCACTGGCTCGCCATGGTTCGGCACGCGGCCGTCAACCTTCTCGTAATAGGTCTCGGGCGGCGAGGGCATGAAGGGCAGGCCGTTCTGGCGGAGCTGCTCGACGCTGGCATAGATGTCGCGCGAGCCGAGCGCGACATGCTGGATGCCCTCGCCCTTGTACTGGCGCAGGTACTCCTCGATCTGGCTCTTGTCGTCGAGGGATTCATTGATCGGGATGCGGATCTTGCCGCAGGGCGAGGTCAGCGCCCGCGAGATCAGGCCGGTGAGCTTGCCCTCGATGTTGAAGAAGCGAATCTCGCGGAAATTGAAGAGCTCGCCATACCAGTCGGCCCAATGGTCCATGCGGCCGCGCATGACATTGTGGGTGAGGTGGTCGAGATAATACATCCCGGCCTGCTCGGGATGCGGGTCGGCCTCGCCGAGCCATTCGAAGTCGACATCGTAGATCGAGCCCTTCGCGCCATAGCGATCGACGAAATAGAGCAGCGAGCCGCCGATACCCTTCACCGCCGGGATCTGCAGCTCGCCGGGGCCGACCTTGCTCTCATAGGGCTCGGCGCCGAGCGAGACGGCGCGATCGAAGGCGTGCTTGGCGTCGACGACGCGGAAGGCCATGGCACAGGCGCAGGGGCCGTGCTCGGCGGCAAAGCCTTGTGCGAAGGACTCCGGCTCGGCGTTGACGATGAAATTGACGTCGCCCTGGCGATAGAGCGTCACTTTCTTCGAACGGTGCTTCGCCACCTTGGTGAAGCCCATGGTCTCGAACAGCGCGCCGAGCTTCTCCGGCTCGGGATGGGCATATTCGACGAATTCGAAGCCGTCGGTGCCCATCGGGTTGGCGCTGGAGATGGCCGGCGGGGCTGAATCGTGCGGGAACGGTCCCATGTGCTTCCTCCTGAAATCGATATTTGGCCAATCCTCGCGCATCCCTCAGGCGAAAGGTTTGCAAAATTCAGCGATCTCGGCTTGAATTTGCACGGATCGTGCATGAACGTGCAGAAGGGCTCACGAAATGTCGCAGCTCGACGCCTTTGACTGGCGCCTGCTCGAAGCGCTCCAGCAGGACGCCTCGCTGACCAATGGTGCGCTCGCCGAGCGCGTCGGCCTCTCCGCCAGTCAGGTCTCGCGGCGACGTCAGGCACTGGAGGGCGCGGGCGTGATTCGCGGCTATCGCGCCCTGATCGATCCGGAGGCGATCGGGCTTTCCGTCACCGTCTTCATCCATGTCGCGCTCAACACCCATTCGCGCGACAATGCCCGGCGCTTCCGCGATCTGGTGAAGCTGACGCCCGCGGTGCTCGAGGCGCATGCGCTGACCGGCGAGGCCGACTACATGCTGAAGGTCGCGGTCGGCGACCTCAAGGAGCTGGCGCGCCTCGTCAACGAGGTGCTGCTGCCGCATGAGAGCGTCGCGCGGGTGCGGTCCGAGATCGCTCTGGAGACGCTGAAGGAGCCGGGACTTTTGCCATTGGCGATGGGGTGAGATTGCCCCTTCCGCCGATGCTGCAGCGCGCTATAACTTCGTCATGGTCGTTCTCAATCGCATCTACACCCGCACCGGCGACGACGGCACCACGGCGCTCGCCACCGGTGCGCGCCGGCCGAAATTCGATCTGCGCGTCTCCGCCTATGGCACGGTCGACGAGACCAATGCCTGCATCGGCATGGCGCGCCTGCATTGCGCTGCCGAGGATCCCGAGCTCGACGCGATGCTCGGCCGCATCCAGAACGACCTCTTCGATCTCGGCGCCGAGCTCGCCTCGCCCGACACCGGCGAGAAGCCGGCGTGGGAGCCGCTCAGAATCGTGCAGGCGCAGGTCGACCGGCTAGAGGCCGAGATCGACCAGCTCAACCGGCCGCTCGGGACCCTGCGCTCCTTCGTATTGCCAGGCGGCACGCCCGGTGCGGCGCATCTGCATCTCGCCCGAACGGTCAGTCGCCGGGCGGAGCGATTGATGGTCGAATTGTCGCAGGAGGAGGGCGAGAGCGTCGCCCAGCCGGCACTGAAGTTTATCAACCGGCTCTCGGATTTCCTCTTCGTCGCATCCCGCCACCTCAATGCCAGGGCAGGGGGCGACGTGCTCTGGACGCCCGGCCAGAACCGCTAACCGATGTTCGTGCCGCTGCATGACGGCGTGCCGATGCGTTTCATCCGCGTCGCCTATGTCACCTACGCGCTGATCACGCTCTGCATCGTGCTGCGGCTGATGCTGATGTATTGGACCAGCGAGGCCAGCGAGGTCGCGGTCCTGGCCGGTTTCGGCACGATTCCTGCGGTGCTGTTCGGCGAGGCGCAATTGCCGCCGGAACTGCTCAAGGCGCCGCCCTGGCTGACGCTGACGACCGGCATCATGCTGCATGCCAGCTTCGCCCATCTGATCGGAAACATGCTGTTTCTCTGGGTCTTCGGCGACAATGTCGAGGATGCGATGGGGCATCTGCGTTTCCTCGTCTTCTTCCTGCTCTGCGGCATCGCCGGGGCGCTGCTGCATGCGCTGATGAATCCCGAATCGGAGCAGCCGCTGATCGGCGCTTCCGGCGCGATCTCGGGCGTGATCGCCTCCTATCTGATGCTCTACCCGCGCGTGCGCGTCTGGGGCCTCGCCTTCAAATGGATTCCCCTGCACATCCCGGCGATGTACGCGCTCGGCGCCTGGATCCTGTTCCAGCTGCTCTCGGCGCTGTTCGACCAGCAAGGTGCGGTCGGCTGGTGGGCGCATCTCGGCGGGCTCGGTGCAGGCGCGGCGCTGACGCCGCTGCTGATCCGGCGCGAGCTGCGCCTGTTCGGCCGCGGCATGCGGGGGCTGCCGTGACTTTCGTGGCGTTGACAAGCGCAAATTCCCGTCGCTACGGTCCGTCCGCATTTCAGCCGGGTGCCGCGATGCCGGCCTTCGCTTGGCCGGCGGATCGGCATCAGATCGCATCTCTCCACAACCGGTGACGCCCTTATGAAGATACTTGTGCCAGTGAAGCGCGTGGTCGACTTCAACGTTAAGATCCGAGTGAAGGGCGATGGGGCCGGGGTCGAGCTGGCCAATGTGAAGATGTCGATGAATCCCTTCGACGAGATCGCCGTCGAAGAGGCGCTGCGCTTGAAGGAAGCGGGCAAGGCCAACGAAGTGATCGTGGTCTCGGTCGGGCCGGCGCAGGCCGCCGAGACGATCCGCACGGGCCTCGCCATGGGCGCCGATCGCGGCATCCTGGTGAAGACCGATGCTGCCGTCGAGCCGCTCGCGGTCGCCAAGCTGCTGAAGAAGGTCGTCGAGCAGGAGACCCCCGAGCTCGTCATCCTCGGCAAGCAGGCGATCGATGACGATTGCAACCAGACCGGCCAGATGCTGGCGGCGCTGCTCGGCTGGCCGCAGGGCACGTTCGCCTCGAAGGTCGTTCTGGACGGCGGTTCTGCCGACGTCACCCGCGAGGTCGATGGCGGCCTGCAGACCGTCCAGCTCAAGCTGCCGGCGATCGTCACCACCGACCTGCGCCTCAACGAGCCGCGCTACGCTTCGCTGCCCAACATCATGAAGGCGAAGAAGAAGCCGCTCGACGAGACCTCGCCCGAGACGCTCGGCGTCGATGTCTCGCCGCGCCTCAAGGTGCTGAAGACGGCCGAGCCGGCCGGACGCTCCGCCGGCGTCAAGGTGGCCAATGCCGCCGAACTCGTCTCCAAGCTCAAGACCGCCGGGGTGATCTGATGACCACGCTGCTGCTCGCCAAGCACGACAACAAGGCCCTCAACGAGGCTACCCGCAAGGCGCTGAGCGCCGCCAAGGATATCGGCGCGCCCGTGCATGTCCTGGTCGCCGGCCATAACGCCAAGGCCGTGGCGGAAGCCGCCGCCAGGCTCGACGGCGTCGAGAAGGTGCTGCTCGCCGACGATGCGTCCTATGAGCATCGCCTCGCCGAGCCGCTCGCGGCGCTGATCGTCCAGCTCGCTCCCGGCTATGACGCGCTGGTCGCGCCCGGCACCACTACCGGCAAGAACGTGATGCCGCGCGTCGCAGCCTTGCTCGACGTGATGCAGGTCTCGGAAGTCACGAAGGTCGTCTCCGCCGACACCTTCGAGCGGCCGATCTATGCCGGCAACGCCATCCAGACGGTGCAGTCCGCCGACGCCAAAAAGGTGATCACCGTGCGCGGCGCCTCCTTCCAGGCGACCGGCGACGGTTCCGCCAGCGCCCCGATCGAGGCCGTTTCCGCTGCCGCGAACCCCGGCACCTCCTCCTTCAAGGGCGAGGAAGTCGCCAAGTCGGATCGTCCGGAGCTGGCCTCGGCCAAGATCATCGTCTCGGGCGGGCGCGCGCTCGCCTCGGCCGAGAACTTCGCCAAGGTGATCGAGCCGGTGGCGGATCGGCTTGGCGCCGCGATGGGCGCCTCGCGCGCCGCGGTCGATGCCGGCTACGCCCCGAATGACTGGCAGGTCGGCCAGACCGGCAAGGTCGTCGCCCCCGAGCTCTATGTCGCGGTCGGCATCTCCGGCGCGATCCAGCATCTCGCCGGCATGAAGGACTCGAAGGTCATCGTCGCCATCAACAAGGACGAGGAGGCGCCGATCTTCCAGATCGCCGATTACGGCCTCGTCGGCGACCTCTTCGCCATCCTGCCCGAGCTCGACAAAGAGCTCGAAAAGGCCGGCAAGTAAGCGGTAGAATCGTCCGCGTCGCGGGCGCCCACGGGGTGCCCGCGCCAGCTCCCTCGGGGACAAGAAGCGTCACATGGACCACCAGATCAAGACCGTCGGCATCATCGGGGCCGGGCAGATGGGCAACGGCATCGCCCATGTTGCCTCGGTCGCGGGCTTCGACATCAGGCTGCACGACATCGCCGAGGACCGCATCAATGCGGCGCTGGCGACGATCGACGGCAACATGGCCCGTCAGGTCTCCAAGGGTGCCATCGCCGATGAGGACCGCCGCACGGCGATGAGCCGGATCGTCTCGGCGCCGAAGCTGGAGGATCTGGGCCCGTGCGACCTCGTGATCGAGGCTGCGACCGAGAGCGAGGAGGTGAAGCGCAAGATCTTCACCGCTGTCTGTCCCCATCTGCGCCCCGACGCGATCCTGGCCTCGAACACCTCGTCGATCTCGATCACGCGGCTTGCCGCGGCGACCGATCGCCCCGAGCACTTCATCGGCATTCATTTCATGAATCCGGTGCCGCTGATGCAGCTCGTCGAGCTGATCCGCGGCATCGCCACGGACGACGGCACCTTCGAACGCGCCAAGGGCTTCGTCGCGGCACTGCACAAGACGGCGTCGGTCTCCGAGGATTTCCCGGCCTTCATCGTCAACCGCATCCTGCTGCCGATGATCAACGAGGCCGTCTACACGCTGTATGAGGGCGTCGGCTCGGTCGAGGCGATCGACACGGCGATGCGGCTCGGCGCGAATCACCCGATGGGCCCGCTCCAGCTCGCCGACTTCATCGGCCTCGACACCTGCCTGTCGGTGATGCAGGTGCTGCATGACGGCCTCGCCGATTCGAAGTACCGGCCATGCCCGCTGCTGGTGAAGTACGTCGAGGCCGGCTGGCTCGGCCGCAAGACCAAGCGCGGCTTCTACGATTATCGCGGCGAAAAGCCGATTCCGACGCGCTGAAAACTATGCCGTCATGCTCGGCCTTGAGCCGAGCATCTCGAAAACCAGCTTCCGCATGAGATTCCCGGGTCTGCGCCGCGCTCCGCCCGGGAACGACGACCGCCGTCTGCCCATTCGCGCCGCAACATCGTCGCTTCACATTCCTGTCGCATCGCGCTTACATTGATGCGGCAGGATTCGTGCGAGCCCTAGAAGCGGAGGCGCGATACGGGTGACGGCGCATGTAATGCATCCGATGGCCTCGCCGGACGGTTGTCCGGCGCTGGTGCTCAACGCCGATTTCCGGCCGTTGAGCTACTATCCGCTCTCGTTGTGGAGCTGGCAGGACGCGATCAAGGCGGTCTTCATGGACCGCGTCAACATCGTTTCCGAATACGACACGGTGGTGCACAGCCCGAGCTTCAACATGAAGCTGCCCTCGGTCGTTTCGCTCAAGACCTATATCAAGCCCTCGCGCACCCCGGCCTTCACCCGCTTCAACGTCTTCCTGCGCGATCGCTTCGCCTGCCAGTATTGCGGCACGCGCGACGAACTGACCTTCGACCATGTCGTGCCGCGCTCGAAGGGCGGCCTCACCACCTGGGAGAACGTCGTCGCGGCCTGCTCGCCTTGCAATCTGATGAAGGGCGACAAGATGCCGACCGCGGTCGGGATGATCCCGATGCAGAAGCCGTTCGCACCGTCGATCAACGACCTGCACCGCAACGGCAAGCTGTTCCCGCCGAACTATCTGCACGAGAGCTGGCTCGACTATCTCTACTGGGATTCCGAGCTGGAGCCGTAAGCTCCTGCCTTCTCAGCGCGATCGCGAGCGTGGGTCCGAGGCATCGCGCAGTGCATCGCCGAGCAGGTTGAGCGCCAGCACCGTGACGAGGATGGCGAGGCTCGGGAACACCGCGAGCCACCAGGCGTCCAAGATGTTCTCGAAGCCCTCGCGGATCATCGCGCCCCAGGTCGGCGCCGGCGGTGGCACGCCGAGCCCGATGAAGCTGAGCGAGGCCTCGGTGCGGATCGCTGAGGCCAGCCAGAGCGAGCTCATCACCACCACGTCCGAGATCATGTTCGGCAGGATGTGGCGGGTCATGATCCGGAACGGACCGCAGCCATAGGAGCGGCTCGCCTCGACGAAATCGCGCTGGCGCAGCGTGATCGTCGGGGCACGGGCGACGCGAGCGAAGGGCGCGACCTCGGTCACGGCGATGGCGATGATCAGGTTCTCCAGGCTAGCGCCGAGCATGGCGGCGATCATCAGGCCGAGCAGCAGGGTCGGGAAGGCGAGCAGCACGTCGAGCACGCCCATGACGAGCTGGTCGAAGACGCCGCCGATATAGCCGGCGAGCACGCCGATCGCGGTGCCGACCAGCATGGCGATCAGGATGGCGACGAAGCCGACGAAGAGCGAGATGCGGGCGCCGTAGATCAGGCGCGAGAGCACGTCGCGGCCATAGGAATCGGTGCCGAGCCAGAACTCGGCGGAGGGCGGCTCCAGCCGCGCCACGATGTTCTGCTCGAGCGGGTCGTAAGGCGCGAGCCAGGGCGCGAACAGCGCGACGCAGACGATCAGCGCCAGCAGGACGAGGCCGACCCAGGCGAGCCGGTTCTGCGTGAAGGCGAGCCAGAGCCCGCCGGGCTGGATCGCGACGGGGGTGTCGGCGGCGCTCATGAGTATTTCACCCTGGGATCGACGAGGCCGTAGGCGAGATCGGTCAGCGTGTTCACGACGATCACGCAGATCGCGAAGATGATCATCAGCCCCTGCAGCAGGGTGTAGTCGCGGGCATTGAGCGCGCCGATGATCAGCTTGCCGAGGCCGGGCCGGTTGAAGATGATCTCGGTCAGCACGGAGTTGCCGATCAGCGTGCCGAAATAGAGCCCGACCACGGTGATGATCGGGATCAGCCCGTTGCGCAGGGCATGGGTGACGACGAGCTGGGCCGGGCCGACGCCCTTGGCGCGGGCGGTGCGGATATAGTCCTCGGTCAGCACCCCGAGCATCGCGGCGCGGGTCACGCGCATCACATAGGCGGTCATGATGATGCCGAGATTGAGCGCGGGCAAAGCGAGCGCCCGCATGCGCTCACTGAGGCTGCCGGCGCCGCTGGTGTTGCCGAGCACCGGGAACCAGTTCAGCTGGATCGCGAAGACGATCAGCATCAGGATGCCGGAGACGAAGGCGGGGAAAGACAGCCCGACCAGCGAGACGACGCGCGAGACATAGTCGACCCAGCCATTGCGGCTGAGCGCGGCGGCGACGCCGAGCGGCAGGCCGAAGACGAGGCCGATCGTGATGGCGGCGACGGTCAATTCGATCGTCGAGGGCAGGACGAGCAGCACCTCGCGGATGACGCTGCGCCCGCTCGACAGCGACTCCCCGAAATCGCCGGTGAGGATCTTGCCGAGGAAGGCGAGGTACTGGACGTGGACCGGCTGGTCGAGGCCGAGCTTCTCGCGCAGCGCCGCGAGCGAGGCGGCGCTGGCCTGGTCGCCGAGGATGACCGAGGCGGCATCGCCCGGCACGAGCCGCACCAGCACGAAGATCGCGGTCAGCATCACGAACAGCGTGGGGATGGCGAGCAGGATCCGCCTGACCAGATAGCCGATCATGCCACCGCCCTTTCCTGCATCAGGCGCCCGGGCGCGAAAGCGGCGATCTCGCGGCGCGTCCGGCCCTCGCAGACGAGCTCGGCCAGGATCGAGCCGACCACCGGCACGAGCTGGAAGCCATGGCCGGAGAAGCCGAAGGCATGGACGAGGCCGGGCGCGTTCGGCGAGAGGCCGATCACCGGGATGTGGTCGCGGGTTTCCGCTTCGATGCCGGTCCAGCAGCGGGCGATGCGGACGCCCTGCACGGCAGGGAAGAGATCGCTGGCGGCCCGGGCGCCCCTGGCGAGCTGGCGGAAATCGACGCTGCTGCGCTCGCGCTCGAGATCGGCCGAGCCCTGCAGGCCACCGCCGATCACCAGCGTGCCCTGGCCCGCCTGCTTGAAGGACAGCGCCCGGCCGACGACGCTGACGACCGGATCGAGCAGGGGGGCGAGCCGCTCGGTGACGATCATCATCGAGGCACGGACGCCGAGCGGGATCGCATCGCCGAACAGCGCGGCGAGCCTCCCGGCCCAGGCGCCGGCGGCATTGACGATCTGCAGCGCGCGAAAGCGGCGCTCGCCACAGACGAGCAGCCAGTCGCCACCCCTTTGCTCGACGGCCTCGACGCCGCAGTCCTCGGCGATAACGACGCCCTCGGCTTCGCAGGCGCGGCGGAAGGCGGCGATGGTGCGGTGTGGGTCGGCGGCACCGTCGCGCCGCGCCACCAGAGCGCCGATGCAATGCGGGCTGAGAGCCGGCACGAGGCGGCGCAGTTCGGCGGCGTCGATCAATTCCTCATGGCTGTAGCCGAGGGCGCTGGTGCGGGCCTGTCGCTCGATCAGCGCCGGCATGTGCTCGGCTTTCTCCGCGACCCGCAATTGGCCATGGGCGTGGAAGCCGCAGGTGTCGCCGACGATCGTCTCGATCTGGTGCCACATCTCCATGGCTTCGAGCGAGATCGGGATCTCGGCGAGGTCGCGGCCGAGGGTGCGCACGCCCGCTGCCGTGGCGCCGGAGGCGTGGCGGCCGGTCCAGCGCCGCTCGACCAGCGCGACCTTGCGGCCGGCGCGGGCGAGATGCAGCGCAGCGGAGAGGCCATGCAGGCCGCCGCCGATCACGATGACGTCGAATGCGGCCTCGCTCATGCCGCCGGCTCCTGCTCGTCGAGGCTGGCGAGCTCGCCGAGCGTCACTGGCTTCAGCGGCGGCCTGATTCGGTAGAAGCCGACCTCCTCAACCGAGCGGTTCTGCGCGGCGGCGACGATATGAGCCATGGAGTAGCCGCATTGCCGGCCCTGGCATGGACCCATGCCGGCACGGGTGAAGGCCTTGAGCTGGTTCGGTCCGGGCCGGCCCTCGACAGCGCGGGCGCGCAATTCGCCGGCCGTGACCTCCTCGCAGCGGCAGACCAGCGTCTCGTCCGGCGGGGCATAGAGTTGCGGACGCGGCGCGTAGAGCGCATCGAGCAAGGGGCGCAGGGCCAGCGCGCTGGAGAGAGCGGCACGTTCCGGTGCTGCGGCAGCTTCGGCAGTGCCGTCATCGAGACGACCGAGCTTTGCTGCAACCCGCAGCGCCGCGAGCCGCCCGCGCGGTTCGGCCGCCTCGGCTCCGCCGATGCCGGCGCCGTCGCCGGCGACGAAGATGTTCGCCTGCGAGCTCTCGCCCCAGGCGTCGAGTACCGGGACATAGCAGTGCTGGCCAGCATGCCAGCTCACGGCACAGCCGAGCGCCAGCGGTGCGTGGATGTTCGGCACGACGCCCTCATGGACGAGCAGCACCTCGGCGGGAACCTCGGCCTCGCGGCCGTCTTCCGTGCGATAGCGCAGGCGCTGCAATCGGCCATCGCCCTCGGCGCGCAGCTCGGTGACATGGCGAATGATCGGGAAACCCGCTCGGCGCAGAGCCAGTGACCAGGACAGCCCCTTCACGAGGTCGCCGAGGCGGCTGAGGCCTTGCGGCAGATGGCGCAGCGCTGCGCCGACACGTCCGCGCGGGGTCGTATCGAGGAAGCCGGCGATGCGGCCTCCCGCAGCCAGGAGCTGGGTCATGTAGAGCAGCGGCAGCGGTCCGCAGCCAGCGATCCAGACCGGCTTCTCCGGCACGGAATCTGCCGTTTTCAGCAGGATCTGTGCTGCGCCGACCGTGAGCACGCCCGGCAGCGTCCAGCCCGGGAAAGGCATGGGCCGCTCCTGCGCGCCGGTGGCGAGTATGATCGCCTGCGCCGTCACAATGCGGGCCTTGCCGCCTCGCGTGACGAAGGTGCGGAAGCCCGGCTCGATCTGCCAGAGCTGGCTTTCCGGCTCGTAGAGGGCACCGCAAGCGCGGAAGGCCGCGGCGCGCTCGGCGCCGGAAAGATAGCTCTCGCCGAGGCGCTTGGCGCGCGGCGTTGCGGCCACTGTCTCGATGCCCCGCCAGATCTGGCCGCCGGGCGCCGGCTGGTCGTCGACGACGCGGACGGAGAGCCCATGGCGGCGGGCGGTGACGGCGGCGGCCATGCCGGCCGGGCCGGCGCCGACGATCAGGAGATCGGTCTGCTCGCTCATGCCGACAGGCTCCGGCGGCCCTGCTGGCGGGCGATGCGCATGCCGTTGGCGACAGGCGTCAGGCAGCTCTGGACCGAGCCCTGGCCGTCGATCTCGACCAGGCATTCGAAGCAGACGCCCATCATGCAATAGGGCGCGCGCGGGCTCTGCGAGACCGGCGTGGTCCGGCTCCAGCCTTCCTGCTGGCGCAGCAGCACGGCGGCGACGCTCTCGCCGAGCTCGGCTGCGACGGGGCGCCCGTCGATGAAGATGGTGACCGCCTGCGGCCCGGGATCATGCAGCTTGCGGAACATCGAACCGACTCTGGTGGAAGGGAGAAAAGCGCTCGGGCAGCGCGCCCGCGGCGATGGCCGAGGCGAGTTCCTCGGCATGGAGAGCGGCGAGCGTCACGCCGGAATGGCAGAGCGCGACGAAGGCGCCGGGATGGCTCTGCGACTGCGCATAGATCGGGTAGCTGTCGGGCGTCATGATACGCAGGCCGGCCCATTGCCTGACGAGGCCGACCTTGGCCAAGGCGGGGACGATCTGCACCGTCTTGCGGCTGAGCCATGCCGCCGCCTCGCCGGTGGTGGAGACGTCGAAGCCGGGATCGTCCTTGGTCGCGCCGATCATCACCGTGCCCTCGCCGGTCTGGCGCAGGCCGCTCGCCGGCAGCGGCAGGAAGGGGGCGAGCCGCTCGGTGACCAGCACCTGGCCGCGCTCCGGCCGTAACGGGACGTCGAGGCCAACCTGACGGGCCAATTCCGGTGAGCCGAGTCCGGCGGCGATGACGATCCGCGGCGCTGTCAGCGTCTCGCCATCGAGCACGAGCTTGAAATCAACACCGACGCGCTCGATCCCTTGCACCCGGGCGCGATGACGCAGCGCGCCGCCATGGCGGAGCACGCCGGCATGCAGCGCAGCCAGCAGCCGCAGAGGGTTCGCATGCCCGTCGCGCCGGCCGAAGCTGGCGCCGGTGACATCGGGGCCGAGCGCCACCTTTGGGAGCAGTCGCTGCAGCGCCGGGCGGTCGAGCATCTCCCAATCCGGCTCGCCATCGCCACGCTGGTTATGGAGGCGCAGTAGGTCGACGCGGCGCTTCTCATAGCCTTCTTCGCCGAGGCAGAAGGCGAGGCCGCCATTCTGCTCATAGGCGAGATCGATCACCGTCTCGGCTTCGAGCTGGTCGGTGAAGCCGCGCCAGAGCGCGATGCTGTCGCGGGTCAGGGCCTGATAGGCCGGCATGCCCAGGCCCTTGCCCTGCAGCCAGACCAGCCCGAAATTCGCTCTTGCCGCACGGAAATCGCCATCGTCGCCGTCGAGCAGCAGCACCTTCTCCTGCTTGCGGGCAAGGCCATAGGCGATGGCGGCGCCGACCGTTCCTCCCCCGATGACGACGATGTCCGGCCGCATGAAAATCCCTTTCGCCCTTTGACGTTAGGGAGCGACATTGTATTTCGTCAAAGTCGTTTTTCTCTGCACTCTATTCTCAGAGGTTATGCCATGGTGAGGCGGCTCAACCTGCGCCAGGTCGAGGCCTTCAAGGCGGTGATCGAATACGGCACCGTCAGCCGCGCGGCCGAGATGATGAACGTCTCGCAGCCGGCGATGAGCAAGCTGATCGCCCATCTCGAGGAGGATACGGCCTTGCGCCTGTTCGACCGGGTCAAGGGCCGGCTGGTGGCGACGCGGCGCGGCATGCGGCTCTATGAGGAGATCGACCGGATCTTTGCGGGCGTGCGCCAGGTCGAGAATGCGGTCGAGGCGATCCGCCGCGACGAGCAGAGCCGCCTCCTGATCGGCGTCATGCCTGCGCTCTCCGGCTCCTTCATCCAGGAGGCGACCTCGCGCTTCCTCGCGCGGCAGCCCGGCGTGTTCTGCTCGGTTCAGTCGCGCAGCTCGCAATGGATCTCCGACGCGCTCGTCACGCACAGGCTCGATGTCGGGCTGATCATCGCCCCGGTCGACAACCCCTATGTCGCCGCCGAGCCGATGATGGGTCATCCGGTCGTCTGCATCCTGCCGCTCGGCCACCCACTCACGGCGAAGGAGGTGATCACCCCGCGCGATCTCGCTGGCGTGCCTTTCATCTCCTTCGATCCGGAGAGCCATACCCATCGCAGCATCAGCCGGGTGCTCGAAACCCATGGCGTCACGCCGGAGGTGGTGATGATCGCGAACGTCTCGCCGACCCTCTGCGAGTTCGTCGCCGCCGGCGTCGGCGTCTCGCTGGTGCATCCGCTGATCGTCGGCGGCCTGCGCGACAAGATCGCGATCCGCCGCTTCGAGCCGGAATTCCAGCTCGACTTCCAGCTCTGCCGCAACCGCGACAGCCGCAATGCCAGGCTGGTAGCGGCCTTCCTCGAAAGCGCGCGCGAAGCGGCGGCGGAGATTTCGCGGACTATCCTGACGCCGAATCCGGCCTGATCGTCGCTAGGGCATCGAGCAGCGGCGCATGGTCGCCGTCGCGCAGATGGTTGCAGGGGGCGATTGCTGCCATAAATGGCAGCGACGTGTGCGATAGGTGTAGCTCTGCGCAGGACACGATTCGCTCAAAAAATCAACAGAGTTGCGGAGAATCATCAACTTTCGATGTTATCAGATGATTCGTGCCGGGCGTTTTGGCGCGCGAAGGAGGTTGCTCGGATGCTAATCACGCATGAGCGCGAGAAGTTAATCCAAGCGATTAATTTTTTCGTAAGAAATACGAAGAAATGTGGAAAAGTGAAGCTTTTCAAGCTTCTCTATTTCTTAGATTTCGAGCATTTTAAGCAAACTGGCCGGAGCGTCACGGGTCAGAATTATTTTGCTTGGCCTAAAGGGCCGGTCCCTGTGGATCTTAACAATGAAATTGAAAACCCGATGCCGGATATGGCAGAGGCTTTTCAATTTCAAAAGAAACCAATCAAAGATAGCTGGGCGCTCGATATAACTCCAAATGTTGAGTTTTCTGAGCGGAATTTTACCAAGCGCGAGATGATGATTTTGAAAAATCTCGCAGAAGAGTATAAAAACGCTGATGCGAATAGCATGATTGAAGCTACGCACCTCGAAAATCTTCCTTGGGATAAGATATATAACCAAGATAGAAAGAAGCAGCAGATTATTCCTTACGAATTGTCGATTAGGAATGATGAGAGGGATCGTTTGATAAAAATTGTCAATGATAGACAGGAGCTGCTGGAGAAACTTCGGTGAATCCCGGCTCTGTGTTTTTCGATGAAAATTTTGCTTTCCATGATGGCGTCAGCGGGGAGAAGCTTTTTATTGTTTTAGGTACGATTGGCTCAACATCTGTTGCTGCAAAAACGACATCACAGCAGCATGGGCGGGGCACAGTGTTTGGGTGCCAGCCCACTGACCGGTTCCATAATTTCTTTCTCCCACCTAAGGTTTGCTATTTAAAAAAAGAGACATGGGTATGCTTGGATGAGCTATATGAGCTCAATCCAGCTCTTATGTTAAAGAAGAGGTTCAGCGGACAGATTAAGCATATTTGTGATATTGAAGACAAAATTCTGAGGCTTATTCAAGATTGTGCGCTTGTTGGACTAGATATATCTCCGTTGCAAACGGAGATCATCACCGCGTCTCTTGTCGCTGCTTCGCGCGACGCTATGAGTAGCCCGTCCGCCGGAGCGAAGTCGGATGAGCAAGCGCGAGGCTAGCCATTGCTGACCCAGCGATGCGACGGCACGTACCAATCCTATGCGCGGTGCAGAGTTTGCGCGACGCGATGGCCATCGTCGAGATCGAGCGCCGCGGCGACGAGGTCGAGCACGGCGCGGCAGGCGGCTTCCCGCAGATCGTCCGCTAGCGCCTCCTCACGAGCGCTGGCGACATAGGCGGCGAGCCGGCGCACCGTCTCCATGACCGGCCTCAGCCTTCGCTTCAGCGCGCCTTCAGCGTGGTCGCCTCGGTGATCGGCGGGGCGAGGTTGAGCGCGCCCTTCAGCTCGTAGCCGAAATCGAGCTTGTCGCTGCGGGCCCAGACCTGACGCAGTTCGAACAGCGGGATTGCGCAGACATCGTCCATGATCTTGCGCTGCGCCTCCTTCCAGAGCGCCTTCTGGGCCTCGGCGTTCGGCGCAACCCTGGCCTCCTCGATTTCCTTGTCGGCGATGGCGCAGTGCGAGAAGTTCGTCGCGGCGGTCGGGGTGTTGACGGTCGCGCGTGAGTGGAAGAATTCGCTGAGATAGGTGTCGGCGATCGGAAAGCGCGCCGCGCCGTAGAAGACGAGGCCGCTCAGATCCTTGCGGCTCTGGCTCTGATAGGTCGCGTGGTCGACGACCTGCATCTCCAGCTTGATCCCGGCCTTGGCGAGCTGCGCCTGGATGATCTCCATGAAGGGCTGCTGCGCCGAGATGTTGGAGACGATCGCCTTGATGGTGATGCCATCCTTGTGGCCGGCCTCGGCCAGCAAAGCCTTGGCCTTGGCGAGGTCGAAGCCGTAACGCACCGTGCAATCCTCGCCGAGATAGCCGGGCGGCACGATCGAGCAGCCCTTGGGGCCGACATCCTTGCCGACGAAGCGCACGAGATCATCGACATTGACGGCGGCGGCGATGGCGCGGCGCACGCGGATGTCGTCGAGCGGCGGCTGGCTGCGGTTGATGTGAAGCAGACGGTATTCGCCGGGCTGGAAGATCTCGACATTGAAGCCGGGGCGCTTGCGGGCGGAATCGACCCAGCGCTGCTCGCGCTTGCCGTAGAACAGGTCGAGTTCGCCGGAGGTGAAGGCGAGCTCGCGCGCGCTGTCCGAGGGAATGGCACGCATCATGATCGTGTCGATCTTCGGCTTGCCGCGGAAATAATCGGGATTGGCGGCGAGCTTCACATATTGCTGGGTCACCTGCTCGACGAAGGTGAAGGGGCCGGTGCCGACGGGCTTGGCGCCATAGCGGTCGCCCAGTTCCTCGCCGGCCTTGCGGCTGACGATGTTGCCGCCATGGTAGTTGGAGACGCGGCCGAGGAAGTTGACGTCCGGGTATTTCAGCGTGACCCGGACGGTGAGGTCGTCGACCTTCTCGACCTTGTCGATCGCCGAGAAGTCGGAGGAGAAGGTCGAGCGCTTCGGATCGGCGGAACGCTGCAGGGAATAGACGACGTCGTCGGCATCGAGCGTGCCCCAGTCGCCATGGAACTTGACGCCCTTGCGCAGATGGAAGGTCCAGACCTTGCCGTCCGGCGAGGTCTCCCAGCGCTCGGCGAGATCGGGCTCGAGGTCCTTGGGGTCGGCGCTGCCGGGCTTGAAGCGGACGAGGCCGTTATAGAGCCAGCCGACCAGCGCCTTGTCGTCGGTCGCGCTGGCGCGGTGGGCGTCGAGCGTCGAGACATTGCTGGCGCCGGAACTGACCCTGAGGACCGTCTCCTGCGCCAAGGCCTGCCCGTGCAGGCCGGCGAACAGCATCAGGCCCGCAAGCCCGGCGACATGCGTCTTCATGGTCCAATCCCCTCGATCCTTGTTGGCGCGATAGTGGGGACCGCGATCCCAGTCTGTCCAAGTCGAAATCGGGGATGGGGTATTCTGCAGGGTTATGGTGAGAGTTGCGCGCGCTGCGTTATCACCCGATCGCGAGGCGTGCTGGATCAGTAGCGGTTGCGCTGGGTGATGTCGCGGATCGCCGTCAGGCCGGACATCGCCTGTGGCGAGCCATTGGCGCGGTAGAGCGCCTGGAAGACCTGCGCGGCATCGTCGAAGCGGCCGAGATTGAAATAGGACCAGCCGCGCATCAGCATCAGGTCGGTGCTCTCGGAGGCATAGCGTGCCCGCTCGCCGAGCGTCAGCAGCGCGCCGTTGAAGTCCTTGGCGTCGTACTGGGCATAGAAGCGTTCGGCGAGCAGCAGGCTCTGCAGTTCCTTGCGGCGCGCCGGGGGCAGGTTGGCGCTGGCGGCCGCGGCGCCGGCCTCGGCCGTCAGTCCCTGCTGGAGCTTCGCATAGGTCTTGCCCGCGGCGGCATCCGCGGCGATCTGGGCATTGCCGCTGCGCTGAGCCGCGTCGAAGGCTTCTGCCGCAGCCGCGGGCCGCTTCAGGTTGAGCAGACACCAGCCGCGCTGCAGCGCCGCCGCTCCGCTCGCGCCCGCGCCGCAGGAGCCGCCGCGAGAGCGCACGGGCGCCGGGCGCCGAGGCATGGCCGCGGCGGGAAACTCGTCTTCGTAGCGCATCGTCGGCGCGGGCTCTGCCCGAATGATCCGGCGCGGCGTCCGCTCGGCAGGCTCGGGTACCGGGGCCGTCCGTACGGTCGGGTGCGTCTCCGGCAGCGGCCGGATTTCCCGCTCCGGGGCTGGGGAACGTCTGCTGGTAGGATTCAGCAGATCGGCGATGCGGGGCGAGCGATTGCGCCATTCGGCGATGATGGCACGCACTCCGGCCAGGTCGCGCAGGCGCTGATGCACCAGAGCGAGGCCGTAGGCTGCCGGCTCGTAGTTGCGATCCCAGGCGAGGGCGGTCTCGAACCAGGTTTCGGCGGGGGCGATCTGCCCGGAGTTATAGGCATACCAGCCGAGGGCGGCGCCGCCGGGAGCATAGCGGTCGACGCCGACCGTCCTGGCGATACGCTCGATCACGGTACGCTCGAGCCGCGGCGCCGGCTCCTGCGCGATCAGCGCGGTCGCGACATCGAGATAGGCCTTGCGGTTTGCCGGGCCCGCTTCGAGCCATTGTGCGCCGAGCGTCTCCGCCTCCTGGTATTTCTGCTGTGCGCCGAGTGCGAGCACGGCGCCTTCCGCCGCCTTGGCGCCGCCATTGCGTGCCAGCGCGGTCTGGAACCAGGTCACGGCCTTGGCCGCATCGTTGTGGCGGAAGAAATAGAAGCCGAGCAGGATCGGATCATCCGGCGTCGTTGCCGCATTGGCGAGCGCCTCGATCCGTCGGAGTTCTTCGGGCGTCGCGGTCAGGGTCGGCTCTTCCGCGGCTTTCCCGATATGGCGTCGCGCGATCTCGTCGCGAATGCTCGAGAACTCGCTCTGCTTCTCCTGCGCCAGCAAGGGGCTGACCAATGCCTCGGGCAGGCTGGCGAGCGCCTTCTGCATGGTGCCGACGCGTTCGGCCGGAGTGGTGCAGTTGGTCAGTACATAGGCATAGGCGTCGCGGGCCCGCTCCGGTGCGCCGGTCTGGATGAAGGCCTCGGCCACGCGCCAGAGCGCGTCGACATTGGTGCAGGTCAGCAGTGCCGGCGTCTCGGTGCCGATCCTGATCACCTGCTCCCATTGCCTGGCGTTGGAGGCGTTGACCAGGCGCAGGCCGGCCTCGGCCCTGTCGAGCTGGGCGATGAGATCGGCTGGCGCCTGCCAGTTCGGATCGGCGCTGCTGCGCTGGGCAATTCCGGCGCGCGCCTCGCCGAATTTGCCCTCGGCGAACAGCTTCCAGACCCGCTCCAGCTCGGGATCGCCTGTTGGCTGCGATGCGTTCAGATCGGTCGGCGGCTTCCATTCGGGATAGAGCGCGCGCAGCCGGGCGAGTTCCGCCTCGTAACGGCGGGTGTCGCCCTGGCTGGCGAAATAGCGCAATGCCGTCTCATCGACCTTCTGCGAGGGGCCGGGAGGCGCCACGGGGCGCCCGGGCACGGCCGGAGCCTGTGCCAGTTCGGTCTCTGGTTGCCCGGCCGCAGGCGGTGCTGGCTCGCTGGGATCGGGATGCGTCTCGGCCTGCGCCTGCTGCACGGCCGGCACCGATGCCTTCGGCCAGCTGAGGTCGTGGCCATAGCGGCCCAGCCCGTAGAAGGCGGCGCTCGAGGCTGCGACGGCGATCAGCACGGATTTCACATGCATTGCGGATACCTCTCGCTCAGCATCGAGAGGGCAAGCAGATGCAGTGTCGACGGGTAATAGGCGGTCGGCTGAAAGGTCCTCAATTCGGCTGGGATCGGGGTGCGGTCGAGAGCGCAGGCGATTGCCGCGGCGAGGATGCGATAGCCGGCATCCGGCAGCGGCTCGGCCGGCTTGCCGCTCGGCACGTCGATCACCGCTGTGCCGCTGGCCCAGGCCTGGCGGAAAGGTTCGAGGCGTTGCCTGTCGGCAAGGCCGGCCCGCAGGAGATAGAGCGGGATGCGCAGCGCATTGTAGCCGAACTGCGGCGGAAAGCCGTCGGCCGGCTTCGGCTCGCCCTTGAGCGAGAGCCAGTCGGCCGCCGGAACCTTCCGCTTGGCGAGGTCGTCGAGCAGCTTCAGCCCGGTCGCCTGCACTTGCATCCAGCTCTGGTCGCCGGTGAGCTTGGCGAGGACGGGGAAGGTCTCGAACACAAAGTAGGACGGGTTGACCACCGGCCCGTCCGGTCGCTCCTGCTCCGAGAAGCCCTTTGCCGCCGGCATCAGCCAGGTCTGGCCGTCGCGCTTCAGGAGCGCGACCTTGGCCAGCGAGCGGGCGATCTGGCGAGCCGCGCTGGTGTAGGCCGGCATCGACCAGCGCGTGCCGGCGCAAATGAGGGCTTCCGCGATCAGCAGGTCGCCGTCGCTGGCGTTGTTGATGTCGGTGACGCGCGGCGTGGCCTTCGGGTCCCAGCGCCAGGCGGCGAGGCCGTCGTCGCGGATCAGGAACTCGGTCCGGGTGAAGGAGAGGATGCTGGCGAAGCTGCCGCGGTCGCCGGCGAGGCAGGCCAGCAGCAGCCCGTAACCCTGGCTCTCGCTATGGCTGATGCCGCCATTGGCGTCGTCGACGACGCGGCCCTCGGCAGTGACGAATTTCTGCCGGTAGAGCTCCCAGGCGCCGGCCGGCAGGGCGGCCTGTGCGCCGGAGGTGAGGCCGAGCAGCATGGCGGCCAGGGTTGCGCGCAGCCATTTCATGAGCGCCTTCCCAATCGGCCGAGCATCAGGAAGGTTCCGATGCCGAGGCCGATGCAGGCTCCCAGCAGGGTCAACGCATAGATGCCGATATTGCTCGACATCCAGTTGGCGAAGACGAGACGCATATTGGCCAGGCTGAACGCCCGGGTCATGACGAAGGTCGTGCTGTCCGCCGAGATGACGTGATTGTCCTGCCCGTTGCGGAAAGCGGTGAGCTTGCCGGCCATCCCGGCCCAGTTGCCGGGGGTGACGAGCCTGTCCATGGCCTTCTCGAGTGTTTCCTCCTGGCGCACGACGAAAGCGGTCCAGACCTGGCGCGTATCGGGGTCGGTCGCCTGGGCGGCGATCAACTCGGCCCCTTCCGCCGGTTCATAGAGCGTGGGTGCACGCGTGGGAGCGCGCAGCTGCGCGAAGGACAGATCGAAAGTGCGCTGCAGCCATCGGTCGAAGCTGATGAAGTAGCGCGCGAGGGGCCCGCCGAGCGAGCCGCGCCAGCGGTCGCGGATCGCCTCGGTCGTCGGCGTGCCGCCGCCGGAATCCTCCGGAGTCGTCTGCCGGCCCTGGAAGCGGTTGATCACGGCATCGAATACGGCAGCGCCCTCGGTCTCCGGCAGGACGACGACGGCGTCGGCACGCTGCGGCCAGGTGTTGCGGACATTGTCGGCGATGCCGACGCGCGGCAGCAATCCGGCAGGCAATTGACCGGCAGCGCCGACGATCAGGGCCGGGCGGTCGCCGACGGTGGCGGCGCTGCCGAGGATGTCGATCGGCAGCGGCCGGTCGGCGCGTTGGGCCAGCCGCGCCAGCAGGGTCGCGGCGGCGCCGAGATTGGGCAGGTCCTGCCGGCCCATGAGCAGGCCGACATGCGCCGCGATCGAATAGGGGAAGCCCGTACCGGCCGCGGCCGCGAGATTGGGGCTGACCCCGATCTTGGCGAAATCGGGAATCGCCAGCGTCGTGGTGTCGAACAGTGCGAAGCGGTTCTTGCCGGGCAGGGTCGCGCCCGGCCCGCAGGCGAGGTCCGACCGCGCCTGCGTGACCGCCTCGAACCAGATCTCGTTGATGCCGGGCCGGAAGTGCCGGAGCGGGATCGGGATCGGCGATTGCTGGAAGAGCCCGCCATTGGCGGCGTTGAGCGGCACGGTCGCTGCGACGTTGCCGTTGACGAAGATCTCGACGCGGCTGGCGCCGGGAAGGACCTCCTCCGAATAGGCACCGTCGAGATAGAGCGTCGCCTCGCCATAGGCATTGGCGTAGAAGTCCCCGGGCATGGCGATGACGGCGCGCACGCGCATGCGCCGGCCCGAGGATTCCTGCGTGGAGACGCCGAGTTCCGAGAAGCGCAGCATCTGCCGGTCGGAGATGAAAGGCGCATCGGGGATGTGCCAGCTCGACGTGTCCATCGTCTTGCGGTTGGTGTTGGTCGGCCGCGAGACCGGCCCGGTCAGGAACTTGGCGACAGTCGCCTCGATATCGGGCCAGCTCTCCCCGGTGACGAGCAGGGTTGCCGGCCCGAGCCTGGAATTGGCGATGAAGCCGAGGAAGCTGCCGGACCCCGCCTCGCTGGGCAGCGTCCCGAGCAGCTCGCGCACCTCCTTGGCTGTGCCGAGCAGGACCGTCAGCACACCTGGTCGGATACGCTCCGGCAGCCGCTCGGAGACCCGCACCGCCGCCTGGCTGTAGCGGCCGCGCAGCGCCACGCCTTGCGCTACCGCGAGGATGCTGTTGGCGGCGACGGCGCGCGTCGCGCCCGGCGCGACGATCTGGATCGTCGTCTGCCCGCTTTCGTCTGCTCCGACCGCTGGCAGGTCGTCGATGCTGCGCAGGCGCGATTGCTGCGCCGGGTTCTTGAAGGAGAGGCGGGTGCCGGCGCCGTCGATGCGTGTCCACAATTCATAGGTGGAGGCGACCGTGCAGTCGGTGCGGTGACGCTGCACGGCCTCGAAGCGGATCGTGTTCTGACCGGGCCTGAGAAGCCCCTTGCGGATTGTCGTCGAAGTTCGCTTGAGGCGGTCTGAGGAGGCTATCGGCGCCTCCATGATGCGCTCGCCATTGATGCGCACCGTCAGGCGCGAGGCTTCCGGCATCACGACCAGCGCATTCTGGAAGGCGATGTCGAGATTGAGGTCGGCGCCCGCCTCGTCCTGCGTGAGGTAGAAGGCCCAGCTGCGCGTATCGTTCTCGCCTTCGAGCATGACGCGCGCGGCCGGCAGCAGCGGCTTGAAGGCGAAGCTGGCGGGGATGGCTAGCGCCGCCGGTGTCGGTGCCGGCCCTGCCTGTGGCGTCGGCTCGGCTGGGCGAGCGGCCGGTGGCTGCTGCGACGGCGGTGCGATCATGAAAGGCGCCGGTTCCCGCGGCGGCGTCGGTTGAGCCTCCTGTGCCTGGAGCCCGAAATTCAGGCTTCCGATCGGAACGACTGCCGCCGCGGCGACGATATGCAGGAGGCGCGTCCTCACTCCGCCGCCCTCCGTCCGGGATTGGAGCGGGACAAGCGGGCGAGGCCGAAGAAATAGGACAGGCCACGGCTGGTCTGGAATATGGCGAGGCGCAGGAAGCGCAAGGTGCCGTAGATGACGCCCATGTTCTGGCGCCGCGCCTTCTGGAAGCTGCTCCAGATCCCGGCGTCCGAGAAGGCAAGGTCCGCGATGATCCGGCTGTGCAGCGGCTCGCTCGGCTCGTAGCGGCAGCCGAGCACCAGGCCTTTTGCGTCCGGAGCGAGGCGCACGACGCGCACGGGCAGGGTGCCCGCCGGCATCGCGATCGACGTCTCGAAGGCAATCTCGCCCGTGCTGTTGACCGGCAGCTTGTCGAAGTCCTTGGACAGGACCCGGATGGCGACGCCGTCGACGGAGACGTTCTCGGTGACGATCGGCGCCGTCCGTCCGTCGATGCTGATCTGCCCCCGACGCCTCACCGGGAAACGGCGGGCGCCGCGCCCTTCCGGCCGTTCCGACACCACGCCGAGGGCGCAGCCCGCCATCAGCAGGTTGAGAATGTTCCAGAGACCGACCACGAGGGTGGTGTCGGCATTGTAGGGCTGGGTGATGATGCGCCAATAGGTGGCGACGACGCCAAGCGCCAGCACGGCGAAGATGATGAAGAAGGGCAGGCCGAGTTCCGAGATGCGGCGCGTCCCCAGCTCCTCGCTCTTGGCTGTCACCTTGAAGGTCGGCTTGCCCGGGTTGATCAGCACCGAGATCACCGCCGGCAGCAGATAGACCGACTGGATGAATTCGTAGAGCTCGGAGATCCATGGCCAGCGATAGCGGCCATAGAGATAGTTCTGCATCATCAGGTTCACCGCCATGTAGCTGAAGACATAGGCGATGAACTCGGCGCCCGAGGCGGTGAAGATCTCCAGTCCGAAGAAGAGATAGCAGAGCGGCGCGACCAGGAAGGTCAGGCGCACGAACGGAAACAGCCAGAACAGGGCCGAGGACGAGTAGCACAGGCGCTGCGGCAGCGAGAGGCCGCTCTTCAGCATCGGGCGGTGGTAGATCAGGATCTGCATCATGCCCTGTGCCCAGCGCGAGCGCTGGCCGATGAAGCTCGCGAAGGTCGCGGGCTGGAGCCCGGCGATCAGCGGCTTGTCGACATAGACGCTGTTCCAGCCGGTGGCGTGCAGGGTGACCGCAGTCTCGGCGTCCTCGGTGATGCTGCGGCCGGAAAAGCCATTCGTCGTCTGCAGCGCCGTACGGCGCAGCACCGCGGCGGAGCCGCAGAAGAACGAGGCGTTCCACTTGTCGAGGCCGCGCTGGATGATGCCGTAGAACATCTCGTTCTCGGACGGCATCGCCTTGAAGGTCTTGAGATTGCGCTCCAGCGGGTCGGGATTGATGAAGAAATGCGGTGTCTGGACCAGGAACAGCTTCGGATCCTCGCCGAAATAGCCGATCGTCTCGGTCAGGAAGTTGCGCGCCGGCGCATGGTCGGCGTCGAAGACGACGACGAGGTCGCCGCTGGAATTGGCGAGGCCGTTGTTGAGATTGCCGGCCTTGGCGCTGATGTTGCGCTCGCGCGTCAGATAGGTGCAGCCGAGCCCGTCGCAGAGCTTCTGCAAGGCGGCGCGTCGCTCCTGCGCGGCGCTGGCCGCGACGAAGTTATCCGCATTGCATTTCTCGTCGGTGCCGCCATCGTCGAGCAGGTAGACGGTGAGGCGACCCGCCGGATAGTCCATGGCGAGCGCCGCGGACAGCGTCGTCGCCAGGAGCTCGGGCTCCTCGTTGTAGCTGGGCACGAAGACATCGACGGTCGGCGCGTCGGCGGCGATCGGCGGGGCGGTCTTGCGTCGCGGCAGTGGCATCGCCACGACGAACAGGCTGAGGAACAGCATGCCGATATTGTAGAGTTCGGCGAGATAGAGGATCAGGCCAGGGATGAAGTCCTCGAGCTGGTTGATCGGAGGCAGCGTGCTCGTGGTGCGCCAGTAGACATAGCGCAGCACCATCGCCGTCCCGAGGCCGAGCGCGATCAGGCGCCAGACGCCATAGGGGCGCAGGAACTTGAGCAGGATCATCGCCCCGACCACGATCGTCCCGGCGATCAGATGCGCCTGCAGGCTGATCGGCAGCGTGATCAGCGCCACGACCACGGCCGTGGCGATCGCCCAGAAGATGACGTAGATCGCGGTTCGCATCGGCTCTCGGGACGCTTGCTGTCTCAGGGTGTCGCGGGTGGCGGTGGAACGGTCGGATATCCCTCCAGCGGCCTGTCAGGGACGGGCTGCGTGTCTTGAAAGCGATCGGCTTCGATCCGAGGCGCCCGCGCCGGCCGCGGCCGGGCGGCGCGCCGCGGCCCCGGCGCGTCCTCGGCCGAAGCCTGTGGCAGCGGGTAGATCGGCGCCCCGGCCTGGCCGAGCCCCGGTGCTGGTGCGGGTGCATCCCCGGCCGGGCTCCAGCCGCTGCGTCGCAAGGAGGCGTTGAGCGAATAGTCGTAGGCGAGGCGCAGCAGCGAGGCTTCGCTCGCCTTGGGGTCGCATATGCGCATGCGAACCGAGACCGCGCCCGATTTCGGCCGGAAGATGCTGTCGCCGTCGGCGATGCGCTGCCAGGCGTAGAGGCAGGCCTCGCCGCCGGTGCCACGGCCGAAGGCGTAGCCGAATGGCCCGTATTTGTTCTGGACGAAGACGGCGGAGGGCGCCATGGCGATGCCCGGCAGACGCTCCTCCATATCCTGCGCGACGGCGAAGTCGTCGATCCCCGGCAGCTTGAGCAGGTTGCCCGCGACGCCGGCGCTGTCCGGCAGGTCGGCCGCGGTGAAGAAGGCGACCTCGATCCTGTTCTCGCCGGGCGTGCGGCCGCGCGTCGCCAGCGAGATCGTCTGCGCGATCGCGTTCTCGTAGCTGCGCTGGGTGATGCCGATCACCGGCGGGCTGCCGGGCGGCAGCACGATCATCGCCCGGCCGGGGTCGACGGAGAGCGAGCGCGTCGCTGTCACCAGTTCCGAATCGGCAAGTCTCTGCTCGCCGCATCCGGCCATGATCAGGCTCAGGCAGGCGGCCCCGACAGATGTCGCTGCCCGCCTTTGCGCCTGATGGCGCCGGGCGGAACGTATGGCTGGACCTTGCCCTGCGACGTTCATCGGCGCGCCGGTCCGTGTCTGGTCGGCATCGTCATATGTTGACCATCGATTAATAAAGGTTAACGCGACCTTACTGTCTCGCTACCTGCCGGAAATGTGGCCTGAGCATCCGATATCTGGGCCAATACAGATGATTCGCGCGGTTATTCCAACCGCTGATCACGTCGGCAGGCTCTGCATCGATCGGCCGTCGGCTGCCGGGCCGAGGCGAATCAAGGCTGGCCACCGCCTTGAAGCGGCGCTCGTCACGGCGGGATGGGCGGCCGGGGCCGCCGGCGAATTGCCGTTTCCGATCCAACCGAGATTGCTGTGGAGAGTCGGTCCTGCGCCGCTTACGGGCGCTGCGAGGCGTTTCTCAATCCCAGCAGGGCGATGGCCAGCAGCGCGAGCGAGGCGAGCGCATTCCAGCCGGCGAGGGAGAGGCCGAGGAAGCGCCAGGCGGCTTCCGTGCAGGAGACGATCCGGGTGGTCTGGAGCTGCTTCATCAGGTCCTGGACTCCAGCGGCCGCCGGAGCCGGCGTGCCGCCGCAATCGTTCGGACCGGCGAAGATTCCCCATTCGACGCCGGAATGATAGACGCCGAGTCCGGTGCTCCAGGCCATCAGCAGGGCAAGGCCGATCAGCGCTGCGATCTGCAGGCGCCGCGAACGGGCAAGGAGCAGCGCGAGCGTGGTGAGGCCGATAGCGGCGTAATGCGGCGCGCGCTGTTCGAGGCAGAGCTTGCAGGGGCGTAAGTGCAGGACCAACTCGAAGAACCAGGCGCCTCCGATCAAGGCGAGGCTTGCGAGCCCGATCAGGGCGATCAGGCGGCGGGGATCGGCGAGGAGGCGCGAGGCAAGGCCGGTCATGGCGGTACTCAGCAGGAGAGGAGCTGACCTGAGCCTGTCAGCAGCTTGAGGCCGAAATAGAGCAGGATCAGCAGGGCCGCGCCGCCGAGCGCGATCAGCTTCAGCCGCTTCTCGATGAAGTGACGGATCGTCTCGCCATAGCGGCGCAGCAGGAAGGCGAGGGCGAAGAAACGGGCGCCGCGCGCGATGACGCAGGACAGTACGAAGAAGCCGAGTCCGATATGGACGGCGCCGGCCAGGATCGTCACCACCTTGATCGGCGGCAGATGCGCCAGGCCCGAGGTGGTGAGCAGCAGCAGCGTCATGTCCGGGGTGGCGCAGGCGCGCAATTGCTCGAAGGCGCCAAGCTTGCCGTAGAAGGCGAGCACCGGCCGCGCCAGCGCATCGAAGGCGTAGTATCCGAGCGCGTAGCCGGCGATGCCGCCGAGCGTCGAGAACACCGTCGCGATCAAGGCGAGGCGATAGGCCCGCTGCGGCTTGGCCAGCGCCATCGGCACGAACAGCACGTCGGCCGGGATCAGGAAGAAGGAGCTCTCGATGAAGGCGACGACGGCGAGCCAGACCTGCGCGCTGCGGCGGGCGGCAAGCGAGAGCGTCCAGAGGTAGAGGCGTTCGAACATCGCCGGCCCTTAGAGCATCGGACCGAAAAGTGGAAACCACTTTTCGGAGGCAATCCGATGCCTGATAAAGTGATAGATCGCCATTTGGCGTCCGAAAGGACGCACGGCGATCTAGCGGGCGCCGAGCCTTCCGTCCATGGCCGCGACGTCGTTGGAAAAGCCGTTCACGCGAGATTGACCGGCCTTCGGCTATCGCTATAGTCCGCCCCGCCTGAAAAGGGCCCCTGTGGCGGAATTGGTAGACGCGCTCGACTCAAAATCGAGTTCCGCAAGGAGTGCTGGTTCGATCCCGGCCAGGGGCACCAAAATACTGTTCGCCGGCATTCGCAGGCGACCGCAAACACCAGATAAACCGCTGATTCCAATGCGCTCGCTGTTCATCAGTGACCGCCCATGGCCGTTGACAGTCGCGAAAATTGTTGGCCTGCTGAAGCATCAAGGCCAACAACTCGGTTCCCGCAGGCCAACAATGCCTCTGACGGACATCGCCATCAGGAACGCCAAGCCCGGCGCGAGCACGGTGAAACTGTCGGACGGCGGCGGCTTGCAGCTATGGATCGAGCCGAAGGGCGCGAAACTCTGGCGTCTGGCCTATCGCTTCGACGGAAAGCAGAAAAAGCTCTCGATCGGCGCATATCCGGCGATCGACCTCAAGACCGCGCGAGCCAAGCGGGAAGAGGCCAAGGCGCTGCTGCGTGACGGTAAAGACCCCGGCGCGGAAAAGAAGCTCCAGAAGCTTACGGGCAAGGCCAGCAGGGAGAACACCTTTGAAGTGGTGGCGGCCGAACTGCGGGCGCAAAAGGTTGCGAGCGGCAAAGCCCAGACCACCATCGACAAGTACGATTGGCATATCAGCCTCGCCACGCCCGACCTGGGAAAGCGTCCTATTGCCGAGATCAGCGCTGCCGAAGCCCTGGCGGTCTTGCGCAAGGTCGAAGCTCGCGGCAGGCTCGAAACCGCTCGCCGGCTGAGATCCATCATTGGCCAAGTCTTCCGCTACGCCATCGCCACGCAGCGAGCGAAGGACGATCCGACCATCGCCCTGCGTGGTGCGCTCACGCCTCCTGTCGTGAAGGGGCAGGCGGCTGTGATCGAGCGTACAGCGTTCGGCGGCCTACTGCGTGCCGTCGATGGCTATGAAGGCTCAAAGTTGACGACCGCGGCGCTCAAGTTGCTCGCGCTCCTCTTTCCTCGGCCGGGAGAGCTGCGATGGTCTGAGTGGCCTGAGTTCGACATGGTGCAAGCCGTGTGGACGGTCCCGGCCGGGCGGATGAAGATGCGCCGCCCGCACGCCATTCCGCTCCCGCCGCAGGCTTTGGCTGTTCTCAAAGAGGTGCGGCGCATTTCCGGAAATGGCCGGTATCTCTTCCCCTCAGAGCGGTCGGTAGACCGCCCCATGTCGGAAAACACCCTGAATGCCGCGCTTCGGCGCCTCGGCTACGCCAAGGAGGACCACACGGCCCACGGCTTCCGCGCCAGCGCGTCAACGCTCCTGAACGAATCCGGCCTGTGGTCGCCGGATGCAGTCGAACGCGCGCTGGCCCACGAGGAGGAAGACAAGAGCCGGCGCGCCTATGCACGCGGCCAATATTGGGATGAGCGTGTACGCATGGCGCAGTGGTGGGCCGATCAGGTTGACCTGATGCGCGCAGGCTCCAAGTTTGATTGGTCGGTGGAGCGATAGCAATGTCCGCTGCACACACGCTACCTAATGGCCACGAGTGGCTATCAGACGCTTTTGAGCGTGCTTGGCGCACTATCGAGGATAGCGAGAAGCATTTCCTCGCGCTCAGCCAACGCGTTCCCGACGAAGAGTTTTCTAAGGAGTTCGGCAGCACCTGGGTGGGCGCTCCCAATGAAGTCTGGAATGCCTATGACGAATCGCGAAGGCGGGTCGAGCGTTTGATGCGCACGGCACTGGCTTCAGGTCACCTTCGCGCGATGATTCGCGATACGAGGACTGGAGAACCTGCCGAACTCGCTAACCGCGAACGTTGGATCGAAGCCATTTCTTTCGGCGTTCCCGGCTTGAGCACGGAGCTTCACCATCTGACCTGTCCTGGGCCTCGAACAGATGGTGCGCCGGTGTTTGTACGGGGCGATGAATTGGAGAGATTTATCCACCTCCAACTTCCGGCGTTGAACTCCGTTACTGGTGCAAACCTGATCAGCCGAACGCCTTGGGCGCTGGCGCCCGAGGTTGAATTGTCGAGCTTGGATCAGATGCCCAATGGCGATTGGGTTCTGCTTTCTCAGGCGCTCAGTGTCCTGTCTTTTGGCTCTCTCGCCCCGCCCGCTGATTTACCACCGTTAGTGGCAGCAGCGCGCCGCGCTCGCACTGGCGCTGCCTTGCTCGATCAGGCGCGCCACGGAAAGGTCAAGCTGTTCGGCACCTGCGCTACGGTGGGACGCCCTGAAACTATCCCGGTCGCCGTTTTCGCCCATGATCTGGCCGTAACCCACAACGGCGCGGGTTTCGATATCAATCCTGAACGAGCAGATATGGAATCGTTTGCGCGGTTTCGCGATGACACGCCTCACGCGCTGAGGTGGAATGACGTCGCCGTGCTGCGATCCTCATTGAGGAGCTGGGTCTCCAGCCTACTCGATGAAATATCACCGGCTCCCCTACCTAAGAAGAGAGCGGCGGCCTCGACCGACATTGAGGCATTGAAAGCCGCTCATTCCGGCGTGTGGCCCGACTGGCGGACCAGCGACGCATGGCGAAAAGCAAGCCGGCCCGAAGTGTCGCGTGATTCGTTTCAAGCGCTTTGGCGGCAGCACGCTCCGACCCTTAAGCGTGGTCGAAAGTCGCCTAGCTGAATTGTCCGGCCCGTAGTTCGGCCGATTTCTACCCGAACATTTGAACAAATCGCGGTCCTGCTGATCCGCAGCCAATTTCGTCTCGCCCGCCGCCGAACAGGGGCGGTCGCAGACGAAAGGAACAGCAGACCATGACGCAGCAATATATCCCCGAGGTGGACCCGCTGGTCCCGTTCAGGAAGGGGGTCGGCCTCGCAGGAATGCGGACGACCAAGGGCTATGATGAGGTTCGCGCCGGTCGGCTGAATGTCGTTCGCAACGGCAATCGGACTTTCATCCGGGCCAGCGAGATCAAGCGCTATATCGACGCGCTCGCCAACGCCTCCAAGAAGGAGGCCGCGTAAGCACCATGAACCGGCAAAACGAAACCCGGCGCTGTGGCGGCGCCGGGCTCGCGAAGGCTTCATTCCTGGCCGGAATGCCTAGCGAAGATACCATCCACACCGTCCTCGTCAATCGTCTCCAGCGCCGGCTCGGCCTGTCCGAATTGCACGCCCTGACGGTCCTCCGCCTCGCCTCTCTCGGGCCGAAGGAGGGCCGTGACTGATGGCAAACCTCAAGAGCATCACTGTCACCATCGAGGGCGACCCGTCGCCCAAGACCTTCAAGGGTCGTGACGCCTGGGCTTTGGACAACCTCATCCTCGCCGGTTCGAAAGGTTGCACGCCGATCGACCATCCGGGCCCGCGCTGGAGCCACTACGTTTTCAAGTTGAGGCGCGGTGGCGTTGGTGTTGTCACCCATGACGAGAAGCATGCGGGCCCCTATGCCGGAACCCACGCCCGCTACGTCTTGAGTGTGCCCGTCGTCGTGATCGAGCGGAGGGCAGCATGAGCGAGGTAGTGCAAGCTACCCTTCCCACCGTCGAAGGCGCGTGCAATCCGCGCGCCTTCGACGCCGGCTCGTTGGCGATGGCCGCGATCCATCTCGATCACGCTTTGGCTCACCTCGCGATGGGTGACACCACGGCGCTCCTGCGCTCCGCGCAGAAGTTTGCCGCGTGTGCCGCTGCTGGCGTTGAGACCTTGCCGGCGGCGGTCAAGCAGATGGACGAGGAGGCCCGAGCCAATGGCTAGCAAAAGCCCTCACCGCCAGCCTCATCCGTGCGCAGGGTTGAGTAAGCGCGCTCATGAGGTCTTCGAACAGATCGCCATCGGCAACGACCTCGCGGGACACCACCCGCGCATTTTGGACACCCTCGTCTTTCGCGCGCTGATCGAGCGCAGCGAGGAGCAGGTGGCCGGCCCGTTCGCCAACACCACTATGACCATCAGCCGGTATTGCGTGCCGCTGCCGGTGCACATGGCGTGGTGCTCGTGGTGCAATGAGAACGCAGGGGACGGAGGCGTGCATGACTAATGCGCCGACGACCAGCCGCAGGCCCTGGATGGCCTTCTATGTCTCCGACTACATCGCAGACACGATGCACCTGAGCGCCACACAGCATGGCGCTTACCTTCTCCTCATATCGCATTACTGGATCCACGGCGGCCTTCCGACCGACGAAGCAATGCTTCAACGGATTGCGCGCATGAGTGCAGCGGAGTGGGCTGAGAACAGGCCTACCCTGGCCAAGTTCTTCAAGGAAGGATGGCGTCATTCTCGCATTGAGCGAGAGATGGAGGATGCCAGGGCGAAGTACGAAAAGCGTGCAAATGCAGGGCGTTGCGGCGGAAAGGCCTCAGGTCGCTCGCGTCGAAGCAATGCTTCAACAATGCTTCCTCAGCAGCGAAGCAATGCTGAACCAACCACAACCACATATAATTCAGTAGCTAACGCTACTGGCGTGACCGCCCCAGCTGAGCCTCCGGCGGTGACTGCCATCCCGGATTGGCGGGAACGCCTCTTCCGGCAAGGTCTCGCTTCCCTGCGGCAGTTGACGGGCAAGCCTGACGGCGCGGCGCGGTCGCTGCTGGGGCGCTGGCTCCGCGATGCTCGCGACGACGCCCGCAAGGTGCTTCGTGCGATTGAGGACGCCCAAGAACAGCAGGTTGCGGAGCCGGTCGCCTGGATCGAGGCGGCGCTGAAGGGCCAGCCGGCGCAGCGCGCGGATTCCATGTCCTTCCTGACTGCGAGGGCCTGAGTATGGAATTCATCGAGACCGCCAAGGCCGAAGGCATCCGCCTGCGCTCGTGGCAGCAGGGCAACCACAAGGCGACGTGCCCCTGCTGCTCCCATCTCCGCAAGAAGAAAACCGAGCCCTGCCTGTCCGTCACCGTGTTCGCTGATCGCGTCCGCTGGAACTGCCACCATTGCCAGTGGACCGGCGGCGCGGGCGGCCAGGAAGCCAGGCGCGCCCCTTATCGCGAGGTCCGCATGTTCAACCGTCCCGTTCGGATCGAGAATCCCGAACGCCCCGACAAGATGCTGGCGTGGTTCGCCGGTCGCGGCATTTCTGCCGCCACTGTCGAGCGCATGGGCATCTACCGCACCCGCCAATGGTTCCCGCAGATCGACGCTGAAGCGAACTGCATCGCCTTCCCGTACGAGTGGGCCGGCGCGCTTCGCAATGTGAAGTACCGGGATAACGACAAGAACTTTCGCCAAGAGAAGAACCCTGAGCCGGTGCTGTACAACGCCGACGCCATCAAGCCCGGCGAGGATTTGATTTTTGTCGAGGGCGAGATGGACGTGCTCGCGTTTATCGAGGCTGGGCTGTCCAATGTGGTCAGCCTGCCGAATGGCGCGCCGGAGAAGCCCGAGAGTTCTGACAGGCGCTATGATCCGCTGGCGACGCATGCCGTTGAACTGGAGGCCGCCGGGCGCATCCTGATCGCCACCGATATGGACGGGCCGGGCGAACTACTGGCGCAGGAATTGGCGCGTCGCATCGGCAAAGACCGATGCTGGCGTATCCGATTTCCAGACTCGAACGATGTCCAGACCAAAGACGGCAACGAATGCCTGATGGAGCATGGGGCGCAGGTTCTGCGTGAATGCGTCGCTTCCGCCGAGCCGTGGCCGGTCGATGGCCTCTATGGTGTCGACGACTTTTCGGAAACTGTTTGGGCAACCTATCGCGGACAGGGGCTCAAGCCCCTCACGGTCGGAATGGGCCGCGACATGGATCAAGCCTTCAAGGTTCTGCCCGGCCAGTTCGTTGTCGTCACCGGCATTCCGAACCACGGCAAGAGCCGCTGGCTCGATCAGGTCGCCGTTTCCATGTCGGACCTGCACGGCTGGCGTTGGGCCATGTTCTCGCCTGAGACCGGCAGCGATAACCACATCATCGACCTGTGCGAGATCAAGGTGGGACTGCCCTTCCACGAAGGCCCGACGCTGCGCATGGACGAGAAGGAGTTGCACACCGCGATGCGGTGGGTGCGGGAACATGTCGCCTTCATCGACTCCGGCGAGCACACGCCTTCGATTGATTGGGTGCTAGAGAAGGCCAAGGCCGCGGTGCTGCGCAAGGGCATCAATGCCCTGATCATCGACCCTTACAACGAACTGGAAGCCAGCCGGCCCGAGCGCATGCTGGAGACCGAGTTCGTCTCGCAGCTCATCAGCAAGTGCAAGCGCTTCGCCAAGGTCCACGGCGTCACCGTGTTCATGGTTGCGCACCCCACCAAGATTTCCAATCCGGCCGGCGGCAAGGAGCCCATCCCCGGCCTCTATGACATCGCCGGCTCCGCGCACTGGCGCAATAAGGCCGATGCCGGCCTGGTCGTTTATCGCGACTTTGAAGAGCGGTGCACGATGGTCATTTCCCGCAAGATCCGGCGCCAGCCGATTTGCGGCCATCCGGGCGCGGTGAAGTTCTGGTTCATGACCGCGACCCGCCGCTTTGACCCGGCAGCCGGGAGCTACCAGGTGCTTGGCGAGAAATCCGAGCCCAACGCCCGTCGCGCAGCCTGAGAGGACGCAAGATGACGATTCACGCCCATGCGTCCAATCTGGAGATGGACAAATTCGCCAAGGCCCGCCGCCTGATGAAGGAGGGTGCGACCGAGGTAGAGCGTGCTGCAGCACCTCGATCACATGGAAGCGAACGCAACTCGCACTCTAGCAGGCAAATGAAACGCGATTGCCGGCTCTGTCGCGCCCATAGCAGGTGTTTACCAATGCGCTTGCTGGCCCCGCCGAGAGACAAGATACTCTACGACCCGACCCGTCGTAACGAAATCCGAGTAGTGGGTTTGGGTTAGAGCAACTTGTATTGGCTTTCTTGGCCTTTGGTACGGCGCCTGCCTGCTGCTTGTTAGGCTTCGCGGGACTCGGTTTCTTGATCGGCGATGCGGGCGCCTGCGTGGCGGGGGCGGCCCCAGCTTTGGTCCCCGGCTCAGAGAGGGAACGAGTATCCGGGGTGCGTGCCGCAACTTTTGGCACCTCGTTAACAGTTGGGCCGCCACCTTCTGCCGGGCGTCCTAAATAGGCGTTGGCGACTGCCTTATAGGCGCAGACCGCCCCGCAACTGCGGAGGTAATCGTCGTAGCGCCCAGCAGCGCTCAGCCGCTTCCAATTTTCGTCATCCGCTTTGGTTTCGGATGCTCGCTGCCGCGTCAGGAGCAGCGTCAGGGCTGCTTCTCGGTAGAGGCATACATCGCCGCAGCGAGCGATATATGCCTCTAGCGCACTGCGCTCGCCTGCCATCTTTGCTCGTTGCCAGTTCGCCTCGTCCTTCACTTGGGCAACGGCGCGCGCTACCGCTGGCACTGGTGGTCCCACGGGCAGTGCGACGGGAGCTAGGTCGATCTCCGGTGCTTGCTCGCGCCCGCTGTCACGGCGGGCGGCGGGCTCCACTGATTGCAGGAGGTATTGCTGCAAGTCGGACCATGCGAGCGGCGCATCCTCGGGCTCGCTTGCGGGACGCGCTAAACCAGCGGCCCCCATCAAGAAGCGACTGGTGAACAGCCCGAGCTTTTGGCGCTGGTCCCAATTGGCCGGTGTCGCACCAGAGGTCGCGACCAGCTTGACGATGCCGTTCCCGGTGCGAGGCTTGGCTGGGGCGAAGCCCGGCGCCGAGACCGCAAGCAGGCTTTCGCCCTTGCGCCCGGTCTCGCCGGTGAAGCAGGCGTCGATCATCACGATCAACTGGCGTTGTGCGCCGATCTTCTGCCGGACTAGTTCCAGGTTGCGATATAGAGTCTGCAAGGCATAGCCGCTCCCGCTGGCATTGGGGTTCCCATCATGCGGCAGGAGGAAGGGCTGAGCAGTTGCTAGATCTGGCACGCCATGGCCCGAGTAATAGACGAAGACGTTGGACCGGCCCTCTACCGCACTGCGCCAAAGTTCTCCGCCCTGCGGATCGGCTTCGCTACCGAACATCTGTATGAGTTCGCCCTGAGTGGCGTCCTTTAGTACGAGGACGTTCTGCTCGCGAAAGCCGAGAGTGCTGGTGAGGTATGCCTTAACTGCTTCCGCGTCGTTATGGGCGAAATCGACCGTGCTAGCTCGCTTGTAGCTCTTGTTGCCGATTACGACAGCGATTGAATCGGTGTTGTCAGACAGGACAGGCAATTGTGCCCAGCCACGAGTTGGCAGGAGCGCCAAGGTCAAGACCAATCCAAATATAATTGCCCGCATGGTTTTCTCCTGACCTTGCGAGAGGTTGCCATGACGATGGCAGTTTGGCGAGCGTTAAGCGCCCCCGAGCAAGCCCCTGTTGGCCTATCACGCCTTCATCGGCTCATGGCCGGCGTCGGGTCACTCGGTGAGCGCCTTCTTGACGATGCCCAGCTCGCTCACTTCCGCGTCAGGAACAGGTGAGCTTCGTGAACGGCTTTTCGGCGGTTACTCGCCCGTGGGTTCGAAGGAGGGCGGTTCCGTCGAACTCAGGAATTGGCGCTTGCCCTCTTGCAGCCACTCTGGCTGGCGATTTTGCCAGCTGAGGGCCTTGCTGATCGAAAGAGGCACAGCATGAGATGGATGGCGCTGACGCTCATCACAGGCTCCGTTCTCGCTGGAGCCTACTCGGCCCACGCCGAAATCGCTCCGGAGTTCCGCGGCGAGTGGTCAACTGACTGGCACATCTGCAAGCAGGTAAACGGCGAGATCGACGTGCTGTCGGTCGGCAAAGACGACTTCGCATTTTATGAGGTGGGCTGCAGCGTGGGAGCCGCTTCGCCCATCGACGGGGGAATTAGCTACGCGGCCACATGCCAGAAGGGCGGCAGTCAGCTCACGCAGGGCAGAGCAGAGTTCCGCAGATCCGGCAACGCTCTTGTCCTGGCGCTCGAAGGCTTTCCGTGGGGCGCCAGCGACGGGCTGACCTTCAACCGCTGCAAATAGGGTTATCGGACGATGGCGCGATACTGCGATGCCTCGCCGTAATTCAGGCGTGGCCGCAGGCGGCGTTTCCCGCGGGGCAGGCTACTAGGTGTTGGAAATTTGCGTCTGGGCACAGTGTCGGAAACTTGGAAAGCGACGCTCTCATTTGCTGTGAACTGCGGCCGACCTCGGGGGCGCGGGCAGCAGGATCTGCTTGAACTATCATTTCTCTGCGGCAGGATGGTTCCGCGGTTCCAATATGACGGTGCACAGGTGAGTAGAGCCAAATCGACCACTGAGTGGTTTATTCGCGAGCACAGTTCCGCAGCTGCGGGCTTGGCCTCGGTTGGAGGGCGTTATGTCTTCGAATTAAGCAGCCCCAGCATCAAAGGGATTTTCACTGCAAGATTTACCGGAGTTGGAGTTGGCGGCGGCCTCGATTTTACAGTTGGGAGTGCCGTTTTTAAGGGGGCCGACTGGACCAAGTTAGATACCCGGATCAGCTTCAGCATTGATGATCTAGACGGTTCCGAGGGGCAGATATTTATCTTATCGGGCCGCTTTCTGGTCGGGTACACCCACGCTGAGGTATCGGCATGGAAAGGCAAGTCGAGCACGGGCGCACGGCAGGGAATATTATTCTGGGCCGCGCCGGTTTCCGGCAAAGTCACCAAACGCAATTTGCGGCCTAAGGCCAAAATTGGCGTTTATGGTGCTCATCTGGCCGGTACATGGAAGGTTGATCAATAGCTTCTCTCTTCCAGGGCGCTCATGCTTCCACTTTCCAGAAATCGGCCAGGTGGTTCAGCCCGTTGTCGAGCAGCAGCTTGCCGCCGAACGCAACGGGCGCGAGGTCGAGCTCCATGGACTCGCGGGATAGCCGCGGAGGCAGCTAGCAATATTCAGCACGCGGCCTCGTTGTACTCCTTGTGCAAGCCGGCGAGGCTTATTCAAGGATGCCGCAGCGGGACGGTGGTTCCGTCGAGCTCAGGCCGCCAGCCCATTGTATACCGCTCTTACGCGGGCTGCGTTCCGATTGCAGGGACGTGCAGTGAGGGGAACTGCGATAGCTAGCAAAGAGCGGATGCCGATGCTGCTGCGATGAATTGGCTGTCCAAGATATCCAAATCCTGGCTGCCGCTTTCCCTAACTGTCGAAGGCTCGAAGTTTTTGGTTTACCTGTTTAGAGACTACGCCTTAAGGTTGTACAAAACGTAGGGGGCAATCATGCGGGGCGTATTGCTTATGGCGGCTGTCGTGTCTGGCGGCTGCTCGATCCATCCTGTGCCGGACTACATCGGGCCCGACAAAACCATCAACATTGCGAAGCGGATTCGCTGCGAGGCTAGAGACGCGGTGAAGACGGCCTTTATTAGTAAAGCTCGCAGCAGCCCCTCTTTGAAAACAAGAGCGTATGCCGAAGCGCTCGCCGCAGAGAAAACGCCTATCACCAAGATCGACTATGCTGCTTTAGATGATCAAACGGCGGCATTCTTTAGGAAGTACGACGGCGCTGGCATCGCTTACGATTTCCGCTTCGACATAACGGAATCGGGCGGGGCGGGCGGCGACCTAGATCTTTTGCGAACCATCAGTGGCGGATCGATATCGCTTGGCGTCAATGCTAGGTCCGATCTTATGCGACAAAACCTGCGAACCTTTCTCTTGAACGATACATTCATCGGACTGCTGACTACGATGACCGCGGGACATTGCCAGGGTTACGAAACCGGGGAGAACTGGCTTTACCCGATCACCGGTTCGATCGGGTTGGCGGAAATGGTCAAGGCGTTCATTCAGATCGACGAAACTGGCGCCTTCGTTCCGAGAGAAGGGCAGGACGCGGCGACGTTGATTGATACGCTTGAATTCACAACTCAGTTCTCGGTATCGGCCCAGCCGAGCCTAGTCTTGGCGCCTGCCGGGCGGCGGTGGCAAACAACGGGGCTTTCTGCGGGGCAGGCGGGCATTGGAGCTGGCCGCATCGATAAGAACAAGGTCGCAATATCGATTTCAGCGGAGGTGCCTAAAGAGGAAGTCGTTGCGGAGATAGTTGTTGCGCCTAGGGCCGATGCCCGCCCTCGTGCGCATTATCCGGCTAGGGTGGATGTTAGACCGGTCGAGAAGCCGATCGAGCGGCCGAATGCCGCCTCACAGCCAAAAGTCCGCGCCAGAACACCTTCAGAGATCAATGCGACGAGGGCAATTCAAAATCAGAACCTCCTTCAGTTCTACGACAACACGCGAAGGCTGTCGGATGAATTTGGTCTTCCGTCGTTCTAGTGCGCACTGCCAGGTCGAAATCGGGCGTCTCCGACAGCGGCATTACTTCGTCTGGAGGGCGTTCATATGAGGCCGAAGATATGGATCGACAATGGGGCTTGGGACTGGCTTTTTGATCACGAGATCGATCTAAGCGCCGAACTCCCCAAAGCCGACTTCGAACTGCTGATTACGCGTCAGATTGAGATTGAGATGCGGATGATCAGACGCTCTGAGGTACGCGAATTTGCTCAGGCGATGATGATAAGATGCCCGATCGAAGTTCGAGCGCTGTTTGGCTTCGATGATCCAAATGTAAATGAGGGGATGCGGCGCTTCGGGGGCTTGGATGAAGGGTACTGGGCATCATCGGCTGAAGTCACATTCATTCGGCAGCAGAATTCAAAGCGCGAGCAAAACAAGCTGCGCGGATCTGGGCTTTATCAGCACGAAGGCGATATTGCCTTGGCAGCGAAATCCTTTGAGGACGTTGTAATAACGGCGGAGCGGAGGGGCGGCGCCCTCGGCGATGCAGAAGCCGCGGGGGGGCGTATCGTGCGGCTGCACCTATTAGCCGGGCAGAGCTTGTCCTTGAGAAGTGCATGCGCCCAAGCGCTCGACGGATCGATGTGACTTCAGCTGACCCAGCCGCGCCTCAGGCGCTGGCGCTAGCGGGCTTCAACCGTATCCGCGTCACAAGCTCTGCCCGTAATTATGCTCTCGGATCTCGGGCGACCCCGGAGCCTCTTTAGGCCTTGCACAGAATGCCCGGAACCGTGGCTGATCCTGCCACGCGCTTGGGTGCACTCTGGCTCACTGTCTACCATGGGCAGGCGAGAAGCAGCGAATGGCAAAAGTCACGAAAATCCGTAGGCACCCCACTAGACCCGACCGCAGCCCCGAGCTGTTCCCCGGCAAATTGAAGCGCTTCCTGGTAATCGATGAGAGTGGCTCAGGAGGCTTTGTTGCCTATTGCGATACTCGGCGCTGGTGGTGGGTCAATGAAGTTGAAGACGGCGTCAAAAGTCGCAGCACCTACGTCTGGATGTTCGTCGATGACGAATTGGTCGGCGTTCTAGACATCCGAGAGTATCGCATGTCGTGGATATCGAATGACCTCCTCTGGAGGCTCATGGATTCAGAGAGCAAAGAGGCCGTGGACATGGCCGAAATCCTCATTCGATGTTGGCGCAACGTTTGGGAGGATCTCGCTTCTGAAGGGTCGATCGTTCTTCTAAGCCAGCTTTGGGTTGCTCAGAAGCATGCACGAAGTTCTCGTTGGAACGACATCCTCCAGCAGCTGCTCGCAACTCGGTTCAAACGGCGCTGTATGACGGTCCTGAAGGCGTTCCCCCTCGAATACGAAGCGAAAGGAAAGCAGCCGGGCTTTCGCTTGCGGCACCAAGCGCTGATAAGGCTCTACCGCAGAGTGCTGGGTGTTGAACCCTTCCCGGGAAAGCCAGGCCACGAAGGGTGGCTCTATGCCATCCCGGAGCGCGTTCTTGGGTTGGGCGTCAGGAAGCCTAAAAAGCTACTATCCATCCGCCGCCTTACCGCGAACGATTAGAGCGGCCTCGTCACGCAATGAGGGTGGCTCGGTTGGCGCTGTGCGACGCTGCCTTCCCGTAGGCCGCGACCCATTCGGCTTCTGTCATGGGCGGTGATGCTCTCTGATCGTCGCCGCCTTCCTCTGGCATCCTGTCGCTCACCACGTACCGGGTGCGCTCGGGCGACGTCGCTCGCTCAAGCGCCGCGAGGCGCCTTTCCAGTTCGCGGCTCATAGCTCCACACCCTCTCGTTCAAGCTGAACTAGAGCGTGGTGAGCCTGCGGATCACTCTTCGCCAGCCATTCACGCCAGTCCGGCCCATGCTCGGCTTCAAGCTGGTTGTTGCAGGCGCGGATAGCTGCCGTCAGCTCCTCATCCGTCATCCGCTCGATGCGCTTGTGTAAGCCGCGTTCGGCATGGCGTTTGGTCTCGACCTTGACGAGGCGACGCTGAAGCTCGCGGCTCATGCGGCACTCCTACTTTTCGGCGCACCGAGGATGATGCGCGCTACCGGATCGTTCGGCCCGATCCTGCCATCAGCGAGCGCTTGCCGGTGCTGCCGCTCAACCTCTTCTTCTGTGCCGAGGAGAGTGAGGCTCTTGCGCGGCTTGCGTGCTCTCCGAGCCGTCTCCAGCTTTTCGAGCCGACGCGCCAGGGCTGTGGTCATGTGTCAGCCCTCAAGGCTGCCGTGATGGCCGGCAGCCCGTTGCGCGCGAACGCTTCATTTTCCGTTCCCAGCAGCCGCTCGCGAATGGCGATGACCTGAGCCGGATCAGACAGGATTGCCCTTACTTGGGCGTCGCGCAGTTCCTTGGTCCGCCTATCGACAACTGGCCGGCGGCGTTCTTCCAACTTGATGATGCGAGCCAGAATTGCGCCTGTCATTGCAGCGGCTCCGGCTCGTCGAGCAGATCCAGACATTCCTCGTGCGAGAGACCGCAAAGTTCGATGCGTTCGAGCGGGGCCGCCGGGTCGTCGGAAACCGACCACATGATGAAGCGCTCAACCTGAGCGTCGCGCGCCAGCTCCAAGCGCTCGATGCGCGTTGCGATCTGCCTCGTCATGTCCGGCCCCCTTCCAATACCGCGAGCCTTCGATGCAGGTCCGTCACCTCGATCGCCTTGGCGTGAGCGTCGACCAGCTTGCCGAGCTCAGCCGCCTCTGATGGCGTCAGCTCTCCACCGGCAACCGCCTCCATGATTGCCTGCGTTGCTTTGGGCAGATCGTCCGCCGTTTCGATCTTCGGCAGATCGAAGGTGACGGGCCGATCGCGGCGAACGGGGGCGAGACGATCCATGCAGAGGCGCAGCGCCGTAATGTCCCCCGCCATCGCGAGGGTGATTGCCTTCTTCGTCAGTTTCTCCGCTTCGCCCTCGAGCAACGCCTCGATCGCGAGCGTGACCTTGTGACGGGCACCCTTGGGCTTGCCGGCAGGGTTGCCAGACTGCCCCGGTTTGAACGGGATGCCGCGCTGCTTCGGAGCTGTATTTGCAGCATCACTCATGCGAGCCCTCGGATCATCACCCAGCCGACCATGGCGAAACTCACGGCCATCAGCAGAGCGTCGCCCCTTGCAGGGTGCCGGTGGAAGAGGCAGTTTACGACGCAGATTGAGGGAGCACTGATGGCCACCGCCAAAAGCTTGGGTAGTGCTCTGATCGGCGGCGCGGTCCTGGTTCCCATTCTCCTCCACTCGGCAGGCTTCGGCTGGCTCGGCCCATATGCGTTCACCGTCTTGCTCGTCGGAGCTGTGGTCGTTGCCGCGGACGAGACGATCAAGCGCCGATTGGGCGAGAAATGAGAGACGCTGTAGAGGCCGTAGGTATGGCCGCTATCTTGATGTTGCCAGCTCATCCGTGGGGCCTACTGCTGTTCGTCGTTTGCTGCGGCTGGCAGGTTTACAGGCGCACCTCGCGGCCTGACCGTTACCTCAAGTGGCGAGGCTGACAGTCCACCGAGCTTGGCCGCCTCATCTGCGAAGTCTTGGACAAAGCGCAGCGCGCTCGGGCTCTGGCTCGCGACCTTCGTGGCGCGCTGGATCATCTTGAGGTCGCCGGAAGCCAGCATCTTGCCGATTTCCTTAGCGAGCCCCTGCTGGATCTTCGTATTGCCGCGCCTGAGAGCTGCGCCGGTCAACGCGCCCGCGACGGCGCTCGCTGTGTCGCGGCCCTGGAGGAAGCCAGCAGCGCCGCCAACTGCGGCAGGAGCTGATGCAGCAGCACCACTCATCAGAAGCTGTTGGATGGTCGTCGAATTTCCCTTCACCGCCGCCTGCAACGGTAAGAGGGCGCTTTCGACTGTGAGCGCGGCCTGAAGCTGCGTCGCCTGATTCTTGCCGAGAGCAATCTCGACGCGCTCCCGCATGGCCGGATTACCGAACACGGACTTCACCACGTCGCGCCCGTCGCCGATCTCGCGAATCTTGGCGATGAGATCCGATCGGAAGCCTTCGGCGAACAGCTCGCGCTCGGCCGGCGGCATGCGCCCCACAGCCTTGCGGGCCTCATCGTTCGCCATGCGCGACATGACGAATTTCTGGCCGGCCTCAAGCGCGTCCTCCGCCTGGAAGAAGTGGGCAGCGCCGGAGCGGGCTGTCTTGAAGGCGGGGAACAGCTCGTCCAGATGGTTGACTAGGCCCTTGCGCAGGTTGCCATAGTCGCGAGCGAGGTCGTTATTGCCGGAGCGAGCAGCCTCGCCGGCCTTTCCGCGTAGCTCGCGCTGGACGTAATCCCAGAATTGGCCGTTGGGGTACGCGATCGAGCCATCAGCCTGGCGGGCGAGTTGAAGATTGCCGGCCGCGTCTGTGGTGAAGGGGTTGCGGATCGGCGGCATGCCATCGACGACGGTCTTGTTCGCCCCGGTCTTGACCACCGAGCGAATGGCATCCTGCACGGCAGGGGCCTGCGCAAGGTTCTCGAGTTCGGGCGTCCACGCCCCTTTCTCGCTCTGCCTGCGGAAGAACTCATAGGCCGGGGCATTGCTCTTGCGCGCTGCCGCCTGAAGCTCGTCCAAGGTTTTGCCGGCGCTCGATGGACCGAAGCCCTTGAGGATATCGACGACGCGGTCCCCCTGGCTGGCGAACCGATCGGAGACAGCACCGGAGAGTGCTTCACCGGCCTCAGAAGACAGATTGGATGCTGAGCGAGCCAGCCGGCGCGTCGTCTCGCCGCCGATATCGCCGATGACGGCATTGGCTCCAGTGGACTGGAGTTCTGCTAGCCGGGCGGCCGGGTCCGTCACGCCGTCGCGGGCGAGGGCTTCATTGATCCGGCGGGCGGCCTCACGCTCGGGACCAACCGCCGATCGGAATGGAGCCGAAACGTTGCTGGCGAGCTTTCCGGTCGCGCGAGCGAATGCCTCTGCACCACGAACGAAGGTAGGAGCCGCGCCGCCAATAGCGCCACCGAGAGCAGCGCCCTGTAACCCGGCCAATGCCTTGTCAGCCGCCCCGCCGTCGCTCTCGACCGCGCCGGTAGCTGCGCCATAGAGCCCGCCGGTCGCAGCAGCGTTGACCGTAGCCGCGCCCCTGACGCCCTCCTTCACAACATTGACGCCCGGCAGGACCATAGCCGTACCGACGAGACCAGCGCCTTGCCCGGCATAGCGGGCCGCCGGGTTCATCAGTTTGTCGGCTTCGTCCATGGCGCGTTGGCGCTCAAGGTTGGTGCTGTAGCGCTCGCCGAAGCTCTGGCCGTCGCCTAGGCCTATCGCGGCATCAGCCCCGGCCGCCAGCTTGTCCATGCCTGGAATCCAGCCGGCGAAGCCGCGGGCTGCTGCATCCATGTTGCCGAAGACGCCGCCGCGGTCCTGCTCCTGTCGGATGCGCACGGCATCGGCGAGATAGCCGGCCTGGCGCAAATCGGAATCGCTGCCCTCGCGCTGGGCTCGGGTGGCAAAGCCATTGTTCGGGCTGGCTGGGGTATCGGCTGCAAATTCGTCAGGTGACGAATTCCCGGGCGGCGGCGCGTCGAATTGGTCGAAGACGTTTCCTCCGTTGGAGGGAGCGTGCATGGCGGCGGCGCCCCTGCTCTGAGGCGCGGCTCGGGTATCGAACTGGTCGAAAATGTTCCCGGCCATGTCTATTGCCCCAGAGCTGAAGCGGCAGCGCCGCGACCGTACTTCGCGTCGAACTGGTCGCGAACGCCGGGATTGGCACGCAGGAACTCAATCGCTGCCGCCGGGACACTCCCGATCTGAGCCTGCGAAGGCTGCCGGGCTTGCCGCTGGCCTGATGGCTGCTGCCCCGACGACGCGCCAGCACTAGGCCGTCCCTGCGCATCCCACTCAAGCGGGTGCAGCCCGGATTTGCCGCGAAGGTCATTGATGCGACCGCGCGAGATATCGCGCTGCCGCGTGGCCAACGTCATCATGCGATCGAGCGTGCGTTCGCGAATATCGGGCGGCGTGCTGGGGTCGCCTAGCAGACGCTGAAACTCCGCCATCTCGCGCTCGGTCGTAGCGCCCTTGAGGAGCGCGGACATGCTCTTGATGGCTTCCATGGACATGATCTGCCCGAACTCGCGGGTAGCCATCGCACGCTGCTGGTCGAGGACGATGCCGGAGCCTGGCACGGTCCCGAGCATGCCGCCAACGCCGGCAAGCGGGCCGGTATAGGTCTGGCGGTTCAGCTCCTTGGCGCGGCTGAGCGTCGCCAGCGTGCTATCGATGTTGGGCAACTCGTCTTCGGCGGTGAAGAGCGCCTTCTGATCGCTCGCCGACATGCCTTGCTTGGCCTTGTTCGCCGCCTTGTCGCGCTCGAATTCAAGGATGCCGCCCTTGTAGCCCTGGCGCTGGGCATACTCGTATTCTTGGACGCTGGTCGGGGCGTTCTGCTTCTCCTTGGCGTATTCGGTCGGGCCTCTCGCGGTCGTCCAGCCCATGGCCTTGGCGTACATGTACTCCTTGACGGATTCGGGCGCCTTGGACTGCTCCAGCTTGTCCTTGAGGAACAGCTCGCCCACAGCCTGAGCATTGGCCGGCAGGTTCGGATTCGCGAGAGCGGTTGCCAGCTTGCCGATGTCGTTCTTGTAGGCCTCCATACGCCTCGTATGGCCGTACTCGGCGAACTCCGCTTGCGTCGTCGGACGGGGCATGTCCTTCGCCAGGACCGGCGCAACCGCACCCGAGCCGGTGTACTGCGCCGGCTGCCCTGCGCCGGGTAGCGCTAGCGGCTGGGGCTGGGACTGCGCGGCCGAACCGCCAGTAGCGCGAGCGAGGGCCGCCGCGTCGGACTGCGAAGCGGGCGGCACTACAAAGCCATCAGATCCCGCCACCGGAGCATTGCGCCCCTGTGAAGCTGCGAAGGCCCGCGAGCCGCCGTCATTGCTGTTCGGGTCGATCTCGACGGGAGCCGGCAAGCGCTGCTGTGGCATCTGAGCGATAGCCGGACTACCACCCGCCGCAAATCGATCAGCGTTGAGGTCGTAGGGCCGTGAGGGCGGAAGCACTGCGCCTCGGCTGGCTTGCTGCTGGGCAGCCTGGGCAGCGTCGCGGCCGAGATTGGCGAGTGCCGAGCCCATCCACGGCTGAGACTGCCCCTCGCTCTGGAAGACGGGAGGTAGGGGTGCGGCCTCGGTTGCCGCAGTGGTCTGGTCGAACCTCTGCGCCGACATCGGCTGCGACGGCGCGCCCGTCACATTACCCATGGCATCGACAGGGGGCATGTTGCCACCCTGGCCGCTCGGTGGGATGAAGAACCCGCGCTCACCGGAGCCACCTTCGGCATAGCGTGCGCCGGGAGCCGGAGCATCCGCCATCCGCGTCGCGCTGCGTGCCCCGAGCTTCAGATAGTCCATCAACGACGTGCCGTTGGCGTCGCGCGGATTGTACTGGCCGCCGCTCGCGATGAACTTGGCCAAGCCCTCCTTGCCGCCAAGGTGGGCGACGTTGCGCATACCCTCCGCCGTAACCGGAATGCCGTTAATCGAAGCGCCGATCGCCTTGTCCAAACCGTTGCCGGCAATGAATCGGTCAATGTCCCCGAAGTGCCAGTTCTCAGCCGATTTCTGAAGCTCCGGCGAGCGCATGAACTGGTCGGGCGTCGTGCCCTGTGGGATGGCGCCGGCTGCCGCAGCTTCCTGCAAACGCGCCTGTCCAAATTGGGCGCGGCCGAAATGCCCACGCTGGCCACCAGCGCCAACCTCGTTGTTCTGAGCACCCCAATTGCCGCCGCTTTCGCTAGTGTTGAGCGCGGTGGGAAGTGCACTCCCGGTTCCGGCGTCGTACTGCCCAAGAGTGCGGAGAGATAGGCCACCGGGGGCGGGAGAGCCCGAATCGCTCCCAAGCGCTGACATCAGGCTGCGGGCAGCATCTTGGCCAAGCTGACGCTCAGCCGCCTTCTGCTGCATCTGGAGCAACCCCACGCCAGTGCTGGCATCGCCGGACCTGAAGGCGCGTGCAGCAGCAGAATTGAGGTCGCCCTTCTCGATATCCTGGCTGATCCCGTCACGCGCCCACTTCTTGCCGACGCTATCAATCGCGCCGTTCAAATTGGCGAATGCGTTACTGAAATCGTAGTAGCCATCAGCCATCAGGCTTGTCCCTTGCACTCGCGTACAGCGTGGAACGCGTTGAACTGCTCATCCACGGCGCACCACGCATCGAGAGCCTGGCCATGGAGCATGTTGAAGGTCTCTCGATCTCCGGGCGCATGCAGGAGCAGCGTCTGCATCTGCGCCGAGACGTTCTGGAGCAGCTGGGCAGCCTGCACCGAGCCCACGAGGAACTTGCCGTAGGGCAGGGGCGGCGCCACCGATTCAGCTTCTGCAGATTGGCGGAAGCCGGCGAGCGGGAGTTCGTCTGCACCCTCGATCATCAAACTACCGCCTGTCGATCGTCCGATCGCCTCGCCGCGAATTGAGCGATGACGCAGAGACGGATGACGCTCGACATGGACGTTGAGCGGCGGCGAGCTTCCTGCTGGAGCGCGTCTTTCAGCTCGGGCTCAGCCGCGAAATTGATATGGGCGGTTCGCTTGCGGGTAGCGGTCTGCATGATGACCTCCAATGACGAGGTCATAATAGCGCAATGAAAGAAAATATTCAATGATATCAATATATTGATCGCTGTTTACCGCTGGCGTTCACCCCTGTTCGCTGGTGTACGTGTCAACAAATCTGATCAGCGATTTTTGCTTGGCCAAGCCGTACGCCACGACGCGTTGTGAGGCGCGCTGCTAACCGTCTAGAGACAGTATTGGCGGCTGGATGGTCCCACCTCCTCAGGCTTGGTCCGCCTGTTGAGCTATCTCTACGGCTCCTGAAAGTAGTGGATTTGGCCTGGTAAACCCGCTTCTCCCGACTGTCCCGGTTTTCCCTTATGCTCCCGCACACGAGTTGATCCCGGCGCGCCTCCGCTTCCTTCTATGCCTCCAGCAAAGTTCTCTCGACCCTTTTTCAGGTCTTTTCGGTAGCTCACGATAACGAAACCACCATTCCCCCCAGCTCCGCCGCCGCCACCTGCGCCGGAGTATTGCGCCCTGTTAGGGGTGGGTTGGGAGGCATCACCGCCAGCTCCGCCCGATCCTCCAGCCATGCCAGACGCATCAATAGTTCCGCCCTCTGCATCAAAGTCGCCAAGAACGCGAAGATAGAGGAATCCTCCGTGAAGCCCACGAGCACCACCTCCGCCGCCGCCTGCTACACAGCCATCGCCGCCAGACACGCTACCGCCCACCGATCCGCTGCCCGCGCTAGCGCCTTCTGAGGCAGCAATTTCACCGCCATGACCACCATCTCCGACCGACCACTTAGAGCCGTCAAATCCTTTGGCGCGCCCGCCGTCTCCGCCTAAATTGGGCTGAGCGTCTCTCCCAACACCGAATGAGGCAGCGCCTCCTCCGCCGTTGCCGTGCATTCCCTTCCCAGGAGTGCCGCCAGGATAGTAAGAGTTTCCGTGAGCAGATCCGCCCGACCCACCCGCACGCTGGTGAAAGTCAATCGCTCGCACCGTCCCGTCGGTTGCGTCCCAAGAGTACGTTCGGCTCTCAAACACGGGAGAGCCACACAAAAGCAACGTCCCACGCAGTGTGAAATCCCCGGCGCATCCAATCTGCATCCACGGACTGGCAGCCCAAGCTTGCGTTCCAATTACTAGGGTTGCACCCGGTTGAACAAGGATGTTTCTAAAATTTGGAAAGATATTTGGCTTAACAATATACCTCATGCCCTGAGGGACGACGAGATTAGTCCTACCATTCGGCCATCCCATAACATGCGGCCCTTCTACGGTGAGAATTGGACATTCAGGTCGATAAAAGTCCCTGGAATGCTTGTGTTAATTCGCAGCCATGCTCCGGCGTGTTGAGTGAGTTCATCAAGCCAACATGTATTGGATACCCATTTATCAGTCTCGTCCGGTGGAGAGGGGACAACGGATGCTTGACCAGAGACGTCAAAACGGATGTAGGAGCGAGGGCTATTCGGGTAAAATTCATGAGTATCGCGACGCACGTCGATAACCAGAGAGAACGCGTACCGCGAACCTTGTGATTTAACCTCTTGATCGATGTTCCACGGCTCCGGATGCAGCAGATCGACACTGTGATCGGTCGTGTAGATTACACGCTCATTATCCGGTCGGCCTGGCCTTTCCTTTGAGAGTTTTACGCAAAGGCCAAGCGTTCGGGTATCATGGGCCATTGTTGCCCCTCCCTAAGAAAATCGGTCTTGTAGGCTCTAGTTCGCTATCCGCTCAATAACGCTTGGACCGGCCATATCCGTCGCCGTAGCCCCCATTGTGATTGTTGTAATTCCCGTAGGCACCGTAGTTGTTTGAGCGACTGCTGTCGGGGTTCGTCCGGTAGTGCCCGTCGGTGTACGAGCCGTTGCTGTTAAAATGCGGCTGCACATAGTGGCTCCTGCTGTTGGAACCCGTGCCATAGTTAAAGCTGCTCTGCGCGGCAGCAGCCGAGCCGAAGCCAATTGCAAGCGTGGCAGCGAAAATCAGAACTCGCATCCGTAACTCTCCCGTTAAGGTTGCGATCATCCTGCCGCAAGGGGAGGTGGAGAGTCGAGAGGGTTAGCCTAAGGGGTGAGATGATGCGCCAGCTGGCTTAATGCTAGTGACGGCACGCCCAGTCGCACTGCAATCGTTCAATGATGCACTGAATCTCACCGATGTGCAGCTTAATGGTAGGCTGGATGACGCCAAATGCGATCCGGCCGGCTATGGCAGGCGGGACCGGAGGATTTTGAGCTGCTCAGCATGACAGAATTGCTGACGTTACGCTACTTGGGCATCCAGGATAGGGTCGACTGGTAGCTCATAGGCGGGGTCGGCCGGCAAATGGCTGTAATCTGAATAGCCCTCAAATAGTGCCTGGAGCTCGTGCTCCTCAATGAAGCGGCGAATCTCTGCCGGTGAGATGTAGTCCTTCCTGAACCAGGGGAACCGCGCCGGGCTGAAAACATCGCGGATATACGTGATGCACTTGCGCACTTGCGGCTGATCCATCACTTGACGGTTGCAGACGAGCCAGACGTCGCGGGTCAATAGCCAGTCCTCAGCTACGTGCACCAAGCCTGTGGTGATCGTCTCGCTGTAGGTCGGAATCGCAGTCAGTCCCCCGCCGCGCTTCACGCCGATTAACTGGGCTGAGGCGGTGTTCGTGCCGAAGCGCACGAACTCGTCCTTCGGCCTGGTATGCTCATCCAGGCGCAAGGCGTGGCTCCAGATCTGTGCGCCGGAGATTTCCAGCACGTTGAAATTGTCGATCTCGGCCTTGCTCATGGGTTTGCCGTTCTTGCGCACATATTCCTGGCTGGCGAAGAGTACGACGTGAAGCCAACACAGCCGAACCACGACCAAATCCGGATTGCTGGGCGGGTCGAACTGAATGGAAAAGTCGACCGCGAGATTGGCGACGTCCTGCTGGGCGACTTCGCAGTTGAGATAGACAGTGATGTCCTTTTCTTTCTCAACCAGTTCGAGCAGCCGCGGCACGATCCAGAACGAGCCAAGACCTTCCGTGCAACCGATCCGAACCCCGCGTCGTTGATCCTTCGCATTTGCCACAGAGGCTGCAAGCCGGCGGGCGCCGTTGTACATGACCTCCGCCTGATCGCGCAGCGCCGCGCCTTCGATTGTCAAGACCAGGCCGTTATGAGTCCGGACAAAGAGCGCGCGCCCCAGTGTTTGTTCGAAGGCCTCAAACCGCATCCGCAGATTGTGGACGCCTCGCTCAAGGATGCGCCCGGCCTCCCGGTAGCTGCGCACTTCGGCCAGTACCAGGAATATCCGGACATCATCCCAATCCAGCGTCGCCATGGGCGCGAGCTTTGACTGTGTCATTTCTGAGTGCACCTGCGTCGTTTTCCGATGCAGCCGAGTCTCTGAATCGCTGGTAGTGTCTGAGTGTTCGTGAGAATTCCTCTCACTCAACTTGGGGGCGCGGGCCATGGGCATTCACACTGTGCCAGTTGGGAAGAAGATATCTGACCGAAAAGTCAGAAATCTTCTTGGATTGAATTCGGAGAAGTATGGCAAGGGGTTGATTTGCTATACTCCGAATGAGAAAATAATCGGTCATTTGCTTGATGGCGCGAGCTCATATATTATGAAGCTGGCTCCTATCGACGTCGTGATGAAGGTCTTTCGCTACAATCCAGAGACCATTGTTGCCTTCAATCGTGGCTCTTGGCGAGAGAATCCCGGCAATGATTCACTGGGCTTCTGGTGCCATCTGCCTCTCAACGCGGATGGTCATGACGCGCTGTTCGACGGCAGGCTCGATCGCAGCAATCCGGATCTTCGCTACATTTGCCGGCAGCACGAGCGGCCCGCGGCGATCTATCACTGGTTGGTCTACGCTCAGCCGAACATTCTCGGCGGCCTGTCGCTGGTGATGGATCGCTTTTCCTCGACGCGGCTGCGCGGGCTCCCAATGTACTGCATTGCGGCGACGCCGACGGCACACAGCCTGTTTCTCAGCTCGGGCTTCAAGCAGGGCGCGAGCTACAAGCACTGGGTCAACCCCAATATGATGACTTTGGTTCCGCCGGACCCAGCGGCGGACCGGCCGGTCTATGACAGCTACGTGCCGAGCCATCCCGATCCGAAAAAGCTCGGCGTCAAGGTCGCGCACACGGTTCACGAGCTGATGGTGGCTGCCTCTATCCGCGGTGCCGCCTATGTCGGCGAGAGGATGCTGCCGGTCTATGACGACATGGACGGCAACGACCTCTCGGCAACGCATCTGATCGGTTATGTCGGCGATGAACCGGCCGGCTGTATCCGCATCCGGTACTTCGCGGACTTCGTGAAGCTAGAGCGGCTCGCGCTGATCCCGCAACACCGCGGAGGTCTGGCCTTCAAGCTGGCCCGCGCCGCCATCGCCTTCGCGCAGATGAAGGGGTACAGCCGATTCTACGGCCAGGCCTCCTATCCCTACATCAAACTCTGGAAGCACCTCGGCTTCAGGCAGCGCTCCGAGGAAGGGCTGACGCACGTCACCGACGAGGTCTACTACGAGATCGACCTAGTGACCGATCAGCCGGCCGCGCATCTGACGCCGCACTCCGGTGGTCTCATCCTCGTACGGCGTGAAGGGCAATGGGATCGGCCCGGCGCCTACGAGACCTGGGGAGAAGGTCAATGAAGGCGGCGGACAGCGTTCTCCGGTTCGCCGACAGCTCAATTGCGGTTGATCAAGATCCGTCGCAACAAGAGGAGATCGAGGCCATCGCCACGATGGTTGCGTATCTCATCCCGCAAGCAAGGACGCTCAGCCCAGGGCTGGTCTTGCTACTCAACCTCGCTTTGCACGAGCTGTCATTGCTACGTGCACTGCAAGACGGGTCGGTGATCCGGCTTCATGCCTGAAGACGTGGCTCCGGGGGGAGCTTCGGAGCCACGCTTACAAGCTTGGCGAATCTTCCCCCGTAGACTGTTACGTCAGGTTGCGCTTCATTGCGGCTCAGGGGGATGTCGAATGACAAGAAAAGAGCCGAACCCGATCGATCGCCATGTCGGCAGCCGCGTCCGGACGCAACGCATGCTGGCAGGCGTCAGCCAAGAGAGGCTCGGCGATGCTCTAGGTGTCACCTTCCAGCAGGTCCAGAAGTACGAAAAGGGCACCAACCGGATCAGCGCCAGCCGCCTGCAGCAGATCGCCAATCTCCTGGAGGTTGAGGTGTCGGTCTTTTTCCAAGGAGCGCCGTCCACGGCTTCCCTGGTTGGTGCTGCTCAAACAAGCGCTTCGGAAGTCCTCGACTTCACGCTTACGTCCGAAGGCGTGCAGCTCAACCGAGCCTTTGTGAAGATCAAGAGCAATCACGTTCGTCGCAAGCTGGTCGATCTTGCAGAAGCTTTGGCTGCCGAAGACGACCGCGGGTGAGTATCTGACCGGAGTCGGAACAAGCCGCTACGGCATGACGTAGCTCGCGTTCGAGTGCTTGCTTCGCACGAGCGATATCGGCGCGGCTAGGTCGTCTGCAGATTCCTCTCCAATCAGGCCCCGCAGAACAATCTCGCGGCTCGGTCGAGCGGACCCTCGCATTGGTCGCGGGGCCGGAGCCATGTCTTGGCCGAACCGCTTTCAGTCTCAACTCCAAAGGCACTTCACCGGGATTCATTGCAAAAGCAGGGAGGCACCAATGACTGACGATCGAGGAAGGTCCGCCGACTTTGTTGACAAAGCGCACGAGGCGAGCTTGAGCGCAGATCGGTCGCCGCGGCCCACGACCAGGCTTGCGGCCAAGCATCAGGGCTACTTCATCGATGGGGCGGAGGCGTTCGCCGCGGCTGCTGTCGATCGTTGGCTGGACATCGCCACTGCGCCAGCCGGCCAGCGTGTTATCGTCGGGGCCAGCCACCTCAACGGTGATGCTGTGGGCAGTTATTGGTGGCAAGCCGATGATGTCATTGGTGCTGACGGGCGGCCGGTGAATCATCCGACTGCGACGCAATGGCGGCGAGGCTCCGTCTGACACAGCCAGTAACGGGCTTTCGAGGCTGCGGCCTCTCGCCCGCACACGATCGAGCCGATTAGGGCAAGCCCGCAGAGCCGTCGAACCGACGAGCGATATGAATGGCCATCTCGTCTATGCCCAGCTGAATATTCGCACGGTAAAATAGCGGTGGCGGCGCGAACTCACTATCGACGATGAATAGCCCGCTGCGATTCATCGCAGCGAAAAGCGTAAGCTTGTTGCAAAGATTGGCTTCGTCAATATCGATGAGCCCTTGAAAAATCTGCTCCTGAATGTCCGCATCGAACGAGAACGGGAGATCTAGAGCGTCGTACAGGTCAAGGAACGCTCGATACTCTCCAACGTGGCTATGCGCGTGATCGAGCGCCTGGCGACCATGCACCGACAGCCTCGCCACTGATGTGAGGACTGGTCCTGAGTTCGATGTGTGGGCCAATATCGTTCCGAGCCCTGGCAGGGCCAAGAACGCAAGATCCCAGCGCGTTAAAGGGGCGCCACTTGGATGATTGTGGTGGACGGTCAGTTGCGAGGAGTGGTCTAGCAATGCGCGGTGAAGCTTCCGGCTCAGGCCAGTATTGGAGCGAGAGCCTCTGGTGCTTTGGATTAGCTGGCCATCGCGGTTAATCGCGACGAGAAACTCGACGCCAAATTCTCGCCCGTTGGCCACGACAAAATCGCGTATCGCATCGTAGGTCAGCCTAGGCGGTGGCGGCCACGGTTTCGCTCTTGTGCAAAGGGGGGCTGGCGGACCTGCCTTAGGAGTTCCTTGGACGTTCGCCATGCAGCCCTCCCGGCGGCAAATCGGCGGCGGTTAGACGTTGCCGGGATGTTTAACGTGATAGTTGCATCTATTAATATACGTTTTCCTATAGTTGCGTAATCCTGATTATGCCGGAGAGCGTTTCGAGGGGAGCATGGAGGCCAAATCGTTCAAGGAATTCGCCTTGGAGTGCAAGGCTGCTCAGCGAGCCGTGATCCGCAAAGAGCGCGAGAGAATGGAGAAGGTGGCTCTGCTTTGGGCCGAATATGCTCAAGCGTTGTCGGAGCTTGGTTTGCATCCAATGGCCCACGACGACATCCTGAAGCGGCGGCGCGAACTTGACCGCATGGCTGCTGAAATTGACAGGCAGTTCGGCGATAATGAGACGATGCGCGCCTCCTACGAGGCGTATCTGAGACGGCTCACGCATTCATGAGCTGCATACTGCCTATGCGTTGCAACCGAAAAACATTGATGTTGCAACTTATGGGAGATCTAAGGAGATTACCCTAGTCGCGTTGGCCTGAGTGATTCGTGTTTGTAAGTATGCGAACAACTCAGATGGGGGAAGCAATCATGAATAAGGCTAACCATCGGGCATTTGCCCGAGCGGAGGCGCCTGCGAAAATCCACGATCCTGCCCTGATTGCTGCAATAAAATATCGAGTGATATACAATGATTATATGGTTCTCGCGAAAACAGAGGGGTGTTCAAGCGAGGACAAAAATCTTGAGCGAATGCATGAGAGATGGGCAGGCGCGTTGGAGAAAGCACTGGCTACCATCCCAACGACTTGGCCAGGCGTCCTTGCTCTGCTCGAAATCTGCACCGACAACGGGTCTATCGGCGAGGACATCGATGAACTCAAGGCTGGCGTAAATTCGATCTCTAACGGAGTTCGGCGCCTCCTATCGGACGAGTTCAAGGCGGCCTGATCTGCACCGCTCAGGTAAGCCTGAACCGAGGAGGCGACGGTTATCGCCTCAAGCCCCGCTGGTGTCGTTTTCCTCCCGATTGCGCATCAGCGGGGCAACCACAGAGCCATTAGGTTTCTCCAGTTTGGCAATTGAAGCATCGAGAGGATGATCGTTGATCCTCTGGATGCTGACGTCGAGTATGGGGCCACTGGAAACGCCGGGGATTGATTGCTGATTTATCCCGGTAAGGGCTGTGAAATGTCAGAATGTCGTCCCTTTCACGTGTTGATCGATATTGACCGCAGTCGATTTCATGCGCGCTTGCGCGAGATCGAGGCTTGGATCGCTGAGTGGCAGATGGATGCGGAGATTGGCTCTGTCCTTGGCGAGACTGGGCAGCTTCGGATCAGGTTCGCCGACCAACGCGCCGCCTACGCTTTCCAACGCTGCCATGGCGGCCGAACAGTGCCGGCCGATGAAATCGAGGCAGCCAAGCTGGCCGATGTCGCTGACGAGGGCCTGTACGACCGCCTCGCGCGTGAATACCCTGACTAAGGGAGGCTCGCGCCATGGCAGATATCGTCAAGATCGGATCGGGCGTGCCTCGCGTTCCGCTTCGGCGCGTCGACGATCTAGTTGGACGGATTGAGGCCCTCGTCGCCGATGCCAACGCACAGGGCTATGGAACTCTCGCATACTTCCTGGAAACTGCGTTGATTGAGGCGCGAATTCAGATGGACCGTGAGGCGGAAGAACGCCGTAGTCGCGACGTAAATCCGAGAGAGTTGTGGCTACCGAAGCGGTGAGCGCTCATGGCATCTTTGATGGCGCCCCTGTTTGTCTGCAGTTGCTAAGCTGGGGCGCTATTGTGCGGTGCGCCTCAATAAGTCCGTCCTGTATCCCAGCGACTGAGCCCGGGCGACGAGGCGTGCATATTCCCGCTCGCTAACGCGCTGTGACCGAGTGAGCAGCCAAAGGTAGCGGCCGCTCGGCTCGCCGACGATTGACCATGAATAGTCCGGCGCTCGATCGAGCACCCAATAATCCCCTTCGAACGGTCCAAAGAAGCTCACTTTCAGCTTGGTGCCGTTCGAACTCTCGACGACTTTGGCGGTCGCTTCGGCAGTGCGCAATCGGCCGGAAATCGCCCCCTCCCGGCACGAGTTTACGACAGATATCGATCCGTCAGGCTTCGCGGCGTAATCGGCAGTAACCGCTTCACAATCCTTCTGGAAGCCTGCCTCGTATCGGGCTTGCTCGTGCCATCGACCGATGTAGCGGCTCAGATCAACCGGCTTCGCAGGTTCCGGAACGCTCGCGTTTCCGCTCGGCTGGATATCGGCAGGATTGCACGCGGTCAGTGCGAGCGCGGTGCTTACGAACAGGATGCGAGCAATAGATGACATTTGCGTCTCCAGGGCGAGCCCCGGCGAAACTCCCTGTTCGAGTCTTGGTTCCGGCAAGGGCGGCGGCCAAGCCGTGGCCGCTCGCTAGCTTCTGCTGCCCAACAGTGTGCGAAGCTCGGCGACGGTGGCGTCGTCAAAGCTGAGATCGATATCGACGCCAGCGCGGGTCTTTGTTCTCAGGATCAGCGTCCCGTCGTCAGCCATCACAAAGCTGGTCTGTTCAGCCAGAACAGCGCTGACGACGTCGGCGCTGGAAGGCGAGCCGCGCATGTCGGCCGCGTGCATTGCGGCGGCTTCGAACCGTGAGAGGAAATCACCCTCGATCAGGTGTGGGATATGAAGGATGAAGCGGCGCCCGTTGCTGTCAGTCAGATCAAGGCAGCTATTCCGCCCGCCCGAAGAGGCACCATGTCCGTTCACGCGGCTCAATAGGATGCTGGCAGGCTCGGTCATGCTGATGATCCAAAGATTGGGGCCAATGCGGTTCTATTAGTCGCTTCGCGATCAAGTCGGAACGCGGAAGGCTACCAACCCCATTCGCTTAGAAGCGGGCGGATAAGGTGGATTACGAGCAGGCTCCCGACGCCAGCCTCCAAGCTTGCCCAGCGCCTGGTCGATGGATGGATGGTTACGCGCCTCGTCAGGGGAAGGATGCTTGCAGTTGTAGGCTTCTCCGGGATCTAGGAAAGATAGCTCGCGCTCTACGCTCGTGCGCTAGGCGGGATCAGCGGTCGCGCAAGGATGTTAGCACGTTCCACAGGGACGTAATCAGTGCTCGCCGCTCGTTCCGTCCGCCCGTTTCGCGAGGCGGACGCCAGCGCCGCCGCCGTTCTCAGGAATAAACTCGACCCCAGCGGCCTCCAACGCTGATCGGATCGCATCTACTGTCCGATCCTGAGCGCCAAGAACGCCGGGTTTGCCTTCGAGCCGCTTTATCGAAGGCAGAGACACCTTAGAGGCTTCGGCGACGTCCTTTTGCTCCCACCGCAGGAGTGCCCGAGCTGCCCGGAGCTGCTCACTTGTAAGTGCCATTTCAATCCCTCAGGAACTATATGATACCTGAGGTATTGACATGGCCTCAGGGTTCGATTTATACCTCAGGTATCGTAATTGATCGCCGGAGCAACGGCAATGCATGGCTCCCTCGCCGAACTCTCTGCCAGCGGCATCGCCTTCGACAAGGCCGCCATCATGCGCCGGGCCTTCCTGCACATCCGCTTCGCGCTTCAACTCTGCCGCACGGATGCCCAGCGGAACGACCAGCGGGCCCGCGGTCTGCGGAAGGCTTGGGCCGAAGCGAAGCGCGAGGCCTATGACTTGCGCCAGCGCGCCGAGCAGGAAGCCCGCATCCGCGCCGATCTCGCCGGCCGCGCTGTCGAGAGTGCCAAGGTCGCCGCCTCCTACGGGAATGATGCCGCCGCGATCCGGCAGGCCATCGCCAGCGAGAACTACCGCGACCGCGTGAACTTCGCCGCCGTCGATCGACTTCAGGCGGCCCTCAACCACATTGGAGCGTGAGCCATGAATCGTAACCTCGCGACCCTCAAGCCGCGCGAATTGCTCGCGCTCTTCGAAGCGCTGAAGACCATAAAAGACGTGACTAACGGCCTGATGAGCAGGAGCGTTTTTCAGAGAGAGGACAACGGCTTGCTAAATGCGGCTGGCGAAACCCTGGACGATGTCTCTGTCGAAGTCGGTAAGCTCTGCGATCAACTCGCCGCCCGCGCTCGCCGGCTCCCCGCTCAATCCCACGATGATCGACGCGACCGTATCGAGCTGCTGCTGCAAAGCGAGGTCACGCTAGGCGAGTGCACTCTGGAGGAGGCCGAAGAGGCATTTCGGCTTATCGACAGCGAGCGGGAGGCGGAGGCTGCGTGATGGACCTGTCATCCCTTCGCGACCGCATCGCTCTCGCCGCCAAGGACGGCTCGCCGCTCGTTTGGTCGCGCGTGACGTGGTTCGACCCGAACCCGACGCACTACCCCGAGCCGATACTAGAGGCTCAGGCTCATGACGGCGCTGACGTGCTGGCCGATATCTATCACCAGCCGCTACGCGCCAAGAGCAAGCGCTACGAGGTCCGCGTTTTCGGCCGCACCGGCTGCCTCAAGCTCAACCGCGCCGCGCCTGAGCGGGCTTTCGCGACCATGGAGCGCGAAGCCGCTCGCGAATGGAAGCGCCGCCGACAACCGCTAACCGCCTAACCCTCAACGCCTCCCAACATCGCTGGAGAAGACCAATGCTGAACGCCACCGTTCGGGCAGTTGCCACTGGCTTGCCCGCGGCCATCTTCAATCGTCGCCGCATGCTGCTGGGTTTGGCGGCTGCATCAACCGCCGCCGCGACCGCTAGTGCCGCTGTTGGCCCCACGCCCACAGCGACCGAAAACCCCGAGCTGCTTCGGCTGGCGGAGGAAATGCCGGCTCTCGTGGATCGGTATCACGCCGCGTGGAAGCATCAGCGTGATACCAAAGCTAAATGGTCCCCGCTCTGGCCATCCGCCCCCGACGAAATCACCCAGCCCGGCAGCAATCGCGCCTTGAGCGGATGGGAAGAAACCTTTGAAGGCGCGGCGCACACGCGTCCGAACGAGGAGCACCCGCGCCAGCTCATCCCCTCCTATTCTTTCCGCTGGGGAGTGCTCCGCGCGCAGCGGGCATTGAAGAGCAAGAAGCTCTTGAAGCTCGGGACGTTGGAGGGCCGAACCCGCGAACAGTGGGAGGCCGCGATGTCGGAGGACCGGCGCTGCCTCGAACTGGCCGAAGCCTACGAGGCCGAAACCAAGCGCATCCGCAGGGCCTCTGGGTACGAAGCATCATGGAAGGCCCATCATGCGGCAACGGACGCGCTGGCTGATCACGTCGCCCGCATCATGGCCGAGCCCGACCACACCATGGAAGGCCTGATTATCAAGGCCGAAGCCTTGGAGGCTTGGAACAGTGTCGAGCGATGGCAGCGGGCCTTCAAGCCCGCGTCGGCGGACTGGCACGGAAAAATCGCGGCGTCGATCCTTCGTCACTCCAAATCTGCGGCTTGAACACGCTGCCGCCCCCTGACTCGTCCCTTTCTAGAGGAGTGCTCTTGCATGTCCGCATTCAATCGTCGCGCCGCGATCAAAGGCGTTCTCACTTCCGTTGCTGTCACTGTCCCGGCCCTGCCGCCCGGCGGCGCTCTCGCGCCAGCCGCCGCTTCGATCCTGAAAGCTGCGCCCTATGTGCCCGCCTCGGATGATGCCGAGCTGCTAGGTCTCAGCGCTCGCTTCCATCAGATTTGCGCCGAGCAGGAGGCTCTATGGGTGCGCTGCTGCGCCATGGTGGACGCTTCATCTCCGGAGGCCGAAGCCTTGGACAAGGAAGCTGCCGGGATGTACGACGCATGGGCCGGCACGTCCGACGCCTGCTATACAATGACGCCAACGACGCCTGCCGGTGCAGCCGCGCTCCTTGGCGTCATTCTGGAGCGCGATGCGGACTTCATCGACGATGAGCCGAAACAGGCGCTCCGCAATCTGCATACCGCGCTCGCCGCGATGGTGCTGGCATGAGCCCGATTCGCATCAACCGCAGCCGCGGCAAGGGCAAACCGGCGCGCTCCTTTGCCGTGAAGCCGGTCACCTTGCCGACGTTCTCGTTCTACGGCCATCTGCCCGTCGTCTTCGCTGACGGGGAACTGGTCATCGGCAGGCGCGTCATTCCGCTGGAGATCCGGCGATGAGGGCTCTGCCACAAGCCGAAGTCGTGAGCATGAAGGCCGCTATCACGCTTCGCAATCGCAAAGACCCTGGCCTTGCTGCCGGCGTTTCGCGCGCAATGGCCTATCTCGATCGCTGCGGCGCGACCTTCGAAGCAGTGCCCGGCTATCCGACTTGGTTTGCCGCTCGCTGGGAAGACCCGGAGAGCTTCGACAAGCCGCGCCGCTGGGCGTGCTGTACCGAGGAGTGGGACCGAGAATTCCCCTATGCGCTCGCCTTCAAGGCGCGCGTCGAAAGGGGAGCGCGGTCATGAGCCTCGCGGTCGAGAACCTTTTCCCGCTCTTCGCTCAACCTCACGAAGCCGAAGAGCTGACACCGGCCGAAGCTCGCGACGTGCTCATGATCTTGGGGCAGGTTGCGGAACGGCTCTCGCGCTCCAGTAACAGCGCGGCCGGCCTGCGGCGCCGGCTCGATGCGATAGCCGGCGGCATCGTCGCCTTCATGGATCAGCTCGACGGCGATTGCGAAGATGAGGGGGCGCAGTGCGAGGACGAGGGCGCACAGTGCGACGACGAAGGCGAGCGCGATGATAACGGCATCGCCGATTCAGACGGCCAAGCCGAGCAATGGGGCGGCCAGCATCGCTATGGCGGGTGTGTGGCATGAAGCTCCGCGACATTACCGACGCCATCGGCGGCGACGACAAGCCGACGCTGCGGCGAGCCTTCCGGGCGCTCGTATCGAGCGCTCGCGAGGAAGAGGTTGAGGCGTCGTCGCCCGGAATGCTGGTTGTTGCGCTCAACCGGACTTGCCAGGCGCTGACCTCGGATACTGCCGCGATGCAGCCGGATACATGTGAGGCGCTAGCCCTTCCTCGTGGGGCGTCCTATGCTCAGGGCGCTGTCGCCGTGAAGCAACATTGGCAAGCAATCTCGCTCCGTATCGTGGACGGCGCGTAGGGTGCGGACGATGGCTAGAAGCGGGCGGGACGCCGCGGAAAATGTTGGCCTATTTGTTGGCCTTCGTTCCAATGATGCAAATAATTGCAACGATAATTCAACGCGATACGAAGAATATTCGATCCCGGCCAGGGGCACCATTTTCGACGGCATCTTGCCGGCTGCTCGATGCGCCAGGCCCATCGCCCTAAAATCGCCTCTCGCCCCGGCTCTGTCTTGCGGCCCCGAATCGATCCTTACGGACAGCCGAGGAGACTTGAGCATGAGGGCAGTCGCCATCGCCGTCGCAACCAGCGTTCTCGGGGCCGTTCCGGCGTTCGCCGACGAGCTTCCGCAGCGCAAGCCGGGCCTCTGGGAGAGCAAGTCGGCGAGCGCCGAGGGAGAGACGAGTGCCAAGCAATGTGTCGGTCCCGGCACCGACCGCGCCATGGTCGGCGGCATGGCTGGTGCCGCCTGCTCGAAAATGGAGGTGACGAAGACCGCGACCGGCTATGCCGTCGCGACCGAGTGCGCGATCGGCCAGATCAAGGCGGTCGGCAGCAGCGTCGTCACCGGCGATTTCCAGACGAGCGTGCGCACCGAAGGCACTACCAAGCTCACAGGCATGCCCGGCCAGGCCGGGACGGTCGAACGAAAGCTCGTGGTCGAGGCCAAGCGCGTCGGCGATTGCGGCCCGGGCCAGAAGCCTGGCGACATCATCATGCCCGATGGCAAGGTGATCTCGATGCCGGGGGCGGCTGGCGCGAAGCCCTGATCCCCGCCGCGAGCGAACGCTGCGGGTTCGCAAACGGCCGATGAGAAAAAAATCGGCCGGCATGTCACATCCGGCTGGTCCGGTTCGTCCTGAGGAAGAGCGCTGCAGCGGCCATGCCGTCCTGTGAGGCGCGCTTCACCGGGCGAGGACGGACATGGCAACGGACATTTTTCTGGCAGGCGCGGAGAGCGCTGCGATCGCCGGGCGGCTGCTCCTGGGCGGGGCCTTCGCTTTCGCCGGCTTGCGCAATATCGTCAACAGGAGCTTGCTGGCGAGCCTGATCGGCGCCCGCAGCGTGCCGCTGCCGGCCGTCACCCTGTGGCTCGGCATCGCCTTGCAGATCATCGCCGGCGTGATGATCATCGGCGGCATCCAGGTTTCGCTGGCGGCGCTGATGCTGCTCGCTTTCCTCGTGGCGGCGACGCCGATGTTCAACAACTTCTGGGATCACCAGGGCCTGGAGCGGGCCAACCGCATCAATGGTTTCGTCGCCAATATCGCGATCGCCGGCGGCATCCTCGGCCTGATCGGCCAGGGATGAGTTGATCAGCCGGGCTCGCCGGCGATCACGCCCTTGCGGAACAGGAAGCAGCCATAGGGGCGGGGATCTCCGACCTGCACCACCGCGAAGGCTTGCTTCGCCGCCTCGTAGAAGGCGAAGCGCTCGATGCCGGCGAGCGACTCTGAGCGGCAGAGCGCCTGATCGAGTTCGGCCTGGACCTGACGCTGCACCTCCGGAATGGTAGCAGCGTCGCCGACCACCAGCATGCGCCGTGCCGGCTGCGGCTCGAAATCGTCGATCGGCAGCACCGAGAGGATGGCGCGCGCTGCCCGCGCCATGGTCAGGCCCGGCAGGCGGATCAGCCGGCCGCTGGTGGTCGCGCGGGCGATCTTTTCGGCCGGGTGGTTGGCGTCGACCAAGGCGAGATCGTCGCCATGCCCCATCGCCGCGAGCACCCAGAGCAGGTCGGCTGAGAGGACCGGGTCGATATTCCTGAGCATGTCACTGACGTCCGCGCTGCGAGAGGTAGAGTTTTCGAGCATTGCCGCCGAAGACGGCGGAGAGCTGCGTCTCGGTGAGGCCGGAGAGGAGCGCTTCTGCTGCCTCGAACCATTGAGGATAGGAGGCACGCAGCGTCACCACCGGCCAGTCGCTGCCGAAGATCAGCCGCTCCGGGCCGAAGGTCGTGAGGAGATGCGCAACGACCGGCCGGAGCGTCTCCAGCGTCCAGTCCGGGCCGGCCTCGGTGACGAGCCCGGAGAGCTTGCAGGTCAGGCCAGGGTGCTCCGCGAGTGCGCTGATGCCGTCGCGCCAGGCGGTCAGGTCGCCGCTGACGAGGTCGGGCTTAGCGCCGTGGTCGATGACGCAGGTCAGAGCTTGGTGCCGCCCCAGCACGGTGAGCATCGCGGGGATGTGGCGCGGCTTCAGCAGCGCGTCGAAGACGAGGCCGTTTGCGATCATCGCCTCGAAGGCCGGCGCCAGAGTCGGGAGCGCTAGCCAGTTGTCGTCCCCGATGTCCTGGACCATGGGTCGTAGGCCGACGAGGAGCGGATCGCGAGCCAAAGCGGCAATACGCTCCTCCACGTCCGGCGCGTCAAAATCGGTCCAGCCGACGACGCCGGCGACGAAGGGCGCATTCGCCGCGATATCGAGAAGGTAACTGGTCTCAGCCTCGGTCGGGGCCGCCTGGACCAGGATGGTGCTGGTGATGCCATGTTCGGCGAGGAGCGGGGCGAGGTCGGCGGGACCGAAATCGCGATGGATGACGCCCAGCGCCGGCGTCAGCCAGCCATAGTCGCCGCGGGCGAGGCTCCAGAAGTGCTGATGGGCATCGATGCGCATGAGATCAGACCGGAACCGGGACATCGGCGCCCAGCAGGCCCTCGGTTTTCAGCTCTGTCCAGAGGGCGGCTGGAACCGGGGCGGATAGTTCCGCGACCTGATCGGCGACCTCTTCCGGCTTGACCGCGCCCATGACCAAGCTCGCGACAGCAGGATGGCCGAGTGGGAACTGCAGGGCGGCACGGCGCAGCGGCACGCCATGGCGGGTACAAACTGCCTCGATCGCTGCGACGCGGACGAGGATCGCGGGTGGCGCCGGCTGATAGTTGTACTTGGCGCCGGCGACCGGGCCGGTGGCGAGGATGCCGGAATTGAAGACGCCGCCCAGCATCAGGCCGATGCCCTTCTGCTGCGCCAGCGGCATGAAGGAGGCAAGCCCCGGCTGCTCCAGCAGGGAATAGCGCCCGGCGAGCAGCATCGTGTCGAAATCGCCGGCGCGGGCGAAGCGCTCGCACATCTCGGCCTCGTTGACGCCGACACCGATCGCCTGGACTGCGCCGGCGGCGCGCAGCTCGTCTAGGGCGCGATAGGCGCCGTCCATCGCTTCGGCGAAACGGCTCTCGATCGCGTCCTTGCCATGGGTCCAGACATCGACGTCATGGATCAGCACGACATCGATACGGTCGACGCCGAGGCGCAGCGCCGACTGCTCCAGCGAGCGCATGGTGCCGTCATAGGAATAGTCGAAGCGCAGGCCATGCGGCAGGCCGCCGAGATAGCCGGAGCCATTGCCGCGGCCTGCGAAGGGCTCGGCGACGCGCCCGACCTTGGTCGAGATCACCACGTCCTTTCGGCCGGAGCGCCGCAGCGCCGCGCCGATCCGGTGCTCGGAGAGGCCATGGCCGTAAAGCGGTGAGGTGTCGACCAGGTTGATGCCCGATGCGAGCGCCGTCTCGACCGTCGCGACGGCACTCGCCTCGTCGATATGAGCATAGAGATCGCCCAGCGGCGCGCCGCCGAAGCCGAGCGTCGTGACCTTGAGGTCGGAGCGACCGAGAGGGCGAACGGGAAGCGTGGGAGTGGTCATCAGAGGCCCGGTGCTCGGTCGTGTTGCATCACTATGTGCACGTCAACATGTTAGCTTGCAACCGCCTTCGTTCCGGATTAGCGTGCGCACCATTCCGGCGGGCGAGGGCCATGCTGAGCCAGCCTGCCGGAACAGGATCAAGACGGCCCGCCAAGACGGCCTGCAACGGCCGCGTGTTCAGTCCAGGGGAGGACATCCATGACCGAGATCTTGAAGCCGACGCGGCGTGGCCTGCTGCGCGGAGCTGCCGCGCTCGGCGCGACCGGCGCCATCGCCTCGCCGCTGGTGCTGCGCGAGGCGCACGCCCAGCCCGCCTTCAACTGGAAGCGCTTCTCCGGCCAGTCGATCGATGTGCTGCTCGTCAAGAACCCACGCTCCGACCTGTTCCAGGCCGCCGAGAAGGAGTTCACCGAGCTCACCGGCATCAAGGTCTCCTCCGAGCAGGTGCCGGAGCAGCAGCAGCGCCAGAAGGCGGTGATCGAGTTCGCCTCGGGCAAGCCGAGCTTCGACGTCAGCGCGATCTCGCTGCATGTGCAGAAGCGCATGGCGGCCAAGGGCAAGTGGTTCGCCGACCTGTCGCCGATGATCAAGGATGCCTCGCTGACCTCGCCCGATTTCAACTTCGAGGATTTCGGCGCCGGCGCGGTGGCCTATGCCCGCCAGGCCGACGGGGCGCTCGATACGCTGCCCTATTTCGTCGATTACTGGATGGTCTACTACAACAAGGAGCTCTTCGACGCGAAGGGCGTCGCCTACCCGAAGAGCATGGACGAGATGGCGGTCGCCGCCGCCAAGCTGCACGACCCCGCCAAGGGCGTTGCCGGCTTCGTCTCGCGCGGCCTGAAGAACGCCAACGTCCCGGTCTGGGCCTGCCTGCTGCTCGGCCAGGGCGTCGAGACCACCTCGGCCGATGGCAAGCTGCTGACCGACACGCCCGAGGCGATCTGGGCCGGCGAGCTCTACAAGAAGCTCAACAAGGATACCGGTCCGGTCGGACAGGTCGGCTTCAACTGGAACGAATGCCAGACCACCTTCATGCAGGGCCGCGCCGCGATGTGGCTCGACGGCATCGGCTTCGCGACCCCGCTGGAAGACCCCAGCAAGTCGCGCATCGTCGGCAAGGTCGGCTATGGCGTCACCCCGCCGGGGCCGAAGGCGCATCATGCCGGCATGTTCGGCGATGGCATCGGTATTTCGCGCGGCTCCGCCAAGAAGGAGGCGGCCTGGCTCTACATCCAGTTCATCACCAACAAGGCACAGCAACTCGCCATGCTGAAGGCCGGCGCCGGCGCCCCGGCTCGCTCCTCGGCTTATTCCGACACGGCGACGATCGAGGCCTCGAAATTCGGCAAGCAGTATTTCGACTGCCTGCTGCAATCGGCCAAGATCGCCCGTGCCGCGCTGCCGCAGATCGTCCCGGTCACAGAGTTCCGTGACGTCTTCGGGGTGGCGCTGACCAATGCGATCGGCGGCGCCGATGTCGCGGCCGAGCTGAAGAAGGCGACGGAGGCCTTCGCGCCGGTGCTGGCCAAGAGCGAGCAGGGCTGAGGGCAGTTCGACTGGCCGCGGGATGCGTCATGGTCGGGCTTGTCCCGACCATCCACGCCTTCCTGCGGGCAGGCTTGAGTTCAAGACGTGGATGCTCGCCACAAGGGCGAGCATGACGGTGTGAGTTTCCAGAGCAAGTAATGACCAGCACCACCTTGCCAGCCAGTAGCCTTACGAGCCCGACGCCAGCTCCTGCGGCGGATTCGCAGGATTTCACGCCGCGCTACTGGCTGTTTTCCCTGCCGGCGGTGCTGATCATCGCCAGCGTGATCGTCTTCCCCTGGCTGTTCACGCTCTACATGTCGACGCAGGACTGGAAGATCGGCGGCGGCCAGGAATTCGTCGGCCTGCAGAACTTCGTCGAACTCGCCCGCGATCCGCGCTTCATCGAGTCGATGGGGCACACCTTCTATTACACGGTGCTCGCGGTAGTGCTGCCGATCCTGTTCGGTACCGCCGCGGCGCTGGTCTTCCATCGCGAATTCCCCTTCCGGGGCCTGCTGCGCACTATCTTTGTGATGCCGATGATGGCGACGCCGGTTGCGGTCGCGCTGGTCTGGACGATGATGTTCCATCCCCAGCTCGGCGTGCTGAACTACCTGCTCTCGCTGGTCGGCATCGGCCCGCAGGCCTGGGTCTATTCGCCGAACACGGTGATCCCGACTCTGATCCTGGTCGAGGTCTGGCACTGGACGCCGCTGGTCATGCTGATCGTGCTCGGCGGCCTCGCTGGCCTGCCGCGAGAACCCTATGAATCCGCGCTGATCGACGGCGCGAATGCCTGGCACATGTTCCGGCACATCACGCTGCCGCTGGTCTGGCCGTTCATCATGGTCGCGATCGTGATCCGCACCATCGATGCGCTGAAGGCCTTCGATACGATCTTCGTGATCACCCAGGGCGGTCCGGGGACGGCGTCGGAGACGCTCAACATCTTCCTCTATCTGCAGGCCTTCCAGTTCTACAAGATCGGCTATGCCTCGGCGGTCGTGGTGATCTTCTTCGTGATCATCATCATGCTGTCGCTGCTGCTGCTCTATGCGCGCCAGAAGTCGAAGTGGAACGCGTGATGAAGCGGCTCCTCTCCAAACTCGGCTTCTACGCCTCGGTCTTCGTGCTGGTCTCGCCGGCGGTGCTGGTCTTCCTCTGGATGATCTCGCTCTCGTTCAAGAACGAGCTCGACAACACCGCCTTCCCGCCGGTGTTCATCCCGAACCCGCCGACCTTCGCGAACTATCTCGACGTGTTCGAGAAGAACAATTTCGCGCTCTACCTCTGGAATTCGATCCTGGTGACGGGCGGGGCTGTGCTGGTCGGTCTTGGCGTCGGCGTGCCCGCCGGCTACGGCATCGCCCGCGGCAAGGCCCACAAGTTCGCGATCCTGATCCTGGTCGCGCGCATGACGCCGGCGCTGTCCTATCTGATCCCGCTTTTCCTGCTGTTCCAGATCACCGGCCTCGTCGGCACGGTGACGGCGCTGGTGATCACCCATCTCGTCATCACCATCCCGATCATCGTCTGGATCATGATCGGGTATTTCGAGAATGTGCCGATGGAGCTGGAGGACGCCGCCCGCATCGATGGCGCCACGACCTGGCAGGCTTTCCGCCATGTCGCGCTGCCGCTGGCCCGGCCCGGCATCGTCGTCGGCGGCATCCTCGCCTTCATCTTCTCCTGGAACAATTTCATCTTTTCGGTGGTGCTCGGCGGCAAGGCGAGCCGGACGCTGCCGTCCGCCGTCTACAACTCGCTGACCTTCGAGCAGATCTCCTGGGGCCCGCTCGCGGCCGCGGCGCTGCTCGTCACGCTTCCCGTCCTGCTGCTGACCGTCCTCGCCCAACGCGAGATCGTCGCTGGCCTCTCCGCCGGAGGGCTGAAGGATGGCTGACATCGCTGGCGCTGATCTTGCTGCGCACCTGACCCTGCCTACGCCTCACTCGGACATTTCACGGAAAGACACTTCGCAATGGCTCTGAATCCCAACCGCTTCGGCCTCTCCTGCGCCATCACCACGCCGATGCGGGAAGGCGGCGCTGTCGACCTGCCGCGGCTCGTCCATCACGCCAAGCATGTGCTTAGCCATGGCTGCGACAGCGTCACGCTGTTCGGCACCACGGGTGAAGGGGCGGCGCTCGGCGCCCCGGCCCGCACGGCGATGCTCGGCGCGCTCATCGGGGCCGGCATCGACCCTGCCAAGCAGATCTATGCCGGCGTTGCCGCCGCCTCGCTGCACGAAGCGGTCGACCAGGCGCAGACGGCGCTGAATGTCGGAGCGAAGGGCCTGCTGGTCGCGCCGCCCTTCTACTTCAAGGGCGTCGGCGACGAGGGACTTTATACCTGGTTCTCGCAGTTCTTCGAGAAGCTCGGGGCCTCCGCCCGCAACACCATCCTCTACCACATCCCCTCGGTCACCGCGGTCGACATCTCGGTCGGGCTGGTCGAGCGGCTGAAGAACGCCTTTCCGGGCGTCGTCACCGGCGTCAAGGATTCCTCCTGCGATTATCCGACGACCGAGGCCTTCCTGAAGGCACATGGCGAGCTCGCCATCCTGGTCGGCGACGAGCGCCTGCTCGGCCGGGCCGTTCGGGCTGGTGCGCAGGGCTCGATCTGCGGCGCCGCCAACCTCGTCCCGCATCTGCTGCGCCCGGTCGTCTACGAGGGCGCCGAGGATGCGACGGTGAACGCGCTGGTCGACGAGATCTGCTCCTATCCGGTCCTGCCGGCGGTCAAGGCGCTGGTCGGCCATCTCCATGGCGATGCCGGCTATGGCGCGATGCGGGCGCCGCTGGTCGCGCTCGACGAAGGCCAGCGCAAGGCATTGTTCGCCGCCTTCGACCGGATCACCCGCGCTAAGGCGGCCTGAGGAGGGTGCGATGAGCCAGTCCGAGCCGGACCGCGACGGCGAGCCGCTGAAGCTCAGGGAGCGGGCCTATGCCAGCTTCACCGAGCGGCTGCTCGCCCGCGAGATCCGGCCGGGCCAGTTCGTCACCCAGCGCGAACTCGTCGCCATGACGGGCTTCCCGCTTGGCGCTATCCGCGAATTGATCCCGCGGCTGGAGGCGGAGGGGCTGATCAAGACCGTGCCGCAGCGCGGCATGCAGGTCGCCCATGTCGACCTCAACCTGATCCGCAACGCCTTCCAGTTTCGCCTCTTCCTCGAGAAGGAGGCGACGGCGGCCTATACGCAGACCGCGACCGACGAGGAGATCGCCGAGCAGCGCCAGCGGCACGAGGCGATCATCCGGCGCGCGGAAGCGGGCGGCGACGAGACCCTGATCGAGGACGCGGAGAACGTCGACCGGTTGATGCATGAGATGATCATCGACCATCTCGACAACGACATCGTCAGCCAGGCCTTCCGCGTCACCTGGCTGAAAATCAGGTTGATCCGGCAATACGAGACGCGGATCCAGAACCACATCCTGATCCCGGTGATGCAGGACCATCTCAAGATCATCGCCGCGATCGAATCGCGCAATCCCGAGGCGGCTGCGGCCGAGATGAGCACGCATATCAACAACGCCCGGACGAGGGCGATGAGCTACTGACGAGCGATCAGGCGCCGATCAGGAAAGGCGCTGGAAGCGAGCCGGAAAACCGGCCGTGCAGGGAGGAGAACGACGATGACGAAGCTGACGAAACGCGCCTTTCTCGCGGGTTCTGCCGCCGCCGGCGGCATGATCGCTATGCCGACCGTGCTGCGTGCGCAGGCGACCGTGCTGCGCTGGGGCGAGATGCTGCCGACCACGCACCCGCAAGTGCAGATGGTCGACCGGATCGCCAAGGAGGTGAAGGAGAAGACCTCCGGCCGCGTCGACATCCAGTCCTTCCCCGCCGGCCAGCTCGGCTCCGGCAAGGACATGATGGAATCGGTCGCCTCGGGCGCGCTGACCATGACGACGGACGGCGCCGCGGCGCTCGGCTCCTTCCTGCCGCAGCTCTCGGTGGTCGAGGCGCCCTATCTCTGGCGCGATCCTGCCCACATGGCCAAGGTCGCCAAGGCGCCGGTCTTCGCCCAGATGAACGATGAGCTCGCCAAGAAGCGCGGCATGCGCATGGCGGCGGTGACCTATTACGGCAAGCGCCACCTGACCACCGGCTCGAAGGCGGTGAAGAGCGCTGCCGACTGCGCCGGCCTCAAGCTGCGCGTGCCGCCGGTCGACACCTTCCGCGCCATGGTCGAGGCCTGGGGTGCCAAGGCAACGCCGGTCAACTTCAACGAGCTTTATCTCGCTCTGAGCCAGGGCGCGGTCGATGGCCAGGAGAACCCGCTGCCGACCATCCACAGCGCCAAGCTGCAGGAGGTGCAAAAGCACCTGATCCTGACCGGCCACATCATTACGCCGCGGCTGGTCATCGTGAACCAGGACTTCTGGAAGGGGCTCAAGGACGCCGACCGGACGATCCTGGAGACAGCGATCGCCAACGGGGTCGCCTGGCAGGATGCGGAACTCGCCAGCCAGGAGGGCAGCCTCGTCGCGACGCTGAAGAGCGCCGGCATGACCGTCACGGAGCCGGACCTGGAGAGCTTCAGCAAGCCGGTGCTCGCCACGCTGCCGAAGCAGTTCGAGAGCAAATGGGGCAAGGGCACCTGGGACGCGCTCGCGGCGCTTTGAGGCGCACATCAATGGCCGCAATGGGCGCGGGGAACCCTTCTCCCGGATGGGAGAAGGGCAGGGATGAGGGCCAGCCCCTTCCGCAGAAGGCGCAACGGCGCCGTAGCACCCCAGCAAACAGCGGCGGTCCCTCACCCCTGCCCCTCTCCCATCCGGGAGAGGGGTTCCCCGCGCCTCAAGACGGACGCTCATGAAATCCCTCGTTGCTCTCTCCGATCGCCTGGTCCGTGCCGCCGCCGTCGGCCTGCTGCTGGCCTTGCTGGTCGCAGTTCTCCTCGGCGTCGCCTCGCGTCAGCTCAACGCTCCGCTCGCCTGGACCGATGAGCTCGCGCAATACCTGCTCGTCTGGACCGGCTTCGTCGGCTGGATCATCGCGGCGCGGCGGCGCTCGCATATCCGCATCACCGTCTTCGCCGACCTGCTGCCGAAGCCCGTGGGGCGGCTGCTTGAGATCGTGACGCAGGCCGCGATCATCCTCTTCGCCGCGATCCTGATCCGCTATTCCTTCGGGCTGATCGAGCGGACCTGGGACGTCGAATCGATCGCGCTGCCGGTGTCGAGCGCGGCGCTCTACGTGGTGATGCCGCTGGCCGGCCTCGCCCTCATCCTGCAGGCTCTGGCCGAGATCGGCGACGTGCTCGCCGGCCGCAAGATCGAAACCGCCGAGCCGGGGACGCAGCCGCTATGAGCACCCTGATGCTGCAGATCCTGCCGGTCTGGTTCATCGCTCTGCTGATGGGCGTGCCGCTCTTCGTCTCGATGGGGCTGGCGGCGATCGCCTTTGCCTTCTTCGGCGGATTCCCGCTCGGGATCGTGCCGCAGAAGATCGCGCAATCGGCCAATTCCTTCCCGCTGCTGGCGGCGCCGCTGTTCATCCTGATGGGCAACATCATGAATTCGGCGGGGATCACCGACCGGATCTTCGCCTTCGCCACGGCCTGCGTCGGCTGGCTGCGCGGGGGGCTCTGCCACGCCAACATCCTGGCCAGCGTGATCTTCGCGGGCATGTCGGGTTCGGCGGTGGCCGATGCCGGCGGCGTCGGCACGCTCGAGATCAAGGCGATGCAGGACGAGGGTTACGATCCGGAGACGGCGGCCGCGATCACCGCCGCATCCGCGACGATCGGGCCGATCATCCCGCCCTCGCTGCCGATGGTCATCTACGGCGTTTCCGCCGACGTCTCGATCGGCGGGCTCTTCCTCGCCGGTGTCATCCCCGGCCTCTTGATGGCGGGCGCGCTGATGGCGATGGTGGTCTATGTCGCGGGAAAGCGCGACCTGCCGCGCCATCCCTTCCCCGGCATGGCGCAGCTCTGGGTTGCCTACAAGGAGGCACATTGGGCGCTGATGACGCCGGTCATCCTGTTCGGCGGGATGATGCTGGGCATCTTTACCCCGACGGAGGCGGCTGCGGTTGCAACCGCCTATGCGATCGTGCTCGGCCTCTTCGTCTACAGGAGTTTCTCGCTGAACGATCTGCCGGAGCTGGTGGTGCAGACCGTCGAGACCACCGGTGTCGTATTGGCGCTGGTGATGACGGCGGCGGCGCTCGGCTGGTGCCTGTCGATCTCGCGAATCCCGCAGACGGTCGGGCCGATGCTGGTCGATCTCGCCGGCAACCCGCTGATCTTCCTCCTGATCGTCAATCTGCTGCTGCTCTTCGTCGGCTGTTTCATGGAAGCGCTGGCGGCGATGCTGATCCTGATCCCGATCCTGACGCCGGCGGCGGCGCAGTTCGGCATCGACCCGATCCAGTTCGGCCTGATCTTCGTGCTCAACCTGATGATCGGCACGATCACGCCGCCGGTCGGCGTGGTGCTGTTCGTGACGTCGAAGATCGCCAAGATCTCGTTCGAGGCGATGTCGCGGGCGATCGTGCCTTGGCTGCTGCCGCTGCTTGCCGTGCTCGCCGCGATCACGCTGTGGCCGCCGCTGACAACCTGGCTGCCGAACCTCGTGCTCGGTAAGTAAGATTGGCTCAGACCGTCCGCGTCACCTTGGAGAGGTGGGGCGGGCGGTCGGGGTCGAGGCCGCGGCTTTCGGCCAGCGTCGCGACCGCGCCATAGAAGGCGCGAACCTGCGCCAGCGGCAGCAAGGCCGCAGGCAGGTCGGGCGGCAGGGGTAGGATTTTCCCTGTGCAGCCGCCTCCGGCATAGCGTAGATCGGCACCGAGACCGATGAAGGCAGTCGCCGCGGCACTGACGCTCTCGCTGCCCTCGTCGCCCGGATCGAGCGCCAGCGCCGGGAAGCCGGGGCCGACCAGCGCAAGCGGGCCATGCAGCACTTCGGCGGCGCTGAAGGCTTCGGCATGGATGCGGCAGGTCTCCTTGAACTTGAGCGCGATCTCCTGGGCGATGCCGAAGGAAAGCCCGCGGCCGATCACATAAAGGCTGCTGGCTTCGTGCCAGGAGAGCAGGGCCGGCATCCAGTCGCAGCTTCCGGCCGCGTCGAGCGCCTTGGGCGCCTGTTTCAGTGCAACGGACAGGGCCTCGTCCTGCGCCCACTCCGCGGTCAGGTGCAGGAAGGCGAGGCAGGTGGCGAGGAAGCTCTTCGTCGCTGCGACGCTCTGCTCGGCCCCGGCTCGCAGCGGCACGAGCACATCGACCATGGCGGCGAGCGGCGAGCCCTCGTCATTGACGAAGCCGACGACGAGGGCTCCGGCCCGCTTGGCTGCCTCGGTCAGCAGCAGGGCATCGGGGCTGCGGCCGGATTGCGAGGCGGCGATGAACACTGCGCGCGACAGGTCGAGTTCGCCGCCATAGACCGAGGCGAGGCTCGGGCCGAGCGATGCGACGGGCAGGCCGAGCGTGCGCTCGATCAGGTATTTGCCATAGGTCGCGGCATGGTCGGACGAGCCGCGCGCGCAGGTCGCAACGAAGGCCGGCCGCTTGATGCGCAGGCGTGCGACGAGATCGGCGATGACCGCGCCGTTCTCCGCGTGCTGGCGGCGTGCGACGGCGGCGGCCTCGGCCGCCTCACGGGTGAGCAGGGCTTCAACCATGGCGACGCGAGGGCTCTTCGAGCAGTTGATCGGCGATGTGGGCAACCTGGCGCGGATCGAGCACCTTGCCGGCGCCACCGACACTCTGGACCGAGAGCGTACCACAGGCGATGCCTTCGGCGAGGGCGCGTTCGGGGGAGCTTCCACTGAGCCAGGCCGCGAGGAAGCCGGCGTTGAACGCATCGCCCGCACCGGTGGTGTCGAGCACGCCCTGGCAGGGCGCGGCGGGGAGCCCGGTGCTCTCCTGCCCTTCGTAGAGGCGCGCGCCGTCGCCGCCATCCTTGATCACGACCAGCGCGAAGTGCTGGGCGAGTCGCCGGCCGGCCGTGTCGAGATCGTCGCAATCGGCGATTGCACGCGCTTCGGAGGCGTTGGGCAGGAAGATGTCGACGCCGTTGCAGAGTGCGACGAGATCGGGCGAGCGGATCAGCGCATCGTCCCAGCTCGGGTCGAGCGAGACGGTGAGGCCGTGATGCCTGGCATCGGTCACCAGATGCGGAATCTCGGCCAAGGTCGCAAATTCGGCGATGTGGAGATGGGCGGCGCGGAGATCGCCGAGCGCGGTGGGGAGCGTCGTCGGGCGGGCCGGTCCGGCGCGGCGGGAGAGAAAGGCGCGCTCGCCGTCCTGCACCATCGCGACGGTGAGCTGCGGACCGGCATCGGCCGCGCGCTCCAGGAAAGTGAGCTCGACGCCGCTGCGGCCGAGCGCCGGCAGGAGCGATTGCGAAAGCGGGTCTTCTCCGAGACGCGCCAGCAGGGCGGCAGGTCGGTCCAGCCCGACGAGATGGGCCGCGGTGATGAAGCCACCGCCGCCGGGGACGATCGCGACATCGTCGGCGAAGCGCTCCTCGCCGAGGCGCGGCATGGCGTCGAGCCCGCGGAAGACGAGGTCGCAATAGAGCCGGCCGGTGCTGAGCACGAGCCCGTCCGGTCGTGGCCGCCGGGAGGTCACAGGGCGCGCTCGCTCTTGGCGTCGAACAGGCGCAAGCCTGAGGCCGCGGCGCCGAGCCTGACGGCGCTGCCGACGGCTGGCGGGTGCTTGGCCGGAGCCGAGGCGAGCAGCAAGCCGCCTTCCGCCTCGACATGGACGAAGGTTTCCGGCCCCAGCGGCTCGACCACGGCGACGGTGCCGGAGAGGATGAGATCGGCGCTTTCGCCCTGCTCCAGCATGCGCAGTTCTTGCGGCCGAATGCCGACGAGGACGTCGGCCGGGAGTGCAGCGGGCCAGGCTAGCGGCGCTTCGCCGAGTTGCAGCGTGCTCCGGCCGGCTTGCGGGATAGCCTTCGCCGGCATGATGTTCATCGTCGGCGAGCCGATGAAGCGGGCGGTGAAGACATCCGCCGGCTTCTCGTAGAGCTCCATCGGCGCGCCGACCTGGAGGATATGGCCGTCGCGCATCACCACGATCCGGTCGGCCAGCGTCATCGCTTCGACCTGGTCATGGGTGACGAAGACGATGGTGGTCCCCAGCCGCTGGTGCAGCCGCTTGATCTCCAGCCGCATCTGCGCACGCAATTGCGCGTCGAGATTGGAGAGCGGCTCGTCGAACAGGAAGACGGCGGGGTTGCGCACCATGGCGCGCCCGATGGCGACGCGCTGGCGCTGGCCGCCGGAGAGGGCGGACGGGCGGCGCTCCAGCAGCTTCGTCAGGCCGAGCACCTCGGCGACCTCCTCGACCCGCTTGCGCTTGGCGGCCTTGTCGAGCTGGGAGGTGTAGAGGCCGAAGGCGATGTTCTCCGCGACGCTCATATGCGGGTAGATCGCATAGTTCTGGAACACCATGGCGATGTTCCGCTCTTTCGGCTCGAGCCGGTTCACCACCCGGCCGCCGATCGAAATCGTGCCGTCGTTGATCTCCTCGAGGCCGGCGATCATGCGCAGGGTCGTCGACTTGCCGCAGCCGGACGGCCCGACGAAGACGACGAATTCACCGTCCTGGATATCGAGGTCGATGCCATGAACGACCTGCGTCGTGCCATAGCGCTTGACCAGCTTGTCGATCGCGATCCCGGCCATCAGGCGGCTCCTGCGAGGGCGGTGAAGGCGGCGTCGAGTTCGCGGCGGGCTGCGTCCTCGCGCCCGGCGATCGCGGCTGCGGCATCCTCGGCTGCAGCGAGCTCGGCGCGATAGCCGGCGAGGGCCTCGCCAAGGACCTTCGGCCCCGGTCCGCCGAAGCGCTCGCGCAGGGCGACGAAGTTCTCCGGGGAGACGGCAGTTGCGAAGTCCTCGCGGCTGAGCTGCGGCTCGCGGCCCGCGGCATGGCGGAAGGCGTCGAGGAAGGGTGCGTAGCCGTCGCGCGGCAGGTCGCCATCTCCTGCGACGACGACGCGGGCGACCGTCGAGGCGACCTCATGGGCGGCGCGGAAGGAGAGGCCTTCCTTGCGCACCAGCGTGTCGGCGAGCTCCGTGACGGTGATGCAGGAGCGCCGGATCGTCTCGGCGACGCGGCGGCCGTCGACCGAGAGCGCTGGCAGCAGCGCCGCGAGCAGATCGAGCACGCGCCCGCCGCTCTCGAAGGTCTGGTAGCCGGCTTCCTGGGTCTCGCCCTCCGAGTCGTTCATGTCGGTGAATGGCGTGTTGTGGACGATGTCGCGGACCATGCGGGCGCGGCTCATCGTCTGCGAGGCGAGATGGCGCAGATGCTCGATCGGTACCGGATTGCGCTTCTGCGGCATGATCGAGGAGATCTGGACGAAGGCGTTGGGCACATAGATCTGGCCGACCTCGAAGGCGGTCCAGAACTGCAGATCCTGGATCAGCCGGCCGAGATGCAGGAAGACCAGCTCGATCGCGCTGAACACGGCGGTCGTGTAGTCGACCGCCGCGATGCAACCATAGGAGTTCCGCAACGGCGCCTTGAAGCCGAGGAGATGAGCGGTGCGGTGGCGGTCGAGCGGGAAGCCGGAGGTGGTGATGGCGGCCGCGCCGAGCGGGCAGAGGTCGATGAGCTCGCGCGCCTGCAACAGGCGCTGATGGTCGCGCAGCATCACCTCGATCGCGGCGGAGAGGTAATGGCCGAGGGTCGAGGGCTGGGCCGGCTGGCCATGGGTATAGGCGACGATCAGCGTCGCCTTCTCGCGCTCGGCCAGAACCAGCGTTGCGGCGATGGCGGCGCGCAGTTGGGCTGCGAGCTTGTCGAGCCGCGGCTTCAGCGCCAGCTTGAACAAGGTGTGGTCGATGTCGTTGCGCGAGCGACCGGTGTGCAGGCGGCCATTGTCGTCGGGCTTCAGACGCTTGCGCAGCTCGGCCTCGACCAGGAAGAAATAATCCTCGACCTCGCCGGTATAGGTCAGCGTCGCCGGGTCGATCTCGCGCTCGATCGCGAGCAGGGCGCGAGCGATGCGCGAGGCGGTCTCCTGACGAAGAATGCCGGTCTCGGCCAGCATGACGAGATGGGCGCGGTCGATGGCGCGGAAGCCCTCGACATGATGCGTCTTCGCCCCGTCGAAGAGCGGGCGCAGCACCGTCTCCTTGTAGACAGGATCCGGGAAAACGGAGGTGTCGCTGGTGCGCGGGTCGGTATGGGCGGTCATGACAACTATCCCTTGAGCCCGGCGAGCACGACCCCGCGGACGATGTAGCGCTGCAGCAGCAGGAAGATGGCGAGCGTCGGCAGCGTCGCGAGCGCGGCGCCGGTCATGATCAGCTCCCACTGGATCTGCGATTCGACCGCGAAGGAGGCGAGCCCGACCGGGAGCGTGTAGAGTTCCTTGCTGGTGGTGACGATCAGCGGCCAGATGAAAGCGGTCCAGTTGCTCAGGAAGGTGAAGATCGCCAGCGCCGAGAGCGCCGGCGTCACCAGCGGCAGGGCGATGCGCCAGAAGATCGTGAACTCGTTGAGCCCGTCGACGCGCGCCGCTTCCAGAAAGTCGGTCGGCACCGTCTCGAAGAACTGCTTCATCAGGAAGGTGCCGAAGGCCGTCATCATGCCCGGGAACATGATGCCCCAGTAGCTGTCGAGCCAGCCGAAGTTCTTGGCCATGACGTACCAGGGAATGACCAGCATCTCGGTCGGGATCATCAGGGTCGAGAGGATCGCCAGGAAGACGAGATAGCGGCCACGGAACTGGAACTTGGCGAGGGTGTAGCCGACCAGGCTGTCGAAGAAGACGTTCGACAGCGTGACGATCGTCGCGATTGCCAGCGAGTTCCAGAACCAGCGCAGGAAGCGCCCGTCCGAGAGCACGGTCCGGTAGTTGTCGAGCGTCGGCGCCGCGGGGATCAGTCTGAGATCGTAGATGTCGGCCGAGTCCTTGAGCGAGGTCGAGAACATGAAGAGTAGCGGCGTCAGCATCAGGAGGCCGCCGGCGAGCAGCAGCAGCCAGGCGATGACGCGGCCGGGCGCAAAGCGGGGGGAGAGGGTGGCGCCGGTCATCAACGGTCCCTCAGCAGGCGCAGCTGCACCAGCGAGATGCTGAGCAGGACGAGGAAGAGCACGACGGTCTGTGCCGCCGCATAGCCCATGTCGAAGGAGGAGAAGGCGGTCTGATAGATCATCAGAACCAGCGGCTTGGTCGCATTGAGCGGGCCGCCGGGATCGCCGCTGGTCATGTTGTAGACCTGGTCGAAGATGCGCAGGAAGCCGATCGAGGAGAAGACGACGAGGAAGATGATCGTCGGCTTGAGCAGCGGCAGCGTGATCTTCCTGAGGATGGCGAAATCGGAGACGCCGTCGATGCGGGCCGCTTCGTAGTAGGTCGTCGGAATGGCGCGCAGGCCGGCGAGGAAGATCACCACCTGGAAGCCGAGGCCAGCCCAGATCGCCGGGGCCAGCACCGCCGGCAGCGCTTGCGTCGTCGAGCGCAGGAAGGGCTGCTGCGACAGGCCGACCGAGGAGAGCAGGTCGTTGATCAGGCCGATCGGCACCGGCTGGTAGAACCAGCGCCAGACCCAGGCCATCGCCGTCGCCGTGGTCAGGAAGGGCAGGAAATACAGCGCCCGGATGAAGCCGTGCATGAAGCGGACGCGGTCGAGATGGTAGGCGATGGTGAAGGCGAGGACGAGGCTGACCGGCGTGCCGATGATCAGATAGAGGAAGGTGTTGCGGAACACCTGCCAGAACACCGGATCGGCCATCAGCCGCTTGAAGTTCGCCAGCCCGACATAGGAGGGCGAATTCATCAGGTTCCAGTTCGTGGTCGAGATGATGAAGCCCTCGACCGTCGGGTAGAAGCGGATCAGCCCGTAGAACAGGATCGGCACGGTAAGGAAACCCCAGGCCCAGACCACCTGCTTCTGCTGCAAGGTGAGGCCCTGCCAGAGGCGCCCGCCGGAGCGGGCGACTTCGGTATTGGCGGTCATGGCGCGTCCTGCCGTGTCGGGATGGCTTCAGGCAGTCACGATCACTTCTTGTAGAAGCGGTCGAGGATCGCCTGCTCGGCCTTGGCCGCCTCGGCCAGCGAGGCCTTGGCGTCCTGGTTCTGGATGAAGACCCGGTTGGCCATATCGAGGCCGACCTGGCGCTGGGCCAGCTCGTCGACGAAGATGGTCGCCTGCGAATAGTTCAGCGCCTTGAGGAACGGGCCGTAGATCGGGTGGGCGAGGTTCGCCTGCGTCTCCGCCGCGGCCTTGCGGGCGGGAAGCTCGCCGACCATGTCGAGCCAGACCTGCATCGCTTCCGGCGAGGTGGTGAAGGCCATGAACTTCTTGGCCGCTTCGAGCTTGGCGCCGGTCGGCTTGGCGGTGATGGCGTTGACCCAGTAGCTGGCGAAGTTCGAGCGCTTGCCGTCGGCGCTCGCCGGCAGCTCGGTCACGCCCCATTCGAAGTTCTTGATGCCGCCGAAGGCGCCGAGGCGGAAGGAGCCGTCGACCGTCATCGCGGCGCGCCCGGCGCGGAAGGCGGCCTGGCCCTCGTCCATGAAGCCGGCCTGGCCGACCTTGTGGACGCGCTGCAGGTCGGCATACCAGTTCAGCGCCTTGGCGCCGGCCTCGCTGTCATAGGCGACGGTCTTGTTGTCGTCGGAATAGGGCTTGCCGCCCATCTGGCGCAGCAGCACCTCGCGCCACCAGTGCAGATCCTGGCCGGGCATGTCGATCACCGCGCCGGCCGAGAGCATGTTGCCGGCGGCATCGCGCTTCACCGTCTTCTTGGCGGCCTCGAGATATTCGTCGAGCGTCTGCGGCGGCTTGTTCGGGTCGAGCCCGGCCTCCTGGAACAGCTTCTTGTTGTAGAACAGCGCCAGCGTGCGCACCGCGGTCGGCAGGCCGTAATACTCGCCGTCGCGCTTCATCGTCTGGACGATCGGGTAGAATTCCTTCTCGATCACGTCGTGCGGGAAGGCGTCGCGCGGCAGCGGCTGGATGAACTTGGCGCCGACGAAATTATCGAGCCAGCCATAGTAGAGCTGGACCACGTCCGGACCCTGGCCGGCCGGGACGGCGGCGGCGATCTTGGTCTGGTAGTCGGCATAGGGGAAGGTCGTATGCTTGACCTTGATGCCGGGATTGGCGGCCTCGAAGCGCTTGATCAGCTCGTTCATCGCCTTGATGCGGGCGTCGAACACGTACTGCCAGTACTCGATTTCGACCGCCTGGGCGCGGGCGCCTGCGATGGCGCCGATCGACATGGCGATGCCCAGGACTAGTCCGCGAAAGCCGCGCATGGATCTTCCTCCCCGTCTGGTTGCGACGCCCGCCCGCATGCTCGCTCCCGGCCGCCGGACGTTCAACAGGCATGCTTTCCCGCAGCTCGCCTGCTGTCAATAGATTAATTCACTTGAGTTTGATTAATGGCCGGCGCAGCCTGAGCGGACGAAAGAGGCTGCCCATCATGCCGCATCGCAAGCTCCCGGCCGCGCCCAGCGCTGCTCTCGGCACCAATCCGGAGCGGGCGCGCCGCCATAACCGGCGGGTCGTACTGGAGACATTGCGCCAGCATGGCCGGCTGGGCCGCTCCGACATCGCCAGCCTGACCCGGCTGACGGCGCAGGCCGTCTCGAACATCGTCGCCGAATTGCTGGAAGAGGGCTTCCTGATCGAGCTCGGCCGCCGGCGCACGGCGCGCGGCCAGCCGCCGGTCGAGTTCGCGCTCAACGCCGATGGCGGCGTCACCGCTGGCATGGAGATCGCCGCCGACCATATCACCACCGTGCTGGTCGACCTGACCGGCGAGGTCAGGGCGCAGCGCGTCGTGCCCCTGCCGAATCTCTCGGTCGAAGCGGTGCAGGCGCTGGCGGCGGCCGAACTCGAGCGAGCGCGGGCGACGAAGGGCTTGCCGGAGCGTTTGCTCGGCTGCGGTGTCGTCATGCCCGGCCCCTTCGATTTCGAGGGCACGATCACTGTCGGCTCGACGGCTCTCCCCGGCTGGACCGGGCTTGATGTCACGGCGCTGATGAGCGCTGCGCTTGCGACCTCCGTGACGGTCGAGAACGATGCGACTGCGGCGGCGGTCGGCGAGCATCTCTATGGCGTCGGCCGCAATCTCCGGCATTTCTGCCTGGTCTATTTCGGGCTCGGCCTCGGCCTCGGGCTGATGCTGGGCGGAGAGCCTTTTCGCGGCGCCCATGGCAATGCCGGCGAGCTCGGCCATGTCCCGGCCGTGCCGCACGGCTTGCCTTGTGTCTGCGGCCGTCAGGGCTGCCTCGAGCGCTATGTCTCGCCGTCGGCCTTGCAGGACAGGTTGCGTCAGGCAGGTGTGGCCCAGGTCGATGCGACAGGCATCGCCAGGCTTCATGCCGAGGGACACCCGGCGGTCGCGGGCTGGGTTGCCGAGGCCGGGCCGCTGCTCGCGCCGGTGCTCGCCATGCTGGAGAACCTGTTCGACCCGGAGACGATCATTATCGGCGGTGCGCTGCCGGATAGCGTCATAGACGCCCTGATCGCCGCAGCCGATCCCCTGCCGCTCTCCGTCGCGAGGCGCGACGGCCGCTCTATCCCGCGCATCCAGCGCGGCACCACGGGGCAATTCACCGCGGCGCTCGGTGCGGCGGCGCTGCCGCTCCTCGATGCAATCGCGCCGCGGCTGGTGCGCAATCCGGCGGCAGGCGAGCCAATGCAGTTTGCCGCAGATATCGCGCCGGTGTCGTAGTCTTCGCCGCCATGGCAACGATCAACAGGTCGAGACCTGCTGTTCGACAGGCTGCGCCGATCCGATTTTTCCGCTAACGGAGAGCCGATGCGAGTCGTTCGTCCGGGGTCGATCGAACCGTCGCGCCTTTCGGGGATTGATCTTGGCAAGGCTCTTGCTAACGAGCCTGGGCGAGCGATTGGAGATGCCGGCCGGATGCTGGAGTTCGAAGGGCGCGGTTTGCGTCGGATCAGGGTGCTGCGGCCGCCGCAGATGTCGAGCTGGACGCGCGAGGCCGCCGGGCAGCAGGCGCTCGCCAATACGGCACCGGCGACCGAGTTGAAAATCGCCTCCTACAACATCCACAAGGCAGTGGGTCGCGATCGCCGCTTCGATCCCGACCGGATCATCGAGGTGATCCGCCAGATCGACGCCGATGTCGTGGCGCTGCAGGAGGCCGACCAGCGCTTCGGCGAGCGCAACGGCCTCCTCGACCTTGCTCGGCTCGAGCGCCGCACGGGCCTGAAGCCGGTGCCGGTGCAGAGCGCCTGGCAGGGCCATGGCTGGCACGGCAATGTCGTGCTCTTCCGCGACGGCGCGGTCACCGCAACGCGGCAGCTCGTCCTCCCCGGGGTCGAGCCGCGCGGCGCGCTGATCGCCGACCTCACCGTCTGCGGCTCGCCGATCCGGGTGGTCGCGGCACATCTCGGACTGCTGCGGCATTCGCGCTCGCGCCAGGTCGAGACGCTGATCAACGCCTCCAAGCCGACGGATGGGCGCCCGATCTTCCTGATGGGCGATCTCAACGAATGGCGGATCGGCAAGAAATCGAGCCTGCACGGGCTGGCGCCGAAGTTCGGGCCGCTGCAGGCGGCGATCCCGAGCTTTCCTGCGCGCTTCCCGATCTGGGCGCTCGACCGCATCGTCGCCTATCCCGCCGAGACGATCGCGCAGGTTCAGCTGCACGACACCGAGTTGTCGCGGCTGGCCTCCGATCACCTGCCGATCAAGGCGGTGGCGCATCTGCCTGGCGAGGAGCGCCAGGCGCACTGAGCCAGCGCTCGTCGCGGGGCAGGCTTGAGGCATCCTCAAGTGACGCGTCGATGGGGGCATGCCACGATGGCGTTCCCATCAGACTGGATCCTGCCCAATGACGACCGAGCCGCGCCGCACCCGTGCCTACCGCACCCAGAACTGGAGCCTGACCAAGCCGTCGGCGCGCGGGCGCAAGGGCGTCGTCGTCTCGCAGAACCACGAGGCCGCGGCCGCGGGGGCGGCGATCCTGGAAGCGGGCGGCAACGCCGCAGATGCGGCAGTCGCAACCGCGTTCGCGCTGGCGGCTCTCGAGCCCTGGAACAGCGGGCTCGGTGGCATCGGCTTCGGCGTCGTACTCAAGGCCGGCGAGAGCCGGGCGCAGGTCGTCGATTTCGGCCCTGTCGCGCCGCGCCGGGCCGATCCGGCCGACTACCCAATGACAGGCGCGATGAAGTTCGACCTGTTCGCCTGGCCCGAGGTCGAAGGCGATCGCAACATCCACGGGCCGCTGTCCTTCTGCATCCCGTCCTCGGTCTCGGGCTACGCGACCTTGAAGGAGCGCTTCGGGACGAGCATGCCGGTTTCCGACCTGCTCGCGCCTGCGATCGCATTGGCCAAGCGCGGGCTGGCGCAAGACTGGTACACGACGCTGAAGATCGCCTCCTCGGCCGCGGTGCTTCGGCTCTATGAGGAGAGCGCGCGCATCTATCTGCCGGGCGGCTTGCCGCCGGTGCCACCCTATCAGGGCGTGCCGGGCTTCCGGACGCTCGGCAATCTCGGCGCGACGCTGGAGCATCTCGCCAAGGCCGGGCTCGATGATTTCTATCGCGGCGATCTCGCCAGGCGGCTGGCGGCCGACATCGCAGCGGTTGGTGGTGTCGTCGACGCGCAGGACCTCGCCGATTGCCGCGCGAGCGTGCGCGAGGCGCCGGTGATCGACTGGCGCGGCACGCATCGGATCCACACCGCCGGCGGACTGACCGCCGCGCCGACTTTGCAGGCGGTGGTCGAGGGCATGGCCGCGAGCCCGCCTCCGGAGGGTGGGCCGGACTCCGCCTGGTTCGCCAGGCTCTCGCAGGTGATGCGCGAGGCCTATGCCAGCCGGCTCGAAGGCCTCGGCGCGGCGCAAGCTGCGAAGGAGCCGGGGGACACCTGCACCACGCATCTCACCGTCGTCGATGGCGAAGGCACCATCGTCGCGCTGACCACGACCTTGCTCTCCTCGATGGGCAGCCGTCTCGTCCTGCCCGACACCGGCGTGCTGATGAACAACGGCATGATGTGGTTCGACCCGCGCCCGGGCAGCGCCAATGCGATCGCGCCGGGCGCTCGCCCCTTGTGCAATATGTGCCCGGTGGTGGTGACCCCAGCCGATGGCGGCTATCCGCGCCACGGCGCCGGCGCCTCGGGCGGGCGGCGCATCCTCGCCAGCGTCTACCAGATGCTGGCCTTCACCCTCGACAGCGGCATGAGCCTGGAAGATGCCGCGCACCAGCCGCGCATCGACGTCTCCGGGCCAGACGGTACCAGCGCCGATGCACGCCTGCCCGAGGGGACGCTCGATGCGCTGGCGGCAGCCGGTCCGCTGAGCGTGGTCGAGCACGGCGTGTTGCCGCTCAACTTCGCCTGCCCGAACATGGTGCGGACCGGGCAGGACGGGCAGGAGGGCATCAGCGACGCCGCCTCGCCCTGGTCGGCGGCTGTGGCGGCGAATTGAGGGAGCGTCATGCTCGGGCTTGACCCGAGCATCTCAGGCCGGAAGAGGCTCCGACTAGAGCCTCCTCGTCACGAGATTCTCGGGTCTGCGCTTCGCTTCGCCCGAGAATGACGACGAAATCTCACCCCCGCTTCAACCCCCAAGGATAAGGCGCCGAGCCCGGCAGCATGCCGGTCAGGCCCTTGCGATAGGCCGTCTTGATCACGAACTGGCCGAGCGGGATCGTGGCGCATTCCTCGAGCGCGAGGCGCCCGAGCGCGACGGCGACCTGCTTCTGCTTGGCCTCGTCCGGGGCGTAGAGCCATTCTTCGGCCATCTCCTCGGCCTTGGCGTTGGTCCACCAGCCGAACCAGCCCTTGTCGCCGGGGCCGCGCACGAGGTTGGACAGGGCAGGGTTGCCCCAGCCGACGGCCGCGCCGGTGGTATGGAAGATGCTCCAGCCACCCTTCTCGACCGGCTCGCGGCTGTTGCGGCGCTGGATCACCGTGCCCCAGTCGCTGGCGGCCATCTCGACATTCATGCCCATCGATTTCAGCAACTCGTAGGTGACATCGCCGAGCGGGCCGATATCGGGGAAGTCGGTCGGGTTGATGATGACGACCTTCTCGCCGTTGTAGCCGGACTCCTTCAGCGCCGCCTTGGCCTTGTCGAGGCTCTGCGGCATCAGGTCCTCGAGCTCGCCGGTGTAATAGGGCGTGCCACGCCACCACAGGTTCCGGCAGACCTGCCAGGCCGTGGTGTCGTCGCCCTGCGACGCCCGCATATAGTCTTCCTGGTTGATGCCCAGGCGGACCGCGGCGCGAACCTTGGGATTGTTGAAGGGCGGCTGAAGGTGGTTCAGCCGCATGATCGAGCCACGGCCGTTCTTGTCGATGACCTCGCGGACGACATCCGGGCTCTTGGCCAGCAAGGGCTGGAGGTCGGCGAGCGGGCGCTCCCACCAGTCGATCTCGCCCTTGGTCAGGGCGGCGGCGGCGGTCGCCGGGTCGGGCAGGATCGGCCATTCGATCCGCTTGAAATGCGCGACCTTGCCGCCGGCATTGCGGCTCGGCGGCTCGCTGCGCGGCTTGTAGGCCTCGTTCTTCTCGTAGACGACGCGGCTGCCCGAGACGTACTCGCTCGCGACGAATTTGTAGGGGCCCGAGCCGGTCATCTCGGTGACCTGCTTGGTCGCCTCGGTCTTGGCCAGGCGCTCCGGCATGATGAAGGGCGGGTTGTCCGCCTTGGCCATGCAGTCGAGCATCATCGGGAAAGCCTTCGTCAGCTTGATCTCGATGGTGCGCTCGTCCGGCGCGCCCCAGGCCTCGACGGCCTTGATCAGAAGCTGGCCGTAGGGGTCGCGCTGGCACCAGCGCTTCAGGCTCTCGATGCAGTCTGCGGGGCGGACCGGCTGGCCGTCATGGAAGGCGAGGCCCTCGCGCAGCTTGATCTTCCAGACCTTGCCGTCGGCGGAGATCTCGTGACCTTCAGCCATTTGCGGCTGCGGCTTCAGGTCGAGATCGCCGCCATAGAGTGTGTCGTAGACGTAGTAGCCGTGATTGTTGGTGACGGTTGCGGTGGTCCAGATCGGATCGAGCGAGGTGAGGTTGGCCTGTGGCGCCATCTTGAGCACGGTTGCGCTCGGCGCTTGCGCCAGCGCCTCTCGGGCGAGCGCTGGAGCGAACAGGGCGGCGGCTGCCGTGCCCTGCAGGAACTGACGACGCTTCATATATCTCTCCCCTTTTATGATTGAATCTGACTGCCGATGAACCCGGTTCTTTCTGCTGCTTGATAGGATGAAAAAAGCTGGCTCCGACTAGAGCGTTCCGCGTTTCCCCGAAACTCGGAAACGCTCTAGCTTCTTATTTTATCGCATTTTCTTCAGGCGAACCGGTACCCACTTCGCTCGAAAATGCTCTAGTCGAAGCCGAGGAAATTCGGGCTGTCCGCCAGCTTCGGCGCGGCCTTCAGCCTGGCGATGTCGGGCTTGGGCCGCGCCGTCAGCGGATCGCCGGCCAAGAGTGACTCGAGCGCCGCCGCGACCGCAAGCACCTTGGCGTCGCCGCCGCGCGGGCCGACGATCTGCAGGCCGAAGGGCATGCCGTTGCGGTCGAGCCCGACCGGCAGCGAGATCGCGGGATGGCCGACGATCGTCACCGCATAGGCATTCGCCAGCCAATGGAAATAGGTCCGCGTCGGCTTGCCGTCGATCTCGGCCGGGTAGAGCTCCGACCAGGGCCGCGGCGAGAGCGTCATCGCCGGCGAGAGGATGACGTCATAGGTTTCGAAGAAGCGCTGCCACTCGTGATAGAGCACGGTCTGCTGCTTGAGCGCGCGGGTGACGTCGAGCGCGCCATAGCGCAGCCCTTCCTCGACATTGGCGCGGACATTGGGGCCGACCTTGTCGGGTGTCTTGACCGAGCGGTCGTGATGGCTGGCGAGGAAGGAGACGGCGCGCAGCACCTCGAAGCTCTCATCGGTGCCGGAGCAGTCCGGTGTCGCCTCGTCCGCGCGGCCGAAGACCTTGCTGAAGCGGCCGACCTTGTCGGCGAAGACCTCGCGGATGTGTTTTTCAGTGGGCGTGAAGCCGAAATCCGGGGTGATCGCGACCTTCAGCGAGGCGAGATCGCAATGGTCCGGCCGGGCGAAGTCTTCGGCGCGCCTGACCTGCTTGCCATGGATCGTCGTCGCCAGCGGATCGACGGCGTCGTCGCTGACCATCGTCGAGAGCAGGAGGCAGAGATCGGGCACGGTGCGCGCCATCGGCCCAAGCACCGAGAGCGGGTTCCAGCCGAGCGGGCGCTTGTCGCTGGGTACCAGCCCAGGGGTCGGGCGGAAGCCGACGATGCCGTTGAAGGCGGCCGGGTTGCGCAGGGAGCCACCGGTGTCCGAGCCGGTCGCGATCGGCACCATATTGGTCGCGAGCACGACGCCCGAGCCGCCGGAGGAGCCGGCGGCCGAGCGCGAGGGATCGAACGGGTTGCCGGTGACGCCGTAGACGGCGTTGCGGGTGTTGGCGCCGGCGCCCCATTCCGGCGTGTTGGTCTTGCCGACGATGACAGCGCCGGCCTTGCGCACGGAGGCGACGATGCCCTGGTCCTCTTTCGGCACATGGTCGGCGAAGAGCGGGCTGCCATAGGTGGTGCGGAGACCCGCGACGTCTTCCAGGTCCTTGATGCCGATCGGCAGGCCATGCAGCGCCGGCAGATCGTCGCCACGCATGGTGGCGGCATCCGCTGCCTTCGCGGTGGCGCGGGCGCGCTCATCGTCACGCGCCACCATGGCGTTGACGGCATGGTCGACGGCATCGATGCGGGCGAGGCAGCTTTCGAGCAGCTCGCTGGCCGAGAGCTTCTTCTCGCCGATCAGGCGGCGGGCGGTGACGGCATCGAGATCGCAGGGTTCGGTCACGGCAGAAAGCTCCGGCAGTCAGGGCGGGTCGTCCTGACCCGTCCTGCCAGTCGAAGCGGCCTCGGCCTCCACGTCAACCCTCGCCGGGTTGAGTGCCGGCCTGCGTTCGCCTCAGATGTGCAAGGCTCAGATGTGCAGGGCGTGGCCGAGCGCCTTCAGCGCCGATTCCTGGAAGGCCTCGCCCAAAGTCGGGTGGGCGTGGATGGTGCCGGCGACGTCTTCGAGCCGCGCGCCCATCTCGATGGCGAGGCCGAAGGCGGTCGAGAGCTCCGAGACGCCCTGTCCGACGGCCTGGATGCCGAGGACGAGATGGTTGTCGGCACGGGCGACGATACGCACGAAACCGGCCTCGCCATGGCGGGTCATGGCGCGGCCATTCGCCTGGAAGGGGAAGAGCCCAACCTTGGTCTCGAGGCCGGCCGCCTTGGCTTCCGCCGGCGACAGGCCGGCCGAGACGATTTCCGGATCGGTGAAGCAGATCGCCGGGATGCAGGCCTTGTCCCAGATACGCGGCTCGCCGGCGACGATCTCGGCCACCATCTCGCCCTGCGCCATGGCGCGATGGGCCAGCATCGGCTCGCCGGTGACGTCGCCGATGGCGTAGATGCCGCGCATCGAGGTCTCGCAGCGCTCGCCGATGCGGATGAAGCGGCCATCCATGTCGAGCACCAACTCGTCGAGGCCGAGCTTGGCCGTCGCGGGAGTGCGGCCGACCGTGACCAGGATCTTGTCGGCCGGCAGCTCACGCTCCTTGCCGTCGGCGGTCTCGATGCGCAGGCCGTCGCCCTTGGCGGTCTGGCCGAGCGCCTTGGCCCCGAGCAGGACCTCGACGCCGAGGCCTGAGAGGTTCTTGGCGACCGGCGCGGTCAGTTCGGCATCGTAGAGCGGCAGGATCTTGTCCTGCGCCTCGACCACGGTGACCTTGCTGCCGAGCTTGGCGAAGGCGGTCCCGAGCTCGAGCCCGATATAGCCGCCACCGACCACGACGAGGCGCTTCGGCAGTTCGGTCAGCGCCAACGCGCCGGTGGACGAGATGACGTTGCCGCCAAAGGGCAGGAAGGGCAGCTCGACCGGCACCGAGCCGGTCGCGATCACGATCGTTTCGGCCGTGATGGTCTTGGGGCCGGTCTCGGTCTCGACCGCCACGGTCTTGCCGTCGCGGAAGCGGGCCTGGCCGTGGACGATCTTGACCTTGGCCTTGCGCAAGAGGCCGGCGACGCCGTTGTTGAGGCGCTGGACGATGCCATCCTTCCAGGCGACGGCCTGCTTCAGGTCGAGCTTCGGCTCGGCCGCGGTCAGGCCGAACGGCGTCTTGCCGGCGGCGGCATGGGCCGCCTTCTCGAACTCCTCGGCGACATGGATCATCGCCTTGGAGGGGATGCAGCCGATGTTGAGGCAGGTGCCGCCCAACTTGGTGCTCTCGACGATGACGGTGTCGATGCCGAGCTGCCCGGCGCGGATGGCGCAGACATAGCCGCCGGGGCCGGCGCCGATGACGAGGAGCTTGCAGGTGATGTCGGTCATGGCTCGCTCCCGCCGCTCACATGTCCACGAACAGCGTCGCCGGCGTCTCCAGCAGCTCTTTCAGCCGCTGCACGAAGACCGCCGCGTCCCAGCCGTCGATGACGCGGTGGTCGAAGCTGGAGGAGAGGTTCATCATCTTGCGCGGCACGAAGGTGGTGCCGTCCCAGACCGGACGGATCACCATCTTGTTGACGCCGACGATCGCGACCTCGGGATGGTTGATCACCGGGGTGGTGGCGATGCCGCCGAGCGCGCCGAGCGAGGTGATGGTGATGGTCGAGCCGGTGAGCTCGTCGCGCGTCGCCGAGCCGTCGCGGGCCCGTTCGGCCAGGCGCGAGAGCTCGATGGCGCAGCCCCAGAGATCGCGCGCCTCGGCATGTTTGACCACCGGTACCATCAGGCCTGACGGTGCCTGCGTGGCGATGCCGATATCGATGCCGGCATGCTGGTGGACGATGCCGGCCTCGTCGTCATAGAGCGCGTTGAGATTGGGCTGCTCGCCGAGCGCCTTGACCATCGCCCGCATCAGGAAGGGCAGCAGCGTCAGCTTCGGCCGCTCGGCCGTCGGCTTCTTGTTGAGCGCGGCGCGCAGGTCTTCGAGAGCGGAGACGTCGACTTCTTCGACGATGGTGATGTGGGGGATGCGCGATTTCGACAGCGCCATCTTCTCGGCGATGCGGCGGCGCAGGCCCACGACCTTGACGTCGGTGATCCCTGTCTTGGCGACGAGCCCGCCCTTGGCCGGAGCCTCGGGGCCACGCAGGATGAAGGTGTCGATATCCTCATGGGTGACGCGGCCGGCCGGGCCGGAGCCCTGGACCTGACGCAGGTCGACACCGGCCTCGCGCGCCTTCAGCCTGACGGCAGGTGAGGCCAGCGGCTTCTCGCCGACCGGGCGGCGCGGTGCCGGCGTGATGGCGACGGGCGCTGCGCGGGCCGGAGCCGCGGGCTTCGGCGTCGGCATCTGCTTGGGAGCGGGCTCCGCAGCCGCAATGGGGGCGGCCGGAGCAGCCGCAGCGGCGGGCTTTTCCTTTGGTGGCTCGGCCGGCGTTTCCGCCTCGGCTGGCGCCTCGGTCGCGGCGCCGTCGCCTGAGACCTTCAGCTTCACCAGCGCCGAGCCGATCGCGACGGTATCGCCGATCTCGGCGCCGACCCAGGTGACCTCGCCCTCGACGGGTGAGGGGATCTCGACAGTCGCCTTGTCGGTCATCACCGCGGCGATGAGATCATCCTCGCGGACGATGTCGCCGACCTTGACGTGCCACTCGACCAGCTCGGCCTCGGCGATGCCCTCGCCGACATCGGGCAGCTTGATGATGCGCTCGGCCATCAGCGTGCCTCCATGATGTCGCGAAGCGCCCGTCCGAGACGGGCGGGGCCGGGGAAGTAGTCCCATTCCTGGGCGTGCGGATAAGGCGTGTCCCAGCCGGTGACGCGCATGATCGGCGCCTCCAGATGGTAGAAGCAGTGCTGCTGGATGAGCGCGGCGAGCTCGGCGCCGAACCCTGAGGTCAGCGTCGCCTCGTGCAGGACGATGCAGCGGCCGGTCTTCGAGACGGAGGCCACGATCGTGTCGAGATCGAGCGGCAGCAAGGTGCGCAGGTCGATGATCTCGGCGTCGATGCCGGTCTCCTCGGCCGCGGCCTGGGCGACATGGACCATGGTGCCGTAGGTCACGATGGTCACGGCCGAGCCCTCGCGGCGGATCGCCGCTTTGCCGAGCGGGATGGTGTAGTGGCCTTCCTCGACCTCGCCGAGATCGTGCTTCGACCAGGGCGTGACCGGGCGGTCGTGATGGCCGTCGAAGGGGCCATTATAGAGCCGCTTCGGCTCGAGGAAGATCACGGGATCGGGATCCTCTATCGCCGAGATCAGCAGGCCCTTGGCGTCGCGCGGATTGGACGGCACCACCGTCTTCAGCCCGGAGACATGGGTGAACAGCGCTTCGGGGCTCTGGCTGTGGGTCTGGCCGCCGAAGATGCCACCGCCGGTCGGCATGCGGATCACCATCGGGCAGGTGAAGTCGCCGGCCGAGCGGTAGCGCAGGCGCGCGGCCTCCGAGACGATCTGGTCATAGGCCGGGTACATGTAGTCGGCGAACTGGATCTCGACGCAGGGGCGCAGGCCATAGGCGGCCATGCCGATCGCGGTGCCGACGATGCCGAGCTCGCTGATCGGCGCGTCGAAGCAGCGGTTGACGCCGTATTTCTGCTGGAGGCCGTGGGTGCAGCGGAAGACGCCGCCGAAATAGCCGACATCCTCGCCATAGACGACGACGTTGTCGTCGCGGCCCATGGAGACGTCGAGGGCCGAGCGGATCGCCTCGATCATGGTCATGCGGGCCATGGCTCAGACTCCGATCTGCTGGCGCTGGCGGCGCAGATGCGGCGGCAGCTCGGCATAGACGTCCTCGAACATGTCGCGCGAAGAGGGCTTGCCGCCGGCATGCAGCGTGCCGAAGCTCTCGGCTTCCTTCTGCGCGGCGATCACGGTCGCCAGGATCTCGGCCTCGGCCTGCTTGTGGCGTTCCTCGGTCCAGGCGCCGATCGCGATCAGGTGCTGCTTCAGCCGCACGATCGGGTCGCCGAGCGGCCAGTCGTCGGATTCGTGCTTCGGCCGGTAGGCGGAAGGGTCATCCGAGGTCGAATGGGCGCCGGCGCGATAGGTGACGTATTCGACCAGCGTCGGTCCGAGATTGCGGCGGGCCCGCTCGATCGCCCATTGCGCCACGGCGTAGGTCGCGAGGTAGTCGTTGCCGTCGACGCGCAGGGCCGGGATGCCGAAGCCGAGGCCGCGGGCGGCGAAGGTGCCGGAACCGCCGCGCGCAATGCCCTGGAAGGTCGAGATCGCCCACTGATTGTTGACGACGTTGAGGACGACCGGCGCCTTGTAGGTCGAGGCGAAGACGAGGGCGGCGTGGAAGTCCGACTCGGCGGTCGAGCCGTCGCCGACCCAGGCGGCCGCGATCTTGTTGTCGCCCTTGATCGCCGAGGCCATCGCCCAGCCGACGGCCTGAATGTACTGGGTGGTAAGGTTGCCCGAGATCGAGAAGAAGCCGTTCTCCTTGGAGGAGTACATCACCGGCAATTGCCGGCCCTTCATCGGGTCGCGTTCGTTCGAGTAGATCTGGCACATCATCTCGACGAGCGGATAGTCGTGCGCGATCAGGAGCCCGGCCTGGCGATAGGTCGGGAAATTCATGTCGCCCTTGCCGAGCGCGATGCGGAAGGCGCAGCTCACCGCCTCTTCGCCGGTGTGCTGCATGTAGAACGAGGTCTTGCCCTGGCGCTGGGCCATCTGCATGCGGGCGTCGAAGGCACGCAGCGTCAGCATGTGGCGCAGGCCCCGGACCAGCTCGTCCCTGGAAAGCTCGGGCACCCAGGGGCCAACCGCCTCGCCTTCGCGATCGAGCACGCGGATGATCGAATAGGCGAGGTCGCGGATCTCGCGGGGGTCGACATCGACCGGCGGGCGCTGGACCGAGCCGGCCTTCGGGATCACGACATGGGAGAAGTCGGGCTTCTCGCCGGGGCGACTGGCGGGGACGGGAACATGGAACCGAAGCGGTGAGGGGTCTGTCATGTCCACGCTCCCTAGGCTCTCGCTCTACCCAGCATTCCGCGCCGCGATGATGGCCGCAAGGCGCGTTTGCAGGCGCGCCCGTCTGGGCGCTGTCCTTATGCGGGCATGTTAGGGCTGTGAAATGCCTATTTCTTGCCGAAATGGCCTTGTGATTTGCTCTTGCTCGGACGATCTTTCTGCAATTCTGAATTCTGGCGGAAAATTCACTCTATGGTGATCAAGGCAAGGCGTGGCGAGGAGCTCGATGCGATTGACCGGCGCATCCTCTCGGCTCTGAACGAGGATGGCCGGCTGACGATCAATGCGCTGGCCGAGAAGGTCGGCCTCTCCCCCTCGCCGTGCTGGACGCGGGTGAAGCGGCTCGAGGAGAGCGGCGCGATCGAGAAATATGTCGCGGTGCTGAACCACCGGGCGCTCGGGCTCGACAATGTCGTCTTCATCGAGATCACGCTCGACAAGCATGACGACAAATTGCTCGATCGCTTCGGCGAGGCGCTGACGCGGATTCCCGAGGTGGTCGAGGCCCATCTCGTCACCGGCGACTATGACTACCTGGTCAAGGCCGTGGTCAGCGGCACCGAGCATTATGAGCGCTTCCTGCGCGAGAAGATCTACCGCCTGCCGGGCATGCGCCAATCGCGCACGACCTTTGGCCTGCGTACGCTGAAGCGGGCGATTTCGGTCGACCCGCTGCAGATCGCGCCGGTCTGACCAGTCCTACGCCGGCACCGAGATCGCCATGCCGTCGCGCTGCGGATCGGCGCCGCCGGTCGCGAGCCCGTCCTCGATCTTGACGCCGTGGAGCGCGGCGAAGGGATAGCTCTGGGCCGAGCGCTTGACGTCATAGCCCTCGGCCTTGAGCTCGGCTTCGACGCTGCGGCGTATGCGGTTCGAGATATCGATGGAGTTCGAGACGCCCATCACGCGCGGCGCCGCCACCGCCTCCAGCATCGACATCTCGAAGTCGATGACATTCATGATGCCCTGCGCCATCGCCGGGGCAATGTAGCTGCCGCCCGGCGCGCCCATCACGATGAAAGGCTTGTCGCCCTTGAAGACGATGGTCGGCGCGGCCGAGGAGGAGCGGCGCTTGCCCGGCGCGATCGAGCCGGCGCGGCCGGGGCGCGGGTCGAAGCGGCTCATCGTGCCGTTATAGATGAAACCAAGCCCCTCGGTGATCGCGCCGGACGGGCTGCCGAGGGTATGGGTCAGCGCGACCGCATTGCCGTGGCGGTCGACCACGGTGACATGGGTGGTCTCGCGCGAGGAGGAGCGTTCCAGCCGCTTGACGTCGGCGCGCTCGCCGCGCCGGATGCTGTCGGCTTGGCTTGCCGCATGCTCCTTCGAGATCAGCCGCTCGACCGGGACGTCGACATAGGCCGGGTCGCCCATGAACTGGTCCTTGTCGATGGTCATGCGCTTCATCGCCTCGGCGAGCAGGCGGACATGCTCGCTGCTGCCATGGGCGAGCGAGCCGATGTCGAAGGACTCCAGCATGTTGAGGATCTGCAGCATCGACATGCCGCTCGCAGGCGGCGGCGAGGTCGAGATGCGATGGCCGCGATAGGAGCCCCAGATCGGCTCGGCGACCGAAAGCTCGTAGCGGGCGAGGTCCTCGCGCGAGATCAGCCCGCCATGCGCCACGAAGTCGGAGGCGATCTCCTGCGCGAGCTCGCCATGGTAGAACAGGTCGGCGCCGCCCCTGGCGAGCCGCTCCAGCGTATTGGCCATGTCGGTGTTGACGATGATGTCGCCCGGGCGCTTCGCGCTGCCGTCGGGGCGGAAATAGAGCGTCTTGCCGGTCTTACTGTAGCGCAGCTTGTCCGAGGTGTTGACCTGGCCTGAGCCGCTCTGATCCTGCGTCCAGAACCAGTGCATGTGCGGGCGCACCAGCACGCCCTCGCGCGCCTGCCTGATCGCGGGCGCCATGACGTCGGCCCAGTCCATCGTGCCGAAGCGCGAGAGCACATAGTCATAGCCCTTGACGCTGCCGGGCGTGCAGACCGCGAGATGGCCGAATTCGTTGATGCCGCCTTCAAGCAGGAAGGCGAAGCCGTCGCGGGACTGGCCGCGCAGCTTGTCCTGCCACATCTCCGGCTTCGCCGAGTAGGAGGCGCGGGCATAGAACTCGACGATCTCGTGGACGCCCTTGCCGGGCATGTAGAGCTGCATCGAGCCGAACCCGCCGATGCCCGACATCAAAGGGTCGACCACGCCCTGCATGAAGGCGCAGGCGATCGCCGCATCGATCGCATTGCCGCCGCGCTCCAGCACGGCCGCCCCTGCCTCGACGGCTTCCGGCTGCGGAGCGACGATCATTCCGTTCTTCATGGCGAAGGCCTCATTCCCGATAGTCGCTCACGCCGGCTCGCCCAGCCGCCAGAACAGGCGGACGCCGCCATCCGCCACGCTCTCCAGCCCGGGGACGGCCGAGAGCAGCTTGCGGGTGTAGTCGTGCTGGGGATTGTCGAAGATCTGGTCGCGCGTGCCTTCCTCGACGATGCGACCGTCCTGCATGACGACGACGCGGTCGGCGACCTGCTCGACCACGCCGAGATCATGGCTGATGAACAAGCAGGAGAAGCCGTGCTTCTTCTGCAGCTCTGCGAAGAGCTCCAGCACTTGCGCACGCACGGTGACGTCGAGGGCAGAGACCGGCTCGTCGGCGATGACGAAACTCGGCCGGCGCACGATGGCGCGGGCAATCGCGATGCGCTGGCGCTGGCCGCCGGAGAGCTCGTGCGGGTAGCGCTCGGCGAAGCCGTCGGCGAGGCCGACCTCGCTTAGGACTTCGGCGAGCCTCGCCTTCCTGTCGGCCGGGCTCATGTCGGGCACCAGCCGCAGCGGTTCCGCCACGAGCTGGCCGATGGTCATGCGCGGGTCGAGCGAGGAATAGGGGTCCTGGAAGACCATCTGGCAGTTCAGCCGGTAGTCCCAGTAGGCGGCGTCGCTCTTGTCGATCGGCTTGCCGTTGAAGCGGATCTCGCCGCCGGCCGGCCTGACCAGGCCGGCGATCGACTGGCCGAGCGTGGTCTTGCCCGAGCCCGAGCCGCCGACCACCGCGACGACCTCGCCGGGATGCACGTCGATGCTGATGCCGTGGAGAGCGCGCTTGGCCTGCTCCTTGCGGAAGAAGCCCTGGCGGCCGGGATATTCGACGACGAGATCGCGGACCGCGACGATCGGCGTCTTGGCCTCCGGCAGGAGGCGCGCCGGCGGCCGGTGCGGCATCGCCGACAGCAGCTTACGGGTATAGGGGTGCTGCGGCCTGGCGAGGATATCCTCGCTCCTGCCATGCTCGACGACATCGCCCTGGCACATCACGACGATGCGGCTGCAATAACGCGCGACCATGCCGAGATCATGCGAGATCAGCAGCACGGCTGTGCCGTTCTCCTTGGTCAGGTCGACCATCAGCTCCATGACGTCGCGCTGGACGACGGCATCGAGTGCGGTGGTCGGCTCGTCCGCGAGGAGCAGCGCCGGCTTCAGCAGCATCACCGAAGCCAGCATGATGCGCTGGCGCATGCCGCCGGAATACTGGTGCGGATAGGCGTTGAAGGCGCCCTCGGGGTCGCGGATGCCGACGCGGCGGAGCATGTCGAGGATGAGCGAGCGCCGGCCGTTGGCGTCGAGTTCGCGATGCAGCGCGAGGCCCTCTTCGAGCTGGCGCCCGATCAGCATGGACGGGTTGAGCGAGGTCATCGGCTCCTGGAAGACCATGCCGACCCTGGCGCCGCGGATCGCCCGCAGGCGCTTCGGAGCCATGGTCGTGACCTCCTCGCCGTCGAAGCGGATCGAGCCGCCTTCGAGCCGGACCGCCGGCGGGATGAAGCCCATCACGGCGCGGGCGGCGAGCGTCTTGCCCGAACCGGATTCGCCGACGATGCCGACGATCTCGCCGGGTGAGACGCAGAAGCTGACATCGTTGACGACGGTGCGGCCGCTCGAGCCGATCCTGAGCGTGAGGCCGTCGACCTCCAGCAATGGCTTGGCGGAGGTCATCGCGCACCCCTCATCCGCGGGTCGAGCTTGTCGCGCAGCGCGTCGCCGAGCAGGTTGATGCCGAGCAGTGTCAGCGAGATGCACAGGCCCGGGAAGATGCCGAGCCAGACCGCCTGGCCGATATAGGGCCGCGAGCCCGCCAGCATGTTGCCCCAGGTCGGGGCCGGTGGCGGTACGCCGAGGCCGAGGAAGGAGAGCGAGCTCTCGGCCAGCAACACCCAGCCGAACATCGAGGTCGCGAGCACGGTCAGCGGCGCGATGCAGTTCGGCAGGATATGGCGCAGCATGGTGAACCCTTCCGAATTACCCATCACCCGCGAGGCCGAGATGAACTCGCGCTCGCGCAGCGAGAGCACGGTGCCGCGCACGATGCGGGCGACCGAGGGCGCATAGGCGACGCCGAGTGCCAGGATGATGCCGTATTTGTTGGCGCCGACCACGGCGAGCAGGCCGAGCGCCAGCAGGATGCCGGGGAAGGCCAGCAACGCATCGTTGAAGGCCATGATGGTGCGGTCGACCCAGCCGCGGATATAGCCCGAGAACAGGCCGATGATCGTGCCGAGCAATATGGCGAACGCGACCGTCAGCAGGCAGATCCAGACTGATGTGGCGGCGCCTGCCATCAGCCGCGAGAGTACGTCGCGGCCGAACTCGTCGGTGCCGAGCCAGTGCATGCCCGAGGGCGCCGCGAGCTTGGCACGGAAGGAGAGCCGCAAGGGGTCATAGGGCGTCCAGACCGAGCTGACCGAAGCGACGATGGCGAGGAAGCCGATCAGCGTGCCGCCGACCAGGGCGTTGGGAGCGGGGAGCTTCATTGCGCCGTCACCCTGGGATCGAAGATCGGATAGCAGAGGTCGATCACGAGATTGACCAGCACATAGGTGAAGGCGACGAAGAGCATGCAGCCCTGGATCACCGGATAGTCGCGAGCGAAGATCGAATCGACCAGCAGCCGGCCGAGGCCGGGGATGGTGAAGACGGTCTCGACCACCGCGATGCCGCCGAGCAGGTTGCCGAGCACGAGGCCGATCAGCGTCCAGGTCGGCCCGAAGGCGTTCTTGAAGGCATGGTTCCAGAGCACGGCGCTCTCGGTCAGGCCCTTGGCTCTCGCATGGGTGATGTAGTCGAGGCGGAGCACTTCCAATGTCGAGGCGCGCGCCATGCGCAAGATCACGCCGATCTCGTGCAGGAACAGCGTCATGATCGGCATGATGAGATAGAGGATGCCGGCGACGGGGTTCTCGGCGATCGAGACATAGCCGACCACCGGCAGCCATTCGAGCTTGAGCCCGAAGAACAGCAGCAAGAGCAGGCCGAGCCAGAAGGTCGGGATCGAGAGCAGCAATGTCGCGACGGCGACGAGGCTGAGATCGAGCGAGGTGTCCTGTTTCCAGGCGGCGAGCACACCAGCCGGGACGGCCACCAGGCTGGCCAGCGCGACCGCGACGAGCACGACCTGCGCCGAGATCCAGAAGCGCTGCAGGATCAGCGGCAGCACCGCCTGCTGCGAGTTGATCGACTGGCCGAGATCGCCCTTGAGCAGGTTGCCGAACCAGATGCCGAACTGGACCGGTACGCTCTGGTCGAGGCCGAGCCGCGCCTGCAGATCGGCGATCGAGGCCGGAGTCGCCAGGTCGCCGAGCATCAGCGAGGCCGGGTCACCGGGGATCAGCCGGATCAACCCGAACACCGCGACCGACACGATGAGCAGTGTCGGCACGGACATCAGAATGCGCGTCAGCGCAAAGCGCAGCATCGGTATCCTCCCGGTGTGCGAATGATGCGGGTGGCGTCAGTTCGCCAGCGTCACTTCCCACATGCGCAGCTTCGACTGCCACGGCTTGAAGCCCTGGACGCGCTTGGCATGGGCGATGATGTCGAGGCCGTTGAAGGCGAAGATCATCGGGACCTCGTCGATGACGCGCTTATGCAGCTCGTCGACCAGCTTCTGGCGCTCGGCCCGGTCGGAGGTGACGTAGAGCTTGTCGGTCTGCTTTTGCGCCTCCGGATTGTCCCAGGTCTTGCGCGGCTGCTTGTCCTTCGGCCCCGAGAACTGCTCGAAGGCGATGGCGGGGTCGAAGCGGGCCGAGAAGGAGAAGGACTGCATCTGGTAGTTGCCCTTGTTGAAGCGGTCGAGCTGGGTCGCCCAGTCCAGCACCTCGATCTCGGCATTGATGCCGACGGCCTGCAGCATCTGTTGGGCCACAACCGCGGCCGGGAAACTCGGCACGGTCGGGCGCTTGTTGGCGAGGATCACGATCTTCTCGCCCTTGTAGCCGGCCTCCTGCAGCAGCTTCTTGGCCCGGGCCGCGTCGTAGACATGGCCCTTCTTCTCGACATCGCCGAAATAGCTCGAGCCGGAATAGATCGGCGAGGTGTTGGGCTTGCCGAGGTCGTTGTAGAAGGCGGCGACGATCTCATCCATGTCGAGCGAGGCGGCGATCGCCTGGCGCAGCTTCTGATTGCCCATCACCGCGTCCTTGGTCTGGATCAGGAAGACGTGCCTGACGGCATTGGGCTCGGCCGCAACCGAGATCTTGGGGTTCTTCTTCAGCTCGGCCGCGTCGCTCGGCAGGATCTCGCTGAGGTCGAGTGCGCCGGAGATCAGGCCGGCCTTTACCGTCGCCGGGTCCTTGACGATCAGGAACTTGACCTCCTTGAGCAGCGGGCGCTTGGAGCCGACATAGCCGTCCACCTTGCCGCCGTCCTTGGGCGACTTGTAGCCGTCGAAGGCTGTCATGGTGAAATACTCGCCACGCTTCCATTCGCCGAACTTGTAGGGGCCGGTGCCGATCGGCTTGTCCCAGCTGCCGTCGGCCTTGACCGAATCCTTGTGCAGGATCGCGGTCATCGCGCAGTCGGTGCGGGCGAGCGTGTCGAGGAAGAGCGCATTCGGCTTGTCGATCTGCATCACCACGGTGCGGGCGTCCGGCGCTGTCACCGCTTCGACCTTGAGGCCGGAGCGGCCATCGAATTCCGCGGTGCAACGCCAGTCGGTCTTCGGGTCCATGTAGCGGTTCCAGCTCCACAGCACGTCGGCCGAGGTCAGCTCGGCGCCGTTGTGAAACTTGACGCCCTGGCGCAGCGTGAAGGTGTAGGTCTTGCCGTCGGGGGAGAGGTCGACCTTCTCGGCCAGCAGTGGCGTTGCGACTCCGCCCTCATTGTAGCCGACCAGGCCTTCGAACAGCTGCAGCGCGAAATCATCGGTGTTGTCGTCACGGTTGACGCCGGGATTGTTGCTGCGGATGTCGGCAGCGACCGCCACCGTGATGGACTGTGCAGCAGCCGGGCTGGCGAGCGCCAACAGGGTGAAGGCGGAGGCGAGCAGGCGGTTCATCGGCAATTCCCCTCTTCGTCTTGTTGTCTTGGTTTTGTCGTTGTGCTTGCGAGCGCTGGCCTCAGGCTGCCCTGGCCGCGCCGGATCGGCGCTTGGCGAGCTCGTCGGCAAAGAAGTCCTCGACCCGCGAGACGGCCTTCAGCCCATCATGCGGCATGTTCGGCACCAGGTCGAAGCGTACGTCGATGCCGTGCTCCTCGAAGTTGCGGCGTAGGGTATCGAGCCGCTCCGGGCGGTTCGTGCCGGCATGGTTGGCGTCCGGCATCCAGCTGGCATTGCCGGGCTGGTGGGTGATCTCCCAGGTCTCGAGATCGGCGGCGCCGACGATCATCTGCACCGCGACCTTGCGCATCGCCTCGATATCGGGGGCGGTGCCGAAGAGCTCGGCCATGTTGCGGGTGCCGACCCACCAGTCGCGCGTTGGGTCGAGCAGCGTCACCGAGCCCGGCGCGCCGATCGAGGCGGCCCAGAGCCGATTCGGCTGCAGCATCAGGAAGCGGTGTGCGAAATGGCCGCCGCCGGAATAACCGAACAGGGCGAAGCGGTCGAAGCGCAGGCCGTAATGCTGGGCGACCTCCTCGACCATGGCGAGCAGGATGTGGTCGTAGCGGACCTCGCCCTCGCGCATGTATTTGAAGCCGTTGCGGTTGCCATCACCCATCACGCCGATCGGGAAGAGCGGGGCGAGGATGATGCAGTTGTTCCAGCGGCCGAAGGCCTCGAAGGCGTCGCGATAGCCGGTGAAGCCACGGCCGGTGCCGTGCATGGTGACGATGAGTTCAGGGGGCTGGCTGCTCTTGCCGAGGCTCTTCGGCACATAGAGGCAATAGCTGAAGCGCGGATCGGCCTTGCAGGCGATCACCGGGGTCGGCCCGAGATCGTAGAGGGCGCGGGCGATCGCCGCCGCGTCGTCCTGCTTGGCGGGCTTTGCAGCGGGAGCGGTCATGCGGCATTTCCTGATTGGCTGTAAGATTGGCGCCAATTTTGTTGCATGATATGAATGGGGCTGCAAGCCGGATTCGACCGATGCCCAGCGGCCTGTGCGCGAGACGTGCGAGCCGGCTCGCAAGCGTCATTCCAATGCTCTAGAGACCCGTCATGGCCAGCCGTCCGAAAATCCGCCAGCGCGCCAAGGGCGAGCTCGCCAACGAGATCGCCAAGGCGATCCATATCCGCGCCTACCGACCGGGCGAGTGGCTGCGCCAGATCGATCTGGAAGAGGCCTTCCAGGCGACGCGCTTCGACGTGCGCACGGCGCTCGACGAGCTCGCCGTACGCAAGACGATCGAGCATGTGCCCAATCGCGGCTACCGTGTCGTCGAGATCGATCTCGCCACCTACCGCGCGATCCGCGATACCCGCATCATCCTGGAGAGCGCCGCGTCCCGCCTGGTGATCGGCAGGGTGGACGAGCAGGCCGTCGCCCGGCTCGATGCACTCGCCCACGAGTTCAGCCAGGCGGTGCAGAGCGGCACACGCGTCCAGCAGAGCGAGATCAACCGCGCCTTCCATAGCCTGATCTATGCCCATTGCGGCAATCCGGTGCTGGTGGAGACGATCTGGAGCCTGCGCGACCGCTCGCGTGGTTCGGCGGTCACGGTCTGGGCCTCGCATCAGGCGCTGCTCGCCAGCGACGCCGACCACCACGCCATGGTCGCGGCGATCCGCGCCGGGGATGGCGAGCGCCTGGCCGAGTTGATCAGCCAGCATATCCTCAAGGACCTGATCGAGGCCGGTGGCGCGGCTTAGTCCGCGACCGTGACTTCCCACAGCCGTGGCTTCGACAGGATCGAGGACTTGTAGCCCTTGACCCGCTTGCCATAGGCGCCGGCGTCGATGCCGTTATAGAGCATCACCATCGGCACATCGGCGATGAAGCGTTGGTGAAGTTCGTCGAACAGCTTCTGGCGCTCGGCCTTGTCCGAGACGACCATCGACTTGTCGAGCAGCGCCTGCGCCTCGGGGTTGTCCCAGACCTTGCGCGGCTGCGTCGCCTTCGGGCCGGTCACCGATTCAAAGCTCAACGCGGGGTCGAGCCTGGCCGAATAGGGGAAGGCCTGGAGCTGGTAATTGCCCTTGCTGTAGCGGTCGAGCTGCGTCGCCCATTCCAGCACCTCGATCTGAACGTTGATGCCGGCGGCCTGCAGCATCTGCTGCGAGACCACAGCCGAGTCGAAGCTCTGCGGGTAGCGTTTGTTGGCCAGCATCACCAAGGGTTCGCCCTTGTAGCCGGCCTCCTGCAGCAGCTTCTTGGCTGCGGCGAGGTCTTGCTTGTAGCCCTTGGCCTGGACCGCGCCGTAATAGGACGACATCGCCGGCACGATCGAGTTGTTGCGCTTGCCGAGCCCGTCGGTGACCTGCGCGACCAATTCCTCGGTGTCGAGCGCGGCCGCGATCGCCTGGCGCAGCTTGACATTGCCGAGCAGTGGGTCGCGGGTCTGCAGGAGAATGCCGACCAGGCCCATGTTCTGGGTGATCGACAACTCGACGCGCTTGTCCTGCTTGAGCTCCTTGACCTCGGCATTGGCGACGTCGGGGACGATGTCGATGTCGCCGCGCAGCAGGGCCGCCTTGGCGGTGGCGCCGTCCGGGATAACCATGAAGCGGACTTCGTTGACGAGCGGGCGCTTGCCGCCGGTATAGCCGTCAGGCGCGCCCGGCAGGCTGGAATAGGCCTCGTTGCGGGAAAGGCGGATGAATTCGCCACGCTTCCATTCGGCGAACTTGTAGGGGCCGGTGCCGATCGGCTTGTCGAAGGAGCCGTCGGCCTTGAGCGAATCCTTGTGCAGGATGGCGGTCATCGCGCAGTCGGTGCGGGCGATGTTGGCCAGGAAGAGCGAGCTCGGCTGGTCGAGCTTGAAGACCACGGTGCTGGGATCGGAGGCCGTGACCCCCTCGACCTTGGCGCGGCCGCGGCCGTCAAACTCCGACAGGCAGCGCCAGTCGGTTTTCGGGTCCATGTAGCGGTTCCAGCTCCAGACCACGTCGGCCGAGGTCAGGTCGGCGCCGTTGTGGAACTTCACGCCCTTGCGCAGGGTGAAGGTGTAGCTCTTGCCATCCGGCGAGACCTCGACCTTCTCGGCCAGAAGCGGCTTCACCGCCGAGTCCTCGCCATAGGCCACGAGCCCCTCGACGACATGCAGGACGACGGAATCGGTATTGTCGTCGCGATTGACGCCGGGATTGATGCTGCGGATGTCGGCATTGAGGTGCACTCGCAGCGTCGTGGCCGCAGCCGGCAAGGCGACTGCGGTCGCAAGGCCCAATCCGGCGAGGGCGAGGGAAAGGCGGCGTCGGCTGTGCATCGGCGGGTTCCCCTTGTCTTTTGGTTTTGGCTTGAACGCTGTCCGGCTTGGCCGCCCTATTCGGCGGCCTGCGCCAGCGTCACCGGCTCGTCGGTGAGGCTGTAGCGGGTGAAGATGCGATTGAGGGCTGGCAGCGGCGCGACCTCCATCGTGCCCTTGGCCGGCTGCATGATCACCATCGAGACGGTGGCCGAGAGATTGCCGGTGTCGTTGAGCCGCGGCGGCCGGCAGACCGAATGCGGGGTCAGGAAATCGTCGAAGAAGGCCTCTTTCAGATCATCGACGGTGAGCTTGCGGCCGGCTTCGTTGAGCAGCTTCCTGACGCGCCAGTCGCGGTAAAAGCTCTCGGGCACACGCGGCGTGCCGGTATCGGTAATCTTGGTCAGTGCGACCTGGCCGACCCAATGGTTGGCGTGCACGATCAGCCCATCCTCGGGATAGAGCGGGAAGGCGGCGTCGGGGGCGCATTCGAAGTCGATGCCGAAGCCGGCGACCGTCGAGAGCATCATGTTGTTCGAGCAGGCCTTGGGCGTCGTCGCCACCGCCTTGATCGCGTAGGCCAAATGCTCCTGCTCCAGCACCTTGCGGCGGATCAGGGCGAGCGGCACGCCGGTCTGGGTGAAGTCGCGCTCGCTTTCGAGATAGTTGGCGGTGATCGAAATGCCGGCAGCGTTCATGCCGCAACGGGCGAGGCCGCCGGCCTCGACGAAAGTCAGGAAATCCGGGCCGTCCTCGCGGCGCACGCGCAGCACGATCGCGGTTTCCGCGCATTCGGCCTTCCAGTCCCAGTTCTGGCCGTGGATCAGCTCGCCCGAGGCGCTGCGCTCCGGCAGGATGATCGCGCCGGTGCAGCCATCGTCGAGCTCCTCTTCCGCCCCGACCGGCCTGCTCTTCTCGAGCTTCGCCTTGGCGATCACCTCGGTGCGGGCGTTGATCATGATGATGTCTTCGAGCGTGACGCCGGCGCCATCGGCGATGCCGCGCATCTCTTCGACATAGTGCGCGCCGAAGGCCTCGATCTCGCGGGCGAATTCGCCGATCAGGCGCGACTTGGCCGCGGCGTCATAGCCGAGCTCGCCGAGCTGGCCGCCATAAAGCTCGATCGAGCGCTTGACGCGCCCCGGGACCGCCGCACCATGCTGGCGGCCGCGCTCATAGGGCGTGCCGGAGACATCGACGAAGGGGAAGGGTTCGACCATGGCCGGATCTCCGCGGGTTCGCGCTGGTGCAGTGTCTGATTATGATGTATTTCATTTCAAACTAAGACAATCAAGAGCCTTTCGATGACGGCGCCGACACGATTGCAGCAGGAGATCGCCGAGCGGATCCTCCGCATGGTCCGCGAGGACGGGCTCGAAGCTGGCGCCTGGCTCAACGAGAACAGCGCGGCGCGCCGCCTCAATGTCTCGCGCACGCCGGTGCGCGCAGCGATCGATCATCTGGCGCGGCAGGGGCTGGTACGCCGGCATCCGAACAAGGGCGTCGAGGTGCTGAGCGCGCCCGAGGCATCAGCCGATCCCGGCGCGAGCGTCGATGCAACCGAGCTTGCCATGGTCAGGGTCGCGCAGGATCGGCGTGGCGGGCGCTTGCCCGACGAGATCTCCGAGCTTGAATTGATGCGGCGCTATGAGCTCGGCCGGCCGGAGGTGCAGCGTCTGATGGCGCGGCTCGCCGATCTCGATATGGTCGAGCGCAAGCCGGGCTATGGCTGGCGCTTCCTGCACGAGGCGCGCGACCAGTCGGCGCATGACGAGCGCTATCGCTTCCGCCTGCTGATCGAGCCGATGGTCTTCCTCGAACCAGGGTTCGCGCCGGAGCAGGGCTGGATCGACGAGATGCGGGTCCGGCACGAACAGGTCCTGTCGCAGCCCTGGAAGGAGAGCTCTGCGATCGGCTTCTACGAGATGAACGCCGATTTCCACGAAGGACTGGCGGCTGCCTCCGGCAACCGCTTCATCCACTCCGCCATCCGCCGGCAGAACCAGATGCGCCGGCTCTCCAACTATGACTGGACCTATGGCTATGAGCGCGTCGTGGTGAACAGCCGCGAGCATCTGCAGATGCTCGCGATGATAGAGGGCGGTGATCTCCAGCTCGCCAGCGCCCTGATGCGCAGCCATCTCCAGCGCGCCATGCAATTGCGCAGGCCGGGCGGTCAGGACTGAAGCAGGCCGGTGCTCGCTATTGTCTTTTGAATTTAAGAAAGACATCATGCGGCTGTTCATAGCGAGGACCCGACGATGACCGCGCCTGCATTTGCCGCCGAAAGCCGCCGCGACAACGCTCCCGACGCGTTCTGGATGCCGTTCACGCCGATGCGCGCCTTCCGGCAGGCGCCGCTGCTGTTCGAGCGAGCCGAGGGCATGCATTACATCACCCCGGACGGACGGCACGTGCTCGACGGCATGGCCGGGCTCTGGTGCGTCAATGCCGGGCATGGCCAGGCGAAGATTACCGAGGCCATTCGCGCGGCCGCGGGCCGGCTCGATTTCGTCTCCTCCTTCAAGATGAGCCATCCCGATGCGCAGGCCTATGCCGCCAGGCTCTGCGACTTCGCGCCGGAGGGCATCGACCACGTCTTCTTCGTCAATTCCGGCTCGGAGGCGGTCGACACCGCGCTGAAGATCGCCCGCGCCTATCACCAGGCGCGCGGCCAGGCCGGGCGGACCAAGCTGATCGGCCGGGCCAAGGGCTATCACGGCATGGGCTGGGGCGGGCTCTCGGTCTCCGGTATAGGCCGGCACAAGGCCGCTTTCGGGCCGCTGCTGCCCGATGTCGCGCATCTGCCCTTGCCCTATGACCGCGCCAGCATGGCCTTCTCACGCGGCCGGCCGGAAGGCGGGCTCGCCGCGGCCGAGGCACTGGAGAGCCTGCTGCAGATCCACGATCCCGCGACCGTCGCGGCCGTGATCGTCGAGCCGGTGACCGGCTCGGGCGGGGTCTATCCGCCGCCGAAGAGCTATCTCGAACGCCTGCGCGCGATCTGCGACAAGCACGGCATCCTCCTGATCTTCGACGAGGTCATCACCGGCTTCGGCCGGCTGGGCGCGCCCTTCGCGGCGCAGGCCTATGGCGTCAGGCCTGACCTGATGAGCTGCGCCAAGGGCATGACCAATGGCGCGGTGCCGATGGGTGGCGTCCTTGTCGCCGGGCATGTCTACGAGGCCTTCATGGCCGGCCCGCCCGAAGCGATCGAGCTCCTCCATGGCTACACCTATTCGGCCCATCCGCTCGCCTGCGCCGCCGGCCTCGCGACGCTCGACGTCTTCGCCGAGCACGATATCCTGGGCGGACTCGCCAAGGTGCTGCCGCTCTGGGAAGAGCGGGCGCACCGGCTGAAGGGCGCGGCCCATGTCGTCGACATCCGCACCGCCGGCCTGCTCTGCGCGATCGATCTTGCGCCGCGTCCGGGCGCTGACGGCGCCCGGGGCGGGGAGGCGAACACGCTCTGCCTCGATGCCGGCGTGCTGATCCGCAATGCCGGCGACACGCTGGTGCTGTCGCCGCCGCTGGTGATCGCGCCTGCCGAGATCGAGACGATCTTCGCCGCGATCGAGCAGGCGCTGGCGCGGCTCGACTAGCCGCTTCCCGCAACTGGCCTCAGGCGCTGGCCGCGGCGGCCGTGCCAGCCTTGCTCCCGGCCTGGATCAGGTCCCAGAGCCGGTCGTGGTCTGCGGTCGCAAAGGCTCGCATGGGCAAATAGCGCCAGGCTCCCGTCGTCAGCTGCATCAGGAACAGCGAGCGGGTCCTGCGGGCCCGCCGGACCATCGACCACGGCATGTTCAGGCCCGCGCCGGCAGCGTCCGTGGTGAGAACGCCGGTGGTGTCGACCGTGTAGGTGATCGCCTTGTTCTGGGCCGGAAATCGCCGCCATTGCAGGGCGTGAATGGCGAGAATGAGGAGGGGGATTCCCACGACCGCAATGGCGGCACTGAGCCACATATCGCTGAAGAACCGCTCCACGCCCCATAGCGGATATTCGCGCATATAGGGCCAATAGGTTGCGGGCGAAATCGCGACCCAGATCCCGAAGAGAATCGCCAAGCCCGTTCCATAGGTGGTCAGGCAAAAGCGCGGCAGCCTGGACGCCAGGAATGAAAGATCATCCCTGAAGGTCAAATCGATCGAGCCGATAATTTTCGGGCTGCCGGTCTGCATCGCGAGATCGCCGCCTTGCCGCTTCAGGCCCACTCGCCCTTGCGGAAGACCGCGACCCGGCTGCCATCCGGCTTGATGCCGTCGATGTCGACCTCGCCGGAGCCGATCATCCAGTCGATATGGATCAGGCTTTTATTGCCGCCCTGCGCCGCGATCTGCTCCGGCGTCAGCTTGGTGCCGTCGATGAAGCACTTCGAATAGCACTGGCCGAGCGCGATGTGGCAGGAGGCGTTCTCGTCGAAGAGCGTGTTGTAGAACAGGATGCCGCTCTGCGAGATCGGCGAGGAATGCGGCACCAGTGCGACCTCGCCGAGCCGGCGCGCGCCCGCATCGGTGTCGAGCACCTTGTTCAGCACCTCTTCGCCCTGGCTCGCCTTGGCCTCGACGATCGCCCCGGCCTCGAAGCGCACCTGGATATTGTCGATCAGAGTGCCCTGATAGGAGAGCGGCTTGGTCGAGGAGACATGGCCCTCGACGCGGCGCGCATGCGGGGTGGTGAAGACCTCCTCGGTCGGAATGTTGGCGTTGCAGGTGACGCCGTTCTTCGCAGTGGAGGCGCCGCCTTCCCATTCATGGCCGTCGGCGAGGCCAATGGTGAGGTTCGTGCCCGGCCCAGTGAAATGCAGCGCCGAGAAGCGCTGGCCGTTCAGCCATTTGGTGCGCTGCGCCAGCGCGGCATTGTGCTCTGCCCAGGCGGCGATCGGGTCGTCGCGGTCGACGCGCGAGGCCGCGAAGATCGCCTCGGCAAGGCGGGCGACCGCGACCTCCTCGGCATCCCCAGGGAAAACCTGCTGTGCCCAGGCTGCGCCGGGATAGGACACGATGTTCCAGTTGATGTCGAAATTGGCGATCTTCTCCAGCGCCGGCTGGTAGGCGATCGAGTTCGCCTTGTTGGCGCGCGCGACCTTGGCCGGATCCTGCTCGGCGAGCAGCATCGGATTGTCGCCGACGATGGCGAGACGGGCGGTGTTGGCCGCGAACGCCTTGCCGACACCCTCATAGAGCCAGGTCGGGGCGCGGTCGAAGCTCGCGTCCTGGCCGAAGCGATAGCGCGCCAGCGTCAGCGCCTCGTCGGAGAGGATTGGCGTGACCAGGCCGGCGCCAGCCTTGTAGGCGTGCTCGGCGATGCGCCGGACCAGGGGCAGCGCTGCGACGGGCGCGGTCAGGAACAGGTCCTGCCCCGGTTGCAGGTTGAGGCCGACCTTGATCGCGACCTCGGCCAGGCGATCGAGCTTGTTGGCATCGATGCCGGAGACGTGCTTGTTCATGGTGGCCTCGTCGAACTGATTTGCGAGGCCGCATTGCTGGCGGAAATCCCGCCCGGGTCAACCGCTCCTGAGCAGATGACGCATTCGCTCAGCGCTTGCCGGGCCTTGTGCGCCGCGCCTTGGAGCGATCGCCGCGCCAATCGGCGACGGACATGGTCGGCAGGTCGAAATAATCGCGCGTCGTGGCATAGCCGTGCCCGCCCATGCGGCCGATCGCGTCGAGCGCAACGGGGTCGACATAGTGCTTCGCCTGGTCGACCGTGTCGGCGCGGAAATGGGCATAGACGACCTCGCCCAGGATGATCTCGCGCGAATTGCCGATGCCGAGCGTGGTGTGGTGGCGGCATTCGAAGGCGGCGGGCGCCTGGCCGATCCAGGGGCAGGGCACCTTGACGCCGGGCATTGCGGTGAGGCCGGCCTCGGCGAGCTCGTCCGTGCCCGGCTCGAACGGCACGGCGCAGGCGTTCATGCCGTCGAGCAGCGCGTCGGAGACGATGTTGACGGTGAAAGCCAGCGTCTCCCTGACATTGCGGCCGGTGTCCTTCTGCCCCCCGGTCTGGCGGTACTCGACGCCGAGCGCCAGGATCGCCGGATCGGCCGAGAGGCAGTTGAAGAAGGAGAACGGCGCGGCGTTGACGACGCCGTTGGTGTCTATCGTGGTCACCAGTGCGATCGGGCGCGGGACCACCGCGCCGATCAACAGCTTGTAGCGCTCGCGCGGAGTCAACGCGGCGAAGTCGAAGGTGACGATCTCGGCGGCGGCCGGCCGGTCCTGCGTCAGCGTCTGGGTCACGATGGGGTCAATCCTTCACTCAAGGCATAGGGTGCGAGCACGTCGCGGATGTCGCGTTCGCCACGCGGCGCCAGCAGGGCGCGGGTGACGACGGATTGCAGGTGATGGTCCATCAGCGCCGCGGCGCGGGCGGCGTCGCCGGCGCGCAGGGCCTCGATCAGCTGGCGGTGCTCGGAGACGGCGCATTCGGAGGAGTGCGGGCGGCCATAGATGGCGAGGATCAGCGAGCAGCGCGACGACGCCTCCTGGACATAGCGCAGCAGCAAGGCGTTGCCGGTCATCTCGGCGAGCTTGATGTGGAACTCGCCTGAGAGGCGGATCGATTCCGGCCCGTCCTGCTCATGCGCCTTCTCCTCGAGCCGGACATGCGCCTCGAGCTCGGCCGATTGCGCCGGGGTCAGCCGCCCCGCGAGATTCTCGGCGACGAGCCGCTCCAGCCCGCGACGGACCTCGAAGACGTCGCGCGCTTCTTCCAGCGTCGGATAGGCGACATTGGCGCCGCGATTGGGCTTGAGCTCGACCAGCCCCTCGACTGCGAGCCGCCCGAAGGCCTCGCGCACCAAGGTGCGGCTGACGCCGAGCTGCTCGCCGATCGCATCTTCCGGCAACTTCACGCCCGGCTTCAGCGCCTGCTCGATGATGGCGCGACGCAGCGCCTTGTAGACCGCCTGCGCACGCGGCACCGGCGCGCCTGTCTCGGCCGCTTTTCCATTGAGGCTGGGCTTGTTCGCTGCGAGCGGTCTGGCAGGGCGCGGCATGAATCGAGTTTCCGCTTGTCTTCAATAATCGCATACAATACGGTTCTTCTATCGTATGCAAGTTTGATGAATTATCGCACACGAGATGGCGCAGTAAGCGCCACGATGGTCACAGAGGCGGCAACGAAACGGCATTCCCCGGTGCGCAGCGCGGGCCGGCGACGAGCAACGAAAAAGGGGAGAGTTCGATGAAGAAGGCCTGGCTGCTGGCGGCCGTCGCCGCCTTTGCGCTGAATGGCGCGGTCGAAGCGAAGACGCTGAAATGGGGCGCGTCGCGCGAGATCGCCTCGCTTGACCCCTATTCCTATGGCGAGACCTTCACGCTCGCCGTGCTGAACCATGTCTATGAAGGGCTGGTGCGCTATACCGGCGATCTCAAGATCGAGCCGGCGCTGGCGGAATCCTGGGAGACGGTGACGCCGACGACCTGGCGCTTCAAGCTGCGCAAGAACGTCAAGTTCCACAACGGCAACCCGTTCACGGCGGACGATGTCATCGCCTCGCTGGCGCGCGTCACCCACGACACCTCGCCGCTCAAGGGCAATCTGCCGGCCTATAAGAGCTCGAAGAAGATCGACGACTACACGGTCGAGCTCGAGGTCAACGGCCCCTATCCGCTGCTGCTGAACGATCTCACCAACATCTTCATCTTCGACAAGGAGTGGATGGAGGCGAACAACTCGCTGCTCCCCACCGATTCCGGCAAGGGCGTGAAGGGCTACGCCACCGACAACGCCAACGGCACCGGCCCGTTCAAGATCGAGAGCCGCCGCGTCGACGCCAAGACGGTCTTCGCCAGGAACCCGGACTGGTGGGACAAGCCGCAGCACAATATCGACGTGATCGAGTTCACGCCGATCACCTCGTCCTCGACCCGCGTCGCCGCGCTGCTCTCCGGCGAGATCGACTACACCAATGTCGCGCCGCTGCAGGACCTGCCGCGCCTCTCGGCCTCGCCCGAGGTCAAGGTGCTGCAGACCAACGAGTTGCGCTCGGTCTTCTTTGCTTTCAACCTGACCGACAAGCTGGTCGAGAGCGACGTCAAGGACAAGAACCCGCTCAAGGACATCAAGGTGCGCGAGGCGCTCTACCGCGCCATCGACATCGACGCCGTGCAGAAGCGGGCGATGCGTGGTCTATCGCGCAATACCGGCGCGCTCGTCGCCCCGGCGATCCCCGGCTATGAGCCCTCGCAGGATGAGCGCCTGCCCTTCGATCTTTCCGGCGCCAAGAAGCTGCTGGCCGAGGCCGGCTATCCCAACGGCTTCTCCTTCCTGATGAACTGCCAGAGCGATTCGCTCGTCAACGAGGAGGAGTTCTGCCAGGCGGTGGCGGCGATGTGGTCGCGCGCTGGCTTGAAGCCGAACCTCAGCCTCGCCCCGCGTAGCCAGCAGACGCCGAAGCGGGTCAAGGGCGATTTCGACGTGATCTCCTTCGGCTGGGCCAACGAGCCGATGATCGACGCCTATTCGCTGCTGGTGCAGGTGCTGCGCTCCAAGAGCGGCACGGGCGGCGTGTTCAATTGGGGCAATTGGGGCGATCCGCGCATCGACGCGCTGGTCGACAAGGCCGGCGTCGAGCTCGACACACCCAAGCGTATTGCGCTGATGAAGGAGGCGCTGAAGATCGCCAAGGCCGAGCAGCTCTTCATCCCGCTGCATCAGCAGCCCATGGCCTGGGCGATGCGCAACACGGTCGCCTCCACCGTGCAGGCCTCGGACAACAAGCCGCGCCTGTGGCTGACCAAGATGAAGTGATCTCCCTGTCATTCCGGGGCGCGCCGCAGGCGCGAACCCGGAACCCACGACCGGGCGAGTGCCCGCGACCGCCGCTCTGACTCATGTCATCCAGTCGTGGCTTCCGGGTTCTTCGCTGCGCGAAGCCCCGGAATGACAGGCCGGGTTCGCGCAGCCCAAGGGAGTCGAACGACGATGCCCGCCTTCCTCTTCAAGCGCTTCGTCAATGCCGCCGGCGTCATGCTGGCGGTGGCGTTCCTCGCCTTCCTGACCTTCCGCTTCGTCGGCGATCCCGTCGAACTGATGCTGAACGAGCAGGCGAGCCAGCAGCAGCGCGACGAATTGCGGACGAGGCTCGGGCTCGACAAGGGCTTCGTGCTGCAGTTCGCGACCTTCGTCGGCAATGCCGTGCGCGGCGATTTCGGCATTTCCTATCGCAACCAGCAGGAGGTGTTCACGCTGATCGCCGAGCGCTTCCCGGCGACCTTCGAGCTGGTGCTGGTCGCGACCTTCATGTCGCTGGCGGTCGGCATACCGCTCGGCGTCTACACCGCGATCAGGCGAAACAGCCTGCTCGCCAAGGCGCTGCAGTTCGTCTCGGTGCTCGGCGTCTCCCTGCCGAGCTTCGCGCTCGGCATCCTGTTCATCCTGGTGTTCTCGGTGAACCTGCAATGGCTGCCGGCCTTCGGCCGCGGCGAGGTGGTCCAGCTGGGATGGTGGAGCACCGGGCTGCTGACGGCCTCGGGCCGCAAGGCATTGATCCTGCCGGGCATCACGCTGTCGCTGTTCCAGATCACGCTGGTGATGCGGCTGGTGCGGGCCGAGATGCTGGAGACGATGCGCACCGACTTCATCCGCTTCGCCCGGGCGCGCGGCCTGCCGGCCCGCGCCGTGAACTTCCGCCACGCTCTGCGCAACTGCCTGATGCCGGTGATCACGGTGACCGGCCTGCAGATCGGCAACCTCATCGCCTTCGCACTGGTCACCGAGACGGTGTTCCAGTGGCCGGGCATGGGCATGCTCTTCGTCCAGGCCGTCACCTTCGTCGATATCCCGGTGATGGCGGCCTATCTGATCGTCGTCTCCTTCATCTTCGTCTCGCTCAACACGCTGGTCGACCTGACCTATGCCTGGGTCGACCCGCGCCTGCGCGAGGACGCGCTCTCGGGAGGCGCCAATGCCCGCTGAAGCTGCCAAACCCGGCCGCCTGCGCTGCTTCCTCGACAGCGACATCGGCTGGAGCTTCCGGCATACGCCGGCGGCCTGGCTCTCGACGCTGGTGCTGGCGATCCTGATCCTGACCGCGCTGTTCTGCCCGCTGATCGCGCCGCAGAACCCGCACGACCTCGCCCAGGTCTTCATCGACAAGGCCGAAATCCCGCCGATCTGGTCGGCGGACGGCGAATGGCCCTTCCTGCTCGGCACCGACCCGCAGGGGCGCGACGTCTTCTCCGCCATCCTCTACGGCACGCGGGTCTCGCTGATCATCGGCTTCTCGGCCGTGCTGGTCTCGATGGTGATCGGCGTCTCGATCGGCCTTGCCGCCGGCTTCTATGGCGGGCGCATCGACAACCTGCTGATGCGGCTTGGCGATACCGTACTGTCGATCCCGACGCTGCTGATGGCGATCCTGGTCTCGGCGATCTTCCGCGAATTGCTGCCGCCGGGTCTGCGCGATCCCTTCGCCGCGGCGGTGCTCGTCGTCTCGATCGCGCTGACCAGCTGGGTGCAATACGCCCGCACCGTACGCGCCTCGACCATGGTCGAGCGGCGCAAGGAATATGTGCTGGCGGCGCGGATCATCAAGGTGCCGGCCGGGCGGATCATGCGCCGCCACATCCTGCCGAACACGCTGACCCCGGTGATGGTTGCGGCGACGCTCAATCTCGGCCTCGCTATCCTCTCGGAAGCGACCCTGTCCTTCCTCGGCGTCGGCATGCCGATCACCCAGCCTTCGCTCGGCACGCTGATCCGCATCGGCAACCAGTATCTGTTCTCCGGCTCCTGGTGGCTCGTCGTCTTCCCCTCGCTGCAACTCGGCCTGATCGTGCTTTCGGTCAACCTGCTCGGCGACTGGCTCCGCGACGCGCTGAACCCGAAGCTGCGCTGACGACAAGAAACCAAAGAGGATACGCCTGCGATGACCGCTTCCCTGCTGCTCCGCAATGTCCGCCCCTATGCCGGCAAGGCCGTCGATCTGCTGATCGAGAACGGCAAGATCAGCCAAGTGGGTGCGAGCCTTTCCGCGCCCGCCGGTGTCGCGATCGAGGACGGCAAAGGCGAGATCGTCATCCCCGGCCTGGTCGAGGCCCATACCCATCTCGACAAGAGCCTGCTCGGCTTGCCCTGGTACACCAACGAGGTCGGCCCCAAGCTGCTCGACAAGATCGACAATGAGCGGATGAACAAGAAGCGGCTCGACATCGATCCCGCGCGCCAGTCCGCCCGCCAGAGCATCCTCTCCTCGCTCAAGGGCACGACCCATATCCGCAGCCATGTCGATGTCGACACCGAGCACGGAATGTGGGGCGTCGAGGGCGTGATGAAGACGCGCGATGCCTATCGCGACATCGTCGACATCGAGCTTGTCGCCTTCCCGCAATCGGGGCTGCTGCGCCGGCCGGGCACACTCGAATTGATGGACCAGGCGATGAAGGCCGGCTGCGAGATTGTCGGCGGGCTCGACCCCTGCACGATCGACCGCGATCCGAAGGGCCATCTCGACGCCGTCTTCGGGCTTTGCCAGCGCTATGGCAAGCCGCTCGACATCCATCTGCACGAGCCCGGCGAGGTCGGCGCCTTCTCGCTCGACCTGATCATCGAGCGCACCCGTGCGCTCGGCATGACCGGCAAGGTCACGGTCAGCCACGCCTTCTGCCTGGGCACGCCCGACCCGGCCCTGATCGACCCATTGATCGATGAGCTCGCCGCGCTCGACATCGCGATCATGACGACCGCGCCGGCGAGCCGCCCGGCTCCTCCGGTGAAGAAGCTGCTGCAGGCGGGCGTGCGCGTCTGCTCCGGCTCCGACGGCATCCGCGACACCTGGAGCCCTTACGGCAACGCCGACATGCTGGAGCGGGCGATGTTCGTCGGCTTGCGCAACAATTTCCGCCGCGACGACGAGGTCAGGCTGGCGCTCGATGTCTGCACCATCGAGGGCGCCAAGGTGATGGAGATCGAGGGCTACGGGCTCGATGTCGGCTGCGTCGCCGATCTCGTCCTGCTGCCGACCGAGTCGATCGCCGAGGCCGTCGCCACCCGCCCGGCGCAGCGCCGCGTCATCAAGCGCGGCAAGGTCGTCGCCCGCGACGGCGTCTCGATCAGGACCGCGCCGTGACCTTGCAAGCCAAGACGCGGCCTGAGGGCCGCATCCTGATGACCGCGCGCTGGGTGGTCGGCCACAAGGACGGCCGCCATCGCCTCTATGAGAACGGCGAGGTCGTGTTCGAGAATGGCGAGGTCGTCTTTGTCGGCCACGGTTTTCCGGGCGAGGTCATCAGGCGTCTCGATTACGGCCACGCCCTGATCGGGCCGGGCTTCATCGATTGCGACGCGCTCTCGGACCTCGACACCACCATCCTCGGCTATGACAACCAGCCGGCCTGGAAGAAGGGGCGCGTCTGGCCGCGCAGCTATCTCGATGCCGGCCCCTACGAGATGTATACGCGCGACGAACTCGCCTTCCAGAAGCGCTATGCCTTCTCCCAACTGATCCGCAACGGCATCACCACGGCGCTGCCGATCGCCTCGCTGTTCTACCGCGCCTGGGGCGAGACGGTGCAGGAGTTCGAGGACGCGGCGGAGGCAGCCGCCGATCTCGGCCTGCGCGCCTATCTCGGCCCGGCCTATCGCACCGGCAACCAGCTGGTCGAGGCCGACGGACGCGTCGTCACCCATTACGACGAGCCCCGCGGCCTCGCCGAGCTCGACGCCGCCATCGATTTCGCCCGGCGTCATGAAGGTGCCGCCGGCGGGCTGATCCGCGCGATGTTCGCGCCCGACCGGATCGAGACCTCGACGGCCGAGCTTCTGCGCCGCACCGCCGCCGCTGCGCGCGAGCTCGACATGCCGGTACGGCTGCACTGCTGCCAGTCGAAGATCGAATACGACCTCGTCCTTGCCCAGCACGGGATGAGCCCGCCGGAATGGCTGGAGAGCCTCGGCTTTCTCGACGAGCGCTGCCTCCTGCCACATGGCACGGTGGTTTCCGGCAGCCGCCTGGTCGACCGCCCCGGCCGCGACCTCGAGATCATCCGCGATTCCGGCGCCAGCATCGTCCATTGCCCGCTGGTCTCGGGCCGGCATGGCGGCACCATCAATCATTTCGGCAGCTACCGCGCGATGGGCCTCAACATCGCCATGGGGACCGATACCGCCCCGCCGGACATGGTGATGAACCTGCAGACCGGCATGATCCTCGCCCGCACCATGGCCGGCAATGTCGGCGCCGTGCGCTCCGAGGATTATTACGACGCTGCCACGATCGGCGGCGCGAATGCGCTGGGGCGCTCCGATCTCGGTCGCCTCCAGCCGGGCTCTCGCGCCGATATCACCGTCTTCGCGTTCGATCGGCCGCATAGCGGGCAGGTCATCGATCCCATCCAGACGATGATGCTGACCGGCCATGGCCGCGACTTCGTGGCGGTGGTGATCGACGGCCGCTTCGTCATGGAGAACCGGGCCATTCCCGGCCAGGACGAGGCCGCCGACAATATCCGCGCCCAGAAGCAGTTCGAGGGCGTCATGGCGCGCTATCCGGAGCGCACTTTGGGCCACCCGCCGATGAGCGAGATCTTCTCGTCCAGCTACCCGATCGAACGCAAGGAGGCCGCCGCGTGAATGCCCAGCCAGCGCTGCTCTCGGTCCACGACCTGCGCATCGTCTTCGACGGGCGGCGCGGCCCGTTGACGGCGCTCGACGGCATCTCATTCGAGATCGCACCGGGCGAAATCCTCGGAGTGGTCGGCGAATCCGGTGCCGGCAAGTCGCTGACCGGTACGGCGGTGATCGGCCTGCTCGACCCGCCGGGGCGGCTGGCAGGCGGTGAGATCCGTCTCTCCGGCCAGCGCATCGACAATCTGCCGGCCGAGGCGATGCGCAAGCTGCGCGGCCGCCGGATCGGCGCGATCTTCCAGGACCCGCTGACCTCGCTGCATCCGCTCCTGACCGTCGGCGAGCAGCTGGTCGAGACCATCACCACGCATCTGCCGGTCGGCAAGAGCGAGGCGCGCAAGCGTGCGCTCGATTTGCTCAAGGAGGTCGGCATCCCCGCCGCCGAGACGCGGATCGACCATTACCCGCATCAGTTCTCCGGCGGCATGCGCCAGCGCGTCGTCATCGCGCTCGCGCTCTGCGCCGAGCCGACGTTGATCATCGCCGACGAGCCGACGACGGCGCTCGACGTCTCGATCCAGGCGCAGATCACCACGCTGCTGAAGCGGCTCTGCCGCGAGCATGGCACCGCGATCATGCTGGTGACACACGATATGGGCGTGATCGCCGAGACGGCCGACCGGGTCGCGGTGATGTATGCCGGGCGCGTCGTCGAGATCGGCCCGGTCGAAGAGGTGACGCGCCGGCCGCGCCATCCCTACACCGCCGGGCTGATGGCCTCGATCCCGAGCGTCCACCGCCGCAACGCCCATCTCAACCAGATCGACGGCTCGATGCCGCGTCTGAACGCGATTCCCGCCGGCTGCGCCTTCAACCCGCGCTGCGGCTTCGCTAGCGATCTCTGCCGTCAGGACAAGCCCCGCCTGCCGGTATCCGGCCATGCCGCGGCCTGCCATTTCCCGCTTCAGGAGGCGGCCCATGGCTGAGGCGAACACCATCCTCGAAGTCACCTCCGCTTCCTGCCGCTTCGATGTCTCGGCGCCGGCACTGTCGCGGCTGTTCTCAGCTGAGCCGCGCCGGGTGCTGCGCGCGGTCGAGAACGTTTCGTTCAGCGTCCAGCGCGGCACCACCTTCAGCATCGTCGGCGAATCCGGCTGCGGGAAGTCGACGCTGGCGCGCATGGTCGTCGGCCTGCAGCGGCCGACGCAGGGCATGCTCGATTTCAAGGATATCAAGCGCGCCGACGGCTCGTTCGGACCGCCGCGCGTGCAGATGATCTTCCAGGACCCCTATGCCTCGCTCAATCCGCGCTGGCGGGTCGGTGACATCATCGCCGAGCCGATCCGCGAACTGAAGCTGCGCAAGGACGAGAGCGAGACGGCGACCCGAGTCGGCGATCTCCTCGAAATCGTCGGCCTGTCGCGGGCGGATGCGAGCCGCTTCCCGCACGAGTTCTCCGGCGGCCAGCGCCAGCGCATCTCGATCGCAAGGGCGCTGGCCACCGAGGCGGATTTCCTGGTCTGCGACGAACCGACCTCGGCGCTCGACGTCTCCGTGCAGGCGCAGATCCTCAACCTGATGGTCCGCCTGCAGAAGGAGTTCGGGCTGACCTATCTCTTCATCAGCCATAATCTCTCGGTGGTCCGGCACATGTCGGACCGGCTCGCCATCATGTATCTCGGTCGCTTCGTCGAGAGCGGGCCGGCGGAAGAGGTCTTCGGCCGGCCGCGCCATCCCTATACGCGGCTGCTGCTCGACACGATCCCCGATGTCGAGAAGCCGAACCGCCAGCGCCGGCCGATGTCGGGCGAGGTGCCTAGCCCGATCGCGCCGCCGCCGGGCTGCGCCTTCCATCCGCGCTGCTCGCAGGCGGTCGAACGCTGCCGGGTGGAGGCTCCGGCCCTGCGCCGCGAGGGTGAGCTGGAGGTCGCCTGCCACCTGGCTTGAGCCCGCTCAGCAGAAGTCGAAATCGACGCCTTCGTCGGCCTGAAGCACGTGCTCGTCATAGAGCCGGTCATAGCCGCGGCGCTGCTTCGCCGGCGGCTGTGGCAGCGCTGCCCGGCGCGTTTCGAGCACGGCCTCATCGACCAGCAGATCGAGCCGGCGTTCGGCGACGCTGAGCCTGATCCGGTCGCCATTGCAGACCAGCGCCAGCGGCCCGCCGACCGCCGCCTCCGGCGCGACATGCAGCACGATCGCGCCATAGGCGGTGCCGGACATGCGGGCATCGGAGATGCGGACCATGTCCTTGACGCCCTTGGACGCGAGCTTGCGCGGGATCGGCAGATAGCCGGCTTCCGGCATGGCGGCGGCGCTCTTCGGGCCGGCGTTCTGCAGCACGAGGATATCGTCCGGGCCGACATCGAGAGCGGGGTCGTCGATGCGGGTGGAGAGGTCTTCCAGCGAGGAGAACACGACGGCGCGGCCCTCATGCTCCAGCAGCCGCTTCTCGGCGGCGGCGCGCTTGACGATGGCGCCGCGCGGGGCGAGCGAGCCGAATACGGCGACAAGCCCGCCATCGGGATCGACCGGCTCCGCCCGCGAACGGATGATGGCGCGGTCGACCTGATCGGCGAGGGGCGCATCGATCAGCTCGCGCAGTGTCTGCCCGGTCACGCTGAGGCAGTCGAGATGGAGGAGATCGCGCAGTTCGCGCAGCACGGCGGGCATGCCGCCGGCGGCGAAGAAGTCCTCCATGTAGTTGTTGCCGACCGGCTTCAGGTTCACCAGCACCGGCGTCTCGTCGGAGAGCCGGTTGAGGCGGTTGAGGTCGACCTTGATGTCGGCGCGGCGGGCGATCGCGGTGAGGTGGACGACGGCATTGGTCGAGCCGGAGATCGCCAGCAGCACGCGCCAGGCGTTCTCGATCGCCTGCTCGGTGACGATCTGGCGCGGCAGCAGGGTTTGCGTGCCGATCAGCGCGACGGCGCGCTTGCCGCTCTCCTCGGCGCAGCGCAGACGGTCGGCATGGACGGCCGGGATCGCAGCCGAGCGCGGCAGCGACAAACCGAGCGTCTCAGCGATGCAGGCCATGGTCGAGGCGGTGCCCATCACCGCGCAGGTGCCGGCGGTGGTTGCGAGCCTGCCCTCGACCACGTCGATTTCCGCCTGGTCGACGTCGCCGGCGCGGAAGCGGGCCCAGAAGCGGCGGCAATCGGTACAGGCGCCGAGGCGCTCGCCCTTGTGGCGGCCGGTCGACATTGGTCCGGCGACGAGTTGGACCGTCGGGACATTGGCCGAGAGCGCCGCCATCAACTGCGCCGGCACGGTCTTGTCGCAGCCGCCCATCAGCACGACGGCGTCGATGGGCTGGGCCCGGATCATCTCCTCCGTGCCCATCGCCATCAGGTTCCGGAACTTCAGGCTGGTCGGGTTGAGGAAGACCTCGCCGAGCGAGATGGTCGGGAACTCGACGGGCAGGCCGCCGGCCATCAGCACGCCGCGCTTCACCGCTTCCAGCAATTCGGGGAAGTGGCGGTGGCAGTTGTTGAAGCCGCTATAGGTGTTGGCGATGCCGACGATCGGTCGCGCCAGCGCCTCGTCGGAATAGCCCATGGAGCGGGCGAAGGAGCGGCGCAGATAAGCGGCGAAGTCCGGGTCGCCATAATTGGTCAACCCACCGGCGATGCCGCGTCCCTTCGGTTCCCTGCCCGCCATGCCCGCTTCTCCCTCGACTTGTTCTGAGGAGAAGCTTGCCGGGATCGCCGGCGCTGTCGAGGCCGCCTCATGCAGGGCGGCCTCGCGCCGGGCTCAATAGCCGAGGGCACAGCCGTCCTTGCGTGGGTCGGAGCCGCCGGTCAGCGTGCCCTTCTCCCAGTCGATCCAGATCGCCTGGGCGCCGCCCATCGGCGATTTCGGCACCTCGACCTTGAAGCCGCGCGCGGTGAGGGCCGCGCCGACGCTCTCGCGCAGGCGCGCTTCCGCCTCGACCGTGTTCGTGCCCGGCAGCGGGAACAGGCGCGGCAGGTCGATCGCTTCCTGCAGGTCGAGGCCGTGGTCGAACAGCTTCGCCAGGAAATGCGCGTGGCCCATCGCCTGGTAATGCCCGCCCATCACGCCGAACGGCATGACGACGCGGCCGTTCTCGGCGAGCATGCCGGGGATGATGGTGTGCATCGGGCGCTTGCGCGGCGCTATCGCGTTGGGGTGCCCCTGCTTCAGCACGAAGCTCTGGCCACGATTATGGAAAAGCACGCCCGACTTCTTCGTCATCAGCCCGCTGCCATAGGGCGAGAAGATCGAGTTGATGAAGGAAACGGCGTTGCGGTCCTTGTCGACGACGCTGATGTAGACCGTGTCCTTGTGCTCGGCCCCGCCGGGGATGACCGGCAGCGGATCGAGCGCGCGCTGCGGATCGATCATCCCGGCGAGCTCGTCGGCGAGTTCATTCGAGAGCAGATGTTCGACCGGGACCTCGGCCTTGGCGGGGTCGGCGAGGAAGCGGTCGCGGGCGGCATAAGCGAGGCGGGTCGCTTCCAGTTCGATATGCAGGTTCTCGACCGCGAGCGGGCCGCCCTTCGGCTGGAAGCGCTCGAGGATCTTCATGATCAGCAGCGCGATGACGCCTTGGCCATTCGGCGGGCACTCATAGACGGTGCGGCCGCGGAAGGTTGCGCTGATCGGGGTGACGTATTCGCCCTCGGCGGCAGCAAAGTCGTCAGCCGTGTGCAGGCCGCCGGCGGCCTGGAGGTACTCGACCATCTCCTTCGCGATCTCGCCGCGATAGAAGGCGTCGCGCCCCTCGCGACCGATCGCTTCGAGCGTATCGGCGAGCGCCGGCTGGTGCTGGACGGTGCCGGCGGCCGGGGCCTTGCCGCCGACCAGGAAGGTCGCGGTCGCGTTGGCGTCCTTGATCAGGGTCTCGTGCTGGGCGGCGAGGTCATAGGCGACGCGCGGCGTCAGCGCATAACCGTCGCGGGCATAGGCGATGGCGGGCGCGAGCACCTCCGACAGCGGCAGGCGGCCATGGTCCTTGTTGAGCCGAGTCCAGGCGTCGATCGCGCCGGGCACGGTGACGACATGCGGCGAATGCCGCTCCAGCGTGGCGATGCCGGCTTTCTGATACCAGTCCAGCGTCGCGGCGGCCGGTGTCCGGCCCGAGCCGTTATAGGCGAGGACGTCGGTCGAGCCGCCGCGCGAATAGAGCACGAAGCAGTCGCCGCCGACGCCGGTCGAGCCGGCCTCGACGACGCATTGCACGGCGCAGGCGGCAATCGCCGCGTCGATCGCGTTGCCACCGGCCTTCATGATGTCGAGCGCGGCGAGCGTCGAGGCGGGATGCGAGGTCGCTGCCATCGCATTGCGGCTGATGGCGAGGGAGCGGCCGGGAAGCTCGAGATCACGCATGGAAGAGGCTTTCGTGGAGATAGAGGGCCGGCGGCAGTGCCGCCGGGTTTCGGGAAGGACGCGAAGAGCGGTCAGCCCTTGCGCAGATTGGTGAAGACCGGGACGCCGTTGAGCATGCCCGTCAGGTTCTTGCGATAGGCGACCGGCTGCAAGTACTGGCCAGCCGGTACGTAAGGCACGTCCTGCATTGCCTGCAGCTCGATCTCGCGGGCGATTGCCTTTTGCTGCGCCGGGTCGGCCGCGGCGAGGAAGCGGGCGCGCAGCGCCTCGATCTGCGGGCTGTCGGGCCAGCCGGGGCTACCCTTGGCGCCGTTGCCGCGCAAGGGTGAGTTGGTCGCGGGCGAGCCAAGGTCGATGCCCGACCAGTAGCTGACATAGCAGCTCCAGCCGCCCTGCTCGACCGGCTGGCGGCTGCTGATCCGCTGCAGCACCGTCCCCCAGTCGGCAGCGACGAAGTCGACATTGCAGCCGATCCTGCGCAGCGCATCGGCCGCGACCTCGCAGACCAGCGCGATGCGCGGCACGTCCTGGCCGGAGAGAAAGACGATGCGCTCGCCCTTGTAGCCGGCAGCTTCCAGCTCCTGCTTCAGCCTGGCGACGTCCTTGGGGGATTTGCGCAATTCGGCCGAGGCGTCCGAGGCCAAAGAAGAATTACCGAAGAAACCCATGCTGCCGCGCTCGACCTGCGGATCGCCGCCGCAGACCGCGTTCATGCAGTCCTCCTGATCGATCGCCTTGAGGATGACGCGGCGGATCGCAGGGTTGTTGAAGGGCGGCTGCAAATGGTTGAGCCGGAGCTGCCCGGCCATGCCGCTGCGATCCTTGACCTCGACCACAATGTTCGGGTCCTTCCGCAGCAGCGGCAGCAGGTCGATGATCGGCTGCTCGACCCAGTCGACCGCGCCGGTCTGCAGCGCCGCGACCGCGGTCGCGGCATCGGGCATGACGGTGAATTCGATGCGGTCGAGGTAGGGCGTGCGCGGCCCGGCGGTGAAGCTCGGCGCGCCGCTCGGCCGCGGGATGTAAGCCTCGTGCCGCGCATAGACATGGCGGGCGCCAGCGATCCGCTCGGCGGTGAGATAGCGATAGGGGCCGCTGCCGATCGCCTCGGGTATCTGCTTGAACGGGTCGGTCGCGGCGAGGCGCTCCGGCATGATCGCGGCGACGAGCGCGCTCGGGCGGGCGAGCGCTGCCGGCAGCTGCGGGAAGGGAGCCTTCAGCCGGAAGACGATGGTGCGGTCATCAGGCGCCGAAAGCTCGTCGGTCGCGGCCATCAGCGCCTGGCCGAAGGTGTCGCGGGCACCCCAGCGCCCGATCGAGGCGACGGCGTCGCGCGCCAGCACCTTGCTGCCGTCATGGAAGACGAGGCCGGGCCGCAGCGTCAGCGTCCAGCGCTTGCCGTCCTCCTCGACGACATGGCCCTCGACCATTTGCGGCTGCGGCTGGAACTGGTCGTCGAGCCCGTAGAGCGTGTCCCAGACCAGCAGGGCATGGGTGCGGGTGGAATAGCCATTGGTCCAGATCGGATCGATGATCGCGACATCGGAATAGGGCACGAAGCGCAGGGTCTTGGCATCCTGCGCCGTGGCGAGATGCGGTGCTGCCGGCAGGAAGGCGGCCGCGGCCGAGGCTTTCAGGAACTGGCGTCGATCCATCGTAATTCCCCTTATTCTCTTTTGGATCCCCGGACGTTCCTCGGGAGCGCGGCCTGCTGACGAGCCGCTGCATCGTTCGGTTCAGGGCTGTGTGCTCGCCGGCAGGGTCGAAGACGCTCCGGCTGCCTGGCCGCGTTTGCGCAGGAACTCGGCGAGGCGCGGTGCGGTGCGCAGGACGTGGTCGCGCATCACCGCCTCGGCGTGGTCGGCGTCGCCGGTCCTGATCGCTTCGACGACCTCGTCCTGGCGCTCGGTGGCATGGGCGGGCTGGGCGACATGATGGAGCCAGACGCGCATATAGGGCTCGACGGCGATGTGCAGCGCTGCGATCTGGGCGATCAGCTTGGGCCGCCGGCTCAGGCCGCAGATATAGGCGTGGAATTCTTGGTGTTTGGTCAGCCAGTCGGCGCCGCCGGCCGCTCCGGCGCGGTGCATGCGGGCGACATGGTCGTCGAGCTCGGCCAGCGCGGCAGCGTCGAAGCGCGGCATGGCGAGGCGCACAGCCAGCCCTTCCAGCACCGAGCGGATCTCGAAGAGCTCGTAGATCTCCTCGATGGTCAGGCCGGAGACGACGCAGCCGCGATTGGGGCGGATGAGGACGAGGCCTTCATTGGCGAGGCGCTGGAAAGCCTCGCGCACCGGCATGCGGCTCATGGCGAGCTCGCGTGCGATCGTCTCGGGGATCAAGCGCTCGCCAGGCTGATAGCGGCCGCTGCGAATGTCTTGCAGGATGGCGCGATAGGCCTCGTCCTGCGCCGTCGCGGCCATGCCCTTGGAGGCGAAGCTCATCCCGTTTCCCCTCAGCCGGTCGGCGCGCCATCAGCTGCTTTGTATGAGTGTATCCACTATTACAAGGCCAGATTCTGGCGGCGCGCAAGGGGTTCCTTGCGCTGGCGGGGAGCGATTGTGCTTGGTCAGAGCGCTGCGGCGTAGAAGTCGAGATAGCGGCGTGTGACCTCGTGCCAGGAATAGGATGCGAGGTCCGAGAGGCGCGGGCGCGTATTGCCGGGGTAGCGGACGAGATCGGCATGAGCCTGCTCGACGGCCAAGGCAGCTTCGTCCGGATCGGCGAAATCGACGGTGCGAACGACGGGAAACTTGTTCGCCAGGCCGGCGAAGGCCGCATTGGGCTGGACGACCGGCACGAGCCCGGCGCTCATCGCCTCGACCAGGGCCAGGCCGAAGCCCTCGAACTCCGAGGCGGAGACGAAGAGCGAGGCGCGGCTCATCACCGCTCGCGCGCCGGCGTCGTCGAGGCCGAGATGCAGCGTCACGTTCTGCTCCATGCCGGCATCGGCGATTGCCTTGCGCAGCGCCTCTTCGGTCCAGTCCGAGGCGACGCCGAGCATGTCGAGCTGCCAGGAAGGCTCGCGCCGTGCCAATGCCGCCATCGTCGCGATCAGCCGGTCCGGGCGCTTGTTCTTGGAGAAGCGGCCGATGCTGACGAGACGGCGCTGCGGGTCGGGGCTGGAGGCGCCGGCGAACTTATCGAGGTCGACGCCGTTCTCGATCACCCGGACCTTGGCGGGCGCGAGCCGCTCGAACATGCGGGCATCGTTGGTGCTGCAACCGGCGATGCCACGATAGACCTGCGCCGAGAGCCGGGTCGGGCCGTTGAACCAGAGCTTTTTCAGCCCGGCGAAGTCGCTGGTGTGGAAGAAGCCGCCATGGGTGGTGGCGACGAGCGGCTTGCGGTGCAGCAGCCAGCCCAGAGCGAGCGCATCGAAGAAGAAGTCGATCGCGTGGACATGGACGAGATCGGCGTCGCGCAGGTGCTTGAAGACTTCGGGTGCGAGCGGGTAGCGCGTCGAGCCGCGGAAGGGGATGCGGGTGATCGGGATGCCGTCGATCACCTCGCTCGCCGGCAGGGCAAGCTCCGGCCGGGAGAACAGCCGATCAAGCGTCACTACGGAGGGCTTGAGACCAAGCGCCAGCTGGCCCCGGCAGAGATTGGCGACGACGTCTTCCAGCCCGCCGCGATTGGGCAGGAACTGGCGCACGACATGGACGATGCGCGTGCCGGCCGGCAGAGCGGGCGCGGCGCGATGGGAGAACGGAGCGGTCACGGTTTGGCCTCCCGGCCGCAGATGGCGCTGGGCCGCTTCGTCTTCAAGCGTTCGAGCAGCACCTTCATCTGTGGGCGCTCGCCGGCCTTGGTCGGTTCGAGATTGAAGACATAGTCCGCCGGCCACCAGGGTCCGGCGCCCCAGGCGGTCCAGCCGAGCCATTGCTGCGGGCTGGCATCGAGTTTCGCCACCATCTGCCTGAGTGCCGTGAGGCAATCCGGCTTGTCGGATGCGGCGAACTCGCCGAGGAAGCCGCGGCGGCCATTGGCCTTGAGCCAGGCGGTGACGTCGTCGATCCCCTTCAGCGCGCCGGCCGCAGCCGAGCATTCCGCGGCACGGCCGGAATAATCGGCGTCGAGATATTGGTGGAAGTCGTAGGCATAGCGGTCGAGCGGATCGACGACGCCGAGGAGGTCGCGGCCGTTGTTGCCGACCGGCAGGTCGGAGGTCCAGCTATGGGCGCCGCCGAAAGCCGTGCCGGTGACCAGCAGGAGCTGTTTCGCGCCCGCCTTGCGGATCGCGGCGATGGCGCCATTCTGGATCCTGGCCCAGTTGGCGCTGGTGATGTCATAGGGCTCGTTCATCAGCGAGAAGACGAGCCTGGGCCGGTCGCGGTAGTGCTCGGCGAGCCGGCGCCAGACATCGGCGAGCGCCTCGGCCGGGAGATCCTTCGAGCCGAGCTGCTTCTTGGCATAGTAGCCGTAATTGTGCAGGTCGATGATCGCGATCAGCCCGGCCTCGTTGATCCGGCGGACGGTCTGGTCGAGATAGGCCAGCTCCATGATGTCGAGCCCGGCATTGAGTTGCGGCTGGATGCGCTCCCAGCGGAAGGGCAGGCGGATGGCGCTGGCGCCGAGCTTGCCGAGCCGCTGGATCGCCTGTTCGCTCGGATAGGTGTAGTCGGTGTCGACCTTGCCGGGCGTGTCGCCGAACTCGGCGCCCGACAGATTGACGCCGCGCAGGCAGGTCTCTGCCTGTGCCGGCAGGGCGGCGAGCAAGGCCAGGGCGAGCGCGGCCGCTTTCACGGCGCGACGATCCGCATGAGCGCATCGAGCAGCCGGCGCCCGGCGGCGAGATGGGTGAAGTTGTGGTCGGCGTCGGCGAGCATGGTCAGCGAGGCGTTCGGATAGGCGGCAAGGCCTTTGCCGGCCTCGCCGAAATAGGTCTGGAGCTCGGCCAGGCCGACATCGCCATCGGCATAGAGCAGCGACAATTCGACATTGCGCGCCGCGAGCGTGGCGAAATGGCGATGGCACTGGTGGTGGAGCCGGCCGTGCTTTGTCAATCGCCCGAGCACCGGCGCGAGCTTGACCGAGAGCCGCTTGCGATAGCGGTAGATCAGATAGCGCCCGGCAGGGCCGACGCGGAGCTTGCCGGTGAGCAGGCGGCGCAAACCGTCCTTGCGGGCCAGGGTCGCGCCGAGATCGCCGGCGCTGCGATGGGCATAGCGGATCGCATCCTCGACGCTCTCGTCGGGATCCCAGACGAAGCGCTCATTGTTGACGATGACGAGGCGCCGGATGCGTTCGTCGACGACGGCGGCGTGGAAGGCGGCATAGGCGCCGCTGCAGCGCCCGATCAGGACCGGGGCATCGAAGCCGCGCGCCTGCATGGCGTCGATGGCGAGGCGGACATCGTCGATCTGCGCCTGCGAATAGAGGATCTCCTCCGGCCCGTCGGCCGCGATGCCACTGTCGCCGACACTGCTGGCGTCGAAGCGCAGGGAGGCGATGCCGCGCCGGGCGAAGGCGCGCGCCTGGCTGACGCTGACCCGGGCCCAGCCGATATGATAGTCGCGGCCGGCATTGACGAAGATGATCGGCTCGCGCGCCGGCTGCCCGAGCGGCTCGCAGAGCACGCCGAAGAGCCGGCCATCCGGGCCGAAGCGGATTGGCCGTTCGACGAAGCCGTCGCCGAGCAGGCCTTCCGCCGGGCCGGGGAATTGGGGCGCCCCGATGCCGGCTGGAATAGAGCCGGCAGCCGCAGCTTGCTCGGCGATCCAGTCGACGATCCCGGCGATGGTCGCCTTGGGCGGCCGGGCTGCGGTCGGGTCGGTGGTCAGCGTCTCGTAGCCGTCATAGTCGCGCTGCGTCACGGTGGCACCGAGGCCGGTGAGCGCCTCGGCCAGGGCCGTATCGCCGCCGTGTCCCGGCCGCGACAACAGCAAGACCTGCTCGGACGGAGCCTTCTGGAGCGCGCTTGTGCCGAGCGTCGCGATTGCCGGCAGGCGGCCCGGCGCGATGCGCAGGCCGGCCACGGCGCAGCGCGTATCGTCGTCGGGATCGGTGCCGATGCCGATCCGGTCCGAGACGATGCGCGTCCAGGCCGAGAGCTCCCGCAGATAGCGTTTGCCGTTGCCGACCGGTGCCATCAGCACGCTGGCTGCGACCGGGGCAAGCTCCTCGGCGAGCCTGAGCGCCAGCGTGCCGCCGAGCCCCTGGCCGAGCAGGACGAGGCGCTCGCAGCCGCTGGTGCGCCGCAGCAGGCTCGCGGCGTCGCGGATGGTCTCGAACCAGTCGTCCAGCCCCTGTGGATCGGCGGCTTCATGGGCGTCGCCCTGGCCGGGATAGTCGAAGCGCAGGCAGGCGATGCCCTTGTCGGAGATCGCCTGCGCCAGGCTGCGCCAGGTGGCACGCAGGCAGAGCTCCTCATAGCCGATGGCGCCGAGCATCAGCACCGCGACCGGAGCGCTGCCGGCATGGAGCATGCCCATGCTGCGGCCGAAGGTGACCGGCGTGCCGAAGGGCGAGGGGGCCGTGCTCGTCTCGCCGGCCGGATCGACACGATAGGCTGTGGCTGCCGTCATCGGCCGGCTCCTTCGCTGGCGCGGCCGGGCGGCAGCGGCGCCGTGTCCTGCGGCGCGCCGCCGAAGAGGAAGGGCCGGAAGAAGGCGGTCGCCATGTTGTCGATCCGCCATTTCTGCTTGATCCAGTACCAGGCAGCGAGGCTGGAGGCGGTGCTGAAGATCAGTCCGGCGATGGCGATGCCCATCAGCCCGCCGACCCGCGCCAGCGCGTAGAGCAGACCGAGATAGAGGACGAACATGATCGCCCGTGCGATCAGGAAGAAGCGTTCGCCGCCGCCGATCATCAGCAGCCAGGAGCCGGGGCCGAAGAAGGCGAGCGAGACCGAGAGCACGCAGAGCGCGGTCAGTACGTCCTCATGCTTGACGAATTCGGGATTGAACAGATGCAGGATGAAGGGCGCGACGACGGCGAGCGCCAGTGCACCCAGCAGCGAGATGCAGAAGCTGGCGAAGGACAGCCGCCCGATCAGCAACTGCGCGCCGGCCGTATCGGATTTCTGGAAGCGGGCGGCGATCATCGGGATGCCGACCGTGTCGATTGCGGCGAGGGGCAGCAGCAGCAGCATCGAGATGCGCAGCGCGACGAAATAGAAGCCGGCTTCGTTCAGGCCGAGCAGCGCGCCGATCAGGATCGTTTCGAGATAGGCCGAGGCCGAGTTCAGCACGTTGTTGGCGATGAAATAACCGCTTTCCCGGCGCCATTCGCCATGGGTCTGCGGTGGCACCTGGTCGCGCGCCCTGAGCCAGCTCACGCCCTCGTCCTGAATGAAGCAGACGCTCTGATAGAGAGTGGTCGCCGCGAGCAGGCCGGTGATGATCGCCATCGCGCCCGCACCGCCGCTCAAGACGCCTGCTAGCCCGGCCCCGGCGATCAGCAGGATCGAGCTTCCGCGCCAGACGATCTCGCGCGGCACCAGCGACATGTTGATGCGGCCATGGATGCGGAAATAGTTCTGCAGGTACTCGCTGAGCGCGAAGATCGCGGCGAAGACGAAGGCGAGCCAGAGATAGTGATAGGTCGGCGGCAGCCGCTCGGCGAAGAGCCAGAGCGGCAGCGCCGCCGCCAGCAGCACGAAGCAGCCGAGCGCGAGCCAGCGCGCGTTGACGCCGAGCAGCGCCTGGTTGAGCGGATGGCCGCTCGCCTCGGCCCGGCGATAATGCTTCACCACCAGGATCTGCTGGCCGAGCACGGCGATCAGCCCGAGCGCGCTGCCGATCGAGAACAGGAAGACATAGAGCCCGTATTCCGAGGTCGGCAGGAAATGGCTCGCGGCCAGCAGCACGAGGAAGCTCAGCAGCGTGCTGCTGAAGCGCGAGGAGAAGGCCGGCAGGAAGCGGCCGGCTCCGTTCCAGGCGAGATCGAGCAGTTCCCTCACGGCCGCGCCTCCCGCGGTTGCAGAAGCGCGGTCCCGGCGGGCTTGCCGGTGAGGCCGTCGAAGACGGCGTTATAGGACGCAGCGATCCGGTCTGGGCTGTAGCGGGCGGCGGCTGCGAGCGCACCGGCCGATTGCATGGCGACCAGTGCGCGATCCCTGGCGAACGCCATGATCTGCTCGGCCAGCGCGGCATCGTCGCCCGGCGCGAACAGGGCGCCGTTGACGCCTGGCTGGATCGTCTCGGGGATGCCGCCGGACCTGGCGCCGATCACGGGGACACCATGGGCGAAGGCCTCGATCACCACCCGTCCGAAGGGCTCGCGGAAAAGCGAGGGAACGGCGAGGACGTCGATCTCGGGCAGGAACGCGTCGGGCTTGGTCCAGCCGAGGAAGCGGGTGTTCTGGGCCGGGAAGCGCTCAGGCAAAGCTTTGGCGTAGTCGCTCTGGCCGGTGCCGGCGATCAGGAACTCGACGGGCTCGCCTGCCAGCCGCTGTGCGGCTGCGGCCAGCGTGTCCAGGCCCTTGACCGGATCATGGACGCCGATGAAGCCGATGCGCAGCGGGCGCTCCGCCGGCGGAGCCGAGCGGGGCAGGGCGCCGGGGATGGGCGCGATCGCGCCGGGAATGGCGTGCGTCGTGGCATTCGGGAAATAGCCGTGCTCGGTGTGGCGGCCGATGATGAAGTCGGTCTCGCCGATCACGGCATCGACGAAGCGCGAGTTGAGTTTCTTGCCGTAGGAGGTCATCTGGCAGGAGCCGCAGGCGCGCCCGCAATTGTCGTTGCCCTTCCACATGCTGCCTTTCCAGCAGAGCAGGAAGGTGCTGCGCAGGATATGCGCGACCGGCACGCCGCAGCTCTTCGCTGCAGCCCAGGTCGCGACGTTGATGTTCTCGATCGAGTCGGTCAGCACGATGTCGGGCCGCAGGCGCCTGATCTCGCGGCGCATGACGACGAAGGCGCGCGGATTGAAGTTCTCCAGCGCATGCCAGATCGCCTTCTTCCAGCCCGGTCGGGGCAAACGGTAGTTCCAGTCGATGTTGAGCGAACGCAGGCGGTGCACCGGCACGCCGTCAAAGATCTCGTGCCTGTCCTCGCCGGAGACGTTGACGACGGTCAGGTCATGGCCGGCCGCGAGCAGCAGCTTGGCGACGATCATCGCCGAGATCGGCCCGCCGCCGTCGATGAAGGGCGGGAACGCTGCACAGGCCATCAGGATACGCATGTTGTCTGGACTCGTCCTCGTCACGGCGCGTTTGCCGGGCCGGCCTTTCCCAAGGGCAGGAATACCCGGCGCGAGCTAAGCAAAGGTTGGCGTGACCGAGGGATTTCTTCCTGTTGTAAACGAGGCATGAACGGGATCGCGCCGGCCGCAGGCGGGCTGGTCGAAAAGCCGTTCCGATCACGCTGATTTTCGTAAATATTGAACTATCACCGGCGCCCCTGGAGCGGAATATGTCTTTGAAAATGCTTTGGCTGCGTAGTTAATTTTCAGCGAGCCGAATGATTGAATACTTGAATCAAATCATCTTCAGTCCGTTGCCGAAATGTTAACTACGCCTCGGCAGGATGCGCGGTGGAATTCCAGCCGAGTCCGTCGGCGCGTCCGGCCGCGGATGCGCCGTGCCGGGCCGGATTGAGGAGGCTTGTGGTGTCGGCTGCGTTGGAGGCGGGGGGACGGGAAGACGCGTCGGCGAAAGGCCGCGACTCCGCCGCTTTCAGCCTGTCCGAGTTGCTCCAGCTGCTGCGCCGCCGCCGCTGGCTGGTGATTGCCAGTGCCGCAATCTGCCTGCTGTTCGCGCTCGCCTATCTCGCTGTGCAGGTGCCGGTCTACCGCGCGACCGCCGAACTGCTCGTCGACCCGCAGGCGCTACAGGTCGTCGGCAAGGACATCGTGCGCACCGACACCTCGGCCTCGATCGACTTCGCCAATGTCGACAGCCAGGCACTGGTGATGACCTCGACCGGCGTATTGCGGCAGGTGATCGAGGAACTCGACCTCGAGAACGATCCCGCCTTCGTCCGGCCGCCGGGGCTTCTCTCGCGCCTGCTCGGCAAGCTGGTGCAGCCGACGGCGGAGCAGCGCCTGGCGCAGGCGGTCGATGCATTGAAGCGCGCGATCGTGATCCAGCGCGTCGACAACTCGCTGGTCTTCCGCATCACCGTCTCGCATCCGCAGGCGCAGAAGGCCGCCGACATCGCCAATGGTCTGGCTCAGGTCTATTTCCGCCAGGGCAATGACGGGCGTCGTGCCGTCGTCGAGCGCGCCAATACGACGCTGATCGAGCAGATTGCGGGCTTGAGGACACAGCTCGATGCGGCCGAGCGCGCCGTCCAGAGCTTCCGCAGCCAGCACAGCCTCGTCAGCACCGGCGAGGGCGGGCTGATCATCTCGCAGCAATTGCGCGACCTCTACGGCCAGATCAGCCAGGCGGAAGCCGAGATGGCACGCCAGCAGGCGCGGCGCGACCAGTTGGCCCGCTACCGCAACAGCGACCCGCTGTCCGACACGCTGCCGGAGGCGCTCACTTCTTCGGTCGTGACCTCGCTCAGGGGGCAATACGCCCAAAGCGCGCGCGAGGCGGCGAGCCTCGCCCAGACGCTGGCGCCACAGCATCCGCGCCTGATCGAGATCCGCGCCGAGCTGGCGGAGACGCGCCGGCTTCTCACGGGAGAGTTGGCCCGCCTGCGCGCCACCGTGCAGGAAGGCTATCGCCAGGCCGAGGCCAACCTCGCCAATCTCAGGAAGCGGGCGACGGAGCTGACCAAGTCGCAGGAGGTCAGCGGCGCCGCGCAGATCAAGCTGCGCCAGCTCGAAAGCGAAGCCGAGGCGGTGCGCGTCGTCTACAGCGCCTCGCTGCAGCGCGCCAAGGAGCTGGAGCAGCAGAAGCGGATCGAGACCAATAATTCGCGCATGCTCTCGGAGGCGGTCGCGCCGGCGACGCCGACCAAGCCGCCAGCACCGGTCGTGCTCGCCGCGGCCCTGCTCTTCGGCGCCTGCGCCGGCCTCGGCCTCGCCTATCTGCTGGAATGGCTGCCATCCTCGCGGATCATGCCCGAGCGGCTGAAGCCGCTGGCGCCTCTGACTCCGGAGGCCGCCGGCCAGGCGATCGGCGTCGGCACCGTGGTGTCGCTGCCCGCCGTAGATGCCCGCCGCGAGGATGCGCTGGTGCCGGTGACGCGCCTGCTGCAACGGACGCTCGGCCCGCACCTGCCGGCCTCCGTGATGATCGCCGGCTCGGTCGACGACGCGACGCAGGCGGCGCTCGCCGAGCATCTCGCCAACAGCTTGGCGGCGCATGGCGAGAGCGTGCTGCTCTGCCAGGACGGCTCGGGCCGCGACATGAACATCCGCCGGATCGAGCCGGCCGCTTCGGCCACGGCCCGGCCCGGGCGGCGGCGCAACTTCATCATCATGCGGCGCGCCTCGCCTTCGGACGGCAAGGCCGGCGCGCGTCCGGATGCGATCGTGCTCGCTTCGTCCCTGACTGGCGAGACGCCGCGCAGCCTGGTCGACCAGGCGGCGGCGATCGATCCGGTCGGTGAGCACATCGTCGCGCTCGTCATTCCCGAGGATGCGGGAGGCGGCGCGCGCGGCCTGGCGTCGCGCTGGCTGCGCCGCCCGGCTCAGGCCGCGGCGTGACCGGGCAGGCGGCGATGGCGGGCGGCGTCGACCCGACCCGCCCGATGCCGACCCTGCCGCTCGCGCTGCTGATCGGCGCGCTCACCTTCAACATGGCGTTGTGCTTCATCAACACCAACGTCATGGGCATCAACGACACCATGGTAATGGGGTGCGAGGTCGTGCTGGTCGCGACCGCGCTCTATCTCGGCCTCGGCCGCAACGCCGCGCCCTATCTGCTGCTGGCGGTGTTCTTCTCCTATGCCGTGCTGCTGATGGCGATGCGGCCGCTGATCGACCCCAAGGCGGTGCGCGACTTCCTGATTCCGGTCGCCTTCTATCTGCTCGGCAAGAGCTGCAACGATCCACGCCTGGCCGATCGGGCCGCATTGGTCAGCGGGATCATCGTCGTCGTCTTCGGCCTGTTCGAATTCCTGGCCCTCGACCTCTACGTCACCTATTTCAACATCATCAAATACTATGTCGCGCGCGGCACGGTCGCACCGAGCGACGTCAGCAGCCAGACCGGCGCGCTGTTCGCCAGCGGCCTGCGTCCGGATTCGCGGACGCTGCTGCCCTTCCTCGGGCCGCACCGGGCGTCCTCGGTCTTCCTGGAGCCGATCTCGACCGGCAATTTCGGCGCGATCCTCTATATCTGGGCGTTGAATCGCCCGCAGATGGCCAAGCGCTGGCTGACCATGGCCGCGGGCATGACGGCGATCGTGCTCAGCGACTCCCGCTTCGGCGCCAATGTCTGCATCGTCGCGACGGTCGCCTATTTCACTGCGCCGATCACACCGCGTTTCGTCTGGCTGGCGGCGCCCTTCGTCATGCTGATCGGGTTCGCGATCTACGGCTTCGTCAGCGCCGAGGTGAACTGGCAGAACAACTTCGCCGGCCGGATGCTCTGGACGTCGCGCCTGATCACCTCGCTCTCGCCGGCCGCCGTCTTCGGCCTGTCGCCGGACAAGCCGTTCCTGTCGGATTCCGGCTATGCCTATTCGTTGAACCAGATCGGGCTCTTCGGCGTCATCGGCTTCTGGAGCCTGTTCATCTTCGCGCCGGAAAAGTCGCCCCGGGCCTGGCGCTTCAAGGTCTGCGTCGCGACCTATATCTGCCTGCTGATGATCGTCAGCGATTCCGTCTACTCGATCAAGACGGCGGCCCTGCTCTGGTTCATGACCGGATCGAGCGATGGTGACGCCGGGCCGGAGCCTGTGCCGGCGGCGCCGCGCAACATCGCGCCAGAATATTCTGCCGCAATGGCCGGCCGAATGCACTAAAAATAGAGTATTCGCGGCAATCTGCCGTTTACCACATCTCCAAGCGTCGGGCCTCGAAGCGCTTCCCACAGTCATTCTGCGGCCGGCGCAAGGTAACTTTAAATTTTATGCGTTAGGCCTGACGCAACGAACAACACGGCGTCAAACCAACCGACCCAAGCGTCCCGACGGCGATCGCGAGCGCTCTGCGCCAGCGTATGCCGCCGCACGTCGAGGGCGGAGCCAAAACGGGGCTGCACGGCAGCAGCGATGGCATCAGACAGGGCAGGACCGAAAGATGAAGACCAGGATCCGCGAAATCCTCAAGGCCACCGGCAAGCTGCCGGTCGATGTCGCCACCCTCGCCGATGAGGCCGATCTCTACAATGCCGGCCTCACCTCCTTCGGCACGGTCGAGCTGATGATGGCGCTCGAGGAGGCCTTCGAGGTCGAATTCCCCGACAACATGATGAACCGGCGCAACTTTGCCTCGATCGCCGCGATCGAGAACGCGATCCGCACGATCCAGAGCGAGCACGTCTGATGACGACGCTCGCCCGCCTGGCCGAAGCCGGCTACCAGCTCACCTCCGAGACCTCGGGCGCCAGCGCCGAGGCGCAGAAGGCGATGATCGCCAAGGCGCGCAAGATCGCCAAGATCGCGGCCGAGCATGCCGGCGATGTCGACACCAGGTCGCGCTTCCCGCACGAGGCCTTCGAGGCCCTGAAGCGCGAGCGCCTGCTCGGCATCATGATCCCCGCGGCCCATGGCGGCGAGCAGGCGAGCCATGCGACCATTGCCGAGATCTGCTCGGTGCTGGCCCAGGCCTGCGCCTCGACCGGCATGATCTACGCGATGCACCAGATCAAGGCGTCGAGCCTGGTCGTGCATTGCAATGACGATCCCTGGCACGCCTCCTTCATGGCGCGCATCGCCCGCGAGCAGTTGCTGCTCGCCTCGGCCACGACGGAAGGCGGCGGCGTCGGCGGCGATCTGCGTTCGTCGATCTGCGGCGTGGTGCGCGAGGGCGACGACTTCACCCTCGACAAAGAAGGCTGCCTGATCTCCTACGGCGCGCAGGCCGACGCCATCCTGATCACCTCGCGGCGCACGCCCGAGGCGCCGCCCTCCGATCAGGTCATGTCCGTCCTGACCAAGGACCAGTACACGCTGGAGCGCAGCGCCGCCTGGGACACGATGGGCATGCGCGGCACCTGCTCCGACAATTTCACCTTCTCGGGACGTGCCCCGGCCGAGCAGATCATCCCGGTCTCCTTCGCCGAGATCGCGGCGCAGTCGATGCTGCCCAATGCGCATCTGCTCTGGGCCTCGGTCTGGTACGGCATCGCGGCCGAGGCCGTCGCCCGTGCCGAGGGCTTCGTGCGCAGCGAGGCGCGCAAGCGCCCGGGCTCGACCCCGCCGAGCGCGCTGCGCCTGGCCGAACTGCTCGCCCGCCTGCAGCAGTTCAAGGCGCTGGTCGTCGCCGGGCTCGATCGCTATGAGCGCGCCCGCGGCGATGCCGACGAGCTCTCCTCGATGGGCTTCGTCGTGGCGATGAACAGCATCAAGGTCGTGGCCTCGCAGAGCGTCGGCGAGATCGTGATGCAGGCCTTCCTGATCTGCGGCATCCAGGGCTATCGCAATGACAGCCCGGCGAGCCTGGCGCGCCTGATGCGCGATGCGCTCTCGGCGCCGATCATGATCAACAACGACCGAATCCTCGGCAACACCTCCAACCTGCTGGCGGTCTACAAGCACGACCCCAGCCTCTCCAGGTGATCGCATGTGCCAGAACTGCCCCCAGCCGCAGGGCTTCCTCGCGGAACTGATCGATACCGGCCTGCTGATCGACATCGGCGTTGACGGCCTTTATGGCCGCAGTGGCCTGTTCGAGGAGGTCATCGCCCGCTTCGACGACCTGATCACCCGCCATGGCGGCCAGGACGGCGCCGAGATCGTCCGCTTTCCGCCGGCGATGAGCCGCAAGCATTTCGAGAAGAGCGGCTATCTCAAGAGCTTCCCGCAGCTTGCAGGCACCGTGCATTCCTTTGCCGGCGACGAGCGGGCCCACGCCGAACTGCTGCACAAGGTGGCCGATGGCGTCGACTGGACCGACGGACAGATCTCGACCGAGGTCGTGCTGACCCCGGCCGCCTGCTACCCGCTCTATCCGGTCGTGGCCAAGCGCGGCCCGCTCAAGGCGGACGGCGCGCTGTTCGACCTGCAATCCTACTGCTTCCGGCACGAGCCCTCGAAGGACCCGGCCCGGATGCAGCTCTTCCGGATGCGCGAATATGTCCGCTTCGGCACGCCCGAGCAGGTCACGGAGTTCCGCGCGACCTGGCTCGACCGCGGCCAGGAGATGATGGCCTCGCTCGGCGTGCCGCTCAATCTCGACGTCGCCAACGATCCGTTCTTCGGCCGGGCCGGGCGCATGCTCGCCAACAACCAGCGCGACCAGCGCCTGAAGTTCGAGCTCTTGATCCCGATCGAGAGCGAGGAGAAGCCGACCGCCTGCCTCTCCTTCAACTACCATCAGGACCATTTCGGCACGACCTGGGGCATCCAGACCGCTGCCGGCGAGACCGCGCACACCGCCTGCGTCGGCTTCGGCATGGAGCGTGTCGCGCTCGCCTTGTTCAAGCACCATGGCTACGACGTCGAGCGCTGGCCGGCTTCGGTCCGCAACGTGCTCTGGCCGTGAGTGCGATGACGGCCCAGCAAAAGATCGCCGCGCCCGCCGGTCTGGCGGGCCGGCTCCTGCCGGTGGATCCGCTCGCCTATGACAGGCATGCCATGCATGCCGGCGAGCGGCACTGGCCGCAGACCAATTGCTATGCCGACCTCTGGATCGAGATCCTGCACGCGCTGGGTATGGAGCCGGCGGCCGCCTTCGGCTTCACGATCGCGCAGGATTTCGAGGGCGACCAGTTCACTTTCTTCAAGCCGCCGCTCGACGATCTCGAAGCGCTCTATGGCCTCAAGGTGACGGAGCTCGCGCTCTATGACGAGCTGATCGGCCATATCGAGCAGCAGATCGGGCTCGGACGCCTCGTCCTGCTCGAACTGGATTCCTTCTACATGCCCGATACCCGCGGCGTCTCCTATCGCGACAGCCACGGCAAGACGACGATCGCGGTGAACCGGCTCGACCGCGCCGCCCGCGAGCTCGATTATTTCCACAATGACGGCCTGCATCGAGCCGAAGGCGAGGATTTCGACGGACTGTTCCGGTTGCTGCCGGGGCAGATGCGCGACGACACGCTCTTCCCCTATGCCGAGATGGTGCGCCTGCCGCAGCGCCGGCCAGACGAGGCAACCCTGGGCGCGACGGCGCTGAAGCTGCTCGCCCGCCATGTCGCGCGCCGGCCGAGCGACAATCCGGTCGCGGCCTTCCGGGCTGTGGCGACCGCGCAGGCTGAGGCGCTGGCCGAGCGGCCGGGTGCGGCCTTCCATCACTACGCCTTCAACACGCTGCGCCAGCTCGGCGCCAATTTCGAATTGCTCGCCAGCCATCTGACTTGGCTTGGCCAGAGCGTGAACGGGCTGGATGCTGCCCGCGACGGCTCCCTGCGCATCGCCGAGGGCGCCAAGGTGGCGCAGTTCCATCTTGCCAGGGCGATGAAGCAGAAGCGCTTCGAGCGCTTCGACGCGACGCTCGCCGGCCTCGTCACCGAGCATGACCAGGTCAGCGAGGCGCTCGGGCAGCGCTTCCCCGGCTGAGCCATGGCCCGCATCGTCGCGCGTAGTGGGGAACGGGTCGAGCCGCTCGCAGGCTGGACCTGGCTCGCGACGCCGGCCGATGCCGCCGCGACGCCGGCCGATTTGCTCGAGGCCGGCGACTGGCAGGAGGCTGCGGTACCGGGCACCGTCGCAGGAACGCTGCGCGCGCTCGGACGCCTTGATGACGCCAGCGCCAACGCGATCGGCCAGCAGGATCACTGGTATCGCACGCGGCTGACCGAGCCTTTGAATGGACGCCTGCGCTTCGAAGGCTTGGCAACCGTCACGGAAATCTGGGTCGGCGGGATCAAACAGGCAGACAGCACCTCAATGTTCGCCGCGGTCGAGCTCGTCGTGAACTGCCCGGCCGGAACCGAGATCGCTCTGTGCTTCCGCGCCTTGGCGCCGAAGCTCTCCGCCGCGCCGCGCCGATCCCGCTGGCGGCCGGCGATGATCCAGCCCAACGGCCTGCGCTGGTTCCGCACTACAGCTCTCGGCTCGATGCCGGGCTGGTGCCCGCCCGGCCTGCCGACCGGGCCGTATCGGCCGGTTCTGCGGATCGAGAGCGAGGCGGGTGCGCCACAGGTCGAAGCCGTCGACCTGCGCACGAGCTATGATGGACAGACCGGCACCGTCTCGCTCAGCCTGACGCTGGCCGCAAATGCGTCGCTGGCAGGTAGCGCGTTCATGCGCTGCGCCGGCAGCGAGGCGGCTTTGCGCGTAGATGGCGACAGTCAATTAGCCGGCACATTGTCCCTGCCGGGCATCGCACCCTGGTTTCCCCACACCCATGGCGAGCCGGCGTTGCACGATCTCTCCCTGACGCTCGACGGCGAGACGATCGAACTCGGCCGCATCGGCTTCCGCTCGCTCGAGGTCGACCGCGGCGGGGATGGCGACGGCTTCGGACTGATCGTCAACGGCGTGCCGGTGTTCTGCCGCGGCGCCTGCTGGAGCAATGCCGACGTCACCACGTTGGCCGGCGGTCGCGCGGCTTACGAGCCCTGGCTCCGGCTGGCGCGCGAGGCCGGGATGAACATGATCCGCCTGCCCGGCGTGATGACCTATGAGGACGACGCCTTCTTCGCGCTCTGCGACGAACTCGGCATCATGGTCTGGCAGGAGATGATGCTGGCCAATTTCGACTATCCGCAGGGCGATGCCGGCTTCCGTGCCGCGATCGCGGCGGAGGCCGAAGTGCTGCTCGGCCGCACGCAGGGCTCGCCGAGCCTTGCCGTGCTCTGCGGCGGCAGCGAGGTCTTCCAGCAATCGGCGATGCTTAGTGCGCCGCCCGAGGCCTGGTCCGGTCCGGTCTTCGACGAGGTGCTGCCGCAGGCGGTTGCTCGCCTTCGCCCCGACATCGCCTATGTCCCGAACTCGCCTTCGGGCGGGCCATTGCCCTTCGTCGCCGACAAGGGCGTGACGCATTATTACGGCGTCGGCGCCTATATGCGCGGGCTCGACGATGCCCGCCGCGCCAATGTCCGCTTCGCTGCCGAGAGCCTCGCCTTCGCCAATGTACCGGAAGAGGTCTCGCTGCGATCAGGCAAGCCGCCTTCGATCACCCATCATCCCGACTGGAAGCGCGCCGTGCCGCGCGATGCCGGCGCCTCCTGGGATTTCGAGGATGTGCGCGACCACTATCTCGAACGGCTCTACGGCCTCGAACCGGCGCGTCTGCGTCGCGAGGACCCGGAGCGCTATTTCGCCTTGTCACGCGCGGTTGTCGCCGAGGTGATGGAAGAAACCTTCGCTGAATGGCGCCGGCCGGGCTCGCCGACGCGGGGAGCGCTGGTCTGGCTGCTGCAGGACCTGCAACCCGGAGCCGGCTGGGGCGTCATTGCCAGTGACGGCGAACCGAAATCGGCCTGGCATGGGCTCGCCCGCGCCTTCCGACCGGTCCAGCTCACGCTGACCGACGAGGGCGTCAACGGCCTTGCCCTGCATGTCCTGAACGAGCGCCCGGAGCTGCTGGCCGCGACCGTCGAATTGACCTGCTGGCGGGCCGGTGAGGTCGCTGTGATCCAGGCGAAGCGCGACGTCGCACTTGCCCCGCGCGCGGCGACGACGCTCTCGGCCTTCGAGCTGATCGGCCGCTTCTTCGATATCGCCTATGCCTATCGCTTCGGCCCGCCCGGCCATGACGTGACCTCGGCCGTGCTGCGTGATGCCGCGAGCGGTGCGGTGCTGGCGGAAGCCTTCCACTTCCCGCTCGGGCGCGGCCATGAGCGCCATCACTGCGGGCTCGCCGCAAAGCTGGAACGGGAAGGCGACGATTGGAGCCTAGTCCTGTCGACCCAGCGCCTGGCGCAATCGGTCGAGATCGTCGATGCCGGTTGGCGGCCGGAGCGGAGCTGGTTCCATCTTGCGCCGGGCGAGCCGCGGCGGGTTCGCTTGCACCGACGCCCGGGCACGAGCGGCGAGCCATCGGGCGAAGTCCGCGCGGTCAATGCGCTCGATCGTGCCGGCTACGCCGCGGGGGCGTAAGTCTCAGTCGTTGGTGCCGACGAGGGCGTTGATCTCGCTGCGCCTCGCCTCGACATGCCGCAGCAGCGGATCGAGATGCGGGACGCGGTCGCCGGCCGCTGCGAAGGGGACGGCCTCGCGCACCAAGGCGAAGAGCTTGCCGGTCACCGCGCCGAGCGGCGTCGCCTTGCGGCTCTGGGTCGCCTGCGCCGCGACCATCAGCTCGACCCCGGCGATCGACCGGCACAGGCCCGCTACCTCCAGGGTCTTGCGCGCCGCGAAGGTCGCCATGCCCGCCCGGTCGAGATTGCCGTTGGAATGGCTTGAACTCGCCAGCTCCTGAACCACCGGCGCCGTCGCCAGTCGCGCCTCCGAGGTGATCGCTTTATGAAATTGGGCGAGGCCGTTGAAACCGGGCAGGCCGACGCCGTCCTCCTCGATCAGCCCGACCGTCAGGCCCGACCAGAAGGAATCGACCTGCTTGGCGACGCGCTCGGCTGAAGCCGTCACGACCGGCGCGAAGGCGAGGCGGGTGATGTCGAGCGCCATCGAGAGCGAGACCGTGTCGAAATTTGCGACTGAGACCAGCGAGCGCTCTTCCAGCGAGACGATCGGGTTGTTCTGGCTCGACCGGAACTCGGTCTCGATCTGGCGCCAGGCGAAATCCAGGCTGTCCGCCGCCGTGCCGTGCAGCAGGGGCAGCGAGCGGAAGCTTAAGGGATCCTGCAGATGGCGCGGCCCGCCTTTGGCCATGATGTAGCTGCCGTCGAGATAGCGCCTGATCCGCCGGCCATGCCGCTCCAGCCCGGCGAAGGGGCGCGACCGCAAGGCGGCTTCCGAGACGATCGACGGGTTAGCGGCGAAGCCCTCCATGCTGAGCGCGCCGATCAGGCTCCAGAGGTCGAGGCTGCGCTGCAGATCGGCCATGGCGAGCGCCGCGATGCCAAGCGCCAGCGCGCTGGAGTTGAGCATCGCCAGCGCTTCGCCAGCCTGCAGATCGAGATCGCCGTAGAGCGCCAATGCGAGGTCGGTGATCGGGGCCATGTCGCTCTGGCCCATCGAGCCCCAGACATGCACGTCGATCTGCCGGTTGCTGTTGAGCGCTTCTGCAAGGCGCTCGGCCAGCAGAGGGCGTACGCCGAGGCGCCCGCTCGCCATCGAGTTGAGCAGGACGAGCATCATCGCCCGGACCGGCTCGGGTGAGGCGAGGGGGCCATGCGCGACATTATGGGTGAGCAGCAGGCGGCGGTTGAACTCGCCGATACGCTCTGGCGCGAGCGGCACGCCGGTCTTGGCGCCGACGCTGGTGGTGACGCCATAGACCTTCTCGCCGCGTGCCACGGCTTCGTCGATGATGGCACGGGCGGCCTTCATCCGCTCGACGGCCTCCGGCGTCAAAGCGACGGGCGCCTTCTCCCTGGCGACGCGGGCAATCTCGTCGATCGTCAGGTCGAAGCCGGTGATGTCGACATGGCTCATGATCGCTTGTCCTGTCCTCGGGCGCACTGCTCGCTAACCCCGTCAATAAAGCGAAGCTTGGAGGCGCGCAGGGGCGCGGCCTCGATTTCACCTCGCGAAACGCAACGCGGGCACCCAGCCGACTTCCGTCATTCGACTAGTTTCAGCCCGTCGAACGGACGGTGCGCATGGCAATCACCTATGAATTGGTCAAGGAGGTCACCGCCAATCTCTATGATTGGTCGCTGCGCCGCATTCCTGAATCCTCCAAGGCCGAGTTCCGCAAGGCGCTGGCGACGGAAACGGAGCCGCAGGCCCGCCAGACGCTCGCCTTCATGCTCGACAGCGCCGAGCGGGCGGAGACCACCGGCAAGTTCCTGTGCTCGGATGCCGGCGTGCCGAGCTACTCGATCAAGATCGGCTCCGGCGCGCGCATGGAGGGCGATATCCGCCAGGCAATCGTCGACGGCTTCGCCGAGCTGACCCGCACGATCCAGCCGCCGCTCCTGCGCTTCGTCACCAATCCCCTGACCAATGAGCGCAGCTTTCACGGCAAGGACATGCCACTGGTCTCCTGGGATCTCGTCGGAGAAGGCGATTATCTCGACATCACCTGCGCGCCCAAGGCGCTCGGCGGCGGGCGCTGGGCCGCGGTCGAGATACTGGTCAGCCCGAGCATCGACGAGATCGAGCGCTGCATCCTGGAAATCGTTCTGCGCGCCGGCGGCCAGCATTGCCCGCCGGTGGTGATCGGCGTCGGCATCGGCGGCACCTTCGACCATGCGGCCAAGCTCTCCAAGGACGCGACCCTGCGCCCCTTCGGCGAACGCAATCCTGAGGCGATGGTCGCTGAGATGGAGGAGCGCCTGACACGCGCGGTCAACCAGATGGGGTTCGGCCCGATGGGCGTCGGCGGCGCGACCACGACCTTCGGCGTCCACATCGAATACGCTTCCGGCCACGGCTTCACCCCGGTCGCGGTCTCGTTCAATTGCTGGATCAACCGGCGGACAAGGGCGCGGATCTATAATTCCGGCGTGGTGGAGCGGATCGAATGACCGGCCTGTCTCCCATCCGCCTGACCCTGCCATTGACGCCCGAGGCTGCGCGGGCGCTCAAGGTCGGCGACGTCGTGCTGCTCGATGGCGATGCCGTCGCGACCGTCGGCATGCCTACCCAGAAGCGCATGGTCGCGGAGGTCGAGGCCGGGCGCGAATTGCCGCTCTCGCTGCGCGACGGCACCTTCTTCCATATGGGCGTTAGCTATGAGGACGATGGCGGCCGGCCGGGTGCGGTCCATTACGTCAACCCGACGACCTCCAGCCGCTTCAACCATCTGATGCCGACGCTGATCCGGGGCCTGCGCCTGACCGCGACCGGCGGCAAGGGTGGGCTCTCGCAGGACAGCGTCGATGCGATGCGCGAAATCGGCTGTATCTATTTCTCCTTCGTCGGAGGCGCTTCGGCGCTGCTGAGCGAGGGCGTGGAGGCGGTGACCGATTGCGCCTGGCGCGACCTGATTATGCAGTTCCGCCTGAATCGGCTGCGGCTGAACGGTTTCGGGCCGGTGATCGTCGCGATCGATGCCAACGGCAACTCGATCTATGAGCGGCTGATGTTGTCGGCCCGCGAACGCATGCCCGAGATCATCCGTTCGCTCCACCCCACGGAACACGACAACGGGACCGACCGATGAAAGCGATCGAGATCACCAGGCCGGGCGGACCCGAAGTCCTCGCCTTCTGCGACCGCCCCGTGCCGGCGCTCGGCCCCGGCGACGTGCTGATCCGCGTGCGCGCGGCTGGCGTGAACCGGCCCGACATCCAGCAGCGGCGCGGCCTCTATCCGCCGCCGCCCGGCGCCACCGACCTGCCCGGCCTCGATGTCTCCGGTGTGGTCGAGGCCGTCGGTGCCGAAGTCAGCTGGCCGAAGGTCGGCGATGCCGTCTGCGCGCTCGCCAATGGCGGCGGCTATGCCGAGTTCTGCGCCGTGCCGGCCCTGCAATGCATGAAGCTGCCGAAGGGCTTTTCCTTCGCGCAGGCGGCGGCGCTGCCGGAGGTGTTCTTCACCGCCTGGAACAATGTGATCTGGCTCGGCAGGCTCGCTGACGGGGAGACCTTGCTGGTCCAGGGCGGCACCAGCGGCGTCGGCATGGCTGCGATCCAGATCGCCAGGCAACTCCGCGGCGCTCGGGTGATCGCGACCGCCGGCACGGCCGAGAAGCGCGCGGTCTGCCTGGAGATCGGCGCCGATTTCGCCGTCGACTACCGTGCCGACTGGGTCGCCGAGATCGAGGCGGCGATCGGCAAGGAGAAGGTCGACGTCATCCTTGATGCGCAGGCCGGGCCCTATACCGAAAAGCAGCTGCAATTGCTGGCGCCCGATGGTCGCGTCGTGCTGATCGCCAGCCATCTCGGCCAGATGGCCGAGGTCAATGTCCGCAACATCGTCCGTCGCCGGCTGACCCTGACCGGCTCGACGCTGCGGCCGCGCGATGCCGCCTATAAGGGCCGGATCGCCGCCAAGCTGGTCGAGAAGGTCTGGCCGCTCTTGGAGAGCGGCGCGATCCGCAGTCATGTCTGCGCCAGCTTCGACTGGCGCGATGTCCGCGATGCGCATGCGCTGATGGATGCGGGCGACCAGGTCGGCAAGGTCGTCCTGACCATGCCGGAATAGTCCGGCGGGACTGCGCGAATAACTATCCGCTTGGGAGAATTCTCATCTAGAACAGCGGTTCGTGCTCGCTTAGCCGGATCCCGCTGCGTGTTCTCGTTCGCGCCCGTCCAGTCCGTTCTCAAGGCGCTGCGGCTGCTGACCGAGGTCAATCGCTGCAGCGTCGCGACCGTGGGCGAACTGCATCGCCGCACCGGCATGCCGAAGCCGACGATCGTGCGCCTGCTCGAGACATTGATGGAAGCCGGCTATGTCGTGCGCGACGAGCGCATGCGCGGCTATCTCGTGACCTCGCAGGTGGCGCATCTGAGCTCGGGCTTCCATGGCGCGCCGATGGTGATCGAGGCGGCGCGGCCCTGGGCGACCGCGCTGACGCGCCAGATCAAATGGCCCTGCGCCGTCTGCCTGCTCGACTATGACGCGGTGGTCGTGCGCTTTTCGACGATCCCCGACAGCCCGATCTCGCCCTTCCATGCGACGCTCGGCTACCGGCTCAACCTCGGTGGCCGGGCGCTGGGCCGCGCCTATCTCGCCTTCTGTCCCGATGAGGAGCGCGAGGTGCTGCGCGCCGCGATGCGTAGCTCGGCCGAACCGGAGAACAGCAGCCTCTCCGACGAGGATGTCGCGCGCATGATCGAGCAGGCGCGCTGGCGCGGCTACACCGAGCGCGACCCTGTCGCCGAGCCGACGAATTCCGCGACGATCGCGGTGCCGATCAAGCTCGGCGAGCGCGTGCTCGCAACCTTCGGCGTCACCTTCTTCCGCGCCGCGGTACCCAATCCCGAGGACAAGGCCAGGATCATCCACCCGCTGAAGAAGGCGGCGGCGAATATCGAGGCGCAATTGGAGGCGCTGTCGCAATCCATGGGCGTTGCGTTTCAAGGCGAGAAATAGCGGCGCTTTCCCGCGGGGCGCGCCCGGCCCGCGCCTAGTGTCCGGACAACAGCTTCAAAGCGATATTGTCCGGAGGAAACCCCACATGATGCGGCCGATCTCACGCCGTGGCTTCATGGCGTCCATGGCAGGCGCCGGTGCGCTGGCCGCCAGTGGGCGGGCTTTTGCCGAAACCTGGCCGAGCCGGCCGGTCACCATCGTCGTGCCGTTCCCGGCGGGCGCTTCGACCGACGTCGTCGCCCGGCTGCTGGCGGAGAAATTGCGCAGCGAGCTCGGCCAGGGCTTCGTCGTCGAGAACAAGACCGGCGCCGGCGGCAATATCGCCGCCACCGGCGTCGTCCGGGCGGCGGCAGACGGCTACACCCTGCTGTTCTCGTCCTCGGGGCCGCTCGCGACCAACAAGCTGCTCTACAAGAAGCTGGCTTTCGATCCGCTCGTCGATTTCGCGCCGGTCGCGCTGCTCGGCGACGTCCAGGGCATCGTCGCTGTGCACCCATCGCTGCCGGTGAAGTCCCTCGCCGAGCTTGTCGCCTACGGCAAGGCCAACCCCGGCAAGCTCACCTTCGGCAGCCCGGGCTTCGGCCTGATGGGCCACGTCACCGGCGAGCTGATCCAGCGCAAGGCCGATTTCCAGATGACGCATGTGCCCTATCGCGGCTCGGCCCCGCTCTCGACCGACCTGCTGGCGGGAACGGTCAATGTCGCGATCGACTTCATCCCGGCCTACATCCCCCTCGTCAAAGCTGGTGCCGTCCGCGCGCTCGCGGTCAGCAGCGACCAGCGCGCGCCGCAATTGCCGGATGTCCCGACCCTGGCCGAGGCTGGCCTGCCGGGCGTCAACGCAACCGGCTGGTTCGCAATGGTCGGGCCGAAGGGGCTGCCCGAGCCGGTCGTCGCGCGCATTGCTGCGATCACCCGCGCCTATGTCGAGAGCGCCGAAGGGCGCGAGAAGCTCGCCACGATCGGCGTACGTTCGCTCAGCGGCGATGCGGCAGCAGTGCGGGCTGCGCAGAGCCAGGAAATTGCGAAATGGGCGGATGTGGTCCGCGCCGCGGCGATCTCGCTGGATTGACCTGAAGATAACGAAACGGAGCCTGGCCTGTGGTTCGCCCAGGCCAAGCTCCCGTTGTCCATTCGGCCATGGCTAATCGAGTCGCCTGACGTGACGAATGTCGCGATTGGGTGGAGGCGTTGACGTTCGACCACCGCCGGAAAGCAGACATAACCAGACGACCGTTGCCTGCCGACCGCGATCGGCCCTCGGCGGGCATTCGCGGGAGGCGCTGCTCACCAGGCGAGCCGCGGGCTCGTCATGGCACTCCGATTTCCGCCCCTGGGCCAATTTGCCGCCCCAAGCCCGCCATGTTCCTAACTCGCCATTAACCTCGATCGTTCATTTCCTCGAAGGAGTAGTGGGCTTCGCGCGGGCTGTAGCCGCTGCGGTGCGAGGGTGGCAAACCATGCGGCTGATCGTCGGCGCAATCATCGTCTTCGCCTGCGTCTTCGGCAGTTACGCGGCCATGGGCGGCCACCTCCTCGTCCTGTGGCAGCCGTTCGAATTCGTCATCATCCTCGGTGCAGCGATCGGTGCCTTCGTCATCGGCAATCCCCCGCCGGTCCTCAAGGCCGTGCCATCCATGCTCGGCACGATCTTCAAGGGATCCAAATACAGCCAGGAGTGCTATGTCGAGCTGCTGGGGATGCAGTATTCATTGTACAAGCTCGTGAAGCAGAAGGGCATGCTTGCGGTCGAGGAACACATTGAAAATCCAGAGAAATCGACGCTGTTCAATGCCTTCCCGACATTTGCTGCGAACCACCATGCGGTCGAGTTCGTCTGCGACTACATGCGCATGTTGACGCTGGGCGCCAACAACGCTCACGAGATCGACGCTCTCATGGACGAGGAACTGGAGACGCACCACCAGGAGCAGGAGCGTCTCGTTTCGGCCATGCAGTCGCTTGCCGACGGAACGCCGGCGCTCGGCATCGTCGCCGCCGTGCTCGGCGTGATCAAGACGATGGGGGCGATCAAGGAGCCGCCGGAGGTACTGGGACACCTGATCGGCGGCGCGCTCGTCGGCACCTTCTTCGGCGTCTTCGTCGCCTACGGCTTCTTCGCGCCCATGGCGGCGTCGCTCAAGAGCACCTTCGAGGCGGAAGCCAAATACTTCCTGTCACTCAAGGCGGGTCTCCTCGCCCATATCAGCGGCCAGCCGCCGGTGATGGCGGTCGAATTTGCTCGCAAGGCTTTGATGAGCGACGTTCGCCCGACCTTCAGCGAAGTGGAAGCGGCAACCGCCAAACTGGCCGCCTAGAGCCGGCCCAATCTCCAGCAGGGACTCGATGGCCAAGCCCGCCCAGCAGATTATCGTCAAGAAGGTCAAGAAGGCCGCTCATGCGCATCATGGCGGCGCCTGGAAGATCGCCTATGCGGACTTCGTGACCGCCATGATGGCGTTCTTTCTGCTGATGTGGCTGATCAGCATGACGACGCAGGAGCAGAAGGAAGGCCTGGCGGAGTATTTCGCGCCGGGGGCCGTGAGCCCCAGCACCAGTGGCGCTGGCGGCATGCTGTGGGGTACCGCCCTCGACAAGTCAGGCAGCAAGCCGTCGCCCCCACGCGAGGTGGCGACGGGGACCTCCAGGCCGGAGGACAGCGCGCGCCGGAGCAGCTCCGGCGGTACCGGCGACCGCGAGGCCAATCGCTCGGCTGCCGGCCAGCAGGCCAGCCACAGCGCGATAGCCAGCCTCCGGCAGGCGCTCCAGAGCATGCCCGAAATTGCCGACCTGTCGCGCAACATCGTGATCGAGCCGACCAAGGAGGGGTTGGATGTCGCCCTCATGGACGAGTCCGGCCGCTCCATGTTCCCCGAGGGCTCGGTCCAGCCCTATCCGAGCACCCGTCGCGTGCTGGAGACGCTCGCGCCCACCCTGCGCCGCCTGCCCAACCGCTTGGTTGTCACCGGCCACACGGCCGCCGCGCGTCCGGGCTCGGTGGTGAGCGTCGATCCCTGGAGCCTTACCACCGGGCGTGCGCTCGCCGTGCGCGAGATCCTGTCGGGTGCGGGGTTCCCCAATGACCGCTTCGCGTCCGTGATCGGACGCGCCGATACCGAGCCGGTCTTCCCCGACAATCCCTACATCTCGCCAAACCGACGGGTGAGGATCACTCTGCTCAATGAAGAGCCGCCATTGCCCCCGAGCCACTTTCGCTGAACACATCGCCTCGACGGCTTCACGGTCTGTTTGGGGGCGAGCTCGAGGCTGACAAAACGTGAGTGGCTGATCATCGCAACGCTGAGCATGTGCGTCGCGGCATCAGCGCCAGCCGATCGCGAAACGCCATCCATCACGTCAGGCGGCGGCCTCCAGCCCCAGTAGCTCCGCCGCATGCCCGCCGGTCAGGCGCTTGATCTCGCTTTCCGTGAACTGCAGGTCGAGCAGGTGGCCGACGATCTCGCGATAGCCGTCGATCGGGCGCGGTGAGCCCGTGAGGCCGAGATCCGAGCAGAGCACGGTGTTCTCGACGCCGGCCACCTCGATCACCCGGCGCAGCTCCGGCGGCTCGAACTTCTTCGACTTGCCCTCGACGAACATGCAGATCGAATGCTCCATCACCGCGCCGAGCGAGACGAGGTCACGGATTTCCGCATCGCTGCAGTTGTTGACCATGTAGGTCGGGTGGTTGACCAGGAGCTTCCTGACGCCGCGGGCCTTCGCCTCCTCGAACACCGCGAAGAGCTCGGGCGTCGAGAGATGCCCGCCGGCGAGGATGATGTCGCCCGCCGCGATCAGGTCGAGGATCAGCTTGACGTCGTCGGTCAGCTTGCCGTCGGCCCCGAAGGGCGTCAGCGGGATCGGATCGAGCATCTTCTGCGCGGTCTTGGGGAAGGTCTTCACCGCACCGGAGGCGAGCACGTCGATATGGTTCCTAGCCGAGAGCGTCGGCATCCAGACGATCCTGCCGCCGAGCTTGATGGCGTGATCGACCGCATGCGGGTTGAAGCCGCCCGAGGCGTTGTTGAGCGCGATGCCAGAAAACAGCCTGACGCCGGTATCCGGCACCAGCTTCTCGAGCAGGATCGAATGAGCGGTGCCGAGATAGAAATGGTCCTTGTAGACGACGGCGCGGAACTTCGCCGCGGCGGCATCGAGCATCGCCTCGTGATGGTCGAGGATGCGCGGCATCGCGGCCGGGCCGCTATGGCAGTGCAGGTCGACGGCGCCGACCAGGAGATCGGCGATCTGACGGCTGCGGGCATCGGCGGTCGGGGTGGTGGCGGTCATGTCGCAGGACCTCAGGCGGTTTCGCCGGGCATCGGATAATCCGCGGCGTTGATGACCCAGCCGGGCTTCTGCGAGAAGTCGAGACGGGGCGGCGAGAAGATGTCGATCATCTGGTTCAGCCCGGGCAGGACCGAGCGCGAGGTGTGGATCGAGGGCGGCGGGATCACGGTCAGCGAGGGCGCCGCCATCAATTCGTGCTCGTCCTCGCGCCAGATCCGCATGTCGGGCGTCCACGGCCAGCGGATGTCGTGGATATAGCCGCCGTCGATCACGAGGGAGCCCTGCTCGAAATCGTCATGGTGATGCGGCGAAAGCGCGGTGACGTCGCGCAGGCCGAAGCGCGGGTCGAGCATGTTCACCATCAGCGTGGTGCAGCGGAAGATGCGGCCGAAGCGGCCTTCGCCGCCGCCTGCATCGAGGCTGTAGGCGCGGATCCTGAAGCCGCCTCGCGGCTCCGGCCAGGGCTCGAGCAGCGCGACATTGGCATGGGGCTGCGCATAGGAGGCGGCGTTCGAGCAGGCGGCGGCCAGCTCGGCCGCGACGCTCGAGAAGATCCGGATGATGCGTCCGGCGCCCTTGAGCGTGATGCGCGAAGCGCCCGGCGGCACGAAGACGATCGAGTTGCCGGCGACCTCGACCGTTTCGGCCCCGGCCGTGACCGTCGCGCCGAGTTCCTTCTCCGGCAGGATCAGACAGTATTCGTCCGGCTGCGCCGCACGTGCCAGCACAGCGCCCGGCTTCACCTCGGAATAGGCGGTGATGAAGTTCTGGCCGCGCGCCAGCCAGGTGCGCTCGTTCCCGTTCGCCTGCTGTGGCTCCTCGGCATAGAAGCGGGCGTAGTCCGCACCGGCATAGGCCTTGACCGGAGCAGCCTTCGTCGCTGCGGGGGCGGCGAGCTTCGAGCGAGGATCGCTGGAGGGATAGCTCACGGGTTGATGTCTCCTATCGCGCGCCGGGGTTCTCGACCCGGCTCCTGGCTGTCTGCATCTGCGCCAGGGTTTCACTCGCGGCCCTGCGCAAAAAACCCTGGTCGGAGGAGAGGATGAAGGCGCTGGCGCCGCGCTCGGCGAACCCCGCGGATTCCTCGCCATTGTCGGTCATCACGCAGACCGGCTTGCCGGCCTTCTTCGCGGCGGCAAGGATCGTATCGACGGCGTTGCGGACTTCGGGCGCATCGCGGGTCGGTGCGCCGAAGGCGACGGTGAGGTCACCGCGGCCGATGAAGACGGCATCCAATCCCTCGACCGCGAGGATGGCGTCGATCTCAGCCAGCGCCGACGGATCCTCGATCATCGCGATCGTCGCCACCGCCGCATCGGCGGAGTCGACGAGGTCCCACATCTTGCTGCCGCCATAGCGGCCGGCGCGGGTGACGCCGGAGAAGCCGCGCTTGCCGCCGCGGTAGCGACAGGCGGCGACGAGGGCTTCAGCATCTGCGACGCTCGCGACATGCGGGGCGAGGATGCCGACCGCGCCACAGTCGAGCGAGGCCTGGATCGCGTCGCTCGTCAGCGTCGGGACGCGCACGACGCCGGCGACGCCGGCCGCCCGTGCCGCCAGCAGCACGAGGTCGGTGGTGACGCGGTCGAAGGGTGCGTGCTCCTGGTCGACGACGATGAAGTCGAAGCCGCTATTGCCGAGGATCTCGGTGGCATGCGGGCTCGGCGTCTTGACGAAGCTCCCCGCCAGGAAGGCGCCGCTGACGAGGCGCTGACGGAAGCTGGACTGGGCGGATGTCTGCATGGTCTGCCGTGCCGATGTCGATAATCGGATGATGGCACTCCCGCTCCCGGATATGGCCGGAAGTCCCGGCGTTTCACACCTCGAAATCAGTCGAGGCGCGCGCCCCCTGCGTCAGAAAGCCGTCAGGATCGCGCTGGGATCCGGCGAGGAAACGTCGGATACGACACTCGGGGGGAAGGGTATCCGAATGAAGACACGCCTGTTGCTGATCGCCGGCCTGATGGCAGCCTGCGTCATGCCGGCTACTGCCGGCACGCTCGAGACCGCAAGGGGCCGCGGCGAGATGATCTGCGGCGTCAGCCCGGGTGTCGCCGGCTTCTCGGTGCCGGACGAGGCCGGGCGCTGGGGCGGCTTCGATGTCGACATCTGCCGGGCCGTCGCCGCCGCCGTCTTCGGCGATGCCGGCAAGGTCCGCTACACCCCGCTCAGCCCGAAGGACCGCTTCGTCAGCCTGCAGAGCGGCGAGATCGACGTGCTCTCCCGCCAGGCGACCTGGACCCTGTCGCGCGATACCCAGATGGGCCTGCGCTATGTCGGCGTCGGCTATTATGACGGCCAGGGCTTCATGGTCCGCAAGTCGTTGAACATCAAATCGGCTAAGGAGCTCAACGGCGCCTCGGTCTGCGTGCCGACCGGCACCACCACCGAGCTCAACATCGCCGATTACTTCCGCGCCAACGGCATGAAGTTCGAGGGCGTTGCCTTCGAGGCCGGCGATCAGGTCGCCAAGGCCTTCGAATCCGGCCGCTGCGACGTCTTCAGCAACGACGTCTCAGCGCTCTCGGCCTATCGGCTGAAGCTGGTCAACCCGACCGAATACGTGATCCTGCCGGAGCTGATCTCGAAGGAGCCGCTCGGCCCCGTCGTGCGCCAGGGCGATGAGATGTGGACCAGCATCGTGCGCTGGTCGCTCTATGCCATGCTCGTCGCCGAGGAGCTCGGCGTAACCTCAGTCAATGCCGAGGAGCAGAAGCGCACCGGCTCGCCCGAAGTCCAGCGCCTGCTCGGCGTTTCCGCGAATCTCGGCGAGTCGATGGGCCTCAAGCCGGATTGGGCGCTGCAGATCGTCAAGCAGGTCGGCAATTACGGCGAAGTCTACGAGCGCAATGTTGGCTCCGGCTCCAAGCTCGGCATCGAGCGTGGTTTGAACAAGCTCTGGACCCAAGGTGGCCTGCAATACGCGCCGCCGGTGCGCTGATGTCGTTGTCGGGCCGCTATCCTGCCGAGGTGCTGAGCCGCTTCGCCGCTGCCCTGCTGGCCGCGGCCGGGACGCCGCCCGATAATGCCGCCGTGGTGGCGCAGGCTCTCGTCGATGCCGATATAGAGGGCCTGGCGTCACACGGCCTGCTCCAGCTGCCGATGTATCTGGAGCGGATCGCGCAGGGCTCGGTCGATCCCGCGGCCAAGGGCGAGATCGTTGTCGATGCGGGCGCGCGCCTGACGCTCGACGCCCAAAATGGGCTCGGCCATGTCACGGCCGAGCGTGCCTGCGAGATCGCGATCGCCCGTGCGGCCGAGCATGGCGTCGCCATCGTGGCCGTCCGCAACGCCTTCCATTTCGGCGCGGCCGGGCGCTTTGCCCGCAGGATCGCGCTCACCGGCAAGATCGGCATCGTCATGGCCAATACCCGCCCGATGCTGCCGGCGCCGGGCGGCGCCGAGGCGGTTGTCGGCAACAACCCGCTGGCGATCGCGGTGCCGACCGGCGACGAACCCATCGTCCTCGACCTCGCGATGAGCGCCGGCGCGATGGGCAAGGTCCGGCTGGCGGCGAGCAAGGGTGAGCCCATTCCCGAAGGCTGGGCCCAGACCGCCGAAGGACTGCCGACCCGCGACGCCGCCGAGGCGATCAAGGGCGTGCTCCTGCCGGCGGCGGGGGCGAAGGGTTTTGGTCTCGCCGTGATGGTCGATCTGCTCGCCGGCGGCCTGTCGGCCGGCGGCATCGGCAGCGAGGTGCAGCCGCTCTATGGCGATCTTTCCCGGCCCTATGGCAGCGCCAACCTGGTCATCGCGATCGAGATCGAGGGGATGCGGCCGCTCGCAGACTATGAAGCGGCCGCAGTGGGCTTCGCCGATCGCGTCCGGCAGTCGAAGCCGGTTCCGGGCGCCGCTCCGATCCGCCTGCCGGGCGATCGCGCTGTCGAGGCGCGCAACCGTTTCGACGGCAGCTGCGCGCTGGCGGCGGAGACCCTCCGCCTGCTGCATGCGCATGCCAGCCGCCTTGGGGTCGCGATTCCGGACGCTCTCGGCAGCTGAGCTCGATCCGTGACTGATAGGGTACAATTAAAGCCGTTTTGTTGATATACAAAACCAGTTATCGCATATCAAACGAAAGCCTCGACCATAGGTCGATCGCCGTGAGGAGAAGGCCGCATCATGACATCGCAGTCCTCCCGTGCTCCAGCCCTCTCCGGCAAGGTCGCCATCGTCACGGGCGGCGGCACCGGCATCGGCCTGGCGATCGCCAGAATGTTCGTCGACGAGGGCGCGCAGGTCGTGATCGCCGGCCGCTCCCAGGCCTCGCTCGACAAGGCCGCAGCCGGGATCGGGGCGCATGCCATCGCCGCCGACGTCTCGCAGGAGGCCGATGCCGCCAGGCTCGCCCGGGAGACGGCGGCGCGCTTCGGTGGCGTCGACATCCTCGTCAACAATGCAGGGGTGACCGGGCAGGTCGCCAATGCCGAGGACCTCGACATCGCCCAATGGGACGAGACCATGGCAATCAACATCCGTGGCACGATCCTCTGTATCAAGTACTGCGTGCCGCTGATGCGGGCGCGCGGCGGCGGCTCGATCATCAACATGTCGTCGCTGATGGGCCTGCGCGGCTATCCGATGCGCAGCGCCTATACCGCGACGAAGTTCGCGGTGATCGGCATCACCCAGGCCGTCGCGCAGGAGGTCGGCATCCACGGCATCAGGGTCAATGCGCTCTGCCCCGGCGCGGTCAATGGTGAGCTGATGCAGCGCGTCATCGCCGCCCGCGCCGCCAAGGAGAACCGCCCGGCGGAGGAGATCATCCGGGTGAACTACACCGACAAGGCGGCGCTGAAGCGCTGGGTCGAGCCGGAGGAGGTGGCGCGCGCCGCCCTGTTCCTGGCGAGCGGGCAATCGTCCTCGATCACCTCCGAGAGCATCAAGGTCGACGCCGGCCGGATGTGATCGGGCTGGCCAGTCGGCTGCCAGCCCTGCCGTGCAGCTCAGTCCTGCGCCACGCTGCCGCGAAGCCCGCGGGGGCTCGGCATCAGCGCCGCGACGCGGGCATCGCTCTTCGGCGGCGCGATGAAGGTCCGCGCGAGCCTCTTGGGCATGTCGAGATCGAAGGGCCGGCTCGGCGGCAGCGTCGCATTGCTGACGAGATGCGTGGCCGGGCTGGCGGATGCGGCGGCGGCCGGAGCCTCCGGCGCGTAGGCCAAAGGCGCATTGGCGAAGGAGGTCGGCACGGAGGAGGCGCTGGCGGCGAGCGGGGCCGGCGTGGTGACCGCGGCCAGCTGGTAGCTCGGCTCCTCGATGCGGCGGCGCTCCGGACGCTCGCCCTTGACGTAGAAGGCGTTGCCGCCCGCCACCGTCACATAGTGCATGTTGGTGTAGGAGAAGCGCAGGCCGGCCATGTGGAAATGCTTGGCGTTGCCGACGGCTTCGTTACGCTTGCCGGCGAGGATGGCGTCGGCGGCGGCCTCGGCCTTGGGCATGTCGCGCGCCACCATCTGGCGGGTCAGAACGCCCGGCGCGAACTGGCGCGGCGCGCCGACGACGCCGCAGATCGTCTCGGGATAGCGCGGTGACCCCACCCGGTTCATCACGACCGTGCCGACGCCGAGCAGGCCTGATTCGCTCGACCGGTTCGACTCGAAATACATGGCGCGGACCAGGCATTCCCGCTCGCGCGGGTCGGCCTTGGCCAGCTCGATCGCCCGCTTGCGGGTCTCGTGGGTCTGCTTCGTCGTCGTTGTGGGGCTAGCCGTCGTCGTCGAGGCGGTTTGAACGGGCGCTGTGCTGCAAGCGCCCAGGACCGGCGCAGTCAGCGAGATCAGAAGCGGGATCGCCTTGCGGCCGTGGCGGCTCTTACCCAGAGAACGAACGGCATCTGCAGCGATCGCGGTCCGCTTCATGCGGTGACCTCCTGATTACGGGATCTCGGCTGCCGCAATCAGCGAGCCATCGTCACCGGCAAGGAAACCCGAACCTCTTACCAGAAAGTTAATTTCGGAAGGAAGAGGCAAAGATGACACGGCCGGGACCGGGTCCGGCGGAGCCCGGCCGGCCGCTCAGCGGCGCGCCGGAGGGCCTGTCCAGAAGGTTCCCTCCAGTGGTGCGGCGAGGAAACGGGCATTGATCTCGTCCAGTGTCGCCTGCGGATCGAGCCCGGCGAAGAGTTCGGGATGCGTCCATTTCGCCAGTGCCTCGATGGCGACGAGATGGACAGGCGTGTGCACGAACAGATGCCAGAGCCCGAAAGCGCGGCTGCGCGACACGGCACTGATCGCGGCGAGATCGTTGCGCTGCATCAGCTTGGCGAAGCCCTCCGCGGCGCGCTCGCGCGTGACCCCGGGGCCGAGTGCGAAAAGGCCGGCATCCGGCCCGTCCGAGATCGCAGTCGCGACATAAAGATCGGGATTGCGCGTCAGCACGAATTCCTGGCTGAGCTGGCCGACGGGTGCAGTCAGCTTCTCGGCGCCGATATTGTGGCCGCCCGCCAGGCGGATGAATCCGTCGATCGTGCCCGGCCCCGCCGAGAAGCAGCATTCCGGCCGCGTCGCGAAGGCGTGCAGGAAGACCGCGGGGCGCGTGGAGCCTCCGGCTGCGGCGAGCTTGCTCTCGATCGCCGCAAGATGCTGGCGATAGAAGGCGAGGAAGGCTTCGGCCTGCGTCTCGCGGCCGAGCAGCTTGCCGAGGAGGCGCAGGCTCGGCTCGGTGTTCCCCAGCGGATCGAGGAAGAAGTCGACGATCGCCACGGGGATGCCGGCCGCGGCGAGCTGGTCGAGGCCGGGAGCCACCTCCGCGCCGAAACGGAAGGCGTCGAAGCGGCTGAGCAGCACGAGATCGGGCTTCTGGGCGATCACCGCCTCGATCGAGATCGTCTCGAACGACCCCTTGCCGATCACCGGCACGCTGTCGATCGCCGGGAATTTCTTGCGCAGGATCGCCGGTTGGATCGCGTTGGCGCCGGCCTCAGCCCAGCCGGCGAGCAGGCCGACCGGATCGGGATGGATCAGCGAGAGCGCATCGAGGCTGACCCAGGCGCCGAGTACGATGCGCCTGGCCGGCTGTGCCAGCACGATCTCGCGGCCGGCGATGTCGGTGACGCGGATCGCCTGCGCCCGCGCAGCCGGGGCGATCAGCAGCGCGAGCACGAAGCTCAGTGCCGCGAGGGCAGCAGCCATTCCGACCCGGCAGCTCTGCTTCATCCCTCTCACCAGCGATAGGTCAACGTCGCCAGCACGCTGCGGCGGGAGCCGAGCGTGCAGCCCGGGACGTTACCGCATTGCGAGACGTAGTAGCGGTCGAACAGGTTCTTGGCGACGACCGAGAGCTTGGCTCCGGCCAGCGCCGGGAATGCCTTGCCGAGGTCGTAGCTCAGGCTGGCATCGACCAATGTGTAGGAGGGGATCCGGACGGTGTTGGCGGTGTCGTAGGTGCTGCCGACGAAGCGGATGCCGCCGCCGAAGCCGAGCCCGGCGAATGCCCCGCCCTGGATGGTGTAGTCGGCCCAGAGCGAGCCCTGATGCATCGGCGTCGAGGGCAGGCGCTTGCCGATATCGGTGGCGACCGAGCTCTTGGTGATCTCGTGGTCGAGGAAGGCATAGGAGGCGATCAGGCCGAGCCCTTCGCTGAGCTGGGCGCGCGCCTCGATGTCGAAGCCACGGACCGAGACCTCGCCGAGCTGGACACGGGCGAAGGGATGGGCCGGGTTTGGATCGGCGGTCAGCGTGTTCTGCTGGCGGATGTCGAACACCGCCGCGGTCAGCGAAGCGTTGATCCAGCTCGGCTGGTATTTGATGCCGGCTTCGTATTGCGTCGCCGTCAGCGGTTTGAAGGCGCCGCCGAAGAAGTCGGTCTCGGCCGTCGGCTGGAACGAGGTCGAGACGCTGACATAGGGCGCCAGGCCATTGTCGAAGACATAGCTCAGGCCGGCGCGGCCACTGAAGGCGCGATCGCTCGTCTTCGAGCGAACCAGCGCATTGGTTGTGAGCGTGTGGGTGCGCGTCTTGACGTCGGCGATGTCGTAGCGCCCGGAGAAGGTGGCGATCCAGCGCTCGAACTTGATCTGGTCCTGCGCGTAGAAGCCGAGCTGGCGCAGCTCCGCATCCTTGCGCTGGAAGTTGATGCCGGGATCGGCGATGACAGCGCCATAGACCGGGTTGAAGATCTGGATCGAGGCCGCCGGGCCGCGCCCGACATCGTACTGGCTGATCTCGTTGCGGTAATCGAGGCCGATCAACGCCGTATGCGTCAGCGGGCCGGTGCCGAACTTGGCTTCCAGCCGGTTGTCGAGGGTGAAGGCGCGCGCGGCGGCGTCGATGCGGAAGGCGGCGCGGTTCAGCGTGCGGTTGTCGGCGAGCAGTTCGCCATTGCGGTTCAGCGCGCGCAGATAGACGTCGTTCTGGGTGTAGCGCAGGTTCTGGCTGAAGCTCAGGCTATCGTTGAAGCGATGCTCGAAGGCATAGCCGATCGAGCCCTGATCGCGCTCGAAGCGGTCGAAGCCGGGCTCGCCGGCATAGCGGTTCCAGGGCAGGCGGCCATTGACGCGGTTGGGGTAGAGCGTGCCGGAGCTCGGCAGGTAGTTGAAGCTGGTCTTGCCGTCTCGCTCGCGCAGATACTGGCCCATCACCGTTAGGGTCGTGTCGGCGCTTGGTCGCCAGGTGAAGGCGGGCGCGATGAAGAGCCGGTCGTCGTCGATGAAGTCGGTCTGCGTCTCCGACATCCGGCCGAGTCCGGTCAGGCGATAGAGGAATTGTCCCTGCGGATCGATCGGCCCGGAGAGGTCGAAGGCGCCTTGCAGGCGGCCATAGCTGCCGGTCTGGAGCTGGATCTCGCGAAACGGCGTCGCGGTCGGGCGCTTGCTGACCATGTTGACGAGGCCGCCGGGGCCGCTCTGGCCGTAGAGCACCGAGGACGGACCCTTCAGTACCTCGACGCGCTCGAGCCCATAGGGCTCGATCACCGATGTCGTCCAGTCGGCGGTGGCGGCGCCGTCGGGCAGGCGCGTGCCATCGAGGAAGAGGTCGCCCTTGAAGCCGCGGATCTGCGTATAGCTGTCGAATTGCGAGGCCCCACCATAGATCTCGCCACGCACGCCGGCGGTATAGCGTAGCGCCTCGCTGACGCTCTGGGCGCCTTGCGCCCTGATCTGGTCGGCGGTGACGACGTTGACGGTCTGCGGCACCTCCAGGATCGGCGTGTCGGTCTTTGCTCCGCTGGCGCTGCGGGTCGCGACATAGCCGTTGACCGGGCCGTTGGCGCGCTCGCCATTGCCCTGCACCTCGATCGTGTCGAGCCGGATCGCCGGGGCGGCTTGCTGTGCCGTGGCTGGAGCCGCCAATGCGATGAAGATCGCCGCCAGCGAGACATCTCGTAACGCTGCCGATCGAATCCGCTCACGATCTCGCGGGTTCCGTTCCGATGTCGCCTCGCCAGCCATATGCTATACTGCTCCGATCGGTCTTGAATTGCTTGTGTTGTTGTTTAATTATTCTTGACGTCGCGCTAATTTAGACAGATTTTAAACTAGCTGCGTCGATTACTATTATAGCTTCGCCCCTCTTGCGGGTGTGGCTCAGAATTCACCGGGATCGGGTCAAGTTTGGTCGGTACAATGCGGGTCATGGCAAAAGCACCGAGTTCGGATCAGGCGAGGCCGGTCACCGTCGACAGGTTGCCGCTCGACGAGGAGACGCCGCGCCCGGTGACCGTACTGCACCAGTCCTTCCGCAGCGGGGCGAAAACCCGGTGGCACAGCCATCGCCGTACCGAACTGGTTCACGCATCCGGCGGGCTGCTCGTGCTCCATGCCGAGACCGGGACCTGGACGGTGCCGGCCGGCCATGCCCTGCTGATCCCGGCCGACCTGCCGCATGAACTTGCGGCCTATGGCTGCTGCGAGATGCGGGCCGCCTTCCTGACCGACGAGGTGCTCAGCGAGGCCGTGCCACGCAGCTGCCGCGTCATTGCCGTGTCGGAATTGCTCGATGTCGCGCTGCGGGCGCTGGCGAGCGGGCCGCTGCTCTATGATCCTGCCGGGCGCGGCGGCCATCTCGCGGCGCTGATCGTCGAGGAGATCGTCGGCGCCGCGGAGATCCATGTCGCCTTGCCGATGCCGCAGGCGCCCCGCCTGCGCAAGCTGGCTCGCGACATGGTGCAGAAGCCGGCGCTCGGCCTCGACCTCGACGGCTGGGCCGAACAGGTCGGAGTCAGCCGCTCGACCTTCACCCGTCGCTTCCGGTCGGAGACGGGTCTGAGCTTTGCGGAGTGGCGCCGGCGCCTGCGCATCCTCCACACGCTGACACTGCAGGCCGATGGCATGCCGCTGCGAGAAGCGGCGCGCAGTGCCGGCTATCGCAGCGCCAACGCGCTGCGCGACATGATGCGCCGGACGCTGGCGACGACGGTGTTGCCGCCAGCGGGCGGGAGCGGAAGCTAGAGGTTCGCGGCGCCGCCTTGAGCGAGCGCGAGACGGCGCGCTAGGTTCGCCGCATGCAAGACGAGGCTTGATCTCGACGGCCGGGCGACCTCTGCCGATGACTCTGGTGGGCGTTACCTGCTCCGGACCGACATCTCCAACAACCACATCCTGAAATGGGAGGAGGAGACCGGGGCGGTCAGCATCTTCCGGTTGCCGGCGAACTACGCCGACGGCCTGACGCGCGACCGGCGGGGCCGGCTGATCGCTGCTGAGCACGGCAGGCGCGTCACCCGCACCGGGCATGATGGCAACGTCACCGTGCTGATCGACAGTTTTGACGGCCAGAAGCCGAACTCGCCCAATGACGTCGCCGTCGCCTCGGATGGCGCGATCTGGAGCAGTTGATCTCCACTGGAATTCGTGCAATTAAATGACCGACCGGTCGGTTGATAAAAACAAGGCGACGGATTTCGGGGAGAGATATCGTGGCGGACGCCTTCATCTGCGATGCGGTTCGCACGCCCGTCGGCCGCTATGGCGGGGCGCTTTCGAGCGTTCGTGCCGATGATCTCGCGGCGATCCCTCTGGCGGCGCTGATGCAGCGCAACCCTTCCGTCGATTGGGCCCAAGTCGACGACGTCATTCTCGGCTGCGCCAACCAGGCCGGCGAAGACAATCGCAATGTCGCGCGCATGGCCGTGTTGCTCTCCGGGCTGCCGGTCGACGTGCCCGGCACCACCGTCAACCGGCTCTGCGGCTCAGGCCTCGATGCGCTCGGTCTCGCCGCCCGCTCGATCCGGGCGGGCGATTGCGACCTGATGCTCGCCGGCGGCGTCGAGAGCATGTCGCGCGCGCCCTTCGTCATGCCGAAGGCGGATGCCGCCTTCTCGCGCGCCAATGCGGTCTACGACACCACGATCGGCTGGCGCTTCGTCAACCCGAAGCTGAAGAAGGCCTTCGGCATCGATTCCATGCCGGAGACTGCCGACAATGTCGCCGCCGATTTCGGCGTCTCGCGCGTCGATCAGGACGCCTTTGCGCTGCGCAGCCAGCAGCGCTGGGCCGCGGCCCAAGCCGCTGGCCGCTTTGCCGACGAGATGGCGCCGGTCTCCGTGCCGCAGAAGAAGGGCGATCCCGTCATCGTCGACCGCGACGAGCACCCGCGTCCGGATGTGACGCTGGAGCAATTGGCCAGGCTCAAGGGCGTCAACGGCCCCGATCTCAGCGTGACCGCTGGCAACGCCTCCGGCGTCAATGACGGCTCGGCAGCGCTGATCGTGGCGAGCGAGCAGGCGGCGAAGGCGAATGGCCTGACGCCGCGCGCCCGCGTCGTCGCCATGGCGGCCGCCGGCGTCGCGCCGCGCATCATGGGCATCGGCCCGGTGCCGGCGGTGCGCAAGGTGCTGCAGCGCGCCGGGCTGGAGCTCGGGCAGATGGATGTGATCGAGCTGAACGAGGCCTTTGCGGCGCAGGGGCTCGCGGTGCTGCGCGAGCTCGGCCTGCCGGACGATGCCCCGCAGGTGAACCCGAATGGCGGCGCGATCGCGCTCGGCCATCCCCTTGGCGCGAGCGGCGCCCGGCTGGCGACGACGGCGATGTGGCAGCTCCAGCGCAGCGGCGGGCGTTACGCCCTATGCACGATGTGCGTCGGGGTGGGGCAGGGAATTGCAGTGGTCCTCGAGCGCGTCTGACGCGCGAACCGGAACAGGAGGCAGGCCGATGTATGCCCAGATGGTGAAGACGGACACGAAGCGGGTCCGCAGCCTTGACGAGATGGAGCCGCAGGAGCGCGCCTTCCAGCAGCGCATCGACGCCGGCCAGAAGATCGAGCCGAAGGAGTGGATGCCGGAGGATTACCGCAAGACGCTGATCCGCCAGATCAGCCAGCACGCCCATTCCGAGATCGTCGGCCAGCTCCCCGAGGGCAACTGGATCACGCGCGCCCCGACCCTGGAGCGCAAGGCGATCCTGCTCGCCAAGGTCCAGGACGAGGCCGGCCATGGCCTCTATCTCTATTGCGCGGCGGAGACGCTCGGCATCAGCCGCGACCAGATGTACGAGCAGCTCCATTCCGGCAAGGCGAAGTACTCCTCGATCTTCAACTATCCGACGCTGAGCTGGGCCGATATCGGCGCGATCGGCTGGCTGGTCGACGGCGCGGCGATCATGAACCAGGTGCCGCTGCAGCGCTGCTCCTACGGCCCTTACGCCCGCGCCATGGTGCGCATCTGCAAGGAGGAGAGCTTCCACCAGCGCCAGGGCTTCGACATCATGACCGTGCTCAGCAAGGGCATGCCGGAGCAGAAGGCGATGGCGCAGGACGCACTCGACCGTTGGTGGTGGCCGTCTTTGATGATGTTCGGCCCCTCGGACGACGCCTCGGTGCATTCGGCTCAGTCGATGGCCTGGAACATCAAGCAGGATTCCAATGACGAGCTGCGCCAGAAGTTCGTCGACCAGACCGTGCCGCAGGCCAAATATCTCGGCCTTACTGTCCCCGACCCTGCGCTCAAATGGAACGAGGAGAAGGGCGGCCATGATTTCGGCGAGCCCGACTGGACCGAGTTCTTCGCGGTGATCGCCGGCGAGGGCCCGTGCAATCGCGAGCGGCTGGAAGCGCGGCGCAAGGCCTGGAACGACGGCGCCTGGTTCCGCGACGGGCTCACCGCCCATGCCAGCAAGCAGGCGGCGCGGCGCCAGGCCGCACGCATCGCTGCCGAGTAACGCACCGCCAGAAGGGAGCAAAGCAATGTCGAGCGAATGGCCCCTCTGGGAGGTCTTCATCCGCGGCCAGCACGGCCTCAACCACCGCCATGTCGGCAGCCTGCACGCGCCGGATGCGGAGATGGCGATCCTCAATGCGCGCGACGTCTATACGCGCCGCAACGAGGGCGTGAGCATCTGGGTGGTGCGCTCGGCCGACATCGTTGCCAGCGCCCCGTCCGACAAGGGCCCGCTGTTCGACCCGGCCAACGCCAAGGTCTACCGGCACCCGACCTTCTTCGATGTGCCGGACGAAGTGGGGCATATGTGATGGGCTCCCCGGCCTCTTCCTCTGCGGTTTCTTCGGCGGTTGCCGAGTTCGCGCTGCGCATGGGCGACAATTGCCTGATCCTCGGCCACCGCAATTCGGAATGGTGTGGCCATTCCCCGGCGCTGGAAGAGGACATTGCGCTCGCCAACACCGCGCTCGACCTGATCGGCCAGACCCAGCTCTGGCTTGGGCTCGCCTGCGAGGCCGAGGGCAAGGGCCGCACGTCTGACGAGATCGCCTTCCTGCGCGACGTCTCCGGCTATCGCAATCTCCTGCTGGTCGAGCAGCCCAATGGCGATTTCGGCCGCACGCTGATGCGGCAATATCTGTTCGACGCCTGGCATCTGCCGCTGCTGAAGGCGCTGATGGGTTCGGCCGACAAGCGTATCGCCGAGATCGCCGAGAAGGCCTCCAAGGAGGTCGCCTATCATCTCGAGCGCAGTGCCGACCTTGTCGTCCGCCTCGGCGACGGCACGGCGGAAAGCCACACCCGCATGCAGGCGGCGGTGGATTTCCTCTGGCCCTATACCGGCGAGATGTTCCTCGCCGACGCGCTCGACGAGGAACTGGTGGCGGCCGGGCTAGCGCCGGAACCGGGGTCGCTGAAAGCTGCCTGGCAGGAGCATGTCAGCAGCACTTTCGCCGCTGCGACGCTGAAGGCGCCGGAGAAGAGCTTCGCCCAGAAGGGCGGCCGGCGCGGCGTCCATTCCGAGCATCTCGGCTACATCCTCGCCGAGATGCAGTTCCTGCAGCGCGCCTATCCCGGCGCGCGCTGGTGAGGAGGCGCTGATGGACGCCGCCACCATCTCACGCCCGGCCGTTGCCGAGATCTGGTCCTGGCTCGCAGAGATTCCCGACCCCGAGATCCCGGTGATCTCGCTGGTCGATCTCGGCATCATCCGCGACGTCGCCTGGGCCGATGATCTGCTGGAGGTCACGGTGACGCCGACCTATTCCGGCTGCCCGGCGACCGGCGTCATCAATTTCGAGATCGAGCGCGGCCTGCGCGAGCACGGCATCGAGAAGCTCGTCCTGAAGCGGCAATTGTCGCCGGCCTGGACCACCGCCTGGATCAGCGCCGAGGGCCGCGCCAAGCTGCGCGATTACGGCATCGCGCCGCCGGTCGAGGGCACGGCCGCCTGTGCCGGCGCGCTGCGTCCGCTCGAAGTCAGCTGCCCGCGCTGTGGCTCGCAGCGGACCGAGCGGATCAGCCAGTTCGGCTCGACGCCGTGCAAGGCCCATTTCCGCTGCAGCGATTGCCTCGAACCGTTCGACTACTTCAAGAGCATCTGAGGGACCGATGGCCCGCTTCTTTCCGTTGGAGGTCGCCGATATCCGTCGCGAGACGCGCGACGCGGTGGTCGTCACGCTCGCGCCACGCGCGGAGGATCGCGCCGCCTTCGACTTCACCCAAGGCCAGTACCTGACCTTCCGCCGCGATTTCGAGGGCGAGGAACTGCGCCGCTCCTATTCGATCTGCGCCGGCAAGGACGAGGGCGTGCTCAAGGTCGGGATCAAGCGCGTCGATGGTGGCGCCTTCTCGACCTGGGCCAATGAGGACTTGAAGCCCGGCGACGTGGTCGAGGCGATGCCGCCGATGGGCGCCTTCCATGTGCCGCTGAAGCCGGAGGAGAAGCGGCATTATCTCGGCTTCGCCGGCGGCAGCGGCATCACGCCGGTGCTCTCGCTGATCAAGACAACATTGGCGCGCGAGCCGGGATCGCGCTTCACGCTGGTCTACGGCAATCGCTCGGTCAGTTCGATCATGTTCCGCGAGGAGCTGGAGGACATCAAGAACACCCATCTCGGCCGCTTCAACGTGGTCCATGTGCTGGAGAGCGAGGCGCAGGAGGTCGAGCTGTTCTCCGGCCGGATCGATGCCGAGAAGTGCGCGCGGCTGTTCAAGGGCTGGATCAACATCGCCGCCATCGACATGGCCTTCATCTGCGGGCCGGAGCCGATGATGCTGGCGATCGCGGCGGCGCTGCGCGAGCACGGTCTGCGCGACGACCAGATCAAGTTCGAGCTCTTCGCCTCGGCGCCGCGTCGCGGCAAGCATGTCGTCAGGATGGCCGCTGACACCGGCAAGGCCGCGACCTGCACCGCGACGATCACACTCGACGGCACGACGCGGGTGATCGAGATGGCCAAGACCGGACAGACCATCCTGGAAGCCGCGCTCGGGGCCAGTCTCGATGCGCCGTATGCCTGCAAGGCCGGCGTCTGCTCGACCTGCCGCGCCATGGTCGTCGAGGGCGAGGTCGAGATGGCGACCAACCATGCCCTCGAGGACTACGAGGTCCGCCAGGGCTATGTGCTGAGCTGCCAGTGCTATCCGCTCTCGGACCGGGTGGTGGTGACCTATGACCAGTGACGCCGACACCATGCCGCTCGAAGCCTATCTGGCGCAGGGCGGCAAGCTGACCACGCCCGAGAACGCGCCGCCGCGTTATCGTGGCGAATTGCTGCGGCTGATGGCGACCTTCGTCGACAGCGAGCTGGCTGGTGCCGCCGGCTTCGCGGATATCATCAACCAGGGGCCGGGCATCAAGGAGCGCATCGCCGCCTCCCGCATCGTGCTGGAGAAGCTCGACCATGCCGAGCGCGTGCTGGCCGTGATGGGGGAGTTCGGCGCCGACATCTCGCGCTATGCCAACCATCATCCCTGGGCCGAACGCGTGGCGCGCGACAGCGATCTCGGTGCCGCCCGTCACGGCGCCGACATGCGGCTCGCGGTGTTGCATTATCCGTTGCAGGGCTGGCTCGATGCGGTCGTGATGAACGTGCTGATGGGCCAGGCCGTGGTGATCCAGATCGAGGAGTTCGCCGGGCTTTCCTACCAGCCGCTGGGCGAGATCTTCCGCGCCATCCTGCCGCGCGAGCGCCGGCACAAGGAACTCGGCGAGGAAGGCTTGCGGAAGCTTTTGGATGACGCCGGCAACCGACCGCTCGTCGCCGCTGCGCTGGCCTATTGGCGCCCGCGCGTCGCTGCCAGCTTCGGCCGCGGCAGCTCGGCGCATTTCGAGACGCAGAAGAAGTTCGGCCTGCGCCACACCGGCAATGCCGAGCTCGCGGCCGCCTGGGAGCGGCAGCTGGACGAGCTGCTGCGCGCCATCGGCATAGCCTGACCAGCATATACGGCCCACGACGGCGGCAAGCCGCACATCGCGATCGACAAGGGATCTCAAGGGATGAACGCGCCAGTGAAGACCGTCCGCCAGCTCGAATCCTATATCGCCGGAGACTGGGTCCGCGGCGCCGGCAAGGCCGTGCCGCTGCTCGATGCCGCGACCGGCGCCGAGGTCGCGCTGATCGATGCGAGCGGCCTCGACATGAAGCGCGCCCTGAGCCATGGCCGCGAAGAGGGCGGCCGGGCGCTGCGCAAGCTCAGCTTCCATGAGCGCGCCTTGATGCTGAAGGCGCTCGGCCAGGCGCTGATGGAGACGAAGGAGGAGTTCTACGCGCTTTCCACCGCGACCGGCGCGACGCGGACCGACAGCTGGATCGACATCGAGGGCGGCGTCGGCACCTTGCTGTCCTATGCCTCGAAGGGCCGGCGCGAGCTGCCGAACACGCGCACGCTCGTCGATGGCGATGTCGAGGCGCTCTCGCGCGACAACAGCTTCTCCGGCCAGCACATCCTGACGCCGCTGGAAGGCGTCGCGATCCATATCAACGCCTTCAACTTCCCCTGCTGGGGCATGCTGGAGAAACTCGCGCCGACGCTGCTCGCCGGCATGCCGGCGATCGTCAAGCCGGCGAGCCAGACCGCCTATCTGACCGAATTGATGGTGCGGAAGATCATCGCGACCGGCATCCTGCCCAAGGGTGCGCTGCAACTGATCAGCGGCTCGGTCGGCGACCTGCTCGACCATGTCGATTGCCAGGACGTCGTGACCTTCACCGGCTCGGCCGCTACCGGTCGCAAGCTCCGCACCCATAAGGCGATCGTCGAGAACTCCGTGCGTTTCACCATGGAGGCGGATTCGCTCAACGCCGCCATTCTTGGGCCGGATGCCGTCGCCGGTACTGAGGAATTCGACCTCTTCGTCAAGGAGGTTGCCCGCGAGATGACGGTGAAGGCCGGGCAGAAATGCACGGCGATCCGCCGCGTGATCGCGCCGCGTGCCGCGGTCGAGCCCTTGATCAAAGCGCTCGGCGACCGGCTCGCCAAGACCGCGCTCGGCAATCCCGGCGAGGAGGCGACCCGGATGGGCCCGCTCGCCAGCCTCGCCCAGCGCGACGAGGTCCGCGCCCGTATCGCCGAATTGCAGGGGGATGCCGAGATCGTCGCCGGCGACCCCAGCCAGGCGAAGCTGACCTCGGGCGATGCTGAGGCCGGTGCCTTCCTGAGCCCGGTGCTGCTCTATTGCGACAAGCCCGGCGCGGCCAAGGCTGTGCACGATGTCGAGGCTTTCGGCCCGGTCAGCACGATCATCCCCTATGAGACGATCGACGAGGCGGCGGAGCTGGCCCGGCGCGGCAAGGGCAGCCTCGTCGCCTCGGTCTTCACCAACGATGCTGCCTTCGCGCGCGAGGCCGTCGAAGCGCTCGGGCCCTGGCATGGCCGCGTCATGCTCGGCAATCGCGTCAGCGCCAAGTCCTCGACCGGCCACGGCTCGCCCTTGCCGGTGCTGGTCCATGGCGGCCCGGGCCGCGCCGGCGGCGGCGAGGAACTCGGCGGCATGCGCTCGGTCAAGCACTACATGCAGCGCACCGCCGTCCAGGGCGCGCCCTGGCTGCTGTCGGAGGTCACCGGGCGCTGGATGCAGGGTGCCAAGACGCGGCAGGACGGCATCCACCCCTTCCGCAAGTCGCTCGCCGAGCTGGAGATCGGTGACCAGCTCGTCACGGCCTCGCGCACGGTGACGCTGGAGGACATCGAGCACTTCGCCCATTTCACCGGCGACACCTTCTACGCCCATATGGACGAGGAAGCCGCCAAGGCGAACCCGTTCTTCGATGGGCGCGTCGCGCATGGCTATCTGATCGTGTCGTTCGCGGCGGGCCTCTTCGTCGATCCGGCGCCGGGCCCGGTGCTCGCCAATTACGGCGTCGATGCGCTGCGCTTCCTGACGCCGGTCAATCCGGGCGACGCGCTGCAGGTGACGTTGACCTGCAAGCAGATCAATCCACGCGAGACCGAGAATTACGGCGAGGTGCGCTGGGACTGCACGGTCACCAACCAGGAGGCCCAGCTCGTCGCGCAATACGACGTGCTGACCATGGTGGCGAAGACCTGGCCGGCATAGTCGCCCTTCTGAGAAAAGGCGGCCTGCATCTCCTCAGAACCGCCTTCGTCATCCCGGACAAGCGGCGAAGCCGCGCAGCTCCGGGATCCATCGTAAGGCTCCGGAGCCCTCCGATGGATCCCGGGGCAAGCCCGGGATGACGGAATGGTTCCGAGGAAAAACGATAGGCTCCCGGCCGCCTATTTCATTGCGCTGGCGCCGTCGAGGAACAGCGCGGTGACCATGTCGGCATAGCCCTCGCGGCTCAGCGCGCCGCTCGGCCGGAACCAGGTGTAGACCCAGTTCAGGATGCCGAAGAGCGACATGGTGATGGGCGTCACCCCGGCGCGGTTGTCCGCCAGCGCCGGGTTGATGTCGACCAGCACATCCGAGAACGCCTTGACGATGCGGCGCTCCATCTCCCTCAGTTCCAGCCGCTGGGATTCGGTCAGCGATCCCGTGCCGTTGAGCAGAACCTGGTGGAAATTGGATGCCGTGCGGTAGTTCTCCAGCACGCCGCCGATCAGATGGCGCAAGCGCGCCCGCGGCTCGAGATCGGGCCGGTCGGCCTCGATGATCGCCGCCTCCAGCTCGACGAGATGGGTGCGGCCGATGTCGAAGATCAGCAGGTCCTTGCTCGGATAGTAATGGTAGAGCAGCGCCTTGGAGACGTTGTTCTCCTGGGCGATCTGCGCCATCGAGGCGCGCTCCATGCCGAGCTTGGCGAAGACGGCGGCGGCACTGTCGAGGATGCTGCGCCGCTTCTCGTCGAAATCCGCAGCCCTGGTGCGGGCCATCGCCTGTTATCCTTTCGGCCGGTTGTCGACGACCCGCCTGGCTTTACCGGCCGAACGCTCGACCGAATCGGGGTCGCCAACCTGTATCTTGGTGCTCACCCCCACCACGCTTTTGATGTGGTGCGCAAGTTCCCTGGCGGATGCAGCGCGGGCATCCACAGCGGCGGCGTGCGGCATCGCCTCGACATGCACGACCATGTCGTCCATCCGCCCGGCGCGCACGAGCTCGATCTGGAAATGCGGGGCGAGGCCGCCGCATTTCAGCAGCTGCTCCTCGATCTGCGTCGGGAAGATGTTGACGCCGCGCAGGATCATCATGTCGTCCGAGCGGCCGGTAATCTTCTCGATCCGGCGCATCGCCCGCGCCGTACCGGGCAGAAGCCGCGTCAGGTCGCGCGTGCGATAGCGGATGATCGGCAGCGCCTCCTTGGTCAGCGAGGTGAAGACGAGCTCGCCCATCTCGCCGTCGGGCAGGACTTCGCCGGTCTCGGGGTCGATGATCTCGGGGTAGAAATGGTCCTCCCAGACATGCAGACCGTCCTTGGTCTCGACGCATTCGCTGGCGACGCCCGGGCCGATCACCTCGGACAGGCCGTAGATGTCGACAGCATGCATGTCGAAGTCCTGCTGGATCTCCTCGCGCATCGCATTGGTCCAGGGCTCGGCACCGAAGATGCCGACGGCGAGCGAAGACTTACGCGGATCGATGCCCTGGCGGCGGAACTCGTCGAGGATCGAGAGCATGTAGGACGGCGTCACCATGATGATGCGCGGCTTGAAGTCCTGGATCAGGCAGACCTGGCGCTCGGTCATGCCGCCGGAGATCGGGATCACCGTGCAGCCGAGCTTCTCGGCGCCGTAATGGGCGCCGAGCCCGCCGGTGAACAGGCCGTAGCCATAGGCGACATGGCAGATGTCGCCGGCCCGCCCGCCTGCCGCCCGGATCGAGCGGGCGACGCAGGTCGCCCACATCTCGATGTCGTTCTGGGTGTAGCCGACGACGGTCGGCTTGCCGGTGGTGCCGGATGAGGCGTGAATGCGAGCGACCTTGTCCTGCGGCACCGCGAACATCCCGAACGGATAGGTGTCGCGCAGGTCCTTCTTCACCGTGAACGGGAATTTGGCGAGATCGGACAGCGTGCGGAGGTCATCCGGATGGACGCCGGCCTTGTCGAACTGCGCCCGGTAATGCGGCGAGTTGCGATAGGCATGATCGAGCGTCGTCTTCAGCCGTTTCAGCTGGAGCGCCGAGATCTCGTCGCGGGAGGCCGTTTCGATGGGATCGAGATCGCCCGGGCGGGGCGAAAGGTCTTCCATGGTTTCCTCCGCTTTGTCTTGTTTCGGCCGGAACGTTCAGCCCGGCGCGGGTATCGGCGTGCCCTTGACGGTGCGGGAGTGGCCGCGGAATTCCGCGACATGCTCGCCGTTCTGGTTCGTCACCTTGATGTCGTAGATGCCGCCGCGGCCGATGCGCGAGACTTCGTGCGCACTCGCGGTGAGGCGGTCGCCCTCGAAGGCCGGGCGTAGGAACGTCACCGAGCAATGCTGCGCGACGGTGTTCTGGTTGTAGCTGTTGCAGGCGAAGGCGAAGGCCGAATCCGCCAAAGTGAAGATATAGCCGCCATGGCAGGTCTTGTGGCCGTTGGTCATCTCGGCCGTGACGGTCAGCGACAGCGTCGCTTCGCCCGGGCCGACCGCGTCGAGACTCATGCCGAGGCTGCGCGAGGCGAGGTCCTTCTCCCACATCGCCTCGGCAGAGGCGCGGGCAACGGCGACCGGATCGGAGAAATCGAGGCTCATCGTCCGCTGAACTTCGGCTGGCGCTTGTCGAGGAAGGCGAGCACGCCCTCGGCATAGTCGGCGCTGCGGCCGGCCTGGCGCTGCAGATCGCGCTCAAGGTCGAGCTGCTGGTCGAGCGTGTTGCCGGCGGAGGCCTGGATCGCCTGCTTGATCAGGCCGAGCCCGAAGGTCGGGCCGGCGGCGAGCTTCCTGCCGAGCGCCTCGGCCTCGCTCATCAATTCGGCGTCGTCGACGGCGCGCCAGATCAGGCCCCAGGCGGCGGCGGTCTCCGCCGTCAGCGGTTCCGCGGTCAAAGCGAGCGCTTTGGCCCGGGCTTCGCCGAGCAGTTGCGGGAGGTTCCAGGTGCCGCCGGAATCGGGGATGAGGCCGATCTTGGAGAAGGCCTGGATGAACTTCGCCGAGCGGGCCGCAAGCACGATGTCGCAGGCGATCGCGATATTGGCGCCCGCGCCGGCGGCGACGCCGTTGACCGCGCAGATCACCGGCTTGTCGAGGCTGCGGATGAGGCGGATCAGCGGGTTGTAGAAGGTCTCGATCGTGCGGCCGAGATCCGGGGTGGTCTCCTTGCGCGGGTCGCGATCGCCCAGGTCCTGGCCGGCGCAGAAGCCGCGGCCGGCGCCCGTCAGCAGCACCGCACGGATGTCGCTCTCGTCATGCGCACGCTGGAAGCCGGCGCGCAGGGCCAGATGCATCTCGTCGTTGAAGGAGTTCAGCTTGTCGGGGCGATTGAGCGTCAGCCGCAGCAGGCCTTCGGCGAGCTCTATCTTGACCGTGTCGGACACGAGCCTTCCTCCCATGACGTCGCGGCCTTGGGCCGTCGCTCCAAAAAATTCCTTGCATAGTCCGAACGGTCGGTCAATTATTAAGTCAACGAAGGCGTGACTTGGTCTAAGGCGAAGGTTGCAAACCTGCCCCGAGGCTCAACCAAGCGCCATGCGGGGACGACGACGATCGCGCTCTGAGCGTTCAGCCGCGCGACGACGGGCGACATAAAAATACGTGGCACCGGGAGGAAACGATGAAGTTCAAAGTCTTCGGCAGCGCGCTCGCGCTGGCGCTCGGCCTGGCGAGTCCCGCTCTCGCCGACATCAAGATCGGCGCTTCGGTCTCCGAAACCGGGCCGGCCTCCTCGCTCGGCGATCCCGAGGCCAAGACGCTCAAGCTACTGGTCGACGAGATCAATGCCGCCGGCGGCGTGCTGGGCCAGAAGATCAAGCTCTTCCTCTATGACGACGGCGGCGACCCCAACAAGGCGCGCACCTTCGCCACCCGGCTGGTCGAGGACGACGAGGTCGTCGCCATCGTCGGCGGCTCGACCACCGGCACCACCATGTCGATCATCTCGGTCGTCGAGAACGCCAAGATCCCGTTCATCTCGCTGGCGGGCGCGATCGAGATCGTCGATCCCGTGAAGCCCTTCGTCTTCAAGACGCCGCATACCGACAGGATGGCCTGCCGCAAGATCTTCGAGGACATGAAGGCCAAGGGCTACAGCAAGATCGCCCTGATCTCCGGCTCCGACGGCTTCGGCGCCTCGATGCGCAAGCAGTGCCTGCAGGTCATCGGCGAGTTCGGCATCACCGTGCTGGCCGAGGAGACCTACGGCCCGAACGACGCCGATATGACCCCGCAGCTCACCAATATCCGCTCCAAGGCAGAGGTGCAGGCGATCCTCAATCCCGGCTTCGGCCAGGGCCCGGCGATCGTGACCCGCAACTATGGCCAGCTCGGCATCAAGACGCCGCTGTACCAGTCGCATGGCGTCGCCTCGAAGAGCTTCATCGATCTCGCCGGCCCGGCCTCGGAAGGGGTGCGCCTGCCCGGCACCGCCGTCCTCGTCGCCAATCTCCTGCCGGCGAATGACCCGCAGAAGGCGGTCGTCTCCGCCTATACGAGCGCCTACCAGGCGAAGTTCAACCAGCCGGCCTCGACCTTCGGCGGCTATGCCCATGACGGCTTGCGGCTGCTGGTCGATGCGATCAAGCGCGCCGGCAAGGCCGAGCCGAAGGCGATCCGCGACGCGCTGGAAGGTACGAAGGGCTTCGTCGGCGTCACCGGCACCTTCAACATGGCGGCGGGCGATCACCTCGGCCTCGACCTCTCGGCCTTCCGCATGCTCGAGATCAAGGGCGGCAACTGGGCGCTGGTGCAGTGAGGCGCCGGAGCGAGGGCGTCTGCGATCGCTGAGCGGCGCCCTCTCCGTCATGGTCGGCCTGTCCCGACCATCCACGTCTTCCTTCGGGCAGGGCGGTGTTCAAGACGTGGATGCTCGCCACAAGGGCGAGCATGACGAGCTGGACTGGCCTTCGGCATCTGATCTGGCCACGGGGAGCCTAGAGTGGCGGAACTTCTCCAGTATCTGTTGTCGGGCGTGACGGTCGGGGCGGTCTATGCGCTGGTCGCGCTCGGCTTCACCCTGATCTACAACGCCTCCGACGTGGTGAACTTCGCCCAGGGCGAGTTCGTCATGCTCGGCGGCATGATCACCTTCTTCGCCTGGCAGGCCGGCATCCCGTTGCCGCTGGCGGCGCTGCTCGCCATCCTCGCGGCGGCGACGATCGGTGTGCTCCTCAACAAGCTGGCGATCGAGCCGGCGCGTGGCGCACCCGTCGCCAGCCTGATCATCATCACGATCGGCGCTTCGATCTTCCTGCGCGGCAGTGCCCAGCTCGTCTTCGATAAGCAGCTCCATCGCTTCCCGAGCTTCTCCGGGGACGATCCGCTCAGGCTCTTCGGGGCGACTATGCTGCCGCAGGGCCTCTGGGTCATTGCCGGCGCAGTCGCGGTCTTCCTCGCTTTGTGGCTGTTCTTCGCCCGCACGCTGACCGGGAAGGCTGTGCTCGCCACCGCCAACAACCGCATCGCGGCCAGCCTGGTCGGCATCAACCCCAACCACATGATGACGCTGAGCTTCGCCGTTTCGGCTGCGATCGGCGCTCTCGCCGGTGTGCTCGTCACACCGATCACCTTGACCAGCTACGATCTCGGCGTGGCGATGGCGCTGAAAGGCTTCGCCGCTGCCATGCTCGGCGGCATGGGCGTCCCGGCCGGCGCGCTCGCCGGCGGCCTGCTGCTCGGGCTGATCGAGGCGCTGACCGCCGGCTATGTCAGTTCGGTCTACAAGGACGCCGTCGCTTTCGTCCTGATCCTGGTGATCCTGTTCGTGCGGCCGCAGGGCCTGTTCGGCCGCAAGGCGATGGACCGGGTGTGACGATGCGCCTGTCCCGCAAGCATCTCACCTTGCTCGTGCTGGCGGTGCTGATCGCGCTGGCGCCGGCCTTCTTCCCATCGAATTTCTACTACCGGATCGGCGCGCTGATCTTCGTCAACGGGCTCGCGGTCACCGGCCTCGTCGTGCTGACCGGCTTCGCCGGCCAGATCAGCCTCGGCCATGCCGGCTTCGTCGGGATCGGCGCCTATGCCTGCGCGCTGGCACCGGGCTATCTCGGGCTGCATCCCGGCCTCGCCATGCTGCTCGGCGCCGTGCTCTCGGGCGTCGTCGCCTGGCTGATCGGCCGGCCGATCCTGCGGCTCAAGGGCTATTACCTCGCCGTCGCCACGCTCGGCTTCGGCATTCTCGTCTCGATGGTGCTCGCCAACGAAGCGAAGATCACCGGCGGCCCTGACGGGCGCGAGGTCGCCGAGCTCGGCCTGCGCAGCGCGCTCGCTTCCATCGGCATCGGCCTGAGCAATGCGCAGTTCTGGTACGCCGCCACCGGACTTTCCATGCTCGCCGGCGCCTGGATCGCGCTCAACCTGCAGGACAGCCCATCGGGAAGGGCGCTGCGTGCCCTGCATGATTCCGAGGTCGCCGCCCGCACGGTCGGCGTCGATGTAGCCAGGCTGAAGCTCTCGGCCTTCGTGATCTCGGCGGTCTACGCTTCGCTCTCCGGCTCGCTGCTGGCGCTGATGAACCGCTTCATCACACCTGATGTCGCCGGTTTCCTGCACTCGGTCGAGTTGGTGACGATGACCGTGTTCGGCGGCGTCGGCTCGGTGCCGGGTGCCATCCTCGGCGCAGCGACCCTGACGTTGCTGCCGCAGTCGCTGACCGTGCTGCAGCAATACGAGAACCTCATCCTCGGCCTGATCATGATGCTGGTGATGATCTTCATGCGCGAGGGGCTGCTGCCGTCGATCATGCGCCGCCTGAAGGGGAGGGGCTGATGACGCTTCTCTCTGTCGAGGGTCTCGGCATCGATTTCGGCGGCCTGCGCGCGGTCAACGATGTCGGCTTTTCGGTGTCGCCGGGCGAGATCGTCTCGGTGATCGGCCCCAACGGTGCCGGCAAGACCACGCTGTTCAACATGATCTCGGGCGTCTACCAGCCCCAGCGTGGCAGGATCGCGCTCGACGGGCAGGACGTCACCGGCCTGGCGCCTAACCGGCTGGCCGAGCGGGGTCTGTCGCGCACCTTCCAGAACCTGCAGATCTTCCAGCGCATGAGCGTGCTGGAGAACGCCATGACCGGCTGCCACCTCAGGGAGCGCGGGCCGATCCTCGGCGATCTCTTCAGCCTGCCGTCCTCGCGCCGCCGCAACGCCGTGACGAGGGCGCGCGCGAGCGAGCTTCTGGAGCGGGTTGGCCTTGGCCGTGCCGCCGAGCGGGAGGCGTCCTCGCTCTCCTATGGCGCGCTGAAGCGGCTCGAGATCGCCCGGGCGCTAGCGCTGGAGCCGCGCATCCTCCTGCTCGACGAGCCGGCCGCCGGCTGCAACGCGGTCGAGACCGAGGAGATCGACCACCTGATCGCCGAGGTCGCCAAATCCGGCGTCGCGATCCTGCTGGTCGAGCACGATATGAAGATGGTGATGCGCATCTCCAGGCACATCGTCGTGCTCGATCGCGGCGAGAAGATCGCCGAGGGCGCACCAGCGGCCGTTTCGCGCGATCCGAAGGTGATCGAGGCCTATCTCGGCACCCAAGCGACGGAGGCGGGCCATGCTCTCGGTTGAGGGGTTGCGCTCGCGCTATGGACGCATCGAGGTCCTGCATGGCGTCGACCTGGAAGTCGGCTCGGGCGAGATCGTCACCGTGGTTGGCGCCAACGGTGCCGGCAAGACGACGCTGCTGCGCTGCATCTCCGGCGTCCAGCCGGCGAGCGGCGGCGCGATCATCTTCCGCGGCGAGGCGCTGAAGGCGATCCCCGCCCACCGCCGGGTCGGTCTCGGCCTCTCGCAATCCCCGGAAGGGCGGTTGATCTTCACCAACCTGACCGTCGAGGAGAACCTGCGGCTCGGCGCCTATCTCTTCGCCGACGAGCGCGTCGAGCGCGACATGGAAGACGCCTTCGCGATGTTCCCGATCCTGAAGGAGAAGCGCAATCTGCCGGCCGGCGGCCTCTCCGGCGGCCAGCAGCAGATGCTGGCGATCGGCCGCGCCCTGATGTCCCGGCCCGCCTGCCTGCTGCTCGACGAGCCCAGCATGGGGCTGGCGCCGATCCTGGTGGCGCAGATCTTCGACGTCGTGAAGAACCTGAAATCGCTCGGAGTCACCGTGCTGCTGGTCGAGCAGAACGCCTATGCGGCTCTCAGGATCGCCGATCGCGGCTATGTCATGGAGACCGGCCGCATCGGCATCAGCGGCACGGCCGAGGAGCTGATCGCCGATCCGCGCATCCGCGAGGCCTATCTCGGCATCTGAGACGCGGCGCGAATGCGCCCCGGCCTCAGGGCTTGTTCGGGTCGAAATGCTTGGTCAGCTTGTGGCCGTAGCCACCATAGTCCTGCTGCAGCGCCTCGCTCTGCGCGGCGAAGGCCGTGACCTGCTGCGCAAAGCGCGTCTCGAACATGAAGGCGAGCGTGCCTTCGAGCTTGTGCGGCTTCAGCTCGACGGTGCTCGCCTTCTCGAAGGCGTCCATGTCCGGCCCGTGCGGCAGCATCGTATTGTGCAGGGAAATGCCGCCCGGCACGAAACCACCCCCCGTCTTGGCGTCGTAGACGCCGTAGACCAGGCCCATGAACTCGCTCATCACGTTCATGTGGTACCAGGGCGGGCGGAAGGTGTTCTCGGCCACCAGCCAGCGGTCGGAGAAGATCACGAAGTCGATATTGGCGGTGCCGGGTGTCTCCGAAGGTGAGGTCAGCACGGTGAAGATCGACGGATCGGCGTGGTCGTAGAGGATCGGGCCGACCGGCGAGAAGCGCCTGAGATCGTATTTGTAGGGCGCGTAGTTGCCGTGCCAGGCGACGACGTCGAGCGGCGAATTTTCGATGTCGGCGGCCCAGAGATTGCCGCCCCATTTCACATACATCTTCGAGGGCGCATCGCGGTCTTCATAGGCCGCGACCGGCGTCAGGAAATCGCGGGGATTGGCGAGGCAGTTGGCGCCGATCGGCCCACGCTCCGGCAAGGTGAAGGCGCCGCCATAATTCTCGCAGATATAGCCGCGGGCCGGGCCGTTCGTGAGCTCGACCCGGATCTTGACGCCACGCGGGATGACCGCGATCTCGCCCGGCTCGATGTCGATGATGCCGAACTCGGTCCACAGGCGTAAGGAACCTTGCTGCGGCACGAACAGCATCTCGCCATCGGCGTTGTAGAAATACTCGTCCACCATGGACCGCGTGATCAGATAGACATGCGCGCCCATGCCGCCCTGGCTGCCGGCATCGCCCGCCGTGGTGATGCTGTGGACGCCCTCGACGAAGGAAAGCGGTTCCGACGGGATCGGAATCGGGCTCCAGCGCAGCGGCGCGATCGGCATGTCGACCTCGCGGGCCGGCGCGGTACGCCAGAGCCGGGTATCGACCTTCCTGAACGTGTTCCAATGGGCGACCGTCGGCCGGATGCGGTAGAGCCAGGAGCGCTCATTAGTGGTGCGCGGCGCGGTGAAGGGCGAGCCGGAGAGCTGCTCGGCATAGAGCCCGTAGGCGCATTTCTGCGGCGAGTTGCGGCCCAGAGGCAGGGCCCCCGGCAAGGCCTCGGTCTCGAAGCCGTTGCCGAAGCCGGACATGTAGCCGGCCGCGATCGCGCTCCTGGTCGTGCCGTCCTGCGCGGCAGCCGTGTTCCTGACGTTCATGACACCCTCCCGAAAGGCCCGCCAGCCCTCCTGCCACGGCCGTCTCGGCGCAGGCAGGAGCTATCATATAGTTGCGTTTGTAACCATTTCTCGTGTGACTAACAAGCGACGATAGCTCGCTTCGCAGACGCTCATGATCCGCATCATGAGCCGGCCGTTCGGGATTGGCGAGGTCTCGCCGAGGCCACCTCACGGTGACGCCAGTGGCCGAGAGCGAAATGCTTGCTCGGATTGCGCGAGGGAACAACACGTCGCAACGTCCTAACGTAATCTACATGTCTCGCCGCTTATGAATCCCGATCTCGCACGGCCGCGCGGCCTTGCGGCATCTGGCTGGGGGAAGCGGGTGATGCACGCCATAGTCGGGCGCGGTGCCGGAAAGCTCGTGGGCGCCGTGGAGCCCTCGCTCCTGCGCGACGAGCTGCTCGGCGAGATCTTCGAGGCTTCCGCCAGACGGACACCCGACCATATCGCCATCGTCTTCGGCACTGAGCGCGTCACTTACGCCGAGCTCGACGCCCGTGCCGACAAGGTGGCGCGTGCGCTACGGGCGCGCGGCGTCTCGGCCGGCAATTTCGTCGGCCTGTGGATGTCCCGCTCGCTCGACCTGCATGTCGCGCTGCTCGGCATCCTCAAGGCCGGCGCGGCCTATATCCCCTTCGATGCCGACGCTCCCCCTGAGCGCATCGGCGAATGCCTCGCCGATTGCGAGGCGAAGGTGATCGTCATCGACGACGTTACCGGGGCGAAGCTCGATCGGGACCTGCCCGCCGACGCCGCGAGCTGCCGCGACCTGATCGCCGCAGGCGCCGACGCCGCGCCGGTCGATCCGCGCGCTGACGGCGTGACGCCCGCGAGCCCGGCCTATGCGATCTACACCTCGGGCTCGACCGGCAAGCCCAAGGGCATCGTCATCGCCCACAGCAACATCTGCCACTATCTGCGCTCGTCGAACCAGATCTACGGCATGGCGGCGGACGACGTCTCCTTCCAGGGCGCCTCGGTCGCTTTCGATCTCTCGCTGGAGGAGATCTTCGTCCCCTATCTCGTCGGCGCGACGCTCTGGGTCGCCTCGGCGCAGGTGCTGGGCGAGGTCGAACGCCTGCCCGCGCTGATGGCGGAAGCCGGCATCACCGTGCTCGATACCGTGCCGACGCTGCTCGCCATGATGCCGCAGGATATTCCGAGCCTGCGCATCATCATCCTTGGTGGCGAGGCCTGCCCGCCCGCCGTCCGCCAGCGCTGGTGCCGGCCCGGCCGCAAGGTCTTCAACTCCTACGGGCCGACGGAGGCCACCGTCGTCGCCACCGTCGACGAGGTCACCCCGGACGAGGCGGTGACCATCGGCGTGCCGATCCCGAACTACACCTGCTATGTCGTCGACGAGGAGATGCGGATCGTCGGCCCCGGCATCGAAGGGGAATTGCTGATCGGCGGCCCCGGCGTCGCCGCCGGCTATCTCGGCCGCCCCGAGCTCACCGCCGAGAAGTTCATCGCCAATCCCTTCGGCGGTGATGGCAGCGACCCCGTGCTCTATCGCTCGGGCGATGCCGTCAGCATCTCCGAGAAGGGCAAGATCCTCTTCCACGGCCGCATCGACGACCAGGTCAAGCTGCGCGGCTTCCGCCTCGAGCTCGGCGAGATCGAGGCGAGGCTCTGCGACCTGCCCGGTATCGCGCAGGCGACGGTGGTGCTGCGCCGCGACGACAGTATCGACCGGCTCGTCGCCTTCGTGGTGCCGGACGCTGGCATTGCCTTCGACCGTGCCGCCGTGCGTAGCGCCCTGAAGGAGACCCTGCCGCCCTATATGGTGCCCTCGCATTTCGAGGAAATGGCGAGCCTGCCCCGCCTGACCTCGGGCAAGGCCGACCGCAAGACGCTGAAGGCAGCGCCACTCACGCTGGTCGCCTCCGCGGAAGAGCAGGAGGAGCCGCAGAGCGCGACGGAAGCGGCCTTGCTCGAAGCCGCCAAGCCGCTCTTTCCCGGCCAGGTGATCGGCTTCGAGGCCGATTTCTTCGCCGATCTCGGCGGCCATTCGTTGCTGGCGGCGACCTTCCTCGCCGGCGTGCGCGCCAATCCCGCTTTGCCGAGCATCACGCTGGAGGACGTCTATAGCCTGCGCACCCTGCGCGCGATCGCTGCCCGGCTCGACGAGCGCGGGCAGGCGAATGCGGGCCGGCCAGCGCGCGATCTCACCTTCGAACCGCCGCCGCTGCGCCGCCGCCTGCTCTGCGGGTTCGCCCAGCTCGCCTGCATGCCTATGCTGCTGCTGGCGCTAACCGGCCCCTGGCTGACGATCTACGTGATCTACGAGCTGATCACCTCGGACGGGGTGATCGAGCTGCGCGAAGTCCTGATGATGATGGGCATCTACGCGCTCGTTGTGCTCTGCGTCATGCTCGCCGGCATCGTCGGCAAGCGTCTCGTGCTTTGGCGCACGAAACCGGGGCGTTACCCGCTCTGGGGGGTCTATTTCTTCCGCTGGTGGCTCGCCCGCCAGTTCACCGCGATGATCCATCTCAGCCTGATGCAGGGCACGCCGCTGGCGAGCTTCGCCATGCGCCTGCTCGGCGCCAAGGTCGGCAAGGGTGTCTTCGTCAGTGGCTTCGAGGCCGGCGCGATCGATCTCGTCGAGATCGGCGACGACGTCACGCTCGGCGGCAAGCTCAGCCTGGCCAATGCCGAGGTGGTCGGCAACGAACTGGTGATCGGCACGATCACGATCGGCAAGGACGCCTATATCGGCACGTCCTGTGCCATCGGCCACGACACGGTGATCGGCGAAGGCGCCGAGCTCGCCGACCTGAGCGCGCTCGCCGCGGGCAGCCGGGTCGGTGCCTTCGAGCATTGGGACGGCTCGCCCGGCCGCCGCATCGGCGCGGTCGATCCCGCCGCCTGGCCGCAGCCCGCCCCGAAGCTATCGCTGCCGGTCAGGACCCTGCAGAGCGTTTTCTTCGCTGCCATGCTGCTGGTGATGCCGGCACTGGCCCTGCTGCCGATCTTCCCGGCCTTCATCATCCTCGATCGCTTCGACGGGCCGCTGCAGCAATTGGTCGGCATCGACTATCGCTGGGTTCTGCCGGTCATCGCCTGGCCGACCGCGATGGTGCTGATGCTCGGCACCGTCCTGTTCGTCACCGCGATCCGCTGGCTCGTGCAGCCGCGCTCGATCGAGGGCACGCATGCCATCGCCTCCGGCTACGGCCTGCGCAAATGGACCGTCGGCCTCGCCTCGGAGGTCATGCTGCAGAGCCTGTCCTCGCTGTTCTCCACCATCTATATGCGGCTCTGGTACCGGATGATGGGCGCGAAGATCGGCAAGGATACCGAGATCGCCACCAATTTCGCCGGCCGCTACGACATGATCGAGATCGGCGATCGCTGCTTCGTCGCCGACGAGGTCGTGCTCGGCGACGAGGATGTCCGCCGCGGCTGGATGACGGCCAAGCCGGTGCGCACCGGCGACCAGGTCTTCATCGGCAATGACGCGGTGGTGCCGCCCGGCGCCTTCCTGCCGTCGGGCTCGCTGCTCGGCATCAAGTCGAAGCCGCCGACCGATGTCCCGATGCAGCCGGGCGAGACCCGCTTCGGCAGCCCGCCGATCCTTTTGCCTTCGCGCCAGCGCTTCGACGATGCAGATATCGCCAAGACCTTCCGGCCGCCGCTCTGGCGCCGCGTCCTGCGCGCCGTTTTCGAACTGTTCAGCGCCTCGATGCCGACGATGATGTTCATCACCTTCGGCACCATCACCGCCGAGCTCTTCCTCTTTCCCGCCCTCGAACGCGCCCAGAGCTGGGGCGAGTTCGCCCCGGTCTTCATCGCATGCGCCATCGGCACCTCGATAGCCCTGGCGACGGCCGTATTGCTGGTGAAATGGCTGCTGATGGGCGTCTACCGGCCCGGCAATCGCGGCCTCTGGTCCTGGTGGGCGCTGCGCACCGAGGCGATGACGACGCTCTACTGGGGCACGGCCGGCGCGATCCTGCTCAATGCGCTGCGCGGCACGCCGATGCTGCCCTGGGTGATGCGCCTGTTCGGCGTGAAGATCGGCCAGGGCGTCTATCTCGACTCGACCGATATCACCGAGTTCGACTGCGTCAGCATCGGCGACTATGCCACGATCAACGCGACCGCCAACCTCCAGACCCATCTCTTCGAGGACCGGGTGATGAAGGTCGGCCGCATCGAGATCGGCAAGGGCTGCGCGCTCGGCGGGCTGACCACGGTGCTCTACGATACAGATGTCGGTGACCACGCCCGGCTCGGCCTGCTCACCATCGTCATGAAGGGCGAAGCGATCCCGGCGGGGACCGAATGGGCCGGCGCACCCGCGGCGCCAGCCTGATGCTCGCGACCTCAGCGGCCGATCCCGTCTACGAGGCCTATTCGCTCGGCGAGTGCGGCGAGGCGGCGGGGCCCGACTGGTCCTATCCCACGGCCAGGCGGTTGCTGCAGGAGCGCATCGATATCGCGATCACCTCGGCCTTGGCCGAGATCGGCGTGCTTGCCGGCGCCGATCGGGCCTGGATGTTCGAATACGACGCCGAACTTTTGCGTTTCCGCAATACGCATGAATGGAGCCGGCAGGGTGTGCGGTCCTTCGTCGAGGACCTGCAGGATACGCCGGTGACCATGATCGCCTGGCTCCACCAGTTCCTGGCGAAGGGCAGGGCGGTGATGATCAACCGGGTCGCCGAGCTGCCGCGCCCGGCTCGCCCGCTCCAGGTCGAGATGCTCAGGCAGGGTGACAAGAGCGTGCTCAGCGTGCCGGTCTTCCATGACGGGCGCCTGCGTGCCTGCATCGGCTTCGATGCGACCGCGGCTGAGCGCCGTTGGTCACCCGCCGAGATCGGGGCGCTGTTCCGCTGTGCCGAGCTGATCTCGCTGGCGCGCTATGGCTCGTCCCGCGACGGGCAGGCGCTCGCTGACACCGCCAGGACGTTCGTTCCACTGATCTATCTGCGCCGGCAGGGGCAGGTCGTCGGGGTCGACCCGCAAGCCATCCTCGGCGTCCGTTCGGCGCGCGACTATGCCAAGATCTGGCTGCGGGACGGCTCGACGGTGCTCGACCTGCGCCCGCTGACGCTCTGGGCCGGGCTCCTGTCGCCGGTGCTCTTCCTGCGCATCCATCGCACCGCGATCGTCAATCTCCAGCATGTCAGCGGCCTCGACCGGCGCGTTGGAGATCGCTGGACGATCGGGCTCGGCGGTCTCGCGGAAGCCTGGCCGGTGTCGCGGCCCTATCGGCAGGAGCTGCGTCAACGCCTCGGCGTGTGAGCGCTTGCCGTTGATTCGCGAGCGGGGGCGCCCACCGCCATTTAACTGATTTCTCACGATGAATCGCGTCAGAGGCGCTGTTCGTCGAACCGGCATGTCCATTCGTCGAAATCCGCTTGCGGTGCGGCGGGGCCGCGAAATCATTGCGGGGCCGATCGAGATGCCCGCACTGCCGATGCTGCTTTGCCGCCACCGCCGTCAGAGATCTGAATCCGCGCCGCAAGCCGAAGCTCGGAGCAGTGCGGATGGCCTGGCCATGACGGAAGTCGCAGCGAGGTCGGCCTTGGCCCCCAAACGAGAGAGTTGCGTTACGCTGCGCTCGTCCACGGCGCTTGCCGGGATGCTGGCAGGTGGAGTGCTGCTCGCCACCTTGATGGTGCATTTCGGAGCCGAAGCACAATCGCTGGGTGGCGGTGGCACGGGTGGTCGCCACGGTGTCAGCAAGCCGGTCGGCGGCGGAGCCGGCGGCAGCTCGAACGTCTCCTCCGGTGGCGGCGGCGGTGGTGGCGGCGGCGCCCATCACGACAAGAGGGTCAGCAACGCCAGCGGAAGCCATGGCGGGGCAGGCGGCAGCGGCGCGCACGCCAAGGGCGGTGGCGATGGCGGTGCGTCTGGCAATGTCGGCTTCATGGGCTGGACCGGCAATCCGGAAGGCCGGCCGCTGCCGGGTGGGCAATCTTTCACCGGCGGTGCCGGCGAGGCTGGCAAGCCGGGAGGAAAGGGCGACGACGGCCAGCCCTTCGGCGGCATCTGGGGGCATGACAGCGGCAGCGGCGGCGGCGGTGGCGGCGGCGGGACCGGCGCGATCCTGAGCGATACGAACGCGACCTTCCTCACGGCGCCTGTGACCGGCGGCAGGGGTGGGGACGGTGGCGCAGCCGGGAAGGCGGGCGCGGGCGTCGATGGCATGGTCGGCCTCATTCCCGGCTCCGGCTATGGCGGGGCGGGCGGTGGAGGCGGCGGCGGTGGCGGCGGCGGGATCGGTATCGTCCAGCTGCAATCCGGCGAACTCCTCGTCAGGTCCGGCATCGGCGGCGGCCAGGGTGGAGCCGGCGGGACAGGGGGGACTGGCGGTGACGGCGCCGGCTCCGTGATCGGCCAGAACTGCCCGCCGGGCCTGCCCTGCTTCACCTGGGGCATGGATGGCGGGGACGGTTATTACGGCGGCAGCGGCGGCTATGGCGGCGATGGCGGCGCCGGCGTCTATGCAGCCGGAACGAGCCCGATCATCGTCCAGAACCAGGGCACGATCCGCGGCGGCGATGGCGGGGCCGGCGGGGCTGGCGGCACGGGCGGTGGCGGCAAGAACGGCGGCGATGGGGGCAATGGCGGATATGGCGGCAATGGTGGCGACGGCGTCGTCCTGAGTGCGGGCGGCAGCATCGAGGTCCAGGCTGGCGGGCTCGTGACCGGCGGCAAGGGTGGTACCGCTGGCGCGGCCGGCGCAGCAGGATATGGCTCGTATAACGATATCCCACCGAAGAGTGGATCGGCCGGGCAAGCGGGGCGCGGCGGGCGGGGCGTCTCGGGCGGCGCTGGCGTCAGGGTCGTGGCGGCCGGCCGGATCGAAGGTGGCCTCAATGCAGACGGCTCACATTCGGACGCCATCAACCTCTCGGGTGGTGGCAATACGCTGGAATTGCAGGCGGGCTACCAGTTCCTCGGCAATGTCGTCCTTGCCCGTAACGACGGCAATCCGAACACGCTCGTCCTCGGCGGCTGGCAGAACGCCAGTTTCGACTTCGCCGCGCTGGGCGGCGCGACTCAAGGCTTCGGCACATTCGAGAAGGATGGCGCGAGCACCTGGACCGTCACTGGCACGGCCAGCTTCCGGACGATCAATGTCGAGAACGGCGAACTCGTCCTGACTGGAACCGCTCAGCTCGCGGCAAGCACTGCCGGGAGCATTGCAACCGAGGCCGGTTCACGCGCTTCGGTCAGGATGTCGGGTTCAGGCGCCAGATGGACCAATGCGGTGCCGGTCACCATCGGCGACAAGGGCGATGGCTCACTGACAGTTGCGAACGGCGCGTCCTTCGCCAGCGGCTTCACCTTGTTCCGTCCCGATCTGGGCATCTACACATTCGTCGGCAAGGAGGCGGGCTCCCGGGGCACGGTCGTCGTTACCGGCTCCGGCTCGCATTGGGACAATTACTCGGCGCTCGTCATCGGGCTCGATGGGACCGGCGATGTCACGATTGCCGACGGCGCGAGCCTCGACAGCTATGGCTATGCGGCCATCGGAGCAAAGTCCGGCGCACCCGCTTCCAGCGTCGTCGTCACCGGCGCCGGCTCGCGCTGGACGGTGCGGCGCGGTTGGAGCTATGCGGTCGATGCCGATATCGGCGTCGGCAGCGACAGCAGGCTGGTCGTCTCCGCCGGCGCGCGGGTCGAGAGCGATACGGTCGGCGTGGCGGGCAATGTCATCGTCACCGGCGCCGGCTCGGTCTTGGCGGCGGTCAATTCCGATGCCCACTATCGCGGCGACGAAGCAGTCGTGCTCTCTGGAAGGGATGGCCGTTCAGCGTCCGTGACGGTGTCCGATGGCGGCCTGGTCGACACCGGCAAGTATTTCATCGCGCTCAAGAACTATGGAGGGGCAAGCTCCCTCAACATAGGGGCGGCCGCCGGCTCGGCAGCGGCAGCATCGGGGCGCCTGAACACGGCTGGCATCAGGATCGCCAGCACGGGCGCGCTGGTCTTCAACCATACAGACAGCGCTTATCGGTTCGACGCCTCCTTGTTCAGCGACGGTGCCGGCGCGGGGACGATCAGCGTTCTGTCTGGCGTGACGATCCTGACCGGCGACAGCTCGGGTTTCTCGGGGGCGACGGCGGTGTCGGGCGCCACGCTGCGCATGGCCGATACGGCACGCCTTGGCGGCACGGTCGTGATTGCCAATGCCGGCCGGGTCGAGGGCGAGGGTTCGATCGGGGCGACAACGGTCGGTAGTGGCGGCACGCTTGCGCCGTCGGGCAAGACGTCGCTGAGGGTCAATGGTGACCTCACCGCCAATGCCGGCGGCACGATCAGGCCATCGGATGCCGCCTCGCTTGTCGTCAACGGCACGCTGACGCTCAATTTCGGCAGCAACTACGACTATCGCATCAGCGGCTACACGGCCTCCTCGCCGGGCTCGACGACGACGCGGGTCAATGGCGATCTCGTCCTCAATGGCGGCACGCTGAACCTGGCCAGCAATGCGATGCCGGCGATCGGCTATCACCGCATCTTCACCTACACCGGTAGCCTGACGGACAATGGTCTCGCCGGGGGAACGAGCCCGGACACGACGCCGGTGGCCTATTCCTACAACCTCGACACCACGCAGAACGGCAAGGTCGATCTCCTGGTCTCCCCGAACGGCCTCAATATCCTGCAGCTCTGGGGCACGACGGCGGCCGGCGGCAGCTCGGGCACCTGGACTGCCGGCAATGCGAACTGGTTCGATCTGGGCGGCGTCGCGGCGACGCAATGGGGCGGTGGTTATGGTGTCTTCCGCGGGCCCGGCGGCACGATCACCGTCGACGGCCAGCAGAGCGCGGTCGGGCTGCAGTTCGTCGGCGGCAGCTATACGCTGGTCGGCGGCGCCGGCGGCAGCCTGAACCTGCACGGCTACAATAATGGTGGCATCGTCATCACCACGCCGGAGATCCGCGTGCTCGACGGCGAGACCGCGACGATCGCGCTCAGCATCACCGGTACGGACGGGCTGGAGAAGACCGGCGACGGCACGCTGATCCTGTCGGGCGTCAACAGCTACAGCGGCGGCACCATCATCTCGGGCGGCACGCTGCAGATCTCGGCCGACGCCAATCTCGGTGCAGGCAGTGGCGGGCTCACCCTCGACAATGGCACGCTCCACACCACCGCCGACATCGGCTCGGCCCGCACCGTCACGCTGCGCGACACCGGCGCGATCGCGACCGATGCCGGCACGACGCTGACGCTCTCCGGCACGCTCGCCGGTGCCGGCGGGCTGATCAAGGCGGGCGACGGCACGCTGCTGCTGACCGGAACCAACAGCTGGTCGGGCGGGACCCTGATCACGGCCGGCACGCTCCGGGCCGGCAGTGCCGGCGCCCTGCCGGTGATGACCGACTGGGTCCTGACCGGCGGAAGGCTCGACCTCGATGGCCATGGCCTCACGATGCGCTTCCTCGCCGGCAGCGGCGGTGAGATTGCACTTGGGAGTGCCGATCTCACCGTCGATCAAGCTTCGGACAGCGTCTACGCCGGCACCGTCACCGGCGCCGGGCGCCTGCTCAAGGATGGTTCGGGAACCCTGCTGCTGACCGGGACCAGCAGCTATGCCGGCGGCACCGTGATCCGCGACGGCACGCTGGCGATCCTCGCCGACGCCAATCTCGGCGCTGCCGGCTCAAGCATCGCCTTCGACGGCGGCGGCCGCCTCGCCACCTATGCCGACATCACCAGCGGGCGCTCCATCACGCTCTCCGGCACCGGCACGATCGAGACCTATGCCGGCACCACCTTCACCCTCGGCGGATCGATCAGCGGCAGCGGCAGCCTGATCAAGGATGGCTGGGGCACGCTCGTCCTGACCGGCAGTGCGAGCCATGCCGGCGGCACGACGATTGCGGCCGGCATGCTGCAGATCGGCAATGGCGGCAGCACCGGCGAGCTTGCCGGGAATGTCGTCAACGATGCGATCCTCAGCTTCAACCGCGCGAACGACTACAGCTTCGCCGGCGCGATCTCCGGCTCCGGCGGCGTCGTGCAGGCGGGGACCGGCACGACGGTCCTGACCGGCAACAACAGCTATTCCGGCGGCACGCTGATCCGGGCCGGCGCCCTTCAGGTCGGCAACGATGGCAATCTCGGCGCCGGCGGGACGGCGATCACCTTCCTGGGCGGGGCGCTGCGCTTCGGCGCCTCGTTCAGCACCGACCGCACCGTGCTGCTGATCGGCGATGGCACGATCGATAGCAACGGCTACGACGCGACCCTGAGCGGCGGCGTCTATGGCGGTGGCGACCTGATCAAGACCGGTGCCGGCACGCTGACGCTGACCGGCACCAACGCCTATCGCAACACCATCGTCGCGGCCGGCACGCTCGTCGGCAACGCGGCTTCCATCTCCGGCAACGTCACCACCAACGGCATGGTCGTGTTCGACCAGCGCGACGATGCCAGCATCGCCAGCGTGTTCGCGGGAACGGGCCGGTTCGCCAAGGCCGGCGGCGGGGCGCTCGAACTGACCGGCGACAGCTCCGGCTTCTCCGGCTCGACCACGGTCTCGGCCGGCACGCTCGTCGTCAACGGCGCGCTCGGCGGCGCGCTCGAGGTTGAGGCTGGCGCCCGGCTGCAGGGCAGCGGCACCGTCGGCTCCACAACCATCCAGTCCGGCGCGACGATCGCGCCAGGCAACTCGATCGGAACCCTCACCGTCGCCGGCGACATCACCTTCGCCGCAGGTTCGACCTATGAGGTGGAGGTCAGCCCGGACGGCCGCGCCAGCGACCTGATCCGCGCCAGCGGCAAGGCGCGCCTGTCCGGTGGCTCGGTGCTCCATATCGGCGAGGACGGCACCTATTGGGCCAATCAGCGCTACACCATCCTGACGGCGAGCCAGGGCGTCGAAGGCCGCTTCGACGAGGTCAGCTCGCGCTATCTCTTCCTCGATCCGTCGCTGGACTACGGCGCCGACAGCGTCACGCTGACCCTGCTGCGCAACGACCTGGCCTTCGCCGCGATCGCCCGGACGCGCAACCAGGCGCAGACGGCGCTCGGCCTGGAGAGCCTGGGCGAGGCCAATCCGCTTTGGCTGAGCTTCACGCAATTACGCGACGAAGACGCGGCCCGGCAGGCTTATGACAGCCTGTCGGGCGAGGTCCATGCCTCGGCCAAGACGGTACTGATCGAAGGCAGCCAGATGCTGCGCGGGGCCGTATCCGACCGGATCCGCGCGGCCTTCGACGGGATCGGCGCGCCGCGCATCGCGACGCTGGCCTATGCTTCCAGCAAGGGAGCGATCGCGGCGGCGCCAGCGGAGAGTTTCGCGCTCTGGGCGCGCGGCTTCGGCTCCTGGGGCCAGACGCGTGGCGATGGCAATGCCGCCGCGCTGACGCGCTCGAGCAATGGGCTCGCCGCAGGCTTCGACATCGCGGCGGCGCAGGACGCCAGGGTCGGCATCACCGCCGGTTATTCGCGTTCAACCTTCGCGGTGGCGCGACGGATGTCGCGCGGCGAGGCCGACACCTACCATCTCGGCCTCTATGGCGGAGCCCGCTTCGATCGCTGGCGCCTGACCGGCGCTATCAGCCATGCCTGGCACGAGCTTTTGACCCGGCGCAGCGTCTCCTTCCCCGGCTTCGGCGAGCAGCTCTCGTCCAGTCATGGGGCGCGCAGCCTCCAGGCCTTCGGAGAGATCGCCTATCGCGTCGATCTCGGGCCGGCCGCGTTCGAGCCCTTCGCCAATCTTGCCTATGTCCACCTGCGCAGCGACGCCTTCACCGAGACCGGCGGCGTCGCCGCGCTCTCGGCAAGGGCCCAGCCGAGCGCCGTCGCCTTCGCCACGCTCGGCCTGCGGACACAGATGCGCTTCGATCTCGGCAGCCTGCCGGCGCGGCTCGACACCACGCTCGGCTGGCGACGCGCGGCCGGCGACATCACGCCGCTGTCGCTGCAGGGCTTCGCTGGCGGCTCGCCCTTCTCGATCGCCGGCGTTCCGATCGCACGCGACGCGCTCGTTGTCGGCGCCGGCCTGTCGTTGACCGTGGCGCCGGGCGCCGAACTCGCGCTCTCCTATGATGGTCAGCTCGCCGCGCGCGCCACTGACCACGCCGTCAACGCCCGCCTCGGCATGCGCTTCTGAGTGCTGCCGGATAGTCAACATCAATAAGTGACTCGTATTCCAGCGATTTGGTCGCTAGCGTGGTGGCTGTGAGTTGCGTAGCGATGAGGTGGTGTCATGCCGAACGCCGACGCCGTGATGATCTCGTCTTATGAAGAGCGGAAGGCTGCTGTGCTGCGAGCTGCACAGTTGCTCTCGTCCTCGATAGGCTCTGACGGCGAGCGCGAGTTCGAGCTGCTGACTGAGGCTATCGCGGACTTCGATATCCGCCAGGAAGCACTCGGCTATATCGAGATCCCGCCGGCTTTCATGCAGTTCCTGTCCCATGGGCATCAGGACCGGGCTGCAAGCGGCCGTCGCTGAGACGAGGAGGCTCTTCGGCTGGCCGAGCGCTGGCGGTCCGGGGCGCGCGATCGTATCGACGGCCGTCGATGCGTCATGCGGACCCGAGAGGACCGCTGCTTCACCGAAGATCGGCCACGTCGATGTCGATGGCGAAGAGGCGGCTGCCGCCCGGCTTGAGCAGAGGCGAGGGGGCGTTGCGCCCGTCGTCCAGGCGCCCGATCGAACAGGGCTCGATCGACATCACGCCGGCGCCCGGCCGCAAATCGCGCCAGAGCTGCAGAAAGGGCAGTTCGACGGCGTCCCAGCGGAAGGTGACGGTTGCCGCCTGGCCGTGCACGCTGCAGCTTGCCTGGGCACTGGTCGCGGGATGCAAGGAAGCCGGCACCATCGCGTCCTCTGGCACGGACAGCGGCCCCAGCAGGCGGTCCCCGTCGAGCTCGACCGTGCAGTCTTCGATCATCGGATAGCCGAGATTGAAATGGTAGAGCGCCATGACCGGGGCAGGCTCGGCGCCGATCACCGTCACCTGATCGCGGAGGCTGAGCGAGCTGCCGCCGATCGGCGCCTCGATCCGCCGCTGCAGGCGATAGCCGAGGCCGCCATGGGCCCAGCAGATCGCCTCGCCCTCGCAGAACAGCATCGGCACGGCGGCGTCCCAGTCCTCGCCATAGGCGGTGAGCCGCGCCGGAGTGAACGGGGCGGAGCCGTGAAGGGGCCTCCCGTCGGCCGGCTGGCGGATATGATCGAAGCCGCAGGTGTTGAGGAAACCGCCGAAGGCGGTGCTGAAGCGGCGCTCCCTGTCGGCCGGACCGGTATCGGGGCGGCGCAAGCCCGCGGGGCTCTGCCAGCCGAGCTGGACGCCGCGCCAGGACAAGGTCGCGATGTCCATCAGTCGCCCGACAGTGACCCAGAAATCGAGCCCGCCGCCGGTCGAGAAGGCGAGGGTCTCGATGCCGGCCTCGGGCCCGTCGGAGAGAACGATGCGGCGCACGCTGGCGAACTGCCGGGGATCGGCAGCGAGATGGCGTGGGAAGGTCGCCGGCTTGCGCATCGTCAGCCGCCAGAGTCCGGGGCAAGATCGATGCGGACGAAGGCTTCGGGCGGCGCGCCATTGGCCGTCATCAGGCGTCGCATCAGAGCCGCAAGCCGCGCCTCAGTGGCCGCATCGTTCAGGGGTGCTTCCTGTCCTGGATCGGTCGCGAGATCGTAGAGGCGCGTCTCGGATTCCAGCAGCCCGCCCGGGCCGTAGTTATTGTACATCGGCGAGCGTTCGATCACCGGTACCTTCAGCAGGTTCGCGCCCTTGGTGAAACCGAGCGGCGGCGAGATCGTCGCGCCCGCCAGCTCCTCGGTCGAGAAGGGCGAGAAGATGTGCGTCGGCATCAGAGTGTACTGGTAGAGTTCCTGCTTCGACAGGTCCTCAGGGAAGCGGTGATAGGTGTAGCGTCCGTCGGCCACGTTCACCGCCCCGCCGAAATAGCCGAACAGCAGGCCGTCGCGCAGCGCGGTGCCGTCGGCCATGCGGCAGAGCGAGATGCCTTCGTTCTCGGCCGGCGGCGTGGCGCCGAACAAATCGAGGAAGGTCGGCGCAAGATCGATCGACTGGCTCAGCGCCTGCGAGCGCGTGCCGTCGCGCTCGGGGTGGCGGGGGTCGTGCAGGAAGAGCGGGATATGGGCGACCTCCTCATAGAGGTTCATCCGGTTCTTGGCCCAGAAGTCATGCTCGCCGAGCAGGAAGCCGTGGTCGGTGGTGACGACGAGGGCGGTGTCCTTCCACATGTCGTTGGCGTCGAACCAGTCGAGCATCTGGCCGAGCAGGTCATCGCACATCGCCACGACCGCGTAATAGTTGGCGCGGAGCTCCTCGCATTCCGCCGGCAATTCGTCGACGCGGCCATAGCGTGGCCAGTCGCGGATCGGGCCGTTCCAGCCGGTGTCGAAGGCTTCCTTGAAGCGGGCCGGCGCGGTGAAGGGCTCGTGCGGATCGAAGGTCTCGATCTGCAGCAGCCAGTTGTCGGCGTCCTTGTTGCGCTCGAGGAAGTCGAAGCCCTCGGCGAAGCAGCGCACCGAGGGGAAATCCTGTTCTTCCTTGATGAACTCGCGATTGATGATGTTCTGGCCGAAATAGCTGCGGCGGGCGTCGCTGAACTGGCGCGCATGGTATTTCTCGCGCAGCCGTTCCCAATGCGGCTGCACCATCGCCTTCCAGCGATCGCCCTCCTGCCCGCGCACGAACTCGTAGGAATCGTAGCGGTTATGGTAGGTCGCCCCGCCATCCTCCCAATAATGGAAGTGGTCGGTGATCAGGTGGCTGTAGGTCCCGGTCTCCTTGTGCAGGATTTCCGGGAAGGCGTTGTCGAAGGGTTCGAGCGGGCCCCAGCTGCGATGCAGGAAAGTGAGCCGCCCGGTCAGCATGTCCCGCCGCGCCGGCATGCAGGGTAGGCTGCCGACATAGTGCTGGTCGAAGCTCACCGACCGGCGCGCCAGCCGGTCGAAATTCGGCGTCGGCACGCGCTTGCCGCCATAGCAGCCGAGCATGTGGCGGTTCAGCGAATCGAAGAGAACGAATACGGCCTTCACAGTGGTCTCCCGGCTCGGCTTCGCTGGCAGGGCGCTATTTCACGGCGCCCTGGGTCAGGCCTTTGACGATGTAGCGTTGGGCGAAGAGCATCACGATCAGAGCCGGCAGCATCGCAAGGCCAGCGCTGGCCGCCATCTGCGTGTACTGGATCTCGAATTCCTGGGCGAACTTGGCGATCGCGACGGGGACTGTCGCGGTCTGCTTCATCGTCAATGCCAGCGAGACCGCGAACTCGTTCCAGGAGAAGACGAAGGTCAGGACCGAGGTCGCGGCGAGACCGGGCGCGATCACCGGCAGCACGACGTTCCAGAGCAGGATGGGCGTGGTCGCGCCATCCATCAGCGCGGCTTCTTCGAGCTCCTTCGGCACCTCGCGGATGAAGACGCTCATCAGCCAGATCGCCATCGGCAGGTTGAGCGTCGCATGCGCCAGGATCAGCCCGGTGAAGCTGTTCTCCAGACCGACAGTGCGCAGCATGGTGAACCAGGCGCTGGCGAGCGCTACCGGCGGGATCATGTGGAAGACCAGCGTCCAGGCCAGGAAGACCTGTACCACCCAGCGCCGCCAGCGCGTGCGGTTGAGCGAGAAGGCGGCCAGCGTCGCGGCGCCGACGCAGAGCACAGTGCTGGCCACGCCGACGATGATCGAGTTGCGGTAATTGACCAGGAATTCCGAGGTCTTGGAGAACAGCACCTCGTGGAAATTGAAGAGGACCGGCGAGAAGGTCACCTCGCCCATCAGCAGTGAGATCTGGGTGCGAAAGCCCGCGGCGACCGTCCAGATCACCGGGACCAGCACGATCGCGGCGCAGATCAACAAGGCGGCGTGGATCGACCAGCCGGATGAGGCGCGTACCGATCGGCCGCTCATGCCCGGCCCTCCGAGCGGCGGCGCGCCGACAGCGCGACCACCAGCAGCAGGCAGACCAGGAAGATCACCGTCACCGACATCGCCGAACCGTAGCCCGCTTTGTCCTCGGTGAAGAAGCGCTGGTAGAGCGTGAAGCTGATGACCTCCGTCGCTGTGCCAGGCCCGCCCTTGGTCAGGAGATAGACCTCGTCGAAGACCTTGAAGGCGAGGACGAGGCGGAAGGCGAAGGTGACGATGATGGTCGGCATCATCAATGGCAGGGTGACATGGAGCAGTTCCTGCCAGGCATTGGCGCCGTCGATCTTGGTGGCCTCGTAGACGTCCTGCGGCAGGGATTCGAGCCCGGCCAGGAAGAGCAGGAAGCAGAACGGCGTCCAGTGCCAGATATCGACCATGATGACCGAGAGCAGCGCGATCCGGCCGTCGCCGAGCCAGTCGACCGGGCCGAGCCCGACAAGGCCGAGGACCTGGTTGGCCAGCCCGAAATCGAAATTGAGCATCAGCTTCCAGATCGCGCCGATGACGATGCCGGGGATCAGGATCGGCAGGATGAAGATGGTCCGGTAGAGCACGCGCGCACGGCTGACCTTGCTGACCAGCAGTGCGAGGCCAAAGCCGAGCAGCATCTGTCCGGTCACCGCCCCGAGCGCGAACAGGCCGGTGTTCCAGAGGCCGGCGCCGAACAGCGCATCGCTGAACAAAGCGCGGTAATGGTCGAACCCGGCCCAGCTGCGCACCGCCCGGCCCTCGGCCCAGGCGACGTTCTGGAAGCTGGTGAGGATGAGGCCGACGAGCGGGATGATGCTGAGCGCCAGCAGCAGCACCAGGGCAGGGGCAAGCGTCAGCCAGCGCCAGAGACGCTGGTCGGCACTCTCCGTCTGTCCGGCGATGCCCTGCGCATCGCCTTTTGCCGCGACTCCCGCCATGCCTCGATCCCCTTGCCGCCCGGATGTCACTTGAGCGGCTGGAGCCCGCCGGTCTTGTAGGAGTACTTCTCCATGATCTTGTGGATCTCGGCGGACATGCCGTTGAGGGCGTCGACGCTGGTGATCTCGCCGGCCACGGCCCGGTTGAGTCCGATCTCGAGCACGGCGATGACGTCGTTGGCCTCGGGGAACTGGTAGATGTTGACCGCATGCGGCAGGGCCTCTGCCAGCGGCTTCATCCAGCGATATTTGCGCTCCTGCGCGATCGGATCCTTGTAGACGGCGGCATGGACGGGGATGCCGCCGGCCTTCGCCGTCTCCATCTGGGCGTCCTTGGTCTGGAACCAGCGCAGGAACTCGACCGCCGCGCGCTTGCGGTCATCGGGCACGTTGCGCGAGATGCCGGCGAGCCAGTGTCCGAGGCCCGGCGCTGTCGGCAATCCCGGCTGCGAGGGCGGCGGCGCGAATTCGATCTTGTCGACGACGGCCGATTTGTTGGGATCGTCCATCTGCGACCAGGCGGCGATCACCATCATGATATGCGCGGCATGGCCGGTCACCATCGCCTGGATCACCTCGGCCTGGTCGGAGGCGGCCGTCTTGGGGTGGCCAACGGTGCGCGCCAGCCGGATGTAGTAGTCGAGCGCCGCGCGTCCCTCGGGCGAGTTCAGCGTCACCGAATAATCGCCGGCCGACTGGTCCTTGAAGATGCCGCCGCCGAAACCGTAGAGGTAGGGGTAGAAGTCGTAGGCGACGGTATGCGGCCCGCGGGCGCCGCGCTGGACGATGCCGTACATGCCAGGGGGCTTGTGGAACTTGGCCGCATTCGCCTCGAGCTCGGCGAAGGTCTTCGGCGCCGACAGCCCGGCCTGCTTGTAGAGGTCGCCGCGATAATAGAGCAGCGGGATCAGCGGCGAGACCGGCAGCGACATCAGCTTGCCGTCGGCCGTCACCGTCTTCTTCTGCGCGTTGTAGTAGATGGTGTCGCCGAGCGTGTAGATCTCCGGATCGAGCTTGAATCCGGGGTCGATGTCGGTGATCGCATCGAGGAACCCGCCGGCATACATCTCGGTGAACCAGCCCGAGTTCATGATCAGGATGTCGTACTGGCCGCGCTGCGCGCGCACCGAGTTGCGCTGCTTCTCCAGCGAGCCGGCAAAGGGATTGACGTCGAGCTCGACCTTGTTGCCGGTCGCCGCCTCATAGGCCTCGACCGTGCGGCGGAAGCTGGCGAACCAGGGCGACTGGTTCACCACGATGGTGATCGGCGCGAGGCCCTTGGCGTAGAGCGGGCGGATGCCGCCGGTGCCGAGCGCAGCGCCGAGGCCGGTGGCGCCCATCCCCTTCAGGAGATCGCGTCGCGGCAAGCGAAAGTCGAAGCTCATGTCATCCTCCCTGCGAAACCGTTCCACGTCAGTCTGCCGTCAGCTTAACTGTCTTCCCGCATTCGCGCGCCCTCAGCGGCAGAATACCGGGCTGGCCCAGGCCCACTGGCCGTTGGCCTGGCGCATGCGGACATAGACCCAGTCGCCGGACCGCAGCGGTTCGAGCGTGATCCGGCCCTGCCATTGCCACTGATGCGGACGGGGCAGGGGGAAGAGCCTGAAAGCGGGGCTGTCGATAGGGCCGAGATTGGCCGCCAGCGCCCCGCCGAGCAAGCGCTCCGCCGTCGCCTCGAAATGCTGGCCGTTGGCGTCGAGCACGAAGCGGGCATCGCTGCCGAGCCGCACGCGCGCAGCAATCGCCTGCATCGCCGGCGTCATGTTGTTCGGGTTCGACGATGCCGTGATCGAGAAGCCGATCCGATTTCCGTCGAGCGAGACCTCGTCCTCATCCTGCCCGTCGGCGTCGCCTTCGAGCGGCGAGACGACTTCGTTGCCGCGCAGGCGCGGTTCGACCGAGAGGATCTCGCCGCCCTCGACCCGCAGCGACCCGCTCCAGCGGTGCTGCTTGCCACGGGCGCCCCAGCCCAGTTCCAGCACGACGATCGTCTCCAGCCCGGCGCTGTCGCCATCGATCGGGGATGCCTCGACGTCCGGCACGACGCGCCGCACCAGCGCGCCGTTCCGGATGACGTCAATATAGTCGATATGCCCGGGCGCGACTGCTTCGAGGCTGAGAGTCGGGTCCGCGCCGGCCTCGACCTCGCCGCCCGGCATCGCCCCGCTGAGCGTGAAGAAGAGATGGGCGTTGTCGCCAGTCAGCGCGCCCGTGCGCCGCTGCATGATCGCATCCCAGAGGTCGTCGCGATCATTGCTGCCAGCATAGACCACGGAGCGGCCGTGCCCGTAGGATCCGGGATAGCCGCTGTGATGGTCGGTATTGCCCAGGAAGCCGAAGCGGTGGCCGAGATCGAGGCCGTGCCGCACGGTCGAATGGCCGTCGCTCGGGCCCATGGAATGCAGGAAGGGCCGGTCCATCACGGACGTCTCTGAGCAGCCATGCATGGAGACGATCTCCAGCACCGGCGACAGCTCCGGATCGAGCGAGGCCCAGTTGATGCCGCGGGCGCCGAGCCGGTAGCCGATATGGTGCGGGAAGGCGAAGGCACCCGCGCCGGCCTCGGCCCTCAGCATCGGCTTCAGCTCCGCCGGGCTGTCGGCCTTGAGGATCGGGCGCGGCGTCAGGTCGCGATAGACGATCGTGTAGTCGCCATGCGCGAAGGAGTGGATCTCATAGCCGGGAAAGACGGTGAAGCGGCCGGGCTTGTCGGCTGCGGCGAGCGTCGCGAAGTGCCCCGGCCAGAGCCTGTCCAGCCGCGCGAAGCCCTTGACGTGGAAGTCGACGATATGGGCGACGCTGGCATCGTCAACCGGCATGTCGGGCCAATAGGCATGGCCGGTCACCGAGACGAAATCGAGCTGCCGGCGTGCCCGCTTCAGCGCCTGTTCGAGGCTGCCATGGCCGTAGGAAATGCCGCAGTGATTGTGCAGGTCGCCGTAAAACGACCTGACCCCGGCCTTGGAGGCCAGAGGTGACAGCCTCACCGGAAGGCGCTCGCCAAGCATGCCGTTCCCACCCGCATAGTGTTCTTGTCGGCGGGCACGCTAGCGCGGTCCAATATATATTGCAATGTACCTCTGGCGAGGCCGTCAGGGTTGCTTCGGCGCCGCGGTGCTGCCCCGCACGACCTGGTCGCAATGGAGGTAGACGATCTGCGGCGAGAGCTGCGGCTGCTCGATCCGCCGCCTGATCGTCTCGACCAGTTTCTCCGCCGCCTTGCGCTGCGAGCTGCCTGCGATGGTCATCACGCCGAGATGCTCGCTCGGGACGTCGCGGTGGCCAAGCACGACCACGCTCAGATCGTTCGGCCAGTCGATCCCGAGTCGTTGCAGGCCCTGGGTGACGCCCAGCGTATCGGAGATGCCGAGCGTCAGCAGCGCGGTGAACGGCAGTCTGCCATCTTCGGACAGGAGTGGCGTCAGCGTGTCTGCGACCGCATCGAGCACGCTGTGGCTGGGGTGCTGGACCCGTTCGAGTACGATCGGTGGATGGAAGCTGAAGCGGCCCCGCTCGATAGCCGCATGGCGGCCGAAGGCGCGGCGCGCCGCCAGGATCGGCTGGGCCATAGTGTTGATTGAAACCAGGCCGAAGGAGCGGTGCCCGAGATCGACGAGCTGGCGCAGTGCCATCTCCAGCGCATCCTCCCAGTCGGTGCCGATGCGGTCGATATCGACGCCGGAGACGGTATGGCCGTCGACGACCAGCGCCTTCGCCTTCTGCTGCAGCAGATGCAGCAGGCGGATCGGGATGCTCTCGTAATGCGACTGCAGCACGACCGCGTCGAAATTCGGGATCGAATTGAGGATCTCGAGCAGATGGTCGGTATGGTGATAGGAGATCTGCACCACCTTGGCGTCCTGCCGCGACATCTCCTCGACGATGTAGTTCTGCACTAGGGCGCAGCGCTCGTTCATGCTGGCGTTCGACAGGATCAGAAGGCTGTCGAGTCCGCTCCCGCGGTCATTCTCGCCGGCCCGTCCCGCGCCGCCGCGGGTGACATAGGTGCCGCGCCCGACCTGCGAGACCAGCAGGCCCTCGCCCTTCAAATGCTCGAGCGCTTCCTGCACGGTCGCCTGGCTGACCTGATGCTTCTTCATCAGGTCGCGCACGGTAGGCAGGCGGGCGCCATCATCGAGCTGCTCGATCATCTCGGAGAGCGTCTTCAGGACGATGTTCGCCGATCCGTTGCGCATGGGTTCCCCTCGACAGCCTCCCGATGCGACGGCGCCGAAGCGTCCTGGCCGCATACAATCGCCACCAGCGCGCTGCAACCGGAGATACCGGTTTCGACTCGCTGAGCAGCATCATACGCACTGAAATACAAATTGCACTTTACAATTTATCTCCCTGCATTAGCCTGACCTCAGGGCCGGCTCCAAGACCGGGGGAGGAGTGCCGATGAGCTGCGCCGGCAATGTCTCGATATGCGAGCCAGACGCGACGCCTCGGGCAGGCCATCCGGCTCGGTCGCCCTTCATCCGCATCGAGGCCGTGCACAAGGCCTTCGCCGCACGCCAGGGCGGCGAGCTCACGGTGCTCGACAGCATCGACCTCGACATTGCCGAGAACGAGTTCGTCTCCCTGATCGGCCGCAGCGGCTGCGGTAAGACCACGCTCCTCAACATCGTCGCTGGCCTCGATGCTGCGACCTCCGGCCGGATATCGATCGGCGAGCGGCCGGTGACCGGCCCCGGCCAGGGGCAGGGCGTCGTCTTCCAGCAGCATGCGCTGTTCCCCTGGCTCACGGCGCTGGGCAACGTCTCCTTCGGTTTCCGCAAGGCGGGCCTGCCGCGCGAGGAACGTCGCGAGCGCAGCCTCGAATTGCTGCGCCTCGTCGGGCTGGAGGCGGCCGCCAACAAGTATCCGCGGGAGATGTCGGGCGGCATGCAGCAGCGCGTGTCGATCGCCCGCGCGCTCGCGCTCGATCCGCAGATCCTGCTGATGGACGAGCCCTTCGGCGCCCTCGACGAATTGACCCGCATCGAGTTGCAGCAGGAGCTGCTGCGCATCTGGCAAGTCAGGCGCAAGACCGTGGTCTTCGTCACCCATTCGATCGACGAAGCCCTGATGCTGTCGGATCGCATCGTCCTGCTCGCGCCCAATCCCGGCCGGATCCAGCGCATCTTCGAGGTGCCGATGCCACGGCCCCGCTCCCGTATCGAGCCGGGTTTCAACGCGCTCTACGACGAGATCTGGAGCGAATTGTCGTCATGAGCGCCCGGCTCGCCCGCGCCGCCAGCTCGCTCGCGGTCATCGCCGTGCTGCTTGCGGCCTGGGAGCTCGCCGTCGGCTACGGCCTGCTCAAGGCCTATCAGTTCCCGCCGCCGAGCAAGATCGCCCGCGGCCTCGTCGAATTGTCGCTCACCGGCTTCCCGACCGGCGTCTCGCTCTGGACCCATGCCGGCGTGACGATCTGGCGCGTGCTGCAGGGCTATGTCGCGGCCATCCTGCTCGCCGTGCCGCTCGGCCTGCTGATCGGCGCGCTGCCGGTGCTGGACAAGCTGAGCGCGCCACTCATCGTGTTCTGCCGTTCGGTCGCGACGCTGAGCCTCTTGCCGCTCGTCATCGTCTGGTTCGGCGCGGGCGAGCTGACCAAGGTCGTGCTGATCGGCTATGGCTGCTTCTGGACCATGCTGTCCAACGTGATCGCCGGCGTCCGCTACGTCGATCCCGTGCTGGTGAGGGCGGCGCGCTCCTTCGGGCTGCAAGGCGCGGAACTCTATCGCGAGGTCGTGCTGCCGGCGGCGCTGCCGCGCATCTTCGCCGGCGCCCGCATGGCGCTCGGCGTCGGCTTCATGGTCATCGTCGGCGCCGAGATGATCGGCACGATCCAGGGCCTGGGCGCCCTGATCATGGAAGCCCGCACCTTCTATCGCAGCGAGATCACCATCGTCGGCATGCTGGTGATCGGCCTGCTCGGTTTCCTGATCTCCAGCGGGCTCGCCGGACTCGAGCGCGTCCTCATGCCCTGGGCCGGCAATCTCGATCAGGTGCGGCGATGAGCGGGAGCGCGCTTCGTAGCAACGACCTTGCCCTCGGCGTCATCGGCACGCTGGCTGTGATCCTGTTCTGGGAAGCTGCGGTGCGCACGGGCCTGATCGACAGGGCGGTGTTCCCGAGCCCGTCGCTCGCCATTGCAGCCGCCGCCGAGCGTCTGACGGCGCGCCAACTCGGCGAGAACCTGTCCTGGAGCCTGGCCCGGGTCTTTTCCGGCTTTGCCCTCGGGGCGCTCGCCGGCGTCGTGGTCGGCGTCCTCGCCGGCTGGTATCGCCGCTTCGGGCTGATCGTGAGCCCGCTCGTCGAGCTGCTGCGGCCGATCCCGCCGCTCGCCTGGATTCCGCTCGCCATCATCTGGTTCGGCCTTGGCGAGCCCTCCAAGTTCTTCATCATCTTCCTCGGCGCTTTCTTCCCGGTCGTCACCGCCGCCTATCAGGGCATGCGCGGCGTCGACCCGATGCTGCTGCGCGCCGGCCAGACCATGGGCCTTTCGGGCGTGCCGCTGCTCCTGCGCGTCGCGATCCCCGCGGCCGCGCCCGACCTGGCGACGGGCCTGCGCATCGGCTGGGGCCTGAGCTTCGGCGTGCTCGTCGCCGCCGAGCTGATCGCGGCCGACAGGGGCCTCGGCTACATGATCATCGCCGAGCGCAACGCCGGCGGATCGGTCGGCGTCATCATCGTCGGCATCCTTTTGATCGGCGCCCTGAATCTCCTGACCGACGCGGCCATCGGCATGGCGATCCGGCATTGGGTCGGCCGCTGGCACGGCAGCTAGAGGCGATTATCCAAAACCAAGAAGGGGAGGTTCACATGAAGGCATTTTCGACGCAGTTGCGCAGTGCGGCGCTCGCCGGGCTGCTGACTTTGGCCGGCCTGCTGCCGGCGACGGCGCAGAAGATCGAGACCGACAAGCTCTCGATCAGCATCGGGCCGGACCTGCCCTTCCTCGTTCACATCGTCGCGAAGGAAAAGGGCTGGTTCGCCGAGGCCGGCTTCAAGACCGTCGAGTTCAAGACCTTCGCCTCCGGCAATCTCGCCGGCGAAGCCCTGCTCGCCGACCAGGTCCAGCTCTGGACGCCCGGCAACCTGCCGCCGGTCTCGATGGCGCATAACGGCGTGCCGGTGGTGATCCTCGGCACCAACGCCGTCAGCCACGGCCTGGAGAAGATCGTCGTCCGCAAGGATGCCGGCGTCGAGAACCCGGAGGACCTCTACAAGGTCAAGCTCGGCCTGCTGGTGAGCTCGACCTCCGGCGCGCTGCTCGACAATGTCGCCAAGCGCTACGGCCTCGATGCGAGCAAGATCAAGACCGTCAACCTCGCTCCACCAGAAGCGATGGCGGCGATGGCCAGCAACGAGATCCAGGGCATGGTATTCTGGGAGCCCTTCCCCTACCGCGCCGTCAAGGAGCAGGGCGCCAGGATCGTCCATAGCGGCACGACCAGCTATTTCGCCAAGAACAAGGGCGAGGCCGCCCCGGTCTCCAACAACCGCACGATCTGGGTCGCCTCGCAGGACTGGGTGCGCAAGAGCCCGAATGCGGCGAACGCTTTGGTCAAGGTGCTGCTCAAGGCGCAGGCCTATGTCGCCGACCCCGCCAACAAGGCGGAGGTGATCAAGATCTTCTCGGATTTCCAGAAGCAGCCGACCGAGATGAACGAGGTGCTGCTCGCCGACTACAGCTTCAATTCGAAAGTGGATCAGGCCTATGTCGACGACATGGCGGCGATCGTCGGCTTCCTGAAGGCGACCAACCGCATCCCGGGCCAGCCCATTGATGCGCTGACCTATACCTACACCGCCCCGCTGAAGGCGGTGGATCCGGCTCTGGTCACGATCGAGGGCCGATGGAAGCCCTGATCGCTGGACGCGGTGGCCTTCTTCCGGAGGCCGCCTCGCTCACCTCTCCTGAACCGGCGTCATTGTGCGAGGCATCATGAGCCGCTCCCCGTCAGATAAGGTCGCCGTGGCGCTGATCGGCGCGGGCTTCATCGCCGACTACCACGTCGGCGGCCTCCGGGCTGCAGGTGGGGCTGAGATCGCGGCCCTCGTCGGACGGCGACGCGAAACGACCGAGGCGCGCGCCGCCACACTCGGCATCGCCCGCGTCGAGACCGATTACCGGACGGTGCTCGACGATCCCGCGATCGACGCCGTCATCATCGCTTCGCCCGACAACACCCATGAACGCATCGCCATCGATGCGCTCGCCGCCGGCAAGGCCGTGCTGCTGCAGAAGCCGATGGCGCTCGACAGCGCGCAATGCCGCGCCATCCTGGCAGCAGCGACGCAGGCCTCGGCGCCGCTGAGCGTCAGCTTCATGCACCGCTACTTCCCGGAGGTGCTCTGGCTGCGCGAGCTGCTGGCGAACGGCAGGCTCGGCAGGGTTCATTCGCTGCGGCTGCGCAATGCCACGCCCGGCGCCGACTGGGCCGACTGGTTCTTCCGGCCCGGCGAGGTCTCGGGCGGGGTCGTGATGCAGCTCGGCGTGCACGGCATCGACCTCTGCCGCCATCTCTTCGGCGAGATCGGTGATGTCGAGGCGCGCGCACGGACCGCGCGGCCGGAGCGGCGACTGGCCGATGGCCGCACGGTTCGCACAGAGCTGGAGGACACCGTCGCTGCGACCTACGGCCTGGCGGACGGGGCGATCGCCAGCCATGAGATGAGCTACACCGAGCGGGCCGGCTGCGACCGTTTCCGACTCGAACTCTACACCGATGCCGGCACGGTCTTCCTGCGCACGGAGCGGGGTCCGGCGGCGCTGTTCGCGCCCGATCTGACCGGTGAGAAGGCCTGGGTCACTCCGCCGCTGGTCGATGCCCCGCTTGGGCAAGCCCATCACCGCCACTGGCTCGACGTCGTGCGCGGACTCGCGCCGGCTGATGGCACGGCACAGGCGGGCCTGCGCTCGGTCGAGATCGCAGAGGCGATCTATCACGCGGCACAAACCGGGCAACGGATGCCGGCCGCGCCCACAGCATCAATGGAGCCGAGATGAGCCTGCGGATCGCGATCCTGGGGGTCGCTCACTACCACGCCAATTTCTGGACGAAGGCCTTCCTGGCGAGCGAGGGCGTCGCTGTCGCCGGCGCTTATGATGCCGAGCCCGGGCGCCTCGAAGCCTTTGCCAACCAGCATGGTATTGCGGCCATCACCGATCTCGCCGCGCTGCTCTCGGGCAGCGATGCGGTCGCGATCTGCTCGGAAACCGTGAACCACCCGGAACTCGTCCGCGCCGCTGCGGAGAAGGGTCTGCCGGTGCTTTGCGAGAAGCCGCTCGGCGCCACCATGGCGCAATGCGACGCCATTGCCGCCGTCGTCGCGGAGACCGGCATCCGCTTCATGCAGAGCTTCCCGAAGCGCTTCGATCCGGTGAACCACGAGATCGCCGACCTGCTGCGCGAGGGCTCCGTCGGCCGCGTCACGCTGGTGCGCGTCCGGCATGGACACAGCCACGGCTTCGACCCGAATTTCCAGAAGGCCTGGTTCGTCGATCCCGCGCAATCGGGCGGTGGCACCTTGCTCGACGAGGGCGTGCACGCCGCCGATTTCCTGCACTGGCTGTTCGGGATGCCGGTCAGCGCCTTCGCGACGACCTCGTCCGACACGTTCGGCTTGCCGGTCGAGGACACTGCCGCGGCGGTCTTCCGCTATGAGAACGGGATGATCGCCGAGGTCACGACGAGCTGGGCTTTCGCCGCCGCCGACACCTCGATCGAGATCTACGGCACGGAAGGCACGATCCTGCTTGGCGGTGTCGACATCGCCTCGCGCCCGACGCGCGAGAGCGAGTTCCTCAGGGTATTCCGCCGCGAAGAGGGTGGTGGGAGCTGGGCCTCGTCGCCGACCGTGCCGCATTTCAAGACCGGCGTCTTTCACGAGCATGTCGCCTGGGCCTTCGTCAAAGCCCTCAAGGAGGGCGGGCCCATGCCGGTCACGCTCGACGATGGCCGCCAGGCCTTCGCGATGATCGATGCGGCCTATCGCTCGGTGCGCTCCGGCCGCGCCGAGTCGATCATGGTCTGAACGGAAAGACGAGCCCCTATTCCGATAGCCGACGGTCGGTGAAGGTTGCGGCCTGCATTGCCGAGATGCGCCAATCGAGCTCTCTGCCGAAAAGGCCGGCGGCCAGGCTGGAGTCGAGTGCGCTGTAGTGCGGGCGGATGACCGAGGAGCCGAGGTCGCTCATCGGGACACGAACCAGCTCAGGAGCCCGCCGCCCGGCGCGGCGAAGCGCGTCGAAGGCCGTGGCGACCCAGTCGGCCCGCGACACGGCCGGCGAGCCGGCCAGGTGGAGCAGGCGTGGGACGGTCTCTTTCGCTGCCATGTGCTCAGCAAGGGACAGGAGCCGCTCGGCCAGCGGGAAGATCGGCGTCGGCGAGCCGATCTGGTCGCTGGCAACCCGGACGACGTCGTCCTGTGTCCGCAGGAGGTGAGCGATGAAGTCCTTGCCATCGCCGAATAGCCAGGCGACGCGGGCAATGCAGATATCCCCGCCGGCGGCGAGAACCTGTCGTTCGGCGTCGGCCTTGAGCTCGCCATACAGGTTGACCGGCGACACCGGATCGGTTTCGCGCCACGGGCGATCCGTCGGAGCGCCGAAGACGTAATCCGTCGACAGGTGGATAAACGGCGTTCCGGCCTCGGAGCAGGCATGCGCTATATGGCCAGGTGCTAGCGCGTTGACGGCGTGTGCCCGCTCCGGTGCGCGTTCGCAGGCCTCGAGGGCGCTGATCGCCGCCGCATTGATGACGACGTCCGGTTGCAGCCGCGCGAGCGCAGCCTGAAAGGCGAAGGCATCGGAGATGTCGAGTTCGGCGCGCGACAGGGCCTGTACACGATCCCCGCCGACAAGCGACAGCACGCTGGCAAGCCGGCCGCTTCCGCCGCTGACGAGAATGCGGATATCGGACGGTCGTCCCTCGGTCATCGACTTTCAATCCCAAGCCTGGCGATCGTGAAGCAGGTGCCGGATGGCAATGTCGAGCAATCCTCCCTGGAATGGCAATCACGGCGGGTATGACCTTACACCCGCTGAATGTTCATAGCGCATGTCCGCGCTCGGGGAGGAGGTGTTCGATATCGAGGATCGCTCTGCCGCCGCTATCTGGTGACGGAACAATGCGAGGGAGCGCAGCGAATGTCAGCGCAACGCGAAGCTCTAGAGCACTTTCGAGTGGAGTGATAACCGGTTCGTGCGAAGAAAGCGTGATAAAACAAAGGTATAGAGTAATTCCGCAATTCGGAGAATTACGGAATTACTCTAGTAGACATCCGCCTGGTAGCGCCCTGCCTTTCGCAAGGCGGCGACATAGGCGATCGCCTCCTCGCTGGATCGGCCGCCATGTTCGGTGACGATATCAACCAGAGCGCGCTCGACATCCTTGGCCATGCGCTTGGCATCGCCGCAGACATAGAAGTGGGCGCCCTGTTCCAGCCAGGCGAAGAGCTCGGAGCCGCGCTCGCGCATGCGGTCCTGGACGTAGATCTTGTCCTTGCCGTCGCGCGACCAGGCCAATGTCAGGCCGGTGAGCACGCCCTCTTCCTTCAACGCGTTGAGCTCGTCTTCGTAGAAGAAGTCCGAGGCCCGGCGCTGATGGCCGAAGAACAGCCAGTTCTTGCCCTTGGCGCCGGTCGCCTTGCGGTCGTGCAGGAAGGCGCGGAACGGCGCGACGCCGGTGCCGGGGCCGCACATGATCACGGGCGTCTCCGGGTTCTCCGGCAGGCCGAAACCATGGGCGCGCTGGACATAGACCGGCACCTTGTCGCCGGGCTGGACGCGCTCACCCAGAAAGGTCGAGGCGACGCCCCAGCGCGGACGCGAGCCGATCTTGTAACGCACAGTGTCGACTGTCAGCGAAATCCGGCCGGGCGTGGCGTTGAAGGAGGATGAGATCGAATAGAGCCGCGGCTGCAGTGGGGCGAGCGCCTCGACGAAAGCCTCGGGCGAGAGCCGGGCCTGCGAGAACTTGTGCAGCGTGCCCAGCACGTCGAGACGCTCGAGGTCTCCATCGGGGTCCTCGCCGGCGGCAAGGCGCCTGGCCTTGGCGCGAGCCTCGCCGCCCGTGACATAGGACAGGAGCTGGAACAGGGCATCGGGGGCCGGGCCGAGGGCGCAGTCCTCCAGCAGCGTCCTGCGTAGCGACTTGCCGCCGATCTCCGCGTCCGGCCGGGCGCCGAGAAGCGCGATCACCGCGTCGACGAGGCGCGGATCGTTCTGCGCGACAATGCCGAAGGCGTCGCCGACGATGTAGTCGAGGCCGCTCTCGGAAAGATCGAACTCGACATGCCAGGTCTCCTTCTCGGAACCCTCGCCATTGAGTTTTTGGCGCGAGAGGAAGGTGGCGAGCGCCGGGTTCTCGCGAGAACGCCCAATCGGACCCGCCGGCACGACGGGCACAGCATCGACCGGTGCAGCGGTCGGCGCACCGCCTTCTTCCATCAGCGCCTTGAGCTGGCGCAGCGTCTCCTTTCCGCCAGGCGCGCAGAGATTGAGCCGGCCCTCCTTGCCCTCGGCGATCGCAGCCGAATAGGTCTCGCAGACATAGCCGCACTGGCCGCAATCCTGCTGGGCCATGGCGGCGAAGAGCTTGCGCGGCAAAGGCTTGCCCTCGGCAAGTTGCATGCGGTCGCCGATCGCCATGGCCGGGTCATGCCAGGGCGCACCGTCATCGGCCTCGCCCATCACGGCGGCATTCTCGGCCGGCGACAAGGCCGTCACGCCGGCATTGTCGAGCGAGAGCAGGCCGGCGAAGAAGCCGTTGAGCCAGGAGCGCTGCTCCTCGCTGAAGGGCGCGGTCTCCGGCAGGACCTGGACGAGCGGGTTCGGGGTCTGCACGGTCATGCCGCCTCTCCCGTTTCAGCGACCAGAGCCTGCAACGCCGCGATCTCGTGGCGGCGGGCGAAGGCGACGAAGCTCTCGTCGGGCGCGGCGCGATGGACCTGCCAGGTCCGCAGGATCGCCTCGACCAGGGCCGGCGCGTCCTCCGCCTTGACCTTCTCGCGGAAGGGCCGGGCCATGCCGCCGTCGACGCCATAGCCGCCGCCGACCAGGAGGTCGTAGCCCGGCACGGTGTCGCCCTCCTCGTTGACCGGCACCTTGGCGCCGATCAGCCCGAGATCGCCGATATAGTGCTGGGCGCAGGAATGATGGCAGCCGGTCAGGTGGATGTTGACGGCCGTATCGAGCGTGATGCGTGGCTCGCAATGGGCGGCGATGGCGAGCGCATCCTCCTTGGTATGGGCGGCGGCGAATTTGCATCCGGTCGCGCCGGTGCAGGCGATCAGCCCGGCCCGCAGCACCGAGGTTTCGGCGGAGAGGCCGGTCGCTTTCAGATTAGCGATGACGTCGTCGACCCTGCCGTCCGGCACGCCGGAGATCAGCAGATTCTGCCAGACGGTGAGGCGGATATCACCATCGCCGCACTGATTGGCGATGGAAGCGATGACGCGCATCTGCTGCACCGTGAGCTTGCCGACCGGCAGCGCAACGCCGACCCAGTTCAGGCCAGCCTGGGCCTGGGCGTGCACGCCGATATGGGCGAGCCGATCATAGACCGGCCGCGGCCCGACGAAGGCGGAGTCGATCCGGACCAGCCGGCGGCCGAGCGTCTCTTCGACGGCAGCGAGGAACTTGTCGAAGCCCCAGGCGTCGAGGACGTATTTGAGGCGTGACTTGTTGCGGTCGGTGCGGTTCCCGTTGGCGATGAAGACGCGCACGATCGCATCGGCGACCGCGATCGCGTTGGACGGGGCGACGATCACGCCGGTGTCGCGAGCAAGATCGTGATGGCCGGTGATGCCGCCGAGCGCGAGCCGGTACCAGATGCCGGGCTCGATTGCTGCGCCTTCGAAAGAAGCGCCTTCGCCGACCTCGATGGCCTGGAAGCCGATATCGTTGGTGTCCTCCAGCGTCGCGATCGAGCCGGCGCCGTCGAACGCGACGTTGAACTTGCGCGGCAGCCCGTAGAGCGAGCGGTCGTTGAGGATGTGGTGGTGCCAGGCGCGGGCGTGGGGGCGCGTGTCGAGGAGTTCGAGCGGGTCGATGCCGGCGGTCGCCGAGCCCGTGACGTTGCGGATGTTATCGGCGCCGGAGCCCTTCGCGGTGAGGCCGAGATCGGCGAGGCCTTCGAGCAGCAGCGGCGCGTTCTCGGCGCTGATCTCGCGGACCTGCAGGTTGGCGCGGGTGGTGACATGGCTGTAGCCGCCGCCGAGCCGCTCGGCGAGATCGGCTACTCCGGCGAACTGCCAGGCCTTGAGGATGCCGTTGGGGATGCGCAGCCGGCACATATAGCTGTTCTGCGCCGGCGCCACATAGAACAGGCCGTGATAGCGCCAGCGGAAATTGTCCTCCGGCTTGGGATAGCTGCCGGCCTCGGCCTGTTGCTTGAAGCGGGCATAGGCGTCGAAAGGATGCTCGGCGGCTTTCCACTTCTCCTGATCGACGAGCTTGCCACCGGCGGCGACCGTCCTGGCCTGCGCCTCGGCATGTTCCTTGTCGGGACCTGATGGTGCCGCACTGCCCGAGCCGCCGGCCCCGCCCAGCGGTCCTAGACCGCGCGCGGCGCGCGCCGACTGCAGGCCGCTCATGAAGCCTTCGAGGTAGCGCTTCTGGTCGGGGGAGAAGTCGTTGCTCATGACCGCTGCCGTCACGCCGCCTCGACGAAGCGATGGCGCTCGTAGAGGAACTTCAGCACCGCCTCGCGCGCGGCGATGTAGGTGCGGTCGGTGACCAGCTCCAGCCGCTTGCGCGGGCGGGCGAGGCGCACGTCGAGCACCTCGCCGATGCGGGCGGAGGGGCCATTAGTCAGCATCACGATCCGGTCGGAGAGCAGCACGGCCTCGTCGACGTCGTGGGTGATCATGATCATGGTGTTGCCGAGCGCCGCGTGGATCTGCATCACCGAGTCCTGCAGATGGGCGCGGGTCAAAGCGTCGAGCGCGCCGAAGGGCTCATCGAGCAGCAGGATCTTGGGTTCCATCGCAAGGCCGCGCGCGATGCCGACGCGCTGCTTCATGCCGCCGGAGATCTCGCCCGGCCGCTTGTCCTTGGCATGGCCCATCTGGACGAGGTCGAGATTGTGCATGATCCAGCCATGCCGCTCGGCCTTGCTCTTCTTGCTGCCGAAGACCTTATTCACGGCGAGCGCGACATTGTCGTAGACGGTGAGCCAGGGCAGCAGCGAGTGGTTCTGGAAGACCACGGCCCGGTCCGGCCCCGGCGCGTTGACCTCCTTGCCTTCGAGCAGGATGCAACCGGTCGTCGCGGGGGTGAGCCCGGCGACGATGTTGAGCAGGGTGGACTTGCCGCAGCCGGAATGGCCGATGATCGAGACGAACTCGCCCTTGTCGATGACGAGGCTGACGTCCTTGAGCACTTCCGTGGTCGCGGCGCCGCGCTGGAAGCGTTTGTCGACATGGTCGATCTTGAGATAGCTCATCGCTTCGTCCCCTCAGTTGGTCGCGGTGCCGCGGGTGACGACATGGCCGATGAGAGCGACGAGGCGGTCGAGCAGGAAGCCGACCACGCCGATATAGACCAGCGCCACGATGATGTCGGAGAGGCGCGAGGAGTTCCACGCATCCCAGATGAAGAAGCCGATGCCGACGCCGCCGGTCAGCATCTCGGCGGCGACGATGGCGAGCCAGGACAGGCCGACACCGATCCGCAGGCCGGTGAAGATGTAGGGCGCGGCCGAGGGCACCATGATCCGGTAGAAGAACTCGATCTGGTTCAGCCGCAGCACCTTGGCGACGTTGCGATAGTCCTGCGGGATGTTGCGGATGCCGACGGCGGTGTTGATGATCACCGGCCAGATCGCGGTGATGAAGATCACGAAGATCGCCGAGGGCTGGCTGTCGCGAAAGGCGGCGAGCGAGAGCGGCAGCCAGGCGAGCGGCGGCACGGTGCGCAGTACCTGGAAGACGGGATCGAGACCGCGCGTCGCCCAGATCGACTGGCCGACCAGGGTTCCGAGCAGCACGCCGACGATCGCCGCCAGGCTGAAGCCGATCGCGACGCGCTGCAGGGAGACCAGGATGCGCCAGCCCAGCCCGATATCCTGCGAGCCTGCCCAGTAGAACGGCTCGACGATCAGGTCCTTGGCCTCCTCCCAGATCTTGGTCGGCGGCGGCAGCGACGACTGGGGACCGGAGGCTGCGATCTGCCAGAACAGCAGGATCAGCGCGATGGTGATCAGCGGCGGCAGCAGGTTGACGAGGGCGCCTTTCGCCAGCGGCGCAAGCCTTGCCGCGAAGGGCTTCGCGGGGCCAGCCGGCAAAGGCAGGACTTCCGACGGCTTTCCCGAGAGGGGAACGACCGTCGCGCCCGCTATCGCGTCTTTCAAGACAGGCTGACCCATGTTCCAGTCTCTCCTCTGACCGAGCTCTTCCGTGGTGTTCGTCATGCCGCTTCGCTCGCGCGTGCCTGCGCGCCGATCCGGCGGATTTCAGGAAGGCATGAACCGCAATTGGTTCCCGCCTTGAGTTGGACGCCGATCTCCTCGGTCGTCGCTGCGCCGGCCGCGAAGGCGGCGCGGATGGCGTTCAGGCCGACGCCGAAGCAGGCGCAGACGGTCGGTCCGGGATCGGACCCGCCGGGATTGCGTCCCGAGAGCAGGGCAAGCCTGTTCTCGACGGTCAGGGCCGGATCGGCGAAGACGGCCTTGACCGTGTCCCAGAGTGGCGCGCGGCCAGCAGGAGCGAGGAAGAGGGCCGCCAGCAGCCGGCCTTCCCGGAGCACGGCACAGCGGTAGCTGCCGCCGTCACGGTCGATCAGCTCGGTCAATGCATCCGCGCCGAAACGCTCGCGCATCAGGTCCGCGATCGCATCGACGGAAGCATCGGTGGCGAAGAGCCGGCCGTCGCCGCCCTGCACGGCAAGCCTCGACCACCAGCTTCCGGCGGGCAGGGCAAAGGGCTCCCGCGAGAGGACGAAGCCTTCGAAGCGATAGGCGACGGGTGCGATGGAGACCGGCGTCGCCTTCATCTCGGGCTGGCCGGAGAAGGGGTCGCAGAGCGGCTGCGTCAAGGCTCCGATCCGCGCGTCGGACGCTGTCTCGTCCGACCAGTGAATCGGTGCGAACAGGTCCCCGCGGGAAACGCCGTCATCGGCGACGACCTTGAGCACGGCTCCGCCATGGGCACTGGCGAGGCGGGCGAAACCGCCCTCGACCAGCCCGAAGCGCGAGATCTCGGATGGGTGGAGATAGACCGAGGGCTCGGCGATGTGCGCGCTGAGCCGGGGGCTGAGGCCGGTTCTGGTCATGGTATGCCAATGATCGCGCACGCGGCCGGTGTTGAGCAGCAGAGGGAAGGTCTCGTCGGCCTCTGACGCAAGTTTCGGTGCAGCGAGCGGGCGCATCTGCGCGCGGCGTTCGGGGCCGAAGAAGTGCCCGTCGCCGAAGAGCCGCGCGGTGCCCTGCGGCCGATAGGCGGGGACCGGCCATTGCACCGGCGAGAGCCCGTCGTAGCCGGCCTTGCCGAGGCCGGCATGGGCGCCGATGTCGAAATCGCGGGTGCCACCGTTCTCGAAGGCCGAGAGCGCAGCGTGCTCGGCATAGATCTCGTGCGGACCGGCATAGGCGAAGGCCTGGCCGAAGCCGAGACGCTGGGCGACTTCGCAGACGATCCACCAATCCGGCTTCACCTCGCCCGGCAACGGTAGGAAGGCGCGCTGGCGCGAGATGCGGCGCTCGGAATTGGTGACGGTGCCGTCCTTCTCGCCCCAGGCAGCCGCCGGCAGGATATAATGCGGCCTGGCCGCGAGCGTGTCGTTGGAAAGGACGTTCTCGGAGACGACGAAGAGATCGAGCCCGGCGAGGGCGGCGCGCACCTTGTCGGCATCCGGCAGGGAGACCGCGGGGTTGGTCGCCATCACCCACATCGCGCGGATGCCGCCTTGGGCGACCGCCTCGAGCATCTGGACGGCCTTGAGGCCCTCGTGGCGGACGATATTGGGCGCTTGCCAGAAGCGGCGGACCCGATCGATCTCTTCCGCGCCATAGCCCATATGGGCGGCAAGCATGTTGGCGAGGCCGCCAACCTCGCGCCCGCCCATGGCGTTGGGCTGGCCGGTAAGCGAGAAGGGGCCGCAGCCGGGCCGCCCGATCCGCCCGGTTGCAAGGTGGCAGCTCAGGATCGCCGCGACTTTGTCGGTGCCTTGCGCCGACTGGTTGACGCCCTGGCTCCAGGCGGTGACGACCTGCGGCGTGCTCGCCCAGATCTCGTAGAAGGCCGCGATCTCCTCGGGCTTCAGGCCCGTGGCGGCGGAAACCGAGATGATGTCCGGCGCGATCTCCCGCGCATTGACGAGCGCCGCGTCGAAGCCGGCGACATGGCGCATGACATAGGTGCGATCGACGAGGCCGCGATCGGCAAGGTGGACGAGCAGGCCTGCGAAGAGCGCGGCATCGGAGCCGGGCTTCAGCGCCAGAACCATATCGGCGTCTTCCGCAGTCGCGGTGACCCGCGGATCGAGGACGACGACGCGTGCGCCGCGTTCCCGCCGGTTGTCCTGCATCCGCCGGAACAGGATCGGATGGCACCAGGCCGTATTCGAGCCGACGAGGACGATCAGGTCGGCGCTGTCGAAATCCTCATAGGCGCCGGGCACCGTGTCGGAGCCGAAGACCCGGCGCTGAGCCGCGACCGTCGAGGACATGCAGAGCCGCGAATTGGTATCGACATGGGGCGTGCCGATGAAGCCCTTCGCCAGCTTGTTGGCGACGTAATAGTCCTCGGTCAGGAGCTGGCCGGAAAGGTAGAAGGCGATCGCCTCGGGACCGTGCCTGGCGGCAATGGCCCGCAAACCGGCCGCAACGGCATCGAGCGCCTCGTCCCAGCTGACCCTGTCATAGCTGCCGGCGGCGTTACGCTTCAGCGGATGCAGCACCCGGCTGCCGAGCCCGAGCGTCTCGCCGAGTGCCGAGCCCTTTGAGCAGAGCCGCCCGCGATTGGCCGGATGGTCCGCATCTCCGGCGATGGTGGCGCCGCCCAGCCCGTCCGGCGTCGCCTTCACGCCGCAGCCGACCCCGCAATAGGGGCAGGTCGTGCAGGTCGCAGCCGGAGCGAGGGGAGCGTCGTGGCGCATCACGCAGCCATCCCGATGCAATAGCTCTCGCCGAAGGGCAGGTCGGCGCGGATCGCGCTGATGTCCTGGCCCGAGCGGATCAGCCCGAGATAGAACAGCGCGCCGCTGGCATCTCCGACCAGCACGCAACCGGCGAGCCGCCCCTGGCGCAGCACGAATTTGCGGTAGATGCCGGCGGCCGGATCGCGCAGCAACAGGACCTCGTCGTCCTCTCCCGGCTCGACCGAGCCTGCCGAGAAGACGCTGACGCCGCTGACCTTGAGATTGGTCGCCAGCAGCGAACCGGTATAGCGTTCCCGCACGCCGGCAAGTCGCGCGGCCAGCACGCGGGCCTGCTCATATGCCGGCTCGACCAGGCCATAGACCAGGCCGCGGTGCTCGGCGCATTCGCCGATGGCGAAGATGCAGGGATCGCTGCTGGCAAGGCCGTCATCGACATCGATGCCGCGATTGACGTCGAGCCCTGCCGCGACGGCGAGATCGACGCGCGGGCGCACGCCGATGGCGACGACGACCAGATCGGCCGGGATCACGCTGCCATCGGTCAACTCCACCGCCTCGACACGGCTCTTGCCGACGAAGCGCTCGGCCGTGCAGTTCAGGCGGATGTCGATGCCACGCGCCGTGATCTCCCCGGCAAGCAGGCCTGCGCCCTCGCGATCGAGCTGGCGTTCCATCAACCGGTCGGCGAGATGCAGGACCGTGACCTTGCCGCCGATCCTGGCGAGCCCATAGGCCGCCTCCAGCCCGAGCAGCCCGCCGCCGATCACCACGACGCGCGCGCCGGTCGCGGCAACGGTACGGAACAGCGCGACATCGGCGACATCGCGGAAGCTCGCGACGCCGGGCAGCTCCAGCCCGGGCACCGGCGGCATCAGCGGGCGCGAGCCGGTCGCGAGCACGAGCTTGCCGTAAGGCAGGACGAGACCGTCGGCCAGGGTCACGCACTTCGCCGCCCGATCGATGCCGGTTACCGGCCTGCCGTAGACCATCGAGACGCCGCGCGCCTGCCACCAGGCGGCGGGCTTCAGCTCGATCTCGGGCTCGCCGATCTCGCCTGCCAGCAGCGGCGAGAGCAGCACCCGATTATAGGCCAGCCGCGGTTCGTCCCCGATCACCGCGACGGCATAGCGTCCGAGCGCCTGCCGGCTGAGCTCGTCAGCCAGCCGCGTCGCGGCCATGCCGTTGCCGACGATGATCAAGGGCTCGGCCATGGCGTCAGGCCACCCGCTTGATCTTCAGCGCCTTGAGATAGTCCAGCGGCGCGGCGGGATCGAACTTCATGCCGTCGAAGAAGGTCTCGACGCCGCGGGAGTCGCCGCTCGCGGCATTGGCGACGCCGAGCGTCTTGGCGGCTTCCGACCACAGGTCCGAGCGGTTGGTCTTGTCGACCAGCGCCTTGATGTCGGTGTTCGTATCGAACTTGCCCCAGCGGATGTTCTCGGTGACGAACCAGCTGTCATGGCTCTTCCAGGGATAGGAGACGGTGCCGCCTTCGCCCCAGAACTTCATGTAGAGATTGGTGCCCTTCACCTCGCGGCCATTGCCGTAGTTGATGTCGCCCTGCAGGCGCTTGTTGATGTCGCCGACCGGGACGTTGAACCATTGCCGCTTGCCGACGATCTCGGCGAGCTCCTGACGGTTCTCCATTTTGTCAGCCCACATCTGGGCTTCCATCACTGCCATCAGGATCGCCTGCGTCGCCCTGGGGTTGGCGTCGACGAAATCGGCGCGCATGCCGAGGATCTTCTCAGGGTGCTTGAACCAGAGCTCGCCGGTGGTCAGCGCGGTGTAGCCGATGTTCTGGTTGACGAGCTGCTCGTTCCAGGGCTCGCCGACGCAGAAGCAATCCATGGTGCCGACCTTCATGTTCGCCACCATCTGCGGCGGCGGCACGACGATCACCTTGATGTCGCTGTCGGGGTCGATGCCGCCGGCGGCGAGCCAGTAGCGGATCCAGAGATCGTGGGTGCCGCCCGGGAAGGTCATGGCGGCGGTCAGTTCCTTGCCGGCCGCCTTCTTGCGCTCGAAGGCCTGCTTCAGCGGCGAAGCGTCCTTCTGGACGTTGAGATCCTTGTATTCGTTGGAGACCGAGATCGCCTGCCCGTCCTGGTTCAGGTTGAGCAGCGTGTACATCGGCAGCGGCTGGCCGTTCTGCATGACCTTGCCGGTCGAATAGAGATGCGTCTTCGGCCGCAGGATGTGGCCGCCGTCGATGCCGTTGTTCTTGAAGCCCAGCGCCATGTTGTCGCGCGTCGCGCCCCAGGAGGCCTGCTTGGCGATGTCCATGTCGGGGACGCCGTGCTTGGCGAAGAGACCCTTCTCCTTGGCGATGATCAGCGGCGCCGCATCGGTCAGGGCGATGTAGCCGAGGCGGGTGCCCTTGACCTCGGGACCGGCGCCTTGCGCGAAGGCTCCGGACGGCAAGGCAGTTTTCGCCGCAGCGAGCAGGGCGGCCGTGCCGGACAGATTGAGAAAGTCGCGGCGGCTTGGGCCTGCCTGCCGGGCAGCGAGCGTCCTGGTCCGGGTCTTGGAGCTGTACGTCATCGATCGCCTCTCGGTTGCTGAGCTGTCGCCTGCGTGAAACCAGCCCCGAACGCGAAAAACGCCGCGCGAAAGACGCCTTGGCAGGCGCATTCGACAGCGACGTTGCTGTGTCTTCCGGATCGGGGATGGCGCGGGCAGCGTTGGCCGCGTCGCATCGATCCCTACAAGGATCGTGCCAACCGCCTCGTGGCGGCCCCAGCCTTGAATTGCTATAGGTTCGCGGTGGCGAGGCGCATGCGGTGTGCCAGCGCTGCTTTGTTGCAGCGCACAATCGCGACGCAATTGCCTAACTAATAGGCTTATCGTTCATTGAAGCCAGAATGCCCTCGAAAGAGGCAGGCAAGAAGACATGGCGTGCGGCGTCGCACATCTGCGGGGTCGCGATGACCTGCCCGGCGCGCTGCATGCCGGCAAGAACCCAGTCGGCATCGTCCGGGTCAGGACGCAGGGCCTCCCGGCCGAAGCGGACGAACTGCTCGATCCGGCGCGTCGGCCGATTGCCGCCCTGGATCAGATCGCCATGGAGAATACGCTCGATGAGCTCCGCCGGCAGCGCGAGCCGGTCCGGAGCGGACAGGTGATGCGCCATGCGCGAGAAATTCTCCGGGCGGCAGGCCCAGGCGCTGGCCTTCAGGATTGCGGAGCCGAGCTTCGAGACGGCGGCCGGGCGCTTCTGCACGTCGTCGGCACGCCAGGCCAGGACCTTGTCATGGCAGTTGCGCCGGAGATCGACGCTGGCATGGACCATCGCGCCGACGCCGGCCGCCACCGCCGCCGAATTCCATGGCGCTCCCGCGCAAAAGCCATCGATCCGTCCGCTGGCGAGCGCTTCGACGGTCTGCGGAGGGGGCACGACCTCCAAACGGATGTCCTCGCCAAGCCTGAGACCACCCTTATCGAGCCATTCCCCGAGCAGGTAGATATGCGTCGAGAAGCCGAAGACCGCAGCCAGGGTCAGCGGCGGCAAGCCGGCTGCCTTGCGGCGCGCGACCATGGCGGCGAGCGCCCGGGCCGAGACGACCGTATCGGACAGATCGCCATCGGCCAGACGGGATAATTCCTCGAAGCGCCGGAGCGACAGGGTGATCGCGGCGCCATCCCGGTTGAGTGCCATCGGTGCCGCCATCGGGGCCTTGACGCCGCCGATGCCGAGCGTCGCGGCGATGGCGGCCGGGCCAAGCATATGGGCCGCGTCGAACAGGCGCACATTCAGCTTGTCGCGCAGATTCGACCACGAGACCTCGCGGACCAGTTCGAGGTTCAGGCCCTCGGCCTCGGCGAAACCCTCGTCCTTGGCCAGGACGACGAGCGCGCAATCGACCAGCGGCATGAAGCCGACCCGCAGGTGCAGCGTCGTCATTTCAGCATCTCCGCGGCGGTGATGAGGGAGCGGGCGATGTCGACGAGCTTGCGCTTCTCGTTCATCGCGGTGCGGCGCATCAGGGCATAGGCTTCGTCTTCCGAGAGGCCTTTCAGCCGCATGACGATGCCCTTGGCACGGTCGATCGTCTTGCGATCTTCGAGCTGGGAGCGGGCCTCGTCGAGCTCCTCGCGCAATTTGCGGAAGGCATTGAAGCGGCTGATGCAGGTCTGCAGGATCGGCTGCATCCGCTCCTTCTTCAGCCCGTCGACGATATAGGCGGAGACGCCGGCCTCGACCGCGGCCTCGATCGAGGCCGAATCCGACTGGTCGACGAACATGGTGATCGGCCGGCGGATATGCCGGCTGACCAGGAACATGTCGGCAAGGGCGTCGCGGCTCGGGTCCTCGAGGTCGATCACCACGACATCGGGATCGTGCGTCTCGATGGCGGCGACGAGGCCGGTCGTCGCGGAGAGGCGAATGAGCTGCTGGTAGCCCGCTTCCCGCAGGCCTTCCTCGATGATCGCAGCCCTGACCTGGTTCGCATCGACGATAAGGATCCGCAGATTGGGCACCATGCCTTGCAGACGTTCCCTGTGAAATGACTGGGCATCGCTCAATCAGGAATCGTGCCAGCGCGACTTGCTGGCCGCAGTCGAGTGGATGAGGCCCGGACACTGAACGTGGCCATGCAGCTGACGACCTGTTCGGACATGCAGAGCCGACTGCACTCCGAAGCGTCCTGATTCATGAACAGAAATTCACTTTCTCTCCTCTCCCGGTCGCTCTAGAAGCGGGTCTGTCGCGTCGTGTTCCGCGGTTTTTCGAATCGAGGCTGGAGAAGAGCGGCATGGTGCCGGGCTACAGGCGTGATCTTGCGGGACACGCGGTCGCACATTCGCTCTTGCGTCTCTCATCCGCGGCAGCCATCGCACTTGGCCTCGCCGGCTGCCTGCCGGCCGACCAGCGGCCCGAGCTTGGCGTCGCCCTCACGCGCAGCTTCGCCGCCGGCGAGAAACGCGCCGCCCCCGCCGTCTCGCCCGACTGGCCGCGCCTGTTCCGCTCGGCCGAACTCAATCGCCTGGTCGAACGGACGGTCGGCGCGAATTTCGACATCGCCATCGCCATGACGCGCATCCGGCAGGCCGATGCGCAGTCCCGCATCGGAGCGGCGACGCTCTATCCGACGCTGAGCGGCTCGGCCGACGGCTCGCGCAGCCTCCGACCCGGCACGCTCGGCTCAAAGCGCGGGCCGTTCAGCGAGAGCGTCGGCAACCAGTTCAGCCTCGGCCTCTCGGCGAGCTACGAGCTCGATTTCTGGGGCAAGAATCGTGCGACCGCCGATGCCGGGCGCTTCGCCGCCGAGGCGACGCGCTTCGACCGCGATGTGGTGGCGCTGACCGCGATCTCCAGCGTGACGAATAGCTATTTCCAGGTGCTGGCGGCGCAGGACCGTCTGCGCATCGCCCGCGAGAACATCGCGGTGGCCGAGCGGACGCTCAAGGTGATCCAGGCCCGGCTCTCCGTCGGCACCGCGACCCAGCTCGACATCGCGCAGCAGGAAAGCGTGGTGGCGCAGCAGAAGGCCTCCGTGCCGGCCCTCGAGCTCTCGCAGCGCCAGGCCAAGGTCACGCTCGCGGTGCTTGTCGGCGAGACGCCGGCCGTCATAGCGATCAAGGGCGGCAGCCTGAACGCGATCGCCGTGCCGACGGTGCGCGCAGGCCTGCCCTCGCAATTGCTGCAACGCCGGCCGGATATCGCCGAAGCCGAGGCCCGCCTCACCGCGCAGGAAGCGACGCTTCACGCCGCCCGCGCCGCGCTTTATCCGAGCATCAAGCTGACCGGACAGGGCGGGCTCGAAAGCGCGTTGCTGAAGAACCTGCTGCGGCCCGATGCGGCCTTCGCCTCGGCGGCAGCGGGCCTCGTCCAACCCATTCTCGACGGCGGCAACCTGCGCGCCCGGGTCGAGCTCGAACGCGGCACGGCCGACGAACTGATCGCGACCTATCGCAAGACCATCGTCAGCGCCTTCGCCGATGTCGAGAACGCGCTGATCGCGATCCAGGAGAACACCCGGCACGAGCGGCTGCAGGGCGAAGTCGTGGCCTCGGCCAGGCGTGCCTATGCCATCACCGAGCAGCGGCTGCGCGAGGGCACGATCGACATCGTGACGCTGCTGAACACCCAGCAGACCCTGTTCCAGGCGCAGGACCAGCTCTCGCAGATCAAGCTCCAGAAGCTGAATGCCTATGTCGAGCTGTTCAAGGCGCTGGGCGGCGGCTGGACCGAAGCCGACCGCCGAACGGCCATCATCGCGACCGAGGCGGCGGAATGAAGCGTCTTCTCATCCTTCTCGTGCTGCTCGGCGCCGCCGCCTGGGGCTGGCACAGCTATAATGGCGGCTGGATGCCCGGCGGCGAGGACAGCGTCGCGGCTGGCCAGCAGGGAGGCGGGCGCGGCGGCCGGCGCGCCCGCTTCGGCAACAATGAAGGGCCGATCCCGGTGATCGCGACCCCGGCACGTTACGGCGACGTGCCGGTCACCGCCGATGCCGTCGGCACGATCCAGGCGCTGAACACCGTGACCGTGCGCACGCAGGTCGACGGCAGGCTGATCGAGATCGCCTTCAAGGACGGGCAGGATATCCGGAAGGGCGATCTTCTGGCCAGGATCGACCCGACGACCTACCAGGCGCAATACGATCAGGCCATGGCCAAGAAGGCCCAGGACGAGGCGCAGCTCGCCAATGCCCGCGCCGATCTCGAGCGCTACGCCAAGCTCGCCCAGACCGATTACGGCTCGCGCCAGCAGGCCGACACCCAGCGCGCCACGGTGGCGCAGCTCGAGGCGCTGGTCCGCTCCGATCAGGGCGCGATCGACAATGCCAAGGCCTATCTCGACTACACCACGATCCGCGCGCCGATCGACGGCCGGCTCGGCATCCGGCAGGTCGACCAGGGCAACATCGTCCGCGCCTCCGACTCCAACGGTCTCGTCGTCATCACCCAGCTCAAGCCGATCGCCATGATCTTCAATCTGCCGCAGCAGCAATTGCGGGCGGTGAGCGCTGCGGTGGCGCGCGGCCCGGTCGAGGTCGACGCGCTCGACTCCGATGGCACCACGATCATCGACAAGGGCGTCGTCGAGGTCATCGACAACGTCGTCGACCAGACCACCGGCACGATCAAGGTCAAGGCGCGCTTCCCGAACGAGCGGCTGCAGCTCTGGCCGGGCCAGTTCGTCAATGTCCGCGTCTTCGTCGACGTGCTCAGGCATGTCGTGGTGGCGCCGACCGCCGCGATCCAGCGCGGGCCGAACGGCGCCTATGTCTTCGCGGTCAACGAGGATGAGACGGTGCGGCAGGTGACCGTCACCGTCGGCCAGCAGGACGAGACGACGGCCGTGATCACCGCAGGCGTCGAGCCGCCGGCGAAGCTCGTCACCACGGGCTTCGCACGCCTGACCGACAAGGCGAGGGTGCGCGTCTCGACGCCGGAGGAGGCCGCCCAGCCCCCGGCTGCCATGCCGGGCCGTCGCAGCACGCGCGAGCCGGGTCAGGGCCAGGGACAAGGGCAACGCCGGCAGCGCGACCGAGCCGCGGGCGATGCTGGTGGGGCGGGTTCTGCGGCTCCGGCACCGGACGCGACGGGCGGGCCGCCAGCCGGGAGCGATGGCTCGGGCCAGAACCGGCCGCGGCGCAATGGCGGGGCGCGCGAGGGCGCAGCACCCGGCGGGCAGGGTTCCCCGGCCGGCGGATCGGGTGCACAAAGACCGCAAGCGCAGCCATGACGGGGCAGCCGCGATGAGCGTGTCCGCGCCTTTCATCAGCCGGCCCATCGCGACCTCCCTGCTCGGCGTCGCGGTGCTGCTCTGCGGCATCCTCGGCTATCTGCGCCTGCCGGTCTCGGCCCTGCCGCAGGTCGATTTCCCGACCATCCAGATCACCACCCAGCTTCCCGGCGCGAATCCCGAGACGATCGCCTCGCTGGTGACGGCGCCGCTCGAGCGGCAGTTCGGCCAGATCCCCGCACTCTCGACGATGTATTCGCAGAGCTCCTTCGGGCTTAGCCAGATCACGCTGCAGTTCGACCTCGATCGCGACATCGATGCCGCCGCCCAGGATGTGCAATCGGCGATCAACGCGGCGGGCTCGACCCTGCCGCGCACGCTGCCCTATCCGCCGACCTATTCGAAGATCAACCCGGCCGATGCGCCGATCATGGTGCTGGCGCTGACCTCCGACACGGTCTCGCTGCGCCAGCTCAGCGATCTCGCCGACACCCTGCTCTCGCCGCGGCTCTCCGAGGTCTCCGGCGTCGGCCATGTCTCGCTCGAAGGCGGCGTGCGTCCGGCGATCCGCATCCAGGCCGATCTGGCGCGGCTCGCCGCCTACGGCCTCGGCATGGAGGATCTGCGCACCGCCATCGTCAACTCCAATGTCGCGGGCTCCAAGGGCGCGCTCGACGGCAACCATCAGGCCTACACCATCAGCGCCAACGACCAGATCGGCAGCGCCTCGGCCTATCGCGACATCGTCGTCGCCTATCGCAGCGGCGCGCCGGTCTTCCTGCGCGACGTGGCGGTGGTGCTGGAGGACCTCGAGAACAGCCGCGTCGGTGCCTGGTTCCGCGGCAAGACGGCGGTGGTACTCGACGTGATGCGCCAGCCCGGCGCCAACATCGTCACCACGGTTGCACAGGTGAAGCAGGAGATTCCGCGCCTGCGCAACGGCATGCCGGCCGGCGTCGAGCTGCAGATCGTCAGCGACCGCACCGAGACGATCCGCGCCTCGATCGCCGATGTCCAGTTCACGCTGGTGGTGGCCTGCGCGCTGGTGGTGCTGGTGGTGCTGCTGTTCCTGCGCACGGTACGCGCCACGATCATCGCGGGCGTGGCGCTGCCGCTCTCGCTGATCGCGACCTTTGCGGTGATGTGGCTCGCCGGCTTCAGCCTCGACAATCTCTCGCTGATGGCCCTGACCATCGGCACGGGCTTCGTCGTCGACGATGCGATCGTGATGATCGAGAACATCGTGCGCAACATGGAGCAGGGCAAGAAGCCGCTCCGCGCCGCCTATGACGGCGCCAAGGAGATCGGTTTCACCGTGATCTCGCTGACGGTCTCGCTGGTCGCGGTCTTCATCCCGCTGCTGTTCATGACCGGGCTGGTCGGCCGCATGTTCCGCGAATTCGCGCTGACGCTGACCATCGCGGTCGTGGTCTCGGCGGTGGTCTCGCTGACCCTGACGCCGATGATGTGCGCCCGCATGCTGCGCCAAGGCGGCCATGGTGCCGGTCAGGAGCGCGAGAACTGGCTGATGCGGCTGGCCGAGTGGCCGGTCACCGCGATGGCGCGGCTCTACGAGGTCACGCTCGGTTGGGCGCTGAAGGCGCGGACGCTCGTGCTGCTCGCCACCGTCGCCACGGCGGTGCTGACGGTGTGGATGTACATCATCATCCCCAAGGGCTTCCTGCCGAGCCAGGATACCGGCCTGCTCAATGTCGTGCTCGAATCCTCGCCCGACGTCTCCTTCAACGAGATGAAGCGGTTGCAGGAGAAGGCGACGCAGGCCTTCGAACAGGACGGCGACGTCACCGGCGTGGTCTCGGTGCTTGGCATCGGCCAGGCCAATGCCACCCTGAACACCGCCCGGCTGACGGTGACCTTGCGGCCCAAGGATGAGCGACGCGACGACGCGGTCGTGATCGCCGAGCGGTTGCGCCTCGCCGCCGCCGCGATCCCGGGTCTCGTGGCCTATGTCCAGCCGGTGCAGGACATCCAGATCACGACCCGCGCCAGCCGCTCGCAATACCAGTACACGCTGACCGGAGCCGAGCAGGCCCAGGTGATGGAATGGGCGCGCAAGCTCTCGGAGGCGCTGCGGCGCGAACCGATCGTGCGCAATGTCGCCAACGAGACGCAGGATGGCGGGCTGCGCGCCCATGTCGAGATCGACCGGGCCAAGGCAGGCCGGCTCGGCATCTCGATCCAGGCCGTGGACGACACGCTCTACGACGCCTTCGGCCAGCGCCAGATCGCGACGATCTACGAGCAGTCGAACCAGTATCGCGTGATCCTGGAGGCGGCGCCGCAATATCTGCGCGACCCCGCCGCCCTCTCGAAGCTCTACGTCACCGGCAACACCAACACGCAGGGCCAGACCAACACCGCCGGCACAACCACGGTGACGCAGAACAGCGTGCAGGTGCCGCTCTCGTCGTTCACCCGGTTGATCCGCGAGACCGCGCCGCTCTCCATCGCCCATCAGGAGCAGTTCCCGGCTGCGACCATCAGCTTCGACCTCGCGCCCGGCGAAGCGCTCGGCGATGCCGTCAAGATGATCGCCGCGGTCGAGCGCGAGATCGGCATGCCGAGTGCGATCTCCGGAGCGTTCAGCGCCGATGCGGCCGAATTCAACCGTTCCCTCGCCAACCAGCCCTGGCTGATCCTTGCGGCGATCGTGACGATCTATCTCGTCCTCGGCATCCTCTACGAGAGCTATGTCCACCCGTTCACGATCCTGACGACGCTTCCTTCCGCTGGCGTAGGCGCCCTACTCGCTTTAGTCCTGACCGGACGCGAGCTCTCGATCGTGGCGCTGATCGGCATCATCCTGCTGATGGGCATCGTCAAGAAGAACGCGATCATGATGATCGATTTCGCGCTCGACGCCGAACGGCAGGAGGGGCTGTCGCCGGAGGAGGCCATCGTCAAGGCCTGCCTGCTGCGCTTCCGGCCGATCATGATGACGACGCTCGCGGCGCTGCTCGGCGCCTTGCCGCTGGCGCTGGCGACCGGCACCGGAAGCGAGCTGCGCCAGCCGCTCGGCATCACCATCGTCGGTGGCCTGCTGCTCAGCCAGCTCCTGACCCTCTACACCACGCCGGTGATCTATCTCGCGCTTGAGAAGCTGCGCCGGCGCCTCGGCGGCGGCCGCGACGGTGTCGTGCCTCATCCTGATCCGGAGGCGGCCGAATGAGCGACGCTTCCGACGAGGACAAGGGCTGGAAATCGGTCAAGGGCCTGTCCGACGCCTTCATCCTGCGCCCCGTCGGCACCACGCTGATGGCGATCGGCCTCTTCCTCATCGGCATGGTCGCCTATGTCTTCCTGCCGGTGGCGAGCCTGCCGAGCGTCGACTTCCCGACGATCCGTGTCTTCGCCAGCCGGCCGGGGGCAGATCCGGCGACGATGGCCGGCAGTGTCGCAGCGCCGCTGGAGCGGCGGCTGGGTTCGATTCCCGGCGTCACCGAGATCACCTCGACGAGCTCGCTCGGCTCGACCTCGATCGTGCTGCAGTTCGACCTGACGCGGAACACCGACAGTGCCGCCCGCGACGTCCAGGCCGCGCTGAACGCCGCCGCAACCGATCTGCCCGGCGACCTGCCGACCCTGCCGCAATTCCGCAAGGCCAACCCCAACGCCGCGCCGATCCTGATCCTGGCCCTGACCTCGGACACGATGACACCGAGCGCGATGTACGATGCGGCCGACACCGTGATCGCGCAGCGCATCTCGCAGGTGGAAGGGGTCGGCGAGGTCACGGTCAACGGCGCCGAGCAGCCGGCGATCCGCGTGCGCGTCGATCCTGCCCAGCTCGCCGCCATGGGCCTGAGCCTCGACACGATCCGCACCGCTATCGTCAGCGCCAACACCGTCTCCGCGGTCGGCTCCTTCGACGGCGAGCGCCGCAGTGAGACCCTCTCCGCCAACAACCAGATCCGCGAGCCGGAGGATTACGGCAACATCGTCGTGCGCTCGGCGAAAGGCACGGTGGTCCGGCTCGCCGATGTCGCGACCGTCGAACGCGGCGTGCGCAACAGCCGCGCCGCCGGCTGGTACAACGGCAAGCCGGCGATCCTGATCACCATCACCAAGCAGGCCGACGCCAACGTCATCGACACCGTCGACCGGGTGAAGGCGCTGCTGCCCGAGGTCCAGCGCTGGGTGCCGGCCGGGATCCAGTTCTCGATCATGTCGGACCGCACGGTCACGATCCGTGCCTCGATCGCCGACATCCAGCACACGCTCTTGATCTCCATCGCGCTGGTGATGCTGGTCGTCTTCCTGTTCCTGCGCCGGACGACGCTGACCGTCGCAGCCGGCGTCACCGTGCCGCTCTCCATCGCCGGCACCTTTGCCGCGATGTGGGTCGCCGGCTTCACGCTCGACAATCTCTCGCTGATGGCGGTGACGATCTCGGTCGGCTTCGTCGTCGACGACGCCATCGTCATGATCGAGAACATCGAGCGCAACGTCGCCCGGGGCATCTCGCCGCTGCGCGCCGCTTTGCTCGGCGCCGGCCAGATCGGCTTCACCGTGGTCTCGATCAGCCTCTCGCTGATCGCGGCCTTCATCCCGCTCTTCTTCATGGACGGGGTGGCCGGCCGCTTCTTTCGCGAGTTCACGCTGACGCTGACCTTCGCCATCCTCGTCTCGACGGCGGTCTCGCTCAGCGTCACGCCGATGGTCTGCGCGCATTTCCTCAAGAGCGGCCCGCATGTGCCTGGTCGCTTCGACCGCGCCGTCGAGCGTGTGCTGGCGGCGATGACCGGCTTCTATGCCCGCACGCTCACGGTCGTGCTGCGGCATAGCTGGCTCATGCTGATCGTGATGGTCGCGACCGTGGCGCTGACCGTGCAGATGTTCCGCAGCGCGCCGAAGGGCTATTTCCCGCAGGACGACACCGGGCTCATCATCGGCTTCACCCAGGCTTCGACCGACATCTCCTTTCCGGCGATGGCGCAACTCCAGCAGCAGGGCGCCGCAATCGTCGCGAGCGATCCTGCCATCCTCGGCGTCGCCTCCTTCATCGGGGGCGGCGGCTCGGTGAACACCGGGCGCTTCTTCGTCAGCCTGAAGCCCCTAGAGGAACGTGGCCTGAGCTCGGCCCAGGTGGTCAACCGCCTGCGCGGTCGCCTCGGCTCGATCCCGGGCTTGCGCATCTTCCTGACCCCGGTGCAGGATGTGCGCGCCGGCGGGCGCCAGGGCCGCTCGCAATACCAGTTCACGCTCTGGGATCCCGATCTGCCGGAATTGCAGGAATGGGTGCCCAAGGTGCTGGAGCGCCTGCGTACCATGCCCGAGCTCGTCGATGTCTCGACCGATCGCGAGCAGGGTGGTTTGCAGGCCAATGTCGTGATCGACCGCAACAAGGCCTCGCAGCTTGGCGTCGCGATCCAGGCCATCGACAATGTGCTGGCGAATGCCTTCAGCCAGCGCCAGATCTCGACGATCTACGGCGCGCGCAACCAGTATCGCGTCGTGCTGGAGATCGCGCCCTCGCGCAGCCGCGATCCCAATGACATTCTCGATCTCTACGTACCCGGCCGTAATGGCACGCAGGTGCCGATGCGCAGCGTGGTCAAGGTCGAGCGCGGCACCGCTCCGCTCGTCATCAACCATCAGGGCCAGTTCCCGGCAGTGACGATCACCTATGATCTCGCCCCCGGCGTCGGTCTGCAGGAGGCGAGCGACGCGGTCGTCGCCGCCGTCGAGGGCCTGCATATGCCGGCCTCGCTGCGAGCGGAATTCGCCGGCGACGCCAAGGCGTTCACGCAAGGGGCCGGCAGCCAGGGCGTGATGATCCTGGTCGCGATCCTGGCGGTCTACATCATCCTCGGCGTGCTCTATGAGAGCCTGATCCACCCGGTGACGATCCTCTCGACCCTGCCCTCGGCGGGCCTGGGCGCGCTGATCGCGCTGCGGATCGCGGGAGCGGACCTCACCATCATCGCCTTCATCGGCATCATCCTGCTGATCGGCATCGTCAAGAAGAACGGCATCATGCTGGTCGACTTCGCCATCAGCGCCGAGCGACAGCGCGCGATGCCCTCGCGCGAAGCGATCTTCGAGGCCTGCCTGGAGCGCTTCCGGCCGATCCTGATGACGACGCTCTCGGCCATGCTGGGCGCGGTCCCGCTGATGATCGCGACCGGTCCCGGCGCGGAGCTGCGCCGCCCGCTCGGCATCACCATCGTCGGCGGCCTGATCCTCAGCCAGATCCTGACGCTCTATACGACGCCGATCATCTATCTCTGGATGAGCAAACTGACTGCCCGCCGGAAAGGCGAGACTGCGGACTCGCAGACGACCCCGGCCAGCACGGCGTCGAGCTGAGCATTCCGGCCGGGCTGAGATCACACCGCTCGCTCTCCTGTCCTGACTGTGTAGGATCGCGGCGGGCTGGAGGCGTTTGATGTTTCTGAGTGTGTTCGACGTCTTCAAGATCGGGATCGGCCCGTCCTCGTCGCATACGATGGGGCCGATGACGGCCGCGGCGCATTTCCTGGACCTGCTGCGCCGGCATCCGTCCCGCGATGATGCGGCGGCGGTCGGCGCCACGCTCTACGGCTCGCTCGCCTTCACCGGAAAAGGCCACGCCACGGATCGCGCCGTGGCGCTCGGGCTGCTCGGCTGGACACCGGCTGAGTTCGATTTCGACGCGGCTGCGCGGCAGCTCGAGGATCTCCAGCACAGCCATCGCCTGCGTCTCGACGGCTTGCCGCCGCTCGCCTTCGATCCCGCCACCGACATCGTCTTCGATTACGGGCCGCCCTTGCCCGGCCATGCCAACGGCCTCGTCTTCCGCGCCCGGGATGCTGCTGGCGCTGAGCTCTTGTCCGAGACCTATTATTCGATCGGCGGTGGTTTCGTGGTGACGGCGCAGGAGCGCGAGGCGCCGAAAGCGGCCACCACGGCATCCTCCTGGCCCTACCCGTTCGCGAATGCGGCGACGATGCTGCGCATGGCGCGCGAGAGCGGGCTCTCAATCGCGCAGATGAAACGCGCCAACGAAATCCACCTGCGGTCGGCGGACGAGGTCGACAATGGCCTTGCCCGCCTCTGGTCGGTGATGAACGGCTGCATCGAGCGGGGCCTGAGCCAGGAGGGCGAACTGCCGGGCGGCCTGCGCGTGCGTCGCCGGGCCGCGAAGATCCATCGGCAGCTGGAGGCCGAGCGGCAGAGCAATCGCGCCCAGCCCCACGCGACCTCGGACTGGCTCGGCGTCTATGCCATGGCCGTGAACGAGGAGAATGCCGCCGGTGGCCGGGTGGTGACCTCGCCGACCAATGGGGCGGCCGGCGTCGTGCCCGCCGTGCTGCGCTACTATCTCGACCACTGCGTCGGGGCCGAGCCCGGCCGGATCCCCGACTTCCTGCTGACGGCCGCGGCGATCGGCGGGCTGATCAAGCACAACGCCTCGATCTCCGGCGCCGAGGCCGGCTGCCAGGGCGAGGTCGGCTCGGCCGCGGCGATGGCGGCGGCCGGCTTCTGTGCTGTGCTGGGCGGCTCGCCCGAGCAGATCGAGAATGCCGCGGAGATCGCCCTCGAACACCATCTCGGCATGACCTGCGACCCCGCGGCGGGCCTCGTCCAGGTTCCCTGCATCGAGCGCAACGGCATCGGCGCGATCAAGGCGGTCGCGGCCGCCTCGCTCGCCTTGCGCGGCGACGGCTCGCATTTCATGCCGCTCGACAACTGCATCGAGGCGATGCGCCAGACCGGCGAAGCCATGAACGAGCGCTTCAAGGAAACCAGCCTCGGAGGCCTGGCCGTCAACCTGCCGGAATGCTGAGCCTTGGAGGCGAACCTGCGTTCGCTGGAGCGCCCTAGGTTCCGCAGAACGTCGCGATCACGCGCTCATGTGCGGCCGGCGGCCGGGCATGGTCCTCACGGCCGGGCTGCGCCTCGAAAGGCCTGGCGAGAACTTCGATCAGCGTCTCGAACGGGGCGAGATCATCGTGCTCGACGGCAGCCTGGATCGCTGCCTCGACCAGGTGGTTGCGCGGGATGAACAGCGGGTTGGTGCCCAGCATGGCATCCTGCCGCTCCTTCGCCGTCGCAGGCTCCCGCAGCAGGCGCTGGCGCCAGCGCTCCTGCCAGGCATCGAACGCGGCCGGATCGGCGAAGAGGCTGCGACAGGCGCCGGCGCCGTCAACCTGCCCGGCCGCCTCGCTCAGGCGCCGGAAGACCAAAGTGAAATCGGCCTCGCCGCGCTGCATCGCCTCGAGCAGCGCCTTGATGAGCTCGACGTCATCAGCCTCCTCGGTGGCGAGGCCGAGCTTGCGACGGAAGCCTGCGATCAGGTGCTGCTGGAATTGCGGATCGAACCGGCCAAGCGCGTCCTGCGCGATCGACACGGCCTTGTCGGGGTCGTCGGCCAGCAGCGGCAACAACGCCTCGGCCAGGCGCGCGAGGTTCCAGCGGGCGATCGGTGGCTGGTTGCCGAAGGCATAGCGCCCGTGCTCGTCGATGGAGCTGAACACCGTCGACGGATCATAGGTATCCATGAAGGCGCAGGGGCCGTAGTCGATGGTCTCGCCGGCGATCGACATGTTGTCGGTGTTCATCACGCCGTGGATGAAGCCTATCGTCATCCATTGCGCGACGAGCGCGGCCTGCGCGGCGACCACGGCCTCGAACAGGGCGAGATAGCGGCCATCACCGGTGCAGTCCGGGTAGTGACGCGCGATGACATGGTCGGCGAGCAGGCGCAGGGCCTCGACATCGCCACGCGCGGCGAAGAACTGGAAGGTGCCGATCCGGATATGGCTGGAGGCGACGCGGGTGAGGACGGCGCCGGGCAGCGCCGTCTCGCGCCGGACGACCTCGCCCGTCAGGACCGCAGCGAGCGCGCGCGTCGTCGGGATGCCGAGAGTGGCCATCGCTTCGCTGACGACATATTCGCGCAGGACCGGCCCCAGCGCCGCCCGGCCGTCGCCGCGGCGCGAGAACGGAGTCGGGCCAGCCCCCTTGAGCTGGAGATCCCGGCGCCTGCCATGCCGGTCGACCAGCTCGCCGAGCAGGATGGCACGCCCGTCGCCGAGCTGAGGGCTGAAGCCGCCGAACTGATGGCCGGCATAGGCCGTCGCGATCGACGCCGCGCCGGCCGGCACGTCGTTGCCGGACAGCGTGGCAACGCCCTCCGGGCCTTCCAGCCAGTCCGGGGACAGCCCGAGATCCACTGCGAGCGGCCTGTTCAGCCGGATCAGCCGGGGCGCCGCAACAGGAGTTGGAGCGACCTCCGCGTAGAAGCGCTGTGGCAGGCGCGCATAGGAGTTGTCGAAGGCGATCAAGGTCATCAATGGTAGATATACGCGGAAAGTGCCATCGCAACAGGAGGCCGAACGCCGGCGGGCGATCAGGCCGCTCCGGCCGGCTGTTCCCCGGCCGTGCTTTGCTCATTCGGTCGAGTCGAAATCGTCCTCGCGGGCGTGCAGGAGCGCGGCCAGCGTATGCAGGCCGAGATCGAGCTGCTCCATGCTCGGCGTCGAATGCGGGCATGGGAGACCCGCCCTGAAGCGGGCCTTCGAAGCCGATAGCGCGCTGCTCCGACAGCTATGGCTCCGCAGTCAGGCGAGACGTCGCCCGGCGCATCAGGTCGAGCAGGTGCAATGCGGCCGGCGTCAGTGGCAGGTCGGAGCGCCTGACCAGCACCAGCGGCGGCGCTGTCAGTTCTTCCTCGACCCTGATCGTGATCAGCGCCTTTCCTGTCATCTCGAAGCGCTCCCACTGCGCCGGGACCATCGCCAGCAGGTCGCTGTTGGCGAGGCAGGTCAGCAGGGTCAGAGCCGACTGGCTGCGCACCGCGAGGCGCGGTGGCGGCAGGCCGTGGCGGGCGAAGAAGGCATTGATCTCGTCGCTCGCATCGGCGGTGATCGAGGTCGTGACCCAGTCCTGGCCGACGAGCTCGCGCAGCGATGTCGCCGCCGCCAGCGGATGGCCGGCGCGGCACAGCACGATGCGGCGATTGTGGAACAGCACCTCCCGGCTGAGCTGCGGAACCGGCTGCGCCCCGCCGTCGGGACCGATGTAGAAGTCGACCGAGCCGTCGCGCAGGCGTTCCTCGAGCGTCGGATAGAACCCCTCGATGATATGCAGCCTGATATCGGGGTAGCGGGCGCGGAACGGACGCAGGCTCGGCGGTAGCAGGGCAAGATGCGCCGCGATCGAGAGCCCGACCGTGACCGTGCCGGTGCCGGCGCCTCTGAGCTGCTCGACCTCCTCGCGGGTGCGCCTGATCTCGGTCAGGATCGATCTGGCGCGGGCGACGAAGGCCTCGCCCAATGGCGTCGCCACCACGCCACGGGCACGCCGCTCGAACAGAGGCGCGCCGAGTTCCCGTTCGAGCAAGGCGAGGCTGCGCGTCAGCGCCGGCTGGGCGATCTGCAGATGCCGCGCCGCGGCCCGCATGCTGCCGCGCTCGGCGATCGCCACCACCTCCTCGAAGTGATCAAGCTTCATCGACACGGTCTCCGGACCCGGCTCATTGATACCGATCTGCTATCGCTCCTGCAATTTTTCCATCTGTTCAGGTATCTATAGCGGCATTAGCCATTCCTCACGAACAAGCAGCGGCCGCCTCGGAAAACCGGGAGACTGCCCTTTCGGGAGGACAGCATGGAGATCATCAAGCCCGCGTTCCATCACGTCACCTTCAAGACGAGCCGTCTTGACGAGATGGTGGCGTGGTACGGCACGGTCGTCGGTGCCAGGCCGAACTTCCAGGACGCCAACAATGCCTGGACGACCAATGACGAGGCCAATCACCGCGTCGCCTTCCTCTCTGCGCCCGGGCTTGGCGACGATCCCGACAAGCGCAGCCATAACGGCATGCACCACAGTGCCTTCGAGTATGGGAGCTTTGCCGACCTGATGTCGTCCTATGCCCGCCTGCGGGACGAGGGCATCCAGCCTGCCTTCAGCCTCGACCACGGCATGACGATCTCGATCTACTACAAGGATCCCGAGGGCAATTTCGTCGAACTGCAATGCGACACCTACGGCGACTGGAGGCAGTCGAGCGAATGGATGCGTTCCTCGCCGGATTTCGCCGCCAATCCGATCGGCACCTTCTTCGATCCGGAGAAGGTCTATCAGGCCCATAAGGGCGGCCAGGGCTTCGACGAGCTGCATGTCGCGATGCGCCGCGGCGACTACCAGCCCGCCGGCACGCCCGATCTCGGTCTGCCGGCGTGACCGGCGCTGCGCTCGCTCCGCAGGACCGGCTCGCGATCGAGCAGCTGATCCAGCGTCATGCCTGGCTGATCGATCATGGCGAGGCGGACAAGGTCGGCGCGCTCTTCGCTGACGAGGGGGCGCTCTACGGCATCGGTCCCGACAAGATCGGTCGCATGGCCATCGCCGAATGGGGCCGCCAGCGCGCCGCGATGACCGAACGCCGTTCGCGCCATCTTCAGAGCAACATCCTGATCGAGCCCGTCGCCCCGGATGCGGCGCGCGGCTGGGTCGCGCTGACGCTCTACCGCCATGATGGACCGGGCTCGGGATCAGCGACGCCGCTGCTCATCGCCGAATATGCCGATCGCTATGTCAGGGAGCCGGATGGCTCCTGGCTCTTTGCCGAGCGGCGGCTGACCGCCCTGTTCGGCGCCGCCTGACAAACTGACAGATTCATCGCCTCGCCACGCTGGCTGGAGGCGCCCGAGAAGGAGGACACCATGCGTCTCGCCACCATCCTGAGCGGCGGCAAGCCTGTTCTCGCCGCCTATCGCGGCCAGGAGCTGATCGACCTCGCCAAGGCCGGCCCGAGCTTGCCGGGCGACATGCTCGCCGTCCTCACAGGCGGCGAGGCGGCCCGCGCGGCAATCGCCAAGGCGCTCGACACCGCACCGGCCGCGGCCGTGCTCGACCCGCAGGCCGTGACCTTCCTGCCGGTGGTGCCGCGCCCCGGCAAGATCATATGCGTCGGGCTGAACTATGCCGACCATTCGGCCGAAAGCGGGTTCAAGCAGCCGGACTACCCGACGCTGTTCGGCCGTTTCGCTACCAGCCTGATCGGCCACAAGGCGTCCCTGATCCGCCCGAACCTGTCCGATCAGCTCGACTATGAGGGCGAGATCGCGGCGGTGATCGGCCGGCGCGCCAAGCATGTGCCGAAGGCGAGCGCGCTCGACCATATCGCTGGCTATGCCGTCTTCAACGAAGGCTCGGTCCGCGACTACCAGTTCAAGGCGCCGCAATGGACCGTCGGCAAGAACTTCGACGGCACCGGCGCCTTCGGCCCGGCGCTGGTGACATCGGATGAGCTCCCGCCCGGCGCACGCGGCCTCAGGCTCACGACCAGGCTGAACGGTGAGACCGTGCAGAGCGCCAGCACCGACGACATGGTCTTCGACGTCGCGAGCCTGATCTCGATCATCAGCGAGGCGATCACGCTGGAGCCCGGCGATGTCATCGTCACCGGCACGCCGGCGGGTGTCGGCGTGGCGCGCAAGCCCCAGCTCTTCATGAAGCCCGGCGATGTCTGCGAGGTCGAGGTCGAGGGCATCGGCCTCCTCGTCAACCCGATCGCGCAGGAAGCTGCGGAGCGGGCCGCAGCCTGATCGCAGATGGGGAGCTGAGAACCGTGATCAAGACCGGCAAGGACATCGACGTATTGATCGCCGGCGCCGGGCCGGTCGGCCTCGCGGCCGCGATCGAGCTCGGCCAGCGCGGCATTCGCTGCCTCGTCGTCGAGCGCAACGACCGCGTCGGCTACTCGCCGCGCGCCAAGACCACCAATGTCCGCAGCCGCGAGCATTTGCGTCGCTGGGGCATCGCCGACGCCCTGCGCGCGGCCTCGCCTATCCCGCCGGACTATCCTTCCAATGTTGTCTTCGCGACGCGGATGAACGGCCCCGAGCTCGCCCGCTTCGGCAATGCGTTGAACGGCAGCCGCGCCCGCAACGACCTCTATTCGGAAGAGGCGCAATGGGTGCCGCAATATGTGCTGGAGGAGGTGCTACGCCAGCACGCCGCCTCGCTACCCGGCGTCGAGATCCGCTTCAACACCGAGCTCACCTCCTTCGCCGATGATGGCCGCAGCGTCGTCTCGCGCCTGAAGGATGTGACCAGCGGCGCGGAGCGCGAGGTATCCGGCGCCTATTTGATCGGCGCCGACGGCGCGCGCAGCTCGGTGCGGGAAGCGATCGGCGCCAAAATGGAGGGCGAAGGCGCCTTCTCGAAGAACTACAACATCATCTTCCGCGCACCCGGGCTGGCATCGCGCCACGCCCATGGCCCGGCGATCATGTACTGGATGGTCAACGAGGAGGTGCCCTCGCTGCTCGGGCCGATGGACAGCGAGGGCCTCTGGTTCTTCATGGCGACAAAGCTCGCCAACGATGTCGACCCGGCGAGCGTCGATCCGGTCGAGCTGATCCGCCGCGGCACCGGCCTCGCCGACCTCGACATCGAGATCGTCGGCCGCGACCCCTGGGTCGCGCACCGCCTGGTCGCCGATCGCTATGAGAAGGGCCGCGTCTTCCTCGCTGGCGATGCCTGCCACCTGCATCCGCCCTTCGGCGGCTTCGGCATGAACATGGGCATCGGCGACGCCGTCGACCTCGGCTGGAAGCTGGCGGCGGTGCTGCAGGGCTGGGGCGGGCCCGAGCTGCTCGCGAGCTATGCGGCCGAGCGGCGCAAGGTGCATGAGCGCACCATCGCCGAGGCGGTGATCAACTACGGCGCCGTCGGCAACCAGCTCGTCCGCCAGGGTCTGGAAGAGCCGGGCCCGCTCGGCGATGCCACGCGGCGTGAGGTCGGTGAATTGATCGAGGCGACGAAGCTGCGCGAATTCCGCACCCTCGGCATCGTGCTCGGCACGCGCTACGAGGATTCAGCCATCATCGTGCCCGATGGCAGCGCACCGCCGATCGAGCACTTCATGCTCTATGTGCCCTCGGCCCATCCGGGATGCCTTGCGCCCCATCTCTGGCTCGCCGACGGGTCGTCGCTTTATGACCATTTCGGCCGGGGCTTCACCCTGCTCGCCACGGCTGGCGACGGCGCAGAGGCAGCGCCACTGATCGCAGCGGCGACCCGCCTCGGTGTGCCGCTGACATTGCTGCTGCCAGGTGATCGCCGTCTGCCCGCCCGCTATGGCGCGCGTTTTGCCCTGATCAGGCCGGACCAGCATGTCGCCTGGCGTGGCGATACGCTCCCGGCCGATTGCGAGGCGCTGCTCGCCATCGTCACTGGCCGGATGAAACAGGACGCCGCAATCGGGATACCAGCCACGGCCGCCTAGAGAAGACGCATAAGAAACAAGACGACAGAACGGGGAGGATACGATGAAACGGGGAGTGATCGGTGCCTTGCTCGGCGCGGCGCTGGCGGTGTCGCTGGCGAGCACCGGAGCCATGGCGCAGACCGTCGAGCTCAAGGTCTCGCATTACCTGCCGCCGAACCACCAGATGCACAAGCAGCTGGAAGCCTGGAGCGCCGAGCTGGCGCAGCGCTCGAACGGCCGGCTCAAGCTCGCCATCTTCCCGGCTGCGCAGATGGGCCCGATGCCGCGGCAATACGACCTCGCCCGCACCGGAGTCGCCGACATCGCCTTCTTCCTGCACGGCGCCTTGCCCGGCCGCTTCCCGCTGACCGAGATCTCGCACCTGCCCTACGCCTTCAATCGCGGCGAGGGGGCGAGCGCCAAGGCGCTGAGCACGGCTGAGGCCTCCGGCATCCTGACCGAGCTCTCCGGCAAGCTCGCCGCCGAGCACGAGGGCACGAAGCCGCTCTATTTCATCGCGACGCCGACGCTGAGCCTGTTCTTCAACCGGCCGGCGGTGAAGAGCCCGGCCGGGATGCGCGGGCTGCGCATGCGCCATAACGGGCCGATCGCCTCGGCGATGCTCGAAGCCTGGGGCGCGACGCCGGCTGCGGTGCCGCCGGCCGAGCTGGCAGATTCGCTGTCAAAGGGCACGATCGCCGGCATGTTCTTCAACTACGAGGCGGCGAAGTCCTTCCAGATGGCAGAGAGCGTCAAGTCGGTGACGCAGCTCGACGCCGCCGCGGGCACCTTCGCGCTGGTGATGAACGCGGAGAAGTACAAGTCGCTGCCCGACGACCTGCGCAAGCTGATCGACGATACGACCGGCCCGGCGGCAGCCCGCAAGGTCGGCGCCATCTATGATCAGGCGGAGGAGGAGGGACGAGCTTATCTGCGCGCCGCCAATGCCGAAATCCCCGAGCTCAGCGGCGCCGAGCGGGCCGCCTTCGAGGAACTCGCCAAGCCGATCACGGCGAGCTTCATCGCCAGGGTCGAGGCCAAGGGCATCAAGGCGAAGCCGTTCTATGACGAGCTGCGCGCCGCCGTGGCTGCCGCCAAATGAGCCCTGGCAAGCTCCGCCGCCTCGACCCCGCGCGGCTGCTGACCATGGCCGGCGCGCTGGCGCTTGCGGTCATGGTTCTATGGACGATGGTCGATATCGGCGCCCGGCTCGCCTTCAACAAGCCGCTGCACGGCACGCTCGACCTGGTCGAGGTCACGCTGGTGCTCGTCGCCTTCCTCGCCTTGCCGGAATGCTTCCGCCGCGACGAGCAGATCAAGGTCGATCTGTTCGACACGATGGTGCGCCCGCGCACGCTGGCGGCGATGCGGCTCGCCGGCGAGGTCGCGACGCTCGCATTCCTGGCCCTGCTGGCCGTGACCCTGATCCAGCCGCTCATGGATGCCTATCGCTTCGGCGACCAGAAGCCCGATCTGCCGGTGCCGATCTTCCTGCTGCTGCTCGCGATCGAGCTGGCGCTGATTGTCTCGATCTTCGTCGTGCTTGGCCGCGCGATCGGGCAAGCCCGAGCTTTCCCGCGCACGGCCGATGCCGTTGCCCCGCATCCTCCGGCCCTGCATGGCAACAACGGAGCCGCCTCATGAGCGCGACCTCCATCGGCCTGATCGGCATGGCGACCCTGGTCGGCATGATCCTGGCGCGCATCCCGGTCGGCGTCGCGCTCGGCCTCGTCGGCTTCGTCGGTTACGCCGCGATCGACGGCTTCGCCAAGGCGCGCCTCGTCTTCGGCGCGGTGCCGCTCGAACTCTCCTCCGCCTATGCGCTCTCCGTCCTGCCGCTGTTCACGCTGATGGGCGCGCTGGCGACGATGGCCGGCCTCTCGGGTGACCTGTTCCGGGCGAGCAATGCGATTTTCGCCGGCATGCGTGGCTCGCTCGCCATGGCGGCAGTCGGTGCTTCGGCCGCCTTCGGCGCGGTCTGCGGCTCCTCGCTGGCGACCGCGGCGACGATGAGCCGGATCTCGATCCCGCAAATGCTGAAGGCCGGCTATTCGCCGGCGCTGGCGGCGGGGGTGGTCGCGGCCGGCGGCACTCTCGGCATCCTGATCCCGCCCTCGCTGATCCTGATGATCTACGGCATCATCGCCCAGCTCTCGATCATCAAGCTCTTCGCCGCCGCGCTCATCCCTGGTCTCGTCCTGACCGGGCTCTATCTGCTGACCGTCTCTGTCTGGGTGCGCCTGCGGCCGGAGGCGGCGCCGAAGCTGCCGAGCGAAGGCAAGGCACAGGCGTTCCGGCTCGTCCTCAACATCTGGGATGTGGCGGCGCTTTTCCTCGTCACCTTCGGCGGCATCTATCTCGGCTGGTTCAGCCCGACCGAGGCGGCCGCCGTCGGCGCCTTCGGTGCCTTGCTGCTCGGGCTGCTGCGCAAGGGATTCGCCCGCGGCGACATCAGCACCGCCTTCACCGAGACGACGCGGATCACCGCCAACCTCGTGCTGATCGTGCTGGGATCGACGATCTTCTCCTATTTCGTCGTGCAGACCGGCATGGCGCAATCGGTCGTCAGAGGGATCACGGCGCTCGGTCTGTCGCCGCTCTCGGTGATGCTGCTGCTGATCGCCTTCTATGTCTTCCTCGGCTGTTTCCTCGAAGGCATCGGCATGGTGCTGGTGACGGTGCCGGTCCTGCTGCCGCTGGTGCTGTCCACTGGCTACGATCCGATCTGGTTCGGCGTGCTCCTCGTTATCGTCGTCGAGATCGGCCTGATTCACCCGCCGGTCGGGATGAACCTTTTCGTCATCCGGACGCAGGCGCCGGAGATCAGCCTCGGCGCGATGTATCGCGGGGTACTGCCATTCCTGGCCGGGCCCTTCCTGCTGATCGCGATGCTGCTCGTCTGGCCGGATCTCGCGCTCTGGCTGCCAAGATCGATGTCGCTCAACTAGGGCATTTTCGAGCGAAGCGAGCGCCGGCTTCGCGTGAAGAAAATACGATAAAACAAAGGCGTAGAGCAATTCTGCAGTTCGGAGAATTGCGGATTTTCTCCAGTGTGCGCTCAAGTAGCCCCGGAGCATCCGATGCTGTGACATCTGCGCGCCGCAAGCGGCCATTCGGACTTCGCTGGCAAGCGGCTCTGCCCTTTGCCGGCGCCGGGCCGACGCTTCGGCTTGCCTGGAAACGCGTTAGTTGGCTCGAGGCGACATCTGCGCCTCGATCAGTTCCGCCGTTCGCCGGTAGTGCGCGGCAAGAAGGGCCTGCGCCTTGTCGGCATCTCTCGCGAGCGTCGCGTCCATGATCTGCCGATGCTCGAGCGCCACGTCGCGCGTGCCCGTCGGCATCTTTCCCGCGAGCGCTGGCAGGCGATAGCGCTGGGTCTCGACATGAAGCTGGTCGGACAGGTTGATCAGCCGGCGAGAGCCGCATCTGGCGATCAGCGCGCTATGGAATTCCTGATGGCGGATTTCGAGCGTTGAGAGTTCGTCGACGCTGAGCTCGCGGCCGATCGGAGCGAGCCGGCGCACCTGCAGGTCCAGCGCATGGAAGGCCGCGACGATCCCAGCCTCCCAGTCATCGTCGCCGCGCTCGATCGAGCGCTTCAGAGCCTCGCATTCGATCAGCGACCGCGTCTCCGTCACATCCCACATCTCTTCGATCGAGACGGGAGCGACTGAAAAGCCGCGCAGCGCTGCCGCCAGCACGAGCCTTTCGGTCTGCAGCCGGTTCAAGGCCTCGCGCAGGGGCGAGAAACTCAAGCCGTAGCGCTGACGCAGGAATTCGAGCCGCAGCGGCTGGCCGGGCTCGAAGACACCCGCAACGATATCGCTCCGCAGCCGCCGATAGGCGGTTTCGGCCGCTGTGAACGACGCCTCGGGTGACGCCGTCTCGTCATGGCTCGCCATGGCTGCCGCATTCCGCTTCACGCGCACGATTCGATCCCATTCCTCGGTTCCGGGTCGACTCTACACGAATGCATATCTAACGCAAAAATATCTTTCTTTCGAAAATCCTGCATGCTAACCAAAATCACCCGATTGAGAGGAGGCCGCCATGTCAGCTCCGAAGCAGAACCATCGAGAGGACGTCGCCGGGCGCGCGAACGTCGAGGACACGCCAGAGCTGCTGGCCTATTACGAGGAGCTGGAGGCGCTCGAAGCGGGCGCGCTCTGGACCGTGGCCAACAAGATCGAGCCCTGGGCGCCCAAGTCAGCCTCCGTCCCCGTCCTCTGGCGCTATCGCGACCTGCGTGAGCATGTCTTGCGCTCGGTCGAGCTGGTGACGCCCGAAAAGGCCGGCCGCCGCGTGATCTACCTGAACAATCCCGGCCGGCGGGACGTCTCCGCCGCCGTGGGCTGGCTCTATTCCGGCCTGCAGGTCATGCACCCCGGCGAGACCGCGTCCGCCCATGCGCATTCAGCCTCGGCGCTGCGCTTCATCATGGAAGGCTCGGGCGCGTACACGATCGTCGACGGCCACAAGATGACGCTCGGGGCCAACGACTTCGTGCTGACGCCGAATGGCACCTGGCACGAGCATGGCGTCTCGTCCGACGGTTCGCCCTGCATCTGGCAGGACGGTCTCGACATCCCGCTGGTCAACGCGCTGGAAGCGAATTTCTACGCGGTCCATTCCGACCTGCGCCAGGCTGTCGGCTATCCCGTCGACGATATGACCGGGGCCTGGGGCAATCCCGGCCTGCGGCCGGCAGGCCATGACTGGGGCAAGCCCTACTCGCCGCTGCTGAAATACGAATGGGCTCCGACCTACGAGGCGCTGACGCGCTTTGCCAAGGTGACGGATGGCTCGGCCTTCGACGGCGTGCTGATGAACTACGTCAATCCGGTCACCGGCGGGCCGGTGATGCAGACCATCGGCGCCTCGATGCAGATGCTGCGGCCGGGCGAGAAGACCAAGGCACATCGCCATACCGGCAGCTTCATCTACCAGGTCGCCAAGGGCAGCGGCCATTCGGTCATCGACGGCAAGCGCTTCGATTGGCAGGAGCGCGACATCTTCTGCGTGCCGTCCTGGGCCTGGCACGAGCACGCCAACGCATCGGCAAGCGACGATGCCTGCCTCTTCGCTTTCAACGACATGCCGGTGATGAACTCGCTCGGCCTCTATCGCGAGGAAGCGTTCGGCGACAATGGCGGCCACCAGCCGCTCGCACTCTGAGGGCTGCCGATCATGCGTCTTGTTACCTATCGCAGCGCGATCGAAGCCTCGGCGCGTCTCGGCGTCATCGAGGACGATCTCGTCATCGACGTCGCCGCCCTCGGCGCCTGTGCCGATCTCGATCTGCCCTCGGCGATGCTCGATCTCATCGACCTCGGGCCGGCCGGGCTGGCGTCGCTGAGCGCGCTGCTGGACCAGTATCGTGGGCGCTGGCCCGCCCATTCGGCCTTCCCGCTCGTCAATGTCAGGCTGCTGGCCCCGATACCGCGCCCTCGAAAGAACATTTTCGGCATCGGCCTCAATTACGTCGAGCATGTCGCGGAATCGGCCGCGACGCTCGACACGCCGAAGGAGCTGCCGAAGCAGCCCGTGATCTTCTCGAAGCCGCCGACCAGCGTCATCGGTCCCGGCGAGGCGATCGAGCACAACGGCAGGATCACGCAGCAGCTGGACTGGGAGGTCGAGCTCGCGGTGGTCATGGGCCGCACCGCGCGCCGCGTCACCGAAGCCGAGGCGATGGGTTTCGTCTTCGGCTACAGCGTGATGATCGATGTCAGCGCCCGCGACAATCGTCGCGCCGGCCAGTGGATCTACTCGAAGGGCCAGGACACCTACGCGCCCTTCGGCCCCTGCATCGTCACGGCCGACGAGGTCACTGAGCCGCATGCGCTCGACCTCTGGCTGACCGTCAATGGTGAGACCAAGCAGCGCTCCAACACGCGCCATATGCTGTTCAAGATCCCGGTGCTGATCGCCGACATCAGCGCTGCGATCACCCTGGAACCCGGCGACATCATCGCCACCGGCACGCCGGACGGCGTCGGGGCAGGCCGGACGCCGCAGGAATGGCTCTGGCCGGGAGATGTGGTCGAAGCCGGTGTCGACGGCATCGGGCAGATCCGCCACCCCGTCGTGGCGGCCTGACATCCAAGCATCAACGACAAAAGGCCGCGGTCACAGCCGTGCCGACACGGAGGGGAATTCGATGAACAGGTCAGCATTCACACGCAGGATGATCGTCGCCAGCCTCGCATCGGCAGCCACGATCCCGATGATGCAATCAGCCTTCGCCCAGGCCGGCGCGAACGCTCCGGTCACAATCGGCTTCATCACCACGCTCTCGACGCCGGCCGGCTATATCGGCGAGGACATCCGCGCCGGCTTCCAGCTCGCCTTGACTGACGGCAAGCTTGGCGGCGTGCCTGTCATCCTCGCGGTCGAGGACGATGCGCTGAAGCCGGCGAACGCCAAGCAGGCGGCAGACCGGCTGATCCAGTCCGGCGTCAAGCTCTTCACCGGCGTGAACTTCTCGAACGTGCTCGCGGCCGTGGTCCCGGGCGTCCTGGAATCTGGCGGCTATTATGTCAGCCTCAATCCCGGCCCTTCGTCCTTTGCAGGCGAGCGCTGCCACCGGAACTATTTCGTCGCCTCCTACCAGAACGACGCCTTCCACGAGGCGGCAGGTCTTTCCGCCAACCGGCTCGGCTACAAGCGCGTCGCGCTGCTGGCGCCGAACTACCAGGCCGGCCGCGATGCGCTGGAGGGCTTCAAGCGCACCTTCAAGGGCGAGATTGTCGGCGAGATCTACACCAAGCTCGACCAGACCGACTTCTCGGTCGAGCTCGCGCGTGTCCGCTCGCTCGCGCCTGAGGCGATCTACCAGTTCCACCCCGGCGGCGCCGGCATCAACTTCGCCAAGCAATATGCCAATGCCGGACTGGGCAAGAGCATTCCCATGCTGATCCCGGCCTTCTCGATGGATGCGCATATGGTCGGCGCGACCGGCGATGCCGCGGACGGCATCTACGCCTCCGCGCTCTGGACGCCCGAGGCCACCAACCCAGCCTCCAAGGCTTTCGTCGACGCTTTCCGCAAGGCCTATTCCCGGACCCCGACCATGTATGCCCAGCAGGCCTATGACACAGCCAACCTGATCGGCAGTGCCCTCAAGGCGGTGAATGGCGACATCGGCAAGCAGGACGAGTTCCGCAAGGCGCTGCTGGCGGCGCAGTTCACGGCGGTACGCGGCAAGTTCTCCTTCGGGCCGAACCAACATCCGGTGCAGGACTACTATCTGACGAAGTTCGAGAAGCGCCCTTCCGGCGAGATCGTGCAGACGATCGTCCGCAAGATCGCCGAGGACTACGGCGACGCCTACGCCGCCCAGTGCAAGCTCAACTGAGCACTGAAAAATCGGCCGGCACGTTTGACGCCTGATTCACCGCGCAACAAGGGCGTGTGGAGATGATCCTCTTTGTCGAGCAGGCGCTCAATGGCCTGCAATACGGATCGATGCTGTTTCTGCTGGCATCGGGATTGACGCTGATCTTCGGGATCATGGGGGTGATCAATCTCACCCATGGCGCCTTCTACATGGTCGGCGCCTATTGCGCGGCATTCGCGGTGCTCTCCACCGGTTCCTTCCTGGTCGGCATTGCGGCGGCCCTGATCGGGGCCGGGCTCTATGCGGTGCTCGTCGAAGTCGCGGTGGTGCAATGGCTGTACCGCCGCGACCATCTCTACCAGGTGCTGGCGACGCTCGGCCTGATCCTGTTCACCAACGAAGCCGTGAGCATGATCTTCGGCCGTCGCCCGCCGCTGATGGACATCCCGTCCTTCCTGCAGGGCTCGGTGCCGCTGCTACCGGGCCTCGACTACCCGTTGATGCGCGTCGCCTTCATCGTCACCGGCGCGCTGGTCGCGATCGGCCTGTGGCTGCTCGTCAACCACACCCGCGTCGGCATGCTGATCCGGGCCGGTGCCGACGACCGCGAGATGGTCGATGCGCTCGGCGTCGATATCCGCCGGCTCTACACGCTGGTCTTCGGATTGGGTGGCGCGCTCTGCGGACTCGCCGGCGTCATGGCCGCGCCGCTGCTCGCCATCGAGATCGGCATGGGCGAGCGGGTGCTGATCACCACCTTCGTCGTCATCGTCGTGGGCGGTGTCGGCTCGGTTCGCGGCGCGCTGGTCGGAGCGCTGCTCGTCGGCATGGTCGACAGCCTCGGGCGGGCCTACATCCCGCAGCTCCTGCTCTTGTCGCTGCCGGCCACGACGGCCGACACGCTCGGCGCCGGGCTGGTGTCGGCCAGCATCTATCTGCTGATGGCCATCGTCCTGCTCGTCCGGCCCAATGGCTTGCTGCCGGCGAGGGGGTGAGGGTGATGATGACCTCCCGCCTCCGCCTGGTTGTTATCGCCGGCGGGCTCATCCTCCTGCTGGCCGCTCCCATTCTCGCCCAGCTGACCGGCTCGGCCGGGTTGCTCGGCCTTGCCAACCGCATCGCCATCTACGCCATCGCCGCTGTCAGTCTCGACCTGATCCTGGGCTATGGCGCGCTGGTCAGCTTCGGCCATGCCATGTTCTTCGGGCTCGGCGGCTACGCCGTCGGCATCGTCGCCTTTCACACCGCCGCGGGCGAACCGCTGTTCGGCTGGTCGGGCTCGAATGCAGCGCTGATCGTCTGGCCGCTGGCGCTGGTGGCCTGCGCGCTTCTGGCCGCGATCGTCGGGGCGCTCTCGCTGAAGACCAGCGGCGTGCAGTTCATCATGATCACGCTCGCCTTCGCGCAGATGGTCTTCTTCGTGCTCGTCTCGCTGCAGAGCTATGGCGGCGATGACGGCCTGCTGCTCGACCGGCGTAATACGCTGCCCTTCATCGACCTCTCGCGGCCGACGACCTTCTACTATGTCTGCGTCGCGATGCTGATCGGCTGGACGGCCTTCTGTTCCAGGATCGTGAACTCCCGCTTCGGCCTCGTCCTCCAGGCGCTGCGGCAGAGCGAGCGGCGCTCGATCAACCTCGGGGTCGATCCGTTCCCGTTCCGGCTCGCAGCCTTCGTCATCTCCGCCGTCGGGACCGGCCTCGCCGGCGTGCTCTGGGCCAATTACGCCCGCTTCGTGTCGCCCGACATGGCCGTGTGGAGCAAGTCGGGCGAATTCATCGCGATCGTCGTGCTCGGCGGGCTGGGAACGCTGCTTGGCCCGATTGCCGGGGCCGCCGTCTTCATCGCGCTCGAGCAGCTCCTTTCGATCTGGACCGAGCATTGGATGATCGTGATGGGGCCGATCCTGACGCTGGTCGCGCTGTTCGGCCGCCGCGGTCTCGCCGGACGCCTGTTCGGAGAGCGAAATGGCTGAAGTGTCCTCTCAGCAGCAGGCACCGATCCTGGCGATCGACGGGCTGCGCAAGGCCTTTGGAGCGCTGGTCGCGACCGACGATGTCACGCTCGATATTCGCGCCGGCGAGCTCCATGCGCTCATCGGCCCGAACGGCGCCGGAAAATCGACGCTGATCACCCAGATCTGTGGGGAATTGAAGCCGGATACCGGCCGTATCCTGTTCGACGGGCGCGACGTCACCCGGCTGCGCCCCCATCTGCGCTCGCGGCTCGGGCTCGGGCGAACCTTCCAGATCACCCAGCTCTGTCCCGACTTCAGCGCAATCGAGAACGTGCTGCTGTCGATCGAGACCCGGGGCGGCGGCTCGTTCGACATGGTCTCGAACCCGCGCGGCAATGCCGGCGCCATCGCCAGTGCACGCGAGCGGCTCGCCGAGGTCGGCCTCGGTGATCTCGCCGACAGGCCGGCGGCGACACTCGCCCATGGCCAGCGCCGGCAGCTCGAGATCGCTGTCGCGCTTGCACGCGAGCCGAAGCTGCTACTGCTCGACGAGCCGATGGCCGGGCTCGGGCCGGAGGAAACGGCGGCGATGACCCGGCTGCTCGGCGGGTTGAAACGGCGCTACGCCATCCTCCTCGTCGAGCACGACATGGACGCCGTGTTCGCTTTGGCCGACCGCGTCAGCGTGCTGGTCTATGGGCGCGTCATCTTCACCGGCACGGTGGCGGAGGTACGGAGCGATCCCGCAGTCCGGGCCGCCTATCTCGGGGGAGAGCCGGCATGCTGAGCGTGCGCGAACTCGCGGCCGGCTACGGCCATGCGCGGGTCCTGTTCGGGCTGTCCTTCGAGGCCCGCACCGGCGAGGTCGTATCGCTGATTGGCCGCAACGGCATGGGCAAGACGACCACGATCCGCGCCATCATGGGACTGACTCGGTCCACCGGCGGCGAGATCGCGTTCGATGGCCGGCCGCTTGCCGGGCTGGCGCCGAACGCCATCGCCCGGCTCGGCATCGGGCTGGTGCCGGAAGGGCGGCGGGTGTTCCCCTCGCTGACGGTGGAGGAAAACCTGGTTGCCACCGCCCGCGGCGGCAGCGCCGGGCATTGGACCTTGCCGCGCGTCATCGAATTGTTCCCGCGCCTGGGCGAAAGGCGGCGGCAGTCGGCGAGGACCTTGTCGGGCGGCGAGCAGCAGATGCTGGCGGTCGGGCGCGCACTCATGACCAACCCGCGCCTCCTCATTCTCGACGAGGCGACGGAGGGACTCGCGCCGCTGATCCGCGCCGAGATCTGGCGCTGCCTACAGACGCTCAAGGCGGCAGGGCAGACCATCGTCGTCGTCGACAAGAACCTGTCGGAGATGGCCTCCCTGGTCGACCGCCACCACGTCGTCGAGAAGGGACGGATCGTCTGGGCCGGCACGCCGGCCGCGCTGCACGACGATCCCGATCTCGCCAGCCGCTATCTCGGTCTGTGAGGACATTGCCATGGCGCTGACAGCCAGCGAACCGGTCTATCGCGGCTTCGACCGCGCCACGCTCGACCGCGAGTACAATGCCCGTGAGAGCGTCGCCTCCTTTGACGCCGAATATGCCAAATACGCCTCGGTCAGCGCGCAGGTGCAACGGGAGCACGAGCGCATCGCCGGCATCGTCTATGACGAGGGCAGCGGCGAGACGCTCGACTTCTATCCGGCCGAACCTGGCGCCCCGCTCTTCCTCTGGGTCCATGGCGGCTACTGGCGGGCCAGCTCGAAGGACGACAACGCCTTCGTCGTGCCGGGCCCGAAGGCTCATGGCTTTGCCGTCGCGGTGATGAACTACACGCTGGCGCCGCAGGCCTCGCTCGACGAGATCGTCAGGCAGACGCGCGCTGCCGTTGCTTTCCTCCATGCCCGGCGCGCGCAATACGGTCTTGGCAGCCTCGCCGTCGGTGGCTCCTCGGCCGGCGGTCACCTCGTCGGGATGCTGCTGGCCGGCGGTTGGCAGGCCGATTTCGGACTGCCGGACGATGCCATTAGGGTTGGTCTGGCTCTGTCGGGACTGCACGACATCGAACCGCTGCGCTCCACCCATGTCGATGCCTGGCTCTGTCTGGACGATGCCGCGATCGCCCGCAACAGCCCGATCCGGCACATTCCCCGAAATTCGACTACGACATTGCTGGCCTCGGTCGGCGGGCTGGAAACCAGCGAGTTCCGACGCCAGACCGCTGACTATGCTGCAGCCTGGATCGCGGCGGGGCATCGCAGCGAGGTGATCGCAATGCCGCGACACAACCATTTCGACATAGCGCTGGACCTCGCCAGCTCCGATGGCGTGCTGGCGCCGGCTCTCGCTGCAGCGATGGGCGCCATGCCCGGTCGCTCCTGACGACAAGACCGAGGTCGAGCATGATCTTCGACATGGGCGCACTGCCCCCACAGGACCGCTACAAGATCATGACGGCGACGATCGTGCCGCGGCCCATCGCCTGGATCACCACGCTGTCGCGCGACGGCGTGCTCAATGCCGCTCCGTTCAGTTTCTTCAACATGATGGGCAACGACCCGCCGACTGTCGCCATTGGCATCATGCCGAAGGCCGGAGCGCTCAAGGATACCGCCGCCAATATCCTGGAAACCGGGGAGTTCGTCGTCAACCTGGTGGCGGAAACCGACGCTGCGGCGATGAACGTGACCTGCATCGATGCGCCGCCTGAGGTCGACGAGGTGGTCCTCGCCGGGCTGGAGGCCGCGGCCTCACGCTTCATCTCTCCGCCGCGCATCCGAACGGCGCGGGTCGCATTCGAGTGCCAGGCCCTGACCTCGCTCGTCACGGGGCCGCTGCAGACGATCGTCATCGGCCGCGTCCTGTGCGCCCATGTCGAGGACCGTTTCGTGCTGGATGCGGAACGCTGCCATATCGACACGGTGGCGCTCGAGCTTGTCGCCCGCATGCATGGAGGGGGCGCCTATCTGCGGAGCTCAGACCTGTTTCATCTGGAGCGGCCGAGCTGGGCCTCCTGGCAGGCGAAGGCCTCCCAGGAGGAGCGCGTCGCCACGAGCTGAGCTGGTCCTGTGGCGATTCTTCTGCAGGGCGATGCATCCGAATCCGGGACCTGCGTCGAGAGGCCGGAGCAGTCGTCGCACTTCAATGGCTCGACAATGAGCGGGCCAAGCGCGGCCAATTGATTGAGCCACTACCGCTACGCATCCAACCCGATAAGCCAATCGTTATCGCGGTCGAGCTTCTGCCGCTGAAGCCGTATGTTGAAGACGCGTTCCAGTTCGGGATCGTGGACCACCGACTCCGCATCTGCATCGGCCACTACTCGCCCGGCTTCGAGCAGCACGATGCGGTCGCAGAAGCGGGCTGCGAGATCGAGGTCGTGCATGATCACCACGACGACGGCCGTCTCGGCCAGCGACCGCAGCCGATGTGCCAGATCGAGCCGGTGGCGAATGTCCAGGCTGGCGCCGGGTTCGTCCGCGAGAATTATGCCCGGGCGCGGGGCGACGGTCGCGGCGAGCATGGTGCGCGCCCTCTCCCCGCCCGATAGCGCATTCCAGCGGCGGCCGGCGAGATCCTTCAACCCGTGCTCGCCGATGAGATCGGCAATCGGACGAGACGCGGCAGCGCGGCTCGCGCCCAGCGCGACGATCTCCTCGACCGAATAGTTCCAGGCGGGCTCGAGCTGTTGCGGGAGATAGCCGGCCGCCGCACCGCGTTCGGCCGCCGACCATTTCGTCAGATCACGGCCCTGCCAGAGGACCTGCCCGGCATCCGGCTGGCGATAGCCCGCCAGGACGCGCAGCAGCGTCGACTTGCCGGCGCCGTTGGGCCCGACGAGGCCTGTCAGTGTCCCCAGGCTGAAGCTCAGCGAGACATCGTCGAGTAGCCGCTTGCCGCCGGCTTCAACGCGGATCGAGCGGCATTCGATTCCGGTCATGCCCTGAGCCTCCGCGCCAGCAGCAGCAGGAAGAACGGTCCGCCGAACAGCGCCGTGATCAGCCCGAGCGGGACTTCGGCCGGCGGCAGCACGGCGCGCGCGATGCCGTCGCAGGCGCAGACGAGTGCAGCGCCGATCAAGGCGCTCGCCGGCAGCATGGCGGCATGGCGCGGCCCGGCCCACCAGCGCGCCAGATGCGGCGCGATCAGGCCGACGAAGGCGACGAGCCCGCCATAAGCGACGGCAGCGGCGACGATGCCGGCTCCGAGCAGGACCGCGATCCGGACGAAGCGGGCGGGATCGAGCCCGAAGGCGAAGGCCTGCTCCTCGCCCAGCCCGAGCAAGTCGAGCCCGCGCGCCAGCTTCATTGACAAGGCGAGCGCAGCGATGACCAGCGCCGATAGCAGCAAGAGCCCAGCGATATCCGGCGTCTGGATCCCGCCCAGCGTCCAGCTCAGCACGACCTGAAGGTTCACCGTGTCGTCGGAGAGGGCGAGCATCAGGAACGATCGCAGCGCCCCCAGCATCGCGGCAATCGCGACACCGGCGAGCAACAGGCCTGCCGTATCGGGCCGTCCATGCAGGCCGGCAATGGCGAGGACCAGCCAGGTCGCGCCCCAGGCACCGAGGAAGGACAGCCCGGCAAGAGCGGGCCCGGCGGGCAGGCCGAGCGGCACGAGGAGCGCGATGGTCGCGCCGATGGCAGCGCCGCCCGCGGAACCGAGCAGATAGGGCTCGGCCAGCGGGTTGCGGAACACGCCCTGGAAGATCGCGCCGCCCAGCCCCAGCAGCGCGCCAACCAAAGCCGCAGCCAGCACACGCGGCAGCCGCCAGACCATCAGGAGCTGGCTTTGCAGCGAGGTATCGCCCGACAAGGCTGCGACCAGCCTTGTCGGGCTAACCCAGTCATGGCCCGCCATGGCGCCGAAGGCGAGCGTCAGCAGGACGGCGAACACAAGGAGGGAGATACGTTTCATGGCTGGGCCGTCCGCCGCAGCAGTGCCGCCAGCTTCTCGATGCCGTCAACGGTGCGCGGCCCGGGGATCAGGAATTCGGCGCGCGCGACCAGATGGGCGTTGCCGCTGCGGACGGCGCGCAGCAGGCGCCAGCCGGGCTGGGCGACGAGCGCATCGAGCTCGTCCTTGCGTCCCGCGAAGAGCAGGATGTCGGGATCGGCGGCGATCACCGCCTCGGGCGAGACCTGGGCGACGATGGTGCGCTCCAGCGCGTGGCGCCCACCGGCCTTGACCATGGCATCGCCGGTATAGCTGTCGGCGCGCGCCACCAGCACCAGCCCGTTGCCGAGGCGGCCGGTGATCATCACCATGCTGGGTCGCCTCGCCGGAGCGGCGGCTTCGACCGCGGCAAGGCGCCGCTCTAGTACCTTGGCGACAGCATCACCGCGCTCCGCCTCTCCCGTCGCCTGCCCCACCAGGCGCAAATTGGCCATCACCTCGGCGACGCTGCGGCTGAGTAGAACGATGACGGGAATGCCGAGCCGGCGCATCGGCTCGATGAGCAGGTGCATCGCCTGGCGCGAGGGCGTGACGATCAGCAATTCGGGCCGCTGCGCGACGATGGCGTCGACCGAAAAGCCGAGCCGTCCGCCGACCTGAGGCCGGTCGAGGACCTCCGGCGGATAGCGCGTATAGGCCTCGATGCCGACGACCCGGTCTGACAGGCCAAGCGCCGCGACCAGCTCGGTGTTCGAGGCGAAGATCGGCACGATCCGCTGCGGCGCGCGGGCGATCTCCACCACCCGTCCGAGCGCATCGGTCAGCTGAACGGGCTCGGCTGCCGCCGCAGAGCAGATTGCGGGGATCAGTGCCAGGATCAGGCCGAGCGAGCGCAAGCGGGTCATCCGAGCGTCAGAACCGCGCCTGCAGGCCGGCCTGGACCTCAAGCCCCGGCATCGAGGTTCCGTAGCCGCCATTGGCGAAGCGGGAATCGAGCTTGTAGGGCTTCTTGTCGAGGCCGATGAAGATCGGGTGCTCATTCTTGTTGAAGAGGTTGTTGACCAGCGCGAACAGCTTCACGCCCTTGGCGATCTCGACCTCGCCGCGCACGTTCCAGACCCAGAACGGGTTCTTGCGGTGAATCCAGTCGCGGTTCGGCTCCGCGGTGGCGACGAGGTTCTCCTCGGTGTTGTACCACATCGGCCCATAGAGCGTGCCGGAGACCTGAACCGACCACGGATACTGCACGCCGCTCTGGCCGAAGCGCGTGCCGATCGCCGCCTGGTACTGGTACATGCGCTCCGGCTTGCGGCTGTTGGCGGTAACGGCGGCGCCCTTGTCCTCCATGTCGAAATTCCAGGCGCCGTTGCCGAACACGGACCAGCGCCAAGCGGTATCGCTGTATCCCGCGAGCTTCAGGATGTCGGCATCGGCCTGCAATTCGACGCCGCGCACGACGACGTCGCCGGAATTGTTGGCGTAGTCGGAGGTGTTGGCTACGCCCGGCCGGGCTCGGGTGATGATGCGGTCGGAAATCACGTTCTGGAAGATCGCCAGGTCCAGGCGCCAGCCGTCGCCGGCATAGGCGGCGCCGGCCTCGACCTGCTCGCTGGTCTCCGGCTTGAGCGAAGGATTGCCGAAGATGCGCCCGCCGCCCAGCGTGTTGAAGTCGGCGGCGAGTTCGGTCGCCGTCGGGGCGCGGAATCCGGTAGCATAGCCGACGCGGAAGGTCAGCCGGTCGGTCGCCTTGAAGGTCGCGCCCGTCGAATAGGTCGTCGCCTGGTAGTCGACCTCACGCGGGCGCTGGCCGGCGAGGTTCGGCGTGTACTCGAAGCTGGTCGTGCCGAAGGTCCGGCGCACGCCGGCGCGCAGCGTGACGCGATCGTCGAAGAGCTTCTGCGAGTCCTCGACATAGAGCGCGTTGACCGTCTCGGACTGGTTGTTGTCCTGCGGCGAGACTGGCGCCAGCGGATTGCCGGGAACGCCGATGCGGTCACGGGTCGAGCGCAGGGTGCTGCGCTCCCAATCCCAGCCGGCGAGCAGGTCGTTGCCGGCCCAGAGCGTCATGCTCGGCTGGAAGCGCGTGCCGACGACGTTGAGTTCGCGCCGGTTGTAATCGGCCGCCGTGCCCGGCGCCGGCAGGCCGGTGCCGCCGCGGATGACCGGCGAGGCCCAACGGAAATTGTCGACGTCCTGCACGGCGTAGCCCTGCAGCATCCAGCGATACTGTCCGCCGGGCAATTGCCCCCGATAGGTGACGTCGAAGGAGTTGTTGTAACGATCCTCCTGGCTGATCGTGTTGGCCCCGGAGCCGCGGAAGCCGACATCGTAGATGCCGTCGGTCCGCAACGTCGTCTCGATGCGGTGGTCGGGATTGATCTGCAGGCCGAGCGCGCCGGCGACGCCGAGGCGCTTCCAGCCGGTGTTCTCCATTTTCGAGCCGCCGCGGCCGGAGCGGTAATCGTCGCGTGTGCCGCCGGAGATACCGGCATAGTAGTCGATGCTGTCATAGAGCCCGCCGGTCTGGGCCTTGCCCTGCAGCAGACCCCAGGAACCGCCGGCCCCCTCAATCATCGTGCCCGGCGCTGTGCGGCCGGTCTTCAGGATGATGTTGATGACGCCGCCGATATTCTGGCTGCCATAGACGACAGAGGACGGGCCGCGGATGATCTCGATGCGCTCGACATCGGCCGTCGACAGCTTGGACAGGTTGGCCGTGCCGGCGCGCCGGCCGTTCATCAGCACCAGCACCTGGCTGCGGAAGTCCTTGCCCTGTCCGTCGGTGGCGCCGCCGCGGATGTTGATCGAGGTCTGCCCGGGCGTCCATTGGCTGAAGAAGCCGACGGCGTTCTCAGCCAGCAGATCTGTGAGCGACTGCGCATGGGTGCGCTCGATCTGCGTGGCATCGATGACCTGGACAGTGCCGGGGATGCTGCTGCGCGGCTCGGGACGTCCGGTGGCCGTCACGACGAGCTCGTCGAGCTTGATCTCGGTTTGCGCGGCGGCGGGGGCGCTCGCCAGCGTCAGGCAGGTCGCGGAAAGCAGGCAGGCTTTGCGGGAAATCGGGCGGATCATGGCAGGTCCCAGACGAGGATGGCCGAGCGGCGATGGCAGGAAAGGCGGAAGCCGGCCGGTGTCGGCACGGCCTGCTTGTGGAGATGATCGAACAGCTCGGGCCGACGCGGATCGTCGGGCGGCCAGCTGAGCCGGTCGGCCTGGAAAGTCGCGAAGGCGGCGAGGTCCGGCAGCTCGAGCGAGAAGGTCCAGTCCGTCACGTCGGAGCGATCAGGCAGATCGGAGCCGAGCTTCGGTAGCACCAGATCGATGCCTGGCGTCTCGTCCTCGCGATGCCAGTCGCGCGGCAGGCAGGCGGCGAGGATGAGCCCTTTCGGAGCCGCCTGTGCCGGCACGACCCAGACGATCTGACGGCGCGCCCATTGCCGGCAGCGCGCGAGGAAGGCGAGCGGATCGTGGAAATAGCCCGGCATCGTCGCCGCCAGGACCGTGTCGGCGGGCTCGCAGACGATGCGCTCGTCATTCCAGCCGAGCGGGATGATCTGCGGCCGTTCCGTTCTCAGTGCGAGACGCGCCTGCATCACCGGCGACGGCTCGATCACCGTCCAGCGGCTCGAACGATCGAGCAGGGCTGCGCCGAGCTGGCCGCCGCCCGCGCCGACATCGACGAGATCGCCGATATCCGAGGTCAGGCGGCGGATGAGCGGCGCCACGCGCGACGCGTAGTCGGAGGTATCGATCGCGCTGGCATAGAGCGCGAGAGGGTCGAGCGAACCGGCATTCGCTCGAGTGGAAGCAGGAAGAGCAGCAGGCATGCTGCGCCTATGAATGATATGTTATATCATTACAAGATACCATGCCGGTCATAGGCATGGCTGGCTCTGTCTGGCGCCGGTGGCGGCAGCACTGTCCCAACTGCGTGGTCATCGTCGTCAGCCCCTCGCTGTGCGGAACAGGGCTGCTCGGAAGCGCGGCAGATACGGCGGCTATCGCGGCCGGATATGCTGCGATCCGCCGGACACCCCGCCCGCGCGACATCAATACGCCGTCGGGGCAGGTCTCCTGGCTCGCGGATCAGTGCTTTCGACCGTCTTCCCAGCGCGTTGGCGCCAGTGACATCGGGGCCGAAAACTCACCGCTTACAGTTGCGGGGGCAGCTCCGGATTGGGCGATCGATGCCGCACCGGATTCCCTCTTAGCTTCGGATCGCTCCGAAGACCTCGACGCGCGTCAACCTATATGGCGGGATTGTGGCGTCAACCCGCAATGCTGGCATCGTCGCGCGAGCTGTGGATGGCGGCTCGTCAGCTTGGCTCACCTGCTTCACTCCCAGCTCAGCGCGCCGCCGTTCTGGCACTCGATGACGCGGGTCTCGAAGAAGTCCTTCTCCTTCTTCAGGTCCATCGCCTCGCTCATGCAGGGGAACGGATTCTCGGTCTCGGCGAAGACGGGGGTGAAGCCGAGACCGACCGGGTGATGGCGCATGTTTGAGCGGCGCGCTTCGGGGATGGTGTAGAAGTTGATGTCGACGACATCCACTCGCCGCGCGTGCCCGAAGTCTCCGAGATGAAAGAGCTGCTCCATCTCGCGCGTCAGTGCCTCGGCGACGACCAGCTCTGGATCAACCCGGATTGCGGCCTCAAGACGCGCAAATCGGAGGAGGTCAGGCCAGCGTCGATCAACATGGTCGCAGCGGCTCGGGCGCTTCGTCTGCGCGATGCTGAGGAGGCTGCGGCCGCTAGCCTGGACCGGCCCGGCACAGGGCTTGTTGACGATCGCCCCGTGCCGTCTGCCGATCTGCGGCCGGCCGCACCATGCGCAGCCGGCGATGATGAGGCGGCCTTGCGGGCCGGCGCGGTCACTCGGCCGGGGTGAGGAGGGGCTCGTCGAGCAGGTCCGGCAGCTTGCCGCTCAGGGCGGCCTGGAGCTGGTCCTGGTCGAGCTCGCCCTCCCAGCGCGCCACCACGATCGTCGCGACCGCGTTGCCGATGAAGTTGGTGACGGCGCGGCATTCCGACATGAAGCGGTCGATGCCGAGGATCAGCGCCATGCCCGCGACCGGCACGGCCGGAACGACGGAGAGCGTGGCGGCGAGCGTGATGAAGCCGGCGCCGGTGATGCCGGCCGCGCCCTTCGAACTCAGCATGGCGACGAGCAGCAGCAGGACCTGGTCGCCGAGCGGCAGGTGGATGTCCATGGCCTGGGCGATGAACAGCGCCGCCAGCGTCATGTAGATGTTGGTGCCGTCGAGGTTGAAGGAATAGCCGGTGGGGACCACGAGGCCGACGACCGAGCGCTTGCAGCCGGCAGCCTCCATCTTCTCCATCAGGGTCGGCAGCGCCGCTTCCGAGGAGGATGTGCCGATGACCAGGAGGATCTCCTCCTTGATGTAGCGGATCAGCGCCAGGATCGAGAAGCCGTTGTAGCGGGCGACCGCGCCGAGCACGACGAGCACGAAGATCGCCGAGGTCAGGTAGAAGGTGCCGATCAGCATGGCGAGATTGGCGACGGAGCCGATGCCGTAGCGGCCGATGGTGAAGGCCATCGCGCCGAAGGCGCCGAGGGGGGCGGCCTTCATCAGGATCGCGACCAGCTTGAAGATCGGGATCGACAGTGTCTGCAGGAAGTCGGTCACCGGCTTGGCGCGCTCGCCGACCAGCGAGAGCGACAGGCCGAACAGCACCGAGAAGAACAGCACCTGCAGGATGTCGCCGGAGGCGAAAGCGCCGACGATCGTGTTCGGGATGATGTTCTGCAGGAAGCCGACGATGCTGGAGTCGTGTGCCTGGGTGGCATAGCCCTGCACCGACTTGGCGTCGAGGCTGGCCGGGTTGATGTGCAGGCCGCTGCCCGGCTGGATCACATTGCCGACCACGAGGCCGACGACCAGCGCCAGCGTCGAGAAGGTCAGGAAGTAGATCATCGCCTTGCCGGCGACGCGCCCGACCTTCTGCATGTCGCTCATCCCGGCGATGCCGGTCGAGACGGTCAGGAAGATCACCGGCGCGATGATCATCTTCACCAGCTTGATGAAGGCATCGCCGAGCGGCTTGAGGGCCGCGCCCTGCTCCGGCCAGAAATGCCCGAGCAGGATGCCGGCCGCGATGGCCGCGAGCACCTGGACATAAAGGTGCTGATAGAACTTCCGGGGACGAGCCGGCTGGTGGGCCGACGCCTGGTCAAGCGTGATCGCCATGGTTTCCTCCGTAGGGGCCTAGCTCGCGGGTTCTTGCTGTTCTCGACGCCGCTGAGGCCTTGTTGGCAATCGTTGTGCCAACATTGGGATGCAGGAATAACTACGTTATTCCAGTATCTTACGTGATCGATATGTTCGCCGAAGGGTGAGGATTGGCGATGATCCGCACGTAGTCAGGTTGATTTGCGCGAAATTCCGCACATGATGGAGCATGAACAAAACCCCGTCGGACGAACGTGGTCGCTGGATCGTCAGGCGCCGCCTCTGGCTCGTCTTCGCGCTCGTGACCGTGGCCATCGCCACCGTCGCCTTCTTGATCGCGGGCGATGCCGGCCGCGGCCGCGCCATCGCGGCGATGCGGACCCGAGCCGCCGATGCCGGGACGCTGGCGCTCGCCATCCTGCGCGGTGAGCTGGAGAAGCAGCGCGCCCTGCCGGTGATCCTGGCGCGCGACCCTGATGTGCGCTCGGCCCTGAGGGGCGCAGACAAGCATGCGCTCGACCTCAAGCTGGAGGCGATCGCTCGCGAGACCCGCGCGGCGGTGATCTATGTGCTGGGCAAGGACGGTGTTGCGATCGCGGCCAGCAACTGGCGGGAGCCGACGAGCTTCGTCGGCAACGACTACGCGTTCCGGGACTATTTCAGCGGCGCGTTCACTGGCGGCACGGCGGAGCAGTTCGCCCTCGGCACGGTCAGCAAGCGTCCTGGCCTCTACATCACCAGCCGCGTCGACGATGGCGGGGAGCCGCTTGGCGTCGTCGTGGTCAAGATCGAGTTCGACCAGGTCGAGGCCGATTGGCGGGCGCTGGGCGGCCAGACCTTCGCCGTCGACCAGCGCGGAGTCGTGCTGATCTCCACAGTCACGGACTGGCGTTTCCGGACGGAGGTCGCGCTTTCCCCGCAAACGGCGGCGGAGATCCGGCAGTCGCTGCAGTTCGGTGCGGCACCTTTGACGCTGCTGCCTCTGCGGAACGATGGAGAGGTCGTGCGGGGCACCGGCTCCGCAGCCGGCACGCATGTCGCCTCGCGCATTCCGATCCCGACCACGGACTGGCAGCTCGAGGTGCTGATGCCGGTCGGCGCGGCGATCCGCGACGAGCAGGTCCGCCTGCAGACGCTGGTGGCGCTCCTGCTCATGCCCGGCGCTGCGCTCGGTGCGTTCGCGCTGCGGCGGCGCCAGGTCAATCTCGCGCGGCGCAATGCCGAGGCCAGGGTCAAGGCCGAACTCGAACGACGCGTCGCCGAGCGCACGCTCGAACTGGCGGGTGCGAACGACCGACTCGTCGAGGAGATGGCGGAGCGTACGCGGGCGCAGGAGCGCCTGTCAGATGCGCGCGAGGAGCTGGCGAAGGCCAACCGTCTGGCGACGCTCGGTCAGGTCACGGCTGGCGTTGCCCATGAGATCAACCAGCCGCTCGCCGCGATGCGTACCTATGCCGAGAACGCCCGTGCCTTCCTCGTTCGCGCCGATGCGGCCGGCGCCGATGGCGCGTTGGCCAGGATCGTCGGGCTGACCGATCGCATCGGCACCATCACCGATACGCTCCGGGGCTTTGCCCGGCGTGGCGGCGGGCCGCATGGGCCGGTCGATCTCGGCGAGGCGATCGACGGCGCGCTGATGATCCTCGACGCCGCGCTGCGACAGGCAGGCGTAACGCCGAAGCTTCCGGCCACGGCCGAGCCGGTCTTCGTGCTGGCCCGGCTGGTCGAGCTGGAGCAGGTCTTCGTCAACCTGATGCGCAATGCGCTCGAGGCCATGGCCGAGGAGCGCGACAGACGCGCGCCGCAGCTCTCGATCGATGTCGCGATCCGGGGCGAGCAGGTCGATGTCGCCATCATCGACAATGGACCGGGCCTCGACGACGCCGCGCTCGCTGCGCTCTTCGCGCCGTTCCGCACGACCAAGCCGCGCGGGCTCGGCCTCGGGCTGGTGATCTCGCAGGACATCGTCACCTCCTTCGGCGGCACGCTCTCGGCGACGAGCCGCCCCCGCGAGGGCACCATCTTCACGATCAGCCTGAAGAGGGCCGCATGACCGCTCCCGCCAGCGACCAGAGCGCCATCGAGGTCGCCTTCGTCGATGACGATCCGGACCTGCGCGACGCCAACGCCCAGGCACTGCGCCTCGCCGGCTTTGCCGCGATCCCGCTCGCCTCGGCGCAGGCCGCCCTCGACCGGATCGGGCCGGGTTATGCCGGCGTCGTCGTCACCGATGTTCGCATGCCAGGCATGGACGGCATCGAGCTGTTCAGGCGCCTGCGGGCGCTGGACGCCGACATCCCGGTGGTCGTGATCTCCGGCCACGCCGATGTCGCCATGGCGGTCGAGGCGATGAGCGAAGGCGCCTACGACTTCATAGCCAAGCCTTATTCCAGCAATCGCCTGGCCGAGACCCTGAGGCGCGCGGTCGAGAAACGCGCGCTCGTCCTTGAAAATAGGCGGCTGCGCTCGCTGGCCGAGGCACCTGGTGAGGAGATCGCGCTGCTCGGCGAGGCGCCGGCGATCATCCGCCTGCGCCAGACCATCCGCGATCTCGCCGATGTCGATGTCGATGTGCTGGTCCTGGGCGAGACCGGCACCGGCAAGGAGGTCGTCGCCAACCTGCTGCACCAGCAGGGCCGCCGCCGCAGCAAGCCCTTCGTCGCCCTGAACTGCGGAGCCTTGCCGGAGAGCGTGATCGAGAGCGAGCTCTTCGGCTACGAGGCCGGCGCCTTCACCGGCGCCCAGAAGAAGCGCGTCGGCCGCATCGAGCATTCCAGCGGCGGCACGCTCTTCCTCGACGAACTGGAAAGCATGCCGCCTGCGGCGCAGGTCAAGCTGCTGCGGGTGCTGGAGGGCCGCGAGATTTCGCCGCTCGGCTCGAACGAGCGGCGCCGGGTCGACCTGCGCGTCGTCGCCGCGACGAAGCTCGACCTCGGCGATCCCGCCCAGCGCGGCGATTTCCGCGAGGACCTGTTCTACCGCCTCAACGTCGTCACCTTGCGGATTCCGCCGCTGCGCGAGCGCCGCCGCGACGTACCGCTGCTCTTCGCCCAGTTCCTTGCCCGTGCGGCGCGCAAATATGGGCGTGACGTGCCGGCGCTGGACCGCAGCATCGAGCGCCATCTCGTCGAGAACGCCTGGACCGGCAATGTCCGCGAGCTCGTCCATTTCGCTGAAAGGGTGGCGCTCGGTGTCGCCGACATGCCTGTGGCGCCGGTCCAGGGCGATATCGTGGTGGCCAATCTGCCCGAGCGTCTGAGCGCGATAGAGGCCAATCTGATTCGGGAGGCGCTGGAAGCCAATCGCGGCGATGTCCGCGCAACTCTCGAGACACTGGGTATCCCGCGAAAGACCTTTTACGACAAACTTGCCCGTCACGGCATCGACCGCGTTTCTTATGTAGTTGAGGAGTAGATAAGCTCCCGGATGAATGACGAGTGTTCTAGAGGATCTCCACAATTTTTCGAATCGTGGAATTCCTCGATATCTTTTTTATCGCATATTTCTTACACGAACCGGTGTCAATTTCGCTCGAAAACGCTCCAGGAGCGACCGCGATGGCGAGTCGACGAGGCCCGGATCTGGCCTGTAGCCGACACTCAGAATGTCCGCCTTCGGGCAAGTCGATGACGCGGCCATCACGCCATGGCTGCCTCAGACGAAGGCGAGCGGCCTGCCATTGTCCGGATGGGGCATCACGCCGACCTCGACGCCGTAGATCGCGCGCAGGACGTCCGGCTGCACGATCTGCTCGGGTGTCCCGCGAGCGACCAGGCGCCCGGAATGGAGCGCGACGATCTCGTCGCAGAAGCGGGCCGCCATGTTGACGTCGTGCAGCACGACGACGATGCCGAGGCCGCGCTCGTGCGAGAGCCTGCGCACCAGTGTCAGCACCTCGAGCTGATGGGCAAGGTCGAGCGCCGCGATCGGCTCGTCGAGCAGGAGGCATTCGGCATCCTGCGCCACCAGCATGGCGAGCCAGGCGCGCTGGCGCTCACCGCCGGACAAGGTATCGACCAGCCGATCTGCGAAGGGCTCGATATCGGTCAGCGCCATCGCCTCGCGAACCTTGTCGCGATCGCGCTGGCCAAAGCGGCCGAGGGCGCCATGCCAGGGATAGCGCCCGAGCGCGACCAGCTCGCGCACGAGCATACCGGCGGCAGGGGGCGTCTGCTGCGGCAGATAGGCGATCTTGCGGGCGAAGGCGCGGCTGTCCCAGCTCTCGATCGGGCGCCCGGCAAAGCGCAGGGTGCCACGCGAGAGGCGTTGCTGCCGTGCCAGCAGCTTCACCAGCGTCGACTTGCCCGAGCCGTTATGGCCGAGGATGCCGATCACCTTGCCCGCGTCGAGATCGAGCGACAGCGGCTCGAGCAGGACACGATCGGCGATCGAGAAGCCGACGCCCTCCAGGGCGAACAAGGGGGCGCTCGCCTGTGGCGCCGCCTCGATCGCCGGGGGCATTGCGTGGGAGCGCTCGGCTGCGCTCGCAATCGCTTCAGTCTGCATCACTCACCATGATCGTGCACGTCGGCGTGACCCCGGCGCCAATAGGCGGCGACGAGATGGCGGTCCTTCGGCAATTGCTTCTCCGCCCGCAGATGCTTGCGGATCGCGCGCGCCGCCGCCTGCTCGCAACCGGCGAAGACGAAGGGTGCGCCCTGCTCCGGCAGGGCGATGTCGCGCACCGCTTGCAGCAGCAGCTCGGTCGAGCCGGCCGGCGCGCTGTCGCGATGCAGCCAGGTCACCTCGATCGCCGCGTCGGAGGCGATCTCCTGCCGCTCGGCCGCATCCGCCACTTCGATGACGATGCTGGCGCGGGCGGAGCTGGGCAGGTTCTCGGCGATGCGCGCGATCGCCGGCAGCGCCGTCTCGTCGCCGCAGAGCAGGTACCAGTCTGCCGGGACCACATCGCCGCCGCCGGGGCCGAGCAGGCCGACGCGATCGCCCGGCTTCGCCTCGCGCGCCCAGATCGAGCCCGGCGAATCGTCGTGCAGCACGACGTCGATGTCGAGCTCGCCGCGGGCATGGTCGATCGCGCGGATCGTATAAGTACGCTTCGCCAGCACGTCGTCACCGTCAGGCCAGATCACCCGGCTATCGGGACCGACGCTGGGCCAGACCGGTGGACGTCCGCGCGGCGGGATCAGCACGCGCACATGCAGGCCTCCGGTCGCGAAATAGCCGGGATCGTCGCAGGCGAGGGTGACGCGGCGCATCGCCGGGGTGATGTCGCGGGCGCGGCGCACCACGACCTCGCGGAAATAGGGGATACGGCTCTCGCCCGCGGCGTCTCCCTGCCAGCCCAGCGTAATGGTCTCGCCTTCCGCGAACTCGACGAGATGCTCGGCGACCGAAGACTTGACCACGAAGAGATAACTCTCGTTCGGCGAAGCGATGGCGATGCGCAATGCACCTGCCCCAGCCTCCAACTCGACCGCTCCGAACGGGCCCTCCAGGCGCGCGCCGCCCGGCTGGCGCGTCACCGTGCCATGGCTGACGAAGTGGTCGCAGAGCCGGTCGAGCATGCCGGCCGGGTCCGCCAGGGCGACCCGCGCCTTCGCGTGCAAGGTGGTTTCGTTAGCCATGCCGGCGTCCCGTGCGGTTCAACAGCCAGATCAGATAGGGCCCGCCGATCAAAGCCGCAAACAGCCCGGTCGGCACCTGATAGGGGAAGGCGACGAGGCGCGCGAGCCAGTCGGCGAGGATCATCACGCCGCAGCCGGTCAGGATCGATGCGACAAGCTGGTCGCGGGCACGCGCAAAGCCGGCGAGGCGCGCCAGATGCGGCGCGATCAACCCGATCAGGCTGAGTGGGCCGATCAGCAGCGAGGCGACCGCGGTTGCCAGCGCCGCGACGGCAGCAAGGACGAGGCGGCTGCGTTCGACCCCGAGGCCGAGGCTGCGGCTGGTCGCTTCGCCAAGCGGCATGAGGTCGAGCCAGCGCGTCGCCAGAAAGAGCGGTGCGATCAGAACCAGGCAACCGACCAGTCCGACCCAGACCTCGATCTCGCCGGCGCGGTTGGTCGAGCCCGATAGCCAGGTCAGCAGCACATAGGCGCGCAGATCGCCCTTGGCGAGCGCGGTCGAGACCAGCGCCATGCAGAGCGCGCCCATGGCGATGCCGGCAAGCAGCAGGCGCTGCGAGCCGATGCCGGGCCGGCCCGCCAGCACCAGCATGATCAGGAGCACGCCGAGTGAACCGCCGGCGATGCCGATCAGCATCGAGAACGGGCTGAACGGCAACAGTGCGAGCGCCAGTGTCAGGCCGACACCGCCGCCGGCACTGACGCCCAGCACTTCCGGCCCGGCCAACGGATTGGCGGTGAGGCGCTGCATCAGGCAGCCGGCGGCGCCGAGCAGGGCTCCCGCGGCCCCCGCCGCAATCAGGCGCGGTCCGCGGAACGGCAGCAGTTCGGCAAGGAGGTCGCCTGTCGCCAGCCCCCAGCCCTGCGGTCCGCGCCCGAGGACGAGGCCGAGCACGGCGATCGCGGCGATTGCCGCAGCGAGTGCCGCGAGCCGGGGCCACGGCCGCGCTATCCGGCGCGTCGGGGCCATGGCATCGACGCTCTGCGCCAGCGGGGCAGGCGGCACGCGATGCATCAGCCAGAGCAGCAACGGCCCGCCGAACAGAGCGGTGGCGGCCCCGGTCGGAGCGAAATCGGCGAAGCCCGAGCCGAGCAATTGGACAGCGCTGTCGGTGATCGAGAGCAGGAGAGCCCCGACGGCCGGCGCCGCAAGCAGAAGCTGACGCGGGGTGCGCGCGCCGATCTCGCGCGCCAATGCCGGAGCGGCGAGGCCGACGAAGCCGATGACGCCGACCTCGGCGGTGACGCTGGCCGCCAGCCAGATCGCGACCCCGAGCACGGCGATGCGGGTGGCGTGCAAGGCAAGCCCGAGGCTTCGGGCCGTGCCGTCGTCGAGGCTGAGCAAGGCGAGCGGGCGCAGCAGCAGCGCCGCGGCGAGCCAGCTGAGCAACAAGCACGGGCCGAGCGACAGGGCGCCATCCCAGCTCTGCTGGTTGAGCGAGCCCGCCCCCCAGATGAAGAGCGAGAGCATGTACTCGCCCTTGGCCAGGATGACGGTCGCGCTCAGGGCGGCCGCGAGCAATGCGACGACCATGCCGGAGAGCACCACGGTCAGCGGCTCCAGCCCACGCCGCCAGCTCAGGCCGAGCACCAGAGCAACGGCGGCGACCGCCCCTGCCAGCGCGACGCCTTCGCGCGAGACGACGATCGCGGCGGGCGCGAAGGCGGTCGCGACCGTCAGCGCCAATTGCGCGCCCGAGACGACGCCGAGCGTCGAGGCGTCGGCAATCGGGTTGCGCAGGACGCGCTGCAGCAGCAGGCCGGCAAGCCCGAGTGCGGCGCCGCAGATCAGCGCGGTCACCGAGCGCGGCACGAGACTGTGCCAGAGCAGAATGGCTTCCAGCGGACGCGCAAGCTCGGCCGGGGCGGTTAGCGACGGGCGCGTCATCACGATGGCGGCGAAGAGCGCCACGGTCACGAGCGCAGCGGCGAGCCAGATCACCGATGGACGTAGCGGCTGCGAGCGCATGGGCATGATGGCCTCAGCCATGGCCCCGCTCCGCCGGCAGCGCCTCGCCGAGAAGCCGCGCGAAGCGTCGCGCCGCCGGCAGGCCGCCGAACGGGTTGATCGAAGCGAGCTGCAGCACACGCTCCGCACGCACGCTCGGCAGGGCGTTCCAGAAGGTGCTGCCCGCGAGCACGTCGAGCGCGCCGGGCGGGACCGGCGGGATCAGCGCGATCCAGGCGTCGGGCATGCGGGCCAACGCCTCGATGCCGACCGGGGCCATGGCGGAATAGCTCGTCGCCTCCGTCCAGGCATTGGCGAGGCCGAGCCGCTTCAAAACCTCGCCGAACATGCTGTCGGCGCCGAAGACGCGGAAATGCCTGGTATCGCCGAGATTGATCGGGATGACCGGCCGCACCGCGTGCGGCTTCAATCGCTCGCGCAGACCCGCGAATTCCGCCTCGGTGTCGGCGATGTAGCGCTCGGCCTCCTCACTCCTGCCGAGACGCGCGCCGATACTGCGCATCATCGCCGCTGCAGGCTCGTAGGGCGGGCGGCCGGGCGCGTAGATCGAGAAGCGCTCGACCGGCGCGATGCGGGCGAGCCTCGGCTCCGAGCTGACATAGAAGCTCGACGAGTAGATCAGCTCGGGACGCGAAAGCAGCAACAGCTCGAAATTGACCGTGCCGCGCAAGCCGAGATCGGTGATGGTGTTCGGCACGGCCGGCTCGACCGCGACCTCGCGGAACTGCAGCAGCTCGGGAGCGGCGACCGGTGCTGCGCCGAGCGCGAGCAGGGTCTCCAGCACCGACCAGTCGACCGTCGCGACGCGCCGTTCGGCGGCATGAGCGGCCGACGGCAGCGCAGCCGCCGCCAGCATGGCGAGTGCCTCGCGACGTCTCGGAAAGGCGCTTCGATCGGTCATATCAGCGGGTCTATCACGGGCAGAGGCCGCGGCAGACCGCGGCCTCCAGGGCATTCGGGCAACTGAGCTCCTACCACTTATAATTGGCCGAGACCGTGATGGTGCGGGCATCGCCATAGCCACAGCCGGACTGGCCGTTGCAGCTCTTCACATAGGCCTTGTCGAACAGGTTGGTGACATTGAGCGCCATGCCCCAATTGCCGATCTGGTAGCGGATCGCGGCATCGACGACCGTCGCCGCCGGCACCTTCAGCGTGTTCTCGGCATTGGCGTAGGAGCTGCCGACATAGCGCACGCCGGCGCCGAGGCCGAGGCCTTTGAAGGCGCCCTCCGGCACGGTGTAGTCGAGCCAGGCCGAGGCGGTGACCTCGGGCACGACCACCGGCGTCTTGCCGACCAGCAACGGACGGGTGTCCCGTGTCGTCTTCAGGTCGAAGGCGGTGAAGGAGGCCAGCACCTTCAGGTCCTTGGTGATGTTGGCCTTGGCCTCGAACTCGAAGCCGCGCGAGGTGACCTCGCCGAGCTGTTGCTGCGCGAACGGGTTGATCGCGGTCGGCGCCGGGTTCAGCACGTTGCGCTTGGTGATGTGGAAGACCGAAGCCGTGAACAGCGCGTCCATGAAGGTCGGCTTGTACTTCACGCCGGCCTCGAACTGCTGGCCTTCCTCCGGCCGGAAGGGCTGGCCGGGCCCGCCGAGCAGGTTCGGCACGGCGTCGAAGACCGGGGTGAAGAAGGTCGCGGCGCTGACATAGGGGGTCAGCCCGTTGGCGAACTCGTAGCCGAGGCCGGCGCGGCCGCTCCAGGACGCTTCCTTCTTGTCATAGGTCGGCGAGAACAAGAGGCCGGCCGGGCTGACCGACTTCTTGTCGACATAGTCGTAGCGACCGTTCAGCGTCAGCAGCCAGCCGCCGCCGAAGCGGATCTGGTCCTGGGCGTAGAAGCCGATCTGGTGATGCTTCAGGTCCTGATTGAGATAAACGCCGGTCGGCCCCTGCGTCGCACCATAGACCGGATTGGTGACGCTGATTGTGGTCGCGCCGCCCGAAGCCTGGGTGTGGTCGATGTTGAAGTACTTGTAGTCGACGCCGAAGAGCAGCGAGTGCTCGAGCGGGCCGGTGACGACCTTGCCGTCGATCCGGTTGTCCACCGTGAAGGTCCTGACCCGCGTCCGCTCCTGGAAGCCGATGCGGTAGAGCTGGTAGTCGGGCCCGACCGGCTGCAGCCGGTCGCCGAAGGGCGCGTCGGCGCCGGAATAGCCGAAGCCGTAGGGGCCGAGTTGCGAGCCCTTCATCACGCCGTAGCGCAGGTTCTGCGTGAAGTTCCAGTTGTTGGCGAACTGGTGTTGGAACTCGTAGCCGAGCAGCGTCTCGGTGCGCTGCTGATCGTCGATCGAGGGCTCGCCGAGGAAGGCCTTGCGCCGGATCTTGCCGAAGGGCGCGTTCACCACCGTGCCGACATAGGGCAGGAAGCCGCCGCCGACATGGATCTGGTCGAGCGCGGAATAGACGCCATAGGCGGTGATGCGGGTGGCGCCGGTCGGCTGATAGGTGATCTGCGGCATGATCGTGCCGCGGAAATCCTTGGCGACGTCGGTGTACTGGTCGCCACCGGAGAGCTTGCCGGTCAGGCGTGTGCTCCAGACCCCCTGCTTGTCGCTGAGGCCGACGTCGATGCCGACATAAGCATTGCCCCAATTGTTGATGCCGGCTTCGACATAGCCGAAATTCTTGCCGTTGGGGCGCTTGCTGACGAGATTGACGATGCCGCCTGGCGTCGAGCCGCCATAGAGCACCGAGGCCGGGCCTTTCAGCACCTCGACGCGTTCGAGCAGGAACGGGTTGATCTGGAAACCACCGAAGCCGTAGCCGTAGAGTTGCAGACCGTCCATGAAGACGCCGGTCTGCGTCGCCTGGAAGCCGCGGATGAAGATCCAGTCGGTATCGGGGTCGGGCCCGAAGGCCTGGGCAGCGACGCCGGCCGTGTAGCGCAGCGCCTCGTCGACCTTGAGCGCCTTGCGGTCGTCGATCTCGTCGCGGCCGAGCACCGACACCGCCTGCGGGATCGCCTGGATCGAGGTGTTCGCCTTCGAGCCGGTGGCCGAGCGCGTCGCGACATAGCCGGTCACCGGGCCGGTCGTCGTGCCGCTTTCGCCCTCGACCGTGATGGTGTCGAGCTGCACCGTCGGGACGGGCTGTCCCTGCGCGAGAGCAGCGCCGACGCAGAGCACAGCGAGTGAGACAGTCGACCCAAGAAGAAATCTAGTCTTCATCTTCTGCGTGTAACACATTTCCGATCTCGGCCCCAGCAATTGCCGCCATTTCAGAACTGATCAAATTTAGAATCGTTCAAAGGCGGGGTTCAGCTTTCCGTTGGGCAATATCAGCATCGCCGGACGGGGGATTGATCGTTCCTGTCATGCATTGAACGTTCTTGGGTGTGCGTCTACAATTGTGCTGATCACGTTGCATTTTGAGCACGCGCTGCAAGGGCGATTCCTCGCCGCTTGGGAGGCTAAAGATGGGTTTCCAGCCGCGCATGCGTTCGGTCCGGGAAGGCATCAGCGTCATCGGCTCGCTGAAATACCGCGTCTGGAACGGCGTCGTCGCCGATCTCTGGCAGGCCGAATGTCAGGCCGGCGCGAGCGGCGAGTATGTCTCGGAGCATCCGCGCCTGTTCGTCGTGCTCGACAAGGTGGGCGGCAATTTCGAGACCCGGCTCAATCGCAACGAGCCCGGCATTTCCAGCAGCGCTCGTGCCAACGCCATCAGCTTCATGCCGGCTGGCGTGCCGGTCTGGGGCCGCACGCAGCAGCGCATGCGCATCCGCCATCTCGACCTGCATTTTGACGCCGCAACCGTCAGCGAGCGGCTGGGGGAGGCGTTGTCGCCGGAACGGCTGGCACAGCCGCGCATCGCCTTCTCGAATCCGCGCATCCTGACGCTGGCACGGCTGATCGCCGATGAATGCACCGAGCCCGACGCCCGGCACGATCTCTATGGCGACGGACTCGTGCTCGCGGTGCTGATCGACCTGTTCGGCGTGCGTGCCAACGCGCCGCGCCGGCGCGCGCCATTGAGCAACTGGCAGCTCAAGGCGGTGACCGACTACATCGGCGAGCATGCCGCAGGCACGATCCGCCTGCAGGATCTCGCCGAGCTCGTCGGCATGTCGCAATCGCATTTCAGCCACGCCTTCAAGGCCTCGACCGGCCTGCCGCCGCATCAATGGCAGCTCAAGGCCCGCATCGAGCGTGGCCAGCGCCTGCTCGCAGCGGGTGACCGGTCCCTGACCGAGATCGCGGCCGATGCCGGCTTCTCCGACCAGGCGCATTTCACCCGCGTCTTCCGCCGCATGGTCGGGGAGACACCGGCCGCCTGGCGTCGGGGCACTGTGGGTCGCGTATCGACCTAGATCATCGCGCGTCCGATCGGGCGCGGTCACGATGATCTATCACTTTGTTATCGCAACGGATTTTCCGGGAAGCGGATTCCGTTTTTCGGTCCGATGCTCTAGCCAGCCATCTCCGGTGACCGGCTCCAATAAGCGACAAGCTTCTGTCGGCCATCGATGAAGCAGGGCAGCGTCCGGGCCTGCTCGCGCAATTCCCGGACCGACGACTTCTCGCCAGCGACCCAGAGATAGCCGCCATCCTGTGCACGCGGGGCGTTCGCGAGCAGATTGCCTATCACGCTTTCAGCGATGCCGTTGCCACTGCCGGTAAGCCAGGTTACGCGAGCGCCGGGATGGTCCGGCAGGTCCTGGACATGCGCTTCGTCGGCGAGCTCGACGAAGATGTCGCTGAAGATTCCGGACGGCGTCTGTTCGAGGATGCGGGCGACGGCCGGGAGGCCGGTGGCATCGGCGATCAGCAGCTGCCAGCGCAGGTCGACCGGCGGCACGTAAAGTCCCCGCGGGTTGTTGATGACGATGCGCTCGCCGACGGAGGCCGTCATCGCCCAGTCGCTGGCCTGCCCGCCCTCATGCACGACGAGATCGATGTCGAGCTCGCGGCTCACTGCGTCGAAGCGGCGAACGGTGTAGGTCGAATAGCGGACGCGGTGCCGCTCCTCCGGAAAGGTCCAGCGCCCGTCGGCTTCGATTGTCGGCAGGACGAGTTCGCCGCTCTTCGGGTCGGGAAAGAACAAGCGGATGTATTCGTCGGGAATCCCCGTCGAGCGGAAATTTGCGAGGCCGTCGCCGGAGAAGGTCAGCCTGACCATGCCGGGTGTCAGCATTTCGCGCCGCGCCAGTGTCGCTTCGTGAAAGGGCTTGATCATGGGCTCGCTGGCTTGGTCGACGCTGCTCATGGCGGCGCTTCTTTCACGGCTCGACCCCGTAGGCAAGCGACTTAGCTGCTTGATTTCTTTAGATTATCTCTAAATCATCGTCGTTGTCGCGGATGGCCGGCGCTGTTATGGACGCGTCAGGGAACGGCATTTGCGGAGCCAATCTGGGCCATGTCCACGAGCCTCGATGACATCGAGAGCCTCTATGCGCTGGAGCAACGCCGGCTCGAACGGCTGGCGGCGCGGCGCGTCGGACCATCCAATGCCGCCGATGTCGTGCAGGACGTCTTCATCACGCTGTGGACCCGGGCGCGCGAGCAGATCGGCTGCTCCTCGGCCTATCTGACGCGCGCGACCCACTACACGGCGATCAGCCATCTGCGCGCGGAGCGCCGGCGCGCGAGCCTGTCGCTGCGCATCACCGAGGAGCAGTACGTCGCGCCCGTCGTGCAGCCTGACCAGGCCGTCGCGGCGCGGCAGGAGCTCGCGCGCCTCGACGATGCGATCGCGGCCCTGCCGGATCGGACCCGCCAGATCTTCCTGCTCAACCGCCTGCACGCCTGCTCCTATGAGGAGATCGCAGCCGCGCTGGGGCTCTCCTACAGCACGGTCGAGCGCGAGATCGCACGGGCCCTGCTGGCCTGCCGCGACGCGCTGCGCTAATTCCGGACCATGTCCGACGAGCGGCAGATCGAGAAGCAGGCCATCGCCTGGTTCACCCGGATGAACGGCCGGCCGTCGACGGCCGACCGTGACGACTTCGCGCGCTGGCTCGCTGCTTCGACTGCGCATGAGCAGCATTACGCGAATGTCGAGCGGCTCTGGGCCGATCTTGGCCCGTTCTCCGACACTGTCGAACGGCGCGAAGCCGCCGCGCTCGCCGGCCCCTTGCAGAAGATCGAGGAACTGCGACGTCAGCGCAGTCGTGGCAAGGTCGCGGCCGGTGCCGTGCTCGGCTTGCTGCTTTGCCTCACGGCGGCCTGGCTCTGGCTGGAGCGCCCGCATCTCCTCGATGATTGGCAGGCGGACTATGCCACGGCGCGCGCCGAGCAGCGCAATGTGACGCTGGCCGACGGCTCGACCGTCCTGCTCGACGCCGACAGCGCGATCGCGGTCGATCTCAGCGCGACCGAACGCCGGGTCGAGCTCGTCCGCGGCACCGCCTTCTTCAGCGTCGTTCCGGGGCAGGCGCCCTTCACCGTCGCCGCGCGCAACGGCGAAGCGCGCGTGCTCGGCACCCGTTTCGAGGTTTCCGCCGAGGCTCGCGAAGTCAGTGTCACGCTCGACAGCGGCAGCGTCGAGGTCGCCCTGCGCGACGGCAGCAGTCGTCTCGTCCTGAAGCCGGGCGAAAGCGTGACCTATGCAGACGCCGGCCTCGGCAACGCCCATGCCGTCGATCTCGCCGAGGCCACGGCCTGGCGCCAGGGCCGTTACATCTTCACCAATGCCCGGCTGGCCGATGTGCTGGAGCGGATCGGGCGCTATCGCGGTGGCCGTATCCTGGTGACGAGCGGGGGGCTCGGCGATCGGCGCGTCAGCGGCAATATCGCGCTGCGCGACGGGAATGCGGCCTTGGCAGCCGTGCAGTCCTCGGTTGGCTTCCAGGTGACCACGCTCGGCCGTCTGACACTCGTCAGCCCCTGACCTGCGGGCTGCTTCGGCCCCCGCAAACTTTTTTCTCCGAACGGTGAGGGTGGTGCCCACTCCCAGGCGACAAGGAGATGAAGGCGGCGCGCGACAGGTGCGCGGAGCTGTCGGCATCGCCGGGTTTCGGGAAGGTTGGGGCATGGGCAAGGCAAGGTTGGGCAGGATGGGGCTCCTGCTGGCGACGACGATGTTGGTCGGCGCCGGCACTGCAGGCGCGGTGAGGCCGGCGCAGGCGCAATCGGCCTACAGCTTCAACATTCCTGCCAAGCCGGTGCGCGCGGCGATGAACGACATCGTGCGCGTGACCGGGATCGACGTCGTCTTCGCCGAGACCGCCGCCGCCTCGCGTCGCGGCAACCCGGTGAGTGGCTCGCTGACCACCGGCCAGGCGGTCGCCGCACTGCTGTCAGGCACCGGCCTGTCCTATCGCTTCAGCAATGCGACGACGGTCGAGATCTTCGATCCGGCAAGGCCGCAACCGGGCGTTGGCGGCGTGCCGGCTGGCGCGATCCCGCTCGATACGATCAACGTCACCGGCGCCGGCGTGCCGGGCCTGGCGCCTGCCTATCCAGGCGGCCAGATCGCCACTGGCGGCCAGCTCGGGGTGCTCGGTGCCAAAAGCGTCATGGATGCGCCGCTCACCGTCTCGAACTACACCGCCAAGCTGATCGAGGATCAGCGGGCGCAGTCGGTTGCCGATGTCGTCAAGAACGATTCCGCCATCCGCAATGTCGAGTCGACCAATGTCGGCAACGCCAATTACTTTGTCATTCGCGGCATCCAGATCGGCAACGCCGCGGTCGGCTTCGGCGGGCTGTTCGGCATCGCGCCGAATGCGCAGACCACGCTTGCCGGCATCGAACGGGTCGAGGTCATCAAGGGGCCCGGCGCCTTCCTCGGCGGCCTCTCGCCGAGCGGCGTCGGCGGCGTCATCAACCTGATCCCCAAGCGCGCCGGAGATGAGCCGCTGACCCGCTTCACCGCGACCTGGATCGGCAACAGCCAGTTCGGCGGCCATCTCGATGTCGGCCGCCGCTTCGGCGCCAACAAGGAGTTCGGCGTTCGTGCGAACCTGCTCTACCGCGACGGCGGCACGCCGATCAGCCAGCAATCGCAGACCCTGCTCAACGGCACGCTGGGGCTCGACTATCGCGGCGAGGCCCTGAGGCTTTCGCTCGATGTCGGCCACCAGATCCTGAACACTGACCGGATGAACAACACGGTGACGCCGCTCGCCGGCCAGCGCGTGCCGCGGCCGATCAAGCCCGACAAGACCTATGTCTCGCCGTGGAACTACAGCAAATTCGCCGACACCTACGGCATGCTCTCGGCCGAATACGACATCACGCCCGATGTCACCGTCTATGCCAAGGGCGGCGCCAGCCGGATGGACTGGGACCAGGCGGTCGAGGCCGGCTCGCGGCTGATGTCGAACGGCAACTACACCGCGACGAGCGCTGTCTACCAGATCGACATCAACCGCCATTCCGGCGAGACCGGCCTGCGCGGGCGCTTTGCCACGGGCCCCGTCGAGCACGAGGTCGCGGTCTCCGCCAACACCCTCTATACGGGCCGGGCGGGCGCGCCGCAGCCGACGCCGGTGGTGACGCAGTCGAACATCTACAATCCGCGGTTTTCGGTGATGCCGTCGATCGGCTCGCCGATCCGCTACAAGCAGAACGAAAGCACCTTCAGCAGCGTCTCGGTCTCCGACACGCTCTCGATTCTCGACAAGCGTGTCCAGCTCACGCTCGGCCTGCGCCAGCAATATGTGGAGGCCAAGACCTTCGCAGCTGTGACCGAGGCGGTAACTTCGCGCAACAAGAGCAATGCGCTGACCCCGATGCTGGGGCTCGTCGTCAAGCCGCTCGAGAACGTCTCGCTCTATGCCAGCTATATCGAGGGGCTGACGGTCGGCACCGTCGTCGGCAATACCTTCGCCAATGCAGGCCAGATCCTGCCGCCCTTCGTCACCAAGCAGTACGAGGCGGGCGTGAAGGTCGATTGGGGCACGATGCTGACCACGCTCAGTGCCTTCCATACGACGCAAGCTTCGGGCATCGCCAACACGGTGACCAACACCTTCAACGACAATGGCGAGACCCGCTATCGCGGAATCGAGCTCAATGTCGCCGGTGAGATCACCCAGGGCGTGCGCGTGCTCGGCGGCGTGACGCTGCTCGACGCCAAGCTGACCCGCACGCAGGACGGGCTCTATGACGGCAACACCGCGCAGGGTGCCCCGCGCGTGCAGGCCAATCTCGGCATCGAATGGGACCCTGGTTTCGTCCGCAACCTCACCTTGTTCGGGCGGATGATCTACACCGGCTCGAACTATGCCGACGCCGCCAACCTGCAGAAGCTCAAGGCCTGGACCACCTTCGACATCGGCGCGCGCTACAAGATCGAGCGCGCAGACGGCAAGCCGATCACGCTGCAGGCCAATGTCACGAACCTGTTCAACAAGGCCTACTGGACGACCTATCCGGGCTTCAACCTGCTCTATCCGAGCGAGGCGCGCATGGTCTCGGTGTCCTCGACCTTCGAGTTCTGAGCAGGGTGCGGGGCAGAACAAAGCTCTCGCGGCGCGCCTTCGCGACCGGAGCGGCAGCGCTGCTCTGCGGCGGTGCCGTAACGGCTGCGCCAGCCAGGCGGCAGGTCGAGACCTCGCTCGGCCGGCTCGATATCCCGGCTATGCCGCAGCGAGTCGTCGCGATCGACTCGCGCATCGGGCTGGAGCAGGCGCTCGCCTTCGACCTGCCACTGGTCGGCTACAGCCACAGCCGGGCGCGGCCCTGGGTGCCGGTGCCGGCGAGCGTGCCATTCCTGGCCGCTCCGCCCGATCTCGAGCAGATCCTGATGCTGGCGCCGGACCTGATCCTGTGTCCGGACAGCGCGCCGAACTCCGACTGGTGGCCGCTGGCGCGCCTGCCGGCGATCGCTCCGGTGCTGCCGAGCAATCACCGCATCACCTGGCAGGAGAATCTCACCCGCCTCGGCGGCTGGCTCGGCCGTCTGGAGGCGGCGGCATGGATCATCGCCGCCCATGCCGAGACGATCATGGCAATTCGGATGCGGCATCGGCGAGTGATCGAGCGCACGCTCGTCGCCGCCGTGCACTATGACGCGGTCAAGCGCCGGCTGCTGGTCCGCAGCGCCGGCACTCGATACGGCCTGGTCATGCCGGCACAGGTGCTCGCCGAACTCGGCGGCCGCGAGGTCCGGGCTGATCGGCTCGGCCCCAATGGCGAGGTTGCGCTCGATTCCTTCGGCGACGTGCTCGGCACGGTTGATGGCATCCTGCTGATCGATTTCGGCGACGGCGGGCCGCGAGTGCTGGCGCGCGAGCCGCTGTGGCAGCGCCTGCCGGCGGTGAAGGCCGGCCGGGTGGAGACCGTCGCCGGCAACTGCACCTTCGGCTCGCTCTACACGGCGCGCTACCTCGCCCACGCCTGGGATACACTCTTCACGCGGCTTTCGGCATGACCGGCGGTTGGCGCAGTGCCCTCATGTCCGGCTCCCTGCTTGCCGCCGCTATGCTGGCCAGCCTGCTCGCCGGGGCAAAGCTGCTGCCGCCAGAGAGCCTCCTCGACCTGCTGCAAGGGCGCGACAGCGAAGCGGCGCTGATCCTCCTGCAGCTGCGCCTGCCGCGGCTGCTGCTCGGCCTCGTTGTCGGCGCGGCTCTCGGCACGGCCGGCGCGCTCATCCAGGCCGCGACGCGCAACCCGCTCGGCGATCCCGGCCTGCTCGGCATCAATGCCGGGGCGAGTCTCGCGGTGATCATCGGCTCGGGATTGTTCGCGCTCGGCCCGGAGGCCAGTATCTGGCTCGCCTCCAGCGGAGCTGCACTGGCGGCGCTCGCCGTGCATGCGGTTGCGGGCGCGCCGCGTGGCTCCTCAGCACCGATCAAGCTGACGCTCGCCGGTGTCGCCGTCACCGCCTTCTGCTTCGGCATCGGCCAGGCGATTGCGCTCGCAGACCCGGCGCGCTTCGATCTCGCCCGCAACTGGCGGGTCGGTGCGCTCTCCGGCGATGGCCTCGCGCTGCTACCCGCGATCGCACCGCCGCTGCTGATAGGGGCGGTGCTCGTCGCACTGCTCGCGCCACGGCTCAACCTGCTCGCGCTGGGCGAGGATCGCGCCGCCGCCCTCGGGCTCAGCGTCGGCTGGACACAAGCAGGCTGCCTGCTTGCCGTCGTGCTGCTGGCAGGTGCGGCTGTTGCGGCTGCCGGGCCGATCGCCTTCATCGGCCTTGCCGCGCCACATCTGGCGCGCCGCTTCGGCGGCGTCGATCAGCGACTCGTGCTGCCCGCAGCCGCCCTTATAGGCGCGGCGCTCGTCACTGCCGCCGACACGCTCGGGCGCGTGGTGGCGCCGCCGGCGGAACTACCTGTCGGTATCGTCAGCGCGCTGATCGGAGCGCCGATCCTCGTCCTGCTGGCGCGGCCCCGGCGCAGCGAGACATGACGATGCCGCTGGCCTCTGAGGTTCCGGCGCAGGCCGGGTCATGCCGCGATGCGTGCACCACCCGCCGCGCCCTGGCGATCGACCTCGGTCTTGCAGTGGCGTGCGTCGGCCTGGGCTTGCTCGCGCTGACGCTCGGGACCATGCCGGTCTCGCTGGCCGATGCCGCTCGCGCGCTGGCGGGAGACGCGGCAGCTCCGGTGCAGCTCGTCGTGCTCGACTGGCGGCTGCCGCGCATCCTCGCCGCACTCTGCGCCGGCTCCGCGCTCGGCATGGCGGGAGCCCTGTTCCAGACATTGCTCCGTAATCCTCTCGGCAGCCCGGATGTGATCGGCTTCGATGCAGGAGCCTTCTCCGGCGCAATCCTGGCGATGCTGGCCGGGGCTGCGGCCTCGATCGTCGCGCTGGCCTCCTTCGCTGGCGGGCTTCTCGCCGGGCTCATCGTCTATGCCGCGGCCGGCGGCGGCCATGTCGAGCGCAACCGCCTCATCCTGATCGGCATCGCGGTGGGCGCCGGATTCACCGCCCTGAACGACTGGCTGATCTTCACCGCCCCGCTCGATTCCGCCCTGATCGCGGCGAGCTGGAAGCAGGGTGCGCTCGCCGGTGTCGATCGGAGCCGCCTCGCGATCGGAGCGGCGATCCTGCTCGTGCTGCTGCCATTGGGGCTGGCCTGCCGCCGCACGATGGCTGCGCTTGCGCTCGGCGACGACAAGGCGATGTCACTGGGCGAGCCGGCGGGCCCCGCGCGACTGCGCCTTGGCCTCACCGGCCTGTGCCTGACTGCCGCAGCCACTCTGATCGCCGGGCCAGTCGGCTTCGTCGCGCTGATTGCCCCGCATGCGGCACGCCGGCTCGTCGGCAGTGCCGGGCTGCCACTTTCGACCTCAGCCTTGTTCGGCGCGCTCTTCCTGCTCGGCAGCGACTGTGTCGCGCGCCTCCTGTTCGCGCCACGCTCGCTGCCGGTCGGCGCGGTCACCGCCTGCCTCGGCGGCCTCTATTTCGTCCTGCTGCTGCGGAGCAGGCTGCGGCGCGGTGCCGAGTCATGACCACAACCGCCCCCCTCGAAGCGCGCGGCCTGCGTGCCGGCCACGGCAGCAGGGAGATTTTGCGCGGGCTCGATCTGGCCTTTCCCCGCGGAGGCTTCACAGTCATCGTCGGCCCCAATGCCTGCGGTAAGTCGACCCTGCTGCGCACGCTCGCCCGTCTGCACGAACTCTCCGGCGGCAGCGTCCTGCTCGACGGACGCGCCATCGCCGATTTCAGCCACCGCGAACGCGCCCGCAGGCTGGCTGTCCTGCCGCAGGGAGCCGAGACGCCCGACGGAATTTCCGTCAGGGAACTCGTTTCGCGGGGACGCCACCCCCATGGTGGCTTGTTCAGCCGCTGGTCGGCCGATGACGAGGTTGCCGTGCTTGACGCCATGGCGGCAGCCGGCGTTGCCGATCTCGCGGCGCGCCGCCTCGACGAATTGTCCGGCGGGCAGCGTCAGAAAGCCTGGATCGCCATGGCGCTCGCCCAGGCAACCGATCTCCTGCTGCTGGACGAACCGACGACCTTCCTCGATCTCGCCCACCAGATCGAGGTGCTGGAACTCTGCCGGACGCTGAACCGGGCGGGAAAGACGATCGTCGCGGTCCTGCACGACCTCAACCAGGCCGGCCGTTATGCCAGTCATCTCGTCGTGATGAAGGATGGGACGATCCATGCGCGAGGCAGCCCGGCCGAGATTGTCACCGGCGGACTGATCGAAGCGGTCTTCGGAGTGTCCTGCGTCGTCATTCCGGACCCTCTGGCCAGCACACCGATGATCGTTCCGGCCTTCAAGAAGGACTGAGACCGGGCGGGTGCCGGCGCGGCTGGACCGCAGGCCTCAAATTCCCGAGCTGGCCCTGCCGTGCGCCGAGCTCGGCGCGATCCCGAACTCGCGCCGAAACAGCCGGGCGAAATGGCTGGGGTTGGAGTAGCCGACCTGGAACGCGCCTCCGTCACGCCGAGATTGCCGCCCTCGATCAGCGTGCGGGCGCGATCGAGGCGGGCGCGCTGCAGGAAGGCATAGATCGGTGAGCCGAACTGCTCGCGAAAGCGGGCCTTCAGTTTCTTCCCGTTGAGGCCTTCCATGTTCGCAACATCGCTCTGCGCCATATGCCGCGGCGCTGGCTCGGACGCTATTTTCTCAAGGCGATCAAGAAGGAGATCGCGCTGCTCGACGCGTGACCGCGGACTTGCAGATTCCGCCGAGCCTTTAAAGCCAACCTGTCCATCTTCAAGCTGTTCACGCTGATGCTGGTCCTGATGCTCACCGTGCGGATGGTGCAGTTGCAGAGTGTCTCGCGTCTCGTCCTGGTCTTCCTCGCCGCCCCACTTGGCATCATCGGCGCCGTGCCCGGCCGATGATCCTGACCGCCTTCGCTGCGCAGGTCTGCGACAAGGGAGTGCCGCCCGGCGCAGACGTCCGCTCTTGCGGCGATGTCCCAAAGTCTGCCCCTCGCGCCAAGCGGCATTGCTCGCTTTCGGCGGCAGACAAGGCTTTCCCAGGGCTCACCAGGTCACGGTCGTCCCAACTCCGATCACGCGGCCGCGTCCGACATAGGCCACAGTTGCTCCCGGCGCGTAGGTGAAGCCATAGGAGAGCGGCCGCTCGTCAAGCAGGTTCCTGCCGAAGGCGTAGACCTTGAAATTGTCCTTCTCCCAGCCGACCTGGCCGTTGACGATGTGGTAGGCCTCCAGCTTGGCGCCCGGGCTGTTCTGCACATCGCTGTAGCGGCTGCCGACGAACTGATATTCGGCACGGGCGTTGAAGTAGCCGGGCAATCCCAGAGGCGCGGCGGCGACGCGATAGGACAAGGCGACATTGGCGGTGAACGTCGGTACCTGCGGCACCTCGTTGCCGGCGCGGACGCCCGAGGTGAGCGAAGCCAGCGTGACGTCGACGATGCGCGACTTGGTCCAGGCGCCGCCGGCCGTCAGCTCCAATCCTTCGGCCAGCCGCGCAGTGACGCTGCCCTCGAGGCCATAGCTGCGGAAGGCCTGATTGGTCAGGAAGGGCAGGAAGGTCGCCGGATCGAAGCCGGTCAGCTGGCCGTCCTTGACGTCGTTGTAGAACAGCGCGGCATTGACGCGCACGCCGTCGGCGATCTCCGCCTTGGTGCCGAGCTCGTAGGCCCACGACTTGGCCGGCCGGAACGGTGTCGATACCAGGCCAAAGCCGGCAAAGGTCGCCGTCTTCTCGAAGCCGCCCGAGGCATAGCCACGCGCCGCCGAGACATAGCTCATGACCTTGTCGGTCCAGTGATAGGACAAGGCCAGCCGGCCGGTGAGATAGGTGTCGTCGAAGTCGTTGCGCTGGACGAGGGACGGCACGGTGCCGGGGAAGCCGTTCGAGAGATAGCTGCCGCTGAACTTCTGCCGGTCATGGGCGATCCGCAGACCGCCCGACAGATCGAATCCGCGGCCGAGCGGCACCGTCGCGTCGGCGAAGCCGGCGAGCGTCTCACTAGCGATCTTGTTGTCGAAGGTGCCGTTCAGGGTCGGCGAGTACGCGGTGCCGTAGACCCGGTGAGTCTGGTAGTCGGAGCGGAAATAGCTCGCCCCGACGACCCACTGCACGGCTGAGCCCTCATGCGAGTTCAGCCGGATCTCCTGGTTGAAGATCCGCTCGCGGTCCTCGTAGTAGATCTTGTCGGCGAAGGGGTTGTTGAAGACGAAGGCCGGGAAGCCAGTCGCCTTGCTGAACAGCAGCGAGTCGGTGAAATCGCCGAGATTGCTGAGCTTGATGTCCTGATAGCTCGTGGTCGAGGTCAGGATGAAGGGCTCGAACCGCTTGCTGACCTTGAGCGAGCCGTTGGCGATCTCCTGGCGGTTCCGCGGGCGGATGTCGATGCCGCTGGCCGGATAGTTCGGCTGTTCGCGCAGGATGAAGGCGGAGTTGTGCCTGGTGTCGCGTGTGTAGCCGCCGGTGATGTCCACGGTGAGCGTATCGTCCGGTGTGAAGCGCAGCGTGCCGCGGGCGGCACCGAGACGGGCGCCGCCCTCCTTGCCGCCGATCACTACGTTCGGGATATCGCCGTTGAAGTTCTGGACGCGGACGGAGGCGCGCCCGGCGAGCCTGTCCTGGATCAGCCAGCCCCCGGCCGTGCCCTGGACGAAGCCGTGGCCATGAGTGCCGGCCTCTGCATCGACCCGGAATTCCCGCTTGCCGTCGGCCGGCGTGCTGACGACATTGATCGCGCCGGCGAAGGCGTTGCGGCCGAAGGTCGTGCCCTGCGGCCCGCGCAGGACCTCGATCCGTTCGACATCGAGGAAGGGCGAGCTGATCGCCGACAGGGTCGTCGGCACACCGTCGACCGACAGGCCGATCACGCTGTCGAGCGAGTTCAACGCGGTGCCGAGCGTGCCGACGCCCCGCATCGTCATGTAGCTCTCGCCGAAGCGACCGAAATCCATGAAGTTCGTGCCCGGCGACTGGCGCGCCACATCGGCGATCGGATCCAGGGACGATGGCGGCACGGCTTCCGGCGTCAGCACCGTCGTTGCCATCGGCAGGTTGGCGTCGGCCTGCGGGCGTTTGGTTCCGGTGATGGTGATCATGTCGAGCTGGATGGTCTCACCGCCCGCTTGCGCCACCGCTGGCCCGGCGAGCCCGAGAACCGCGAGGAGAGTGATCGACGTTCCGCCCAACACGCTCGACCGAGCAGCCCTGTCCATGATCGTCGCCCCAGATTCGCAAAAGCCTGGAGCGATCCATACAGGTGCGGCGCCTGAGGTCGCCACGTCGGAACTATCGAATGAACTCGAAAAACCTTCGCAAAGCCAAATATTTGTTAGATCATCTCTAAACTGATTTTTGCTGTTTTATTTTACCTGGTCTCGTCGCGCGGCGAGCGGCCGAAATATCTTCTATAGGCCGTGCTGAATGCCGACGGCCTGGCGAAGCCGACGCGATGGGCTGCCTGTGCCACGCTCAAGCCGTGTTCCTGAAGCAGGACACGCGCCATCAGCAGCCGCTGGTCGCGGACATGGCCGAAGATCGTCGTGCCGAAGACCGTCTTGAAATTGGCCTGCAAGGTCGTGACGTTGACGCCGACCCTGCGAGCAAGCTGCAGGCTGCTCGGTGTGTTGACCAGATCTGAATCCAGGATTTCGCGGGCCTCCAGCACACGCTCGTAATGGCGGCGGCCGAGCAGCGCCATCAGCCGCCGCTCCTGCTTCAGGAGTTCGGCGACCTCGACGACATAGGCCAGCGCATTGCTCTCCAGGAAGAGCTGGCCGAGCCGGCCGTTGTAGGGATGATCGAGGCACAAGCGGGCGATCTCGAGCAGGCGCGCTGAGCGCCCCAGCGTCTCCACGCGGAACTCACCGGAAATGAACTCGTGCAACGTGGCGAGACCGTCATCGGCCATATCCGGGCCGAAACGCTCGAAGAAGGACGGTTTCAGGATGAAGCCGGCCGTGCGGAACCGCCGCCCTGAGGTCATCGGGCTGCGATAACGCACTGTCCGGCCGAACCCCATCAGGTTGGCGCGACCAGGCGGACGAACGATGCGGCCATGGCCGACGACCTCGGTTTCGACCCCCTCGCCGTGGAGCATGATTCCACAGAGGAGTGCGGGCTCAAGATCAATGGTGAGGTTCTGATCGCAGATATAGGTGACGTCGCTGGCCGTCAGCATCAACCCCGGCTGCGCCTCATGTGCCAGCACCCGCCCGGTGTAGATCGGGGTTTCGAGCGTCGGCGGCGTTGCATCGACCGGGTGCACGCCCAGTGAGAACTCGGCGCCAAGCCTGACCAGATCGGAGGTGGTCATGCCGCCGGCGGGGACTAAGTTCTGCAATGCCATAGGAATTCGAGCTTTCTGGAATGATAATAATTGGCGATATCATGTATTAGTCGACCGCCTAGTTCGAATGACAATGTAATAGAAAATAGTACATGACTCAATCGGCTTAAATTTGGAATTTCGCATCCCGTAGATATTTTCAATTACATAATCGAGTGGCTGGCGCCCACGATTTGACAGCCCGATCCAGCCTATGCACCGCAGCGCCCGACAAGCGGAGGTTCGAACGTGGCGGCCGGATTCCAGAAGACGATGATGAAGGCCCTGGGGGCGACCGACCATGTCATGACCGTGCTCTCGGTCACTGACATCACGCCGGCCTTCCGCCGTATCCGCTTCTCAGCACCGACCATGATCGATGGGCGGGAGACCCCGACGGCGAGCTACATCCGGCTCTGGGCGCCAGATCCAGTCGAGCCCGGCAAGGTTCACCAGCGCGGCTACACCCTTGTCGAGCCCGATGCCTCGACCGGCGAGGTGAGCTTTGATTTCGTCCTGCATCGGCCAATGGGGCCGGCCTCGGGCTGGGCCGCCGCGGCCAAGCCCGGCGACACCATCACCGCCTCCTATTACATGTTCCACAAATTCGAGCCGCCGGAGAATCCGGAAGGCTATCTGCTGATGGGCGACCCCGCGGCGATCCCGGCGATCAACGCGATTCTTGGAGTCCTGCCGCCGGAAGCGCCGGTCGTCGTGATCCTGCAGGCGCACCTCCCGGGAGACGCTGCCATCCCCATCGCTGGGCATCCCGGCGCCGAGGTGCTGTGGACCGGGCCCGGCACCGGAGCGCTGGCAGCCGCCGTTCCCGTTCGCGACTGGTCAAACTGGTATGCTTGGGCTGCGGCTGAGAAGGATGCGGTCAAGGAGTTGCGGGCGACGCTGAACCGCGCGCACGGTTTCCCGCTCGCCGACATCAAGCACACCGCCTACTGGATGCACGGCAAGGCGATGCGGCTGCGCAAGCAATCGAACCAGCCGGGCGCGGCGGAGGAAACGCCCGCCGCGGCGCCGGTTCCGATCGCAGCACGAGCCGAGGCCGGGCCGCGCCCGCGCTGGCGCTCGCAAGGTGGGCAGGAACTCCTGGCTGGCCTGCGCTGGACGCTGCGCGCCGCCGGGCTGCTGCAGGGCTTGATCTCGCTGATGCAGCTCGCCCCGCTGGTCCTGCTCGCCGAGCTCGGACGGCGGCTGCTCGCCGGGGAGAAGAGCTGGGAGGCCCTGTCGCCGCTGATCCTGTGGGCTGTCGGGCTCTATGGCGCTGCAGCAATGCTGTCGGCGGGTCTGATGCTCTGGCTGCATGCGGTCGATGCGCGTTTTGGACACGCGCTGCGCCTGTCGATGGTCGCCAAGCTGGCGCGACTGCCGCTCGGATGGTTCACCGACCGCAATGCGGCGGCAGTTCATCAAGCCGTGCAGGAGGATGCCGGCCGGCTGCACTACATGGTCACCCATGCCGTGCCGGATGTGGTCGCCGGCATCGTCACGCCGATTTCCGTCATCACCTATCTGTTCACGGTCGATGCCGGCCTTGCGGGCATGCTGTTCCTGCCGCTGATCGCCTTCGTCGCGCTGTTCAGCCACATGATGCGCGGCGTTGCCGACAAGCTGGTCGAGTTCGCGAATTGGACCAAGCGCGCCAACGCGGCCGCCAGCGCTTTCGTCGAAGCCCTGCCGGTGGTGCGCGTCTTCGGCGGCGATGGCCGGGGCCTGCGGACGGCATTGGAAGGGCAGGCCGGCTTCCTCAATGGCTGGCAGCGCCCGATGGCCGGGCGCAAGGTCGCCTCGCAGCTGGCGATCCAGCCGCCGGCTTTCCTTCTGCTGATCACCGCCGCCGGCTGCTGGCGCATTCTGTCGGGCGGCATGGCGCCGGCCGATCTGCTGCCATTCCTCTTCCTCGGCACGGCCTTCGGCGCGCAGATCATGTCGGTGATGTACGGCTTCGTGCCGGTACGGGAAGCCAGGCAGGCGGCGCAGCGCATCGGTGTGCTGCTCGAGGAGGCTGAACTCGACCGTCGCCGCTCCTCGCGAGAGCTGCCGCCAGGCCCGCTCGGCCTGCGCTTCGACAGCGTGAGCTTCAGCTACAAGCCGCGCAAGCCGGTGCTGCAGGACATCGACCTCGTTCTCCAGCCCGGAACGCTGACAGCCCTTGTCGGCCCGAGCGGGGCCGGGAAATCGACGCTGGCGGGACTGCCTGGCCGCTTCCATGACGTCACCGGCGGCGCTGTCCGCCTGATGGCCGTCGACGCCGAGATCGACATCCGCGAACTCAAGCCGCAGACGCTGCAACGCGCCGTCGGCTTCGTCTTCCAGGACGTCAAGCTGATCAAAGCGTCGCTACGGGAGAACATCGCCCTGGCCAGGCCCGGCGCGACCTTGCCGGAGATCGAGGCTGCGGCGCGTGCCGCGCAGATCCACGAGCGCATCCTTGCTGCGCCGCGTGGCTATGACAGCGTTGTCGGCGAGGATGCGCGCCTGTCCGGCGGCGAAGCGCAGCGCCTGTCGATCGCCCGGGCGCTGCTCGCCGACCCGCCTATCCTCGTGCTTGACGAGGCGACGGCGTTCGCCGACCCCGAATCCGAGCATCTCGTCCAGCAGGCGCTCGGCGCGCTGATCGGCCGGCGCACCGTGCTCGTCGTCGCGCACCGGCTCCACACGGTCATGCATGCCGATTGCATCGCCGTGATGGAGGCAGGCCGCATCGTCCAGCGCGGCCGACATGAGGACTTGCTGAATCGGCCCGGCCTCTATCGGGACCTCTGGCAGGCGGGCGAAAGGAAACAGGCATGATCGTCCAGGCTTTGCTGCCGCCGGAGGCTCGGCCCCGGCTGGTGCCCTACGCGCTGCTGGTGATCGTGGCGGCCTGTCTGCGCGCCACTTCGGCGCTGCTGCTCGTGCCGCTGCTCGGTGAGCTTTTCTCACCGCAGCCGCGTGCAGCCTTGCCCTGGCTCGTGGCGCTCGCCGCGAGCGTCGTCGCGGGCTGGACGCTTGAGCGCCATCTCGTAATCCGGGCCTTCGATCTCGGCTTCGCGATGATGACCTCGATGAACCGGCGCCTCGTCGACCATCTGCTCGCCGTGCCGATCGGCTGGTTCGGCGCGGAGCGGCAGGCGCAGGCCAAGAAGGCGCTGGCCGGCGCCGTGCCCGAGCTGTTCGCCAGCTCGGTCAATCTCATGACGCAGGCCTCTATCTGCCTCGCATTGCCACCGGCGGTCGCTTTGGGGCTTCTTTTCGTCGCTTGGCCGCTGGGGCTTGCGACGCTGCTCGCCGTCCCGCTTCTGTTCGGCGCGCTCTTGCTCGGTGGCCGGCTGATGCGCCGGGCCGAGGCCGATTACGCGGCGGCGTCGGAGGAGGCGGCGGCGCGCACCGAGGAATTCGCCCGCTCGCAGCTCGTCCTGCGCGCGGCGGGGCGGACTGGAGCGGCCGGCACCCCGCTCGGCGAGGCGATCGACGCGCAAAGGCGCAACGGCCTGCGCATCCTCTGGTTCACCTTGCCGGGGACGCTGGCCTTCTCGCTCGCCATGCAGGCGACGCTCCTGGCGATGGTCACCGTCCTGGCGCTGATGTTCGCAGAAGGGGCGATCGACCCTGCCCGCACGGTCGCGCTGATCGTCGTGGTGCTGCGCGTCCTCGAGCCGCTCAACACGCTCGCCGAGCTGTTTCCCGCGCTGGAATCGACGCATGGCGCGGCCAGGCGCACGCTTGCCATTCTCGATGTGCCCGCTCAATCGAAGCCGGAACGGGATGCTCGCCCAGAGGCCCCCGCTGTCGAATTTCGCAATGCCGGCTTCAGCGCGAATGGACAGCGGATTCTGGACGGCATCTCCTTCGCGGTTCCGGCTGGCACCACGACCGCGATCGTCGGCCCGTCCGGTTCGGGTAAAAGCACGATCCTCTCGCTCGTCGCGCGGCTGCACGATGTCGATGTCGGCGAAGTCCGTGTCGGTGGCCAGGACGTCCGCGGCTATCTGCCGGGCACGCTGATGGACCAGCTCGCCATCGTCTTCCAGACCGTCCAGCTTTTCGAAGGCGGCATCGCCGAGAACATCCGGATCGCCAGGCCGCGGGCCGGCGAAGAGGAATTGCGCGCGGCCGCGGCTGCAGCGGGCGTGGACGAGATCGTCGCCCGGCTGGGCGGATGGGGCGCGCCGGTCGGCGAAGGCGGAGGCGCATTGTCGGGCGGCGAGCGCCAGCGCGTCAGCATTGCCCGCGCGCTGCTCAAGGACGCTCCGATCCTGCTGCTGGACGAGGCGACGAGCGGGCTCGACACCTTGAACGAAGCGGCGGTCGCGGCTGCGCTAAACGGTTTCGGCCAGCGGACCGTCCTGATCGTGGCGCATCGGCTGGAAACGATCGCGCATGCCGACCGGATCGTCTTCGTCGAGAACGGGCACGTCGTGGAAACAGGTATGCGCGAGACGCTGATCGCGAATGGCGGCCGCTTCGCCGATTATTGGCGCCACCGCCGGGATGCGCAGGGCTGGCAGATCGACAAAGCCACTGCAAGCCTTTGAATTTTTTAAATCATCAGGAAAATCAACCCCTTAGGGGATTGCTGGCGGACAGGGCGGGATTCGAACCCGCGATACGGTTTCCCGTATACACACTTTCCAGGCGTGCGCCTTCAACCACTCGGCCACCTGTCCGGCGCGCTGCTTATGGCGTCCATGCGCGCGACTTTCAAGGCCTAAAGCCATCGGCTGCACAGGGTTGCGTGCAATTGTCCTTTGTCGTTGCATGCTCGCGGGCGAGGGGACACATGCAGATGCGCCCGCGGCAGGTCGTCGGGCATTTGCGGCGCCGGCTGTGATGGGATGGGGGAAGGCTTGCGGTTTCTCGTCAGGGTGCTGGGTTACCTCCTCGTCGCCGGCGGTTTCGTCGCGCTGCTCACCGATGGCGCGCGCTCGATCGCCAATTCGGCCCTGCGCTTCACGCCGCTCGGCGAGACCGCGCTGACGTTTCTCGGCGAGCGCTTCCGTCAGCTGCAGCCGGCCGTCGAGCGCAACATCCATCCCATGCTCTGGGACCCAGTGCTGGTCCATGTGCTGCAGGTGCCGACCGCAGCGGCCGGGTTGCTGCTCGGCTTGCTGCTCCTCTGGCTCGGTGCGGCACCCAAGCCGGTGATCGGCATCGTCACGCGGCGGTGAGCATCTTGATGGGCCTGGTCACCGCCCGCCGGTCCTGTTGCTGTAGATGATCGCCACCAATGCTGTTGTCGTGATCAGCATGTGAGTTCTCTATATGTTCTTGCAACCCTGGCGCGCTTCCGCTAGCGTCATTGCGCGGGGCTGGGGTGGGCTTGGATGGTGACGCGGGTCGCGACGGTGGCGTTCGAAGGCATCGAGGCGCGGGCCGTCGATGTCCAGGTCCAGGTCACGCCGGGCGGCGTCGCCTTCATCCTCGTCGGCCTGCCGGACAAGGCCGTCGGCGAGAGCAAGGAACGGGTCCGCGCTGCGCTGATCGCTTCGGGGCTCGCTTTGCCGGCCAAGCGCATCACCGTCAACCTCGCTCCGGCCGACCTGCCGAAGGAAGGCAGCCATTACGATCTGCCGATTGCACTCGGCGTCATGGCGGCGATCGGCGCGATTCCCGCAGATGCGCTCGCCGGCTACACCGTGCTCGGTGAACTTGCCCTCGATGGTTCGATTGCGCCGGTTGCCGGTGTCCTGCCGGCCGCGATCGCGGCTTATGGCCGAGGGCAGGGGCTGATCTGCCCCGCCGCGAGCGGGCCGGAAGCGGCCTGGGCGGCCGGCGATCTCGACATCCTCGCACCGCGTTCGCTGATCCAGCTCGCCAACCATTTCAAGGGCACGCAGGTGATGGCGCGGCCCGAGCCGGCCGTCGCCCGCCAGAGCGGGCCGCTGCCCGACCTGCGCGACATCAAGGGCCAGGAGAGCGCCAAGCGCGTGCTCGAGATCGCTGCCGCCGGCGGCCACAACTTGCTGATGAACGGGCCGCCCGGCGCCGGCAAGTCGATGCTGGCGAGCCGTCTGCCCTCGATCCTGCCGCCGCTGGATCCACGCGAATTGCTCGAAGTCTCGATGGTGCTCTCGGTCGCCGGCCATCTCGCCGATGGCAAGTTGACCGACCGGCGCCCCTTCCGCGCCCCGCATCATTCGGCCTCGATGGCGGCGCTCGTCGGAGGAGGCCTGCAGGCCCGGCCCGGCGAAATCTCGCTCGCCCATCATGGCGTGCTCTTCCTCGACGAATTGCCGGAGTTCCAGGCGCAGGCGCTCGATGCCCTGCGCCAGCCGATGGAGACCGGCGAGGTGCTGATCTCGCGTGCCAATCACCGTGCCGCCTATCCCGCGAAGTTCCAGCTGGTCGCGGCGATGAATCCCTGTCGCTGCGGCAAGGCGACCGAGCCGGGCTATGCCTGCCGCCGCCAGCCGAACGAGCGCTGCATGGCGGGCTATCAGGCCAGGATCTCCGGCCCGATGCTCGACCGGATCGACATCACCATCGACGTTCCGGCCCTGACGGCGGCCGATCTCATCCTGCCCGCAGCGCCCGAAGGCTCGGCCGAGGTCGCCGCCCGCGTCGCTGCGGCACGCGCTCGCCAGTCGGTGCGCTATGCCGCGCTCGGCCTTCCCGGCGGGACGACCAATGCCCGCTGTCCTGCTGCGTTGCTCGACGATATCGCACGGCCGGATGCGGCCGGGCTTGCGCTGCTGCGCAGTGCTGCGGAGGCGATGCGGCTGACGGCGCGCGGCTATCACCGCGTGCTCAAGGTCGCCCGCACGCTCGCCGATCTCGATGGCGAGGATCAGCTCGGGCGCATCCACCTCGCCGAGGCGCTGTCCTATCGCTCGCGCATCGATCAGGCCGCACAGGCTGCCTGACGAAGGATTGCCGCCTGACGAAAGGTTAACGAAACCATTCAAACCATCCGGCATCCTCGCCGGTAGGGCGAACTCTTTCTCAAGAGGGGGCGTGATAGATGGGATGGCATGATCGAGCTGCCGTCCTTTCCTATCCTGTTGACCGGCGCCGCCATCGCCGTGGCGGTCGCCTGTGCCGTGGTCGCGATCCGGCTGCTGCGGGAGCGGCGTGAGGTCACGCAGCAGGCGAGGGTGCTGACGGCCGATGTCGAGAAACTGAGCGACCGGCTCTGGGTGCTTGCCGACAGCGAGGAACGCTATCGCAGCCTGATCGAGGCGCAGGGCGATCTGATCGTGCGCCGCAGCGAGGGCCGGATCGTCTATGCCAACGCCGCCTATGCGGCGCTGATCGGCAAGAGCGAAGCGGAGGCCGTCGGCAGCGTCGAGCAGCCGCGCGTGCGCAGCGCCAGGCCGGTGCAGGCCCTGCCGGGGGGCGCCCGCGTCGTCGACGAATGCATTGAGACGCAAGAGGGCGAGCGCTGGCTCTCCTGGGTCGAGACGGTCGTCCCTGTCGCCGCCGGGCAGACCGTGCTGCAGCGGGTCGGCCGCGAGATCAGCGGGCGCATCGCAGCTGAAACGGCACTGGAGGAAGCGCGCAGCCGGGCCGAGGAGGCGAGCGCCGCCAAGTCGCGCTTCCTGGCGACCGTCAGCCACGAATTCCGCACCCCTCTCAACGGCATCCTCGGGATGGCCGACCTGCTCGGCGACACCAGGCTCGACCCGGAGCAGGCGACCTATGTCAAGGCGCTCAGAAGCTCGGGCGAGGCGCTGCTCGGCCTCGTCGACGACATCCTCGACTTCGCCAAGGTCGAGGCCGGCAAGCTCGAACTCACCGACGCGCCGTTCGATCCCGTCGCGCTGATCGAGGACGTCACCGAATTGATGGCGCCGCGCGCCCAGGCGAAGGGCATCGAGATCTCCACTTTGCTCGGGCCTGAGCTGCCTGGAAGGCTCCTCGGCGATGCCGAGCGCCTGCGTCAGATCCTGCTCAATCTCGTTGGCAATGCCGTGAAGTTCACGCAAGCGGGCGGTGTCGGCATCGAGGCCGATGCTGTCGCTGGTCAGTTCGTCGTCGCCATCGCCGATACCGGGCCGGGCATTCCTGCCGAGCGCCTGGCGACGATCTTCGAGGAGTTCGAGCAGGGTGGCATGACCGGCCATCGCGACCAGGCCGGTACCGGTCTCGGCCTCGCCATCGCACGCCGGATCGCCCGCGCCATGGGCGGGGACATCGAAGCCAGCAATCGCGCGGACGGCGGCGCACTGTTCCGGCTGGCCTTGCCACTGCGAGTGGACACTGCCGAAGCCGCGCGCCCTGCCTCGCCGGCCTGGCAGGGCCGGCGTATCCTGATCGCATCCTCTGCGCCGTTCAGTGCCGGCCATATCGCTGTCTGCCTCGAACGGACGGGCGCTGAGGTCCTGCGGGCCGCAGATCATGCGCAGGCTCTCGCCATGCTCGCCGGTGATTCGGCTTTGTCCGCCGTGCTTGTCGATCGGAATCTCCCGGGCGGTGAGGTCGAGGCTGTTGCAGCCGCGGCGCGACACGCCGGCGTCGCCGACATCGTGATCCTGCTGGCGCCGGCCGAGCGCCGCAGCTTCGGCTCGCCTTATGCCGCCGGCTTCACAGGTTTCCTCGTCAAGCCGGTCAGGGCGCGCTCGCTGCAGGTGCGGCTCGATCCGGTCGGGCGTTCGCAGGGCGGGGACGGCGCGGTGCCTGCCGCCGATGCCTCGACGGAGAAACCCGCCGCGGGCCTGCGGGTCCTCGTCGCCGAGGACAACGAGATCAACGCGCTGCTGCTGACCCGCACATTGGAGCGGCTCGGCTGCATCGCGGTCTGGGCGCATGATGGCGGCGAGGCCGTCCGCCTGGCCGAAGAGGCCCGTTCCGGCCGGTCGGCCGGTTTCGACCTTGCCTTGCTCGATGTCCGCATGCCGGTGCTGGATGGGCTCGGCGTCGCCAGGCGGATCCGTGCGGCCGAGAAGGCGCAAGGTCACGCCCGGCTGCCGATCGTCGCCGTCAGCGCAAACACGGCGGAGGAGGACAGGCGCGAGGCGCTTGCCGCCGGCATGGATGATTGCCTGGCTAAGCCGCTTTCGCGCGAGCAGCTGCGCGGCTGGATCGAGCGGCTTTCGCAGCTGCGAACGGAGCAAATGCTGTCGGCCTGAGCCGGGTTTGCTCCACAGGCGGTTGGCTTCGTCATCACAGTGACGTAGTTTTGTCGCGATCCCGTAAGACGGTCGGCGCAGAGCTGTCATGCGCCGATCTGAGATCGCAGGGGCCAGACCGTCCATGACGCACGACGTTTTTCAGGGTTCCCGTCAGCCGGCAAAGCAGAAGCTCGCCGGTCAGGCCCTGTTGCAGCGTTTCTCCCCCTCGAACCTGCTGGCGGCCGGCAAGCAGCTTGGCGGCTTCGCTTTCCCCGGCGCCGACGCTCTTTTCGGCACGCTAGGCCGCTCCGGCACGCTCGAGGTCCGGTTGGCGCGTGGCCCGCGCGAGATCTGGCGGGCGCAGCGCCTGCGCTACCGCGTATTCTACCAGGAGATGTCGGCCAAGCCCGATGTCATCTCGCGCATGTTCCGCCGCGACGCCGACCGATTCGATGCCGTCTGCGATCATCTCCTTGTCATCGACCATGCCGCGCGTGGCCGCTTCGGTGGGATCAAGCCCAAGGTCGTCGGCACCTACCGGCTGATGCGCGAGCAGGCCGTGGCCAAGCTCGGTGGTTTCTATACCCAGTCCGAATTCGACATCGCGCCGTTGCTGGCGCGCCATCCCGATCTGCGCTTCCTCGAGCTCGGCCGTTCCTGCGTGCTGAAGCCCTATCGCACCAAGAAAACGGTCGAGCTGCTCTGGCACGGCATCTGGGCCTATTGCCGGCATCACCGCATCGACGCGATGTTCGGCTGCGCCAGCCTGGACGGCACGGACCCCGATCTGCTGGCGCTGCCGCTCAGTTTCATCCATCACCACGCCACCGCCCAGGGCGACTGGCGCGTCGTGGCGCAGCCCGATCGGCATGTGGCGATGGACCGGCTACCGGCCGGCATGGTCGACGCAAAGCTCGCGCTGAAATGCCTGCCGCCGCTGGTGAAGGGCTATCTGCGCTTAGGGGCCCGCTTCGGCTCCGGCGCCGTGATTGACAGGCAGTTCGGCACCACCGACATCCTCGTCATCCTGCCGGTCGCGGCGATCGACCGGCGCTATCTCGAATATCTCGACGGCGAGGCCGGGCGCTACGCTGCCTGATTCGGACTTACCCGCCGGCGGCAGCGAGGTCGCGCAGCGCCTGCCGATACTCCGGATAGCGGAAGGCATAGCCGAGTTCGCGTTTCACCAGCGCGTTCGAGACCCGTTTGTTCTCGCCATAGAAGCTTGCAGCCATCGGCGAGAGCTTTGCGGGATCGAACGGGGTTTCCGGCGGCGGGGCGAGCCCGGACACCTCGGCAGCGAAGCTGACCACATCCTGCGGCGGCGCCGGCTCGTCATCGGTGACGTTGTAGATCGCTCCCGCACGCGGCTTTTCGATCGAGGCCATCAGCACGCCGGCGATGTCGTCGACATGGATGCGGTTGAAGACCTGGCCGGGCTTGACCAGCCGGGTGGCGGTGCCGGCCCTCAACTTGGTGATCGGGTTGCGGCCGGGGCCGTAGATGCCGGAGAGGCGGAAGATCTGGACCGGCTTGCCGCTGCGCTCGCCAAAGGCGAGCCAGTCCTGCTCGATCTCCAGCCGCTGCCGCGAGCGTCGGCTGGTCGGCCGGCAGTCGGCGGTTTCGTCGATCCAGGCGCCGCCATGGTCGCCATAGACGCCAATGGTCGAGAGATAGCCGATCCAGCGCAGCTTCTCCGCCACCGCGAGTTTCTCAGCCAGAGCACCGAGCACCGGATCGCCGTTTTCGTCGGGCTGGGCCGAGACCAGCACTGCGTCCGCCTCGGCAAGGATCTTGGCGAGCGGCGTCGACACCGCAAAGCCGCCGAAGACCAGCGTATGCAGCCCTTGCTTGCTGAGCTCGCCGGCCTTCTCGGCCGAACGGACCGTGCCGGTGACCTCCCAGCCCTTGGCCAGGGCGGCGCGCGCGAAGAACCCGGCGGAATAGCCGAGGCCGAAGATGACGAGCTTCATGCTGATACCAGTTGGTTCGGGGAAGGCTGAGCCCATTCGGCCCTGACCTCGGGGTCGGTTTCTCGCACGAGGCGTGCCGGCGCGAGTTCCGCGGCGCGGCTGGGCACGAGCTGCCAAAGTGCCCAGGCCGCCATCGCCCTCACCAAGGGCGAGGGATCGTCGAGCAGCGCCTCGGCGCTCTTGGCCAATGTTGGATCGCCGCTGTTGCCGATCGCGATCAGGACATTGCGGATGAAGCGGTCGCGGCCGGTGCGCTTCACCGGCGTGCCGGCGAAGAGTGCGCGGAAGGTGGCATCGTCGAGCGCGGCGAGATCGGTCAGCGGCAGGGCGTCGAGCTCGCCCTTCAGCGCCAGGCGCGTCACATGCGAGGCTTCCGCGAACTTGTTCCAGGGGCAGACGGCCAGGCAATCGTCGCAGCCGAAGACGCGGTTGCCGATCCCAGCGCGGAATTCGGGCTCGATATGGCCCTGATGCTCGATGGTGAGATAGGCGATGCAGCGGCGCGAATCGAGCTGGTAGGGCGCCGGGAAGGCCTTGGTCGGGCAGATGTCGAGGCAGCGCGTGCAGGAGCCGCAATGGTCGCGCTCCGGCTCGTCCGATGGCAGTTCGGCCGAGGTGTAGATCGCCCCGAGGAAGAGCCAGGCACCATGCTGGCGCGAGACCAATACGGTCTGCTTGCCCTGCCAGCCGAGCCCGGCGGCCTGCGCCAGCGGCTTTTCCATCACCGGGGCGGTGTCGACGAAGACCTTGACCTCGGCGTCGCCGCGTGCCGCCAGCACGCCAGCGATGCTCTTCAGCTTGCCCTTGATCACGTCGTGATAGTCGCGGCGGCGGGCATAGAGCGAGATCGCGCCGCGGTCGCGCTGTTCGAGGACGGCGAGCGGATCGCCTTCGCCGGCATAGCTCATGCCGAGCATGACGATCGAGCGGGCAGCCGGCCACAGGGTTGCCGGATCGGCACGCTCCGCCGTGCGCTCCGTCAGCCAGGTCATGTCGCCGTGATGGCCGGCCTCCAGCCAGCCGGTGAGGCGCGCGGGTGCTTCCGGAATCGCATCGACGCTGGCGACGCGCATCACCGAGAAACCCTCGGCCTTGGCGCGCGCGGCGATCGCGGCCTTGAGCTTGTCGGGGCTCAGAAGTCCAGGTCGTCGTAATGGGCCGAGGGCGCCATGCCGGGAATCCGGTCGCTCAGCAGCGGCCGGAAGCTCGGTCTGGACTTGATCCTCGCATACCATGCGCGGGCGGCCTCATCCTCGTCCCAGGGCACGTCGCCGAGATAGTCGACGCAGGAGAGATGCGCCGCCGCGGCGAGATCGGCATAGCTCAGATTGTCGCCGGCGAGCCAGTTCCGTTTCGCCGTCAGCCAGGCGATGTAGCGCAGATGATAGCGCACATTGCCGCGCGCCGCGCGGATCGCGCTCATCTCCGGCGGGCCGCCGCCCTCATCCCGGCTCATGAAGCGCTTCATCACCTTCTCCAGCACGAGCGGACCGGTGATCTCCTCGTTGAACTTGATGTTGAACCAGTCGAGCAGCCGGCGCACCTCGATGCGTCCGCCGGGCCCCTCCGGCAGCAGGCGCCGTTCGGCCAGCGCCAGCCCGCGGGTCTCGTCGAGATACTCGGCGATCGGTCCCGGGCCGGGCACGACGAGGCCGCTATCCTCGCGCAGCACCGGGGTCGTCCCGGCCGGATTGAGCTCGAGGAACTCGCGCCGCCGTTCCCAGACGCGCTCTTCGACCAGCGTGGCGTCGAGGCCGAACTCGCCGAGCGCGAGCCGGATGAAGCGCGAATGCGGACAGAGCGTATAATGGTAAAGCGTGGCCATCGATTACTGGAACTGAGGACGGTTCGGATGAGGTAGGCCGGCGCTGATGCAGCGCAATAGAGCGCCCCCGTATAGGCCTGCCGGCTAAGCCTAACAACCCGGGACCGGGTGAAGCGGCGGATTGCGCAGAAATCCTTGCCGGTCTGGTAACCAATTTGCAAAGACCCTGCGCCATAGCTTTAACGCGTTCGGCAGGCTTTTGTTGCGCCGCACCCGCAAGGCTCGGAAGGACCCTCCCATGCATGACCTTCTTGTCGCCGCCGTGCTCGGCGTGGTCGAGGGGCTGACCGAATTCCTGCCGGTGTCCTCGACCGGCCACCTGCTCCTGCTCGGACATTTCCTCGGCTTCGAATCCAAGGGCAAGGCCTTCGAGATCCTGGTCCAGCTCGGGGCGATCCTGGCGATCCTGCTGGTCTATTTCCGCCGCCTGCTCGATATTGCTCTGCGGCTGCCGAGCGACCCCACTGCCCGGCGCTTCGTCCTCGGCGTGCTCGTCGCCTTCCTGCCGGCGGCGGTGATCGGCGCGCTGGCGCATGGCTTCATCAAGGGCGTGCTGTTCAACCCGTTCCTGGTCTGCTGCACGCTGATCGCCGGCGGCCTCGTCCTCCTCGTCGTCGACGAGCTGGAGCTCGAGGTGAAGCATCACGACGCCACCAAATTCCCGCTGCCGATGTATCTCAAGATCGGCTTCATCCAGTGCCTGGCCATGGTGCCGGGCGTCTCGCGTTCGGGCTCGACCATCGTCGGCGCGATGCTGCTCGGCGCCGACAAGCGGGCCGCGGCCGAGTTCTCCTTCTTCCTGGCGATGCCGACCATGGCCGGCGCCTTCGCCTATGACCTTCTGAAGAACTACAAAGAGCTGACGAGCAACGATCTCACCCTGATCGGCATCGGCTTCGTCACCGCCTTCATTGCCGCGCTGATCGTAGTGCGCAGCTTCCTCGATTTCGTCTCGAAGCGCGGTTTCACGCCGTTCGCCTGGTGGCGGATCATCGTCGGCTCCGCCGGCCTCGCCGGGCTCTGGGTCTTCGGCTGAGCTTCACTGCGGAGCGGGCAGGGGCCCGCGCCAGGTTCCCAGCAGCATCTCCAGGAAGCGCTCTGCCGCCGGCGCCAGCTTGACGCCGCGGCGCCTGACCACGCCGATCGTGCGCGAGACCTCGGGGTCGCGGATCGGCCGCGTCACGATGATCGGGTGGTCCGCGCCCGGCGTCGCCAGCTTCGGCAGCACGGATATGCCGAGGCCGGCCTCGACCAGGCCGAGCGAGGTCGAGAGGTGCGTCACCTCGAACGACCAGTCGAGCCTGACCCCGATCTTGACCAGCGCCGCATCGAGAATGGCGCGGTTGCCGCTGCTGCGGCTGACGGTGACCAGCGGATGACCTTCGAGGTCGCTCCAGCCCAGTGACGATGTCCCCGCCAGCGCATGATCGTGCCGGCAGGCGAGCACGAAAGGGTCGTCGATAAGCGGCTCAAAGCTTAGCTCGGCATCGGAGCCGCCGATCAGGTTGACACCGAACTCGACCTCACCGCGCGCCACCGCCTCCAGCCCGTCATTGGCCGAGAGGTCGAGGATGCGGAAGCGGATGTTCGGGTACTGCGCCTGGAAGCGCGCGATCACCGAGGGCAGGAAGTAGAAGGCGGCCGTGGGTACGCAGGCGAGCGCGATCAGTCCGGCCCGGCGGCTGCCGAGATCGCGCATGGCGAAGATCGATGAGTCGAACTCGTCGAGCATGCGCCGGACCAGCGGCAGCATCTCGCGCCCGACCATGGTGAGCGCGACCCGGCGGGTCGTCCGCTCCAATAGTGCTGCCCCGACTGCGTTCTCCAGCCGCTGGATGCGCCGGCTCAGCGCCGGCTGCGACATGTTGAGCGCCTCGGCAGCGCGATGGAAGCCGCCGAGCTCGACCACCGAGATGAAGGCGCGCAGGTCGAGGGCTTCGAAATTGATGCTCATAGCGTATCAATAGCGCCGATCTCTGCATTTCACAGCGATTATTCGATCTGGGAAGACAAGGCATCGCCAAACGCCGGGTGACGCCCTTGTCCGCTCCCTTCCAGCTTCCGCATGCTCAGGCTCTGCGCATCCCCTGCGTGCTGATGCGCGGCGGCACCTCGCGCGGCCCGTTCTTCCTGGAGCGCGACCTGCCGGCCGATCCAGCGGCGCGCGATCGCGTCCTGCTTGCCGCGATGGGCTCGCCGCACATGTTGCAGCTAGACGGGCTTGGCGGGGGCAACTCGCTGACCAGCAAGGTCGCGATCGTCAGCCGCTCCAGCCGGCCCGATGCCGATGTCGATTATCTCTTCGCCCAGGTCGCGGTCGAGCGCGCCCATGTCGATCTCAGTCCGAACTGCGGCAACATGCTCTCCGCCGTCGGTCCCTTCGCGATCGAGGCCGGCCTGGTGCCGGCGCTCGAGGGCGAGACGCTGGTGCGCATCCACAACCGCAACACCGGCGCGCTGATCGAGGCGGCCGTGCAGACACCGGGCGGCGTCGTCGCCTATGACGGAGCGATCGCGATAGACGGGGTTGCTGGCACCGCCGCCCCGATCAAGCTCGGCTTCCTCGAAGCGGTCGGCTCGAAGACCGGGGCATTGCTGCCGACAGGCCGCGCTCGCGAGGAGATCGACGGCGTCCCCGTGACGCTGATCGACTACGCCACGCCGATGCTGCTGCTGCGGGCCACCGATCTCGGCCTTGCCGGCGACGAGACGCCGGCCGAGCTCGATGCCAATGCCGCCCTGCTGGCGCGCCTGGAAGAGCTGCGCCGCGAGGCCGGGCGCCGCATGGGCCTCGGCGATGTCGCCGGGCGCGTCATTCCCAAGATCGGCGTGCTCTCGCCCGCGCGCCGGGGCGGCAGCCTGACTTCGCGCTATTTCACGCCGGACCGCTGCCATCGCAGCCATGCCGTCACCGGGGCGCTTTGCGTCGCCGCGGCGAGCCGGATCGCCGGCAGCGTCGCCGCCGAGATGCTGGGCCCGGAGATCGGCTCGCTGGTCACGGTCGAGCATCCGAGCGGCGCCATCCAGGTCGACCTTGCGCTCGACGCCGCCGGGCAGGTGGTCCGCGCAAGCCTGGTGCGCACCGCGCGCCGCATCTTCGAAGGAAACGTCATCGTCCCCGCCAGCGCGATCCTCGCACTTGCAGAGAGGGCGGAAACGGGAGGAGAACTGACCCATGACGATCACGCGCCGCCATCTCTGCAGCCTGATCGCGGCCGCCGCGGCCAGCACCTGCCTGCCTGAGTTCGCTCAGGCTCAGGCCGCCTTTCCCGACAAGCCGATGAAGCTTCTGGTGCCCTATGCTGCCGGCGGCGGCACGGACGCGATCGCGCGCCTCGTCGCGCAGGGCGTCGGCGAGCGGCTTGGCCAGTCGCTGGTGGTCGAGAACAACGGCTCGGCCGGCGGCAATCTCGCCACAGCCCAGGCGGCGTCGGCTGCCCCCGATGGCTACACCGTGCTGATGGCCAATCAGGGCCCGATGGTGGTCAATCCGCATCTGTTCAAGAATGTCCGGGTCGACCCGCTCACCGCCTTCGACCCGCTGACGCTGATCTCGGCGGCGCCGCTCGTCGTGGTGGTCGCACCGACCTCGCCGCACAAGACGCTGGCCGAACTGGTCGGCCATGCCCAGAAGAACCCGGGCAAGCTGACCTATGGCTCGGCCGGCAACGGCTCCGCCAGCCATCTGGCGACGATCTTGCTAGCGCAGACCGCGCAGTTCGAGGCCGTGCATGTGCCCTATCGCGGCGCCGGCCCGGCGCTGACCGATCTGCTCGCCGGCAACAGCGACTTCATGATCACCACCGTGCCCTCCGTGCTCGGCCTGATCGAGGGCGGCAAGGTCAGGGCGCTGGCGGTGACGGGCAAGGCACGCGCCAAGCTCTTCCCGGAGGTGCCTTCGGTCTCCGAAAGCGGCTGGCCGGACTATGAGGCGACGGCCTGGTACGGTTTCGTCGTGCCCAAGGGTACGCCCAAGGATATTGCGGCCAGGCTGCGCCAGGCGACGGTCGAGACGATCAACAGCCCGCTCATCCGCGAACGCCTGCAGAACGAGGGTGCCGAGCCGATCGGTAACAGGCCCGAGGAGTTCGCGGCGATGATGGATGCGGAGTCGCGCCGCTGGGTCGGGATCATCAAGCAGGCGCGTCTCGCCATCAACTGATAGCGCTCAAGCGATCCGCTTGTCCGCGGAATCGCAGAGATCGGCGACGACGCAGGTCTCGCAGACAGGGCGCAGCGCCTTGCAGGTGTAGCGCCCGTGCAGGATCAGCCAGTGATGCGCGTGCCGGCCGAACTCGGTCGGCACCGCCTTTTCCAGCCCGAGCTCGACCTGCAGCACGTTCTTGCCGGGAGCGATGCGCAGGCGGTTGGCGACGCGGAAGACATGGGTGTCGACCGCATGGGTGATCTCGCCGAAGGCGATGTTGAGCACGACGTTCGCGGTCTTGCGGCCGACGCCGGGCAGGCTCTCCAGCGCCTCACGCGCGGTCGGCACCTCGCTGCCGAACTCGGCGATCAGCTTCTCGCAGAGCGCGATCACGTTCTTCGCCTTGTTGCGATAGAGCCCTATCGTCTTGATCAGCTCGCGCACCTGGTCTTCGCCCAGGGCGAGCATCTTCTCCGGCGTATCGGCGAGCTCGAACAGTCGCTTCGTCGCCTTGTTGACGCCGGCATCGGTCGCCTGCGCCGAGAGCACGACGGCGACCAGCAGGGTGAAGGCGTTGACATAGTCGAGCTCGCCTTTGGGCTCTGGTCTCTGCTGCCGGAAGCGGCTGAAGATCTCGTGGATCTCGGCGGCGCTGCGCGGCTTCGGATTCGTGATCCGCTTCGACGGTGGGCTGCGGCGTTTTTGGCTGTTCGGCGCGGGCATTGCCGCGTTATAATTCGCGGATGACCTTGGGCAAGTCCAATTCAGATGACGTTACTGAAGCGGCCGAACAGCCGGTCTTCGATGCGACGATCACGCCGCATCGCTCGCTCGGCCAGAACGGCTTCCGGACCGTGATGACGCTGGTTTGCCTGACCAGCGTCGCCGCGTCGATCCCCTTCATGGTGCTTGGCGCCTGGCCGGTCGCCGGCTTCTTCGGCCTCGACATCCTCGCCTTGTTCATCGCTTTCAAGGTCAATTTCAATGCGGCCCGCGCCTTCGAGCGCATCGTCGTGACGCCGCTCGAGGTGCTGTCGCGCAAGGTCTCGCATCACGGCCGTGAGAAGATCTGGCGCTCCAACCCCGCCTGGACCAAGCTCGAGCGCGAGGATGACGAGGATTACGGCCTGCTCGAGCTTTCGCTGGTTTCGCGCGGCCAGCGCACCGTGGTCGCCTCCGCGCTGTCGCCGGGGGAGCGCGAGGGTTTTGCGCAAGCGCTCGGCACGGCGCTCGCCAAGGCCAAGCGCGGCCCGAATTTCGAACCCGCCTGAGCATGGCCGCCACGGTCATCCCCCTGATCGCATGGGCGGTGATCATCATCGTTATCGTCGCGGCGGTGCGTGCCAACCGTGGCCCGCGCGGCCCACTGCCCGCCCAGAACGGCGGCGAGGAAGCGGTCAGGGCCTATGGGCTTGTTCTGCGCGACAAGCTCGATCGCGCTCTGTTCGGCCCGGTGCTGGCGGGGCAGGTCTGGGATCGCGTGATCACCCGCCCGGTCGGCGAGGGACTGATTCACGAGTTCCACCGCGATTACTGCGGTCACGGCCTGATCCGCACGCAAGGCGGCGTGAAGCTCTGCGACATCCTCGATGGTCACCATCCAGGCGCGGCCATTGCCGAATGGCGCTCGCGCGAGGATTTCGTCGCCTTCTTCGCCGAGCAATCGGATTACAGCTGCAGCGGCTGGGACGAGGGATCTCCGGTCTTCTTCACCGACGACGAATGGCACCGCAACAACCAGCGCCTCACGCGCAAGAAGCTGCTGCGCTTCGTTTGAGGCAGGCCTCAGGTCGTCCGTTGCGCCAGCCAGATCGTATGACCGCCGCAATCCGGGTCCTCGACGACATGCTCGACGACGGAAAATCCGTTCGCGTCCAGCAGCGCGCGATACTCGGCCGGGTCGAGGCTGCCATGATAGAGCGGCTCGCCCTCGAATCTGCCGATCGCCTCGCCATGAGCCGGGCCGCTGGTGAAGAGCAGCGCCGCCCCATCTGCCGCATGCGCCCGGAACAGCGGGAACATCCGCCGCTGGTCGTCGGGCGTCAGATGGAAGAAGCTGTCCCAGGCTATCAGCCCGTCGAAGCGCCGGCCGAGCGCGAGTTCGCGCATGTCGCCGACCTGCCAGTCCTGCTGCGGGAAGCGCTCGCGGGCGAGCGCGATCAGCGGCGCCGACGAATCGATGCCGGTGACCGCACAGCCCCGCTCGATCAGATGCCTGGCGATCGGCTCGCCCATGCCGCAGCCGATATCGAAAACCGAGGGCCGGGCCGGCAGCGGCGACAGGAAACGACCGAGCCACCGCGCTTCCATCAGCTTTCGGCCGCGCTGACTATCGTAGGCGGCGGCGTGGCGGGTGTAGAGCGAGACGATGGCATCGGCAGAGGCAGGCATCTGTGGATGTCTACACGTCTCCCACGGCGAAGACGAGCTTGTCAGCTTTCGGGTGGGAGACGCATGCTGACACGATTAGCTTCGTGAACATGAGAGATCAGATCGCGAGGACAGAAAGATGAACGCCCATTCCAGTCTCAGGACGGCGATGAAACCGATCGTAGTCTCCAATGCCGTGCTCGCCCGCGCCACGGAGGCCATCCCCTCGGAAGCCGATTTCCCGGCGGTGGTGCCCGGCTCGGATTACGACACCGTGCGCCGCATCCTGGCCTACATCACCAACAACTGGCGCCAGCAGCCGACGATCGAGGCGATCGCCGATGCCGCCGGCGCGACCCCGACCGACGTGCATCATTTGTTCCGGCGCTGGTGCGGGCTGACGCCCAAGGCCTTCCTGCAGGCGATCACGCTCGACAACGCGAAGGGCCTGCTGGCTGCCTCCGCCAGCATCCTCGATACCAGCTTCGAGGTCGGACTCTCCGGTCCCGGCCGCCTGCACGACCTCTTCGTCACCCATGAGGCGATGTCGCCGGGCGAGTGGAAGACCGGCGGCGAGGGCCTGCGCATGTCCTATGGCTTCCACCAGTCGCCTTTCGGCGAAGCGCTGGTCGTGGTGACCGAGCGTGGCCTCGCCGGTCTCGGCTGGGTCTCGAACAATCTCGACGGCGGCAAGGTGATCGGCGGCCGGGCCGAGGCGCTGGCCGACATGATGCGGCGCTGGCCGCATGCGGACTATCGCTTCGATCCGCAGAGCACGGCGCCTTACGCGACGCGCATCTTCGAGCCGGGCAGCTGGTCGCCGCAGACGCCGTTGCGCGTCGTGCTGATCGGCACCGATTTCGAGGTCCGTGTCTGGGAGACGCTGCTGCGCATCCCGGTCGGCTGCGCCACCACCTATGGCGACGTCGCCGGCCATATCGGCAAGCCCTCGGCGGCTCGCGCGGTCGGTGCTGCGGTCGGCAAGAACCCGATCTCCTTCGTCGTCCCCTGCCACCGCGTCATCGGCAAGTCCGGCGCGCTCACCGGCTATCACTGGGGACTGACGCGCAAGCGCGCCATCCTCGGCTGGGAGGCCGGGCAGGTCGCCGGCGGCGAGGCCGCTTGAGTCGAAAGCCTACTGGATGGTTGGAGCGGGCGCTGCCGCAGGCGGGGGCGCCCGCCTTGCCGTGGCCGGGCGCGGCTTCGCCGTCTCGGGCTTCGGCTCGGGCAGGCCGAGGCGGGCGCGGATCGAGGCGGCGCGCGCCTCGGTGATGCGGGCGCCGCAAAAGCCGTGCGAGCCCTCGCGCTGGAAGTCGCGGCAGATCTGCGCGCGCTCCGAGGAGAAGCCGGCCTGTTCGCGGGCGATCGTGCGTTGCTCGGTCAGGTTGGCCTTGGCCGATAGCGCCCGATAGCCCTCCCGGACAGCAGTCTCCGCCTTGCTGCGCTCGGCCTCGGTCTCCTTGGCGCGGGCCGGAAGGGTGCGGACGTCCGGCCCCCAGACGCCGCGGGGATCGATGCGGCAGGCGGCGGCCTCGATCACGCAAGGCTGCTCCGGCTCGGTCACCAGGAAGGCGCCGTCGAGCACGTCGAAGACGATCGGGCAGGCCGCGGCTTCCAGCTTGTAGCGCGGTAGCCCTGCCGGCTTGCCGAGCGAGGTCACCGGCACCGGCGTATCGCCGAAGGAGATGGCGCAGGGTTCGACGAGGTTGCTGGACTGGAAGCCTTCGGCCCGCAGCTTCAGGCCATAGCCGCTGCCGGTCTTCTCCAGCGTTGCTTCGCCGAAGCCGCCATTGCGTCGCAAGGTCTTGCCGAGAAGCGAGTCTTCGCCGGGGATCTTGATGGCCGGCATCGTGCGCGGGCGCGGCGCCGACGACTGGCCGCCGACCGAGGCCGGCGCCGATTGCTGGGCGCCGGGCTGGTTGAAGGGCTGCGCGCCGGGAAGCTGCAGCGGCTGTGCCATGGCTGCGCCTGCAAGGCCGAGCCAGGCCAGGGCTGCACCGGCAGCGAGGCGATGGGCAGTCGGGCGGCGGAGCGTCGTCACGGCTGTTTCCTGGTGGCGCAAGGTCCATTCTGAATGGAGTGGCTACGCCGGTTGCGCAAGAGCATGCGCGCAACACTTACCCGGAATGGTCAGCTCTGCGAATTCTGTGAGGGATACTGCATAAAGCCGATTCTTAATCCGGCTCCGCGCCTTGCAAGCAGGCCGTCACCCTCCCTATATACGCCGCGAAGCGATGGTTTTTACGGGCCATCGGGGCCGGATTGCGCCAGGCGCCAGCAGTCACATGCGAACGCTGAAACGCAGGGCCGGTCGAATTTTGTTGTAACCGGCGGGCGAAGCCGGGTCGGGGCCTTGAGGCTCCGTTCCGTCGCTTCGGCCGCCAGACGTGGGTATCCCGGGTTCGTTCGCCGCGGAAGGTGGGGGCGATCCGGGGCCATGGGCCGGGGAGCGGCGTCCTACGCGCGCTCTTCCGGCGATCTGCTAAATCGAAAGGGATCCCATCCATGGGTAAAGTCATTGGTATCGACCTCGGAACCACCAATTCCTGCGTTGCAGTGATGGAAGGGTCGACGCCCAAGGTTATCGAGAATTCCGAGGGCGCCCGCACCACGCCCTCGATCGTCGCCATCACGGATGACGGCGAGCGTCTGGTCGGCCAGCCTGCCAAGCGCCAGGCGGTCACCAATCCGGAGCGCACCTTCTTCGCCATCAAGCGCCTGATCGGGCGCACTTTCGACGATCCGATGACCAAGAAGGACATCGATCTCGTTCCCTACAAGATCAAGAAGGCCCCGTCGGGCGACGCCTGGGTCGAGGCCGACGGCAAGGATTACTCGCCCTCGCAGATCTCCGCTTTCACGCTGACCAAGATGAAGGAGACCGCGGAGGCCTATCTCGGCCAGCCGGTGACGCAGGCCGTCATCACCGTTCCCGCCTATTTCAACGACGCCCAGCGCCAGGCCACCAAGGATGCCGGCCGCATCGCCGGCCTCGAGGTGCTGCGCATCATCAACGAGCCGACCGCGGCCGCGCTCGCCTATGGCCTCGACAAGAAGTCGGCCGGCACCATCGCGGTCTATGACCTCGGCGGCGGCACTTTCGACGTCTCGGTCCTCGAGATCGGCGACGGCGTCTTCGAGGTGAAGTCGACCAATGGCGACACCTTCCTCGGCGGCGAGGACTTCGACATGCGCCTGGTCGAGTATCTGGCGGATGAGTTCAAGCGCGAGCAGGGCATCGACCTGAAGAAGGACAAGCTCGCCCTCCAGCGCCTGAAGGAAGCGGCCGAGAAGGCCAAGATCGAACTGTCGACCACCGCGCAGACCGAGATCAACCTGCCCTACATCACGGCGGATGCCTCGGGTCCGAAGCATCTTGCCATCAAGCTCTCGCGCGCCAAGTTCGAGAGCCTGGTCGACGACCTGATCCAGCGCACCATCGAGCCTTGCCGCAAGGCGCTCAAGGATGCCGGCCTGTCCGCGGGCCAGATCGACGAGGTCGTCCTGGTCGGCGGCATGACCCGCATGCCGAAGGTCCAGGAAGTCGTGAAGCAGTTCTTCGGCAAGGAGCCGCACAAGGGCGTCAACCCTGACGAGGTCGTCGCCATCGGCGCCGCGATCCAGGCCGGCGTGCTGCAGGGCGACGTTAAGGACGTGCTGCTGCTCGACGTGACCCCGCTCTCGCTCGGCATCGAGACGCTGGGCGGCGTGTTCACGCGCCTGATCGACCGCAACACCACGATCCCGACCAAGAAGAGCCAGGTCTTCTCCACCGCCGAGGACAACCAGGGCGCTGTGACGATCCGGGTCTTCCAGGGCGAGCGCGAGATGGCGGCCGACAACAAGATGCTCGGCCAGTTCGACCTGATGGGCATCCCGCCGGCCCCGCGCGGCATGCCGCAGATCGAGGTGACCTTCGACATCGACGCCAACGGCATCGTCTCGGTGACGGCGAAGGACAAGGCCACCAACAAGGAGCAGCAGATCAAGATCCAGGCTTCGGGCGGTCTTTCCGAGGCCGAGATCCAGAAGATGGTCAAGGATGCCGAGGCCAACGCCGCCGACGACAAGAAGCGTCGCGAAGTGGTCGAGGCCAAGAACCAGGGCGAGAGCCTCGTGCACTCGACCGAGAAGTCGCTGAAGGACTATGGCGACAAGGTTTCGGCGGCCGACAAGGGCGCGATCGAGACCGCGCTCGAGGCGCTCAGGACCGCGCTCACCGGTGAGGATGTCGAGGCGATCCAGGCTCGCACCAACGAGCTGATGCAGGCGTCGATGAAGCTCGGCGAGGCGATGTATGCCGCCAGCCAGGCTGAAGGCGCTGCCGCCGAGGGCGCCGCTGCCGAGGAGCCCAAGAAGGACGACGTCATCGACGCCGACTTCAAGGACGTCAGCGACGACAAGGGCGACAAGAAGAAGAGCGCGTAAGGCGCGCTCGTCATCAACCGTGACGAGGATGGCCGGGCTTGACCCGGCCATTCCTTTAAGGTGATGGCGTCGCAGGACATGACTCGCCGGTCTGCGCGATAGGGGCAGGGCGGCGCAGGGACAGCTGGTTGAATGTCGAAGCGCGACTATTACGAGATCCTCGGGGTCTCCCGGACCGTGACGGAGGTCGAGCTCAAGGGCTCCTTCCGCAAGCTCGCCATGCAGCATCACCCGGACAAGAACCCGGGCGACAAGCAGGCCGAGATCAAGTTCAAGGAGATCAACGAGGCCTATCAGATCCTTTCTGATGGCCAGAAGCGCGCGGCCTATGACCGCTATGGCCACCAGGCCTTCGACAATGGCGGCGGGGGCGGCGGCCCGGCCGACATGTCGGACTTCATGTCCGACATCTTCGAATCCTTCTTCGGCGAGGGCCGCGGGCGCGGTGGCCCGCGCGGCGCCAATTCCCGCGAGCGCGGTGCCGATCTGCGCTACAATCTCGAGATCGGCCTCGAAGAGGCCTATTCCGGCAAGAACGAGACCATCCGCGTCCCGACCTCGGTTTCCTGCGAGGTCTGCTCCGGCACCGGCGCCAAGACCGGCTCGAAGTCGCGCCAGTGCCCTACCTGTGGCGGCCATGGCCGCGTGCGCGCCAGCCAGGGCTTCTTCTCGGTCGAGCGGACATGCCCGACCTGCAATGGCCGCGGCGAGATCATCGACGATCCCTGCACCGGCTGCCAGGGCGCCGGCCGCGTCACCCGCGAGCGCACGCTCTCGGTCAACATTCCAGCCGGCGTCGAGGACGGCACCCGCATCCGCCTTGCCGGCGAGGGGGAGGCTGGGCTGCGCGGTGGGCCGGCAGGCGATCTCTACATCTTCCTGTCGATCAAGCCGCACGCCATCTTCCAGCGCGACGGCGCCGACCTGTTCTGCCGCGTGCCGATCGGGCTGACCTCGGCCGCGCTCGGCGGCGAGATCGAGGTGCCGACGCTGAACGGTGACAAGGCCCGGGTGAAAATCCCCGAGGGCACGCAGACCGGCAAACAGTTCCGCCTGAAGGCCAAGGGCATGAGCGTGCTGCGCTCGCGCGAGATGGGCGATCTCTACATCCAGGTCCTGGTCGAGACGCCGCAGAAGCTGACCGCCCGCCAGCGCGAATTGCTGATGGAATTCGAGCGCGAGAGCTCGGGCGCTACCCATCCCGAGACCGCCGGCTTCTTCGGCCGCGTCAAGGATTTCCTCGGCGGCCTCGGCGGCTCTGCCTGAGACGAAAAAACGGGCGCCTCGCGGCGCCCGTCTTGCTTCGATCGGAGCCGGCCTGATGCTCAGGCCTTGTCGATCACTTTCTTGACCGCGTCCTTGGCCTTGCCGACCGCCTGCTGGGCCTCGCCCTTGCGCTCCTGCGCGATGCCCTCAGCCTGGAGCCCGGGCTTGTTCAGCGCCTTGCCGGCGGCCTGCTTGACGTTGCCGGCGGCCTCGTTGGCCAGGCCCTTGATCTTGTCGGTCGTGCTGCCCATGGACGCTTTCCTTCTCGAATGATCCGCGATCGGCGCCTCGGCGCCGGTTCGGATGGGAGAACGTCACGGCCGAGCTTTGGTTCCTTTCCTCAAGCCGGTGTGATCGTCTCGGCGATCGCCCGCAGCGCTCGGCCCGTAGCCTCATCGGCGGGGAAGAAAGTTTCCAGCGCCAGTTCCGACAAGGTCACGTCGACTGGCGTGCCGAACACCGTCGTGGTCGAGATCAGCGAGAGCTGGGTCTCGCCCAGCCGCATATGCAGCGGCAACACGATCGGCGGCTCCGCCTCCTCCTGCGCTTTGCCCTTGACGATCGGCGTGGCCGGGACGGGATAGCTCAGCAATTCGGTGAGGAGTTCGGCGAGCAGCGGGTCGGCGGTGGCGCGGATCTGCTGGCGCAGCCGGGCGATGAGATGGCCGCGCCATTCCGCGAGGTTGAGGATCGCTGGGGCGAGCCCGCGCGGATGCAGGCTGAGCCGCAGCACATTCACAGGCGGGCGCAGCAGGTCGGCGTCTTCGACGACCGCGAGCATCGGCGCGATCATCTTGTTCGCGGCAAGCAGGGTCCAGTGCCGGTCGACGGCGACGGCGGGGTAGGGCTCGTGCCCCTTGAGCAGCAGGTCGATCGCGCTGCGGGCTGCCTGCAGGCCGGGATCCTCCAGCGAGCGTTCGAGATAGACCGGCGCATAACCGGCCGAGAGCAGGAGCGCATTGCGCTCGCGCAGCGGCACGCCGAGATGCTCGGCGAGCAGCAGGACCATGTCGCGGCTCGGGACCGAGCGGCCGCTTTCGACGAAGCTGAGATGCTTCTGTGAGATCTCGGCTTCGAGCGCGAGGTCGAGCTGGCTGAGCCGGCGCAGCTGACGCCAGTCGCGGATGAGGTGCCCGATCGCGGGCTGCTGATGCTTGTTCATGATGGGCAAGCTAGCCGTGAGCGCGCCGCCATCCAATTACCTCTGGCTTAATCGACCGGCCGCCGGGCTTTCGTCAGCATGGCCTCCATCAGCAACCGCCCCGGACAAGATGGGGCCGACCGGAGAACGACCATGGCCTTCATCCAGCCCTCGCGTTTCCTGCGCAACGCTCTCGCCCTCGACGCCGCCGCCTGCGCCGCGACCGGCCTGCTGCTCAGCCTCGGCGCCGGCACCCTCTCCGGCCTGCTCGGCTTCCCGGCCGAGTTCCTGCGTGGTGCAGGTCTGGTGCTCTTGCCTTGCGCCGCGCTGCTTGCCTTCTTCGCCAGCCGGGCGCGTCTGCCGCGCCACGCGATCTATGCCGTCATCGGCGTCAATATCCTCTGGGTCGCCGACAGCGTGCTGATCCTGGTCGCCGGCTGGTTCGCGCCGACCACGCTCGGCATCGCTTTCGTTCTGGCCCAGGCCGCGGCGGTCGCCGTCGTCACCGAGTTTGAAGTGATCGGCCTGAAGAGGTCGGTGTTGGAAGGTGAGATGAAGGCCGCTCTCTAATCGCAATCGGAGACAATGCAGGCGCGAGGAACCCCTCTCCCGTGTGGGAGAGGGGGCAGGGGTGAGGGACCGCCCTCGAACGCAAGGGTACATCTCCTCTCTTGCTTCGAGCCTTGATCCGCTCGCCCTCTTCGGAGCTGCCTGGCCCTCACCCCTACCCCTCTCCCATCCGGGAGAGGGGATCCCGCGCTTTATGACCATTTGTCACGCAACTGTCGCAAGCGCTCACTAGCCGGAAGGCCTGCCTCCTCACCCTGCGGAACAGGACCGTCCCATGCGCAAACCTCTCGTCCTTGCGGCTCTCGCGACGCTCCTCGCCGGCGGCACCGCGCTCGCCGAGCCGACCTTCAACCGCATCGCCACCTTCCAGGTCCCGCTGAACCTGCCGGCCGATCGCGACCTCAAGAAGAAGACGGTTGCGGAGATCATCTCGGCCAACGAGGCCGGAACCCTGCTCGCCTATACCGATGCCGAGCAGAAGGCGATCGGCCTGATCGATATCACCACGGCCAATGCGCCCAAGCCCGCTGGCTTCATCCCGGTCGGCGGCGAGCCGACCTCGGTCGTCATCCTCGGCGAGCGTGCCTTTGCGGTCGTCGTCAGCTCCGGCGACAATTTCAAGGAACCGGCCGGCCATCTCGCCACCATCGATCTGAAGACGAAGCAGGTCACGGCGACCTGTGAGCTCGGCGGACAGCCCGACTCGATCGCCCTCAGCAAGGACAAGGGCAAGGGCAAGCTCGCCATCGTCATCGAGAACGAGCGCGACGAGAAGCTGAACAAGGGCGACTTGCCGCAGCTCCCGGCCGGCAATCTCACGCTGGTCGGCCTCAAGGGCGGCGAGGCCGACTGCGCGTCGAAGCAGATCGTCGATCTCACCGGCATCGCCGCGGTCGAGCCGACCGATCCGGAGCCGGAATTCGTCGACGTCAACCTCGACGGCCTCGCCGTGGTGACGCTGCAGGAAAACAATCACCTCGCCATCGTCGACACCAAGACCGGCAAGCTCGTCGCGCATTTCCCGGCCGGCACGGTCGATCTCACCAACATCGACAAGACCCGCGATGGCCAGATCAAGCCGGTCGAGGAGCTGAAAGGCGTGCGCCGCGAGCCCGATGCCGTGCGCTGGCTCGACAATGATCGCTTCGTCACCGCCAATGAAGGCGACTGGAAGGGCGGCTCGCGCGGCTTCACGATTCTTCGCAAGGACGGCACGGTCGAGTTCGACTCCGGCAACATGGTCGACCATATCGCCATCCGCCTCGGCCATTATCCGGAGAAGCGCTCGGCCGCCAAGGGCAGCGAGCCGGAAGGCATCGAGGTCGGCACCTATAATGGTGAGCGCCTGTTCTTCGTCGGGCTGGAGCGCGCCTCGCTCGTGCTCGTCTTCAAGGACGAGGGCCCGGGCAAGGCGCCGCGCTATCTGCAGGCCCTGCCGGGCGGCATTGCTCCGGAAGGCCTGCTCGCCATCCCGCAGCGCAACCTTTTCGTCAGCGCCTCCGAGGCCGATCTCGGCGAGAAGGACGGGCCACGTTCGGCCGTGACCATCTATGAGCGCAGCGAAGCGCCGGCGGCCTATCCGACCATCGTCTCGGCCGATGTCGATGGCGTTCCGCTCGGCTGGGGCGCGCTCTCGGCGCTCGCCGCCCATCCGGAGCTGCCGGGCCGGCTCTTCAGCGTCACCGACAGCGCCTATACGCCCTCGCGCATCCTCGAGATCGACGCGACGAAGAAGCCAGCGACGATCACCGGCGCGATCACCGTGACCAAGGACGGCAAGCCAGCCTCCTATGATCTCGAGGCGATCGCGGCGCGCCCCGGCGGCGGCTTCTGGCTCGCTTCGGAAGGCGCGCCCGAGCGCAAGGAGAAGCCGACGCAGAACCTGCTGCTGCGCGCCTCGGCCAAGGGCGAGATCGAGGAGGAGATCGCCCTGCCGGAGGAGTTCGCCGCCAAGGCAATCAACCAGGGCTATGAGGGCGTCGCCGTCACCGGCACCGGCCAGGACGAGACCGTCTGGATCGCCGTCCAGCGCGAGTGGAAGGACGACCCGAAGGGCAAGGTCAAGATCCTTTCCTACAAGCCCTTCACCAAGAGCTGGGGCATCCTCCACTACCCACTAACCGCTCCTTCCGCCGGCGCCTGGATGGGCCTGTCCGAGCTGACCTATCTCGGAGACGAGACCTTTGCGGTGATCGAGCGCGACAACCAGTTTGGCGCCAAGGCGGTGAAGACGCTCGCGACCTTCTCGGTCAAGGGGCTGAAGCCGGCGCCGTTCGGCTCCTCGGAGATCCCGACGGTCGAGAAGACGCTGCTGCGCGACCTGACGCCCGAGCTGATGAAGCTCAGCGGCTACGGGCTCGACAAGGTCGAGGGCATGGCGGTCGACAAGGCGGGCGATCTCTTCGTCGTCACCGACAATGACGGCGTCGACGATTCCTCCGGCGAGACCCAGTTCTTCGCCTTCGGCAAGCTCGCGAAGTAAGCCGGTATTGAGAATACCGGTCGATACAGGCCACCGGCTGCATCATGTCTCGCCGTCATTCCGGACGAGCGGCGAAGCCGCGCAGCTCCGGAATCCATCGTAGAGGATGACGCTCTTCGATGGATTCCGGCGCTCCGCTTCGCTGCGGCCGGAATGACGCGGCTGGGCGATAGATGAAGCGCCACCCGACACACACCTTGCTGTCGCTGTCGGTGCGTGTCCTACTCCCATGACAAGGGGAGGGCGACGCATGACCCAAGGGGTTCTGTCACAGAGCAGCTCGCCCTCTCATGGCGAGCACCACGGCCCTCTTCCGGCCTTGACGCTCGGCGCCCTCGGCGTCGTCTATGGCGACATCGGCACCAGCCCGCTCTATGCGCTGAAGGAAGCGGCCCGCGCCGCGAGTGCCGGCGGGGCCCTGCAGCCGGGAGCGGTCATCGGTTGCGTCTCGATGATCCTGTGGTCGTTGATCTTGATCATCTCGCTCAAATATTCGCTGCTGATCATGCGCGCCGACAATCGCGGTGAGGGTGGCATCATGGCGATGCTGGCGCTGCTCAAGGCACGCCATGCCAAGCCGGGCTCGGCCCGGGCCTATGTGCTGGTGGTCGGCCTCGTCGGCGCCGCACTGCTCTATGGCGACGGCGCCATCACGCCAGCGATCTCGGTGCTCAGCGCGATCGAGGGCCTCAAGGTCGATGCGCCGTTTCTGGCCCCGGCGATCGTTCCGTTGACCGCAGCGATCCTGATCGGCGTCTTCCTCGTGCAGAGCAAGGGCACAGGCTTCATCGGCAAGCTCTTCGGGCCGATCATGCTGCTCTGGTTCATTGCGCTCGCATTGCTCGGCATCCGGGGCATCCTGATGGCGCCGGGCATTCTGGCTGCGATCAATCCCTTCAACGCTCTCTACTTCATCACCCACACCGCCCCGGTGGTCGGATTCGCGGTTCTCGGCGCGACCTTCCTGGCGGTGACCGGTGGTGAGGCGATGTATGCGGATATGGGCCATTTCGGCCCGCTGCCGATCCGCATCGCCTGGCTGACGGTGGTGCTGCCGGCGCTGATGCTCAACTATTTCGGCCAGGGCGGCCTGCTGCTGACCCAGCCCGGGGCGATCGACAACCCGTTCTACCAGCTCGCCCCGGACTGGGCGCATTACCCGATGGTCTTCTTCGCGACGGCTGCCGCAGTCATCGCCTCGCAGGCGGTGATCACCGGTGCCTTCTCACTGACCCGGCAGGCCGTGCAGCTCGGCCTCTTCCCGGCCATCCACATTCAGCACACGGCGCATGATCAGAAGGGGCAGATCTACATCCCGATCGTCAACTGGCTGATCTGCCTGGCGACCCTGACCTCGGTCTTCATGTTCCGCTCATCCGATGCGCTGGCCGGCGCTTACGGCATTGCAGTGTCCCTGCTGATGGCGATCACCACCGGGCTGGCGGCGCTGATCGCGCTGAAATGGGGCTACAACCCGATCCTCGTCGTGGCGGTCAACGGCTTCTTCCTGCTGATCGACCTCGCCTTCTTCTCGGCCAACCTGTCGAAGCTGCACGAGGGCGGCTGGTATCCGCTGCTGCTGGCGCTGGTGCTGACGGTGGTCATGTTGACCTGGCGCCGAGGCCTCGCCTTGGTCGAGGCGGCCCGCAGCCGCCAGCGCGAGCCGGAGAAAGCCTTCCTCGACATGCTGGCGACGAACCCGCCGCTGCGCTTGCCGGGCACGGCCGCCTTCCTCGCCTCGGCTGCGCGCGGGCTGCCGCTGTCGCTGACGCATTTCGTCCGCCACAACCACGCCCTGCACGAGCGCATCCTGCTGGTGACTGGCAAGCTCGAGGAGATTCCGCGCGTCTCCGACGAGAACCGGATCGAGCTGATCGAGCTCGCGCCCAGCGTCACGCGCGTGATCCTGCATTTCGGCTTCATGGAAACGCCGCATATCCCGAACGGCTTGCGCTGCGGCATCGAACGCGGGCTGCTGCCGGGCGTCGATCTCGCCGGGATGTCCTATTATATCGGCCGCGAGACTGTCATTCCGCGCGCTGAGATCGCGGGCATGGCGATGTGGCGCGAAGCGCTCTTCGCGTTCATGCAGCGCAATGCCGAGCGGTCCGCTGCGCATTTCCACATCCCGGCCAAGCAGGTCGTCGAGGTCGGCGTGGAGATCGAGATCTGATCGCCGTACCGCGGCGTCACCGGTAAAAAAAACTGGTCATCCCGGGCGACCGGGATGACCAGCGTTATTCTATCGGATGGTGTCAGAGACCCAGCTTGCGCTTGCGCTGGCCGAGCGTGCGCAAGCGCAGCGCGTTGAGCTTGATGAAGCCGGCGGCGTCGCGGTGGTCGTAGGCGACGGCGCCCTCTTCGAAGGTGACGAGATCCTGGTCGTAGAGCGAATACGGGCTGGAGCGGCCGATGACATGGACGCCGCCCTTGTAGAGCTTGAGCCGCACCTGGCCGGCGACGAACTCCTGGCTCTTGTCGATCAACGCCTGCAACATCTCGCGCTCCGGCGAGAACCAGAAGCCGTTATAGATCAGCTCCGCATATTGCGGCATCAGCTGGTCCTTGAGATGGGCGGCGCCACGGTCGAGCGTTATCGACTCGATGGCGCGGTGCGCCACGGCGAGGATCGTGCCGCCGGGGGTCTCGTACATGCCGCGGCTCTTCATGCCGACGAAGCGGTTCTCGACCAGGTCGAGCCGGCCGATGCCGTTGTCGCGGCCGAGCTCGTTGAGCCTGGCCAGCAGCTTGGCCGGCGAGAGCTGGACGCCATCGATCGCGACCGCATCGCCCTTGGCGAAGTCGATCGAGATCACTGTCGGCTTGTCCGGCGCCTCCTCGGGCGAGATTGTGCGCGAATAGACATAGTCCGGCACTTCCTGTGCCGGGTCTTCCAGCACCTTCCCCTCGGAGGAGGCGTGCAGCAGGTTGGCGTCGACGGAGAACGGCGCCTCTCCGCGCTTGTCCTTGGCGATCGGGATCTGGTGCTGCTCGGCGAAGGCGATCAACTGCTCACGCGAGCGCAGATCCCATTCGCGCCAGGGCGCGATCACCTGGACATCGGGCTTCAGTGCATAGGCGGTCAGTTCGAAGCGGACCTGGTCGTTGCCCTTGCCGGTCGCGCCGTGGGAAATCGCATCGGCGCCGACGCGGTCGGCGATCTCGATGAGCTTCTTGCCGATCAGCGGGCGGGCGATCGAGGTGCCCAGCAGATAGACGCCCTCATAGGCGGCATTGGCCCGGAACATCGGGAAGACGTAGTCGCGGACGAATTCCTCGCGCAGGTCTTCGATATGAATGTTCTCCGGCTTGATGCCGAGCAGCAGCGCCTTCTGGCGGGCCGGCTCCAGCTCCTCGCCCTGGCCGAGGTCGGCGGTGAAGGTCACGACCTCGCAATTATAGGTGGTCTGCAGCCACTTCAGGATGATCGAGGTGTCGAGTCCGCCGGAATAGGCGAGCACGACCTTGTTCACGCGCTTGTCGGCCATGGACTGGTCTTCCTGCAATGGCGGCACGAGGGCTCGTGCCTGGAGTAGAGAATGCGACCTGGCCGGCCGCATTTCGGACGTAACCGGGCACTATCGCAGGGTTCGGGGCGACGCAATCGGAACCTTCTGATCGATCTGGCGTCATCTGCTGATGGATTGCTGCCTGCGATGCGGGCGGAGCGAAGCGTTGCTGGTTGGGGGTGAGATGCCGAATCGTCCTGTTCTGGATTTCTGGTACGAGTTCGCGTCGACCTATTCCTGCCTCAGCGCTCTCAGGATCGAGGAATTGGCGGAGGCAGCCGGGGTGAGCGTGCGCTGGCGGCCGTTCCTGCTCGGGCCGATCTTCGCCGCGCAGGGCTGGACCAGCTCCCCCTTCAATCTCTATCCGAACAAGGGCCGCTATATGTGGCGCGATGTGGCGCGCCGTGCCGGCCGCAACGGATTCGCCATCGTCCGTCCCGAAGTCTTCCCGCAGAATTCGCTTGTCGCGGCGCGGCTCGCGCTGGCCGGACGCGAAGCCGGCTGGCTGCCGACCTTTTCCAAGGCCCTCTTCCGAGCGCAATTCTGCGAAGGCCGCAATATCGCCGAGGAGGCGGTGCTGAACGCGGCATTGCGCGAAGCCGGGGCCGATCCCGCCAGCGCTTTCCCGGCCTCGCGCAGCGAGGAGGTCAAGGGCCGGCTCAAGGCCGAGACCGAGCTCGCCAAATCGCTGGGCATCTTCGGCGCGCCGACCTTCGTGACCGGTGACGGCGAACTGTTCTGGGGCGACGACCGGCTGGAGGAAGCGCTCGGCTGGGCGACAGACGGGCGCTAGCCGCCCGCCGGCGGTGCCGGCCGCGACCATGGCCCATGCATCGCCGAGGTCTGGGCGATCTCCGGCAAAGGCTGCCTTTCGCTGATCTTCGGCGGGCCGGGCGGTGCTTCCGGCGGCAGGCGCCCGCCGGCGGTCTGCACCAGCGCCTGCACCCGCTTGGTGACGGAAGGATGGGTCGAGAACAGGTCGGCGAAATCGTCGGGATCGTTTTCGAAGCACATGTCCATCACGCCTGACGGAACATTGTCGATGTCGGCTCGTCCCGAGATCTTGAGCAGCGCCGAGATCATCGCGTCCGGGTTCTTGGTCAGCTCGACGGCCCCGGCATCGGCGAGATATTCGCGGGCCCGCGACAGCGACAGCCGGATCAGCACGGCGAGCAGCCAGGCCACTGCGATCACCGCAAAGCCGAGGATGATCGCAAAGCCGCTGCCCTTCTTGTCGCCGTCGGAGGAGATGCGAACCCGCCCGAGATTGCGGAACAGCACCTCGCCGACGAAGGAGATGATGCCGGCGATCACCACGGCGATCACCATCAGCCGGACGTCGCCATTGCGGATATGCGTCAGCTCATGGGCGATCACCGCCTCGATCTCGGCGTCGTTGAGCTGCTCGATCAGGCCGGTGGTCAGCGTCACCGTGAATTGCTTGTCGTTGACGCCGCTGGCGAAGGCATTGAGCGCGTCGCTCTGGATGATGGCGAGCTTCGGCGTCACCATGCCGCGCGAGATGCAGAGGTTCTCCAGCATCCGGTAGAGCTTGGGCTGGGCCTCCCGCGTCACGCCTTCGGCGCCCGAGACAGCCTCGATCAGTCCGACATTGATCTTGAAGCCGATCAGGACCCAGGCGCCGGTGGCGAGCGTGATGAAGGGCAGCCAGGACCAGAAGCGCTGGCCGACGAAGCTCAGCACCGTGCGTCCGCGCGGCACCCCGACATAGCCATAGCCGACCAGCATCACGCCCCAGACGGTCAGGTAGACCATCAGGAAGAGCCCGATGATCAGGGCGGTCGACCTGATCCGGTTGTTGCGCTGATGGGTGTAGAGCCCGAAGGCTTCCCCCGGCATCGCCGCAGCTCCGTTGTGACGCCTGTCGCGGCGCTCAGAACTTCACGGTCGGCGCGACTTCGATCTGCTTGCGCGTCTCTTCGCCGACATCGAAGAATTCGCGCGGGGAGAAGCCCATCTGCGGCGCGAAGAACACCGCCGGGAAGGCCTGGATCGCCGCATTGAACTCGCTGACCGCGTTGTTGAAGAAGCGCCGGGCCGCGGCGAGCTTGTCCTCGACATTGCCGAGGTCCTGCTGGAGCTGCTGGAAGTTTGCGCTCGCCTTCAGGTCCGGATAGGCCTCGCCCAGCGCCAGCAGGCGGCCGACCGCGCCGGTGAGCTGCTGTTCGGCCACGGCCTGGTCGTGCGGGCCGGTTGCAGCCTGAGCCTGGTTGCGCGCCTTGATCACCGCGTCGAAGGTCTCCTTCTCGTGAGTGGCGTAGCCCTTCACGGTCTCGACCAGGTTCGGGATCAGGTCGTGGCGCTGCTTCAATTGCACGTCGATGTCGGCGAAGGCCTGGTTGACGCGCTGGCGCATCGCGACGAGGCCGTTATAGGTCATGATCAGCCAGACCACGACGACGACGATCAATCCAAGGACGACCCAACCCATGGTGTTCTCCTTCGGCTCAGGCGATCTTGCGGCACAGGCAATCTCGCCGGCAACCTTGCATGAAGGACGACGCTAGGGAAGGCGCCGTCGCTCGCAGCGAGCGCTTTGCGCCGGTCAGGCCGGCTTTCCGACGCTGCTGCGCGCCATCATCCTGACTGTCGCGATCACCGCGACCGCCGAGATCGCCGTCGCCAGCGAAAACAGCGCGCCATAGCCCAGCGTATCGGCGAGCTTGCCGGCCAGCATCGAGCCGGCAAGGTAGACCAGCAATTGCGCGCAAGCGAGGATGGTGAAGTCGGTGCCGGGCTGCTCGGAGGTCGTCACCGCCATGAACAGCGAATAGAGCGCGACGATCTCCATATAGCGGATCAGTGTCTGGAAGCCGGCGGCGCCGAACAGCGGCCAGGCGCCGACCACGGCCCCGAGCGCATGGCAGGCGAAGAGCAGGAAGCAGAGCGTGCGCAAGCCTCCAAGCAGAGCCAGCACGAAGGCGATGCCCCGGCGTTTCACCAGCCAGGCGGCGATCGCCGAGCCGGCGAGGCCCGCCGTCGTCGCCGATATCCCGGAGAGATAGCCGATCTGGTTGAGCGGCACGCCGGCATCGACGAGGTAGGAGCCCTCCATCGCCTTCACCAGCCCCTCGCTCGCGCGGTAGATCAGCGCGATCCAGAGAATCTGGCGCGCTTCCGGCCGGCGCAGGAAGGCCCGGATCGACGGGCGCTTGGCCGTCTCTGCCGGCGTCGGATCGCCCTCGCGCATCATCGCCGCCGCGACGAGCGGCAAGAGCGAGATCGCGGCGATGGTGACGAGCATGCCGGTCCAGCCGATGGCATGGTGCAGGACGAGGCCGAGCGTGCCGCCGATGACGACGCCGAAGGCGATCGAACCGCCCTGGATGGCATTGCCGATCGCCCGGTCGGCCTCCGGCAGATATTTCGCGGCATAGCCGTCGGTGGCGATGTCCTGCGTCGAGATCAGCAGTGACGCGACGAAGCCGATCGCGATGATCTTGGTGACATCGAGCGGTCCGACCGCGATCAGCGCAAGGATGCACAGGATCGTGCCGGTCTGGGTGATGAACACCCAGCCGGCCCGGTGCGCCCGGGCGAACGGCCTGATCCGGTCGATCCACGGCGCCCAGACGAATTTGATCACCAGCGGCAGGAGCAGGATGCTCATAGAACCGATGGCGGTGCGCGAGACGCCGGCCTCGCGCATGATCGGCGGCAGCGCCGCGACGAAGAGATAGGATGGGATCGCCTGCGCGAGATACAGGCCGCCGAGCACGGCGAAGAGCCGGTAGCGTGCCGCATTGCTGGTCGGCGCTGCGCCGATGGCCGCTTCGCCCGCGCTCATGCCGCTCTCCGGTGCTTCAGCAGGAAGGCACGGGCCGCGGCTTCGTCCGTCTCCAGGCTGATCGGGAAGGACCAGAGCCGGCGAAAGACGTCGGCCATCGCCTCAGTCGCGCCCGGGCGGACGATCGCGCAGGCGCCGCAGAGCGCGCCGAACTGGGCCCGTGTCCGCTTGAACCAGATCGCCTGCTCGCGCTCGCCGGCTTGCGATAGCTTGCGGCCGCCGCCGAAGACGGTGAGCAGCAGGAAGGGCTCCTGCCGCCGGCCGAGCTCGGCGAGCGCGTCGAGATAGGCGCGCTCGTCATTATCGGCATAGGGCGGTGCGAAGCGTAGCGTCACGATGCCGTCGGCGTCGCTGTCGAGGCTGACCATGGTCAGAAGGTCTTGCGGAAGCCGAGCGTCACGGTGCGGCCCCAGGCGTAGTTGGCGAGGTTGCGCACCGAGGTCGCGGTCGGGTTCTGGTAGTTGCGGTCGAACAGGTTGTTGACCGCGACATAGGCCTCGCCCTCGAGCACCGGGGCGGTGAAGGCGACGTTCATGGTGGCGGCGCCCTTCAGCTTGTTGCGGGTGCCGCGCAGGTCGGTCGCGACGTCGCGATCCGAGAAGGCCTCGCCTTCGAGCCTGAGCTGCATGCCATTGGTGAAGCGATAGCTGCCATAGAGCATGCCGCGATAGGGCGAGCCGATCCTGTTGTTCGGCAGGGCGCTGTCGAGCTTGCGGTCGCCATTGGTGTCGTAGCGGCCCTCGCGATAGGAGAGGACCGTGCCGAGGGTGAACTGCTCGGTGACGGCAACGTCGCCGGTCGCCTCGACGCCCCAGATTCGTTCCCGCTGCTGCGAGATCGTGTTGCTCGCCTGGTCGAAGGTCACGCCTTTGCTGGACGTGCTGATGAAGCCGGTCAGCGAGCCCTTGAAGATACCATGGCTGCCGCGGATGCCGAGTTCGTAATTGTTGACGATCTGGGCTTCCGGCGCGATCGCGGCATAGCTGATGCTGCGCCGGTTGGCCGGCAGGCAGTTCACATTGGTGACCGGGCAGGCATAGGCAGTGGAGATGCCGGCCCGCCTTGTGAAGGCGCCGACATCCGGCAGGGCGAAACCCTGCGAGAAGCCGCCGAAGATCTCGCTGGTCTCGGAGAGCTTCACAGTGGCGCCGAGATTGCCGGTCCAGGCCTTGTAGTCGAACTTGCCGCCGGTGACGTTGAGCGCCGGCAGCACGAAGCTCTGATAGCCCTGCGCATTGTTGGCGGCGACCGCCGCATAGGCGGCCGGGCGGACATAGTCGCTGACATCCAGCGAGAAGTATTCGTAGCGCAGGCCGCCGCGCAGGGTGATCCGCTCGCCGATCGGGATCTGCAACTGGCCGAAGGCGGCGCTCGTCGTCTGCTTCAGTGGCGTGAACACGTCCTGGCCATTGGTCAGGGTCTGCCAGGTCTTCTCCTGGTTGAGGTCGCCGCCCCAGGTGAACTTGGCGCCGGGCAGGATGCGATCGAGCGGGGTGTCGATCGTCAGGTTCACGCCGCCGCGCTGCGAATAGAGCGTGGTCTGGTTGTCGGGGCTCGTCGGCGAGGCCGGGTTGAAGGAGTAGTAGACCTGGCTGTTGTAGGGGTAGGAGAAGGCCGAGTAATTGAAGCGCTTCTTGATGTCGTTGTAGTAGCCGAGCAGGCTGAGCTTGCCGAGGGCGAAGTCGCTGTCGCTGTAGCGCAGCGAGACCGACTTGGTGTCCTCGATGACGTTCTGGCCGGTGTAGAGCCGGGTCCGGTCCGGCCGGGCGAAGGGCGCGGCGTAATTGGTCAGGTATTTCGGGTCCTGATCGAAGGCGATCAGCGAGCCTTGCAGCTCGATGCGCTTGCTGGCGTCGAAATCATAGCCGAGCTTGGCGAGCAGGTTGCCTGCCTTGTAACGGTCGCCGCCACCCTGGCCGAGCAGGCCGTCGGAGGGCAGTTCGCGCCCCTTGCCGTCATAGGTGCGGCCGGCGCCGCGGGCGCTGCCGGAGATCAGGTAGTCGAAACCGTTGGGGATCTTGCCGGAGACGGTGACCGAGGCTTCCGGCGCCAGCGAGCGGCCGAGAGCCTGGGTGAAGCCGCGCACGGCGGTGTTGACCGTGACACGCGGCTTGCCGTCCGCCGCCTTCTTCGTGATGAAGTTGACGGTGCCGCCGGTCGCGCCGGCGCCGTAGAGGCTGGAAGCACCGGCGACCATCTCGATGCGCTCGACCGTGTTGAGGTCGATCAGCGAGAGGATGCGCGAGACGTCGCGCAGTGGCGTGTTCATCGGCACGCCGTCGATCAGCACCAGCAGGTCGCGGCCGCGATAATTCTCCGAGGCGCTCGATACCGTCTGCGTCGACATCGAATAGCCCGGCACCAGCTTGCCGAGCGCCGCCGCGGCGTTCGGGTTGAACTTGAGCTGCTCCTCGATCTGCGCCCGGTCCAGCACCTGGATCGATTGCGGCGTCTCGGCCGTGCTGCGCTCGGTGCGCGCCGCCGTGACGGTGATCGTGTCGAGGTCGATGACATTGGATTGGGACGGCGACTGCGCCACCGCAGCCGAGGCGCAAAGCAGAGCCGGCAGGCTGATGGCGAGGGAAGCGCGCTTGCTCATGAAGACACCTGTCGTCGTTGGTCCGGATCGGTATCCAGGGCGGGTAGGTGTCGCTCCGGGTCTTTCGATCTGAAGTTGTGGTGCCGTTTCGATCTTAGTTTAGAACTAGAATAAACTAGCTTTATTCATTGATCTCTGCGACAAAATCTCTCGATGTGTTGAGTTCTTGCATTCTCTAAAGTTATAGCGAAAGCATCATCTTGGACTTGCGCGAACGCGCTATGGGACAAAAGCGAACTCTGGTGCGGGACGAGATGGCTGTGGCAGCGCTGCAACGGTCTGGTGGCGCGAAGGCTGCCGAGGGCGAGACCTTCGCGCCGTTCTGGCTGGTCTCGGGCGAAGCCGCGTCCGAGGAAGTCCAGGCGATGGCGCACAGGGTTTTCGGACATGTGCCCGAGCGCGATGACATCCGCGCCGAGGCCGCCTTGCCTTTCGCTGCCCGCAGCATGCTGACGACGCGGCCCGATATCGGGCTGATGTCCTGCTTTTCCCCGGCGACGCCCTGGACCTGGCCGGCGCGACAAGGCGGGCAGGAGCCGCGCTACATCCTCGTCCGCCCCTCGGATGGCCGCTGCGTGATCGAGCAGGCGGGACGCCGCATCTCGCTGCGCGCGCGGGATGCCGCCGTTGTCGATCTAGCACAGGAGACGCGCTTCACTCTGGTCGAGCTCGGCCGGATCGACCTGATCGCGCTCGATCCGGTGCGTTTGCCGGCGCTGAAAGAGCTCGCTTCCGACGAGCTGATGCAAACGATTCCGCGTGGCAATCGCGGCCTGCAGGTACTGGCGCATTACGGCGCGCTGCTCTTGCGCGGCCTGTTTCCGCTCAACTCGGCGCCGCTGCGCGATCTCGCCATCGGCCATGTCCACGATTTGATCGGCGTGATGCTGGCCGACCGCAGCGCGCCGCCCGCTACGGCGACGCCGCGGCGTGGCGGCCGGCTCGCTGCGATCAAGGCCGATATCGAGACCAGGCTGGAGCGGCGCGAGCTCTCGATCGACATGATCGCCGGGCTCTATGGCGTGACTCCGCGCGCCATCCAGAAAGCCTTCGGCGCGGAAGGGCGCACCTTCTCCGACTATGTGCTGGAGCGGCGACTCGAACGCGCCTGGCTCAAGCTGATGTCGGCCGAGGACGCCGCCGTCACGATCAGCGGCGTCGCCTTCGAGGTCGGCTTCGGCGACCTCTCCTATTTCAACCGCAGCTTCCGCAAGCGCTTCGGCCGCTCGCCTTCGCAGGTCAGGGCGGGCTGACGCCCGCTATTTCGGCGAAACCGGCGCGTTTTCGGCAAAGGCCGGAATGGCGCGGCAATGGCCGGCGATCTCGGCGATATTGGGCCATTGCGCGATATCAAGCCCGATGCGGGTGGCTCCGACCATCTGCGGGAACAGCACGATATCGGCGATGGACGGCCGGTCACCGACGACGAAGCGGCCGGTACGCCGCCTTGCGATCAGCGCCTCGACGGCGCCGAGCCCTTCGCTCACCCAATGCCGGTTCCAGCTCGCGACCTCCTCGGAGCCGACGCCGGGAAGGCTTCGCAAGCGATTCCCGATGCGCGGCGGGAGCAACGCATGGATCTCGACGACGATGGCGAGCGCGATCGATCGGGCGAAGGCTCTATCCTCCGGCTCTGCAGGTAGCAGCGCCGGCTCAGGCTGGATCTCGTCGAGATAACCGACGATCGCCAGCGACTGAGTGAGCAGTGCGCCCTTGTCGGTGAGGAGCGCGGGAACCAGCCCTTGCGGGTTGAGAGCGCGGAACTCCGGGCTTCGGCTGGTCGCATCGTCGCCGAAGATGGTGATGCGTTCCTCCTCGACCTTGAGCCCCTTCAAGGCGAGCGCGATGCGCACCCGCGCGGTCGCCGACGAGACTTCGTTGACATAGAGCTTCATGCTGTCCTCCCGTTCTTGTCCGGATTGGCGGCCTGCTCAGCCGAAGGTGAAGGCGTAGGCGCGGGCGCCGGGGTCGAGGAATTCGATGCTGAAGTCGCGCGCCTTCACCGCATCGTCCTGGCGAACCAGCTGGTAGAGCCGCTCGTCACCGATCGTGCCGTAGCCCTCGGCGTCGATGTCGGCGCCATGGGCGCTACCCGGCGCGGCGCCATCGATGGTGACGCGGAAGCGGACAGGCGGGCTGCCGGGCGCGCGGCCCATGACCAGATGCAGGTCGCGGGCATGGAAGCGATGGTTGATCCGCCCGCCCGCCTGCTGCGACGCGACGAACTCGCCGGCGATGGTCCAATTGCCCGACAGGCTCCATTGGTTGAGGCGCGGGGCGGTAGCGGCCTCGTAGCTGGCCGGCGCGTCGGCCCTGATCCCACCGGGCGAGGCGAAGCCATTGGTCCGGGCATGGCCGAGATAGGTCTCGGGCGAGCGCAGATTGGCGAAGTCGGGTGCTCCCTGCGCGCCCTCGGCCGAGACCTTGGCGACGCCGGGCTCGACCTTGCCGCCAGCTTCGGCGAGCAGCGACTGGATCACCCGCTCGGAGGCGGCATAGTCGCCCTCGCCGAACTCGTGATGGCGGGTGCGCCCCTGCGCGTCGATGAAATAGCGCGCCGGCCAGGCCTGGTTTCCGAAGGCGCGCCAGACCGCATAGTCGTTGTCGATCGCGACCGGATAGCTCACGCCGAGCGCGGCGACGGCCTTGCGCACATTGGCGGGGTCCTTCTCGAAGGCGAATTCCGGCGTGTGCACCCCGACCACGACGAGGCCTTGATCCTTGTACTTCTCGGCCCAGGCCCGGACATAGGGCAAGGTGCGCAGGCAGTTGATGCAGGAATAGGTCCAGAAGTTCACCAGCACGACCTTGCCGCGCACAGCTTCGGCGGTGATCGGCTCGCGGTCGAGCCATTGCCTCGCGCCGAAGAGCGGCTTGGACACGGGCTGCGCCTGCGCGCTCGTAACCAACTCGGGCATGCCGGGAGAGGTCAGGTCGATCAGCCGCTGCTCGATCGCGGCAGTGGTCGGTGCCGAGAGGCGAGTGAGGACGCTGCTGTCGAAGCCGAAGGCGATCGCAACGCTGCTCGCGACCACGGCGACACCAAGGCCGCGGCGCAGCGGCTCGACCGAGGCGGCAGGCCGCCGCGCCCAGGCCAGCAGCCGGTTGCCGAGCAGCAGCACGGCAACGAGCGTGGTGGCAGCGCCGGCGGCATAGGCGAAGAGCAGGAGCGCGGTGTTGAGGCTCGGCCCGCCCAGGGCCGCACTCGCCAGGATCAGCCCCAGCACCGGGCCGGCGCAGGGCGTCCAGAGCAGGCCGGTGGCGACGCCGAGCAAAGCCGAGGAGGCCGGCCGCAGGTCGCTGCGGCCGTCCGCGCCCGCCAGGCGTATCAGCCTCTCGCCGACCGCGGTCAGCGGGCCGGCCAGGCGCGTGGCCAGGGCCGGGAACAGCAAGGCGAGCCCGAACAGCGCGACGAGTCCGAGTGCGACGGTGCGCCCATGGTGATTGAGCGCGATCGCCCAGTTGCCAGCGACAGCAGCGAGGCTCGCGACCCCCGCGAAAGTCAGAGCCATGCCCAGCAGCATCGGCAAGGTGCTGGTCCGGAAGGGCTGGCCGGCCCGCGTCAGCACGAAGGGCAGGACCGGAAGGATGCAGGGGCTGGCGATGGTCAGGACGCCGGCGAGATAGGCCAGAACGAAGTTCATGAGATCGTCTCCTCAGGCGACTGTCAGGACCGAACCGTGCCGCGCCGTGGCGGGGCGTCAGACGTCGTGATCGGGCTTGGGCCGTAGCTGCGCGGCCCGGTGAAGGCGCTGCAGGTCATCGCGAAGCTCGCGGTCGCGGCCAGCATCGCGGCGGCCAGCAGGCGGCGCAGAGCCGAAATCGATTCTGCTGGGCTCTGGGCGGGCTCCGTGGCGGTCAAGGGAACGATGCGGGTCATGCCGTCCTCCAGTAATTTACTTATCGAACGATTTGATCGTGCGATAAGTAAATCAACGAGACGAGTCACTCAATCGCTTGAAAATAAATCGTGCATCAAATATCTGTGAGCGATCCTTCGCCGGGAGATGCGCATTGATTGACGAGACAGGACAGGCGGATCAGCCAGGTGGGGCCGACAGGCTGCCGGGGCTCGACGAATTCCTTTGCTTTGCGGTCTATTCGACCAATCTCGCCTTCAACCGCGTCTACAAGCCGCTGCTCGACGAGCTCGGGCTGACCTATCCGCAATATATCGCGCTGGTCGCCCTCTATGAGGAAACCGACCAGACCGTCGGCCAGCTCGGCGACAAGCTCTTCCTCGATTCCAGCACGCTGACGCCGCTGCTGAAGCGGCTGGAGGCGATGGGCGCGGTGACGCGCCGGCGCGATCCGCAGGATGAGCGGCAGGTCCGCGTCAACCTGACCGCACAGGGCCGGGCTCTGCGCGAGCGGGGCAGGGCGGTCCGGGTCAGCATGCAGCGGGCGACGGGCCTGGCTCCCGAGGGGCAACGCCATTTGCGCGAGGCGATGGTGCGGCTGCGGGGAAACCTCACCGCAGCCGAACATGAGCGCCGCTCCTGAGCAGCGGCTCGGTCAGGCGGCGACCGCCGCCAGTCCCAGAGCCGGCTGGATCTCGGCAAGCAACTCGTAGGAGCGCTTGCGGGCGGCGTGATCGAAGATCGCCGAGGCGACGATCAATTCGTCCGCTCTGGTCTTCTCGATAAAGGCCTGCAACTGCGCCCGCACGCTCTCGCGCGAACCGACGAAGGAGCAGGCCAGCATGCGCTGCGCCTGTGCCTTTTCAGGCCCCGACCAGTAGGTATCGATGTCGTCGATCGGCCTCGGTAGCAGGCCGCGCCGATTGCGCAGCATATCGGTGAAGCGCTGCTGCACAGAGGTGAAGAGGCGCTGCGCTTCCGCGTCGGTCTCGGCGACGATGACGTTGCAGCCGACCATGGCATAGGGCTTGTCGAGCTGCGCCGAGGACTGGAAGCGCTCGCGATAGACGGAAAGCGCGTCCATCAGCGCATCCGGCGAGAAATGCGAGGCGAAGGCATAGGGTAGCCCGAGCACGGCGGCGAGCTGCGAGCCGAACAGGCTGGAGCCGAGGATCCAGAGCGGCACATTGGTGTTGGTGCCCGGCACCGCCTGGATCACCTGGTCCGGTTGCAGCGGGCCGAGCAGAGCCTGCAATTCGAGCACGTCCTGCGGGAAGCGCTCGGAGGCATCGGCCTCGCGCCGCAGCGCCCGCCATGTGCGCTGGTCGGTGCCGGGCGCGCGGCCGAGCCCGAGGTCGATGCGGCCGGGATAGAGTGTCTCCAGCGTGCCGAACTGCTCGGCGATCACGATCGGCGAATGGTTCGGCAGCATGATGCCGCCGGCGCCGACGCGGATCGTCTTTGTGCCTTCGGCGACATAGCCGATCGCGACCGAGGTCGCGGCGCTGGCGATGCCGGTCATGTTGTGATGCTCGGCCAGCCAGAAGCGGGTGTAGCCGAGCCTCTCGGCATGCTGGGCGAGGTCGCGGCTGTTGTGGAGGGCGTCTGCTGCGGTCGAACCCTCGGCAATGAAGGCGAGGTCGAGGATGGAAAGCGGGAACATCGGGCTTTTCCCTTGCATCGCTCCGGCTTGGCGCCGGGCTTCGCGCGGAAAGATCGGGAGCCGCAGCCGCGCCCGCAACCCGTCCGGGCGCATATGCGCCCGGCTCGCGATGAGGGGTCAGGGGCTGGCGACGGTGAGATAGGGACCCGGCGCCTTCTCCGACGGGCCGGCCAGTGCGGGCACCTGGTTGCGGATCGCCGGCAGGCTTTTCAGATAGCTCGCCAGAGCGAGCGCGTCGGCATCGGTCAGCTTTGCATAGCTCCGGTACGGCATTGCAGGAGCGAGCATGCGCCCATCCGGCCGGGCGCCGGTGCGGACCGCCTTGACGATGTCCTGCTCGCTCCAGCGGCCGAGGCCGGTGTCAGCGTCCGGCGTCAGGTTCGGCGGGTAGAAGGTGCCGAGTCCGGGAATCTGGAAGCCGACCTCGGAGCCGGCGAATTTGCGTGCCATGTCCGGCTTTCCGAGGAAGATGCCGGGCGTGTGGCAGCCGGCGCAATCCATGATGTTGGCCAGATACTCGCCGCGCTGGATGCGCTCCTTCGGCGCGGCGGTCTGCGCCTGTGTGATGGTCGCCGTGAGCAGGGCCGCCGCGAGGGTCGCTGTGCCGGCCAGGAATCTGTGCATGCGTGAAGCTCCTTTCACGACTGCACGCAGATGCGCAGCCGGCCCCGGTTGATGGCGGTGTCAGAACGCTATTCGCTGCTGGAAAGGCCCCGCATCCCTGCAGTTGGCGGGCTTGGTTCGCGCCCGCCGATTGTTGTCATGAGGCTGACGTAACGGCAAGTAACCCGAAAGCCTTGCCCCGCTCGGTCGGATCGACTACATCAGCCCCGTCCGAAGGGCCGTGATCGATCACAGCCGGGGGCGGCCAAAGCGGCCGGCTCCCGTTTCGTGTTTGGAAAACGGATCGTCGGATGCGGATCGGCCCCTGCGGCCAGGCGCCGCCGTCCATGGGATGGCACGCTCCGGAAACCGGAGCACCGCGCGGATCGATCCGGAACGCAGCACCAACCCAATCGGCGCCATGCCGGACATCCGCGGGATACGCGGCCGGCGTTCAGGAGCACATATGTCAGCTGTCGAAAGCTATAGCGCGGGCCGCGAGGATTTCGCCGCCCTGCTCGAGGAATCGTTCACCCGGAACGAGGCCCTCGAAGGTACCGTCATCAAGGGCAAGGTCGTTGCCATTGAGAAGGACATGGCGATCATCGACGTTGGTCTGAAGACCGAAGGTCGCGTCGCCCTCAAGGAATTCACCGGCCCGGGCCGGGACGAGGAGCTCAAGGTCGGCGACGAGGTCGAGGTCTATCTCGACCGGATCGAGAACGCGCTCGGCGAAGCCGTCATCTCGCGCGACAAGGCCCGCCGCGAAGAGAGCTGGGTCAAGCTCGAGAAGGCGTTCGAGGCCCGCGAGAAGGTCATGGGCAACATCTTCAACACGGTCAAGGGTGGCTACACCGTCGATCTCGACGGCGCCGTCGCCTTCCTGCCGCGTTCGCAGGTGGACATCCGCCCGATCCGCGACGTCGGCCCGCTGATGGGTCAGCCGCAGCCCTTCGAGATCCTCAAGATGGATCGTCGCCGCGGCAACATCGTCGTCTCGCGCCGCACCGTGCTCGAAGAGACCCGCGCCGAGGCTCGCTCCGAGCTCGTCGCCTCGCTTGAAGAGGGCCAGGTCATCGACGGCGTCGTCAAGAACATCACCGAGTACGGCGCGTTCGTCGATCTCGGCGGCATTGACGGCCTGCTGCACGTGACCGACATGGCCTGGCGCCGCGTCAACCATCCGTCCGAGGTCGTGACCATCGGCCAGACGGTCAAGGTCAAGATCATCAAGATCAACCAGGAGACGCACCGCATCTCGCTGGGCATCAAGCAGCTGCTGGCCGATCCGTGGGATGGCATCGCCGCCCGCTACCCGGTCGGTACGCGCCTGAAGGGCCGCGTCACCAACATCACGGACTACGGCGCGTTCGTCGAAGTGGAGCCGGGCATCGAAGGCCTGATCCACGTCTCCGAGATGTCCTGGACCAAGAAGAACGTCCACCCCGGCAAGATCGTCTCGACCTCGCAGGAAGTCGATGTCGCGATCCTCGAAGTCGACCAGGTCAAGCGCCGTATCTCGCTCGGCCTCAAGCAGACCCTGCGCAACCCGTGGGAAGTCTTCGCCGAGCAGCATCCGGCTGGTGCGGTGGTCGAGGGCGAGGTCAAGAACAAGACCGAGTTCGGTCTGTTCCTCGGCCTCGAGGGCGACATCGACGGCATGATCCATCTGTCGGACCTGGACTGGAACCGTCCGGGCGAGCAGGTGATCGAGGAGTACAAGAAGGGCGACATGCTCCAGGCGGTCGTTCTCGATGTCGACGTCGAGAAGGAGCGCATCTCGCTCGGCCTGAAGCAGCTTGGCGGCGATCCCTTCGTGGATGCCGGCGAGTTCAAGAAGGGCCAGGTCGTGACCTGCGAGATCATCGACGTCAAGGACGGTGGTCTCGACGTCAAGATCGCCGGCACGGACATGACGACCTTCATCAAGCGCGCCGAAATCGCGCGTGACCGTGCCGAGCAGCGCCCCGAGCGCTTCGCGGCCGGCGAGAAGGTCGACGCCCGCGTCATCCTCTTCGACAAGAAGGCCCGCAAGATCCAGGTCTCGATCAAGGCCCTGGAAGTGGCCGAGGAGCGCGAGGCGATGGCCACGTACGGCTCGGCCGACTCGGGTGCTTCGCTCGGCGACATCCTGGGCGCCGCCCTCAAGAAGGCGACGACCGACAAGAAGTGATCATCAGGCCGCGACTAGCGGCCTGACCAATCCATCGGCCCGCGCGGAGAAATCCGCGCGGGCTTTTGTTTCGGCCGAGGGCGTCATTCTCGGGCGGAGCGAAGCGTAGATCCGAGAATCTCGGGACCAGAGAGCACTGGTTTCCGAGATGGTCGGGTCAAGCCCGACCATGACGAGATGAGCCGGAGGTGAAGATGCAGGACGCAGCGATCGGGATCGATTTCGGCACCACGAACAGCGTGGTCGCGCTCGCACGTCCTGATGGTTCGGTGACGACCCGCAGCTTCGCCACCAGGCAGGGCGCCGTCGACGCCTATCGCTCGGCGCTGATGTTCTGGCGCGAGGGCCGCCCGCCCCACGCCCATGTCACCCATGTCAGCGGCCCAGACGCGCTCGACATGGCGCTCGGCATGACCACCGAGCACCGCTTCCTGCAATCGCTGAAGACGCATCTGTCGAGCCGCGCCTTCCAGGAGACGCGCCTGTTCGGCAAGCTCTTCCGGCTGGAGGACCTGATCGCGGTCTTCCTGAGCGACCTCTCCGCCGGGCTGGACGGTCTCGGCGAACGCAGCGTCCTCTCCGGCCGCCCGGTCGTCTTCGCCGGCGACCGGCCGGATGAAGAGCTAGCCCTGACGCGCCTCTCGGCCGCCTATGGCAAGGCCGGGATGAGCAAGGTCGATTTCGCCTATGAGCCGCTCGGCGCGGCCTACTGGTATGCCCGTGAGCTCAAGACGCCGCAGACCATGCTGGTCGCCGATTTCGGCGGCGGCACCAGCGATTTCTCGGTGATGCGTTTCGAGCCCGGCAGCAACGGCACCCTGCAGGCCGTTCCGCTCTCCCATGCCGGTGTCGGCGTCGCCGGCGACACTTTCGACTACCGCATCATCGAGCACGCGGTCTCGCCGCTGCTCGGCAAGGGCTCGGACTACCTTTCCTTCGGCAAGCGCCTGCCGATCCCGGCGCACTACCATGCCGCTTTCGCGCAATGGCACCGGCTCTCGCTGATGAAGAGCAGGGAGACCATGACCGAGCTCAAGGCGCTGATCCGTGACGCGGTCGAGCCCGGACGGCTGGAGGATCTGATGACGGTGATCGAGTACGATCTCGGCTACGAGCTCTACCGCGCCGTCTCGGCGACCAAGATCGCCTTGTCCTCGCAGGAGGAGGCGCAGCTGAGCTTCGACCAGATGGGCGTACGCATCGACCGGACCGTGACCCGGGCCCTGTTCGACCGCTGGATCGCCGAGGATGTCGCTGCGATCGAAGGTGCTCTCGACGAGGCGCTGGCCGCTGCCGGGGTCGCCGGCGACAAGATCGAGGCGGTGTTCATGACCGGCGGCACCTCCTATGTGCCGGCTGTGCGCGCCCTGTTCGACCGGCGCTTCAGCCCGCAGCGCATCCATATCGGCGACGCCTTCCGCTCTGTCGCCAGCGGCCTCGCTTTGCTCGCGCTCGACCGGCAGCGGGCGCTCGCCGCGGCCTGAGCCGGGCATCCTGTCGCGCTGATTGTTGCCTTGCCCCTCCTGCACCGGGGGGCTACATCACAGGGCCCCTGGAGCCCGCGCCGCCCCGCTTGCCCTGCAAGCGATCGGAGCGAGGCCTCTGTCGCAAAGTGAGAGCCGGAGCCGCCGACATGTCGTCCGATGCCGATCTGCTCGCCGATCGTCGCAGCCTGCGGCGCAAGCTCTCGCTCTGGCGGTTGCTCGCGCTTGCCGGCGTCGTCGTCATGGCCGTCGTCGGCGCGCTCGTCTGGAGCGGGCGCCTGCCCGGCAGCACCGCCCAGGCGCATATCGCCCGCGTCACCATTTCCGGCTTCATCTCCGGCGACCGCCGCACGCTCGACCTGATCAAGTCGCTCGAGAACAGCCGCGCCAGCGCCGTGCTGCTCAGCATCGACAGCCCCGGCGGCACGGTGACCGGTTCCGAAGCCGTTTACGATGCAGTCCGCCGCCTTGCCGCCAAGAAGCCCGTGATCGCGGTGGTTGACGGTATCGCTGCATCCGGCGGCTACATCGTCGCGCTCGGCAGCGAGCGCATCGTCGCCCGCCAGACCTCGATGGTCGGCTCGATCGGCGTGATCGCCCAGATTCCCAATGTCGCCCGGTTGCTCGACACCATCGGCGTCAAGTTCGAGATCACACGGTCGAGCCCGCTCAAGGCGGCGCCGAGCGGCCTCGAGCCGACTTCGCCGGAGGCGGCCGCCGAGACCGCGCGGGTGATCGCCGACAATTACGACTGGTTCAAGCGGCTGGTCGGCGAGCGCCGCAAGCTCGCCGACCCCGAGATCGCCGCAGTGTCCGACGGCCGCGTCCATTCCGGCCGCCAGGCGGTCAAGCTCAAGCTCATCGACGAGGTCGGCAGCGAGCAGGAGGCGATCGCCTGGCTTGAGCGCGAGAAGGGCGTCGGCAAGGATCTGCCCGTGCGCGACTGGCGTCGCCGCAGCGAATCCTCCTCTTACGGGCTGTGGAGCGCAAGCGAGGCGATGGCGCGGGCCGCCGGCCTGGAGGCGCTCGCGGCGCTGCTCGCGCGCGCTGCCGAAGCTCCGGTTGGACTGCGGCTTGACGCGCCCCTGGCGCTCTGGCAGCCTGCCGTCGAAAAGTGACGATGTTACAAGCGGTTATATTGGACCCATGATAAAATCAGAACTCGTCCAGCGCATCGCCGAGCGCAACACCCACCTCTACCAGCGCGATATTGAGAACATCGTCGGCTCGATTCTCGACGAGGTCGTCAAGGCGCTCGCGCGCGGCGACCGGGTCGAGCTGCGCGGCTTCGGCGCCTTCTCGACCAAGGAGCGCGCCGCTCGCGTCGGCCGCAATCCGCGCACTGGCGATTCCGTCAAGGTCGACCAGAAATTCGTGCCGGTCTTCAAGACCGGCAAGGAGCTGCGCATGCGGCTGAACGGCAAGGGCGGCTGAGCCGGCTGGAGGAGCGGAATGAAGGCTTTCTTCAAGGCGCTGGTGCTCGTCCCGGTCGCGCTGATCGTGGTGCTGTTCTCGGTGGCGAACCGCGCGCCGGTCCGGGTCTCGCTCGATCCGATCAGCCGCGACGCACCGGCGCTTGCCCTCGACCTGCCGCTTTTCGCCGTGATTCTCGCCGCCATCGCCGTCGGCATCCTGATCGGCGGTTTCGCCTCCTGGCTGGCGCAGGGCAAGCATCGCAAGGCCGCCCGGGTCAACCGCCGCGAGGCCGAGAAGCTGCGGGGCGAGGCGCAGTCGCTGCGCGCCGCCGTGCCGGATTCGGCGTTGCCGGCGCTGACCAACCGCGTCTGACGCCAGCATCATGCGCTTCTTCTCCGCCGCCGAGATCGACGGCCTGCTGAATTTCCCCGCTTTGGTCGATGCGCTCGCCGAGGCCTTCCGCGGCGACATCGTCACGCCGGTGCGTCACCACCATGAGGTCGAGCGCCCGGATGCGGCTGCGACCCTCCTGCTGATGCCGGCCTGGACGGCGCCGGAGGAAAAGCCGGCCTTCCTCGGCACCAAGGTCGTCACGGTATTCCCCGGCAATGCCGCGGTGAGCCTGCCGAGCGTGATGGGCAGCTATCTCTTGATGGACGGAGCGAGCGGTGCGCCGCTCGCAGCGCTGGATGGCGCGCGCCTGACGCTGTGGCGCACCGCGGCGGCCTCCGCGCTCGCCTCGCGCATGCTGGAGCGGCCGGATACCAAGCGGATGCTGATGGTCGGGGCTGGCGCGCTTTCGACCTTCCTGGTCAAGGCGCATCGCAGCGTGCGCAATTTCGAGGATATCGCGATCTGGGCACGGCGGCCCGAGGCTGCCGCCGAGGTCGTGGCCGAGCTCGCGCGCGACGGCATCGAAGCGCGCATCGCTGACAATCTTGAGGCCGAGGCACGCCAGGCAGACCTCATCTCCTGTGCGACGCTGTCGCGTGAGCCGCTGATCCACGGCCGCTGGCTGAAGCGCACTGCCCATCTCGATCTCGTCGGCGCCTTCAACCTGTCGATGCGCGAGGCCGATGACGAGGCGCTGCAGCGCGCCCATGTCTTCGTCGATACGCAAGCCGCACTGCACGAGGGCGGCGACGTCGCCGTGGCGATCAAAGCCGGCGCCTATACGGCTGAACAGGTTTCGGGAACGCTGGCCGGCCTCTGCCGTGGCGAATACGACGCCGCTGCCGAGCGCGATGACGTGACCCTGTTCAAGTCGGTCGGCACAGCGCTCGAGGATCTCGCCGCCGCCATGCTGGTCTGGAAGCTGGCGAACTAGCCAGCTCAACGCCACGGTCATTCCTGCGTATGGCCCAGTCTAGATACTGGTCGATGCGAAAATGTTTCCGTGCATGATCGTGCAACGTTGAGACGTCAGTCGATAGTCGACGACTGGGATCAGCTTGCCGTTCGGAATTCCGTAAAAGAAAAATTTTTTGTCTTCGCGAGTGGATTTCAGCTGGGTCGAAGCCGTGCAGGAGCGGAAATCTCCGCTGATCTTGATATTGATGTATTGGCGTCCCCAGGGATAGATCCGCTCTCTGATCAAGGTCGTTCCCGTGGTTGTCCACCTCTGCCCGATCGGGCCGTGCGACCAGACCTGTCCCCAATCGACAACCTCGGCTCCGCCCGCTCCGACAAGCGTGCGGCCCGTACGCGCGCTTGTGCCGGATGCGCCTGAAAAATCGAAGAGGCGGCCCTTCTCACTGACATAGACCTTGATCGTTCGCGTGTTGATGGTCTCGCCCATTCCGCCGGCATTGCCGTCGAAAACATGTCGCGCATTGACTTCGATATCGAGGGAATATCCCCGCAGCTTGTCGGCGAGCTGTGCCTGGGCGGAGTCCACACAGGCTGCTGCCGCCAGCAACGACAGCGCAAATAATGTCCTGCGCATGACCCTGTCCCGAAGCAGAACTCCGCCGTGAACACTGTAGCGACGGAGCTTCCCCTCACAAGCATACAGAGGATGTAACCCGGTGTGGGCGGGCTCAGACCCTGACTGCTGGGCCGCCCAGGGCTCCAAGCAGCCACAGCACGATCACGATGGTCAGTACCAGGCCGACCACGCCGCCGAGGCCGGCGCCGCCATAGCTGCGATGGCCGTAATACCCGCCGCCGCCGAGCAGGATGACGAGCAGGATGATGATGAGCAGGGTGGACATGGTACGCGCCCCTTCTTTCGTCCGCCCGCCTCGTCAGTTGTCGCGAGCGAGCATTGGAAGAACGTCGGGCGCGAACCGTAAGTTCCGTGCGGTCAATCCGCCTTGATGCCGACCTCGCGGATCAGGCCGACCCATTTCGTCTGCTCGGCGCGCACGAAAGCGGCGAGCTCCGCCGGCGTGTTGCCGACCGGCTGGGCGGCGAGCTGGTCCATCTTGCCGCGCACCACGGGGTCGGCGATCGCCGCCTTGGTCTCGGCCTGCATCCGGTCGACGATCGCCTGCGGCGTCTTCGCCGGCGCGAACAGGGCGAACCAGGAGGAGACGTCGAAGCCCGGCACGAGATCGTTGATCGGCGGGAATTCGGCGGCGGTCGGCGCGCGCTGCGCCGTGGTGACGCCGAAGCCGCGCACGGTGCCGGCACGGACCTGCGGCAGCGCCGCGGTGATGTTGTCGAACATCAGGTCGACGCGCCCGCCGATCAGGTCCTGCATCGCCTGGGCCGAGCCGCGATAGGGCACATGAACCATCTTGATGCCGGTCAGCTTCTGGAAGAGCTCGCCGGCGAGGTGGATCGAGGTGCCGACGCCGGAGGAGGCATAGGTGAGCTTGCCGGGGTTGGCCTTGCCATAGGCGATCAGCTCGGCGGTGTCCTTGACCTTCAGTGTCGGGCTGACGACGAGCAGGTTCGGCACCAGCGCGACCATGGTGATCGGGGCGAAATCGGTGAGCGGATCGTAATTGACCTTGGCGTAGAGCGCCGGATTGGCGACGAGGCCGACCGAGACGATCAGCAGCGTGTCGCCGTTGGGCTCGGAGCGCGCCACCGCCTCGACGCCGATATTGCCGCCGGCCCCGGCCCGGTTCTCGACCACGAAGCTCGCGCCGAGCGCCTGGCCGACCTTGTCGGCGACCAGCCGGCCGAGGATGTCGGTCGCGCCGCCGGCCGTGAACGGTACGACCAGTTTGGGCGTGCGCCCTTGCGGCCAGGTGCCCTGTGCGCGGCCAGCCGCGGGCAAGGTGAGCGCGGCGCCGAGGCCGCCGAGCAAGGCCCGGCGGTCGAGTGTGAAACGGCTCATCGTCGGATGTCTCCTCCAGATATGCTCACCGATGGGCTTGCTGCCCGTTCTTCGGCAGCGAAGACGCTGCCGGCTCCCATGCGTCCTGTCCAGCCCATTGAACCGGCGGTGGCTTGACCTCGGTGCGAGCGGCCTGCGATTCTGCGGCCATGCAAACGCTTCGTCGCTTCGCCCCCCTGATTCTCCTGCCGTTGCTGATGACAGCGGGAGCTGCGCGCGCCCAGTCCACCGGCGAGGCGGAGGCAAAGACCCGCGCTGCCAATATCGCCGCCTATCCCGATGCGGCGCGCGCGCTGTTCGGCCAGAAGACCACGCCGGCCGCCTTGAGGGCGCGCTCGATCGGCTCCTATGCCCGCGGCTGCCTGGCCGGCGCGACGGCGCTGCCGGTCGATGGCGAGAACTGGCAGGTCATGCGGCTTGCCCGCAACCGCAACTGGGGCCATCCCGAGCTGATCTCCTTCCTCGAGCGGTTCGCCAGCGAGGTGCCGAAGCTCACCGGCTGGCCCGGCCTCCTGGTCGGCGACATCTCGCAGCCGCGGGGAGGGCCGATGCTGACCGGCCATGCCTCGCACCAGATCGGGCTCGATGCCGATGTCTGGTTGACGCCGATGCCGAGGAAGCGGCTCGACAGCGACGATCGCGAGAACATGTCGGCGGTCAACATGGCTCGCTCCGACTGGCGCGACGTCAACCCGAAGAACTGGACGCCGGCGCATACCCGTCTGATCAAGGCGGCGGCGAGCGAGCCCAGAGTCGAGCGCATCTTCGTCAATCCCGCGCTCAAGGTCGCGCTCTGCCGCGAGGCCGGCGCGGACAAGACCTGGTTGAACAAGGTCCGGCCGATCTGGGGCCACAACTACCATTTCCACATCCGCCTGAGCTGCCCGGCCGGCATGGAGGGCTGCCAGGGTCAGGAGCCGCCCAATTTCGGCGATGGCTGCGGCGCGGAGCTCGATGGCTGGGTCGAGAAGCAATATCAGGCGATCTTCAACCCGCCCAAGCCGAAGCCGGGCCCGAAGCCGAAGCCCAAGCCGCCGATGTCACTCGATGCCTTGCCGGCCGAGTGCCGGCAGGTGCTGGTCTCGCGCTAAGGCGTCAGCTCGATAGCCCGCCGCGCATTTCCTCTGTCATAGTCGCGTTCCAGCTTGGTCGAGCGGGACGTATTCCGCTTCGCGCGCGGCTTCGCTGCTGACAGTGGAGGACGTGATGAGTGCCAGGCCGACCATCGTTCTCGTTCATGGCTTCTGGGGCGGAGCCGCTCATTGGAGCAAGGTCATCGTCGAACTGGCCCGCAAGGGCCATTCCGGGCTCCGTGCGGTCGAGATGCCGCTGACCTCGCTCGCCGATGATGCCGAGCGCACCCGCAAGATGGTGAAGCAGCAAGCGGGGCCGGTGCTGCTGGTCGGCCACTCCTATGGCGGCGCCGTCATCACCGAGGCGGGCGATCTGCCGAATGTCGCAGGCCTCGTCTACATCGCCGCCTTCGCGCCCGATGCCGGCGAGAGCCCCGGCGGCATCAGCCAGGCGACACCCCCGGCGGCGATCGCCAATCTCGCTCCCGACAGCGACGGCTATCTCTGGATCAACTACGACAGGTTCCATGAGAGCTTCTGCCAGGATCTGAGCGCCGACGAGGCGCTAGCCATGGCCGTCGGGCAGAAGGCGCCGCTGGCGTCGACCTTCGGCGATGCCATCACCGCGCCGGCCTGGAAGGCGAAGCCGAGCTGGTATCAGCTCTCCACCGATGACCGGATGATCCATCCCGACAATCAGTACCGCATGGCCGAGCGGATGAAGCCGCGCCGTATCCTGACGCTCGATGCAAGCCACGCCTCGCTGGCCTCGCGGGCAGGAGAGGTCGCTGCCCTGATCGACGAAGCCGCTCGCGAAGTCGCCAAGGTCTGAAGAGTCGAGGTGGTCGCGGCGACCCGTATAGCGGGCCGCCGCGGCAGTCCTATCGCCGTAGCGACCCGGTCTGCTGGCCCTGCGACCGGTAGGCGAACGGGTCGTTGCGCGGGTTGATCGGCGGCTCCTCGCCCGGCTGGGCACTGTCGATGATGCCGTTGCCTTCCTCGTCGCCGACGATCAGCTCCTCGGTCGGCGGCGTCGAGCCCGGAAGCTGCAGCGGCCCGCGCATTTCGCTCGGCGTCGGCTGCGGCTGGTAGCGCCGGCTCATCTGCGGCTGCCCCTCTTCTTCGATATAGCGCCGCTGGCCGTCGAGCCCGCCCTGCTGCTGATGAGCGACCGGATAGCCGCCGCTGACCGCGCCCGGCGGACGCAGGCCACCGCTCGGCTGGCGCAGCAGGCCGCCGGAATTGCTTGCCACCATCGGCGGCGGCAGGCTCTGGCGCGTCGCCGGCTGCTGCTGTTGCAGGGCCATCCGGTCGGGCCGTGCCGGGTCCGGCGGCGGCAGGTTGTAGTTGGGCTCGTATTTGATCACCGGCTTGCAGATGTGCCGGCCCTTGGAATGACGGGCCAGGTCGATGTGGAAATGGTCGTAGTGCATCGGATCGGCGCCGGGGCCGAGCACGGTCGAGAAATGCTCGCAGGCACCGACGAAGATCTCGCGCAGGAAGGCCTGCTCCTCCGGCGCGCCGCGCCAGCCATCCTTGACGGTGACGACGCGGTTGTCGTTCAGCCGGAAGGAAAAGACGTCGACGGCGTTGCCGAAGGCATGCTCGGATGTGCGGCTCGTGCCGGTGCCGTTGTTCATGGCGCGGCAGGAATAGGAGCCGGCGCGGATCTCGATCACCTGCGCGCCGAGCACGTTCATCGCTGCCGGCTGCACCACTTCGGTGAACCATTTGTCCGTCGTCGCGACCACCGGGCAGGCCAGGGTCGCATTGCTGGTCAGCGCGACGCTGCCATTGGCGAAGGCCGCGACCTTGAGCGGCTTCTCCATGCCGCAGGTGCCGGGGCCATCGATCGCCTTGCCGCGCAGGCTGACATAGGCCGAGAGCTGCACCTGGCCCGAGGACAGGCACTGGGCTTCGGCCTGGTCACGCCAGGGGGCGCGCTGCGGCTTCTGGAACTTGCCGCAGCCGGCAAGGCCGGCGCCGATGACGCCGAGCGCGAGGAGGGTGAGGTGAACGCGACGCATGACCGATCAAATGCGAGTCGTTCGATGAACGGTTTGTTGACCGGCTGCGTCCTGGAAGCCACGGGCGGATTAACTTTGCCGATGGCGTTAAGCAGCAGTTAAAGCGGTTCTTTTCCGCAGCGCGGACATTAACCTCAGGATTTCGGATTTGCCTTTGCGGTTCGGCGGTCCTGCAAGCTCAGCGAGGTTGCGCTACCCGGGGCGGCACTCCAACTTACGCCGCAACGTCATGGCCTCGCGCCATCGGCGTCCCGCCGACAGGGCACGCCAGGCAAGGCCGGCGCCTCGCCCGCCATCCGAGGAAGTTTCTCGATGTCCGATCTCTCCGCTTTTCCGATCACGCAGCGCTGGCCGGCCCAGCATCCCGACCGGCTCCAGCTCTATTCGTTGCCGACGCCCAATGGCGTGAAGGTCTCGATCATGCTGGAGGAGACCGGCATCCCCTACGAGCCGCATACCATCGACATCGGCAAGAACGAGACCTGGACGCCGGAATTCCTCTCGCTCAACCCGAACGGCAAGATCCCGTCGATCCTTGATCCCAACGGCCCCGGCGGCAAGCCGTTCGCCCTGTTCGAGTCCGGCGCGATCCTGGTCTATCTCGCCGACAAGGCCGGCAGGTTCCTTCCCACCGATCCGGCTCGCCGCTACGAGACCCTGCAATGGGTCTTCTTCCAGATGGCGGCGATCGGCCCGATGTTCGGCCAGCTCGGCTTCTTCCACAAGTTCGCCGGCCGCGAATACGAGGACAAGCGCCCGCGTGACCGTTACGCCAATGAGAGCAAGCGCCTGCTCGGCGTGCTCGAGACGAGGCTCGCCGGCCGCGACTGGCTGATGGGCGACGAGTATACCATCGCCGACATCGCGACGCTCGGCTGGGTCCGCAACCTCGTCGGCTTCTACGGCGCCGGCGAACTGGTCGAATACGACAAGCTCAAGCTCGTCCCGAAATGGCTGGAGCGCGGGCTGGCGCGCCCGGCGGTGCAGCGCGGGCTGGAAATCCCGAAGCGGCCGGGTTGAGGTGTCCGTCCGTCATGGTCGGGCTTGTCCCGACCATCCACGTCTTCCTTTCGCGAGGGCGGTGTTCAAGACGTGGATGCTCGCCACAAGGGCGAGCATGACGGTGCAGTGGCGGCCGCGCGCGTCGGCGCTGCCCTTCAATACTTGATCACCCCGAACCGCCGGAACGCATCATGGATGCGGTCGGCATAGGCGTTGAAGCTCGGATAGTCGCCGAGATGGGCCGGCCGCGGCCGCGGCAATTCGATCTTGATCTCGTCGACGACCCGGCCTGGCGTCGGCGACATCACCAGCACCCGGTCGGAGAGGCCGATCGCCTCTTCGATCGAGTGGGTGATGAAGACTACGGTCTTGGCCGTCTCCAGCCAGAGCATTTCGAGATCGTGCCGGATCTGCGTGCGCGTGATCGCGTCGAGCGCGCCGAAAGGCTCGTCCATCATCAGCACTGACGGGTTGTGGATCAGCGCACGCGCGATCGAGACGCGCTGGCGCATGCCGCCGGAGAGCTGCTTCGGATAGCGGTCGGCGGCATGGCTGATGCCGAGCTTGGCGAAGAGCTCCAGCGCCCGCTCCTTCGCCGGTGCCAGCGGCAGGCCGCGGATCTCGGCCTGCAGCATCACGTTCTCCAGCGCCGTCCGGAATTCCAGCAGCAGATGGTCCTGGAAGACGATGCCGATATCGGTGAGCGGCTCGGTCAGCTTCTTGCCGTTGACCAGCAATTCGCCGCCGCTGGTCGGGATCAGCCCTGCCGCCATCAGCATGAACGTGCTCTTGCCGCAGCCGGAGGGGCCGATCAGGCTGACGAACTCACCGCTCCGGATGTCCAGCGTCAGACCATCGACGGCGGTGAAGCCGCCGAAGGTCTTGACGATGCCGCGTCCCTCGATCGAGGCGGCGGCGCTGGCGGCTGTCGCGCTCACGAGCAGGCCGGGGCCGAGGCCGGGAGCAGCTCGGTCGTGTAGTAGTCGCTGATCGGCTTGTCCTTGGGCAGGCCGAGATATTGCGTCAGCAGGTCGAAGCTGACGGTCCAGTTCTTCTCCGGCACCTTACCGAGCGAGGTGGCGCCCGGCGCGCAGAGCAGCTTGTTGACGACATCGAACTGCGCCAGCACCTGCGCCTTCTTCACCGAGGGGAATTGCGCGACGACCGCGTCGGCGGCGGCGTCCGGGTTCTTGCGGGCGGCGTCCCAGCCCTGCAGGCTCGCCTCGATGAACTTCTTGTAGAGCTCGGCATCGGCCTTGATCTTGTCGTCGCGGGCGATGATCGAGAGTCCGACGGTCGGCACGCCGACATCGCGATAGAAGATGTCGCGCACCTTGAAGCCGCGTTCGCGGATCTGGACCGAGTGGAAATCGGCACCGCCGAGGATGGCATCGACCTTCTTCTCCAGCAGCGCGCCGACGAAGGCGCCGGGATCGATGTTGATGACATCGACCTTGCCCTTGTCGATGCCGTTGCCGGCGAGGATGGCGTCGAGCAGCGTCGTCTGCGCCGTGCCGGGCTGGACCGCGAGCTTCTTGCCGACGAGATCCTTGGGCGAGGCGATGCCGCTGTCCTCCAGCGCGATGATGGCAAAGCCGTTGGTCTGCAGCACGGGGGCGACGATCTTCACCGGCGCGCCCTTCGTCCGCAACTGCATGGCGGCCGGGGCGTCGGCAAAGCCGACATCGGTCTGGCCCGTCGCGACCATCTGCGCGGTCGTGCCCGAGCCCTTGCCTTCCTCGATCGTCAGGTTGATGCCGGCCTTCTCGTAGAGGCCCATCTGCTTGGCCATCATGAAGCCGGCATTCGGCGCCGCAGCTAGGAAGTTCAGCGTGATCTTCATCGGCTTGCCGCCGGCCTGGGCGAGCGCGCCGCTCGTGCCGAGCGCCAGCATGGCGGCGGCGGTGAGCAATGTCCTTCTCAGCATGGTCGTTCTCCCTGTGGTTCCGGTTTGCCCGGATTGATGGTCGATGTCGTCGGATCAGCCCTTGCGCTGCCAGGGCATCAGGAGCACTTCGAGCCAGTCGACGAGGTAGCTGAACAGGATGCCGACGGCAGACAGCGCCACCAGGCAGGCGAAGATCAGCGGCATGTCGAGGAAGCTGGTGCCGCGCAGCAGGAGATAACCGAGGCCGGCATTGGCGCCGACGAACTCGCCGACGATCGCGCCCGTCGCCGCGAACACGGCCGAGACCTTGAGGCCGGCAAAGATATAGGTGAGAGCCGCCGGCACCCGGACATAGCGGAAGGTCTGCCAGGCGGATGCGCCCATCGAGCGGGTCAGATAGAGCACGCGCTCGTCCAGCGCGCGGAAGCCCGTCATGCTCGCGACCAGCGTCGGGAAGAAGCAGAGCAGGAAGGTCAGCAGCACCTTCGGGAACAGGCCGAAACCGAACCAGACCACGAAGAGCGGCGCGATCGCGATCTTCGGCACGAGCTGGAAGAAGACGATCACCGGATAGATCGCCTTCTCCAGCAGCTTCACCGAAACGATGATGTAGCCGAGCGGGATCGAGATCACCGCCGCCATCAGGAAGCCGAGCACGATCTCGTTGGCCGTCACCAGCGTATGCCGGAAGATGTCGGCGCGATCGATCCAGAGCCGCTCGAAGAAGGCGCTCGGCACCGGCAGGATGTATTCGGGGATGCCGGCCATCGGCACCAGGAGCTGCCAGGCGACCAGCAGCACGGCGAAGCTTGCCAGCGGCCAGGCGATGGCCGAGACCCAGGCGGCGGCCTTGCCGCTGGCCTGTTGCGTGGTCGCTGTGGTGGCGGTGTCGCTGCTCATGCTGATGTCTCTGTCGGCGCCAACCGTATGGCTGCCTCGCTCGAAACGGCGGGGAGGGCGCCGATCTGTCGCCGCCTGAGCGGCCAGATCGCCGCCATGTCCTGCGCGGCGCTGGCGAGCGCCGTCGCGATCTCGCTTCGGCGCGCCTCGTGCATGCGTGGCAGCGGCCCGGCGACGCTGAGCGTGCCGGCAACCGGCGCGCCTGCATCCGGCCCGGCGCGGAAGGTCGTCGCCATCGCGACGGTGCCGATCTCGCCCTCCTCGACCGCCAGCGCGTAGCCACGATTGCGGGTCTCGCCGAGATGCCGCCTCAGCGCATCGACATTGCCGAGCGCATTGGGGCCGGTGCGTCCCTCGCCGTCGAAGCCGCGCGCGCAGACGATGCGGAGCGCCTCCTGCTCCGGCAGCGAGGCGAGCCAGGCCTTGCCGGTCGCCGTGGCGTGCAGGACAGGCCCCATCCCCATCGGCGGCTCGTAGCGCAGGCCGGCGGTCGCGCCCTGGGCGCGGGCGATCCAGGTCAGGCTCTCGCCCTCGACCACGGCGAGGCGGCAATATTCGCGGGTGGCGCGGGCGAGCCCGTCGAGCACGATCTGGCCGGCATCGGGCAAGCCGCGCAAATCGAGATTGCGGAAGGCAAGCTGCGACAGCTTCAGCGTCAGCCCATAGGCGCCCGATTGCGGGTCCTGCGCGACGAAGCCGCGCTCGCCGAGGCTTGCGAGCAGACGATGGGTGGCGCTGACCGGCAGGTCGAGCCGCTCGGCCAGCACGGTCAGGTCGGCGCCCTCGGCCTCGTCGGCCAGCGCCTCCAGCAGCTTGAATGCACGCTCGACCGCCGCGATCGTCACCCGTCCCCGCCCCCTGTCTTGATTAGAATTGGAAATCATTTCCAATTTGGATTTCATTTTCGTATAGAGAGAGGGCGAGGCCGAGTCAACGCGCCCCGCAGGCCGGTGGAGAGAACGATGAGCCTGGCAGGTGAGGGAGCGGTCGCGATCTGGCACGACATCGCGCCGGAGGGCAGGGCGGAGTTCTATGCCTGGCATGGCGAGGAGCACATGCCCGAGCGGGTCGGCATCCCCGGCTTCCTGCGCGGGCGCCGCTATGTCGCGATCGATGCCGATCTCGAATTCTTCAATCTGTACGAGGCGCAGACCGTCGAAGTGCTGAAGGGGCAGGACTATACGACAAGGGTCAATGCGCCGACGCCCTGGACGTTCTCGGCGGTGAAGCATTTCCGCTCGGTGGCGCGCGCGATCTGCCGTGTGTCCCACACCAGCGGTCCGGCCCAGGGCGGGCTGATCGCGACCTTGCGCTATGACGTGCCGGACAATATCGCCTCGGCCCACAAGGCGGCGCTCTTGCGCGGGCTGGTGCCGGACCTGCTTGGGACGCGCGGCGTTGCCGGTGTCCATCTGCTGACAGCGGACGCGCAAGCGAGCGGTGCCGCCACCGCCGAGCAGAAGGCGCGCGGCGTCGCCAATGCCGTGCCGAGCTGGGTGCTGCTGCTCGAAGGCTGGGGCGACGAGGCCGAATTCGTCGCACTGGCGCGCGAATCCCTGTCGGCCGAGGAGTTGCAGGCGCTCGGCGGTCAGGGGCCGTTCTCGCTCGGCCTCTACCGCCACCAGATCACCCGGACCAAGACCGCCTGGAGCGCCGGCTGATGAGCACGCGCTACGATCTCTCCGGCCGCCATGCTGTCGTCACCGGCGGGGCCGGCGGGCTCGGCCGTGGCATCGCCCACGCGCTGATCGAGGCCGGCGCCAGCGTCACTCTCTGGGATCAGGATGCAAGCAGCCTGGCGCAGGCCGTGAGCGAGCTTGGCCGCCGGGCGAGCCAGCGTCAGCTTGACATCCGTGACGTCAATGCGGTCGAGGCGGCGGCCGATGCCGCAATGTCCAACCATGGCCGCATCGATATCCTCATCAACAATGCCGGCGTGCTCGGCGAAGTCAGGCCGATCTGGGAGACGACGCCCGACAACTTCCAGCGCGTGCTGCAGGTCAACCTGTTCGGCGCCTATCTGGTGACGCGCGCCGTCGTCGGCCGGATGCTGCGCCAGGCGCCGCGGCTTTCGCCGGACGGCCATCCCCTGCGTGGCCATGTCGTCAGCATCGCCTCGATCCAGGGCAAGGAGGGCATGGCGATGGCGGCCGCCTATTCCGCCTCGAAGGCGGGCCTGATCGCCCTGACCAAGAGCGTCGCCAAGGAAACGGCGCAGCAGGGCATCATCGTTACGGCGGTGACGCCGGCCGCTGCCGAAACCGCGATGGCCAAGGAGATCTCGGCCGAGCGGCGTGCCGACATCATGTCGCGCATCCCGATGGGGCGCTTCGTCGAGGTGGCGGAGGTGGCGCGGCTGGTGCTCTGGCTCTCCAGCGACGACTGCTCCTTCTCGACCGGCGGAATCTTCGACCTCTCCGGCGGCCGCGCGACCTACTGAGCCGCGCGCTCCAGCGGCGCACCGGCTGCATACCCCGTCTGCGGGGGGGCGTTCCCGGCTTCCTTTCGGCGCTTGGCCTGTGCCAGCATGACCGCATCGGCGGCCTCGCCGCGCAGATTCCAGGGACAGGTCCATGCTTTCGGTTCGCGATATCGCTCGCCGCGTCGCCAATGGTGAGGTTTCCGCCCAGGCCGCCCTTGCCGACAGCGAGCGGCGAATCGACGAGCGCGATGGCGACCTGCGCGCCTTTGCAGCCCGCCCCGAGACTCTTAAGGCAGGCGAGGGGCCGCTCTCCGGCGTTGCCGTCGGGGTCAAGGACATCATCGACACCGCCGAGTTGCCGACCGGCATGGGCTCTTCGATCTATGACGGCTATCAGCCCAAAGCCGACGCCCCGATCGTGATGGCGCTGAAGGCGGCTGGCGCGACCGTAGCCGGCAAGACCCAGACCACGGCCTTCGCCTTCCTCGATCCCGCTCCGACCCGCAATCCGCACGATCCCTCGGCAAGCCCCGGCGGTTCCTCGGCAGGCTCGGCCGCGGCCGTCGCCGCCAGCCTCGTCCCGCTCGCCATCGGCACCCAGACCGGCGGCTCGGTGATCCGTCCCGCCGCCTATTGCGGCGTCGCGGCGATCAAGCCGTCCTACGGCCTGCTGCCGACAGTCGGTGTGAAGCCCTTCTCCTGGTCGCTCGATACGCTCGGCCTGATGGCCGCCAGCGCCGACGATCTCGGTTTCGCTCTGGCGGCGCTGACCGGCCGTGCCGATCTCGATGCGCCCGAACTGGCGCTGGACGGGTTGAAACTCGGTCTCTGCCGGCAGGAATTCACCGATAGGCCGGAGCCGGCTTGCGAGGGCGCGCTGCAGCGGATCGCCGATTTCGCCCGCAAGGGCGGCGCGACTGTCCTCGACATTGCGACGCCTACCGAGCTCGCCGAGACCTTCCATGCCCATGGTCCGTTGCAGAATTGGGAGGCGACCCAGGCGCTCGCCTGGGAATACGCCAATCATCGCGAAGACCTGCCGCCGAAGCTGCGCGCCTATCTGGACGAGGCCCGCGCCACCACGCCTGACGACTATGACGCAGCCCGCGGCACTGCCCGGCGTGGCAGGCATGCGGCCGAGCGCTGGTTCGGCGAGGTCGATCTCGTCCTGACCTATGCCGCGCCGGGCGAGGCGCCGGAGACGCTCGCCTCGACCGGCGATTCCAAGTTCAACCGGCTTTGGACGCTGCTCGGCACGCCCTGCCTGACCGTGCCGCTGATGCGAGGCCCGCGTGGCCTGCCGGTCTCGTTCCAGCTCATCGGCCGCTTCGGCGACGATGCCCGCGTCATCGCCGTGGCGCGGGCGCTCGAGCGCCTGATCCTGATGCCGGCATGACGATCTCTCGGCGAGATCTGGGCTCTCGTCCCGCATGGGACAATATTGCGTCGCAACAACTTCGGCTTGATTGTGGCGGAAAGGATTTATGCTGCATTCGGCAATACTAAAAGCTTCTGTCCGGAAGGTCTTGTTCGGGACTATCCACAAAGCAGTTCAATGATTTAACCGCTGATTAAGAACGCTTCTCTGCTGCGGCCTCCGCTGCGGCGACGCAGCCACTTGCGGCGGCCGCCGTTTCTGCTAGCTTCCATGTCAGGTCAATGACAAGGAGGGTTCACATGAACCTCACGCTAAGTCTCGACCGGTTGGCCATGGGAGCAGCTTTCGCGCTGGTTCTGGCGATCGTGATCGGAGCGTTCTGACGGGGAAGTCAGTCTCGAGTCGAAAAGACCAACAAGCCAATTGAAGAGCGTCGCGGGAGAGGCCCCGCGGCGCTTTTCTTTTCGGGCGCTTGCGACATCAGGAAAGCACGCCGTCATTCCGGGGGGCACCGCAAAGCGGTGGGCCCGGAATCCATGACCATGACGATCGCACGAAAAGGCGCCGTCATTCCGGCACTCCGCTTCGCTACGGCCGGAATGACGGCATTTCCGTTGGAGCGGGCGTGGAGACGGCTTCCGGGCTCGGGCCTTCAGCCCGCCCCGGAATGACCGGATGACTCCATTCAGCTTTCGGGGCAGGGATTTTCCGTCACTTGCCAGGACATCAGATTGGTGACGCGGCCGCAGGTGGCCAGGCGGCGGCCCATGGTGGTGCGGATACAGGACATGCTGCCTTCCGCGATCTTTTTGCCGTCGTTCCAGCAATAGCAATAAGGCTCGGGCGCCTGCGCCAGGCGCGGCCTGTCGAGGGCGACGGCTTTCTCCTGCGCCAGGATAGGGGAGGTCGACAGTAACAGGATCGTCGCAGAAAAAGCCGATAACAGCAGCGTTGCGGCGTGAGAGCGCGGTAGCCTCCGAGGGGATCGGACCATGGCTCGCTCCTGTCCTTCGCCTGATCGGCGTGACGGTGCGGAAACCATAGCATAGTGAAGCCGGCCACCCAATATGATCGTTGCCTGTCACCCGAAGGTTCAGGTCGCCCGCACCTTGCGAAAGTCGTACGACCCAACCATATTTCGGGTCCAGTGAGCCGATCCCGGCTCCGGGAGGAACCATGTCACTGATTTCGCTCGCCCGTCGTGGACGTGCAATCGCCCTCATCGCTGGCGCTCTTCTGCTGGTGCCGATCATCGCCGAGGCCGCTCCGGGCGGCCGCAGCTTCGGCAGCCGCGGCTCGCGCAGCCAATCGCAGGTCGCGCCGACACCGACCGCGCCCGGCTCCTCGTTCCAGCGCAGCCCGACGCAGGCGCCCGGCCCATCGGCCGCTGCCCCGGCTGCCGGCGCAGCGGGTGCAGCCGCCCAGGCGGCCCGCCCGTCCATGGCGCGCAGCCTGATGATGGGCGTCGCTGGCGGCTTGCTCGGCGCTGGCCTGTTCGGCCTGCTCTCGGGCGCTGGTTTCGGCGGCATCGCCGGCTTCCTCGGCCTGCTCTTCCAGGTCGCGCTGATCGGCGGCCTGATCTGGCTGGCGCTGCGCCTGTTCCGTCGCCGCAGCGAGCCGCAGCTCGCCAGCGCCGGTGGGCCGCTCGGCCGCGAGGCTTATCAGCCGCAGCCGGCCGCTCCCGCGATGGGTGGCGGCGCTGCCGCGGCTTCTGCCGCCAAGCCGGTCGAGTTCGAGCTGCAGGGCGCCGACTACGGCACCTTCGAGCGCTTGCTCTCCGAGGTGCAGTCCGCGATCTCCGACGAGAACATTGCGCGCCTGCGCCAGATCACTACGCCGGAGATTTCCGGTGCGCTCGAGGACGAGTTCGCCGAGAACGCCCGCAAGGGACTGATCGAGAAGGCGGCCGAGGTCAAGCTGCTGCAGGGCGACCTTGCGGAATCCTGGCGCGAGGACGGCTACGACTACGCCACCGTCGCGATGCGCTTCAGCCTGCTCACCGCCATGGTCGAGCGCAATGGCGGCAAGGTCGTCGAGGGCCATGCCACCATCCCGCGCGAGGTCATCGAGCACTGGACCTTCGTGCGCTCGCGCGGCGGCGAGTGGAAGGTCGCGGCGATCCAGCCGGTCGAGTAGGACCGCGACGACACCCGAAATCTGGACGGCCGGGCTTTGCCCGGCCGTTTTTCGTTTCAGGGACCATCGAAGCGCCCTATAGGCAGATGTGGCGTCGATGTCCGGCGCCTGCCTTGGCTATCTGGAGCGTTTCACCATGAGCGACATGCGTCTCGTCGTCGTCGGCGCCGCCGGCCGGATGGGCCGCTCGCTGGTCAAAGCGATCCATGACACGCCTGGCTGCGTCCTCTCTGCCGCGATCGAGCGCCCAGGTTCGCCTGTGCTCGGCCAGGATGCTGCCGTGCTCGCAGGCCTGCCCGCCGGCGGCGTCCTGGTCAGCGACGATGCGCTCGCCGCCTTCGTCGAGGCCGAGGGCGTGCTCGACTTCACCATGCCCGAGGCCACCGTCGCCTTTGCCGGCCTCGCCGCCCAGGCCCGCATCGTCCATGTCGCCGGCACGACAGGGATGGAGCCGCAGCATCTCGCCAAGCTCGAAGCGGCCTCGCGCCATGCCGCAATCATCCGCTCCGGCAATATGAGCCTCGGCGTCAACCTGCTGGCGGCGCTGGTGCGCAAGGTCGCGGCGACGCTCGGTACCGACTGGGACATCGAGATCGTCGAGATGCATCATCGCATGAAGGTCGATGCGCCCTCCGGCACCGCCGTCCTGCTTGGCGAGGCAGCGGCGCAGGGCCGTGCCGTCGATCTCGCGGAATCCCGCGTCGCGGTGCGTGACGGCCAGGTCGGCGCCCGCCAGCCCGGCACGATCGGCTTTGCCGCGCTGCGCGGCGGCACTGTCATCGGCGACCACAAGGTGATCTTCGCCGGCGCCGGCGAGCGGTTGGAGCTCGCCCATGTCGCCGAGGATCGCAGCCTGTTCGCGCAGGGCGCGGTCAAGGCCGCGCTCTGGGGCCGTGGCCGCAAGCCGGGCTTGTACTCGATGGCCGACGTGCTCGGCCTCGACAAATTCTGATGACCGCGCTCGCCGTCGCGCCGGGCGTGACGCATTGGCCGGGCTACCTCGATCCCGCGGAGCAGGCGGCGCTGGTCACCGAGCTGCGCGAGGCGGCGCGGCAGGCGCCGTTCTATGTGCCGCGCATGCCGAAGACCGGAAAGCCTTTCTCCGTCAGAATGACAAACTGCGGTGCTCTCGGCTGGGTCTCGGACGAGCGCGGCTACCGCTACCAGCCACTTCACCCTGAGACCGGCACGCCCTGGCCGCCGATCCCCGCGCGGCTGCTGCGCGCCTGGGAGGAGCTTGCCGGCTACCCGCACCCGCCCGAGGCCTGCCTCGTCAATTTCTACGAGCCATCAGCGAAGATGGGCCTGCACCAGGATCGCGACGAGCAGGAGTTCGACGCGCCGGTGCTCTCGCTCTCGCTCGGTGACACCGCCGTCTTCCGCATCGGCGGCACCAGTCGTGGCGGCAAGACTGTCTCGCTGAAGCTGGCCTCGGGTGACGCACTCGCCTTCGGCGGCGAGGCGCGGCTGGCCTATCACGGCATCGACCGCATCCTCGCGGGCTCGTCGAACCTGCTGCCGCAGGCGGGGCGGATCAACCTGACCCTGCGCCGAGTGACGAAGCCCTCAGTTTGAAGGCCTGGGCGCATCGTCGCCCGGCAGCTTCGGGAATGACCAACCGAACAGGAGCGAGCCGGCCCGCAGGCCGAAGCCGGCAGCGATCCCACCCAGCATGACAAGGATCGGGGCAAGGCCCATCTGCGCGAGGCCAACCGTCGTGGCCGCCCCGGCGGCTGCGGCGGTGACGTAGAAGTCGCGGCTCCACAGCACCATCGGCCTGTCGCCGGCGAGGAGGTCGCGGATGATGCCGCCGAAGGTCGCGGTCATCGCGCCGAAGGCGATAGCGGAGGGGATCGGCACACCGGCCGCCAGACCCTTCTGCGCGCCGACCACGGCAAAGAGTGCGAGCCCCGCCGCATCCGCCCAGATCAGCAGGCGCTTGGCGCCCCAGCCGTCGAGCATGCCGGGCTTGAAGTAGGCGATTGTCCAGGCCGCCAGGGCGACGGCCGTACACAGCATCACGTCGGACGGCGCCTCGATCCAGAACACGCGCCGGTCGAGCAGGAGATCACGCAAGGTGCCGCCACCGACGCCGGTGACGGTGGCGAGCAGGATGAAGCCGAACGGGTCCATCCGCTTGCGGGCGGCGACCAACGCCCCGGTCAGGGCGAAGACGACGACGCCCGCAGCTTCGAGCACCTGTCAGTTCGCCGGCTTGTCGCCGGCATCGGCGGCCGGGTTCTCCGAGCCGTTGGCGGCAGCCTTCGGCGCGCCTGCGGAGACGCCGACCAGCGCCGGGCGCAGCACGCGCTCGCCGATCTTGTAGCCGGTCTGCACCACCTTCGAGACGAGGCCCTTGGCGATGCCGGCGTCGGGCGCTTCGAACATCGCCTGATGCAGATTCGGGTCGAACTTCTCACCCTGCGGGTCGATCTTGCGCACGCCGTGGCGCTCGAGCGTCTTCAGGAGCTCGCGCTCGGTCAGCTCGACACCCTCGACCACGGCCGAAAGCGCGCTGTCGGCGGCGGTGCGGGCCGTCTCCGGCACGCTCTCCAGCGCACGGCGCAGATTGTCGGCCGAACCGAGCAGGTCGCGGGCGAAGCTCGTCACGGCATAGGCCTTCGCGTCGGAGATCTCGCGCTCGGTGCGCCGGCGCAGATTCTCCATCTCGGCCAGGGTGCGCAGCAGCTTGTCCTTGAGGTCGTCGCGCTCGGCTTCGAGCAGGGCGAGCGGGTTGGGCGCCTGCGTTTCGCTGGCCTGCGTCTCCGCCACGTCCTGATTCTCGGTCTCCGGCTTCGGATCGTCCTTCGCAGGGTTCTGCGTCATTCCATCATCCCAATCGTTGATCGTCATGCATCATTGCGGCGCTGCCTGTCGGCGCACCGGCTTCGCTGCCGATATCGGGCTTCGGCCGGGCGAAATCAAGCACGGGCCACGGTCTTGGCCTTGCCGGAGGCCTGCTTGTCGAGCTCCAGAGTGAACACGGCGAGCAGGGCCTGGCGAATCACCAGCTGGCGTCCGGTCGAGGTGATCTTCGCCCCGGTGAGGTCGGTGACGTAGAAGACGTCGACCGCCTTCTCGCCGAAGGTCGCGATATGGGCCGAGGCGATGTTGAGGTTGAGCTTTCCGATCGCGGTGGTGAGATCGTAGAGCAGGCCGGGCCGGTCGAGGCCCGACACCTCCAGCACCGTGTGCCGGGACGACAGGACGTTGTCGATGATGACTTCGGGCGCGACCTGGAAGGTGCCGCCGCGCGGTGGCGGGGCCCGGCGCTGGGCGACGAGGTCGGCAATCCTGATCTCGCCCTTGAGCGCGCGCTCGATCGCCGCCGCGATACGCTCGGCCCGGCGCAATTCGTCGTCGTCGCGCTCGAAGGCGCGCGAGACGAAGATGGTGTCGAGCACCAGCCCGTCGGTGGTGGTGAAGATCTGCGCATCGACGATGTTGCCGCCGGCCGCCGCGCAGGCCCCGGTGACGATGGCGAGCAGGCGCGGATGGTCGGGCGCCAGCACGGTGAGCTCGGTCACGCCGCGGAACTGGTCGGTCTCGACACGGGTCGCCGTGGTGCGGCCGGCGACCTCCGCCTCGCGCAGGAAGCGGGCATGCTGCTCCTGCCGCTCGGGCTCGACCTTGAGCCAATAGGCCGGATAGTGCCGGGCGAGATAGGCGGCGCGCTCCTCTTCCGTCCAGTCGGCGAGGCGGGCCTCGAGCGCCTGCTGCTTGCGCTCGACCCTGGCCTTGCGTTCGATGCCGGAATGGCCGCCGGCGAGCACGACCTCGGTCTCGTAATAGAGCGTGCGCAGGAGCTGGCCCTTCCAGCCGTTCCAGACGCCGGGCCCGACCGCCTTGATGTCGGCGACGGTCAGCACAAGCAGGAGCTTCAGCCGCTCCAGCGTCTGCACGATTCCCGCGAAGCTCTCGATCGTCTTGGGGTCGCCGAGGTCGCGGCTCTGGGCGACGGTCGACATCACCAGATGGTTCTCGATCAGCCAAACCACGGTCTCGGTCTGCGCCTCGGTCAGGCCGAGCCGCGGGCAGAGCTTGCGGGCGATGCGCGCGCCGGCGACCGAATGGTCCTCCGGCCGGCCCTTGGCGATGTCATGCAGGAACAGCGCGACATAGAGGGCGCGCCGGTTGGTGATCGTCGCGAAGATCGAGTTCGCCAAGGGATGCTCGGCTTCGAGCTTGCCGGCATCGATCTCGGCCAAAATGCCGATCGAGCGGATCAGGTGCTCGTCGACCGTGTAGTGATGATACATGTTGAACTGCATCATCGCGACGATGCGACCGAAATCCGGGACGAAGCGGCCAAGCAGCCCGGATTCGTTCATCCGCCTGAGCACCGCTTCCGGCGAGCGCCGCGCCGTCAGGATCTCCAGGAAAATCCGGTTGGCCTCGCGGTCCTGCCGCAACTGGGGCGTGACGAGCCGCAGCGACTGCGTCACCAGCCGGCTGGTGTCGGGATGGATGGCGAGATCGTCGCGGCTGGCGATCTCGTAGAGCCGCAGAAGATTGACCGGATCGCGCTTGAAGGCGTCGTCGTCGATGACGGCGAGGCGCTGGCCCTGCAGGGTGAAATCGGGATGGCCGAGCGCGCGCACGCGCCGCCGCTTGGTGAAGGAGCCGATCAGGTTGGTCAGGCTGGCGCGCGGCTTCTGCTGGCGTGCTTCCAGCGCGGCGCAGACGATCGCGGTGAGGTCGCCGACATCCTTGGCGACGAGGAAATACGCCTTCATGAAGCGCTCGACCGGGGCCTGGCCGCTACGGCCGGCATAGCCGATCGCTGCTGCGACCTGGCGCTGCAGGTCGAAGGAAAGCCGCTCCTCGGCCCGCCCGGTGATGAAGTGCATCCAGCAGCGCACCCGCCAGAGGAATTCCTCCGAGCGTTGGAACATCGCGAATTCGCGCGCATCGAACAGCCCGGCCTCGACCAGTTCGGCGGGATCGTCGACGCGATAGGAATATTTGGCGATCCAGAACAGCGTGTTGAGGTCGCGCAGGCCGCCCTTGCCGTCCTTGACGTTGGGCTCGACCAGATAGCGCGACGAGCCGGCGCGGGCGACGCGGTTCTCGCGCTCGGCGAGCTTGGCCTCGGTGAAGATAGCGGCCGTGCCCTCGGCGATCTCGGCGCCATAGCGCCGCTGCAGATCGGAGAACAGGGCCGCATCGCCGCAGATCAATCGCGCTTCCAGCAGCGCGGTGCGGATCGTCATGTCGGCCCGGCCTTCGCGGATGCAGTCGTCGACCGAGCGCACGGAATGGCCGACTTTCAGCTTCAGGTCCCAGAGCGGGTAGAGCATCGCCTCGACCACGCTCTCGCCCCAGGCGGTCTGCTTGTCGGGGAACAGGAAGAGCAGATCGACATCCGAGCCCGGCGCCAGCGTGCCGCGGCCATAGCCGCCGACCGCGACGACGGCGATGCGTTCACCGGCGGATGGATTCTCGACGGGATAGAAATGCCGCGTCGCCGCGACATGCAGGCTGGCGACAATGCTGTCCATCACGCCGGAAAGCCGCTTGGCGCAGGAGAGGCCGTTGCGGGATTTGGCCAGGATCTCGCGCGCCGATTGGCGACCTTCCTCGAGATTGTCGCGCAGCGCATCGACCAATGCGCTGCGCAGGCCGGCGCGATCGTCCTCGTCGAACTGCCGCGCCAGCTTGCCGACCGCAGCCATGGGATTGTCGATGAACTCGGCGAGGCGGGGGGCTGGCTTGTCGGGGGAGGGCGGCACTGAACGAGGCTCTTCGAGGCTTTCGGCAGACGCGACGGTTGCCGTTCCCTAGCATGAACGAGGCCAGACGCGGAAACATAATTCAACAAGATAATAATGTGAAATTACGATTATCACGTAATTCTATGTCTTGTTTGACAAAGAGAACGATCGAACCTATCAATCGGACACGCGCCGATTTGAGCCAGCAGCTTGCGGGCGCGAAACAAGTGCAGCTAAAGCGGGGGCGCCGGAGGCTGATTGCTTCCACCCCTTCGCATAAGTCGATCGAAGGGGAACGCCATGCTCATCTCAGCTCTGACCCGCCGCGCCGTGCTCGCCGGTCTCGCCGCAGCCTCGCTCGCCCTCGGCAGCGCGCAGGCGCAGGCACCGAAGGAGATCCGCGTCGATTATGCCACCTACAACCCGGTCAGCCTGCTGCTGAAGGAGCGCGGCATCCTGGAGAAGGCACTGGAGGCCGACGGCATCAAGGTGCGCTGGGTGTTCTCGGCCGGTTCGAACAAGGCGCTGGAATTCCTCAATGCCGGCTCGCTCGATTTCGGCTCGACCGCCGGCGCGGCCGCGCTGATCGCCAAGATCAACGGCAACCCGATCAAGTCGATCTATGTCTATTCGCGGCCGGAATGGACGGCTCTGGTCACCGGCGCCAAGAGCGAGGTCACCAAGGTCGCCGATCTCAAGGGCAAGCGCGTCGCCGTCACCCGCGGCACCGATCCGCACATCTTCCTGGTGCGCTCGCTGGCCGATGCCGGCCTGACCGAGAAGGACGTCAAGCTCGTGCTGCTCCAGCATGCCGACGGCCGGCTCGCTTTGGAGCGCGGCGATGTCGAGGCCTGGGCTGGGCTCGACCCGATGATGGCCGCCGCCGAAGTCGAGGCTGGCGCCAAGCTTTTCCACCGCAAGGCTGCCGACAACACCTGGGGCGTTCTCAATGTCCGCGAGGAGTTTTCCGAGAAGAATCCAGAGCTCGTCCGCAAGGTGCTGAAGGCCTATGAGGAGGCCCGCGCCATCGCCCTCGCCAATCCGGCCGAGGTCCGGAAGGCGCTGGTCGAGGCGACCAAGCTCTCCGATGCGGTGATCGAGCGCCAGCTCACCCGCACCGAACTCACTCACAGCACGATCGGTGCGGCGCAGGCCGATACCATTCTCGCCGCGGGCCTCGCTTTGCAGCAAGCCGGCGTCCTGCCCGCCAATGCCGACGTCAAGGCGATGGTCGATGCGCTGATCGACAAGCGCTTTGCCGCGACCAACTGAGCGGACATGATCGCGGGCCGATGAGCACGATCGAGATTGCAGACGCCGTCGATGAGACGAAGGCCACGCCGCAAGCGCGGCCGGCGTCGCGCGCCGGCCTGCGGCTCGCCGGCTTCCTGCTGCCGATCGTCCTCGCGATCCTCTGGGAAATCCTCGTTCGGGCCGGCCTCGCCAATGGCCGGCTGATGCCACCGCCCAGCGTGGTCGGTAAGACGCTCTGGCAGCTCGCCGTCAGCGGCGAACTCTGGACCCATGCGTGGGCGACGCTCTGGCGCGTCGGCGCCGGCTTCGGTATCGGCGCCGCCATCGGCACCGCATTAGGAGCCCTGACCGGCGCACTGCCGCTGGCGCGCGGCCTGCTCGACCCGACCTTGCAGGCTTTGCGCGCCATCCCCTCGATCGCCTGGGTACCGCTCTTCATCCTCTGGTTCGGCATCTTCGAGGCCTCGAAAGTGGCGCTGATCGCCGTCGGCGTCTTCTTCCCGGTCTACCTCGGCGTCGCCGCTGCGATCCTCTCGATCGACCGCAAGATCGTCGAGGTCGGCCGCGTCTTCCGCCTCGGCCGGCTCGCCATGGTCCGGCGCGTGCTTTTGCCAGCAATCCTGCCCGACTGGTTCACCGCGCTGCGCGGCGGGCTAGGGCTCGGCTTCATGTTCGTCGTCGCTGCCGAGATCATGGGCGCGAGCGAGGGGCTCGGCTATCTCCTGGTCGATGGCCAGCAACTCGGCCGGCCCGACACCATCATCGCCGCGATCATCGCCTTCGCCGTGCTGGGCAAGCTCGCCGATGGCCTCCTGCTCGCGCTGACGCGCCCCTTCCTTGCCTGGCAGGACACCGCCAGGGACAGGCTCTGAGGACGCGATGCTGGTCTTCGACCATCTCTCCAAGACCTATGCCGACGGCACCCGTGCCCTGTCAGGCATCGACATCTCCGTTGCCGCCGGCGAGATCCTGGCGCTGGTCGGCGGCTCCGGTTGCGGCAAGACCACGCTGCTGCGCCTCGTCGCCGGGCTCGACCGGCCGAGCGAGGGACGCATCCTGCTCGACGACGCCGCCATCACCGAGCCGCGCGCCGATGTCGGCGTGATCTTCCAGGAGCCGCGCCTTCTGCCCTGGCTCTCGGTCGCCGACAATGCCGGCTTCGGCCTCAGCCATCTGCCTGCCGCGGAGCACAATCGCCTCGTTACTGGCGCGCTCGCCCGCGTCGGTCTCGCCGGCTACGAGGCGCGCTGGCCGCGCGAGCTCTCCGGCGGCCAACAGCAGCGCGTCGCCATCGCCCGCGCCCTCGTCACCCGGCCGAAGCTGCTCTTGATGGACGAGCCCTTCTCGGCACTCGATGCCACCACGCGCGCCAGCCTGCACGGCCATCTCCTCGCGCTCTGGGAGGAGAGCCGGCCGACCGTGGTGATGGTCACCCACGATGTCGAGGAAGCGGTGACGCTGGCCGACCGCATCGTGGTGATGCAGCCGCGGCCGGGCCGCATCTTCGACGAGCTCGACAACCCGCTGACCCGCCCGCGCGACCGGCTCTCGCCCGCTTTCGAGGCGATCAAGCGCGAGGCGCTACGCACGCTCGACCGCTCGCTCACCGACAGCGAGCCGCGCCAGCACAAGGCCGCCGAGAGTGCCGGGATGTGGTGGTAGGCGCCACGCAACCGTGTCAGCATCGGGCGATGGAGATCATGCCCATCCCTCGCGAGACGATTGCGACTGCCCGGCTCGCCTTACGGCCGTCGACGCCGGTCGATGCTGAGCGCGCTTTCGAGATCCAATCCGACTGGGCGGTGACGCAGATGCTGCGGATGGCGTCGTTCCCGCCCGATCGCACTGAGATCGAAGCCTGGTTCGCCGGCCATCCACGCGAATGGGCGGCAGGGGCGGCCTATCGCTTCGCCGCGATGCTGGATGGGCGGATGATCGGCCTGATCGATCTCGACGAGATCGCCGATGGCGAGGGCGAGCTTGGCTATTGGTTCGAGCAGGCGGCCTGGGGGCAGGGCTTCGCCTCCGAGGCGGCCCGGGCGGTGGTCTGGTTCGCTTTTGCGGAAGCCGGAATCCGGTCGCTCCGTTCGGGCCATGCGGCCGACAATGTCGCCTCTGGCCGGGTGCTGGAGAGGTTGGGTTTCCGCTTGCTCGACCGGGTCAAGCGTCCCTCGCGTTCGCGCGGCGAGACCATCCTGCAATGCCGCTACCAACTCTTGCGCGCCGACCTCGCCGAGTACGATCGGTCGTTTGACAAAACGGACGCTCAGACCTTATGAAAGGACACGCGCCGATTTGAGCCTCAGCTTGCGGGCGCGAAACAAATGCAGCTAAAGCGCGGGACGACGGGCGGCCTTGAGGCCGTCGGCGCTCCTTCCGCCTTATTTATGGATGGAGCCAGTTATGTCGGCTGATTTTCTTACGCTCTCCCGCTCTCCCGAAAACGCTCTGCCGCGTCCGGCTGCTGGCGAGGTCGTTGCCCTGCTCGGCGCTCCGGAGGTGCGGGCGGTAGCCCTGCGCGGCTTCGCCGGCCTGCGTGCCGACGAAGGAACGGTGCCGACTGCCGAGCTCGGCCTGCTCTGTGCCCGCCCGCGCTTTTTCCCGTGGCTCAGCCTCATCGAGAATCTCGCCTTCGCCTTGCCGAAGGCGACACCATTCGAACGCGAGGGCCTGATCGCCAATGTGCTGGTCCGCGTCGGCCTCGCCGCACAGGCAACGCAGCGGCCGGGGACGCTCTCGCCGGAAGGGCTGCTCCGGCTCGCCATTGCCCGCCTGCTGCTGGTCAGGCCGCGTCTGCTGCTGATCGATGAGCCCTTCGCCGCGCTAGATGTGCAGGCGCGCGACCGGCTTGCCGCCTTCCTGGCGGAGCTTTGTACGCAGGGGCGCCCTGCCGTCGTCATCGCCACCGGCTCCGTCGACGAGGCCGTGCGTCTGGCCGACCGCATCCTCGTTTTGCCGCAAGAGGCGGGGCCCATCGCCTTCAGCCTCGACAATCTGCTGTCGCGCCCGCGCGACGAGCGCTCCGTCGGTTTCGTCGCTCTCCGTCGTGAACTGCGCCGGGCACTGGAAAAGGAAAGCCGGCATGTCCCTGCCGCGGTGGAGGCTGCCGCCTGAACCGGCTAGACAGGCGGCGACCCGTTTCTGCCCGAGGACCCAAGACCATGGACATCACCGCGCTGCGCGCCCTCCAGGCCCCGCTCAAGGACAAGTATCGTGAGGCGCCGGATGCGGCGGTTATCACGCTGAAAGCCAAGGGCGAGCTCGACGACCAGCACATCGCCTGCAAGGTCGAGACCGGCCGGGCGATCGCGCTCGCTGGCCTGCACCCGGCGACCGGTGGCTCCGGCGCCGAGCTCTGCTCCGGCGACATGCTGCTGGAAGCCCTCGTCGCCTGCGCCGGCGTCACGCTCAAGGCGGTCGCGACCGCGCTCGAGATCGACTTGAAGAAGGGCACGGTCCGGGCCGAGGGCGATCTCGATTTCCGCGGCACGCTCGGCGTCGCAAAGGATGCGGCGGTCGGCTTCAAGGCGATCCGCCTCTCCTTCGACGTCGAGACCGACGCACCGCAGGAGAAGCTCGACACCCTGCTCAAGCTGACCGAGCGCTACTGCGTCGTCTTCCAGACGCTCAACGTGAAGCCGGGGCTCTCGGCCAATCTGGCGCGGGCCTGATCAGGCCGGCAGCGGGCGCGGCGATCCATCCGCTTCCGTTGCCTCCGGTTCCTGCGAGATCGGCGCCGTCATCGGGTCGATGATCGCGAAGGGGCGCTCGGACATCTGCTCGGGCGCGGCGCGCTGGCGGATGCGCAGCCCGGCGAGGGCGGCGAGCAAGGCGCTGATCGCGGCCATGAAATAGAGCAGCCCGTTGATGTCGAGGCGCGCCATCACCTGCGCGCCGAGCAGCGGGCCGAGTGCCGAACCAATGCCGCTGACCAGGATCAGCCGGCCGCTCACCGCGACGACGCGGTCCTGCGGCATGCGGTCGAGCGCATGCGCGACGCAGACCGGATAGAGCGTCGACATGAAGCCGCCGAGCAGGGCGGCCACCGGCAGCACTGCGCCAAGATGGCGGGGCACGAGATCGAGCGCGACGGCTGCGACGGAGAAGCCGAGCGCCAGCCCGGCCAGCACGATCCGGCGGTCGCCGCGATCGGAGAAGCGGCCGACCGGGACCTGGAAGGCGAAGCCGCCGAGCACCGCGACCAGCATGAACAGCGCGATGGTCTCCTGCGGGATGGCATTGCGCGCCATCCAGGCCGGGAACAGGGCATAGAAGGCGCTGCTGATCATGCCGGCGATGACGCAGCCGATCACCGAGATCGGCGCCTGCCGCGTCAGCTCGCCATAGGGCAGCGAAGCCTCCGCCGGCAGCGTCGGCGCTTCCGCGCGCGTCGTGCTGACCATCACCAGCGCCAGCGCGAACAGCGCGACGATGATGTTGAACGGAACGGCGGTCTCGACCGGGAGCTTGCCGATCAGCAATTGCCCTGCCGCCAGCGCGAGGAATGTGCCGACCATGTAGATCGAGAAGATGCGGCCGCGCTGCTCCGGCGGGGCCTTGGCGTTGAGCCAGCTCTCGGTGGTGATGAACAGGCCAACGCAGCCGAGGCCTATCGCCATCCGGCACAGGATCCAGCCGAGCGGCGAAACGAAGAGCGGCATCGCCGCCGTCCCGACCACGACCAGACCGGCGAAGGCGGCATAGGCCCGGATATGGCCGATGCGCTGGATGACGCGACCGCAGCCGACCGCGCCGATGGTGAAGCCGATAAAATAGGCGCTGAGCACCAGGCCGGTCAGCGTCGGCCCGAAGCCCTCGCTCGTCAGTCGCAGCGACAGGAACGTGTTGAAGAAGCCGTTGGCGAGCTGCACGAGGCTCGTCGCGGCGATGAGCGTTCCGATCTGGACGAGCAAGGGTCACGGCCTCCGGCGCAGTCTGGGAAGGCCTGCAACTCAACGCCGGAATGTGATCTCGCCATGGCAACCGGGCGAACCGCCCGGCGCCGCGTCACTCCGCCGCCTTCAGCTTCGCGGCCTTGGCGAAAGGCAATTGTGGCTCGTTCGGCCTGGCATCGTCGAATTCGAGCGCGCCGATCCTCTCGGCCCGGCCGGTGACCTTGCCGGTCGAGGTCTTGATCTGGGCGACGTCGTCCTGCGCCTGGCGGAAATGGCTGTCGAGCTTGTCGACGCGCTCGCCGAGCCGGCGGACATCGTCGAGCAGCTTGCCGACCTCGGACTGGATCACCTGCGCCTCCTCGCGCATGCGGGCATCGCGCACCAGCGACTGCATCAGCTGGATCGCCAGCGCCAGCAGCGAGGGCGAGACGATCATCACCCGCGCCCGGTGCGCCTTCTGGATGACATCGTCGAAATGCTCGTGCAGGTCGGCGTAGATGGCCTCCGACGGCACGAAGAGCAGTGCCATGTCCTGTGTCTCGCCCGGCAGGAAATAGCGCTCCGCGATATCCTTGACGTGTTGGCCGACATCGGCGCGCACCCGGGCGGAGGCGTGCTTCCTGGCCTCGTCGCCGCGGGCCTCGCGCAGCAGGGTGAAGCTCTCCAGCGGGAACTTGGCGTCGATGACGAGGCCGCGCCCGTCACCCGGCAGGGTGACCAGGCAGTCCGGCCGCTTGCCGGTCGAGAGCGTTGGTTGAAACGAGAAGAAAGCCGCTGGAAGACCGTCGCGGATGATCGCCTCCATCCGGCCCTGGCCATAGGCGCCGCGCGCCTGCTTGTTGGCGAGCACGTCCTTCAGCGTCACCACCTCGCCGGTGAGCTCGGTCAGGTTCTTCTGGGCGTTGTCGATGACGGCGAGCCGTTCCTGCAGCTTGCCGAGGCTCTCATTGGTCTGGCGGACATTCTGCTCCAGCCCGGCGCCGACCTGCTGGCGCAGGCCGTCCATCCGCTCGGCCATGATGCGGGCGAGATCGCCCTGCCGGGTCGAGAGGATCTCGGCCATGGTCTGCATGCGGCCGCTGAGCTCGGCCTGCTGCCGGTTCATCTCGGCGACCTTGTCGTCCATCTCGCGGGCACGCTCGGCCGCCATCGCCGCCTCGATCTCGCGCCGGCGCGAGCCGCGCCATGACGAGAGCAGCGCCAGCACCAGCAAAGCGAGCGTAAGCCCGGCGAAGCCTAAGGCAGTCTCGGCCCAGCTCACGGGACGCTCCAGCAGGACGAAGGCGATCTGGTTCATGCCGCAAGCCTACACGATCCCGGTCGTAAATCCAGAACATAAGCGGAACAGTTTGACCGTTTCGTCACAACCGCTTATGTCCCGGCAACTCCTGAAAACGTCCCAGAGCGCCCTATGGCCATCCGCCCTCTCGTCATCCTGCCCGATTCGATGCTGCGCAAGGTTTCCGCGCCGATCGGCGACATCACGCCGGAGATCCGCAAGCTGGCGGAGGACATGCTGGAGACGATGTACGACGCGCCGGGAATCGGCCTTGCGGCGATCCAGATCGGCGAGCCGGTCCGCCTGGTCACGCTCGACGTCTCCAAGAAGGCCGAGGAAGGCGAGGAGCAGCAGCGTGAGCCGATGGTCTTCATCAACCCCGAGGTGACCTGGCGCTCGGAGGAGCTGAGCTCCTATGAGGAGGGCTGCCTATCGATCCCCGAATATTACGAGGAGGTCGAGCGGCCGGCGCGGGTCAAGGTCGCCTATCGCGATCTCGACGGCAAGGCGCAGGAGATCGAGGCCGACGGCCTGCTCGCCACCTGCCTGCAGCACGAGATCGACCATCTCAACGGCGTGCTCTTCATCGATTACCTGTCGCGGCTGAAGCGCGACCGGGTGAACAAGCGCTTCGCCAAGCAGGCGAAACGGGACAGCGCGGCCTGAACGGCTGGAGCGTTACAGTATGAGCTTGCGCGTCATCTTCATGGGCACGCCGGATTTCGCCGTGCCGACCCTGACCGAGATCATCGGTCAGGGCCACGAGGTCGTCTCCGTCTACACCCGCGCCCCGGCGCCGGCCGGGCGCGGCATGGAACTGCGACCCTCGCCGGTCCAGGTCACGGCCGAGCGCTTCGGCATTCCGGTGTTTTCGCCGAAGACGCTGAAGAACGCCGAGGCCGCCGAGATCATGGCCTCGCATCAGGCCGATGTCGCCGTCGTCGTCGCCTATGGCCTGATCCTGCCCAGAGCGATCCTGGAGGTGCCGGAGCTCGGCTGCCTCAACCTGCACGCTTCGCTCCTGCCGCGCTGGCGCGGTGCCGCGCCGATCCAGCGCGCCATCATGGCGGGGGATGCCGAGACCGGCGTCTGCGTCATGAAGATGGAGGAGGGGCTCGATACCGGCCCCGTCGCCATGGTCGAGACGCTGGCGATCGACGGCAACGCCACGGCCGGCGACATGCATGACCGGCTTGCCGGCCTCGGCGCTGACCTGATGGTCCGGGCGCTCGCCGCCCTCAGCCGCGGCGGGCTCCGCTTCACGCCGCAGCCGGAGGACGGCGTCACCTATGCCAGCAAGATCGGCAATGACGAGGCCAGGCTGAGCTGGAACCGGCCGGCACAGCAGGTCCATGACGTCGTGCGCGGCCTTTCGCCCTTCCCGGGCGCTTTCGTCGAGGTCGATCTCGGCAAGGGGCCGGAGCGGCTGAAGCTGCTGCGCACCGCTCGCGCCGGTGGCGCGGCCGAGCCGGGCACGCTGCTCGATGATGAGGGCACCATCGCCTGCGCGGTCGGGGCGGTGAAGCTCCTCCAGGTCCAGCGCGCCGGCAAGGGGCCGATGAGCGCCCAGGAGTTCCTGCGTGGGGCGCGGCTGTCTGCCGGATCGAAGCTGTAGTTCGATGCCCCGCTACAAGCTCGTCATCGAATATGACGGCACGCCCTTCTCAGGCTGGCAGCGCCAGCTCAACGGGCCGTCCGTGCAGCAGAGCGTCGAGGAGGCGGTCGAGGCCTTCTGCGGTCATGCCGTGCGCCTGCATTGCGCCGGGCGCACCGATGCCGGCGTCCACGCCACCCATCAGGTCGCCCATGTCGATCTCGACAAGGAATGGCGCACCGATGTCGTGCGTGACGCGAGCAACGCTCGGCTGAAGCGCCTGCCGGTGGCGGTGCTGAGCGCCGAGGCCGTACCGGATACCTTCGATGCCCGCATCTCGGCGACGCGGCGCTATTACATCTACCGCATCCTCGACCGGCGGGCGCAGCCGGCGCTCGATGCCAACCGCGTCTGGCACGTCCCGGTCAAGCTCGACCACGAGGCGATGGATCGCGCCGCCAAGGCGCTGATCGGCCATCACGATTTCACGACGTTCCGTGCCGCCGAATGTCAGGCCAACAGCCCGTTGCGAACGCTCGACCGCTTCGACTGCAGGCGCGAGGGCGCCGAGATCGTCGCCTATGTCCATGCCCGCTCGTTCCTGCACCATCAGGTCCGCTCCATGGTCGGCTGCCTGAAGATGGTCGGCATGGGGCGCTGGCCGGAGAACAAGGTCGGCAAGGTGCTGGCGGCGCGCGACCGCTCGCAATGCGCCGCGCTGGCGCCGCCCACCGGGCTCTATCTGGCCGGTGTGGATTACTGAGGCCAGATCACTGAGACGAAGTCAGAACCCGGCCAGCCCGAAAATCTTCAGCACGGTATAGTCGGCGAGCACGCTGGCGCAGGCGATCGCGCCCGCGACGCCGCTTTTCGCACCGAAGGTGGCCCTGGCGACGCAATAGCGCAGCCTGAGCACGATCGCGGCGAAGGCGAAGCTCTGGAAGCCGGCTATGCCAGGGTTCGACCAGCCCAGCGCGAACACCGTCGCCGGCACCGCCATCAGCGCCGCCGAGAGGATGCCGGCCCAGTTCCAGGCGATGACGAAGCTGGTGAAGCGGGGATTGCGGGTGAGGCCGGGCGCGAGCCCGACCAGCAGCGCCGGCACGGCGAGGATCGCCAGGATCTCGGCGGTGACGATCGCGGCGATCAGGCCGGGCGCGTCGAACAGCCCGCCGCTATTCGACAGGCCCGCCAGCGTCCGCTCGGCCGCCAGCGCCGGGATCATAGAGGGCACGACCAGCACGAGCGCGAGATAAGAGCGCCAGAATCCCTCGCGGCTGAGGTCTAGATCTGGCAGGGCTTTCGCGTCGGCCCGCAGCAGGCGCCAGGAGGCGGCGAGCGATCGCGTCACATCGTCGGCAGCAAGCCTCATGGCCCAACCCTCCGGGCGTCACGACATTAGACTTTCGTCTAATTGTGGGCGTCAGGGTCGGTTCCGTCAAGCCTGCTGCACTGCAGCGAAATAGGTCGCCAGTAAACGATGCGTGATCCGCTCCAGCGTGACGAGGTCGGCAGTGGCGACCCGCTCGTCGATCTGGTGCATGGTCTGGCCGACGACGCCATATTCGACCACCGGGCAGTAGTTCTTGATGAAGCGGGCGTCGGAGGTGCCGCCGGTCGTGGACAGGGCAGGGCGCTTGCCGGTCTCGGCTTCGACGGCATCGGCGGCCATCGCCACGAACGGCCCTGGCTGGGTCAGGAAGGCGACCGCATTGGTCGGCTCGAAGCTGACCTCGTAGCGCACAGTGTTGCCGGCCGCCTCGCGCAGTCGGCGCTCGATCTCGGCCGCCAGTGTCGCCGGCGTCCAGAGGTCGTTGAAGCGGATGTTGAACACGGCCTTTGCCTGTGCCGGGATCACATTGGTCGCGGGATTGCCGACATCGAGCGTCGTCACCTCGAGATTGCTCGGGTCGAAATGCTCGGTGCCGGCGTCGAGCGGGCTCGCCTCGAGCCCAGCCAGCAGCCGAACCATGCCGCGGATCGGGTTCTGGGCGAGGTGCGGATAGCCGACATGGCCCTGCACGCCCTGCACGGTGAGCTTGCCGGTCAGCGAGCCACGCCGGCCGATCTTGATCATGTCGCTCATCGCGACCGGATTGGTCGGCTCGCCGAGGAGGCAATGGTCGAAGCGCTCGCCGCGCTGGTCGGCCCAGGCGAGGAGCTTGACCGTGCCGTTGACGGCCGGCCCCTCCTCGTCGCCGGTGACCAGGAAGGCGATCGAGCCCGGCGCATCCGGATTGGCGCGGCGATAGCGGATCGCTGCCGACACCATCGCCGCGAGCCCGCCCTTCATGTCGCAGGCACCGCGGCCATAGAGCACGCCGTTGACGATTTCTGCCGCGAACGGGTCATGCGTCCAGGCGGCGAGATCGCCGGGCGGGACGACATCGGTATGGCCGGCGATGACGAAGACCGGCCCCTCGCTGCCGATGCGGGCATAGAGGTTCTCGATATCCGGCATGCCGGGTTCGGAGAAGGTCGGTCGCTCGACGCTGAAGCCCTCGGCGCTCAGCACGGCATCGAGCAGCGCCAGCGCGCCGCCCTCTACCGGCGTCACCGAGGCGCAGCGCACTAGGGCTTGGGTGAGGGCGACCGGATCGGTCGGGTCGAAGGCGAGGGGGGCAGGTGTGTTCTGGCTCATCGAGCCGGTTTAGCAGCGCCTTTGTGCTCTGCAAGCGGCGCATCGCGGTCGACGCCGGGCATCAATCCGAGATCGACCAGCGCGACCAGCCAGGCCATCGTCGAGATCGCGATCAGCGAGGGCGCCCAAGCATAGTCGAGTAGCGGCTGCACTTCCCGCGGCAGCACGATGGCACAGACCAAGAGGATGCCGAACAGCGACGAGCCGCCCCGGTCGGTGGCGCGCTTGGCTGCCAGCGCCGCCCAAGGAAACAGGGCAAAGGCATTGGCGAAGGCGACGATCTTCGCCGCGGCATATTTGTCCGCGACCTGCGGCGCAGCCCATTGGACCGCCAGCAGGCAGAGGGTGAGCGCGATGCTGCCCAGCCAGAACTGGCGCAGGCCGATGCGGCCGTCGAGGTCGGTGAACAGGCGGATTGCGGACATGGGCAGGCTCCGGTCCCGTATCCTTGCACGGAGAGGGGGCGGAATGAAGCATATGGTGAATAAAAGGTTAATGTGCTCGAACCGATTGTGGCGCCTGAGAAAATGCTTGAACACGGCCAAGCGCGCCGCTAGCTCCGAGACGTTCTCCGGATTTTTGAGGAGGCCATTCGCCTGACAGGCGGATGGCAAGTTGACTGAGCGGCGCGCGGCGCCGCCGAGCGAGGTTTTGGGCATGACCATCCGTCTGCACCGCGGCGATCTTCCCGATGGGTTCGAACCGGGCCCGATCCTGGCGATCGACACCGAGACGCTCGGACTCAACCCGCAGCGCGACCGGCTCTGCGTGGTGCAGCTCTCGCGCGGCGACGGCACTGCCGACGTCGTCCAGATCCCGAAGGGCGCCCCGGCGCCGGCCAATCTCTGCCGCGTGCTTGCCGATCCCGGCGTGCTGAAGCTGTTCCACTTCGCCCGCTTCGACATCGCCGCGCTCGAAAAGGCCTTCGGCGTCGTCACCGCACCGGTCTATTGCACCAAGATCGCCTCCAAGCTGGTGCGCACCTATACCGACCGGCACGGGCTGAAGGATCTCGTCCGCGAGCTCCTCGGGGTCGAACTGTCGAAGCAGCAGCAATCCTCGGACTGGGGCGCCGACACGCTGACCGAGGCGCAGCTCGGCTATGCCGCCTCGGACGTGCTGCATCTGCATGCGCTGAAGGCGAAGCTCGACGTGATGCTGGAGCGCGAGGGCCGCGGCCATCTCGCCAAGGCCTGCTTCGACTTCCTGCCGACGCGCGCCGAGCTCGATCTCGCCGGTTGGCCAGAGGTCGACATCTTCGCGCATACGTAAATTTGAGGTATTCCAGCTAAGGTCATCCGTCTGGCAGTCGCCCGATCGGTCGCTTCTGCCTGTCGGTATGCGCCTCGGTTCGACATGAAAAAGCCGCTGGTGGCTGGCAATGGGCGGGCATGAGCTTGGCGATCACGACTCCTGAGACACACAGTCCGGCGGCGATGCGGGCGCAGATGCGGCAGAGCGCCTTCCAGGCGGCGCGCCGGCATTCCGTGCTCGTGCGTCTGCTCCGGCGGCTGATTCCGGTCGGGGCGATCGCCGCGGTGGTGGGGTTGATCATCGTTCCCTTCCTCAACCCGCTGCGCCATGCCGGCAATTTCTCGCTGGGCGGGATTAGCCTGTCGGGCGGCAAGGTGGTGATGGAAACGCCGAAGCTCGCCGGTTATCGCAAGGACAACAGCCCCTACGAGGTCACGGCTGAATCGGCTCTGCAGGACGTCCGCAATCCCACGCAGATCGAGCTCCTGCAGATGGTGGCGCGGGTGCTGATGAAGTCCGAAGGCTGGATCAACATCAATGCCCGCAGCGGCCTGTTCGACCAGCAGAAGGAGAAGCTGAAGCTGGTCGACGACGTGAAGATCCGTACCGATTCTGGCTATGATGTCCGCATGCGCACCGCCGACGTCGATTTCAAGGCCGGAACCGTCAACTCGCGCGAGCCGGTGAAGGTCAATCTCGGCACGACGACGGTTGACGCCGATACGCTTGACGTGAAGGACAATGGCGCGCTCATCACCTTCGAGGGGCGCGTTCATGTCCTGATCGAGAATGCGCCGGCCCGCAGCCTGGCCGGTCCGGAGCGCGAAGGTAGCACGCCCAATCTCGAAGCTCTTCGCCCGGCCGGCAAGCCGTGAGATCATCGCATCCAGCCACGCAGGTCAGCTACAGGTCACCGATGAAAGCTCTCGCTCTCGCTCTCGCTGTTCTGGTCGCTCCGGCGCTCTCGACAGCTGCATTTGCTCAGCAGCCGGCCGCCAAGCCGGCCAAGGCCCGCGGCGGCGCGCCTGGCTCGCCTTTCGGCGGCATGGGCGGCGACAGCAAGGAGCCGATCAAGATCGACGCGAACAAGCTCGACGTGCTCGACAAGGACAACAAGGCGGTCTTCTCCGGCAATGTCGTCGCCGTGCAGGGCGAGACGACCGTGCGCTGCTCGGTGATGACGGTGTTCTATGAGGGCCGGGGGCAGGGTGGCGCGGCCAAGCCCGCCCAGCCTGCCGCGCAGGGGCAGGGCGCCAATGATGGCGCGATCAAGCGCATCGAATGCAGCGGGCCGGTCACTGTCGTCTCGAAGACCCAGGCTGCGACCTCGGACAATGCCGTCTTCGATCGCGCCAACAATCAGGTGATCATGACCGGCAACGTCGCGCTGAACGACGGCCCGAACATCACCCGCGGCGACAAGCTCGTCTACAACACGCAGACCGGCATCGCCAACGTCACGTCGAGCGGGCGCGTCCAGGGCTTCTTCGTGCCGAACTCGGGGGACAACAAGGACGGCAAGGACAACAAGGCGGGCGCCAAGCCGGCAGCCTCGCCGACCAACTGATCTTCCCTAGATCACGATGATTCTGAGAGTTTAGAGCAGGATTTCAGCGAAAAACCGGTTCTCACTTTTTCGCATCCTGCTCTTCGGCAGGGGCGGCTGCAGGAAGGCGTTGCCAGTTCGGCGCGCCTCGCATACCAGAGCGGACCCATGTCGAACGCCAGCAGCGCGAATTTCCTCCAGTGACGATATCCACCTCTCCGCCTCCGGAGGCTGGCCAGCAGGCGCAGCCCAGTCCAGCGCGGCCGGCGAAGGCGCCGGCGGCGCCGGGGCTGTTCGGCCGGCTTTTCGGCAGGGGCAAGGACAAGCAGGCGGGCGAGGACGAGGCCCTGCCTGGCCCGATCGCGAGCGCGGTCGGCGGCGCCGGCATCCTGGCCGTCAGCGGCCTGCGCAAGACCTATGGCGCTCGCAATGTCGTGAGCGAGGCCTCGCTCTATGTCCGCAATGGCGAGGCGGTCGGTCTGCTCGGCCCGAACGGCGCCGGCAAGACCACGATCTTCTACATGATCACCGGCCTGGTCAGCGCCGATATGGGCGTGATCTCGCTGGAAGGGAACGACATCACCAACCTGCCGATGTACCAGCGCGCCCGGCTCGGCATCGGCTATCTGCCGCAGGAGGCTTCGATTTTCCGCGGCCTCTCGGTCGAGGACAATATCCGGGCCGTGCTCGAGGTGGTCGAGCCGAACCGCAAGAAGCGCGAGCGCGAGCTCGACAAGCTGCTCGACGAGTTCAACATCAGCCGTCTGCGCAAGGCGCCCTCGATCGCGCTCTCGGGTGGCGAGCGCCGTCGCTGCGAGATCGCCCGCGCGCTTGCCGGGCGGCCCTCCTTCATCCTGCTCGACGAGCCCTTCGCCGGCATCGACCCGATCGCGGTCGGCGACATCCAGGAACTGGTCAGGCAATTGACCGATCGCGGCATCGGCGTGCTGATCACCGACCACAATGTCCGTGAGACGCTCGGCCTGGTCGATCGCGCCTACATCATCCATTCCGGCCGGGTGCTGACCGAAGGCTCGCCGGCCGAGATCATCGCCAACGCCGATGTCCGCCGCGTCTATCTCGGCGAGGATTTCCGGCTCTGAGGCATCCGGCGCGCTGTCGTCCCGCCGACGATATTGCAGTGCATTAACTTCCCGGCGCAAAAGCCCGGTCAGGGCTTTGACGCGGTCGCGGTCGGCGGTTAGTCTGTTCCACAGGCAAGAACCGTGCCGAATTGCCGCAGGCTGAGGAGTCGGGATCGCGATGGCGATGATGCCACGCATGGAGCTGCGCCAGGGCCAGTCCCTGGTGATGACGCCGCAGCTATTGCAGGCGATCAAGCTGCTCCAGCTCTCCCATCTCGAATTGCAGAGCTTCGTCGAGGGCGAGCTGGAGCGCAATCCGTTGCTCGAGCGCGGCGACGAGGCGCCCGATGCCGGCTCGCTCAACGGCGCCGGCGAAAGCCCGCTCGCCGCCGATGCCGAGACTTATGCCCGCGCCGAGAGCCTCAACACCCAGGAGGGCATCGAGGGCCGGCTCGGCACCGGACTCGACAATGTCTTCCAGAACGAGCAGCCCAAGGCGGCGCGGCTGGAGACGCAAGGAACCGACAGCCTGCCGATCATCGGCGGCGCCTATGGCGGCTCCGGCGGATCGTTCGACGAGGGGCCCGAGGGCTTCGAAAGCGGGCTGACCAGCGAGCTCTCGCTGCACGAGCATCTCGGCGCCCAGCTCGACCTCGCCGTGACCGCACCGGCCGAGCGCCTGATCGGCAGCCACATCATCGATGGCGTCGATGATTCCGGCTATCTGACCGAGCCGCTGGCCGACATCGCCGAACGCCTTGGTATCGATCTTGCCAGGGTCGAGCAGGTGCTCGCCATCGTGCAGAGCTTCGATCCCAGCGGCGTCGCCGCCCGCGATGTCGGCGAGTGCCTGGCGATCCAGCTGCGCGACCGCGACCGCTACGATCCGGCCATGCAGGCTCTCATCGCCAACCTGCCGCTCCTCGCCAAGCGCGACTATGCCGCCCTGAAGCGCATCTGCGGCGTCGACGACGAGGACATCGCCGACATGGTCGCGGAGATTCGGCGGCTCGACCCCAAGCCGGGGCGCGCCTTCGGCGGCTCGGCAGCGGAGACGGTGGTGCCTGACGTCTTCATCCGCGCTGCGCCGGACGGTTCCTGGCTGGTCGACCTGAACCCCGACACCTTGCCGCGCGTGCTGGTCAACCAGACCTATCATGCCCGCGTCACGAAGGCGGCGCGCAACGATGCGGACAAGGCCTTCATCGCCGAATGCCTGCAGACGGCGAACTGGCTGACCCGTTCGCTCGAGCAGCGCGCTCGCACCATCCTCAAGGTCGCCAGCGAGATCGTGCGCCAGCAGGACGGCTTCTTTGTCCATGGCGTCGAGCATTTGCGCCCGCTCAACCTCAAGACCGTCGCCGATGCGATCGGCATGCACGAATCGACGGTCTCGCGCGTCACCTCGAACAAGTACCTCGCCTGCCCGCGTGGGGTCTTCGAGATGAAATACTTCTTTTCCGCCGCGATCGCAGCGACCGGCTATGGCGAGGCGCATTCGGCCGAGGCCGTGCGGCATCGCATCAAGCAGATGATCGACGACGAGCCGCCGCGGGACGTGCTTTCGGATGACGCCATCGTCACCAGGCTGAAAGAGAGCGGCATCGATATCGCTCGCCGCACCGTAGCGAAATATCGGGAATCGCTGCGCATTCCCTCGTCGATGGAGCGCCGCCGCGAGAAGGCGGCGCTGGCGCTGGCGGGGCGCTGAGGGGCGAGCTGTTCCAGGCCCGGCGTGCGGTGCAGCACAGATCTTCTTTTGTTCCATGAGGTGCTCGCAGGCTTGCCCTGTCGCCTGTGCAACTGCGCGAGACCGCGCATTGACAACCCCATGAGGCCGTTCTTACCTCCTTGAGATGGTCGGCTACGGACCATGGCGACAAGAAGGGGAAGCACTCCATGAGCTTGCGAATCTCCGGCAAGAATCTCGATGTCGGCGAGGCCCTCCGTGGTCAGGCCGAGGCCAGGGTCGCCGCAGCGTTGGGCAAGTATTACGAGGGCGGCTATCAGGGCCATGTCACCGTCGGCAAGGACGGCACCGCCTTCAAGACCGATGGTGTCCTGCATCTGTCTTCCGGCATCACGCTCGAAGCCTCCGCCACCGCGCATGATCCCTATGCCAGCCTCGACAAGATGGCCGAGCGCATCGAGAAGCGCCTGCGCCGCTACAAGCGACGGCTGAAGGACCGCGCCGCTGCCGCCAATGGCCGTGAGCCGGCCTTGGAAATCCCCAGCTATGTGATCGCCGCTCCCGATGAGGATATCGAGGAGCACGAGGCCGACCACGCTGGCGAGAACCCGGTGATCGTGGCCGAATCGACCAAGTCCCTGCACCAGATGACGGTTGGCGATGCGGTCGCCGAGCTCGATCTGACCGGCGCGCCTGTGGTTATCTTCCGCCATGCTGGCAATGGCCGCATGAACGTCGTATACCGCCGCCGCGACGGCAATATCGGCTGGATCGATCCGCCGGCTTCTCTTTCTTGAAGTCCCGCCGCTGATGGGGATCGGGTGCCGGCCGGGATGCCGGTGGCGCCCGCATCCCGGCACGGGACATGCATGGATTGGCCTATGACGCTGACCGATCTTCTCCGGCCCGATGCGGTGATCTCGCCGCTACGCGCCAATTCCAAGAAGCAGGCCCTGCAGGAACTGGCGCAGCACGCCGCCGTGCTGACCGGCCTGCCCGAGCGCGAGCTGTTCGAGGCCCTGCTCCAGCGCGAGCGCCTGGGCTCGACCGGCATCGGCGACGGCATCGCGATCCCGCATGGTCGCATGGCCGGCATCGACCGCCTCGTCGGCCTGTTCGCCCGCGCCGAGAAGGCGATCGATTTCGAGGCGCTGGACGGCCAGCCGGTCGACATCATCTTCGTGCTGATCGCTCCGGAAGGGGCGGGGGCCGATCATCTCAAGGCGCTGGCCCGCGTCGCTCGTGTGCTGCGCAATCAGGCGGTGCTGGAGCAGGTTCGCCACGCGCATGATCCGGCCGCCATCTACGCCATCCTGGCGGAGACCGCCGCCAAGGCAGCCTGAAGGCGCCCGCACGAGGCGGCCCCCTTCCTTTGAATGATGACAGTCTAGGCTTGGAGGCCTTGCCCCGAGCGGCTATGACGCGGCCGAAGCTGTGAGGCGCCGTGCGCGGCGCCCTCGAACCGCGGAGTGCCGCCGATGGCCTATACCCATGTCGATCTCTTCCCCCTCGGCGAGGACAAGACGCCCTACCGCTCGCTCGGCAACGAGGGCATCAGCGTCGAGACGCTTGGTGGGCGCGAGGTCCTGAGCGTCTCGCGCGAGGCGATCAAGCGGCTCTCCGAGCAGGCCTTCATCGACATCAACCATCTGCTGCGTCCAGGCCACCTCGCGCAGCTCGCCAAGATCCTCGACGATCCCGAGGCGACCGGAAACGACCGCTTCGTCGCTTATGACCTGCTGAAGAACGCCAACATCGCCGCCGGCGGTGTGCTGCCGATGTGCCAGGACACCGGCACGGCGATCATCATGGGCAAGAAGGGCCGCAAGGTCTGGACCGAGGGCGATGACGAGGCGGCGCTCGGCGAGGGCGTCCATGATGCCTATCTCAAGCGCAACCTGCGCTATTCGCAGGTCGCGCCGCTTTCGATGTTCGAGGAGAAGAACACCGCGACCAACCTGCCGGCGCAGATCGACATCTATGCCGAGGGTGAGGACGCCTACAAATTCCTCTTCGTCGCCAAGGGCGGCGGCTCGGCCAACAAGACCTTCCTCTTCCAGGCGACGCCTTCGCTCCTGACCAGGGACCGGATGATGGCGTTCCTGAAGGAGAAGATCCTGACGCTCGGCACCGCCGCCTGCCCCCCCTATCACCTCGCCATCGTCATCGGCGGCACTTCGGCCGAGCAGAACCTCAAGACGGTCAAGCTCGCCTCGACCAAGTATCTCGACGCGCTGCCGACGCAGGGTTCGCCCTCCGGCCACGCCTTCCGCGACCTCGAAATGGAGGAGGAGGTCCACAAGCTGACGCAGGCGCTCGGCGTCGGCGCCCAGTTCGGCGGCAAGTATTTCTGCCATGACGTGCGCGTCATCCGCCTGCCGCGCCACGGCGCCTCGCTGCCGATCGGCCTCGGCGTCTCCTGCTCGGCCGACCGCCAGGCCAAGGGCAAGATCACCAAAGACGGCATCTTCCTCGAGGCGCTGGAGACCGATCCGTCGAAATACCTGCCGGAGATCGACGAGGCCAAGCTCGGCGGTGACGTCGTCAAGATCGACCTCAACCGGCCGATGAGCGAAATTCTCGCCACATTGACGCAATACCCGGTGAAGACCCGGCTCTCGCTGACCGGAACGATCATCGTCGCGCGCGACTCGGCCCATGCCAAGATCCGCGAGCGGCTGGAGAACGGCCAGGGCATGCCGGACTATCTGAAGAATCACCCGGTCTATTATGCAGGCCCGGCCAAGACGCCCGAGGGCTTCGCCTCCGGTTCCTTCGGCCCGACCACGGCTGGCCGGATGGATTCCTTCGTCGACCAGTTCCAGTCCTTCGGCGGCTCGATGGTGATGCTGGCCAAGGGCAACCGGTCCGCGCAGGTCCGCGAGGCCTGCAAGGCCCATGGCGGCTTCTATCTCGGCTCGATCGGCGGCCCGGCGGCGCGCCTCGCCCAGGACTGCATCCGCAAGGTCGAGCTGCTCGAATATCCCGAGCTCGGCATGGAGGCGGTCTGGCGCATCGAAGTCGAGGATTTCCCGGCCTTCATCGTCATCGACGACAAGGGCAACGACTTCTTCAAGGAGCTGAATCTCGGATGATCGTTCGTGCTGCCGTCGCCGCCCTGCTGACCCTGGCTCCTGCTCTCGCATTGGCGCAGCCGCGCCCCGTTCCGGCGACGTGCACGCGTGACCTGTTCCAGAACGAGGCGGCGATGCGCCAGCGGCAATACAAGATGCAGCAGGTCGCCACGGCCGACCAGGCGACGCAATGCGCGGCCTGGCGCGACCATGTCGTCTTCATGCAGAAGGCACGCTCGGTCTTCGCGACCTGCCAGACCGGCCGGCAGCGCGAGGAGAATGTCGCCCAGATGGACCAGTCGCTCGCCGACTACCGCGTGCTGCTCGCCAATCGCTGCGGGCGCCGCTGACTACCTGATCTCTGGCGGCTCGCCGAGCTCAGCCTTGAAGAAGGCGAGCACGCGCGCGTTGAAATCGGTGTGGAAGGCGGCCCGGTCGAAACCGGGCTGGTCGCTGCAGAGTTCTGCAGCCGATTGCGCCAGCTCGGCCGGGCAGGGCGGCAGGAAGGAGAAATGCTGGGAGCCGGGCGCGAGGCGGAAGTCGGGCTTCGTCGGCAGCCAGCCTGCTATGTCCACGATACTTTCCGGAGTGACGCCGTCGCCGCCGCGTTCCGAGCCCCAGAGCTGAACCGGCACCCGTACATTGCTGAAGCTGTCCTGCGTGAAGAAGACGCTCAGCGGATCGACAATGACCGCCGCCTTGATGCGCAGATCATGGCTGAGTTCCGGAAGCGTTCCCATGCGGACCTGCTCGCAAAGCGGTTCGCTCTTGCCCTCGCAGAGTCTGAGGCGCTTGCCGAACTGTGGATTGGCGCCGACGGCGACGAGCCCGGTATAGCCACCGCGGGAAAAGCCGAAGAAACCGATGCGCTCGGCATCGATCCTGGCTGCGTCCGGCCACGAGTCTAGCATATAGTCGATCGTGCGCTTGATGTCGGCCGGGCGCTCGACGAAGATCGGGAACTCGCGCGTCCGGGTCTGGTCCAGGCTGGTGTCGCCGGGATGATTGATCGCGACGACGATGAAACCGGCATCAGCGAGAACCTGCGCCGTGTCGCGATGCCCGAGGAAGCTGCCGGTTCTGCCGTGCGAGACCACGATGAGTGGACGCTTCTCGCCGGCGAGAGGGCAGTTCATGCTGACAGACATGACAAAAGGACCGATCCGCGCCTCGCTCACCGGCTGATTGCACGGGTACCAGACCGCGCCCTTGAGCGGCTGGAGCGCTCCTTCAGCAGGAATGTCGACAGGCTTGAAGCCGGTTGCCTGTGCCAGCGAGGCCGCAAGGCAAAATGCAAGGCTGGAGACGAGATGGCGGAGAGTCATGGCGGGCTCGCGCTGCGGATGGGAATGAACAGATCGGTGCGCAGGGCGGCAGGGGCGATCTCGCGCGACGAGGTATCGAGATAGTGCTCCAGCGTCGGCCGGTCGTCCGGCTCATAGCCGCTGGCCGGCATCCATCTCGTATAAATGGCCTGTGCAGCCGCGTTGATCCGGGTGTATGGGCCGACCAGCCGGTGCACGGCATATCGGCCGCCGGGGATTTCCAGCGTCTCGATTTCCGAGTTTTCTGGCCAGGGATCGGGCGAGGCGATGGCGGCGTAGTATCTGAAGCGGCCGGCATGTTGGGGATTGCCGAATGAGGCGCCCCATTTCTCCGAGATGGTGCGTGGACCAGCGCGCAGGCGCAGCTGTCGATGCGTATGGGGGATGGTCGCGAACGATCCGACGTGTCGCAGCGCACGAAGTTGCCGTGTCGGCCGCTCGACGATCGCAACCGCCGGCAAGGTAGAGTCGCCCGGGAGCAGCGGCGCCATTTCGGCAGCGTCGAACGCCTGCTTCATCTGTTGCCGGAAGGCGCGTGGCGGCTGCCCGGTGAACTCGTGGAAGGCACGGGTGAAGGCTTGCGGGCTGTCGTAGCCGACCGCCAGAGCCACTTGCGTGATGCTCTCATTAGAGCCGGTCAGCAGACGGGTCGCGAGCGCCAGCCGGACGCGGCGGACGGTGGCGGCCACCGTCTCGCCGACGACGCCCGCATAGACGCGGTGAAAATGAAAGGGCGAGAAGTTGGCGAGGCGCGCGAGATCGTCGAGACGGAAGTTGGCCATCGGGTCGGCGATGATGGCCGCGACCGCGCGTGCCACGCGGGTGCGATAATCCCGTTCTGTTCGATCGTTGGCCATGGCTGGTAGCTTGCCCTATCGCTGCGCCGGAAACTTAGCTGCTTTTGCTAAAATGTCCGGGTGTCGATCCGTGCATCGCCTCATCCTGCCCCCGGATCGCCTCATGGATATGAGTGCTGGGCTCGCCTTGCTTCCGAACGCGGCGGGCGAATGGGTTTGGGCAAGGCGGCGTTTGGAGTATGGCACTCGTGCAGGCGCTTCTACCGTTTGCACGGCTGGTTCGATTTGAACGATGACGGGATGATGGAATGACTGACGACGTGACCTCCCCGCTCGGCATCGCCGTCGTGCCGGTGACGGCTTTCCAGCAGAACTGCTCGATCGTCTGGTGCACGCGCACCAAGGAGGCTGCGGTCGTCGATCCCGGCGGCGATGTCGAGCGCATCCGCGGCGCGCTCAAGGAGCTCGGCGTCACGCCGGTCGCGATCTGGCTGACGCATGGCCATATCGACCATGCCGGCGGCGCGACCGAACTCGCCGGCGTGCTCAATCTGCCGATCATCGGTCCGCACGAGGCCGACAAGTTCCTGCTCGACGCATTGCCGCAGCAGGGCCTGATGTTCGAGATGCGCGGCGTGCAGGCGGTGACCCCGACGCGCTGGCTCGCCGAGGGCGACACCGTCTCGGTCGGGGATGTCGAATTCTCCGTCCAGCATGTGCCGGGGCATACGCCCGGCCATGTCACGCTCTTCCAGAAGGACCTGCGCTTCCTGCTCGCCGGCGACACGGTCTTCGCCGGCTCGGTCGGCCGCACCGATTTCCCCTATGGCAACCACAAGGACCTGATCGGCGGGATCAAGGGCAAGCTGCTGCCGCTTGGCGACGACGTCCAGTTCCTGCCCGGCCATGGCCCGGCGAGCACGCTCGGCGAGGAGCGCAAGACCAATCCGTTCCTGCAGGGGAATTCGCACTAGCAGTGCCGTCATTCTCGGGCGGAGCGAAGCGCAGACCCGAGAATCTCTGGACGAGAAGGCGGCGGTCGGAGCCTCATCCGGGCTGAGATGCTCGGGGCGAGCCCGAGCATGACGCGGTTGAAAGGTGCCCAGAAACGCTAACGGCCATGTCCGGAAGGGCGCGCGTACATCCGGCGTCGCTGCCTTCGGGTTCATGGCCGTCTTCAACGGAACGGAGGGCGGTGGAACGCCCTCGACATTGCCGTGACCCCGATATGGGATTGTGATCCCGTCATTGCAAGGGGCAGGTCCAGGAAAGTGGGCCACGTGTTTAGGCGCCAGACTGCGTTGCCGGTTTCGCTGCCCATGCGATAGTCGCGGCCATGTGGGAGATTCTGTCCGCCTATTGGCCGCATATTCTCGGCTTCGTCTCGCTGGCGTTGACCGTGGTCGCCGCCAGCCATGCTGCGATGACCAAGGACGAGGTCCGTGCCGCCATCGGCTGGGTTGGCGTCATCGTGCTCTCGCCGATCATCGGGCCGCTGATCTATGCGGTCGGCGGCATCAACCGTATCCGCCGCGCCTCGATCGTCTCGCAGCGCCGGCACGGATTCGGCGTCCTTTCGAAGGCGCAGACCTTCGAGGTCTCGGATGCCGAGGTCGCCGGCGATGTCGGACGCCGCTTCGCTGCCCTGAAGACGCTCGGCGACAAGGCGACCCGCCGCCATCTCAAGACCGGCAATGCCATCACGGTGCTGAGGAGCGGCGACGAGGCCTATGCCGCGATGATTGCGGCGATCACGTCGGCCGAGCGTTCGATCATCCTGGAAACCTATATCTTCGACCGCGATCCACTCGGCCTGCGTGTCGCCGACGCGCTGATCGCGGCCCATGGGCGCGGCATCGCGGTGCGCGTGCTGATCGACGCTGTCGGTGCCCGCTATTCGGTGCCGAGCATCGTCGGCTACCTGCAGAAGGGCGGCGTGCCGGTCGACGTCTTCAACGGCAACATCATCATCGGCCTGAGATTGCCCTATGCGAACCTGCGCACGCACCGCAAGCTGCTGGTCGTCGACGGGCGCATCGCCTTCGCCGGCGGCATGAACATCCGCCAGGGCTTCACCACCGAATTCGCCGGTGACGTCGCCGCGCACGATACGCATTTCCGGGTCGAGGGGCCGGTCGTCGAGGATCTGTTCGGCGTCGCGGCCGAGGATTGGCGCTTCGCCTCCGGCGAGGAGCTCACTGGCGATCTCTGGGCGGTCACGCCTCAGGCCGCAGCACAGGGGCCGACCGTGCTGATGCGTGCCGTCGCCTCCGGCCCCGACGCCAGCCTGGAGACCAACCACAAGCTGCTGATCGGCGCCTTCTCGGTGGCGCGGACCTCAATCCGGATCATGTCGCCCTATTTCCTGCCGGATCGCGAATTGATCAGTGCGCTGGTCACGGCGGCGCGGCGCGGCGTCGCCATCGACATCGTCGTGCCCGATGTCAACAATCTCGTCCTGGTCGACCGCGCCATGCGGGCGCAGTTCGACCAGGTGCTGAAGGATGGCTGCCGGATCTGGCGCGCCACCGGCTCCTTCGACCATTCCAAGCTGCTGGCGATCGACGGGACCTGGGCCTATGTCGGCTCGTCCAACCTCGATGCGCGCTCGCTCAGGCTGAATTTCGAGATCGATCTCGAAGTGCTCGACGAAAGCTTCGCCCGCGGTATCGAGGAACGCATCGATGCGGCGATCGGAAGGGCGCGTCCGGTCACGCTGAAGGAATTGCGAGCGAGATCTTTCCCCTTGCGCCTGCTCGACCGGATGCTCTGGCTCTGCTCGCCATATTTGTGAAGCGGGCGGCGTTTCGAAGCGGCCTTTGCCGTCATGGTCGGGCTTGTCCCGACCATCCACGCCTTCCTTCCAATGAAGTGTTCAAGGCGTGGATGCTCGCCACAAGGGCGAGCATGACGCGTAAAGGCTCAAGCGTCGAACACGCCCTTCAAAAAGTCCTGCTTGCCGATCTGGAAGCCGTTCTCGCGCAGGATGTCGTAGGCGGTCGTGGCGTGGAAGTAGAAGTTCGGCACGGCGAAGCGGGTGAGGTAGTCGGCGCCCTTCATCGTCACGGTCGCCGAGGGGCCGCGCGGGAAGGTCACGTCCTTGTCGAGGCCGGCATCGAGCGCCGCCTTGTCGATCGACGCGATGAAGTCGAGGGTTTTCGCGATCCGCGCCTTCAGCTCCTCGAAGCTCTTCTCCTCGTCGGGGAAGCGGGGATTCTCCGCCCCGCTGACCCGCGCTGCCGCGTTCTTGGCGAAATCGGACATGAGCTGAACCTGCCGGGTGAAGGACAGCATGTCCGGCGCGAGCCGGCTCGCCAGCAGCACCTCCGCCTGGATCTTGCGTTGGGAGGCCTCCGCCGTTGCCTTGTCGAGGATGGCGTCGAGCGCCTTCAGGGTCTGGATGAAACCAGGGAAGACGGCGTCATAGGCGGAAAGCGGCATCGGAAGACCTCACCAACGAAAACGGGCCCGGAAAGGGCCCGCTGCGTTCGTCGATATAAGCCTTTTGCCGCCGATGTCAGCGGGCGCCTGTGTCAGTCCTTGGCGCGCTCGACATAGGAGCCGTCGGCGGTCATCACCACGATGCGGGTGCCGACGCCGACATGCGGCGGCACGGCGCTACGCACGCCGTTGGAGAGGATCGCCGGCTTGTAGGAGGAGGAGGCCGTCTGGCCCTTGGTCACCGGCTCGGTCTCTGCGACCTCGAGGGTGACGCGCTGCGGCAGCTCGATCGCGACGGCTCGGTCGTCGAAGACCGAGAGCGTGACCTTCATGCCTTCCTGGAGATAGGGCGCCATGTCGCCGACCACGTCGCCATCGACCGGGAGCTGGTCGTAGGTCTCGGGGTTCATGAAGACGTACTGCGCGCCGTCCTGGTAGAGATAGGTGAAGTCGCGATCCTCGACATAGGCGCGCTCGACCTGCTCGGTCGTCTTGTAGCGCTGCGTGACCTTCACGCCGTCGGCGATACGGCGCATGTCGATCTGCGTCGTCGGCGTGCCCTTGCCCGGGAAGAAGCTCTCGGCCGAGAGCACCGAGCAGAGATGCCCGTCGACTTCGAGGACGTTGCCCTTGCGGACGGAAGAGGCGATGACCTTGACCACGTGACTATTTCCTTGGCTGGCGCGGGCGCTGTCCGCGCGCTATGCGAAATCCTGTGCCGCGCCACTACCGCATTCGGGACGTAAACGGAAGCGCGCAGGCCGGTTTGCATGGCTTTCGGCGCAGAGAGATGTGATGAGCCAGACCCACCCGCCCTTCTGGCGGCCGGACATCCATGCCGACCGGCGCCCGGCTCTGCTCGCGCGCGGGCGGATCAAGACGGCGCTGCGGCGCTGGTTCGAAGCCCGCGACTTCATCGAGGTCGAGGCCGCGATCCTGCAGGTCTCGCCGGGGAACGAGACGCATCTGCACGGCTTTTCGACGGTGTTGATCGACGATGCCGGCGCCGGCTATCCCTATTATCTGCACACCTCGCCGGAATTCGCCGCCAAGAAGCTGCTGGCGGCCGGCGAGCCGCGCCTATTCGATTTCGCCCGGGTCTTCCGCAATCGCGAGCGCACCGCGCTGCACCATCCAGAGTTCACCATGCTGGAGTGGTATCGCGCGGGGGAAGACTATGAGGCGCTGATGCGCGACTGCGCCGCGCTGCTGGCCGAGACCGCCCGCGCTGCCGGCACGACGATGCTGCGCTGGCGCGGCAGCGAGGTCGACCCCTTCGCCGAGCCCGAGCGCGTGACCTTGCACGAGGCCTTCGCTTGCCATGCCGGCATCGACCTGCTGGCGACGATCGCGGGCAATGGCGCGGTCGATCGTGCGGCGCTGGCTGCGCAAGCCCAGGCCGCCGGCATCCGCCTTGCCGAGGATGACAGCTGGTCCGACGTCTTCAGCCGCGTCCTCTCCGAGAAGGTCGAGCCTGAACTCGGCCGCGGCCGCGCCACCATCCTGTGCGAATACCCGATCTCTGAGGCGGCGCTGGCCCGGCCCAAGCCTGGTGATCCGCGCGTCGCCGAGCGTTTCGAGTTCTATGCCTGCGGCGTCGAGCTCGCCAACGCCTTCGGCGAGCTGACCGATCCGGCCGAGCAGCGCCGGCGTTTCGAGGCCGACATGGACGAGAAGCAACGCATCTATGGCGAGCGCTATCCGATCGACGAGGATTTCCTCGCGGCGCTCAGCCTGATGCCGCAGGCGTCCGGCATCGCGCTCGGCTTCGACCGGCTGGTCATGCTCGCCACCGGCGCGCGCCGGATCGAGGATGTGCTCTGGACGCCGGTCGCGGAACCGGGCAGGGGAGGGCGATGACGATCCACCAGCCGCCCGGCCAGCCGCTCAGGACGCTCGACGCCCTCGTCGAGCGTGGCCTCATCGCGCCCGGAAAGCGTGAGGCGCTGGCAGAGGTGGCGAAGCGCTATGCCGTTTCGGTGACGCCGGCGATCGCGGCGCTGATCGATCCGGCCGACGAGGCCGACCCGATCGCCCGCCAGTTCATTCCTGATGCGGCCGAGCTGACGACCCTGCCGGAAGAGCTCGCCGACCCGATCGGCGATGAGGCGCACTCGCCGGTCGAGGGCGTGGTCCATCGCTATCCTGACCGGGCCTTGCTCAAGCTCGTCCATGCCTGCCCGGTCTATTGCCGCTTCTGCTTCCGCCGCGAAATGGTCGGCCCCGGCGGCGATGCCCTGACCGGCGACAAGCTCGACGCTGCGCTCGCCTATCTGACCTCCCACCCGGAAATCTGGGAGGTGATCATGACTGGCGGCGACCCGTTGATCCTCTCCGCCCGGCGCGTGCGCGAGGTGGCGAAGCGCCTCGCCGCGATCCGGCATATCAAGGTGGCGCGCTGGCATACGCGCGTGCCGATGGTCCAGCCCGAGCGTATCACCGAGGACTATGCCCGCGCGCTGCGCATCCCCGGCAAGGCGAGCTACATCGCCGTCCACGCCAACCATCCACGCGAGTTCACCGCGGATTCGAAGGCAGCGCTGGCGCGCCTCGCCGATGCCGGCCATGTCCTGATCAGCCAGAGCGTGCTGCTCAAGGGCGTCAACGCCGATGTCGCGACGCTGTCGGCGCTGATGCGCGCCTTCGTCGAGAACCGGGTCAAGCCCTATTACCTGCACCATCCCGATCTCGCGCCGGGCACCTCGCATTTCCGGCTCTCGCTGGCGGAAGGGCAGGCGCTGGTCAAAAGCCTGCGCGGCAACCTTTCCGGCCTGTGCCAGCCGACCTATATCCTCGACATCCCCGGCGGGGCCGGCAAGATTCCGGTCGGACCCGCCTTCCTTTCGGGCTGCGAGACGCCCGGCGCGCAAGGCTTCGCGGAGGATCGCCATGGCGACCTCCACGCCTATCCGCCGGCCTGACGTAAGCCTCGCCGCGGCGTTCCGCGAAGGATCAAAGGCCATGCTGACCCCCTCCGCGCCCGACAAGCTGCCGCTCGCGATCGTCTCCGACATCGCCTGCCCCTGGTGCTTCATCGGCAAGACCCGGCTCGAGACCGCGCTCGCCAACCACAATCTCACCGAGCGCGTGGCCATCACCTGGCTGCCCTATGAGCTCAATCCGGAGATGCCGGCCGAGGGCATGGACCGCACAGCCTATCTCGATGGCAAGTTCGGCCCGGGCAAGCGCCGCGAGATCGAACTGCGCCTGTCCGAGGCGGCGCTGGAGAGCGGCGTCACCTTCAACTGGGCGAAGGTCACGAAAAGCGTCAACACCCGCATGGCGCATATGCTGGTCGCCGCTGCTGCGACCGTGCAGCGCGGCGGCGAGATGACCGCGGCGCTGTTCAAGGCCTATTGGCAGGATGGGCGCGACATCGGCGACTTCGAGACGCTGGTCGCGATCGCCGTCGAGCAGGGCTTCGACGAGCAGGCGGCGCGCGACGAACTCGCCAATGACGAGTTGCGCGAGACCATTATCGGACTTGAGGCGCATGCCCAAAAGGTCGGCGTCACCGGCGTGCCCTTCTTCATCGTCGACGGCAAGCTCGCCGTCTCCGGCGCCCAGCCGCCGGAGGTCTGGACGCAGGTGTTTGCGCAGGTGCTGGCGGGCCGGCAGCAGGGCGACGAGGATGAGTGAGGCGTTCTGCAGCGCATCCGCTGTGGGATCGAAAAAAAGATCTGTCTCAAAACTGAGATAATCCTTGCGCCGCAGCTCGAATTGTGCCTTTCACCCAAGAGCAGGTGGAGGGCAGGGCGATGACGCAGAAGATCAACGATCTCCGGGACCGCATGATCGTCGCGCTCGACGTGCCGACGGTCTGGGACGCCTATCGCATCGTCTCGACGCTCGGCGACGGTGCGAGCTTCTACAAGATCGGTTATCGGCTTGCCTTCGCCGGCGGACTCGATCTCGCTCGCCAGCTCGTCACCGAGGGCAAGAAGGTTTTTCTCGATCTCAAGCTGCACGACATCGGCAATACCGTCACCGAGGGCGTGGAGTCGCTGACCAAGCTCGGCGTCACCTTCCTCACCGTGCACGCTTATCCGCAGACCATGCGCGGCGCGGTCGAGGGCCGCGGCGAGGCGGCGCTGAAGCTGCTCGCCGTCACCGCTTTAACCTCCTATGACGATGGCGACCTCAAGGATGCCGGCTACGGGCTCGCGGTGCGCGATCTCGTGCGCATGCGCGCCCAGCAGGCCCGCACCGCCGGCGTCGACGGCATCGTCTGCTCTGCCGCCGAGACCGAGATCGTCCGCGATGTCATCGGCCCCGACATGGCGATCGTCACCCCCGGCATCCGCCCGGCCGGCAGCGCCGCCGGCGACCAGAAGCGCACGCTCACCCCGGCCGAGGCGATCCGCGCCGGCGCCGACCATCTCGTCGTCGGGCGTCCCATCATCCGCGCGGCAGACCCGCGTGCAGCGGCCGCCGCGGTCATGGACGAGATCGCGAGCGCCGCTTAGTCTGCCGCTCCTTTCCATCGGATACGGACACGGCAATGCCCAAGGGATATGTGATCGGTCGCGCCAAGGTGACCAATGCGACGCAATGGGCGGTCTACGCTGCCAAGGCCTCCGAGGTGATCAAGCAATATGGCGGCACGCCTTTGGTGCGCGGCGGCCAGATGTCGGTCGGTGAAGGCGAGGGCCGGGCCCGCAACGTCGTCCTCGAATTCCCCGATTACGCGGCGGCCAAGGCCTATCTGTTCTCGGTCGAGTATGGCGAGGCGCGCAAGCTGCGCGAGGGCGCCGGCGAGATCGACCTGATCGCGGTCGAGGGGGCGTGAGCATGGCGAAAGGCTACTGGATCGCCCGCGTCGACGTGCAGAACGAGTCGGAATACGCCACCTACCGCTCGCTCAACGCCATCGCCTTCGCCAAATACGGCGCCAGGTTCGTCGTCCGCGGCGGCGAGTACAAGCTCGCCCGCGGCGAGGGCCGCAAGCACAACGTCGTCATCGAGTTCAAGGATGTCGAGACGGCGCGGGCCTGCTATGACTCGCCTGAGTATCAGGCGGCGGTGCAGCACCTCGCCAAGGTCGGCCCGGTCGATCTGGTCATCATCGAGGGCTATGAGGGCACGCAGCCGGGCGATTGAGCCCGGCTCCCGCATTCAAACTCTTTTCAAGTCATCCCGGGCGACCGAAGGGAGACCCGGGATCCATGCCTGAGCCTCTTTCGGAAAGGCTCCGGAATGGATCCCGGATCAGCGCGGCTTCGCCGCTCGTCCGGGATGACTAACCTTGTGGGTCGACTGCTCAGCTCTCGAACAGCGTCCGGAACCGGCTCGGCTGCGAGCGCAGATACTGTTTCGGCGCCTTGACGCTGGCGCCGAGATGGGCGGCAGCATGCCATGGCCAGCGCGGCTCGTAGAGGATGCCGCGCGCCAGCGCGACCATGTCGGCATCGCCGCCGGCGACCACCGCCTCGGCATGCTCGTAATCCGTGATCAGGCCGACGGCGATGGTCGGCACGTCCGTCGCCGCCTTCACCGCCCTTGCCAGCGGCACCTGATAGCCCGGCGACAGCGCGATCTTCTGCGCGGCCGAGACGCCGCCGCTGGAAACGTGGATGAAGCTGACGCCGCGCGCCTTCAGCGCCTGCGAGAAGGCGATGGTCTGGCCGATGTCCCAGCCGCCCTCGACCCAGTCGGTCCCGGAGACACGTACGCCGACCGGGATCGTGGCCGGGACCGCCTCGCGCACCGCGTCGAAGACCTCGAGCGGAAAGCGCATGCGGTTCTCCAGCGAGCCGCCATAGGCGTCGTCGCGCTGGTTCGCCAGTGGCGACAGGAACTGGTGTAGCAGATAGCCATGGGCGCAATGCAGCTCGATCGCCTGCAGGCCGAGCCGCACCGCCCGGCGCGCCGTTGCGACGAAGGCCTCACGGATCCGCTTCAACCCGGCTGAATCGATCGGCAGCGGCGGCCGGTCCTTGGCCTGCATCGGCAAGGCCGAGGGCGCGAGCGTCTGCCAGCCGCGATCCTCGAGCGGGCGCAGCCCGCCGCCGGTCCAGGGCGAATGGACCGAGGCCTTGCGGCCGGCATGGCCGAGCTGGATGCCGATCGGCATGTCGGAGTGGCGGCGGATGGCGTCGAGCACGCGCGCCAGTGCCGCCTCGTTCGCATCGCTCCACAGGCCGAGATCGTCCGGGCTGATCCGCCCCTCCGGCTCGACCGCCGTCGCCTCGATGATCAGCAGTCCGGCACCCGACAGGGAGAGATTGCCGAGATGGATCAGGTGCCAGTCCGTCGCCGAGCCCTCCTCGGCCGAATACTGGCACATCGGCGCGATCACGATGCGGTTCGAAAGGTGCAGGCCGCCGAGGTCGAAAGGCTGGAAGAGCTGGCTGGGCATGGACGTCTCCGGGCAGACGATCAGGGCGAGATCAGCCAGATCGCGAGGGGGAAGGTGAGGGCGGCTGCGGCAGTCGAAATCACGATCGCCGCCGCGATCGGGCGGCTGCCGGTGTCGAAGCGTTCGGAAATGACGAAGACATTGGCCGCGATCGGCAGCGCTGCATAGAGCACGCCGGCCTGGACCCAGAACGGATCGAGCTTCAGCACCAGCGCCAGAACCACCCAGGTCAGCAGGGGATGCAGGACGAGCTTGCCGACGACCAGTGGCAGGACGCCGCGCAAAGGCAGCCTGCCCTGCCGGCTCCACTGGAAGGCGGCGATGCCGAGCGCGAAGACGCCGACCGGCGCCGCCGAGGCGCCGAGGAAGAGCAGGAACCGCTCGACCGGTTCCGGCAGCGCGACCCCGCTCAGCGACAGGGCGATGCCGGCCATGATCGAGAGCATGAATGGGTTGACGATCGTACCCCGGAGGAGCCGGAGCGCGATCGCCAGCGGCGAACCCCGGCCGCGTCCGGCCTCGATCAATCCGATCGAGAGCGGCACGATCAGGGCGGTGTCGCAGATCAGGCCGATCGCGATCGGCGCCGCGGCGCCGTCGCCGAGGAAGGCGAGCATCAGCGGGATGCCGAGGAAGGCGAAATTGCCGCCGACCAGTGCTTGGCCCCGCGACACGGCATTGGTGAAGGGCAGGCCGAGCAGGCGCCGCTGCACCGCGATGGCGAGGGCGAGCACCGCGACCCCGATCAGCGCGAGCGCCGCGAAGAAGACGGCGTTCCACAATTCCGCGATAGGCTGGCGCGACATCACCCGCAGCACCATCGCCGGCGTCGCCACCATGAAAGCGAAGGTGTTGAACACCCTGACCGTGTCGGCCGCGAACATGCCGCGCCAGGCGGTGAAGGCGCCGAGCGCGATCACCGCGAAGAAGGGCGTGCTGGTGGCGAGGAACTGCAGCATGAACGGACCGGTCGCCCGCCTGGCGGGCCTGTGCGATCGCGCTAGCAGATTTCAGCAAGGCGCGCGGCTGCCATGGGCGCATAGGGCCTGCGCTTGGATGGCGTCTAATGCCGCTCCGCTTCCGCAGGGGCAGTCTTCGTGCCGCTGCCGCGGCGTGCCCTCAGCATCGGTTCGACCACGAAATGCATGCCGACAAGGCAGATCCCGCCGACGATGAGTCCGAAGACGGCGGAGGCTGCGGCGGTGGTCAGCCATTCGAGCACGCCTGTGAGCGCCGGCCAGGCGCGCCCGACCGTGATGGCGACATCGTGAATGACATGCTCGATCCCGGCGAGCCCATAGCCGGCGAGGCCGTGGATGATGATGCCGCCGCCGACCCAGAGCATCGCCGCCGTGCCGATCGCGCTCAGCAGCTTGAGGAAGGGCGGCATGCCGCTGACGAGGCCGCGGCCGAGGAGCCGGACCGGGAGGATGCCGCTGCGTGCGAGTGCGACGCCGGCATCGTCCGCCTTCACGATCAGGGCGACGACGCCATAGACCAGCACGGTCATGCCGAGGCCGACCACAGCCAGCACCAGCGCCTGCATCCAGAAGGAGGAGGCGGTGACGCCGGAGAGCGTGATCGCCATGATCTCGGCCGAGAGAATGAAGTCGGTCTTGATCGCGCCGGCGATCTTCTGGTCTTCGAGTTCCCGGGAGTCGAGAATGTCGGTGCCACCCTCGCCGACGGCCTCGTCGTGATGCGCATGCGGCACGACGAGCTCATAGACCTTCTCGAAGCCCTCGAAGCAGAGATAGGCGCCGCCCGCCATCAGCAGCGGGGTGATCGCCCAGGGGGCGACCAGGCTGAGCACCAGCGCCGCCGGCAAGAGGAAGAGCAGCTTGTTCTTGAGCGAGCCGAGCGCGATCTTCCAGATGATCGGCAATTCGCGCTCCGCCGCGAAGCCGACCGCGTAGCGCGGCGTCACCGCGGCATCGTCGATGACGATACCGGCTGCCTTGGCGCCGGCCTTGGTCGCTTGCGCGGCGGCATCGTCGAGCGCGGCCGCGGCGACCTTGGCCAAGGCGGCGACGTCGTCGAGAAGGGCGAACAGTCCCGAACTCATGGCGGTCTCCAGGCGAGGCCGCGAGGCGGGCGGCTGCGGGGCTGATAAGCGATCCGATTTGCCCTGATATGACAGCAGCGAGGCGCCCGTAGGCAAGCGGGAGCGGATGCGGGCTTGACTCCGGAGCGGTTTGGAGTCGCTTTATGTCTGGAACAAAAAGTGAACATATGCTCCTATGGCCAATGCATCCACCCACTCCCTGGCTGTCCTGCGGCAGAGCCTCGCTCTGGCGGGGCTGGCGCGCGAGCTTGCGCCGGTGGAGCGGGTCGCGTTCGGATCGCCCTCGCTGGACGAGCCTTTGGGCGGCGGCCTCGCGCGCGCCGCTTTGCATGAGGTCTACGCCTCGGCCGGTGCCGACCTGCCTGCCGCGACGGGGCTCGCCGCGGCGCTGGCTTTACGCGCTGCCGGCTCGCGACCAGTGCTCTGGGTCCGGCAGGATTTCCTCGACGCCGAGGCCGGGCGGTTGCACCCGCCGGGCCTGGCCGAGCTCGGGCTCGATCCCGCGCAGATCCTCCTGGTCAGAGTCCGGGATGGCGAGGGGGCGTTGCGGGCAGGCGCAGAGGCGGCGCGCTGCGCCGCACTCGGAGCGACCCTGATCGAGCCCTGGGGCGCGCCGCGCCAGTTCGACCTGACCGCCAGCCGGCGCCTCGCTTTGGCGGCGGAGACCTCTGGCGTCCTGACCCTGCTGTTGCGGGTAGCGGCGCAGCCGGAGCCCAGCGCCGCCAGCACGCGCTGGCAGGTGCGCGCCTTGCCGTCGCGGGCGCGGGAGGCGGAGGCGCCGGGCGATCCCGCTTTCGGATTGCGGCTGCTGCGCCATCGCGGCGGCCTTGGTGAGCGTGAGTGGCGTGTGGAGTGGAGCCGTGACGAACGATGTTTCCGGGACAGGATCGGGAGCGAGGGAGGCAGCAAAAATGGAGCGGGAGATGCAGCGCCGCTATCTCGCCCTCTGGTTTCCCTATCTGGCGAGCGAGCGCCTGCGCCGGCGGAACTCCGCCGGGCCGGATGAGCGCCCGCTCGTCCTGGTCGAGAAGGATCGTGGCGCGCTGCGTCTCGCTGATTGCGACAAGCGCGCCGTCGGGCTCGGCCTGACCCGAGGGTTGACGCTGGCCGACGCCCGCGCCCGCATCCCGGAGTTGACGGTGGTCGAGGCCGATCCCGCTGCCGACCAGCGCCTGGTCGAATGGCTCGCCGCGCTCTGCGACCGTTTCACCCCGCTCGTCGCGCTCGATCCGCCGCATGGGCTGGTGCTCGACATCACCGGCTGCGCTCATCTTTTCGGCGGCGAGGCGGCCCTGCGCCAGCGTGTCGGCCGCAGCATGGATTGGCTCGGCCTCACCGTCTTCGCCAGCATCGCCGGCACACCGGAAGCTGCCCGCGCGCTCTCCCGCTTCGGCCGCTGCGCCATCTCGCTTCCCGGCGAGGATGAGCAGCGGACGCTGCCGTTATTGGTCTCCGCGCTGGAGGCTTCGCCGGAGACGGTGATCGCCTTGTCGCGCGCCGGGCTGAAGACATTGGGCGATCTCGCTGGCCGTCCCTCGCACACGCTTGCCGCCCGCTTCGGCGAGGCGCTGGTTACGAAACTGCGCCGCATCCTCGGCCATGAGGATGCCCGGATCACGCCCTTGCGGCCGCCGCCCGATTGCGTGGTCGAGCGGCATTTCCCCGATCCCTTGCAGGATACCGACGGGCTCGAGGAGATCGTCGCCCGGCTGCTCGGCGAGGCTGGGCGCCTGCTCGAGGCGCGCGGCGAGGGCGGGCGCGCCTTCGAGATCAGCTTCTTCCGCAGCGATGGCGCGGTGCGTCGCCTCGCGCTGGAGACCGGCCGGCCCTCGCGTGACGTCGCCGCGATCCTGCGTCTCTATCGCGAGCGCATCGACAGCCTGGCCGACCCACTCGATCCCGGCTTCGGCTATGACGCGATCAGGCTGGCCGTGCCGGTCTGCGAGCCGCTCGGCACGCCGCAAGCGAGCCTCGACGGGCGCGCCGTCGAGGAAGAGGCGGTCGCCGACCTGGTCGACCGGCTGGTCGCCCGCTTCGGCCGCGAACGCGTGCTGCGCTTCGTCGCGCAGGACAGCCATCAGCCCGAGCGCGAGGCTGTGCTGGTGCCGGTTGCGGCCCGCAAGGCGGACGAGACGCTATGGCCCGCCGCCCAGCCGGACGAGCCGCCGGCCCGCCCGCTCCAGCTGTTCGAGCCGCCGCAGCCGGTCGAGACCCTGGCCGAGGTGCCTGATGGACCGCCCTTGCGCTTTCGCTGGCGGCGCGTGCTGCACGAGATCGCCCGGGCCGAGGGGCCGGAGCGGATCGCGCCGGACTGGTGGCGCGACGGGCCCGGCGAGCACACCCGCGACTATTACCGCGTCGAGGATGCGCAGGGCCGCCGCTTCTGGCTCTTCCGCGCCGGCCTTTATGGCCGCGAGACGACCGCGCCGCGCTGGTATCTGCACGGGCTGTTCGCATGACGACTTATGCCGAACCCGTCGCCGCGACGAACTTCTCCTTCCTGCGCGGTGCCTCGCCGGGGCCGAACCTGGTGATGACCGCGTTGCTGCTCGGCCAGGCGGGCCTCGGTATCGCCGACCGCAACACGGTCGCCGGCGTGGTGCGGGCCTGGAGCGCGCTCCGTGATCTGCGCGAGGACGGACTGCCACCGCGGGAGAAGCTGCGTCAGGGCGGCAGTCCCGGCGAATATATCTGGGTCGAGAACCCGGCTTTCGCAGACCTCCCTTTTACCGCGGAATGGCTCCAGGCGAAGGCGCAGGCGTTCAAGCTCGTCACCGGCAGCCGCCTCGTCTTCGCCGACGGCACGCCCGACATCGTCGCCTATCCCGCCAATCGCGCTGGCTGGGGCCGGCTCTGCCGCCTGCTGACATCAGGCAATCTGCGCGGAGCCAAGGGCGAGTGCATCCTTTGCCTCGACGACCTCCTGAACGATGCCCGCGACCTCCTGCTGATCGTCATGCCAGAGCGCCGGCTCGACGGCTTGCCGGAAATCCTCACCCGGCTCGATGCCGCCGCGCCGGGCGCGGTCTGGCTCGCGGCCACCATGTCGCGTCGCGGCGATGATCGCCGTCGCCTTGCCCGGCTGAAGGCGATCGCGGCGCCGACCCGCACCCCGCTGATCGCGACCAATGACGTGCTCTACGACGCGCCCGAGCAGCGCGACCTGCAGGACCTGCTGACCTGCATCCGCGAGGGCACCACGATCGACAAGGCCGGCCGCCTGCTCGAGGCCAATGCTGAGCGCCACCTCAAGCCGCCGCAGGAGATGACGAGGCTCTTCAGGGAGGCGCCGGAGGCGATCGAGGAGATCCAGCATCTCTTCGGCCGTATTGAATTCGACCTTGGCGAGCTGGAATACGAATACCCGGACGAACCCATTCCACCGGGCTGGACGCCGCAGGGGTGGTTGGAGGAACTCGTCCGTCGCTGCTGCGAAATTCGGTATCCCAACGGTGTGTCGGAGAAGGTCCAGAAGCTGCTGGTTCAGGAGCTCGCGCTGATCGCAAAACTCGATTACGCTCGTTACTTCCTCACCATCCGTCAGATCGTCGAATTCGCCGAAAGTCGCGGCATTCTCTGCCAAGGGCGCGGTTCAGCAGCAAATTCTGCTGTCTGTTATGTGCTCGGGATCACGGCGGTAGACCCGGCCGAGAGCGACGTGCTGTTCGAGCGCTTCATCTCGACCGAGCGGCGCGAACCACCCGATATCGATGTCGATTTCGAGCATGAGCGGCGCGAGGAGGTGATCCAGTGGATCTACAAGACCTATGGCCGCGAGCGCGCCGGCATCGCTGCGACCGTGATCCATTACCGGCCGCGCAGCGCCATGCGCGAGGCCGGCAAGGCGCTGGGGCTGACCGAGGACGTCACCACTCGCCTCGCCTCGACACAATGGGGTAGCTGGGGCTCGGGCATCACCCGCAACCAGATCCGCCAGGCGGGGCTCGATCCCGACAATCCGGTGATCGCTCGGGCCGTGCGGTTTGCCGTGCGCCTGCTCGGTTTCCCACGCCATCTCTCGCAGCATGTCGGTGGTTTCGTGCTGATGCGCGGGCGCCTCGACGAGACGGTGCCGATCGGCAATGCCGCGATGGAGAAGCGCACCTTCATCGAATGGGACCGCGACGATATCGATGCGTTGCGCCTGATGAAGGTCGATGTGCTTGCTCTGGGCATGTTGACCTGCATCCGCAAAGCCTTCGATTTGCTGCGCCAGCATGAGGGCGAGGATTTCGGACTGGCCGATGTCCCGCAGGATAATGACGAGACCTACGACATGCTCTGCGAGGGCAAGTCCCTCGGCGTCTTCCAGGTCGAGAGCCGGGCGCAGATCAACATGCTGCCGCGCCTGAAGCCGCGAAAGCTCTACGATCTCGTCATCCAGGTCGCGATCGTCCGCCCCGGCCCGATCCAGGGCAACATGGTCCATCCCTATCTGAAGCGGCGCGCCAAGATCGAGGACGTCACCTATCCGTCGCCCTCGCCGGAGCACGGCCCGCCCGATGAACTCTATGAGGTGCTCAACAAGACGGAGGGCGTCCCGCTCTTTCAGGAGCAGGCGATGCGGCTGGCCATGGTCGCGGCGAAGTTCAGCGACATCGAAGCCAACGGGCTGCGCAAGGCGATGGCGACCTTCCGCAATGTCGGCACCATCGGCCAGTATGAGGCGATGATGGTCGAGCGCATGGTGACGCGCGGCTATGAGCGCGATTTCGCCCAGCGCTGCTTCGAGCAGATCAAGGGCTTCGGCAGCTATGGCTTTCCCGAGAGCCATGCCGCCTCCTTCGCCAAGCTGGTCTATGTCTCCTCCTGGCTGAAATGCCATTACCCGGCGATCTTCGCTGTGGCACTGCTGAATTCGCAGCCGATGGGCTTCTACGCTCCGGCCCAGATCGTCCGGGAGGCGCAGGAGAATGGCGGCGTCGAGCCGCGGCCGATCGACGTCAATTCCAGCGCCTGGGACAATCTGCTGGAGCCGGGAGGTCCGGGTTGGAAAAGCCCCTGGGCGCTGCGCCTCGGCCTGCGCCAGCTCGACAGCTTCAAGGAAGACTGGGCGGAGCGCCTCGTTGCCGCGCGCGCCGAGGGTTACCACGATGTCGAGGAACTCGTCCGCCGTGCTCGCTTGCCGGCCCGTGCCATGCGCCTGCTCGCCGATGCCGACGCTTTCCGCTCGCTCGGGCTCGACCGGCGCGAGGCGCTCTGGGCGGTGCGCCGCCTGCCGGATGACGAGGCGCTGCCATTGTTCGAGGCGGCGCAGGCGCGTGAGCTCGGTGCTGAGCAGGCCGCTGCACTGCCTGCTATGCCGCTCGCCGAACATGTCGTCGCCGACTACCAGACGGCGCGGCTCTCGTTGAAGGGTCATCCGATGGGCCTGCTGCGGCCCCGATTCGCCCGCGAGCGCGTCGCCAGCTGCGAGCAGATGTCAGCGATGCGCGACGGTACCTGGGCGAGCGTCGCCGGCGTCGTGCTGGTGCGCCAGCGTCCCGGCAAGGGCAATGCCATCTTCATCACGCTGGAGGACGAGACCGATATCACCAATGTCGTGCTCTGGGCCCGCGATTTCGAGCGCTTCCGTCGCGAGGTCATGGCGGCGCGGCTGCTGCTGGTCGAGGGCAGGGTGCAGAAGAGCCCGGAGGGCGTCGTCCACCTGATGGCGAAGCGCGTCGTCGATCGCTCGGCCGAATTGCTCAGCCTCTCCGATACCCATCGCGCCGAGATCGTGCTGACTCGCGCCGACGAGTTCCAGCATCCGCAGATCCCGCGGGCGCGCCATCCCCGCAATGTCCGGATCCTGCCGAAATCCCGCGATTTCCATTGAGGCCAACTGCCCATTCAATGCGGGCACAGACGTGACTAGATTGTCGGTTCCGCTTTCAGGACGACCGCAGGCCCAAGGAGACAGCCCATGGAGATCATCCGCGCCGGAACACGGCCATCGGCGAAAGGGCCTGGCGACTGGTTCAGCGGCACCGTCCGTATCGATCCGCTGTTCAACCCGCATGCACCCGAGCGTGTGCAGGGCGCCAGCGTCACCTTCGAGCCGGGCGCGCGCACAGCCTGGCACACTCATCCGCTGGGCCAGACCTTGATCGTCACGGCCGGCTTCGGCCGGGTGCAGCGCTGGGGCGGGCCGGTCGAGGAGATCAGGCCGGGCGATGTCGTCTGGTTTCCGCCGGGCGAGAAGCACTGGCACGGCGCCGGGCCGGAGACGGCGATGACGCATATCGCCGTTCAGGAGACCAAGGACGGCAAGGTCGTCGACTGGCTGGAGAAGGTCACCGACACCGAATATGACGGCCGCGGCCCGGCGGTGATGTGAGGCCGGCAAAGGCCTTGAATATGAAAGGAAAAGGCGGCCCTCAGGCCGCCTTCTTGCCCGCGTCGAACGGGATCTCGATATCGACGGCAAGCGTCGAGACCTGGGCGCCGCGTTCCATGCGGACGGTGACCTTGTCGTTGTCGACCTGCACATGCCTGGCGATCACCTGCAGGATCTCGTCGCGCAGCTTGGTCACGAGGTCGGAGCCATCGGAAGACAGGCGCTCATGGGCGAGCAGGACCTGAAGGCGCTCGCGTGCGGCGGGGGCCGATTGGGTGCGGAAGAAGAGACGACGCAGGTTCATGCCGCTTTCCTTCCGAAGAACTTGCCGAAGAAGCCGCGCTTCTCGCCGGGGATGGTGACGGGGAGGCTCTCGCCCTTGAGCCGGCGCACCGCGTCGAAATAAGCCAGCGCAGGGGCGCTGCGCTCATCGGCCAGCGTGACGGGCGAACCGATATTGGAGGCGCGCAGCACGTCCATGCTCTCGGGGATGATGCCGAGCAGCGGGATCGACAGGATTTCCAGGACGTCGTCGACCTTCAGCATGTCGCCGCGCTCGGCCCGGGCCGGGTCGTAGCGGGTGAGCAGCAGGTGCTTCTCCATGCGCTCGCCGTTCTCGGCCTTCAGCGTCTTCGAGTCGAGCAGGCCGATGATGCGGTCGGAATCGCGCACCGAGGAGACTTCCGGGTTGGTCACGACGATCGCGACGTCGGCATGGCGCATGGCGAGGGTGGCGCCACGCTCGATGCCGGCCGGGCTGTCGCAGATCACCCAGTCGAAATGGGTCTTCAGCGCGCCGATGACCTTTTCGACGCCCTCGGTGGTGAGGTTGTCCTTGTCGCGCGTCTGCGAGGCCGGCAGCAGGTAGAGCGTCTCGACGCGTTTGTCGCGGATCAGCGCCTGCGTCAGCTTGGCTTCGCCCTGGATGACGTTGACGAGGTCGTAGACCACGCGGCGCTCGGCGCCCATGACGAGGTCGAGATTGCGCAGGCCGACATCGAAGTCGACGACCACGACCTTGTCGCCGCCTTGTGCCAAAGCCGCGCCCAGGGCGGCGGACGATGTCGTCTTGCCGACGCCACCCTTGCCCGATGTGACCACGATGACCTTGCCCATTGACCTCTCCTAGTTCCTGGGAACGCGCCGTCTGTCGATTTAAGCCATTGATCCGGCGGTGAAGGTCTCACCTTCCAGCCAGAATTGGGCGGGCTTGCCGCGCAGGCCGGGTTCGAGCTCCTCGGCCGTCTTGTAGAAGCCGTCGATGGCGACCATCTCGGCCTCCAGCTTGCGGCAGAAGATGCGCGCTGTGGCGTTGCCGAGCGTGCCGGCCATCGCCCGGCCGCGCAGCGTGCCGTAGATATGGATAGAGCCGCCGGCGATGACCTCGGCACCGGAGGCGACCGAGCCGAGGATGGTGATGTCGCCCTCGGTGAAGATGGATTGCCCGGACCGGACTGGCTGGGTCACGACCAGCGAGGCCGGCACGCCGGTGGTTGGCAGCGGCGCTGCGGGCATGTCGGCCACGCTCTCGACGGCAGCAGGGGCAGGGGTCTCGTTGACCGGCGCGGCCGCAGGTTCCTCGATGTCGCCGGTCGCCTTGCCGCCCGACATGGCTGGCGGGAGGTCGGCGCCGAGCATGGAGGGGCGAGCGCCCTCGATCCCCATGATCCGGACATTGCGGGTGCCGAGCTTGCCGACGAGGTCGCGCAGCTGCGCGCGGTCGATTTCCAGCCCTTCGACGTCCAGCACGACCGGCCGCCGCAGGAAGAAGCCGGCGGAGCGGCCGGCGAGATCGTCGAGCCGCACCAGCCAGTCCTCGAAGGGCAGCTCGGGTGTCAGCGTCAACGCGAGATAGGAGCGCCCCTTGAGGCGGATCGGCCGGGGTTGGGTTAACACGGCGGTCATCTTGGTAAATTTTCGGTTCCCCAGATGTAGGAATCGAATGGTTAACGAGCGGTAAATTCCTGGGGCGCTTTCCGGAGGGAATGCCTCGCCAGATGCTGAGCAAGATCCAAAAAAGCGTTTATTATCAAATAAATACAAAATCTCCTGCGCCGGAGCGCGAAGCTGTGGGCGGCGAGGCGAGCTGTTGTGGAAGCATTTGTTGCCGCATGAGCGCTGCTGCGGCGCTCCATTCCCCGAAAGGGCCGATGGCTGTTGTGAATGCTGCGTTTTGCCCTGTGTCCGCGCATCCCGGACGATGGGTCCCGGCGAGGTCTGAGCTGACCGAATCGTGCGACCTGGTCAGCTCAACTGCTCGGGCGAGCGACCGATCCGCGGCTGTGCTGCCCGCCACCGAACGGATTGACTCACATGAGAGTTCATTTCAAAATCATGCACGATCCAAGATGCAGGATGAAAAGCATTGAGCGGTGCGCGCAAGATCGAGCGGGTCGTGCTCGGCGACCAGGTCTACGAGGCGATCAAGGAGCGCATCCTCGACCAGGCCCATGCGCCGGGCGAAAAGCTCAATGTCGACGGGCTGGCGCGCGAGCTGCAGGTCTCCTCGACGCCGATTCGCGAGGCGCTGGCCCGGCTCGTGGCGGAGGGGCTGGTCAAGGCCGAGCCCTTCATCGGCTTCGCCACGGCGCCGCTGCCCGACCGGCGCTATTACGAGGACGTCTACAATTTTCGCGGCGTGATCGAGCCTTGGGCTGCGGCCGAAGCAGCGCGGCGCCGGCCTGGTCCGGACGTGATCCAGACATTGCGCGGCGAGGTCGCGGCCATGATGGCGGGCGAGCCTTCGCGGGAGTACCGCAGCCATCGCGGCTTCACCGAGGGGGACGACCGTTTCCACCGCATCATCCTGCAGGCCGCCGGCAACCAGGTCGCGCTCAAGAGCTATGACGACCTGCGCTTCCACCTGCACATCTCGCGGCTCTATCTGACGCGCGAGCAGGATGTCGGCCTGACCCATCAGGAACATTTCCGCATCGTCGACGCGCTCGAAGCCGGTGATCCCGATGCCGCAAGCCAGGCCATGCGCCTGCATCTCGAAGGATCCTACGAGCGGCTGATCAAATAGCCGGACTGCCCCGAGGTCGAAAACGACCCGGTTCACCATCAGGGAGGACAAGCATGATCCTAAGACGCATCGCCGCCGCGGCCTTGATCGCCGGCAGCTTCATCGCGGGCGCGGCGCAGGCGCAGACCCTGCGCTTCGGCCACGCCAACACCACCGCCGAGATCGCCGGCGAGCTCTTCCAGGAATTCGCCGACCGGGTGAAGAAGGGCACGGGGGGCGCCGTCACCATCAACGTCTTCCCGGCCGAGCAGCTCGGCAAGGAGGTCGATCTCTTCAAGCAGGTCAAGGAAGGCGCGCTCGACCTCTCAGCCCCCTCGATGGCGGCGGCCTCCTCGCTGGTGCCGGCGCTGGAGATCCCGAGCGCCCCCTTCCTCTGGAAGGACTGGGGCGAGGCCGAGGCGATCATTCGCTCCGACGCCTTCGATCCCGTGTTCGACGAGCTGCGCGATAAGCACAACATCGTGCCGGTGACCCGCATCTGGTACTGGGGCTGGCGCAACATGACGACGCTCGACCGCGCCGTGAAGAAGCCCGAGGACATGCACGGGCTGAAGATCCGCGTGCCGGAGAGCCCGGTCTGGGTCGAGATGATCAAGGCCTACAGCGCCGCCCCGACGCCGGTGCCCTTCGGCGAGGTCTATACCGCGCTCCAGCAGAAGACGGTCGACGGCCAGGAGAACCCGATCCCGACGATCTTCTCGCGCAAGTTCTACGAGGTGCAGGGCTTCGTCGCGATGACCAAGCACATGCTCCAGAACAACATGATCGTCATCAACAAGGACAGCCTTGCCAGGCTGAAGCCCGAGCATCGCGAGGTGCTGTTCGCGGAAGCTGCCCGTGCCTCGGCGATGAACACCTATCTCCAGCAGAAGCGCGAGGCTTCGATGCTGGAGGACATCCGCAAGTCCGGCCGTTCCAAGATCATCGAGGACGTTGACCGGGACGCCTTCGCCGCCAAGTCCAAGGTCGTCGCGACCGCGATGGAAGGGCGCTGGGGCAAGGCCCATCTCGACCGCGTGCTCGCCGCGATCGAGACGCAGCGCAAGCGCTAGTCCCAGCAATGACCGGCCTCACCCTGATCCGGCGGCTCGACGACTGGTCGAGCCGCGTGGAGAACTTCGCCCTCGCCGTGCTGCACGGCACCATCGCCCTGCTGGTCTGCGCCGCTGTGGTCTTCCGCTATGTGCTGAGCGATCCGCTGACCTGGTCGGAGGAACTCATCCTCATCCTGTTCGGCTGGATGATCTTCCTGGGCATCGCCAACGCCTTCCATGCCCGCACCCACATCATCATCGACGTGATCGTGCTGTTCGCGCCGCGCTGGCTCTGCTTCGCCTTCGGCCTGCTCGCCTTCACGGCCACGGCGGTCGTGCTGGGAACGCTGACCTTCTTCTCCTGGCGCTATCTCCAGCGCGAGCTGCCCAACCTGACGCCGATGCTCGGTATCTCCGCCGGCTGGGCGATCGCGCCGCTCTTCATCGGCAGCGTGCTCTCGCTGCTGCATCTCCTGCGCAACCTGATCGACGAGGGCGTCACCGGCGTGCTCTGGTCGGACATCACCACGCGCGAGTGACGGCCATGGTGACCACGCTTCTCCTCACCTTCGCCGTCCTGCTCGTCGTCGGCACGCCGATCTGGATCGCCATGGCGGGCTCGGCCCTGCTCGCGATCTCGATGGAAGGCATCCCGCTCACCGTGGCGGCGCAGCGCATCGTCGCCGGCGTGCAGTCCTTCCCGCTGCTGGCGATCCCACTGTTCACGCTCGCGGGATCGCTGATGAACGCGTCGGGCATCTCCGAGCGCCTGTTCAGTTTCACCAAGGCGCTGGTCGGCCATATCCGCGGCGGCCCGGCCCATACGCTCGTCGTCGGTGAGGTCTTCCTCTCCGGCATCTCCGGCTCGTCGGTGGCGGACACCGCCGCCGCGGCGCGGGTCTTCGTGCCGCAGCTCGAGAAGATGGGCTATCCGCGCGCCTTCGGTGCGGCGCTCTCGGCCATCGCCGGCACGCTCGGCCCGATCATCCCGCCGTCGATCCTGATGGTGGTCTATGCCTGGCAGGCCAATATCTCGCTCGGCAAGCTCTTCGTCGCCGGCATCGTACCCGGCCTCGTCATGGCCGGCTGCATCATGGCGACGATCGCGATCCTGGCGCTGAAGCGCGACTTCAAGCCGGCCGGCGCCTTCTCGCTCGGCAATCTCTGGAAGGAGTTCAAATACGCTTCGCTCGCGCTGCTGATGCCGGTTCTGATCATCGTCGGCTTCCGCGCCGGACTGTTCACCGCGACCGAGATCGCCGGCGTCGCCGCCGCCTATTCGCTGGTCGTCGGCATGTTCGTCTACCGCTCGATCAGGCTCGCCGACCTGCCCGCGATCCTGGTCGGCACGGCGCGCGAGACGGCGGTTATCCTCGCCATCGTCGCGGCGGCCTCGCCCTTCAGCTGGATCCTCGCGGTCGGCCAGACGCCGCAGCTCGTCACCAGCTATATGAGCTCGATCTCGACCGATCCGCTGGTCGTGCTGCTGATCCTGAACATCGCCCTGCTGATCGCCGGCATGTTCATGGAGACGATCGCGATCATGATCATCCTGGTGCCGATCCTGCTGCCGCTGCTGATGTCGCTGCAGATCGATCTCGTGCATTTCGGCATCGTGCTGCTGGTCAATCTCGTCATCGGCCAGGTCCACCCGCCGGTCGGCGTGCTCTGCTTCGTCGCCATGGCAATTACGAAAGTCCGGCTCGGGCCGCTCTTCCGCGAGCTCTGGCCCTTCCTGATCGCGCTGCTCGTCGCGCTTGCCATCATCACCTATGTGCCCGCGCTCAGCCTCTGGCTGCCGCATGTGGCCGGCTTCTGAGGGACATCCATGACCAGGATCAGCGAAGTCGAGATCGTCGAGTTCTCGTTCAAGGCGAGGAATATCGGCCGCTCGGCCGAGAACGCCCGCGCCATCTACAATATCGGCTACAAGCCCAATTCCGAGCTGGAGCTGACCAAGTTCGCCGTCGTCATCCGTAGCGAGGACGGCGCCGAGGGACAATATGTCATGCACTGGGGCGGCACCCGCGCCACCATGGCGCAGACGCTCTCGCTCGCGCCCAACATCCTCGGCCGCAACCCGGATCACCGCGAGGAGATCTGGAACGACATGAAGCGGGAGCTGCGCCAGCATGACGGCATGGGCATCGGCCCGATCGACATCGCGCTCTGGGATCTCGCGGGGAAACGCTTCGGCGCCTCGGTCTCGCAACTGCTCGGCGGTTTCCGCAGCAAGCTCAAGACCTATGCCTCGACCTATCACGGCGACCGCAATGGCGGGCTCGACAGCAAGGAGGCCTTCGTCGACTTCGCCGAGGCCTGCTACGATCTCGGCTACCGCGCCTTCAAGGTCCATGGCTGGCATGATGGCGATGCGCGCGAGGAGGCCGCCAACGTCCTGCATGTCGCGAAAGCGGTCGGCGACCGCATGACCCTGATGCTCGACCCCGCCAATGAGCTCAGGACCTTCGCCGACGCGCTCTATGTCGGGCGCGCCTGCGACGAGGGCAACTACTTCTGGTACGAGGACCCGATGCGCGATTGCGGCGTCTCGGCCTTCGCCCACAAGAAGCTGCGCGAGATGCTGAAGACGCCGATCCTGCAGACCGAATATCTGCGTGGCTTCGAGCCCAAGGCCGATTTCCTGATCAATGGCGGCACCGACGCGCTGCGCTCCGATCCCGAATACGATCTCGGCATCACCGGCGCGATGAAGATCGCCCATCTCGCCGAGGCCTTCGGCGTCGATGTCGAGATCCATGCCTGCGGCCCGGCCCATCGCCACTGCATGGCGGCGACCCGCAACACCAATTTTTACGAGCTGGCGCTGGTCGGACCGGATTGCCCGAACGCGGTGCCGCCGGTCTATGCCTGCGGCTACAGCGACCAGCTCGACGGCGTCGGCAAGGATGGCTGCTTCCCGGTCCCGACCGGGCCCGGCCTCGGCGTGACCTATGACTGGGACTATATCCGCGCCCATGAGACGGCACGGGAGGTGTTCAAGCTCTAAGGCCCCGCGGAGTTTGCACACTTTCGCGCCTTCGATTCGATGATATCACCTGCGTGGGGAGAGGCTTTGGGCTCCACCCCATCCCGCATCTGGCTTCGTCGATCGGCGCTATGAACTCTACCTCGGGACATGACCAAGGCATCACGGTCGCTTCCGGATCCGCCACCGGCCCGATCGTCGCCCTCGGTGAGCCTCTGAGCTTCTGGGGCGGCGTCGATCCGGCGACGGGGATGGTGATCGACGTGCACCATCCCGCCCATGGCGCCTTGCTCGCCGGCGCAGTGGTGCTGATGCCGACCAGCCGGGGCTCCTGCTCAGGCTCCGGCGTGCTGCTGGAGCTGGCCCTCTCCGGCAGGAATCCCGCCGCACTGGTCTTCGCAGGCCCCGAGGACACGCTGACGCTCGGCGCGATCGTCGCCTCCGAGATGTTCGGGCGCCGCATCCCGGTCATCCGCCTGTCCGAAGCGGCTTTCGCCATCCTCTCCTCTGCACGGCACGCGACGATTACGCCGGATGGCGTGTCGGCTGATGACGGGCGGGTACGCATCCCTCTCGCCGCCGCAGCGGATGCCGGGCTGCGATTGTCCCCTGCCGACCGAAGCATGCTCGATGGCAAGGACGGGATCGCCGCCCAGCAGGCAATGCGCATCCTCGTCGCCATGGCGAGCCAGCAAGGGGCAACCGAGCTCCTCGATGTGACGCGGGCGCATGTCGATGGCTGCATCTATGCCGGCCCGGCCAATCTGGTCTTCGCCGAGAAGATGGAGGAGCTTGGCGCACGCGTCCGCATCCCGACGACGATGAACGCGATCTCCGTCGACCATGCGAACTGGCGCCGCCAGGGCGTCGCGCCCGAGTTCGGCGAGCCGGCGGCGCGCCTTGCCGACGCTTATGTCCGCATGGGCTGCCAGGCGAGCTTCACTTGCGCGCCCTATGCCCTGCCTGAGCCACCGGGTTTTGGCGAGGCGATCGGCTGGTCGGAATCGAATGCGGTGATCTTCGCCAATTCCGTGCTCGGCGCCCGCACCGCCAAGCATCCGGACTTTCTCGATTTCTGCATCGCCGTCACCGGCCGCGCGCCGCGCGCCGGCGCCTTCCTCGACGAGGGGAGGCGGGCGAGGCGAGGGGTCAAGGTGGAATTGCCGGAAGGTGCCGACTCGGCCGCCTGGCCGCTGGTCGGTTATCTTACGGGCCTGGCCTCGCCCGACCGGATTCCATTGATCAGGGGCCTGGCAAAGACGCAGCCGACGCGAGACGATCTCAAGGCGCTCTGTGCCGCCTTTGGCACGACCTCGGCGGCGGCGATGCTCCATATCGAGGGCATCACGCCGGAAGCGGACGGTCTCGGCGGCGTCCCCGAGGACGAAGTCGTCATCACGCGCGAGCACCTTGCCGTCGGCTGGCGCAAGCTGAGCGAGGGGCCCTCGGACGTTGATCTCGTTGCCATCGGCAGCCCGCACGCTTCGCTCGACGAATGCCGGGCGTTCGCTACGCGGCTGGGCGGTTGTCCTGTCGCCGCGACGCTTTCCGTCATCATTACGGCGGGGCGGGAGGTGATCGCTGCGGCGCAGGCCGACGGCACGCTGGCGAAGCTCCGGCAAAGCGGCGTCGAGATCATCCCCGATCTCTGCTGGTGCTCGATCACCCGTCCGGTCTTTCCGGAGGAGGCGAAGGTGGTCCTGACCAACTCCGGAAAATACGCCCACTACGGGCCGGGACTCTCCGGTTGCGCCATCAGGCTGGGGACGCTCGACGACTGCGTTGACGCGGCGTTGACGGGTGCAGCTCCGACGCGGCTCCCCACCTGGCTGGCCTGAGCCTTCGCTGTCGGCGGGCTTGACGGTGCGGCACGGCCTTATAGGGTGGCCGCGATCGAGGTTCTCCGGATTGCATCCGGAGCTAAGAGGGAATTCGGTGAGGCGCACTTGCGCCAAAGCCGAGGCTGCCCCCGCAACTGTAAGCGGCGAGCTCTCCGTCCATCGTCCACTGGCGCCGACAGCGCCGGGAAGGCCGGGCGGAAGCGGCACTGACCCGCGAGCCAGGAGACCTGCCCCGGTCGTCGAAGACGTCTTTCGGACGGGGTGTTCCGGAGCTGTGTGTCGATGGCGGCGATGCCCTCCATCCATCCACGCCCCTGCGCAATTCCCCGCCTGCCATCTCGGGGAGCGATGAGACCCATGTTCACGAAGACCGTCCGCGCCGTCGCGCAGAGCTTGACGGCTGCGTGCAGCCCATCCTATCAGAAATGCAACATTGTTACATTTGAGGCTTGTCCCTTGCCGGCTACCCGTCTTCTCGCCCGCCTGCTGAAAGCGTCCGTCGCGGCACTCTTCGGCACCGTGATCGCGGGTGCCGCTCTGGCGGCTCCGACACAATATCCGCTGACCCTTGAGAATTGCAGGGAGAGCGTGACCTTTGCGGCCCCGCCCAAGCGCGTCGTCGCGATCGGTCAGACCCAGACCGAGATCCTCTACGCGCTCGGCCTTGGCGATCGCGTCGTCGGTACGGCGGTCTGGTTCTCGCCGGTCGCCAAGCCCTATGAGGCCGTCAACGCCAAGGTGAAGCGCCTCGCCGACAATGATCCGAGCTTCGAGGCGGTGCTCGCCGAGGAGCCCGACCTCGTCACCGCGATGTTCGAATGGCATGTCGGGCCGAACGGCATCGTCGGCAAGCGCGACCAGTTCGCCAAGGTCAAGGTGCCCACTTACGTCTCGCCGACAGATTGCGTCGGCAAGGACAATTCCGGCGCCGGCGACGGCGTGCGCACCCAGATGTTCACGATGGAGCTGGTCTATCGCAACATCCGCGAGTTCGGGCAGATCTTCGACGTTTCCGACCGAGCCGAAGCCCTCGTCGCCGAGTTGAAGGCGCGCGAGGACAAGGCTGTCCAGGCCGTCGCCAGCCTCAAGGCCAGGGATGTGCCGGTCGTGGTCTGGTTCTCCAGCCGGGATATCAAGGGCGACGGCTTCATGGCCGGCAAGAACGGCGTGCCGGCCTATATCCTGTCGAAGCTCGGCGCCCGCAACATCATCACCACCAATGAGGAATGGCCGCTGGTTGGCTGGGAGAGCATCGCCGCCGCCAACCCCGCGGTGATCGTCACCGTGAAGATGGATCGCCGCCGCTTCCCGGCCGACGACATCGAGAAGAAGCTCGATTTCCTCAAGACCGACCCGGTCGCCAGCAAGCTCGATGCGGTGAAGAACCAGCGCATCGTCATCATGGATGTCGGCGCCACCCGCGCCGGGCTCGACACGGTCGACGGAATCGAGGCGCTCGCTAAGGCGATCTCCGGCTTCGGCCTCGCCCCTTGAGCCACGCTGCCCACGGCCCGAACTGGCCGGCGCGGATCGGCATCGCGCTGGCGTCGTTCGTCGCGCTCACCGTCTCGGTGGCGCTGGCGGTGACGATCGGCGAGATGCGCATCCCGTTCGATACGGCGCTGCGGGCGCTCGGCAACGGGCTGTTCGATCTCGATTTTCCGGTCAGCGCGATCCAGCAGGGCGTGATCTTCGATTACCGCCTGAGCCGGGCGCTGATGGCGGGCTTGTGCGGCGGAGCGCTCGCGCTCTCGGGCGCGATTCTGCAGGCGCTGCTGCGCAACCCGCTGGCGGAGCCGTACGTCCTCGGCATCTCTGCCGGCGCCTCGACCGGCGCCGTCGCCGTGCTGATCCTCGGCGTCGGCATCGCCGGCACGGCGCTGAGCGTCTCGGCCGGAGCCTTCATCGGCTCCTGCGCTGCGCTCGCCGTCGTCGCGCTGCTGGCGACGGGGGCGGGCGGGGCGAGCGATCGCGTCATCCTCGCCGGCGTCGCGACCTCGCAGCTCTTCAATGCGGCGACCGCGACCATCGTGACGACGATGGCCAGCGCCGAGCAGGCGCGCGGTGTGATGTTCTGGCTGCTCGGCAATTTTGGCGGCGTGCGCTGGCCCGATCTCTGGATCGCCGCACCGGTCGCCTTCATTGGCTTCGGCATCTGCATGCTGCACGCCAAGGCACTTGACGCCTTCGCCTTCGGTGTCGATGCCGCCGCCTCGCTCGGCGTCGCGGTGACGCGAGTGAAGGTCGTACTCTTCGCCACTACGGCCGTGATGACCGCGGTGATGGTCTCGATCGTCGGCACGGTCGGCTTCGTCGGTTTGATCATTCCCCATGCCGCCCGCTTCCTCGTCGGTTCCGGCCATGCCCGCCTGCTGCCGGCCTGCCTCGTCATTGGGGCGATCTTCATGATCCTCGCCGACATCCTGTCGCGCGTGCTGATCCCGCAGCAGATCCTGCCGATTGGCGTGGTGACGGCGCTGTTCGGCGCGCCGGTCTTCGCGCTGATCCTTTATCGCGCGAGGCGTGCCGTATGACGCTCGCGACGCGTGAAGTGCGCTGGGGCGCCGCCGGCCGGATGATCGTCGACGGGGTGACGCTGCAGGCGGCGCCCGGCCGGGTGCTCGGCCTGATCGGCCCGAACGGCTCCGGCAAGTCGAGCCTGCTGCGCCTGCTCTGTCGCCTGCGCAATGTCGCGAGCGGGGTGGTCACGTTGGATGACCGTGACATTGCCGCCGTGCCACGGCGCGAGCTCGCCCGGCGTCTCGCCTTCGTCGAGCAGCAGGCGACGACCGAGATCCAGCTTTCGGTCTGCGACGTCGTCCGGCTCGGCCGCACGCCGCATCGCGCCGCGCTGGCATCCTGGAACGATGCCGACGAGGCGGCCGTGAACGAGGCGCTGGCGCGGGTCGGGCTCACCGAGCGGCATGACCAGCTCTGGCACACGCTTTCGGGGGGAGAGCGCCAGCGGGTCCATATCGCCCGCGCGCTGGCGCAGAAGCCGAGCGAGCTCATCCTGGACGAGCCGACCAATCATCTCGACATCCAGCACCAGCTCTCGATCCTCGGCCTGGTCCGCCGTCTCGGCATCACCTGCATCATGGCGCTGCACGATCTCAACCTCGCGGCGATGTTCTGCGACGAGATCGCATTGCTGCACGAGGGGCGATTGCAGGCTGCGGGGGCGCCGGGCGAGGTCCTCACGACCGAGGCGATCCAGCGCATTTTCGGCGTCGCGGTCTCGATCCGCGAGGGAGCGTCGGGACGCCGTCATATCGAATATCTGATCGAACCGGAACGGAGGCAGTCATGAAGCCCGCTGAGGCGCAGGCAGAGGTTTCCGACTACTGGACCCGGCGCGCGCCAGCATTTGACGGCGTCGCCTCCCATATCGCGCAGGCTTCGCTCTGGCGGGATGTCCTCGCGGCCGCCTTCGAAGCGGACGGCGCGAAGGACGTCGTCGACCTTGGCACCGGCACTGGCGCCTGTGCGCTGATCGCAGCATCGCTCGGACATCGCGTGCGAGCCTGCGACGGCTCGGAGGGCATGCTCGCCGTGGCCCGGCAGGCGGCCGAGGCCTCCGGGCTCGACGTCGCCTTCGAGCAAGACCTGATCGAGGACGCATCGTTCGCGCCAGATACCGCCGACATCGTGACACTGCGCAATGTGCTCTGGACGCTGCCTGATCCGATGGCGGCTCTGCGCAAGGCACACCTTATCTTGCGCTCCGGTGGGCTCGTGCTCGTCTCCGACGGTCTATGGTCGACCGCCGCGCAATATCGCTCGACCTATCCCGAGATGCTCGCCGCCAGCCTGCCGCGCCATGACGGGCTGACGGAGGAGGATGCGAGGGTGATGCTGACCGAAACTGGTTTCGGTCCGGCGCAGAGCTGGCAACACCTGTTCCCGGCCTCGCCCTATCCCGGCGACGTGCCGATGTTCGTGCTGACGGCGAAGAAGGGCTGATGCTCGCCATGGGCGACCTCGCGCACCAGGCTATTTTCCCGCCTGGCGAGCATAGGCATGCGGGCTTGCGCCCATCTCCGCCTTGAACGCGAAGATGAAGGCCGAGGCCGAGCCGTATCCCAGCTCCATCGCGGTCTGCGTCACCGACATCCCGCCACTGAGCAATTCAATCGCCCGGAACAGACGCAAGCGGCGCTTCCATGAACGCAGCGGCGCACCGATCTCGGCCTCGAACCGCCGCGTCAGGGTCCGGCTCGACAGGCCGAGTTCCCGGGCCCAGTCATCGGCACTGCGCTCGTCGGCCGGGTCCAGATAGAGCGCCTCGCAGAGTGCGGCGAGGCGGCCGTCGCGTGGCCAAGGCAGGGCTGTTGGCAAGGTCGGGGCCCGCCGCAACTGGTCGAGGATGAGGGTCACCACCCGGCTGCCATAGCCGTCGCTGTCGTCCTGCCCCTCGATCGCCGCGGCTTCGACGATCAGGGCCTTGAGCAGCGGCGACACCGCCAGCACCGTCGGCGCGAGCGGCAGGCCGCTTCCGGCTTCGGTCGCGATCCAGAGGCTCCGGAATTCCGCGCCGAGCAGCGATCCCACGCGATGTGACACACCTCTCGGCAGCCAGGCCGCCTGATCGGGCGAGGTGGTGAAGGTCTGTCCGACCGTGGAGACGGTCAGCACCCCGTCGATCGCGTAGACCAGCTGATGCCAGTCATGGGCGTGCTCCAGGAAATGATGCCGGGGCGGAATCGATTGCGCCCGCATGGTCATCGGTCGCGGCGGCAAGGCATCCGGCGGGGTAGTGATGATCGACCAGCTCATGGCATCCCCGTTTTGTCTGATATTCTATATTTTTTGGCAAAGCATCGAAAGAAGGTCAGCGGGCTTTCTGATAGGCGATGGGAATGGCAGGCGAGGCGCGATGCGCTTGCCGCAACCGGTTCGTCTGCGAGGGGACCTTGCCGATGCCTGATACCGATCGTCGTGGCTTGCCGGTCTCGACCGGTTCTCCGGAGGCTGCACGCCTTTATCGCGAAGGTGTCGATCTGCTGCTCTCCGCATGGCCGGGTGCGATCGAAGCCCTGCAGCAGGCGATCGAGGCGGATCCGGACTTCGCGCTGGCTCATGCCGCACTGGCACGTGCGCTGGCCGTGCGCGCTCAGCCCGTGGAGGCTGCCGCTCGCATCGCCCTGGCATCGAGGATCGTCGAGCTCAACGGAACCGCGCGCGAGCGCAGCCATGTTGCAACGCTTGCTCTCGCGATCGCGGGGCAAGGCGCCAAGGCACTCGATGCGGCGCTCAAGCATGCGGAGAGCTGGCCACGCGACGTCATCATCCTCTCGCTGCCACTGGGGGCCTTCGGCCTTTTCGCTTTCTCCGGGATGAGGGGACACGATCAGGCCCGGGTCGATCTCTGCGAGCGCTACGCCCGGAGCTTTTCTGCGGATGACTGGTGGTTCCTGACCTATCGCGGCTGGTCCCATGCCGAGAATGGCGCGGTCAGGCTCGGACGCGACCTTGCGCAGCGGGCCGTCGAGCTACGCCCGGCCAATGCCAACGGGGCGCACGCCCTGTCCCATGCGATGTTCGAGGACGGGGCGGCCGACGAGGCGGAGGCTTTCGTCGGCGGCTGGCTGCCGAGCTATGACCGCTCCGGCATCCTCCACGGCCACATCGCCTGGCACGAGGCGTTGTCGGCGCTTGAGCGCGGCGATTCCGCCCGGGCGATTGCGATCTACGAGCAGCACGTCCAGCCATCGGTTTCACTGGGCGCACCGATCAACATCATGACGGATGCGGTCTCGCTGCTCTGGCGCCTGCAGGCCTACGGCCATGAGGTGCCGGCCGGGATGTGGGAGCGCGCCAGGTCCTACGCCCAAACCAGGTTCGCCAAGCCAGGCTTGGCCTTCGTCGATGCCCATCTCGGCCTGGCGGATGCGGCAACCGGCAACAAGCGCGCGGCTGTAGAGCGTATCGACGCGCTGACCAGCCTTGTCGAAGTCGGCACGCTCGTGGCCGGCCCCGTCGTTCCGGCGATCTGCCGGGCGGCACTCGCATTCGCGCAGAGTGACTATGCCGGTTGCGTCCGCATCCTCGAACCCCTGGCCGGCGAGGTGGCCCGGATCGGTGGCAGCGGCGCTCAAAGGGAAATCTTCGAGGACACGCTTTTGCTCGCCCTGATGCGCAACGGTGAGGTGGTCAAAGCGCGGGACCTGCTCGATAAGCGCTTGCATCGCCGACCTTCGCCGCGTGACATCGCCTGGAAAGCCCAACTCGCCGCATGACCACGATATCCACTCTTCCGGACGCCGAGGCGGCGATTTCGCTTCGGCAGGAACGCAGCAATGTCCTGCGGCTGGCGATCTGCCAGGCCCTCGCCGGCGCCAATGCCACCGTCGTTTTCGCCACGGGCGCGATCGTCGGCGACATGCTGGCGCCCAGCAAGGCGCTCGCGACATTGCCGGTCTCGATCTTCGTCGTCGGAATGGCGCTCTGCACGCTGCCGGCCGGCGCCATCGCGCAGCGCTACGGCCGCGGCAGGGTGTTCATGCTAGGCACCGGCAGCGGTGTCCTCGCCGGTGTGCTGGCAAGCCTCGCCATGCTCGTTCAATCGTTCTGGCTGTTCTGCCTCGCCACCTTCTGCGCCGGCGTCTATGCCGCGGTCGTCCTGTCCTTCCGCTTCGCCGCGACCGATTGTGCCGCGCCGGAGCGACGCCCGCGCGCCTTGTCGGCGGTGATGGCGGGCGGCGTCTTCGCTGGGGTCATCGGCGCGCAATTGGTGACGCTTACGATGAATCTGTGGCCGCCTTATCTCTTCGCTGCCACCTATATCGGCCAGGCGGCTGTCGCGGCGCTCTCTGCCCTCATCCTGCTCGGCGTCAAGCTGCCGATGCCGACCGCAGCGGAACAGGGCGGCGGCGGCCGGCCCCTCGGCGTGATCGTGCGTCAGCCCCGCTTCATCCTCGCGGTGATCTGCGGGGTCGTCTCCTACCTCTTGATGAACTTCCTGATGACGGCGGCACCGCTGGCGATGAAGCTCTGCGGGCTCTCCCAGGAATCGGCCAATCTCGGGCTGCAATGGCATGTCATCGCCATGTATGGGCCAAGCTTCTGGACCGGGCGCCTGATCACGCGCTTCGGCTCGGCGAAGGTCGTCGCCGCCGGTCTCGCCCTGACCGGCGCGGCCTCGACAGTCGGCTTGTTCGGTATCGACGTCACGCATTTCTGGGCGTCGCTGATCCTGCTCGGCCTGGGCTGGAATTTCGGCTTCGTCGGCGCCTCGGCCATGGTGCTGGAATGCCATCGCCCGGAGGAGAAGGCGCGCGTGCAATCCTTCAACGATTTCGCGGTGTTCGGCACGATGGCGGTGGGCTCCTTCCTCTCCGGAGGCCTGCTCTCCGCCTTCGGCTGGAACATGGTGCTGATGCTGTCCTTCGCGCCCCTGCTCGTCGCGATCCTGGCGCTTGCCGCCGGGCGTCGCGCAACGGCCTAGCGCTGTCGAGCCGGCCCGCCTGGTCGAGGCGGGCATGGCGACCGCGGATGAGGCGCTACTTGCCCGGCCTTATCCGGAGTTTTGAACGATTATACATATAAACTATTGTAATTGCTTGGATTTTTGATCTCGATTAAGCTGCTCGCGTATTCGCCGCAGCTTATCGTTCCGAGCCTTTTCCCATGAACAGCCAGTCTCTCCTGCCGGTCTCGATCGGCTCTGGATGCCGCGATCGCGCCCGCGGTCTGCCTCGCCCTGTGGCGATGCGGCCGACACGGACCGTCGGCAGTGCCACGGTCTTCAAGGGCGAGACGGAGATCGGCATCGAGCATCATGGCGAGCTCTATCGCCTCAGGATCACGCGGCAGGGGAAGCTGATCCTGACCAAGTGACGGCCGCCCTCGGGGCGCATCGCCGCAGATCAGATGGCCGCCTCGTGCGGCCGCGACGGCTCGATCCGGCCATGCCGCGGACGGGCCGGCAACCGCAAGGGATCGAAACCATGACCAGCGCCACTGAAACAGGCGTGCCGGACGGGCGCCTGCCGAAGCGCCAGCGCCACAAGGTGGCGCTGCGGCGCCTCGACGTCCTGCGCGTGACCGATCTCAGCCCGTCGATGCGACGGGTGACACTGGGCGGCCCTGAGCTCGAGGGCTTTACCAGCCTCGGCTTCGACGACCATGTGAAGATGTTCTTCGCAGCGCCTGGCGAGATGAACCCGGTTCTGCCGATCGTCGGCCCGGACGGATTGGCCTTCCCCGAAAGCGGCCCGCGGCCGCTGGCGCGAGACTTCACCCCGCGGCGGCATGATCCGCAGGCGGGTGAGCTCGATATCGACTTCGCTCTGCTGCATGAAGGTCCGGCCAGCAACTGGGCGGCGCAGGTCAAACCGGGCGATTCCGCCTGGATCGCCGGTCCGCGCGGCTCCTTCATCGTTCCCTTCGATTTCGACTGGCACCTGCTCGTCGCCGACGAGACCGGGCTGCCCGCTCTGGCGCGGCGTCTGGAGGAGCTGCCGCAGGGCAGCCGGGCTCTTGCCCTGATCGAGGCTGGTGGAGCGAGCGAAGAGCTGCCATTGCATCGCCCGGCCGGCATCGAGGTGATCTGGGTTCATCGGGCTGCGGGCGCGGAAGCGGGTACAGCACTGCTTGCCGCCTTGCGCACTCAGGCATTCCCGGTTGGCGACTACTTCGCCTGGCTCGCCTGCGAATCCAGTGCCGCCAAGCAGCTGCGCAGCGTCCTCGTCGATGAGCGCGGCGCCAATCGCAAATGGGTCCGCGCCCATGGCTACTGGCGCCGCGGCGCCGTCGCCGTCCACGACAATTTCGACGAGTGAGGCGGCCGACCCGCCATACAACGACATCTGCCGAAGCGAGAGGAGACCAGCAATGGCTGCCGACTTCGACCATGTGCTGACACACGCCGAGCAGCGGCGTCTCGACGCCGCCTTGCAGACGCTCTCGGGGAGGGCGACCCGAAACGAGCCGGCGACGCCGGCCCCGACCGAATACGAGGAGCATGTCTGGCTCGCCCAGCAGCAGGCTCCCGAAGCGGTGCTCAAGCATGTCGTGGCCTGCCGGCTGACCGGCGCGCCCGATCTGGCGCGCCTCGTCGGAGCGATCCGTGATGTCGGGCGCGCCTGGCCCGGCCTGAACGCCCGCTTCCGCTTCAGCGAGGACGGCGAGCTGCACAAGCGCTTCGCCGGAGAACAAGGCCGTATCGTCAGCCTGATCCGGGTCGAGACGCCGGAGCAGGCTGTCGCTGCGATCCTCGATCGGCAGGCAGCGAGTTGGGACAGCGATGGCGAGCCGCCTTTCGAGGCGCTCGTGATCAGCTGCCCGCAGGAGACGCTTCTCGCGCTGGTCCTGCACCGCGTCCTCGACGCCGCATACCCGGCTGCCGAGCTTCTGCGGGCGCTGGGCAACGCTTATGCCGATGAGCCGATACCGCCCGCGCCCTTCGCAGCATGTGCTCCCGGCACGCCGCTGCTTGCGGCGGGCGACGCCTCGGCGATGCTGCCGGGCTGGATGCGTCGCGGAATCGTAGCTTCGGAGATCGTCGATTTCGGCAATCTCCGTGCCGCACGATCCGAGCAGGCATTGGCCGGTCGATATGGCACCACGATCGGGCTGCAGGCCCTGAACGGTCTCGCGCCGGACGCATCGGATCAGGCGATTCTCGCTTATCTCGCCGCGCTGTTCGCCCACTATCTCTCCGCTTTGTCCGGCAAGCGCGAGATCGACCTCGTGATTCCGAGCGGGCAGGCCGCCCAGATCGGCGATCCCCCGTCATCCGTTACAGGTGGAGACGCTCTCCTCTTGACGGTGGACGGACAGGCTGCGGCGGAAGCGATCGCCTCCGCTATCCGGGGCGGGCTCGGCCGGGCGGCGGGTGTTCCGGTGTCGGCGACGCGACGCATCGGCAGGGGCGAGCGGCCGATCCTGTTCGTCAGCCGGCTCGGCGACCCCGCGGGCAGCTTGCAGATGCCGGGCGTATCAATCGAGCGGCTGCCGCTGCCGACCCTGGAGACCCGCCCCGATCTGGCGTTCTCGGTCGGACGCAGCAAGCAGGGCGGCGTCGCGATCGAACTTGTCGCGGGGCAGGGGCTTTCGCGGGAGATCGGTCCCGTCCTGCTGGAGCGCTTCCTGGCCTGGTTGAAGGAAGGGGAGGTCGCCTTGCCGGGCGTCTCTCCGGCCATGGCAGCCGACAAGCTGCAAGGGGGCAGCGCGATCGCAGCCGAGGAGCCAGCCGCCGATGCGGTGACCGCCCTCATCCTCGCCGAGTTCCGCGCCGCCCTCAACGCGCCGGAGCTGGGGCCGGACGATGATTTCTTCGATCATGGCGGCCACTCGCTGATCGCGACGCGCATCATCGGCCGCCTGCTCAGCCAGCACGGTATCGAGCTGCACTTCAACGACCTGTTCAGCTATCCGACCGCCGCGGCGCTCGCGCTCAAGGCACGACGCACTGGCGAGACGAGCCCGGAGCCGTCGCGAGCCGCGCAGATCGAGGAGGCGCCGAGTGCGCCGCTGTCGCTGGCGCAGGCCTCGCTGTGGAAGGCCTATGCCGCCTTCGGCTTCAATGAGATCTTCAACCTGCCCTTCGCGCTGGACTTCCTCGAGCCGGTCGACGAAGCGCTCTACGGGCGCGCCTTCACCGATATCCTCGAACGTCACCCCGGCCTGCGCAGCCTGTTCCGGCGCGAGGGTGACGAAGTGATCCAGCAGGTCGTGCCGGCGGCCGAGCTGTCGCAATACAAATGGTTCTGGACGAGCGCCGAAAGCGTGGGCGTCGCTCGTCATGACGAGGCGCTGCATCATTTCGACCTGGCGAAGGAATTGCCCTTCCGCCTGCGTTTCCTGATCGACCCCGCAACGGGCCGGCAGGTACTGTCCTTCCTGTTCCATCACGTCGTGCTCGACGAATGGTCGGTCAACCTGATGATGGACGAGATCGCCTATTGCTACCGCGTGCGCGCGGCCGGCGGCATGCCGGTCTGGTCTGATGCGCCGGCACCTTTCCACGAATTCGCCCGACTCCAGGCCGCCGCCGGCGTCGACCAGGCGCATCTCGGCTACTGGACGAACATGCTGCGCGGGGCGCCGCAGCCGCAGCCGATCCTTCGGCGCCAGGACCGCGCGGAACCGGTCAGCGAGGAGGCGTCGGCCGCTGGCGGCTGGGTCGAATTCAAGCTCGACCGGGATGCAACGGAAGGCCTCTATGCCCTCGCCCGACAGAGCAGCGCCTCGCTGTTCAACGTGGTCTATGCCGGCATCGCCGCGTCGTTGCGCCAGCTCGGCTCTCTGCCGGAGCTGGTGGTCGGCACCTCGGCCTCAGGCCGTAGCGAGGCCGCCTTCTTCGACACGGTCGGCTACTTCACCACCGTCGTCGCCCATCGCATCCGCTTCGACGAGACGATGAGCCTTGGCGGGCTGGTCGGTCTGGTCAGGAATGTGGTCAACGAGTCGATGCCGGCGAGCGAGATCCCGATCGACCTGGTCGAGGAGGCGCTCGGCATGACACCCGGCCGCGACCATCTCTTCGAGGTCTTCATCCAGATCCACGCCAAGAACAAGCTGAACGGCGAGCTGGTGCAGCCGGACGGCCGCAGCATCGCCTTCCGGCAGGTCGATCCCGAGCGGCACGAATCCATGCTCGGCCTGCATTTCGAGGTGATGGAAGAGGCGGACCTTGCTGGCGAGCGCTCGATCCGCGTGCTGATGAGCTATCGCTCCGAGCATTACGGGCCGCAGGAGGTCGAGAAGATCACGGCGACGACCAGCGCTGTCTTCACGCTGATGGGCCGGGCTGGCGGGGCGCAGGTGACGCTGGCCGAGCTGGGCGCGCATCTGCCGGAGGGGTGAGCCACCTCGGCTTTATCAGGTTGATTCAAGCGGCTGATGAAGGGCGCTGGGAACCCTTCTCCCGTGTGGGAGAAGGGCAGGGATGAGGGCCTGCCCTATCCCCTGAAGGCGCTGCGCTGCCGGCTCACACCAGGCTGAGCGCATCCTCTTGCTGCTCCACCAGAAGCTCTGCGACCGGAAGAGCCAGTGCCTCGGGTGCGAGCGAGCGCGCGAGAAAGGCCGGCAACGCCTCGCCATGCCGCTCGAACGGCTCCCGGGCGAACATGGCCGGGTCGGCCGACATCGCAAATGACAGCTCGCTGCCATCGTCCTCGCCGCGGAAGGTGAGGTCGATGCCCTCGCCCTGGCCGCTGCCCATGATCTCGCGCGTCACCTTGCAGCCATGGAAGCTTGGCGCGCTGAACGGCAGCACATTGATCAATGGCGAGAAGAAATAGCGGCTGCCTGCGGGCATGCCGTTATCCATGGCGATCTGTTCGATCCGGTAGCGGCCATGGCGACGCTGGCCCCTCAGCGTGGCGGCGTTCTCGCGCAGGACGTCTTCGAGGCTCTCCTCCGGTCCGAAGGAAAGATGGAAGGGCAGGATGTTGACGACCATGGCGGGCGTGTGGGCGGCAAGGCTGCCCCAGCGGCTCATGAAGGGCAGCCAGAAGGGCAGGATCTCGCGCCCGTCGATCCGTTGCCGTGGCAGGCTGCGCGACAGATAGAGCCCGGAGAGCAGCACCAGCAGGTCGGGCCAGCCGATGCCGGTTTCCTGCGAGAGCCGGAGCAGGCCGGCGCTCACATTCGCCGGCAGGGTGCCATAGACCTCGTGCGGCGCTTCGCCGGCCTGCTTGTCGCCGCGATGCAGCACCGGCAGCGGAGCGTGCGCGGCGAACGCGTCCCGCCAATAGGCGCGGTCGCTCTCATGCCGGCGGCTGGCGCGATAGGCCTCCTCCTCCGCGATGAAGCTGGCGAAGGGGTGGAAGGCTGGGCCGGTCTCACACCCAGTAAGGCGCTGCGAATATAGCTGGCCGCAGCGCTGCTCGATCAGCGTGAAGCCATAGCCGTCGAGGACGATGTGGTGGGCGCGGATGTACCAGAGATAGCGCCGCTCGCCGACGCGCAGGAGCCAGCTCGCCGCAAGGCCGTCGCCGCGCAGATCGAGCGGCGCCGCGACATCCGCTTCCATGCGGAGCTGCGCATCCTGCGCGGGGTCGGCGGCGCTTCTGAGGTCGATCTGCTGGAGGACAGGCCGCAGTTGCGGATCACAGCTTTGAAGCGGCGTCTCGCGGCTCTCTTCGACATGGAAGCGCACGCAGAGCGCGTCGGATTCGGTAATGGTCTGGATGATGGCCGCGACTAACGCTTGCTCGTCGGTCACGCCGTCGATGTCGAGGCAATGCGCCACGGTCGCGATCGGCTCGTCGGGATGGAAGGTGAATTCCTCCCAGAAATCGAGCTGCGGCAAAGTGAGCGGCATCAAAGCGCGGCTCGAATCGGCCTGCGACATGGGAATCTCCTGTTCGGCTATGCGGGAGGCGAGCTGCCTCACCGCTCCTGGTCGCGGAGCAGCAGCGCGACCTGCCCGGCATTGCGGCAGCGCAGCAGCTGATGCGGCGTCAGATCGGCCTTGAGCTCGTCGCGGATTCGGCTCGCCACGGATTTGAGGTGCGACGGCAGCAGGCCGAGGCGGACGAAGTCGGTGGTATCGTCGATCTCCGGCGAGGCCGGCTGGCCGAGCACGGCGAGGTAGAGGTCGAGGATTCCTCGGCTGCGCGCGTTGACCGGCGGTGCCGCCTTTGCCGCCGCCGGTTCGCGGCGCTCGGCGGCAGCAGCCAGCAGCTCACGAGCCCTGCGGCGATCAGGCTTGCCGTTCGCTGAAAGCGGCAATGCCTCGGCCTCGACGAAGCGGGTCGGAACATGCGAATCCGGCAATACGCGCCTTGCATGGGCGCGCAATTCGGCAGCACTCGGCTTGCCCGCTTGCACCGGCACGTAGACGACGCCGATCTCGGCCTCGCCGCGCTGCTCGCTGCCGGAATCGACCACCAGCAACTGGCGGATCTCGGGATGGGCGCCGAGCTCCGCCTCGATATCCGGCAATGAGACGCGCACGCCGCGAACCTTGACATAGCCGTCGACCCGGCTGGCGAAGAGGATGGTGCCGTCATGGCGATAGCGGCCACGATCGCCGGTGCGGAAGGCGCGCACCGGCTTGCCGGCTTCATCGGCGACGGTGACGAAATCGCTCTGGCCGAGCACGCCGTCCTGGAGATAGCCGAGCGCGACATTGACGCCGGCGGTGTGGATGCGCCCGACGACCTCCGGCGGGCAATGCTCACCGCGTTCGTTCAGGATGAAATAGCGGTTGCCCGGCAGCGGCCTGCCATAGGGAACCTGCCCGGTGTCCTCAGGCGCGATCTCGTGCCAGATGCTCCAGATCGTGGTTTCGGTCGGTCCGCCGAGCGAGACCAGCCGCAGCGTCGGATCGAGGCGGCGCAGTTCGGCGATCACCGCCGGCTTGATGTAATCGCCTCCCTGGGCGATCAGCCTGAGCGAGCGCAATTCGTCGCCTTGTCGACAGGACAGCAGCATCTCCAGGATCGCCGGCACCGAGCACCACAGGTTGACCTTGTGCTCGGCGACGAGCCGGTTCCAGGCGATCGCGTCCTTCTCCTCGCCCGGCGCTGGCTGGACCAGGGTCGCGCCGGCCGTCAGGCAGCCGAACACGTCGAAGATCGACATGTCGTGATGCAGCGGCGTCACCGAGATGAAGACGTCGCTTTCCGTCGCTCGCCAGTTCTCCAGCGTGCGGCCGATGACGTTCGAGGTCGCCCGGTTCGAGAGCACGACGCATTTCGGCCGGCCGGTGGTGCCGGAAGTGTAGAGGTAATAGGCGGGCTCATCGCTGGCCGAGCGCGCGTCGAGTGCCGGCAGGAGAGCCAGCGGATCGGCCGGTGCCTCGCCTGCAAGCAGGGCATCGGGCGTCACCGCCTCATGCCCTGTGATTGGGGCCGTCGATACCACCAGAGCGGGCCGGCAATTGGCGAGGAGATAGTCCAGCCGTTCCGGCGGCGAGGCCGCGTCGATCGGCACCCAGATCGCGCCGGAAAGCGCGCAGGCGAGCGTGATCGCGCTGTGCTCGGGCCCGCGCGGCAGGCAGATTGCAACGACATCGCCCTTGCCGACGCTGCGCTCGCGAAGCGCCGCGAGCGCTTTGCCGACATTGGCGCCGAGTTCGCCATAGGAGATCCGGCGGTCGCCCGAGATCAGGGCCACCTTGTCCTTGTCCCCCGCGAAGAGATTGTCGGCGATGCGCTGCAGGAAGCGGCTGCAGGCGAAGTCTTCCTCCGAGCTGTTGAACAGATAGTGGCCGAGGTCGAGCATCTCGCCCCGCACGATCTCGAAGGCGCCGCGATCGCAGATCGAGGCGACCTGCCGGTCGAGCGCGGCGAGGATGTCGCGCACGATCCGGGGGGCGATCGCCTCGCGGGCATAGTCGATCTCGACGATGAGATTGCCCTCCTCATCGTCGCGGAAGCGGATATCGACAGCGACCTGCGGCGTCTGGGTCAGGCCGGCATGGCGACGGATGTCGGCATCCATCGCCAGCTTCGGCCAGCCGAGGCCATTGGTGACGACGACAGGCAGGGCCGGGCCGCCCGGATGGGCATTCATCAGGAGCCGGCTGATCTGGACGCCGGATTGCGAGAGGTGTTCCAGCCCCTCCAGCACATCGCCTTGCAGGGCCTGCGCGCGCTCGTGGAAGCTGCCCTGCCGCGCATCCCAGTTGACGGCGATGAAGCTCGACCGGTTCGCGAACTCGGCCGAGGCGGCGGGGGCGACGGGGATCCCGACGCAGAGCGCACCTTCGTTCAGCCAATGCGACAGGGTCTCGAGAATGACCGCTGTCACCGCCGTGTTCTTGAACAGGCGCTCCCTGGCGGCGAGGCGGCAGAGCGCGGTGAAACGCTCGCGGGTGATCGTCAGGCTCTCGCGCTCGTAGCGCGAGGCGGGAATCGCCTCCAGTGGCTTCGTCCATGGCAGTTGCGGCGGACCTTCGACGGGCTGAAGCTTCCGGGCCCAGTAGGCGGCGTCCTCGCGCCGCTTCGCCTCGTCGGCCGGCGGCGACAGGGCAGCAGCCTCTAGGCTCGGTGTTTCCCCGCCCAGCAGCTCGACCAGCAGCGAAGCAATGGCGCGGCCATCGAGGATCAGGGCATCGAAGCGGGCAAAGAGGATGTAAGTCGCTTGATCGGAGTCATCCGCTTCCGGCTCCGGCAACCGGAACACCGTCACGTTCCAGGGCGAGCGCGTGAGGTCGAACAGGCGATGGGCATAGTCCTCGCGCTGCCCGTCGATCCAGGCAAACGCTTCTGCCTGAGACAGACCGCGCAGATCGATCTCGTCATAGTTGACGGCCGGCTCGGGCGAGACCCATGAAACCCGGCGCAGTGCATCGATATGCGTCCGCAGGGCTGGATGCCGCGCGACCATGGCAAGGAGGCGCTGCGGCAGCGCCTCGATCTCGATCGCGCCGCGATATTCGCGGAATTCCTGCATGGCGACGCCGCCCAGCGGCAAATGCCGCTCGCGGCCGAGCAGATAGGCCTGCTGCAGGTCGGTCAGCGGCGCTTCGTCCCGGCCGATGGCTCCGCCCTGCGCGGTGTCGGAAAATTCATCCCGCATCGATCGTCTCCAGGAAGATGCGCGCGATCTCGTCGGAGGCGCCGCCGGAGCGGCGCGGACGAGATTGGCGAGGCTGCGAGGCGTCGCGGCCTCGCCGAAATCCGCATGCGACGGCATGCCGGTGGGGCAGTAGCGGTCGAGGAAGCGGGTGATCTCGGCCTGGGCGGCCTCGGCGATCACGCTGCTGCCGTTCACTGCTTCGCCCGGCGACAGGCGTCCGAGCAGGCTGACCAGCATGTCTTCGGTCGGGCTGGCGGGCTCGCGGCCCGGACGAGCATTCGCCGCGGTCGGTGCGCCGTCGAGCGCCTCCGGCTGTGCCGCAACCTTGCGCAGCAGCGCGACATAGGCCTCGAAGGTTTCGCGGGCCCAGACCTCCGGCAACGCGTCGAGGCGGACATCCCAGTTGATCAGGATGCCGCCGTCGCAGGCCGCGACCTGGGCATCGATTGCCACCTGCGGCCCTTGCGAAATCACCCAGTTCATCGGGCCGAAGACGCGAGTGACGGCCTCGCTGAAGAGCTCGCCGCCGGAGAGCCCGAGGCCGGCGGTGAAGACCACCGGTGCGGTCTGTACCGTGCCGTGCAGTCGCGACAGGTCGCGCATCACGCTGACGCCGGGATAGCCGTCATGGGCGATCAGCTCGACCATCTGGCGGCCAATGTCGCGGCACAGCTCGGCCAGCGTCGTCGCCGCAGCGAGGTCGGCGTCGAGGATCAGGACGTTCGAGAACTCGCCAACGATCCGCTCGACATCGGGAACGAGCGGCGCACGCCAGAAGCTCGGCACGTTCAGGCGAAAGCGGGCCTGTCCCGTCGCGCGGCCGAGTACGGTTGCGAAGAGGCCGAGTGCGAATACGGACGGTGTCACCCGCAGATCGCGGGCACGTCTTTCCAGTGCGCGGCGCTCATCGGGCGAAAGCCGGGCCGCCAGGCGCTCGCTTGCCGGCTCTGCTGGAGCAAGAGGTGCTGCGGGCAGAGCGGGCGCCGGGGGGACGTCAGCGAGACGGGCGCGCCACCAAATCCTGTCGCGCTCGCGCCGTTTCGCGCCTTCGGCTCCGGCGGCTGCCAGAGCCAGCCAGTCGAAGAAGCCATGAGAGGCGGGCGCCTGCGACTGATCCGGATGCTCGTAGAGCCGGGCGAGGTCTTCGATGACGACCCGGAAGCTGTTCGGGTCGATCGCGATCATGTCGGTGTCGACATGCAGCCGGCAGGCGCCATCGGGCAGGAGGGTGAGGCCGAACGCAGCCGCCTCGCCGTGGCCAAGATCGAGCCGGCGATGGCTCCAGCTCCGACGCTTGGCGAGGAGGAGGGCTTCCCGCGCATCTGCCGAAAGCTCCCGCATGTCCTCGACATCGAGCGGCAATGGATTGGCTGCCGGATCGAGATGCTGGCAGCCTTCAGCATCGATCCGCAGCCGCAGCATCGGATGCAGCCGGCAAAGCCTGCAAACGGCGTCGCGCAGCCGCTCGGGCTCGACGCCGGAGCCGTCGAACTCGCCATAAAGATGTGCCGCTACCCTGCCGAGAGCGTCAGAAGACTGGCGGCCGACCCAATAAGCGGCCTGCATAGGGGTTAATTGTTCTATGTTCATGGCATTTGTTTTGAAGATTTATAATCAGTTTTCTTAAGTTGATTTCGATTGACATTGCTTCTTACGAAAGCAAGAAGCTGTCAATGCTTGCGATCAGCATCGTGAATGAAGCCTCTTTAGAAGTAGGATAACTTCAATGCTGGAAAATTTAGCCTTGAAACAGAACTTTAATTTCAAATTTGGTGCTTTATTCGCATCAAATGGCCGAGAGTTGTTGTCGTCTGGAATCCATGAATGGATCTCCGTGCCGGCCCGTGGCCGGCAGGATCGCGGACAGGGTTTGCACGCGGCGGTTGAGGCTGCTTTCGAGCGGGCCAGGCGGGCAGGGCAGGCCAATCCGATCCTGATCGGCGCCATCCCCTTCGATGTGCGCGAGCCTTCTTGTCTCTATGTCCCGGCCGCCTATGAATGGCGCGAGCAGGCGGCCCCGGCCGAGGCCGCAAGCGAGCCTTCGGGCGTTCCCGATCTGCTCGACCAGCGCAGCCTTCCCGACGAGGACGGCTTCAAGAAGGCGGTCGAGCACGCCATCGTCAATTTCCGGCACAGCGATGTCCGCAAAGCGGTGCTGTCGGTGGTTCGCGAGTTGCGCTTCGCCGGGAGCATGGATGTCGGCCGGCTGCTGGCTAGCCTGCGCGCCCAGAACAGCCAGGGCTATCTGTTCAGGGTTCCCTTGCCTGACGAGGGCGAACTGGTCGGAGTCAGCCCCGAATTGTTGATCCGCAAGGAAGGCGGTCGGATCGTCTCGAACCCGCTGGCGGGCTCGGCCAAGCGGCAGCGCGATCCGCTGGCTGATCGCGTTGCGGCCGAGCAACTGGAGCGCTCGCAGAAGGACCAGTACGAGCACCGGCTGGTGATCGAGAACATCCGCTCGATCCTGGCGCCGCTCTGCGCGGAACTCGACGTTCCCGATGCTCCTTCGCTGATGAGCACGGCAGCGATGTGGCATCTCTCGACGCGGATCGAGGGCGTCCTGAACGACCCGGCGATGACCGCGCTCCAGCTCGCCTGCATCATCCATCCGACGCCGGCGGTCTGCGGCTTCCCGACCGAGAGCGCCCATAAGCTGATCCGCTATGTCGAGCCCTTCGAGCGCGGGCTGTTCACCGGCCTGGTCGGCTGGTGCGATGGGCAGGGCAATGGCGAATGGGCGATCACCATCCGCTGCGGCATCGCCCGGCGCGACACGCTGCAGCTCTTCGCCGGCGCGGGGATCGTCGAGGCCTCCAATCCAGCCTCCGAATGGGAGGAGGTGCAGGCCAAGCTCGGCACCATGCTCAGCGCCTGCGGCCTCGCCGCCTGACATCCGAGGACCATGGCATGACCATCGACTTCCAGCGCTGGCCCGCGGAATTCGCCGCGCGCTATCGTTCGCGCGGCTACTGGCTCGACCAGCCCCTGACCCGCGGTCTCGACACACAGCGGCAGGAGCGTCCCGACGCGATCGCGATCATCTGCGGCGACAGGCAGATCAGCTATGCCGAACTCGACCGGCGGGCCTCGAGCCTGGCCTTCCGATTGAGCGAAGCCGGGCTCGGGCAAGGCGATACCGCGCTGGTGCAACTGCCGAACTGCGCTGAGTTCTACATCGTCTTCTTCGCGCTGCTGAAGATCGGCGTCGCCCCGATCAATGCGCTCTTCAGCCACCGCAAGCTGGAGATGACCTCCTATGCCCAGCAGATCGAGCCAAAGCTGGTGATCGGCGCGCGCTCACATGAGCTCTTTGCCGACGACAACTTCACCGCCGAGCTCAGGGAGCTCTCGCCGCGCCTGTCGCTGGTGCTGCTGCTCGGCGGCAATCGCGCCTATAACGATCTCGAGCGCTGGCTGGCGTCCGAGACCAGCGCTGCCCCGGCCGGCTCGCCATCGCCTGCCGACGAGGTCGCCTTCTTCCAGCTCTCGGGCGGCAGCACCGGCACGCCGAAGCTGATCCCGCGCACCCATAACGACTACGACTACAGCGTCCGGGCGAGTGCCGAGATCTGCGGGCTCTCGCCGCAGACGCGCTTCCTTTGCGCGCTGCCGGCCGGGCACAATTTCCTGCTGTCCTCGCCCGGCGCGCTCGGCGTCTTCCATGCCGGCGGCTGCGTCGTGCTGGCGGCGAGTCCCGAGCCGCTCGCCTGCTTTGCTCTGATCGAGAAGCACCAGGTCGACATGGTCGCGCTGGTGCCGACGGCGGTGGCGCTCTGGCTGGAGGCTGCAGGGAGAGAGAAGCCTCGGCTCGACTCGCTTAGGCTGATGCAGGTCGGCGGTGCCAGCTTCGCCGAGGCGCTGGCGCGGCAGGTGCCCGGGGTGTTCGGCTGCGCGCTGCAACAGGTCTTCGGCATGGCCGAGGGGCTGGTGAACTACACCCGCTTCGACGATGACGACGAACTTGTCTTCACCACGCAGGGGCGGCCGATCAGCCCCGATGACGAGGTCAGGATCGTCGACGAGGACGGCGACCCCGTCCCGGAGGGCGCCAGCGGCGAGCTGGCGACGCGCGGCCCCTACACCTTCCGCGGCTATTATCGCGCGCCCGAGCACAGCGCGAAGGTCTTCGACGCGGAGGGATTCTACTACTCCGGCGATGTCGTCCAGCGCGTCCGCGGCGGCTATCTGCGCGTGGTCGGCCGGGTCAAGGACCAGATCAATCGCGGTGGCGAGAAGGTCGCGGCCGAGGAGATCGAGAACCTCTTGCTGCGCCATCCCGAGGTGACGCATGCGGCGCTCGTCGCCATGCAGGATGTGCTGCTAGGCGAGAAGAGCTGCGCCTTCATCGTCGCCCGCGATGCGGCCCTGCGCGGGCCGGCGCTGCGGCGCCACCTGCTAGAGCTCGGCGTCGCCGAATACAAGCTGCCGGATCGCGTCCGCTTCATCGAGACGATGCCGCTCACCCCTGTCGGCAAGATCGACAAGAAGCGCCTGCGCGCCGAGCTCGTCTGATCCATTCCTCCCGTACCGAGAGATTCCATGGCCATTCCGCAGATCACCGACTACCCGATGCCGGCGGCGAGCTCGTTCCCGGCCAACCGCACGCAATGGCGGCCAGACCCCAAGCGCGCCGTCCTGCTGATCCATGACATGCAGCGCTATTTCCTGCGCTTCTACGATGCGAAGGGCGCGCTGCTGCCGCAGCTGATCGGCAATCTCGTGCGCCTGCGCGACTGGGCCCGGGCCAATGGCGTGCCGGTCGTCTATACCGCGCAGCCGCATGAGCAGCCGCCGGGCGACCGTGCCTTGCTCAATGACATGTGGGGGCCAGGTCTCACCGTCGCCGCGCCCGATCTCCAGGAGGTCGTCGCCCAGCTGGCGCCGGGGCGGGAGGACATCGTCCTGACCAAATGGCGCTATAGCGCCTTCAAGCGCTCGGACCTGCTGGAGCGCATGCGCACGCTTGGCCGCGACCAGCTCGTGATCGGCGGCGTCTATGCTCATATCGGCTGCATGGTGACGGCGGTCGACGCCTTCATGAGCGATATCCAGCCCTTCCTGGTCGGCGATGCCGTCGCCGATTTCTCCGAGGCCGAGCATCTAATGGCGCTGCGCTATGTCGCGACGCGCTGCGGTGCGCTGGTCTCGACCGATAGCCTGGCGGGCGTGACGGAGCGCCCGCAGGCGACGCGTGAATGGCTGCAGGCGCGCGTGCTCGAACTGGTCGAGGACGAGACGGAGCTCGATCCCGAGGAGAACCTGATCTTCTACGGGCTCGATTCCGTGCAGGTTATGGTGCTCGCCAGCGAATTGAAAGAGCGCGGCGTCATTGTCGGCTTCGATGATCTCGCCCGTGTGCCGACGCTGAACGGCTGGTGGTCGCTGATCGAGCAGCGTCGCCTGGCGGCTTGAGCCGGAGCGCCGATGGAGAGCGGACCGGAGCTGCTCCATCCCTGGCAGGGCGAGCCCATCGACTATCGCTGCGTCGCGCTGCGGTTCTCGCGGGAGCCGGGGTCGCCAGGCCTTGGCATCGCCCTGCCGGATCGGATCGCGCGCGCTGCACCCCGGCGCCGCGCGGAATGGCTGGCGGGCCGGCGCTGCGCCAGCGAGGCCCTGCGATTGCTGACCGGGCAGGGCGCCTGTCCCGGCATGGCGCCGGACCGCTCGCCGCTCTGGCCCGACGGCACCCTCGGCTCGATCTCGCATAGCGGCGACATGGCCGTCGCGATCGCCGCGCGTGCCGGTACCTGCCTTGCCATGGGCATTGACATCGAGCGGGTCATGAGCGGGCAGGCGGCAAGCGAGATCGCGTCCGAGGCTTTGACGCCTTGGGAGCGCCACCGCTTCGAAGGCGATGCCTTCTCGGTGACGCTGGCCTTCTCGGCCAAGGAGAGCCTGTTCAAGGCGCTGTATCCGCTGCTGCGCCGCCCGATGTCCTTTCAGCTCTCCGAGCTGATCGCCCGGGATGACCAGGGCACGGCGCGTCTGCGCCTCGTCGAGGAGCTGTCGCCGGAGTTCCCGGCCGGCCGCGAGGTCGAAGCCCGCTTCGCACGCCTTGGCGACCTGCTGCTGACGCGCGTGCTGGTCCTGGCTTGATGGCGGCGTGCCACCCGCCTTAGCGCGGGTGGCAGAACTCGAGGATATGGAAGGGGGACGCGGTTGGCGTGACCGAGGCGGTTTCGAAGCCGCTCGCGGCCAGCAGCTGCGAGAACTCGCCGGCGCTGCGCTCCTGCCCGCCCATCAGCACCATCATCAGGAGGTCCTGCGAGGTCTCGTTCGGCCTGGCGCGGGCGGGGTCGACCATGATGTCGACCACGACGAAGCGCTCAGGCCCCTTGGTCGCGGCTTTCGCATTGGCGAGGATGCGGCCGGCTGCAGCGTCGTCAAAATCGTGCAGGATCCGGCTGAAGACATAGGCGTCGCCGCCGGTCGGGACCTCGTCGAAGAACGAACCGTGCTGCACCCGGGCGCGCCCCGCCTGCACCAGTTCGGCGAAGCGCGGATTGAGCGCCTCGGTCGCCCGCGGCAGCTCGAAGAGCACGCCCGTCGTGCCGGGATTGCGGCCGAGCAGTTCAGCCAGCAGCGAACCGTCGCCGCCGCCGACATCGATTATCGTCTCGCCGGCCGCGAACTGGATATGGCGCACTGCGACGCCGATCAGCGCCGTCGCGATCGCGCGCATCTGGATGTCGAAGCGCTCCTGCGCCGCCTCGTCCTGGCTGAGCCAGCTGAAGAACGGGCTGCCATGGGCGAGCTCGAAGGCAGGCGTGCCGCTTTTGATCTGTTCGCCGAGCCGCTCCCAGGCGCGCCCATGCAGCGGATCGAGCTCGAAGCGAACCCAGGGCACCAGCGAATGCGGATGGCCGGGAACGAGGGCACGCGTCGTCGGCAGGGCGACATAGCGGCCTGCCTCATCGCGGCCGATGATCTCTTCGTTGACGAGATGGCCGAGCAGCCTTGCCAGCAGCTCGGCCTTGCCGCCGATACGCCCGGCGAGCTCGCCGGCGGTCTGCGGCCCCTCCTGCAGCAAGGCGGGGATGCCGAGCTCGACCGCGGTGCGGATGCAATGGGAGGTGCGATAGGCGGCGATCTGCTGGAGCAGGCGCAGAGGCGGGCCGGGCGGCGGCGCAGCCGGGCGCGACAGGTCGTTCATGCGAACCTCCTTGCAGGACAGTGGGGCGGGCTGGGGCGCGGCGGGCGCAGTCGCTCGCCGCCGCGCCACCTTGTCAGGCGCACAAGTTCGCTGGTTCAGAACGTGCCCTTGATGCCGGCGCCGAACATGCGCGGCTCGGTCATGCTCGCCTCGGTGCCGCCGATGCCGCGGTTCTGCTGCATATAGGTCGGCTTGCGCTCGTCGAAGATGTTCTTGACGTAGCCATAGACCTGAAGGTTGTCGGTGATCTGATAGCTCGCGCGCATGTCGGCGATCGTATAGGGCTTGATCAGGTAGAGACGCGTATTGGCGACGTCGGAATAATAGCCGTCGGTGTGGCGGAGCTGGGCGGTGAGGTTGAGCTTGCTGGTGACGTCCCAGCTCACGCCGAAGCTCAGCATGTAGCCCGGCGCCTTGGCGAATTCGTTGCCCTTGTAGCCGGCATTGGCGGAGATCTTGTCGATCTCGGTGCGCAGCAGGCCGGCGCCGGCCTTCAGCGTCAGATTGTCGAGCAGGCGATAGTCGGCGTTGACCTCGAGCCCGTAGGCATGGGCCTTTTCGGCATTGATCGCATAGGACTGCACCACGCCCGTCGAGAGCACGACCGGGATGAAGTACTGGGCGTTCTGGAAGTCGGTGTAGAACAGGTTGCTGCTGACGTTCAGCCGGTTGTTCAGCAGGCTGGCGCGGGTGAACAGCTCATAGTTCCACGATGTCTCTTCCTGGAACGGCTGCCACCGGCCGGCGGTGAGGTTGAGCGAGACGCCGCCGGGATTGTAGCCGCGATTGACCAGCGCGCCGACGGTCCAGTCCGGCGTCACCGCATAGGCGATCGAGGCCTTCGGCAGCACGGCCTGGAAGGTCTTGTCGAAATCGACGCCCTGCCGCGCGAAGACGGTCCGCCCCTCGCGCTCGATCTGGTCCTGCTGGAAGCGCAGCGAGCCGGTGAAGGTCCAGCGATCGGTCAGGCGATAGCTGACCTCGCCGAAGATGCCGAGGTTGCGCTTGGTGTCGTCGAAGGTCGACTGGCCGGTGAGGTAGAGGATCTCGTCGGTCTTGGTGTGGGCATAGTAGACGCCGGCGACACCACTGATGACATCGCTCTGGTCGCCATAAGTCAGCCTGAGCTCGTTCGAGATGTTGGTCTGGTTGATATAGGCGTCGCCATTGCCGAGCAGGCCCGTCTTCCGGCTCACCGAGAGGTCGGTGTATTGCGTCTGGTTGAACAGCTTGAAGCGGTTGCCGAAATCATAGCTGAGATCGAGGATGCCGGTGTTGCTGTTCTGCTTGAAGCTCGGCATCGTCGTGGTGACGTGCTTCAGCCGGTCGAACGGGGCCGACGCCGCCTCCTGGCTCGGCCGGTTGCTCTCATTGCGCGAATAGGTGAGCTTCGCCTCGAAGCCGGGCAACTCGCTCGGGCGCCAGAGCAGCTTGGCCCGCAGGTTCAGGTTCCGGAAGTCCTGGTCGGCATAGCGTGTCTGGAAGTTCGGGCTGATGTAGTCGATGAAGGTGTCACGGCCGGAATAGTCGAGCGTGATGCGCCCGGCGAGCTGGTCCTTGATGATCGGTCCCGACAGCATCAGTGCCGCGCGCCGCGTCGCATAGCTGCCGAACTCGGTCAGGAAGGCCGCTTCGCGCGTGAAGGTCGGGTCCTTGGTGTTGACGATGATCGCGCCCGCGATGGCGTTGGCACCCTGCGATGTCGTCTGCGGCCCGCGGAAGACCTCGATGCTCTTGACGTCCCAGGGCGAGGTCGCGCCGAAATAGAACTCGTTGTAGCTGAGATAGTGGCCGTCGACATTGATCGTCGCGCGCGGCACGGTGCCGCCCCAGAACGAGTTCTGGCCGGTGAGCGGCCCCTGGGTGTCCTGGCCGCGGATGATCGGAGCACTGACCGTGTCGCTATAGGTCACGTTCGGCGTGCCGACGAGGATCTCGGATACGGTTGCGTTTCCGGTGTTCGCCCGGGCGATGTCCTTGTCGGTGATGACCGAGACCGACGAGGCCGTGTTCTTCAGATCGCGCTCGACCTTCTCGCCGGTGACCGTGATCGCATCGAGCTCGATCGTTCCGGCTGCCGGGGCCGGATTGCTCTGCGCGAAGGCCGGCGTCGCCGCTGCGACCGCGATGAGCGATGCGAAGCTCACGCTGCGCATCAGGACAAGCTTGGACGACATGATGTTCCCCACCACCCGATCAAATCTCGCTGGCTGGGGACTAGGCCGTGGCTCGCGAGGTCACATTGAATGATCCTACAGTGCGGGACGCATTCCGCATGTCAACACGAAGCGGGCACAGGATCGCCGCATTGCCGCCTCGCTGTGCTTTTCCGGTCGCAGTTTTCGGCCTGGCATGGCGTGGTGTTTGGAAGCGCTCGAATGAGGGCGGTGCTTGTCCCCGGCAGGCTCCCGGTGCCACAAAGCGCGGGCCGGCATCTGCCGCGCTTTCCTGCCGCGATTCGCATGACGACCAGCCTCAGCACCAAACGCTCGCCGACGATCCAGTCGGTCTCGATCGCCGCCCGCTTCCTCGACATCCTGGCCAAGGCGGACGGGCCTCTGGTGCTGGGCGAGATCGCCCGGCGCGCACGGACCGGCTCGTCCACCGCCCATCGCTATATGCAGAGCCTGGTGCGGGAGGGGCTGGCGGCGCAGGACGACGTCACCGGCCATTACGATCTCGGCCCGGTCGCGCTCAGCATCGGGGTCCGCGCGCTCAGGCGCATCGATGCCGTCGAGGTCGCGGCCCGGGCGATGAAGGCGCTGGCCTCCGATATCGCCGCCAGCTGCGGCGTGGCGATCTGGACAGAGCGCGGCCCGACCATCGTGCGCTGGTATCGCAACACCGATTTTGCGCTCAGTACGGTGACGCTGGGCGACGTCCTGCCTGTCGACAACACCGCCTGCGGTTTCGTCTTTCAGGCGCATCTGCCGAAGGAGGTGATCGCCGCCGCACGCAAGCTGCAGCCGGCATCCTTCCGCGGCAGCCGCCCGCCGGCCGAGATGCTCGACGCCGTCAGGCGCGACGGGGGAGCGGAGCTGAACGAGCATCTGTTCTCGCTCCTGACCGGCAAGGCGGCGCCGGTGTTCAATGCGCTCGGCGAGATCGCCTGCGTCGTCACCACCGTCTCCTTCGTGAAGACGGCTGAGGCCGAGGGCCATCGCGCCGCCTTGTTCGCGGCGGCGCAGGCGGCGACGCGGGACTCGGGTGGCGCCTGAGCTGCATCACAGCTCTTCGTCGATCCGCAGATGCTGGCGCAGCGTCGTGCCTTCATAGTTGCTGCGGAACAGGCCCCGCCGTGCCAGCGCCGGAACCAGCTCCTCCAGGAACAGGCGCAGCGATTCCATGGAGCCGCCGGGGATCGCGATGACGCCGTCGATCGCTCCGGCCTCGAACCAGGCGGTGATCTCGGCGAGGACGTCGTCGACGGTCCCGACGCAGACCCAATGGGCCGAGCCGATGACTTCCGGCCGCGCCAGCACCTCTGCCACCGTCGGCTCGTTCGTCTCGATGAAGCGGCGCAGCAGCTCGGCATGGGTGCGGCTGCGCACCGGCGTGTCGAGCGGCGGCAGCATCTCAGCTGTCACCCGCGCCTCGGGCGGCAGCTCGCCAAGGTCCAGCCCGAGGACGGACTTCACCATCTTGCGCCGTTGCTCCGGCTTGAGATGAGCATGCGCCCGCGCATGCAGCGCCCAGGCTTCCTCGCGCGTCTCGGCGAGGAAGAAATGCAGGCCCGGCAGCACCCGCACCGAATCCGCGCTGCGGCCATGCCCCTGCGCGCGCCGGCGCAGGTCGCTGCGCAGTTCGATGCCGGCTTCGCGATCGGGCATGGCGGCGAAGGTCGCGTCGGCGATCGAGGAGGCGAAGTCGCGCCCGATATCGGAGGCGCCGGCCTGGAACAGCGGCGGCGGGCCCGCTGCGTGGCCGGGCACGTTGAGCGGCCCTGTCACGTTGAAGAACTCGCCGCGATGGTCGATCGCGGCGCTCGGCGCCGTGCCTGTCAGCGCTTCATGCGGATAGCTCCGCCAGAGCTTGCGCATGACATCGGTGAACTCGGCAGCCTTGCGGTAGCGGACCTCCGGCGGCGGCATCGGCGCATCGCCGAAATTCTCCGCGCCCTCGATCGAGGTGACGATGTTGAGGCCGACGCGCCCTTTGCTGATCCAGTGCAGCGACTGGATCTGGCGTGCCACCACGAAGGGCGGGTTGAAGCTGGTCGAAACGGTGGTGACGAGGCCGATCCTGTCGGTCTGGCAAGCCAGCGCGGTCAGCAGCAGCGTCGGGTCGAGGCCGACGAAGCCGCTGCCGGCGGCGCCCGGATGCAGCAGGAGGTAGTCGGGCTTGAAGACGAAATCGAGCTTGGCCTGCTCGGCCATCCGCGTCAGTGCGAGATTGAACGCGACGGGATCGCGGGCCGGCCCGGCGTCCGGATCATCCGCTGCTCTGCCCTTCAGCCAGGTCGGCGTCAGGCTCAGTCCGATGTGAAGCTGCTTTGCCATGGTCAGTTCGACCGGTCGCTGGAGTGCGCTGCCCGCGCTTGCCCTTTGGGCACGATGAGCGGGGTTCCCGCGATCGGGTCGGGGATGACGATGCAGGGCAGGCCGAAGACTTCTTCGATCAGTGCGGCCGTGACGATGCCCGCCGGGCTGCCCTCGGCAACGATCGCACCCTCCTTCATCGCGACGAGATGCGAGGCGTAGCGGCAGGCCTGGTTGAGGTCGTGCAGGACCGCGACGACCGTCCGTCCCTGCGCGTTGAGCTCAGCGAGCAGGTCGAGCAGCTCGATCTGGTGGGCGATGTCGAGGAAGGTCGTCGGCTCGTCGAGCAGCAGGATCGGCGTCTCCTGCGCCAGCACCATCGCGATCCAGACCCGCTGGCGCTGGCCGCCGGAGAGCTCATCGACCGGGCGCGTCGAAAGCGTGTCGACGCGCGTCGCCCGCATCGCGGCAGCGACCGCCACTTCATCCGTCTTCGACCATTGCCGCAGGAAGGACTGATGCGGATAGCGGCCGCGAGCGACGAGATCGGCGACGGTGATGCCGTCAGGAGCGATCGCGCTCTGCGGCAGCAGGCCGAGGCGCCGCGCGACCTCCTTGGCCGGGCGCTCGCCGATCTGCCTGCCGTCAAGGATCACCTGGCCGGCGGCCGGTGTGAGCAAGCGCGACAGGGCGCGCAGCAGGGTCGACTTGCCGCAGGCGTTGGGGCCGACGATCACGGTGAAGGAGCCGTCGGCGATCGCGACCGAGAGGTTGGTCGAGATCGTACGCGCCTCGTAGCGGAGCGTGAGGGCATCCGCGTGGAGACGGGAGTCGGGCTGCGAAGTACTTTTCAATTCTTCCAATCTACAGTCGATGCCATCGAATTCGTTGCCTTCGACGGCATCCCTTTCGGCTCTAGTTGTGGTAAAGCAGTCACCGCGAGCGGTTTTACGCTCGATAACTGACTCTCCGATCTCAGTCCATATTGCATGGCGGAATGCGATCCGTCATGAGGGATAGTGTGCATGTGCGCTGACATGCGGAACAGTGGTCGGAGCTTGCTCCTGACCCGTAGGCCGATACAGCCCAGATACCGACGATGCCCCTGATCAAGCTCTTCATCGCCATCATCACCATCGCGGCTGGCCTCAGCGGGATTGGCCAGCCGGTCCAGAGTCAGGATACGGGCTGGCCCCGCACGATCAGGCACGCTGCCGGCGAACTGACGCTGGTGAGGAAGCCGCTGCGCATCGTCTCGACCACGCCGAGCGTCACCGGCATCCTGCTGGCGATCGAGGCGCCGTTGCTGGCGAGCACGGCGACGACGCCGAGCCCGCTCACCGACGACAAGGGCTTCTTCTCGCAATGGGCTGGGGATGCCGACAAGCGCGGCGTCAAGGTGCTCTATCCCAACTTGAAATTCGACATCGAGGCGGTGCTCGGCTGGAAGCCGGATCTGGTGATCGCCTCGACCACCGGCGCCGACAGCATCCTTCAGCACAGGGCCGAGCTGGAGGCGCTGGGCGTGCCGACCCTGGTGGTCGATTATTCGAGCCGGAGCTGGCAGGAGCTTGCGACCGATCTCGGCAAGGCGACCGGCCTGGAAAAGGAGGCTGCCGCCGCGATCGCCCGCTTCGACGCCGATCTCGCCGTCGCAGCGACCGTCATCGCAGCGAAGGGCACCAAGGCCAGCATCGTCGGCTACAACATCGCCGGCAGCTATTCGGTGGCGCGGACCGCCAGCCCGGTTTCCAAGCTCGTCTCGGCTCTGGGGTTCGAGGTGGTCAGCCTGCCGGCGGAGCTGAAGCCGAATTCGGCGCGGCCCTCGGATTTCGAGTTCTTCTCGCGCGAGAATCTTTCGGCCGCGATCGCTGCCGACACCGTCCTCCTCCTGCGCGCGACGCAGAAGGACGTCGAGGCCTTCCTGGCCGAGCCGGTGCTCGCCAATCACCCGGCGGTCGCCGGCAAGCGGGTCTATCCGCTCGGGCTGACCTCCTTCCGCATCGATCCCTATTCCGGACGCCAGGTCATCGAGCGCTTGCGCGAGAGCTTCGCCAAGCGATGAGATGGCATAGGCGCCGGTGGTGGCTCGCCATCGGCATCATCGCGCTCGCTCTGCTGGCGCTGGCGAGCCTTGCGGTTGGCTCGCGGCCGATTCAGCCCGCCACCGTTCTCGCCGCGCTGCGGGCTTATGATCCCGGCAACGATCTGCATCTGGTCGTCTGGCAGTTGCGGGTGCCGAGGCTGATCACGGCCGTTCTCGCCGGCGCGGCGCTTGGTCTCGCAGGGGCGATCATGCAGGCGGTCACCCGCAATGCCCTGGCCGAGCCCGGCCTGCTCGGCATCAATGCCGGCGCGGCGGTCGCTGTCGTGCTCGGGGTGACCCTGCTCGGTCTGACGCGGCCGATCCATTATGTCTGGCTCGCCGCGCTCGGAGCCGGCCTTGCCGGCGCTGTCGTGTTCCTGCTCGGGCGAGCGCATGAGACCGGGACCAATCCCGTCCGGCTCGTCCTCGCCGGCGCTGGCCTCTCGATCGTCCTCGGTGCGATCACCGGCATCATGGTGATCAACGCCTCGCCGATCGCCTTCGACAATTTTCGCCATTGGGCCGCCGGCTCGGTGGAGGGAGCGAGCTTCGAGGTGGTCGCCGTGCTGGCAGTCGGCGTCGCGGCGGGCTTCGGCGTCGCCTTGTCGATCGTCGGCGGTCTCAACGTCCTGGCGCTCGGGCAGGAGCTAGGCCAGGCGCTCGGCGCAGCGCCGCGCACGATCTGGCTGTCGGCCTGTCTGGCGGTGATGCTGCTGGCTGGCGCCGCCACCGCCGCGGCTGGCCCGATCGGCTTCGTCGGCCTGATCGCGCCGCATCTGGCGCACGCGCTCGTCGGCCCGGATCATCGCTGGATCCTGCCAGCCTCGGCGCTTTTCGCCGCGCTGCTCCTGCTCGGCGCCGATGTGATCGGGCGCGTGGTCGCGGCTCCCTCCGAGATCGCCGCCGGCATCGTCGCGGCGCTGCTTGGCGGCCCCTTCTTCATCATGGCCGTGCGCCGTTTCCGGGTGAGCCGGCCATGAGCGGGCTTGCAACGCTGAGGCTGGGGCCGTTTTCTCTGCGCTGGCGGCCGCGCACCGCGCTGGTCTGCGCTGTGCTTGCCGGAGCAGCCCTTGCCCTCGCCGTCGTCTTGCTCGGCACGGGCACGCTCGCCTTTGCGCCGGCCGAGGTCGTCGCCGCCTTGTTCTGCAGGGGCGAAAACCCGATGGCCGAGCGAGTCGTATGGGGCCTGCGCCTGCCGCGCGTCGTTACCGCGGCTTGCGTCGGGGCGGCGCTCGGCATGGCCGGGGCGATCTTCCAGTCGATCTCGCGCAACGCTCTTGGCTCGCCCGACATCATCGGTTTTACCACCGGAGCGGCGACCGGCGCGATCGTGCAGATCATCCTGTTCGGCGCCGATCCCTTCGCGGTCGCGCTGGCGGCGGTGCTCTCGGGCATGGCGACGGCTGCGCTCGTCTTCCTGCTGGCGCTGAAGGGGCGCGTCACTGGCGGTTACCGGCTCGTGCTGGTCGGCATCGGCGTCGGCGCGACCCTCTCCGGCGTCAATACGATCCTGCTGGTGGCGAGCGATCTCGACCGTTCGATCTCCGCCCAGATCTGGCTGGCCGGTTCGCTGACAGCGCGCAGCTGGTCCCATGCCGCCCCCGCCGCTCTCGGCCTGGTGCTGATCGTGCCGGTCGCGCTCCTCCATGCCCGGCGCCTTGCTCTGCTCGAAATGGGCGACGATGCTGCCAGCCAGCTCGGCGTCCCCGTCGAGCGCACGCGGCTCGCCATGGTGCTGACGGCCGTCGGCCTGACCGCGATGGCGACGGCAGCGGCCGGGCCGATTGCCTTCATCGCCTTGGCTGGCCCGCAGCTTGCCCGGCGCCTGTGCGGCTCGCCGGATGTGCCGCTCCTGCCTGGAGCTGCGATGGGCGCGGTTCTGCTGCTGGCGGCGGATCTGGTCAGCCAGCGCGTCCCGACCGGCCTCAACCTGCCGATCGGCCTGACGACCGGACTCCTGGGCGGGATCTATCTGCTCTGGCGGCTGGCCCGCGACGAGAGGGTCTGAGCGGCGATTGTGCCGGCGGGAGGTCACTCAGGTCAAAGGTCAACGAGATGTCGCCCGATGGCGCCTACGAAACTCGGGGTTATTCAGAACGCGACCTCCGCCGCGACAAAACGCCATGGGCTTCCGCATGAGGAGGGAGGGGCTCCCTGACGAACCCCAGCTCGATGAATTCGGACATGACGGTGTGAGTTCTGTCGAGAACGAGCTTCCAGCGAGGAGGAAGAGCATAGCTTTCGCGCTCGATCACGACGTCATCCTTCTTGTTATGCCAGTGCCGCCATTGTTTGAGATATACCGTTTCCCTCGTCAGCCTGTCGATCTGCTTCACGTAGAAATCGACCTGATCCGGCCTCATCTCGTGAAGGCTGGAGATGGACACGGATATATTGATGAAATCATCAGGGATGAGCTCGATCTGAGAGGGATCGAGAAACACGATGTCGGCGCTCTCCAGCCTTTCCCGGACCGACTCGAAATCGGTGAAATTCTCGGGTCCGAAAATGGTCTTCTCCGGCAACGTCTGTTGCAGATACCAAGCGGCGGTACTCAGCGCCGGCTGGATGTCGACGATCATATACCGCACGTTCCTGGTCGAAAGGGCGACATAGGCAAGCCGCCCATAGCCGGCGCCGATTTCGAGAACGCGCGCGGGTCGCTCGGCATCGAAGTTCATGGTGAGGCGCTCGACCGCACACCATTCGTCCAGGGAGTTCGCCAGATCTTGCGAAATGAGCTTTCCCTGTAGACGGACGCGAATGGGATTTCCGACGACCGGCTCTTCCAGATTCTCATGATACCGGTGCGGGTCATGACAGGCCGCATGATACCAACGCAGTGCCGTGAAGAAGGCATAGAAAGACAGATACCCCGGCCTGTTGAACGGATTCCCGCCTTCGAAGGAAACGACGTCGGAGGGATCAAGCTCATTCGACGTCTCCGCGACTGCGGAAATCGGCCAGAAGCTCGGCCTTTCCTTCCAGAAATCCATCAGATTAGCGACTTGAGGATCGGTAAAGTCGCCCGGGAGCCACTGGAAGTAGTTATTGTTGATCGTTCTTTTGAAGTTCTTGAGTTTGCCCCCTTCTATCGCGAGGGCATTCCTCGCTTGCATGTCACGCCAGAAGGCCGACGGCGTAAAATGACCGCCTTCTGCGTCCGGGATCTTCACATCAGGACTCGCGCCTACGTCCTCGAGCAATGTTGTGATCCGTCGAATATTGGTTTCAAACGAATAGTCGTCCTTGACGAACTGGAAGCCGGCCTTAGACAGGGCATTCCACAGCGCGGGATCGGTATAAGCGCGCACAACCGCCTCGGCGAAATCCTCCGGCGTGTCGGCCACGAGCACATGCTCGCCTGGAATGATCGGCGTCCCCTCGACGGCTATCGTCGTCGCCACGGTGGGAAGGCCGGCCTGCAAGGCCGTGCCGACCTTGCCCTTGATCCCGGCACCGAACCTGAGCGGTGCGACGGAAAGCCTGCACCGTGCCATAAGGGGGTCGAGGTCTTCGACGAACCCGAGCACCTCTATTCCGGCGCCGGCCAGCTTCTCGACAACCGGCGTCACCTGGCTTCCCACAATCAGGAAACGCGCATCCGGCACCCGCGCGCGGACAAGAGGCCAGACCTCCTTCGCGAAGAAGACAACGGCATCGACATTCGGCGGGTGCTGATACGTGCCGACGAACATCATATCGGCCCGAGCATCGAAGCCGGGCACGTCGAGTTCTTTCGGCACCTCCCGGACGAGCGGGATCAGATGGACCTTGGCGCCCGGGATTTCCTTGGACAGCAATTGCTGCTCGAAGCTGCTGACAACGATGGTGGCGTCACTCTTGGCGATGGACGCGTATTCGCTCTTCTTCATGTCCGCAGCTTCGATGGCGAGTGCCTTGTTCGAAGTGAGCGCGGCCTCGCGCTCAAGTCTCATGAAGTGAACATCGACCATATTGAAGACGATCTTGGCCGACGGTGCAAATGTGCGGACGAGGTCGATGTATTTCTCGGCGATATACGCCCGGCAAAGAACAACAGTTTCGATGCGCTCTCCGAGCTCGCGAAGAATTTCCTCGATCGAGGAATAGCGCGGATACCAGACGGCATCGATTCCAAGAAGCAGGAGGTGGTCCGTGTACTTGCCACGATGAATGAAGTTGCTTTCTGGGACGAACATGAGCTCATAGCCGAGGTCGAAGAATATCCTCATGAGATTGAGGGCTTCGATCGATCCGGCATTTTGATCCGGCGTGGGCGTGTCCGCATCGACATAAAGGAGGATCGGCGACTTGTGCCGATTCTTGTCGAAACTCAGTTCGGATTTGTCGATTTCAGCGGGATGCGTGGTCACGAACCGCATCCAGTCGTCGCGGCGCTCGGCTTCTCGATCCTGCTCTAACGGCGGCGTGTTTTCAACGACCGCAGCCTGAGGCATGTAAAAATAGCGCTCGTTCCATTTCTGCATCTGCGCGCCGAAATCGGCGAAGGCACCATGCAGCGACTTATACTCCACATTCAGCCCGCCTGCGGTCGCCAGCAGGGACGCGCGCGCAATCAGGACGCGCAGCGAGAAGTCTACGCGCTTCGACGAAAGGTTCGAAGCATCGGAGCCGGGTGTCTTGAGAGTGATCGCACTCTCCGGCAAATGGCGCGCAAACCGCCCTCCCATCGATTGAACATCACCGTTCTTGGAGACGACCTTCGCCGCTAGGGCCCCGTTAACGGCGAGCCCCTTGGCAATCGCCTCAAAGAAGCCAGGCCTTACGGAAAGGCCGCGCTCCAGGATGACGACATTGTTGCCGCGCATCTTGTGAAGTGCCTGCTGGGCTGCCAGGACCGGCGACGTGCCGGGGGGGAATGGGCAATAGGTGACATCGTCCCTGCCTGAAAAAGCGATCGGGGAGACATCTTTAGCCCCGATGTCGATAACGGTGACCTCGGCCGTGAAAGGAGAGAGATCGCTTACGATCGAATGGATCACGCCGAGTGTCGTCAGCGTGGGGCCGGCAATGACGATAATCGAAAAGTCCGGAGTCTTGTCGGCCGGCACCGCGTCGAGTCGCGACCAAGGGCCCTCCGACAACACCGTCTTCGCCTCGGCGGCGGGGCGTGTTGCATCCGGGTGGGATTTCCAGTTCGAAAAGCTCTGAAGACGCTCGAATGTTCCCGGCGAGAGGCGAAACAGCCCTTGCTTCAGCCGGAAGCGACGCTCCAGAGAGAGAGGTAGAACCAGCCAGATCTTGCGCCCCACCTGTTCCAGCACCCTGACGATCCGGCGAAGGCCACCGCGCACGCTGGCTTTGATGCGGTGACGAATTCCGGGCAAAGTCAGATAATTCACAGACTTGGCAACGAAATTCAACGCGACGCCACGAACGCTGTTAGTTTTCAGATATTCATCAGCCAGGCGCTGAAAGCGATACAGGCCAAAGCGGAAGTGCATATAGAGATTAAGGTGGAACAAAATCGCCACCAGTCTCGGAGAAAATCTGACATGGCCGGCCCTGACAATATGAATGGTCAGTGGCAGGAAGGGAAACATTCTCCAAAGCCAGAAGCGATGTTCTCGTGCGACGAGATTCGCATAGACCTGCGGATCGCTGGAATCACGAACCATCAGGACATCGGGCAATTCCAGATGTTTTCCATAGCTCGTTGTGCTTCCGGCGACAGCCCAATCGATGCCGAAGAAGCTGCGGATCGGGAAGACTTTCTGCAGGACCTCCGTGCGGAACACGCCATAGTAGCGGCTATTGTCGGCCGGGTTCGTGAAATACTGGGCCGCGTTCTCCCGCGCCGTGCCCAGCAGAGGAAACGTCCCCGTCGACTTGTGGCTGGGGCGGCCGTCAACCGTGAACAGCACCCGCGATTGGCTAAGAATGCAATCCGGCCGGTCCTCGAGCGCTGTCAAATGACGCTCGATGAAGACCGGCGCCCAAAGATCATCCGCCGCAGCCCACATGAAATAGGGCGTGTGCGCTTCCATCAACACGAAACGGAAGTTCATCGCCGCTCCGAGATTCGTCGCCTGGCGAATGTAACTGATACGCTCATCGAGGCGCGCGTATTCGGCGCAAATTTCGCCTGTCTCATCCGTCGAACCGTTGTCCGAGATGATCAGCTTGAAATCCTGAACGGTCTGAGCTTGCAGGCTGTCCAGCGCAGCCCGCAATGTCGCCGCGCCGTTATAAACAGGCATCCCGATCGTGATGATCGCCACGTTTGCGTGTCCTCGTTTGCCGTCAACCCGTGGACTAGCAATCCATTGGGAGTTTGAGAATGATCAGACCCGCCAAGCGGCGGCGCCCTTTTCCGTGAAAGTGCAGGTCATCACGTCGCCCCTCTCCTTCTTCAGGGTCCTGAGTACCTCGGGGCGACGCATTGGCTCGACTAAAAAAAATATGAACCCCCCGCCGCCGGCGCCGGAGACCTTTCCGGCACGGGCACCTGCCGCCTTTGCCACTTCGAGAATATGGTCGATCTCGGGGTTGCTGATGCCTTCCGCCATCATCTTCTTCGATGCCCAACTCTCGTTGAGGATGGCGGCAACTTCATCCAGATCGCTCTTCAGCAGCGCGATCTTCATTCGCAAGGCATCGCTCTTGATCCGGTGCATCGCTTCCAGCGCGTCGGCCTTGGATTCGCTCACATTGGCGGTTTGGCGCTTGATGATGGAGGCCGAGTCGCGTGACGTTCCGGTGAAATAGAGGACGATCTGGCTCTCGAGCTCGTGCAGTGTCGATTCACGGACGCGCAGGGGGTTGACGATCACCCGATCGCTCATGAACTCCATGAAGTTGATTCCGCCGAAAGTGGCCGAGTACTGGTCCTGCTTTCCGCCGGATTGTCCCGCGTCGATCCGTTCGATCTCGTAAGCGAGCTGCGCGACGTCGTATTCTCCAAGCGGCAGGTCTAGAAGTTCCTGGTAGGCTTGGATCATCGCCACGACGAGGGTGGAAGAAGAGCCGAGGCCGGATCCTGCCGGTGCGTCGCAATATGTGGTGACGCAGACGGGAAAGGGCTCGTTTCCAAGGAAGTCTCGGACGATCCGCTTGTAGACGGCTTGGTGAAGGGAGAGGCCGGATGCACGATCGAAGGAAAAGTCGAGATCGCCTTCGAAGGTCGTTTCCCGGTCAGCTGCGACAAAGGTCACTTTGCGCGTCTTCGGCAGGGAAATCGCTGCGTGAGCGTACATCGCGATCGTGGCATTCAGAACAGTTCCGCCGAACTGCTCGCTATACGGAGAAACGTCGGTGCCTCCGCCGGCAAGTCCCAGGCGCAACGGTGCACGTGCACGGACACTCGAACCCTCGAGTTGTTCCGAAAGACCCTTGAGCCTGCCATACATTGTTACAAACCCGGGTGCTCGCCTATGGGGATTCAACGATGTCGTAACCAGGCAAGCGCTGCCGCAGGTCCGAAGCCGGAACAGCCGCGCACAGGGGCCCGGATCGGCCGCGCGCTCAGGCGGACGCTGACGAAGACGGGGAAGGGGCCTTGCGCGCGATGATGTAGTTGCTCCATCCAAGCGCCGACCAGAAACCCATCTGCCGCCAGATCATGTTGTCGAGCTTGTGCCCGCGCGCCATCAGCTCCTCGGCGATGATGCCGAGGTCGATTTCGCCGCCCTCAACCATGGTGAAGCCGTATCTCGACAGCTTTTCTCTGACGAGATCGACCTCGTAGGTATGCTGATGGGTGCCATCGTCGAAGAAATTGCATGTCTGGAGAGTGAACCCCTTTTCCTTCAGATCGGCCGCCTTGGGAAAGGCCATCGTCTTGGGATTGGGCCACTCGAAATAGATGCGCGCGCCGTCAGCTGCCGTTTCTGCGATGTAGCTGAATAGGTTGTCTAGATTGGACAGATGCTCGATGAGGTGCGAAGCCAGATACCCGTTGAAGCGGACTCCGGGAAAATTCGGGCGGCCATCGTCCAGATTAACGACATCCCAGGCTTCGTAATTCTTGGAATGCTGGCCGACTGCGAGATCGACACCGTACATGCGAATATCTTTTCGCACCGGAGGCATCCACTCACGCCAGAAGGAAAGCCCCCCGGTACTCGCGCCGATATCCAACAGACGCGCATCCGCAGCCAGGGTCTTCAGGAAACGGAAGCGCGGATACATCAGCCAGAACGCGTGTTCGAGCTGCTCATCGGCGATCGGAAGCGATGGCTTCCGATCAATGAGTCGGTAGATGCGGTCGGTATCCAAGGATTTCTCCAGATCCGTAGAGAGGGCGGACGCAGATAGCCTGCTGCCCGGCACTCACGCAATGCGTTTGAGATAGCAATCGGGCCAGCCGGTGATCACCTGGTCCAGATCGCTTTCGTTAAAAAGCCACTTCGGCTGCTCCAGCACGAACTCGGGGTGGCGCGCCAGGAATTCCTCGTTAGCCGCACAAGGGTTATCGTGCGCCCATTCGGGTTTACCGCGTGGAGTGTCGTAGACGTCACGCATGATCCCGTCGGTCGAAACGATATACGAGCCGATGCTCACGAGGTCGCTATAAGCATCGAGCTCTGCGGCAACATGGGCCTTGCTGTGGTTGGAATCGAAGATCACGAGGACCCGTTCGCCAGGCTTGATCAACGATTTGATACGGGCAACGATCTCCGGATCGATCGAAGACCCTTCGATCATGGTAATCATGGAGGCCAGCTCGTGCTCTTCGAGAGCCCGGCGGTTATGCGCGCGAATCTCGATATCGACGCCGATGACCCGGCCATGCCCCATCGCCTTCAAAAGCGAGGCGTAATAAATCAGTGACCCGCCATGGGCGATGCCTGTCTCCACGATGACGTCGGGCTTGACCTGATAGATGACTTCCGCGAGGCGCACCATGTCCTCGGGGTGCTGCACGATCGGCCGTCCCATCCAGGTGAAGGTGTAGGGATATTTCTGATCCCAGCTCAGCTTCGTCCAGAGCTCGGAGACGGTCTCAAACGCCTCCTTCGAATAAAGCGGCATCTTCCGTTCGCTGCCATTGGCAGAGACAGACACTGTTCGCACGTCGGTATCGATCGTTATTTTCACGGGAAAGCTCTCTCGTCGTGTTCAGCTGCCACCGGGCACGCGGTCAGGCGTGCCTCAGCCCTTTTCAGGATGGCGAAAAACGTGGTGAGGGTAGATCTGCTCCGACAAGAGCCCATCGCCGCGAACGACGGCTTCTTCGACGGCCTCGGTCGCGCCGATGCAACTCGAGACGACGGAGTCGTCGAAGACATAATATCCGCGGCTGACCATATGCGGCTTGGAAACCAGATAGGAGTACTTCACGGCCTCGTAGATATCGCAATCGACATGCGCGAGGGCCACGGTGCCGGCCTCCTTCAGGACAGCCGACGCCGTATCTTCGAAGAACCCCTTGACGACGGTCACGTTGTCCAGCCCCAAGCGCGTCTTGGCGCTCAGCACTTCCTCGTAGCTGGTGTTCTGGAAATCGCCGGCATTGTGTGCGTCGACCGACTTGTCGGTGACCGGCATGCCCTCATAGCTATCCAGCGCGTAGACGCGTGCCTGCGGCAGGAACTTCCTCGCCAGCGCGCCCATGAAGAAAGCCGATCCGGCGCGATAGGAGCCGTATTCGACGATGTGGCCGTGCGGCAGGCGAGGAAGGAAGAATTTGACCAGAAGGAATATGTTCATCAGTCGGTCAATCGACACGACCGAACGGCCACGCGCGAACTCGAAAGCGTCGATGTAGTCCGGGTCGGCGGCGACCTTGCTGCGCAGGTCCCCAAATTCGAGCCCCCATCCACGCTGGTATCCCTCGTAGACGCTGCGCCCTCCCCGCATCTGATCCGGTATGCCACCGATTTCCGGCAGATACGTGGATTTCGTCATGATATCAGCCTTCTTTCAGGGATCACATTCTAAGGAAGCTACTGGCCAGTGCGCCGGAAATGAGGCCAATCTCGGAGATGCTTCCCAAACCGACCGACCGCGCGGCAAGAGCAACGCGATGCCTCCCAAGATCACTCGGGGAGTGCCTTATCAAGTCCGGAGCGGCGTCGTCAATTGCTCGGTGGCTTTGTTTCCTCGGAACTGCCTGAGCCGCCTGCCATGCCGTCGTTCGAAATGCGGCCCTCAACACCGAGATGTATCTACTAAACGCTGAGATGCCACCGCTACTCAACGTCGAAGGCCTCGAAAGCCGCATCCAGATTGATCAATCCGTCCATGATCCGGATTCGGCGCACGTCGAAGTGCACGATGCGGGATCGCACATCGGCCATGACCTCTTCGGAAGATGCTATTCCGAGATCAATGAAGCAGGCGCCGGCCGCCACCGCCATCGGGAAGCGGAACCGGTATGCCCGCTGCGTGCCCGGAAGCCCGGGCGGGAGGGCAAGATCCATCCAGCCGGTGTGATCTGCATAGACCGTCACCCCTTTGCCGGTTGAAACGGTCAATCCCACGATCGGCTTTTCGACCATGCGGTTGAATTGGACTTTTAAATACACCTCAACGATCGCGCCGTTGTCGATCAAGGGCGAATTCGCTCTTTCGTCCGAAAATATAAGGAAATCAACGATACAGGCGTCCTTGTTGCCGTAACGAACTTCACTCTTGTTATACAATGGATTCAAGATGCATCGGTCTTCGCCGTCTGCGGTCTTCTCGGCTAGGAAGCGCGAAACCTCCGCGGCGCCGCGTCCGTTCTTCGGGTCGCTTTCGGAAGCCTCCTTATGAGGGAGAGCCTCCAGGGGCTGAGAGAGGCCGTCGCCAGAGGGGAGGGCGCTCGTCGAATCCGAGGCCGGATTGATTTGCAAGCTGCCGGTCGTCATGATTTCCGTGAAGCGGGCAACGATCCGTCTTGGCTCTCCCGCATCAACCACGCGCCCCTGATGAAGCAGGATGGCCTCGTCGCAGAATGCAGTCACCGATGCGCGGTCATGGGTGACGTAAAGGATGGTCTTTCCGGCCTCCTGGAACGATCTGAATTTCCTGAAGCATTTCTCCTGGAATTTGGCGTCGCCCACGGCCAGAGCTTCGTCGACGATCAGGATATCCGGATCGACATGCACCGCCGCGGCAAAAGCGACCCTCATGAACATTCCCGATGAATAGATCTTGACCGGCTGGTCGAAGAAATCCCCGACATCCGCGAACGCCTGTACCTCTTCGATGCGTGCCTCGATGCTCCGTTCGTCGAGGCCCATGATCATCGCATTCGTTATGACGTTCTCGCGGCCGGTGAGGTCAGGGTTAAAGCCAGCTCCCAGTTCCAGCAGGGCTGCGACACGCCCACGAACATCAACCGTTCCCTGCGTCGGCTGCAGCACCGAGCAGATGATCTGCAGAAGCGTCGATTTGCCCGATCCGTTGACGCCGACGATGCCGATCGTCTTGCCTCGCGGCACATCGAGATCGACGTCGCGCAAGGCCCAGAATTCGCGGTGATAGGACTTCCGGAAAGGACTCAGCGCTTCCCGGAGTCGGTCGCCGGGCGACGCAAACAGACGGTAGATCTTCGACACGCCCTGCAAGCGAATCGCAAGTTCGGCCTCCGGAACTGCCGACTGAGCCGCGGGAGCCATCATTACAGAACGTCCGCAAAATGATGTTTCAGGCGTCGATAGGTTTGCAGTCCTATCATGAGCACTGGAAGGACGACTACCCAGAAGCGAAGGCTGTCAACTAAGGAAGGCATGGCGAGGGTCGGCAGGAATGCAGCCCTGTAGAGCGAAAGCACATACGTCATCGGATTCCAGCCGATGATCGCCTGCGCTCCCGCGGACAGGACCTCCTGCGACCAGACGATCGGGGTCATCCAAAACCAAAGCTGCAGCAGCAGGCCGGTGATCTGGCCGACGTCCGACTGAAAGGCGTTCAGCGCGGAGGTGAGATAGGCGAGGGCGCCGGCGAGTGCCACGAGACAGATGAATGCGTAGACAAGGATGAGCAGGCGCGGCGTCGGCCAAAAGCCGTTGATGCTCACGATCGCGAAAGTGATGCCCAGGAGGCCGGCATGAATGATCGCAGCCGCCGTGATAGGGATTGCGGGAAGTATCTCGAGCGGAAAGGCGATCTTCTTCACGAGATGCCCTTGGGAAATCACCGCCGACGAGCCGTTTGCTACCATTTCTGAAAAGCACAGCCAGGGCACAAGTCCGGTGATGAGGAGCAATACAAAAGGCGCCGAGCCGCTCGACGGCATGCGCAGCCCGTATTCAAAGATAAACCAGTAGACGAACAGCATGACAGCGGGCTGCGCCAGGGCCCATGTCGTGCCGAGCGCCGTCGAGGCGTAGCGGTCGCGGACTTGGCTGCGAGCAAGACGCCAGATCAGCTCGCGCTTGGTCCACAAGCTGGGGATCAACGGCCGCTCAACGAGCATTCTTGTCCATCTCCGACACAGCTCCGCTGAGCAGCCCGCCTTCCGACAGGAATTTCCGAAGATCCCCCCCCGGAAAAAGATGTCCTGCAATGCCGAAGGCGTCCGCGGCGGCAACGTCGTGAGCCTGATCGCCGACGAGAAAGCTGCGCTCGCGGTCGATGGGGAACTGCTCCGAAATATCGCGCAGCATGCCGTCGCCGGGTTTGCGACGATCGCTGACATTTCTGTAGGATGCAATCACGGCATCCGGATGATGGGGGCAGTACTCGAACCGGTCGATATGCGCTCCAATGGCCATCAATTCGCGCTGCATCCAGCTATGGAGGTCCATGACTGCCTGCTCGTCATACAGGCCGCGTGCCACCCCAGCTTGATTGGTGACAACGAAGGCATACCAGCCGCGGTCGTTAACGGCTTTGACCGCCTCGCGGGCGCCTTCGACCCAGGTAATCTGGTCTGGGCGATGCGCGTAACCGACATCCATGTTCAGCACACCGTCGCGGTCGAAGAAAACGGCCGGGCGCGTGCGCCGCGTGGGGACTTCGGTCTGGGCGCGCTCAAAATCGTCGGGAACGCCGATATCGATGAAGTAGCCATCATAGACCCGACCGCTCAAGCGGCCGGACGCCGCAAGTTTCGGCAGAACATCCATTTCGAGTGAGCAGAAATCGCCGTCCAGTTCTGCCAGAATCTCCCGGCTGAGCAGATAGACGCCGCCATTGACCGGACCCAAGGCGGTAGGCTTGGCACTGAAAAAGCCGGTCACCTTTTCGCCGGCAAGGCCGATACGTCCGTAGCGCCCGCCTGGAGGAAGGGCCCTCAAGGCCAATGTTCCGAGCCAGCCGGGCCGCATCTCTACCGTCACGAGGTCGATCAGGTTGAAGTCGAACAGCGTATCGCCGTTGAGCAGCATAAAAGTCGAATCCAGCATATGAGCGGCATGGCGGAGCGCTCCACCGGTGCCCGCGGGTTCCGGCTCGACCACGCATCGGACGGCGGCTCCCCAGTCGCCTTTCTCATAACGCTGCTGGATCACCTCTGCCCGGTAGCCACAGGACAGCACAATCTCCTCGATGCCATGCCGCGACAATGTCTCGATCAGTGTATCGAGAAACGGCCGGCCTCCGACGGCAAGCATGGGTTTCGGAGTGTCCGCCGTCAGGGCTCCGAGCCGGGAGCCCTTTCCGCCAACGAGGATGACGGCCTGCCTCAGCACAACTCGTTCTCGACGATGCCACACAACAAGTGACCGATAGCGATATGCATCTCCTGAATATGATTAGTCTGGTCGGATGGAACCTTGAGGCACATGTCGCAAAGCGAGGTCATGGCGCCGCCGCCGCTGCCCGTCATACCGACGGTTGATATGCCGAGCGCCCGGGCTGTTTCCAGCGCCTTCACGACATTCACGCTGTTGCCCGAGGTGGAAATGCCGATCAATACGTCGCCGGCCACGCCGATTCCGCGAAGCTGCCGCGCAAAGACCTGATCGAAACCGTAATCGTTGCCGATCGCGGTCAGAGCCGAGGTATCCACGGTCAGAGCTAATGCGGGAAGTGGTCGCCTGTCCTTGAGGAAGCGGCCCATCAGCTCGGCGGCGAGGTGCTGGGCATCGGCAGCGGAGCCGCCATTGCCGCAGAGGATGATCTTGCGGCCGGCCTTCAAGGCAGCCACCAGAATTCCCGCGCAGGAAACAACTGCGGGCGCCAAGGGTGCCAGCCGAGTGAAATTGTCGGCGACAGTCGTGAAATAGGCTTCAACTTCTGACTGCATCACTCTCTCGAATCGTCCGGTGGAGTGCTCGGCTTATAGCTACTGGAGATGGAACAAGTCCATTCAATCGCCGATTTGGGCGTTGTCATGCTGCTTTTGCTGCCACCACGCGATCGCATCAGCCAGACCGGTCTGCAAACTATGCCTGGGCCTGTATCCTACCTCGTGACGCAGTCGGGTTACGTGGGGGACCAGCACGGGCGGGTCGTCCGGACGAAGCGGCAGGGCTCCATAGGCGATCAAATCACTGTGGCCAGTCAGAGTGCCGATCAGGCCGACGACGTCCGCGAGACTCACCTGCTCGCCGGTCCCGATGTTGACCGGGCCAACAACATCACCAGCAGCGAGGGTGGCGATCGCCTCTCCAGCATCGGCGACATGCATAACGTCGCGGATCTGGGTGCCCAGGCTTACCTTGACCGTCTCGCCGCGAAGCAGGCCGCGCACGACGCTGGGTACCAACCGCGCCTCGCCCTCATGCGGTCCGTAGACGAGAAAGATGCGTGCCCAAGCGAAGGATATGCCTCGATCGGCCGCGAAGCGCGAGGACAACCGGAACACCGTAGCCTTGCAGTCTCCATAGCAGTGCCAGGGCTGCAGCGGCGTCGACGCTTCGAAGCAAGTGCCGGCGTTCCAATCGTATTCCGCGCAGGAACCGACGCCGACGAAACGACGCCCGCCCTCTGCCGTGAAGGAGCGGATCAGGTTCAGGCTTGCGGAAACCCAGTCATAATTGGCTTCCGAGGTCCAGAAGCTGCCATGAGTGGTGTCCCATGCCGCATGAACCAGGATCTCGGGCTGCCAGTCCCGCAGGACCTGACGGGTCGCCGCGGGGTCCATCAAATCCACCGTGAACCAGCGCGCGCCAGTAATCAGAGGATCAGGTTTGGACGACGTGGTCGCAGCCACCTCGAAACCGTGCGCCGCAAGGGCGGCTACGATCTGGCGGCCAACGAAACCGCGGCCACCGGTCACCAGCGCGCGGGTCAAGGTGTGAAATCCGGATAGGACGCGTCGCGCGTCGACACAATCCGCTTCTCGGCTACGGGCCAGTCGATGCCGAATGCCGGGTCGTTCCAGCGTACGCCGCGTGCAGCTGTCGGATCATAAAACTCGGAAATAGCATAGTGGACAGTCGTGTCGTCGACCAGCGTCTGAAAGCCATGCGCCACGCCGATCGGAACGTAGAGAGAATAGCCGTCGCCGGCCGTCAGTTTGATGCCGTACCATTTCAGAAATGTCGGTGAGTCCGGCCGGAGGTCGAGTATGACATCAAAAATGGCGCCCCGACTCACATTGATCAGTTTCGTCTCAGGAGCTGGGGTAACCGCATAGTGCATTCCCCTTAGGGTACCCGCCCTGACATTAGACGAGAGGCTGCGTTGCGGCCAGTTCGTTTCGAGACCTGCGGCTGCGAACTCACGCTCGCAGAAGACCCGCTCGAATGATCCGCGCTCGTCGCTCAACCGTTCGGCCGTGACCAGCATTGCGCCTGCCACGGTCGTTTCGGTAAAGATCACGGCAGCACGTCCACCGTCGGGATGGGCACGACGAAGCGCCCGCCCCATTCCCGGATTCCCGCCAGCTGCTCCATGATCTCGTTCTTGATGTTCCACGGCAGAATGAGAACGTAGTCCGGCCGGGCCTCGAACAGCGCATCAGGCGCCCTTACCGGTATGCGTGTGCCGGGCAGCAGGCGTCCCTGCTTCGAGAGTGCCTTGTCGACAACGAAATCGATGAAGTCGGTGCGGATTCCGCAATAATTCAGCAGCGTATTCCCTTTTGCCGCCGCTCCATATCCGACAATCCGTCGATTTTGACGCTTTGCCTCGATGAGGAACTCCAGCAGCTGCCTCTTGGCTTCGCGTGTACGCTCAGCAAAGGCGTCGTAAGTTTCCAGCCGCAAAAGGCCCTTGGCCGCCTCTTCCGCCAATACAGCTTCGACGGCCGAGCGTGCCGTCTCCCCGGCATGACCGGCATGCTGAGCAAAGATCCGGAGCGAGCCGCCGTGTGTCGCGATTTCCTCGACATCGACGATCCGGAGCCCGTGATGAGTAAAAATACGATCGACGATGCTCAGGGAAAGATACGAGTAGTGCTCATGATAAATCGTATCGAACTGAACGCCCTCGATCAACCTGAGAAGGTGAGGGAATTCCATGGTGATCGTGCCGGACTGCTTAAGGGCGATCGCCAGTCCCGCGACGAAATCGTCGATATCCGGCACATGAGCGAGAACGTTGTTGCCCAGCAGTAGGTCGGCGGCACGCCCCTCGTTCCGCAGCTCGGTCGCCAACTCGCGACCGAAGAAGCGCACGAGCGAGGGGACGCCGTGCTCTCTCTCGGCCACTTCCGCGGTATTGGCCGTAGGCTCCACGCCGAGGACCGGGATGCCCATCGCGACGAAGTTGCGCAGCAGGTAACCGTCGTTCGACGCGACCTCAATAACAAGAGATTCCGGGCCGAGCTGCAGGCGCGGAACCATCGCCTCGCAATAGGTCTTGGCGTGCTCCATCCAGCTCGACGATGTCGAGGAGAAGTAGACGTAGTCGTCGTGAAAGTTATCCGTCGCGGAGGTATGCGCAGGCAGCTGGACGAGAAAACAGTTGCTGCACACATAGACGTGCAGCGTATAGATGAGTTCGGCCTTTTCGGCGTTCTCCGGTTTGATAAAGGCATTCGAGATCGGGCTCGTGCCCAAATCACAGAAGGTCCGCTCGAGGGGAGTCGAGCAATGGCGACAGCTGTTGATAATCACTTCGCCTTCCCTGCGGAGCTATAGGCGTGTATCTGCGACAGCGTCACGGCCTGCATGTCGGCTCCGGCACCGTCGGATTTATGCCATTCGACGATCTTTGCCAGAGCCTCCGGGACGGTCAGTCTCGGCTTCCATCCAAGGAAGCTGCGTGCCTTGGCGGAATCCAGCTTCAATATCCGGGCCTCGTGCGCCCCGCTTTCGGGATCGTGCTGCCAAGATGCCGGGCCGCCCCAGAGCCGCACGAGTTCGTTCGCAATCAGCCGGACGGGGATGACGCTCTCATCGGAAGGGCCGAAATTCCAGCCGTCGCCAAATTGAGCAGGCTCATGCCACAGCTTCTCTACGAGCAGGAAATAACCCGCCAAGGCGTCCATCACATGCTGCCAGGGTCGGATCGATTCGGGCTGACGGATGAAGACCGAGCGGCCCTGCTCCAAGCCGCGGACGAGATCGGGTACTAGGCGCGCATCGGACCAATCCCCGCCACCGATGACGTTGCCAGCCCGTGCGGTCGCCAGGCCGATCCCCTGTTCGGAAAAGAACGACCGCCTGTAGGCCGAGGTCAGCAGTTCCGCGCAGCCCTTGCTGCTGGAATAGGGATCATAGCCCCCCATCGCTTCGTTTTCGCGATACGGCCAGACCCATTCGCGGTTTTCGTAGCATTTGTCGGAGGTCACGACGAGGACGCTCCGGACATGACCGCTCAGGCGCGCTGCCTCGAGGACGTGGGCCGTGCCCATCACATTCGTCGCAAAGGTCTCGACAGGCTCGTTATACCCGCGCCGCACGAGCGCCTGCGCCGCCAGATGCAGCACGATTTCCGCCCGGCTTTCCGCCACTGCGCGCTTCACGGTGTCGAGATCGCGGATATCGCCGATGATCGAGCGTGCGACCTCGCCGACCTTCGCACGCTCGAAAAAGGACGGTGTTTGATCGGGAGCCAGGGCCAGCCCTGTCACCTCCGCGCCCATGCTGCGCAGCATTAGCGCGGACCAGCCCCCCTTGAAGCCGGTATGGCCGGTCAAGAGGACGCGCTTGCCTTTCCAGAAGGAGGCGTCCATCACCAAACGCGCCAGGGAGCGGCGCCTCCGGCCCAGGCCTCTTCTAATTGCAGCTTGTCGCGCAGCGTATCCAGCGGCTGCCAGAAGCCGCGGTGCATGAAGGCCGAGAGCTGCCCTTCTGAAGCCAGCCGTTCCAGCGGCTCGCGCTCCCAGACGGTCTCGTCGTCGGCGATGTAGTCGATCACCTTGGGCGACAGCACAAAGAAGCCACCATTGATCCAGTTTCCGTCACCGCGCGGCTTCTCGATGAAGCTCTTGACCTGAGTTCCGTCAAGATCCAGTGCACCGAACCGGCCGGCCGGCTGGGTCGCCGTAAGCGTGGCGAGGCGGCCTTCCCTTTCATGAAAGGCGATGAGGGCGTTGATGTCGACATCGGCTACGCCATCGCCGTAAGTGAAACAGAACGTTTCGTCGCCGATGAATTCACGCACGCGGCGCAAGCGTCCGCCCGTCATCGATGTATCACCAGTGTTGACCAGGGTGACACGCCAAGGCTCAGCCTTTGCTCTATGGACATGCATAGAGTTGGACTCCATGTCGAATGTCACATCTGACATGTGTAAAAAGTAATTTGCGAAATATTCCTTGATAAAATAGCCTTTATATCCAAGGCATATAATAAAGTCATTTATGCCATAGCTGGAATAAATCTTCATTATATGCCAGAGAATAGGCCGGCCGCCGATTTCGATCATCGGCTTCGGCCTTATGCTTGTCTCTTCGCTGATGCGCGTGCCCAAGCCGCCGGCAAGAATGACCGCCTTCATCAGTACGCAAACTTTCTAGCGAGCCGCATGAATTTCGATTCTATCACGTGGATTCTCAGCAAATGCATTGAAGCGCGGCACTCCTATCAGGTCCCTAAGGGTATCGCAAGCAGCAAGCCTCTGCCGCCGGGTAGTGTTTATCTCAAGATATTCTATCTAAATCAACGGTATATTGTGTTATTGATGGCTATGAAGGCATCGATATTTCAGATAAATTCTGTATTTCGATGTATATAATATAAATCTAAGTGCTGTATTTTTAATAATTACAACAAAAAATTAAAATTGTTGGTACTCATCATCGAGATAAAGGAAATGTTTTCTAAATTGAAAATGTAGCTTCTATCGCGGCGTCAAGAAAATTGCTCATGGAATATTTATTCCGTTCCAAGTTCAGTCTCTCAACGATGCTGCGATATAGGGTCGGCTGAAGAATAAGGCGGCTTATTGCCTCTGCCAGCGCGGGGCCGCTCGCGGCGCTCGCCAGAATTCCGGTCTTGCCATCCTCTACCTGTTCGCGGAGACCGCCGATGGGTGTGGCCACGACGGGAAGTCGCGCTCCGAAGGCCGCTGCCGCCACGCCCGACTGACTGGCCTCCACATGCGACAGCACAACGGCATGGGCGCTGGCCAAAGCACCTGCGATCTCCTCGCCCGTAAGCCAGCGGTTAACGACTTCGGCATTGAGGCTACCTAGTCGTCGCTCTTCGCCGGCGAGTGTGCCTTCCCCATAGACGCAGGGCAGAACGTTGAAGCCCTGACCTCTTAGTGTCTCCACGGCGTCGACGAATAAAGGCAGGCCTTTATAGGGCATTATTCGGCCAAGAAAGAGCAGCCTGAAGGGTTCTCCCTTCTCAGGATATCGTCTTTCCTTCAGGTCGGAATAGGTCAGATCCGGATGAAACAGGGTTCTGATGCGCGACGCGGGAACGCGGTTGCTGGCGATGAGCTCGCTCGCCACCTGCTTGCTCAGCGTCAGGACCGGTCTGGCCATGCGCAGCGGCATGTCGAGGAGCGGCTTCACGATCGCCGTCCGATCACCCGGATGGGCGGAGGCATCATGTACGATTGTCGCGTAGCGCACGCCGGTTCCGTCAAGAGCGGAGATCACCAATGGTGACCAGACATGTGGCATGAGCTCCAGCACCGCCTGGATGCGATGTTGCCGTGTATATCGCGTCAGGCGTCGGCGAAGGCCGGGGACTCGCCAGAGGCCCGTTATTGCGCCGCCATGCGAGGAAAACGTATCGATTGGCAGTAACGGGACGTCTGCTTCTTTAAACTCTGCGAAGCTCTCGTTCTGTCGCGAAACTGAGAAAGCGGCTCGGATGCCCTTGTGCTTCCGCGCCGCTCGCGCCGCCTCGAGCGCGAACTGCGAGAGTGCGCCCCGTCTTCCCCAGAACGTAAAAAGGATACCTGGTAGCTCATCCATAGGTTTCGTCATCAAGCTGGCAGTGCGCTAGCCGGTGCAGAGGGCGTTGAGAACGGATACTTCGGCGCGGCCGGTTCTCCCCCTGGTCGAGGACTCGGCAACCTATGGCGACGCGGTGAAGCCGGCGGAAGGCTAGTGCAGGAAACCGGCATCGCGCACGATACGGAGCGACCTGGGCGCCGGACTGCGGAAAAGCCTGCGCGCACGATTGCAGTCTTTGGGTAAGAGCCTAGTCCGCAAGATGCGGCGGACTCTGCAGGAGAGCAGCTGTGCCCGTTTTCGAGCGCTTCCAGGAAGGAGCCATCACCAGGGTCACCCATGTCGATAAACACTCGCGAACCTGTACGGGTTTTTCCCGACGATGTCAGAGGGCTTGGCAAGCTGGCGTTGCCCGAGAAGATCCAAATCCTTCATTCCCAGTCATTTTTTTGATTCCAAACGGTTTTTAGACCGGATGATCGCCCCAATCTACCCCCCGTAGGGTAACACGAACAAGCGACTTGATCGCATTTCATGGCGGACATCTCGGCCTTCATCAACCAGTCCATGACGAGGCAGGGAACAGGTTGATCACGGCCGCCAAAGAGAGCCAGTCTGCTAATTCCAAGGAAGCCGCCCTCGTTTCTGAGGCGATGGCGCTCCCCGGTTCCAAGATGATGGCGCCCCCGGAAGCGAGCCGTGCTGGACGTTGACTGTTGTTGTGTCGTTTCGACCTTGGGTTAAGCCTGAGGTTAGGCTTTGGCGCGGCGCATACTGTTGCCGTCGAGCTCGAGACGATGGCATTGTGGACGAGCCATCGAGGATGGCGGCGGCATAGGTCGGATCGCCGAATTTTCACGATGCCACTTTCCTTGATCGTCTTGTGCGAGCTATGCGCGCTCGCAGCGTGCTGATGTCATACTCGGGAGGTTCGGTCTGCCAGGGTTACTCCTTGGTGAGCTGGCACCCGTGCAGCCATCCCCGGCGAGATTGTCGAAGACAGTTTGCGGCGTGACGCCCGGAGCGACGGCGGCCCCTTGAACGGAGTAAGATCCGTCCGGCCATCGGGCCAGACTGGCGCTGGGTCCCGTTGATCTTGATTATGGGGGTGTCTCAGCGTTTGCGCAGGAGCCAGGCATTCTCGCCGCCCTGGAACGGGCAATCGCGTGCCGTGACGAAGCCTTGTGCTGTCCGGCGTCAGCGCTCTTGAGACAATTTAGGGGGGCGGGAAGGGAGGATCTCTGGATCATCGAAATCATTTCGAGTGACCAGCGCCAGAAGCTGAAGGCCTGCAGGGCGGGCCAGCCGCGGTCGTCCTACGGAAGCCCGGCGCGAAAGGCGCGGTAGACCTCGCCGGCGAGCGCCTCGATCTGGCGGTGGGTCAGGGTCTGGGCGCCCTTGCGGATCTCGTCCCAGCGGGCCTGCAACTGGGCCAGCTTCTGCGTGAATGCGTGGCGCGCCCGGGCCGGGTCCTTGGTTCGCAGCGAGGCCTTCTCGATATCGCGTCCAACGCGGCCCAGTACGCCGCGCGGGACGCGCGCGCGCAGATAGAAGGCGCCCGTTTGAGGGGGCCTCGAGGGAGTTGCCATCGTCAAGGCTATGTGTACCGCTCCTGTGCATTAGTGAGCAGTTGCAAGCCCTTTACGGGTATTTTCTCGTTATTTCACAAGGTATTGGGGGGCTGGTGCTGCGAGAGAGGATTGAACTCTCGACCTCTCCATTACCAATGGAGTGCTCTACCACTGAGCTACCGCAGCAGGACCGGGATATGCTGGCGTTTCGGGGTCGATCGAGGACCCGGAAGGCGCCGCGCCGTTCCGAAGCGGCGTCCTGATGCCACAAGCCCCGCCCCGACGCAACCTGTTACGTACATATCCCTGCACATGAAAATGAAGGGCTGTTGAGCGCTCCCTTCACACGGGAGGGGTCACAGGTGCGATCTCCGGGCACCGTCAGTCCGGCAGAAGCAGGCGCTGGTCGATGCGGAAGAGCCTGCCGTCGCCGAGGAGATGGGCGGAAAAGCCGAGGCCGAACAGCGGCCGGAAGGCGGCGTCGCGGACGTTGAGACCGCCGGCATAGGCGCCCATCGCCGGCATGACGCAGCGGCTAGGGGAGAGCGCAAAGCAGCGTCGGCGCAGCGCCCGGCCGCGCATCCGCACCTTGGCTGCCGGATGCAGGTGGCCGGCGATCTCGGGCAGCGCGCCGGCGGGGCTCGGCTCGTGCTGCAGCCTGACGCCGCGCAGCTCGAGCTCATCGGCTACCGTGCCGCCCATCGCGGCCGAGATCGCCGGGTCGTGGTTGCCGCTGACCCAGAGCCAGTCGCGGCCGGCCTGATAAGTACGCAAGGTGGCAAGGCAGCCCTCGTCGATCCGCGCCTCGGCGCCGCGATCATGGAAGGAATCGCCGAGCGCGATCACGCGCGCCGGCTGGTAGCGCAGGATCGCGGCACCGAGCAGCCTGAGCGTCGCCGCAGAATCATAGGGTGGCAGCAGCACACCGCGGGCCGCATAGGCCGAGCCCTTCTCCAGATGCAGGTCGGCGACGACGAGCGTGCGCTCATCCGGCAGATAGAGCGCGCCGGAGAGGTCAGGCACGAGCGCCAGCCGGCCGAGCATGAACGCCTCGGTCGCCAGGTCTCCCGTTTCCTTCGCCGCCAGGTTCACGCCATCGCCTCTTCGAGCATCTGCGCTTCCGCCTCGGCCAGGATCTCGTCGGCCGCTTCGCCACTGACCGCCTCGCGTCCGATCTCCAGCATGACCGAGACCGAGAGCGGCGAGACGTGATCGAGCGGCTGATGCACGATTCGCCCGCTGATCCGTGTCAGCATCTGACCGAGACGACCGATATCGAGCAAGCCGGTCGCCGCATCGGCGCGCGCGGCGCGCAGCAGCACATGGTCGGGCTGGTGCCGGCGCAGCACATCGTAGACGAGGTCGGTCGAGATCGTCACCTGCCGCCCGCTCTTCTCCTGCCCGGGAAAGCGGCGCTCGATCAGGCCGCCGATCACGGCGCAGGAACGGAAGGTGCGCTTCATCAGCGCCGATTCGGCCAACCAGTCCTCGAGATCGTCGCCGAGCATGTCCTGCGCGAAGAGATCGTCGAGCGAGAGCGCCCCGCGCGCGATTGCCGCGCCCATGTCGCCGAGCGTCCAGACGCCAAGACCGTAATCATTGCAGACGAAGCCGAGCGGCTTCAAGCGCGCCCGCTCCAGCCGGCGCGTCAGCAGCATGCCGAGCGTCTGGTGGGCGAGGCGGCCCTCGAATGGGTAGGCGACCAGAAAGAAGCGGCCTGCGCGTGGAAAGGTCTCGACCAGGAGTTCGCCCGGCTTGGGCAGGCGCGATTTCAGGCGCTGCGCATGCAGCCAGGACGAGACCTCGTCCGGCAGCTTCTCCCATTCCTTCGGTGTGGCGAGAATGGCGCGGACGCGGGCTGCGAGGAAGGTCGAGAGCGGGAACTTGCCGCCGGCATAGGAAGGGATCTTCGGGTCGGTGCCGGCGGCGGTGCGCGAGCAGACCACCTCGTTCTCGACGATGCCCTCGAAGCGCAGCACCTCGCCGGCGAAGATGAAAGTGTCGCCCGCCGTCATCGTCTCGGCGAAATACTCCTCCAGCTCGCCGAGCACGCGCCCGCCGCGGCTCAGCATCTGCTGGCCACCGGGACGGGCCGGCCGGGCTCGCCCGAGCCGGACCTTCAGCATGGTCGATTCGACGATGGTGCCGACATTCATCCGGTATTGCTGGATCACGCGGGCATTGCTGGCACGGTAGAGCCCGTCCTTGCTGCGCCTGAGCTTGGCGAAGCGCTCATAGCTCTTCAGCGCATAGCCGCCGGTCGCGACGAAATCGACGACGGCGTCGAAATCGGCACGGGTGAGATCGGCATAGGGCGAGGCTGTCAGGACCTCCTCATAGAGCGCATCGGGATCGAAGCCGTCGGGGCAGGCGACCCCCAGCACATGCTGGGCGAGTACGTCGAGCGCCCCGATCCGAGGCGGCGGCGTATCCTGCGCAGCCTCCGCCACCGCATCGAGTGCGGCGCGGCATTCGAGCAATTCGAAGCGGTTTGAAGGGACCAGCAGCGCCTGTGAAGGCTCGTCCATCCGGTGATTGGAGCGGCCGATGCGCTGCATCAGCCGGCTCGCGCCCTTGGGCGCGCCGACATTAATGACAAGATCGACATCGCCCCAGTCGATGCCGAGATCGAGCGTCGCGGTGCAGACGACGGCTTTCAGCTTGCCGGCCGCCATCGCCGCCTCGACCTTGCGGCGTTGGCCGACATCGAGCGATCCGTGATGCAGCGCGATCGGCAGCGTCTCATCGTTCACGCTCCACAAGGCCTGGAACATGAACTCGGCCTGCATGCGGGTATTGACGAAGACCAGCGTCAGCTTGTGCTGTTGGATCGCGGCATAGATGTCGTCGACGGCATGGGCGGTGATATGCCCTGCCAGCGGCAGCCGGCGGCTCGTATGCATGATCCCGATCTCGGCTTTCGCACCGCCCTTGACGGTGACGATGCCGGACGGCGTGCCGGCGCCGCCGAGATAGGCCTGCAGATCGGCCGGCTCGCGCACCGTCGCCGAGAGGCCTACCGCGCTCATCTGCGGTGCCAGCGCGCGCAGGCGGGCAAGATCGAGCGAGAGCAGGTCGCCGCGCTTGGAGGTGACGAGCGCGTGCAATTCGTCGAGCACTACACGGCGAAGCCCAGCGAAGAAGGGCTTGGCATCGCGATGCGAGACCAGCAGCGCCAGCTGCTCCGGCGTGGTCAGCAGGATATCCGGCGGTCGCTCGATCTGGCGGGCGCGCTTGGCAGGCGAGGTGTCGCCGGTACGGGTCTCGACTTTGACGTCGAGCCCCATTTCCCGGATCGGCGTCTCCAGATTGCGGGCGATGTCGACGGCGAGCGCCTTCAGCGGCGAGACATAGAGCGTGTGCAGACCCTCGCGCTCGCCGCCGCGCTGGGTCAGTTCGACCAGCGAGGGCAGGAAGCCGGCGAGGGTCTTGCCGGCGCCGGTCGGCGCGACCAGCAGGGTCGAGCGCCCGGCGCGGGCCTCCTCCAGCAGAGCGAGCTGATGCGCCCGCACGCTCCAGCCGCGGCTGGCGAACCAGGCGGAGAAGGCCGGTGGGAGAGGCGAGGGCGCATCCATCGAGCGACAGAGATAGGCTCTGTCGAACGAAAAGGGAACGGTGGGTTCGTGCCATTCTCGGGCGGAGCGAAGCGCAGGGCCGAGAATCTCGGGACCAGAAGGCACGGATCAACGCCTCATTGGGCCGGAGATGCTCGGGTCAAACCCAAGCATGACCCCGGTCAGCGCTCCGCGATGACGATCAGTCCCGGCACCGGCTCGCCGCGGTCGATCCGCGTGCTCCGCGGTTCGACCAGGACGGGTTTCAGCTGCGCCTCGCCAAGCGCATCCCTGAGCCAGGCCCCGGCATGGGCGAAGCGCCGGTCCTGGCCGACGGCGATGCCTTCGCCGTCATGGCTCTGCACGGTGAAGGCGAGGAGCCCGCCCGCCTTGAGCACCCGGGCGCTCTGATGGAAGCAGGGGGCAAGATCGCCCAGATAGACGAAGACGTCGGCGGCGATGACGAGATCGGCCGAGGCGTCTGGCCGGCTCGCCAGGAAGGCGGTGAGGCCGGCGGTAGCGAGCTTGTCGTAGAGGGGGCCGCCACCCTCACGCGTCTTGGCCTGCGCCTTGGCGATCATCCGCGGTGAGAGATCGCAGCCGGCGAGGAACTCGATCTCGGCGCGGATCGCCTCGCCCATCAATCCAGTGCCGCAGCCGAGATCGAGGGTCGTCCCGAAATGGAAGAGGCGGCTGGCCTGTTCGCAATGGCGGGCTAGCGCGTCCTTCAGCAGCGCCGGCGCCTGGTATTGCAAGGTGCCGACGAGATGGCTGTCGAAGCGCTCGGCATAGCCGTCGAACAAGGCCCCCGAAAAATTCTCCGAGGTGGCCTGCTCGGCCGCGAGCGCGCCGATGCGAGCGAGGTCGAGCTTGGCGCCGACATGGTCGTTCGGGTCGAGGTCCAGGCATTGCCGCCAGGCGGTGGCGGCCTCTTCATTGTGCCCGAGTGCTTCCTGGGCCAGCCCGTAGAGATGCCAGGCGGCGGTGAAACCGTAGTTCTCGGCGAGCGTTTGATCGAGGATGTCGATCGCCGCCTGCGGATCGCTATCCTTCAAGGCCGCCTCGGCCCAGGCGTAACGACGGTCGAGGCGTTCATCCCCGGAACTGGCGGAGTACACGCTGCTGCCCTTTTCGATCATGCTGCGGGTTTAACGAAGGCAGATGACACTGGCCAGACGATGAAGCCTTCCGATCTGCTGACGCCGACCCCGGCCGGGCTCTATTGCCCGCCGGCGGACATCTACATCGATCCGGTTCGCCCGGTGGCGCGGGCGCTGATCACCCACGGCCATTCCGACCATGCCCGCGCCGGCCATGGCGCTGTGCTGGCGACGCGTGAGACGCTGGCGATCATGGCGCTGCGCTATGGCGAGGCGTTCACGGGCTCGCAGCAGCTGGCCTCGCCCGGTGAGACCGTCCGCATCGGCGCGGTCGATTTCCGGTTCGTTCCGGCCGGCCATGTCCTCGGCTCTGCCCAGATCGTCGTCGGGCACAAGGGCCTGCGCATCGTCGTCTCCGGCGACTACAAGCGCGAGCGCGACCCGACCTGCGCGCCCTTCGAGCCAGTCACCTGCGACGTCTTCATCACCGAGGCGACCTTCGGCCTGCCGGTGTTCCGCCATACGCCGGCTCATGCCGAGACGGCAAAGCTGCTCGATTCCGTCCGGCTCTTTCCGGATCGCACCCATATCGTCGGCGCTTATTCGCTGGGGAAGGCGCAGCGGCTGATGGCGCTGATCCGCGAGGCCGGCTACGAGCGGCCGATCTTCATCCACGGTGCGGTCGAGAAGATCACCGAGCTCTATCAGGCCGAAGGCATCCCGCTCGGCGATATCCGTAAGATCGAACCCGGCGAGCGCAAGGCCGAGGGACGCAAGGCATTTGCCGGCGAGATCGTCATCTGTCCGCCAAGCGCGATCCAGGATCTGTGGTCGCGCCGCTTCCCGGATCCGGTCACCGCCTTCGCCTCGGGCTGGATGCGGGTTCGGGCGCGGGCTCGCCAAAAGGGCGTCGAACTGCCGCTGATCATCTCCGACCATGCCGATTGGGACGATCTTCAGGCGACGATCCGCGAGGTTCAGGCGAACGAGATCTGGATCACCCATGGCGAGGCCGAGGCGCTGGCGCATTGGTGCGGCACGGTTGGCCTGAAAGGCATGCCGCTGCATCTCGTCGGCTATGGCGACGAGGGCGAAGCGGAGCCCGAGGCCAAACCGGCGGAGGCTTCGGCATGAACCGCTTCGCCTGGCTGCTCGACCGCCTCGCCTATGAGCCGCGCCGCAACGGCAAGCTCGCGCTGATCGCCGACTATCTGCGCACCACGCCCGATCCCGATCGCGGCTATGCGCTGGCGGCGATGACCGGCGGGTTGGTCTTCCAGAACGCTAAGCCCGGCCTGATCCGCGCCTTGATCGCCGAGCGCACCGATCCGGTGCTGTTCGCACTCTCCTACGATTATGTCGGCGATCTCTCCGAGACGGTCGCGCTGATGTGGCCGGCGCGGCATGGCGCGAACGATGTGCCGCATCTGCCCGATGTCGTCGCCGGCCTGCAAAAGTCCGGCAAGACCGAGATGCCGCGCCTGATCGCCTCCTGGCTCGATGCGCTCGACGAGACCGGCCGCTGGGCCCTGCTCAAATTGATCACCGGCGCCCTGCGCATCGGCGTCTCCGCGCGCCTCGCCAAGACCGCTGCCGCGAGCCTCGGTGGCATTCCGGCCGACGAGGTCGAGCAGGTCTGGCATGGGCTGGAGCCGCCCTACACCGCGCTCTTCGCCTGGCTGGAGGGCAGGGCGCCGCGGCCGGAGGCGACCGATCCGGCGCCGTTCCGCCCGGTGATGCTCTCGCATGCGATCGAGGACGGCGATTTCGACAAGCTCGATGCCGGTGAATTCGCCGCCGAATGGAAATGGGACGGCATCCGCGTCCAGGCCGTCGCCGGCACGCGCGCCGACGGCAGCCGCATCGTCCGGCTCTATTCCCGCACTGGCGAGGAGATCGGCGGTGCCTTCCCCGATCTGACCGAGGCACTGACGCAGGATGGCGCGATCGACGGGGAATTGCTGGTGATGCGCGATGGCGCCGTCCAGAGCTTCAACACGCTGCAGCAGCGGCTCAACCGCAAGCAGGTCACGGCCAAGATGCTGGCCGAATTCCCCGCCCATATCCGCGCCTACGACCTCCTGGCCGAAGCCGACGACGATCTGCGCGCCCATCCCTACACCGAGCGGCGCACCAGGCTGGAAGCGTTCCTCGGCCGGCTCGACAGCGCCCGCTTCGATCTCTCGCCGCGCATTACCTTCGCGAACTGGGAGGAGTTGACGGAAGCCCGCGCCGACCCGGCTTCCGCCGGGGCAGGCGCCGATGCCGAGGCGGTCGAGGGCTGCATGCTGAAGCGGCTCGATTCGCCCTATCTGCCCGGCCGGCCCAAAGGCTACTGGTACAAATGGAAGCGCGATGCCCGGCTGGTCGACTGCGTGCTGATGTATGCCCAGCGCGGCCACGGCAAGCGCTCCTCCTTTTATTCCGACTACACTTTCGGCGTCTGGCGGGTCGGGGAGGCGGGGGCGGACGAGCTGGTGCCGGTCGGCAAGGCCTATTTCGGCTTCACCGACGAGGAACTCATCGAGATCGACCGCTATGTCCGCAAGAACACGCTGAACCGTTTCGGCCCGGTGCGCGAGGTGACGCATACGCTGACGAGCGGCCTGGTCTTCGAAGTGGCGTTCGAGGGGCTGCAACGCTCGACGCGGCACAAATCCGGCATCGCCATGCGCTTTCCCCGCATCAACCGCATCCGCTGGGACAAGCCGCCGGGCGAGGCCGATCGGATCGAGGCATTGGAGGCGTTGCTGCCTGCCAACTAGCGATACGCTGTGGCCTCTGACGATTGGAGCATTGACAGGGTAAGATGCCCGGCGCTTGAACTTTCGAGGGGGAATCGCGCGGCATCTTGCCGGGCTTTGGCGCGCGGAGGGCATGATGACACGGATCGTGATCGCGGACGATCATCCGCTCTTTCGTGGCGCTTTGCGCCAGGCGGTCTCGCATGGGCTGGCAGGTTCGGAGGTCAGCGAGGTCGGCTCGCTGGAGGCGCTCGGCCAGGCGCTCGCCGAAACCTCGGACATCGATCTCATCCTGCTCGATCTCTCCATGCCCGGCGTGCAGGGCTTTTCCGGTCTGCTCTTCCTGCGGGCGTCCTACCCCGAGATCCCGGTGATCGTGGTTTCGGCCAATGACGATCCCGCCGTGATCCGCCGCTGCATCGAGTTCGGCGCGCTCGGCTTCCTGCCCAAGACCGCCGAGGTCGCGCAGATGGGCGAGGCGATCCAGGCCGTGCTCGACGGCGGCGTCTGGACTCCGCCCGGCGTCGATCTCTCCGCACCGGTCGATCACGAGACCGCCGACATGGTCCGCCGCCTCGCGACGCTGACACCGCAGCAGGTGCGCGTGCTGATGATGCTGTCGGAAGGGCTGCTCAACAAGCAGATCGCCTATGAGCTCGGCGTCTCCGAGGCGACGGTCAAGGCGCATGTCTCGGCGATCCTGACCAAGCTCAACGTCGACAGCCGCACCCAGGCCGTGATCGCCGCCGCCAAGATAGCCGGCGCCGGCTGGGCGGCGCAGGGCGCTTCGGCGACGAGCTGAGGCGCCGGGCGGTTGACGGCGGCGTTCAGGCCCGGTTCAAGCAGGGTCTGATTTGTCTTACGCGGTCGATCCGAGGGGGATTTCCATGGCCAATGGCGGTGGCACCGAGCGTTTCCTGGGCGGTTCCGTCCTCAGCGTCCTCGTGCGCCTGTTCTTCATCTCGCTGCTGGTCGGCGCGGCCATGGCCTTCCTCGGCTTGTCGCCGCGCAGCCTCTTCGACTCGGCGCTGCGCTTCGTCCGCTCGCTCACCGATATGGGCTTCGACGCGGTCCGCGAGGTCGGCGGCTGGGCGCTCGCCGGCGCGCTGGTCGTGGTGCCGCTTTGGCTGATCAGCCGGTTGTTTGCGTCGAAGCGCTAAACGACGCTGTCGTAGCAGATGAAGGCGAGCTTGTTGCCGTCGGGATCGCGGACATAGGCGCCATAGAAGTCGCCGCCATAGCGCGGCCTGTGTCCGGGGCCGCCTTCATCCTTGCCACCATTGCACAGCGACAGCCGATGCAGGCGGTCGACCTGTGCCGGGTTGTCGGCCCGGAGCGCCGTCATGGTGCCGTTGCCCGCGCTGGCCTCTCCCTCGAACGGATAGCCGATCGAGAAGCGGCTGACGCTTGGGTCATCCTTCCGGCCCCATGACGCTGAGGTCGCGTCGAGCCAGCATTGCTCGAGGCCCATTTCGGCAAAGAGCGGATCATAGAAGCGCAGAGCGCGGGCGAGATCGTCGACTCCAACCGTGGTGTAGATGATCATTCCGGCTTCCTCTGCGAGCTGCCGTCAGATCGTCTCCCCGCGCGCGATCGCTTCCGCATCGCGCCCGACCAGCGCGTCGAGCCGTGGCAGCCCGGCCTTGCGCACCTGCATGTCGAGCCCGCGCTTGACCTCGCCGACCAGCCCCGGACCTTTGAACACCATCGCCGAATAGAATTGCACCAGGCTTGCGCCGGCGCGGACCTTGGCGAAGGCGGTTTCGGCGGAATCGATGCCGCCGACGCCGATCAGCGGGAACTGGCGCTCCACCCGCAGGAAGGTCTCGGCGAGGATGCGGGTCGAGGCCGCGAAGAGCGGCTTGCCGGAGAGGCCGCCGGTCTCGGCCTTGTTGTCGCTGCGCAAGCTCTCCGGCCGCGCGATCGTGGTGTTCGAGACGATCATGCCGTCGACCTTGCGGCGGCGCGCGACCGCGACCATGCCGTCGAGCTCGGGCATGGAGAGGTCCGGCGCGATCTTGATCAGCACCGGCGTCGGCTTAGCCCCAGCGGCCGCCTCGTCGCGGGCGGCGAGGGTGCGTGCGATCAGGTCGTCGAGTGCGTCCTCGGCCTGCAGGTCGCGCAGGCCCGGCGTGTTCGGCGAGGAGACGTTGACGGTGAGGAAATCGGCGAGCGGAGCGAGCCTGCCTGCCAGCACCGCGTAATCGGCGCTGCGATCGGCCGAGTCCTTGTTGGCGCCGAGGTTGACGCCGACGATGCCGCCCTTCTTCCGGCGAGCGGCCAATCGCGCCGCGACCGCCTCCATGCCCTCGCTGTTGAGGCCATAGCGATTGATCACTGCCTCGTCCTCCGGCAGGCGGAAGACGCGCGGGCGCGGATTGCCCGGCTGCGGCAGCGGCGTCACCCCGCCGATCTCGACGAAACCGAAGCCGAGACCCAGCGCGCCGTCTACCGCTTCGGCATTCTTGTCGAAGCCGGCGGCGAGCCCGACCGGATTGGCAAAGCGCAGGCCGAAGGCCTCGACCGCCAGCGACGGCGGATCGGCAGCCGGCCGCAGCGGCGGCGCGGCGGATAGCGCCGCGATCGTCAGCCGGTGAGCCTGCTCGGCGTCGAGCTTGTGGATCAGCGGCCGCGCCAGGCCGAACAGCGCACCGATCACGCGACATCCTCCGGGAAGACGTCCTCTGGAAAGACATGGCCGCTCTCGCCTGACGGCAGCGGCGCGATCCAGCGCGCCCGCTTCGGGTCGAGCGTGGCATAAAGATGCGGGAACAGCGCTCCGCCTCGCGATGGCTCGTAGCGCAGGGCTTCACCGAGCGCGGCGTCGTCGAAGGCGATCAGCAGCAGCCCGTCCTGGCCGGCGAAATGCCTGGCGGCGGTCTCGCGGGCCTGCGCGCCGGTCGAGAAATGGATGAAGCCGTCGGCGATGTCGACCGGCGCTCCCTGGAAGAGGCCTGCGGCCTCGGCTTCGCGCCAGAGCGCCTCGGGACAGATCTTGTAGATGAGCGGCATGGTGCCGGACATATCGCCTGACGGCCGTCGGCAAAAGCGGAAACCGTGCCGCACCGCGCCGCTTCGCAGTTTTCTTTGCCGGGTGCCGGTTCGCTTCCGCCGGTGCTCTGTCTGAAAGTGAAAAAAAGCGGCATGCGGAGCCAGGTGGCGTTACGAATCAGATTGAATTCTTATATGATAGGGGATATTTCCTATTTGTATCCCCGCTTTGCGCCGCGCCGGCACCATCAGGAACGAGGCCTCTCCGCGATGCTGTCCCATGACCAGATCTGGAGCGCGATCGACACGCTCGCCCAGCGTTATGGCCTGACGCCATCGGGCCTCGCCCGCAGGGCCGGGCTCGACGCCACCACCTTCAACCGCTCGAAGCGCATCGGCGCCGACGGGCGCGAGCGCTGGCCCTCGACCGAATCGATCGCCAAGATTCTCGCCGCGACCGGCGCCTCCTTCGACGAGTTCATGAACGTCGTCCGCCGCGGTGCGCCGCCGGCGCATACGATCCCGGTGATCGGCTTCGCTCAGGCGGGCTCCGGCGGCTTCTTCGACGATGGCGGCTTTCCGGCCGGCTCCGGCTGGGACGAGGTCGCCTTTCCCGGCCTGCAGGACGAGAAGGCCTATGCGCTCGAGATCGCCGGCGATTCGATGCTGCCGCTCTATCGCGACGGCGACACCATCATCGTCTCGCCCGGCGCCGCGATCCGCCGTGGCGACCGGGTGGTCGTCAAGACCGTCGAGGGCGAGGTGCTGGCCAAGCAGCTCAGGCGCCAGACCGCGAAGACGGTCGAGCTTGCCTCGCTCAACCCCGAGCATGCCGATCGCGTGCTCGCGCTCGCCGAGATCGCCTTCATGGCGCGGGTGATCTGGGCGAGCCAGTAGCTGCCTCGTGTCCAGCGGGCTGCGAGGCGCTACGCCGTCACGCGGTGCGCCGGCAGCGATACGGTAAACACCGCGCCGATCTCGGACGGTTCCAGTGCGATCATCCCGCCATGCAGCCGCACCAGCTCGGCGGCGATGGCGAGGCCAAGGCCGGTGCCGCCGGGGTTGACCGAGCCGCGGAAGGCCTGGAACAGGTTGTCGCGCGCCCGTGGCGGTACGCCCGGCCCGTTGTCGGCAATGCGCAGGACGATCTCCTCATGGCGCCGGCCTGCGCTGATCCGGAGCGTCGGACTGCGTTCGCCGGCTTCCATGACGCCGTCGAGCGCCTGGATCGCATTGCGCATCAGGTTGGAGAGTACCCGCGCCATCTGGTCGGGATCGCAGGGGGCGATCACCTCGGCCGGTACCTCGTTGGCGAAGGCGATCGTGCCGTTCTCGCCGAGGCCGAGCAACTCGGCCTGCTCGGCGACGAGCTGGCGCAGCGCCACATCGCGCAGCGCCGGCGTCGCCTCGGTGGCGCGGCCATAGGCGAGCGTCGCCTGGCAGAAATCGATGGCGCGCCCAAGCGTTGCGATCAGGCGCGGCGCGAAGCGCCTGATTTTCGGATCGCGCGTCTCGGTCAGCCGGTCCGACATCAGCTGGGCCGCGGCCAGCATGTTGCGCAGGTCGTGATTGATCTTGCTGACGGCGAGGCCGAGCTCGGCGAGATGCTTCTTGGCCCTGAGGTCGTCGGCGAGGGTCGCCTGCATGCGTGCGAGCGCCCGCTGCGCCTCGCCGATCTCGTCGGCGCGTGCGGTCGGCTCGATGATCCGGCGCGGATTCTCCGGGTCGTGCTCGAATTCCATCACGTTGGCGGCGAGATGCCGGATCGGCTGCACGATCAGCCAGTTGAGCGTGAGATAGACCAGCCCCGCGGTCAGGATCGAGATGATCAGCGTGACCAGCGTCAGGTTGATCGAGAATTTCAGCATGGCGCGGTGCAGCGGCCGCTCGTCGATGACGATCTCGACGAAGTCGGCGGCGCCGACCGCCTGTCCGACGACACGGATCGGCATCTCATGCGAGGGGCTGACCAGCGTCGCCACTGATTCGACGATCGACTGCATCCAGCTCTGGTCGCGCAGGTCGACGGTCCTGGCGACCTCGTGCGGCATCGAATCGAGGCTGAGCAGGCGGCGCGCACCGCCGACGCGTGCGGCGATGGCGGAGGCGCCGACGCCGGCCAGCAGCCGCTCCTCGCTACCCTCGGGCAGGCCCTCGGCCGGGGCGTTTTCGAGCACCAGCACGGCGATCTGCGCCGCCGCGAGCCGGTCGTTCAGCCAGTTACGCCGGAAGTTCGCGACCGAGGGCAGGTAGATCAGCACCTCGGCCAGCATCACGAACAGGATGGTCAGCAACAGCAGCTTTGCCGACAGGCCAAGCTGCGTCGGCCCGCGCGCAACGCTGATCGACAGGGTGTTGGGATCGAACCGTCTTACTGACATCAACAGCCAGTCTATCCGAAACGGCTGAGGAAGCCGATGAGGCGGCGGATGCCGGGTTTTGCCGCGAGCGGCGCCTGGAAGGAGAGCGCCGCCTTCTGCGACAGCTCCGACAGGCTTTGGGATGGCGCGATCAGCCCGGCCATCTCCGTGACGTTCATCCGCTTCTGGATGGCGAGCCCCCAGGGCACGATCAATTCGGCCGCCTGCGCTCCGGCGATGACGACACCGAGGATGCCGCCCTTGCGGTCGGTCACCAGCTTGATCAGCCCGTCCGTCTGCCGCTCCGCCTGGGCGCGTGCGCTCTCGGCATAGGGAAAGCGCAGCACCCGGATCGCGCCCTGCGCGCGCGCCTGCACCTCGCTCAGGCCGACGCTCGCCAGTTCAGGCCGGCCATGGACGGTGCGCGGCACCCATTCGCGCCGGAAGCGGACAGGCTGGCGGAACAGGGCGTTGCGGAGCACGAGGCTGGCCTGATGCTGGGCGGCATGGCTGGACATTGCCCCTGCGGCTGCCCCTCCGGCGCAATCGCCGATGGCGTAGATGCTGCGATTGGCGGTCCGCAGCGAGGTGTCGACGACGATTCCGGTCTCGTCGCTGCGAACGCCGGCGAGGTCGAGCTCGAGGCCTGCGATGTTCGGCCGGCGCCCGTTCGTGGCCAGCAGATGCGTGCCGTCGATCCTGATCTCGCCGTCGAGCACGAGCCGCGGCCGCTGGCGATGACTCTCGGCACGCAGGATCGGCCGGCCCTCATGCAATGCGATGCGGTCGCCGAGCAAAGCGCGCCTCACGACCCCGACCGCTTCCGGATCCTCCTCCGGCAACAGGCCTTCCCGCGCGATCAGCGCGACCTCGCTGCCGAGCGCGCGCATTGCCTGAGCCAGTTCGACGGCGGCGGCCGTGCCGCCGAGCACGATCAGCCGCTCCGGTCGCTTTGCCAGGTCGAAGACGCTGTCCTCGGTCAGGCAGGGCAGTTCGGCCACGCCAGCAATATCGGGCGCCGCCGGCTGAGAGCCGGTGGCGATGACGAAGCGCCGCGCCTTGACCACGGTCCCGTCGATGACAATCTGGCGCCGGTTCTGGAAACGGGCCTCGCCCTTGAGCACGACGAGGCCGAGCGCGGCGAGGCGCTCATCCGAGTCGTTCGCGGCCAGCCTGGCCGATATCTGGTCGAGATGGGCCCGCACGCGCCCGTAATCGATCTCGCCAGCGTCCGCGATGGCTCGCGCACGCCCGGCCGCGGCCCGCAGGGCCTGGCCGCGGGCGCCTTCGTTGAGGGAAAACGCATTCCCACCCTGCCGGACCAGCACCGTCCGGGCGCCGAATAGTGCGGCCGCAGTCGCGACCGCCAGCCCGCCCGGGCCATCGCCGATGACGCAGATATCCGGCGTCAGCGGCTCCTTGCTGGCTGCTGGGCTGGCGGTTTCGCTCACGCCGCGTCTCCCGGTCACTGTTCCGCTGGTGCAGATGCGGTGCCGCTGCGGCAGAATCAAGTTCGGCGCTGCGATCGTAGCGTCGAAGCGGTGAATTCCGGCAATACGACGGCGGAGCCCGCCTTCAGGCGATCTTGCGCGGCTCGTCGCCCTTGCCGAATTCCGACACCGGCTGCGGCCGGCCGAACAGATAGCCCTGCGCCCGCTGGGCGCCGAGCAGTTGCACCGCCATGCGCTGCGCCTCGGTCTCGATGCCCTCGACGACGACGTTCATCGACAGGCGCCGGGCGAGCTGGCAGACCGCCTCGATCACTGCCTTGGAGGCTTCGTCGCTGTTGACGTCGCGGCTGAAGCTCTGGTCGATCTTCACCTGCGAGAACGGGTAGGTCGAGAGATAGGCGAGCGAGGAATAGCCCGTCCCGAAATCGTCGAGTGCGAACTTGACCCCGATCGCGCGCAGTTCGTTGATGACTTCGAGCGTCGTCTTGTTGTCCTCGATCAGCAGCGATTCTGTCACTTCGAGCGTCAGGCGGCCCGGCGCGAGATGAGCGAGGAGCAGCGCGTTCTTGACGGTCTCGACGATCCGGCGCGGCTCGCGGAACTGCAGCGGGGAGATGTTGACGGAGACGCCGATCCCTCCCGGCCATTTCGCCGCGTCGCGGCAGGCCTGGCGGATCGCCCAGTCGCCCATGCCGGCGATCAGTCCCGACTGCTCGGCGATCGGGATGAAGACGCCGGGCGGCACCATCCCGCGTGTCGGGTGCCGCCAACGCATCAGTGCCTCGCGCGTCACGATCTCCTGCGTGCGCAGGTCGATGATCGGCTGGTAGTAAAGCTCCAGCGCGCCCTCGGCGCTGGCCTGGCGCAGATCGACCTCGATTTCGTGGCGTTCGAGCATCTCCTCGGCCATGGTCGGGTCGAAGAAGGTCGCGGTGTTGCGGCCGGCCGCCTTGGCCTTGTAGAGCGCGGTGTCGGCATGGCGCAGCAGGTCGGCCGGGGTCGCACCATCCACCGGGGCGAGCGCGATGCCGATGCTGGCCGTGACGTAGACGGTCTTGGTATCCAGCTCGAAGGCGCGGTCCATCGCCTCGATCATGCGCTGCGCGATCATCCTGACCGTCGCGACATCGGTCGCCGGCAGGATCAGGACGAACTCGTCGCCGCCGAAGCGGGCAAGAAGGTCGTTGTGGCGGATCGCGCTCTTCAGCCGCGCCGCCGTCTGGACCAGCACCCGGTCGCCGATGTCGTGGCCGAGATTGTCGTTGACCTGCTTGAATCCGTCGAGATCGATATAGAGCAGCGCGAAGGTCTCTCCGGTCCGCTCCTGCCGGCTGAAAGCTTCGACGAGCTGTGTATTGAACTCGAAGCGATTGGCGAGCCCGGTGAGCTCGTCGAAGCGCGCCATCTGCTCGATCCGCGCCTCGGTCGCCTTCCGCTCGGTCGCATCCTCGGTCAGCATCAGCACGCCGCCTTCGGCCGCGGGCGCGATGGTGACGACGAGCATGCGGCCGTTACGCGACTGCAATTCGTAGACAGCCGCCTGCTGCGTCGCCTGGACGCCGTCGAGGGCCGCTTTGATGTCGCGGACCTGCTCCGGCGTCATCACCTGGCGCTCGACGAGGAAGCGCGCGATCGCGCTGATCGGCGTGCCCGGCAGGGCAAGCGTCTCGGGAATGCCGTAGAGGGCCGCATGCGGCGCGTTCGAGACTGCAAGATCGAGCTTGCGGTCGAACATCGCCAAGCCGTGGATCATCGTGTTGAGCGCGGCGTCGAGCGTCAGGTTCTGCGAGCGCAGTGCCGTGGCCAGCGCCTTGGACTGCTTGGTCGCGTCGCTCAGCGCCAGCAGGTTGCGGTGCAGCGAGTTGGTGATCGCGATATTGGCGACGACATAGAGGAAGGCGAAATAGCCGATGTACTGGTAGTAGGGATTGTGCGCCTGGATCAGGCCGACCGCCATCGGCACGCAGAAGGTGAGCAACTGGACGGCGACGAATTTCGGCCGTCCGGCATTGCGCGCGACATAGCCGGAGGCAAGCGCGATCGTCGACGATACCGAGGTGATGTGGGCGGCAGGGTCGTCCGTCCAGGCCAGCGCGGCATAGCAGCTGAAGCCGAGCACGGCGCTGAATACGGTCGCGCCGAAGAAATACTCCCGGTCCCAGCGCGTGGTCTGGGCGAGCGTGTCCTCGGAATGGTCGAGGCGGCGATAGCGGACCACGGTGATGATCCGCATGACGACGACCAGCGCGACGCAGATCGTCAGCGCCATGAACAGCTCGGCGCTCGTCGAGACCCAGCACAGGAAGGGCGTGAGAATGCCGGCGATGCCGCCGGGGATGATCGAGCCCGGCGATGAGAAGAGCGAGGAGACCAGCAGGCGATAATCGGCGAGATCGACCGCGCTCCGGCCGTCATGTCCGGCCGGCTGCTCTGCGATCGCTCTATCGGTGCTGGCGCTATGCAACCGGTTCGCCACTCCCGCCATCCACTCCTGCCTTGTGACGGTCACCGGAGAGGCGGGTGCACGACCCCTTCCTTTGCCGCATCATCTAACGGCTTTAAGAGGGAAAGGTAAAAGTTTCATGAGGGTTACGCGGCGGAGTCGCGCGATCGGCGCGAACGCCGGCCGCGCCGGGACTTTCGGCTGTCCGCTCAGGCGGCGCCGGCGCGGGCGAACGCCTCCTCGGGGCCGCGCTGATAAACGCGGGCCAGCATGCGGTCCTGCGTCTGGGCGATGCGCTGCAGCTTGGAGATCGCGCTCGGGTGCAGGCGCAGCATGCAGTCGGTCCAGAGCTGGCCGAGATATTCGAGCTCCTCGCGCAGATTGCCGGCGCGGCGGTTGAAGGCCGAGAACAGCGCGGTGCGGGCTGCGTGGATCGGCAGCGAGTCGGAGGCGTATTTGCGGATCCAGTCCTCGCCCGTGCCGGTCGGCACCACCGCTTCAAGCCCGCCAGCAGCCAGGAATTCGGCCGCGCTCATCTCCTCGCCCGATTGCAGCATGTGCTCGGCGGCCCGCGGGCCCATCCGGCGCGACAGGACGCCGACGGCGGTGATCGGGAAATGGTTGAACTTGATCTCGGGGTAGACGAACGAGGCCTGCTCCTCGGCGATCATGACGTTGCATGAGCGCGGCGCATCGATGCCGCCGCCGATCGCCTTGGCATGGATCGTCGACAGGGTCACGGCCATGCCGTTGAGGCCGCTGGCATTGCGCAGCGCGCCTTCGACCGAGAGCCGGGCATATTCCGCCAGGGCCGGGCGGTCGTTCTTGGCGAGGCAGTCGAGATAGAAGTCGAGGTCGCCGCCGAGGGTGAAGAACGGCCCGGTACCGCGGAAGGCGAGGAAGCGCACCGGCGCGTTGTGGTACTGCTCCGGCGCGCCCCAGAGATCGATGATCGCCTGCTGCACCTTGCCGAGGCTCTCGAGCAGCTGCAGCGTGAAGACCGGCTTCAGCTCCGGCTTGATGGTGACCCAGAGCAGGCGCAGCTCCTGCTCATAGGCGAGCTGGATTTCCGGCAGGAAGCCGGCGTGACGGCGGATCGTCTCGATCACCTCTCCGTCGGCGAGCTCGGCAGCGGCCTGGCCGCCGACCGTCGGTGCATAGCTCTGAAACATCGCGTCGTCTCCGCCTCGTTCCGCACCCCTCGACGCCGCCGAGGGTAGAGAAAGTTAATAATCTGTAAACGCAAACTGCCGGAAATGGTTAATTTCGTTAGGCTTTATTCGTTAATGCCGAAGTCGGCTTAGGGTCTGAAAACGCATCCATCGGTTGCCTCGCCGTTGCCGCTATCGTTGCCGTCGATGCACGCAATGGGCGTGCCAGCATAACACTCGTCGGTCAGGGTTGCCGAGATAATAAAAATTTTACCAATTGCAGCAGGGCCTTGCGGCTTCTGCCGGCGGGGCGGCGCAGCTTGTCGATCCGGCGGGCCGATGCGGCTGCAGGCCGCCTTGGGGCAGGGCTGTTTCATCCGGAGACCGGCGACGCCGCAGTTGTGCCGCAATCGACCGTGCAAGGAATGTTGTGCCGCCGTCCTGGTCTTGTCCGGGACGGGCTGAGCGGCTAACCATGAATCAACGCCCGCCGCCGCAGGGTTGCAGGCATTCCGACGAGCTGACGCCTTGAGCCGCCAGACCGAAGCCGAGGATGAGAGAAGGGCGCGCCTCGCCGCCGCCCTCCGCGAGAACCTGAAGCGCCGCAAGGCGCAGGCAAGGGCCCGGCGTGCCTCGGACACGGCGGCCGAGGACACGCTACCGCCCGCCCAGGCCGAACCTCCCCGGTCCTGATCCCCACCCTTTCCGGCCGGCGCCTCCCGCCGGCTGTCCTGCAGGACGAGCCCGATGGACCGTATCCGCATCACCGGCGGCCAGCGCCTCAATGGCGTGATCCCGATTTCCGGCGCGAAGAACGCAGCCCTGCCGCTGATGATCGCGAGCCTCCTCACCGACGAGACGCTGACGCTGACCAATGTCCCGCGGCTGTCCGACGTCAGCGCGCTCTCGCGCATCCTCTCCAATCAGGGCGTCGACCGCTCGGTCGCCGGCAAGCGCATCGGCCAGAGCGCCGAAACCGGCCAGACCGTTGCGTTGACCGCGCGCCAGATCGTCGACACCTGCGCGCCCTATGAACTGGTCTCGACCATGCGGGCGAGCTTCTGGGTGATCGCGCCGATCCTGGCCCGCATGGGCGAGGCCAAGGTCTCGCTGCCCGGCGGCTGCGCCATCGGCACGCGCCCGGTCGATCTTCTGCTGATGGCGCTGGAACGCCTCGGTGCCACCATCACCATCGAGGGCGGCTACGCGCTGGCACGCGCTCCGAAGGGGCTGAAGGGTGCCGAGATCGTCTTCCCGAAGGTCACGGTCGGCGGCACCCATACCGCGCTGATGGCCGCCGTCCTCGCCGACGGTACCACGGTGATCGAGAACGCGGCGCGCGAGCCCGAGGTGGTCGATCTCGCCGTTTGCCTGAACAAGATGGGCGCCAAGATCGAAGGCGCCGGCACCTCCACCATCACCATCCGCGGCGTCTCGCGCCTCGGCGGCGCGCATCATGCCGTGCTGCCGGACCGGATCGAGACCGGCACCTACGCCATGGCGGTGGCGATGACCGGCGGTGACGTCCTGCTCGAAGGCGCGCGCGCCGACCTGCTGCAGGCGGCGCTGGACGTGATGAGCCAGGCTGGCGTCGACGTCTCCGAGACCAATGAGGGCGTCCGCGTCCGCCGCAACGGCGCCGCGCTGGAGCCGGTCGACGTCACCACCGACCCGTTCCCGGGCTTCCCCACCGACCTCCAGGCCCAGCTCATGGCGCTGATGACCAGGGCCAAGGGCACCTCGCGCATCCGCGAGACCATCTTCGAGAACCGCTTCATGCATGTGCAGGAGCTTGCCCGTCTCGGTGCCAAAATCCGGCTCGACGGTGATGCTGCCTATGTCGATGGTGTCGAGAAGCTCACCGGCGCCCCGGTGATGGCGACCGATCTGCGCGCCTCGGTCTCGCTCGTGATCGGTGGCCTCGTCGCCGAGGGCGAGACGATGATCAACCGCGTCTACCATCTCGACCGCGGTTTCGAGGCGCTCGAGGCCAAGCTCAGCCGTTGCGGCGCCCAGGTCGAGCGCATCAGCGGTTGACGATAGGCGATGCCGCCGCCAGATAGGGCCGAGAGCATTTTCGAGCGAAGTGGACACCGGTTCGCGTGAAGAAAATGCGATGAGACAAGAGCTTCTATGTCCGACCCCGCCGCCGAGCCGCTGAAACTGATCGCCTTGGACGCCGACGATCTGTCGGTGATCTCGGCGCATCTGCAGGACGCGGTGCTGAAGCGCGGGGACATCGCCTATCGGCCCGCAGAGAAGCGTTTTGCCCTGGCGCTGCGTCGTTTCGACTGGGAAGGCGCGGCGCAAGGGCATAAGCGCCGGCGGCTCACTGCCCTCCATTTCGAACGCGTGACGGCGGCGCGCAGCAGCAAGGTTGCGGCTGGCGATGCGGTGCTCAGTCTGCTTGCCGTCACCTTCGCTGAGATCGACGGCCCTGCCGGGCAGGTGACCCTGCATTTCTCCGACGGCGCCGCCATCCGCCTCGATGTCGAGTGCATCGAGGCACAGATGAAGGATCTCGGTCCGATCTGGGAAGCCGTCGCGACGCCGGCCCACCCGGACGCCGGCTGAACCACACCTGCGGTCAGGATTGCCCCATGCCGATCAGGCTTGACGCACGCGATGCCGGTTTCGAGCGGGAGTTCTCTGCCCTGCTCGCGATGAAGCGCGAGGTTTCCGAGGATGTCGACCAGGTCGCGGCCGGGATCATCGCCGATGTCCGCGCCCGTGGCGATACGGCGCTGATCGACTATACCGAGCGCTTCGACAAGCTCTCCCTGACGCCGCAGACCCTGCGCGTCACGCAGGGCGAGATCGAGGCGGCGCAGTCGGCCTGCACGCGCGAGCAGCTTGCCGCGCTGGAGACGGCCCGCGCCCGGATCGAGGCTTATCACCTGCGTCAGAAGCCCGCCGATTCCTGGTCCCGCGATGCGCTTGGCGTCGAGAGCGGCTGGCGCTGGAGCGCGGTCGAGGCGGTCGGCCTCTATGTGCCGGGCGGCACGGCGAGCTATCCCTCCTCCGTGCTGATGAACGCGGTGCCGGCCAAGGTCGCTGGGGTCGAACGCCTCGTCATGGTCGCGCCGACTCCGCGCGGCGAGGGCAATCCGCTGGTGCTCGCCGCGGCGAAGCTCGCCGGCATCGATGAGATCTACAGGATCGGCGGAGCGCAGGCCGTGGCTGCGCTCGCCTATGGCACTGCGACGATCGCGCCGGTCGCCAAGATCGTCGGGCCCGGCAACGCCTATGTCGCCGCCGCCAAGCGCCGTGTCTTCGGCACGGTCGGCATCGACATGATTGCCGGCCCCTCCGAGGTGCTGGTCCTGGCCGATGCCGACGCCAATCCCGATTGGATCGCGGCCGACCTGCTCGCCCAGGCCGAGCACGACACTGCCGCCCAGTCGATCCTGATCACAGACGACGCCGCGTTGGCGGACGCGGTCGAGCGCGCGGTCGAAGGCCAGCTCCGCACCCTGCCGCGCGCCGGGATCGCGGGCGCAAGCTGGGGCGACTTCGGCGCGGTCATCCTGGTCGAGACGCTCGCCAGTGCGATCCCTCTGGTCGACCGGCTGGCGCCGGAGCATCTCGAGATCATCGCCGCCGATGCTGAAGGGCTGGCGGGGCGCATCCGCAATGCCGGTGCGATCTTCCTCGGTGGGCACACGCCCGAGGCGATTGGCGACTATGTCGGCGGCTCGAACCATGTCCTGCCGACAGCGCGCTCGGCCCGCTTCTCCTCCGGGCTCGGCGTCCTCGATTTCATGAAGCGCACCTCGCTGCTGAAATGCGATCCCGAGTCGTTGCGGGCGCTCGCCGGCGCCGCGACGGAGCTTGCTGAAGCCGAGGGCTTGCAGGCGCATGCGCGTTCCGTGACGATCCGACTCAACGACTGAAGCCGGGCCGCGATTCTGCGCCGGTATTCAGCTGGGCGGAGGGGACATGTCGGAACGCAACCATCTGGTCGCCGTCACGCTCGACGAAGCCTCGCTCGGGCGCAGCAGTGCCGACCAGGAGCATGAGCGGGCCGTCGCGATCTACGACCTGATCGAGCGCAACCACTTCGCTTTGCCGGATTTTGACGGCGGCCCCTATGCCGTCCACCTCGCTTTGGTGGAGCGCCGGCTCGCCTTCGAAGTGAAGAGTGCGGATGGTGCCCTGCTCGTCACCCACCACCTCTCGCTGACTCCGCTCAAACGCATCATTAAGGACTATCAGCTGGTCTGCGACAGTTATTACGCCGCCATCCGCACAGCCACGCCCTCGCAGATCGAGGCGATCGACATGGGACGCCGCGGATTGCATGATGAGGCGGCGGTTCTGCTGGTCGAACGGTTGTCGAACAAGGTCGAGATCGACAATGAGACGGCCCGTCGCCTGTTCACCCTGATCTACGCGCTGCACTGGAAGGGCTGAGCGCTTGGAGTTGCCCGTACCGCGCAAGCTCCAGAGCGTACTGTTCATGTGCGCCTACAACGCGGTGCGCTCGCCCATGGCGGAGGCGCTGGCCAAGCACTTCTTCGGCAAGTCGATCTATGTCCAGTCCGCCGCCGGCAAGCGCAAGGGCGAGCTCGACCCTTTTGCGCTGTCGGTCCTCGACGAGATCGGCATCGACGCGCATAAGCACAAGCCGAAGACGGTCGAGGAGCTGGAGGAATGGGAGGGGCTCAATTTCGACCTGATCGTCTCGCTTTCGCCGGAGGCGCACCACAAGGCGCTGGAACTCACCCGCACACTCGCCGCCGAGGTCGAGTACTGGCCGACCCCCGACCCGACCATCATCCAGGGCTCCCGCGACCAGGTGCTCGACGCCTATCGTGCTGTGCGTGACGGGCTGATGCAGCGGATCAAGGTGCGGCTGCGATCCTGAACCCTACTGGATCAGGACCGCGCCGCCGCAGCGCACGCCGCTGACCCAGCTGTCGGCCTGGCCCAGCCCTATCCCGAGCGTGTTGAGCAGGCTGGTCAGCACCTGGTCGAGCGGCGCCGCCGCGCCGGCGATGACGCCGGAGACGGCGCCGTCCAGGCCGGGTATGGGAAGGCCCAGCCCCAGCAGCTCGACGCGCAGGTCGAGATCCCCCACGAGCCGCGACAGCAGGCTCGCGACGAAGTTCTGGGTCGAGGTCGTCTTCTTGTCGGCTCGCTGGATTTCGGCATAGCTGAAGCTGACCGGGGTTTCGCTGGTGTTGCTGATCGTGACATGCGCCCGAGCCGTCACCTTGGCGAGCCCGAGCAGGTCGAGCACCGTTGCGGCCGGTGGATTCGGCCGAGTGCTGAAATTGCTGAACTCGGCATTGGAGACCTGCCCGATCCAGGCATCCATGACGGCCGGCGTCACGCCGAGCGTCACCCGCGAACTGGTGACGTCGCCGGCGCCGCAGGAGATCGCGGTCAGCCGGGCCGTCGCAGACGCCAGCTCCAGATAAAGCGGCAGCTTGACCAGCGAGGCCTGGCCGCTGCCGACGAGGGTGAGCGTGAGCAGCAGGCGTGTCTGGGCCGTGTGGACGCTCGCTCCGGCGCGGCCGACCCGGACGAGGCTGGTTCCGACCGGCCGTTCGCCGATGGCGAGCTTGAGCGAGACTGCGGCGAGGCCGGGTACGTTGACCGCGAGGCCGAGATCGAGCTGGCGCGAGCCATTGGCAATCTGGGCCGCAGCCGAGATCAGGTCGAGCGCCGCCAGCGAAGCCTTGAGCGGCACCTCTTCGCCCAGCTGCCGGCCACCGTAGATGCCGAACGAGACGAGGCTCTGCAGGTTGATGCGCTGGCTCGAGCTGCCGAGGGCGCTGGAGAGACGCCCCAGCGCCGCGATCGCATCGCTGCTGGCTCCCTGGTCGCGAGCCGCATCCTGGGCGGCCAGAACGATGTCGCCGATGCGGACATTGGCGCGCAGGGCTTCCTCGAAGGTCAAGGCGGAGATCGAGGCACGCGTCGCCAGCCGGCGGGTGAAGCCGAACAGGTCGATCCGCGCTCGCGCCAGTCCCTCATAGTCCATCACCGACAGCGACACGGTGGTGCCGAGCAGGCTGCCGAGCAGGCCGTTGAGGGCGCCGTTCTCAACGCGGAGCAGCCGCGAGCCAATGGCGAAGGCCGCTTGCGCATCCTGCGCGGCGATGGCCTGCGTCACGATGGCGACCTCGCCGCTCTCGCCGCCCAGGCTGGAGGCCAGGACGCGGCCGAGGATCAACGGCGTGGTCGCTCGCATCTCGACCCGGGCTGCGTTGGCAGCCGGCCCCGAGCCCTGCCGGAAGCGCGCCTCGGGTGTCAGTCGCGCATCGGGCGTATAGGTGCCGGTCTGGACTGTGCCGACGGCGCCGGCAGGAAAGCCGTTGCGGCTCGCACTGGCCCGGGCCGCGTTCGTGGCACGCTCGAGATCGGTTGCGGCGGCGAGCGCCGCGAGATCGGTCGCGGTCTGCTGCCGGCGCTTCTGGTAGAAGAGGCTCCCGACATCGACCGCCATCGTGCCGAACCCGAACAGGACCAGGGAGGTGCCGGCGAAGACGATGGTCGAGAGGCCGCGACGGTCGGCCAGGAACGTCCGGAACGAGCGGATCATGAGGGCCTCCTGTCCGGTCGGCTCGGTGATTGCATCAGTAGCCACCGCGCTGAACGACGGCGCGGCGCTCGACGACCGGCATCGGCAGCGCGACCATCGAGCTGAGCCGGTTGAAGACGCTGTCCGAGTAGTCATAGACGACCGTGACCTCGAAGCTTGGCGCCGGGGCGCCCAGCGCGGTCGTCCGGACTGTCAGCTTGCTCGGTTCGAGGAAAGCGTAGGAGCCGATGTTGCGGGTGATGAAGGAGCGGGCCAGCCGCTCGCGCTCGGCATCGTCGAGACCGGCTACGGAAGCCCGCGCTGCCTCCGCGGCAAGCTGCTGCACGCCGTGGTAGACTCCGAAGGCGTGGCCGTAGCCGATGATCCCGAACAGCAGCATCAGCAGGATGGGAGCGATGAAGGCGAACTCGACCGCCGTGCTGGCTGATTGGTCGGTTTCGAACGCAAGAGGATCGTGCCGCATGGCGTGCCGCCCGTTGTTTTAACAACTATAAGTTGTAGAGACGAGCAATTGACGAAACGTAAAAGTTGTACTTTTGACCCGTTCCAGATTGTGAAGGGCGCGCGGGGGCTTAACAGAAATTTAAGAGACGCGGATCAGGAACATTGTTGAAGGCAACGTTGCGTTAGCCATGCCGAGAGCCGAGCCGAGGATGAGCCTTGTCGCGTTATCGACCGCATCCCGTTTTCGGCTCCGGCAATGGCGTGACATCGGCCTGATCGCAGGTTTGGCGTTCTGCTCCGGCCTTCTGGCCCTTGCGAGCCTGCCCGGGCCTGTCGCGGGGGCGCCCGCCCCACTGGCTGCGATCTTCCCGCCCTGGATCTCCGGCGAGGAGGCGATGGCGCGCAGCCTGGCCTCCGGCGCCGGGATCCTGCGGCAGGGGACCGTCCCATTCGTCGTCGTTCTCGCGCCGGAGACATCAGCAAGGCCCGCCGGCGCCCTGCTGATGCTGCGCCTCGACGGCCTTGCCGGCTGCATCATCTCATCCGAGGCCCAAGCGAGTAGCCTATGACTTTGACTTTGCCCGGCCTGCGGGACCTAGTTGCGCGCTGCCTCATCGGCCTTGCTTTCATACATGTCCCGCTGCTCGCATTGGCGTCTCTGGCGCAGTCCGGCGACGGGCTGATCCCTGCACTCGGTGCGCTGATGCTCGCGCTCGCGGCCCTGATCGTCTATCGCAGTGTCGGCGCGACGCTGCTGGCGCAGAGCGTGATCGCGATCGCCCTGATCGGCCAGGTCTCGATCCTGGTCGCCGTCTTCTCCGGGCACCCCTGGCAGCCCGACATGCACATGTATTACTTCGCGGTGCTGGCGCTGCTCGCCGGCTTCTGCGACTGGCGGCCGATCATCCTGGGCGCCGCGCTCACGGCGGCGCACCATCTGGTGCTGCAATTCGTCCTGCCCGCCGCCGTCTTCTATCAGGGCGGCAATCTGCTGCGGGTTATGCTGCACGCCGTCATCGTGGTGGTCGAGACGGCGTTCCTCGCGGTGATCGCGGTGATGACCGCCCGCATCTTCGCGCAGACCGAGGCCAATCTGCGCCGCGCCGAAGAGGTTGCGGAGCGCGAGCGTCTGGCAAGCGAACGCGAACGGGCCCTCGCCGACGATGCGGAGGCGCGCGCCCAGCGCCTGCGCGCGATGGTCGAGAGCTTCCGCGACGAGATGGACGGCGCCATGGCGGTCCTCGACAAGGCGTCGGAGGCGATGCAGGTCGATGCCCGCGGGCTCACCGGCGCGTCCGACCGGGCCCGCCAGCAGATCGCGCTGGTCTCGCGCAGCTCGACCGAGATGACGACCAGCATCGAGCAGACCGCGGCGGCCAGCCAGGAGCTCGCCTCTTCGATCGCCGAGATCGGTCGCAATGTGTCGCAGACCGCCGACAGCTCGCAATCGGCAGCGAAGCTGGCACGCGCCGCCAGCACCGAGATCGAGGCGCTGGCGCATACTGGCGAAAGCGTCGGCGCCGTGGTCGAGATCATCCGCGGCATCGCGGCGCAGACCAGCATGCTGGCGTTGAACGCGACGATCGAGGCGGCCCGCGCCGGCGCCATGGGCAAGGGCTTTGCCGTCGTCGCCAGCGAGGTGAAGACGCTCTCGTCGCAGACGGCGACAGCGACCGCGGAAGTCGCGCGCTCGATCGAGGCGATCCAGACTGCCTCGCAACGCTCGCTCAAGTCGATCCGCGAGATCGTCGCGGCGATCGGCGAGGTCGAGACTGTCTCGGTCGCGATCGCCTATGCGGTCGGCGAGCAGGATCGCGCCACGGCGGAGATCGCGAAGGAAGTCCAGATCTCCTCCGACGGCGCCAGCCGCAGCGCCCAGACCCTGCAGAGCTTCGAGATGGTGACCGAGCGCACCTACGCCGCCGCCGGCAGCCTGCAGAGCTCCTCCAACGATCTGGCTTCGCAGGCGCAGCGCATCCGACGCGAGGTCGCCGAGTTCTGCGAGCGTGTCGCCGCCGCCTGATTACCAGGCTCGGCCGGGGCCGGTCGCACCGAGCTTCAGCCAATCTCCGAGCGTCGCCGCGATGTCGGCGAAGCTCTCGCGGCGGCCTAGCAACCCGGGCGGCACATCAGGCCCAAAGGCCAGGATCGGCACGTGCTCGCGTGTATGGTCGGATCCTGGCCAGCTCGGGTCGTTGCCATGGTCGGCGGTGATGACGGCGAGGTCGCCCGGCCGGAGCAAGGCCTCGATCTTGGGCAGATCGCGATCGAAGGCTTCCAGCGCTGCCGCATAGCCGGGAATGTCGCGGCGATGGCCATATTCGGTGTCGAAGTCGACGAGGTTGACGAAGCAGAAGCCGCCATCCGGCAGCTGCTCGAACGCTTCCAGTGCGGCCGCGAACATGGCGGCGTTGCCGAAAGGCTTGATCTCCTCGCCGGTGTTCCGGTGGGCGAAGATGTCGCCGATCTTGCCGATGGTGACCACGGATCGACCTTTGGCCACGAGCCGGTCGAGAATGGTCTCGTCCGGCGGCGGGATGGCGAAGTCCTTGCGATTGCCGGTTCGGGTGAAGCCGGTCTCGATCGTGCCGACAAAGGGGCGGGCGATGACGCGGCCGATCCTCAGCGGGTCGACCAGGACACGGACCTTTTTGCAGAGAGCGTAAAGCCGCTCCAGGCCGAAATGCTCTTCATGCGCCGCGATCTGCAGCACCGAGTCGACCGAGGTGTAGCAGATCGGCTTGCCGGTCCGGATATGTTCCTCGGCCAGTTCGTCGATCACTGCCGTACCTGAGGCATGCTTGTTGCCGAGGATGCCGGGCAGGGCCCCTTCGCGGATGATCGCCGCGATGAGATCGGGCGGGAAGGTGTTCTCCAGCGCGGTGAAATAGCCCCATTTGAACGGCACCGGGCAGCCGGCAATCTCCCAGTGGCCGGAGGGAGTGTCCTTGCCCTGACTGACCTCGACGCCATAGCCATACCGCCCTTGCGGAGCGTTGGGTCGTATCACGCCGGCGAGCGGCCTGCCGGTCGAAGCCTCGCAGGCATGGCTGAGGCCGAGGCGGGCGAGATTGGGGATATCAAGCGGCCCGCGGCGCAGGCCTTCGCGATCGCCGCGCCCCTCGGCGCAGGCTTCGGCGATGTGGCCGAGCGTATCGGAGCCCGCATCGCCATAGGCGGCCGCATCCTGCGCGCCGCCGCAGCCGACGGAATCGAGCACGATCAGGATGGCGCGTGCCATCAGTCGCGCACCGCAGCGCTGTTCGCCGACTCGATGTTGAGGGCGGCGGCGAGCAGCGCCTGGGTATAGGCCTCGCGCGGGCGCTGGAAGATCTCCTCCGCCGGCCCTTCCTCGACGATCTTGCCGTTCTGCATCACCACCACCCGGTGCGACAGCGCCCTGACCACCTTGAGGTCGTGGCTGATGAAGAGATAGCCGAGCTTGCGCCTGGCCTGCAGCCCGCGCAGCAGCTCGACGATCTGCGCCTGCACGGACATGTCGAGCGCCGAGGTCGGTTCGTCCAGCACGACGAATTTCGGGTCGAGCGCCATGGCGCGGGCGATGGCGATGCGCTGGCGCTGGCCTCCGGAGAATTCGTGCGGATAGCGGTCCATGGTTGCAGGATCCAGACCCACATCGGCGAGCGCCTGCGCCACGATCTCGCGCTGGCGCTGATAGCTCAGCTCCTTCTGCTGGACGGTCAGACCTTCCGCGACGATGTCGGCGACCGACATGCGCGGCGAGAGCGAGCCATAGGGATCCTGGAAGACGACCTGCAGATCCTTGCGCTTGGGCCTGACAGCCTTGCTCTTCAGCCCGTCGATGCGGTCACCGAGGAAGACAATCGGCCCCTCAGACGAGATCAGCCTGAGGATGGCGAGGCCGAGTGTGGTCTTGCCGGACCCGGATTCGCCGACGATGCCGAGCGTCTCGCCCTCACGCACCTTGACCGAGATGCCATCGACCGCCTTCACATGGCTGGTCGTGCGCCGCAGCAGCCCGGTCTTGATCGGGAACCAGACTTTGACCGGGCCGGCTTCCAGCAGGATAGGCGCGCCGTCGGGGACGGGCTCCGGCCGGCCCTTCGGCTCGGCGGCGAGCAGGCGCTGGGTATAGGCATGCTGGGGATTGCCGAAGATCTCCGATACCGGCCCGTGCTCGACGATCTTGCCCTTCAGCATGACGCAGACCCGGTCCGCGATGCGCCGGACGATGCCGAGATCGTGGGTGATGAACAGGATCGCCATGCCGAGACGCGCTTGCAGCTCCTTCAGCAGCGTCAGGATCTGCGCCTGCACGGTGACGTCAAGCGCCGTCGTCGGCTCGTCGGCGATCAGGAGGTCGGGCTCGTTGGCGAGCGCCCTCGCGATCATCACGCGCTGGCGCTGGCCACCGGAGAGCTGGTGCGGATAGGCGTCGAGCCGGCTCGACGCATCGCGGATGCCGACAAGGGTGAGCAGTTCGAGCGTTCGGGCGCGCGCCTTCTCGCCGCGCAGGCCCTTGTGCAGTTCGAGAATCTCGCCGATCTGCCGCGCGATGGTTTGCAGCGGGTTGAGCGAGGTCATCGGCTCCTGGAACACCATGGTGATGTCGTTGCCGCGGACCTTGCGCATGGCGTCCTCGTCGGCCGCGATCAGGTCCTGGCCGTTGAACAGCACCTTGCCGGAGGGATGGTGCGCAGCCGGATAGTTCAGCAGCTTCAGGATCGACAGCGCCGAGACCGACTTTCCCGAGCCGGATTCGCCGACGAGCGCCAGCGTCTCGCCCTTGGCGATCGCGAACGAGACCTTGTCGACCGCGAGCGTTTCCTGCCCGCCCTGGCGGAAGGCGACGGAAAGGTTCTGGACGGAGAGGAGGGGGGCGGTCACGCGAAGGTCTTCCTCGGGTCGAAGGCGTCGCGCACCGCCTCGCCGATGAAGATCAGCAGCGACAGCATCAGCGCGATCACGAAAAAGCCGGAGAGGCCGAGCCAGGGCGCCTGCAGGTTCGCCTTGCCCTGCGCCAGCAACTCTCCGAGCGAGGGCGAGCCAGGTGGCAGGCCAAAGCCGAGGAAGTCGAGCGAGGTCAGCGTGGTGATCGAGCCGTTGAGGATGAAGGGCAGGAAGGTCAGCGTCGCCACCATGGCATTGGGGAGCAGGTGCTTGACCATGATCGCCCGGTTGGAGAGGCCGAGCGCGCGCGCGGCGCGGACATATTCGAAGTTGCGTGCTCGCAGGAACTCGGCGCGCACCACGCCGACCAGCGCCACCCAGGAGAACAAGAGGAGGATGCCGAGCAGCACGAAGAAGCTCGGCGTGATGATCGCCGCGACGATGATCAGAAGGTAGAGCGCGGGAATGGAGGTCCAGATCTCGATGACGCGCTGGAAGATCAGGTCGGTCCAGCCGCCGAAATAGCCCTGGATCGCCCCGGCGGCGATGCCGATCACCGAGGAGATCGAGGCCAGGATCAATCCGAACAGCACGGAGATGCGAAAGCCGTAGATCAGCCGCGCCACGACGTCGCGGCCCTGGTCGTCGGTGCCGAGCCAGTTCCATTCGAGCTCGCGGCAGGTCATGCCGCCGGTTCGCTCCGCGATCGGCCGGCATTGCTCGTCCTTGAGCATCCAGGTCGGTGGGGCAGGGGCGGGCACCGGCAGGTCGAGATTATGCGTGCGGTAGGAGTAGCGGATCGGCGGCCAGATCGCCCAGCCATTCGCTGCGATCTCCTTGGCGATGGTCGGGTCGCGGTAGTCGGTGGTGGCGAGGAAGCCGCCAAACTTCTCCTCGGGATAGTTGACCGCGACCGGGAACAGCGTCTCGCCCTTGTAGCGGACGATCAGCGGGCGGTCGTTGGCGATGAACTCGGCAAAGAGCGAGAGCATAAACAGCGCCAGGAAGATCCAGAACGACCACCAGCCACGCTTGTTGGCCTTGAAGCTGTCGAGCCGGCGCCGGTTGATCGGCGAGAGCTTGAGCCAGCCCTGCTTCATCTGCGGGGGAGCCGCAGCGGGCTCGGCCGAGCGCAGGGTCGGAGGCGGAGCGTCGAGAAGTGTGTCGCTCATGCTCACGCCTCCCGCGATTCGAAGTCGATGCGCGGGTCGACCCAGGCATAGGTCAGGTCGGTGATCAGGTGCACGAGAAGGCCGATCAGCGAGAAGATGTAGAGATTGGCGAAGACGACGGGGTAGTCGCGATTGACGATCGCCTCGAAGGAGAGGAGGCCGAGGCCGTCGAGCGAGAAGATCGTCTCGATCAAGAGCGAGCCGGCGAAGAGCGCATGTACGAAGGCGCCGGGGAAGCCGGCGATCACGATCAGCATGGCGTTGCGGAAGACATGGCCATAGAGCACGCCGCGCTCCGACAGGCCCTTCATCCGCGCCGTCAGCACATATTGCTTCCGGATCTCGTCGAGGAAGGAGTTCTTGGTGAGCAGCGTCGAGGTCGCGAAGGCGCCCAGCGCCATCGCCAGCACCGGCAAGGCGATATGCCAGAAATAGTCGCCGATCTTTCCTAACAGGCTGAGCTGGGCCCAGTTCTCCGAGGTCAGGCCGCGCAAGGGGAATATCTGCCAGAACGAGCCGCCGGCGAAGAGCACGATCAAGAGGATCGCGAACAGGAAGCTCGGAATCGCATAGCCGATGATCACGACCGCGCTTGTCCAGGTGTCGAAGCGCGAGCCGTCCTTGACCGCCTTGCGGATGCCGAGCGGGATCGAGATCGCATAGGAGAGCAGGGTCATCCACAGGCCGAGCGTGATCGAGACCGGCAGCTTCTCCTTGATCAGCTGCAGCACAGGGGCGTCGCGGAAATAGCTGCGGCCGAAATCGAAGGTGGCATAGTCCTTCAGCATCTTGAAGAAGCGCTCATGCGCCGGCTTGTCGAAGCCGAACTGCTTCTCCAGCTCCTTGATGAAGGCGGGGTCGAGTCCCTGCGCGCCGCGATAGGCCGCGCCTGAATCCATCGCCTGCGCCCCGGCATCTCCGCCGGAGCCACCGCCGACGCGCTCGGCCGCGCCGCTGTTGGGATTATTGAGCTGTGAGATGATCCGCTCGACCGGGCCGCCCGGCGCGAACTGCACGATGACGAAGGAGATCAGCAGGATGCCGAACAGGGTCGGCACCATCAGCGCCAGACGCCGGGCGATGTAGTTCAGCATTCCAGCTTATGCCTTCCCGATCCGCTTGGCTTTCTCGGGATCGTACCACCAGGTGCCCGGCGCGCCGGAGCTGAATTTCGGCTTGGTCTGCGGGCGCTCATACATGTCCCAATAGGCCAGCCACTCGCTGGCGTTCCACCACATCGGGATCCAGTAGCGCCCGGCCCGCAGCAGCCGGTCGAGGCATTTGGCTGCCACCACCACTTCGGCATAGCTGTCGGCCTTGCCGATCGTCTCGATCATCGCGTCGATCGCCGGGTCGGCGATCCCCCCGACATTGCGCGAGCCGCGCGTCTTCGCCGCCTCCGAGCCGTAGACGACGCGCATCGTGTCGCTCGGGATCGAGCTGCCGCTCATCGCCCGGCTGATCACGTCGAAGTCGAACTCGTCGAGCCGGCGCTGGTACTGAGCGCCGTCGACGATGCGCGAGGTCGCGTTGATGCCGAGCCGCTTGAGATTGGCCTGGAAGGGCTGGGTATGCGGCTGCAGCGAGGGTGTCGAATCGAGGAACTCGATCTCGAAGGGCTGGCCGTTCGGCAGTTTCAGCACATTGCCGTCGCGCTTGCAGCCGGCTGCACGCAACATCTCGTCGGCGCGGCGGAGCAAGGCGCGGTCGCTGCCCGAACCATCCGACACCGGCGGCAGGAAGGGGTCGCCGAAGACCTCGTCCGGCACCTTGCCGCGGAACGGCTCAAGCAGCTTCAGCTCCTCCGGCGAAGGCTTGCCGACCGCCTTCGAATCCGAGTTCTCGAAATAGGAGGTCGCCCGCGAGAAGGACGAGAACATGATGTTCTTGTTGGTCCACTCGAAGTCGAAGGCGAGGCCGAGCGCCTCGCGGATGCGCGGATCGGCGAATTTCTCGCGGCGCAGATTGTAGATCCAGCCCTGCGAGCCGATCGGCTCGGTCTTCGGCAAGGCCTCCTTCTTGACCTTGCCCTCGTGGATGGCGGGGAAGTCGTAGCCCGTTGCCCAGATGCGCGAGGTGAACTCCTCCTGGAAGGTGATCACGCCGCTCTTGAAGGCCTCGAACGCGACCTGGCGGTCGCGGAAATACTCCCAGCGAACGCGGTCGAAATTGTTCTGGCCGACATTCACCGGCAGATCCTTGGCCCAGTAGTCCGGCACCCGGTCGAACTCGATGAAGCGGCCCTGCTCGAACTTGCCGACCTTGTAGGCACCCGAGCCGAGCGGCGGCTCCAGTGTCGAGGCCTCGAAATTGCGGGTCGACCAGAATTTCTCCGAGAACACCGGCAGGCCGGCGACGACGAGGTGCAGGTCGCGGCTGCGCTTCGGCGAGAGCTTCACCACGAGGATGTCGTCGCTTTCGGCGACCGCTGACTCCATCTCGCCGAGGATCAGCCGATAGGTCGGATGGCCCTTGCTCTTGAGCAGGTTGAAGGAGAAGGCGGCGTCGCCGGCGGTGACGCGCGAGCCGTCATGGAATTTCGCCTCCGGCCGCAGACGGAAGCGATAGGTCAGCTTGTCCTGGGAGACCACGACGCTCCTCGCGATCAAGCCGTAGAGCGAGCCTGGTTCGTCGCCTGAGCCGGCCATCAGGCTGTCGAAGCAGGCATCCATGCCGGCCGCGCCGTCGCCCTGCAGCACATAGGTGTTCAGCGTGTTGAAGGTGTCGAAGCTCTGATTGCCGCCGGCACGCTTGATCTGGATGGTGATCGAGCCGCCTTTCGGCGCTTTCGGGTTCACATAGGCGAAGTGCGGGAAGTCAGCGGGCAGCGCCAGCTCGCCGAAGGTCGAGAGGCCATGGACCTCGTTTTCCTGTGCCAGCGCCGTCGTGAGCGAGGCCGGCAGTGCGGCCGCGCCTGCGAGCGCGCCGCCGGCTTCGAGCAGCCTGCGGCGAGTGATCCGGATCGCCATGCGATACCCCTTGCGATTCGTCGTCCGATTATGTCGTGGCGCTGGGACAATGCCAGCGTTGCTCACATTCGTCGCGATGGTGACGGCAATTGCATGGCGCCGACAAGCAAAAGCCGGGCTTTCGGCCCGGCTCATGACGTCACATCGGCGCGAGAAGCGCTGCCAAATCAGGGCTTCGGCAGCGGCTTCGGCGAATCGGCGAGGCTGTTGAGATAGGCGACCACGTCGGCGCGGCTCTCAGGCCGGGCGATGCCGGCGAAAGCCATGGCGGTGCCGGGGACGTAGGCCTTCGGGTTCTTCAGGAAATGGTCGAGCGCGTCGGCGTCCCAGTTCTTGTCGTTGCGGCCCTTCATCGCGGCCGAATAGCCGAAGCCGGCGACCGAGCCCTCGCTGCGGCCATAGACGTCGTAGAGATGCGGCCCGACCTTGTTGGCGCCGCCCTTCTCGAAGGTGTGGCAGGCCTTGCAGGCGCCGACAGCCTTCTCGCCCTTGGCGACGTCGGCCTTGGCGAGGCGGACCGCGATCGGCTCCTCGACCGCAGCCGCCGGGGCGCCCGCGCCACCCGCTGCCGCCGGCTCGAGGCTCGGCAGGTCATAGCCCGGGACAGCCGGCTTCTTCGGGGCGAAGACGATGCCGGCGCCCATGTTCAGGGCCATCACGACGAGCAGGGTCGACAGACCCGCGCCAGCGATCTTGTTCAGTTCGATATTCATCGTCTCTCACAACCCCCGGCCCGCCCGTCGGCGGAGCAAGACAGCGCTGCGGCCGGACCCTTGCGGGAGCCGGCACGTCTGCGCTGCTTAACCGCTTTGCGCGCTGCATTGCAACTCGTATAAGCACGCACCGCTTTGAGACCTTTTGCCGCCCTGCGAGCTTTCCCCAGCCAATGCCCAATCCGCTGATCCTGATCCCGGCCCGCATGCAGGCGACGCGCCTGCCGGGCAAGCCGCTCGCCGACATCCTGGGCGAGCCGATGATCGTCCGCGTCTGGCGCCGCGCCATCGAGGCTGGTGTCGGCGATGTCGTGGTCGCAACCGACGACGAGCGCATCCTCGCGGCGATCGAACAGGCCGGCGGACGTGCGGTGATGACCAGCCCCGCGCACCAGACCGGCTCCGACCGGATCAAGGAAGCCGCCGACATCGTCGATCCCAAGGGCGAGCACGACATCATCGTCAACGTCCAGGGCGATTTCCCCACCTTGGCGCCGACCGCGATCGCGGCTGCGGTCGAGCCGCTCGCCGATCCGGCAGTCGACATCGCGACGCTGGCTGGCGAGATCACCGAAGACGAGGAGAAGACCGCCCCGAGCGTGGTCAAGCTGATCGGCAGCGAGATCTCTCCCGGTCGGATGCGGGCGCTCTATTTTACCAGAGCGACCGCCCCTTATGGCGATGGCCCGCTCTACCATCATGTCGGCCTTTACGCCTATCGCCGCCGTGCGCTCGACCGTTTCGTCTCGCTGCCGCAGTCGCCGCTCGAACTGCGCGAGAAGCTCGAGCAGTTGCGGGCGCTCGAGGACGGAATGCGCATCGATGCGATGATCATCGATCACGTCCCGCGCGGCGTCGATACGCCCCCCGATCTGGACCGCGCCCGCGCGTTCCTTCAATCCCGCGCCTGAGCCTGAAAGACCTCAAATGTCAGTCGTCGTTTCCTATCAGGGTGAGCCCGGAGCCTTCTCCTCGCAGGCCGCCCTCCAGGTCTTTCCGGATTGCGAGCTCCTGCCGTGCCGGACCTTCGAGGACGCGCTCGCCGCGGTCTCGGACGGCGCCGCCCGCTACGGCATGATCCCGATCGACAACTCGATCGCCGGCCGTGTCGCCGACATCCATCATCTGCTGCCGCGCTCGGGGCTGCACATCATCGGCGAGCATTTCCTGCCGATCCGCTTTCATCTGATGGCGGTCGAGGGCGCGACGCTCGGCACGCTGAAGACGGTGCAGAGCCACATCCACGCGCTCGGCCAGTGCCGCAAGATCATCCGCAAGCTCGGCCTCAAGGCCGAGGTCGCGGCCGACACCGCCGGCTCCGCCCGCCAGGTGGCCGAGGCGGGCGATCCGACGCGTGCCGCGATCGCGCCGCACATCGCCGCCGAGGTCTACGGCCTCAACATCCTGATGGAGGACATCGAGGACGAGAAGCACAACACCACGCGCTTCGTCGTACTCTCGAAATATCCGGAATTCGCCCGCCAGGGCGCCGGCAAGACGGTGACGACGCTGATCTTCCAGGTCCGCAACCTGCCGGCGGCGCTCTACAAGGCGCTCGGCGGCTTCGCCACCAACGGCGTCAACATGACCAAGCTCGAGAGCTACATGGTCGACGGCCATTTCTCGGCGACGATGTTCTACAGCGATGTCGAGGGCCATCCGGACGACCCGGCGCTGAAGCGGGCGCTCGACGAACTCGCCTTCTTCTCCAAGGAGATGAAGATTTTGGGTGTCTACCCCGCCCACGAATTCCGCGACAGCTTCCCCGAGCCGGGGGAGTGAAGCATTTCCTTCTCCCCTCGGGGGAGAAGGTCCCGGCAGGGGGATGAGGGCGGTACGACCGGGTGAGACGAGAGAAGGGTAGCGCCTATCCTTCCCTCATCCGTCTCGGCTTCGCCGAGCCACCTTCTCCCCCGAGGGGAAAAGGGTGGTCCGGTGTCTCACCAGGGGCGCGGCCCCTCCATCGTCGAGACATGGGCCGAGACCACTTTCCAGCCCAGATCCGGGAAGCGCACCCAGGTCTGGCTCTGGCGGCCGATGATCTCGCGAGCGCGTACTTTGAACTCCAGGTTCACCGTGGCGAGGTCGCGCCCGAGCGTCAGGATCTCCAGGCGGATCCGCTTCTCCTTGATGCCGGGGCCCGGCGGGCGGGCGAGGCGGTGGGCGTGGATCTCGTCGAAGCCGTAGCCGTTCTCGCCCAGCGCGTAGCGGATCGTGTAGGGGCTGTTCCAGAAGGAGGCGTCGAGCACGTCGACCTCCTTGTCGATCAGCGCCTGCTCGTAGCGCTCGAACAGGGCGCTGATCTCGGCGACGACATCGGGCAGGTTTGGGGTCAGGTCGGTCACGGGAGGGCCTCCATAGCTTGGGCGACGGCGATCAGGCTGGCGTCGGTGTCGCGCCCGCCGATGATGGAAAGACCGACCGGCGCACCGTCCACCATGGCGCCGGGCAGGTTGAGCTGGGGCGAGCCGGTCAGGCCGCCCTGGGCGCAGAGGCAGGTGATGCGGTCGCGCAAGGGCTGCAGCTCCGGCGTCGGCAGGCCGCGCAGCGGCGCCGTGAAGGGCGTCGTCGGCAGGCAGAGGATCGTGCCTGCCGGCAGGAGATGGCGCAGCCGCGCCCGTGCCTCCTCGCGCATCAGCGCGGCCCAGTTGCGCTCGCCCGAGGGAATCTGCGAGCCGGCGATCAGGCCGGCGGCGACGCTGAAGGCCATGCGCGGATTGTGCCGCTCGATCCAGGGCCTGAAGGTCTGCCAGGCCTCGAACGGCTGCAGGCTGCGCTGCGCCCGTGCCCAGACCGAGAGCCCCTGCGGCGCCATGATCTCCTCGCGGGCCGGGCCGACGATCCGCTCCAGCTTCCGGACTATCGGCTGCAGGGCAGCGGCGACCTCGGGATCGGCGAAGCCGAAGGCATCGACTGCGATCAGGAGCCGGGTCGGCAGCGGGCCCGGCGCTTCGCCGAGCAGCACGGTGCCGGCCTTGGCGAAGGTCCCGGCATCGCGCGCGAACCAGCCCGCGGTGTCCGAGCTCGGCGCCTGCGGCATCAGCCCGGTGAGATCGAGCCGGCCATGTGTCGGCCGGAGGCCATAGAGCCCGCAGAAGCTCGACGGGACACGAACGGAGCCGCCGGTGTCGGTGCCGAGCGCGATGTCGCAGAGCCCGGCGGCGACAGCCGCCGCCGAACCCGAGGAGGAACCGCCGGGTACGCGCCCAGGTGCGGCGCTGTTGAGCGGCGTGCCGTCGAAGGCGTTCTCGCCGAGGATGCCGAGCGAAACCTCGTCGGTGATGGTCTTGCCCACGAAGTCCGCGCCGGCATCCAGCAAGGTCTGCACCGCCCAGGCATGGCGCGTCGGGATGGGATTGGCCTTGGCCCAGTCATGGTTGCCGCCGCCGGTCGGCAGGCCGGCGACATCGAACAGGTCCTTGACGGCGAAGCTCAGTCCCGAGAGCGGTCCGCCCGGGCGGCCGGCGATATGGGCGCGCGGCCCGGGAACGAAGGCGCTGACCGGGTCCGTCATCCGGGGCTCCGCAAAGGCATGGTCATCAGGGTGGACCGAGGCGTCTCAGGGCTCCTCGCCGTCCACCGCCCAGGCTTTCAGGATGGTGTTGGCGATCGCCATGTGCGGCGGGCAGAACAGATTGTCGGGGTGCTTGCCCTCCAGCATCTGCAGCGCTTCCTCGCGGCTGAACCAACGGCCGGCTTCGAGCTCGGTGCCATCCAGCACGATGTCGTCGTTCAGCGCCTCGGCGATGCAGCCGATCATCAGCGATCCTGGGAAGGGCCAGGGCTGCGAGGCGATGTAACGCACCGTGCCGGTGCGCAGGCCGGCCTCCTCCCAGGTCTCGCGGCGGACGGCGTCCTCGAAGGTCTCGCCTGGCTCGACGAAGCCGGCGATGCAGGAATACATGCCGGGCGCAAAGCGCGCCTGGCGCGCCATGAGGCACTTGTCGCCGCGCACCGCCAGCATGATCACGACCGGATCGGTGCGCGGGAAATGCTGGGCGCCGCAGGCCTCGCATTGCCGCTTCCAGCCAGCCGAGCCGAGCTTGGTCGGCGCGCCGCACTGGGCGCAGCAGCGATGGCGGGCATGCCAGTCTAGCAGGGCCTTGGCTTCGCCGAGCGGGCCGAGTTCATCCTTCGGCACCAACCGCTTCAGCGCGACGCTGCGCAGGTCAGTGACGACAAGCACCGCCTGCTCGCGCAGGCCGTCGAGCAGTTCGCGGTCGATCAGCCGGCCGAAGCGCGGCGCGCCATCGGGACCAAGCCCGAGAAAGACCTCTTCCTGTGCCGATCCGAGGCCATCGGCGCCACTCTCGTCGAACCAGACGGTCTGGGTCTCGGCGCCGGTCCGCAACAGGATCGGCGTCTCGCCGGCGACGACGGTGAAGCGCGCATCACTGCGGGCCCGCAATTCAGCGACCTCGTCCGGCCGGTCGCGCAGATCGGCGCGTCGGTCGAGCGAGCTGGTGGCGAAGCCGGTCTGGGCTGAGCGTTCGGTGCGGCGGGAGGCGTCGTTCATGCCTCCCGTCCTACTCCGCTTTCGCTCCGACCGGAACGGGGTCGAACGCAGAATTATACGTATGCGAACGTTCGCCGGCGGCGGGATGCTGGCTCAGCTGTTTCCGCGTCCGCGCAGCAGGTGGATGATGCCGGAGAAGTCGGTGCCGCCTTCGCCCCAGGCATTGTGCAGCCCGTAGACCTGCGCCGCAGCCGAGCCGAGCGGGGTCGAGGCGCCGGCCGCCTGCGCTGCCTCCTGCGCCAGCTTCAGGTCCTTCAGCATCAGCGCCGAGGCGAAGCCGGGCTTGTAGTCGTTGTTGGCCGGCGAGGTCGGTACCGGGCCCGGCACCGGGCAATAGGTCGTCAGCGACCAGCACTGGCCGGACGAGGTCGAGGCGACGTCGAAGAGGGCCTGGTGCGACAGGCCGAGCTTCTCGGCCAGCACGAAGGCCTCGGAGACGCCGATCATCGAGATGCCGAGGATCATGTTGTTGCAGATCTTCGCCGCCTGGCCGTTGCCGGCGTCGCCGCAATGCACGACCTTCTTGCCCATCGCCGACAGCACGGGCTCGCCGCGCTTGAAGGCATCGGCGCTGCCGCCGACCATGAAGGTCAGGGTCGCGCCCTGGGCGCCGCCGACGCCGCCGGAGACCGGCGCATCGAGCGAAAGGCAACCGCGCTCGGCCGCGAGCGCATGCGCCTTGCGGGCGCTCTCGACGTCGATGGTCGAGGAATCGATCAGGAGGGTGCCCGGCTTCACGGCGGAGAGGATGTCGGTCCAGACCCCCAGCACATGCTTGCCCGCCGGCAGCATGGTGACGACGATCTCGGCATCCGCGACCGCCTCCTTGGCCGAACCGGCGATGCCGACGCCGAGCGCGGCGGCGGCGTCCTTGGAGGCCTGCGACAGGTCGAAGGCGGAGACCTTGTGCCCGGCCTTGGCCAGGTTGCCGGCCATCGGCCCGCCCATATTGCCGAGCCCGATGAAGGCGATGGTGCTCATGGTCGTGTCCTTCCCGCTTTCTGCTTCTCGTCGTCATCCCGGCCGCAGCGAAGCGGAGAGCCGGGATCCATGCCTGAACCGTTCCGGCATGGATCCCGGGTCGGCCTGCGGCCGCCCGGGATGACCCGTGTTTGCTAGTTCCCCTTGGCCCGCCCGACGAGCGAGCGCGCCACGATCATCCGCATCACCTCGTTGGTGCCCTCCAGGATCTGGTGGACCCTGAGGTCACGGACGATCTTCTCGATGCCGTAATCGGCGAGATAGCCATAGCCGCCATGAATCTGCAGCGCCTGGTTGGCGACCTCGAAGCCGGTGTCGGTCGCGACCCGCTTGGCCATGGCGCAGAGCTTGCTCGCATCCGGCGTCTTCTCGTCGAGCGCTGCCGCAGCACGCCAGAGGAAGGTGCGGGCGGCCTCGAGCTCGATCGCCATGTCGGCGAGCTTGAACTGCAGCGCCTGGAAGTCGGCGATGCGGCTGCCGAAGGCCTTGCGCTCCTGCGCATAGCTGAGGGCCTTGTCGAGCGCCCCCTGCGCGCCGCCGATCGAGCAGGCGCCGATATTGAGCCGGCCACCATCGAGGCCGGCCATGGCGATCTTGAAGCCGATGCCTTCCGGGCCGATCCGGTTGGCCACCGGCACGCGGCAGTTCTCGAAGATCACGGCGCGTGTCGGCTGGGCATTCCAGCCCATCTTCTTCTCGTTTGCGCCGAAGGAGAGGCCGGGCGTACCCTTCTCGACGACGATGGTCGAGATGCCGGACGGGCCGGCCTCGCCGGTGCGGACCATCACGACATAGACGTCGGAAACGCCGGCGCCGGAGATGAACTGCTTCTGGCCATCGAGGACGTAATGGTCGCCGTCGAGCACGGCCTTGGTCTTAAGGGCGGCGGCGTCGGAGCCGGCGCCGGGCTCGGTCAGGCAATAGCTCGCCAGATGCTCCATGCTGCAGAGCTTCGGCAGAAACTTATGGCGCTGCTCGTCCGACCCGTAGCGGTCGATCATCCAGGCGCACATGTTGTGGATCGAGATATAGGCGGCGACCGTCGGGCAGCCCGTCGAGAGCGCTTCGAAGATCACCGCCGCGTCGAGGCGCGACAGGCCGGAACCGCCGACATCGTCGCGGATATAGATGCCGCCCATGCCGAGCGCCGCCGCCTGGCGCATTTCCTCGATCGGGAAATGCTTCTCCTCGTCCCAGCGCACGGCGTGGGGCGCCAGGGTCTCGGCTGCGAAACCCTGGGCCATGTCGCGGATCGCGATCTGGTCTTCGGTGAGGGAGAACACGATCCGATCCCCTTCGCCGTTGGCTCAGTTCATCGTCGGGATGACGAAGCTGGCGCCGTCCTTGATGCCCGAGGGCCAGCGCGCCGTGACCGTCTTGGTCTTGGTGTAGAAGCGGATCGAGTCCGGGCCGTGCTGGTTGAGATCGCCGAAGGCCGAGCGCTTCCAGCCGCCGAAGGTGTAGTAGGCCAGCGGCACCGGGATCGGCACGTTGATGCCGACCATGCCGACCTGGACCTTCGAGGCGAAGTCGCGGGCGGCGTCGCCATCGCGGGTGTAGATCGCGGTGCCGTTGCCGTATTCGTGGTCGTTGGTCAGCTTCAGCGCCTCGTCATAGCTCTCGGTGCGCAGCACGGAGAGGACGGGTCCGAAGATCTCCTCCTTGTAGATACGCATGTCCTTGGTGACGTTGTCGAACAGGCAGCCGCCGACATAGAAGCCGTTCTCGTAGCCCTGCATCTTGAAGTCGCGGCCGTCGACGACGAGCTTGGCGCCTTCGCCGATGCCGATATCGACATAGGACTTGATCTTCTCCATCGCCGCCTTGGTCACGACCGGGCCGTAATCGGCCGAGGTGTCGGTCGAGGGGCCGATCTTCAGGCTCTCGACGCGAGGAATGAGCCGCTTCACCAGCTCGTCGGCGGTGGCCTTGCCGACGGGGACCGCGACCGAGATCGCCATGCAGCGCTCGCCGGCCGAGCCGTAGCCGGCGCCGATCAGCGCGTCGACCGCCTGGTCCATGTCGGCGTCGGGCATGATGATCATGTGGTTCTTGGCGCCGCCGAAGCACTGCACGCGCTTACCATTGGCGCAACCGCGGGCGTAGATGTACTCGGCGATCGGGGTCGAGCCGACGAAGCCGACGGCCTTGATGTCGTGGTCGTCGAGGATGGCGTCGACCGCTTCCTTGTCGCCGTTGACGACGTTGAGGATGCCGGGAGGGCCACCGGCTTCCACGAAGAGCTCGGCCAGGCGCATCGGCACGCCGGGATCGCGCTCGGACGGCTTCAGGATGAAGGCGTTGCCGCAGGCGATGGCGGGGCCGAGCTTCCAGAGCGGGATCATCGCCGGGAAGTTGAACGGGGTGATGCCGGCGACGACGCCGAGCGGCTGGCGCAGCGAATAGATGTCGATGCCGGGGCCGGCGCCGTCGGTGAACTCGCCCTTCATCAGATTGGGCACGCCGAGCGAGAACTCGACGACCTCGACGCCGCGCTGGATGTCGCCCTTGGCGTCGGGGATGGTCTTGCCGTGCTCGCGGGCGAGCAGCTCGGCGAGCTCGTCATTGTTCTGCGCGATCAGGTCGAGGAACTTCATCAGCACGCGGGCGCGGCGCTGCGGGTTGACCGCCGCCCATTTCGGCTGGGCCTCGGCAGCGTTCTCGACCGCGGCGCGCATCTCGGCGGCGGAAGCGAGAGCAACCTTGCCGATCACCGAGCCGTCCATCGGCTGGTAGACATCGGCCGTGCGGCCCGAGGTGCCCGCGACGTGCTTGCCGCCGATGAAGTGCCCGATCTGACGCATGGCGTCCTCCTCCCAAAGTCTGTGAGCGCTGATTGGCGCTACCCCTATCATTATCGTTTGCGCACGGCTATAGGCGGATATCAGCCGGCGTCGTGCAAAAACACAGATACGGGAGGAGCGACATGGAACGGTTCGACTGGGACGACCTGCGCTTCTTCCTTGCCGTTGCCCGTTCGGGCCGGCTCACTGCGGCGGCGCGCCGGCTTGGCGCCGACCATGCCACCGTCTCGCGCCGCATCACCTCGCTGGAGGAATCGCTCAAGGCCAAGCTGTTCGAGCGGCGCCCGCAGGGCTACGCGCTGACCGGCCATGGCGAGCAGCTCCTGGCCAAGGCCGAAAGCATGGAGACCGAGGCGCTGGCGATCCAGAGCGAGATCGGCGGCGCCGACATGGCGCTCTCCGGCACGGTCCGGATCGGCGCGCCCGATGGTTTCGGCTCGACCTTCCTCGCTTCCCGTTTCGCCGGTCTCACCAAGGCCTATCCCGGGCTGGAACTGCAGCTCATCGCGATGCCGCGCCTGCTCTCATTGTCGAAGCGCGAGGCGGACGTCGCGATCACGCTGGCCCCGCCCAAGGAAGGCAAGGTCGTCGCCCGCAAGCTCTGCGACTACCGGCTCGGCCTTTACGCCTCGCAGGACTATCTCGACGCCATGCCGAAGATCACGGCGGCCGAGGACCTCTTCGGCCATCGCATCGTCGGCTATATCGACGACCTCATCTTCACGCCGGAGCTCGATTATCTCGACGAGGTCGCCAAGGGCCTGCGCGCCCATATCCAGAGCTCCAGCGTGCTGGCGCAGATGAATGCCGTCGCGGCGGGCGCCGGCATCGGCGTGATCCATCATTTCATGGCGGTCGACGAGCCCAGGCTGGTGCCGGTGCTGCCCGAGAGCGTCTCGATCACCCGCTCCTTCTGGCTGCTCGTCCATGCCGATCTCAAGGATGTCGCCCGGGTGCGGGCGGTCGTCGACTTCATCGTGCGCGAGTCGAAGGCCAGCCGCGCCTTGTTGATGGGCGAATTGGCGGCAGCCGGCGGCGCGCGCCTCGCCGCCGCAAGCTGAAGCAGCAGGCTTACTCCGCGAGGCGCACGCAGTTGCGTCCCTCGCGCTTGGCCGCATAGAGCGCGCGATCCGCGGCGATCAGCTGCTGGTCGAAATGGCTGGCGTCATCGATCTCGGCGACGCCGATCGAGGCTGTCAGGGTGACCTGCTGGTCGCCGACCGTCAGCGTCTCATGCGAGACGTCGAGCCTGATGTGATCGCTGAGCCGCATCGCCGCCTTGGCGTCGAGGCCAGGGAACAGGATGGCGAATTCCTCGCCGCCGATGCGGGCGAGCAGATGGCCGCTGCCCTCCACCGACTGGGCGAGGCAGCGCGCCACGCTGGCGAGCGCCTGGTCGCCGAAATCATGGCCGTGAGAATCGTTCAGCTGCTTGAAGTCGTCGATGTCGAGGATGGCGACAGTGCTCTTGCGCTTCTTCGCCTGCGCCTCCTCGATCAACCTGCCGGCATTGGCGAAGAAATGGCGGCGATTGAACAGCCCGGTCAACGCATCGCGCGAGGCGAGGCTATGGAGCTGCTCGAGCTGTTCGAGCGTCTCGACATTGCTCGCGATCCGGCATTGCAGCTCCTCCGGGATGAAGGGCATCGAGATGAAGTCGTTGGCGCCGGCCTTGAGGAAGCCGACCGAGACCATGCGGTCGCTCGACGAAGAGACGCCGATCAGGCGTAAGCGGTCGGAGGCGAACTCGCGGCGGATGCGCCGCGTCAGCTCGTAGCCATCCATGTCGGGCATGTAGTAGTCGCTGACGACCAGCTTTATGTCGGGATTGTCCTTGAGAAGGGCCAGCGCCTCGTCCCCGGAGGCGACCTCGATCACCTCGTATTGCTGGACCTTCAGCATATGGGCGAGCAGCTTGCGCGTCGCGGCGGTGTCATCGACGACGAGGATGCGGGTCTGCCGGTTGGCGAGCGCGCGCTTGGCAGTGGTGACCAGGGTCTCGAGCGTGAAGGCACTGTCCTTGGGGACATAGTCGATGACGTCGCGCTCCATGATCCGGTTGCGCGTCTCGAGGTCGAAGCTGGCGGTGTGGACGATGGTCGGGATGCCGCGCTGCACGGTGAAGTCGATCGCTTCGCCGCGCGGCGCGTCCGGCAGGTTCAGGTCGACCACCGCCATCGTGTAGGCGGCGCGATCCTCGGTGACGACCTCGTGCAATTCGTTGAGCGACTGACAGACGACGATCGGCAGACGCAGCTCGGTCTCGAGGCGGCGCGACAACGCCAGCGCATAAGTCCTGGAATCCTCGACGACGAGGATCTTGAGCTCCTCCGTGATGGGTTCGCTTTGGCGGCGGCCGGCGGTGCGGTAGGCCATTGAGCTCACAGGTCCTCGGTCGGCGCCGTGAAGGGGCACGGCAGGTTTCGAGCTCTGCTTGGTGGAAAGGCGAACTCCATGCGGCAGACCTTCCTGCCGTAACGTTAAATTGGGCTTAACTATGTCGGCTCGGATCGCCAGGATAAGGTGTTCTTATCGGCGAGGGGGCAGCCGCTCAGATCCGCCAGGGCAGGATGTTGGCTGGCAGCTTGCGGCCGAGCGCGTCGAGCCCGAGCATCACCGCAAGGATCACCGCGCAGGCGCTGATCGCGACCGCCGCGGCTTCGCCTGCGAGCCCGGCCTCCTTCAGGCTGAACAGCACGACGCCGAGCGTCTCGGTGCCGGAGGACCAGAGCAGGGCCGAGACGGTGAGCTCGTTGAAGGCGACGAGGAAGACCATCAGCCCGCTGACGGCTGCGGCCGGCGCCAGGATCGGGGCGACGATGAAGCGCAGCATCTGCCAGAGCGTGACGCCGTCCAGCTTGGCCGCTTCCTCATGATGCGCCTCGATCTGCGCCATCGCCGCAACAGGGGCCTTCAGCGCCAGCGGCAGGAAGCGGGCCATATAGGCGAAGAGGATGATGAAGGGCGTGGCGTAGATGCTGACGCCGATCAGTGGCAGCGGCTTCAGGAACATCAGGATGCAGGCGATGGCGAGCACGACGCCGGGCAGGGCGTAGGGCAATTCGATCACCATGTCCACGACGCGCCTGAGCTTGCCCATGCGCCGCTCCAGCCCATAGGCGAAGGCGATGGAGAGCAGGGACAGCAGCACCGCCGCAGTCCCGGCGAACAGGAAGGAATTGCGGAAGGCGCGCACCGTCACATCCTGCCGCAGCAGTACCTCGGCGAACTTGTCGAAGGTGAGGTTCTGCCAGGTGAGCGCGACGCCGAGCGCCGGCGTCAGCGCCTCGCCGAGCAACGCCAGCAGCGGCAGGCCGAGCTTGACCGCGATCAGCAGCCAGAGCCCGGCGGCGACGACGGGACGCATGGCTCCAAGCTGCCAGAAGGGCTGCAGCGGCCGTTCGATCTCGACCTTGCCGCCGGCGCGCCGGGTTGCGAGCAGGCCGGCGGCGATGCCGAGGCCGGCGACGAGCACGACCAGCAGCGAGAGAGCGGCTGCGTCCGGCAGCCCGGCCGGGCCGAAGCTAGACAGTCGACGATAGATCAGCGTCGGAAGGGTGAGATAGTTCACCGGCAGGCCGAGCAAGGCCGGGATGCCGAAATTGCCGATACCGGCGACGAAGGCGAGCAGCGCCGCGGCGATGATCTGCGGCCGCAGCACCGGCAGGAGGATGCGCCCGACGATCGTGGCGGGCGCCGCCCCTTCCATCTGCGCGGCCTCGACCAGCGAATGCGGCACGCTGCGCAGGCCGGTCCAGAGCGTGATCGCGACCAGCGGCGCATGATGCAGCGCCATCACCAGGATGATGCCGCCGCGTCCGAGCAGCGGATTGGGCGTGCCGGGCGCCGGCGCCAGCCCGAGTATGTCGAGGAGCGCCGAGTTCGGCGCGAACAGGCTGAGGAAGGCGAGCGCCGCCACCTGCGGCGCGACCATCATCGAGAAGACCAGCGCGAAGGCGAGCGGGCGCTTGCCGCGGACATCGGTGACGGCGAGCAGGATTGCCGCCGTGCCGCCGATCAGCAGCGCGCCGAGCGCTGAAAGCCCGGCTGTCTCGAAGGTGTGCAAGGTCGCGTTGACCGCGGCGCGGCTGGTGACCTCCGCCAGTGCCGCTTCGGGTGCGAACTGCCAGCCCGGTGCGAAGGCGGCGGCGACCAGGCGCAGGAAGGGCAGGGCGCCGAACAGGGTCGCGCAGAGCAGCACCAGCGCCGGCAGGCCGAGGCCGGCCGGCAAGGTGAAGCCGGGCAGAACCGGGCGGATGCCGGTCTGCCTTAGCTCAGCGGGGGCTGCGAGCGTCATCGTGTCGGCGCCTGGGGCTGGATTTTCGTCCGGGCTCAGCCTTCGAAGATCGCGCTGAAGCGCTTGCGCGCGGCCGGCTCGTCAGCCAGCGCCTTGGCGGCGTCGAACGGCATCAGCTTGATCGCGCCGCGCGCCGGATAACCGGCCGGCAGGGCGACATCCGGGTGGGCCGAGACATAGCCCTGCTTCAGCGCGAGTTCCTGGCCGTCCTTCGAGATCAGGAAATCGACCAGGGCCTTGGCGGCCTCGGGATTCTTGCTGCTTTTCAGGATCGCGACCGGCTCGCTCACCGCCGAGACGCCTTCCTTCGGGAAGACGAATTCGACCGGCGCGCCCTTGGCCTTCTCGCGGATCGGCATGAAGTCGACGATCATGCCGTAGAGCTTCTCGCCGGTGGCGACCTGGCGCAGGATGTCGCCATTGGCTCCGGCGGCGAGCGTGCCGTTCTCCTTCAGCTTCTCGTAGAAGCTCCAGCCGCCGGGCAGGTTGCCGGTCAGCGTGATCGTGTGGATCATCGCGGCGCCCGAATTCAGCGGGCTCGGCATGGCGAGCTGGCCCTTCGCCTCGGGCTTGGCGAGGTCGAGCCAGCTCTCCGGCTTCAGCGCCGCCTTGGTGTTGTAGACGATGCCGGTGGTGATCAGCTTGGTCGCGAACCACATCTTCGCGGGATCGTGCACGCCGGCGGGGAAGGCCGAGACGTCGGCCTTGTCATGGGCAAGCAGGCGGCCTTCCTTCTTCAGGCCCTCCATGGTCACGGCATCGGCGATCAGCAGCACGTCGGCCTGCGGCGCGCCGGCCTCGATCTCGGCCCGGAGCTTGGCCATCACGCGCGGCGTGCCGTCGCGCACGAAGCTGATCTCGACCTTGGGATACTTCGCCTTGAAGGCGTCGATCGTCTGCTGGGCGTCGGTGTTGGGCTGGCTGGTATAGAGCACCAGCTTGCCTTCGACCGCGCCGGCAGCATTGATGGCCGGCAGGGCCAGGCCGAGCGCGAGGACGGCGGTGGCAGCAAGGGCGCGCATATGAAACTCCGCAGGTCTGCCGCGCGGCGAGAGCGCGCGAACGTCGGGACATGGATCGTGTGGCGCGGGGTAAGCTGCACTCATGACACATCCGTGACACTGTCCTCTTTGACGCGAGCGGGCGGCGCCGTCAAAGCCGATTCACATGGGTTCGGCGGAAGGGATGGGCGGAACACCCGGTCGAACGTCGCATGAAAATCGTGCAACCCAGCCGCTTGTGAGTTGCATGGCTCATCGACTAGTGTTTATGAGGAGCGGGCAAAAAAGCTCAATTTAAACGTTTTAAATGGGAGGTTACCATGAAATCCGTGCGCTCTCTGGCTGCCGGCGCAGCCTTGGCCGCCATCGCTGCCGGCTGGTCTGGAGCAGCGCTCGCCCAGGAGACGGTGACGGTCTGGTTCACCAAGGGCTTCTACAAGGGCGAGGACGATGCGCTACTCGCCGTCGTAGACAAGTTCCAGAAGGCGACCGGCGTCAAGGTCGAGCTCTCCCTTTATGCGACCGAGGATTGCGTCACCAAGTCGGTGGGCGCCGTCCAGGCCGGCACGCCGCCGGATGTCGGCTTCTGCACCACCTATGACTTCCGCACCACCGGACAGTGGGCCTTCGAGGGCAAGCTCGAGGACGTCACCGACGTGCTGGAGCCGCTGAAGGCCGAGATCCAGCCGCAGGCTTTGTCGACCACGCTCCTGATGAACGGCAAGACCGGCAAGAAGGCCTATTACGCTTTCCCGGTCGAACAGCAGATGATGCACATCACCTACTGGAAGGACATGCTGGAGGAGGCCGGCTTCAAGGAAAGCGACATCCCGAAGACCTGGAACGGTTACTGGGACTTCTGGTGCGACAAGGTCCAGGGCTCGCTGCGCGCCAAGGGCAAGCGCGTCTACGCCATCGGTCATCCGCTCGGCGTCGCCGCTTCCGACACCTTCTACTCCTTCCTGACCTTCGCCAATGCCTATGACGCGAAGGTCGTCGACGAGACCGGCAAGATCGTGCTCGACGAGCCGAAGAACCGCGCCGCCATGATCGAGGCGGTGAAGTCCTACGCCAACATCATGCAGCGCGGCTGCACGCCGCCCTCGTCGGTCAATTGGCTCGACCCGGACAACAATGTCGCCTTCCACAACCGCACGACCGTCGCGACGCACAACGCGACGATCTCGATCGCGGGCAAGCATATGGACGACATGAACAACCCGGCGCTGACGCAGGAACAGCGCGACACCGCCAAGAAGAACTATTACGACAACATCCGCACCGCCGAGTTCCCGAAGAAGCCCGATGGCAGCGCCATGACCAACCTCGCGGCGGTCAAGACCGCGGTCGTCTTCGCCGACGGCAAGAACAAGAAGCGCGGCAAGGAATTCATGGCCTTCCTGATGAAGGACGAGAACCTGCGTCCCTTCGTCGAGGGCTCGGCCGGGCGCTGGGTTTCGACGACGCTCGCCGGCATCGAGGCGCCGTTCTGGTCCGACGGCAAGGACCCGCATCGGGCGGTGGTCTACAAGCAGTACAAGGACGGGACGGTGCCGTTCCAGTTCGTCTACAACTACAAGTTCACCACGGTGAATGCCGAGAACGTCTGGGCCAAGGCCGTGAACCGCGTCCTGGTCGACAAGGTCTCGCCCGAGCAGGCGACCGACGAGATGATCGCCCGTATCAAGCAGATCGCCGGCTGACGCCCGGATAAGACCAACCGACAAATACGGCATCCCGCAGCGAGAGTTCGCCGCGGGATGCTGCCCCGTCTGCGGCGGCGGGGCGCGTATCGAGGGAAAACCCAAATGAGCACGGCAACGATGGCACCCCACACGGCCATTTCAGGCGACGCAACCTCCGGACAGGCGCGCGACCGCGTGTTCTGGGGCGTGCTCATGCTCGCCCCCTATCTTCTCGTCTTCGCTGTGATGGTGGTCTACCCGGTCGCCTATGGCCTCTGGCTCGGCCTTAACTGGCAGTCCTACAAGGCGCTCTTCGCCGATCCGATCTTCATCCGCACGCTGGTCAATACCGTCGTCTTCCTGTTCATCGCGGTGAACCTGAAGTTCATCATCGCGATGTTCCTCTCAGGCTTCTTCGTCCAGCAGCGCGCCTGGGTGCGTTTCATGCTGGTGCTGTTCATCCTGCCCTGGGCGGTGCCCTCGATCCCGACCATCCTGTCCTTCCGGGTGATGCTCAACCCCGAGAACGGCATGATCAACCAGCAGCTCTTCCACTGGTTCGGCATCGTCGAGGGGCCGGGCTGGCTGACCGACCCGACGCTCGCCTTCGCCTCCTCGATCATGGTCCATATCTGGAAGTCGCTGCCGTTCTGGACGCTGATCCTCGTTACTGGCCGGCTCGCCATCGCGCAGGACCTTTACGAGGCGGCCAGCGTCGACGGCGCCAATAAATGGCAACAGTTCCGCTTCATCACCTGGCCCTCGCTGGCGACGCTCTACGTCACCTCGACGCTGCTTTCGATGATCTGGACGCTGGGCGACTTCAATAGCGTCTACCTGCTCACCGGCGGCGGTCCGGGCGATCTCAACCACGTGCTGGCGACGCTCGGCATCCGCTACATGCGCAATAACAATCTCGATCTCGGCATCGCCTCGATCATCTGCGCGATGCCGCTGATCCTGCCCATGGTCTGGTTCATGGTGAAGCGTCTCTCGAAGGGAGCCGAATGATGAAAAAGGTTCTCGACGAGGGCAAACTGATCCTGATCGCCATTCCCGTGCTGATCTGGACGCTGCTGCCGATCTACCATCTCTTCGTGCTGTCGATCTCGACGCAGGAATCGATGCTCGCCGGCAAGCTCTGGCCGGAGAAGCCGACGCTGCAGAATTTCCAGATCGTCTTCAACCAGCAGCACTACTACCTGACGAATTTCTGGCTGCAGCTGTTCAACAGCTTCCTGATCGCGATTACGACCGGGTTGCTCACCCTGTTCATCGCGACCTGCGCCGCCTTCGCCATCTCGCGGCTGAAGGCGCCGGGCGGGCACTCGATCATGAACTTCGCCCTGGCGACCTATCTGATCCCGGCCGCCTTCCTCGCTATTCCCATGTACAAGGCGATGGGCACGTTCGGGCTGCTCAACACCCGCGTCGCGCTGATCCTCGCCATGGTCGCGCTGGCTTCACCCTACGCGATCTGGGTGCTGAAGCAGGCCTCGGACAAGCTGCCGAAGGAGCTCGACGAAGCCGCGATCATGGACGGTGCCAACTCGCTGCAGCTCTTCAGGCTGGTTTATCTGCCGCTGATGAAGCCTTCCATGGTGGTGATCGGCATCTATGCGCTGCTGCTCGCCTGGAACGAGTATCTCTACGCCTTCCTGCTGCTCTCAAGCGAAAGGGCGGTGCCGCTCGCCGTCGGCCTCGGGCTCTTCCTCTCGGCCGATGATGCGCCCTGGAACCTCCTGATGACGGCCGGCCTGATCTACGCCATCCCACCGGCGGTGATCTATTACGGCTTCCGCAAGAACATGGTCACCGGCTTGACCGCGGGGGCGGTGAAGAGCTGACGACGGCATCGATGGAGCGACCCGGCCGGAGCTGATGCAGAGCCGGGTTGCTTTGCTTTCGCTCGCAATGACGGTCGGCAGGTCTCATATTGGTGGCAGGACCGATCGAACCCTTACGGATGACGTGATGACCGCCTCAAAGCTCGACCAGCTCCGCGCCATGACCACCGTCGTCGCCGACACCGGCGACATCGAGGCCGTGCGCCGTCTCAAGCCTGTCGACTGCACCACCAATCCGACCCTGCTGCTGAAAGCGGTGGAGACGCCGGCCTATGCCGCCCTCGTCGAGGAGGCGATCGCCTGGGGCAAGCGTCAGGGTGGCGCCGGCGCGGTCGAGGCAGTCTGCGACCGGCTCGCCGTCACCTTCGGCACGGAATTGACCAAGATCGTGCCCGGCCGGGTCTCGACCGAGGTTGATGCCGATCTCTCTTTCGACACCGAGGCGACCCTCGCCAAGGCGCGCGCCATCATAGCCGCCTACAAGGAACGGGGCGTCGGGCGCGAGCGCATCCTGATCAAGATCGCCTCGACCTGGGAAGGCATCCAGGCTGCCCGCGTCCTGCAGGCCGAGGGCATCGACTGCAACCTGACCCTGCTCTTCGCTTTGCCGCAGGCCGTCGCTGCGGCCGATGCGAAGGCCTTCCTGATCTCGCCTTTCGTCGGCCGCATCCTCGACTGGCACGTCAAGGCCGGCGGTGGCCCCTACACCGCCGAGACCGATCCCGGCGTCGTCTCGGTGAAGAGCATCTACGCCTACTACAAGGCGTTCGGGATCAAGACCGTGGTCATGGGCGCCTCCTTCCGCAACACTGGCGAGATCGAAGCGCTGGCCGGCTGCGATCGTTTGACCATCGGCCCCGGCCTGCTCGATGAACTGGCGGCAGCGACGGGTGATCTGCCCCGCAAATTGTCGCCGGCCGCTTCGCCGCAAGTCGCGTCTACGGGCGGCGCAAAGAAGATCACGCTCGACGAGAAAGCCTTCCGCTTCGCCATGAACGAGGACGCGATGGCGACGGAGAAGCTCGCCGAGGGCATTCGCGGCTTCGTCAAGGACCTGCGCAGCCTGCGCAAGCTCGTCGCCGCCAAGCTCGACGAGGCCAAGGCGGCGTGAGGACTGCGGCTTCGGCGAAGGTCGCCGTCGTCACCGGCGGCGCCAAGGGCATCGGCCGCGCCGTCTGCGAGCGATTGGCCGCCGATGGCTTATTCCCGGTGGTCTGGGACCTTGCGGCAGGTGAGGGTGGTCACGCCTTCGTCGCCTGCGATGTCACCGACGAGGCACAGGTCGCTGCCGCGTTCAGTCGGACGGAGCGCGAGCACGGGCCGATCGCGGTCCTCGTCAACAATGCAGGGCTGACCGGCCCCTCGACCACGATCGCGCAGACACCATTGGCACAATGGCAGAAGGTCCAGGCGGTCAACCTGACCGGCACCTTCCTCTGCTCGCGCACCGTGGCCGCCGCGATGGTGCCGCGCGGCTATGGCCGCATCGTCAACATCGCCTCGCTCGCCGGCAAGGAGGGCACGCCGACGCTCTCGGCCTACAGCGCCGCCAAGGCCGGCGTGATCGCGCTGACCAAGGCGCATGGCAAGGAGCTCGCCGCCACCGGCGTACTGGTCAACGCGGTGGCACCGGCCGCGATCGAGACCGAATTGCTGCAGCAGATGAGCGCCGAGACGGTCGCGACCATGATCGGCAAGAGCCCGCTCAGGCGGCTTGGCACGGTCGATGAGCTGGCGGAGCTGATCGCCTGGCTTGCCAGCGAGAAATGCAGCTTCTCGACCGGCGCGGTCTTCGATCTCTCGGGCGGCCGCGCGACCTATTGAATCTGTGCGCTGACCTCTGGCTTCGTCTGCATCACAGGGACCACTGGTGCGGTGGTGGATGGCGTGAACAAGGCCCGGCCGCGCGCTGCTGCGGCTTCCAGCGTCTGCTGCTGGACCTTCGGCAGGCGCTTGGTGTCCTCAAGGGCGGTGAACGCGCTGCTCGCATGTTCCGAGGATTTCTGCCCGTCGAAGACGACGATACCGCTGCGGGTGACCACAATGTCGCCCTTCCGTAGCGTGGGATCGCGCAGATACCAGTAGGCATCGCTGGCCGGATCGAGCTTGGCCGCGGGTTCCGTCGGTTTTGTATTCACCGGGCGCGGTTTGCTGGGCTTCGGCCTGATCGCTGGTCCGTCCGGAATGCTGACTGTGGCCGGCGGGGTCGGATTGCCGAAGATCGCCCGGGTGAGGTCGTCGAGGAAGCCGGCAGCTTGTGCCTGCGGCGTCATGGCGAAGCCGATGCTGCCGGCAATGCCGAGTGTCAGGATCATCCGTCGTGTCATGGCCGAACCTCCTGTTCGTGCATCGCCCGTTTGCGTCGCGCTTGTTCGTGTCAGCGCCGCAATCGACCGGAGCAGCCGCCTGCTCCTCTCAAACGAGGCACGGGCGGGAAAGTTCGATCTCTCCGTTGCATCACCATTGCGCCGGGTCGCAGGCCGGCAATTGCGGCCGCCGCGTACACGATTGCGCGCGTGCTCTGGCGAGGGGGGCGGTGCGGGTCTAGACATCCGTTCTCATCCAAGCAGGCCGGGCCCGGTGTCATGACGATCCGTTCGTTTCTCGTGCCGCTTCTCTTGCTCTCCACCGCCCTCGCGCCTGCGGTGTCCGCCGAACCGTCGGGCGCGCTGCGGCAGGGCTCAGGTGAGGTCTCCTTCACCGCCAGGCGCTTCGGCGTACCGACGGCCTCGGGCATCTTCGACCATGTCGAGGGCGCGGTCGCCCTCGATTTCGAGCATCCCGAGCGCAGTCGCATCAAAGTGACGATCGAGACGGTCTCACTCCACACCGGCACCGCTCTGGTCGACGGATTCATCAAGGGCGAGAGCATGCTCGATGTCGGCCACTATCCGACGGCGAGCTTCGTCTCCGAGCAGGTCAGCCGGATAGACGGTCGCAGCCTCGTGATCCATGGCCGGCTGACGATCCGCGGTGCCACGCAACCTGTGGATGTCAGCGCGGTCGCCGAGCGCGACCCGATGGGGTTGCGCCCCGGCGAGCGAATTCCTTTCCGCGCGACCACGGCCTTCTCGCGCAACGCCTTCGCCATCGGGCGCGATGTCAACGTCGTCGACGATCAGGTCGACCTGGCGATCCGCGGCGAGATTCTGCGCTGAACGGCGCTTGTCGCGGCAGGTGAGGACGCGGGACTTTGGCGATGCGCCCGAGACGCTGGCATCCCCTGATCATCGTGCTGCACTGGCTGACGCTGGCGCTGATCCTCGTGCAGTTCGGGCTCGCCCAAGTGATGCGCGACGAGACGCGCGACCTGATCAGCCGCTTCCAGCTCTACCAATGGCACAAATCCATCGGGCTCACCGTCGCGGCGCTCGTCTTCCTGCGCCTTGCGTTGCGGCTAGCCTTGCCGGAGCCTCAGTCGCTCGCCCTCCCGGTCTGGCAAGCATTCGCCGCGGCAAGCGTCCGGGCAGGGCTCTATCTCTGCCTGCTGGCGCTACCGGTGAGCGGCCTGCTGATGGTCTCGGCCGCGCCGATCCAGATTCCGACGCTGCTCTTCGGCTGGATCGCCGTGCCGCACCCGATCGGCCCGGACAAGGCGATCTACGAGGCGATGCTTGCCCTGCATGAGGCGCTTTTCACCACGCTGGCCGCACTCACTGCGATCCACGCCGGCGCCGCCTTGTTCCATCAGCTCGTGCTGAAGGACGGGCTGATGCGCCGGGTCTGGTTCGGCCGCGATCAGCCCTTGCCCTGAGCCTCCAGCGCCTCGGCGCGGATGGTCGAGAGCGACTTCGCGGGAGTGATCGCCTCGGGATCGAGCAGGCAATGGATGATCGCCGGCTTGCCGCTGGCGACGGCGCGCTCGAAGGCCGGTGCGAATTCCTCGGTGGTCTCGACCCGCTCGCCATGGCCGCCGAAGGCCTTGGCATAGGCGGCGAAGTCAGGGTTCTTCAGCGTCGTCGCCGAGACACGGCCGGGATAGTGCTTCTCCTGGTGCATGCGGATCGTGCCGTACATGCCGTTGTCGACGACGATGACGATGACAGGCAAGTCGTATTGCACCGCCGTCGCGAAATCCTGGCCGTTCATCAGGAAGCAGCCGTCGCCGGCAAAGGCGATCACCGTCCGGTCGGGGAACAACCGCTTGGCGCCGATCGCGGCCGGCACGCCATAGCCCATCGAGCCCGAGGTCGGCGCGAGCTGGGTCGCGAATTTGGTGAAGCGGTGGAAGCGGTGCACCCAGGTCGCGTAATTGCCCGCGCCGTTGCACATGATGGCGTCGGCCGGGATGTTGCGGCGCAGCCAGGTCACCATCTCGCCGGGATGGAACTTGCCCGGCACCGGCGCCGGCTGCTCGCTCCAGGCGAGATAGGCGTCATGCGCCTCGGCGGCCGCGCCGGCCCACGGGATCACCTGCGGCGGATGCACGGTCTCGAGCGCCGCGCAGAAGGCGGTCGGCGAGGCGTTGATCGCCAGCTCCGGCCGGTAGACGCGGCCGAGCTCTTCCGCATCGGGATGGACATGCACCAGCGGCCGGCCCGGATTGGGAATGCCGAACAGCGTGTAGGACTGGCTCGGCATCTCCGAGAGGCGCCCACCGACCAGCAGCACGAGGTCGCTGTCCTGGATGCGCTTCAGGAGCTTCGGATTGGGGCCGATGCCGAGATCGCCGGCAAAGTTCGGATGATCGGCCGGGAAGACCATCTGCCGGCGGAACGAGACCGCGACCGGCAGGTCGAAGCGTTCGGCGAAGCGCTGGAAGCGCGCGATCGCCTGCGGGTCCCAGCGCGAGCCGCCGAGGATGGCGATCGGCGCCTTCGCCGCCCAGAGCCGCTTCTGCAGGTCGATCGTTTGCGAGAGCGAGGGGTGCGTCTCGGTGACCTGATAGGGCGCTGCGTCCGGCACGTCGGCGAGGTCGGTCAGCACGTCCTCGGGCAGCGCGATCACCACCGGGCCGGGCCGGCCGGCGGTCGCGACATGGAAGGCGCGGCTGATGATCTCGGGGATGCGGGCGGCATCGTCGATCTCGGTCGCCCATTTCGTCATCGTGCCGAAGACGGCGCGGTAGTCGAGCTCCTGGAAGGCCTCGCGCTCGCGCATGCCGCGCTCGATCTGGCCGACGAACAGGATCATCGGGGTCGAATCTTGGTCGGCGATATGGATGCCCGGCGAGGCATTGGTCGCGCCGGGGCCGCGCGTCACGAAGCAGATGCCGGGCTTGCCGGTGAGCTTGCCGGCGGCCTCCGCCATCATCGCCGCGCCGCCCTCGGCCCGGCAGATGGTGACCTTCATCTCAGCATCATGCAGCGCGTCGAGCACGGCGAGATAGCTTTCGCCCGGCACGCAGAAGGCGTCGGTCGCGCCGTGGATCAGGAGTTGGTCGACGAGGATCTGCCCGCCAGTGCGCTCAGCCATGTTGCGGCCCTCCCCAGGCCGGGTCGTTCAGGATCTCGTCGGCGTGTTCGCCAAGGCGCGGGCTCGGTCGGCTGGCGACCTGCCTGACGCCGTCGAGCACGATCGGCGAGGCCACGGTCGGGGTCGAGCCGGCCTTGGCTGCCGGGTTGTCGAGGTCGACACGCATGCCGCGGGCCTTGACCTGCGGGTCGGCGAAGACCTCTTCGATCGTGTTGATCGGGCCGGCCGGCACGCCGACAGCTTCCAGTTTCGTCAGCAGATCGAGCTTGGCAAAGCGGCTGGTCAGCGCGTTAAGGCGCGCCGTCAGGGCGACGCGGTTGGCGACGCGCGAGCGGTTGTCGATGTAGTCGGGTTCGCTGGCGAAGCCGGCATCCCGGACCGCCTCGCAGAGCTTGCGCCACTGCCCGTCATTGCCGGTCGCGATGATGATGTGCCCGTCCGCCACCGGGAAGACGTCATAGGGCACGATGTTGGGATGGGCATTGCCGAGACGCTGCGGCGCCTTGCCGGAGGTGAGGTAGTTCATCGCCTGATTGCCGAGCACGGCGACCTGCGCATCGAGCAGCGCCATGTCGAGGACGGCGCCTTCGCCGGTCGCGTCGCGCCGGCGCAGCGCCGCGAGGATGCCGGTGGTGGCGTATAGGCCGGTATAGATGTCGGCGACGGCATAGCCCGCCTTCATCGGCGCGCCCTGGGGCTCGCCGGTGACCGACATCGGCCCGCCCATGCCCTGGACCAGGAAGTCGTAGCCGGCGCGCGGCGCATAGGGGCCGTCCTGGCCGAAGCCGGTGACCGAGCAGTAGATCAGGCGCGGATAGGCCTTGCGCATCGAGGCCGCGTCGAGCCCGTATTTGACGAGCCCGCCGACCTTGAAGTTCTCGATCACCACATCGGCATGGGCGGCGAGGCGATGCACCAGCGCCTGGCCTTCCTCGGTGCGGAAATCGGCCGTGATCGAGCGTTTGCCGCGATTGGCCGAATGGAAATAGGCGGCCGAGAGATGTTCCTCGCCCGTCCCCTCGACGAAGGGCGGGCCCCATTTACGGGTGTCGTCGCCCTCGGGCGCCTCGACCTTGACGACATCGGCGCCGAGATCGGCGAGAAGCTGGCCGATCCAGGGGCCGGCAAGGATGCGCGCCAGTTCGAGGACACGCAAGCCGGCGAGGGGAGGGGCTGAAGTCATATTGGAATCCACGCCGTCGTCCCGGCCGCAGCGAAGCGGAGAGCCGGGACCCATGCCGGAACGGTTCAGGCATGGGTCCCGGGTCGAGCTGCGCTCGCCCGGGACGACCCGAGAGGGAGGATCAGAAGAACGCCTGCAGGCCGGTGACGGCTCGGCCGAGGATCAGCGCGTGGACGTCGTGCGTGCCCTCATAGGTGTTGACCGTCTCGAGGTTCGCCGCATGGCGCATGACATGGTACTCGATCGAGATGCCGTTGCCGCCGTGCATGTCGCGGGCCGCACGAGCGATGTCGAGCGCCTTGCCGCAATTGTTGCGCTTCACGAGGCTGATCATCTCCGGCGCCATCTTGCCTTCGTCGAGCAAGCGGCCGACCCGGAGCGAGCCCTGCAGGCCGAGCGTGATCTCGGTCACCATGTCGGCGAGCTTCTTCTGGAAGAGCTGCGTCTGGGCGAGCGGCTTGTTGAACTGCTTGCGGTCGAGCCCGTATTGGCGGGCGCGGTGGAAGCAGTCCTCGGCGGCGCCCATCGCGCCCCAGGAAATGCCGTAGCGGGCGCGGTTGAGGCAGCCGAACGGACCCTTCAGGCCCGAGACGTTCGGCAGCAGGTTCTCTTCCGGCACGATCACGCCGTCCATGACGACTTCGCCGGTGATCGAGGCGCGCAGCGAGAGCTTGCCGCCGACCTTCGGTGCGGAGAGGCCCTTCATGCCCTTTTCGAGGATGAAGCCGCGGATCTGGTTGTCATGCGCGGCCGATTTCGCCCAGATGACGAAGACGTCGGCGATCGGCGAGTTCGAGATCCACATCTTGGAGCCGGTCAGCTTGTAGCCGTCGGCGACCTTCTCGGCGCGGGTCTTCATCCCGGCCGGGTCGGAGCCGGCGTCGGGCTCGGTCAGGCCGAAGCAGCCGACCCATTCGCCCGAGCCGAGCTTGGGCAGGTACTTCTTGCGCTGGTTCTCGTCGCCATAGGCGTAGATCGGGTACATCACCAGCGAGGACTGCACCGACATCATCGAGCGATAGCCGGAGTCGACGCGCTCGACCTCGCGGGCGACGAGCCCGTAGGAGACGTAGTTGGCGCCGGCGCAGCCATATTCTTCCGGGACCGTGACGCCGAGCAGGCCGAGCTCGCCCATCTCGTTGAAGATGCCGCGCTCGGTCTTCTCCTCGAGATAGGCCTCGGCGACGCGCGGCTGCAGCTTCTCCTGCGCGTATTGGCGGGCCGTGTCGCGGATCAGCCGCTCATCTTCGCTGAGCTGCTCGTCGATCAGGAAGGGGTCTTCCCAGTTGAACTCCGCCAGCTTGTGGCTATGGGCGGTCTTGCGCGCGGCCTCGGCCATGATGCTCTCCCTTGTCTTCTTGTCAGGCGTCGACGTCGAAGCTGACGCCCTGCGCCAGCGGCAGCGTGGTGCCGTAGTTCAGCGTGTTGGTGGAACGGCGCATATAGGCCTTCCAGGCGTCCGAGCCGGCCTCGCGGCCGCCGCCGGTCTCCTTCTCGCCACCGAAGGCGCCGCCGATCTCGGCGCCGGACGGGCCGATATTGACATTGGCGATGCCGCAATCCGAACCCTCGTCGGAGACGAACAGCTCGGCCTCGCGCATGTTGAGCGTGAAGATCGAGGAGGACAGGCCGGCGCCGACCGCGTTCTGAATGGCGATCGCTTCGTCGATCGACTTGTACTTCATCACATAGAGGATCGGGGCGAAGGTCTCGCGCTCGACCGGGCCGCACTGGCTGGGCATCTCGACCAGGGCCGGGCGGACATAGAAGCCGCCGGAGCCGACATCGACCTTCTCGCCGCCATGGACCTTGCCGCCCTCGGCCTTCGCCTCGGACAGCGCCTTCTGCATGCCCTGATAGGCGGCCTCGTCGACCAGCGGGCCGACCAGGATGCCGGCCTCGCGCGGATCGCCGATCTTCACGGAGCCGTAGACCTTGGCGAGCTTCGGCACGAGCGCGTCATAGACGCTCTCATGCACGATCAGGCGGCGCAGCGTGGTGCAGCGCTGGCCGGCCGTGCCCATCGCCGCGAAGGCGATGCCGCGCAGGGCGATGTCGAGATCGGCCGAAGGCGCGACGATCGCGGCGTTGTTGCCGCCGAGCTCGAGGATGGCGCGGGCGAAGCGGGCAGCGAGCTTCTGGCCGACCTCCTTGCCCATCCGGGTCGAGCCGGTGGCAGAGACGACAGGGACGCGATGGTCCTGCACCAGGATGTCGCCAAGCTCGCGGCCGCCGATCAGGATTTCCGACAGGCCGATGGGGGCTTCGGGGCCGAAGCGCTTCATCGCCTTCAGTGTGATCGCCTGCACGGCGAGTGCGGTCAGCGGGGTCTTCTCCGAGGGCTTCCAGACGACGCTGTCGCCGCAGACGAAGGCGAGCGCCGCATTCCACGACCAGACCGCGACCGGGAAGTTGAAGGCCGAGATCACGCCGACGACGCCGATCGGATGCCAGGTTTCCATCATGCGGTGGTTCGGGCGCTCGGTCGCGATGGTGAGACCATAGAGCTGGCGCGACAGGCCGACGGCGAAGTCGCAGATGTCGATCATCTCCTGGACCTCGCCGAGGCCCTCGGAGGTGACCTTGCCGGCTTCCAGCGTCACCAGCAGGCCGAGATCGGCCTTGTGCGTGCGCAGCTCTTCGCCGAGCAGGCGGACGAACTCGCCGCGCCGCGGCGCCGGCACCTTGCGCCAGGCGAGATAGGCGGACTGGGCCCGGCCGATTGCGGCTTCCGCTTCCGCCGGCGAGGTCTCGCGCAGCGTCGCGACGCTCTCGCCGGTGATCGGCGAGCGGGCGGAGAGGCCGGCGCCGGCATAGGCGCTCTCGGGCACGCCGAGGCGCTTCAGCAGGGCGAGGGCATCGTTCGGAAGGGAGGTCGTCATGGGTGCTCTGATCCTGATCGCCGGCGAACCACAGCCCTCATCCTGAGGAGCGCTTCCAAAGGAAGCGCGTCTCGAAGGATGTTCCAGCCCGCCAGGGTGGCGCAATCTGGAGCATTCTTCGAGACGCCGCTACGCGGCTCCTCAGGATGAGGGCTCGTATTGGGCTGCGATATGCAGCCCGGCATTCGACTGCACAATGCCCTCTTCCAGCCGCTCTCCGCAATCGATATGTTCTCACGACTTGATGAGTTGAGATCATGAATTCGGAGATCATTCCCGGCCGCCTCTCGGTGCCCTCGCTCTCGGCGCTCGCCGCCTTCGAGGCGGCGGCGCGCCATGGCAGCTTCACCCGCGCCGCCGAGGAGCTCAACCTGACGCAGGGTGCGGTCAGCCGCCAGATCGCGCTGCTCGAGCAGAATCTCGGCCTGAAGCTGTTCGAGCGGGTGAAGAAGCGCGTCAGCCTGACGCCGGCCGGCGGCGCCTATGCCGCCGAAGTGCGTGACGGGCTTTCGCGTCTGGCGGCTGCGACGCTCTCGGCTATGGCCTTTCGCGGCGGCGCCGGGCTGCTCCATCTTGCCATCCTGCCGACCTTCGGCACGCGCTGGCTGATCCCGCGCTTGCCGCGCTTCACCGAGGCTCATCCCGGCGTCACCATCAATTTCTCGACCAAGCTGGTGCCCTTCGACTTCGCCCATGACCCGGCCGATGCCGCCATCCATTTCGGCCTCCCGGTCTGGCCGGGCGCGCGGCTGCACCGTCTGATGGGCGAGGAAGTCGTGCCGGTCGCGGCGCCGGCACTGGTGGCGCGTGGCGGCCTCAAGGAGGCCGCCGACCTGCTGCGCCAGCCCTTGTTGCAACAATCGACCCGGCCGCGGGCCTGGGCCAATTGGCTGGAGCAGCAGGGCCTGCCGCCGGAGCGGGCGCTGATGGGGCCGCGCTTCGAGCAGTTCGCCATGGTGGCGCAGGCCGCAGTGGCGGGGCTCGGCGTCGCCATCGTGCCGCGCATCCTGGTCGAGGAGGAACTGCGCTCGGGCGCACTGGTCATCCCGGTCGACCGGCCGGTGCGCGGACCGGAGGGCTATTACCTCGTCTATCCCGAGGCCAAGGCGAGCCTGCCGGCGGTGGTCGCCTTCCGCGACTGGCTCGTCGGGGAATGCGAGGGGATGAACTAGCCTCTCGACAAGCGCCGGTTGAGTCGTCATTCATGCGCTGAGATCACGAACCACCGCTTGCGCAGGTCACTCATGTCTTCCGCTCCAGCCTCGGCCGACATCGTCATCGTCGGAGGCGCCGCGATCGGCTCCTCCGTCGCCTACAATCTCGCCAGCGATCCCGGCTTCAAGGGCAAGGTCATCGTCGTCGAGAAGGACCCGACCTATCGGCTTTCGGCCTCGGCGCTCTCGGCCGCCTCGATCCGCCAGCAGTTCTCAAGCGCGGTGAACATCCGCGTCTCGCTCTTCGGCATCGCGTTCTTGCGCAATATCGGCCAGCATCTCTCGGTCGATGGCGAGGCGCCCTCGATCGATCTGCACGAGGGTGGTTATCTCTATGTCGCCGGCGACGAGGGCCGTAAGGTTCTCGAGCAAAATCAAGCGCTTCAGCAGCAGGAGGGTGCCGATGTCGCGCTTTATGCTGCAGAAATGCTGCGCAGCAAATTCAGCTGGCTAAATACTTCGGACCTGCTCTGCGGCACCTATGGTGTCAGCGGCGAGGGCTGGTTCGACGGCTGGGCCCTGCTGCAGGCTTTCCGCAAGAAGGCGCGTGCACTCGGCGTCGAATATCGCCAGGGCGAAGTCACCGGCTATGTCGTCGAAGGCGGCCGCGTCACCGGCGTCGAGCTGGCCGATGGCAGCCGCATCGCCTGCGCCGCTGCGGTCAACGCCTCCGGCACGCATGGAGCGAGACTCGCCGCCACCGCCGGCGTTGCCATCCCCGTGAAGTCGATGAAGCGCTATGTCTACAGCTTCACCTGCAAGGGCGAGGTCGACGACTGCCCGCTGCTGATCGACACCTCCGGCGCCTATGTCCGCCCCGAAGGCAAGCGCGGCAGTGAGGGGCAGATGTTCATCTGCGGCTCCTCGCCGCCGGAGGAGCTCGACCGCGAATGGATCGAGACCGACGCCGATGTCGAGGACGTCGACTGGTCCTTTTTCGAGGAATATGTCTGGGCGCCGCTCGCCCATCGCGTGCCCGCCTTCGAGGCGATCAAGCCCGGCCGCGCCTGGGCCGGCCCCTATGACATGAACGGCCTCGACGGCAATGCCATCCTCGGCCCGGCGGTCGGCGTGCCCAACCTCTATCTCGCCAACGGCTTCTCCGGCCATGGCCTGCAGCAATCCCCGGCCGTCGGCCGCGGCCTCGCCGAGCACATCGTCAACGGCCGTTATCTCACGCTCGACCTTGCCGATCTCGGCCATGAGCGGATCGTCGCCGGTACGCCCCTGCGCGAGGCCAATATCATCTGATCCGAAGGGAGACCGCGCCATGATCGACCAGGCCTTCGTCACGACCATGGCGCGCTATAACCGTTGGCAGAACGAAAGCCTCTACGCTGCTGCCAACGGCTTGGCCGACGAAGCGCGCCGGCTCGACCGTGGCGCCTTCTTCCGCTCGATCCACGGCACTTTCTGCCATCTTCTTTGGGCCGACAGGATGTGGCTTTCGCGTTTCGCCGGTACGCCGAAGCCTGCCGTCCCCGGGAGCGAATCCTCCCGGATGATCGAGGCGTGGGATGAGCTCGTCGCCGAGCGGCGGGTTACCGATGCGCTGATCGGCGACTGGGCTGCCGGGCTTACGCTGGAATGGCTCGCCGGCGATCTGACCTGGATGTCGGGCATCTCGCGCCGCGAGCTGACCAAACCCAAAGCCCAGCTCGTCATGCACTTCTTCAATCACCAGACCCACCACCGCGGTCAGGTCCACGCCATGTTGACCGCGGCGGGGGCAAAGCCTGACGATACCGACCTGATGTTGGTAGACGCCCGTGCGTGAGGCGCTGGCCGACGACTAGGCTTCCTCGCCCGCTACACGGCGTGGCCGCCTCTGCGGTTTCGTCTTCGTGATCTTGTCCGGCTCTTCTTCGCTATCCTCGACATCGTCAGGGATCGCCGCCGTCGCATGTTGGCTCAGCTTCTGGAACAGGCCGAGCCCGACCAGCGCCGCGACCGCGACGAGCATCAGCAGGGACGGGAACAGGATATCGGCGGGCTTGTCGCGCGCGGACTTGGTGATCAGCACCAGCGATTCCAGGCTGAGCGCGACGATGATGATCGTCATGAACTTGGTGAGAGAACCCCGCGCTTCCGCCGGCCGCCGCAATTCGCGATCGGCGATGACCTCCTCCTCGAACAGGAACTTGCCGACATCGGCGACGGCGACCGCGATGATCACCAGGCCGATCCCGTCGAGCATGGTGTCGAGCGCGCCTTCACCGGTCCGGAAGCCGGTGAAGGTGCGCGAGATTGCGACCGCCATCAGCAATATGGACGCCAGCAGCAAGGAGCCGGCAATGCCGGAATAGAGCAGGCGGCTGAACATGATCATGGCACGGATTCCCCCCGAGGTGATGCCCATGAACCCGGCAATCGGCGACTCGTTCCCGCCACCTGCTGCCAGGGGCGTCAGTGCGGGATAGCGGCGATGCAGCAGCGGCATGGTCCATGCCTTGCGGTCGTTTCGCCGGCAATGCCATGGTCGCGCACCTTGCGGCCGGAGCGCGCCATGATCGACACGAGCAACTTGATCGCCTTCATCCTGCTCGCCTTCGGCATGGTCCTGACGCCGGGGCCGAACATGATCTACCTGATCTCGCGCTCGATCGCGCAGGGGCCGGCCTCCGGCCTGATCTCGCTCGGCGGCATCGCGCTCGGCTTCGTCTTCTATGTCTTGTGCGCCGCCTTCGGCATCACGGCGCTGCTCTTCGCGGTGCCTTTCGCCTATGATGCGCTGCGGCTGGCCGGCGCGGCCTACCTGCTCTGGCTGGCATGGCAGGCGGTCCGGCCCGGTGGCAGCTCGCCCTTCCATGTCCGCGAGCTCAAACATGACGGGCCGCGCAAGCTCTTCATGATGGGCTTCCTCACCAGCCTGCTGAACCCAAAGATCGCGATGTTCTACCTGGCGCTGCTGCCGCAGTTCATCGATCCGGCTGCGGGCAGCGTGCTGACCCAGTCGATCATCCTCGGCTTCATCCAGATCACCGTCTCGGTCAGCGTCAACACGCTGATCACCTTCGCTGCGGGCGGCATCGCCATCTTCCTGCGCACGCGCCCGTTCTGGGCGCTGGTGCAGCGCTGGGTGATGGCGACGATGCTTGCCGGCTTTGCCGTGCGCATGGCGGCCGAAGCGCGCCGCTGACAGGCCGCGCGCAACGATTTCTGCACCGTTAGCAAGGCTTATGCATCGCGCCGTCGGATCGCTGCCGGCTCATCGCGCTCGGCGCGGCGCATCAGGCAGGAGTTTTCCATGAGTGTTGCCAATGGCCGGGTCCTGCTCGCAATGCCGGGCCCGACCAATATTCCCGATCGCGTCCTCCAGGCGATGATGCGCCCGGCCGAGGAGCTTGCCTCGAAGACGATCGTCGATCTGACCGAAACCCTGCTGGACGACCTCAAGGCTGTCTTCCGCACGACGGGCGAGACCTTCCTCTACGCCGCCAACGGCCATGGCGGCTGGGAGGCGGCGCTGACCAATGTCCTGTCGCGCGGCGACAAGGTGCTGGTGCTCGCCAGTGGCCGTTTTGCCATCGGCTGGGGCGAGATGGCCCGGTTCATGGGTGCCGATGTCGAGGTGCTCGCCGGCTCCTGGCGTACGGCCGTCGACCCGGCTGCGGTGGAAGAGCGGCTGCGGCAGGACAAGGAGCACGCGATCAAGGCGGTGCTGACGGTCCAGATCGACACCGCCTCGGGCGTGGTCAACGACATCCGGGCGATCCGTCGCGCCATCGATGCCGCCGGCCATCCGGCGCTCTACATGGTCGACGGCGTCGCCGCCCTTGGCTGCATGCCGTTCGACATGGACGAGTTCGGCGTCGACGTCGCGATGTCCGCGTCGCAGAAGGGGCTGATGACGCCGCCTGGTCTCGCTTTCGTCGCGGCGAACGGCAAAGCGCTGCATGCGCACCGGCAGGCGACAATGCGCACGCCCTATTGGGACTGGACCGCGCGCATGGACCCGCTGCTCTACATGAAGCATTGCGGTACGCCGCCCGAGCATCTGATGTTCGGCCTGCGCGCCGCACTCGACATGATCCTGGCGGAAGGCCTCGAAGCGGCCTGGCGGCGCCACGCCCTGCTGGCTGCTGCGACGCAGGCAGCGATGTCGAAATGGGCTGAAGGCCAGGTGCTGAGCTTCAACGTCGTCGAGCCGTCGCAGCGCGCACCTTCGGTCACCACCATCCTCGTCGACGGCGATCCGGCAGACATCACTGATTATGCGAGAGAGGTCTGCGGCGTGACGCTCGGCCTCGCCATCGGCGATCTCACCGGCAAGGCGTTTCGCATCGCCCATATGGGCCATGTCAACGCGCCGATGGTGCTGGGCAGTCTGAGTGCTGTCGAGATGGCGCTGCAGGCGAAAGGCATCCCGTATGGCGATGGCGGCGTCGCGGCTGCCATCGCCTATCTCGGTGCCAATGCGCGCGAGGTGGCGGCCTAGCCGGCCCCGCCGAGCCGATCGCCTGAATGCGGTCTCAGGCCGCCGAGACGCGCTGCAGGAACTGGTGAACGGCGCTTTCGAGCTCTTCGGCCTTGCCTTCGAGCGCCGTGGTCGAGGCGAGCACCGCGCTCGCGACCTCATGGGTCTGGTTGGCCGAGCCGCGGATGTTGTTGGTGGTCTGCGCCAGGTACTCCGTGCCGGTCGCGACCTCGGCGATGCTGCGGCTGATGACATGGGTCATCTGGCCCTGCTCCTCCAGAGCTGCTGCGATCGAGATCGTCCGCTCGTCCATGTCGGCCATGCCGGCGGTCAATTTGGCGATGGTCTCGACCACGCCGGAGGTCGCCTGCTTGATCTCGGCGATCTGCCCGGCGATGTCCTGCGTCGCGATCGCGGTCTGGTGGGACAGGCTCTTGACCTCGCCGGCGACGACGGCGAAACCCTTGCCGGCGTCCCCGGCGCGCGCCGCCTCGATCGTCGCGTTCAGCGCCAAAAGATTGGTCTGCTCGGCGATCCCGCGGATCAGGGCGACGATGCCGTCGATGCGCCGCACGGCATGGTCGAGCGCGTCGACCGAGCCGGCGGTCGTCCGGGCGCTGCCGTTCATGTCGGCAACCAGCGCCTGGGTGGTGGCGAGCTGGCGGTCGATCGCCGTGATCGCGGTCGAAAGCTGTTCCGTCGCAGTGGCGACGTCCGAGACGTTGCGCGAGGATTCCTCCGAGGTCGAGGCCACGGCGGTGACCTCGCCATTGGCGATATCGGCGATCTCGTTCAGGGAAGCGGCACGCCCCTTCAGGTCGCGGATATCCTGCAGAACCGTGTCGAGCGTCGCAAGGAACTGCGTGTTGAAGCCGACGACGATGTCCCGGGTCGTCTGGCGCCGGGCAGCTTCGCGTTCCATGTCCCGCAGTTGCGCCTGGTGCAGCTCCTCGGCCTGCACCGTGGCATCCTTCCGCGCCTGCGCAGCCATGTCGCCTGCGGCCGCAAGCGTCCGGCTCTGTTGGCGGATGATCCAGAGCAACAGGCCGAGCTGGATGATGACGCCGACGAGGAAGAGCGCATCTCCCTGCACGGAGGCGCCCGACCGGGAGATCAGCATGCCGATGAGACTGCCATGGCCGAGCGCCATGATCGCCGTGGCGACGAGCGGCTGCCAGGCACACCAGCCGGCCGACAATGTCAGCATGATCAGGAGGACGGAGTCGCTCACCTCGTGCCAGTTCGCGCCCTTGAGTGCGTAGGTGAAGGCGAGAGCGCTGCCGGTGCTGCCCAGCGAGAGGATGATCTGCGTCGCCGTGCCGGTCGAGTTGCTCCGCCAGGCCAGGGTCGCGACTGCCGCCGATCCGATCGTGATCAGCAAGGGTGCCAGCGGCCCGGATCCGCCAGTGGCCAACCAGGCCAGCATGGTTGCCGGCACGAACAGCCAGAGCACCAGGGTCAGGGCGCCGCCGACGCGCAGCCGCAATTGCGTCAGATAGGTTGCGGCGGAGTCGGTCTGCATGCGGGCGTTGGCCTGTGAGCGCTGTGCGGAGATGGCCAATAGCGGTCGATTGGCCAATCTCCCTTGCTCAGCCTGTCTCATTACGCTGAATTTTCGCTTAATCACTGGCTCGTTGTTGGTGGGATCTCCGCATATTCCAGCCGCGCCTGAGGTCTGGCTGGCTTGCACGCTTCTCCTATCGTCGCCGGAACGGCTTGGCTAAGCTCGCCGTCACCTCACGGGACGGAAGCCCATCATGACCGACACGACACAGGAAGAAGCCCGCATCCTCGCCTGGCTCGGCGAGCGCAAGCAGGCGATGATCGATCTGCTCCGCGAGATGGTCGATACCGACTCCGGCTCCTATGACAAGGCAGGCGTCGACCGGGCCGGCCAGGTTCTGGCCCGCTTCCACGAGGCGAACGGCCTTTCCGTCGAGATCGAGCCCGACACCCGCTATGGCGATGCGGTCAAGGCGCGCCTGCCTAACCCGACAGCGAACGACCAGCGGCCGATCCTGCTGCTCGGCCATCGCGACACCGTCTTCCCCGAGGGTGAGCCGACCCGCCGGCCCTTCACCATCCGCGATGGCCGTGCCTATGGGCCGGGCGTCGCCGATATGAAGGCCGGTCTCGTGATCGAGGCCTTCGTCGCCGCCGCCTTCGCCGCCAATGGCGGCCTCAAGGCGCCATTGATGATGCTGACCACCAGCGACGAGGAGATCGCCTCGCCGTCCTCGCGCCCGGTGATCGAGGCGGCGGCGCGCGAGTCGCGCTGCGTCTTCAACGCCGAGCCGAGCCGGCTGCCGGCCGGTACCGACTATGGCCGCGACCACAAGCAATCGATCACCTCGGGCCGCAAGGGCGGCGTCTTCATGCGGGCCGAGTTCCTGGGCAAGGCGGCCCATTCCGGCGCCAACTACGAGAAGGGCGTCTCGGCCATCGTCGATCTCGGCCATAAGATCCCGCGTCTGCAGGGGCTGACCGATCTTGCCGCCGGCGTCACCGTCAATGTCGGCCTGATCGGCGGCGGCCAGACCGTCAACACCGTCGCGCCTTCGGCCTGGTGCGAGATCGACCTGCGCTACAAGACAGCGGCGCAGCGTGCGGCGCTGGTCGAGGCGATCCGCGACATCGTCGAGACGCCGGTGGTCGAGGGCTCCTCGGCGAAGCTGATCATCAAGGGCGAGTTCGTGCCGCTGGAGCAGACGCCGGATTCACTGGTGCTCTACGACACCTATCGCGAGGCAGCCGCAAGCTTGGGCATCGCGGTGACGGCGGAATATACCGGCGGCTGCGCCGATTCCGGCTTCACGGCGGCGCAGGGCTGCCCGACGCTGTGCAGCGTCGGCCCGGTCGGCGGCATGGCGCATACGCCGGATGAATTCCTCGAGGTCGAGAGCATCGTCCCGGCGGCGCAGACGCTGGCGCTGGCGGTGATGCGGACTGCGGCGCGGATGGAGTGACGGCACAGCCGTCATGCTGGGGCTTGACCCGAGCATCTCAGGCCGGAGAGGGTTCCAACTCCGCGCCCTCTCGTCCTGATATTCTCGGCTCTGCGCTGCGCTTCGGCCGAGAATGACGGCCTAGAAAGAAAAAGGGCACCGCGTGAGCGGCGCCCTTCGTCATTTCAGCGATGCCGTACTTCAGTTGAGTGCCACTCCGGCCGGCCGGCTCTCGCTGGCGGCGGGAAATTCCCCGAGCATCAGCCCGGCCGGGCCGACCGTCAGCGGCACGCTTTCGCCGTCGCGAACTGCACCGGCGAGCAGCAATTCCGCCAGCGGGTCCTGTACCGACTTCTGGATCACGCGCTTCAGCGGGCGCGCGCCATAGGCGGGATCGTAGCCCTTCTCCGCCAGCCAGTCGCGTGCCTCTTCGGAAAGGTCGAGCGCGATCTTCCGGTCGATCAGCAACTTGCCGAGACGCGCCATCTGGATGTCGACGATCGCGCCCATGTCCGACCGCCGCAGGCGGTGGAACAGGATGATGTCGTCGATCCGGTTCAGGAACTCCGGCCGGAAGGCGTGGCGGACCACGCCCATCACCTCGTCGCGCACGGCGTCGCTGTCCTGGCCCTCGGGCTGGTTCACTAGATACTCCGAACCGAGATTCGAGGTCATGATGATCAGCACGTTGCGGAAGTCGACCGTGCGGCCCTGGCCGTCGGTCAGGCGTCCGTCGTCGAGCACCTGCAGCAGGACGTTGAACACGTCCGGATGCGCCTTCTCGACCTCGTCGAACAGCACGACCTGATAGGGCCGGCGCCGGACCGCTTCCGTCAGCGCGCCACCTTCCTCATAGCCGACATAGCCGGGAGGCGCACCGATCAGCCGGCTGACCGAGTGCTTCTCCATGTATTCGGACATGTCGAGCCGGACCATCGCGGTCTCGTCGTCGAACAGGAACGACGCCAGGGCTTTCGTCAGCTCGGTCTTGCCGACGCCGGTCGGGCCGAGGAACATGAACGAGCCGATCGGCCGGTTCGGATCCTGCAGGCCGGCGCGAGCGCGCCTGACCGCCTTGGAGACGGCCTCGACAGCCTCCTCCTGGCCGACGACGCGGGCGCCGAGGCTCTGCTCCATGTGCAGGAGCTTCTCCTTCTCGCCCTCCAGCATCTTGTCGACCGGCACGCCGGTCCAGCGCGACACGACCTGCGCGACATGGTCTGGCGTCACGGCCTCTTCGACCATGCCGGGCGCATCGCCCTTCGCCTCGATCTCGGCCAGCGTCTTCTCGAGCTGCGGGATCTCGCCATAGGCGAGCTCGCCAGCGCGCTGGTACTCGCCCTTGCGCTGCGCCTGGGCGAGCTCGTTGCGGGCGTTGTCGAGCCTGGTCTTAATCTCCGCCGCCTGGCCGAGCTTGTCCTTCTCGGCCTTCCAGGTCGCGGTGATCGCGGCCGAGCGCGCCTCGAGCTCGGTGAGCTCGGACTCCAGCCGCTTCAAGCGCTCCTTCGAGCCGGCGTCGCTCTCCTTCTTCAGCGCCTCCTGCTCGATCTTCAGCCGGACGATCTCGCGGTCGATCGAGTCGAGCTCCTCGGGCTTGGAATCGACCTGCATGCGCAGGCGCGCCGAGGCCTCGTCGACGAGGTCGATCGCCTTGTCCGGCAGGAACCGGTCGGTGATGTAGCGGTTCGACAGCGTCGCGGCCGAGACCAGCGCTGAGTCGGTGATGCGCACGCGGTGATGCTGCTCGTACTTCTCCTTCAGGCCGCGCAGGATCGAGATCGTGTCCTCGACCGTCGGCTCGTCGACGAAGACGGGCTGGAAGCGCCGCGCCAGCGCCGCATCCTTCTCGACATATTTGCGATACTCGTCGAGCGTGGTCGCGCCGACGCAGTGCAGCTCGCCGCGGGACAAAGCGGGCTTCAGCAGGTTGGAGGCATCCATCGCGCCGTCGGTCTTGCCGGCGCCGACCAGCGTGTGCATCTCGTCGATGAACAGGATGACCCCGCCCGCCGCGGCCGAGACCTCGGAGAGCACGGCCTTCAGCCGCTCCTCGAACTCGCCGCGATATTTCGCGCCGGCGATCAGCGCGCCCATGTCGAGGGCGAGCAATTCCTTGTCCTTCAGGCTCTCGGGCACGTCTTCGTTGACGATGCGCAGCGCCAAGCCCTCGGCGATGGCGGTCTTGCCGACGCCGGGCTCGCCGATCAGCACGGGATTGTTCTTGGTACGGCGGCTCAGCACCTGGATGGTGCGACGGATCTCCTCGTCGCGGCCGATGACGGGATCGAGCTTGCCGTCGCGGGCCGCGGCGGTGAGGTCGCGCGCGTATTTCTTCAGCGCGTCATAGCCCTGCTCGGCCGATGCGGAATCGGCGGTGCGGCCCTTGCGGATCGCCTCGATCGCGGTGTTGAGGCTCTGCGGCGTGACACCAGACTTGGCCAGGATCTTTCCGGCCTCGCTGTCCTTCTCGATCGCGAGCGCAAGCAGCAGCCGCTCGACCGTGACGAACGAGTCGCCAGCCTTGTCGGCAGCCTTCTCGGCCGTATCGAAGGCGCGCGCCAGCGCCGGTGTCAGATGCAGGCTCGATGCGCCGGCGCCGCTGACCTTGGGAAGCTTGGCGAGGGCCGCGTCGACCAGTTGCCTGGCCTCCCGCGACTGCCCGCCCGACCTGTCGATCAGGCCGGCCGCCATGCCCTCGCTGTCGTCGAGCAGCGCCTTCAGCACATGCTCGGGCGTGAACTGCTGATGGCTCTCGCGCATCGCAATGGTCTGCGCGGCCTGCAGGAATCCCTTCGCCCGGTCGGTATACTTCTCGATGTTCATTCGGTTACCTCCGCCCGCCGGTCGCGCCCCGAAGCGGCGGAGCCGGCTGCTTTCATCAGGATAGGGCCCCCTGACGGGCAGCCCTTCGCCTCCAAAGATAGTGTTGCTTTCCCGCAACGGAAGGGGGTGGGTGCAGCTTTGGCGTTGACCTTTGTCAAAGCCTGCGGCCAGCCTGCCGGCATGGTCGGCACCAGGCGGCAACAGGCGATTCGAAAGGCGTTGCGGGCGCTCGTGCCGGGCATCCCGCTGGCCGATGCCGAGACGGTGCTGGCGCTGGCTGGTCGCGTGCAGATGAAGGCGCTGCCGCCCTCGTCCGCGCTCTGGCTCGCGCTGGGTTCCCATGTCCGGCACGCCCATACCGACTACGATCATCTGCTCGCCGAGGGCTACGAACGCGACGCCGCCCGCTTCTTCGTCGCCGATGCGATCGACGATGTGCTCTCCGGCTGGGGCTGCCAGCGCTCGATCCTGGACGAGGAGGAGGGCGAGCAGGCGCATTGATCTGACCGATGCAATCCTTTCATCGGATATGGCAACGGCCTCGGTGGCGTCGAAACGCCCGTCATGGCAGGGTCCGCCGCCTCGTAATCGGAAGGGCAGGGCCCATGCGCGTCGCTTCGCTGTATCGCTACCCGGTCAAGGGCCTGTCGCCCGAGCGTCTGAGCCGGGCCGAACTGCCGACAGGCGGTTATTTTCCCGGTGATCGGCTCTTCGCCATCGAGAACGGCCCCTCCGGCTTCGATCCGGCTGAGCCCGTGCATCAGCCCAAGATCAAATACCTGATGCTGATGCGCAACGAGTCGCTGGCGCGCCTGCGGACGCGTTACGACGATGGCAGCGGCGATCTCGTCATCGGCCATGACGGCAGGGAGACCAGGGCCGCCACCGGGACCGCCACCGGCCGTGAACAGCTCAGCGCCTTCTTCAAGGCTTTCATGCCGGAGGAACTGCGCGGCGAGCCGCGCCTGCTGGCAGCGCTGGAGGGCTACCGCTTCACCGACTCCCGCTCAGGCTTCGTCTCGATCATCAACCTCGCCAGCGTCGCCGACCTGGAGGCGCGGCTCGGCGTGCCCGTCGATCCGCTGCGCTTCCGCGGCAATGTCATGGTCGAGGACCTGCCGGCCTGGGCCGAGCTCGATCTGGTCGATCGCGAGCTCGTCGCGCCGTCGGGCTTGCGACTCCAGGTGATCAAGCGGATCGAGCGCTGCGCCGCCACCAATGTCGACCCGGTGACGGGCGCGCGTGACCTGCAGATCCCCAAGGCGCTCATGAAGGGCTATGGCCACGTCGACTGCGGCATCTACTGCCGGATCATCAGCGGTGGAACGCTCGGCGAGGGCGAGCGGCTGCGGCTGGTCGAGGCCAGTGAACCGGCGGCGCTCGGCGTCGCCTGAAAAAGCGAAAGGGCCCTTGCGGGCCCTTTCCATGATCTCGTTCTGCCGGCCGGATTATTCGGCCGGGGTCTCGCCGCCATCACCGCCGAGGGCGTCCATCACCTCGCGCGGCGAACGCCGCCGGGGAGCCCGGCGCTTTGGCTTCTCGCCGGCCTCGGGCGCGGCCTCCACGGCGTCCGTCGGAGCTGCTGCCACTGGGGCGGCGACCGGAGCCTCGGCCTCCTCGGCGATCGCGATCGGTACGCGTGTCGGCGTGGTCAGGAAAGCCGGCAGGCCGGCGGGAGCATCCTGCTCTTCACTGCTGTTGCTGGCCCGGGCCTCGTCGCGGTCGCGGCGCGAGGGACGCTCGCCACGCGGCGGCCTGTCGGGGCGCTCTTGGCGCTCCTGGCGTTCAGGCCGCTCGAAACGGCGCTCGCCCTGGCCTTGGCCCTGGACCGGCGCGATGTCCGGCTGCTCGGCACCGGGCTGAGCCTCGGGACGCGGAGCATAGGAACCGTTCTGGCCTTCATTCCGGTCGAAGCGACGCTCGCCCCGCTCCGGCCGATCGCCACGGTCATTGCGATCCTGGCGATCCTGGCGATCATTACGATCGAAGCGGCGCTGGCCGTTGCGGTCGAAATTGCGGTCCTGCCGCTCCTGGCGGGGTGGCCGGTCGAAGCGCTGGCCGTTGTTCTGGCTGCCGCCTTCGCCTTCCTCACCGTCCTGGCGCTGGCCGCCATGACCGTTCACGCCGTTGTGCTGACGCTCACCCTGCGGCTGGCCGCCCTGGAAGGCAGCCTCCTCTTCGCCCTCCTCCTCGAGCTCGTCGGCATCTTCGACGAAGGCGCGATTGAGCTGGAAGGTGTGCCCGAACTGCTGGGTCATCTGCTCCTGTGCAGCGAGCAGGATGCGATAATAGTGCTCAGCGTGCTGGAAATAGTTCTCGGCTGCGACAGGGTCGCCCGAGGACTGAGCATCGCGGGCGAGCTGCAGGTATTTCTCCGCGACATGCTGTGCCGTGCCGCGGACTTTGACGTCCGGGCCGTTCGACTCGTAGCTCCGCTGCAGCGGGTTGGGAGATTTCCGGTTGCCATTGTTGTTGTTATTGTTGTTGTTGCGGCCGCGCATACGCCGGTTCTGACCTGGTCTCATTCGCGTCTGTCTCGCGTTATGTTCATTCGAAGCAACCTTGAGGCCGTCATGCACATCGTGTCGCGCGGCGGGTTGCGGCGCCGCGCGTGGGAAACTCGACCTGGAAGGGCTCTGCGCCGGTATGGGTCTTCACGCGCTCTTTCCAATGGAGCCTGCCGGCTCCCCCTCCGAACGGCGTCTCGCCCATTCGGAGCCTCGGTCTCGCTATGTCAGTAACGTCGATTCTGGCAGTGATCCGAGGGTTCGGTCCGCTCTGCGGAACCTGGCCAAAGGTTATGTGCTGTCGACACTGTCTTCAAGACCATGCGTGCATAGCTGGTTTTGCCGCTTCTTCCAAGCAAATTCGCGTAGCTTGCTGTGCATTGATCAGGGGGCGTGCCCGAAGACGAGGGCGCGAATATGGCCGCCGAGGTCACGGCGCGAGTCGAGATGGCGCAGGCCCGCCTGCCTCATCAGCGCGAGGACGGCCTCTTCCTGTCCAGCCCCGATCTCCAGGATGGCGAGGCCGCCAGGCTGCAGATGGCCGGGCAGGGCGGCCGCGAGGGCGCGATAGGCGTCGAGCCCGTCCGGGCCGCCATCGAGGGCGAGCAGCGGATCGTATTCGCGGACATTCGGGTCCAGGCCAGCGATCTCGGCGCTGTCGATATAGGGCGGATTCGACAGGATAAGGTCGAAGCGCTCGTCGATACCGGTTGTCCAGTTGCCTTGACGAAAGGCGGCGCGCTCGGCGACGCCGTTGCGGGCGGCGTTGCCCGTCGCGGTCGCGACTGCATCAGGCGAAAGGTCGATCCCGAGCCCGGTCGCTTGTGGAAATTCACGTAAGGTCGCAATCAGGAGGCAGCCCGTTCCGGTGCCGAGATCAAGCGTGCGCAGCCTCTCGTGCCGGCGCAGTGCGAGATGGCTGAGCGCCGCCTCGATCAAGGTTTCGCTGTCCGGTCTTGGCTCCAGCGTTCCCGGCGAGAGTGAAAAGCTCAGGCCCCAGAACTCGCGAGCACCGAGGACACGCCAGAGCGGCTCGCCGGCGAGACGGCGGGCAACGGCATCGCTGAGCCGTACAGCGGCCGCTTGGTCGATCGGATCGTCGTCGGCAGCGAGGTCCTCGATCAGGATACGGGCTTCGAAGGTGAAATCGGCGATGCCGGCGCGCTTCAGCACCAGCGCGATCGCCTTCCTGGCCGCAGACGCGGTTTCGCCCGCTGCCGGCAAGGCAACGGGCGCGATCGCGTCAGTCGGTCTGGTTATGCCGGTCAAGCGTATCCTTGGGCCGGCGCGGAGCCGGTCAGTTGCCCTGCATCCCCTCGCGGATGCAGTCCTTCATCTTGATCCGCAGCGCGGACTTGCTCTCCCTAGCGCCGCGATACTGGCGCTGGCAATCGCGCCGCGCCTGCGACTCGGTCTTGGCGTTGTGCAGTGTCGCTGGCTGGCCGCCGAGGATCTTCTTGGCGGTCCGCTCCTGCGCACCCACGGATGCCGGCACGAAGGCGACGGCGGCGGCGAGGGCGATGGCGCTGAACAGGACTTTCATATCTCTATCCTCCCCATGAAATTGGTCGATGCGTCCAGAACGCGCGAGAGAGGCGAAGGTTTCACACGCTGCCTTGCTCGGCGAGCAGCTCAGCCTGGCGCTGCGCCGTCAGCGCATCGATGATCTCGTCGAGCACCAGCCCCTGCATCATCTCGTCGAGCTTGTAGAGCGTCAGATTGATGCGGTGGTCGGTGACGCGCCCTTGCGGGAAGTTGTAGGTGCGGATGCGTTCGGACCGGTCGCCCGAGCCGACCTGCGAGCGCCGGTCGGCCGAGCGCTCTGCATCGGCGCGGCTGCGTTCCATGTCATAGAGCTTGGCCCGCATCAGCTCGTAGGCGCGTGCCTTGTTCTTGTGCTGCGAGCGCTCGTCCTGGACCAGCACGACGATCCCGGTCGGGATATGGGTGAGGCGGACGGCCGACTCGGTCTTGTTGACGTGCTGGCCGCCGGCGCCCTGGGCGCGCATCGTGTCGATGCGCAAATCCTTCTCGTCGAGGGTGACGTCGACCTCGCCGGCGAGCGGCAGCATGGCGACGGTCGCGGCGGAGGTGTGGATGCGCCCGCTCGTCTCGGTGTCCGGCACGCGCTGCACGCGGTGCACCCCGGATTCGTATTTCAGCCTGGCATAGACGCCCTTCCCGGCGATCTCGGCGATGACCTCCTTGAAGCCGCCGACCGTGCCCTCGCTCTCAGTCAGGATGTCGACGCTCCAGCCCTTGCCGGCGGCATAACGCTGGTACATGCGCAGCAGGTCGCCGGCGAAGAGCGAGGCCTCGTCGCCGCCGGTGCCGGCGCGGACTTCGAGGATGACGCCGCGTTCGTCGGCGGCGTCCTTGGGTAGCAGCGCAATCAGGATCTCGCGGGCGCGCGCATCGATCTCGGCCCTGGCCGCGTCGCGCTCCTCATAGGCGAGGTCGCGCATCTCGGCGTCGATGGCGGGATCGTCGATCAGCGCCAGCGCCTCCTCCAGCCCAACTTGCGCCTTGCGCCAGGCCGTGATCGCCGCGACGACGGGGTCGAGCTCGGCGAGTTCCTTCGACAGTTCGACGACGCGGGCCGCCTCGGTCGCATGGTTGATGGCGTCGCTCGCCGCGGCATGGCGGGCGACGATCGAGTCGAGGCGATCTTGCGGGAGCTGGAGCGACATGGTGCGGAAACGATCTGAACGGAAAAAGGGAGGCGTGCGCGGTCGGCGAGTGAAGTGTCGCTAGACCGGCACCTTCATCTCGGCGGCGAGTGCGGCGATGAGCGGGCGCAGGCTGGCGGCGCCATCGGAAGAGGACATCCAGGCATCGAGGCGCTGGCGCGCCTTGCCGGCGTCGAGCGCACGCAGCATCGCCTTGACCGGTCCGACGGATGCGGCAGACATCGAGAAGGATCGATAACCGAGCGCGATCAGCGCCAGCGTCTCGATCGGTTTGCCGCCCATCTCGCCGCAGACGGTGACCGGGCAATCCGCCTTGCCGGCTTCGTCGATGATGTTGCGCAGCGCGCGCAGGCCAGCGGCGCCGAGCGGGTCGAAGCGATCGGATACACGCTTGTTCTCGCGATCGGCCGCGAACAGGAACTGCATCAGGTCATTGGTGCCGATCGAGAGGAAGTCCGCCTCGCGGGCGATCTCCGGCAACTCGAACAGCAGCGAGGGCACTTCGACCATGACACCGAGCTTGAGGCTGGCCGGCGCCGGGCGGCCGTCGCGCTCCAGCATGGCGAGCTCGCGCCGCACCAGCGTGCGTGCGCGCAGGAACTCGTTCACCGTGGCCACCATGGGCAGCATGATCTTCATGTCGCTGCCGGCGCCGGCCCGCAGCAGGGCCCGCACCTGCGCGCGCAGCAGCCGGGGGCGGTCGAGGCCGATACGGATGGCGCGCCAGCCTAGTGCCGGGTTCTCCTCTTCCAGCCGCTCCATATAGGGCAGCACCTTGTCGCCGCCGATGTCGAGCGTCCGGAATGTCACCGGCCGGCCGTTCGCGACCTTGAGCACGGCATCGTAGAGCGCCTGCTGTTCGGCCGTGGTCGGCATGTGCGGCGCCACCATGAACTGCAGCTCGGTGCGGAAGAGGCCGACTCCGGAGGCGTTGGTCTCCTCGAGATTGGCCATGTCGACGAGCAGGCCGGCATTGATCTGCAGCTGGATTTCGACGCCGTCCTTCGTGATCGCGGGCTGCGTCTTGAGCTTGCGGTACTGCTCCTGCTTGCGGGCGCGCAGGCGCGCCTTGTCCTTGTAGGCGTTCTCGACATCGGGCTGCGGCCGGATCTGCACCTCGCCGGCCTGGCCGTCGACGATGACGGCGTCGCCCGCCTGGATCAGCGCGGTGGCGTTGGCGATCTCGCCGACCACCGGGATGTTGAGCGCACGCGCCACGATGGCGATATGGCTGGTCGGGCCGCCTTCCTCGAGCACGACGCCGCGCAGATGCCGGCGGTCATAGTCGAGCAGCGCCGCCGGCCCCATCGAGCGCGCGATCAGGATGGCGTTCTCCGGCAAATCCTCGCGCGTGACGCCGTTGGACTTGCCGACCAGCGTGCGCAGCAAACGGTTGGCGAGGTCGTCGAGATCGTGCAGGCGCTCGCGCAGGTAAGGGTCGGTCTGGCGCAGCATCTTGGCGCGGGTGTCCGACTGCACGCGTTCGACCGCGGCCTCGGCGGTGAGGCCGGTCATCACCACCTCGCGCATGCGCCTGAGCCAGCCCTGGTCGTGCGCGAACATGCGGAAGGTTTCGAGCACGTCGCGGTGCTCGCCGGTATGGGCGACGTCGCCGCGCTCGATCAGTTCGTCGATGGCGAGCCGCATCGTCGCGATCGCTGCTTCCAGCCGCTGCACCTCGCGGCCAGGGTCCTCGGCGATCAGGTTGGTGATCGCGACGCGCGGCTCGTGCAGCACGGCATGGCCGAGGCCGACGCCGTCGGCGAGCGTGGTGCCGATGCTGTGGATCGGCCGGTCGAGCCCGATGGTCGCGCCGGGCTTCGACAGGGCCTTCAGGCCGCCGGCCGCGATCATCTCGGCCATGATCATGGCCGTGGTCTGCAGCGACTCGACCTCGTCCTCGCTGTAGACGCGCGAGGCGCGGTTCTGCACGACGAGCACGCCCATCACCGCGCCGCCGCGCAGAATCGGGACGCCGAGGAAGGAGCGATAGATCTCTTCGCCGGTTTCTGGCCGGTAGGAGAAGGCCGGATGCGACTGTGCGTCGGAGAGCGCGAGCGGTTCCGCCTCGCTGGCGATCAGGCCGACCAGGCCTTCGCCGGCCCGCATGGTGGTGAGGTGGACCGCCTCGCGATTGAGGCCTTCGGTGGCGTAGAGTTCGAGCGAGGAATCTTCACGCAGGACATAGACCGAGCAGACCTCGGCCACGAGGTTGCCGGCGATCACGACGACGAGCCTGTCGAGCCGCTCCTGCGGACTGACCGGCGCCGCCATCACCTCGCGGAGACGGCGCAGCAGCACGCCCGATCCCCCGAGTGCGCCTCGCATCAACAAAGCCCTCCGCCCGCCTCCACGGCTGTTTCAGCCGGATACCCCCCGCAGACCTGACACCGCAACCGCTGAGTCGCAAGCGCAAGCTGGGCTGATTGCCCCTATCGGGCTGCTTCTAGCCAGCGGAGGGAGCGTTCGGCAAGGCCTTGCCGCGTGCCGAGTCGCCTTTGCCGTGTGTCGGCCGGGCGGCCTGAGGCGGCATATCGGCGCGTGCGGATCTGGTATTCGTGCCCGATTTGCGTGTGCTGCGCAGCGTTTTGGGCCGCCCCGGCGGCACAATGTCGCCGCTGGGGGCATCGAGGCCGGAGAGCGCGGCGAGATAGCGCGACGTCCACCAGTCGATGTCCGTCGAGGAGATCGTCGCGTAGAGCCGCTCGAAGCGACGCTGCCGTTCCGATAGCGGCATGGCAAGGGCCGTCCTGATCGCCTCGGCCACCTCATGGGTGTCGAACGGGTTGACGATCAGCGCCTCGCCGAGCTGCTGCGCCGCGCCGGCGAAGCGCGACAGCACCAGCACGCCGGGGTTGTCGGGATTCTGCGCCGCGACATATTCCTTGGCGACGAGGTTCATGCCGTCGCGCATCGGCGTCACCAGCCCGACCTGGGCGCGCCGGTAAAGACCGGCGAGGGCGCTGCGGGAATAGGCCTTCTTCACCACGCGGATCGGCGTCCAGTCGAATTCGCCGAGCGCGGCATTGAGCCGACCGGCGACTTCGTCCGACATCCGGTCGAGCTCGGCATATTCGGGTACGTCGCTGCGCGAGGGCGGCGCGATCTGCAGCAGGCCTACCTCGCCGCGATGTTCCGGATGGTTGCGCAGGAAGGTCCCGAAGGCCTCGAGCCGCTGCACGATTCCCTTGGAATAGTCGAGGCGGTCGACGCCGATCACCAGCTTGCGGCTGCCGAGTGGCGCTGTCGTCGCCCGCACCGGCTGCGTCACCGCCCGGACCGATGCCTGGGCGAGCTTGCGGAAACCCTCGACGTCGATGCCGATCGGGAAGGCCTGCACCACCGCCTCGCGCTGGCCGGCCTTGACCCGGTTGCCCTCGCGCCGCGCCCCGCAGAGCGCGACCAGCCCGCCGATCAGGTTCGCCACGTCGTTCTGGGTCTGCATGCCGATGAGGTCGTAGGCTGTCATCGTGCTGATCAGCGTCGACGAGAAGGGCAGGGCGCCGAACACATCTGCCGACGGCCAGGGAATATGATGGAAATAGCCGATCCGGTTGGTGACGCCGCGCCGGCGCAACTCGGCCGCGAGCGGGATCAGATGGTAGTCGTGGATCCAGATGACGTCATCGGGCTGGAGCAGCGGCATCAGCAGCCGGGCGAAGCGGCGGTTGACGCCGAGATAGCCGGCATAGTCGGAGCGGCTGAACTCGGTCAGCCCGAGCCGGTAGTGCATCAATGGCCAGAGCGCGCGGTTGGCGAAGCCGAGATAATAGCTTTGTCGCTCTGCTTCGGTCAGGTCGGTGACGGCGTAGCTGACCTTGCCGTGCCGCAGCGGCTCGACGCTGCTCGCTGGTTCGGCCTTGGTCCCCCCGCTCCAGCCGAACCACAGGCCGCCATGTTGTTCGAGTGCCGAGCGGAGCGCGACCGCCAAGCCACCTGCCGCCACCTTTTCGCCACGTTCGGGCATGGTGACGCGGTTGGACACGACGACAAGACGCATGATGCCTCACTTTTTCGCTGACGCTTGCCGCAAGGGCGCGGGAACAGAACGCGCGGGCAGGCGTAATGTTTCGTGTGCAGGCCGGCTCCCCGGCCGGATCGCGTCGCCGCCGTGACCGGATCATGGCGACCTCGTGCCAAACTGAACCTCGAATGTGGCGATGAGGGGACCATCTGCCGATTGTCGTCCTTTCGCCCGCTTCGCCTTCTAACCAGAGCGCCATGTCAGAGATGCTGAGCCCCGCCCCCGAAATTGCCGAGCCTCCCGAAAAAGCCGCTGCCCTGACCGGGCAGATCGCGCTGTTCCTGGATTTCGACGGAACCCTGGTCGAGATCGCGCCCTCGCCGGAGGACGTGAAGATCGACCGGCGCCTGCCGGGTGCATTGGAGGCGCTGCGCCAGCGACTAGGCGGCGCGCTCGCTCTGGTCTCCGGGCGGCCCGTCGCCTTGCTCGACGAGATGATGGCGCCCTACCGGTTCGACGCGGCCGGCCTGCATGGCGCCCAGATCCGTCTCGGCGGCGCCGAGGCTCCGCTCGCCCCTCCTTCGGAAGCGCTGCACGCCGCGACTCGCAAGATGGTCCGCTTCGCCAACGCCCATGTCGGTGTGATCGTTGAGGATAAGCGCCAGTCCGTCGCGCTGCACTGGCGACTGGCGCCATCTCTCGCCGAAGAAGCGCTGGCGCTGATGGAGGACGTCGCCGCCGAGATCGGTCCGACAATGCGCCTCCAGCGCGGCAAGGCGGTCGCCGAGCTGGTTCCTGCGACCGCGAGCAAGGGCGGCGCGATCAATTGGCTGCTGCAGCAGGAAACCTATGCCGGCCGCACGCCGGTGTTCATCGGCGATGACATCACCGACGAGGACGGCTTCACCGCGGTCAACGCTGCCGACGGCCTGTCGATCCGGATCGGCGGCGGCGAGACCTGCGCTCGTCATCGCCTGGCCTCACCGACTGCGTTGCGCCATGTGCTTCTCGCGGCCGCCGAGGGCGGCGACCTCACGCTCGAATCCTTCCTTCAGAGCTGACTTCAGGAACTGGCATGACTGTGACGACCACCGCCTCGCCGAGAGTGGCCTCGCTCGATCTCGGCGTCATCGGCAACTGCACGATCGCCGCGCTGATCGACCGGCAGGCGCGCATCGTCTGGAGTTGCTTTCCGCGTTTCGACCGCGACCCGGTCTTCTGCTCGCTGATCGACAACCAGATCGACGACGGCGACGCCATGCCGAAGAAGGGCGTCTTCGCCATCGAGATGGTCGGCATGACCCGCTGCGAGCAGAGCTATCTCGACAACACCGCGATCCTCTCCTCGGTACTCTCCGACGACCAGGGCAACGCGCTGGAGATCCTCGACTTCGCGCCGCGCTTCGTCCGCTTCGAGCGCTTCTTCCGGCCGCCGCAACTGGTGCGCCGCGTCAGGCGCATCTCCGGGCGCCCGCGCATTCGCGTCGTGGTCAAGCCCTGTCTCGGCCTCGGCGAGGAGCCGGACGAGATCACTCGCGGCTCCAACCATGTCCGCTTCGTCGGCGCCGACCAGACGATCCGGCTGACCACCGACGCGCCCGTCTCCTATGTGCTGGAGAGCATCCCCTTCGCGGTCGAGAAGCCGTTCTCCTTCTTTATCGGCTCGGACGAGGCGCTGCGTGCCGAGATCGAGACGACCTCGCGCGAATTCCTCGACAAGACCACCGACTACTGGCGCGACTGGGTCCGCTCGCTCTCGATCCCCTTCGAATGGCAGCGCGAGGTCATCCGCGCCGCGATCACGCTGAAGCTCTGCTCCTTCGAGGAAAGCGGCGCCATCGTCGCGGCGCTGACCACCTCGATCCCGGAGGCGCCGGGCACGCAGCGCAACTGGGACTATCGTTTCTGCTGGCTGCGCGATGCCTATTTCGTCGTCCACGCCCTCAATCGTCTCGGCACGACGCGGACGATGGAGGACTATCTCGGCTTCATCACCAACATCGTCGACACCTATTCCGAGAGCGGCGCCGAGCATCTGCCGCCGCTCTATCCGATCACGCGCGGCGGCGAATTGCGCGAGTTCGAGGTGCCTAACCTCGCCGGTTATCGCGGTCATCAACCGGTGCGCGTCGGCAACGGCGCGGCGACCCAAATTCAGAACGACGGCTATGGCGCCGTCGTCCTGGCCGCGACCCATTCCTTCTTCGACCGCCGCCTGATCCAGCCCGGCAAGGAGGCCCTCTTCGCCCAGCTCGAGCGCATGGGCGAACGCGCCATCGCCGTCTTCGACAAGCCCGATGCCGGCCCCTGGGAGCTGCGCGAGAAGGAGGTGGTCCACTCCTTCTCAAGCGTGATGTGCTGGGCGGCCTGCGACCGGCTCGCCCGCATCGCCGGCACGCTCGGCCGCGCCGACCGCAAGGAGTACTGGCGCAGCGAGGGCAAGCGCCTGAAGGGCATCATCTCCGACCGGATCTGGAATCAGGAGAAGGGCCATTTCGTCTCGACCTTCGACGGCGCCGATCTCGACGCGACCCTGTTGCTGATCGCCGAGCTCGGCTTCGTCACCCCCGACGATCCCCGCTACATCGCGACGGTCGAGGCGATCGGCCGCGAGCTGGGGCGCGGCGACCTGATCCTGCGCTACGGCACGCAGGACGATTTCGGCTTCATGCACACCGGCTTCCTGATCTGCGCCTTCTGGTATGTCGATGCGCTGCACGCCATCGGCCGCAAGGACGAGGCCAAGGAGCTGTTCGATCGCATCCTGACGCGGCGCAACAGCTTCGGCCTGCTTTCGGAGGACGCCGATCTGGAAACCGGCGAGCTCTGGGGTAATTTCCCGCAGACCTATTCGATGGTCGGCCTGATCAATTCGGCGATGCGGCTGAGCCGGAACTGGGAAGAGGCGTTTTGACCAAGGTCGTCATTCTCGGGCGGAGCGAAGCGCAGACCCGAGAATCTCATGATGAGAGAGCGCTGACCGGAGCCTCTTCCGGCCTGAGATGCTCGGGTCGAGCCCGAGCATGACACGCGGGGTTAGCCCCGCTTCAGCAGGAACACCGCCTGGGCGCCGAAGAGATTCCAGAACCACCAGGGCGCGCTGACGCCGACCCTGCCGCCGGAGACGTCGAGCGCGACGGCGCGCTCCTTTTCCGCGCCGACCGCATCGCAGAGCGCGACAAAGTCGCGGATCGTGCAGAAATGGATGTTGGGCGTCTCCCACCAGGTGTAGGGCAGGGAGTCGGTCACCGGCATCCGGCCCATGAAGAAGACCTGGGTGCGCATGCGCCAATGCCCGAAATTCGGGAAGGAGACGATGGCGCGCCGGCCGATGCGCAGCATCTGCTCCAGAACCAGTCGCGGATTGCGCGTCGCCTGGATGGTCTGCGAGAGGATGACGTAGTCGAACGAGTCGTCAGGATAGTCGGCGAGGTCGGTGTCGGCGTCGCCCTGGATCACCGAGAGCCCGCGCGCGACGCAGCCGGCGACGCCCTCGGGCGAGAGCTCGATGCCGCGCCCGTCGACGCCCCGGGTCTCGGCGAGCAGCGACAGCAATTCGCCGTCGCCGCAGCCGACATCGAGCACGCGCGAGCCCGGCGTCACCATCTCGGCGACGAGACGCAGGTCGATGCGATTGGTCTGGGTGTCCGCCAGCGCCATGCTCAGATCCCCCTGGCTCGCGCCGCGGCGCCGATGAAGCCGCGCGTCGTCGCGAACAGGTTGGGCTCCTCCAGCAGGAAGGCGTCGTGGCCCTTGTCGCTCTCCAGCTCGACGAAGGAGACAGAGGCACCCGCTGCGTTCAGCGCATGCACGATGGCGCGCGAATCGGTGGTCGGAAACAGCCAGTCCGAGGTGAACGAGGCGACGCAGAACCGCGTCCGCGTCCCGGCGAAGGCCTTGGCCAGAACGCCGTCATGGTCGGCGCCGAGGTCGAAATAGTCCATCGCCCGCGTGACATAGAGATAGGAATTGGCGTCGAAGCGCTCGACGAAGCTGATGCCCTGGTAGCGGAGATAGCTCTCGACCTGGAAATCCGCGTCGAAGGTGAAGGTCGGCGCGCTGCGCTCCTGCAGCTTGCGGCCGAACTTGCGGTGCAGCGCCGGTTCCGAGAGATAGGTGATGTGCGCGCCCATGCGTGCGACCGAGAGCCCTTTGGAGGGCCTCGTGCCCTCGTCGAGATAGCGGCCCTGGCGCCAGTCCGGATCGGCCATCACCGCCTGCCGGCCGACCTCGTGGAAGGCGATGTTCTGGGCCGAATGCTTGGCTGCGGTGGCGAGCGGCAGGGCGCAGAACACCCGCGTCGGATAGCTTGCCGCCCATTGCAGCACCTGCATCCCGCCCATCGAGCCGCCGGCGACGCAGAACAGGCTGTCGATCCCGAGTGCGTCGACGAGATGCGCCTGCGCCCGCACCATGTCGCGGATCGTCACCATCGGGAAGGACAGGCCCCAGGGCTTGCCCGTTTCGGGATTGGTCGAGGCCGGGCCGGTCGTGCCCATGCAGCCGCCAAGCACATTGGCGCAGATGATGAAGAAGCGGTCGGTGTCGATCGGCTTGCCCGGCCCGACCATCGCCGTCCACCAGCCGCCCTTGCCGGTGACCGGGTTGCGGCTCGCGACGTATTGGTCGCCGGTCAGGGCGTGGCAGACCAGGACAGCGTTGGAGCGCGCCGCATTGAGTTCGCCGTAAGTCTGGTAGGCGATCTGCCAGTGCTCCAGCGTCGCGCCGGAATCGAGCTGCAGGGCCTTGTCCGGCCCGAAGCGGGCGAGCAGGCTCGATGGCTGGTTGGCTTCGGCCAGCGGGTCGGCGAGAAGGTCGGGAGCTTGCGTCCGGTTCGGCATTCGGATTTGTCTTGTCGTCCGGTCCGTTCGTAATAGCGGACATTACCGATGGCGCGGCTCTTCCCGTCTGTCAACGCGGCGATGCGTTGCGAACGCTTTGCCAAGCCCTTCGGCGACCGCTAAGAGACCGGCACGATTAAAGAAGTCTGGCGATCATGACAGAAGCCGCTCCGACCACGCTCGCCGACCTGCGCAGCGAGATCGACCGCATCGATGCGGCGATGCACGGCCTGCTGATGGAACGCTCGCAGATCATCGAGACTCTGATCGCGATCAAGAAGACGCAAGTGTCCGGCTCGGCCTTCCGCCCCGGCCGTGAGGCCGACATGATGAAGCGCCTGGCGCTGCGCCATCAGGGCTTGCTGCCACTCGATACGGTCGAGAGCATCTGGCGCATCATCATCGCGACCTTCACCTTCGTGCAGGCGAACTATTCGGTCCATGCCGACATCTCCGGCGGCGATGCGGCGATGCGCGACAGCGCCCGCTTCCATTTCGGCTTCACCGTGCCCTTCGTCACCCATGAGGACGCCCGCGCCGTGATCGCGGCGGTGGCGGACTCGGCCGGCGATCTCGGCATCTTCCGCATGGATCTCGGCGCCAGCGCCGGCGTCTGGTGGCGCGACCTGATTGGCCCCGCCCAGCCCAAGATCATCGCGCGCCTGCCCTTCATCGAGCGGCCCGACCATCCGGCCGGCACGCCGGTCTACTGCATCGCCAAGCCGCTGACCGACGCCGCCGTGCGCGAGATCGTGCTCTATGCCGCCCGGGTCGAGCGCTGGTCGGAGCCGCTGCGCCACGGCCTCGCCCAGCATCTCGCCGAGGTCTCGGCCAGCGCCGCCGACGGCTCGCATCTGGCGCTGCTGGTGGCAGCCTCCGGCGAAACACCGGTCGAGGCCATCCGCAGCGCACTCGAACCCGCGGGCCTCAAGGAGCTGACCGAGATCGGCAGCCACGCCGCCCGCTTCGCCTTCAAATCCGTCCGCTGATCACTCCTTCAAGGTCCAGCCCCATGGCTCTGCCCGCTCCCCGCCCCGTTCCGCGTCCCGGCGTCCTCGACATCGAGGCCTATGTCCCCGGCAAGTCCTCGGCCCCGGCCGGCGTCAAGCTGCACAAGCTCTCCTCCAACGAGACCCCGCTCGGTCCGAGCCCGAAGGCGATCGCCGCCTACGGCAATCTCTCAGGCAAGCTCGAGCTCTATCCCGACGGCTCGGCGACGAAGCTGCGCGAGGCGATCGCCGGCCGCTACGGGCTCGACGCCAATCGCATCGTCTGCGGCACCGGCTCTGACGAATTGCTGCAGCTGATCACCAAGGTCTATCTCGGCGATGGCGACGAGGGCGTGTTCACCGAGCACGGCTTCCTCGTCTACAAGATCGCGATCCTCGCCGCCGGCGGCAAGCCGGTGATCGTGCCCGAGACAAACCTGACTGCCGATATCGACGCGATCCTCGCCGCGGTGACGCCGCGCACCAAGATCGTCTTCCTTGCCAACCCCAACAACCCAACCGGCACCTATCTGCCCTTCGACGAGGTCAAGCGCCTGCAGGCCGGCCTGCCGCCGCATGTCCTGCTCGTGCTCGATGCGGCCTATGCAGAGTACGTTCGCCGGAACGACTACGCCTCGGGCCTCGAACTGGTCGCAACCAGCGAAAACGTCGTGATGACGCGCACCTTCTCGAAGATCTACGGCCTGGCGAATCTGCGTCTCGGCTGGGCCTATGGTCCTGCCCACATCATCGATGCGCTGAACCGCACCCGCGGCCCGTTCAACGTCAACGGAGCCGCGATCGAGGCCGGCGTCGCCGCGATCGCCGACGAGGCGCACATTGCCTCGGCGATCGAGCACAACGACAAGTGGCTGGCCTGGACCACGGCCGAGCTTGAGAAGCTCGGCCTCACCGTCACGCCTTCGGTTGGCAACTTCCTCCTGATCCACTTCCCGGCCGCCGCCGGCAAGAGCGCGAGGGAGGCCGATGCCTTCCTGACCCAGCGCGGCCTGATCCTGCGCTCGGTCGCCTCCTACGGCCTGCCCGACGCGCTGCGCATGACCATCGGCAGCGAGGAGGCCAACCGCCTCGTCGTCGCCGCCCTGGCCGAGTTCCTGGGCAAGGCCGCGTGAGCGCGCCCGAGAGCTTCGCGCCGCGCCGCGACGAGCCGCTCTTCGGGCGGCTCGCCATCATCGGCATCGGCCTGATCGGCTCCTCGATCGCGCATGCCGCGAAGGAGCTCAACCTCGCCCGGCACATCGTGCTGAGCGATCGCGATGCCGATGTCTGCCGTCGCGCCCGCGAGCTCGATCTTGGCCACGAAATCGCTGAAAGCGCCGTCGAGGCCGCCCGCGACGCCGATCATATCGTGCTCTGCGTGCCGGTCGGCGCCTGCGGTGCGGTCGCTGAGGAGATCGCGGGCGTGCTCAAGCCGGGCGCGATCCTGTCGGATGTCGGCTCGGTCAAGCATGCCGTGGTCGAGGCCGTCAGCCCGCATCTGCCCGAGGGCGTGCATTTCGTCCCGGCGCATCCGGTCGCCGGCACCGAGAATTCCGGCCCGGATGCCGGCTTCCCCAGCCTGTTCCTCAATCGCTGGTGCATCCTGACGCCGCCGCCCGACGCCGACGAGACCGCGATCGCCCGCACCCGCCAGTTCTGGGAGGGTATGGCGGCGATCGTCGAGGTGATGGGCTCGCAGCATCATGACCTCGTGCTGGCCATCACCAGCCATCTGCCGCATCTGATCGCCTACAACATCGTCGGCACGGCCGAGGATCTGGCGGCGGTGACGCAGTCGGAAGTGATCAAGTTCTCCGCCGGCGGCTTCCGCGACTTCACCCGCATCGCGGCGAGCGACCCGACCATGTGGCGCGACGTCTTCCTCGCCAACAAGGAGGCGGTGCTGGAGATGCTCGGCCGCTTCAACGAGGACCTGGCCCTGCTCACCCGCGCCATCCGCTATGGCGACGGCGAGACCCTGCACAAGCATTTCACCCGCACGCGCGCCATCCGCCGCGGCATCGTCGCCCTCGGCCAGGAGAAGGCCGAGACGGAGAAGCTGAAGAAGGGCTGAGGGGCGGGCGCGCTCGCGCCTCCGCGGGATTCCCACAGCCGGGCATCAATTCCGTGCTTTCGGCGGGCTAGTCTGCCTTGTCAAAATGGGGTGGTGCTGATACAGCCCCACCCGTCGCCGCAATAGCTCAGCTGGTAGAGCACCTCATTCGTAATGAGGGGGTCGGGGGTTCGAATCCCTCTTGCGGCACCATCCCGATTTTCAGTGACGTTCGCAGCCGCCCCGAAAGGGCGGCTTTTTTTGTTGGTCTTTGCGATGTTTCCGGCGGTTGGCGTTCGGCAGCGTGCGTTGACAGCCGATTGCATCGTTGGCCTTTCGTTGGCTGGAGCATGCTTCAGTTGCCCGGCAGTGTATCCTGCGTTTGAGAGGTATTTCGCGCATTCCTCTTGCAAAACGATGAGGAGCAGGTCGCCGAGCTTTTGCCAGTTGCTGCGACGGTTCTGGCCTGTGCACCGCGTATCCAGCGCCTGAGCTTGGCGAAGAGCTGCTCGATCGGGCGAGCCATAGGGCGGCAGGAAGAGCATGTGAGCGCTGACGCTGCGGATCGCACGGCGAGCGGCTTTGCCCTTGTGGCTACCGAGATTGGCGAGGATGACGACGTCGCCCTTGACGAGGGGTGGGGCGAGCACTTGCTCGACATGGAGCGCGAAGAGTTCGCCGTTGACGTATGGCAACGCCGCGCATCCCGAACACTAGAGCATTTTCGAGCGAAGTCGATACCGGTTCGCGCGAAGACAATGCTCTAGGTATCGGCAACGATGACGCGTCCGACCACGCTCGAAAGTGCAGCCAACGCCGGCAGGGTCTTCGCCTTCTTGTCTGTGACGATGGCGGAAATCCGATCGAGTTCGCAGAAGCGGAAGCGACTGGTCACGCCGATCTTCGAGTGATCTGCGATCAGGACGACGCCGGCCGCGTTGATGACCATGGCGCGGGCGATCTCGGCGGTGTGCTCGAAGAAATTGGTCGCCGCACCTTTCATGTCGACCCCGAAGGGCGACAGCAGCGCCAGGTCCGCCTTGTAGCGATAGATGTCGTTGATGGTGGATGCGCCGCCGGTCTCCGGCGGTTCATGGACGATCGTTCCGCCGAGAAGGAAAACGCGGCTGCCGGTCCTCTGCTGCGTCGATGCCATGGTCGTCGCGACCTGCAGCGAATTCGTCAGGATGTTCAGATCGGGAACGCCCTTTAGCTCCTCGGCCAGCGCCGCCGTTGTCGTCCCGCCATCTAGGAACAGCGTCTGGCCGCTCTTGATCAGGGTCATCGCGGCCAGGGCGATCGCGCGCTTTTCCTTCAGTCGGACGGTGGAGCGGGCGCCATAGGACGCATCCTGCTCCGCAGGCATGCTGACCGCCCCGCCATGGACACGCCGCAGGCTGCCGTCCTGCTCCATGGCCACCAGATCGCGACGGATCGACTCGTTGGAAACGCTGAATTCGTGGGCGAGCCTCTCGACCGAGACGCTGCCGAACGTGTCGAGAAGCGCGCGAATTCGCTGCTTTCTCTCGCCTTGCCACATGCGGTTCTGTCTCCTGCGAACCGGTTCATTGCACCTCTGGCGAGACCGCTGGCAAGAGCGGCGCGGCGCCGGGAATCGTAAATCGGTCAAAAATCCACATTGCCACATATATCCACAAATGCTAAGCCGACTCCAGAAAGGTCGGGGGATGGCGAATGCGCGCCGAAGACAATCAGGCGGAGTGGCTGGCGTTTGCGCTGCGGCTCGCAACGGAAAGCGGGGCGATCCTGCGTGAGACGGCTTCGGTTCGCCCGGATGTCGAGGTCAAGTCCGACAGGAGCTTCGTCACGGCGCTCGATGCCCGCATCGAGCGGCGCATGCGCGAGATGCTCGCCGACCGTTTTCCCGGTCACGGCATCATCGGCGAGGAGGAGGCTCCGACCGATCTCGATGCCGATCTGGTCTGGGTGCTCGATCCGATCGACGGCACCGCCGCCTTCATCGCCGGCCTTCCGGTCTACGGCACACTGATCGCGCTGATGCGGGAAGGCGAGCCGATCCTCGGCGTCATCGACCATCCGATCACTGGTGACCGCTGGATCGGCGTCAAGGGTAGCCCGACCACGCATAACGGCCGCCCTTGCCGCACCCGCAGCTGCGGGACACTCGGCAATGCCATCATGTCCGCCAGCAATCCGGATTTCTTCGACGAGGAGGAGGAGCCGGCGCTCGACGCCATGCGCGCGGCCACGGCCTGGCGAATCTGGGGCGGGGCCTGCATGAGCTTCGGACTGCTGGCGAGCGGACGCACTGACGCGGCCTTCGACACGCGGCTGAAGCTCTGGGACTTTGCGCCCTTCCGGCCGATCATCGAGGGCGCCGGTGGTGTCATCACCGATTGGGAAGGGCAACCGATCGATCACAGGACGGGTAAGCGGATCATGGCGGCCGGCGATCCGGCCCGCCATCGCGAGATGCTGCGCCTCGTCGAGGGGGCGATGAAGCGCTGAGCCGGCCATATCCGCTCCGAGACGGCGCCGATCCGCCGGAGCCTCCAGTTGAGAGGGGATGACGAGATGGGAATCGTGATCGACGATCTGGCCGTCGCCTATGGCGGCCAACGGGTAATCGACGGGCTCGCGCTGACGATCGAACCCGGGAGCTTCTTCACGCTGCTGGGGCCTTCAGGCTGCGGCAAGACCACGCTGCTGCGCACCATCGCCGGCTTCGTCCCGGCCGAGCGCGGCCAGATGCGCTTCGGCGGTACGCAGGTGACGCATCTGCCGCCGCACAAGCGCGATATCGGCATGGTCTTCCAGGACTATGCGCTCTTCCCCGACAAGACCGTGTTCGACAATGTCGCCTACGGCCTGCGCGCGCGCAAGCAGCCGGAAAGCATGATCAAGCCCAAGGTCCAGGCGGCGCTGGAGCGGGTCGGCCTCGGCCATCTCGGTGCCCGCCATCCGGCCGCACTCTCCGGCGGCCAGCGCCAGCGCGTGGCGCTGGCGCGTGCGCTCGTCATCCAGCCGCAGGTGCTGCTGATGGACGAGCCGCTCTCCAATCTCGATGCCAAGCTCAGGCTGCAGGTGCGCGAGACCATCGTCGAGCTCCAGCGCGAGGCGAAGATCACCACCGTCTTCGTCACCCATGATCGGGAAGAGGCGCTGGCCATGTCCGACCGGATCGGCGTGATGAATCAGGGCCGGCTCGAGCAGGTCGGCACGCCCGCCCAGATCTATCGCGAGCCGCGCACCGGCTATGTCGCGGACTTCGTCGGCGGCGCCAACCTCGTCGAGATCGAGACGGCGGCGCGCCAGGCTGGCGAGACCGGCCCGCTCGCCCTCGACGGCGTCACCATCACGGCGCGTGCTCCGGCGGCCGTCGCAGCCGGTCGCGCCATGCTGGTCGCCCGCCCCGAAGATATTCTCCTCGCCGAGTCCGGCACGGCCGGCACGCTGCCGGGCCGGGTCGCGCATCGGCAATATCTCGGTGGCAAGACCAGCTACAAGATCGCGCTCGACAGCGGCCGCGTGCTGGCCGTCGATCTGCAGAGCGGCGCCCATGACCGTTACGAGCCCGGCGCCGCTGTCGGCCTCGGCTTCGATCCCGCCCGCACGCTGGTGCTTGCGTCATGAGCGTGCAGTTCCGCTCGATCTGGTTCTGGGCCTCCGCGCTGGCGCTGGCGATCCTGGCCGTCTTCCTGCTCTATCCCTTGCTGAACGTGCTGACCGGCTCCATCGGCAGCGGCGGCCGCAATGGCTGGGTGACGCTGGCCGGCGATCCCAAGTACTTCGCCGCCATCGTCAATACCGTCGTGCTTGGCATCGCGGTGACGCTGACCACGACGCTGATCGGCGTGCCGCTCGCCTATTTCACGGCGCGCTTCGATTTTCCGGGCAAGGGCATCGTCGCGGTGCTGCCGCTGATCACGCTCGTCATCCCCGAGGTCATCGCCGCGCAGACCTGGCTGATGATGCTCGGCAACAACGGCTTCATCACCCGCTGGCTCGGCGGCCACGGCATCGACATGCCGAGCTTCTACGGCTGGCCCGGCCTGATCACGGTGATGACCTTCACCTATTACACCTACACCTATATCGGCACGCTGGCGGCTATCCGTGGCTTCGACGTCCAGCTCGAGGAGGCCGCGCAGAGCCTGGGCACGTCGCCGGCGCAGTCGCGCCTGAAGGTGATGCTGCCGGTGATGCTGCCCTCGGTGCTGGCGAGCGCGCTGCTGGTCTTCACCCTCGTCGTCGGCAATTTCGCCACCGCCACCATCCTCGGCAGCCGCGTGCCCTTGCTCTCGGTGCTGACCTATCAGGCGGCCGTCGCCGAGGGTGGTTCCGATCCGGTGATGCAGTCGACGCTCGCCACGGTCTCGATCGCGCTCGTCATGATCGTGCTCTTCGTCCAGCGCTGGATCGTGGCGCGCGGCCGCCACGAGGTCACGCAAGGGCGCGGTGCCCGTGCCGAGAGGCTGCGCGGCCTGCCCGGCCTCGCGATCGGCGTCAGCGCCGCAGTGCTGGTCATCGTCTCGCTGCTGCCGCTCGGCTCTATCGTCGTCGGCGCCTTCACCGTCTCGCGCGGCCCGGTGATGCGTTGGGGCGAGTGGACCACGGCCCATGTCGAGCGGCTCGTCAGGATCGCGCCCGACCCGGTGATCAACACGCTTCTCTATTCTGCCGCGGCGACTGCGATCGGCATCACCTTCAGCGCCATCGTCAGCTATCTGATCGTCAAGAAGCGCAACATCCTGACGCCTGCGCTCGACTATCTGACGGCGCTGCCACTGGCCCTGTCGGGCACGATCATCGGCATTGGCCTGATCATGTCGTTCAACACCGGCTTCCTGCCGCTGACCGGCACGGCCAGCATCATCGTGCTCGCCTATGTCGTGCGCCGGCTGCCCTTCGGCATCCGCAACTCGTCCTCGACGCTCTACAACATCCCGAACTCGATCGAGGAGGCCTCGATCAGCCTCGGCGTGCCGCCGGTGGTGACCTTCTTCAAGGTCGTGCTGCCGCTGATGCTGCCGGCGGTCGCCGCCGCTGCCGTGCTGACCTGGACGACCACGGTCGCCGAGCTCTCGGCCTCGATCATCGTCTATTCCGGCGGCCGCGAGACCATGCCGATCCAGATCTACAAGCTGATCGACTCCAACCTGATGGCCCCGGCCTCGGCCTATGGCCTGGTGCTGGTCGCGGTGATCCTGATCCCGATCATCGTCGCGACCCGCGTCTTCAAGATCGACCTGTTCTCGTCGAAGAGCTGAACCAACCACACAAAGCCGGGCCGGCTCCGCCTGCCGCCCGCGCTCGGAGGGGAAAGGCGGAAAGAAAGGAAACCGAACATGACCCACATGATCGACCGCCGCACCGTGCTCGCCGGCCTCGCGGGCCTGGCCGCCGCGCCTGCGCTGGCCCAAAGCGCCTCGGGCACCGTCGTGCTCTACACCTCCAACAACGCCCAGTCGGTCGATGCCGTGCTCGGTGTCGCCAAGGAGAAGAAGCCGGGCCTGAAGATCAGTACGATCACCGGTGGTTCGGGCCAGCTCCTGCGGCGCATCGAGGCCGAGGCCGGCAAGCCCCAGGCGGACATCTTCTGGAGTTCCAGCGCCAACACGCTCGGCGCCTTCAAGCAGCTGTTCGAACCCTATGCCTCGCCGGCCGCTGCCGCCATTCCGGCAGCGCTGCGCCATCCCGAGAATCTCTGGACCGCCTCGAACGTCCATCTCGTCGTCGCGATGATCAACAAGAACCAGCTCGGCGGCAAACCCGCGCCCAAGACCTGGAAGGACCTCGTCGACCCGGCCTTCAAGGGCAAGATCATCATCGCCGACCCCGCTAACAGCTCGACTGCCTTCACCATTCTCTGGGGCGTCGACAAGCTGATGGGACCGGACGGCCTCAAGGCGCTTGCGGCCAACCTCACCGTCTCCAGCGCCGCCTCGACGGTGCTGCGCGCCGTCGGCCAGGGCGAATACGCCATGGGCCTGACCTTCGAGTCGAACGCCTATGCCTATGTCGCCGGCGGCCAGCGCGAGATCTCGCTGCTCTATCCCGCCGAGGGCACCTTCTCGACGCCGGAGTTCCAGGTCCTGGTCAAGGGCGCGCCGGCCGGTGCCGCCGCCAGGGCCGCCTATGACCTGATGCTGTCGAAGGAGGCCCAGGTCGCGTTGCTGGAGAACGCCTTCCGCCGGCCGAGCCGCAGTGACATCGACGTCTCCAAGCATGTCGAGCTGCCGGCGATCGAGAGCGTCAAGGTCTTCGCCATCGACGAGGACGAAGCCGCCGCCAAGCGCGACGAGTTCCTCAAGCGCTGGCAGTCCTACGCTACCGCCGCGAAATAGCTCGCTTTCCGGAGCGGTCCGGCTGCCCATCAGCCCGAAGTCGACTTCTGCTTGCGGCTGGGGCGCCTCGTCTACCAGCGCAGCAGCCGCGGGAAGACCAATGCCCCGACCCCGGTGACCGCCGCGATGGCGATCGTGTACCAGGTCGCCAAGAACGGCGCCGTGTCGTCCGGGCAATGCAAGCTGTAGGCGAGCGTCGCCAGGCCGGCCGAGGCGAGGCCGGCGCAGGCCCCTGTCAGCCTGCCGTCGACCGGTGCGCCGCCGCGCGCCAGCCCGAACAGGACGACGAGCGGCACGAGCGCGTAGAGCGGCACCGCGATGAGGCAGGCGCGCCAGTAGCGGCCGAAGATCAGCGCGCTCCACTGCTCGGTGGGCGCCTGGGCGAGCGTGACCAGCGCCCAGGCCGCGACGAGTGCGAGCGGGAGAGTGACCAGAGGCAGCTTTCGGCCCGGCTTCAGCCCCGGCCGCAAGCTGCGCTGGAACAGCACGAGCGCGATGCAGGCGACGCTGGCACCGAGCAGAGCCTTGGCGATCACCGGAGGCGTCGACCAGGCGCCGGCGAGATCCGGGCGCGGCCCCAGGACCGCGAGGACGAGCAGGGCGGTGAGCGCCAGCGCCGCCAGCGCGCCGAGCCAGGTGGCCCGGCGCAGCCAGCCGGTATCCACCGGGTGGTGGCCCGCCGTCATCACCGCGATCAGCTCATCGGTCTGCATGGTTCTCTGGTCCATTCGGCAGGGAATTCGCTCGGGATCGTCGAAAGGTTACGCGCCGCGATGCCGCTCATCCCGGCCGCTCCCCGCGCCGGGAGAGGAACCTGGCCATGGCCTGCAGGCCGCGATGGATCGCGACCTTGGCGGCCGTCTCAGTCATGCCCGCCGCGCCTGCGGCCTCGGCCACGCTCGTGCCCTGGAGCTTGACCTTGTCGATCAGGGCGCGCGTGCGCTCCGGCAGGGCCGCCATGGCGCGCTCCAGATCGAGCTTTGCCTCCGAGGCTCCCGAATCTGTGGGGCCGGCGAGTTGATAGGCCTCGTCTTCGAGCGGCAGGTTGGCGACATGGCGGCCGGAGCGGCGCAGATGGTCGACGAGCTTGTAGCGCGCGATCGCATGCGCCCAGGCCGTTACCGGGCTCGCGGCATCATAGGTGTGGCGGGACAGATGCAGCGCCAGCAGGGTTTCCTGCAGCACGTCCTCCGCCTCGCTCGCTTCGGTTCGGCCGGCGCGTGCCAGCATCTGCCTGAGATAGCCGCGCAATCGCACGCTGATCGTGTCGAGGAACAGGCGGTAGGCTGCGGCATCGCCGGCCAGGGCCGCGAGGAAGATCGGTCGGAGCCGGATTTCGAGCTCTTGCAGCGACACGTCTTGCGCTTCCCGCACGAGGGACAAACTATGTGTCCGTCGCATGGCGGGGGCGGGCTCACAAGCCTGCGATGGCCCGGTGAAGCCTGTGCGTTCGTCCGCTACCCTCGCGCGAGGGCGCATGAGCTCCAGCTCCCGGGAGAACGCGGATGGCCATGAGACGATGGCTCGCAGGCGCGCTGGCCGGCTTCATCACGGTCGCCTCAGCCGGCGCTCAGGAGCCTGTTCTGCCGCAGCCCGGCGATGCCTGCGCGAAGGATACGGGCTGCGCTGTTGCGAGCGGCAGCTATCGCATCGTCCTGCCGCCGCAGGCCAGCAGGGAGCGGCCGGTCGGGGCGATCATGTACTTCCACGGCTATCAGGGCTCGGCCGAGGAGACTGTTACCGATCCCGGCCTGCTCGCCGTGGCCCGGCGCCTGGGTGTCGCGCTGATTGCGCCCGATGGGGCCGGCCGCACCTGGTCATATCCCGGCTCGCCCGCCCGCAATCGCGACGAATTCGCCTTTGTCGGGCAGGTTCTGGACGATGTTGCGGCGCGCTTTCCGGTCGATCCTCGCCGCATCCTGGCGAGTGGTTTTTCGCAGGGCGGCTCGATGACCTGGTATCTCGCCTGCCGGATGCCGATGCGCTTTGCCGCCTTCGCGCCGATTGCCGGCGCCTTCTGGGAGCCTTTGCCGGAACGCTGCGACGGTCCGCGCCCGCCGCTGATCCATGTCCACGGCACGAGCGACATGACGGTGCCGCTCGCCGGCCGGGCGCTTCGCTCCGGAGCGCGGCAGGGCGATGTCTTCAGAAGCCTCGCGATCATTGCGCCGGGCGGCTGCACGGCAGCCTGGGCCGAAACCGCCCGCACCGCGTCCGAGAGCGAAAGGCTTACTTGCCGCGTCGCGAGCGGTTGCAGCGGCGAGGCCAGGCTGGAGCTTTGCCTGCATGCCGGCGGCCATTGGGCTGATCCGGCCTGGGTCGAGCGCGCTTGGCGGCTGGCGATGCCGGCAAGCGAGCCGCTCTCCGCAGCGCGGCGCCCGCTCACGTCTCCGTGATCCTGTAACCAAACCGGCCTCTCCCGCGATCTCCTTCGCATGGCCGCCGCGGCGGCGAAGCGGAGAGAGACGATGCGCCATGAACGGATAGCAGCGGCGGAGCCGGCTGGCACCGGCCTCGGGCAGCCCGTGACCGGCGCGGATCTCCTGGCTGTTCAGCTCGCCGCTGCGGGGGCTACCCATGCCTTCGGTATCCCTGGCGGCGAGGTGCTGGCGCTGGTCGATGCGCTCGGGCGCGCCGGCATCCGTTTCGAGCTCGCCCGGCACGAGAACGCTGCCGGCTTCATGGCCGAAGGGCTCTGGCACGCGACCGGTGCGCTGCCCGTATTGGTCGCGACGCTCGGCCCTGGCGTCGCCAACGCGGTCAATGTCGTCGCCAATGCGCAGCAGGACAGGGTGCCGCTGATCTTCGTCACCGGCTGCGTCGATCAGGCGCTGGCCGAGAGCTACACGCATCAGGTCTTCGACCATCAGGCGGTGCTGCGCCCGCTGGTCAAGGCGAGCTTTCGCGCAGCGCCCGGCACCGAGGACCTCGTGGTGGCCAAGGCCGTCGCTATCGCCCGGCGCGGCCGGCCGGGGCCGGTCCATATCGACCTGCCGATCTCCGTCGCTGAAGCTTGCACGATCTCCCGTGCAGCGCCTGCGATGACGTCTGCCGCTCCTGCCATCCCTGCCGATCTGCGGCCGGCGCAGGCACTGATCGCCGCAGCGCAAAGGCCCTTGGTGATCGCCGGGCTCGATCTCGTCGCGCAGGATGGCGGGGCCGCGCTCGATCGCTTTCTGGCTGCTACGGGCGCGCCATTGCTCACCACCTACAAGGCCAAGGGGCTGGTGCCGGAAGACGATCCGCGCGTGATCGGCGCCGTCGGCCTCTCGCCCAAGGCCGACGCGATCGTGCGGCCGCTGATCGAGGCGGCCGATCTGATCGTGCTCGCCGGCTACGATCCGATCGAGATGCGCCAGGGCTGGCGCAATCCATGGCCGGCCGGCAAGCCGGTCATCGACATCGTTGCCGAGCCGGTTCAGCACGGCATGCATCATTCCAGCCTGCTGTTGGAAGGCGATGTCGGCGCGATCCTGACGCGACTGGCGGACGCTCTTTCGGGGAAGCCGACCTGGACGGGCGGCGAACCGGCCGCGATCCGCGAGGCCTTTCGCACCGCCTTCGCCGTTCCGGCCGATTGGGGGCCACACGCCGTCTTCGCGACGCTGCGCGAGGCTGCTCCGGCAGGCACGGTCGCGACCGCCGATTCCGGCGCGCATCGCATCCTGTTCAGCCAGATCTGGAGCTGCGACGGGCCGCGTCGTCTGCTGCAGTCGAGCGGGCTCTGCACCATGGGCTGTGCCCTGCCGCTGGCGACGGGCGCCGCGCTCGGCTCCGGCCGGCCGACGCTCTGCTTCGTCGGCGATGCCGGGCTCGAAATGGTGCTCGGCGAGCTGGCGACGCTGCGCGATCTCCGGTTGCCGGTGATCATCGTCGCGCTCGTCGACCGGGCGCTCGGGCTGATCGCGCTGAAGCAGCGCCAGCTCGGCCTTGCCCGCGCCGGCGTCGATATCGGCGAGACCGATTTCGCCGCCGTCGCGCGAGCAATGGGCGGCCACGGCGCGACCATCGACGATCGCGAGACGCTGGCGCGTGAGGCTGAGGCCGCCTTCCGGCGCGACGGCTTCACGCTGCTGGCCTGCCGTGTCGAGGCCGGCAGCTATGAGGGAGCGTTCTGATGGCCGCAGCTCCTGCCATGCCGGGCAAGCGCGCCCGAGACGAGAGGCTCGATGTCTTCCGTGGCCTGACCATGCTGATCATCTTCGTCGCGCATCTGCCGGCGAACAGCTGGAACGCCTGGATCCCGGCGCGCTTCGGCTTCTCCTCCGGGGCAGAACTCTTCGTTTTCTGCTCGGGCATCGCCAGTGCGCTTGCCTTCGGCACCGTCTTCACCCGGCGTGGCCTCTGGCTGGGGACGGCCCGGATCGCCTACCGGATCTGGCAGGTCTACTGGGCGCAGATCGGTCTCGTCCTGGCGCTGATCGCGCTCGCCGCGCTGCTGGACCGGAGCTTCGGCCTCTCCGTCCTCGCGCAGCAATTTTCGCCGCTGCTCGCCGATCCGGAACGCGCGCTGCTCGGCCTCGCCACGCTCACCTGGCAGCCGGACTATCTCGACATCCTGCCGATGTATCTCGTCATCCTCGCACTGGTGCCGGTGATGATGCTGGGGCGGAGCCTGCACGCGGCACTGCCCTTCCTGATCGCGGCCGGGCTCTACGCCGCGGTCTGGGGGAGGGGGCTTACCCTGCCCGGCAACCCCTGGAACGATGCCGGCTGGTTCCTCAACCCGTTCGCCTGGCAGCTGATCTTCTTCATCGGCTTCTTCATCGGCATGAACTGGCTGCCGGTGCCCCGGCTCGGCGACCGGCGGCTAATGGTGGCCGCGGCGCTCTTCGTCCTGCTGTCGGTGCCGCTGTCCTTCTGGGGCATCCTCGAGCACTGGCCGCTGGCGCAGGCCGCCCGCGATCTCATCATCCCCGCCAGCGAGAAGACCGACCTGCACATCCTGCGGGTGCTGCACTTCCTGGCGCTCGCCTATCTCGTTCTGAGCCTGATCGAGCCCTGGCGCGACCGGCTCGACCACGGCGCCGGCCATCTCCTCATCCTGATCGGCCGGCAATCGCTCGCGGCTTTCCTCGCCAGCGTGGTGCTGGCGCGGCTGCTGGGTACGCTCGCCGATATGGCCGGGCGCAGCGAGCTGGCGGTGGCATTGCTCAACCTCGCCGGTTTCGCGCTGATCCTCGCCACCGCGTTCGTGGTCGGCTGGTTCAAGAGCGCGCCCTGGAGTGGCCCGAGCCTCAAGCCCGCCACGGAGCGGCAACCTGAACCGGCCGCGGCCGTCCCGCTGACAACACGGGTCCGTGAAGCGAGTTGAACGCCGCTTGATCGACCTGCTGCGAACTCCCTGAAGAGCGCCCCCTCGCGGCGCGGCAATGGAGCAGCCTATGTCCTTCGCCTTGCATCATGACCTCTCCGGGGACCGCATCACAGCTGCGAACGATGCAGCCCGGCTCGCCTGGAACGATACGCTCGAAGCGCTGCTCGCCCATGCCGCCGCCACGCCGGATCATCTTGCCCGCACGCTTGCCGCCGATCCGGATTTCGCCCTGGCGCATGCCGCCAAGGGGCTGATGCTGCTCTCGCTGGCGCGCGGCGAATTGCTCGGCCCGGCGCGGGATTGCCTCGCCAAAGCCCGCGCTGCGGCGCGCCTGCGGCCGGTCACGCGGCGCGAGGCGATGGTCGTCGAGGCGTTGGCGTTCTGGCTCGACGGCGCCCCGCGCCGGGCCGCCGAGCGGCTTGAGGCGATCCTGCTCGCCCACCCCTTCGACGTGCTGGCCCTCAAGCTCTCGCACGGCATCCGCTTCATTCTCGGCGATCAGGTCGAGATGCTCGCGACCCTGCGCCGCGTCGCACCTGGTTTCGGTGAGAGCCATCCGCTCGCCGGCTATGTTCATGGCTGCCATGCCTTCGCGCTCGAGGAGCGCGGTTTCTATGGCGAGGCAGAGCGCGCCGGGCGCCGCGCTGTCGCCATGAGCCCGCGCGACGCCTGGGGGCGCCATGCCGTCGCCCATGTGCTGGAGATGACCGGCCGGGCCGATGAAGGCGTCGCCTGGCTCGGCGACGGCCGCGACATCGCCCACGCCAACAATCTGCGCTTCCACATCTTCTGGCATCTCGCTCTGTTCCGGTTGGAGCGTGGCGAGACCGGCGAGGTGCTGCGGCTCTATGACGAGGAGATCCGGGCCGAGTCGACCGACGATTATCGCGATATCGCCAATGGCGCCTCGTTGCTAGCGCGGCTCGAATTCGCTGGTGTCGATGTCGGCCAGCGCTGGGAGGAGCTCGCCGCCAGGGCAGAGGGCCGCGTCCATGATGGCTGTCTCGTCTTCGCCGATCTGCACTATGCCCTGTCGCTGCTCGGCGCCGGCCATGCCGCAGAGGCCGATGCTATCGCCCGCGACCTGATCGCGGATGCGAAGGCCCATCCCAGCGGCGAACGGCGCGATGCTGCCCGCAACGGCGCGCTGGCCGCCTTCGGGCTGATCGCCTTCCACGAGCGCGACTATGGCGAGGCGGCCCGTCTGCTCGGCGCCGCCCGTGACGGCCTGCTCGCCGTCGGTGGAAGTCATGCCCAGCGCGACCTGTTCGAGCAGGCCTATGCCGAGAGCCTGATCCGGTCCGGCGAGCACGATCGCGCCGCAGTCGTCCTGCTCGAGCGCCTGGCACGGCGCAAGGGACACAATCGCTTCGCCAGCCGCCGGCTCGAAAAGCTCGGGCGGCTCGGAAAGACCGCGAGCGGCCTCGTGGCTGCGCTCGCCGTCGCCTCCACCCCGCTCGCCATCGCCCACTGATCCCACGGAAAGGATACGCCATGACCACCGCGACCATGACCCAGGGCTTCGCGCTGCCCTCGACGCGCACCGTGATCAACCTCGCTATTGGCGGCTTCGCCGGCCTCGGCTTCTGGGAATTGTTCTCCGCCGTGCCGACCGCCTGGTTCGCCGAATATCCGCTGGAGCCGCCGGAGCTGGTGAAGTCGCTCTTCGCCCACCAGCTCGGCCTGACGCTGTCGACGCCGACCGCCAAGCTGCTGCATTTCGTCACCGGTTTCCTGTTCTACCCGCTCGGCTATTGGCTGCTGACCCGCTGGGTGAAGAGCTTCGGCATGCCAGCCGATGGCTGGATCTGGGGCGTGATCACCTACTTCATCGCGCTCGCCTTCTTCGCGCCTCTGGCCGGGCAGCATTTCCTGCTGAACGACGTGCCGCGCCTGTCCGCGATGAGCCTCGTCGGGCACGCGATCTACGGCTGGCTCGCGGCCTATGTCTTCGAGGCGCTCGAAGCGCGCCGGAGCTGAGCAGGAGACGGGTGCCATGTTCGACAGACGCGCTTTCATCCATCTCGCAGCCGCGGCGCTCGCCACTGCGGGCATCGCCAGGGCTGCGGCGCAAGCGGACACGCCGCGCCCGGTCAACACGCTCGGTTCCTCGGACGGTGTCGCGATCCGCGGCTACGATCCGGTCGCCTATTTCCGCGATGGCGGGCCACGGCTCGGCAAGCCGGAATTCTCGGTCCGCCACGGCGGCGCCGTCTGGCGCTTCGCCAAGGCCGAGCACAAGGCACTGTTCGAAGCCGATCCGGAGCGCTATCTGCCGGCCTATGGCGGCTTCTGCGCCTACGGCACTTCGCGCGGCTATCTCGTCAAGATCGAGCCGGAGGCCTGGTCGATCGTCGATGGCAAGCTCTATCTCAACTACGATCTCGGCGTGCGCGAGACCTGGGCACGCCGGACGAAGACCTATATCGCCCGGGCCGAGGGCAACTGGCCGAGGCTGACGGCGAAGGACATCCGCTGAGGCTGTGCCGGGCGCATATGGTCGAGGCCATGCGCACCCGTCCGCCCGGGATCAGCCGGTCGCCTCTCTGAACAGCGCGTCGGCCGCCGCTTCGGTGAGCGGAACGGGATTGCCGCCGGCGGTCGGGTCGACGATCGCCATCTTGGCGAGCCTGCCATAATCGATCGCGGTGACGCCGAAGGCCTTGAGCGTCTCGGGCACGCCGAGATCGCGGCGCAAGGCGACGATCCAGTCGTAGAAGGCCTCGAAGCTCGGCTCCAGGCCGAGATAGGCGGCGAGCCGCGCGATCTTCTCCTCGATCGCCGGGCGGTTGAAATTAAGGACATAGGGCATGAACACGGCATTGGTCATGCCGTGATGGGTGTGGTGCACCGAACCGATCGGATGCGACAGCGCGTGGATGGCGCCGAGCCCCTTCTGGAAGGCGGTCGCGCCCATGGCGGCGGCGGCCATCATCTGGGCCCGCGCCTCGATGTCCGTGCCATCTGCAACGGCACGCGGCAGGAAGACCTTGCAGAGCCGGATGCCCTCGACCGCGATTCCGTCGGCCAGCGGATGAAAGCCCGGGGCGCAATAGGCTTCGAGGCAATGGGCCAGCGCATCCATGCCGGCACCGACCGTGACCTTCGCCGGCAGGCCGACGGTCAGCTCGGGATCGCAGATCACGATCTGCGGCATCATCTTCGGGTGGAAGATCACCTTCTTGGTCTGCGTCGTCTCATCTGTGATGACGCCGGCGCGGCCGACCTCGGAGCCGGTGCCGGCCGTGGTCGGGACGGCGATGATCGGGGCGATGCCGGCCGGGTCGGCGCGCGTCCACCAGTCGCCGATATCCTCGAAATCCCACATCGGCCGGCTCTGGCCTGCCATGAAGGCGACGACCTTGCCGCAATCGAGCGCCGAGCCGCCGCCGAAGGCGATGACGCCGTCGCTGCCGCTGTCCCGCAGGACCTTCAGGCCATCCTCGACATTCGCCGCGACCGGATTGGCCTGGACGCGGTCGAACAGCGTGACCTTGAGCCCGTCAGCGCCAAGCCGCGCGATGGCGTCCCGGATCATCGGCAGGCCGGACAGGCCGGAATCGGTGACGAGCAGCGGACGCTCGATGCCGGCGGCGCGGCAGGCCTGCGCCAGCTCGGCGATACGCCCGGGGCCGAAGCGGACCGCGGTCGGGTAGTTCCAGTTGGCCTTCAGCGTCACGGGTCGCCTCGTTCAGAATGCGGTGCGGAGATGGAAGGATTTCGGCCGGGTCAGTGTCTCGTAGCCGATGGGCGACAGGCTCGCCCCGCGGCCGGTGTCCTTGACGCCGGTCCAGGCCAGAGCCGGGTCGAGATAGTCGCAGCGGTTCATGAAGACCGTGCCGGTCTCGATCTCGGCGCCGAGGCGCGCGGCGGCCTGCGCATCTTCAGTCCAGAGCGAGGCGGTGAGCCCGTACGGGCTGTCGTTCATCAGCGCGAGCGCTTCCGCATCGTCAGCGACGGGCATGATGCCGACGGTCGGCGCGAAGCTTTCCTCGCGCATCAGGGACATCTGGTGGTTCACGTCGACCACGACCTGCGGCGCCATATAGGGCGTGCCATCGCGATCGCGCGGGAACAGGCCGGGATCGACCAGCGCCTTGGCCCCGGCACGCACGGCGTCCGCGACCTGGCCGCGGGCAAAGGCGGCGGCCTCGGCTTTCACCATCGGCCCCAGCGTCGTCGCCTCGTCGAGCGGATCGCCGAGCAGATAGGTCTTCGTCAACTCGACGAAGCCCTCAACGAACTGCGGATAGAGGTCGCGGTGGACATAGATACGCTCGATGCCGCAGCAGGACTGGCCGGAGTTGAAGAAGGCGCCGTCGACCAGGTTCTCGACCGCCTGCGCAAGATCGGCATCGGCCCGGACATAGGCGGGGTCCTTGCCGCCGAGTTCGAGCCCGAGGCCGATGAAGGTGCCGCTCGCCGCCGCCTCCATCGCCTTGCCGCCGGCGACCGAGCCGGTGAAGTTGACCTGGTCGATGCCGCGGCCGGCGATGATCCGCGCCGTCTGGGCATGGCTGAGCGCGAGGCTCTGGAACAGCCCGGCAGGGAGCCCGGCGGCGTCGGCGGCCTTCTGGAAGCGCACGCCGACCAGAAGCGTCTGGGCGGCGTGCTTGAGGATGACGGCATTGCCCGCCATCAGCGCCGGCACGACCGTGTTGACCGCGGTGAGGTAAGGGTAGTTCCAGGGCGCCACGACCATGACCACGCCGAGCGGCTCGCGCGCGATCCAGCGCTCGAACTTGTCCTTGGGCTCGGGCCGCAATGGCGCGAGCGCGCTCTCGGCGATCCCGATCATATGGCGGGCGCGCTCTTCGAAGCCGCGCAACTCGCCGGCACCGTAGCGGATCGGCCGGCCCATTTGCCAGGCGAGTTCGGGGACGATCTCGTCCTTCATCGCCAGCATCGCATCGACGAAGTCGGAGCAGAACGCGGCGCGGCGGGCGATGTCGAGCCGGCGCCAAGCGCGCTGGGCGTCGCGGGCCGCTGCCAGCGCCGCTGTGATCGCGGCTTCGCTCGCGACCTCCCTCTCGGCATAGACACGCCCATCCACGGGCGACACGCAGCGCAATACGTCAGTCATTGTCGGGCTATCCGTCTCAGTAGCGTTCGAAACCGCGCTTCAGTTCCCAGTCGGTGATGCGGCGGTCGTATTCGAGCTGCTCCCAGCGGGCGGTGTGGACATAGTGGTCGACCACTTCATCGCCGAGAGCGGCCCGCAGCATCGCCGAGCCGTCGAGGGTTTCAGTCGCCTCGCGCAGCGTGTTGGGGATCTGGCGCAATTCCGCCCCGCCATAGGCGTCGCCGACGAAGGCCGGCTCCAGTTCCAGCTTCTGCTCGATGCCGGAGAGGCCGGCGGCGATCAGCGCCGCGAAGGCGAGATAGGGGTTGAGATCGGAACCACCGATCCGGCACTCGATGCGGATGCCCTTGGTCCCGGCGCCGCAGAGCCGGAAGCCCGCGGTGCGGTTGTCGTCGCTCCAGACCGCACGCGTCGGCGCGAAGGTGCCGACCTGCTGGAAGCGCTTGTACGAGTTGATGTAGGGCGCGAGAAAGTAAGTGATCTCGCGGGCATGGGCGAGCTGTCCGGCCACGTACTGGCGCATCAGCTCCGACATGCCGCGCTCGCCATTCGGGTCGGCGAAGAGCGATCTCTCTCCCTTCGCGTCCCAGAGCGAGGCGTGGACATGGCTGGAGGAGCCGGCGAGGTCGTAGCGCCATTTCGACATGAAGGTGACGGCCTTGCCCTGGGCATGGGCGATCTCCTTGATGCCGTTCTTGATCACGACATGGCGGTCGGCCATGTCGAGCGCGTCGGCATAGCGGACATTGATCTCAGCCTGGCCCGGCCCCCATTCGCCCTTGGAGTTCTCGACCGGGATGCCGCTCGCGTGCAGCCCGTTGCGGATCGCCCGCATCACCGGCTCTTCCTTGGTGGTCTGGAAGACGTGGTAGTCCTCGATATAGTAGCCGGCGGTCTTCGGCTCGCGATAGCCCTTGGCGTGGATCGCCTCATAGCTCTCGTCGAACAGATAGAACTCGAGCTCGGTGGCGAAATAGGCCTTGACGCCCATGGCATCCAGGCGAGCGAGCTGCTTCTTCAGCATGCCGCGCGGCGAATGCGGCACGTCCTCATGGCTGTGATGGTCGAGCACATCGGCGATGACCAGCGCCGTGCCGGGCAGCCAGGCGATGCGCCTCAGCGTCGCCAAATCCGGCTTCAGGACGAAATCGCCATAGCCCTTCGCCCAGTTGGCGGCGGCGTAGCCGGGCACCGGCTCCATGTCGATGTCGCTGGCCAGCAGATAATTGCAGGCATGGGTCTCGTCATGGGCGGTCGCGATGAAGTGCTCGGCGTGGAAGCGCTTGCCGATCAACTGCCCGGCCATGTCGACCATCGCGACGATCACGGTGTCGATCTCCCCGGCTGCAACCGCAGTCGTCAGGGCCTCGAAGGAAAACGCAGCAGGCATCGGCATCCCTGGAGGCTGGAGCAGCGGAAGGGCAATCGTCGAACGACCAAGAAAAGCCCAGTTCGGCCAGGTCTTGCAACTGTTCTGCGGGCGTTCGCAGCGATGGGGAGCAGATTTGTTGCCGGCTACCGGATTCCGACCGATGCGGGATGGACTCAGGGCTGCCCTTCATTCCCCCGGAACCCTTCCGGTCGATCTCGCCGTCATTCCGGCCGCAGCAAAGCGGAGCGCCGGAAACCATCGTAAGGCTCCGGCGTTCCACGATGGATTCCGGAGCTGCGCTGTTCCGCAGCTCGTCCGGAATCATTGTTCAGTGTGATCGCAAAATGCCCTTGCCGATTCGCAGGCCTGGCCGGCAGGCGATGGACGGGGACAGGGGCGCGGCGGATAAAACGCCGCCGACCTTCGCTTCGGTTCAGGCCGCGGTGCCGTGCAACTGAAGGCTCGGTAGGGAGAACCTGGCCGGCGGAGGGCACCACGCCCTCCGCCTTGCCTTGTCTGGCTAGCTCCAGAAGCCTGCCTGGTGATCGCGCGGAGAGAACGTTTCGCTGACGTCCAGCTGCTCCTGCCGCGCTTCGTGGTTCTCCTCGTGGTCGTGCTCGGTCTCGAGCACACACTCACAATCGTGCCGTTCCAGCATGGATCGCTCCTTTCAAAACGTGGGAGGTTGCTTCAGGCACGGGTTAGATATGAACTATTGCTGCATCGCACAAGCTTTCTTAGCGGGTGCGGGATAACCGCCAGCGCATGGAACAAAATCGAAAGCACCGCGAGATCAGCTGCTGTCGGCGTCCTTCGGGCTGGCGACGATCGCCGATTGTTGCTCTGCCGCGCGGTCGAGGCAGGCGGCCATTTCCGGAGTGCCCCATTTGAATTTCGAGCACTGCTCGGTGCCGATGGTCAGGTTCCGGGCGACGCCACGCGGGCTGTCGCTTCCGCTGCAGCCGGCGAGAGTAATGGCGATTGCGGCGAGTACTATGCGCATGGTTGTCCCTCCTTCCGAACGGCCAAGTCGAGCAGGTGCATGGGGCGATAATTTGATCGGGCCCGCGCAGGGGAGCGCGAGCCCGATTTTGGCGGCGTGAAGATGGAGGCGGCGATCCCCGCTATTTCAGGAAACCGGCCTCGCGGAAGGCCTTCTCGGCGCCGGGATGCAGCGGCACCGGCTGCGTCTTCCAGGCGGTGGCGGGGTCGTAGCGGCCCATGGCCTGGTAGATGTTCGCAAGGCGCGGCTTGTTGGCGATGATCGCCTTGGTCATGGCATAGACGAAGTCGTCGGGGAGCTCCGAGGAGACCAGATAGATATTGCCCATCGAGGAGACCGAGATGTCGCCGCTCTGCAGTTCCGGGAAGGTGCCGGCCGCGATGGTGCCCTTCGAGTAGCCGTATTTCTCGGTGAGCGCGTTCTGCAGCTCGGCCGGGAAGGCGGCGAACTTCACCTTGCGGCGGCCGTCGACGATCTGGCTTGCCAGGCCGGAAGGGATCTCGCCCGCCGTCCAGAGCACGTTGAACTGGTTGTCGTTGAAGCCCTGGATCAGTTCGCCATAGGCGGAGACCACGACCTTGCCGCCGCCGGAGCGGATCTTCGCGAAGGAATTGCCGTAGTGCTCGAGCGCCCGCTGCAGCGTCAGATGCTCGGAGGTGGCGGCCGGGGTCACGCCGATGGTGAGCTTGGGATCGGCGAGGATCTCGGCGAGCGAGCGCTTCTCCTCAACCGGCACATAGACCATGAAATAGACGTCTACACCGGTCGAGCCGAGCGTGCGCAGCTTGTCGTGCTTCTGCTTGTAGGGCTCCTCGCCCTTCAGCGCGGCGGCGCTGAGGAAGTCGATGCCCATGCCGATCTGGCTCAAGCCCGCCTGGATGCGGCTGGGGTTGTCCTTGCCGCCGCCGGGGACGATGCGGATGTTGACCCCCGGCGTCGCCTCCATGACCAGGGTCGAGACGCCGGTGGTCTGGGTGAACCAGGCGCCGCCGGGCGAGCCGGAGGTCCATTCGAGGTTCTTGCTCTGGGCCGCGGCCGGCAGGGGCGCGGCGACGAGGGCGCCGAAGAGCGCCAGCAGCGAGAGACGCGGGAGGAAGCGTGACATCCTGGAGGCTCCGATCATGATGAGAGAGGTGGTTCAGGCAGTGCGGGCGGCGTCTTCTGCTTCGAACTCGGCGAGCGTCTTCTCGTCGGCGGGGTAGAGCCCGACGAGCTGCGCGCCGGCGGCGACGCGCTTCTGCACCCAGAGTTCGAACCGGTTCTGCTTCTCACCGCCGGTGGCGATCACCTCGGCGAGCTCGGGCGGGACGACGAGGACGCCGTCCTCGTCGGCGACGATCAGGTCTCCCGGCCAGATAGCGGCGTCGCCGCAGCCGATCGGCTCGCCCCAGCCGGCGAAGCTGAGCCCGCCGATGGAGGGTGGCGAAGCGGTGCCGCTGGCCCAGACCGGCAGGCCGACCTGGCGCAGGCCCGGCAGGTCGCGCACGACGCCGTCGCTGACGATCGCCCGGACGTCGTTGAGCCTGAGGCGGTCGGCGAAGATGTCGCCGACCGTGCCGGCGGCGGGATGACCGCGTGCGTCGATGACGACGATGCTGCCGGGCGGGGCCGCATCGATCGCAGCCGGCAATGCGCCGGGCCAGCCATAGCTCGCCGGCACCGCCTTGTCGTCGCGGGCCGGGACGAAGCGCAAGGTAAAGGCGGGGCCACAGATCGAGCTGTCGCCGACCAGCCGGCGCGGGCCGGTGAGATAGCTCTGGCGCAGGCCATGCTTGATCAACTGGCTCGACAGGGTCGGCGTGCCGATCGCGGCGAGGCGGGCCTGGATGTCCTTGCTCATGGCATCGCTCAGTCGAAAGCCGGATCGACCGGGACGCGGTAAGCGGTGACCAGCCGATTGGTCTCGTTGGCCATGCCGATCACCGCGACGAGCTCGGCGAACATCTCCTCGCTCATCCCGGCCTTGCGGGCGGCGGCGGTATGGCTGGCGATGCAATAGGTGCAGTTGTTGGTTACGCTGACGGCCAGATAGACCAGCTCCTTGGTCAGCGGGTCGAGCGCGCCCGGCGCCATCACCTCCTTGATGCTCTCCCAGGTCCGCTTCAGCGTCTTGGGATCGCTTGCAAGGTATTTCCAGAAGTCGTTGACGTCTGGCACGTTGCGGCTGCGCTTGATGTCGTCGATCACGGCGCGCGCTTCGGGCGAGGCATCCTCGTAGGAAACCGGCTTCGGCCTGCTGCTCATGCTGCGTTTCTCCCATCTTCAATCGATCCGGCGATGTCGCCGAACGTCACCGGTTTCACCGGCATGCGGATGCGCAGGTAGCCGATCTCGGCCGGCGACCGTCCGGTCAGGGCAGCCATCGTCTCGGTGACGCTGTGGCCACACATGCGTCCCTGGCACGGTCCCATGCCGGCCCGCGTGAAGGCTTTCAGCTGGTTCGGCCCCTGGCATTGCTCGGCGACGGCGGTGGCAATCGCCCCGCGCGTCACCTCCTCGCAGCGGCAGACGAGCGTGGCGTCGTCGCCTGGCGCGAGGAATTGCGGTGCCGGCCGGTAGAGCGCTTCGAGGAAGGGGCGGATCGCGCTTTCGCGCCGCAATCTGGCGAAGGCGGGAGCGGCGGCGCGCTCGGCTTCGTCTGCCGGGAGGCGGCCGAGATCGGCGCAAGCTGCGAGCGCCGCGATCTCGCCGGTGAGTTCGGCACAGGCCGCACCGAGGATGCCGCCGGCATCGCCGGCGATCAGGATGTCGTTGCGGCTCGAGCGGCCCCAGCGATCGCGCTCCGGCCGCCAGCAGCGCTGGCTCTCGTCGAAGGCATGGCGGCAGCCGAGCGCCATGGCGAGATTGACGTTGGGAATGACGCCCTGGTGCAGGAAGACCATCTCGGTCGCGATCTCGCCGCGCTCGCCCCCGGCCTGCCAGCTGATGCTGCGGACGGCGCTCTCGCCCTCGATCCGCAGCCCCTCGACATGATTGACGACGGTGATGCCGGCGCGCCTGATCTCGGCCAGCAGGCCGAGACCCTTGCGCAGATAGGACGGCGCCATGAGCGCGCCCGGCAGATGCCGCAGCGCCTTCAATCGTGCGCCACGCGGCGTCGTGTCGAGCAAGGCGGCGACCGGGACGCCGGCGCGGGCATATTGCGCGACGATGAGGTAGATCAGCGGGCCGCTGCCGGCGAAGACGGCGCCGGGCGCGGCACTGGCCGCGGTCTTGAGCAGGATCTGGGCGGCGCCAGCCGTCATCACGCCGGGCAGAGTCCAGCCGGGAATCGGGAAGGGGCGTTCCATCGCACCGCTTGCGACGATGATCCGTTTCGCCTGGAGGCTCTGCGGTCCATTCGGGCCGGTGAGGTCGAGCGTGCCCTTCTCCTCCTGCCAGATCAGCGAGCCCGGCCAGTAATCGGCGCCGCAGGCGAGGAAGCGCTCCGCCAGCATGCGCCCGGCATGATAATCGGGGCCGAGCACCGAAGCGGGCAGCGGCGCCGGCTCGGTGACGGCTCGGAAGATCTGCCCACCCGGAGCTGGCTGCTCGTCGATCACCGCGACGCTCAGCCCATGCCGGCGCGCGGCGATCGCCGCGGCCATGCCTGCCGGCCCTGCGCCGATGATGGCGAGATCGACGTTTCCGCTCATGCCTTGCCCCCGGGAGCAGGCAGGAGGGCGGCGCCCTGCTGCGGCTCGACGCAGATGCCGGCGCGGACGCGCTCCTGGCAGGCCTGGCGGTTCGGCCGGCCGTCGATGGTGACGAGGCAGTCGAAGCAGACGCCCATCATGCAATAGGCCGCGCGCTCGCGCCCGCCTGCCGGGGTGGTACGGAACGGTCCGAAGCCCTCGCGCAGCAGCACGGCAGCCAGCGTCTCGCCCTCGGGCGCGCTGACCGTGCGGCCGGACAGGACGATGCCGACCAGAGGCCGGTCAGGCTGCACGAGTTGCTTGAACATGGAAGCGGGCCGGGGAGAAGGGCAGGGCGATATCGTCGGGCAGTGCGCCGGCGCGGATAGCGTCGGCGAGCGGGCCGGCATGGAAGGGCGCGAGCGTGACCCCGCTATGGACCGAGGTCAGGAAGGCCTGCGGGTGGCTGGCCGAGCGCTGGTAGATCGGCTGGCCGTCCGGACTCATTACCCTGAGCGCCCCCCAGGCGCGCACTGCCCGGACATCGCGCAGGAATGGGAAGACGGTGGTGGCGCGCCGGGCCGTGTCCTGCAGGACATTGCGCGTCGTCGCCTCCTCGAAGCCGGCTTCCTCGGAGGATTCGCCACAGATCAGCCCGCCATCGGCGGTCTGGCGGATGAAGCTGATGCCGCGCGGCATGAATGGGCGCAGTTTCTCGGTGATCAGGATCTGGCCGCGCACCGGCCGCACCGGCGCCTCCAACCCGAGCTGCGGCGCCAGGCGGGCATTGCCGAGCCCGGCGGCGAGCACGATGCGGTCGGCATGGCCCACGCCGCTGGCGGAGGCGATGCAAAAGCCTGCGGCTTCCGGCGCGATGCTTTCGACGCGGGCGCGCGGCAGGTAGCGCCCGCCGCGCTTCTGGAAAGCAGCCAGCAGGGCGCGCAGCAGTCGCAACGGGTCGACCATACCGTCGAGTTTGCAGAAGGTCGCGCCGGCGACGCCATCGCCGAGCATCGGGAAGTCGGCCCGCATGTCGGACAGGCTCGCGCGTGCATAGCCGCTCGGGATCTGCGAGCGCGCCTCCGCAGCCTCGAGCTGGCCAGCGCGCTTGTCGAGCTCTTCCGGCGTGAAGCAGCAGAAGAAGGCGCCGTCCTGCCGGAAGCGCAGGTCGATGCCGGTCTCGTCGGTCAGCGCGGCGGCGAAGTCGCGCCAGGCCAAAGCGGCCCGGCGGGTGAGATCGGCATAGGGCGGGCTCGCCAGCCCTTTGCCCTGCACCCAGACATTGCCGAGATTGCCGCGGGCGGCGCGGTGAGCGATGTCGCCCTCGTCATAGAGGGCGACGCTCGCGCCGCCGCGCACGAGGCCGAGCCCGATCGCGGCGCCAACCAGCCCGCCTCCGATGATCGCGATCTCGGACCCCGCCGCCACAGCGCGTCTCAGCGCTCGTCCTGCCGGAAGCGGCGCGGCCGCAACCCGGCATGGAACCAGTTCACCAGCGACACCGCGTCATAGACCGGCACGCCGAACTTCTCGACGATGTCGGCGCTGTAGGGGGTCAGGTTGGTGCATTCGGAGACGATGGCGCCGATATTCGGGTTCTCGCGCAGCAGGCGGCCGGCCGCCTCCAGCACCTCGGCGCGCAATGTGTCGAAAGGCACGCTATTGTCGCCGTCGCGGATCGAGCGGACGAATTCGCTATCCTGTGGCATGCCGACGACCGGCGTATCGGCGGCGACGCCGACGCCCTCGAAATAGCGCCCGCTCAGCGAGGCCGCATTATAGGTGAGGACGCCGACGCGCTTCGAGGCCGGGATCAGGCGCTCGACCATCGGCACCTGCAGCAGGGCGCTGGTCGCGACCGGGACGGAGCAGAACTCGGCGAGCTCGCGCTGGTAGATCGAGAGGAAGCCGCAGGTGGTGGTGATGCCGTCGACGCCGGCATCGATCAGCTCCTGCGCCGCCACCTTGAACTTGTCGAGCAGGTCGACATTGTGCAGGTCGGTCATCCGCGCCGGGATCGCGTCATGGACGATGCGGTACTGCACCGGGAAGTTCCAGGTGCCGGCATGGCCGATATCGCCGAGGAAGCGCTCGAAATAGGAGCGCACCATCAGGACGCCGACGCTCACGCCATAATAGGTCTTCTTCCGCTCGTTCAACGCAGTTCTCCTTCGGCATGGTTGACCAGCGCCGGCTTGAGTTCGGGCGCAGTGCCGCGCGCGGTTGCGATGCGGCTCATCAGGATGGTGGCGCCGACCAAAGCGAGGCCGATGAGCCCGCGCTGCCAGACCGGCACGACATAGGCGAGCGAGCACAGGCAGCCGGCGGTGACATAGGCGAGGCGCAGCCAGGCGGGCAGCGGCCCCCAGGTGTAGCCGACGAGGCCGGCCGAGATCAGGACGAGGCCTGTCGACAACGCGATCGCCGTCGAGACGATGCCGAACAGCGAGCCCTCGAGGATCAGGCCGGGCTCGTAGATATAGGCCATGCCGGTGACGAAGCCGCCGAGCGCGAAGCGGCAGGCATACCAGCCGGTGGTCATCGGTGGGGCGCCGGCGATGGTCGCGGCGGCGTCCGCCACCGGCGCGACAGGTGGCGAGGCATCGGCGAGGACGGCGAAGTAGAAGATGAAGAGGTGGATCGCGATCAGCGGCACGCCGTGTTCGGCGATCAGCGGCGCGCCGATTGCGGCGGTGATGATGTAGGCCGGCGTTGTCGGGATGCCGACGCCGAGAAAGAGGCAGGTGCCGGCGATCAGCAGCGCCAGCAGCAGCAGCGAGCCGCCGGCCGCCGCCTTGATCATGCCGGTGAAGGCGAGCAGCAGGCCGGTTGCGGTCAGCGCCGCCGTGATGATGCCGGCCGAGGTGACGGCGACGGCAATCATCGAGATCAGGAAGCCACCGTCGCGCAGCGCGATGAAGATCGCGCGCGGCCCCATGCGGGTATGGCTGCGCAGCGCCGCGACCACGACTGTCGCGATCGTCCCCCAGAAGGCGGCGAGATAGGGCGAGAACCGCATCATCATCATCGTCACCAGCAGCGCGAGCGGCAGGACGAGATGGGCGTCGCGGACGAGGTCGGACAGGCTGGGCAGCATGTGGCGCGGGATCGCGCCGATGCCGAGCTTCTTCGACTCGTAGTGAACCGCGGCGAGGATGTTGACGTAGTAGAGCGCCGCCCCCATCGCCGCCGCGACGATGATCGCCGAATAGGGCACGGCGATCATCTCCGACATGATGAAGGCGGCCGCGCCCATCACCGGTGGCACCAGCGGCCCGCCGACGCTCGCGGCGGCCTCGATGCCGGCGGCAAAGACCGGGCGGAAGCCGAGCCGCTTCATCAGCGGAATCGACATCGAGCCGGTGACCACGACATTGGCGACGGAGGAGCCGCTCATCGTGCCGAACAAGGCCGATGAGATCACCGCGACCTTGGCCGGCCCGCCGGTGAAGCGGCCGCCGGTGAGGGCGCCGAAATTGCCGAAGAGCCGGCTCATGCCGCTCGCCTGCATCAGCGAGCCGAAGATCAGGAAGGAGGCGACGATGGTCGCGCTCATCACCGTCAGCGAGCCGTAGAGGCCACTGCCGACCGAGAGGAAGTTGATCTCGGTGATGTGGGCGAAGGGCAACTCGCGATAATACCAGGCGCCCGGCAAGAGATGGCAGATCGCCATGTAGCCGATCACCGCGACGACGAGGCCGGCGAGGGTGTAGGAAATCGAGCGGCGCGTCGCCTCGACCACTGTCGCGACCATCACCGTGCCGAGCACGTACTGCACCGGTGTCAACGGGTCGATGAAGCTGGTGCGCTCGTAGATCTGTTCCTGGTTCAGGTAGATGTAGACGTTCGGCACGAAGGCGCAGACCGCCAGGACGAGGTCGAGCACGCTCGGCCGGTTCTTCGGCGAATGCTCGGTCGCGGGAAACAGCAGGAAGACCGGCGGCACGAACAGCGCCAGATGGATTGCGGCGAGCTCCAGCGGCTCGGGATAGCCGGTGCCGGCGAACCAGATATGGACCAGCACCGCGGCCACCGACCACAGGCCGAGGAGGGTACCGGGAATTCCGTCTATCCGCCGCATCGTTCGTTGCCCCCGAGCGCAGCCGCCATGCCGGACATGCACCGACCGAAGCCTGAGGAAGAACGTCGGACTTGACGCGTTCCCGCTTTTGTCGATTGCATGCAATAATCAAGACAGCTAAGTTTCATGTCGTCAATTCTCTTTGACGCGCAATTTCCGGAAAAAAATTCTCCGCATCGAACGGATCATCCGTTCTTGCGGACAACTCCCGGTTGCCTGGAGAGCGGGTATGATCTTGCAGGGAATCGTGGATGCCGGGAGCGGCGCGGGAATGGAGGCGGGAACGTGACGGTGCCGTTCAGCATGCCGATGCTGGAAGCCTCAGTGCGACGGGTCGCGGCCCAGCCGCTACCCCAGCAGATCGCCGCCCATCTGCGCGAGCTGATCATCCATGACGAGCTGAAGCCGGGCGAGCGGGTCCGCGAGCAGCCTCTGTCGCTCGAACTCGCCGTGTCCCGCACGCCCCTGCGCGACGCCCTCAAGATCCTTGCGGTCGAGCGGCTCGTCGACCTGCACCCGAACCGTGGAGCGACCGTCGCCAATCCGGGCGTGGTGGAACTGCGCGACCTGCTGCGGGTCTATTCGACGCTGGAGGGCCTGGCCGGCCAGATGGCTTGCGAGCGTGCGGAGCAGGACGACATCGATGCTGTCCATCGCTGGCAGCAGGAGATGGTCGGGGCCTTCGAGCGGCGTGACAAGCTTGCCTATTTCCGGGCCAACCAGGCTTTCCACCTGCGCATCATCGCAGCCTCGCGCAACGCCTCGCTGATCGAGGTTCACGGCCAGCTCAATCTGCGCCTGCACCGCGTACGCTATCTCGCGATCATGCAGCAGAAGGACTGGACCTTCGTCAGCAACCAGCACGAGGCGATCATCGAAGCGCTCGACAAGCGCGACGGCGTGCTGCTCGGGCGTTTGCTGGTCGAACATTTCTCCAGCGCCTGGCGGGCGCTGGACCTGCTCGAAGCCCAGCAGGCGACGGCGGGTGCCACGTCTGCCCAGGCGCAGCTCTAGGGCGCGGGAGGACGAGATGCTGCCGCAGCCCGAACGACAGACGCTGGCGACACATTGGGGCACCTACCGGGTCAGGATGGAGGCAGGCCGCCCCGTCGCGCTCGACCCGTTCGAGGCCGACCCCGATCCCTCGCCGATCGCCTCCGCGATGCTGGAAGGGCGCACCGCCCCGGCCCGCATCCTGCGGCCGGCAGTGCGGCGCTCCTTCCTGGAACGCGGCCATGCCGCCGGCGGAGAAGGGCGCGGCAGCGAGCCCTTCGTCGAGGTGAGCTGGGACGAGGCGCTGGCGCTGGTCTCAGGCGAGCTCGACCGGGTGCGCAGCGACCATGGCAATGGCGCGATCTATGGCGGCTCCTATGGCTGGGCCAGCGCCGGGCGCTTCCACCATGCACAGAGCCAAATCCACCGCTTCCTCAATACGATCGGCGGCTATACGCGCTCGGTCCAGAACTACTCCTTCGCCGCCGCCGACACGATCCTGCCGCATGTGATCGGCGATCGCAGGGGGCTCGCCAGCGGCCATACGCCCTGGCGGCTGCTGGCCGGCCATGCCGAGCTGATCCTGATGTTCGGCGGCGCCTCGCCGAAGAATGCACAGGTCTCCTCCGGCGGGCTCAGCCGCCACGCGTTGCGCGAGGGCATTCTGGCCTGCCGCGACAAGGGCGCGGAGCTGGTCTCGATCAGCCCGATCCGCGACGACACCGCGTTGGAAGCCGGGGCGCAATGGTGGGCGCCGCGGCCGCAATCCGACGTCGCGTTGATGCTCGGCCTCTGCCACACGCTCTTGAGCGAAGGCCTGCACGACCGCGATTTCCTGGCGCGCTGCACCACCGGCTTCGAGAGGGTCGAGGCTTATCTGACCGGCGCCGCCGACGGCACGCCCAAGACCGCGGACTGGGCAGCGGCGCTCTCGGAGATTCCGGCTGACGAGATCCGCGCACTTGCCCGCAGGATGGCGGCGAAGCGGACCTTCATCATGATGTCCTGGTCGCTGCAGCGGGCCGACCATGGCGAGCAGCCTTATTGGATGGCGATCACCCTTGCTGCCATGCTCGGCCAGATCGGTTTGCCCGGCGGCGGCTTCGGCTTCGGCTACGGCTCGGTCAACGGCGTCGGCAACGCCGCGCAGGAGATCACCTGGCCGTCGCTGTCGCAGGGCGACAATCCCGTCACGGATTTCATCCCGGTCGCGCGCATCGCCGACATGCTGCTCGATCCCGGCGGCGCCTATGACTTCAACGGCGAGCGCCGGAGCTATCCCGACATCAAGCTGGTCTACTGGGCCGGCGGCAATCCGTTCCATCACCATCAGGACCTGAACCGTCTGGTCCAGGCCTGGCAGCGGCCGCAGGCGATCATCGTGCACGAGCCCTGGTGGACAGCGACCGCTCGTCATGCCGACATCGTCCTGCCTGTCACCACCCAGCTCGAGCGCAACGACATCGTCTGCGCCAATCGCGACCTGATGCTGGCGGCCTCGCACAAGGCGGTAGAGCCGGCCGGCGAGGCGCGCGACGACTATGCGATCTTCTCCGGCCTTGCCGCACGGCTCGGTGTCGAGGAGGCCTTCACCGAGGGGCGCGACGAGGAGAGCTGGCTGCGCCAGCTCTACGGGCTGGCCCGCCAGCGCGTCGCCGCGGCCAATCTCGACATCCCCGATTTCGACAGCTTCTGGCGCCAGGGTGTGACGCTCCTGCCCGAACCGGAGGTGGTGAAGCCGCTGCTCGCCGATTTCCGCGCCGACCCGCAGGCACATCGCCTCGCGACGCCGTCCGGCCTGATCGAGCTCTTCTCCGAGCGGATCGCCAGCTTCGGCTACGAGGATTGCCTCGGCCACGCCGTCTGGCTGCCCTCGCAGGAGTGGCTGGGCGCGGCCGCAGCGGAGCGCTTCCCGCTGCATCTGATCTCCAACCAGCCAGTGACCAAGCTGCACAGCCAGTACGACCATGGCAGCCACGCCTACGACAGCAAGATCGCCGGGCGCGAGCCGGTGCGCATGCACCCGCAGGACGCCGAGTGTCGCAGCCTGAAGGATGGCGACATCGTCAGGATCTTCAACGAGCGCGGCGCCTGCCTCGCCGGCCTGCGCGTGTCGGATGCGCTGCGCCCTGGCGTGGTCCAGCTCTCGACTGGCGCCTGGTTCGACCCGTTCGAGCCCGGCCGCCCCGGCACGCTCGACAAGCATGGCAATCCGAACGTGCTGACGCCCGATCGCGGCACTTCGCGCCTGGGGCAGGGGCCGAGCGCCCATTCCTGCCTCGTCGAGATCGAAGCCTATCGCGGGCCGCTGCCCGAGATCACTAGTCATGCACCGCCGACGATCCTGCCGGCAGGCGTGAAGAGCCCAGAATGAGGATGGCCGTGTCGACCACCGAGATCCGCCGCATCGATTCCAACGGTCGCCGCAGCCGCGTCGTCGTCCATAACGGCACGCTGCATTTCGCCGGCCAGGTCGCCGACGATTTCAGCGGCGACATCGGCCAGCAGACGCAGGAAGCGCTCGCCCGCATCGACAAGCTCCTGGCCGAAGGCGGCAGCGAGCGCCGCAAGGTGCTCAGCGCCACGATCTGGCTCAAGGATATGGCCGATTATGCCGGGATGAACGCGGTCTGGGATCGCTGGATCGATCCGGACCATGCCCCGGCGCGCTGCTGCGGCGTGGTCGAGATGGCCGATCCGGGTATCAGGGTCGAGATCATCCTGACGGCGGCGCAGTGACGGGCGCGGATTCGGCACCCGGCCTTCGGGTGCCGACCTCTCATGCCAGCGACGAGCGCTCGTCGTTCCTCACCGGACGAACTTGACCCCGCCTGGCACGGCGAAGAGCGAGGCCGGTTGTGGCCCGACGACGACATTGCTGTCGCGGATCACCAGCGTGCCCTTCGAATTGCCTTGCTCGTCCGGGATGGTGTGCCGGGCTTCGATCAGCACGCCGTCCTTGCGGCAGGTCAGCTGCGAGATCTGCTGCGGCTGGCCGTTGACGTCCGCGGTGATGGTGACGAGGACGGTGCCGTCGCCACGATCCTGGGAGTTCACCTTGATGTCACGGCGCCGGGTATTGGGCGGAGCGGGAAGCCGTGAGCCGACCTTGGTCTCCGGATTGAACAGTACGACGCCCCGGCCCGGAGCGCTCATGATCTTGACCTCGGGGCCGGCCTGGCCCGAGCTTTCCTCGCGTAGCTTGCCGCCGGACACGAAGACTTTGACCCGCAATGACGCGTCGGGGCCGGAGATGCTGCGATCGGCACTGTAGGAGCCGGGCGCGACCTTGAGACATTCATTGGCGGTCGCGACGTGAGCGAAGGCGAACGTGCCGCACAGCGCCAGCATGGCCGGCAGGGCATGGATGTGTCTTGCGGTCATGACTGTCCTCATCGCAGGGCCGGGGGGAGACGCTCGAAGCCTCTCAGCATGACGTCTCCGACGATTCGCGAGACGGATGTGCCGTCCCGGACGGCCGAGAGAGCAGTGCCCGTCGGCAGGTCGGCCTTCCGCTTCGCGATCGCCAATGCTTTGCCGGTATATTGTGACCGAAGATCGGCCTGCGTCAGCACGGTCTGGCCGACGATCGAATCGGCCATGTAATAGACCTCGGAGACTGCCCGGCGCAGCACGCTGAAGTGCTGGAACTTGCCCTTGTCGAGGTGCAAGATCACCGGCGCCGCCAACTTCGGCAGGTCTTCCAGCGCGATTTCCGCGCCGGCGGCCTGGAAGCCGAGCTTCTTCGCCGCGAAGATCAGATCGTCGAAGGAGACGCCGTTGCCTTCGCGGTTCTTCCACTGCTCGGCGGTGTAGCGCGAGCGGATGATCTCGAGCGCCTCGATCTCGGTGGTCGGTCGGTTCCAGTAATAGGTCAGGATGGTGGCGATCGAAGCGGCGCCGCAGGTGAAGTCGGCGGTCTGGCCGACGACGCCGTCGAAACGGCGGTCGAGGAAGGATTTCGGCCGGCGTACCGAGCTTTCTTGAGCCGGAGCCTCCTCGGCCCACGCCGGAAGGCCTCCCGCGAGCGAGGTGCACAAGGCGCCTCCGCAACCGAGGAAGCGACGCCGTGTCAGGGCGGGGCGCGGCATGGCTGCCGGCCTCAGAAGCGCTTGCGCAAGGACAGCGAGAACGCGGCGTCCGGGGCGTCGTCGGTCAGGCCGAGCGTCACTGCCGGTTCGAGCCAGAAATCCTGCCCGAGCCGCTGGATCAGCGTGAAGCGCGCAGTCAGCAGCTCGTTGACCGAATTGGCGACCGGTACGCCGCCGACCTTCAGCCGCTCGGACAAGGCGCCGTTGAAGGACAAGCCCAGCGTCGTGCGCTCCGAAACCGCAAAGCCGAAGCCCATATTGTAGGTGATGCGATAGCCGGGCTCGATCTTGGTGCCGTTGAAGGTCTTCGGGATGGCATAGTCGGCGCCAACACCGAAGAACAGGATCAGCGGGTCGACCGTCTTGAAGAACTGGACCGAACCGCGCGGCACCCAATGGCCGCTCGATTGGTTGAGCGCCAGCGGGTCGGTTGGAATGTTCCCCGTCCGCAGGTTCACCAAGTCGTAGGGCGCATCGCCGGTCGGGATCGACACGCCGAGGCTGAGCGCGGCGCCGGGATACCACTCGCCTTCGCGCCAGAGATTGGCGGAGGCCTGGACCGAGACATCGCCGAGCCCGGAGCGATTGCGGACGATAGTCTGGTTGAAGGCGTTGGTTCGGCGCTGCGAGGCGAAATACGGGATCGACAAGGCGAGTTCGACGTCGTTGCTGATGCCGTAACGGAATGTCGTGGTGGCGCGGAAGCTGCGATCGTTCTGGACGAAGCTGGTGGCGCGGCCGTAATCGAAGCTCTGCGAGACCTCGAACTTGTTGCTCTGCAGGGTCGGGATGTTGTCACGCGCCAGGAATGCTTCCTGGGCGACGGTGCTCTTCTGCTGGGCCGAAGCCTGCTGCGCTCCACCTTGCGGAGTCTGGGCCGTCTGATCGCCCGGCGTGGCGGCTTGCTGCGGTTCTCCGGCTCGGCCCCGCGATGAGGCCGGCTTGGCCTTCTCGCGTTTGGTGACTTCGCCCTCGAGCAGCTTCAGGCGCGCCTCAAGTTGCTGGATCCGGCGCTCAAGCGCCTCTTCCTTCGATTGAGCAAAGGCGGAAACGCTGGCGGTCATCAAAACCGCCAGCGAAACACCGGCTGAACGCGCCGCAAGGCGCGTCATGCTGATTGATGTTCTACGCAACAATCCTAATCCCTATCCACCGGGCAGGCCGGAACCGATTGCAACAAGCCGGATCAGCCGAAGCGATCCGACCTGTCGGTGGGGTTATCAGGAGTTGTAGTACTGATAGTAGTAGGCGTTATAGAGATACTGAGTTGCGTAATAGGAATAGTAGTAAGCATTGTAATAATAATCGGCATTCGAGTAGATATATCCGTAATATGCGTAATAATTCGCATAGTACGAATAATAGTAGCCGTAGTAGCCGTAGTAGTCAGCGTAATAGCCTTTGCCGACAACCTTCTTGTTGGCGTCAGGCGTCAGCACCTTGGCGCTGGCGTTGCCGAAAATCTGGGCAGTGTCGGCAGCGGCTGGAGCGGCGCTGAATGCGAGCGCTGCGGCGGAGGCGAGCAACAACTTCTTCATGGACGGTCCCCTTGCTGTCACGATAGGTGAGAATGGTTCCACCTTGCAACGAATAGCTACACCGCTGACGTTGCGGCGTCAAGCAATGAATCTGGTGCGAGAAGGTTTTCAGCGAGCTATTCGTTATTTTTGAAAAATAAGTCGATACAAAAATTGAATTTACCGAGGTCTTATGATTTAAAAATTAAGCTAATAATAATTCCTTTCATCGATATGATGTTAGATCAAGGTCAATTCGATCTTTTATTACTAAATTGGATAAAGATACCCTTTGGTCATGGATTTATAAGCCTCAGCATATTCTCATTTTAAGATGCTGAACATGGTTTGAGCTGAAACGTTGTGTATCGGGCCATGCAATCATGCGACGAGCGGCGCGGTCTGGCGAATGGCGTGCCGCCTTGCCTCTCTTCCGGCTCAATGTCGCGTTGGTCGGCCCGCTGTGCTGCTCAGGGAAAAGGTTCTTGGCAGCCTCTCAGTTCTGAGCGGGTTCTGGCGGCGGTGGGCTGTCCGGCAGGTCGCGTCTGCTGCGCGTCTCCCCGAGCGGCGCGGGGCGGGCTATTGCGCCTCCAGCACCAGTTCCAGAGTCATCAGCACGGGATTGTCGCCGCGCGCGAGCGCGCCTTGGGTCATGCCGCCGGTGTAGTCCACGAGCGCGATCGCGAGCGCCGCTTCCGGTTTGCCGCCGATATCGGGCGCGACATGGCCGGCGGTGATCGCGATCTCGGTGGCGAAGGGCTCGATCGAGCGCCCGTCGGCGAAGCGCGCGCCGATGGTCGAGCCGACGCCGCCATGGATGATCGCCTGGGCGAGACCGCGCTCGACGCAGAACGCTTCCAGCGCGGTGAAGACGTCGCGGTTAGGCCGCAGTCGCAGCACGAAGAAGCGGCCGCCGGCTTCGGCGCCACCGCCCGGCCTTGCCGCCGGCATGAACAGCTTGAAATTGGTCTCCGGATCATGGCCGGCGACGAAGCCGGCGCCGTCCAGCCCAACTGCGTCGAGGGTGACGGGCTCGGCCAGGAAACTCTGGTCCGGCAGGATATGGCCGCCATTGTGCCGGCCGTCAGCCTCGCGCCAGAGCGCATGGCCATGGAAGAACGGGGCGCCGTCACGCGCGCCGAAGGTCAAGGCGCCGGTCTCGATTCGGGCCACGCCATCCGGCCGGAAGGTCTCGCTGTAGAAGGCGGCATGCTCCGGCGTCGCCGAGAGCGCTGGCATCACATAGGCGAAGGGCGCGAGCGCGAGGCCGGCCGGCAGGCGCAGCACGCCGCTGGAAAAGCCCTGCGCCGCGAAGGCCTCTGCGATCGCGTCGAGCAGCAGGCCGGGCTTCAGCTTCAATGTCAGCTTGCGGCCGCGGGCCAGGGCCCATTGGATGCGCTCGGGTTCGGCCGGTCCCGGCTGCTCGATCGTCCTCACGCCTGGGCTCCCGGCGCGCGGACGAAGTCGAGCAGGCCACGCTTCTCCAGCTCGTCGCGCACGAGCCGCTTGGGCACCTTGCCATAGCCGGATTTCGGCAGCTCCTCGAAGAAGAAGAAGCGCTTCGGCATCTTGTAGCGCGGGATCTTCTCGGCGAGGTAGCTCGCCAGTTCGTTCTCGTCGACGGGACTGCGCGCGACGCAGACGGCGACGCCGATCTCGCCCCAGACCGCATCGGGCACGCCGAGCACGGCGGCTTCCGCGATCGCCGGATGGGTCAGGATCTTCTCCTCGATCTCGCGCGGATAGATGTTCGAGCCGCCGGAGATGTACATGTCCGAGGCGCGACCGGTGATGTAGGTAAAGCCCTCCTCGTCCATGTGGCCGAGATCGCCGGTGCGGAACCAGCCATTGCGGAAGGATTTCGCATTGGCCTCGGGATTCTCGTAATAGCCGGCGAAGACGGCCGGGCCGATCACGCAGATCTCGCCGGTCTCGAAGGGCTTGAGCTCCGCGCCTTCATCGTTCTGGATCGACACCTGGATGCCGGTGCGCTCGACGCCGCAGCTGCCGATGCGCGCGGCCGGGCCGTCTTCCTCCACGTGCAGATAGGTCGGCAATACCGTGATGTTGCCGGTGACCTCGCCGAGGCCGAAATACTGGACAAGCACCTTGCCGAGCTTCTTCAGCGCCGTCTTCTGGTCCTCGCGATACATCGGCGCGCCGGCATAGATGACGTGGCGCAGGCTGGAATGATCGTGCTGGTCGACGGCCGGATGCTCGACCAGCATCTTCAGGATGGTCGGCACGGTGAAGATGTTGGTGACGCGGTGCTTTTCGATTAGCCGGAAGGCCTCGTCGATGTCGAAGCGCTCGGTCGGCAGCAGGATCGAGGGCGCGCCGCGGGCCGAGAGCACGAGCTGATGCACGCCGGCGCCATGCGAGAGCGGGGCGACCACGAGCGAGGCGTCCTGCTCCGTCGAGCCCGGCACGAGGTCGGCGAGATGGTTGGTGATGACGAAGCCCATCTGGCCATGGGTCAGCACCGCTGCCTTGGAACGGCCGGTCGTGCCGGAAGTGAAGAAGAACCAGCAGGGGTCGTCGCGGTCGACGATGGCGTCCGGCACGCGGCTGCCCTGATGCGCTGCGATCGCCTCGGTCAGCGTCGTCTCGCCGAAGCTGCCCGCGCCGATCCGCCAGGTGAACGCGAGCGTCTTGCTTTCCCTGGCGACGGCCGCAGCATGGTCGGGGAAGTCGCCATGGCAGAGGAAGCCCTTGGCGCCGGAGGAGGTCGCGAGCCAAGCGACCTCGTCCGGCATCAGCCGGAAATTGGTGGGAACCCAGACGGCGCCGAGCCGGAAGGCCGCGAACATCGAGACGAACATCTCGTCGCAATTCTTCGAGTGGACGAGGATGCGGTCGCCCTTGCCGATGCCGCGCGCGGCCAGCGCCGCGCAGAGCGCGTGGGTGGCCGCATCGAGCTCGCTCCAGCTCCATTGCCGCTCGCCCCAGATCAGCCCGGGGCGATTTGCGAAGCGGCGCGCATTGCGCGTCAGGAAATGCGCCAGGTTCATCACCCGTGTCGTCACAGGCTTTTGCCCACCGGCCGGGCCGGTGTCCGCAGCGCTCGTCATGGCGTCCTCTCCGCTGTCCTGATCTCGTCTTGCGCCGGCTTGACTTGCCGCCGGTCGAGCATGCTGGCGATCCGCGTCTCGACTTGCCGCGCCTCGTGGCGCAGCAGGGCGGCGAGTTCTTCCTGCCGCTGCGGCTGCATGCGTGAATCGATCGCGGCGATGCTGAGCGCTCCGGCGATACGTCCGTCCGGATAACGCACGCCGACGCCGATGCCCCAGGAGTTGGTGACGATGCGGCCGGGATTGAGGGCGAAACCCTGTCCTCTGGCGAGCGCGATATCGGTGATGAGCTGGGCCGGCGAATAGGCCGGGTAGCGGGTGGCGAGGACGGCGCGGTTGGCCTCGATCATCGCGGTGGATTCGATGTCGGGCATCAGCGCCAGCATGGCGAGCGAGCCGGCGCCGACCCCGAGCGGGTGCTGGTCGCCGGCCTGGAGGGCGTGGGTGCGCACCGGCCAGGTGCCTTCCTCGCGATGCAGGCAGATGGCGAAGCGGTCGCGCTGGATCGAGAAGAAGCTGGTGTCCTGCGTCGTGTCGGACAGCGCGTGCAGGCTCTCCATGGCGAGATCGAGCAGGCCGTGGCGCTGGCCCGAGAGCAGGCCGAGCACGAAAGCCTCCTCGCCGAGATGGTAGCGCCGCGTCCGGGCCTCCTGCTCGACCAGCCCCGCCCGCATCAGCGCCAGCAGCAGGCGCCGGACCGTCGGCTTGTTCAGTCCGCTCTCCTCGACGATCTCGCTGAGCGGCAGGCCCGACGCGCTTTCGCGGCCGACGAGCGCCAGCAATCGCAAGGCGCGATCGACGCTCTGCGAGCCTGACAGATCGGGCGTCGATAGGGCCTCGGGCTGCATTTCCTCTGCCGTAACGGGTCCATGATGCGGACCTCTCTTCTGCTTAGAGGTGTAAATGGCAGTGGTTCTGATTGCAACAGCGGTCGATACGTGTATGTTCCAGCCGGAACGAGCGATCAAATTCGCCATAATATGGACCCGCTGGATTGGCGGGTGGATGGGAGGAGCGGCCTTATGGCCGAAACAAGCACGAGCGCAGCCGCCGGCGCGCATGCCAGCGACGGTGTCGCCGCGGTCCTGGAGAGTCTCGACCATACCCCGAAGCGTGTCGGCTCGGCGCTGGTGCGTCCGCTCGAAGTCATCGCCGCGTGCCTGCTCGTCGCCATCGTCACACTTCTGCTTGCCGGCGTGACCTCGCGCTATGTGCTCTCTATCCCGGTGGTCTGGATCGACGAGGCCGCCTCGATCTGCTTCCTCTGGCTCGCCATGCTCGGCGCCGCCATCGCGATCGACCGCAACGAGCACCTGCGCCTGACGCTGTTCGTCGGCATGCTGCCGGAGCGCCTGCGCGGCCTCGTCCACGCCTTCGGCCTGCTGGCGGTCGCGACATTCCTCGCGGTGATGACCTGGCCGGCGATCGACTATGTCATCGAGGAATCCTACGTCACCTCGGCGGCGCTCAATATTCCCTCGAGCTATCGCGTCTCGGCGATCGCCTTCGGCATCATCGCCATGCTGGCGCTGGTGCTGACCTATGCGGTGCGCACCTGCACGTTGCGCGACCTCTTGATTTCGGCGGTGGTGATCGGTGCCGTCGCGGCTGCCTTCTTCCTGCTGACCCCGGTGTTCAAGACGCTGGGCTACGTCAACATCGCCATCTTCCTGCTCGGCGTCGTCGGGCTCTGCCTCGTCGCCGGCGTGCCGATCGCCTTCTGCTTCGGGCTGGGGGCGCTCTGCTTCCTGTCCTTCAGCACCAGCGTGCCGATCTTCGTGATGATCGGGCGCATGGACGAGGGCATGTCGAGCCTGATCCTGCTCTCGGTGCCGATCTTCGTGCTGCTCGGCTGCGTGCTCGACGCCACCGGCATGGGCAAGGCGATCGTCGACTTCCTGGCTTCGCTGCTGGGCCATGTCCGCGCCGGCATGTCCTATGTGCTGCTCGGCTCGCTCTTCCTGGTTTCCGGCATCTCCGGCTCCAAGGTCTCCGACATGGCGACGGTGGCGCCGGCGCTGTTCCCGGAGATGAAGCGCCGCGGCTACCAGCCCAAGGAGCTGATCGCGCTGCTCTCGACCGGCGCCGCCATGGCCGAGACCGTGCCGCCCTCAATCGTGCTGATCGTGCTCGGCTCGGTCGCCGGCGTCTCGATCGCCGGGCTCTTCACCAACGGCCTCGTCGTCGCGACGGTGCTCTTGCTCGTGCTCGCCATCCTGGCGCGCTGGAAGGCCCGCGGCGAGATGCTGAAGGGCGTGCGCCGCGCGCCCTTCACGGTGATCTGGAAGACGGCGCTGATCGCGGCGCCGGCGCTCGTCCTGCCCTTCCTGATCCGCAGCGCCGTCGGCGGCGGCGTCGCCACCGCGACCGAGGTCTCGACCATCGCCGTGCTCTACGCGCTGATCGTCGGCATCGTTCTCTATGGCGGGATCAGCTGGCGCACCTTCTACGGCATGCTGGTCGAGACCGCGGCGCTCTCGGGCGCGATCCTGATGATCCTCGGCACCGCCTCGGCCATGGCCTGGGCGCTGACCCAGACGGGCTTTGCCCGTGATCTCGCGACCGCGATGTCGCATCTGCCCGGCGGCTGGATCAGCTTCATGGCGGTGACGATCGTGGTCTTCATGATCCTCGGCTGCGTGCTCGAGGGCCTGCCGGCGATCGTCCTGATGGCACCCTTGATGTTCCCGGTCGCCAAGAGCCTGGGGATCAACGACATCCACTATTCGATGGTGGTGGTCACCGCGATGAATATCGGCCTGATGACGCCGCCGGTGGGCATCGGCTTCTACATCGCCTGCAAGATCGGCAATGTCGAACCGGACGAGGCGATGGGCGCGATCTGGCCCTATCTGCTCGCGCTGCTCGCCGGCCTCGCCATCATCGCCTATGTTCCGTCCTTCTCGACGATGTTCCTGTGACGCACGCCATGCCGCCCTATCATGGCCGCCCGTCGCGTCCGTCGATTGCCGGACGGCGAAAACCCGCGCCAGCATGAGCAAAACGCCTTGGCGGGTCCGAACGAGGGCGCGCTGACCAATGAAGAACCTTCAGGGAGGAAAGACCATGTCGATCTCACGCCGCACGATCCTGCAGGGCGCCACCGCCGCCGCCACCATCGGGACCTTCTCGATCGCCCGGGCCCAGACGCCGGAATTCACCTATAAATACGCCAACAACCTGCCGCTGGCGCATCCGATGAACGTGCGCGCCGCCGAGGCGATGGAGAAGATCAAGGCCGAGACCAACGGCAAGGTCGTTATCCAGATCTTCCCGAACAACCAGCTCGGCTCCGACACCGACATGCTGAACCAGGTCCGCTCCGGCGGCGTCGAGTTCTTCACGCTGTCGCCGCTGATCCTGTCGACCTTGGTGCCGAATGCTTCGGTCAGCGGCATCGGCTTCGCCTTCCCGGACTACGATTCCGTCTGGAAGGCGATGGATGGCGAGCTCGGTGCTTATGTCCGTGGCCAGATCGCCAAGGCGAACCTGCATGTCCTCGACAAGATCTGGGACAACGGCTTCCGCCAGATGACCTCGTCAAAGGGCCCGATCGCCAGCCCCGCCGACCTCAAGGGCTTCAAGATCCGCGTGCCGGTCTCGCCGCTCTGGACCTCGATGTTCAAGGCCTTCGACTCCGCCCCGGCCAGCATCAACTTCGCCGAGGTCTACACTGCCTTGCAGACCAAGATCGTCGATGGCCAGGAGAATCCGCTCGCGATCATCGCGACGGCGAAGCTGTTCGAGGTGCAGAAGTACCTCTCGCTGACCAACCACATGTGGGACGGCTTCTGGTTCCTGGCCAATCGCCGCGCCTGGGAGCGCCTGCCGCAGGACCTGCGCACGATCGTCGCCAAGAACATCGACGCCGCCGCTTTGCTCGAGCGCGCCGACGTCGCCAAGCTCAATGCCGGCCTGCAGGCCGAATTGACCTCGAAGGGCATGACGATCAACCAGACCAAGGCCGACGACTTCCGCGCCGCGCTGCAGAAGGCCGGCTTCTACGGCGAGTGGAAGGGCAAGTACGGCGACGAGGCCTGGGCGATCCTGGAAAAGGCGGTCGGCGGCAAGCTGGCCTGAACGCAGTCTCGGTTCCGATAGCCGTTGCGGCGCGCCCTCCAGGGCGCGCCGCAACGCGTTTCACCCGCCCTTCTTCGCGGCCTTGCCCGGCTCGCTGAAGTCGAGCTGCTTCTGCAGGCCGAGCTGGACAACGAAGGCCGGCACAGCCTCCAGCCCGGTGTCCTTGGTCTTGCGCCAGGCGGCCGAGGCGATCGCCGTCATGCCGTTGCCGAGGCCGCGCGCATAGTCGAGGCCGATGCTCGAGGTCCGCGTCGTGGCGTCGAGCCCGAGATAGTCTTCCAGCTTCTGCCGGACAGTAAGCGAGAGGGCGTTGGTATCGTTGAAGCGTGCAGTCAGCTTGCCCTCATGCTGGGTCACGAGATTGACCACGGCGAAGGGCAGGGTGGTGTCCTCGACGGTGCGGCCCGACGACAGATCGAGCGTCAGCCACTCATAGGGAACGCGCAGCTTCGCCGTGTAGAGCAGCGTCTTCTCGTTCTCGAACTCCTTGTCCGGGAAGATGACCTGCAGCGGCGAGAGCGAAGCCTCGAACGTCGCTCCCTTGAGTGTTGTCGAGACGAACAGATTGGGTTGCAGCCGGTAATTGTCGCGGCGCATGCCGAGATAATCGATGCCGTTGGTGAAGCGGGTCCTCGACGCCGTGAAGGAGACGCCGATCTCGGTCTCGCCCTGACGCCAGGCGATGCCGGGCGTGATGCCGAGCGTGGCGAGGTTCTCGTCCTGCGGCAGGAAATCCCCATCGACGAAGACGTTGCGCTCGTTCAGCGCGGCAAGCCGGGCCTCGGCATTGGCGAAGAGTCGAAATGAACCAAGGCTGAGATTGAGCCGCTCACGCCAGGTCAGCGCATTGCGACGGCGCGACCATGTCTGCTCGTTCTCGATCCCCAGCGAGGATTGCAGGGAGAGGTTCTCGCCGATCCCGGTGGCGTGCTTCAACGTCAGCGCATGCGATCGGCTGGCAGCGAGCTGGCGCGGATCGTACTGGGTGTCGATCAGGAGGAGGTCGAGCCCGTAGCCGTCCTGCGCCGTGCCGCGCAGATAGTTCCAGCTCGCAAAGCCGGTCAGCGTCGGGCTGCCCTTTTCACCTTTGCTGTTGGTGGGGCTGGAGTCGAAGCCGCCGCGCAGGCCGATCACCGCTGTCGAGGCCAGGGGCTCCGTCGCTTCGTCTCCCGCGGCGGCTGGAAAAGCGCCGGCCAAGGCGCAAAAGAGCACGAAGACTGACCTGGTACGACGCATGCGTATCACCCCTCTCAGTCGAGGATAGGTGATCATGCCTAATGATCGGTTAATATAGCCAAGATATCGATCGTAAATCCAAGAATAAGTATAGTGTAATACGCGTTTATCTATGAGTCATGTGCAACTGTATTCGAGCGCGGCGCGGTTAACGCTAGCAAGTATGGTTAATAATGTGTTCAGGTTGCGGAAAAAATGAAATACAACCAAAACGTGTATATCGCTTCGATACCCGGAGCGAGTGCAGGGAGAGAAAGATGAAATACGCTATTGTTCTTGCCTCGATCGCTGCCTTTTCCGTCACTCCGGCCTTCGCCGGCAGCAAGGGTGGCCGCGGCGGCGGCCTTCTCGGCGGTCTGGTCACCACGGTGGCTTCGGTCACCACCGCCGTCTCCAACGTCAAGGTGCTCAACAACGTCTCGGTGCTGAGCGGCAACGGTATCCTCAACGGCAACAAGGTCAGCGTCGGTCGGGGCGGCATCGGGATCGGCAATGGCGGGCATGGCTGCGGCTGCAACTGATTCCGAAATGTAGCCAGCCGGCGATCGCCCGGCCCGGAGGAAGAGGGGCCTCGCGGCCCCTCTTTTCATGTCCGGCATGGGAGATTGTCTACCTGCCGGACGGTAGGTTAGGCTGATCTGAAAGGCAGCGGAGATGATGGCGGCGATGGACGGTTTCGATGCGGTTGGCGGCGGAACGCTGCGCTCGCCCTATTTCAACGAGGAACACGAGGCGCTGCGCGACCAGCTGCGCCGCTTCGTCGCAAGCGAGGTCAAGCCGCACGGGCTGGCCTGGGAAGAGGCCGGCATGGTGCCGCGGCAGGTGCTGGCGCGCATGGGCGAGCTCGGCTTCCTCGGCATCCGCTACCCCGCCGAATATGGCGGCTCGGAACTCGATACGCTCGCGACCGTGGTGCTGGCCGAGGAGCTCGGCCGCTCGACCTTCTCGGGCTTTGCGATCACCGCGCTGGTTCATACCGACATGGCCTCGGTCCATGTCTTCAATGCCGGCAGCAAGGCGCAGCGCGATCGCTGGATGCCCGATATCGTCGCCGGCAAGGTGATCTGCGCCATTGCCGTCACCGAGCCTGACGCCGGCTCCGACGTGAAGGGCATCCGCACAACAGCCCGGCGCGACGGCGATTCCTATGTGCTGAACGGCGCCAAGATGTTCATCACCAACGGCGTCCATGCCGATCTCTATTGTGTCGCCGCCAAGACCGATGCTTCGGCCAAGCCGTCGCAGTCGGTCTCGATGTTCCTGGTCGAGAAGGACACGCCCGGCTTCCGCGTCAGCCGCGCCCTCGACAAGCATGGCTGGCGCTCTTCCGATACGGCCGAGCTGGTTTTCGAGGACTGCCGTATTCCGGCAGAGAACCTGCTCGGCGGCGAGGGGCGCGGCTTCTACGCGATCATGCGCAACTTCCAGAATGAGCGCACCGTGATCGGCGCCATGGCGATGGGCGAGGCGCAGGCCGCGATCGAACTGACGGTCGACTATGTCCGCACCCGCACAGCCTTCGGCGCTCCGCTCTGGCAGAAGCAGGCGATCCGCCAGAAGCTCGCCATGCTCTCCGCCAAGGTCGAGGCCGGGCGTCAGCTGGTCCATCACGCCGCCTGGCTCGACGCCAAGGGCTTCGACGCGACGCGCGAGGTCTCGATGGTCAAGGCCTATTGCGGCGAGCTGGTCAACGAAGTCATGTATGCCTGCGTCCAGTTCCATGGCGGCATGGGCTTCATGCGCGAGAGCGCGATCGAGCGCATGGCCCGCGATGCCCGCGTCCAGGCGATCGGCGGCGGCGCCACCGAGGTCATGCTCGAAGAGGTGGCGAAGCGGCTGTGACGGTGGTGTCGGGGCGCGCCGAGCGGGCAGAGCTGGAGGGTGGCGCGCGCCGCCTGATCCTCGATCATGCGGCGCGCCTGCTGCGCAGCAATGGCTATCACCAGACCAGCCTGCGCGAGATTGCCGAGGCGGTCGGCATCCGCAAGGCCAGCCTCTATCACCATTTCCGTTCGAAGGAGGAGATCGTCGAGGCGGTGGTCAATGACGGTGTCGGTTTCGTCCACGAAGCGGTGCTCGCCGCCTTGGGCGCGGCCGACAAGGCCGACATGCGCAGCCGGCTCGAAGCGGCGATCGCGGCGCACCTGTCCGCCTTGCACGGCCATTCCGACTACACCTGCGCCAGCATCAAGGTCTTCAGCTTCGGTGAAAACCCGACGCCCGAGAGCGTACGTCGCACGCGGCGCGTCTATGACGATCTCTGGCGGGCCTTGGTCGAGGAGCTGGCCGCCGCCGGCGTGCTCGTGCCCGGCGTCGTACCCGAACGGCTGCGGCTCTTCCTGCTCGGCGCGATGAACGGCTCTGTCGACTGGTATCGCGAAGGCCGTTTCGACATCGCGCAACTTGCCGGCGAGCTCGCGGCGCTTGTCGCGCCGAAGGATGCGGCGGCCGCCTCGCTTTAACCTGCCCTTGACTCGTGCCGGGCGAGGCTGAGGCATGACGCGCGACGGCCTGTTCCGATTTGGTGGCGAATTCCGGGATTCCGCCCGCGAGGTGGCGTTTCGCGATGCGCGCTTCGGCGAGACGCTGCGGCAGTGCCGACTGATCTTCCTGATCTCGGCGGTCCTCAACACGCTCTTCCTCGCCAGCGACTGGCGCTTCCATGGCACGCCGCACTTCTTCGTCGCCGTGCCGGCGCGCCTGATGGTCGTCTTTGCCTCGCTTCTCTGCTTTGCGCTGGTGCGCAAGGCGACGCGCTTCTCGCAGGCGCAGGCCGTCCTCATCGGCTGGGAGGTCACGACCGGACTCATGGTCGCGCTGCTGGTGTCGTCGCGCAGCGATCTCGCCCTCTTCGTCGTGCTGATGCTGCCCTCGATCTTCTATCTGGTGGCGCCGACCGCCTTCCGCTGGACGCTTGTCCTCGGGCTGGGTTGCAGCGCGCTGATGCTGGCCGGCTATCTCGGCTACGGCGAGCTGCCCTCGACCTTGCCCGGCCTGATCCTCGTTCTCGTCATGCTCAACTTCGCGCTCGGCCTTGTCGTCGTTCACGGCAACCGGCTGCGACGGCTCGAATGGGCGGCGACCCAGGCCGAGCGCCAGGCCAAGGACGAGCTTGGCGCCAGCCAGGCGATGATCGAGCGAATCTTCATGGCGGTGCCGATCCCGCTCGTCGTCACCTCGCGCGGCGACGGCCGTTTCCTGCGCGGTAACGATGCCGCCAAACGCTATTTCGGCGACGCGGTCACGCAGGCACAGGTGCAGGACATCCTGCTCGACGGCGGCAATCGCCGCGTCATCGCTCGCTTGCTGAAGGACCATGACCAGATCGAAGGCCATGAGGCGCAGGTCTGCGATGGCAGCGGCGCTGTCCGCGACGTGCTGATCACCGCCACGACATTGCCGATCGGCGAGAATCCGGCCGTCGTCGCCGGCATCGTCGATATCACCGACCGCAAGGCCGCCGAAGCCCGCACTCGCAGGCAGGCGACGCATGACGCGCTGACCGGCCTGCCCAATCGTCTGCTGTTCCACGAGCGGATGCAGCAGGCCCTGGCGCGGATGGCGAGCAAGGGCGGGGCGGTCGCGCTCTTCCTGATCGATCTCGACGACTTCAAGTCGATCAACGACACGCTCGGCCATGACGCCGGCGATGCGCTGCTGATCGAGGCGGCGAAGCGGCTCGCAGCCGCGATTGGCCCCGACGAACTCGTGGCTCGGCTTGGCGGCGACGAATTCGTCGTGCTCTCGACGCGGCGGCTGACAGGGTTCCAGGCCCTGACGCGGGGGGAAGCGCTGATCGAGGTTTTACGCGAGCCCTGCGAGCATGCCGGCCAGATGATCGCGACGCGGGCGAGCCTCGGCATCGCGCTCGCGCCCGAGCACGATCGCGACGGCGTCGAACTGATGAAGGACGCCGATCTCGCGCTCTACCGGGCCAAGGCGAACGGCCGCAACATGGCGATCGTCTACGAGCCGGCGATGCGGGCAGCGATGGCGCGCCGCGTCGCGGTCTGCCAGGGATTGGCCGGCGCGCTCAAGGACGAGCGCATCCTGCCCTATTACCAGCCGCAGGTCGCGGTCGAGACCGGCCGGATCGTCGGCTTCGAGGCTCTCGCGCGCTGGCGCCATTCCGAGCGTGGCATCATTCCGGCTGCCGCCTTCCAGGAAGGCTTCCAGGATCCCGAGATCGCCAACGGGATCAGCGACGCGATTATCGTCGCCGTCGTGAGCGATCTGCGCCGCTGGCTGAATGCCGGGCTCGATGTCGGCCATGTCTGCGTCAACCTCGCGGCCAGCGTCTTCCGCGACCCGGCGCTGCCGGAGCGCCTGCTCGGCCAGCTCGCCGCCGCCGGCGTGCCGGCCAGCCATTTCGGCGTCGAGGTCACCGAGACGGTGCTGCTCACCCGCAATGCCGACGAGGCCGAGCGCACGCTGAAGACCTTGCGCGCCGCCGGCCTGCGCGTCGCGCTCGACGATTTCGGCACCGGCTATGCCTCGCTCACCCATCTCAAGCGCTTCCAGGTCGATGCGCTCAAGATCGACCGCGGCTTCGTCAGCCACGTCACCGAGAATGGCGGCGATGCGGCGATCGTGAAGGCGCTGCTCCGGCTCGCCACGGATCTGCGTCTCGATGTCATCGCCGAGGGCGTCGAGACCGCCGAGCAGGAGGCCTTCCTGAAGGAGCAGGGCTGCCGTTTCGCGCAGGGCTATCGCTACGCCAGGCCTGCTCCCGCCGGCCGCGTGCCCTGGCTGCTGCAACTGCCGGACCTGCTGCCCAAGGGCGATGCCATGCACGGGGATAGTGCCGCCGCCTGATCAGGCGCACTGGTCGCGACGCAATTTTCGTGGCGCTATGCCGGCATCAAAGACCGGAGCCTTGCATGCGCGCCTTCTATCACCCCGACCAGTCCAAGCACGATCCGCAGCAATATATGCGCTTCGGCAAGATCGTGGCACCCAAGGACCTGCCGGAACGGACTGAACGGCTGCTCGGCGCGCTTGCCAAGCACGGCGTCACGCCGGAGCGCTCGGCCGAGCACGGCATCGACCCGATCCTGGTCGTCCATGACGAGGGCTTCGTCCGTTTTCTCGAGGGGCTTTGGCAGCGCTGGCTGGCTCTGCCCGAGCGCGGACCGGAGGCCTGGCCCAACACCTTCCCCTATTGGAGTGGCCGCACCGACGAGGATGTCCGCCCGCCCTGTCGGCCGACCGGGATCATGGGCCAGCTCGGCTGGTATCTCGGCGATCTCTCCGTGCCGGTCGGCGAGCATTGCTGGCTCTCGACCCTGCGCTCGGCCGAGACGGCGGTGTCCGGTGCCGATGCGGTCATCGCTGGTGAGCGAGCGGTCTATTCGCTCTGCCGTCCGTCCGGCCATCATGCCCGCGCCGACCGCGCCACCGGCTTCTGCTATCTCAACAACAGCGCGATCGCGGCGCAGCGCCTGCGCTCGAAGTTCGGCAAGGTCGCGATCCTCGATGTCGACGCCCATCACGGCGACGGCACCCAGCAGATTTTCTATCGCCGCGACGACGTGCTGACGATCTCGGTCCATGCCGACCCGGTGGACTATTACCCCTTCTTCACCGGCTATGCGGACGAACGCGGCAACGGGCCGGGCGAGGGGTACAATCTCAACCTGCCGCTCGCCCATGGTGCCGGCGGCGCCGAGATGGAAGCGGCGGTCGACCGCGCCGGCCGTGCAATCCGCGAATTCGGCGCGGAGGCTCTGGTGATCGCGCTCGGCTACGACGCCCACAAGGACGATCCGATCGGCGTGCTCAAGCTGGAGTCTGCCGATTTCGGCACGATCGGCGCGAAGGTGAAGGCGCTCGGCCTGCCGACCCTGGTGGTTCAGGAAGGTGGCTACGCGATCGAGGCGATCGGCGAGTGCCTCGATGCGTTCCTGAGCGGGTTCAAGTAGCAGCTTCCTTCTCCCCTCGGGGGAGAAGGTCCCGGCAGGGGGATGAGGGCGCTTTGACCGGGTGAGACGAAAAAAGGGCCGCTTGCGCGGCCCTTCCCTCATCCGACCCGGCTGCGCCGGGCCACCTTCTCCCCGAGGGGAGAAGGGGCTGTCGCGGATCGCTACTCCGCCGCCTCGCGGCGCGGCAGCACCCAGTCCGGGCGGATCCAGTGGCAGGTGTAGCCGGCTGGATAGCGCTCCAGGTAATCCTGGTGCTCGGGCTCGGCCTCCCAGAAGTCGCCTTCGGGCTTCACTTCCGTGGTCACGCGGCCGGGCCAGCGGCCTGACGCGTTCACCTCGGCTATGACCTCCTCGGCGATCTTCTTCTGGGTCTCGTCGACATAGTAGATCCCGGAGCGATAGCTGGTGCCGAGGTCGTTGCCCTGGCGGTTCAGCGTGGTCGGGTCGTGGATCTGGAAGAAGAACTCGACCAGTTGCCGGTAGCCGATCCTGGCGGGGTCGAAGACGATCTCGATGCCCTCGGCATGGCTCCCGTGGTTGCGATAGGTCGCGTTCTTCACGTCGCCGCCGGTGTAGCCGACCCTTGTCGTCTCGACACCGGGGAGCTTGCGGATCAGGTCCTGCATGCCCCAGAAGCAACCGCCTGCGAGTACAGCACGTTCCGTCATGTCAAACCTCCTTGATCCCGGCAAGATAAGCATCGAAGCCTGAGTTCGCCATGTCGGTGCGTTTGGTTACGATTGACAACGCCTTCATGGGGCGGCGACTAGATCACCGCCTCGATCAGGAACGGCCCCTTCCGCCCCAGCGCGCCCTTGAACAGCCTGGCGAACTCCTCGGCCGTGGTGGCGCGGCCGGCCTCGACGCCCATGCCCTTCGCCATCGAGACCCAGTCGAGCGCCGGCTCGTCGAGATTGAGCATCAGCTTGGCGTTGCGGCCGAAATCGTTGACGCCGACATTGCGCATCTCGCCATGCAGGATCGCATAGGTCCGGTTGGCGAAGACCACGGTGACGACGTCGAGGTTCTCGCGCGCCTGCGTCCACAGACCCTGCACCGTATACATGCCCGAGCCGTCGGCCTGCATGCCGATGACCTTGCGGTCGGGGCAGGCGACCGCCGCGCCGACGCAGAGCGGAATGCCTTCGCCGATCGAGCCGCCGGTGAGCTGGATGTAGTCGTGCTGCGGCGCGCCATGGCAGTCATAGTAGAAGCTGCGGCCCGACGAGACGGATTCGTCGCAGATGATCGAATTCTCCGGCAGGAGCCGCGTGACGATGGCGCAGACCTTGTCGGCGTCGAGCGTACCGGTCGGGAGCGCCTGATCCGCTGCCTGCGGCGCGGCGATGAAGGCGGGCGGCGTCGCCCGCGCCGAGAGCTCGTCGGCTAGTGCTTCGATCGTCCCCGGCAGGTCGTCGCCCGGCACGGCCAGTTGCTCGACCTGGCAATTCTCATGCACTAACCGGCCCGGCTTGCCCGGATAGGCGAAGAAGCCGACCGGCACTTGGGCGCCGATCAGGACGAGCAGGTCGATATTGGCGAGCTGCTGCAGCGCCATATCGATCGGATAGAACACCTTCGGGATCGCAACACGGCCGGCGCCGCGCTCGATCCGTCCGTTCGACATCTGCGAGAAGATCTGCGCGCCGGTCGCGGCGCAGATGCGTGCGGCCATCGCCATCGGCCCCTCGCGCAGCGCCGAACCGGTCAGCATGATCGCAGCGCGCGAGCCGTGCTTGCGCAGCAGGGTGGCAACCTCGCGGATTTGCGCCTGATCGACCTGCCTGGGCGCCGGCACCGGCGTCCGCTTCAGCTCCGCCGGCTCGACGCTGCCCCAGGCGCAATCGGCCGGCAGGATCACGGTGGTGACGCCGGGCAGCGACAGCGATGCCGCATAGGCCTCGCCGATCGCCGGGCCGACATCCTCGGCGGAGGCGATCCGGCGCACGAAATGCGACATCGGACGGGCGAGGCTCTCGATGTCGCTGGTCAGCGGCGCGTCATGCTGGAGATGGTAGGTCGCGTGATCGCCGACCACGTTGATCATCGGCGTCCAGGCGCGCCGGGCGTTGTGCATGTTGGCGAGCGCGTTCGCCATGCCCGGCCCGCAATGCAGCAGCGTCGCCGCTGGCTTGTCGGCCATGCGGGCATAGCCGTCGGCCGCGCCGGTGACCACGCCCTCGAACAGGCCGAGCACGCAGCGCATCTGCGGCTTGCGGTCGAGCGCCGCGACGAAATGCATTTCGGAGGTGCCGGGATTGGCGAAGCAGACATCGACATCGTTGACCAGCAGCGTGTCGCACAGGCGGTCGGCGCCATTCATCCGGAAGAACCTCTCGATAGCCAAGGGCGCTTCGCGCCCGTCACGTGGAGGGGAAGGGATCACTACCGGAGTGTCAAACAAGAGAATGTCATTGCTTGCCCAAGTCCGGGTGATGCCGCCTTGACGGATTTGCATATGCATTTAACGTGAATTGGAACGAAGCTTGCTTTATCGGATGCGATCGGGCTGCGTTGGCCGGGGTGTCCGCCGCAGCGGAAAACAAGAGGGGAAAGGGTTCGTCATGACGGGTGTGAAGCGTATCGGGATGCTGGCCGGGATCGGCCTTGCGGCTCTCATGGCCGCCGGTGGCGCGCAGGCGCAGACCAAGGTCAATATCGGCATTTCCGGCTGGACCGGCTTCGCGCCGCTGGTGCTCGCCAAGGAGGCCGGCATCTTCGCCAAGAATGGCCTCGACGTCACGATCCAGAAGATCCCGCAGAAGGACCGCCACCTCGCCATGGCCTCCGGCGCCATCCAGTGCGCCGCGACCACGGTCGAGACCTGGATCGTCTGGGACGCCGCCGGCATCAAGACCAAGCAGATCTTCCAGCTCGACAAGAGCTATGGCGCCGACGGCATGGCCGTGCGCGGTTCGACCAGCTCGATCAAGGACCTCAAGGGCAAGACGGTCGCGGCTTCCGCGCCCGGCACCTCGCCCTATTTCGCCCTCGCCTGGATCCTCAAGGAGAACGGCATGTCGGTGAAGGATGTCAGCGTCGTCAACATGGAGCCCGGCCCGGCGGCGCAGGCCTTCATCGCCGGCCAGAACGACGCTGCCATGACCTACGAGCCCTATCTCTCGGCCGTGCGCGAGAAGCCTGAGGCCGGCAAGATCATCGCCACCACGCTCGACTACCCGATGGTGATGGACACCTTCGGCTGCACGCCGAAATTCCTGGCCGAGAACGACACCGCCGCCAAGGCGCTGACCAAGAGCTATTTCGACGCGCTCGAGCTGATCAAGGCCGATCAGGCCAAGGCCTATGGCATCATGGGCGCCGATGTGAAGCAGACCGGCGAGCAGTTCGGCAAGTCGGCGAACTACCTGCGCTGGTCCGACGCCGAGGGCAACAAGAAGTTCTTCGACGGCGAGTGGCAGGCCTTCACCACCAAGGCGGCCGAGCTGCTGCTCGAGATCGGCCTGATCAAGGCCAAGCCCGATATCGCCACGCTGGTCGAGACCAAGTACGTCGCCGGCAAGTGAGCGGTGACGTCCTGCCGGACGTTCTGACCGCCGGCTTGCGTGTCGTGTTCTGCGGCACGCAGGCCGGAGCGGTCTCCGCCCGGCGGGGCGCTTACTATGCCGGCCCCGGCAACAAGTTCTGGAAGACCCTGTTCGAGACGGGGCTGGTTCCGGAGCCGCTCGGCCCGACAGATTCTCTGATGTTGCCGCGCTACGGCATCGGCTTCACCGACGTCGCGAAGCGGACATCCGGCCCCGACACGGCGTTGATGCGGCACCATGTCGATATCACCGGCTTCCTGGCCAAGATTCGCGAGTACGCCCCGGCGGTCATCGCTTTCAACGGCAAGCGTGCCGCGCAGGCTGTATTGGAGGAGGAGAGGGGGCTGAAGCTCGCCTATGGCCTGCAGCCATCCTCCCTTGTAGGAAGCCGCGTCTTCATCCTGCCGTCCACCTCCGGGGCGGCCTCCGGCTACTGGTCTATCGAGCCCTGGCGTGAACTCGCCGCCCTCGTGAAGGAAACAAGTCTCAGACGATGAAACCACTCCAGCCGGTCTCTGCCGCCGCTCGTGTTGGCTACGGCATCGCCTTCTTCGCGCTCTTCGTCGCGGTCTGGTCGGCCGCGACCTTCGGTGGCTATGTCCAGAAGCTCTTCCTCGCCGACCCGCTGACCATGGTGGGCGAAGGTTGGAACCTGCTCGTCAACCACGGCTTCATCGTCGATATCGGCATGACGATCTGGCGGGTGCTGGGTGGTTTCGTTCTGGCGGTGATCGTGGCCTTGCCGCTCGGAATCCTGATGGGCGCCTATAAGTCGGTCGAGGCCTTCCTCGAGCCCTTCGTCTCCTTCGCGCGCTATCTGCCGGCCTCGGCCTTCATCCCGCTGCTGATCCTCTGGGCCGGCATCGGCGAGACGCAGAAGCTGCTGGTCATCTTCATCGGTTCGTTCTTCCAGCTCGTGCTGATGATCGCGGTCGCGGTCGGTGGCATCAGGCGGGACCTGGTCGACGCTGCCTATACGCTGGGCGCCAGCGATTCCTCGGTGGTGCGGCGCGTGCTCCTGCCCAATGCCGCGCCGGAGATCGCCGAGATCTTCCGCCTCGTCCTCGGCTGGGCCTGGACCTATGTCATCGTCGCCGAGTTGATCGGCTCGTCTTCCGGCATCGGCCATATGATCACCGACAGCCAGGCGCTGCTGAACACCGGGCAGATCATCTTCGGCATCATCGTCATCGGCCTGATCGGCCTGATTTCGGATTTCCTCTTCAAGGCGATCAACCAGCGCCTCTTCCCGTGGGCGCAGGCATGAGCAAGCTTCTGATCGACCAGGTCGGCAAGGTCTTCCCGGCCCGCGGCAAGGGCCAGCCGACGCGGGCGCTGATGCCGACCTCGCTCAATGTCGCCGACAACGACTTCATTACCATCCTCGGCCCCTCCGGCTGCGGGAAGTCGACGCTGCTGCGCATCGTCGGCGGGCTGGAGACGGCGAGCGAGGGCAAGATCCTGCTCGATGGCGCTCCCGTCACCGGGCCGGGTGCCGATCGCGGCTTCGTCTTCCAGAGCTACACGCTCTTCCCCTGGCTGAGCGTGGTGCAGAACATCGCCTTCGGCCTGCGCGAGAAGGGCGTGCCGGAACGCGAGCGGCTCGACATCGCCCGCAAATGGGCCGAGCGTGTTGGGCTCTCCGGCTTCGTCGACCATTTCCCCAAGCAGCTCTCCGGCGGCATGCAGCAGCGCACCGCGATCGCCCGCGCGCTTGCAAACGATCCCAAGATCCTGCTGCTCGACGAGCCCTTCGGCGCGCTCGATAACCAGACGCGCGCCTTGATGCAGGAGATGCTGCTCGGCATCTGGGAGCGCGAGCAGAAGACCGTCCTCTTCGTCACCCACGACATCGAGGAGGCGATCTTCGTCGGCTCGCGCGTCGTGGTGATGAGCGCCCGCCCGGGGCGGATCAAGGCCGACATCCCGGTCGAGCTGCCGCACCCCAGGCCCTACACGATCAAGACCACGCCGGAATTCGTCGCACTGAAGGAGCGGCTGGTCGAGGAGATCCGGGTCGAGGCGGTGCTGGCGGCCGAGGGACACTGACGCGAAGCCACCATACCGGTTGACTCCCGGCCGGTATGGTGGTTCTTTTCCTGTCGAAATTGGCCTGACCACATGGCCAAATCGATGCCACCCAAGACGGGTGGCGCAGGGAAGGGTCCGGGGAGCCGATGCCGCTCGCAGTCGTCGAGTCACCACGACTGTATCGGCAGATCGCCGATCAGTTGCGCCATCTCATCGACCAGCATGAATTCCCGGTCGGCAGCCGCTTGCCGCCCGAGCGCGAACTCGCGGAGAAACTCGGCGTCTCCCGTCCCTCGGTGCGCGAGGCGCTGATCGCGCTCGAGGTCGAAGGCCGCGTGCGTATCCGCATGGGCTCGGGCGTCTACATCGTCGATCCCGCCCAAGCCGCAGCGCATGCCGCCGGGGCTGGCTTTCCCGTCGAGGGGCCGTTCGAGGTGCTGGCGGCGCGCCGGCTGGTCGAGGGCGCGGTCGCGGCCGATGCGGCGGGGCAGGCGACGCCCGCGCAGCTGGCCGGGCTCGCCGGCATCCTCGACCAGATGGAGCAGCCGGGTTTGCCGGCGGAGCAGCTGATCGCGCTCGACCGGGCCTTCCACGTCGAGATCGCGGCGATGCTGGGCAACACCGTGCTGGTGCGCTGCGTCGGCGAGCTCTTCGACCAGCGCATGAGCCCGTATTTCCGCCAGCTCGCGCAGTATTTCGAGAACGAAGAGTCATGGCGTTCGGCGGCGCGCGAGCATCGCGCCATTCATGCGGCGCTCGCACAGGGCGACCGTGATGCCGCTCGCGCGACGATGTGCGCTCATCTCCAGGCCTCGCAGGAGCGCTTTTCGCAGAGCTTCGGCGACACCGACCTCAAGCGGGCAGGCGAGCGTCAGCGCCGGCCGCGCCCGATCAAATGACGCAGGATTCGACCGCATCCAAGAGTTCCAGGGAGGACAGACCATGAAGTTGCACTACGCACTTGCCGCGCTCGCCGCCGGCGCTCTTTTCGCGATCGCCCCGGCACAGGGCCAGACCAAGCTGAAATGGGCCCATGTCTACGAGACCTCCGAGCCGTTCCACACCGAGTCGGTCTGGGCAGCCGACGAGATCAAGAAGCGCACCAACGGCAAATACGAGATCACGGTCTACCCGGCCTCGCAGCTCGGCAAGGAGACTGACATCAACCAGGGCCTGACGCTCGGCACGGTCGACATGATCATCTCCGGCTCGAGCTTCGCCGCCCGCGCCTATCCGCCGATCGGCGTGACCTATTACCCCTTCATCTTCCGTGGGCCCGACCATCTGCTCGCCTATGTGAAGAGCGACGTCTTCAAGGAGATGGCCAAGGGCTATGAGGAGAAGAGCGGCCACCAGATCCTGGCCGTGACCTATTACGGCACCCGCCACACCACCTCGAACAAGCCGATCAAGACCTGCGCCGACATGAAGGGTCTGAAGATCCGCGTGCCCGACGTGCCGGCCTATCTCGCCATGCCGCGCGCCTGCGGCGCCAACACCACGCCGATCGCCTTCGCCGAGGTCTACCTCGCCTTGCAGAACGGCACGGTCGAGGCGCAGGAGAACCCGCTCAACACCATCGACGCCAAGAAGTTCTACGAGGTCCAGAAGCACATCGTGCTCACCGGCCACATCGTCGACCATCTCAACACGGTCGTCTCGAAGCAGCTCTGGGCGAAGCTCTCGCCGGAGGACAAGAAGATCTTCACCGACGTCGCCCAGGAGGCGGCCGAGCGCGCCACCAAGAAGATCCAGGCCGACGAGGTGAAGCTGGTCCAGGTCTTCAAGGACAAGGGCCTGACCGTCAGCGAGATCGACAAGGCCGATTTCCTCGCCGCCGTCCAGAAGAACGTCAGCTTCGAGCAGTACGGCTACCGCAAGGCCGACTGGGAGCGCATCCAGGCGATCAAGTGACGCCACGGCGGGCCGGCCTCGCGCCGGCCCGTCTGCCTTCGCCAGAGCGGAACATGCCATGACCACGACGCCGGAAGTCCATACCCAAGTCACCAGCGAGGAGATCGCCCACGTCTTCGACGAGGCGCCGCCGCCGGCCGATCTCTCAGGCTATGGCCTCGAGGATTGGGTGACGCTCGCCGCCTTCTGGCTGATGGTTGCCTGCGTCGTGGCGCAGTTCTTCACTCGCTATGTCCTCAATGACAGCTTCGCCTGGACCGAGGAGATCGCGATCTACGCGCTGATCGTCGTGGTCTTCCTCGGCTCATCGCTCTGCGTGCGTGCTTCCAGGCACATCCAGGTCGACTTCCTCTACCGCTATCTGTCACCCAGCGCCGGCCGGGCGCTCTCGACGCTGGTCGATGTCATCCGCATCGGCTTCTTCGCCTATGGCACGGTGCTGGTGCACCGCTATGCCGAACTCATTCCCGACGAGATGATGACGACGATCCAGTTCCCGAAATCGCCGGTGTTCTACGCTGTCGTCATCGCCTTCGCGCTGATGACGCTGCGCTCGATCCAGGTTGCCTGGCAGAACTGGCGCCGCGGCTATTCCGTGCTCGAGCGTCCCTCGGCCTTCGACGGCTCGGAGGCCTGATCCATGCTGATCCTGCTCGGAACCTTCCTCGGCCTGATGGTGCTCGGCGTGCCCGTCGCCATCTCGATGGCCGTCGCCTCGCTCGCCTTCATCCTCGTCTCCGGCACCGTGCCCGATGTGATCCTGGCCCAGCGCATGATCGCTGGCGTCGAGAGCTTCCCGCTGCTGGCGGTGCCCTTCTTCATCCTCGCCGGCAATCTGATGAACATCGCCGGCGTCACCGGCCGCATCTACTCATTCGCCGTCGCGCTGGTGGGCTGGATGCGGGGCGGCCTCGCCCAGGTCAACATCATCGGCTCGGTGATCTTCTCCGGCATGTCCGGCACCGCGATCGCCGACGCTGCCGGCATCGGCACGATCGAGATCAAGGCGATGAAGGACCATGGCTATTCGACCGAGGTCGCAGTCGGCGTCACCGCTGCCTCGGCGACGCTCGGGCCGATTATCCCGCCATCCCTTCCCTTCGTCATCTACGGCATGATGGCGAACACCTCGATCGGCGCGCTCTTCCTTGGCGGCGTCATCCCTGGCGTCGTGATGACGCTGTTCATGATGCTGACGGTCGCGATCTTCGCCCGCATCTACAAATGGGGTGCGGATACCAAGTTCTCGCTGCGCGAGCTCGGCTCGGCCGGCATCGAGGTGCTGGTCGTGATGGGCTTCCCGGTCCTGGCCTATGCACTGGTCTTCGCCGGGCTCGACCCGAACCTTGCCATCGGCATCGCGCTCGCTCTGCTGCTGGCCCTTGACTACTACTTCAATTTCTCGGCCGTGATGGCGCTTATGACGCCGGTCATCCTGATCGGCGGCATGACCATGGGCTGGTTCACGCCCACGGAAGCGGCTGCCGCAGCCGTGATCTGGTCGCTCTTCCTCGGCCTCGTGCGCTACCGTTCGATGACCATGCGCAGCCTGACCAAGGCGACCTTCGACACGATCGAGACCACGGCTTCCGTGCTCTTCATTGTCACCGCCGCCTCGATCTTCGCCTGGCTGCTCACGGTCTCGCAGACGGCCCAGCTGCTCTCCGATCTGATCCTCGGCTTCACCCAGAACAAATGGGTGTTCCTGATCCTGGTCAATCTGCTGCTGCTGTTCATCGGCTGCTTCCTCGACACCATCGCGGCGATCACCATCGTCGTGCCGATCCTCCTGCCTATCGCGCTCAAGCTCGGTGTCGATCCGATCCATTTCGGCCTGATCCTGACGCTGAACCTGATGATCGGATTGCTGCACCCGCCGCTTGGCATGGTGCTGTTCGTGCTCTCGCGCGTCGCCAAGCTTTCGGTCGAGCGCACCACCATGGCGATCCTGCCCTGGCTGATCCCGCTCTTCGCGGCGCTGTTCGCGATCACCTTCATTCCCGAGCTGACGCTCTGGCTGCCGCGCACCATGGGGATGATCCGATAGGGCGCGGGGCGGCAGGCTGGCGAAAAAGGCCCGCCGTCCCCATTTTTTCTGTCAGGAGGCTGACAGCTGCATGCGGCGGGCGTGGATCAGCTTTGCGCCGAACCCACTGTTACGCTGCCGCAGGTGATCGCCATCTTTGATGGTGAAGGGGCACTGCCGTGAGGTGGCGCCATGCGCAGTCTGCTTATGAATATGTTGTCCCGGCTCATTTGCGAGCCGCGGGTTGATGTCGTGTTCGCCGATGGAACACTCCATTCGGCCGGGCGGGGGTCGGCGCCCGCGATCAAGTTGCGTATTGCCGACCGTGAGACCGAATTCAAACTGGCGCTCGATCCGGAGCTGGCTCTGGGCGAGGCGGTGATGGATGGCCGTGTCATCGTCGAGCGCGGTACGATCTACCAATTGCTCGAAACCCTGGTGCGAGGCCTGTCGCGACAGCCGCCTTCGGCCTGGGCGAGCGGATTGAGCCGGTTGCGCACGGCAGTGCGGCGATTGAAGCAGCACAACACGCCGGGCTGGGCCAAGCGTAACGTCAGTCATCACTATGATCTGAAGAGCGAGTTCTTCCGGCTCTTCCTCGATGCCGACCAGCAATATTCCTGCGCTTTCTTCGAGCGGCCTGATGCGACGCTCGAGGAAGCGCAGGCCGCCAAGAAGCGCCGCATCGCGGCGAAGCTGGCGCTGAAGCCAGGCCAGCGCGTGCTCGACATCGGCTCCGGCTGGGGCGGGCTCGGCCTCTCGATCGCCAGGGAAACCGGGGCGAAGGTCACCGGGATCACCCTTTCCGAGGAGCAGCTCGCTGCGTCGAACAAGCGAGCCGAGGAATCGGGGCTGCCGGTCGAGTTCCGCCTGCAGGACTACCGGGCCGTGCCCGAGCGTTTTGACCGGATCGTCTCGGTCGGCATGTTCGAGCATGTCGGCGTCGGCTATTACCGCGACTACTTCGCCAAGGTCCGCGAGCTGCTGGAGGATGACGGTGTCGCGCTGATTCATACGATCGGCCGCAGCACCCCGCCCGGCGCGACCAACCCCTTCATCGCCAAGTACATCTTCCCCGGCGGCTACATTCCCGCACTGTCGGAGGTCACGGCGGCGGTGGAGAAGGAGGGGCTGATCGTCACCGATGTCGAAGTGCTGCGCCTGCACTATGCGGAGACGCTGAAGGCCTGGCGCGAGCGCTTCCTCGCCCATCGCCAGGAGGCGGTGGCGATGTATGACGAACGCTTCGCGCGGATGTGGGAGTTCTATCTCGCCGCATCCGAGGCGAGCTTCCGTCATGACGGCCTCGTCGTCTTCCAGCTCCAGCTCGCCAAGCGGCTCGGCACGCTGCCGATGACCCGCGACTATATGAGCGACAAGGGCAGGGCGCCCCTCGCCTCCGCGGCGCTGCAGGCGGCCGAATGATGGAACGATGGCCGGCGTAGCTGCGGCTATGCCGGCTTGTCGGCTTCGGTCGGTGTCGGTCCGACATAGCGGGCGCGCGGGCGGATCAGTCGGCCGGTCTGGTTCTGCTCCAGCGCATGGGCGAGCCAGCCGGTGCAGCGCGCTGCCGCGAAGATCTGGAACGGCGCGGTTTCCGGCAGAGCAAGCTTCGCCGCCAGCGCCGACAGGGCGAAATCGATGTTCGGCTCTTCTCCGGTCAGCGCACTGATGGCGGTCTGAGCCTGCGCATAGGCGGCTGGCGGCTCGAACGCGGCGAACAGCGCGCGTGCCCGCGGATCACCATCGGGATAGAGCGGATGGCCGAACCCCGGCAGCTTGGCGCCAGCCTCCAGCCGTGCCGCGAGCGCCGTCTCCAGCCCGTCGCGCCCGATCTCCCGCATCAGCGCGAGCACGCGCGGCGCGACGCCGCCATGCAACGGACCGGAGAGCGCGGCGAGCCCCGCCAGCGCGCAGGCGGCGAGCGAGGCGCCTGTCGAGGCGGTGACGCGCGCCGCGAAGGTCGAGGCGTTGAGTTCATGGTCGGCGAGCAGGACGAGCGCCCGCCGGATCGGCTCGGCCCCTTCTGCCTCGCAACCCCAGGCCCGCGCCAGCCGCGCATGGATCGGCCCTTCACCAGGCCCGCCGGCGATGGCGTCGACAAGCGTGTCGAGCACGGCGGCGGCTTCGAGATAGAGTGCCTTCTTGGCCCGCCCGGCCATTGGCCGGTCGCTCGCGGTCCGCGCTGCGATCACCGCGAAGATGCGCGCCAACGGCTCGCCCGGCGGCACGATCGTCGCCAGCGGCGGGAAGCGCTGCGTGCCGCAATCCCAGAGGAGGCGGGCGACATCCTCAAGTTTGACACTCTCGGCGAGGCGCGCCGCATCCTGTCCGCGATACCAGAGGCCGCCGCGCTCGATCGTGGTGATGGCGGAGGCGAGCACCGGCTCGCCATAGGCGATCGCATCCTCCGCGATTGCAGCCGGCCGCCGGCCGCGCGCCTTGCGATGCTCCAGCCGGGCGACATCCTCGGCCCGGTAGAGGCTGCGGCGCGAATCGCCCTCATCGCTGCGCGCCTCAATCAGCCCGCGGCTGACATAGGCGTAGAGCGTCTGCGGCTTCAGGCCGAGCCGGGCCATCGCCTCCTGTGCCGTCAGCCAGTCCTGCATCGCCCCTCCGTCAGATATATTGATTATATTGTTCAAGATTGATTGTTGCAATGCGGGAGCCGATTTTCGAGACGAACGCTTTTGAGGAGTTCCTGTCATGTCCGATGGTCTCGATGACGTCGTCGCCGCCCATACCGTGCTCTCCGAGGTCGACGGCGCTGCCGGTCGCCTGGTGATCCGCGGCCACAGCCTCGCCGAGCTCGCCGGCCGCACCAGCTTCGAGGAGATGGCGGCGCTGATGTTCGACGGCTTGCTGCCGGGCCTGCCGCAGGGGCGCGAGCTGCCGGTGGCGCTCGGCAAGGCACGCGCCGATCTCTTCGGCATCGTCGAGCGCACCACTCTCTCGGCGGACCTTGGCCCGGTCGAGGCGATCCGTGCCTGGACCGCGCAGATTGCCGATGGCGAGGGTTCCGACACCGCGCTGAAGTTGCTCGCCGCACCGGCGGTCTTCACCGCCGCCGCCGTGCGCAAGCAGCGCGGGCTTGCCCCGATCGCGCCCGATCCGGCGCTGTCGCAGGCGGCCGATACGCTGCGCATGCTGCGCGGCGAGGTGCCGACGCCGGCCCAGGCCGCTGCGCTCGACACCTATCTCGTCACCGTCGCCGATCACGGCCTCAACGCCTCGACCTTCGCCGCGCGTGTCGTCGCCTCGACCCGGGCCGGGCTGGTCTCGGCCGTGCTCGCCGGGATCAGCGCGCTCAAGGGACCGCTTCATGGCGGCGCGCCCGGGCCGGTGATCGAGATGCTCGATGCGATCGGCGAGCCGGCCAATGCCCGCGCCTGGCTGGAGGATGCGCTGGACCGCGGCGAGCGCCTGATGGGCTTCGGCCATCGCATCTATCGCGTCCGCGATCCGCGTGCCGATGCGCTGAAGCAGGCGATCGCCAAGCTCGGCGCCGATGCCGGACGCTTGCGCCATGCCGAAGCGGTCGAGCAGGCGGCGCTCGCCATCCTGCGCGAGCGCAAGCCCGGCCGCTCGCTCGAAACCAATGTCGAGTTCTACACGGCCCTGCTGCTGGAGGCGCTCGGCTTCCCGCCGGAGGCGTTCACCTGCGTCTTCGCGCTCGGCCGCACCACTGGCTGGCTCGCCCATGCCCGCGAGCAGATCGAGACCGGACGCCTGATCCGCCCGCAATCGGTCTATGTCGGCCCGCAGCCGAGGCAGGCGGCGTAGTAGTAGCAAGCGCGGGGAACCCCTCTCCTGTAAGGAGAGGGGCAGGGGTGAGGTGTAGGCCCCTGGACCAGTGCTGCGAATGCTGCCCGCGCGGTTGGGTTGAGGCTCGCGACATCCCTCCCGGGCACCTCACCCTGCCCTCTTCTTTCAGGAGAGGGTTCCCCGCGCCTCAGTCGTCAACCAAACCGCATAAAGCTCCGCCTCGCCGCCGCTAACGGTGAGCTCGACGCGCCCCGGTGCGTCGAGGATCGCGCTGTCGCCGGCGGTGAGCGCTGCGCCGTTCACCTGCCAGTCGCCCTTGCGGGCGACCAGCACCAGCAGGCCCTCGCTTGCGCTGAGCGAGCCGGAGCCCGACAAGCGCTCGACCCGGTGCCGCCAGCGGCCGCGCCGGCTCAGCACATTGAGATCGTCGATCGGCCCGTCGACCAGGAGCCCCTCGACTGCCCGGTCGGCGGCGAAAGGGTAGGGCGCACTCGTGCGGTCGAGCTTGACGCGCTCGCCATTGCCGAAGGCGAGGGTGATGCCGGCCCCGGTCAGCACCGACAGCGTCCGGTCGATGCCGGGGAAGGACGAGAACGGCCCGTCCTGCCCGACATGGGCCATGCTGATGCGCCAGTCGAAATCATTCAGCGAGGCGCCTTCCGGCGCCACCGCGATCTCGGTCGTCGTCCCGCCGCCGTTCTTCCACGGCATGACCTGGCAGTCGGCGGCGCGGATGATGCGCATGGAACGGTCCTTCGAATTCAAGCGGCCACCCTTGTCATTCCGGGACGCCCGAAGGGCGAACCCAGAACCCACGACGGGGTGCAACGTGGTGATCGATAAGATTCACCCAGTCGTGGGTTCCGGGTTCTCCGCTGCGCGGAGCCCCGGAATGACAGGTGGGTTCAGCCCAGGATGCCGGGCAGATTCAGCCCCTTCTCCCGGGCGCAGTCGAGCGCGATGTCGTAGCCGGCATCGGCATGGCGCATCACGCCGGTGGCGGGGTCGTTCCAGAGCACGCGCGACAGGCGGGCGGCTGCGTCATCCGTGCCGTCGGCGCAGATCACGACGCCCGAATGCTGCGAGAAGCCCATGCCGACGCCGCCGCCATGATGCAGCGAGACCCAGGTCGCGCCGGACGCCGTGTTGAGCAGGGCGTTGAGCAGCGGCCAGTCGGAGACCGCGTCCGAGCCGTCCTTCATCGCTTCCGTCTCGCGGTTCGGCGAGGCGACCGAGCCGGAATCGAGATGGTCGCGGCCGATCACGACCGGCGCCTTGAGCTCGCCGTTCCTGACCATTTCGTTGAAAGCGAGGCCGAGCCGGTGGCGATCGCCGAGGCCGACCCAGCAGATCCGCGCCGGCACGCCCTGGAACGAGATGCGCTCGCGCGCCATGTCGAGCCAGTTGTGCAGGTGCTTGTTGTCGGGCAGCAGCTCCTTCACCTTGGCGTCGGTCTTGTAGATGTCCTCCGGATCGCCCGAGAGGGCGGCCCAGCGGAACGGGCCGATGCCGCGGCAGAACAGCGGGCGGATATAGGCCGGCACGAAGCCCGGGAAGGCGAAGGCGTTCTCCAGCCCCTCTTCCTTGGCGACCTGGCGGATGTTGTTGCCGTAGTCGAAGGTCGGGATGCCCATGTCCTGGAAGGCGATCATCGCCTCGACATGCTCGCGCATCGAGGCGCGTGCCGCCTTCTCGACGGACTTCGGATTGCCCTCGCGCGCCTGCCGCCACTGGCCCATGGTCCAGCCCTTCGGCAGGTAGCCATTGACCGGGTCATGCGCCGAGGTCTGGTCGGTGACCATGTCGGGACGGATGCCGCGGCGGACCATCTCGGGCAGGATCTCGGCGCAGTTGCCGAGCAGGCCGACCGACTTCGCCTCGCCATTCTTCGTCCAGCGCTCGATCATCTCGAGCGCTTCATCGAGGCTCGAGGCCTTCTCGTCGAGATAGCGGGTGCGCAGGCGGAAATCGATCGAGTCCGGATTGCACTCGACAGCGAGGCAGGAGGCGCCGGCCATTACCGCGGCGAGAGGCTGGGCGCCGCCCATGCCGCCGAGGCCGCCAGTCAGCACCCATTTGCCCTTGAGATTGCCGCCATAATGCTGGCGCCCGGCCTCGACGAAGGTTTCGTAGGTGCCCTGCACGATGCCTTGCGTGCCGATATAGATCCAGGAGCCGGCCGTCATCTGGCCGTACATGGCGAGCCCCTTCTTATCGAGCTCGTTGAAATGGTCCCAGTTCGCCCAATGCGGCACGAGGTTGGAATTGGCGATCAGGACGCGCGGCGCATCCTTGTGCGTGCGGAACACGCCGACCGGCTTGCCGGACTGGACCAGCAGAGTCTCGTCGGCCTCGAGCTGGCGCAGGGCCGCGACGATGCGGTCGAAATCCTCCCAGGAGCGGGCGGCGCGGCCAATGCCGCCATAGACCACGAGCTCCTGCGGGTTCTCGGCGACATCAGGATGCAGGTTGTTCATCAGCATCCGCAGCGGCGCTTCGGTCAGCCAGCTCTTGGCGCTGAGCTCGGTGCCGGTGGCGGGGCGGATGACGCGGGTATTGTCCAGGCGGGTCATGACTTCGTCCGTTCGAGCTGGGTGGCGGCGGCGAGCGCGGCCTCGATCATGGCGGAGAGGGTGGCTTGCAGGCTGGCGGCCTTGGCCGGGGCGAAAGCCCAGGGCGCGGCTTCGTCGTCGAGATAGGCGGAGAGCGCGATCTCCATCTGGAGCGCGTGGACGTGTTCGGCCGGCTGGCCGTAATGCCGGGTGATCCAGCCGCCCTTGAAGCGGCCGTTGACCACCTGGGTGAAGGCGCCGCCGGCCATCGCAGCGGTCGCGGCAGTCTCGACGGCGGGAGCAGCGCTGGCGCCGGAATTCGTGCCGAGGTTCAGCGTCGGCAGCGTGTCAGGGAACAGGCGCGGGATCACCGACTTGATCGAATGGCAGTCCCAGAGCAGGCAGAAGCCGTGCTGGGCCTTGGCATGCGCGATCTCGGCGGCGAGGGCCGCGTGATAGGGCTGGAAATAGGCGTCGCGACGGCGGGCGATCTCGGCTTCGTCGGGTGCCGTATTCCAGATCGGCGCGCCGTCGAAGGTGGTGGTCGGCACCAGCTCGGTCGTCGCCTGGCCCGGATAGAGCGAGACCCCGGCCGGGTCGCGGTTGAGGTCGATGACATAGCGCGACAACTGCGCTTCGACGATGGTCGGCTGGAAGCGTTCGGCGAAGCCGTAGAGCTGGCGCATATGCCAGTCGGTGTCCTCGACCAGCTTTCCGCGCGCATTGAGCTGTGCCGCGACCTCGGCCGGCAGGCCGGTGCCGGGGTGCGGCATCGACAGCACCAGCGGCGAGGACCCGCGCGTGACGGAGACGATGTCGGCGCTCATGCCGAGAGTTCCGCGAAGCTGTCGACGCCGGCCGCCTCGCCGAGCGCGCCCGAGAGCACGAGCTCCGTCGCGGCGGCGAGGTCGGGCGCGAGATAGCGGTCCTCGGTCAGTGGTGCGATCTTGGCCCGGATCAGCGCCAGCACCGGCTCGAGACGCGGCGAGGTCTTCAGCGGGCGATGGTGCTCGATCGCCTCGGCGGCGGCCATCAATTCGACTGCGATGATGCTCGCTGCATTCTTCGCCATCTCGATCAGGCGGAAGGCGCCATGCGTCGCCATCGAGACATGGTCTTCCTGGTTGGCCGAGGTCGGGATGGTGTCGACCGAGGCGGGATAGGCCCGCTGCTTGTTCTCGGAGGCCAGCGCTGCGGCGGTCACCTGCGCGATCATGAAGCCGGAGTTGAGGCCGGCGTCGCGGGCGAGGAAAGGCGGCAGGCCGCTCATCACGGGGTCGACCAGCAGCGCGATGCGGCGCTCGGCGAGGTTGCCGATCTCGCAGGTGGCCATCGCCAGCATGTCGGCGGCGAAGGCGACCGGCTCGGCGTGGAAGTTGCCGCCCGAGACGATCTCGCCGGGGCCGAGCACCAGCGGGTTGTCGGTGACGGCGTTGGCCTCGATCGCGAGCGTCGCCGCGGCATTGCCGAGAAGGTCGCGCACCGCGCCCATCACCTGCGGCTGGCAGCGCAGCGAATAGGGGTCCTGCACCTTGCTGTCGCCGAAGCGGTGGCTCTCGCGGATCTCGCTCTTGGCGATGAGGTCGAGCAGCAAGGCCGCGACCTTGATCTGGCCGGGCTGGCCGCGCAGCTGCTGGATGCGCGGGTCGAACGGCGTGTCCGAGCCCTTGAGCGCATCGACCGAGAGCGCCCCGGCGATCAGCGCCGCATCGAAGACGCGGGCGACGCTGGCGAGGCCGGCCAGCGCCAGCGAGGCCGAGACCTGCGTGCCGTTGATCAGCGCGAGTCCCTCCTTGGCGCCGAGCGCGAGCGGCGCCTGGCCGATCCTCTTCAGTGCTTCGGCGGCCGGCAGCACCTCGCCCTTGAGGCGGATTTCGCCGACGCCCATCAGCGCCGCGGTGAGGTGGGCGAGCGGGGCAAGGTCGCCGGAGGCGCCGACCGAGCCCTTGGCCGGCACGACCGGCAGCGCGCCGGCCTTGAGCGCGCCGACCAATGCCTCGACCACGACGGGGCGCACGCCCGAGGCGCCGCGCGCCAGGCTCGCCGCCTTCATCGCCAGGATCAGCGCCACGGCGGAGTCCGGCAAGGCAGGACCGGTGCCGACCGCATGCGAGAGGATGAGATTGCGCTGCAGCGTGGCGAGGTCGTTGTCGGCGATGCGCACGCTGGCGAGCTTGCCGAAGCCGGTGTTGACGCCATAGGTCACGATGCCCTTGGCGACGATGTCGTCGACGATCGCCTGGGCGCCGGCGATCGCGCCGGTCTCGGTCAGGGCGACGGTGGCGCCGTCGATGACATGGCGCCAGTCGGCGAGGCGGGCCTTGCCGGGGGTGAGCGAGAGCGTGGTCATTGTCCGTTCCGGATGCGGGTGTGAAGCGGGTTGAAGCCGATGCGGTAGGCGAGCTCGGCCGGACGCTCGATCTCCCAGATCGCGAGATCGCAGGCCTTGCCGGCCTCCAGCGTGCCGATCTCGTCCTGAAGGCCGAGAGCGAGCGCGGCGTTGCGGGTCATGCCGGCCAGCGCCTCCTCCGGCGTCAGCCGAAACAGGGTGCAGCCCATGTTCATCGTCAGCAGCGGCGAGGTCAGCGGCGAAGTGCCGGGATTGGCGTCGGTGGCGAGCGCGATCGGCACGCCATGCTGGCGCAGCAAGTCGATCGGCGGCTTCACCGTCTCGCGCAGAAAGTAGAATGCGCCGGGCAGCACGACGGCGACGGTGCCGGCCTTGGCCATGGCGATCACGCCGGCCTCGTCGAGATGTTCGAGATGGTCGGCCGAGAGCGCGCCGAAGCCGGCCGCCAGCGCGGCGCCGCCGAGATTGGAGAGCTGCTCGGCATGGATCTTGACGGCCAGACCCTTGGCCTTGGCGGCGGTGAAGACGCGCGCGGTCTCCTCGGGAGAGAAGGCGATGCCCTCGCAGAACACGTCGACGGCGTCGGCGAGGTTCTGTTCGGTGATGGCATCGAGCATCGGGCCGCAGACGAGGTCGATATAATCGCCCGAACGGCCCTTGAACTCGGCCGGAACCGCATGGGCGCCGAGGAAGGTGGTCTGCACGCCGACCGGGCGCTCACGCCCGAGACGGCGGGCGACGGCGAGCACCTTGGTCTCGCTGTCGATGTCGAGCCCGTAGCCCGATTTGATCTCGACCATGGTGACGCCCTCGGCGATCAGGGCGGCGAGGCGCTTGTCGGCGCTGGCGAAGAGTTCGTCCTCGCTCGCGGCGCGCGTCGCCTTGACTGATGAGACGATGCCGCCGCCGGCGCGGGCGATCTCCTCATAGCTCGCGCCCTTCAGGCGCAATTCGAACTCGTTGGCACGGTCGCCGCCATAGACGAGATGGGTGTGGCAATCGATCAGCCCGGGCGTGATCCAGCGGCCCTCGCAGTCGATCACTTCGGCCTGGCCGAGGCTAGAGACCTCGCTGCTCGGGCCTGCGAAGACGATGCGGCCATTGCGGGCGATGACGATGCCGTCCTCGATCGCGCCATAGGGCGTGTTCGCATCGGCCGCCATGGTCGCGAGCCGGGCATTGGTCCACACTCGGTGGCTGGGGGAAGGGGTCGCCGCCACGTCGCCTCCTCTCGACTTCGTCTGCTTTCAGATTATGCTAGACAATTGCATATGCAAATAGCAAGCTTCATTTGCATATGCAAATAAAAAAGGGACAGCCCGCGTGACCGGACACACGACACTGCATCTCGCCCAGGCGCTGCTGCCCGAGGGCTTCGCCGAGAATGTCACGCTGACGCTCGATCATGGAGTGATCATGTCGGTTGCGGCAGGGCAGGCGGCTCCTGCGGGGGCGACGCGGCTCGCCGGGCTCGCGCTTCCCGGGCTGCCCAACCTGCACAGCCACACTTTCCAGCGCGGCATGGCGGGCCTCGCCGAGCGCCGCGGCGCTTCCGAGGATTCGTTCTGGACCTGGCGTGAGGTGATGTACCGCTTCCTCGATCGCTTGAGCCCCGACGACGTCCAGGCGATTGCGGCGCAGGCCATGGTCGAGATGCTGGAAGGCGGCTTCACCGCGCTCGCTGAGTTCCACTACCTCCACCACGACAAGGACGGCGCCGCCTATGCCGACATCGCCACCATGGGCGGGGCGATCGCGGCGGCTGCCCAGGAGACCGGCATCGGCCTGACTCTGCTGCCGGTGCTCTATCGCTACGGCAATTTCGGCAAGGCGCCGGCCGCTGCCGGCCAGCGCCGCTTCCTCAATGATCGCGACGCCTATGCGCGCCTGATCGAGGGCAGCGAGAAGTCGGTCGCCGGCTTGCCCGATGCCCGCGTCGGCATGGCGCCGCATTCGTTGCGCGCGGTGGCGCTCGAAGACCTGAACTGGGTTGCCGAGCTGCGTTCAGGCGTGCCTTTGCACATCCATGTCGCCGAGCAGACCCGCGAGGTCGAGGACAGCCTCGCCATCACCGGCCGCCGGCCCGTCGAGCTTCTGATGCAGAACACGGCGGTGAACGAGCGCTGGTGCCTGATCCACGCCACCCATCTCAGCGATGCCGAGCGCGACGCCATGGCGCTCTCGGGCGCGGTCGCGGGTCTCTGCCCGATCACCGAGGCCAATCTCGGCGACGGCATCTTCGACGGCGTGCGCTACCGGGCGAAGGGCGGGCGCATCGGCGTCGGCAGCGATTCCAATGTCGAGATCGGTGCCGGCGGCGAGTTGCGCGTGCTCGAATATTCGCAGCGCCTGCGCGACCGGCGGCGCGCGCTCTGGGCGGAACCCGGCGTCTCGGCGGGCTTGAGGCTCTGGCAGGATGCCTGCGCCGGCGGCGCCCAGGCCTGCGGCCGCAGCATCGGTGCGATTGCCGTCGGCCATCGCGCCGATCTCGTCACGCTCGATGGCGAGCATCCCGCGATCGTCGGCAAGGGCGGCGACTTCGCCCTCGACAGCGCGATCTTCGCCGCCCCGGCCTTGCCGGTCGCGGAGGTGATCGTCGGTGGAAAGCCTGTGGTCAGTGGCGGCCGGCACATTGACCGCGCCCGCATCGCTGCCCGCTATGGCCAGGTGATCCGTAATCTCCTCGCCTAAGTCAGGGAGCCATGTCAGCTACTCAGATCGACGCCGTGACGCTGGATGGAGCCGGGCCGCTCTATGACCAGATCCGCCGCGCCATCCGCGATCTGATCCTCGCTGGCACCTGGCCGCCGGGGACGTCGGTACCGCCCGAGCATGCGCTGATGGAGAAGCTCGGCGCCTCGCGCATGACCGTGCACCGGGCGCTGGCGCAGCTCGCTCGCGAGGGGTTGATCCTGCGTCGGCGCCGCTCGGGCACGGTGGTGGCGAGTCCTCCGGCGAGCCACGCCATGCTCGACATCCTCTCGATCCCCGAGGAGGTCGAAGAACTCGGGCAGGCCTACAGCTATCGCATCCTGCAGCGGCGCGATGGCAAGGCCCCTCGCGAAGTCGCCGCCCGCTTCGAGCTCGGCCGCTCGGCCAACGTCACCCATCTTACTCTCCTGCACTTCGCCGATGGTGCGCCACATGTGCTGGAGGATCGGGTGATCCATATCGCGACCATTCCGCAGATCGTCGACGAGAGCTTCGCGCAGACGCCGCCGGGCGACTGGCTGCTGCAGAACAGCCTGTGGACGCAGGCCGAGCACGCGATCAGCGCCATAGCGGCCGAGCCGGACGAAGCGGAGTTGCTGAAGATCGAGGCAGGCTCGCCCTGCCTGCTGGTCGAACGCCGAACCTGGAACCAGTCCGAGCCGATCACCGCCGTGCGGCTGCTCTATCCCGGCGGCCGCCACCGCTTCGTCGGCCGCTTCGGGCCTTACGGGGCGGTCTGAGAACCGCTGCCGTCATTGCGAGCGCAAAAAAGCAATACAGGCGGACACGGAGTTCCGTGGCCGCCTGTATTGTTCTGTCGTTCATGCTTCTCGCAACGGCGCTGGAAGCTCAGCAGGCGTAGCGGATACGCCGGCCCCATTCGTCGCGATCATAGCAGACCTGGTTCGGAGACGTTGCATTGCCGATGATCGCGCCGCCAGCGCCGCCGATCGCGGCGCCCGCCAGCGCGCCGCCGGCGCGGCCGGTCGCAGCGCCGCCGATCAGGGCGCCGGCACCGGCGCCGATCAGCGCGCCGGTCGCGGTTCTTTCCTCGCGGGGCGTACAGGCACCGAGCGCGGTCACGGCGGCGGCGACAAGGAGGAGTTTCTTCATCGTCATCGGGCGTTTCCTTTCCTTGGTGGCGAGGACCGACCGCTCCATGACGCGGCGTGCAAGAGCGAGCTTGCGAAGGCTGTCGGCATGTCCTCGTAGTGGTCGTGCTGCAGGCACGGAATGCGGCAACGCCGCACTGGCGCTGGTCTGCCGCCTGAAGCGCGCCGCCTGAAGCTGCGCGCTCGATCCACCCTCAAACCGCGCTCGCCGGCGTTTGTTCCGTGTGCCGGCCGATTGCGCCTTTCGCTGCGTGTTTCGGCAGCTCGGGAATAGGCCTTATGGCCCTTGCCACGGTGACGTGATTTTTTGTCGCTCCCGCCGGGAACCCGGCCGCTTCCGCGGGGTTGATGGAACGAGCCGGCCCACGCCGGCCCGTCAGATATGCATGGAGGGACCGATGAGCGCTACGATGACCGCAGCCTCTCACGCCGCCAACCCGCTGATCGCCGGTGCGCGTGTCGCCGGCACCGATGTCTACAATTCCGCCAGCGAGCATCTCGGCTCGATCTATGACGTCATGCTCGACAAGGCGACGGGCAAGGTCGCCTATGCGATCATGTCCTTCGGCGGCTTCCTCGGCCTCGGCGAGAAATACCATCCGATTCCGTGGAGCATGCTCGACTACGATGTCGAGAAGGGCGGCTATGTCGTGCCGCTCACCCGGGAGAAGCTGGAGGCGGCCCCGATGTACGGGGCGGACGGCGAGCCGGACTGGCATGACAAGGAGTACGGCAAGCGCGTGCACGACTATTACGGCACCATGCCCTACTGGATGATGTGAGAGCGCGCCGCAGGGCCTGCGTTCCACACAAAGGCGCAATTCGCGGCGGTCGCTATCCCCCCAGCCGGATCGTCGTGATTGCGTGGTGCGGGTCGAAAGACCCGCACCTTTTTTATGCGCTCAGGCTGATGAGGAGCGGGGAACTTCGGCCGGCTCCGCGCGTCATTGAGCGCCGGCTGGGAGCGCTCCCGCCGCGGCGGGGAAACTCTCTTGTTGCAGCGCCGAGGTCATCATGCACATCCGCTACGGCTACCGGATCGAGATCGTCTGCGAGCAGCCGACCGCCTTGCTCACCCTGCTCGACGTGCATCCCTCGCGCCGGCACGATCTGATCCGCCCCGACGAGATGCACGTCACCCCGCTCCGCGGCCCGGGCAGGCCGATTCCGTTGAGCCAGCATCTCGATCCGTTCGGCAACATCTGCCGCCGCCTCGTCGCGCCGGCGGGCGGGGTGCGGATCGTCTGCGAAGGCCTCGTCCATGACAGGGGCGAGCCTGATGGCGTCGACCTCGCCGCGGTCCAGGTCGCTCCGGCCGATTTGCCGGACGACGTCCTGCCCTATCTGCTGGGCAGCCGCTATTGCGAGACCGATCGACTCGCCGACACCGCCTGGAGCCTGTTTGGCCAGATCGAGCCCGGCTGGGCCCGCGTCGAGGCCGTGACCCGGTTCGTCCACAACCATGTCAGTTTTGGCTACGCCTTTGCGCGCGACACGCGGACCGCAGCCGAGACCTTCAACGAGCGCATCGGGGTCTGCCGGGACTTCGCCCATCTAGCGATCGCGCTGTGCCGGTGCCTCAATATCCCGGCGCGATACTGCAACGGCTATCTCGGCGATATCGGCGTCGAGCCCGATCCGGCGCCGATGGATTTCAATGCCTGGTTCGAGGTCTGGCTCGGCGGGCGCTGGCATACGTTCGACGCCCGGCACAACCAGCGGCGCATCGGCCGGATCGTCATCGCTCGCGGTCGCGACGCCACCGATGTGCCGATGCTGACCTCCTTCGGCCCGCATTCGCTGCGGCGCTTCGAGGTGATCACCGAGGAAGTCGCCAACGAACCCTCGCACGCCGCCGTTCGCCTTGTTCCCGCCAGAAGGGACGCCCATATCGCCGCCTGACATGGCGAAACCGTCAGACCCGTTGCTGGAGCTCGAAACGCAAGCGCAGCCGCGCTGTTTCCGCGTCATCGCCAATGCGCGCGCCGGGGCGGTGCTGGAGGCGGGCGCGGAAAGCTTCGCGCGCCGTATCGAGGCGGCCTTCGATGCGGCGGGTTGCCGAGCTGAGGTTGAGCTCGTGCCCCCACGTCAGCTGCAGGAGCGCCTACGGGCGGCTATTGCTGACGAGGCCGTGACGACCGTGGTTGCTGGCGGTGACGGCAGCATCAACGGCGCGCTGCCGGTGTTGGTCGGCTGCAAGCGGCCCGTGGGAGTGCTGCCGCTCGGAACGGTCAACGTGCTCGGCCGCGATCTCGGCCTCACCGGCACGCTCGAAGAGCAGATCGCGGCGGTCTGCACAGGCGAACCGGTCGCGATGGATCTGGGCAGCGTCAACGGCCGGCTGTTTCACTCGATTTCCGGCATGGGCTTCTTCAGCCTGATGGCGCGCGAGCGCGAATATGCCCGCCGGCGCTTTCCGTTCAGCCGTCTCGTCGCTTTCCTGTTCGCGGCGACACGGTCGATCCTGTTCACCCGCTCGATCCGCATCGAGATGGAGATCGCCGGCGAGCGCCGCCAGGTCGAGGCTGACGCTGTGCTCGTCACCGTCAACCAGTTCGACGGCGCCGAGTGGCGCCGCAGCCGTCTCGACGGCGGCGAGTTCGAGGTCCATATCCTCGATACCGGTGGTTTGCTGTCGCGCAGCAAGGCTGCCTTCTCGATGCTGACGGGCGGCTGGCGCAAGTCACCGCATCTGGTTTCGTTGACCGGCACGTCCGTGACGATCAACCGTCGTGACAAGCGCCGCGGCCATGTCACCTTCGATGGCGAGGTCGAGCGTGGTGCCAGCCCGTTCGTCTATCGTCTGCTGCCGGGTGCGCTGCGGGTGATCGCGGCACAGCCGGTCGAGTCCGGGCCGCATCCGGCCGAGCACATGTTCCCGTCATGAGGCGTTCGATGTTTCTCCTCCAGCCGCGCTTCATCCTGCCTGTCGCGGCGGCATTCGGTTTCGTCGGGCTGGCCTTCTATGCGGTCTCCGACGGCAGCGCTTCGCTCGACAGCGCCCTGGTCATGCTGTTCCGCGATCCGGCCAACCCATCGCTGCCGATCGGCCCGGCCTGGTTCCGCGAGATGATGCGCGACCTGACGGCGCTCGGCAGCTTCATCGGCCTCGGCATCGCGACCGTGATCGCGATGCTGACTTTGCGTCTCTGCGGCCATCGCACGCTTGCATTCGGCCTGGTGCTCAACATCCTGGCCGCGGTGGTGGCGAGCACCCTGCTCAAGATCGGCATTGGCCGCGAGCGGCCGGATATCGTCGAGCATGCCGCCTTGACCTTCACGGCGAGCTTCCCGAGTGGTCATGCCTTCCTTGCGGCGGTGGTGCTGCTCAGCATCGCCAGTTTCGCCGGCATCGCCGCGCGCCGCGCCGACATTGCCCGGCTCTGCCTGTGGGTGGCCTGGACGCTGATCATCGCGATCGGCGTGAGCCGGATTTATCTCGGTGTGCATTGGCCGAGCGACGTGCTCGGCGGCTGGTGCCTCGGAGTGGCCTGGTCCAGCCTCGCCACCTTCCTCATCGGCGGTCTGGCAGCGCGCACGGAAGCGAGCCTTTCGGGCGTCGCCGGTGGTGCGAAGTCGAGCTGAGAGCCCCCTCACGCTGCCTGGAGCGCTTCCTCGACGACGCGGTCGCGGCCGGCCCGCTTGGCCCGATAGAGCGCATCGTCGGCCTGCTTCAGCCATTGCTGCAGGGAACAGCCGGGCTTGGGGGTGCCCCATACGAGGCCGATGCTGACCGTCAATGCCAGCGGCTCCTGCCCCTCGACGGGGACGCGCAGCCGGGCGCAGCCTTCGCGCAGCCGCTCCGCCAGAGCGAGCACCGCCGGTTGCGTCAGACCGGGAACCAGGATCGCGAATTCCTCGCCGCCGATCCGCCCGAACAGATCAGTCCGCCGCAGCAGCTCCGAGATGCGCCCGCTCAGGGTCACCAGCACCTCGTCCCCGATCGCATGGCCATGCTCGTCGTTGATCAGCTTGAAGCGGTCGACATCGAGCATGAGCAGCGCCAGCGGACGGCTCTCGGCGAGGTTCTGCGCCAGCGCAGCTTCGCTGCGCGCGAGGAAGGCGCGGCGCGACAGCGTCCGGGTCAGGACGTCCTGGTTGGCGGCGAGATCGAGCTCGCGCAGCAGGCGCGAGCGGGCGGCATTGATCGCCGCCACCATGATCGGCCCGAGCGAGAACAGGGCGACGCCGAAGCGATGCGAGGTGAGCGCGGCGGCATATTCGGCGGTGCCCGGCGTCAGCGCCGCCAGCAGCACCGTGCTCTGCCAGAGGCCGAGCCCGAAGGTCAGGAGCGCAGTCGGGAAGACGCCGTAGCTCAACGCGCACCAGAGGATCGCAGGAACCGGAATCGCGATCGCGCTCATGCCGCCGAACGCCGTGGCGACGAGGATCGAGGCGAGCAGGGTGGCTCCCGGAAGGACCGCCTTCGGCCGCCATGTGCTCGGCGCGGCGTGCGTGGCCAGCTGTTTGGCCATCTCGGCAAGCGGCGGCGCGGTCAGGACCATCGGCAGGACCACGAGATTGCTGGAGAACTCGCTGGTCAGGAAGAACTCGAAGGCCTGCATCGGCGGCTGGCCGAAATAGACGACGAGGCAGCCGCTGCCGACGATGGCGGCTGACGCTGCGGCGGCGAAGGCAATCAGCAGCAGGAACAGCAGCGATTGCGGTCGTTCGAGCTGGCGATCCATGCCGGCGACGCGCTGGAACAGCAGATGCCCGACGAAGGCGTTGGTGAGATTGCCCGCCGTCAGCCAGAGCGTGATGCCGATGCCGCCGCCCATCGCGAAGTCGGCGGCGAGATATCCGGCTGCCGCGCCCGCCCAGCCGAGCGGTCCGGCCCAGCCGGGATTGCGCACCATCACGCCCATCAGCAGGGCGTTGGCCGGCCAGAAGGTCGAGAGAAAGCCGAGCGGGCGGGTGAGATGGCCGAACAGCGCGGCCGCGAAGACGATCCCTGCCACCAATATTGCTGCACGCCAGGGGAGCAAACGGGATGGCGTTGCCTGCTCCTGGTTGCGGGTGGGCGAAGAAAGGAAGTTGCGAGCAAGCTTCATTGCCGTCGGAGCAAAGCAGACAAAGGTGAAGGCAAGCTGAAATGGCGCACGCAAAACTGCGCCGAACCGTCTCTCCAAGGCCAGCCGCTGGCTTGCTGCCGGGGTCTGGTCGCAGGCGAGGCGTCAGCTCTCGAACGCGAGTGCGAGATGCTGCTCTGCCCGGGAGCTCACGGAGCAGAGCCTGGAGGTCGCGTCCGCATCGATCATCAGCGCGATCCTGTCCGGGATCTTCGCTGTGCTGATAACATGGACCACCGCTGTGCCCGGCGAGAGCTGCCGCACCGTGCATTTGACGACCGTACGGCTGTTGTTGAAGACGATACGCCCGGCCTTGAGGATGCTCCGGCCTTGGGCGAACTCCTTGGCCAATGCCGGTTGGCCGGCTTCGCCCGCTGCGGATCCCATCTTGGCGGCCAGCGACAGACGCCTCAATTCCAGGACTTCCATCGCTAGAGCGCCGAGATCGGCCAGGATCTCCTGGTCGCGCGGGCCGAAGTTTCGAGGCTGCGGATCGATGGCGCACAAGGTCCCGATCGCGTGTCCGTTGGGGCATCGGAGCGGGATGCCGGCGTAGAAGCGGACATGCGGCTCGCCAGTCACGAACGGGTTGTCTCGAAACCGCTCATCGGCAACGGCGTCGGTCACGATCAGCGAGGCCGGCTGCTGGATTGCGATATTGCAGAATGCCGGCCCTCGGTCGGTTTCGCAGGTCGCCATGCCTTGCTGTGATTTGAACCATTGGCGATGGCCGTCGATGAAGCTGATGGTCGACATCGACACGCCGAAGATGCGCTTGGTCAGGCGGGTCAGGCGATCGAAGGTTTCCTCGGGCGGTGTGTCGAGCACGTCATAACGCGCGAGCGCATCGAGACGCGCCTGTTCGCGTATCGTATCGAAGCCCGGAGATCGATAGGGTGGCGATGTCTGCACGCCGGCATCTCACACCGCAAAGCTTACAATTCGGCAAAAGCACTCGGTTCAAAATCCGTTCGAAATGCCTCTGTCCAGCCGTCGCATGCGCTCATGGCGGAGCGCGCATCGCCATTCATCGGGTCTATTCGCATGGCCTTGCCGATCTAAACCGGTTAAGACCGGGGCCTCCTTCGGTAGGTAAGTGGTCAAGCACGAGGTTTTGCGATGAATGCTCCCTTCAAGAACCTGATCGCCGGCGAATGGGCCGGCTCGCAGAACGCTTCGCGCAACATCAACCCCTCCAACACCAACGATGTCGTCGGCGAGTATTCGCAGGGGTCCGTCGAGGACCTGAACAATGCGGTCGCCGCCGCCAAGGCCGCCTTCCCGGCCTGGAGCCGCACCACCCCGCAGGAGCGCTACGAGATCCTGAAGAAGGCCTCAGACGAGATCCTCGCCCGCAAGGAAGAACTCGGAAAGCTGCTCTCGCGCGAGGAAGGCAAGACCCTGCCGGAAGGCATCGGCGAGGCGACCAGAGCCGGCCAGATCTTTGCCTTCTTCGCCGGCGAGTGCCTGCGTCTGAACGGCGAGAGCATCCCCTCCGTGCGCCCCGGCGTCGGCGTCGAGGTCACCCGCGAGCCGGTCGGCATCATTGGCATGATCACGCCCTGGAACTTCCCGATCGCGATCCCGGCCTGGAAGATCGCCCCGGCGCTCGCCTACGGCAATTGCGTCGTGATCAAGCCGGCCGATCTCGTGCCCGGCTCGGCCTGGGCGCTGGTCGACATCATCCAGCGTGCCGGCCTGCCCAAGGGCGCGCTCAACCTGGTGATGGGCCGCGGCTCGGTCGTCGGCCAGGCGCTGCTCGAGCACAAGGATGTGCACGCGATCAGCTTCACCGGCTCGGTCTCGACCGGCCGCAAGGTCGCCGCCGCTTGCATCGCCGGCAACCCGATGAAGAAGGTCCAGCTCGAGATGGGCGGCAAGAACCCGCTCGTCGTGCTCGATGACGCCGATCTCAAGGTCGCCGTCGAATGCGCGGTCCAGGGCGCCTTCTTCTCGACCGGCCAGCGCTGCACGGCCTCTTCGCGCCTGATCGTCCAGGCCGGCATCCATGACCGTTTCGTCGAAGCCTGCATCGAGCGTCTGAAGGGCGTCACTGTCGACGACGCGCTGAAGGCCGGCACCACGATCGGCCCGGTGGTTGACCAGAGCCAGCTCGACCAGAACCTGAAATACATCCAGATCGCCCGCGACGAGGGCGGCAAGCTCGCCTTCGGCGGTGAGCTCTTGAAGCGCGACACCCCCGGCTTCTACCTCGCGCCGGCGCTGTTCACCGAGACGACCAACGCCATGCGCATCTCGCGCGAGGAGGTGTTCGGCCCGGTCGCCAACGTCGTCCGCGTCAAGGATTACGAGGAGGCGCTCGCCATCGCCAACGACACCGAGTTCGGTCTTTCCTCGGGCATCTGCACGACCTCGCTGAAGCATGCGACGCACTTCAAGCGCAATGCCGAGGCCGGCATGGTGATGGTCAATCTCGCCACCGCCGGCGTCGATTACCATGTGCCGTTCGGCGGCCGGAAGGGCTCCAGCTACGGCCCGCGCGAGCAGGGCGCCTATGCCCGCGAGTTCTACACCACGGTGAAGACCTCCTACACGCTCGCCTGAGGCGGGACGTCATCCAAACAATCGGGGCCGCGCCGCAAGCGCGGCCCTTTTCATTTGGCTCTCAATTCAGCCGAACAGCGCCTGTTCCAGCGTGGCGATGCTCGGCAGCAGCAGATGGCTGAGCGGGCGCAGGGTCTCGGCGCTGCCGGCACCGGTCAGCACGGCGATGCGATAGCCCGCGCCGGCTGCTGCGGCCATGTGCATGTCATGGCTGGAATCACCGACGACGGCGACGGTTTCGGCCGGGAGACCCGCCGCGCGGCAGAAGCCGTCGACCATGCCGCGCCCCGGCTTGGCGCCATGGCCGGAATCATAGCCGCACAGGAAAGCCAGGTGGGGCTCGAGACCGAAGCGTTCCGCCGTCGCCGCCACGGCCGCCTCGCTGTCGCTGGAGGCGATGCCGAGGATGAGCCCGCGGCCGGTGAGACCGGTGAACAGCGCGGCGAGATCGCAGACCGGCACCGCCGCGACGACCGCGGACCGAAAGAGCGTATCGAGCCGATCGGTCAACTCCGCCATGCCGAACGGAGCGCCAGCCTCGACCCAGGCCTGTGCGACGTCTTCGGTATTGCCGGAGGCGAGCAGCCCGTCGGAGGTGGCGTAACCGGTCGCGGGATCGACGCCGGCGACCGTCAGCAGCCGCGCCGCCAGCTCGGCATCGCCGCGAGCGGCGAGCCTGCCGGCGCCGAGATTGGTCGGCGCCCAGCTCGCCTGGTAGTCGATCAGCGTGCCGTCCTTGTCGAACAGCACGCCGCGGATGGAGGGACGTGTCATCGCGTCACCGGCAATCATATGACGGGGATGACATCGACCTTGACGTCGAGCTTCTGGTTGCCGGGCCCGACCAGCACGCCGTCGAGCGGCGAGACGTCGGCATAGTCGCGTCCGGTCGCGGTGACGATGTGGTCGTCGGCGACGACGAGGTCGTTGGTCGGGTCGAGCCCGATCCAGCCGGTCTCCGGCCCGCACCAGAGCATGATCCAGGCATGGGTGGCGTCGGCGCCCTCCAGCCTCGGCTGGCCCGTCGGCGGGATGGTGCGCAGATAGCCGCTGACATAGGCGGCGGGCAGGCCGAGGCCCCTCAAGCCCGCGATCATGATATGCGCGAAATCCTGGCAGACGCCGTGGCGATTGGCGAAGGCTTCGCGGATCGGGGTCGAGACCTCGGTCGCTTCGGGATCGTAGGTGAAATCCTTGCGGATGCGGGCCATCAACTCGCTCGCCGCCTCGAAGACCGGCCGCTTCGCCGCAAAGCTCCTGCGGGCGTAGCCGGTGATCTCCGATACGGTCGGCGCCAGCCGGCTGGGGTAGAGATATTGGGCCGGGGAATCCGGAGAAAGGCTCTGCGCCCGCAATGCGAGTTCGGCGACATCCTCCCAGCCCCGCGTCAGGGCGGGGAAGGGTGCGATCGCCCGTGTCACCTCGACCCGCGAGGTCATCTCGATCTTGAGCTCACGATGCGGCTTGGCGATGGTCAGTGTCGTCGTGTGATTGCCGAAGAAGCAGACACCGTCCCGCCGCTCGGCGCTGCGCGGCGTCACCGAGAGGCCGCTCGTCAGCACACGCTGGCCAACGCCGTCACGCGGCAACACCCGCAGGATGCAGCGCGCGAACGGGACCGGCCGGCTATAGGCGTAAGCCGTGAGATGGCGAATGTCGTAGATCACGCTGCGTCCATCACGCCAATCGCGTCATCCCCGACCGTTCCGGCCTGGAGTTCTGCAGGAAATAGCGCTCGGCCACCGCATTGGAGAGACCCATCAGCAATTGCTCGAAATAGAGGATGCCGGTGCGGTCGAGCCGGCTGGCCTCGGCGGTCCGGCTTTCGGCGGCGAGCTTGAGCGCGAGCCGGCGCGGCTCCTCCAGCATGCCGTCATCGTTGAGGCTGGGCAGTGCTGCGATCTCGGCATCGAGCTGCTCGATCTGGAAAGCCACGGAGCGCGGGTTATAGGGGTCGAGCATGACGAGATCGAGAACCGGTTGCAGCGCCGCGCCGAGCATGTAGCGCGAGCGATAGGTGATCTGCGAGTCCGTCAGATCGAGCAGCGCATCGAGGCTGTTGCCGGGCGCGTCGTTCTCGACGAAATGGCGGGCGAAGCGGCAGGTGGTGACACCGCGCTCGATCCGCCGGCCGATGTCGAGGAAGCGCCAGCCGGCGCCGCGCACCATGTTCTCCTGCGACAGGCCCGAGAAGGCGGCGAGCGATTTCAGCCCGGTGTCGGCGATCTCGAAGGCCTCGCCCGCGCTGGTCGGCTTGCCGGGATCGGCGAGCTGGCGTTGCAGGTCGCCGAACAGCCGCCAGGCATCGACCGAAAGCCGCTCGCGGATCACGGAGGCGGTGCGTCTGGCTTCGCGGACGGAGGCAGCCGCCGAGCCGTACTGGTCGAGATCGTGCAAAGCGGAGCGGGCCTGCGCCGCGACGGAGCGGGCCTTGGTCGCCGTCGGCGCCGCGCCCCAGGCGACGAGCAGGTTGGCGAGCCGCTTGATCGTCTCGGCATGGCCGGGCGCCTGGTCGTCGGCGTTGATCAGGCGTCCGAGCAGGGCGCGGACAAGCCGCAGCGTCGCCTCGCTGCGCTCCAGATAGCGTCCGAGCCAGAACAGGTTGTCGGCGGCGCGGCTCGGCAGGATGCCGACGATGCGGCGGATGCCGATCCGGTCCGGGCTCGGTAGCAGCGTCACCTGCTCGACCGGCTGGTCGGAGGTCACCCAGACATCGCTGGAGCGCACGCCTGAGCGCATCGTCACGGCGCGTGCATCGCATTCCTCGGAGATCCGGCAGAAGCCGCCGGGCATCACCTGCCAGCCATCGGGCGTTGCGGCGGCGAAGACGCGTAGCGTCATCGGCCGCGGCTCCAGCCGCCCGCCTTGCATCACCGGCATCGTCGAGAGATTGACCACCTCCTGCCCGACATAGTCGAGCCCGCGCTCGACGATGCGGGCGCGCAGCGCCTCGCGCTCGGCCTTGTCGAGATCGGCGACCAGCACGGTGCCGCCGTCGAGCCCGTCGCCGGGTGCGCGGAAAGCGGCGGAGACGCTCATCTCGCCGAGCCGGTCGAGCACGATGCCACGTTCGCGCGGCTGGCCGCACCACCAGGTCGCGATGTTCGGCAGGATCAGATCCTCGCCGAGGACATCCCGCGCGAGGCGCGGCATGAAGCCCATCAGCGCCCGCGCCTCGACCACGCCGGAGCCGAGCCCGTTGGCGACGACGACGTTCTCGGCCCGCACCGACTCGACCAGTCCGGGCACGCCGAGCGCCGAGGCGGCATTGAGTTCGAGAGGGTCGGCGAAGTCGCCGTCGATGCGCCGCCAGATGATGTCGGCGCGCTTGAAGCCGGCGATGGTGCGCACATGCACCAGCCCGTCGCGCATGACGAGATCGCCGCCCTCGACCAGCAGGAAGCCGAGATAGCGGGCTAGATAGGCCTGCTCGAAATAGCTTTCGTGCATCTGGCCCGGCGTCAGCAGGCAGATGCGCGGCTCGACCCGCCGGGCGCGCGAGACGAGCCCGGCGCGAAAGCCCTGGAAGAAGCCGGCGAGCCGCTCGACATTCATGGTCCGGAACAGGTCCGGGAAGGCGCGGCCGAGAGCGAGCCGGTTCTCCAGCGCATAGCCCGCGCCCGAGGGCGCCTGGGTGCGGTCGTTCAGCACCCACCAGCGCCCGTCCGGGCCGCGGCCGAGATCGGCGGCGTAGATCTGGAGCTGCCCGGCGCCGGCCGTGCCTTGCACGGGCCTGAGATAATCGGGGCTGCCGGTGATGGCTGCGGCCGGCAATGCGCCCTCTGCAACCAGCTTGCCGGGTCCGTAGATGTCGCCGAGCACGGCGTCGAGCAGCTGTGCACGCTGGGCGACGCCGGCAGCAATCGTCTTCCACTCCTGCCCGGTGAGGACGAGCGGGGCATGATTGAGCGGCCAGGAGCGCTCGCCGGCGAGGGGATCGCTCTCGTCGAGGTCGCCATGGACGCGATAGGAGACGCCGGTGTCGCGCACATGGCGATCTGCGAGGCCGAAGCGGCGCTGCAATTCGTCGTTCGAAAGCGCCGACCATTCCGCCAGGAACGGCTCCCAATGCGGTCGGATCGAGCCGTCAGGCGCCATCAATTCGTCATAAGCGCCAGGCAGCGGCCTGTAGCCCCCAAGCAGGGCATTGCGGCGCTCGTTGCGCGTCCGCGTCGAACTCGATCGGCGCTGCAAAGCCATCCTTGACCTCAAACCCCCGGCGGGCGGCGCAGGTCGAGGGTCATCGGGAACTCCGGATTGCGCTCTTCTGCGGGAATCGCCAGCGAGCCGGGACTATGGCCGATCGCTTCGAAGCGGGCCAGCCTCCTGGCCTCCGCCTCGTAGGAATTCACAGGCGGTGTCTCGTAATTGCGCCCGCCGGGATGGGCGACATGGTAGACGCAGCCGCCGAGCGAGCGACCCGCCCATGTGTCGACGATGTCGAAGGTCAGCGGCGCGTGCACGGGAATCGTCGGATGCAGGCCGGAGGCCGGCTGCCAGGCCTTGAAGCGCAGGCCCGCGATGCTGGTTCCGGCGCCGATCTCGGTCAGTGGCAACGCCCGGCCATTGCAGGTGATCACATGCCGGCCGGGCGTCAGCCCGCTCGCCTTGACCTGCAAGCGCTCGACCGAGGAATCGACATAGCGGACGGTGCCACCGATCGCGCCTTCTTCACCCATGACGTGCCAGGGCTCCAGCGCCTGGCGCAGTTCCAGCTCGACGCCGCCCTGGTTGATCCTGCCGAAGAAGGGGAAGCGGAACTCGTGCTGCGCCGAGAACCAGGCTGGATCGAAGCGGTAACCGGCGCGCTCCAGATCGGCGAGCACGTCGCGGAAATCCTGCCAGACGATCTCCGGCAGCATGAAGCGGTCATGCAGGCTGGTGCCCCAGCGCACGAGCTTGCCGGCCTGCGGCTCGCGCCAGAACCAGGCGATCAGCGCCCGGATCAGCAGTTGCTGCGCCAGCGACATCCGCGCGTCCGGAGGCATCTCGAAGGAGCGGAACTCGATCAGCCCGAGCCGTCCGGTCGGCCCATCCGGCGAATAGAGCTTGTCGATGCAGATCTCGGTGCGGTGGGTGTTGCCGGAGACGTCGATCAGGAGGTTGCGGTAGAGCCGGTCGACCAGCCAGAGCGGGATCGCCGGATCCTGCGGGCCGGGCGTCTGCGCCAGCGCGATCTCGAGCTCGTAGAGCTGGTCGTGCCGGGCCTCGTCGATGCGCGGCGCCTGGCTGGTCGGGCCAATGAACAGGCCGGAGAACAGGTAGGACAGCGACGGATGGCGCTGCCAGTAGAGCACGATGCTCTTGAGCAGGTCCGGCCGGCGCAGGAACGGGCTGTCGGCCGGCGTCACGCCGCCGAGCACGACATGGTTGCCGCCGCCGGTGCCGGTATGGCGGCCGTCGACCATGAACTTCTCGGCGCAGAGTCGTGATTGCCTGGCTTCCTCATAGACGCCGCGGGTGATCGAGACGGCCTGCGCCCAGTTCTTCGCCGGGTGGATGTTGACCTCGATCACGCCGGGATCGGGCGTGACCTTGATGACGTTGAGGCGCGGATCATGCGGCGGCGCATAACCCTCGATGTGGACAGGTTGGCCGGTGGCTTCGGCCGCTGCCTCGATGCTGGCGATCAGGTCGAGGTAATCCTCCAGCCGCTCGACCGGCGGCAGGAAGACGCAGAGCACGCCGTCGCGCACCTCGATGCTCAGCGCGGTGCGGACCGACTCGGCGCCAAGCTCCTGCTCGACGACGTCCTGGCGCGCGCTCTGCGGCTCGCCGCTTCCGGCGGGACGTGTCGGCTGGACCAGACCGGCGAAGGCAGGCGGCGGATCGGCGGCCCGCGGCGCGCCGGGCGAGCCGGCCGCCGCGGGCGGCAGCGGCCCGCGCGGCTCCAGCGGGTCTTGCGGGTGGATATGCGGATAGGCCTTTGCCGGGACATGTGGCAGCGATCCCAGCGGCAGCCGGAAGCCAACGGGTGAATCGCCTGGTACCAGGAAGAGCTTGCCGCGCCGGAGCTTCCATTTCTCCGAGCGCCAGCGCCGGTCGTCCGCCGCCGCCTGCCAGCGCTGCACCGGGATGACGTAGCCGCTCGGCTTGCCGAGCCCGCGGTCGAAGACGCGGACCATGCGGGCGCGCTCCTCCGGATCGGACAGCTTGGGGTCGAGCGGATCGACATTCTCCGGCAACTGGCCTTCCTTCACCAGCCAGTGGCCGGTGTCCTCATAGGCTGGCAGCACGTAATCGGGGCCAAGGCCGAGCCGCTCGGACAGCCCTGCAGCGAGTGTCTCGACCGCTGCCGAGGTTGGCACGACCTCATGCTCGCGATCGCTGCCGGTCTTCGCGCCGGGCTCACGAGCGATCAGCGCGGCGTTGCGCCAGATCGGCTCGCCATCCTCACGCCAGTAGAGGGCGAAGGCCCAGCGCGGCAGGCTCTCGCCCGGATACCATTTGCCCTGGCCGTAATGCAGCATGCCGCCCGGCGCGAAGCGTTCGCGCAGGCGCCGGATCAGCACGTCGGCGCGCTCGCGCTTGGTCGGCCCGACCGCCGCGGTGTTCCACTCCTCGCCGGTCTGGTCGTCGATGGAGACGAAGGTCGGCTCGCCGCCCATGGTCAGGCGGACGTCCTGCGCCTGCAGGTCGGCCTCGACCCGCTCCCCGAGCGCGTCGAGCTCGGTCCAGGAGGCGTCCGAGAAGGGCAGGGTGATGCGCGGCACTTCATGCACACGCGTCACGCTCATGTCGAAGGCGAACTGGGTTTCGGCATAGCTCGCCAGGCCACTGACCGGGGCGGCCGAGCGATAATGCGGCGTCGCTGCCAGCGGCAGGTGGCCCTCGCCGGTGAGCAGGCCCGAGGTCGGGTCGAGCCCGATCCAGCCGGCGCCGGGAATGTAGACCTCGGCCCAGGCGTGCAGGTCGGTGAAGTCCTTGTCGGTGCCGCGCGGTCCCTCCAGCGGATCGATGTCCGCCTTCATCTGGATCAGGTAGCCTGAGACGAAGCGGGCGGCGAGGCCGAGATGGCGCAGGATCTGGACCAGCAGCCAGGAGGTGTCGCGGCAGGAGCCGGAGCCGAGCTGGAGCGTCTGCTCCGGTTCCTGCACGCCGGGCTCCATCCGGATGCCATAGGCGATCAGGCGCTGGAGGCGGGCGTTGAGATCGACGACGAAGTTGACGGTGTTGGTCTTTTCGCGCGGGATCGTGGCGAGGAATGCCGCGAGCAGCGGCCCGGCCTCCTCCTTGACCAGATAGGGCGCGAGCTCGTCGCTCAATTCTTCGGGATAGGCGAAGGGGAATTCCTCGGCCTCGGCCGCGACGAAGAAGTCGAACGGGTTGATGATCGAGAGCTCGGTGACGAGGTCGACCTCGATGCGGAACTCGGTGACCGGCTCGGGGAAGACATAGCGCGCCAGCCAGTTGCCGTTCGGATCCTGCTGCCAGTTCACGAAATGCTCTGCCGGCGTGACCTTGAGCGAATAGCTCTTCACCGCCGAGCGGCAATGCGGCGCCGGCCTCAGGCGGATGATCTGCGGGCCGAGCGTGACCGGGCGGTCATAGCGATAATGGGTCAGGTGGTGCAGTGCGGCGATGATGGCCAAGAGCGCGGACCCTGCTGTGCCATGGACCGGCCGGACTGGCCGCTGTCATCACGATAGCGGCAGAAGAGAGAGGGGCAAGCCGGTTCTTGCGCAGAAATGCGACGCCAATTCAGGCTGTTGCGCAACAAGCGTGCAAGCGATGGCGGTTTGTACGGAAGCCGTTCGGCGCCGGCTGGACATCCGCCACGATCTGGCCACAGAGTGCGCCCCAACGGGCGCCCTGGGAGTGCCCGCAGACAGCACAATGGGGATTTCCATGCGTCATGTTGCAAAACTGATGGCGGCTTCCGCCTTCGCCGCTTTGCTGGCGAGCGCCGCCCAGGCCCAGACGCCCAAAGACACCATCGTCATGGCCAAGCAGATCGACGACATCATCTCGCTCGATCCGGCCGAGGCCTTCGAGTTCTCCGGCGTCGAGGTCGTCACCAATCTCTACGACAAGCTGATCAACGTCGATCTCAAGAACAACAACGCCCTGATCGGCGATCTCGCCCAGAGCTGGACCGTCAGCCCGGACCAGTTGACCTACACCTTCAAGCTCCGGCCGGGCGTCAAGTTCCACTCCGGCAATCCGCTCACAGCCGCCGACGTGGTCTATTCCTTCCAGCGCGCGGTGACGCTGAACAAGTCGCCGGGCTTCATCCTCACCCAGTTTGGCCTGAACAAGGATACCGTCCTCGACAAGGTCAAGGCGGTCGACGACAACACCGTCACGGTCACCGTCTCCAAGCCATTCGCGCCGAGCTTCTTCCTGAACTGCCTGACCTCGGGCGTCGCCTCGATCGTCGATTCCAAACTGGTCAAGGCGAACGAGAAGGATGGCGACTGGGGCAATGGCTGGTTGAAGCTCGCCTCGGCCGGTTCCGGCGCCTACAAGGTTCGCGCCTATCGCCCGAACGAGCAATATGCGCTCGACGCCAATGAGGGCTGGTACAAGGGTGCCCCGAAGACCAAGCGCATCATCGTCCGCCATGTCGCGGAGGCGGCCTCGCAGCGGTTGCTCGTCGAAAAGGGCGATGTCGACATCGCTCGCGAGCTCTCGCGTGACCAGCTCGTCGCCGTCAGCAACAATCCCAATCTGGAGTTCGTGCAGGGCGAGAAGGGCTATATTTTCTATCTCGGCCTCAATCAGAAGAACCAGTATCTCGCCAAGCCTGAAGTGCGCGAGGCCCTGAAATGGCTGGTCGACTATGAAGGGATCGAACGCAATATCGTCGAGCGGCGCTACAAGCAGCACGAGGCGTTCCTGCCCTCGGGCTTCCTCGGCGCGATCAGCGACAAGCCCTACAAATTCGATCTCGCCAAGGCTAAGGAACTGCTCGCCAAGGCTGGGCTGCCGAACGGCTTCTCGGTGACGATGGATGTGCGCTCGATCAATCCGTGGACGGATATCGCGCAGGCCTTGCAGGCGAGTTGGGCGCAAGCCGGCATCAAGCTCGAGATCATCCCCGGCGACGGCAAGCAGACCCTGACCAAATATCGCGCTCGCACCCACGACATCTATATCGGCGAATGGGGGCCTGACTATCTCGACCCGCACACCAATGCCGAGACCTTCGCCATCAACGAGAACAATGGTGAGGACGCCAAGTCGAAGACGCTGGCCTGGCGCAACACCTGGGACATCCCGGAGATGACCAAGGTCACCCAGGCCAATGTGCTGGAGAACGACACTGCCAAGCGCGCCGCCGTCTATGGCGATTTGCAGCGCGAGCACCAGAAGGTCTCGCCCTTCGTCATCATGTTCCAGAAAATTGAAGTCTCGACCCAACGCAAGAACGTCTCCAACTGGGTGATCGGACCGAGCTCCGACACCAATTTCTACGCCCCGATCACCAAGAACTGAGGCATCCGCCAGCGGAACCCGCCGTAGCCCTCGTAAGGCTGCGGCGGGTTCTTGCTTTACCGTCCCATGCGGGCGGGCGAGACCTCCAAGAACAAGAAAGGACGGAGCCGGCGATGGTTGCCATCAGCGCACCGACCCCACCCGCCCCGCCGCGCGCCAAGGGCCGCGCCGCCCGCTGGGCCAAGATCCTCGGCCGCGAGCTGACCACGGTCGCGATCACGATCTTCGGCCTGCTGCTGGTCACCTTCCTGATCGCGCGGGTCATGCCGATCGACCCCGTGCTCGCGGTGGTCGGCGATCGTGCTCCGGCCGATGTCTACGACAAGGCGCGCCTCGCGCTTGGCCTCGACAAGCCGTACTGGCAGCAATTCGCCACCTATATCGGCAAGGTCTTCACCGGCGATCTCGGCACCTCCGTGCTGACCGCGCAGAAGGTCACCGACGACATCAAGACGGTCTTCCCGGCGACACTGGAGCTGGCGACGCTCGGCACGCTGATCGGCGTCGCGCTCGGCGTCCCGCTCGGCATCCTCGCCGCCGTCAATCAGGGCCGCTGGATCGACCAGATCGCCCGCGTCATCGGCCTGATCGGCTATTCCATTCCGGTCTTCTGGCTCGGCCTGATGGGACTGCTGCTGTTCTACGCCAAGCTCGGCTGGGTCGCCGGGCCCGGCCGCCTCTCGGTCGCCTATCAGGACTTCGTCACGCCGGTGACTGGCCTCGTCATGCTCGACGCCGCCATGCAGGGCGAATGGGAGGCGGTGGTGGACGCCTTCTGGCACCTGATCCTGCCGGCCTCCGTGCTCGGCCTGCTCTCGGTCGCCTATATCAGCCGCATGACCCGCAGCTTCATGATCACCGAGCTGCAGCAGCAATATGTCGTGGCGGCGCGGGTGAAGGGGCTGTCCGAATGGCGCGTCGTCTGCGGCCACGCTCTGGGCAACGCCTTCGTGCCGCTCGTCACCGTGATCGCGCTCTCCTACATGCACCTGCTCGAAGGCTCGGTGCTGACCGAGACGATCTTCGCCTGGCCGGGCCTCGGCCGCTACATCACCCATGCGCTGCTCAATGCCGACATGAACGCCGTGCTCGGCGGCACGCTGGTGGTCGGCGCCGTCTTCATCGCGGTCAACCTGTTTTCCGACATCCTCGGCAGGCTGGCCGATCCGCGGGCGCGCTGAGAGGGATGGCCATGAGCGATCAGACCGCCACCTCACCCGTCACCTGGCACGCCTGGCTGACCACGACCTCGCCGGAATCGCGCCGGCAGGCCAAGCTCGGCCAGCTCTACCGGCAATGGCTCGCCTTCAGGAAGAACCCGGCCGCCGTGGCCGGCCTCGTCATCGTGCTGGCGCTGCTGCTGCTGGCCGCCTTCGCGCCGCTGATCGCGCCGCACGACCCGTTGGCGCAGGCCCTCGACCAGCGCCTGCTGGCGCCCTCCGCCAAGCATCTGTTCGGCACCGACGCGCTCGGCCGCGACATCTTCAGCCGCATCGTCTACGGCACCCGCGTCACGCTGGTGATCGTCATGCTCGTCGTGATTACAGTCGGGCCGCTCGGCCTCTTGATCGGCTGCGCCGCCGGCTATTTCGGCGGCTGGGTCGACACCGTGCTGATGCGCATCACCGACGTCTTCCTTGCCTTCCCACGCCTGGTGCTGGCGCTCGCCTTCGTCGCGGCGCTGGGGCCGGGGCTGGAGAACGCGGTCATCGCCATCGCCTTCACCGCCTGGCCTCCTTACGCCCGCGTCGCCCGCGCCGAGACGATGATCATCCGCAATGCCGACTACATCTCGGCGATGCGCCTGCAGGGCGCCAGCCAGATGCGGATCGTGCTGAAGCATGTCGTGCCGATGTGCGTGCCCTCGCTGATCGTGCGCACCACCTACGACATGGCCGGCATCATCATCATCGCCGCCGGCCTCGGCTTCCTCGGCCTCGGCGCCCAGCCGCCGATCCCGGAATGGGGCGCGATGATCTCGACCGGCCGCGAGCAGATCTTCGACCAGTGGTGGGTCGCGACCTTCCCCGGCATCGCCATCTGCGTCGTCGCGCTCGGCTTCAACCTGCTCGGCGACGGGCTGCGCGATGTGCTGGATGCGAGGTGAGCGGCAAGATGAACGCAACCTCTGAACAAGCCCTGCTGACGCTCGACGACCTGCGCGTCGACTTCCACACCCCGACGGGCATCGTCAACGCCGTGCGCGGCCTGTCGTTCACCCTTGGTCGCGAGAGGCTCGGCATCGTCGGCGAATCCGGCTCTGGCAAGTCGATGACTGGCCGGGCCATCCTCGACCTGATCCCGCATCCCGGCGTGGTCACGGCCAAGCGCATGGAGTTCCGCGGCAAGGACCTCACGACCATGGACAAGGCGAGCCGCCGCAAACTGCGCGGCCGCCACATCTCCATGGTGATGCAGGATCCGAAGTTCTCGCTGAACCCGGTCCAGACCGTCGGCGACCAGATCGCCGAGGCCTATCGCGTCCACCACAAGGCGAGTGCGCGCGAGGCCAAGGAGCGCAGCCTCTCGATGCTGGAGGCTGTTCAGATCCGCGAGCCCGGCCGCGTGTACGATCTCTATCCGCATGAGGTTTCGGGCGGCATGGGCCAGCGCGTGATGATCGCGATGATGCTGATCGCCGAGCCGGAAATCCTGATCGCGGACGAGCCGACCTCGGCGCTCGACGTCACCGTGCAATTGCAGGTGCTGAAGATCCTCGACGATCTCGTGACCAGCCGCGGCATGGGGCTGATCTTCATCAGCCACGACCTGCATCTGGTGAAGTCGTTCTGCGACCGCGTGATCGTCATGTATGGCGGCAAGGCGATGGAGACGCTGCCGGCCGGCGAGCTCGACCGGGCCCAGCATCCCTATACCCGCGGCCTGCTCGGCTGCCTGCCCGATCTCGACCATCCACGCGAGACGCTCGCCACCCTCAACCGCGACCCGGCATGGCTGGCATGAGCACGAACTCAGCGATAAACGTCGACAAGCTCAACGTCTCCTTCGGCGACTCGCATGTCGTGAAGGACCTCTCCTTTGCGGTCGAGCCGGGCGAGAGCTACGGCATCGTCGGTGAATCCGGCTCGGGCAAGTCGACCGTGCTGCGCGTCCTCGCCGGCCTCAACCGCGATTGGAGCGGCGAGGTCGACATCCTCGGCAAGCGCCAGCCCAAGGTCCGCGACAAGGCCTTCTACCGGGCCGTCCAGATGGTCTTCCAGGACCCTTACGGCTCGCTGCACCCGAAGAAGACCGTCGACGACACACTGGCCGAGCCGCTCGCCATACACGGCATCCGCGATGCCGAGGCCAAGATCAGCCGAGCCATGCAGGATGTCGGCCTGCCGACCTCCTTCCGCTTCCGCTATCCGCACCAGCTCTCCGGCGGCCAGCGCCAGCGCGTCGCCATCGCCCGCGCCCTCGTGCTGGAGCCGACGATCCTGCTGTTGGACGAGCCGACCTCGGCGCTCGACGTATCCATTCAGGCCGAGGTGCTGAACCTGCTGCAGGCGCTGCGCCATGAGCGCAAGCTGACCTATATCCTGGTCAGCCACGACCTCGCCGTCGTCGGCCATATGTGCGAGCGGCTGCTGGTCATGCAGTTCGGCCGCGGTGTCGAGGAGATGACGGCGCAAACGCTCGCCGCCCGCGCGCCGCAGACGGCCTACGCCCAGCAATTGCTGACGGCGAGTGAGGGTTTTCGGCGGGCGGGATAGGGCCCGTCATTGCGACGGACACTTGCGCTGCCCCCTCCCAACCCTCCCCCGTGCCGGGAGAGGGCTCCCGCGCCTCATTTCGCGGCGCCGATGCCGCGGCATGCGCCTCTCTCTCTCTCGGAACGGGGGAGAGAGGGAGAGGGGGCTTTCGTTACACTCGGCCCAAGAATGACGGCATAGCGGCCCTGCCACGCAAACCGTTTGGCAAGCTGCGCCCTTGGTCGCATTGTCGTCGCAGGAGTCGGCTCGACTGGGCCGATCAGGAGTATGCCGCCATGGACGCCATCGCTGAACGCCTGCTGAAGCCGGAGGCTGCGCCGGAGCGCACGCCGGTCCCGCCCTTCGATCTGGTGATCTTCGGCGCCGGTGGCGACCTTGCTTTGCGCAAGCTCTTCCCGGCGCTGGCCCAGCGCAATGAGGAGGGTGTGCTGCCGGAGGAGAGCCGGATCATCGGCATCGTCCGCAAGCAGGAGGATGTCGAGGGCATCCCCAACCAGATCGCCGACAAGCTCGCCGCCGCCGGCTTGTTGCAGGACCGCATCGCCGCCTTCCGCCGCCGCCTGACCATGGTGCTGCTCGATGCGGTGAAGCCCGAGACCTATGGCGCGCTGAAGGACGCGCTTGGCGATTCCCAGCGCGTGCGCTCCTTCTATCTCTCCACGCCACCGGACCTGTTCATCCCGATCTGCGAGAACCTCGCCAGCTCCGGCATCCTGACGCCGACCTCGCGCGTCATCCTGGAGAAGCCGCTCGGCCGCGATCTCGCCTCGGCGCGCGAGATCAACGACGCTGTCGCGCGCATCCTGCCGGAGAGCCGCACCTACCGGATCGACCATTATCTCGGCAAGGAGACGGTGCAGAACCTGCTCGTCCTGCGCTTCGCCAACACGCTGTTCGAGCGCTCCTGGTCGAGCCGCGACATCGACAATGTCCAGATCACCGTCGCGGAGACGGTCGGCCTGGAATCCCGCGCCGGCTATTACGACAAGGCCGGTCATCTGCGCGATATGGTGCAGAACCATGTATTGCAGCTGCTCTGCCTGTTCGCGATCGAGCCGCCGAACCAGCTCGAGGCCGATGCGGTCCGCGACGAGAAGGTCAGGGTGCTGAAGGCCCTGCGGCCGATCGTCGGCCCCGACGTACAGCGCCACACCGTGCGCGGCCAGTACGGGCCGGGCGTCATCGATGGCCAGCGAGTCAAGGGCTATGCCGAGGAACTCGGCCATGTCAGCGGTACCGAGACCTTCGTCGCGATCCGCTGCGAACTCGACACCTGGCGCTGGGCCGGCGTGCCGATCTATCTGCGCACCGGCAAGCGCATGGCGCAGCGCTATTCCGAGATCGCCGTCACCTTCAAGCCGGTGCCGCATTCGATCTTCGGCCGTGCGCCGGGCTGCGAGGAGCTCTACGCCAACCGCCTGGTCATCCGGCTCCAGCCCAATGACGGCGTCCAGCTCCAGTTGATGATGAAAGTGCCCGGTTCCGGCAAGCTCAAGGTCGTGCCGCGCCAGCTCGACCTGCGCTACGAGACGGCCTTCGACGTGCGCACGCCCGACGCCTATGAGCGCCTGCTCACCGATGTGATCCGCGGCGACCAGACCCTGTTCATGCGGCGCGACGAGGTCGAGCAGGCCTGGACCTGGGTCGATCCGATCCTGGCCGGCTGGCAGGAATACTATCCCCAGCCGCATCGCTACGCCGCCGGCTCCTGGGGCCCGTCGCAATCGATCGGCCTGATCGAGCGCGATGGCCGCTCCTGGGCCGATCCGGAGTTCAGCGAGTGAGCGCTGCCGGTCCGCTGATCCGCCACCGCTTCGAGACGCTGGCCGACGCCTCCGAGGCGTTGGCCGAAGCGGTCGCGGTTCGGTTGCGCACGCTTGTCGCGGCACAGGGCAGGGCGCTTCTCGCCGTACCCGGCGGTACTACGCCGGCGCGCTTCCTCGCGGCACTTGGCGCGCGTGACCTGCCTTGGGAGAGCATCACGCTGATGCCGACCGACGAGCGTTTCGTCGCGCCGGGCGATCCGGCGTCGAACGAGCGCATGATCCGGGCGGCCTTCGCGCCGCTGCGCGACGGGCGCACCCCCTTTGTCTCCTTCCACAATGCCGGCGACGATCTTTCCGCGGCTGCGGCGAGCCTCGACCGTGTCCTGAAGGGCCTGCCGCAACTCGATATCGTCGTCAGCGGCATGGGCGCGGACGGACATATCGCCTCGCTCTTTCCCGGCCAGACAGCGGCGCTGACTGCGCCGGCCTCCGTGCATGCGCTCGCCGCGACGCCGGCCGACCTGCCGCCGCGGCTCTCATTATCGCCGGCTCGGCTGCAGGGCGCCGGCCATGTCGCTCTGCTGATCTCGGGGCAGGAAAAAGACGAGGTGCTGGCCTCGGCGGTCGAATTGCCGGCGGCCTTCCCGGTCGGCCTGCTGCTCTCGCGCCCGCAGGGGCTCGACGTCTACTGGGCCAAGGCGTAAGCGAGGCGCGAAAGGAATTCTGCCGATGTCGATCGCTCCCGAAATCGCCCGCCTCAAGGCCTGCGCCGTCGTCCCCGTCGTCGTCATCGACGAGGCCGAGATCGCCGTGCCGCTCGCGGAAGCCCTGCTCGCCGGCGGCATCGACGTGATCGAGATCACCTTGCGCCGCCCGGCTGCGATGGCGGCGCTCGAAATCGTGGCGAAGAAGGTGCCGGGCATCCTGCCGGTTGCCGGCACGGTGGTGACGCCGGCACAGGCGGCCGAGGTCCATAATGCCGGCGCGCAGGCCGTGGTCAGCCCCGGCTTCACCGAGGCGGTCGACGAGGCCATGCGCAAGACCGGGCTGCCCTGGCTGCCCGGCGTCGCGACGGCATCCGAGTGCATGCGCGCGGTCACGGCGGGACGCCTGACCTGCAAGTTCTTCCCGGCCGAGCAGGCCGGCGGCGTTGCCGGCCTCAAGGCGCTCTCGGGCCCGTTCCCGCAGATGCAGTTCTGCCCGACCGGCGGTGTCTCGCTCGCCAATCTCGGCAATTACCTGGCGTTGCCGCAGGTGATCTGCGTCGGCGGCTCCTGGCTCGTGCCGGCCGATGCGGTGAAGAATCGCGACTGGGCGCAGGTGACGAAGCTCTCGCGGGAAGCGCGCGAGAAGGTCGCCGAGCTGCGCGGCTAGTCTTCGCTCCGCACTGCGCTCCAGGCCAGCTCCTGCGCATAGGTGCGGATGTCGGCGGGCCAGCCCGCCGCCTGCCGGAAGAAGCCGATCTCGTCATTGGCGAAGAGCGCGCGCGTCGCCTCCTCGAAGCCAGGCAGATTGCCGGCGAGCGCGTTCATGAAGCGATAGGCCGTCTCGCGGGCGATACGCCCTTGCGTCTCGCCGCGATCGCCGCGCCTGGCTTCGTCGATCAGGCGCCGCAAGGCTTGCGAGGCGCCGCCCGGCTGTGCCGACAGCCAGTCCCAATGCCGTGGCAGCAAGGTCACCTCGCGCGCGACCACGCCGAGCTTCGGCCGCCCGCGCCCGCGCGGCTCGTCCCCCAGCCTCGCTACGATCTCCGCTGGCGTGCCGCGCAGGTCGAGATCGATCACCCGCCCGCTCGCATCGTCGAAGGTCAGCAGCACCGCGTCGGGGCGCTCGGTCAGGCGTCGCTGCACGGCCAGCGCAACCTCGGCCAGGCGGCCGCGGGCGAGGATGGTGTTGCCGTCGAAGGCGGTGGAAAGGCGGTCGGCATCGGACATGGTCGGTTCCCACATGACGCGTTTAAATACCCGGATAAAAATACTTGAGTCAATATTGCCCGGGTGATATTTGCGGCAGCCTGACCGAAAGGAGGGCGCGATGCGTCACGAGGACAGGAAGGTCGCCGTCGCGGCCTATAAGGAGCGCAAGATCGTGGCCGGCATCTATCTGGTGCGCTGCCTTGCGACCGGTGAGCGCTGGGCGGGGCAAGCACCGGATCTCTCGACAATACAGAACCGCATCTGGTTCACACTACGCCATGGCAGCCATCGCGGGCGGAGCTTGCAGGCCGCCTGGAACGCGCATGGCGAGGCCGCCTTCGCCTTCGAGGAGGTCGAGCGGCTCGACGAGAAGGCGCTGGAAGCCGGCCGCGAGCGCGTCATAAAGGCGCGGCTGGCGCATTGGTGCGCGGAATTGGGGGCGGAGGCGGTGTGAGAACCACGCTGTCATGCTCGCCTTGTGGCGAGCATTCACGTCTTGAACGCTGCCCTGCCCAAAAGAAGACGTGCATGGTCGGGACAAGCCCGACCATGACGGGGAGGGCGTCAGGCCGCCAGACGCTCCACCACCAGATCCGCGATCGCGAGCGAACTCGTCAGCCCGGGGCTCTCGATGCCGAGCAGGTTGACCAGCCCGGGCACGCCATGAACCGCCGGCCCGTCGATGCGGAAATCCGGCATCGGTTCGCTCGGCCCATGCAGCTTCGGCCGGATGCCGGCATAGTCGGCGACGAGCGCGTTGTCCGGCAAGGCAGGCCAATAGGTCCGGATCGCCGCGTAGAATTTCTCGGCGCGGGCAGGGTTGACGATCAGGTCCTGGTCGTCTCCGACCCATTCGACATCGGGGCCGAACTTGACGCGGCCGGCCATGTCGATGGTGGCGTGGATGCCGAGGCCCGCCGCTTCCGGCACGGGGTAGACCAGATGCGAGAACGGCTGCTTGCCCAGCAGCGAGAAGTAGTTGCCCTTGGCGAAGGACTGCTTCGGCACATGCGTGGCCGGGAAGCCGTCGAGCTTGCCGAGCAGGCGCGGCGCACCATGGCCGGCCGAGTTCACCACGGTATTTGCGGTATAGGTCGCCGGGTCCTCGCCGCCGAAATCGACGCTGAAGCCATCGGCCTCGCGCCGCCAGGCCAGGATCGGCGTGTTCAGGGCAAGCGAGCCGCCGGCAGCCTCGCATTCACCGAGTAGCGACAGCATCAGCGCATGGCTGTCGACAACGCCGGTCTCGGGCGAGAGCAGGGCGACCTCGCAGGTTACCTCCGGCTCCAGGGCCTTCGCCTGCGCGCCGTCGAGCCAGCGCAGCGAGGTGACGCCGGAGGCCTCGGCGCGCGCTGCGATCGTCTCCAGCGCCGGGCGCTGGCCGGCATGAGTTCCGACGATCAGCTTGCCGCAGGCCTTATGCGGCAGGCCGCGTTCGCCGAGATAGGCGTAGAGGAGCTTGCGCCCCTCGACGCAGACCCGGGCCTTCAGCGAGCCCGGCGGATAATAGATGCCGGCATGGATGACCTCGCTGTTGCGCGCCGAGGTCTGCGTGCCGATCCCGTCAGCGGCCTCCGCGATCACGACCTCGCGGCCGGCGAGCGCAAGCGTGCGCGCCGTCGCAAGGCCGACGACGCCGGCCCCGATCACCAGGCAATCGATGTCGCTCATGCTGCGCGCTGCGGCATCGCCATCTCGACCAGGCTCGTCCAGTAGGTCATGCCGACGGGAATCGCCTTGTCGTTGAACTCATAGGCGGGGTGGTGCAGCCCGGCGGACTCGCCATTGCCCATGAAGATATAGGCGCCGGGCCGCTCCTCCAGCATGAAGGAGAAGTCCTCCGAGCCCATGGTCGGCGGCACCGTCGTGTCGATCGCCTCCTTGCCGAAGACGCTCTTCGTCGCGCTGGTGACGAAGTCGGTCTGGCCGGCATGGTTGAAGGTGACGGGATAACCGCGCTCGTACTCGATCTCGAAGGTCAGGCCGAAGGCCTGGCAGGTGCCGGTGACGATCTCGCGGAAGCGCTTCTCGGCAAGGTCGCGCATCTCCGGCGAGAGCGAGCGCACCGTGCCCTTGATCACCGCATGCTGCGGGATGACGTTGAAGGCCTCGCCGGCCTGCAGCGCCGTCACCGAGACGACGACGGAATCGAGCGGATCGGCATTGCGCGAGGCGATGGTCTGCAGGGAGGTGACGATCTGGCAGGCCGAGACCAGCGGGTCGATCGTCTCGTTCGGCTTGGCGGCGTGGCCGCCGCGGCCCTCGAGCTTGACCAGGAAACGGTCGGCAGCGGCCATCATCGGCCCCTTGCGGATGGCGAACTGGCCGATCGGCAGGCCGGGCATGTTGTGCAGGCCGTATACCTCCTGCACGCCGAAACGCTCCATCAGCCCGTCCTTGCACATCTCGCGGCCGCCGCCGCCGCCTTCCTCTGCCGGCTGGAAGATCACGATCGCGGTGCCGTCGAAATCGCGGGTCTGCGCCAGGTACTTGGCGGCGCCGAGCAGCATGGCGGTGTGCCCGTCATGGCCGCAGGCGTGCATCTTGCCGGCCACGGTCGAGCGATGCTCGAGATTGGTCTCCTCATGGATCGGCAGCGCGTCCATGTCGGCACGCAGGCCGATGACCTTGCCGGAATCCTGGCCCTTGCCCTTGATCACGCCGACGACGCCGGTGCGCCCGATCCCGGTGACGACCTCGTCGACGCCCCATTCCTTCAGCTTGTCGGCGACGATGCCGGCGGTGCGCTGCACGTCGAAGAGCAGCTCGGGATGGCGGTGGAAGTCGCGGCGGATCGCGCTGATCTCGGGTTCGATCGCGGCGATGAGATCGGATTTGGGCATGGTGTCCTCGACGGGTGGCGGCTCTGCACGAAGGAGTTGGCAGAAAACGGGTTGCCAGAGGCGCAAGCTAGCCCGGAGCGATGCATCCTGTCCAAGCCGATTGCGGCATGAGGGGTGGGAGGTTGGCGAATGCGTCGTGGCCGGCTGTCCACATCGCGGTGAAAGGGTTAAGAGCGGCGGAGCCGAAGCCTGCCGCTTCGGATGATTCCGAGCTTGCGAGTGCTGCGATGTCCGAGGCGAACACGATCCGCGACGTGACGATCCCGGAGCTGCCGAACCATTACCGTGGCAAGGTCCGCGAGAATTACGACCTGCCGGACGGGCGCCGGATCATCATCGCCACCGACAGGCTCAGTGCCTTCGACCGCGCCATCGCCTGCATCCCGTACAAGGGGCAGGTGCTGACGCAGACGGCGCGCTTCTGCTTCGAGCAGACCGCGGACATCTGCCCCAACCATGTCCTCGACTATCCCGATCCCAACGTCGTGGTCGGGCAGCGGCTCGACATCCTCCCCGTGGAGATCGTGGTGCGCGGCTATCTCGCCGGCACCACCGGCACCTCGATCCTGACCATGTACAAGCAGGGCCAGCGGGACATGTACGGCGCCCGCTTTCCGGACGGCCTGCGCGACAACGAGGCGCTGCCGCAGGCGATCATCACGCCGACCAGCAAGGCCTTCGACGGCGGTCATGACGAGCCGCTCTCGCCGGCGCAGATCCTGGAGCAGGGCCTGCTGACCAAGGCGCAGTGGGAGACGCTGTCGGGCTATGCGCTGAAGCTGTTCGCCCGCGGCCAGAAGATTGCGGCCGAGCGCGGCCTCATCCTCGCCGACACCAAATACGAGTTCGGCACCGATCCCGAGGGCAGGATCATCCTTGCCGACGAGATCCATACCCCTGATTCCAGCCGCTACTGGTTCGCCGGCAGCTATCCCGAGCGCTTCGCAAAGGGGGAGAAGCCCGAGAGCTTCGACAAGGACTTCGTGCGCAACTGGGTCGCGGCCCGCTGCGACCCCTATAACGAGCCGATCCCCGCGATCCCGGACGAGCTGATCGAGCAGACCTCGCAGGTCTATATCAGGGCCTTCGAGACGATCACCGGCAGGGCGTTCGAACGGCCGGCGGCCGATGTGTCGCCGCTGGAGCGGATCAGGCGGAATCTGGCGCGCTATTTCTGAGGCGGGTTCCGGCTCGACTGCCCTGAGCCGGCGCCACGGAACAGCCGCAGTGCGCGCGCGTTAATGGTTGACCGCCCTTGCTGCCGAGGAGGCCGCCATGCGCCGCCTGATCGTTCTTGCCGCTTCGCTCGTTCCCCTGCTCGCCTTCTCAGTCAACGACGTCTCGGCGCAGGCCTTGAGCGGCGGTGCCTTTCCAGGCGGCGGCCCCCGCGTGGGGGGCGCCCTCAGCGGCGGAGGCCGGGCCTTGTCCGGCGGCGGCTTCGGCGGCGGCCATCGTCCCAGTCTGGGAGGCGCAGGTTATGGCTATCGCGGAGGTTACTCCCGCGGCGGCGGAGGCTGGGGCTATCGCCCTAACCGCTGGTATGGCGGCGGCTATTACGGGCGGCGGGGCTATTATGGCGGCGGCTGGGGATGGGGCGCCGGGGGCCTAGCGGCGGGCGCCATTCTCGGCAGCGCTGCAGCCTATCCCTATTACTATGGCGCGCCCTATTACGACGAGCCGGCCTACTATTATTACCGCCGGCCCTATTACGCCGCTCCGGTGTCGTCAGGCATTGGCGACTATTGCCGTACGCCGGTCCGCACCTGCCAGTTGATCAACCCGGCTGATCTTGGTGCGAGCTGCTCGTGCCGGGTCGCGGGCGGACGGGCTCGCGGCAGTGTCGTGCCCTAGGACCTGCACGCGAAACGGGCGCGCGCCGATGGCTGGCGCGCTGTTCGCTTGCCTCAGACCCCGAACTCCTGGCGCCAGCGCTCGATGTCTTCGAGCGCGACGTTCGAGCCGCACAGCACCAGCGCGACACGCTCGCCCGGCTTGAACTGGTCCTTGCGCGTCAGCGCGGCCGCGATCGTGCAGGACGCCGCCGGCTCGAGCAGGACGCGTCCGTTCTGCAGCACCCAGACCAGCTCTCGCACCGCCTCGGCGTCGGGCACCACCACGATCTCCTCGAGGAACTGGCGCGCCGCCGCCATCGTCCGTTCGGTCGCGAAGGGCGCGCCGAGCGTGCGCGCGATCGAGGTCGGGCGGATCGGGATCGGCTTTCCGGCTTCGAGCGCCTGCGTCATCGTCGTCGCGCCTTCGGTCTCGACGCCGTGGATGCGCACGGCCGGATCGAGCCCCTTCAGCGCTGCGCCGACGCCAGCCGAGAAGCCGCCGCCACCGATCGAGATGAAGACATGGTCGATCCGCCCGCCGGCATCGGCCGCGAGTTCGAGGCCGACCGTGCCATGGCCGGCGATGATCGCCGGGTCGTCATAGGAATGGACATGGGTCATGCCCTTGCCCTCGTATTCCTCTGCCTTGGAGAAGGCGGCGAGGGCATCCTCGCAGAGCTCGACCTCGCCGCCGGCTTCCTGCGTCAGGCGGATGTTGAGCGGGGCGACGTTCTTCGGCATCAGCACCAGCGCCCTGATGCCGAGCATGCTGGCGACCAGCGAGACGGCGATGGCGTGGTTGCCGCCGGAGACGGTGACGACGCCGCGCGCCCTCTCGGCCTCCGACAGGCCGAGCAGCTTGTTGTAGCAGCCGCGCACCTTGAACGAGCCGGCGAGTTGCAGGCTTTCGACCTTGACCACGGTCTCGACGCCGAGCCGGGCCGAGAGGCCGGCGCTCATGAAGGTCGGCGTGCGCCGGACCTTGCCGGCGATGCGGGTGGCGGCGGCCTGGATGTCGGCGAGGGTGACGTCGAAGGACATGGCGGACTCACGGGGACAATCGGTTGGCCGGCACAACAGCGCGTCGGGTGCAGCCCGGTCAAGCGCCGAGAAGCGATTGACGACAGGCAATGCCAGCGTAGCCTGCGGCACGGTTCGTGCCTGTCGGCCAGTTCATTGGAGATTTCTACCCGTGCGTTATTCCCCCAAGGAAATGCTGGCCAAGCTGGTGTCGTTCAACACCGAGTCCTGGCGCAGCAATCTCGATCTGATCCATTTCTGCCGCGACTATCTCGCCGCCCATGGTGTCGCGAGCACGATCGTGCCGAGCCCGGACGGGGAGAAGGCCAATCTCTATGCCACCGTCGGCCCGCAGGTCGCAGGCGGCGTCGTCCTCTCCGGCCATACCGACGTCGTGCCGGTCGAGGGCCAGGACTGGAGCTCCGACCCGTGGACGCTGACCGAGCGCGACGGCAAGCTCTATGGCCGTGGCTCCTGCGACATGAAGGGCTTCGACGCGATCGCGCTGGCGCTGGTGCCGGAGATGCTGGAGGCGGGCCTGAAGCGGCCCTTCCACATCGCGCTCTCCTATGACGAGGAGGTCGGCTGCATCGGCGCCGCGATCATGATCGACGCCATGGCCGAGGCCGGCTTGAAGCCCTCGGCGGTGATCGTCGGCGAGCCCTCGATGATGCAGGTCGTCACCGGCCACAAGGGCGGCACGCGCATGAAGACGACGGTGCGCGGCCACGCCGTGCATTCGAGCCGCGTCGATATCGGCGTCCCCGCCGTGATGGTCGCCGGCAAGCTGATCGCCTGGCACGACGACGTCATGCAGGAAAACAAGGCGAGGGTGCAGCCCGGCATTCCCTTCGAGCCGCCCTATTCGACGCTGCATGTCGGCGTCGTCGCTGGCGGCACTGCGGTCAACATCACCGCCGAACATGCCAGCTTCAGCCATGAGGTCCGCGTCATGCCGGGCGACAATACCGACTATGTCGCGCGCTACCGGGCGAAGATCGCCGAGCTGGAGGTGCCGATGAAGACGATCGCGCCTGAAACCGGCATCACCATGGAGATCACCTCCCAGACCCCGCCGCTCGCGCCGGAGAAGGAAGGCATGGCCGAGACGCTGGCGCGCCGAATCACCGGCGATAACGCCAGCCATGTCGTCGCCTACGGTACCGAGGGTGGCCTGTTCCAGGCGGCCGGCTGGTCGACGGTGGTCTGCGGACCCGGCGATATCGCCCAGGCGCACCAGCCGGACGAGTTCCTCACGGTGGCCCAGCTCGACGCCGGCACTGCCTTCGTCCGTGCGCTGATCACGGAGCTGGCCCGCTGAGCGTGCAGGGCGAGGATGCTTCATTGCGGGCTTTCATCTCGCCCTTCGCAGCTTCGTGCGTTGCATTAGTTGGATTCGCAACAAAGTTCGATCTGGAACGAAGTCGATCGACCGCACTGGACGCGGGCTTCGAACCGTCATTAATCTGCCGCCTTCGTCGGTCTGCCGCCAAAATAGGCGCGCGGCCGGCACCGCTCCTGGGGAGGAGTGGTTTCTAACCAACGGGAGCAGTCTCACATGTCGTTCAAGACCCATTGCCTGGCAGCCGTTGCCGCCCTGGCCTTGATGTGCGGGGCTGTGCAAGCCCAGACCTTGCGCTACGCCAACCAGGGCGAGCTGAAGTCGCTCGACCCCTATACCGTCAACGAGACCACAACCAACGCCCATCTCGGCCACCCCTATGAGGGCCTGACGGCACGCGGCAAGGATCTCAAGATCGAGCCGGCCCTCGCCGAGAAGTGGGAGATTTCCGCCGACGGCCTGAAATGGCGCTTCTTCCTGCGCAAGGGCGTCAAGTTCCATGACGGCTCGGATTTCACCGCCGATGACGTGATCTTCTCGGCCGATCGCGTCCGCGCCCAGGGCTCGAACTTCACCACCCGCATCCCGACCAGCGCCAAGTTCGTCAAGGTCGACGACTTTACGGTCGACGTGATCCTCACCACGCCGAACCCGATCCTGAACGCGCAGTGGGACACCTGGTACATCATGTCGAAGAAGTGGGCGGAGGCGAACAACGCCGTCGCCCCGACGCCTGCGGCCGCGACCACGCCGAGCCATGCCTCGCTCAACGCCAATGGTACCGGCCCCTACAAGATCGAGAGCCATCAGCCGGGCGTGAAGACCGTCTTCAAGCTCAACGAGAACTACTGGAAGAAGATCGACGGCAACATCAAGGAGATCATCTTCACCCCGATCTCCTCGGACGCGACCCGCGTCGCCGCGCTGCTCTCCGGCGAGGTCGACGTGATCGAGCCGGTTCCGATCCAGGACATCCAGCGTGTCAACGCTTCCGGCAATGCCCAGGTCCTGACCGGGCCCGAGCTGCGCACCATCTTCCTCGGCTTCGACCAGACCCGCGACGAGCTGCTGGAATCCAGCGTCAAGGGCAAGAACCCCTTCAAGGACGTAAGGGTCCGCCAGGCCTTCTACCAGGCGATCGACATCGAGACGATCAAGAGCCGCGTCATGCGTGGGCTCTCGACGCCCTCGCCGCTGATGATCGCGCCTGAGCTGTTCTCGACCGCCGGCTTCACCCGCGCCAAGTTCGACACCGAGGCCGCCAAGAAGCTGCTCGCCGAGGCCGGCTATCCGAACGGCTTCGAGCTCGGCATGGACTGCCCGAACGATCGCTACGTCAATGACGGCCAGATCTGCCAGGCCGTGGTCGGCATGCTCGCCCGCATCGGCGTCAAGGTGAACCTCAACGCCCAGCCCAAGGCGCAGTATTTCGCCAAGGTGCTGAAGCCGGGCGGCTACAAGACCTCGTTCTATCTGCTCGGCTGGACCCCCGGCACCTTCGACAGCCACAATGTCCTCTATGACATTCTCGGCTGCCGTGACGTCGCCGGCTCCTCGCGCGGCGAGTCGAACCTCGGCAACTACTGTAACAAGAAGGTCGACGAACTGACCGACAAGATCCTGGTCGAGTCCGATACCGCCAAGCGCAACGCCATGATCGGCGAGGCCTACAAGATCACCGTCGACGAGTTCTCCTACATTCCGCTGCATCAGCAGGCTTTGGCCTGGGGTGTGTCGAAGAAGGTGAAGCTCGCCCAGCGCGCCGACAATTCGGTGCTGCTCTACTACGCCACCAAGGAGCAGTGAGGGCCCGCGCGCGCCGAGCATCGCTCGGCGCGTAGCCTCTCCAGCTTCGCAGGACAGCGCCGTCGTTCCGGACAAGCCGTGTCAGCGGCGCGGCTCCGGAGTCCATCGTAAGGCTCCGCGCTCTACGAGGGATTCCGGCATTCCGCTTCGTTCCGGCTGGAATGACGGAGCTGGCGAAGCCCTACTTGAAAGGCGACCATGCTCGCATTTGTTCTGCGTCGGCTGTTCCAATCGCTGATCGTGATGCTCGCGGTCGCGCTCATCGCCTTCACCATGTTCCGCTTCGTCGGCGACCCCGTTAACCAGATGGTCGGCGTCGACACGCCGCAGGAGCAGGTCGCACAGTTGCGCCAGACGCTCGGCCTCGACGAGCCGGTGGTCGTCCAGTTCGCACGCTACATCTACAATGCCGCGCGGCTCGAATTCGGCGTTTCCTACCAGTTCCGCCTCCCGGTGATCTCGCTGCTCGGCGAGCGGGCCCCGGCGACGCTGGAGCTTGCCTTCATGTCGGCGCTGTTCTCGCTGCTGGTCGGCATACCCATGGGCGTCTACACGGCGCTGCGCCGCGACAGCTGGCTGGCGAAGATCTTCCAGACGGTCTCGCTGGTCGGGATCAGCCTGCCGACCTTCCTGATCGGCATCCTCCTCATTTACCTGTTCTCGGTCACGCTCGGCTGGCTGCCTTCCTTCGGGCGCGGCGAGGTCGTCAAGCTCGGCAACTGGTGGACCACCGGCCTGTTGACCGCTTCGGGCTGGAAGGCGCTGATACTACCTTCGATCACGCTCGGCCTGTTCCAGATGACGCTGATCATGCGCCTCGTCCGGGCCGAGATGCTCGAGGTGCTGCGCACCGACTACATCAAGTTCGCCCGGGCTCGCGGCCTCAAGACCCGCGCCATTCATTTCGGCCATGCGCTGAAGAACACGCTGGTGCCTGTGATCACCATCGCCGGCCTGCAGCTCGGCTCGATCATCGCCTTCGCCATCATCACCGAGACGGTGTTCCAGTGGCCGGGCATGGGCCTACTCTTCCTCAAGGCGGTGCAGCAGGTCGATATCCCGATCATGGCCGCCTACCTCATGTTGATCTCCTTCCTGTTCGTCAGCATCAACCTGATCGTCGACCTGCTCTACGCATTGGTCGATCCGCGCCTGCGCGCGACGATCGGGGCGCATTGAGGCCGGTCATGAGCGCGCAACCCGCTTCCACTCCGAAACAGCCGCCCTCGCTCTGGGCCCGCATCCTCGACAGCGACATCCTGGCGAGCTTTCTGCGCTCCAAGGTGACGATGGTCGCCGCCGTGATCGTGCTGGTGCTGTTCATCGGCGCTTTCTTCTCGCCCTGGATCGCGCCGACCAATCCTTTCGACCCGGCGACCGTCTTCCTTTCCGACGCCAACATCCCGCCGACCTGGCAGCAGGGCGGCGATCCCAAGTTCATTCTCGGCACCGACGACCAGGGCCGCGATCTCTATTCGGCGATCCTCTACGGCCTTCGCGTCTCGCTGATCGTCGGCCTGCTCGGCGTCGCATTGGCGGCGACGATCGGCATCACGCTCGGCCTGCTCGCCGGCTATCTCGGCGGCCGCGTCGACTCGCTGATCATGCGCATCGCCGACGTGCAGTTGACCTTCCCGGCGATCCTGATCGCCCTGCTGATCGACGGCGTCGTGCGCGGCATCTTCAAGCACGCCAACCGCGAGGACACGGCGCTCTACGTGCTGGTGATCTCCATCGGATTGAGCTTCTGGGTGCAGTACGCCCGCACCATCCGCGGCTCGACCCTGGTCGAGCGCAACAAGGACTATGTCCAGGCCGCCCGCCTCGTCGGCCTGCCGGCGCCCCTCATCATGCTGCGCCATGTGCTGCCGAACGTGATCGGCCCGGTGCTGGTCATCCTGACCATCAACCTCGCGCTTGCCGTCATCACCGAGGCGACGCTCTCCTTCCTCGGCGTCGGCCTGCCGCCGACGCAGCCTTCGCTGGGCACGCTGATCTCGATCGGCAACCGCTATCTGTTCTCCGGCGACTGGTGGATCGTCACCTTCCCGGGCGTGACGCTCGCCGTGCTGGTGCTGGCGGTGAACCTGCTCGGCGACTGGCTGCGCGACGCCCTGAACCCGCGGTTGAGGTGAGCCGATGAGCGAGACCGTCCTCTCCGTCCAGGACCTCACCGTCGAGTTCGTCACCCGCCGCGGCACGCTGCGGGCGCTCGACAAGATCTCCTTCGACATCGCTCGCGGCGAGGTGCTCGGCGTGGTCGGCGAATCCGGTGCCGGCAAGTCCGTCACCGGCTCGGCCATCATCGGCCTGATCGACCCGCCCGGCCGCATCGCCGACGGCAAGGTCGTGCTCTCCGGCGAGCGCGTCGATCATCTCCCGGCCGAGCAGATGCGCCGCGTCCGCGGCAAGCGCATCGGCATGATCTTCCAGGACCCGCTGACCAGCCTGAACCCGCTCTACCGGGTCGGCGAGCAGTTGATCGAGACGATCCAGACCCATACCGATCTCAACGCAGCCGATGCCCGCAAGCGCGCCATCGCCCTGCTCGACGAGGTCGGCATCCCCGCGCCGGAGCGGCGCATCGATGGCTACCCGCACGAATTCTCCGGCGGCATGCGCCAGCGCGTCGTCATCGCGCTCGCGCTCTGCGCCGAGCCCGAATTCATCATCGCCGACGAGCCGACGACCGCCCTGGATGTCTCTGTGCAGGCGCAGATCATCGGCCTGATCAAGCGGCTCTGCAAGGAACGCGGGACGTCGGTGATGCTGGTCACCCACGACATGGGCGTGATCGCCGAGACGGCCGACCGGGTCGCGGTGATGTATGCCGGCCGCGTCGCCGAGATCGGCCCGGTGCGCGAGGTGATCAAGCAGCCGCTCCACCCCTATACGCAAGGGTTGATGGGCGCGATTCCCTCGATCGAGGGCGATGCCGAAAGACTCGTGCAGATCCCGGGCGCCATGCCGCGGCTCTCCAATATCCCCAGGGGCTGCGCCTTCAACCCGCGCTGCTCCAAGGTGTTCGACCGCTGCCGGATCGACCGGCCGGAGCTCATCGATGTCGGCGGCCACCAGGTCGCCTGCCACCTCTACGACAAGGCCAAGGCGCCGGCCGGCAAGACGGAGATCGCGGCGTGAGCGACAAAGCCTTCGTCCAGGTCCGTGACCTCAAGCGCGTCTTCGACGTCTCCAAGCCCTGGCTCAACCGGGTGCTAGAGCGCCAGGACAAGCAGTTCCTCAAGGCCGTCGACGGCGTTTCCTTCGACATCCGCAAGGGCGAGACCTTCGCACTCGTCGGCGAGTCCGGCTCGGGCAAGTCGACCGTGGCACGCATGGTCGTCGGCCTGTTGAACCCGTCGGGCGGCACCGTTTCGATCGACGGTGTCTCGATGTTCGACGCCAGGGCGGCCCAGGAGCGCCAGCGTCTGCGCCGCCGCATGCAGATGATCTTCCAGGATCCTTACGCCTCGCTCAATCCGCGCTGGCGTGTCGGGCGGATCATCGCCGAGCCGATCCGGGCTTTCGACCTCATCCAGGGTGATGCGGCGATCGAGGCGCGCGTCGGCGAACTGCTCTCGCTGGTCGGCCTGCACCCGGACGACGGCAAGAAGTTCCCGCACGAATTCTCTGGCGGCCAGCGTCAGCGCATCGCGATCGCCCGCGCACTCGCCTCCAATGCCGAGTTCATCGTCTGCGACGAGCCGACTTCAGCGCTCGACGTCTCCGTGCAGGCGCAGATCCTCAACCTGATGCGCGACCTGCAGCAGAAGTTCGGGCTGACCTATCTCTTCATCAGCCACAATCTCGCGGTCGTCCGGCACATGGCGACGCGGATCGGCGTGATGTATCTCGGCCGCCTCGTCGAGGTCTCCGACGGCAAGCAGCTCTTTGCCGCCCCGCGCCATCCCTATACCAGGATGCTGCTCGAGGCGGTGCCGGACCTCGCCATGATCGGGAAGCCGCGCGAGGGCGTGAAAGGCGAGATCCCGAACCCGATTAACCCGCCTTCTGGCTGCACCTTCCATCCGCGCTGCCCGCTGGTCTTCGATCGTTGCCGCGTCGAGAACCCGCCGGCGATCGACGGCGTCGCTTGCCATGCGGTGAATGCGAGCCGCGAGGCGGCGTAGCTATCCGTCATTCTCGGGCGGAGCGAAGCGCCGACCCGAGAATCTCGTGACGAGCGCGCTGAATGACGTCTCATCTGCCTGAGATGCTCGGGTCAAGCCCGAGCATGACACGCGATTTTGCTTATTCCGCAGCCGGAGCGTTCGGCGCCTTCGGCCGCCGGCCGAGTGGCGCCACCGGCCGCTCGGTGCGGTACTGGCCGCGCGCGATTGCGGTGAACAGCAGCGCTACGGCGGTCAGTGTCATCAGCCACCAGGTCTGGAACGAGGCGAAGCCGAGCGCCGCCAGCGCGAAGGCGGTGACGTAGGCCGCGACGCCGCCAGCGGCGAGCGCGCCCGGCATCCGGCCGGCGGCGCCGACCGCGAAGTAGAGGCAGAGCGCCGCCGTCGCCGCGCCGACCAGGCCGAGCTCATACCAGGTCTCGAACAGGATCGTGGTTGGCACCTCCAGCGGAAGCGCCCCGGTGGTACGCCCGCGCAGCACGGTGTCGAGCCCATGGCCGGTGATCAGCTGCAGAGGTCGGCTGGAGATGATGTCGGCCCAGATGTCGAGGCCGGTGCCGACCGTACTGAACACTGCCGGCGAGAGCCGGAAGAACGGCAGTAGCAGGAAGGGCAGCAGCGGGGCGAGCAGCATCAGCCCGGCCATGATCCCGCCCATCAGCCGCGCGCCGACGATGCGGTTGGCGCTGACGGCGCCGAAGGCGATCGCGCCGCACAGCATCGCCATCGCCTCGCCGTCTTCGATGCGCGAGAGCGCAAGCAGCCCGACGACCAGCGCCAGTCCCAGCGCCGTCAGCCCGCGCTCGCGCGACAGGAGCCAGGCGAGCGCCGGCCAGGACATGATCAGCACGACGCTGATGCCGCGCTCGACGCTGCCGGCGGCGTCGGCGGCGCGCGAGTCGACCGGGCCGAGCGCCTCGGTCAGGAGCAATCCGAGCGCGAAGATCGCAGCGGCGCCGGCGCCGAGCGCGGCGAGGTTGAGATTCGAGGCGCGCATGCGCTCGGGCAGCGCCGCCGCGCCGGCGAAGCCCAATGCCACGGCAAGGAACAGATTGGCCGCTTTTTCGGTGGCCGAGCCGGTATAGGGGCTCCAGATCAGCGAGAGCACCGCCCAGCCGACCAGCGCCCACAGCGTCAAGCCGGCACGGCTGAAGATCGAAGCCCGGATATTGCCGGCGAACCAGCGCGGCGCCTCGATCAACGCAGCGATCGACAGGAGGATCACCCCGATCGGCACCAGTACGACGGCGGCGCGGCGCGAGACCAGCGAGGCCAGTGGCAGGGCGAGCGCCAGCGTCGCAAAGCCGATGCGGCGCAGCAGCAGCGCGGCGTCGGTTGCAGGGTCGAGGGGCGTCTGGGCGTTGGGGCGGATCATGGGCAAGCGGGCACTCGGCGAGCCGCGCCCGGCCAGGATGCCGGGAACAGCCCACCCCACCCTAGCGTCCGTTGCCGGCTTCGACTGTAGGTGCGCTGCAACACTGGCGAAGCATCTCATGCAGATTGGAACACTGAGAGGCTGCTAGTGACCTTGGACATGACTTGGGTGAGGTCAAACCGTCCGAATGCCAGGAGCGTCGCGCAGCCGATACCGCTGGTATCGGCAAGCGATGCGACGCTGCAGTCGGCCGGTTTCACCTCACCGCGCAGCGGCGTGGCGCTTTTGCCCGATTGCGGCGTCGCTCGTCACGGCCAAGCCGGAAGGCTTGGCCGAACCAAGCTCCTGGCACTCGGACAAAATCGCCTACGCCCAAGCCATGTCCAAGGTCACTAGCTGCCTCTGAAAGTTCACTGGCCGTGAACGCCGTTCCGTGGGATGAAGGCAGACGATGACTGCTCCGCTCGCCGCGATCGTCTATTCCTCGGGCTTCCCCATCGACGAACTGATGGCGGAGGTCGCCGACACGCTGAAGCGCGAGGCCGTCCGGCTCGGCGGCGTCGTCCAGCACAACAATGGCGACTGCATGAGCGGCTGCGCCAGCATGGCGCTCGAGGACCTTGCCTCCGGCCAGCTCTTTCCGATCAGCGAGGATCGCGGTGCCGGCTCGGCCGGCTGCCGGCTCGACGCGGCCGGGCTCGCCGCCGCTGGCGCCGCCGTCTCGGGGGCGCTGTCCGGGCTGGTCGACCTCGTCATCGTCAACAAGTTCGGCAAGCAGGAGGTGCTCGGCCAGGGGCTGCGCGCCGAGATCGCAGCGGGCGTCGTCGCCGGCCTGCCGCTGCTGACCGCCGTCCGCGACGATATGCTCGCCGCCTGGTCGCAATTCGCCGGCGAAGACTGGCAGCGCCTGCCGCCTGAAACAGCTGCCGTCACCGATTGGGCGATGGCGGCGCTGCGTCAGCCGGCCTGAAGGCTCGCAAGGAGCGCCCTCGTGCCTGTCGGCGGTGATTTTCTCGATGACTATCTGATCCGGCCGGACCCGGCTGCCGCCCGGCTCGGCGCAACCGTTGCCGGCATCGACCATAGCGGCGCCCGCATCGAGACCCGCGTTGTCACCGAGCGGGCGCTGACGCTCTATCTGAACAGTCAGGAGATCGTCACGATGATGACGATCGGCGACCATCCCGAATATCTGGCGCTCGGCTATCTCCTGAACCAGAACATGCTCAGGCGCGGCGATGTCGTCGAGGCGGTCGATTATGACGAGGAGCTCGAGGTCGTGGTGGTGCGCACGCCGGAGCGCACCGATTTCGAGCAGAAGCTGAAGAAGAAGACGCTGACCTCCGGCTGCGCCCAGGGCACGGCCTTCGGCGACTTGATGGAGGCGATCGACGAGATCGTCCTGCCCAAGGCGGAGCTGCGCACCAGCTGGCTCTATGCGCTGACCCGCAAGATCAACACCACGCCCTCGCTCTATCTGGAAGCTGGCGCGATCCATGGCTGCGTGCTTTGCGAGCGCGACCGGCCGCTGGTCTATATGGAGGATGTCGGCCGCCACAACGCCGTCGACAAGGTCGCCGGCTGGCTCTTCCGCCATGATGTCGATCCCGGCAGGATGATCTTCTACACCACCGGCCGGCTGACCTCCGAGATGGTGATCAAGACGGTGCGGATGGGCATCCCGATTCTGGTCTCGCGCTCGGGCTTCACCGAATGGGGCGTCGAGCTCGCCCGCAAGGCCGGCCTGACCCTGATTGGCCGCGCCCGCGGCAAGCGCTTCCTGGCGCTGGCCGGCGAGGACCGCATCGTCTTCGACCAGGACCCGGACAGCGTCGAGGAGGAGGGCGGCAAGCATCGCCGCAAGGGATCCGGCGATGACTGATGCCAATCCGGGAACCCTCGGCCTCCTGCTCGCCGGCGGGCTCGCCCGCCGCATGGGCGGCGGCGACAAGCCGCTGCGCACCATCGCCGGCCGCACCATCCTTGCCCATGTGATCGAGCGGCTCAGGCCCCAATGCGACGAGCTCCTGCTCAACGCCAATGGCGATCCCGCGCGCTTCGCCGACTATGGCCTGCCTGTGGTCGCCGACAGCGTGCCGGATTTCGCCGGACCGCTCGCCGGCATCCTCGCCGGGCTCGACTGGCTCGCCGCGAACCGGCCGGGCGCGCTATGGCTCGTCAGCGTCGCCGCCGACACGCCCTTCATCCCGCGCGATCTGGTGGCGCGGCTGCATGCGGCGCGAGAGGCGGCAAATGTGCCGCTCGCCTGCGCCGCCTCGGGCGGCTGGACTCATCCGGTGATCGGGCTCTGGCCGGTGTCGTTGCGCGAAGAGTTGCGACATGCGCTCACCGTCGAGGACGAGCGCAAGATCGACCGCTGGACGGCGCGCCATGGCGTCGTTTCGGTCGAATGGTCGACCAGGCCGATCGATCCCTTCTTCAACGCCAATCGGCCGGATGATCTCGCGGAGGCCGAGCGGCTCCATGCCGCGCTCGGCGATGCTTGATCGGTCGCGCAGTCGCCCCTAGATTCACCTGATAAGCGAAGCTTATTCGCCTGCCTCCGGGGGAAGCTGCATGAAGTCCTTCGTCATCGCCGTCGCCTTCGCCGCCATCGCCGCCTATGGGGCGAGCCTGGTATTGGCGACCTATCAGCGCCCGGTCGACGTCGCCTACGCGACCAGCAGCGTGCGGCTCTGAGGCCCGGCCTCAGCCTTCCAGCAGTTTTTTCAACCGGGCGAGATCGGCCGCGACCCATTCGGCGTCGCGAGCGAAATCGTCATCCGTCATCTCCGGCCGCCGGAACAGGGTGAATACCACCTCGCTGCCGCTGCCGTTCGCCAGCGCGCGCATCGGGTTGTGCATCGGCGCGCCGCTGTCGGGGATGACGGCGTGATCGAGCACACCATAGCGGTTGGGCTCGCTGAACAGCACCCGCATCGGCCCCATCGGCGTCTTCGCCCGATAGGTCATGCCCTCGACATGGCTGAACTCGCCGCCGAGCCCCTCGGCCCATTTCGGGAAGTTCATGGGGGCGGCAAGGAAGCCGTAGACCTCCTCGATCGGCCGGTTGATCGCGATGCTGATATGGCGCGTCGGCAGGACTGGCATGATCGCGTCTCCATAGGTTCTGTTGATAAGAACATAACATGAACAAAATCATCTGTCATCGCGGATCGGTGATGGGCCGTGCGCGAGCTCGCCGCGGATCGATCAAGAATCCGCCGGCTTCGCCCGCCCTCTATTCCAGCGGCGACGGATCAGGAGATTCGACATGAAGCAGACCATCGGCTTGGGCCTGGCGATTTTCGTGCAGCACGGGCGTGAGCAGGAGGCCGCGGATTTCTACAGCGAGGCTTTCGAGGCGCGGCAGCTCAAGAGCTACAGGATCGACGGCGAGCTCGCCGGGGTCGAGATGCTCATCGGTGGAACCCGCGTCTCGGTCGCCGGTTCCAATCCGCGCCGCGAGGAGGAGCCGTCCTATGGCGGCCCGTTCTTCCCCAAGGCGGCGGGCGCCGTCAGCATGACGATCCTGCTGACGGTTCCCGATATCGAGGTTTGCTTCGCGCAGGCGATCGTCGCCGGCGCCGCGCTGCGCGACCGCGTCCAGACCGATACCGAAGGGCGGCGGGTCGCCTCGCTGTTCGATCCGTTCGGACACATCTGGATGCTGACCGAGCGACAGGGGGAGACGGAAAGAGCGCCTCCCGACCAGTTCGTGGCGCAGGCCGAGACGCCCGGTGCTCCGGCGCTTCGGGCCTAGCTCCGAAGCCAGCTGGCTCTACTCGATCACGATCCGCGGCGCCGCCCGGGCCGGCCCCGCAAGGCCGGCCTTCACCTGCCGCGCCAGGGCGACATAGGCCTTGGCATGGGCGCTGTCGGGGTCGCTCGCCACGATCGGCCGGCCGCCATCGGAAGTCTCGCGGATCGGCATGGCGAGCGGGATCTCGCCGAGGAACGGCACATGGAGCCGCTCCGCCTCGTGCCTCGCCCCGCCATGGGCGAAGATGTCGGAGCGGTGGCCGCATTCCGGGCAAATGAAATAGCTCATGTTCTCGACGATGCCGAGGATCGGCACCTCGACCTTCTTGAACATGGCGACGCCGCGCCTCGCATCGAGCAAAGCGAGGTCCTGCGGCGTCGAGACGATGACCGCGCCGGCAAGCGGAGTCTGCTGCGCCATGGTGAGCTGGGCGTCGCCTGTGCCGGGCGGCATGTCGACGACGAGCACGTCGAGCTCGCCCCAGGCGACCTCGCGCAGCATCTGGGTGATCGCTGAGATCACCATCGGCCCGCGCCAGATCATCGGCGTTTCCTCGTCGATCAGGAAGCCGATCGACATGATCTTGAGGCCATAGGCCTCCATCGGCGCGAGCGTGCGGCCCGAGACCAGCCGCGGCTTGCCGGTGATGCCGAAGATCTTCGGCACGGACGGGCCGTAGATGTCGGCGTCGAGCACGCCGACCTTGAGGCCGAGCGTTGCCAGGCCCACTGCGAGATTGGCGGTGGTGGTCGACTTGCCGACACCGCCCTTGCCGCTGGCGACCGCGATGATCTGCTTGACGCCGGGAATGCCGGCCGCCTTCGGCACCGGCCCGCCGGGGCCGGGCTGGCCATGTGCCTGCCGGCGCGCTTCAGCCGCCTGCGAGGGCGCGCGCGCCGGCGCCTTGTCGGCGGTGAGGCCGACCAGCACCTGCGTCACGCCGGGAATGCCGCCGACTGCACTCTCGGCCGCCTTGCGCACCGGCTCCATCGCGCCGGCTTCGGTCGCGTCGATGCCGATCGCGAAGATCACCTTGCCGCCGTCGATCAGGATGTCGCTGACGCGGCCCGATGCCGCCAGCGATTGCCCGCTCGCCGGCAGCTTCACCAGCTCGAGCGCGCGCAGGATGTCGTTTTGCGAAAGGGCCACGATCTGGGATTCCCGTATTTGCGCGACGCTAGGCCGCGGCCTTGCGGATGTGGAAGACCAGCAGCTCGCCCTCGCTGCTGCTGAGTTCGATCGCGTCGCCGGTCTCGCGCATCAGGTTCGGGATGTCGATCGCCGCCATCGGATCGGTGCATTCGACCAGGAAGAGATCGCCAGGGGCCGCGCCTTTCAGCGCCTTGCGCACGCGCAAAGCGGGGAGGGGGCACTTCAGGCCGCGCAGATTGAGCGGGATGGACGTCATAGGCAAAGCCGGTCGAATGATGTTGGACTTCATATGATGGCTTTTCGCGTGGGAGCAACAGAGGTCTTTACCCTTCTCCCCTCGGGGGAGAAGGTGTCTGCGAAGCAGACGGATGAGGGCAGGATGGCTCCGGGCAATGATGGAAAATGGGCGCTGCGGCGCGGCCCTCATCCGTCAGCGCTTCGCGCTGCCACCTTCTCCCCCGAGGGGAGAAGGGTTCGTGCGGCACTTCTCGTGCTTGTCCTTGCAGCAATGCCTGCCTCAGCCCAGGAACTGCGCGGCCATGGTGGGCCGGTACGAGCCGCTGCCGTCTCAGGCGATGGTACGATCGCGCTCACCGGGTCCTTCGATCAGTCGGCGATCCTCTGGGACTTGTCTCGCGGCAGCGCGATCAGGGTGCTGCGCTTCCATCAGGGCGCAGTCAATGCCGCCGCCCCGGTGAACGGCATCGGCTTCGCCACTGGCGGCGAGGACGGCCGGATCGCGCTCTGGCGCGGCGATGCGGCCGAGCCAGTAAAGGTCATCGAGGGACACAAGGGGCCGGTCGCGGCGTTGGCGGTCTCACCTGACGGGCAATACCTTGCCTCCGCCTCCTGGGACGGGACGGTGCGGATCACCGCGCTGGCGGATGCTGCGGCGCGGGTGCTCGAAGGCCATCAAGGGCCGGTCAACGGCGTCGCCTTCGCGCCGGGCGGCATGGTCGTCTCCTCCGGCTATGACGCGACCTTGCGCTTCTGGCCCGCGAATGGCGGCGCGCCGCTGATCGTCACCACGCCCGCGCCGCTCAACGGCGTCGTCGTGGCGCCCGATGGCGAGGTCGCGGTCGCCGCGGCCGATGGGCGCCTGCGCCTGTTTGGACCGGATGGCGCCCAGCGCGCTGAGGTCGCGGTCGGCGACACCCCGCTGATTGCGCTCGCCATTTCGCCCGATGGCGCGACGATCGCGGCCGGCGGCCTGCGCGGCCAGGTCGCACTGGTCGATCGCAAGGCGCGCAGCATCCGGGCCACGCTGGTCGGCCCGGGCCTGCCGGTCTGGTCACTCGCCTTCCTGCCGGATGGCAAGCAATTGCTGTCAGGCGGCGCCGACCGGCTGGTCCGGCGCTGGAACGCCGTCACCGGCGAGCATGTCGGGGCGGTGGTGCCGCGGGCCGGAGAGGATGCGCTCGCCACTTTCCAGGGTGAGCGAGGCGCGCAGGTGTTCCGCGCCTGCGCGGCTTGCCACACGCTGACGCCGGCGGATGGCAACAGGGCCGGCCCGACTCTGCACGGCATTTTCGGCCGCCGCATCGCCACTGCGCCGGGCTATGCCTATTCCGACGCGCTCAAGGGCATGAACATCGTCTGGAGCAAGGAGACTGTGGCGAAGCTGTTCGAGCTCGGCCCGAACGCCTATACGCCCGGCACCAAGATGCCCGAGCAGACGATCGGTTCGGCGGAAGACCGGCAGGCACTGGTCGACTGGCTGGAGAAGGTGACGCGCTGAGCTACCCCAGCGGATCCTCGCCGCGCTCCGCCCGCTCGCGCAGATAGTCGTCGGTGGTGCGCACCGGTGGGCGCTGCGGCGAGTGATGCGGGTCGAAGCTTTCGTTGACCACGGCCTCGACCCGGCAATCCTCGCACATGCGCAGGATCGCGGCGCGCTTGGCGCCTTCCCCGGTGAACATCCAGTGCTTGTTCTCGAGCTTGGCCGCGATCTTCTCGATCGTGCTGCGGACGCCGAAGGGCTTGGCGCAGGCGATACAGTGGAAGGGCTCCTCCTGCTTGACGATCCGGCGGCCGCCCTTCCACGCGTCGAAATCGACGCGGGGCTCCAGCGTGATCACCTTCTCGGGGCAGGTCGCGGCGCAGAGCCCGCACTGGACGCAGAGGTCTTCCTGGAAGGTCAGCGTCGGCCGCTCCGGATCGTCGCCGAGCGCGCTGACCGGGCAGGCAGAGACGCAGGCGAGGCAAAGCGTGCAGCCTTCCGTGTCGACATGGATCGTGCCGAAAGGCGCGAGCGGCGGCATCGCGATGTTGGCGACCGGCGCCGGCGCGACCGCATGCAGTTCGCCGATCGTCTGGCGCAGCAGCGGGCGTCCGCTTCCCATTGGCCGGAAGCGCGCGGGCTGCGCGGCGCCCGTGCCGGACGGGACCCTCGCGAGCGCGGTAGCCAGAAGATCGGGATCGTCGGTCTCGATCAGCCCGGCGCGGGCTTCGCCATAGCCGAGCGCGCCGGCCAGGGCATTGGCATAGTCGAGATTGCGGGTGAGGCCGGAGAGGTCGTGCTTTGGCTTGGCCCGGCCGAGCACACGGATGGCGGAAGCGCCGAAGGCGAGCGCCGCCGCGAAGGTTTCCAGCCCGAGCTGGGTGATCTCGTTGACGCGCAGGGGCAGGACGCGCGCCGGTAGGCCAGCGCCATGGCGAGCGAGCGCCTCGATCAGCGGCTCGCCATGGTCGCCATCATGCAGCAGCACGACCGGCTCGCGCCCGCCCGCTTCGGCATAGGTGACGAGCAGGGTCCGCAGCTTGCGCAGCAGCGCATCGGCCGGCGGCAGCGCATAGGTTACCGCGCCGGTCGGGCATACGGCGGCGCAGGCGCCGCAGCCGGCGCAGATCTCGGCCGAGATCGTGACATGGTCGCCCGCCGGCGTGATCGCGCCGGTCGGGCAGAGCTCGAGGCAGCGCGTGCAGCCGGTCTTCTGCGAGCGGGAATGGGCGCAGAGACCCTCGTTCAGGGCGACATAGGCCGGCTTGTCGAACTCGCCGACGAGCCCGCTCGCCTGGAAGGCGAGGCGCTCGACTGCGGTCGCATCGCGTGGATCGGCCCGCAGATAGCCGGCGCGCAGGTCGCCGGCCGGGAAGAGCGGCGTGCCGCCGGAGACATCGATCACGATGTCGCAGTGCGAGACCGCGCCATTGCGCGGCGCCTCGAAGGTAAGCTTGCCGCGCGAAGACGGGCTCGGGGCAGCGTAGTCGTTGACGGTGAGCTCGAAGGCGCCGAGCCAGCCGCTCGCCTGCGCGACCGTGCCCTTCAGCACCGGGAATTCGTCGCTGCGCGGCGGCGCGATCTCGCCTGGGCGCGACAGCAGTACAGTGACGTCGAGATGCTCGGCGAGCCGGTGTGCCAGGGTGATCGCGACCTCGTCGCGGCCATAGATCAGCGCGACGCCCTTGCTGGTCAGCGTGGTGAAGGAGGCGGGCGGCATGATCTCGCTTGCGGCGGCGAGCAGGGCGGCCATCTTCGGGCCGGCGGCCTTGGCCTCGTCCGACCAGCCGGCATGCTCGCGGATGTTGGTGAAGAGGAGATCGCCGGCGTAATCGAGATCTGCGGCGACCTCTTCGAAGAGCGGCGCTTCCTGCGTGCAGGCGACGGTGATCGCATCGCTCTGGCCGAGCATAGCGCGGAAGCGCTCGATCTGGCTGCGGCAGAGATGGCGATGCTCGCTGATCTCGGCGCCCTGGCAGCCGCGCTGGATCGCTTTGCCGTCGAGCGGCATCGTGTCCTCGCACGAGCAGACCATCAGCGTGCGGGCGACATCGGTCATCGGGCAGGCATCCTCATGATCGCGGCGCGTCTTTGGTCGCGCTTGCGATAATCTCATCTTATATGGAATTGGAATGGCTCCAAAGAAGCAAGCCTCTCCCTTGGGATAAGAGGCCGCAGGGCAGGGACGATGGCAGCAGGGCCGGTCAGACAGGATGATCTGAGGCGCGAGCCGATGCTGCCGCCGGGCTTTTCGCTCGTCACCCTGCGCGAATCGGGCGACGCCTTCGCCCATGCGCAGGCGATCGCGGCCGAGGCCGGCGCCGCGACTCTGGTCTGGGTGCGACGTTTCGACATCGTCGAGTTCGCGGTCGTGCTCGAGCCCGATGCCATCCTCGCTGAAGCCCGGCTCGCCCACTACCTCGCCATGAACGCGCTCGCCGATGCGTTGGCGGTGCATTCGCCGCCGGAGCGTCCGGTGCTGTTCCGCTGGCCGGATGCGCTGACCTATGATCTCGGCCTGATCGGCGGCGGCCGTCTCGGCTGGCCGGCGGATTGCCCGGAGAATCAGGTGCCGGACTGGCTGGTCTTCGGCGCCATGGTTCGGGCGACGACGATGTCACCATTCCAACTCGGCCAGACCGGCGTGGGCATGGCCGAGGAGGGCTTCGAGGAGGTCGATGCGGTCGATCTGATCGAGTCCTTCTGCCGCCATCTCATGCTCGGCGTCAGCCACTGGCAGGAGGAGGGCGCCAAGGCCGCTGCCCGGCGCTGGCTCGATCGGCTGGAGAAGGTCGTCGGAGTCCGCCATGGCATCGAGCCCAATGGCGACCTGATCGCGACCTCCCAGTTCGGCACCGAACGTCGAGGCCTCGTCGAGGCGCTGGCGAAGGCCGACTGGCTCGACCGCGATAGCGGAGCGCCGAAGCTGTGAGCGCCCTCAAGCTCCCGCGCGCGATCCGGCTCGACCCCTCGGACAGCTTCGTCTTCCGCAAGGCCGCGGAACCGGGCGAATGGCTGGTCACCGGCTCCTTCCTGTTCACGCCCGAGAGCGTCGCCGGGCTCGACACCAAGGGCCGCGTCGCCTTCCGCTCCGGCTTTCTCGGCATCGACAGCTTCGGCTGGAGCACGCTCGCCATCGTCACCGAGTCGACGGCGGAGGAGCGCGAGCAGGCGGTGGCGCAGTTCGCCGCGCAACTCGTCGAAAAACTCGGCGCGCCTGATCTTGCCACTGCGCGGGTTGCGGCGGAGGAGGAGATCGCCTTCGCCGCCTCGCTCTGCGATCATCCCCAGCAGACCCTGCTCGCCTTGCATCGCACGATCGAGGATGGCGAGATCCGCGAACGCTTCCGGACCTTGATGCCGCGCGGCGATACGCCGAAGGATGCCTTCCGCGCCTTCGAGTTCGTCGAGACCGATGGCGAGGACGAGCCGCAGGAAGAGGTCGATCTGATGCAGCTGGTGAAGGACGCGCCGCGATGACCCATTTCTGGGCGAGCTCCGGCCATCTCCTGCTCGACCGCGAGCCGGGTGGCGGCCTCGTCGTCACCGACGATTTCCTCAAAGCCTATCTGGCGCGGCCGGAAGTTCTCCCGCCGGAGGAGGCCTGCGACGCCGAGCGGGCCCTGCACGGCAAGCTGATGGCGGAGCCGCAGGCCGAGGTCGCCGAGCGCGAGATCGCGGCGATCGCCGATGCCGATGCGCGCGAGAACTGGCGTTTCCTGCTCGGCTGGCGCGAGCGGCTGCTGGCGGCGCCGACCCTGCAGGGCGCCTATGCCGGGATCATCCGCGGCGGCACCTCCGGCATCCCGCCGGTGTTTCTCGACCAGCTCGTCCACGTCATCCTGCGTGCCGGGCTCGACGAGGAGAGCGATCCCTTCGTCGTACGCGCCGCCGAGTGCCTGTTCCGGCCGCAGCGCGTCACCCTGCACGAGAATACGATCCTGCTCGCCGATGCCGAGATGATCGAGGGGCACGAGGCCGATCGGCATGCCTCGCCATTGCTCGCCATGCTGGGCGGCCCGGCGGTGACCTCGCTCGATATCCTCAAGCAGGCAGATGCCGCACGCTACTGGCAGCGCTCGGATGCCTTCGACATGGTGCTCGATCTCGGCGGCCAGCCCTCGGGCCGTGCCGCGCTCGGCAGGGCGATCGCCCACTGGATCAGGCAAATCCATGGTTTCGACGCCGAGATCGAGGCGGTCGAGAATGTCCGGGATGCCGATTGGCGCTGGTTCGTTGGCCTGGATGCGCAGGCGACGGCGATCGGCAATGCACTCTGGAAGGGCGAGACGCTGGGTGAGGACAAGGCCTCGCGGCTGATCGCGCTCTACCGTTTGAGCTTGCCGTCCGAGGTGCCGGTGCTGCCGGCGGCCAGGGGAGCGCCTATCTATCTGATGCTGGCGATGGACGACGACCGGCTGGTCAGGATGAAGCCGCAGAACCTGGTGACCGGCCTGCCGCTCGCCACGCACGAGATGGCGAACTGAAGGGACCGCAACATGGCCCAGCAGCATCACGAGGTCGGTGTCGTGGTCGAGCGGCGCAAGCTCGACTCGCCCTGGGCCGACCACGCCTGGGCGCCGATCGCGGTGCTGCCCGAGCCGCCGCCGCTCGCGCCCTGGAGCAGACTCGCCGGCGACGACAGGCGCGAGCAGTTCTATCTCGGCGCGGCCGTGCTGACGCTGCACTCGGTCGATACCGCTCATTTTCGCGAGAATTTCGCGAGCGGCAACGCCAAGCTCTGGGTCTCCGTCCGGCCGACCGGGATCGAGCCGGCGCTGGAGTTGGTCGGCGTCACCGCCGACCCATCCGAGGGCGAAGTCTTCCTCGAGAATGTCGACGATATCGTCGAGGCCGTGCCGATGCCGGCCGCGATCGCGCAGGCGGTGCTCGCCTTCTTCGAGGCGCACCATGTCGAGCGCGAATTCGTCAAGCGCAAGCGCACCGAGCATGATCCGCGCAAGGGCGGAATGCGGCCGCGGCCTGGCCTCGAACGCGGAGAGGGCTGATGCCGCGCCCCGACGACGAGGATCGTGAAGAGGGCTTCCTCGGCCGCTGGGCGCGCCGCAAGCAGGAGGCTCAGAGCCGCGACCTGCCCTCTCCCCCTTTGTGGGGGAGAGTTGGAGAGGGGGGTATGCCGTCCTCGACAGAGGTTGTGCCGGGCGCGGAAGGGACTGCGGGTGCGACACCCCCCTCCCAACCCTCCCCCACAAGGGGGGAGGGTTCCCGAGCCCCAGCCGAACCGGAGATGGTCGAGCCGCCCTCTCTCGATCTCGTCGACAAGGATTTCGACCTCGCTCATTGGCTGAAGCAGAACGTGCCGGAGGAGTGGAAGCTCAAGGCGCTGCGCCGCGCCTGGGAGAGCGATCCGGCGATCTCGGGCTATCTCGACCCGGCCCGTGACTACGCGCTCGACTGGAATACGCCGGGCGGCGCGCCAGGCTACGGGCCGCTCAGCGAGTCGGACAATGTCGAGGAGATGCTGGCCAATATCTTCGGTAAGCCCCCCGAGCCGGCTCCGGAGCAAAGCGAAGCGGTGCGTAACGACGTCGCAGTTGTTCGACCTTCGTCTAATGAAGCGGCGGATGCCGATCCTGCTGCGCCGCAGCGCGAGGCGGGCGTCGAGCCGTCGCCTGTCCGTCTGAGCAAGGTGGAAGCCTCGGTAAAATCCAGCGAAAATGCTGCTGAAACTGCATCTTCGGCCGATGCGGTTTCCGCTGCGCCGCAAAATCGCACCGAAATCTCGCGCCTGAGGCGGCGCGGCGGCGGTGCGACACCGCTCTGAGTTTCAGTTGAGAACAATTGCAATCTAGGGCGATAAGGCTCCATTATCACCGTGGGCTCCAGCACGTCGCAACGTGCCGGTGCGGGATTGGAGACGCCTTCGTTCATGCGGGACCAGGCTCTGGAACGGGCGATCGAAGCGGCCGGCGGCGTGCGTGCGCTGGCGCGGGCGGTCGGCGTCTCGCAGCCGGCGATCTCGACCTGGAAGCGCGTCCCGGCTGATCGTGTGCTTTCGGTGGAAGCTCTGACCGGTGTCTCGCGCAGCGAGCTTAGGCCTGACCTTTATCCGCAGGAGCCGATCATCGTCGAAGCGGCCGGGCCTGCGATCGACGAGCTCGACGCTGCCCGCGCTGACGAGTTCGAGCTGATCGGCGCCTTGCTCTGGCGCGCTCCCACGGCCGAGACGCTGGCCGCCCTGCAGGGCTTGCGTGGCGATGCCTCGCCGCTCGGCATGGCCCATCTCGCGCTGGCCGAGGCCGCTGCCGAGGCAAGCCCCGAACAGGTCCGCGACGAGTTCTTCCAGCTCTTCATCGGCGTCGGACGCGGCGAACTGCTCCCATACGCCTCCTATTACCTGACCGGCTTTCTGCATGAGCGTCCGCTCGCCCTGGTGCGCGAGGACATGGGCAAGCTCGGCCTCGCCCGGGCCGAGCGCGTCGGCGAGCCCGAGGACCATATCGCTGTGTTGATGGATATCGAGGCCAAGCTGATCCGCGGCGAGGTCTCGGGCGAGGGCGTCGACGAAGCTTCTTTCTTCGCCCGTCATATCCGGCCCTGGGCTGATCGCTTCTTCGCCGATCTCGAGACCGCCGAGACGGCGCGATTCTACCGCGCCGTCGGCCGAGTCGGCAGCCTCTACCTTTCGATCGAGACGCAGGCCGCGAGCCTGCCCGCATGACTTACGGCACGGAGGAGACGACGATGTCGCAGAAGAGCAAGGAGACGGCTCTCGACCGCCGCAACTTCTTCAAGACGCTCGGCGCCGGCGCGACCGTGGCCGTCGCTCCTGTCGCGGTGACGCCTGCCGCTGCCGTCGATCCCGGCAAGGACGAGACGAAGGCGCGCTATCGCGAGAGCGAGCACGTCAAGGACTTCTACCGCGTCAACCGTTACTGAGGAGGCCGGCGTCATGCTGATCAAGCGCAAATCCGCCGACGTCCAGCGCGGCCGCCTGCAGAGCGCCCTCGGGGGCCTCGCCTCCGGCGTGATGGATCGCCGCTCCTTCCTGCGCCGCTCCGGGCTCATTGCCGGTGGCGTCGCGGCTGCGGGTGCCCTGCAGATCGGCGCCGTCCGCAAGGCTGAGGCCGCTGAAGCCGGCCCGGCGACCGGGACCAAGGTCGTCAAGAACATCTGCACCCATTGCTCGGTGGGCTGCACCGTCCGCGCCGAGGTCAACAACGGCGTCTGGGTTGGCCAGGAGCCGGCCTGGGAGAGCCCGATCAACCGCGGCAGCCATTGCGCCAAGGGCGCCTCGGTCCGCGAGCTGGTCCATGGCGACCGGCGCATCAAGTACCCGATGAAGCTGGTCGACGGGCAATGGCAGCGCCTGTCCTGGGACCAGGCGGTCAACGAGATCGGCGACAAGATGCTGGAGATCCGGGCTAAGTCCGGCGCCGACTCCGTCTATCTGCTCGGCTCGGCCAAGTTCTCCAACGAAGGCTCCTATCTGTTCCGCAAGTTCGCGGCCTTCTGGGGCACCAACAACGTCGACCACCAGGCGCGCATCTGCCACTCGACCACGGTCGCGGGCGTCGCGAACGTCTGGGGCTACGGCGCCATGACGAACTCGTACAACGACATCCGCAATTCGAAGACCGTGCTGTTCATGGGTTCGAACGCGGCCGAGGCGCACCCGGTCTCGATGCAGCACATCCTGACCGGCAAGGAGCAGCAGCGCGCCAACGTCATCGTCTTCGATCCGCGCCTGACCCGCACGGCGGCGCACGCCACCGACTATGTCCGCTTCCGCTCAGGCACCGATATCGCGGTGATCTGGGGCCTGATGTGGCACATCTTCAAGAACGGCTGGGAGGACAAGGACTTCATCGCCGCGCGCGTCCACGGCATGGACGACGTCCGCAAGGAGGTCGAGAAATACGATCCCAAGACGGTCGAGGACATCACCGGCGTCCCCGGCGAGCAGATGAAGCGGGTCGCCCAGACCTTCGCCACGGTGAAGCCGGCGACCTTCGTCTGGTGCATGGGCGTGACCCAGCACTCGGTCGGCACGGCCAATGTCCGCGCCATCTGCACGCTCCTGCTGGCGACCGGCAATGTCGGCGCGCGCGGCACCGGTGCCAACATCTTCCGCGGCCACTGCAACGTGCAGGGCGCGACCGACTTCGGCTTGGATATCTCGAACCTGCCTTGCTACTACGGCCTGGTCGAAGGCGCCTGGCGCCATTGGGCCCGCGTCTGGGGCGTCGACTACGACTATTTCGTCTCGCGCTTTGACGAGGTGCCGGCCAAGGGTGGCCGCGCCGCCCGCACCCGCAAGCAGAACATGGAGACCTCGGGGCACACCTCGACCCGCTGGTTCGACGCGGCCAACCTGCCAGCCGAGCAGGTCGACCAGAAGGACAATCTCAAGGCCATGTTCGTCATGGGCCATGGCGGCAACACCATCCCGCGCATGCCCGATGCGGTGAAGGGCCTCGAGAAGCTTGAGCTGCTCGTCGTCTGCGATCCGCACCCGACCAATTTCGTGTCGCTCGGCGGCCGCAAGAACGGCACCTACATCCTGCCGATCTGCACCCAGTTCGAGACCTCGGGCTCGCGCACCTGCTCGAACCGCTCGGTGCAATGGGGCGAGAAGGTCGTCGAGCCGATCTTCGAATCCGCCAGCGACTATGCGGCGATCTACAAGTTCTCGCAGAAGCTCGGCTTCGCCACCGAGATGTTCAAGCCCTATGATATGGTCCAGGGCAAGATCGGGCTGGAGCCGACGGCGGAATCGATCCTCAGGGAGATCAACCGCGGCGGCTGGTCGACCGGCTACACCGGCCAGTCGCCTGAGCGGCTGAAGCTGCACATGGCGAACCAGGACAAGTTCGACATCGTGACGCTGCGCGGCGCCAAGGGCTCGCCGGTCGAGAACGACTTCTACGGCCTGCCCTGGCCGTGCTGGGGCACGCCCGAATACAAGCACCCGGGCACGCACATCCTCTACAACACCTCGCTCGCCGCGAAGGATGGCGGCGGCACCTTCCGGCCGCGCTTCGGCCTCACTCGCGAGCGCACCCTGCCCGATGGCAGCAAGGTCGAGGATACCCTGCTCGCCGAGGGCGGCTCCTACTCGCTGAACTCGGAGATCAAGGACGGCTATCCCGAGTTCACCATGGGCGTGCTGAAGAAGCTCGGCTGGGACAAGGACCTGACGCCGGCGGAGCTCGCCACGATCTCCTGGATCGGCGGCAACAATATCGACGCCGTCTCCTGGTCGATCGATCTGTCGGGCGGTATCCAGCGCGTCGCGATGGATCATGGCTGCGTGCCCTATGGTAACGGCAAGGCCAGGGCCAATGCCTGGAACCTGCCCGATCCGGTGCCGGTCCATCGCGAGCCGATCTACTCGCCGCGCGTCGATCTCGTGGCGAAATGGCCGGCCCGGCCGGACGAACGCACGCTGCGCATCCCGAACCTGCACACCTCCGTTCAGAAGGCGGCGGTCGAGAAGGGCATCGCCAAGTCGTTCCCGATCGTGCTGACCTCCGGCCGCCTCGTCGAATACGAGGGCGGCGGCGAGGAGACGCGCTCGAACAAGTGGCTCGCCGAGCTCCAGCAGGACATGTTCGTCGAGATCAACACGGCGGATGCGGCCGAGCGCGGCATCCGGGACGGCGCGATGGTCTGGGTCACCGGCCCGGAGAACAACTCCAAGGCCAGGGTCAAGGCGCTGGTCACCGAGCGGGTCGGCAAGGGCGCGGCCTTCATGCCCTTCCATTTCGGCGGCTTCTTCCAGGGCGTCGACCAGCGCGGCAACTACCCCAAGGGGCTCGACCCGATCGTGCTCGGCGAGTCCGTCAACACCGTCACTACCTATGGCTATGACCCCGTGACCGCGATGCACGAAGGCAAGGTCACGCTCTGCCAGATCGCGGCGGCGTGAGGAGGAACTGAACCATGGCCCGGATGAAATTCCTCTGCGACGCCGACCGCTGCATCGAGTGCAACGCCTGCGTCACCGCCTGCAAGAACGAGAACGACGTGCCCTGGGGCATCAACCGCCGGCGCGTCGTCACCATCAATGACGGCAAGCCGGGCGAGCGCTCGGTCTCGATGGCCTGCATGCACTGCACGGACGCGCCCTGCATGGCCGTCTGCCCGGTCGACTGCTTCTACAACACCGCCGATGGCGTCGTGCTGCACAACAAGGACCTGTGCATCGGCTGCGGCTACTGCTTCTACGCCTGCCCGTTCGGCGCCCCGCAATATCCGAAGGTCAGCAACTTCGGCTCGCGCGGCAAGATGGACAAGTGCACCTATTGCTCCGGCGGTCCTGAGGTCGATCTCTCGCCGGCCGAATATCAGAAATACGGCTCGAACCGTCTCGCCGAGGGCAAGCTGCCGCTTTGTGCCGAGATGTGCTCGACCAAGTCGCTGCTCGCCGGCGACGGCGAGGTGATCGCGCAGATCTACAAGGAACGCGTGGTCAAGCGCGGCTACGGCTCGGGAGCCTGGGGCTGGCAGACCGCCTACCGGGAAACCATCACGATCTGAGCTGGGGGAGGGGGGCGCATCACGGCTCGAAAAGGGTCGGGTGCGTTCCTCCCCGGATCGCTACGCTTTCGCGAAAGGATGCCGCCATGTCGCTCCGCGCCCCTCTCCGCTTCCTCATTACGGCGCTGCTGCTGGCCGTCGCGGTCGGCTTCGCCCTGCCGGGCTCTGCCCAGCAGATCAATCCGACCGCCGACTCGGTCAAGGAGAAGCAGTTCCTCGACGCGCTGAAGGGCAACCCCTCGGCAGAGCTGCAGGGGCGCATCACCATCCCCGACACCAAGGCGGCGACGCTGGAACGTCCGGCCGGGCGCGAATGGCGCGCCTTCCACCAGAACACGATGACCAAGATCGGCGCGGTCGCCGTGCTCGGCATGCTGATCGTGCTGATCGCCTTTTATCTCATCCGCGGCCGAATCCGGATCGAGAGCGGCCCGTCCGGGCAGACACTGACGCGCTTCAACGGCTTCGAGCGCTTCATGCACTGGCTCACCGCCGCCTGCTTCATCGTGCTGGCGCTGTCCGGGCTCAACGTCACCTTCGGCAAGGCGCTGCTGCTGCCGCTGGTCGGACCGGAGGCGTTCACCAACATCTCGGTCGTGGCGAAATGGGCGCACAACTACCTCGCCTGGCCGTTCATGCTCGGCATCGCCCTGATGTTCCTGGTCTGGATCAAGGACAACATCCCCGGCATGGTCGACATCCGCTGGTTCGCGGCCGGCGGCGGCATCGTCGGCAAGGGGCACCCGCCGGCCAAGCGCTTCAACGGCGGCCAGAAGATCGTGTTCTGGACCGTGGTCGTCGGCGGCGCTGCACTCGGGGTTTCGGGCGTCTACCTGCTCTTTCCCGCGACGGCCGGGGGCGTGCTCAATCTGCAATTCTGGAACGTGGTCCACGGCATCGTCGGCGTGCTGATGGTCGCCGCCATCCTTGCCCACATCTATATCGGCACGGTCGGCATGGAGGGCGCCTTCGACGCGATGGGCTCCGGCGAGGTCGATCTCAACTGGGCCAGGGAGCACCATTCGCTCTGGGTCGCCGAGGAGATGAAGAAGGGCCATGTCCACGGCGGCAAGCTGCAGCCGGCGGAGTGAATTCTTGCCGCGCTTGACCCGCTGACGGCATTTGCACGATGACAGCCGGGCGCGTCTCGCGCCCGGCTTTGTCTTTTTGAGGATGTCGTTGTCGATGCGTGTTATCGGACTGGCGGGCTGGAGCGGGGCCGGCAAGACGACCCTCCTGACCAAGCTGATCCCAGAGTTCAATCGTCGCGGCGTCAGGGTCTCGACGATCAAGCACGCCCATCACGCTTTCGATTTGGACACGCCCGGCAAGGATTCCTGGGCGCATCGGCAGGCCGGCGCCTCCGAGGTGCTGATCTCCTCGGCCAGGCGCTGGGCGCTGCTGCACGAATTGCGCGATGAACCGGAAGCGGCGCTGCCGGAGTTGCTGGCGCGGCTGTCGCCGGTCGATCTCGTCATCGTCGAGGGCTTCAAGCGCGATCCGCACACCAAGCTTGAGGTCTATCGCGCCGCCAACGGCAAGCCGCCCTTGCATCCGGACGATCCCAGCATTGTCGCCGTGGCCAGCGACACGCCCTTCCCGGAAGCCGGTCGCCCGGTGATCGGGCTCGACGACGTCGCGGCCATCGCCGATTGTCTCTTCGCCAATGCGCAGCCGCTCGACGCGGTACTGGCCCGCGCGCAGCAGGAGGGACTCTAACGATGGCGCAGCTCAGCGCGGATGCTGATGCCTTCGGGGCGATGCTGACGATCGAGCAGGCGGCCGAGCGCGCGGCCGAGCACATCACGGCGGTGACCGGCAGCGAGACGATTCCGCTTGCCGCGGCAGATGGGCGCGTGCTGGCCGCGGATGTCGCCGCGCCGCTCGACCTGCCGCCCTTCGCCAATTCGGCGGTCGATGGCTATGCGGTCCGCTTCGTCGATCTGGTGGCCGGTGAAACGCAGCTTTCGCTCTCGGGCCGGGTTCCTGCCGGCGCCGACGCCGCCGACGTCGCGACGGCGGGGATGGCCGTGCGTGTCTTTACCGGCGCACCGATGCCGGCGGGTGCCGACACCGTCTTCATGCAGGAGGACGTCAGGCTGAGTGCCGGCGCGGTCATCCTGCCGCCAGGGCTGAAGCGCGGCGCCAATGCACGGCCGGCAGGCGAGGACCTGCCGCGTGGTGACAAGGCGCTCGCTGCCGGCCGGCGCCTGCGCCCGCAGGATCTGGCGCTGCTCGCCGCGCTCGGCCTGACGCAGGTGAGCGTGCGCCGCCGCGTTCGCGTTGCGATCTTCTCGACCGGCGACGAGCTCAACGAGCCCGGCATGGCCCTGCCGCCGGCCGGCATCTACGACGCCAATCGCAGCCTGCTGCGTGCGCTCGTCGCCCGCGCCGGCGCGGAGGTCGTCGATCTCGGCATCCTCAAGGATGAGCCGGAGAGCCTCGCCGCACGACTGCTCCAGGCTGCGGAAAGCTGCGACCTGATCCTGACCTCGGGCGGCGTCTCGACCGGCGAGGAGGACCACGTCAAGGCAGCGGTCGAGCGTGCTGGCGAACTCGCCTTCTGGCGTGTCGCGATCAAGCCCGGGCGGCCGGTGGCGATGGGTCTCGTCGCCGGCACGCCCTTCATCGGCCTGCCCGGCAATCCCGTCGCGGTCTTCGTCACCTTCGCCTTCGTCGCCCGCACCGTGATCGCGCTCCTCTCGGGCACGACGCCGAGCAGGCTGCATGGGCTGCCGGTCAGGCTCGGCTTTCCCTACAAGAAGAAGGCGGGGCGGCGCGAATATGTCCGTGTCTCGCTCGCCCCCGGTCCGGATGGCATCGCCGTGGCGCGCAAGCATCCTCGCGACGGGGCGGGTGTCCTGACCTCGCTCACCGAGACCGATGGGCTAGTTGAGCTCGCCGACGAGCTGACGAGCGTAGCGGAAGGCACGATCGCGCCCTTCCTCGCCTATGAGATGCTGACGGGCTGACCTCAGTCACGCCGGAAAATCACCGTCGCCAGCCAGCCCAGCAGCAGCGCCACCGTGATCGTCGCGAGGCCGTAGAGAAGCGGCCGATCATGCGCTGCCGAGGTCATGCGCTGTTCCGCGCCGGTCTTCACCACCTCGAAATTGGTGGTCTGGCGTGCCAGGATCGAGCCGCCGGCATAGAGCAGGACCTCGACCTCATAGGGGCCGGTCGGCGCGATCGCCGGAATCTTGATCTGCGAGCTGAACAGGGCCGGAGACAGGAAGGTCACGCCCCGTTCGTCAAGCGTATAGAGCTGCTTGCCTTCGAGCGTCCGGATCAGCGCCTCGCGGAAACGGGCGATATCGAACTCGAAGTCGAAGCCTGTCGGCGGGCGCTGCGCATTGGCCAGGCCGATCTTGTCGCGCCGCGCCGCCTCGTCCGACAGGATCTCCTTGATTGGCCGGCTGGTCGCGACCGAGAGATAGATCGAGCGATCCGGGAAGCGGCGCTGAGTGCGGTTGATCCAGAGCGGGCCGACGCGCTCCTTCTCGCGCACGATCAGCATGCGCCGCGGGCCGCGGACGGTGACGACGATGTCGTAGGGGTCGGCCCGCGCGACGGAGCGGCCGTCGCGCTCGACCAGGCCGAACACCGCGAGCTGGTCGCCGGTGAAGTTGGAAGCGATCGCGATCCGATGGGTCGACAGGGCCGCGATCAGCGCCTCTGCCTTCGCGGGGAGGGAGGCGAGGGCCGCGAGGCAGGTCGCTATGAGGGCGAGCGCCGCGCGTCTCATCGCTGCGCTCCTTCCGTCACCACCACCGAATAGGGCTCGCTCGGCGGCAGGAAGAGCTCGACCGCGAAGCGCAGGCCGACCGAGAGGATCAGCAACGCCAGCAGCAGCCGGAACGAGGAGACGTTGAGATTGCGCGCCGCCCGGCCGCCGAACTGCGCGCCGATGACGCCGCCGACCAGCAGCAGCATGGCCAGGATGATGTCGACCGACTGGTTGGTGACGGCGTGCAGCACCGTCGCGCCGGTCATGGTGACCAGGATCTGGAACAGCGACGTACCGACCACCACGGCCGGCGGGATGCGGAAGAAGTAGATCAGCGCCGGCACGAGCATGAAGCCGCCGCCGACGCCGAGCACGGCGCCGATGAAGCCGATGATCACGGCGAGCGCCGCGATCGGGATCACGCTGGCATAGAGCTGGGAGCGCGGGAAGCGCATGCGCAGCGGCAGGCCCATCCAGGGCGGGTGCGAGCCGGCCTCGCGCAGGCGGCGGGCCGGCTTGCCGCTGCGGTCGCGCAGCGCGGCACGCACCGCGTCGAACAGCATCAACCCGCCGATGCAGGTGAAGAGTGTGACATAGGCCACGGTGATCACCAGCTCGAGCTGGCCGAGCCGCCGCATCGAGTTGAAGAACAGCACGCCCAGGACCGTGCCGAATATGCCGCCCGAGACCAGGATGCCGCCGAGCTTGAAGTCGAGCGCGTTGCGTCGCCAATAGGTCAGCACGCCCGTCATCGACGAGCCGGCGACCTGCGCGGCGACGGTTGCGACTGCGACAGCCGGGGGAATGTCGAGAAAGATCAGCAAGGGCGTCAGCAGGAAGCCGCCGCCGACACCGAACAGGCCGGAGATGAAGCCGACCGCGCCGCTCAGTCCGAGTACCAGGAAAATGCTGATCGGCAGTTCCGCGATCGGGAGATAGATCTGCACGCTTCCAAACCTTGCCGGCCGTCGATGCCACCCCATGTCGAGCATGGCCGCAAAAGTGGATACGACTTTTGCGACGAGAACATGCCCGACGTGCCGAGTCGGCACGAATTTCTGCTACTTGGCCGAGACCGGCCAAACGGAAATCACGCCGTAGCGGTGACGCTACAGCGGAAACCTTTTCAATTTGTGCAGTTTTGAGTGGCTTTCGGTGCAGGTCCGGCCCGCACCGGAAGCTCAGCCGCGGCCCGGCTTGGCCGGCTTTTTGGCGGCGACCGGCGGCTCGTCCCAGCCCTTGGCCGGCTGCGCAACCTCGTTGGCGCTCGCCTCCAGCGGCTTCGGCTTCCAGCTCTCCGCCGCCGACTTGGCGGCAGCGAGCTCACCTGCCGGCAGCCGGCTCGCCACCTCGTCGCGCTTGCGGCCGGCATCCTCGTCGCCCTGGGCGGCCGCGATCGCGAACCAGCGATAGGACTGGCCGAGATCGGCGGGTGCGCCGAGGCCGCGGCCGAGCAGGATGGCGAGGTTGTACTGGCTGTCGCGCACGCCATGCTCGGCGCCGCGGCGGAACCATTCGGTAGCCGTGGCATAGTCCGGCTTGCCGCCGGCACCCTCGGCATAGAGCACTGCGAGATTGTGCATCGCCTTGGCGTTGCCACGCTCGGCGGCGCGCCCATACCAGACCTTGGCCAGTGCCGGGTCGCGGTTGGTGCCGATGCCCTTCTCGAACATGTTGCCGAGGCGGAACTGCGCGGGCCCGAGACCGGCGACGGCGGCGCGCTCGAACAGGCGCAGCGCCAGCTTCGGGTCGCGGTTGCCGGGGCCGTCGGCCGCCTGGGCCGCGATCTGGTAGACGGCGCGGGCGTCGCCGGCGAGCGCCGCCTTGCGCAGGCCGGCGCTGCCGGCGGTCGGCGGCAGATCACCGATGCCGGTGACGGTCTCGACCGCTTCGGACGGACTCTGCAGCGGCAGCGAAGCGACCATGGAAGGCACGGAAGCCGCCGGCGGCGGCGCCTCGGCACTCGCCGTCTGCGCCGGCGCGGGAACGGCGGCTTGCGCCGGCGTCGTGCCGATCTGCAACGGCGGCAGGGCCGAACTCTGGTCCTTCACCGGCGGTGCCGCCGGCTCGGCCGGGGTTCCTTGCGGGGCTGGCTTGGCCGCAGGAACGTCGGCGGGGGCGGGCCGGGTCGTTTCGGCCCGGCTGCTGCTCTCGTTCACCAGCTGCTTCTTGGCGCTGCCCTGCTGGCTGCTGGAGAAGACCTGGGCGGCGCCGATCGCGAGAACCAGCGCGGCGAGGCCGAGCAGCAGAGGCCGCCGGCGCTTTTCCCAGAGCTCCTTGAGACGCCCGCCGCTGGAGGCGGCCTTGGCCGCCTTGCCGGGCTTGGTCGTCTCGGTCGCAGCCGGGTTGGTGGCAGCAGCATCGCTGGCAGCCTTGGCCGAGCGCCGCGCCGCGGCGATCAGGCTCTGGCGGACGGCCTGCGGATCATTGCCCTGTGGGGCGGGTGCCTCGGGGCGGGGCCGGCCGGAGCCCGGCTCCAGCGGCAGGTCGAGCCCGCCGGTGCGCGGCAGGCGCGTCTCGGCGGCGAAGCGCTCGGCCATCGGGACGGCGGGAGCCACCGCCTTGACCTCGTCGGCTGCGGCAGGCGTGCGCACGCGCGGCGCCGGCACGACGCCGTGCCGGTCGCTGCCCAGCTCGGCTTCGAGATCGCCGAGGCGACCGATGATGGTCTCCAGCGTCCGGTGCACGGCGCCGATCGCATCCTGGGTCTCGCGTCCGGTCGAGACATGGGTCTCGCGCAGGCCGCTCATCAGGTCGCTGAGTTCCGACAGGCTGGCGCCGCGAGACGGCGGCAGATCGGCCATGGCGGCGCGCGCCGCGCGCTCGGCGGCCGCCGTGGTGTCCTCGCGCATGCCCTGGAGATGGACGACGAGGTCCTGCAGCGTCCGCTCGATGCCGTTTTCGGCCGAGCGCGTCGCAGCCTGCTGGTCCAGCCGCTGGGTCAGGCCGGCGATCTGGCGTTCGAGAGCATCGAAGGAATCGGAGCCGGCGCCGGGCCGGCCGGCCTCGTCGATCTTGGCGGCGAGGCCGCGCAGCATGTCCTCGACCGGGCGCATATCGACCCGGGCGAGGGGCGTGCCGCCATCGTCCACCATCTGGGCGAGCCTGCTCGACGCGGCGAGCTGCTCGACGCGGTCGGTCAGCGTCTCGATCCGGTCTTCGAGCCGGCTTGGCGGCCGTTCGGCCAGGTCTTCGAGCTTGATCACCAGCGCTTCGATGCGCCCGGCGAGCTCGTTCGAGGCCGGGCGGCCGATGGCGTCGAGTTCGCCGAGGCGGGCGACGAGCTGGTCGACCTGCCCGTCGATCACCGAGGTCTTCATCGTGGGCAGCGAGTCGAGCTTCTGGGCGAGCGATTCGACCTGGCGCGACAGGGCAAGCAACGGGGCGCTGTCACCGGTGCGCTCGCGCAGGCGATCGGCATGCAGGCTCTCGCGCACATCCTCGATCGCCAGCGACAGGCTGCGCAGGTCGCGGGTGTCGTCGCGCAGGCGCCCGATATCCGAGGTCAGCGCGTTGAGCTGCAGCGACAGGTCGTCGAAGCGCCGGCCGTCCGGAGCGGAGACGATCTCGCGCAGTTCGGCCAGCTCGTTCAGGATCGGAGCGATCGTCTGGCGGTCTCCGCCGCGTGCTGCGAGCGCATCGACCTTGGCGGCGAGATGGGCGACTTCGAGCTCGAAGCGGTTGTAGCTCTCCTGCGAGCGCCCGTCGGACAGGCGGCCGATCTCGGCCTCGATCCGCGCCAGCGGCTTCAGGACGGGGTCGAGCCGCTCACGTCCGTCGAGGCGGTCGAGCCTGGCTCCGAGCTCGCCGATCGCCCGTTCGAGCGGCTTGTAGGCGGCGCGCTGGTCCTCGACCCGCATCGCCGGCTGGGCCGGGGCGATGCGATCGTTCAGCTGGCGCAGATCCTCGCGCAGGCTCGCGAGCGTCGGCGCGGCGGCGACAGGGCGCTCGAAGGCGGGAGCGAGAGGCCGCTCGAAGGCTGCGGCGCGCGCATCGCCGTCGAGGGCGCGCTGACGCGAGCGGATATCGGACACGGCGGCGGCGAGGCCGTCGCGGCTGAGCACGACCGGGCGCGTGGCTTGCGGCGCGGGCGGCGGGGGGGCAGCCGGCCTGCGGCTCGCGTCTTCGGCCCGGCGTTCGATGTCGCTGAGGCGGGTGCCCATCGTCTTGATCGCATCGGCGATCACGGCGGTGGCGCGCTCCTGGCGCTCGACCGTGGCGCGCTCGCCCTGCGACAGGCGGCCCTCGGTGCGCTCCATCCATTGCGCGATCGAGTCGAGCGCGCTTGCGGTGCGCGCATTGCTGTCGCGCGTCAGGCGCTCGGCCATGGCGGCCTGGGTTATGAACGCGTCCATGCGGTCGCGCGTGAACTCGGGCCTGGCTGGGGCGGCCTGCGGGGCCGCAGCCGTCTGCATGCCGCCCTGGGAGAGGCGGGCAAGGCGCTCGGAGAGCGCGGCGATATCCTGCTCCTCGGCGCCCTGTGCGACGGTCTCCGGCTCCCCGGCCTCTTCGCGAATCTTGTTGTCGAGCCACTCGCCGAGCGTCATCCCGGCGCGGCGCGCAGCCGCTTTCGCCGCGTCACGTGTGCGCGGATCGACGCCCTTGACGCTCCAGGGCAGGCTGGTCGCCATGTCACGCTCGCCTCGAGGGGCAATCTCGACCAAGGACGCTCGCAGCCCCCTCAGGTGGCGGCGCCCTTGCGATCTCGGCAATCATGAACATCGGGTTGATGCGAACGATACTGGAGACCGCGGCACCGACTTTTCGCCGTCACGGTAAATAGAGCGTTAAGATCGAGGGGCCGGACGTTAATTTTCCGGAAACGACTGCCGAGGCAGGTTGCCCGGGCCGGGCATAACGGTAACTTACCCCCGGCCGGCGGCTAACGACGTGACGTAAGGGAGCCGTCGCGCGTACATTGCCGGCAACGCAGGGGGCACCCTCCAGTGGGTAGTCGCCCCCGCTCCGCAACCTTAAGGATCAGACATGCCGCGCCAAAGCTCAGCTCTGGCGGCCACTCCAAGTCACGACGGCCGCTCCGCCTCCCCGCAGACCACGAATCCCGCCGAAGCCGATGGCTTCACCATCAGCGACCTCGCCCGCGAATTCGGCGTCACCCTGCGCACGCTGCGCTTTTACGAATCGCGCGGCCTGCTCGCGCCGGCCCGTTCCGGCCTGACCCGGATCTATTCCGGTCGCGACCGCGCCCGGCTCGCCCTCATCCTCAAGGGCAAGCAGCTCGGCTTCACCTTGGTCGAGATCCGCGCCATGCTCGCCAACGAGGAAGGCAAGGAGCTCAAGGGCAAGGAACCGTCCGCCTCTGTCGGCGGCCTGCAGCTCAGCCGCAGCCAGATCGCCGAGCAACTCGAACTGCTGCGCAGCCAGCGCACAGAGATCGAGACCGCTATCGCCGAGCTCGAAGCCACGCTCGCGCGCCTCGACGCCTGAATCAGCCCGGCCCTGCGGCCGGCACTCGCTACGATCACGATGCCCTGAACCCGCGCCGGTTCAGGGCATTTTTCGTTTGCAAGCTCTGCGTGCGGCGCGCCAATCTCACCCGACTACGCTGTCCGGACGAAAAAGTTGGCATGGGCCCTTGGCAAGTTGCGACCAGATAGTTTATATATGAACTATCTCGAAGCGCCGCTGTCATATGAAGCCGGCAAGCTTCGTCACGAAGGCTGTACGAAACGCCAGGGAGGGATGCGATGCCGGTCTACAAGGCGCCTGTCGAGGACACGCTGTTCCTGCTCAACGACGTCTTCCAGTTCGAGCGCTACAACAACCTGCCGGGCTTTGCCGAGGCGACGCCGGACCTGGTCGAGGCCGTGCTCGGCGAAGGCGCTAGGCTCTGCGAGGAGGTGCTGCAGCCGATCAACCATTCCGGCGACCAGGAAGGCTGCAAGCGCAACGCCGACGGCTCGGTGACGACGCCGAAGGGCTTCAAGCAGGCCTATGAGGCCTACGCCGCCGGCGGCTGGGTCGGTCTCGCCATGGATCCCGAATATGGCGGCCAGGGCCTGCCCTACACGCTCGGTGCGATCATGAACGAGTTCTCGTCGTCGGCGAACATGGCCTTCGCCATGTATCCGGGCCTGACCATGGGCGCGATGGCGGCGCTCTATGTCCACGGCTCCGACGAGCAGAAGCGCACTTATCTGCCGAAGATGGCCGAAGGCACCTGGTCGGGCACGATGAACCTGACCGAGCCGCATTGCGGCACCGATCTCGGCCTGATCAAGACCAAGGCCGTGCCGAACGGCGACGGCTCCTACTCGATCACCGGCACTAAGATCTTCATCTCGGCCGGCGAGCAGGACATCACCGAGAACATCATCCACCTCGTGCTCGCCCGGATCGAGGGCGCCCCGCAGGGCGTCAAGGGCATCTCGCTCTTCGTCGTGCCGCGCAACGAGGTCGGCGCGGACGGTTCGGTCGGTGCCAACAACCACGTCTCCTGCGGCTCGATCGAGCACAAGATGGGCATCCACGGCAATTCGACCTGCGTCATGAACTATGACGGGGCCAAGGGCTGGCTGATCGGGACCGAGAACAAGGGCCTCAACGCCATGTTCGTGATGATGAACGAGGCTCGCCTCGGCGTCGCGATCCAGGGGCTGGCCCAGTCCGAGGTCGCCTATCAGAACGCCGTCGCCTACGCCAAGGACCGCCTGCAGGGCCGGGCGCTGACCGGCGCCAAGAGCCCCGACAAGCCGGCCGACCCGCTCTTCGTCCATCCCGACGTGCGCCGCACGCTGATGTCGATCAAGGCCTTCAACGAGGCGGCTCGCGCCTTCGTCATCTGGAATGCGATCAAGTCGGACGTCGCCCACCGCTCCGGCGATGACGCCGAGCGCCAGGCTGCCGATGACCAGCTCGGTCTGATGACGCCGGTGCTCAAGGGTGTGCTCACCGATGTCGGCTTCGACAATGCGGTGAAGGCTCAGCAGATGTATGGCGGCCATGGCTACATCGCCGAGCATGGCATGGAGCAGTTCGTCCGCGATGCCCGCATCGCCATGATCTACGAGGGCGCCAATGGCGTGCAGGCGATGGACCTGGTCGGCCGCAAGCTCGGCCGCGACGGCGGCCGCGCCATCATGGCCTTCTTCAACGAGGTCGGCGCCTTCGTGAAGGAGAACGAGGGCGACGAGGCGCTGAAGCCGCTGCTGGTTTCGCTCGCCGCCTCGCTCGGCCATCTCCAGCAGGCGACGATGTGGTTCATGCAGAACGCCCTCGCTAAGCCGGACAATGCCGGCGCCGGCGCGCATGACTACATGCACCTGCTTGGCCTGGTCTCGCTTGGCTATATGTGGGTGAAGATGGCCAAGGTCGCGCAGGACAAGCTCAAGGCTGGGGCCGACGAGCGCATGAACGCCAAGCTCGTCACCGCCCGCTTCTTCATGGAGCGCTCGCTCCCTGAGACCGCCGCGCATCTGGCGCGGATCACCTCCGGCTCCGACGCCACCATGGCGCTGAGCGCCGAGCAGTTCTGAGCGTGAATACCATGCCCGGGCCCATGCCCGGGCATCTTGCAGAATTGCCTCGTCATGAGATGGTCAGGCCAAGCCCGACCATGACGGCGGGGACCGAAACGAGCCGCAATCGCGGCCAGCCCGGGAGGCCTTGATGGCTGACGCCTTCATCTACGATCACGTCCGGACGCCGCGCGGCAAGGGCAAGGCCGACGGTTCGCTCCACGAAGTCACGGCGATCGAACTGGGCACGCAGACCCTGCGCGCCCTCAAGGAGCGCAACACCCTCGACACCAAGCTGGTCGAGGACGTCGTCTTCGGCTGCGTCGATCCGGTCGGCGAGGCCGGCGCCGACATCGCCCGCACCGTCGCGCTCAAGGCCGGCTACGGCAAGGAAGTGCCGGGCGTGCAGATCAACCGCTTCTGCGCCTCTGGCCTCGATGCGGTGAACCTCGCCGCGGCGCAGGTCATGTCCGGCCAGAAGGAGATGACGATCGGCGGCGGCGTCGAGAGCATGTCCCGCATCGGCATGGGCGCCTCGGGCTTCGGCATCGCAGTCGACCCATCCGTCGCCATCGACACCTATTTCATGCCCCAGGGCGTCTCGGCCGACCTGATCGCGACGAAGTACGGCTTCTCGCGCGACGATGTCGACGCCTATGCCGTGCGCTCGCACAAGCGCGCCGCCAAAGCCTGGGAGGAGGGTCGCTTCAAGAATTCGGTGATCCCGGTCACCGACGTCAACGGCCTGATCATCCTCGACCGCGACGAGACCATTCGCCCGGCGACCGACATGCAGGCGCTGGCCGCGCTGAAAGCCTCCTTCGTCCAGATGGGCGAGATGGGCGGCTTCGATGCGGTCGCGACCGCGGCGCATCCGGATGTCGAGTTCGTCAACCACGTCCACCATGCCGGCAATTCCTCCGGCATCGTCGATGGCGCCGCGGCCGTGCTGGTCGGCTCGAAGAAGGCCGGCAAGGCGGCGGGCCTCAAGCCCCGCGCCCGCATCAAGGCCTTCGCCACCACCGGCTCCGATCTCGCGCTGATGCTGACCGGTCCGGTCGACGTCACCGAGCTCGTCCTGAAGAAGGCCGGCATGACCGCAAAGGACATCGACCTGTTCGAGCTGAACGAGGCCTTCTCCTCGGTCGTGCTGCGCTACCAGCAGGCCTTCGACATCGACGACGCCGTGCTCAACGTCAATGGCGGTGCCATCGCCATGGGCCACCCGCTCGGCGCCACCGGCGCGATGATCCTGGGTACCGTCCTCGACGAGCTTGAGCGCACCAACAAGCAGACCGCGCTGGTCACGCTTTGCGTCGCCGTCGGCATGGGCGTCGCCACCATCATCGAACGGGTTTGAGGAGAGAGCCGATGAACCTCGTCAATTTCCGCTTCGAGACCGACGCCGACGGCATCGCCACCCTGACCTGGGACATGCCCGAGCGCTCGATGAACGTCATCACCCCGCAGGTGATGGAAGAGCTGAATCAGGTCGTCGACAAGGTCGCCTCGGATGAGACGATCAAGGGCTGCGTCATCGTCTCCGGCAAGGACTCGTTCTCCGGCGGCGCCGACCTCACCATGCTGCAGGGCCTGCGCGACCTCTATGTCAAGCTGGCGAAGGAGCAGGGCGAGCAGATCGCCATGCAGCGCTTCTTCGACGAGAGCCGCAAGCTCTCACTGCTCTACCGCAAGCTCGAGACCTGCGGGAAGCCGTTCGCTGCGGCGATCCATGGCGTCTGCCTCGGCGGTGCCTTCGAGCTCGCGCTCTCCTGCCAGCTGCGTGTTGTCTCCGACGATGCCTCGACCCGCGTCGGCCTGCCCGAGATCAAGGTCGGCCTGTTCCCCGGCGCCGGCGGAACCCAGCGCGTCTCGCGCCTGATGCAGACCGGCGACGCGCTGCAGATGATGTTCAAGGGCGACCAGATCAAGGCGCTGCCGGCCCGCAATATGGGCCTCGTCCATGCCGCCCTGCCGCGCGACCAGATCGTCGCCGCCGCCAAGGAATGGCTCAAGGCCAATCCGCAGGCCAAGCAGCCCTGGGAAGACCCCAAGTTCAAGCTGCCCTCCAATAAGGTCCACTCGCCGGCCGGCATGCAGATATGGCCGCCGGCCAGCGCGATCTACCGCCGCGAGACCAACGACAACTACCCGGCCGCCCGCGCCATCCTGAGCGCGGTCTATGAGGGCCTGCAGTTGCCGATGGACCTCGCGCTGAAGGTCGAGAGCCGCTACTTCGCCAAGATCCTGCGGACGAAGGAGGCGGCCTCGATGATCCGCTCGCTCTTCGTCTCGATGCAGGAACTCAACAAGGGCGCCCGCCGCCCTGCCGACGTCCCCGCTTCCAAGCTGAAGAAAGTCGGCGTCGTCGGCGCCGGCTTCATGGGCGCCGGCATCGCCTATGTCACCGCCAATGCGGGTATCGAGGTGGTACTAATCGACAGGGATGTTGAGGCGGCCGAGAAGGGCAAGGCCTATTCGCACAAGCTGGTCACCGACCAGATCACCAAGGGCCGCGCCAAGACCGCCGATCGCGACGCGCTGCTCGGCCGGATCAAGGCCTCGGCTGATTATGCCGACCTCAAGGGCTGCGACCTCATCGTCGAGGCGGTGTTCGAGGACCCCAAGGTCAAGGCCGAGGTCATCGCCAAGGTCGAGGCCGTGGTCGGCCCCAAGACCATCTTCGGCTCCAACACCTCGACGCTGCCGATCACCGGCCTCGCCGAGCACAGCGAGCGCCCGAAGAATTTCATCGGCATCCATTTCTTCTCGCCGGTCGAGAAGATGCTGCTGGTCGAGATCATCATGGCCAAGAAGACCGGCAAGAAGGCGCTCGCCATGGCGCTCGACTTCGTCCGCGCCATCAAGAAGACGCCGATCGTCGTCAATGACGTCAGAGGCTTCTACGCCAATCGCTGCGTCGGCAACTACATCCGCGAGGGCCACCTCATGCTGATGGAAGGCGTGCCGCCGGCGATGATCGAGGCCGCCGGCAAGCAGGCCGGTATGCCGGTCGGTCCGCTCTCGCTCAATGATGAGGTCGCGGTCGATCTCGCCTACAAGGTGCTGAAGGCGACCAAGGCGCAGCTCGGCGAGGGCGCCGTCGACCCGGCGCAGGAGAAGCTCCTCAACGAGATGGTCGAGAAGCACGGCCGCCTCGGCCGCAAGAACCGGAAGGGCTTCTACGACTATCCGGAAGCCGGTCCCAAGCGGCTCTGGCCCGGCCTTGCCGAGCTCACCAAGAACAAGCTCGAGCCCGAGCTGATCGACATGGAGGAGCTGAAGCATCGGCTTCTGGTCACCCAGGCGCTCGAAGCGGCCAAGACCTATGAGGAAGGCGTCGTCACCGATCCGCGCGAAGCCGATGTCGGCTCGATCATCGGCTTCGGCTTCGCGCCCTATTCGGGTGGCACGCTCTCCTACATCGACAATATGGGCACGGCCGCCTTCGTGAAGCTCTGCGAAAGCCTCGCCAAGAAGCATGGCGAGCGCTTCAAGCCGAACCGGCTGCTGAAGCGCATGGCCAAGACCGGGGAGAGCTTCTACGGCTCGGCCGAGAAGAAGGCCGCGGCCTGATCAGGCGAAGAGCTGCTCCCTCAGGAGCGGCTCCAGCCAGTCGGCGAAGACCTTGAGCCGGCGCGACAGATGCTGCCGGTGCGGATAGAGCAGGGCGACCGGCATCGGCTCCGCCCTGTGCTCCGGCATGACCTCGACCAGCTCGCCCGCCTTCAGATGCGCGGCGACGTCATAGGCCGGGATCTGGATCAGCCCGAGCCCGGAAAGGCAGCAGGCAATATAGGCCTCGGCGCTGTTGACGGTGACGCGCCCGGCCGTCGCCCGGCTGTGCAATTGCCCATCCTCCAGCCATTGCCAATCCTCGACCGCGCCGGTCGAGGGCGAGGCATAGTGCACGGCCTCGTGTGCTGAGAGATCCTCCGGGCTTTCCGGCGTCCCACGCTGCGCCAGATAGGCCGGGCTCGCGACATTGATCAGCCTGAGTTCGCCGAGATTGCGCGCGATCAGGCTGGAATCGCTGAGCGGCCCGACGCGCAGCACGCAGTCGACGCTGTCCTCGACCAGATTGACCGCCCGATCGGTGACGCCGAGCGTGACGGAGATGTCGGGATAGCGCGCAAGGAAAACGGGTAGGGCAGGGGCAATGATCAGCCGCCCGATCCGGCCGGGCACGTCGATCCTGAGCTTGCCGGCGGGCCCGTCGCCGGCGCTGCGGAACAATGTCTCCGCTTCCTCGACTTCGGCGATCAATCTCAGGCAGCGCTCATAGAAGGCGAGCCCGTCCTGCGTCGGCGCGACATGGCGGGTTGTGCGATGCAGCAGCCGTGTCCCGAGCCGATCCTCCAGCAGCCGGATCGCCGCCGAGACCGAAGAGCGCGGCTGGCCGAGCGTCGCGGCGGCGCGGGTGAAGCTGGCGCATTCGACGACGCGGGCGAAGGTGGCGAAGAGCTCGATCCGGTCCATCGCCCAACGATGCGATTGTTCGCCGTAGCTGACAAGTCATGTCAGCTTATCCGGCTTTATCGGGACAATCGGCTGGTTACTTTGCTGACAGGGCGAAACGCCTTCGCAGCACAACAGGAGACCGGGCCATGGCCGACCACGCAATCAAGGGCAAGACCGTCATCATCGCCGGCGGCGCCAAGAATCTCGGCGGCTTGCTCGCCCGCGACCTCGCCGCCCATGGCGCCAAGGCGGTGGCCATCCACTACAACAGCGCCGCGACCAAGGCCGATGCGGATGCGACCGTTGCCGCCGTGAAGGCAGCCGGTGCGCAGGCGGCCGCCTTCCAGGCGGATCTCACCACCGCCGGTGCTGTCGAGAAGCTCTTCGCCGATGTCGTCGCTGCCGTCGGCCGGCCGGATATCGCGATCAACACCGTCGGCAAGGTGCTGAAGAAGCCGATGGCCGAGATCAGCGAGGCCGAATACGATGAGATGGCCGCGGTGAACTCGAAATCGGCCTTCTTCTTCATCAAGGAGGCCGGCAAGGCGCTCAACAATGACGGCAAGATCTGCACGCTGGTGACCTCGCTGCTCGGCGCCTTCACCCCGTTCTATGCCGCCTATGCCGGGATGAAGGCCCCGGTCGAGCACTTCACCCGCGCTGCCTCGAAGGAGTTCGGCGATCGCGGCATCTCGGTCACCGCGATCGGCCCCGGTCCGATGGACACACCGTTCTTCTATCCCGCCGAGGGGGCGGATGCGGTCGCCTATCACAAGACTGCGGCGGCTCTCTCGAAGTTCTCGAAGACCGGGCTCACCGATATCGAGGACATCGTCCCCTTCATCCGTTTCCTGGTCTCGGACGGCTGGTGGATGACCGGCCAGACCATCCTGGTCAATGGCGGCTACACCACGAAATGAGGCGCCGGCCGGCTGCTCTCTCCGAGACGGCCGGCCACTTTTCTTGATGGGAGCTGAAGCGTTCATTCAGCTCCCGTCTATCCTCGCAAGGCTATCAAGACGGCACGAGCGAGTTTCCCCGAGTTGAGGAACGACGCATGCACATGGCGATGGTGATCGGCGGCGGGGTGGTCCTGCTTGGGCTGTTCCTGCTGTTCGGCAAGCTCTGGGGCGGGGCCGAGCCGGCCTTCGCGACTGCGGCCAAGCTTTTCGTGCCGGCCTGGCTCGCGATCGCGCTGGTCAACATGTGGGTCGGCGTCACCAGAGCCGGCTATTCGGTGCGCGAGGAATTGCCGATCCTGGCGGTGGTCTTCGCCGTGCCGGCGGCTCTCGCTCTCCTCGTCGCCTGGCGTGTTGCGCGCTGAAGCGGCTGAAATGTTGCCACCATGGTGGCTCAACCAGCCAGCTCAGGTCTTTCCCCTATGGTCGCTCTGAGCGGCATGGGACTAGACTCAGCTGGCCTTGGACCGGGGAAAATTTGAATTCATGCCTGTGCGGCCGATTTTGAACTTTCCCGATCCACGTTTGCGCCTCCCTGCAGTGCCGGTCACGCGCTTCGATGCGGATCTGCGTGCGCTGGCCGAAGACCTGCTCGACACGATGCGGGCAGCGCCCGGCATCGGCATCACCGCGCCGCATATCGGCGTGTCGTCGCGGCTCGTCGTGCTGGAGCTGACGCCGGGAGAGGTTCGCATCTACGCCAATCCGGTGCTGGACCAGGTCTCGCGCGAAACCATCCGCCACACCGAGGGCAGCGTCTCGATGCCAGGCGTCACCGACGAGCTCGAACGCCATGCTCGCATCCGTGTGCGCTATGTCGATCTCGACGGGCGCGAGCAGAGCGAGGATGCCGATGGCCTGCTCGCCGTCTGCCATCAGCATGAGATCGACCAGCTCGACGGCGTCTTCTGGATCGACCGCCTGTCGCGACTGAAGCGCGACAGGCTTATCGCCCGCTACAACAAGCTGCAGCGGGGATAGTACCGAGTGCAGCACGTCATGCTCAGGCTTGACCCGAGCATCTCAAGCAGGAGGAAGCTCCTGCCCGCGCCTTCTCGTCATGAGATTCTCGGGTCTGGACTTCACTCCGCCCGAGAATGACGCCCGGCCGCTTCAGTTCGCCACCGCCCGGATCACCCGCCGCAGCTTGCCGATCAGCTCTTCGACCTGGGTCTCCGTGATGATCAGTGGCGGCGAGAAGGCGATCGTGTCGGCGGCGGTGCGGATCATCAGCCCTTCCTCGTGGAAGGCACGCTCGATCACCTCGTAGCCGCGCTTGCCGGCACCTTCCGCCCTCGGCGCAAGGTCGACGGCGCCGACCAGGCCCAGCGTGCGGATGTCGACCACGTTCGGCTCGCCCTTCAGGCTCATCACCGCATCGGCCCAGGCGCTCTCCATCGCCCGGGCGCGCTCGAACAGGCCCTCCTCGCGATAGATGTCGAGCGAGGCCAGCGCGGCGGCGGCCGCCAGCGGGTGGCCCGAATAGGTGTAACCGTGGAACAGCTCGATGACGTTGTCCGGGCCCTTCATGAACGTGTCGTAGATGTGCTTGCGCACGATCACGCCGCCCATCGGCACCGTGCCGGAGGTCACGCCCTTGGCGAAGGTGATCATGTCGGGGATGACGCCGTAGCGCTCGGCGGCGAAGGCGAAGCCGAGACGGCCGAAACCGGTGATGACCTCGTCGAAGATCAGCAGGATGCCGTGCTTGTCGCAGAGCTCGCGCAGCCGCTTGAGATAACCCTTCGGCGGCGGCAGCGCCCCGGTCGAGCCCGCCATCGGCTCGACGATCACGGCGGCGATGGTCGAGGCGTCGTGCAGGGCGACGACGCGCTCAAGGTCATCGGCGAAATGCGCGCCATAGTCCGGCTCGCCCTTGCTGAAGGCCTGCTTCTCGCGGTCGTAGGTGTGGGCGATGTGGTCGGTGCCGGTCAAAAGCCCGCCGAAGAACTTGCGGTTGTTGACCATGCCGCCGACGGAAATGCCGCCGAAGCCCACGCCGTGATAGCCGCGCTCGCGGCCGATCAGACGCGTCTTCGAGCCCTTGCCCGAGACGTTCCAGTAGGCGAGGGCGATCTTCAGCGCCGAATCCGCCGCTTCCGAGCCCGAGCCGGCGAAGAAGACATGGTCGAGATCGCCCGGCGCCAGCGCTGCGATGCGGGCCGCGGCGGCGAAGACCTTGGGGTGGCCGTATTGGAAGGACGGGGCGTAATCGAGCTCGCGCGCCTGCGCCTGGATCGCCTGGATGATCGGCTCGCGGGCGTGGCCGGCATTGCAGCACCACAGGCCGGCGGTGCCGTCCATCACCGGCTTGCCCTCGGGGGTGTAGTAGAACATGCCCTCGGCCCGGGCGACCATGCGCGGGTTCTGCTTGAACGACCGGTTCGCCGTGAACGGCATCCAGTAGGCTTCGAGATCGTTCGGAGAGCTGATGGCGCTCGGCGCAGAGGTCATGATCCGGTCCCATTTAGTTTTTTAAAGCTTCCTCAACCTAGCAGCGCGGTCGGGGCTGTAAATCCATGTCGGCTCGGGGCATGCCTGCGTCCGGCGAGCGGCGGCCCGCCGCTCGGGGCAGGTGACGTAACGTCGTTTCCGGCGTAGTCTGAACAAGGGGGTAACACTGGACTACGCCCCAATGACTGAAGGCGTTGCCGGTCGGGACGGGAGCGAGTCGATCGCGCCGGAGGATATCCGCGCGCAGCTCGACCGCGTCCTCGCGTCTGACATCTTTCGCAGCGCGCCGCAGCTGACCGCCTTTCTGAGCTATGTCGTCGAGCAGGCCCTGGCCGGCCGCGCCGCCGAGCTCAAGGGCTATACCATTGCTGTCGAAGCGTTCGGACGCCCGCCCGAGTTCGATCCGCAATCTGACCCGATCGTGCGCGTCGAGGCGGGGCGCCTGCGCAAGGCGCTCAATCTCTATTTCGCGGCTGAGGGCGTGCGCGATCCCGTGCGGATCGCGATTCCCGTCGGTGCCTATGTGCCGAGCTTTACGCGGCTGGGCTTCCCGGAGCCCGAGGCTCCAACCGCGAGCTTCCAGTCTGCGCAGGCCATCCCGGCCGCCGGCAGGCGATGGCGCGCCTGGATCTATTCGGCTACCGCGCTGGCTCTGACCGGCATGGTCGCGTTCATGGCCTGGCAGCGGGGCGAGCCGGAGCCGAATATCGCCATGTCGAGCGGGGACATGCAGGCGCCGCGCCCCGCAATCCCCGGTGCGCCCGACCAGTCCGCTTCGGCGCAGCCTCCCGAGCCGGTCGCGACACCTGCGAGTCTGCCCGTGGTTGCCGTTGTGGTCGCCGGAGACATCGTCGATCCCGTGGTCGAGGATGCGGCGCGGCTGTTCATGCGCCATCTCGTCGACACCATGGCCCGCTTCGACGACCTGCTCGTGGTCAAGTCGCCGGCGACGGCGTTGCGACCGGAGGAAGGCGCCGATTATGTCCTGACCCTCAACACGTCGCGAGCGGGCGACAAGGTCGAGGGGTTCGTGCGGCTGAGCGCGGCGAAGGACGGGCGCGTGGTCTGGACAACCTCCGGCGCGCGCAGCCTGGCGGCCGTGAGCGACGGCACGGAATTGCGCGAGCTGGCGCAGAGTGTGGCGATCCGGCTGGCGCAGCCCTTCGGCATCCTGCATGCCGACTTCAGGCTCGCCACGCTGCCCCCCGGCATCGCCTGCATCTACCAGGCGCTCAATTTCCGCCGGCATATGAGGGCGGATGATCATCTTGCCGCGCGCAACTGCCTTGACGGACTGGTTGCGCGCGATCCCGACTTCCATCCGGCCTGGTCACATCTGGCCTTGCTCACTGTGGATGAATACGCCTCCGGTTTGAACGTGCGCTCCGGCTCGCCGCTCGACCGGGCCCTTGCCGCCGCGCTCACTGCCGTGAGGCTGGCGCCGGCGAGCGCGCGCGCCCATCAGGCCCTGATGGAGGCGCAGTTCCTGCGCGGCATGACGGAAGAGGCGCTCAAATCCGGCCGGGAGGCGATGACGCGCAACCCCTACGATCCCGACATCATGGCCGATCTCGGCGCGCGCTACGTCCAGCTCGACCGGGCGGCCGAGGGGCTGCCCTTGCTCGAGCGCGCCGTTGCGCTGAGCAATGGCCGGCCTTCCTGGTATGATGTCTTCCTCTACTTCGCGGCCTATCTGACCGGCGCGAACAAGCTCGCGGAGAACCAGGCCTCCCTGATCAAGGCGGAGGAGACGCCGCTTGCCTTGGTCGCGCGTGCCGTGGCGAGCGCCGCGGCGGGGGATCGTGACGCGCTGGAGGAAGCCTTGCGGATGCTGGGCCAGGCCGAGCCGCTCTTTGCCCTCGATGCGCGGCTTTTTCTGACGCGCAAAGGGTTCTCGCCGCCGGTCATCGACCGCATCCTGGCTGCGATCGGCCAAGCCGGGCTGCCATTGCGATAGGCCGGGAGCTGGGGACACCGGCAGGGTTCGGTCGCGCAATCCATCGATGGGCCTCGCAGTTGCTGAATCTGGCCGCTATCCTGTGGGCGTCGCAGCTGATTCGTAGCGTTGCGTTGCCCCTCAACCCCTTGCGCGATTTCAGCCCTTGGCTCGCATCCGCCTCAGCGCTCTCTCTCCGGCCGCCAGCGGCGTCGTCGGCTTTTCGCTGGGCGCCGCCGCGATCCTGCTCCTGCCGGGCAATCTCGCCAATGCGGTGGGATTGCTGAGCGCCGGGCTCGGCTTGGCCGGAGCGGCTGCTCTGGCACGTCGCAGCGCGGCGCGCGAACGCGAGCAGCTCCTCGCGGCGATCGGCGAGGTCAAGGTCCGCCTTGCGACCAACGCCATCCGCGTCGACGCGATGGCCAAGCGCCTCGACCAGGTGCCGATGGGCGAGGCTGACGCCGCGCCGGCCAAGGCGATGCTCCACGAATTGACGGCCGAAGTCGGCCTGCTCGGCGACCTCCTGCAGCAGGTTGCGACGACATTGGGCGAGCATGACGACCAGCTCAGCCGTATTGAAGGCCGGCTCGCCAATCCGCCGCCGCAACCGGCGCGGATTGCGGCTCTGGTCCCTGACCGTTCCGAGTTCCGCGCTCCTGAGCCTCTGGTCGCGACACGGCAGGATCCGGCCGAGGCGGCACAGCGTCGCGCTGCCGAGGAGCGCGCCGCCCTGATCAGCGAAGCTCTGGCGAAGGGGCAGGTCGAAGTCCATCTCCAGCCGATCGTCAGCCTGCCGCAGCGCCGGACGCGGGGATATGAAGCACTCGTCCGGCTGAGGCTCGACGAGAAGACGCTGCTGCTTCCTTCGGAATTCCTGACCACGGTCGAGGAGCGCGGCTTCGGCCCGACGCTCGATGCGCTCGTTCTGACGCGGGCGCTGGCCATCGCCCGCCATCTCGGCAGCAAGCCGGGCGAGCTCTTCGTCTCCTGCAATTTCAGCGCGGCGACCTGGGGCTCGTCACGCGCCTTGGCGGCGCTGTCGCGCATCCTGGAAAAATACCACGACCATATCGGCAACCTCGTCATCGAGGTGCCGCAGCGCGTCTTCCGAGCGCTGGAGCCCGCGAGCCTCGGGCTGCTCGGCGCCATGTCGGCCAATGGCGTGCGCTTTGCGCTCGACCATGTCGCCGATCTGCGTTTCGACCCGGTCTCGCTGCATGATCGCGGCGTGCGCTTCGTCAAGGTCTCGGCGGCGCTGCTGCTCGCGGAAGCACGCGGTGGCAAGCTCGCAGATATCGCGGCGGGCGATATCGCGGTTCAGCTCGCCCGCGGTTCGATCCAGCTCGTCGCCGAGGAGGTCGAGGACGATCCGATGGTCGCCGACATGCTCGATCTCGGCATCGGCTTCGGCCAGGGCGTCGTCTTCTCGCCGCCGCGCCCGGTCAGGCCCGAGGTCTTCGCCGAGCCGCAGACGGCTGAGGCCGCAGCGGCTCCCAAGCCGGCCGCTGCCATGGCGCCGCCTGCCTCGGCCGAGGTGGTCGAGCACCCAGCGATGGCGCCGCCGCCGGCCGTGAAGCGCGTGCCTTTCCGCGACATCCTGCGCCGCGCGACCGCCTGATCTCTTCCTCGGAGGCCGAAGTGCTGGCCCGCGCCTCCGAAGCCGCGTAAACAGGCGGCGCCTATTCGTGGGAGCTTTCTCCAGTGCCGTCATCGACCCGCCTTCTGTCCGGGGTTGCGCCCGTCATCGGCCAGTACGAGCTCTGCCTCTGCGACATCTGGGGCGTGGTCCATAACGGCGTCGCGCCCTTCGCCGCCGCCTGCGATGCGTTGGCCCGGATGCGCGCGGGCGGCGTCACCGTCGTGCTGGTCTCGAACGCACCGCGCCCGCGCTCGGAGATCGCCGTCCAGCTCGGCAAGCTCGGCGTGCCCGGCGACGCCTTCGACGCGATCGTCACCTCTGGCGACGTCGCGCGCGACCTGATCGCCCACCGCGCCGGCGAGCCGCTCTATCATCTCGGGCCGTCCCGAGACCTGCCACTCATGGCGGGACTGGACGCCCCCCGTGTCGGCGCGGCGCAGGCGCATTACGTCGTCTGCACCGGCCTGTTCGACGACGAGACCGAGACGGCCGAGAGCTATGCCGACCAGCTCGCGGATTTCGCTCGCCGCGGCCTGACGCTGATCTGCGCCAATCCGGACCTTGTCGTCGATCGTGGCGGGCGCATCGTGCCCTGCGCCGGCTCGCTTGCGGTGGCCTATGAGACGCTCGGCGGCGAGGCGATCTATGCCGGCAAGCCGCATGCGCCGATCTACGATCTCGCCATCCGCATCGGCCAGGAGCTGCGCGGCGAGACGATCGAGAAAGCGCGCATCCTCGCGATCGGCGACGCGATCCGCACAGACATCGCTGGTGCCGCGCAGTATGGCCTGGCTTCGCTGATGTGCGTCGCCGGCATCCATGCGGGCGAGATGGCGGGCTTGTCGAACGAGGCGCTGCAGGGCTGGTTCGGCCGACAGAGCCACCGGCCCGACTACGCCATGCCGCATCTGGCCTGGTAAGGCGCTCGCCGGAAACACGCTGTCATTCCGGGGCGCTGCGTAGCAGCGAGCCCGGAATCCGGAGCCGATGCGTGTAGAAGCGAGGCGCCGAGATCGCAGCGCGTCGCTTGATCCGGCATCGGTTCTGGGTTCCGGGCCCTTCGCAGCGCGAAGTTCCGGAAGGGCGGGGGGCTGAACGAAAGCTGCGTAACCCGCGACTCAGGCCGCGCAGGCCGCCTCGATCTTCGATTTCAGCGTCTGCGCGTTGAACGGCTTGACGATGTAATTGTTCACGCCGGCCTTCTTGGCGGCGATGACGTTCTCGGTCTTCGATTCCGCCGTCACCATGATGAAGGGCGTTTCGGCGATGGCGTCCTCGTTGCGGACCTGGCGGAGCAATTCGTAGCCGGTCATCGGCTCCATGTTCCAGTCCGAGATCACCAGCCCGTATTTCTTGTCGCGCATCTTGGCGATCGCGGCATTGCCGTCGGAGGCGTCGTCGACATTCTCGAAGCCGAGCTGCTTCAGGAGGTTGCGGATGATCCGCACCATCGTCTGGTAGTCGTCCACCACCAGGATCGGCATTGACGGGTCGACAGCCATGACGGTGCTCCTAGCAAGTAGTCAGCAGGGCCCAACGGCGCCGGCGCGTGGCCGCTCTCGCAGAGCAGCGACCTTGGGTCAATTGTCATAGGTGCTCGGCGTTTCAAAGCCGTTAACCCGGTCGCCGAGTGACCAAGCGGCATACGACTTTGGGAGGAAGGGGAGACAAGGCAACAGGCACCAAAGTTCAATGGTGCGATGCAGCGAACTATGGGACGCTCCTCGCTCGTTTCTGGACGCAGGCGGTCTTCTTCCGTGCTGCAGTTGCGAGAGCTGACCGATGATGGCGAGCGCGCTCTATCAAGTCCATGCCTTCGAGGATCTGGTCGTCGGCCAGCGTGAAAGCCTGATGCGCACCGTGATGGAGCGCGACATCTCGCTCTTCGCCGACCTGTCGGGCGATGCCAATCCGATCCATCTCTGCGACCGTTACGCCGCCTCGACCAAGTTCGGCCAGCGCATCGCCCATGGCATGCTGACGGCGAGCCTGGTCTCGGCCCTGCTCGGCACGCGCCTGCCGGGACCTGGCGCTGTCTATCTCTCGCAGACCCTCAATTTCCTAGCGCCGGTGAAGATCGGCGACGTCGTCACCGCCCGTGTCGAGGTGGCCGAGCTCGTGCCGGAGCGCCGCCGCGCCCGGTTGTTCTGCGAATGCCTGGTCGACGGCAAGGCGGTGTTGGAAGGCGAGGCCTGGGTCGCGCTGCCGCGCGCAGCCGCATAGGGCTGAACCGGCCTTGACGCTTCCTGCCGCTTGGGGCCAAACACGAGGCTAGCCGGGGCTTCCCGGCGCCGACCCAGCGTTCCATGACCTCATCCCCCGAGGCGGCGCGGCCCGACGCGCAGCCCGTCTTCGTCCTCGAACCCGGCAAGCCGGTGCCGGCCGATCTGCGCGGCCGGGTGCTGGCGCTCGGCAATTTCGACGGCGTGCATCGTGGCCATGCCGAGCTCGCGCGCGCCGCGGGCGAGATGGCGGCGCAGCAGGGAACCAGCGCCGCCGCGCTGACCTTCGAGCCGCATCCGCGCAGCGTCTTTCGGCCCGAGCAGCCGGTGTTCCGGCTGACGCCCGAGTCGATCAAGGTCGCGCTTCTCGCCGATCTCGGGCTCAGCCCCAGCTTCGTCATAGCGTTCGACCGCGCCGTCGCCGGCATTCCCGCCGAGGCCTTCGTCGATGACCTCCTGCTCGGCCAGCTTGGCGCTGCCGGCCTCGTCTGCGGCTATGATTTCCATTTCGGCAAGGGCCGCACCGGCTCGCCCGAGATGCTGCAGGCCCGCGCCGGCCATGCCGGCATTCCCGTCGCCGTGGTGCCGCCCTTTACCTTCCTCGGTGAGCCCGTGTCCTCGACGCTGGTCCGCACCGCGCTCGAAGCCGGCGATGTCGATCATGCCGCGGCGCTGCTCGGCCGGCCCTGGTTCGTGCGTGGCGAGATTGTCCATGGCGACAAGCGCGGCCGCGATCTCGGCTACCCCACCGCGAACATGCATCTCGGCCATGATTGCCGCCTGCGTTTCGGCATCTATGCGGTTCGCATGAAGATCGACGGCGTCTGGCACGACGGCGTCGCCAGCTTCGGCAGCCGGCCGACCTTCGACGACGGCGCGCCAAAACTCGAGACCTTCGTCTTCGATTTCTCCGGCGACCTCTATGGCAAGACGGTCGACGTCGCCTTCGTCGCTTTCCTGCGCGGCGAGGCGAAATTCGACTCTCTCGAGGCGCTGATCGCCCAGATGGATGCCGACAGCGCAAGCGCGCGCGGCATCCTGGCGGCGACGCCGGCCTTCCTTCCTTGACGACGCTTTGCTAGAAGCCGGCCATGCCCGCTCCGCACTCCGTTCCGCTTCGGCGAATTACCGGCCCGGCTGCCGCCCTGCGCTGATGGCGCGGGCGCTTGCGCAGGCCGGGACGACGATCGCTTCCCCGTGACATCTCAAGGATGGGCGCCGCACCGAATGCCGAGCCGCCATCCGCACAGCCGAGCCGGACCATGACCGACAAGACCGCCGAAAAGCCCGAAGTCACCGATTATTCGCAGACCCTGTTCCTGCCGCAGACGGAGTTCCCGATGCGCGCCGGCCTGCCGCAGCGCGAGCCCGAACTGCTCGCCCGCTGGGCCAGGATGGACCTCTACCGCAAGCTGCGCGAGGCCGGGCAGGGCCGCGACCGCTTCGTCCTGCATGACGGCCCGCCCTATGCCAACGGCAACATCCATATCGGCCACGCGCTCAACAAGGTGCTGAAGGACCTGGTGACGCGCTCGCAGCAGATGCTCGGTTACGACTCGAATTATGTGCCGGGCTGGGACTGCCATGGCCTGCCGATCGAGTGGAAGATCGAGGAGCAGTACCGCGCCAAGGGGCTGAACAAGGACGACGTTGATGTCGTCGAGTTCCGCAAGGAATGCCGCGCCTTCGCCGAGAAATGGGTCGATATCCAGCGCACCGAGTTCAAGCGCCTCGGTGTCGAGGGCGACTGGGACGATCCCTATTTGACCATGGCCTTCGGCGCCGAGGCGCAGATCGCCCGCGAGATCATGAAGTTCGCCGAGAACGGCATGCTCTATCGCGGCTCCAAGCCGGTAATGTGGTCGGTGGTCGAGAAGACCGCTCTGGCCGAGGCTGAGGTCGAGTACGAGGAGCACACCAGCGATACGATCTTCGCGGCGTTCCCGGTGCTTGGCTCCGGTCCGCTCGCCGGCGCGTCGGTGCTGATCTGGACGACGACGCCCTGGACGATTCCGGGCAACCGCGCCATCTCGTTCCACAACAAGATCGCCTATGGCCTCTATCGCGTCACAGCGGCCCCGGACGGCAACTGGGCCAAGGTCGGGGCGCGCTATGTGCTGGCCAAGAACCTCGCCGAAGCGCTGTTCAAGACCGCCAAGGTCGAGGCTTACGAACTGGAGCGCGACGTCAGCGCCACCGATCTCGCCGGTCTCGCGACCGCCCACCCGCTGCGTGGCCAGGGCTATGAGTTCGACGTGCCGCTGCTCGACGGCGACCATGTCACCGACGATGCCGGTACCGGCTTCGTCCACACCGCCCCGGGCCATGGCCGCGAGGACTTCGACGTCTGGATGGCCAATGGCCGCATGCTGGCCGAGCGCGGCATCGAGACCCGTATCCCCTATACCGTCGATGCCGATGGCCGCTTCACCAGGGAGGCCCCTGGCTTCGAGGGTGCGCAGGTCATCACCGACAAGGGCGAGAAGGGCAACGCCAACGAGGTCGTGATCAAGGCGCTTGCCGTGACCGGCAACCTCGTCTCGCGCGGGCGCCTCAAGCACCAGTATCCGCATAGCTGGCGCTCGAAGAAGCCGGTGATCTTCCGCAACACGCCGCAATGGTTCATCGCCATGGACAAGCCCTATGGCGATGCCGGCGCGCCCGATCCGGCGGCGCCGGCCCCGACCGCCGGCGGCAATGCCGATACCTTGCGCAACCGTGCCCTCAAGGCGATCAGCGAGACCGAGTGGGTCCCCGCCGCCGGCGAGAATCGCATCAACGGCATGATCGCCAACCGGCCGGACTGGGTGGTCTCGCGCCAGCGCGCCTGGGGCGTGCCGATCACTGTCTTCGTCGACAAGGAGAGCAAGGAGATCCTGGTCGACGAGAAGGTCAACGCCGCGATCGCCGAGGCTTTCGAGCAGGAGGGCGCCGACGCCTGGTTCACCGACACCGATGGCGCCCGCTTCCTCAAGCCCTATGGCTACGACCCCGCCAAATACGAGCGTGTCGTCGATGTGCTCGACGTCTGGTTCGATTCAGGCTCGACCCATGCCTTCACCCTGGAGAAGCGCGCCGACCTCAAGACCCATCGCATCGTCGATGGCGGCCGCGACAAGGTGATGTATCTCGAAGGCTCGGATCAGCATCGCGGCTGGTTCCATTCGAGCCTGCTCGAAAGCTGCGGCACGCGCGGCCGCGCGCCCTATGACGTGGTGCTGACCCACGGCTTCTGTCTCGACGAGAAGGGCGAGAAGATGTCGAAGTCGAAGGGCAACGTCACCGCCCCGCAGGACATCATCAAGGATTCCGGCGCCGACATTCTGCGCCTCTGGGTCGCGGCGGCCGATTATTCCGACGACCTGCGCATCGGCAAGGAGATCCTCAAGACCTTCGTCGAGACTTATCGCAAGCTGCGCAACACCATGCGCTGGATGCTCGGCACGCTCGCCCATTTCGACGAGACGGTCCGCGTTGCCGATCCGGCCTCCATGCCGGAGCTGGAGCGGCTGATGCTGCATCGCCTTGCCGAGCTCGGTCCGCAGGTCGAGGAGGCCTACCGCACCTACGACTACAAGAAGGTCGTGACCCTGCTCTCGCAGTTCATGAACACCGAGCTCTCGGCCTTCTATTTCGACGTCCGCAAGGATGCGCTCTATTGCGATCCGCGCTCCAGCCATGTCCGCAAGAGCGCGCTCACCGTCGTCGACCATCTCTTCCGCTGCCTGACGACCTGGCTCGCGCCGATCCTGGTCTTCACCGCCGAAGAAGCCTGGCTCGACCGTTATCCGCAGGCGAAGGCCGGCGACGGTTCCGTCCATCTCGAGCTCTTCGCCAAGGCGGATGGCGCCTGGCTTGATCCCGAGCTGGCCGAGCGCTGGGCCAAGATCCGGCGCGTGCGCCGCGTCGTCACCGGCGCGCTCGAACTGGAGCGTGCGGCCAAGCGTATCGGCTCCTCGCTGGAGGCCGCGCCGATCGTCCACATCGCCGATCCCGATCTGCGCGCGGCGCTGAGTGGGCTCGATCTCGCCGAGATCTGCATCACCTCCGGCGCCAAGATCGCCGACGGCGAAGGGCTGGCCGAGGCCTTCCGCTTGCCGGATGTGCCTGGTGTCGCCGTGGTGCCGGTGCGCGCCTCGGGCATCAAATGCGCCCGCTCCTGGAAGTATTTCGACCCGGCGACGGCCGAACCTGGTTTCCCCGAGGTGACGCCGCGTGACGCCAAGGCGCTGCGTGAGATCGGGCGCGCTGCGTGAGCACGCAGACGCCATCACTGCGCCGTCTCGGCACCCTGATCGTCGCGCTGACCTTCGTGCTCGACCAGGCACTGAAGCTCTGGCTGCTCTTCGGCCTGAGACTGGCCGAGGAGGGGCCGTTCCAGCTCGCCTCCTTCCTGGAGATCGTGCTCGCCTGGAATCGCGGCATCTCCTACGGCCTGTTCCAGCAGTCGACCGATATCGGTCGCTGGGCGCTGGTCGTGCTTTCCATCGTTGCGGCGATCTGGCTCTGGCGCTGGATGTGGCGCTCCGACGACAAGCTGACGGTGGTGAGCCTCGCTCTCATCATCGGCGGCGCGCTCGGCAACGGGCTCGATCGCATGGTCTACGGTGCCGTCGTCGATTTCGTGCATTTTCACGTCGGCAGCTTCAGCTGGTACATCTTCAACATCGCTGACGCGGCGATCGTCTTCGGGGTGCTCGGTCTGCTCTGGGAGTCGCTGAGGCCGGGGGCGGGCCGTTCCAGGGCAGCCTGAGCGCGTATCCGAGGCGCTTCCAAACAGGTCGGCCACAGCTCATTTACGGCAATCCGGCAAAAGGGCTCCCGATTTCGCCGGATATGGGTTAAAAGGCCCGCCATGCTTTCGCCGCGTCGCTCAGGCAAGACGCCGGCAGGTATCGGTATGGAGAGGTGAGATGGCTTATCGGATCCGCGCTTCGCGCATGCTGCTCGCCGGCGGCCTGCTGCTGGCGACGACCCCTGCTTTCGCCCAGGAAGGCATGCTCTTCAAGAATCTGGTCGATGGCATGGGCCTGTTCGGCCGTGACAAGGCGGATATCGAATACAAGCAGCGCGCGCCGCTGGTCGTGCCGCCGTCCTCCACCTTGCCGAAGCCGCAGGAGGCTGGTGCCAATCGCAGCGCTGCCTGGCCGGATGATCCGGATGTCGCCCGCCGCAAGGCCGAGCGCGACAGCGCCAATGTCCTGTTCTCGACCACCGAGGCCTATCGCGCAAACACCAGGCCGCTGATGTCGCAGGAGGAACTGCGCCGCGGCCGCGTCGCCGGCCGAGCGAACGGGCCGGAAGGCATCGTTCCCGACCACAACACCGGCAACAATCAGATCGAGCCGATCCGAATTGGCCGCGAGATGGCGGCTCGCCAGGCGCAGACCGATACCTCGAACCTCGCCTACGGCACCGAGCCGGCCCGCCGCTATCTGCACGAGCCGCCGACCGGCTATCGTCGCCCGGCTGCGACCGCCGCGCTCGGTCCGGGCGTATCCGGTCCGCGCGAGGACAAGCAGGCTGTCGGCCAGCGCGAGTTCCTGACCGGCCAGAAGGTCTACGAAAACCAATAGGCTGTCGGCCATTGTTGGGCGCTGCGTTGGTTTTCCGCCGTAGCCGGACTATCTAGAGCACGAGCCTCTTTCCCGGCTCGGGCCCATCCGGGCCCGGGCCGGTTCGTTTCTGGACCTCGCGATCTGCAGGAGCTTTTCAAGGTCATGACGGTGCACACCGCTCCCGCCAACACAGCCAGCCAGATCGAATCCTACAGGCTCGCCAACGGGCTCCAGATCGTGGTCGCGCCCGACCATCGCGCGCCCGTCGTCACCCATATGGTCTGGTACCGAAACGGCTCCGGCGACGATCCGGCCGCCAAGTCGGGCATCGCCCATTTCCTCGAGCACTTGATGTTCAAGGGCACGGCCAAGTGGCCGGCCGGTGAGTTCTCCAAGATCGTCGCGAGCTATGGCGGCCAGGAGAACGCCTTCACCTCCTATGACTACACCGCCTATTTCCAGCGCGTGCCGAAGGAGCACCTGCGCGCCATGATGGACTACGAGGCCGACCGGATGACCGGCCTCGCTTTCGACGAGAGCGTGGTTGCGCCGGAGCGCGACGTCGTGCTGGAGGAGCGGCGCATGCGCGTCGACGCCGACCCTGCCGCCCAGCTCGGCGAGGAGTTCTCCAGCGCGCTCTATGTCCACCACCCCTATGGGACGCCGATCATCGGCTGGGAGCACGAGATCGAGGGGCTCTCGCGCGACGACGCCTTCGCCTATTACCAGCGCTTCTATACGCCCGAGAACGCCATCCTGGTCGTTGCCGGCGATGTCGAGCCGGCAGAGGTCCTGCGCCTTGCCCAGGAGACCTATGGCGTGATCCCCGCCCGCGGCGAGGCGCCGGCCCGCAAGCGCCCGGCCGAGCCCGAACCGCGTGCTGCCCGCCGCGTGGCCCTCAACGATCCGCGCGTGCAGCAGCCCTCGCTGCGCCGCGCCTGGCTGGCGCCGACCTATGTCTCGCCGCAGCGCGACGAGGCCTTCGCGCTCGAGCTCGCTGCCGAGATCCTCGGCGGCGGCACGACCTCGCGGCTCTATCGCAAGCTCTGCGTCGAGCAGGAGCTCGCTGCCGGCGCCGGCGCCTATTTCATGGGCTCGATGGTCGACCGTTCAGCTTTCCAGCTCTCGGTCAGTCCGCGTCCGGGTGTCGCGATGGCGGCGCTCGAAGCCGGGCTCGATGCGGCGCTCGCCGCCTTCATCACTGACGGACCGACCGAGCTGGAGCTTGCCCGCGCCCGCACTCGCCTCGTCGCCGAGACGGTCTTCGCCCGCGACAGCCAGTCCTCGCTGGCTCGCATCTTCGGCTCGGCCCTTGCTGTCGGCGAGACCGTCGAGGACGTGCTGTTCTGGCCGCAACGTATCGAGGCGGTGACCCGCGAGCAGGTCACCGAAGCTGTCAGGCGCTATCTCAGGCCCGATCGCTCGGTCACCGGCCTGCTCCTGCCGGCCGCCGCCTGATATCGCGCTGAAAGCCATTACCGGCAGGTTTTGGCCTGCCATCGAGGATTGCCGATGACCGTTTCGCTCGCTCCCACCGCCGCCACTCCCGGGCCCTCGCTCGCCGTCCAGCGCGTCACCGCCACCTGCGGTGTCGAGGCCTGGCTGGTCGAGGAGCACAGCCTGCCGCTGCTCGCCCTCGACTTCGCCTTCGACGGCGGCGCCAACCGCGACCCGGCCAATGCGGCCGGCAGCGCCAACCTCGTCTCCGGTCTGCTCGACGAGGGCGCCGGTGATCTCGACGCCGAGGCCTTCCAGGGGCGGCTTGCCGACCACGCCATCAACCTCTCCTTCGATGCCCGCCGCGACGATTTCCACGGCCAGCTCCAGACCCTGTCGCAGCATCGCGAGGTCGCCTTCGAACTGCTCGGCCTCGCCCTCAACGCGCCACGCTTCGACGCCGATGCGGTGGCTCGGGTCAAGGCACAGGTGATCGCCGGCCTGCAGCGCCAGGCGCAGAATCCGGACGTGATGTGCCGCAACGCGCTCTTCGCCGCCGCCTTTCCCGGCCATCCCTATGGCCGGCCGGAGCGCGGTGACGTCGCCAGCGTCAGTGGCATCGAGCCTGCGGCGCTGAAGGCGCTGACGCAGGGCCTCTTCACTCGCGGTGGTCTCAAGGTCGTCGCGGTCGGCGACATCACCGCCAGCGAATTGTCCGCGCGGCTGGATGCCCTGTTCGGCGCCCTGCCGGCCGGAGCGCCGCGCGTCGAGCCCGCCGCGCCTTTGCCGGTCGCTGGGCTCGGTGAGACCCGTATCGTCGATCTCGACGTGCCGCAGACCGTGCTGCGCTTCGTCGGCCCCGGCCTGATGTGGGGCGATCCCGACTTCATCGCTGCGACGGTGCTGAACCATATCCTCGGCGGTTCGGCCTTCACCTCGCGCCTGTTCATGGAAGTCCGCGAGAAGCGCGGCCTCGCCTATGGCGTCTCCTCCAGCCTGATCCCCTTGCGCCAGAGCGGCTTCCTCGTCGGCGGCACCTCGACCCGCAATGACCGCGTCGCCGAATCCATGGCGGTGATCCGCGAGGAGATCGCCAAGCTCGTTACTGAAGGGCCGAGCGAGCACGAGGTCGAGGAGGCCAAGCGCTACCTCATTGGCTCCTATTCGCTGCGTTTCGACACCTCGCCGAAGATCGCCGGTGAATTGCTTGGCCTCGCAATTCGCGGCGAACAGCCCGATTTCGTCGAGACCCGCAACCAGCACTTCACCGCGGTGACCCTGGCCGATGTCCGCCGCGTCGCCCAGCGCCTGTTCGGCGAGGGCAAGCTGCTCGTCCAGGCCGTCGGCCGGCCGGTCGGTCTGGTCTGACGCTCCCAGCCGAGGAGCTCTCATGAGCATCCGCCGCCTCGATCCCGTCCTGGTCGATCGCATCGCTGCCGGCGAGGTGATCGAGCGGCCGGCAGCGGCGGTAAAGGAGCTGGTCGAGAACGCGATCGATGCCGGCGCCACCAGCATAGCCGTTACCATCCGGGCCGGTGGGCGCGAGCTGATCCGCGTCGTCGACGACGGCATCGGCATGAGCCCCGACGACCTCGCGCTCAGCGTCGAGCGCCACGCCACCTCCAAGCTCCCCGACGGCGACCTCTTCGCCATCCGTTCGCTCGGCTTCCGCGGCGAGGCGCTGCCTTCGATCGGCTCGGTCGCGCGGCTCTCGATCACCACGCGCCAGCGCGATGCGGCGCAGGGCTGTGCCCTCGTCGTCGAGGCCGGCGCCAAGGGGGCGGTCAGGCCGGCGGCCGCGGCGCCCGGCACCCGCATCGAGGTCAGCGATCTCTTCATCTTCACGCCGGCTCGCCTGAAATTCCTGAAGAGCGACCGGGCCGAGGCGCAGGCCGTCTCCGACATGCTGCGGCGGCTCGCCATCGCCCATCCCGAGGTCCGCTTCTCGCTCGAGGGCGAGCATGCCGGCGCCTTCGACTGGCCGGCCGAGCCGATCGGCGCCGACGGCCATCTGCGCCGCCTCGGCCGGGCGCTCGGGCGTGACTTCCCGGAGAACGCGCTCACCGTCGAGACCGAGCGCGAGGGCGTCCGGCTCTCCGGCTTCGCCGGCCTGCCGACCTTCCATCGCGGCACCTTGGCCGGCGTCCACATGGCGGTGAACGGCCGCCCGGTGCGCGACAAGCTGCTGCTCTCGGCGGTGCGCGGCGCCTATGCCGACGTTGTGCCCTCTGATCGGCATCCGGTTCTCTATCTCGACGTGCTCTGCGATCCCGCCGTGGTCGACGTCAACGTCCACCCGGCCAAGAGCGAGGTCCGCTTCCGCGATCCGGCTTTGGTGCGGGGCCTCGTCGTCTCCAGCCTCAAGGCCGCGCTCGCCGGCGCCGGCCACCGCGCCACCACCACCGGCGGCGCCCGCACGCTCGATGCCTTCCGCGCGGTCTTCTCAGGCAGCGGCTTTGGTGGCGGCGGGCCAGCCACGATCCAGCGCCCGAATTTCGGCAGTGTTGCCGACTGGCGCATTCCCGAAGCCCCAGCCCAGCCGATGCAGGCCGGTTTCGCCGATCTCGCCATGCCCTCGGCCGATGCGAGAGCCCATCTCGCCGAACCGCCGCAGGACGCGCTCGACAGGCCGCTCGGCGCGGCCCGCGCCCAGGTCCACGGCACCTATATCGTCGCCCAGACCCGCGACGGCATGGTCATCGTCGATCAGCACGCCGCGCATGAGCGGCTGGTCTATGAGCGCCTCAAGGCCGAGCGGGCCAAGGCCGGTATTGCCCGCCAGCCCATGCTCCTGCCCGAGGTGGTCGAACTCGATCCCGTCGACGCCGACCGGCTGAATGCTGCGGCTCCCGATCTCGCCTCGCTCGGCCTCGTCATCGAGAGCTTTGGTCCCGGCGCCGTGCTGGTGCGCGAAGCGCCGGCCGCGGTCGCCGGCGGCGACCTGCAAGGCATCGTCCGCGACGTCGCCGACGCGCTCGCCGAGCATGGCGACGCCGGCTCGCTGGAGCGCCGGCTCGACCATGTCCTGGCGACGATGGCCTGCCACAACTCGGTCCGCGCCGGCCGGCGCCTGCGCCCGGAGGAGATGGACGCGCTCTTGCGCGAGATGGAAGCGACGCCGAATTCCGGCCAGTGCAATCACGGCCGGCCGACCTATGTCGAGCTGAAGCTCAGCGATATCGAGAAGCTGTTCGGGAGAAGGTAGAGGCCCCTTGCTCAGGTGCGCAGCGGCAGTGCCTGCGCCGCGTGCCCCTCAAGCCGGCTCTCTCTGACGCCAGGCCTGCCGAGCAGCAGGACGAAACCCAGCGGCAGAAGCCAGGCGGCCCAAGCGGCGAATGCATAACTCTCCTCGAACGGGAGCTGCAATGCGATCGCCAGCCAGAGGGCCAGCCGCAGCCAGATCGCACCGGACGCCACCGCCGCCATCGCTATCATCAGCCGCGCATGCCGCTTTGTATCGCCGCGCCGGATCGCGACCACCGCCGCGATCAGCAGGGCCAGCCAGATGATGCCCTGCACGAAGAAGCCGGCCCGCGCGACGGGGCCTGCTTCGCTCGCCAGCGCCACGGGCAGGGCGGTCAATCCACCAATCAGCACGCAGAGCGTTGCTATGCGGCCTATGGCCCGATGAACGCCACGCCGATGCCTCGCGGCCGCCGCGATCGCTATGAAAATCAGCGCCAGCCCCGACGCGATCATGTGGAGTGGGAACGCCAATGGCAGCTTCTGGCGCACCAGTAGCAGGACGTCGGGCAGGGGTAGCAACCCGCTTCCAACCGCAATCGCGGTCCCGGCTGTCGGAGTGACGAGGATGGCGATGATCAGTCCGGCGACAATGGCTCTGGGGCGCATCCGCCCGGTCAAGCTGCGATCGCGCATCCATGCCTTCTCCCGTCGCGCCAGTACGCTGGCCGCGATTCTTGTCGCCAGCGTGGCGTTGAGCGAGGTGCGGGCCGCGGATGCGCCCGACCTGACCGGCCGCTGGTCTGCGTCACGCCCGAAGCTGACCCTCGATATCGTCCGCTGCGGCGAGGGTTGGTGCGGCACCGAAGTAATCGAGGGCGCAAGATGCGGACGTACGGCGCTGCGTCTCGACATTGCCCGCGAGGCCACGGGACCCATGGTCGGCTTTACCGGCCGGCTCGAGGTGATCGCCGAGGCAGAGCCTTATGCGGTCGGCGCGACGCTTCAGAGCCAAGGCAGCGCTGCTGTCCTGTGGATGCTCGGGCACACCGGCGCGACGTTCCTGCCACGACGCATGTATCCGCTGAACGCGTACTTCACTCGGCTCGGCGACCCCGTCTGCGTCGAACCGAAATTGTCTTGAGGCGCGTAGTGGCTTCCGCAGCGTGAACTGTCCTCGCTTCAACCTGCCCTTAGAAACCGCACTTGCGTCTCGCCATAATCCCGCCGGTCGAGCTCCTCGAACCCGGCCGGCAGCGCGATCTCTGCATCGGCGGCTTCTTCCAACACGATCAGCGCCTCGCTCGCCAGCCAGCCGCCTTCGCGGGCCGAGGCGAGGGCCTTCTCGCCCAGGCCCTTGCGATAGGGCGGATCGCAGAAGACGAGGTCGAACGGAGGCATGCCGGTGATCGGGCCGAGCCTGGTCGCGTCGCGTCGGAAGATGCGGCTGTAGCCGGCGAGCCCGAGCGCCATCTGGTTCTCGCGGATCAGCCCGCGTGCCTCGGCCCCGTCATCGACCAGCAGCGCGAAGGCGGCGCCGCGCGAGAGCGCCTCGAACGCCATCGCGCCGGTGCCGGCGAAGAGATCGAGCACGCGCGCGCCGTCGGCCGCATCGCCATGGCCATGCGCCAGCACGTTGAACAGCGATTCCCGCAGGCGATCCGAGGTCGGCCGGATCGCGCCGATTCCCGGCTTCGGGCTGGCGAGGGGCCGGCCGCCGAAGCGGCCCCCGACGATGCGCATGGCTCAGGCCTCAGCCGCGACGGTCGCGCCCACCGCCCGAACGCGGCGGGCCGGAGCGCGGCGGTCGTCCGCCACCGGGACGCGGACCGCGCCCGCCGGGGCGATCGCCACCCGGCCGGTCGCCGGACGGCTTGCCGCGGAACGGGCGGGCAGGGCGCTCGTCAGTGCCAGGACCGCCACTAGGCGGGCGCTTGCCGCGCGGCGGCTTGTCGGCCCAGTCGCCGCTGCCGCGCCAAGGTGATTCACCGCCGCGATCGCGACCGAAGCTTTCCTCGCGGGGCGTCCGCGCCGGGCGCTCGCCGCGGGGAGCCCGTGCCGGCCTGTCCTCGCGCGGCTCGTCTTTCGGCTTGGCACTGATGCGCTCGACCTTGACGCGCCGGCCCTTGGGATCGGCGATCGCCTTGTCGCGCACGCGCGTGACGGCGCCGGTCGCCTCGCGCGCCTGCCGTTCCTCCTTCGGGTCGGCACCGCGGCGCGGCGGCGCCTTGCGCTCGCGCTGCGGCTCGGCCTCGACATCGCGCCAGACGCCGCGCGTCCACGGCTTGTCGCCGCGCAGAGGGCGAGCCTCCTCGGCCTGCTCCTCGCGCGGGCGCCGGCGCGGCCGGTCGTCGCCGGCGGGCGCGGGCCTGCCGCGTGCGGGCCGTTCGTCCGATCGGATCTCGTCGCGGCGCGGCGAGTCGAAATCGACGCCGGCCTTGGCCATCAATTCGGCGCCGAGCTGGTCCTTCAGCACGCGCGAGCGCACCTCCTCGGCCTCGCCCTCCGGCAAGTCGCCGAGCTGGAACGGGCCGAAGGAGACCCGGATCAGCCGGTTCACCTGCAGGCCGAGGTGCTCCAGCACCGTCTTGACCTCGCGGTTCTTGCCCTCGCGCAGGTCGACGGTCAGCCAGGTGTTCGAACCCTGCTCGCGCTCGAACTGGGCGATGACCGGACCGTACTGCACGCCGTCGATGGTGACGCCGCCCCGGAGCGTGTCGAGCTGCGCCTGGTTGACCTGGCCGAAGGCGCGCACGCGATAGCGCCGAAGCCAGCCGGTCTCTGGCAGCTCCAGCATCCGCGCCAGCCCGCCGTCATTGGTCAGCAGCAGCAGGCCTTCGGTGTTGATGTCGAGCCGGCCGACCGAGAGCACGCGCGGCAGGTCTTCCGGCAGCGCGTCGAACACGGTCGGGCGGCCTTCCGGATCATGGTTGGTCGTCACAAGGCCACGCGGCTTGTGGTAGAACCACAGCCTTGTGCGCTCGCGCGCCGGCAAGGGCTCGCCATCGACCAGCACGACATCGTTCGGGCCGACATCGAGCGCCGGGCTCTCGATCACCTTGCCGTTGACGCTGACGCGGCCTTCCGCGATCAGCGCCTCGCTGTCGCGGCGCGAGGCGACGCCGGCGCGAGCCATTACCTTGGCGATGCGCTCGGGTTCCTGCGGCGCGGCCGGGACCGAGACGGCCTCGGCGATCTCGGCGGCGTTGCGATGCGCCCGATCGGGCCGGCTGCGCGTCGGATTGCTGCCGTGCGGCGCGTCGAAGCGCTTGCCGCCGCCGAAGCTGCGGCCCTCACCGCGGTCGTCGCGGCGTGGCGGCCGGGCAGGGCGCTCGCCGCTGCCGCTGCGCTCGCGGAAGGGGCGCTCGCTGCGGCCCGGTTGATCGCCGCGGTCCCGCGGCGGCCGGCGCTCTTCACCGTCACGCGAGCGGAAGGGACGTTCGCCGCCTTCGCGGGCGGGGCGCGCCGCACGACGCTCGTCGTCACCACGCCCACGGAGGGGACGGTCTCCATCGCGGGGTGGACGGGACGGTGCACCGTCGCGAGAAGGACGCCCGAAGCCGCCGGGCCTATCGCCGCCAGTCCTCTCGCGGCTTGGCCTGTCGCCATCGCGTGGCGGCCGGCTGGTCCGGCGTTCGTCACCGCCACGGTCACGGAATGGCCGTTCACCGCCCTCGCGTGGCGGCCGATCGCCGAACGGCTTCTTCTCGAAGCGCCGCGCCGGGCGCTCGCCCTCGCTGCGGCGTTCGGCACCCTCGGTCGGTGCGCGCCGGGGCCGCTCCTCGCCATCGCGCGAGCGGAAGGGCGGCTTGCCGCCACGTCCGGGCGGCCGGCCGCCGGGGCCTCCGCGTCCCGGGCCGCCGTCGCGCCCGCCGCCGCGGCCGCCGGTTCCGCCGCCCTTGCGCGGGCCGCGGCTTTTCTGGTTGTTGTCGTCGCTCATGGTGGCTCCTGAAGCCGGATCATTGCGGACCGGGTTGCGAAGCGATCCGGGACGGCAGCGGCTCTTGAATCTGGTATTAGCCGGCGCTTGTAGCAGGCGTTTTCGTGCGCTGCGACGTCAAAGATGAAGGTTTGATGGGATCGATCGACGCAAAGCAGGTCGAGGTGGCGCCGATGGCGCTGGCGTTGGCAGAGGCGCGCGCCGCGGCGGAGCGCGGCGAGGTGCCGGTCGGGGCGGTGATCGTCCGTGACGGGCAGGTGCTGGCCAGCGCCGGCAATCGCACGCTCGAGCTGAAGGATCCGACCGCCCATGCTGAGACGCTGGCGATCCGGATCGCCTGCGAAGCCATCCAGTCGGAGCGGCTGATCGATTGCGATCTCTATGTCACGCTCGAGCCCTGCCCGATGTGCGCCGCGGCGATCTCCTTCGCCCGGATCAGGCGGCTCTACTTCGCTGCCTCCGATCCGAAGGGCGGGGCGGTCGAGAATGGCGTCAGGCTCTATGGCAGCCCGAGCTGCCATCATGCGCCGGAGGTCTATGGCGGTCTGAGCGAGCGCGAGGCGGCCGAGCTGCTGCGCGATTTCTTCCGGGAGCGGCGCTGATGGCGGAGACGATCCGAGCCGCGCAGCCGGCCGATGCGGAAGCCATCGCTGCGCTCAACCGTGCAGCCTTCGGCGGCGAGGAGGAAGTCGATATTGTCGAGCGCCTGCGCCGCGATGGCCTCGTGGCAGTCGAGCTTGTAGCGGAACGGGAGGGCACGATCAGGGGCCATATCCTGCTGAGCTGGCTGCCGACGATGCTCGACGGCCGCAGCGTGAAGGCTCTGGCACTGGCGCCGATGGCGGTGCGGCCGGGGCTGCAGAAGCAGGGCATCGGCGGCCGGCTGATCGCGGCGGCGCTCGGTGAGGCGCGGGCTGTAGGAGCGGAGGCCGTGATCGTGCTCGGCCATCCCGATTATTATCCGCGCTTCGGCTTCTCGGCGGCGCTGGCGCGGCCCCTGGCCTCACCCTTCTCCGGCGAAGCCTTCATGGCGCTGGAGCTCGTGCCGGGAGCATTGGCGGGACAGCGGGGCTCGGTCAGCTACCCCTCCGCATTCGGGCTGTAGCCGCGAAAGACGATCCGAGGGCTGCGCGGTCGAGGCGAATGCCCGGCCGGCTGGGCGAATGCTTGAGGGGATTCGGCCAAAACTGCACTTGTAGGTAATAATTCAATTTCAGATCGTATAGAGTGAATTATCTGATAGATGTGCAGCCAAGTATTTAGCCGTTCAGTTAGTTCGATCGACTTAGTCCAGGTGATGTAAGGAAAATCCCGAGCTGATCGGTTTCCGAAATCCTGTCGTAAACTGCCTTGTTTTTGCCTTTTATCGCCCGTAGGTCGCCGCTGCACTGCTCAGCCAGACCAAGGAATGGTGGCTTGAGCCTTCCATTCCCCAAAGTCGGTAAATCTTCATTATGCGTAAAGTTGCGTTGGCTGCGCTGTCCGCGGCCTGTTGGTCTGTGTCCCCCTCCTTCGCCGCCGATACCCATCTCGCGAAGATCTCGTTCCAGCCGCAGGTGAAGGGGCTGAACTGCCTGAAGCCGGAAACCCTCGGCATGATCAAGGAACTCACCGCGAAGATCGGTCCGATCCAGATCACCTCGACCTGCGGCGGTCGCCACGCACGCAACTCCCAGCACTATCGCGGCAACGCCATCGACTTCCGTCCGCTCGCCACCTCGCCGCGGAACGCCGCAGCCGTTGCCAAGAAAATCCAGAGCGTCGGCGGTGTCGGATCCTATTCGAACGGCCTCGTCCATGTCGATGTCGGCGACCGCGAGATCGCCTGGTACGGTTACAAGCGTAGCCGCCGGCTGGCTTATGCGGGGCGTGGCCGCTGAGCTCAGCTCAGTTCAGAGCAAGGTCCGGGCGACGAGATAGCCGCCCAGCGCCAGCAATCCGGCGAAGAAGCAGAGCTTGAACGTCGCAGCCGAGATGCGCTGGCGGATCGCCTGGCCGAACCACATCCCGGCCAGCGCCGGCAGCAGCGCTAGCAATGACGCTCCGGCGACCTTGAGATCGAGCGCGCCGGCGCCGACCAGCCCGAAGGACAGGGCGATCGTCGAGACGATGAAGGAGAGGCCGAGCGCCTGCACCAATTCGTCCTTGTCGAAGCCGAGTGCCTGCAGATAGGGCACCGCCGGCAGCACGAAGACGCCGGTCGCCGCGGTGGCGGCGCCGGTGATGACGCCGACCAGCGGGCCGAGCCAGATCTCGGCCTTTTCCGGCACGCGCAGCTTGGCCGCCTTCAGCCCGACCAGCGCATAGAGCACCAGCGCGATACCGAGCCAAAGCGTCGCCGAACCGTCCTTGGCTTTTTCCAGCAGTCCGGCGCCGGCCCAGGTGCCGACGCAAGTCCCGGCCAGCATCGGCCAGAGTCGGATCGCGATCGCCTTGAGCTTCGGGCCGGTCAGTTGCCAGCTATTGGTGACGAGGTTGGGGATGACGAGCAGCGCCGCCGCCTGCGCCGGCGCCATCACCACGCCGAGCACGCCGACCGCGATCGTCGGCAGGCCGAGCCCGATCACGCCCTTGACGAAGCCGGCAAGCACGAAGGTCGCGGCGATGAAGGTGAGGAGTGTCGTCTGGTCCATGGCCCTGCCGATCCCGATTTGCGATGTCGCGACTTCTGACAGTCCTGACCAGCGCTGTCGCTCTTCGATACTACGGTCCCCGCCGTAGCGTCCTCGCTTGCCTGGATTGGCTGGGACGTCATCATGGCAGCCACAATGGAGGCGTCGAGCCATGGCCATGCATGGACCCTATCTCGCCGAGATCGCCCATCTGATGGGTGACCCCGCCCGCGCCAACATGCTGCACGCGCTGATGGATGGCCGCGCCCTGACGGCGAAGGAGCTCGCCTTCCTGGCTGGCGTCGCGCCGCAGACCGCGAGCGGCCATCTCGCCAAGCTGATGCAGGGCGGTTTGCTCGGCGTCGCCGTGCAAGGCCGTCATCGCTACTATCGACTCGCCGGTCCGGAGGTTGCTGCCGCGCTGGAGGGGTTGATGGTGCTCTCCGGGGGGCAGACGAACGGGCGGCGCCTGCCGCCGCGCGTCGGTGCCGACCTTGCCCGCGCCCGCACCTGCTATGACCATTTCGCCGGCCGTCTCGGCATAGCCATCCATGACGCGCTCGTCGCCGGCGGGCATCTCACCGTCGCCGATGGTGGCTATGGGCTGACTCGTTCCGGCGTCGCGCTGTTCGCCGAGCTTGGGATCGACCCCGCTGCTGCAAGCAAGGACAAGCGCGCTGCGCTGCGGCCCTGCCTCGACTGGAGCGAACGTCGGCCGCATCTCGCCGGTTCGCTCGCGGCGGCATTGGCCTGCCGCTGCTTCGAGGCCGGCTGGGTGACGCGGATCAAGGACAGTCGCGCGGTGGTCCTGACGGAGAAGGGGCGTGCGGCGCTGGAGGCCGGCCTGCCGGGCTTCCGCTGCGACGAGCCGGAGGCGCTTACGCCGCCCGTTCGAGCGCCTCTGACAGCCTCCGCTTGACCTCTTCCTTCGCCGGCTCGGCAGCCTCGAGGATCGCCTGCCAGCGGAAGAAGTCGAGCCCGCCGAAGCCCTCGCCGCCGGCGCGGATCAGGATGTCCGGCGGCTGGCGCTCGATCATGCGCTGGACCAGCGCCCGCGTCAGGATCTGCGAGACGCCGACCATCGCCTCCAACGGCTCCGGCACGCGGCTGTCGCTGACCGTTGCCGGCGCACTGGTGTCGACTGCGAGCACGAGGCGCCCTGGTCCGAGCAGGCGGTCATAGGGCAGGGGATTGATCGCGCCGCCGTCGATCAGCACGCGCCCACCGATCGTCACCGGCTTGATCAGGCCGGGGATCGCCAGCGAGGCGGCGACCGCCGGCGTCAGCGGGCCGCTGCCGAGGATGACCTCGTCATGCAGGTGGTAGTCGGTCGCGACCGAGAGGAAGGGGATGCCGAGCTCCTCGAAGCGATCGGGCACCGCCTGCGGCCAGAACAGGTCAAGCAGGCGCTCACCGTCGATCAGCACGGGATTGCCGAGCCCACCACGCCAGAGATCGGCGATCTTGCCGATGCGCGCTTCGAGCAGCCTGGCGATCACCCGGGCCCGATCGCGGAAGCTCGCTTCGACATGGGCGCGCAGGTCGCGGCCGGAGAGGCCGGCGGCATAGGCCGCGCCGACGATCGCCCCCATCGACGATCCCGCGATCAGCGCCGGCTTCAGGCCGAGCTCGTCGAGCGCCTCCAGCACCGGGATATGGCTGAGCCCGCGCGCGCCACCCGAGCCGAGCACGAGGACGAGCTCGGGCCCGGACGGGTTGGGCAGGCGGGCGAGAGGGCTGGAGGCGCTGGTCATGGCCTGATGTTGCGGTGCGGGAGCCGCTCAGGCAACCTCCCTTGCAAGGAAAGGTTTCACTGCCGCGAGCGTGTCCTGCGGATTCTCCTCCGGCAGGAAATGGCCGCTGGCGATCGCCTGTCCCTCCGCCTGCGGCGCGAAAGTCTCGCGCCAGATCTCGAGCGGGCTTGCGCCCTTGGCCGGGATGCCGGCCTCGCCCCAGAGCACCAGCACCGGGCAGAGAATCTTTTTGCCAGCCCCGAGATCGGCCTTGTCGTGGTCGAGATCGGTCGTGGCCCCCGCCCGATAGTCCTCGCAGGCGGCATGGATGCGCGAGGGATCGTTGAAGGATTCGGCGTAGGCGGCCAGCGCAAGCGGGTGGAAGGCCTCGATCTTCTTGGCCCGCGTCCAGCTTGCGATCGTATGATCGAGCCAGCCGGCCGGGTCGGCCTGGATCAACTTCTCCGGCACCGGCTCGGGCTGGGCCAGGAAGGTCCAGTGATAGACCTGCATGGCGCGCGCTGCGTTCATGCCTTCCCACATCGACACGGTCGGCAGGATGTCGAGCAGGACGAGCCGCTCGACCCGGCCGGGATGGTCGAGCGCGAGGCGATAGGCGACGCGGGCGCCGCGGTCATGGCCGATCACCGCGAAGCGGTTGAAGCCGAGTGCGCTCATCGCGGCGACGATGTCCTCGCCCATGCCGCGCTTGCTGTAGAGCGCCTTGCCGCCGTCGCCATGCGGGGCGGCCGACCAACCATAGCCGCGGAGGTCCGGGCAGACGACAGTGTGCGTCCTGGCGAGCTCCCCCACCATCTCGTGCCATTCGGCATGGGTCTGGGGGAAGCCGTGAATCAGCACCACCGGCGGCCCCTCGCCGCCGACGCGCGCGAAGATCTTGCCGATAGGCCCGTCGATCCAGCGCGCTTCGAAACCGGGGAAGAGGCTGTCGATATTGGTCATGATGTGGCTCTCCGCTGTTTTCGCGTCGGCCACACTATCTAGGCAGGCTGCCTGATCCTGTCAGCCTTCGCGCTCGCGCTTCACCGCCTGCCAGCCGATATCGCGGCGGCAGAACCCGCCCGGCCAGTCGATCAGATCGACGGCGGCATAGGCCTTGGCCTGCGCCTCGCTGACGCTCTTGCCGAGCGCTACGACGTTGAGCACGCGCCCGCCGCTCGCGACGATCTCGCCATCCTTCGTCTGCGTGCCGGCATGGAAGACCAGCACGTCCTTCTCGGCCGCAGCCCTCTCGATGCCCTTGATGACGCTGCCTTTCTCCGGCGTGCCGGGGTAGCCCTTCGCGGCCATCACCACGGTCAGCGCGACATCGTCGGACCAGCGCAGATCGACCGCATTCAGCACGCCGTCGCGGGCTGCCAGCAGGGCCGGGACGATATCGCTCTTCAGCCGCGGCATCAGCACCTCGCATTCGGGATCGCCGAAGCGGGTGTTGTACTCGATCAGCTTGGGGCCATCGGCCGTGATCATCAGCCCGGCATAGAGGATACCCTTGAACGGTGCGCCGCGCTGGTTCATGCCCGCCAGCGTGGGCTGGATGATCTCAGCCATGACCTGCGCTTCCAGGGCCTTCGTCATGACCGGGGCCGGCGAATAGGCGCCCATGCCACCGGTGTTCGGGCCGGTATCGCCATCGCCGACGCGCTTATGGTCTTGGGCCGAGGCGAGCGGCAGGGCATGTGTGCCGTCGCAGAGAGCGAAGAAGCTGGCCTCCTCGCCGATCATCCATTCCTCGATCACGACCTCGGCGCCGGCTGCGCCGAGCCCACCGGAGAACATCATCGCCAGGGCATCATTGGCCTGTTCGATCGTCTCGGCCATGACGACGCCCTTGCCGGCGGCGAGCCCGTCGGCCTTGATCACCAGCGGCGCACCGGTCTTGGCGACATAGGCCCTGGCTGCGGCTTCGTCGGTGAAGCGGGCGAAACCCGCAGTCGGGATGCCGAATTCGGCGCAGAGCTCCTTGGTGAAGGCCTTCGAGCCTTCGAGCTGCGCCGCGGCCTTCGACGGGCCGAAGGTCTTGATACCCGCAGCTTCGAGGTCATCGATGATACCGTCGACCAGCGGGCCTTCCGGCCCGACCACGACGAGGCCAACGCCCTGCAGTTTGCAGAAATCGGCGACGGCGCGGTGGTCGGCAATGTCGAGCACGACATTGTCGCCGCATTGGGCGGTGCCGGGATTGCCGGGGGCGATGAAGAGCTTGTCGCAGAGCGGGGAGGCCGAGATCGCCCAGGCCAAGGCATGCTCGCGCCCGCCGGACCCGATCAGAAGAATGTTCATCGCATCTCTCCGCTTGCTCAGGGCGCAATAGCTGCCGCGGGCTGACGGAGCAACGCTTCTGCTCGCGTCCTCGTGTCGTTAAATACCATCCATGGACAGCGAATCGCCTCCGCCCGCCGGCAATGCCCCCGAATGGTCGGTCTCCGACCTCTCCGGCGCGCTCAAGCGCACGCTGGAAGACGCCTTCGGCTTCGTGCGCGTCCGGGGCGAAATTTCCGGCTATCGCGGCCCGGTCGGCTCCGGCCATGTCTATTTCTCGCTGAAGGACGCCAACGCCAAGATCGATGCGGTGATCTGGAAAGGTGTCTTCGGCCGCCTGAAGACCAAGCCCCAGGAAGGGCTCGAGGTGATCGCGACTGGCAAGATCACCACTTTCGCCGGCAAGTCGAGCTACCAGATCATCATCGATTCGCTGGAGCCGGCCGGCATCGGCGCGCTGATGGCGCTGCTGGAGGAGCGCCGCAAGAAGCTCGCCGCCGAGGGCCTGTTCGATGCCGGCCGCAAGCAGCTGATCCCGTTCCTGCCCCGAGTCGTCGGCGTCGTGACGTCACCGACCGGCGCGGTCATCCGTGACATCCTGCACCGGCTGGAGGAGCGTTTTCCGCGCCATGTCCTGGTCTGGCCGGTGCGCGTCCAGGGCGAGAGCAGCGCGGCCGAGGTCGCCAATGCGATCGCTGGCTTCAACGCGCTGCCCGAAGGCGGTCGCATCCCGCGTCCGGACGTGATCATCGTCGCGCGCGGCGGCGGCTCGCTGGAAGACCTGATGGGCTTCAACGAGGAAGTGGTGGTCCGTGCCGCCGCCGCCTCGCTGATCCCGCTGGTTTCGGCGGTCGGCCACGAGACGGACGTGACGCTGATCGACCATGCCGCCGATCTGCGCAGCCCTACGCCGACAGGCGCGGCCGAAAAGGTGGTGCCGGTACGGGCCGAATTGCTGGCGCAGGTAACCGACCTGTCGCGCCGGCTTTCAGGTGCGACGCTGCGCCTGTCCGAGCGCCGCCGCAACGATCTGCGCGCGCTCGCCCGCGCTTTGCCGACGCCCGAGACCCTGCTGGCGGCGCCGCGCCAGCGGCTCGATCTCGCGGCAGCCAAACTCGGCCCGGCTTTGGCGCGCAATGCCCGCGCCTATGAGCAGCGCCTCGCCCAGCTCGACCGGCGACTGCATGCAGAATCGCCAGCGGCAAAGCTCAAGACCCATGCTGCGAAGCTTGAGGGCCTCGCCAAGCTGCTCGCCGCCGCGCGCAGCAAGATATTTCTGATCGAACGTAACAGGATCGCCAGAGCCCGAGATAATCTGCATTCTGTCCACGCGAGGGTGCTGCCAGCCTTCAGCCGCCAGATCCAGCGCCGCCGCGATCGGCTCGACAGCGTCTGGACGCTCGCCGCCTCGCTCGGGCCGCAAGCGGTGCTGGCGCGCGGCTATGCGCTGGTACGCGACGGCGATGGCAATCTGCTGCGCAGCGCTGCGGCGGCGCGGCCGGGATTGGCTCTCCAGGTTACCCTCGCCGACGGCAGCTTCGGGGCCGTGGTTCCGGGCGGTGGCGCCTCGCCGCCCCAGGCACCGCGACAAGCCTCGCGCAAGCCGGCTGGCGGAGGCGGGCAGGGCGATCTGTTCTGACATTCCGAAAACCGGTCATTCACCACCAATCTGGATGAGCTGGCTCCCGTTCAGATAGCGTTCAGCTAGCGCTGGCTAATCGCTGCCTGATAGCGGTTGGGGGATGCTCCTAGATGCTCGCCGGTTTCCGGACAGGCCTTGCTTGTGCCTTTGCCATGCTTGCGCCTCTGGCCCTGCAAGTTCAGCAGGCGAATGCGACCGAGTTCGTCTGCAAGCCGTCGACGCTCACCCACGATGCTGCCGATCTCGCTTCGACCTGGAGCAAGGGCAACGCACCCTTGCGCATTCTTGCCATCGGCTCGTCATCGACCGAGGGGATCGGCGCCAGCGGCAAGGACAAGACCTATCCAGCCCGGCTCGGCGCTCTGCTGCGCGCGGGCCTTGCGGGCCGTTCCATCGAGATGGTCAATGCCGGCATCGGCGGTGAGACTGCGCCGCAGACTTTGTCGCGCCTGAAGGCCGCGTTGTCGGAAGGCCGCTACGATCTGGTGATCTGGCAGGTCGGCACCAACGACGCCGTGACCGGCGGCGATCTCGGCACCTTCCGCAATCTCGTCGCCGACGGGATCGCCGCCGGCAAGCAGGCCCGCACCCGGCTCGTCATCCTCGATCCGCAGTTCTATCCCGGGATCAAGGAGACGGCGCGCTATCGCGCTTATGTCGACGCTATCGCCGAAGTGGCCAAGGCACGGGCCGTTCCGGTGCTGTCGCGCTACCAGGCGATGCTGAGCTGGTATCAGCGCGACGCGGAGGGCTTCATGGCTGCGCTCGCCGGCGACCGTTTCCATATGAGCGATGCAGGCTATGGCTGCCTGGCCCAGGACATCGCCCGCTCGCTCCTCGGCGACAAGCCGGCGGTGACGCTCGCGGCTTCGGCGCGCTGACGGCTGGACAGGCCGCTGCTTCGCCGCCGCTTTCATTTGCCCATCAGGAAGGCCTTGACCCGCTTGATCGCGTCGTCGCGCGCCGCCGGGTCGGTACCGACCGTGACCCTGCCGGTTCCGGAGGCCGAATAGGCGACGCCATTCTTCTCGCGCCGGTCGAGGCGCGGATGGTCGAAATCATGCACCGCTCCGGGATAGAGCACGAGCTCGACCGGCTCGCCACGGGCACGGGCGGCCTTGGCAAGGAAGTCGCACGGGGCGGGCGGCGTCCAGTCGTCGGCGTCGCCCATCAGGATCAGGGTCGGCAGACGGGCTTCGAAGCTGCCCGATTCCGACTGGGCGCGACAACCGGGATAGAATGCCACGGCGCGGGCGAAGTCCGGCTGGCGGTCGGCCGGCCGGCGATCCCTTCGGATTGCAGCCAGGACGGTGGAGCCGCCACCGGACCAGCCGAGCAGCGCGATCGCATCGCGGCGGACATCGGAGCGGTCCTGCAGCCAGCGCCGCGCCGCCATCGCGTCGCCGACGCGTTCGCGGCTGGCGCGGATGGTGCCGTCCTTGACGCCGCATTGCGAGCCGAGCCCGCGCGAGCCGTAGCTGTCCGGCATCAGCACGATGAGACCGGCTTCGGCCAGGCGCTCGCCCCAGTCGCTGTGCCGCATCGAGAGCTTTTCGGGTTCGCGCCAGAGGCCGCCGCAACCGTGCAGCGCGACCACGGCCGGAAACGGCCCCGGGCCCGTCGGGCGGAACATCACCGCGTCGAGCTGGTAATCGTCATGCGGGATACGGACGCGTTCATAGCCGCCCGCCATCGCGGGCACCGCGAGCAGGGAAACAAGACCAATCGCCAGCAAAGTGGCGCGGGTCAGGCTGGACATCATCGCAACTGACGCTATCACAGAAAGACCATGCTGGAACAATGCGTTGATTCAGAGATGGTTGCGTCCTACTGCAACCCTTGCGCTAGCTCTCCGCCGCTCGATCGCCCGGCCCCGTGATGAACATCAACGAACGTCTGCCCCCTTCCGGATCCGAAGCGCTGGTCGATTACGGCCATGGCGAGTTCCGGGTCGTGCGCCCCGGCGCCTTCGTCCGCTGCGCCGTCACTGGCGCCGCGATCCGGCTCGAGGATCTGCGCTACTGGTCGGTCGACTGGCAGGAGGCCTATGCCTCGCCCGAGGCGGTGCTATTGCGCGTGCGCCGCGCCGGCCGCGCCTGAGCGGGCCCTTACGACGGCATTACGCAGCAGCGCGTCGAGCGCTGCTTCATCCTCGAAGACGAGCGTGACCGGCACGCAGAGAAGGAGCGAGCGCTCGGCTGCCGGCCAGAGTGGCGCGAGCTTGACCATGTCCTTCTCGGTGACGGCGATGCGGCAGGCCTTCGCCTTGGCGTCGGCGATCAGCGCCGCGACGTCAGCATCCGAATAGGCATGGTGGTCGCCATAAGCGTGCTCGCCGCCAAGCCTCGCACCGGCGGCGCGCAGTGTTGCTGCGAATTTCCCCGGCCGGCCGATCCCCGAGACCGCCAGCACCGGCAGGCCGGCGAGCTCCGCCTGAATGTCGACCGGCGGCACGAGCCTGGCCCGCAGAACGCGCTTGCCGACGCTCAGCGCCTGCGTGGCGACATGGTCGCCGGCCGCTCCCTCTCCGATGATGACGAGGGCATCGACCTGCCCGAGCTGCCCTGCGAGCGGTGCGCGCAGTGGCCCGGCCGGCAGGCAAAGCCCGTTGCCGACGCCGACGGCACCATCGACGACCGCCAATCGCAGGTCCTTGTGCAGCGAGGGATTCTGCAATCCGTCATCCATCAGGACGAGGCTGGCGCCGGCCTCGCGCGCCAGCGCTGCTCCGGCCGGCCGTTCTCGCGCCACGACAGTCGGCAGGCGGGCGGCCAGCAGCAGCGGCTCGTCGCCGACATCCGCCGCATCATGCCGGGTCGGATCGACGCGCAGCGGGCCGGAGAGCTTGCCGCCGTAGCCGCGCGTCAGGGCGAAGGGCGTCTCGGCCATCGCGGCCAGCCGCTCTGCGAGCGCCAATGTTGTGGGCGTCTTCCCCGCGCCGCCGGCGACGAAATTGCCGACGCAGATCACCGGTATGCCGGCTTCGGCACCCGGACGGCGCATGCGCTTCAGCGTGATCGCGCCATAGAGCATCCCGAGCGGTTGCAGCAGCCGGGCAAGGGCGGATGGCGGCGCGCGCCACCAGAACCCCGGGGCGCGCATCAGTCCACGCTCTCGCGCTGGCCGATCGTGGCGCGCAGCAGCAGCGGCTCGATCGCCTGGACCGTGCGGTCGAGCGCGCCGCTGAGCTCCGTGCTGGTGCGGGCGGCGGCCCGCGCGGCCTGGCGCGCCGCGGCGGGGTCGCTGAGCCAGCGATGCACTGCCTGGGCCAGCTCCTGCCGGTCGGCGACCTGGATTGCGCCACCGCCGGCGTCGAAGGCGGCGAAGAGCTCGGCGGATTTATGCACGAGCGGGCCGTGCAGCAGGGCGCAGCCGAGCTTGGCCGGCTCGATCGGGTTGTGGCCGCCGATGGGGGCGAGCGAGCCGCCGATGAAGGCGACAGGCGCCAGCCGGTAGAACAGGCCGAGATCGCCGAGCGTGTCGGCGATGTAGAAGTCGATGTCGCGCTCGGGCAGGCGGCCGAGCGAGCGGCGGGCGCTGGCGACGTCATTGGCCTGCGCCAGGGCCTCGACCTCGCCGCCGCGATCGGGATGGCGGGGCACGACGATGGTGAGGAGCTTGGGCAGATGGGCCCGGACGCCGAGATGGGCGGCGAGCACGTCCTCCTCCTCACCCGGATGGGTCGAGGCGGCGACCCAGACCGGCCGGCCGGCGGCGAGGCCATCGAGCAGGGCCAGCGTATTGGGATCGGCCGGTGGGGCGGGGACGTCGAATTTCAGGTTGCCGGCGATGCTGACGCGCGGCGCGCCGAGCTGGGCGAGGCGCTGCCCGTCCTCCTGCGACTGCGCCAGGCAGCGATCGAAGCCGGAGAGCAGATAGCGCGAGGTCTGCGGGAACTTGTACCAGCGCCGGAAGGAGCGCTCCGACATGCGCGCATTGACGAGGACGAGCGGTACGCCACGCTTGCCGGACTCGATCATCAGGTTCGGCCAGATTTCGGACTCGCAGATCAGGCCGAGATCAGGGCGCCAATGCTCGAGGAAACGGCGCATATAGCGGGGAACGTCGAGCGGCAGGAACTGATGGATCGCCCCGGCCGGCAAACGCTGCGCCAGGAGCCGCGCCGAGGTCACGGTTCCCGAGGTCACCAGCACCGCAAGCCCACGCCGCTGCAGCCGCTCGATCAGGGGCAGCAGCGTCACTGTCTCGCCGACACTGGCGCCGTGCAGCCAGACCAGCGTCTTCGCCGGCCGCTCGACGCTCGGATGGCCGCGCCGTTCGGACAGGCGTGCCGGATCCTCCTTGCCGCGCCGGCGTCGCCAGAGCAGCAGGCCGGCGGCCGCCGGCTCGAGCAGGGCGGTGAGCGTCCGATAGGCCTGGATGATGAAGCTGCGGCCGATCATGCGGCGCTGGCCTTGGCAGCAGCCTTGGCGGCCTGGATTTCACGCAGGTCGGCGCCGGGATCGCGCGCGCCGATCAGCGCATAGGCGCGCTCATGCACGGCGTCGAGCCCGGCCTGGACGGCCAGCCGCGCCGCCTCGCAGGTCGCCTCGTCCGCCTCGCGCGCAACCCAGACGGGATCGCCGACGACGATGGCCCCCCGCCCGAAGGGCAGGCCGATCGAGGCGCGGTCCCAGCTGTTGAAGTCGATGCGCCGGCTGGTCACCACCGCGATCGGATGGATCGGTCGGCCCGATGCGCGTGCCAATTGGACGATGCCGGGGCCGCAGATGCGGGCGCGCTTGGGGATGTCGGCGGTCAGCACCATGGTGTCGCCGGCGGCGAGCCTGCGGACCATGGCGAGGAAGGCCGGCGCGCCGCCCTTCTCGCGGACCTTCTTGCCCGAGGCGCCCGAGCCGCGGATCGCACCGATGCCGAGCTCGCGCAGCGCCACCGCGTTGAAACCGCCGTCGCCATGGCGCGAGACCAGCGAGCAGGACGGCATCCACTCCGGCCGGGCGAACGGGATCATGACGTGCTGGCCATGCCACATCGCGATGATCAGCGGCAGCTCGCCGCGCACGCGTTCATAAACATCTGCCGGCTCGACGACGAAACGGTTCGTGCGCCGGACCAGGCGCAGATAATAGGCGAGGCTGCGCCCGAGCGCCTCCTGCGCGAACTTCGTCTTGAGCAGCGAAAATCCCATGGAACCGGACTGCGACGTCTTTCAGATCAGTTCTGAGCCGTCGAGGGATCGAGCAGGCGATGCAGATGGACGACGAAATAGCGGGTCTGCGCCTGGTCGACGGTCTGCTGCGCCTTCGCCTTCCAGGCGGTATGGGCGGCGGCGTAGTTCGGGTACACGCCGACGATGTCGAGCTTGGAAAGATCCTTGAACTCGACCCCGTCGAGCGAGCTCAACTCGCCGCCGATCACGAGGTGCAGCAGCTGCTTGTTGTCCTGGCTCGTGCTCATCGTTCGTCTCCGACCGGTGTCCTGAGGTCTGCGTTGAAAGCAAGCTGGAATACCGTCGGACTCGCTCCGACCTGCCTCGCCTGCGCTTTTGCCGTGCGATCAGATAAGCCATCAGCCGCGCGCGCGCGAGGGCCGATTGTCAACAAATTGCGGTTATTTCCGGCAGCTTTCGCTCTGCCGCTGCGGCAGCGGCGTCGCGCCGCGCTTCAGCTCCGCTGCGGCTGGCTCTCTCGCAGCCGGTGCAGCGCCTGCGCGAGTGGTGTTGCGAGGCCGGTTCCCGACGCCATCAGCATGCCATGGACCGGTATCTCGCGGTTATAGCTGAGGGCCGCGCCATCGGATGTCGTGACCTGCCCGCCAGCTTCCCTGAGCACGAGATCGGCGGCGGCGAGATCCCAGTCGCGCGCATCCGGCGAGACCAGCCCGGCATCGATCGTGCCGTCGGCGATACGGGTCAGCCGCAGCGCCAGCGACGGAATCTTGTCCGCGGCGACGAACTTCTCCTGGCGGGCGAGGGCGTCGAGCATCGGTTTCGGCCCGGCGATGCGGGCGCCGGCGAGCGTCGTGCGCCCGGTCGTCCGGATCGGCTTGCCGTTGCTCTCCGCTCCAGCGCCGCTGATCGCCGTATAAGTCGTCGCCCCCGCCGGCGCGTGCACCACGCCGAGGACGGGGCGTCCTTCGTCGAGCAGGGCGACGCAGACCGCCCAATCGGGCGAGCCCGCCATGTAGGCGCGGGTGCCGTCGATCGGGTCGACGACCCAGACGAAGCGGCGCGACAGGCGGATCGTGTCGTCGGCGGTTTCCTCCGAAAGCCAGGCGGCCTCCGGCAGCAACGCCGCGAGGCGCACATGCAGGAAGGTGTCGACGCCGATATCGGCTTCGGTCACCGGCGAGCCGCCGGCCTTCGACCAGGTCTTGGCGGCGGTCTGCGCCCCGGGACGGAAGAGGTCGAGCGCGAGCCGGCCGGCCTCGTGGCAAGCAGCCTCGACGGCGGGCAACAGATCCCCGGAGATTGGTAGAGATGTCGATGTCATCGCGCTTCGTTACGGCCTTGCAGGGCGGCTGAACAAGGAAAAAGCCACCATCGGGAGAAAGATTCCGTCAAGCATCAACCGGGAAACCGACCGGAAGAGGGCGGAAAACTGCCTCATCACCTTTGTTTAACCCTCCGGCTTAAGCGCTCGGACAATCCTTCCGGCCAATCTCCTCCCTGCAGAGCACGAGAACCCCGCATCGACAGAGGGTTCCGGGCAGCAGGGATTAGAAGAGAGGCGTTAAAACCGATGGCCAGCGTCACGCCGGCTGCCGGGGAGGCCGGGCTTGTGCCCGTTTTCCTCGGCAGCGCACATAACCAGAGCGGACAGCCCTCGCAGCCGGCGCAAGCGCCGCAGCAGCAAATTGCTCCACGCATCGAGCGCGTCGGGCCGGTGCGCATCCTGCGCGGCGGTGCCGGTTGGCGTGGCATCGCCTTGCGCCTGGCCGGCGCCGCGATCGCTGACGATGATCGTTTCCAGCTTGCTTTGACCGCGGGCGATGGCCGTTCGGTCGTGGTTGCCGTGCTCGACCAGGACGATGCCATCGCCGTCTGGCGCGATGCCGGCCGCACCAGTGGCCTGCCGTTGCTGCTCGAAACCAGTGACGGTGCGATCACCGAACCCTATCCGCAGCTCGGCCGGGTCGCGCTCGGCGCGATCCGCATCCGCCGCCGGCATGCTTTGCTCGCCGGCCGCCGCCCGCGCTTCCTGACGCGGCGCAAGACCGGCCGCCTGCCGGAGCGCCCGGTGGTGATCCGCGGCGAAACCCTGTCCTAGAAGGCGAATTTCACCAGGGCATCGAGCGCGAAGCCGGCCGCCAGCAGGAGGCCGGCATGCCAGTTGGACCGGAACAGCTTCAACGCCGTCGGTCCGTCGGCGCCGGCGATGCTGTGGACCTGCCAGCCAAGGTGCAGCGCGAACAGCGCCAGACCGATGAAGGCGACCGGTCCCGCTCCCGAGAACCAGGCTGCGACGCCGGCAAGTGCGATCGTCATGCCGTAGCAGAGTCCGACCGCCTGCTGGGTGAAGGCGCCGAAATAGCGCGCGCTCGACTTGATCCCGGCGATGACGTCGTCCTCGATGTCCTGCATCGCGTAGATCGTGTCGTAGCCGATCGTCCAGAACACTGCGGCTGCATAGATCAGATAGGCCGGCGTATCGAGCTGGCCGAACACCGCGCTCCAGCCGACGAGCCCGCCCCAGGAGAAGGCGAGTCCGAGCACGAATTGCGGCATGTTGGTGATCCGCTTCATGAACGGATAGATCGCGACGATCGCCAGCGAGGCGATGCCGGCGAGCACCGTGAAACGGTTGAACTGCAGCAGGATGACGAGGCCGACCAGCGACAGCCCGACCATGAAGATGGCCGCCTGCTTTGCGCTGACCTGGCCGGAGGGCAAAGGCCGGCCACGGGTGCGCGCCACCTGCGCGTCGAGCTTGCGGTCGACGATGTCGTTGAAGGTCGAGCCGGCGCCGCGCATCACGATCGCGCCGACCAGGAAGAGCAGGCAATGCCAGAGGTTCGGGAAAGGCAGCTCGGCCGCGATGGCCGCGAGTCCGGCCGCCCACCAGCATGGCAGCAGCAGAAGCTGCCAACCGATCGGGCGCTCGATCCGGGCGAGCTTGAGGTAGGGCCGTAGTCCCGGAGGCGCCTTCGTGTCGACCCAATGCCCTTTCAGGGCGTCGGGAAGTGGCGCGTCGGCGAGCGGAGGCGAGGGCGCCATGTCGGCACCTGTCGTATCAGAGAGCGCCTTGCGGCACGCGCATCGGGCCGCCGGTGATGGAATCGGCGCCGCCGAACGGGTTGGCGCCTTGTTGCTGCTGCGCCTGCTGCTGGGCGCGCCGCTGCATCTGCGCCTGCTGCTTCACGGCGTTGCAGGCCTGGCCGCGGATGGTACCGGCCTTCTCATTGTCGGTCTTCATGCCGTCGACGAAGCTCGCCGGAATCTGGCACCAGTCCTGGTTGGCGGAGGCGAACTTGATCAAGGCATTGCCGTTGCCGACCAGACGGCCGAGGACGCCGCAGGCCTGCTGCGGCGTCATCTTGCGCTTGGCCTTCGCATTCGCATTGAGCTGCCCGATGATCGATTGGCGCTCCTGCATGAGTTTCTGGATGTTCTCGCAGCCCGATGGCACCTGCGCCAATGCCGGCTCGGCCAGGCCCAGCCCAGCCAGCGCTACTGCCAGCTTCAGGGTCGCGTATCGCCGCATCATCCGCTCCGCTCTTGTCCCGTTACCCACGCCCGTCCCGGCGTCGCGGGCCTTTCCATAACAGCCAGAGCCGTGCGCCAACAAGCGCCGGCTCGCAATTCACCGAGATTGCTTGCTGATAGCGTGGGATTGTGGCGACTTTCGCGCCATTATGACGGGATCGGATTCGAAGAGCATGCGGGATTTCACCAAGCATCGGCTGTACAGCGAGGCGCCGTTGGTGGCGGGGGCGGTACTGGAACTCGCGCGTGACCAGGCCAATTACCTGCTCAACGTGCTGCGGTTGCGCAGCGGCGACACCATCCTCGCCTTCAACGGCCGCGACGGCGAATGGCTCTGCGCGATCCGGGCGGAAGGACGCAAGCAGGCGAGCCTGGAGGCGCTGGAGCTGACCCGCCCGCAACCACCGGCGCCCGATCTTCTCTATCTCTTCGCGCCGCTGAAGCATGCGCGGCTCGACTATATGGCGCAGAAGGCGGTCGAGATGGGAGCAGGCGTGCTTCAGCCGGTGCTGACCCGCTTCACCCAGGTCTCGCGGCTCAATCTCGACCGGCTCGCCGCCAATGCAGTCGAGGCGGCCGAGCAATGCGGCATCCTCGCTCTGCCGGAGATCAGAACGGAACAGTCGCTTGCGGCGGCGCTCGCCGCGCTCGAGCCGGAGCGGCTGCTGGTCTTCTGTGACGAGGCTCAGGAGCCCGAAAGTCCGATCGCGGCCTTGCAAGGGGTGCCGCGCGGGCCGCTGGCCGTGCTGATCGGCCCCGAAGGCGGCTTCGACGAATCGGAGCGCGCCCTGATCCTCCAGCGCGGGCGGGTGCTGCGCCTGTCGCTCGGCCCGCGCATCCTGCGGGCCGACACCGCGGCGGTCGCGGCGCTTGCCGTCGTGCAGGCGACCTTGGGCGACTGGTCCGCCCATTAGCTCCGCAATTTGGATGGAACCGGCTCCCTCGTTGCCGGTTGGAACGTGACGACCGGTTCCGCGTTTAGGCGTGGATACTGCGCGGCCGGTCGCAGTTCCGACTCATTGACGGGCAGTCTGGCGCCGCTGCTTCGCTCTGGAGCGGCCCGCCACGGGGGAGAGACATCATGGTGAGCAGCGCCTACCGCTTCGGCATCGAGGAAGAATATTTCCTGTCCGATGCCGAAAGCCGCGGCGCCGTGCGCAAGATCGCACCGCGTTTCATCGAGGCGGCGCAGGTCGCCTTCCCGGACGAGCTGCAGCGCGAGATGCTGCAGTCGCAGATCGAGGTGGCGACTCCGGTCTGCGAGAGCATGACCCAGGCCCGCCATTCGCTGCGGCGGCTCCGCTCGGGGCTGGCCAGGATCGCGCGCGAGCACGACATGCTGCTGCTCGCCTGCGGTACCCATCCGAGCGCGGTCTGGGCTCGCCAGCGCGCCACTGAGGCCAAGCGCTATGACGGCATCATGCGCGACCTGCAGATGCTGGGCAGCCGCAACCAGCTCTGCGGCCTGCATGTCCATGTCGAGGTGCCGGACGAAGACCAGCGCATCTCGATCATGGTCCGGATGCTGCCTTTTCTGCCGCTGCTGCTGGCGCTCTCGACCTCTTCGCCGTTCTGGCAGGGGCGACGGACCGGGCTGATGGGCTACCGGCTCTGCGCCTATGCCGAGTTGCCGCGTACCGGCCTGCCGGAGCTCTTCGCCAGTGCCGCGGATTATCGCGCCTATGTCGACACCATGGTCGCCGCCGGCGCGATGCGCGATTCCAGCTTCGTCTGGTGGGCGATCCGGCCATCGCATCAGCATCCGACGCTGGAGCTGCGCGTCGCCGACAGTTGCACGCGGCTCGACGACACGCTTGCCATCACCGCGCTCTATCGCTGCCTGGTGCGCCATCTCGCGCGCAAGCCCGGGCTCAACGCCGACCTCACCGCCGCCTCGCGCGCGCTCGCCGGCGAGAACATCTGGCGCGCCCAGCGCTATGGCGTTCATGGGGGCTTCGTCTGCGAGAAGCGCAGCGCCATGCTGCCGGTCGGGCAGGTGCTCGACGAGGTGTTGGATATCCTGGACGAGGACGCCGTCGCGCTCGGCTGCGGTCTCGATCTCGCTCATTGCCGCACCATCGTCGCCGGCGGGACCAGCGCCGACATGCAGCTTGCGATCTTCGAAGAGGCGCGTGCCGGGACAGGCGGCCAGAGCGCCGGGCTCGTCGCGGTCACCGACTGGATCGCGGCGCAAACGCGCGCCGACGATGCCGATGACGACCGGTTCGTGCCGAGGGGTGCAAATCTGCTGCGCGGCGCTGCCTGACCGCTTCGTGATCATGCATTGATGCAAGGTCGGTGCGCGCTCGCACGCGTTTGCGGTCGTTGTCGTATGGTCGCCGCTCGCCTATTGCTGGCGCTCCTCAGCGCATGACGTGGCGGAGCATTCGCTCTGCCCGGCGTGTCGCACCGTTCGATCCGGCGTGCTGTTCGACTGCCTGACAAGGCAGGCGACGCGCCGGTGCATGCATGCCGGAGCGCCCATGGCCCGCGACGTATCCGATTCGACTCCGATCAGCTCGAAGGCCGAACTCGTCGGCTGGATCGCGCAGGGTGAAAAACCGGCTTCCGAATTCAGGCTCGGCACCGAGCACGAGAAGTTCCCGTTCTATCGCGACGATCTCAGCCCGGTTCCCTATGAAGGCGCTGTGGTCGGCCGTAGCGGCGGCATCCGGCAGCTGCTCGAAGGCATGCAGGACCGTGTTGGCTGGGAACCGATCCTCGATGCCGGCCACATCATCGGCCTGGCCGGCCCCGATGGCGGCGGTGCGATCTCGCTGGAGCCCGGCGGCCAGTTCGAGCTTTCCGGCGCGCCGCTTGCAAATGTGCATGAGACCGCGCGCGAGCTGGACCAGCACCTCGCCGATCTGAAGGCGGTGGCGGAGCCGCACGGCATCGGTTTTCTGCCGCTCGGGCATTCGCCGCTCTGGACGCGCGAGCAGACGCCGATGATGCCGAAGCGGCGCTATCAGATCATGAAGAACTACATGCCGAAGGTCGGCACGCGCGGCCTCGACATGATGTTCCGGACCTGCACGGTGCAGGTGAACCTCGATTTCGCGGATGAAGCCGACATGGTGCGCAAGTTGCGCGTCTCGCTCGCCTTGCAGCCACTGGCCGCGGCGCTCTTCGCCGCCTCGCCCTTCAGCGAAGGCAAGCTCAACGGCTTCCAGTCGATGCGTTCCGAGATCTGGCGCGACACCGACAATGCCCGCTCCGGCATGCTGCCTTTCGCCTTCGACGAAGGCATGTCCTACGAGGCCTATGTCGACTGGGCGCTCGACGTTCCCATGTACTTCGTCAAGCGTGGCGACACCTATCACGACGTCGCCGGCGCCTCTTTCCGCGACCTGCTCGCCGGCAAGCTGCCGCAATTGCCGGGCGAGCGTGCCACCATGTCGGACTGGGTCAACCATCTCGGGACCCTGTTCCCGGAGGTGCGGCTGAAGCGCTATATCGAGATGCGCGGCGCCGATGCCGGCCCTGTCGAGATGCTGAACGCGCTGCCGGCCTTCTGGGTCGGCCTGCTCTATGACGACGCCGTGCTCGCTGCCGCCTGGGACCTCGTCAAGGGCTGGAGCGCCGAGGAACGCCAGCAGCTGCGCGACACCGTGCCGAAGGCCGGGCTCAACACCAGGATCGCGAACCGTCCGCTGCGCGATCTCGGCCGCGAGGTGATCGAGCTGTCGCGCGCCGGTCTCGCCCGCCGGGCTCGGCTCGATGACAAGGGCCGCGACGAGACGATCTATCTCGAGCCGATCGTCGCCATCGCCCAGAGCGGCCGCACGCTCGCCGAACGTCTGGCGGTGCGTGAGCAGGGGGCCTGGAGTGGTAAGGTCGAACCGGTCTTCCCGGAACTCGCGCTATAGGTGCTGATGTCGAACGAGACATTCGCCGGTGATCGGGTGTTTTGCGCTTCGGATTAACCAATCGTCCGGAGTTTTGCGCTAATCTGGGGCGCATGGAACGCATTTCCGCCCTGGCTCTGGAATTCCTGCGCGACCGCCGCGGCGCGACTGCGCTCGAATACGGCCTTGTCGCGTTCTTCGTCTCGATCGCGGCGATCGCGACGATCCGGCAGATCGGCCCGCTGGTGAACGCGAAATACGCCAGCATTCTGCCAGGTCTCCAGTAAGATAGTCTTGCGCTCGCCGCTCGCGGCGCGGGGATCTCGCGCGCCTGCACCGTGACTCTCCATTCAGTTTTAAGCGTATTTTACCATGTCGCCGGAAGATCATGTGATCAGGCGGGTTTTCCCAGCGATACCAGCGACATTCACGAGTTCCGGAAAGGTTTTCTCAATCGCCCCGCACCTAACGTTCAGGCAATCATCCTGTTGCACGCCTGTCCCGTTTGCGAGGCCCTCCGATGTCCGGCCTGTTCCGATCGTTCCTGAAGGATGCTCGCGGCGTCAGCGCGTTGATATTCGGCCTGGCCGCGCCCGCGATCGCGCTTGCGGTCGGCGGAGGCATCGATTTCAGCCAGGCTGCGGCGCGGCGTCAGCGTATCGCCAGCGCCATGGAGATCGGTTGCCGGGCGGCTTCCCTGGAGATCAATTTCCAGTCGCGGCAGACGGGGGCTGACCCGAAGAAGGACTATACTTCGGTCGCGAATGCGAAGATTCAGGACAGTGTTAACGGGTTGTCTCAGCCTGGCGTGACGGGTCTCACTGTGACCGCCACGCTCGCCAACAACATCATCACGGCCGTCGCGACGGCCGCCAGTGCCAACGCCTTCGGCGGCATACTGGGCTACGACACGGTAGCGCTCCGCGTCGAACGGAACTGCAACTATGTAGTGGGTACGCCCGGGACGCCGACGGCCACGGGCAAGGTCCTGTTCGTTGAATCCTTCGAGACCGGGCACAATGTCGCGTCGAACAGCTGGACCGTTCTGAAGAACTGGAACGGCTGGACAACCCAGAGCAGCCAGGGTGGCATCGAGATCAACGGCATCCCGGAACTCGCGGCCAACACCATCCGCTTCGGCAACTTCTTCGCCGAGCTGGACTCACACTGCTACACCTCAGGCTGCAAGACCAATTCGAGCATGTGGCGCGAATTCGGGACGAGCCCGCAACTTGAGCCCGGCGACTATGAGCTGAGCTACTGGTACATTTCTCGTGTCCGCAACGCGGCTTATGCCGGCAAGACCCTTTGTGCCCTCAAGACCGATCCCAAGGCAAAGTGGGACGATTTGGTCAATGCGAATTGGGAAGGTTATACCAATCGAATTGAAGTGTTTTTTCAGCAAAAGAAATCAGGCGCATACACCACGCCTGCGATCAATAATAATAACGCGGCAGATCTGGTTGATGTCTGTGTGCATACCGACAAATGGACCGAGCGCAAGATTCCACTGAAGGTCACGACAAAGGGTACTTATCGCATCTTCTTCCAGGCGGCAGGTCGCGAGGATACCTATGGCGGCCTGATCGATTACATCCGCTTCTGCAGCGGTAGCTGCCCGTGAGAGTGCCTGACCATATCAGCGGTGATACTCCACTGCTCGGCAAGGCGCGCTTCCGCGCATTCCGTCGCGATGTCGCAGGCTCGACGGCGATCGAGTTTGCCTTCATCGGGATGGCGTTCGTCGTCCTGCTGCTCGGCATCCTCCAGTTCGCACTCGCCTTCATAGCGCAGATGTACATCCATGACGCGGTATCCGACGCGGCAACCGGCCGGACCGCCGGCACTTATGCGGGAAATCAAACGCAGGTGAAGACGCAGATCTGCGGGCGGATGATCGCGATCGATAATTGCGCCGGCAATATTCTGGTCGAAACGCAGCCGCTGGCGAATTATGCAGCTGGGTCGCAACCGGTCACCGGCGCGACCTTCGTCGCCGGCACATCCGGGACGATGATGCTGATCCGGGCAAAGGCGCCGGTGATCACCTTCGTGCCGGGGCTGCCGACGTTGCACGTCACCGGAGCCGCACTCTACACGAGGCCGTAATGAGACGCTCCTTCGGACTGTTCAGGCTATCGCAGCGGCGCGGACTGCTCCGCGATCAGCGCGGCGTCGCGGCGATCGAATTCGCCCTGATCAGCACCGTCATGTTCGCCTTGCTTTCGGGCGCCGTCGACGTCACCCAGGCGATCACCATTCAGCGTGACTTGAACCGCTTCGCGGCGGAGGTCGCGCAGGCGCTTGCCAGCGCTTGCAAGGGGGGCGCGAGCTGTTTCGGCACGGCCATGGAGACGATCCGGGCCCGGCAGGCCAGCATCGCGCCCAAGCTCGGGGCGATGCAGCTTGGCATCGCGAATTTCGATCGGACCAGCACCAATATCGAGAACATCATCGGCACGATGACCTATCTACCGGCCGACATGAAAACCCAAGCATTGGCGATGATGGCGAACGGTGACAAGGGAGTGGCGGTGCTCGTGACCTATACTCACCAGCCGATCATCCTCGGTCTCGCCAATGACTGGGGCTTCACCACCAAGAATTTCACCGCCAGGAGTATCGTTCTCGCCGCTCGCCCCTAAACGTCAGCCCCCAGGCCATCGCTTATTCCGCCGCCACCTTGAAGCTCTGCAGATTGTCCAGGCTCTGGATGATGTGCTCGGCGAGCGCGTTCGACAGGATCGAGGGATCGTGCCGCGTGCGCAGCAGGCCGATCTTGCAGGAGGGCAGGGTGGAGAAGCCTTCCGCCGGCCCCAGGATGCGCATGCCGGGTCGGACCGCGCTCTCCGGCAGCACCGAGACGGCAAGCCCCGCTACCACCGCTGCGCCGACCGCGGTCGAGTTCCAGCTGGCATAGAGCACGCGGAAGCGCCTGCCCTTGCTTTCCAGCGCCTCGACAGCCGCCTGGCGCCAATTGCAGGTCGGGCGGCCCAGCGCCAGCGGCAGCGGGTCTTCCTCGTGTACGCAATGGCGGGCCGAAGTCACCCAGAGCAGCGGCTCGATCCGGATGATCTCGCCCTGGCCGCGGCCTTCGACATGGGTGATGATCGCAAGGTCGATGTCGCCGCCACCGATCCGTTCCGCCAGCATCGGCGTCGGCTCGCAGACGACGGTGACTTCGGTGCGCGGGTTGGAGCGGGCGAAGCGCGCCAGGATCTCCGGCAGATAGCGGTCGGCATAGTCGTCGGGTACGCCGAGCCGGATGCGGCCCTTCAGGTCTGCCTCGGTGAAGCTCGCGACGCATTCGAGGTTCAGGCGGACGATGCGGCGGGCATAGTCGAGCAGGCGCTCGCCATCCTCGGTCAGCTTGGCATGGCGTCCGTCGCGGCCGAAGAGCGGGCGGCCGACGCGCTCCTCCAGCCGCTTCATCTGCATCGAAACGGCCGATTGAGTCTTGAAGACGATCTCGGCGGCGCGGGTGAAGGAACCGGTGTCGGCGATGGCGACGAAGGTCTTGAGCTGATCGGCGTCGAGCACATGGGCCATGGCCGGCTCCTTCCAGAGGTTCATCAAGATCGGTTGTGTTTAGCATCATAACCATTCGTTTGGCTGATGGCCAGCGCGGAGTTATCGTTTGGGCACTCTCCCGCTGATGCCGGCCAGCCGCCGGTTCGGGCGGGAGCCGAGTTTTCATGTCCAACCCCGAGGAGGCCGTCATGCTGGTCATGACCTTCGTCACGAAGACCTTGTCTGCCGTTTCCGGCGGCGCGGCGCGTGCTGCCGCTCATTCGGTCACGGGCACGAAAAACCTGGTGCGCGCCTTCCTGCACCGTCGCGAAGTGATGCGCCTCAGCGAGCTCGACGAGCGTGGGCTGAAGGATATTGGCCTCGTTCGTTCCGATATCGACGGCGCGCTTGCGGTCTCCTGGCTGAGCGACCCGTCGAGCGTGCTGCAGGCCCGCTCGAACCAGCAGCAGTCGGCTGCCGCGAGCCGGCGAGAGGCCGGGCTTCGACGGCCCGTGGTGATCCAGTCCGCGGTGCGGCCGGGCGCGAAGGAGATCAAGATCGCGTGCAACGCCTGACCCCTTGGCGTGACGCGTCCCTGCGGGCGGTGGCTTCGGCTACCGCCCTTTTTTGTGCCGGGGCATGCGACCCCGCGCGATAGCGGCGCTCGCGGAAGAAAGCGCAGCATCACGAAAATTGATCGGCAGCAGTCTTCTGAGCCCCGTACGATCACCTTGCGCCGCCATTCCGGAGTTGCGCGGCTTCTCCGCTTGTCCGGAATGACGGTTCGATTGAAATCGTGAACACGATTGCCGGCTCAGGCCTTGCGCTGACCGCCGCCGAGCATGGTCTCGAAGATCGAGCGCAGCGCGTCCTGCTGGCTCGCCTGGACCTGGCGGCCGTGCTCGAACATCTGGTTGAGCGCATCGAGGCCGATCGAGCCGGGGCTGGCCTCGCCCGTCGGCTGGGGAGCCTGTTCCGGCTCCGGCTCTGGCGCCGGACGGCGCGATCGCGGCGCCGGCTGCGGGCTGGCCTGCGGGGCCTGTCCCTGTCCGCCGAACATGCCGCCGAGGATCTGGCCGAAGATGTTGCCCATGTCGGCGGGCATGCCGGGCATTCCGCCGCCGAAGGGGCCGCCGCCTTGCGCCTGGCCGGCCTGGGGGTTCTGTCCGCCGAAGAGACCGCCGAGGATCTGTCCCCAAGGATTCGCCGCGTTCGGCTGCTGCGCCTGGGGCTGCATGCCCGGCATCTGGCCGCGCATCATCTCGGCGAACTGACCGAGAATGCCGCCAAGCCCCTGATTGTTCACCGATTTGAACAGCCCGCCCATCAGGATCGAGGCGATCACCGGCAGCATCTGCTTCAGGATCGCCTGGCCGACGCCGCTGGTCGCGGCCGCCTGCGCCGCGACGGCATTGGCGACCTCCTTCGAGCCGAAGAGCTGGCTCATCACGTCCTGGCCCATCGGCATCGCCCGGTCGGGGATGCCATCGCCGTCGCTGTCATACATCTGGCCGAAGGGCGTCGCCGTCATCATCTGGGCGAGGTTGCCGAAGGCGTAGGGGTTCTGGGTCTGGCGCTGCAGTCCCATCGAGAAGGCCGGCAGCAGCGCGTCGAGTGCCGCCTGCGTCTGCTGCATCGAGAGCCCGTATTGCCGCGCCAGGTTCTGCATGGCCTGGCCGTTCTGGGCCGACTGCATCATCTCGAACAGGTTCATCATGGCGCGCTCCCCGCGGGACGAGCCCGCTAACTCACGACATCGACGATAGCAGCAGGTTCTCGTCAGGCAAGCGACGACCTTGCAGCGGCTTGCGCCGCGCTTTCGAGCCGGTCGATGCCGCGATAGGCGGCAACGAGCGCGACGATGCCGAACAGCACCGCGCCCAGCGCCGCGCCGGCGAGCGCGCCCTTGGGCCCTGCATACTGCGCGCCCAGCCAAGCGAGCGGCACCGTGCCGAGCGTGGCCCGGCCCCAGCTGAACAGCGTCGAGTAGAACGGCATGCCGAGATTGTTGAAGGCGGCATTGGCGACGAAGAGCGCGCCGACGAAGAGCCACATCGGTCCGGCGATCAGGCAGAAGAAGGTGACGAGCTCGGCGGTCTCGCCGCCGGTACCGAACAGCGCGGCGATCTGGTGGCGCAGCAGCGCCAGCAGCAGGGCGGCGACCGCGACATAGGCCGCGGCGAAGCCGACCGCATCGGTCAGGGCGCGGCGCATCCGGTCATAGCGTTGCGCGCCCCAGTTCTGCGCCAGGATCGGCCCGATCGCTCCCGAAAGCGCGAACAGCACGCCGAAAGCGACCGGCACCAGCCTGTCGATGATCGCGCTCGCCGCGATCACCTGGTCGCCGAAGCGGGCGACGATGCCGAAGAAGCAGGCATTGGCGATCGGGTTGGCGAGATTGGTCAGGATCGCCGGTGCTGCGATCGCAAAGGTCGGCCCGACGTCACGGCGCAGCGCCGCGAAACTCGGTCGCGCGATCATCCTGTGCACGCCGAGCACGCCCTGGAAGCCGATGACGAGGAAGACGATGCGCGAGAACACGGTCGCCCAGGCGGCGCCGTCGGGACCGAGACCGAGGCCGAAGATCAGCAGCGGGTCGAGCCCGGCGGTAACGATGCCGCCGGCCAGGGTGACGTACATCGCCCGCTTGGCGTCGCCGACCGCGCGCAGGATGCCGGAGAGCCCCATGCCGAGCGCCATCAGCGCATTCGAGGGCAGGGTGATCCACAGGAAGGAGGTCGCGACGGCCAGCGATTCGCCGTGCGCGCCGAGCTTCGGCAGCAGCCAGGGCAAGAACGGCAGTATCAGCAGGCTGACGGCCAGGCCGCAGATCGTCATGGCCGTCAGCGTCGAGCCGGCCATGCGGCGCGCGCCCTCGCGGTCGCCGGCGCCGAGCGCTCGCGCCGTCAGCGCTGCGACGGCGATCATCAGCCCGACATTGATGGAGACCATCAGGTAGAGCACGATCGTGGCGTAGCCGACGCCCGCCGTCGCTTCGGGCCGGCCGAGGCGCGAGACATAGAGCAGCGACAGGAAGTCGACGACGAAGATCGCGATCAGGCCGACCGAGGCGGTCGAGGTCATTACCGCGACATGGCGTAGTGTCGAGCCGCTGACGAAGACGGCCTGATGTGGCTTGGCCGGTGCGTTCACTCGGCCGGCTCCCCGACCCCGCCGACGGAGACTTCGGCGCCGCCGTCCTCGATGACGTCCTGCGTCTCCTTGGTGAGCGCCTTCGACTTGCCCTTGGGCGCGACCAGCGGCTCCGGCGTGACGCGCGGCACCTTGTCGAGGCCGGCGGCGATGCCTTCGCTGAACTGGATCTCCATGCGCTGGGCGTCGCGATCGCGCACATGCTCGATCACGAAACCCGCTTCCTCATAGCTCAGACCGAGCGCCTCCAGCGTCACCCGGCCGAAGCCGAGCGCCGATTCGAAGGTCTCGCGCATCTGGTAGTCGACGTCGGCGCGCATCAGGTCCATCGCGTGGACGCGATCATAGGCACGGGCATGGATGCGCACGGCGGGGAATTCGACCTTGGCCATCTCGGCAATGCGCAACACTGCCTGCCGGTCGTCGATGCAGACGCAGAGCACCTTGGCCTTGCCGGCGCCGGCAGCCCGCAGCACGTCCAGCCGCGTGCCGTCGCCGTAATAGATCTTGAAGCCGAACTTGGCGGCGGAGCGGATCCGCTCGATGTCGGAATCGATGATGGTGACGTCGAGATGCTGCAGCAGCAGCGCCTGCGTCACCACCTGTCCAAAGCGGCCGAAGCCGATCACCAGCACCGAGGGGGCCGCACCGTCGAAAATCTCCTCGATCTCCTCGGGCGGCGGTGCATGAGCGGCGAGCCAGAGGTCGATCAGCTTGGCGGCGATCGGGCCGATCAGCATGCTGAGCGCGGCGATCGCCGTCGCCAGCGCGCCCTGCTTCTCGTCGAGCAGGCCGAGCGAGGCGGCGAGCGGCAGCAGCACGAAGGCGAATTCGCCGGCAGGGGAGAGCAGGGCGCCGGCGCGGATCGCCTCGGTGGTCGAGGAGCAGGACGCCCGCAGGATCGCTGCTGCCGCCGCGATCTTGAACAGCACCAGCAGCGGGGCCGCCAGCGCCAGCAGCAGCGCGTTCTCGGCAACCAGCTTCAGGTCGATGGACATGCCGACCGCCATGAAGAACAGGCCGAGCAGCACGCCGCGGAACGGCTCGACATCGGCTTCGAGCTCGTGCCGGAAATGCGAATCCGCCAGCAGGACGCCGGCGAGGAAGGCGCCCATCGCCATGGAGAGCCCGACCTGCTCCATCAGCAGGGCCGCGCCGAGCACGACCAGCAGCGCGGCGGCCGTCATCACCTCCTTGGCGCCGGCCTTGGCGAGCAGCCGGAAGAAGGGGTTGAGCGCATAGCGGCCGGCGAGCACGACCGCGGCGACGGCAAGCAAGGCGAGCCCCAGGCCCGTCAGTGCCTTGGTCGAGCCGCCTCCATGGGCGGCCTCCGTCGTCGCCAGCAGCGGCAGCAAGGCCAGCATCGGCGCGATCGAGATGTCCTGGAACAGCAGGACGGAGAAGCAGCGCCGGCCATAGGGCTCGGTGCCGTCGCCGCGTTCCTCGAGCAGTTGCAGCGCGATCGAAGTGGCGGAGAGCGCAAGTGCCAGCCCGACCGCCAGAGCCCCGCCGGGACTGAGCCCGAGCTTCCAGGCGACGACGCCGATCACCACCGCACTCAGCAGCATCTGCGCGAAGCCGGCGCCCAGGATGTCCTTGCGCATCGAATAGAGCCGCGCCGGCTGCAATTCGAGCCCGACCAGGAAGAGTAGCAGCACGACGCCGATCTCGGCGGTGCTGCGGATCGTGTCGGGGTCCTTGATCACCGCCAGTACCGAGGGGCCGATCACGACGCCGGCGGCGAGATAGCCGAGCACGGCCGATAGGCCGAAGCGCCGGAACAGCGGCACCGCTACCACTGCACCCGCGCAGAAGGTCAGGATTGAGGGCAGATAGCTGGCATGCGAGGCGGCATCGGCCATGCAGGAACTCGTGCTGAAATGAAGGGGCCGTGCGGAGGCAGGTGGCCGGATGCGAGCAATGTAGGGCTTATCCTCGTATCCTGCGAGGGGCTGCCGCGCATGGCACAAGGCTGTGCGTCGCCAGGCTTCCTTGACATCGCCGGCGCCAGACAGAAAAGAAGGCGCGATCCCTTTGGAACCAGCGCCCCAGTGACCGCCAAGCCGCCGCTCGACATCCTGCTCTGCGCCCCGCGCGGCTTCTGCGCCGGCGTGGTCAGGGCGATCGACGCCGTCGAGAAGGCGCTGGCCCTGCATGGCGCGCCGGTCTTCGTGCGCCACGAGATCGTGCACAACAAATACGTGGTCGAGTCGCTGAAGCGGAAGGGCGCGGTCTTCGTCGCCGAACTTTCCGAGGTGCCGGATGCGACCCGGCCGGTGATCTTCTCCGCCCATGGCGTGCCGAAATCGGTGCCGGCGCAGGCACAGGCCCGCAATCTCTTTCACATCGACGCGACCTGTCCGCTGGTCACCAAGGTGCATCGCGAGGCCGAGGTCCATCACAAGCGCGGCCGGCACATCCTCCTGGTCGGCCACGCCGGCCATCCCGAGGTGATCGGCACGATGGGGCAGCTGCCCGAAGGCGCGATCACGCTGATCGAGACGCTCGACGATGTCGCGAGACTGACCCCGCCCGAGGGCAGGGACCTCGCCTATGTCACGCAGACAACGCTCTCGGTCGACGATACCCGCGAGATCGTGCAGGCGCTGCAGGCGCGTTTCCCAGCCTTGATCGCCCCGCACAAGGAAGACATCTGCTACGCCACCACCAACCGCCAGGAGGCGGTCAAGCGCGTCGCGCCGCTGGTCGACGGGCTGATCGTGGTCGGCTCGCCGAATTCCTCCAACTCGCAGCGCCTGCGCGAGGTCGCCGAGCGTGCCGGTTGCCCGGTTTCGCGCCTCGTGCTGCGTACCAACGAGATCGACTGGTCGCTCTTCGGCGACATCCGCCGCCTCGGCATCACCGCCGGCGCCAGTGCGCCGGAGGTGCTGGTCGAGGAGATCATCGACGCCTTCGCCGAGCGCTACGAGGTCACGGTCGAGACGGTCTCGACCGCCGACGAGAGCGTCTTCTTCCCGCTGCCGCGCGAACTGCGCGAGCCTGCCCCCAACGCAGCCGAGTGAGCTGAGTATCCAGCGTGGCCGTCTATACCGAAGTGCCCGATGACGAGATGGCCGCCTTCGTGGCGCGCTACGGCATCGGCGACCTCCTCTCCGCCAAGGGCATCGCCGAGGGGGTCGAGAACTCGAACTACCTCGTCCACACGACGCGGGGCTTCTACATCCTCACCCTCTACGAGAAGCGGGTGAAACCGGCCGACCTGCCGTTCTTCATCGAGCTGATGCAGCACCTCGCCGGGCGCGGGCTCAATTGCCCGGTGCCGGTGCTCGACGCCTCGGGCCAGGCGCTCGGCACGCTCGCTGGCCGCCCGGCCGCGATCGTCAGCTTCCTCGACGGCCTCTCGGTGCGCCGCCCCGGCGCCGGCCATTGCGGCGAGGTCGGGCGCGCGCTCGCTTTGCTGCACCGCGCCGGCGAAGATTTTTCGATGAAGCGCGTCAACGCGCTCTCGGTGCCGGGCTGGCGTCCGCTCGCCGAGCAGGCCGGGGCCGATGCCGACAAGGTTTCGCCCGGGCTGGCGCGGCGGGTCATGGCCGAGATCGCGGTGCATGAGGCCGGTTGGCCGAAGGACCTGCCCGGCGGGGTTATCCATGCCGATCTCTTCCCGAACAACGTGTTCTTCATCGGCGAGAAGCTGTCGGGCGTCATCGACTTCTATTTCGCCTGCACTGACGCCTATGCCTACGACCTCGCCATCTGCCTGAATTCCTGGTGCTTCGAGACCGATTCCTCGTTCAACCTGACCAAGGGCCAGGCGATGCTGGCCGGCTATGAGAGCGTTCGCCCGCTGAATGAAGCCGAGGTCGCGGCCCTGCCGGCGCTCTGCCGCGGCTCGGCGCTGCGCTTCCTGCTGACCCGGCTGGTCGACTGGCTCAACGTGCCGCCAGGCGCGCTGGTCAAGCCGCATGATCCGCTCGAATACGACCGCAAGCTCGTCTTCCACCAGCGCGTGAGCGACACCAGAGAATATGGGCTGCGCCGATGACTGATCCAGTTGAAGTCTGGACTGACGGCGCCTGCTCGGGCAATCCGGGCCCCGGCGGCTGGGGCGCGATCCTGTCCTACAAGGGCAAGGAGCGTGAGCTTTCCGGCGGCGAGGCGCTGACCACCAACAACCGCATGGAGCTGATGGGTGCGATCTCGGCGCTGGAGACGCTGACCCGGCCCTGCACCGTCGCGCTCCACACCGACAGCCAGTATCTGCGCCAGGGCATCACCAGCTGGATCCATGGCTGGAAGAAGAACGGCTGGAAGACCGCCGATCGCAAGCCGGTCAAGAACGAGGAGCTCTGGAAGCGCCTCGATGCCGCGCTGAAGCAGCACAAGATCGAGTGGAAATGGGTCAAGGGCCACGCCGGCGACGAGATGAACGAGCGCGCCGACGCGCTGGCGCGGGCAGGGATGGCGCCGTTCAAGCCGGGGCGGTGAGGCGCACGCTCAGCGCCAGCCGAGCCCTGGCGCGACGTGCTTCAGGATCGCCTCGATGACATGGGCGTTGTAGGCGACGCCGAGCTGGTTCGGCACCGTCAATAGCAGCGTGTCCGCCTCGGCGATCGCCTCGTCCCGCTTCAGCTCGTCGATCAGCTTGTCGGGTTCGGCCGCATAGCTGCGCCCGAAGATCGCGCGCGTGCTGTCGTCGATGTAGCCGATCGAGTCGTCACTCTCATTGCCGCGGCCGAAATAGGCGCGGTCGCGGTCGTCGACCAAGGCGAAGATGCTGCGGCTGACCGAGACGCGCGGCTCGCGCGTGTGACCGGCCTCTTTCCAGGCCTGCCTGTAGCCGCGGATCTGCTTGGCCTGCTGGATGTGGAAGGGCTCGCCGCTCTCGTCGGTCTTCAGCGTCGAACTCTGCAGGTTCATGCCAGCTTTCGCCGCCCAGACGGCGGTGGCGTCGGAGGAGGCGCCCCACCAGATGCGCTCGCGCAGGCCCTCGGAATGGGGCTCCAGTCGCAGCAGGCCGGGCGGATTGGGGAACATCGGGCGCGGATTGGGCTGCGCAAAACCCTCGCCGCGTAGCACGTCGAGGAAGACCTCGGTGTGGCGGCGCGCCATGTCGGCGTCGCTCTGCCCCTCGGCCGGCTGGTAGCCGAAATGGCGCCAGCCATCGATGACCTGTTCGGGCGAGCCGCGGCTGATGCCGAGCTGCAGCCGCCCGCCGGCGATCAGGTCGGCCGACCCCGCATCCTCAGCCATGTAGAGCGGGTTCTCGTAGCGCATGTCGATGACGGCGGTGCCGATCTCAATGCGCCTGGTCCTTGCGCCGATGGCGGCCAGCAGCGGGAAGGGCGAGGCGAGCTGGCGGGCGAAATGATGCACCCGGAAATAGGCGCCGTCCGCGCCCAACTCTTCAGCGGCAACGGCGAGATCGATCGACTGCAGCAGCGTATCGCCCGCCGAGCGGGTCTGGGATTGCGGCGAGGGAGTCCAGTGTCCGAAGGACAGGAAGCCGATCTTTTTCATCGCATGACGCCTGTGAACCACCGAGAGCGCGGAGCCTATCCGCGACAGGAAAACGCCCGAGCGGCCATCGCCGCCGGGCGTGCTTCGTCACCATATAGGGAGGATTCGTCGGGTTGCCGCGGCGTCCGTGCACAGGAGCCAATGCCGCAATGCAATCCTGGTCGCAACCGTTGGGTCATCCGCTTGCATGACCAGCGGCAGCCCAGCGATGACTCCTCCACCCGCCGTTTTAGAACTGCATTTCGACCCTGCCCTTGAGGGCATGGTCGCGGGAGCGTTCGCCGATGGCGGCCGAGTAGGTCAGGCCGAGGGCGGTGGCCTGCGAGATGCGCCAGTCGAGCCCGGCTTCGGCGACGAGGGCCTCGCGGTCGATTTTGGCAGCGAAGACCTGGGCCGGGGTCGTGCCGGCAACGAAGGCGGTGCGGGCCTGCGGCGTGAGATCGCCAAAACCGTGGCGCCAGCCGAGCATGGCCCGCGCGAACAGCGGCATCGCCCCGAGCTGCGCCTCGGCCCGCAGGCCCAGTGTGGTGAAGCCGAGCGTCTGGTCGCTGGAGAGGACGCGCAAGGCCGCAGCCCCGCCTCGCTCGCTGCCGGAGTCCGTGCTGACCCGGATCAGCGCCAATTGCGCGAAGGGTTCGAGCGCAACGCCGCTGAAAGCGAAGGCATAGCCGAGCTCGGCAAAGCCTTGCGTCACCGAACCCGGGCGCTGCAGCCGCAGCAGATCGCCGAAGCCGCGGATCTGGACCTGGCGGCGGATGTCGCTCTCGGACCAGGTGTAGGCGGCGCCGGCGTCGAAGCGCAGGTTGCCGAAGCGGGCACCGGCATAGAGCGCGGCGTGGCCGCTCTCGAGCTTGCCGGTGGAGAACCTTGCATCGAGATCGAAGCGCGACTGGCTGTAGCCGCCGGCGACGCCGAGCTTCAGCGACGAGCCCGGTGCGTCGTAGACCATGACATCGGCGCCGAGCAGCGCACCGCCGCTGCGGCGGCTCATGCTGGCGGCATTGCCGTCGGCGTCGGTGTTGCCGGTGCTGCCGAAGGCCGTGCCCCAGAGTGCATAGCGCGGCTGCGGCACCGGGGTGGGCATCACGACCCCGCCCTTGCGGCCCGGCAGGTCGGCAGTGAAGGCGCCCGCGACCTGCTGACCCGGCGCGGTCAGCAGCGGCCCGCGCAGATGGCCGAGGATGGTGTCGCGCACTAGCCGGCTCTCATCGATCATCACCGCGACCGCCTGCGCATGCGCCTCGCCCGAAAGCAGGTCGAAGCCGGCGCGGGCTTCTGCCGCCGTCGCCGAGATCAGCGCATCATAGACCGGGTTGCCCACGCCCAGCCGCTCCGCCGCGATCGCGATGAAGCCCTGGTTGCGGGTGGCGGCGACCGCGTTGCCCGCTGTGCCGCCGCCATTGTCGGGGCCGAAGGAGTTGCCGTTGCGGGTCATGGTCAGCGTCACGTTCTGGCTGTCGTAAGCCAGCGACGGCGTCAGGAAGGCGAGATTCGAGGTGACGCTGGTGAAGGTTCCGCTGACCCCGCCCGAGGCGGTCAGGATGGTGTAGCTGGTCGCGGCCGCGTAATTGCCGTTCTCGGCCAGCACCTGCACCGTGCCGCCAGTAATGCTCGCCGAGCCGGAGGCCACGATCCTGTCGCTCTGGCCGGCGGCGTTGACCTCGACCTGATAGGTCGAGCCCGAGGCGAAGGCGACATTGCCGGAGATGGTCAGCGACCCGATCGAGTTGCCGGGCGAAATCGTGCCGCCGCTGCCGACGCTCACGCCGCCAATGGTGCCGGAGCCGCCGAGTGTGCCGCCGTCCAGTGTCACCGAGCTCGCGATCGAGCCGTTCACCACCAGCTTGCCGCCGGAGACCTTCGTGCTGCCGGTATAGGTGTTGGTTCCGGTCAGCGTCAGCGTGCCGGTGCCGGTCTTGTCGAGCCCGCCATTGCCGCTGATTGACCCGGAGAAGGTCGTCGAGGCGTTGCTGCCGCCGGCCTTCAATGTCGTGCCGGTACCGATCTGGATATTGCCCGCGCCAGCGATCGATGCGGCGGTCACGCTACCCAGCCCATCGCTGATCTGCAGCGTCGCGCCGGAGGCCACCGCGTAGTCCGACGCCGCTGACATCGCCCGTGCAGCGTCGATGAAGAGCGCGCCGGCCTCGATCGAGGTCGCGCCGGAATAGGTGTTGGTGCCGGACAGGGTCAGCGTGCCGGTCCCGGTCTTGGTCAGCCCGCCCGTGCCACTGATGGCGCCGCTGAAGCCGAGCGAGCCGCTGCGATTGAAGACGAGCTGGCCATTGTTGACGACGTCGCCGAGGATCGAGCCGGTCGTGCCGCCATTGCCGATCTGGAGCGTGCCGCCCGCGATCGTCGTTCCGCCGGTATAGGTATTGGTTCCGGTCAGGATCAGCGTGCCGGCGCCGGCCTTGGTCAGCGAGGTGCCGTTCCAGCCGGTCGCAGGGTTCGCCGCCTGATCGGCCAGCACCGCCCCGACCGTGAAACTGTCGGTGGCGTTGGTCAGCGTGAAGGTGCCGTGAGCGAGATTGTTGTGGGCGCTCCAGGCCAGGCCATAGCTGGCGAGATATTGCAGGCCGTTATCGGATTTGCGGGTGGAGAGGGTGAGGTAGTCCACCGTGCCGCTGAAGCCGCCGACGCTGATGCTGGCAAAGTCGCCGCTGATGCCGGATGCGGTGTCGATCAGCACCATGTCGAGCTGACTCGCATCGCTGATGCCGCCGAGGTTGAAGGTGACGCCGTTGCCGATCGTCATGCTGTTGGCGGAGAGCGCGGGGCTGCCCGTGCCGGCGGCGATGGACAGCGTGGTGCTATCGCCGAACGTCACGGTCTGGGCGACGCTCAGGGTCGTCGGCGCCTGGATCGCCAGCGTGCCGCCGGTGACGTTGACGCTGCCGGCCAGATTGATGCTGCCGCTCGACACGCCGTTGCCGAACTGGAGCGTGCCGGCCGAGATCGTCGTGCCGCCGGTATAGGTCTTGGCTCCGGTCAGGATCAGCGTGCCCGTGCCGGTCTTGACCAGCGAGCCGCCGGCGCCGGAGATGTCGCCGCTCACCTCGGTCGAGAGATTGTTCGAGCCGATCGTCAGCTCATTGGCGCCGAGGACGTAATTGCCGGCGCCTGCGATCGACCCCGCGCTCAGCTTGCGGTCGCCGTTCGGGCCGGTGCTGCCCGAGAAATCGACCGTTCTACCGGCATTGTTGGTGATCGCGGCGTTGCCCGCCGTGCTGGTATCGTAGAAATACAGATCGCTGTTGTTGGTGATGGTGGCGCCGCCCGCCGTACTGACGTTGAAGAAAATAAGGCTGTAGTTGCTGGTGATGGTGGCGCTGCCGGCTGTGCTGCTGCCTAAGAATGCCATTCCGCCGCTGGTGGTGATGATGGCGCTGCCGGCTGTGCTGCTGCCTAAGAATGCCATTCCGCCGCTGCCGGTGATGGTGGCGCTGCCAGCTGTGCTGGCGTTGTCGAAGCTCAGGTGGTTGCTGTTGGTGATGGTGGCATTGCCCGCCGTGCTGGTATCGTAGAAGCCCACAACCCGATTATTGGTGATGGTCGCGCTGCTCGCCGTGCTGGTGCCGTAGAATCGCAGATTGCCGCTGTTGGTGACGGCGGCATCGCCTGCCGTGCTGGCGTGGTCGAAAATCAGATCCCCACCGCTGTTGTTGGTAATGGTGGCGTTCCCCGCCGTGCTGAAGTCGCGAAACAAGATCCAGAAATTGTTGTTGTTCGTAATGTTGGCGCTCCCGGCCGTGCTCATGCTGTAGAAAATTAGGGAGCCGGCGTTGGTAATGGTGGAGTTTCCGGCCGTGCTGCTGAAGGAGAACTGAAGGCGGTCGTTGTTGGTGATAATGGCGCTGCCGGCCGTGGCGGCGTCGCTGAAGCCGGTGATGCTGTTGTTGGTGATGGTGGCGCTGCCGGCCGTACTGTCGTTGATGAAGCTAAGGACATAGCTGTTAATGATGGTGGCGCTGCCGGCGCTGGCGTGGTCTGCGTAGTACAGCGTAGCCGCGTTGGTGACCGTGCCCGATGCAATGCTTCCGGTAATCAGGAGCGTTCCGCCGCTCACCGTGGTCGCGCCGCTATAGGTGCTGACCCCCGATAAGGTCAGCGTGCCCGTGCCCGTCTTGACCAAGGAGCCGCTGCCGGAGATGACGCCGCTCACCTCGGTCGAGAGATTGTTCGAGCCGACCGTGAACTGCTTGGCGCCAATCACGTAGTTGCCGGCGCCCTCGATCGAGCCTGCCGTCATCGCGGCCAATCCGGCGGGATCCGAGATATCGACCGTGCCGCCGGCCTGGGTGATGAAGCGCGCCCCGGCGCTGCTGCCGGCGGCGATGAACTGGGTCGTCGCCCCGGCAGCCGTGGTGATCGTCGCCGTGCCAGCCGTGCTGAAGCCGCGAAAGATCAGGCTGCTCTCATTGACGATGGTCGCGCTGTCGGCCGAGCTGCTGTCATAGAAGATCAGGCTGTTCTTGTTGGTGATGGTGGCGCTGCCGGCGCTGCTCGTGTCGTAGAAGCTCAGGCTGCCATTGTTGGTGATGGACGCGTTTCCAGCCGTGCTCGACGTGTGGAAGTTGAGCAGGCCGGCACCAGTGTTGACGATTGTCGCGCTGCCGGCTGTGCTGTCGTCATAGAACAGCAGGTAAGCCATGTTGGTGATGGTGGCGTTGCCGGCCGTGCTGGTGTCGTGGAACTCCGTGAAGAAGCTGTTCGTGATCGAGGCGCTGCCCGCAGAGCTGGCGTTCCGAAAATAGAGGTCTCCGCTGTTGCTGATGGTCGCGCTGCCGCCGTTGACGACGATACCCGCTCCGGTGAACTCGAGCGCCCGGTTGTTGTTGAAGCTGTAGTTCGCGGCATTGGCGTTGAACGTCCATTCGCCGATGGTCACATCGTTCGCGAACGACAGGTTCGTAATCGTCGACGTGCCGAAGAAGGCCGTGCCGGTCGGCCGAAATCCGGTGTCCCAGTTTAGGCCGGCATTGAAATTGGTCGAGATCGGCGCCGTGTGCCAGGTCGCATTCTGAGCGTGGGCAGGCGCGACGAGCGCCGTGCCGGCGAGCAGCGCCAGCCGCAGGGCCAGGCCGCCCCATCGTCCGTCGAAAATCGGTAGAGCCACGTCTTGTCCCCCGGCCGCTGCGGAAGGCTTACGCCAGGGCACCGGCAAGGCAATGAACAGCCGTTCACAACCCGGCAAATCGATCGAGTGTGGCGGATTTGCCGTGGATTCGCGACAAGGCGACTGTTCGAGCGGATCGAGAGCAGGGCGGCCCCGTCGCTCAGCCCAGCGGCTGGCGGTAGACGATGAAGCCGGATTTCTGCGCGACCTTGTCGTAGAGTTCCTGCGCCTGCAGGTTGCTCTCATGCGTCTGCCAGTAGACGCGGAACAGGCCCTTCGTTTCCGCCATCTGCCGGACGGCCTCGATCAGCTTGCGGCCGACGCCATGCCCGCGCGCCTCCTCGCTGGTGAAGAGATCCTGCAGATAGCAGATCTCCTTCTGGCTCCAGGTCGTGCGGTGCAGCACGTAGTTGACGATGCCGAGCGCCTTGCCGTCGCGCTCGGCGATGAAGCCGCCCATCGGCTCCTGCCCGCCGGTCAGGCGCGCGAAGGTCGTGTCGCTCGTCTCCGGCGTCAGCGAGGCCTTGTAGAAGGTGAGATAGCCCTGCCAGAGCGGCTCCCAGGCGGCGCGATCATTGGCCGTGAGCGGGCGGATGCTGATCTCTGACATGGCGCGGTGTCTCCTCGATTTTCTCGGGAGGCTAGCGGCGGCTTTGGGCGCTGTCTCATGACAAGCGCAGATCGGATCGATCGGATTTGGTGCTGGACATGAAAAAGCCCGCGCCGGAGGCGCGGGCTCGAAGACCGTGTGCCGAAGCAGCTCAGAGCTGGTTCAGCATCGCCTCGGCTCCGGAGAGATCGGCCTTACCCGGCGCATCCTCGACGTTCAGCGCGGTGACGACGCCGTCCTCGACCACCATCGAATAGCGCTGCGAGCGGGTGCCGAGGCCGAAGCCCGAGCCGTCCATCGACAGGCCGATCTCCTTGGCGAAGTCGGCATTGCCATCGGAGAGGAAGGTGATGACGCCGGCCCCGCCGGTCGCCTTCGACCAGGCGTCCATGACGAAGACGTCGTTGACGCCGGTGACGAAGATCTCCTCGACGCCCTTGGCCTTGATCTCGGCCGCCTTGTTCACATAGCCCGGCAGATGGTTCTTGTGGCAGGTCGGGGTGAAGGCGCCCGGCACGGCGAAGAGCACGATCTTGCGGCCCTTGAACAGGTCGTCCGTGGTCTTGGCTGCTGGCCCGTCGGCCGTCATCACGCGAAACGTCGCCTGCGGAAGCTTGTCACCGACCTTGATCGCCATCGCCATGTCTCCTGCGCGCTTTCCGTTCGGCCAGAATGGTCGAACGATCAGAATTCGCGCCAATACGAGCGCGGCGTCGTGCCGCTTCGACGGGCAGGGTTACGGCTTCGCGCTGCCGATGTCGAGTTCGAGCCGCGTCTCGACCGCCTGCGGCTTGCCGCGCACGGTGATGATCAGGGGGGTGGGACCGGTCGCGCCCTTGGGGCGTTCGACGATCTTGAGCTTCGCGGCGACGGTCCCGTCCGGCTGCGGCGTGAGCATCGGCCGGCCGAAGGACCACATGCCGGCGCCCTCGACGAAGACGTCGTCGACCGAACCGCCATCGGGGGCCTTCAGCAGCAGCTTCACCGCGGCGTCGCTATGGGTGACCTCCAGGATCGATAGGCGGTCATCCGTCGCGCCCAGCTTGACCGCGTGCGGAATCCGCGCCTCGAACTGCTCCAGCCGCGGCGAGGTCACCGAGGTGACGCCCGGTTCCAGCCACAGCCGCGCCTCGCCCTTGGCGGGAACGCAGATCTTGTCGCAGACCGCGTAGTCGAGCTTCAGCACCACGGTAACCGGCCGCGCCGGATCGATCGGCTGGACCGAGACCGGCACCACCACCTCGCCGACATAGCCGATGCCGGAGCCGGCGCCGTCCTCGAAGCGCTCCGGGGTCGGCCAGCGCACATCGAGCCCGCCGACATTCTCCGAGCCGCTCCAGTCGAAGACCGGGGGCACGCCGGCATCGCCGGGACTGCGCCAATAGGTCTTGAAGCCTTGCGACATCGTGATCTCGACGCCGACGCGCTGCTTGCCCGAAGGCGCAGTCGCGCCCGCGATCAGGCGCATCGACGAGTATGCGGCTTTCGACCACGGCGAAACCGCGGCGTCCTGGGCGGAAGCCGGGGTGCCGAGCGCCAGCGCGGCGAGGAAGGAGAGGGTCGTGACCGTTTTCACGTGGTCTGATTTAGGTGATCCAGCCGCGTTTTGCGAGGCCGGTACCGGCGCTGTGATCCGGGATCGGCATTGCAGCCAAGCATGGCCAGCTTTGCGCCAGCATTGCGGCGGGGGCGGAGAAGCATCCCGGAGAGCCATCCGGCTAAGCCTGAATATCCTCGGCTTGCCGGCGAGCCAAAAATGTTCCCACACCGGCCGAACATGCCGTAGCATGGGCACCATGAATCTCGGATCGAACCAGCGCATCAGCGGCCGCAGCTATCTCGACGGGCAGTGCCTGATCGCCATGCCGGGCATGAGCGACCAGCGCTTCGTCCGCAGCGTCGTCTATCTCTGCGCCCATTCCGAAGACGGCGCGATGGGCATCATCGTCAATAAGCCTGCCGCCGATACGCGCTTTCCGGAACTGCTCGTCCAGCTCGACGTCATCCCGTCCGACCAGGCGATCCGTCTGCCGAGCCAGGCCGAGAGGATGAAGGTGCTGCGCGGCGGGCCGGTCGAGACCAAGCGTGGTTTCGTCCTGCACAGCGCCGATTTCTTCCTGGAATCCGCGACGCTGCCGATCGATGACGGCATCTGCCTGACCGCGACGCTCGATATCCTGCGCGCCATCGCCGTCGGCACCGGGCCGGAGAATGCGGTGCTGGCGCTCGGCTATGCCGGCTGGGGAGCGGGGCAGCTCGAATCCGAGATCCAGTCCAATGGCTGGCTGCATTGCGCCGCCGATGAGGCGCTGCTCTTCGACGACGCGCTCGACACCAAATATGCCCGCGCGCTCGGCAAGCTCGGCATCGATCAGGCTTTCCTGTCGAAGGATGCCGGGCACGCCTGACATGCGTCATGCTCGGGCTGGACCCGAGCATCTCAGGCCGTGGAAGGCGCCGATAGAACGTCCTCGTCAGGAGATTATCGGGTCTGCGCTTCGCTTCGCCCGAGAATGACGCGCGACGTTTACGCCGCCTCGAAGGACGAGCTCGACGCTCCCACCAGCCGGCGCGCTTCCGCCGCCGTCATCGGCTGGCCGAAGGTGTAGCCCTGCGCGTACTGGCAGCCGAGCTGGTAGAGCTCGATCGCGTCCGATTCGGTCTCGGCGCCTTCCGCGACCACATCCATCTGCAGGTCGGCCGCGAGCTGGACGATCGAGCGCAGGATCACCGGCGGCTTGCCGTTGCCCATCTGGCGCACGAAGCTCTGGTCGATCTTGATCGTGTCGAACGGGAAGCGCTGCAGATAGGACAGCGAGGAATACCCCGTTCCGAAATCGTCGAGCGACAGGCCGGCGCCGAGGTCGCGGATGCGGCTGAGCATCTGCGCCGCATATTCCGGGTTCTCCATCACCAGGCTTTCGGTGATCTCGAGCTTGAGCGTGCCCGGCAGTACGCGCCGGCGCGCCAGCACGGCCTTGACGTCCTTCAGCAGGTCGTGGCGCAGAAGCTGGCGGCTGGAGACGTTGACGCTGGCGAAGATCGGCGGCTCGACTTCGAGCGCCGCCTGCCAGGCGGCGAGCTCGCGCGCGGTGCGGTCCATCACATAGACGCCGAGATCGACGATCAGTCCGCTCTCCTCGGCGATCGCGAGGAAGTCCTGCGGCAAGAGCCGGCCCTCGCGCGGATGGTCCCAGCGCATCAGCGCCTCGAAGCCGGCAATGGTCCGGTCCTCCAGCCTGACGATCGGCTGGTACATCACCTGGATCTCGCCGCGCTCGATCGCCCGGCGCAAGTCGCTTTCGAGCGCGAGCCGGTCGTTGCGGTCGCTGCGCATCGCCGGGACGAAGACCTCGACGAGATTGCCGCCCTGGTTCTTGGCATGTGCCATGGCGAGCTCGGCATTCTTCAGCGCGTCGTCCTTGCGTGCCGTCGGCGTGCCGTCGAAGAGGGTGAGCCCGATCGAGGGCGTCAATACGATTTCACGCTCGGCGAAGGTGATCGGCGTGGAGACGGCGCGGCGGATCAGCTCGGCCAGCGCCAGGATGCGCTCGGGATCGCTCTCCGAGACGATGATCATCGCGAAGATGTCGCCGCCGATTCGCGCCAGCGTGTCCTGTGTCCGCAGCAGCCGGCCGAGCCGGCGCGCCAGCGTCAGCAGGATCGAATCGCCGGCCGAGAAGCCGACCGATTCGTTGACCTGCTTGAAGCGGTCGATATCGATGACGATGACGGTCGGGCGGATGGCGTCATCGGCGCGGCTGAAGCCGAACACGGCGGTGAGCCGGTCCTGGAAGAGCTCGCGATTGGGCAGGCCGGTCAGGTTGTCGTGCACGGCATCGTGCAGCATGCGCTCCTGGGCGGTACGCTGCTCGGTGACATCGGCGAGCGTGCCGATGACGCGGATGACCTCGCCGTCGGAGCCGATCACCGGCCGGGCCTTCAGGCTGAACCAATGATAGGCGCCGTTGGCGGCGCGCAGGCGGAAATCGAGCTGCAGCTTGCCGCGGCGCTGCTCGATCACCGCGTCGAGCGAGACCCGGTAGCGGTCGCGGTCGGCGACGTGCATGTGTTCGAGCCAGCGCGCGGCCGAGCCTTCGAGCGCGCCCTTGGACAGGCCGAGCAGGATCTCGGCCTGCGGCGAGACGAAGATCTTGTCGGCCGAGACGTCCCAGTCGAAGACGAGGTCGCCCGAGCCGGAGAGCGCGAGCGCGCGCCGTTCGGTATCGGAGACCAGCCCCTGCGCCAGCGCGCCGCCGGCGAAGGCGTGCTGCACCACGGTGAAGCCGATCAGCAGCACGATCAGCACCAGGCCGCCGATCAGGGCGGGCGGCACGAGGTCGCGGGTGACCTGGCCGATCACGGTGAAACCGGCCGCCGTCACCCAGACCAGCAGCAGGAACCAGGTCGGGATCAGCATCACCGCCCGTTCATAGCCATGGGTGGCGAGGTGCAGGATCAGCACGAAGCCGATCGTCGCGACGGCCGCGATCGAGATGCGGGCGATGCCGGCCGCCATCGGCGCATCGAACACCGCAAGTCCGACAAGCCCGGCAAGGCCGAGGATCCAGATGATGGTGATATGGCTGTAGCGCACATGCCAGCGCGACAGGTTGAGATAGGCGAAGAGGAAGACGACCAGCGTCGCCGCCAGCACCACCTCGGCGCCGGCGCGGTAGATTCGCTCGATTGCCGGCGTCAGTGGGAAGATGCGCTGGAAGAAGCCGAAATCCAGGCCCGCATAGGCCAGCACCGCCCAGGCCAGTGCCGCTGCGGCGGGGAAGATCACCGCGCCCTTGACCACGAAGATGATGGTCAGGAACAGCGCCAGCAGGCCGGCAATGCCGATGATGATGCCCTTGTAGAGCGTCAGCCCGTTGGTCTTCTGGCGATAGGCCTCCGGCTCGAACAGATAAAGCTGCGGCAGGTTCGGCGATTTCAGCTCGGCCACGAAGGTGACGGTGGTGCCGGGGTCGAGCGTGATCTGGAAGATGTCGGCGTCGGGCGCTTCCTCGCGCTCGGGCCGCAGGCCCTGGCTCGCGGTGATGGCCTCGATGCGGCGGTCGCCGAGATCGGGCCAGACCACACCCGAGCCGATCAGGCGATGGAAGGGCGCGACCAGCAGCCGGTCGATCTGCTCGTCGGAATCATTGGTCAGCGCAAAGACGATCCAGTCCGGCCTCGCTCCGGATTCGCGCGCCCGGACAGCGATGCGCCGGACGATGCCGTCGGTACCCGGCGCGGTCGAGATCTGGATGACGTCGCCATCGGCCTTGTTGCGTTCGACCACGTCGGTGAGGTCGAGCACGGGCACGTCGAGCGGCACGCGCTGAGCCTCGACGGCCAGTGCCGGTCGCAGCAGTGAAAGCAGCGCCAGCATCAGGAGGCCGAGGACGGCGATGCCGGACCGGAGGAAACGTGGTGTCGCTGACAAGATGGGCTCTGCGGGAAACTCTTCAGGCGTGACGGTCAGTGGTATCGGCGCGGAGTGGCGAGGGCAAGGCAATGCCGGCCTGTTCACAGCTTGCGATCGGTTTCGGCGGGGCGGCGCAGCTCGGAGGCGAGGATGCCGTAGAGCAGATGGTCGGCCCAGACGCCGTTGATGCGCAGATAGCCGCGCGCCTCGCCCTCGCGGGCAAAGCCGATGCGCTCCAGCAGTCGGCGCGAGGGCTCGTTATGCGGCAGGCAGGCGGCTTCGACGCGGTGAAGAGCGAGTTCGGAGAAGGCGAAGACGAGCGCGCCGCGCACCGCTTCGGTCATGTGGCCCTTGCCGGCATGGCGCTGGCCCATCCAGTAGCCGAGCGTGCAGGCCTGGGCGACGCCGCGCCTGACGAGGCCCAGCGTCAGTCCGCCGAGCAGCGTCTCCGAGCGGGCGTCGAGGACGAACAGGGAATAGGCTTCGTCGGTCGCGATCTCGCGGGCCGCGCGCTTCACCCGCAGGCGGAACGAGGCGCGGGACAGATCATCCTCGGTCCAGACCGGCTCCCAGGGGGTGAGGAAGTCGCGGCTCTCCATCCGCAGATTCGCCCAGGCCGAATAGTCGCCGGCGAGCGGGGCACGCAGGATCAGGTTCTGCGTCCTGATCAGCGGCCGCGCCGGCGGATCGGTGGCGAAGCGGAAGAGAGCCATGGCCGTCAGGCGGCTCGCGCCAGCAGCGCGCGCACGGCCGTCGCCGGAGCAAGGCCGTCGAGCGGGCCGACAGCCGCGACCGTGACCACGCCGCCGAGCAGGCCTTCACCGGCAGCCCGCACATCGGCGAGGCTGACCGCGTCCAGCCGGCGCGCCAGCTCCTCGCGCGGGATCGCCCGGCCGAAGACCAGCACCTGCCGCGCCATCTGCTCGAGCTTGCCGCCAGGGCTTTCGAGCGAGGCCAGCAGGCCGACCTTCATCTGCGCCCTTGCCCGGGCGACCTCGGCTTCGCTGACATCGCGAGCGGCCTGGCTCAGGCAGTCGAGCGCGACCTCGACCAGTTCGCCGACATCGTCCGGCGCGGTGCCGGCGCTGATGCCGAAGACGCCGCAATCGGAGAAGGGCCAGTGGAAGGCGTCGACCGCATAGGCGAGGCCGCGGCGCTCGCGCACCTCCTGGAACAGGCGCGACGACAGGCCGCCACCGAGCACGGCCGAGAAGATCTGCAGCGGATAGTGGACGCCGTTGGTGAACGGCTTGCCGGGGAAGCCGAGGACGATATGGACCTGTTCCTCGTCGCCGTCGATGCGCGCTTCGCCACCTTGATAGGCGGCCGGCATGCGCGGCGCGGGCGTGGCGGCGGGCCGTGCCGGCAGCGCTGCGAGCGCCTGTTCCGCCAGGGCGACCAATTCGTCATGGTCGACGGCGCCGGCGGCGGCCAGCACCATGTTGCCGGCGTGGTAATGCCGGCCGAGATAGGCGCGGATCGCCTCCGGCGTGAAGCTCTTCACGGTTTCCGCCGTGCCGAGGATCGGCCGGCCGAGCGGCTGCTCCGGGAAGGCTGCCTGCAGGAAGCGGTCATAGACCAGATCGTCCGGCGTATCCTGCACGGCGCCGATCTCCTGCAGGATCACGCCCTTCTCGCGCGCCAGTTCCTCCGCGCTGAGGGCGGGGGCGGTCAGGATGTCGGCGAGGATGTCGACTGCCAGCGGCAGGTCCTGGCCGAGCACGCGGGCGGTGTAGCAGGTGTATTCGACCGATGTCGCGGCATTGAGGTCGCCGCCGACACTCTCGATCTCCTCGGCGATCTGCAAGGCGGTGCGCCGCGCCGTGCCCTTGAACGCCATGTGCTCGAGCAGATGGGCGAGGCCGTGCTCGTGCGGCAGCTCGTCGCGCGCGCCGGCGCCGATCCAGATGCCGAGCGAGACGGTCGAGGCATGGGCCATGCGCTCGGAGACGATGCGCAGGCCCGACGGCAGCGTCGTCAGGCTGACGGCCGGGTCATGGCCGGCTTCGCCCGGCTTCACCGGCTTCTCGATCTTGGCCTTGAGTGTCTTGCCTGCCGTCATGCCGCGGCACTCCTGACCGCCCGGGCCCGCTCGGCGATGAAGCGTTCGAGCTTGCCTTGGTCGTTCGGCAGCAGGCTGAAGCGCTCCTTGCGCTCCATCAGGTCGGAAAGATGCGCGGGCAGGGCGGGCGTGACGCCGCTCGCCGCTGCGACGGCCGCCGGGAACTTGGCGGGATGGGCGGTGCCGAGCGCAACGACCGGCGTGGCTGGATCGGCCGCGAGCAGCTTGCGGGCGGCGGCGACGCCGATGGCGCTATGCGGGTCGAGCAGGTAGCCGGCCTCGCGCCAGGTCGTGCCGATCTCGGCCGCGATCACGGCCTCGTCCTGCGAGACTGCATCGAAATCGGCGCGGATGCGGGCGAGCGGCTCAGGCGCGATCTCGAAGCGGCCGGACTGCGCCAGCGACTGCATCAGCCGGCGCACGGCGGCGCCGTCGCGGCCATGTGCCTCGAACAGCAGCCGCTCGAAATTCGAGGAGATCTGGATGTCCATCGACGGCGAGGTCGTCGCCGCGACGCCGCGCATCTCGTAGACGCCGGTCTCCAGCGTGCGGGCGAGGATGTCGTTGCTGTTGGTGCCGACCATCAGGCGGCCGATCGGCAGCCCCATCTGCTTGGCGATCCAGCCGGCGAGGATGTCGCCGAAATTGCCGGTCGGGACCGCGAAGGAGACCGGCCGGTGCGGCGAGCCGAGCGCGACCGCCGCGGTGAAGTAGTAGACGACCTGCGCCGCGATCCTTGCCCAGTTGATCGAGTTGACGCCGGAGAGGCGCAATTCGTCGCGGAAGGCGTGGTGGTTGAACAGCGCCTTCACCAGGTTCTGGCAGTCGTCGAAGGTGCCCTCGACCGCGATGGCATGGACGTTGTCAGCCTCGACCGTGGTCATCTGCCGGCGCTGCACGTCGGAGACGCGGCCATGCGGGTAGAGGATGAAGACGTCGACGCGTTCCAGCCCCTTGAAGGCGTCGATGGCGGCGCCGCCGGTGTCGCCCGAGGTCGCACCGACGATGGTGGCGCGCTCGCCGCGCTGGGCCAGGACATGGTCCATCAGCCGGCCGAGCAGCTGCATCGCCACGTCCTTGAAGGCGAGCGTCGGACCGTGGAAGAGCTCGAGCGAGAACAGGTTGTCGCCGAGCTGGACGAGCGGGCAGACGGCCGGATGGCGGAAGGTGCCATAGGCCTCGCCGATCATGGCCTTCAGCGCATCAGCGGCGATGTCGCCATCGGCCAGCGCACCGAGGACGCGCTCGGCGACTTGGGCATAGGGTTTGCCGGCGAAGCCGGCGATCTCCTGCGCACTGAAGCGCGGCAGGGCCTGCGGCAGATAGAGGCCGCCGTCACGGGCGAGTCCGGCGAGCAGTGCATCGGCAAAGGAGAGCGACGGCGCTTCGCCGCGGGTCGAAATATGCAGCACGGTGATGATCTCTGATGTCGTGCTGATCCTATAGGCCCGTTGGCGGGGGAGGGCAAAGTCCGGCTGCGCAAACCTGCCTTGCCTTGCAGGTTTCCTCGATGCTCGGGCGCAAATCGGTGCGCCTCAGCTTTCCGGATCAGATCTCTTGCGCGCCTGCCAGGCATAGGCCGCAAACACGCCGATCAGCGTCAGTGCGAGCCCCCACCAGGTCAGGGCATATTGCAGATGGTTGTCCGGGATGCGGGCGATCAGTTCCTTGGCGTCGACGCCGGCCGGCGGCGTCAACCCGTCACCCTGGCGCTCGGCCTCGAGATAGAAGGGAGCGGCTGCCCCGATGCCCAGTGCTGCGGCGATGCCGGCGGGATCGCGCGTATAGAACTCGCGCTGCTGTGGCAGATCGGCCGGGGTGAAGCTGTTGCGGGCCTCCGGCGCGCGCAGGAAGCCTGTCACCGTCGCCTGACCAGAGGCTGGCGTGATCGCCGCGAAGCGGCTTTCCGGCACGAAGCCGCGATTGACCAGGATCGTCGCGCCGTCCGCCAGCCGAAGTCCCTGGAAGACCCAGCGGCCGAAGCCGGAGAGCTGGCGCGAGCCGGGCGGTCCGGCGGCGATGGTGGTGCGCACACCGGCGATGCCGTCGAGATAGGTTCCGGTGGCGGTCGACCGCGTCAGGTCCAACGCTGCCGGATCGAGCTTTTGCCAGTCGCCAGCTGGCGGTAGTGGCGCAGCAGGGCCCTGCGCCTGCGTTTCCAGCCGCGTGATGAAGGCGCGCTTCTCGTCCATGCGATGCCATTGCCAGGCGCCGAGTGTGAAGAGCACGCCGACACCGATGACGGTCAGCACGGCCGGCAGCAGGAGGTTCGGCCGGGAGACAGGGGAAGGCTGTCCGCTCACTTCTTCAACCTGCCTTCCTCGGCCTTGTGGGCATATTGCAAGGCGACGGCGAGCCCCTTCATCGGCCTGAGCAGCCCGAGGCAGGTGATCAGCGCCAGCGGCAGCCAGAGCAGGAGATGCAGCCAGATCGGCGGGGTGTAGGCGATCTCGACATAGAGCGCGAGGCCGAGCACGAAGAAGCCGGCGATCAGCATGATGAACACCGCCGGCCCGTCGGCCGAATCGGCGAAGGCGAAGTCCAGCCCGCAGGCGGCGCAGCGCGGCTTCAGCTTGAGATAGCCGTCGAACAGCTTGCCCTCGCCGCAGCGCGGGCAGCGGCCGGTCAAGCCCGTCGAATAGGGCGAGGGCGGGGTGATCTGCGGCTGCGCCATGGCGGGCTCCTCAAATGGAAAGGGCGGCCTCGCGGCCGCCCCTTTGAAGGTTCGCGGCCGCTTCCGGCCTGAAACTCAGTGTGCTGCCGGCGCTCCGGCGCCCCAGACATAGATCGAGGCGAAGAGGAACAGCCAGACCACGTCGACGAAGTGCCAGTACCAGGCGGCGAACTCGAAGCCGAGATGCTGGTCCGGCTTGAAGTGGCCGAGATAGACGCGCCACAGGCAGATCGCCAGGAAGATCGTGCCGATGATGACGTGGAAGCCGTGGAAGCCGGTCGCCATGAAGAACGTCGCGCCGTAGATGTTGCCTTTGAAGGCGAACGCGGCGTGCGAGTACTCGTAGGCCTGGCACAGCGTGAACAGGATGCCGAGGATCACGGTGAGCCACAGGGCCTGCTTCAGGCTCTTCCGGTCGCCCTGGATCAGCGCGTAATGCGCCCAGGTCACGGTCGTGCCGGAGGTCAGCAGGATCAGCGTGTTGAGCAGCGGCAGGTGCCAGGGGTCGAAGGTCTCGATGCCCTTCGGCGGCCAGTGCCCGCCGGTGAATTCGGCGCGGGCGAACTGGATGTGCTCGCCGGTGAACAGGCTCGCATCGAAATAAGCCCAGAACCAGGCGACGAAGAACATCACCTCGGAGGCGATGAACATCATCATGCCGTAGCGATGGTGCAGCTGCACCACGCGGGTGTGATGCCCCTCGCGCTCGGCTTCACGGGTCACGTCCATCCACCAGGCGAGCATGGTGTAGAGCACGCCGAGCAGGCCGACGCCGAAGACCAGCGGGCCGACGGTCATGCCGGCGATCGGCAGCGCCTTCATCCACATCACCGCGCCGATGGCCATGATGGTCGCGCTGGCGGCGCCGACGATCGGCCACGGGCTCGGATCGACGAGGTGGTAGTCGTGGTTCTTGGTATGAGCCCCGGCCATCGTGCTTAAGTCTCCGCGTCCGTATCAAGTGCAGCGCTTCTCGCGCAGCTTTATAGTTTCGATTGGTTGCCGTCACCCTTGCTTTCCGCCACCGGCTGCCCGTTCTTCGACGGGAAGTAGGTGTAGGACAGGGTGATCGATTTCAGGCTGGCGAGCTCGCGGTTCAACTCGATCTCGGGATCGATGTAGAACACCACGGGCGCTTCCAGGGTCTCGCCGGGCTGCAGCGTCGTCTCGGTGAAGCAGAAGCACTGGATCTTGACGAAATAGGCGCCCGACTGGTTCGGCTGGACGTTGTAGGTCGCGATCCCGGTCATCGGCCGCGAGGACGTGTTGGTGATCTTGTAGAACACCGTCTGCGTCACGCCGACCTGCGCCCTGATCTCCGTCTTCTCCGCCTCGAAGCGCCAGCCCAGCGCTGGAGCGACATTGGCGTCGAACGAGACCTGGACGATCCGCTCGCTGGTCTTGCCGGTGGCCGCGGTGCCGACCATCGGCGTACCGGCGAAGCCCGTGACCTTGCAGAACAGGTTGTAGAGCGGCACGGCGGCGAAGGAGAGCCCGGTCATGGCGAGCACGGCGGCGCTGCAGGCGAGGACGGTGCGACGGTTGCGGGAAGCAGCGCTCATCGCGTCACAGCGGCCGGTTGAGAATCGCCGGCCCGGTCTTGGCCAGCGTCACGATGAAGAAGAAGACCACCAGGCCGCCGAGGACGAGCGCGAGCGCGATCGAGCGGCGATTGCGCCTGGCCATGTCCTCCGGCGAGAACGCCGCCGGGGGCTGTTTGCGGTTCTGCGGGTCCTGGCTCATCCCAGCACCTTGGGCAGGGCCCACATCAGGCCGAGGCCATTCTCTGCCAGCAGCACGGCGAAGAGCAGGAAGAGATAGAGGATCGAGAAGCCGAACAGGGCATAGGCCGCCTTGTTGGCCGCCTCGCCTTCGGTGACCTTCAGCACGCGCAGCGACAGGCCGATCATGGCGAGGCCGGTGACGACCGAGACGACCAGGTAGATGAGGCCGCCGAAGCCCATCAGGGCCGGCAGCACCGCGACCGGAGCCAGCACCAGCGTATAGGCGACGATCTGGCGACGAGTCGCGGCCGGGCCGGCGACGTTCGGCAGCATCGGGATGCCGGCGCGGGCGTAGTCGCCGGATTTCACCAGAGCGAGCGCCCAGAAATGCGGCGGCGTCCACAGGAAGATGATGGCGAACAGGACGATCGAGGTCAGGCCGAAATCGCCGGTGACCACGGCTTCGCCGATCATCGGCGGGAAGGCGCCGGCAGCGCCGCCGATGACGATGTTCTGCGGCGTCGCCCGCTTCAGCCACATCGAGTAGACGACGGCGTAGAAGAAGATCGTGAAGGCCAGCATCGCCGCCGAGAGCAGGTTGGCGATGAGGCCGAGCACCAGCACGGAGCCGATCGAGAGCGTCAGGCCGAAGGCGAGGGCCTCGGAGGGCAGGATGCGGCCGGCGGGGATCGGCCGGTTGGCGGTGCGCGCCATCACCGCGTCGATGTCGGCGTCCCACCACATGTTGAGGCAGCCCGAGGCGCCGGCGCCAACCGAGATCGCCAGCAGCGCGGCGAAGCCGATGACCGGATTGACCGCTCCCGGCGCTGCGACCATGCCGCCGAGCGCCGTCACGATCACGAGGAACATCACCCGCGGCTTGAGCAGCGCGAAGAAGTCCTGCGCCTCGCCGGGGGAACTCAGCGAGACGCCGTCGTCAGCCTGGGTGATCTGATCGAAGGCAGCAGACATCGAAACTCGTTCACTTCAACGTTCGAAGACACCTCAATCGGGTGTCGCTTGCGGGATTCGCCCGTCTCCGGAACGCCTTGGATCAGGCGCTCGGGGGAGGGGCGGCGGCGGGCTTTTGGCCCGCCGCCGGTGTGTTCAGTGGTCCGAGCCGGTGATGCGCGGCAGCGTCTCGAACTGGTGGAAGGGCGGCGGCGAGGACAGGGTCCATTCCAGCGTGGTCGCGCCTTCGCCCCACGGATTGTTGCCGGCGAGTTCCTTCCGGGTGAAGGCGACGACGATGCCGTAGAGCCACACCAGCAGGCCGGCCGCGAAGATGTACGAACCGATCGACGACCAGAAATGCCAGTGGGCGAAGGCGTCGGGATAGTCGACATAGTGCCGCGGCATGCCGGACAGGCCGAGGAAGTGCTGCGGGAAGAACAGCAGGTTCGCGCCGATGAAGGCGACCCAGAAGTGCAGGCGGCCGATCCAGTCCGGGATGATGTAGCCGCTCATCTTCGGGAACCAGTAGTAGAAGCCCGCGAAGATGCCGAACACCGCGCCGAGCGACAGCACGTAGTGGAAGTGCGCCACCACGTAGTAGGTCGCGTGCAGCGAGCGGTCGAGGCCGGCATTGGCCAGCACCACGCCGGTGACGCCGCCGACGGTGAACAGGAAGATGAAGCCGATCGCCCAGACCATCGGCGCGGTGAAGCGGAGCGAGCCGCCCCACATCGTCGCGATCCAGGAGAAGATCTTCACGCCCGTCGGAACCGCGATCACCATCGTCGCGAAGACGAAATAGCGCTGCGTGTTGAGCGACAGGCCGACCGTGTACATGTGGTGGGCCCAGACGATGAAGCCGACCACGCCGATCGCGACCATGGCGTAGGCCATGCCGAGATAGCCGAAGATCGGCTTCTTCGAGAAGGTCGAGATGATGTGGCTGACGATGCCGAAGGCCGGCAGGATCATGATGTACACTTCGGGGTGGCCGAAGAACCAGAACAGGTGCTGGTAGAGCACCGGGTCACCGCCGCCGGCCGGGTCATAGAAGGTCGTGCCGAAGTTGCGGTCGGTCAGCAGCATGGTGATCGCGCCGGCGAGGACCGGGAGCGCCAGCAGCAGCAGGAAGGCGGTGACCAGCACGCCCCAGGCGAACAGCGGCATCTTGTGCATGGTCATACCAGGCGCGCGCATGTTCAGGATGGTCGTGATGAAGTTGATCGCACCCAGGATCGAGGCCGCACCGGCAACGTGCAGCGACAGGATGCCGAAATCGACCGACGGGCCGGGATGGCCTGTCGAGGAGAACGGCGGATAGATCGTCCAGCCGGTGCCGACGCCGTGCGCGCCGGGGGCGCCTTCGACGAACATCGAGATCAGCAGCAGGATCAGACCCGCGACCGTCAGCCAGAACGAGATGTTGTTCATGCGCGGGAAGGCCATGTCCGGCGCGCCGATCATCAGCGGCACGAACCAGTTGCCGAAGCCGCCGATGACGGCGGGCATGACCATGAAGAAGATCATGATCAGGCCGTGACCGGTGACGAAGACGTTGTAGCTCTGGCCGTTGGCGAAGATCTGCAGGCCCGGCTGCTGCAGCTCGATGCGCATCATGATCGACAGGAAGCCGCCGATCAGGCCTGCGATGATCGAGAAGATCAGATAGAGCGTGCCGATGTCTTTATGGTTGGTCGAGAGCAGCCAGCGGCGCCAGCCCGTCGGGGTGTGGTGCTCGTGGGCGTGGGCGTCGTCATGCCCGTGGGCGTGGGGAGCCGCGGTAGCCATGGAATTCGTCTCCTCCTGCGAATGCGGTTCGCGTGAGTTCTTTCAAGATGTCGGGTTCAGCGGGCCGCTTCGGCGACCTTGCTGGTGGCGTCGGCGGCATTGGCGAACTTCTGCTTCGCTTCCGCGAGCCAGGCCGTGTAGCGCTCCTGGCTGACGACGCGGATGGCGATCGGCATGAAGGCGTGGTTCTGGCCGCAGATGAACGAGCACTGGCCGTAGAAGATGCCTTCGCGATCGGCCTTGAACCAGGTTTCGTTCAGGCGGCCGGGGATGGCGTCGATCTTCACGCCGAAGGCCGGCAGCGCGAACTTGTGGATGACGTCGGCGCCGGTGATCTGCAGGCGGACGATCTTGCCGACCGGCACGACCGCCTCGTTGTCGACTGCGAGCAGGCGCGGCGCCTCGGCCTCGGCGATCTTCTTCGACGAGATCGCCTCGGCGCGCTGCTTCTCGTCGAGCATCAGCGAATCGAAGCCGAAGCTGCCGCCTTCCTGCGGGTACTCATAGGACCAGTACCACTGCTTGCCGGTGACCTTCACGGTCATGTCGGCCTGCGGAATTTCGAGCTGCAGCTTGAGCAGGCGGAACGAGGGAATGGCGATCACGACCAGGATCAGGACCGGGACGATCGTCCAGGCGACCTCGAGCAAGGCGTGGTGCGTCGTCTTCGAGGCGACCGGGTTGCGCTTCTCGTTGAAGCGCCAGGCGACATAGATCAGCAGCCCCAGCACGAAGAGCGTGATGATGAAGATCAGGACGTTCACCCAGTCATGGAACCAGTGGATGAACGTCATGACCTCGGAATTGGCCGGCTGGAGATTGATCTCCCAAGGCTGCGGCATGCCGTTCTGGGCCGATGCGACGGCCGGCGAAAACGCTACCAGGGCAGCAGCAAGGGCCGCCAGCGCGTTCCTGAGAGGAGTGGTCACAAATCGCATCGGTCCGACATAGCTCCTTTGATGCCGCGCGATCCGCCTTCGTCAGCTTAAGACAGGCGCGCGCCGGGGAGGTCACGTCTGACCGGCCCGGTTCTTCGGCATTGCGATAAATCAAAGATCACGCTTGCGCCAGTGGGGCAATGACAGGCTGTGACGCAGCCCGTGCGGCATAAGTACGCGACGAGCGCATGGGCGCCGGGCGGCCGATCTGCGCCGTTTGCAGGGAGTCTGCCGCGAGTCTGCCGCGCGGACGCGCGTGATCCTTCGCCTTGACAGGAATCGGGACGCATGGTCGGAACGCATTCTCGCGTGGCGGGGGCGCCGTTTACGTGTGGGTGTGCGCACATTCCCACACTTGTAAGGAGAGGATGACAGGGATGCGCTCATTGATCGGTCCCGTGGCCGCGGCGCTTGCCGTCATCGGCTGCGGCTGGCTCTCGGCCACGCCAGCCCATGCGCAAGGCGCGGTACGTTCCACCCATGGCGATTGGCAGATGCGCTGCGAGACGCCGCCGGGTGCCAAGGCCGAGCAATGCGCGCTCGTGCAGAACGTCGCCGCCGAGGACCGGCCGAATCTGACGCTGCTCGTCATCGTGCTGAAGACGGCCGACCAGAAGAGCCGCCTGCTGCGCGTTGTCGCCCCGCTCGGCGTGCTGCTCCCCTCCGGCCTCGGCCTCAAGATCGACGACAAGGATATCGGCCGCGCCGGCTTCGTGCGCTGCCTGACCACGGGCTGCGTCGCCGAGGTGGTGATGGACGATACGCTGCTCGGCCAGCTCAAGACTGGTAAGAGCGCCACATTCATCGTGTTTCAGACGCCGGAGGAGGGGGTCGGAATTCCGGTTTCGCTCAACGGATTCGGCCCTGGTGTGGAGGCTTTGCCGTGATTGATCGCTTTGCTGGCCGCTTCGGCCGGTTCGCTCTGCCTGCCGCTCTGGCGCTGGCGCTCGCCGGCTGCGGTTCCTCCGGCTCGTCGGGCACGGGTGAGCCCAGCGCCACGCAGAAGCTCGGCAATATCCTGATGTTCCAGTCGACCACGCCGCCGCCGGTCGATCAGCTGCCCCAGGACGACGAGGCGAACTTCATCTGCCCGCAGGTGATCATCTCCGATGGCGGCGCGGCGATCCGCGCCCAGTCGGGTCAGGACAGCGGCAGCCTGCGCAGCCAGGTCTCGATCAACACCGTCGCGCGCGAATGCACGCCGACCGGCAAGGACGGCGCCTTCACCCTCAAGGTCGGTGTCGAAGGGCGTATCCTGATCGGGCCCGCCGGCAGCCCCGGCAACTATGGCGCGACGCTGTACACGCAGGTGATGCGCAACAATCAGGTGATCGCGCGCCGCGCGTCCCGCGTCGGCGGTGCCATCCCCAGCGGCCAGACCGGCGCCGACTTCTCGCATGTCGAGAGCAACATCTCGGTTCCCGCAGGGGCCGGCGAGGTCGAGATCGTCGTCGGCCTTAATCCGGGTGGCGGCGGCGAGCCGGCGCGGCGTCGACGCAGGTAAGCGGCATACTGCCGTAAATTCACGCGGGTGGGCCGATTGACTCGGCTCCCCGCTCGTCTATTGCTGGCTCAGCCGCATCATCCCCGCGGGAGAGACCGGGGCCGGACTTGTCCGGACCCGGCGCCGAAGGCGCAACCGCCCCGGAAACGCTCAGGCAAACGGACCGCGTGGGAATTGGCGCTCTGGAAAGCGGCGGGCTTTTGAAGCTCGCCCACCGACGGGGGTAACCCGCCTCAGGCTTCGGCCCGGCGGGGAAATCTCTCAGGTCCCGAGACAGAGGGGGCGCGCTCCGGACGAATCCGTCCGGGGCTCGCGCTCGATTCTGTTGAGGGGATGCCATGGCTGCCGAAGCCGAGACTGCAAGCACCGAGCCGCTGCTCAAGACGCCGCTGCACGCCCGCCACGTCACGCTCGGCGCGCGCATGGTGCCGTTCGCCGGCTATGACATGCCGGTGCAGTATCCCGCCGGGATCATGGCCGAGCACAACTGGACGCGCGAGAGCGCCGGTCTGTTCGATGTCTCGCATATGGGCCAGGCCTTTCTCGTCGGTCCCGACCACGAGACCACGGCCCGCGCCCTCGAAGCGCTGATCCCGGCCGACATCGTCAACCTGCCGCCGGGCAAGCAGCGCTATTCGCAGCTGCTGAACGAGGAGGGCGGCATCCTCGACGATCTGATGGTGACGCGCTCGGCCGATCCGGATGAGGACGGGGCGCTGCTGCTCGTCGTCAACGCCGCCTGCAAGACTGAGGACTACGCCCATATCGAGGCACGGCTGCCGGCCAATGTGAAGCTGGTCAAGGCCGAGCATCGCGGCCTGATCGCCCTGCAGGGGCCGAAGGCGGAGGAGGCGCTGGCTGCGCTCAATCCCGAGGCCGCCGAGATGGGCTTCATGACCTTGCGCACGCTGAAGCTCGGCGGCGTCAAGGCCAATGTCAGCCGCTCCGGCTATACCGGCGAGGACGGCTACGAGATCTCCGCCGCGGCCGACCGCATCGGCGAGATCTGGGATGCGCTCCTGCTCGACGCACGTGTCAAGCCGATCGGGCTTGGCGCCCGCGATTCGCTGCGTCTCGAAGCGGGCCTGTGCCTCTACGGCCATGACATCGACACCACGACCTCGCCGGTCGAGGCGGCGCTCAATTGGTCGATCCAGAAGCGTCGGCGCGAGGAGGGCGGCTTTCCGGGCGCGGCCCGCATCCAGCGCGAATTCGCCGAGAAGCCGGCCCGCATCCGCGTCGGCCTGCTGCCGGAAGGCCGGGCTCCGGCGCGCGAGGGCGCCGATATCGCGACGGCCGACGGCACCATCGTCGGCAAGGTCACCTCGGGTGGCTTCGGCCCGACGCTGAACGGTCCCTGCGCCATGGGCTATGTCGCCAGGGAGCATTCGGCTCCCGGCACGAAGCTCGACCTGATCGTGCGCGGCAAGCCGCTGCCTGCGACCGTCGCCGCGATGCCTTTCGTCCCTAACCGCTACAAGCGCTGAGCTTTACCCATTTTGCCGGAGGAAACCATGGCCGAGACCCGCTACACCAAGGACCACGAATACATCCGCATCGAGGGCGACACCGGCACGGTCGGCATCACCGACTACGCCCAGGGCCAGCTCGGCGACGTCGTCTTCGTCGAGCTGCCGACCATCGGCAAGGCGCTCGCCAAGGGCGGCGAAGCCGCCGTCGTCGAGAGCGTCAAGGCAGCCTCGGAAGTCTACGCGCCGGTTTCCGGCGAGGTCGTCGCCGTCAACAGCGAGCTCGAGGCTGCCCCTGGCACGGTCAACGAGGATCCGGCCGGCAAGGGCTGGTTCGTCAAGATCAAGCTGGCGAACGCCGGCGAACTCGACGGCCTGCTGAGCGAGGCCGAGTACCAGGACTACGTCAAGTCGCTCTGACGCCATCACTCTGGTCCGGAGACCCAAATCTCCGGACCGAGGGCATTGGTCGAAGAGATGCTCGGGTCAGGCCCGGGCATGACGCCATTCAAGGAACCTCCATGCGCTATCTCCCCCTGACCGAGACCGATCGCGAGGACATGCTCGCGCGCATCGGCGTCGCCGATGTCGATGCACTCTTCTCCGACGTACCGAACGGCAAGCTGCTGAAGCAGCCGCTCGATCTGCCGCGCGCCAAGGGCGAGCTCGAGGTCGAGCGTATCCTCGGCAGGATGTCGGCGAAGAACACGGCGGCCGGCTCGGTGCCGTTCTTCGTCGGGGCAGGGGCCTACAAGCACCATGTTCCCGCGACGGTCGATCATCTGATCCAGCGCTCGGAATTCCTGACCAGCTACACACCCTACCAGCCCGAGATCGCCCAGGGCACGCTGCAATACCTGTTCGAGTTCCAGACGCAGGTCGCGGCCCTGACCGGCATGGAGGTCGCCAACGCCTCGATGTATGACGGCTCGACCGGTACGGCCGAGGCGGTGCTGATGGCTCACCGCGTCACCCGCCGGCGCAAGGCGGTTCTCTCCGGCGGCCTGCACCCGCATTACACCCAGGTCGTCGAGACCCTCTCCGAGATGGCCAATGACGAGGTCGTGGCGCTTAAAGCCGACGTCCGCGCCACCGAGGACATTCTCGCTGCGATCGACGACAGCGTCTCCTGCGTCGTCGTGCAGTCGCCCGACGTCTTCGGCAATCTGCGTGATCTGAAGCCGATCGCCGAGAAGGCACACGCCCATGGCGCGCTGCTGATCGCGGTCTTCACCGAAGTCGTCTCGCTCGGCGCGGTGACGCCGCCGGGTGCGCAGGACGCCGACATCGTCGTCGGCGAGGGCCAGTCGATCGGCAATGCGCTGAACTTCGGGGGCCCCTATGTCGGCCTCTTTGCCGCCAAGTCGAAATATATCCGCCAGATGCCGGGCCGGCTCTGCGGCGAGACGGTCGACGCCGATGGCCGCCGTGGCTTCGTGCTGACGCTCTCGACCCGCGAGCAGCACATCCGCCGCGACAAGGCGACCTCGAACATCTGCACCAATTCCGGCCTCTGCGTGCTGGCCTTTACCATCCATATGACGCTGCTCGGCCAGGCCGGCCTGACCCGGCTCGCCGAGGTCAACCACGCCAATGCGGTGAAGCTCGCCGACGCGCTCGCCGGCGTGAAGGGCGCGGAAGTCCTCAACGAGAGCTTCTTCAACGAGTTCACCCTGAAGCTGTCCAAGCCGGCTGCCGAGGTGGTCGAAGCGCTTGCCGCCAAGGGGATCCTCGCCGGCGTGCCGGCCTCGCGCCTGTTGCCGGGCGCCGGGCTCGACGATCTCCTGATCGTCGCCAATACCGAAGTGAACACGGATGACGATCGGGCGGCCTTCGTGGCGGCGCTCGCGGAGGTGCTGTGATGCTGAACCGTCAGGGACGTCCCAGCCAGGCTGGCGAAGGCGCGAGCGAGCGCCATGAGACCTTCACCGGCAACCGTGCTCTCCAGCAGATCGAGCCGCTGATCTTCGAGATCGGCCATCATGAGACGACCGGCGTCGACATCGACAAGCCGGCGCCGTTCAAGAGCCGCCTCGGCAAGCATGCCCGCCAGGGCGAGATCGGGTTGCCCGGCCTCTCCGAGCCGGAGGCGATGCGCCATTATGTGCGCCTCAGCCAGAAGAACTACGGCATCGACACCGGGCTCTTCCCGCTCGGCTCCTGCACGATGAAGCACAATGCCCGCCTCAACGAGAAGGTGGCGCGCCTGCCCGGCTTCTCCGATGTCCACCCGCTGCAGCCGGTCTCGTCCGTGCCGGGTGCGCTCGACGTCATGCTGGAACTCGCCCGCTATCTGATGACACTGACCGGCATGCCGGCGGTGGCGCTCTCGCCCAAGGCCGGCGCCCATGGCGAGGCCTGTGGCATGATGGCGATCAAGGCTGCGATCGCCGCCAAGGGCGAGGGCGCGACCCGCAATGTCGTGCTGGTCCCTGAATCGGCTCACGGCACCAACCCGGCGACGGCCGCCCTGATCGGCTTCTCGGTGAAGGCGGTCCCGGCCCGTCCGGATGGCACCGTCGCGGTCGAGGACGTCAAGGCGCTGCTGGGCCCCGAGGTCGCCGCGATCATGCTGACCAACCCGAACACCTGCGGCATCTTCGAGCCTCAGATCGTCGAGATCGCCGCGGCGATGCACGAGGCGGGCGCCTATTTCTACTGCGACGGCGCCAACTTCAACGCGATCGTCGGCAAGGCGCGTCCGGGCGATCTCGGCGTCGACGCCATGCACATCAACCTGCACAAGACCTTCTCGACCCCGCATGGCGGTGGCGGTCCGGGCGCTGGCCCGGTCGTGCTGTCGGAGCGGCTGGCGCCTTACGCGCCGGTGCCGTTCATCCATGTCGAGGGGGGCAAGACGCACCTCGTCGAGCACAAGGCCGATGCGCCGGCGGGCAATGATCCCTTCGGCCGCATGACCGCCTTCCATGGCCAGATGGGTATGTATGTCCGGGCGCTCGCCTACATGCTCAGCCACGGCGCCGACGGCATGAAGCAGGCTTCGGAAGACGCGGTGCTCAATGCCAACTACATCCGTGCCGGCCTCGCCGACCTGATGTCGCTGCCCTTCCCCGACCACCCCTCGATGCACGAGGCGCTGTTCGACGATGAATGGCTGAAGGGCACCGGCGTCACCACGCTCGACTTCGCTAAGGCGATGATCGACGAGGGCTACCACCCGATGACGGTCTACTTCCCGCTCGTCGTCCACGGCGCCATGCTGATCGAGCCGACCGAGTCCGAATCGAAGGCCTCGCTCGACCTGTTCATCGCGACGCTGCGCGACCTCGCCATCGCCGCCAAGGGCAACGACAAGAGCCGCTTCACCGCAGCTCCGCACCATGCCCCGATGCGCCGCCTCGACGAAACGAGGGCCGCGCGCCAGCCGGTGCTGAAATGGGAAAAGCCCGCGCCGGTGAAGGACGCGGCGGAGTAGCGCTTCTCGACGGGGCAGGGGCGGTAGCTCCTGCCCTTTCGTCACCTGAGCCGGCTGCCTTAAGGCTTCCTTGACCATATGCGAGGGATGCTTCCGACGGCGTGTATGTTCGCGCCTTGGAAGCTGGCCCATGTATCGCGTTCGCCTTCGCCATGTGCTCACCGCCGCGGTCTCCTTCGCGGCGATGCTCTCGGCCTCCCGCGCCGAGGAGCCGGGCTATGGCCCCAAGACCTATGACCGCACCCTCGAGGCGTTGATCACGCATGAGGACATCGCGGGCCGCGGCGGCTGGCCGAAGATTCCCAGTTCAGCGAGCGCGCTCAAGCCCGATTCGCAAGGGCCGGATGTCGCGCTGCTGAAGCAGCGCCTGATGCTGAGCGGCGACCTGCCGCCCGATGCTCTGCCGGGCGACGTCTATGACGTGGCCGTCGTCAGCGCGGTGAAGCGCTTCCAGCGCCGCCATGGCCTGTCCGATCTCGGCACGGTCGGTCGCCTCACGCTGAAGGCGCTGAACGTACCCGTCGAGACCCGCCTCAACCAACTGACCGCGACGCTGGAACGGCTCAAGGGCAACGGCTTCAGCTTCACCGGCCGTTATGTCGTGGTGAACATCCCCGGCGCCAGCGCCGAGGCGGTGGAAGGCGGCGTGGTGCAGCGTCGCCATCTTGCCATCGTCGGTCGGCCAGACCGCCCCTCGCCGGTGCTCCAGGCCAATATCAGCTCGGTCAACCTCAATCCGTACTGGACGGTGCCGATGTCGATCGTGAAGGCCGACATCATCCCGCATATGCGCAAGGATCCCGGCTTCATCGCCAAGTCCAACATGAAGCTGCTCGGCGCCGAGAACCGTGAGATCGATCCGGCCAGCGTCAACTGGGCGAGCCTGAGCAACCCCTATTTCTACGTCCGGCAGGAGCCGGGTCCGACCAACTCGCTCGGCCAGCTCAAGATCGACATGCCGAACAGCGAGGCGGTCTACATGCACGACACGCCGAAGAAGTCGCTGTTCCGCAACGACGTCCGCTTCAACTCCTCGGGCTGCGCCCGCATCGAGGGCGTGCGCGACCTCGCCGCCTGGCTGCTCGAAGGCACAGAATGGACAGAAGCCGCGATCGAGGCCGAGATCGCCAAGGGCGAGCGCAAGAACATCACGCTGAAAAAGGCAGTGCCGGTCGCTTGGGTCTACATGACCGGCTGGCAGGATGCCGAGGGTCTCGTGCAGTTCCGCGACGACATCTATGGGCTCGACACGCCGCAGGGCATCGTCACCTCGACGATCCAGCCGCGCCGGCCCAAGCCAAAGCCGGCTGCCGTGCCGACGGCGGCTCCGGCGACGGCGAAGCTGCCTCAGCCCGTCGTCCGGCCGGCTGCGCCGAAAGCTGCTGCGGCTCCCCTCGTCGCGCCGCGTCCGGCGCCTTCGACGGCCGTCGCCATCCAGTAGGGTCGTGCGCAGCCTTTTCCGTTCCGGGAGATCAAATGAAAAACGCCGCGGTCCGAAGACCGCGGCGTTTTCGTTTCTCGTGATGGCGCTGTCGGCTCAGTTGAGCTTGGCGCGAACATCCTTGAGACCGGCGGCGATCAGGTCTGCACCGGCCTTGCCGGCGACCTGGCCGCGCAGGATGACCTCGGCGGCGCGGGTCGCAGCCTCGGCGGCGGCGGCGCGGACTTCGGCGGTGGCCTGCGTCTCGGCCTGGGCGATCTTGTCCTCGGCCGACTTGGTCCGCCGGGTGACGAACTCCGCCAGCTTCTCCTCGGCGTCCTTGGCGAGGCGCTGGGCCTCGTCCTTGGCGTTGGCGACGATCGCCTCGGCCTCGGCCTCGGCGGCCTTGCGCTTGCCTTCGAACTCGGCGAGCAGCAGCTCGGCCTCATGACGCAGGCGGCGGGCCTCGGCGAGTTCGCGGGCGACGAGCTCGCCGCGGGCGTCGAGCGCGCCGGTGAGGCTCTTGAGAGCGCCCATCTTCACCGCCATGGCGAGGAAGATGACGGTCGAGACGAGGACCCAGAAGGTCGGATTGCTCAACATGGTGCTCAGCCTCCCAGCGCGGTCTTGACCGCCTTGGCGGCGTCGGCCGGAGCCGGTGCCGTTCCGGTCAGGTGGCTGACGATGGCGCCGGCCGCGTCGGCGGCGATCGCATCGACATGGCTCATCGCCTCGGTCTTGGTGGCGACGATCTTGGCCTCGGCCTCGGCGAGCTTGGCGGCGAGATCGGCCTCGACGCCCTTGCGCCGCGTGGCGCTGTCGGCGTTGACCTTCTCACGCGTCTCCTGCGCGATGGCCTGCGACTTGGCGCGGGCTTCGGCAAGGGACTTCTCATAGGCTTGGCCGGCCTCTTCGGCCTTGGCCTTCATCGCGGCCGCTTCGTCGAGATCGTTGCCGATCTTGTTGGCGCGGTCCTCGAGGATGCCGCCGAGACGCGGCACGATGACCTTAGCGGCGAGCCAGTAGAGGAAGCCGAAGGTAATCGCCAGCCAGAGCAGCTGCGAGGCGAAGGTTTCGCCCTGGAAAGGCGGGAAGCCGCCGCCATGGGCGGGAGCCGCGCCGCCATGGGCGGTCGTTCCGGTGGTCGTGGCTGGCGCTGCCATCACTGAACCTCATCCGGCCGCGCGAGCCCGGACGGTTCGCACGGCGATATGGGAAGGGAGGCGAGAGCCCGCCGCATGACGCCCTATGAGAGGCGCCGCCTGCGGCAGGCTCGGGTAGCGTTCGCGATCAGACCGCGAAGAGCAGCAGCAGCGCGATCAGCAGCGAGAAGATGCCGAGCGCTTCGGTCAGCGCGAAGCCGAGCAGCAGGGTGCCGCGCTGGCCATCGGCCGCCGACGGGTTGCGCAGGGCGCCCGAGAGGAACTGGCCGAAGAGGTTGCCGAGGCCGATGCCCGCGCCGGCCATGCCGAGGCAAGCGAGACCAGCGCCGATGTACTTGGCTGCGACGGGATCCATGGAAATGCTCCTTAGGGGGATAGTTGTGACAATCGAGGGGTGAACTTGCGGATCAGGGCCGATCAGTGGCCCGGATGCAGGGCGTCGTGCAGGTAGATGCAGGTCAGCACGGCGAAGACATAGGCCTGCAGTCCGGCGACCAGGAATTCCAGCGCGATCAGCGCGATGGTCAGCACGAGCGGCAGCGGCGAAAGGATGGCCCAGCCGCCGGCGAAGAGCAGCGTCGCCACGAAGCCGGCGAAGATCTTCAGCGCGATGTGGCCGGCCAGCATGTTGGCGAAGAGGCGGACCGACAGGCTGATCGGGCGCGAGACGAAGGAGATCACCTCGATCGGCACCAGGATGATCAGCATCAGCGGATGCACGCCTTTGGGCACGAACAGGCCGAAGAAATGCGAGCCGTGCTTGGCGATGCCATAGATGATGACGGTGAGGATCACGAGCGCGGCGAGCGCGGCGGTGACGATCAGGTGGCTGGTGACGGTGAACGAGCCCGGGATCATGCCGAGCATGTTGCAGACCAGCACGAACATGAAGAGCGAGAACACCAGCGGCATGAACTTCATGCCGTCATGGCCGGCCGAGTCTTTCACTGTGTTGGCGACAAACTCGTAGCCCATCTCCGCCAGCGATTGCAGCCGGCCTGGAACCAGCGAGCGGTTGCGCGTGCCGTAGACGAAAAGCAGCACGATGATGGCGACGGCGGCGACCATGAACAGGGCGGAATTGGTGAAAGCGATCTCGCTCCCGCCGATCTTGCCGAGCGGGACGATCGTCTTGATCTCGAATTGTTCGATCGGACCAGCCATCTGTCGCCCTTGTTCCTGCCATAAGACGGCCCCTTTCGGAGCCGCGCCTCAGTTCTGCGCGCCCGACTTATCGTCAGTGCGCGATTTCATCAAGCCCGCTGCGCGCACGACGTTCATCACGCCAGCGCCGAAGCCGAGCATCAACAGGACGATCATCCCGAAGGGCGCCGTCCCCAGCCACTTGTCGACGGCCCAGCCGAGCCCGCCGCCGACGATGATGCCGGCAACGAATTCCGTGGAAAGCCGCATCGCCTGCCCGATTCCGCTGGAATCGGCGGATGTGCTCTCGCGCCGGATTTCGGCTTCCGTCTGGTTGGTCGCACGCTTCAGGCCCGCATCGAGGGATTTGAGCCGGCTTTCCAGGCTCGTATCCTCATCCGCAGGCCGCCCCGGGCCCGAACTCTTTCCGTCCTGGCCCGTCATTGCCGCTCGACCGCCGTCATGACACGACCCCTCCGTGCTCGGTCCCCGCAAGAACCGGACAATACCGGAATTGTCGCTGATTTGCGCTGCCTGACCAGCCGATCCGGATCCGGATCGTCGTGGTGTGCGCTCATCGGATTGCCGATCGTTCCGGGCGATGAAAAAAGCCCCGCCACCCGGAAAAATCGGGCGCACCATATTGACGGGGTCATATGGTGTCAAGCCGAGTGAGAGGTCATTAATGCATTGAAAAATAAAATGATTTTAGACTGCCGTAGGGCGTTGGGGACGATTCTTGTGCGTCGCGGCAATAATGTCAGACCGCCTCGCGGATGCGCTCGGCCGTGGCGAGGTCGACCGAGACCATCTGGCTGACCCCGCGCTCGGCCATGGTGACGCCGAAGAGGCGGTCCATGCGCGCCATGGTGATCGGGTTGTGGGTGATCAGGATGAAGCGCGTCGAGGTGTTGCGCGCCATCTCCTCGAGCAGGTCGCAATAGCGCTCGACATTGGAGTCATCGAGCGGAGCGTCGACCTCGTCGAGCACGCAGATCGGCGAGGGGTTGGTCAGGAACACCGCGAAGATCAGCGCCGTCGCGGTCAACGCCTGTTCGCCGCCGGAGAGCAGCGTCATCACCTGCGGCTTTTTGCCCGGGGGGCGCGCGATGATCTCGAGCCCGGCTTCGAGCGGGTCTTCCGAATCGACCAGCGTGAGATCGGCCGTGCCGCCACCGAACAGCACCCCGAACAGGTGCTGGAAATGGCCGTTGACGATCTCGAATGCGGCAAGAAGCCGCTCCCTGCCTTCACGGTTGAGCGCACCGATCGCCTGGCGCAGGCGCCGGATCGCTTCGGTCAGGTCGTCGCGCTCGGTCGCAAGGCCGCTGCGCTTGCCCTGGACCTCGGTCAGTTCGTCGTCGGCGCGCAGGTTGACCGCGCCCAGCCGCTCGCGCTCGGCCTTGAGCCCGCCGAGGCGGCGCTCGACATCCTCTGCATCCGGCGGGGTGTCACCGACCTTCAGCCCGGCGAGTTGATGCAGGCTTGCGACTTCGGTCTCCAGCCCGTCGACGATCTGGCGCACGACATCGGCGAGGCGTTGCCGCGCCGCTTCCAGCCGGGCCTCGGCGCTCGCCCGAGCCTCGCGAGTCGCCGACAGCGCTTCCAGCGCCGCGCGGGCCTGCCGATCGGCCTCTGCCTGCGCGACTTCGCCGGCGGCGAGCTTGTCGGCTGCTTCGCGGCGAGCGCCTTCGGCCGTCTCGATCTCGGCCAGCAGCCGACGACGCTCGACCAGGAAGGTGTCCGGCGCCTCCAGCAGCGCCTTGTGCTCGGCCGCCGTCGTCTCGATTCGCTTGCGCGTATCGGTCGCGCTCTGCTCGCTGGTGGCAGCCCGCTCGCGCCAGGCGCGCAGATCCCCTGCGATCGCCTCGCGCCGGCGGCTGCGCAGTTCGGCCTCGCGTCCTTGCGTCTGCACCCGCGCCCGCGCCTCTGATGCCGAGGCGCGCCGCTCGCCCAGTTCGGCCCGCGCGGCGAGCAGGGCGCTTTCCAGTTCGGGCGCCGGGGCGAGGCCCCCCAGATCCTGATTCGTGGCCTCGGCTTGCGCCTGCGCATCGGCGATGTTCTGACCGAGCCGGCCGATCGCCTCGGTCAGGGCCGAGCGGCGCGCCGCCGTCTCGCCGGCCTTGCGCTCGGCCTGAGCCAATCGTTCGCGTGCCTGATCGAGATTGCGGCGCGTCTCGCGGACTGCCTCCAGCGCCTTCGCCTCGGTCTGAGTCGCAGATTTCGTTCGCTCGCTCGCCTGGTCGAGCCCGTCGCGCGCGGCTTCGGAGGCTTCGCGCGCTGCCTGCGCCTCGCGTTCGAGATCGCCGAGCCGGTTCTTCTCGGCGAGCCGGCGGGCGGCAGGCGAGGGCGCTTCGGCTGCGCTGGTGAAGCCGTCCCAGCGCCAGATATCGCCTTCGCGCGAGACCAGCCGTTGGCCCGGCAGCAGCTTCGGCCGCAATCCGGCGCCTTCGGCTCGGGCGACGACACCGATCTGGCGCAGGCGCCGGGCGAGCGCCTCCGGCCCGCGCACATGCCTGGCGAGCGGCTCGGCGCCATCGGGAAGGGCAGGGTCGCTCTCGCCACTACCACTCTCTGACCAGTGCGCCGGCGCGGCCGGATCGGCCGAGGCATCGAGATCGTCGCCCAGCGCCGCTCCGAGCGCCGTTTCATAGCCCTTGGCCGCCGCAATCGAATCGAGGATCGCCGGCCAGCGCCCGCCGGTCGCCGGAGCAAGCAGCTTCTGCAAGGTGCGGACTTCTGTTTCGAGACGCTGCGCCTTGCGGTCGGCTTCCGCGACCGGCCCACGCAGCCGTGCCTCGTCCTCGCGGCTTGCGGCGAGCGCGCTGCGCGCCGCGCCGGCGGCAGCGTCCGCATTTCGCATCGCCGCTTCCGCAGTCGCGACCGTCGCGCGCAATCCGTCGAGCGAGGCGGCGGTCCCGTCGGCATCGAGCGCCGCCTGGTCGCGTTGCAGGCGCTCGCGCTCGCTGGCGTGGCGAGCTTCACGCTCTTTCGCCTCGTGCAGGGCCCGTTCGAGCGCACCGCGTCGAGCGGTCAATTCGGACAGCCTTGCCTGCACGGCGGCATGTTCGGCTTCCGCCGCTGCCAGCGCCTTCTCTGCGTCGGCGAGTTCGCTCGCCGCGGCCTTGCTGCCGTCGGCCGCCGCCTCGGCCTCCAGCCGCAGGCTCTCATCCTCGGCGCTCAGGCGCGACAGGCTGTCGCTCGCATCTTTGCCGAGGCTGTTCTGCCGGGCGAGATCGCCTTGCAGTTCGGCGAGCCGCTTCGCCAATTCTTCTGTGCGCTGTTTGGCGCGCCGGTTCTCGGCCTCGATCTCGTCGAGGCCGCGCTTCAAGCGCACGAGTGCGGCCGCCGCGGCGGCCTCGCTTTCGCGTAGTGCCGGCAGCGCATGCGCCGCGATCGCCTGCAGTCGCGCCGCTTCCGCTTGCATGCCGGTCTTGTCGGCGACTTCGCGCACGGCCGCTTCGAGGGCGCGTTCGGCTGCCGCTTCCTGCATGCGCGCCTCGTGATGGGCGATCAGCGCCAGCACGGCCTCGGCCTTGCGGATGTCGCTGGCGAGGTTGCGATAGCGCGTCGCCTGGCGCGCCTGGCGCTGCAAGGCCTCGACCTGCCCGTCGATCTCGGCGAGCACGTCTTCGAGCCGATTGAGATTGTCCTCCGCGCCCTTGAGACGCAGCTCCGCCTCGTGCCGGCGGCTATGAAGCCCGGCGATGCCGGCGGCGTCCTCCAGGATGCGCCGGCGCGATTGCGGCTTGGCCGAGATGATCTCGCTGATCTGGCCCTGGCGCACCAGAGCCGGCGAGCGCGCGCCGGTGGCCGCGTCGGCGAAAAGGAGCTGCACGTCGCGGGCGCGCACCTCCTTGCCGTTGATCCGGTAGGTCGAGCCTTCCTCGCGCTCGATCCGGCGCGTGACCTCGAGCACCTCGGCCTCGTTGAAGGCAGCGGGGGCCTTTCGGTCGCTGTTGTCGAGGGTGAGGGCGACCTCGGCCATGTTGCGGGCCGGGCGCTCGGACGAGCCGCCGAAGATGACGTCGTCCATCCCCGAGCCGCGCATGTTCTTGAACGAGCTTTCGCCCATCACCCAGCGCAGGGCTTCGACGAGATTGGACTTGCCGCAACCATTGGGGCCGACGACGCCGGTCAGCCCCGGCTCGATCTGGAACTCGGTCGGCTCGACGAAGGTCTTGAAGCCGGCGAGCTTGAGGCGCGTCAGATGCATCGACGCGCCATCAGGCTATCGCGCCGCTCAGCTGCCGAGCAGCGGCTCGAGGATCTTGTCGAATTCGGCGAGGCTGAGTGCACCGGAGCGCTTCTGCCCGTTGATGAAGAAGGTCGGGGTGGAGTCCACGCCAGCCTTGGACCCACCTTCCTTAACCTGCGTGACAGCGTCGTAAATGTCCTGACGTTTCAGGCAGGCCTCGAAAGATTCCTGTGTGAAACCGGCCTGCTTGACCAGGTTCGAGAGCGCATCGACCGGTTTCTCGGTGAAAGCCCAGTTGCGCTGCTGCGCGAACAGCAGGTCGGTCAGCGGATAGTATTTGTCGGTGCCGTTGCAGCGCGCCAGCATGAAGCCCGCCGTGGCCAGCGGATCGAGCGGGAATTCGCGCAGCACGAAGCGCACCTTGCCGGTGTCGATGTACTTCGCCTTCAGGGCCGGCCAGGTGTCCTTGTGGAAGTTGGCGCAGTGGCTGCAGGTCAGCGAGGCGTACTCGATGATCGAGACCTTGGCGTCGGCGTTGCCGAGCCAGACGTCGCCGAGCGGGTTGGCGACGCCCGGAAGCGTCTGGGCCGAGGCGCCCTGGCTGGCGAGAAGCGGCGAGAGGGCCAAGGCGGCGGAGCCGATCAACACCTGGCGGCGGCTGGTCATGCGAAAAATCCTATGGCGAGTTGGTCGCTGCGGACCATAGTCACCAGCAGGATTGTGGCAAGATCGGTTCGTTGTGTCCCGCTCACGAAGCCGTGTCGTCGCCCGCGACCTGGCGCCGCTGCGCGATGCCGCGTCCTAGCCGCGCCAAAGCTTCACGCAACTCGGTATTCTCGACGCCTGCGACCTGCGCCTCGATCCGCGCCAGCGCGGCTGGATCCGGCGGCGGGGCCGGCTTGGGTGCGGCGGGCAATGCGACCGGCCCCTGCTTCAGCACCAGCTTGCCGACGGCGCGCCAGCCGAGATGGCTGTTGACGCGTTCCAGCACCAGCGGGCCAAGCTGCTGCATCTCCAGGGCGAAGGCGCCCTCGACCCGCACCACCAGCGTCGCCGGGTCCGAGAGTTCTCCGGGCGCGCCGCGGCGCCGCGGCCAGTCGATCTTGAGCGGCCGCGTGCGCTGCGCAAGGCGCTCGCCGACGATCTCCGGCCAGAAGGCGACGACCGAGCGCCCCGCAAAGCCCTGCGCGGCGAGCGCGGGCGCGAGGCAGTCGTCGATCAGCTCGGCGAGAGGTTTGGCGGCCATGCGGGCATCCTATAGCGGCAGCTCCTCCCGACAAACAGCCGTTTGCGCCGGCGAACGGGGTGCTTGCTTAGCTTGGCTGCCGCGTTACATCGGAGGTCATGGACGCCTCTGCTTCCCAGCCCCGCGCCACCGATCTCCTCGCCTGGTATGACCGCCATCGCCGGGTCCTGCCCTGGCGGGCGCTGCCGGGCGAGCGGGCCGATCCCTATCGCGTCTGGGTCTCCGAGATCATGCTGCAGCAGACCACGATCGCGGCGGTGAAACCCTATTTCGAGCGCTTCATGGCGCGTTTCCCGAGCGTGGAGGCGCTTGCCGCCGCGCCGTCGGAGAGCGTGATGCAGGCCTGGGCCGGGCTTGGCTATTATTCGCGCGCCCGCAATCTCCACGCCTGTGCCAAGGCTGTTGCGGATCAGCATGGCGGCCGCTTTCCCGACACCGAGGAGGGGTTGCGGGCGCTGCCGGGCATCGGCGCCTATACGTCGGGCGCCGTCGCCGCGATCGCCTTCGACCGGCCGGCCGTCGCGGTCGACGGCAATGTCGAGCGGGTGATCACCCGGCTCTTTGCCATCGAGGACGAGATGCCCGGCGCCAAGCCGCTGATCCGCGAGCGGGTGCTGGCGTTGCTGTCGCATGGCCGGCCCGGCGATTTCGCGCAGGCGCTGATGGATCTCGGCGCGACGATCTGCACGCCACGCTCGCCGGCTTGCGGCCTCTGCCCCTGGCGCGAGCCTTGCCAGGCCCGCATCGACGGCACGCAGGAGAGCTTTCCGCGCAAGGCTGCCAAGAAGGCCGGCAAGACCCGCTATGGCGTGGCCTTCGTCGCGATGCGCGAGGATGGCGCCGTGCTGGTCCGCACCCGGCCGGCCAAGGGCTTGCTCGGGGGCATGGTCGAGGTGCCCGGCAGCGATTGGCGGGCGGACTATGAACTGGGCGATGCCCTGCGCGATCAGCCTGTGTCGGCGCGCTGGCGCCGGCTGATGCTGCCGGTCCGCCATGTCTTCACGCATTTTCCGCTGGAGCTGACGGTCTTCGCCGGGCGCGTGCCGCTGGAGACGCAGGCGCCGGAGGGCATGCGCTTCACGCCGTTCAACCGGCTGAAGGAAGAGGCTTTTCCGAACGTCTTCCTGAAGGCGCTCGAAGCCGGGCTTGAGGAGCTGCAGCGGCTTTAGGCCGCCGCCAGCTGCGCCCTGATCTCGCCGCGCAGGACATCGAGCAGCATGGCTTTGCCCTCGCGCTCGACATGCCAGAAGGTCCAGCCATTGCAGGCCGGCAGCCCCTGCGCCAATGCGCCGACCTTGTGGATCGAGCCGACAGCGGGGCCGAGCACCAGCGTGCCGTCGGCACGGATGGTGGCGCTGTGGCGGCGCTTCTCGTCGAAGACGCGCTCGCCGGCCTTGACCAGTCCGGCCTCGACCAGGCTGAGGAAGGGCACGCGTGGCTCGCTGCGCTTCGAGGGCGCGGTCGAGAAGGCTTCCGGCGGCAGCGGCTGCACCGCGGCGATGCGCTCGCGCGCCGCCTTGGCGTAGGTCTCTTCGCGCTCGACGCCGATGAAATGGCGGCCGAGCGCCTTTGCGACTGCGCCGGTCGTGCCGGTGCCGAAGAAGGGGTCGAGCACGACGTCGCCGGGATTGCTGGCCGAGAGCAGCACACGGGCGAGCAGTGACTCGGGCTTCTGGGTCGGGTGGACCTTGGCGCCCTTCTCGTCCTTCAGGCGTTCGTCGCCGGTGCACAGCGGCAGGTACCAGTCCGAGCGCATCTGCAGGTCGTCATTGCCGCCCTTCAACGCCTCGTAATGGAAAGTGTATTTCGACTGCTCGCCGCGCGCCGCCCAGATCAGCGTCTCATGCGCATTGGTGAAGCGCCGGCCGCGGAAGTTCGGCATCGGGTTGGCCTTGCGCCAGACGATGTCGTTCAGCATCCAGAAGCCGAGATCCTGCAGGATCGAACCGACGCGGAAGATGTTGTGATAGGAGCCGATCACCCAGAGCGCGCCGTCCGGCTTCAGCGCCCGGCGGCAGGCGGTGAGCCAGGCGCGGGTGAAGGCATCGTAATCGGCGAAGGAGGCGAACTTGTCCCAGTCGTCGTCGACGGCGTCGACGAGGCTGTCGTCGGGCCGGCGCAGGTCGCCGCCGAGCTGGAGATTATAGGGCGGGTCAGCGAAGACCATGTCGACGCTGCCCGGCGGCAGCGCCTCGATCGCGGCGACGCAATCGCCGACGATCACCTGGTCGAGCGGAAGCTCGCGAGGTGGGAGGATCTGAGTGGGAAGAAGGCTCTTGGCCTTCATCCGGGCCCCCAGCGCGGGCCGTCCGGTACGCGAAACCTGAATCCGGACGGGAGCGCTGGCGGTCCCGGTACGCGAGGTACTCATGACGCCAAGACCGTTACGCAACTTCGACGCTCGCGATCCTGGCCGGTCAGGGTAAAGGTCGGGTTTCCAGCTTGAAAAAAATGCGTCCCATTCTGGGGCTGCAGATTTTGCCTAGCCTATTGAATATGTTTGGAAATTCGTAACGGAAGTTAAGGAAGGGTAAGCGGCTGGAACCTGCCGTTGGGGCAGCTTTGGCCGTCATTCCAGGTCGCCGCGCAGCGGTGGGCCGGAACCCAGAACCGATGCGCTTGATTACGTGGGCACGACAATCGAGAGGCCATCTGGAAACGGCATCGGTTCTGGATTCCGGGCTCGGCCCTCTGGGCCGCCCCGGAATGACAGCCGAGAGCTCGTCAGCTCATCCGCGCCCAGACGCCCTTGATCGGAGCGAAGGAATAGCGATGCGCGGGGCAGGGGCCGTGCTCCTTGATCGCCGCGCGATGCGCCGCAGTTCCGTAGCCGGCATGGCCGGCGAAGCCATAGGCCGGATAGGTCAGCGAAAGCCGCGCCATCATCCGGTCCCGCATCACCTTGGCGATGATCGAGGCCGCTGCGATCGAGGCGATCAGCCCGTCGCCGCCGATGATCGCCTCGCAGCCGCAGGCCAGCGCCGGCGGATCATTGCCATCGACCAGGACGAGATCGGGCGAGAGCCGTAGTGCGCCGACCGCGCGCCGCATGGACAGCAGCGTCGCCTGCCGGATGTTGATCCTGTCGATCTCGGGCGCCGAGGCGCTGCCGACACCGACGGCCAGCGCGCTGGCGAGGATCAGGACGCAGAGCTCCTCGCGACGCCGGGCGCTGAGCTCCTTCGAATCGGCTAGTCCGTCCGGAATCGCCAGGGGATCGAGGATGACGGCGGCCGCGACGACCGGTCCGGCGAGCGGGCCGCGCCCGACCTCGTCCACGCCGGCGACGCGGGCGCGCCCGGCAATCATCGCGGCCTGCTCGCGGCTGAAATCGGCGGTCATGGCCCCGCTATGCCAGATCGTGATGCGAAGGTCTGCGGGAATTGAATCTTGTCCACTTGCCAGCTCCCACCTCGACTTGTCGTCCCGAGGCGGCTCCGCTGATGCAGCTTGACCGAGACGACCTGAATGGAGGTCGCATGCCTCTCAGAACAAGCTCAATTGCGCCTTCTCCTTCTCCGGCTTGACGAAGAGGTCGGTTCGCAGCCTGAGCCGGGCGCTGTTGAAGCCGAGCCGCTCGGCCGCCATCTCGAAGCGCCGGCCGATCATCCAGGCATAGGGGCCGGAGCCGACCTGGCGCTGGCCCCAGGCGGCGTCATAGTCCTTGCCGCCGCGGGTCGAGCGGATCAGCGAGACGACATGGCGCATCTTGTCGGGATGATGCGTCACCAGCCAGTCCTGCACGATGTCCTTCACCTCGAGCGGCAGGCGCAGCAGCACATAGCCGGCCTCGCGCGCGCCCGCCGCTTTCGCTGCATCCAGGATGCGCTCGATCTCGTGCTCGTTGATCGCCGGCACGATCGGCGCGACCAGCACCGTCACCGGAATGCCGGCTTCCGAGAGCTTGCGGATCGTCTCGATGCGCTTGGCGGGAGCGGCGGCGCGCGGCTCCATGTTGCGGGCAAGCTTGGGATCGAGCGTCGTCACCGAGAGCGCGACCTTGACCAGACCCCTCGCCGCCATCGGCGCGAGGATGTCGATGTCGCGCTGCACCAGCGCCGATTTGGTGACGATGCCGACCGGGTGGTTGAACTTCGCCAGCACTTCGAGGATCCCGCGCATGATCCGGAGTTTCTTTTCGATCGGCTGGTAGGCGTCGGTATTGGTGCCGATCGCGATCGTGCGCGGCTGGTAGCTCGGCGAGGACAGTTCCTTCTCCAGGAGCAGCGCAGCGTCGGGCTTGGCGGTCAGCTTGCTCTCGAAGTCGAGCCCGGGCGACAGACCGAGATAGGCATGGCTCGGCCGCGCGAAGCAGTAGACGCAGCCATGCTCGCAGCCGCGATAAGGGTTGATCGAACGGTCGAACGAAATATCCGGGGAGTCGTTGCGTGTAATGATCGTGCGCGGCTTCTCGACCGAGATCTCGGTCTTGAACGCCGGCAATTCGCCGAGCGAGCCCCAGCCGTCATCCTCGCTGATGCGTTGCTCGGCCTCGTAGCGGCCGCCGGGATTGATCGTCGCGCCGCGTCCGCGCCGCCGTTCCGGGTCGATCTGGCTGCCGACATAGGCAAGGGGATCAGCAGGTGCCGAGACCGTGCCTGGCTCGCTGTCGCGGCGCTTGAGCGGTTGCGTTCTGGCTGAGGGTCTGGCCTGCAGCATGGCTTCGTCTCCTCGGCGGAATCGGGCGATCCGAGACCAAGGAATGTGAACATATCGAGAACAAAAGGCAAGTGACAGGATTGCGACATGTTGCACTGCGTCATAAACTGATCGCTCATGATCACTGCTGTCATCTGGGCCAATCGTGACGCCGAGGCGCTCGCCGCGACCTTGTCCGTGCTGATTCCAGCGGTCGCCAAGGGCGTGATCGGCCATGCCGTGGTGGTCGACGATGGCGACGATGGCGACGATGCCGCGATCGCGCGGCTCGCCGACGAGACGGGGGCGAGCTACGTCAAGGCCAAGGCCGGCGAGGCCTGGTCGTCGGGAGTCGCGCAGGCGCGCGGCGACTGGGTGATCCTGCTCGAGGCCGGCGACCTGCCGGAGCCGCAATGGACGCCCAGCATCGAGCGGCATCTGCTGACCGCAGCAGCCCGGCCGGCGCTGATGCCGCTGCGTGGCATGGCTGCGGCGCTGCGCGAATGGGGCGCGGTCTCGCTGCGCTCGCGCGGCGTCAGGGCGGGGCTACTCGCGCCGAAGAAGCAAATCCTCTCCGGCCGGCTGGCGCGCGCGCCGCGCCGGCTGACGGTCCGCCGCGAGCGCGCCGAGCTCTGAGATTCAGAGCTGATTGGTGCGGAAGGTGTCGCAGCTCTGCATGGAGCCCGATTTGAAGCCGGTGTTGAACCAGCGGGTACGTTGCGCCGACGATCCGTGTGTGAAGGAGTCCGGCACGACCACGCCGCGGCCCTGCTGCTGCAGCTTGTCGTCGCCGATCGCCGAAGCTGTCCGCATCGCCTCGTCGATGTCGCCCGACTCGATCCGGTCCATCGCCTGGAGATTGTAGGCCCAGACGCCGGCGAAGCAGTCGGCCTGCAATTCGACGCGCACCGACAGCGCATTCGATTCGCGCTCGGAGATTCGTTGGCGCAGCTCGTTCACCTTGGGCAGGATGCCGAGCAGGTTCTGGATGTGATGGCCGATCTCGTGGCCGACGACATAGGCATAGGCGAAGTCGCCGCCGCCGCCGAGCTTGCGCTGCATCTCCTGGAAGAAGGAGAGGTCGAGATAGACCCGCTGGTCGTTGGGGCAATAGAACGGCCCCATCGCCGACTGGGCCGTGCCGCAGCCCGAGCGGTCGACGCCGCTGAACAGCACCAGCTTGGGCGGTACGTATTTCCGGTTGGCCTGCTGCGGCAGCACCTTCGTCCAGATGTCCTCGTTCTGCGCCAGCACGGCCGCGATGAACTTGCCCATCTCGTCCTGAGGCGGGCCGGCCGATTTGCGCTGCTCCTGCGTCGGGGCGCTGCGGCCGCCGATGCCGCCGATCATCTCGGCGCCGCCGATCAGAAGGCGCGGATCGATGCCGAGCGCCCAGCCGAGCAGGCCGAGCACGACCATGGTGCCGATGCCGATGCCGCCACGCCCGCCGGGAAGGCCGGCATATTCGCCACCACCGCCGCCGCGCCGATCCTCGACGTTTTCGGACTGGCGGTAATCTTCCCAACGCATGTGCGAACCCTTGTTGCAGCGCCGCCAATGTCCGCGAGGCGGCGCTGGAACTCAAGCCCCGTCGCGCATGGCCTCAATGATAGCCGCTATCGGCTTTCACCTTGCCGCGGAAGGTCCAGTACACGAAGGCTGTGTAGAACAGGATCATCGGCAGGAGGAAGCTGACCCCGATCAGCACGAAGATGTGCGAGCTCGGTGCTGCTGCCGTATCCCAGATCGTCAGGCCGGGCGGCACGAGATAGGGATAGTTCGAGATCGCGAGGCCGAGGAAGCAGAGCACGAAGATCGCGATGGTGAAGGCGAAGGGCGTGAACTCATGCGCGCCGTTGAGCCGCTTCCAGGCCTTATAGCCGCAGAAGGCGGTCAGCAGCGGGAATGGCCAGAGCAGCATCAGGTTGGACGGGGTGAACCAGCGCTCGGCGATGCGCGGATGCGCATAGGGCGTCCACAGCGAGACCAGCACGGCGAAGGCGAGCAGGCCGATAAGCAGGGTCTTCGCCTGCCGGCGGGCGCGCTCGGCCACTGGCCCTTCGGTCTTGTAGACCAGCCAGGTCGCCCCCAGCGTGGCGTAGCCGATGACGACGCCGACGCCGCACATCAGCGTGAACGGGGTCAGCCAGTCGAAGGGACCGCCGGCGAACTGCTTGTCGACGACCTTGATGCCCTGCAGCAGCCCACCGAGGATGACGCCCTGCGAGAAGGCTGCGCAGGTCGAGCCGAGCCAGAAGGCCAGGTCCCAGATGCGGTGCTTCGGCTTCGCCACCCAGCGGAACTCGAAGGCGACGCCGCGGAAGATCAGCGACAGCAGCATCAGCGTCACCGGCAGGTACAGGGCCGGCATGATCACCGCATAGGCGACCGGGAAGGCAACCAGCAGGCCGGCGCCGCCGAGCACCAGCCAGGTCTCGTTGCCGTCCCAGAACGGCGCGACCGAGTTCATCATCTGGTCGCGCTCGCTTTCGTCTCCCGTCGTCGGGAACAGGATGGCGATGCCGAGGTCGAACCCGTCGAGCACGACATAGAAGATCACGGCGGTGCCGATCAGCCCGGCCCAGATCACGGGGAGATACCATTCCATCCTGGGTCTCCTCAGCTTGCCGGCTGGATCTTGTCGTCGCCGGGATGGCCGTCGCCGAAGATGGCGGAGGCCGGCGCCTGCACCGCCTTGAGCGGCCGCTTCGACGGCTGTTCGGGCGGGTCCTCATGGCTGATCTCGTCCGGCCCCTTGGCGACCAGGCGGTTGATCAGCGTGATGCCGGCGGCGAAGACGACGCAGTAGACGAAGACGAACAGCGCCAGCGAGATCGCGACCTCCGCGGTGGTGATCGGCGAGACCGCATCCTTCGAGCGCAGGATGCCGGTGGCGAGCCAGGGCTGGCGCCCGACCTCGGTGACGAACCAGCCAGCGAGAATCGCGACGAAGCCGGCGGGCCAGGTGTACTGGGCGATCCAGAGCCATCCTTTCGACTCGAAGATGCGGCCGCGCCACCAGAGCCAGGCCCCGACCCAACCGAAGACGATCATCAGCGTGCCGAGGCCGACCATCAGCCGGAAGCCGAAGAACGGGATGAGGACCGGCGGGCGATCCCGCACGGCGAAGTCCTTCAGGCTCGGGAACAACGCATCCATGCTGCCATGGGTGAGCAGGCTGGCGACGCCGGGGATCGCGATCTCGAAGCGGTTGAGCTCGGCCTTCTCGTCCGGCCAGGCGAACAGGACCAGTGCGCCGGGCTTGGAGGAATCCCAGTGCGCCTCGATCGCGGCGAGCTTGGCTGGCTGGTAGATCGCCGTCTGCTTGCCGTGGAAGTCGCCGATGACAGCCTGCAACGGGGCGGTCAGCGCGATCATCAGGATCGCCATGCGCACCATCGTCCTGGCCGATTCGGTGCGGTGCCCGGCGAGAAGGTGGCGCGCACCGGTCGCCAGCACGACGAAGGCGGTGGTGAGATAGGCCGCCGTCATCATATGCGCGTAGCGCAGCGGGAAGGTCGGGTTGAAGACGATCTTCAACCAGTCGACGGGATAGGCGATGCCGTCGCGGACCTCATGCCCGGCCGGGTACTGCATCCAGCTATTGGCCGAGAGGATCCAGAAGCCGGAGAGCGCGGTGCCGCCGGCGACGATCACCGCCGAGAGGAAGTGCAGCCAGGGCGGCACCCGCTTCCAGCCGAACAGCAGCACACCGAGGAAGGATGCTTCGAGGAAGAAGGCGCTGAGCACTTCGTAGCCGATCAGCGGGCCGACGACATTGCCGGTCACGGCCGAGAAGCGGCTCCAGTTGGTGCCGATCTGATAGGACAGCACGATGCCGGAGACGACGCCCATCGCGAAGGAAACGGCGAAGATCTTGGTCCAGAACCGCGCGAGCAGATGGAACTTCTGGTCGCCGGTCTTCAGCCAGAGGCCGAGCAGCGTTGCGATATAGGCAGAGAGCCCGATCGTGAAGGCCGGGAAGACGATGTGGAAGGAGATCGTGAACGCGAACTGGATGCGTGACAGCAGAAAGGCGTCGATTTCCATCGCATCGCTCCGGCGTGCCGGCCACGAAGCTCATGGCCGAATGACCCTGCTGGTTGCAGCGTCTACTTTGCACTCGGAATAATCAAGGCGATGCGACTGGGCAGCCGGTGTCGATGCCGCAGTGGCATCGCGCCGCTGCGTCAATGCGCGGCGAGGGCGGCCTTGAGCGCGCGCAGGTCGCGCCAGGCCAGGCGCTTCTGCAAGGGCTGGCGCAGGAGATAGGCCGGGTGCAGCGTCGCGATAGCCCGGATCATCCGCCTGCCGGTGTCGTATTCCATCCAGCGCCCGCGCGAGGCCAGGATGCCGGTGACGCCGAGCAGCGCCTGTGCCGAAGGGGCGCCGATGCAGACCAGGATGTCGGGGTCGACCAGTTCGATCTGGCGCTGGATGAAGGGCAGGCAGATCGCGACCTCCTGCGGCGTCGGCGTGCGGTTGCCGGGCGGCCGCCAGGGCACGGTGTTGGCGATGTAGACATGGTCCTGACGGGTGAGGCCGATCGCGCCGAGCATCCGGTCGAGCAATTGCCCCGAACGCCCGACGAAGGGCAGGCCGGCGCGGTCCTCATCGGCGCCGGGTGCCTCGCCGACGACCATGACTTTCCCGGCCGGATTGCCGTCGGCGAAGACGAGGTTCTTCGCGGTCGCCTTCAGCGGGCAGCCCTCGAAGCCGGCAAGTGCTGTCTTGAGCTCATCCAGCGTCGTCGCCTCGCGCGCCAGCGCGCGGGCCGACAGCGCCGCCTCGTCGGGCGGGGTCGCGGCTGCCACCGCCGTTGGGCGCCTCGCCGCTGGCTGCGCAGCGGCGACGGGGCGTGCGACAGGCTGTCGCGCCGGCTCGGGTGCGGCTGCGAAATGGTCGTGCGGTGTCTCGTCGAGCGCCTCGGTCACGCCCATTTCGGCGTACCAGGCGATCAATTCGGCTGCGGAGACGGCGTCGAGCGACATGAGCCGGAGAATAGAGCGGCGTTCGGAACGAAGCGAGCCCCTTCGCTGTTGCAAAATGAACGGGAGCCCCGGATAGAGGAATTCCAATCAGCCCAGCGGCAGCGCTTGGCGGGTTGATCAAGATAGTTCATATATAAACTATCTAACGAGACATAGCCGACGCGGGGTGGAGGGCAGCATGGACCTGAAGGAAGCGCAGAGCACGCCGCGCGAGAGCATGGACTATGACGTCGTCATCGTCGGTGCCGGTCCCGCCGGGCTTTCCGCCGCGATCCGGCTGAAGCAGCTCGACGAAGCCATCTCGGTCGTCGTGGTCGAGAAGGGTTCCGAGGTCGGCGCGCATATTCTCTCCGGCGCGGTCATCGATCCGATCGGTCTCGACAGGCTTCTGCCCGACTGGCGCGAGGACGAGGCCCGCCCGCTGCATACACAGGTGAGCGAGGACGTCTTCTATTTCCTCGGCCCGGCCGGCGGGGCGCGCCTGCCCAACTTCGCCATGCCGAAGCTGATGAACAATCACGGCAACTTCGTCGGCTCGCTCGGCCTTGTCGCAAAATACCTTGCGGCGCGGGCCGAGGCGCTCGGCGTCGAGATCTACCCGGGCTTCGCCGCCGCCGAACTGCTCTATAACGAAGATGGCTCGGTTGCCGGCATCGCCACCGGCGACATGGGCATCGCCAAGGACGGCACCGTCTCCGACCGCTTCACCCGCGGCATGGAGCTGCGCGGCCGCTACACGCTTCTGGGTGAGGGCGCTCGCGGCTCGCTCTCCAAGATCGCGATCAGGCGCTTTGCCCTGGATGAAGGCCGCGAGCCGCAGAAATACGGCATCGGCCTCAAGGAGATCTGGCAGGTCAAGCCGGAGAAGTTCAGGAAGGGGCTGGTCCAGCACTCCTTCGGCTGGCCGCTCGACATGTCGACCGGCGGCGGCTCCTTCCTCTACCATTTCGACGACAACCTGGTCTCGGTCGGCTTCGTCGTCCACCTCAACTATACGAACCCGACGCTCTCGCCCTTCGACGAGTTCCAGCGCTTCAAGACCCATCCGATGATCCGCGACGTCTTCGAGGGCGCCAAGCGCCTCTCCTACGGCTCGCGCGCCATCACCGAGGGCGGCTGGCAGTCGGTGCCGAAGCTGACTTTCCCGGGCGGAGCGCTGATCGGCTGCTCGGCCGGTTTCGTCAACGTGCCGCGCATCAAGGGCAGCCACAACGCCATCCTGTCAGGCATGCTGGCGGCCGAGCATCTCGTGCCGGCGCTCGCGGCCGGCCGCTCCCATGACATGGTCGATGGCATCGAGGAGAGCTGGCGCGCTTCCGAGATCGGCCGCGACTTGAAGCTGGTGCGCAACGTCAAGCCGCTCTGGTCGAAGCTCGGCACGATCGGCGGCGTCATGCTCGGCGGCATCGACATGTGGCTGAACCAGCTCTTCGGCTGGTCGCCCTTCGGCACGCTGAAGCACGGCAAGCCCGACCATGCGACGCTGAAGCCGATCGGCATGGTCAAGCCGATCGTCTATCCCAGGCCCGACGGCAAGATCTCGTTCGACAAGCTCTCCTCGGTCTTCCTCTCGGCGACCAATCATGAGGAGGATCAGCCGGCGCATCTGAAGCTGACCGACCCGAACGTGCCGGTGCTGCAGAACCTGCCGATCTATGGCGAGCCGGCGCGGCTCTATTGCCCGGCCGGCGTCTACGAGGTGGTCTATGCCGATCCGGAGAAGCAGTCGCTGCCGCGCTTCGTGATCAACGCGCAGAACTGCGTGCACTGCAAGACCTGCGACATCAAGGACCCCGCCCAGAACATCACCTGGACGGTGCCGGAAGGGGCGGGCGGCCCGAATTACTCGAACATGTGACAGTGTTTGGTAGCAACGGCGAATAATAAAGGCCGCGCCGATCTGTCCGGCGCGGCCTTTGTCTTGGTGCCGGATAAGGCGACGAATCAGCCCTTGCGGACGATCGGAGCAGGCTTCTCTGGCTCCTTGGTGGCGCAACCACCGGCAATGCCGGCGAGCGTCAGGACCGCAGCGAGGGCGAGTGAGACCTTCTTCATTTGAAGTGTCCTAAACGAATCGTCGCGAATATCCGCGACGGTTGGATTCTATGCCGATTTGCTTTGCGGAAAGCTAATGTTTCAACGGCTTCCGGGACCGCGGATCGGCTTTTCACGTCAGCGTGACGCCGCAGGCGCTGTGGCGATGCTGCACTTGTCGGCAGGCCCGGAAACGGCCATGTTGGCGGCCTAATCGTTCAGGTCACGGTCCCGTCCACGGACCAGTCCCCGGCGGCCGGGGCGGACCGAGGGAGAATGTCGAACGTGACGTTTCAGATCAACGGCCGTAGCGCCGCTTTAGCGCTGGCATTTGTCGCAGGTTTGCATGTCGGCATGCCGGCGCTCGCGCAGGCGCGGCCGGTCGAGAAGTTCGAGCCGGCCGAGAGCCTCGAAGGCAATTACCTGGCGGCCGTCGTGGCTGGCTCGGCCCGTGATCTTGGCGCTGCCTCGATCTATCTGCGCGAGGCGATTCGGAACGATCCGCAGAACAGCGAGCTGCTCGAGCGCGGCTTTGTCGCCTTCCTCGCCGACGGCGCGATGAACGAGACCTTCCGCGCCGCCGAGAAGCTGATCCAGCGCGACGCTACCAACGGCCTCGCCCAGCTCGCGCTTGGCGTGCGTGCGCTGAAGCAGAAGAACTATGGCGCCGCCCGCGCCCAGCTGCAACGCGGCGGTCGCGGCCGCTCGGCCGACATTACCGCGACCCTGCTTGCCGCCTGGGCTTACTCGGGCTCGGGCGAGACGAACCGCGCCATCGACACCCTGGAGCGTCTCAAGGGCGAATCGACCTTCGATCGCTTCCGCGATTTCCATGCCGGCCTGATCCTCGACATCGCCGGACGCCGCAACGAGGCGAATCGCCGGCTCAAGGCGGCCTATGACGCCGAGAAGACCAATCTGCGCCTCGTCGACCTCTGGGCGCGTCAGCAGGCGCGCGCCGGCGACAGCGAGGCGGCGCTGGCGACGCTGAACGATTTCGAGCGGAGCGTCCGCCCGAACCATCCGGTGGTGCGTGACGCCATCGCCAAGATCGGCAGCAAGGAGCCGCTGCAGCGCATCGTCGGCAACACCCAGCAGGGCGCCGCCGAAGTGCTCTACGGCCTCGCCAGCGCGGGCATTCTTCAGGGCGACGAGGCGACCGCGCTGCTCTACCTGCGCTTCGCCGTCTATCTCGATCCCGGCCACGACCTCGCCGTGCTGACGCTGGCCGACATTCTGGAACGGGCCAAGCAGACCGAAGACGCGGTGCAGGTCTATCGGCGCATGCCGGAGAACTCGCCGCTGCGCCCGGTCGCCGACATCCAGATCGGGCTCGGCCTTGAGCAGCTCGGCAAGACCGACGAGGCGACCAAGCATCTCGAAAGCATCATTACGGCTCGCCCCGACGATATCGAGGCGATCTCCGCGCTCGGCAACATCTACCGTTCGCGCAAGCGCTTCGACGAGGCGGCCGCGACCTATGACAAGGCGGTCGCCAAGCTCGGCACGCCGAGCCGCGCCAACTGGGACATCTTCTATTCGCGCGGCATCGCCTATGAGCGCATCAAGAAATGGCCGCAGGCCGAGGCCGATCTGCGCAAGTCGCTGGAGCTGATGCCGGAGGCGCTCGGCCGCGAGCGCGCTCTGGTCCTCAACTATCTCGGCTATTCGCTGGTCGACCAGAACCTCAAGCTCGAAGAGGCGCTCGGCATGCTGCGCCGGGCCGTGGAGCTTCGGCCGCGCGACGGCTACATCATCGACTCGCTCGGCTGGGCGCATTACCGGCTCGGCCGCTATGAAGAGGCGGTGACCGAGCTGGAGAAGGCGATGGAGCTGCGTCCCTCGGACCCGGTGATCAACGACCATCTCGGTGACGTCTACTGGAAGACCGGGCGCTATCTCGAGGCGCGCTACCAGTGGAACTATGCCCGCGACCTCGGGCCGGAGCCGGAGGACCTGACCCGGATCCTGCGCAAGATCGACAAGGGCCTCGAGGATCCCGCGCCCTCGGCCAATGCGGCCGAGCCGAAGAAGGATGGCGGCTGATCCTTGTTTGCCAGATCGGCGACCCGCGCCCCGGCCAAGGTCAACCTCTCCTTACGCGTCCTCGGCCGCCGCGCCGATGGCTATCATGAACTCGACAGCCTCGTCGCCTTTGCCGGAGTCGGCGACGAGCTGAGCCTGGCCCCGGGCGAAGCCGGAGAGCTGCAAATCTCCGGCCCGTTCTCGGCCGGGCTGTCGACGGGCGCCGATAATCTCGTCCTCAAGGCCGAGCGCGTGTTCCGCGAGGAGATCGCCGGGCTGCGCTCCGGCCGCTTCCATCTCGTCAAGCGCTTGCCGGTTGCCTCGGGCATCGGCGGCGGCTCGGCCGATGCTGCTGCGGCACTGCGCCTGCTGGCGCGAATCAACGGCCTGCCGCTTTCACACCCGGCATTGCTCGCTGCCGCCGGCCGGATCGGCGCCGATGTCCCGGTCTGCCTCGAACCGCGCGCCCGCGTGATGCGCGGCATCGGCGAGCGGCTCGGCCCGGTGCTGCGGCTGCCGCAGTTGTTCGCGCTGCTGGTCAATCCGGGGGAGGCTGTCGAGACGGCGCCGGTGTTTCGTGCGCTCGGCCTTCAGGCAGGGCAGGGGCATGCGAGCGGCGTGCAGGCTTTCAGCGCGGAAGAGCCTTTGCCGGAGACAGCGGCGGCGCTGGTCGCCGCCCTGGCTCTTACCGGCAACGATCTCGAAGCGCCGGCTCGTGCGGTAGCTCCGGTGATCGGGGAGGTGCTGTCGGCGCTATCGGCCTTGCCCGGCTGCCGGCTGGCACGGATGTCCGGCTCGGGCGCGACCTGCTTCGCCTTGTTCGACGACTGTCGCGCCAGCGTCGCGGCGGCAAGGCGGCTTTCGCGTCAGCAGCCCGGCTGGTGGATGAAGCCGACCGTGTTGCGGTGACTCTTGCCTCAGTGCGCCCGCGCCACGCAGAAGTCGACGGCGTCGTTGAGCGCCTGCTTCATCGGCGATGACGGGAAGAGGCCGAGCGCGTCCTTCGCCATCTTGGCGTAGTGGCGGGCACGCTCGATCGTGTCGGCCAAGGCGCCGTGCTTGCGCATCAGCGCCTGCGCCTCGGCGAGATCGCCCTCGCGCACCTCGCCCTCCTGCAGGGTCCGGCGCCAGAAGGCACGCTCCTCCTCGTTGCCGCGGCGGAAGGAGAGCACCACCGGCAGCGTGATCTTGCCCTCGCGGAAGTCGTCGCCGACATTCTTGCCGAGCTGGCCGGCGGAGCCGCCATAGTCGAGCGCGTCGTCGACGAGCTGGAAGGCGATGCCGAGATTGAGCCCGTAGCTGCGGCAGGCGGCGGCTTCGCCCTTGGACGAGCTGGCGATCACCGGCCCGACCTCGCAGGCCGCGGCGAAGAGCTCGGCGGTCTTGCCGCGGATCACGGCGAGGTACTCGTCCTCGGTCGTCTCGGTGTTCTTGGCGGCGGCGAGCTGCATCACCTCACCCTCGGCGATGACGGCCGCTGCCGTCGAGAGGATGTCGAGCGCGCGCAGCGAGCCGACCTCGACCATCATCTTGAAGGCCTGGCCGAGCAGGAAGTCGCCGACCAGCACGCTGGCCTCATTACCCCAGAGCATGCGGGCGGCCGCCTTGCCGCGGCGCATGTCGCTCTCGTCGACGACGTCGTCGTGCAGCAGCGTCGCCGTGTGCATGAACTCGACGCTGGCCGCGAGCTTGACATGGCCCTCGCCGCGATAGCCGCAGAGCGCCGCTGTCGCCAGCGTCAGCATCGGCCGCAGGCGCTTGCCGCCGGAGGAGATCAGATGGTTCGCGACTTCCGGGATCATCGTGACCTCGGAGCCGGTGCGCGACAGGATCATCGCATTGACGCGCTCCATGTCGGCGCGCGTCAGCCCGACCAGTGGCTCGATGCCGCCCTGGCTGGTGTCCTTGTCTTCGAAAGCTACGACGACGCCCACGCGCAAACTCCGGCCTCATTCTCGCGCATCCGCGCGCCCATGCCCTTGCCACAAACGTCGCATGCGTGGCCAGCCCCGGCAATCCTTTCGCGACGCAGCAGTTTGACGCTGCACTGCGAGCCTGCCGGTCCCCGCCGGCGATCTTTGCGCTTGCGCAAGGCCGGCCTGGCGGGCTCCATGAGCGCATGCACGAACTGGTTCGCTCCAATGATCTCGTCCTGCTCGGCGCCATCGAGGCGTTGCTGGCCTCGGCCAATCTCGATTGCCTGATCGCCGACCAGCACATCAGCTCGCTCGAAGGCATGATCGGTGCCTTTCCGCGGCGCCTGCTGGTGCGCGAGCAGGACAGCAAGCGCGCCCGCGCCTTGCTGGTCGAGGCCGGCTATGGCGGCGAACTGCGCCATGAACAACGCTGAGGCCCCCGGTCTCGGTGAGATCGGCGAGGATCGGCTGCTCGGCGGGCGCCTGCGCCTGCTGCAGCCGGTGAAAGGTCATCGCGCCGGCTCCGACGCGATCCTGCTGGCAGCGGCGATTCCCGAGCTCGGCAACGGGCCGCTCGCCGATTTCGGCGCCGGAGTCGGTACGATCGGGCTCGCCGTCGCGCTGCGCCAGTCGGCGCTGGAGGTCGTTCTGGTCGAGCGCGATCCGGAACTCGCGACCCTCGCGGCCCGCAATGCCGGGCTCAACGGCCTCGAAGCGCGCGTGCGCGCGGTGGTCGGGATGATCGGTGAGCGCAGTGGCGATCTTGCTCGCGGAGGATTGGCGGCGGCATCCATGGCCTGGGTCGCAATGAACCCACCTTTTTTTGAAGCTGGAGAGGTGCGCGCCTCGCCCGTGGCCAATCGCCGTGCGGCGCATGTCGCCGGACAATCCCTGGACGACTGGCTGAAGACGGCGCGCCATGCGCTGAAGCCGGGCGGTGGTGTCAGTATCATCCACCGCGCCGAGGCATTGGGGGCGATCCTCGCTGGGCTGGAGACGGGCTTCGGCGCGATCGAGATCCGTCCTGTCTATAGTCAGGCGGAGCGGGCAGCGATCCGGGTGATCGTCTCGGCCCGTCTCGGCAGCAAAAAGCCGGCAGCGCTGCTGCCGGCTCTGATTCTCAACGGTGCGGATGGACGCTTCACCGCTTTCAGCGAAGCACTCCATCGCGGCGAGGCTGTGCTCGCCTAGAGCCGTGCCTCAGCGGCAGATGCGACGCTCGCGCACCACCCAGCCCCAGCCATCCCAATAGCGGACTGGCCGGCTATAGCAGCGCGGGCCGTAATAACCGCCGCCCCAGCCGTAGCGTGGCCCGCCATAGCCATAGCGAGGTCCGCCATAGCCGTAGCGAGGGCGTCCATAGTAGCCGCCACCGCCCCAGCCTGGATTGCTGTAGCGCGGCGCGTAGGGATGGCGGCTGCCGCCACCGGGATAGCCGTAGCCGCCGCTCAGCGCCTGCGCCTCGGCCGGGGTCGCGGTGATCGCGCCCATGCCGAGGCCGGCCACGCCGAGCGCGGCAGCGGCGGAAAGTCCAAGAACGAGTTTGCGAAGCATGGTTACCTCCTTCGCTGATATCCTCGGCCTGTGCCGAGGCAATCGGGCGTCATCGTGGCGGCCAGCTTGCGGTCGCGGGGCTGAACGGAGCGTGGCCGCGCCGTTCAGCCTCTCTTCATCAGCTCAGGCGCCCGTCAGCGGCAGACGCGCGTCGAACGGATCACCCAGCGCCGGCCGTTCCAGACGCGCTGGTCGACGATGCGGCAGCGCGATCCGTAATGCGGGCGGCCATGGCCGTATCCCGGGCGGACGTGCGGACCGCCGCCCCAGCCGGGATTGCTGTAGCGCGGCGCCGACGGATGCCGGCTGCCGCTGCCGGGATAGCCGTAGCCGCCGCTCAGGGCCTGGGCGTCGGCGGGGGCCGCCGTGATGGCGCTCATGCCGAGCGAGGCAACGCCGAGGGCAGCAGCGGCCGAGAGGCCGAGGAAAAGCTTGCGGAACATGTCGTATCCTTCTTCATCAACGGTGCCGGCCTGTGCCGTGGCGATCGGGCGTCATTATGGCTGCCGGCTGGCCTCGGAGCCTGACGGAGCGTGCCGCCAGGCCCTTCGAGGTGGGGCTGCGTCAGCGGCAGACACGGACCGGGCGGATCACCCAGCGCCAGCCGTTCCAGACACGGCGATCGACGAAATAGCAGCGCGGGCGATAGACCGGGCGGCCATAGTAACGGCGCGGGCCATAATGGGGCCGGCCGTAATACTGGACCTGCTCGATCTGGCCGGTGGCGGCCGGGACGCTGCCTGCCGCGATCGGCGCGGCATTGGCCGGGGCAATGGCGAGGCCGGTGAAGAGGAGGGCGCCGGCACCGAACAGGGCGGCGGCAATACGATTCGACAGCATCTTGTACTCCTGCTTGTCGCGTCGGCCCGGCTCAAGTGCTCGCCCCGAGCACCGCGGTCCGTTCGATAGGGCGACAATAGCCGCCTCTATATGAACGCGATGCTTGCCGAAGGGTTCATGCATCGTTCATGGCCCGACGCTTGACCATGAGCACTGCCAGCCCCTAATCACGCCGCACGTTTTCTGGCAGTTTAAAAGGCTGATGCCCTTGGCCGCGTCCTCCGATCCCATGAACCCGACCCGCTCCTTCCAGGGGTTGCTGCTGACCTTGCAGCGCTTCTGGGCCGAGCGCGGCTGCGTCATCCTCCAGCCCTACGACATGGAGGTCGGCGCCGGCACCTTTCATCCGGCGACGACCCTGCGTGCGCTGGGGCCCAAGCCCTGGAAGGCGGCCTATGTCCAGCCTTCGCGCCGGCCCAAGGACGGCCGCTATGGCGAGAACCCGAACCGGCTGCAGCATTATTACCAGTTCCAGGTGATCCTGAAGCCGTCGCCGCCGGATCTGCAGCAGCTCTATCTCGACTCGCTCAAGGCGATCGGCGTCGACCTGGCCCTGCACGATGTCCGCTTCGTCGAGGACGACTGGGAGAGCCCGACGCTCGGCGCCTGGGGCCTTGGCTGGGAATGCTGGTGCGACGGCATGGAGGTCAGCCAGTTCACCTATTTCCAGCAGGTCGCCGGCGTCGAATGCGCGCCCGTGGCAGGCGAGCTCACCTATGGGCTCGAGCGCCTCGCCATGTATGTCCAAGGCGTCGAGAACGTCTACGACCTCAACTTCAATGGCCTCGAAGGCGAGGATCGCATTTCCTATGGCGACGTCTTCCTGCAGGCCGAGCAGGAGTTCTCGCGGCATAATTTCGAGCACGCCAATACGCAGACGCTCTTTCGCCATTTCGACGACGCCGAGGCCGAGTGCAAGGCGCTGCTTGCGGCTGGCGAGGCCGATGCCGCCAGCAATGATCCTAGCCACAAGCTTGCCCTGCCGGCCTATGACCAGTGCATCAAGGCGAGCCATGTCTTCAACCTGCTCGATGCGCGCGGCGTGATCTCGGTCACCGAGCGCCAGAGCTACATCCTGCGGGTGCGCGAGCTCGCCAAGGCCTGCGGCGCCGCCTGGCTGAAGACCGCCGGCGGGGGAGCGAACTGATGCCTGATCTCCTGCTCGAACTCTTCTCGGAAGAGATTCCCGCCCGCATGCAGCGCAAGGCGGCGGAGGACCTGAAGAAGCTCGTCACCGATGCGCTGGTCGAACGCGGCCTGACCTATGAGGGCGCCAAGGCCTTTGCCACGCCGCGCCGCCTTGCGCTCACCATTGCCGGCCTGCCGGTGCGCGGCCGCGATGTCCGCGAGGAGCGCAAGGGGCCGCGCGTCGGCGCGCCCGATGCGGCCGTGCAAGGCTTCCTCAAGGCTGCCGGGCTGACTTCGCTCGACCAGGCGACCATCGTCAGCGATCCCAAGAAGGGCGATTCCTACATCGCAGTGATCGAGAAGCCCGGCCAGGAGACGGTTGCGGCCATCGCCGAGATCGTGCCGGCCGTCATCCGCGCCTTCCCCTGGCCGAAATCGATGCGCTGGGGCAAGGCTTCCGCCGAGAGCGGCTCGCTGCGCTGGGTCCGCCCGCTGCACTCGATCCTCTGCACCTTCGGCGCCGAGACCGAGGACCCGGAGGTCGTGCCCTTCGAGGTCGACGGCATCAAGTCGGGCAACGTCACCTATGGCCATCGCTTCCATGCGCCTGGCCCGATCACGGTGAAGCGCTTCGACGATTACGTCCCCAGCCTGGAGCGGGCCAAGGTCGTGCTCGACGCCGATCGCCGCAAGGAGATCATTCTGGCCGACGCCAGGAATCTTGCCTTCGCTGCTGGGCTGGAGCTGGTCGAGGACGAGGGGTTGCTCGAGGAGGTCGCCGGCCTCGTCGAATGGCCGGTCGTGCTGATGGGCGATTTCGAGGAGCGCTTCCTCGACATCCCCGGCGAGGCGATCCGCGCCACCATCCGCGCCAACCAGAAATGCTTCGTCCTGCGCGACCCCGCGACGGGCGAGCTCGCCAACCGCTTCATCCCGGTCTCGAACCTGATGGCGAGCGATGGCGGCCTGGCGATCACCGCCGGCAATGGCCGCGTGGTGCGGGCGCGCCTCTCCGACGCAGCTTACTTCTGGCAGACCGATCGCAGCCCGCTGCCCGATCTCGATACGTTTGAGGACAGTGCCAAGAAGCTTGGGCTCGACCTCGCCAAGCCGCTCGACCAGCGCATGGCCAAGCTCGACAGGCTCGGCGTCGTCTTCCACGCCAAGCTCGGCACGCAAGGCGAGCGCGTCCAGCGCATCGCCGCGCTGGCGAAGGAGCTGGCGCCGATCGTCGGCGCCGATCCGGCTCTGGCCGAGCGCGCCGCCAGCCTCGCCAAGGCCGACCTGCCGACCGAGATGGTCGGCGAGTTCCCTGAGCTGCAGGGGCTGATGGGCCGCAAATACGCGGAGTTGCAGGGTGAGAACCCGAGCGTCGCCGCCGCGATCGAGGAGCATTACAAGCCGCTCGGCCCCTCCGACCGCGTCCCGGCCGATCCGGTCTCGGTGGCGGTGGCGCTCGCCGACAAGCTCGACACGCTGGTCGGCTTCTGGGCGATCGACGAGAAGCCGACCGGCAGCAAGGACCCCTACGCGCTGCGCCGTGCGGCGCTGGGCGTGATCCGACTGGTGGTCGAGAACGGGGTGCGGCTGGGGCTCTCCAGGCTCGCGAAGGACAGCGACCTCCTTTCCTTCTTCCACGACCGCCTGAAGGTCATGCTGCGCGACCAGGGCGCGCGGCATGATCTGGTCGATGCGGTGCTGGGCGAGGGCGCGTCCGCCAATGACGACCTCCTGCTGATCACCCGCCGCGTCGCCGCGCTCGGCCGCTTCCTCGACACCGAGGACGGCAAGAACCTGCTCGCCGGCTATCGCCGCGCCGCCAACATCCTCAAGGCCGAGGAGAAGAAGGACGGCGAGGGCGCTTTCGCCGGCAAGGCCGATCTCCAGCTCATCGCCGATGCCGGGCTGATCGAGGAGAAGGCGCTCGCGGTCGCACTCGCCCAGGCAACGCCAAAGGCGGAGGCCGCCATCACCGCCGAGGACTATGAGGGCGCGATGGCAGCGCTCGCCGAGCTCCGGCCGGCGGTCGACGCCTTCTTCGACAAGGTCACGGTCAACGATCCCGATCCCGCCCTGCGCGCCAATCGGCTCAAGCTGCTCAACCAGTTGCGCGAGGCGACGCGCGCGGTGGCGGATTTCGGGCGGATCGCGGGCTGACGCTCGACGCAGAACCCCTCTCTCGGATGGGAGAGGGGCAGGGGTGAGGGACCGCCGCTGATTGTAAGGGCGCTCCGGCACCGTTGTACCTCAATCGGTGAGGGCAGGCCCTCATCCCTGCCTTTCTCCCACTCGGGAGAAGGGTTCCCCGCGCCCCTCGTTCGCAAGGTTGGCTCGTCCTCAGCCAGCTACCCTTCCGGAACCTTTTCCCAGGGCTCCACGTTCTCTTGCCCGAGACAGCTCTCTGCGAACGCGTCGCAGCCAGCGCCTCGGGGGGCCGGCTTTCGGCCGCGACAAGAGGATTTGAGCCATGGGCATTCTGATTTCGCTTTTGATTACCGTCCTGGTGATCGTTCTCGTGCTTTATCTGGTGCGGATGCTGCCGGTCGATGGCAACGTCAAGAACATCATCCAGATCATTGTCATCATCATCGGCATCATCTCGCTGCTGCGTTATTTGGCGGTCTTCTAGCCAAAGGGGCCGCCGTCATGCCCGCCCCGTGGCGGGTGTCCATGCGAACATCGCCCGTGACCGGCGAGCACATGGATGGTCGGGACAAGGCCCGGCCATGGCGGTGGTGGCGTTTTCAACCGGCAATTGACGAAAATGCCGCGCTGATCCAGAATCTCAGCGGTCCAGAGGGCCCCGGACGCGACCCGTCCCGGGGCCCTTTCCCGTTCGAGACCGAGCGATCGCCGCGATGACTTCGCAGAACCGTACCAGCCATATCCGCCTGACCTCGCATCCCGAGCCCGGCAGCGCCGCCGCCCGCTTCCCGATCCAATGGGGCGCCGGCACACCGCAGGAGCGAGGGCCGGTCATCGCCTCGACCACCAACCCTGCCGACCGCAACGTCATCGGCGCCCATGGCGGCTCGTATTCGGTCTATCGCGCGCTCGCGATTTCCGCTCGCGCCATGAACCCGTCGCAGCGCCCGGACCTGACCAACACCCATCCGACCTCCGACATCCTGCCGCAGGCGCAATGGTTCGAGCCGGGCAGGATCGTCTCGCTCGATCCGTTCGGCCATCGCGTCGCCCAGGATTTCGGCAAGTGGATCGGCGAGGGCATCGACATCCGCCCGACCATCGCGGTCACCAAGGCACGGCTCAACCTGCCCGAGATCCTCGCCGCCATGGCCGGCCATCGCCTCGCAGCCGATGGCGCCATCCTGCACGGCTCCGGCGACATCAGCGTCACCAAGATCGCGGTCGATCCGGTCTGGCACCTGCCGGGCATCGCCGACCGTTTCGGCACCAGCGAGAACGAACTGCGCCGCACCTTGTTCGAACAGACCGGCGGCATGTATCCGGAGCTGGTGACGCGGCCTGACCTCAAGGTCTTCCTGCCGCCGATCGGCTCGATTACGGCTTATGTCATCGGTGAGGTCTCGGCGATTGCCGACCCCAGGAAGACGCTGGCCTGCCGCGTCCATGACGAGTGCAACGGCTCCGACGTGTTCGGCTCCGACATCTGCACTTGCCGGCCCTATCTCGTGCACGGCATCGAGGAAGCGGTGAAGGAGGCGCAGAATGGCGGCGTCGGCCTGATCGTCTACAACCGCAAGGAGGGCAGGGCGCTGGGCGAGGTCACCAAGTTCCTCGTTTACAACGCCCGCAAGCGCCAGGAGGGCGGCGATTCCGCCGCGACCTATTTCGAACGCACCGAATGTGTCGCGGGCGTGCAGGATGCCCGCTTCCAGCAATTGATGCCGGACGTGCTGCACTGGCTCGGCGTGAAGCGGATCGACCGGCTGATGTCGATGTCGAACATGAAATACGACGCCATGGTCGAGAGCGGCATCGAGATCGGCGAGCGCGTCGCCATCCCGCCTGAACTGGTCCCGCCGGACGCCTCGGTCGAGATCGAGGCCAAGAAGGCGGCTGGCTATTATTCGCCTGACGGCCCGCCCGGCGATAACGCGCTGAAGTCCACCGTCGGCCGCGACCTCGAGAAGTTCTGATCCGCCTATGCCCGACACCAATCCCGAAGCCGTCCGCCAGCTGCTCAAGCCGGCTGCCGTCCGCGAGCGCGCCCAGGAGATGCTGCGGCTCGGCCTCGAGGGCCGGCTGGCGCATTTCAGCGTCCATCCTGAGCGGCTGCCGGCCTGCGCGGCCTATGTGCTGGAGACGATCCGCCAGAACTATCCGGCGCTCGACATCCCCTTCCATGCCCGCTGGCGCCATTTCGTCATCGCCGGCATGGATCGCTGGCAGGTTCTCGACGCCAAGGCGCATTTCGCCGACGCCCGGGCGAGAGGCCGCGCCGCCTACGACCTCGCCGTCGTCAGCGTCCTGCTCGATGCCGGCGCCGGCGCCGACTGGCGCTATCGCGACGCGGTCTCCGGCCAGAGCATCGGCCGCTCGGAAGGGCTGGCCCTGGCCTCGCTCGACATGTTCGCCGCCGGCGCCTTCTCCAGCGATCCCGCCGAGCCGCTGCGGGTGGACGTCTCTGCGCTTGAGCATCTCGACGCCGAGGCGCTGGCGGCCGGCTTCCAGGTCTCTCCGGACAACCCTCTGGTCGGTCTCGAAGGCCGCGCGGCCTTGCTGAACCGCCTCGGCGAGGAGCTGGAGAAACACGGGCTCGCTCGGCCGGGTGACCTGTTCGACCGTCTGGTCGAGGCGGCCGAGGGCCGCTCGATCCGCGCCGCCTATATCCTGTCGCAGGTGCTGGAGGTGCTCGGCGGCATCTGGCCCTCGCGCCTGAACTATGCCGGCATCGCGCTCGGCGACAGCTGGAAGCATCCACTGATCGCACCTGGCGAGGCGACGGCTGGCATCGTGCCCTTCCACAAGCTCTCGCAATGGCTGAGCTATTCGCTGATCGAGCCGCTGCAATGGGCCGGCATCCAGGTCGTCGGCATCGACGATCTCACCGGCCTGCCCGAATACCGCAATGGCGGGCTCCTGCTCGATCTCGGCGTGCTCGCGCTGAAGGATCCGGCTGATGCCGTGCGCGGCCATGAGGTCGGCTCGCAACTGGTCGTGGAGTGGCGGGCGCTGACGGTTGCGCTGCTCGATCGGATCGGCGAACTGGTCCGCGCCGAGCTCGGCCTGAGCGCCGAGCAGTTGCCGCTCGCCAAGGTGCTGGAGGGCGGGACCTGGGCCGCCGGCCGCCGCATCGCCCGTGAGAAGCGCGATGGTGGCGGGCCGCCCTTGACCATCGTCAGCGACGGCACGGTATTCTAGACGATAACGACAAGACGAAGGGGATCAGGATTGCATGGCCACGAGCGCTAACGGCGTCACCGTCGTCGACCACCCGCTGGTGCAGCACAAGCTGACGCTGATGCGCGAGAAGGACCGCTCGACCAAGAGCTTCCGTCAGCTGCTGAACGAGATCGGCATGTTGCTCTGCTATGAGGTCACGCGCGACCTTCCGACCGAGATGATAGAGATCGAGACGCCGCTGCAAAAATCGATGCAGCCGGTGATCTCCGGCAAGAAGCTCGTCTTCGCGCCGATCCTGCGCGCCGGCGTCGGCTTCCTCGACGGCATGCTGGAACTCGTGCCGGCCGCCCGCGTCGCCCATATCGGCCTCTACCGCGATCCGCAGACGCTGCAGGCGGTGGAATACTATTTCAAGGCGCCGTCCGACATCGCCGACCGCATGATCGTGGTGATGGACCCGATGCTGGCGACGGCGAACTCGGCGGTCGCGGCGGTCGACCGGCTGAAGGAACGCGGCGCCAAGGACCTTCGCTTCGTCTGCCTGCTGGCCGCGCCCGAGGGCATCGCCCGCATGCGCGATTCCCATCCGGACGTCCGCATCTGGACGGCGGCGATCGACGAGCGGCTCAACGATCACGGCTATATCGTGCCTGGCCTCGGCGATGCCGGCGACCGGATGTTCGGCACGCGCTGACGCACTCCATTGAAGTTCTGGCGATATGCGCCTATCTTAGGGGCATATCGCCAGGAGGGTGTCATGACTGCGCTGCGCGCCATCGAGGTCGTCGGCGGTACCAAGGTGATCGGCGCTCCCGTCGACACCAGTCTCGAGCTGATCGCGGCCGTGCGCCGCGGTTTTCCGGTCGGGACGGTCGAGCATGTCATCGCCACCGGCCGGATGACCCTGGCCGAGATCGATGAGGTCGTGCTGCCGCGCAAGACCTTGAGCCATCGCCGCAAGATCGGGACGCTGACCAGCGAGCAGTCCGATCGGCTGGTCCGTGCCGCCCGCGTCATCGCCGAGGCCGAGGAAACCTTCGGCTCACAGGAAAAGGCCGGCCGCTGGCTGCGCCGCCCGACCAGCGTGCTCGACGGGCAGAAGCCGCTGGCCTTGCTCGACACCGGCGAGGGCGCAAATGCGGTCGAGGCGCTGCTCGGCAGGATCGCGCACGGCATCGCCGTCTGATGCGCGCTTGGCGCGTTGCGCGCGCGCCCTTTGCCGATCTGACCGGCGAGGGCGCTCGCCTCTATGGCGGGCGCTGGAACTTGCCGGGCCGGGCGATGGTCTACACGGCCGAGAACCCGGCACTCGCGATCCTCGAGGTCCGCGTCCATCTCGACCTCGAGCCAGATCTCGTCCCCGACGATTATGTGCTGATCGAGATGGAGTTTGGCGACGCGCCGGCCGCTGCAGTTGAGCAGGCGCCCGCTGACCCCGCCGCTTTCGGCGATGCCTGGCTTATCCGGGCCGAGGAAGCGGTCCTGAAGGTTCCGTCCTTCATCGCGCCACAGAGCTTCAACTACCTCGTCAATCCCGCCCACCTCGGCGCTGCCACAATCAGTATCGTCTCGCGGCAGCCCTTCTCTTTCGACCGGCGGCTATGGCTGCCGCTGACGAGCTGACATGACAAAAAGGCCCGCCCCGTTCCCGGGGCGGGCCTTGCGATCCGGATGGTCATTCAGGTCGTGATGACGCGAGCGACCAGCGGATCTGCCTGGGTCATTCGATGATCTGCACCACGCGGCGGGTCTGCGGCTCGACCAGAACGGCGCGATTGTTCACCACCGTATAGCGATAGCCGCTGGCGCGCTCGCCGAACTCGGCGGGCACCTCGCGATAGACCACGCCCTGCTGCGGCAGAACTGTGCCGACCGCTACCGGCTCGGCATAGGCGTAGGACGGCACGCGCTGCTCGACCACATAGGTGCGGAAGCGCGGGGCATTGTCGCCGATCACCGCGCCGGTGAAGCCGCCGACTACAGCGCCACCGACGCCGCCGACGACCGCACCGACCGGGCCGCCGACCACGGCGCCACCGACAGCACCCGCGGTCGCGCCGCCGACGATGCCGCTGGCCGCGCCGCCCTGGGCGCCGTCAGGATTCTGGGCGAAGGCCGCCGCCGGGACGATGGCGAGGGCGGTGACGAGAGCAAGCTTCTTGAACATGTCCGTTCTCCTTCCAGAGTGGGAACCTCGGGAAAGGAAACGGGCAAGTGTCGGGCCCGGTTCCGCCAAATCGGTCACAAGCTGTGAACGATCGTGAACGGGGGTTACGGATTCGGCTTTTCAAACAAGGCGTTGGAATCGATCACGAGCTCGATCCCGGCGGCATGGAAATCGTGAACCTGGGTGCGCTGGGGCGCACGGCCGGGATTGTCGAACAGCTCGTTTACGGTTGCTTCCTCCGACAGGAACAGGAAGTCGGCGTGGCTGCCGTGCTCGGGATAGGCGTCGATCGCGTGCCAAGTGCCGCGATGGAACAGCACGCCTTCGCCATCGAGCCGGAAGGCGCGCAGCGCTTCGGGCGTCGGCGGGGTGTCGGAGGGCTCGGCGACCACGATGATGGCCGGTGGGCCACCGAGCGGCTGGCGTGCCTCGGTGACGTGCAGGTGCCGCTCGATCAGCACGACGGTGAACGGCCGCGCATGGTAGCGCACGATCTGCAGCCGCGGCCGGCTCTCGGCGGCGAAAGGCTGGATCCAGATGTCGTAGCCTTCGCGGCCGGCATCGCGTTTGCCTGCGGCTCGGAGTACGCGGCCATAGGGCGCGAAGGCTTCGGGCGAGATCGGCGAGACAGGCAAGGTGATGCGGCGCATGTCCGCATCGTAGTGTGTCGTCGCCAAAAGAAAACGGCGGGCCTGAAGCCCGCCGTCCATAGTCATATGCGTTTGGCGCTTACTGCTTCGGCGCGGCGGCGAGCACCGGCGAGAGCTTGTCGGCGTCGCGCTTGATGAGCGCGGCGAAGCCGGCAGGCGTACGCTCTTCCTTCGTCGGCAGCACGGTACCGAGGTCGAGCAGGCGCTTCTTGACGGCCTCGTCGTTCAGCGCCTTGTCGAGTGCGTCGACCAGCTTGTCGACGGCCTCCTTCGGCATGCCCTTCGGTCCAGCGATCCCGTTCCAGGCCTCGATCTGGTATTCGGGCAGCCCGGCTTCCTTGGTGGTCGGGATGTCCGGCAGGGCGGGCGAGCGTTCGGCCGAGGCGATCGCATAAGCCTTGATCGTGCCGGCCTTGATCTGCTCGGCGACGCTGACGATCTGGTCGCACATGAAGTCGACCTGGCCGGAGACCAGGTCGTTCAGCGCCGGGCCGGTGCCGCGATAGGCGACCGAGTTCAGCTTGGGCACGCCGAGCTGGCCCTTGAGCAGGGTGCAGGTCGTCCACGACACCGAGCCGACGCCGGCATGCGCCTCGTTCACCTTGTCGGTGTTCGCCTTCACATAGGAGACGAACTCCTTGAGGTCCTTCGGTGCGAAGGCCTTCTTGGCGACGATCAGGATCGGCGTGCCGCCGGCGAGGCCGATCGTCTGCATGCCGTTGATCGGGTCGTATTTCAGGCCAGGATAGGTCGCAGGCGCAGCCGAGAAGGTGCCCAGATGCCCCATCGCGATGGTGTAGCCGTCCGGCGCCGCGGTGACCGCGCGGGTGATGCCGGTGGTGCCACCGGCGCCGGCGACGTTCTCGACCACGATCTGCTGGCCGAGCGTCTTCGACATGTTCTCGCTGACGATGCGGGCGATGATGTCGGTCGGCCCGCCGGCGGCGAAGGGCACGATCATGGTGATCGGCCGCTCCGGATATTTGGACTGGGCCTGCGCCGGCAGCGTGAAGGCGAGCGCTGCAGCAAGACCGAGTACGAGCTTCTTCATGATCAATCTCTCTCCCTTGAAATGATATGGCGAGGATGCCTTGACGGGGCCGGCAGGCAACCCCGTCATTCGGTGAAGACCTCGTCGCGCTTCTTCGACATCGACGGCAGGAGCGCGATCACGAGGATCACGACGGCGACCAGCAGCAGGCCGGCCGAGATCGGCCGCTCGAGGAAGGTCATGAACGAGCCGCGCGAGATGATCAGCGCCTGCCGGAGCTTCTCCTCCATCAGCTTGCCGAGCACGAAGCCGAGCAGCATCGGGGCTGGCTCGAAGCCGAGCTTGATCAGCAGGTAGCCGAACAGGCCGAACAGCGCGGTGAAGGCGACGTCGACCGGCTGGTTGTTCACCGAATAGATGCCGATCGAGCAGAAGATCAGGATCGCCGGGAACATCAGGCGGTAGGGCACCTGCAGCAGCTTCACCCAGACGCCGACCAGCGGCAGGTTGATGATCAGCAGCATCAGGTTGCCGATCCACATCGAGGCGATCATGCCCCAGAACAAATCGGGGTTCTTGGTCATGACCTGCGGGCCGGGGATGATGCCGTGGATCGTCATCGCGCCGACCATCAGCGCCATCACCGCATTCGGCGGGATGCCGAGGGTGAGCAGCGGGATGAAGGCGGTCTGCGCGCCGGCATTGTTGGCCGATTCCGGGCCTGCGACGCCCTCGATCGCGCCCTTGCCGAAGCGCGACGGGTCCTTGGCGATCTTCTTCTCCAGCGTGTAGCTGGCGAACGGGCCGAGAACCGCGCCGTTGCCGGGCAGGATGCCGAGGATGCCACCGATGAAGGTGCCGCGCAGGCAGGGCGCCGTCGATTGCTTGATGTCCTCCCAGCTCGGCAGCAGGCGGCCGATCTTGGCACGAACGACATCGCGCGCCTCCGGATTCTCCAGGTTGCGCAGCACCTCGGCGAAGCCGAACACGCCCATCGCCAGCACGGCGAAGTCGATGCCATCAGACAGCGGCGGGAAGCCGAAGGTCATGCGCTCCTGGCCGGTCTCAAGGTCGGTTCCGACGGTCGAGAGCAGGAGGCCGAGCATGATCATGCAGAAGGCCTTGAGGATCGAGCCGCGCGCCAGCACGACCGCGAAGCACAGGCCCATCACCATCAGCGAGAAGTACTCGGCCGGGCCGAAGAGCAAGGCGAGCCGGGTCAGCGGCGCACCGAGCGCGGCGATGATCACGGTCGCGACGCAGCCGGCGACGAAGGAGCCGATCGCGGCGGTGCCGAGCGCGACGCCGGCGCGGCCCTGCTTGGCCATCTGGTGGCCGTCGAGGGTGGTGACGACGGCAGTCGCCTCGCCGGGGATGTTGACCAGGATCGCGGTGGTCGAGCCGCCATATTGCGCACCGTAATAGATGCCGGCGAGCATGATCAGCGCGCCGACAGGATCGAGACCGAAAGTGATCGGCAGCAGCATAGCGATGGTGGCGACCGGTCCGACGCCGGGCAGCACGCCGATCAGCGTGCCGACCAAGCAGCCGACGAAGCAGAGCGCGATGTTGATCGGCACGGGGACGGTGATGGCACCCTGAAGGAAGGCGGGGGACCACCAGACGATTTTCCAGACGGTCGAGAAGCCGAGGCCCAGATGGGAAAGCATTTCATTCATGGTTCAGATCCCCAGCAGCCAGGGCGCCAATGGGATCGGCAGGCTGAGTGCGTATTTGAACAGGAGCGCGCAGCCGATCGTCATGGCCACGGCGAAGATCAGGAGTTCCTTGATCTTCACGTCGGTTGCCGCGAGGCCGGAGATGATCACGACCAGCGGGCCGGAGACGAGCATGCCGAGCTGCGGCACCTTGAGCGGGCCGATCTCGAAGCCGCGGATGGTCAGGCCGAAGACGACTGCCGCGCCGAGCACGAAGATGACGCCGCGCCAGGACCAGCCGGAAAGCTTCTCGCCATTGTAGCGCAGCGAGTTGAAGGCGAGCATTGCGCCGAGCGCGGCGCAGATCCAGGCGAAGGCCTTGGGCAGCATGCCCGGGCCGATCTGGCGCAGCGTCCCGGTCGGAAGGTCGCTCGACAGGAACAGCGCCAGCCCAGCGAGCGCGATCATGAACAGGCCGGCGGCCAGGTCCTGTGTCGAACGGACGCGCCAACCTCGCGCGGCCTCGATCTTGTTCAGACTCATCAATGTCCTCCGGCTCGGGTGGTTGCTGTGCGGATGGCAGGTTTCCTGCCACGCCCGTTGACGCTGAACGGCAGGACGTGGCCCTCGTCGATCAGGGTCACGCTCTCGCGCAGGATGGCGAGGAAGTCGTCGCGGGCGGCGAGCTTCTGGTGCGGCCGCCAGGCGACGCCGACGAGCGCCCCGGGCGGCGGCGGGTCGAGCAGCGCGCCGCGCAGGCGCCGCATGGTGACCCCGGGGAAGCTCAGCCGCGAGACCCAGTCCGGCGCCAGCGCCATGCCGAGGCCGGCCGCGACAGCGGACATCATCGCCGGCTTCTCGGTCGCCTCGATGGTGACGTTGGGCACCGCCCCGACGCTCTCGAAATAGGCCATGACGAGGTCGTAGGCGAAGGGGCGGATCCGCTTCGACGGCACGACGAAGGGCTCGCCGACCAGGTCCTGCATGGTCAGGAATTCACGCGCCGCGAGCGGGTGGCTCTCGCTCAGCACCACGATCGGCCGCTCGACGCGCAGGATCTCGAAAGCGCAGTCGGTCGGCTTGCGCGGCGGGCGCAGCAAAGCGAGGTCGAGCTTGCCGGCCTCCAGCATCTGCACCAGCGGCGCCGTCATCGCCTCGACGAACTTGATCTCGATGCCGGGATGGCGCGAGCGGAACGTCACCAGCGCCTCCGGTACGAAGCTCGACGAGGCCGCGTCGATCGCGCCGACCCGCAAGACCTTGCTCGAGGCCAGCGAGGCCTCGCGCACCGAGCGCGAGGCGCGCTCCATCCGGACGAGGATGGCCTTGGCCTCTTCCAGCATGATCAGCCCGGCACGCGTGAGCGCGACCTGCCGGGTGGTGCGCGTCAGCAGGCTGACGCCGAGCTCGTCCTCGAGCGCGCTGATCTGGCGTGAAAGGGCTGGTGGTGCGAGGCCGAGCCGCTCGGCCGCCCGGCCGAAGTGCAGCTCTTCCGCCACCGCGATGAAACATCGCAGCTGCCGCAGGTCCATGGTTGTTGCGCTCCCCTCTGGCGTATCGCTTTTTGTGATATCTGCCAGTTGTTTCGGTTATGCCCTTTAGCGCCGTCCGCCAGTTTTGCGACCCTAGAGCAATTCATAATTTTTTGGCAACAAAGCTCACTGCTGAAAGAGCGGCGTCCACAGAGGTGAACGCCGCTCCCGGCCTGATGATGCAATAATGGCTTGATGGCTCGGCGCTTTGTGCGCGCCCGGCCGCGACCTCGTCAGGCTGTTGGCACGTCTGCTCGCCTTGCATTCCACAGCCCCGCGACGCGGCCGTCGATCAGCGCGAGCCCGACGAAGATCGCGGCCATGCCGGCGAAATGGCGCGGCAGCAGCTCCTCGCCCAACAGCCCGGAGCCGAGCAAGATGGCGCTGACCGGGATCAGGAAGGTCACCAGCATGACGTTGCTCGGCCCGGCGGCGCGCATGATCCGGAAGAAGATGATGTAGGCCAGCGCCGTCGAGATCAGCGCCAGGCCAACCGCGGCGAGGATCGCCTGCTGCGAGGGGACCGGCAGCGTCCAGGGGGGATGCAGGAAAAAGACGATCGGGACGATCATCACCGTCGAGGCCGTGAGCTGTCCCGTCGCCGCGACGAGCGGCGGCATGCCGCGGAAGCGCCGCCCGAACAGGCCGGAGAAGGCATAGGAGACCGCGGCGAGGATGCAGGCGAGCTGCGCCGCGAGGTTGGAGCCGAGGCCGCCGAGCACATCCGGGCCCATCAGGATGCCGACGCCGATCAGGCCGGCGAGTACGCCGCCGAGCTTCAACCCGGTCGCCTTCTCATTGGCGAAGCAATGCATCACCAGCACGGCAAAGACCGGCGTGGTCGCGTTCAGGATCGAGGCGAGGCCGCTGGCGATCTGCTGCTGGCCCCAGAGGAACAGGCTGAACGGGATCAGGTTGTTGAGGATGCCCATGCCGAAGAAAGCCAGCCAGACGCTGCGGCCGACCGCCATCGAGTGCCCGGTGATCCGCACCACCAGCAGCAGCGCCAGCGCCGCCAACCCGACGCGCACCTGCACGACGGCGAAGGGCGGCCATTCCGCCACGGTGATCTTGTTGAAGAAGAACGAGCCGCCCCACAGGATCGAGAGGGCGATCAGCAGGAGCCACTCGGTGGGGCCCATGCGAAGCGAGGAAGCGGGAGTTGGCTGTGTCATGACGCAATCTGTCCTCGCAAGGCGGGTCATCCTGCGTCAGTAGGTGGCCGGGCCGAACCCGGCCACCCGATTTCCGTGATGCTGCTCAGGCCGGCTCCGCCTCGCGTGCGGCCCACATCGCCTTGAAAGCGGGGCGCTGGTGCAGCTTGTCGAGCCAGGCCTTGACGTTCGGGGCGGCGTCGAAGAGCTGCGACGCCGGCTTGGCGTAGCGGATGACCTCGGCGACGTTGATGTCGGCGACGGTGAAGCGCCCGCCCATGACGTAGCCGCCACCATCGGCCAGCGCCTTGTCGAGCACGGCGAACGGTGCGGCAAGCGCCTCGAGCGCCTTGCTGACGAGGGCGGGGTCGCGCTTCTCGGGCGGATAGGCGGCGAGATGGTAGGTCAGGTTGAGCGCGTTCGTCTCGCATTCGGTCGCGGCCCAGAGCGCCCACATCGCGGCGAGCCCTTCCTCCTGCACGTCCTTCGGTGCGACCGGCCCGCCATGCTTGCGGGCGAGGTAGAGATTGATCGCCAGCGACTCGTGCAGCACGAAGCCGTCATCGTCGATCGAGGGAACATGGCCGTTCGGGTTGACCGCCATGAACTCGGCGCTGCGCGTATGGATCGGTGCGCCCGGCGCGTTCGGGTCAGGCACGCGATAGACCTGGATCACCGGCACATGCTTGAAGGTGATGCCGAGCTCGTTTGCGAGCCAGACATTGCGCGTCGCGCGCGAGCGATAGCAGCCATAGATGGTCAGGGACATCAGCAGGATTCCGGCGAGCGGGAAGGGGGCTCCGAATCCGGCGGATGCGGAGAAGAAAATTCTATAGCATCGGACCGAAAAGTGGAATCTGCTTTTCGGACAAATCCGATGCGATAACAATGTGCTAGATGATCGTGACCACATCCGCTTGGATGCGCGATGATCTGGGAAGCTCAGCCGAGCTGGCGCAAGGTCTCGCGTGCGATGATCAGCCGCTGGATCTCGGAGGTACCCTCGTAGATTCGGGTGATGCGGGCGTCGCGCGCATAGCGCTCGACCGGGAAATCGCGGCAATAGCCGGCGCCGCCATGGATCTGGATCGCCGTATCTGTGCAGCGGTGTGCGGCCTCCGAGGCGAAGAGCTTGGCCATCGAGGCTTCCTTGGCGAAGGGCTCGCCGCGATCCTTCTTCGCGGCGGCATTGAGGATCAGCAGGCGCGCCGCGTGCAGGTCAAGCTCGCGATCGGCGATCATCCATTGCAGGCCCTGGAACTCGGAGATCGCCTGGCCGAACTGCTTGCGCTCGCGGGCATAGGATTTCGCGGCGTCCATCGCGGCGCGGGCGATGCCGAGCGAGACCGAGGCGACGCCGATGCGCCCGCCGGCGAGCTCGCCGACCGCGACGCGGAAGCCGTCATTCTCCTTGCCCATCAGACTGGCGGCAGGAACGCGCGCGCCGTCGAAATGGATGGTGTTCGTCGCCGAGCCGGTCTGACCCATCTTGGTTTCGGCCTTGCCGATGCTGACGCCGGGCGTATCGGCGGGCACCAGGAAGACCGAGATGCCCTTGCCCTTCGGCGCGTCGGGATTGGTCACGCCCCAGACGACGAAGAGCCCGGCATACTCGCCGGAGGTGATGAAGATCTTCTGGCCGTCGAGAACGTAGGCGTCGCCGTCGCGCCGGGCGCGCAGCTTCATGCCGGCAGGGTCGGAGCCCGCCCCGGCTTCGGTCAGGCAGAAGGCGCCGGCGGGATAGCTCCCGTCCGCCAGTTTCGGCAGATAGGTCGATTTCTGCGCCTCGTTGCCGACGGCCTGGATGACTTCGCCGACCATGTTGGTCACCGAGGTCGTGACCGCCGTCGAGGCGCAGGCGGCGGCGAGCTCCTCCAGCGCCAGGGCGAAGGCGACGGTGCCGGCTTCGGTTCCGCCGAACAACCCCTTGACGTTGAGCGCCATGAAGCCGTTTTCGGCGAGCAGCTTGAGGTTGGCGAGGAACTCCTGCCGGCCTTCGCCACGGTCGAGCCGCTCGGCCAATGGCGCCAGCCGGTCCGCAGCGAGCTTGCGCGCGCTTTCGCGGATGAGTTCTTCTTCTTCGCTGAATGCGAATTGCATGCGGATGCTCGCCGATCGGGGGCCGGACGGCAACTCTAGAGCGGGCCGCTGCGTCCGCCAATGTGCGGCCTCGCTTTCCTCGGCGTGCGCATTGAGGCGTTATCGGCGCAGCAAGCCTCAGCTCGCCAGCACCCGCTGTGGCGGGAAGGTGACCTCGACCAGCGTGCCTTCCTTCTTGACGCTGGTGATCGAGAGCGCCGCCCGGTTGGCTTCGACCAGCGCCTTGGTCAGGGGCAGGCCGAGGCCGGTGCCGCCCGCTTTGCGCGTCGTCGGCACCTGGCGGAACGGCTCCAGTGCCAGCTTGATCTCGTCGTCGTCCATGCCGATGCCGGTGTCGCGGACCCGCAGGATCGCCTCGCCCTGGTCGCCGAGCGCGGTCGAGACGATCACCTGCCCGCCAGCATCGGTGAACTTCACCGCATTGGAGAGCAGGTTGATCACGATCTGGCGCAGCGAGCGCTCGTCGGCGACGACCGGCGGGAGCTTCGGCGCGAGACCGGAGCGCAGGACGACGCGGCCGCGCTGTGCTTCCGGCTGCAGCAGGTTCACGGCGGACAGCGCGATGTCGTTGAGGTTGACGCTGCCGAAGTCGAGGTCGAGCTTGCCGGCCTCGATCTTGGCGAGGTCGAGCAGGTCGTTGACCAGGCTGATGACGTAGCCGCCCGACTGGTGGATGTCGCGCAGATATTCCTTGTAGCGCTCGTTCTCGATCGGGCCGAAGCGCTCCTCCGCCATCACCTCGGCGAAGCCGATGATCGCGTTGAGCGGCGTGCGGATCTCGTGGCTGATCTTGGCGAGCACGTCCGATTTCTGCGCGCTCGCCTTCTCGGCGCTCTTGCGCGCCTCGACCAGCTCGCCCTCGGTCTTCTTCCAGGCGGTGATGTCGCGCAACACCGCGCAGAACTTGCTGTCCGGCCCTTCGGCGATGCGGCCCATGGTCATGAACAGCGGGATGCGCCCGCCCTGGCGCACGCGGCCGATGACCTCGCGGCCATCGTTCATCAGCGATGCGACGCCGCCGCCGATCAGCCCGTCGAGATAGTCGAGCGCCGGCGAATGGCTTTCGGGGGCAAAGAGCAGTGTGAAGAGCTCGCCGGCGACCTCGCGCTGGTCGTAGCCGAACAGCGCCTCGGCGCTCTTGTTGAGCGACAGGATGCGCCCGCGCCCGTCGACGGTGACGACGCCGTCGGTCGCGGTGTCGAGCATCGCAGACAGCTCGGAGACGCGGGCGTCGTTGGCCTGCCCCTCCAGTCGCAGCTGCTGGACGCGGGAGGCGGCCTCTTCCTCTTCCGCTTCGAACTCGGCCGCGAGCTCCTGCTCTTCGGCCTCCTCGGGCGTCAGCATCTTGAGGTCGCCGCCCGGCACGCTGTTGCGGAAGGCCATCAGCGTCGCCGCTTCGCCCTGCCAGCTCACGCTGGAGAGCCGGCCGTCGACGCTGATCAGCCCGCCCTTGCGGTCGACCAGGATCATCGCGCCGTCGCTGTTGTGATTCAGCCCCCTGATCAGCTTGCTGACGCCGCCGGCCGCAGTGAGATCGTCGAGGTCGGCATAATCAAGCAGGTCGAGCAGAGTGCGGTTGGCGTAGAGCGCCGTTTCGTCGCGATTGACCAGCACAGCGATCGGCAGCCGGTCGAGGATCTCGGCATGGGCATTGGCGACGCGTGGGCGCTGCTCGGGAGCGGGTGGAGAAGCCGGCGTCGCAGGTGTTGCGACGGCAGGCTCGTCCTTGGCGTTGCCCAGTTCCTTCTCGCGCACGCGCAACGGGGTGGCTGCCGGCAGGCGCGGTCCCCCTGGCTCGTCCTCCTCGCCGGCGATGCGGGCGCCGAGCGCCTTGGCGATTTCGCGGAAGGCGTTGCGTTCGGCCGAGGAGAGCAGGGCCTTGGACGGTTCGAGCACCGGGCGGACGGCCGCAAGATGGCCGTTGCGCAGCGGCACGACATTCGCCGGCGGCGCTTCGGAGGCTGGCTGCGGCGGTTCGCGGGCTTCCGCCGGATCGTCGCTGCCTTCGGCTGCCTCCGTCGTGGCATCGTCATCCGAAGCCCTGGGCTCGGCCGGCGCGTCTTGCGCTTCTACGGCTTCTTCCGGCTCGGAGGACGCTTCAGCGGGCGCGTCTGGATCAATCGGCGCGCCGTCAGTCTCGTCCTCGCCGGCTTCTGCTCGCGCCGGCTCAAGCGGCAGCGCCTCGGCAGTTTCGGTCGAGGGAGCTGCGGGCGTGGTGTCTTCCCCGAGAGCCGCGACCGGCGGTTCTGCCGCCAGGATATCAGCTTCCGGAGCTACGGAGGCGACATCCTCTTCAGGCGCTTCCCGCTCCGGAAAAGTCTCGTTGACCGGTGAGCGGGCGAGGCCAAAGCCGCGGAAGCCGGCGGGATTGCGCTCGCCGTCAAACAGCGGAAAGCCGGACAGCTCGACGCGCGCGCCTTCGCCCGGCGACACACGCCAGAGCACGGCCCGGCCGCTCCAGGTCGAGGACGTCGCGAGGCGTGCCGCCAGGTCGCCCTCGAGATCGACGATGTCGCTGGCGAGCAGCGCGGACCAGTTACGTCCCTGCGTCGCGCTCGCGACCTTCTGGCCGACCAGCGCGGCGAAGTCCTGCGACAGACTGACCAGCGTCCCGTCGAGGCCGCTTTCCCAGAGGAAGCGCAGATTGGCGCGGCGTGGCTGCTCGGGTGATTCGGTGGCGCTGTCCGCCATGACAGCTGTCGTTGGGGGCGCGGCCGGGGGCGGCGCGGCAACCGCCGCCGGCTCGTCCTTCGGCACGGTGATGCCGAGGCGGCGCAATTCGGTGGCGGTGACGCCGATGGCCAGCGCCGGGCCGGAGCCGGTCTCGATGCGCTTGCAGCCGCAGGTCACGAGCCCCGTGAGAGAGGCGCCGAGCCGCAATCTTTCGAGTCGCAGCGCCGTCGGCGAGGCAAGCCCGCCGGCAAGCAGCCGCAAACGCTCGCGCGTTGCAGCGGGAAGCTTGACGGCTCCACCGAATGCGTCGAGCAGCGCCCGGCCGCCGGCATTGGCGAAGGCCGGGGCGTCGCCGCCGGCTGGCCAGAGCAGCAGCGCGCCGTCACGGGCAAAGCCCGCGAGCGCGGGGTCCTGCGCGAGCGCGCCGGTTGCACCGTTCCAATCCTGTCCGGATTCGCTCATCCTGCTCCGCTCTGCCTGCTGGCGACTCCAGCCCGCGCGAATATGCCTAACAAATCTTTAATAACCGCGCGAGCGGGGTGAATCCATGCGGGAACCCGGCCTCTCCCCTGACGTTTCAAAACAGCGTTAATATGCCCCCGCCGCCGTCTCGGTGGCGGCATTGTCATTGCACTGCAATAATGATATTGCAGTGCACAATAGAGGCGCGGCGCTACAGACGGCGCGGACGCTTGGCTCGGTCGCAGGAGGACCTACCATGGACGGCAAGCTTCCCTACGAAGTTCCCACCGAGATGCGCGATTTCGCCGAAAAGAGCGTCGACCAGGCTCGCAAGGCCTTCGACGGCTTCATCGGCGCCGCCCAGAAGGCTGTCGACAGCGCTCATGGCTCGGCCGAGTCGGCTCGCGTCAACGTCCAGGACATGACCAAGAAGGCGATGTCCTACGCCGAGAACAACATCGCCGCGGCGTTCGACCTCGCCGACAAGCTGGTCAAGTCCAAGGACATGAACGAGGTGCTCCAGCACCAGTCCGAATTCCTGAAGGCGCAGGTCGCCGCGCTGCAGGCGCAGCTCAAGGAAGTCGGCGCGAGCGTGCAGGACGCAGCCAAGAAGACGGCCGAGACCGCCGCCAAGGCGACCAAGCTGAAGTGAAGCCTTGAGCGCCGCGGGCGCGGAGCAGGCTTTCACGACCAAGCGGCCGGGCCGATGCGTGGCTCTTTGATGGGGTGAGACTCGCCTCGCCGGAGTTCGCTCGTGCCCGGTTGCGTCTATCGCGCAGGCATGGCCTGCCGAAACCGTGAAGGAGAGATCCGATGGCTAAGCAGACTACCCCCGGCAAGGCGCCGGTCAGCCTCGCGCCGGTCAAGGCGCTGAGCGAGGCGAAGCTGGTCGCACCGGTCGTGCCGGCTGTGCCTGTCAAGGCTCCGGAGGCCAAGCCCGTGGAGGCCAAGCCGCTAGAAGCCAAGCCCGTGGTCGAGGTGAAGCCCGCCGCCGCTCCGGTTGCTGTTGCGCCGGCTCCCAAGGTCGAGGCGCCTATCGCCAGGGTCGAGGCCAAGCCCGCTGCCGCTGCTCTCAAGCTCGCTGTCCCGCAACCCGTCGTCCAGCCCGTGGCGAAGCCCGCCGTGGTCGCTGTCGCCGCGCCGGCGGCGAAGCCTGTCGCAAAGGTCGCTGTCGAGCCCGCCAAGCGCGTCGCCCCGCAGAAAACCAGGATTGCGAAGCCGGCCGCCAAGGTGGCCGCCGCTCCGGTCGCGAAGGTTGAGGCCGTTAAGGCAGCAGCTGTGAAGCCTGTCTCCGCCAAGCCTGTCTCCGCCAAGCCGGTCGCCGCTCCGGCTCCGGTCAAGGCGCAGCCCGCTCCTGCGAAGGTCGAGCCTGTTGCGGTGAAGCCGGCGGCTCCTGTCGCGGCAAAGCCCGCTCCCGCTCCGGCCAAGGTGGTCGAGGCCGTCAAGCCGGTTGCTACCCCTGCCATCGTTGCGCCCGTCACCGCGAAGCCGGTCGCGGTCCCGGCATTCCCGGCCATCGCCTGGCTCCAGCCGACCCTGGCGCTGACACGAGCCTTCGGCGCCGTCCAGGCCAAGGTGCTCGATCATGCCTGCGCCGAGCTGAAGGCGACGCTGGGCGAGGTCGAGACGCTGGCGCGCACGCAGAGCACTGCGGACGCAGTCGCGCTCCAGGCCAAGGCCTTCCGCCGCAGCTACGAATCCTTCGCGGCCCATCTCGGAGATCTCGCCGCGACGGCTCGCCAGGAACTGCCGCGCCGCTGATTTCGAAAGCCGGCGCGGTTTTCCACGCGCCGGCATGCATTTGCCGTTGCATTCGGCGAGGCGTGGCACTAGGTTCCGCGCCGTCGCCGGACCGCTTCCGAGCGCCGCGACATCAGGCGCAAGCCGTGCAGCCATAGCTCAGTTGGTTAGAGCGCTAGATTGTGGATCTAGAGGTCCCCCGTTCAAGCCGGGGTGGCTGTACCATCTTCCCCCTCCATTTCGGTTCTTCCCGAGATTGCGCGTGAGCTCCGTGCTGGCCTAGCTTGCCGCGCCACGCGGCCTCGAGCCGCCAGCCTCGGAGTCCGCCATGCCCAGCAAGATCGATCTCCTCAATCCCGCCTCGCTCTCTCCGCCGACCGGCTACTCGCACCTCGCCATCGTCAAGGCGGAGCGGCAGGTTCACGTCTCCGGTCAGGTCGCTTACGACCCGATGGGCAAGGTGGTGGGGGAGGGCGATATCGCCGCCCAGGCCGAACAGGTCTACGCCAACCTCGCTGCGGCATTGGCCGCTGCCGGCACCGACTTCACGAAAGTGTTCAAGCTGGTGACCTATGTCGTCGACCTCTCCCTCGAGAAGGCGGTCGCCGTGCGCAAGGTGCGGATGAAGTATCTCGGCGATGGCCCTTATCCCGCAAGCACCATGGTCGGCGTCACCGCGCTCGTCGATCCGCGCCTGCTGATCGAGATCGAGGCGATCGCGGCGCTGGATTGAGGCGTCGTCCGCAGGACTTGCGGCAGGGCGCGCCGCTCGCCATATCTTAGTCACGCGGTTGGGTTCGCCTTTCGCGTGCGGGGCGCTGCGCAAGCGGGCTCCGATAGTTCCAGAGGCGCCTTTTCAAGGGCTTCGTGATGACGCGTCCGCCTAGCCTGTCGCATCCCTTCCTGCTCGGCTTCGACGATATCGAGCGGGCACTCGACCGTGTCGCCAAAGGCGCCGGCGATGGCTATCCGCCCTACAATATCGAGCGCATGCCGCGCACGGAGGACGAGCCCGACAAGCTCAGGATCACGCTCGCGGTGGCCGGATTCTCGCGCGACCAGCTCGAGATCACGCTGGAAGAAAACCAGCTGACCATCCGCGGCCGGCAGGTCGACGACAAGACGCGGCATTTCCTGCATCGCGGCATCGCCGCGCGGCAGTTCCAGCGCTCCTTCCTGCTCGCCGACGGCATGCAGGTCCTGGGGGCTGATCTCTCGAACGGGCTGCTCGCGATCGATCTGGCCCGTCCGGAACCGGAACGGCTCATCCGGCGTATCGATATCATGAGCCGCGACTAGGCCCCTGAGGGCTACAGAAGGTCTTTACGAGAAAGGCATGCGGTTTGCCTTCCGTTCATGATCAAGGATGCACAATCAAACCGCCTCGCACTGCTCTGAAGGAGGGCGCGATGACTGAGACCAGAAACAACCCTCTGACCACGGCTGAATTCGCCGCACTCGGCAACGGCCAGGTCGCCTATCTCAAGCCGATCATGTCGGATGAGTTGGCCCGCATCTTTCCGCAGGCGCCCGAGATCGAGCCCGGCCTGCAGCTCTTCGCGCTGCTCGCGGCCGATGGCGCGCCGATCCTGGTGACCGATTCCCTGGAGGCCGCGACGGCCAACGCCTGGGAGCACGATCTGCGGATGGTCAGCCTGCACTGACCCGAACTGTCTATGCCGTCGTGGGCGCGATGCCCTCGACGGCGGCGACCAGGCGCGCGATGTCGTCCGGCGTCGACAGGCGATGGTCGCCGTCCTTGATCAGGGTCAGCACGACCGGATCGTGCGGCAGGTGCTCGACCAGCTTCAATGCCTGGCCATAGGGCACGTCGGGATCCTTCATTCCCTGCAGGATGTGGACGGGGCAACCGGTCTCCAGCGATTGCCCGAACAGGAGATGGCGCCTGCCGTCCTCGATCAGCGCCCGGGTGATGGGCATCGGTTCCGGCGAGTATTCCGAAGGCCGCTGCCAGACGCCGTCCCTGATGATCGTCTCGCGAATGGCCTCCGGCATCTGCGCCCACATCAGCTCTTCGGTGAAATCGACCGCCGGAGCGATCAGCACGAGGCCGGCGGGTTGCAACTGCGGCGCGACCTTGCGCAGCTTCAGCGTCGTCAGCAGCGCGACCCAGCCGCCCATGGACGAGCCGACCAGGACGGCGGGACCTTGCGTATGGGCGGCGAGGACCGCCTGCGCGTCCTCGATCCAGTGCGACATCGTCCACTGAGCGAAGTCGCCGCTCGATTCGCCATGGCCGGCATAGTCGAAGCGGATGAAAGCCCGGCCCGAACGCTCCGCCCAGGCGGCGAGCGCCTCGGCCTTGGTGGCGCGCATGTCCGAACGCAGGCCGCCGAGCCAGACCACTGGCGGGCCCTTGCCGGCCTGCGCCAGCACCGCGATCTCGCGGCGTTCTGCACCGGTGCCGACGCTCAGAAATTGCGGCTCAGGCTTCATCACCCTATTCTCTCCTGTGATGAACCGGGCGAAAGCAGCCATTGCGTGCTGCATTCCCGCCCGATTTTGTGATCATCAGAACCCGATAGCATCGGCGAGTCGCCAAGCAGAAGGCCCTTTCGAGCAGTGAACACCTCCCTGCGTTCCGGCGCGCAACTCTCCCTGCCGTCGACCGAGACGCATCCGCTGGCCGGGCGCACCGTGCTGCAGATCATCCCGGAGCTGGAGGCCGGCGGGGCCGAGCGCACCGCGGTCGACATCGCCGCCGGGTTGACCGAGGTCGGCGCGCGGGCGCTGGTCGCGACGGAGGGCGGGCGGCTCGTCGCCGAACTGCAGGCCAAGGGCGGCATCTGGCTGCCGTTCCCGGCGGCGGCCAAGAACCCGGTCTCGATGCTGCTCAACGTCCGCACCTTCGCGCTGCTCTGCAAGCGCGAGCGGGTCGAGCTTGTCCACGCCCGCTCGCGGGCGCCGGCCTGGGTCGCGCTGGCGGCGACGCGGGCGCTGAAGCTGCCCTTCGTCACCACCTATCACGGCTCCTACAACGCCCGCTCGACGGTGAAGAACCTGTACAATTCGGTGATGGCGCGCAGCGACGTCGTCATCGCCAATTCCGGCTACACCGCCGACCTGATCCGCGCCCGCCATCCCTTCGCCCGCGACCGCATCCGCGTCGTCCATCGCGGCACCGATTTCTCGGCTTTCGCGCCGTCGGCGGTCAGTCCGGAGCGGATCAGCGCCCTGCGCAGCGCCTGGGGCGTCGAGCCGCATCAGCGCATCGTGCTGCTGCCAGGCCGTCTCACCGGCTGGAAAGGCCAGAAGGTGCTGATCGAGGCGGCGCGCCGATTGCGCGATGGCGGCGACGAGGACACTGCTTTCATCCTCGCCGGCGACGCTCAGGGCCGCGACGGTTATGTCCGCGAGCTCGACGACGCCATTGCCAGGGCGGGCCTCGAAGGCCGGGTCCGCCGTGTCGGCCATTGCTCGGACATGCCGGCGGCCTTCCTGGCGGCGGCGGTCGTGGCGGTGCCCTCGACGGAGCCGGAAGCCTTCGGCCGTGTCGCTGTGGAGGCGCAGGCCATGGGCACGCCGGTCGTCGTCTCCAATCTCGGTGCCGTGCCGGAAACGGTGCTGGCGCCGCCGCAGGTCGCGCCACAGGAGCGCTCCGGCTGGCATGTTCCGCCCGATGACGCGGCGGCACTGGCTGAGGCGCTGCGCGAAGCGCTGACGCTGCGCCCCTCAGCCCGCGATGCGCTGGCGCGCCGCGCCCGGTTGCATGTCGAGCGCCACTTCTCATTGGCCTCGATGGTCAATGACACACTCGATGTCTATTGCGCCCTGCTCGGGCGCTGAAACAGCCTGATCCATTGACAACGCTTCGCGTTGTGCAATGTGTCTCACCAACGGCGCGATGCGCGCCATTCACAGGAGAATACAGCCATTCGTCGTCCCTTCCGTGCCGCACCAGCCCCCGTCAAGGACGGTCCCCGCGCCAACCGTGACATTCGTGGCGTCCGCGACGTCCAGCTCATCGACGATACCGGCGCCAACCGTGGCGTGGTCTCGTTCTTCGAGGCGCTCAAGATTGCCGAGGACGCCGGTCTCGATCTGGTCGAGATCGCCCCCAATTCTGTGCCTCCGGTCTGCAAGATCCTCGATTACGGCCGCTTCCGCTTTCTCGAGCAGAAGAAAGCGTCCGAGGCGCGCAAGAAGCAGCGCACCATCGAAATCAAGGAAATCAAGCTTCGCCCCGGCATCGACAAGCACGACTACGACGTGAAGATGAAGGCGATGCACGGCTTCTTCGAGGAAGGCGACAAGGTGAAGGTCACCCTGCGCTTCCGTGGCCGCGAGATGGCGCACCAGGACCTCGGCGTGAAGGTGCTGGAGCGCGTCAAGGTCGATACCGTCGACGTCGCCAAGGTCGAGAGCGACTGGCAGCTCGAAGGCCGCCAGATGGTCATGGTGCTCGCGCCCCGATAAGGCGCGAGTGTCACGAAGACGTGAAAAAGGGCGCGCCGCTGGCGCGCCCTTTTTCGTTCAGCCGAGCAGGCGCTTGAGCTTGCGCACCGCGCTGTCCGGTGTCGTCAGCACCGGCTTGCCCGTTGCCACGGCAATGGCCGATGCGGCTCGTGCCAGGCTGAACTGCGCCAGCGCGATCGCGTCGCACTCGGCCAGATCGCGCGCTGCTAGCGCCGCCAGCCGGTCATGCTCGGATCCGTCGCCGCGGTCGAGCGCGGCGAGCGCGCCTTCCGCCAGCTTCGGCGTGACCGCGAGCGAGCCCGGAAACTCCGGCGGCATCGACTGCAGCGTCGGGCCGAAACTGGCGAGCAGGCCGATCCGGCCGCCGATCGCCATGGCTTCCTCGATCATCGCCTCGTTCGGCTTCAGCACGGGCAGGGGAGACAGCGCACGCTGCACTGCTTCGATGCAGGGGCCGAAGGCCGAGCAGGTGAAGAGGATGCCGTCGGCGCCGGTGGCCCGCGCATAGCTGGCGAGGCCGAGGAAGCGCCCGGTCATCGCCTCGGTGATCCGCCCGTCGCGGGAGAGATCGGCCGAGAGGCTGTCGTCGAGCAGGTTCATCAGCGTGGCCTCAGGCCACAGCCGTGCGAACGCCGCCTCTATCGGAGGCGGCGAATGGCGCAGCGCATGGATCAGAGCGATCCGCATCAGCGAATGGGATGCGGATATTGCAGGCCGCCACGCGAGGCGAGGTCGTTCAGCCCGCGCTTCAATTGCAGCTTCGATCCAGCGCCGACATTGCGCTCGAAGCTCTCGCCGTAATTGCCGATATGCTTGATCACGCGATAGGCCCAGTCATTGCTCAGGCCGAGGCCCTCGCCGAATTTGCCCTCGACGCCGAGCAGCCGCTTGATCTCGGGATTGCCCGACTTCAGCTGCTCGTCGACATTGGCCTTGGTGACACCGAACTCTTCGGCGTTGAGCATGGCGTAGTGCACCCATTTCACCAGCGCGACCCAGCTCTCGTCGCCGCGCTTCACCGCCGGGCCGAGCGGCTCGCGCGAGATCAGAGTCGGCAGGACGACGAAGTCGTCGGGCTTGGAGAACTTCAGCCGCTCGGCGGCGAGGCCGGAGGTGTCGGTGGTGAAAGCGTCGCAGCGCCCGGCCTCCAGCGCCTTCACGCCCTCTTCATTGGTGGCGAAGCCGATGATCTCGTATTTCAGCTTGTTGGCGCGGAAGAAGTCAGCGAGGTTGAGCTCGGTCGTCGTGCCTTGCGTCACGCAGATCGAGGCGCCTTCCAGCCCCTTGGCCTCGGTGACCCCGAGCGACTTGCGCACCATGAAGCCCTGGCCGTCGAAATAGTTGATGATCGGCCAGGACATGCCGGCCGAGGTGTCGCGCGACATCGTATAGGTCGCGTTGCGGGCGAGCATGTCGACCTCGCCCGATTGCACCACGACGAAGCGCATCTGCGGCGTCGTCGGCACGAACTTGACCTTGTTCGGGTCGTTGAAGATCGCTGCGGCGACGGCGCGGCAGAGGTCGATGTCGAGCCCGTCCCAGCGCCCATCCGGTCCCTGGATGCCGAAGCCGGGCAAAGCGATATGGTTGCCACAGATCAGTTCGCCGCGCGCCTTGACCCGGTCGAGCGTGCCGGTCTGGGCGTTGGCTGCGTTGGTGAGGCCGAGGGCGGCGAGCCCGGCCAAAGCCACATGTTTCAGTCGTTTCATGATCGTTCCCCTGTTGTGGAAGCACCGGGCTCTTGCCGGCCCGGATCGTGGTTGGGCCTCAGGCCGGTCGGACCGAGGCCAAGCTTGCGTCGAGCGCATCGCCCAGCCGCTCGACGATGGTGTCGACCGTCGCGGCGTCGATGATGAAGGGCGGCGCCAGCAGGACATGGTCGCCGGCGGTGCCGTCGGCGGTTCCGCCCATCGGGTAGATCAAGAGGCCGCGCTCCTGCGCCGCCTGCTTGATTTTGGCGTTGAGCTTGAGCGCCGGGTCGAAGGGCGCCTTGGTCGAGCGGTCGGCGACGATCTCGACGCCCCAGAAATGGCCGCGCCCGCGGATGTCGCCGACATGGTGATGGTTGCCGAAGCGCTCGCGCAGGCGCTGCTCCAGCCGCGCGCCCTGCTTGCGGACATTGGCGATGAGGTCGTCGCGCTCGATCACCTTCTGCACCGCGAGCGCGGTGGCGCAGGCGAGGGGATGGCCCACATAGGTCTGGCTGTGCGGGAAGATGCCCGAGCCCTGCCTGACGGCTTCGACGACCCGCTTCGAGGCCAGCATCGCGCCGATCGGGGCATAGCCGCCGCCGAGCCCCTTGGCGATCGCCATCAGGTCGGGCGCGATGCCTTCCTGCTCGCAGGCATGCAGCGTGCCGGTGCGGCCCATGCCGCTCATGACTTCGTCGAGGATCAGGAGCACGCCATGGCGGTCGCAGATCTCGCGGATGCGCTTGAAATAGCCGGGTGCGGCCGGCACGGCGCCGAGCGTCGCACCGACCACCGTCTCGGCGACGAAGGCGCAGACGGTCTCCGGTCCGAGCTCGAGGATCTTCGCCTCGAGCTCGTCGGCGACGCGCAAGCCGTATTCCTCACTGGTCTCGTCGGCCCGGCGGCCGCGATACTCATAGCAGGGCGAGATATGGTGGCCCTGCATCAGCATCTCAGCGAAGGGCGCGCGGTCCTTCATGCGCCCGCCGACCGAGAGCGCGCCCAGCGTGATGCCGTGATAACTCTGCTGCCGCGAGATGAAGTTGACTCGGCGTCTCTCGCCCTTCTCGACGAAATAGTGCCGGGCCATCTTCAGGCAGGCCTCGATCGCCTCCGAGCCCGAGCTGCAGAAGTAGACACTCTCCATGCCAGCGGGCGCCCGTGCGATCAGATGGTCGGCGAGTTCTTCGGCCGCGTCGGTGGTGAAGAAGCTGGTATGGGCATAGGCGAGCTTGTCGATCTGGGCATGCATCGCCGCCAGCACGTCGGGATGGCCATGGCCAAGGCAGGAAACCGCGGCGCCACCGGAGGCGTCGATATGCTCGCGCCCGTCGCGATCGCGTAGCACCATCCCCTCGCCGCCGGTCGCGGCCGGATAGGTCTTGTTCAGCATGCGATGCAGGATGTGGCTCATCGATGGCCTCGCCTGAGGGATTTGGGGGTGAGGAAGGTGCCGGCCGCATCGAGCGCGGCCTCGTGGCGGGCGATCGCGTCGAGCGCTGCCTGGCCCTTGCGCGCGGTCATCAGCGCCGCCAGGCATTCGACCGCGGCGAAGGCCGGCGTCATCGTATGGAAGAAAGACGGCGTCTCGGTCCGGACCAGGAGCGCCACATCGGCAACGGCGGCAAGAGGGGAGAGCGCGCTGTCGGTCAGTGCCACGACCTTTGCGCCGCGCTCCCTGGCGATCTCGGCTGCCTCCACGGTCAGGCGCGTATAGGGGGCGACCGAGACGGCGAAGAGCGCATCGCTCGAGCCGATCCGGCGCAGCGCATCGATGCCGCGCCCGCCGGCGCCATCGGCCAGCACGGAGCTCGCGCCGATCAAGTCGCGGATATAGTCGAGCATGAAGGCGGCCGGGAAGGCCGAGCGCAGGCCGAAGCAGAATACGGTCTGCGCCTCGCTCAGCAGGTCGGCCGCCTGTTCGAGGCAGGCGAGGGCTTGCGGCTCGCGCAGCGCTTTCAGATGCTCGGCGAGCGCCGCGAACATGTCCTGCGCGATCGCGCCCGGACCCTCCTCGCCATGGCGCTGCATCAACTCGCCGGCGCGGCCGGCAAAGCCTTCCGGCCGCCGCCGCAAGGCTGCTGCATGAACGGCGCGCAACTCGTCATAGCCCTTGAGACCGAAGCGCTGCGCAAGGCGGGTGAGGGTGGCCGGCGACAGGCCGGCGCGCTTGGCCTGCTCGCGCGTCGTCAGCAGCGCGACATCGGCCGGATGGTCGAGCACCCAGCGCGCCGCCGCCTGCAATTGCTGCGGCAACTGCTCGAAGCTCTCGGTGAGGCTTGCCGTCAGGCCGGGCTTGTCCATGCGCCGGACCTTAGCAGCGTGAGATAGGATATGAAACAGATTCCTTGTTTGATTAGATATGAAACATTTGTTTCAGATTGGTGCGTAATTCGAAATCCGCTGCCGAGCCTTGTTCAGCTCCGCACGAGCAGCCCGTTCAGCATCAGGTTGAAGGCGTCGATCGCCTTGCGCGAGGTCGTTTCCGGCTCTGGCGCGTTCGCGATCCACTGCGCCGCATATTGCGTCGCCCCCGCGATCAGTCGTGCAGCCGCTTCGGGGTCGATAGCGGTGATCACACCACTCTCGGCCAGCTTCGTCAGGCTCTCGGTCATCGAGCGAATGCACTCGCTCAGCGTCGGCCAGTCCCAGGGATCGCCGAGAACGGCCGGGCCGTCGCGCAGCATGATGCGCTGGATTTCGGGGTCGAGCGCCAGTTCGATATAGGCGGTGCATTCGTCGCGAAATCCGATCCAGGGATCGGACGCCTTCGCCGAGACCGCCTGCATATGCGCGTTCATCTCGCCATCGATCTCAGCGATAACCGCGACCAGCAGGCCCTTCTTGTCACCGAAATGATGGTAGAGCGCCCCGCGGGTCAGTCCGGCCGAAGCGGTGAGATCATCCATCGAGGTCTGCGCATAGCCGACCGTGCCGAAAGCGGCGCGCGCCGCGGCGATCAGCTTGGTCCGCGTCTCGGCGATCATCTGGCTGCGCGGTTTGCGCATCGTCCATATCCCTTTCGCATACGGTGCGTATGTGAATTGACATACGGTTCGTATGTAATTACTCATGTCACATACGCAACGTATGTCAATTACGCATTCGATGTGACGGAGACGTCCATGCCTAACCCCTATCGCGAGATTTTCCGGGCCCCCGGCACGATCGGCTTCTCGGCGGCCGGCTTCGTCGCCCGTCTGCCGCTGTCGATGGTCACTATCGGCATCGTCACCATGCTGTCCCAGGCGCGTGGCGAATACTGGCTCGCCGGCGGTGTCGCCGCGACCTTCGCGCTGTCCAATGCGCTGATCGCGCCGCAGATCTCGCGGCTGGTCGATCGTCATGGCCAGAGCAGGGTGCTGATCCCCGCAACGCTCGCGACCATCGTCGCGTTGATCGGCCTGATGTTGGCGACCCGCTTCGAGGCGCCGATCTGGGTGCTCTTCCTATTCGCCGGCCTTGCCGGGCTGGAGCCGAGCATGATGGCGATGGTGCGTGCCCGCTGGACCGAAATCTATCGCGACACGCCGCATCTGCGCACCGCCTTCGCCTTCGAATCGGTCGTCGACGAGATGGTCTTCATGGTCGGCCCGGTGCTGGCGATCGGCCTCAGCGTGGTCTGGTTCCCGGAAGCGGGGCCGCTCGCGGCGACGATCCTGCTCGCCGTCGGCATGGCCCTGTTCGTGGCGCAGCGTGCAACCGAGCCGCCGGTGCATCCACAGGGCGCCGACAGCGGTGGCTCGGCGATCCGGCTCGTCCCGGTGCAGATCATCGCGCTGCTGATGGTCGCGCTCGGCGCGGTCTTCGGCACGGCCGAGGTCACGGCGGTCGCCTTCGCCGAGGCGCAGGGCAACAAGGCGGCGGCGAGTCTCGCGCTCGCGGCCTATGCCGCCGGCTCCTTCATCACCGGCCTCGTCTTCGGTGCGCTGCGCCTGCGCCTGCCTCTGACGACGCAGTTGCTGCTCGCGATCGTGCTTGCCGCGGCGACGACGCTGCCGTTGCTGATCGTGTCCTCGCTCTGGATGCTGGGCGTCGTGCTCTTCATCGCCGGTGCCTCGATCTCGCCGACCGTGATCGTCGCGATGGCGCTGGTCGAGCGGCACGCGCCGCCCTCGAAGCTGACCGAGGGCATCACCTGGGTGATGACCGGTATGGGCGTCGGCATGGCGCTGGGTTCGGCCTTGTCGGGCTGGCTGATCGACGTCTACGGCGCGCGCAGCGGCTTCTATGTCTCGGTCGCCGGCGGCTTCTCGGCGCTGGCGATCGTCGCAGCCGGGTACTGCCTGCTCACCGAGCCGCGCCGGGCTGTCGGTGAAGAGATGGGCGGGCTGAAGGCGAACTGCGCCTGAAGCCCCGGCCCATGAAAAAGGGCGGCCTCCCGGAGGAGGCCGCCCGATCTGTTTAAGGGTGGCTCAGCGGATCGGCGGCGCGTATTGCAGCCCGCCCTGCGACCAGAGCTTGTTGACGCCGCGCGGCAGCGGGTTGCGGCTCTGGGCGCCGAAATGCCGCTCGAAGCTCTCGCCGTAATTGCCGACTGCCTTGACGATCCGCACCACCCAGTCATTGGTCAGGCCGAGCGACTCGCCGAACTTGCTCTCGGCGCCGAGCATGCGGCGCACTTCCGGGTTCTGCGAGGTCTTCGCCAGCTCCTCGACATTGGCCTGGGTGACGCCGAGCTCCTCGGCATTGATCAGCGCGAACACGGTCCAGCGCACGATGTCGAACCAGGCCTGGTCGTTCTTGCGGACCCAGGGACCGAGCGGCTCCTTGGAGATCACCTCCTGCAGCAGGATGTGCTCGTCCGGCTTCTGCAGCTTGTTGCGCGTGCCGGCGAGCGAGGAGAGGTCGGTGGTGTAGGCATCGCAGCGCCCGGCTTCATAGGCGGCGACCGTCTCTTCCAATGTGGCGAAGGCGACGGTCTCGAACTTGATGTTGTTGGTGCGGCCGTAGTCGGCGAGGTTGAGCTCGGTGGTGGTGCCCTGGGCGACGCAGACCGAGGCGCCGTTCAGCTCCCTGACCGTGTTCACGCCGAGCTTCTTGCGCAGGATGAAGCCCTGGCCGTCGTAATAGTTCACCGCCGTGAAGCTGAGGCCCTGGCCGATGTCGCGGCTCAGCGTCCAGGTCGTGGTGCGCGCCAGCACGTCGATCTCGCCCGATTGCAAGGAAACCAGGCGGTTCTTGCTCGACAGCGACAGATATTGCGCCTTGTCCTGGTCGTTGAAGATCGCGGCCGCGAGCGCGCGGCAGACATCGGTGTCGAAGCCGTTCCAGACGCCCTTGTTGTCCTGCAGCGAGAAGCCCGGCACGCCTTCGCTGGTTCCGCAGACGATATGGCCGCGTGCCTTGATCCGGTCGAGGGTCGACTGGCTGCCGCCCTGGGCGAAGGCGGAGACGGCGGAGGCGGCCACGAGCGCAAGGCCCGCAGCCAGGCTGAGGAGGGGTGTCTTCACGGTGATTGTCTCCGGCGGGAATGCGGCTGCGATGGTTGGAAACCGTTACAGTTATATGACGAATTTCAAATGGCTGCGAAGGCGGCCGGCGCCGGGTTCACTCATCCAGGGCGGCTTTTCCCGGAACTGCAGGCTCTTGCCAGCTACAGGCTTTTCTGTCATAGGCCCCACCTTCGATCGCCCGGCTGATAAGGGCTGCCGTGGCGGTCGTACTTTGCTTCCCAAAGCAAAATCGAAGCGGCGCATTGTTCGCGCTCGCGACCTATGAGGAGCTGAAATGCCCAAGATGAAGACTAAATCGGCCGCCAAGAAGCGGTTCAAGGTCACCGGAACCGGCAAGGTGCTCTACGCCCAGGCCGGCAAGCGTCACGGGATGATCAAGCGGACCAACAAGCAGCTCCGCAATCACCGTGGGACGAACGTTCTTTTCGAAGGCGATGCCGCCAACGTGAAGAAGTACTTCCTCCCCAACGGCTGACGTCCCCTAACTTTCCCGGAGATCAAACATGGCTCGCGTGAAACGGGGCGTTACGTCCCACGCCAAGCACAAGAAGACATTCAAGGCTGCGAAGGGCTTTTATGGCCGCCGCAAGAACACGATCCGCGCCGCCAAGGCGGCCGTCGATCGGTCGATGCAGTACGCCTATCGCGACCGCAAGAACAAGAAGCGCACCTTCCGTGCGCTCTGGATCCAGCGCCTGAACGCTGCTGTGCGCGAGCACGGCCTGACCTATTCGGTCTTCATCGGCGGTCTCGTCAAGGCGGGCCTCGAGCTCGACCGCAAGACCCTGTCGGCGATGGCCATCGACGACGCCGCTGCCTTCGCCGCGGTGGTCGACACGGTCAAGGGCGCGCTGGGCGCGGAAGCCAAGGCCGCCTGAGCGGACTTGCCCGATCGGAATACGAAAGGCCGGCGGAAACGCCGGCCTTTTTGTTTGGCTCACCGTCATGCTCGGCCTTGTGCCGAGCATCCACGTCTTGAACACCGCGTTCTATCAATGAAGCAAAGGCGTGGATGGTCGGGACAAGCCCGACCATGACGCGGAGGGGCGAGGCCGCCTACGTCTGTACCTTGTCCACCGCCTTCGGCGTCCAGCTCTCGCCAGCGCCGTCGAGGATGCGCTGATAGGCCTCTTCCGGGCTGTCGGCATAGCAGAACAGCTTGAGATCCTCCGGGCGGATGAAGCCGGCATCGCGCATCCGCTCGAGATTGATCAGCCCCTGCCAATAGGCGCTGTCATAGAGCACGATCGGCACCGGCGGCATCTTGCCGGTCTGCACCAGCGTCATGATCTCGAAGAGCTCGTCGAGCGTGCCGAAGCCGCCGGGAAACACCACCAGCGCCGCCGCCCGCATGGCGAGGTGCATCTTGCGCATCGCGAAATAGTGGAAGCGGAAGGTCAGGTCCGGCGTCGACCAGGCGTTCGGCTCCTGCTCGTGCGGCAGGGTGATGTTGAGGCCGATCGAGACCGCACCGGCCTCGGTGGCGCCGCGATTGGCCGCCTCCATGATGCCGGGCCCGCCGCCGGTGGCGATGACATGGCGCTTGCCGCCGTCCTTGCCGTCTAGCGCGCCGCCGCGCTCGGAGGCGATCCTGCCGAACTGCCGCGCGGCCTCGTACCAGGGATTGCCCTCGCGCACCCGTGCCGAGCCGAAGACGACGATGGTCGAGACGATGCCGCGGGCGCGCAAGGCATCCTCGGCCTTCTGGTATTCGAGCATGAAGCGCGCGCCGCGTGTCGAATCGCCGAGAAGGAAGTCCTGGTCGAGTGCGGCGATCCGGTAGGAGGGCGAATTCTTCTGGGCGGTATTGTCGGGCATGCTCGTCGTCTCCGTCATCGGCACTGCATAGCTGCGCCGAGCCACTCCTGTCGCCCCTCGCGTCCAAGGTAAGGACGATTGCGACGGGATTGTCATGAAGCCGTGGCTAGAGTGGCGACAGCGTCGAGAACTGCGTGAACGGGATGCTTTGCCAGCGTGATTGGACTGGCATCCGCTTGCCTGACCCCCTAGAAGGTGGCTCGCAAACAGGCTGAATTGGCATGAACGACATCAACACCCTTCGCGATTCCCTGGTCGGGGAGATCGAGGCGGCCGGCGACGAGGCAGCGCTTGAACAGCTGCGCATCGCGGCGCTCGGCAAGGCCGGCTCGGTCTCGGGCCTGCTCAAGACTCTCGGCACGATGACGCCGGAGGAGCGCAAGGAGCAGGGGCCGCGCATCAACGGCCTGCGCGACATCGTCCAGCAGGCGCTCTCCGCCCGCAAGGACGCGCTCGGCGAGGCGGCGCTGGAAGCGCGGCTGGCGAGCGAGCGGCTCGACATCTCGCTGCCGGTGCGCGAGGGGCCGGAAGCGCGCGGGCGCATTCACCCGATCAGCCAGGTCATCGACGAGATCACCGCGATCTTCGGCGACATGGGTTTCTCGGTCGCCGAAGGCCCGGACGTCGAGACCGACGACCTCAATTTCACCAAGCTGAACTTCCCGGTCGGTCACCCCGCCCGCGAGATGCACGACACCTTCTTCTTTGCGCCGGATGCCAATGGCGAGCGCAAGCTGCTGCGCACCCATACCTCGCCGGTCCAGGTGCGCACGATGATGTCGCAGGAGCCGCCGATCCGGGTGATCTGCCCGGGCCGGACCTATCGCATGGACTCCGACCAGACCCACACGCCGATGTTCCATCAGGTCGAGGGCCTCGTCATCGACAAGAAGACCCATTTCGGCCACATGAAATGGGTGCTGGAGGAGTTCTGCAAGGCGTTCTTCGAGGTCGACGGCGTCAAGATGCGCTTCCGCCCGTCCTTCTTCCCGTTCACCGAGCCGTCGGCCGAGGTCGACATCCAGTGCTCGCGCAAGGACGGCGAGATCCGCTTCGGCGAGGGCGAGGATTGGCTCGAAATCCTCGGCTGCGGCATGGTCCATCCGAACGTGCTCAGGAACTGCGGGCTCGACCCCGATGTCTACCAGGGCTTTGCCTGGGGCATGGGCATCGACCGCATCGCCATGCTGAAATACGGCATGCCGGACCTGCGCCCGTTCTTCGAGGCGGATATCCGCTGGCTGTCGCATTACGGCTTCCGCCCACTCGACCTGCCGACCCTGACCGGCGGTCTGACTTCTTAAACCTCACCGCAAGGGGAGACGCATGAACGGCGCGCAATGGGCTGGGCTGATCGCGGCGCTGATGGTCGCCGCCAATCTGCTGTGCTTGGCCGTCGCCTTCGTGCGCTTGCGCCGCAAGCAGGCGCCATCGCGGCTGCAGAAGCTGGCGCCGCCGGTGACGATCGTGCGTCCGGTTTGCGGCATCGAGACCTTCAGCCGGGAGACGCTGACCTCGGGGCTGGAACTCGACTATCCCCAGTACGAGACGATCTTCTGCGTCGCCAACGGCCATGATCCGATCGTGCCGCTGATCGAGGAACTGATCGGGGTCTATGGCGCCGAGCGCGTCCGCCTGATCGTCGGAGACGTCGCCGTCAGCGCCAATCCCAAGCTCAACAACTGCGTCAAGGGCTGGGAGGCGGCGCGCCATGACTGGGTGATCCTCGCCGATTCCAACGTCCTGATGCCGAAGGACTATGTTCAGCGGCTGATGGCCTCCTGGCGCGAAGACACCGGCCTCGTCTGCTCGACCCCGGCCGGCTCGCGGCCAGGCTGCTTCGGCGCCGAGGTCGAGTGCGCCTTCCTCAATACCTTCCAGGCGCGCTGGCAATATGCCGGCGAGGCGCTTGGCTTCGGCTTCGCCCAGGGCAAGTCGATGCTCTGGAACAAGCCCTTTCTCGACGCCAATGGCGGCATCGCCGCGCTCGCCGCCGAGATCGCCGAGGATGCGGCGGCGACCAAGCTCGTGCGCAAGGCCGGCTGCCACGTCCATCTCGTCGGCCAGCCCTTCGAGCAGCCGCTCGGACCGCGCAATCTGCGCGATGTCGTGCAGCGCCAGTTCCGCTGGGCGCGCCTGCGCCGCGTCACCTTCCTGCCCTTCTTCGCGCCCGAGATCCTGGTCGGGCCGCTGGTACCGGCCGTGCTCGCCGCCTTCGGTGCGCCGGCCTTCGGCTTGTCCGCTTGGCAGGGCGTGCTCGCCGTGCTGGCGCTCTGGTATGCCGGCGAGATCGTGCTGGCCAAGAGCGTCGGCTGGTTCGTCAACTGGCGGACGCCGCTGGCCTATCTGGCGCGCGATCTCGCTTTCCCCGGCATCTGGGCCTATGCCTTCGTCGCGCGCGAAGTCAGCTGGCGCGGCAATGCCATGAAGATCAAGGCCGATGGCGAGGACGAGCTCAATCAAGCCGTCCCGGCGCTCTCGGCGGTCAATATGCGTAGCGACGGAAGACCATGAAGTTCACCCTCTCCTGGCTCAAAGAGCATCTCGACACCACCGACACGCTCGACACCATCACCGAGACGCTCACGCGTGTCGGTCTTGAGGTCGAAGGCGTCGAGGACAAGGCCAAGGCGCTCGCCGCCTTCACCATCGCCTATGTCATCGAGGCGAAGCAGCACCCGAACGCCGACCGGCTGCGCGTCTGCATGGTCGACACTGGTTCGGGCGATCCGGTCCAGGTCGTCTGCGGCGCGCCCAATGCCCGTACCGGCATGAAGAGCGTCTTCTCGCCGCCGGGCACCTATATCCCGGGCAAGGACATCACCCTCGGCAAGGGGGTGATCCGCGGCGTCGAGTCGAACGGCATGCTCTGCTCGGCTGCCGAGCTGCAGATCTCCGAGGATCATGACGGCATCATCGACCTGCCGCAGGATGCTCCGATCGGCCAGCCCTACGCGACCTATGCCGGCCTCGACGACGCCGTGATCGAGATCGCGGTGACGCCGAACCGCGCTGATGCGCTCGGTGTGTCCGGTATCGCCCGCGACCTTGCCGCCGCCGGCCTCGGCACGATCAAGACCGCGCCGGTCCAGCCGGTGCGCGGCGCCTTCCCGTGCCCGGTCGCGCTCAAGCTCGATTTCGCCGAGGAAGACCGCAATCTCTGCCCGGTCTTCGCGCTCAGGCTGGTGCGCGGCGTCAAGAACGGCCCGTCGCCGGAATGGCTGCAGGCGCGCCTGCGCGCCATCGGCCTGCGCCCCATCAACGCGCTGGTCGACATCACCAACTTCATGACCTTCGACCGCAACCGGCCGCTGCACGTCTTCGATGCCGCCAAGGTCAAGGGCGATCTCGTCGTGCGCCGCGCCAAGGACGGCGAGGAGGTGCTGGCGCTCGACGGGCGGACCTATGCGCTGACCTCCGAGATGGTTGCGATCTGTGACGATAACGGCGTCGAATCGATCGCCGGCGTGATGGGCGGCGAGCATTCCGGCTGCGACGAGAGCACCACCGACGTGCTGATCGAGAGCGCGGTCTGGAACACGCTCAACATCGCCCGCACCGGCCGTGCGCTCGGCATCAGCTCCGACGCGCGCTATCGCAACGAGCGCGGCATCGATCCGGACTTCACTCGGCCCGGCCTCGACATGGCGACGCAGATGGTCATCTCGCTCTGCGGCGGCGAACCGTCCGAGGTCGTCTTTGCCGGCGAGTTGCCCGAGAGCCCGCGCGCCATCGACTTCCCCTGGTCCGAGGTCAAGCGCTTGACGGGGCTCGATCTGCCTCAAGTCGAGATGAAGCTGGCGCTGACCTCGCTCGGCTTCCACGTCTCCGGCGCCGGCGACCGCGTCAAGGTCGCGCCGCCGTCCTGGCGCGCCGATGTCGAAGGCAAGGCCGATCTGGTCGAGGAGATCCTGCGCATCGCCGGGCTCGATCGCGTTGCCCCGGCGCCGCTGCCGCGGATCAAGGGCGAGGTGATCAAGCCGGTCCTGACCGTGCTGCAGAAGCGCACCCGCGCGGCCAAGCGCCTGCTCGCCAGCCGCGGGCTCACCGAGGCGGTGACCTGGTCGTTCATCTCGCATGATCAGGCCAAGCTCTTCGGCGGCGGCTCGAGCAAGCTCGTGCTCGCCAATCCGATTGCGGCGGATCTCTCCGACATGCGGCCGTCCTTGCTGCCGGGGCTGATCCGCGCGGGCCAGGCCAATGCCGATCGCGGGTTCGGCGATGCCGCCCTGTTCGAGGTCGGACAAATCTTCCAGAGCGACGAGCCGGAAGGCCAGCTCATCGCCGCCGCCGGCCTGCGCCGCGGCACGGCGAAGCTTGAAGGCGCTGGCCGTCACTGGGATGGCGCTCTCAAGAGCGTCGATGCCTTCGACGCCAAGGCCGACGTGCTCGGCCTGCTCTCCGGGCTCGGCGTTCCCGTGGGGGGCCTGCAGATCGTCGCCGGCGGTCCGGCCTGGGCCCATCCCGGCCGCTCGGCAACGCTGCAATTCGGCCCCAAGGGCGTGATCGGCGCCTTTGGTGAAGTGCATCCGCGCGTGCTGAAAGCGCTCGACGTCAAGGGTCCGCTGGTCGCCTTCGAGATCCATCTCGATGCGCTGCCGCTGCCGAAATACAAGCCGACCAAGGTCAAGCCGAAGCTGGCGCTCTCCGACTTCCAGCCGGTGACGCGCGACTTCGCCTTCATCGTCGACAAGGCGGTGGCGGCCGGCGAGATGGCCAAGAGCGCCCAGAATGCCGACCGTGCATTGGTGTCCGATGTCGGGGTCTTCGACCTCTACGAGGGCACGGGCGTCGAGCCGGGCAAGAAGTCGGTCGCGCTGGCGGTGACCTTGCAGCCGACGCAGAAGACGCTGACCGACGCCGAGATCGAGGCCGTTGCCGCAAAGATCGTCGCCGAGATGGCCAAGCGCTACGGCGCCGTGCTGCGCGGGTAGGACTTGGCGTCATGGTCGGCCTTGAGCCGACCATCTCAGGCCGGAAAAGGCGCCAACCGGCGCCTTTTTTGTTATGAGATTCTCGGGTCTGCGCTTCGCTCCGCCTGAGAATGACGGCTGAGTGGGCTCAGCCTCGCTCCCGTTATTGACCAGAATTATGAAATAATCGGCGCACGAAATCGTTTGAAAATCCGGGTATCGGCTCTGATTGTTGCAATCCGAGAGGCCTGATGTCGCTGACCGAGCTCCCTGTCGCGGACGATCTGTTTCCCGGTTTCCGGCTGCTCGACGTCACCACGTCAGGGGCGCGCATTCGCGTCCGCACCGGCGGGGAGGGCCCTCCGCTCCTCCTGCTGCACGGTTATCCCCAGACCCACATCATGTGGCGGCGGGTCGCGCCGCAGCTGGCGCAGCGCTTCACTTTGGTCTGCCCGGACCTGCGCGGCTACGGCGATTCCGGGAAGCCGGCGAGCACGGCCGATCATGCACCTTACTCCAAGCGCGCCATGGCGCAGGACATGGCCGAGGTCATGAGCGCGCTCGGCCATGAGCGCTTCTTCGTCGGTTCGCATGATCGCGGTGCCCGCGTCGGGCACCGGCTGGCACTGGACCACAGCGAGCGCGTGCTGAAACTGGCGACGCTCGACATCGCGCCGACGCGCGAGATGTATCGCGACACCGGCGACATCTTCGCCCGCGCTTATTGGCACTGGTTCTTCCTGATCCAGCCGGCGCCGATGCCCGAGCGGATGATCGGCGCCGATCCGGAGTTCTACTGGACCAGCCGGCGCGCCTCCGACATGCGGCTGTTCGAGCCGGCGGCGCTGAACGAATATCTACGTTGTTTCCGCGATCCGGCGATGATTCATGCCAGTTGCGAGGATTATCGCGCTGCCGCGACGATCGATATCGCCCATGACGATGCCGATGCCGGCAGGAAGCTCGCCTGCCCGTTGCTGGTGCTGTGGGGCGATCGCGGCGCCGTGGGAAAATGCTTCGATGTGCTGGCGCTCTGGCGCGAGCGCGCGGAAAACGTCCAAGGCCGGGCCCTGCCGGGCGGGCATTATCTGGCGGAAGAGATCCCCGATCTCGTCACCGCCGAATTCTCGGCCTTCTTCGGAGAGAACACATGAGCCGCACCAATCGCGTCTACCGCATCGCCGCCATCGCCGGTGACGGCATCGGCAAGGAAGTCATGCCCGAGGGCCTGCGCGTGCTCGAGGCTGCCGCGAAGAAGTACGGCTTCGAACTCCAGCTCGACGAGTTCGATTTCTCCTCCTGCGACTACTACGCCAAGCATGGCAAGATGCTGCCGGACGACTGGAAGGAGAAGATCGGCGGCCATGACGCCATCTTCTTCGGCGCCGTCGGCATGCCCGCCCAGGTGCCTGACCATATCTCGCTCTGGGGCTCGCTGCTGCTGTTCCGGCGCGAGTTCGACCAGTACGTCAACCTGCGCCCCGTCAGGCTGATGCCGGGCGTGCCCGGCCCGCTGGTCGGCCGCAAGCCCGGCGATATCGACTTCTTCGTCGTGCGTGAGAACACCGAGGGCGAGTACTCCTCGGTCGGCGGGCGCATGTATGGCGGCACCGAGCGCGAGATCGTCATCCAGGAGACGGTGATGAGCCGCGTCGGCGTCGATCGCGTGCTCAAATACGCCTTCGAGCTGGCCCAGCGCCGGCCGCGCAAGAAGCTGACCTCGGCGACCAAGTCGAACGGCATCTCGATCACCATGCCGTACTGGGACGAACGGGTGAAGGAGATGGCCAAGAACTATCCCGACGTCGCGGTCGACCAGTACCATATCGACATCCTGACCGCGCATTTCGTGCTCAACCCCGACCGTTTCGACGTGGTCGTCGCCTCCAACCTGTTCGGCGACATCCTCTCGGACCTCGGCCCGGCCTGCACCGGCACGATCGGCATCGCGCCATCCGGCAACATCAACCCGACCGGCGAATTCCCGTCCCTGTTCGAGCCGGTGCACGGCTCGGCCCCGGACATCGCCGGGCAGGGCATCGCCAATCCGGTCGGCCAAATCTGGTCGGGGGCGATGATGCTGGATCACCTCGGCGAGCATGAGGCCGCCAAGGCGATCGAAGCCGCGATCGAGCGCACGCTCGGCGATGCACGCACCCGCACGCGCGATCTCGGCGGTAGCCTAAAGACTGAGGCTGCCGGCAAGGCGATCGAGCAGGCGCTGGCTTGACGATAACGCTGGCGCTGACCACAAGCAGTGGTCGGCGCCGAAAAGACGTAAGACTAAAGGAGGAGGAACAAGGTGCCCGATCTGACGTTTTCGCTGCTCGACCCGACACTCTGGGGCAAGCTCTTCGAGATCATCGCGCTCAACATCGTGCTGTCGGGTGACAATGCGGTGGTGATCGCGCTCGCCTGCCGGGCGCTGGCCCCCGAGCAGCGCGCCAAGGGCATCGCGCTCGGCGCGGGCGTCGCCGTGCTGTTGCGCGTCGTCTTCACCGTGCTGATCGCCTCCCTCCTCAACATGCCGTTCCTGCACATCGTCGGCGCGATCCTGCTGGTCTGGATCGCGGTCAAGCTGATCATCGAAGACGGCGAGAGCGACGAGAATGCGGTCGCCGCCAGCAGCAAGCTCTGGAAGGCGGTGCAGACCGTCGCCATCGCCGACATCGTCATGAGCCTCGACAACGTGCTCGCCATCGCGGCCGTGGCCAAGGATTCGATCCCGCTGCTGGTCGGCGGCCTGATCATCTCGATTCCGCTGATCGTGCTCGGAGCTTCGCTGATCACCTCGCTGCTGACCCGCTTCCCGATCCTGGTCTGGGCCGGCGCCGGCCTGCTCGGCTGGGTCGCGGGCGAGATGTTCGAGACCGATCCCTGGCTGATCGGCAAACTCGGCGAGACGCTCACCCATCAGCTCGAATATCCGGCCGCGATCCTGGGCGCCCTTCTGGTGCTTGGTCTCGGCTATTTCCTCAAGCAGCGCCGGCCAGACCCGGCGCATTAAGAACAAGGGGCCGACCGACCTATGGATTTCGCATCTTCCGCCTTCTGGACATCGTTGCTCCAGATCATCTGGATCGACCTCCTGCTCTCCGGAGACAACGCGGTCGTCATCGCGCTGGCGGTGCGCTCGCTGCCGGAGAAGCAGCGCAAGGTCGGCATTCTGCTTGGCGCCGGCGCAGCCGTCGGCCTGCGCATCATCTTCGCGGTGGTCGTGACCTACCTGCTCGCCGTGCCCTTCCTGAAGGTCGTCGGCGCGCTGCTGCTGTTCTGGATCGCGATCAAGCTCGCCAAGGGCGAGGAGGAGGCGCATGGCGACATCGCGGCCAGCGACAATCTCTGGAAAGCGGTCCGCACCATCGCCATCGCCGATGCGGTGATGAGCCTCGACAACGTGCTCGCCATCGCTGCGGCAGCGCGGGGGCATTTCGAGCTCTTCATCTTCGGCCTGCTGCTGACCATCCCGCTGATCGTCTACGGCGCCCGCCTGCTCTCCACGGTTCTCGAGCGCTTCCCGATCCTGATCTGGCTCGGCGCTGCGCTGCTCGGCTGGATCGCCGGCGAGATGCTGCTTGGTGATCTGGCAGTGCTGCAGTGGCTGCAGGCGAACATGCCGAACTGGGTGGTGAGCACGCCGGTCTCGGACGTCAACCCGATCGGCCTCCTGCCGGCCAAGGTGCCGTTCTATACGGCGGCGACGCTCGGTGCGCTGGTGGTGGTCGTCGTCGGCTACCTCCTGAAGAAGAAGCCCGTCGACCAGCCGGGCTGATATCTCAGGCCTGATCGAGAACAATGAATGCGGCGGCCATGCTCTCATGGCCGCCGTTTTTCGTGAGCCGGACGAAACCGCTCGCGGGGCCTCCGTTTCGCGCGCCGTCGACAACGAAACGCCCGGCGCCATCGAGGCGGACTGCGAAGCTCTCGGGCGCGCGGGCGAAGCCGATGCCGAGCGCCTTCACATAGGCTTCCTTGGCGCTCCAGAGCTGGGCAAAGGTCTCGGGGCGGGCCGAGGCGGGCAGGCTCGCCAGCCAGCGCCGCTCTTCGGGATGCAGCATGGCCAGCGGCGGCTCGCTGGCGGGGGCGACCTGCTCGACATCGACACCAACAGGCCGAGGCGCCAGCGCGATCGCGACGAGGCCCGAGCGTGTCGCCAGCGACAGATGCAGGCCGGAGCCCTGCGGGGCGAGGATCAGCGGCCTGCCTGCCGGCTCATGCCCGATCTCGACGGCAGCGTCCGGCAGGCCGAACTGCCGCGCCAGCACCTTGCACGCCAAAGAGCGTCGCAAGGCCGAGCGCTCCGGCAGGTTCGCGGGCTGCGCGTCGGTCGCGATCAGCCATGCGGCCGGCAGGGCAGGGGCGGTCTCGTCGACGCAGGAGAGCCAGAGCATGTCGCGGTTCTAGTGCAGCGCGCGCCAGCACGGAAGCGGACGGCCCGGCCAGCCCTGCGCCACGCTCATGGAGGCCCGGAGCTTGCAAGGCGTTGACGCAACATGGGGAAACCGGTTCGAGGACACATGCCTTCCGAAACAAAATCCGAACCACACCCCGCGGCCCAGCTCACTCTTGCCGGCATGCGGCTCGGCCTGCGCCGCGTTTCCGTGCTGATGCCGGGCGTGATCGTCTTCGCCGTCGCCTTCGGCGCCGCCGCCTCGGCCAAGGGCCTCAGCCTGTTCGAGGCGGTGCTGATGAGCGCGCTGGTCTATGCCGGCGTCTCGCAGCTCGTCGCCATGGAGCTCTGGCGGCCGGAATGGACCTGGGGCGCGATCGTCGCACTCGCCTTCGTGACGGCGACGGTCAATGCCCGCACGATCCTGCAGGCTGCGTCGCTCCAGCCCTGGTTCTCGCGCTATCCCTGGTTCGTGACCGCCTTCCAGCTCTCCTTCTTCACCGATGCCAACTGGCTGGTCGGCACGCGCTATCATGGCGAGGGCGGACGTGACGTCGGTGTCGTGCTCGGTGCGGGCCTCGCGCTCTGGGTCCTCTGGGTCGCCATGACGATCCCGGGCTACCTGCTCGGCACCCTCGTCGCCGACCCCCGCAGATACGGCATCGACATGGTCATGCCGATCTTCTTCGCGGCGATGATCGTGCCCCTCTGGCGCGGCAAGCGCGCGGCGCTGCCCTGGATCATCGCCGGGATCGTCGCGCTTATCACCGCGCGGCTGGTCGACGGCTATGCCTTCATCATCGTCGGCGCGCTCTCCGGCGCCGTGGCGGGAGCCTTGCTCGATGACCCCTCCTGAACCCGGAAGCTGGGGCCCCTATCTCGCCATCCTCGGCATGGCGCTGGCGACCTATCTCTGCCGCATCTCCGGCGTCGTGCTGATGAGCTTCATCCCGCTGACGCCGCGCGTGCGGCGTGGGCTTGCGGCCTTGCCGGGCTCGATCGTGGTCGCGACCGTGCTGCCGCTGATCGAGCGGCTTGGCCTCGCTGCCGGTCTCGCCTTGCTTGCGGCGATCGCGAGCATGGTGATCAGGCGCAGCGAGCTGCTGGCGCTCGTGACCGGCATGGTCGTGGTCTCGCTAATGCGGGCAGCGGGCTTTTGAGGCCTGGGCGCGATCGCGCAGGCCTGTGAGCGAAGCTGCGCCTGCCGCCGCGATCCATCACCGGCTACGATCGCATCCATCACAGCAATCGTTCGTCGGCATGTGGCCGGCATGTTGACGTCGTCCTGCCTGCGGCAGACGGTGCCGGCCAGAAACACTGGCGATTGGAGCGCATGATGGCCTGGTATTCGCAGACATGGACCTGGTTCGACGGCGAGTGGCGCGAGGGCAATCCCGGTATCATGGGGCCGCGCACCCATGCCGCCTGGCAGGCCTCCCAGGTCTTCGACGGCGCCCGCCATTTCGACGGCGTTTCGCCGGATCTCGACCGGCATGCCGCCCGTGTGAACCGCTCCGCTCTGGCGCTCGGCCTGAAGCCGACCATGTCGGCCGAGGAAATCGTCGCCAAGGCAGCCGAGGGCGTGAAGAAATTCACGGGCGGCGCCGCGCTGTACATCAAGCCGATGTACTGGGCCGAGGCCGATGGCCCCTCGACCATCATCGGTGACCCCGAGTCGACCCAGTTCGCGCTCTGCCTGTTCGAGGCGGCGATGGGCGACCCCGGCAAGGGTTTCTCGGTGACCAAGGGCGCTTTCCGCCGCCCGTCTCTCGAGAACGCGCCGACTGACGCCAAGGCCGGCTGCCTCTATCCCAACAATGCCCGCGTCCTGCGCGAGGCGAAGGGCAGGGGCTTCGACAACGCGCTGGTGCTCGACATGCTCGGCAATGTCGCGGAGACCGGCACCTCCAACATCTTCCTCGCCAAGGACGGCGTGGTGAAGACGCCGGCCCCGAACGGCACCTTCCTGAACGGCATCACCCGCCAGCGCACCATCGGCCTGTTGCGCCAGGCTGGCGTCACCGTCGAGGAGACGACCCTGCGCTATGAGGACTTCGAGCAGTCCGACGAGATCTTCTCGACCGGCAACTACTCGAAGGTGATCCCGATCTACAAGATCGATGATCGCGAGCTGCAGCCCGGTCCGATGTTCCGCAAGGCGCGCGAGCTCTACATGGACTTCGCCCACAGCAAGGGCGCCTGAGGCCAGATGGCCCGGCTCGCCACCCGGCTGACCGAACGCCTGGGGATCGAGCATCCGATCCTCTCGGCGCCGATGGCCCTGGCGGGCGGCGGGGCGCTTGCTGCCGCCGTGACGCGCGCCGGCGGCCTCGGCCTGATCGGGGGCGGTTATGGCGATGGCGGCTGGCTCGCCACGCAATATGCCGCTGCCGGCAATACCCGCACCGGCTGCGGCTTCATCACCTGGTCGCTGGCGAAGCAGCCGCATCTGCTCGGCGAGGTGCTGGCGCATCGGCCGGCGGCGCTGATGCTTTCCTTCGGCGATCCCATGCCTTTCGCCGGCGAGATCGCCGCGGCCGGCGTGCCGCTGATCTGCCAATGCCAGAACCTTACCCATGTCCGGACTGCGCTTGAGGCGGGCGCTGAGATCATCGTGGCGCAGGGCGCCGAGGCCGGCGGCCATGGCCATAGCCGAGGCACTCTCCCGCTCGTGCCGGAGGTTGCTGATCTGCTGGCGCGTGAAAGCCCGGACACGCTTCTGCTCGCCGCCGGTGGCATCGCCGACGGACGTGGCCTCGCCGCGGCGCTGATGCTGGGAGCGGATGGCGTCCTGGTCGGCACGCGCTTCTGGGCGAGCCGCGAGGCGCTGGTCCATCCGAACCATCATGCCGTCGCGGTGGCGGCGAGCGGCGACCAGACGGTGCGCTCGGCGCTTCCCGACATCGCCCGCCGGCTCGACTGGCCGAAACCCTTCGACATCCGCGTCAGCGACAACGCCTTCATCGCCAAGTGGCGCGGCCGCGAGGCCGAGCTCCGTGCCGCAATCGAAGCGGAGGCGCCGGCTTATCGCGAGGCTTTCATGGCCGGCGATCCCGATAAGGCGGCGGTGGTCTTCGGCGAGGCTGCGGGCCTGATCTCGGACGTTCCTGCCGCCGGCGAGATCGTGGCGCGCATGGTGGATGAGGCAGCTGAGCGCTTGAAGTCTGGCGCCCGGCTGATCGCTGGCTGAGCTAGCGCAGTAGCCGCCAGAGCCCTGCCGATCTCAATCCCCCAAGCGCGATCACGCCATAGATGCCGGCGGCGGCGAGGCTGAGGATGGCGAGCGCGATCAGGCGCGGCTCGTAGGGGAACCTGATCAGCAATCCATAGAGCGGCTCGGCCAGCAGCCGCGCGACGAGCGCGGCGAAACCGGCAGCGACGCCGACGATCACGATCAGCAGCGGCAGGGCGCGATCGGGATTGGTCCAGCCGCGCTTCAGCGCCAGCCCGTAGAGCGCGCCGAGATTGATCCAGGCGCCGCAAGCGGTGGCGAAGGCGAGACCCGGCGCACCATGGCTGCGCCAGAGCAAGAGCTTCAGCCCGACATTGGCGGCGATGGCGGCGAGCGAGACCAGCATCGGCGTGGTCGTGTCGCCGCGCGCCTGGAAGCTCGAGACCTGGGCGCGGATCAGCACGATCGCCGGCAGGCCGATCGCATAGGCGAACAACACGGCGCCGGCAGCCTGTGTCGCCGCATCGTCGAAGCGGCCGCGCTCGAACAGCGCCGCGACGATCAGCTCGGGAATGGCGAGGAAGGCGGCGGCGAAGGGCGCAGCGGCGACGAGGGTCAGCGCGATCGCGCGGTTCTGCGCCGCTTCCGCCTTGGCTTCGTTGCCGTTGGCGATGGCGCGGCTCATCGTCGGCAGCAGCACGGTGCCGACGCCGATCGCGATCACACCGAGCGGCAGCTGGTAGAGGCGCTCGGCGTAATACAGCGCCGAATAGGCACCGGCCGGCAGCAGCGAAGCGATGATCGTGTCGGCGAAGAGCGCGATCTGCACGCCGGCCGAGCCGATCACTGCCGGCCCGAAGGCCTTGAAGAAACCCCTGACCTCGCCATCGAGGCGCGGCCGGGTCAGCGCCGCCGAGACGCCTGCCTGCCGCGCCGCGATCCAGAGCAGCAGCCATTCCAGCACGCCGGCTATGGCCACGCCCCAGGCGGCGGCATGGGCCGCGCTCGGGAACAGGAAGGCGACGAAGAGTGCCCCGATCAGGCAGACATTCAGCAGGATCGGCGCGGCGGCTGCCGCCGCAAAGCGGTCGACGGCATTGAGGTTGGCCGAGAGCAGCGTCACCAGCGTGACGAAGAGCAGATAGGGGAAGGTGATCCGCGTCAGCGTCACCGCGAGATCGAAGCGCACGGGATCGCCAGCGAAGCCGGGCGCCAGCAGCCGCACCAGCTCCGGCATGAACGGGATGGCGAGCCCGGCCAGGACAATCTGGACGAGGAGGTTGAGCGAGAAGACGCGGTTCGAGAACTGTGCCGCAGCGGCCTCGCCCGATTGCTCGCGGATGCGGCTATAGGCCGGGATATAGGCCTGGTTGAAGGCGCCTTCGCCGAAGATCGCGCGGAAATGATTGGGCAGGCGCAGGGCGACCGAGAAGGCGTCCATCAGCCCGCTCACGCCGAGCGTTGCCGCCAGCACGGTGTCGCGGAGGAAGCCGGACAACCGCGAGAGCAGCGTGAAGCCGCTGACGGAGAGGATTTTTCTCAGCATCGCGCCACTCGGGCCCGCCACGGTCGGCAGTCCCCTTTGCAGGTAGCCGCATAGCTGCGTCGCGGGAGATGGTCCAGCACCGGGCTCGCTGTCGCGCCTAGCCGATCCCCGGCGGCAGCACATTGCCGCGCGGATGGGCGTTGTCTTGCTTGTCGAATCCGACCCGCTCGCCGACCAGGTAAAGCGGCCGGCGCTTCACCTCGGCGAAGATGCGCCCGACATATTCGCCGATCATCCCAAGCGAGATCAGCTGGATGCCGGAGAAGAACATGATCGAGACGATCAGCGAGGGAAAGCCGGGCAGGTCGGTGCCGAAGAGCAGCGTCCGGACCATGAAATACAGGCCGGTCAGGGTGGCCACGATCGCGATCAGCACGCCGAGCCAGGTCGCAATCTTCAGCGGCACGGTCGAGAAGGAGGAAATTCCATCGAAAGCGAAGCTGAACAGCTTGCGGAAGCGGAACTTGCTCTCGCCATGAGCGCGGTCGGCAACTGCGAAGGGCACACCCGTCGCTCGGAAGCCGACCCAGGCATAGAGGCCTTTCGAGAAGCGCGCCCGTTCGGGCAGGGCCCGCAGCGCCTCGACCACGCGTCGGTCGAGCAGGCGGAAATCGCCGGCGCCCTCCGGCAGCTCGGTCTCGCCGAAGCTGGCGAAGAGCTTGTAGAAGGCCTTGGCGAAATTGCGCTTCAGCGGGCTTTCGCCTTCGCGGTCGGTGCGCTGGCCGTAGACGTTGAGGAAGCCCTCGCGCCATTTCGCCAGGAAGGCGGGGATCACCTCCGGCGGATGCTGCAGGTCGGCATCCATGATCACCACAGCATTGCCACTGGCATGGTCGAGCCCGGCGGCGATCGCGACTTCCTTGCCGAAATTGCGGCTGAAGGAAATGGCGTGGATCCGGCTGTCCTGCGCATTGAGGGCACGCAGCGCCGCCAGCGTCCCGTCGCGGCTGCCGTCATCGACGCAGACGATCTCCCAGGAAGCGGCGTGGGCATCGAGGATCGGCTCGAGCCGGGCGATCAGCGGCGCGAGATTCTCGGCCTCGTTGTAGACCGGCACCACGATCGAGAGTTCCGGTCGCGGAGCCGGGGTCGGCATCGCGTTGGAGGCGGAGCTGGGCGCAATCGCGGACAAGGCTTTCAGGACCTTCATTGCTCGGCTAGGGCTGAATGCATGGAACCAGCCGCAGGCTCCATACACCAGCGCTGATGAATAGGGGGTAACAGCCGGCATGACCCGCAGCTTCGTGCTTTGCGCCGATGATTTCGCCATGACCGAGGGCGTCAGCCGCTCGATCCTGGAACTGCTGGCGGCCGGCAGGCTCTCGGCCACCGGGGCGATGACCAACCGGCCGCATTGGCCGCGCCTGGCCGGTGAGCTCGCGGCCTTCTCCGGCCGGGCCGATCTCGGCCTCCACCTCAACCTGACTTGCGCCGCCCCGCTCTCGGCCATGCCGACCGTCGCGCCATCGGGCGCGTTGCCGAAGCTCGGCGAGCTCGCGCCGCTGGCGCTGCGCTCCCCCGCGGCGCGCACCGAGATCGCCGCCGAGATCGCTCGCCAGCTCGACGCCTTCGAGCAGCATCTCGGCCGGGCGCCCGATTTCGTCGACGGCCACCAGCATGTTCATGTCCTGCCCGGCATCCGCCATCAGGTGCTCGATGCGGTGGCGGCCCGCTATCCGGCTGGCTCGGTCTATCTGCGCGACCCCAGCGACTCGATCGCGGCGATCCGGGCGCGCGGCGTCGCTGTCGGCAAGGCACTGACGGTCGCCGGGCTCGCCATGGGCCTGCGCGGCGCCGCTCTCCGGCGCGGCATCCCGACCAATCGCGGCTTCTCGGGCTTCTCGCCCTTCGACCCCCAGCGCGATTTCGCGACCGACCTCGCGCGTTTTCTCATCCGGCCGGGGCCGGCGCATCTGGTGATGTGCCATCCCGGCCATGTCGACGACGAGCTCGTCGCGCTCGATCCGGTCGTCGCGACGCGTCCGCTCGAACATGCGGCGCTGATGACGTTCGCGCCTCCGGGTCTGCGGATCGGCCGTTTCGCCGCCGCCGCTTGATCTCAGCTCCAGTCGCCGCGCGTGCAGGATGCGTCGAGTGCAATCGAAAATTTACGCCGTTCGCTCACCCTGCGCAGTGGCAGTCCCGACAGCTCTGGGATGTCGCTGTCTGGAGTCCGCGGAAGATGAGCGTGATGGCCTGGTTTCAGTCGCGGGCGCCGCGATCGCATGTGGCCGCGCCGCAGCTCGGCCAGGTCGAGAGGGTGATGCGCTCGCTCAGCAGCCAGATCGCGGGGGCTGCGGTCGCCATCGTCGCCGTCGCGATCGTCTTCGTCGTCATCGCCGCCGCCCGCTACAACGAAGCCAAGACACGCGGCGATCTCGAGCAGAAGATGATGTCGCTGACAGCGATGATCGTCCATGCCTCTCCGCCGCTGATCCTGGCGCGCGACACCGTCACCTTGAGCTACATCCTGGAATCGCTGAAGCGCGATCCCGATTTTGACGCGGGTTTCGTCGCCGATGACCTCGTCGCGCTTGCTTCGGCTGGCCGCACTGACGAGGCTCGGCTGTCGCTGACCCCGAACAAGCTCGGCCGGCAACTCGGGCGGGAGGCCTGGGATCTCCTCGGCGAGCAGGACACGCTGCGGCTCGAGGACAAGACCTACGTGACGCAATTGCTCTCGGTGAAGGTCGGCGGCTTCAAGAAGCAGATCGGCTATGTCGCCCTGCGCTTCGACAAGACCCGGCTCATTGCCCGCTCGACATGGGAGCAGTTCCTGACCATCGGGATCGGCATCGCCCTGCTCGTCGTGCTCGGGCCCCTGCTCTGGATCTCGCTGTCGCGGACCATGCGGCCGCTGAAGAGCATGACCCGCGCGATCGTCGGCATCTCCGACGGCAAGCTCGACACGCCGATCGACGCGGCCGGTCGCCAGGACGAGATCGGGGCGATCGCCAGGGCGCTCGGCGTGCTCAAGCTGCGCCTCGCCGAGCGGGCGAGCCTGCAGCAGCAGCAATTGACGACCGAGGCGGACCGCCATCGCCACCAGAAGCATGTCGAGGAGGCGATCGCGCTGTTCCGCGGCGAGGTCGGCGTCGCGCTCGAGGCCTTCAAGAGCAATGCCGACCGGATGGGCGAGGCATCGGACGGTCTGGCGCGGGTCGCGGCGGAGTCGTCGGAACGCGCTGCTCGCGCCGCCCAGAACTCGCATGGCGCGTCGGCCAATGTCGAGAACGCCGCCCAGGCGGCCGAGGAGATGGGCGCGGCGATCCGCGAGGTCGAGTTCCAGATCCGCCGCGTCCGCACCGAGATCGTCGAGGCGGCCTCCGCCTCACGCGACACCGCGGGCTCGGTCCAGGCGCTGGACGAGACGGCGCGGGCGATCGGCGAAGTCGTCAACCTCATCCGCGACATCGCGGCCCAGACCAATCTCCTGGCGCTCAACGCGACGATCGAGGCGGCGCGCGCCGGCGAGGCAGGTCGCGGCTTCGCGGTGGTCGCGGCGGAGGTGAAGAGCCTGGCTTCCCAGACCGCTGATGCCACCGACCGGATCGTCAGCCAGGTCGGGGCGATCCAGGGCGCGACCACCGAGGTCGTCGACGCGATCCAGAACATCGCCACCCGCATGGGCGCAATCGAGAGCTTTGCCAATTCGGTTGCGACCTCGATCGAGCAGCAGGCGATCGCCACCGGCGAGATCGCTAGCGGCGTCGCGATGGCGAGCACCTCGGCCCTCTCCGTGTCGAGTGATCTCAGCGTGCTGGCCGACAGCGTCGAGGAGACCGGCCGTTCTGCCGAGCAGGTCCGCCAGGCCGCCGGCGAGGTCTCGGCCCAGGCGATGCGGCTCGATTCGACCGTCGACCAGTTCCTCAAGCGCGTCGCGGCCTGAGCGTTGGCCAAACGAAACGGGGCCCCGCAGGGCCCCGTCCGTCTTGATTGATCGACTGTGACGATCAGGCCTTGGCGCCGTCATAGAGCTCGGCGACGTAGTCCCAGTTCACCAGGCTGTCGAGGAAAGCCTTGAGATAGTCCGGGCGGCGATTGCGGTAGTCGATGTAGTAGGAGTGTTCCCAGACGTCGACGCCGAGGATCGGCGTGCCGCCATGGACCAGCGGGCTCTCGCCGTTCGGGGTCTTGCTGACGGCGAGCTTGCCGCCCTTGACCTCGAGCCAGGCCCAGCCGGAACCGAACTGGCCGACGCCTGCGGCGACGAAGTCTTCCTTGAACTTGTCGACCGAGCCGAAGGAATCGACGATCGCCTTCTCCAGCGCGCCCGGCAGCTTGCCGCCGCCATTCGGCTTCATCCACTTCCAGAAGTGGAGGTGGTTGTAGTGCTGGCCGGCATTGTTGAACACGGCCGGGTTCTTGCCATAGGAGCCCTTGACGATCTCCTCGAGCGACTTGCCCTCGAATTCCGTGCCCTTGATCGCGTTGTTGCCGTTGTTGACATAGGCGAGGTGGTGCTTGTCGTGGTGGTACTCCAGCGTCTCCTTCGACATAAAGGGCTGGAGGGCGTCATGCGCATAGGGAAGATCGGGCAGGGTAAAGGACATGGGGCCTCTCCTTGGGCTGTCGAAATCGCGACGTGAGAATGGCTGCAATGACGCAACGCTTGGGCAATGATTGCCCGGCGGAACACCCGCCATTCGCCTGTTAGTTAAGCCCCCAGGCCGGCAGCGGCAACCGCCGTTGACCGAGAATTCCGGCACGGCCGACCTGCGTTCCGTTGGAAGGGCCGGCGCCGGCCGTTTGGTTGGCAATACCGGATGGTATCGATAGGTTAACCGGCGAGGCGGCAAGCTGTCGCAGCTCGTCTCGCCCCAAAGGAGCAAGCGTTGGTCAGGCTTTTCGTGGTTCTCGGGTTCGCCCTGCTGGCGGGCGGCGCCTATGCCATCGTCGATGGCTGGCCATATCGTGTCCTGGAGCGGGGCTTCACTGAAGTCATCCTCGGAGGACTGTCGCTGGTCGCCGGCTTGATCCTGCTTTCTCTCGCGGCGGTGCTCGCGGAAGTTCGCCGCCTCAAGGGGCTGGTCAGCGGCGCCATGGCGGCGGTGGCTCTGGCCGAGCCACGTGTCGCCGAGCGTCCGGTGCCGAGCGAGGTGCCCGCGCGCCCGGAGCCGTCGGTTGAAAAGGCACCTGAGCCCGAAGCGAAGCCTGTCGACATCGCGACCACATTGGCCGTCGGCGCAGGCGCAACTGCCGTGGCTGGCGTGCTCACCGGCCTGGCGAAGACCGGGGACAAGCCTGACGAAAAGACCGCCGGCGACACGGATGCAGACGACAAGGCGGACAAGGGCGACAATGTTCGCTCCGAGCTACCCGAGGCTATCGTCGCCGAGCCGTCGCAAGCGCCCATCGCCACGGCCGGCGACATCGATGATTGGCTGCTGCCTCCGGTCTCGCCGGTGCTCGATGTCGCTCCCGCGGATGTTCGCCCGGACGAGCGAGACGGGGACAGCGGGGCGAAGGAGAAGGCCGAGGACACGCAGGACAAGCCGGGTCATCTGGCCTCCGACGATAGCGACGAGGCCTCGCATCCGACCGACAAGGCGGTCGATGATACCGCCGAAACTGACGCAGCCGAACCTGATGCCGCGGTGGACGAGCCCGAAGCCGGGCAGGACGAGGACGAGCGCGACGATAGCTCCGAGCCGGAGGCCGCGCCTGCGACGAACGCCGAGGACCGGCTGTGGTGGCCGCGCATCGATCGGCCGGCGCCGTCGGCATCGTCTTCGTCGGTCGATGACGAGTTCAACGCGCTGCGCGATCAGCTCGCCGGTGTCGTCAATGCGCCTGAAGTCGAGCCGCAGCGGCGCGACCGTGATAACTTCGATACAACCGAGAGCTGGGTAGCGCCGCGGCCCTGGCCGCCGGTGACGCAGCCACGCGACCCTGGTGCCCTGAGCGAGGTCGAGGCCGAGGCCGCGGACAAGGGGGCGCCCGAGGAGGCGAAGGTCGAGCCTGCTCCGCTGGTGGACGAGCCTTCGCTACCCGAGCTGGAGCCGGCCGCCGAGCCTGCTCTCGCAGCGGAAGATGCGTCGCCTGCCGAGAAGGCCGAGCCGTTAGCAGCCGAGGCCAAGTCGGCCGAAGCCAAGGCAGACGAAGAGCCCGCGGCGTCCGAGGAGGGCGTGATCGGCGCCTATCAGGTCGGCGAGACGCAGTTCACCATGTTCGCCGACGGCTCGATCCATGCCCGCACGCCGGATGGCGACTACGTCTTCGCCTCGATGGATGAGCTGAAGGCTTATCTCGCCAGCGAGAAGGACAAGCTCGGCGCCTAGGTCGAGCTTGCCGCCTCGCCGGCCTCGCCCCAGCCTTCGCCCGCCGCCGTGATGGCGAAGGCATAGGCGAGGGCGGTCTCCTTCAACGAGTCGAAGCGTCCGGCAGCGCCGGCATGGCCGGCGTCCATATTGGTGTGCAGCATGATCGGGCCGCCGCCGGTCATGGTCGCGCGCAGGCGCGCCACCCATTTCGCCGGCTCCCAATAGGTCACGCGCGGGTCGGCGAGGCCGCCCGTCGCCAGGATCGGCGGATAGGCCTGCGCCTTGACGTTGTCATAGGGCGAATAGCTGAGGATCGTCCGGAAGGCGGCGACGTCCCTGATCGGGTCGCCCCATTCCGGCCATTCCATCGGCGTCAGCGGCAGGCTCTCGTCGAGGATGGTGTTGAGCACGTCGACGAAGGGCACCTCGGCGATGATGCCGGCGAACAGCTCCGGCGCGAGATTGGCGACCGCACCCATCAGCATGCCACCGGCGCTGCCGCCTTCGGCGACGATGCGGCCGCGGCTGGTGAAGCCCTCGGCCGCCAGCATCTCGCCGGCAGCGATGAAGTCGCTGAAGCTGTTGGGCTTGTTCTGGCGCTTGCCGTCGAGATACCAGCCCCAGCCCTTGTCGGTGCCGCCGCGGATATGGGCGATGGCGTAGACGAAGCCGCGATCGACCAGGCTGAGCGGACGCGTCCGGAACGAGGCCGACATCGCCGCGCCATAGGAGCCGTAGCCGTAGAGCAGGCAGGGCGCAGAGCCGTCGAGCTTCAGGTCGCGCCGATGCAGCAGCGAGACCGGCACCCTGGCGCCGTCCTTGGCCGTCGCGAAGATGCGGCGCACGACATAGGCTTCGGAATCGTGGCCGGACGGCACCTCCTGGCGCTTCACCAGAGTGCGCTCGCCGGTTGTCAGGTCGTAGTCATAGGTCTCGGCCGGCCGCGCCATCGAGGCGTAGATGAAGCGCAAACGGTCGGTCTCGAACTCGTAGCCGGCGTCGACGCCGAGCCCATAGGCCTCTTCGTCGAAGGCGATGCTGCTTTCCGTCCCGCTCTCGAGGTCGCGAATGACGATGCGGGGCAGCCCCTCTTCGCGCTCCAGGCGGACCAGCCGGCCGGCGAGGCAGATATGGCTGAGGATGAGCCGGCCGCGCTTGTGCGGCACGAGATCGACCCAGTTGGACGGCGAGGGATCGCTGAGCGGCGCACGCACGATCTTGAAGTCTTCGGCACCGTCGGCATTGGTCAGGATCAGCAACGCGTCGCCGTGATGCTCGACGCTATACTGGCGCCCCGCCAGTCGCGGCGCGATCAGCCTGGGCTTGCCCGCCTTGTCGGCGAGATCGACCAGGCGCACCTCCGAGGTTTCGTGGTCGCTGCTGGAGATCAGCAGGAAGCGCCGCGACTGGGTCTGGTCGATATCGGCGAACAGGCCGGGATCTGTCTCCTCATAGAGCAGTTCGTCCTGGCTCTGCGGCGTGCCAAGCCGATGGCGCAGCACACGCGTCGGGCGGTGGTCGTCATCGAGCGCGACATAGACGAAAGCGCTGGAATCGGCCGCCCAGATCATCTCGCCGGAGGTATCGGCGATCGCGTCAGGCAGGTCCTTGCCGGTAGCGAGATCGCGAACCCGGATCAGGAACAGCTCCGAACCGGCTTCGTCGGCGCTCCAGGCCAGCAGGCGATGGTCGGGGCTGTGTTCGGCGTCGCCGAGATCGAAGAACTCCTTGCCCTCGGCCAGCGCGTCAGTGTCGAGCATGACCTGTTCGCGGCCGGGCTTGCCGCCTTCGTTCGCGTGCGGCTTGCGGCAGATCAGCGGATGTTCGCCGCCACGCCGATAGCGGCTGTAATAGAGGAACGGCCCGTCCGGCTGCGGCGGCTCGCTGTCGTCTTCCTTGATGCGTCCGCGCATTTCCTTGATCAATTCGCGCTGGAGCGCCTTCGTCGGCGCCATCAGTGTATCGCACCAGGCGTTCTCTGCTTCGATATGCTTGCGGATCTCGGCCGGCAGGGCATCAGGGTCGCGCAGCACGTCGCGCCAGTTCTTGGCGCGCAACCAGGCATAATCGTCGTTCAAGGTGACGCCATGGACGGAGCGGCTCTGGGGGCGGGCTGCGGCAACCGGCGGTGAGGCGACCTTGCCTTGGCTAGTCATGCTTGGTCTCCGGGCTCGGTTTGATCATTTTCAAGAAGGCGATCCGGATAGGGATCGTTCCATCTTTGCGGTGACGACAGGTAGAGGTAGGGGTGGACACTGACAAGGACAACCTTTTGGCGCAAATGCTGCAACGCAAAGCGTCCTGGTTACGATCTGCGCTTACGAAATAAGCAATAATATGTCTCAATGAATGTATTCGAATCCTTGTCAGGCCACTTGCGATATTGAACTGCATGGCTTAGACGAGTGCCGGCTGGTTCGTTTTTGCATGATTCTATTCCGGCGGAAATTCGACCGTTCGTCGGCGGCGATCAGAGAGGGCGCTTGCGCCTGGAAACAGAGCTGGGCGCAGTCAACGCTATGACCGGTCAATATAACAATGGAGCAACGCCATCATGGCTGACCAAGACGGTTCCGATTTCATCGAGCTCACGGCAGATATCGTTTCCGCCTACGTGTCGAACAATTCTGTCCCGGCATCGGACTTGCCGTCGCTGATCAGCGACGTGCACGCCGCCCTCAATCGTGTTGTCGGCGGTGCCGCCCCGATTGCTCCGGTCGAGGCGCCGAAGCCTGCCATCGCGGTGAAGAAGTCGATCACGGCCGACTATCTGATCTGCCTGGAGGACGGAAAGAAGTTCAAGTCGCTGAAGCGGCACCTGCGCACGCAGTACAACATGTCGCCTGAGCAGTATCGCGAGAAGTGGGGCTTGCCGCCCGATTATCCGATGGTCGCGCCGAACTATGCCGAGGCGCGCTCGCAGCTTGCGAAGAAGATGGGTCTGGGCCAGCAGCGCCGCAAGCGCCGCTAAGTCACAGCAGACCAAACTGTATCATCGCCTATGCAGTGAAGCCGCCGGATTGCCCGGCGGCTTTTTCTTTTGGGCATCTCCCCTCACGAGCATTTGGCGGCGCGGTAGATGGTTCGGTCGGAACGATGCGCTGAAAGCCCCGATAGATTGCAAGAAGCTTGTCATGCGCGGGCAACCCTCTCCTGCATCGCAGCCGGGTAACCCGACCTCGAGACTTTGAGCGCTGATCCCGGGCAAGCCCGAGATCAGTGAGACGGCAGGGTGAGTATGGGCGGCTTGACCAGTTCCGCCGACGCTTACCGCACGGTCGGGTTCAGGCCAGCTTTTCAGCCCGAAATCTTCACCTCTACCCCTCTTCCCAGAAGAGGGGCTCCCCAAGCTTCTCCCGCTTGCTGCGGTTCCAGGGCGATCGTCGCAAGCCCAGAATTGTCAGGAGCCTGTCGGCATGGCCGACTTCGTGCTTGTGGTGAAAGATTTTAGGAATATATACCTGAAGTCGTCGCGATTGAATTCGGGGAGGCGATGCCCGCAATGGAACATATCATGAACATTATGATTGCCAAGCGGCCAGGCATGATGCGGTGCAGCGCGCCGGCGAGGTTGGTCGAAGCCGCCGTCTGCGGCGCGATGAGCCTGCCCGCCGGGGCATTGCGGACCGGGCGCGGTCAGCGCCGGATCGCTTTCGCCCGCCAGCTCGCGATGTATCTGACGCATGTCGGCTTCGGCCTGACCTTGACCGAGGTCGGCGCCTGCTTCGAGCGCGACCGTACCACCGTGCGCCATGCCTGCGCCCTGGTGGAGGACCGGCGTGATCAGCCGGCCTTCGACCTCGCCGTATCAGCGCTCGAGACCGGCCTGGCGCACCTCGCCTTCGGCCTGCGGCTGGGTTTCGTCCAGGAGGCCGCATGATGAGCGCTGACGATCGCGATCAGTCACCGTCCCGCCTGCTGCGGCATCTGAGCGAGCCGGGCGCCTATGGCATCGACTCCCCGCTCGGCTGTGGCCGGATCGCGCTCTACCGTCGCGGCTCCGGCGGAGCGACGCTCGGGGCCGGCTATGTCGAGGCCACCGAGGCGGAGGCTCTTGTTGCGGCCGGTTTCGCCGGCTGGATCACGGAGGCGGGCAAGCGGCGGTTGCGCCTTGTCGGTGCGGAGCCTGACAGGCCGCGCGCGACCCTGACGGTGATGGTGGACGGGGAAGCGCAGCAGGTCGTGCTGGACGAGCGCGAGAGCCCGCTGCTCTGGCTCCATCGCCGTCCCGGCAAGGATGGGGCGCCGCAAATCTCGGCTGCGGAATTTGCGGCCGGCGAGCGCCTCCGTGCCGATCTGACCCTGGCGCAGATGCTGCCGCGAGTGACGGTCAACTGGGATGCGGCCCTTGCTGCCGGCACCCACGCCCCGGCGCGTGGGCCGGCAGAAGCCTCCGATTCCAGCCTTGCGGCGCGTCAGCGCGTGCGCCTCGCCTGCAAGCGGCTCGGCCCCGAATTGTCGGGCCTGGCGATCGATGTCTGCGGTTTCCTCAAGGGGCTCGACCAGGTCGAGCGCGAGCGCAAATGGCCGGCGCGCTCGGCCAAGGTCGTGCTCCGGCTGGCATTGTCGGCGCTGGTCGAGCACTACGGGCTCGGCGCAAAACAGGAACGAGCGGTGAGCCATGCCTGGCGCACGCAGGGTGCGCGCCCGACGATCCAGGCTCCGCCGGAGAGTTGCGGCTAAGCGAGCGCCGCGCGGGCGTCGTTCTTGATCCGCTCCATCATGGCGCGCACGCCGTTCGAGCGCTGCGGCGTCAAATGGGCGGCGAGGCCGAGGCGCTCATAGATCGCGAAGGCGTCGGTCGCCAGGATCTCCTGCGCCGTATGGCCGGAATGGATGGCGATGGCGAGCGCGACCAGCCCCCGCACGATATGGGCGTCGCTGTCGCCCCGGAAGGAGAGGCGCGTCGCCTCGCCGGGGCCGCCCTCGCTCTTGGTCTCTAGCCAGACCTGGCTGGCGCAGCCGCGCACCTTGTTGGCATCGTTGTGCGCGTCTTCAGGCAGTGGCGCGAGCGTGCGCCCGAGCTCGATCAGGTAGCGATAGCGATCATCCCACTCGTCGAGCAGCTCGAAATTGGCGACGATCTCGTCGAGGCTCTCGCTCATGAATTCCGCTGTCGGCCTCCGGCTCACCCCACCGGTTCTGGGGCGATGACGGCGAAGCTCTTCGGCCTGTCGCGTGGCGAGGTCAAGCCTCAGCGGTGTCGCGGCGGCGTCTCGTTGCTGCGGGTCGCGGCGTTTGCCGCCAAAGCGAGCACCCGGGCGCGGGTCTCCGGCTCGAGTCCCGCCAGGACTTCCGCGGCTTCGCGTATGCTGGCAGCGCCTTGCAGCGCTGCCTTGGGATCGATCTTGGCGAGGATGGCGATCGCCGCCTTCGCATCGACCATGAGCGCATCGGGCTCGCTCTTCGTGCCGTACACGGGCGAGTTCAGCGCGATCACGCCGACGATCGCCAGGCTGCGCAGAAGATAAGCCATCTTGGTCCCCATCCGGTTCCAGGCTCCCCAGCCCGCGGATGAGTGAACCATAGCGCCTCCTTCGAAAGATCAGGTGTCGGCGACAGCATCGATTTGAATCAAAGACGGAGCACTGTCTTCAGCTTCCGTTCACCTTGCCGCGAACAACAACCGGGTCGACCGAAGCACGTGGCGGGTTGTTCAATTCATTGAAAACAAAAAGCTATTTCTGAGTTTGCCACAGAAGCGCCCGGTTTCGGGCGCTGGCGCTTTAAGCCCCGCTTAAACGGCAGCCGCGAGGATCGGCTCAACAAGGCGAGGCGAAAGCGCCGACGGCCGGCAGAGGTGCGCGTTTGCGGTTTTTCAGTTTAATGACGGCGGTGAGGGCGCAGGTCGCGGCGATGGTCCATCCATCGGCGCTGGCTGATTCGCTCGAGCGCATGCGTCATGAGCGCTTCATGCTGAGCAGGCTGGCCGCTTCGGTCGCGGCACTCAGCCTGATGCCGGCCTATATCGCCTGGCGCGGTCGCATTGGTGCGCTCGAGCTGCTCGTGCTCGTTGCCATGGCGCTGCCGTTGCTCGCCGTATTCCTGCTCTCGCGCACCGGGCGGCTCGATCTCGCACATTGCCTGTCCGGCGCCGCCCTGACCTTGCTGGTCACCACGCTCGCCTGCCTGACCGGTGGGGCTGCTTCCCCGCTGCTGCTCTGGCTCGCCGCCGTGCCGGCCGAGGCGATGTTCTTCGGCTCGCGGCCTTATGTGGCCCGCGCCAGCGCGCTCGCGGTGATCGGCCTCGGTGCCGTCGTCGCCCTGCAGGGAACCGGGATGATCGCGGAGCCGGCATCCTGGACCTGGCAGGCGATGCCCGCCTTCGCGGCCGTCGCGATCCTGCACGCCGCACTGATCACGGTCGGTTTCCTCTATCGCCGCGACGACGAATTGCGTGAGCACCGGGCCTCCGATGCGCGGGCTCAATTGATGCTCGAGCATGTCGGTGATCTCGTCACCTGGCATGATGCGGCTGGCGCCGTCGTCTTCGCCAACGAGGCCGCGCGCAACCTGACCGGAGCCGAGCCTGCGGGGCTCTTCGGCCGCGGCCTGTTCGAGCGCGTCCACATCGCCGACAGGCCGCTCTTCCTGAAGGCGCTGAACGATGCCGCTCATGGCAGCGGCCGGGCCAGCGCCTGCTTTCGCGTCCTGTTCGTCCCGGCGGGAGCCGATGGGCGCGCCAATGCCAGCCCGGTCGTCCGCTGGCTCGACCTCAGCGCCCGGCGCATCGAGCAGTCAGGTCCGCATGGCACCGTCGCCGTCGTCTGCGTCAGCCGCGACGTCACAGACCGGCGCGCGATCGACGAGGAGCGCGCGCGCGATCACGCTGAGGCGGTCAAGGCGAGCGACGTCAAGGGCCAGTTCCTGGCGACGGTCAGCCATGAGCTGCGCACGCCGCTCAACGCCATCATCGGCTTCTCGGAAATGCTGGGTGGCGAGCTCGGAGCTTCCTTCAGCCCGGCGCAGCGCCAGGAATACGCCAGGATCATCCATGATTCCGGGCAGCATCTGCTCGACGTCGTCAATACGCTGCTCGACGTCTCGAAGATCGAGAGTGGGGCGATGACGGTCGAGCAGGACTCGCTCGACATGGCCGAGCTCGCCGCCGATTGCTGCAATGTCGTCGCGCTCAAGGCTGGCAGCGGCACGGTCGCGCTCGAACGCGTCATCGGTCCGGACCTGCCGCAGCTGCTCGGCGACCGGCGCGCCCTCAAGCAGGTGATGCTCAACCTGCTCTCGAACGCGATCAAGTTCACGCCGCCCGGCGGGCGCGTCACGCTTGCCCTGGTGCGCGATGGCGGGATGATCGACCTCTCGGTCTCCGATACCGGCATCGGCATCGCCGCCGCCGATCTGCCGCGGCTGGGTGATCCCTTCTTCCAGGCCAAGTCTTCTTACGACCGCGCTCATGACGGCACCGGCCTCGGCCTGTCGGTGGTGCGTGGCCTGGTCGGCCTGCATGGCGGTACGCTCACCATCGAGAGCGCGCCGGGCATCGGCACCCGCGTTGGCGTGCGCCTGCCGATCGGCGGCGTCGCCGCCACGAGTGAGCCGGCCCGTATCGCGACCTTCGCCCGCGCCCCGCGCCGCGGCCTCGAAACCAAGCAACCCGTTCGCCTGACCGCCTGACCCGAGAGTTCAAGACCCATGTCAGCCACGCTTGCCGCCCGTGCCCGTTCCGATGCGACGCTGTCGATGCCTGTTCGCCGCCCGGCTGGTCGCCGTGCCGCGCCGTCGTTGCCGGCGCGGCTGCTGCGCTGGTTCGCCCGCCGCCCGGGCCGCGGCCTCATCGTGCTGCTGTTCGCGGCGGTGTCGGTGCTGATCGTCCTGAACGCGGTGCTGTTCCAGAAGGGCCGCCATCCCGCCCCGATGCTGTCGCCGCCTTCGCAGTCCGCGGCGCGGCCGGCCGAACAGCGCCGCGTCGAGGCGCCGGTGGTCGCCGAGCCCGCGCCCGCCCCGCAGGCGGTGATGCCGCCGGCACGGCCCGGCACCCTGGCACCGGCCGCTCGCGATGCGGCGCCGCGCCCGCCGGCACCGGTTGCGCCCGCCCAGCAGCGCCAGGCCCAGGCGGCACCGGCTCGCCAGGCCCCCGCCGCCCAGCCGGCGGCTCGCGATCCGATCGCAGACCTGATCAACGGCTCCGACATCCGCCCGCCGGCCGATATCCGCGGGCCGCGGCGTTGAGGGGCGAGGGTTGGCCTTGCCACGGCTGACCAGCGATTTCTGGGTTTCGGCTTATTTGCGCCAGGCCGCGTTTGATGGGCTCGTCGCGGTGCTCCGCCGGCGTGGCGCACGCGAGGCCGGTGCGATCTTCGTCAAGCTTGACCGATTGAATGGTACCGCGGCGCTCTATGGCCCGGCGCCGCAGGCGCTGGCGGACGAGACGGGCGAACGGCGCTTCCAGCTCATCCTCGATGCCGACCCGCTCGCCGTCGAGGACCGGGTCGCGCGTGAGGTGCGTTTCGACAGCGATCTCTGGCTGGTCGAGATCGAGAACCGCGCCGGCGATGCGAGGCTGGACGTCGTCGAGAGCTAGCGTTCAGTCGCTGCTTCCACCGCCGAGCCTGCGCCTGACCTCCTGAACGATGCCGCGGGACGGCGTCCGCTCCGCGCCGGGGCGTGCCGGCGTTCCGCTCGGATCCATGGTGGGCTGCAAGGCGCCGGGGCGGGCACTGCGTGGCGCGATCCCGCCGATCTGCTGGGCGAGCCGGCGCGCCACCGCCGGCTGCAGTGCCCGCATCAGCTCGACCAGCCCGAAGATGCGCTCGACCGAGCGGGCCGCATCGTCGCCGAGCCCGATCAGGAAGCGCGTCGCATCTTCGGGGGTCGCTCCGCAGCCGATCAGCGCCAAGGCCGCCAGCTGACGGGATGCATCGTTCGCCATCGCCGCAGCGAAGCGGGCATCGCCACCGAAGGCATCCGCCAGTGCGGCGAAGGCGCCGTTGCGGTCGGACAGCGCTGTCGCGATCAAGCCGGAGAGCCGCTCGCCGGGAAGAGTCGCCGGGCGTGGCGAGGGCGCCAGCGCCTCGCGGGCCGCGGCGGCGTCGATCATGGCGAGGCGCCTTTCCAGGCTCGCCTGCAGGAAGAGAGGCGTCAGCTCGGAGGCGGGCAGGTCGGCCCGTGCCAGCAAGGCGGCGCCGAGAGCCGGCGTGCCGACGGCGCGCGGCAGCAACAGGTCGAGCGCGGCATGAGGCAGCGATGCAGCTCCATTCGCGACCAGTGCCGCATCGATCTTCGCGCTCCCGCAGCCGGCGAGTGCGATGCTGGCGCTGCTGGTCAGGTCTTGCCGGCCGGCGAGGGCGGCTCTGGCCTCGTCATCGCCCTCGTCCGCGATCTCCTCGATCTCGGTCGCGCTGAGCGGCATGTCATGCTCGATCAGCGCGGCCAGCACCTCGCCGCCGCGGTCGCGCAAGGCGGCGAGCACCTCGCGCGGTGCATGCGGCCAGCTCGCGAGCTTCCGGGCGAGGATCGTCGCCGTGGCCTCGTCGACCACCGGGATCAAGGCCTCCGCCATGGCGCGGAAGGCCTCCATGTCCTCCTGTGAGGGGCGCGGCGTCGCCAGGAGCAGGTCGGTCTTCACCCGCAATGCGACCTGGCGCAGGTCGAGGCCGCCATCGCTGGCCAGCCTGGCGAGTTCGGCAAGGTCTGTAGCGATGCGGGACGGCATGGGCGAATCTCGTCGGCGAACTGCACTTTTGTGAAACTTATCCGCGATGCGTTAGCACGGCGTTAACCATGATGGCGCTTGATGGTCTTGAGAATCGCTGGCGTGATTTGTGCGAGCGGCTATCCGGCTTCCGAGTTGTCAGCGAATTGGGCGCAGGCGCCAGCAAGGGAGGCGCATCATGGCAGACGTCATTCCTTTTGCGCCGCGCAGGCGCTCAGCCAGCCAGGGGACCGCAGCGGCGGGCCCGTTCGGCCAGATCCTGTTTTTCACGGGCGTGCGCTACGAGCGCCAGCACGAGCCAGCCACGAGCAAGCCGCCTCGGCGCCCACGTCCCGCCGGCCGTGGCGAGCGCGAGACCCGGCGCAGGCGTCCGGGGTGAGAGTTGTCGTCGCTATAGCGGCGCTGTCCTGCCTTCCGCTCGCCGGCTGCCAGACCACCGGAGATCTTGGCCGGCCCCGCCCCAACATCATCGCCGACAAGATTGCGCCGGCCATCGGCGACTGGAGCGCGCGCTTTCGCGGCGAAGCCTCTTCCTGGTTCCATCTGACCGACGACGAGGAGCAGTTGCGGGCCCGCGCCTGGCGTATCGTCCTCCCGGCGCATGAGCGCAGTGATTTTGATCGCGAGGTCTCCAAGCTGGCTTATGTCCGCATCCTGCCGGTCGAGGCCCAGTCGAACGATGTCTTGGCCTATCATCGCGCTTTGACCTCCGGCTCCTTCGCCTCGCAGGCCTCGCGCTACAACCGGCTCAGCGAGGATGCCAATGGCGACCGGCTGCTGCTCGGCCAGTTCCGCGCCAATGCCTTGCGGGTGATCAATGCCGATCGCGCGCGACTGCGGGTGCTCGATGCCTCGCAGCAGGTACCGCCCGAGCAGCGCGACCCGGCCACCCAGCGCGTCGCCGAGAATGAGGGGCTGATCCTCTGGGTCTGCGAGCGGGCCCGTTTCAGGCTGAAGAGCTATCGCTTCTCGCTCGACAATCTGGTCGTCGAGATGCCTTCGCGCGAGGCGGTCAAGGCCGAACGCGCCATCATGGGGCTGGAGAGCGAGCTCGGCACGGCCTGCAATCTGCCGCTGATCGGCGTCTTCGGGGGCAAGGGCGGGGAGGCGCCGCCGCGCCCACCCGTCGTCTACAAGGGCTAGTGGCCGGTCGCCGGAGGCCTGCCCTTCGATAGGTCGAAGGCCTCGTCGTCCCGCGTTGCGAAAAACGGTTCCCATCTCCCCCGGATTGGGTCTAGCCTGCCGATCATGAGCCGGCGATCGGTGGGGTGATCGCATGTCAGTGACGCAAATCAGGTTCGCAGCTTCGGCCGCCGCGGAAGCGCCTTCCGATCCGCCCGTCGATCATGGTCATCGCCATGAGGCCGGGGTCATCGCGTCGAGCGTCTATGCCCATGGCGTGCGCGTCGCCGACATCCCGGTCGAGGAAGCCGGAGAATGGTCCCGCAAGGACGGCCATGTCGTCTGGATCGGGCTGTTCGAGCCGGAGGCCGCGCTGCTCAAATGCGTGCAGCAGCAGTTCAACCTGCATCCGCTCGCCGTCGAGGACGCGACCAACGCCCACCAGCGGCCGAAGCTCGAGCAATATGGCGACGCGCTCTTCGTCGTCGCCCGCACCGCCCAGATGGTCGACAAGCGCATCGCCTTTGGCGAGACGCACATCTTCATCGGCCGCGGCTATATCGTCAGTGTCCGGCACGGCGCCTCGACCTCGTACACATCGGTCCGGCAGCATTGGGAGACCTGCCCGACCTCGCTGGCCAAGGGCGAGGACTTCATCCTCTACGCCATCCTCGATTTCATCGTGGACAATTACATGCCGGTGCTCGAGGCGATCCATGACGAGGTCGAGGAGATCGAGGACAAGGTTCTCGCCAGGCCGATGACGCGTGCCGACATCGAGCGCCTCTACATGCTCCGACGCGACCTCTTGCGCCTGCGCAATGCAGCCGGTCCGCTGGTCGACGTCTGCCAGCGCCTGACCAATGGCAGCGTATCGCAGGTCCGCCCGACGTTGGCGCCGATGTTCCGCGACGTGACCGACCATATCCGCACCGTGCAGGAGAAGATCGACAGCCTGCGTGAGGTGCTCGCCTTCGCCTTCGAGGCGAGCCTGCTCGTCGGCCAGAGCCAGGAGAATTCCATCACCAAGCGGCTTGCTTCCTGGGCGGCCATTCTCGCGGTGCCGACGGCGGTCGCCGGCATCTACGGCATGAACTTCAAGAACATGCCGGAACTGGAGATGCATTACGGCTACTACATCGTCCTCGGCTTCATCGTCACCGCCTGCCTGACGCTCTTCTGGCGCTTCAAGCGCAATGGCTGGCTCTGATGGCGGCGATATCGCGCCCTTTCGATGGCCCGGCCGGACGACGCGCCGAGATGCGCGTCATTGACATCGGATACGGCAAGTTGAACCTTCTGGTTGTGATCGGCCGGCCACGCCGATAGGCGCGCCGGCGGGCACTGCATTGTTGACCTTGAGCATGAGGGAGCGAGACAATGGCGGCCGCGGCGGAAACCAAGAAACGACCACCGATCACCATGTATGTGCTGATCGGCATGATCCTCGGCGTCATCGTCGGCTATATGTGCAACACCAACTACCCGGATCCGAAGGTCGCCGGGCAGATCGCCGACAACATCAACATCATCACCACGGTGTTCCTGCGGCTGATCAAGATGATCATCGGCCCGCTGGTGCTCACGACCCTGATCGTCGGCATCGCTCATATGGGTGACACCTCATCGATCGGCCGTGTCGGCATCAAGGCGCTGGGCTGGTTCATGGTCGCCTCGCTGATTTCGCTGGCGCTCGGGCTGATCCTGGCGAACATCCTCCAGCCCGGTCACAATATCGGCCTGCCGCTGCCCGATGTCGGTGCCGCGACCAATCTCAAGACCTCCTCCTTCACGCTGAAGGACTTCATCACCCACCTCGTGCCGAAATCGGTGGCCGAGGCGCTCGCCACCAACGAGATCCTGCAGATCGTGGTGTTCTCGCTCTTCGCCGGCATCGCGCTCGCCTCGATGGGCGAGACCGGCAAGGCTCTGACCGAGATGATCGATCAGATGGCCCATCTGATGCTGAAGATCACCGGCATGGTGATGTATTTCGCGCCGATCGCGGTGTTCGCCGCCGTGGCCTCGACCATCACCACCCAGGGGCTCGGCATCCTCGTCACCTTCGCCAAGTTCATGGGCTCGTTCTATCTCGGCCTGTTCCTGCTCTGGGGGCTGATGATCCTCGTCGGTTTCCTGATCCTGGGGCCGAGCGTTGCCAGGCTCGTCAGCCTGGTCAAGGAGCCGTTCCTGATCTCCTTCTCCACGGCAAGCTCCGAGGCGGCCTATCCGAAGATGCTGGAGGCACTCGACCGCTTCGGCGTCAGCCGCAAGATCTCCAGCTTCATGCTGCCGATGGGCTATTCCTTCAATCTCGACGGCAGCATGATGTACTGCACCTTCGCGGTGCTGTTCATCGCCCAGGCCTACGGGATCGAATTGTCCTGGGGCACGCAGATATCGATGATGCTGCTGCTCATGCTGACCTCGAAGGGCATGGCCGGTGTGCCGCGTGCCTCGCTGGTCGTCATCGCCGCGACCCTGAACCAGTACAACATCCCCGAGGCCGGGTTGCTGCTGATCATGGGCGTCGACCAGTTCCTCGACATGGGCCGCTCCGCCACCAACGCTGTCGGTAATTCGATCGCGGTGGCGAGTGTCGCCAAATGGGAGGGGCAGCTCGGCGAGCCGGTCGACGATCCGGCTGCCGCCGGCACTTCGGACGCTCTCGCGGGGCAGGCCGCCTGATCCGGCCGCCGCTCATCCTGGGATCACGGGGCGGCCGCCGTGGCCGCCCGAAAGGAGCGACGATGCGACGGCTCTTTGTCGGCCTGATCGCCGTATTCGGGTGCCTCATTGGGGCTGCAGCCTCGGCGCAGACCCAGTCGAATGCGCTCACCGGTACGCTGAAGAAGGCGCGCGATGCCGGGGCTGTGACCATCGGCTATCGCGAGGCCTCGTTCCCCTTTTCCTATCTCGACGCCAGGCGCGAGCCGATCGGCTATTCGATCGACCTCTGCCGATTGATCGTCGATGCCATGAGCGACGAGCTCGGCCGCGAACTTCAGCTCAAATGGGTTCCGGTGACGTCGGCCTCGCGCTTCGACGCGCTCACCAAGGGCGAGATCGATCTCGAATGCGGCTCGACCACTCAGAATCGCGAGCGGCAGGCGGTCGCCGCCTTCTCGCCGGTGACCTTCGTCGCTGGCACCAAGCTCATGGTCCGCAAGGATGCCGGCATCCGCTCCTTCCGCGACCTGAATGGGAAGACCGTGGTCGTGACCGCCGGCACCACCAACGAGAAGGCGATGAACGACCTGCAGGCGCGCTTCAAGACCGGCGCCACCATCGTCACCACGCCGGACCATGACCAGTCCTTCGCGCAGTTCATGGCCGGCAAGGCCGATGCCTATGCCGGCGACGACATCCTGCTCTACGGCATGATCGCGCGCGCCAAGGCCGAGGACAAGGTGATGGTGGTCGGCGATTTTCTCTCCTACGATCCTTACGGCATCATGTTCCGGCGCGACGATCCGGCGATGGCTGTCCTGGTCGACAAGATGTTCCGCACCATCGCCGAAAGCCGTGAGCTCGAGCACAGCTATAATCGCTGGTTCATGCACAAGCTGCCGGGCGGAGAGCGCCTGCGCCTGCCGATGAGCGCGCAGCTCGAGTCCATCTTCGGTACGCTGAGCGCGAAGCCGGACTGAGCAATTCGAGCAAAAGGGCGCAGCGGTTCTGCGTCCGGAATTGCATGAAGCTGAAGACTAGTCCGCCAACCCGCAGGCGACCCCGGTCGCCTGCGCCTCCGCCTCGCTGCGGTCGAAGGCGCGGCGGACCACCACCCTGGCGACGACGAGCCCCTGCAGCGATGGCGAGACCACCCGCAGCTCCCGCGACGTCTCGCCTTCCTCGTCATTGGCCAGCCGCTCGTCGAGCTGTTCCTGCGTCATCACCACGAATTCGAGCACGCCGCGGATCGCGGCCCGGTCGGTGATCGCATAGGCGACGCCGCCGCCGCGGCGATGGACGGTCAGGCCGAGCGGCAGCGAGCCGGTGCGCGCCACGACCCGCAGCGGCCCGGCCGCAAGATCGTAGCTGCACACTGCCGCGACGCTGTTGGGATCGCCGTCGAGGATCGCCGGCAGGCCCGCAGGTGGCGGCGTCACCAGCTCGGCGCGGCCGTTCGCGCCCAGCGCGGCATAGACGGTAGCGGCATCATGCGTGGCAAGGGTGGGGATGCGCAGCACGGTGACGATGTGGACGATGCCGGCGAGCAGCAGGCCGGCCAGGGTCAGCAGCACGAAGCGCAGCAGGCCGCTGCCCAGGCGCGCCAGAAAACGGTGCGGCGCATCCGCGTGGCTGGCCGACGGGTGCTTCGCGGCCGGCACGGCCTGGCCGTCGTCGATCGCGCTCACCGGCAATCGACCCTGGTGATGCGGGGCAGGGTGTCGGGCCTGAGCTCACCGGCATGGCTCGAGATCGGCGTGTCGTAGAGGCGCAGGCGCAGCTGGAAGCGCCCTCCTGCCGGCAGCGGCAGCCAATTGCCGGTCTCGGGCGTCGTCGCCAGCACGATGCGCATGCCGCCGCGCTCGCCGCGGACGATCTCGGCATCGGTGAAGCTTTCGCGCTCGATGGGCAGTTGCAGGGGCCGGCCTCTCGGATCGGCAATGCCGAGCGACCAGCCGCGCGCCGGCGGTGTCGCCCCGCTGACGAGATAGCGGCAGCGCGCATCCAGCGCCTGGCCGGCGTCATCTGCCCCAGCGATCAGCTCCAGCCCCTCGCCGGCGCCGAGCGGCAGGTGCACGCCGCGCGCCAGATAGGCCCGCATATAGGGATCGATGTCGCGCGCGCCGCTGTTCGGCCAGCTGGTCCAGGCGCCGACCTGGGCACGGCCGAACCAGGGCCGCTCCGCCACCGCATAGCGGGCGGAGGTCAGGCCGAGGCCGGCTCCGAGTGCGATCACATAGGCCAGTGGAAGGACACGCATGGAACGGTCCGGCTCCGCATGGGTGGCATGCTAGCGTATCGCGGTGAGGCCGGACGCGGCCTCGCGAGCTCCGACCTGGACGGAAGCCCGGGCCGTCCGCGGCATCTCGACAGCCTTGAACATCGCGCCGACCGAGGAGAGGACCTCGAAGGATTTGCGTGGCATATGGCCGGCGCTGGCGCGTGCCGCAGGGTCGGTGGCCTTTGCCACCGCCGCCTTGGCGTCGCCCGGCTGCGGCGTCACGCCCGGGATCGGCTTCAGCTCGATGCCCTGATGCGCGAAGGCCATGATCTCCTTCCAGGTCATCGCCGGCAGCGAGCCGCCGGTCATGTTGTTGGTCTCGGAGGAATCGTCGTTGCCGAACCAGATCGCGCCGACGAGGTTGCCAGTGTAGCCGACATACCAGGCGTCCTTGTAGCCATTGGTCGTGCCGGTCTTGCCGGCACTGACGACGCCGTCGAGCGCGGCGCGCCGGCCGGTGCCGGCGGTCGGCACGGTCGAGAGCATCTGGTTCATCTCGAAGGCGACCTGCGTGCTCAGCACCTGCGCAGGCGCCGGCTCGTCGCGGTCGTGGCGATAGATCTCCTCGCCGGCCGAGTTGCGGATGTCGAAGGCGGCATAGGGCTTGGCTCGCTTGCCGCCACTGGCGAAGACGGCGTAGCCGGCAGCCTGCTCGATCACGGTGACCTCGCCGGCGCCGATCGGCAACGAGACCGTGTCGGTCAGCGGCGTGGTCAGGCCCATGGCGCGGCAGGTCTCGACGATCTTCATCCGGCCGATGCGGGCGGCGCGGGCTTCATGCGTCTCGCCGGTGGCCTTGCCGATCGCGATCGACATCTGCACGGGGATCGTGTTGATCGACTTCGCCAGTGCCACCGTCAGCGGCATCGAGCCGGCATAGGAGCGCCCGTAATTGTTCGGGCACCAGTTGCCGATGCAGACCGGCCGATCGGTGACGATCGTGGTCGGCTTGTAGAGCCCGGCGCTCATCGCAGCCGCATAGACGTATGGTTTGAAGGAGGAGCCGGGCTGGCGCAGGCTCGATGTCGCCCGGTTGAACTGGCTCGCGCCGTAGTCGCGCCCGCCGACGATGGCGCGCACCGCTCCGTCCGGATCCATGATCACCGCCGCCGCCTGCCTGGCGCGATAGGCTGGCCCGTGCTGGCGCAGGATCGACTCGACGGCCTCGTCGGCGCGCTTCTGGATCGCCGGGTCATGCGGGGTCTTGACCGTGAGCACCCGCTCCGGACCGAGCTTGCCGTCATCTGCGAGCTTGCGGATCTCGTCGAAGGCCCAGTCGAGATAATAGTCCGGGCTGGATTCGCGCTTGCGATCGATCGGCGTCGCCGGATTGCGCTTGGCGGAGTCGACCTGGCCGGCGGTCATGAAGCCGGCATCGACCATGGCGTTCAGCACATCGTTGGCGCGCGCTCGCGCGGCCGGCAGGTTGACGTGCGGCGCGAACTTGGTCGGTGCCTTGAACAGGCCGGCGAGCATCGCCGCCTCCGCCAGCGTGACGTTCTTCACCGACTTGCCGAAATAGTATTCGGCCGCCGCCGCGACGCCGAAGGTGCCGCCGCCCATATAGGCGCGGTCGAGGTAGAGCTTCAGGATTTCGTTCTTGGTCAGCCGGTATTCCAGCCAGAGCGAGAGGAAGGCCTCCTTGATCTTGCGGTCGAGCGAGCGCTCATTGTTGAGGAAGAGGTTCTTGGCCAATTGCTGGGTCAGCGACGAGCCGCCCTGGACCACGCCCGAGGCGCGGGCGTTGACGGTGATCGCTCGGAAGGTGCCGATCACATCGATGCCGAAATGGTCGTAGAAGCGCCGGTCTTCGGTCGCCAGCACGGCCTTGAGCAGATGGTCGGGGAATTCCTCGAGCTTCAGCGAGTCGTCATGGCGGGCGCCGCGATGGCCGATCTCGGAGCCGTAGCGGTCGAGGAAGGTGACGGCGAAGACCTGGTTCTTCAGCGCTTCCTCACGCCCCTCACGAAAAGCGGGGATCGCCAGCATCAGCATCACGATCGCACCGGCGATGCCGACATTCAGCCCCTCACTGGCGAACTCGGCGGCGAGCCGTTTCGGGCCGCTGACTGTCAGCCGATCGGTCGCGCTGCGAATGCGCTCATAGATCTCGCCGGCGCGATGGCCGGCCGCGTAGAGCGAGGCGTCGATCCACGAGTCGGCGCTCAGCGCGAGGCGCTTCAGGCGGGTCGTCCAGCTCGCTTTCCGGAACTCGATCACGGTTGTGCGGCATCCTGAGCCTGCCGCGGGTGCGCGTCCGCGGTGTCCCGGACCTGCCGGCGAAGGCCGGGTCCGATCTCAGAAGGTAAGGGCTCGCGGCTCGGAACGGAAGTATGCGAAGGTGTGGTTACCCGACAAAATGGTCGGATTGCCCAGCAATCAGCCCTTGGTCGCCAGCACCGCGAAGCGCGTGGAGGAGGCGAGGCGAAGCGCGTCGTGCAGGGCGGCGTTGCGCTGCTGGGCCCTGACCACCTGCGCATAGTCGGCCGCCTCGATTCGAGCGAAACCGGCCTGGCGCAGCATCGTGCCCAGCCGCTCGAAGCTCAGCCCATCGCGGAAGAAGAAGCGCTTGGTGATCGAGTCGAAGGCGTCGCGGTCGGCGGCGTGCGGGGCGGCGCCGGAGCGCTCGCGCAGGAAGGTCGCGGCGCGGTTGATCAGGCCCTGCAGCCAGGAGCGGTTGATCCAGTCGCCATCGATGACGAGCAGCTTGCCGCCGGGCTTGAGCACCCGGAACCATTCGGCGAAGGCCGCTTCCGGATCGGTCAGGGTCCAGACCAGATGGCGGGTCACCAGCGCATCATAGGTCCCGTCGTCGTCGAGCAGGCGCTCGGCATCACCAGCGAGGATACGGGCCTTGCTGCCGTGCTTGGCACGGGCGCGGACCAGCATCTCCTCGGAGAAGTCGAGCGCCGTGACCTTGTGGCCCAGCGAGAGCAAAGCGCGGGTGATCTCGCCAGTGCCGCAGGCGAGGTCGAGCACCTCGCGCGGCTCCGCGCCGAAGGATTGCCGCAGCAGCGACTGGAAGGCGGCGAGTTCGGCGTCCGACTTGATGGCGTGGCCGACTTGGCTGTCGAAGCTGGCGGCCCGGCCGGACCAATAGGTCCGGATCTCCTCCTTGAGGGAGTAGTTGGCACCGGGGGCGGAAAGGCCGCTAGGAAGGCTGCTGTCTGACATCGGCGGTTCGCCAGGCTAAACTTGCGAGGGTGTTATTCCGCTGCCCGGGCGTGCGCAAGCCCGGCATCGCCGCGGCTGCGCCTGCGGGCCGAGCCGTGGACGACGATAAAGGGCGTCTCGCCCTCGTTCGCCTCGACCCGCGCGACGACGCCGTAGACCTCTTCCAGCAAAGCCGGCGTGATGATCTCGCGCGGAGCGCCGAAGGCGGCGAGCCGCCCTTGCGACAGCACCATCACCTTGTCGGCAATGCGCAGCGCCTGGTTGAGATCGTGGATCGCGATCAGCACGCAGATCTGCCGCTCGCGCGCCAGCCGGCCGACGAGGCTGAGCACCTCGAACTGGCGGTGCAGGTCGAGCGCGCTGGTCGGCTCGTCGAGCAGCATGATCTCGGGCCGGCGCACCAGCGTCTGGGCGATCGAGACGAGCTGGCGCTGGCCACCCGAGAGCTCGCCGAGGCCGCGGAAGGCGAGGTCGGCGATGTCGAGCGCATGTAGGGCCTCGTCGATCGCGGCGAGCTCGTCGTCGCCGACGCCCCAGGAGCCGCCCTGCTTGCGGGCGAGCAGGATCGATTCGTAGACGGTCAGCACTGCGTTGACCGCGGTATCCTGCGGCAGGTAGCAGGGCGTCTTGCCGGTGGTGCTCTCGACCTGGACGGAACCAGCGCCCGGGATCAGCCCGGCGATGCGGCGGAACAGGCTCGACTTGCCGGCGGCGTTGGGGCCGATCACGGCGACGACCTCGCCGCCGGTCATGGTCGGCGTCGTGATCCCCGAAAGGATCTGGCGCTTGCCATAGGCGACGCCGACATCGCTGAGTGCAAGGCGCTTCACCATGAGCGTTTCCGGCTGGTCAGGATCAGGCTGAAGAAGAACGGCACGCCGACCAGTGCGGTGACGATGCTGATCGGGAAGATCAGCCCGGGGATCAGCGACTTGCTGACCACCGAGGAGGCCGAGAGCACGGCGGCTCCGGCGAGCGCCGAGGCCGGCATGAAGAAGCGCTGGTCCTCGCCGATCACCATGCGGGCGATGTGCGGGCCGACCAGGCCGATGAAGCCGATCGTGCCGACGAAGGCGACGGGGACCGATGCGAGCAGGGCGACGAGCAGCATGGTCTCGAGCCGCAGGTGCCTGACGTTGATGCCGAAGCTCGCCGCCTTCTCGTCACCGAGCCGCAGCGTCGTCAGCGCCCAGGCCTGGCGTGCGAACAGCGGGATGCAGATGAGCAGCACGGCCGAGGTGATGGCGAGCTTGTGCCAGTTCGCCTTGGTCAGCGAGCCCATCATCCAGAACACGACCGCGCCCAGCGCCTGTTCCGAGGCGAAGAATTGCAGCAGCGCCAGCAGGGCGTTGAAGGTGAAGACCAGCGCGATGCCGAGCAGCACCACCGTCTCGGTGGTGACGCCACGGCGTTGGCTGAGCAGGTGGATCAGCAGCGAGGCGCCCATCGCCATCACGAAGGCGTTGAGCGGCACGACATAGTCGATGGCGAGCGGTACGATCGAGACGCCGAAGACCAGCGCCAGCGCCGCCCCGAAGCTCGCCGCCGCCGAGATGCCGAGCGTGAACGGGCTGGCGAGCGGGTTGTTCAGCACGGTCTGCATCTGCGCGCCGGCGATGGCGAGCGCGGCGCCGGTGACGACCGCCATCAGCGCGACCGGCAGGCGGATGTCCCAGATCACCACCCGGACGGCGGCCGGTGCGGTCGAAGGCGAGATCAGCGCATTGACCACCTCGGTCACGCTGTAGCGGGCCGGCCCGAGCATCAGGTCGACGATCAGGCAGACCAGCAGCACGGCGGCGAAGCCGGCGAGGATCAGCTTGCGGCGCAGCGCCAGCGCCCGGTAGGCGTCGCGGCCCTGGGCACTGCGCGGAGCCTCCGCTTGCTGGGTCACGACCTCGTCCGCGCTGGCGGGGGCAAGACTCACTTGCCCGCCTCGAGCGAGACCCAAAGGCCGGGCTCATAGGGCAGCGGCAGGAAGCGCTCGTGCAGCACCTTCATGGTCGCGCCCGGGTCGACATCCTTGAACAGCTCCGGATGCAACCACTTCGCGATCTCCTGGATCGCCACGAACTGGTAGGGGCTGTTGTAGAACTGGTGCCAGATGCCGTGGACACGGCCGTTCTTGACGGCGGCGGTCTGGGTGAAGGCCGGGCGCTTCATCAGATTGGTCAGCTTGCGGCGGGCCTCGGTCATGTCGGCGCCGTAGCCGAGGCCGACCCAGTTGCCGCCGGGCACATAGCCGTCCCAGTTGCTGCCGGTGACGATCACGACATCGGGATTGGAGGCGACGATCTGCTCGGCATTGACCGTGCCGAAGGTGCCGGGGATCAGCGGCGTCGCCAGGTTCCGGCCGCCGGCGAAGTCGACCATCTTGCCGAAGTTCTCGTTACCGAAGGACATGCAGCAATCATCGGAATAGCCGCCGGCGCGCTCGACCATGACGAGGGGACGCTTCAGGTCCTTGGCGCCGGCGAGACGGTCGGTCACGACCTTGATTTGCTCGGCGCGGAACTTGATGAAGTCCTCGGCGACCTGCTCCTTGCCGAAAAGCTTGCCGATCAGGCGCATCGACGGCTCGGTGTGCTCGAACGGCTTCTCGCGGAAGTCGACATAGACGACGGGGATGCCGACCGAGGCGAGCTTCTCGACCAGCTTGGCCTCGTCGCTGGCGATCTTGGCCTCGATGTTGAGGAAGAGCACGTCGGGCTTCAGCGCGATCGCTTGTTCGACGTCGAAGGCGCCTTCCTTCATGCCGCCGAAAGTCGGCAGCTTGGCGATTCCGGGATAGCGCTTCTCATAGGCGCGGAAGGTCTCGGGATCGGCCTTGCCGAGATCGTCGCGCCAGCCCACGACACGCTTGAACGGCTCGTCCTTGTCGAGCGCGCCGACGAAATACATCTGCCGGCCTTCGCCGAGGATGATCCGCTTCACCGGCGCCTCGACCTCGACCTTGCGGCCGACGATGTCGGTGACCGTGACCTTGTCGGCCAGTGCGGGCAGGGCCGTGGTGGCGAGGCCTGCAGTGACGGCAAGGGCGCGCAGCAGGTGGCGACGGGTCAGCATCGGAAAGCTCATATGCGAGGGAATTCTTTCTCCCGTTAGGCCGATCCGAGTATTGGGTCAATTTTCATAGATTATAATCCCTCTAAACAAAGATTAGAATGAATGTAAGATACGGGGTCGAATGGCGCCTCGCTGCGCCGCTCGCGCGCTTCCCTCCACGGCTTAGTCGGGGCATAAGCGGCCATGGCCGATGCGATAACCGACAGCACGCCTTTCTGGCGCAGCAAGACGCTCGAGGAGATGACCGAGGCGGAGTGGGAATCGCTCTGCGACGGCTGCGGCCGCTGCTGCCTGGTCAAGCTCGAGGACGAGGATAGCGGGCGCATTCACGCCACCGACATCGGTTGCCGCCTGTTCGACGCGGCGACCTGCCGTTGCCATGACTACGCCAATCGCTCGAAGACGGTGCCCGACTGCGTCACGCTGACGCCGGAGGCGGTGCGCACCCTGCCTTGGCTGCCGCCGACCTGCGCCTATCGGCTGATCGGGGAGGGCCGGGACCTGCCCTGGTGGCATCCTTTGGTTTCCGGCGATCCTCAGACTGTCATCGCCGCGGGCGTGTCTGTCCGGGGCAAGGTCCACGCGAACGAGGACGAGGTCGCCGAGGAGGAGATCGTCGAGCGCATCGTCGCCTGGCCGCTGCGCTGGCCGAAGGCGGCGCGAGGGCCACAGCGCTAGGTGCGCGTCAGGGCAACTTGTAGCGCCACGGCCAAAGTCTTACTCTTACAGGTAAGAGTAAGGAGGTGCCGATGCGGATCACGTCCAAGGGCCAGGTGACTATTCCCGCCGATATTCGCGAACGGGCCGGGCTCCTGCCCGAGACCGAGGTGGATTTCGAGTTCGACGGCAAGGTCGTGCGGATTGTGCCAGCCGTGGCGCGCCGTAAGATGGGACGCGGCGACAGGCTCGTCGCGCATCTGCGTCGGAGCAAGGGCGATATCGCCATGACGACCGATGAGATCATGGCGCTGACGCGCGAGCCCGAATGAGCGCAGTCCTCGTCGACAGCAATGTCCTGCTCGACATTCTGACGCAGGACGCCCGCTGGTGTGCCTGGTCGGCGCGAGCCCTATCCGAGGCCGCTGATCGGCAGCGGCTTGTGATCAACGCGATAGTCTATGCCGAAATCTCGACCCATTATTCACGGGTCGAGGATTTGGATGCGGCCCTCCCGACGACGATGCTGGAGCGGGAGCCGGTTCCATTCGCAGCTGCATTCCTGGCCGGCAAGTGCTTCCTTGCCTACAAGAGTCGAGGCGGTGTGAAGCAATCACCGCTCCCCGATTTCTTCATCGGCGCACATGCAGCGGTCGCCGGCTACACGCTGATCACGCGCGATGCGTCCCGCTATCGGACATATTTCCCCGGCTTGCCGCTGATCGCTCCGGACGCAACAGATCAAATCTGAAGCCTTGGAACTTGGGCCGACTCTATCTGAACCGCAGATTCTCGCGCGACAGCTGGTCGAGACTGGTGACGCCCATCAGCTTCATGCTGCGCTCGACTTCCGTCTTGAGCTGGCCGAGGGCGCGTTCGACGCCGGGCTGCCCAGCCGCCGCGAGCGGATAGAGATAGTAGCGCCCGATGCCGACGGCCTTGGCCCCGAGCGACAGGGCCTTCAGCACATGCGTGCCGCGCTGGATGCCGCCGTCCATGATCACGTCGATCTTGTCGCCGACCGCATCGACGATCTCGGCGAGCTGGTCGAAGGCGGCGCGCGAGCCGTCGAGCTGCCGGCCGCCATGGTTGGAGAGGATGATGCCGGTGCAGCCGATCTCGGCGGCGCGCTTCGCGTCGGCGACCGACATGATCCCCTTGAGGCAGAACTGCCCGGACCAGAGTTTGACCATCTCGGCGACGTCGTCCCAGGTCATCGACGGGTCGAGCATCTCAGTGAAATAGCGGCTGATCGACATCACGCCGCTGCCCATGTCGACATGGCTGTCGAGCTGCGGCAGGCTGAATTTCTCATGGGTGAGGTAGTTCAGCGCCCATTGCGGCTTGATCGCGAACTGGGTGATGCCGGCGAGGTTGAGCCGGAACGGGATCGAGAAGCCGGTGCGCAGGTCGCGCTCGCGATTGCCGCCGGTGATGCTGTCGACGGTCAGCATCATGACGTTGACGCCGGCGCTCTTGGCGCGCTCCATCATCGCCCGGTTCAGGCCGCGATCCTTGTGGAAGTAGAACTGGTAGACCTGCGGCCCGCTATGGGCCTTGCGCAATTCCTCGAGGCTGATCGTGCCGAGCGAGGACACGCCGAACATGGTGCCATAGCGCGCCGCGGCCGCTGCGACCGCTCGCTCGCCCTGATGATGGAAGAGCCGCTGCAAGGCCGTCGGCGAGCAGTAGAACGGCACGGCGAGCTTCTGACCCATCACCGTGACGGAGGTGTCGAGGCTGCTGACGCCGCGCAGGACGCTCGGAACGAGGTCGCAGCGCTCGAAGCTCTCGGAATTGCGCCGGAGGGTGACCTCGTCATCGGCGCCGCCATCGATGTAGTTGAAGATCGGGCCCGGCAGCCGCTTCCTGGCGAGAGTGCGGAAGTCGTGGAAGTTGTGGCAGTCGTTCAGGCGCATCGTTTGCTTCGGCGTCGTTCTGGCAAGGCGAGCATGTGCCGGCGACCATTGGATCGGCTGCCGTCGTTGCTGTCCGGAGGCGGGAGCGGCACTCTATCGCGCAGCGCCGGCCTTGGCCATATTGCGCGGCACTGTGCGCGGCTCGGGATTGCCGGGCAGTGGCTGGCTCCGTCGCATGATCATTGATTGTTCATCCGGTTTTCGGCATGACCACGCCGCACCCGGTGCGCTGCAACAAGCGGGCGCCGCAAATGCGAAACCAGGCGGACCCGCCGGCGTTGATGTCGGCGACAACGTTGGGAAAGGCAGGCTATGGCAGGGCAGAAGTGGGTCTACACCTTCGGCGACGGCAAGGCCGAAGGCGAGGCGGGCATGAAGAACCTGCTCGGCGGCAAGGGCGCGAACCTGGCCGAGATGAGCAATCTGGGGCTTCCGGTGCCTCCGGGCTTTACCATCACCACGCAGGTCTGCACCTGGTATTACGACAACGGCAAGAGCTTCCCGGCCGAACTCGATGGTGAGGTCAAGGATGCGCTCGCCGGCATGGCGAAGCTCACCGGCAAGACCTTCGGCGACCCGGCCAATCCGCTGCTGGTCTCGGTCCGCTCCGGTGCTCGCGCCTCGATGCCGGGCATGATGGACACCGTCCTCAATCTCGGCCTCAACGACGTCACCGTCGAGGCGGTCGCCAAGGCCTCGGGCGATGCCCGTTTCGCCTATGACAGCTATCGCCGCTTCATCACCATGTACTCGAACGTCGTGCTCGACATCGATCACGGCCATTTCGAGGAGGCGCTCGAGGACTACAAGGAGCGCAAAGGTCTCCATCTCGACACCGACCTCTCGGCCGATGACTGGAAGATTCTGGTTGGCAAGTACAAGGACATCGTCAGGAAGGAGCTCGGCTCCGACTTCCCGCAGGACCCGCAGCAGCAGCTCTGGGGCGCGGTCGGCGCCGTCTTCTCGTCCTGGATGAATGCCCGCGCCATCAAGTACCGCGAGCTCAACAGTATCCCGGCTTCCTGGGGCACGGCGGTCAACGTCCAGTCGATGGTCTTCGGCAATATGGGCGAGACCTCGGCGACCGGCGTCGCCTTCACCCGCAATCCCTCGACCGGCGAGAACGCGCTCTATGGCGAGTTCCTGATCAACGCCCAGGGCGAGGACGTCGTCGCCGGCATCCGCACGCCGCAGGACATTACCGAGGCGGCCAAGGCCGCCGCCAAATCCGACAAGCCTTCGATGGAGAAGGCGATGCCGGAGGCCTATGCCGAGCTCTGCCGCATCTACGGCATCCTCGAGAAGCATTACCGCGATATGCAGGACATGGAGTTCACCATCCAGGAGGGCAAGCTCTGGATGCTGCAGACCCGTTCCGGCAAGCGCACCGCCAAGGCGGCGCTCAGGATCGCGGTCGAGCTCGCCCGCGAAGGCCTGATCACCGAGACCGAAGCGGTCGGTCGCGTCGAGCCCGGCGCGCTCGACCAGCTCCTGCATCCGACCATCGACACCAAGGCCGAGCGCCGCGTGCTGACCGCCGGCCTGCCGGCCTCACCCGGCGCCGCAGCCGGCGAGATCGTCTTCACCTCCGAGGCCGCCGAGGCCGGCAAGAAGGCGGGCAGGAAGGTCATTCTCGTCCGCGTCGAGACCTCGCCTGAGGACATTCACGGCATGCACGCCGCCGAGGGCATCCTGACCACGCGCGGCGGCATGACCTCGCATGCGGCGGTCGTGGCGCGCGGCATGGGCAAGCCCTGCGTCTCCGGTGCTGGCCAGATTCGGGTCGATTACGCCAAGGGCACGATGACCGTGGGCGCAACCACGCTGAAGGCCGGCGACTTCGTCACCATCGACGGCAGCAACGGCCAGGTGCTGCTCGGCGAGGTCAAGATGCAGCAGCCCGAGCTCTCCGGCGACTTCCGGACGCTGATGGGTTGGGCCGACAAGGTTCGCCGTCTCAAGATCCGCGCCAATGCCGAGACGCCACGCGACGCCAAGGCGGCCCGCGAATTCGGCGCCGAGGGCATCGGCCTCTGCCGCACCGAGCACATGTTCTTCGATGCCGGCCGCATCCTCGCCGTGCGCGAGATGATCCTGGCCGATGAGGAGAAGGGCCGGCGGGCCGCGCTCGCCAAGCTCCTGCCGATGCAGCGTCAGGACTTCGTCGAGCTCTTCACCATCATGCAGGGCCTGCCGGTCACGATCCGCCTGCTCGATCCGCCGCTGCACGAGTTCCTGCCGCACACGGACGAGGAGATCGCCGAGGTCGCGGCGGCGATGGGCACGACCACTGACAAGCTGAAGCGTCGCGCCACCGAGCTGCACGAATTCAACCCGATGCTCGGCTTCCGCGGCGTGCGCCTCGCCGTCGCCTATCCCGAGATCGCCGAGATGCAGGCGCGCGCGATCTTCGAGGCGGCGGTGATCGCCGCCAAGGAGACCGGCCACCCGGTCATGCCGGAGGTGATGGTGCCGCTCGTCATGGGCTCGCCCGAGCTCGACCTGGTCAAGGGCCGGATCGACGCGATGGCGGACGCCGTGAAGACGGAGAGCGGCACGCAGTTCACCTATCAGGTCGGTACCATGATCGAACTGCCGCGCGCTGCGCTGCGGGCGGAGGAGATCGCGGGGAGTGCCGAGTTCTTCTCCTTCGGCACCAACGACCTGACGCAGACCACGCTCGGCATCAGCCGTGACGACGCTGGCTCCTTCCTCGGCTCCTATACGGCGCGCGGCCTGCTCGAATCCGATCCCTTCGTGACGATCGACCAGGACGGCGTCGGTGAACTGGTCAGGATCGCCGTCGAGCGCGGCCGCAAGGCGCGGCCGAACATCAAGCTCGGCATCTGCGGCGAGCATGGCGGCGATCCCGCCTCGATCGGCTTCTGCGAGAGTGTCGGCCTGGATTACGTCTCCTGCTCGCCCTTCCGCGTGCCGATCGCGCGCCTCGCTGCTGCGCAGGCGGCTCTGGGAGCGATCAAGGCCAAGGACGCCTGAGAAGTCGGGGAGGGCGCGATCCATCATGGCGGCACGTGCCCTCACCACCATCGGCTTCGATGCCGACGACACGCTCTGGCAGAATGAGCAGTTCTTCCGGTTGACGGAAGACCGCTTCGTCGCGTTGCTCGGCGAGCATGGCGAGGCGGCCGAGATCTCCGGCAAGCTGCTCGAGGCCGAGAAGCGCAACCTTGCCTTCTACGGTTTCGGCATCAAGGGCTTCACCCTCTCGATGATCGAGACCGCGCTGGAGGTCACGCGCGGGCAGGTGCCGCCGGCGGTGATCGGCGAGATTCTCGCCGCCGGCCGCGAGATGCTCCGCCATCCGGTCGAGACGCTGCCGCATGCACAGGATGCGCTCGCGGCGCTCGCCGGCCGCTACCGGCTGGTGCTGATCACCAAGGGCGATCTCTTCGACCAGGAGCGCAAGCTGGCCCAGTCAGGGCTCGGCGATTTCTTCGACGCGGTCGAGATCGTCAGCGACAAGAGCGCCGCGACCTATGAGAAGCTCTTCGCCCGCCATGGCGACGGGCCGGGGCGAGCCATGATGGTCGGCAACTCGCTGAAATCCGACATCGTCCCGGCGCTCGCCGCCGGCGCCTGGGCTGTGCACGTGCCGCACGCGTTGACCTGGGCTCTGGAGCATGCCGAGGAGCCGACCGGGCACGAGCGCTATCGGGCACTGCCCGATCTCGCAGGGTTGGCGGCGGTGCTCCGCGACATCGACGCTTGATGCGATGACGCTCCGTCGCGTTGCTGGATACGTCGCTGCACTTGCCGTGGCCGCCGCCCTGCTTGCTACCGCGCTCGGCGCGATGGCCGGGCTTTTCCCGTATCTGGAACTGATCAATCACTTCAGATGGGTGCTGCTCGGCGGCTCGGCCATCGTGGCATTGGCGGCGTTCTGGGCCGGCGGACGGGTGCTTGTCCGCCTCGGCATCGTGGTGCTGGCCGTCAATGCGCTGCTGGCGGCCGTGCCGCTGATGTCGCAGGCTTCGTCGGCTGCGCGACCGACGCTGCGCGTGACGACGTTCAATGTCTGGATCGGCAATCGTGAGCCGCAAGCTGTCGTCAACTTCCTGCGCGAGGAAGATGCCGACGTCGTCGTCCTGCAGGAGGTCGGCAGCAGGCTAGAACAGGAGATCGTTCCGCCGCTCAAGGACAAGTATCCGCATGTCATGTCTTGCGCCCGGCGCAATTGCGGACTCGTCCTGCTGTCGAAGACGGCGTGGCTCGATGCCGGTTTTTCGGATCGAACGCATGCCAGCCCGCCAGTGGTGTGGGCGCGCTTTGCTGGAAGCGGCAAGCCCTATGTGATCACGGGCCTGCATCTGGCCTACCCGTTTCAACCGGAGATGCAGGTCGACCACATCGATTGGCTCGCCGATCGCCTGCGAAAGGCGCAAGACACACAGATGCTGGTCGGCGATTTCAACCTCACCCCTTTTTCTCTCAAGCTCAACTCACTGGCATTCAAGGCGAACCTGCGTCGCCACGCGACATTGGGCGCCTCGTGGCCTGCCGTCCGTTTCATGCCTGTCGTCTTGCTCGATAATCTGCTGGCCAGTCCCGAGGTCAGGGCGGTCAGTGTACGCTACGGCGCCGACAGTCACGGCTCGGACCATTACCCGGTGACGTTCGATATCGCGCTCGATTGACGGCGCGCCGGCCGCTTGTGCGAAGCTGGGCAATTGGCCATGCGTGGACTCGCGGCCGCTATGCGAAGTGGGTATCCGATGAAGCGACCTAAGCGCGTAGTCTGGAGCTGCGCTGTCGTCCTGTTGCTGGCGAGCTGCGGCCGGGAGTGGCAACAGGGAAACATCGGGCTCGGCCCCCAGACACCCAAGCCATTGGCTGAGGCCCAGACACTTTGCGCAGATCAAGTGGCCGAGCGGGGCTTGTATAACGGGTGCATGCACCAGTACGGCTGGGTCAATGCGCCGACCACTATCTTGACCCCCTAGTGCAAGCCTTCGAGTTCCAGCAATGGGCCTTGCTGGACCGAGCTTGCAATTTATGCTAGGTCCCCCGATGTAAGACGAGATGCGGCCGGTTCTGGCCAATCCTCCGCGCGGGTATTCCGACCGGCGGGCCACTTCAGATCCACCACACGTCGATACAAGACCAGGGCGGGCGTCCGCGCGCCGGACCTGGGTTCCATGAATACGCGGATCTGAAGTGCAAGGATTAGTCCCGCTATGAACAAGGGCACCGTCAAGTGGTTCAACGCCACCAAGGGCTACGGCTTCATCACCCCTGAGGCCGGCGGCCCGGACGTTTTCGTCCACATCAGCGCCGTCGAGCGCGCTGGCCTGCGCGAGCTGCGCGAAGGTCAGGTCGTCTCCTACGAGCTGATCGCCGATCGCAAGACCGGCAAGTCCTCGGCTGGCAACCTCGTCGCCAACTGAAGGCATTTTTCGGGCGGACATCAGTGTCCGCCCGTTTCCAGACGCAGGCCATAGCCTGCGATACACGACATCCCCCGGCGCAGTGGCTAGCGGTTCGCCGGGCGGAAAGAGACCATGCGTAGACCGAGACGGCATGTCGAGGCGCTTCCGTTCACCACGTGCGCCCCATGTCGTTCGGCTCAGAAAGACCTGATTTGACTAAATTTACCGACCTCGGCCTGGCCGAGCCGCTTCTCAAAGCGCTCGCCGCCGAAGGTTATGAGACGCCGACGCCGATCCAGGCGCAGGCGATCCCTTCGATTCGCGATGGCCGTGACCTGCTCGGAGCCGCCCAGACCGGCACCGGCAAGACGGCTGCGTTCTCGCTGCCCATGCTGCACCGGCTGCTGAACCAGCCGCGGCGCATGCAGCCGCGCTCGGTGCGCGCGCTCATTCTGTCACCGACGCGCGAGCTCTCGGCCCAGATCGAGGCCAGCATCCGCACCTACGCCCAGTTCACCTCGCTGAAGTCGACGGTGATCTTCGGCGGCGTTCCGGTCGGCAAGCAGATCCGTGCGCTCGGCCAGCATGTCGATATCCTCGTCGCGACCCCGGGCCGTCTGCTCGACCTCGTCGACCAGCGCGCTGTCTCGCTGCGCGAGATCGAGTTCCTGGTGCTGGACGAAGCCGACCAGATGCTCGACCTCGGCTTCATCCATGCGCTGCGCAAGATCGCGACGCTGATCCCGAAGCAGCGCCAGACCCTGCTGTTCTCGGCGACCATGCCGAAGGCGATCCGCGAGATCGCCCAGGCCTATCTGACCGACCCGGTCGAGGTCGCGGTCGCGCCCGTCGCCACTACCGCCGAGAAGATCGACCAGCGCGTCATCTTCACGGAAGCTGGCCAGAAGCCGGCCCTGCTGGCGAAGACTTTGAGCGTTCCGGAAATGGAGCGCGCCATCGTCTTCACCCGCACCAAGCACGGCGCCGACAAGGTCGTTCGTCAGCTCGAGCAGGCCGGCATCAAGTCTGCCGCGATCCATGGCAACAAGAGCCAGGGCCAGCGCGAGCGTGCCCTTGGCGCCTTCCGTGACGGCGAATTGCGCATCCTGGTCGCGACCGACATCGCTGCGCGCGGCATCGATGTCGACGGCATCAGCCATGTCGTCAATTTCGACCTGCCGAACGTGCCGGAGACCTATGTCCATCGCATCGGCCGCACCGCGCGCGCCGGGGCGTCAGGCCTTGCCATCGCTTTCTGCACGCCGGAAGAGCGCGGCGATCTCGCCGCGATCGAGAAGCTGACCAAGGTCGCGCTCACCCCGGTCGGCGACGTGCCGTATTGGGATGGCCGCACCCCGAAGAAGCCGCCGCAGAACCGTGGCGGCCGTGGCCAGGGCCGTCCGCAGAACGGGCAGCAGCCCGGGCAGGGGCAGCGTCGCGACGGCCGGGGCGCTCCGTCCCATGGCCGCGGCGGCCAGCGTCCTGAGCAGGGCGAGCGCCAGGGGCAGCCGCATCGCGAGCAGTCCCGCCCGAGCCAGCCGCGCCAGCACCAGGCGCGTCCGGAGCAGCAGCGCCATGAGCGTCCGGCCCAGCGCCAGGACACCGGCGGTACACGAAAAGAAGCGGTTTCCGGCAAGGAAGGGCTTGGCGGCGTCGCGTTCTTGCAGCAAAGAACGGGACAACGACGCACCGGCGGCGGCGGGCGGCGCCCGAACTGACAGGCGCCGTAATCGCTGGGGCCAGGCTCATGAGGCCTGGCCCCGCGCCGAGGACAAGACGAAGGATCAGCGAATGGCGAAAGAAGAACTGCTCGAATTCGACGGCACCGTGGTCGAGGTGCTCCCGGACGGCAACTACCGGGTCAAGCTCGACAATGACCACGTCATCCTGGCCTATGCCGCCGGTAAGATGAAGAAGAACCGCATCCGCACCATCGCCGGCGACCGCGTGGTCGTGGAGATGTCGCCTTACGACCTCGACCGGGGCCGGATCAACTTCCGCCAGAAGACCGCCAGCCCCGGCCCGATGCCGCCGCGGCCGCAGAACTTCCGCCGGCGCTGAGCCTGCGATGCGCTTCAGCCGGCCCGAGCAATTCTTTGTCGCTGCCGGCGTCGGGCTAGGCGCGCTCGCCTCGCTCGCGGTCAACAATGGCTGGATCGCAAGAGGCGGCACCTTCCCGCCTTTCGTCTACGTGCTGCTGGCGCTCGCGCTGGTCGAGGTCGTCGCCGGCTTCGCGACGAAGCAGCCGCCAGGCACCCTGTTCTCGATGCCCGCCCGCATCCTCGCCTTCGCGCTCGGCGTCGGCGTGCTGATCCTGCTGACCGGCGGCTTGGCCTGAACCGACAGTGACCTTTCAAGCGCGACGTTGATCCATCAACGTCATGCTCGCCCTTGTGGCGAGCATCCACGCCTTGAACACCACCTTCGATGAAGGAAGGCACGGATGGTCGGGACAAGCCCGACCATGACGGGTGAGGGCGGCTCGCGCGCCGCTCCAATGTTGATCCCAAGCAAGAAAAAAGCCCCGGCCGAAGCCGGGGCGTGAGGTGCTTGTTACGTGGTGACAGGTACTACGAAGAAAACGCGAAAACTCAGTAGCCGCTCTTGGCCCAGTACTGCGAGCCGGGGCTGACCAGAACCTGGCGCTGCCGCGTCGCATATTCGGCCGGCACGGTCTGGTGCTCGACCCGCGAGGCGCTGACCATGACGCGGCGGCTGCGCTGGCCGTACACGGCCGGAATGACGTCGTAGTCGACCGAGGCCGGCGAGACTTCGACGGTGCGCTGCTGATAGCCGTACTGTGCGGGGACATGGACCCAGCAGCCGGTGGTCTGGCCATAGGCGTCGCGGGTGACTTCCCAGCGCTTGGTCGCCGGCGAGATCAGGACTTTCTCGGAGACGGTCTTGTACTGGGCCGGGATATGGCGGGCGACGCGGCGCTCCGGCTGGATCACCACCTGCTCGGTGACGGTGTCGTACTGAGCCGGGACGACCCGCGAGAAGGTGCGCTCGGGCCGCACGACATAGCTCTCGTCGACGGTGCCGTAGACCGGAGGGGTCGAGACCAGCTTGTAGCAGGAGCCGCCGCCGCAATTGCTGACCGGCGCCCGGTAGCAGGAGGAGCTGCTGCAACCGCCGGCGAGCGCCGGAGCGGCGAGGCTCATCAGCGCCGTGGTGGCGAGAGCCGAAAGCGAAAGAAGCCTGAACGTCATAGCTGACCCCAACCCTGCGTTGCGCAGCGCTCCGGCTGCGTCGTTGAGGTAAGAAAGCCTGAGACGATCTATGAAGACAAGGTTAACTGCAAAACAAGGTAAAATTAACCAATTCTACCGGAACGGAAACAGCCCCGTCATGACTGTCGCGTCCGGTACGCTACCCAGTATTCAAGGGTTTCAGCACTGGCCGGCGCAGGAGCCGGCCAGTGCCACTGGCCCGTCTGGAAGCAGCTTTGCGTTCGGCCCTCAGTCGATGGCGCCGCGCTTCATGCCGAAGCCTTCGATATAGCAGCTGCAGGACGAATTGGCTGGCGCCGGCCTGGCTGCGCAGGAGCCGCGCGAGGTTATGCAGGTATCGCCGAAACGCTGGCGATAGGGCCGCTCATAGCCATGGCGCGGGCGGTCGTAGCCATAGGGCGGCGGCGGCCGATCGTAATCGTAGCGCGGCGGCGGCGGCCGGTAGGGGTCGTAATACTGGGCGTTCGCGCTGGTCGCGGACGAGATGGCCGCTCCGATGAGGGCCACGATGGCGAGCGTCTTGAACATCGTGCCTGTACTCCTGTTCTGCGCGAGGCCAAAGCCAAGGGCGGGATCGTCAGGGAAGGATAGAGGACGGCGATGAACGGAAGCTGAGCGTCGTCTTCCGGCCCCATAGGCAAGGCCCGCCGGCGCAAGCCGGCGGGCCAGATGGAGTAACGGATCGCCAGCGGCGCGTTAATGCCAGGTCTGGCGGCCGTACCAATCGTCGACATCGGTCCGGACCTTGTCCTTCTCGATCCCGTAACGTTCCTGGATCTTGCCTTCGAGCTGGTCGCGCTTGCCGGCGATGACGTCGAGATCGTCATCGGTCAGCTTGCCCCACTGCTCCTTGACCTTGCCCTTGAGCTGCTTCCAGTTTCCTTCGACGCGGTTCCAGTCCATTGGACGCTCCTCGTGTTCGTGATGGGTATGCTGAAGGAACGCGCGGGCGGTGCGATTGTTCGGCGCAAAGACTCGTTTTCTCTGTGAAAACTGACCCTCTCGCCTAGGAATGGCTCTGCGCACGCCCTGCGAGACGCGCGCGCAGGCGTGGCGTCGCCCAGTCCAGGAAGGCGCGGACCTTCAGGCTGCGCAAGCCTCCCTCGGCATAGGCGAGACTGACCGGCAGCCGCGCCGGGGCGAACTCCTCCAGCACGGCTTCGAGGGTGCCTTGCCGCAGTTCGTCCTCGACCTGGTAGGACAGCACGCGCACCAGGCCGAAGCCGGCAAGCGCCGCATCTATGGCTGCGATCGTCGAGTTCACCGAGAGCCGCGCCTTGGGCTCGTCGCCGAGGGCAGGGTTGTCGCCGCGATAGCGCCATTCCGGCGTGACTGAAAAGCCGCGGAACGAGATGCCGTCATGGTCGCTGAGGTCGCCCGGAGTCCGCGGCCTGCCGCGGCGGTCGAGATAGGCCGGGCTGGCGCAGATGACGCGCCTGACCTCTCCGACCTTCACCGCAATCAGCTCCCCGGAGTCGAGATGGCCGATCCGCACGGCGACGTCGATATGCTCGTCGGCGAGGTTTATCTGCCGGTCTTCGAGATGGAGCTTGAGCGAGATCTCCGGATTTTGCTCCAGGAAGGCGAGGGTGACCGGCATGACATGGCGCTGGCCGAACAATGTCGGCGCGGTGAGGCGCAGTTCCCCCCGGGGCGCGCTGTATTCGCCGGCGGCGATGCGCTCAGCCTCCTCGACCTGTTCGAGGATGCGCTTGCTGGCTTCGAGATAGGCCAAGCCGGCCTCGGTCAGCTCGGTCCCGCGCCGCGTGCGCAGCATCAGCTTTGCCCGCAGATGCGTTTCGAGATCGGCGATCTTGCGGCTGACGGTCGCGAGCGGCATGCGCAGCTTGCGCGCCGCCGCCGACAGGCTCCCGGCCTCCACGACCGAGAGTAGCACCGCCATGGCATCGAGACGATCCATCAGCCTTCCGTAATTCGAGAGGGTATCTCCACGATCTGTCCATAGCACCCGGTGATCGAGAGGACTACGTCGATCCTTACTGAGGCGCCGCTCTTGGCGCCCCGCGCTCGGATGAGCCCAGGAGTTCACAATGACCGGTCTTTCACGCAGGGGATTTTCACTCGGCCTCCCGGCCCTGGCGGCGGCAGGTGCCGGTCTGTCCTTGGCCAGCCTGGCGCAGGCGCCGGCTACCGCCGAGCGTGCCCCGCCGCCGGTGGCGCAGCTCAGGATCGGCCGCTTCAAGGTGACGGCGCTGAGCGATGGCTATGTGGACATGCCCTATGAATATTTCCCCGGCCGCTCCGCCGCCGAGGTCGAGGCGCTGGCCAAGGCGCAGTTTTCGGCGCGGCTCGGCGGCATCAGGATGATGTTCAACCAGTACCTGATCGAGGACGGTAGCCAGCGCATCCTGATCGATGCCGGCCCCGGCGGCACGATCGGTCAGTCCGGGAAGCTGCTGGCAGGCTTAAACGCGCTCGGCCTCGACCGTGGCAGGATCGACGCCGTGATCGTCACCCATATGCACCAGGACCATATCGGCGGCCTCGTCGCCGGTGAGCAGGCCAACTTCGCCAAGGCCGAGATTTATGTCGACCGCCGCGAACTCGCGCACTGGACCAACCCGGCGATCCGTTCGGGTTCTCCGGCCTATCTTCAGAACGGTATCAAGCTCGCTGGCGAGGTGTCGCGGCTCTATCCCAAGCTGCAGGCCATCGACGGCGAACGCGAGATCGTCCCTGGCGTCTCGATCGTCGACCTCTCGGGTCACACCCCCGGCCATGTCGGCATTCGCATCGCCGATGCCGGCCAGAGCCTGATCATGGCCGGCGACATGCTCTTCCCGGTGGTCCACCCGGCGGGTCTCGATGTGAACTTCCTGTTCGAGCAGGACCGCCCGGCCGCGCAGGCGATGCGTGCCCGCTTCTTCCAGCACGCGGCCGCGGAGGGCGCCCTGATCGCCGCGACCCATATGCCGTTCCCGGGCCTCGGCCGCGTCGTTGCCGAGCAGGGTCAGTATCGCTGGCTGCCGGCCGCTTGGGCCTTCCAGGACTAGAGGCCGTTATCTCTGGATGATGAGCGAGGCCGGGATCGGTTCCGGCCTCGCGCATTTTGGGGCGGAATCGTCCCGATGTCGCGAAAATCGGCAAGCCGCTAAAATGCGAGCAAAATCCGTATCAGTCGGCCAAGGGGCGGCAGGCTAGGGAGGACCATCACAGCCCAGAACAGGCCATGACATACTCAGCGCAAGACATCACGAACGCCCTCCTGAGGATCAAGGAGGATGGCTTCGTCCTCGACAATGACGCCTTCGGCTATGCCGCGATCAGATGGGACGCCCGCCGGCTGAAGCGCGACCTGCGCGAAGCCGGCTATGCCGGCGCGGAGCTGGCCCAAGGCCGGATGATGAACGAGGGCGAGTCGATCTGCTGGCTCTACAATCCCGATATGGTCGCTAGGGACGAGGTCGATCGCCTTGCGGCAGCGCGGCATTCGGCGCTCTACGGCGAGTAGGCGCGCAGGGTAGAGGCTGGGCGCTTATCGCCCCTGCTGCGCGCAGCAGGGCGTCGCGGCGTCCTGTTCGAGAACTGCCGCCTGGCCGTCATAGTCGCTCGCCATCTCGGTCAGGCGGGCCGCGCCCTCGCTGTCACGGGCCGTATCGGCCCAGCGGCGGCACATCAACGCCTTCACGCGCAGGGCCTGAGCCTGCCGAACTCTGTCGTAGTCCATGGCGACGCTCCCACACCAGTTCACCATGCAACTTGCGCCCGTCAGGGCCGAAAACGCTCCGATCGCGGAAGTGATCACGCGCGCCTGAGCGGCTTGGAACAAATTACTGTCCAAGCGGGCTTTTGGATGCACAGACCGAAATCGGAAGTGTCGAACTGCCGTGGCGCGGCTGCTTGTTGCCTTTGATCTCACTTTACTACTTGGTTGACAAAGCACCACTGCATGTTGCTGGCAGCGTTAATAGCGAAGTTCCAGCAATGGCCGTCTTGCACATTAAGCATGTTTCTTACCAAAATCAGGTATGACCTACAGATAGTTATGAATCGGCCTGCAAGGATTGGCGAGTGGTTGCTTGATGAGACGGAATTCACATCTGTCGCATCGATATCATCGATGTGTAGATCAATGAGTGCAATTGCCGGCCGGGGCAACAGTCGATTATTGCCGGGCCGGGCGGTTAGACAAGCTGTCAGCTATGTCTGACCCGGCCGCAGCTTGTAGAAGACGTGCCGGCCGATCGTGTCCATCTTCTTCAGCTTCCGCGCCCAGTACGGCCGGACATAGTCGGCGTGGTAGTGGGTGGAGGCGCCGACCTCAGCCAGATAGGTCGTGCCGTCATAGACCTCGCGGGCGATGCGGACAGCGTCACGCCAGGGGCCGGGCTCGGTGATGCGCAGCGACTTGCCCTCGCAGGCGAAGGTGAATTGGCAGGCGAGGTGGCGGCTGGCGTTCTGGTAGACTGCGCCGCAGACGGTATTCGGATAGAGCCCGCTCTTGACGCGGTTGAGCACCACCTGCGCCACCGCGGCGCGGCCCTGCTCGCCCTCCGAACGCGCCTCGAAATAGACGGCTTCGGCCAGGCAGCGCTGCTCCTTGGCCATGTTCTCGGGCGCGATCAGGCTGGTGTAGATCTGCTTTTCGCTGGGATCGACGGTGCGCAGGTCCGTGGTCGCCCCGCGTTCCGACTTGGCGATCCGGCTGCGCGATTTCGGCTCGGCCGCGACGGGCGCCATCTGCATCGGCGTGGCGGAAGCGCCTCCGGCGATGCCCGTGGCCGTCGGCGTGCCGGATGACTGGCCGAGCGCGGCCGGGACTGATGGCGTCGAGCCATCGAGGTTGTCCGGGGAGAGTTCGCCATGGCGCGGCGAGCCGATGCTCTTCGGAACCGCCGTCGGCGAGGAATCGGACAAGGCCGGGTCGGTCACGCCCTCGTCGCGCAGGAAGGGCTCGAAGCCGAGCGGTGGCTCCTCCGGGCTTTCCTGCGCTTCCAGGGAGAAACCGCCCGAGATCAGCCCGGGCTGGGTGTCGCCGAAAACGACCTGCTCCAGCTCGCCGGGCGGGCCGTTTCGGGTCAGCGTCGGGCGCAGGGACACGATCGGATCGCCCTTGCTGCTGCGGTCGACCTGCGGGAAGGCGCTGGCGGTGCGCTTCATATCCTCGCGCGGCCGGCGTGGATCGACTGCGAAGGTCCGCTCGGGTGTCTCGAAGGAGAGGCGCGCCGGCTGGATCAGGCGGGCATAGGCGCGCTCCGGCATATGGAAGGCGCTGGCCGCGACGAGCAGGGACGGGCCTTCCGCGAGGTCGGAGAGCGCGCCGGGCGCGGTGCGGGGGATCAGCGAGCCCGGAGGGCCGAGGACATCGGGCTTCTGCCCGGCCGAGGCGGTGAAGGAGACCAGCATGCCGGCCGAGAGCGCCCAGGGAGCGACCGTCGCCAGCGCCCAGCGCAGCTTCTGCCAGCCCATTCGCTTCGATCGCCGACGCAGACGCAACTGACGAAAGCCCTCGCATGGAGAAGACGAAAGACGAGTGGCCGCGAATCCGATGATGCAAATTCGCGACAGTTGGATAATCCCTTGTCAGGGTTGAAGGGGGGTTAACGGCCACCGGCTCGGCACGCCAAGCTCTCCGCCAAAAGACGGCTTTCGCGATCGGCGATTCTTCCCTTATGCTGCGCCGCAACAAAGGGAGAGAGACATGAATGCCACCGCCCTCAAGGCCGATTCCGAGGCCAATGCCGTCGCGTTGATCGCTGCCGCCTTGCCGGGTTTCGAGACCTTGCTGGAGGAGGCGGTGGCCGCCGTCAGGCAGAAGGTGCTGGTCGACGGCCGGATTTCCTCGGCGAAGCTGGAGCAGGAGCAGCACGCAGCCCACGGTCTCTCCTGGCTCGCCACCTATGTGATGGCGCTGCGCGAGCTCAAGGCCTATGGCGAGCGCCTGCAGGCCGAGGATCGCTACGGCGCGATCGAGGACTACGCGATCCGGATCGGCGCCGGCGAATATGCCGCCCAGATCTTCGGCGGCATCCCGATGAGTCAGGGCGAGATCGTCCGCCTGCCGGCGCTCGGTCTCTCCGTCAAGGCGGTCGCCGCCGCTTGCTCTGATGCCGCCGAGCAACTGATCGCCGAGGGCAATACGCCAGAGAACCGCGCCCGTTTCGTCGCGCTGTTCAGCCAGAGCCAGGGGCTCGCCAGCGTTGGCGATCCCGGCCTCGACGAGACGTTGGAAGCGATCCGCACGGAGATGCGCCGCTTCTGCGAGGCGCAGGTGACGCCGCATGCGCATGAATGGCACCTGCAGAACGAATACATCCCGCTGCCGGTGGTCGAGCAGATGGCCGAGCTCGGCGTCTTCGGCCTGACCATCCCCGAGGAGTTCGGCGGCATGGGCCTGTCGAAGGTCTCGATGTGCGTCGTCTCGGAGGAGCTCTCGCGCGGCTATATCGGCGTCGGCTCGCTCGGAACCCGCTCCGAGATCGCTGCCGAGCTGATCCTGAACGGCGGCACCGACGAGCAGAAGGCTTATTGGCTGCCGAAGATCGCCTCGGGCGAGATCCTGCCGACCGCGGTCTTCACCGAGCCGAACACCGGCTCCGACCTCGCCTCGCTGCGCACCAAGGCGGTGAAGGATGGTGACGTCTGGAAGGTCTATGGCAACAAGACCTGGATCACCCATCCTGTCCGCGCCGACATCATGACGCTGCTCGTCCGCACCGATTCGGATGCGCCGGGATATCGCGGCCTCTCCATGCTGATCGCCGAGAAGCCGCGCGGCACCGATGCCGAGCCGTTCCCGGTCGAGGGCCTGACCGGCGGCGAGATCGAGGTGCTCGGCTATCGCGGCATGAAAGAATACGAGCTCGCCTTCGACGGCTTCGAGGTGAAGGGGGAGAACCTGCTCGGCGGCGTCGAGGGCCAGGGCTTCAAGCAGCTGATGCAGACCTTCGAGGCGGCCCGCATCCAGACCGCGGCGCGCGCGCTCGGCGTCGCACAATCGGCCTTCGATCTCGGCCTGCGCTATGCTCAGGAGCGCATCCAGTTTGGCAAGCCGTTGATCGCCTTCCCGCGTGTCGCCGACAAGCTCGCCATGATGGCGGCCGAACTCGTCATCGCCCGCCAGCTGACCTATTTCGCCGCTCGCGAGAAGGATGCCGACCGGCGCTGCGATCTGGAAGCGGGCATGGCCAAGCTCTTGGGCGCCCGTGTTGCCTGGGCGGCGGCCGACAACGCGCTACAGATCCATGGCGGCAACGGCTTTGCGCTGGAATATCCGGTCAGCCGCGTGCTCTGCGACGCCCGCATCCTCAACATTTTCGAGGGTGCTGCCGAGATCCAGGCGCAGGTGATCGCGCGGAGGTTGGTGGAGGGGTGAGGGAAGTCTAGCTGTCGTACTCGGCGTCGTTGCCGATAAGAAGGTCCCGGATGACCTTCGGCACCGGATAGCCGTAACCGTCGCCCGGTTCGACCCATCTGAGTCGGCCGGAGCGGTGATGATCGCTGGTGTAGAGGTCTGTCCCGACCGCTTTCAACGCCAGTAGCATTGCTTGTGTCGCATCGATGCCGTAGCCGAAGCCGCGACGCGGGCCGTCCGGCCAGCCGATCTCGTAGGCACAGGACCAATCGCGCTCGCCCTGGCGCGGGTTGTCGATGGTGATGGGAATGGCGATATCGCCGGACGCCGACGCGTAAGTCAGTGTCCTCCGCAACATGCCGTGGCCCTCGCGTTTCTAGAGGCTCGCTGCCGCCCGCGCCGCCTGGTCGTACTGGCCAGACAGCGAGCGCATCGCGGCGGCGATCTCCGAGAGGCGAGCCGGGTCGATGCCCGTCGCCAGCACGGATTTGACCAGGAGCTGCTCGCGGATCTGGGCGTAGCGCTTGCAGGCGTCCTCGCCGGCCGGGGTAATGGCGACGGTCTTTTCCTTGCCCTTGCGTCCGCTCTTCAGGAGCTTCAGGCGCTCGAGCTTCTTCAGCGAATAATTGACCAGATGCGTGTCCTCGATGTTGAGGACGAGGCAGATGTCGGCGAGGCGCTTGGCCTTGCCGCGATGATTGACGTTGTGCAGGACGAGCACGTCCATCGGCGTCAGCTCCGGCACCCCCGCCGCCGTCATGCAGCGCAGCATCCAGCGCTGGAAGGCATGCACCGTCATCGTCAGCGCGAACTCGAATTCCGACAGCGCCGGCATCGCGCCGGAGGCGAGATGGCCGGAGGAGACGATCGGGCCGAGGTCGTCGGAGGGGTGCATGCTGTCTCTTGCCGAAAGAGGCGCGACGGGGAAGGCAATCCTTCTCCCCTCGGGGGAGAAGGTGTCTGCAAAGCAGACGGATGAGGGCGGCGCGACCGGATGAGGGCGAGACAGGTTTAGCCTGTCCTTCCTCATCCGTCAGCGCTTCGCGCTGCCACCTTCTCCCCTGGAGGGAGAAGGAAAGCGTGACGCCTCACATCTTCTTGTAGGCGTCGACGATCGCCTGGCCGTCGGCGCCGGCCTTCTTCAGCCAGTCGGCGGTGAGCGTCTCGCCAGCCTTCTTGAAGCCGGCGGCGAGCGCGGCCGACGGGGCCTGCACCTTCATGCCCTTGGCCTTGAGCTGGTCGAGATACCAGTTGGTCTTCTCTTCCCACATCTTCCAGCCGCGGGCCTCGGCGGTGGCGGCGGCCTTCAGGATCGCCTCCTGGGTCGACTTGTCGAGCGCGTCGAAGGCAGCCTTGTTGACGAAGGTCGCGTCCTTCGGGATCCAGGCCTGGACGTCGTAGAAGTGGGTCAGCGTCTCCCAGGCCTTGGAATCGTAGCCGGTGCCGCCCGACGACATGAAGGAGTTGACCACGCCGGTCGCCAGCGCCTGCGGCAGCTCCGCCGCCTGGATCGTCACCGACTGCATGCCGAGGAGCTCGCCGAGACGGGCGGTGCCGACATTATAGGCGCGCCATTTCAGGCCCTTCATGTCCTCGATCGTGTTGAGCTCCTTCTTGGTGTAGACGCCCTGCGGCGCCCAGGGGACCATGAACAGCAGCTTGACGCCCTGGCTCTCGAGCTTCTTCTCGACCGCCGCCTTCGAAGCCTTGTAGAGCTTCATCGAGTCGGCGAACGAGGTCGCCAGGAACGGCACGACGTCGATGCCGAAGACCGGGTCTTCGTTCTCATGCAGCGAGATCAGCACCTCGCCCATCTGGGCCTGGCCGCTGGCGACGGCGCGCTTGATCTCCGGCGCCTTGAACAGCGCCGCGCCGGGATGGACGGTGATCTGCAACTTGCCGCCGGTTGCGGTCTCGACGTCCTTGGCGAAGAGGACGAGGTTTTCCGAATGCGGATTGTCGGACGGGTAAGCCGCCGGCAGGTTCCACTTGGTCTGCGCGGAGGCCGGGGCGGCGAGCGCGAAGGCGCTGCAGCCCAGAGCGAAGGCGGCGATGACGGTTCTGCGGTTGAGCATGCGTTGTCCCTCTCTTTTGCTTGGTCTTGAACTCAGTCCGGGAAAGCGAGCTTGGGCAAGTAGAGCACGATCTGCGGGAAGGTCGTGATGATCACCACTGCGACGTTGAGCAGAATGAAGAATGGAAAAGCGGCTTTAGCAACCGTCCAGGTGTCCTTGCCGCTCATGTTCTGCAGCACGAACAGGTTGAAGCCGACCGGCGGGGTGATCTGCGCCATCTCGACATGGATGACGAGGTAGACGCCGAACCAGACCAGGTCGAAGCCGGCTTCCTTCACCATCGGCAGCACGATCACCGCCGTCAGGACGATCATCGAGATGCCGTCGATCAGGCAGCCCAGGATGATGTACATGCAGGTCAGCGCCAGCACGAGCATGTGCGGCGAGAGCTGCTGGCCCTTGACCCACTCGGCCAGCGCCGCCGGGATGCCGGTGAAGCCCATCGCCGCCGTGCAGAAGGCCGCGCCCGCCAGGATCAGCATGATCATGCAGGTGAGGCGGGTCGCACTCATGATGCTTTCGAGCAGCGCCGCCCAGGTCAGCGTGCCGCTCCACCAGGCGAGGAAGAGCGCGCCGGTGACGCCGAAGGCGGCGCATTCGGTCGCGGTCGCGAAGCCGAGGATCAGCGAAAGGAAGACGGCGGCGATCAGCAGGAGGCAGGGCGCGAGCTTGGCCGATTGCCGCAGCTTCTCGCGGAACGGCATGGAAGGGTCGCGCGGAGGCGTCTTGCCCGGGTTGAGCCAGGACCAGATGATGACATAGCCCATATAGAGCGCCATCACGAGCAGGCCGGGCAGGAAGCCGCCGAGGAAGACTTGCAGCACCGAGACATTGGCGGTGACCGCGTAGACCACCATCGGAATCGATGGCGGGATCAGCAGGCCGAGCGTGCCGGAACCGGCGAGCGTGCCGAGGCTCAGGCGCTCGTCATAGCCGCGCTTCGCCAGCTCGGGCAGGGCGATCTTGCCGATGGTGGCGACCGTCGCGGCGGAGGAGCCGGAGACCGCCGCAAAGATGCCGCAGCCGACGATGTTGGTGTGGATCAAACGGCCGGGCAGCCATTGCAGCCAGGGCGACAGGCCCTGGAACATCTGCTCGGACAGCCTCGTCCGGAACAGGATCTCGCCCATCCAGATGAACAGCGGCAGGGCGGCGAGCGTCCAGGACGCGGTCGCGCTCCAGACGGTGGTCGCCAGCACCTGGCCGATCGGGACGTTGGTGACGAGGTTCATCGCCAGGAGGCCGACCAGGCCGAGGCCGACGGAGATCCAGACGCCGCTCGCCAGGATGCCGACGAGGAAAAGCAGCAGGACGAGCGAGAGTTCGGGCAGGGACATCAGACGCCTCCACCCTGCGCGACGCGCTCGACCAGTTCCTCGACGGATTTCGGCGGCTCGGGCTGGTAGGTCGGCCGTCCGCCGCGGGCGACGATGATGAACTCGTCGAGCAGCGCGACCAGCAGGATGCCGAGCCCGATCACCATGGCGAGCTGTGGGAGCCAGAGCGGAACCGAGACGACGCCGGTCGACATGTCGTCGAAGCGCCAGGAATCATAGGCGAGACGCCCGGTCTGCCAGGTGAAATAGCCGATGAAGGCCGATGCGACTGTCAGCGAGACCAGTTCGGCGACCTGCCGGCTCCTGCCGTGCAGCCGCTCGATCAGCAGCCCGACGCGGATCATCTCGCCGCGCTTGAAAGTGTGGGCGAGGCCGAAAAAGGCCATTCCAACCAAGGCCCAGGAGGCGAAATCGTCGCCGGAGGGGATGTTGAAATTGATCTCGCGGCCGATCGACATGAACATCATCAGCAGGAAGATCGCGACCAGGCTGATACCGGAGAGCCAGCCGGAAACCAGATAGAGCGTGTCGAGGAAACGGCGGATCATGCGCGCGCCTCGTGACGCTGCGTCGCCGTGCAGGGCCGCTCGGCCATGCGCGAAGCGGCGGTTGCCAGGACCGGTCCTGTCATGAAAGCCTCCCCTAAAGATCGGTCCGGCCCCTCAGCCATGTCCCGATCGCTGATGTCGATCCTAGTCGGCGAAATGAGCTTGTCAACGTTTCATCGACGATTTATCGATGAAACGTCAAAGAGCCTTGTTGGCCAATAATCAGGGGGATCAGATGAGCGGCCGTTGGGACTTCTGGATCGACCGTGGCGGCACCTTCACCGACGTGATCGGCCGTGATCCTGCAGGCAAGCTTCATGCCCGCAAGCTGCTCTCCGAGAATCCCGGCGCCTATCGCGACGCCGCCGTCCAGGGCATCCGCGATCATCTGAGCCTGAAGAGCGGCGAGCCGATCCCGGCCGGCACGGTCGGCGAGGTCCGCATGGGCACGACGGTCGCGACCAATGCGCTGCTCGAGCGCAAGGGCGACCGGACCCTGCTCGTCACCACCAAGGGTTTCCGGGACGCGCTGCGCATCGGCTACCAGGCCCGGCCCGACATCTTCGCCAAGGAGATCATCAAGCCGGAGCAGCTCTACGACGCCGTGGTCGAGGTCGAGGAGCGCGTGCTCGCCGACGGCTCGGTCGAGAAGGCCGCCGACGAGGCCGCGATCCGCGCCGCCTTGCAGGCGCAGTACGAAGCCGGTTTCCGCGCCGTCGCGATCGCCTTCATGCACGGCTACCGCTATCCGGCGCATGAGCAACTCGCAGCGAAGGTGGCTCGCGAAATCGGCTTCCCGCAGGTCTCGGTCAGCCATGAGGTGTCGCCGCTGATCAAACTGGTCGGGCGCGGCGATACCGCCGTGGTCGACGCCTATCTCTCGCCGATCCTCGCTCGCTATGTCGCGCAGGTCTCGGAAGAGCTCGACATCGCCCGCACCGGCGCGCGGCTGATGTTCATGATGTCTTCGGGCGGTCTCACCGCCGCCGAACTCTTCCAGGGCAAGGACGCGATCCTGTCGGGCCCGGCCGGTGGTGTCGTCGGCCTCGCCGAGACCGGCCGCTCGGCCGGCTTCGACAAGGTCATCGGCTTCGATATGGGCGGCACCTCGACCGACGTCGCCCATTTCGACGGCGAGTATGAGCGCGCCTTCGAGACCGAGGTCGCCGGCGTGCGCATGCGTGCGCCAATGATGCTGATCCATACGGTCGCGGCTGGCGGCGGCTCGATCCTCCACTTCGACGGCTCGCGCTTCCGCGTCGGCCCCGATTCTGCTGGCGCCAATCCTGGCCCGGCCGCCTATCGCCGTGGCGGGCCGCTCGCCGTGACCGACGCGAACGTCATGGTCGGCAAGCTGATCCCATCCTATTTCCCGGCGATCTTCGGCCCCGGGCAGGACCAGCCGCTCGATGTCGGGACGGTGCGCGAGAAGTTCGCGGCGCTCGCCAGTGAGGTCGGCGATGGCCGCTCACCCGAGGAGGTCGCCGATGGCTTCGTCCAGATCGCCGTCGCCAACATGGCCGAGGCGATCAAGAAGATCTCGGTCCAGCGCGGTTACGACATCACCCGCTATGCGCTGAATTCCTTCGGCGGCGCGGGCGGCCAGCATGCCTGCCTCGTCGCCGACGCACTCGGCATCAAGACCGTGCTGCTGCATCCGTTCTCCGGCCTGCTCTCGGCCTATGGCATGGGCCTCGCCGAGATCCGCGCCACCCGCACCGCGGCGCTCGACGTGCCGCTGGATGCCGAGGCCAAGGCCGCGATCGGCACGCTTGCCGACAGGCTGGGCGCCGAGGCGAAGGGCGAAGTCGCCGGGCAGGGCGTTGCCGAGGGCGACATCGCCATCCATGTGCGCGCCCATATCCGCTATGCCGGCACCGACACCGCGATCGCGACGCCCTTCGGCAGCCGCGCCGAGATGCAGGACGCCTTCCAGGCGGCGCACAAGGCCCGCTTCGGCTTCATGGACGAGACCAAGGCGCTGGTCGTCGAGGCCGTAGAGGTCGAGGCCGTCGGCGGCGGCGCCCGCTTCGAGGAGGCCGCGGCTGCCGAGAACGCCGGCGAGCCAGAGGTCGCCGAGCGCACCCGCTTCTTCTCGAAGGGCCAGTGGCACGAGGCGGCGATCGTCCGGCGCGAGGCGATGGCGCGCGGGCAGGGCATCGCCGGCCCGGCGATCGTGATCGAGCCGAACCAGACCGTCGTGGTCGAGGATGGCTGGACCGCCAGGCTGACCGCCAAGGACCATCTCGTCCTCACCCGCAGCAAGGCGCTGGTGCAGCAGGCGGCGATCGGCACCAGGGCTGATCCGGTCATGCTCGAGATCTTCAACAACCTGTTCATGTCGATCGCCGAGCAGATGGGCGTGACGCTGCAGAACACTGCCTATTCCGTGAACATCAAGGAGCGGCTCGATTTCTCCTGCGCCGTCTTCGACCAGACCGGCGCGCTGGTGGCGAACGCCCCGCACATGCCGGTGCATCTCGGCTCGATGGACCGCTCGGTCGAGACGGTGATCTCGAACAACCCGGTGATCCGCCCGGGCGACGTCTATTGCCTGAACGCGCCCTATAACGGCGGCACGCACCTGCCCGACATCACGGTCTGCACCCCGGTCTTCGACAATGAGGACAAGAACATCCTGTTCTGGGTGGCGAGCCGCGGCCACCATGCCGATGTCGGCGGCACCGCGCCGGGCTCGATGTCGCCGCTCGCGACCAATATCGAGGAAGAGGGCGTCTATATCGACAACTTCAAGATCGTCGATCAGGGCCGCTTCTGCGAGGAGGAGCTGGTCAAGCTCCTCACCGGCGCGCGCTATCCGGTCCGCAATGTCGTCCAGAACGTCAACGACCTGAAGGCGCAGATCGCCGCCAATGAGAAGGGCGTGGCCGAGCTGCGCAAGATGATCCGCTCCTTCGGCCTCGACGTCGTCCAGGCCTATATGGGCCATGTCCAGGACAACGCTGCCGAGAGCGTCGCGCGCCTGCTGACCCGCCTGCACGACTCGGAATTCACCTATCCGATGGACCAGGGCTGCGCGATCAAGGTGAAGATCACCATCGATCGCGACAGGCGCGAGGCGACGGTCGACTTCACCGGCACCTCGCCGCAGCGGCCCGACAATTTCAACGCGCCGGCGCCCGTCACCCGTGCCGCCGTGCTCTATGTCTTCCGCGTCATGGTCGACGATGCGATTCCGATGAATGCCGGGTGCCTGCGGCCGATCAAGGTGATCGTGCCGGAGGGCTCGATGCTGGCGCCGCGCTATCCGGCCGCCGTCGTCGCCGGCAATGTCGAGGTCTCGCAGGCGGTCACCAACACGCTGTTCGGCGCGCTGGAGGCGATGTCGTCCTCGCAGGGTACGATGAACAACCTGACCTTCGGCAACGACCAGTACCAGTACTACGAGACGATCTGCTCGGGCTCGCCGGCGGGGCCGGGCTTCAACGGCACCTCGGGCGTCCACGTCCACATGACCAATTCGCGCCTGACCGATCCGGAGATCCTGGAGACGCGCTTCCCGGTCGTGCTGGAGGATTTCCACATCCGCGCCGGCTCCGGCGGCAAGGGCGAGTGGAATGCCGGCGACGGCACCAGCCGTACCATCCGTTTCCTCAAGACGATGGACTGCGCCATCCTCGCCTCGCACCGCAAGGTCCGTCCCTTCGGCATGAAGGGCGGCGAGCCTGGCGAGCTCGGCCGGACGCTGGTGCGGCGGCTTTCAGGTGCAGTCGAGGAGCTCAAGCCGAGCGATCAGACCCTGCTCCAGGCCGGCGAGGCGGTCACCGTGATCACGCCGACCGCTGGCGGCTATGGAAAGCCGAAGGGCTGAGGCTTAGGTCTGGTCTTCAAGACGGAGACCGACCATGCCCCAGACCTGGATGATCACCGGTGCCAATCGCGGCATCGGCCTGGCTTTGACGATGGAATTGCTGCGGCGGGGCGACCATGTCGTCGCCGCGGCGCGTGATCCCTGGGGCGGGGCGCTGGCGGAGCTCGCCGGCGTCCATGTCGGGCAGTTGACCCCGCTCGAGCTCGACGTCACCTCCGACCAGAGCGTCGCCGCCGCCAAGCGGGCCTTCGACGGCCGGCCGATCGACGTGCTCGTCAACAATGCCGGTGTCTACGGCCCGCGTGATCGCCAGTCGGCGCTCGACATGGATTTCAAGGCCTGGCGCGAGGTCTTCGAGGTCAACGTCTACGCCCCCTTGCGGGTGGCGCAGGCCTTCCTGCCCAATGTCGAGGCGGGCACCGGCCGCAAGATCGTCACCATCAGCAGCCGCATGGGCTCGATCGGCTCCAACCCGTCCGGCGCCATCGCCTATCGCTCCTCGAAGGCGGCGGTGAACATGGCGATGGTCGGCTTCGGCAATGCGGTGCGGGACAGCGAGGTGGCGGTGCTGCTCTTCCATCCCGGCTGGGTTCGCACCGACATGGGCGGCGGCGGCGCCGATATCCCGCCGACGGAAAGCGCCGCCGGGCTGATCGCAACGATCGACGCCTCCGGCATGCGCGAGACCAACAGCTTCCGCAATTGGAAGGGCGAGGAGATCCCCTGGTAGGGGATCAGCTGCCGCGGGTTGAGGCGAGCCAGAGCCCGCCGCCGATCAGGAAACCGCCGCTGACCTTTGACATCAGCCGCACGCGCCGCTGCGACAGGAAGCGGCCGGCCCGGCCGGAAAGGATCGCATAGGCACCGTCGCTGAGCGCGGCGAACAGCATCGTTGTCGCGCCCATGATCATGATCTGCGTGGCGTAGTCGCGCGTCGGGTCGAGGAATTGCGGGAAGAAGGCGCCGAAGAAGACCAGTGTCTTCGGATTGCTCAGCGCCACCAGCAGCCCTTGCAGGAAGAAGCCGCCGCGCGGCGGGCGTGCTTCGCTCTCGCCCTCGGCGGCTGCCCCGGCGCTGCGATACATCTTCCAGCCCAGCCAGATCAGATAGGCCGCGCCTGCGAGCCTGACCCAGTCGAACCAGTGCCCCATCGCGGCGATCACCGAGCTCAGGCCGATGCCGACGATCGCGATCATGATCGCGAGCCCCGCTTGCGTTCCCGCCATGTTGAGGAGCCCGGCGCGGCTACCATGCTTCAGGCTGTTGGCGATGATCAGCGTTACCGTCGGCCCGGGCACGATGATGATGACCAGGCAGGCGACGAGATAGGCGGCGAAGAGTTCGAGTGACATGGAGGGAGCCTCCCGGCGGGCTTGGCGGCCGCCTTGAAGACGGCGCGTCATTCCTCTCCTGTTTGCTGGGGTCTGTCGAGAGGGGGGACGGACGTGACGAAGGCTGGTTTTCAGGTCATCCCACTGACGCCGGAGCATTGGCCGGCGCTGGAGGATCTCTTTGGCCCGCAAGGGCCCTGCTATGGCTGCTGGTGCAATCATTTCCGCATGCCGCCGAAGCTGCGCAAGCCGCTGCTCGGCGAGGGGGCGCGGCAACTCTTCGAGGAGCGGGTGAAGAGGGGGCCGCCGCCGGGCGTGCTCGCCTTCGCCGGCGATCTCCCGGTCGGTTGGCTGCAGATCGGGCCCCGCGCCCATGTGCCCGAGTGGAACAATCCGCGCCGTGCCTCGACGGCGCTGCCGGATGCACCCGCCGAGGATGAGCGCAACTGGGCGGCCTCCTGCTTCTTCGTCCGCAAGGGCTTTCGCGGCCAGGGCGTCGCGGCGGCGCTGCTGGCTGGCGGGCTCGACTTCGCTTGGGAAAGCGGCGCGCGCCTGGTCGAGGCCGCGCCGATGGACAATGAGGCCAGGCGCAGCGCCGACGGACTCTATGTCGGTCCCGAGAGCGTCTTCCAGCGTGCCGGCTTTGCCGTGGTCGCCACACGGAAGCCTGGCCGCCCGCTGATGCGGTTCGCGTTCTGAGCGCAGATTCATGCGTGAAGCGCTGTCAAGCGGAATATTTCAATTATTTTAGATGCTTAGCTGGCTCCGTTAAGGATCTGTTCGTCTCGCATTTGCGAAAGGTCTGCCCGCTGACGAGGCGGTGAAGACGATGCGGCCGTTCGGGCTTACAGCCAAGATCACAGTCCTGTTTGCGGTCTTCGGGATCGCCGCTGCGCTCGGCCTCACCAGCGCGGTCAGCGGTCTCGATTCTGTCCATGGGATCGATCGCGAGGCCTTCGCCGGACAGCAGCTGGCCAACAAGGCGGCGCTGCTGTCGAGCCGGGTCGCGCAAGCTTCGCTCCTCAGCCGCTTCGACGATGCGACGGAGCCGGGGGCGGTCGCCACCGCGCTCGATCAGCTCGACGAGGCGGTCGAACTGGTCGATTCGGCGCGCGCCAATCTGATGTCGTCGCTGCCCGCCGGATTGCAGCAGGCCAATGCTGCGCTCGACCCGCGCATCAAGACCTTCATCGCCTTCCAGCGCGACATCGTCGATATAGGCCGACGCGTTTCGCCCAAGGCCGCGTTGATCGAAGCCTCGGCAATCGAGGCGCGCGAGAACGTCCGCCAGATCATCGCCGCGACGGCGCGGCTGCGCGACGATCTCGACCGTCAGGCCGGACACGCGGCCAGCCGCGCCGGCGACCTGGCGCAAGAGGTCCGGCTGCGCGTCATCCTGATCGCTGCCGGTTTGCCGCTGGCGGGCGGCCTGATCGCGATCCTGCTGTTGCGGACCTATCTGACCCGGCCCCTGCGCGTGCTGATGGAGACCATCGCGAGCGTGACGTCCTCAAACCGGGTCGTCGATGTGCCCTATGGCAAGCGGCGCGACGAGATCGGCCAGCTCGCCCGCACGGTGCGTGCGCTGAGCGAGGTTCGCGCCACGCTCGTCACTCGCGATGCCGAGGCCGATCTGGCGCAGCAGCACCAGCAGCGCCGGACCGGGGAGCTGCATCGCATCGCCCAGGAGTTCGAGGCGCGCATCGGCCGTCTGCTCGCCGATATCGGCCGGCTGAGCGAAGGCCTTCGCGCGGCGCTCGCTGCATCCGCCCTCCGTGCCGGCCAGATTTCGCATAGCGGCAACGCAGCCGCCCAGGCCGTCGCCGGAGCCGGTGAGGAGGCGATAAGCATCGCTGATGCCGCTTTGCGGCTGGAAGAGGTGGTCGAGCAGATCAATCGCGAGGTCAGGCGCGTCTCCGAGACTGCGAGCCTCGCGACCCGCGACGCCGCGGGAACGGTCGGGCTCGTCGGCCGCCTGACCGAGAACGCCGGCAAGATCCGCGATGTCGTCCAGCTGATCGAGGCGATCGCCCGCCAGACCAATCTGCTCGCGCTCAACGCCACGATCGAGGCTGCCCGCGCCGGCACGCATGGCCGCGGCTTCGCCATTGTCGCCAGCGAGGTGAAGGCGCTCGCGACCCAGACCGCTGACGCCACGGCGCAGATCTCGGCCCGGATCGCGACCGTGGACACGGCGCTGTCGCAGGCGGCGCAGGCGATCACCGGCATCGCCAGCCGCGCCGGTGCGGTTGAGCAGGCGAGCACCGAGATCTCGACCATGGTCGCCTCGCATACCGGCCTGCTGCAGGGGCTTGGCGAGACCATCGCGCGCATCTCGGTGGTCACCGGACAGGCAGCCAGCGCCGTGACGACGATCGCCGGTGCCGGTGTCCAGACCACAGCCCATGCCGAGCAGGGAGCGAGCGGCGCTCGCCAGCTCGACGAACGCATCTCGGCCTTGCAGGCGGAGGCCGACGAATTCGCCCGGCGCTTGCGCGCCGCCTGAACCGGCTTGCCTTGGCCGCCCGACTCGCGGCCTTGTGCGCCATGCCCAACAGCATCCGCATTCACCTATGAGCTGGTCGCCGCAGCAGGACGCGGCGCTCGCCGCCGTGGCCGATTGGCTGAAGGTCGGCTCGCCGCAGCTCTTCCGCCTGTTCGGCTATGCCGGCACGGGCAAGACCACGCTCGCCCGTCATATCGCCGAGGGCGTCGACGGCACCGTCGTCTTCGCCGCCTTCACCGGCAAGGCGGCGTTGGTCCTGCGCAACAAGGGCTGCGAGGGCGCGCAGACCATCCATTCCTTGATCTACCGCTCGCGCGGCGTCGACGAGGAGAGCCCGACCTTCGTGCTCAATCGCGAGAGCACCGCCGCCAAGGCCAAGCTGATCATCATCGACGAGTGCTCGATGGTCGACGAGGAACTCGGGCGCGACCTGCTCTCCTTCGGCACGCCGGTGCTGGTGCTCGGCGATCCCGCGCAATTGCCGCCGGTCAAGGGCGGCGGTTTCTTCACCGAGGCCGAGCCCGACGTGATGCTGACCGAGGTCCATCGCCAGGCGGCCGACAACCCGATCGTGCGCATGTCGATGATCGTGCGCGAGGGCGGGCGGCTCGAAATCGGTGACTATGGCGCGAGCCGGATCATCAGGCGCGCCGAGATCACGCCGGAAATCGTGCTCTCGGCCGACCAGGTGTTGGTCGGCCTCAACAAGACGCGCCGACAATACAATGCCCGCATGCGCCAGCTCATGGGCCATACCGCCAACGTCCCGGCGGTCGGCGAGAAGCTGGTCTGCCTGCGCAACGACAAGAGCAAGGGCCTGCTCAATGGCGGCGCCTGGATCGTGCAGGAGCTGAAGACCTCGAAGAAGGGGCTGGTCACCATGCGGGTGACGCCGGAGGACGATACCGGCGGCAAGCCGGTCAAGGTCTCGGTCATGCCCAATTTCTTCGACGGCACCGAGGACGAGGTGCCCTGGGAACTGCGCCGCCACACCGACGAATTCACCTTCGGCTACGCGCTGACGGTGCACAAGGCGCAGGGCTCGCAATGGGACAACATCGTCATGTTCGACGAGGCCTTCGCCTTCCGCGAGCACCGGGCGCGCTGGCTCTATACCGGCCTGACCCGTGCGGCGGAGACGATCACGGTAGTGATGTGAGCGCTGCCAGCAAGCGGGCGCGTTCGAGGTCCTTGGGGCGCCCGAAGCCTGCGATGATGTGCCCGAGCTCATCCCGCTCAGGGACATAGACTGTTGCCGCGCCGATGCTGATTGCCTGGCGCGTCGCCGGCTGGACCGGATGCCAGGCGTCACCGACGCGATGCTCGAAGCCGGCCATCAGATCGACCGGGACGGGCAGGGCCGGCCATTTGGCCAGGACCTTCGACCTGAACAGCGGGTTGGGCGGCGCCGGATGGGGTTCGACGCCGATGAGCGGCAGGATGCGGCCGATATCCTCGACACCGAGCAGGACATCGACATCGGCGACGGTGATCGGCCTCGCGCCATGCAGGGCCGCGGCAGCGCTGGCGATGATCCACCAGGGATCGCGCGCCGCCGCCATGATCGCTGCGACGGAACCGAGGGTCTCGATCAGGGGCGCAGGCAGGGTCATGAGCGGCCTATAGCAGCCCTTGGGGTTCTGCGGCGAGCCCGTGCCAGACCGTCACGGTAGATTGGAATTGCGCGAAACGCTGCTGGCGGAGAAGAATTTTCTTGGTATGCGATGGTCTCGTGCTGGCCCGGCAACGCATCGGAATCCGAGATGATCGCAGCTTCGACCTTTGACTTGCACATCGACCGCCGCGGCAGCAATTGCGCCAAATGGGACAAGATGGAGGCCATCTACGGCGTGCCTGCCTCCGATGGCATCGCCATGTGGGTCGCCGACATGGATTTCCGGCCGCCGGCCTGCGTCCAGGCCGCGGTCGAGGCGATGGCCGCCCATGGCATCTACGGCTATTTCGGCCACGAGAAGACGAACAGCGATGCCATCCGCTGGTGGATGCAGGAGCGCCATGGCTGGGAGGTCGCGCCGGACGCGATCTTCACCACCCATGGTCTGGTGAACGGCACCGCGCTCTGCGTCGACGCCTATACCAGGCCGGGCGATGGCGTCGTGCTGATGACGCCTGTCTATCACGCCTTCGCCCGCGTCATTAAGGCCGCCGGCCGCGAGGTCGTCGAGTGCCGGCTGGCGCAGGAGGATGGCCGCTACGTCCTCGACATCCCCGGCTGGGATGCGCAGATGACCGGCAAGGAGAAGATGCTGGTCCTGTGCTCGCCGCATAATCCGGGCGGGCGGGTCTGGAGCCAGGGCGAACTCAAGCAGATCGCCGATTTCTGCGTCCGCCACGACCTGATCCTGGTCTCGGACGAGATTCATCACGACCTCGTCATGCCCGGCTATAAGCACATGGTCATGCCGCTGGCTGCGCCGGAGATCATCGATCGCCTGGTGATGATGACGGCGACGACCAAGACCTTCAACATCGCCGGCGCCCATGTCGGCAACGTCATCATCCCCGACGAGAAGCTGCGCGCGCCGTTCCGCGCCCGGATGAACGCGCTGGGCATCTCCCCGAACTCCTTCGGCATGGAGATGTCGACGGCGGCCTACAGCAAGGAGGGCGCCGCCTGGGTCGATGCGCTCACTGCCTATCTCGACGGCAATCGCCGGGTCTTCGACGTGGCCATCAATGCCATCCCCGGCCTGCGTTCGATGCCGCTGGAGGCGACCTACCTCGCCTGGGTCGATTTCTCAGGCACCGGCATGGAGCCGAAGGACTTCATCGCCCGCGTCGAGAAGCAGGCGAAGATCGCGGTGAATCATGGCAACAGCTTCGGCGCCGGCGGCGACAATTTCCTGCGCTTCAACCTCGCGACCCCACGCGCTGTCGTGGTCGAGGCAACCGAGCGCCTGAAGCAGGCCTTCGCCGATCTGCAGTAAAGGCGGCTTCGACTCAGAAATGCGCGAGATAGCCGCCGTCGACCGGTAGCGTCACGCCGGTGACATAGGCCGCTTCGGGCGAGCACAGGAAGGCGACGGCGCCGACCAGCTCGTTGGGAACGCCCCAGCGCCCGATCGAGGTGCGCTGCGCCAGCATGCCGGCGATGCCGGGGTCGGCGACCAGGCCGGCATTGGCCTCGGTGGCGAAGAAGCCGGGGGCTACGGCGTTGACCGTGATGCCGCGCGGGCCGAGCTCGGCCGCAAGCGCGCGGGTGAGCGCTTCCAGCCCGCCCTTGGTCGCGATGTAGCCGGGGTCGCCGGCACGCGCGATCGAGCCGGCGATCGAGGTGATGTTGACGATGCGCCCGCCATCCGGGATGTGCCGGGCGAGCCGCCGCACCAGATCGAACGGCGCGACGAGATTGACCTCCAGCAGCGCGCGGAAGGCGGTACGGTCGAGCGCGTCGAGCGGCCGGCGATCGCGCAGACCGGCATTGTTGACGAGGATGTCGATGCGGGGATGGCGCATGACGAGCGCATCGAGCGCCTGCGCAGTCGCATCCTCATCGGCGAGGTCTGCCGCAAAGGTCGAGACCGCGAGGCCTTTCGCCGCCAATTCGGCCGCGGCAATGTCGAGCACGTCCTGGCTGCGGCCGTGGATCGCTACATGGGCGCCGCGCGCGGCGAGCCCCTTGGCGATCGCGAGGCCGAGGCCCTTGCCGGCCCCGGTGACCAGAGCCGTTTGTCCGTTCAGATCAGTCATCGCCTCTCGCCGTCAGCCCTGCAGATCCGCGGAACCTGCCATTCGCGACGTCCTATCGCGTCAGCACCGGATCGGTCCATCACAGCCGCTGCGAGGTCGTGCCCTTGGCGATGATCGGGCCGGTCGGGCGGCCGGTCGGCGAGCCGCTCGCCGGCTCCAGCGTGATCTCGAAGAGCTGGCCATTGCCGAGCGGCAGGTTGTCGAGCCGCAAGGGCGTCGAGCGGGCGCGGTCGATCAGGCCGACCGAACGCGGGCCGACGGCGCGGTCCCACAAGGTCCAGATCTCCAGCGCCTTGCCGGCCGGCACGTCGATGCTCTGCAAAGGCAGCATCTCGACGCGCCCGTCGGCGAAGGTGTTGACCACGGCGGCGGCAGCGTTGCCCTCGGTCAGCAGCACCGCGACCATCAACGGCTGGCGCCCGGCGCGATCGAGCGCGCCGAAAAGCCCGGCCGCCAGCAATATGGTCGCCAGCGCGCCGGCGAAGGCCGCGCCGCGCCAAACGAACAGGCTGTTCCACCACTCGGCGAGGCGGCTGGCCGTGGCAGCGGATGACGGAACGGTTCTGGCCGGTGCGGCCGCGCTCGTCAGGCTCGCCTCGATCTGGCTCCACAGGCTCGCCGAGGGGACGATCGGCGTCGCTGCCGCGTCGAGCGCAAAGAAGTGCCGGCGCCAGCGCTCGACCGAAGCGGCGAAATCGCAGTCCGTGTCGAGACGGTGTCCGGCGGCCTCGCAATCCGCACCGTCGAGCAGTCCGAGGACATATTCGCCAGCGAGCGCGTCACGCTCGGGCGGTGTCAGGGAGGCATCGTGCAGAGCGCTCATCCGAGGCACTCCTTCAAAGAGAGCAGCGAACGGCGGATCCAGGATTTGACGGTCCCGAGCGGTAGCTTCATCCGCCCGGCGATCTCGCCATGCGTCAGCCCCTGGACGAAGGCGAGCAGCACGAGGCCGCGCCGCTGCGGTGGCAGCAGCTCCAGGCAGGCGCGCAGCGCCGAGGCGTCCGACAGCTTCGCCATCACGGTCTCCGGATCGTCCTCCTCGCTCGCCGTCTCCTCGGCGATCGGCGTGTCGCTCGTCTCGGTGCGCTTCTCGTCGCGCAGGATCGAGAGGGCGCGGTTGCGCAGGATCGCGTAGATCCAGGTCAGGCCGGCGCCGCGCTCCGGGTCGAAGCGGCCGGCATGCCGGAAGATCAGCACGAACGCGTCCTGCACTGCTTCCTCCGCCAAGGCCCGGCGCTTCAGCAAACGCTGCGCCACACCGAGCATACGCGGCGACTCCGCTTCGTAGATGCGCCGGAGCGCGGTTTTGTCGCCGGCGGCGCAGGCGAGCAGCGCGGTCTCGATCTCGCCTGCGTGCCGCGGTTGCGTTGCGTACGTCGCCATCCCTCGCTCCGGTCGGCAGCCTCCCAAGGCGAGGCAAGCCCATTCTTACGCGGCCCCAGCGCCCTCGGATGCAGACCACGGCATTTATTTTTTCATCCGCATCCGCCCCGGAAACTCGCCGCTATCCGCCATGGGTGCCGCGCCGCAGGAGGCGTCGGCCAGCCCCTTTGAGATTGAGATCGCGACACGAACCGGAGGACATCACATGACCAAGGCTCGCAACCTGCTTCTCGCTTCCACCATTCTCGGCGCAGCCCTTGCTACCAGCGCTGCCCAGGCCGGCACGCTCGCGGTGCTGACCGGCGACGATACGCTGACCATGGTCGACACCGCCACCCAGAAGGCCGGCAAGTCGATGAAGGTCAGCGGCATCAACGGCAAGATCGCCGGCATAGACGTCCGCCCCGCTGACGGCATGCTCTATGCGCTTGGTGTCGACGGCACGATCTACACGGTCGACAAGGCCGGCAAGGCGACGATGAAGTCGAAGATGGACACGGTGCTCTCGGCCAGCACCATGGCGACTGTCGACTTCAACCCGGCTGCGGACCGTTTACGTGTCATCGGCGCTGACGGCACCAACCTTCGCGTCAATGTCGACGACGGCAAGACCACGGTCGACGGCAAGCTGAAATTCGCCGAAACCGATATGCACAAGGGCGAGACGCCGATGGTCGTCGCCGGCGCCTACAGCAACTCGGTCAAGGGCACCAAGGAGACGGCGCTCTACGACATCGATGGCAAGATCGGAGGGCTGCTGAAGCAGGCGCCGCCGAATGACGGCGTGCTCGGCGCCATCGGCAAGCTCGGCATCACGCCCAAGGCGATCGCCTTCGACATCGAGACGGCAGCCGACGGCAGCAACACCGGCTGGCTGGTCGCCGATGGCGGCCTCTACAAGCTGGACATCGCCACCGGCAAGGCCGCGATGGTCGGCAAGATCGGCGGGCTCGCCGCGCCGGTGCGCGATGTCGCGGCGCTGCCGGCGATGTGACCCGAACGCATCCTTCGACCTACGGGAGGTCGCCATTCCCCAGGGAGCGGCGGCCTTTCGCGTTGCGGAGATGGCCGGGCTTTCGCCATAGTTGCAGTGGAGTCTGCAGCTGGCGACGCAGATGGCGGAGGCGAGGGCATGGCGGATTGGTCAGACCCGCGCTTGAAGATGCTGGCCCTGCAACGCTTCGGCCTCGGCCTGAAGCCGGGGCAGGGCGGAGCGATTGCAGATGTCCGCGAGCGCTTGCTCGGGGAGATTCGCTCTGATGGCGCTGCCCAGCCGCGTGTCAGCTTTTCCGGCGCGGCGCCGATCGGCCGGGCGCTCTATGCCTTCGAGGATGGGGAGCGCGCCGCGCGCGAGGCAAAGCGCGTCGCCACCCAGCAGGGTGGTGGGCGGCAAGCCATGGGGCAAGGCGTGCAGGTCGCGGCCGCATCGCCCATGCCCGGGCAGCCGCAAGGCCCGATGGCGAAACAGCCCGCGCCGGAGCCGCCCTTTCCGGCCAAGGTCTATCGCGAGGAAGCGGTCGCCCGCGTCCAAGGCGCGCTCGAGGCTGAGACCGGTTTCGCCGAGCGGCTGGTGCAGTTCTGGTCGAACCACTTCTGCGTCTCGGTCGCCAAGGGCAATTTCGTCCGCGCCATGGCCGGCGCCTTCGAGCGCGAGGCGATCCGCCCCAACATCTTCGGCCGCTTCGAGGACCTGCTGATCGCGGTCGAGAGCCATCCGGCCATGCTCAACTTCCTCGACAACCAGCTCTCGATCGGCCCGGATTCGCGCGCCGGCAAGCGCCGTGGCCGCGGTCTCAACGAGAACCTCGCCCGCGAGATCATGGAGCTGCATACGCTCGGCGTCTCCGGCGGCTATACGCAGGCCGACGTCACTTCGCTGGCGCGGATCATCACCGGCTGGACGGTGGTCGGGCGCGATGCCCGCCTCGGCTTCCCCGGCTCCTTCGCCTTCAACCCTGGCCTGCACGATCCCGGCGGCCAGAGACTGCTCGGCAAGGTCTACCGGCAGGAGGGCAAGGAGATGGGCATGGCGGCGCTCGCCGATCTCGCCCGCCATCCGAGCACGGCGAGCTTCATCGCCCGCAAGCTCGCCCGCCACTTCGTCGCCGACGATCCGCCGCAGGCGCTGGCCGCCGAGCTCGCCCGCAGCTTCCGCGAGACCGGGGGCGATCTTGCCGCGCTGTCGCGAACGCTGGTGACCTCGGAGCTTGCCGCGACCGCACCCGCGACCAAGCTGCGCACGCCGCAGGAGTTCCTGGTCGCCTCGTTCCGGGCGCTCGGCCGCAAGCCGGATTTCGGCCAGGTCGCCGGGCCGCTCGGCGTGATGGGCCAGCCGCTCTGGCAGCCTTCCGGCCCGGACGGCTATCCCGATACGAACGCAGCCTGGGCGACGCCGGAGGGCATCAAGACCCGCATCGACGTCGCCGCCCAGCTCGGCCGCCAGGCGGCAGGCGCGGTCGCCGATCCGCGCGCTTTGGTCGAAGAGGTGCTCGGCCCGCTCGCCTCGGCTCAGACCCGGCAGGCCGTGGCGCGGGCCGAGAGCAAGCCGCAGGCGCTGGCGCTGCTGCTGATGTCGCCCGAATTCCAGCGGAGGTGAGCATGGCCGCCGACGACGACGATTGCGAACGGATGACGCCCTCGCGCCGGGCCGTGCTCGGGGCGGCCAGCGCACTCTTCGCCTGGTCCTATATGCCGAAATTCGCCCATGCGGCGGCCGGTTCGCGCGATTCCCGCTTCCTGCTGGTGGTGCTGCGCGGCGCGCTCGACGGACTTTCCGCCGTGCCACCGCTCGGCGATCCCGGTTATGCCGATCTGCGCGAAGGCATCGCACTGGCTAAGGACGGGCCGGAGGCGGCGTTGCCGCTCGACGGCTTCTTCTACCTGCATCCGGCGATGCCGAACCTGGCGCGGCTTTATGCCGGCGGGCAGGCGGCGATCGTCCATGCCAGCGCCACCGGCTATCGCGAGCGCTCGCATTTCGACGGGCAGGACGTGCTCGAGAGCGGGCAGGGCGGCCCGGGCAAGACCGAGAGCGGCTGGCTCAACCGGCTGATCGCCAGCCTGCCGGCGGGCGAGGCGGTCTCACGCCATGGCGCGCTCGGTGTCGGTGTCGTCCCGCCTCTGGTGGTGCGCGGCGCGGCGCCGGTGCTCGGCTGGGCGCCGCCGCGCATGGCGCGGGCCGGCGCCGATCTCGTCCAGCGCCTCGGCGATCTCTATGGCGAGCGCGATCCCGCCCTGGCGCTGGTGCTGAAGCGGGCGATCGAGACCGAGCTGATCGCGTCCAGGCAGGGTGCCGAGCAGCCGCGGGGTGGCGGCGGGCCCGATAGCGCCGAGGGCATGAAGCGCATCGCCGAGGGCGCGGCAAGACTGGTCGGCGCCGAGGATGGCCCGCGCATCGCTGCGCTCGCCTTCGAGGGCTGGGACACGCATGCCAACGAGGGCGGCGCCAAGGGCCGGCTCGCGACGCTGCTCGGCGGCCTCGACGGCGCGCTCGCGACCTTCGAGAATGGGCTGAAACCCGTCTGGAAGGATACGGTGGTGATGGTCGTCACCGAGTTCGGCCGCACCGCCCGCGTCAACGGCACGGTTGGCACCGATCACGGCACCGGCACGGTTGCCTTCCTCGTCGGCGGCGCGGTCAGGGGCAAGCGGATGATCGTCGATTGGCCCGGGCTGAAGCCGGAACAACTCCACGAGCAGCGCGACCTGAAGCCGACGACCGACATCCGTGCGGTTGCCAAGGGCGTCGTCGCGGATCTCTTCGGGCTGTCCGGGCCGGTGCTGGCGGAGAAGGTGTTCCCCGGCACCGGCGGGTTGGCGCCGATGCAGGGGTTGGTCGTTTAGCCTCCTTCTCCCCTCGGGGGAGAAGGTCCGGCAGGGGATGAGGGCGGTCCGACTGGGTGAGACAAGAAAAGGGCCGCTCTCGCAGCCCTTCCCTCATCCGTCAGCGCTACGCGCTGCCACCTTCTCCCCCGAGGGGAGAAGGACGACGTAGGGCTCAAGCCCAGGCGCGGCCCTTCAGCTTCTCCTCATAGGCGTCGATCTTGGTCGACTTCTCCATGGTGAGGCCGATGTCGTCGAGGCCGTTGAGCAGGCAGTGCTTGCGGAACGGATCGATCTCGAAGCGGACCTCGCCGCCATCCGGGCCCTTGATGCTCTGGTTGACGAGATCGACGGTCAGCGTCGCGTTCGAGCCGCGATCGGCGTCGTCGAACAGCTTTTCCAGGTCTTCCTGGCTGACCACGATCGGCAGGATGCCGTTCTTGAAGCAATTATTGTAGAAGATGTCGGCGAAGCTGGTGGAGATCACGCAGCGGATGCCGAAGTCGAGCAGGGCCCAGGGCGCGTGCTCGCGCGACGAGCCGCAGCCGAAATTGTCGCCGGCGACCAGGATCTCCGACTTGCGATAGGCCGGCTGGTTGAGGACGAAGTCCGGGTTCTCCGAGCCGTCCTCCTTGTAGCGCATCTCCGAGAACAGCGCGGTGCCGAGCCCGGTGCGCTTGATCGTCTTCAGATACTGCTTGGGAATGATCATGTCGGTGTCGACATTGATCACCTTCAGCGGGGCGGGGGTCGAGGTCAGGGTGGTGAAGGGCTGCATGGCGGGTACTCCGGCAGGTCTTGTCTGTTAAGGTTGGAGCGACGGCGAAGTCAGAGCTGCGCCGTCAGGAGCTTGAAGCTGGCGAAGGTGAAGAAGGCGGCGAGGCAGGCTTCCGCCCGGCGGCGGATCCTGCGGTAGCCCGCCACCATCGAGGCGGTCGAGAACAGGTAGGCATAGGTCTGGTTGATCGCGAGCGAGATCGTCAGGCAGCCGAGGATGATGGCATAGAGCACCACCGCCGGCGTCTCGGGCCTGAGGCCGAGCGCGATGATCGCCGTCCAGCTCAGGATCGCCTTCGGGTTGGTGAGGTGCATCAGGTAGCCGCGCAGATAGAGGCGGCGGCCCGAGCCGCTGGCCTTCGGCGGCGGCATCTCCGCCTGCATGGCCGAGCGGGCCGAGCGCCAGGCCAGGAACAGCAGATAGAGTCCGCCGACGATCTTGATGGCGTAGAGCGCGCCGGGATGGGCAACGATCAGCGCGGTGACGCCGACGGCGGCGAGGATGCCCCAGGTCAGCGATCCCGTGGTGACGCCGAGCGCCAGCGTCATCCCGGCCTTGCGGCCATGCTCCATCGAGGTCGCCATCACCTGGAGATTGCTCGGTCCAGGGCTGGCGACGGCGATGAAGAAGGCCGAGAAGACCAGGGCCAGGTCCGGCAGGTGGCGGATCAGATCATCGAGCATCGTTTTTATCCCGCCGCCTTCTCGATCGCGTCCATGTCGTCGTCGTCGAAGCCGAAATGGTGGCCGATCTCGTGGACGAGCACATGGGTGACGATGGCGCCCAGGCTCTCGTCGTGCTCGGCCCAGTAGTCGAGGATCGGCCGGCGATAGAGATGGATGGTGTTGGGCATCTGCCCGGTCTGCGGGGCATAGCCCTGCTGCGGCAGGCCGATTCCCGAGAACAGGCCGAGCAGATCGAAGGGGCTCTCGGCCTCGAGCTCCTTCAGCACGTCGTCCTCGGGGAACTCGGTGACGTTGATGACGAGATCGGCGCAGAGCTTGCGGAAATCCTCGGGCAGACGGTCATAGGCCGCCTGCGCCAGGATCTCGAACTCGGCGCCCGAGGGCGCGCGCACGCCGTCCCAGTCGAGACCCTGCGAGGGCGGCGCCGAAGCGCCTGTCTTGATCGAGGGAACGGAGCCCATCACCAGATCTTCAGTTGATGCCCGAGCCACCAGGACAGGCCGACGAAGGCGATCAGCGAGAGTCCGCGGCCGATCCTGCGGCCCCAGAGCTCGATGTTGTCGCCTTCCGGCGCGTCCTTGCCGGAGAAGTGGTCGGCCGCGCGCCCCATGGACGAGCCAAGGAAGCTCTCATCATCGCGCTTGACGCGATCGAGCGCTTCCTTGGCCTCCTTGGCGCGAGCAGCTTCGCGGGGATCGGTGCTCATGACATCCTCCCGCGAACCCGACCCGCCTCAGCCCAGCGTGCGCACGTCGACGAAGTGGCCGATCAGGGACGCCGCCGCCGCCATCGCCGGCGAGACGAGGTGGGTGCGGCCGCGATAGCCCTGGCGACCCTCGAAGTTGCGGTTCGAGGTCGAGGCGGCGCGCTGACCCGGCTTGAGCTGGTCGGGGTTCATGCCGAGGCACATCGAGCAGCCCGGCTCGCGCCATTCGAAGCCGGCGGCGAGGAAGATCTTGTCGAGCCCCTCGGCCTCCGCCTGCTGCTTCACCAGGCCGGAGCCAGGGACGATCATGGCGTAGTCCAGGCTCTCATGGATCTTCTTGCCCTCGACGATCTTGGCGACGGTGCGCAGGTCCTCGATGCGGCCATTGGTGCAGGAGCCGATCCAGATCACGTCGAGCGGGATCTCTGTCATCTTGGTGCCGGCGGTCAGGCCCATGTATTCGAGCGCCCGCTTCTTCGAGGCGCGCTTGACCTCGTCCTCGATCTGCTCGGGATCAGGCACCGCGCCGGTGACCGAGATCACGTCCTCGGGGCTGGTGCCCCAGGAGACGATCGGCGGCAGGTTGGCGGCGTCGAGCCTGACGATGCGGTCGAAATGCGCGCCCTCGTCGCTGCGCAGCGTCTCCCAATAGCGCAGCGCCTCGTCCCAGGCGGCACCCTTCGGCGCCTTCGGGCGGTCCTTGAGATAGGCGTAGGCCTTCTCGTCCGGCGCGACCATGCCGGCGCGGGCGCCGCCCTCGATCGACATGTTGCAGACGGTCATGCGGCCTTCCATGGTGAGGCCGCGAATGGCCTCGCCCGCATACTCGATCACCGAGCCGGTGCCGCCGGCGGTGCCGATCTCGCCGATGATGGCGAGCGTGATGTCCTTGGCGCCGACGCCCGGAGCGGGCTTGCCGTCGACCTGGACCAGCATGTTCTTGGCCTTCTTCTGGATCAGCGTCTGGGTGGCGAGCACATGCTCGACCTCCGAGGTGCCGATGCCATGGGCCAAGGCGCCGAAGGCGCCATGGGTCGAGGTGTGGCTGTCGCCGCAGACGATGGTGGTACCGGGCAGGGTGAAGCCCTGCTCGGGGCCGACGATGTGGACGATGCCCTGGCGGATATCGAGCTCGTTGAAGTACTCGACGCCGAATTCCCTCGCGTTCTTGGCCAGCGCCTCGACCTGGATCCGGCTCTCTTCCTCGGCGATGCCCTTGCTGCGGTCGGTCGTCGGGATGTTGTGGTCGACGACGGCGAGCGTCTTGGTCGGCGCATGGACCTTGCGGCCGGTCATGCGCAAGCCCTCGAAGGCCTGCGGGCTGGTGACCTCGTGGACGAGATGGCGGTCGATATAGAGCAGGCAGGTGCCGTCGTCCTGGCGGTCGACGACATGGTCCTCGAAGATCTTGTCGTAGAGGGTGGTGGGGGCCTTGGTCGCAGTCATGGCTTCATCGCCTTCGGTATGGAAATCAGGTAGGGCCCTTCAAGGGCCAGCACGCATCGCAAAAGCCTGTCGCCGGCCGGACGGCCAGTCTCAGGCGTGGGTAAGGCCGGCTGCGAGCGAGGCCGTGAAACGGCCGAAGAAGCGCCAGGGCAGGCGGGCATGGTCATGCAGCGCGGCAAAGCCCTGGGTGGTCGGAAAACGGCGCAGGTTCAGCGTGCGGCGCATCACGCGCCGGACTTCGCCCCTGTTCTGCCGCTTCACCGTCATGACCCGCTTCTACCAGTTCCAAACTGCACGGGCAACGCGGCGGCGCTGTCGCAGCGGCAGGCGCGTAGCGCGTTCTGTGCAGGGCTGATATCTAGCGGCTCCGGGTGCGCTGCGAAAGGGCAGGCTGCGCCGGCAAACGGATTGGTGATGCGATGGCGCGCTTCTTCCCCTTCATGCTGCTGGCGGTCATCGCCTATGGCGTCACCGTTGCGGCGATGGGCGTGCCGCTCTCGCGCGAACTCCTGAGCATCGGGCTGCCCTCCGGCACGGCCTTCGTGCTGACGGTCAGCGAGCTCCTGCTCGCGATCTCGACCATCGTGCTGTTCTTCGAGATCATGAACGCGACCAGCGCCAAGTCGAGCTCGATCCTCAACCATGGCCTGTCCATGGTGGTGTTCATCGCCTGCGGGCTGATCTTTCTGTTCATTCCCGGTTTCGGCACCGGCACCTTCGTGATCATCACGCTGATGGCGCTGGTCGACGTGATCGCCGGCTATTCGATCAGCATCCTGACGGCGCGGCGGGATATGACCTTCGGGAACAACGAGTAACGCTTCCCGTCATGGTCGGGCTTGTCCCGACCATCCACGTCTTCGTTCCTAGAGAGCGGTATTCAAGACGTGGATGCTCGCGACAAGGGCGAGCATGACGTAGCAAGTGCGCCTTCGTCCTAAAGCTCACTGCGCAGCTGCCACAGCTCCGGGAAGAACGAGCGCTCCAGCGCCGTCTTCAGGAACTTGACCCCGCTGGAGCCGCCGGTGCCCGGCTTGAAGCCGATGATGCGCTCGACCGTCTTCATGTGGCGGAAGCGCCACTGCTGGAACTGGTCCTCGACATCGACCAGCTCCTCGGCGAGCTCGTAGAGATCGAAATAGCGGTGCGTGTCGCGGTAGATCGAGAGCCACGCCGCCTTCACCGCTTCGTTAGCCACATGCGGCTGGCTCCAGTCACGTTCCACGCACTCCGCCGGGACCGGCAGGCCGCGCCGGGCCAAGAGCCGCAGCGCCTCGTCATAGAGGCTCGGCGCGTTCAGCAATTCCTGTAGATGGGCGTGATGTTCGGGGTGATGCTTGTGCATCGCCGCCATGCGCGGATCCTTGGCGCCGAGGCGGAATTCAAGCGCGCGATACTGATAGGACTGGAAGCCGGAGGACTGGCCGAGCGCATCGCGGAAGGCGAGATAGTCTGATGGAGTCATGGTCGAGAGCACGTCCCAGGCGGTGACGAGCTGCGCCTGGATGCGCGAGACGCGCGCCAGCGACTTGAAGGCTGGCTGCAACTCGTCGGCCCGGATCGCGGCGATGGCGCCGTCGAGCTCATGCGTGGCGAGCTTCAGCCAGAGTTCCTGGACCTGGTGGATGGTGATGAACAGCAACTCGTCGGGGGCGTCGCTCAAGGGCTTCTGCGCCGCGAGCAGCAGGTCGAGGCCGAGATAGGAGCCGTAATCCATCCGCTCCTTGAAATCGGTCTGCATGCCCGGCTCGATCCGGCTCTGGTGATCGCCCGTCCCACTGGTCATGATGCCGCCCTCGCTCGCCTCGCGCCTTGACTGAGGGAAGGCACGAGATATTTTAAGTTTAAAGTATTTTGCCGGATCGGCAAGGCTGCGGAGCAGGATGATGGACCAGATGAGGACGGCTCCCGCAGGGCTCGGATTTCCGCCCTTCGACCTTTCCGCCGAGTTCTCGCGCTTCCGCCAGAACTGGCCGGCCAAGCTGCATTTCGCCGCCCACAGCCATCATTTCTGGCCGGACGTCACCCGCGAGGCACATTTGCGCGCCTGGGACGATGCTGCCCGCCTCGTCGACGGCAAGTGGCAGGAGGTGCTGGGGCCGGTCTGGCAGAAGGTCGCGCAGGGTGTGGCCCGGCATCTCAATCTGCCCGGCATCGACGGGCTCGTTCCCGCCAACAACACCCATGAATTCGTCAACCGGCTGCTCTCCTGCCTGCCGCGCGAGCGCAAGCCGCGCGTCCTGACCAGCGATGCCGAGTTCCATTCCTTCCGGCGACAGATCGAGCGGCTCGCCGAGGACGGGCTGATCGAACTCACCGTGGTGCCGGCCGAGCCCTTCGCTGGCCTGACCGAGCGGCTGGTCGCGACGGCACAGCAGGGCTCTGACCCCGACATGGTCTTCGTCAGCCAGGTCCACTTCAATTCCGGCTATGCCCTGACCGATCTGGAGGCACTGGTCGATGGCGTCAGCGCCCCCGGCCGGCTCGTCGTCATCGACGGCTATCACGGCTTCCTGGCCCGGCCGACCGACCTATCCGCCATCGCCGACAGGGCCTTCTACATCGCCGGCGGCTACAAATACGCCATGTCGGGCGAGGGCGCCTGCTTCATGCACTGCCCGCCCGGCTTCGCGATGCGCCCGCGCGACACCGGCTGGTATGCCACCTTCGGCGCGCTCTCGGGCGCGCAAGGAAGCATCGGCTATGCTGAGAATGGCTGGCGCTTCATGGGCGCGACCTTCGACCCCTCCGGCCTCTACCGTATGGGCGCGATGTTCGACTGGCTCGAGGCCAAGGGGCTCGACGCGTCGGCGATCCACGCTCATGCCCATGTCTTGCAGGCGGTTTTCACTGATGGGCTGGCAAAGCAGTCCTGCGGCGCACTCGCTTTGGAGAACCTGGTCGTGCCGTTGGACGAGCCGGCGCGCGGCAATTTCCTGACCTTCCGCCATGCCGACGCGGCGCTGTGGCATGAGAAGCTGAAGCAGGCGGGCATCACCGTCGATCTGCGCGGCGATCGCCTGCGCGTGGGCTTCGGGCTCTACCAGACGGAAGCCGACGTGAAGCTGCTGCTGGAGCGGTTGCTGACGTTGCGGTAGGCTCCATTCCCGATCAGCTTCAGTGTGCTGGTCGATCGAACGGACGGAGCTGACGCATGAAGACGCTGCCGGGCCTTGTGATCGTTGCCGCTCTCGCTTCCCTCGCTCCCGCCTTCGCCCAGGCGCCGCGAAAAGCCGTTGCCTCTCCGGCGGTGCAGCAGGAATTCGATGGTTTCATCGGAAAGTTCCGGGCAGCGCTGAAAGCCAATGATCCGGCAGCCGTCGCCGCCATGACGAAGCTGCCCTATATGGCCGACGCCTCCATCAGCAACGCAGCGCAGTTCCGCGCCAAGGCCTGGCCGCAGGATTTCACCGCGAAGAACCGCGCCTGCCTCCAGCGCACCAAGCCGGTATACGACCGCGACGGCGCCGGGAACGAGGTCTACGCCATCGCCTGCGGCGGCAGCATCTTCACCTTCACGAAGACATCGGCCGGCTTCCAGCTCACGGACGTCGATATCGCCGATTGATCAGGTCATGCGGCGCGTCAGCGCTGCGAAGTATCGACGCTGACCACCACCGACATGCCCGGCGCGAGCCGCTCGGCCAGGCCCTGGCCGGGATCGATCGCGATGCGCACCGGCACGCGCTGGGCGATCTTGACGAAGTTGCCGGTGGCGTTCTCCGGTCGGATCACGCTGAATTCCGAGCCGGCTGCCGGCGAGAAGCGCTCGATCGTGCCGGTCAGCCGGGCATGGCGCAGCGCGTCGACCGTGAAGCTCACCTTCTGGCCGATGCGCATGCCGGAGAGCTGTGTCTCCTTGAAGTTGGCGACCACCCAGACCTGGCTCGGCACCAGCGCCATCAATTGCGTGCCGGCCGAGACATATTGCCCGAGCCGGGCCGAGACTTCGCCGAGACGCCCGTCCTGCGGCGCGGTGATGCGGGTGTTCTGCAGGTCGATCTCGGCGAGATGGACGGCCGCCTCGGCGCCCTGCACCGCTGCTTCCAGCGAAGCCTTGTTGACGATGGCGCTCTGCACGTCCTGACGGGAGACGTCGACCGCGGCGTGGCTTGCCGTCAACGCGGCTTTAGCCTGGTCGAGCGCCTGCAGGCTCTGGTCGGCATTGGTCTGGTTGACGACGCCGCGCTCGCGCAACGGCTCGATGCGGCCCCAATTGGCTTCCGCGGTGCGAAGGGCTGCCTCGGCGCTGGCGACATTGGCTTCGCTGGCGCGCTGGCGTGCCTCGGCAGCGTGGCGGGCCTGCTCGGAATTGGCGAGCGCGGCATGCTGCGCCGCGAGACTGGCGCGAGTCTGCTCCAGCCGCTGCTGGAAGATTCGCTCGTCGATGCGAACGAGAAGCTGACCCTGCTTGACCGTCGCGAAATCCTGCACCGCCACCTCGGCGACATAGCCGGCGAGCTGCGGCGCGATCACCGTGACCTGGCCACGCACATAGGCGTTCTCTGTGGTCTCGATTGCGCTGGCGAAGGGCGGCAGCCGCCATGCGTAGAGGATGACGCCGATGCCAGCGAGGCCGACGGCGAGCGCGATATAGGTTGAGAGCGAGTGGACGATGCGGGTCATGGCTGGGGCGCGGGAGCAGGGGGGACGGCGGGAGCAGCGAGGCGTTCCCGCAAGCGCAGGACGACAAGGTGGGTGAGGAGTCCGATCAGCGCGCTGCCGGCGATCAGGGCGATCAGCAGGAAGGCGTCGTTATAGGCGAGCACGGTCGCCTCCCGGACTGCCTGCTGGGCGAGCAGGGTGATGCCTTCGGCCCGTGTCAGCCCGAGATCGGTCAGGATATGGCCATAGGCGCCGCCGAGCTGCTGGATGCGCTCGGCGACGAGCGGATTGGCCAGCGAGAAATGCTCGGCGAGCTGGCTGTAGTGGAAGCTGGTCCTCAGGGTGATGAAGCTGCCGAACAGCGCCGAGCCGAGCAGGCCGCCAATGCTCTGGGTGAACAGGAAGATCACGAAGAAGCTGAGGATATAGACCGGTCCGCGCGCCAGCGCCGGGGCGAGACCCTGTCCCATTGCCGCCGGCAGGAACAGGGCCGAGCCATAGGCCACCAGCGCCTGGCTGAGATGGATGTCGTCCGGCCGGGTCAGGCTGGTGGCGTTGCTGTCGAGGAGCGCGCCGGTCATGATGCAGATTAGCGACGCCGCGTAGAAGGCATTCTCCCGCCCGGGCCGCAGCAGTGCCGCGCAGGTGAAGCCGCCGGCCAGGATCGCCGCCAGGATCACGCCATAGAGCGGCAGGGTCTGCTCGTTCTGGAACCCGAGCGCCTGGAAGAAATTCGACGCGCCGACCGTCTGCTCGGCCAGCACGACGCGGAAGAGCAGCAGCACGGTGGCGTAATGCAGCGTCGCCGGGCTGGTCAGCCAGCGTATGTCGATGAGCGGGCTCTGGCGGCGCAGTTCGATGATCGCAGCCAGCATCAGGCAGGCGACCGCGCCGGCAAAAAGCCAGCCGAGCCAGGGCGCTTCCAGCCACCAGTAGATCCGCCCGAGCGAGAGCGCGACGGCGATGGCACCGAAGCCGAGCGCGATCAGGAGATAGCTGACGCCGTCGAGCGGCCCGATCACCTTGACCCGCGGCGGCGTCGTCAGAGGCAGGGCGTAGACCAGGCCGAATGCGACCAGCGCCAGCCCCATCTCGAACAGGGTCAGGCCATGGAAGCCGCCGATCTCGAGCAGGCTCGGCGAGAGCAGCCGGGTGACGGGGATGCCGAGCGTGGTGTTGGTCAGCGCAAGCGACAGGCCGACCGTCAGCTTCTGGCGTGGCTGCAGCGGCTCGATCATGTAGAGGAAGGCGAGCGAGGACAGCGGCGCGGCGGCGATGCCGCTCATGAAGCGCACGACCAGCGCCGATTGCAGGTCGTGCACGAAGAAATTCAGCAGGGCGGCGATCACGAAGCCGACGATGCTGATCTCGGCGAAGTTGCGCAGGCCGTACTGCATCCTGATCTTGATCAGGGCGATCGAGAGCGAAACGTTCGGCGCCAGATAGGCGGCGATCAGCCAGTTGGTCTCGGCGACGGTGGCGCCGAGATCGCCCTGGATCTGGTAGACATTGGTCGTGATGAGATTAGCGCCGACCTGCTGCGTCATCGCCAGCATCGTCGCGGCCAGCATGTAGGCGAAGGCCCGGGCGCGGCTCATGCCCCCAGGCGCAGGAGACGGTGGCGGTGCAGCTTGCGGAGCGGGGGAGGGCGTGTTCATCCAGCCGCCCCGCGCGTGGCGGCGATGTTCCGTGACATCCGGGAGAGCACGCGCAGCGCGATTTCCAACTCCTCCCTGTCGATCCCGTCGAGCACATCGGCGCGCAATTCGGTCAGGAAGGCAAGGATGTCCTCGGCCTGGGCGCGCGCCACCGGTGTCAGGAACACCCGCCGGGCCCGCCGGTCGCCGGGGGCGGCACGGCGCTCGATCATGCCGGCGCGTTCGAGGCCGTCGAGCAGGCGCACCAATGTCGGCTGTTCGATCTCGAGTAGCCCGGCGAGGTCGGACTGGATCGGCCCGTCGGCCTTGGCGAGCTGCATCAGGAGGCGAGCCCGCGACAGCGTCAGGCCCATGTCGCGAGCGCGCTCGTCGACCAGTGCCCTGAGCTTGCGGTTGGCTGACGCCAGCTCGGCGGTGAAGGTGGCCTGAAGCTCCGGGGAGTCCATAGCGTTCACATAAATAGCTTGCTAATGATGTGCTTACATAGCAATGACTGAAACGCATTGCAATTGCCATATCATGATATCGATATGCGTATCAGGAATGCCTGGCTATGCTCCTTCCACGGCGCAGGCAACAAAAAACGCGGCCCGAAGGCCGCGTTCCTGAAATCGTGGAAAAGGAAGAGCGGCTTACTTGCCCTTGCTCTCGCCCTTGGCCGGCTTGGCGTCGACGCGCTCGGCGATACGGGCCGACTTGCCGCGGCGATCGCGCAGGTAATACAGCTTGGCGCGGCGAACCTTGCCCTTGCGGACGACCTTGATCGAGTCGAGGTTCGGCGAATACAGCGGGAAGACGCGCTCGACGCCCTCGCCATAGGAAATCTTGCGGACGGTGAAGCTCTCGTTGAGGCCGCCGCCATTGCGGGCGATCACGACGCCTTCATAGGCCTGGACGCGGCTGCGCTCGCCTTCCTTGACCTTGACGTTGACCTGCACGGTGTCGCCGGGCTGGAAATGCGGGATTTCCTTGCTCTCGGCGAGCTTGGCGATCTGCTCTTTGTCGAGCTGCTCGATGATGTTCATGGCTATCTCCATGGCCGTGTTCGCGCGGGTAGCGCGGGCTTTCGGCTCGCTGTTTTCAGTTGAGGGCGTGGCCATACAGCAGGGCGGCGGCTTTGTCGAGACGCTGCGATGGTCGAGCCGGACCAGTTCCCGCCCATCTTGCGCAATGTCGCCGGCAGGGCCACGAAATTCAGCATGCCGGCCGAGATCCTGTCCTATGCCTCGCTGTTCACCCTGGCGGTCGGGCTGATCGCTGGCACCGTCGGCGGCGTGGTCGGGACCGGCTCCTCGATCATGCTCCTGCCGGTGCTGGTCTGGTCGTTCGGGCCGAAGCAAGCGGTGCCGATCATGGCCGTCGCCGCGGTGATGGCGAATCTGGCGCGGCTCGCGGCCTGGTGGCGCGAGGTCGATTGGCGCGCCTTCCTCGCCTATGCGCTGCCCGGCATCCCGGCGGCGATGCTCGGTGCGCGCACACTGCTGCAATTGCCGGCGGCGGCGATCGATATCGGCCTCGGCCTGTTCTTCCTGCTGATGATTCCCGGGCGGCACTGGCTCGCGGCGCGGCAGATCAGGCTCGGCCTCTGGCAGTTGGCTCTGGCCGGGGCGGCGATCGGCTTCCTGACCGGCCTCGTGCTCTCGACGGGGCCGCTCAGCGTTCCCGCCTTCGCCGCCTACGGCCTGAGCAAGGGCGCGCTGCTCTCGACGGAGGCCGCGACCTCGCTGTTCATCTATCTGACCAAGGTCGGGACTTTCCGTAGCTTCGGCGCGATGCCGCTGGCGATCTTCGCCAAGGGAGTCATCGTCGGCTCCTCGCTGATGCTCGGCGCCTTCATCGGCAAGGCGTTGGTGCGGCGCATGGATGAGCGTACCTTCCAGCGCCTGCTCGACGGGATGATGCTGCTCTCCGGCCTGTTCCTGCTGCTGGCGGCGTTTCGCTAGGCGCGCTTCCGGCTGGCCGCGCCGGGCTGTATGCAAGCCGCAGGGTTATGGATAGCGGAGCAGCATCATGTCCGAGAGTTCGATCAAGACCGCCCTCGTCACCGGGGCCGCGCGCGGGATCGGGCTGGCGACGGCCAAGCGCTTCCTCGCCGACAACTGGCGCGTCGCCTTGCTCGACATCGACGAGCCGGAACTCGCCAGGGCGATGGCCGATCTCGACGCGCCCACCGCGACGATGTCGATCGGCTGCGACGTCGCGATTCCCGAGCAGGTCGCCGAGGCGGTCGATGCGGTGGTCGAGCGCTTCGGACGGCTCGATGCTCTCGTCAACAATGCCGGCACCGCCGTGTTCAAGCCGCTGCTCGAGACGAGCTATGCCGAATGGCAGCGCGTCCTCGCGGTCAACCTCGACGGGCCGTTCCTGACGACGCAGGCGGCCGCGCCGGTGATGGCCGACAATGGCGGCGGCGCCATCGTCAACATCACCTCGATCTCGGGCCTGCGCGCCTCGACGCTGCGCGTCGCCTACGGCACCAGCAAGGCGGCGCTCGCCCATCTCACCAAGCAGCAGGCGGCCGAGCTCGCCGGCCTCGGCATTCGCGTCAACGCCGTCGCACCCGGCCCGGTCGAGACCGCGATGGCCAAGGCCGTGCATTCGCCGGAGATCCGCGCCGACTATCACGACGCCATCCCGCTTGCCCGCTATGGCGCGGAAGAAGAACTCGCCGAGGCGATCTTCTTCCTGTGCAGCGATAAGGCGAGCTACATCACCGGCCAGGTGCTGGCCGTCGATGGCGGCTTCGACGCGGTCGGCATCGGCCTGCCGACGCTGCGTGGTCAAAGGCGCAATCGCTAGGCCAGCAGACCGGCCAGCGCCTGTTTCAGCGAGACGCTGCCGCGGCGCGTCTCGCCGATCTCCTCGAAGCTGGCGCGGCCGGCGTTCATGGCATCGTAGAGCCCGGCGAGTTCGCGGGCATGACTCGCGCTCAAGCCCGCAGCGATGAGCCCCGGCTCCCACTCCTGACGCGGCGTCGCTACGGCCAGGACCGGCTTGCCGAGCAGTTCGGTCAGCGCCTGCGCTGCGTCCTCGGGCGAATACTCGGCCGGCCCCTTCAGGTTGACGATGCGCTCACCGGCATGCGGGCGAGCGAGCTCGACAGCCGCCTGCCGGCCGACATCGATCGCGGAGACGGTCTCGCCGGCGGTGTCGAGCGGCTGGCGCATGCTCGGCAGGATGCCGTGCTCGGCCGCGACACCAAGGACGCTGCCCCAGTTCTCCATGAACTCGGTGGCGCGGATGAAAGTCAGCGAGGGTGCCGCACCGCGCAGCGCCTGCTCGAAATCGTGCAGAGCCCTGACGATGCCGGTCCCTTCAGCGCGATGCGCACCGCTCGACGACAGCGCCACCACATGCGGCACGCCGGCGCGGCGGATCGCTTCCGCGATCATTGCCCCGTTCTTTGCCGCAGCGGCGAAGACATCCCCGGCGGCGTGCGGCACCGGGTTCAGGACGTAGACAGCGTCCGTGCCGGCAAAGGCTGCCGTCAGTGTTCCGACATCGTCGAGGTCGGCCTTGGCCAGGGCGGCGCCCTTGTCGGCAAGCGCTCCGGCTCGGTTCGGTTCCCGGACGATCGCCTTGACCGCATGACCGGCTGCGAGAGCGGCCGTCAACGCCGCGCCGCCCGTCTGTCCCGTCGCTCCCATGATCGCGAGCATCATGTCCTCCATCGGTTGATGGCGGAGGCATAACAGGGCAGTATCCAAAGCATAAGTACGCACAATTTTTATACTTGATTGGAGTAGCCGATGCGCCCCTCGCTCAAGGACATCCCCTATGTCTGGTGCCCGGTGGAGGCGACGATCGACGTGATCGGCGGCAAGTGGAAGGCGCTGATCCTGTTCCAGCTGACGCAGGGGCCACGCCGTTTCAACGCGCTGCGCCGGCTGCTGCCGCATGTGACCCAGCGCATGATGACCCTGCAGTTGCGGGCGCTGGAGGAGGACGGCATCATCTCGCGCAGCGTGCAGGAGACGGTGCCGCCCAAGGTCGAATATGCGCTGACCGAGCGCGGTTGGGCGCTGGCGCCGATCTTCGAGGCGATGACGCTATGGGGACAGGCGCATGGCGCGCGCCGGTCCGAGCCGGCCTGAGACTGCGGTTAATATTCCGCTTGCGCCGGCTCCTGAACGGCGCGAACCTGCCCTTCGACATCCCTCTTCGACGGCCGCCCGACCCAGTCGGGCCCGAGCGACCGCCGCCTCTCCGGCGTGGGCGCTTCACTTTCCGTTCCCGCCGGTCAACCGCCGCTTCGGACAGAAGGCTTTTGAAGCCTTGTCCGCGCGGCCAGAACCGAAGGAGGACGACATGGCTGCGACTTCCAGCACTGGAGGAAACCCGTCCGGCGTCAGAGCAAGGGGGCCGCGATGCATCGCGATCGTCGGTCCCTTCCAGAGCGGCAAGACCAGCCTGTTCGAGAGCATTCTGGAGCGTTGCGGCGCTGTTTCGCGCGCCGGCTCCGTCAAGACGAAGAACAGCGTCGGCGACGCCTCGCCGGAAGCGCGCTCCCATCAGATGAGCACCGAGCCCAATGTCGCGACAGTCGACTTCATGGGCGAGCGCTACACCTTCATCGATTGCCCCGGCTCCGTCGAATTCCTTCAGGAGATGCGCCATGTCCTGCCGGCTGTCGACGCCGCGGTCGTGGTCTGCGAGGCCGATGACCGCAAGGCGCCGGCGCTGGAGCTCGTGCTGCGCGAGCTCGAGGAAGCCGACATCCCGCGCTTCCTCTTCCTCAACAAGATCGATTCCGCGTCCCGGCGCGTGCGTGAGACGCTCGGATTGCTGCAGCGCGCCTCGCGCACCCCGCTGCTGCTCCGGCAGATCCCGATCTGGCAGGGTGGCATCGCCGTCGGTTTCATCGATCTCGCGCTCGAGCGCGCCTTCATCTATCGCGAGCACGCGCCGAGCGAGGTCGTGCCGCTGGCGCCCGAGGAGGTCGAGCGCGAGCGCGACGCCCGCTTCTCGATGCTGGAGAAGCTCGCCGACTATGATGACGAGCTGATGGAAGGCCTGCTCGGCGACATCGAGCCGCCGCGCGATCTCGTCTTCGATGACCTCGCCCGCGAGCTCAAGCAGCGCCATGTCGTGCCGGTGCTGATCGGCGCGGCCGAGCGCGGAAACGGTGTCACCCGCCTGCTCAAGGCGCTGAGGCACGAGGCGCCGTCCCTCGAGGTGACACGCGGCCGCATCGGCGTGGTCGACAGTGGCGTGCCGCTGGCGCTCATCATGAAGACTTGGCAGTCCGGCCAGGGCGGCAAGGTCTCGCTGGCGCGTGTGCTGCGCGGCCGGATGGCGGAAGGCGACGTGATCACCTCGTCCGGCGGCGTCGAAGCGCGCATTGCCGGCGTGCTCGAACTCAAGGGCGCCGAGCAGCAGCGCCGCCCGGCGGCGGAGGAAGGCGAGACCGTCGCCTTCGCGCGGCTGGAAGGCGTACGCACAGGCGACGCGGTCGCGGTCGGCAAGGTCCGGCCCGATGTCGTCAGCGCTCTGGCGCCGCCCGAGCCGGTCCATGCGCTCTCGGTCGGCGTCAAGGATCGCAAGGACGATGTCAGGCTCACCACCGGCCTCGCCAAGCTGATCGATGAGGATCCGGCGCTCGCTCTCGAGCATCGTGCGGAATTCGGCGAGATGCGCCTGTCCGGCCAGGGCGAGATGCACCTGCGCGTCGCGCTCGAACGGCTCGCCGGGCGCTACGGCGTGAATGTCGACAGCGGCGCAACGCAGATCGGCTATCGCGAGACCTTGCGCGGCAAGGCCAGCGCCCGCGGCCGGCACCGCAAGCAGAGCGGCGGGCACGGCCAGTTCGGCGATGTCGTGCTGGAGATCGCGCCGCTGCCGCGTGGCGAGGGCATCCGCTTCGTCGATCGCATCACCGGCGGCGTCGTGCCGAGACAGTACATCTCTTCGGTCGAGGCCGGGGTGCGCGACTACTGCCAGCGCGGCCCGCTCGGCTTTCCGCTCGTCGACATCGAGGTGACGCTGACCGACGGCTCCTACCACACGGTCGATTCCTCCGACATGGCCTTCCGCCAGGCGGCGCGGATCGCCATGGGCGAGGCCTGCCCGCAGGCCAGGCCCGTGCTGCTGGAGCCGATCCTGGCGGTCGAGATCGTGATCCCCTCGGATGCGATGTCGCGGGCTTCGGCGATCGTCTCGGCCAGGCGCGGCCAGATCCTCGGCTACGATGCGCGGCCGGGCTGGCGCGGCTGGGACCAGATCAACGCGCTGATGCCGGAGGCGGAGATGGCAGGGCTGATCGTCGAGTTGCGCTCGGCGACGGCGGGCGTCGGCTCGTTCAGCGCCCGCTTCGATCATCTCGCCGAACTCGCCGGCAAGCCGGCCGACGCGGTGGTCGCGGCGCAGGCGATGGCACTGGCGCGCTAGAGTCCCGTTCCAGCCGGCGCGGCAAATTGGCTGGAACGAAGGAATTTAGACTAAAGTCTATGAACTAAAAGATGATGACGGTTCCCTCGGCCAGGCCATTCCAGCCTGGCCGGGTTCCGCCCCGGCTCGCGGTGGTGCCTGGCTTGCAGGCTCGTCGAGCGCCGCCTTTACCGAGTTGCAGCAAGACGGTTTATATGTAAACTTTCTAGCGGCGGGTGCTTGCGCCCGCCGCTAGGCTTGCGCAGTGTAGCGTTGGACAATCAGAAGGTGCGGATCGTGGCCGGCTGGCAGCCGGGCGTCCGCCACGCGGCATCCAGGCCCGGCAACAGGGCGGACCGCAGAGGGAGGATGGGGATGACGGCTCTTTCCGTGGCTCAGGCGACATCGGATGCGCGCCCCTGGCTGGCGCATTATCCGCCGGCCGTGCCGCCGGTGATCGATGAAGCCGGGGTCGGCACGCTTGCCGACCTGATCCGCAATGCCTGCGAGACCTATGCCGATCGCCAGGCCTTCGAGAGCTTCGGCAAGTCGATCACCTTCGCCGAGGTCGGGCGCGCGGCGCGCGCCTTCGCCGGCTGGCTGCAGGCGCAGGGGTTCAAGAAGGGCGACCGCATCGCGCTAATGATGCCGAACATCCTCGCCTATCCCGCGACGATCTTCGGCGCGCTGATCGGCGGTTTCACCGTCGTCAACGTCAACCCGCTCTATACCGCCCGCGAGCTGACGCATCAGATCAACGACGCCGGCGCGCGGGCGTTGGTGGTGATCGAGAACTTCGCCCATGTCGTCGAGGAGGCGCGGCCCAATCTCAAGCTCGACGCCATCCTGATCGCCACTGCCGGCGACCTGATGGGCTTCAAGGGGACGATCGTCAATTTCGTCGCCCGCAAGATCAAGAAGGTGGTCAAGCCCTACGACCTGCCGGGTGCGGTGCCGCTCAAGACCATCTTCGCCCATCCGGGGACGATGAGCCCGGTCACGGTCGCGCCCGAGGATGTAGCCTTCCTGCAATATACCGGCGGCACCACCGGCATCGCCAAGGGCGCGACGCTGACGCATCACAACGTCGCTTCCAATGTCGCGCAATGCGCGCTCTGGCTCGGCTGGCAGCTCGAGGCGCCGCATGGCCGCAGTGACTACCAGCACGTCATGGTCACGGCGCTGCCGCTCTATCACATCTTCGCCCTGACCTGCTGCTGCATGTTCATGCTGCGCATCGGCGCCAAGGGGCTGCTGATCGCCAATCCGCGCGACATTGCCGGCTTCATCAAGACCCTGAAGGCGAGCCGGTTCACGCTCTTCTCCGGCGTCAACACGCTTTACAACGCGCTCGCCAGCCATCCCGAGATCAAGGACGTGAACTTCTCGGAGCTCAGCTTCGCCATCGCCGGTGGCATGGCGACGCAGGCCGCCGTGGCAAAGCGCTGGAAGGAGGTCACGGGCCGGCCGATCATCGAGGGCTACGGTCTGTCGGAGACCTCGCCCGTCGCCTCGGTCAATCGCACCGACATCACCGAGTTCACCGGCACGATCGGCTACCCGTTGCCGTCGACCGACTTCGCCATCCGCGACGCCGAGGGCAACGACGTGCCGGTCGGCGAGCCCGGCGAGATCTGCATCCACGGGCCGCAGGTGATGGCCGGCTACTGGAACCGGCCGGACGAGACCGCCAAGGTGATGACGGCGGATGGCTATTTCCGCTCCGGCGACGTCGGCGTCTTCCTGCCGGATGGGCAGATCAAGGTCGTCGACCGGATGAAGGACATGGTCCTGGTCTCCGGCTTCAATGTCTACCCGAACGAGGTCGAGGACGTGCTCGCCAAGCACCCCGGCGTGCTCGAATCGGCCGTCATCGGCCTGCCGGACGAGCATTCCGGCGAGGCTGTGACCGCCTTCGTGGTGAAACGGGACACGGCCGTCACGGCCGAGGAGCTGCGCGCCTTCTGCAAGGAGAACCTCACCGGCTACAAGGTCCCCAGGCAAATCATCTTCCGCGACGCTTTGCCGAAGACCAATGTCGGCAAGGTGCTGCGCCGGGCGCTGCGCGAGGAGATCGCCGCGCAGAAGGGTTGAGCGGTTTCGGTTCCAAAGCTTTCATCCTGAGGAGGCCGCGCAAGCGGCCGTCTCGAAGGATGTTCCAGGAGGCTGAAAGGCGCTTATTCCGGCGCGTGGATCGTAGCGCGCAGCGCCTTGAGCAGCGGCAGCGCGGTGGCCAGCCCCGTCTGGTCGGTCGCGCAGATCAGCGCCGTCCGGCCTTTGGCGGTCTCCAGGGTCGAGGCGAACATGCGCACACCTTGCGCGTTCGGTCCGGCCTTGGGCGTCACGATCAGCTCGATGCCGTTGAAGCCCTGATGCTCGAACAGCTTGAGGTCGGACACGGTGCCAATCGTTTCGAACATCGTGCGATAGAGCTGCTGCCACTCCGGCCTGGCCATCTGCGCGTTGATGACCTTGCGAGTCAGCTGGGCGTTCTGCGCCGCGGGCTTGAAGCCGAGTGTGCAGAGCTGGCCGTTGCTGTTCACCGCCTTCGGCGTACCGGTCTTCGAGCTGATATCGATCGTCACATCGAAGAGCGGGTGCGGCTGGCCGGCTTCGGCCTTGAAGCCGGCCGGTGGCGAAACCGAGAGGCCGCTGACGGAATCGCCATACGACTGCGCTGCAGCGCCGCCGGCGGACAGGAGGGTGGCGAGGGCGGCCGACAGGCGAAGCGATCTGATCATGGTCACGGGCTAGTTCCCGATTGCGACGGCAGCGAGACGGATGAAGCGCAGCCGGCTATGGCCGTGGAGGGAAGCCCGGTCAAGCCGCCAGCAGCGATTTGCCACTTTGGGCATGGGCGGTCACCGGCAGGATCTGCCCGGGCGCGACGCCGTGCCCGAAGCGCACCAGCGTGAAGTCCTCGGCTCGGCCGGTATCGCCGCGCTCGGTCAGGACCGAGAGCGGCCGGCCGATCCGGGCGAAAAGATGCCGGGTGTGCGCTGCTTCCGCTGCCTCGCGCAAACGGGCCGCGCGCTCCTTGATCTCGCCGCCGGGGACCTGCGGCATGCGCGCCGCGGGCGTGCCGGGCCGCGGCGAAAACGGGAAGCCGTGGACATAGGACAGGCCGCACTCCTCGATCAGCGCGAGCGTGCGCGAGAACATCGCCTCGTCCTCGGTCGGGAAGCCCGCGATCAGGTCGGCGCCGAAGACGATGTCGGGGCGCAGGGCGCGCATCTGAGCGCAGAAATTCACGGCCTCGCTGCGGCTATGGCGGCGCTTCATCCGCTTCAGCACCAGATCGTCGCCCGATTGCAGCGAGAGGTGCAGATGCGGCATCAGCCGCGGCTCTCCTGCGATCAAGTCGCGCAGATCGTCGTCGACCTCGACCGCGTCGAGCGAGGACAGGCGCAAACGCTTCAGCTCGGGCAGCGCGGCGAGGATAGCGCCGACGAGCGCGCCGAGCGTCGGCCCGCCCGGCCGCTCCCGCCCATAGCTCGTCAGGTCGACCCCGGTCAGCACGATCTCGCTGGCGCCATCCGCCACGAGCCGGCGCGCCTGGGTGACGACCTCGGCGACGGGCGAGGAGCGCGCATTGCCGCGCCCGAGCGGGATGACGCAGAAGGTGCAGCGATGGTCGCAGCCGTTCTGCACCTGCAGGAAGCCGCGCGTGTGCAGGCCGAGCGCCTGCGTGCGGTGAGGGGTAGCATCGCGCGCCTGCATGATGTCGCCGACGGCGATCTTGGCGGTCGGATCGTCGTTCCTATCCGTGGCCCGCAGGCTGTTGGAGCTTGCAAGCGTCCGCCAGCTCGCCGCGTCGAGCTTTTCGGCATTGCCGAGCACCCGCGCCACCTCCGGCATGGCGGCGAAGCGCGCCGGCTCGATCTGCGCGGCACAGCCGGTGACCACGATCGGTCGCTCCGGCTTCTCACGGGCCAGCCGGCGGATCGCCTGGCCGGCCTGGCGCACGGCTTCCGCGGTCACTGCGCAGCTGTTGATCACCACGACGTCGGAGAGGCCGGCGGCGCGCGCCTGCCGCTCGATCGTTTCGCTCTCGACGAGGTTCAGTCGGCAGCCGAAGGTGACGAGCTCGACGCCCATCAGGCGACGGCGGCGAAGAGCCCGGGCTCCAGCGCGCCGTCCCAGTCGAGCGCGGCCGGCCCGGTCATCAGCACATGGCCGTCGCTCTCGCGCCATTCGATTACGAGGTCGCCACCGGGCAGGCTGACGGTCGCCTTGCGCTCCGAAAGCTCGCGGCGCACGGCCGCGACCAGCGCCGCGCAGGCGCCTGAGCCGCAGGCGCGGGTGATGCCGGCGCCGCGCTCCCAGACCCGCAGGACGATGTGGTCCGGCGCCTTGACGGCGGCAAGGCCGATATTGGCGCGATCCGGGAAGATCGGATGGTTCTCCAGCAGCGGGCCGATCTGCTGGAGATTGAAGCGATAGGGATCGTCGACGAAGAAGACGGCGTGCGGGTTGCCCATGCTGACGGCGCAGGGTGTGTGCAGGATCGGATCGTCGATCGGCCCGATCTGCAATTCGAAGCGGCTGGTGTCATCGAAGGGCTCGGCCAGCGGAATCTCGTTCCAGGCCAGGCGTGGCGCGCCCATGTCGACGGTGAAGACGGCCTCCGACAGGCGCGCCACTGGCAGCAGCCCGGCCTTGGTCTGCAGCAGGAGCCCGTCGCGGCCGGCCTGGCCCATCTCAGGATCGGCGGTCATCGCCCAGGCGACGCAGCGCGTGCCGTTGCCGCAGGCGCCGGCCTCGGAGCCATCGGTGTTGTAGATGCGGACATAGGCGTCGATGCCAGCCGCCTTGGCGTCGTGCAGGACCATCAACTGGTCGAAGCGGGTGCGCTCCTGGCTCGCGATCGCACGCGCCTCGGTCTCGGAGACGATATGCTTCGTTCCGCGCAGATCGAGCACGGTGATCTCGTTGCCGAGCCCGTTCATCTTGAGGAACCGGCGATTGGCGAGGGCGTTCATATCGTCACAAGTCCATGATGCTGGCGGTATATGAGCGCGATGCCGAAAAATTGCCACCCTTCGCGATCTTCCTGCCGTAACGGGATCATCGTAGCTTGCGGCACGGCGCGAATCGATCGTGTCAGCTCGGGATATTCGGGTATGCGGCAGTCGAGTTTCAGCGCGCTCTTACTTGCGCTCGCCTTTGCCTATCCGGCCGCCGCGCAGACGCGCGTGGCGCCGCCGACTGCCGTGGAGAGCACGCCGCTCGCGGCTCCGCCGGGAACGGCGACGCCGGTACAGAATGCCCAGCCGGCCCAGCAAGTGCCGACCCAGAACCAGGGCAACCAGCCGGCCCAGGCCGAGCCGCAGCCGGTGCAGCCGGCGCCGGCGCCGCAATCACCCGTGACGCCGCAGCCGGTGCAGCCAGCTCCCCAGGCGCCGGCCGAGCCGCAGCCCGTCCAGCCGCCGCCGACCCTGCCCAGCCCGCAGCCGGCCCCGCCTGTGCAGCAACAGCAGACCGGCACGCCCGACTCGAATGCGACGCTCGCCGGCAAGAAGGGCGACCCCTCCGATGTCGATGAGATTCAGCTGACGGCCAAGCCCGTATTGTTATTCGCTGGGCAGGCGAGCTGGGACCAGGGTTTCCAGAAGCTGGGTGAGACCATCGCTCTCCTGCGGGCGGAGGCCGACAAGGCCGGGCTCAAGGTCGCCGGGCGCCCCTTAAGCCTCTTCGTCGAGACCGATGACAACGGCTTCAAATTCGAGGCGATGCTGCCGGTCGACAAGGCGGCGGCCGCGCCGCTGGCGAATGGCGTGCGCAATGGGCAGTCACCGGTCGGCCGAGCCCTGCGCTTCGTCCACACCGCGCCCTATGACGATATCGATTCGACCTATGAGACGATCACGGCCTATCTCGAGGCCAAGAACATCGTCGTTAAGGACGCCTTCCTCGAGGAGTATGTCAGCGATCTCAAGGACGCGGGCGACCCGAACCTCGAGATCAACGTCTACGTCCAGCCGAAATAGATTAGCGGAAAGGCTGCGGTCATTCCGGACAAGCGGCGTAGCCGCACAGTTCCGGAAGCCATCGGAGAGCGCAGTTCCCTATGATGGATTCCGGCGCTCCGCTTCGCTGCGGCCGGAATGACGGAGTGTTTTTTCGGGAGCAGGCGCTCCTCACGCCTCCCACACCAGCCCAGGCCGCATCGGCCGGAAGCGCTCCTCGGGCAACCCGGCCTTTTCCAGCGCGATCGTGAGCGCCTCGGGCGGGCGGGTGACGCCTTCGTCGGTAAGCTGGAAGGTGCCCCAGTGATGGCCGAGCGCCTGCTCGGCCCGCAATGAGCGCATCACCTTGACCGCCTCTTCCGGGTTCATGTGGTTGTCGCTCATGAACCAGCGCGGCTCATAGGCGCCGATCGGCAGCGCCGCCAGCCGGAACGGGCCGTGCTCTTGACCGAGCTGTTCGTAGAGCGAGCCGTCATGATAGCCGGTGTCGCCGATATGGAAGAGCTTGCCGGCCGGCGTCTCGATCACGAAGGAACACCACAGCGCCATGCGCCGGTCGAAGGCGCCACGCGCCGACCAGTGATAGCTCGGCACAAGCGTGGTCGCGACCTTGTCCGATAATTCGAGCCGCGTGCCCCAGTCATGCGCCTCGGCCTGCATGCTCGCCTCGCGCGCCTTGACGATCACGTCGTTGCCGAGCGGCATGATCATGCGCGGGTTGTCGCGGGCATGGACCAGAGCCAGCGTTTCGACGTCGAGATGGTCGTAATGATTGTGCGTGACCAGCACGATATCGATCTTCGGCAGGTCGGCGAAGGCGACGCCCGGCGCGTTCACCCGCTTCGGCCCGAAGAAGGAGAACGGACTGGCGCGTTCGGAAAAGACCGGATCGACCAGGATGTTGAGGCCGGCGACCTGGTAGAGGAAGGAGGCGTGGCCGAGATGGACGACGCGCAAGCCTTCGACGCGCGCAGGCGGCTTGTCCTGCGGGGGCGCTTCGTAGTGCGCCGGGAAGACCTCGCGCTCGCGCTTCGAGAACTGCCAGCGCAGCACATCGGTCAAACCCTTGGTGACGGGCCGGCCGTCCGTGAAGATCAGGCCGTCGAAATGGTCGCTGACCGGACCCTGATAATAGGGGTTGCGCGAGCGCGCATAGGAGGCCCAGGCGAAGCCGGAGGAGCCGAGAAGGGCGGGGATGCCGAGGAGGCGCAGGAGCTTGCGGCGTGTCATGGCATAGTCAGGTTGTGCGCGGACCGCGCGGCGTCAAGGCCGCGCCTGTCGCTTCAAGACAACTTGATCGCCGTCGCGTGCAGCCAGCGTGTCGGCTCCTGGTCGTAACCGCCGCCCTGATCCTCCTCGATATCGATGCGGCTCCAGCGGCCCTCGCCATAGGCCGTACGCAGCCACGCGGCGTCCGGATAATTGTAATAGCGGCCGAAGCGGTCGCGGCCTTCCGCTTCGCCGGCCTTGTAGCTGGCATAGAAGACACCGCCCGGCCGCAACGCCCGATGCACCCTCGCGACGATGCCGGGCAGGGCGGGGCGCGGGACATGCAGCAGGCAGGCATTGGCCCAGACGCCATCGAAGGCAGCATCCGCCACGAGATCCTCGAACAGCAGCACCGAGACCGGCCGGCCGAGCCGCTTTTGCGCCTCAGCGGCGAGTTCGGGCGAGCCGTCGGTCGGGCTGACGTCGAGGCCGAGCGCGAGCAGGGCTTCGCTGTCCTGCCCGCCGCCGCAGCCGAGCTCGAGCGCCTTGCCCCTGGCGGGCAGTTGCCCGGCGAAGCGTCGCAGCCGCGCCTCGCCGAGTTCGCGGGCGCGCCCGGCATAGACTTCAGCCTCGGCCGCGTAGAAGCCGAGCGTATCCGCGTCGCGTCCGCTCATGCGTGATTCCTCAATTGCTGCCGGAGCGCACCGCGACGGTGGCGATGCCGGCGCCGATCAGCAGCGTGCCGCCGGCCTTGTTGAACAGGCCGATCGCGCGGGGATTGCCGACGAGGGCGCGGGCGCGCGAGGCGATCAGCGCGTAGCCGAAGGCGTTGGCGAAGGCGAGGGTGATGAAGGTCGCCTCGAAGATCAGCATCTGCGTCCAGAAGTCGGCCCGGGGGTCGAGGAACTGCGGCAGGAAGGCGACGAAGAAGGTGATGCTCTTCGGGTTCAGCGCCGTCACCAGCCAGGCGTGGCCGAGCATCTTCAGCGCCGAGCTCGCATCCCGGCGTGGCTCGGCATTCAGGCTGCCACCGGCGCGGAAGAGCTTGACGCCGAGATAGATCAGATAGGCCGCGCCGGCCCACTTCAGCGCGGTGAAGATCGCAGCCGAGGTCGCCAGCAACGCGCCGACGCCGAGCATGGACAGGGTCATCGCGGTGAAGTCGCCGAGCGCGACGCCGACCGCCATCGGCAAGGCGGTGCGCCAGCCCTGGCCTAGGGCATAGGAGATCACCAGCAGGATGGTCGGGCCGGGAATGACGAGGAGGACGGCGGTGGCCGCGGCGAAGGCAGCCCAGGCTTCGAAGGTCATGATGTGAAGGCTCCGCTAAAAACCAGAGCCATCACCAGAGCAGGGCGCTTGTAAAGCGGAAAATTCGGCGGCGCTCGGACGCCGCCGAATGTCGGGCCGCTTCAGCGGCCGGCGCCGTTGATGATGCGGCAGAAGGCGGTGCGGATGAAGGCTTCGTCGGAGACCTGGCCGTTCTGGAGTTGGTAGAAAATCTCGACGATGCTCCCGTTGCCGGCCTTGCGCGCGGTTCCCTGAAGGCGCTGCAGCCGGCCCGAACCGGCGCCGTCCTTGAAGCCCGTCACGGTCCCTTCCTCCTGGTCGACCGTGACGTTCGAAAAGCCTTCCGCGGCCATGCCGCGCTTCAGCCCGTTGAGCGCCTTGGCCGGAGCGGCCTTGACGATGCCGGAGGCGCGATAATTGATCCCGGTCAGGAAGGGCTCGCCGCCCGCCGCGAAGGTCTTCTCGCAGCTCTGGGCGAAGGCGCCGGTTGCGCCGGAGAGCAGGAACAGCGCGATCCCGGCACAGGCAATATTCGTCTTCATCGTTCTCAAATCCCATCTCAAATCGGCGGCGCCGATGGCGCCGCGCATTTGTCGATGTTTGTGCCGGTTTAGAGCGGCGCACCCCAGCGAAAGGTCGTCGTTCCGCTGCCGCGCACGGGCACCAGCGGTCCGGCAGACATCTCCTGCCGCTTCTCCGGCTCGCCGGCGAGCACCAGGGTCCACCAGGCGCCGTAGCGGGTCTGCGGGTTCTTCGCCAGCGCGAGGCCGATGCGCGTCGCCTGCGGCATGGAGAGGTTGGCCTCGTGGCCGGACGACTTCTTCCATCCGTCGAAGGCCTCTTGCGTCGAGTAATAGCCGGCGCCGAGATTTTCGGCGGCGCGCACCGTGTCGAGGCCGGCGGCGTTGACCCGGGAATTGAAGCTGCCGGCGGCGCCATGGGAGAGATCGTCGCTGGCCGCCATCGCATCGGACTGACGCTGAGCCATCGCGGTCAGCGTCGAATCGAGTCGAACTGGGCCGAGACCCTTGCCGGCGCGATAGGCGTTGAGGATGCGCAGCGCCTCGGCCGGGTCGGCTTTCACCGCGGCGAGGCGCTCCTGCCTGCGCGCGCTCGGCGCCGCGGTTTCGCGCTGTGCGCCGGCGCAGCCGGCCAGAAGCAGGGCGATCAGGAGGGCTGCACCCGAATGTCTTGTCATGCGATCGATCTCGGCGTTTGCTGTCGCCCGATGAGCCTGGGCTGGGAAAGTCGGGCGCGCTTAGCGCAGCCTCCGCCGGGAGAAAAGCCCATGAGCGATGACGAACAGGCGATCCGTGAGCTCGTCGAGACCTGGATGAGCGCGACCAAGGCGGGCGACGCCGAGACCGTACTTGGCCTGATGAGCGACGACGTCGTCTTCATGGTTCTGGGCGCCGAACCCTTCGGCAAGGAGGCCTTCGCCGCCGCGCTCAAGGGTATGGGGATGATGACGATCGAGGGCCGCAGCGACATCCATGAGCTCGCAGTGCTCGGCGACATCGCCTATCTGCGCAACCAGATCGAGATGACGGCGACCGCGCCGGACGGCAAGGCCACCCGCCGCTCCGGCTGGACGCTGACCATCCTGCGCAAGGGAGCGGACGGGCGTTGGCGGCTCTCCCGGGACGCCAATCTGCTGACGACGCAGGCGTAAGGCGGGCTCTCGTTTCGTGCGCGAGCTTGACTTTCGCCGCATTTGTCCGCTTTAACGCGCGCATTCGTTTCGCCGACATCGCCGAAACCTCATCCGCCGACCGGGCCGCTCGCTGAGCTGCCATGAGCCCGGAGGTCAACGCCCGACAGCGCGTCTGCGCCCTCGGGCGCGAAACCGTTTGGCGGATAGCGTAGGTGGTGTCGACTTCTTGAGGCCAGGCAAAGCAGGACCGCATGTTCGGCACGCTGAGCGAAAAACTCTCCGGCATCCTCTCGGGCCTGACCCGCAGGGGCGCGCTGACCGAGGACGACGTCAACGCCGCGCTGCGCGAGGTGCGCCGGGCGTTGCTCGAAGCCGACGTCGCGCTCGAGGTCGTCCGCTCTTTCACCGACAAGGTGCGCGAGCGCGCCGTCGGCGCCGAGGTGCTGAAGTCGGTCACGCCTGGCCAGCAGGTCATCAAGATCGTCAACGACGTCCTGATCGACACGCTCGGCGGCGACGGCGAGGGCATCACCTTCGATGCCGTGCCGCCGGTGCCGATCCTGATGGTCGGTCTGCAGGGCTCCGGTAAGACGACCTCCACGGCCAAGATCGCCAAACGCCTGACCGACCGGGACAAGAAGAAGGTCCTGATGGCCTCGCTCGATACGCGCCGCCCGGCCGCGATGGAGCAGCTCGCCATCCTCGGCAAGCAGGTCGGTGTCGAGACGCTGCCGATCGTCGCCGGCCAGAGCGCCGTGCAGATCGCGCGGCGCGCCGTCGAGGCCGGCAAGCTCGGCGGCTACGACGTCGTCATGCTCGACACCGCCGGCCGCGTCACGCTCGACGAGGCGCTGATGGCCGAGGTCGCCGAGGTCAAGGCGGCGACCAATCCCCATGAAGTCCTGCTCGTCGCCGACGCGCTGACCGGCCAGGACGCGGTCAACACGGCGCGTGCCTTCGACAGCCGCGTCGGCCTGACCGGCATCGTGCTGACCCGCATGGACGGCGATGGCCGTGGCGGCGCCGCGCTCTCGATGCGCGCCGTCACCGGCAAGCCGATCAAGCTCGTCGGCACCGGCGAGAAGACCGATGCGCTCGAGGACTTCCATCCCTCGCGCGTCGCCAACCGCATCCTCGGCATGGGCGATATCGTCGGCCTGGTCGAGAAGGCGGCGGCCACCGTCGATGCCGACAAGGCGCAGGCGCTGGCCCAGCGTCTCGCCAAAGGCAATTTCGATCTCGGCGACCTGCGCACCCAGCTCCAGCAGATGGAGAAGATGGGCGGTCTCGGCGGGCTGATGGGCATGCTGCCCGGCATGGCGCAGATGAAGAACCAGATCGCCAACGCCAAGATGGACGACAAGGTCATCGCCCGGCAGATCGCGATCATCAATTCGATGACGGCGGCCGAGCGCAAGAACCCCGACCTGCTCAAGAACAGCCGCAAGAAGCGCATCGCCGCCGGCTCCGGCACCTCGCCCGAGGCGATCAACAAGCTGCTCAAGATGCACCGCCAGATGGCGGACATGATGAAGCAGATGGCCCGCCAGAAGGGCGGCATGCTCGGCAAGCTCGGCAGCATGTTCGGGCTCGGCGGCGGTGGCATGCCGGCCGGCATGCCCGACCCCTCGAAGATGGATCCGGCCCAGCTCGCTGAACTGCAGAAGCAGCTCGGCGCCGGCGGCGGCCTGCCTTCGCTGCCTCCGGGCGGCTTCCCCGGTCTGCCCAAGGGCGTCACCCCGCCCGCCGGCATGATGCCGAAATTGCCCGGCCTCGGCGGCATGCCCGGCCTCGGCAACAACCCGTTCAAGAAGAAGTAGTTTTACCACTCACCCAAAGGAAGAAGACCCATGTCCCTCAAGATCCGCCTGACCCGTGGCGGCGCCAAGAAGCGCCCGTACTACCGCATCGTCGTCGCCGACGCCCGCTCGCCGCGCGATGGCCGCTTCATCGAGAAGATCGGCGCCTACGATCCGATGAAGGCCAAGGACTCGCCGGAGCGCGTCGTGCTCGACCTCGAGAAGGCCAAGGCCTGGCTCGCCAAGGGCGCCCAGCCGACCGACCGCGTCCTGCGCTTCCTCGACGCTGCCGGCGTGTCCAAGCGCCCGGCCCGCAACAACCCGAACCAGGCTGTTCCCGGCGACAAGGCCAAGGAGCGCGCCGAGAAGAAGGCCGAGAAGGCCGCGGCCCCCGCGGCTGAGTGAGCTGCGTGAGCCTCTCCCGTCATGGTCGGGCTTGTCCCGACCATCCACGTCTTTCCCGATGCAACGCGGTGTTCGAGACGTGGATGCTCGCCACAAGGGCGAGCATGACGAACTGGAGAGGCGTTGTAGCCTTGCGGTCTGACGGTCTGTCCCGGAAGGGCAATCGATGAGCGATGACCTCGTCCTGCTCGGCATCGTCGGCGCGCCGCATGGCGTGCGCGGCGAGGTCCGGATCAAGACCTTCACGGCCGATCCGCTGGCGCTCGCCGAATACGGCCCGCTCGTCGACGAGAAGGGCCGGCGCTTCGAGATCGCCGACATCCGCCCCGCCAAGGAAGTGGTCGTCGCCCGGCTCAAGGGCGTGACCAGCCGCGAGGCGGCCGAGCTCCTGAACGGCGTGAAGCTCCATATCGAGCGCTCGCGCCTGCCGGCGCCCGAGGACGAGGACGAGTTCCTGCAAGCCGACCTCGTCGGCTGCAGCGTCATCGGGCCGGATGGCGCCACTCTCGGAACTGTCACCGCCGTCGCCAACTACGGCGCCGGCGACCTCATCGACATCGAGACGCCGGATGGCCGCTCGGTGCTGATGCCGTTTACCAAGGCCTACGCGCCGCGCATCGACATCGCGGCCAAGCGCATCGAGGCCCTGCCTCCCGCCGGTCTGTTCGAGGATGACGATGCTGCCTGAGACGCCGGCCAAGGGCCTGATCTTCGACATGGACGGCACCATCGTCGACAATATGCGCTACCATGACGACGCCTGGGAGGTCTGGTACCGCAAATACGGCCTGCCCTTCGAGCGTGCGACCTTCTCGGCACGCACCGCCGGCATGGCGATCTCCGACATCATCGGCCCGCATTTCCCCGGCGCCGACGCCGCCGAGCTCGACCGGCTCGGCGAGGAGAAGGAAGAGCTCTACCGCGAGGTCTACGGCCCGCTGGTCAAGCCGCTCGGCGGACTGATCGACCTGCTCGACCGGGCGCGCGATCATTCGGTCCCGATGGCGGTCGGTACCGCCGCCGCCCCGCCGAACATCGCCCTGATCCTCGATACGCTGTCCCTGCGCCAACGCTTCGCCACCATCGTCTCGCCGAGCCAGGGCTATCCCGGCAAGCCGCATCCCGACATGTTCCTGGCGGCGGCCGAGCGCATGGGCGTTGCCCCTGCCGACTGCATCGTCTTCGAGGATGCGCCGAACGGCGTCGAGGCGGCCCGCCGCGCCGGCATGCGCGCTGTCGCGGTGCTGACCATGCTGCCGGCCGCGGCCTTCACCGCTTTCGACAACGTCATCGCCAGCGTCGATGACTATGCGAGGCTGGACGGGCATCCGGCGCTGCGCTTTGCTTGAGCGATGGCATTTCGCGCCTCGGTCCTGACCCTCTATCCCGAGATGTTCCCCGGCCCGCTCGGCGCCTCGCTGGCCGGCGAGGGCTTGCGTACCGGCCTCTGGTCGCTGGAGGCGCACCAGATCCGCGAGCATGGCATCGGCCGTCATCGCAATGTCGACGACACGCCGGCCGGCGGCGGCGCCGGCATGGTGCTGCGTTGCGACGTGCTGGCGGCGGCGATCGATGCCGCGGTTCCGGCTGATGATGCCCGCCCGCGCCTGCTGATGTCCCCGCGCGGCCGGCCGCTCAGCCAGCGCATGGTGCGGGACTATGTCGCCGGCGAGGGCGTCGTCATCGTCTGCGGCCGCTTCGAGGGCGTCGACGAGCGCGTGATCGAGGGCCGCGGCCTGACCGAGGTTTCGGTCGGCGACTACATTCTCTCCGGCGGCGAGATGGCCGCCATGGTGCTGCTCGACGCCTGCGTGCGCCTGATTCCCGGTGTGATGGGCAAGGAAGCCTCCGGCACCGAGGAGAGCTTCGAGAACGGCCTGCTCGAATACCCCCACTACACCCGCCCACGCGAATGGGAGGGCAGGGGCCTGCCCGAGGCGCTGCTTTCCGGTGATCATGCTCGAATCGCGAGGTGGCGGCGCGAGCAGGCGGAGCGGATTACGCGGGAGAGAAGGCCGGACCTCCTGAATCCTTCTCCCCTCGGGGGAGAAGGTGGCAGCGCGAAGCGCTGACGGATGAGGGAAGGGTCGCGTCAGCGGCCCTTTTTCGTCTCACCCAGTCACACGGCCCTCATCCCCTGCCGGACCTTCTCCCCCGAGGGGAGAAGGAGCCTACGGCACCGTCACCGGCAGGCCTTCCGCCAGCCAGCCCTTGTCCCTGGGGTTGCCAAGCAGGCCGCCGCGGACGTCGACCAGATTCGTCCAGCCGCGTCCGGCGAGCGTCTTCTGCAAGGTAGAGGTCCGATTGCCGGTCCGGCAGATCAGCGCGATCGGCTTGCCGGGATGGTCGAGCTTCAGCGCTGCCAGCCTGACCTCGAAGGCGCTGCCGGTCATGTCGAGCTTGATCGCGCCCTCCGGCACGCCGGTATCGGCCCATTCATCGGGCGTGCGGATGTCGACGAGGACGAGCTTGCCGGCCTTTGCCGCCTCATGCGCCTCGCTGACTGAGAGAGAGGGCAGCGCCGTCTGCGCCTCGGCGCGCACCGATAGCGAGAATAAGGCGGCGAGCAGCAGGAGCGCACGGCGATTCATGCTTGAGCGATACTCCCAAGGCATGGGCCGCTGCAATTCACGAGGTCCGGAAACACCGGCCATGCTCAGGCACGCGTCGAGCGAAACCCGGTCCTGTCCGCCTCTGTGATCGCGCGCAGCACCTTGCAGGGCACGCCGGCCGCGATCACCCCGGCCGGAACATCGCGCGTCACCACGCTGCCGGCGCCGATGATGGCGTCGTCGCCGATGGTGACGCCCTGGTTGATCTGGACGCCGCCGCCGACCCAGACCCGGTTGCCGATCGTCACCGGCCTGGCATAGCAGCCACCGGCGACGCGCTCGGCGGGGTCGATGGCGTGGTTGGCGGTATAGATGCCGACGCGAGGGCCGAGCAGGACGTGGTCGCCTATGGTGATCGGCGCGCCGTCGAGCATGACGCAGTCGAAATTGGCGTAGAAGCTGCGGCCGATCGAGATGTTGAAGCCGAACTCGCAGCGGAGATTCGGCTCGAAATGGGCGCCGGGGCCGACCTCGCGCAGGACGGCGCGCAGCAGCGCCTCGCGCTCGGCCTGCGGCTGGCCGAGGCTGCGATTATAGGCGTCGGTCAGGGTGACGGCCCGCGCCCGCGCCGCGATCAGCTCGATCGTGAGATCGTCATACATGCGCCCCGACAGCATCAGGGCGCGCTGGTCTTCGAGTGTCATCGCGGATCAGGGCGAGGCCGGCAGACGAGCCGCCGGCCTCTGTCCAATCTCAGCGCAGCTCGGCGCAGAAGCGCTGGATGCGGCGGCAGGCCTCTTCCAGCTTCTCGTCCGAGGTGGCGTAGGAGATGCGGAAGTTCGGGCCGAGGCCGAAGGAGGAGCCGTGCACGGCCGCGACTGCCTCGTTCTCCAGGAGGCCCATGACCAGGTCTTCGTCGGTCTCGATCTTCTTGCCGTTCGGCAGCGTCTTGCCGATCAGCTCCGAGCAGTCCGGATAGACGTAGAAGGCGCCTTCCGGCGTCGGGCACTTCAGGCCGCGGGTCTGGTTCAGCATGGAGACGACGAGGTCGCGCCGGCGCTCGAACGCCTTCTTGAACACCGGGATGTGCTCCTGCGTGCCGTCGAGCGCCTCGACCGCGGCCCATTGCGAGATCGCCGAGGTGCCCGAGGTCTGCTGGCCCTGGACGAGGTCCATGGCGTTGATCAGGTGCTGCGGGCCCGCAGCGTAGCCGATGCGCCAGCCGGTCATGGCATAGGACTTCGAGACGCCGTTCATGGTCAGCGTCCGCTCGTACAGGCCGGGCTCGACCTGCGCCGGGGTGACGAACTTGAAGTCGCCATAGACCAGGTGCTCGTACATGTCGTCGGTGAGGATCCAGACATGCGGATGGCGCATCAGCACGTCGGTCAGCGCCTTCATCTCGGCGTGCGTGTAGGCGGCGCCCGACGGGTTCGACGGCGAGTTCAGGATCAGCCACTTGGTCTTCGGCGTGATCGCGGCTTCGAGATCGGCCGGCTGGAGCTTGAAGTTGTTCTCGAGGCGCGCCTCGCAGAAGGTCGGCGTGCCCCCGCAGAGTGCGACCATCTCGGGATAGCTGACCCAGTACGGCGCGACGCAGATGACTTCATCGCCGGGGTTCAGCGTGGCGAGCAGGGCGTTGTAGATGACGTGCTTGCCGCCGGTGCCGACGATGGTCTGGCTGGCCTTGTAGTCGAGGCCGTTCTCGCGCTTCAGCTTGCGGGTGATCGCCTCGCGCAGCTGCGGGATGCCGGCGACCGGCGTGTACTTCGTCTCGCCGCGGCGGATGGCGGCGATCGCCGCTTCCTTGATATTGTCCGGCGTGTCGAAATCGGGCTCGCCGACGGAGAGCGAGATCACGTCCTTGCCCTGCGCTTTCAGGTCGCGCGCCTTCTGCGTGATGGTGATGGTCGCAGACGGCTTCACGCGCTTCAGGGCGTCGGCAAGGAAAGCCATGATCCAGATCTCCGGGAGAACAATGGCGCCCGTCGCGGGCGCGGGGCGTGGTTTAGGCCCCCGGGCCCAGCACTGCAAGCGACAGTGCTTGATATCGGCCAGAAACGACAGGAATGGCAGAAGGCCGCCCCGGCTCAGGCGGCCTCGCGCAGGCGCTCGCGCCGACGCCGCACCGTCGCCACTGCGACGACATTCCAGCGCGGCCGCCCGAAGCAGGGAAAGCCGCGCCGGTTGAGGCGGCGGGCGATGTCGGCGGGGTCGGTGATGCCGACCTCGACGAGCTGATCGATCAGCGCGCCGGCAGCCTCCAGGAAAATGGCGAGCAGCGCCCTGTCGAGGTCGCGGCCCGCCTTGTCGCTGGTGGGCATGCCCTCAATGGACGCCCATGCCATAGCTCGGCTCGACTCCGTTCGGGGAGATCAACACGGCATTGGGATGGCCGCCCTCGGAGAGGGCGAAGCGCACCGCCTCCTTCTGGTTGCGAAAGATGCCCTCGCTGCGGCCCTCAAGGTCGCGCGCGACCCAGAAGCCGTGGCTCGACTGGCCGACCAGGAAGAGATGGCTCTCGCCGGTGAGCGGCTGCAGCGGCTTGGATTGTCCCATGATGGCGCTCTCAGTTCGGCAGGGCGAACCAGGCGCGCAGGCCGATGAAGGCTGCGGCGGCCAGTGCGAACACGGCGAGCGCAACCATCTCGGCGCAAAGGATTCCGACGATCGGGCGGCGGCTGGCGACGCTGTCATAGACGGCGCGGGCGCGGCGCTGCTGGCTGGTGCGGAACAGGGAAGTGTTCATCGACATATCGACCTCCATCGATGCCGATGATGTAGGTCCGGCCCCGATAAGGCCGCCATGCGGAAGGCACTTCGGCGCATAAGGCCGGCATAAAGGCTTGCGCAGGGGCCGCGCGGCTGCGATGCCGGCGCCATGGACGCTCCCGCCAACATCATCGCGATCTATATCGACGCCGACGCCTGCCCGGTGAAGCCGGAGGTCTATCGCGTCGCCGAGCGGCATAGGCTCAAGGTCTTCGTCGTCGCCAACAGCTTCATGCAGGTGCCGCGCGAGCCCTGGATCGAGCGCGTCGTCGTGCCCGGCAATTTCGATGCGGCCGATGACTGGATCGCCGAGCGCGCCGGCCGTGGCGCGATCGTCATCACCGCTGACATCCCGCTGGCCGATCGCTGCATCAAGGCTGGTGCGGACGTGATCGGCCCGACCGGCAAGCCCTTCACCGAAGCTTCGATCGGCATGGCGCTGGCGACACGCGACATGATGGAAGACCTGCGCGCCATGGGCAGCGTCAGCGGCGGCCCGAAGCCGTTCTCGCAGAAGGACCGCTCGGCCTTCCTGCAGGCGCTGGACGTCGCGGTGCAGCGCCTGAAGCGGGCGGGGTTCTCCGCTTAGCTGAGTTAGGGAACCTGTCCCGGCTGCAGAAGCTTGGGCAGGAAGCCCGCAGCCAGCAGCAGCCGCTTCTGACGCGCGGACACTTCGTTCATGCTGCGGCGGAAATGGATCCTGTGCACATACATCCAGCCGAGCTTCATCGGGGTCTGCCGGCGCAGGCGCGAAAGCCACGGCGTGGCGTCATGATCCGTCACGACGGTCCCGCCGCCCATGATCGAATAATATCGCCCGAGCGTCCGGCCGTATTGCGCAGTGTCCTGCTGAGCTCTGGGAAGGGTGAGCGCATAGGACCGATCGATGTGGTCGAACACTGTTGATCCGGGGTTGCGGAGCCAGTGGCCGACCTCGTGCGCGGCCGCGAACTGCCCGGTCTTCCCGCCGATCCCGCGTGCCCGTCCCGCCCTGAAATTGTGCTCCCCGAACTGGACGCTTTCGTCGGTGATGCGGGTCATGCGATCCCGGAAACTCGCGCCCGGATTGGCCAGATGCGCGACCTCGATGATGGCATGGCTGCCCGCACCGGTCGGCTGCAGATCGATCTCGAGCACACCGGCGACATGCGCCGGCACCTTGGGATTGCCGATCAATTGCCAGAAGTCGGCATCGCTCAGGCTGTCTCCATTCTCTGTCGGGAGAAACACCATCTGGTTGTTCCAGACGGTCTCGACGATCTGCTTGAAGCGCTTGGTGAAATCCTGCCATTCGCTGGTGAGCCAGCTGCGGCAGGGCACGGGTTGGCCGCCGGCGTCAACGACGCTGCCGCGTTTGAAGTCGGCCTCGCTCGCGGCCAGATGGGACGGAGGGAGCGGTCCCGCAGGCGCCCCCGGAAGGTTGGAGGCATGGCGGCTTCTCGCCCACGCTGTCGAAGGGTCGAGGGGAATGAGCGTCACCTTCAACCTGATGCGAAGCTGCGCGGGTTGTCCTGTTCCCGCGCGGTCGAAGAACGAGTCGTAGTTCGGCTCGAGGATGAAGGGCCGGATCGCCATTGGGTCACCTGCGCGTTGCGAGCAGATTGGAGCGGAAAAGTCTCGCTCAAGGCACGGCTATCGGCGCCAGCCTAGCAGTAGTGGCACGACAGCGCCACGCTGTGCGTGCGATGAGTCGCGGGCGGCTGGACGAATTGGGACGTTGCCCCTAATCCTGCCGCGAAAGCCCGTCTCCCAAGCGGGCTCCCGGGAGGAAATCCATGTCGCTGACCCGCCGTTCCACGCTCGGCCTCGTTGCCGGCGCCGTCTTCGCTCCGGCCATCGTCCGGGCGCAGAGCTATCCGTCGAAGCCGATCACCCTGGTCGTGCCCTATCCCGCTGGCGGGCCGACGGACGCGATCGCGCGCTTCGTCGCGCAGGACCTTTCCACCTCGATCGGCCAGAACGTCATCGTCGACAACCGGGCCGGCGCCTCGGGCGCGGTCGGCACTCGCGCCGTCGCGCATGGCGCGGCCGACGGCCACACCTTCATCTTCGGCAACAACCAGACGCACGGGAACAACATGTTCCTGCTGAAGGAGCCGGGCTATGACGCGGTCAAGGATTTCGCGCCGGTCGCCGGCGTCGGCGCCTTCGAGCACGCCTTCGTGGTGCGCAACGACCTGCCGGCCAAAAACATCAAGGAGCTGATCGCCCTCGCCAAGGCCGATCCGGGGAAGCTCAACTACGGCTCGACCGGGGTGGGCTCCGGCTCGCATCTCGCCATGGAGCTGTTCATGCAGCGCACCGGCATCAAGATGACGCATGTGCCGTTCCGCGGCGCGGCGCCGCTGGTGCAGGAGATCATCGGCGGGCGCATCGACATTGCCAATTCGACGTTGCCGTCCGTGCTGGAGCAGATCAATGCCGGCACGCTCAGGGCGATCGCGCTGGCGAGCCCGGAGCGCAATCCGCGCGCCAAGGATATCCCGACCCTGCGCGAACAGGGCGTGACCGACGCCGACGCTGATAGCTGGGCCGCCTTCTTCGCTCCCGCCGCGACGCCGGCGCCGGTCCTCGACACGTTGTCCAAGGCCGTGCTGGCCTCGCTCGCCAAGCCGGCGATCGCCGAGCAGATCCTCAAGCTCGGCTTTACCCTCAAGGTCCGCGATCCCGCCGCCTTCCGGCCCTATCACCAGCAGGAAATCGCGACCTGGGAAAAGATCATCAAGGACGCCGGCGTGAAGCCGGAGTGAGCCCGAAGCACTTCTTGAGCTAACCTCCTCCGTCATGGTCGGGCTTGTCCCGACCATCCACGTCTTCCTTTCCGCAGCGCGGCGTTCAAGACGTGGATGCTCGCCACAAGGGCGAGCATGACGGGTAGGTCGCGCCCTTGGGATCGACGTTGAAGGACCACCGCCCATGAACCTGATGCCCAAGCTCGCTGCCCGCGCCGAGGCCGGACGCCCCGTCCGCTGCGCCCTGATCGGCGCCGGCAAGTTCGGCTCGATGTTCCTGGCGCAGGTGCCGCATATCGAGGGGCTGGAGGTCGCGGCGATCGCCGATCTCGATCCCGAGCGGGCGAAGAATGCCTGCCGCACCGTCGGCTGGGACGAGGCCCGCATCGCTGCCACGCGTTTCGTCGATAGCGGCGTCACGGCGGCGGAGATGGACGGCGTCGAGGTGGTGATCGAGGCAACCGGGCACCCCGCCGCCGGCGCCCGCCATGCACTCGCCGCGATTGCGGCCGGACGCCATGTCGTCATGGTCAATGTCGAGGCCGATGTGCTGGTCGGACCGGTGCTGGCGGCCAAGGCGAAGGCGGCGGGCGTGGTCTATTCCATGGCCTATGGCGACCAGCCGGCGCTCGTCGCCGAGATGGTCGACTGGGCCAGAGCCACCGGCTTCACCGTCGCGGCCGCCGGCAAGGGCACCAAGTACCTGCCGGCCTATCACCGCGTCACGCCGGACGAGGTCTGGGGCCACTACGGGCTGACACCGGAGGCGGCGAAGGCCGCCGGCATGAACCCGCAAATGTCCAACTCCTTCCTCGACGGCACCAAATCGGCGATCGAGATGGCGGCGATCGCCAATGCCAGCGGGCTCGACGTGCCGGAGGACGGGCTGGCCTTCCCGCCGTGTGGCGTCGACGATCTCGCCCATGTCCTGCGGCCGAAGGCGGTTGGTGGCCAGCTCGACCATGACGGCATGGTCGAAGTCGTCTCCTCGCTGGAGCGCGATGGGCGGCCGGTCTTCCGCGACCTGCGCTGGGGCGTCTATGTCGTGCTGAAGGCGCCGAACCCCTATGCCGCCGCCTGTTTCAAGCAATACGGTTTGCCGACCGATTCCACCGGCCTCTATGCCGCGATGTACAAGCCCTTCCACCTGATCGGGCTCGAGCTCTCGCTCTCGGTGCTGAACGCGGCCTTGCGCGGCGAGCCGACCGGCACGACCAAAAGCTGGCGCGGCGATGCGGTCGCGACCGCCAAGCGCGACCTCAAGGCAGGTGAGATGCTGGACGGGGAGGGCGGCTACACCGTCTACGGCAAGCTGATGCCGGCCGCCGCCAGCCGCGCGGCGAAGGCGCTGCCGATCGGGCTGGCACATGGCGTGGCTTTGAAGCGCGACGTCGCCGCCGGCTCGGTCGTCACCAGTGCCGACGTTGCGCTCGATGAAACCTCGCAGATCGTCTCACTTCGGCGTGAGCTCGAAGCAACCAGCGCCTGAATCGTGCATTCTTCCCGAAGCGCTCGCTCCGTCTCGCACGGGCTGGCGCCGTGCTGCCGTCATGAAGCGGCGGCAGGCTACGCGACTGGTTTGGGAGTTCTGCATGCGGTTCGCTTTCATCGCCCTCGTTCTGGCCCTCGCGGCAGCACCGGCCGCGGCCCAGCAGCGCTACCCGTCCAGCGCCGGCGAGCTTGCTGTCGAGACGGTGGCGAGCGGGTTGGAGAATCCCTGGAGCCTCGCCTTCCTGCCGGATGGGCGCATGCTGGTGACCGAGCGGCCGGGCCGCCTGCGGTTGGTCGGCGCCGACGGCAAGCTCTCGGCGCCGATCTCGGGCGTTCCCAATGTCGTGGCGCGCGGGCAGGGCGGCCTGCTCGATGTCGTGCTCGACCCGAACTTCGCCCAGAATCGCTATCTCTACCTCTCCTTCGCCGAGCCGCGCGCCAACGGCAACGGCACCAGCGTCGCCCGTGCCAGGTTGAGCGCCAACGGCAACGCGCTGGAGGGCCTCAGCGTGGTCTTCCGGCAGATGCCGACGATCGCCAGCAACATGCATTTCGGCTCGCGGCTGGTCTTCGACCGGACCGGCGCGCTCTTCGTCACCGTCGGCGACCGCTACAGCCAGCGCGACCAGGCGCAGAACCCGGAGAACCATCTCGGCAAAATCCTGCGCATCAAGCCCGAGGGTGGCACCCCTGCCGACAATCCGAAGAAGCCCGGTTGGCAGCCGGAGATCTGGTCGATCGGCCACCGGAACGTGCAAGGCGCCGCTCTCAACCCGCAGACCGGCCAGCTCTGGACGGCCGAGCACGGCGCGCGCGGCGGCGACGAGATCAACACGCCCAAGGCCGGCCTCAACTATGGCTGGCCCGTCATCACCTACGGCATCGACTATACCGGGGTGAAGATCGGCGAAGGCACGTCGAAACCCGGCATGGAGCAGCCGTTGTTCTATTGGGATCCGTCGATCGCGCCGTCGGGCGCCGCCTTCTATACCGGCGACAAGTGGCCGGCCTGGAAGAACTCGCTCTTCGTCGGCGCGCTCGCCGGCCAGCTGCTGGCGCGGCTTTCGACCGATGGCGAAAAGGTCACCGGGGAGGAGCGCCTGCTGACCAATCTCGGCGAGCGCATCCGCGACGTCCGGCAAGGGCCGGACGGCTTTCTCTATCTGCTCAGCGACGACTCTAACGGCAAAATCCTGCGGGTCAGACCTGCAGCGCGCTGAGGCTCACGGCCCGCAATCCCACTCACGCTCGACGACGAAGACCTTGCGGGTCGCAAGATGCCCGTTCGTGTCGTAGAGGTCGCCGACATAGTATTCGGTGCCGGCGGCGTCGCGCACGCTGCGGTCGACCTGCAGCGACCAGCCATAGCCGACCCGGTTTCCGCCCTTCCAGTCACGATGCAGATTGCCGGTCGAGGCCGAGGCGAGGATGCGGGCGCGCTCGTCGCTCGGCGAGCAGGTCGGTCCGGCGAGGGCTGCGCCGGACAGGGTGGCAAGGCAAAGGGCGAGCGTCATCGGCTTGAGCAAGGCAGGCATCCTTCGGGAGAAACCGAGCAGAATCAGGTGATCTCGGCGAGCCGCGTATCGAGCGACAGAACGAGGCACCAATGTGGCTCGAAGTCGGCGCCCAGCGGCCAGATCTGCTCCTTGAAGACCGACAGCATGACCGCCTGATAACGCTCGAACCAGTCGCGCTGGCAAAGCACGAACTTGGTCGCGCCGACAATGGTCTCTCGGTCGATGATGCACAGCGGAACGATGCCGGGGTTGGCGGCAAGATAATCCTGCACCGCGACCATCAAGGTCGGGTAGCCCGGATGCAGCATGTCGTCGAGCACGATCAGCCCGCCCTCGGCGAGGCAGGCGGTGGCGAGTGCAAGGTCCTTGCTCAGGGCGGCGCGCGAATGCTCGCCATCGATATGGATGAAGCGCAGCTTGTCGCCGCCGGCATGGCCGATCAGTTCGGCCGGCGACATCGCCCCGGCATCGGCCTTGATCGTGACGCGGCGCTCGGGCGCGATGCCGTGCTTCAGGCAGTTCGCCTCGAAGCGATCCTTCACCTCGGGGTTCGGCCATTCGAAGATGTCGATGCCGAGAGCGATCTCGCCGGGTTCGAGCGCATGCGCCAGCGCGATGAAGAAACGCCCCTCGAAGGCGCCGATCTCGGCGATCGGTCCGGAGACGCCTTGCTCCGTCTGCAATCGCAGCAGCCGCGCGCAGACCGCAGCCGCAAAGCGGGAGGACATGCCGACGACGCGCTCATAACCGTCGGCGAGATAGGCCTCGACGGCGGGGTGGCCGGAATGCGGGATCGGCGCCATCGCTCAGGCTTTGGCGTGGAAGATGAAGAAGGCGCCGGCCGCGATCAGCGCAAAACCGATCGCATGGTTCCAGGTCAATTGCTCCTTCAGCCAGAACACCGAGAAGCCGGCGAAGACGCAGAGCGTGATCACCTCCTGCATCGTCTTCAGCTCCGCCGCCGAATAGACGCCGGAGCCGATCCGGTTGGCCGGCACGGCGAGCATGTATTCCGGCAGCGCGATCATCCAGCTCGCCAGGATCGCCAGCCAGATCGCCGTGCTCTTGTAGGAGAGGTGGCCGTACCAGGCGAAGGTCATGAACACGTTCGAGCCGATCAGCATGCCGATCGGCAGGAGATGGGCGGCGCTGAGAGCTGGCATGATGACATCCGGTGGAGTTGGGCCGTCATTCCGGACAAGCGACGTCAGCCGCGCAGCTCCGGAATCCATCGTAGAGCGCCGTTCCCTACGATGGATTCCGACGCTCCGCTACGCTGCGGCAGGAATGACGGAGCTTTTTTGGCTGCCTGACCGCCTGTCGTTAGCCGTAGCGCAGCTTCATCGTCAGGATGATCAGCACCAGCGCGAGTGTCACGGTGTTGGCGCCGATCAGCGGCCAGGAGGCGATCAGCACGCCATAGATCAGCCAGAGCACGATGCCGGTGGCGAACAGCGCCTGCGTCCACAATGAGATGCCGCTGGTGTCGCGGGTGCGGATCGTCTGCCAGGCCTGCGGCAGCCAGCAGAAGGTGGTGAGCAGGGCGGCGCAGAAGCCGAGCGCTTCGATGGCGGCGGTGGACATGCGAGCCTGCGGCGATTCGCGCGGGGAGGAGAGCGCACAAGACATAGCCGGTTTCGGCGTTCTGCGCTCGGCAGGCGTCGCATGGTTAACCTCCGTTAACCGCAGCGCCCTAGTTTTGCGTCAATCCTGCGATTCGGTGGACTTATGCGCACATTGATCCTGGCCTTGCCTCTCGTCCTCGCTGCCGCGACCGCGGCCCGGGCCGATTTCGATTCCTGCGTCGCCGGCCTGCGTTCGGCCGCGGCCGCCAAGGGCGTCTCCGGCGCCACCTTCGACCGTGCCATGGCGGGCGTCACGCCCGACATGAAGGTGATCGAGGCGATGAACAACCAGCCCGAGTTCAAGACACCGATCTGGGACTATCTCGGCACACTGGTCGATGACGAGAAGGTTGCTGAAGGGCGCTCGATGATGCGCCAGCACGCCTCGACGCTGGCCGCCGCCGAACAGCGCTTCGGCGTCGACCGCCACACGATCGCAGCGGTCTGGGGCGTCGAGAGCGATTTCGGCAAGGCGCGGGGCAAGATGCCGCTGGTCCAGGCGCTCTCGACCGGGGCCTGCCTGGCGCCGCGCCGCAACGCTTTCTTCAAGGGCGAATTGATCGCCACCCTGCAGATCATCCAGCGCGGCGACGTCCGCCCCGAGCGGCTGTTCGGCTCCTGGGCCGGCGCCTTCGGCCACACCCAGTTCATCCCCTCGACCTATATGCGGCTCGCGGTCGACGGTGATGGCGACGGCCGGCGCGACCTCGTCGATTCCATTCCCGATGCGCTGCACTCGACCGCCAATTTCATGGCCAAGGCCGGCTGGGTCACCGGCGAGACCTGGGGCTACGAGGTCCGCGTGCCCGGCGGCTATTCCGGTGGGACGGGACGCAATCCGAAGCGCCCAGTGTCGCATTGGGCGAGCCAGGGCATCGTCAAATTCGACGGCTCGGCCCTGTCCGGCTCCGGCAATGCCGGCCTGCTGATGCCGGCCGGCCGCAACGGCCCGGCCTTCCTCGTCTTCAAGAACTATGACGCTGCCTACAGCTACAACGGCGCCGACTCCTACGCCCTTGCGATCTCGCTGCTCTCAGACCGCCTGCGCGGCCGGCCGGGCGTGCAGGGCGACTGGCCGACCGACGACCTGCCGCTCTCGCGCGAGCAGCGCCGCGAATTGCAGCGCCTCCTGATCCAGCGCGGCTACAATGTCGGCGAGCCCGACGGCGCGGTCGGCGCGCTGACGCGGGCGGCGATCAAGGAGATCGAGGGCAAGATCGGCATGCCGCAGACCGGCCGCCCCGGCGAGAAGGTCCTGCGCGCGCTGAAGGGCGGGCGGGTCTGACGCAGGAAACGGGTGGGCTACGGTCGATCCGTTCGGCAGAGGGCAGGGCTCATCCTCGGAGCCCCGCCATGACCCGTCGTCTCATCTCCACCGGCTCGCCCTTCGAGCGCGCCTTCGGCTATTCGCGCGCCGTCGTCGATGGCGATCTCGTCTTCGTCTCCGGCACCACCGGCTACGACTACGCCACGATGACGCTGCCGGAAGACGCCGCCGAGCAGGCGCGCAACATCTTCCGCACGCTCGAGGCGGTGCTGGTTGAAGCCGGATCCAGCCTCGCGCAGGTGGTGCGGGCGCAGTATTTCGTCACCGATCGCGGCTATTGCGAGCCGGTGCTGGCCGTTTGCGGTGAGGTCTTCCGCGAGATTCGGCCGGCGGGAGGCATGTACATCGTTGCCGGCCTGCTCAAGCCGGAGATGAAGGTCGAGATCGAGGTCACCGCGCGGCTCGCCTGAGACAGCGTGTTCGCCCGGAGAGGTTTACAGCGCTCCGTACCGAGGCCATCCTGCCCCCAAGGCGACCAAACGCCGTCAGGGAGGTGACCATGTGCCGGATCTTCTCGGCCCAGACCGCCGATCGCTATGCCTATCAGACGCGCTCGATCCGGCTCGGCGGACATGCGACCTCGATACGGCTCGAAGCGGCCTTCTGGGACATTCTCGAAGAGATAGCGTTGATGCAGGGCGTCACCCTCGGGCGGTTCCTGAGCAAGCTCCATGACGAGGTGCTGGAGTTCCAGGAGGAGACGATGAACTTCACCTCGCTCCTGCGCTGCGCCTGCCTGACCTACCTGTCCGACGTGCGTGGCCAGGAAGAGGATAGCGAGCGGCTGCGACGTGATGCCGTGCAGGCTTTCCACACCGCGGCCGAGTAGGAAGCGACCTTCCTCTTACTCTTTCGAATTGTAGTAGTCCTATACTACCCGCGCCTTCCGAAGCGCTCCTAAGCTCTCTCGACCTTAACCGAAGAGGTCGAGAGCATTGCCTTCAGGGTCCGTCGACCGCGCCCCGCTTTGGCGTCGCGCGCCTGCCTGCCTGCCGACCGCTATCGCGGTGCTGGGACTTTACGGCCTTGCCGCCCTTGCCGCGCAAGAGGTCGATCTGGCCAAGGCCAAGGCGCAGTTCCTGTCGAGCTGCGGTGTCTGCCACACCGCCGAGAAGGGCGGGTCCAATCGCCAGGGCCCGAACCTGCATGACGTCGTCGGCAAGCCGGCCGCTGTTCGCGGCGACTTCAAGTTCTCAGAACCGCTGAAGAGTTCCGGCTTCACCTGGGACGAGGCGACGCTCGACCGCTGGATCGAGGATGCCGCGGCGATGCGGCCGGGCACCACCATGGCCTACCGCCAGCGCGACGCCGAGCGACGCAAGCTCGTCATCGCCTATCTCAAGACCCTGACAGAGCCGAAATAGGAGCTGCGCTCGTGGCCAAAGCCATCCACATGATGATCCGCGTGCTCGACGAGGAGCGCTCGCGCGCCTTCTACGAGACCGCTTTCGGCCTGACTGTGGCTGACCGCTTCGACTTCGACGGCTTTGCGCTGGTCTATCTGCGCAACGCCGAGGCCGATTTCGAAGTCGAGCTGACCATCAACCACGACCGTCGGGAGCCCTATGCGCTCGGCGACGGCTACGGTCACGTCGCCTTCGCGGTCGAGGATCTCGACGCCGAGCATGCCCGCCTCGTCGCGGCCGGCCTGGTCCCCAATCCGATCAAGGAATTCCATCGCGAGGGTGCGCTGCTCGCCCGCTTCTTCTTCATCCAGGACCCCGACGGCTACAAGATCGAGGTCCTCCAGAAACACGGCCGCTACCGCTAGCGCACTCGCAACAACGGCGCAGCGGAGAAACGCGCCGGACAAACGGGAGGACACCATGGCCAGACTGAACGAAGCCGCGCCGGCGGTGACGATGGACCGTCGCCGCTTCATCGCCGGGACGGGCGCCGCCGCGATCGCGATTTCCGGTGGCGCGTTGATCCATGCCGGAGAAGCCTGGGGGCTCGAGGTCAAGGCGCTTAAGCCTGAGACGATGCTCACGCTGATCAAGCTGGCGCGCGACATCTATCCGCACGACCGGCTGGCCGACCGCTTCTACGCCGTCGCGATGAAGCCTTATGACGAGAAGGCGGCCAAGGACGCAGCCGCCAAGGCCGATACCGAGCGGGCCGTTGCCGAGCTCGATGCGCTCGCCCGGAAGCAGCACAAGCTGCCCTACGCGCAGGTCGGCTGGGAGAGCCAGCGGGTGAACCTGCTGCGCGTCATCCAGAAGGGCAAGTTCTTCCAGGGCGTTCGCGGGAGCCTCGTCGTCGCGCTCTACAACCAGCCCGAGGTTTGGCCGCTGTTCGGCTACGAGGGCGAGAGCGCCTCGAAGGGCGGCTACATCGCCCGCGGCTTCGGCGACATCACCTGGCTCTGAGACAACGAAGAACTGCGGAGGAAACAGCCATGGCTGCGACATTCGATCTGAATGATGATTCCGTCGTCGTTGTCGTCGGATCCGGCGCCGGCGGCGGCACGCTCGCCACCGAGCTCGCGCTCAAGGGCATCAAGGTGGTCTGCCTGGAGGCGGGCAAGCGCCACGAAATCGAGGACTTTCTCAACGACGAATGGGCCTCCTTCACCCAGCTCGCCTGGACCGACATGCGCACGACCTCGGGCTCCTGGCGGGTGGCGCGCGATTTTGCCAACTTGCCGGCCTGGATCGTCAAGGCTGTCGGCGGCTCGACGACACACTGGGCCGGCGCCTCGCTGCGCTTCCAGCCGCATGAGTTCAAGGCGCGCAGCACCTATGGTGCGCTCAAGGGCGCGAACCTGCTCGACTGGCCGGTCGACCTCGCCGAGATGGCGCCCTGGTATGCCAAGGCCGAGGACCGGATGGGCGTGACCCGTACCAACGGCATTCCCGGCTTGCCCGGGAACAACAATTTCAAGGTGCTGGAGAAGGGCGCCCGCGCCATCGGCTACAAGGAGGTCAACACCGGCCGGATGGCGATCAACTCCGAGCCTCGCGACGGCCGCGGCGCCTGCCAGCAGATCGGCTTCTGCTTCCAGGGCTGCAAGTCCGGCGCGAAATGGTCGACGCTCTATGCCGAGATCCCGAAGGGGGAGGCGACCGGCAAGCTCGAAGTGAGGCCGGAATCCTTCGTCCAGAAAATCGAGCACGATGCCTCGGGCAAGGTCACCGGCGTGGTCTATCTCGACGGCAAGGGCGTACAGCAGCGCCAGAAGGCGCGGATCGTCGCTGTCGCCGGCAACTCGATCGAGAGCCCGCGCCTGCTGCTGAACTCGGCCTCGAACCTGTTCAAGGATGGGCTCGCCAACTCCTCGGGCCAGGTCGGCCGCAACTACATGCGTCACATGACCGGCTCGGTCTACGGCGTCTTCGACAAGCCTGTCAGGATGTGGCGCGGCACGACCATGGCGGGGATCGTCCAGGACGAGGCGCATCACGACACCAAGCGCGGCTTCGTCGGCGGCTACGAGCTGGAGACGCTCTCGATCGGCCTGCCCTTCATGGCCGCCTTCCTCGATCCCGGCTCATGGGGGCGCGAGTTCACCACCGCGCTCGATTCCTATGAGAACATGGCGGGCATGTGGATCGTCGGCGAGGACATGCCGCAGGAGAGCAACCGCATCACCCTGTCCGACAAGAAGGACAAGGGCGGCATGCCGGTCGCCAACGTGCATTTCGACGACCACCCAAACGACATCGCCATGCGCAACCATGCTTACAAGCAGGGCGCAGCGATCTATGGTGCGGTCGGGGCGACGCGGACCTTCCCGACCACGCCCTATCCCTCGACCCACAACCTCGGCACCAACCGCATGTCCGAGAAGGCGCGGGACGGCGTCGTCAACAAGTTTGGCCAGAGCCACGACATCAAGAACCTGTTCGTCTCGGACGGCAGCCAGTTCACCACCGGCGGCGCCGAGAACCCGACGCTGACCATCGTCGCGCTGGCGCTGCGCCAGGCCGACTACATCGAGAAGCAGATGGCGCAGAAGGCCGTCTGAGGTCTCGCCCTTATTCGGAGATTCGCGGCCGGGTTCGCCGCGATCCCCGGATGCGATGCCCGGCTCTCCCCTCCCGGCCGGGCATCGTCATGTCTGCAGCGTTGGCTCGGCTGGCTTCGCAGACGCTTGCGCACCGCGCCTTGCACCCCTAATCAGCCGGCGACGCATTCCGTGACGCGAGGCTGACCCCATGGCGAACCACAAGCTCCTGCTGCTCCCCGGCGACGGCATCGGCCCCGAGGTGATGGGCCAGGTCGAGAAGATCGTCTCCTGGTTCGAGAAGCAGGGCCTCGGCTCGTTCTCGCTCGAGCGCGGCCTCGTCGGCGGCGTTGCCTATGACACCCACAAGCAGGCGATCTCGGAAGGCGACATGAAGCTCGCCCAGGAGGCCGACGCCGTGCTGTTCGGCGCGGTCGGCGGGCCGAAATGGGCCGATGTTCCCTATCAGCACCGCCCCGAGGCCGGCCTGCTGCGTCTGCGCAAGGATCTCGGCCTGTTCGCCAACCTCCGCCCGGCGATCTGCTATCCGGCGCTGGCCTCGGCCTCGTCGCTGAAGCCCGAGGTCGTCGAAGGCCTCGACATCCTGATCGTGCGCGAGCTCACCGGCGGCGTCTATTTCGGCGAGCCGAAGGAGATCGTCACGCTCGAGGACGGCTCCAAGCGCGGCGTCGACACCCAGCTCTACACCACCGGCGAGATCGAGCGCATCTGCGCCGTCGCCTTCGAGCTGGCGCGCACCCGCCGCAACAAGGTCTCCTCGGCCGAGAAGCACAACGTCATGAAGACCGGCGTGCTCTGGAAGCAGACGGTCACCGCCCAGCACGCCCGCGATTACAAGGACGTCGAGCTCGAGCATGTGCTGGCCGACAACTGCGCCATGCAGCTGGTGCGCTGGCCCAAGCAGTACGACGTCATCGTCTGCGACAACCTCTTCGGCGACATCCTTTCCGACGTCGCGGCGATGCTGACCGGCTCGCTCGGCATGCTGCCCTCCGCCTCGCTCGGCGCAGAGGACCCGGCGACCGGCAAGCGCAAGGCGCTCTATGAACCCGTGCACGGTTCGGCGCCGGACATTGCCGGCAAGGGCCTCGCCAACCCGATCGCGATGATCGGCTCCTTCGCCATGGCGCTGCGCTACTCCTTCGGCGCTGGCGAGGCGGCCGACCGGCTCGAAGGCGCGATCGCCGACGTGCTCGGCGCCGGCACCCGCACCAAGGACATCGCCGCGCCCGGTGCCAACGCCGTCTCGACGACCGAGATGGGCGACGCCATCGTCAAGGCGCTCGAAGCCCGCGGCTGAACCCGATCGCCACCGGCACAGGAAGCGGGTGGCGACTGACGGGTGATGAAGGCTTCCTCGGAGCCATTGCGGTCGCTACGGCCGCGCTGCCTCCGAGGTTCCCGATGAATGCCGATGCTGGCGGATTTTCCGCCATGGAGTTGCTTGAGCGCATGTTTGCGGTCGAGATGCGTTTCCTGCAGCAGGACGAGGCCGATCTCGACCTGCTCGCGACCGCCTTCCATCCCGATGTCGTCGTGCACGAGCCGGCTTCCTTGCCTTATGCCGGCGACTGGCGCGGGCTCGATGGGATCGGGCGCCTGTTCAGGACGATGCGTGCGACCTGGAGCGACCTGTCGGTCGATGGCCTTCAGGCGGCCGAGACCGGCGGTACGGTCTTCATGTCCTGCACCTTGCGCCTCTCCGCCCGTGCTTCGGGACGGACGATCACGCAGCCTTTCGCGGAAGTGCTGCGCTTCGAGGGCGGGCGCCTGATCGAGGGCACACCGTTCTACTTCGATACGGCGGCCATCAGGGCTGCGCTGGCCTGACCCCGTCGGGCAACTTCTCAGCCTGCCCGCCCGCCATACTGCGCCTCATGCAGGCGCCGATAGATGCCCGGCCGCTGCACCAGCTCCTGGTGCCGGCCCTGCTCGGCGACGCCGGTCTCGTCGATGACGATGATGCGGTCGGCGTCCTGGATCGTCGCGAGGCGATGCGCGATCACCAGCGTGGTCCGGCCCTTCGACAGCTCGGCGAGCGAGGCCTGGATGGCGCGCTCGGTCTCGGTGTCGAGTGCCGAGGTCGCCTCGTCGAGGATCAGGATCGGCGGGTTCTTCAGGAACATGCGGGCAATCGCGAGGCGCTGCTTCTGACCGCCCGAGAGCTTGACGCCGCGCTCGCCGATCACCGTGTCGAGCCCGTCAGGCAGGCGCGCGATCATCTCGTCGAGCCTTGCGCGCCTTGCAGCCTCGACGATCTCGTCCTCGCTCGCCGTCAGCTTGCCATAGGCGATGTTCTCGCGCAGCGTTCCGGCGAAGAGGAAGACGTCCTGCTGGACGATGCCGATCTGGCCGCGCAGCGAGGCGAGCGTCATCTGGCGGATGTCGATGCCGTCGATCGTGATGCGCCCGCCATCTACGTCATAGAAGCGCGGCAGCAGCGAGCAGATCGTCGTCTTGCCGGCCCCTGACGGGCCGACGAAGGCGATGGTCTCGCCGGCGCGGATCGAGAGGTTGATTCCCTTCAGGATCTTGCGGTCCGGCGTGTAGCCGAAGCTGACATTGTCATAGGCGATGTCGCCCTTCAGGCTGGAGACGGCGATGGCGCCGGGCAGGTCGGCGATATCGGGCCGCGTATCGAGGAACTCGGTATAGCGCCGGAAGCCCGCAATCCCCTTCGGATAGGTCTCGATCACCGAATTGATCTTCTCGATCGGCCGGAAGAACACGGTGACCAAGAGCAGGAAGCCAACGAAGCCGCCGGCGCTGAGATCGCCGATCAGCACGTAATAGGCGCCGGCGATCATCACCGCCATCTGGGTCAGGCGCATGCCGAAATAGGAGAGCGAGGTCGAGGCCGCCATCAGCCGGTAGGCGTCGAGCTTGGTGCGGCGATAGCGCTGGTTGTCGACCGCGAACAGGCTGCGCTCGTGCTCCTCGTTGGCGAAGGCCTGGACGACGCGGATGCCGCCGACATTCTCCTCGATCCTTGCATTGAACGAGCCGACGCTGCCGAACAGTTTTTGCCAGTTCGCCGTCATTCGTCGCCCGTAACGGCTGGTCAGCCAGGCGATCAGTGGCACGATCATCGCGGTGATCAGCGCCAGCTGCGGATGCACCAGGAGCATCAGCGCGAAGGCGCCGATGAAGGTCATCACCGCGATGAACAGGTCCTCCGGCCCGTGATGGGCGACCTCGCCGATCTCTTCCAGGTCCTTGGTCAGGCGTCCGACGAGATGGCCGGTCTTCTGGTTGTCGAACCAGCCGAAGGAGAGCTTCTGCAGATGGTCGAACGCCTTGCGGCGCATCTCGGTCTCGATGTTGATGCCGAGCATGTGGCCCCAATAGGTCACCACCACCATCAGCCCGGCATTGATCAGATAGATCGCCAGCAGGCCGAGCGAGGCGATGACGATCAGGCTCCAGTTTCCGCTCGGCAGGAGCTGGTCGACGAACAGCTTCACCGCGATCGGGAAGCCAAGTTCGAGCAGCCCTGAGATCACGGCGCAGCCGAAATCGAGCAGGAACAGGCCGCGATGGGGGCGGTAATAGGCGAAGAAGCGGGCGAGCATGGCGGGCGGGCTTTAGCATGCGGCGCGGCGGCGAGCCATGAGCTGCGGGCGGGGCAGGGGCTGCCGCAGCGCTGGCGCCGATTGGTTCGCGTTCGCCGTGTGTCAGCGTGAGCTCGTCTTGCCCTGTTCCGCCGCTTCCCGGAACTCCCCCGGAGCCATGCCGAACTCGCGCCGGAACATCCGGTTGAAATTGGCCTGATCGAGGAAGCCGGACCTGAACGCGACAGAGCCGATCGCCGCCGCGGGCTCGGCCAGCAGGAGGGCGTGGGCATGCTGCAGTCGTGCGGCCCAGATCGCCGCAGCCACGCCCGTCGGCTCATGCTCGAAGGCACGATAGAGCGAGGCGCGCGAGCAGCCCAATGCGGTCGCCAGCACTTCGACGGTCAACTCCGGATCGGCATGGCGCTGCGCGATCAACTGGCGTGTCGCGGCCAGGAGCGATGGCTTGTCGCGCTCCATCGGATAGGCAGCGTCGCCAGCCAGCGCGAGACGCGCGAACCGAACGGCGATATCGACGGCGATGTGCCGCTCGTCGCTCGACAGGGTGTTCATCTCGGTTGCGAGCGCGCGCAGATGGGAGATCAGGAGCTTGACCGCGCCGCCTTGCGCCAGGCGCCCGACGCGCTGGCGGCCAGCGCTGCGCTGGAACACCACGCCGAGCTCGCGGTGCTCCAGCCAGTTCGCCCGGATCGGCCGGGCGAAATCGGTGACATAGACGTCGCCCGCCCGCAGCAGCAGGCGGCTATCGTCGAAACTCACCTCGGAGCGCCCATCCAGGACGAGCCCGACATAGATCTCGTCGCCCTTGTCGGCCCGGCAGCGCTGCTGCGAGCGCTCGACCCGGATCGAAGTGGAGAAATGGTCCCAGAATTCCCCGGCATCGCCGGCCACGCGTCGCAGCCTGGCATGGAAGGGCGCGGCATCCTTGCCACGCCGCTCGATCGACATGCGCTTCAGGACTGTCTGGGACCAGAAGTCCAACGGGTCGCCCCGCTCAAGCCCGCTGGTGGATATCTCCATCATGCCAGCTCTGCGCCCCCGTCGAGATCGATGACCGCCGCCATGTGAGACGCGCCGGCCCAAGCCCGCCGGTCGAGCATCAGGGCAGGAATCGGCGCGTTGGATGACGAGACCTTGGCTCGCCTGAGACGGCAGGACAAGTCGCCAGGAGACGCTACGCCTAACAGCTCCTTGTGCCGGCAATCCACAATTGTGTCGGATTCTGCTGGAGGAGGGCGAGTGCCCAGCTTACGTCGCTTGTCTGGAACGTGCTTCGCCCGGCTCGCGCGACATGCTGCTGTTGCTGCTGTCGGCCTGGCGCTTGTTCTCGCTTCTCACCCCGCTTCGGCTCAATCGGGGCGCGGCGGCTTTTTCGCCGGCACCTGGTCGGTACGGCTCACCGATTCTTTCGGGAGCCGGCAGAGCTGCAGCATCGAGTTGACGGCGCCGGGCAGCATCATGGGCGGCAATCGCGCCAATCCCCGCGGCTGCGGTGCCGCTCTGGCCAATGTATCGCGCTGGCAGGAACGGCGCGGCGGCATTTCGCTGAACGATATCTCCGATAGGCCGCTCATCGTGCTCCGCGCCGGGCGTGGCGGGCTGTCCGGAACCGACGAGGCCGGGCGCCCGATCCGGCTGAGTGCTGCCGGGGGGCAGGGCGGCTACGCGACTGGCCAGCCCTCATTCGGCTGGTCGCCGTTTTCGCCGGGATGCTCGGTCTATTACGGGCAGTCGGAACGCTGCGCCGAGACCTGGGACATGACCGCGCCCCGGCTCGCGCCAGGACAGACCGCGACGGTCAGGATCGTCTACCCCGCCAATCTGCGCCAGTCGCCCTCGCTCGGCGCGCGTATCCTCGCCCTCATCCCCGTCGACGCCTGCATCATCGCCGACTCCTGCGCGCGGCAGGGCGATGGGGCGCAATGGTGCCGCATGCACTGGTCCGGCTTCACCGGCTACGTCGTGAAGACCTTCGAGCGCGACGGGCGACGGCAAATTCTCTTCTCGAACGGCTGTGGGCCCGGTTGATGGTCGTGATGATCCAAAATGCGCCGCTGAGGCCCTTCTGCAGCCACGCCGCGGCCCGCCGCCCCGCTCTTTTGACCGGGGTCGCGGCGCTGGTCCTCGTCCCGCTTGTCCTGTCGGCCCCGGCGCTTGCCGATGGGGGGGAGGGCGGCAAGACCACCCTCGGGAATGTTCCTGGCGGGACGGGCGGTGTCGACAATCCGACTGGCCCAGGTGGCGCGGGCAGTAGCGGGCTTTCGGTCAGTATAGTGCCGTGGCAGTTGACCGTATCAGGCAGCGGTGGAGGAGGAGCCGGCGCTGGTGTCGGTGGCGCGGGAGGAGTGGGCAAAGGAGGCACCGGCGCCGGCGGAGCGGGCGGGGTCCACGGCTATGTGGGCTCGGATCTGCCGTCAGGATTATCCACCGGTACTGCTGGCGGCCGTGGAATGTCGACCGGCGGTGGCGGAGGAGGAGGCGGAGGCGGTTTTGGTGCGGTGGTCACCGGCGCGGGAGTCAGCGGGACCATCTCCGGAAACATCTCAGGTGGAAATGGCGGAGACGGTGGGAGTGGCTCTTTGGCTGGGGCATCCGGGGGCTCCGGCGGTTCCGGTGGTTCCGGCGGCATCGGGCTGATGTTCACGGATGTCAGCGAGCCGGCCAGTGTGGCCGTGACGAGCACGGTGCAGGGCGGGGCGGGTGGAGCGGTGGGGATGTACGCGATGCCGCCCAACAGAGCCGGAAACGGTGGGGTCGGTATCGTCGGCTCGAACCTGTCGATCGTCAATCACGGCACGATCTCGGGCGGCCGCGGCGGGGCTGCAGTTTCCCAACCGTCCGGCCGAGGTGACGGCGGTGACGGGGTAGTCGGCTCGGACCTGTCGATCACCAACACCGGCACGATCGCGGGCGGGTTCTCCGGCGATGGCCGGACGCAGGCGGCCGCGATCCGTTTCACCGGGGGCTCGAATACGCTCACCTTCGGCAACGCCAGCTCGGGCCTGAGCGGCGGTATCGTGATCGAGGCCGGCGTGCTGACCTTCGCCCAGGCGACGGATGTGACGGTCGGCAACGAGATCAGCGGCGCCGGCAGCGTAATCAAGACGGGAGCTGGCACGCTCACCCTCACCGCGGCCAACACCTACACCGGCGGGACGACGGTCTCGGGCGGCAAGCTGGTGGTCAACGGCTCGCTCGCAGGTACGGTGACGCTCGCGGGCGGCACGATCGGCGGCTCGGGCACGATCGGCGGATTGGACATTGCCAGCGCTGCGACGGTCGCACCCGGCAACTCGATCGGAACGCTCACCGTTTCCGGCAACGTCACCGTGGCTGAGGGGGCGACCTATCAGGTCGAGATCAATGCCGCCGGGCAGAGCGACAAGGTCGTGGCATCGGGCTCGGCGACGATCTCGGGCGGCACGATTCGGGTCGTAGCCGAAAGCGGCAACTACGCGGCGGGCACGACCTACACCATCCTGACCGCTGCGGGTGGGGTGGCCGGCGCATTCAGCGCGGTGACCTCGAACCTCGTCTTCCTGACGCCGTCGCTTGGCTATGACAGCAATAATGTCAGCCTGACCATGACCCGCAACGACACCGGCTTCATCGATGTAGCCGTGACGCGGAACCAGGGCTTCATCGCGGCGGCAGCCGAGGCGCTCGGCGCTGGCAACCCGGTCTATGGCACCTTGCTATCGAGCACCGCCGATCAGGCCCGCGCCGGCTTCGATCTGCTCTCGGGCGAGGCGCATGCGCAGGCGGTCAGCGTGATGATCGATGAGAGCCGGCTGGTGCGCGACACCATTCTCGGCCATCTGCGCGGCCCGCTGCTGACGCAGGCTCCCGGCCAGGTCGCAGGCGCCTTCACCGCTGACCTGCCCGGTCGCAAGGGCGGGGTGGTGATGCCCGCCCCGGTGCCACAGCCGCGCTACGCGCTCTGGGGCACGGCCTTCGGCAGCACCGGCAACACCGACGCCGACGGCAATGCCGCGAGCATGAGCCGCCGCAGCGGCGGCGCGCTGCTTGGTGCCGACTTCATGCTCTACGATGCGCCGGGTTCCTCGCTGAAGGTCGGCGTCGCCGGCGGCTACAGCCAGTCGCGCTTCGATCTCGACGCCCGCCTGTCATCGGCCAGGCTCGAGAGCGGCCATGCCGCACTCTATGCCGGCGCCCGCTTCGGCCAACTCCGTCTCGACGTCGGCGCCGCCTACACATGGTCGGAGAGCGACATCCGCCGCCAGGTCGCGGTCCGCGGCTTCGGCGATGCGCTGCGGCTGCAACGGCCGGGCTCGGTGATGCAGGGCTTCGCCGAGCTCGGCTACGGCTTTGCCTTCAGCGGCTTTGCGCTCGAACCCTTCGCGCAACTAGCGCTGATCCGCGTCAGCACGGATGCCGGCACGGAACGCGGCGGGGCGGCGGCCTTGCGGGTGCTCTCCAGCGACCAGACGCTCGGCTTCACCACGCTCGGCCTGCGCGCCGAGGCGCAGATCGGGGCGATGCCGCTGTTCGCGCGGGGCATGCTCGGCTGGCGTCATGGCTTCGGCGAGCTCACGCCGCAGGCCCGCACCGCCTTCGTCACCGGCACGACGCCGGCCACGGTCTTCGCTGCCAAAATCGACCGCGAGGCCCTCGTCGCCGAGGCCGGGCTCGACTGGCGCATCTCCTCCGCCACCGCGCTCGGCCTGACCTACTCGGCGGCTGTCGGCGAGCGCTCGCGTGACCACGCCCTCAAGGGCAGGGTCGAGATGAGGTTCTGAAGGCGCAGCGGAGGTACCAATCTTACCTTGTTGACGTGCCTGAGGCTGGCGTCACGATCGCTCCTCCACTGGGGAGGGCAGGCCGTGGTGAAATTGGCGCTTATTGCCGGGGCGGCAGCTGCGTTCATCTTGGTCTGTGGCGCGCCCGTCCGTGCGCAGGAGGGCTGCAAGCAGATCACCAGCTCCTGCTCGGCACTCTTCAAGAACTGCGAGCAGAACTGCAACAAGGTCGGCAGCAATCCGTCCGCTTGCGTTGCCCGCGTCTGCACGCCGCCGCTCGCCGGCTGCAAGTCGAACGGTGTCTGGCGCAGCGTCCAGAGCGGCTCAGCCTGCTGGGCTACCAAGAACAAGTCCTGAGCGGCCGGAAGGCTATCCCCCCAGCCGGTACTTCACGAACCCTTCGCCTGCATCGCCGACCGGCTGCGCCTTCAGCGCCTCCGGCTTCTTGCTCACGGCGGCGGGCGAGGTCGGGAAGGTGACGTTGACGTTCGCAGGCAGCGGCTTCAGCGACCAGTTGTTGTCGGCGGCCGGGTTGATCGTCTTCTTCTCGATGATGAAGCGCACGATCACGTCGCGGTTGAGGTCGGGCGCCTCCAGCACCACCGTCGTCTTGGTGCCCGGGAAATTGCCGCCGCCGGAGGCGCGGTAATTGTTGGTGACGACGATGAACTCAGCCTTCTCGTCGATCGGCTTGCCCTGATAGGCGAGGTCGACGATGCGATGGGCATCAGGCGTGACCAGCTTGCCGTCGCCGTCATAGCGCGAGGCTTGCGTCACATCGATCTGGTAGGTGACGCCGTCGATCACGTCGAAATTGAAGGCCGGGAAGCCGGGATTGATCAGCGGCTGCTCTTCGGTCTTGGCCACGTCGATATGGTTGAAGATGCCGGCCGAGCGCTCCAGCCACTCGCGGAGCTGCGCGCCGGTGACTTTCACGATCTGCACCGTGTTCGGGTAGAGATAGATGTCGGCGACGTTCTTGATCGCGATCGGCCCGGCCGGGATGTCGGTGAAGAAGGCGGGACCTGCGCGCCCGCCCGATTTGAACGGGGCTGCGGCCGAGAGGATCGGCAGATCCTTGTGCGGCGTCTGCGCCATCAGCGGCTTGGCGTAGGCGATCTGCGCCTCGGCCACGATCTGCACGGACGGGTCGTCGGCGACGAGGGCAAAGTAGCTGTTGATCGGTGCGCTCGTGGTGCCGACCGGCTCGCGCATATAGCTCAGCGTTGCCTCGTGATCGGCCTTCACCGTGGCGAGCACGGCCGCTTCGACCTCCGCCTTCGGCACGATCTTGCGGTCGGGCGTGCGCTCATAGATCGGCTTGGGATCGACCTTGAAGTCGGCGATGCGCCAGCGCCCGTCGCGCTTCTCCAGCTCGAGGTCGACGATGCCGACATGCGAACCCCAGAAGCCGGGCTGGCAAGCCGGCTTGCCGTGCAGCGAGCCCTTCTTGTTGTCGACGCCGGGAATGCCGTCGAAGGCCTTGCCGCCGGGGAAGACGAGATGCTGGTGCCCGGTCAGTACGACGTCGATGCCGTCGAGCTTGGCGAGGTGCAGCGCCGCGTTCTCCTCGCCGCCCTTGCGCTCGCCGCCGGCGATGCCGGAATGGCAGAGCGCGATGGTGAGGTCGGGGTGAGCCAGCGCGATCTCCGGCAGGTACTTTTGCGCGGCCTCGACGATGTCGGTCGCCGTCACCTTGCGGTCGAGATTGCCCTTGTCCCATTGCATGATCTGCGGCGGCACGAAGCCGATCACCGCAATGTTGAGGACATGCCTCATCCCGGCCTCGTCCTCGAAGCTCTGCTCGAAGATGCGCCAGGGCTCGATCAGAGTGCCGCCGCCGACCCGGTCGACATTGGCGCAGACGATCGGGAACTCGGCGCGGGCGAGGCCGTGCTCGAGGAACTCCAGCCCGTAATTGAACTCGTGATTGCCGAGCGTGCCACACTGATAAGGCAGGGCATTCATCGCGGCGATCATCGGATGGGTTTCGCCGGCTTTCAGCCCCTTCTTGTAGGCGACGAAATCGCCGAGCGAGGAGCCCTGCAGGAAGTCGCCATTGTCGAAGAGCAGGCTGTTCTTCGCGTCCGCCTGCGCTGACTTGATCAGGCTCGCCGTCTTGGCGAGGCCGACCGTGTCGTCGGGCGCATCGCGGAAATAGTCGTAGGGCACGACGTTGACATGGAGGTCGCTGGTCTCCAGCAGCCGGAGCTTGAGCCTGGCGGGCGCCTGCGCTGCCAGCCCTGTGGGCAGGGCCCCGGTTGCGGCGATGGCGGCCCCGGCCTTGAGCGTGTCGCGGCGGCTGAAACGGGGGGCGCGGTCCATCATCGGCTCCTGAAGCAAGGTGCTGCGACAGACGCTAGCACCATGGCAGGACCGTGACACGGGAGAAGATGAGCCTAGCGGCTCACGCCCTCCATCCGCACCCGCCCGTCGGCACCTTCGGTCCAGGCAGCGATGGCGCCGTCCTCCAGCCGTTTAGCCTTCACCTGGAACGCTTCGCCGGCGATCAGCGGCGCGAGCCCGCGATAGTCGAGCCGGATCGGTTCGCCGCCGGAGAGGGTGGCGATGATGTTCATGATCAGCGTCGCCTGGATCGGCCCGTGGACGACGAGCCCGGCATAGCCCTCGACGCCGGTGACATAGGGCTGGTCGTAGTGGATCCGGTGGCTGTTGAAGGTGATCGCCGAATAGCGGAACAGCAGCACCGGATCGGCCTCGACCGTCCAGGTCAGATCGGCCGCGCGCGGCTCGGCCGGAGCAGCGGTTGGCGGCGGCTCGGCGCCGGGCTTGGCTGCCTCGCGATAAACAATGTTGTGGCGCTCGCGCAGCGCGACGCCGCGGGCAGTGACGAGTTCATGGTCGACGGCGACGAAGCAGAGCGGGCCGCTGCGGCCGTCCTTGTAGGAGACGTCGCCGATGGTCGAATGGCGGGTGACCTCGTCGCCGGTTCGCAAGGGCGCGATCGTCTCGATCCGCCCGCCGGCCCACATCCGGCGCGGCAATTCGACTGGTGGCAGGAACTCGCCCTTGGCGGCATGCCCATCCGGGCCGAGGGCCGCCATCGGCGAGATCGGCGGCGCCAAGCACCAGTGCAGGGCGAGTGGTGCCTCGCCTTGGGCATAGGGCGCCAGATGCGGCGCGAACGTCGCCTCATAGCTGGCGACGAGCCGCGGCGTGATCAGATCGGAAGCCTGCTCAGTCTTGCCGATCCAGGACTTCAGATGGTCGATATTCATCTGGCTCAATAGCTTCTCGGCATGCCGAGCACATGCTCGGCGAGATAGGACAGGATCAGGTTGGTCGAGATCGGTGCGACCTGGTAGAGCCGGGTCTCCCTGAACTTGCGCTCGATGTCGTATTCCTCGGCGAAGCCGAAGCCGCCATGCGTCTGGATGCAGGCATTGGCGGCCTCGAAGGAGGCGTCCGCCGCCAGCAACTTGGCCATGTTGGCCTCGGCGCCGGGATTGGCGCCGGCCTCGTAGAGGCGGATCGCCTCGCGCACCATCAGTTCGGCGGCGCGCATATTGGCGTAGGCCCTGGCGATCGGGAACTGGATGCCCTGGTTCTGGCCGATCGGCCGGCCGAAGACCTGGCGGTCCTTGGCATAGCCCGACGCCTTGTCGATGAACCATTTGGCGTCGCCGACGCATTCGGCCGCGATCAGGATGCGCTCGGCGTTCATCCCTGAGAGGATGTAGCGAAAGCCCTTGCCCTCCTCGCCGACGAGGTTTGCCGCCGGCACCTTCACATTGTCGAAGAAGACCTCGGTGGTGGCGTGGTTCATCATCGTCCGGATCGGCCGGATGGTGAGACCGGCCTGATGTGCCTCGCGCATGTCGAGGATGAAGACCGAGAGCCCGTCGGTGCGCTTTTGCACCTGATCGCGCGGCGTGGTGCGGGCGAGCAGCAGCATCAGGTCGGATTGCGCCGCCCGGCTGGTCCAGATCTTCTGGCCGTTGACGATGTAGTGGTCGCCCTCGCGCCTAGCAGTGGTACGCAAGGCAGTGGTGTCGGTGCCACTGGTCGGCTCGGTGACGCCGAAGGCCTGCAAGCGCAATTCGCCCGAAGCGATCTTCGGCAGATAGCGCTGCTTCTGGTCGGCGCTGCCATGGCGTAGCACCGTCCCCATCACATACATCTGGGCATGGCAGGCGCCGCCATTGCAGCCCTGGCGCTGGATCTCCTCCATGATCGCTGCTGCAGCCGAGAGCGTGAGCCCGGCGCCGCCATACTCCTCCGGGATCAGCGCCGAGAGGAAGCCGCTCTGCGTCAGCGCCGTGACGAATTCGCTGGGATAGGCCATCTCGCGGTCGAGCTTGCGCCAGTACTCGCCGGGATAATCCGCGCACAGCTTCGCGACCGCCTCGCGGATGTCGGAATGGTCGTTGGGTGTCGTCATGCTCATCTCAGGCTGACCGCGCTGCCTTGGCCGCGAATTCGCGGCGCAGTGGTTCGTCATGCTCGCCGAGGCCGGGCGGCGCCCGCATCGGCACGCGCTGGCCATCGACCAGCACCGGCGGCGCCAGCACCTCGATCGGGCCGTTCGGAGTCGGAACAGGCAGGGCGGTCGCGGCCGGGTGGTTGATCAGATCGGACATGGTCGAGACCGTGCCATAGGCGATGCGGGCCGCATCGAGCCCGGCTGCCGTCTCGGCAAAGCTACGGGTAGCGAGAGTCGCCTGTATCGCGGCGTCGAGGGCAGGGCGGTTGCGCACGCGCAGCACATTATTGGCGAAGCGCGGGTCTTCCAGGAGGTCGCCATTGCCCAGTACATCGCGGGCCAGGATCTGCCATTCGCGCTCGCTCTGGATCGAGATCAGCACCTCGGCATCGGCGAGGCGGAAGACGCCATAGGGCGCGATGGAAGGGTGGGCGAGGCCGAGCCGTGGCGGCTCGATCCCGCCATAGCGCCGGGTCAGATAGGGCACGTTCATCAGGTCGGCGATGGTGTCGAACAGCGAGAGCTGGATGCGCGAGCCCTCGCCGGTACGACCACGCCGGATCAGCGCCTCCAGGATCGCGGCATAGGCGGCGTTGCCGGTGGCGATGTCGGCGATCGAGATGCCGATCCGCGTCGGGCCGGAGTCGGGGCTGCCGGTGACGGCGGCAAGGCCGGCTTCCGCCTGGATCAAGAGGTCATAGGCCTTCTTGGTGTAATGCGGCGTGCCGGGCGCATAGCCGGAGATGTCGCAGGTGATCAGTTTCGGATGGCGCTGGCGCAGCGCCTCGCTGCCGATGCCGAGCCGGTCGGTGGCGCCGGGCGCGAAGTTCTGGATGAAGACATCGGCCTCGGCCAGCATCGCCTCGACCAGAGTGAGGTCCTTCGGATCCTTGAGATCGACCCGGCAGGATTCCTTGCCGCGGTTGATCCAGACGAAATAGGAGGACAGCCCTCCGGCATAGTCGTCATAACCGCGCGAGAAATCGCCTTCCTCGCGCTCCAGCTTGATGACGCGGGCGCCGGCATCGGCGAGCCGGCAGCTCGCCATGGGAGCGGCCACCGCCTGCTCCAGCGCCACCACCAGGATTCCATCGAGAGCATTGGTCATCAGTCAGTCGCGCGCCTTCCGTTCCGCGCGAGAGATCGTCGTCGGCCCGATGAAGTCAAATAGCGTTTCGCGATGGCGGCCATAGCGCCCGCTCCATAGAAAAACCCTATGGCCTTCATCGCTTTATCCTTCTTGTCCGAGTGCTGGCTCTATGCGCCCCTTTTCGCCGGACGAGGCGCCGCTGAAGAGCGCCCGATGTCATGCGAGGTTCAGGGAGGATGCTCATGAAGACGATGAAACTGGCGCTGGCCGCGCTGGCTAGTACGCTGCTCGCAGGCTCGGCTTGGGCGCAGGACAAGCCGAAGGAACTGGTGGTCGGCATCGCCACCTTCCTGTCTGGGCCGGCCTCGGTGTTCGGCGTGCCCGGCCGCAATGCTGCCGACCTCTTGATCGCGGAGATCAACGCCAAGGGCGGCGTGCTCGGCGTGCCGCTGAAACCGGTCTATGTCGACGAAGGCGCCGGCACCAACCAGCTCCTCTCCGAATATCGCCGCGTCGTGCAGGAGCAGGGCGCGCAGGTGATGCTGGGCGCGATCTCGTCCGGTTCCTGCAACGCGCTCGCCCCGGTCGCGGAGGACCTCAAGGTCGTCAACGTGATGTGGGATTGCGGCACGCAGACCATCTTCGAGGACGGCAAGTGGAAATACTCCGTCCGCACCCAGGCCCATGCCGGCGCCGAGATGATGGCGACGCTGCTCTACCTGATGAAGGTGAAGCCCGACTTCAAATCGGTCGCGGTGGTCAACCAGGACTACGCCTGGGGCCGTGAATCCTGGGCCCTGCTGCAGGCCGGCCTCAAGGCGCTGAAGCCCGACGTCAAGGTCGTCGCCGAGCTCTTCCCGAAATTCGGCGCGCCTGATTTCTCGACCGAGATCACGCGGCTCTCGGCGCTGCGGCCCGATGTGGTGATCTCGACCTCCTGGGGCGGCGATCTCGACACCTTCGTCCAGCAGGCGGCGGCGCGCGGCCTCTTGAAGCAGTCGACCTTCGTGCTGCCGCTGGCCGAAAGCTCGCTGGAGCGGCTCGGTAATGTCCTGCCGGAAGGCGTGATCGTAGGCAGCCGCGGCGACCATTACTGGCGGCATCCCAAGCACAAGGACACGCCGGAGATGCAGTCCTTCGTCAAGGCGTACAAGGACAAGACCGGCGTCTATCCGATCTATCCGACCTTCCACATGCAGCAGGCCCTGACCGGCCTGGTGAAGGCCTATGAGAAGGCGGGCGCCGGCGGCAAATGGCCGAGCAAGGAAGCGGTCATCGTCGCCTTCGAGGGGCTGGAGTTCAAGTCGCTGACCGGCACGATCACCATCCGCGCGGATCATCAGGGGCTGGAGGATCAGCTGCTCGGCACGACCAAGCGGGTGCCGGAATTCCCCTTCGCGGTCTACGACAAGATGGCGCTCTATCCCGGCAAGCTGGTGACCACGCCGCTCGGCGAGAAGTCGCTCGACTGGTTCGCCAAGGTGAAGCCCGACCTCGTCACCGACAAGTCGATCGAGACCTTCGACTACGCGAAATAAATGCCGCCACGACGCCCGTCATTCCGGACAAGCGGCTTTAGCCGCGCCGCTCCGGAATCCATCGTAGAGCACTGTTCCCTACGATGGATTCCGGCGCTCCGCTTCGCTGCGGCCGGAATGACGGGGCCGGCTTGAATCAAAGCCTCAAGCACTTGAATCAGAATCTGAAGAACGGGTCGTATGCCTCCTGAAATGCTTCTCCTCGCCGCGCTTGACGGCCTGGCCTATGGCTCGCTGATCTTCCTGGTCGCGGTCGGGCTGTCGCTGATCTTCGGCGTGCTCGGCATCGTCAATGTCGCCCATGGCTCGTTCTATGCGATCGGCGCCTATGTTGCGGCGGCGGCCGTGCTTGCCCTCGGTGCCGCCGGCCTGCCGACCTGGCTCGCCTTTCCGGCTCTGCTGCTTGCCGCCGCGCTGGTCGGCATCCTGGTCGGCGGCCTCGTTGAGATCGCCCTGCTGCGCCGGGTCTATGGCAAGGAGGAGGTGCTGCAGCTCATCGTCACCTTCGCCGTCTTCATGATCCTGGAGGACGCGCAGAAGGTCGTCTTCGGCGTGCAGCCCTATTTCGCCAACGCCCCGATGAACTGGCTCGGCACGGTGGAGGTCTTCGGCATCTTCTACACCACCTACCAGCTCATCCTGATGCCGCTGGTCGCAGCTGTGGTCCTGCTCGGACTGCGCTTCTTTCTGCGCCGTACCAGCTTCGGCCGCGCCATCGTCGCGGTGACGCAGGACCGCGAGGCTGCGACCGCGATGGGCATCGATGCGGCGCGGGTCTACCTGATCACCTTCATCATCGGCGCTTCGCTGGCAGCGCTTGGCGGCGCGCTCGCCTCGGCGACGACATCGCTCACCCCCGGCATCGGCGCCGGCACGCTCGTCCTCTCTTTCGCGGTGGCCGCGACCGCCGGCCTCGGCCGGATCGAGGGCGCGGCGGTGGCGGCGCTGCTGATCGGCCTCGGGCGCTCGGCTGCAGTCTATTTCGCGCCGGAATTCGACGTGCTGATCCCCTACCTGATCATGATGCTCGTGCTGCTGGTCCGTCCTCAGGGCCTGTTCTCGACCGTGCAGACGAGGAAGGTGTGATGGCGCGCCAGTTCGTCTTCGGCCTCGCGCTGGTCGCGGCGCTCGCGGTCTTCCCGCTGTTCTCGCCCTGGTCGACGGTGATCCTCACCGTCGCGCTCTGCGAGGGGCTCGCGGCGCTCGGCATCATGGTGCTGCTGCGCGCCGGCCAGGTCTCCTTCGGCCACGGACTGTTCTTCTCGTTCAGCGCCTATGCCGTCGCCTTCCTGGCGGCTGCCAAGATCGGCCACGAGGCGCTGATCCTGATCCCGGTCGGCATGGCGGCATCGGGCCTGCTCGCGGCGATCGTCGGCCTCTTCGTCGTGCGCTACCGCGCGATCTTCTTCGGTATGCTCAACCTCGCCATCTCCATGGTGTTCTTTTCGCTGCTGGAGAAGCTCTTCCCGATCACCGGCGGCGCCGACGGCAAGCGCGTGCCGCGGCCCACCTTCGCCGGCATCGAGTTCGGCCGCGAGCAGTTCGAGCTCGCGACCTTCTATGTCACGCTCGTGCTCTGCATCGTCGCGGCGCTCTTCGTCGCGCGTTACCTGCTCTCGCCCGGCGGCAAGGCGCTGGAGGCGATCAAGTCGAACGAGACGCGGCTCGAATATCTCGGCGTCTCCCCGCGCAAGGTGCTCTACGGCGCCTATCTGCTCTCCGGCCTGCTGGCGGGCTTGGGCGGGGCGATCATCGCGCTGGTCTCCGGCCACGTCACGCCGGAGCTGGCCTATTGGGTGCGCTCGGGCGAGTTCGTCTTCATCGCGATCCTCGGCGGCATCGGCGGCGTCGCCGGGCCTTTCCTCGGGGCGTTGATGTTCCAGATCATCCGCGGCTATGCCGCCGTCTATGCGCCCGAGACTTGGCATGCCGTGCTTGGCGTCATGCTGCTGATCATCATCTTCTTCGCGCCGGCGGGCCTCTACGGCATCGTCGCGGGCAAGGGCGGCAAGCCGCAGCGCGAGGAGGGCGGGCGATGAGCGGCGTCATCCTCGAGGCTGATGACCTCCATCTGCGCTTCGGCGGCGTGCAGGCGGCGAACGGCGCCTCGCTCAAGGTGGCGGCGAACGAGCGCATCGCCATCATCGGCCCGAACGGCGCCGGCAAGACCACCTTCATCAATCTCTGCACCGGCTATCTCAAGCCGCAATCCGGGCGAGTGGTCTTCAACGGGCAGGATGTGACACGCCTCTCGCCGCAGGCGATCACCCGCCTCGGCATCGGCCGCTCCTTCCAGATCCCGCAGCTCTTCCTCGACAACACCGTGATCGAGAACCTGCTGCTGGCACTCTCGGCCCGCGAAGGCTCGTGGTCGCCTTTCCTCGCCATGCAGCGCCATCCGAAAGCCGAGGAGATGTGGGCGCTGCTCGATCTGGTCGGTCTGAAGGAGACCGGCAACCGTATCGTCCGCGAATTGCCGGAGGGCATGCGCAAGCTGATCGACATTGCCGTCGCGCTCGCGCTCGAACCGAAGCTGATCTTCATGGATGAGCCGACCAGTGGGGTGTCCTCGACCGAGAAATTCCAGGTGATGGACACGCTGACCCGCGTGCTCGACGCCCGCGCCACCACGGCGGTCTTCGTCGAGCACGACATGGACGTGGTCGCCCGCTACGCCAACCGCGTCGCGGTCTGGACCGGCGGGCGCATCGCCCATCAGGGCACGCCGGAGGAGATCCTCAGCCATCCAGAGGTGCGCGAGACCGTGATCGGGGTGGGGGTCTGAGATGCTGGAGATCAGGGAGCTCTCGGCGCAGATCGAAGGCGTGCAGGTACTGCGCCGGGCCACGCTGTCGCTGGAGGAGGGCGCGACCGTCGCCCTCATCGGCCGCAACGGCGCCGGCAAGACCAGCCTGCTGCGCGCCATCATGGGCTTCATGACGGTGACCGGCGGCGCCATCAGCTTCGACGGCAAGCCGCTCGACGGGGTGAAGGCGCATGAGCGGCCGCGCCTCGGCATCGGCTACGCGCCGGAGGATCGCCGGCTGTTCTCGACCTTCACCATCGAGGAGAACATCCGCCTGCCGGCCGAGGTGATGAAGCTCGGCGAGGCCGAGATCGCGCGAAGGCTGGAGCGCATCTATGCGGTGCTGCCAGAACTCGCCGATCTGCGCCAGCGTCCCGCCGCCGGTCTCTCCGGCGGGCAGGGCAAGATGGCGGCGCTCGCCCGGGCGCTGATGGTCGGCAGCCGCGTCATCCTGCTCGACGAGCCTTTCCAGGGCCTCGCCCCTGTGCTGGCCAACCGCTATGCCGCTGCCCTGCGCGCCTTGCGCGACAGCCATCCCGACATCGCCTTGCTGATCACCGAATCCAACCCCAGTCTGCTGCGCAACTTCGCAGGCCGGGCCTATGCGATCGAGCGCGGCGAGGTCAGCGAGACCGTGCTGGCGCAGAGCTCGCTCGCCGCCGCCGGGCTGCATTGAGACAAGACGAGACGGCATCGCCGTAGACGGAGACCATCATGACCCAGCACTTCATCAACGGCCGGCACGTCGCCGGCCGCACCGGCGAGACCATGGCGGTGCTCGCCCCGGCGACCGGCGAGGAGTTCACCCGCATCGCCTGCGGCAACGCCGAGGATATCGACGACGCCGTGCGGGCCGCTCGCGCCGCCTATGAGGGCGCCTGGGGCAGGCTGACGGCGGCTGAGCGCGGCCGGCTGATCTCGAAGCTCGCGCTCAAGGTCCAGGACCATTTCGACGAGCTGGCGCGGATCGAGGCTCAGGACACCGGCAAGCCGATGGCGCAGGCGCGCGCCGATATCGAGGCGACCGTCCGCTATTTCGAGTTCTATGGCGGCGCCGCCGACAAAGTGCATGGCCACATCATCCCGTTCCTCAACGGCTACAATGTCAGCGTCGTGCACGAGCCCTATGGCGTCACCGGCCATATTCTGCCCTGGAACTATCCGGCCCAGATGTTCGGCCGCTCGCTGACCGCCTCGCTCGCCATGGGCAATGCCGTGGTGCTGAAACCCGCCGAGGATGCCTGCCAGACAGCTCTGCGCCTCGCCGAGCTCGCCACCGAGGTCGGTTTCCCGGACGGCGCGATCAACATCGTCACCGGCCGCGGCCATGAGGCGGGCGAAGCGCTCTGCCGCAATCCCGGCGTCGGCTTCATCTCCTTCACCGGCTCGCCCCAGGTCGGCCAGATCATTCAGAAGGCCTGCGCCGACAATTTCATCACCTGCACGCTGGAGCTCGGCGGCAAGTCGCCCCAGATCGTCTTCGACGATGCCGATTTCGATGCCGCCGTGCCGATCGTCTGCAAGGCGATCGTCCAGAACACCGGGCAGACCTGCTCGGCCGGCAGCCGTGTGCTGGTGCAGAAGACCGTCTATGACGACTTCGTCGGCGCCGTCGCCAAGCAGTTCTCCAAGCTGCGCGCTGGCACGCCCGAGATGGACCTCGATTGCGGCCCGGTGATCAACGCCAAGCAGCGCGGCCGGGTGCAGAGCTTTGTCGACCAGGCCCGCGAGCAGGGCATCCCGGTCCTCGCCGAGGGCGCGATCGCGCAGGGCGTGCCGAATGGCGGCTTCTACGTGACGCCGACCCTGTTCGGCCAGGTGCCACGCGGCAACCGGCTGGAGCAGGAAGAGGTGTTCGGGCCGGTGCTCGCCGCCTTCTCCTTCGACGACGAGGAGGATGCGGTGAAGCTAGCCAATTCCACCCCCTATGGCCTCGTCGCCGGCGTCTGGACAAACAACGGCGGCCGCCAGCAGCGCGTCGCCAAGCGCGTCCGGGCCGGGCAAGTCTTCATCAACGGCTATGGCGCCGGCGGCGGCATCGAGCTGCCCTTCGGTGGCACCGGCAAGAGCGGCCATGGCCGCGAGAAGGGCTTCATGGCGCTGGAGGAGTTCGCCGTCGCCAAGACGATCGTGCACAAGCACGGGTAACATGGAACGAGTGGGTCGCGGCCAGGTTGTTCACCCGTAAGGAGTAGCTTGGGATCGCAGGAGAACAGGTCTTGCGCCCCTCTGCGGGCGCAAGCATTCATTTGTCATGGGCATGCGGCCGGCTGGCGATACCGTTGATATCCTGGAGAAGTTGCTGGCGCCGCTGCAGGGCCGGCGCATCCTCGACATCGGCTGCGGTCGGGGCAACCTGCTGCAGGCGCTGGCTGAACGTGGCGCCAGCGTGTCCGGGCTCGATCCCGATGAGGCCATGCTTGAAGCCGCACAGGCGCTCGTACCGAAGGCTGCGCTGAAGCACGGCTGCGCCCAGCTTCTCCCTTGGGGCGACGGCAGCGTGCACGCCGCGATCTTCCTCAACAGCCTGCACCATGTCCCCATTCCCGATATGTTGCTGGCGCTGGAAGAGGCCGCCCGCGTCGTCGGCAAGGGTGGCAGCGTCATCGTCGTCGAATCGCTCTCGGAAGGATCGTTCTTCGATACGCTGCGGCTGATCGAGGACGAGACCGAGATCCGGCAGGCGGCACAGGATGCGATCGTCAGGGCGAGGCGCCGCGGCATCGTCAGCGAGATCAGGCAGATCGAGTACGACCGGATCGAGGCTTTTCCCGATGCCGCCGCCTTCATGGCGCGCGCCGTAGCGATCGACCCGTCGCGCGAGGAGCGGGCCCAGGCGGCGCAAGGCAAGCTGATCGCCCGCTTCGAGGCGCTGTCGGAGCACGAGAAGGGCGGCTATGTCCTGCACCAGCCGCTGCGGTTGCATCACCTCAAGGCGCCGTTCGCCGCGAAGCCGGCGGATACCTCCGCCATATACGGTTGAGGTTCAGCCCGCACCGGCTGGGGCCGGCAGCCGAGGATCCTTCACTCGCCCCGGCCATTCGCCGGTGATGCCGGGCTGGACTGGCCGCTCCAGATAGGTCGAGAGCACGACATAGCTGCGTGTCGCGGTGACCCCGGGCACGTCGTAGATCTTCGCCAGCAGGCCTTCGAGCGCATGCGTGCTTTCGGTGCGGACCTTGAGCATCATGCAGGTGTCGCCCGCGACCGAATGGATCTCCTCGACCTCGGGATGCGCCTCGATTGCGAGGAGGGTCGTGGTCTTGCCCCAGCCGGTGGTGTCGACGTGGACGAAGGCGAGCAGCGTCTTGCCGGTCGCCTCCGGCTCGATCAGCGCCGCGACCCGCTTGATCGCGCCCGAGCGCCGCAGCCGCTTCACCCGCTCATGCGCTGCCGGTGGCGACAGGCCGACCCGCTCGCCGAGATCGGCGTAGCTGATCGTCGCATCCTCGACCAGGACGCCTAACAGCTTTCGGTCCATCGCATCGAGTTCCCGCTCGGACCCGCGGCTGCGCCGAACGCCATCTGTTTTTTCAAGCATTCGTCGATCTCCGGTTGAAACAGAATTTCATTCGGACATTCTGTCGAAATGACGAATAGAAATCAAATTGCTTCGGATACGCCCGGCATTCCCGCCGCGGCCTATGCGCTCTGCCTGTGCATCGGCCTCGTCGGCGCCAATTCGCTGGCACTGGGGCCGATCGCACCGCGTGTCGCGGAGAGCTTCGCCAGCAGCGTGCCGACCGTGATGACCGCCTCGGCCGCCTTCGGCATCGGCACGGCGGCGAGCGCTCTGCTGCTCGCCGGGTTGATTGACCGCTTCGGCGCGGGCCGGGTGCTACGCTATGCGTTGCTGGCCTTTCTTGGCGCTCTCGCCGCGAGCGGGGCGGCGCCAGTTCTGCCGGCTTTCGTCGGAGCGCAATTGCTGGCCGGGCTTGCCGCCGGCCTCGCATTGCCGGCGATCTACACGCTGGCCGCGCTGGCCGCGCCTCCCGGCCGCGAGAGCGACACGCTCGGCATCGTCCTCTTCGGCTGGACGCTCAGCATGGTCGCCGGCGTCTCGCTCTCGGCGGTGATCGCCGATGTGATGGGCTGGCGCATGGTCTACGCCGTCGTCGTCGTGGCTGGGCTGGCTGCCATGGCCGGGACGACGAAGCTGACGGCTGGCGGCAGCTCGACCGGACGCGCTGCGCCGTCGCCGCTTTCGGCCCTCCGTGTACCCGGTATCGCGCCGCTGCTGCTCGCCTGTGCCGCCTTCATGGCCTCGTTCTACGGCGTCTACGGCTATGTCGGCGACCATCTCCATCGCGGGCTCGGCTTGCCGGTCAGCGCTGGCGGCCTGCTTGCCCTGTGCTATGGCCTCGGCTTCGGCGCGACGACCTTTCTCGATCGCTGGATCGATCGCCTCGGACCGGCCCGCCTGCTGCCGCTGTTCTTCGCGCTGGTCGGCTGTGTCTATCTGGCGATGACGGTCGCCTCGGCCTCTTATCCGGCGCTGCTCGCCGTCGTCTTCTGCTGGGGCATGGCTAACCATGCCGCGCTGAACGTGCTGATCCTCCGGCTCGCGGCACTCGATCCCGGCCGCCGCGGCGCGATCATGGGCCTCAACAGCGGCGTCACCTATCTTGCGCTTTTCGTGGGGACGATGGGCTTTGGGCCGCTCTACGCCAAAGCCGGCTTTTCAGCGCTGGCCGGGCTTGCAGTCGCGCTGATGCTGGTGGCGGCGCTTGCGGCAGCGCTGGCGCCACGCGCCGTCATTTCGGGGCAGGCCGCAGGCCTGAGCCCGGAGCCCAGAACCGATGAGGGTTCTTGATAATACTGGAGTTGGCCAGCTTCTTCCGGAGCCGGCATCGGTTCTGGGTTCCGGGCTCGCCGCTTCGCGGCGCCCCGGAAAGACGTTTCACATCTGGATGACGTGCCGGATCGTCCGACCCTCGTTCAGCGCGTCGAAGCCTTCGTTGATCCCTTCGAGCGGGCTTGAGCTGGTCCAGAGCTTGTCGACTGGCATCCGGCCGCGCTGGTAGAGGTCGATGAAGCGGGGAATGTCGCGCACCGGGATGCAGGAGCCGACATAGGAGCCCTTCAACGTCCGCTCCTCGCCGACGAGGCGGACCGGCGCCAGGGACATCGTATGGGCGGGATTGGCGAGACCGGCGGTTGTCGTCGTGCCGCCGCGCCGCGTGATCTGGTAGGCGAGCTCCAGCGCCTTCACCGAGCCGGCCATTTCGAGGCCGTGGTCGACGCCACCCTTGGTGGCGGCCCGGATCGCCTCGACCACATCGGGCGCGCTGGCATTGAACGTGTCGGTCGCGCCGAGCTCGCGGGCGATCTTCAGCTTTTCGTCCGAGAGATCCACGGCGATGACGCGCGAGGCGCCGCAGGCGACGGCGCCAAGCAAAGCGGAGAGGCCGACGCCGCCGAGCCCGACCACTGCGGCCGTTTCGCCGGCGCGGACCTTGGCGGTGTTCACCGCGGCGCCGACGCCGGTCAACACGGCGCAGCCGAACAGCGCTGCGATTTCATGGGGAATGTCGGCCTCGATCTTCACCAGGGAATGACGCGACATCACCGTGTGCTCGGCGAAGGCGGAGACGCCGACATGGTGGTGCACCGGCTTGCCGTTCTGCGAGAGCCGGCGCCCACCGGCCATCAACTCGCCGACGCCATTGGCGGCGTTGCCCGGCTCGCACAGGGCAGGGCGCCCCTCGCTGCACGGCGCGCAATGGCCGCAGGAAGGCACAAACACCATGACGACGCGGTCGCCCTTCTTGAGGTCGGTGACGCCGGGACCGACCTCCTCGACCTCGCCGGCGGCCTCATGGCCGAGCACCATCGGCACCGGGCGCGGCCGGTTGCCGTCGATCACCGAGAGGTCGGAATGGCACAGGCCCGCGGCGCGGACCCTGACCAGCACCTCGCCCATGCCGGGCGGAGCGAGCTCGACCTCCTCGATCCGGAGCGGCTTCGACTGCGCATAGGGCGCGGTGACGGGGCTGGCGTGCAGCACGGCGGCGCGGGTCTTCAAGGCGTGTCCTCGTGAGCTGATTTGCCCGGGAGTGTTCGGCTCGCCGCGCCGCCTGTCAAAGACGAAATCCCGATCAGCCGTATAAGGCGGGCGGATCGGTCTCGTCTCCGAGCGTCGCGGTCCAGCGCTCGTCGGCGACGAGGCCGCGCAGGATCTCCCAGGAGAGCTGGCCGATGGCGCGGGCGGCGGCCGTCATCGGCCGTTCGGTCGAATAGGCGAGGTAGACCTTGCGATAGAGCGACGGCTCTTCCAGCGGCCATGTCCGGAAGATGCCAGCCTTCTCCTGCGCCCTGACGGCCATGCGCGGCAGGATGCTGTAGCCGAGGCCGCGCTCGGCCAGGCGCTTGATCTGCGTATAGGATTCGATCTCGACCGCGGCGTGGACGGTGGCGTTGATGCCGGCCGCGGCCTCGTCGATCTGGTCGCGCAGGCCGTGGCCTGGCCCGGGCAGGATCAGGTCGAGCCCGGCGGCTTCGCTCAATGTCACCGCCTTGCCGGGCGCGGTCTTCAGCGCGGTCAGGGCGGGTACGCCGAACAGGCAGAGCTCCTCGGTCAGGACATGGTGGATGCCGAGCCCCTTCGGGTCGGAGGTCGAGTAGATCACTGCGAGGTCGACCTCGCCCTTGCGCAGCCAGTCGAGCACGAAACCACTCATCGCCTCGGCGACGCGGATGCGCACATCCGGAAAGCGCTCCTGCGTTGCCTCGATCAGCGGCACGCTGAATTGCTCGCTGACCGTGCCGGGCAGGCCGATGCGGACCTCGCCGGCCGGCGCCGCCTGCTCGCCGCGCACGCTGTCGCGCAGTTCGGCGAATTCGGCGAGAATGGTACGGGCCTTGGCGAGCAGGCGCTCGCCCGCCTCGGTCGGCTGCACGCCGCGCGTGCCGCGATGCAGCAGGGCGACGCCGAGCTCGTCCTCCATATGGCGCAGATGCTGGCTCAGCGCCGGCTGCGCCACCCTCAGCTTGAGCGCCGCCTTGGAGAATGAGCCCTGTTCGACGATGGCCGTGAAATAGCGCAACTGGCGCAGATCCATCGCCGCCCGATCTCCCGATGATGCTGCCACACCGCCGCCGCGAGAGGCGGCAGCTTTCTCTTATGCAGACTAGAGCGAAGCCTTATTGGCCGTCCACTCCGCAGACGTGCATCTTTCCCTTCCGGCAAGGCCTGACACGACACAGGGCCGCCCGGCGAAGAAGACGGCGCCCGACGCCGCTCCCTTTCCACCCGGAGGAACGCCATGTCGAAGCTGCTCATTCCCTCCCTTGATCGCCGCGGTTTCCTGTCTGGCGCTGCCGCGCTTGCCGCCGGTACGGCCTTGCCTGGCGGCGCCTTCGCCAAGGCCCCGCTCGCGAACAGCCAGGTGCCCTATTACTATCGCTTTCCGCTCGGCCAGGCCGAAGTCACGGTGGTCTCGGACGGGCCGTTGCCGCTCGGCGATCCCGGCTCCAGCTTCCTCGGCCTGCCGAAGGAGCAGGTCTACGGCCTGCTCGAGACGAATTTCCTGGCCAAGGACAATGTCGTGCTCGAGCAGAACATCCCGATCGTCAATTTCGGCGACCGGCTGGTGATGTTCGATACCGGCATGGGCTTCTCCAAGGCCTTCGGCCCGACGACGGGCCGGCTGCTGAAGAGCATGCAGGAAGCGGGCATCGACCCGGCATCCATCGACGCGATCGTCTGCAGCCACGCCCATATCGACCACACCGGCGGCATCTGCTCGGCCGAGGGCAAGCCCAACTTCCCCAATGCGCAGATCTATATCAGCCAGGTCGACCATGATTACTGGCTCGACGACGCCCGCCTCGGCACGCCGTTCAAGGCGTTCGGCGACCACGCTCGCGCAAACTTGAGGCCGGTGCGCGACCGCATCGTCTTCTTCAAGGACGGGCAGGAGTTCCTGCCGGGCATCACCGCGATCTCGGCGCCCGGCCACAGCCCCGGCCACACCATCTTCAACGTTTCTTCGGGCGGAAAATCCTTCGTCTTCCTCGGCGATCTCACCCACCACCCGGTGCTGCTGACCGAGAATCCGCGCGTCGAATTCGCCTATGACTGGGACCCGAAGATGTCGGTGCAGTCGCGGGTGAAGCTGCTGACCATGCTGGCCGAGCAGAAGACGCCGGTGATGTCCTATCACTTCGCCTGGCCGGGCTTCGGCAATCTCGCCAAGGCCGGCGACGGCTTCCGCTACTATCCCGCTGCGATGCAGATGCTGCGCGGCTGAGCTGACCCTCCCCCAGGCTCAGTCTGTGCGGCGGCCATGGGTGCCTGGGCGCGGCCCCGGGCACCCATGGCCACTACCGGTGCCCATGCGAGGCATGGGCCGATCGCGAAGCAGCTCGCCGGCACCTGCCTGGAGAGGCGTCGGTGTCCTCAGGCCGCTTCCGTCATCGCTCCGCCGAGGAAGAGCTGGGCGACGCGGGGGTCGGCGAGGATGCTGGCTGCCGGGCCCTGCATGCGGGTCTGGCCGAGCTCCAGCACCAGGCCTTCGTCGGAGATTTCCAGCGCCGAGCGGGCGTTCTGCTCGATCATCAGGATGGTGACGCCCTTCGCGCGCAGCTCCTTCAGGATGTCGAAGGTCTCCTGCACCATCATCGGCGACAGGCCGATCGAGGGCTCGTCGATCAGCACGAGCTTGGGATCGAGCAGCAGGCCGCGCACGATCTCGAGCTGCTTCTGCTGGCCGCCCGAGAGCGTCGAGGCCTGGACGTCGGCCTTGGCCCGCAACGACGGGAAGCGGTCGAGCGCCGCCTCGATCCGCCTGGGCATGTCGGTGATGTGGTTGCCCGCCGCGACCGCGCCGAGCTCGATATTGTGGCGCACCGAGAGCTCGGGGAAGATGTTGCGGCCCTGCGGCACATAGCAGATGCCGGCCTCCAGCAGCTTGCGCTGGTTCCAGTTGGTGATCTCCTGGCCTTCCAGCCGGATATGGCCCTCGCGCACCTTGAGCAGGCCGAAGATCGCCTTGAACACGGTCGACTTACCGGCGCCGTTCGGGCCGATCACGGTCGTGATCGCGGCACGCGGCACCTTGAAGGTCGTGCCGTTGAGGATGGTCATGGCGCCGTAGCCGCCGACCACGCCGTCGAGTTCGAGGATGGGGGTGGTCATGGCATCGCTCCTCAATGCCCAAGATAGGCTTCGATGACCGCCGGATTGGCGCGGACCTCGGCCGGAGTGCCCTCGGCGAGGACCTTGCCTTCGGCCAGCACGATGACGCGCGAGCACAGCGACATCACGAAATCCATGTTGTGCTCGATCACCACGAAGGTCGCGCCCTGCTCGGCATTGATGGCGCGCAGGCGCTCCTTGAGATCGCCGAGCATGGTCAGATTGACGCCGCCGGCCGGCTCATCGAGCAGGACGAGGCGGGGGCCGGCCATGAAGGCCATGGCGGCGTCGAGCAGCTTCTGCTGGCCATAGGAGAGCCCGCCGGCCTTGGCATCGGCGAGATGCCCGAGCTTGAAGAAGCCGATCATCTGCTCGGCCTTGGCCGAGAGCCCGGCGTCGCGCGCCCCGAAGAAGCGCGAAAACATGGTGCCTTCATGCTCCTGGCCGGCGAGGATCAAGTTCTCGCGTACCGAGAGCTCGGGGAAGACCTGCAGCAGCTGGAAGGTGCGGCTGACGCCGAGCCTGTTGAGCTCGGAGGGGCGCATATTGGTGACGTCCCGGCCGTCGAGTTTCACCGCGCCCTCGGTCGGCTCGAGCTGGCCGAGGATGCAGTTGAACAGGGTCGACTTGCCGCAGCCATTGGGGCCGATGATGCCGAGGATCTCGCCTTCATTGACCTTGAAGGAGACGCCGTTCACCGCCTTGATGCCGCCGAAGGCCTTGTGCAGGTTGGAGACTTCGAGGACCTCGGTCATCGTGCGCCCTCCTTCTTGCCGGTGAGCTTGGCCCAGCCGCGTTCCAGCAGACCGCTCATGCCCTGCGGGCAGGCGATCAGCAGCAGCATGACGATGGCCGCGAAGATGATCAGGTAGAGCGAGCCGGCAAAGCGCAGCCATTCCGGCAGCACGACGCCGAGCAGCGCGCCGATGAATGGCCCGAGCAGGTAGCCGGCGCCGCCGGCGACCACCATCAGCAGCAGAAAGAAGCTCTGCGACAGCGAGAAGGGCGAGGGGTCGATGAACTCGACCAGCGGCGCATAGAGCGCCCCGGCGAAGCCCGCATAGGCCGAGCCGATCGCGAAGGCGAGCAGCGTGTACATGCGGGTGTCGATGCCCAGGCTCGCGGCACGGATCGGGTTTTCGCGCAGGGCGGTGAAGGCCCGGCCCCAGGGCGAGCGGATCATCCACCAGAGCACGACCGCGAGTAGGAAGGTGACGACAACGACGAAGCGATGGAAGGCGAGCGCCCCGTCGAGCTTGAGGCCGAAGAAGCTCGGCCGCGGGATGTTGGAGAGGCCGAAGACGCCGCCGGTCAGCCATTGCTCATTGCGCAGCACGAGCCAGATCAGCGTCGAGAAGGCGAGTGTCACGAAGGCGAGGTAATGCGCCTTGACCCGCAGCGCCGGGAAGCCGAGCACGAGCCCGACTGCGAAGGTCAGCAGGCCCGAGACAGCGAAGGAAGCGTACCAGTTCAGCCCGACCTTGCTGGTCAGCAGCGCCGTCGCATAGGCGCCGATGCCCATGAAGGCCGCTTGTGCCAGCGACTTCAGGCCGGCATAGCCGAGCGTCAGATTGAGGCCCATCACGGCGACGCTCATCACCAGCCAGAGCGAGAGCACATAGGTGCCGTAGCGGCCCATGCCGGAGGGGGCGAACCAGAGGATGACTGCGGCCGTGACGAGCGTCAGCAGCGTGCCGTCGACGAAGGCGGGGAGGGGCAGGCGGCGCGCCGCCGGGGCGGCGCTGTGGGTTGCGGGCGCGGTCATACCCGGCGCTCCTCTTTGCGGCCCATCAGGCCTTCCGGCTTGACGAGGATGACGACGACCAGGAGCACCAGCGGCACGGCCAGCCGATAGGAGGTCGAGATGTAGGCGGCGGCCATGCTGTCGACGATGCCGACGATCAGCCCGCCGACCAGGGCGCCGCGGACCTGGTTGAAGCCGCCGACGATCGCCGCGATGAAGGCGAACAGGCCGATCACCTCGCCATTCGAGAATTTCGCCAGATAGATCGGCGAGATCAGCACAGAGGCGACGACGGCGAGCGCCGCGTTGATCACGAAGGTCAGCAGCACCATGCGCTCGACCGGGATGCCGAGGATGCGTGCCACCGTCGGGTTCTGCGCCGTCGCCTGCATCTGGCGGCCGAGGCGCGTGCCGCCGACGAACCATTGCAGCAGGCCGATGACGCCGAAGGCGACCGCGATGATCGCGACGTGCTGCAGCGAGATCGCCGCGCCGAAGACCGAGATCGTCTCGGTCGGCACGAAGGAGGGGAATTTCTGCGCTTCGGCGGAGAAACCGTCCTTGGCGCCTTCCTTCATGATGATCGACAGCGCCATGGTCGCGATGGCGAGCGGCAGGACGCCGTGCCGGATCATCGGATCGACGATCGTCAGCTTGAAGCCGACGCCGAAGATCAGGATGAAGGCGGCGATACCGATCAGCGCTCCCAGCCAGATCGGCGCGCCGAGCAGCTTGATCGCGAGCAGCACCAGCACTGCCGGCAGCATCACGAATTCGCCCTGGGCGAAGTTGATCGTTTGCGAGGTCTGCCAGACCAGGGTGAAGCCGATCGCGGCGAGCGCATAGATCGCGCCCGTGGCGATGCCGGCGATGAGATAGGCGAGGAATTCGGCCATGGCTTTTCTCGCTCGGTGCGTTGAGCGTCATGGTCGAGCCGGGCCCGACCATCTCGGGATGATGAGATTCCCGGGTCGGCGCGCTGCGCCGCCCGAGAATGACGCGCCTGTTACGGGTTGATCTTCGGCAGCGTCGCCGTGATCACCTGCTTGCCGTCCTTGACCTCGGCGAGGAAGCTCTCGCGGTCGAGGTCGCCGTTCTTCTCGATCGTGGTCTCGATCAGGATGCCCGGCTCGTCCGAGGTCTTGATCGTGGCGCCGCGCAGCGTGTCGGCGACGCCCTTCTTGTCGAACTTCTTCTGCTTCTCGGTCGCCCACTTCACCATGTAGACGGCCATGTAGCCCTTCATGCCGTTATGGTCGGAGGCGTAGTTGTACTTGGCCTGGAACTTCTTGCCGAACTCCTGGAAGGCCGGGATCGGCGCGTCGATCGAGAGGCCGACATGGCCCTTGACGCCGTTGGCGGCGTCGCCCGCGAGCTCGATCACCTTGGCGCCGAGCAGGGTGGTCTCGCCGACCATCGGCTTGGTGATGCTCTGCTGCTTGGCGGCGCGCAGGAAGCGGGCGCTCTCCTCCTCGTTCAGATAGACGAAGATCGCATCGGCATTGGAGTTCTTGACCTTGATCGCGTCGGCGGCGAAGTCGGCCTGGCCCTGCTCGGTGGCGATATCGGCGGCGAGCTTGATGCCGGCCTTCTCGAGCTCGGGGATGATCGCGTCGCGGCCGCCCTTGCCGAAGTCGTTGTTGACCCAGACGACGGCGACCGAGCCCGCCTTGACCGTGTCCTTCAGGTATTTGGCGATCTTCGGCATCGCCGCGGTCTGGCTCAGCGAGGTCCGGAACAGGTATTCGTTGCCCTGCTTGGTCAGGCCGGCCGCCTCGCCGCCGACGAGCTGGGCGATCTCGGCGCGCTGGGCGATCTGCATGGAGGCGCCGATCGGGCCGGAGAAGACCGGGCCGAGCACGGCATAGGTGCCCTCGTCGATGGCGCGCTGCACGGCGGCGCGTGTGTTACCCGGGTTGGTCTGCGTGTCGTAGTGGACGATCTCGATCTGCTTGCCGAGGATGCCGCCCTTGGCGTTGATGTCGGCGACGGCGAGGTCGATGCCGTTCTTCCAGTTGGTGCCGGCGGTCGCGCCCGCGCCTGAGAGCTCGACGACGTCGACGAGCTTGACCTTGTCTTGCGCCAGGGCCGGCAGGCTGACGGCCATGCCGAGCGCGGCAGCGATGATCCAGTGCTTCTTCATGCTCGTTCCCTCCACTTATCCTTAGTGTCTCAAATCCCCGCCCGGTGATGCCCCGGGTCGTCTTGCTCAGGCGGCGTGCCCGGTTGTCTCGCCCGCCGCTGTCACGGAGTCGAAGGCGGCGCCGATCACGGCTTCCGATGCTTCCAGACCAGTGAAGAGCCGGAAGGCATCGACCGCCTGGTGAATCGCGAGCTCGCGCCCGGTCATCACCGTTGCGCCGGCTTTTTGCGCCGCTTTCAGCAGCGGTGTCCAGAGCGGGTGATAGACCGCGTCCGCCACCCATTGCGAGGCATGGATCGCGCTGGGCTCGATCGGGATGCCGCGGTCCGGCAGCATGCCGATCGGCGTGCCGTTGACGATGCCGGCGGCGCCCTCGGCCGCTTCCTCGGCGCTTGCGGCGATCTCGACGCTCGCGCGGGTGCCGAGGAGCCCGGCCAGCGCTTCAGCCCTTCTGCGATCGACGTCGCAGAGCCGCAGCCGGGTGACGCCGCAGCCGGCGAGCGCGAAGGCGATCGCCTTGCCGACGCCGCCGGTGCCGATGATCGCGACCGGCTTATTGCCATCCTGCCGGCCGAGCCGGCGATAGGCGGTGGCGAAGCCCGAGGCGTCGGTGTTGTGGCCGATCAGGCGGCCGTTATCGACGACGATCGTGTTGACCGCGCCCATCGCGGCGGCCTGCTCGGACAGCCCGTCGAGCAGCGGCACGACCGCTTCCTTGTAGGGATAGGTGACGTTGATGCCGGAGAAGCCGAGCCGGCGGATACCGTCGAGCATGGCGGCGAGATCCTCGCGTCCGGCGCCAGCGGCCTCGATCAGATGGTAATGCGCCTCAATACCGGCCGCCCGTGCCGCGGCCTCCTGCGTCGTCGGCGTCGCCGAATGCGCGATCGGGAAGCCGATCAGCCCGAGCAGCACCCGCTTGCTCTTCCTGGCGATGACCATGGTCGGTGTTCCATCCCCGTCACGGCCCGTCTCGGCGGGCTTGCGCATGAGCCTGCAGCTAAACCGATTTGAGGCCGTAACGCGATAACCAATTCGTCGCTGCTGCCTAACTTGATGTTATCTTTCGGCGGCAAGCCGCGGCGAAACGACCGCGTTCATCTCCTCGCGCAGCAATTTCACGAAGGTCTCGGCATAGAGCGAGAGCGCCTTGTCGTTTTTCATCGCGACATAGGTCTGGAAACGGGTCGGTTCCTCGATCGGGATCGTGGCGATGCCCTGCATTGAGCCGTGGGCGACGGTGAACTGGTCGATGATGGCGATGCCGAGCCCCGCCCGCACCAGCGAGCAGACCGTGGTGCCGAAGCGCGCCTTGATCGCCATCTCGTAATGGAGGCCCTGGCGCTGGAAGATCTCGCTCATGATCCGGCCATAGGGGTCGTTCGGGTCGATGCCGATCAGCTGATGCTGGACGATCTCGCGGGCCGAGATGCTGCTGTAGCCGGCGAGCGGATGGTTCTGTGGCACGATGCAGAGTAGCTCGCCCATCGCCAATGGCATGAAATCCAGCCCGGGATGGTCCAGCTTGTAGCTCATCGCCACGATCTCGCCCTTGCCGAGCAGGAGATAGTCGAGCGCCTCCTCGATCTTCAGGATGTTGATGTCGATGCGCAGGTCGGGATGCTTGCGCCTGAGGCGCTCGATCGCACGCGGCACCATGACATGGCAGATGCTCGGCACCGAGCCGAGCTTGAACTCGACATCGCCGCCGCGCTCGATCCGGGCCAGCATCGAGTGGAGGTCGTCGACCTTGCGGTAGACGCCGTTGATCTGCTCGAAGATATCCTTGGCCTCCGGCGTCGGCACATAGCGGCCGTGCCGGCGCTCGAACAGCTTGAGCTTGAGCGAGCGCTCGGTGTGCTTCATCAGCCGGCTGATGCCGGGGGCGGAAACGTTGAGCAGCTTGGCCGCTCCGGCGATCGTGCCGGTGATCATGATCGCCCGGATCACCTCGATCTGGCGCAGGGTGAGCATGGCTGACCGTTCCTCGCCGGCTTCTTGCCACAAGCGGAGGTGAGGGTCGCCGGCCTGTCAAGACAGGATGGCGTAGTCCGGTCGAGGCTGATTGACTCCGACGCGATTTGATCGTCACCTGACCCAACGTCGTCTATCGATCCGGGGGGATGAGATGGCTGACCAGGTTCATCCGGCGGCGCCGCATCAGCTGCCGTCGTTCATCACCGATCCGGGTGGCACGGATATCCTGATGGTGGTCGCGGCGATCATTCTGCTCGCTGCCGTGCTCGGCGTCGGCCTGCTCTTCCTGCGCCTGCACACTTTGCCTGAGCGCATCGCGCACAAGTCCCACAAGCTCCAGTTCGAGATCGTCGCCGTGCTCGGGCTGCTCGCCTTGTTCACGCATGTGCATCTGTTCTGGGTGATCGGATTGCTGCTCGCCTTGATCGACGTCCCTGATTTCTCCGGCATGTTCAGCCGCATGGCCGGCTCGCTCGAGAAGATCGCCGGCATCGCGCCCGGCCGTGGCGGAGAGGCGGCTTCCGATCTGGAGCATGGGATTGCCTCTCCGGACGACAAGCCGGCGCCTCAGCCGGTCGTGGCGGCCGCGCCGGCTGGCCAGCACTGAGGAGGCCCCGATGCTCGAACTCCTCGTCTGCGCCCTCTTCACCATCGTCCCGGACTACCTCTATCGCCGCTATGGCCAAGGCAGGCGGCTGGGCAAGGAGATCACGCTTTATTCTGTCTGGTTCGAGCTGCGCTGGGGCATCGTCACCTGCGTGATGCTCACGGTCGGGCTGATCACGGTGATCTTCTACAACCACCCCTCGACGACATCGGCGACCGTGTTCTTCCGCAGCGTGCCGATCATTCCGGAGATCAATGGCCGGGTCGCGCAGGTCCATGTCGGCGTCAGCGGCAAGGTCGCGCAGGGGGAGCCGATCTTCACCCTCGACAGCACCAGCCAGCAGGCGGCGGTCGAGACGGCGCGGCGCAAGCTCGCCGAGGTCGATGCGGCGCTGGTGGTCGCGAAGGCCGATATCCTCACCTTCGACGGCAAGATCCAGGAGGCGAAAAGCGCGCTGCAGCAGGCGCTCGACGAGTTGCAGACCAAGCGCGAACTGAAGCGGCGCAATGACGACATCGTCGCGACCCGCGAGATCGAGAAGCTCGAGAACATCGTCGCCGGCCGCGAGGCGACGGTGGCCTCGACGACGGCATCGCAGGCGGCCGCTCAGACCAAGATCTCGACCCTGCTTCCGGCCGAGCGCGCCAGCGCCCAGGCCGCGCTGGCGCAGGCCGAGGTCGAGCTGGGCAAGACCGTGGTGCGGGCCGGCTTCAACGGCCATGTCGAGCAGTTCACGCTGCGGCCCGGCGACATCGTCAACCCGTTCATGCGCCCGGCCGGGGCGATCATCCCGGAGGAGGCTGGCCGCGGGCGGCTGCAGGCCGGTTTCGGCCAGATCGAGGCGCAGGTGATGAAGGTCGGCATGGTCGCCGAGGTCACCTGCATCTCCAAACCCTGGACGGTGATCCCGATGGTGGTGACCGGCGTGCAGGACTTCATCGCCGCTGGCCAGGTCCGCAGCGGCGAGCAATTGATCGACGCCCAGCAGGTGGTGCGTCCGGGAACGATCCTGACCTATATGGAGCCGCTCTATCCGGGCGGGCTCGACGGGGTGACACCGGGGTCGAGCTGCATCGCCAACGCCTACAGCAACAACCACGACATCATCGCCGCCAAGGATACCGGAACGCTACGGCGCATCGCCTTGCACGCGGTCGACGCGACCGGCGTGGTGCATGCCATGCTGCTGCGCATCCAGGCGCTGGTGCTACCAATCAAGACGCTCGTCTTCAGCGGCCACTGAGCGGCGGAGCCGCGCCGACCCCGCCTTTCACAGCACGTCGCGTACGCGCACCAGCGTCGAGTCCATGTGCTTGCCGATCACGGCCGCCAGCGCCTCGCCGTCGCGCTTCAGCAGCGCCACGATCATCTCCTCGTGCTCGGCTACGGCGCCGGCCCATTTCTCCGGGCCCTCATTGCCGATGAAACGCAGCCGCTTGATCCTGGCCTGCAGGGTGCCGTGCATCTCGACCAGCACGTCGTTGCCGGAGGCGGCGACGATGGCGCTGTGGATCGCCTGGTTGAGCTTGAAATAGTCGAGCCGGTTGCGGGTCCGGTAAAGCTCCATCATCTCGTCGTGCAGTGCCTTGATCGCGGCGATGGTCTCGTCGCTCGCCTGCGCGCAGGTCATCCGGCCGCCGAGCTGTTCCAGCGTCTTCAGCACTTCGAGGATCTGCAGCAGGTCACCAGCCGAGAACTTGCGGACGATCGCGCCCTTGGCCGGTTGGATCTCGACCAGTCCCTCGCTCGCCAAGGTCTTGATGGCTTCGCGGAGGGGCGTGCGCGAGACGCCGAGCTGGGCCCCGACGGCGCCTTCGTTGATGCGTTGCCCGGGGCCGAGCCTGCCCTCTATGATCATGTCGCGCAGTCGTTCGAGCACCTCTTCGTGCAAGGTGCGGCGGGTGATGCGCGGATAGGTATCCTGCGCGTCGCTCGACATGCCGGCCTCGTTCGTCATCGCGGCTCTCCTTTGTCTTTCTGTACGGCATGGCGCTTTCGCGCTGTCAACGCGAGCAGCCCGGCTCCGACGACGACCTCCCGGCCGGACGTAGCGAGACCTGTGGACAGGTGAAGCCGCTGCCGGACTCGCGGTAGAGTAGTGCAGGAATGTTATGCTGCATACAGCATACTTGATTTCGCGACGGCCCCCATGATAGGCCGGAGGCCAAGCAGCCGGCGGTGGCCGGCCTCGGGAGGACGAGATGGATATCAAGGCGCAGGCTTCCTTGCCGGTGATCGCGGTCGCGATGGGCGATCCCTCTGGCATCAGCCCCGAACTCACCGCCCGCATTCTGGTCGAGCCCGATCTGAGCAAGGCTGCCCGTTATGTCGTCTTCGGCGACTACCGCCTGTTCCAGCTCGGCGCCGACGATGCCGGGCTGACTCCCGACCTGCATGTCGTGGGCGAGGGCGATGCCCTGCCGGCCGACGCCGGCAAGCCGGTCTTCGTCGATCTCAAGAACCATGATCCGGCCGACCTCCAGCGCGGCAAGGCGACGCTCGCCGGCGGCAAGGCTGCGACCGACAATTTCCGCCGCGCGCTGCGTCTCGCCGCGTCCGGCAAGGCCGATGCGGTGTTCTTCACCCCTTTCAACAAGGCGGCGATGCGCTTCGCCTATCCGGGCTATGACGACGAGATCCGTTTCGTGCGCGACGCGATCGAATTCGAGGGGCCGGCCAGCGAGTTCAACGTGCTGGAGAAGCTCTGGAACGCCCGCGTCACGTCGCATATCCCGCTCTCCGAGGTCGCCCAGAACATCACGCAGGAGCGCATCCTGCGGGCGCTCGACCTTGCCGAGAAGAACCTGCGCGCCGCTGGCTTCAACCCGCCGCGCATCGCGGTCGCCGGCATCAATCCGCATGCGGGCGATGGCGGCAATTTCGGTCGCGACGAGATCGATACGATCGAGCCGGCGGTGAAGGCCGCCAAGGCCAGGGGCTATGTGGTCGAGGGGCCGTTCCCGTCCGACACGGTGTTCCTGCGCGCCAAGAACGGCGATTTCGACGCGGTGCTGACCATGTATCATGACCAGGGCCAGATCGCGATGAAGCTGATGGGCTTCGATCGCGGTGTCACGCTGATCGGCGGCTTCCCGTTCCCGATCTGCACGCCGGCCCATGGCACGGCCTACGAGATCGCCGGCAAGGGCATCGCCAATCTCGGCGCGACCCGCGCCGCGCTTTCGCTCGCGATCAAGATGGCGGGAGAGGGCAAGGCGGCGCGCAAGGCCGCCTGAACGCCCGTCCCAGCGGCCGAAAAGAGCTGCTTCATTTCAACGACTATCAAGGGAGAGACAGCATGAAACGTTTCTGCATCGCGGCCGGCGCCGCGCTCGCCTCCGTTATCGCAGCGGTGGTTCCTGCCGCTGCCTGGCAGCCGACCAAGCCGATCGAGTTCGTCGTAGCCTCAGGGCCGGGCGGCGGCACTGACAATTTCGCCCGCGTCATCCAGTCGATCATCACCAAGCACAAGCTGGTCGAGCAGCCGATCGTGGTGCTCAACAAGGGCGGCGGCAGCGGCGCTGAAACCTTCATCTACGGCAAGGGTGGTAAGGGCGACGCCCACAAGGTCATCTTCGGCACCAACAATGCCTACCTGCTGCCTTATGTCGCCAAGCTCGGCTACAAGTTCTCGGACCTCACCCCGGTCGCCGCGCTGGCGCTCGACGAGTTCCTGATCTGGGTGAAGGGCGATTCGCCCTATAATGACGCCAAAGCCTATGTCGAGGCGGCCAAGGCCAAGCCCGGCAGCCTGAAGATGGCTGGCAGCCAGTCCAAGGATACCGACCAGACGTTGACCGCGATGATCCAGGAGGCGACCGGCGCCAAGTGGATCTACGTGCCCTTCCAGGGCGGTGGCGCGGCCGCGACCCAGCTCGCCGGCGGCCATGTCGATTCCAACACCAACAACCCGAACGAGAACATCGGCCAGTGGAAGGCCGGCCAGGTCAAGCCGCTCTGCGTCTTCTCGCCGGTGCGTCTCGCCAAGAGCGACCCGGTCCATGACGGCAAGGGCTGGGGGGACATCCCGACCTGCAAGGAGGCCGGCCTGCCGCTCGAGGCGTTCCAGATGCCGCGCACTGTCTGGCTGCCGGCCGAGGTTCCGGCCGATGCCGTCACCTTCTATGCCGACGTGATGGAGAAGGTCAGCAAGACCCCTGAATGGATCGAGTTCGTCGCCCGCACGGCGCAGACCGCCCGCTTCATGAAGGGCAAGGAACTCGCCGATTTCGTCGCCAAGGACGAGGCCGCCAACGCCAAGACCTTCAAGGCCGAAGGCTGGGTCGTCAACTGACCTGACCGGGTCGATATTGGATCATCCCGGGTGGACGCCGCTCCACCCGGGATGATCGTTCAGAACAGTGTTTGAATTCGGGAGGAGCGCCGATGATCAGCCGTTTCCAGGCCGAGATCGCGACAGCGCTGGCGACGCTCGCCTTCGGCCTCGTCATCGTCAGCGGTGCCCGTGAGTTTGGTGTCGGCTGGGATTCCTCCGGCCCGCAGCCCGGTGCCTTCCCATTCTATTGCGGCCTGCTGATCGCGCTCGCCAGCGCGGGCACGATCGTGACCACGATCGGCCGGCGCATGGGTGGCTCGGCGGCGCTCGCCGACATCTTCCTCGACAGGGAGCAGGGCAAGCGCGTCCTCTCCTTCTTCCTGCCGATGCTCGCCTTCGTCGTGCTGAGCGTCACGCTCGGCATGTATGTCGCGATGCTGCTCTACCTCGTCTTCGCGATGCGCTTCCAGGGCCGCTATGGCTGGCTGCCTTCGCTCGCGACGGCTTTCGGCACCGCCGCCTTCTTCTATTTCGGCCTCGAGAAATTCGCCCAGGTCGGCCTGCTCAAGGGGCCGGTCGAGGCGATGCTCGGGCTCTGATCCAGCGAGCCGGAGCCATCCCATGGAAAACTTCGCCTCGCTCCTCCACGGCTTCGAGGTCGCGCTGACCACCCATCACGTCGCGCTGATGTTCGCCGGCGTGCTGCTCGGCATTCTGGTCGGCGTGCTGCCGGGCCTGGGCGCGCCCAACGGCGTCTCGCTGATGCTGCCGCTGACCTTCTCGATGGACCCGGTCTCGGCGATCATCCTCCTGACCTCGCTCTACTGGGGCGCGCTCTTCGGCGGCTCGACCACCTCGATCCTGTTCAACATCCCCGGCGAGCCCTCCTCGGTCGCCACCACCTTCGACGGCCACCCGATGGCCAAGCAGGGCAGGGCGACCGAAGCGCTCTCCTTCGCCTTCCTCTCGGCCGGCTTCGGCGCCATGGCCGGTGTCATCCTGATCACGCTGCTCTCGGGTTGGGTCGCGCGCTTCGCGCTGAAATTCTCCTCGCCGGAGTATTTCGCCGTCTATTTCATGACCTTCGCCAGCTTCGTGGGCCTCGGCGGCGCCTCGCCGCTGAAGACCATAGTCTCGATGGCGATGGGGTTCACCTTCGCCTCGATCGGCATGGATTCCGTCTCGGGCAGTGTCCGTCTGACCTATGAGTTCGATGTCCTGCTCGCCGGCGTCAGCTTCCTCATCGCCGTGATCGGCCTGTTCGGCCTCGGCGAACTCCTGCAGACGATGGAAGACGGGCTGCGCTTCGAAGGGGTGAAGGCCAAGGTGCATCCACGCGATGTGCTCGCCACCGCGCTGAAGCTGCCGCGCTACTGGCTGGCGCTGCTGCGCTCCAGCATCATCGGCATCTGGATGGGCATCACGCCGGGCGGCCCGACCGCGGCCTCCTTCATGAGCTACGCCATGGCCAAGCGCTCCTCGCGCAATCCGGAGAAGTTCGGCAAGGGCGAGCCCGAGGGCGTGATCTCGCCCGAGACGGCCGACCACGCCGCCGGCTCCGCCGCCATGCTGCCGATGCTGGCGCTCGGCATCCCCGGCTCGGCCACCGCCGCGGTGATGATGGGCGGCCTGATGATCTGGGGCCTCAATCCCGGCCCGATGCTCTTCGTCGAGCGGCCCGACTTCGTCTGGGGCCTGATCGCCTCGATGTATCTCGGCAACGTCGTCGCGGTCATCGTCGTGCTGGCGACCGTGCCGCTCTTCGCCTCGATCCTGCGCATCCCGTTCTCGATCATCGGGCCGGCGATCGTCGTGGTCTGCTTCATCGGCGCCTATACAGTCGGCAACAAGGAGTTCGACATCTGGCTGGCACTCGCCTTCGGTATCGTCGGCTATCTCTTCAAGAAGCTCGACTATCCGATCGCGCCTTTGGTGCTCGCCATGGTCATCGGCGACAAGGCGGAGGACGCCTTCCGCCAGTCGATGATCTTCAGCCAGGGCTCGCTCTCGATCTTCTGGTCGAACCCGCTGGTGGCGAGCTTGATGGCGATCGGCCTGGCGCTGCTGCTCTTCCCGCTGATCGGCTCGACAAGGCGCGGCATCCGCAAGCTGGTGACGGCCCGCGCAGCCAAGGCGTGAGCCAGACGCACTGCCGGAGCCTGGATGCCGACGCTATGGTGAGCCGTCCAGAACCGAGCCGAAGGCGGATCGCCGATGACAGGATCGAGACTGCGCGCCATCCAGGCCGACATCACGACGCTTGCCGTCGACGCAATCGTCAATGCCGCCAACAACTCGCTGCTGGGCGGGGGCGGCGTCGACGGCGCCATCCATCGGGCGGCTGGGCCGGAGCTCCTGCAGGAATGCCGCAGGCTCGGCGGCTGCCAGACCGGCGACGCCAAGCTGACGAAGGGCTATCGCCTGCCGGCGCGCTTCGTCATCCACACGGTCGGGCCGGTCTGGCAAGGTGGCGGCCAGAGCGAGGCGGCGCTGCTCGCCTCCTGCTACCGCCGCTCCCTCGCGGTCGCGGCTGGCGCGGGTGTGCGCAGCATCGCTTTCCCGAGCATCAGCACCGGCGTCTACGGCTATCCGATCACGGCCGCCGCGAAGATCGCCGTGGCGATGGTCGCGTCGGCCCTGAAAGCCAAGCCCGATTTCGACGCCATCACCTTCTGCTGCTTCTCGCCCGAGGACCTCGCCATCTACCGGGCCGAGCTCGTCGAAGCCGGCGATGGGCAGGCGCAATGAATTCCACCCACCTCCAGCCACGAACAGCCGAGGCCTTGCCATGAGCGAACCCTACAAGGGCATCATCCCGATCGCGCCGACGATCTTCCACGAGAACGGGGACGTCGACCATGACGGCAACCGCCGGGTCATGGACCTGATGGTCGACCAGGGCGTCGACGGCATCTGCATCCTCGCCAATTTCTCCGAGCAGTTCCTTTTGACCGACGCCGAGCGCGACGAGGTCATGCGGCTTTCGATCGAGCAGGTCGCCGGCCGCGTGCCGGTCTGCGTCACCACCTCGCATTTCTCGACCCGCATCGCCGCCCAGCGTGCCAAGGCCGCGGCTGATGCCGGCGCCAGGATGCTGATGATGATGCCGCCCTATCACGGCGCGCTGCTCAAGGCCGACGAGCAGGGCATGATCGAGCACTTCAAGATCGTCGCCGACGCCTGCGGTATCCCGATCATCCTGCAGGACGCTCCGCTCTCCGGCGTGACCATGACCGTGCCCTTCATGGTCAGGCTCAACAGGGAGGTGCCGCTCGTCCGCTATTTCAAGATCGAGCAGCCAGGCACCGCCGGCAAGCTGCGCGCGCTGATCGAGGCTGGCGGCGACGCCATCGTCGGTCCGTTTGATGGCGAGGAGGCGATCACGCTGATGGCCGATCTCGACGCTGGCGCGACCGGCACGATGACCTCGGCGATGATCCCCGATTTGATCAAGCCGATCCTCGCCGCCCATGCCGCGGGCGACCGCAAGCAGGCGGCGGCGCTCTATGCCCGCGTGCTGCCGATCATCAACTACGAGAACCGGCAATGCGGCCTGCGCTCGGCCAAGGCGGTGATGAAGGCGGGCGGCGTGATCAAGTCGGATGCCGTCCGCCACCCGCTGACGCCGCTGCATCCGCAGACGCGCGAAGGCCTGCTCGAGCTCGCGCGCGAACTCGATCCGCTCGCCTTGCGCTGGGGCAAGTAGCCCAGGCGCGGATGCTGCCCGTCGCGAAGGCGGGCAGCGATCGTCAATAGGCTCCGATGCCGCCGGAGGGCGGCGGCAGGTTGCCCCGTCGATCTTTGGTGATGAACTCCGGCGTCACCAGAAGCATCCGGGACAGCCACGAGCTGTAGGCAGCAAGCAACTCCATGACGGCACGCATTGGTCGCCTCCACGATTGCAGAGGCGATCATAGCAGAAAATCGCGCTGTTTGCCGGCGAATTCTGCAGGTCAGGCCCTCGTCCAGACCGCGAGCTCGTAGCCGTCCGGGTCGGCGAAGTGGAAGCGCCGGCCGCCTGGGAAATCGAAGGCCGGCTTGACGATCTCGCCGCCGGCAGCCTCGACGCTCTTCTGCACGGCGGCGAGATCGTCGGCATAGATGACCACCAGCGGGCCGCCGGGTCTCACCGTGCCGATCGTCGTGAAGCCGCCCTCCAGCCGGCCATCGGCGAAGGCGCAATACTCTGGGCCGTACTCCGTCATCGTCCAGCCGAAGGCCTTTTCGTAGAAGGCGCGGGCGCGCGGGATGTCGGTGACGACGAATTCGACATAATCGATGCGGCGGTCGTTGCTCGCTGCGGTCATGGCTTGGCTCCCTGCGATCAGTCTGTCCGGCCTCTTATGTCGTATCGGTGCGGTCAGCCTGTGGCGGCAATGGCGGCGCTTCTCCATGCAATGTTGTGATGTGCAACGTAACGGAAACGCGTTGGCATGCTCCGGTTGCGCACCCTATCGTGCAGACACACGATTCCCGCTCCGGAGCCTGTCATGACCGCAACCGCCAAGCGCGGCTACGCGCCGGAGATCATCGTTGCCGCCGGCTGCCTGATCGCGCTGATCAGCTTCGGCCCGCGCGCCAGCGCCGGCCTGTTCCAGCTCCCGATGATTTCGCAGTACGGCTGGGGGCGCGACACGTTCAGCCTCGCGCTGGCGATCCAGAACCTGCTCTGGGGCCTGGGAGCGCCCTTCGCCGGCGCGATCGCCGATCGCTTCGGCATGGTGCGCGTGCTCTGCGCCGGCGCGCTGCTCTATGCCGCCGGCCTCGTCATGATGTCCTACGCCTCGACGCCGTTGCAGCTGCATCTCGGCGCCGGCGTGCTGATCGGCTTTGGCCTCTCCGCCTGTTCCTTCAACCTGATCCTCGCCGCCTTCGGCAAGCTCCTGCCCGAGCAATGGCGTCCGCTCGCCTTCGGCGCCGGCACCGCCGCCGGTTCCTTCGGCCAGTTCCTGTTCCCGCCGATCGGCAACATCCTGATCGAGACGCTGGGCTGGCAGCAGGCGCTGATCGTCTTCGCCTTCACCTTGCTGCCGATACTGCCGCTCTCGGTGATGCTGGCGATGCGGGGCTCAAAGCAGCCGGCTGCAGCGCCCGGCGCTGTCGCCGCCCCCAACCAGAGCATCGCGCAGGCATTGGCCGAGGCCTTCAAGCACCGCTCCTATGTCCTGCTTGTGCTGGGGTTCTTCACCTGCGGCTTCCAGCTCGCCTTCATCACCGTGCACATGCCGGCCTATCTCAAGGACACCGGCCTGCCGGCCTGGGTCGGCGGCTGGACCTTGGCCGCGATCGGCCTCGCCAATGCGGTCGGCTCGCTCGGCTCCGGCTGGCTGACGGCGCGCATGCCCAAGCGCCATCTGCTTGCCTGGATCTATCTCGGCCGCGCCGTCGCCATCGCCGCCTTCATCCTCTTGCCGCCGAGTTCGATGACCGCGATCGCCTTCGGCATCGTCATCGGCGTGTTCTGGCTCTCGACGGTTCCGCCGACCTCGGCGCTGGTCATGCTGATGTTCGGCACCAAGTACATGGCGATGCTCTACGGCTTCGCCTTCTTCTCGCATCAGGTCGGCGGCTTCCTCGGGGTGCTGCTCGGCGGCATCCTCTATGAGCAGTTCGGCTCCTATACGATCGTCTGGTGGCTCTCGGTCGCGCTCGGCGTCGCCTCGGCGCTGATCAACCTGCCGATCGTCGAGAAGCCGGTGGGGCGCGCCGTGCCGCAGCCGGCCTGACCAAAGATGCACGCTCGCCGCGCTTGCGGGCGGCGGCCGGGCGGGTCACTCCTAGGGAAAGTTCGATAGCTTCCGGGGAGTGAGTTCATGTCGACCTTCAAGGCCCTCATCGCCAGCAAGGGCGAAGCCGGCACCAGCGTCGCCTTCGGCGAGTTCGCCGAAGCCGACCTGATGGAAGGCGACGTCACCGTCCGCGTCACCCATTCGACGCTGAACTACAAGGACGGGCTCGCCATCACTGGCCGCGCCCCGGTGGTGCGGCGCTGGCCGATGATCCCCGGCATCGATTTCGCCGGCCGGGTCGAGAGTTCCGACAATCCCGCATTCAAGCCCGGCGATCTCGTCATCCTCAATGGCTGGGGCACGGGCGAGACGCATCTGGGCGCCTATGCCCAGAAGAGCCGGGTCAAGGGCGACTGGCTGGTGCCGCTGCCCGAGGGCATGACGCCGGCCGAGGCAATGGCGATCGGCACCGCCGGCTACACCGCCATGCTCAGCCTGCTCGCGCTGGAGCGTTACGGCGTGAAGTCCGCCGACGGACCTGTCGTCGTCACCGGCGCCGCCGGCGGCGTCGGCTCGGTCGCGACCGCGCTGCTCGCCAAGGCCGGCTGGCATGTGATTGCCTCGACTGGCCGTCCCGAGGAGGCGGATTACCTCAAGGGCCTCGGCGCGGCCGAGATCATCGACCGCAACGAACTCTCCGGCCCCGGCCGCCCGCTCGGCAAGGAGCGCTGGATCGCCGGCGTCGACGCCGTCGGCTCGCATACGCTCGCCAATGTGCTGTCGATGACGAAGTATGGTGGCGCTATCGCCGCCTGCGGCCTGGCGCAGGGCATGGACCTGCCGGCCTCGGTCGCGCCCTTCATCCTGCGCGGCGTCGCACTGCTCGGCATCGACTCGGTGATGTGCCCGAAGCCGCGCCGGCTCGAAGCCTGGGCACGGCTTGCGCGCGATCTCGACCGCGACAAGCTCGCGGCGATGACGACGACGATCCCGCTGGAGGATGTGGTCGAGACCGGCCGCGCTCTGCTCGACGGCAAGGTGCGCGGCCGCGTCGTCGTCGAGATCGGCTGAGGATCAACCGGCGCCTTCAAGCTGCGCCTTCCGCTTCGCCAGCTCGCCGCCGACGAAGTCCATGAAGGCGCGCACGCGTGGCGCATGCCTGATGTCGGGGTGGGTCAGGATCCACAGCCCGGTGGAGAAGTCCGGGTCCGGCGGCAGCAGGCGGACGAGCCCCGGTCGCTGGTCGGCGATGAAGCAGGGCAGAGGGCCGATGCCCATCCCCTGCTCGACAGCTTCCGTCAGCCCGAGCACGGCCGAGGAACGCAGCGCGATCCGTTCGGCCGGGACATGATCGCGGACATAGCGGGCGGCCTTGACATAGCCGAGCGGGTCGCCAAGCGCGACCCAGTCGCGCCGGAACAGCAGCTTCGGCTCATGCGCCTCGGCCTCGGTTGCCGGCGCGTCGGCGCGGGCATAGACGGCCCAGTTCAGATTGGCGAGGCGGCGGCCGACCAGCGTTTCGCCCGGTGAATCGCTGGCGCGGATGGCGACGTCGGCGTCGCGCCGCGAGAGGTTGAGCGTCTGGCTGGCCATGACGATGTCGAGCCGGATCAACGGATGCGCCGCCCGGAACGCTGCGAAGATCGGCAGCAGCACATGCAGATAGAGCGTATCGGTGGTGGTGACCCGCAAGTCGCCGGAGGGGGCGAGATCGCGCCCCGCCAGCCGGCGTCCGAAGGCGGTGACGTCGTCGTCGATGCGCGAGGCCAGCGTGGTCATCTCCTCGCCGGCCGAGGTCGCGACATAACCGGTCTTGCGGCGCTCGAAGAGAGCGTGGCCGAGCTGTTCCTCGATCTGGCCGAGCCGGCGGAACACTGTCGAATGATTGACGTTGAGCGCCGCGGCCGCTCCGGTCAGCCCGCCAGCATCGGCGATCGCCTTGATCAGGCGGAAATCATCCCAGGCGAGCTTCGATATCGACAATGGCCACTCTCCGGCAACTCCGCGTGCAGCATTGCCGTATCTTGCGGAATTGCAAGCGGATGTCCGGCGATAATGCCGATTTCAGCGCGGCGCGGCGGCGCGGCGCAGTCGGTCGTTGATCGCTTCGCCGAGACCGTGCACCGGGATCGACGCCACAGCGATCGTCGCCGGGCGCTGATCGTCGAGCCGGCGCATCGCGGCGAAGAGATTGGCGGCCGCCTCGGTCAGATCGCCTGACGGGCTCAGGTTGAAGGCGAGCGCGGGCAGGGCGGAGCCACTAGGCTCGCGCCCGAAGCCGAGCCAGGCTTCGCCCGGTCGTGGTGCCTCCGCATCGAGCCTGACGGCGGCGCGCGGCGCATAATGCGAGGCGAGCAGTCCGGGAGCGATCGGGGCTGCGCCGCCCTCCTCGACGATGACGAGGGCTTGCCCGATCGCCGCTTCCAGCGCCGCCCGGGGGACACCGCCCGGCCGGAGCAGGCGCGGCGCGCCGCCGAGGCAGGCGACGATGCTGGATTCGACCCCGACCGCCGTCGGTCCGGCGTCGAGCACGGCGTCGATGCGGCCGTCGAGATCGGCGAGGACATGATCCGCCTGCGTCGGGCTGATGCGTCCAGAGCGATTGGCGGAGGGCGCCGCGATCGGCCGGCCCGCCGCCCGCAGCACGGCGCGCGCCACCGGATGCGACGGCACCCGCAGCGCGACGCTGTCGAGCCCGGCGCGGGCGAGGCTGCAGACAGTACAGCTGCCGGAGGCCGGCACGACCAGCGTCAGCGGCCCCGGCCAGAACGCTTTCGCCAGCGCCAGCGCCGGCGCATCGAACAGGCCCTGGCGCCGGGCGGCGTCGACATCCGGCAGATGCGAGATCAGCGGGTTGAAGCTCGGCCGGTCCTTGGCGGCGTAGATCGAGGCGACGGCGCGGTCGTCGCTGGCGTCGGCGGCAAGCCCGTAGACCGTCTCGGTCGGCAGCGCGACCAGCTTGCCGGCGCGCAGCAGCTCCGCGGCGGCGGCGATGCCGGGCTCATCGGCGGAAAGGCGCTGGGTCTGGCGGGATCCTGTCACGGTCGCTCTTGAAAGTTCATATGTAAACTATAACAATGCCGGGATGGCATGTGCGAGACCGCGCCATCTGGCGCGTGGGCAAGCGCATAGTTCGCGGCTAGCATCGCCGTCAACGCAACGAGACGAATGCCCAGCCATGCTGCGCGGGCGCCGAGGGAGGTAAGCGATGTCGTACCGTGCTCCGGTCGAGGATATCCTGGCAACGATGCGCCATGTCGCCGGGCTCGATGCCCTCATCGACGAGGGGCTCGCACCGGAGCTCGCGGATGGCGTCACCGAGGCCGTGCTTGAGGAAGCCGCGAAGTTCGCCGGCGATGTCCTCGCGCCCCTGAATGTTGTCGGCGATCGCGTCGGTTCCAAGCTCAAGGACGGCACGGTCGTCACCCCGCCGGGCTGGAAAGAAGCTTATCACGCCTGGGCGCAGGGTGGCTGGAACGCGCTGCCGGGGCCGGAGGCCTATGGCGGCCAGGCTTTGCCGACGCTGGTGCAGTCGGCCTGCACCGAGATGTGGAATTCGGCCGCCTTCGCCTTTGCGCTCGGCCCGCTGCTGACCGTTGGCGCGATCGAGGCGCTGCATGCCCATGGCTCCGATTATCTGAAGGAGACCTATCTCGCCAAGCTCGTCTCCGGCGAGTGGATGGGCACGATGAACCTGACGGAGCCGCAGGCCGGCTCGGACCTGAACGCGCTGCGTTCCAAGGCCGAGCGCGCCGGTGACGGCACCTATCGCATCAGCGGCCAGAAGATCTTCATTACCTATGGCGATCACGAGATGACGGACAACATCGTCCACCTCGTCCTCGCCCGCCTGCCCGACGCCCCTCCCGGCACGCGCGGCATCTCGCTCTTCCTCGTGCCGAAATTCCTGGTCAATGCCGACGGCTCGCTCGGCAAGCGCAACGATGTCCGCTGCACCGGCGTCGAACACAAGCTCGGCATCCATGCTTCGCCGACCTGCGCGATGAGCTATGGCGACGAGGGCGGCGCGATCGGCTGGCTGATCGGCGAGGAGAATCGCGGCCTCGCCTGCATGTTCACGATGATGAACAATGCCCGCCTCAACGTCGCGGTGCAGGGCGTCGCCATCGCCGAGCGCGCCTATCAGCAGGCGCTTTCGTTCGCGCAGGAGCGCAAGCAAGGCACGGCGCTCGATGCGCCGAAGGGCGCGCCGATGAGCCCGATCATCGTCCATCCCGACATCCGCCGCATGCTGATGGAGATGCGCGCCAAGACGCAGGCCGCACGCACGCTCTCGCTGCTGCTGGCCGCATTGCTCGACCGCTCGCATCGCGAGGCCGACGAGGGCAAGCGCAAGGCGGCGGCCGAGCGTGCCGCGCTGCTGACGCCGGTCGCCAAGGCCTATGCCACCGATATCGGCGTCGAGGTCGCGTCCACCGGCGTCCAGATCCATGGCGGCATGGGCTATGTCGAGGAGACCGGCGCGGCCCAGCATCTGCGCGATGCCCGCATCGCCACGATCTACGAGGGCACCAACGGCATCCAGGCGATCGACCTCGTGCTGCGCAAGCTGCCGCTTTCCAATGGCGATGCGGTCAAGGCGCTGATCGGCGAGATGCGCGGCGTGGTCGCCCAGGTGCGCGAGGCCAATACGCCCGGCTTCGGCCATAGCGCGGCGCGGCTCGGCGCTGCCGTCGACTCGCTCGAACGCGCCACCGAATGGATGCTGGCGACGATGGGCATCGATCAGGCGAGCGCACTCGCCGGCGCGACCCCTTATCTCAAGCTGTTCGCGCTTGCCCAGGGTGGCACGGGTCTCGCCAAGAAGGCGCTGGCCATGCAGGGCGAGGATCAGGGCGCCGCGGCGCTCGCCACCGCGCGCTTCTATGCCGAGCACCATGTCGGCGAAGCCACGGCATTGGAGTTGGCAGTGACCGAGGGCGCCGGCGCCGTCGAGGATTCGGCTGCGGTCTTCGCGGCGTGAACGCGGAACTCTCCCTGCCGGAGCACTATCCTGCAAGGGGCTTCGCGGGAGCCGCAACCTGTCCTCTCCCCCCTTGTGGGGGAGAGCTAGAGAGGGGGGTAGTCAGCCGTGAGGCTGATCGTCGGCGATCCGACGCTCACCCGGTCACCCCCCTCCCAACCCTCCCCCACAAGGGTGGAGGGCTCCCGCGCTTCATCATCGCAGTCGGTATCGCATCAAGGGCGGACCGGCTTCCGCACCCTCATGTGCAGGAAGAGCGGTGCGATATAGGTGTCGGCGAGATAGGGCACGGCCTTGGCCGTTTCAGCATCCACACCCGGCTCGTGCATGTGCTCGATCCGGAAGCCGGAGGCGACCAGAAGGTTGACCCAGTCGCTCAGCGTGCGATGGAAGCGCGGAACCCGGAACGGCTCGACCCTGGCCTTCTCCTCGGCCGGCGCCGCGCCGAAGCGCCAGCTCTCGATCTCGCCGTCGCTGACGCGGAAATATTCACGCACTTCGATGCCGAGCACGTTTCCGGCCTCGTCCCGCATCACCTTGCGGCCGGGCGTGGCGAAACAGGGATGCAGGATCGAGAACTGCAGGAAGCCGCTCGGCTTCAGCACCCGCTTGGCCTCGGCCAGCACGCGGTCCTGATGCGGCATGTCCATCAGCGACATGAAAGCGGTGGCGAAATCGAACGAGGCATCGGCGAAAGGCAGGGCCATGCCGTCGGCGATGCGATAGTCGATCCCGAGCGGGTTCGCAGCCTCCGCCTCCTGCGCGTGGCGGATGAAGGTCGGCGCGATGTCGATCGCGGTGACGCTGGCGCCGGCCTCGGCGAGCTTGCGGGTGTTCGAACCCTCGCCGCAGCCGATATCGAGGCCGTCCAGCCCGTCGATATCGGGCAGGTTGGCGAAGAAGGCCGGGGTGTTCTGGGCATCTCGATAGAGGTCGTAACCGGCGCGCGCCTGCCGGGTCCAGGTTTCGGCATTGGCCTCCCAGCAGGCCGCGACTTCGCTCGCTTCCATGATCGTCCTCGCCGTTCGGGGGAGGGGGCTTCTAGCGGAGCCGCTCGCATTGCGCCAGCGGTATCGCCATGACCGATAACAGCCCGCAAAGGCCGCTTGCCGGCAAGGTCTGCCTCGTCGCAGGCGCCTCGCGCGGGCTCGGGCGTGGCATCGCAAGGGCGCTCGGCCAGGGCGGCGCGGCCGTTATCGTCACCGGCCGCTCCAGCGAAGCCGGCCCGCGCACCGACCAGCGCTCCGAGACCTTCGAGGACACCGCCCGCGAGGTCGAGGCTGCCGGCGGCCGCGGCGAGCCCTATCGCTGCGACCACACCAATGAGCGCGAGGTCGACCAACTCGTCGCCTGGTCGCTGCGACGTTTCGGTCGGCTCGATTGCGTCGTCGACGCGGTCTGGGGTGGCAATGAGGGCTATGATGGCGAGCGCTATCCGGATGGCTCGGCCTTCGGCGCGCCGTTCTGGCGCCGCCCGGTGGCGCGGCTCGGCCAGAGCTTCGAGAGCGGCGTCTATGCGCAGTTGCTGCTCGCGCGCGCCGTCGCACCCGCCATGGTGCAGATGCGCCAGGGCCTGATCGTCACGGTGAGCTTCGACACCGCCGGCGGCTATCTCGGCGACGTCTTCTACGACCTGTCCAAGGCGGCGATGAACCGGCTGACGCTGGCGATGGCGCAGGAGCTCAAGCCCTTTGGCGTCACCGCACTGGCCTTGTCCCCTGGCCATGTCCTGACCGAGCGCGTGCGCGACGCCGGGATGGCCGACGAGACCACCGAGACGCCGCTTTATGCCGGCCGCGCGGTCGCGGCGCTGGCCGGCGATCCGGACGTCGCCCGCCATGCCGGGCAGGTGCTGCACGTCGCCGATCTGGCGCGCGCCTATGGCTTCACCGATGCGGACGGCAGCCAGCCGGACCGGTTCATTTTGCAAGACTAATGAGGGAGGAGACCTGCATGTCGCTCAAGGGCAAGACGCTCTTCATCACCGGCGGATCGCGCGGCATCGGCCTCGCCATCGCCATCAAGGCGGCGCGCGACGGCGCCAACGTCACCATCGCCGCCAAGACGGCCGAGCCGCATCCCAAGCTCGAAGGCACGATCTATACCGCCGCCGCCGAGATCGAGGCGGCCGGTGGCAAGTGCCTGCCGCTGATGGTCGATGTCCGCGACGAGCAGAGCGTCGCCGAGGCGATCGCCAAGACCGCCGAGACCTTTGGCGGCATCGACATCGTCGTGAACAATGCCAGCGCGATCTCGCTGACCAACACCCAGATGACCGACATGAAGCGCTACGATCTGATGCACCAGATCAACACGCGCGGCACCTTCATGGTCTCGAAATACGCGATCCCGCATCTGGAGAAGGCGGAGAACCCGCACATCCTGATGCTGTCGCCGCCGCTCGATATGAAGATGCGCTGGTTTGCGCCGCACCTCGCCTACACCATGGCGAAATACGGCATGAGCCTGTGCGTGCTCGGCCTTGCCGGCGAGCTGGCGCCGAAGGGCATCGCCGTGAACGCGCTCTGGCCGCGCACTACGGTCGCGACCGCTGCGGTGAAGAACCTGCTCGGCGGCGACAAGATGGTGCAGGCGAGCCGTACGCCGGAGATGCTGGCCGACGCCGCCTACATGGTCTTCAACAAACCCTCGCGCGGCTTCTCGGGCAATTTCCTGATCGACGATAACTTCATGGCCAGCGAGGGCGTCACCGATTTCACGCCCTACCAGGTCGATCCGTCGGTGCCGCTGATGCCGGACTTCTTCGTGCCCGAGGAGATCAAGCCGCCTGAGGGCGTGAAGGGCGGCGTCTGAGCCTGCCGGAGCATTTTCGAGCGAAGTGGGAACCGGTTCGCGTGAAGAAAATGCGGCATACCGAAAGACTGTAGAATTTGCGCGCTTGGAGAAGCGCGCAAATTCTACAGGAACTCAGAACTCCTCCCACTTGCGGTCCCGCGCTCCGCCGCTCGCGACCTTGCGGGCCGGCATCGCAGCTGCGGGGGCGGGTTGTGCCTTCCGCGCCGGCGCGCGCGGAGCCGAGCGGGTCTCCGACATCGCGGCCGCGGCGAGGTTGCGCAGGCGCTCCGGCTCGTTGGTCGAGCGTGCGCCTCCGGCGATGCGGAAGGCCGCGACCAGCTGATCCAGGCTGTGGATCTGGTCGGCGAGCGAGGCTGCCGAGGCGGCGCTTTGTTCGGCGAGAGCCGCGTTAGCCTGGGTCATCTCGTCCATATGGGCGACGGTCTGGCTCATCTCGTCGATGCCGTTGGCCTGCTCGCCCGCAGCCGTCGAGATCTCGACGACGGTCGCAGCGACCTGCCGGGAGGCCGAGACGATCTGGTCGAGGACGGCACCGGCCGAGCGGACGAGCTTGACGCCTTCCTCGATCTCGCTGGTCGAGGACTGGATCAGGGTGGTGATGTCCTTCGAGGCCTCGCCCGAGCGCTGGGCGAGCGTCCGCACCTCCGAGGCGACCACGGCGAAGCCCTTGCCGGCATCGCCGGCGCGGGCTGCCTCAACGGCGGCGTTGAGCGCCAGCAGATTGGTCTGGAAGGCGATGCCGTCGATCACAGAGGTGATGTCGGTGATCTTGCGCGAGGCGGCCTCGATCCGCTCCATCGCCGCGACCGCGTCCTGGACGATCATGCCGCCCTTCTGCGCCACGTTCGTGGCCTCGTCGGAGGACGATGCAGCCACCTTCGAGGAGCTTGCGCTCGCCTTGACGGAGGCTGCGAGTTCCTCGGTCGTCGCGGCGGTTTCCTCCAGCGAGGCGGCCTGCTCCTCGGTCCGCTTGGCGAGATCATCGGCGCCCGCCTTGATCTCGCGGGCGGAGGCCGAAACCTGCGAGGTCGTCGCTTGGATGCCGCCGATCGTCTCCGAGAGGCGCTCGACCGTCTCGTTGACCGAGTGCTTCAGCTCGGCGAAGCGGCCTTGATAGCTGGTCGCGACCCGGCGGGTCAGGTCGCCCTGCGAGACCGATGCCAGGATGTCGGCGAACTCGGTCGTCGCGCCGTCGACCACGGCGTTGATCTGGTTGATGCCGTCGACCAGCTGCTGCATCTGCGCGTCGGCGCTCTCCAGACGCAGGCGCGCACTGAAGTCGCCGGCTGCTGCAGCCGCGACGACCGTGCCGACATCGCTGACCACGGCGACCATCGCTTCGGTCCGCGCGGCCCGCTCGGCTGCGGCGGCGCGCTCCTGCGCCTCCAGCGCCTGGACGCGCAAACCGTTCTCCTTGAACACCCGGACGGCGGCGGCCATGCCGCCGATCTCGTCATTGCGGCCATTGTCCATGACCTCGGCGGAGAAGTCGCCCTGCGCCAGCTGCTTCATCGAGGCGGTCAAGGCGGTGATCGGGCGCGTCACGCGGCTTTGCACCAGCCAGAGGCCGATCAGCGCGAGAACCAGCGCGGCGAGCAGGAGCAGGCCGTAGGCGACGAGCGAGCGCATCGCCGCATCGGCCTTCGCGTCGGCGACATCCGAGACGACGTCGATGGCGCGGCTCGCCACGGCGCCAAGCGTCTCGGAAGCCGCGACGATCTGGTCGCGCCATTGGTCGGGGTTGATCGAAGGCTTGCGCCCGCCGGTCACGTTGGCGACGAGGTCGGCCCGCGTCGCCTTGAAGGAGCCGCCGAAATAGGTGTTCTCGGCGGTGGTGAGCGCGTCCTTGAGCGCCTGCGGGGTGCTGGCCTGGCCGATGAGCTGCCTCACCACGCCCCAAGCGAACTCCATGCGCGCATCGTTGACGAGGACGCCATTGCTTTCCTTGGCGTCCAGCGGCCGGTCCTGCGCGACGGCGTTGTTGAGGACGATGGTCGACGATCCGCTGAGCGAGCGCGCGGCCCAGGCCATCGCGCGGACGGAGGTCAGGTTGGCGAAGCTGGCGTCGAGCGCGAGGATGCGTTCTTCCAGCGTCGCCGAGGCGGCTTCGAGCGCGGTCAGGAACTTGCCGGTCTGGGCCATGCTGGCCCCGGCCAGCTCCTTCTCCCGCGCATCCAGCGGCAGCTTCCAGTTGGCGTCGACCTTCGCCCGCAGAGGCTTCAGCGCCGCGACATGGCCGTCGATCTCCTGCGAGACGGTCTTGGCGACCTCGTAGCCGTTGCTGCGGACGATTCCCTGCGCCGTGGCGATGGCGTCGTCCAGACGCTTGCGCCGCGTCAGCACGTCGTCGATCATCCCGCCGTTCTTCTCGGTCGGCATCGTCAGCGCGCTCGCGCCATTGCCGCGCTCGTAGCGCAGGTTCTGCAGGGCCGTGAAATAGGCCTTGTTCAGGTCGGCGAGGGCGGACACCTCGACGGCGGTGCTGTGGCGCGTCCAGGCCTGCCAGAGCGCCTGCGACGAGAGCGCGACGATCGCCGCGCTGGCAAGGCCGAGCACGGTCAGGAGCATGGTCTTGATGCTGAGATTCTTCGCGGCGTCGAACATGGCAAACTCTGAAGGGAAACCGATCCGCCCGGTATCCCATGCGGCGATTGATTTTATGCTAACCACGCCGCCACGCTCGAAAGGGCCGTCCGCCGGACAGGTGAACTTCGCTGAACGCGACGTTGCCCGGAGCACGTCATCGGTTTGACACTGCCGGAGGTTTGGAGTTGGTGCAGCGCAAATCCGCAGCCCTGCTGCGCCCGATTCCGGACGACTTGCCATGCTCCTGATCCACGGCATCTGCCAGACGAGCGGCGACAAGCTCGTCCCGCGCACCCTTTCCGTCGAGGACGAGATTCCGTCCGGCGCGATCTGGATCGACCTGCTCAATCCGACCGGGCCCGAGGACGCAAAGATCGAGCAGCATCTCGGCATCTCCATCCCGACGCGGGAGGAGATGCACGATCTCGAGCCGTCCGAGATCATCTATGCCGAGAACGGCGCGCATTACATGACGGCGCGGATCATCTGCCAGTCCGACACCAATGTCCCGCGCCTCGCCGACGTCACCTTCATCCTGACCGAAAAGGCGCTGGTGACGGTGCGCTATGACGAGCCCGGCGCCTTCAACATCTTCAAGAACCGCGTCACCAAGCCCGGCGGCTGCGAGCTCGAGCCGGCCGGCGTCATCGAGGGGCTGATCGAGGCGGTCGTCGATCGCGCCGCCGAGGTGCTGCGCGGCGTCGGCGATCGCATCGACATGCGCTCGCGCCAGATCTTCGACGGTGACAGCGCCCATGTCGAGCATGGCCGCGCTTATCAGGCGGTGGTGCGCAAGATCGGCCAGTACGAGCACATCATCTCCAATGTGCGCGAGAGCATGGTCTCGGTCGAGCGCGTGCTGCTGTACCTCTCCGCCAACTTCAAGCGCACCAAGAAGGCGGCCGGCGGCTTCAACCCGGAATGGCGCTCCTCCTTGCGCGACGTCCAGGCGATCGAGGAGCACGCCACCTTCCTGTCGAGCAAGCTGCAGTTCATGCTCGACGCGACGCTGGGCCTCGTCAGCATCGAGCAAAACAAGATCATCAAGCTGTTTTCGGTCGTCTCGGTCGCGCTGATGCCACCGACCCTGATCGCCTCGATCTATGGAATGAACTTCAAGACCATGCCCGAGTTGGAATGGCAGCTCGGCTACCCGATGGCAGTCGGCCTGATGATTCTTTTCGCCGTGCTGCCCTATCTGTTCTTCCGCTGGAAAAAGTGGCTTTGACCGTGCCGGGGCGGCGGCCTTCGGATAGCTTGCCCGGATGACGTTGCCACAGATTCTGTCTTGCTCCCTGGTCGCCGCGATGATGGCGGCCTTCGTCTGGGGCAAGCTGCGCTATGACGTGGTCGCGCTCCTGGCGCTGCTCGCGGGTGTCGCGCTCGGCGTCGTGCCGGCCAAGGAAGCCTTCAAGGGTTTTTCCGACGACATCGTCATCATCGTCGCCAGCGCCCTGATCGTCAGCGCCGCAGTGGCGCGCTCCGGGCTGGTCGAGACCGCGCTTGCCAGCATCTCCCCGCGACTGCGCTCGACGCAGGCGCAGGTCGCGGTCCTCGTCTTCGTCGTCGCCGCCATGTCGGCGATCATCAAGAACATCGGCGCGCTCGCGATGATGCTGCCGATTGCCTACCAGCTCGCCCGCAAGGACGGAAAATCGCCCTCGGTCTTCCTGATGCCGATGGCCTTCGCCTCGCTGCTCGGCGGCATCGTCACCCTGGTCGGTACATCGCCGAACGTCATCGTCGCGCGCGTCAGGCAGGAGCTCGGTGGCGAGCCTTTCGCCATGTTCGACTTCACCCCGGTCGGCATCGGCATCGCGCTCGCCGGCTGCGCCTTTCTCAGCGTCGCCTATCGGCTGCTGCCGAAAGACCGCCAGGGCTCGCGTTCGCTCGACCAGGCCGTCGACATCAAGGACTACGTCACCGAGGCACGCATCCCCGAGAAGGGGCCGCTGGCCGGCAAGACCGTCGCCGATCTCAGGAAGCCGGGCGATGGCGAGGTCGAGGTCGTGGCGATCCTGCGCGATGGCGAGCGCCGCCGGGCGCCGCTGCCCGATGCCAGCCTGCGTGCCAACGACATCCTGCTGCTGCGTGGCGAGCCCAAGGCGCTGGAGCGCGTCGTCGCCGATGGCGGGCTGGAGCTCGTCGGCCAGCATCGCTCGACGCAGCGCGAGGGCTCGCTCGATCCGGCCAGAACCGGTGAGGCGATCGTGACGCAGGGCTCGCTGCTCGAAGGGCTCAGCGCCGCCGACGTCGACTTGCACGCCCGCTTCCACATCAACCTGCTCGGCATCAGCCGCGCCGGCGAGCGCATCACCGAGCGCCTGCGCGACATCCGCCTGCGCGCCGGCGACGTCGTGCTGCTGCAGGGCGACGAGGACCTCTTGCCCGAGCGCCTGCGCGAGCTCGGCCTGCTGCCGCTGGCGGCGCGCAGCCTTGCTCTGGGCAGCACGCGCCGCCGCTTCGTCACCGGATCGATCGTCGCCGCGACGGTCATCGTCGTCGCGCTCGGCCTGCTGCCGGTGGCGATCGCGTTCTTCGCGGCTGCCGTGGCGCTGCTCGTCACGCGGGCGCTGACACTCCGCGATGCCTATGAGTCGGTCGAAGCGCCGATCCTGGTGATGCTGGCGGCGCTGATCCCGGTCAGCGACAGCCTGCGCCTGACCGGCGCGACCGATGTCTTCGCAGGTTTGCTCGCGCAGGTCGGCGCCGGCCTGCCGGGCTGGGGCGCGGTCGGGCTGATGCTCGTCGCCGCCATGGCCGTGACGCCATTCCTCAACAATGCCGCGACCGTGCTGGTGATGGCGCCGATCGGTGCCGGCTTCGCCAAGACACTGGGCTACAATCCCGACGCCTTCCTGATGGCGGTCGCAATCGGCGCGGCCTGCGACTTCCTCACCCCGATTGGCCATCAGTGCAACACGCTGGTGATGGGGCCGGGCGGCTACCGCTTCGGCGATTATGCCAGGCTTGGCGCGCCTCTGTCGCTGCTGGTGATCCTGCTCGCGGTGCCGCTGATCCTCTTCGTCTGGCCGCTGCGCTGAATGAAGTGCCTATCAGAACGCGCAATTGTGGAGTGGGAGCCGGGTGATCCTATCATCGGCGCATTCTAGGTCATAAGAAATGACGCTCTGCGCTGTCTTGAAAGTGCGACTCGGATATCCTCGGAGAGCGTGATGTGCGAAAATGTCCGCGTGTAGGGTCGAACGATATGAGCCATCTAGCCGACGAGCGTCAGCGCGAAGAATTTAGCTTCGGTGAAGTTGCTCCCAATCAATCTCATGAGATGAGCTCTCGGGTGGACGCATATTTTTCAGCGGACGTTGAGACCGATGGCCCAATCCCAGGGCCATACTCAATTCTCTCGTTCGCACTTGTGTATGCTGGATCGTTCGATGGGCGGCATTTTCAGAGGCCTCGTGATTATTCAAAGCGATTTTACGTTGAATTGAGGCCTATTTCTGAGAATTTTGAAAGAGAGGCGCTTCAGGTAAATGGCTTAGATCGCACGCGGTTGATGTTGAATGGTGTTTCGCCCGAAGTCGCCATGACAGATGCTGCCGAATGGGTGAACTCTATAGCGGGAGATGCGCGCCCGGTTCTTGTTGCTTACCCTCTGAGTTTTGATTGGGCGTGGTTATACTGGTATTTTATAAGATTTTCGATGCAAGGTTCTCCGTTCGGTCATTCGCAATGCTTTGACATAAAGACTGCGCTGGCGGTGAAGGCGCATATACCAATTTCGCAGTCAAGTCGGTCGAAGGTGCCCGAAATGTTGCGTTCAAGAAGAGCGCATACTCATCACGCAGTTGACGACGCTATCGAACAGGCTGAAATATTTGCAAATGTATTTGAGTGGGGTGGACCTTGAACGAGATTGAGCGGCGACGCCTCAGTACCAGCGAGCGTTTCGCGAAGCTGAGAGAGGCTCTTGCGAATTCCGAAAAAATTTTAGAGCAGAAAGCGTGTGTTTACGCCACTGGCTCATTTGGTAGGAAAGAGTCTGGATCAAGCAGTGATTTGGACCTGTTCATAGTCGGTCGTAGTCGATCGATGGAAGATGGAACAGATCGTCCAAGTTTGAAAAGACTCGATGAAATTTGCGTAAAGGCTGATCTTATATATCAGACCCGCCAAATGGGGATACCGGATTTTGACGGGGATGGTAAATATTTACAGCATTATTCCGTAAATCAACTTACAAGATCACTGGGTACGCCGGAGGATGATGTAACAAATACATTTACGGCTCGACTCCTTTTGCTTTTAGAAAGCTCTCCATTAATTGGAGTGTCGATATATGAGGAGGTGATCGAATCCGTAATAGGTGCGTATTGGGGGGATTATCCAGATCATTCTAGTGATTTTGCTCCTGCTTTTTTAGTGAACGATATTTTGCGACTCTGGCGGACTTTTTGTGTGAATTATGAAGCGAGAACCGAAAGGGAACCCGAAGAAAAGAGGATCAAGAGAAAGATAAAAAACTATAAACTGAAATATAGTAGACTTATGACATGTTATTCTGCATTGATTTTTCTCTTATACGTCTTTGGTGAGAAGAAAACTGTATCTCCTGATGATGCCAAGCTTATGTGTGGGATGACGCCCACGCAGAGGGTGGAGCATATCGTAAAAGAGGTGTCTGACGATCGCGTGCGAGAAACATTGGTTGAGCTCTTGCGAAGATATGAAACGTTTTTAATGGCTACTTCCGTGCCAGAGGCGGAGCTCATCGAGCGATTTAGCTCCAGTCAGGATGGGGCAGATTTAAATAAGGCTGCAAATTCATTTGGGGACGCAGTGTTTGAATCTGTAAGCGCTATTGGTAAGGGAGGGCGGCTCCATCGCATTATTGTTGTGTAACGCTGCGAATGTATGGGTTGAGTCGATGTAATTGCTGGGATGGGGAAGCGAGTTTCAACCGTTCAGACAGTCGGCGTGAATGTTATCTTCAGCTTTCCGGAAGCTGTAACAGCGCCTATAAAACGGGCAGACATGTTCAGCCGCATCGCGGCGATTGACGAGCTCTTGCCATGACCACAGTGACGTCCCGAGCCGGCGCGGCGACCGCCGGCGCAAAGCCATTTTACGCGAACTTCGGCTTCCAGGTCCTGGCGGCCATGGTGATCGGGCTCGTGCTCGGCTGGATCGCGCGCAATATCGGCCCCGACGCGGCCGGACAGGCGAACTGGCTGACGACGACGCTCGCGACCACCGGCTCGATCTTCGTGCAATTGCTGCAGGCTCTGGTGCCGCCGCTGATCTTCACCGCGATCGTCGCCTCGATCAGCAATCTCCGGCAGCTTTCCAACGCCGCTGCGCTGGTCTGGCAGACGCTGCTCTGGTTCGCGCTCACCGCCTTCATCGCCGTGCTGATCGGCATCGCGCTCGGCCTGATCATCCAGCCCGGCATCAATTCCGGGGTGCTCGCCGCCAGCGCCAAGGCGCCCGGCTCGGTCGGCTCCTGGCTTGACTTCCTGAAGGGTCTCGTTCCCGCCAACATGCTCGGCCTGCAGGCCTCGACCCGGATCGATGGTGGCGCGGCGACGACGCGACTCGGCTTCAACGTGCTGCAGCTGCTGGTGATCTCGATCGTCGTCGGCGTCGCGGCGCTGAAGGTCGGCGAGCGCGCCAATGCGTTCCTCTCCTTCAACGAGTCGCTGCTGGCGATCACGCGCAAGATCCTGTGGTGGGTGATCCGGCTGACGCCGATCGGCACCATCGGCCTGCTCGGCAACGCCGTCGCGCAATATGGCTGGCAGACCCTGCAGCAGCTCTCCTGGTACGCCTTCGCGATCTATCTCGGCCTCGCCATCGTGCTGCTGATCGTCTACCCGGTGCTGCTCGTCCTGCACGGGCTCTCGCCGCTGCGCTTCTTCGCGGGCGCCTGGCCGGCGATCCAGCTCGCCTTCGTCTCGCGCTCCTCGGTCGGCACCTTGCCGGTCACCGAGGCGGTGACCGAAAAGAGCCTCGGCGTGCCCCGCGAATACGCTGCCTTCGCCGTGCCGCTCGGCGCTACCACCAAGATGGATGGCTGCGCCGCGATCTACCCGGCGATCTCGGCGATCTTCGTCGCGCAGTTCTACGGCGTGCCGCTCGGCATCCAGGAATATGTGCTGATCGCCTTCGTTTCGGTGATCGGCTCGGCCGCGACCGCGGGCCTGACCGGCGCGACGGTGATGCTGACGCTGACCCTGTCGACGCTCGGCCTGCCGCTCGCCGGCGTCGGCTTGCTGCTCGCCATCGACCCGATCCTCGACATGGGCCGTACCGCGGTGAACGTCGCCGGGCAGGCGCTGGTGCCGACCATCGTCGCCAAGCGGCAGGGGATGCTCGATCAGGCGCAATACGATCGCGCCGGCGACATCGAGGCGATCGAGGCCGGCGCGCAGACGGCCTGACGCCGCCAGCTACAGGCTGGTTGCGGGAAGCCGCTCCAGCTTGTCGCCGAGCGCGATGGTCCCGCTTTCGATCACCCGCGCCGTGATGCCGCCATGGCCCCGCACGGCGTTGTAGCCGCCGGGGCCGAAAGCCTCTTCCATTCGTGAGCAGGGATGGCATTCGCCGGTCCATGCCAGGATGGCCGTGCCGAGGCGGAAGCGGTGATCCTTCAGGGCCGCGAGGTTGATGCGTTCGACGACGATGTTGCGGCGCAGCTGGTCCGGATCGATCCGCTCCAAGCCGAGATGGCTGGCGATCGCGGCAAGATGCTCTCGCTGGATCAGCGTGATCTGCCGCGAACCGCTCCGGCCGTTATAGCGATCGCCGACAAGGCCTTCCGCCGCACTCGCCGTGGCCGTCTCGACGCTGGTCATCGCCGCGCGTCGTGCCGGTCGCAATCCGATCCAGACGACCCGGCCCGGCCGGATCGGCGCGTTCAGCAGCTCGGAGAGGAGCGATCCCGGCTGCGGCTGCACGGTGTCAGGCCATCACCTTGGTGAGCACGTCCTTCAGCCCGCCATCGCGCTCCAGCCAACCCGGAACAGGCAGGTTCTTCGAGCGCAGGAACTCCGGATTGAACAGCTTCGACTGGTAGCGCGTGCCGTAATCGCAGAGGATGGTCACGATGGTGTGGCCGGGCCCCATCTCCTTCGCCAGTCGGATCGCGCCGGCGACGTTGATGCCGGAGGAGCCACCGAGGCAGAGGCCCTCTTCCTCCAGCAGCTGGAAGCAGAGCGGGATCGCCTCTTCGTCCGGGATCTGGAAGGCGACGTCGACCGGCGCGCCCTCGATGTTTTTGGTGATGCGGCCCTGGCCGATACCCTCAGTGATCGAGGAGCCCTCGGCCTTGAGTTCGCCCGTGGTGTAATAGGCATAGAGCGCTGCGCCCATCGGGTCGGCGAGGGCGATCCTGATCTTCGGGTTGAAGTTCTTCAGTGCGATCGCAACGCCGGCGAGCGTGCCGCCGGTGCCGACGGCGCTGACGAAGCCGTCGACCTTGCCGTCGGTCTGCTGCCAGATCTCCGGCCCGGTGGTCTCGATATGGCCCTGGCGGTTGGCGGTATTGTCGAACTGGTTGGCCCAGATCGCGCCGTTCGCTTCAGTCTTCGCCAGTTCCTCGGCGAGGCGGCCGGAGACCTTCACGTAATTGTTCGGGTTGACGTAACCGACGGCCGGCACCTCGACCAGCGTCGCGCCGGCGAGCCGCAGCATGTCCTTCTTTTCCTGGCTCTGCGTCTCCGGAATGACGATCACCGAGCGATAGCCCAGCGCATTGCCGACCAAAGCCAGGCCGATGCCGGTATTGCCGGCCGTACCCTCGACGATGACGCCGCCGGGGCGCAGCGCGCCGCTCTTCTCGGCGTCGCGGATAATGGCGAGCGCGGCCCGGTCCTTGACCGACTGGCCGGGGTTCATGAACTCGGCCTTGCCGAGGATCTCGCAGCCGGTTTCCTGCGAGGCGCGCTTCAATTTGATCAAGGGGGTGTTGCCGATCGCTTCGACGACGCCGTTGCGGATGGTCATATTAGGCAACTCCAGCCATTTCCCTGCTTGCCGTCACCTGATAGGCCAAACCCGCAATCACGTCACGAGCCCAACACCCCATGTCCGCCCTCGCCATGAATGAAACGCTCACGATCGCGCGGCTTGGCCAGCGCGGCGACGGCGTCGCCGAGACGGCCGAAGGCCAGGTCTTCGTGCCTTTCGCCTTGCCGGGCGAGAATGTGCGGGCCGTGCGAGACGGCGACCGGGCGCAGGTCGTCGAGATCCTCGCGCCCTCCGCCTCGCGCATCGCCGCGATCTGCCCGCTCTTCACCCGCTGCGGTGGCTGCGCCGCGCAGCATATGGGCGAGGGGCTCTATGCCGAATGGAAGCGCCAGCAGGTGGTGACGGCGCTCTCTCGCGCCGGGCTGGAAACCGAAGTCGCTCCCATGGTCGATGCCCATGGTGTTGGCCGCAGACGCGTCACCTTCCATGCCCGCCGCGAGGATGATGGGATGCGCGTCGGCTTCATGGCGGCAGGCACCCACGATCTGGTCGAGGTCGTGGCCTGCCCGGTGCTGGCGCCGGGGCTGGAACGCGCGCCGATCGTGGCGCAGCATCTCGCCAACCGGCTGCGCTCCTCGAACAAGGCGCTCGACATCCAGTTGACCGCTTCCGAGGCTGGCCTCGATGTCGACATTCGCGGCCACGGACCGGCCGGAGACAGCTTGCGCCGGCAACTTACCGAGGTGGCCGAACGCCTCGATCTCGCGCGCCTGTCCATGCATGGCGAGGTCATCGTCGAACGGCGTGCGCCCTTCCAGCTGATGGGCAAGGCGGCGGTGACACCCGCGCCCGGCGGCTTCCTGCAAGCAACGGCCGAGGGCGAGGCGATCCTGTCGCGCCTCGTGCTCGACGCGATCCCCAAGGCGAAGCGCATCGCCGATCTCTTCGCCGGCTGCGGCCCGTTCAGTGTTCGGCTCGCCGAAAAGGCGCAGGTTTCGGCCTACGAGAGCGACAAGGCCGCGGTCCAGGCGCTGAGCCGGGCTGCCAACCACACGCAAGGGCTGAAGCCGGTCACGGTCGAGGCGCGCGATCTCTTCCGCCGGCCGCTGCTGGAGCATGAGCTCAACGTGTTCGACGCCATCGTGCTCGATCCGCCGCGCGCCGGCGCAGAGGCGCAGGTCAAGCGGCTCGCGGCCTCGAAGGTGCCTTTGGTGGCTTACGTCTCCTGCGATGTCGGCAGCTTTGCCCGCGACGCGGCGCTTTTGGTCGCAGGTGGCTATGCGCTGGAGCGCGTGACGCCGGTCGACCAGTTCCGCTATTCCGCCCACATCGAACTCGTCGGCGTCTTCCGCAAGACTGTCGGCCGCAAGTGACCAGATCTCCGGAGGCAGGATGAGCGCGCCCGTTATCGAAGCTCTGGCCGGCATCGTCGGCGCCAAGAATGTGATCACCGACGCCGACGCGATGGTGCCTTATCTCAAGGAGCCGCGCGGTCTCTTCCCCGGCAAGGCACAGGCCGTGGTGCGGCCGGGCTCCGTCGCGGAGGTTTCAGCCGTGATGAAATGGGCCAGCGAGACCGGCGTCACGGTCGTGCCGCAAGGCGGCAATACCGGCATGGTCGGCGGCCAGGTCCCTGTCGCCGAGGGCCGGGAGATCATCCTGTCGCTACAGCGGCTCGACAAGATCCGCTCGGTCGATGCCGCCGGTGACACCATGACCGTCGAGGCCGGCGTCATCCTGCAGAAGGCGCAGGAAGCGGCCGAGGCGGCCGGGCGGCTCTTCCCGCTCTCGCTGGCTTCGGAAGGCTCCTGCACGGTCGGTGGCAATCTCTCGAGTAATGCCGGCGGCACGGCGGTGATCGCCTATGGCAATGCGCGCGAGCTCTGCCTCGGCCTCGAGGTCGTCCTAGCCGATGGCCGCATCTGGAACGGCCTGCGCCAGCTCCGCAAGGACAACACCGGCTACGACCTCAAGAACCTCTTCATCGGCTCGGAAGGCACGCTCGGTATCATCACCGCCGCGGTGCTGAAGCTCTTCCCGCTGCCGGCGGCGCGTGCCACGGCCTTCCTCGCCGTGCCCGATCCGGAAGCGGCGCTCGCGCTGCTGAACAAGGCCAAGGCCAGCGCCGGCGGGACGCTCACCACCTTCGAGATCATGCCCCGCATCGGCCTCGACTTCGTCGTCCGCCATGCCAGCGGCGCCCGCGATCCGCTGTCGGAGCCGTCGCCCTGGTATGTGCTGATGGAGGTCTGCGCCCAGGCCGAGGTCGGGGTTACCGACGCGGTCGAGGCCTTCCTCGGGGAAGCCTTGGAGGAGGGGCTCGTCACCGATGCCGTGCTCGCCGGCTCGCTCGGCCAGCGCGCCGATCTCTGGAAGCTGCGCGAGATGCTCTCGGAGGTGCAGACCCATGAGGGCGGCTCGATCAAGCACGACGTCTCCGTGCCGATCCAGGCGACGCCCGAGTTCCTGAAGCGCGCCATCGCCACGGTCGAGGCGCTGGTGCCGGGCTGCCGGCCGGTGCCCTTCGGCCATCTCGGCGACGGCAACATCCATTTCAACGTCAGCCAGCCGGTCGGCGCCGACAAGGCCGCCTATCTCGCAGGCTGGGGCGCGATGAACGAGGCGGTCCACGCCATCGTCACCGAGCTCAAGGGCTCGATCTCGGCCGAGCATGGCATCGGCCGCCTGAAGCGCTCGCTCCTGCCGGGCGTCAAGGATCCGGTCGAGCTCGATTTGATGCGGACGGTGAAGGCGGCGCTCGATCCCAAGGGCGTGCTCAACCCCGGCGCGGTGCTGTAGCGCATGAGCGGACGCCGGCCGGTCTTCCAGGAGGTGCTCGGCGAGGACTGGCACCGGCTCGGCGAGGTCATCCGGCGCCACTACTTCCTGCGCCCGTTCAGCGACGATTACATCTGTGTCGAAGGGGTGATGCAGGAGGTCGAGCACAGCACCTTCGCCAAGGTGCTGTTGCCCTTCGCTCGGATCGTCGGGGCGCTGGTGCCCTATCGTGGCCGCGACGTGCCGATCGAGGTGCACTACACCGCGCGGCCCAATGACGGCACGCTGCACTGGAACCGCGTGTTCCATTTTGCCGGTCGCAGGCCGTTCCACTTCCGCTCGCACATGCAGCAGGTGGGGCCCAATCAGGTCATCGAATTCGTCCGCTTCGGCGTCGGCATGCGCCTCAGGGTGACGGCCGAGGAGGGGGCGCTGATCTTCCGCGACGAAGGCTATGTCTGGCGGCTCTTCGGCTACGATCTACCACTGCCCGTCGGTCTGCTCCTCGGCACCGGCTATATCGAGGAGCGGCCGATCGATGAGCGCAGCTTCAGCATGCGGATGACGCTGAAGCATCCGCTGTTCGGCGAGCTGTTCCGCTATAGCGGCACCTTCGCGCTTCCGGAGGAGGAGGTGGCCAGCGCGCGCTAGGACGGGACGCCACCCTTGGTGACGCGGCAGACTTCGGCGAGCGCCAGCACAAGGTGGTAAAGCACCCGGACCGGCACCCGCTCGCTGATCGGCAGCCCCCGGTCGTCGAGCTGGTTGACCCAGATACCGCTCTCACGATCGACGAAGTGCCGGAACATCAGGTGTAGATGCCGGTCGAGCAGTGCTGCGGCATCGGCATCGCTCTCGAATTCGATCCGCGCGACCAGCGCCTTCAGATACTCGGTCTGCGGCCAGAGCAGCGCAGCGCCGTTCAGCACACGCCCCGTCGGATCGACCTCGTTCACGACGAGCCGCGATGGATTGGCCGAGGCGTTGACCTGACGTTCTCCGAACGCGTGGAGCTTGCGGGCCGTTTCGCGAGCACCGCTCGAACCGGTCAACCGCTCGTGGTGATAGAGCAGCCAGGTCCACTCGAAATGATGACCGGGCTCGCGGATCAGCCCGCGCGGGCCGGGGAAGGCAGTCCAGCCCTCGTCGAAAAACTCGCCGAGCGTACCGTCGGCGTCGAGCATCCGCCCTCGCATCAACTGCACGAGCCCGTTGGCCGTCGCCAGCCAGCGTGGGTCGGGCGATACTGCCGCCAGGGCGTGGCAGGCCTCGAGCAGGTGCATATGCGGGTTCTGGCGCCGTGGCTGGGTGCCCAGCGTATCCTCGCCAAAGCCGCCGGCCGGATGCGCCAGCTCGCTGTCGAGGAAGTCCATCACCTCGCCAGCGATCGTCAGCACGTTCGTCTCGCCGGTCGCCTTCGCGAACCAGCCGAGCGCGAACAGCACGAAGGCGAGATCGTAGAAGTCGGTCTTGCCGTCGACGACCTCGCCATGCGTCGTGCAGGAATGGACGAAACGCCCGTCGGCGCCCCGGCAGACGTGAGTCAGGAAGGCGAGGCCGTGGCGCGCGGCGGCAAGCGCCCCTGGAACCCCCAGCAGATGCGCGTGGCTGAAGACATAGGTCAGCCGTGCCGTGACCAGCGTCGTACGCAGATCGCTGGCCTCGGGCGTTCCATCCGGCTCGAGATATTCGACGAAACCGGGCCGTGCCGGATCGAAGGCGCGGGCGATCCAGCCCGGCAGCAATGCAGTCGTCAGCCAGGACTGGAGATCGTCGGGGACGGGATTCGACATGCTTCCATCTCGGAGCTGCACGCGCGATTGCACGCGGCGCTGGGGCGTTCTCAAAAGGCCGGCGCGATTTCAGGTTGATACTCGAACTTGAAATCGCGAGCTCAGGGAAGTGACGCTCAGGGCGTCGCGACGTAGCCGTCCCGGCGCGGATCGCAGGCGCCTGTGAGCCGCCCTGTCGCCGGATCGCGCGACACCGCCTGCATCCCGCCAACGCGCATCGTCCAGCCGCCCTCATTGGCGAAGATGCCGTGCCCGAGCTCGGCGAGTGCCGCGATCGTCGCCGGCGCCACCCGATTCTCGACCTCGACTTCGCGTCCGTCCCAGAGCCTTGCGCGCGGGGCCTCGATCGCATCCTGCAGCGGCAGGCCGAAATCGACATGCTGGACCATGGCCTGAACCTGCGTCTGCATGATGCCGTAGCTGCCGGGCGTGCCGAGCGCGAGCACCGGCGCGCCGTCCCTGGTCGAGAGCGTCGGTGACATGCACATCGGCAGCTCCGAGCCGGGCAGCGAGCGGTTCGGGCTGCTGGGCTGGACATCGGCCCAGTAGAGGAAGTTGTTGAGGCAGATCCCGGTGCCGGGCACCACGACGCCGCTGCCGAACGGGCTGCCGATGCTCTGCGTCACGCAGATCAGGTTGCCCTCGCGGTCGGCGATCGAGAAGGAGGTGGTGTGGCCGGGGTCTTCGCCGGCCGGTGCCTGCGGCATCCATTGCTCGGTCGGGCCATCGATCGGCTTGCCGTCGCGGACCCGCGCCCGCAGCCGCTCGACGAAGGCGTCGGACAGGATCTCGGCGAGCTTCTCAGGCTTCGGATTGTTGTGGGCGATCCGGACGCCGGCAGCGAGGCGGATGGCGCGGTAGACGATGTCGAGATGCTCGGTGCCGTTGCGCTCAAGCTTGCCGAGATCGAAGCCGTCGAGGATGCGCAGGGTCAAAAGGAACTGGAAGCCCTCGCAGGCGGGAGGCGGCACATGCACCTGCCGGCCGCGATAGGCGGCGGCGAGCGGCTCGCGCCAGTTCGGCGCGACCTTGGCGAGGTCGGCCATGGTCAGCGTGCCGCCCAGCGCCTTGATATGGTTGGTGATCGTCTCGCCGAGCGCGCCCTGGTAGAGATGGCCCGGTCCCTTTGCGCCGATGTCGCGCAAGGTCGCCGCGAGCTCCGGCTGGCGCAGGATCTGCCCCAGCGCGACGCTCGTCCCGCCCTCGCGCAGATAGTTCCGCGCCCAGTGTTCGTAGAGCTTGGGCTGCTCGCGCAGCAGCGGCTCCTGCTCGTTGAACTCGATCACGCCGAACGCAGCGATGGGGAAGCCATCCTGCGCGAGCGCGATCGCCGGCGCGAAGATCTGTTCCAGCGAAAGGCGGCCATAGGCGCGGTTGAGTTCGCACCAGCCGGCGAGATTGCCGGGGGGAGCGACGGCGAGCGCCCCGCGCTCGAGCTCGGAGCGCTGCGTGAAGCGTTCGAGCGGAAAGCTCTCCGGCACGGGCGGCACGAAATCGAGGACGCGGACGCGTTTCTCGGCCGCGACCCACATGATCGCCGAGCCCATGCCGGCAAGGCTCGACATGAACGGCTCGACCACATTGAGCGCGGACGCGACCGCGCCGACCGCGTCGAAGACGTTGCCGCCCTGGCTGAGAATGCGGGCGCCGGCCTGTGCCGCCAGCGGGTGCGCGGCGGCGACCATGCCGTGCAGGGAACTCATCGTCGGGCGGCGGCCATCCATCTCGTGAGTTCCCTCTATTGGTCTCGTTTGGGACCAGAGTAAGCGCGCCGCTATGGCCAGCGCTAGAACAGGCTGCCCTGTGCATCGTCGGGGCCGCCCCGACGGGAACGCATGGCGGGCTTTGGAGCAGGGACCGGTTCCGAAGCCGGATCGAACGGCTCCTGTACCTCCGGCCCGTCATTGGCGACCTTGTTCACGCCGGCGCCGAGCCGGAACATCTCGAAGAAATCGTCAGGCGGCGGCCGCATCAGGCTCTGCACGGCGGCAGGCTCCGCCGAAGGATCGAGCCAGGCGTCGAACGCCTCGGGCGGCACGACGACCGGCGAGCGGTGATGGATCGCCGCCATCTGCCCGTTCGCCGGGCCGGTGACGATCGCGACCGTGTCGATCTCGGAGCCATCCTGGCTGTGCCAGGTCTCCCACAGTGCCCCGAAAGCGAAGATGCCGCGATCCGGCCTGCGGAAGAGATAGGGCCGGTTCTCCTGCTGGCGGCCTTCGCCGAGGCGGTGCCATTCATAGAAGCCGTCCGCCGGCATCAGGCAGCGCCGGCGGGTGAGAGCGGCGCGGAAGGACGGTTTCTCGCTGGCGCTCTCGCTGCGGACATTGATGACCAAGGGGTAGTCCTTGGGATCCTTGACCCAGCCTGGGATGAAGCCCCAGCGCATCAGGATGAACTGGCGCCGACCCTCGTCGAGGCGCACCACCGGCACCGGCTGCGTCGGCGCGATGTTGTAACGCGGCGGGAAATTCGGCTGCTCGCGATAGGCGAAGGCTTCGCGCATCGCCTCAGGCGGCAAGATAACGGCATAGCGACCACACATCTCCCGATCACTTTCGCCTTATCGTGACCGGATCAAGACTTTGTTTGCGGTTGGCACAGCATAGTCGCGCCGCTTCGGGGCCTCTTCATGTCTGCTTCCGCGACCGAGACATCACCGACCGCGGCGGATTGGACAGCTCCGCAGCTTTCGACGGACTATCTCAACCGGCACAGCGAGGCGCTGATGCTGCTGGAGATGGTGCCGATCGACCGCGAGATCGTCGGCGATCTCAAGGCCTGGCGCGCCGTCGGCTATGTCGAGCATTTCGCCACCTCGCCGCTGCGTTGCGCCGGCGAGGCGATGGCGGCCTATCATGGGCTTGGGCAGCGCGAGGCGCAGAGCTTCGATGCGCTCTGCACCGCCATGGATCGCCTGATCTATACGGCGACGGCACTGCTCGACGAGATGCCGGCCGAGGAAGACCCGGGGCTGATCGTCGACGTCGCCAGCCTGTCGCTGCGCCGCCTGATCGCGCGCGCCACCGCCTTCATCAACGCCAACGGCCGGGGCGAAGCGGCCTATATCGACCCAAATGCCGTGCAGGCCGATGTCGACGCCGTGATGGCGGGTTAAGCTGCGCGCTCGCCGCCGAGCAGGAATTCGCGGTTGCCGTCACCGCCCTCGATCGGGGAGGGGATGAGCCCGCTGACCGCGAAGCCGAGACCGACGGCGACGTCCGATATCTCCGCGCAGATCTGCTGCTGCAGCGCTTCGTCGCGCAGAACGCCCTTCTTCAGCGCCGAACGCTTCGTTTCGAATTGCGGCTTCACCAGCGCGACCAGCCGGGCCTGGGGTGCCAGCAGCGTCGCCACCGCGGGCAGCACCAGCTTCAGCGAGATGAAGCTGACATCGATCACGGCGAGCGCCGGCGCCTCACCGAACAGGCCGGGGTCGAGCGTGCGGATGTCCTGACGCTCCAGGCTGGTCAGGCGCGGATTCCCGTGCAGGCTCTCATGCAATTGCGCCTGGCCGACATCGACGGCGTAGACATGGGCCGCGCCACGCCGGAGCAGCACGTCGCTGAAACCGCCGGTGGAGGCGCCGACATCGAGGCAGGTCAGTCCATTGGGATCGAAGCCGAAGGCATCGAGCGCGGCAGAAAGCTTCACCCCGCCACGCGAGACGTAAGGATGCGCCGCCTGCGCTTCGATCGACGCGGTGTCCGGAACCGTCTCCGAGGCTTTGCGCAGCACAACGCCGTCGGCACTGACAAGGCCGGCGGCGATCGCCGCCTGCGCCCGCGCCCGGCTCTCGAACAGGCCGCGCTCGATCAGTAGCAGGTCGGCGCGGACCCGGCGCGGCAGCCCGGCGGTCATATGTCAGGCGCGGCGGACGGCGCTGGCCGGGCCGAGCGCCTTCTCGACGGTGCGCACGATCCCGGCGGCGTCGAGCCCGGCTTGCGCGTACATCGCCTCGGGCTTGTTGTGGTCCTGGAAGATGTCGGGCAGCACGAGGCTGCGGATCTTCAGGCCGCGATCGAGCGCGCCCTCGCGTGCCAGCAATTGCAGGACGTGGCTGCCAAAGCCGCCGACCGAACCTTCCTCGACCGTTACCAGCACCTCGTGTTCCCTGGTGAGGCGCAGGATCATGTCCTCGTCGAGCGGCTTGGCGAAGCGGGCATCGGCGACCGTGGTCGAAAGCCCGCGCTGGCCGAGCTGCTCGGCGGCGGACAGGCATTCGGCAAGGCGCGTGCCGAGCGAGAGCAGGGCGACCTGCGTGCCCTGCTTGACGATCCGGCCCTTGCCGATCTCGAGCGGCACGCCGTGCTGGGGCATCTCGACCCCGACGCCTTCACCGCGCGGATAGCGGAAGGCGATCGGGCCCGCATCATAGGCGGCGGCGGTCGCGACCATATGGGTCAGCTCGGCCTCGTCGGCGGCTGCCATCACCACCATGTCGGGCAGGCAGGCCAGATAGGCGACGTCGAAGGCCCCCGCATGGGTCGCGCCATCGGCGCCGACCAGGCCGGCCCGGTCGAGCGCGAAGCGCACCGGCAGCTTCTGGATGGCGACGTCGTGCACGACCTGGTCATAGGCGCGCTGCAGGAAGGTCGAGTAGATCGCGCAGAACGGCTTGAAGCCCTCGGTCGCAAGCCCTGCTGCGAAGGTCACCGCATGCTGCTCGGCGATGCCGACATCGAAGGTGCGGCCCGGGAATTCCTTGCCGAAGGCATCGAGCCCGGTGCCGGACGGCATGGCGGCGGTGACGGCGACGATCTTCTCGTCCTCGCGCGCCGCCTTGATCAGGGCATTGGCGAAGACATTGGTGTAGCTCGGCGCATTCGCCGGCGCCTTGGCCTGCAGGCCGGTGACCGGGTCGAACTTGACGACGCCGTGGTATTTGTCGGCGCTGGCCTCGGCCGGGGCATAGCCCTTGCCCTTCTGCGTCACGACATGGACGAGGATCGGCCCGGTTTCGGCATCGCGGACATTGCGCAGCACCGGCAGGAGATGGTCGAGATTGTGCCCGTCGATCGGGCCGACATAGTAGAAGCCGAGCTCCTCGAACAGCGTGCCACCAGTCCAGAAGCCGCGGGCGTATTCCTCGGTTCGCTTCGCCTTTTCGTGGAAAAAGCGCGGCAGCCTCTCGGCCAGGTACTTGGCGACCTCGCGCAGCGAGCGATAGGTCCGGCCGGAGACGAGGCGGGCAAGATAGGCCGACATCGCGCCGACCGGCGGGGCGATCGACATGTCGTTGTCGTTGAGGATGACGATCAGGCGCGAGCCGGTCGCGCCGGCATTGTTCATGGCTTCATAGGCCATGCCGGCCGACATCGCGCCGTCGCCGATCACGGCGATGACGTTGTTCTTCCCGCCGGCGAGATCGCGTCCGACCGCCATGCCGAGCCCGGCCGAGATCGAGGTCGAGGAATGGGCGGCGCCGAACGGGTCGTATTCGCTCTCCGCGCGCCGGGTGAAGCCTGAGAGCCCGCCCGGCTGGCGCAGCGTGCGGATCTCCGAGCGGCGGCCGGTCAGGATCTTGTGCGGATAGGCCTGGTGGCCGACATCCCAGATCACCCGGTCGCGCGGCGTGTCGAAGACATGGTGCAGGGCGACGGTGAGCTCGACCACGCCGAGGCCGGCGCCGAGATGGCCGCCGGTGACCGAGACGGCGTCGATCGTTTCGGCCCGGAGCTCGTCGGCGAGCTGGCGCAATTGCGCATCGTCGAGCCGGCGCAGAGCGGCCGGATCGGGCACCTGGTCGAGGAGGGGCGTGTTGGGGCGAGGCACGAGGCTGTCGGATCCTTCGCTGGGATGATCTGGAAATAGAGCCTGCGTGGCGCGCTGGCAAACCGGAGTTGGAAATCCCGCCCGTCATCAGCGCGAGCGTCCTGCCTTGCCACGAAACGGGTGGCTCCCATGCCGGCAAGGCTTTTTGGTGTCCTCACAACTGCTTCCGAGGACATGAAGGTCATGCAACCGGCCGATATCACCCCCTTGCCGACGGCATTTCGCCGCATCGGTTGGTCCAATCTCTTTGCCCAGTTCTCGGAGCAGATCGCCTTGGCTGCGGCGCCTTTGGCCGCCGTTCTGCTGCTCGCGGCGGGGCCGGCCGAGACCGGCTGGCTGCAGACGGCGCAGACCTTGCCCTTTCTCCTGCTCTCGATCCCCGCCGGCCTGATGGTCGATCGCGCCTCGCGGCGCCGGCTCATGGTCGGCACCGAGGTGCTGCGCGCGGTGTCGCTGCTGGCGATCCCGCTGCTACTCGCTTTAGGCAGCCTCAACCTGACCTGGCTGGGTCTTCTCGGCGCGCTCGGCGCCGTCGGCACGGTTTGCTACAGCGTCGCCGCGCCGGCCTTCGTGCCATCGGTGGTGCCGCGCGCGCGGCTCGCTGAGGCCAATCGCTGGCTGGAGCTGGCGCGCAGCGCCGCCTATGCCGGCGGTCCGGCGCTCGGCGGCGCGCTTGTCGGCTGGATCGGCATCTCGACGGCCTATGGGCTGGCGGCCGGGCTCTCCATCTTTGCCGCGCTGCTGCTGGCCGGCCTGCCGAAGGACGAGGCGCCGTCCGGTCCACGGCGCGACTTGCTGCATGATCTCAAGGAGGGCGCGCGTTTCGTCGCCGGCCATGATCTGCTCAGGCCGATCCTGATGACGGCGGTCTTCTTCAACATCTCCTGGTTCATCTTCCAGGCGGTCTATGTCGCCTATGCCGTCCAGAATCTCGGCCTCAGCGCGATGCAGGTCGGCATCACCCTCGGCATCTATGGTGCGGGTATGATCGTCGGTGCCGCGCTGGCGCCGCAGATCTCCCGCCGGGTCTCCTTCGGGACTCTGGTTCTGCTCGGCCCGTTCGCCGGCCTCTGTGCGGCCGGTGTGATGCTCGCGACGCTCTGGTTCCCGTTTGTCTATCTCGTCGGGGCGAGCTTCTTCCTGTTCGGTGTCGGGCCGATCATCTGGACAATCTCGACGATGACATTGCGCCAGGCGGTGACGCCCAATGCGATGCTCGGCCGCGTCTCCGCCCTGATCATGACGGCGACCTTCGGCGCGCGCCCGGTGGGGGCTGCGATCGGTGCCTTTGTGGCGGCGCATCTCGGCATCGCCGCTTGCCTGCAGCTCGCGACGGCAGGCTTCCTGATCCAGCTGCTCGTCATCGGCTTTTCGCGGGTGCCGCGCCTGCGCGACATTTCAGAGCTCGCCTGAGAAGGCGGGCGAGCTCACCACAGCGTGAAAGACGGGCGGGCCAGCATCAGCCAGATGATCGTCAGGACGGAGAGGAAGGCCGGAAAGCCGCAAGCGAACCAGATTCGGTAAAGTTGGAAATAGCGCGCGGGGAGGGGCGCGGCATTCTTCGCCGCGTCCGCTGCGAGCCGGCGAAGCCGATGCTGAATCCAGACCACCGGCAGCCAGAAGCAGCCGGTCAGGATGTAGAGCGCCAGAGAGAGCGCGATCCAGCCTTCGGACAGCGGCCAGCCGATCTCGCGTGCCAGCAAATAGCCGGTCACCGGCTGCAACAGCACGGCCGATGCCGTGAAGAGCCAATCCGCGACCACGACGGTGCCGGCGACATGAGCGATCAGGGTCGGATCGCGGGTCCGATGCGCCATCACCATGAAGAACGCGATGCCAGCGCCGGTGCCGAGCAAGACCGTGGCGCCGAGGACATGGAGCCAGCGCAGGAACAGAAGCCAGTCCATCAGCGCTCCCCGGCGATCGCCATCACTGCGACCGCCAAGGCTGTGGCAGGAAGAATCTTGACGAATGGCCCCAGCGGGTCGGCCCAGAGCGATGGCGTCAGCACGGTTCCGGCCACGAGGTAGGCCAGCGATACAGCGACCGCGCCGAGCGCCGCGCGAACCAGCCAACGCCGGAACAGAAAGCCGATCCCGATCGCGATGTCCGCCAGCGAGCCCAGGATCACGAAACTCGCTGCCAGCTCGCGCGATACCGACGGTGGCAAGACCGCAACCGCTTCGCGCCACTGCCACAGGCCGATCAAGCCCGACAGCAGCCAGAACAAGGCCAGGGTCAGAACGAGGGCGGGCAGGACCAGCTGGCTCCTGGCAAAAATCCGTTCCTGGCGCGTGGAGGGCAGCTGGTTCAGGATGGCATCCAGTTCGGCCAGATCGCGCCCGGTCGCTGCGCGCCACGGTTCGGGATCACCAGCGACACCCTGGGACAGGACGTCGAGCGCAGAGCTGCGGAGCGGCGAGCGCCAGCCGAACCAGCCGGCGAGATCGGCAAGCTGCGCCAGGCCGCGTCCGATCGGCGTGGGAAGGTCGCATATCGCGATGGGCGCGGGCAGCCCCAGCCAGCGCCGCAGCTTCAGGACGAGATCGCGCAGCGTGTGCGGCTCTGCCGCAACGAGGTCGAATGTGGCGCGCTTCGGAACCTCTCCGGCCAGGCAACTGCAAACAGCGTCCGCCACCTCACCGAGCGCGACGACTTGCACCTTGCTTGTGCCGAAGGCGAGTAATTGCACGAGGGGCAGGGCGGCAATCATCCGCAGCAAGGCCGTGCTGCCATAGGCGTTGGCGCCGATCACGAGGCCGGGCTTCAGGATGGTCCAGTCGAGCGTGCTGCGTCGCAAGGCGTCGTCGGCCGCGCCCTTGGTCCGCAGGAAGGCGATCTGCGCGGCAGGATCGGCCCCTGGCGCGGATATCTGGATGAAGGTGCGAATCCCGCGCGCCTCGCAGGCCGCGATCAAGGCGGAAATGGCACGCTCCTGGCTTGCTGCGAGCTTGTCGCGTGCGCCGTCCTGCAGGGCGCCGGCGGCGTTCACGACTGCGTCGATGCCGTCGAGATAGGGCTGCCAGGCTGCTTCATCGACCAGCGTCGCCAGATCTGCCCCTGTCCAGGCGAGATCGGGCGCGAGCCGCCTGCCCAGATCGAGGTCGCGGCCGAAGCCGACGATGTGGTGTCCCGCTTGCTGAAGCCGACGGGCGATGGCCAGACCGATGAAACCGTAGGCGCCGAGGAGCAGGATGCGCATGGGATGGGTTGATATCATCGGCGTGGGACCAGGCTGAATTCTCTCGCATGTCCGGGACAACGGAGCGTTACTCGCGTCGGCGAGCAGGCGCCGGCCGGGTCACCAGCAGGACACCTGCGACGATGAACGCGATCGAGATCCCTTCCGCCATTGTCGGGACTTCGCCGAGGAAGACGATGGCGAGCAGTGAGGCGATGACCGGCACCAGCGCGATCATTGCGGCGGCGGCCGAGGCGCCGAGCAGCGTCACGGCGCGGTTGAAGCTGATCAGCGCGACGATGCTCATCAGCACGCCCTGATAGAAGCCCTGCACCGCGATCTCGGCTGTCGGAGCCTGCCCGAGATGGCCGATGCCGAGGACGAGATAGAGCGGAACGTAGATCAGGCCCGACCAGAAGCAGATCAGCGCCGCAGACTGCAGCGGATTGAGGCCGCTGCCGCGCAGAAGCAGCGTGTAGCCGGCCCACATCGCCGCGGCCAGCGCGAGGAACCCGAGACCGAGCAGGCTCGGCGCGCCCTGTCCACCGGCAGCGGTGAGGATCAAGCCGCAGAGGCCGGCCGCTATCGCGGCGTATCCTGCAAGCCTGATCCAGCCGGGCGGCTGGCGCAGCAGCAGCCAGCCAAGTAGCCCGGCGAAGACCGGCATCAGGGTCGGCGTCACCGAGGCGGCGCGCCCGGCCGAGGTCATCTGCACGCCGAGCGCGACCAGGGCCGCGAAGGGCGCGCCCCAGAGCGCCGAGAAGATGAAGCCGTTACGCCAGGCCTTTGGGGGCAGGGCGCGCAACAGCACCGGCGCCAGCAGGATCGCGCCGATGCCATAGCGCAGCGCCGTCAGGTCCCAGACAGTGAGGATGCGGGTGACGCTGAAGCGCGTCACCACGAACCAGCCGGCGAAGATCAGGACGGTCAACACCGCCCAGGTAAAACCGATCAGCCGCTTGCGCGAGGAACGCGTGCCATCCGCCGCGTCAGGCGCGGCGGAGGAGCGACCGGAGCCTTCGGCAGGCATGGTGGTGCGCTCACCGCTCCGGCAGCGGGATGAACTCCTCCTCGTCGCCGGGCACGGTGTCGAAGCGGCCGGTCTTCCATTCCTGCTTGGCCTGGTCGATGCGCTCGTTCGAGGACGAGACGAAGTTCCACCAGATATGGCGCGGCCCATCCATCGGCTCGCCGCCGATCAGCATCAGCCGGCTCTGGTCGACGGCGAGGATCGAGATCCGGTCGCCCGGCTTGAAGATCAGCAATTGGCCGGCGCCGAACTCGTCGCCGGCGATGTCGACCTTGCCGGAGACGATGTAGACGGCGCGCTCGTGATAGTCGGGGTCGAGCGGCAGGATCGCGCCCGGCGCCAGCACCGCTTCGGCATAGAGTGTGTCCCAAGGGAACTTCACCGGCGAGGTCTCGCCGAAGGCCGAGCCCATGATCAGGCTGACGCGTTTTCCCTCGCCGACGATGCGCGGCAATTCGGGCGCGGCGTGATGGATGAACTCGGGCGCGATCTCCTCATGCGTCTTCGGCAGAGCGAGCCAGGTCTGGATGCCGTAGAGCTTGGGCGCCTTCATGCGCTCTTCGGGGGCGGTGCGTTCGGAATGGACGATGCCGCGCCCGGCGGTCATCAGATTCACCGCGCCCGGCCGGATCGGCAGGGCCGTGCCGAGCGAATCGCGGTGCATGATCTCGCCGTCGAACAGATAGGTGACGGTGGACAACCCGATATGTGGATGCGGGCGGACATCGATGCCCTCGCCGAGCAAGAATTCGGCTGGGCCCATCTGGTCGAAGAAGATGAAGGGGCCGACCATCTTGCGGCCGATCGAGGGCAAAGCCCGGCGAACCGAGAAGCCGCCGAGATCATGCGCACGCGGCACGATCACCTGTTCGAGCGCTTCGCAGGAGCGGGTATCGCCCGCGACCGGGTCATGATCGGGCAGTTGCGACATGGCGATGTCCTCCTGTGAAGGAGCGGAGACTGGCCCCGGATGCTGTGTACGGCAAGGGCACGATCGGCCGCATGGGCTCGACGCGGCCGCGGCGAGAAATTATCGATAATTGATGGCCAAAGAGAAATCAGAGACCCTGCCGGTCCGCATCAGCCGCGTCCTCGCCGAGCGGATCATCTCCGGGCAGATCGAGCCGGGCGCGCGGCTGCGGCAGGATCATGTCGCGGTCGAGTTTGGCGCCAGCCACGTCCCGGTGCGTGAGGCCTTCCAGCGGCTGGAAGCGCAGGGACTTGCCGTCAGCGAGCCGCGCCGCGGCGTGCGCGTCGCCGCCTTTGACCTGCGCGAGGTTCGCGAAGTCGCCGAGATGCGCGCGGCGCTGGAGGTGCTGGCGCTGCGCCATGCCGGCCCGCATCTGACACGCGCCATTCTCGACGAGGCCGAGGAGGCAACCCGCGCCGGCGACAACTCGCCGGATGTTCGCGCCTGGGAAGAGGCGAATCGCCGTTTCCACCGCCTGATCGTGACGCCCTGCGCCATGCCGCGCCTGCTGGCGGCGATCGACGATCTCCATGCCGCCAGCGCGCGCTTCCTGTTCTCGGCCTGGCGCTCGGACTGGGAAGCGCGCACCGATCACGATCACCGCGCCATCCTCGCCGCGCTGCGCGCCGGACAGGTGGATGAGGCGGCCGCCATCCTGGCCCGCCATGTCCAGTGGATCGGCTCAAAACCAGTGCGGACGGCTGCCGGCGGAACGCGAGACGTCTTCGCGATCCAGGGCTGAGGCCGGGGCCGACAGGTCGGCGGGCAGGATCGCAGCAGGGCTGTGCAGCGATGCGCTCACGGGTGATCGCGCCGGACGCGCTTGCATTCCGGGTGCGGCTGTGGACTCTATGATAGATCAATGTCAAAAATTATCTATAATTATGGAATCGATGGAGACGATCTCATGAGCGACCTCAGCTACGTCACGCCTGCCCGCTTCAGCCCGCTCGGCCTGCAGGCGCGTCCGGCCTACATCAAGGCTGCTGCCGTCCTGCTCGGCACGCTGGTGCTGGCGATCGCCTCGCAGATCAGCGTGCCGATGCTGCCGGTGCCGATGACCATGCAGACGCTGGCGGTGATCCTGATCGGCGCGCTCTATGGCTGGCGGCTCGGTGCGCTCACCGTCCTCGCCTGGCTCGTCGAAGCGGCGCTCGGCCTGCCCGTGCTCGCCAATGGCAGCAGCGGCCTCGCCCCCTTCATGGGCCCGACCGCCGGATACCTCGCTTCGTTCCCTCTCGTCGTCGCTCTGGTCGGCTGGCTCGCCGAGCGCGGCTGGAACGGCAGCCGGCCGGCTCTCGCCTTTGCCGCGATGCTGCTCGGCCATGCGCTTTGCCTTGCGTTAGGCGGCCTCTGGCTTGCCACCCTGATCGGCGCGGAGAAGGCCATGCTCGTCGGCGTCGTGCCCTTCCTGCTCGGCTCGCTGGTCAAGTCGGGACTGGGCGCTGCGATCCTGATGGCGCTCACGCGCCGCAAGGTCGACGCCGAACAGGTTTGAGCTGACACTCCCCCGGCCGGTCAGGCGGCCTGCCGGGTTTCGAGCTGGGCGAGCCGCGCGACATAGTGATCGGCGGCCGCCTCCAGCGCCTCGGCATCGGCCCGGCGCGCATCATAGATCAGGAATGGCTCCTGCCAGGCGAGGGCGCAGCGATGCACAGTCGCCTGCAATGGCTTCAGCAGATCGCCCAGCGAGAACAGGTTCGCGCCGCTCGGCACGTAGGCCTCGGGAATGTTGCCGGCGCTCGCGGCGATCAGGAGCGGCCGGCCGGCGAGCTTCGCTCCTTCCGCCTCGTAATGGATGTAGAACATCCGGGTCAGCACCGTGTCCTGCCAGGCCTTGAGCAGCGGCGGCGTCGAATACCACTGCACCGGGAACTGCAGGACGATGCGCTCGGCGGAAAGCAGCCGGGCAGCCTCCGTCTCGGCGTCGATGCGCCCATCCGGATAGAGCGCCTGCATGTCGACGACCTCAGTACTGGGCCGGCTGCCAGCCGCTTCCGCCAGCGCCCGGTTGGCGCGCGAGTTCTGAAAATCGGGGTGGAAGAGCAGGATCAGCGTCTGTGTCATGGCGACCTCCTTCGGTTCGAGGAGGAAGATGCGGGTGCTCAAGAAATTACTCCAATGGATGATCGATATATCATATTATCGATTCCATGAATTTACGTGGCGTCGATCTCAACCTGCTCGTCGTGCTCGACGCCCTGCTCGATGAGGCGCATGTCTCGCGCGCGGCCGAGCGGGTCGGCCTGTCGCAGCCGGCGGCGTCGAGCGCGCTTGAGCGTTGCCGCCACCTCTTCAATGATCCGCTGCTGCTGCGGGGCCGGGGCCGGATGCGCCTGACCGCGAAGGCGCAGGCCTTGCAGCAGCCGCTGCGCGACATCCTGGGGCAGGTGAGTGCGCTGCTCGACGCGCCCGAGCCCGACCTGAAAAGCCTGACGCAGACTGTCCGGCTGATCACGGCCGAGCTGCCGCCGGCCTTGGTGACGGGCCGGATCTATGAGCAGCTCCGACAGACTGCACCTGGCCTGACGCTAGCCGTCCTGCCTTGGCAGGGCGCGCAGGCGACGCTGGAGGCATTGGCGCAAGGGCGAGCCGATCTCGCCATTTCGGTCTTCCCGACGATCGATGCCGATTTTGCCCGCCGGGAGCTATTGCGCGAACGCTATGTCGTGGCGATGCGCCGGGATCATCCAGCGGCCGCCGGCTTCGATCTCGATCGCTGGCTCGCCTTCCCGCATGTGCTGGTCTCAGGCCGCGGCGAGACGCATGGTCCGCTCGACGAAGCGCTCGCCCGGCTCGGCCGCAAGCGCCATATCGGCCTCGTCGTGCCGAGCTTCCTCAGCGTGCCGCCGTTGTTGCTGAGCTCCGAACTGATCGCGTTGCTGCCGAGCCGGACCTTGCCACCGGAGGAAGCTGATCGCTTCGTCACCTTCGAGCCGCCGGTCGCGGTCGAGGGCTTCCCCCTGCATCTCGCCTGGCATCGGCGCAGCGAGAGCGACGCGGCAGTGCAGCACATTGCGCGACTGATCGAAGCCGTGCTCGGCGAAGCGGCCGCAGTCAGTCCGCCGGCCTGATGCTCGCCATGATGGCGCGGCCGGCCTGATGGCGCTCGCTGCCGGTCTCGCAGGTCTTGCAGATCACGCCGAGATAGCGCCCGTCGATCACGGTTTCGGCGAACAGCCCGGACTTGTAGTTGTGGCGGGCGTCGGTCTCGATCACCCACCAGTCGCGCGGCCCGAGCGAAACGCGCCCGAGTGGCTGCAGCACCTGCGCGTCCTTGCTGGTGCTGCGCAGCACGGCGCGGATGCGGAAATAGCGGTCCATAGGCGCGGCATAGAGCGAGGTGAGCCGGGCGGCGTCATCCGTGCCGGCGACGGGCTGGGCTCGCATCAGGACCGTGCAGGTTTCCTGCGTGCGCTTGCAGGCCGGCGTTTCGCAGACGAGTTGAATGCGGGTGCGCCCGTCTTTTCCGGTTTCGCCCTCGACGGCGCCGTCGACCCGCCAGCCCCCGGGCAGATCGACCATCAGCCCGTCCGGCAATGGCAGCGGCTCGGCGCTCGCATGTCCGGCAAGAAGCGCAACGCCGAGCAGGGCGATGCACAGCGCAATATCGCGGCGTCCGGTCATGCGGCCTCTCCGGGTCGGCCGATATGCGTGGCCGCCAGCCGATCGAAGAGCTGCATCTGGTCGGAATTGAGGACGCGCGCCGGCAGCAGCAGTGGATCGCCGCGGCGCAGGATGGCGAAGATGTGCTCGCCGCGCCGCTCGATGCCGGTGAACGCCGCCCAGTCATATCGGCTCTCGATGCCGCGTTGCCGGCTCGTGACGCCCTCCGGCGAGATCAGGACCCGGACCTCATCGTCGCTGGCCCGTCGATGCAGGGTCTTGCCGAGGCTTTTGGCATTGAGGCGCATGAACAACGGCGTCGCGAAATGGCCGAGCAGGACCAGGCCGCAGAGCCCGGCCGTGATCGGCCAGAACGTCTTCACCGCCATTTCGGCGAAAAGCGGCAGGGCGAATGCGACGGGCACGCGATCGGGATCGATGCTCCACAGCAACAGCATCACCGCCGGCACCAGCAGCAGCGCGAAGACGAGGCCGAATGCCGTCCGGCGCAGTAGGCGGCTGCGCGGCCAGAACCGCTCCTGCTGGCGGAGGGCCATCGCCGTGCGATCCTCGGGCGTCAGGCGAAAGCGCAGATCGAGAGGCGCTTCGTCGGCCGGTTCCGTTGCTGATTGCTCCGCTGCGTCGGTATCCGAAGGCTTCGCCTGGCCGATGCAGAACCGCGCCCAGTCCCGAAGATGCGCCTGCTGTTCGGCCGATAGGTCTCGCCTTGGCAGCGCGACGAGATCGTCGACCCCTTCGATCTCGATGAAGAAGTGCTCGGGGCCATCGGCCAGCTGGCGCAGGCGCCAGGCGGGGATATGGCTGCGGTGGTCCGGCTCGCTGCCGTCGAGGCCGGCTTCATGAAGGCGATAGCTGCAAGGTATCGCGGTCGCGAGGCCCTCGTTCCGATACCAGCGTCGCAAGCGACGGCGTGTGGAGATGCCGAAGAACGCGTAGGCGATGCCGCCCGCCAGCGCGAAGGTCGCCAGGAGGATGCCGGTCGGGCCGCTCAACGCATCGAGGAAATTGCGCCCCATCAGGGCGAAGTCGCCGCGGCCGCGCCCACCCCATGAGGTCGATAGCTGTCCGACCGTGATCAGGAGCAGGGCGATGCCGGTGACGATCAGGACGTTGCGGCGCCGCGTCGCGATCAGGTCGCGGTAGAGATGCATCGCGGCTGCGACGCGGTCCTCGCCGGTGAGCGCGATCGCGAGCTCGAAGGGCGGCGGGGCTGCGAGAGGCCGGCTCGCTATGGAGGGCGTGGTTCGCATCTCGCGGCGCGCCGGCTGCGCTCCTAGTTCCCGACGTCGAGCGGCTGGGTCCCTGTCGGCTTGCCGTCGGCGCCGAGCGTGATCTTCTCGATCCGCGTCTCCGCCTGCTTCAGCAGCGCGTCGCAGCGCGCCTTCAGCGCCTCGCCGCGCGTGTAGATGTCGATCGATTCTTCCAGCGCGACATCGCCGCGTTCGAGCCGGGCGACGATGCCTTCCAGCTCCTTCAGGGCCGCCTCGAAGGGCAGGCCGGCGACATCGGCATTGGTCTTGGCGTCGGTCACGGGCACGATTCCTGTTGGGGGCTCGTTATCGGCGCTGAGGCCCGCTCTCGCAACCCCGGCTCTCACATCGGCAGGGCCGAGGTCTTCTTGATCGTGCGCAGCGTCAGCGTCGACTGAACCCGGGTGACACCAGGCAATTGCGTGATGATGTCGGTGTGGATGCGCTCGAAATCGGCGCTGTCGCGATAGATCACCCGCATCAGATAGTCGTGCGCGCCGGCGAGCAGATGGCATTCGAGGATCTCCGGCAGGTCCTGCACCGCCTTCTCGAAGCTCTCCAGCGAGGCGCGGCCCTGCTGGTCGAGCGTGACGAAGACGAAGGCGGTGCCGGGGAAGCCGGCGATGCGCTCGTCGAGCATCATCACATAGCCGCGGATCAGCCCGCTCTCCTCAAGCTGGCGCACACGGCGCAGGCAGGCGGAGGGCGAGAGATGGACCTTGTCGGCGAGGTCCGAATTGGTGATCCGGCCATCCTTCTGGAGGATGCGCAGGATCGTCTTGTCGCGGGAATCGAGTTCGATCTGCATCGCTGGAGCGTCGTCCCGTGGGCGGGTGCCGTCTGACGCGGTCACCGGAAAGCGCAGATGCTTCTGCGGAAAAAGCGCGCTTGGCAAGCATGATCTTGCGCGTGATCCTGCCAAATCCGCATGGCGACGCTATCGCGGCGTCTTGAGTCGCAGGATCGTGCGGCGCAGCATTCGCATTTTTCCAGTCTGGGTCGAGATGAGGCGGGGCGTTCAGATCGACCGGATAGGCGGGTCTGGCCGTGGCGTTAAAATAGTTTACAACTGAACTATTCCATCCGGGACGCTGCCGATGAATCTCTGGTTCCGCCTCATCTGGCTGCTGCTGACGCGGCCCTTCCAGCCGAAGCTGAAGCCGCCTTTCGAGGCCTCGATCCTGCCTTTCCGGGTCTGGTTCCACGATCTCGACACCAGCCTGCACATGAACAATGCGCGCTATTGGGGGCTGATGGATCTCGGCCGTGCCGACCTGATGCTGCGCAGCGGCCTGTGGCGCGCGATCCTGCGCCATGGCTGGGTGCCGGTGGTCAATTGCGGCACAATCCGCTTCCGCCGCGAGGTCCGCCTGTTCCGGGCGCTCAGGCTGGAGACGCGCTTGCTGTGCTGGAGCGAGGGTTGGGTGGTGATCCAGCACCGTGTTCTGGCGGACGGGCGCGACGGCAGCGAGATCGTCGCCGCGGTCGCGCTGGTGCGGGCGGCGCTCTATGATCGCAAGGGCAGGGCCTATGTGCCGGCCGAGCGCCTGTTCGCAGAAATGGGCGTCGCCGTGGAAAGCCCGGAGCCGAGCCCCGAGGTCGCGGCCTTTCTCGCCGCCGAGGACGCGTTGCGGCAGGCTGGGGCGACAGGACAGGCAATTGCCGAGCCCGTGCCGGAATAGGCCTTCCCTGTTCCGAGTCGTCCCGGGCGACCGCAGGGAGACCCGGGACCCATTCCGGAACGTCTGTCGGAAAGGCTCAGGAATGGATCCCGGATCGGCGCGGCTTCGCCGCTTGTCCGGGATGACAAGGATACTCGTGGAAAACCCTCGCGGTTTTCTTACTCCGCCGCCAGCCTTGTCGCGCGCCATTGCGCCAGCAGCGCCCGCAATGCCCCCGGCTTCAGCGGCTTGTTGAGCACATGGATGTCGAGCGCCGCGGCTTCCTCGCGCACCTCGGGCGAGCGATCCGCCGTCAGCAGGATCGCCGGCAGCCCGCCGACCTGCTGCCGCAGCGCCGAGATCACCGCGATGCCGTTCTCGCCATGGTCGAGATGGTAGTCGGCGATCAGCACATCCGGCGCGCCGGCGGCGGCGATGAGCGATGAGGCTTCGTCGAGACCACCTGCGGTCTCGACCTTGCAGCCCCAGCCGCCAAGCAAGAGGCGCATGCCATCGAGGATCGTCGGCTCGTTGTCGATGGCGAGTAGTTTGAGGCCCGCGAGCTGGCTGCTCGATGGCGTACCGCGCGTGGCGGCCGTCGTCGCCATCGCCGGCAGCGGGGCGGCCCGCGGCACCAGGATCGAGAAGCGCGTGCCGCGCCCAGGCGTCGAGGCGAGGGCAAGCTTGTGGTCGAGGGTGCGCGCGATCCGCTCGACGATCGAGAGGCCGAGGCCGAGGCCGCGCGCCACCTTGGCGCCCTGGTCGAGACGCTGGAACTCGCGGAACACGGTCTTCTGCTTGCTCGTGGGGATGCCGAGGCCGGTATCGAGCACCTCGATCGCGACCTGCCCGTCGCGCCGGCGGCAGCCGACCAGCACCTTGCCGCTTGGCGTGTACTTGATCGCATTCGAGACCAGGTTCTGCAGCAGGCGGCGCAGCAGGCGCCGATCGGAACGGACGGTCACGGCTGTCGTCACGAAGACGAGCTGGAGCCCCTTTTCCTGGGCGCTCGGCTCGAATTCGCGCTGGAGCTGGCGCATCAGCTCGTCGAGGCGGAAGGCGCTGATCTCCGGCTTGAGCGCGCCGCCGTCGAGCCTGGATATCTCGAGCAGGGCGGTCAGGATCTCCTCGACCGCGTCGAGTGAAGCGTCGATGTTCTCCGCGAGGTCGGGCTGCGCACTGCTGCGATCGCGCTCTACCAGGGCGGATGCGTAAAGCCGGGCGGCATTCAGGGGCTGAAGAATATCGTGGCTGGCGGCGGCGAGGAAGCGCGTCTTCGAGGCGTTGGCCTCGTCAGCCTCGGCCTTGGCGCGCTGCAACTCGGTGTTGACGTGCCTGATCTCCTCGGTGCGCTCGGCGACGCGTTTTTCCAGCGTCTCGTTGGTGCGCTCCAGCTCCTCCTCGGCCGCGACCGCATCGGTGATGTCGGTATAGGTGGTGACGATGCCGCCATCGGGCAGCGGGTTCGAGCGGATCTCGATGACGTTCTTCGAGGGGTAGAGCTTGAGCCGGACCGGTTCGCGGTCGTTGACGAAGCTCTCAAGCCGCGCCGCCATCAATTCGTCCTGCCGGCCGGCGCCATAGGCACCGCGCTGGGCGTTGTAGCGCACGATCTCGTCGAGCCCGGTGCCGAAGCGCACCAGCGAGGGCGGCAGGTCGTAGAGCTGGATGAAGGCCTTGTTCCAGGCGAGCAGCCTGAGGTCGCGGTCGAGCACGGTGATGCCCTGGCCGGCATGGTCGAGGCCGTTCTGGAGGATGTCGCGATTGTATTGCAGGGCGGCCGAGGCATCGTCGAGCAGCTTGAAGGCGGCCTCGGTCGAGAGGTTGCGCCGCTTCAAGAGCAGCGACAGCACGAGGCGGGAGGAGGCGGCGCCGATCGCGGAGGAGAGCAGGTGCTCGCCGAAGCGCAGCATGTGGATGTCGGCCTCGCGGGTGCCGTTCAGGACCTCGCCGCGCGAATGGGCGAAGCCTTCGAAGGCGCGCTGTGTCCGCTCCAGGCCGAGATAACGCCCGATCGTCGATTGCAGCTCCGCCTCGGTGACGCTGGAGCGCCAGAGCGAGAAGGACTGGGCCATGGTCGCCCGGTCCGATTCGACGAAGGCATTGGCCTGCAGCCGCTCCATCGCGCTTGCCGGACGGATGAACGAGAAGCCGACATAGCAGACGAGGTTGATGCCGAGGCTCCAGAGCACGCCATGGGGCAGGGGCGGCAGCGGCAGGCCGAACAGCGCCTCCGGCCGCAAGGAGGCGATGCCGAGCGGTCCGTGCGCGACGATTCCCGCCCAATAGCCGCCGGGCAGTGCGAGGCTCGGCATCAGCAAGGTATAGAGCCAGGTCAGCAGACCCACCGTCAGGCCGGCGGCGGCGCCGAGCGCAGTGCCGCGCCGCCAGATCAGTCCGCCGAAGAAGGCAGGCGCGATCTGCGCCGTGGCGGCGAAGGAGAGTAGGCCGATCGAGACCAGCGCCGCCTCGCCGGCCGCGCGGTAATAGGCGTAGCCGAGCAGGATCACGGCGACGATGGCGAGGCGCCTGATATGCACGACCTGCGATCCGAGATCGCCGCCGGTCGGGCCGCTGCGGCCCTGGCCGCCTTCGAGCAGCGCGGCTGCCTGCTCGGGATCGACGTTGACGCCGCGCCCGCGCAGCAGCAGCGGCGTGACGAGATGGTTCGAGATCATGATCGCCAGCGCGACCGAGGCGACGATCACCATCGCGGTGCCCGCCGAGAGCCCGCCGATGAAGACGAAGAGAGCGATCAGGCCGGCTTGCTTCTCCAGCGGCAGCAGCAGCACGGTCATGTCGCGGTCGATCGCCGTGCCGGGCAGGAGAATCTCGCCCGCGGCCGCCAGGGGCAGCACGAACAGGTTGATCAGCACGAGGTAGAGCGGGAACATCCAGGCGGCACGGCGCACGTCGCGGACGTCGCGGTTCTCGACGATCGCCATGTGGAATTGCCGTGCCAGCAAGAGCGCGGCGCAGGAGGACAGCGCCGTCAGCGTCAGGAACATCGGCCAGCTCGATGTCCGCTCCCAGATCGGCGGCATGTCGCCGGCGGCCCGCGCTGCCTGGGCGAAGAGGTCGCCGGCGCCGTCGAACAGGCCGTAGACCACGAAGACGCCGAGCGCCAGGAAGGCGACGAGCTTGACCAGCGACTCCGCCGCGATCGCCAGCACCAGTCCGTCCTGGTGTTCGGTCGCGTCGATATGGCGGGTGCCGAAGGCGCAGGCGAAGCCGGCGAGCACCAGCGCGACGAGGAAGGCGAGGTCGCTCAGGATCGGGATGTCGGTCATCGGCGGCGGCCCGCCGGCCGCGGCGAAGAACACCGAGAGCGAGTTCGCCACCGCCTTCAATTGCAGGGCGATATAGGGCAGTGCGCCGATCACCGCGACGATGCAGACCAGCGCCGCGACGCGCTCGCTCTTGCCGTAGCGCGCGCCGACGAAATCGGCGATCGAGGTGATGTTCTGCGACTTGGCGATGGCGACGATCCGGGCGACGAAGCGATGCCCGAGCCCGATCACCAGCGCCGGGCCGACATAGATGCCGAGGAAGTCGAAGCCCGCCCGGTTGGCGAAGCCGACCGAACCGTAGAAGGTCCAGGAGGTGCAGTAGACCCCGAGCGCCAGCGCGTAGATCGTGGTGCGCGCCCGCCCACTCATCAGGCGACGTCCGGTCGTGTCCGCGAGATGGGCGATCGCGAACAGCACGCAGAGATAGCCGAGCGCGCTCAGGACGACGGACCAGGCCGGGAGCATCGGGCCTCCTTGCAACGGCGATCACCGGCAAATCTATCGTTGTGGCGCGATCGCCGCCATCGGCCTTTCGGCCTGTCCTCAGGCGGCTGTCGGTACCTGCGCCAGCCGTTCCAGCCGGCGCTCGCCCCAGGCATGCATGGCGCGGACGATCTCTTCGAGCGAGCGGCCTTCCTCGGTCAGGGCATAGTCGACCCGCGGCGGAACCTGCGCATAGACCGTACGCAGGACGAGCCCACACTCCTCCAGCTCGCGCAACTGCCGGGTCAGCATGCGCTGCGTAGCGCTCGGCAGCTTCCGGCGGATCTCGTTGAAGCGCAGCGTGCCGGAGAGCAGGTGGTAGACGATCACGCCCTTCCACTTGCCGTCGATCAGGTCGAGCGTCACCTCGACCGGGCAGCCGGCGGCGCAGTCATAGCGCTTCTTCGTCTTGATCATCTGACAGTATCCATTGTGATACTACTGGTCCGATTTGTGCGTATTGCAGCCACCGAGCCTAACAGTATGTCTCGGCCTGCAACAGGAGAGATTCCGATGAAGGCCGTCGGCTACCGCGCATCCCATCCCATCGAGCATCCCGAGGCGCTGCTCGACCTCACCCTCGACAAGCCGGGGGCGGCCGGCCGTGACCTGCTCGTCAGGGTCGAGGCGGTCTCGGTCAATCCGGTCGACGCCAAGATGCGCCTGCGCTCGCAGCCCGAGGCGGGCGGCGTGAAAGTCCTCGGCTGGGATGCCGCCGGCACCGTCGAGGCGGTCGGTGCCGACGCCACGCTGTTCCAGCCGGGAGACAAGGTCTTCTACGCCGGTGCCATCGGCCGTTCGGGTACGAATGCCGAATACCATCTGGTCGATGAGCGCATCGTCGGGCGCCGGCCGGCCTCGCTCTCAATCGCGGAGGCGGCGGCGCTGCCGCTGACCGCGATCACCGCCTGGGAGGCGCTGTTCGACCGGCTCGACATCCGCAAGCCCGTTCCGGGCGCGGCGAATGCATTGCTGATCATCGGCGGTGCCGGCGGCGTCGGCTCGATCGCGATCCAGCTCGCCAAACAGCTCGGCGACGTCACGGTGATCGCGACCGCCTCGCGGCCGGAAACGCAGGCCTGGGTCAGGGAGCTCGGCGCCGACCATGTCGTCGATCACACCAGGCCCTTGGCGGCCCAGGTCGCGGCACTCGGCATCGGCGCGCCGGCCTTCGTCTTCTCGACCACCCAGACCGACCGGCATTTCGACGAGATCGTCGAGTTGATCGCGCCGCAAGGCCGCTTCGGCCTGATCGACGATCCCGCTCCGATCGATGTGACGAAGCTCAAGCGCAAGAGCGTCTCGCTGCACTGGGAGCTGATGTTCACGCGCTCCATCTTCGGCACGGCCGACATGATCAGGCAGCACGAATTGCTGAACGAGGTCGGCGCCCTGATCGATTCCGGAAAGCTCCGGACCACGCTCGGCGAGCATTTCGGCCGGATCGATGCGGCCAATCTCAGGCGAGCCCATGCCTTGCTCGAAAGCGGCAAGGCCAGAGGCAAGATCGTTCTCGAAGGCTTCTGAGGAGCCAGCGCACAGACGGCCGCCGCCGGCTGCTGCCGCAGCGTTCGCAGTCGCCTGATCTTCGCAAGCTGGATGATCAGGGCCCGGAAGGCGCCTTTTCCGTGGGAAAGGCCAAGGAAAACGGCTGGAAAGCTGTTTCCAGCGCCTGCGCCGGTGGTCTAGCTTGCGCAGGGAGGCGGCATTGCACAGCGTGATGCCGAGGAGTGGCCAAGCATTCGGAAAGGCGCGCACCATGATCAAGGAATTCAAGGAGTTTGCCCTCAAGGGCAATGTCGTCGATCTCGCCATCGGCGTGATCATCGGCGCGGCTTTCGGCAAGATCGTCGAATCGCTCGTCGGCGACATCATCATGCCGCTGATCGGCGCCATCGGCAGCGTCGACTTCTCCAACTACTTCATCGGCCTCAACAGCGCCGTCACCTCGCCCGTTCTTGTCGATGCCAAGAAGCAGGGCGCCGTCCTGGCCTACGGCAACTTCCTCACCATCGCCGTCAATTTCATGATCATCGCCTTCGTGCTGTTCATGGTCGTCAAGGGCATCAACCGGCTCAAGCGCAAGGAAGCCGCTGCTGCTCCGGCCGAGCCACCGGCCCCCGCGCAGGATGTCGTCCTGCTCGGCGAGATCCGCGACCTGCTGAAGCAGAAGGCCTGACGCACTTTTCGAGGCGTGCCGGGTCGCCGGCACGCCTCGCGATCCATCACCGCGACCGATCGGGTCGATCTCGTCAATTCATGCCGCCAGGGCGCGATCTGCGTTAGATTGGCCTGCATGTCTCTCGCGACGGATCGCCTGAAGGATCGCCCATGAACATGCACGCACCGGCCGGCACCAGCCTGATCGCCGACCTGCGCCCCGAGGCGCGCAACGCCCCCGAGAGCGGCATCGTCGAGGTCGTCAATCATGGCCGGCTCAAGCCCGGGCTGATTCCGCTCTGGGTCGGCGAGGGCGATCTGCCGACGCCCGAGTTCATCGTCCGCGCCGCCAACAAGTCGCTGGCCGATGGCGAGACCTTCTACACCTGGCAGCGCGGCATCCCCGAGCTGCGCGAGGCGCTGGCACGCTATCACAGCGCGCTCTATGGCCGCCCCTTCGCCATGGACCGCTTCTATGTCACCGGCTCCGGCATGCAGTCGGTCCAGATCGCGGTCCGGCTGATCGCGGGCGTCGGCGACGAGCTGATCATCCCGACCCCGGCCTGGCCGAACTTCGCCGCCGCCATGGGCGTCGCCGGCGCCAATCCGGTCTGCGTTCCCATGCAGTTCAAGGACGGGCGCTTCACGCTCGACCTCGCAAAGCTGGAAGCGGCGATCTCGCCGCGCACCCGCGCCTTCGTCATCAACTCGCCGGCCAACCCGACCGGCTGGACCGCGACGCGCGATGAGCTCGCCGCCATCCTCGCCATCGCCCGCAAGCATGGCATCTGGATCATCGCCGACGAGATCTATGCCCGCTTCGTCTATGACGGCTCGCCGCGTGCCGCTTCCTTCCATGACGTGATGGAGCAGGAGGACCGCGTCCTCTTCGTCCAGACCTTCTCGAAGAACTGGGCGATGACAGGCTGGCGTGTCGGCTGGATCGAGGTGCCGCCGGCCTTCGGCCAGATCGTCGAGAACCTGATCCAGTATTCGACCTCCGGCTCGCCGGTCTTCGTCCAGCGCGCCGCCATCGCGGCGCTGGAGGAGGGCGAGCCCTTCGTCGCCGAGCAGATCGCCCGCGCCACCGAAGGCCGCCGCATCGTCGCGGAAGGGCTGAAGGCGACCAACCGGGTCAACCTGCAAGCGCCGGACGGGGCCTTCTACCAGTTCTTCAGCGTCGACGGCTGGACCGATTCCCGCAAGCTGGCGATCGACCTGGTCGATACGGCCAATGTCGGCCTGGCGCCGGGCACGGCCTTCGGACCCGGCGGCGAGACCGGTCTCCGGTTCTGCTTCGCCCGCAAGGCTTCGGACCTCCACGAGGCGGTGGCGCGATTGCAGAAGGCGCTGGCGGGCTGAGTTCGAGACCAACGCGACGGGATTCCCTTCCCCGCCTGCGGCGGGAGAGGGCTTCCGTGGCACTAGACCAGACCGTCATGCCCCGCTTGCGCCAGGGGCGTTTGACCTGAGCGTCAGCCGCCTTCATTGATGCCCGATGCGTCCTGACGGCGCATCGCGAGCCTCATGCCTGTCCCGAGCTACATCCCCTACCATCTGCGCACCCTGTCGCGTGAAGCGGCGGTGATCGCCTGCGCGGCGGTCGGCGGCACCCTGTTCACCTTGCTCGGTGTTCCGGCGGCCTGGCTCTCGGGCTCGATGCTGGTGGTCTCGATCTTCGGCATCACCCGGCCGCTGCCGGACCTGCGCCGCCCCTGGTTCGATTCGACCATGGTGATGTCCGGCGCGCTGATCGGTTCGGCCGCGACGCCCGAGGCGCTCGCTGCGACGGCGCGCTATCCGGGTTCGCTGCTGGTGCTGGTCGTCGGCCTCCTCGCCATCATGTTGGCGACCGGCGCCTATCTGCGCTTCGTCGCGCGCTGGAGCTGGATCGATTCGCTGCTCGCCGCCGCACCGGGAGCGCTCTCCGCCGTGATCTCGGTGGCGCAGGACAAGGGCGCCAATATCGGCCGCATCGCCGCGATCCAGCTCTTCCGCATCCTCGTCCTGGTCGCGGTGCTGCCCAGCATCATGAAGCTGAGCAGCGGCAGCACCCCGCTCTCCCTGCCGCCTCCGGTCGCGGTCGCGAGCGTCGGCGACCTGGCGCTGCTCCTCGGCAGCGGGCTGGTGACAGGGCTGATCTTCGAGCGCATCGGCGTCACCGCGCCCTTCATCCTCGGCGCGACGCTGGCGAGCGCCGTGTTGCACGGCACGGGTCTCGTCCACGGCACCATGCCGCCGGAGATCGCGATTGCGGTGATGATCATGCTCGGCGCGGCCATGGGCGGGCGCGTCTCGAACCTGAAGCGGGGTGAGATTGCGGCGCTGTTCCCTCTCGCGATCGGCGGCTTCGTCGTCTCGATGGCGGTCGCCTTCGCCTTCGCCTGGCCGGCGGCCTGGCTCGCCGGCGTGCCCTATGCCAGCGCCATGGCCGCCTTCGCGCCCGGCGGGCTCGAGGCGATGGCTATGCTCGCCTTCGCCATGGGGCTCGACCCGCTCTATGTCGGCGCGCACCATCTGGTGCGCTTCATGCTGCTCGGGCTGCTGATGCCCTTCCTCGTCGGCTGGGTGAAGCCGGAGAAGCGCGAGGATGCGGGCTGACGCTCAGCCGACGCCGTTGGTGTGGGTCATCAGCGAATAGAGCGACGTGGTTCCGCAGATGAACAGGCGGTTCCGCTTCGGCCCGCCGAAGCAGAGATTGGCGACCACCTCCGGCACCAGAACCTTGCCGATCAGCGTGCCGTCCGGGGCGTAGACGTGGAGGCCGTCGGCGGCGCTGCTCCAGAGCCGGCCCTCGACGTCGAAGCGGAAGCCGTCGAACAGCCCGGCCGTGCAGGTGGCGAAGACCGAGGAGACGCCGAGCTTGGCGCCATCGCCGGTGACCGCGACCTTGCGGATATGGCGCGGCCCGTTCTCCGGATCATGGCTCGCGCCGGTGTCGGCGATGTAGAGGGCGCTCTCGTCGGGAGAGAAGGCGAGCCCGTTCGGCTTGACGAAGTCGTCGGCGGCGATGGTCACCGCGCCGCTCTGCGGATCGATGCGGTAGACATTGCAGCGGCCGATCTCGCTCTGCGCCTTGTCGCCCTCATAGTCGGTGAGGATGCCGTAATCGGGGTCGGTGAACCAGATCGAGCCATCCGACTTCACCACCACGTCATTGGGCGAGTTCAGGCGCTTGCCCTGATAATGGCTCGCCAGCACGGTGACGGAGCCGTCATGCTCGGTGCGCGTCACCTGCCGCCCGCCATGCTCGCAGGTCACGAGCCGGCCTTGCCGGTCGACGGTGTTGCCGTTCGAGTTGCGCGCCGGCTGGCGGAAGGTGCCGACCTGGCCGGTGAGGGCGTCGTAGCGCAGCATCCGGTTGTTGGGGATGTCGGACCAGACCAGCGTCTGGTGCGCCGGGAACCAGGCGGGGCCTTCCGACCAGCGCGCCCCGGTCCACAGCCGCTCCATCCGGGCCGAGCCGGGCACGATCCGGTGGAAGCGCGGGTCGAGCACCTCGACGCGAAAACCCTCGATGAAGCCGAACGTCATGGCGATCCTCCCTTAGCGGAGCGGCAAGATCGGCGATTGGAAGGACCGAGGCAATCGCACGAGGCACAGGGGCAGCATGTCCGGGCGTCATTCTCGGGCGCAGCGAAGCGCAGACCCGAGAATATCGGGACGAGAAGGCGCCGGCTGGAGCCTCATCCGGCCTGAGATGCTCGGGGCAAGCCCGAGCATGACGCGCGTCGTCATTCCGCCGCGACCAGTTCCGGTGCCACCGCCTCCCCGATCCCCGCCTGGGCCAGCCTCGCAGGCAAGGGCCCGCCGGTTGCCCAGTCGAGCAGTTCGGCGGTGTGCAGGATCGGCGTCGTCGCGCCGCGATCGGCAAAGCCCTTCGCGATCTGGGTGATGCAGCCGATATTGCCGGTGGCGACGAGGTCCGGCTTGGTGCGCTGGATGTTGCCGACCTTGCGCTCGCGCAGCTGCCCGGCGATCTCCGGCTGCAGGATGTTGTAGACGCCGGCCGAGCCGCAGCAGATATGGCCTTCCGGCACCTCCTTCACGCGGAAACCAGCCCGCGCCAGCAGGCGCTTCGGCCCGTCCTTGAGCTGCTGGCCATGCTGCATCGAGCAGGCGGAATGGTAGGCGACGGTGAGGTCGAAGCTCCGGGTGGGAGCGATCTCCAGTGTCTCGACGAACTCGGTCACGTCCTTGGCGAGGCCGGCAACCGTCGCCGCCTTCTGTGCATAGGCCGCGTCGTCGCGGAACATGAAGCCATAGTCCTTGATCGTGGTGCCGCAGCCCGACGCCGTGATCAGGATGGCGTCGAGCCCTGCGCCTTCGATCTCGGCCATCCAGGCGTCGATATTGGCGCGGGCGAAGCCAAGCGCGTCATGCTCGCGGCCCATATGGTGGACGAGCGCGCCACAGCAGCCCTCGCCCTTGGGCAGCACCACCTCGACGCCGTGGCGGGTCAGCAGGCGGATCGTTGCCTCGTTGATGCCGGGGTCGAGCACCGGCTGGGCGCAACCTGACAGAATGGCGACGCGTCGCTTCCGCTCTCCTTCGGCCGGGAAGGAGGCGGGCCCCTCCATCGCCGAGCGGTCGGGCAGGTTCCAGGGCGCCAGCGCCAGCATCGCCTTCAGGCGCGCGCCGATGACGGGCAGGGCGCCGAGCGCTCCGGCGAGCGGCTTGCCGAGCCTCGCCGCCAGCATGGCCAGGCGGAAACGCCCCGGATAGGGCAGGATCGCCGAGAGAATGGCCCGCAGCGTCCGGTCGGCGACGGGGCGCTCATAGGTCTCCTCGATATGGGCGCGGGCATGGTCGACCAGGTGCATGTAGTTCACGCCCGAGGGGCAGGTCGTCATGCAGGACAGGCAGGAGAGGCAGCGGTCGACATGCTTGACCACATCCGGCGTCGCCGGCTTGCCGCTCTCCAGCATGTCCTTGATCTGGTAGATGCGCCCGCGCGGCGAATCGAGCTCGTCGCCGAGCAGGAGATAAGTCGGGCAGGTCGCGGTACAGAAGCCGCAATGCACGCAGGTGCGCAGGATCTTCTCCGACGCCGGGAGGCGCGGATCGGAGGCGAGAAGCTCGGGCGTGAAGTTGGTCTGCATGGTCGCTTCTCAAATGCCCGCATACATCCGGCCGGGCTCGAACACGCCCTCCGGATCGAAGCTCTTCTTGATGCCGGCGGTCACCCGCATCAGCGGCTCGGAAAGCGGCTCGAAGACGGGAACCGCTGCCCGCACCGCATCGGGCGCCCGCACCAGCGTCGCATGGCCGCCGAGCGGCTTCAGCGCCGCGCGGATCGCCGCTGCTCCAGCGTCACCGTCGTCCGGCACGGCGAGCCAGACCAGGCCGCCGCCCCAATCGTAGAACCAGCGCGCACCCGGCACCGTGCGCGCGATCGCGTCGGTCGCCTTCGGTCCGTTGGTCGGTGTGAGCGAAAGCCGCCAGACGGCCTCCTGCGTGCCGGCAAAGAAGGTCGCATCCCTGACCTTATGCCAGAGCGCGTCCGAAGCGCGGCCCTCGATCAACTCGGGTCGGCCATGGCCCTTCAGCAGGCGGGCGAGTTCGGCCGCGCGATAGCTGATCGAGGCCGAGAAGTTCTCCAGCCTGAGCAAGGTGCGTGCCTGCTCTGCGCCGATCCCGGCCGGCAGATGCGCTGCCGCCATCGGCTCGAAGGGCGAGCCGAGTGCGCCCGAGAGCAGCGCGACTGCCGCCTCGTCGGGTAGATCTTCCCAGATCAAGGTGACGATGCGCTCGGGTCGCGGCAGCACGCGGAAGGTCACCTCGGTCAGGAAGCCGAGCGTGCCGAAGCTGCCGGAGACGAGCTTGACCAGGTCGAGGCCGGTGACGTTCTTCATCACCCGCCCGCCGGATTTCACCAGCTCGCCGCGGCCATTGATCAGCTTGATGCCGATCAGGGAGTCGCGGGCGGCGCCGGCATTGATCCGGCGCGGGCCGGAGATGTTGCCGGCCGCGATCGCGCCGATCGTCGGCTCGCCTTCCGAGCCGAACAGGGCGCGGTGGTCCATCGGCTCGAAGGGCAGCATCTGGCCCCGGCTTGCCAGCGTCTCCTCGATCAGCTTCAGCGGCGTGCCGGCTTTTGCGCCGATCACCATCTCGGAAGGCTCGTACAGGGTGATGCCGGTGAGCTCGGCGCTGGAGATCGTGCTGACGGCGTTGTCCGGCCGGCCGAGGCCGGAACGGGTGCCGCCGCCGCGGATGGCGAGCGGAACGCGCGCCTCGACGATCGAGGCAACGACGGCGCAGGCCTGCGCCTCTGTGGTGGGAGTGTGGAGCATCAGAAGCCCACCTCTGTCATTCCGGGGCTTCGCATCGCGAAGAACCCGGAACCCACGACTGGGTATCGTCGGTCAGGACAGGCCTTCATAGAAATCCTTCCATTCCGGATTCATGTCTTCGATGAGCTTGATCTTCCAGGCTCTGCGCCATTTCTTCAGGACCTTCTCCCGGTCGATCGCATCCCTGACATCCTCGAACTGCTCGTACCAGACCAGCCTGTCGACCCCGTAGCGGCTCGTGAATCCGATGTTCCGTTTCGATTTGTGCTCATGGGCACGTCTCGCCAGATCGTTGGTGATGCCCAGGTAGAGCGTACCGCTTCGTTTGCTCGCCATGAGGTAGACGAAATACGCCATCCCGCTCACCCGGTCGTGGGTTCCGGGTTCTCGCTGCGCGAGCCCCGGAATGACAAAGCTCACGCAGCGATCCGCCCTTCCAAGGGAAACACTTTCGCCGGATTCATCAACCAGCGCGGATCGAACACCGCCCTGACCCGCTGCTGCTGGTGCAGATCGACCTCGTTGAACTGCACCGTCATCAGGTCGCGCTTCTCGATGCCGACGCCGTGCTCGCCGGTCAGGCAGCCGCCGACCTCGACGCAGAGCTTGAGGATGTCGTTGCCGGCATCTTCGGCCTTCTGCGCCTCGATCGGGTCGTTGCAGTTGTAGAGGATCAGCGGGTGGAGGTTGCCGTCGCCGGCATGGAAGACATTGGCGACGCGCAGGCCATAGCCCTTGATGATCTCGTCCATGCGCTCGAGCACGAAGGGCAGTTGCCCGGTCGGGATCGTGCCGTCCATGCAGATATAGTCGGCGATGCGGCCGGTCGCGCCGAAGGCGGACTTGCGGCCCTTCCAGATCGCCGCCGTCTCCATCGCCGACTTGCTCTCCTTGACCGTGCCGACGCCATGCTCCCTGGCGATCGCAACGATGCGGGCGAGCTGGGCGTCCATCTCGGCCTCGGAGCCCTCGACCTCGATGATCAGCAGCGCGCCGCAATCCATCGGATAGCCGGCATGGGCGAAGGCCTCGCAGATCTCGATCGCCGGCTTGTCCATGAACTCCATCGCCACCGGAATGATGCCGGCGCCGATGATGGCGGCGACCGCTGCGCCGGCCTCGACGCTGGTCGGGAAGCCGAACAGCACGGGGCGCGCGCCTTCCGCCTGGCGCAGGATGCGCACCGTCGCCTCGGTGACGATACCGAGCTGGCCCTCGGAGCCATTGATCAGGCCGAGCAGGTCGTAGCCGGGCGAATCGAGGTGGCTACCTCCAATTTCGACGATGCTGCCGTCCAGCATCACCAGCGTGACGCCGAGGATGTTGTTGGTGGTGACGCCGTATTTCAGGCAATGCGCGCCGCCGGAGTTCATGCCGATATTGCCGCCGATCGAGCAGGCGAGCTGCGAGGACGGGTCGGGCGCGTAGAAGAAGCCGTCGGCCGAGACCGCGCCGCTGACGGCGAGATTGGTGACGCCGGCCTGCACCTTCGCCACCCGGTTGGCATAGTCGATCTCCAGGATGCGGTTCATCTTGGAGACGCCGATCACCACCGCGTCCTCCTGCGGGATCGCGCCGCCGGCGAGCGAGGTGCCGGCGCCGCGCGGCACCACCGGCACGCCCTGTTCGGAGCAATAGCGCAGGACCGCCGCGACCTCCCGCGTGGTCGATGGCAGCACCACGGCGAGCGGCATGCGGCGATAGGCGGTCAGCGCGTCGGTCTCGTAAGGGCGCCGCTCGTCCTCGGAGGTGATCAGCGCATCCGGCGCGACCAGCGGCCTGAGGCCGGCGAGGATGGCGTCGCGGCGGGCGAGGATGCCGGCATCGGGCGCCGGAAACGCGATCGCACTCATGAAACTCGGTCCTCCATGCCTTGCCAGCGCCCATCCCGAAGAGCGGCCGAGGGCCGCGTCTCGCAGGATAGGGCCGGGCGCCTCGGCGCGACTCTAGAATACTTCCACAGGGGACGCAGCGCGAGTAACGTGCATGATTGTTTCCAAAACAGAAAAGGTGGGGACGGATGGATCGGTTCGGCGACCTCGACGTCTTCGCCCATGTCGTCACGGCCAGGAGCATGTCCGCCGCCGCGCGCGAGCTCAATCTCTCGCCGGCCGTTATCTCCAAGCGCATCCGGCGCCTGGAGGACCGTCTCGGCGTGCGCCTGCTCCAGCGCACCACCCGCCAGCTTTCGCTGACGGAGGCCGGCCAGGGCTTCTATGAGCGCGTCGTCTCGATCCTCGGCTCGATCGAAGAGGCGGAGGCCTGGGTCGCCAGCGGTGCGGGGCAGGCTCGCGGCACCCTGCGCGTCTCGGCGCCGACCTCGTTCGGGCGGATGCATGTCGCGCCGCATCTCAAGCCCTTCCTCGATCGCAATCCGGCGGTGAATGTCGAGCTGATTCTCAGCGACGCCTTCGTCGACATCGTCGCTGATGGCTTCGACGTCGCGATCCGGATCGCCGACCTGCGCGATTCCAGCCTGGTGGCGAAGCGGCTGGCGCCGAACCACCGCGTGCTCTGCGCGACGCCGGGCTATCTCTCCGCCCGTGGCGTCCCCGAGACGATCGAAGACCTCGCGCGCCACACCCTCATCGCCCACAATGCCGACCAATGGCGTCTCGACGGACCGGAAGGCCAAGTGACGGTCAAGATCAACGGCCAGCTGCGGACCAATTCCAGCGAAGTCGTACGTGAGGCGCTGCTGGCCGGCGTCGGCATCGCCCTGCGCTCGACCTGGGATGTCGGGCCGGAGCTGAAATCGGGCGCTCTGGCGCGGGTGCTGCCGGACTATTCGGTCGGCAAGCGCGTTGCGGTCTACGCGGTCTATCCGAGCCGCCGGCACATGGAGCACAAGGTACGCGCCTTCGTCGACTATCTCGCCGAGCTCTACGGGGCGACGCCATATTGGGATGAGGGGTTGGCGCTTTAGCCGCCTGCGCCTAGCCGGATTGCGCTGCCGTGCTTGCCCCTGACGGCTCAGCGGGCTAACCCGCTCGAACATCAATAGGCATTTACCTACAGAGCTCCTCTGCCATGTCCGCCGACAAGTCCGCCCCTGCCAAGCTGAAGGCCCGCCAGCCGCGCGGTTTCGTCGATCGCGGTCCGGCCGATGTCGCCGCCACCGAGCGCATGCTCGCCGTGATCCGCGAGAGCTTCTCGCTCTACGGCTTCGACCCGGTCGAGACGCCCTTCGTCGAATACACCGATGCGCTCGGCAAGTTCCTGCCGGACCAGGACCGGCCGAACGAGGGCGTCTTCTCCTTCCAGGACGATGACGAGCAGTGGCTGTCGCTGCGCTATGACCTGACGGCGCCGCTCGCCCGCTATGTCGCCGAGAATTTCGACGCGCTGCCAAAACCCTATCGCAGCTATCGCGCCGGCTATGTCTTCCGCAACGAGAAGCCGGGCCCGGGGCGCTTCCGCCAGTTCATGCAGTTCGACGCCGATATCGTCGGGAGCGGCACAGTCGCCGGCGATGCCGAGATCTGCATGCTCGCCGCCGACACGATGGAGAAGCTCGGCATCAAGCGCGGCGACTATGTCGTCAAGGTCAATAACCGCAAGGTGCTCGACGGGGTGATGGAGGCGATCGGCCTCGGCGGCGAGGAGAATGCCGGCCGCCGGCTGACCGTGCTGCGGGCGATCGACAAGCTCGACAAGTTCGGGCCGGAAGGCGTGCGCCTGCTGCTCGGCGAAGGCCGCAAGGACGAGAGCGGAGATTTCACGAAGGGCGCGGGGCTGAATGACGAGCAAGCCAGCCGTATCCTTCTTTTGACAGGGCAAGTTGCCTTTCGCGAGAGCACACCGGATTTGCGGGAGGCGTCCAAACGTAGAGGGGAATCGGCACCGGCGGGTGACCCGCCGGGTGAAGAGACATGGCCTTCGGATGACATGACTCTTTCCTTCGCGCGCGACGCTGTTGCCGGTTCAGCGAGAGGGATGGAGGGGGTCGAAGAACTGGCGCAAATCGCGCAGCTTCTTCGCGCTTCCGACTATGGGCCGGGCCGCATCCGCATCGACCCCTCCGTCGTCCGCGGCCTCGAATACTATACAGGTCCGGTTTACGAGGTGGAGCTGACCTTCCCGGTCACCAATGAGGACGGGCAGGTCGTGCGCTTCGGCTCGGTCGCCGGCGGCGGGCGCTATGACGGCCTCGTCGGCCGCTTCCGGCCCGAGCCCGTGCCAGCGACCGGTTTCTCGATCGGCGTCTCCCGGCTCTATTCGGCGCTGAAGGCGGTGAAGTCGCCGATCGTCGACCAGAAGAACGAACTGCCGCTCGTCGTGGTCACCGCGATGGACAACAAGTCACCGGAGTTCATGCCGGCCTACCAGGCTTTCGTCGCGCAGCTGCGCCAGGCCAAGGATGGCGAGGGCAGGGCGCTTTGCCGCGCCGACCTCTATCTCGGCTCGTCCGGCTTCAACGCCCAGATGAAATATGCCGACCGGCGCGGCGCCGCCTGCGCAGTCATTCAAGGCTCCTCGGAGCGCGAGGCCGGCACCGTGGTGATCAAGGACCTGATCCTCGGCGCGGAACTCGCCGCGGCGGGCCGCGACGTGAAGGACTCGGCCGAGCACAAGGAGCGGCAGGCGCAGGCGCAGTTCTCCGTGCCGGTGGGCGAGCTGGTCGAGGGGGTGAAGCGGGTCCTGGGGCGGTACGCCTGATTCCCGTTCACCCAATTCCCTAAAAACCGTCGAAAATCGCCGGCGTCCCTGCTAGGACGGCGCCGCAACAGGGTTTTTGTAAAGTGCCGGCCATGCGCTCAAAGCTCGAGACCGTGATCGCGCCGTTCGAGCGCGAGGGCTTTTCGCGCGCCGAGCCGGCGATCCTGCAGCCCGTCGAGCCCTTCCTCGATCTTTCCGGCGAGGATATCCGCCGCCGCATCTTCCTGACGCAGGACGATGACGGGCGCGAATGGTGCCTGCGGCCCGAGTACACCATCCCGGTGGCGCTGGCGCATATCGCCGCCCATGCCGGCGAGCCGGCCTCCTACGCCTATGCCGGACCGGTCTTCCGCATGCGCGGCGCCAACGAGCCGAGCGAATTCGCCCAGGCCGGCCTCGAATCCTTCGGCCGCACCGATTTCGCTGCCGCCGATGCCGAGATCATGGCGCTGACCGTCGAATCCGCTGCGGCGCTCGGCCTGAGCCGGCCGCGCCTGCTGATGGGCGATGTCGCGCTGCTCACGGCGCTGCTCGACAGTCTCGGTGTGCCGCAGGCGGCCCGTCGTCGGCTGATGCGCGCCGTCGCGCAGGGCAAGGGCGCCGATGCCGTCGCCGCGCTCGAGCCGCCTACCAATGAAGTCGAGCACGCTCATGCCGGCCTGCTCAAGGCGCTGGAAGGCCAGGACCCCAAGGCGGCGCGCGCCTTCGTCGAGGACGTGCTCTCGATCGCCGGCATCTCGACCGTCGGCGGCCGTTCGGCCGGCGACATTGCCGAGCGCTTCCTGGCGCGGGCGGCCGAGCGTGACAATCCGGTCAATGGCGAGGCGAGCGGCGTGATCGCGCATGCGCTGGCGATCGGCGGCGATCCCGACGGCGCCTCCGCGGCCCTGCGCAAGCTCGCCGGCGAGGCCGGGCTCGACCTGTCCGCCGCGCTCGACGCCTTCGACGAACGCACCGGCTTCCTTGCTGCGCGCGGCGTCGATGTCGCCAGCATCTCGTTCTCGGCCGGCTTTGCCCGCAATCTCGACTACTACACCGGCTTCATCTTCGAATTGCACGACCCGGCCCGGCCGGACCTGAAGCCGATCGCCGGCGGCGGCCGCTATGACGGCGTGCTCCAGCGTCTCGGTGCGCCTGCGCCGGTGCCGGCCGTCGGCGCCTCGCTCTGGCTCGACCGTCTCGCGGGAGGCAAGGCATGAGCGAGACCATGACGAACGACGCGCCTCTGGTTCTCGCGGTTCCCTCGAAAGGGCGACTGCAGGAGAACGCCACCGCCTTCTTTGGCCGCGCCGGCCTTTCTTTCGTGCAGGCGCGCGGCCAGCGCGAATATCGCGGCCAGATCGCCGGGCTCGGCGGGGCCGAGGTCGCCTATCTCTCGGCCTCCGAGATTGTGGCTCAGCTCTCCTCCGGTGCCGCCCATCTCGGCATCACCGGCGAGGACCTGGTGCGCGAGCAGGTCGCCGATGCCGATGCCAGCATGGTGCTGCTCGCGCCGCTCGGCTTCGGCCAGGCCAATGTCGTCGTCGCCGTGCCGCAGGCCTGGATCGATGTGCGCACCATGGCGGACCTCGACGACGTCGCTGCGACCATGCGTGCCCGCACCGGCCGCAAGCTGCGCGTCGCCACCAAATATGTGAACCTCACGCGCCGCTTCTTCGCCAATCATGGCCTCGCCGATTACCGTATCGTCGAGAGCCTGGGCGCGACCGAGGGCGCTCCGGCCGCAGGCACCGCCGAGATCGTCGTCGATATCACCACCACCGGCGCGACGCTGACGGCGAATGCGCTGAAGGTGCTGGACGACGGCGTGATCCTGGCTTCGGAGGCCAATCTCGTCGCCTCCGTGCGTGCGCCCTGGGGCAAGCAGGCGCGGGACGCTGCCGGCGCCATCCTGTCGCGCATCGCGGCGGAGGAGGAGGCGCGGTCGCTGCGCGAGGTCCGTGCGGTCCTCAACGCCGTCTCGCCGCAGCGGCTCGGCGAGATCGCGCACCGGCTCGGCGCGCGCCTGCCCTTCGGCACGGCCGGCGGCGACGGCGTCGTCACCTTGCACTGCCCGCGCAAGGCCGTGTTCCCGCTGGTCGAGGAATTGAGCAGGGCCGGCGCCGACGACATCACCGTACGGGCGCTCGACTATGTCTTCCGCCGCTCCAATCCGCTGATCGAGCGGCTGCTGGCGCGGATCTGACGCGCCGGATTCCCGACGCAATGTCCGGGTAATTTACCCGGGCGAGGCGATTTCAGTGCAAGTCGTACCAAAAGCGGTGCGATCGAGGCTTGCGCTCGCCACCGCGATCGGTGCAGTGGAAAGTATCGGGTTCTCCTACGAGCCGTCGCGCTCTTTCCAATCGGGGTCTGGACCAGTTGAATACGCAGTCGCGCCTCGGCCTCCTGGCCGCCCTCGCTCTCTCCCTGTCGCCGATGCTGGTGACCGATGCGCTCGCCCAGCGTCGTCAGCAGATGCCGTCTCGTAGTGAGCAGCCGGGAGGGGAAGCTCCGCCGCCGAAGCAGGAGAAGAACTTCCCGCTCGACGCGTCCTGGACGGCGGTCCAGATGAACGGCAAGCCGATCAACGGTTTCCGGGCGACGCTGAAGGTCGACTCCAATCTGCGCGGCACCGGCTTTGCCGGCTGCAACACCTTCTCGGCCTCGGCCTATCCGCTGCGGCAGCAGGCCTTCGCCGTCGGCCCGATCGCGGTGACCAAGATGGCCTGCGACAAGAGCGCGGCGGATTTCGAGCGCAGCTATCTGATGGCACTGCGCACCGCCAGACAATGGGACATGGCCGAGGGCCGCCTCGTCATCAAGACGGGCGCCGGCGAAATCCGCTTCGACCGCGGTATCTGACGGGCGCCTGTTTGTTCTCCCTCTGCGGGAGCAGATGGCCCGAAGGGCCGGATGAGGGGTCGCTCAGGTCTCGATGGTCTGGCGTTCGGCCGAGCGACGCTTGCGACCAGCGTCGCGAGACCCCTCACCCTAACCCTCTCCCGCAAGGGGAGAGGGGACCAGTGGCGCTCAGCCCGTTTCCGCCATGGCCTTCGCCTTCGGGCTGAAGGTGCCATCCGCATTCTTCTCCATCGCGATCAGCTGGTCGTGCATGTCCCGCAGTGTCGAGCGATGGCCGATCGAGACGATGCTGGTTTGCGGCAGCTCGTGCCGGATTACCGCGTAGATCTCGCCTTCCAGTTTCTCGTCGAGCGAGGCTGTCGCCTCGTCGAGGAAGAGCCAGTCCGGCTTGGTCAGCAGGGCGCGAGCCACGGCGAGCCGCTGCTGCTCGCCACCGGAAAGGCGTTGGCCCCAGAGATCGACCTCGTCGAGCCGGTCGGCGAGATGGCCGAGCTTGACCTTCTCCATCGCCGCATGGATGTCGGCATCGCTGAAGGCGTCCGGTTCGGACGGATAGGCGAGCGCGGCGCGTAGCGAGCCCTGCGGCAGATAGGGGCGCTGCGGCAGCACCAGCATGCGCTGCCCTTCCGGCGTCGCGACCTTGCCTTCGCCGAACGGCCAGATTCCGGCAAGCGCCCGGAACAGGGTCGACTTGCCTGAGCCCGAGGGGCCCATGACCAGTGTCGAATGCCCGGCAGGCAGCGTCAGGTTGGAGGCCTGCACGATCGGCTGCCCGTTCGGCAGGTTGAGCGCGAGCGTCTCGATCGTCGCGTCCTTCACCGGCTTCTCGACGATTTCGATCGCCGCGCCTTCACCGCCGGCGCCCTGGGCTTCCGCCTTGACGATCGCTTGTTCGAAGGTGGTGAGGCGGTTGATCGAGGCGAGATAGGAGGCGATCGACTGGTAGCTGTTGATGAAGAACGACATCGCCGTCTCGACCCGGCCGAAGGCCGAGGCGACCTGCGTCAGCACGCCGAAGGCGATCTGGCCGCCGAAATAGTAGGGCGCGAGCAAGACGTAAGGGATGACGACGTTGGCCTGGTTGTAGGACAGGGTGAAGGTCGTCAGTTTCAGCTTGCGCCAGAGCAGCCGGTAGAAGTTCTCGACGATGCCGCCGAAGGTCTCGCCGAGATGGCGTCGCTCCGCAGTCTCGCCGCGCATCAACGCGATCTGCTCGGAGTATTCGCGCAGGCGGGCGAGGGCGAAGCGGAAATTCGCCTCGCGCCGCTCTTGCTCGAACTCCAGCGAGATCAGCGGCTTGCCGATCAGATGGGTGACCCATGTTGCGATCGCGGCATAGATCAGCGTCGCCCAGAAGATGAAGCCGGGGATGACGATGTCGGTCCCGGGCACCGTGATGGCCACGGGAATGGACCACAGCACGATCGAGAATGACACCAGTGTCGAAACCTGGGTGATCAGCGTCAGCGAGAAGCTGTAGGTCTGGTTCAGGAAGGAGCGGGTATCTTCCGAGATGCGCTGGTCGGGGTTGTCGGCCGTGCCGGCGAGCGAGATGCGGTAATGATTGCCGTTGCCGAGCCAGCGCTTGTTGTATTCGGCCGCCATCCATTCGCGCCAGCGGATCAGCAGCACCGACTGCGCGACAGTCTCGATCAGATAGCTGATCACCGAGATCGCCGCCCAGACGCAGAAGACGTTGACGAGCTGCTCCCAGAAGACCGGCGCGTTCTTCTCCTGCAGGGCGTTGTTGAAATCGCGGTAGAAGAAGTTGATGCGCAGGGAGATGCCGACCTGCGCCTGGTTGAGCACGATCAGGAAGACGACGAGCGCGACCGCGAAGGTGCCGAGCCGCATGCGATAGCGGCCGAGCGGCCCGAGATTGGCGATCTGCGGCTCGGAGGATTCGAAATAGGGCGAGGCGATGCGGGCGATGCGTTGCACCACCGGCACGAAGGACACCAGATAGATCAGGATGCCGAAGACGGCGACCGTCGTAGCGAGGCTGGCCGGCGGCGCGATGGCCTGCCAGGCGGCGGGCCAGAGCCCGATTTTGGCCATTAGCGTCCCGGCGCCGAAGAGGACGTACTCCGTGCCGAAAATGCCCGAGAATATCTTTAAGAAGAACGGGATCGTCGTCGCGCGGAAGGTGGCGAATGCGAGCAGAAACCCGAGGATAGCGATTGGGACCGTACCGCCATTAAGAATCGCCAGCAGTAGGCCAATGACACCTGGTGATGTTGAGCTGCTACTACCTGCCTGTAAGCCGACCACGAGCGCGATCGCGGCAAGCGCGGCGATGGCGAAACTCAACAGGCGCATGGCATCGTCCTTGTCGGGGAATCAGCGCGAGAGACGCGCTGCGTAGGAGAGAGCGTTGTAGATCAGCCCTGCGCACAAAAAAGGCCCGGCTCAAGGCCGGGCCACGCTTTTTCAGCGTTTTGTGATGGGCCTTACTCCCGGTCGACCGAATAGGCACCCGCGCCGGCCGCGAACAGCACGAGGAAGCCGCCGGCAACCGAGAGATTCTTCATGAACAGGAGCTGCTGCATCGGTTGCGCCCAGTTCATGTGGAACAGCACCGAGGCAGCGATGGTGAAGGCACACAGGACCAGCGCGACGAGCCGGGTCTTGTAGCCGACGACGATCATCAGGCCGCCGAGCAGTTCGACGATGATGACAACAGGCAGCAGGATCCCCGGCACGCCGGCCGAGGCCATGTAGCCTTGCGTGCCGGCATAGCCGGTAATCTTGGACCAGCCGGCGAGCACGAACATCAGGGCGAGCAGGATGCGGCCGACCAGCTTGGCGGCATCGCCCAAAGCAGGGTTGTTCATGAAAGGACCCTCGAGAGCATGGGCGCGGCAGGATGCCGCACCATCAGCGATCTAGGGCTTACAACCAAAGTCGACGCAAGCGTGTCGCCGCAGATGCCTGTGCAAAGCGCGCCGGCAAACGAAAAGGCCCAGCTTGCGCCGGGCCTTCCGTATCGATCGAGCTGGAGAGCTCGGACTTCTTTATCAGAAGTCCATGCCGCCCATGCCGCCGCCGCCCATCGGGGGCATCGGGGCGTCCTTCTTCGGCGTCTCGGCGATCATCGCCTCGGTGGTGATCAGCAGGCCGGCGATCGAAGCCGCATCCTGGATCGCCGTGCGCACGACCTTGGTCGGGTCGATGATGCCGGCCTTGACCAGGTCGCCGTACTCGCCGCTCTGGGCGTTGTAGCCCCAGGCGTAGTCCTTCGACTCCAGCAGCTTGCCGATCACGACCGCGCCGTCATCGCCGGCGTTGTCGACGATCTGGCGGGCCGGGGCGGCGATCGCCTTGCGGACGATCTCGACGCCGGTCTTCTGGTCGTCGTTCTGGGTCTTGATCGACTTGACCGAGTTCAGGGCGCGCAGCAGGGCGACGCCGCCGCCCGGCAGGATGCCTTCTTCCACCGCAGCGCGGGTGGCGTTCAGGGCATCGTCAACGCGATCCTTCTTCTCCTTGACCTCGACCTCGGTCGCGCCGCCGACGCGGATGACCGCGACGCCGCCGGCGAGCTTGGCCAGACGCTCCTGGAGCTTCTCGCGGTCGTAGTCCGAGGTGGTCTCCTCGATCTGCGCCTTGATCTGCGCGACGCGGCCCTCGATGTCCTTCTTCTTGCCGGCGCCGTCGATGATCGTGGTGTTCTCCTTCTCGATGCGCACCTTCTTGGCGCGGCCGAGCATGTTGAGCGTCACGGTCTCGAGCTTGATGCCGAGGTCTTCCGAGATCATCTGGCCGGCGGTCAGGATCGAGATGTCCTCGAGCATGGCCTTGCGGCGGTCACCGAAGCCCGGAGCCTTGACGGCCGCGACCTTCAGGCCGCCACGGAGCTTGTTGACGACGAGCGTGGCGAGAGCCTCGCCCTCGACGTCCTCGGCGATGATCAGGAGCGGCTTGCCGGTCTGGACGACGGCCTCGAGGATCGGCAGCATCGCCTGGAGCGACGACAGCTTCTTCTCGAAGATGAGGATGTAGGGGTCCTCGAGCTCGGCGACCATCTTCTCGGCGTTGGTGATGAAGTAGGGCGAGAGATAGCCACGGTCGAACTGCATGCCCTCGACGACGTCGAGCTCGGTGTCGGCGGTCTTGGCTTCCTCGACGGTGATGACACCCTCGTTGCCGACCTTCTGCATGGCGGTCGAGATCATCTTGCCGACCGACTCGTCGCCGTTCGCCGAGATGGTGCCGACCTGAGCGACTTCCGCGTTCGAGGTGACCTTCTTGGAGTTCTTCTTGAGGTCGGCGACGATGGCCTCGACAGCGAGGTCGATGCCGCGCTTCAGGTCCATCGGGTTCATGCCGGCCGCAACCGACTTGGCGCCTTCACGGACGATCGCCTGGGCGAGCACGGTGGCGGTGGTGGTGCCGTCGCCGGCATGGTCGTTCTGGCGCGAAGCGACTTCGCGGACCATCTGAGCGCCCATGTTCTCGAACTTGTCGGCGAGCTCGATCTCCTTGGCGACGGTGACGCCGTCCTTGGTGATGCGCGGGGCGCCGAACGACTTCTCGATCACGACGTTGCGGCCCTTCGGACCCAGCGTGACCTTCACGGCATTGGCGAGGATGTCCACGCCGCGCAGCATCTTGTCGCGGGCGTCGGTGGAAAAGCGAACTTCTTTGGCAGCCATGAGACTACTCCTGATTGAACTCTACGGACGGGTGGGCGCCTGGCTGCTCAGCCGACGATGCCCATGATGTCGGATTCCTTCATGATCAGGAGATCCTGGCCGTCGATCTTGACCTCGGTGCCGCTCCACTTGCCGAAGAGGACGCGATCGCCCTTCTTGACATCGAGCGCAACCAGCTTGCCGGCGTCGTCGCGGGCGCCGGCGCCAACGGCGACGACCTCGCCCTCCTGGGGCTTTTCCTTGGCGGTGTCGGGGATGATGATGCCACCCTTGGTCTTCTCTTCGCCATCAAGGCGACGGACCACAACGCGGTCATGCAGCGGACGGAACTTCATGGTTCTGTCTTCCTCTCGGTCTTATTCTGGACGGGCTCGCAGGCGGCCCGTGAATGGGGTCTGTTAGCAGTCTCAGCAAGTGAGTGCTAACGGACGTCGCGGAGATAGGCGCGGGGTCTGCAGGAGTCAAGGAATCCGCTGCGCAAAAGGTGAATGCGACCACCGGCCGCCGATCTGCGCTGCTGCGACGGCACGTTAAACCGGTTATCGTGGCGAGATGACGACGCCCGTGCCCGATCTCCAGCTCGACGATATCGCCCGTTCCTGCGTGGTGCTGCATGTGCGCATGACCGCACGGGCCGTGACCCGCGCCTATGACGAGGCGATGCGGCCGAGCGGCCTGAAGATCACCCAGTTTGTGCTTCTCTCGGCGCTCTCGACCGGTGCCTGGCGCTCGGTCACCGAGCTCGCCGACCGCTTCGCGCTGGAGCGGACCTCGCTGACGCGCAACCTGCAACTGCTTGCCGCTGAGAAGCTGATCGAGCCGGTCGACTGCAAGGGCAGGGCGCTGACCTATGCCGTCACCGACAAGGGCCGCGCCGCGATCGAGGCGGCGATCCCCTATTGGCGCGCGGCACAGGACCGGATCGAGGGCGGGCTCGGCCAGGAGCGCTGGAGCCAGACGCGCGACAATCTCCGGACGATCAGACGGGCGGCGAGGGAAGTCGGCTGACCCTGCATCGGCCGGGTTGACCGCTATCCAATTCCATCTCTATCGTGCATCTACACGATAGAGATGGAGCTCTGTGATGTCCCGTGAGGTCGGTGTCGTCAGCCGTGATGTCCTGCTGGCGGAGGACGGCGCATCCTTCCTGCGCGGGATCGTCGAGGGACGCCATCCCGGCCCGCCCTTCGCCGATGCCATGGATTTCGATATCGCCGAGGTCGAGGAGGGCCGGGTGGTCTTCGTCGGCACGCCCTCGCCGCGCTTCTTCAATCCGCTCGGGACGATCCATGGCGGCTGGACCGCGACGATCCTCGATTCCGCCATGGCCTGCGCCGTGCATTCGACGCTGCGGGTCGGCGAGGGCTACACCACGCTGGAGATGAAGCTGAACTATGTCCGCCCGGTCATGCCCGCCAGCGGCCCGGTGCATTGCGAGGGCAGGCTGATTCATCGCGGCGGTTCGGTCGCGACCAGCGAGGGCAAGCTGATCGACGCAGCAGGCAAGCTGTTGGCGCACGGGACGGAGACCTGCATGATCTTCGGCGCGAAGGTGGGGGCGGGGCGCTGATCGGGGCGCCGCACCTGCTGGGGGCAGGAGCGGCTCGTGACATTTGCGCCATTTTCCGACGCGGCCGTCGAAGCGAGGTTTCGCGCGCTGCCGGGGCCACTTCGGCTCTCCCTGCTGCGACTGCGGCAGATGATCCTCGATGTCGCCGCCGGAAGTCCGGAAATTGGGCCGCTCACGGAGACGCTGAAATGGGGCGAGCCTGCCTGGCTGCCCAGGCGGCCGAGGACCGGGACGACCGTGCGGGCTGGCGCGCTGAAAGGCTCGTCGACGCATTACGCGCTCTATGTCCACTGCCAGACCAGCCTGGTCGAGACGTATCGGCGCCATTACTCCGGGCAGTTCAGCTATGACGGCAACAGGGCGCTGATCTTCGCGGTCGGGACGGAGCCGCCGGCCGAGCCGCTGGCGCATTGCATCGCACTCGCGCTGACCTATCACCGCTGGGCAAAGCGCTGACGGGGCCGCTCAGGCGCTCGATACTCGCTCGGATTCAATCCCATCACACGCTTGAAGCGCCGGTTGAAGGTCGAGAGGTCGCCGAAACCGCAATCGAAGGCGATGCCGGCGACGGACAGGTCGGTCCGACGTAGCAGCAGCGCCGCGCGGTGCAGGCGGGTGCGCAGCACATATTGATGTGGTGTCATCCCGACCAGCGCCCGGAAGGTGCGCAGGAAATGATACGGGCTCATCGCCGCGTGCCGGGCGAGTTCATCGATCGAGAGAGCGTCTTCGCAATGCGTCTCGATATGGCGTAGCGCCCGTGTGATCCGGTGCTGGTCACGGGTGCTTGGCGTCGCGCTCCCCGGCTTTGCGCCCGAAAGCACGCTCGTTACGGCGCCGGCGAGGCGCAGTGCGGTTTCCTCCAGCCTTTCGGGCTCGTCCGCGGCGATCTCCGCTTCGGCGATAACACCCGCGAGCAGCGCGAGGGCAGGTAGATGCGCCTGTGCGAAACTGATCTGGCGGGCGCCCGGCACGGCCGTTACGACGCCTTCGAGCCAGGCCGGCTCGAACTGGAAGGCGAGGCAGCGGTCGCCGGCTGCATGCTCATGGCCGCATTCGAAGCAGGCGCCGCGATTGCCGAGCAGCAGCGAGCCCGGCGCCAGCACCGCGCTGCCCTGTTTCGAGCGATAGCGGAACGAGCCGCTGCGGACGATGGCGATGCAGTGCTGCGGGTGCGCTTCCTCGAAGGCGCGATCGTCCGGGCCCGCGGTGCAGACGATGTCTGTGACTCGCCAGCCGGGGCCTGACGCCAGGATATGGGCGGTCGCGGTCATGTTCTGAGTTTAGCAGTTTTTCCCAAGCGCGGCCCGAAGCTCCGGGTCTAGCTGGGTGCAACTTGATCCAGACGGAGCCCGATCATGACAGCAGCGCCATCAAGGCTGGCCGATGTCCTCATCGCTGCCGGGCCGGCGCCTGAATACGCCGACAAGATGACCCTCTACGGACAGTTCGTCGGCGCTTGGACCATGGATGCGGTGATGCACACCGACGACGGCCAGCGCCATGAGGCCAAAGGCGAGATCCATTTCGGCTGGGTCCTCGGCGGCCGCGCCGTACAGGATGTCTGGTCGCTGCCGGGCTTCTTCCACGGCACGACGCTACGCATCTACGACCCCGGCCAGGGCGCCTGGCACATCCTCTGGAGCGATCCGCTCAAGCAGTACTACACGCACCAGCTTGGCCGGGCCGAAGGCAAGGACATCGTCCAGCACGGCAAGCTCGATGACGGCACCGCGATCCGCTGGCGCTTCACCGAGATCACGCCGGATTCATTCCACTGGATCGGCGACCGCTCGCGTGACGATGGCGCGAGCTGGCAGGTTCAGGCCGATTTCTGTGCCAAGCGCATCAAAGCCTGATGACAAGGAGGACCATCATGTTCGACCACATTTCCATCGGCGTTCGCGACATCGCCCGCAGCAAGCGCTTCTACGACGGTGCGCTCGGTGCGCTCGGCTATGACTGTCTGAGCAGCGATGAAAGCTCGCTCGGCTACGGCAAAGGGAGCGTCGGCCTGTGGATCGGCGCAGTCTCGGCGCCGGTGCCGCCGGACCGCGATTCCAACCTGCATTTCTGTTTCGTCGCACCGACACGCCAGAGCGTAGATTCCTTCCATGAGGCTGCGCTCGCAGCAGGTGGCAGCGACAACGGCAAGCCGGGCCTGCGCGACTCCTATGGCCCCGACTACTACGCCGCCTTCATCGTCGATCCCGACGGCTATCGGCTGGAGGCCTATTGCAGCAAGCCGGCCTGAGGCCGTTGCGGCAGCGTCAATGTTCGGGCGGCAGGTCGTGCGCCGCCCATTCGCTGCGCGGGATCGCCTCGCCGACGCGGAACTGGAAGCCGGCGACCTTGCCGTTCGCCGCCATCTCGCAGCGGAAGCGCAGGCCATACCATTGCTTGCGGCTGCGGAAGGCGGCGCCTTCCGCTTCGAGAGCGGTCTTCGTCAGCTTGGTGCTGGCCATGGCGAAGGCGACGACGCGGTCCGGCTCGAACTCCGCCTTCCAGGCATGGATCTGGCTCATCGCCTCGAGATTGCAGAGCTGCTCGATGCGCTCGCTCGCCTCGAGCGTCTTCAGCGCCTCACGCGCTCCACGGCTGCGCGGATTGGCCAGTACGCTGTCGGAATGCAGTGTCCGGGCGGTGATCATCGCTGGCGGTTCGGCCGGCGGTGGAACGGGCGGGGTGGCGGGCTTCTCCGGCTGTGCGGTGGCGGGGGGCGGTTGTAGAGGTGACGCGATCTCGGCTGCCGGCGGAGGAGCGGGCGCCTGGACAGGCGCGGGCGGCGTCGGCGTCAGCGCTTCCGGAGCGATCAGCTCGACCTCGATACTCGTCTCGGCCGGCGGCGTGAAGCTGCTGAGTGTCCGGATGGCGAGCAGGAGGCCGAACAGAAGATGGAAGCAGAGCGCGGCGGGAAGGCCGGGTTCGCGCAGGACGCGAGCAACGGTGCCGGCGCGCTGCATGCAGGGGTCAATCGCGGTCGGAGCGGAAGGCAAGCATGACGGGCGGTCTCTCCCCTCGCATTGCCCCGTGCAGAAGCCGACCAAGTCGGCGAATTTGCGGCGAAGATCAGCGTCGGCTGACAGCGAAGGCGCCGGCGACGATCAGGGCAGCGCCGGCATAGGTGGTCCAGAGCGGCATTTCGCCGAAGACGAACCAGCCGAGCAGGCTCGCCCACACCAGCGCCGTGTACTCGATCGGCGCCAGCCGCGAGGCGGGCGCGCGGGCGAAGGCCGAGGTCAGCGACAGATGCCCGGCAACGCCGAGCGCGCCGCCGCAGAGATAGGTGAGCAGGTCGCCCGTGCTCATCGGCTGGAAGACATAATAGGCCGGCCAGGCCAGGCAGAGCGCCGGCCCGGCATTCTGGAACAGCACGATGATCGCCGGATGCTCCTTCACCGCGATCGTGCGCAGCAGGATCAGGTTGAAGGCATAGGAGATCGCCGAGACCAGCGCTGCGGCGACGCCGAGCTCGGCGCCGGTGACACCGCCCTGCAGGCGCGGCCAGACCATCACCAGCATGCCGGCGAGGCCGAAGCCAAGCGCCTGCAGGATGCGCCCGTCGAGCCGTTCCTTCAGGATCAGCGCCCCGAGCAGGGCGACGAAGACCGGGGCCAGGAAGGAGAGCGTCAGCGCCTCCGCCAGCGGCAGCACCGAGATCGAATAGAAGAAGCTTCCGGCGGTGACGATGACCAGCGGGATGCGGGCGCTGTTGCCGATCAGGCTCGTCCGCGTCGGTCGCTTCGGCCGCAGGACAGCGACGACGATGATCGCGCAGACGGCGCCCGCTGCGAAGCGCATGAACAGCGCCAGCAGGAACGGGTGTTGCTGCATCTGCGCCTTGATCACCGCGTCCATCGCGGTGAGCAGGGCAATGCCGAGAACCGCCCGCAGCGCAGTGTTGAGGTTCATGGTTGTGCCGGGACGAGCGGCTTGCGGAAATGGTATTCCCAGGTCGAGGAGACGTCGGCGAGATAGCGCTCGCCCGGCCAGCGCACGAAGCCGAGCTTCTCGTAGAAGCGGTGGCCGCGGGCGAACTTGCTGTCCGACCACAGCATCATCTCGCCATAGCCGCCGGCCTCAGCGAAAGCGAGCGTGCGGGCGAACAGCGCCTGCGCCAGCCCGCTGCCGCGCTGGCTCGGATCGGCATAGACCTTGAACAGCTCGACGGCATTCTGGTCCGGCACCGGCACGACGGCGATCGAGCCGGCGATCCGTCCGTCCGGCCCATCCGCGACCCAGAGCCTGCCGCCTTTTTGCGCATAGTGGCTGGCGGGGTGGCGCAGCTCCGGGAATTCCGACCAGTCGAAGAAGCAGTTCGGATATTCGGCGAAGGTCGCGGCGATCAGGGTGGCGAGCGGCTCCGAATCGGCGTCGGTGGCGTCGCGAAGGGCGGGCAGGGCGGTCATGATCGATCGCTTAGGGCCAATCCGGCCTGCTGCAAAGATGGGCGGCTCGCGCTCCTGCCATGCCGTTACCGCAGCAATGCGAGGGCCGCGTCGGATGTCAGCTTCAGCGCGGCCGCGGCAAGCAGCAGATAGCAGGCGAAGAACAGCCGCTTCTGGTCGAGCCGCTCATGCAGCCAGCGCCCGATCCAGACGCCGATCGGCGCGGCCGGCAGCAGTGCGAGCGCAGCCCAGAGCACCTGTGGCTGCTTCAGGCCGAGCGCGAGATAGGGCGGCAGCTTCAAGAGGTTGCCGAGCATGAAGAAGGCGATGGTCGTGCCGACGAAGGCGGTCTTGGAGAGACCGCGCGCCAAGAGGTACATCGCGACCGGCGGCCCGCCCGCGTGGGCGACGAAGGTGGTGAAGCCCGAGGCCGTGCCGGCCAGCAAGGCCAAGGACGGCGAGACCGGAAGCTGGCCGGCGGGCGCGGTCCGGCCGCGCAGGAACCAGTGCGCGGTGAAGGCGAGGGTGATGACGCCGATGATCAGCGTGACGATGCGCGCATCGACGATCAGGAACACGGCATAGCCGATCGCGATGCCGGCGATCAGGCCGGGGATCAGCCAGGCGAGGTCCGGCTTCGACCAGGTCGAGGCGCCGAAGCTGCCGATGGCGAAGAGGTCCATCGCGGCGATCAGCACCGCCACCATGATCGCGCCCTGCAGGGGATCGACGACCAGCGCCAGTAGCGGCACGCCGAGGATGGCGAGCCCGCCGCCGAAGGCGCCCTTGCCGATGCCCATCAGCAGGGTGGTGGTCCAGCCGACGAGATAGAACATCGGATCGCCCGGCATCGGCTCAGCCTGTCTTGATGCTGCAGGGCGGCACGCCACCAGTTTCCGCTTGGACAGGCGCGGTTTGGCGGTTAGGCGGAATCAGCGCAGCCATGCGCGGCCGGTGCTGAGTCGGCTTGCCCCTTCGCGATGGCGTCATGACCGTACTCCTGCCCTTCGTGATCAATGCCGGGCTGAACTTCGTCCTCGGGCTGCTCATCGCCTATTTCCTCGGGCCCGCTGAATTCGGCCGCTACGCCATCGGCGCGGCGATGCTCGTGCTGCTCAACACCGCGCTGCTCGACTGGATCAGGCTCTCGGCAGTCCGTTTCTACTCGCAGAAGAGCCGGGAGGAACAGCCGCAGATCAGGGCGACCCTCGATGTGCTGAGCGCCGGGATCACGCTCGCTTTGTGCGGCCTCCTGGTCGCGGCGGTCGTCGCCGGCGTCGATTTCGGCCTGCCGGTCATGCTCGTCGCCGGCTCGGTGCTGGGCGGCATCTGCGCTGGCCTGTTCGACTATCACGGCGCCATCGCCCGGGCCCGCTTCCTCGATGCGGCCTATGCCCGCCTGATCATCATCAAGAATGTGCTCGCCCTGCTGCTAATGGTCGGCGGCGCCTGGTGGACGCGCGATGCGACAATCGTGATGTTCGGTGGCGTCCTCAGCGCCATGGCGGCCTTGCTGGCGGTGCGGCGCGCGCTGGCGGACGGGCCGCTCTCCTGGTCGGCGGCGCGGCGGGACCTCGCGCTCGACTTCGCGCGCTATGCGCTGCCGATCGTCGGCGCCAACGCGATCTATTCGCTGATCCCGCTGCTCAACCGCTCGCTGCTCGCCGACAGCAACGGCTTCGCCGAGGCCGGCTATTTCTCGCTTGCCGCCGATATGGGCCTGCGCCTGTTCGGCATGCTCGCCTCGACGCTGGAGATCGTCATGCTGCGCGAGGTGCTGCGGCTCGACGAGACCAAGGGTGAGCGCGCGGCGCAGAAGCGCATCGCCGCCAATCTGGTGATCGTGCTGATGGTGTCGCTGCCGGTGGCCGCGGGCCTCTTCCTGGTGCTGCCGGCCTTCGAGGCCTTGCTGGTACCGGCGAAGTTCCACGGCCATTTCGCGGGCTATCTGCGGCTATTGCTACCGGGGCTCGTCGCGCTCGCGATCTTCGCCGCCGGGATCTACCCGGTCTTTCTGCTCGGCAAGCGCACCGGTGTGGTGACGCTGGCGGCCCTTGCAGGCCTCCTTGTCAACCTCGCTCTGGTCTTCGCCGCCGGCGCGCTCGGCCCGGAACGCTATGCGCTCGGCCAGACTCTCAGCTTCCTCATGGTTCTCGCCATCACCGGCTGGGTCGGCTTGCGCTCGCTCCCGGTCTCCCCGAACTGGCGGGAGATCGGCATCATCGTCGCGGCGGTCGTCGCGATGGCGGTGGTGGTCTGGCCACTCTCCGGCCGCTTCAATCCGCTGCTCGAACTGCTGCTGCAGGGCGCGCTTGGCCTTGCCGTCTATGGCGGGCTGATGCTCGCCTTCGATGTGGCCCGCTGCCGGACGCTGCTGCGGCTCTGGCTCGCCATGCGCAAGAGCCGACGCTAACGAGGGGCGTGAACCTTGCGTTTACCGCGTTTGCTCGGGGATCGCTAAGGTTAACTCCGGGAATTCGAGCGATCAGGCCGGTTCCGGGGCCGATAGAGTCAACGATTCACCATTCATTTCAACGCATCGCCTCACGCTTCCTGCCTGTTGCGTAAAGAGAGTTGCGTCATGCGTTCGCTCTATCTTGTTCCTCTTGCCGTGCTCGGCGGCGTGCTGCTGTCGGCTGAGGCCAATGCCGAGACCTATTGGCGCCCGGCCGATCCGATGGTCACGCATTCGGCCGGCCGCGGCCAATATGGCGGCGGCTTCATCGAGATGATGATGACCGGCCAGGACCCGACCGATTACGGCCGGGGCGGGGCGGTCTACAACCGGCCGCAGCGCGGCGCCTACGGCCAGCAGCCGGCCATGCGCCGGCTCTCCGACTATGAGGCCCCGGTGCCGATCCAGGGCGATCCGATGGAGCCGCGCCGCGAGCGCCGCTCCGCCGCGCTCGGCGAGCCGATCCCGGCCGAACGGCCGATCGCGCGCACCCTCGATCCGCGCTTCCAGAAGCAGGAAGTGGCCTATGACGGCCCGCACAAGCCCGGCACCATCGTGATCGATACGCCGCGCCGCTTCCTCTTCCTGGTCCAGCCCGGCGGCCGCGCTCTGCGCTATGGCATCGGCGTCGGCCGGCCCGGTTTTGAATGGGCCGGCATGAAGGCGGTCACCCGCAAGGCGGAATGGCCGAGCTGGACGCCGCCGGCCGAGATGCTGAAGCGCCGGCCCGATCTGCCGCGCTTCATGGCGGGCGGGCCGGAGAACCCGCTTGGCGCCCGCGCCATGTATCTCGGCTCCTCGCTCTACCGCATCCACGGCACCAACGAGCCGAACACGATCGGCCAGGCGGTCTCCTCCGGCTGCATCCGCATGAACAACGAGGACGTGATCGACCTCTACGAGCGCGTCCGCGTCGGCGCCAAGGTCTTCGTGATCTGAGACGGATCGCACGCTGCCCGACGAAAAAGGCCCGCCTGTCGCCAGGCGGGCCTCGTCGTTTCAAGGGACTGGGCAGTGCTCGCTAGGGCACAACCGTATCTGCCGCCTGCGCCGTCGGCATCGCCGCCATGGCCGTGCCGACCGCCGCTCCGGCCGCGCTCGTCGCGCGCAGGCCGCCGCGGATGGCGTCGATCACGGCGCGGAGCGACGGCGCCATTTGCCGCTGGGCCGGATAGCAGAGATAGTAGCCGGGGAAGGGCGCAGACCAGGCCTCGAGCAGTGGGACGAGGCGGCCTTCGGCTATGTGCAGCGCGATCAGTTGCTGGCTGACGAAGGCGATGCCGACGCCGTCGACTGCCGCCTGTACCCCGAAGTCCTTCCTGTTGGAGATCAAGGGACCATCGACGGCGACCTCGAACCATTTGCCGTTTTCCATGAACTCCCATTTGTACGGCGTCTTCTGCCCCAGCCAGCGCCAACCGATGCAGCGATGGGCGAGAAGGTCGCGCGGATGGGCCGGGGTCCCGTGCCGCGCGAGATAGTCGGGCGAGGCCACCGCGGTCTGGCGCAGCTCCGGGCCGAGCTTTACTGCGATGAGGTCCTTGTCGATCACCTCCCCGAGCCGGATGGCGACGTCATAGCCTTCCGCCACGATGTTCACGACGGCATCGTCGAAGGTGATGTCGAGCGCGATCTGCGGATAGGCATCGCTGAACGCCCGCAGGATCGGGGTCAAATAGAGGTCCGCTGCCCCCGGGAAGCAGTGTATCCGCACGGTTCCGGCGGGATTGGCGCGGCGCTCGCGGGTCTCGCCCAGCGCCTCCGCCAGCTCCTCGACGGCGGGCCGCACCCGTTCATACAGCTTGGCCCCCGCCTCGGTAAGCGAGACGCTGCGGGTGGTGCGGTTGAACAGGCTGAGCCCGACCCGTTCCTCGAGCGCGCGGACCATCTGGCTCAGCGCCGAGGACGACACACCGACGTTCTCGGCCGCCCGGCTGAAGTTCAGTGAACCGGCGACCGCTACGAAGGCGCGGAGCTGGTTGAAGTCTCCGGCAGACAAAAGGGACATGTTCATGGGAGTCTCGATTGCTTAGTTCAGCTTAAAAGACTGATTAGCGCGTGCGGGTTAAATACCGTGGTTTCTCAAGGCTATACTCTGTTGAGTACTAAATTTGAAGGAAATCATAATGACGTCGCAAGACACACCCTCGACGACAAACATAGATGGATTGGTCGCCCTGGCGAAAACCTATTTCGACGCGGTCTACGCGATGGACGCCGACGCTTTAGCCACCATCTTCGATCCGGCTGCCTCGGTGACGCGGCGCGGCGATGGCGACAGTGTGGTGGTCACGCCAGTCGCCGCCTGGCTCGATCTGGTCCGGAGCCTGACCTCGCCGCGGGACGCCGGCGCGGTGCGCGCCGACCAGATCCTCTCCATTGCCATCACCCGTGACATGGCGCTGCTCAAGCTGCGCGTGCGAATCCCGGCCCGCGAGGCGACCGACCTGCTGTCGTGCTTCTATCTCGGCGGCCGCTGGCGGATCGTCCAGAAGGTCTTCGTCGCCGAGACCCTAGCGTGAAAGCTCGGCTACTGGCCGCCACCGGTATCTCGACCGCCGCCGTTCTCTAAAACAAGAGGCCCGCCTGTCGCCAGGCGGGCCTCGTCGTTTCAAGGAGCTGAGCGGCGCTCAGGCCCAGTCGTCGTCGCCGCCGCCAGAGCCGTCATCGTAGCTGCCATCATCGTAATTGGCGTCCTGGTAGCTCGGCTCCTGATAGGCCTGCTGCGGCTCCGCCGCCGGCTGCTGGTCGGCAGCCGTCTGCGTATCCTTCGAGGCCTCGTTGTTCTGCGAGGCGTCCTTGTTCTCGGCCGTGCTGGCCTCGGCCGGCTTGGCCTCGCTCGCGCTCGCCGCACTCTTGTTGCCGCCGAGCGCGTTCATCAGCATGTTGCCGGCGACCATGCCGCCGGCCACGCCGGCCGCCGTCGTCAGCGCGCTCGCCATGAAGCCGCCGCCGCGGGCCGGAGGCTGCTGGGCCGCCTGGTTCTGCCAGGGGCCGGGGGCAGGGGCCGCACCCATGCCCTGCTGAGGCGCAGCGGCCTGGCCGCCCCAGGGCGGCGAGGCCGGCTGCGGCGCGGCGCGCTGCGGGAAGGACGGCACCGAGCCCGGGCGAGCCGGCTGGTTGCCGCCGCCGAAAATGCCCGACAGGAAGCCACCGGACTGCTGCGCCGGGGCAGGGGCCGGAGCGGGCGGCTGGCTGCGCAGGCGCTCGACCTCGGCCTGCAACTGGTCGATCTGGCCCTGCAGGCTGGTGAGGGCCTGTTCCTGCACATAGACCGACTGCGCCATCGCATAGACGGCATAGGGCTGCTCGCGCAGCCGGTCGGCGATGTAGCGCTCAGCCTCGGGGTCGCGCGGCTGGTTTTCCGCCTGGCGCAGGCGATCGAAAATCCCGGCGATCACGTCGCGTTCTTGCGGCGTCATCGTCATCTCCTCTCATGTTGGACAGGGCGGTCGCCCTGTCGTCCCGAAAGGTGGTGACGGCTTATGACGCTATCAAGGCGACGACCTGGCGCCTTTCTGTCGCGTCGGCAGGCGGGGCACTTCAGGCGTTGCCGACATTGACATAGGTGAAGCCGCGCTCGCGCATCTCGCTGGAGCGGTAGATGTTGCGCAGGTCGATCACGACGGGATGCCGCAGCGCCGCCTTGACCCGGTCGAGATCGAGCGCTCGGAAGGCATCCCATTCCGTGACGATCACCAGCGCATCCGCCCCGTCGAGGCAGGAATAGGCGTCGGGTGCATAGGCGATCTCTGGCATCAGCGTTTTGGCGCTCGCCATCGCCTCGGGGTCATAGGCGACGATCTCGGCGCCGGCATCGAGCAGCGCGGTGACGATCGAGAGCGAGGGCGCCTCGCGCATGTCGTCGGTGTTCGGCTTGAAGGCGAGGCCGAGGATGGCGATGCGCTTGCCCCGGACCGAGCCGCCGCAGGCGGCGATGACCTTGCGCGCCATCGCACGCTTGCGCTGGTCGTTGACCGCGACGACGGTCTCGACCAGGCGCAGCGGACTTTCCATGTCCTGCGCCGTCTTGATCAGCGCGAGCGTGTCCTTCGGGAAGCAGGAGCCGCCATAGCCAGGGCCAGCATGCAGGAACTTGCCGCCGATGCGGTTGTCGAGGCCGATGCCGCGCGCCACCTCCTGGACATTGGCGCCGACCCGCTCGCACAAATCCGCCATCTCGTTGATGAAGGTGATCTTGGTCGCGAGGAAGGCGTTGCCGGCATATTTGATCAGCTCGGAGGTCCGCCGCGCCGTGAACAGCAGCGGCGCCGCGTTGAGATAGAGCGGCCGGTAGAGGTCTTCCATCACCTTGCGGGCGCGCTCGTCCTCGGTGCCGATCACGATCCGGTCCGGGCGCTTGAAGTCGGCGATCGCGGCGCCCTCGCGCAGGAATTCCGGATTGGAGACCACGGCGAAGTCGGCGTCCGGCTTGGTCTCGCGCATGATCCGCTCGACCTCGTCGCCGGTGCCGACCGGCACGGTCGACTTGGTGACGACGACAGTGAAGCCGTCGATCGCCGCGACGACGTCTCGCGCCGCCTGGTGGACATAGGACAGGTCGGCATGGCCGTCGCCACGGCGCGAGGGCGTGCCGACCGCGATGAAGACGGCATCGGCCGCAGCAACCGGGCCGGCGAGCTCGGTGGTGAAGGAGAGCCGCCCGGCGCGGACGTTGTTGGCGACGAGGTCGTCGAGGCCGGGCTCGTAGATAGGGATCTCGCCGCGCTTCAGGGCGGCGATCTTGCCGGCGTCGGTGTCGACGCAGGTCACCTCATGGCCGAAATCGGCGAAGCAGGCTCCGGAGACCAGGCCGACATAGCCTGAACCGATCATCGTCACGCGCATCTGGCGGTCTCATCGTCTCGTCGGCGGGCTGCCGACCGGCAGGGCGTAGCGCAAAACCGCGTCGAGGCAAATCGCAGCCGCCCGGGGCTGGCGGAGTAGCCCGATCTGGCGAAGGGACCATGACGGCGCCGCGGCGACATGAAAAAGGGCGGCTGCGAGCCGCCCTTTCCGAAAACGAGCCGGCTGGTCCGGCGGCAAGCTTCAGATGTCGTCCGGCGGCAGAGGCGCGTCGGTCTCGTCGATCTGCGGCTCCCCGATCGGGTTGCGGTTCAGCACGACCACGGGGGTGCCGGTCGGGACGCGGCTGTGGAGGTCGATGATGTCCTGATTGAACAGGCGGATGCAGCCCGACGACACGGCCTTGCCGATCGACCAGGGCTCGCTGGTGCCGTGAATGCGGTACAGCGTGTCCTGGCTGCCCTGATAGAGATAGAGCGCGCGCGCGCCGAGCGGGTTCTCGATGCCGCCGGCCATGCCACCGGCCCAGCGGGCGTTGCGCTCCGGCTCGCGGGCGATCATCGCGGCGGTCGGGGTCCAGCGCGGCCACTCGGCCTTGCGGGCGACGGTGGCGCGACCGCGCCAGGACATGCCCTGCTTGCCGACGCCGATGCCGTAGCGGATTGCGCGGCCATTCTCGCGGACGAGGTAGAGATAGCGGGCCGAGGTATCGACCACGATCGTGCCGGGCCGCTCCGGGGTCCGGTAGTCGACTTCCTGGCGCAGGAAGCGCGTATCGACCTCGTCGATGTCGGTCGCCGGCAGCGGATGCCGCTCGTCGGGCCGCTCGTCATACATCGACAGGAAGGCGGCGTTCTGGTGAACCGGCGTCCGGGCTTCGAAGGGCTGCTGCGGGCCGCTGACGCAGCCGGCGAGGCCGACGGGGACGAAGGCCGAGACCATCGTCAGGAAGCGGCGGCGGGAGCAGGCGGTGGAGGCGTCGGGCAGGGGGGTGGACATGACTCGGCTCTTGGATTGGGCGGCGGCTGGCAGCGGAAACAGGCGAATTGCCGACAAGTTCCAATGAATTCTCGCCGGCTGGTCCTTTTCACTTCACGGTCTCGCGTGGCGCCGGGGTGAAAAGCATGTGGCGAAATTATGGCCGACGCACAGCGTGGCTTGAATGTCACAGTCCGATATGTCGCAGCTGCATGACGTAAGGCTCGCCTGGCGGCGGTAGTACACGTCCTCCCCGTCACTGGGGCGAATGGTGGTGACGCTGCGCGCCTTAAGCTGCTCTTAGGGGTTTACCTACCATGACTCTTGGTTAGCCGGGTTCGATACTGAATCTTGTTGCAATGAAATGATGCTCGCCAAGGTTGCGAGACAAGACAAGTGGAAGTTACGCAATGAAGTCGATCCGTACCAAGGTGCTGGCCATGCTCGCGATCATCGTCGCCGGCGCAGTGCTCACGGCGGCCTTGAGTCTCTACGCCTTGTCGCGGTCCAATGATCTCAACGCGCGTTCCGACGTTCAGGGCGAGATCGCATTGCTCACCGAGCGGCTCAACACGCAGGTCTTCGCCGTGGTGATGGATTCCCGCGGCATCTACATGTCGAAGGATGCCAAGGAGGCCGAGGCCTTCGCCAAGCCGAAGGAGGCGCGCTTCCCGGTGATGCGCAAGCTCGCCGCCGATCTGGTCGCGCTGGTGCCGGCGCAGGAACGCGAGACCGCGCTCAAGCTGCAGAAGTCGGTCGAGGAGTTCATCACCTTCCGCGGCGAGCTGATTCGCCTCGGCCGCGAGGTTTCGACCGCGGCGGCCAACCAGCAAGGCAACAACGACGAGAACCGCGCCAACCGCAAGGCGCTGAACGATCAGCTCGTTGCCTTCGGCAAGCGCAACGAGGAGGTCGGCAACCGCCTCTCCGACGAGGCGGCCGCCTTCACGCGCCAGGTGCAGTGGATTCTCCCGGCAATGCTGTTCGCAGCGTTGCTGGCCTCGCTCGCGGCGGCGCTGTTGTTCGCGCAGCGTTCGATCACGCGTCCGCTGCTCGATCTCAGTGCGAGCATGAGCCGCCTCACCGCGGGCGAGACCGCGATCGCGGTGCCGCACACCACGCGGCATGACGAGATCGGCGACATGGCGCGGGCCGTGGCGGTCCTGCGCCAGAGCACCGAGCAGGTCGCGCAGTTGCAGGAGCAGGAGCGGGCTGCCGCGGCGGACCGGATTCGCTCCGCCGACGCGATGTCCGTGGTGGTGTCGGATGTCGGCGAGGTTGTTGCTGCGGCCGCAGCGGGGGATTTCTCGGCGCGCCTTCAGATCGAGCAGGCCGACGAGCAGATGCAGAAGCTGGTCGGCGGCATCAACGAGATCAACGCCGTCGTTGACGGCGCCACCACCGAGTTCGTCGAGGTGCTGCAGGCGCTGGCGGCGGGCGATCTCACTCGCCAGGTGCCGACCGCCTATCGCGGCCGCTTCGCCGAGCTCAAGGACGCCGTCAACGAGACGATCGCGCGCCTCTCCGCCACCGTCTCGACCATCCAGGTGACGGCCTCCGATGTCGGCATCGCCGCCCGCGAGATCAACATGGGCGCCGACGATCTGTCGAAGCGGACGGAAGAGCAGGCTTCCTCGCTCGAGGAGACCGCGGCGACGACCGAGGAGCTGGCAGCGTCGGTGAAGGCCTCGGCGCAAGGCGCGCGCCAGGCGGCAGTGGTCGCCGAGGAGGCGATGCAGGCGGCGCAGGATGGCGGCGCCATCGCCGGCGAGGCGGTCGCGGCCATGGCCCGGATCGAGGACGCCTCCAGGAAGATCTCCGAGATCGTCTCGGTGATCGACGGCATCGCCTTCCAGACCAACCTGCTGGCGCTCAATGCCGCGGTGGAAGCGGCCCGCGCCGGCGATGCCGGCAAGGGCTTCGCCGTGGTCGCCAGCGAGGTGCGCACCCTTGCCCAGCGCTCGGGCGAGGCCGCCAAGGACATCTCCGGGTTGATCTCGTCCTCCAACACCGAGGTCGAGCAGGGCGTCCGGCTGGTGCGCCGCGCCGGCGAGTCGCTCGAGAAGATCCTCGCCGCCTCGCAGAAGGTCACCGGCACGATCCAGGAGATTTCGGCCGCCTCGGCCGAGCAGGCGCATGGCATCGACGAGATGAGCCAGGCGGTCGCCCATCTCGACGAGATGACGCAGGCGAACGCCGCGCTGGCCGAGCAGAGCGCTGCCTCGGCGGGAGCGCTCAGCGGCCGGATCGGTGAGCTCAACACGCTGGTGGCGAGCTTCCGCACCGGCAGCGGGGCGAATACCGCGATGGCGGCCGCGCCGGCCTTCGACGGCGCGCGCCCGGCTGCCCGCCCTGCCATGCGTGCTGCGGCTCGTCCTGCCGGCGCCGCACCGCATGCCGCCGGCCCGGCCGATCACGGCAGTGGCCAGGCGCCCGAGCCGGAGCGGCTGCGCCAGCTTGCCGAGGCCGCCTTCGCCCAGAGCAAGGCCGCCCAGCCCCAGCGCGCCCCGGCCCAGCCCCGCAAGGCGGCAAACGGACGCGCCAATGACACGGGGTGGGAGGAGTTCTGAGGGGCTCAGGCCGAGCGCTGGCTCGGCGTAGCGGCGGCGAGCATGGTCGCCGCCATCTGGTCGTAGAGCTCGCTCCAGGCAGCTCGCGCCTGAGCCGTGAAGGCTTCCCCCAACGAGGTCTCCAGCGTCCAGAGCAGGGCGCTGCGGACCGCCTCGTAATGGGCCTGCCGGACGCCGTAGCCGCTATGGCGCTCGCCGAGCCGCGCGAGCAGGGCATTGAGCCCCGTCGGGTCGTTCAACATGGCGAGCGCGACCGTCAGCGTCTCGATCAGCTTCGCCGCCTGCGCCTCGATATCCGTCTTGAACAGGGCGCGCGTGCCCGGCATCGTGGTGAAGAGCCGCTCATAGAACAGGCATGCTGTCTCGATCTTGCGCCGATGCAGTTGCGCGAAATTCGAGCGGATCAGCGCGATGTCCTGCGGCGTCACGACCTCCCCCTTTTCAGCGTGGCATCGCGAGGGAACGTGGCAGGAATTCTCCGACAGGATGTGCGAAAATGCAACCTGGAGTTAACGAAACACTGCCGCCGCGGCGATGCCGCTACGAGGCTGGCTGGTGGGCGGCCCCTTTGGTCAGGCCGAGCCTTTCGCGGGCGAACCAGCGGGCCAGCATCGGCACGCCCACGATGGTGAGGCCGACCGCGAGGCCGATCCAGATGCCGGCGCCGGCGAGCGGGGTCCAGAAGCCGAGCGCCGCCGAAAGCGGCAGGCCGATGCCCCAGTAGCCGATGCCGGCGAAGATCATCGGCACGCGCGTGTCGCGCAAGCCGCGCAGCACCGAGGCGCCCACGACCTGAGCCCCGTCGGCGATCTGGAAGATCGCGGCATAGTACAGGAACAGCACGGCCATCTGCGCGACCTCGGCCGCCTTCGGCTTGCTGGTGTCGAGGAAGGGCGCGACCAGCCAATGCGGCACCAGGAACATCATCAGCGCCGTCAGGCACATGAAGCCGAGCGTCAGCGCGATCGCCGTCGTGCCGGCGCGGGAGATGCCGTCGCGGTCGCCGGCGCCGAAGGCGTGCCCGACCCTGACCGTGCCGGCCTGGCCGATGCCCATCGGCACCATGAAGGTCAGCGAGGCGATCTGGATCGCGATCGCATGGGCGGCCAGCGAGGTCGGTCCGATCAGCCCCATCATCAGGGCGGCGCCGTTGAAGATCACCACCTCGAAGGCGACGGTCGTGCCGATCGGCAGGCCCATCCGCCAGAAGGCGCGATAGCGGCTCCAGTCGGCGCGCCAGAACCGGCCGAACAGATGATAGCGCCGGAAGCGCCGGTCGAGCGAGACCACGGCCGCGAGGCCGGCGAACATCAGCGTCGAGGCCATCGCGGTCGCCAGCCCAGAGCCGGGCAGGCCGAACGCCGGGACGCCGAGCCTGCCGAACATCAGCACCCAATTGGCGAAAGCGTTGAAGACGACGGCGCAGAGCACGATGACGAACGCCCAGAACGGCCGCTGCAGCGCCGCCAGGAAGCCGCGCAGCACGAGATAGCAATAAAAGGGCAGCAGCCCCCATTGCAGGGTGTGGAGATAGGAGGCGGCTGCTTCCGACAGGGCCGGATCCTGGCCCATCGCCTTGAGGATCGTCTCGCCCTGCCAGAGGAAGAGCCACATCGGCAAGGCGAGCGTCACCGCCACCCAGAAGCCCTGGCGCACGGTGCGGCGCACGTCGCGCACCGAATGCCGGTTGCGGCCAAGCTCGATCGAGACCATCGGCGCGACCGCCGCCATCACGCCGATGCCGAAGATCAGCACCGCCATGTAGAGATTCGAGGCGAGCGCGCCCGCCGCGAGCGAGTCGGGGCCGAGATGGCCCATCATGATCACGTCGGTCGCCGTCATCGCCGTCTGCGCGACATTGGTCAGCACCATCGGCCAGCTCAGCGCCAGCATGGCTTTGACCTCGGCGAGCCAGGGGCTCCCCGAGCGATAGGGCAGGGCGATCTGCGACATGATGACTGCCTTTTATCTGGGCAGAGTGCTCCTTCAAAGTCCTCGGCGCGCCGGACTGAACCGCGCCCTGCGCGTGGCGCGCTGCCGGTCCGCGCCGTCTCGGCGATTCTGCCTCTTGCGCGCGGGCGCCCGTTCCGGCCTGCTGGGCGCCTGGACAGGGCGCCTATGGAGAGCCGACGCGATGAGCACCAATCTGCGGATCGATGGGGAGCGCCTGCTCTCGCGGCTGGCGGCGCTGTCGAAGATCGGAGCGACGCCGGAAGGCGGCTGCCGGCGCCTGGCGCTGACGGATGAAGACAAGCAGGGGCGCGACTGGCTGGTCGGCGAACTGAAGGCGCTCGGCCTCGATGTCCGCGTCGATGCGATCGGCAACATCATCGGCATCCTCAAGGGCCAGGAGGACGGGCCAGCGGTGATCATGGGTTCGCATATCGACACGGTCGGCACCGGCGGGCGCTTCGACGGCGCGCTCGGCGTGATCGGTGGCGTCGAAGTGCTGGCGGCGCTCCGGGATGCCGGCGTGACGCCGAAGCGCGATATGGCGGTCATCGCCTTCACCAATGAAGAGGGCGCCCGCTTCCATCCCGACATGCTCGGCTCCTATGTCTGGGCCGGCGGGATGAGCGTCGCTGCCGCCCATGCCGAGAAGGACGCTGACGGCGCCGTGCTCGGCACCGAGCTGAACCGCATCGGCTATCACGGGCCGGAGCAGCCCGGCTTCCTGCCGGCGCATGCCTATCTCGAGCTGCATATCGAGCAGGGCCCGATCCTGGAGAGCGAGGGCGGGGGCCTCGGCGCTGTCACCGGCATCCAGGGCATCTGCTGGCTCGAGCTGACGCTGACGGGCCGGCCGAGCCATGCCGGCACCACGCCGATGCGCTATCGCAAGGATCCCGGCCTCGCCGCCGCGCGCATCAACATCTTCGCCAACGAACTGACCAAGACGATCCCCGGCCAGCTCGCCAATTCAGGCGTGATCCGCACCTGGCCCGGCAACGTCAATGTCGTGCCGGAGACCGTGGTGATGACGCTCGATCTGCGCAATCCGCTCGATGCGCCCCTGGCCGAGGCCGAGGCTGCCGTGCGCAGGTTCTGCGCCGAATTGTCGGCGCGCGACGACATCGCCATCAGCTTCCGCGATCTCGCCCGCTTCCCGGCGACACCTTTCGCCGAGGAATTGATCGCCAGCGTCGAGGCGAGCGCCGCGGAGTTCGGGCTGCCGATCCGCCGGATGATCTCGGGCGCCGGCCATGATGCGCAGATGATGTCGCGGCTCTGCCCGACGGCGATGGTGTTCATCCCCTCGATCGGCGGCCTCTCGCACAACCCGGCCGAGCTCAGCAGCGACGACGACATGGTCGCCGGCGCCAATGTCCTGCTCAGCGCCGCCTGGCGCGCAGCCAACGCCTGACGGGGTAGATCAATGACCAGCATCGCCTCCCTTTCCGCCGCCGAGCTCGGCGATCTCTATGCCGCGCGCGAACTCTCGCCGGTTGAGGTCGCCAGGGACGCGCTCGCCCGGATCGACCGTTTCGAGCCGGAGGTGAACGCCTTCGTCGTCCGTGACGAGCCCGTGACGCTCGCCATGGCGCAGGCCGCAGAGGCACGCTGGTTGAAGGGCGAGGAACTCGGCCCGCTCGACGGCGTGCCGGTGACGATCAAGGACAATCTCGGCGTCGCCGGCTGGCCGATGCGGCGCGGCTCGGCGCTCGCTTCCGATGCGCCGTTCCAGGAGGACGCGCCGGCGACGGCGCGGCTGCGCGAAGCCGGCTGCGTTTTCCTCGGCAAGACGTCCATGCCGGAATATGGCTGGAAGGGCGTCGGCGATTCGCCCTTCTCCGGCATCACCCGCAACCCCTGGGACGTCTCGACCGGCCCGGGCGGCTCCTCCTCGGGGGCGGCCGTCGCCGCGGCGCTCAATCTCGGCTGCATTCATCTGGGCACGGACGGCGCCGGCTCGGTGCGCATTCCGGCCGCCTTCTGCGGTGTCTTTGGCCTGAAGCCGACCTATGGCCGCGTGCCGGCCTGGCCCGCCTCGGTGATGGGCTTCTTGGCCCATCTCGGCCCGCTGACTCGTACCGTGCGCGATTCGGCCCTTGCCATGAACGCGATCGGCCGTCCCGATGCGCGCGACATGACCGCCTTCAAGGATGCCCCGCCCGATTTCACGGCTGGGCTCGATCGTGGCGTGCGCGGCCTGCGCATCGCCTGGTCGCCGCGCCTCGGCGGCGATGCCCTGGTCGATCCTGAGATTGCGGCCCTGACGCATGCGGCGGCGCTGACCTTCCGCGACCTCGGCGCGACCGTCGAGGAGGTCGACCCCGGCATCGACGACCCGATCGCGACGCTGATGACGCTCTGGTCGGCGGGCGCGGCCCTGGCCTTGCGCAGCACCGATGCGGCCGGGCGCGCCCGGATGGATCCTGGCCTCGTCGCCGTCGCCGAGATGGGCGAGCGGGTCGACAGCGCTGCTTATGTCGATGCGCTGCTATATCAGCGCAATGCGCTCGCCTATCAGATGGCGCAGTTCCATGAGCGCTTCGACTTGCTGCTGACGCCGACGCTGCCGCTGCCGGCCTTCGCGGTCGGCAGGAACACGCCCGAGCATGGCGGCTATGGCGAGGACTGGACGCGCTGGACGCCGCTGACCTACCCCTTCAACATCACCCAGCAGCCGGCCGCCGCCGTGCCGTGCGGACTGACCTCGGCCGGATTGCCGGCGAGCCTGCAGATCGTCGGGGCTTTCGGCAATGATGCGCTTGTCATGCAAGCGGCAGCGGCTTTCGAAACAGCGCGTCCTTTCGCTCGGGTCGATGCGCCGATCAAATCGATTTAAGCAGATCGGCGCAATTTTCTGCGTCGCTCCGGTGGGGCGACGCGTCATTTGTTTGCAAACGATGTCGTGAACCGCAAACCGGTTCCGTCTGGCACGAACCCTGCAGAGCGATTTCTTGTCGGTCGCGGCTCGTCAAGCGTGTTGTCAGGGCGGATTTTTCTGCCCACACTCTAGGCAAGGTTGCCCGATCAGAGGTCGCCGTTCCAGGGGAGAGCATTGCGATGGACCGCAGGAATTTTCTGAAGACTGCCGCCGGAACCGGCGTTCTGGCAGCGACAGGCGGTCTTGCCATGCCGGCGCTGTCCCAAGGCGCGGCGGCCAAGACGCTGCGCTTCGTGCCGCAGGCCAACCTCGCCAATTTCGACCCGATCTGGGGGACGCAATACGTCGTCCGCAACGCTGCCGCGCTGGTCTGGGACACGCTCTACGGCATCGATTCGAAGTTCCAGCCGCAGCGCCAGATGGTCGAGGGCGAGGAGGTCTCCTCCGACGGCCTGACCTGGACCTTCAAGCTGCGCTCCGGCCTCAAATTCCATGACGGCACGCCGGTGCTGGCCAAGGACGTGGTGCAGAGCCTGAAGCGCTGGCAGGCCCGCGACCCGATGGGCCTGATGATCAAGGCGATCGAGAACGAGCTGGCCGCGGTCGACGACCGCACCTGGACATGGAAGCTCAAGCAGCCCTTCCCGAAGATGCTGCTGGCGCTCGCCAAGAACAACGCGCCGTGCTCCTTCATCATGCCCGAGCGCATCGCCAAGACCGACCCGTTCACGCAGATCACCGAATATGTCGGCTCTGGCCCGATGAAGTTCGCCCGCAATGAATGGGTGCCGGGCGCCAAGGCCGTCTTCGAGAAGTTCGCCGACTATGTGCCGCGCTCCGAGAAGGCCGATTGGCTCGCCGGCGGCAAGAACATCCTGGTCGACCGCGTCGAATGGGTGATCATCCCGGACGCCGCGACCGCCGCCGCCGCGCTGCAGAGCGGCGAGGTCGACTGGTGGGAGACGCCTCTCTCCGACCTCGTGCCAGTGCTCAAGGGCCACAAGGATATCAACGTCGATATCGGCGATCCGCTCGGCAATATCGGCGCCTTCCGCATGAACCACCTGCATCCGCCCTTCAACAATCTGAAGGTGCGCCAGGCGGTGCTGACGGCGATGAACCAGGAAGACTTCATGCGCGCGATCGTCGGCGACGACGACAAGCTCTGGAGGCCGCTGCCCGGCTTCTTCACGCCCGGCACGCCGCTCTATACCGAGGTCGGCGGCGACATGCTGAAGATGAAGAACGTCGCGGCCGCCAAGAAGCTGATCGCCGAGTCCGGCTATAATGGCGAGCCGGTGATCTGCGTCGTGGCACAGGACATGTCGGCGACCAAGGCGATGGGCGACGTCACCGCCGAGCTCTTGAAGAGCATTGGCCTGAAGGTCGATTTCGTCGCCACCGACTGGGGCACGGTTGGTGCGCGCCGCGCCCAGAAGACCCCGCCGAGCCAGGGCGGCTGGAGCATGTTCCATACCTGGCATGCCGGCGCCGACTGCCTCAACCCGTCCTCCTACACGGCGATCCGGGCCAATGGCGACAAGGCCTGGTTCGGCTGGCCGGACGTGCCGGCGGTCGAGACCGAAGTCACCAACTGGTTCAACGCCAAGGACATGGCCGCGGAGAAGGCGGCGATGGACCGCCTCAACAAGGCGGCCGTCGAGAACGTCGTCTATGCGCCGACCGGCTTCTATCTCGGCTACCAGGCCTGGCGGAAGAACGTCACCGGCGTGACCAGCGGCCCGCTGCCTTTCTTCTGGAACGTGGCCAAGGCCTGAGACCGAGCAAGCCTGCGGCCCGGCTCACCCCGGGACGCAGCTCCAAACAAGCCCGCCGGAGTTGTCGGGACCACCATCCCGACAAGTTCGGCGCCAGCAGCGGCAACTCAGGGGTTCGATGCTCGCTTTCATCGTCAGACGCATTATCTCGACGATCCCCGTCATGGCTTTCGTGGCGCTGTTCGTCTTCTCGCTCCTCTACATCGCGCCAGGCGATCCGGCGGCCGTGATCGCCGGCGACCAGGCCTCGCCTGCCGATGTCGAGCGCATCCGCGCCAGCCTGGGCCTCGACCGGCCCTATCTGGTCCGCTTCGGCGAATGGTTCTTCCGGGTGCTGCAGGGCGATCTCGGCACCTCGATCTTCACCTCGCTGCCGGTGACGCAACTGATCGGCCAGCGCATCGAGCCGACCTTGTCGCTGATGGTGCTGACGCTGATCCTGGCGGTGACAATCGCCGTGCCGCTCGGCGTCATCGCGGCCTGGAAGGCCGGCACCTGGGTCGACCGCGCCGTGGTCGGCTTCGCTGTGTTCGGCTTCTCGGTCCCGGTTTTCGTGATCGGCTACCTGCTCGCTTATGTCTTCGCGCTCAAGCTCGACTGGGTGCCGGTGCAGGGCTACACGCCGATCGCGCAGGGCATCTGGCCCTGGTTCAAGAACCTGATCCTGCCCTCGATCACACTGGGCACGGTCTATATCGCGCTGATCGCGCGCATTACCCGCGCGACCATGCTCGAGGTGCTGCAGCAGGACTATGTCCGCACCGCCCAGGCCAAGGGCGTCGGCAGCCGTGACGTGCTCTTCCTGCATTCGCTGAAGAACGCGGCGGTGCCGGTGGTCACCATCATCGGCATCGGCGTCGCGCTGCTGATCGGCGGCGCCGTCGTCACCGAAAGCGTCTTCGCCATCCCCGGGCTCGGCCGGCTGACCCTCGATGCGATCCTGCGGCGCGACTATCCGGTCATCCAGGGCGTCGTGCTGATCTTCTCCTTCGTCTACGTGCTGGTGAACCTGGCCGTGGACCTGATCTACACCCTCGTCGATCCGAGGATACGCTATTGACCGCTCCAGCTGCCCCACTGCCCCTGGCGGATGAAGCCGGCGCGGCCAAGCCGCCCAAGCGCTCCTATCTGCGCAAGCACCCTTCGGTCGCGATCGGCGGCTTCCTGCTGCTGGCGATGATCTTCATCGCCGTCTTCGCGCCGCTGCTCTTTACGGTCGATCCGACCGCGATCTCGACGGCGCGGCGCACGCGCGTGCCGTCCGAGCTCTACTGGTTCGGCACCGACATGCTCGGCCGGGACATCTATTCGCGCGTCGTCTATGGCGCGCGGGTCTCGCTGATCGTCGGCTTCTCGGTCGCGATCCTGGCCTCGGTCGCGGGTCTGGCGATCGGGTTGTTCTCCGGCTTCGTGCGCTGGGCCGACGGCATCGTCATGCGCGTCATCGACGGCATGATGTCGATCCCGCCGATCCTGCTCGCCATCGCCCTGATGGCGTTGACGCGCGGTTCGGTCGGCAACGTCATCCTCGCCATCACCATCGCCGAGATCCCGCGCGTCGCCCGTCTTGTTCGAAGCGTCGTGCTCTCCCTGCGCGAGCAGCCCTATGTCGAGGCGGCGATCTCGAACGGCGCCCGCGTGCCGCGCATCATCATCAAGCACATCCTGCCCAACACGATCGCGCCGATGACGGTGCAGGCGACCTATATCTGCGCCAGCGCCATGATCATCGAGGCGATCCTGTCCTTCATCGGCGCGGGCGTGCCGCCGGCGACCCCGTCCTGGGGCAACATCATGGCCGAGGGCAGGGCACTCTGGCAGGTCAGGCCGCACATCGTTTTCTTCCCGGCGCTGTTCCTGTCGATCACCGTGCTGGCTGTGAACCTGCTCGGCGACGGATTGCGCGACTCGCTCGATCCACGCCTGGCCAAGAGCATCTGAAGGCGGTTCGACGTCATGTCCTGCGCTGTCGTCGGGCCTCGTCGAAGCTCGATCCGCTTGGCGAATTGGCCCGCTTTTGGGCCAATTCATTCTCCTGGCAATGCTGTTGCCTGCAATGATGGCGCCAGCGGCCGCGTGCTAGGCGCGCAGGTCAAGGACGACGTCGCCGGACACCGCATCGGTGACGCCGAGGCCACCGCCAAGGTCCTCGAGTGTGTCGCGGAAGCTGCCCAGCGTCGCGATCATCTGGTCGCGGGCGCCCTTCAGGGCAGCAAGGTCCGCCCATTCGCCGATCAGGCAATAGGCGTGGTCGCCGGTCTTGATGATGTGGCCTCTCGCAAGGCCGGGCCAATTGGCCTTGCCCTGGCGGTGGGCGTCGAGGAATTCCACCTCCCGTCCGGGCTTGATGCGGAAGCGGACGACGTTGAACGTGGCCATGGCCTTGATCCGCAGCTCGATGCTGCCTCGGCAGCCGCGGCCGGCGCTTCCGGACCGAGCCCAGAGGGAACGCCTGACGGTATTGTCGCGCCCGTACTCGCGCAATGGCGCACAAGGATAGCGCTGTTCGCTTCGCGCAACATCTTCGAGCAACGACCAAGCACAGCAGGAGCCTTCCGATGCCTCGTATCCTGACCGTCGGCGCAGCTCAGCTCGGTCCGATCCAGCGCGAGGAGAGCCGCGGCTCTGCCGTTGCCCGGATGATCGAGCTGATGCGCCAGGCGAAGTCGAATGGCTGCGACCTCGTCGTCTATCCCGAGGCGGCGCTGACCGCCTTCTTCCCGCATTGGTGGATGGACGACGAAGACGAGATCGACGGGTATTTCGAGAGCGCCATGCCTTCGAACGAGACGGCACCGCTCTTTGCCGAGGCCGAGCGGCTCGGCATCGGCTTCCATCTCGGCTATCCGGAACTGGCTTTCGAGGATGGCCGCAAGCGCCGCTTCAACACTGCGATCATCGTCGACAAGTCGGGCAAGATCGTCGGCAAGTACCGCAAGATCCATCTGCCGGGGCATCCCGAGCATCGGCCGGATGCTGTCTTCCAGAACCTCGAAAAGCGCTATTTCGAGACCGGCAATCTCGGCTGGCCGGTCTGGGAGACCATGGGCGGGCGGCTCGGCATGATGATCTGCAACGACCGGCGCTGGCCCGAGAGCTATCGTGTCATGGGGCTGCAGGGCGTCGAGATGATCGTGCTGGGCTACAACACGCCCAAGCACAATCCGCCGGCGCCCGCTCACGACCGGCTCGGCAATTTCCACAATCAGCTCGTCATGCAGGCCGGCGCCTACCAGAATGCGACCTGGGTCGTCGGCGTCGCCAAAGCCGGGCTCGAGGCCGGCGTCGACCAGATCGGCGGCTCCTGCATCATCGCCCCGACCGGCGAGGTCGTGGCGCAGGCGGTGACGGAGGATGACGAACTCGTCGTCGCGCGCTGCGATCTCGACCTCGGCAACAGCTACAAGAACTCGACCTTCAATTTCGCGAAGCATCGCGAGCCGCAAACCTACGGCATGATCGTCGAACGCAAGGGCGCGGTGATCGCGTGAGCGCTGCCGGCGCATGCGCCGCATTCCCCGGACGCAGTCGGGAACCGTCCCTGACCCGACCAAGGGCTCCCCGAAGCCGCGTCCGCTCGTCGAGCGATGGATGCGGCGCCTCGACAGGAGTGCTGACATGGCCGCCGAACCCTTGAACAAGAAATTCTTCGTTTCGGACGACCCCGCTGACCAGGCCGACATCACCTACCACAATATGGCCGCACGCGGCCTCGCGAGCGGGCCTCAGAACGGCGGCATGTCACATGTCCAGCGTATCCATCTCAATGTCGGACAGCACTATTTCCGCTTCTGCGATTCGCAGCGTTTCGCCAAAGGCTGGAAAGATGCCGCCTCCGGCTGCTGGTGGGCGGACTACGAGGTGTTCGTGAAGGTGAAGCAGGCGGCGCAGCGCCACGGCACGATCCAGCGCTACGCCAAGAGTATCCGCTCGTCGCGGCTCGCCTATGCCGCCAAGCTCTATTTCGCCATTCCCTATGAATGGGGCGATTGCGGTTCGCTGGTGATCGCCCGGCTCAATGTCCGGCTCGACGCCTATAAGGGGCGCGGGCTTCCCGCCTATTACAATCGTGATCCGCACAAGGCCGATAAGCGGGATCGCAAGACCGACTACGTTCCGATCCAGGATCCGACCATATCGCAGCTCTATATTCCGGGCCTGCGAGGGCGTCTCAAGACCGTCTTTACCGTTATCCAGAAGGGCGATACGGCCAGTTTCGCCTGAATGCGAAGCATCCGCCGCCCGGTTTCCCAGGGAGCTGTCATGACTCACGATCTCATCCTCAAGGGCGGTAGGGTCATCGACCCGTCGCAGAAGCATGACGGCGTCATCGACGTTGCCTTCACCGACGGGAAGGTCTCGGGTTTCGGCAAAGACCTGAAGGGAGCCAAGGAGGTCCGCGACGTCTCCGGCTACATCGTCACGCCGGGGCTGATCGACCTGCACACCCATGTCTACTGGGGCGGCACCTCGCTCGGCATCGACGCCGACGAGTTCTGCCGTGCCTCGGGCGTCACCACCTCTGTCGATACCGGCTCGGCCGGCCCCGGCAACTGGCCCGGCTTCCGCAAGCACGTCATCGAGAAGAGCCAGGCTCGCATCCTCGCCTATCTCCATGTCTCGCATGCCGGCATCTACGGCTTCGACCACCGCGTCATGGTCGGCGAGAGCGGTGATCTCAGGCTGATGAACCCGATCGATTGCGTCGAGGTCGCCGACAAGAACCGCGATCTGATCGTCGGCATCAAGGTCCGTGTCGGCCTGCACGCCTCGGGAACATCAGGCACCGTGCCGCTCAATATCGCGCTGCAGGTCGCCAACGAGGTCGGCATGCCGCTGATGTGCCATATCGACCATCCGCCGCCGTCCTATGAGGAAGTCATCGGCATGCTGCGCCCCGGCGACGTGCTGACCCACGCCTTCCGTCCGTTCCCGAACGCACCCTCGACCGCGCAGGGCACGGTGAAGCCCGAGGTGCTGGCTGCCCGCAAGCGTGGCGTCATCTTCGATATCGGCCACGGCAAGGGCTCGTTCTCGTTCAAGACGACCCGCGCCATGCTCGCCAACGGCTTCGAGCCGGACGTGATCTCCTCCGACGTGCACAAGCTCTGCATCAACGGCCCTGCCTATGACCAGGTCACCACCATGTCGAAGTTCCTCTGCATGGGCATGAGCCTGAACAACGTGATCGCCGCCTCGACCGTGAACGCGGCAATGGCGCTGAAGCGGATGGAATACGGCTCGCTCAAGGTCGGCTCGCTCGGCGACGCGACCGTGCTTACCGTCAAGGAAGGCAAGTTCGATTATGTCGACGTCGTCGGCGAGCACCTGATCGGCGATCGCAAAATCGTCTCAGAGGGCGTGGTCCTGAAGGGCGCCTGGTGGCACCCCAAGCGCAGCAACAAGTTCAGGAAGGTCGAGGCGGCGTAAGGCGCAAGCGTCATTCTCGGGCGAAGCGTAGCGCAGACCCGAGAATCTCTGGACCAGAGGGCGCCAATTTGCGCCTCCTCCGGCCTGAGATGCTCGGGGCAGGCCCGAGCATGACGCGCAGTCGATCTGATGATCACATCCACATCCTCCTGGCGCGCCATGGCCGCCGCCGACCTGCCGGCCGTGATGGCCGTGGCGGCCGAGGTGCATCCGGATTATCCGGAGGGCGAGGCGGTCTTCGCCGAACGGCTCGCGCTCCATCCGGCCGGTTGCCTCGTGCTGCCGGGCGGGGAGGGGATCGGCGGCTATGTGCTGAGCCATCCATGGCGGCTCGGGCAGGTGCCGGCGCTCGATAGCCTGCTCGGCGCTTTGCCCGGTGATGCCGACGCCCTTTACATCCATGATCTCGCTCTGCTGCCGGGGGCGCGCGGCGGTGGCGCCGCCTCGGCCTGCGTCGATCGGCTGGCGGCGCATGCCCGCGCTTCGGGCTTTGCCCGGATGGCTCTGGTCGCCGTCGGCAACTCGGCCGGCTTCTGGCGTCGCCAGGGCTTTCGCGAGGCGCATGACGAAGCTCTTGCCCGCAAGCTTGCGAGCTATGACGATGCGGCCCGCTATCTGGTCCGCGATTTGAAAGACGATGGGAGAAACGCATGAGTGCCGATGACAAGCTCAGGGAATTGGGCCTGACCCTGCCGGACGTGCCGACCCCGGTCGCGACCTATGTCAGCTTCAAGCGCGTCGGCGATTTCATCTACCTCTCCGGCCAGGGCCCCAAGCGTGCCGACGGCACCTATCCGACCGGCAAGGTCGGCGCCGGCGTCTCGATCGAGGAAGCCTATGAGCACGCCAAGCAGACCGGTCTCGGCCTGCTCGCGGCGATGAAGAAGGCAGCCGGCTCGCTCGATAAGATCGAGGTGGTGAAGCTGCTCGGCATGGTCAATGCCGCCCCCGACTTCTCGCAGCATCCCAAGGTCATCAATGGCTGCTCGGACCTGTTCGTCGCCGTGCTCGGCGACAATGGCCGCCATGCCCGCTCCGCCGTCGGCATGGGCTCGCTGCCCAACAACATGACCGTCGAGATCGAAGTCATCGTCCGGGTGCTGCCGTGACGACTGCCCTCGCTGAAGAGATCGCCCGCGTCTACGGCACGCCGGCGGTCGTCATCGACCTCGACAAGGTCGAGGCCAATATCGCTCGGCTCCAGGCCGCCTGCGACGCCGCCGGCGTCGCCAACCGCCCGCATATCAAGACGCATAAATCGCCCGAGCTGGCGCGGCTCCAGGTCGCAGCCGGGGCGCGCGGCATCACCTGCCAGAAGCTCGGCGAGGCCGAGGTCATGGCCGATGGCGGCATCGACGACATCCTGATCAGCTACAACATTCTGGGCGAGGAGAAGCTCGGACGCCTCGGCGCCTTGCAAAGGCGCGTCCGCATGATCGTTGCCGCTGACAACCCCGTCACCATCGCCGGCCTGCCGAAGGCAGCAGAGATCGCCGGGCGCAATCTCGAGGTCGTGGTCGAGTGCGACACCGGCCGCAAGCGCGCCGGCGTCGA
>NZ_DASZAT010000006.1:0-578435 GCF_035944895.1 Allobosea sp.
GAAGTACTCGTCGTGCAGGGCGATGCGCTCGAGCTCCATGGCGACGTCGAGCAGCGGATCGTCCTTGACGCCGAGCTCGGCCAGGACCTCATGCGTCGTCTTCTGCATGATCTTGGCGCGCGGATCGTAGTTCTTGTAGACCCGGTGACCGAAGCCCATCAGGCGGAACGGATCGTTCTTGTCCTTGGCCTTGGCGATGTATTTCGGGATGTTGTCGACGCTGCCGATCTCCTCGAGCATTTTCAGCGCCGCCTCGTTGGCGCCGCCATGCGCCGGGCCCCACAGGCAAGCGACGCCGGCGGCGATGCAGGCGAAGGGGTTCGCGCCGGACGAGCCGGCGAGCCGGACCGTCGAGGTCGAAGCGTTCTGCTCATGGTCGGCGTGCAAGGTGAAGATGCGGTCCATCGCGCGCGAGAGAACCGGATTGACCTTGTAGTCCTCGGCCGGCACGGCGAAGCACATGCGCAGGAAGTTCGAGGTGTAGTCCAGCGAGTTGAGCGGGTACACGAAGGGCTGGCCGATCGTGTACTTGTAGGCCATCGCCGCCAGCGTCGGCATCTTCGCGATCATCCGCATCGAAGCGATCATGCGCTGCTGCGGATCGGAGATGTCGGTCGAGTCGTGATAGAAGGCCGACATGGCGCCGACCGAGGCGACCATCACGGCCATCGGGTGCGCATCGCGGCGGAAGCCCTGGAAGAAGCGGGCCATCTGCTCGTGCACCATGGTGTGGCGCGTGACGCGATAGTCGAAGTCAGCCTTCTGCGCCGCCGTCGGCAGCTCGCCGTAAAGCAGGAGATAGCAGGTCTCGAGGAAGTCGCCGTGCTCGGCAAGCTGCTCGATCGGGTAGCCGCGATGGAGCAGGACGCCCTCGTCGCCATCGATATAGGTGATCTGCGACTCGCAGCTGGCGGTCGACGTGAAGCCGGGATCGTAGGTGAACATCCCGGTCTGGCCGTAGAGCTTGCTGATATCGATGACCGACGGCCCGATCGAACCCGCTTTGACCGGCATGTCGACGGTCTTGCCTTCGACAGCCAACTGGCTGGTATTTCCGCTCATGGGTCCGATCCTTTCAGGCTCGTTCTTCAGTCATGTGCCCGGTCGAACGGGGGCACCGGCTGCGTGTCGCGTTCCGGCGTCATCCGAACGTCCCACAATGACGGCTCCATGACGGGAATGTCGGGACGTCCAGGCGGGCAGGGTTCATCGAACTGATTTTGAAGCATTTTTTATGCCGGACCGGCAGCGGGAGCAGCCGGTCCGCAGCGCGTTGCTAGACCAATTCCGCGAGGGGTTCAACCGAGCGGTCATTAGCCTTTCCGACGCATCAGGCCGCGTCGGCGAGGCGCGCAAGCACCTCGTCGCGGCCGAGCACCGCCATCACGTCGAACAGGCCGGGCGATGTGGTCTTGCCGGTCAGCGCTGCGCGCAGGGGCTGCGCCACCTGGCCGAGCTTGACGCCGCTCTCCTCGGCGAAATCGCGGATCGCGCTCTCCAGCGGCGGCGGTGCCCAATCCGAGACCGCCGAGAGCTTTTCCGCCAGTTTCGGCAGGCGCTGGCGCGCTGCCTCGTCGAGCAGGGCCGCTGCCTTGGGCTCCAGGGCCAGCGGGCGCTGGGCATAGAGATAAGAGGCGCTGTCGATCAGCTCGATCAGCGTCTTGGCGCGGTCCTTCAGGCCGGGCATCGCCGCCATCAGCTTGGCCTCCAGCTCCGGAGCAGGCTCCGTGCCGATGCCGCGCGGCGGGCCGATCTCCGACCAGATCGCCTTCAGCGCGGTCATCAATTCGTGATCCTCCGACTGGCGCATATAGAGGCCATTGAGGTTCTCGAGCTTGGCGTAGTCGAAGCGGGCCGGCGAGCGGCCGATCGAGGACAGGTTGAACAGCGAGACCATCTCCTCGGGAGAGAAGATCTCCTGGTCGCCATGGCTCCAGCCGAGACGCAGCAGATAGTTGCGCAGGGCAACCGGCAGATAGCCCATCGAGCGATAGGCATCGATGCCGAGCGCGCCATGCCGCTTCGACAGCTTGGCGCCATCCGCGCCGTGGATCAGCGGGATGTGCGACATGCTGGGAACCGTCCAGCCGAGCGCCCGGTATATCTGCGTCTGGCGGGCGGCATTGGTCAGGTGGTCGTCGCCGCGGATGATATGGGTGACGCCCATGTCGTGATCATCGACGACGACGGCGAGCATGTAGGTCGGGTTGCCGTCCGAGCGCAGCAGCACGAGATCGTCGAGATTCTCGTTCTGCCAGACGACGCGGCCCTGGACCTCGTCCTCGACCACGGTCTCGCCGGTCTGCTCGGCCTTGAGCCGGATCACCGGCTTGACGCCCTCCGGCGCCGTCGCCGGGTCGCGGTCGCGCCAGCGCCCGTCATAGCGCAGCGGCTTGCCCTCGGCGCGCGCCTTCTCGCGCATCTCCTCGAGCTCCTGCGGCGTCGCATAGCAGTAATAGGCCTTGCCGGCGGCGAGCATCTGCTCGGCGACCTCGCGATGGCGGGCGGCGCGCTGGAACTGGTAGACCGTCTGCCCGTCCCAATCGAGGCCGAGCCAGGCGAGGCCGTCGAGGATCGCGGCGATCGCGCCCTCTGTGGAGCGTTCGCGGTCGGTGTCCTCGATGCGCAGCAGCATCTTGCCGCCATGACGGCGGGCATAGAGCCAGTTGAACAGCGCCGTGCGGGCGCCGCCAATGTGCAGGAATCCGGTAGGCGACGGCGCGAAGCGCGTGACGACCGTGTCACTCATGAAAGGAGGCTCCGGCGGAACGGGTAAGCGTGAGGCGAGGGCGACTGGGATACGGGCCTCGGCCGGGGCTGACATCCGGCGCCGTCGCTGTAACATGGCTTGCCGGCTGCCGTTAAGAGCCTCCTGCGGGGAGGGGGCGCGATCCTCGCGTGGCCGCGACGGGGGACGAATGCTCTCCTACGGGCCAGAACAGCGCCGTAGCAGGGTGGGCGTGCTGGCTCTGCCTGCGCGCTTGCGGCGTGCCGCCCATTTTGCCCAGCCATTATCTGCTTTCCTGCCCGATTGGGGCGGGCGCCTCCGCGAGGTGCTCGAAACCGAGATCGAGCGCCGCCGCCTGTTCAATTGGCTGCCGGTCTGCATGGGCGCCGGCGTGCTGTTCTACTTCCTGGCCGATCGCGAGCCTGGTCTGGCCGCGCCTTTGGCTGGACTGATGCTGTCCTCGCTCGCCGCGATGCTGATGCGGCAGCGCCGTGCCGTCATGGCAGCCTGCATTGCGGTCGCGGCGGCGTTTGCCGGCTTTACGGCCGCGACCTGGCGAACGGCAAACATTGCGGCGCCGGCGCTTGCCAGGAACCATGTCGGCAAGCTCACCGGCTTCGTCGAGACGCTGGAGCAGCGCGAGAAGGGCGTACGCATCGTCATCCAGGTCACCGACCTGCCTGGTGTCGAGCCGGCGCAGCGGCCGCGGCGGGTGCGCGTCACCACGCCGGTGACGACGCTGAAGCCCGGCGACCATATCAGCGCGACCGCGCGCCTGTTGCCGCCGCCCGGTCCGGCTCGGCCCGGCGGCTATGATTTCGCCCGCGATGCCTTCTTCCAGGGCATCGGCGCCGTCGGCAACATCGCCGGCAAGATCGTGCTCGCGCCGGCCCCGACCCCGATGCCGCGCCGGCTCGCCCTGGCGGTCGCGATCGATCAGGCCCGCAACGCGCTGACCGAACGCATTGCGACCAGCGGCGGCGGGCAGGCGGGGGCGATGGCGGCCGCCCTCGTCACCGGCAAGCGCGGGCTGATCAGCGAAGCGACCAACAACGACCTGCGCGCCGCCGGCATCTACCACATCGTCTCGATCTCGGGCCTGCATATGGTGCTCGCTGCCGGCACGATCTTCTGGCTGGTGCGGGCCTTGCTCGCGCTGTCGCAGACGGCGGCGCTGCACTGGCCGGTGAAGAAGCTCGCGGCGCTTGCCGCCATGCTCGGCGCCACCGCCTATTGCATCTTCTCCGGCGCCGATGTGGCGACCGAGCGCTCGCTGATCATGACGCTGGTCATGCTCGGGGCGATCCTGGTCGACCGGCCGGCGCTCTCGATGCGCAATCTCGCTCTGTCCGCGATCATCGTGCTGCTGCGCGAGCCGGAAGCGCTGCTCGGGCCGAGCTTCCAGATGTCGTTCGGGGCGGTGGCGGCGCTGATCGCCTTCGCCGAGCGCTGGCAGGAGCGGGCGCCCGATGCCGCGGCGGCTGCATGGCCCTGGCCGCTGCGGCCGCTCTGGCTCTCGGCGGTTGGCATCCTGACCACCACCATGGTAGCGACCGCGGCGACGGCGCCTTACGGCGTCTACCATTTCCAGACCTTCAACCCGTTCGGCCTGCTCGGCAACGCGCTGGCGCTGCCCTTCGTCTCGCTGATCGTGATGCCGGCCGCGGTCTTCGGCGTGCTCGCCTATCCGTTCGGGCTCGACTGGCCGGCCTGGGCGCTGATGGGCTGGGCCTCTGGCTATGTGCTCCAGCTCGCCCATTGGGTCGCCGGCATCGACCGCTCGACCGTGGTGCTGCCGGCTTTCGGCTCGACCGCCCTGATCCTGTTCTCGCTGTCGCTGCTCTGGCTGACCTTGTGGACGACGGCGCTGCGCTTCCTGGCCGCGCTGCCCTTGGTCGGCGGGCTGGCGCTGGCCTCGGCGCCGTCGCGGCCTGACATCCTGATCGAGCGCGACGGCTCCGGAGTACTGGTGCGCGGGTCGGAGGGCAAGATGGTGCTGGCCGGCAAGCCGAGCCGCTTCGTGCTGACGCAATGGCTGCATGCCGATGGCGATTCACGCGCCCCGGACGATGCAGCGTTGCGCAATGGCGCTGCCTGCGATGCGCGCGGTTGCGTCATCCGCCTGCCGGATGGCCGCTCGGTTGCCTATACGCGCGACCGCATCGCCCTGGTCGAGGATTGCCAGCGCGCCGATCTCGTGGTGACGTCGCTCTACTGGACGGCCCCTTGCGCTGCCCGCCTGATCGACCGCAGCGCGCTCATCCGCGACGGCGCGACCGCGTATCACACGGCTCGCGGCGGCTGGCGCGCCTATACGGCCGACGACGTCTCACGCCTGCGTCCATGGACTCGCGCGCGACCGGAACCGAGGCCGGCGCCAGAACCCGCTCCTGCGCCGCCAACTGCAGCTGCAACTTCGGAGCCGGCACAGGACGCCGAGGCGCCTCAGTAGCGCCGCATCAGATTGACCAGGCGACCCTGGATCTTAACCCGGTCGGGCCCGAGCACACGCGTCTCATAGGCGGGGTTGGCGGCTTCGAGCGCGATCGAGGAGCCGCGCTTGCGCAGACGCTTCAGCGTCGCTTCCTCATCGTCGATCAAGGCGACGATGATGTCGCCGGTATTGGCGGTGTCCTGCTTGCGGATCACGACGGTATCGCCGTCGAGGATACCGGCCTCGATCATCGAATCGCCGCGGACTTCGAGGGCGTAATGCTCGCCGCCGCCGAGCATGTCGGCGGGCATCGAGACACTGTGGCTGCGATCCTGTATCGCCGAGATCGGTGTGCCGGCGGCGATGCGGCCCATGACGGGAATGGAAACCGTCGAACGCCCGTTCTCTTCAGCCGGCGGGCGCGGCTTTGCCAGAGTGGCCGCCGGGGCGGAGGCAGGCGGGGTCTGGCCGAGGCCGCCCTGGACGACGGAGGGGCTGAAGCGGCCGCGCTGTGCCTGCGGCCCGCCGATGCCGTCCGGCATCTTGATGACTTCGAGCGCGCGCGCCCGGTTCGGAAGCCGGCGAATGAAGCCGCGTTCCTCAAGCGCCATGATCAAGCGATGGATGCCGGACTTGGAGCGCAGGTCGAGCGCGTCCTTCATCTCGTCGAAGGAGGGCGGCACGCCGGATTCACGCAGGCGCTCATGGATGAAGCGGAGCAGTTCGAACTGTTTGCGTGTCAGCATGGTCGCGCCGCTCGCCTCTCGGGCTAGAATCGAAACAAAGCACGAACACCATAACTGTTCGCCTTGTGTTCCGCAAGGCGCTTCCTCTCCTAAGGTGAATGACTTAGCGCAACCGGATGATGCGGCAGGGATCGCCTGCCTTGGCCGCTTCGGCAAAGGCGGGTCGGATCACCAGGGCCTCCGCCCGCGACAGGTTCGCCAGCATCGAGGAATCCTGCTTGGCGAAGGGCCGGACCCGCTGTTCGCCATCGACCGTCTCGATGGTGGCGCGCAGATAGTCCTGGCGCTCGTCGTTGGCCGGCAGGTCGGCCGCGAGAATGGCGGGCTCGCTGCGGTCGCGCTCGGGATCGGCGATGCCGAGCAGGGCCTCGACCAGCGGCATGGCGAAGAGATGGCCGCAGACGATCGAGGAGACCGGGTTGCCGGGAAGGCCAAGTGCAACCATGGGCCCGAGCCGGCCCATCATCATCGGCTTACCCGGGCGCATCGCGATCTTCCAGAAGCCGAGCGCCATGCCTTGCGCCTTCAGCGCCGCCTGGACGAGATCGTGCTCGCCGACCGAGGCGCCGCCGAGGGTGATCAGAACATCGGCGCCGGCGTTGCGTGCCGCCTCGATCTTGGCGGCCAGGTCGGGGTGGTTGTCGCGGGCGATGCCGAGGTCGAGCGCAGTGCCGCCAACCTGCTCGATCAGAGCGGCGAGGGCGAAGCTGTTCGAGGCGACGATCTGGTCGGGGCCGACAGGCTCGCCCGGCAGGACGAGCTCGTCGCCGGTGGCGAGGATCGCGACCAGCGGCTTGCGGCGGACCGAAAGCGTCGGATGGCCGGCCGCGGCGGCCAGGCCGAGTGCGGCGCTGTCGAGCCGGCGGCCGGCCTTGAGCAGGACCTCGCCGGTCTCGAAATCGAGCCCGGCCGGGCGGATGAACTGGCCTTTGCTCGCCCGCCTGGTGACGCGGATGACCGGACCGCCGACGCCCTCGGCATGCTCCTGGATCAGGATCGCGTCGGCGCCATCGGGGATCGGCGCGCCGGTGAAGATGCGGACTGTTTCGCTTGGGCCGACGGGGCCGGGAAAGCCGCGGCCAGCGGCGGATTCGCCGATGACCTTGAGCTCCTTGCCCGGCTCCAGATCGGCCGCGCGGGCGGCATAGCCGTCCATGGCCGAATTGGCGAAGGGCGGCTGGGTCCGGAGCGCCGCGACATCCGCAGCCAGCACGCGGCCGGCGCATTGCGCCAGCGGCAGCGTCTTGACCTTGGTCGGGCCGGGCACGCTGTCGAGCAGCGCCTTGAGCGCGACCGGGACGGGGGTGAGGCTCATGCCTATGGTCCTGCGATCTCGTAGGTTCCGGACTTGCCGCCGGATTTATGCACGAGTCTGATACCTTCGATATGCATGGCGCGATCGACCGCCTTCACCATGTCGTAGACGGTGAGGCAGGCGACGCTGACGGCAGTCAGCGCTTCCATCTCGACGCCGGTCTTGCCGGTGAGCTTGACCTCGGCGCGGACGCGCACGCCGGGCAGGGCCTCGTCGATCGACAGGTCCACGGAGATCTTGCTCAGGAGCAGCGGGTGGCAGAGCGGGATCAGTTCATGCGCGCGCTTGGCGGCCATGATGCCGGCGAGGCGGGCGGTGCCGAGCACGTCGCCCTTCTTGGCCTCGCCGTCGCGGACGATCGCCAGCGTCCCGGCTTGCATCACCACGTGGCCTTCGGCGATGGCCGTGCGGACGGTCTCGGCCTTGTCGCCGACATCGACCATATGGGCTTCGCCCTTCTGGTCGAGATGGGTGAGGCGGCTCACGCCGCGGCCTCGGCCGTCTTGCCCGTCAGAAGCTCGCGCGTCGCGGCCGTCACGTCGGCCTGGCGCATCAGGCTCTCGCCGACCAGGAAGGTGTTGACGCCGCAGGCCTGCAGGCGGGCGATATCGGCATGAGTGAAGATGCCGCTTTCACCGACCAGCAGGCGGTCCTTCGGCACGCGCGGCGCCAGCCGCTCGGTGACGGCGAGGTTGAGCTCGAAAGAACGCAGGTCGCGGTTGTTGATGCCGACCAGCCTGGTGTCGAGCGTCAGCGCCCTGTCGAGCTCGGCCTCGTCATGGACCTCGGCGAGCGCGGCCATGCCAAGTGCTTTCGCCGTCGCGACGAGTTCGCGCGCGGCGGCATCGTCGAGCGAGGCCATGATGATCAGGATGCAGTCGGCGCCCCAGCTCCGGGCTTCGAAGACCTGGTAGGGCTCGAACATGAAGTCCTTGCGCAGACCCGGCAGGCCGGAGGCGGCGCGGGCTTCGGCGAGGTATTCCGGCCGGCCCTGGAAGGAGGGCGTGTCTGTGAGCACCGAGAGGCAGGCCGCGCCGCCAGCGGCATAGGCTTTTGCCAGCGCTGGCGGGTCGAAATCGGCGCGGATCAGGCCCTTGGAGGGCGAGGCCTTCTTGATCTCGGCGATCAGGGCCGGGCCGCCGGCGCGGTGCTTCGCTTCGAGCGCGCCGATGAAGTCGCGCGGGGCAGCTTGCGCCGCGGCGCGCTTTTCGATCTCGGCCTGCGGCACGGCGGCGCGGGCCGCCGCGATCTCCTCGCGCTTATAGGCCTCGATCCGCTTGAGAATATCGGACATGGATGGCCTCACGCATTGGAGCTGGCGACGAGAGCCGCGAGCGCGGCCTTGGCCTTGCCGTTGTCCAGCACCGCATAGGCCTGCGCCAGCCCCTCGCCGAGCGCTGCGGCCTTGCCGGCGACGACGAGCGCAGCGGCGGCGTTGAAGGCGGCGATGTCGCGGAAGGCGCTTTTTGCGCCGCCGAGCACGTCCTGCAGCGCCTGCGCGTTCTGCGCCGGCTCGCCGCCGCGCAGATCCTCGGGCCTCGCGCGGGAGATCCCGACATCCTCGGGCGCGATGTTGAAGCTCTCGATCTTGCCGTCCTTCAGCGCGATCACGCGGGTCGGGCCTGTCGTGGTGATCTCGTCGAGGCCGTCGGAGCCGTGCACGGCCCAGACCGTCGTCGATCCCAGCGACTGCAGCACCTTGACCATCGGCTCGAGCCAGGTCTCGGAGAAGGCGCCGATGAGCTGCTTCTTCACGCCGGCCGGGTTGGAGAGCGGGCCGACCAGATTGAAGATCGTGCGGGTGCCGAGCTCGGTCCGCACCGGCGCGACATGGCGCATCGAGGCATGGTGGGTCGGCGCGAACATGAAGCCGACGCCAGCCTCGGCGATGCAGCGCTCGGTGCCCGCCGATTCCAGCCCGACCTTGACGCCGAGCGCGGTCAGGACGTCTGCCGCGCCCGAGCGCGAGGATGCCGCGCGGTTGCCATGCTTGGCGACTGGCACGCCGCAGGCCGCGACGATGATCGAGGCCAGGGTCGAGACATTATAGGAGCCCGACGCATCGCCGCCGGTGCCGACGATGTCGATCGCGTCGGCCGGAGCCTCGACAGTGATCATGCGCGAACGCATGGCGGTGACCGCGCCGGCGATCTCCTCGGTGGTCTCGCCGCGCACGCGCAGCGCCATCAGGAAGGCGGCAGCCTGCGCATTCGTGACCTCGCCGGAGAGCATGGATTCGAAGGCGTCACGAGCCTCCTCGCGCGACAGCGAGGCGCCGGTCGCGACCTTGGCGATGAAGGGTTTGAAGTCGTCCATGGGAACTCGATCGATCAGGCTGTCGCGGAAAGGGCGGTTTTTTGAGTCTGGCGCGACCATCGCTCGGCGAGATCGAGGAAATTGCGCAGGATCGTCCCCCCGTGCTCCGAGGCGATGCTCTCGGGGTGGAACTGCACGCCGTGGACCGGCAGGTCGCGATGCGACAGCGCCATGATCATGCCGTCGCCGGATTCGGCCTCGATCGAAAGCTCGGCCGGGCAGCTCTCGCGGCGAACCACAAGCGAATGATAGCGCGTCGCCTCGAGCGGGCCGTTGATGCCATGGAACAGGCCGCGGGCCCGATGGGTGATGGTCGAGACCTTGCCGTGCATCGGCAGGGGCGCGCGCACGACCTCGCCGCCGAAGACCTGGCCGATCGTCTGCAAGCCCAGGCAGACGCCGAAGATCGGCTTCCGGTCAGCGCCCTGGCGGACGAGATCGAGGCAGATGCCGGCTTCGTTCGGGGTGCAGGGGCCGGGCGAGAGCACGATCGCGTCATGGTCGCCGGCGAGAGCGTCATCGACGGAGAGCGTGTCGTTGCGGCGCACATCGACCTCAGCCCCGAGCCCGCCGATCAGGTGGACCAGGTTCCAGGTGAAGCTGTCGTAATTGTCGATCAGCAGGATGCGCATCGCCTCTAGGCCGTCCCCAACCCAGTTTCTTTAGGGCTTGCACATGCCCCCGAACGCGCGTGCGGGTCAAGCGCGAGGGCGCGGAGCTGGTTGCTCTGCGCCCTCGAAAGTCTTCAGCCGTGTCGGCGCCGGGCTGTCATTTCACCCGGCGGTAATGCGCCGTCATGAACTGGACCCACTGGCCATCCTCGCCCTTGGCGCGCGAGGACAGGACATGATGGTCCGGCCCCTTGATCTCGACGATGTCCTGATAGGCCGCCGTCTTGCCGGGCTTGGTGAAATCGGGCCCCTCGGTGTCGAGGGTCAGCACTTTGCCGTCGGCGCTGCGGGTGCCGGAGTAGACCCACTGACCGCTCATCATCGAGCCGACGAAGGAGCCGACATAGCGTTCCTTGAGCGGATCGTAGCCGAGCGTGATCCGGGTCGTCGCCGGGCTGCCGTCTGGCATGGCGCCGGTGCCGTCGCCGACGAGCCAGAGCCCGCCGATGGACGAGTAGGATTGCGTGCCCGAAGACTTCATCGGCGGCTGGTCCGGCCCCATCATGCACTCGGTCTCATAGGTCCATTCGCCGATGAGCTGGTGGAGCCAGTCATGCTCCGCCTGGGGCTTCGACGGCATGCAACCGGACAGGTCGCCGGCCTGCCGCTTGTCGAGTTCTGCTGCGTTGGTCATGGCACTTCCTCCTTTGCTTGGCTTCTCTGGGGTGAACAGTCGAATGCGCTGAGGTCAGGCCGCGGCAGCAACCAGCTGCGGCCGCTCGGTGGCCTGCTTGAGGGCGGCCAGGCCCTTTTCGAAATCGCCGCCGACCATGCGGTCCATGTTGAAGATCGTGCCCATGACCTTGCCCATGAACGGGCAGGCGCCCTGCATGTGCCAGGTCACCAGCGTGCCGCCCTCTGCCGGGGCAAGGGTGAAGGTGATCAGGTTGTGGCAGGCCATCGGCTTGGTCATGTCGAGCGTGACGGCGAGCTTCACCGGCGCCTGGACCTCGACGATCGTAAGCTCGCCGGTGCCGGCCTGCTTGTTGCCGTCGAAGACGTAGACGGCGCCGACGCCGGAGGTCGCGCCCTTGAAGCTGCGCTTCATCGCCGGATCCTTCTTCTCATAGGGCGACCAGGCGCCCCATTCCTGGAAGTCCGCGAGCAAGGCAAAGATGCGCTCGGGCGTCGCCCGGATCGTCGCGGAACGGCTGACCTGGAAAACATCGGGCTTGCGTGCGGCGACAATGAGGAGGCCGGCGACAAGGGCGAGCACGGCGATGGCGATGTATGTGAGCATGGCACTCTCCTGTGTTGGGGGGGTGGGGGTCAGGCGTCGAGACGGACGGGGATCAGGCGGCGCAGCCGTGCATCGCGCAGATAAAGGCCGCCCCAGGCCAAGAGGCCGAGATAGAGGCCGAAGAGGAGATGGCTGAAGAGCGGGCTGCCGACGCGCAGATGCGTCGCCATGGCGCCGCCGAGCAGGCCGGTCAGCAGGATGGCGCCGAGGATCGAGGTGCGTGGCAGCGCGTAGAGCAGCGCTATGACGAGCGTCATCACGCCGAGCCCGCGCGCCAGCTCCGGCGAGCCGGAGTAGCCGAGCTGCTGCATCGTCTCGGTGACGATGGCGAGCGGCGCGAGCTTGATGCCGCCGTCGAAAATCAGGAAGGCGACGACGAGGCCGCTCATGATGCGGCCGGTCCAGAGCTGTCCCGAGGGTGTGTTGGTCGAGGCGTCGGACTGCATGGAAGGCTCCGATTGGGCAAAGCTCCGCCGACCCGGCTGCGAAAGCAGCCGAACGGAAAGCCAATGACGATGTGGATGGCGCCGGCTGCCCGGCGCCGATGCTTACCTGGCGGCCGAGACGAGGGCCCAGAGCACGCCGAACGGATCGCGGTACTGGCCGTAATGCTCGCCCCAGAACATCAGCTCGACCGGGGTGACGACCTCCATGCCGGCCTCGACGCCGCGCTTCCACCAGAAGTCGATATCGTCGACCCGCATGGTCAGGGTGAAGCCCTGCGGCTTCTCCCAACCGTAGCCGTGCTCCGGATAGGGATCGCTCAGCATCAGCGAGCCGTCATTGACATAAAGGTGAACGTGCATGGTCCGGCCCTTCTCGTCGACCGGCATGCGCGCCACTTCCTGCGCGCCAAAGGCCTTCTGGTAGAACTCCGAGGCCTTCACCGCGCCATCGACGCTGAGATAGGCGACGATGCCGCCCAGAGTCGCAGGCTGAGCTTGCGGCTGGATGGCTTCTGCTGGCTGGGACATTGTCGAACTCCGAGGTCGTGTTGGCAGGGTTTCGTCTGAGGTTCGGGGCCGGCGTATCCGGTGATCTGCCACAAGGACGTTGGCGGCCCGGACGTTCCGACAGGGCGAGTGAGTTTTTTTCGCGCTGTCGCTTCGGTAGTTATCTTGTCAGCAAGATAGTTTTGATATTGTCTTGGTGTCAAGATATATTCATGGTGCTCGTCACGAGATTCAGCGGAGGTTGGGATGAGCGTTGAAGCGGGGCAGGGCGGCGACCATATCGATCGCTTGCGCGAGCAGTGGCAGCACGAGCTACCGGAACTGGATACCTCGCCCATGGCGGTGATCGGCCGGGCGCGCCGGATCACCTTGCGGCTGCGGCCTGGGATCGAGGCGGTTTTCGCGAGGCACGGTCTCGATGCCGGCGAGTTCGACGTGATCTCGACCCTGCGACGCTCCGGCGCCCCCTGGCGGCTGACGCCGACCGAACTCTACCGCACGCTGATGATCTCCTCGGGCGGGCTCACGGCTCGCCTCAACCGCCTGGAGGCAGCCGGACTGATCCGGCGGCACGCGGCGGAGGAGGACAAGCGCAGTCTCCTGGTCGAACTGACCGAGGCCGGCCACGCCAAGGCCGAGGTCGCCTTCCGTGAGGACATGGAGCTGGAGAAGCGCCTGCTCGCAGGTTTGAACACACGCGAGCAGGCCGAGCTTGCAGCGCTGCTGCGCAAGCTCGCGCTCAGCCTGGAGAGCGAAGGCGCCAGCGCGAGCTAACGCCCGCGGTGGCTACCCTTGGCCGACCGCTGGAGCATGGCAGCAGGACGTAGCCGGCTCCTCGCGCCAGCGGCCGGTCATGTCGGTCTTGCCGGGGGTGTCGTAGCGATCGTGCGGGCGAACCCAGTCGGTGAGGTTGCCGGCCGGGCCGGTCTCGTTGCGGCCCTTCGGCGTCAGGTCGAGATACATGTAGGTGCCGAGCACCTCCTCGGCGCCGCGGCCGAAGGTCGAATAGGTCTGGTAGATCACTCCGTCCGCATCCTTCTCGAAGACGGTATGGCCGGAGAGGTCCTCCAGCGGCGAGGCGATCGTCTCGAAATTGTAGAAGGCGTTGGCGAGCTGTTCCGGCGTGTAGGAGACGTCGAAATCGTAGTTGAAATCGCTGCCATGGGACGAGACCCAATGGAAGCGCCAGCCCATGCGGCGCTTATAGGCCTCGATCTCGGCGAGCGGCGCGCGCGCCACCGCGACATAGGCGACGTCATGGCGTTCGAGATGCCTGAGCACACCGTCGACATGGTCGGACTCGAAGGAGCAGCCGACGCAGCCTTCCAACTGGCCGGGAGCCAGCATGAAGTGCTTGACGATAAGCTGGCTGCGGCCGCGGAACAGGTCGGCGAGTGTCTGCTTCCCGGCGGGCGTGTCGAAGACGTATTCCTTCTCGATCCGGATGCGCGGCAGGGCGCGGCGCTCGGCGGCGATCGCATCGCGCTGGCGCGTCAGCTCCTTCTCCTTGACGAGCAGGGCCTTGCGGGCGGCGATCCAGTCTTCCTTGCTGACGGTGATATGCGACATGGCCGGTCTCCTCGCTGCACTGGCCGCTTCCGATCCCGAAACTCAGGATCCAGAAGCAAGCGGTTGTGATTGACGAGTTTTCGGCTCTGGCTGCATCAAGCCAGCGTCGTCCGCTCGTCGCCCCTTTGAGGCAAGGACGAACGGGCGGGCGTGGTGCCGACACGGCACCGAAAAAATCTTCAACGCTGCTCTGTCGCGGTCCTCAGCCGGCTGCGACCTGCCCGCTCTCGCGCATCAGCCGGTCGATATGCTGGCGGATATGGGCGGCTTCACTGGCGGAGCCGGCGAGCGAGATGGCGCGGTCGAAGGTGGTGCGGGCCTCGCGGTCGCGGCCGAGCTGCATCAGCAGCCAGCCCTTGAAGCCGAAGAAGTAGAAATAGCCCGAGAGCTGCTGTTCCAGCGGTTCGACCATGGCGAGCGCAGCTTCGGGCCCACGCAGCTTGGCGACGGCGACGGCGCGGTTGAGCGTGATCACCGGCGAGGGCTGGATGTGCTCCAGCGTGGCGTAGAGGATGTCGATCTGGGCCCAGTCGGTCTCGTCCGGCTGCGCCGCGCGGCTGTGAACGCCGGCGATCCCCGCCTGGATCTGGTAGGGACCGGGCCTGCGATGGCGCATCGCCTTGTCGATCAGCGCCAGACCCTCAGCGATCATCTGGCGGTCCCAGAGGCTGCGATCCTGATCGTCGAGCAGGACAATCTGGCCGTCGGCGTCGAGCCGCGCGGCTGTGCGAGCGTGCTGGAGCAGCATGAGTGCCAACAGGCCCATGATCTCGGGCTCGGTCTGGAACAGGCGCAGCAGCAGCCGCGTCAGGCGGATGGCTTCTTCGCTGAACGGCCGGCGACGATCTGCCTCGGCGCCACTGGCCGAATAGCCCTCGTTGAAGACGAGGTAGAGCATTGCCGCCACCGCCGCGAGGCGTTCGGCGCGCTCGACCGGGCCGGGCGTCTCGAACGGCACGTTCGCAGCGGCGACGCGGGCCTTGGCCCGGGTGATGCGCTGCTCCATCGCGCTTTCGCCGACGAGGAAGGCGCGGGCGATCTGCTTGACGCTGAGACCCGAGACGATGCGCAAGGCGAGCGCCACCTGCTGCGTCGCCGGCAAGTCGGGATGGCAGCAGATGAAGAGCAGCCGCAGGATGTCGTCGCGGTAATGGCCGCCGTCGAGCCGCTCGGCGACTTCGCTCTCGGCGTCGCCGAGATCGGAGAGCCTGTCCTCGTCCGGCAGGGCTTCCTGCTTCTTCTGCCGTCTGACCTGGTCGAGCGCGACATTGCGGCCGACGAAGATCAGCCAGGCGGCAGGATCGCGCGGCGGGCCGTTCTGCGGCCAGGTCCGGAGCGCACGGAGGCAGGCCTCCTGATAGGCCTCCTCGGCGATGTCGAGATCGCGGAAATAGCGGAGCAGGGCGCTGATCGCCTGAGGGCGCGCCGAGGTCAGCGCCGCATGGATCCAGGCGATCTCGGCCATGGTCAGACTCCGGCCGGATAGTAGACGGCGAGCGGGCGGACCTCGAAGGCACCGCCCGGATTGGCCTCGCCGAGCTCGCGCGCGATCCCGAGCGCCTCGTCGAGATCGGCGACGTCGACGATGTAGAAGCCGAGGAACTGCTCCTTGGTCTCGGCGAAGGGGCCGTCGATGATCAGCGGCGGATCGCGATCCTTGCGCAGCGTCGTCGCCGCCGTGGTCGGCAGCAGGCGGGCGACCGGGCCGAGCTTGCCTTCCTTGGCGATGCGCTGGCGGATCTTTTCGAGGCGGCCCATGACCTCCTCGTTCTGCTCCTTCGTCCAGGCCGTGACGACCTCTTCGGAATGATAGCAAAGGATGGCGTAGTGCATGCGCGGCGCTCCGGTTCAGGCCAAGGACGATCGGCCGGGCCGGCAGCCGACAATCGCGGAGCAAAAAAATCAAGCTGCGTCGATGTTTCTTCAAACCAGGTCGTCCCGGGCGGGCGAAGCCCGACCCGGGACCCATTCCGGAACCTCTTTCGGAGATGCTCTGGCATGGATCCCGGATCTCCGCTTCGCTGCGTCCGGGATGACCAAGAAAGGGTTTTGAGGCCTAAACGACCGGCGGATTGAGCCGGGCGAAGCCTTCCTGGCGATGATAAGGGAAGGCCGGATAGGGCGGAACGGTGGCGCTTGCCTTGTCGAGCCTTACGATCTGCTCTGGCGTCAGAGCCCAGCCGACGGCGCCGAGATTGTCGCGCAATTGCTGCTCGTTGCGGGCGCCGATGATCACCGAGGCGACGGTCGGGCGCTGCACCAGCCAGTTGATCGCGATCTGCGGAACGGTCTTGCCGGTTTCCTCGGCGAGCGCATCGAGCACGTCGACGATGTCGTAGAGCTTCTCGTCATCGACCGGCGGGCCGAAATCGGCGGTCTGGTGCAGGCGGCTGCCTTCGGGCAGCTTCTGCCCGCGCCTGATCTTGCCGGTGAGGCGGCCCCAGCCGAGCGGGCTCCAGACGAGCGCGCCGACGCCCTGGTCGAGGCCGAGCGGCATCAGGTCGAACTCATAGTCGCGGCCGACCAGAGAATAATAGACTTGATGGGCGACATAGCGCGGGAAGCCGTGCTTCTCGGCGAGCGCCAGCGACTTCATCAATTGCCAGCCGGCGAAGTTGGAGACGCCGACCTGGCGGATCTTGCCGGCACGGACCAGCGCGTCGAGCGTCGAGAGCACCTCCTCGATCGGGGTGAAGGCGTCGAAGGCGTGGAGCTGGAGCAGGTCGATATGATCGCTGCCGAGCCGGCGCAGCGCGGCCTCGGTGCCGTCGATCAGCCGGCTGCGCGATGAGCCGGCCTCATTGGGGCCGTCGCCCATAGGCAAGCTCATCTTGGTCGAGACCAGGACCTTGTCGCGCCGACCCTTGATCGCCGCACCGAGCACCTCCTCGGAGGCGCCGTTCGAATAGACATCGGCGGTGTCGAACAGATTGACGCCTGCTTCCAGGCAGATGTCGACGAGGCGGGTCGCTTCCCTGGCGTCGCTGGTGCCCCAGTTGCTGAAGAGCGGGCCCTGGCCGCCGAAGGTGCCGGCGCCGAAGCTGAGGGCGGGAACCTTGAGGCCGGAGCGGCCGAGATATCTGTAGTCCATGGTCGAATTCCTTGTTCTAAACCTTTGATGACGTTCACTGCTGGCAGGAGGCCGATGCGGTCTGGAGCGCCGTCTGCGGGCGCTTGTCGAGGCGCAGGCTGATCACCGCCAGCACCAGGCTCGCCAGCGGCACCAAGGCAGCGACCCAGGTCACGGCGCCGAGCCCCGGGCCATGCTCGATGGTGACGCCGCCGAGCCAGGCGCCAAAGGCATTGCCGAGGTTGAAGGCGGCGATGTTGAGGCTGGAGGCGAGGTTACGCCCGGCAGGTCCCGCCTTGTCGAGCACGCGCATCTGCAAGGGAGCGACGGTGGCGAAGGCAGCAGCGCCGATCAGGCCGACGAAGACCGTGACCGCGACGGGCGAGCGCAGCGTCGCGGTCATCGCGAAGAGCACGATAGCGAGCGTTGCGGTGGTCGCGAGCAGGGCAACCGGCAGGTTGCGGTCGGCGAGCTTGCCGCCGAGCATGTTGCCGACGATCAGGCCGAGGCCGAAGAGCAGCAAGATCGGCGAGACCGCTTCCTGCGAGAAGCCGGTGATCTCGACCAGGATCGGCTGGATATAGGTGAAGACCGCGAAGACACCGCCGAAGCCGAGCACCGTCATGGCGAGGCCGAGCAGCACCTGCGGGTCGGCGAGGGTGGCGAGTTCCTGACGCAGCGGCGCGACCTCGACCTTGCCCTTGTCGGCCGGGACGAGGCGGGCGAGCACCAGCATGGCGACGACACCGATCACGGCGATGGTCCAGAAGGTGGCGCGCCAGCCAAAATGCAGGCCGAGCCAGGCGCCGGCGGGCACGCCGAGCAGGGTCGCGATGGTGAGGCCGGTGAACATCACGGCGATGGCCGAGGCCTTCTTGTCCTCGGGGACGAGGCTGGTTGCGACGACCGAGCCGACGCCGAAGAAGGTGCCATGCGCCAGCGAGGTGACAATGCGCGCCGCCATCAGAAGCCCGTAGCTCGGCGCGAGCGCACAGGCGATGTTGCCGAGGGTGAAGATCGCCATCAGCAGGATCAGCACCTGCTTGCGCGGCAGCTTGCGGGTGGCGAGGGTCAGGACGGGCGCGCCGACGAAGACGCCGAGCGCATAGCCGGAGATCAGCAGGCCGGTCATCGCGACCGAGACCTGCAGGTCGGCGGCAACCTGCAGCAGCAGGCCCATGATGACGAATTCGGTGGTGCCGATGCCGAAGGCACCGGCAGTGAGGGCATAGACGGCAATGGGCATGGGAGGCTCCGCGCCAGGCGAAAGGGGATGATCCCCAGCCAGATGGTGCAATGCGGTGATTTGAACTAGGATGCCGCTCGTAACATCACTTGTGACTTGAGTTCACCATGGCAGCCTTGCTCAGCAACCGTTCCGGCGAGATGGAAGTGTTCGCGGCCGTGGTCGAGCGCGGCGGTTTCTCCGCCGCGGCCAAGCTGTTCGGGATGACGCCGTCTGCCGTCAGCAAGCTGGTCACGAGATTGGAGGCGCGGCTCGGCGCCAGATTGGTCAATCGCTCGACGCGCAAGCTGCAATTGACGGCGGAAGGGCAGGCTTTCCACCAGCGCTGCGTCACCATCCTCTCCGACATCGCCGAGGCGGAATGCGAGGCGGCGGCGGGCAAGGCGCCGCGCGGGCGGGTGCGGGTCAACGCCAATGTCGCCTTCGGCAATCAGGTTCTGCTGCCGCTGGTGCCGGCTTTCCTGGCCGAGCATCCCGAGCTCTCGGTCGATCTCGTCTTCACCGACCAGGTGGTCGACCTGATCGAGGAGCGGGCGGATATCGCGATCCGGGTTGGACCCGGGCCCTTGCGCGGTAACCAGCTGATGGCGCGCAAGATCGGTGAGAGCGCCGTCGCGGTCGTCGCCTCGCCCGATTATCTCGCCCGCCATGGCGAGCCAAAGACGCCGGCCGAGTTGGTGAAGCACAACTTGATCGGCTTCAATTTCGCTAGGTCGGTCGAGGGCTGGCCGTTTCGCGTCGACGGCACGCTGATCTCGATCGCCGCGGTCGGTAACACCCAGGTTGGCGACGGCGAGATCGCGCGCCAGCTCGCTGTTGCTGGCGTTGGCCTTGCGCGGCTGGGGCGCTTTCATACCCAGGCCGAGGTCGCCGCAGGGCGGCTCGTCACGGTGCTGGAGGACTTCAACGCCGGCGATATCGAGGTCATCCACGCCGTCTATCTCGGGCAGGGCGGCTTCGTGCCGGCGCGGATGCGGGCCTTCATCGATTTCCTGGCACGGAATGTGAAGATCCGGGCCTGACAGCCTGAAGCCTCAACTCAGCAGCAGACTGTCGTCCGAGAGCTCCTCGCCGCGGACCTGCTTGAACAGGCGCAGCAGGTCCGGCACGTCCATCGCCTTGCGGCGCTCACCGGCGATGTCGAAGACGACCTTGCCCTCGTGCAGCATCACGGTGCGGCTGCCATGGTCGAGCGCGTCACGCATCGAATGGGTGACCATCAGCGCGGTCAGCTTCTGCTCGTCGACGATGCGCCGGGTCAGGTCGAGCACGAAGGCGGCGGTGCGCGGGTCGAGCGCGGCGGTGTGCTCGTCGAGCAGCAAAGTCTTGGTTCCCGCCAGCGTCGACATCAGCAGGCTGACGGCCTGGCGCTGCCCGCCGGACAGCAGGCCCATCGAATCGCCGAGGCGATTCTCCAGGCCGAGGCCGAGTACCGCCAGTTTGTCGCGGAACAGGGCGCGGCGCGGGCGGTCGAGCGCCGCGCCGAGGCCGCGGGCGCGGCCGCGCGCCTGGGCCAGCGCCATGTTCTCCTCGATCGTCAGGCGTTCGCAGGTGCCGGCCATCGGATCCTGGAAGACGCGGGCGATCAGGCCGGCGCGCTTGGGTGTCGGCCAGCGCGTCACGTCGATGCCGTCGACCTCGACGGTGCCGCGTTCGGCCCGGGCATCGCCGCTGAGGACGTTGAGCAATGTCGACTTGCCGGCGCCGTTCGAGCCGATGACCGTGATGAACTCGCCATCGGGCACGGAGAGATCGAGACCGCGCAGCGCCCGGTTTTCCAGCGGCGTTCCGCGCCCGAAGGTGACATGGACATCCCGGACGCTGATCATGGCGCGCTCCGCTTGAACAGGCTGCGCAGCGGATTGGCGACGCCGGGCAGCATCAGGGCGATGCCGACCAGCACCGCCGTGACCAGGTTGAGGTCGGAGGCGCGCAGGCCGAGCCAGCCGGCGTTCAGGGCCAGCGCGATGGCAAGGCGGTAAGCGATGGCGCCGATCAAGCAGGAGAACACCGCGACGACGATCGATTTCGTGCGGAAGATCGTCTCGCCGAGGATGACGGCGGCGAGGCCGGCGATGATCGTGCCGGTGCCGATGCTGACATCGGCGAAGCCCGCCGTCTGCGCGAACAGGGCGCCCGCCAAGGCGACGAGGCCGTTCGAGAGGGCGACGCCGACATAGATGTACATGTCGGTGCGGATGCCTTGCGCGCGGGCCATGCGCGGATTGGCGCCGGTGGCGCGCATGGCGAGGCCGAATTCGGTCTTGAGGAAGCGGGCGAGCAAAGCGGCGATCACGGTGACGATGATCAGCAGCGCGAGCACACGCAGGGTCGGGCGGGCGGGCAGTCCAGCGGCGGCGATCAGCGGGTTCAGCCAGGTGAAGAAGTCGATCACCGTCGGCCGGTTCATCAGGGGGATGTTGGGCACGCCCATCACCCGCAGATTGATCGAGAACAGCGCCGTCATCGTCAGGATGCCGGCGAGCAGATGCAGGATCGAAAAGCGGATGTTGAGCCAGGCGGTGACCGTGCCGGCGAGGCAGCCGGCGACGATCGCCGCCAGCGTCGCGAGCACCGGATTGACCCCGCCGGCGATCATCGCCGCCGCGACGGCGGCGCCGAGCGGCAAGGTGCCGTCGACCGTCAGGTCGGGAAAGTCGAGGACGCGGAAGGTGATGTAGACGCCGAGCGCCACCAGAGCGAACACCAGTCCGATCTCGATGGCGCCCAGGGTAGCGATGAGACTCATCGGTCGCCCTGCTAGTTCTGTTCTGGAAAGGGTAGGCGGCCGGACGCGGCGGCGCGGGGACGCCGCCGCGTTTTCAGATCAGTTGATCACCTGCTTGGCACGAGCCTGCACGGCGGCCGGGATCGTCACGCCCATGGCGGCAGCGGCCTTGGCGTTGAGGACGAGGTTGCTGCCGCTGGCGTTCTTGACCGGGATGGTGCCGGGCTTCTCGCCCTTGAGGACGCGCACGACCACCGCGCCGGTTTCGACGCCGACCTGGAAATAGTCGAAGCCGATCGAGGCGACCGAGCCCTTCTGGACCGACTCGGTGTCGCCGGTGAAGACCGGCAGCTTGTTGTCGGTGCCGACAGCCAGCACGGTGCCGAGCGCCGAGATGATGGTGTTGTCGGTCGGCAGATAGATCGCATCGACCTTGCCGACCAGGCTCTGCGCGGCAGCCGAGACATCGGCGGTGCGGCCGGCCGAAGCCTCGACGATCTGCAGGCTGCGGGCTGGAGCCAGCGCCTTGACGGCGTTGAGCAGCGCGACGCTGTTGGCCTCGCCGGGGTTGAAGACGACGCCGATCTTCTTGGCCGAAGGCACCAGCTCCTTGATCAGGTCGAACTGGGCCTCCAGCGGCGAGAAGTCGGAGATGCCGGTGACGTTGCCGCCCGGCGCCTGCTTGTCCTTGACGATCTGGGCGGCGACCGGGTCGGTCACGGCGGTGAAGACCACCGGGATCGTCTGCGTCGCCGTGACCATCGCCTGGGCGGAGGGGGTGGCGATCGCAACGATCACATTCGGGTTCTCGCCGGCGAATTTCTGGGCGATCTGCGCTGCCGTCGCCGGCGAGCCCTGGGCCGATTCATAGCGGAAGGTCAGGTTCGTACCGTCCTTGTAGCCGGCCTCCTCCAGTGCCTTCTTGACGCCGTCGCGGGCGGCATCGAGCGCCGGGTGCTCGACGATGGCGGTGACGGCGACCGTCACCTTCTGGGCCTGCTGCGCGAAGGCGGCCGTGCCGGCCAGAAGCGCCAGAGCGATACCGCTGCTGATCATGGTTGCGCGCAAACGCATGGTTTCCTCTCCATTTGTCACCGAGCCCTGTCTTTCCGCTTCAGGCATTCGTGCCAGCGGGCAGGGTCGGTTCTGATTGCTGAGTGGCCGTCCGAAGCAACCCAAGGGCTAGGGAGTGGCGCTCTCGACTACCGGCAATATGCGCGGGCGAAAACGTGGCGCGCAAGTGAGCAGGCCGCATGCGCCTCCGGGAGTTGCGCATGCGAAAAAGCGCGCCGCGATCACTGCCCCCGCCGGCTGCGCGCGGCGAAGCGCACGGCTTCCTCGGCCGCCTTGAACAGGGCTTTGGCCTTGTTGATGCATTCGAGCTGCTCGGAGGCCGGATTCGAATCGTAGACGATGCCGGCGCCGGCCTGGACCTGCATGCGGCCGTTCTGGACGACCGCGGTGCGCAGGACGATGCAGGTGTCCATCTCGCCATTGGCGCCGAAATAGCCGATGCAGCCGCCATAGGCGCCGCGCCCGTCCTTCTCGAGCTCGTCGATGATCTCCATGGCTCGCACCTTCGGCGCGCCGGAGACGGTGCCGGCCGGGAAGCCGGCGGCGAGGGCCGAGAGCGCATCGTGCTTGCCGGAGATGCGTCCCTCGACGTTCGAGACGATGTGCATCACCTGGCTGTAGCGCTCGATGAAGAAGGAATCGGTGACGTTGACGCTGCCGATCTCGGCGACCCGGCCGACATCATTGCGGCCGAGATCGAGCAGCATCAGATGCTCGGCCCGTTCCTTGGGGTCGGCCAGCAGCTCGTCGGCGAGGGCTTCGTCGGCGGCGGGCGTCGCCCCGCGGGGCCGGGTACCGGCGATCGGGCGGATGGTGACCTTGCCGTCGCGCAGCCGGACTAGGATCTCCGGGCTGGAGCAGACGATCTGGAAGGCCTCGAAATCGAGATAGCAGAGGAAGGGCGCCGGGTTGACCCGCCGCAGGGCACGGTAGAGCGCGAAGGGCGGCAGTTCGAACGGCGCTTCAAAGCGCTGCGACAGCACGACCTGAAAGATGTCACCGGCGCGGACATATTCCTGCGCCGTCGCGACCATGGCGTGGAATTCGGCCTCGCTGGTGTTCGAGGTCGATTCCGGGTGGGGGATCGCCGCGATGTCGATGCCGGCCTCGTCGGGGAGGGGGCCTTCGAGGGCCCGCACTACCGCCTCGAGCCGTTCTTGCGCCCGCTCGTGGGCGGCGCGGGCGGGGACGTTCGCCTGCGGCCGCACCGGCGTCACCACCGTGATCTCGTCACGGATCGAATCGAACACCACCATCAGCGTCGGCCGCGTCAGGATGGCGTCGGGCACGCCGGGGCCTGTCGCCTTCGGCTCCGGCAGGCGCTCCATCAGGCGTACCATGTCGTAGCCGAGATAGCCGAAGACGCCCGCCGCCATCGGCGGCAGGCCGTCGCGATCGGGGATGGCGCTCTCGGCGAGCAAGGCGCGCAGCGAGTCGAAGGCCGGGCGCGGATCGGGGACAAAGTCCTCGTCCTGTACCAGCCGGCGGAGCGAGGCCTGGCCGCGATGGCAGCGCCAGATCAGGTCCGGATCGAGCCCGATCATCGAGTAGCGGCCGCGCACGGCGCCGCCCTCGACCGATTCGAGCAGGAAGGCCGGCCCCTTATAGGCATGGCGCAGCTTCAGGAAGGCGGCGACCGGTGTCTCGCAATCGCCGACCAGCGACAGCGTCAGCAATTGCGGCTCGCCGGCCGCGTAGGCGGCGGCGAAGCGGGCGAAATCGGCTGCCGGATCCATGCGTCCTGCTTCAGTTCTGGCCGCCGGTGGCGTTGCGCAGCGCCGCCTGGTTGACCTGGACGCCGAGATCGTTCTGCAGCTTGCCGACATATTGGGCGAGAAGATCCTCGCTGATGCTCGACGTCAGCAGCTTTACGAAGTTCTCGGCATCCTCTGTGGTGCGGGCATAGGGGCTGACCGTCGCAGCCTTGACCTGGAAGACGACGCGGCCGGTGTTCTCGACCGCAGCCGAGCCAGCCTTGCCGGCCGGCGTGCCGAAGACCAGCGAGACGACATTGCGCGGCAGGGCGTCGCTCTGGTCCTGGCGGCCGAGCGTCGCGTCCTCGAAGGCGAGCCCCTGCGCGAAGGCGATTGCGTCGAGCTTCTCGCCGGCGTCGAGCTTCTGCACGATCTCGCGGGCCTGAGCCGAAAGGCGCGAGGCGATCTCGTCGGAACGCCATTGCTTCTCGGCCTCGGCCTTGACCTCGTCGAAGCCGCGCTCGCGCGGTGGGTCGATCTTGGTCACGTCGAACCAGACATAGCCGCCATTGTTGGGTAGGCGCACGGCTTCGTTGTCGACGCCGATATCCGAGCGGAACAGCGCCTGCAGCGTCGTATCGCCGCCGGGGAGGGAGAGCTCCTGCGTGCCGTCGGGCTTGCCGAGGCTGGCATCGGCCGGGCCGAAATTGCGCAAGGCGAGATTGAATTCCTTGGCGATCTCCGGCAGCGGCCTGGCCGAGGCGCGCTGGTCCTCGACCTTGTCGTGCAGATCGGTCAACTGCTCGGCGGCGCGGCTCGTCGCGACATCGCGGCGGACCTCGTCGGCGACCTCCTCGAAGCTCTTGAGCCGGGCAGCCTCGATGGCCGGGACGCGCAGCAGAACGACGCCGAAGCTGCCTTGTACGGGCTCGCTGACCGCTCCCTGCGCCAAGGCGAAGGCAGCGTCGCGCACGGCCGGATCGAACAGGCCCTCGCGGGTGAAGGTGCCGAGCGTCAGATCGGCCTCGGCGACGTTGCGGCCGGCGCCGATCGCCTCGAAGGTCTCGCCGGCGTCGATCTTCGCCTTGGCGGCCTTTGCCTCCTCCATGGAGGGGAAGCCGATCTGCTGGACGGTGCGGCGCTCGGCCGAGCCGAAGCGCTGGGTCTTCACCTGCTCGTAGCGGGCACGGGCGTCGGCATCGCTGACCTTGCTCGGGTCTGCGAGGCTGGCGGCCGTCAGGACGAGCACATTGGCGGTGCGGTATTCGGGTGCGCGGAAGGCGGCCTTGCGCTCGTCGAAATACTTGCGCAGCACCTCGTCGCTCGGCGCGGCGATCTCGCCCGCGGCGCTGTCGGGCAGGGTGATGTAGGCGATCTCGCGCTGCTCATGGCGCAGGCGATGACCGAGCTCCTGCAGGGCGACCGGGGCCGTGACCGCGCCGACGACCATCTCGGCAATTTCCTGGCGCATCGTCACGGCGCGCTGCTCGCGCACGAATTGCTGCTCGTTCATGCCGATCGCGCGCAGCAGCTCGTTGAAGCGGGCCGGATCGAACTGGCCGGCAGCGTTCTTCATGTTCGGATCGGTGAAGAGGATGTTGCGCACGGTCTCGTCGGAGACGGCAAGACCCATCTTCTGAGCCGTCTGGTCCAGCGTCGCGTCGGTGACGAGGCGCGAGATCACGCGCTGGTCGAGGCCGAGCGCCCGGGCGAGATCTGGGCCGATCTGGCGGCGCTGCTGGCGCTGCAATTGCTGGATCTCGTTCTGATAGGCCGTGCGCACCTGCTCGAGGCCGATTTCGGTCTTGCCGACGACGGCGACGGCGTTGCGGCCATAGCCGCGGAAGATGTCGCCGATGCCCCAGACCGCGAAGGAGATGATCAGGAAGCCGAACATGATCGCGACGACGATCCTGCCGATCAGGCTCTGTCCCGCCTTGCGCAGGCCCTGCATCATCATGGTCCGGTCTTCCCAATTCTCTCGCGGCCGTGCCGCTGCGCGCCGCTTATAGGAAGAGCGGCGCCTTCCGGCAATCGCTGCGACTGGCCTCGATTGCGATCATGTGACGGCGTTGCTAGAGCGCAAGGGACAAGATTTGGAGAGCAGCCGTGACGCGAACGATCAAGCCGCTGGTGGCGGGCAACTGGAAGATGAACGGGCTGAAGGCCGACCTTGCCATCGCAGCCGAGGTCGCCAAGGGCCACGACGCCGCGCTGCGGCGAGCCGTAGACCTCGCCATCTGCCCGCCCACGACCCTGCTGTTCACGCTGACGGCAGCGCTGATCGGCTCGGGCATCGCGACCGGCGGGCAGGATTGCAGCGCCCATGCGAGCGGTGCCTATACCGGCGAGATTTCTGCGCCGATGCTGGTCGATGCCGGCGCGAGCTATGCGATCGTCGGGCATTCCGAGCGTCGTACCTTGCACGGCGAGAGCAATGCGACGGTGAAGGCCAAGGCCGAGGCGGCGCTGGCGGCGGGGCTGACACCGATCGTCTGCGTCGGCGAGACCAGGGACGAGCGCGAGGCCGGCAAGGCGCTGGCGATCGTGAAGAAGCAGCTGCGCGGCTCGGTGCCGGATGGCGCGACGGCGGCCTCGCTGGTCGTCGCCTATGAGCCGGTCTGGGCGATCGGCACCGGCCTGACGCCGACCGCGGCCGACGTCGCCGAGGTGCATGAGGCGATCCGGGCTGAGCTCGGGCGCCTCCTCGGCAAGGCCGCAGCTGCCGGTGTCCGGCTGCTCTATGGCGGTTCGGTCAAGCCCAGCAATGCGGCCGAGCTGATGAACGTCGCCAATGTCGACGGTGCGCTCGTCGGTGGCGCCAGCCTCAAGGCCGAGGATTTCCTGGCGATCGCGCGCGCCTGCGCCTGATCTCCCAAGGATATCAAACAAGGACATCAAAATCGCAGGTGGCATGGGCGGGAAGCCCATGCTATGGGCAGCGCCGATCCGCAGGATGCCGCCATCTTGGCAGGCGCCCGCGCCATACCCATTTCGTGAGCCATGCAGAACGTTCTCATCGTCATTCACCTGTTGATCGTGATCGCGCTGGTCGGCGTGGTGCTGCTGCAGCGCTCCGAAGGCGGTGGCCTCGGCATGGGCTCGGGCGGCGGAGGCGGCGTCGGCGGCTTCATGACCGGCCGCGGCCAGGCCAATGCGCTGACCCGCGCCACGGCGATCCTCGCCGGCCTGTTCTTCATCACCTCGATCGCGCTCGCGGTGATGGCGACGCATGGCCGCACGCAGCGCTCGATCATCGACGGCGCCCCGGCGCCGGCCGGCACGACCGCCCCGGCAGCTCCGAGCGGGCCTTCCGCGCCGAATGCCGGCGGGGTGCTCGACCAGCTCCGGCAGATGCAGAACCAAGGCGGTTCACAGCCGCCGCAGCCGGGAACACCGACGCGGTGACCGGAACGAGACAAGGGCAGGGGCCGGGAAACCGGCCCTTCTCTTTTGTGGACAAGCGCAAGGCGCAGGAACGACCTGCATCGATGTGCTTAGCGAATCGAACTCCAGGCGTTAAAGGTGACCTCCCATGACGCGGTATGTTTTCATCACCGGCGGCGTGGTGTCCTCGCTCGGCAAAGGCCTGGCGGCGGCGGCCCTGGCTGCTCTCCTGCAGGCGCGTGGCCATAAGGTCCGCTTGCGCAAGCTCGACCCCTATCTCAATGTCGATCCGGGCACGATGAGCCCGTATCAGCATGGCGAGGTCTTCGTCACCGACGACGGCGCCGAGACCGATCTCGACCTAGGCCATTACGAGCGCTTCACCGGCCGGCCCTGCAACAAGGGCGACAACATCACCACCGGCCGGATCTACATGGACATCCTGACGCGCGAGCGTCGAGGCGACTATCTCGGCGCCACCATCCAGGTGATCCCGCACGTCACCAACGCCATCAAGGAATTCGTCCTCTCGGGCAATGACGGCTACGACTTCGTGCTGGTCGAGATCGGCGGCACGGTCGGCGACATCGAGAGCCTGCCCTTCCTCGAATCGATCCGCCAGATCAGCCAGCAATTGCCGCGCGGCCAGTGCATCTTCGTGCACCTGACGCTGCTGCCCTACATCCCGACCGCGGGCGAGCTGAAGACCAAGCCGACCCAGCACTCGGTCGCCGAGCTGCGCTCGATCGGCATCCAGCCTGACATCCTGCTCTGCCGCACCGACCGCGAGATCCCGGTCGAGGAGCGGCGCAAGCTCGCGCTGTTCTGCAATGTCCGCGAGACTGCAGTGATCGAGGCCCGTGACGTCGCCTCGATCTACGACGTGCCGCTGTCCTACCATGCCGAGGGGCTCGACACCGAGGTGCTGGCCGCCTTCGGCCTGGACGACAAGACCGCCCCCGACATCAGCAACTGGCGGCGCATCTCGGAGCGGATCAAGAACCCGGAAGGCGAGGTCACTATCGCCATCGTCGGCAAGTACACCGGGATGAAGGACGCCTATAAGTCGCTGATCGAGGCGCTGACCCATGGCGGCATCGCCAACCGGGTCAAGGTCAACCTCGACTGGATCGAATCCGAGGTGTTCGAGAAGGAAGACCCGGCGCCCTTCCTCGAACATGTCCATGGCATCCTCGTCCCCGGCGGCTTTGGCCATCGCGGCGCCGAGGGCAAGATCAAGGCGGCGAGCTTCGCCCGGCAGCGCAAGGTGCCGTATTTCGGCATCTGCTTCGGCATGCAGATGGCGGTGATCGAGGCGGCGCGCTCGCTCGCCGGCGTCAAGGACGCCAACTCGACCGAGTTCGGCCCGACCGAGCAGCCCGTCGTCGGCCTGATGACCGAGTGGATGCGTGGCAACGAGCTGGAGCAGCGCTTCTCGGGCGGCGATCTCGGCGGCACGATGCGGCTGGGCGCCTACCAGTCGAAGCTGTCTGAGGACACCAAGATCGCCAAGATCTATGGCTCGACCGAGATCTCCGAGCGGCATCGCCACCGCTACGAGGTCAATATGGGCTATCGCGAGATGCTCGAGGCCAAGGGCCTGCGCTTCAGCGGCGTCTCTCCCGACGGGCTGCTGCCGGAGACGGTCGAGTACCCCGACCATCCCTGGTTCATCGGCGTGCAGTACCACCCCGAGCTGAAGTCGCGGCCGTTCGAGCCGCATCCGCTCTTCGCCAGCTTCGTCGAGGCGGCGGTGGTGCAGAGCCGCCTGGTCTGATCCTTTATCTCTTGCTCTCTCGCATTTTCTTCAGGCGAACCGGTACCCACTTCGCTTGAAAATGCTCTACTCGACCGGCACCGCGACCCAAGGGTGGCGGTGCTGGGTGTAGACCTGCTTGCCGGGCGCCGGAAAATCCGGGTCGGCGAAGGCGCCGACCGCGACCGCGATCATCTCGGGCTTGCGCAGAGGCTCCCAATAGATCGTGCTGCCGCAGCGCGGGCAGAAGTGCTGCGTGACTTCGAAGCCACTGTCCGCTTGCCGGCGATAAGCTGTCGCTTGCCCGCTGATCTCGACCTCCGAGCGCGGAAAGAAGGCGGCGATGCCGTAGGTGCTGCCGGTGCGGCGCTGGCATTCCCGGCAATGGCAGAGCGAGACGAGCGCCGGCTCACCGCGGCAGATCAGGCTCAGAGCCCCGCAAGAGCATCGGGCATGTCTTTCCTTCATGGAGTCTCTCCGTGACGTCGCCCGCGCGCCCATTGCACAATCCGCGACAGTCTGGCGCAGCGCCGCCGCTGACGTATAGTGACCTGCTTGAGCATCATCGCATGCAAGGGGCTGCAGCATGACGATCTCGATGGCCGGGTTACCGGCGTTCATCCTTTATTTCTGCGTTGGCTTCGCGCTGATCGCCGGCTTTGCAGCCGTCTACATGCGGCTCACCGCCCATGACGAGATCGCGCTGATCCGGGGCGGCAACCTCTCCGCCGCGATCGCCTTCGGCGGCAATCTCATAGGCTTCTCGGTGCCGCTGGAGACGGCGATCGAGCAGGCGGCGAGCATTCCCGACCTGGTGATCTGGGCCGTGATCGCCATGGTCGTCCAGTTCGGCGCCTATGGCTTTGCCCGGCTCGTCATCCCGGACCTCTCGCGCAAGATCGAGGAGGATCGGATTCCCTCGGCGGCGATGCTGGCGGTGATCGCCGTGATCAGCGGCACGCTCGCTGCCGCCAGCATGAGCTTGTAGGAGGCGGCGATGAAGCGCTCGACCCAGATCGGGCTCGCTGCGGCTGGCGTGGTGCTTGTCGCGACCTACTGGTCGCTCTCCGGCGGCGAGACCGACGATTCGCTAGTCTACAGCAATCTCTCCGAGTGCCGGGCTGCCAACCTGCTCGGTTCCAGCCAGTGCGAGCAACGCTTCAACGAGGCCTCCGCCAACCATCTGCGCGACGCCAAGAAATTCACCAGCAGCGCCTCCTGCGAGCAGGAATACGGCGCCAGCGGCTGCCAGAGCGCAGTCTGGAACAATGCCCAGGTCTTCATCCCGGCCCTGGCGGGCATCATGCTGGCGCGGCAGTTCATGTCCGGCGGCGGAGCGGCCCAGCCATTATTGCCGCCGACCAGCGCGGCCTGCCCGCCAGGTACCCGCCAGCCCGGATCCGGCCGGCCGGAATGCGAGCAGCCCGCCCGGAGCTCCTCATCCTCATCGTCCAGTGGCGGCTACTATGGCGGCAGCAGCAGCCGCTCGCGCGCCTATACGACGACCTCCGGCCAGGCGATGGTGGCGCGCAACATCTCGTCGACCGGGATGGCGAGCACACCGAGCGTCGCCTCCCGCGGCGGCTTCGGCTCGAGCTCGCGTTCGTTTTCCTCGTTCTCGTCGTCCTGACCGATGCAGCGGCTTCGCGTAGCACCCCGCAAGGACTGGCAGGCAGAGGTCGAGCGCCTCGGCTTCGCCTATCACACCCTCGACGGCGAGACCTATTGGGACGAAAGCGTCGCCTATGCCTTCTCGCTGAAGGAGATCGAGGAGGACATCGAGGCGCCGACCAGCGAGATCGAGGGGCTCTGCTTCGCCTTCGTCGAGCGCGCCCTCAAGGACGAGGAGATCCTGCGCCGGCTCGCGATCCCCGAGGCGCAATGGGGCCTGATCCGCGACAGCTGGCAGCGCGGCGACCGCAATCTCTATGGCCGGCTCGATCTTGCCTATGATGGCAAGGGTCCGGCCAAGCTGCTCGAATACAATGCCGACACGCCGACCTCGCTGTTTGAGGCTGCCGTGGTGCAATGGGATTGGCTGGAGCAGGCGATGGCGCGCGGGGTGATCTCGCGCGGCTCGGATCAATTCAACTCACTGCACGAACGCCTGATCGCCGCCTTCGGCGGGCTGCGTAATCCGAAGCCGGAGCGCATGCACTTCACCTGCGTGCAGGGGAGCTCCGAGGACAAGGGCACGGTCGATTATCTGATCGATTGCGCCGGCCAGGCCGGAATCGATACCCGTTTCACCTTCATCGAGGAGATCGGCCTGCTCGCCGATGGGCGCTTCTGCGACGGTGCCAGTCTGCCGATCGAGATGCTGTTCAAGCTCTATCCCTGGGAGTGGCTGTTCCGGGAGCAGTACGCCTCAGGGCTCGCCGGCTCGCGCTGCCAGTTCGTCGAACCGCCCTGGAAGGCGCTGATCTCCAGCAAGGGCCTCTTGCCTTATCTCTGGGAGATGGCGCCCGGCCATCCCAATCTGCTGCCGGCCTATTTCGAGGGCGATCCGCGCTGTGCCGAGCTCGGCTCGAGCCACGTCCGCAAGCCACTCTATTCGCGCGAGGGCGCCAATGTGACGCTCATCGAGGGCGGAGCGGTGCGCGACAGCGATGACGGTCCGTACGGCGCCGAGGGCTTCATCCTGCAGGCGACCGCGATGCTGCCGAATTTCGACGGCAATTATCCGGTGCTCGGCTCCTGGCTGGTCGCCTCGCAGCCTTGCGGGCTCGGGGTCCGAGAGGATACGACTCCGATCACCAAGAACACCTCGCGCTTCGTGCCGCACTTCATCGAGCCGTAGCGCCCAAAGCCTACGGTTTGCCCATGCCTGAAACGACCAAGGCCCGCGGTCTCGACCATCTCGTCATCGGCGTCGCCGATCTCGATGCGGCCGGAGCCTTCTATGCCGATCTCGGATTCCGCGTCGGCGCGCGCAACCGCCATCCCTGGGGGACCGAGAACCGGATCGTCCAGTTCCCCGGCGCCTTCCTCGAATTGATCACCGTTGGCGACGCCTCGCAGATTCCGCCGCATGCACCTCGGCATTTCTCCTTCGGCGCCTTCGTGCGCGATGCGCTGGCGCGCGGCGAGGGCATGTCGATGCTGGTGCTGGAGAGCCGCGATTCGACGGGCGACGCCAATGGCTTCCGCGCTGCGGGCGTCGGCGATTTCGAGCCGTTCTTCTTCGAACGGCAGGCGCGCCGGCCGGATGGCAGCGAGGTCCGCGTCGCCTTCTCGCTCGCCTTCGCCGAGAATCAGAAGGCACCCGAATGCGGCTTCTTCGTCTGCCAGCAGCACGAGCCGCAGAATTTCTGGAACCCGGCATTCCAGCAGCACGAGAACGGCGCGAGCGGGCTGTCTGCCGTGTTCCTGGTGGCACGGCAGCCAGCCGCGCAGGCCGTTTTCCTCAACGCCTTCTCCGGCGCCGAGAGCTTCGCCACGCCGGAAGCGGGCCTGCAGCTAACGCTGCCGCGCGGGCGCCTGGAGGTGCTGACGCCGCAGGCGGCCGCGGCGAGGCTCGACGGCGAGAGCCGGCAGGAACAGGCCCGCTTTGCCGGCTTTGCTGTCGCGGTGCCCGAGCTCGAGCCGATTCGGTCGCGGCTCGTCGAGCGCGGTGTCGCGCATCGCATGGATGGCGCACGCATCATCGTGCCGGCGCAGGCCGCTTTCGGCTGCGCCATCCAGTTCGAGATGGGTTGAGCGCCGGGGCGCTTGCTGCAATCAGCGCCGGCCCGGCCGCCCCCTGCGACCCCAGGCGCGCGCTCTGGCGACGCGCATGCGCCACCAGCCGCCGGCTCGCCGGCGATGCGTCAGCCGCCCGACCAGCAGCGTGTAGTCGGCCTCGACATCGGAAGCCTGCGCCAGGGCGCGGTCGAGATCGAGCGGGCCGGCTGCCGTTGCTGCGGACGGCAGGGCGGCAAGCGTTGCCCCGCCGGCGACGGCACCGATCAGACCCAGAAGAAATTGGCGGCGCTGCATGACAGTCTCCTTGCTGGAATGGCAAGGAGAATGCGTGAGCCGATCAGGCTCGTAGTCCTTCAAACGAAGGACAGCTCTCTGGAGCGAGCAGGAAGCCGGTCGCGATTTCGCAGCGAGGCCGCGTTTCCTAACGCCCGGCCGCCTCGGCGCCGGCATGGGCCGGCCCTTCGGGCAGATTGGCCAGCAGGCCGAGCAAGGCGCGGTCGTGCAGCACGACCATGCGTTCCTTCGGCTTCAGCCAGATCACCGCGTCGGCGATCGTCTCGGCATCGATCAGCTTGGCTTGCGCCACGGCGCGGTCGGGCTCGATCTCACCGCGACGGCGCGGCTGGACTTGGGGCAGCATGGCCTCGTGGGTCGCGCGCAGCATCGGATCGGCGTGGAGGGTAGAAAGCCCGTCGGCATCGTCGAAGCCGGCCTGCGAGAATTCTGCCTGGAGCGCGTTGGCCCGCGAGGCGATCGCCGGCGGGTCGCCTTCCTCCGGTGTCATCAAGAGCCCGCGCCGCTTCAGCCAGAGGCCGAGGGCGAGGTTGCCCGAGGCCCAGGAGAGCGGGATCGCCAGCAGCAAGCCGACGATCGTCGGCGACATCCAGGCGAAGAGCGAGGTCGCGATCATGAAGGCCGACAGGCCGGCGACGAGACCGAGCAGCGTATGGGCGCGGTGCCGGCGGACAATGTCCTTGAGCGGGATCGAGCCGTCGTCGCGGCGCTGCGGATTCCAGCCGGTGTCGCGGCCGACCAGAATCTGGAAGACCGAGCCGGACTGGATCACCATCATGATCGGCGCGAAGAAGGCCGAGAACAGGATCTCCAGCAGCGCCGAGAGGATGAGCCGGATGCCGCCGCCGCAGGCGCGCCGGAGCTTGCCGTCGAACAGCGTCAGCAGGAGGCCGAACAGCTTCGGCGCCAGGAGGATCGCCATGGTCAGCCCGAACAGGTTGAGCGCGCGCTCGGGGTCGAAGCGCGGCCAGACCGGGAAGAGCCTGAATTCCTCGGTGAAATATTCGGGCCTGGCGTAGTTGACCTGCAGCACGATCAGGATGCCGACCACGAGCTGCATCAGCCAGAAGGGCGAGGCGAGATAGGCCATCATGCCGGTGGCGAAATGCTGGCGGGTCGAGAGCTTCAGGCCTCTGGCGCCGATGATGCGCGAATGCTGGAGATTGCCCTGGCACCAGCGCCGGTCGCGAGTCGCGATGTCGATCAGCGAGGGCGGGCTCTCCTCATAGGAGCCCGTCAGGTCGGGCAGCATGTAGACCGACCAGCCGGCGCGCCGGATCAGCGCCGCCTCGACGAAGTCGTGGCTGAGGACATGGCCGCCGAAGGGCGGCTTGCCCTTGAGGTCGGGCAGGCCACAATGATCGGCGAAGGCCTTCGTCCGGATGATCGCGTTGTGGCCCCAGTAATTGCCGTCGCGGCCGGACCAGATCGCCAGACCCGTCGCGATCACCGGGCCGTAGACCCGCGCCGCGAACTGCTGCAGCCGCGCGAAGAAGGTGTTGCGGTTGATGATCAGCGGCAGCGACTGGATGATGCCGGCATCGGGATCGGCCTCCATCGCCGCGGCGAGGCGCACGATGCAGGTGCCGGTCATCAGGCTGTCGGCGTCGAGCACGACCATGTGCTCATAGTGGCCACCCCAGCGCGTGACGAAATCGGCGATGTTGCCCGCCTTGCGGTGATGGTTCTTCGGCCGGTGGCGATAGTAGATGCGCGCATCCGGCCCGAGCCGCTGGCGCAGGGCCAGGAAGGCGCGTTCCTCCGCCACCCAGATGTCGGGGTTGGTGGTGTCGGAGACGATGAAATAGTCGAAATGGGCGCCCAGGCCCGTCGCCTCGATCGACTCGCGGATCGCCGCCACCGCGGCGAAGGTCCGCGCCGTCGATTCATTGTAGATCGGCATGACCACGACGGTCTTCTGCGCCAGCGTCTCGGCGCGCGGGCTCTTCACCAGCCGGAAGAGCAGCGCGCAGAAGCCGAGGATCGCGCTGGTGAAAGCAAGCGCGATCCAGGAGAAGTTCACCGTGAAGAGGACGAGCAGCACGTACTGCAGGAAGGTCGTGCGGCTGACCGACACGACATGGTACATCTCCCAGGCGCCGTAGGCGGTCAGCGCCCAGGCGACGCCGAAAACGAAGATCCGGGCGAGCCAGGGTGTCCGCCAGGCTTGCGGCACGGCCGGGTTGCGCCCCTCCGAAGCATTCCAGCTGCGGAAGGACTGCACCGGCATCTCCAGCCGGCTCTCGGGCGGCGTCGCCTCGACCGGGGCGGGATAGCCGGTCGCGACCTCGATCTCGGCCGGGCGGGCAGCTAGGTCCACAGTCACCAGGTCCACCGATTGAGCAGGGTTTCCGAAACCGGCTGGCCGCCGGCGTCGAGCACGAGGCGAAGTTCCGAGAGCGTCTCGCTGCCGGGGTCTACCTCGAAGGCGACGCGCATGGTGCGCCGCTCCGGATAGGGCCAGAGCCGCAGATTCTGGATGGAGCCCGGCGTTGCCGTCACATTGGCGCGGATGGCGGCGACAAGGGCGGCGTCGCCGAGTCTGTCGCCGGTGAAATCGACGAGGAAGCGGCGCCGGCGCGCCTGCGAGCCGCGGCCTTGCCGGATGCGCGTCGCGGTGGCGAGCGGCGGGCGCTCAGGCGGCTGCCAGCACCAGGCCTGCCGATAGGCAACCGTCGTCTCGCTGCCGGCGGCGATCGGCTGGCGTGGGCGCCAATAGGTGATGATGTTGTCGTTGAGCTCGGATTCGCTGGGGATCTCGATCAGCTGGACCGAGCCTGGGCCCCAGTCGCCGAGCGGCTCCATCCAGACACTGGGCCGCAGCTCGAAGCGCTGGTCGTCGTCGACGAAGGCGTTGGGGTCGCGCTCGCGCTGAACCAGGCCGAAGCCGCGCGGATTGGAATCCTGGAAGGACGACACCTGCAGATTGGCGGGGTTGCTGACCGGCCGGTAGATCCATTCGCCGTTGCCGGTGAGCATCTGCACGCCGGAGACCTCGTGGACCGCCGGGCGCAGATCGTCGAAGCCGCGCCGGCTCTGCGGCCCGGAGAGATAGGTGCCCATGACGCAGCCGAAGCCGACATGGTCGAGATTGGCCCGGGCGAAAAGGGTCATCTCGACATCGATGAAGGTGACGTCGCCGGGGCGCAACGTCATGCGAACCGCGCCGGTGACGCTCTCGGAATCGAGCAGCGCGTGGATGATCAGCACGCCGGCGGCGGGGCTGGGCCGCTCGATCCAATAGGCGCGGAAGAACGGAATCTCCTCGCCGCGCGTCTCGCCCGGCCGCAGGATCAGGGCGCGGGCCAGCGCCCCGAAATTCTGGCCGCGAGCCAGCGAACGAAAGAAGGTCGCGCCCTGGAACAGCGCGAGTTCATAGGGGCGCTCCAGACCGGCCGAGACGCGGAAGCCCGAGAACTGCAGATCGGCTCCTGACGATGGAGGCGTCACGCGGCCGTAAGTGAACTTGCCGGGGTCGAAGGCGACCCGCCTGACCACCTCGTCCTCGACCGTGAACAGGCTGACGGGCGACGAGAAGACATAGCCGCGGTGCAGCGGCTCGACGGTGAAGCCGCGATTCTCGCCAGCCCAGATCATGCCCGAGGGTTGCGCCCTGATGCCGACATACTGGTCATAGGGCAGGGTGGCGTAGCCTTCCGGCAGGTCGGTCGCGACCAATGGCACCATCGGCCGGCGCGAGAGCACGCGCGCGGCTTCGACGACGAGCGCGGGATCGAAGCGTTGTCCTTCGGCTATGACCGATTGCACCAGCCCGGCCCATGTCGTCGGGGCCTGCGCCGCCGCAGTGCCGACGGCAAACCGCTGCGCGATGGCGCCGGTTGCTGCGAGGCTCAAAAATCGACGGCGATTCAAGGATTTCGACATGATATCCAACTTGGGCCGGCAAAGCTCTGCCGACTTGCGCTTCTAGAGCATTTCGCGCGGGGCTGAAAAGCGCGGTGCAAGGCCAAAGGCGAAAAAAGGAGCGCCTTGCATGCAGGAATGCCATGCTGAAACCGAAGCCGTGCCAAATGGCTCGTCAGGGGCCGGCGTCTGGGCGCATCGTCCGCTGGTCTTTGCCAAATCCGCTCGCAATCGGCTATCCACCGCCGGTGCGGCATTCGCCTGCGCCCGCGACGACGGCCGGTCGTGGCCGCGCTTCCTCGTTAAAGAGCATGTGACAGGACGATCATGACGGAAATGCAGCCCGCCCGGACCTGTCTCGCCATCGTGCTGGCTGCGGGCGAGGGAACCCGGATGAAATCGGCACGGCCGAAGGTGCTGCACGAGGTGGCCGGCCGCTCGCTGCTCGGCCACGTCCTGACGGCCGTGACGGCTGCCGGCGCCGACGCGCTCGCCGTGGTGATCGGCCCCGACCGGCCGGACGTTGCGGCCGAGGTCAGGAAGCACGCGCCGCATGCCGCGGTCTTCGTCCAGACCGAGCGCAAAGGGACGGCGCATGCGGTGCTGGCGGCTCGTGAAAGCCTGGCGGCCAAGCATGACGATATCCTGGTCGCCTTCGCCGATACGCCGCTGGTGCGGCCCGAGACCTTCGTCGAGCTGCGCAAGGCGCTGCATGGCGGTGTCGGCGTCGCCGCGCTCGGCTTCGAGGCGAAAGATCCAGCCGGCTATGGACGTTTCGTCACGCAGGATGGCGCGCTGCACGCAATCGTCGAGCACAAGGATGCCGACGAGGCGACGCGCGCGATTACCCTCTGCAATGCCGGGCTGATGGCGCTCGATGGCGGCAAGGCGCTCGCCATCCTCGATGCGATCGGCTGCGCCAATGCGCAGAACGAATATTACCTGACCGATGCCGTCGCGGTGGCACGCGCACAAGGGCTGAAGGCGGTCGCCCGGGTCGCGCCCGAGGCCGAGGTGCAGGGGGTCAACGATCGGGCCCAGCTCGCGGCCGTCGAAGCCGATTTCCAGCGCCGCAAGCGGCTGGAGGTGATGCTGTCAGGCGCCACGCTGATCGCGCCCGAGACCGTGTTCTTCAGTCATGACACGCAGATCGGCCGCGACGTCCTGATCGAGCCCAACGTCGTCTTCGGCCCCGGCGTCAAGGTCGCCGACAACGCTGTCATCCACGCCTTCTCGCATCTGGACGGGGCGAGCGTCGGCCAAAGCGTCTCGATCGGCCCCTATGCGCGGCTGCGGCCGGGTGCCGAGCTGGCGAAGGGAGCCCGGGTCGGCAACTTCGTCGAGATCAAGGCCGCCGCGATCGGCGAGGGAGCCAAGGTCAACCACCTGACCTATATCGGCGATGCTGAAATCGGCGCGAACGCCAATATCGGCGCCGGCACGATAACCTGCAACTATGATGGCTTCTTCAAAGCGAAAACGATCATCGGCGAGGGCGCCTTCGTCGGCTCCAATTCGGCGCTGGTCGCGCCGGTGACGATCGGGGCGGGGGCCTATGTCGGCTCGGGCTCGGTCATCACCCGCGACGTCAAGCCGGATGCGCTCGCCGTGGCGCGCGGCCGGCAGATGGAGCGCGAGGGCTGGGCTTCGGCCTTCAAGGCCGCCGCCCAGGCCCGAAAAGCCCGGCAATAGGCGATTTGCAAGGCATTTCGTTCACAGTTCGACATTCAACGTGATTTCGCGTTCGCCGGTTCGCGGATTATGGCGATGCGTATCGACATCAACGGATGAGGCACATCCATGTGCGGAATCGTGGGTATTCTCGGCAAGCAGGCTGTCGCCGGCCAGGTCGTCGAGGCGCTGCGGCGGCTCGAATATCGCGGCTATGATTCAGCCGGCGTCGCGACGCTCGAAGGCGGCCGGCTCAGCCGCCGCCGCGCCGAAGGCAAGCTCAAGAATCTCGAAGTGCGCCTCTCCAACGAGCCGCTCGAGGGCCTGATCGGCATCGGCCACACGCGCTGGGCGACGCATGGCAAGCCGACCGAGAGCAATGCCCATCCGCACGCGACTGAGAAGCTCGCGGTCGTCCACAACGGCATCATCGAGAATTTCCGCGAGCTCAAGGCCGAACTCGAGGCCGACGGCCACGTCTTCGCCAGCGAAACTGATACCGAGGTCATCGCCCATCTCGTCACCCGCGAGCTCGATCGCGGCAAGGATCCGGTCGCGGCGGTCGGAGCGTCGCTGCCGCATCTGCGTGGCGCTTTCGCGCTCGCCTTCCTGTTCGAGGGCCAGGAAGACCTGCTGATCGGCGCCCGCAAGGGCTCGCCGCTCGCGGTCGGCATTGGCGACGGCGAGATGTATCTCGGCTCGGACGCGCTGGCATTGGCGCCTTTCACCAATCTGATCGCCTATCTCGACGAGGGCGACTGGGTGGTGCTGAACCGCCAGGGCGCGACCTTCTACGACGCCGACGGGAGCCAGGTCGAACGCCGTGCCCAGCGCGTCGCGGCCGGCGCCTTCCTGGTCGAGAAGGGCAACCATCATCACTTCATGGCCAAGGAGATCTACGAGCAGCCGGAAGTGGTCGGCCACACGCTGACACATTATGTCGACATGGCGAACGGCGTGACGCGGCTGCCCTTCGAGACTCCATTCGACTGGAAGAGCCTGTCGCGCCTGTCCGTCTCGGCTTGCGGCACCGCCTATTATGCCGGCCTGACCGCCAAGTACTGGTTCGAGAAGCTGGCCCGCCTGCCGGTCGAGATCGATGTCGCCTCGGAGTTCCGCTATCGCGAGGCGCCTCTGCCTGCGAACGGGCTCGCGCTCTTCGTCTCCCAATCGGGCGAGACCGCCGACACGCTTGCCTGCCTGCGCTATGCCCGCCAGGAAAGCCAGCACATCATGTCGGTCGTCAACGTGCCGACCTCGACGATCGCGCGCGAGAGCGACGTCGTCGCCCCGACGCTGGCCGGCCCGGAGATCGGCGTCGCTTCGACCAAGGCCTTCACCTGCCAGTTGACCGCGCTCGCCGGGCTCGCCATCGCCGCCGCCCGCGCCCGTGGCACGCTCTCGGCCGAGCAGGAAGCGCGCTATGTTCAGGAGCTGATCGCGCTGCCCGGCCTGATGGCACAGGCGCTGACGCTGGAGCCCGAGATCGAGAAGCTCGCCCGCAAGCTGTCGCGTGCGCGTGACGTGCTCTATCTCGGCCGCGGCACCGCCTTCCCGCTGGCCCTGGAAGGCGCGCTGAAGCTCAAGGAAATCAGCTACATCCACGCCGAAGGTTATCCGGCGGGCGAGCTCAAGCATGGTCCGATCGCGCTGATCGACGAGGACATGCCGGTCATCGTCATCGCCCCGCACGATGCACTCTTCGAGAAGACGGCTTCAAACATGCAGGAGGTCGCGGCACGCGGCGGTCGGATCATCCTGATCACCGACGCCAAGGGGGCAGCCGAAGCCGGCATCGTGCCGGAGGCGACCATCATCATGCCGGAGATGGACCCGCTGTTCGCGCCGATCGTCTATGCGGTGCCGATCCAGATGATCGCCTATCAGACGGCCGTCTTCATGGGCAAGGACGTCGACCAGCCGCGCAATCTGGCGAAGTCGGTCACCGTCGAGTGATTTCGTCGCCCTCCGGCTCCGGCCGGCTCGCGACATAGGCGCCGGCCGCGATCAGGCCGGCGCCGCTCAGCCAGAGCGCGATCGGCGGCGCATCGGTTGCCGCCACGATGACGAAGCTCAGCAGCATCGAGCCGCAGGCGACATATTTCGTCCTGCGGGCAATCGCGCCGGTTTCCCGCCAGCGCACGACCTGCGGGCCGAGCCAGGGATGGTTGACCAGCCAGCTTTCGAAGCGCGGCGAGGAGCGCGAGAAGCACCACGCCGCTGCGATCAGGAAGACGGTGCCGGGCATCACTGGCAGAATCAGCCCGATAATGCCCATGACCGTGCAAAGCCAGCCCGCGGCGAGATAGAGCGGCCGATGCCAGCGGCGCTGCGGTCTGGACGGTTCGGACACGAGGCTCATCGACGAATCGGGGGGTAGCCAGCGCCGTACGCTCGGCTATCGTCTGATAGTGCGGCGCAATATGGTCAGGCCGCAAGAGCGACGGAGACCCGGATCGCCTATGACTGCCCGCACGCCCGATCCGCGCCTCGTCGTCCAGCCCGACCTGTTGCGACCAACCTTCGGGACCAGGCTCAGGCGCTATTTCCTGACCGGTCTTGTGCTGGCAGCGCCGCTCGCCATCACCGCCTCGGTGACCTGGTGGTTCATCAACCTGGTCGACGGCATGGTGAAGCCGCTGGTGCCGGCCCAGTTCTGGCCCGAAAACCATTTGCCATTTCCGCTGCCCGGCTTCGGCCTGATCATCGCCCTGATCGGCCTGACGGTGATCGGTTTCTTCGCCGCCAACCTGGTCGGGCGCTCGCTGATCGGCGCCGGCGAATCGATACTCAACCGGATGCCGGTGGTGCGCGGCCTCTACAAGGGCGTGAAGCAGATCTTCGAGACGATCTTCTCGCAGTCCGGCACCTCGTTCCGCAAGGTCGGCATGGTGCAGTTCCCGCAGCCGGGCATGTGGTCGATCGTCTTCATCGCCCAGGAGGCGGCGCCCGAGATCGCCGGCAAGCTGCCCGATGGCGACGAGCAGATCGGCGTCTTCCTGCCCTGCACGCCGAACCCGACCACCGGCTTCTTCTTCTATCTGCCGCGGCGCGAGATCGTCGAATTGTCGATCTCGGTCGAGGACGGCGCCAAGCTGATCATGTCCGCCGGGCTGATCCAGCCCGGCCAGCCAATGTCGGATGGGGTGAAATAGCTCAGCCCTTGAGCGGCACCCAGATCTCGACGATGCCGTTACCGGTCGCGCCGTCGAAGCGCTGATCCATGCGTTCGAGCGTCACGCCCATTGCCGGCTCGCGGCCCGATTTCGGCAGCCAGTCGCGCCAGATCGCTTCAAACGTTTGTTTGATGCCGGTGATGTGGCCACTGTGCTCGAACACGGCACAGAGCTGCTCGGGCACGCTCAGTCGGGCGAACTCTTCGGGCAGGTCGCTGAAGGACGAGACTTCCGCGCCGGCGATATAGTCGAAGGTGCCGACATCGTCGCAATTGTAGCTGGCGCCATAGGCGATGAAGCCCTTCTGGCTGGGGATATGGCCGAAATGCGGGGCGATCTTCTGCCAGAGCAGCGGAATGCCTTGCGTGTTGTCGACCGAGAAATGACCGCTGAGGCCGGCGATCAGCATGGGCTTGCCGGTGACGATACGCGGCTCGGCGAGGGGAATGCGGTTTGCAGCGTGCATGGACAGAGGCTCCACGAGAGCAAGGGATGACAGGTCGTGCCTCGATCGCAGCTCTTCCGGCGTGAGGCCGAATTGCTCGCGGAAAGCACGGGTGAAGGCCTCGTGAGAGCCATAGCCCCAGTCGAGCGCGACCTGGAGGATATCGGGGGCGCCGTCCGCCAGCTGGCGCGCCGCTTCCGAGAGCCGGCGCTCGCGCACATAGCGCATCACCGAGCGGCCGGTCGCCACGCCGAAGGCGCGGCTGAGATGGAAGCGAGAGACGCCGCTGACCTCCGCGATCTCGTCGAGCGAGACATCGGAGGCGAAGCGGCTTTCGATGCACCAGAGGGCTTTCTTGATCGGGTCCATGACTCACTCACGAAACGCCGGCACCATGGCGAAGGCGAAGCGGGTCCGCTTGATCGGGATTGCTGCGTGCTATTTTCGTAGCCCCTTCACGACGTCGAGGAAGGCGCGCAGCGCCGGCGGCACCGCCCGGTGTCCGGGATAGTAAACCGCCACCGCTTCCGGAGCCGGCGCCCAGGCCGCTAGAACCTGGCGCAGGCGCCCCTCCGCCAACGCCGCCTCGGCGGCCGGGCTGGCGACATAGCCGATGCCGAGGCACTTGATCGCGGCGTCCACCATCAATTCCTCGTCGTCGAGGATGACCGGCCCGCCGACCTCGATCGTCAGGGCCTTCCCGGCTCGCTCGAACTCCCAGTGATAGAGCTTTCCTCCCGGCACGCGGTGGCCGATGCAGCGATGGTGCACGAGTTCATCGGGCGCTCCCGGTTCGCCGAAGCGTTCGAGATAGGCCGGTGCCGCGACGCAGACGAAGCTGACCGCGTCGACAAAGGGCACGGCGATCATGTCCTTCGGAATCGAGTCGACGAGGCGTACCCCGGCATCGAACCCGGCGGAGACAATGTCGATCAGCTTGCCCTCGACAACGAAGTCGACGACCACATCAGGGAAGCGCTCCGCCATCGCCGGCAGAATGTCGCGCATGAGGATCGTGCCCCCCAGCCGCGGTGCGTTGATCCGCACGGTCCCGGTCACACTGCCGCGGAAGGTGGCGATGCTGTCGAGCGCCTGGTCCAATGTGGCGAGCGCTGGCTGAAGCCGGCCGAGTAATTCGAAGCCGGCTTCGGTCGGCGAGACGCTACGCGTCGTGCGGTTGAGCAGGCGCACGCCCATGCGCTCCTCGAGCGCGCGCATCGCATGGCTGAGCGTGGAGGGCGCGATGCCGAGCTCATCCGCTGCGCGCCGGAAGCTGCGGCGGTTCGCGACGGTCACGAAGGCGGTGAGGTCGTTGAGGGAAGGGCGGATCATTGCTGGGAAATCTGCATGAGCTTGTGTCGATTTCAACGGCTAATGCAAACAATGCTTGCTCGCTATCTCCTGTCGGCAAGGGCGGACCACGCGGCGAGGCTGCCTGCGTTCGTAGCCCATGAAAGGAACCGACATGACCAAACGCGACGCCATTTTTCCCGCTGACCGCCACGCGCTCTACGACGTCCATCAATACTCAGCCGCCATCCGGCATGGCGACCTGCTCTTCATCTCCGGGCAGGTCGGCAGCCGCGAGGACGGTTCGCCCGAACCGGTGTTCGAGGATCAGGTCCGGCGGGCTTTCGCCAATCTGCGCGCCGTGCTGGCGGCGGTAGGCGCGACTTTCGACGACGTGATCGATGTCATCTCGTTCCACACCGACCCCGCGACGCAGTTCGAGAAGATGATGGCCATCCGCGCCGAGGAAATCGGCGAGCCGCCTTATCCGACCTGGACCGCCGTCGGTGTGACCTGGCTCGCCGGCTTCGATTTCGAGCTCAAGGTGATCGCTCGCATTCCGGCGGCGAGCAGCGCAGGCTCACAGGGCTGAGGCAGGCTCAGCCGGCTCGCAGCAGGCGGATCGCGACGTCGCGTTCGAACAGATAGAGCAGCGTCCGGATCGCCTGGCCGCGCGGCGTCTCCAGATGCGGGTCGCGCTCGATCAAGAGGCGGGCGTCGTCCCGGGCAGCCGCCAGCAGATCGCCGTCGATCTCGGGCCGGGCGATGCGCCAGTCGGGCGAGCCGGACTGGCGCGTGCCGAGCACTTCGCCTTCGCCGCGCAGGCGCAGGTCTTCCTCGGCGATGCGGAAGCCGTCCTCGCTTTCGCGCATGATGGTGAGGCGCGCTTCCGCCACCTGCCCGAGTGGGCCCTTGTAGAGCAGGAGGCAGGTCGAGGCGGCGCTGCCTCGGCCGATCCGCCCGCGCAATTGGTGGAGCTGGGCGAGGCCGAAGCGCTCGGCATGCTCGATCACCATCACCGAAGCGTTGGGCACGTCGACGCCGACCTCGATCACCGTGGTCGAGACCAGCACGCGCGTCTGCCCGCCGGAGAAGGCGGCCATGGCGGCATCCTTGTCGCGGCCTGGCATCTGGCCGTGCAGCAGGCCGACCTTGTCGCCGAAGAGGGCCTGCAGCGCCTCGAAGCGCTCCTGCGCCGCAGCGACGTCGAGCGTGTCGGATTCCTGCACAAGCGGACAGACCCAGTAGACCTGCGCGCCGCTCTCCAGCGCCCTCCCGACCGCACCGACGACTTCGTCATAGCGCTCCAGCGAGATCGCTCGCGTGGTGATCGGCTTCCGGCCGGCCGGCTTCTCCGAGAGGATCGAGACGTCCATGTCGCCGAACCAGGTCAGCGCCAGCGTGCGCGGGATCGGCGTCGCGGTCATCACGAGGATGTCGACCGCCTCGCCCTTGGCGCCGAGCAGCAGGCGCTGGTGCACGCCGAAACGGTGCTGCTCGTCGACGACGGCGAGCGCCAAGTCATGGAAGGCGACACCTTCCTGGAACAGCGCATGGGTGCCGACGACGATATCGATCTCGCCATTCGCCAGGCCTTCGAGCACTTGCCGGCGGCCAGCACCCTTTTCGCGGCCGGTGAGCAGAGCGAGCTTGAGGCCGGCCTTGTCGGCGAGCGGCGCGAGCCGCTCGGCATGCTGGCGGGCCAGGATCTCGGTCGGCGCCATCAGCACCGATTGCCTGTTAGCCTCGGCTGCGGCTGCCATCGCCATCAGCGCGACCACGGTCTTTCCCGAGCCGACATCGCCCTGGAGCAGGCGCAGCATGCGCTCCGGCTTTTCCATGTCGTCATGGATGTCGGCGATCGCCTTGCGCTGGCCGTCGGTCAGCGTGAAGGGCAGGGCGGTCTCGATGGCCTGGCGCAAGGCGCCGTCGCCGGCTGTGGCGCGGCCGGCCGCCTTCTTCTGCTGGCGGCGGACGAGGGCCAGCGCGATCTGGCTCGCCAGCAATTCGTCATAGGCGATGCGCCGGCGCACGACCGTTTCGCCAGTCGCCGCCTTGAGATCGACCGGGTGATGCAAGGCATGGATGGCATCGCGGAAGGGCGCGAAGTCGTTGCGGGCAGCGAAGGCCTCGTCCTGCCATTCCGGCAGTTCCGGGCAGCGCTCGGCCGCGCCGGCGGCAATGCGCGCCATGACGCGTCCGCCGATGCCTTCGGTCAGCCCGTAGACCGGCTCGACCGAGGGCATGGTCGCAGCGAGCTTTGGATCGAGGATGCGGTCGGGATGCACCATTTGGCGCATCCCGTCCCAGAGTTCGAGCTTCCCCGAGATGATGCGATAGGCGCCGATCGGCAGGCTCTGCAGGAGATGGCGGACATCGGCGTGGAAGAAGACCAGCGTCACGTCGCCGGTCTCGTCCTCGACGATGATGCGATAGGGCGCCTTGGCCTTGGTCGGCGGTGCAGGGCGGTGCTCGGTGACCTGGGCCGAGAAGGTCGCGACCTCGCCGACCGGCGCCTCGGCGATGCTCTCGCTCGGCCGCCGGTCGATCGCGCCGGTCGGTAGATGGAACATCAGGTCGATGACGCGGGCCGCATGCGTCTCGTCGCCCAGCAGCCTGTCGAGCGCCTTGGCGAGCTTGGGGCCGACGCCGGAGAGCGCGGTGGCGGGGGCGAAGAGCGGATCGAGGACGGATGGGCGCAATGGCTTCACGGCATGTCAGGAGTGCGAGGCTCGCGGCATTCCTGCCGCTGACTTCGCGAGATGGCATCGCTATATAGCTCGCGACGGCAGGCTTCGCGAAGGGGCCGGCCCAATCTCTATTTCCCGCGAGGCCGATGATGAGTGGCTCGACCCGTAGCAGCGCCGATCTCGACCCACGCCGGCGCAAGATCCTGTTCCGCGCCTGGCATCGCGGCATGCGTGAGATGGACCTGATCATGGGCCGCTTCGCCGACGCGCAGATCGGCAATTTGAGCGAAGAGGAACTCGACGAGTTCGAGCGGCTGATCGAGGTGCTCGACCGCGACCTCTTGAGCTGGGTGACGGGGGAAGCGCAGGTGCCGGAGAACTATGACAGCGAGGTCTTCCGGCGGCTGAAGGCCTTCCACCAGCACGACAAGCCCATTCATGTGTGAGGGCTTGGCCTGCTCCCTTCATTGTCATTCCGGGGCTTCGCGCAGCGAAGAACCCGGAATCCACGATCGAGTGAGCAGCTTGCAACCGAACACCGCAGTAGCACCCAGTCGTGGGTTCCGGGTTCGTGCCTGCGGCACGCCCCGGAATGACAAGTGATCGTCAGAACTGAAGCGTCCCGATGAGCATTCCGCCTCCTACCCAGATCGCCAAGCCGCAGCTCGAACGCATCCTCGATGCGCTGAATCGCGGCGACAAGCCGATGCTCGCCGGCGTGCCCGATGGTTTCGACGCCGTCGTGCTCGCCGATCTGACGCGCGCCCGCGCCAAGAAGTCGGAAGGGCCGGCGCTGATCGTCTTTATCGCCCGCGACGGCCAGCGCCTGCAGGTGCTGGAGAACGCGCTGCAGTTCGTCGCGCCCGATCTCGAGGTGATGACCTTCCCGGCCTGGGACTGCCAGCCCTATGACCGCGTTTCACCGGCGCCCTCGATCGTGGCGCACCGGATGACGACTTTGTCGCGCCTCGCCCGGACCAAATCGGGCGACCGGCCGCGCCTGCTGCTGACCACGGTCAACGCCGCGCTCCAGCGCGTGCCGGCCTTCGGCAAGGTCGCGTCGGAGAGCTTCTCGGCCGCGCCGGGCAACATGGTCGACACCGAGGAGCTGGCGCGCTGGCTCGACGTCAACGGCTATCTCAGGACCTCGACCGTGCGCGAAACCGGCGAATTCGCCGTGCGCGGCGGCATCGTCGACCTCTTCCCGCCGGGCATGCCGGCACCGATCCGACTCGACTTCTTTGGCGATACGCTGGAATCGATTCGCACCTTCGATCCGGAGACGCAGCGCACTACCGGGCAATTGCGTGGGCTCGACCTCGTGCCGATGTCCGAGGCGCAGATGACGAGCGACAGCATTCGTCGCTTCCGCCAGTCCTATATTTCGACCTTCGGCACGCCCGGCCGCGACGACACGCTCTATGAGGCGGTCAGCGAGGGGCGGCGCCCGGCCGGGTTGGAGCACTGGCTGCCGCTGCTGGCAGAGAAGCTCGATACGCTCTTCACTTATCTGCCCGATGTCCCGATCGTGCTCGACTATCACGCCGACGATGCGGTCGGCGAACGCATCAGCCTGATCAAGGACTATTACGACGCCCGCAAGAGCGCGCTCGACCAGCCTTCACCGGGCTCCATACCCTACAAGCCGCTTGTGCCGGAGGCGCTCTACCTGACGCCGGCCGACTGGCGCGGCGTCGTTGGCGAAGCCGGCGTCGCCTCGCTGACGCCGTTCCAGCTGCCGGAGAGCGAGGGCAAGCTCATCGTCGATCTCGGCGGCAAGCAGGGCCGTAGCTTCGCGGCCGAGCGCGCCGACAATTCCGGCAGCGTCTTCGATGCGGCGGTGGCGCACGTGAAAGCGCTGGAGGGTGAAGGCCGGCGCGTCATCCTCGCCGCTTGGTCGGAGGGCTCGCGCGAGCGCCTCGCCCATGTGCTGGCCGATCATGGCCTCAAGACCGTGCAGATGACCGGTAGCTTGCGGGCTGCCTTCGACCTCAAGCCCGGCACCACCGCGCTCGCCGTCTGGGGCTTCGAGACCGGCTTCGAAGCCGGCAAGCTCGCGGTCATCGGCGAGCAGGACATTCTCGGCGACCGCCTGGTGCGCCCGCGCAAGAAGGCGCGCCGGCCTCAGGACTTCATCAACGAGCTGTCCTCGCTGACACCGGGCGACATCGTCGTCCATGTCGACCACGGCATTGGCCGCTTCGTCGGCCTGCAGACGATTACCGCGGCCGGGGCGCCGCATGACTGCCTTGAGATCCACTATGCCGGCGACGCCAAGCTGTTCCTGCCGGCGGAGAACATCGAGCTGCTCTCGCGCTACGGCTCGGAAGACACCGAGGTCGTGCTTGACCGGCTCGGTGGCGGCGGCTGGCAGGCGCGCAAGGCCAAGCTGAAGCAGCGCATCCGCGAGATGGCGGGCAAGCTGATCCAGATCGCCGCCGCCCGCGCCCTCAAGGAAGCGCCGCGCCTGATCCCGCAGGACGGGCTCTATGACGAGTTCTGCGCCCGTTTCCCCTATGAGGAGACCGAGGACCAGCAGAACACCATCGACGCCGTGCTCGACGACCTCGCCGCCGGGCGGCCGATGGACCGGCTGGTCTGCGGCGATGTCGGCTTCGGCAAGACGGAAGTGGCGCTGCGGGCCGCCTTTACCGCCGCGCTCGCCGGCAAGCAGGTCGCAGTCGTGGTGCCGACGACGCTGCTTGCCCGCCAGCACTACCGCAATTTCGCCGAGCGCTTTGCCGGGCTGCCGGTCAAGGTCGGCCAGGCCTCGCGTTTCGTCTCGGCGCCCGATCTCAAGGCGGTGAAGCAGGGCATCAATGACGGGACGATGGACATCACCGTCGGCACCCATGCGCTGCTCGGCAAGGGTATCGACTTCAAGGATCTCGGCCTCGTCATCGTCGACGAGGAGCAGCATTTCGGCGTCGCCCATAAGGAGCGGCTGAAGGAGATGCGCGCCGAGGTCCACATGCTGACGCTGACCGCGACGCCGATCCCGCGCACGCTCCAGCTCGCCATGACCGGGGTGCGCGAGCTCTCGATCATCGCGACGCCGCCGGTCGACCGCCTGGCGGTCCGCACCTTCGTCACGCCCTTCGATCCGCTGATCGTGCGCGAGGCTCTGCTGCGCGAGCGCTATCGCGGCGGGCGGTCCTTCTATGTCGTGCCGCGCATCGAGGACATCGCCGACGTCAAGGACTTCCTCGACAAGCAGGTGCCGGAATGCAAGGTCGGCATCGCCCATGGCCAGATGGCGGCGGGCACGCTGGAAGACGTGATGACGGCCTTCTACGAGGGCCAGTACGACATCCTGCTCTCGACCACGATCGTCGAATCCGGGCTCGACATCCCGACCGCCAACACGCTGATCATTCACCGTGCCGACATGTTCGGCCTGGCGCAGCTCTACCAGCTGCGTGGCCGCGTTGGCCGCTCCAAGGTGCGCGCCTATGCGCTCTTCACCGTGCCGGCCAACCGCAAGCTGACCGAGCAGGCCGACCGGCGCCTGAAAGTGCTGCAGTCGCTCGATACGCTCGGCGCCGGTTTCCAGCTCGCCAGCCACGACCTCGACATCAGAGGCGCCGGCAACCTGCTCGGCGACGAGCAGTCAGGCCATATCAAGGAAGTCGGCTACGAACTCTATCAGCAGATGCTGGAAGAGGCGGTGGCGGCGCTCAAGGCCGGCATCGAGATCGAGAGCGATGCGCACTGGTCGCCGACCATTCAGATCGGCGCGCCGGTGATGATCCCCGAGCACTATATCGGCGATCTGACGCTGCGGCTGACGCTCTACAAGCGCCTGTCGACCATGGATGACGACGCCGAATTGCAATCCTTCGGCGCCGAGCTGGTCGATCGCTTCGGCCCGCTGCCGGAGGAGGTCAAGCAGCTGCTGGAGATCGTCGCGATCAAGGCGCTGTGCAAGCGCGCCAATGTCGAGAAGGTCGAGGCCGGGCCGAAGGGCATCATCGTCGCCTTCCGCGACAACGAGTTCGCCAATCCGGAAGGCCTCGTCGGCTACGTCGCCAAGCAGGGCACACTGGCCAAGGTCAGGCCGGACATGCGCGTCGTCTTCATCGACGATTTCGAGACGGCCGAGCAGCGCCTGACCGGCACGCGCCGGCTGCTGACCGATCTCGCGCGCATCGCTGAGCGGAAGAAGGCAGCGTAGGGTTCGACCGATCGTCATTCTCGGGCGAAGCGAAGCGCAGACCAGAGAATCTCCTGACGAGAAGGCGCGAGCTGGTGCCTCATTCGGCCTGAGATGCTCGGGCCAAGCCCGAGCATGACGGCGCTTGGGCCTGCTCAGCCCGGGTTCCTGCGTCTGATCTCGACGCGGTCCGGCTCGTGCGTGATCACGTCGACGATGGCGAGGTCGGGCCGGTCGAGGCGTGGCAGTCCGTCATCCTCGCCGGCGCGGCGGGTGACGACCAGGCTGGTCAGCGCCTTGTGGCCGCCGAGCCGCGAGCGGGCGAGCGCCGGCTCCAGCGCGGCGGGAATGACGAGATGGACCATGCGCCCGCCTTCCAGGCAGGCGCGCAGGTCGTCGAGCACGAACAGACCGAGCGGCAGGAGCTCGACGCCAGTGAGCAGCGCAATGCCGGGGCCGGTCGCGAGTGCGGCGAGATCGCCGCCGACCAGCGTTGTGATGACGCGCGAGGACGCGAGTGGTTTCAGCACGCGCGAGATCTCGAGTGCCTTGGCCAGCACCTCCTTCTCGCTGACCGGGAAGGGCCCGGCCAGGCTGTGGCCGTCGACGACGCGGATCGGCGCCCGGATCGCGGCCGGCGGCAGGGCCGATGGCGTGGCGCCATGGCCGAGCAGCGGCTCCAGCGCCGCGACCCCGTCGGGCACGCGCGCCCCGAAGCCGCCGATGAAGCGCATGCCGAAGGACCGGGCGGCGACGTCCCGCAGCAAATGCAAAGGCTGCAACTCGCCGATCCGCGGCACGCCGAGCGCCATGACGGCGCCGGAGCGCTCGATCAGGGGCAGCAGCTCGGCTTCCTTGGCATGGGCCGGCAGGAGCATCGGCGACAGGCCGGCCCGCAGGCTGGCGAGAATCGAGACCAGCGCCTCAGGGCCGAGCGGCGCCAGGATCGCGACGCAGGCGCCCGGCTGTGGCTTGGCGAGGAGGAGAAGGTTGGCGAGCCGGTCGACGCGACCATCGAGCTCGGCGAAACCGAAAGCATTGGGGCCGAAATCGCTCCAGTCACGCCGGCCCGGCGGGTCGCGGAAGGCCGGTTCATAGCTGCGGCGTGCGGCCAGTGCCTTGAGTAGGCTGTCGAAATCGAGCCCTTCGACCAGCGCGCCGATGGAGATTTCGTCGGAACCCATCCGCATCGCCGGACCTAGTTGGCGGGCGCGGGCGGGGAGGGCGACCGCGCCAGCGTCTCATTGGAGAAGAAGAATTTCGGCCGCCGCTCGGGCAGGGAGATCTCGCGCGCACGCGCCAGCCACGTCTCCGGCAGATAGTAGAGCGGTACGACGTAGAAGCCGGACAGCAGCAAGCGGTCGAGCGTGCGCACCGTCGCGACGAAATCCTCGCGCGCTCGTGCTGCCAGCAGCGCCTGCAACGTCGCGTCGATTGCCGGCGAGCGCACGCCGGCATAGTTGAGCGCGCCCTTGCGCTCGGCATTGGCCGAGCCCCAGCGGCCGATCTGCTCGTTGCCAGGCGAGGCCGAGGCCGGCCAGGTCCACTGGATCATGTCGAAGTCGAAGGTCGAGAGCCGGCGCCAGTACTGGACGTCGTCGATCAACCGGACCGAGACGGCGATGCCAAGGCGGGCGAGCGACGTCGCATAGTTCAGCGCCAGCCGCTCCTGCGGCCGGTTGGTGACGGTGATCTCGAAGCCGAAGGCCTCACCCTTGCCATCCTTGCGCAACTGCCCGTCGTTGAGCCGGTAGCCAGCGGCTTCCAGCAGGTCGAGCGCGCGGCGGGCCTGATCGCGATCGCGGCCGGAACCGTCGGTCGCAGCCGGCGCCCAGGTGCCGGCCAGGATGTCGTCGCGCACGGCGCCCGGAAAAGCCGCGAGCAGCGCCTTCTCACGCTGATCTGCCGGCACGCCAAGGGCCGAGAGCTCGCTGTCGGCGAAGAAGCTGCCGGCGCGGCGATAGACGCCGTGGAACAGGTTGCGATTGGCCCATTCGAAGTCGAACAGCATCGCCAGTGCCTCGCGGACGCGGATGTCGGCGAATTGCGGGCGGCGCGTGTTGAAGACTAGCCCGGTCATGCCCTTGGGCGTCTGGAAGCGGAAGGTGTCACGGACGATCCGGCCATCGCGCACGGCCGGGACGTCATAGCCGGTCATCCAGCGCGTCGGGTCGCTTTCAAGGCGGACATCATAAAGTCCTGCCTTGAAAGCTTCGAACAAGGCGTTGGAATCGCGGTAGAAATCGTAGCGAATCTCGTCGGCGTTGAAGAGGCCGCGAGTGAGGGCATGATCCTCGGCCCAAAAATCCTTGCGGCGCTTCAGCCTGAGCATCTCGCCTGGCTTGACCTCCTCGACGAGGTAGGGGCCGGAGCCGAGCGCCGGCTTGAAGCTCGTGTCGCCGAACTTCTCGGCGTCGGTCGCGTGCTTGGCGAAGATCGGCATCGCGCCGATCACCAGCGGCAATTCACGGTTGGAGCCGTCGCCCAGTTCGAAGACGACGCGATCGGGCGAAGTGGCTTCGACCTTGGTCACCCGTGCCAGGCTCGAGCGATGGAACGGCTTGCCCTTGGTCTTCAGCATCTCGAAGGTGAAGATCACGTCCTCGGCCGTCACCGGCTTGCCATCGGAGAAGCGGGCGCGCGAGTCGATCTGGAAGGCGAGGCGGGTTCGTTCCGAGTTGAGCTCGACCTTGCTCGCCAGCAGGCCATAGGCGGTGAAGGGCTCGTCGGCCGAGCGGAAGAGCAGACTCTGCTGGACATAGCGCGGCACTGCGTCGGGAGCGACGCCGAGCACCACCAGCGGATTGAGGCTGTCGAAGGTGCCCTGCTGGCCGTAGATGATACGCCCGCCCTTCGGCGCCTGCGGATCGGCATAGGGCAGGTGATCGAAGCCCTTGGGCAGTTCGGGCTCGCCATGCATGGCGATGGCGGCATCGTTCTCGGCCGCAGCCGCGCGCGGGCTCCCGATCGGCCCGAAAGCCGCCAGGCCCGCCAGGACGAGACCGAGACACCAAGCGGAACGCGCCGCTGCGCTGAAAGGTCGATGCATGCTCGAAACTGATTCCCTGCCGCAGGATAACATGCGATCAAACTTGTCGCGCCGCGCTCTTCGGGGCTGGAAACCTGCGACGGAACTCGCTAAACGCAGGCCGGGCGTCATCCAAACGCCGCAATCGCGCTTGATGTGCTCACGCCGCCACCGGCTCCGGCACCTTGCTGGTTGAGCCTTGGGTGATGCAGCCGCCGGTTTCGGCGGCGGAACCAGTTTCATGGTCAAGGAAACGCAGATGTCAGCTTCGACCCGCCTGTCCCGGAGCCAGGGCGCCACCGCGAAGAGCACGGTCCGCGGCCTCGCGCTCGTGCTGGGCGCCGCCGTCGCTCTCACCCCGATCGCCGCGAGCGCCCAGCAGCCGCAGCGTCCGGCGAGCCGCCCGGCTGCGCCGGCCCAGCAGCCCGCTCCGGCTCAGCAGCCGGCCCAGGGCCAGGCTGCCCAGACCGGTCCCACCGTCGTCCAGGTCAAGCCCGAGCCGTCCCAGACGAGCTGGACCAAGGTCTGCGGCAAGGACCCGGCCGCCAACAAGGAAATCTGCTACACCACCCGCGACTTCGTCTCGGACCAGGGCCAGCCGGTGCTTGCCGCCGCAGTCTATGACGTCAAGGGCGATGCCAACAAGATCGTGCGCTTCCTGATGCCGCTCGGCCTGCTGCTGCAGCCGGGTATCCGCTTCGGCGTCGACAATGCGCAGCCGACGCCCGGCCGCTACGCGATCTGCTTCCCGAACGGCTGCTTCGCCGAGGCGCAGGTCAAGGATGACTTCATCAACGCGATGAAGAAGGGCACCACCCTCAACATCAGCGTGCAGAACCAGGGCGCGCGCGAGGTCACCTTCGCCATCCCGCTGGCCGATTTCGCCAAGGCCTTCGACGGCGCGCCGATCGACCCGAAGGTTCTGGAAGAGCAGCAGAAGGCGCTGCAGGATGAACTCGCCAAGCGCCAGGAGGAGCTGCGCAAGCGTCTCGGCGGCGCCGAGGCCACGCCTGGCGCGGCGCCGGCTCCCGGTACGCCGGCGGCTCCGGCTCCTGGCGCGACGCCTGCGCCGGCTCCGAAGCCCTGATCGGCCGAACAGGCAAAACGCATATCGACGCCGGGCCTCGTGCCCGGCGTTTTCGTTAGATCGCCGCGCGTCCTACCGGACGCGACGTGGCGATCTACTACTTTGTTTTGGCATCGGATTTATCCGAAAAGTGGAATCCACTTTTCGGTCCGATGCCCTTGCTCAAGAGGTAGCGCGCTCGGCACGCTTGACCTGCTGCCAGAGCTCTTCGAGCTCTTCCAGGGTCGCCTGCCGCGGCTCGCGCCCCTGGCGCTCCAGCGCCGCCTCGATGCCGGCGAAGCGCCGTTCGAACTTGGCGTTGGCGGCGGTCAGGCACGCCTCCGGGTCGGCATCGACATGGCGGGCGAGGTTGGCGACCACGAAGAGTAGGTCGCCGATCTCCTCCTGGATCGCGGCCTTGTCGCCGCCGGCGAGCGCTTCCTCGATCTCGGCGGTCTCCTCGCGGACCTTGTCCAGCACGAGGCGAGCATCGTTCCAGTCGAAGCCGACCGTCGAGGCCTTGGCCTGGAGCTTCCAGGCGCGCGTGAGCGAGGGCAGGGTGGTCGGCACACCGGCGAGCACGCCCCTGGCCTCCGCAGGTTCCGGCAGCCCCGCCTCAGCCCTCGCATGCGCCTTGTCGGCCTTCTCCTGCGCCTTGATCTGACCCCAGAGCGCCTTGACCTCGGCCGGCGACAGGTCGCGCGCGTCGCCGAAGACGTGCGGATGCCGTCGGATCAGCTTGGTGGTGATCGCCTCGACCACATCGGGAAAGGCGAAGCTGTCCTGCTCCTGCGCCATCCGGGCATGAAACACGACCTGCAGCAAGAGGTCGCCGAGCTCGTCCTTGAGGTCGACGAGATCGCCGCGGGCGATGGCGTCGGCAACCTCATGGGCCTCCTCGATCGTGTAGGGCGCGATCGAGGCGAAGTTTTGCTCCAGGTCCCAGGGGCAGCCGGTGCCGGGCGTGCGCAGCGCCGCCATGATCTCGATCAGGCGCTCGATGTCGCGGGACGGCTTCATCGCTGCAATTCTCCGTGGCTTGGGGTAGCGTCCTCCCATGATTCAAGTGACGCCGTCCATCGCGATCGACGAGAGCGAGATTGAGGAGAGCTTCGTGCGCGCCTCCGGTCCAGGCGGGCAGAACGTCAACAAGGTCTCGACCGCGGTCGAGCTGCGGTTCGACGCGCGCCGCTCCGCTTCGTTGCCAAATGATGTCGCACTCCGCCTGATGAAGCTCGCCGGCAGCCGGCTGACGCAGGACGGCGTGATCGTCATCACGGCGCAGGAGCATCGCAGCCAGAGCCGCAACCGCGAGGAGGCACTGGCGCGGCTGGTCGAGCTGATCCGGCAGGCGGAGGTGCGGCCGAAGGTCCGGCGGGCGACCAAGCCGACCAAGGCCTCGAAGGAGCGGCGCCTCGCCTCGAAGGAAAAGCGTTCCTCGGTCAAGTCGACCCGCGGCAAGCCGAGGTTCGACTAGCTTGGCGTCAGGGCGGGGCGGAGAAGCGGCGCCGGGAGAGCGGCCGGCGCCCAAGCGGATCACGGCCGACTATCTGCGGCGCGCGGCCCTGTACTATCTCGAACGCTATTCGGTCCCGGCAGCACAATTGCAGCGCGTCCTGCTGCGCAAGGTCGAGCGCAGCTGCCGGCATCACGGGCAAGACCCCCAGGCATTCCGGACGACGGTCGAGGAGATCGTTGCGTCCTGCGTCGCCTCGGGCCTCGTCGACGACCGGCGCTTTGCCGAAGCGAGGGCGCAGAGCCTGCGCCGCAAGGGGCGCTCGGCGCGGGCCGTGGCGGCAGGGCTCGCTGCCAAGGGGGTCGGGCGCGAGCTCGTCGCCGAGACGGTCGCCGTGGACGAGGGGGTCGAGCTGGAAGCTGCGCGCGTCGCTGCCAAACGAAAACGCCTCGGCCCCTGGAGCCGAGGCGACCGGTCAGAACAGCGCCAGAAGCATATCGCCGCGCTGGCGCGTGCCGGTTTCAGTCTGGCCATCGCCCGCGCCGTGATCGACGACGCAGGCGAGGGCGGGTAGCTCGCTCAATCGGGCTTGACGTTGGCCTCGGCCACGACCTTGCCCCAGCGCGCGACCTCGGCCTTGACGAAGTCGCCGAAAGCCGGTCCGTAGAGGTTCGGGATTTCCGAGCCGTTCTTTTTCCAGGCTTCGGTCACCATGGGCGTAGCCAACGCCTTCTGCAGCTCGGCCGTCATCTTGGCGACGATCTCGGGCGGCGTGTTCTTCGGCGCCCACATCGCATACCAGGTCGAGACCTCGTAACCCGGAACGCCCGCTTCAGCCGCGGTCGGCACATCGGGGAAGGCGCTGGCGCGCTTGGGCGCGGCGACTGCGAGCGCCCGCAGCGTGCCACTGGAGATCTGCGCGGCGGAGGAGCCGAGCCCGTCGAAAGCGAGATCGACCTGACCGGCGACGAGATCCTGCATCAGCGGGCCGGCGCCGCGATAGGGGACATGGGTCAGATTGATCTTGGTGGTGAGCTTGAACAGTTCGCCGGCAAGGTGATGGGTGGTGCCGTTTCCGGCCGAGCCGTAGTTCAGCTTGTCGGGGTTCTTCTTGGCGAAGTCGATCAGTTCGGCCAGCGTTTTGGCCTGGACCTTGCCGGGATGGACGACCACGACCTGCGGCGGCTGGGCGATCACCCCGATCGGGATGAAATCGGTTTGGATGTTGTAGTCGAGCTTCGGGTAGAGCGCCGGCGCGATGGCGTGGTGCGCGGCGCCGATGAAGAAGGTGTAGCCGTCGGAGGCGGCCTTGGAGGCGGCCGAGGCGCCGACGGTGCCGCCGGCGCCGCCGCGATTGTCGATCAGGATGCGCTGGCCGAGCTGCTGCTCGAGCTGGGCGGCGAGGGGGCGGGCGAAGGCATCGGTGCCGCCGCCGGCCGGGAACGGCACGATGAAGCTGACGGGCCGCTGCGGCCAGGCTTGAGCCGTCGCCGGCGCCGCCGGGACAAGCTGAGTGATGGTGGCGAGCGCGAGTGCGCCGAGCCAGCCGGACTTCGACATCGATTTGACCTCCCTGGGAAATTGCGGACTCTTCAAGGTCCTTGTGATGGCGCTTCAGGCGATCGCCGAGCGTTGCATCAGATTAGCGCATCGCGATGTCGGAATGGCAACCCGACCAAGGTCGTGGTGGCGCGGCCGCAGAATCTGGGGAGGTAAGCATGCGCGGATCAGGAGTACTGATCGCAACATTGTCGTTGGTGGCCGGCAGCGCCGGCGCACTGGCACAATCCGCCCAGAAGCGCGACGAGTTCTATTGGCTCGGCCAGATCAACAAGGCGAGCGCGGTCATCAACAGGGAGGAGGGGTTGCTCGATCCGGCTCTGGCGCCCCGCATCGCCGCCGGCCTCGACAAGATGCTCAAGGCGGCCGAGAAACCCGGCGCCAAGCGCCCGACCCTGGTGATCACCTTCGAGCCTCTGCTGATAGAGGCAGCAGGCGTCGAGGCGACGCTGCTGCATGCCGGCCGCTCCAGCCAGGACATGCTCTCAGCCATGCGGGCGGCGATCATGCGCGACGAACTGTTGCGGCTCGCCGGCCAGCTCAACCGGCTGAGCACGACCATGGTCGGCCTCGCCGAGAAGCATGCCGGGACGATCGTGCCGAACTATACCAACGGCGTCGCGGCCCAGCCCAACAGCTACGGGCATTATCTGCTGGGCCATCTCGCGGGGTTGGAACGGGACGCCGAGCGGCTGCGTGAGGCCTATGCCCGACTCGACCGCTCGCCGATGGGCACGACGGTGCTGAATGGCACGAGCTGGCCGCTCAATCGCTCCCGCATGGCTGGCTATCTCGGCTTTTCCGCTACGGTCGACAACGCCTATGACGCCGCCCAGATCACGGCCGCCGAGATGCCGGTAGAGGTGGGGGCGCTCGCCACCAGCATCGCGCTCCATGCCGGCGCCTTTGTCGAGGACGTCATGGTCCAGTACGCGCAGCCGCGGCCCTGGATCCTGCTCGCCGAGGGCGACGGCAACACCTACGTTTCAAGCGCGATGCCGCAGAAGCGCAATCCAGGCCTGCTCAACGGCGTACGCAGCCAGGCCTCGACGGCGATCTCGCTCGGTATCGGACGCACCCTCCAGGCGCACAACATCCCGCCGGGGATGAGCGATCCCAAGAGCGTGCGCGACAATGCGGCGGTGATCTCCGGAACCGGCACGGTGGTGGAGGGCTGGGATCGCATCCTGAAGGCGCTGGTCATCGATCCGCAACGTGCCCTGGACGAGCTCAACAGCGACTGGACGGCTTCGCAGGAACTCGCCGACGTGCTGATGCGCCAGTACAAGCTGCCGTTCCGCGTCGGGCACCATTTCGCCTCGGAGATCGTCGATCATGCCAAGGCGCACGATATCAAGCCGTCGGATTTTCCCTATGCCGAGGCGCAGCGCATCTACCGGAAGACCCTGAAGGAGATGGACGTCGCCGGCGGCGAACTGCCGATGAGCGAAGCGGAATTTCGTGCGACGCTCGATCCGGTCGCGATCGTCCGAAACCGCGCCACGGCCGGCGGGCCGCAGCCGGCGGAGATGGCGCGCATGCTCGCAGGCGCCAGGCAGACGCTCGCTGCGCAGGACAGCTGGATCAAGGAGCGACGCGAGCGGATCGATCAGGCGCTGGCAGGGCTCGACCGCGACTTCGCCAAGCTCGTCGCAAGCGCGAATTGACAGGAGAGGGCTGTCGCGACGATCGGATCGAAGGCGCTGCCAAGGGGCGATGATGTCGACCCTGCGAGCGATATTGGCGAGGAAAGCCCCGTTTTTTTTGCGGATGTCGACCGCAATGAGGTGTCAGGAGCGTTTGCCGGGAAGATTGACATCTGCCGACCATCTACGTTGATATCAACTTATAGAGAGCGTCCCACCCGATCGCGATGCCGGCTTGCCTGAACCTTCTTCGTTAGCGGCGCGTTTGACGATGAGCAGGGCGGAAACGTCGGCTGGCAGTGTGCTGCCCGCATCCGACGGCGCGGCTTCGGCAAGCGACACGGCGGGATCACAAACGATCTTGGCGCGTCTCGACAGGTCCATGCCGCCCGTTTCGTGCCGAACCCCAGACAACAGAGGAGACGACCATGAAGATCGTGACGAGCCTGAGTTTCCGTGGCCAGTGCCGCGAGGCGTTCGAGTTCTACGCCAAGGTGCTGGGTGGCAAGATCACCGCCGCCATGCCGTACAGCGATGCGCCGCCCGACATGGGCATGCCGGACACCGACGGCAAGTACAAGAACTGGCTGATGCATTGCTGGCTCGAGGTCGGTGATCAGGCGCTGATGGGTGCCGACATGGACGTGGCCTGGGCGTCCAATATCGACAAGCCGAAGAACGGCTTCGATGTCACTCTGCACACCAACGAAAAGGCGCAGGGCCAGCGCTGGTTCGAGCAGTTGGCCGACGGGGGCAGGGCGGTGATGCCGTTCAGCGAGACCTTCTGGTCGCCTGGATTCGGCTCCCTGGTCGACAAGTTCGGGATCCCGTGGATGGTCAACACCATCCCGTCGGCGGACTGGAAGCCGCCGCAGGGCTGATCACGCGGCGCGATCGCAAAAAAACATGCAGCGGCCTGTCGGCGCGATCGAGGCCGCTGCGTCCTAGGGGCATCGAGCGCGCGTGAGGCCGCATGGCATCGCCAGCGGAACGCGATACGTCCCGGAGGCTCCTATGAATCAATCCTATCGCTGGGTGATCGTTGCGGCTGGCGGCCTGCTGGGCTGCGTCGCGATCGGCGCCATGTTCTCGTTGCCAGTCTTCCTGCGGCCGATGTCGCAGGATACCGGCTGGTCCGTCACCGGAATCTCCACCGCTATGACGATCGGCTTCCTCGCCATGGCGGGCGCGAGCATGGTCTGGGGCAATCTCTCCGACCGCTATGGGCCGCGCCCGGTGGTGCTGACTGGGTCGATCGTTCTGGCGGCGAGCCTGGCACTCGCCAGCCATGCCGATTCCCTGATCCAGTTCCAGCTGCTCTTCGGCCTTTTGGTAGGCGCGGCGACGGCAGCCGTCTTCGCGCCGATGATGGCTTGCGTCACCGGCTGGTTCGATACCCAGCGCGGTCTTGCGGTCTCGCTCGTCTCGGCCGGCATGGGCATGGCGCCGATGACCATGGCGCCGCTCGCGGCCTGGCTGGTCACCATCCACGACTGGCGCACCTCGATGCAGATCATCGCCGGCATCGCGGCGGTACTGATGATCCCTGCGGCGCTGCTGGTACGTCGACCACCGGCCCTGGAGGCAAGCGCGCAGACACAGGCGACGCAGGAGGCGCAGTCGGAGATGAGCGTCGCCCAGGCCGTGCGCTCGCCGCAGTTCATCACGCTGATGCTGGCGAACTTCTTCTGCTGTGCCACCCATTCCGGCCCGATCTTCCACACGGTGAGCTATGCCGTGACCTGCGGCATCCCGATGCTCGCGGCGGTGTCGATCTATAGTGTCGAGGGGCTGGCCGGCATGTTCGGTAGGCTCGGCTTCGGCGTGGCGGGAGACCGGTTCGGCGCCCAGCGTGTCCTGATCCTCGGGCTGCTGGCCCAGGCCTTCGGCGTACTGGCCTATGCCTTCGTCGGCGAGCTCGGCGGGTTCTATGCCGTGGCGGTGATCGTCGGCTTCATCTATGCCGGCACCATGCCGCTCTACGCCGTGATCATCCGCGAGAATTTCCCGCTGAAGATGATGGGCACGATCATCGGCGGCACGGCGATGGCCGGGAGCCTCGGCATGTCGACCGGCCCGCTGCTCGGCGGCCTGATCTACGATCGGTTCGGCACCTATGCGCCGATGTATGTCGGCTCCTGGATCCTCGGCCTGGCGGCGATGCTGATCCTGTGGACCTTCCGGCCGTTTCCCGAAAAGGGGGAAGAGATGGCCATGGCATGAAGCGCTAGCGTCGTAACGGTACGTTGCGTGGTCAGTTTATCGTTTCGACGCCTGGTGCAGTTGCGCCAGGCGTTGGACGACAGAGTGGAGGGGCTGGAGAGAGATGCTCACCAGGCCAAATCCGATTCGCATAAGACATATTATGGAACTTAAATTGATGATCTAAAGCAACTTGAGTCTGCGCGACAGCGCCCAGCAGGCTGCCGTTGCCGGAAATGTCGCGATCCAGAGCATAAGAAGCATCACCAATGGGCCGGACCACTCCCTGTCCCAGAAGATACCGGCACTCGTGAGAAAGGTCGCCGTAATGAGCAGCGCCAGCGAGACGGCCACCGCCAATGCCGCCGCACACCACGCTTGCCAGAGCGCGACCGAGCCGCGTCGGGATGCAAGCACGGCCATCGACAGGCCACTCAAAAAAGCCGGCACGCCGCCCAATGCATAGGACAAGACGACGAGAATCTTCGTAAGGCCCCAGGGCCAGCCAGATTGGGTGATCACAACGAAGAGCATGTAGATCAATGCTCCGACCAGCGGCCCGAGAACCGTAAAAATGGCGACGATACCGAAGGCGCGCCCGCCTCGCGCGGGCATGTCAGACCGTAACTCTCATACCATCGAACGCCACTTCGATGTTGTCCGGCAAGCGCTTGGACAGGCTGGCATAATCGAGATCGACATGGAGGTTGGTCAGGATCGCGCGACGCGGCTTCAGCTGTGCGATCGCCTCAAGCGACTGCTCCAGATTGAAGTGGCTGGGATGCGGAGATTCACGCAGGCAGTCGAGGACGAGCAGGTCGAGCCCGCTCATCGCCGCCATCGCCTCGGGCGGGATCGCGCTGACATCCGGCGCATAGGCAAAGTCGCCGAAGCGGAAGCCGAGCGCATCATAGTTCGGGCCATGCTCGAGCCGGAACGGCAGTGCCTCGATCGGTCCGCCAGCGCCGTTGATCGTGAGCGGTGCGCCGGCCGCGAGCGGTGCGAGATCGAGGATCGGCGGATAGAGGCTGCCTGGCGGTGTCTCGAACAGATAGCCGAAGCGCTGGCGCAGCGTCACGCTGGTCACGGCGTCGGCATGGACCGGGATGCGCTTGCGCATATGCAGGACAAGCGCACGCAGGTCGTCGATGCCATGGGTGTGGTCGGCATGGTCGTGGCTGAACAGGGTCGCGTCGAGCCGGTTGATCTCAGCCGACAGGAGCTGCTCGCGCAGGTCCGGCGTGGTGTCGATCAGCACGCTCGTCGCGCCGTCCGGGCCGCGGCGCTCGACCAGGATCGAGCAGCGCCGGCGCCGGTTCTTCGGCTCGTTGGGATCGCAGGCACCCCAGCCGGAGCCCGGCCGCGGCACGCCGCCGGATGAGCCGCAGCCGAGGATGGTGACGGTCAGGCTCATGCGGTGCGGCTTGCCTCAGGCTACCTGCGCCACGGGCGCAGCATGGTCCATCTTCCAGTAGCAGCGCCTGGCGTTGTCCGTCGTGATCCGCGCAATCTCGTCGAAGGACACGCCCTTTACTTCCGCGAGAACCTTCGCTGTTTCAACGACATAGGAGGGTTCGTTGCGCTTGCCGCGATAAGGCGTCGGGGCGAGATAGGGCGCGTCGGTCTCGACCAGGAGATGCGCCAGCGGGATGCCACGGGCGATCGCTCGCAGTGCTTCCGAGGTCTTGAAGGTCAGGATGCCGGAGAAGGAGACGTAGAGCCCGAGCTCGACGCCGGTACGGGCCAGCATCTCGCCAGCGGTGAAGCAGTGCAGGATGGCAGGGAAGGCACCCTTCCCCATCTCCTCGCGCAGGATCCTCGCCATGTCCTCGTCGGCCTCGCGCGAATGGATCACCAGCGGCAGCTGGGTCTCGCGCGCTGCAGTGATGTGAGTGCGCAGGCCCTGCTCCTGCGCCTCGCGCGGGCTCTTGTCGTAGTGATAGTCGAGCCCGGCCTCGCCAATGGCGACGCAGCGCGGATGACGCGACAGCGCAACCAGTTGCTCGGCGGTGACGTCGAGTTCCTCATGGGCGCCATGCGGATGCGTGCCGACCGTGCACCAGACGGACGGAAAGCGCTCGGCCAACGCCGCATAGGTCTCAAAACGAGCGACGCGGGTCGAGATCGTCACCATCCGGCCGACGCCGGCCGCTTCGGCGCGGCCGACATAAGACGCGATATCCTCGGCGAAATCCGGGAAATCGAGATGGCAGTGTGTATCGATCAGCATCAGGCGGCCTGCCCGTCTTCCGGCTCGACATAGCGCGGGAAGACCGCGCTCGGGGCCGGCAACGCCGCGCCCGAGGTGAGGCGGCCAGCCTCGCCGAGCGATGCGAAATTGCGCGCTTCGCTGGGAACCGCCAGCAGATCGAGCAGCTTGGCCATCGACTGCGGCATCACCGGCTGGGTCAGGATTGCGACCTGCCGGATCGTCTCGATCGTGACGTAGAGCACCGTATCGCGCCGGGCAGGGTCGCTCTTGGAGAGCTTCCACGGCTCGTTGTTGGCGAAATAGCGGTTGGCCTCGGCGACTACGGCCCAGATGTCCGCCAGTACGACGTGCAGGGCGAAATCCTGCATGGCGGCGCGCGTCTTGCCCAGCAGCCCGTCGGCCTGCGCCAGCATGGCGCGATCGGCTTCGGTCAGCACACCGGCTGGCGGCACCCTGCCCTCGCAGTTCTTGGCGATCATCGACAGCGAGCGCTGCGCCAGATTGCCGAGATCATTGGCGAGGTCGGCGTTGATCCGCCCGACAATGGCCTCGTGGCTGTAATTGCCGTCCTGGCCGAAGGAGACCTCGCGCAGGAAGAAATAGCGGAGCTGGTCGACGCCATAGGCATCTGCCAGCCCGAACGGGTCGACGACGTTGCCGACCGATTTCGACATCTTGGCGCCCTTGTTCAGCAGGAAGCCGTGGCCGAAGACGCGCTTCGGCAGCGGCAGCCCCGCCGACATCAGGAAGGCCGGCCAGTAGACCGTGTGGAAGCGCACGATGTCCTTGCCGATGATATGGACATCAGCCGGCCAATAGTGCCAGCGCGGATCGTTCTCGTCCGGGAAGCCGCAGCCGGTGACGTAGTTGTTGAGCGCGTCGACCCAGACATACATCACATGCTTCGGATCGCCCGGGACAGGCAGCCCCCAGTCGAAGGTGGTGCGGCTGATCGAGAGATCCTCGAGCCCGCTTTGGACGAAGGAGACGATCTCGTTGCGGCGCGTCTCCGGCGAGACGAAGTCCGGCACGTCGCGATAGAGCGCGAGCAGCTTGTCCTGATAGGCCTTCAAACGGAAGAAATAGCTCTCCTCCTCGACCCATTCGACCGGCGTGCCCTGCCCGCCCAAGCGCGTGCCATCGGGCTGGAGTGTGGTTTCCTCCTCGCCATAGAAGGCTTCGTCCCGGACCGAATACCAGCCGGAATATTTGGCGAGGTAGATATCGCCGTTGGCCTCCATCCGGCGCCAGAGCTCCTGCGTCGAGGGCAGGTGGTCGGCGTCGGTGGTGCGGATGAAGCGGTCGAACGAGCAGCCGAGCCGCTGTTCCATCTCCTCGAAGCGCGTGGCGATGCCATCGACGAAATCCTTCGGCGAGAGCCCGTTTTGCGCAGCCGTGCGCTGCACCTTCTGGCCGTGCTCGTCGGTGCCGGTCATGGCGAAGACGTCATAGCCGTCGAGGCGCTTGAAACGGGCGATCGCGTCCGCCGCCACCATCTCATAGGCGTGGCCGATATGCGGCGGGCCGTTGGTGTAGTGGATCGCGGTCGTCAGATAGAACTTCGGGGCCGAGGCCATGGTCTGTCCGGTCGTCAAAAAGTTAGGGCAGGATCTGTGCGAAAACCGGTTTCCACTTTTCGCATCCTGCTCTTGGTTTCAGGCCGCGCGCGAACGGGAAACCGCCTCCGACAGATCGTGAAACAGCGACATGACGAGGGGGCGGCGATCGAGATTATAGGTTTCGACCTCGTTCGCGGCGCGTGCAAGTCTCTCCCACACCTCCGCGAGGGGCGCAAGCCGGGCCGGGCCGGCAGCGGCATGCGCATGGAGGTGCGCGCCGAGCCAGCCCTGCACGGTCTCGATCATGACGGCGAAATCGGCCTCTCCCGCCCTGCCCGCGACATCCTCGCCGAGCGCCAGCAGCGCGGTCAGGTCGATCGAAGGCAGCGCATCAAGCCGCGCCCTCACCGCCTCGACCAGCGCCAGCGTTTCCGGGTCGACATAGGTCAGCGCCCGCTTGACCGAGCCCTCGGACAGAGCGGCGGCGCGGCCGAGGGCCGAGGCGTCATAGGGCAGGCGCATCCGCTCCAGCGCGATCGCGCCGGCCTGGGCGACGTCGTCCTCGCCGAGTGGCTCGAAGGAGAGCAGCCGGCAGCGCGAGCGGATCGTCGGGAGCACGCGGCCGGGCGCATGGGCGACGATCAGGAAGAGGCAGCGCGGCGGCGGCTCCTCGAGCAGCTTCAGCAGGGCGTTGGCGCCCGGCCGGTCGAGATCCTCGGCGGAATCGACGATCGCGACGCGCCAGCCGCCCTCGCCCGCGCTGGAGCCGAAGCGGTCAATGATCCGGCGCACGAGGTCGACCGGGATGTTGCTGGTGAAGCTCTTGCCGTCCGGCTTGGCGATGCGCCGCAGGAGATGGAGGTCAGGATGCGACTGCGCCGCGATCTTGCGCGTGGCGCCGTCCGTGTCCGGCATGGCGAGGTCGCGAGCGGTCTGCGCGCGGCGCAGCGGGTCGCCATCGGCCAGCATGAAACGGGCGGCGCGATAGGCGAAGCTCGCCTTGCCGACACCTTCCGGGCCACCGAGCAGCCAGGCATGGTGCATCCGGCCGGAGCGCAGTGCCGTCAGGAGGGCCTCCTCCTGGCGCTGATGGCCGATGAGCGCCAGCGTCTCGCGCGGATGCGGCGCGTTCGGCAGGCGGTCGGGTTCGTTGCTCGATTCGATCATGCCGGCGCAATCTGCGGCAAGGGCAGTCGGGTGGAAAGCGCTTCCCAGGCGGTATCCGCCAGCGTCTCGGGAGTAAGGCTGGCGTCGAGCACGGCGCAGCGCTCGGGCTCGGCGGCGGCGATGTCGAGAAAGCCCTGGCGCAAGCGGCGGTGGAAACTGATCGTTTCGCTTTCGAAACGGTCGGTCGCCTCCCCAGGCCGGCGACGGCGGGCAGCACGGGCAAGACCGGTCTCCGGCGCAAGGTCGAGGATGAAGGTCAACTCCGGCATCAGGCCGGCGATCGCGACGGCCTCCAGAGCTGCCAGCTTGTCCGTGGCGATCTCGCCCAGAGTGCCCTGGTAGACGCGGGTCGAATCGATGAAGCGGTCGCAGATCACCCAGGCTCCCCGCTTGAGCGCAGGCTTGATGCGGCTGTCGACATGGTCGATGCGGGCTGCCTGGAACATCAGCGCCTCGGCGAAGGCGCCATAGGGCTTGATCCGCCCGGTAAGCAGGGCCTCGCGGATGCGTTCGGCCTTGGGTGAGCCGCCCGGCTCGCGCGTCAGCTCGACGGTAAGCCCATGCACTTCCAACCGCGCCGCGAGCGCCTTGGCGAGGGTCGACTTGCCGGCCCCCTCCCCGCCTTCGAGTGTGATGAAATGCCCGGTCGCGGGCCGCATCTTCGCTTTCGCCACGCTCAGCTCCGCTTCAGGGCCTTGCGAACCCAACCGGTCGCGGCTTCCATCAGCGCATCGAGCGCCCGCTGCTGCAGGCTGCCGGCCGCAACCGACTCGGCAGCATAGAGCGGGATCTCCAGCGTCTTGATCTCGCCGCGCGTGACCAGCAGGCGGCCGATCTCCGTGCCCTCCGCCACCGGTGCCTGGAGGGGGCCGCGATAGACGATCCGAGCGGCGAGGCGCTCGCTGCTGCCGCGGGGCACCAGGAGATTGACCGGCCCTTTCGCTTTCAGCGCGATCCGGCCCTTCTCGCCGCCGAAGACGCTGGCTTCGCCGACGGTCTCGCCCTCGGCGAAGACCTGGCGCTGCTCGAAGGAGCGGAAGCCCCATTCGAGCAGCTTGCGCGCTTCGCTGGCGCGATCACGCGCATTCTTCAGCCCGTTGACCACGACGATCAGCCGCTGGCCCTTCTGCAAGGCCGAGCCGACGAGGCCGTAGCCGGTCTCGTCGATATTGCCGGTCTTGAGGCCGTCGGCGCCAATGTCCATGGCGAGTAGCGGGTTGCGGTTGCTCTGCTTGATCTTGTTCCAGGTGAAGTCGCGCTGGCCGAAGATCCTGTAGAGTTCGGGATAGGTCTTGATGATGTGGTCGGCCAGGAAGGCGAGCTCGCGCGCCGTCACCTTCTGCTGCGGGTCGGCCATGCCGGTGGCGTTGCGGAACTGCGACTTGGTCAGCCCGAGCGCGTGGACGCGCTCGGTCATGATCCTGGCGAAACTGGCTTCATCGCCGGCAATCGCTTCGGCGAGCGCGATTGCGGCGTCGTTGCCTGAGTGCACGATCAGGCCCTGGAGGATGTCGCCGAGTTTCACACGGCTATGGACGATGGCGAACATGGTCGATCCGCCGGACACGCCGCCACCCTTGCGCCAGGCATTCTCCGAGATCGAGATCTCGGTCTCCAGCGTCATCTTGCCGGCCGCGATCTCCTGGAAAGCGACGAGCGCGGTGGCGAGCTTGGCGAGGCTCGCCGGCACCATCAGCTCGTCGGCGGCCTTCTCGTAGAGCACGGCGCCACTACCGGAATCGAGCAGGATCGCGTAGGGCGCGGCCGATTGGAACGCCTGGGCGCGGGCAGCCCCCGGGGCGAGGAGCAGCAGCGCCGCGCAGACGGCGACAACCGTGCTCCAAAGCGGACGGTAGGCGCGCGCCATCCCTGATCGACCTTGCGTCATATCGAGATCAGATGATGCGCCGGTCCGGGCGGTCAAGCCCGGACGAAATCAATTCCGGGCCAGCGGCTGCTGCGACTGCAGTTTCAGCCCGGCGGAAAGCGGATTGCCCCTGGCAGGGCGCGCGGCCGCGGTCTTCTCGGGAGCGGTGACCAGCGCAGCCGTGCGCGGCACCGGCTTCGGCGCGGTCACGACGTTCGGACGCAGCACCGGAACCAGCTTGCCGGCATTGGCGGCGCTACCGAGATCGAAAGGCCGGGACGGCGGCAGGCGGACGCCGTTGACCGGGACGCCCTCGGCGGACGAGGTCGACGCGACGCTGGCGACGATCGGGCTTTGCGCGGCGATGGTGCGCGGCTGCTCGGGGGCGTAGGCCTGCACCACGGGCTGGGCCTCGACGGGAGCCGGAGCGGGCTCCGCCCGCGCGGGTGCCGGCGGAGGCGCCGGCCTTGCAGCTTCGTCGTCGAGATCCGGTCCGGCGGAGCGGCCGAGATCGACCCGCTGCGAAGCGCTCGCGATCATTGTGCGGCTGCTCTGACCCGGGATCGAAGCGGCCGAGCCATCCGTGCGCAGCGAGGCAAGCAGCATGTTGTCGTCGGAGCCGGCCAGCGAGGCCTGGCCGAGATACTCGATCTTGACGCGTGCCGTACCGAGATGGCGGAAGGCAAGCGCGTCTGCGGTCTTCTGCGAGACGTCCATGACGCGGCCGCCATGGAACGGGCCGCGATCGTTGACGCGCACGATGATCGAGCGGCTGTTGGTCATGTTCGTGACGCGGGCATAGGCCGGCAGCGGCATGGTCGGATGCGCGGCGCTGATGCTCATGCGATCATAGACTTCGCCATTGGCGGTACGGCGGCCATGGAAGGCCTCGCCGTACCAGGAGGCGGTGCCGACCGCGGTGTAGCCGACCGGCTTCTCATAAGGGGTATAGCGCTTGCCGGCGACGGTATAGCTGCGGCCGATCAGCTCGCGGCCGCCACCTTTCGGCACCGGCTGGCCATCCTCGACGACGCGGGCGCTGGCCGGGCCGTATTTCGAGGACGGGAAGGCGCCGATTTCCTTCGACTTGCCGCGGCGGGCAACCTGGTTGTTGGCACAGTTGGCGAGGAACAGGCCGGCCAGTACGACGCAGCCGAGACGGGTCGCCGTGGACAGTGAGGACGATGCGCTACGAGGGGTGTCGCCGGACTCGGCCACAGAGGATGTCTCCGCCGCTGCGCTCGTGCCTCGCATCATGCCGTATTCCTGCTCGTCGCGCCGAAAACGCTGCGCCGCCCAAGCCACTGGCGTGGCAAGGTCGCAGTTTTCGACCAATTCCATTAAGGGATCGTTAAGCGGCGGCCGCGCGAACGCATGACCGTCAACGGAAACCCAGCACTGCCCTTGGGCGGGCATAAAGGTGTCGGAAATGCGGCGACTGTCAATCCGCCACCTTTCCATTGCCATTTTTCGGTGGAGCGTGACCCTGCCGCAACGCCCGCGCGGGCTTCATGGCGCGGCTTGACGAGATACGCGGAATTTCATCTCAAGTCCTTGAAAATACGCGTATTATCTGGATCGCGAGCAAAGATTGCCACGATCGCCCCGCATGCGGCTTGCAAAAATCGGCAGGGAACGGCAATGACGGGGCACCGGAAGGGTGGCCGAGTGGTTTAAGGCAGCGGTCTTGAAAACCGCCGTGGGTGCAAGCCCACCGTGGGTTCGAATCCCACCCCTTCCGCCATGTATTTCACCGTGCAAATTTCGCTTTAATATCAAATTGTTAGATAAGTGAAAATTCAAAGTGGACCCAAAATGACCCCAAGGGTGGACCCAGAAATGGACCCGCCAACGAGCGTGCCGAGGCTGCTCAGCTGCAGCTCCGTGTGGAGTGCTGGCGTGGGAATGGTCGGTTTAGCGGCGACCCTAAGGCCGCACACCCGGCGCTTTCGGTCCGTATTTGCGGGCTAATCGCTCCACCTCTTCGGCAGACACGGTGTGCTCCTTAAGAAAGCGGTCGTGCTCCTGCTTGCTCACTAGGACCTTGACGCACGCGAACTGGCCCTTGGGAAAAAACTGGAGGGTGACTTTGGCGCCGTCCCAGCAACTTTCCTCTGTTCCATACATGTAATTGTAAGAAATTGGGCGGTCGTTCATGTTTTTTGGCCGGGTGTGGCCGGTTTCACCCCAGCCCAAGAGCATGAATACAACAACTGGGTCCATTCAGGCCTCCCCACTAGTCGCACTTGGTCGCCGGGAACGTTGAGTCGCCGCTCAAAAATCCTCCAGTCCGTTCCTGCCATAGCCAGCAGGATCGCGCCTAGCATCATCAAGCGCGCCATTCAGTTGGCGGCTGGCCAGCTCCAGCGCGCTGTTGAGCCCCTCCAGTGCCACGTAAACGGTCGAGCCAAGCGGGATATCCCCGCACCACTTCCGCACTTCCCAATGGAACGCCCTAACCTTCTCCTGCATCGCCGCTGCGTCGCTGGGGTAGAGGCTCCGCTTGGATCGCTTGACCATCACTCGTCCCCGCCGCTCACCGGGCGAGCCCCTTGAGAGAACACCCCGCGCAGGAAGCCGCGCGCTTAGCTGCTGCGGCAGCGGGCGGGCAGACAGTGGTCCTTGTCCTGACCACGTTCATCCCGGGGCGATGAGGACGCAGCCGCCTCAAGCGTGAAGCAAAAAAAGGGGGAGGCCCCGGTTGCCCGAAGTCTCCCCCTGAGGGTCCGCTAGAACGCCCTCTCAGGCGCGTCGCGTCGTGGTCGCTTGTCGTATTCGGGGAGGTCCTGAATGAAGGTGTTCATCAGGTGGACGAAGGGCACCCAGTTGCCCCAAGGGAACGCTCTCACAGCGTGCCGGACGTCCTGTTGCGATAGCTGATTGTCGCGGCTCAGTACGTTCCCGAGCACCCCGCCTAGGCCCTTCTGGGCATCATCAAACAGTGTGGTCGTGGGGTTGCTAAGCATGCTGGAAGGCTGCCCGCTCATCCGATAGCCGAAGACCGGATCGACGCCGGCAGCGCCAAGGGCGGTGTCCACCATCGTGGGCATGAAGCTCGACCAGCTCGTCCGCTGGAAGCCGCCCGCAAGGAGGCCCTCCCAGGAGAGCGCCTTGTCCAGCTTCTCTTCACGCCTCGGGTCAGAGGCGAAGCGATAGTGGCTGTAGGCGATGTGCGTGAGGACGCCACCCAAGCCGGTCAGGAGGAAGGTCGATGCCGTCTCCCAATCGCGCATGTGGATGTTGTGCATGAGGTGACGCGACCAAGCTCCCATCACGAAGGACCGGAACTGGAAGATGATCTTGCCCCACCACGTACCCATGACGCGCGACATAGCGCCGGGGTCGTTCCTCAGGATGGCGTATTCTGCCCACCTCGTGGCCCCCATCTGGAAAGCCGCCGCAGCCTCCTGATCCGGCCACTTCTCGATGTTCATACGGGGCAGCTTCCGGCCCTCGACGTCGCCGTCAAGGAAGGTCCGGTTCTCGCGGATCATCTTGAAGATCCGATTGCCCATCTCCCGGTCGATGCCCATGGCCGTCAGCCGGTCCCAGTTCACCGCGTCGCCGTCCGCCATGTGGGCGAACTTGGCGTAGACGCCGCGCGCCGCGAAGCGCTGGAGGCCGGTGTTGATCGGGGCCATCAGCGACATGGCCGTGGTGGCCCGCTTCAGCTTCGCCATGGTGGCATCGTAGCGGTCCCCGAGGGTGTCCCCGAAGCGCCCGTCGATGTGCCCTCCCCCGGCCTCGATCTTGGAATGCAGGCTGCCCCGCACCCAGTCGGTTCCGTAGTTGGTGAGGTACTCGATATCCCGCGCAATCTCGTCTGAGAGTTGCCCGGTGCGCGCATCGCGGAGCATGTGGCGGAACGCCGGCATGGCCGAGAGAGTGGCCTTGAGGCCGACCGAAGAGGCCGCGTGGAAGAACTCGTTGACCTGGGCGAAGCCGACGTTCCCCATCACGCGGATGAAGTTGTAGTCGCGCAGGCGGCGCAGGGCTTGTCCCCACTTCGACTGATCGACCTCGGAGCTGCGCCCGAGCACCTGATTGCGCAGGTGGTCGAGGTTCTGCCGGTCGAGTTCGAGTCCCTTCTCGCGGCCCTCATGCGTCACCTTGCCGGTCTGGAATTGCTCCTCCCAGGTCTGCGCTAGGCGCTGCATCATGCGCTCCCAGTCGGCGTCCTTGGAGAGGCCCGTTACGAGCATCTCTGGCTCGTTGCTGGGGGGCTTCCACTCGCCGCTGATCTCGAAGACCGGCGACCCGTCCTTGGTCTCGTTGACCTTGACCTTGTTGACGGTGCGCTTGCGGCCAGCCGGAGAGTGGACCTTCCAGTCGCCCTTGAGCGAGTTGAGGGCGTTCGCGAGGACGTCGTCCACCTTCGGGCCGGAGACCAGCTTCACGCCGCGCTCGGCGGCATAGTCGGCTGCGACCTCGACCAGATTGCGGATGGCGTCAGGGTCGTTGGTCTTGAGAGCCAGGCCGTCGATCCGCAGGTTGCCCGTGTCGAGCCGGAGATTGAGCTCCCCGGCTGCTGTGAGGATGTCGGGCTGCGAGACGCTCTCCCTGATCTCGACGTCGCCGCGCTTGATCGGGCGGACGTGCATGTCGGTGAAGAGCGGGTTCTTGACGCGGACCTGATGCAGACCGAGGAGGCCCGACATCTGCCGCGAGTAGCCCTCGAACACCGCCAGCGCGTCGTTCTCGAACAGGTCCATCAGCCGAAATTCCAGCGTCTGGCCGTAGCGCGGGTCGGTCCTGTCGGTGACCGTCAGGGGGTCCGTGAAGGTCTCGTCATACAGGGCTCGAGTTTTGCCTCGTGGCGACGCGCCGGCCTTGGGGTCTTGCTTGCCCTTCAGGAGGCCGAGGACGTTCTCGATCTCGTCCGGCTTCAGGGTGCCAAACTCCTCCATCATCTCGCGCAAAGCGTCGAGGTCTTGCCCGCCGACCGCACGGTCCCCCTTCAGGTCCACGTCAGCGGCCAGCTCGCGCAAGCGCTTCACATACCCATCGGCCCACTTGCGGGCGACCTCGTCGTCCACCTTGGGGTGCATGGCCTTGAAGCCCTTGGCGTAGGCCGCCTTGATAGCGGGATCACCGAACAGCTTGGTCTTCTCGGCGATGCGCTGATTGGAGCGCTGGCGCATCAGGTAGTTGGTGCTGTCCAAGGTGCCGCTGAAGCCGGGCAACGGTTCGAGCTGGGAGCCCGAGAGCTTGCCGGGGTTCTGCGCGAGGTCGGCGTACTGCTGGTGCAGCTTGCGGATCGTAGCGGCCATGGCCTTGGCCTGCGCCGAGAACTCCGGGTCACGCGTCGGGTCCGTGTTGCGGATGACGGCAGCAATCTCCTCGCGGAGGGTGCGCTCGGCCGCAGCCTTGTCAGCCCAGCCAATGTCCCGCTCCTTGAGGTAGGACTTGAACGCCGGATGCCAGTCACGGGCCAGCTCGCTCATCGCGCTGTCGTGGGTGCGCTGCTGGTACTCGGTGGCAGCGAAGTCGTTCTTGATCGACTTGTCCTTGTTGCCCACCGCGTCCAGCCCAAGCTTGCCCCCCACGGCCCGCGCAACGGGGCTCTCGGAGGACTTGAGCTGGCCCACCGCATCGAAGCGAAGGGCGGCCATAGCCGTCTCCGGGGCGTCCGCCTTCATCCACGCCTCGACCTCCTGATGCAGGACGTCAGGGCGGGAGAAGCGCGCCGCGCCAACCGAGCCGGAGCCAAGCGCCGTCCCGCCGTTCAGCAGCTCCCCTTCCTCCTGAAGGCTTCGTCCGACGCGTCTGAGGGCGTCAGCTTCGGCCTGCGTGGCGGGGTTCCTGCGGAGAGCGCCGAACGCGCCACCGAGGACCATGCCGGTGCCTGCCGCCCAAAGGAGGTCGCTGGTCTCGGCCGTCTCCTTGGACACGAACCGGGGCAGCTCAAGGGCGACGTTACCGGCCGCTGCGGTGGCACCCGAGGCGAGGATGCGCCCCATGCGACCGAGCTTGGCGACGCCGGCAGCCTCGGGAATGAGGATCGACGCACCGAGACCTACAGGCTCCAGCATCTCGCCCAGGAGAGCGCCTGCGGTGCCCTTCCAGCCTGATGCGGCGATGCGCTGCTGCATCTCTAGCTGGCCGTCGATGCGGCTCCTGATGGTGCGCGCATGGGCCTCTGAGGTGGCATCGTCGAAGGCATCCCAGTACTGCTGGGGAACGCCCTTGGTGACCTCGTTCAAGAGGTCTTGCCGCTTCGACCACCGGAAGTCGGGGTCGGGCTGGTGATCCTCCAGACCTCGGAGCGCCCAGGTCACCGGGCTGGCGTCCTTAACGCTCTCGTAGGCCGAGCCCCAGAAGCCGAGACCCTCGACCTTGCTGGCCGCGTCACGGCGCTCGATATCGGTCACCGGGCTGTTCGGGCGCAGGGCTTCGTCCGTCACCCGGCCCGGCTCGACAGTGGAGCGCACGCTGGGGAGGTCGGCGGCCTTGGAGCCCGAGAACTTGTTGAAGACCTCGACCGCAGTGCGCCTGCGTCCTTCCCAGTTGTGGCCCCCTGCGGGGTTCGCTGCGGACCAGCCCTTGGGGCGCTCAAAGCTGATGAAGGCGAGCGCCGCCTCGTCGGGCGTGCTGGAGGACATCAGCCGCTTGTAGACGCCGCTCTCGGTCGTCTTCAGCTCGTGGTCGAGGAAGTCGAGCTGGGTCTTCAGGGAGTGGACGTCCTCGCCGCGCTCGCGGGCGAAGTTCATCAGGTTCGTCTTGCGGCCCCTGCCGGGCGACGGGTCACGCCAGCCGGCGATGCCGAGGCCGGTGCCGCTATCGTGGACAGCACGGGTGTCGAGGGACGCGCCGCTCTCGTTCTGGAGATTGCCCAGAATACCGGACACGGCCGCATCGGAGTAGCCGAGGCCCTTGAGGTAGCCGTAGGTGTTGAAGGAGGCGTCGCTCATGAGTCCTCTCTGGAAATGGAAAACGGCCCCTAGGGGGTGCCTAGGAGCCGCTGTGGGTGGTCAGTTTCCGCTTCGTGCGGGGTCGGGCGGGATGCCCATGCGAACGTCCCGCGCCCGCTGCTGGGCGGCGTTCCAGTCGTCGCGTTGCGTCTGGATCGTCTTCTCCTGCTCCCGGCGCTTGTCCGCTCGGGTCGTCAGGGCCGCCTTGGCTGCATCTTCGCGGGCTCCCTTGATCTTCATCAGGGTGTCCGTGGTGATCAGCCGGTCGTTCGGGTTGTCGAGGATGTCGCCCGTGTGGGTGTTTCTCAGGACCCACCCTCCGGTTCCACCCGAGACGGGCTCAAGGGTGATGTCATCGGCGTCGAGCTTCTCGCGCTTCCCGTGCTTCCTGACGTAGTCGTCGATGTGGGCCTTGGCCAACTCGGCGAAGTCGGGCGGGACGGCGCGGTCCGAGGTGTCGAGGTAGTGGCCGTTGATCTTCGTGTTGGTGCGCTTGAACTCCTCCACGGCCCGCTTGGTGGCGTCCTTGGGGGACAGGCCAGCGCCCGCGAAGACGAACGCCCGCTTGTGCACCTGCTGCATGATGTGGCCCTTGTTGGTGGCCCCGCTGAACTCTCGATCGACAGACTGTAGGATGTCCTGACGAGTCCCCTCGCCGAGCAGCTCGCGGAACTTCACGGGGTCCTTGATCATCGTGTTGAACTGGAGCGCGGCCTTGGACGGGTCCATGCCAATGTCCTCGACCATCACGCGGACGGTCTCCCAGTTCTCCCGCTCGTCCTTGGACAGGTGAGCGGTGAGCAGCTCCGGCGCTTTGGTTCGCAGCTCGCTGTACCGCTTGTAGCCCTCGGTGAAGGCTCCCGGCAGCTTGTCTCCGGTCGTGGTCACGGCCGAGATGGTCTTGATGCCGCGCGACATCGTTGACTTCCACTCAGGGTGGACGACGCCGTTCTGGCGGAACACGGGAAGCTCGCGCTCGAAGCGCTGGTCGGGGTTCTCCCCGTTGCGCTCGGCGGTCTTGGTGCTGATCTCCAGCCACTGCTCGACCGCCGCCTCCTTGTTCTTCTCGGCGTCGATCTCCTTCGTCGTCCCGTCTTCCTTGTACTGGGTCGTCGGGCCGAGCCGGTGGAGCGTGCCGTCGTTCATCGCACCCACGCGAGCGGCGCGCATCGAGACGTCGCTATCGTCCGCCTTCTGCTTGTTCTGGCGTTCGGTGAAGAGCTTCTGCTGCTCCTCCAAGCGCTTCTCGATGACGGCCTTGTTGCGGGCCTTCAGAGACGACACCGTCTCGGCGCTGATCAGCCCTGGCTTGTACTTGAAAAGCTGCTCGACCTCCTCGTCCTTAAGCGAGCCATCGCGCGACTGGTCATAGAGGCGCATGAGGGTTTCGGAGTTGCCCTCGCGGTTCTTCTCGCGGCGCTTGCTGTCGGCCATCTCCAGCAGCTTCGTGGCCGAGGAGCCGTGCTCCCGATTGGCCGTCAGCGAGAAGCCGTTCGCTCCCTTCGAGTTGACGAGCGCGGTGACCAGCTCGACGTTCCCCTGCTCCGCGTAGCGCTTGGCAATGTTGAGGACCTCGCCCTCCTGCCAGGACGCATCACGGCCGGCGAGCATCTTGTTGCCGGTGATCTCGGCGCGCACCGCAGCAGCGATATCGTCGGGCTTCTTGCCCTCGGATACGCCGTTGGCAATGGTCCGCTCCAGCAGCGCCGAGGTGGCTTGCGCCATCGTTTCCTCAGCACGCTGCACGTTGTGCTTCAGCTGGCCACTGCGGATTGTGTTCATGCCGGGTGTGACGAGCCGCAGGTACTCGTTGGTGAAGCGCTGGCCGGTCGCGCCGTTCTCCTTCAGGCGGGCGTCAACGCGCTCCCTGAGGAAGGCCTCGACGTCCACGCCATCCTTGGCCCCGGTCGCCCACTCCTCCTGCCAACGGACCACGTCGTCCTGCGCCATCTTGGCAGCGAACAACTCCTGCGCCTTCTCGGTCTTGAGAGAGGTGGCCAGCTCCCCGGTCGGGTTGTCACGCAGCTCTGTGCGAACATCCTCGGCCTTCATGGTCGCGAGCTTGGCGTTGACGGCGGCGTGCTTGTCCTTGTCCTCTTCCTTCAGCGTCTCGCCGAGGCGCAGCAGGGCGGGGTTGACGCCCGCCAGAGAGGCAATCAAGCGCTCTGCGTCGTTGTTCTTCGGGAGCGCGGCGGGACGCGTGTAGGTCTCGATGGGCGACGCCGTGGGCTGCAGTCGCTTGTTCTTCGGAACGCCGTCTTCGGTGACCACGACGCGTCCGGTGTTGCGGCCCCCCTCGGGGCGCTCCTGAAGCCCGCTGCGCAGGCCGGGAACGAGTGCCATGTGTGTGTTTCCTTGACATGAGAAGGCCCCGCCCGGAGGTGATCCGAACGGGGCCGCGATGGGGTTTGGAGTTGATCCCGGCCGGGGCGGCGACAGGTCAGCTGGTGGTCGTCCTGCCGGACATTGCAGGCAATTCGGTTCAGGTCCGTTCGACAGCGAGCGCCGCAGGTCCATCCGCCTGCCAACCGAACATGGGCGTCCAAACGATCTGCGCGTAACCCTTGATGCCGGCGATAAAACCGCCCGCGTCGTAGGCGATGAAGAGGCGGCCGAATTTCAGAGCGAGGTCCATGGTGGCGGTAGTCCTAGGATGGCGGAAAGGTGACGGCGAATGCCGCCTCCGGGGCCTGGAGTAGCCGCGACAGGAGTCGTCGCCAATGCGGCCAAACGACTCCTTTTCGAGGCGCGGATATTCCATTAACATACTGAAATACCTACCCATTATCGCGTTTAACGCACCTGTGGGTAGGTTCTCATCTTTGACGCCTACCGTCTGCGCGCGCGCCCACGGCCGAGTAGTCGGAAGGCATCGGAGCGAGCTTCACGCTCTTCCTCTTGAATGGCCAGCCGGCGCTCCAGCTCACGGCCCGAGATGGCTTCCAGCTCTGCAAGAGCCGCGCCGTTGGCTGGAACGAGCTTGGTGTCCAGCACCATCGCGAAGATTTCGGCAATGGCGATGGCGAGACTGTCCCCTCGCTTGGTGCCGGCTTTGGCGATGATGAACGCGGCTTGCGCGTTGGTCAGATGGTATTCCGTAACCAACCGCTGAGCGCCCTTGCCCGCGACGATCATCGCTCCACGGTGGCGCAATGATCCCATGGCTTCCAGCGAAGCAGCGTGCCGCTTGATCAGCTTGCGGATGGTGGTGGGGCGCTCGTAGCCGAGGGCGTTGGCCAGTGCGAGGTCTTGGACGGTCGGCTCGCGGAGGACGAGCGAAGGGGACGCCTCGAAGGCGTGTGAGGTGGTCATGATGCTTTCCTGATGGGCCGGTGCGGCATTGCCGTTGGGCGGGACGGCGGTCACCGAAGCGCCGAACGCTTAAGTGCCTTATGGGTGGAAGGAAGGGGTGGTTGAGGAGTGCGCTGGGCTGGCCGAGGCTGCCCCGGAGTTGCGCTTGATGGCGACAGGGAGGTCCGCGCCTGTGCGTTGGCGACCTATGGCCACCATCACCGTCTGGGCAGTCGCAGCGTCCCCCACAGCCACTACCAATCCATCGTGGAGGTTGAGAGCGACAACGCCCTCCTCCCGTAGCTGATCGAGGACGGCGAGCATGATATCGCTCTCCAGCCTCATCAGCTCGTGGCCCAGCCCACGGCCGAAGCAGGGGCGTAGCGTAGGATGGCGGTCGAGGATGGCTGCTCGCGCTTTTGGCAGCGGCCAGCCGGGAGGCACAATCAGGCCCTCATCTTTCGGCCATGAGCTGCGTTGCCGCTGGTCGAAGAACAGGGTGCTGGTCAACACCTTCACCGCGTCCCGGTGCTCTTCCAAGCCCGGTATGGCGTACAGGTCCCCAGCTGTTGGGCTGATGCCCAGTCGAGCGTACGCGAGACGAACGAACATCGACGAGTAGTCCGCAACGGCGGTCTCCTCCCCGTTGATCCGCAGAGCACAACGGCGCTCCCGCTTAAGGTTCTGCCAGAAGCCCCCGTAGAGCCGACCATTGCCTTGGAGTGGGTCGTCAGAAGGGCCGTTGAAGAGCCTCCGCTGATGCCGGTCGTGGGTGTTGATTGCCCCGAGGCCATCACCGAGGAAGGCGATGTCAGCCTGCGCGATGTGGGCGTTCAGCGCGACCACGACCGCCCGCATATCCCCCGTCTCTTCCGTCTCGGGGTAGTCGAGCAGAGTGCGGGTAGAGCCGGCAGCGGTGTCTCGCCGGGGACGCGCGACAATGGTCTCCTCCTGCGAAAGCCGCCCGAAGTCAGCGGGGCTGACGCGATGGTCTCCGCAAAGCTCTGCGAAGGAAGCAGTTGGGGCGATGCTGGAGGCCTCACCTCGGCGCTTTGACCGCGCGATGGTGATGAGTTTGAGGTTTTCCATCTGGTCTAGCAGCGCCGTCCGTAGCCGCCCTGAAGCGGGGCTTCGGTAGCGTTTTGCCGTCAACGGGGTCTTGCCCAGGACAACGGCCAGTGATCCGGTCTCGCCGGGATCGAGAACAAGCCGGGCGAGATTGGCGACGATGACTCCGATGGTCAGCTCGCGCTCCTGCTCCACATGGCTCCGTCGCCTCCGCACGCGGATGCCACGGGCTTCCTCGTCCCGGTCAAGGCGCGCTGCGACATCGGCCGCCAGATCATGCAGTGCGTCGCCCTGCGGATAGGCCCAAGGATCGAACCAAGGATGACGCTGTGGAGGCATGCGTCTAGTGGCTGCGGCCATGGCTGTTTCCTTGAGTCTGGGGGCGCGCTGGGGGCCGACTACGGCTGAGGCGCTAGGGGGCATGCGGCCAGCGTTCAGCGGCGTTAGAGGAGTCTCTGCGGCTGCCTATACGGCCCCGCGACGGGGGCGGACGAGGTTGTTGCGGCGCAGGTTCAGCGGGTCGCCGTCCTGATGCCGGATGGCTCCCTGCTCAACTCCGAGGATGAGCCGGGAAACCATAACGTTGCGGGCTGTTGGGGCATGCCAAACGCGGACGTAGCGATGGCCGTTGCCGCTGGAGTTGAGGAACCACGAGGCGTTGCCCGTGAGGGCCTGAACGCGCTCGTAGTCGGAGAGGTAGAGGACGGCATAGGCCTGCGCCTTGGCGAACTGAACGCGCGCCAAGGGGTGCCCACGGCTGTCCTCCGTAAGTTCGATCTGGTTCATGTCTGGGTTCGATTGAGGGGCCGCCGAAGCGGACAGTTGGGGGAGCCCTACAAGGGCGCCAGAAAATGGATTGGACCCGCTCGCTGCCGAGCGTTCGTCTTCCTAGTGTGAGGGGCAATCGCCGACACCGTCCGAGCGGGACCGCAAGAGGGCGAACGAACTACAAGAATGCCAAGCGAAAGATACCCGGTCGAAGCCGCGTGCCTGTTTCCTAGGGTGGGCGGTAATCGATTTGGGGCGCTGAGCCGGCTCCAATCGGCCCCTCTTGCCCGGCCTCCGAAATCATGGAACGCCACGCTTCGTGGGGCGCTCAGCGAGCCTTCCGCGCTTCGGTCAGAGGCGGATTGAAAGGGTCAGGCGAAGCAACCGCTTGGCCCTTTCTTCGTCTCGGGTCAGTCACCGCCCGCACCACTTCAACCATGCCCTCGTAGGCGTCAAAGCGGCGGATCACCTCGGCCCTGATCTCCCGGCCCGCCGGGGTCTGCGAGAGGATGCAGGTGAGGAGCGCTTGGTTGCGGTTGAGATGGTACTCGGTGCCCGTCTTGAAGCCGCGCCCACCCGGCATCGGCAGGCTGCATTCAGTGCGTGCAACCTGACCGAAGCTCTCCAGCTCGTCGCGGTGCGTCTCGATGAACTTCCTGATGTTGGTCGGGCGGGCCATGCCCAACTGGGTGGCGAGGTCCACGTCGCGGACGCGGGCTTCATTCTCGACGGTGGACAGCCGCTCTACAGTTGGGCCAGCAGCCGCCTCACGGTCTCCTGCCCGCGCGCCGTCAGCGTCAGGATGTTGATGCGTCGGTCCTCAAAGTCCTCGCGGGCATTGATCAGCCCAAGACCACCACGGTCGGACAGATGATCCACCATGCGCCCCGCTGCGGACTTCGTTACCGGGACGAATTTTGTCACCTCGCGTTGGTAGAGGCTGGGCTTGCTGGCGACGCGGAGGAGGATGAGGGCCACGTTGATCCGCATCTCATCCTCGATCTCGTTCAGCGCTTCGAGGAACTGAATAGCGCGGTGCAGCGCGGGGGTAGGCATGGCGTCGTCCTGAAGGCCAAGGCGGGTCCACTCAGTTGTGAGAAAGTCCCGCCCCTGCCGTCCAATGACAAAAATGACTCGATCAGGGGCGACCGAGTCACGGCGCTGATGGGTGGCCCGGGGCTCAGGAGCACGCTGTTGCTAGTAGCGGCCCCACCGCTTGGAACAAGACTGCTAGGCCCGCGAAGGACGCCCCCGCCGCACTCCACTGAGATTGCGCCTTGAAGGTTGCGCTCATGTCCCAGCCGTCAAGACTGACGCTTGATAAGCTGGGAGGTAGGCCGGCGCGCTCAGCCTCCCGAACGCGGCGTTTTACCGCGTCTTCGGTCGAGACCTTCACCGCTGCGCTGCGAAGCCAGCATAGCGCTGATACAACCGCGAGCGCGATGGAAGCCCACTGCATGAAGCCGGCAATAGTCATTGTGAAGCTCCAGCAGCGCCGGACGTAAGTATGCGGTGAACGCTGCCCTTGCCGATGCCCAAGCGCTTGGCGATGTCGCCCATGCTGGCGCCCTTCGCGGCCATCTCGCGGACCTCGTCTGCCTTCGCCCTGGCTGTCGGAGCCCTGCCCTTGTAACGCCCCTCGGCCTTCGCCTTCGCGATGCCCTCGCGCTGCCGCTCCAGCATCATGTCGCGCTCGAACTCGGCCACGCCGCCCAGCACAGTCAGCATGAGGCGACCTGTCGGGGTCGTGGTGTCGATCCCCATAGCGATGATGCGGAGCGCCACCCCCTTGCTCTCCAGCTTCCCGACAATCTCCCAGAGATGCGAGACTGAGCGTGCCAGCCGGTCGAGCTTGGTTACGACAAGGACGTCGCCCTTACGCGCGAAGGCGATCAGCTCGTCCAGTTTTGGCCTCGCTCCCACCGCGCTCGTCTGCTCGGCCATCACCGTCTCACAACCGAGGGCTTCAAGGTCGCGGACCTGAGCAGCCAAGCCGGCTTCCTGCTCAAGGGTCGAAGTGCGGGCGTATCCGATGAGCATGGTCAGGGTCTCCGTTCCAAAAGGTCTTTGACGAATGAGTCCTGCCGTTCCAAAAGTCAACACCCTATTCTCATGGAACGATCTGGGCGCATGTTGGAACGTTCAGCACGGGCAAGCCCTGCGGAACGGCCCGCGACCGCGCCAATCGATCAGAGACGGTTACAGCGGCGGGTGGTACAGCTGGCGAGGAAGTCAGTCGGGGGGGGGCGGAATAGTGGACTACCAGACGTTCCTTGATGAGTACCGGCGAGGTGCCGTCAAAGCTCACGTAGACAAGTCGAAAGCCGGGTTCATGTATGAGGACCCCTATCTTCTTCCTCGGCGCATCAGAAAACGCCAAGCCAACCTACGGCTTGTAGCCTTCGGTGGGGCTCTCATCGGCTTCGGGAGCATGTTCTGGCTGCCTTGGTGGGCCGGTCTCGCTATCGTGGTGGCCTTCAGTACCTTTTTCCCAAAGGCCCAAAATGCCGCAGCGCAGGGTGTTTTCGAAGCGGTTCTGGAAGACGCGCATATCTACGAAGTGGCCCTAACGCGCGGCGTCTTGTGCGTCGAGCGAGTTAACGAGGCAGCAGAGTAGTAACCGAACGGCTAGTGCGCGACGGTCGAAAGGTTGCCCCCAATGTTTCACGGAAGGGGCGGCACGGGGGGAAGTCGCGCCGGCCTATTTATCGATGGGCTCTCAGATTTTTCTAGCAAAACTAAGCGTTATCCGTTCGGGAACTTCCGCTCAGCCTCCGCTTTCGTCTCAGCGCTGAAAGGGACGCCCACCTCGCTATCGTACGCTTTTGCTTGGTTTCTGGCGGCCTTGGCCTCATCCATTGTGGGGTAAGGGCCACAAACGACCCAGTCGCCCGCCGGGCGCGGTATCGTCTGCCTGAATTTGAACCAGTACGGAGCCATGCAGTTCACTCTGGCAGCGCCTCGGCTGCGGTTCAAGCCCGCTTAGACTGCTCGCAAATCCTCGCCCCTTCGCACCGGCCGATTTACCCTTACAACGAAAAGCGTCAAGTTGCTGCGCTCCTCCACTAAAGAATGCCAGTCCACCTCATGAATATCGCGCTCCTCTTCGACTCTGACGCTCCGAAATATGACGGCTATTACGGCCCTCCTATTCGGGGCACTGTGTTTGGTCTGGGCATCATCCAGAAGTCAAACCGCCACATGAAGGTCTCAGTAGGCGATGTATTGACCTTTAGACACGCTAGGACCATCGAGCAATTGGCAGACCTAATGCGACGGGTCTATTTTTCGGGAACGTGGTCCCTTCTTATCCAAGAACGGCTTCAAGCAACATTCGGCCAGCGAACTGTCTACGCGATTACGTTCGAGAACATGCCGAAGCAGTTGGCGACTGACCTCCATGCCGCTCTTGTGCGTGACGATGCGTATCTCGGGCTGATGCAAGTGGATTTTGCCTATGGCCCTCATCTCGCGTTGATGCGCAACTCAATGATCACGCTTTATCGGGTCGAAGGCTCGACCTGCCGCATCTTCTATTCAATGGGGGAGGAGGATGCCCGAGACGATCAGGAGCCGCTGGAGATGGGCAAGCTCGGGTACACGGACGTAGCATGGGAGGACAAAGGCGCTCACAAGACCATCTTTGACGATTTCGACAGTCTCGAACACTTCAAACGCGTGGCCGCGTTTCGGGAGGCCGTTACGGGTTTCATCGTGGGCGGCGAAGATGAAGCGTACGAACTCGTGATGGTGCTGGAGGACCTGAACCCGCAGCTCTTTAATGTTCTTGGCGCGGCGGTTCGTGCACTCGATCAGGCTGAGACTGAAGAGGATGTAGCACAGGCGGCGGTCTCTGGGCGTCGCTACATGGAAAAGCTCGCTGACGTCCTGTTCCCACCGCGAGATGAACCGTTCAAAGGCAGGAAGGTGGGAAAGCCCGAATACAAGAACAGAATTTGGGCTTACGCCGAACAGAACACAGGGGGCGATGGGAAGCGACTGAAAGTTCTAGGTGCCGAAGTTGACCGGTTGATCGTGGAGTTCAACGCCGGCCTGCACAGCGAACAGCCGAAGCGGCGCATTCAGCAAGCGCTCGCGGATGTTGGGGTCCTCACTGCGGGCCTTCTTGCATTAAATACCTCCGTTGCCCGACAGCCATACCTCGCCCACCAGCGGAAAATTGTTGAGTTCTTCCAGCAAGCCTCAGAGCGTCATCGCGAAAATGATTGACCACGTAGCGCCACGCACTCGGGGAAGGCAGAGGCCTTACGGTCCGGACCCTAGGCCGGCAACTTTACGGCGGCCACACAGGCCCGCTTAGCTGCACCCGAAGCATCGCCCGCATACCGGCTCATGGTAAGCCCCAACGGCAGCTTCTGGCCCGCGAGGCTCGCGTTTCCCACAGCGTGGCCTATGGCTTCGGCGATAGTCCACGGTGTGAAACCCTTTGGCTCTACCCTCCAGTCAGGGCATGTACTACTGCCACAGCACCGAACAGAAGCAGCAATACGAAGGCACCGACGCAGGCCAGAGGCCCCCGAGCGGAGAGCCGGAAACCTGCACAGCGGAACTCAAGTTCTTCCCTCACAGGCCTTACCATCAGCCCTTCTTCCACCTCCTGCCTCCCTTCGCGCGCTCAATCGCGGAGACGACCGATGCACGGCGGGGCGCACCGCCGATGATCGCTAGTAAGGGCTTGGAACTCGACGATGCCAGCAGCGAGAGCGGTACGAAACAGAGCCACCAACAACGCACGGAAGGGCGGCACGGGGGAAAGTCGCGCTGCTGCTTTATCGATGGACTCTCAGATTTTCTCGGTAGAACCAAGCGGAGCGGCGACCCTAGACGCCGAGCAACGCGCGCAGAGCTGCCGCTGCGGCTGACAGCAGGGGAGCTATGGTGGTCTCCGCCAACTTGTCCAGGAACCACATCAGCGAGCCGAGCAGCACAACCCCTAAGGCGCGGGTCGAGCCTGTGCTTGCCTTGATCAGCAGGTTCCCCGCTTGGAACTCCGCGAACCGCCGCTCAAACTCCTCGGCATCCTGAGCAGGAAGCTCGTTGTTGCCCGCAAGCCGTGGCTCTAAATCGACCAATGTCGCGCGCAATGAGGTCGCATGTTCGTTGTCATTGAGGCTGACAATTCGATCCGAGGCCGGGACCAGCATCTCGGCAAGGGACGTCGTGGGCACCTTGGCTGCTTCGTCAAACTGCTCCCACCCCTCCTCGAAGTATTCCTCCGCCTGTTCTACTCCGGCTCCGGTCAGCTGAAGTCTGATCCCTTCATCTGATGCGCCCGACATGAACCTGTGAACCTTGGCCCAGCCGTTCGCTTCAAACTGCTCGACGGCTCGGTCGATCCAGCCGGCCTTCACAGGTAGGCCCACTTCGGCCGCTATTCGGGCGGGGACGACCAGACTGTTGAACCCCTCCTTGTCCAAGGCCTGATGGATGAGTGCCAGCAGGGTCTTTTTGAATTCAGCGAACGACATCTGATCCATGCTGGAGAACCTGTAACCTAGAAGGTGAGAAGAGAGGACAAGCTCCTCAAGCGGAACGGCCTCAGCAGAGCTGATTAGCTGCGTAGCGCCGACGGCTGCCACGCCAGATAGGGGTGACCCTGTTGATCTGAGACGATGTTGGCACCCTTGAGCAGGAATTCGCGGTCGGTAAAGTCCGGCACGTTACCAAAACTCCCGTTGGCGACGTGGGGTGCGATAAGGTGCCAATTGAGGACCGGCTTTTCCCGCTCCAATCTGGCGATAAAGTCTGGGCTGTCAGCATCACGCATATCAAGCAGATAGGTCAGGCGCAGCCCGCCGGCGTCACCAAGAAGGCATGCCTGGGTATTGCCCAGATCAGACCCCACCCAAGCGGCTGCTCGACCTATCTCAAGAATGCCAAGCGATTGCGGGTACAAGGCCTCAACCGTTCCGAAGGCCGCTCGCTGCTTCTCTCCATCGAGAATGACCATCCTGCCGTCTGTGAGCATTTCCCATATCGGCTCACAGTGCGGATAAATATCACCCCGCCAGTAGCGGTCAGCCCACGAGTCACCCGATAAGAGGAAATCTTCGTCAGCGATTACGGGGGCATGTGTGACCCAGTTCGAGTCATGCCTATCCCGCCTCGTGTCGCCGTAGAGGTGGACCTCCGTCAAATTGGAAAGGAAGAACGGCGGACGCGACCATTTCGCAGCGGCATATTCGGCAGATGCGCGGTCGGGAAAGCAGTACGCGCCGATTAACCGCGATATCTTCTCAGGAAAGCGTGTGGCTCTGGTGGCTTCCAAGAACATTTCGACTCGGAAGCGATCATGGCTGACATCCCGGAACAGGCTCGCCATCCGTAGCGAAACGAACCGAGGGTCGGCCTGCTTGGCCACGGGGGCCGTTACGACGACGCCACGCGCCACGCCCCAAGCAGAAACTGGATCGGCGAGATTGAAGAAGACATGGGCATCGGTGGTGAGCATGGCCATCTCTAGGAGGGCAGCTTCACGGCACCCACGCACGCCTTCTTCGCCTCCCCCGAAGCATCGCCCGCATACCGGCTCATGGTAAGCCCCAACGGCAGCTTGATGCCCTCAAGGCTTGCGTTCTCCACAGCGTGGCCGACTACCTCCGCAATCGTCCAGACGCTGTAGCCCTGCGCGCCCTTATCCAACGCATCGGCGGCCTTACGCACGAACCAGCGCCGGAAGGAGTGGAAGTCGATGTTGCTCTGCCGCTGGCCCGGCAACGGCCTCTCGTCCACCTTCAAACGGCGGCGTTCGCGTGTGAAGACTTGAGAGACGGGAGCGCCCCTGCCCCGCTTCGAGTCGGCGTCCTGCTCGGGCAACTCATGAAACAGATAGTCGCCCGGCTTCTTGTCCTTGGTCCGGGTCGCGACGATGCCAGCAAGGAGGGCATGGACAGGGATGGTGCGGCGGAAGCCGGCAGCGGTCTTGGAGTGCGAGACGGTGAAGCCCTCCTCGCCCACGTCCTGCACCCTGAGGCCGGCAATCTCGTCCACCCGCATACCGGTCAGCGCGGCGATTTTACAGAAGTCAGACAGCACGGTAGCCACGGAGCCCTTGAGGACCACTGAGCCGCGCCCCACGCCATTCAGCAGGGTCTGCACCTCAGCGTCCGTGAATGGGCGCTTATTGGCGCTCTGGGGGCCTTCCAGCAGGTCCGCCTCCGACCGAACGGTGCGCTTCTCGATGCTCTGGCCGATCCAAGGATTACCCCCCTGGCCCCAGCGCTTGCACAGATAGGTCCAGTATGACGTGAGGCAGGAAATGGCCCGGTTGGCGCTCTTGTGGTGCGTGTTGGTGACGACCATCCGCTCATGGATGAACTCGCCGGCTAAACGCTTCGTCACGGCTTCGACGGTGACACTATGGCCATTCGCCTCCAGCCAATCGGCTAGCCATCCGACCGACCGGCTGATGTCGTTGGAGTAACCCTTGGCGTAGCGCTTCTCCCGAAAGAACGGCTGCAAGGCGAGCTTCAGCGGCGTCTGCTGCCCGGCTGCGATGGCAGCGAAGGACTGGGCAGGGCGTTGCCCCGCGTCCCGCTTCACGGCATCCAAGCGGGCGTCCAGCGCATAGAGGGCATCCCCGTTGTCGTCGTTGGCCACGGCCTCGCGCCATCTCAAGGCCTCCTCGGTGAAGTCCTGAACGATAACCGGCAGCTTCCCCTTCGGGTTCTTGATGCGGGCCTGAAGGCGCTTGATGACGTCCACCTTCTCCCGCTCGGCCTCCAGCGGGTCAGTCGTGGTCAGAACCTCGCGCAGCTTCGCCGTGCCTACCGCGCCCCTTCGGCTGGGCGGCACAGTGACAGATACGCGGATGCTGCTGCCGTGCCATTCGAGGTTCTTGCCGAGCTTCTTGAGGCGTGGTTTGCGGGCCATGGGTTCACGTTTCCCGGAGCAATGTGGACCCACAAATGAGTCAAAAAAGCCCCCAGAGCAAGCCCCGCTATATCAGCCGCTTAGGCCTTATCAACGACTTATCGGCTGGGTGGCGTAACCTCCCACCCCTTCCGCCATGTATTCCTGGACAATATGCGCCGGCTCTTCGCGTTGCCGCAGGGCTGGGAGCCTGGAAGCACCAGTTTGGTGCCTTCAGACGTGGCGGTGCGGGTGTCGACAGGCGGTCATGTCCGCACCTGACAAAAGGCGGCGCTCTGGCACCGCCTTTCCATTTTGATCTGCCGATGTCGAAGGGCAGATGATCGAGGCTGACCTGCTCAGCAGGCCCGGCATTCGAAGGGCTGCACTTGCGCCCTGCCCTGCTGGATGACGATCCGCTCGGCCGTGCCGCTGGGCTTGACCCGGATCACTCCCTCGTCGTCGCATTCGTCCAGGAAATAGGCGGGAAGTCCGGCGCGCAAGGCCTTCTCGATCGATTGCCGGTGGAATTGCCTCAGCTTCTCTTGGTTCATGGCGAGCTCCGCTTCACAGGAGACGATGGCACCCTCTGACCGGCATTTGGGGGCCGGCTCGCATTCTTCAAGCGCCGACGTGGCAGGAGCCCGCCCGATGCTCCGGCATCTCGCTGGCGCCCGCCCACCCCTCAGCCTAACAATCGTCGCCGGCCGATCACCGGGCCGATCTCACGACGGAGGGTAGCGCCATGCTGGACTGGACCACTTATCGCACCGAGCTGAAGGGCCGCGTCGGGGATTTCGGCAAGGCTGCGCCGGACGCGCTTCGCGGCTATGTCGCTCTGGCCGGTGGGGCGGCCAAGACCACGCATCTCGACGCCCGCACCCGTGAGCTGATCTCGCTCGCCGTCGCCGTCACCACGCGCTGCGACGGCTGCATCACCACCCATGTCGATGCGGCGATCAAGGCCGGGGTCAGCCGCGAGGAGATCGCCGAGGCGCTCGGCGTCGCGATCGCGATGAACGCGGGGGCGGCGCTGGTCTATTCGGCGCGGACGCTCGACTGCTTCGAGCAGATGACGACCCCTGCCCCGGCGGCTGCGGAGTAAGGCCGGCCTCTCTCCAAAGGAGCTCGCGCCTGCCTCCGAAGGGGCTCATGCGAGCGCCACATTGCCGTGACAGATTGAGTGGGAGGCGCGGAACGCTCCATGGCGTTCCGTCGTTTCCTCGTCGACCGCAACGGAACCAGGAGGACGAGATGAGTCATACTGGCAAGGCCGAGCGCGAGATCCGCAAGATCGCCTATGCGCTCTGGATGGAAGAAGGACAGCCGGAAGGCCGCGACCATGATCATTGGGAGGCGGCGAAGGCGATCTGGACCTTCCGCAACCGCAGCGAGGAGGTCGTCGATCATGGCGCGGAGGACGAGCTCAAGGGTGAGCGCGCCCGCCGCCGCGAACAGGAATGGCTGTCCTGACCAGGCTCTGCAGGGCTGAGGTTCGCCCGCAGCCCTGCCATTCGTCCTCCGCATGATCGCAACGGCAGACAAGCGCTCGCGCCACTCCCACATTGTGGTCGAAGCGGCGCCCATCCTTGCGTGTGCCGATGGAGGCGAGCCATGACTCAGCATGTCGAAGCCAGCCGGGCCGAGGTCGTCGAACGGCCCGAGGCCGGGCGTTTCGAACTCGATTTCCCGGGCGGACAGGCTTTTGCCGTTTATCGTCGCGACGGCGACCGGATCGTCGTCACCCATAGCGAGGTTCCGCCGGCCTTCAACGGGCGCGGCATCGGCTCGCAACTGGCGGAGGGCATCTTCAGGATCGCCCGGGCCAGTGGGCGGCGCGTGGTGCCTCGCTGCTCCTTCGTCGCCGCCTGGGCGCATCGTCATCCCGACTATCGCGACGTGCTGGCCTGAAGGGCTCCCGCGCGTCACGGCTTGCCTCGCGCCAGCCGATCGCGTTTGAAGGCTGCGTCACAGAACGGGGCCTGCCATGCCGGACGAACTCGCCATCACCGATTTTCCGCTGCGGGCGAAGGACAAGCTCCGCTATGGCGACACCGACCGACAGGGCCACGTCAACAACGCGGTGTTCTCGACCTTCCTCGAAACCGGCCGCGTCGAGCTGATCTACGGTCACGCCCGCAAGCTGGCCGAGCCGGGAACGGCCTTCGTCCTCGCCCGGCTGGAGCTGGATTTCCGGGCGGAGTTGCTCTGGCCCGGCGAGGTCGAGATCGGCACGCGCATCGCCTCGATCGGTCGCAGTTCCGTCCGGCTCGAGCAGGCGATCTTCCAGGGCGAGCGCTGCGTCGCCAGCGGGCTTTCGGTGATCGTCCAGATGGACGAGGCGACGCGCAAGGCGCGGCCGTTCTCCGAGGCGGTGCGGGAACAACTGGCGCAGCTCGCCGCGCCGGCTGCCTAACCGGCTTCACGCCTCCGGCCAGCCGACCAGCTCGGTCGGCGTCCAGCGCGCCTTGCGGCGTTCGCGCCGCCCCTCCAATGCCTCGCCGCTGAAATCGCGCGGCTCGGCCGGCCTGGTGAAGCGGGTGCGTTCGTCGAGCGTATCGATATTGATCGTGGTCCAGGCCTTGCCTTCCTCGATCATCAGCATGGCGACGTAGACGCCGCAGCGGCGGCAGAGGGCGACCTGCGACGCTTCGAGCCCAAAACGATAGCGCTGGAGCCCAGCGGGCTCGCGCACGATGAGCCGGGCCCGTGCCCCGGGATCGGAGACCGTCCGGGCATTGTGCTTGCGGCAGAAGGAGCATTGGCAAGCACCGACGATCTCCTCCTCGGGCGGGCGCGGCAGCGTCAATTCGAGCCCGATCGCGCCGCAATGACAGGCGCCACTCAAGCGATGCGTCATGCCGTTTCTCCTGGTTGCCCTTTGTCACATCACCGCAATTATTGATGTGCGATGATCTGATCAAAACAAGTGATTTGATACCGCATCGAATCGGGGGAACGGAATCGCTCCCACCGCGTTCGAAGCCAAAATGCGGGAGGACATCATGAACAGCCTTGTTGCGGCGTCGGCGCTGTTCCTGGCCGGCGGCCTGTCTGCGGTGACCATGGGAGCTGCGCCTCTGCACGGCGTTCTCAACGATTTCTTCTGGGCGAGCCTCGCATTATCGGGCTTCCTCGCCATCGTGGGGCTGGAAGCGGCGAGCTGACGCTTCTTTTCCCGATCCTCCGATCTCCTTCTGGTTTCGTCGTGCGGCCGATGCAGCATCGCGCGCCAAGGCTCTCGCGTGGTCCGGCTCGGGCATCTTTACGCCGCCCTTATGCTCCCGCCCGCCCTTCCCGCTCGACCGCTTAGCAGGCCCGGCACCACATCTCCGGTCTGAAACCAGGCTGGAGATCCGTCATGGCCGATATCGTCTTTCTCGCGCTCGGAGCCGGGGCCTTCGCGCTCTTCGGCTGGTACGCAGCGCTGCTGCGCAAGGTCTGATGCCATGGGCCTGACCTTGCTCTATGCCGCCGCCGCCCTCGGGCTCGCGGTCTACATGGTCGCCGCGCTGCTGCGCCCCGACCGCTTCTGAGACAACAAGAAAAAAGGAGACCTCGCATGGATTGGCGGGGCTGGGCAGAGATCGTCTTCACGATCGCGCTGACGGTAGCCGTGGGCTGGCCGCTCGGCATCTACATGGCGCGCGTCTGGGCGCGCGAGCGTACACCGCTCGACCTGGTGCTGAAGCCGGTCGAGGCCGGCTTCTACGCCGCGCTCGGCATCGACAGGAACAAGGGCCAGGGCTGGCTCGGCTATGCCGGCTCCGTGCTCGCCTTCAGCGCGGTCGGCTTCGTGCTGCTCTACGCGCAGCTACGATTGCAGGGGCTCCTCCCACTGAACCCGCAGGGCTTCGACGGCCTGTCGCCGCATCTCGCCTTCAATACGGCCGTCAGCTTCGTGACCAACACGAACTGGCAGTCCTATGGCGGCGAGACGACGCTGAGCGGCCTCAGCCAGATGGCTGGCCTGACCGTGCAGAACTTCGTCTCGGCCGGCGCCGGCCTTGCCGTCGCGGCCGCCGTGGCGCGTGCCTTCGCCGCCGATCGCGGCGAGACGCTCGGCAATTTCTGGGTCGATCTGACCCGCTCCGTCCTCTACGTGCTGCTGCCGGTATCGATCATCACGGCGCTCGCGCTCGTCGCCGCTGGCGTGCCGCAGAGCCTCATCGCCAATGTCATCGCCAAGACGCTGGAAGGCGCTGACCAGATCATCGCCCTCTTCCCGGTCGCCAGCCAGGAAGCGATCAAGCAATGGGGCACCAATGGCGGCGGCCTGTTCAACGTCAACTCGGCGCATCCGCTCGAGAACCCGACGCCGCTGACCAATCTGATCGAAGTCGTCTCGCTCAATGCCCTTGCCTTCGGCACCGTCATCGCCTTCGGGCGTGTTGCCGGCGCCCGCAAGGAGGCCCGCGCGCTGCTCGCCGCGATGGTGATCTTGGTCGGCCTCGGTGCCGCCGCGATCTATTCCTCGGAGACGCTGACGCCGCAGCCCGCAATGGTCGCCGCCGGCATCACCGACGCACCCGCCAACATGGAGGGTAAGGAAGTGCGCTTCGGCGCAGCCGCTTCGTCCGTCTGGGCGGCGCAGACCACCGGCGCCTCGAACGGCTCGGTCAATGCCATGCACGGCTCGTTCATGCCGCTCGGTGGCGGCGTCGCGATGTTCCTGATGCAGCTCGGCGAGATCCTGCCCGGCGGCGTCGGCTCCGGTCTCTATGGCATGGTGGTGATGGCGCTGCTCGCGGTCTTCGTCGCCGGCCTGATGGTCGGGCGCACGCCGGAATATCTCGGCAAGAAGGTCGAGAGCCGTGAGATCAAGTTCGCCATGCTGGCGGTGCTGATCCTGCCGCTGGCCATCCTCGGATTCTCGGCCATCGCCGCCGTGCTGCCGGTCGCGCTCGAGGGCTTGCTGAACAAGGGGCCGCGCGGGCTCTCCGAGATCCTCTATGCCTATTCCTCGGCAGCGGGGAACAACGGTTCGGCCTTCGCCGGCCTTACCGCCAACGCGCCCTGGTGGAACACCACGCTCGGCATCGCCATGCTGCTTGGCCGTTTCGCCTACATGATCCCGGTGATCGCCATGGCCGGCGCCATCGCCGCCAAGCCCAAGCTCGCGCCGACCGCCGGCACGTTGCCGAGCGATAGCCCGCTCTTCGTCGGCCTGCTCATCGGCATCATCCTGATCCTGGGCGGCCTGCAATTCTTCCCCGCGCTCGCGCTCGGGCCGATCGTCGAGCACTTCCAGGTGCTTGCGGCCACTCGCTGAGCCGACAAAGGAACTCTCTCGATGAGTGTCTCACTCGCCAAGTCCAGCGCCTTCAACCAGGCCGTCGTACTGACGGCCCTGAAGAGCGCCCTCGCAAAGCTCGATCCGCGCGAACTGACCGGCAATCCGGTCATCCTCGCCACAGAGGTCGTCGCCGCGCTCGCAACCGTCTCGGCCATCGTCGCAATCGCCAATGGGCAGGCTGCGGCCTTCCCGATCCAGATCGCGATCTGGCTCTGGCTCACCGTGGTCTTCGCCAACTTCGCCGAGGCGATCGCCGAGGGCCGCGGCAAGGCGGCGGCGGATTCGCTGCGCGCCACCCGCGTCACCACCAAGGCCAAGCTGATCATCGATGCCGAGCGCAATGCGATGATCCCGACGCCGGCTCACGAACTCGCACCCGGCGACATCGTCCTTGTCGAGGCTGGCGATGTCATCCCGGCCGATGGCGAGATCATCGAGGGTGTCGCCTCGGTCAACGAGGCCGCGATCACCGGTGAATCCGCCCCGGTGATCCGCGAGAGCGGTGGCGACCGCTCGGCGGTTACCGGCGGCACTACCGTCGTCTCCGACTGGATCAAGGTCCGCGTGACCTCGCGGCCCGGCTCCTCCTTCCTCGATCGCATGATCGCGATGGTCGAGGGCGCCGACCGGAGGAAGACGCCGAACGAGCTGGCGCTCGCGGTGCTGCTCGCCGGCCTGACTCTGGTCTTCCTGATCGCCGTGGTCACCCTCACTGGTCTTGGCGCCTTCTCCGGCGTCTCGCTCGACCCGATGGTGCTCGGTGCGCTCTTCGTCACGCTGATCCCGACCACGATCGGCGGCCTGCTCAGCGCCGTCGGCATCGCCGGCATGGACCGGTTGCTCAAGGTCAACGTGCTGGCGACCTCGGGCCGTGCGGTCGAGGCCGCTGGCGACGTCGATACGCTGCTGCTCGACAAGACCGGCACCATCACCTTCGGTAACCGCATGGCAGTCGAGGTGATCCCGGTTCCGGGCGTGCGTCCGGATGCGGCGCTGCGGGCCGCGTTGATGGCCTCGCTCGCCGACGAGACGCCGGAAGGCCGCTCGATCGTCGAGCTCGCTCGCAACCAGGGTGTCGCCGCCGAAATACCGGCCGGGGCCACCGCGATCCCGTTCAGCGCCACCACGCGTCAGTCTGGCCTCGACCATGACGGCAAATCCTGGCGCAAGGGCGCGGTCGATGCCGTCATCAAGACGCTCGACCTCACTGAGAGCCAGGTGCCGGCGGAGCTGCGCCAGGCGGTCGACGGCATCGCCCGCTCGGGCGGCACGCCGCTCGCCGTCAGCGAGAACGGCGCGCTGGTCGGCGTGATCCATCTCAAGGACGTCGTGAAGCCGGGCGTGAAGGAGCGCTTCGCCGATCTGCGCCGCATGGGCGTACGGACGGTGATGATCACCGGCGACAATCCCGTCACCGCCGCGGCGATCGCCTCGGAAGCCGGTGTCGACGACTTTCTTGCCGAGGCGACCCCTGAGGACAAGCTGCGGATCATCCGCACCGAGCAGGCCAAGGGCCGGCTCGTGGCGATGTGCGGCGACGGCGCCAACGATGCCCCTGCCTTGGCGCAGGCCGATGTCGGTGTCGCCATGCAGACCGGTGCGCAGGCAGCGCGCGAGGCCGGCAATATGGTCGATCTCGACAGCGACCCGACCAAGGTCCTTGAGATCGTCGAGGTCGGCAAGCAGCTGCTGATCACCCGCGGCGCGCTCACCACCTTCTCGATCGCCAACGACGTCGCCAAGTATTTCGCGATCATTCCGGCGCTCTTCGTCGTCTCGCTGCCGGCGCTCGGCGCGCTCAACATCATGGGGCTGGCCAGCCCGCAGAGCGCCATCCTCTCGGCGGTGATCTTCAATGCGCTGGTCATCGTCGCACTGATCCCGCTCGCCCTGCGCGGCGTGCGCTACCGGGCGATCGGCGCGGCCAAGCTGCTCTCGCGCAATCTCACCCTCTACGGCATCGGCGGGATCATCGCGCCCTTCATCGGCATCAAGCTGATCGATCTCGCCCTCGCCGCCCTCAAGCTCGTCTGACGGCCAGATAGGAGCCGTATCATGATTGCCAATCTTCGCCCCGCCATCGTCTCGATGGTCCTCTTCACCGCCCTACTCGGCCTCGCCTACCCGCTGGGGGTCACCGGGCTGGCGCAGGCGCTGTTCCCGGCCCAGGCCGGCGGCTCGCTGATCCGCAACGCCTCCGGCGAGATCGTCGGCTCGCGCTGGATCGGCCAGAACTTCAAGGACGAGGCCTATCTGCGCCCTCGCCCTTCGGCCGCTGGCAAGGACGGCTATGATGCCTCCGGCTCGTCCGGCTCCAATCTCGGGCCTCTGAACGAGGACCTGGCCGCCCGCATCAAGACCGACGCCGAGGCGCTGCGGGCCGAGAGCACGGCGCCGATTCCGGTCGATGCCGTGACCACCTCGGGCTCGGGGCTCGACCCGCATGTCTCGCCGGCCAATGCGGCGCGGCAGGTTCCGCGCATCGCCGCGGCCCGCAAGGTCCCGGCGGCTGAGGTCCAGGCGGTGATCGCCGCCAATACCGAGGGCTCGACCTTCGGCCTGCTCGGCGAGCCGCGCGTCAATGTGCTAGCCGTCAATTTGGCACTCGACGCGCGCTGGCCGCGCGCTCAACGTTAGGTTCGATGGCAACCGACGAATCCCAGTTCCGCGAGGCAGGGCGGCCCGACCCCGACGCCCTGCTGGCTTCAGCCGGCCGCGGCAAGCGCGGCCGGCTGAAGATCTTTCTCGGCATGGCGCCAGGCGTCGGCAAGACCTACGAGATGCTGACGCAAGGCCGGCGCGCCCAGGCAGAGCATGGCGAGGTGCTGGTGGGCGTCGTCGAGACGCATGGTCGGCGCGAGACGGAAGAGCTGCTCGACGGGCTCGAGGTGATGGCGCGCCGGCCGCTCGAGCACCGCGGCCGGCTGATGATGGAGTTCGACCTCGACGCGGCGCTGGCGCTGAAGCCGAGGCTGTTGCTGGTCGACGAATACGCCCATTCCAACGCACCCGGCAGCCGCCACCCCAAGCGCTGGCAGGATGTCGAGGAATTGCTGCAGGCCGGGATTGACGTCTGGACCACGCTGAACGTCCAGCATCTCGAAAGCCTGGTCGACGTGGTCTGGAAGATCACCGGCGTGCGCCAGCGCGAGACGGTGCCGGACAGCGCCCTCAGCCGCGCCGACGAGATCGAGCTGATCGACATCACCCCGACCGAGCTCCGCCAGCGCATGGAGGAGGGCAAGGTCTATGTCCCCGAGACGGCGCGGCTCGCCGCCGGCAACTTCTTCAAGCCCGAGAACCTGACGGCGCTGCGTGAACTGGCGCTGCGCCGGGCCGCCCAGACGGTCGACGACCAGCTCAGCCAGGCGATGAAGCGCGCCGGCGTCGAGGGACCCTGGGCTGCGGGAGAGCGCATCCTCGTGCTAATCGGCCCGGACGCCATGGCCGGCTCGCTGGTCCGGGCCGGACGGCGCCTCTCCGACATGATGATGGATGCGCCCTGGATCGTCGCTCATGTCGAGCGGCCGAGCGGGACCGAGCCGGATGCCGGCCGTGGCGCCCATCTCGCCGAGGCGCTGAAGCTTGCGGAGCAATTGGGCGGCGCCAGCGTCGTGCTGAACGGCGACGACCTCGTCGGCGCCGTACTCGACTATGCCCGCCGCAACAACGTTACCCAGATCGTCGTCGGTAAATCGCATCGCAGGGGCTGGCGCTCCTGGTTCAGGCCGTCTCTCGCGCCCGAATTGCTGAAGGCGCAGAACGGTGCTGCGCTGCATATCATCACCGAGGTCACGACCGGGCCGGCGCGGCCAGCGGTTGCGAGCGCGTCGTCCGCGCGGCTCAACTGGCTCGCCCATCTCGGCGCGGTCGCCATGGTTGGGGTCGTAATCGGCCTCGCCGAGCTCATCGACAAGCGGGTCGAGAACGTCAACCTCGCCATGCTGTTCCTGGTCAGCGTGCTCGGCGCCGGCCTCGCCTTCGGGCTCTGGCCGGCGGTGACCGCGGCGGCACTTGCCGCCTTCGCCTACAACTTCTTCTTTCTGGAGCCGCGCCTCTCCTTCTGGATCGGCCATCCCGGCGATGTCCTGACCTTCATGGTCTTCTTCGCGGTGGCGCTGACGACGGGCGGCCTGACCGGGCGCATTCGCGACCAGGCTAGGGCGACGGCACGGCGCGCCTCGGCGATCACTGCCCTCCTCGCTGCCAGCCGTCGTCTCTCCGCCGCGGCGCGGCGCGAGGACGTCGCCTCGATCCTGGCCGAGCAGGTCTCGGCCGCGACCTCGGGCAAGGTCGTGGTGCTGCTGCCGGTCGATGGTGAGATCGCTCCCGCCGCCGGCGCGCCCGAACTCGAAGTGCTTTCGACCGCCGACATGACCGCGGCCCGCTGGACCTGGAACCGCGGCGAGCCGGCCGGTGCCGGCACCGGCACCTTGCCGAACGTGCCATGGACCTTCCGGCCGCTGCAGGGTGTGCGGGCCCGCTCCGGCGTCGTCGGCTTCGAGCCCAAGGCGCTGGCGACGGCAGAGAACGCCCGCTTCGCAATGGCACTGCTCGATCAGGGCGCGATCGCGATCGAGCGGGCCGAACTCGCCGCCGCCGCCGTCGACGCCGAAGCGCTGCGCCGTAGCGACCGACTGCGCTCGGCCCTGCTCAACTCGGTCAGCCATGATCTGCGCACGCCGCTCGCCACCGTGCTCGGCTCGGCGACGACATTGATCGACTATGGCGAGGGCATGCGGCCGGCCGTGCGCGACGACCTGCTGCTCTCGATCCGAGAGGAGGCCGAGCGGCTGAACCGCTATGTCGGCGACCTGCTCGACATGACCAGGCTCGAAGGCGGGGCGTTGGTGGCGCGGCGTGACTGGACCGATGTGCGCGACGTGATCGCCTCGGCGCTGTCGCGCATCTCGCGCCGGCTCGGACAGCGCCGCGTCCAGCGTGATTTTCCGGCGGAGCTTTCCGTGGTCCGGGCCGATGCAGGCCTGCTCGAACAGGTTCTGGTCAACATCCTCGAAAATGCGATTGCCTATAGCGAGGACGGCGCTCTGATCGAGGCAGCCGCCTATGAGGATCGCGGCAATGTCGTGATCTCGATCGAGGATGAAGGCCGTGGCATCCCGACCGCAGAGCTGGAACGCGTCTTCGAGAAGTTCCGGCGGCTGGAGGAATCGATCGATCGCGGTGGCGAGCGCGGCAAGGGCGCAGGCTTAGGGCTCGCCATCGCCAAGGGCTTCGTCGAGGCCATGGGCGGGCGCATCGCCGCCGCCAGCCCGATCCATGACCGCCCCGACGGCAGCAAGGGCGGCACCCGCATCCTGATCAGCCTGCGCAAGGACGCCGCGGGCGGAGAAAGCAAATCATGACCGCCTTTCGCCCGCGCATCCTCGTCATCGACGATGAGCCGCAGATCCACCGCTTCCTTGGCCCGGCGCTCGACGCTGCCGGCTACGAGCCGATCCGGGCCGACGACGCCACCACCGGCCTGCGCGAGATCGCGCGCAAGCCGCCGGACGCCGTCGTGCTCGATCTCGGCCTGCCCGACATGGACGGCAAGGAGGCGCTCGCCAAGGCGCGGGCCTTCTATGACGGGCCGGTGATCATCCTCTCGGCCCGTGACCGCGAGACCGAGAAGATCGACGCGCTCGATGCCGGCGCCGACGACTATGTCGAGAAACCGTTCGGCGTCGGCGAGTTGCTGGCGCGGCTGCGCGTCGCGTTGCGCCATCGACTGGAGCGTCAGGGCTCGGAGCCGGCGCTGCAGGTCGGCAATGTCGAGATCGACCTCGTCAATCGCCGGATCAGCAAGGGTGGTGCTCCGGTGAAGCTCTCGCCCAAGGAATATGACCTGTTCGCCTGCCTGGCACAGGGCAATGGCAGGGTCCTCACCCATAAGCAGATCCTCACCGCCGTCTGGGGCCCGGCGCATGAGCATGACGTGCAGTACCTGCGCGTCTTCGTCGGCCAGCTCAGGCAGAAGCTCGAGGATGATCCAGCCGAGCCCAAGCTGATCGAGACCGAGCCGGGGGTGGGTTATCGGCTGGGCGGATTGGTCTGAGGCCGGCCATTCCGCTGTCGTCTTGTCACGGCAGTGTCCGGTCCCTAGCGTTTGGCCATGAACCCTTGTGAGGCGACGATGCGGGTCATGATCCTGGGCATGCTGCTTGGTCTTGCCACAACGGGCGAAGCCGCAGCCGAGTGGAAGCCGAGCATCTTCGACGGCGAGAGCAGGCGCGCCATCCAGGGTTGCTCCCCGACGATGACCGACGATGCCTGGTCCTGCGCCTTCATCCGCTGCGAGGCGGACAAGCAACTCGGCCTTTATCTCGACATCCCTGGCATCCTCTCGGAAGGGCCGATCACTCTGGCCGTCGATGGCCGCGATTTCCCGCTCAGTCTCAAGGACACGTCAGGGCCGTTCGGCGGCGCCTATCGCGTGGTCGGTGCGGATGGCGAGATGCTCACGGTGCTATCCAGCGGCCGCTCGCTACGCATCCGCCAGGAAGGCATCAAGAAGGGCTACGACGTGATCCCGCTTAAGGGAGTCGGCCCGGCGTTGCGCAAGCTGGGCCAGTCTTGCGCACCACGCTGACGATTCCGCCGGAGAAAATGCTTCCCCGGATTTCGATAGTCGAATAGCCCGGAAGAGAGATTTCCTCTTTTGGAACGGGAATAAGAAAAATCACACTACCTGACGTGAATTGATGCTCCAGGGCCTGTGCCTTATGTAAAACGTTCGTAATAGCGAACGTAGCGAGCATCATTCATGGCTGCCGCCAAGCGCCCTGCCCTGCCGGTGATCCTGCTGGCCAACCACCTGCTCGACGGCGATGTCGTCTTCGCGGCGGGCGATGCGAATGGCCTGCATTGGTCGCGCGATCCCGGCGCCGCGCTGGTCGGCGACGACGATGCGACCGCCGACCGGCTCGATGCCTTTGCCGCAGCCGAGCTCGGCAACCAGCAGGTCGTCGACGCCTATCTCGTCGATGTCGCGATCGAGGACGGCGTGCCGGTGCCGCGCCATTACCGTGAGCGGATGAAGACGACTGGCCCCAGCATCCGGCGCGACCTCGGCAAGCAGGCCGACCTGCCGCTCGCCCAAGCCTTTCTGAGAGCCTGACGCATGTATCGCTACGACGAATTCGACGAACGCTTTGTGCGCGAGCGCGTAGCGCAGTTCCGCGACCAGGTCGGCCGCCGGATCAGCGGCTCGTTGACCGAGGATGAGTTCAAGCCGCTGCGCCTGAAGAACGGCGTCTATCTGCAGCTGCACGCCTATATGCTGCGGATCGCGGTGCCCTATGGCACGCTATCGTCGAAGCAGATGCGCCAGCTCGCGCTGATCGGCGAGCGCTACGACCGCGGCTACGGCCATTTCACCACGCGCACCAATCTCCAGTTCAACTGGCCGAAGCTGCGCGACATCCCGGACATTCTCGACCTGCTCGCCGATGTCGAGATGCACGCGATCCAGACCTCGGGCAATTGCATCCGCAATGTCACGGCCGACCATTTCGCCGGCGTCGCGCAGGACGAGGTCGAGGATCCGCGCCCGACGGCCGAATTGATCCGGCAATGGTCGAGCCTGCATCCGGAGTTCGACTACCTGCCGCGCAAGTTCAAGATCGCGGTGACCGGCGCCGAGCACGATCGCGCCGTGATCAAGGCGCACGATATCGGGCTGCGCATCCTGCGCCATCCGGATACGCACGAGATCGGCTACGAGGTCATCGTCGGCGGCGGCCTCGGCCGTACCCCGATGATCGGCAAGGTCGTGCGCGAATTCCTGCCCAAGGCCGACCTGCTCGCTTATCTCGAGGCGGTCATGCGGGTCTACAATCTCGAAGGCCGGCGCGACAACAAGTACAAGGCCAGGGTCAAGATCCTCGTCCACGAGATCGGCACCGAGGAATTCTCCCGCCGCGTCGAGGAGGAGTTCGCCCGGCTCGACGGCCCCTCGGTCAATGCCGACCCGGCCGAAGTCGCGCGCATCGCCGCCTATTTCGCACCGCCCACCTATGAAAAGTTGCCGGCAACCAGCGGCGCCTTCGAGGCGGCAAGGGCCGGCAACCCCGATTTCGCCCGCTGGGTCGAGACCAATCTGACTGATCACCGCCAGCCCGGCTATGCCGCATTGACGATCTCGCTGAAGCCGATCGGCGCGCCTCCGGGCGATGCCACCAGTGAGCAGATGCGCGTCGTCGCCGATCTCGCCGACGAGTTCTCGCTGTCGGAGATCCGCGTCACCCACGCCCAGAACCTCGTCCTGCCGCATGTGAAGCTGTCGGACCTGTTCGCGGTCTGGCAGCGCCTTGGCGAGGCTGAGCTGGCGACCGCCAATGCCGGGCTGATCACCGACATCATCGCCTGCCCCGGCCTCGACTATTGCGCATTGGCGACGGCCCGCTCGATCCCGATTGCGCAGGCTCTGGCGCAGCGCTTCGCTGATCCCGTCCGGCAGAAGGAGATCGGTGTCCTCAACATCAAGATCTCCGGCTGCATCAATGCCTGCGGCCACCACCATGTCGGCCATATCGGCATTCTCGGCCTCGAGAAGCGCGGCATCGAATCCTACCAGATCACGCTGGGCGGCGACGCCACCGAGAACGCCGCGATCGGCGAAATCCTCGGTCCCGGCCTTGCCGCCGAGGACGTGCCGGATGCGATCGAGCGCATCGTCTCGGTCTATCTGGCGCAGCGCCAGGCTGGCGAGAGCTTCATCGACAATGTTCGCCGCATCGGCCTCGCGCCGTTCAAGGCGGCTTTTCAGGAGGTCAGCCATGCCGTTGCTTGATCGTCACGGCGCCAAGGCCGAGATCTGGACGCGCAGCAAAGGCGCAGCGATCGACAACATCTCGCATGCGCTCGTGGAGTGGACGGCATTGCCGGAGGCGCTGGCGCAGAAGACGCGCGACCAGCGCATCGGCGTCGTCATCCCCAACACCGTCCGCATTCCCGAGCTGAAGCTGTTGATGCGCCAGCTCTCGCTGATCGCGATCAGCTTCCCCTCCTTCGGCGACGGACGCGGCTTCAGCCTGGCGCGCCTGATCCGCAATCACGGCTTCACCGGCAGCTTACGCGCCAGCGGGCCGCTGATCGTCGACCAGTTCGCCTATGCCCTCGCCTGCGGCTTCGACGAGGTCGAACTGCCCGAGGCGAGCGCCGCGCGCCAGCCGGTCGAGCAATGGGTCAACGCCCTCGGCCAGATCAGCCATGGCTATCAGCGCGGCTATGGCGACAGCGGCAACATCCTCGACCGGCGCCGTTCGGCGCGGCTGAAACATGCAGCGGCGGGCTGAGACGATGCACGGCTCGGCTCAATCCAGCCTGCGGCGGCCGGCCGACCGCCATAGCGACGATGAATGGGAGGAAGCCATGCTGACCGACATCGACCGTGCCATCAGCCAGTCCGCTCCCGCCCCCCGCGAGCGCTGGTTCGATCTTTGCTTCCGGCTTATCATCCTGGTGCTTGCCGGTCTGTGGTTGTTCATGCCACCTGCGGGCGACACCCGGACGCAACCTGATGTGAAGGCCGCAGCGACGCAACGATGAACGCAAGACGCCCTGAAGCCACCGCCCCGCGCCGGATCGACCGGCTCGCCACCCTGCCGCTCTTCCACAAGTTGGAAGGGCGCAAGGTCGTGCTCGCGGGCGCGAGCGAAGGCGCGCTCTGGAAGGCCGAACTTCTCGCGGCTGCCGGTAGCGATCTGCTGATCCTCGCTGGCGATCAGCCTGATGTCTTCGCGGGTCTCGCTGCCGACCCGCCGGCCGGTTCAGTGACGGTGCTGCCGCGCACCTGGCAGGCGGACGATCTCGACGGCGCCGCGCTCGCCATCGCCGACATCGATTCCCTCGACGAAGACAGGGCCTTCGCCGCCGCTGCCCGGCAGAACGGTGTGCCGGTCAATATCGTCGACAAGCCCGAATTCTGCGATTTCGCCTTCGGCTCGCTGGTCAATCGCTCGCCGCTCGTGGTCGCGATCTCGACCGACGGTGCTGCTCCCGTTTTCGGCCAGGCGATCCGCGCCAAGATCGAGGCGCTGCTGCCCTCCGGCCTCAAAGCCTGGGCGCAGGCAGCGCATGACTGGCGTCCGATGGTCAAGGCACGCGAGCTCGCATTTCCGCTCCGCCGCGATTTCTGGGAGCGTTTCACCAGCCGCGCCCTGGCCGAGCCGCAGCGCCAACCGGATATGAACGATCGCAGCGACCTAGCGGCCGTTCTCGACGATATCGAGCGCGGCGGCACGCCGCATGGCCGCGTCACCCTGGTCGGCGCCGGTCCTGGCGATCCGGAATTGCTGACGCTGAAGGCGATCCGGGCGCTGCAGAGCGCAGACATCATCCTCTATGACGACCTCGTCTCGGCCGGTGTGCTCGAGCTCGCCCGGCGCGAGGCCAAGCGCATGCTGGTCGGCAAGCAGGGCTATGGTCCGGCTGTGAAGCAGGACGACATCAACGCGATGCTGGTCTCGCTCGCCGGACAGGGCAAGCATGTCGTCCGCCTGAAGGGCGGCGATCCCGGTATCTTCGGCCGCGCCGGCGAGGAGATCGAAGCCTGCCACCGCGCTGGCATCCCGGTCGCGATCGTACCCGGCATCTCGGCGGCGCAAGGTGCGGCCGCCTCGCTCGGCCTGTCTTTGACCCATCGCGATCACGCCCGCCGCCTGCAGTTCGTCACCGGCCATGCCCGCGACGGCAAGCTGCCGCAGGATCTCGACTGGAAGGCGCTCTCCGACCCGGCCGCGACCACAGCGCTCTACATGGCGCGCGCCACCCTGCCGCTGTTCCGTGAAAAGGCGCTCGCCGCCGGACTCGATCCGGCTACGCCGGCGATCGCCGTGCTCGGCGCCACCACCCCGGCGGAAATGCGCATCGCCAGCTCGATCGCGGGGCTGCCCGAACGGCTCGGCGAGCTGCCGAGCAAGGGACCGGTCCTCGTCCTGATCGGCCATGCCATGGGCGCTGCGCTGCCGGCTGCAGCGAGCGGAAATTTGGCGCACGGCTGAAATGAACCAAACCTCCGGAGATGCGTTTTCTCTCTGGCGCGAAAAGTTTGGAAGGGCTCTACTGCCCCCGCTAGTTGAGCGATGACCGCCAATTCAGTACGTTCTGTTTGTTTTTTAGAACAGTTTTGAGCCGTTTGCGCGGCTTTCCGGACTGTCCGACACGGAGCACTGAGATGACGCGACAGAGACTTCACCGCCTGCTGCAAGCTGGCCTGGCGCTCGGAGCCTTCGCCCTCTGCTTCGGCGTGATCAGCGGTGCGCGCGCCCAGACCGAGTTGCTCAACGTCTCCTATGATCCGACCCGCGAACTCTATCGCGAGATCAACGCGGCCTTCATCGCCGACTGGAACGCCAAGAACGCCAAGAAGATCAGCACGATCCGGCAGTCGCATGGCGGCTCGGGCGCGCAGGCCCGCACCGTGATCGACGGCCTCAATGCCGACGTGCTGACGCTGGCGCTCGCCGGCGACATCGACGCGGTCGCCGAGCGCTCGAAGAAGCTGCCGCTCGACTGGCAGAAGCGCCTGCCGCAGAACTCCTCGCCTTACACCTCGACCATCGTCTTCTTGGTCCGCAAGGGCAACCCGAAGGCGATCAAGGACTGGGGCGACCTGGTGAAGCCGGGCGTCCAGATCATCACGCCGAACCCGAAGACCTCGGGCGGCGCCCGCTGGAACTACCTCGCCGCCTGGGCCTATGCGCAGAAGGCCTTCAACAAGGACGAGGCCAAGGTCCGCGACTATATCGGCAAGCTGCTCGCCAATGTCCCGGTGCTCGACACCGGCGCGCGTGGCGCGACCACGACCTTCACCCAGCGCGGCATCGGCGACGTCTTCCTGTCCTGGGAGAACGAGGCCTTCCTGGCGCTGAAGGAATTCGGCGAGGACAAGTTCGACATCGTCGTGCCCTCGCTCTCGATCCTGGCCGAACCGCCGGTCGCGATCGTCGACGGCAATGTAGACGCCAAGGGCACCCGCGCCGAGGCGCAGGCCTATCTTGAATTCCTCTACACGCCGAAGGGCCAGGCGATCATCGCCAAGAACTACTATCGCCCGCGCAATCCGGAAGCTGCGGACCCGAAGGACATCGCCCGCTTCCCGAAGGTCGAGCTCGTCACGATCGACGAGAACTTCGGCGGCTGGGCCAAGGCGCAACCCACCCATTTCGGTGACGGCGGCACCTTCGACCAGCTCTACAAGCCGGCGCGCTGAGCCATGACGGCGACGGTTTCCCGCTGGCGCGAGCCCAGTATCCTGCCTGGCTTCGGCCTGGCGCTGGGCATCACCGTGACGGCGCTGTCGCTGATCGTGCTGATTCCGCTCGCCGCGCTCTTCATCAAGGCGGCGAGCGCCGGTCCGGCCGACATCTGGGCTGTGGCGACCTCGCCGCGCACGCTTGCCGCGTTGAAACTGTCCTTCTTCGGGGCCTTCTTCGCAGCGACGGTGAATGCGGTCTTCGGGCTGATCCTGGCCTGGGTGCTCGTCCGCTACGACTTTCCGGGCCGGCGTCTGATCGATGCCGCGGTCGACCTGCCTTTCGCGCTGCCGACGGCCGTCGCCGGTATCGCGCTCGCCGCGATCTATGCGCCCAATGGCTGGGTCGGCAGCCTGCTTGCGCCCTACAACATCAAGGTCGCCTATACGCCGCTCGGCGTGATGGTGGCGCTGATCTTCATCGGCCTGCCCTTCGTGGTGCGCACGATCCAGCCGGTGCTGGAAGAGCTGCCGGCCGATATCGAGGAAGCCGCAGCGCTGCTCGGCGCCAGCCGCTGGCGCACCGTCTTCACCGTGCTGCTGCCGCCGGTGCTGCCCGCACTGCTCACCGGCTTCGTCCTCGCCTTCGCACGAGCCGTCGGCGAATACGGCTCGGTGATCTTCATCGCCGGCAATGTGCCGATGGTCTCCGAGATTGCGCCATTGCTGATCGTGATCCGGCTGGAGCAGTTCGACTATGCCGGGGCGGCCGTGGTCGCGACGATCATGCTGCTGCTCTCTTTCTCGCTGATCCTGCTGGTCAACCTGATCCAGGCCAGCGCCCGCCGGAGGTTCGGCGATGTCTGACTCCAGCCTGCCCTATCAGATCGAGGACCTCGCACCCGCCCGCGCCGCCCGGCGCGTCAAGGGCGAATCCCGCATCGTCCAGGTCGTGCTGGTCGCCGTTTCGCTCGCCTTCCTCTGCCTCTTCCTGTTCCTGCCGCTGATCTCGGTCTTCGTCGAAGCCGGGGCGCGTGGCTGGCAGGCCTACCGCGAGGCGATCCTCGAACCCGATGCCTTGGCGGCGATCCGCTTGACCCTGCTCATCGCGGCGATCGCGGTGCCGTTCAACGTGATCATCGGCCTCGCCGCCGCCTGGGCGATCGCCAAGTTCGAGTTCCGGGGAAAAAGCCTGCTGATCAGCTTCATCGACCTGCCCTTCTCGGTCTCGCCGGTGATCTCGGGCCTGGTCTTCGTGCTGCTGTTCGGGGCGCAGGGCTATTTCGGCCCCTGGCTTGCGGCCAACGACCTCAAGATCATCTTCGCCGTGCCCGGCATCCTGCTGGCGACGATCTTCGTCACCTTTCCCTTCGTCGCGCGCGAACTGATCCCGCACATGCAGTCGCTTGGCTCGGCCGACGAGGAGACGGCGCTGACGCTCGGCGCCTCGCCCTGGCGCACCTTCTTCACGGTGACGCTGCCGAACGTGAAATGGAGCCTGTTCTACGGCGTGCTGCTCTGCAATGCCCGCGCCATGGGCGAGTTCGGCGCGGTCGCCGTCGTCTCCGGCAAGATCCGTGGCGTGACCACGACGATGCCGCTGCATGTCGAGATCCTCTACAACGAGTACATGGGCGCTGCCGCCTTCGCCGTCGCCTCGCTGCTGGCGGGCCTCGCCCTCGTCACGCTCGTCCTGAAAACCGTGCTGGAATGGCGCTTCGCCGATGCGATCGCCGCCAGCCGTCGTCACTGAGTGGAAGAGCCCATGTCGGTCGCCGTCACCATCGAAAGCGTCGAGAAGCGCTTCCAGAACTTCCCGGCCCTGCGCGGCGTCTCGCTCGACATCCAGCCGGGTGAACTCGTCGCGCTGCTCGGCCCCTCCGGCTCGGGCAAGACGACGCTGCTGCGCGTCATCGCCGGGCTGGAGCAGGCCGAGCGCGGCCGCGTGCTCTTCGGCGAGACCGATACGCGCGAGCTCTCCTTGCGCGAGCGCCGCATCGGCTTCGTCTTCCAGCACTATGCGCTGTTCAAGACGATGAGCGTCGCCGAGAATATCGCCTTCGGGCTGAAGTCACGTCCGCGCGCCGAGCGGCCCGCTCCTGCCGAGATCAGGAAGCGTGTCTCCGAACTGCTCGAGCTGATCCAGCTGCCGGGCCTCGAGAAGCGCTATCCGAGCCAGCTCTCCGGTGGCCAGCGCCAGCGCATCGCGCTCGCCCGGGCGCTGGCGATCGAGCCGCGCGTGCTCCTGCTCGACGAGCCCTTCGGCGCGCTCGACGCCAAGGTCCGCAAGGATCTGCGCGCCTGGCTTCGCCAGCTCCACCAGCGTACCGGTCACACCACGGTCTTCGTCACGCACGACCAGGAGGAGGCGCTGGAGCTCGCCGACCGGGTCGCGATCCTGCATGACGGCCGGCTCGAGCAGGTCGGCTCGCCCGACGATGTCTACGACCACCCGGCGACGCCCTTCGTCTGCCAGTTCCTCGGCGACGCCAACCATCTGCCGGTCAAGGTCGTCGGCAGCCAGGCGTTCTTCCAGGATCGGCCGGTGCTCGGAGGCCTGCGCCAGAATCAGGGTGGGCCGGCATCGCTCTATGTCCGGCCGCAGCACTTGCGCATCGTCGACGACGCGCCGCTCGCTTTGCCCGGCGTGGTCGAGCATCTCAGGCGCAACGGGCCGCTGCGCCGCGCCGAGGTTGCGGTCGATGGCCTGCCGAAGCGGCTCGACGTCGATCTCGCCAGCCAGGTCGCTCCGGCGATCGGCGAGCGCATCCGCTTACGCATCACGCATGGCAACCTCTTCGCCGCGGCCTGATGCCACCCTCGCCTTCTACGCGCAGTGCGGGTTAGCCTGTCGCCCGACACGTTCTGACGACAGGAGATGGCCATGAAGGCGCGGGCGAAATGGGTCGAAGGCATGGCCTTCATGGGCGAGGCCGGCAGCGGCCATGCCGTGATCATGGACGGCGCGCCTGAATATGGCGGCCGCAATATCGGCATCCGGCCGATGGAGATGCTGCTGATCGGGCTCGCCGGCTGCACCGGCTTCGACGTCGTGCAGATCCTGAAGAAGGGCCGCGAGGCGGTGACCGGCTGCGAGGTCGAGGTCGAGGCCCAGCGTGCGAGCGAGGACCCGAAGGTCTTCACCAAGATCCACATCGCCTATCGCGTCAGCGGTCGTGGCCTGTCGCAGGCCAAGGCCGAACGCGCCGTCACATTGTCGAAGGAAAAATACTGTTCCGCTTCGATCATGCTGGGGGCGACCGCGCAGATGAGCACCTCGCTCGTGGTCATCGACGAACTGCAACAGGAGGCCGCGGAATGACGGATATCCCGACCTCGGGGCTGGTATCCCCCGAAGTCCTGGCCGGAGCGCTGGGCTCGCCCGATCTCGTCATCATCGACATTCGCGCCGCTGCGGAGGGCGGGCGCCAGGCCTTCGAGGCTGGCCATATCCCCGGTGCCGTGCACAGCGACTACGCCGCCGACGGCTGGCGCGCCAAGGTCGGCAATGCGCCCGGCATGCTGCCGCCGCTCGACCATCTCGCCGAGCTGGCGGGCCGGCTCGGCATCACGCCGCCGAGCAAGGTCGTGATCGTGCCAGCGGGGCTCACCGCCAGCGACCTTGCCGCCGCGACGCGCGTCTACTGGACGCTGAAGCTGATCGGCCATGGTCAGCAGGCGATCCTCGACGGCGGCTTCAAGGGCTGGCAAACCGCTCCGGGTCTGCGGATCGAGACCGGGCCGTCCAAGCCGGCATCCGCCTCACCCTACCCGGTCGTGATGCAGCAGAAGCTGCGCAGCACCGCCGACGCCACCCTCGTCGCCTCGCGCAGCAAGCTGGCAACGCTCGTCGATGCCCGCTCGGCCAGCTATTTCGAGGGCAAGGAAAAGGCGGCAGAGGCCACCCGCGCCGGACACATCCCCGGTGCCGTCTCGCGCGACTACGCCGCGGCCTTCGATCCGTCGACCGGGCGGTTCAAGCCGGCGAGCGATCTCGCAGCCCTGTTCGGCCCGGTGTCGAAAGGGCCGGTGATCTCCTACTGCAACACCGGCCACACCGCTTCGCTCAACTGGTTCGTGATGTCGGAGCTGCTCGAGCGCGAGGAGGTCTCGCTCTACGATGGCTCGATGACCGACTGGACGCAGGACCCGGAGCGGCCGGTCACAGCGGGCTGAGGCCAGCGCCGCTTTCGTTCAATCCGCTGCGTCATTCCGGCTGGAGCGCCGGAATCCATCGGAAAGCTTCGGCGTCTTTCGATGGATTCCGGAGCTGCGCGCCTCCGGCGCCTGTCCGGAATGACGATGGTCTTATCGAAAGACGGGTCGGCACCGACCGGCCTCGCATTTGCAAATTTGTCCAAAAAGGATCAAAGGAAGCGCCAACGCGCCGGCCTTGCCGCGCTTTTCCCTTGCTCCGTTTTCAGAGTTCCGCCGCCGATGAACGCCGTCGCGCCGAAAATCTCGTTCGTCTCCCTCGGGTGCCCCAAGGCGCTCGTCGATTCCGAACGCATCATCACCTCGCTGCGCTCGGAGGGCTATGAGCTCAGCAAGAGCCATGCGGGTGCCGACGTCGTCATCGTCAACACCTGCGGCTTCCTCGACAGCGCCAAGCAGGAATCGCTGGAAGCGATCGGCTCGGCCATGGCCGAGAACGGCAAGGTCATCGTCACCGGCTGCATGGGGGCCGAGCCCGAGCAGATCCGCGACGCCTTCCCGAACCTGCTCGCGATCACCGGCCCGCAGGCCTATGAGAGCGTCGTCTCTGCCGTGCACCAGGCGGTGCCGCCCAAGCACGATCCCTTCATCGACCTCGTGCCGGACCAGGGCATCAAGCTGACGCCGCGGCACTACGCTTACTTAAAGATTTCAGAAGGTTGCAACAACCGCTGCAGCTTCTGCATCATTCCGAAACTGCGCGGCGACCTGGTCTCGCGGCCGATCGGCGACGTGCTTCGCGAGGCCGAGAAGCTGGTCAAGGCCGGCGTCAAGGAACTGCTGGTGATCTCGCAGGACACCAGCGCCTATGGGCTCGACATCAAGTACGCGCCGTCGATGTGGAAGGACCGCGAGGTCCGTACCCGCTTCTTCGAGCTGGCGCGCGAGCTCGGCCAGATGGGCGTCTGGGTGCGGATGCACTATGTCTACCCCTACCCGCATGTCGACGAGGTCATCCCGCTGATGGCGGAAGGCAACGTGCTGCCCTATCTCGACATCCCGTTCCAGCACGCCTCCCCCTCGGTGCTGAAGGCGATGCGCCGCCCAGCCCATCACGAGAAGACGCTGGAGCGGATCCGGAAATGGCGCGAGATCTGCCCCGACCTCGCCATCCGCTCGACCTTCATCGTCGGCTTCCCCGGCGAGACGGAAGAAGACGTCGATTTCCTGCTCGACTGGCTGAAGGAAGCCAAGCTCGAGCGCGTCGGCTGCTTCAAATACGAGCCGGTCAAGGGCGCGACCGCCAATGATCTCGGCCTGCCGCTGGTCGACGAAGACGAGAAGGAAGCGCGCTGGCATCGCTTCATGAAGACGCAGGCCGAGGTTTCGGCCCGCATCGTCAAGGGGCGCGTCGGCAAGCGCATTCCGGTGATCATCGACGAGGCCGGCCCGACCGTCGCCAAGGGCCGCTCGAAATGGGACGCGCCGGAGATCGACGGCAATGTCTATGTGTCGAGCCGGCGGCCGCTGCGGCCGGGCGATATCGTCACGGTGAAGATCGAGCGTGCCGACGCCTATGACCTGCACGGCATGGCGGTCTGAGCGGAGCCTGTCTCTCAGGCATGGGCCGCGGCCATCGGGCGCGGCATGCGGCGCGGCTCGGCGACACGGCCGATACGCGGCCGCGAGGACTTCTCGAAGACGATCTGCGCATCGCTGACCTGTGTGACGAGCTGGAGCGTCGGCCGGGCGGCAAGCTGTGCGTTGAGCGCCATCGCGACGATGACGAAGGAGAGGGTGAAGCCGACGCGGCGAAGAAGCGGGGACATGACGTAAGGGACCAATAATCTTGTTGTTGGCCCCGCTTTGCCGGCTCCAGGCGCGCTTTCGCTTTCAGGTTTCGAAACTTTCGATTTTTTCGTTCCGTTACGGAAACGGCCGCCCTTCGGGCGGCCGCATGCAGTGTCGCCGGATCGCTCGTTCTACGGCACGATCACTGTCGAGCCGGTCGTTCCGCGCCCTTCGAGCGCGCGATGCGCATCGGCCGCATCCTTCAAAGCGAAACGCGCATTGATGGCGACGGCGACCTTGCCGGAGCCGACCGCCTCGAACAGGTTCTTCGCCATCGCGACCAGGGTGTCGCGGTTGGCCGTGTGCGTGTTCATCGTCGGGCGGGTGACGTAGAGGGAGCCCTTCGCGGCGAGAATACCGAGATTGAAGGCCTCGACCGCACCCGAGGCGTTGCCGAAGCTCGCCAGCAGGCCGAATGGCCTGAGCGAGTCGAGCGAGCCCATGAAGGTGTCCTTGCCGACGCCGTCATAGACAACATTACAGAGCTTGCCGCCGGTGATCTCCTTGACCCGCGCCGGAACGTCCTCGTCGCGATAGAGGATGACATGGTCGGCCTTGTTCGCCCTGGCGAGCTCGGCCTTCTCCTTGCTGCCGACGGTACCGATCACGGTCGCACCCAGCGCCTTGCCCCATTGGCAGAGGATAGAGCCGGTGCCGCCGGCCGCGGCATGGACCAGGATCGTGTCGCCCGGCTTCACCGGATAGGTGCGGTGAAGCAGGTATTCCGCCGTCAGCCCCTTCAGCATCATGCTGGCGCCGGCTTCGTAGGACACGTTGTCGGGCAAGGCGACGACCGCCGACGCAGGAACGATGCGCTCCTCGGCATAGGCGCCATGGGCGGCGACGACGGCGATCCGGTCGCCCGGCTTGAACTCCGTGACGCCGGGGCCGACCGCGAGCACGTCGCCCGCCGATTCGTTGCCGAGCGTGAACGGCAGCGGCGCCGGGTAGAGGCCGGTGCGGAAATAGGTGTCGATGAAGTTGAGGCCGATGGCGCGGTTGCGGATCAGGATCTCGCCCGCTCCCGGCGCCGGCAGGCTGACCTCTTCGAGCTGCAGAACCTCGGGGCCACCGGTCTTGTGTACGCGGATTGCTTTCGCCATGGCGATCTCCTGATGTCGATGGCCGCAACGATAGGGACTTGCCTTCCTCCCGCGCAACGGCTGCACTGCACGGCAGACCCGCGCAAACGCCGAGTCGGTCTGGCATCTCTGCATGATCGGTCTCTGACATGAACAGGCAAGGCGCTCATCTCGGTGGCCCGCCGATCCTGCGCGAGGCCTTCACGCCCAAGCTGATCTCCGCCCTGAGGGAAGGCTATGGCCTGGCGCGGCTACGCGCCGATGCTCTTTCCGGGCTGACGGTCGCGATCGTCGCGCTGCCGCTTTCCATGGCGATCGCCATCGCCAGTGGCGCCACACCGGCGGCCGGGCTGTTCACTGCGATCGTCGGCGGTTTCCTGGTCTCGGCGCTGAGCGGCAGCCGCCACCAGATCGGCGGGCCGGCCGGCGCCTTCATCGTCCTCGTCGCCGCGACGATCGACCAGCACGGCTTCGACGGGCTTCTGCTCGCCACCATGCTGGCCGGCGCGGTGCTGATTGCGGTCGGGGCGCTCAGGCTCGGCACCTACATCAAGTACATCCCGCATCCCGTGCTGGTCGGCTTCACCACCGGCATCGCCATCATCATCTTCGCGAGCCAGATCCGCGATCTGCTCGGCCTGACGCTGCCCGGCAAGGAGCCGGCGGCGCTGATCCCGAAGCTGCAGGCGCTCGGGGGCGCGCTCGGCACGCTCAACCCGGCAGCGCTCGGGCTCTCGGCCCTGACGGTCGCGACGATCCTGGCCATCAGGCGCTGGCGGCCGAGCTGGCCGGGTCTCCTGATCGCTGTCGCGCTCGCCGCCGCCGCGACCTTCCTGTTCAATCTGCCGGTCGAGACCATCGGCAGCCGCTTCGGCGGCATTCCGCGCGCCCTGCCCGCCCCGCATCTGCCGGCCTTCAGCCTCGACAAGCTGGTCGAGGTGCTGCCGGCGGCGCTGTCGATCGCCGTGCTTGGCGGCATCGAATCGCTGCTTTCCGCCGTGGTCGCCGACGGGATGAGCGGACGCCGGCACCGCTCGAACATGGAGCTGGTGGCGCAGGGCGTCGCCAATATCGGCTCGCCCCTTTTCGGGGGCATCTGCGTCACCGGCACGATCGCCCGCACCGCGACCAATATCCGCGCCGGCGGCGTCACGCCGATCGCCGGGATGCTGCACGCCGCCTTCGTGCTGCTGTTCATGCTGGTCGCGGCGCCGCTCGCCTCCTACATCCCGTTGGCGGCGCTTGCCGGGGTGCTCGCCGTGGTCTCCTGGAACATGGCCGAGAAGGCCGCTTTCGCGGCGATCCTCAGGCATTCGCGCGCCGACTCGCTCGTGCTGCTCGCGACCTTCCTGCTGGTGATCTTCGAGGACCTGATGGTCGGGATCGGCGTTGGCGTCGTGCTGGGATCGCTGATCTTCATGCACCGCATGGCCAATATCGTCACGGTCGAGGCCGGCATGGACACAGGCCTCGTCGACTATGACGAAGCGGGTCATGACGAGCCGCAGATGAACGGCAACGGCAAGCGCGACGGCGAAGCCTTCCACTACAAGATCACCGGCCCGCTCTTCTTCGGCGCCAGCAGCCATGTCGCGACCGTGCTCGATCGCGTCGGCCCCTTTCCCGAGCGGATCGTGCTCGATCTCTCAGGCGTGCCCTTCGCCGATTCGAGCGCGGCAGTCTCGCTCAAGGCGATGATCGACAAGGCGTTGCGGCATGGTTCCGCCGTCGAGATTCGTGGCGCCGGGCGGCAGGTCCGCGCTGTGCTCGGTCATGAGGGCATCGACGAGCGGATCGTCTCGTTCCGGGAGATCGCCCAGAAGCCCGGCAAGGGCGTGGTTTGGGGATAGCTGCGGCAAGCCAGCGCTCGCCAGCGGAGCCCGCATCGGCTACCCAAAGGCCATGACGGATCAGCAGCATTGCGACATCGCCATCGTCGGGGCCGGCGCGGTCGGCCTCGCAGCAGCGCTCGCGCTCGCCGCCGCCGGGCGGCAGGTCGTGCTGTTCGGGCAGGCGAGCGCGCCGCGCGATGGCCGTACCGTCGCCTTGCTCGACGGTTCCTGGCGGCTGCTCGAGGCGCTCGGCTTGACTGAGACGCTGGACGCGGTCGCCGCGCCGCTCGCGGTGATGCGAATGGTCGACGACACCGGCAGCCTGTTCCGGCAGCCACCGGTCGAGTTCAAGGCGGCCGAACTCGGCCTGCCGGCCTTCGGCTGGAATGTCGAGAACGCCGTGCTGGTCGAAGCCATGGCAGCCAGGTCCGCGGCCGAGCCGCGTATCCACATGATCCCGCAGGCGGTGACGGAGATCGCGGCAGGCGCCGACAGTGTCCGTCTGGCGGGTGACGGCTTTACGCCTGTCGCGGCCCGCCTCGTCGTCGGCGCCGATGGCCGCAAGTCGCGGGTCCGTGAGGCCGCCGGCATCACGGCGCGCGACTGGAGCTACCCACAGGTGGCGCTGACGGCGATCTTGAGCCATCGCCGCGAGCATCAGGACGCCTCGACCGAATTCCACACCCGCTCGGGCCCGTGCACGCTGGTGCCGATGTCCGGCCGGCGCTCCTCGCTGGTCTGGCTGGTCGAACCGCAGGACGCGGACCGGCTCGCCGGAATGGATGATCTCGCTTTCGCCCGGGAGGTGGAGCGCCGGACCCATTCGATCCTCGGCGCGCTGACCGTCGCAGGCCCGCGCGGGCGCGTACCGATGGGCGGCCTGTCGGTCGATCGCTTCGCCGCCGACCGCATGGCGCTGATCGGCGAAGCCGCGCATGTCTTCCCGCCGATCGGGGCGCAGGGACTCAATCTCGGCCTGCGCGACGTCGCGGCGCTGCGCGATGCGGTGGCCGGAGCCGACGATCCTGGCGACGAGGCGGCGCTCGCTGCTTATGACCGCTCGCGCCAGGCCGATGTGCGACTGCGCACCGGCGCCGTCGATGCGCTCAACCGGACCTTGCTGACCGACTTGCTGCCGGCCGACCTGATGCGCGGCGCCGGGCTGCTCGCATTGTCGCGGATCGCGCCCTTGCGCCGGCTGGTGATGCGCCAGGGCCTCGCCGGCGGCACCGCGGCAGGCTGAGCCTCAGATTTCGTAGTCGCCGACCGGTGGGCTTGGCCGCAGCGCCGGCGCGGCGTCGCGGAAGACCGGCGCGAGCGGCAGCGGTGTCGAGACCATGCGCCTTCCACCGGGCTCCTCGACCTGCCGGTCGAGCAGGCCGCGCGCGGTCAGGTGCGGATCGGCCAAGGCTTCGTCTAGCGTCCGGACCACGGTGCAGCAGCAGTCGAGCGGTTCGATCGTTTCCCGCCAATGTTTCGCCGGCCGGGACGCGATGATCGTGGCGATTGCGGAGCGCGTCGCCTCCGGGTCGAGCCGGTCGTCCCACAATGTGGCGTCGAGGCCGATGCCCTCGCAGAAGCTCGCCCAGAACTTCTCTTCGAGTGCGCCGACGGCGAGGAACCAGCCATCTTCCGTAGCATAGAGGCCGTAACGGGGGCTGGCCCCGGTCAGTAGCCCCTCCCCGCCACTGGGATAGCGGCCGGCGGCTTGTCCCTGCGCCAATGCGTACCAGGAGAAGGCGAGCATCGCATCGGTCATGGCGATGTCGAGATGGCAGCCCTGGCCGGAGCGGTCACGTTCGCGCAGGGCGAGCAGGATGTTGATCACAGCCGGCATGGCGCCGCCGGCGATGTCGGCGACCAAGGTCGGCGGCAGTGGCGCCGGCCTGCCGCGCGCGAGCGATTGGCCGAGCAGGCCGCCGATTGCCTGGTAGTTGATGTCGTGGCCGGCCTCGGAGGCGCGCGGACCGTCTTGGCCGTAGCCGCTGACCGAGCAATAGACCAGGCGCGGATTGAGCGCCTTCAGCGCCTCGTAGCCGAAGCCAAGGCGCGCCATCACGCCGGGCCGGAACTGCTCGATGACGATGTCGGCCTGCTCGATCAATGGGGTCAACCGTGCCAGCGCGTCAGACGCCTTGAGATCGATGGCGAGGCTCTGCTTGCCGCGATTGAGGGCGGCGAAGGGAGCGGAGGTCTCGCCGAAGCGCGGCGGGAAGCGGCGCATGTCCTCGCCATCCGGCCGCTCGATCCGGATCACGCGCGCGCCGGCTTCGGCGAGGAAGAGGCTTGCAAGCGGGCCCGGCAGCAGGGTCGAGAAATCGAGGACGAGGAGATCGGAGAGCGGCTGCATCGGCGGGCCCGGGAAGACAGGCCCTCTCAGGCCTTCAGTGAAACAAATCTGCCGGCATCCTGCCCGTCTTCACCAGCCACAGGAAGCCCGTCAGCGTCACTGTCGAGACGATGGTGCCGACGAGGATGCAGGCCGAAGCGCGCTCGATGCCGACGCGATACTGCGTCGAGATCACGAAGATGTTCAGCGCCGGCGGCAGCGCCGCCATGATCACCGCGGCATAGACCCAGGGCGCCGAGAAATCACCGAGGCCCGATAGAAGCAGCCAGACCAGCAACGGGTGCAGCAGCAGCTTGATCGCCACGAGCCAGGGCAATTCGCCGGGCATCTGCCGTATCGGCTGCAGCGCGACCGTGACGCCGAGCAGGAACAGCGCGCAGGGTGCGGCCGCCTGCGAGAGCCAGAGCGTCATCTTGTCGATCGCGGTCGGCAATTCGAGCTTGAGGAAAGCCGCGAGCACGCCGGCGACGGTCGCGACATTGAAGGGATGGGTCACGACCCGCCGGACCACCTCGGCGGCCGTCGCGGCGAAGCTGCGCTTCTCGACGCCAGCCAGCGCCATCAGGAACGGGATCAGCGAGAACAGCAGCAGATTGTCGAAGACGAAGATCAGCACCACCGGCGCGCTGGCGGCGGGGCCGAGCGCCGCCAGGATCAGCGGCGGGCCCATATAGCCGATATTGGAATAGGAGCCGGCGACGCCCTGCATCACCGCTTGCGGCATGTCGCCATGGGTGTGGCGCCAACCGAGTGCGAAGGAGAGCACGAAGGCGCAGAAGGTGGCGAGCGTCGTTACCGCGACGAAGCGCCAGTTGGTCAGCTCGCTCAGCGGCTTGTCGGCGATCAGCCGGTAGAACAGGCAAGGCAGCGCGACATAGATCAGGAAGAACTGCATCCAGGCCAGCCCCTCGCCCGGCAGCCGCTTGTAACGGCCGATCAGGAAGCCGAGCAGGATCAGCCCGAAGAAGGGCGCGACCAGGTTGAACAGGCTGGCGATGTCGGCCATGCGGCATTCTCGCTTGACCGACGATGGCGACGGCGCCGCCTTATAGGACGGGCGTCGGCGCCTGAGAACCCGGCGGCCGCGCACATTCCTGCGCCGGCAGCTCGTGCAACTAAAGATTGCAGCTTTCGACAAAGCCGGAAGCGATCGGGTAACACATTTCTGCCATGTTCCCCCGATGGCTCATGGAACAGGTGATGATGAGCGGCTCTCAAGCGGCAACAGGTAGTCCGGTGTCCGGGGCAGTCTGGCGATCTTCGATCACGTCTCCGACCTTCTGGATCGCGGCGTTCCTGGCGATGGTGATCCTGGGGCTCGCGCTCCCGATCCGCCTGCCGCTCGGCCCGAATTACTGGGACACCGACATCTACCTCGATGCCGCCCAGCGCATCCGGCAGGGGCAGGTTCCCAATATCGACTTCTTCACCTCGATCGGTCCGCTCGGCTTCTATCTCACTGCCGGGATCAAGGCGCTGTTCCCGCAGGCGCAGCCGGCCCTGCTCGCCAATTGGGCGATCGTGCCGATCTCGCTGCCGATCGCTGCGTTGATCGCCTGGGACATCGGCGCACGCTCGCGCAAGCTGGCGCTGGCGATCGTCATACCGTTCCTGGTTCTGACCTCGCTGCCGATCAATCTTCACAGCCTCTACCCATCGCCCGGCTTCGACGGGTTCGGCTACTACAACCGCCATGTGGCCCTGCTGCTCTATCTGCTGCTGGCGGCGCTCCTCTTCGTCGAGAGCCGGGCCCTGCTGACGACGCTCGTCGCGGTGCTGATGGTCGCGCTGTTCCTGGTCAAGGTGACGGGGCCAGTCTCGGGCGCTGCCCTTGTCGGCTATGCGGTTCTGGCCGGGCGCATGCGCTTTCGCGATGCGGCGATCGCCGCCGGCGCTGTCATCGCCTGCCTGGGCCTGATCGAACTCGCGACCGGCCTCGTCTTCGCTTATCTCGAAGACATCCTCGATCTGGCGATGCTCAACTCCGCCTCGTTCCTGCGGCGCTTCCTGACGCTGGGCTCGATCAAGTTCAACGTGATCGCGCCTTGCCTGGCTCTGATCGGCGTTCTCGCCTACGCGGCGCGGCGGGACCGGCTGTCGCAGGGGAGCCTGCTGACCTCGCCGCTGGGCTGGCTGGGCGCGAGCCTCTTCGCACTGGTCCTCGGCGAGACGCAGAACAGCGGGTCGCTCGAATTCATCGGGCTCTGGCCGGTGCTGATCCTGATCCTCAAGGACTATTCCCAAAAATCCGGCGACCAGTTGCGTCCATGGGTCCTGATGCTCGTCATGGCCGTCTCGCTACCCAGCGCCGTGATCTTCCTGGAGCGGGGGGCGCGCGCGGTGATCGCCGCTCCGCGCTACCAGGCGCTGGAGGTGCCGGATGTCGGGCCGCTCGGCCGCGTCAGCCTGAAGCCGGAGCTGGCGGAGCGCGCGGTCGGGCAGCTCGAGCACTATGTCGAGTATTATGACGCCTCCGCCGACCTCGTCCGCCGGGGCCTGCTGCCGTCGGCCACCCTGTTCTCGGAGATCGACCACCAGGCGACCTGGCTGCTCGAAGTGCAGCAGGGCGTCGATGCCATCAAGCGCTGGGAAGCCACAAACCGCCGCCAGCTCAACGGCTTCTTCGCGCTCGACTTCGTCAGCCCATTCAATCACCTGCTCGGCCGCGCTGCTCCGCTTCACGTCGCACTCGGCATCGATACCGAGCGGACCAACCCGAAGGTCACGCGCGAGATGCTGGAAGCCCTGCGCGACATCGACGCGATCATGCGGCCCAAATGCCCCTACGAGGTCAAGCGGGCAGCGATCTGGACACAGTTCGCCCAGGCCCTGGAAGGCCGCCAGCTGATCAGCCTTTCGCCCTGCTGGGACATGTATCTGAGAAAGCAGCGCGAGCCCTGAGAGCGCCTAGCGATAGCGGCGCTGCGCTCGCCACGAGCGTGGTGGCTGTGATCGCGATGCTGTAGCGCTGAACAGGAGTGGCGCGGTCTACGGGAGTCGAACCCGTCTCCCCAGCGTGAAAGGCTGGTGTCCTAACCGATAGACGAAGACCGCGGGCCTGAGCGCGAAGCGCTCTTGCGAGGCGGGGCGAGCTATAGTGTCCCGGCGAAGCTTGGGCAACCCCGTTGTCAGGGTTTTTCGCATCCGCTCACAGCGGCCGGGCCAAATCCACCACGCGCAGCTCGGCCCGCTCGTTGCCGCCCCAGCGATTCAGCGTCAATGTGCCCGCCAGATGCACGCTCTCGCCGCGTGCCGCCAGCAGCGCCTGGCCGAGCGGCTCGCGCGCGGCGCGGAAGGCGATTCCCCCGATCGTGGCGCCATCGCCCGCCCGCAGCTTGATGCGCATGTGCCCACCGGCTCCGACCTCGATCACCTCCGTGAGGCGATGTGCCGGCAGCACGAAGACCGGCTCCGGGCAGCCGGCGCCGAATGGGCCGGCCCGGTCGATCTCGGCGAGCAGGCGCGGATTGGCGCCGCCGGCGCTGATAGCCGCGTCGATCAGCAGCGCCTCGGCCTCGCGCGAACCGGCAACACCACGGGCCAGCCGTTCGCTGACGAAGCTGGCGAAGGCGCCCTCCTGCCCTGGCGCCAGCGTGACGCCGGCCGCCATGGCATGGCCGCCACCCTTGACCGCAAGACCGGCCTCGACCGCATGGCGCACGGCCGAGCCGAGGTCGACGCCGGCGATCGAGCGGCCAGAGCCGGTCGCGCCGCCATTGGCGTTACGCGCCAGCGCGAAGGCCGGCCGGTTGAACCGTTCCTTCAGGCGGCCCGCAATCAGCCCGACAATGCCCGGATGCCAATCGGCCGAGCCGACGACCAGCACCGGATGCGCGGCGGCATCCTCGAAGCGATGCTCGACCTCGGCCACCGCTTCCTCGACCGCGGCACGCTCGATCTCCTGACGTTCCTGGTTGAGCCGGTTGAGTTCGGCGGCGATGCTGCGCGCCTCGACCTCGTCCGAGGTCAGGAGCAAACGGGCGCCGAGAGCCGCGTCGCCGATGCGCCCACCGGCATTGATGCGTGGCCCGAGCAGGAAGCCGAGATGCCAAGCCTGCACGGGCCCATCGAGCCCGGCGACATCGAGCAATGCCGCGAGGCCGGGCCGCTGGCGCAGCCGCATCATGACGATGCCCTGGCGCACGAAGGCGCGGTTGAGGCCGATCAGCGGCACGACATCGGCGACAGTCGCCAGCCCGACGAGATCGAGCGCCGCGAGCAGATCAGGCTCGCCGCCCCTTGCCTGCCAGGCGCCGCGACGACGCAGCTCGCGATTGGTCGCGACCAGCGTCAGGAAGACCACGCCGGCGGCACAGAGATGGCCGAGACCGGCGAGATCGTCCTGCCGGTTTGGATTGACCAGCGCCTCGACCTCGGGAAGCAGCTCCGGCGCCTGGTGATGGTCGAGCACGACAGTGTCGAGGCCGAGCCGTGCCGCCTGCTGCAGCGGCTCGTGGCTGGTCGTGCCGCAGTCGACGGTGACGAGCAGTGTTGCGCCCTCGCCTGCCAGCATGGCTATGGCCTCGGCGTTGGGGCCATAGCCCTCGATCAGGCGATCGGGGATATGGATGCGCGGCTTGGCTCCCGACTCGGCCAGGAAACCGGCAAGCAGCGCCGCCGAGCAGGCGCCGTCGACGTCGTAGTCGCCGAAGATCGCGACCTTCTCGCCGGATATCGCCGCCTGCGCGAGCCGCTGCGCTGCGCGGTCCATGTCACGCAGCACGGATGGGTCCGGCAGCAGATCGCGCAGCTTCGGCTCGAGATGGCGCAGCGCCTCGCTGGAGGCGACGCCGCGGCCGGCCAGGACGCGCGCCAGCGTATCGGGCACACCCTCGACCTGCGCCAGCGCCTCGGCTTGCGCGAGGCCGGCGGGATCGAGGCGGTCGCGCCAGGGGCGTCCGAGGGCCGAGTGCCCGACGCCGAGGAACAGGCGATTCTGGCCGGAGATCATGTGTCACCGCTGGCGCAGCGGCGCGGCTTCGTCAATCCAGGGCACATCACTCGAGCGGCTTCTGATCCTCGATCGCCTGCGCGGTGACCTTGCGGGCGCTCATCGGCGCATGGCCGGAGACTTCCGCGCCGGCATCAGGCTTCAGCCTGATCATCCACAGCGCCGACGAGGCCGAGATCAGACCGACCAGGACGAAGGCCGGCCAGAAATCCCCGGCACCAAGCGCCTTGCCGCCATTGTAGAGATTGGCGGCCTCGAGCGCGAACGCCCCGACGGTGATGCCCAGGCTGAGCGATAGTTGCTGGGCGACGCTGGAGAAACTGGTCGCGCTCGACATGTCGCGGTTCGAGACGTCGGCATAGCTCAGCGCGTTGATGCCGGTGAACTGCAGCGAGCGGAAGCAGCCGCCGATGAAAAGCACGCCGAGCATGATCCAGTGCGGCGTCGTCGGGGTGAACAGGCCTGAAGCTGCCAGGAAGGCCGAGCCGATCAGCGCGTTGAACGTCAGCACGCCGCGGAAGCCGAAGCGGGCGAGGATCGTCTTCGCCAGCGTCTTCATCACGAGCGCGCCTGCGGCCGAAGCGAAGGTGATCAGGCCCGATTGCAACGCGTCGAGGCCGAAACCGAGCTGCAGCATCAGGGGCAGCAGGAACGGGATCGCGCCGATGCCGACGCGAAAGATAGAGCCGCCGAGGACGCCGATTCGATAGGTCGGGATGCGCAGCAGCGAGAGATTGAGCACTGGATAGGCCAGCCGGCGGGCATGGAACCAGTAGAGGACCAATGCCGCGATCCCGAAGGCGACGCAGCCATAGGAGACAGCGACAGGCACGAGATGGCGCCCACCGGTGGCGAGGCCGAGCATCAGCGCGGCGAAGCCGGTCGAGGAGAGCAGGAAGCCCCTGATGTCGAGCGGAGCGACGTCCTCCTCGCGGATATCCTCAAAGAACATCGTCGCGAGCGCGATGCCGAGCAAGCCGATCGGCAGGTTGATGAAGAAGATCCAGCGCCAGTCGAAATAGGTGGTGATGAAGCCGCCGACCACGGGGCCGACGACCGGGCCGACCAGCGCCGGCACCGTCAGATAGGCCAGCGCACTGACCAACTCCGATTTCTCGACGCTGCGCAGGATGACGAGCCGGCCGACCGGCACCATCATCGCCCCGCCCATGCCCTGGATGAAGCGTGCCCCGACGAAGGCCCCGAGCGAGTTCGAGAAGGCGCAGAGCACCGAGCCGAGCATGAAGATGCCGAGCGCCGTCCTGAAGATGGTGCGGGCCCCGAACCTGTCGGCCATCCAGCCGGAGATCGGGATGAAGACGGCAAGGCTGACGAGATAGGAGGTCAGCGCCAGCTTGAGCGCGATCGGATCCTCGCCGAGCGACTGGGCGATCACCGGCAGCGAGGTCGCAATCACCGTCGAGTCGGTGTTCTCCATGAACAGCGCGCAGGCGACGATGAGAGGCAGGAGCTTGGCGCGCTGCAAGGAATCGGACTTTCGGAATTTTTCGGCCGCCTGCTGCCCTTTAATGCGGGCTTATCCGGCTGGCGAGAGCGGATCGGGACGGGATGACGAGGGTTGCATTCCCTGCATGACAAAACCGCTGACATAACCGGTGACGGGTCGATTCCGGAGATGTGTGCAGCTCATCACAAGGACGTGATTGCGGCTCAGCTATGCGTCTGTCGCGGGTCATTCGGGCAAGATCGTGCCTATCTCATGGCCGAAGGGGCGATGATTTCGCATACGCCGACGCGGCCGGTCCGCGGGCAAGAGGTGTCCTATGATCAACTCCACCCACCACGCAGTCCGCTCGCTCACCCTGACCGCTTTGCGCCACGGTGCTGCGGTCGCCTTGCTCGCCGGAGCCGCTTTCTTCGGCGCCGGGCAGGCGCCGGCCCTCGCCCAGTCGATGAGCTGGGAAGAAGGCTGCGCGATGCGCGTCGTGACGCCGGGCTCGGGCGACATATTGCGAACCACCAACTGCGGCCGTCAGAAGGACTGCCAGCAGATGGCCAACGCCAAGGGCAGCATGATGATGGGCAATGGCTGCTTCTTCGTGGCGCCCAACGCAGCTCCCGCTGCGCAGGCCACTCAGGCGCGCCCCGTCCGCAAGCAGTAATGACCCGCTGACCGCCATTGCATCGGGCGTGGCCTTGGGTTGCGCCCGACGCTCATAACTTTTGTCATGACGCCTCTAGCGGGCGCGCCACACGCGTGATATCGGGCCTCGTCAACTCGGCTTAGGGCACACCCGCCCTGCCCCTTTTCAGTGCCGGCCGTACCGGCCCCGGAGTTGACGATGGCGACCATCACTGACGGCCTCATTCGCGACGGTTTCACCTTCGACGACGTGCTGCTCGAGCCCGGCCCGTCCGAGGTGATGCCCGGCGATGTCGATATCTCGACGAAGCTCACCAAGACGATCTCGCTCAACCTGCCGATCATCGCCTCGGCGATGGACACGGTCACCGAGGCGAAGATGGCGATCGCCATGGCCCAGGCCGGCGGCCTCGGCGTCGTGCACCGCAATCTCGATCCCGAGCAGCAAGCGGCGCAGGTCCGCCTGGTCAAGAAGTTCGAATCCGGGATGATCGCCAACCCGATCACCATCCATCCCGACGAGACGCTGGCCGACGCGTTCACGCTGATGCGGAACAACGGCATCTCCGGCATTCCGGTGGTCGAGCGCGGCCCGCAGGGGCACAAGGGCAAGCTGGTCGGCATCCTGACCAATCGCGACGTGCGCTTTGCCGCCAATCCGGAACAGCCCGTCTCCGAGCTGATGACCAAGGATCGGCTGATCACGGTCCGCGAAGGCGTCGCGCAGGATGAAGCCCGCCGCCTGCTGCATCAGTTCCGCATCGAGAAGCTGCTGGTGGTCGACGATCACTACCGCTGCATCGGCCTGATCACCGTCAAGGACATGGAGAAGCAGGTCACGCATCCCAATGCCGCCAAGGATGGCCAGGGGCGGCTGCTGGTCGCGGCAGCGACCACCACCGGCGACCTCGGCTTCGAGCGCTCGGAGATGCTGATCGACGCCGGCGTCGACCTCATCGTCGTCGACACCGCCCATGGCCACTCCGCCAAGGTGCTGGAGGCGGTGACGCGGGTGAAGAAGCTCTCCAATGCCGTCCAGGTCATCGCCGGCAACGTCGCCACCGCCGGCGGCGCGCAGGCCCTGATCGACGCCGGCGCCGACGCGATCAAGGTCGGCATCGGCCCGGGCTCGATCTGCACCACCCGCATCGTCGCCGGCGTCGGCGTGCCGCAGCTCACCGCGGTGATGGATGCGGCCTCGGCCGGGCACAAGGCCGGCATCCCGATCATCGCCGATGGCGGCATCAAATATTCCGGCGATCTTGCCAAGGCGCTCGCCGCCGGCGCCGCCTGCGCCATGGTCGGTTCGCTGCTCGCGGGCACCGACGAGACGCCGGGCGAGACCTTCCTGTACCAGGGGCGCTCCTACAAGGCCTATCGCGGCATGGGCTCGGTCGGCGCGATGGCGCGCGGCTCGGCCGACCGCTATTTCCAGCAGGACATCAAGGATGCGCTGAAGCTGGTGCCGGAGGGCATTGAGGGCCAGGTCGCCTATAAGGGCCCGGTCTCGGGCGTGCTGCACCAGCTCGCCGGCGGCCTGCGCGCCGCGATGGGCTATGTCGGCGGCCGCAACCTCGAGGACTATCGCAACAAGGCCCGCTTCATCCGCATCACCAGCGCCGGCCTGCGCGAGAGCCATGTCCATGACGTGACGATCGTGCGCGAGAGCCCGAACTACCCGACGCGCTCCTGATTTCGGATCGCCTCACGGCGATCTGTCCTTTTTCGATCGGGCATCAGATACTTCCGGAGGGTGGACCCAGTTGTCGGTCCGCCGCTCCGCGAAGAGGACGACATGACGCTCAAGCTGATCTATCCGGCGCTGGCCCAGATCCTCTGGAGCTTCGTCGTCCTCGTCATCATGTTCCGGCGCCGCAAGCGGGCCTTCGCCAATCGCGAGGTCGGGCTCGCCGATATCGCCGTCTCGACCGAACGTTACCCTGACACGGCGCGGTTGGCCGCGGCCAATTTCAGTAATCAGTTCGAGACGCCGGTCCTGTTCTTCGCGTTGATCCTGATCGCGATCCATGTCGGCGCGACCGGCTATGTCATGGCGATGCTGGCCTGGGCTTATGTCGCCACGCGCATCGTCCATACATTGGTTCATACTGGAACCAACAGCCTGAAGCAGCGAGCGCTCGTCTTTGCAGCCGGCATTGCCTGCCTGTTCTTCATGTGGGTCGGCATCGTGATTGCTGTTCTCTGAGCAGCCTTTGCTTGTCGCACGCAAGACGTGTGCGGGCGATTTCAACTGGCCGAATTGTCGTCCTGTCACTTCGTCGCTACAGCGCTCAATAAACCGTGTTAGACACTTGCGTCGAAACCGGGCCGTCTTCATGCTAAATTCTTGCGGTGAGGACGATGTGCGGAGCGACCGTCCGGATTAGCCGGATACGGCGTTCCCGTGGCGCAAGGCTTTCTATGGCAGTGCTGACTTTCGGGCGTGTGGCTCTGTTCTCGGCCGCGGGCGTGCTCGCCGCGGGCGCGTTTCTTCATTACACTGGGCGTCCTATTCCCTGGCCGCTCGATCAGGTTCCTTATGGCAAGGTGATCCCCGGTCCGGCCAAGCCGGCCGCGACGGCGTCAGCCCCCGCGGCGGGCGGAAACAACCGCTCAGGCCAGGCCAACCGGCCGCCGGTGACGATCGTCACCGCCAAGGTCGAGCGCCGGGCAATGCCGGTGCGGATCGATGCGATCGGTACCGTCCAGGCGATCTCCACCGTCAACATCCGCTCGCGCGTCGACAGCCAGATCATGGCGGTCGAGTTCCGCGACGGCGCCATGGTCAACAAGGGCGATGTGCTGTTCCGGCTGGATTCGCGCCAGCTCGAGGCGCAGCTGCGCCAGGCCGAGGCCAATGTCGCGCGCGACAAGGCTTCGTTGATCGCGGCCGAATCCGATCTGCGCCGGGCCGAGGAGCTCTCGCGGCGGGAGATCGCCACCGACCAGCGGCTCGACACCGCCCGCACGGCGGTGAGCACCCTGCGCGCCGCGATCCGCGGCGGTGAAGCGGCGGTCGACAGCCTGCGCGTCCAGCTCAGCTACTACACGATCAGCGCGCCGGTTTCGGGCCGCGTCGGCGTCGCTGCCCTCAAGGAGGGCAATATCGCCAAGAGCGGCGACAGTTCGGCGATGCTGGCGACGATCAATCAGATCGACCCGATCTATGTCAGCTTCGCGGTAGCCCAGCGCTATCTGCCCGAGATCCGCGAGGCGATGCAGGCGAAGACGGCGGTCGTCCAGGCGAGCCAGCAGGGCGTCGGCAAGAGCATCGAAGGCACGATCGCGGTGATCGACAACGCGGTCGATGCGACGACCGGCACGATCCAGATTCGCGCCAGCTTCGACAATCCTGCCGAGACGCTCTGGCCCGGCGCGCTCGGTCAGGTCCGGCTGACACTGCGGACCGAGCCTGATGCCGTCACCGTGCCGCGCGAGGCGGTCCAGACCGGCCAGAACGGCTCCTATGTCTTCGTGATCGAGAACAACCTCGCCCGCGCCCGGCCGATCGTCGTTGCCCGCAATGTCGATGACCGCGCCGTCATCGCGTCGGGCCTGACCGGAGACGAGACGGTGGTGATCGACGGGCAGCTGCTGCTGACAGAAGGGGCACGCACGGTCGAGCGCGGCCGTGGCGGCCAGAGCCCGCCAGCGCCCAATCTCACCTCCCAGCGGGGGAGCGCCGGCTGATGAACCTGCCCGAGCTCTGCATCCGTCGCCCGGTCATGACGACCCTTCTGATGGCGACGTTCCTGATCTTCGGGCTGTTCGCCTTCAAGCAGCTGCCGGTCGCGGCGCTGCCCCGGGTCGATTTCCCGACCATCAATGTCAGCGCCCGCCTGCCGGGCGCCAGCCCCGAGACGATGGCGTCGTCGGTCGCGGCGCCGCTCGAGCGCGAATTCGCCTCGATCTCCGGTATCACCTCGATGTCGTCGGTCTCGCAGCAGGGCTCGACCTCGATCACGCTGCAGTTCGACCTCAACCGCAATATCGACGGCGCCGCGCTCGACGTGCAGGCGGCGCTCAGCGCGACGGTGCGGCGCCTGCCGCCAGAGCTCCCTGCCCCGCCGAGCTTCAGGAAGGTCAACCCGGCCGACCAGCCGGTGCTGTTCATGGTGCTGACCTCGGCGACCAAGCCGCTCTACGAGGTCCATGAATTCGGCGAAAACATCCTGCAGCAGCAGATCTCGCAATTGCCCGGCGTCGCCCAGGTCAACATCTTCGGCGCGCAGAAATATGCGGTCCGCGTGCGAGTGAACCCCGACGCCGTCTCGGCCCGCGGCCTCTCTCTTGCAGAAGTCCGCACCGCCATCGCCGCCGCGAACTCCAACTCCCCGGTTGGCACGCTGAACGGCGCCAACCAGCGCCTGACGCTCGGCGCCACCGGCCAGATGGAGCGGGCCGGCGAATACGGCAACCTGATCATCTCGCAGAAGAACGGCATCCCGATCCGGCTCAACGACGTCGCGCAGATCTACGACTCCGTCGAGAACGACCAGACCGGCAGCTGGTATAACGGCCAGCGCTCGATCATGCTGGCGGTCTACCGCCAGTCGGACGCCAACACCGTCCAGGTCGTCGACAGCATCAAAGGCAAGCTCGACGCCTATCGCGCGCAATTGCCGGCGGCGATCGAGCTGCACGTCCTCAACGACCGTTCGATTCCGATCCGCGAGGCGGTCGAGGATGTCGAGGTCTCGCTGATGATCGCGATCGCTCTCGTGATCATGGTGATCTTCCTGTTCCTGAAGAGCTTCGCCGCGACTGTGATCCCGACGCTGGCGCTGCCGATCTCGCTGGTCGGCACCTTCGCGATCATGTTCGCGCTGGGCTATTCGCTCGACAACATCTCGCTGCTGGCGCTGACGCTCGCGGTCGGCTTCGTCGTCGACGACGCCATCGTCATGCTGGAGAACATCATCCGGCATATCGAGATGGGCAAGAAGCCGTTCCAGGCGGCGCTCGACGGTTCGCGCGAGATCGGCTTCACCATCCTGTCGATCACCATCTCGCTGGTTGCCGTCTTCATCCCGGTCTTCTTCATGGGCGGCGTTGTCGGCAAGGTCTTCGCCGAATTCGCCGGCACGATCGCGGCGGCGATCATCGTCTCCGGCTTCGTCTCGCTGACGCTGACGCCGATGCTCTGCGCCCGCTTCCTCAAGGCGCATGACCACCACAAGAAGCCGAACATCGTCGAACGGGTGTTCGAGGCCGGCTTCCAGGGCATGCTCGGAGCCTATCGCTGGACGCTGGATTGCGTGCTGAAGGCACGCTTCCTGATGCTGCTGGTGACGCTCGGCACGGTCTATGTCTCGGTCCAGCTCTATATGGACGTGCCGAAGGGCTTCTTCCCGACCGAGGACACCGGCCTCCTGCGCGGCTCGACCGAAGGCCCGCCCGACACCTCGTTCGAGGCGATGGCGGCGCGCCAGATGCGTCTTGCCGAGATCGTCAAGGCCGATCCGGCGATCGACTACCTGACCTCGAATATCGGCGGTTTCAACGCCACCAATAACGGCTTCATGTTCATCGCATTGAAGCCGAAGGAGCAGCGCGACAAGGCCGAGGTCGTGATCGCGCGGCTGCGCCGGGCCGTCTCGGAGGTGCCGGGCATCACCGCGGTGTTCCAGCAGGTCCAGAACATCAACCTGAACGCAGGTCGTTCCTCGCGGGCACAGTATCTCTATTCGCTGCAGGGGCCCGATCTTGGCGCCCTCTTCAACTATGCGCCTCTGATGCAGCAGCGTCTGTCGCAGCTGCCGCAATTGCGCGACGCCAATATCGACCTGCAACTGCGCAATCCGCAGCTCTCGATCGACATCGACCGCGAGCGCGCCGCCAGCCTCGGCATCTCCAGCGACCAGATCCGCCAGGCACTCGGCAACGCCTTCGGATCGCGCCAGATCGCGACGATCTTCACGCCGGCCACCGACTACCAGGTCATCATGGAGGCCGAGCGCGCCTACCAGCAGGATCCGGCGGTGCTGTCGCGGCTGATGCTGAAGGCCGCCAACGGCCAGAACGTGCCGCTGGAGACGGTGGCGACGATCAAGCCGAGCGTCGGGCCGCTCGCGGTCAACCGTATCTCCCAGCAGCCGGCGGTGACGATCTCGTTCAACACCGCACCCGGCGTCTCGCTGGGCGACGCCGTCAACGCGATCCGCGCTGCCGAGCGCGACATCAACCTGCCCGCCTCGATCGTGACCAGTTTCGCGGGCTCGGCCCAACTCTTCCAGGACGCACTGAAGGGCCAGGGCCTGCTGATCTTCGCGGCGATCCTGGTGATCTACATCATCCTCGGCATTCTCTACGAGAGCTTCATCCACCCGATCACGATCCTGTCCGGTCTGCCCTCTGCGGGCCTGGGCGCCCTGCTCGCCTTGCAGTACTTCCACATGGACCTGTCGGTGATCGCGATCATCGGCATCCTGATGCTGGTCGGCATCGTCAAGAAGAACGCGATCATGATGGTCGACTTCGCGATCGAGCGCCGCAAGATGGGCGACGATGCGCTGACCGCGATCCGCGAGGCCGCGCTGGTGCGCTTCCGGCCGATCATGATGACGAGCTTCGCCGCGATCTTCGGCGTGCTGCCGATCGCGCTCGGGGCCGGCGCTGGCGCGGAGCTGCGCCAGCCGCTCGGCATCGCCGTGGTCGGCGGCCTCGTCGTCTCGCAACTGCTGACGCTCTACATCACGCCCGTCGTCTATTTCTATCTCGACAAGGTCGACAGCTTCATCTCCGGCCGCGGTCGCGGCGAGCGGGAGGAAGCGGCGTCGGTGCCGGGCGCAATCCCTGTTGCGATCCCGCAGGCGGTCCACCGCCCGGCGGATTGAGAGGGCGTTCAGCGTCATTCTTGGTCATCCCGGACAAGCGGCGAAGCCGCGCCGATCCGGGATCCATTCCTGAGCCTTTCCGAAAGAAGTTCCGGAATGGGTCCCGGGTCTCCCTTCGGTCGCCCGGGACGACACGCGCCTTTTCGGTGTTAACGATGACGCCGGCTTTGCGGTGACAGCGCCCCGCCGGCCGTTGAGTCTTAACGAAAAGTAAACTAAGCCAATCCTGCGGCGGACAATGAACCAGCGAGCGATGGAGAGATCGCGGTGCTTCGTGTCCGTAATGTCGATTGCCTGCGTTCCGATCCTGTCCCGCCGACCGGTTCCAGTTCCTCGACAAAGGTGAATTCGGTTTCGCGCGGCCGCAACAGCGGCCTGCGTATGATCGCCATGGCCGGTGTCGGGCTCGCGCTCGGCGCGGGTGGCACGATCCTGACCGTCTCGCTGGTCCAGGCCGAGGACGATGCCGGTATCCGTGCCTTCTATCGCGAAGAAGCGGTCCGCAGGGCTGAGCGCGCGCCGCCACGGGCGACCTACGCCTCGGTTCCGGTGTCGGCCTATGCCCCGGCCCGCCACACCTGGTCCGTGCCCTTCTTCCAGCAGGCGCGCCCGGATGGCCGTCTCGCGCCGCCGCCGGTCGAGCTCAATCCGTTCAAGCCGGTTCGTGCTGCAGCCAGGCAGGCACAGCCGAAGCCGAAGCCGCCGGCGATCCGCTACGACACGGTGTCCGGCGCGGCCGACGTGACGCGCACCATCTGCGTGCGCCTCTGCGACGGCTTCCAGGCACCGATCGGCCATCTGCGCAGCCAGTCCGATCTCAGAGCGCATGAAGCGCTCTGCCAGGCCGCCAATCCCGGCGTGCCGGTCAAGGTCTTCAAGGTTGCGGCCGGCGCCGCCACGATCGACGACGCTGTGGCGAGCGACGGCAAGACCTATCGTGCGCTGCCGATGGCCTACGCTTATGAGCGCGGCGCCGATCCGGCCTGCCGGCCTGCCATCGCGACGGCGAAGGATCGCCGCGTCTCGTTGCTGCGCGACTTCACCTTGCGGCCGGGCGACAGCATTGTGCTCGACGGGCGGGTGCGGACCTTCACCGGCGGCAAATGGCCCTACACCACCGCCGATTTCCGCGATTTCCGCGGCGCGCCCGACCTGACGGCGAGCGACCGCCGCAAGATCGACGAAAAGGTCGGCATTTCGCATAAGGAAGCGCAGGTCCGCGCTCTGCGCCGGCAGATGCGGGTGCGCGAGGCCAGCCTGCACGATGACAACTACGCCAGCGACGCCGATACGCTCGGTCTGCGCGGCCTGCTCAGCCCACGTGATCCGATTGCCAATCCGCCGCGCGTCGTGCTGCACACGCCGTTCTCGCGGAACTGAATGGAGTGAAGGATAGTTATCCTAGGCTTTTCACCCTAGGATAATTCGCCTAAGCCCGTCGAAAGAGCGATGGACGACGCGCCGACCTTCCGGCACATTCGCTGCATTGCAGCATGGAGCCGAGCATGACCACCAAGACGCCGCGCCAGTTCTTCCGCCCGCTGGCGATCGGTGCGCCCGAGCCCTATCGCGAACTGCCGCTCCGGCTGGAGCGGATGATCCATTTCGTGCCCCCGCATCTGGAGAAGGTGCGCACCAAGGTTCCCGAGCTCGCCGGCCAGGTCGACATCGTGCTCGGCAACCTCGAGGACGCGATCCCGGTCGAGGCCAAGCAGGCGGCGCGCGACGGCTTCATCGAGCTGGCGAAGGCCACCGATTTCGGCGCGACCGGCCTGTGGACCCGCGTCAATGCTCTGAATTCGCCCTGGTTCCTCGACGACATCGCCGCGATCATGTCCGAGATCGGCGGCAAGCTCGACGTGGTCATGGTGCCGAAGGTCGAGGGGCCCTGGGACATCCACTATGTCGACCAGTTGCTGGCGCAGTACGAGGCGCGCCACGCCTTGCCCAAGCCGATCCTGATCCACGCCATCCTGGAGACCGCCGAGGGCGTGAAGAACGTCGACGCGATCGCCACCGCCTCCCCCCGCATGCATGGGATGAGCCTTGGCCCAGCGGACCTCGCCGCCTCGCGCGCGATGAAGACCACCCGCGTCGGCGGCGGCCACCCCGAATACAAGGTCATCGCTGACCCCGCGCCCGATGGCGGCCCGCGCGCGATCGCGCAGCAGGATCTTTGGCATTACACCCTCGCGAAGATGGTCGATGCCTGTGCCTCGGCCGGCCTGAAGCCCTTCTACGGCCCGTTCGGCGACTTCTCGGATGGAGCCGCCTGCGAGGCCCAGTTCCGCAACGCCTTCCTGCTTGGCTGCGCTGGCGCCTGGACGCTGCATCCCTCGCAGATCGAGATCGCCAAGCGCGTCTTCAGCCCTGATCCCGACGAGGTTTCCTTCGCCAGGCGCATCCTGGAGGCGATGCCGGACGGCTCGGGCGCGGTGATGATCGACGGCAAGATGCAGGACGACGCGACCTGGAAACAGGCCAAGGTCATCGTCGACCTCGCCCGGCAGGTGGCAGCGCGCGATCCGGCGCTGGCGGCGCGCTACGGTCTCTGAAGGATTAGCACCCGCGACATCCATGGATATTGACGCATTTGCGACGTAATCCTAGGTCAAGCGCAAGGGGCGGCGACATCGGTTGTGACGGGCCGGGTTTGGGCTGAACGAGGATCATGGAATCACGCACGGCGAAATTCCGCATCGGCGACGTTGTGCGCCATCGCGTCTACCCGTTCCGGGGCGTGATCTTCGATGTCGATCCGGTGTTCTCGAATTCGGACGAGTGGTGGCTGGCGATCCCGGAGCACCTGCGTCCGTCCAAGGACCAGCCCTTTTATCACCTCTTCGCCGAGAACGAGGAAACCGAGTACGTCGCCTATGTCTCGGAACAAAATCTCGTGATCGACGAGTCGGGCCAGCCGATCCGTCATCCGCAGGCGCGCGAATATTTCCGGCGCGACCGCAAGGGCAAGTACCGGCTCGACAAGGCCGAGCTGAACTGATCCGCCGAGTTTCCAATAGACGTGCTGCGTGCTGACGAAGGGGTGGTTTCGTGAGCACCAGCCATGCTGACATCGTCATTCTCGGTGGCGGCCATAACGGGCTCGTCTGCGCCTTCTATCTCGCCAAGGCCGGACTGAAGGTCATCGTGCTGGAGCGGCGTGCCGTGGCCGGCGGCGCGGCGGTCACCGAGGAGTTCCATCCCGGTTTCCGCAATTCCACGGCGAGCTACACGGTCAGCCTGCTCAATCCGCGCATCATTGCGGAGATGGAATTGGCCCGGCATGGGTTGCGTGTCGTCGAGCGACGCGTGGCCAACTTCCTGCCGCTGCCGGATGGACGCTATCTCGCTGCCGGCGAGGGACGCACGGAAGCGGAGGTGGCGAAGTTCTCCACCCGCGATGCGGAGCGGCTATCGGCCTATGGCGGGCGGCTGGAGCGGATCGCCGCCATGCTGCGCGATCTCGTGCTGCAGGCGCCGCCCAATCTCGGTGATGGCGGCTGGTTGGCCGCGCTGCCACAGATGCTGGATGCGGCCGCGCTCGGGCGGCGCATCGCCGGGTTCGACCAGTCCGCCCGGCGCGATCTCCTCGACCTATTCACCAAATCGGCCGGCGACTGGCTCGACGGCTGGTTCGAGAGCGATCCGGTCAAGGCGCTGTTCGGCTTCGACAGCATCGTCGGCAACTATGCCAGCCCCTATACGCCCGGCTCGGCCTATGTGCTGCTGCATCACGTCTTCGGCGAGGTCAACGGCAAGCGCGGCGCCTGGGGCCATGCGCTTGGCGGCATGGGCGCGATCACGCAGGCCATGGCGCGGGCCTGCGCGGAACAGGGCGTCGAGATCAGGCTGGAGACGCCGGTCGCGCAGGTGCTGAGCGAGAGGGGCCGCGCCGCCGGCGCCGTGACCGAGCAGGGCGATGTGGTGAGGGCGCGCGCCGTGGTCTCAAACCTACATCCGCGCCTGCTGTTCGAGCGGTTCGTCGACCCGGCGGTCGTCCCGGCCGACTTCAGCGAGCGCATCCGCCGCTATGCCTCGGGCTCCGGGACCTTCCGGATGAATCTGGCGCTGTCGGAGCTGCCGCGCTTTGCCTGCCTGCCGGAGCCGGGCGACCACCTGACCGCCGGCATCATCATCGCGCCGTCGCTCGGCTATATGGACCGCGCCCATGCGCAGGCACGGCTGTCGGGCTGGTCGAGCGAGCCGATCGTCGAGATGCTGATCCCCTCGACGCTTGACGACAGCCTCGCCCCGTCCGGACGGCATGTCGCCAGCCTGTTCTGCCAGCATGTCGCGCCGCAGCTGCCGGACGGCGAGAGCTGGGACAAGCATCGCGACACTGTTGCCGATCTGATGATCGACACCGTGGATCGCTACGCTCCGGGCTTCCGCGCCTCCATCATCGGCCGGCTGGCTCTGGCGCCGAGCGATCTGGAGGCGCGTTTCGGACTGGTTGGCGGCGATATCTTCCATGGCCGGCTGACGCTCGACCAGCTCTTCAGCGCCCGCCCGGTGCTCGGCCATGCCGATTATCGCATGCCGGTGCCGGGCCTCTATCTCTGCGGCTCCGGGGCCCATCCGGGGGGCGGCGTCACCGGCGCGCCGGGCCACAATGCAGCCCGCTCCGTGCTCGCCGACCTGAAGCCCCAGCGCTTCAGGCTGCGACCATAGCAAGCGTGACCGAACCCATCCTCAGGGATTGCTGCCGACGCGTTCAGCTTGCGGGAAACGTGCGCCGAAGGCCCCTTCCCGCTCCGGCGGTAGCCTGACCAGCAGGTCGAGCGTGCCGTCCTCGGCATCCTCGCGCTCAAGGATCTCGCCATTGGCGTGCAGCCAGGCCAGGGACTTGCCGTCGCCCGGTTCGAGCGTGAGCCGATAGACCGGCCGGGTGCGTGCGATGCGCCGCTCGATCGCATCGGTCAGCCGCTCCATGCCCTCGCCAGTCAGGGCAGAGACCAGAACCGGCCGCGAGGCGCCAGGTCTGAGCTCGGTCAGTGCCGCCTGGCGCTCGCGCTCGTCGCCCGAGAGCAGATCGGCCTTGTTCCAGACCTCGATGACGCGGTCGCCATCTTCCGGGTCGATGCCGAGATCGCGCAGGATTCCTTGCACGTCGGCGGCCTGGGCCTGCGTATCCTCATGCGAGACATCGCGGACATGCAACAGCACATCGGCCTCGATCGCGTCTTCCAGCGTGGCGCGGAAGGCAGCGACGAGCTGCGTCGGCAGGTCGGAGATGAAGCCGACCGTGTCCGAGAGCATGATCCTGGCGCCATGCGGCAGCTTCAGCGCCCGCGCCGTCGGGTCGAGCGTGGCGAAGAGCATGTCCTGCGCCAGCACTTCGGCCGAGGTCAGCCGGTTGAACAGCGTCGACTTGCCGGCATTGGTGTAGCCGACCAGCGCAACGACTGGATAGGGCACGCGCTTGCGGCTGGCGCGATGCAGCGAGCGAGTGCGCTTCACGCTGTCGAGCTCGCGCTCGATCTTGGTCATCCGTTCCTGGATGATGCGCCGGTCGGCCTCGATCTGGGTCTCGCCAGGGCCGCCAAGGAAGCCGAAGCCGCCGCGCTGGCGTTCCAGGTGGGTCCAGGAGCGTACGAGCCGGCTCTTCTGGTAGTTGAGATGGGCAAGCTCGACCTGCAGCGCGCCTTCGCGCGTGCGGGCGCGCCGGCCGAAGATCTCGAGGATCAGGCCGGTGCGGTCGATGACCTTGCAGCCGAAAGCCTTTTCAAGGTTGCGCTGCTGCACTGGCGACAGGGCGCAATCCATCACGACGAGGCCGATTTCCTCGATCTTGACGCGCTCGGCGAGCTCCTCGACCTTGCCCTTGCCGAGATAGGTCGCGGGCCGCAGCGCCGTCAGCACCACGGGGATTGCCTCGACGATCTGGAGATCGATGGCGCCAGCGAGGCCGAAGGCCTCGTCCAGCCGCGCCGCGTGGCTGCGCTGGTTCTCGTCGCCTGTGGCCGCCCGGCTGGCGGCGTGGCGCGCCAGATAGGGGCCGATCACAAAGGCGCGAGTGTCGGCGGCCAAGGCATGCTCGGCCGCGTCGATCGAAATCCCGATTGCGTTTCCGCTGCCCGTCGTCGGGCTACCGGCCTTGCCGCCCACGGTCAGGCCTTGTCCGTGTCCTCGGGCTCGAACAGCTGCACCGGGTGGCCCGGCATGATCGTCGAGATCGCGTGCTTGTAGACGAGCTGCGAATGCCCGTCGCGGCGCAGAAGAACGCAGAAATTATCGAACCAGGTGACGACGCCCTGCAGTTTGACGCCGTTCACGAGAAAGATGGTGAGGGGAATCTTCTGCTTGCGGACGTGATTGAGGAAGGTGTCCTGAAGATTTTGAGCCCGTTCGGCGGCCATGGGTAATCCCTGTTGTTGGGATCGCAATCGGTTTGCCCTTGCGATCCAGATCGTCCCGTTCGGCTTCGGCGCCAATCGCCGGGCCGTCGGAACACCGACACTCCATTAGATCGCGACCCGGCGAGAACGCGCAAGGGTTGCGGAACGTCAATTTCGGCCAGCCGCCTTGCGTGCAGTGCAACACGGTGGCTGGATTTCAGCCCACTCCGAGCGATTTCAGCTTACGGTGCAGGGCTGAACGCTCCATGCCGATGAACTCCGCTGTGCGCGAGATGTTTCCGGAGAAGCGGGCGATCTGCGCCATCAGATATTCGCGCTCGAAGATCTCGCGGGCATCGCGCAGCGGCAGGCTCATCAGCTTCTCGCCGCCCGAGCCGGAGGGCGTCGTCGGCACCATGGCGCCGACCTCGGCCGGCAGCATGTCGACCGTGATCTCCGCTGTCGGCTCGCCCTTGGTCAGGATCATCAGCCGCTCGACATTGTTGCGCAGCTCGCGGACATTGCCCGGCCATTCATGCGATTGCAGGATCGCCATGGCGTCACCGCCGATCCGGCGCTTGGGCAGGCCGCTCGCGACCGAGATCTGGTCCATGAAGAACTCGATCAGCTCGGGCACGTCCTCGCGCCGCTCCGACAGGGCCGGCACGCGGATCGGCACCACGCCGAGCCGGTGATAGAGATCCTCGCGCAATTGGCCGTCGGCGATCAGCTGGGCGAGGTCGCGGCTGCTGGACGAGATGATTCGGACGTCGACATGGACGCGGGTCGCGCCGCCGACGCGCTGGAAGTTCTGGTCGACCAGCACGCGCAGGATGCGGTTCTGCGTCTCGCGCGGCATGTCGCCGATCTCGTCGATGTAGAGCGTGCCGCCATGGGCCTCCTCGAGCGCGCCGACGCGGCGCGAGCGCCCGTCGCCGCCTTCGATGCCGAACAGTTCCTCTTCCATCGTCTCGGGCGTGATCGTCGCCGCGTTGATCACGACGAAGGGGCCGGCCGAGCGGGTCGAGGCGTCATGCAGGGTGCGCGCGGTCAGCTCCTTGCCGCAGCCCGGTTCGCCGGTGATCAGCACGCGGGCATTGGTCGGCGCAACGCGCTCCAGCGTCTGGCGCAGCTGGTTGACCGCGGTCGAGCGGCCGACGATGCGGCTGGCCTGGACCGAGCGGGTCTTGAGCTCGCGCACTTCGCGCCGCAGGCGCGACGCTTCCAGGGCTCGCTCGGCGACGAGCACGAGCCGGTCGGCCTTGAACGGCTTCTCTATGAAGTCGTAGGCGCCGCTCTTGATCGCCGAGACCGCTGTCTCGATGTTGCCGTGCCCGGAGATCATCACCACCGCGAGGTCGGGATGGCTCTCCTTGATCAGCTCCAGCACCTGCAACCCGTCGAGCCGGCTGCCTTGCAGCCAGATGTCGAGGAAGACGAGATTGGGCCGTCGTGCCGCGATCGCGGCCAACGCCTCGTCGGCGGAGCCCGCCTTGCGCGTCCGATAGCCTTCGTCCTCCAGGAGGCCGGCCACCAGTTCGCGGATATCGACCTCGTCGTCGACGACGAGAATGTCAGCACTCATGCCTTCGTCCCGTTCACTTGTCGTGTGGCGGAATCCGCCATGCTTTTGCCTGTGTCTGGTTTTTCTTCGCCGGTCGGCGGCGGTCCTGTCTCGATGAACCAGAGCCTGATGCGGGCGCCGCGGGCGCCGTCCGGACGGTCGAGCAATTCGATGCCGCCGCCATGGTCCTCGAGGATCTTGCCGACGATGGCGAGGCCGAGCCCGGTCCCGCCGTCACGGGTGGTCATGTAGGGCTCGAGCAGCTTCTGACGCTGGTCGGCCGGCAGGCCCTTGCCGTTGTCGAGGATGTCGATGACGATCCGGCCATCCTGTGTCCGTTCGAAACCGATCTCGATGCGGCCCTTGCCGCGCGCCTCGGCCGGCACGGCCTGGATCGCCTCGGTCGCGTTCTTGATGACGTTGGTCAGGGCCTGCGAGATCAGGCGCCGGTCGAAATGCGCCAGGACCGGAACCTCCGGCAGGTTGTCGGTGATGTCGATCTCGGGATTGCCGACCCGCATCAGGAAGGTGACCTGCCTTGCCGTCTCGACGATATCGTCCCGTGCCGGCGAGGGCTTGGGCATGCGGGCGAAGGATGAGAACTCGTCGACCATCCTGCGGATGTCCTCGACCTGGCGCACGATCGTCGCCGTGCACTGGTCGAAGATCTCCTTGTCGTCGACGATGATGCGGCCGAACTTGCGCCTTATGCGCTCGGCCGAGAGCTGGATCGGCGTCAGCGGGTTCTTGATCTCGTGGGCGATGCGGCGGGCGACGTCGGCCCAGGCGGCGGTGCGCTGTGCCGAGACGAGATCGGTGATGTCGTCGAGCGTCACGACCAGCCCGGCGCCGGCCCCCTCACCTTCGCGCGTCGCCCGGATGTTGAGCATGCGCTCGCGGCCACCGCGGGTGATCGCCGCCTGGCTGGAGCTCAGGCGCTGGCGATTGCCGAGTGCCTCGGAGACAAAGCCGGCGATCTCGGGAACGACACGTGCGACCGGTTCGCCGAGCAGCCGGCCGCCAGAGCCGAGCAGGGTCTCGGCCGAACGGTTGCTGAGCGTGATGTGCCCATCCTCGTCGATGCCGAGCACGCCGGAGGAGACGCCCGAGAGCACCGTCTCGGTGAAGCGCCTGCGCCGGTCGATCACCTCGCTTGCCGTGACCAGCCCATCACGCTGGCGGCGCAGTTCGGCGGTCATCTTGTTGAAGGTCTCGCCGAGATGGGCAAGATCCCCTTCCGCTCGTCGTATTGGTACCTGGACGTAGAAATTGCCGCTGGAAACCTGGTCGGTCGCGTGGATCATCCGCCGGATCGGGGCGACGAGGCCGTTGGCGAAATTGAGGCCGAGCCAGATCGCCGAGAGCAGCAGGATCACCGAGATCAGCGCATACATCGAGGCGAAGGCGATCTGCACGCCCTTCCGGCGCGCGTCGATGCCGAGATACTCGACCACGGCTCCGCGGGCGACGGCCGGGAACTCGACGGCGAGCGGATCGACCTCGCGGGCGACATAGAGGAAGGCGCCGTCATAGCTCGGCAGCTTCATCAGCGCGCCGAAGACCCGCCCCGCCGACGGCAGCACGCAGATCGGCTCCGGCGAGCTCTGTGCGTCCTCGAACGCGTCGGCATTGGGCTTGTGGGCGTCGCGCAGCACGTCGATATTGGCGCGGACGACGACGGTGTCCGGCGGTTTCATGATCCAGACCACCGGCAGGCCGAGCGCCGTGGCGCGCGCCGTCAGAAAGGTCTCGAACCAGCTCCGATCGGCGTCGTAGGCGGTCTTCGCCCGCCCGAGGTCGTCAGCGAGCAGCCGGATCTCGCGGCCGAGCGAGCGGCACTGCCCGGTCGTGTAGGCGTCGGCGACCTCGACGGACTTGAAGATCACGTCGCGCATCCGGTCGGAGAACCAGGGCTCGAGACCACGCTCCAGCGTCGCGGTCGCGATGATCGCGACGAGTACCGCAGGCAGCGCGGCAACGATGCTGAACAGGCTGACGATCCGCACATGCAGGCCGGCTGCTGCGACACCCTTGCGCCTGGCACGGATCAACACCGCCGCTTCGAAGGCGACGATGATCAGCAGGAGCAGGATCAGCAGGCCGTTGATGATGAAGACGCCGACCACGACCTCGTGGACGGGTGCGACCGGCGTCGCGCCCGAAAGCACGAGGAAGGTGGTGAGCGCCGAGACCAGCGCGAAGCCGACGACGAGCGCGCCGAGCCAGCCCGAGATCCGGCGTGGCGGGTCGTCGGTCCGGGGCGTCATGCGCATGTCGCCGGTCGAGGTGGTCAAGACGGGATCGGAGCTCCATTACCGCGGCGCTCCGTCACCGGAACCGCCGCACAGCGCACTGATGCGCCGCCGCAACGGTGTTGTCAAAATATGACAGATGCAAGGCAGCCACAGTGGCGGCCAGAGACCAGTCCGATCAGGTTGATTCAAGTCGATCGGTAAGTCCGTCTCCTACCTCGAGTTTCGGGACCGTTTTACGGATCGGCTTGCGGTGCAAGCTGATCGGAACGGGCTCTACCGCGGCGAGCGCATCACCTGCATATCGAGCTCGCGGATCTTCTTGCGCAGAGTGTTGCGATTAAGTCCCAGCAGCTCCGCGGCGCGAATCTGGTTGCCACGCGTTGCCGCCAGGGCGGCGGCGATCAGGGGCGGCTCGATCTCGCGCAGGATGCGGTGATAGAGGCCGGGCGGCGGGATCTGGTCGCCGAAACCGCCGAAATACTGGCCGAGATGGCGCTCGACAGAGCCTGACAGGGTTTCCGCCCGTTCCGGCGCGCTGCTGCCGTTCCCGGCTTGCAAGGGAGCGCCGGTCGCCGGCTGCAACTCGGCTTCGACGATCGGTGCTGTGATCGTCTCCTGCGGATAGAGCGCGGCCAGACGCCGCACCAGATTCTCCAGCTCGCGGACATTGCCGGGCCAGCGATAGCGCCGCAGCACGTCCATCGCTTCCGAATCGATCTGCTTGCGCGGCAGCCCCTCTTTCTCGACCATCGCGAAGAAATGACGGACGAGATCCGGAATGTCCTCGACGCGCTCGCGCAGCGGCGGCAGGCGGATCGGCACGACATTGAGGCGGAAGAACAGGTCCTCGCGGAACAGCCCGTGCGCGATCGAGATGCGCAGGTCCTTGTTGGTCGCGGCGACGATGCGGACATTGGTCTTGATCGGGGTGCGGCCGCCGACGGTGGTGTATTCGCCTTGCTGCAGCACCCGCAGCAGGCGCGTCTGAGCCTCCATCGGCATGTCGCCGATCTCGTCGAGGAAGAGCGTGCCGCCCTCGGCCTGCTCGAAGCGACCGGAGGAGCGGGTCAGCGCGCCGGTGAAGGCGCCCTTTTCATGGCCGAACAGTTCCGACTCGATCAGGTCCTTGGGGATCGCCGCCATGTTGATCGCGACGAAGGGGCCGTTGCGGCGCTTGCCGTAGTCGTGCAGGGCGCGGGCCACCAGCTCCTTGCCGGTGCCGGATTCGCCGTTGATCATCACGGTGAGATCGATCGGCATCAGCCGCGCCAAAGCGCGGTAGACGTCCTGCATCGCCGGCGAGCGGCCGACCAGCGGGATGTCCTCGGGCTCGGCGGCATGGCCACGCGGCGCATCGCCGCGCGGCCGCGACAGCGCCCGCCCGACGATGGCGACGAGTTCTTTCAGGTCGAAGGGCTTGGGTAGGTACTCATAGGCGCCGCGCTCGGACGCCTTGATCGCGGTCATGAAGGTGTTCTGCGCGCTCATCACGATGATCGGCAGCTCGGGCCGGACCCGCTTGATGCGCGGCAGAAGATCGAAGGCGTTGCCGTCCGGCATCACCACGTCGGTGATGATGAGGTCGCCCAGGCCCTGCGCCGCCCAGGTCCAGAGCGTCGCCGCCTGGCCGGTGGTGCGGACCTCGTAGCCGGCGCGGGCGAGCGCCTGGTTGAGGACGGTGCGGATCGCGGCGTCGTCGTCGGCGATGAGGATGTTACCCGTCGGCATGCGCTTTTTCCGTGTCCTACTCGTCTTTTACCCAACCTGAGACGGCTTCGCCTCGTGCAGGGGCAATCGAATGCGGAATGTCGTGCGTCGCGGCACGGATTCGCATTCGACGATTCCGCCGTGATCGCCGATCACCTTGGCAACGAGTGCAAGTCCAAGGCCACTTCCCTGCGCCTTGGTCGTGACGAAGGGATCGAACAGGAGTTGGTGCAGGTCGGGCGGCACGCCAGGCCCGTTGTCGCGGACGCCGATCTCGAGCGGCAGGGCGAGCCGGGCACCGGAGCCAGGCGCCTGCATGCGGATGCCCGGACGATAGGCTGTGGTCAGCGTGATCTCGCCGTCCATGGCATCCTGGCCGATTGCCTCGGCCGCGTTCTTGACCAGGTTGAGCAGCACCTGGACGAGCTGGTCGCGATTGCCGGCGACCGGGGGCAGCGACGGATCGTAGGCCTCGCTGAAGCGGATGTGTCGGGCAAAGCCCGACTGCGCCAGCCGCTTCACATGGTCGAGCACGTCGTGGACGTTGACCGGCCCGCGCTCGCTCGGACGCTCATCGCCGAACAATTCGACGCGTTCCACCAGCTTCACGATCCGGTCGGCCTCATCGCAGATCAACTGCGTCAGCAGGCGATCATCGTCGCCAACCGAAGCCTCGAGCAGTTGAGCCGCTCCGCGGATGCCGGAGAGCGGGTTCTTGATCTCATGCGCCAGCATGGCGCCCAGCGCCGTGATTGAGCGCGCTGCCCCTCTATGCGTCAATTGCCTGTCCATTTTTTCGGCAATTGTCCGTTCTTGCAGCAGAAGCACTACGGCATCGGGCTGGCTGGGCAGCAATGAGGCAAAGACGTCGACGATCCGGTCGAGGCCGAGCCGGGGCGAGGCAAGCTCGAGCCGGTACTCGCTGACACTGGCGCCACGGCGCTGCACCTCTTCGACCAGTCCCAGGACCGGGGAGCCGAAGGCGACGAGGTCATCGAGGCGCTGGCGCTTCAGGACAAGCGCGCTGGCCTGGAAGAAATCCTCGGCGGCGGTATTGGCATAGAGGATGCCATGCCCCTCCCCGATCACCAGCACGGGCATGGGCAGGACGTTCAGCGCCTGGATTTCGAGCAGGTCGGACAAGGGGTCGTGCCGCTCCTCCATACCGTCGTTGAACATCGCCATCGTCATGTGCGGACTTTCGTGGTCAGGCGGCGGCGCCGAGGCGGTCGCTTGAGAACAATTGCCCGAGCGCAGCGATCGCCCGCGCGGGCTCAGTGGTGGTGAGCAGCTCGCGGCGGGCGCTCTCGTCGGGCGCCAGCCCGCTGGCGAGCGCCTCGTCGGCATAGGCGGCAAGGTGCTTGCGGGCATGACGGACGCCGGATTCGCGCCCCATCAGCAACAGCAGACCCTCATAATGCTCGCGGGCGATGTCGTGCTTGGCGGCGAGCGAAATCTCCGCCGGCTCGCGGCCGGCGAGCGCGGCGCCGATCGCACCGGGCAGCCAGGGGCGGCCCATCGCGGCGCGCCCGACCATGACATAGTCGGCGCCCGACCGTTCCAGGCAGGATCGCGCCTGTGCCAGCGTCGCGATGTCGCCATTGGCGACCAGCGGGAACGTGCCCGCCGCGCGTACCGGACGGATTGCGCCCCAATCGGCCTGCCCCTTGTAGAATTGCTGGCGCGTGCGGCCATGTACGGTGATCGCGGCCGCACCGGCGACGACAGCCCGGCGCGCCAACTCCGGCGCGTTGCGACTGGCATCATCCCAGCCGAGCCGCATCTTGACCGTGACCGGCACCTTCACCGCCGCGACGACGGCCTCGACCAGGCCGACCGCATGGTCGAGATCGCGCATCAGCGCCGAGCCGGCCCAGCCGCCGACGACGCGCTTGGCCGGGCAGCCCATATTGATGTCGATAATATCTGCGCCCGACGCCTCGGCGACCTGCGCGGCTTCGGCGAGCCAGCGCGCCTCGCAGCCGGCGAGCTGGACGACATGTGGCGTGACGCCGGCGCCCTCGGCCCGCAGCCGCGCCTCCTCGCTGCCGCGAACGAGCTCGTCCGATGCGACCATCTCGGACACAACGAGCCCGGCGCCGAAACGCGCGGCGATCCGGCGCATGGCGAGATCGGTCACGCCCGACATCGGCGCGAGGAAGGCACGCGAGACCGGCAGCAGCCCGCCGATCGACACATTGGGCTCGCCCGAATTTGAGGCAGTTTCCATTTTGCCGATTTATTGGACAAATGGTGCGCCGCGCAAGAGAATTTCACGCCATGTTGCAATGCAATATCGGCATGCGCGGAAACAGATCCTCATCTCGCTTCTTGCTTTAGCGTGCTGATGGCTTGGCGGCAGGCCTTTGCCGTCCTATCAGCGAGGCCTCGTAATCCGGACCCAAGAGGATCGATGACACCGGCCGTCGCAGCCCTGATCGTTGCCGCCGGGCGCGGCCTGCGCGCCGGAGCCGAGGCTCCGAAGCAATACCGACGGCTCGGCGGTCTGCCTGTGCTGTGCCGTACGCTCGAGCCCTTCCTGGCTGAAGAGCGGATCGGCACCGTGCTGGTGGTGATCGGAGCGGGCGACGCCGCACGCTACGACGATGCGATAAACCATCTTCCGGAGGCGACCCGTACCCGGCTGACTGCACCCATCGAAGGCGGCGAGACCCGGCAAGATTCGGTTCGTGCAGGGCTGGAAGCGCTTGCAGCCGCGGGGTTCGCGGGCAGCGTGCTCGTGCATGACGCAGCCCGCCCCTTCGTCTCATCGGCCCTGATCGAACGGGCTCTTGCCGCGAGCGCAGAGCACACCGCCACGATTCCGGCGCTCGCGGTCACCGATACCGTCAAACGCGTCGATGCGTCAGGCCTGATCGACGAGACCCTGCCGCGTGAGCAGCTCGTTTCGGTGCAGACGCCGCAAGCCTTCGCCTTCCAGCCGCTCCTCGCCGCGCACCGGGCCGCCCATGCCGCCGGAGCCGGCGGCTTCACCGACGATTCCGCCATCATGGAATGGGCCGGTCACCGGGTCGCGACCTTCGCCGGAGATCCGATGAACCTGAAGCTGACTTATCCCGGCGATTTCAAACTGGCCGAGCAGCGCCTCGCCCGCCCGCTCGTCACCCGTACCGGCACCGGTTATGACGTCCATGCCTTCACCGAGGGCGACCATGTCTGGCTCGGCGGCATCCGCATCCCGCACAGCCGCGGCGTCACAGCTCACTCCGACGGAGACGTCGCCCTGCATGCGCTGACAGATGCCGTGCTAGGCGCCCTGGCCGATGGTGATATCGGTAGCCATTTCCCGCCGAGCGATCCGCAATGGCGCGGTGCCTCATCGGACCGTTTCCTCGCCTTCGCCGCCGAGCGCGTGCGGCAGCGCGGCGGCCGGATCGACCATCTCGACCTGACCATCGTCTGCGAGGGGCCAAAGGTCGGCCCGCATCGCGATGCCATCCGCGCCCGCATCGCCGAAATCGCAGGCCTACGCCTGGACCAGGTGGGCACCAAGGCGACAACGTCGGAGCGTCTTGGCTTTACCGGGCGTGGCGAGGGCCTTGCCGCGCTCGCCACGGCGACGATCCGCCTGCCGGAACCGGAGTGAGGCCATGTTCGATCTCGACATCCGTTCGCTCGCCGCCGAATTGCTGAACATCTCGCGCGAGCGCGGCATCACCGTCGCGACGGTCGAGTCCTGCACCGGCGGGCTGGTCGCCGGAGCACTGACCGCGATCTCGGGCTCGTCGAGCATGGTTCTAGGCGGCCTCGTCACCTATTCCAACGAGGCGAAAACGGTGCTGGCCGGTGTCCCCGCTGAGTTGATCCGGGAGCATGGCGCGGTCAGCGAGCCCGTCGCGCGCGCCATGGCGGAAGGCGGCCGCGAGCGGCTGTCATCGCGGCTCGCCGTCTCGATCACCGGCATCGCCGGCCCGGACGGCGGCAGCGAAGCGAAGCCGGTCGGGCTGGTGCATTTCGCCTGCGCCAATGGCGCGCTGACATTGCACCGCGAGAAGCGCTTCGGCGCGAAGAGCCGTGACGAGATCAGGCGCCTCAGCGTCCTGGAGGCGCTCGACCTGCTACGCGAAGCCGCGCTGACGGTAGAGTAGGCCCCGGCCTCTATTTCAGCGAAAGCTGCCGCCAGATGGCTCCGACGACGTCGGCATAGTCGTCGCTCCACGGGCGGGTTGTTCCCGGGCCGGCCTGCCGTTTCCAGCCTCTCACGGCCGAGCCGGGATCGACGCCCGGGCGCGTGACGAGGGCGACCTCCGGTGCAGTCTTCATCGCCCGCAGATCCTCGGCCGTGCGGACGGGCTTGTTGAGCCAGGTCGCAAGCCCCTGCGAGGCGGCGGTCGCCGTCACAACGGAAGCGAGTTCCATGTTCCGGTTCGAAATGTGCAGCAGCACGGCACCATCCGGCTTGAGCTTGCGCATATAGAGCGCCAAGGCCTCGCCGGTGAGCAGATGGACAGGGATCGCATCGGAGGAGAAGGCATCGACGACGATCAGGTCGAGTGAGCCGTCGCTCGCATCGCCAAGCGTCAGTCGCGCATCGCCGATCACAAAGGTCGGCGCGGGCGCGCAGGCGCTGAAGAAGCCAAAGCGCGCCGGATCGGTCGCGATCCTGATCACGGCCGGATCAATCTCGTAGAAGCGCCAATCCTCGCCGGCGCGGACCTGGCAGGCGAGCGAGCCGGTGCCGACACCGATGGCCGCGACCGCGGCAAGCGTGCCTCCCCTCGCCTGGCGAACGGAGGCGATCCCGTCTGCGATGCCGCCGCCGGCGAAGTAATAGGTCAGGGCTTCCGGGCGCCCCGACACCGGCGTGCCGTCGTCCTGACGCAGGCGCTGCGCACCGTGGACCGTGCTGCCGTGGCTGAGCACGCGGAAGCGGCCATCCTGTATTTCGGTGATGCGATGGATGCCGAAGAACGAGCGAACCGAGTCCGTTCGCATCATTTCGCGAGCGACCAGGCTCACGCTCGCGAGAGCTGCGATGGAGGCCAGCGCGACGCCCTGCCAGCGCCGCAACCGGATCGAGGTGAAGCCCGGACGGCAGAGCATGCCCGCCACCACCAGAAGCGGGTACTCGGCGACCGAGTTGAACAGCAAGGGTGCCAGCAGCGCGGTGAACACTCCGCCCAGCACGCCGCCGAGCGACATCCAGAGATAGAATCCCGTCAGTCCAGCCGCGGATGGCCGCAGCCGCGCCAGTTCGCCATGCGCGACCATCGCCGTGACGAACAGGACGGCGAGATGAAGGACGAGCTCGCCGCCCCAGCCCAGGCGCAGATGGAGCGTCGTCGCGGCCATGTAGCAGAGGACAAGCAGCAGCTGCGCATTCAGCATCCAGCCATGGCGCAGCAGTGGCTTGCGCTGGAAGACGATGACGAAGGTCAGCAGGAAGAGCGCCAGCGGGGCAACCCAGAGCAGCGGTCCTGACGCAACATCGGTCGAGATGTGAGCGGTCACCGCGACCAGCAGTCCCGAAGGCACGAAGGCCAGGAAAAGCCAATGCAGCTTGCGGCTGGCCGGGATGGGCTCTGCGACGAGCGGTGGCGTGTCGAGCCTGCTTGCCGAGCGCCCGACACATAATCCAGCGCAGGCCGTGATACCGGCGAGCAGCAAGCCAAAGCCCCACGCCCAGGCAGAGGCCTGTGTCGCCAGCCTCAGCGTCGGCTCGACCGCGAATGGATAGGCGAGCAAAGCCAGGAAGCTGCCGACATTGGAGGCGGCATAGAGAAAATAGGGATCGCGGGCATGGGCATGCCCGGTGCGCGCGAACCAGGCCTGCAGCAACGGCCCGTTCGCGGAGACCGCGAAGAAGGGCAAGCCGACCGAAGCCGTGAAGAGCAGCAGAAGCCAGGCGAATTCGCCTTGTTGCGGCGGGCGCTCGAAGCCTGCGGCGATGCCGATGGGTAGCGAGGTCGCTACGACCACGATCATCAGGGCGATGTGGATCAGGGCGGCGCGCCGCACGCTGAAGCGGCTGACCAGCCAGTGCGCATAGGCATAGCCCGCGAGCAGCATGGCCTGGAAGAAGACCATGGCCGTCGACCAGACTGCCGGCGAGCCGCCTAGCCTCGGCAGCACCATCTTGGCGAACATCGGCTGGATGCCGAAGAGCAGGAAAGCGGAGAGGAAGATCGTGCCGGCGAAGACCGGCAACACCGCGCCCATCCGACGCGCCCCGACATCGGCACGCGCCTGCATCAATGGAGCTTCCATGCCTTCCCCCTGCCGGAACGAGGGAACAATGGCGCAGGCCGCTTAAAACTAGGTGAGCGCCGCTGGCCTGCTTCCATAGATCGCGTCGGCGCGCTTCTCGAAGGCCTCGGCGAATTTGCGGAAGGCCTTGTCGAACATCGCGCCCATCAGCAGGCCGAGCATGCGGCTGGCGAACTCGTAGGAGATGAAGAAGCCGATCTCGCTGCCCGTATCCAGCGGCTTGAAGCTCCAGCGGTTCTCCAGATAGCGGAACGGCCCGTCGACATATTCGACCAGGATCTTGAGGTTTGCCGGATCGAGTGTGACGCGACTGGTGAACGTCTCGCGGATCGCCTTGTAGCCGACGGTCATGTCGGCGAGCAGCACTTCCCCGCCGCCCTCGCGCGGCGTGCGCCGGCGGACCGTCAGCCCCTCGCAGAGCGGCAGGAACTGCGGGTATTTCTCGACATCCGCCACGAGCGCGAACATCTCTCCGGGTGAATGCTTCACCCGGCGGGTGCTGTTGAACATCGGCATGTGGTTTTTGCCGATCAGCTGCCGAGCTTGGCCGCGCGCGCTGCCCGCAGCTTGGCGAAGTCCTCGCCGGCATGGTGCGAGGAGCGCGTCAGCGGCGTCGAGGAGACCATCAGGAAGCCCTTCACATAGGCGATGGTCTCGAAGCTCTTGAACTCGTCCGGCGTGACGAAGCGGATGACCGCATGATGCTTGCGCGAGGGGGCGAGGTACTGGCCGATGGTGATGAAATCGACCTCGGCGGAGCGCAGGTCGTCCATCAGCTGCAGAACCTCGTTCCGCTCCTCGCCAAGGCCGACCATGATGCCGGATTTGGTGAAGATGGTCGGGTCGAGCTCCTTGACCTGCTGCAGCAGCCGCAGCGAGTGGAAATAGCGGGCGCCGGGACGCACCTTCAGGTACTTGCCGGGCACCGTCTCGAGATTGTGGTTGAAGACGTCGGGCTTGGCCGCGACGACGACTTCGAGCGCGCCGGGCTTGCGTAGGAAGTCCGGCGTCAGGATCTCGATCGTCGTGCCGGGCGAAGCCTCGCGGATGGCACGGATGACGCGGGCGAAATGCTCGGCGCCGCCATCCTTGAGGTCGTCGCGATCGACCGAGGTGATCACGACGTGTTCCAGGCCGAGCTTGGCGACGGCATCGGCGACCTTGCGCGGCTCGTCATGATCGAGCGCTTCCGGCACGCCGGTCTTGACGTTGCAGAAGGCACAGGCGCGCGTGCAGGTGTCGCCCATGATCATGAAGGTGGCGTGCTTCTTCTCCCAGCACTCGCCGATATTGGGGCAGCCCGCCTCCTCGCAGACGGTGACGAGCTTCTCGGCCTTCACGATCTTCTGGGTCTCGGCCCATTTCGGCGAGCCCGGCGCCTTGACGCGGATCCAGTCCGGCTTGCGCAGGATCGGGTTCTCCGGCCGCTTCTGCTTTTCCGGATGGCGCAGCTCCGGCTTGACCTCGGATTTCGGGTTGCCGGAGTTGGGGCGCGGATCGCGGTTGAGGAGGTCGAGCACGACGGCCATGGACGGGTCCGTTACTGGCGCCGCGCAGCAGGGCGCGGCCACTCCCGTCTAGCTAATGCCGAAGTGCTTCGCGAGCAACCCGCGGAGCATGTTCTGCAAAAGTGGACGCCACTTTTGCAGAACATGCTCCAAAACCTAAAGTTGCGCGAATTCTGATCGTTCGACCGTCCCGGTCGAACGGAAAGCGCGCCGTGGGACTCAGTTGCGCACCGCGCGCCAGACTACGATCAGCAGGCAGGCGCCGGCGATCGCCGCGACGAGCGTGCGCCAGAAGCCGAAGACCGGGATCTCCAGCAGCTCGGCAAGCCGGCTGCCGACGAAGGAGCCGGCGACGCCGACGATCATGTTAGTGAAGAGCCCATGGTCCGACGAGGTGACGCGCTCGGCGATCCAGCCGGCGATGATGCCGATCAACAGCGTCATGAAGAAGCCGTAGCCCGGCGTGCCGAGCGCGGCATAGATCTGGTCGTTCATGGCAATCCCCCTGCCCTCGAGGCCTGGCCGTGCGGCCGCCGACGACAACGCGTGGTGCGCCCTCCGGTTCCGTCAGGCAATAAAGCGCGCCAGCAGCACCACCAGGATCGCGCCGATCACCGCCATCGCCATCGAATCGAGGAAGCGATAGCCGGTGCTCGCCCGCCAGCCGGTGACGTGGACGATGCCCTGTCCAACCAGCATGCCGAGCAGCCCGACCACCGCATGGCGCAGGAAGCCGCCGCCCCCGACGACCAGGCTGGCGATGAAGCCAGCGGCCGTGCCGAAGGCGACCGGGGGTAGCAGCCGGGCCCAATCAAGCGTCAGATTCCTGCGCGGCGGCAGTATCTCGACCTTCTCGTCGGGCACGACCTTGTCGGGCTTGGTGGATTTGCGGGCGCGGCTCATCGGCCGGATATGGCCTGCGCCATCGACAAATGCCAGCGCCGGAGGGTCAGGCGACCAGCCGGGCGAGGAAGACCACGACGATCGCACCGATCGTCGCGGTGATGATCTGCGAGATCAAAGGGTTGCCGATACCGAGGCTGATGCCAAGGAACTGCAGCAGGAAGCTGCCGACGAAGGCGCCGATCAGGCCGGTGATGATGTATCGGATCAGCCCGCCACCACCCATGACGATGCTGGCGAGCCAGCCGGCGACGGCGCCGATGGCGATGGCGACGAGAAGGGCACGAAGGTCCATGGCGATCCTCCTGGAGCAATGACCGGAGGATCGCCGAGCTTATGTGAAGCGGATGTGAACGCCTTCGCCTGGGATCAGGCGTTCAACACCTTGCCATAGGCGTCGAGCACGGCCTCCTTCATCGTCTCCGACAGGGTCGGATGCGGGAAGATGGTGTGCATCAGCTCTTCCTCGGTGGTCTCGAGGTTCATCGCGACCACGAAGCCCTGGATCAGCTCGGTGACCTCCGCGCCGACCATGTGGGCGCCGAGCAGCTTGCCGGTCTTGGCGTCGAACACGGTCTTGACCATGCCGCTGTCCTCGCCGAGCGCCACCGCCTTGCCGTTGGCGACGAAGTTGAAGCGGCCGACCTTGAGCTGGTGGCCGGCCTCCTTGGCCTTGGCTTCGGTCAGGCCGACGCTGGCGATCTGCGGATGGCAATAGGTGCAGCCCGGGATCATCGCCTTGTCCATCGGGTGCGGATGCAGGCCCTTGATCGCCTCGACGCAGATCACTGCCTCATGCTCGGCCTTGTGGGCCAGCATCGGCGGGCCGGCGACGTCACCGATCGCGTAGATGCCCTTCACATTGGTGCGGCAGAGCCCGTCGATCGCGATCACGCCGCGATCGAGCTTCACGCCGAGCGCCTCAAGCCCGAGATTCTCGACATTGGCGACGACGCCGACCGCCGAGATCATCCGCTCGGCGGTGATCGTCTGCTTGTTGCCCTTGTCGTCCTCGATATGGGCGGTGACGGAGTTCGCCCCCTTCTCGACCTTGGTGACCTTGGTCGAGGTCAGGATCTTCATGCCCTGCTTCTCGAAAGCCTTGCGGGCGAAGGCACCGATCTCGGCATCCTCCACGGGGACGACCTGTGGCATCACCTCGACCACCGTCACCTCGGCGCCGAGCGTGCGGTAGAACGAGGCGAACTCGATGCCGATCGCGCCCGAGCCCATCACCACCAGCGATTTCGGCATGGTCGGCGGCACCAGGGCCTCGAAATAGGTCCAGATCAGCTTGCCGTCTGGCTCCAGCCCCGGCAGCACGCGCGGGCGGGCGCCGGTCGCGACGATGATGTGGTCGGCAGTGTAGGTGCCCTCGCCCTTGGCGCCTTTCGGGATCGGCCCCTGCGGCTGCATCGCCGGCTTCTTGGTCGGGGCGACGACGATGGTGTTGGCCTTGGTGAGCTTGGCCTCGCCCCAGATGACGTCGACCTTGTTCTTCTTCATCAAGAACTGGACGCCGTTGTTCATGCGCACCGCAATGCCGCGCGAGCGCTTCACCACCGCCTCCAGATCGGCCTTGAACGAGCCTTCCAGCGTCAGCCCGTAATCCTTGGCGTGCTGGCCGTAATGCAGGATCTCGGCCGAGCGCAGCAGCGCCTTGGTCGGGATGCAGCCCCAGTTCGAGCAGATGCCGGCGAGATGCTCGCGCTCGACGATCGCGGTCTTGAAGCCGAGCTGAGCCGCGCGGATCGCCGCGACATAGCCGCCGGGGCCGGAGCCGATGATGATGATGTCGTAGTCAGCCATGGGAAATGCCTCGGCTCGCTCTGCCCACCGCGGGCAGTGTTGATGGTGCGGGGCAAGGCCCCGATCGAATGTCGTTTACGGGCCCGCGATCCGCAGAGCCGGTCCACGTGCCGGCAGCGGTAGGCCAAGCAGGCCGTCGACCACCGGCGCCAACGCCAGCCCGATCGCGCAGGTGTTCTCGGCATCGAGATGGATGCCGTCCGCGCCAGTCACGGTCGCGACCGCCGCCGCGTCGAAAAAGCTGACGCCGATCTCGTCGGCGATGCGGCGATAATAGGTCGCCAGCAGCGCCGTCTTCTCGGGCGCGCCTTCCATGAAGAAATTGGCCTCGTGCTCGGGATCGTCGGGCATGCGCACGACCGGCGGCGAGACGATCAGCACCTCCGGCACCGGCATGCCCGGCTCGACCGGCGGACGCTGCGCAACCTGCGCCAGCATCCGCATCGAGCGGGCGACGTCATAGGGCGCCAGCGAGTGTTGGCGCTGGCAGTCATTGGTGCCGAGCATCAGGATGACGAGGTCGAGCGGCGCGTGGCACTCGATGAACAGCGGCAGCAGCGAGATGCCGGAGCGATACGGGCGCAGCGGATCGTCGAGCGCGATCCGTCGCCCATTGAGCCCTTCTTCGATCACCGTGGCGTAGCCGCCGAGCGCCTTCTCGAGCACCCGCGGCCAGCGCACATCGTCGCCATGCCGCTCCGGTCGGTTGGCGATCCGGCCCCAGGTGAGAGAATCGCCGAAAGCGAGGATGCGGGCCTGACGGGTCATCGCCGCCTCACACCAGCATCGCCATCGGCTTCTCGATATAGCCCTTGAAGGCCTGGAGCAGTTCGGCCCCGAGCGCCCCGTCGACGGCGCGATGGTCGGTCGAGAGAGTCACCGACATCACCGTCGCGACGGCCGGCTGGCCGCCCTTGACGATGACGCGCTGCTCGCCGGCGCCGACGGCCAGGATCGTCGCATGCGGCGGGTTCACCACCGCGGCGAAGTCCTTGACGCCGAACATGCCGAGGTTCGAAACCGCGGTCGTGCCGCCCTGATACTCCTCGGGCTTCAGCTTGCGCGCTTTCGCCCGCGCCGCCATGTCCTTCATCTCATTGGATATCTGGGACAGCGTCTTGTGGCAGGCGTCGCGGATGATCGGGGTGATCAGCCCGCCCGGGATCGAGACGGCGACGCCGACATCAGCATTCTTGTGCTTCAGCATCGCGGCGTCGGTCCAGGAGACGTTGGCGTCGGGGACGGCCTTGAGGGCCAAAGCGAGGGCCTTGATCACCATGTCGTTGACCGAGAGCTTGTAGGCCGGCTTGCCGTCCTTCTCGGGCGCCGCGGCATTGAGTTCGGCCCGCAGCTTCAGCAGTGCATCGAGCTCGCAATCCAGCGTGACGTAGAAATGCGGGATGGTCTGCTTGGCTTCGGTCAGGCGGCGCGCGATCGTCTTGCGCATGCCGTCATGCGGGATCTCCTCATAGGAGCCCGGCGCGAACAGCTTCTTGGTCTGCTCGTCGGAGGGGCCGGTCGCGAGCGGCGCGGCGGCAGGCTTGGGTGCCGCCGGAGTGCCGGCCGCGGCAGCCGGCGCAGCCTTGGCCGCCCCGCCCTGCTTGGCGGCTTCGATGTCCTTCTCGACGATACGGCCATGCGGGCCCGAGCCCTGGACCTTGCCGAGGTCGATGCCGGCATCCTTGGCGAGGCGGCGCGCCAGTGGCGAGGCGAAGGGGCGGTTGCCGGAAGCGGGCGCAGTGGCCTGCGCGGCAGGCGCCGGAGCAACCGCGGCCGGAGCAGCCGAGGCGGCGGCGGGAGCAGGCTCGGCCGCCTTCGGAGCGGGCTCGCTCTTGGCCGGCGCGGCGCTCGGCGCGGAGACGCTCTTGGCATCCTCGCCCTCGCCGGCGATCACGCCGATGATTTCGTTGACGGCGACGTCGGCGGTACCTTCCGGCACGACGATCTTGGCGAGGACGCCCTCGTCGACCGCCTCGACCTCCATGGTCGCCTTGTCGGTCTCGATCTCGGCGATGATGTCGCCGGACTTGATGGCGTCACCCTCCTTCTTCAGCCACTTGGCGAGATTACCCTTCTCCATCGTCGGAGAGAGCGCGGGCATCAGGATGTTCACGGGCATGGCTGGAGGCTCGCTTTTTCCAATGCGATAAACAGCATGCGGCGGATGACGCCCATGCCGAAACTGACGGAGACGAGAACGAAGGCGATATAGTCGAAATGCTCCAGCGCCGTGCCGGCCAGCGTCTTGCCGGCCATCAGTTCGGGCGCGAAAGCCTGGACGCTTTCCGGAATTAGCGTCAGCACGCCGGCGGCGGCGAGCACGAAGGAGAGGACGTCGACACGGTGCAGATAAAGCCGCGTGGTGGCGAGGTCTCTCGGTGTCAGCGGGCGCGGCGACAGCCGTTTACGGGGCTGGACATAGGCATAGCTCGCCAGCCCCCCGATCGCCGCGAGGCCGACCGAAACCAGCATGGCTCCGATCGTCACCTGCATGGTCAGGCCCGGTAGCAGACGGCCTTGGCCGCCGCGACGACCTCACCGATGTTCGGCAGCGCCAGCTTCTCGAGATTGGCGGCGTAGGGCATCGGCACGTCCTTGCCGGTGACGCGCGCGACGGGCGCGTCGAGATAATCGAAGGCCGCCTCCATGATCTTCATGCCGATCTCGGCGGTGATGCCGGACTGCGGGAAGCCTTCCTCGACCGCGACGCAGCGATTGGTCTTCTGGACCGAGGCGATGACCGTCTCGATGTCCATCGGCCGGATGGTGCGCAGATCGATGACCTCGGCCTCGATGCCTTCCTTGGCCAGCGCCTCGGCGGCGCCGAGCGCATAGGTCATGCCGATGCCGAAGGAGACGATGGTGACGTCGCTGCCGGGGCGCACGACCTTGGCCTTGCCGATCGGGATGGTGAAGTCGTCGCCCTTGGGCACGTCGAAGGAGCGGCCGTAGAGGATCTCGTTCTCAAGGAAGATGATCGGGTTGGGATCGCGGATCGCGCTCTTGAGCAATCCCTTCGCGTCGGAGGCGCTGTAGGGCATCACCACCTTGAGGCCGGGTACGTTCGAGTACCAGGCGGCATAGTCGTGGCTGTGCTGGGCGCCGACGCGGGCGGCGGCACCGTTGGGGCCGCGGAAGACGATCGGGCAGCCCATCTGGCCGCCGGACATGTAGAGCGTCTTGGCCGCCGAATTGATGATGTGGTCGATCGCCTGCATGGCGAAGTTGAAGGTCATGAACTCGACGATCGGCTTCAGGCCGGTCAGCGCCGCGCCGACGCCGATGCCGGCGAAGCCATGCTCGGTGATCGGGGTGTCGATCACGCGGCGTGCGCCGAACTCCTGCAGCAGCCCCTGAGTGACCTTGTAGGCGCCCTGATACTCCGCGACCTCCTCGCCCATGACGAAGACGTCGGCATCGCGCCGCATCTCCTCGGCCATGGCGTCGCGCAGCGCCTCGCGCACCGTCATCGAGACGATCTCGGCGCCAGCCGGGAATTCGGAGGAGGCGTCATAGGATTTCGCCTGGGCCGGAACGCTCGCCGCCACCGCAGGAGCCGGGCTGGCGGGTGCTTCTGCCGTTGCCGCCGGAGCGGGAGCTTCCGCAGCCTGCGGAGCCGCGACGGGCGCCTTGGCAGCGCCGCTCGCGGCCGCAGATACGTCCTCGCCATCGGCGGCGATCACCGCGATCGGCGTGTTGACCGCGACGTTCTCGGTGCCGTCGGCGATCAGGATCTTCGCCAGCACGCCCTCGTCGACCGCCTCGACCTCCATGGTCGCCTTGTCGGTCTCGATCTCGGCGATGATGTCACCGGCCTTGATCTTGTCGCCCTCGGCTTTCAGCCATTTGGCGAGCTTGCCCTGTTCCATGGTCGGCGACAGGGCGGGCATCAGAATGTCGATCGGCATTTACGCACCCGGATTTCTGGGATGGCCGCGAGGGCTGAAAGGGCGGGGAGGATCGAGCGCGGCCTTCAGGCCTGCGCCGGCTCCAGCAGGATGTCGGTCCAGAGCTCCGAGACGTCCGGCTCGGGATCATGGGTCGCGAATTCGGCGGCGTCGTTGACGATCTCGCGGACCTTGGCGTCGATCGCCTTGAGCTCGTCCTCGCCGATCTTGTAGTCGCGCGTCAGGCGGCCACGAACCTGCTCGATCGGGTCGTGCTCCTCGCGCATGCGCTGGACCTCGTCCTTCGAGCGGTACTTCGCCGGATCGGACATGGAATGGCCACGATAGCGATAGGTCTGCATCTCAAGGATGTAGGGGCCCTTGCCGGAGCGGGCATGGTCGATGGCGCGTTGGCCGGCCTCCCGGACCGCGCGGACATCCATGCCGTCGACCTGCTCGCCGGGAATGTTGAAGGACACCCCGCGCCGGGAGAAGTCGGTCTGTGCCGAGGCACGGTTGACCGAGGTGCCCATGGCATAGCGGTTGTTCTCGATCACGAACACGACCGGCAGCTTCCAGAGCTCGGCCATGTTGAAGCTCTCATAGACCTGGCCCTGATTGGCGGCGCCGTCGCCGAAATAGGCCATCGATACGCGCCCGTCTTGGCGGTACCAGTTGGCGAAGCCGAGGCCGGCGCCGAGCGAAACCTGCGCGCCGACGATGCCGTGGCCGCCATAGAAGTTCTTCTCGCGGCTGAACATGTGCATCGAGCCGCCCTTGCCGTGCGAATAACCGCCGCGCCGGCCGGTGAGCTCGGCCATCACGCCGCGCGATTCCATGCCGCAAGCCAGCATGTGGCCGTGGTCGCGATAGCCGGTGATGACCTGGTCGCCCTCCTTGGAGGCCATCTGCATGCCGATGACCACGGCTTCCTGGCCGATATAAAGGTGGCAGAACCCGCCGATCAGGCCCATGCCGTACATCTGGCCCGCCTTCTCCTCGAAGCGGCGGATCAGCAGCATCTCGCGATAAGCGTGGAGCTCTTCTTCCCTGTTGAAGGTCGGGGCGTTCGACAGCGTCTTGGCCGCACCTTTCGGAGCGCTCTTCGCTGGCGCCTTCGCGGCCGCCTTGGCAGGCGCTCCTGCTTTCGTCTTCCGTGCGGCAATGGCCATGAACGGTCCTCCCGAGCTCTGCTGCTTTGGTTGTAGAGGAAGCTCCAGACCTTGGCGAGACGGATATCTCGCACTGCAACATAAGCTAAATATCTGTTATATCTGAAATAATGCTGATTAACTGATTATCGGTTAATCGATCTTTTTGCGACCATCGACGCCGGGAAAGCCGGCTCAGCGCCGCTTTCGACCGAAGCCTCGCAACCGATCGGCAAAGCTGTCTTCCAACTGGGAATGTCGGCTCGGCGGCCTCTCCTCAGAGGGCACGGCCGGGGCTTAACGCCCCATGACGACAACGTCGTTGCGGTGGATGCGCCCGAGCAGGGCACGCGCCCTCTCCTCGAGCAGGTCGCGATCGATGGCTTCGTCGCGCATCAGTCCCAGGCGCTTCTCCCAGTCCTGCCGCTCGCCGTTCAGGCTGGCGAGTTCCACTTCCATCTCGCTGAGCTTCTCGCGCAGGCCAGCCGAGGTCTCGAGTCCGCGCGCGCCATGCTGCGCGTGGAACAGGAAATAGCCGACCACGGCGCTCGACACGAGATAGAGCGCGAGCGTGACGAGGACGGAGCGGAGACCGCGGCGGATGACCATGCCGCCACGTTAGAATCGCTTGGTTGATGCGCCGTTAACGATGGGCGCCGATCACGATCAGGGCCGGGTCGTCCGGAGCTCGCTCCCCTTGCCCCAGCGTGATCAGATCGGCTTCGAGCCGCCGCGCAATCGACAACCGATAGTGCAGCGGATCCCAGTAGTTGGAATCCTCGCGGGTCAACTCCGACGGATGGGTGTAGTCGGCGACCACTGCCTTTTGACGTGCCGCGATCGCCGCGATCTGCGCCTTGCAGGCTTCGAAGCGCTGCCAGGCGGCGCTGCCTTCGCCCGGCATCGCGCCGGCGTGCACCGGCGGAAGGACGATCAGGCGTCGCGTCGTCGCCGGAAAGCCGGCCAGCCCCTGCTCCAACCAGGCGAGCGCCGGAAAGCGCCAGCTCGCGCGCTCGGCGGCCGAGACCTCGGCGGCAGGTGCCTGAGGCGCCGTATCAGGCGCTCGACCGCCATGGCTGCGATAGAGATGGAAGCGCGCACGAGCGAGATCGTACGTCTCTTCGGGCGGGGTGAAGACCTCGTAGCCGTCGCCGCGCAGGCGCTCCGGCCGCAGGCCGAGCCGATGGGCAGCCAGGCGCAGCGCGATCTCCAGCGTGGTGACATTGAGCTGCCTTGGCCAGCTGTACCAGGCGCTGTCGTCATAAAGCCAGGGCGGGAACGGCCGCGGCGTCAACCGGCGCGCCTCGTCGGCCGCATCCGCTTCGCACCAGGTCTGGTCGATGCCCCAGATCACGACCTTCGGGGCCATGACCTTGCGCGCGAACAGGCCGGCGATCTGGCTCTGCTCCCAGGGCGTCGCGGCGTTCATGCCGAGATTGGCGAAGCGGGCGGACAATCCCTTCGAGAGAATCTGCGGATCGAGCAGGCGCAGCGTCGACGTGCCGAACACCGCCGAATCGAAGGCTCCCGATCTGACGATCTGCGGGTACATGAAGCGCTGGTTGAGATCCATCAGCGGCCGCGCGGGCTGGCCGGCCCGCAGGCGCGCACCATAGGGATCGAGCGCGACGATGAAGCCGAGCAGCAAGACCGTCAGTGTCAGGGCGGCGAGCGCGAATGCCGTGATCCAGCCGCACCAGTGTTGCGGTGCGCCGCTCGACGCTGCTCCGATTGCACGCTCGTTCGCCATCGGCACGGCTTCTGCCACGATGTGCCCGCCGGAACAATGTTGACCGGCGCGCGCCACCTGCCTATGTCAGCGCACCGGTGAGGGCGGGTAGCTCAGTGGTAGAGCACGTGACTTTTAATCATGTGGTCGAGGGTTCGATCCCCTCCCCGCTCACCAAAGCCTAAAACCAGCGGTATCAAATTTTAGGCGACGATATTCGTTTCAGGTGCCTGAAACAGAGTTCGGCAAAGGCGCTGCCAGGCCGGACCAGATCGAGAAAACCGTCTTGGACCGTCGTCGTCCGCCCGCGACCTGCAAAAATCTGTCCCGGGATCGACAGCTTCGTCGCGCGACGACGGGTGACGCCTCAGAAACGTGGCTAACGGTCGGGGCGATGGCACGGGTTGTCGCGATGCGCCCGGTACTTGCAGATCGATCCCAAAGCAAAGAGGATGCCGGCTTTCGTGCCATTGCTCATCACGTTGCCAATGGCAGGATCGTCCTCCCGGTGGCGCCGGATCAACGGTTTTGGCTGCCCCCCGAAATAGACGCTGAGGCCTGCCAAAGCAGACACGTCGCCCCCCTCATGCAGAACGGCTCGCGCAAAAATGCTCGGCTGAGCCGAACTCGTGCTTGCCGGCGCCCATTCAACTCCGATGCCTGCCGCCATCTGGCTCCCGGAAAGAGCGCCCGAGATCGTCAATGCGAGATTGTCGTCCGGGTACCAGGTGAGATTGGTGCCCGCCACGAAATGCGTACTGGGATCATAACGGAAATTCCCCAAGGCCGTTGAGTGGGAGGCGCCACTCGCATCGGTCAGGCCGACCAGGCCGCCCAGTGTGACCGAATTCCAGTAGCGCTCAGCCTCGAGCCCGAGGGAATATGTGTTTATCCCGCCCATGGCATCGAGGCGCGCAAAGCCAGCCTCGATGCCGACCATTCCGGTCGATGGGTCGCGCCAGAACAGGTGCGCCCCGGTGCCATAGAACGCCGATTTTCCCAGCGAACCGTCCAGCCCGCCGGCTGCACCGTCAAGCTGCAGGCCGAACCGGTGTCCGAGTGGCACGGTCACGGCGCCTTCCAGCCCCGTCCATTTGTCGCCGTTGGCGCCGCCATGGATGAACATCAGCTTGCCGCTGGGGCCATCCACGGCCGGAAGCGGCTGCTGGGCAGCTGTGGGGGTAGCGGCCAGCAACGCCGCGGCCACGAGGGCACAGAACGACTGATGACGAATCGTGGCCTCCATCGTTGAGCGATGGAACATTGCCCGCTGGAATCTGGGTCGTCCACGTTATGGATCGCAGGTTCCGCATCCTGGATGTGACAGGCAAAGCGCGGAGGCGCGGTTTCCGAAGCCGAGCTTCGCCGGTCTCAACCCAAGCGGCTGACGGATCCGCCTCGACGGAGGGGCTGCTGTCTTCCGGGCGCACGCCACAAATCGCCGCCGAAGCCGCCATAGCCCGGTGCGATCTCCCCGGCGTAGCCGTCGAGCTCCCAGCAGCGCCAGCGCCGGTATTCGGCTGGCGTCGTCCCTTCCGAGCAGACGCGCCATTGCGAGCGTTCCCAGAACGCCGCTGCGGGCGCCGTCGTCGCGATCATGCCGAGGGCGGCGAAGCTCAGAAACGTGAGATTCCTGCTCATCCTGTCAGGCCTCCGGACCCTCGTGGCGAGGCTTCAGCAAAGCGCACAGGCCTTACCGAAGCGCTAAGCCCATAGGTCGTAGTGCCTCCAAACCCGTCAAACGGCAGGCGCACGCTCCCTATACGCGAACCAAAACGTCGTTTCCGCGTTGTTCAGTCATTCCGCAAGTGCGGACACGACAGGAGGACACCGATGTACAAGCGTCACGTTGCATTGACGGCTATCGGCGGCGTCATGCTTGCCGCTGCTGCCGTTGCGCAGACCAGTGCGCCCTCGAACCAGCCCCCGAGCCCGCAGCCGACAGCGCCCGCGACGAGCGCACCGGCTGCCCCGGCGCCGGCCGCAGAGACCGCCAAGGTTCCGGAAAACAATCTCGCCGGCCAGGGCAAGTGGCGGGCGTCGAAGCTGATGGGCGTCGACATCTACGGTCCCGACAACAAGAAGGTCGGCGACGTCACCGAGGTGGTGTTCGACAAGGCCGGCAAGATCGAGATCGTCACCGTTGGCGTCGGCGGCTTCCTCGGCATCGGCTCGAAGGACGTCGCGATCCCGTTCGAGCAGGTCCAGTGGAGCGAGGAACCGATGGTCACGCCGGCCCCCGCCCCGGCCGGCGGAACCGGAGCAGGCGGCAGCACGGCGATGAACGCGCCGCCGGCCGCCAAGAAGGGCCCGGAGATGTATCCGGACCACGGCAAGATCACGATGACCAAGGAGCAGCTGACCTCCGCTCCGGCAGTGACCTACGCCGCCCGCTAAGAACGGCCCGACAAGGCCGACTGAAGGCCCGCCCTCCGCAGGGCGGGCTTTTTCTTCGCCAGGTGTCTCAGTCGTGGATCTCGGCCAGCACGCCAGGGAGTGCCTCCGGCAGGTCGTCTGCGATGAGACCAGGGCCGAACTGCTCGCCAGCACGCCCATGCAGCCAGACTGCGGCGCAGGCCGCTTCGAACGCCGGCATCTTCTGCGCCAGCAGGCCGGCGACGACCCCGCCGAGAACGTCGCCGGAGCCGGCCGTGGCGAGGGCGGGAGAACCGGTATTGTTGATCGCAGCGCGTCCATCAGGCGCGGCGATGATCGTATCAGGCCCCTTGAGGACGACGACTGCTCCCATCAGTCGGGCGGCACGGCGCGTCCGCTCGAGCTTGCCGCGCTCGGGCTCGAAGCCCGCGACATCGGCGACGAGGCGTTGGAACTCGCCCTCATGCGGCGTCAGCACTGCCGGCCCCGCACGCTGTTGCAGCAGATCGGTGAAGGCTGGCCGCTGCGCTCCGATATGGGTCAACGCATCGGCATCGAAGACGCAGGGCCGGTCGCTGCGCAGGGCTGCCGCCACCCAGGACCGCGCTTCGTCGTCGAGGCCGAGCGCTGGCCCGATCAGCAGCGCGCCAACCTTGCCCGCCGACAGCATCGCCTCGAAGGCCGCGGGGTCGGCCGCCGCGCGTTGCATCAGGGCGTCGGGGCCGCGCGCCGCATGCGCAGCCAGCGCCTCCGGCCGGCAGATGATCGTCGCGAGCCCCGCGCCGATACGCAATGCTGCACGGGCGCCGAGCCGCGGTGCCCCGACGCCGGACAATCCGCCCGCCGCGACTGCAACCGCACCGCGGGCATATTTGTGAACACCTACTGCATGGCCCGGCCAGTGAGCACGCCAGAGGCCCGGCGCATTGCGGAAGGTCGAAGGCGTGATCCTGTCCGGTATGAAGATGGTCTCGGGCCGGATGCCGATATCGGCCAGGGTGACGACGCCGCAGAGTGATCGACCAGGTTGGAGCAGATGGCCGGGCTTCAGCCGAAAAAAGGTTACGGTCTCGTCAGCGCGGATAGCGGGGCCATTCGCAAGTCCGGTATCGCCATGGACACCGCTCGGCACGTCGACGGAAACGACAGTTTTGCCGGCGGTGTTGACCTGCTCGACCAGTGCCGCGAGTTCGCCGGAGATCGCACGGCTGAGCCCGGCGCCGAACAGGGCGTCGACCACGAGGTCATGCCCGGCCGGATCGACTCGGCCTATCGCTACGACCGGGCCTGTCCAGCCCTGCGCCGCCAGAGCGGCGTCGCCCTTCAAGGCGGCGGGTTCGGCGGCGAGCGCCAGCGTGACCCGGCAGCCGCGCTCCGCCAGGAGACGGGCCGCGACGAAGCCGTCGCCACCATTGTTGCCGGGGCCGCTGAGCACGAGGACGCTTTGACCGGGGCGGATGCGCCGCGTCACCGCGTCGGCGACCGCCTTGCCTGCCTTTTCCATCAGGACGATGCCCGGCGTGCCGGCAGCGATCGTCGTCGCATCCGCCGCCGCCATCTCGGCGACGCTGAGCAAGGCGAGGGGCGAGAGATCGGCAGCCATGGTCATCATAGGATTGTCTGCCGGCGCCAGCGCCGAGGCAAGGATACCGGCAATTTCCTCGTTTGCACTCAAGATAGGCATTTGCATATTTTTTGGACGGTTTTTCGCCTCTTCAAGAGGCGGTTTGCCCCGGGGGGCGTCATGGCGGCCAGACTGCGCCGATGCTATGAGCAGCACAGGCGAGGTTTCTGCTGGACGCGCCGAGGTTGATCCGTGCCGGCCGCCATGGTCAGAACGGAAAAAGGCTGCGTACAGTGGTCGAAGGTCACGCCAAGGAGGTCGGTCGGCGCATGAAGAAGATCGAAGCGATCATCAAGCCCTTCAAGCTCGACGAGGTGAAGGAGGCGCTGCAGGAGGTCGGCCTCCAGGGCATCACGGTGCTCGAGGCGAAGGGCTTCGGCCGCCAGAAGGGCCATACAGAGCTCTATCGCGGCGCCGAATACGTGGTCGACTTCCTGCCGAAGGTGAAGATCGAGATCGTGCTGGCCGACGATATGGTCGAGCGCGCGATCGAGGCGATCAAGAAAGCCGCCCAGACCGGCCGGATCGGCGATGGCAAGATTTTTGTATCGAGCGTGGAGGGGGCGATCCGCATCCGCACCGGCGAGTCCGGCGCGGACGCGATCTGAGGATTTTTCCCCTCCCCGAAGGAATGCGTGCGCCCGCGGAGCCCCGCAGGCAGCGTCTGTCGTGAGACCCTAGCAGTCGACAAAGGAAGTCGTGAGATGAAGAACGCCAAAGAGGTCCTGAAGGCGATCAAGGACAATGACGTCAAATACGTCGACTTCCGCTTCACCGATCCGCGCGGCAAGTGGCAGCACGTCACCTTCGACGTCTCGATGATCGACGAAGAGATCTTCGCCGAAGGCACGATGTTCGACGGCTCCTCGATCGCCGGCTGGAAGGCGATCAACGAGTCCGACATGCTGCTGATGCCCGATCCGTCGACGGCCTGCATCGACCCGTTCTTCTCGGCCTCGACCATGGTCATCAACTGCGACGTGCTCGAGCCGGCGACCGGCGAGCCCTATAGCCGCGATCCGCGCGGCATGGCCAAGAAGGCCGAGGCCTATCTGAAGTCGACCGGCATCGGCGACACCGTCTATGTCGGCCCCGAAGCCGAATTCTTCGTCTTCGACGACGTCAAGTTCTCGGCCGATCCGTACAACACCGGCTTCAAGCTCGACAGCGTCGAGCTGCCGATCAACGGCCAGACCGAGTACGAGGGCGGCAATCTCGGCCACCGCATCGCGATCAAGGGCGGCTACTTCCCGGTTCCGCCGCAGGACTCCGCGCAGGACATGCGCGGCGAGATGCTCGCGGCCATGGCTGCCATGGGCGCCAAGGTCGAGAAGCACCACCACGAGGTCGCCTCGGCCCAGCACGAGCTCGGCCTGAAGTTCGACACGCTGACCCACATGGCCGACACCATGCAGGTCTACAAGTACGCCATCCACAACGTCGCGCAGAGCTACGGCAAGACCGCGACCTTCATGCCGAAGCCCGTCTATGGCGACAACGGCTCGGGCATGCACGTCCACCTGTCGATCTGGAAGGGCGGCAAGCCTCTCTTCGCCGGCAACAAGTACGCCGACCTGTCGCAGGAGTGCCTGTGGTTCATCGGGGGCGTGATCAAGCACGCCAAGGCGCTGAACGCCTTCACCAACCCGTCGACCAACTCCTACAAGCGCCTGGTCCCGGGCTATGAGGCGCCGGTGCTGCTCGCCTATTCGGCGCGCAACCGTTCGGCCTCCTGCCGTATTCCGTGGACGACCTCGCCGAAGGCCAAGCGCGTCGAGGTCCGCTTCCCCGATCCGATGGCGAACCCCTATCTCGCCTTCGCCGCGTTGACGATGGCCGGCCTCGACGGCATCCTCAACAAGATCGATCCGGGCCCGGCGATGGACAAGGACCTCTACGACCTGCCGCCGCGCGAGTTGAAGAAGATCCCGACCGTCTGCGGCTCGCTGCGCGAGGCGCTCGATTCGCTCAAGAAGGACAACGCCTTCCTCAAGGCCGGCGGCGTCTTCACCGACGATTTCATCGAGAGCTACATCGAGCTCAAGATGCAGGACGTGGCGCGCTTCGAGATGACGCCGCACCCGGTCGAGTTCACGATGTACTATTCCTACTGAGCAGGGTTCCGGCCGGGACTTTGGCCCGGACAGGATTTCCTCCCGACTGCGGTGATCCGCAGTCCACCTTCGAACCGGGGCGGAAACGCCCCGGTTTTTTTGTTGATGCGGGAAACGCGAGCCGAACCGCGTGGCTGGCCGTTCAGAGATGGCGGTTGTGGCCGAAGGTCACGCTGCCCACGGCGGTGGCGAGATCGTTGCCTCATTCGGCCGTCAATCCGGTTCATCGTCCCGCCGTAGACAGGTGCTCGGCCACGCCCGCGGGGGGGCGCTCAGGCCCGCAGATGACCTCAACCACAGGTTAAATATTCAGCAGAGGATCGCTGCTAGGGATGCGTTCAGTGATCTCAATGAATGAGCCGGCCATGCTGAGGATCAACGAGACGCGCGCGACCTATGCGATCCGGCGCGCCTACGACCTGCTGGCCAAAGCGATCGTGCCGGGCAGCAGGAAGCACCTCCCTCCTGCTCCCCGGCTAGCCGTCATCCCAACCGATTATCTCGGCATCTCCATCATCGGAAACGGCATTTACGAGCGCCGCGAGATCGAGCTGCTCAAGGCCATATTCCACGCTCGGAATCTGCAGAGCACCGCATTCCTCGATATCGGCGGCAACATAGGAAATCATTCTGTATCATTGGCGGGGTCGTTCTCGGAGGTGATCGCCTTCGAGCCCAATCCTCCCATCGCATCGCTGTTCAAGACCAATCTCCTGCTGTCCGGGACCGGCAATGTCCGCCTGCACGAGGTCGGGTTGGGGCGGGAAGACGCCGAGCTCCGCTTCTCGTTGCTCCAGGCCGGCAATGACGGCAGCGGCAGCTTCGCCTCGGGCAAAGGCGACATCGTGCTGCCGGTGCGCCAGGGCGACCGCTATCTGGCGCAGCACGAACCGGAGATCGCGAGCGGTGCGAAGCGGATCGGCTTCGTGAAATGCGATGTCGAGGGTTTCGAGGCCGACGTCTTCGCCGGGCTGCGCGAGACCTTCGCCCGCCATCGCCCGATCCTGACCTTCGAGAGCAATCGCAAGCCGGACGGCGAGAAGGCTTGGGCCGAGTTGCGCGCCGCCGGCTTCGACACCCTCTCATGCCTGCGTGAAACCGGTGACGATGGCAGCCGCCCGCTTCAGGAAATGAAGCGGCTGATTTTTGGCTACGCCTGCTGGGCAGCGAAGATCAGCAGCATTCCGGAGCGGCGCTGCAATCTGGTCGCGAGCTTCGGTCCACTGGAAGCGGCCGCCTGATTCAACGCAAGCTTAGGAAAGCTGTGCGATAGACGGCGGCTCATCCTCCGCACGACCGCAGGCGCATGCACTCACCCTCTCCCACCCCCTCCGTCGTCATCTTCGGCTCGGCCAGGCCCGTCACCTGCGCGGTGATGGACTACGCCTATCGGCTTGTCGGCGCCGTCAACGCGCTGCGCCCGGGCCTCGTCGCGATCCGGACGATCGAGCCGGAGCACCCGGCAGCCTTCATCGGCGCCATCGCCGAGGAACTGCGCCGCGACCGTATCGTGCATCTCCAGATGCCGATCGAAGGCTGGGGCAACAGCATCGTACCGGGCTCGGCGCTGATGGCGGCACGGCTGATGACGCGCAAGGGCCGCATCGCGATCACCCTGCACGAATGGGCTTCGCTCAATCACCTGCGCTATCTCTCGATGGTGCCGGACATCCTCGCCTGCGACGGTTTCGTCCTCGTCTCGCAGCAGCAGCGCGAGAGCTTCCAGAAGACGCCATTGGTCAGCGCGGCGAAGAAGCTGGCGGCGCCGGTCATCCCGATCGGCCCCAACATCATGCCGGCGCGGATCGATCCCGAGCGGGTCGCGGCGGAACGGGTGAAGCTGCGCGGCAGCGGCGCGAGCGAAGCCGATGTCGTGATCGGCTATTTCGGCGTGCTCTATGCCAGCAAGCGGCCCGATGTCCTGCTGCGCACGACGAAGGCGCTACATCAGCGCGGCGTCAAGGCACGTCTGCTGATCTGCGGCGATTTCCTCTGGGACAAGCCTGGAGATCGCGAAGCCTTCCTTGCGCTCGCGAGCGAACTCGGCGTCGCCGACTGGCTCGATTTCCGCGGCCGGATCGACGACGAAGGCGAGCTGATGGCGACGCTCTCCGCCGCCGACGTCTTCCTGCTGCCCTTCACCGACGGGATCAGCACGCGGCGCGGCAGCTTCCAGGCGGTCAGCCAGCTCGCAGTCCCGCTGGTCTCGACCGAACCGGAGCAACAGGACGAGTTCGCGCTTGCCCCGGCGCTGAAAGCGAAGATCGACAATCCGGCGACGGTGCTATGCCCGGTCGACGCGGCGCCCGAGCGCTTCGCCGAAGCGATCCTCGCCGCCCAGGCTCGCAAGGCGGAGGCGATCGGCGTCGATCTCGCCAGGTTATGGGACGAGGCCGCCCTCGCCCATCTCAGCTTCTACGACGGCTTGAAGGCGCCCGCCTGAAACACGAATTCAAGGCGCTCAGCGCAGCGCGACGATCGCCAGACCGATCAGCGCGACGATGGCGGCGGCCCACCAGAGCCGTCGCAGTTGCGCGTTCTCGGCATCGTGCCGCGTCTCGACGCCGGAGAGTTCCTCATAAGCGAAGGCCTCGCCGGCGAAACGCGCGGCCCGCTCGAGGCCGGCAATGCGGATATTGGGTACTGCGGAACGCGACGCCACGAGACCTTCCCCCTCTAGCCAGCTTAGCCGAATGCGTTGTCGGGACCAGTCCCGATTCGCATCACGATGATGAAACCGAGGCCCTTAACGGCTGCTGAACCGACAAGCAGCGGCCAGGGTTCCCTGGCCGGCTGTGCCATCTCGGGATGACGGTTCGGCGACGGCCTCGCTCATCCTGACTTCCGGCGGCAATCCGATCGGTTTATTGCGGATGACAGGCGGGTTATAGGGGCTCCGGCAAGCGGCCGGCATGCCGATACGATATCCTGCAGACCAAGCGAATCAGCGAGTATGGTGACGATGGCGGACGATCTCTTCGGCGACGATGGCGGCAAGGAGATGCGCGAGGAATCGCGTGCGCCCGCCCCTGCGCCGAAGCCGGCCGCGCGCCCTGCCCCGCCGCCGCGCAGCGGCACGCCTTCCGAGGCCGACTATGACGCCTCGGCGATCGAGGTGCTCGAAGGGCTGGAGCCGGTGCGGCGCCGGCCGGGCATGTATATCGGCGGCACCGACGAGCGGGCGCTGCATCACCTCTTCGCCGAGGTGATCGACAACGCCATGGACGAAGCGGTCGCCGGCCATGCCAGCTTCATCGATGTCGAGCTCTTCGCCGACGGCTCGCTCGCGGTCACCGATAATGGCCGCGGCATGCCGATCGACCCGCATCCGAAGTTTCCGGACAAGTCGGCGCTCGAAGTGATCATGACGATCCTGCACGCCGGCGGAAAGTTCGACTCCAAGGTCTACGAGACCTCGGGCGGCCTGCACGGCGTCGGCGTTTCCGTCGTCAACGCGCTCTCCGATCTGGTCGAGGTCGAGGTCGCGCGCGGCCAGATGCTCTATCGCCAGAGCTTCTCGCGCGGCTTGCCGCTCGGGCCGCTGGAGACCGTCGGCCGGGCACCGAACCGGCGCGGCACGCGCGTGCGCTTCCATCCGGACGCGCAGATCTTCGGCGAAGGCGCCCATTTCGTTCCCGCCCGCCTCTTCCGCATGGCCCGCTCCAAGGCCTATCTGTTCGGCGGCGTCGAGATCCGCTGGCGCTGCGCACCTTCGCGCTTGCAGCCGGAAGGCGATGTCGCAGCCGAGGCAGTGTTCAAGTTCCCCGGGGGCTTGCGCGACTATCTCGCCCGCGAGATCGAGGGCAAGGACCTCGTCGCCGAACCGATCTTCTCTGGGAAAGTCACCAAGGAGGGCGGCCACGGCTCGCTCGAATGGGCGGTGGCCTGGCTCGCGACCGGCGAAGACGGCTTCTCCTCCTCCTATTGCAATACGATCCCGACGCCGGAAGGCGGCACGCATGAGCAGGGCCTGCGCATCGCCCTGCTGCGCGGCCTGCGCGACCATGCCGAGCGCATCGGCCAGTCCAAGCGCATGGCACAGGTCACCGCCGACGACGTGATGGCGACCTGCGCCGCCATGCTCTCGGTCTTCATCCGCGAGCCGGAATTCCAGGGCCAGACCAAGGACAAGCTGGCGACGCTGGAAGCGGCCCGCATCGTCGAGAACGCGATCCGCGATGCCTTCGACCACTGGCTCGCAGCCTCGCCGCAGCAGGCGCTGAAGCTGCTCGACTGGTCGGTCGACCGGGCCGAGGAACGCCAGCGCAGGCGCCTCGAGAAGGAAGTCTCGCGCAAGACCGCAACGCGCAAGCTGAGACTGCCCGGCAAGCTCGCCGATTGCAGCAATGCCGGCGCCGCAGGCTCCGAGCTGTTCATCGTCGAGGGCGATTCCGCCGGTGGCTCGGCCAAGCAGGCGCGCAATCGTGCCAACCAGGCGATCCTGCCGCTGCGCGGCAAGATCCTCAACGTCGCCAATGCGACGCGCGAAAAGCTCAACGCCAACCAGCAGCTCGCCGACCTGATCCTGGCGCTGGGCTGTGGCATCGGCAGCCAGTTCCGCGAAGACGATCTGCGCTACGAGAAGGTCATCGTGATGACCGACGCCGACGTCGACGGCGCCCATATCGCCTCGCTCCTGGTCACGTTCTTCTGGCGCCAGATGCCGCGCCTGATCGAGAAGGGCCATCTCTACTTGTCCGTGCCGCCACTCTATCGGCTGCGGCATGGCACCAAGTCCGTCTATGCCCGCGACGATGCCCACAAGGACGAGCTGATCGAGACTGTCTTCAAGGGCAAGAAGCCCGAAATCGGCCGCTTCAAGGGCCTGGGCGAAATGATGCCGGCCGAGCTCAAGGAGACCACGATGGACCCGAGCAAGCGCTCCTTGCTCAAGGTCATGGTCGACCATGAGGCCAAGGAAGAGACCTCCGACACGGTCGAGCGGCTGATGGGCAACAAGCCCGAGGCGCGCTTCCTCTTCATCCAGGAGCGGGCTGCCTTCGCCGGCGAGCTGATCGACCTGTGAGGCGAAGACTGGCAGGCTTTCGCGCCGGGCTCCCCGGCAAGCCTGCCGGGCTGTCTTGCCACCGACATGCGCCCATCTTGCGCGCATGCCGACAGACCCGCACGATGCCGACCATGATCCCTCCCGGCGCCACGAGCCCGCGCCCTATCTCCGGCCCTTGAGCGCATGGGCGAGCCTCCTGCCTCTCCATCTCGACGCAATGCCCTGGCCTCGGCCCAGACCTCGCTCTGGGCCGATCTCGAAATCTTCCACGCCGTCGCCGCCGCGGGCGGGCTCGCTCTGGCAGCGTCTGCGCTCGGACTGAGCGAGACGACGGTTGCGCGACGCCTGAAAGCCTTCGAGGCGCGGCTCGGCCTGCCGCTATTCAAGCGCGGTGCCAACCGTCTGATCCCGACGCAGATCGGCCTCTCGCTCGCCGCGGATGCAGCGGCGGCGGCCGAGGCGGTCGCGCGCTTCGAGACGCGGGCAAACGCCGCCCGCGCCCGCGACGATGCCCCGGTGCGCATCACGGCAACGACATCGATCAGCCTGTTCCTGACCCAGCATGCCGCCCGGCTCTCGGCCGCTGCCGGCGGCATCGAGATCGTCATTATCAGCACGCGCGAGCGGCTCGACCTGGCGCGCGGCGAGGCCGAGATTGCGATCCGGATGCGCAAGCCGCCGGAAGACGCCGGCTATTTCGGCCAGAAGGTCGGCAAGTTGGCGCAGGCCTTCTATGTCCACCGCGATATCGACCCTGCGACCGCGCCGGTGATCTCGGTGAGCCGCGACGTCTCCTCGCGCATCGAGCAGCACATCCTCGCCTGGGCCGCCGGACGACCGATCGCGGCCCGTGTCGGCGATTCCGCTGCGCGCTATGAGAGCATCCGTTCGTCCGGCGCGGTCTCGATGGCGCCCTGCTTCCTGGCGGATGCCGATGCGGGGCTGATCCGGCTGGAGGAGCCTCCGGAGGCGACCGCCGACGAGATCTTCCTGGTCTCGCATGAGAGCAGCAGGCAGCGGCCGGCTGTGCTGGCCGCTCTCGACGCCTTGCGCGCACTGTTCCGCGAGCATCGTGGCAGGCTGGAAGGCAAGCGCTGACAGCGCAGCGCTTTTTCGTCACGACGTCTGGATGCCGAGATAGAGGCAGTAGAACGGCATCGTCCAATTGTGCATGTAGTCGTATTCGCCGTCGGTCTTCAGGCGAAAATTCGCCCATTCATTGCGCCAGCGGCCAACGGGCAGGAAATCCGAGCCGGGCAGCGGCGGGCCCTGCGAGGTCACTCCGCTGCGGAACAGCCGCTTCTTGCCTTTCGAGGTTGCAGGCCGGGTCTGCGGCACGGGGTCGATGGCATAGCTGGCCGCAATGTCGAACTGCTTCTCGGCATGCGAGACGAACAGGTTGTGATCGCTGATGCCGCTCGAAAAGGTCATCGTCTCGAGCGTGTCGAACGAGAAGGCGCCATTGGTGAGGTCGCTCATCTCGGTGAGCGCCTGCCGCAGGAAGGTCGCATCCCTGGCGAAGGGCCCGAGCTCGCCGCCGGCTGCACCGGAGCGGACGATCTGCATGTAGCCGAGATTGCGCTTCTGGGCCGCGAGCGTCTGGGCGCCCCAGCGATTGACGACATGATTCAGCAGCACATAGTCGATCAAGGGCTTAGACAGCGGGTTGGTCCAGTTCAGTGCCGCGAGCCGGGCCCGCGTCTTCGGCCCCTGCCCGCCGAAGCCGTGGCTGATGCAGATCAGCAGGCGATCCGGTTTGACCTGTGCCGGCAGCAGCAGGATCACCGCGCGCTCGATACCGTCCTTGTTGCGGGCGGCGAAGATCGCGAGCCGGCCGGTCGTCGCCGGCATGATCTGGAAATCCAGTGGAGGGCCACCTGCTCCCTGCTTGTAAGTCGCGGTCTGGATCACCGCGATCGGCGGGATGACCTGCGTGATGAGGCCGTTCGCAGATGGAAAGGAACCAAGGATCTCGTCGGTGACCAGCCGAACCACCGATGGCTTCTTGGGAACCGGCATGGGTGGCGGCACCGGCAGGATATTGTTGAGATTCTTGAGCAGATTCTCGAGCAATTGCACCGTCAGCGGGCCGACGACGCCATCCTTTTCGAGCTGGTTGTTGCCCTGGAATTCCAGCACCCGGCCGTGCGTGCGCGTGCCGAAGATGCCATCGACGACAAGCTTGACGAGCCGCGTCGGCAGCAGGTTGAGCTGGTTCTGCAACAGCCGGACTGGCTCGCCCAGGGCACCCAGTTTCAGCATGCGACGCCCCTTTGACGGTGACGACCATAGGCTATCCCAACGTAAGGCCTTTATTCGCGCCAAGCGACGACGAACTGAGCGAGAGACCCTTCGCTAACCAAGTTTTTACAGCCACGGCCGCATGCTCCGTCTATCGGCGATCCACGCCCTTTGCTTTCCGGAGTTCCGCGATGCGGCTCGTCATCGCCTTCCTGCGCAACAAGCGCGGCACCATGGTCGCCGATGTCGCAAAGGCAGGCGCAGCGATCGCCTTCCTTTCCGTCATCGCCGCCAATTTCGTCTCGAACCACACCGCGCAGCTCGACCGCGACGCGATGCGCCAGGTCGCCCAGGCCGCGGCGAAGGGCCAGGCGATCGACCCGCTGGTCACCGGCTCGATCGTCAAGCGGGCCAGCGAGACGAAGCTCGACCCCTGCGTGGTCCCGCGCTGAGGCTCAATCGAGCCAGTCGAACAAAGCCGCTGTGACGAGTTCCGGCGCTTCCAGCGTCGAGAGATGGCCGCAGCCCGGTATTTCCAGATAACGCGCCTTCGCCCCGATGCCACCGGCGATCTCGCGCGCCTCGTCGGGCGGCGTGATCGCGTCCTCCGCACCGACCACGACCAGCGTCGGGACAGATATCGTCCGCAACACCGGCCGGGCATCGGACCTGCCCATGATGGCGCGCTGCTGGCGGATGAAGCCTGACGATCCTACCGCCTCGGCCATCGCCCGCACCTCCAGCCGCAGCGCCTCGTCGGCCAGCCGGTCGGGCGCGACCAGCTTCTGCCAGAGCAAGGTCACGACATTGTCGAAGGCGCCCCTTTCCGCCAGCGCGATCATCTGCTCGCGCGGCGCGTTGGTCTCGGGCGTCGGCGGCTTGGCGCTGGTGTCGAGCAAGGCGAGCCGCGTCACCCGCTGCGGTGCCCGGCGCATCAGCTCCAACGCGACATAGCCACCCATCGACAACCCGCACAGCGCGAAGCGCTCTGGTGCCGTGGCCAGCAAACGCTCGACCATGGCGGTGATCGCGTCGTCGGTGGTGTTGTCAGCGACCAGAATCTGCCGGCCCGAAGCCAAGGCGAGCCATTGCGGGGTATAGAGTGCAGGCGTGCAATTCAGGCCCGGGATCAGGACGAGCGCCTCGGGTATCTTGGTCTGCATCGCGCTCACTCCTCACGAATCCTGCTCGGGCCAATCGGACCAGGTTGAAGCAAGCCGGCCGTAAATCCCTACCCGTTTTATGTTCAGAGACCGTTCGGATGACCGCCTTGCGATGCAAGTAGATCGGAACAGGCTCTAGAATGTTGACTTTGCCCCGTTTTTTCTGCATTGCACGGGCGTCCGAAGGCGCGCAACCCAGCAAAGTCGCGCCACCGTTGCGGTCGATCGGTCATCCCGCCACGTGTCCCCGACCCTTGAGAAGCGCAGCTATCGATGTCTTTTGCCGAACTCGGCCTGAGCGATAAGGTTCTAACCGCGGTCTCCACCGCCGGCTACACGACGCCCACCCCCATCCAGGCCCAGGCCATCCCCCACGTGCTCGCCCGCAAGGACGTGCTCGGCATCGCCCAGACCGGCACCGGCAAGACCGCTGCCTTCACCCTGCCGATGCTGACCATCCTGGAAACCGGCCGCGCCCGCGCCCGGATGCCGCGTACGCTGATCCTCGAGCCAACGCGCGAGCTCGCCGCGCAGGTCGAGGAGAACTTCGTCCGCTACGGCGTCAACCAGAAGCTTTCGGTGGCGCTGCTGATCGGCGGCGTCTCCTTCGGCGATCAGGACGCCAAGATCACCCGCGGCGTCGACGTGCTGATCGCAACGCCCGGCCGCCTGCTCGACCATGTCGAGCGTGGCAAGCTGCTGCTGACCGGCGTCGAGCTGCTCGTCATCGACGAAGCCGACCGCATGCTCGACATGGGTTTCATCCCGGACATCGAGCGGGTTTGCAAGCTTGTTCCCTTCACGCGGCAGACCCTGTTCTTCACGGCGACGATGCCGCCGGAGATCACGCGGATCAGCGAGCAGTTCCTGCACAATCCGGTCCGCGTCGAGGTTGCTCGGCCCGCGACCGCCGCGGCGACGATCACGCAGCGCCTGATCGCCTCGAACAGCCAGGACTACGAGAAGCGCGAGACGCTGCGCCGGCTGATCAAGGACGCCAAGGATCTGCAGAACGCGATCGTGTTCTGCAACCGCAAACGCGATGTAGCAACGCTGCACAAGTCCCTGCAGAAGCACGGCTTCCCGGCGGTGGCCCTGCATGGCGACATGGACCAGTACGCCCGCATGGCGGCACTCGATTCCTTCCGCACCGGCGAGAACCCGATCCTGGTCGCGAGCGATGTCGCGGCGCGCGGCCTCGACATTCCGGCCGTCAGCCACGTTTTCAACTTCGACGTACCGACCCATGCCGAGGACTATGTCCACCGCATCGGCCGGACCGGCCGCGCCGGACGCGAGGGCGCCTCCTTCACCATCGTCACCCGCCATGACGACAAACTCGTCGCCGCGATCGAGAAACTGACTGGCCAGAGCATCGAATGGGCCGGGCCGGGCCTTGAGAGCCTGCCGGCAGCCGAGCCGCGTGAAGAGCGCCGTGGCCGCCGTGGCGACGACCGAAAGGGCAGCCGCCCGCAACGCGGTGGCCGCGATGGCAAGCCGTCGCGCGGCGAGCCAAGGAACGAGCACGCTCGATCCGAAGGCCGCCCCGAGCGGGCCGAGGTGGAGGCTGCGCGCAGCAACGAGGCACCGCGCGCGCCGCGCCGCGAAGAAGCGTCTGGCAACGGCGCGCAGCACGGCAACCGTGGCCGGTCGTCCCGCCGCGACGACCTCGATGACGGCCCGAAGGTCAAGGGCCTCGGCGACCACGTGCCTGCCTTCCTGCTGCGCCCCGTCCGCGTCGGCTAAAACCAGGTTTCCTGGCAACCTTGCTTTAACTTCGTCTGCCCTAGGGTCAGGCGCGTAGCGGGCGCGGAAGAATTTCGCGCCCGGCAGGGGACAGGATGTCATGACCAACAGCAGCGCAGGCTCGCCGCAGGCTCACGACTTCGCCGAGCAGGTCGTCGCAGCGATGCGACAGCATTATTCCCCGGGTTATCCGCGCGCTTTCGAAGTTTGGTACGCCCATCTCAGCGGCGAGATGCCGGCGCTCAGCATGGCGATGCAAGCTGTGATCGCCGCCAGTAATGGCGAAGTCGGCGTCGCTGACATCGATACGCTCTACGAGAAATTCGTCAGCACCGACCGCTTGTCGCGCCAGGCGGAGCGCACCAGCCTGCAGGTGCTCTCAGAGATCGAGAGCATGATGGCGCTGGTCGACCGGGCGCTCAGCTCCAGCGAGCAATATCACGGCCGGCTTTGCGCCATGTCGGAGGAAGTGCCTCCGTCAGCCGATCGGCAGAAGCTGCGCGAATGGGTCGAGGCACTGGTCCTGTCGACCCGCGAGGAGGTCGCCCGCAAGACCCAGCTCGAAGGCCAGCTGCGCGAAAGCGCGCATGAGATCCGCAATCTGCGCGAGGCGCTGGAATCGACGCGGGCCGAGGCCCTGACCGACCCTCTCACCGGCCTCGCCAATCGCCGGCATTTCGAGGAGATGCTGCAGAAGGCGATCGATCAGGCGACATTGCGGCGCGAGCCCTTCGCGCTGGTCATGGCCGATATCGACTTCTTCAAGCACTTCAACGACATGCACGGCCACCTGACGGGCGATCAGGTGCTGCGCCTGGTCGCCCGGACCATGAAGGACAAGTTCAAGGACAAGGCGATCATCACCCGCTTCGGCGGCGAGGAGTTCGCCATCATCCTGCCGGAGGCCGATGTCGTCGCCGGCAAGTTCGGCGCCGAGACGGTGCGCCAGGCGCTGCTGACACGCGAACTGGTGAAGCGCTCGACCAATGAGAGCCTTGGGCGGATCACCATCTCGCTCGGCGTCTCGGTCTATCGGCGCGGCGACACCGCGAGCTCGATCGTCGAGCGGGCCGACAATGCGCTGCTGCAGGCCAAGCGCGACGGCCGCAACCGCACCGTCACCGAGGAGGCGATCCAGGACGCCGCGAAGGTCGCCTGAGCGGCCTCCGCTATCCGATCACTGAGCGAGCGCGCTCTCCGAGCGCGGCTTGATCTCGACCGATTCGCCGCAGCCGCAGGCCGAGACCTGGTTCGGATTGTTGAAGACGAAGGTCGAGGAGAAGCGGTCGGTCTTGAAGTCGAGCTCGGTGCCGAGCAGGAACAGCACCGCCTTGGCGTCGACGATCACGGTCGCGTCCTTCTCGGTCACGACCTCGTCGCCCTTGCCCATCGCACGTGCGACCTCGAAGGTGTACTCCATGCCGGCGCAGCCGCCCTTCTTGACGCCGACGCGCAGGCCTAGCGCGGGCGCATCGGGGTTATCGCGCGCCGATTGCACCATGATCTCGCGAATGCGCCGAGCGGCGGCATCGGTCAGCGAGACCACCTTCAGGCCGGGTATCGAAAACATTCCTCGTCCCTCCTCGACCGGATTCAAGGTCCGGTGAAAACAGGATTGCTGACAGCAACATAAGGATTGGTGAGCGCAACGTCGAGATGCGCCGGCCGGGATGGCGCCATTTGCCTGCGTCCATTGCATGGAGCGCAGGCCCGTGCACTCTGGCAGGACGATTTCAGCATCCGACAGACAGCCATGACATCCTATCGCCTGCACCGGCCCGAAGCGCTCCGCGCCCTCACCCGCGCCATGATCACCGCCGCCGGCTGGAGCGATGACGAGGCGAAGGAGACGGCCGAGCATCTGGTGCTCGCCAATCTCAGCGGCCATGACAGCCATGGCGTCGGCATGCTGCCGCTCTATTTCAACTCGCTCGCCGACGGCAATCTGAAGCCGCAGTCCAAGCTTGCCGTCCGAAGCGAGCTCGGCTCTTTCCTGATCGTCGACGGCAATGTCGCGCTCGGCCAGCCAACCGCGCGCAACGCCGTCGACCGCGCCATTGCGATCGCCCAGACCGGCGGCGTCGCCGTGCTCAACCTGCTCGATTCCCACCATATCGGCCGCATCGGCCACTATTCCGAGGTCGCGGCGGCTGCCGGGCTGATCTCGGTGTTCTGGGTCAACGTCGCCGGCCGGCCGCCGATCGTCGCGCCCTTTGCCGCCAAGGAGGCGCGCTTCGGCACCAATCCGATCTCAATCGGCCTGCCGGTGCCGGGCGGCGAGCCACTGATCCTCGACTTCGCCACCAGCCGCATGGCGCACGGCAAGGCCCGCGTCGCGCTCAACAAGGGCGTCACCGTGCCGGAAGGCTACATCATCGACGGCGAGGGCCGGCCGACCCTCGAGCCCCGCCATGTCTTCGCGCAGCCAGACCTGCCGCTTGGCGCGCTGCTGCCCTTCGGCGACCACAAGGGTGCCGGCCTCTCGCTGATCGCCGAACTGCTCTCGGCCGGACTGATGGGCGCCGCCCGCATCGACCAGAAGCCGCACAAGACCTGGATCATCAATTCGCTGTTCGGTGTGCTGATCGACCCGGCCCGGCTTGAGCCGGATGCGGGCCTGCGCCAGCAGCGGATCGAGAGCTATCTCAAATTCGTGCGTGCTGCCGCCCCGCAGGACCCGGCGCAGCCCGTGCTGGCGCCCGGCGACAAGGAACGCAAGACGCGGATCGAGCGCGAGCGCGACGGCATCCCACTCGACGACGAGACCTGGTCGCAGATTGTCGCTGCGGCCAAGGCCCATGGTGTCGATGCCGAGAATTTCTAACTTTCGTTAGGCTCCGGCTGCTCGCGATCGCGGGTGTGCTGCTCGGCGCCCTTCTGGTGCGCCAGCCATGGCTCGCGCCGAATGGTCCAGAGTTCATAGGCCGGCATCAGCGCACTGGGCGGGCTGTCCAAGCTGCCGAGCTTGATCTCGGTCTCGTCGGAGCCGTCCGCCCAGCAGAACAGCGGCGAGCCGCAAGCCGGGCAGAAGCGCTCGCGACCAGCGCGGCTCTGCCAGCAGCCCAGCTCACCGGATATGGTGATGCCGGCTCTGGGCCAGATCCCGAAATAGGAGAAGGCCGAGCCGGAGCCTTTCCGGCAGGTCTCGCAATGACAGATCCCGACGCGGATCGGCTCGCCGTCGATCTCGTACCGGACCTGTCCGCAATTGCAGCCGCCTGAGAGTTTCATCGTCGCCTCGCGTTCCTGAGCGGCAGATCAACCACGCCCGACCGGGCTGGTTCCGTCACTCCGGCAGGCCGGCCTTGCGGAAACCCTCGACGAAGCGCTCGCGCAGTGCATCGTCACGGAACGGTTCCATCGCCGCCCAGTGCCGGATGCTGAAATCCGGATTGCCGACAAGGAAGAGCTCTACCTCCGCGCGCGCCTCGTCGAGTTGGCCGAGTTGGGCGAGGCTCGCCGCCAGGAAGCGACGCGAGCTCGTTCGATGGGTTTCGTTGCGCCGTAGAGCCTCGACAACAGACTGATGCTCTCCGGCCGCATAGAGCGCCTGACCGAGTGGCAGAAAATACCAGCTCGCCGGGAACGGATTCAGCCGGAACGCCTTGCGGATGTGTTCCAGACCTTCATCGACCCGCCCGGCCAGCACCGTGATGTCGGACAAGGCCGCCCAGGCATCGGCCTCGTTCGGATCAAGCTCGATCGCCCGGGCGAATTCCGCGTCCGCCGCGGCGAAGCTGCGCTCATAGGCGAGCAGATAGGCCAGTGACCAGCGGCAGCCGGCATCGCCCGGATCGAGCGCCACGGCCTTGCGCGCCAGCTCCAGGGCGATCCCGCGGGAGGCTTCGCTGGGGCCGCCGGAATGCACCCAGCCCATCCAATGATTCAGGGCAAGCCAGCGATAAGCCTCGGCATAGTCCGGGTCGAGCGCGATCGCGCGGGTCAGCAGAAGATGCGCTTCCTGCGCCGCTTGTGGTGTATCGTCCATCAGCCGGCGCGCCCGCACGCAGAGATCATAGGCTTCGAGGCTCGTCGGCCGCTTACGCGGTGGCGGCGTGCGCAGCCGGCCGAGCAGGGCCTCGACGATTCGGGCCGTGACCTCGTCCTGGACAGCGAAGATGTCATCGAGCTTGCGATCGAAGCGCTCCGCCCAGAGATGATCGCCAGTCACCTCATCGACCAGCTGGGCGTTGATACGGACTCGTCCTGCAGCCTGCCTGACGCTCCCCTCGAGCAGATATCGCACGCCGAGTTCTCCCGCGATCTCGCGCACATCCCTCGCCTTTCCCTTGTAGGCGAAGGCCGAGTTGCGGGCGATGACGAACAGCTCCGCCGTCCGGGAGAGGTCGGTGATCAGGTCCTCGGTCAGTCCGTCGGCGAAGCTTTCCTGGTCGGGATCGTTGCTGACATTGGCGAAGGGCAGCACGGCGATCGACGGCTTCGCCGGCAGCGGCAAGGGCTTTCGCCTGGGGTCGCCGAGTTGTTCGACCATGCCGGTAAAGCGATAGCCGACGCGCGGGATCGTGGCGATCCATTCACCGCCCTCGGATGACGCCCCAAGAAGTTTGCGCAGTTGCGCGATCTGGACGGTGAGATTGCCCTCCTCCACGGCCAGCCCCGGCCAGCCGGCGTCGAGCAGTTCGGCCTTGCTCAGGATCTCGTCGGGTCGTGCCACGAGCGCCGCGAGGAGCTTCAGGCCGCGATAGCTGGCGCTGACGGGGACATCGTTCTCGCGGAGCGTTCCCGCGCCCGGATCGAGCACGAACGGGCCGAAGGCGAAGCGCGATCCCTGCATGGGCTAGATCCATAGCCCGTTTGGAAGTTTTTGGAACTCTTCGGGCGCGCTTAAGGACCGCGCTGCCTGCATCCAGCAGAACGAAACCTCCCTTCACTCCGGGCGCAGAGCGCCCGCGGACCATGGGAGGTTGCCATGAACGATGCCCCCACTCTGGCAAGGCCGCCTCAAACTGCATTGCAAGGCCTGCTCGCAACCTGGTGCGAGCGGATACGCGCTCGTTGGAAGCTGGCACAGATGGCGCAAGAGAATCCACATTTGCTCAAGGATATTGGCCTGACGAAACAGCAGGTCGAGACGGAGATCGCCAAGCCATTCTGGCGACGCTAGCGGATCGGATCCCCGGCTCCGGACATCCGCTGTCTGCTATTAGGATATCCGGTGATCCGAAGAAGCGACTCGCGACAGCAGGACGATATGACCCTCGCCGAATATAACGCCTTCTGCGCCGCCCTGCCCGCGACCAGCCATGTCGTGCAATGGGGTGGCGCCGATGTCTGGAAAGTCGGCGGCAAGGTGTTCGCGCTCGGCCGCGACGATGCCGAAGGGACGCTGTTCGTCTCGTTCAAGTGCTCGCCCATTTCCTATGAGATGCTGCGCGACGCACCAGGTTGTCGCCCGGCGCCCTATCTCGCCTCGCGCGGGATGAAATGGATCCAGCGCTTCTCCGACGAAGGCCTGCCGGACGGCGCCTTCCGCGACTATCTGCGCGAGAGCCACCGGCTGGTCGCGTCCGGGCTGACGCGCAAGCTGCGTGCGGAGCTGGGGCTCGGCACCTGACAAGCAGGTCATTCTCGGGCGGAGCGAAGCGCAGACCCGAGAATCTCATGACAGGAACGCGTTGGCCGGCGCCTCATCGGCCTGAGATGCTCGGGTCAAGCCCGAGCATGACGTGTCTCAAACCGTCGCCTCGCCGCGCAGTACCGGCACGCAGCCACCGCCGACGGTGGCGCGGATCTCGCCGTTGACGCGCCGCGCCGTGACATTCAGCAGACTCGGGCGGCCCATCTCGACGCCCTGCGCGATCTCGAAGGCGAGGCTGTCCTTGTCGGAGAGCGACAGGGTCAGGGCGGCGAGCGTCGCGCTCGCGCTGCCGGTTGCCGGATCCTCCCAGGTGCCCGACAGCGGCGCGAACATGCGGGCGCGCACCCTGTCGCCATCCCAGGCGTAGAAGAAGATCGAAAGCCGCCCTTCCAGGACGGGATTGGCGGCCGAGAGCCGGCGATAGGCTGCGATGTCCGGTGTCGCCCGTGTCAGCGCCTCCGGCGTGACCTCGGCAAAGAAGAACTTGACCCCGACCGAGGCCTGCTGCGGCAGATGGCGGCCAGTCAGGACATCCTGCGCCTGAAGTCCGGCGCAGGCGGCGATCGCGTCGGCCGGCAGCTGGATGCCGAGCGAGAGCGCCTGCGGTGCGGCGATGGTCGCGCCCGTTACCAGTCCGGCGGCATCGCGCGCAACCCTGACCTCGACGAGCCCCGCCATCTCCTCGAACAGCAGGATGCCGTCGCGGTCGCGGCCATGGCCGGCGAGAACGCAGGCGGTGCCGACATTGGGGTGGCCGGCGAAGGGCATCTCGGCGGTACGGTGGAAGATGCGGACGCGCGCCGTGTTGGCCGGATCGCTCGGCGGCAGCACGAAGGTCGTCTCGCTATAGTTCATTTCCGCCGCCAGTGCCTGCATCTCGGCATCCGAGAGGCCGCGCGCATCGGTGAAGACGGCGAGCTGGTTGCCGCCGAAGCGGGTGTTGGTGAAGACGTCGACGGTTTCGAACGGATAGGACGGCATGGCGGTCTCCGGCAGCCTGATCAGGCGCGGAGACTGCCACCCTGTGTCGCGTCCGGGAAATCAGGATTCGGAATGCGACCGATCACGCCAAGGTAGGCTCAGGCCCACCAGCGCTCCGTCACCGGGAAGTGGCCGGCCGCCTCTTCGATCACCCGCCCGAGCGAGAACAGCGTCTCCTCGTCGAAAGGCCGGCCGATCAGCTGCAGGCCGAGCGGCAGGCCCTGGCTGTCGAGTCCCGCAGGCACGGCGATACCCGGCAGGCCGGCCATGTTCACCGTCACCGTGAAGACGTCGTTGAGATACATCTCGACCGGGTCGGAAGAACCCTTTTCGCCGATTCCGAAGGCGGAAGACGGCGTCGACGGCGTCAGCACCGCGTCGATGCCCTGGTCGTAGACCTGTTCGAAATCGCGCTTGATCAGCGTGCGGACCTTCTGGGCGCGCAGATAATAGGCATCGTAATAGCCCGAGGACAGCACATAGGTGCCGATCATGATGCGGCGCTTGACCTCGGCGCCGAAGCCGGCGGCGCGGGTCTTCTCGTACATCTCGACGATGTCGCGGCCCTGCTCGCGCAGGCCGTAGCGGACGCCGTCATAGCGGGCGAGGTTGGACGAGGCCTCGGCCGGCGCGACGATATAATAGGCTGGCAGGGCGTATTTGGAATGCGGCAGCGAGATCTCGACGATCTCGGCACCGGCAGCCTTCAGCCAGTCGATGCCCTGCTGCCAGAGCGCGTCGATCTCGGCGTTGAGGCCTTCCAGCCGGTACTCCTTGGGAATGCCGATCCGCATGCCCTTCACCGAGCGGCCGACCGACGCCTCATAATCCGGCACAGCGCGGTCGACCGAGGTGGTGTCTTTCGGATCATGTCCGGCCATGGAACGCAGCATCACCGCGCAGTCGCGCACGGTCTTGCCGATCGGCCCGGCCTGATCGAGCGAGGAGGCGAAGGCGACGACGCCCCAGCGCGAACAGCGGCCATAGGTCGGCTTGATGCCGACCGTGCCGGTGAAGGCGGCCGGCTGGCGGATCGAGCCGCCGGTATCGGTCGCGGTGGCGGCGAGGCAGAGATGCGCGGCGACGGCCGCGGCCGAGCCGCCCGACGAGCCGCCTGGCACCAGATGATTGCCCTCGATTGCGCCGGCAGCTCCTGCTCCGACGTTGGAACCCTGGCGTCGCCAGGGATTGACTACTGGCCCGAAGGCCGAGGTCTCGTTCGACGAGCCCATGGCGAACTCGTCATTGTTGAGCTTGCCGAGCATGACGGCGCCGTCACGCCAGAGCTGCGACGAGACCGTCGATTCATAGGGCGGCACGAAGTTGCCGAGAATGCGCGAGCAGGCGGTGGTGCGCACGCCCTTGGTCGCGAATAGGTCCTTGATACCGAGGGGCAGGCCTTCCAGCGGGCCAGCCTCGCCCTTGGCGAGCTTCTCGTCCGAGGCGGCAGCCTGCTTCAGCGCATGCTCGGGCGTCTCCAGCACATAGGCGTTGAGCGCGCGCGCCTGCTCCACCGCGGCGATATGCGCCTTGGCGAGCTCGGTGGCGGAGAACTGCTTGGCCTTCAGCCCGTCACGGGCGTCGGTCAGGGTCAGGCGGGTGAGATCGGTCACGGGAAATATCCGTAAAACGTATAGGAACGGGCGATGAAGGTCAGCGGAGCGCGTCAGGCGCTCACTCGATCACCTTCGGCACCATGAAGTAGTCGTCCTCGGAGGCCGGCGCATTGGCGACGATCTCGTCAGCGATCTCGCCGTCGTTCACGATGTCCTGTCGCTTCTTCATCACCATCGGGGTGACCGAGGTCATCGGTTCGACGCCGGTAACATCGACCTCGTTGAGCAGCTCGACGAAGCCGAGGATGGCGTTGAGCTCGCCTTGCAGCTTCGGCACATCCGCATCATCGACGGCGATGCGCGAGAGATGCGCGACGCGTTTGACGGTGGCGGCGTCGACCGACATGGGCGGGCTCCTGTTGGGATCGGCGCAGCAACGCCGGTAATGGTTCGCCAGCGCTATAGCGCGCGGACCGCCAGTAAGTCAGCACTTACTTGCGGCCCGCTGCGTGTGGGCGGCTCACAATGACTGCGGCGTCAGATCGTGACCGCCTTGCCCTTCTCCGGCACCAGCGCCTCGACGCCGCTGCCCTTCAGCCCCTCGACGAAGACCGCCGCGTCTTGGGCGATGATCGGGAAGGAGCCGTAATGGCAGGGGATGGCGAGCTTCGGCTTGACGAAGCGGGTCATCGCCAGCGCCGCCGTCCTGGCGCCCATGGTGAAGCGGTCGCCGATCGGGCAGATGCAGGCCTCGACGCCGTGAATCTCGGCGAGCAGCGCCATATCCGAGAAGATGTCGGTATCGCCCATGTGCCAGAGCGTCTTCTCGCCGGGCGCCTTGATGATCGCGCCATTGGCGTTGCCGACCGGGACGGCCACCCCCGCTTCTCCCATGCCTGCCGAATGATCGGCGCGGACCAGGGTCACTGAGAAGGCGCCGAGATCGACTGTGCCGCCTGTGTTCATCGGCTGGAACTTCTTCAGCCCCTTCGAGGCAAGGTGCATGCAGAGGTCATAATTGGTGATCACGGTAGCGTCGTTCGCCGCGGCGATGGCAAGCGTGTCGCCGACATGGTCGCCGTGGCCGTGGGTGATGACGACATGGCTGACACCCTTGCCGGCGGCGGCAACATCGCCTTCGAAGGCTGGATTGCCGGTGAAGAACGGATCGATCAGGACCGAGGCGCCGGGCAGGTCGAGCCGAAACGCCGAATGGCCGAACCAGGTGAGCTGCATGATGGTCTCCGCGAAAGGCTGTGCCGGCAGGGTATAGCCGGGCTGGCCGGCTCAATCGAGATGGGTGGTTGGATAGAGATCGTTCCAGTCGGGATTGGTGCGTTCGATCAGGGCGATTTTCCAAGCGCGGTGCCAATGCTTCACACGCTTTTCGTGAGCGATCGCATCATTAGGATCGGCGAAAGATTCGGCGTAGACGAGCCGCATGACGCGATAGCGCCGGGCGAACTCGGAGCCTCGACCGTCGCGATGCTCCTCGACGCGTCTCGACAGCGAGTTCGTCACACCGACATACAATGTGCCATTCTTCTGACTCGCGAGAATGTAGAGCCACATAACCCTACCCTAGTCGTCCCGGGCGGAGCGGCGCAGCCGTGCAGACCCGGGACCCATGCCTGACGATAGCGAGATTGGCCTGACCGTCACAGCGCCGATCACAACTTGATCAGTGTTCGGGCATGGGTCCCGGGTCTCCCTGCGGTCGCCCGGGACGACTAGCCTCTTCTGATCGAGGAGTTTTCCGATGACCGATGCAGCCACCTTCGCCCGCCGGATCGCGCAAGGACGCGGCGACGAGCCGGCCGATCTCGTCATTCGCGGCGCGCAGCTGTTCGATCTCGTTACGGGTGACCTCACACCGACCGACATCGCGCTCTGCGGCGACACGATCGTCGGCACCCATGGCCGCTACGAGGGCAAAGCGAGCTTCGACGCCTCTGGCCTGATCGCGGTACCCGGCTTCATCGACACTCATCTGCATGTCGAATCCTCGCTGGTGACGCCGCTCGAATTCGAGCGCTGCGTGCTGCCGCACGGCGTCACCACGGCGATCTGCGACCCGCATGAGATCTCCAATGTGCTGGGCGCCGACGGCATCCGCTATTTCCTCGATTGCGCCGAGGCGATGCGGATGGACCTACGCGTCCAGCTCTCGAGCTGCGTGCCGGCGACGCATCTGGAAACGGCGGGAGCTGCGCTCGAGGCTGGCGACCTCATCCCGTTCATGGACCATCCCAAGGTGATCGGCCTTGCCGAGTTCATGAACTTCCCTGGCGTGCTGCATCGCGACCCCGGCTGTCTCGCCAAGCTGGAGGCCTTCTCGCACCGGCATATCGACGGCCATGCGCCGCTGGTTCGCGGCCTCGACCTCAACGGCTATCTCTCCGCCGGCATCCGCACCGACCACGAGACCACGACAGCAGATGAAGCGCGCGAGAAGCTCGCCAAGGGCATGGCGATCCTGATCCGCGAGGGCTCGGTCTCGAAGGACCTGCATGCGCTCATCCCGTTGATCACGCGCGACGCCTCGCCCTTCCTCGCCTTCTGCACCGACGACCGCAACCCGCTGGACATCGCCGAGGAAGGCCATCTCGACTACATGATCCGTACTGCGATCGCTGATGGCGCCGACATCCTCGCGACCTATCGCACGGCGAGCCTGTCGGCAGCGCGGAATTTCGGCCTGTTCGACCGGGGCTTCATCGGACCAGGCAAGCGCGCCGACATCGTTCTGGTCGAGGACCTCGCCGCCTGCCGCGTCAAACTGGTGTTTGCCGGCGGCAGACTGGTCGAGGACAGGCTATTCGAAGACCGGAAGATGGTCCCTCCAGTCGGCCTTGCCAGCGTCCGCAGCCGCAAGCTTTCGCCGGAGGATTTCGCTGTGACGGCACGCGAGGGGGAGACACCGGTGATCGGCGTCGTGCCCGGCCGGATCATCACCGAACGGCTTTCCATGCGTCTGCCGGCAAAAGACGGCTTCGCCTTGCCCGATCTCGGCCAGGACGCCGTCAGGGTCACGGTGATCGAGCGCCATGGCCGCAATGGCGGCATCGCCTCGGGCTTCGTCCACGGCTTCGGCATGAAGCACGGCGCCATCGCCTCCTCGGTCGGCCATGACAGCCACAACCTCTGCGTCGTCGGCGTCGACGAGGCCTCGATGGCGGCGGCGGCCAACCGCTTGATCGAGACCGGCGGCGGCTTTGCGGTGGCGGACAACGGCAAGGTCACGGCCGAATTGGCGCTGCCCGTCGCCGGGCTGATGAGCGACCAGCCCTTCGAGACGGTGCGGCACGGGCTGGAAGGCCTGCGCGCAGCGGCGAAGGCGCTCGGCGTCGTGCTGGCCGAGCCCTTCCTGCAAGTCGCCTTCCTGACCCTGCCGGTGATCCCGCATCTCAAGATCACCGACAAAGGCCTTGTCGACGTTGATCGATTCGACTTCGTCTAGCCGCGGTTGAACAGCTCGCTGCAGCGCGAGAACGACAGGAACATCCCGCCGCTGTCGCGGCTGATCCGGATCGACTCGATCAAGCCTTGCGCGTCGGCCGCGATCTGAGCCTCGCAGACATAGTTGACGCGTTGCGGCGGCTGATAGGTCACGGTCGTCGTGGTGCTGCGGCGGCCGTCCAGCGTCTGCGTCGGGACACGCCGGGTCTGGTAGCTGCCGGGCCGGACGATGCTCGCCTCGCCCCCGCGCCAGGTGTAGATTTGGCCGCCGCTGTCGCGCGGGAAGCTCGAAACCGGCGGCCCGTTGGCGACGAAGAAGGAGTCGGCGCTCTGGCCGACCCATTCGCTGCGCATGGTCTGGGCCGCCTGCTGCGTCGTCTGACAGCCGGCCAGCAACGCCGCGGCACATGCGGCGATGAGCATGGTCTTCATGGTCCCCCCAAAGGCAAATCCGCGCGACCGCATTGTCGGCCGCGCCGTCGTGGATAGCTCTGGGGTTCTTCAATTTTCGCGAGAAAGTCCGCTAAAAGTCGCGGCAAATTCCCTTGCGTCATGCGGCCTATTGCGGCGGTGAAGCTCAGAGAGCGACCTCGATCCCCTCGGCCCGTGCCTTGGCTCGCAGCCCGTAGCGCCGCATACCCGGCAAACGCGTTCCCGGCTGCTCCTCGATCGCGTGAGTCAGCAGCTTCATGCGCTCGGCGAACCAGTTGCCCCCCATGCTTGCGGGGTCGATGGCCAGGATGAGCTGACCGGTGTCGGACGGGCCGCCTTCGTCGTTGAAGAAGGGCGAGGCCTGGAAGGCGAAATGCGTACCAACCAGAGCGGCGGCGAGGATCTCGACCATCATCGCCAGCGTCGCACCCTTGGCGTCGCCGAGCGGAACCATGGTGCCGCCGAGCGCAGCCTTGGCGTCCGTCGTCGGATTGCCGGCCGCATCGAGCGCCCAGCCTTCGGGAATCGGTGTGCCCTTCTGGCTTGCCGCGACGATGGGACCGCGTGCCACCTTGGACAGGGCCATGTCGATGACCACCGGCTCGCGCCCTGCAAGCGGCGCGGCAAAGGCGATCGGATTGGTGCCGAAAATTGGCTTGGAGCCGCCCCAGGGTGCCATAGCGCCGGGCGTATTGGCGAAGAGCAGCGCAACCAGCCCCTGCTCCGCCAGGCGCTCGACATGCAGGCCGGCCGCGCCGCAATGGCTGGAACGGCGGATCGGCGCTGAGGCGATCCCCTGCGCGCGGGCGATCTCGGGCAATTCGCTGACGGCGAGATCGATCGCGGGATAGGCGAAGCCGTGGCCGGCATCGATCGCTAGCACGCCGGGCTTGGGCTTGCGCGCGATCGGTATGGCCTGCCCGTCGATCTTGCCGGCACGCAGCATGGCGAGATAGGTCGGGATCCGCATGAGGCCGTGCCCCTTGAGGCCATCGGCCTCGGCCATCACCAATGCCCACGCGACGGAGGCGGCGTTGGCGGGCGAGGCGCCGGCCTCAATGAACAGATCCGCGACCTTCTGCTCGGCCGCTTCCAGTGAGAGCTTCGTCATGCCCTGCCCTCCAGTGCGGCCATGACCCGCTCGGCGACGAGCCCGGAGACGCGACCGTTCGATTCGACTGTATTGCCGGCGATATGCGGCGTCAGGATCAGATTGGGCGTGCCAGCGAAGAGTTTGGCACCATCGGCCTTGAGCGGCTCCTGCTCGAAGACGTCGAGTGCCGCGCCGCCCAGGCGCCCGCCCTTCAGCGCCGCAACCAGCGCCGCCTCGTCCATGATGCCGCCGCGCGCCGCGTTGATCAGGATGGCGTCGGGCTTCATCCTGGCGAAGGCGGCCTCGCCGATCAGCCCGCGCGTTTCGGGCGTAAGCGGCAAATGGATCGAGATCACGTCAGAGGTCGAGAGCAAGGCGTCGAGCTCGAGCTTCTCGATGCCCTGCCAAGCGTCGCCAGCCGGAACATAGGGGTCATAGGCGGCGACGGTCATGCCGAGCGCCTTGGCATGCCGCGCCGCATCGCGGGCGATCGCGCCGAAGCCGACCAGGCCCATGCGCTTGCCGGCGATCTCGCGGCCGATCAGTTTCGTCTTCGGGAACTCGCCGGCAAGCATCGCGGCATTGGCGAAATAGGCGCCGCGCAGCAGCGTCATCGCCGTGCCGATCACGTACTCCACCACTGACAGGCTGTTGGCGCCGGTGGCGGGGAAGACCTTGATGCCGCGGGCCGAGCAGGCCTCCATGTCGATATTGTCGAGCCCGACGCCGAGCCGGCCGACCACCTTCAGCTTCTTCGCCGCCGCCAGCACATCGCCGCGGACCTGCGTCTGGTTGCGGACGATCAGCGCCGGGATGTCGGCGACCAATCGCGCGAGCTCGTCCGGCTTGCCGAAAAGCTCGGGGTCATGGTGCACGCTGTAGCGCGCTTTCAGCGCCGCCACCGCCGCCTCGTCCATGAATTCGGTGATGACGATGTCGGTCATGGCTCTTTCCGCTGTGATGATAGGTCAGCCGAGCAGGATGATCCCGCTCGTGGCGACGACGAGGATAACGAGGCTGGTGCCGGTGACCACGGCGAGATGACGCCAGCCGAGCCGGGCCATCGCGGCTATCGAGGTTCCCAAGCCGAGCGCCGCGATCGCGATCAGCAGGCCCCAGCGCGAGATCTCGAGCAGGATGTCGCGGATCGGCAGGTAGACGCCGGCGACCCCTGCCTGCGTGCTCAGCACGCTGTTGATCAGGCACATGATCAGGAAGACGAAGGCGAAGACCGGCACCGGAACCTTGGCGTCGCCATGGGTCTCGCCATGGCGGGTCAGCCACCAGCCGACGATCAGCACCGCGGGCAGCAGCAGGAAGACGCGGAAGAGCTTGACGATCACTGCCGCGTTCGCGGCTTCGTCCGAGACCGCCTGGCCGGCGCCGACGACCTGCGCGACATCGTGGATGGTCGCACCGAGCATGATTCCGGTCTGCTGTTGCGAGAGGCCGAGCCAGGCGCAAAGCAGCGGATAGGCCAGCATCGCGAGCGTCGAGAGCACGTTCATCGCGATCACGGTGAAGGCGGTGTCGGCGGCCTTGTTGCGGTAATCGGGCACGACCGTCGAGGTGGCGAGCGCGGCCGAGGCACCGCAGACCGCCGTGGCAACGCCGCCGAGCGCGCCGACACCGGGCTCGCGGCCGAGCAGGCGCGCCAGCACGAAGCCGGTGACGATGGTCGCGGTCATCGCGACGATGACGAGCAAGGCGGTGCTCAGGCCAAGCGCAGCGATGTCTCCGAGCGCGACGCGCAGACCCAGCAGCGCGATCGCCCAGCGCAGCAGCTTTTTGACGCAGAAGGTCATGCCCGGCTCGAAGCGCTTCGTATTGGCGATCGGATGCAGGATCATGCCGATCACCAGCGCGATGACGACGGCCGGAAGGCCGACACGCCCGCCGGCGAGCTGCTTCAACACAGGCTCGGCCAGGACGGAGGCGATCGCCACCACCGCCGACAGGGCGATGCCCGGTGCGAGCCGGCCCAGTCCGTTCGTCAGGCGCAAGGTGGCCGTTTCAGTCATGATTGCAGTTCGATCCGATACATCAGCCGCTCCTCCGGCCCGTAGAACGGGGCGACGAAGCTTTCAATGAAACGCCCGCCACTTTTCTCGATGATCCGCCGCGAAGCGCCGTTGCTGGCATCGCAGGTGATCTTCAGGAACGGCAGGCCGATGGTGCGTGCCTCCGCGAGCACCGCCGCCAGGGCGGCGCTGGCATAGCCGCGCCCGGCATGCCCCGGCAGGATGGTGTAGCCGACATGGCCGAGCACATGCGGCGGCAGCTCGGTGACCGGCCTGCCGGCCTCGTCCTCCTGCCAGCGCAGATTGATGCTGCCGACGAAGGGACGCTCCGGCCGGTCGACCGCGATGATCCAGCGGATCATATCCGGCAGGCGCGGGACCTCGCTGCCGTCATGTAGGCGGATCGCGCCGCCGCGGTTGTTCAGCCCGGCGACGAAGGCGTCCGGATCGGCCGCGATCGCCGCCAGCTGTTCAGGCGCGACATTGCGCATCGTGTTCGGGGACCAGCCCGCTTCCAGGGCACGGACATAGGCGGGCAAGACTGCCCGCCCCGGCGCATGCAGTGAAACGATCTTGGAAACGATCCCGTTGTCCGACACTTTTGCCTCGTCGCGCCCGGAGACGCAGTTCCTCAGGCGCTGCGATATAGCTTGGTCATCGAGAACTCGCGATGGCCGAGCGCCTCGGCAGCCGTGAGGCGGCCATTCGCGGTGCGCACGATGTTCTCGATCAGCGCGTCGCCGGCCTGCGGGATGGTGAGATCGCGACGCAGGATGCCGGAGACGTCGACGTCGATGTGCTCGGGCATGGTGCGCATGGTCTTCGGGTTGCCGGTGATCTTGATGACCGGGACGATCGGGTTGCCGATGACGTTGCCCTGCCCGGTCGGGAAGGTGTGCACGACATAGCCGCCCGCCGCCATCAAGGTGACGCACTCGGCCGCGGCCGAGGACGTGTCCATGTAGTAGAGGCCGGGACCCTTTTCCGGCGCCTGCGCCGGCTCCAGGATGTCGATGAACTTGCACTCACGGCCGATCTTCTCAAGGTTGCCGAGCGCCTTTTCCTCGATCGTGGTCAGGCCGCCGGCGATGTTGCCCTTGGTCGGCTGCGAATCGGAGAGGTCGTCGGTCTTGTGGGCCTCGATGACGTCGTCCTGATAGGCCTTCCACATCTTGTACCAGCGCTCGCCAACCTCAGGCGTCGCCGCACGCGCCTTGCAGAGATGCTCGGCGCCGGTGATCTCCGAGGTCTCGCCGAAGACGCCGTAGACGCCGCGCGGGATCCACTTGTCGTACATGTTGCCGACGGTCGGGCAGGAGGACAGGCCGGTGGTGGTGTCCGACTCACCGCATTTGGTCGAGACCCAGAGCTCCTCGATGCCGCATTTCACGCGCTGGAGCTCGGTCGCCCACTGCACGAACTCCTTGGCGACATAGGAAGCCTTGGCGATGGTGGCGATGTCGCCATGGCCCTCGATGCCGAAGCCGACCACCGGCTTGCCGGTCTTGGCGATGCCGTCGACAACGCGCTTGGTCCAGCCGTCCTCGATGCCGATGACGATGACGGCCGCGACGTTCGGGTTCGAGCCGGTGCCGATCAGGGTGCGGAAATGGACCTCGAGGTCTTCGCCGAACTGCAGGCGGCCATAGGCATGCGGGATGGCGAGCGTGCCCTTGATGTTGTTGGCCACGGCCTCGCAGGCGGCATTGGAGAGATCGTCGAGCGGCAGCAGCAGCACATGGTTGCGCACGCCGACGCGATCGTTCTCGCGGCGCCAGCCCATGAAGGAATCGAGGCTGCGGCCGGTCGGGCGCTTGACGAAGGGCGTCTTGAACTCGGGCGCCTCGATCTTGCGGCCCTTCACCCGGGCGAGCTTGCCTTTGACGAGGTCGAAATTGGCGACGATGGAGGACATTGGCGTTTCCTGGACGGTTGAGGGCTCGACCTGCAGGGAGCCCAAAGATCGGAATGGATGAAGGCCAGCGCTCACCAGCGCTTGGTGTTCACCAGCGCTTGGTCTTGGCGTTGTGGACGTGGAGATGCTCGCCCTTGCCGACGTCGGCGATCGCCTTGCCGATGTCCTGGCCGTATTTCCAGATTGTGTCGCCCTTCTTGATGTCCTTGAGCGCGACCTTGTGGCCGATCGGGATGTCCATCTTGGCGGCAAGGCGGAAATCGGAATTGTCGTGCGTGACGACACAGAGCATGTCGGTCCCGGCCTTCAGGCCCTCGACGACGACGACACCGACCGTGTCCTTCTTCTCGTGCACCAGCAGATGCGGCTTGCTCATGGCTGATATCCCTGACCGTTTCCCGTGATCCCTCACACCGTGGCCGAGTTCGTGAAATCGGGCTCGACGCGGCTGCGCTCAAGTCTTATATAAGACATATGAGTGTGCACAAGCTCGAAATCGCAGGGCAGCCCCGAGAGCCCGATATGCCGGAGACGCTAGGCTTCCGGCCGCTCTATCGGCAGGTGAAGGCGATCTTCGTGCGCCGGCTCATGGATGGGGTCTGGGCGCCTGGCGCGATTCTGCCGAGCGAAGGCCAGCTTGCCGCCGAGATCGGCGTCAGCCAGGGCACCGTGCGCAAGGCGCTCGACGAGCTCGCCGCCGAGAACCTCGTCGTTCGCCGCCAGGGGCGCGGCACTTTCGTCGCCGAGCATGACGAGCGCCGCATCCTGTTCCAGTTCTTCAAGCTGGCGCCGGACCAGGGGGCGCCGCGCTTTCCCGACAGCGTCGTGCTCTCGGTGACGACGACTCTCGCCGACGAAGCCGAGCGCGCGGCTCTCGACCTCGCCGAGGACGCCGCCGTCATCCGCATCCGCCGGCAACGCTCTTTCGACGGCGTACCGCTGATCGTCGAGACGGTCAGCCTGCCGCAGCAGCTTTTCCCGGGGCTGGAGAACGGGCCGATCCCGAACAATCTCTACAGCCTCTATGCCGGCCATTACGGCATCACCATTGCCAATGCGCGCGAGCGGCTGAAGGCGGTGATGCTCTCGGCGGAGGACGCTGCCGCGCTCGGAGCTTCTGCTGGCGAGCCGGCCCTGCAGATCGACCGTATCGCCCTGTCGCTCGACGGCACGCCCGTAGAGCACAGGCTCAGCCTGTGTCTGACCCAGGAGGTTCACTACCTGTCGGACCTGCGCTGAGCCGTCCCCGCACCAGGTTTGCTCGAGAACAAGTCGCCTATTTCGGCGAAAAATCAGTTTTTTGCTGTAGATTTTTAAAGTTTCGCTCGAAACCGAGCGAACCAAACTCGGGGGCCGAGAGCCACGAGATTTCGACCAAGCCGACGCAGAGCGGCCGCCCTACTGGAGGAAACGAATGATCGCGCATATCCGCAGATTCCTCATGACGCGCCGCGGCGCCCTCGCAGGGCTCGCCCTGCTGGGGCTCGGCGCACCTGCCCTGGCCCAAGGTTTCCCGACCAAACCGATAACCCTGATCGTGCCCTTTGCCGCCGGCGGCCCCAGCGACGTGATCGCCCGCCTGCTCGGCGAGCATATGGGCCGCACGCTCGGCCAGCAGGTCGTTGTCGAGAACATCGCCGGAGCAGGAGGCACGGCCGGCGCCAAGCGCCTCGTCGCGGCCGAGCCGGACGGGCACACCATGCTCATCCACCACCTCGCGCTTGCCGCAGCGCCGGCGCTCTACAGCAATCTCGGCTATGACACCCAGACCGCCTTCGCGCCGATCGGGCTTGTGAACACAGGGCCGATGGTCATCGCCGGCAAGCTCGCGCTGCCTCCTGTCGATGGCAAGGCCTTCTTTCCCTATGCCAAGCAGCAGGCCGAAAAGCTCACCGTCGCCCATGCCGGCGTCGGCTCGAACGCGCATCTGTGCGCCGTGCTGATCTCGCAGGCCCTGGGCGTCAAGCTCGCCCAGGTCGCCTATCGCGGCACCGGGCCGGCGATGAACGACCTCGTCGGCGGCCAGGTCGACGTGCTCTGCGACCAGTCGACCACGGCCGTGCCGCAGATCCAGTCCGACAAGATCCGCGCCTATGCGGTGACCTCGCCGGAGCGGCTCGGGGTGCTCCCGAACGTCCCGACCTCGCGCGAGGCCGGCACCGAGATCGACATGACGATCTGGCACGGGCTCTACGCCCCGAAGGGCACGCCCGCTGCAGCGCTCGACAAGCTCAACGGCGCGTTGCAGGCCGCGTTGAAGGACCCTGCCGTGCTCGAGCGATTCAAGGCGGTCGGCACCAGTGCCTTTCCGACGGCTGAATGGACCCGCGAGGCCCATGCCAAGCGCTTCGCCGCCGAGGTTGCCAAATGGGGAACGGCGTTGAAGGCGGCCGGACTGACGCCGCAGAACGCCAACTGAACCAAAGCAGAATCAAGCGGGCCGCTCGCCTATGCGGGCGGCCCATGCTACCGGCGGCAGATGAGCAATCTCGTCGCTTTGGATCACTTCCTCGCTCTGCCCGAGCACGCACGCCTGCTCGGGCTGGATCTCGGCACCAAGACGATCGGGCTCGCCTTGTCCGACGTCGAGCGCCGGATCGCGACGCCGCTGGAGACGATCCAGCGCGTCAAGTTCCGTCAGGACGCTGCGGCGCTGTTGAAGCTGGCGGACAAGCACGCGATCGCCGGGCTGGTGATCGGCCTGCCGCTCAACATGGACGGAACGGAAGGTCCGCGGGTCCAGTCGACCCGCGCTTTCGTGCGCAATCTAGCGCCGCTGACGGCGCTGCCGATCGTGTTCTGGGACGAGCGGATGTCGACGCTCGCGGTCACCCGCACTTTGCTCGATGCCGACGCCTCGCGCGCCCGGCGGGCGGCCGTCGTCGACAAGATGGCGGCAGCCTACATTCTGCAAGGCGCGCTCGATCGGCTCGCCCGTCTCACGCCGGATGGGGACGAGCCGGAGGACGGCTGGGCTACGGAATGACGTAGCCGCGCTTGATCGCCTTCTTCTGCGCATCGCGGTGGTTCTTGATCGCCCGCTTCTGGTCTTCGATGCTCATGCCCGCCATCGGATTGTTGGGATTGGGACCGCGCCGATAGCCACCACCGTCCTGGCCATAGCGCCGGTCGTCGCGCCCATAACCGCGATCGTCGCGACCATAGCCCCTGTCGCGGCGGCCCTGATCGTAACCGTTATTATAACCCCGGTCATAGCCGCGGCGACGGCCATAGCTGTCATCTGAATAGTACTGGGCCATTGCCGCGCCGGAGCAGAACACCGCCAGGGCGACGGCGCCGCAGCCGGACAGCAGTGTCTTGAGCGAGGGTTTCATCGTCTTTCTCCAAGGTCGGCAAGGCAACGGCCCCGGGATCGGAACCGCGAGCTCCCGTAGGCCAAGAAAAGGGCCGCCCCGTCATGCGACAGGAGCGACCCTTGGAGCCTAGGCGCCAGGCGTTCAGAATTGATTAAGCCTGTTTATCCTGACCGGTGGTCAGCGATAGCTGCCGCCCGCCGGATCGCGGATGTTGTCGGGGTAGTAGTAGCGCGGCGCATAGTAGCGGCGCGGCGCCACATAGACCGGCTCGTCATAGTAGCCGTCATCATAGCCATAGACCGGCTCAGCATAACGCGGACGGCTGGCAGCGATCGCCGCAGCGCCGAGAAGGCCGAGGCCGACGCCGGCAGCGATGGCAGCGCCACGATTGCCGTGGCGCCAGCCGCGACGATAATATTGCGAGTAGTCGACCTGAGCGGCATCGAGGCGGCTCTTGTCGAAGCCGACCGGGCGGGCCTGGCCCGCCACGACTGGCGTCAGGCCTGCTGCCAGAACGCTGCCGGTGACGGCGAGCGTCACGAGGAAACGGCTCTTTCCGAAAACTGACATGGCATTCTCCTTCTCGGCGGCTTCCCGCCTTGACGCCCGATTTAGCTCGCCCCGGTTGAACCGGGCCTGAACCAATCGCGGCGGAATTGCGACCGGAGATCAACGCGCCAATCCGGAAAGTGTTCCTTTCAAGAAAATAATTACACGCAGTGATTGCATTTCTGGAGATCGAGTAGCAAGAATAGCGTCGTCGAACGCCGGTTCGTTTCCTACAACTGATGCGGCCACGGGGGTGGGCGAGATGAGGAAAGCAATATCGCGGCGAATTAAGGAGGATAAAATCTATCAGGATGACAATCACTTGCCCCGAGTTTCGGGTATCAGCCGCCGCGCCTCGGCCTCGCCCGGTCCGTACCGCATGGACGCGCTGGCGCGCATGCAATTGGAAGTTGCATCTTATATCGAGGAGATCACCGTCGAGCTCGGTGCGATGGCCCGGGCGGCGCAACTCAGCAGCCTCGCCTATTTCGTCGAGATGACCCGGCTGGAGGCTGCGATCAATCGCCGAACTTGCCAGTTGCAGCTCGGCGACGTGCCCGACCCCGACAGCTCGCCCTGAGATCCGGTTTCGCAGTTTATTAAACTATAGGTTGCAATAATTCCATCCAGCAACCTGACAGGAGCGCCCGATGCCGGCCTCTCCGACGACCACCCACCCTCGCAACGCCCTTCTCTCCTCGCATGGCCTGTATCACCACGGCGAACCGGAGGCTCTGGCCCTGCAGCTTCTGGTCGAGAAGCGAGCCCGTCAACGCAATCTGCAGCGCGACGTCGCCGTAAAGGCAGCGAATATGCTCGCCGAACTTGGCAACCAGGCTCGCGCCGCCGATCTCGACCTATTGGTGACCTTCCTCGAGCTTGCGGCGGCGGAGGCCGAGCGCGAGCGCAGCCGCTGGGGCGACGCGGCGGGCTGACCGTCTCGCCGCCAGGGTCATGTCGATCGCGAAAGAGCGCCGCCGGCGTGGCGCTGCACCATGCCTTCCAGTTCCAGCTCCAGCAGGATGCGGCTGACCTCGCGCACCGGATGACCGCTGGCGCGAACGAGATCGTCCATTGCCATCGGTGTCGCGCCGATCAGGTCGAGCAGGCGTCGACGGGGAGCGTCTTCGGCGTGCTCCCCCTGCGATATGGGTTCGCGTTCGAGCTCGAGCTTCGGGGCCGGCAGGATCTCCGGCAGGTCGAGCTCGTCCCAGAGTGCATCCTTCCGCCGCTCCGGTCCGGCTTCCTCTCGCGCCAGCATGGGTACGGCCCCGAACAGGTCGCTCTGCCGGAGCATCGGCGCCAGCACATCGACGACATGCGCCGTCTCGGCACAAAGGATCGCGCCCTCGCGAATCAGGTGATTGCCGCCCTCGGCCCGCGGGTCGAGCGGCGAGCCTGGTACCGCAAAGACCTGACGGCCCTGCTCGTTGGCGAAGCGGGCGGTGATCAGCGAACCGGATTTGCGGGCGGCCTCGACCACGACCGTTCCTAAAGCCAGCCCCGAGACGAGCCGATTGCGCCGCGGGAAATCGCGCCCGCGCGGCACCCAGCCGAGCGGCATCTCGCTCAGCGCCGCGCCCCGCTCACGGATGCGCCCGAGCAAGGGGATGTTCTGCGGCGGATAGACCTCATCGAGTCCGCCGGCCAGAACCGCGATCGTACCGCTTTCCAGACTCGCTTGATGCGCGGCCGTGTCGATCCCGCGCGCCAACCCGGAGACGACGACGAAGCCGGCCTCTCCGAGTTCACGCGACAGCGTCGCGGTGAACTTCAGCCCGGCGGCCGAGGCGTTGCGCGAGCCGACGACGGCGACGCAAGGGCGGTTCAGCACTGCCGGGTCGCCGTCGATGGTGATTAGCGGCGGCGCCGAATCGATCGCCTGGAGCGGTACGGGATAGACCGCCTCGCCGAGCGCGATCAGATAGGCGCCACGCCGGCGCAGCGCTTCGAACTCCCGCTCCGCCTCTGCGGTCGTGCACAGCCTGAGCGTTCGGCCTGCCTGGCGACCGAGCTCCGGCAAGGCCTCCAGCGCTCCCGCGGCACCGCCGAAGCGATTGACCAGGGTCCGGAAGGTGCGTGGGCCGATGCTCTCGCTGCGGATCAGGCGGAGCCAGTCGAGGCGTTGCCGGTCGTCGAGAACGAAACCGGCCATCGCCATTCAGCCCTTCTGTCCGATCTTGCCTTCTCGGCCCGAGAGCAGCCTTCCGATGTTCTCCCGGTGCATGAACCAGAGCAGCAGCGCGAGGAGCGCCATCAGCCCGGCCGCCTGGGCATCGCGGATCCAGAACCAGAACAGCAACGGTGTCAGCAGGCTGGCGATCAGGGCCGAAAGCGAGGAGTACCTGGTCAGATAGGCGATGCTAAGCCAGACCGCGGCGAAGATCAGCGCGATCGACCATTTCAACCCGATCAGGATGCCGAGGAAGGTCGCGACGCCCTTGCCGCCCTTGAAGCGCAGCCAGACCGGGAAGAGATGGCCAAGGAAGGCGCCAAGGCCGGCGGCGAGCGCCGCACTTTTGCCGCCGAGGAGCCAGCCGGCAAGCACCACCGCCGCCGTGCCTTTCAGCATGTCGCCGAGCAGCGTCAGCGCCGCCAGCTTCTTGTTGCCGGTACGCAGGACATTGGTCGCGCCGATATTGCCGGAGCCGATCGTTCGCAGATCCGGGCCGCCGCTCAGCCGGGTCAGGATGATGCCGAACGGGATCGAGCCGAGCAAATAGCCGAGGACGAGCGCGGCGAGCCCCATCGGGCCCGGATACGCCCAAGCGAACGCCTCAGCCATGCAATCTCCCCTGCCCGTCCTGATCCGAGCTTACGCGGGTTCGCCGCGATAGACCACCCGGCCACCGACGAAGGTCGCCTGCACCAGCCCCTGCAGCCGCGCCTCGTCGAAGGGCGAATTCTTGGCGCGGGATTTCAGCTTGCGCTTGTCGACGACGAAGGGGGCGTCGATGTCGATCAAGGCGAGATCGGCCGGTGCACCAACGGCAAGCCGACCGCAGCCCAAGCCCAGCAGTTCGGCCGGCCGGCTCGACAGAGCGGCGAACAGCGAGGCAAGGCCGATCTGCTCGCCATGATAGAGCCTCAGCGCTGCCGGGAGCAGCGTCTCGATACCGAGCGCGCCATTGGCAGCCTCGGCGAAGGGCTGGCGCTTGGTCTCGACATCCTGCGGATCGTGATCGGAGACGATCACGTCGATCAGCCCCTCGGCCACCGCGGCGATCATCGCCAGCCGCTGGTCCTCGTGCCGCAATGGCGGCGAGACCTTGCAGAAGGTGCGGTACTCGCCGACATCGTTCTCGTTCAGGCAAAGATTGTTGATCGAAACGCCGCAGGTGACGGAAAGCCCGTCTTCCTTGGCCCGGCGGATCAGATCGAGCGAGTCCGAGCAGGAGACCATGGCGGCGTGATAGCGGGCGCCGCTGGCCCGGGCGAGGCGCAGGTCGCGCTCCAGCATCACGGTCTCGGCCTCATGCGGGATGCCCGGCAGGCCCTTGCGGCTGGCGAACTCGCCTTCGTTCATCACGCCGACGCCGCGCAGGTCGGGATCCTCGACATGGTTCATCAGCAGCGCGTCGAAATCGCGGGCATAGATCATGGCGCGGCGCATGAGCTGCGGGTTGCGCACGCCGTTGGCACCGTCGCTGAAGGCGACCGCACCGGCTTCGAGCAGCAGGCCGAACTCGGTGATCTCCTTGCCGTGCAATCCCTTGGTCAGCGCTGCCGCCGGCAGGACATTGACGATCGCCTTGTCGCGGGCGCGGCGCTTGATGAAGTCGATGACGGACGGGTCGTCGATCGGCGGATCGGTGTCCGGGCGGCAGATCACCGTGGTGACGCCGCCGGCGGCGGCTGCCTGCGAACCGGTCCCGAGCGTCTCGCGGAATTCCGCACCGGGCTCTCCGAGGAAAGCACGCAGGTCGACGAGGCCGGGCGCCAGCACGAGGCCTTGGCCGTCCTCGACCGCAATGCCGGCCGGCAGTTCCGGACGGTCGCCGCCCCAATGGACATCGGCAATCACGCCGTCGCGGATCAGGACGCTGCCGACGCCCTCCCGGCCGGAGGCCGGATCGACCAGCCGCGCACCGAGGATCGCACAGCCGCTCGTCTGCTCGCTGCTGTCAGCCATCGCTACGCTCGACCCCGTTTGCGCGCTCGCGGCGCTGCGTGAAGACATAATGCCAGAACCCGACCAGCCCCCAGATGCCGACGCACAGCAGCGCGCCGAGGAGCGCGATCAGCCAGGTCCAGGCGGAGTGCGGCTCGGCATAGACGAAGCCGGCCACGACCAAGAGATAGAGTCCGACGAAGACGATCCGAGCCCGGTGCATCCGACGCAACAGCCAGGCGAGGAAGGCCTCCATCCGGTTCAGCCATTGGGCAGGTGCTGCGCGAGCGCATCGAGCACCGCCATGCGTACGGCAACGCCCATCTCGACCTGCTCGCGGATCAGCGACTGGGCGCCGTCGGCCACTTCGGAGGAGATCTCGACGCCGCGGTTCATCGGGCCGGGATGCATGACGAGCGCATCCGGCGCAGCCAGCGAGAGCTTGTCGCGGTCGAGCCCGAAATAGCGGAAATACTCCTTCGAGGACGGAACGAAGGCGCCGTTCATGCGCTCGAGCTGCAAGCGCAGCATCATGACGATGTCGACGCCCTCCAGCCCCTTCTTCATGTCGCGGAAGACCTCGACGCCCATGCGCTCGACACCGGTCGGCAGGAGGGTCGAAGGCGCGATCAGGCGGACCTTGGCGCCGAGAGCGCTGAGCAGGATGATGTTGGAGCGGGCGACGCGCGAATGCACGATGTCGCCGCAGATCGCAACGGTCAGCCCGGCGATCCGGCCCTTGTTACGGCGGATCGTCAGGGCGTCGAGCAGGGCCTGCGTCGGATGCTCATGGGCGCCGTCGCCGGCGTTGACGACCGAGCAGTCGACCTTGCGGGCGAGCAGATTGACCGCGCCGGCGGCGTGATGGCGCACGACCAGAATGTCGGGCCGCATCGCGTTCAGCGTCGCGGCGGTGTCGATCAGCGTCTCGCCCTTCTTCACCGAGGAGGAGCCGACCGACATGTTCATCACATCGGCGCCGAGGCGCTTGCCCGCAAGCTCGAACGAGGCCTGCGTCCGTGTCGAGGGCTCGAAGAACAGGTTGATCTGGGTGCGGCCGCGCAGCGTCGCCGTCTTCTTCTCGATCTGCCGCGAGAGCGCGACATAGGTCTCGGCGCGCTCGAGCAGCGCCTCGATATCCAAATGGGACAGCCCCTCGATCCCGAGGAGATGCCGGTGCGGATAGAGCGGTACGGTCGATGTCATTTGAAGACCGCTGTTTAGGGGCGAGTCGTGGCCGGCGCAAGGCAGCGCGCATGTTCTTCAGTGAGTCACTCTGCTTTCAACGCATAGACATGTGCTTCACCGGGGAACTGGCGGCTGTGCACCTCGGCGGCGTAGGCGCGCACCGCCTCCCGGGCCTGTGCTGCGAGATCGCCATAGGCCTTCACGAATTTCGGCACACGGCCGGTAAGGCCCAGCATGTCGTCGAGAACGAGGACCTGCCCGTCGCATGCAGCCGAGGCGCCGATCCCGATGGTCGGAATCGCGACCTTCTTGGTGATCTCGGCCGCCAGCGGCTCGGCCACCGCCTCGATCACCAGGGAGAAGGCGCCGGCATCGGCGATCGCGATGGCGTCGGCGATGAGGGACGGCCACTCGGCCTTGCTGCGCCCCTGCGCCTTGTAGCCGCCGAGGGTGTTGACCGCTTGTGGCGTCAGGCCGACATGGCCCATCACCGGCACGCCGCGCTCGACCAGGAAGCGCACAGTCTCGGCCATCCTGGCGCCGCCCTCGAGCTTCACGGCGCCGGCGCCGGTCTCCTTCAGCAACCGGGCGGCGTTGCGGAACGCCTGCTCCCGGCCCTCCTCATAGCTCCCGAAGGGCATGTCGATCACGACGAGGGAACGTGTCGTCGAGCGTGTCACAGCCTGGCCGTGCAGGCTCATCATCTCCAGCGTCACCGGGACGGTGCTGTCGAGGCCGTAGACGACCATGCCGAGCGAGTCGCCGACCAGGGCGATGTCCGCGACCTCGTCGACGATCTTCGCCATCGGTGCCGTATAGGCGGTCAGGGCTACCAGCGGCGCGCCGCCCTTGCGCCCGCGAATATCGAGCGAGGTCAGCCGGCTTGTCCGGTTCTGCGACGACATGCTGGGTCTCCATGACAGACATCAAAACGGCATCGGCTGGTGACCTAGCCTGACCACCCTGCTCTCGAAAAGCAGAATCGGGTTTGACAGGACCGGCCGCGTGAACCACTTTCGCGCGCAATCCCGAACCGCTATCAACGCGCCCCGCGCCAAGTTCGGCGAGGCTGGTCGCTAGTGCCCGCCTTACCCTTGTCTATGAGATCGAAAGCGTCATGAAGCTCCTCGTCGTCGAGTCGCCGGCCAAGGCCAAGACGATCAATAAGTATCTGGGCTCCGACTACGAGGTCATCGCCTCGTTCGGGCACATTCGCGATCTTCCCGCGAAGGACGGCTCGGTCGATCCCGAGAACGACTTCGCCATGCTGTGGGAAACCGAGGGGCGCGGCGCCAAGCAGGTCGCCGAGATCGCCAAGGCGGCGAAGAACGCCGAGAAGGTCATTCTCGCGACCGACCCGGATCGCGAGGGCGAGGCGATCTCCTGGCACGTGCTGGAGGCGCTGAACCAGAAGCGGGCGATCAAGGGAATCCCGGTCGAGCGCGTCACCTTCAACGCCGTGACCAAGGATGCGGTGCAGAAGGCGCTGGCCAATCCGCGCCCGATCGACCAGGCGCTGGTCGACGCCTACCTTGCCCGCCGCGCCCTCGACTACCTCGTCGGCTTCACGCTCTCGCCGGTGCTCTGGCGCAAGCTCCCCGGCGCCCGCTCGGCCGGGCGCGTGCAATCGGTGGCGCTGCGCCTGGTCAGCGACCGCGAGCGCGAGATCGAGGCCTTCCGGGCCCGCGAATACTGGTCGCTGATCGCGACGCTCGCGACCACCAGCGGCGCGACCTTCGACGCGCGCCTCAGCGGCGCCGACGGCAAGAAGATCACGCGGCTCGACATCGGCACTGGCGATGAGGCCGCGGCCTTCAAGGCCGCGCTGGAGACCGCGCGCTTCTCCGTTGCCGAAGTCGAGGCCAAGCCGGTCAGGCGCCACCCCCAGCCGCCTTTCCAGACTTCGACGCTGCAGCAGGAAGCCTCGCGCAAGCTCGGCATGGCCCCCGCCCGCACGATGCAGGTGGCACAGCGTCTCTATGAGGGCGTCGACATCGGCGGCGAGACCGTCGGCCTGATCACCTATATGCGTACCGACGGCGTCGACATGGACGGCTCGGCCATCACGGCGGCGCGGCGGGTCATCGGCAAGGAGTTCGGCGACAACTATGTGCCGGACGCCCCGCGCAAATACACGGTCAAGGCCAAGAATGCGCAAGAAGCGCACGAGGCCATCCGCCCGACCGATCTCGGCCGTCTGCCGGCGATGGTCGCGCGCCATCTCGAGCCGGAGCAGGCCAAGCTCTACGAGCTGATCTGGAAGCGCACCATTGCCAGCCAGATGGAATCGGCTTCGATCGAGCGCACCACGGTCGACATCGCAGCCCAGGTCGGCGCCCGCGCGCTTGAACTGCGCGCCACCGGGCAGGTCGTGCTCTTCGACGGCTTCCTGACGCTTTATCAGGAGAGTCGCGACGACGAGGAAGACGAGGATAGCAAGAAACTGCCCCCGATGAAGGCTGGGGATCCGCTGGAGAAGCGCGCCATCGCTGCCGACCAGCATTTCACCGAGCCGCCGCCGCGCTTCTCGGAAGCGAGCCTGGTCAAGCGCATGGAAGAGCTCGGGATCGGGCGCCCTTCCACCTATGCCGCAACGCTGGCAACGCTGCGCGACCGCGAATATGTCCGCGTCGAGAAGAAGCGCCTCGTGCCCGAGGACAAGGGCATGCTGGTCACGGCGTTCCTGGAGTCCTTCTTCAAGCGCTATGTCGAGTTCGACTTCACGGCGAGCCTGGAGGAGAAGCTCGATCTGGTCTCCAGCGGCGATGTCGACTGGAAGGTCCTGCTGCGCGAGTTCTGGGACGAATTCACCAAGGCGATCGGCGAGACCAAGGAGCTGCGCGTCGGCGACGTCCTGGAAGCACTGAATGGCATCCTGGGTCAGCACGTCTTCCCGCAACGTGCCGATGGCGGAGACCCGCGCAGCTGCCAGGTCTGCGGCACCGGCACGCTCTCGCTCAAGCTCGGCAAGTTCGGCGCCTTCGTCGGCTGCTCGAACTATCCCGAATGCCGCTTCACCCGCCCGCTCAGCGCCTCGGCCGCCGATGGCGAGGCCTCGACCGAGGGCGGCCAGGCCGTCAACGGCGTGCGTATCCTGGGCAAGGATCCGGTCACGGATCTCGAAGTCACCGCGCGCGACGGCCGCTTCGGCCCCTATATCCAGCTCGGCGAGGGCGAGAAGCCAAAGCGCTCCAGCCTGCCTAAGGGCGAGACCGTCGGCTCGTTGACGCTGGAGAAGGCGCTCGCCTTGCTCTCGCTGCCGCGAGAGGTCGCGAAGCATCCGACCAGTGGCGAGCCGATCCTCGCCGGCATCGGCCGCTATGGGCCTTATGTCCAGCACGGCAAGACCTACGCCAATATCGACAAGGAAGACGACATCCTCGAAATCGGCGCCAACCGCGCCATCGATCTGATCGTCGCCAAGGAGAGCGGCGCGGGCGGCAGGCGCTTCGGCAATGCCGCGGCGACGCCGGGCCGCGATCTCGGCGAGCACCCGCAGGGTGGCAAGATGGAGGTCAAGGCCGGCCGCTACGGCCCCTATGTCGCCTGGGGCAAGGTCTACGCCACCCTGCCGAAGACGATGGCGCAGGAGAGCATCACCGCCGAGCAGGCGATCGAGCTGGTCAACGCCAAGGCGGCAGCCGGCGGAGGCTCGAAGAGCAAGGCGAAGGCGCCCGCCAAGAAGTCGGCGCCAGCCAAGAAGACTCCGGCAAAGGCGAAGAGCACCAAGGCCAAGAAAGCCGGCGCAACCGAGGGCTGAAGCCAGCCACGGTTAACTCCGGATTCAAGGGCTTTCAGTACCTTGCAGCGCCGCAGTCGAACTAGCGGCCTGCGAGGGGACATCATGAAATCCATCAGGACCCAGATTCTGGGGCTGATCGCGATCGTCGCGGCCGGCGCCTTGGTTGCACTCGGCTGCGCCTTGCTGGCGATGACCCGCATCGACACGATGAATGATCGCTCGTCGCAGCAAAACCATATCGCCCTCGCCGCCGAACGGCTCAACGCTGCCGTCAACCTCGTCGTCGCCGATTCCTACCTCGTCTACACCGCCCGCAACCCGCATTTCGCCGGGATCGCCGCGACGACGGTCGAAGGCGGCCTCGCCAGGGTCGAGGAGCGCCGCAAGGATCTCGCCAAGCTCATCCCGCCGGCCGAGCGCGAGCGCATGGAGAAGATCAGCACGCTGATCACCGAATTCGTCGCCATCCGGCTGGAGACGACGCGCATGGTCCGCGAGATTTCGGCCCGTGCCGCCGAAGCCTGGGGCAACAGCGACGCCAGCAAGAAGAACCGCGCGACGCTGCAGGAAGAGATCACGTCGCTGAGCAGCTTCAACGAGACGCTCGCCAATGAGGTCGACGCAGCTTCGAGCGCCTTTTCGGGACAGGTACGGACCTGGCTGCCGGTCGCATTGGTCGTGGTGCTCGGCGGCGCGATCTTCGGCGCGCTGGTGTTCTCGCGGCGCTCGATCATCCGCCCCCTCGTCGACCTCGGCGGGACGATGAGCCGCCTGACCGCCGGCGAGACCCAGATCGAGGTACCCCACACCAAGCGCCGCGACGAGATCGGCGAAATGGCACGGGCAGTATCGGTGCTGCGCCAGAGCACCGAGCAGGTCGCGCTGTTGCAGGAGCAGGAGCGCGCCGCTTCCGCCGCCCGGATCCGCTCGGCCGATGCGATGGCCTCGGTCGTGTCGGATGTCGGCGAGGTCGTCGCCGCGGCCGCAGCCGGCGATTTCTCGGCCCGGCTCCAGATCGATCATGGCGACGAGCAGATGCAGAAGCTGGTCGCCGGGATCAACGAGATCAATGCGGTGGTCGACAATGCCACCACGGAGTTCGTTGCAGTGCTGCAGGCGCTCGCTGCCGGCGATCTGACCCATCAGGTGCCGACGGCCTATCGCGGCCGCTTCGCCGAATTGAAGGATGCGATCAACGAGACGTTGTCGCGGCTATCGGCGACCGTCAGCACCATCCAGACCATGTCGGCGGATGTCGGCCTGTCGGCGCGCGAGATCAATATGGGAGCGGACGATCTCTCCAAGCGTACCGAGGAGCAGGCATCCTCGCTGGAAGAGAGCGCCGCAACGACCGAACAGCTCGCGGCCTCTGTGAAGGCCGCGGCCCAGGCCGCCCAGCAGGCAGTGCGCCAGGCCGGCGAGGCGATGCAGGTCGCACAGGCCGGCGGCAATATCGTCACCGACGCGGTCTCGGCGATGGAGCGCATCGAGCAAGCCTCGAAGAAGATCTCCGACATCACCCGCGTGATCGACGACATCGCCTTCCAGACCAACCTCTTAGCGCTCAATGCGGCGGTCGAAGCGGCGCGGGCCGGCGACGCCGGCAAGGGCTTTGCGGTAGTCGCGTCGGAAGTGCGCACGCTCGCCCAGCGTTCGGGCGAAGCGGCCAAGGACATCACCGGCCTGATCTCCTCCTCGAACACCGAAGTCGAAGCAGGCGTGAAGCTGGTTCGCCAGGCCGGCGACGCACTGACCCGCATCGTCTCGGCGTCGCAGAGCGTCCAGGCGACTGTCTCGGAGGTTGCCGCCGCTTCGAGCGAGCAGGCCAACGGCATCGAGGAGATGAGCCAGACCGTCGCTCATATGGACGAGATGACTCAGGCCAATGCTGCGCTCGCCGAACAGAGCGCCGCCTCGGCCGGCGCGCTCGCCGGCAAGATCGGCGAGCTCAACGTCCTGGTCTCCGGCTTCCGGACCAGTGAGAGCGCTGGCGCCGCCTCGCAACAATCGGCTGCGGTCGAGCTGGCGAACGCTTCAGAGCCCGGACGGCTGCAGCAGCGTGCGGAAGCTGCCTTTGCCCAGCACAGGCCGGCACCGCGTCGCGAACGTGCCACCCCCGCCCCCATGCCGGCCCCTGCCCGCAAGGTCGCCAACGCCCGCGGCGGCGACGCGGGCTGGGAAGAATTCTGAAGCGCATTCAGCGCAGGGCTCCGGCAACTCCAGAGCCCTGCCCTCTGCCAAAGACCTGGGAATGGTTGGGGCTAGCTACATGCTGGCCCTTTTTTGTTCGTCAGCGCCGTTTGATCCGCTGCAGGTGGCAGACCTTGACCCGCCCGCCCCTGCCGTCCGAGCGCCAGCTGCAACCCGGATTGCGCGGGCGGCCCTCATAGATGTGGTAGACGCCGCGGTTCCGGCGATCGAAGCGCTGGTTCGAGGCATCGTGCCCGCCGATACGGACATTGTTGCCGAAACGCACTTCGGCGGCGGCCGGAGTGGCCACCGCCAGAGGGAGCGCCAGCGCGGCAAGCGCCAGCAGACATGTCGCAAGATCGGCCGGTCTCGTCATTCGCCGATCAGAGCAGCCAGGCTGCGGCGGCGCAAGGCTCGCTGAGCGCTCAGCTGCGCCCGCCGACCACGACGAGCTGCTTGATCTCGCCGCGCAGGAAGGCCTGCAGGAAGCGGTCATAGTCCTTGACCGAGACGCAACCGTTTGAATCGCCGCGCGGGCCGAGCAGGTAGTTGTGCACCAGCAAGCCGGCCCGGCCGAAGATCTTGCCGCTGCCCCCGACCGGATGCATGCGGATGGCGCGCACGCCGTGGAACAAGGCCTCGCGCTCGGTCAGATTGTAGACGTGCGGCGGCGTCGGTCCCTTCATCCGGACATGGACGAAGCGCAGGTCGTTCATCATCTCGCCGAGGCCGGAATTGGCCTCCAGCCGCTCGCCATTGGGCAGGTAAACCACACGCGCGCTGATGTCGTAGACCGCGGTCTTGCCGCTGGCGGCCGGTGTCGCCGACGACATCGGCACAGGCATCGGCGCGGGGGCGACGGTGAGGCCGCTGCCCCGGCCGCTGCGCTGGGTGATGTCGTCCTGCGGCGCGGCATAGGCGAGACGCTCGCCGGAGCTCTGCGGCGCATTGGCATTCACGCCGAAGAGCTTCTCGAAGAAGTTGCGATTGTCGGCCGCGGGCTCGGCCTTGGCGACGACGTCCTTGCCCTGGCGCGAGGTCGCACGGGTCGCGAGGCGCGGCTCGGGCGGCGTCGGGAGCTTCAGATCGGACGGGCGCGGAACCGGGCGCGGCGCGATCAGAGCGATACGTGGCGGCTCGACCGTAGCGGGCTGGACGGCGATCGTGGTCGTCGCCAGGCTTGGGCCGCCGGCCGGCTCAGACGGCACGATCGAGCCGGTGGTCTCGGGATCGAGCACCGTTGCGATCTGTGTCGGCGCAACCGACTGGAAGCGACCGGAAAGCGGCGCGCTCTCGGCGAGCGACTGCGCGACATAGCCAGCAACATAGCCGGGGCGGAGCAGTGGCGTCGCGCTGTGGGCAGGGGTCGGGTGCGCCAGCGCGTGCTTCTGGGCCCGCGGCAATGCAGCCGTCGCCTGCTCGGCCTGCCTATTCGGCCAGACCGACAGGCCCGCCATCGCACTGGCGGCAACGGCCACGAGAACACCAAGGCGGATGAAAGGGCTGCCGCGCCGGCGCTTCAGGCTATAGGAATAGCCGGCAAATTTGTTCGAGCTACGCATACGCAACGCCTCGGGACACCTTACAGGCATCCCGCTGAGGTTCAGCGCCCTACGTGTCTCGCCGCTGCGCTTGCTTGCGCCGGGCAGACCATAGCGGCCTGTTCGTCAGTCTCGGGAGGCCCCAACCTCACAAGGCTCATTCAGCCCTTGCTTGGTTAATTCCCGATGAATCAAAACAAATTTACGCAGAGTCAGCCGCGCTGCGGCCAACCGGGCCGCAGCGCGCTTTCGTGGACCGGACCTCGTCAGGCCAGAGGCTTGAGACCGGCCTCGATCGCCGCCCGCTTCGGCTCGAGGAAGGGCGGCAGCGACAGCCCCTCGCCCATCGTCTCGAAGGGCTCGTCAGTGGCGAAGCCCGGCCCGTCGCTGGCGATCTCGATCAGCACTCCGTTCGGCTCGCGCAGGTAAAGCGAGCGGAAATAGAAGCGATCGACCGGCCCGCTGTTCGGGTAGCCCGAGACGCGCAGCCGCTCGGCCCATTCATCGTATTCGCCGAAGCTCGGCGTGCGCAGCGCCAGGTGATGGACCCCGCCGGCGCCTTCGCGCGCCGGAGACAAGCCTGGCTCGACCGCGACATGGAGCTCGGCCGCCGGACCGCCCTCACCGATCCGGAAGACGTGGATGTCGCCGGTGGCGTGGGCCGCGTCGCGATAGTCTGCGATGCGCTCCAGCCCGAGCAACTTGGTCAGGACGAGTTCGGTTCGCTCGATCTGCGGCACCGAGATCGTCACGGGTCCAAGGCCGCGGATCTGATGCTCGGCCGGAACCGGGCTCTTCTCCCAGGCGATGAAGGGGCCTTCGCCGCCATCCACGACGAGCGTCAGGCGCTGGCCTTCCGGATCCTCGAAATCGAGTGCGGCGCGGCCATTGAGCAGGCGCGTGTCGGAAGCCGCAACGCCGGCAGCGGTCAGCCGCTCGCGCCAGAAGTCGAGCGAGGCTTCGCTGGCGACCCTGAGCGATGTGCGGGTGATCGAATGGGTGCCGCGCCTTGCCGGAGCGGTCGGCCAGTCGAAGAAGGTCAGGTCGGTTCCCGGCGAGCCGGCGCCGTCGGCGTAGAACAGATGGTAGGCGGAGGTGTCGTCCTGGTTCACCGTCTTCTTGACCAGGCGCAGGCCGAGCGTCTCGACATAGAAGCGCCGGTTCTGGGCTGCCTGGGCAGTGATGGCGGTGACGTGGTGGATGCCGGTGAGGTGCATGGTATGGGCCCCTTTGATGATGCGCCTCATCTGCCGAGACGCTTCCGTTGCCCACCGATATAGTCTTTGCACCGACGCCATGAAGATGGCATCGAGCCAATCATAAATTGCACCAATGCAATTTCATGATCTAGTTCTTCGGCGTCGATTGTTTCGGCGCGCTGCTCTTGTCTCCGGGCCCCGGCGGCGTGGTGCAGTCCTGCGGCTTGTTCTTGCAGTCGTAGACCATGGTCGGCGCCGCCGATTGCCCGGCCTGTCCCGCGGACGGCAGGATCATGTTCTGGCCCTTGTCGACCTGGCTCGGATGCGTGGTCTTGGGGCCGACGCCGGAATTGTCCGGCTGCTTTGTGGTATGAGGTGTCTGCGCCATGGCGGAAGCGGTCAGCGCAACCGTCGTCAGCAAGGCAAGCGTCATGGTTCTGGCAGGCATGGCGAAGCTCCGGTTGATCGAGGATGTCCTCGATCAACCCGCCATTGCCCGATGAAGTTCCGGCTATTCTGCTGCTCGGGCAGCCCGAGTCGACATCGCATCGGCCGGCGCGCTGCCGTGGCGGCTCGGCTTGGCCTTGAGCTTGAGTTCCTGGAGTTCCTCCCGCTCGCGCGGCGTGTTGCGCATGAGCTGGTCCTTGCCGGGCTGGTACTGCACCGGCTGGGCGACGTCCGCGCCATACCAGGCGGCCGCCCGCAGCACGAAGGACGGATCGGCCAGATGCGGGCGCCCGAGCGCGACGAGGTCGGCGCGGCCCGCGGCGACGATGGTGTTGGCCTGGTCGGCAGTGGTGATGGCGCCGACGCACATGGTGGCGACGCCGGCTTCGTTGCGGATGCGGTCGGCGAACGGGGTCTGGAACATGCGGCCATAGAGCGGCCGGGCGCGCGGCGTGGTCTGCCCAGTCGAGACGTCGACGAGATCGCAGCCGGCCGCAGCGAAGGCTTCGGAGATCGCGACCGAATCCTCGGCGCTGATGCCGCCCTCCTGCCAGTCCGTTGCCGAGATGCGCACCGACATCGGCTTGCTGGCCGGCCAGGTTTCGCGAAGGGCGGCAAAGACTTCGAGCGGGAAGCGCAGGCGGTTTTCGAGCGAGCCACCGTACTCGTCCGTGCGCTGGTTGGTCAGCGGCGAGAGGAAGCTCGCCAGCAGATAGCCATGGGCGCAGTGCAGTTCGAGCATGTCGAAGCCGGCGCGCAGGCCGCGCTCCGCCGCCGCGACGAAGTCGGCCTTGACCCGGTCCATGTCGGTGCGGGTCATTTCGCGCGGCACCTGGCTCTCCGGGTAGTACGGTAGCGGCGAAGCCGAGACGATCGGCCAGGCGCCCTCGGCGAGTGGGCGGTCCATCCCGTCCCACATCAGCTTGCTTGCACCTTTTCGGCCGGCATGGCCGAGTTGCAGGCAGAGCTTCGCTGCCGAGTTGGCGTGGACGAAATCGACGATGCGTGTCCAGGCCGCCTCCTGCGCGTCAGTGTAGAGACCGGTGCAGCCGGGGGTGATGCGGGCATCGGCCGAGACGCAGGTCATCTCGGTGAAGACGAGCCCTGCCCCGCCGATGGCGCGGGCCCCGTAATGCATCAGGTGCCAGTCGCCCGGCAGTCCCTCCTCAGCCGAATACTGGCACATCGGCGAGACCACGAAGCGGTTCGCCAGCTTCATCTCGCGCAGATGGAAGGGCTGGAAAGCCGGCGGCACCGGCGTGCCGTCGCGGCGCGTGGCCTGCTCGGCGCCGAGATCGTCGGCAACCAGCCTGTCGATCGCCGCGACGAACTCCGGGGCGCGCAGAGCGAGGTTGTCGTAGGTGATCGCCTTGGAGCGCGTCATCAGGCCGAAGGCGAAGCGCAACGGCTCGAAATCCCAGAAGCGCTTGAGCTGCTCGAACCAGACCAGCGAGACGTCGGCGGCATGCTGGGTCTTCTCGACCTCCTCGCGCCGCCCGGTCTCGAAGGCAGCGAGCGCCGCCTTGACGTCGAGCCCGGCACGGTGGAAGGCGCGATGCAGCGCGATCGAATCCTCCATGGCGAGCTTGGTGCCGGAGCCGATCGAGAAATGCGCCGTCGCCTTGGCGTCGCCGAGCAGGACGACATTGTCGACGACCCAGTTGCTGCAGCGGATCATCGGGAACTGCCGCCAGAGCGAGCGGTTGGTGATCAGCCTGTGGCCCTGCAATTCCTCGGCGAAGACCTGCTCGAGGAAGGCGGCCGTGCCGGCTTCGTCCAGGCCCTCCAGCCCGGCGCGGGCGAAGGTCTCGGGATCGGTCTCGAGCACCCAGGTCGATTGCCCCGGCTCGTACTGGTAGCAATGGGCGATGAAGACGCCGTGCTGCGTCTGCTTGAAGAAGAAGGTGAAGGCGTCGAAGGGCCGGGTCGAGCCCATCCAGACGAAGCGGTTCGGCCGGAGATCCACCTGCGGCGCAAAGCGCTCGCGATCGCCCTCGCGGATACGGCTGTTGATGCCGTCGGCGGCGACGACGAGATCGTAGTCGCGCTTCAGCGCCGCGACGTCCTCGATCTCCTGCGAGAAGACCAGCTTGACGCCGACCTGGCGCGCTCGCTCCTGCAGCAGCGTCAGCAGCGTCCGGCGCGAGCAGCCGCAGAAGCCGTTGCCAGGTACACGGCGGACCGTGCCTTTGAAATGGATCTCGATATCGTCCCAATAGGCGAAGCTGCGGACGATAGCCTCGTAGCTCGGCAGATCGGCCGCCTTGAACAGATCGAGCGTCTGGTCGGAGAAAACGACGCCGAAGCCGAAGGTGTCGTCGGGGCGGTTGCGCTCGAAGACGGTGACGTCGAGCTCCGGCCAGTCCCGCTTCATCAGCAGCGCGTAATAGAGACCTGCCGGCCCGCCGCCCACCACCGCAATGCGCATGACACCCTCCTTGGCTCGCAAAATCATTTTAAACCTAAAATAATTTTGGCTCAAGCCTCCGATCGGAAGTTAGCATCGAGCCGCTGCTCATATGGGCCAAGCTCAACAAGAACATACATAAAACTCTGATATTCCGGACAATTCGGCGCCACCGCGCAACTCTCCCCTCGCCTCTTGCCAAATGTTTCAGACCTAAAATATATTGACTGCCAAGAGGGAGTGAACGGCATGGCATCGGCTCTGGCGGGACAGCATGCCCTGGTGAGTGGCGGCGGACGCGGCATTGGCCGCGCTATCGCCTCCACTCTGCGCCAGGCAGGCGCCCGCGTCTCGATCATCGGCCGCAATGACGACATCCTGCAACAGGCAGTGCTCGACGGCGCAGCCGACGCCGCCCACGCCGTCGACGTCACTGACGAGGCGGCGGTGAAAGAGGTGATGGCCGGGCTCGCGGCGGGACAGCCCTTCGACATCGTCGTCGCCAATGCCGGCGCAGCCGAGAGCTCCAGCTTCCAGCGCAGCGATGCCGATTTGTTCCGGCGCATGCTCGAGATCAACCTGATCGGCACGGTCAACTGCTTCCGACCGGCTTTGCCTGGCATGACCGAGCGTCGCTCGGGGCGGCTGATCGCGATCGCCTCGACCGCGGGGCATCGCGGCTATGCTTACGTCTCCGCCTACGTCGCCGCCAAGCACGCGGTCGTCGGCCTCGTGCGCTCGCTGGCGCTGGAGACGGCGCGCAGCGGCGTCACCGTCAACGCCGTCTGCCCCGGATATACCGATACCGACATGGTCGCCGGCAGCCTGACGACGATCGCCGCCAAGACCGGCAAGAGCCGCGAGGAAGCGCTGGCTGAGCTGACCAAGGACAATCCGCAGCACCGGCTGATCACGCCCGAAGAGGTCGCGGCTGCCGTGCTCAATCTCTGCGGCCCGCAAAGCCGCGGCATCACTGGCCAGTCCGTCTTGATCAATGGCGGGGAGTTCTGAGCATGGAAATTCCGTCCAGCGCCCCCCTGCTCGACCGCGAGACCAAGGCGAGCGAGCGCCCCGGCGACCACAAGGACGAGCTCCGGCTCTGGCTCCGGATGCTGACCTGCTCCACCCTGATCGAGAGCGAGATCCGCACCCGCCTGCGCGAGGAGTTCAAGACGACGCTGCCACGCTTCGACCTGATGGCGCAGCTGGAGAAATCGACGACTGGCATGACCGTCGGCGAGGTCTCGCAGCGGCTGATGGTCTCGAACGGCAACGTCACAGCGGTGGTCGCCGGCCTGCTCGCCGACGGGCTGGTCGACAAGCGCCCGGCCGCGCAGGACCGGCGCGTCCAGGTGCTGACGCTGACCGCGCAGGGCCGGCGTGCCTTCAAGGCGATGGCCGAGCGCCATGAGGACTGGATCGCCGAGCTCTTCGCTGGTCTCGGGCCGGCCGAGATCGGCCAGCTTTTCCGCCTGCTCGGTGAGGTCAAGACCTCGCTGCACCAGGCCATCAGCAAGCGCCAGAACGGCACGCCCACCGCGGCGGGAGAGAACGAATGACCAGCGCCAATCCTGTCACCCTGCCGCTTTCCGGCTTCAAGCCGCAGCATTTCCAGCTCTCGGTGTCCGGCAAGGTCGCAACCGTGACGCTGAACCGGCCGGAGAAGAAGAACCCGCTGACCTTCGAGAGCTATCGCGAGCTGACCGACTTCTTCCTCGCGGCGCAGAAGGAAGAGGCAGTCAAGGCGATCGTGGTCACTGGCGCCGGCGGCAATTTCTCCTCGGGCGGTGACGTCTTCGAGATCATCGGGCCGCTGGTGGCGATGGACACCAAGGACCTCCTGAAATTCACCCGGATGACCGGCGAGCTGGTGAAGACCATGCGCGCCTGCCCGCAGCCGATCGTTGCCGCGATCGACGGCATCTGCGCCGGCGCCGGCGCGATCATCGCCATGGCCTCCGATCTGCGCCTCGGCACGGCCGAGACCAAGATCGCCTTCCTGTTCAACCGCGTCGGCCTCGCCGGCTGCGACATGGGCGCCTGCGCGATGCTGCCGCGGATCATCGGCCAGGGCCGCGCTGCCGAATTGCTCTATACCGGCCGGGTGCTCAAGGGCGAGGAAGCCGAGCGCTGGGGCTTCCTCAACCGGCTGATCGCCCGCGAGAGCGTGCTTGCCGAGGCGCAGGCGCTCGCCACCGAGCTCGCCGACGGGCCGACCTTCGCGAACGCCATGACCAAGCGCATGCTCGAAATGGAATGGGCGATGTCGGTCGAATCCGCGATCGAGGCGGAAGCGGTGGCGCAGGCGCTATGCATGCAGACCGAGGACTTTGCCCGCGCCTATCACGCCTTCGCCGAGAAGCGGAAGCCGGTGTTCGAGGGCAATTGAGATGGCTTCGCTCGGCACAGGCATTCTTGGCGACACGCTCGACTGGCCCTTCTTCGAGGCGCATCACCGCGACTTCGCTGAGCGGCTCTCGGCCTGGGCCGACGCTACCCTGCCCGGCCTGCCGCATGACGATGTCGACGAGGCCTGCCGGGCCCGGGTGAAGGCGCTGGGGGAATCTGGCTTCCTCAAGGCGGCCGTCCCGGCCGAACATGGCGGACTGCATGCCGCGCTCGATGTGCGCACGCTCTGCCTCGCCCGCGAGATATTGGCCGCCCGCGACGGGCTTGCCGATTTCGCCTTCGCGATGCAGGGGCTCGGCACCGGCTCGATCAGTGTCGCCGGCTCGGCCGAGATGAAGGCGCGCATCCTGCCGGCGGTCGCGCGCGGCGAGAGGATCGCCGCCTTCGCCCTCTCCGAGAAGGAGGCTGGCTCGGACGTCGCGGCATTGGCGACAACCGCCACGCCGGACGGCAACACCCATGTCCGGATCGACGGTGAGAAGACCTGGATCTCGAATGGCGGCATCGCCGACCACTATGTCGTCTTCGCCCGCTCCGGCGAGGCGCCGGGTGCGCGCGGCCTCTCCGCTTATCTGGTCGAGGCCGATACGCCCGGCCTGTCGATCGCCGAACGCATCGACGTGATCGCGCCGCATCCACTGGCGACCTTGCGCTTCGATGGCTGCCGCATCCCCGCCGCGAACCGCATCGGTGGTCCCGGCGACGGATTCAAGGTCGCGATGGCGACGCTCGACATCTTCCGCTCGACGGTCGGGGCCGCCGCGCTCGGCTTCGCCCGCCGGGCCCTGCACGAGACTGTGTCGCATGCCAAGGGCCGCAAGCTCTTCGGCGGCACGCTCGGCGACCTCCAGCTCTCGCAGGCCGCGATCGCCGACAGCGCCACCGAGGTCGATGCCGCAGCTTTGCTGGTCTACCGCGCCGCCTGGACCAAGGACCGGGGCGCAGCCCGCGTCACCCGCGAGGCGGCGCTGGCCAAGCTGGTCGCGACCGAGAACGCGCAGAAGGTGATCGACCGCGCCGTGCAGATCCATGGCGGGCTCGGCGTCACGCGCGGGGTCAAGGTCGAGGAACTCTATCGCGAGATCAGGGCGCTCAGGATCTACGAGGGCGCCAGCGAGGTGCAGAAGGTCGTGATCGCGCGCGACCTGCTGAAGTAGGCGCGAGCATGGTCCGCAAACGGGGGAGCCGGCTTTGCGACAGGACCATGCTCGAGAGATAGACCAGGGGAACGAGATGGGTACCGCAGATTTCACGCGGTCGGGGCATGTGGACAGTTTCGCGCGGGACAACCTGCCGCCGCGCGAGAGCTGGCCGCGCCTCGACCTCGCTGCCGCCGGGTTGAGCTATCCCGAGCGGCTCAACGTCGTCACCGAATTCGTCGATCGCCATGTCACCGAGGGGCGCGGCGAACGCGATGCGGTGATCGGCCCCAGCGAGACCTGGAGCTATCGGGCGCTCGCCGAAATCGTGAACCGCATCGCCAATGTGCTCACCCGCGACCTTGGCATGGTGCCCGGCAATCGCGTTCTGCTGCGCGCCGCCAACACACCGATGATGGTCGCGACCTATTTCGCAGTGCTCAAGGCCGGCGGTGTCGTCGTCGCGACCATGCCGATGCTGCGCGCCGGCGAGCTCGCCTATCCGATCCGCAAGGCGAAGATCGGGTTGGCGCTCTGCGACGCCACGCTGGTCGACGAACTCAAGGCAGCGCAACAGCTTGCCCCGGAACTCTCGACCATCGTCACATGGGGAGACGGCACGCTCGAAGCCCTGATGGCGAAAGCCGGCTATGAGATTTTCGAGCCGGCTGACACGGCGCAGGACGATGTCTGCCTGATCGCCTTCACCTCCGGCACCACCGGCGAGCCCAAGGGCACCATGCATTTCCAGCGCGACCTGCTGGCGATCTGCGATGCCTATGGCGCGCGCGTGCTGCAGGCTGCTCCGGACGACCGCTTCATCGGCTCGCCGCCGCTCGCCTTCACCTTCGGCCTCGGCGGCATCGTGCTCTTTCCCTTGCGGATCGGCGCCGCCTGCATCCTGCCGGCCAAGGTCGCGCCGCCCGATCTCGCCGAGGCGATCGAGCGCTATCGCGCTACCGTCTGCTTCACCGCGCCGACCGCCTATCGCGCCATGCTCGGCAAGCTCGGCGAACGCGACCTTTCCTCGCTGCGCATCTGCGTCTCCGCTGGCGAAGCGCTGCCCAAGGCGACCTTCGATGCCTGGCAGCAATCGACCGGCCTGCCGCTGATGGACGGCATCGGCGCAACCGAGATGCTGCACATCTTCATCGGCGCGCCGCGCGACAAGATCCGGCCCGGTTCGACCGGTCTGCCGGTGCCCGGCTACGAGGCGAAGATCGTCGACGAGGACGGCAAGGAGGTGCCTGACGGCACGCCAGGGCGCCTCGCCGTGCGCGGCCCGACCGGCTGCCGCTACCTCGCCGATCCGCGCCAGGCCAAATACATCCTCGATGGCTGGAACGTCACCGGAGACACCTATCTGCGCGATGGCGACGGCTATTTCTGGTACCAGGCTCGCTCCGACGACATGATCATCTCGGCCGGCTACAACATCGCCGGGCCTGAGGTCGAGGCCTGCCTGCTGACGCATGCGGCGGTGGCCGAATGCGGCGTCGTCGGTGCGCCCTGCCCCGAACGCGGCCAGATCGTGAAGGCCTATGTATTGCTGCGCGAGGGCTTTATTGGCGATGCCGCGCTGGCCAAGGCGCTGCAGGACCATGTCAAGGCGACGATCGCACCCTACAAATACCCGCGCGCCATCGCCTTCGTGACAACCCTGCCGAAGACCTCTACCGGGAAGCTGCAGCGTTTCGCCCTGCGCGACATCGCGCGCCAGGAAGCTTCGGCCTCCTGACTATTGCTTGAGAAAGATCACGTCATGACCAGCGGCATGCCGCCCACAGATCCCGCTTCGCGCCGCGCCCGCGCCGTCCTGCCCGAAGGCTGGCCGCAGCCGCGCGGCTATGCCAACGGCATGGTCGCCGAAGGCAAGGTGCTGATGACCGGTGGCCTCGTCGGCTGGGATGTCCAGGGCGTCTTCGCCAAGGGCTTCGTCGCCCAGGTCGGCCAGACGCTCGCCAACATCAGGGCCGTGGTCGAGGCCGGCGGCGGCAAGGTCGAGGATATCGTGCGGCTGACCTGGTACGTCACCGACATCGAGGCTTACCGCAACAGTCTCGCCGAGCTTGGCCCGGCCTATCGCGCCAATTTCGGCCGGCATTTCCCCGCCATGGCCGTGGTCGCCGTCGCCGCACTGGTGGAGCCGGAAGCGATGGTCGAGATCGAGGCAACGGCCGTGCTGGCGGGCTGAGCGCTCTTCTTGGCGTGCTTTCCAGCGCGCTAGGAATTTACCAAGAATTAGCCACGATACTCGACAGCGCCGCCTGATCCGGGCGGTGAATCGTCAGGAGTATCGCATGACGAGTATCAGCGGCGCTGGGGGCTTTCGCCCGCCACCGCCAGGAAAGCCGCCAAGCTTCGATAAGCTCGACGGCAATAGCGACGGGGTGCTCAACCTCGCCGAATTCTCCGCCGGCGCGCCGAAAGGCGCCGACAACGCCAAGACAGAGAAACTGTTCAAGGCGATGGACACCGACCAGGACGGCTCGGTCAGCAAGGCGGAATCGGATGCCTTCAAGGCGAAAGCAGAGAAGGCCGACCAGCAGATGCAGGCGGTCCTGCTGATGCTTCAGTCGGATACGGCCAGCACCAAGGCCGACGCCAAGGATGGCGAGGACAAGAACTACTTCGCCAAGCTCGACGCCGATTCCGACGGCAGCGTCGCCAAGGACGAGTTCCTGAAGGTGGTCGCACCCGACGGCGACAGCTCGAACGGCCTGCTCAGCCGGCTCTTCGCCGCAATGGATGCGGACAAGGACGGGAAGATCTCCAAGGAGGAGATGGCCGACTTCAAGAAGCAGATGGAAGAACGCACCGCGCAACGGCCGCCTCCGCCACCACCGCCGGCGGAAGTCAGCGGCGCGACAGAGGCCTATGGCCAGACCTACCAGCTCGGAGCAAAGGCTTCCGCTGGCACGACCTATTCCCAGGCGGCTTAAGCCACCGCTTGCGCAACGCCGGGCCGGCAGAAGGCCGTCCGGCGCTCTCAAGCCTCCTAGATGCCCGCCCCGTCATAGAGCGAAGGCGGCGCCCGTCTCGCCCACAGCCGGGCATGCAGGTCCTTCAGCAGCGGCCGTAGCGCGATATCAGCAAGCCCGAAGGCAGCCGCGAGACCCCACTGCCCGGTCGACAGCGCCACGACGGCGAAGACGAACAATCCGCTCACCAGGCGCCAGCTCGCCGCCTCCAACCAGGTTCGACGTTCCTGCGTACCGCGCCAGCCGACGAGACGCAGAACCGCGCGGCTGGCTGCACCAGCCTCAGTGATCGAACGAGCCTTGTCCTGGGCCTTACGGGTCTCGACGAAGCCGAAGGCGACGGTCTGGTTGCTGAGCCTGTCGATCAGGATGAAACCGCCGAGCTCGCGACTGCTTGTGTAGTCGAGCACTGCGAGCTGCCGGTCGAGCGTCAGCGTCGCCAGGCCGATGCCATTCATCGCCAGGCTCTCCGCCGGCGCCTCGGCATAGCTCTCGATATCGACGCTGTGGTGCAACCGGACGATCGTGGCGTTGGCGCTCGCGGTGGCGAGCTTGAGGATGAACTCGCCGCCTTCGCGCAGCGCCGCCTCGCCGGTCCAGAGCAGCCGCGCCTGCAATTCCTGCTTCACCACTGGTGCATGCACGACCGAGGCGATGACGTCGCCACGCGACACGTCGATCTCGTCCGCAAGCGTGACCGTCACCGACTGGCCGGCGCTCGCCTGCGAGACGTCGCCTGACGGTGCGAGGATGCGCGCGATCGTGCTGCGGCGGCCGGAGGGCAGTGCCGCAACCGCATCACCGACGCGCAGCCGCCCGCGCGCGACCGTCCCGGCGAAGCCGCGGAAATCGAGATCGGGCCGATTGACCCATTGCACCGGCAGGGCGAAGCCGGCTTCGACTTCCGCCTCGGCGACGACCACGACAGATTCGAGCAAGGGTAGCAGCGCCGGCCCGCGATACCAGGGCATCAGCTTGGAGAGGCTGGTGACGTTCTCGCCGTCGCGGGCCGAGACCGGGACGAAGTCGATGCTGGCGAAGCCTAGCCCAGCGACCGCCTTGCGATAATCCTGCTCGATCTGGCGGAAGACCGCCTCGTCATAGCCGACCAGGTCCATCTTGTTGACGGCGACGACGACGTGGCGGACGCCGACCAGCGAGACGATGAAGGAGTGCCGGCGCGTCTGCGGCAACAGGCCCTTGCGAGCATCGATCAGGATGATGGCGAGATCGGCGGTCGAGGCGCCGGTCGCCATATTGCGGGTGTACTGCTCATGGCCGGGCGTGTCCGCGACGATGAAGCTGCGCTGGTCGGTCGAGAAATAGCGATAGGCGACATCGATGGTGATGCCCTGCTCGCGTTCAGCCGAGAGCCCGTCGACCAGCAAAGCGAAGTCGGGCGCAGCGCCTTGCGTGCCGAATTTGCGGGAGTCGCTGTCGAGCGCGGTGAGCTGGTCATCGAAGACAGCCCCGGCCTCATAGAGGATGCGCCCGATCAGCGTCGACTTGCCGTCGTCGACCGAGCCACAGGTGATGAAGCGCAGCAAGGCGCGGGCGCTGCCCTCGGTGCGCTGGCTCTGGTCGTTGGCGGGATGCGGCTGGCCAGCCGGAGCGGGCTGGCCCTTCAACTTCGCGAGCGCCGCCATCAAAAGTAGCCTTCCTGCTTCTTCTGCTCCATCGAGCCGGAGCCGTCATGGTCGATGACGCGCCCCTCGCGCTCGGAAGAACGCGACGCCCGCATTTCCGCGATGATATCGGTGAGGTTCGCTGCCTCGCTCTCGACCGCTCCCGTCAGCGGGTAGCAGCCAAGCGTGCGGAAGCGGACCATGCGGGTCTCTAGCTTCTCGCCGGGCAGCAGCTCCATGCGCTCGTCGTCGCGCATGATCCATGCGCCGTTGCGGCGCACGACGGGGCGAGGCGCGGCGAAATAGAGCGGCACGACCGGGATGTTCTCGAGCGCGATGTAGTCCCAGACGTCCTTCTCCGTCCAGTTGGACAGCGGGAAGACACGGAAGCTCTCGCCCTGGGCCTTGCGCGTATTGAACAGCCGCCAGGGTTCCGGCCGTTGGTTCTTCGGGTCCCAGCGATGCTGGGCCGAGCGCAGCGAGAACACCCGCTCCTTGGCCCGGCTCTTCTCCTCGTCGCGCCTGGCGCCGCCGAAGGCCGCGTCGAAGCCGTATCTATCGAGTGCCTGCTTCAGCCCTTGCGTCTTCATCACGTCGGTGTGCAGGCGCGAGCCGGAGGCGAACGGATTGACGCCGGCGCGGACGCCCTCCTCGTTGACGTGCACGATCAGGTCGAGCCCGAGCCGGCTGGCGGTCTGGTCGCGGAAGGCGATCATGTCCCGGAATTTCCAGGTCGTATCGACATGGAGCAGCGGGAATGGCGGCTTGCCGGGATAGAAGGCCTTCATGGCGAGATGCAGCAGAACGGCCGAGTCCTTGCCGATCGAGTAGAGCAGCACCGGCTTCTCGCAGGTCGCGGCGACCTCGCGGATGATGAAGATCGCCTCGGCTTCGAGCTTCTGCAGATGACTGAGCTGGATCACGCCAAAACCTCCGCGGCCGGCTTCGACCGCACCAACCGGCCGTCCGGGCCGACATGCAGGCCGCACTCCTTGGCGGCCTCTTCTTCCCACCACCAGCGCCCGGCCCGCTCCGGCTCGCCTGGCTGGATGGCGCGGGTGCAGGGCTGACAGCCGATCGAGAGGAAACCCTTCTCGTGTAGCGGGTTGAGCGGGACGTCGTGCTCGCGGGCGAAGGCCAGTGCCTGATCGCGCGACCAGTCGAGCAGCGGATTGAGCTTGATCAGTCCACGTTCGCGGTCGACTTCGGCGAGGACGACGCCACCGCGCGCGGCCGATTGGTCGGCGCGCAATCCGGTGATCCAGGCGGCAGCGCCGGCGAGTGCCCGGCCGAGGGGCTCGACCTTGCGGACATTGCAGCAGGCCTTGCGGGCCTCGATCGAATTATAGAAGCCGTTGATGCCATGGCCGAGGACGAAGGCCTCGACAGCGTCATGGCGCGGATAGAACGGCGTGATCGTGATGCCGTAGCGCGCCTCGGTTTCCGCCCAGAGCGCATGAACCTCGCCGAAGAGCCGGCCGGTATCGAGCGTGACGATCTCGATCGGCAAATCCTGCGTCGCGATCAGGTGAGTGACGACCTGATCCTCGAGGCCGAAGCTGGTGGTGAAGACGAGGCGCCCGCCAACATCCCGCACCAGTCCCGCGAGGCGCTCGGCTGCATCCGACGTTCCGAACGCAGCATTGAGGTTTTCAGCCTGTTCCTGCAACTCGAACATGTGCTTGCTCTGCGCAGGCAAGGCCGACGCGGGCAGCTCAATGCCGCCCTCGCCCGCCGCCGCCTGCCGTACCATCGGTCAGTGGGGTGTTCTGTAAATCGAACAATCCACATATAGCCTGAACGCCGGCCAATCAATTTACATCATGTAGCGTGAAATTTCTTATTTCGGATGAGATGGAGAAAATCCTTCCCGCCGATCTCGCGCGCCTGCCTGCGAATGCCTTTCCACCGCCCGCTGGGACAGGAACTTTCGCTTCCTCGATCGCGTTGACGGAAGGACGCAGGCGGAGCCTGCATGACAACAGGGGATTACGATGGCCAATTCCGCGAACCAGGCGGTCGAGAGCTTGCGCAAGGAGCAGCGCGAGCAACGCAAGGACGAGAAGAAGGCGGGCGGCTCGGCCGAAAAGCAGCTCGACAAGGCGCTGAAGGACACCTTCCCCGCCAGCGATCCTGTCGCGCCGCAAGTACCGACCAAGCCCGGAGCGCCCAAGCGCCGGGGCTGATGCTGACACGCGGCGTTGAAGGCGTCGCTACTCTCCTCCATCTCTGCCTGACGAGATGGAGATGACTATGCCTGAGCGTACCAGAGTAGATGCCTTTGTCGCTGCCGTGGTCAGCGGCGACCATGTCGGCGCCATCCGCGATTTCTACACCGACGACGCGACCATGCAGGAGAACGCCAACGAGCCCCGCCGCGGCCGCGAGGCGCTGATGGCACATGAGGCGCGCGCGCTGGAGCGGCTCAACAAGATGCACACGCATCCACCGCTCGCGGTGGTGGTCGACGGCGACCATGTCGTGGTTCGGTGGATCTTCGATGCGACCGACAAGGCCGGCGTGACGCGTCGGCTGGAAGAGCTCGCCTTCCAGCGCTGGCAGGGCGATCGCATCGCCGAAGAGCGCTTCTTCTACGATACCGGAAGCGCGTGGCGGGAAGTCGATCCAAGCACGAGCTGACATCCAGGCGAGATCGGGAGGAATGGCCTCTCACTTGCAGTTGCTCTCATCGGGGCGTTATCGACACCAAAGCGGAAGCGAGAGCGTCGATGAGTGCTGGTGATCGGAACGAGGTCCGCCATGCCGCGGCCCTCCTGCCCAACGGGGTTCGGCTTCATCTGAGCGAATTCGGGCCCCGGGATGCCGAGCCAGTCCTGCTCCTGCACGGCTGGCCCCAGACATCCTATGCCTGGCGGCACGTTGCGCCCCTGCTTGCAAAGGCCGGATACCGGGCGATCGCGGTGGATCTGCGTGGCTTCGGCCATAGTTCCAAGCCGGCGGATGGCTACGACAAGAAGACCGTCGCGCGCGACCTGCTCGAACTGCTCGACAGCCTCGCCATCCAGTCATGCTGGGTGGTCGGTCATGACATGGGCGGACAGGTCGCCTTTCCATTCGTGGCGCAATGGCCGGAGCGGGCGAAGGGCCTGGTGTTCATCGAGTCGGGCCTGCCCGGCTTCGGCCAGGAGAACGCCATGAATGTCGCGCAGGGCGGGAGCTGGCATTTCGGCTTCAACGCCGCGGGCGACATTGCCGAGGCCCTGGTCGCCGGCCGCGAGCACGTGTTCATCCGCCACATGCTTCATCGCGACAAGGTCGGGCTGTGGGACCGCACGGCAATCACGGAGGCGGATATCGCAGTCTATGCCGCGGCGGCGGCTGCTCCCGGCGGCCTGCGGAGCATGTTCGCTTACTACAGGACGCTGTTGCCGCACGACCTTCAGGACAATCTGGAACTCGGCAAGCGCAAGCTGACGCTTCCGGTCCTGGCAATCGGCGCCGAGCATGGCTATCGCGGCGCGGCGCTCGCGACGATGCAGCGGGTAGCGGCAGATCCACAGGGCTGGATCGCTTCGAATTGCGGGCATTATGTTCCCGAGGAGCGCCCGGCCGAGCTGAGCGAGCAGCTCGTGTCCTTCTTCGCGACGGCCAGCTAGGCACCAGCCGGCGCCTTCATACGCTCAGCGCAGGCCGCTCGGCCCGACTGTCAGCTTGTCGCCGATCTGGATGAATTTGAGGGGATTGCGCGCCTCTTCCGACAGCCGCGTCTCGTAATGGAGATGCGGGCCGGTCGAGCGGCCGGTCGAGCCGACGCGGCCGATGATCTGGCCGGCGGCGACGAGTTGTCCTTCCTTGACGTCGAAAGCCGAGAGATGGCCGTAACGCGTCGTCACGCCATTGCCGTGATCGAGCTCGACCAGATTGCCATAGCCGCCGGCGACTTCGGCGCGCAGCACCTTCCCTGCCCCGGCGGCATGCACCGGCGTGCCGGTCTCACCGCGAAAGTCCATGCCGGCATGCATCGCGGTGCCGCCGGTGAACGGATCGGAACGCGGGCCAAAATTGCTGGTGGTGGTGTCGTCGGTCGGGACCGGGCGCTGGAACGGCACGATGGTCGCCAGATCACGCCAGCGCCCGAAGAGCGCGCGCGCCTCGCCGAGCTGCATCAGCGCATGCTCGAAGGTGCCGGGCTTCACCGTTATCGGGATGAGCGGGCCACCCATGCCCGGCCGACCCGGTGGCAGCTTGACCTTGGACGGGTCGAGCCCGATCTCGGTCAGCGCGGTCTTCACCTCCTGCACGCGCCCGACGAGTTGGCGGCCGAGCGCGGGGAGCTGCTGGTTCTGGCCGTTCTGCACCCGGTCGAGCGATTGGCTGAGTATGGCGATGCGCTGGTCAAGCGACATCGTCTCGCTCGCCTTGACCACCGCCGCGACCTGCCGGCGCTGCTGCGCCAGCACAGTGGGATTGACGCGATCGAGAACGTTCTGGCCGTCGGCGAACTGATTGCCGCCCTGAGCCTTGGCGCCGCCTTGCGGCAAGATCGGCCCGACCGCCTGGCCGGTCAGCGCGCCGAGCAGGGCCTGGCGGGCCTCGAGCTCGATCTGTCGGGTGATCAGGTCGGCGAGCTGGTCGCCCGCCTTGCCGGAGGCAGCTGCTGGTTGGCCAGGCTGCACCGGCAGGCCGGGCGAACTGCCGGAGGCGACGATGGCGCTGACGAGGCGGCGCTGCAGCGCCTTGAGCTTTTCGTCATAGCTGCTCTGCAGGATGGCCTGCTCCTGCTCGAGCGCTGCGACACGGCTCTTCTCCTCATAGAGCAGGTAGCCGCTAACGCCGGCGCCGATGAGCGCCAGCACGGCAAGCGTCCAGGGCAGCACGCTGCCGCGTCCCGACCCTGACCGTCCCCCACCGCTACGCGGACGCCGCGGCGTCTCGCTCTCCGGCCGGAGAGAGGTGGTGCTGACGGCCTCGTCGGGCCGTCGCTTCAGGCGAACCGGTTGCACGTCTCTGTTTCCGCTCCGATCCCGCTGCGCAAGTATACCTCAAACAGCGCCTGCCAGCGATATTGACCGTCTGGCGATGGCTGCTTTCGTCATTGCGAGGAGCGCTGTGACGAAGCAATCCGGGCGGACGCAGCGCGCTGCCGCTCCCGGATTGCTTCGCTGCGCCCGCAGTGACGCTAGGTCTTCTCAGTTGCAGGCGTAGTGGAACGCACCATCCTCAACCGTGACCTTGGCCTCGGTCAGCGGCTTCTTCTCCAGCTGCAGGTTGAGGATGCTGCGCGAGAGCGCCGGCAGCATCGAGTTGGTGATGATGTTGTCGATCATGCGTCCGCCCGAATCCGGGTCGTTGCATTGGGCGACGATGTGCTCGACCACCGCGTCGTCATAGATGAAGGCGGCGTTGTGGTTGTCGCGCAGGCGCTTGCCGATGCGCCCGAGCTGCAGGCGCACGATGCCGCCCAGCATCTCGCCGGAGAGCGGATAGTAGGGGATCGTCACCAGGCGCCCGATCAGCGCCGGCGGGAAGACCTTGAGCAAAGCCGGCCGCAAAGCGACGGCCAGCTCCTCGGAATCCGGACGACTCGCCTCGTCACCGGCCATGCGCATGATCTCGTCGGTGCCGACATTCGAGGTCAGGATGATCAGCGTGTTCTTGAAGTCGATGCGCCTTCCGGTGCCGTCCTCCATCGTGCCCTTGTCGAAGACCTGGAAGAACAGCTCGTGCACGTCCGGATGGGCCTTCTCGACCTCGTCGAGCAGCACCACCGAATAGGGCTTGCGGCGCACGGCCTCGGTCAGGCGTCCTCCCTCGCCATAGCCGACATAGCCGGGAGGCGCTCCCTTCAGCGTCGAGACGGTGTGCGCCTCCTGGAACTCGCTCATGTTGATGGTGATGACGTTCTGCTCGCCGCCATAGAGCGATTCAGCCAAGGCCAGCGCCGTCTCGGTCTTGCCGACGCCGGAGGGGCCGCAGAGCATGAAGACGCCGATCGGCTTGTTCGGATTGTCGAGCTTGGCGCGATTGGTCTCGATGCGCTTGGCGATCATGCCGATGCCATGCCCCTGCCCGACCACGCGCTTGTTCAGCGTCGCGGCGAGGTTGAGCACGGTCTCGATCTCGTCCTTGACCATGCGGCCGACGGGGATGCCGGTCCAGTCGGAGACGACGGAGGCGACGGACTGCTCGTCGACATGGGCATAGATCATCCGGTTGGCCGGATCGATTGCGCCGAGCACGTCGAATTTCTCGCGCAGGCTGGCGCGCGTCGCCTCGGGATCGGCAGGTGCCTCGGCGGGCGCGGCCTCGGCCGGTGCCTCGTCATCGGCAGGAGCAGCCTCAGCGGCGGTCTTCTCGCCGAGCTTGCCACGCAGCAGCGTGATCTCCTCGACGATCGCAAGCTCGGAGGCCCAGTCGGCTTCGAGCTTCTCCAGCTTCGCCGTCAGCGCGGCGCTCTCCTCCTCGATCTTGCCGAGGCGCTCATCGGTGGCGTCGCCGAGATCCTTGTCGGCGATCAGGGCGATCTTCTCCTTCTCCAGCGCCGAGATCGCGACGCGGGCATCCTCGATCGCAGCCGGGGTCGCAGTCTGGCTGATCGCGACGCGGGCGCAGGCGGTGTCGAGCAGGCTCACCGCCTTGTCGGGCAGCTGGCGAGCCGGGATATAGCGCGAGGAGAGCTGGACGGCGGCGACGATGGCGGCGTCGGAGATGCGAACCTTGTGGTGCTTCTCCATCGGCCCGATCAGGCCGCGCAGCATGGTGCAGCAGCGCACGACATCCGGCTCGTCGACCTGCACCGGCTGGAAGCGCCGGGTCAGCGCCGGGTCCTTCTCGAAATACTGGCGGTATTCCGACCAGGTCGTCGCCGCGATGGTACGCAGCGTGCCGCGGGCGAGAGCGGGCTTCAGCAAGTTGGCGGCATCGCCGGTGCCGGCAGCCCCGCCGGCGCCGATCAGCGTATGCGCCTCGTCGATGAACAGGATCACCGGGGTCGGCGAGGACTGGACCTCGTCGATGACCGAGCGCAGACGCTGCTCGAACTCGCCCTTCATCGAGGCACCGGCCTGCATCAGGCCGATATCAAGGGCGCAGACCTTGACCCCGCGCAGCGGCGGCGGCACGTCGCCGGCGACGATGCGCTGGGCAAAGCCCTCGGCGATCGCGGTCTTGCCGACGCCGGCCTCGCCGGTGAGGATCGGATTGTTCTGGCGCCGGCGCATCAGCACGTCGATGACCTGGCGGATCTCGTCGTCGCGGCCGAGGATCGGGTCCATCGTGCCCGAGCGCGCCTTCTCGGTCAGGTCCTGCGAGAAGCGGTCGAGCGCGGTTGTGCCCTTGGCACCATCGGCCTGCTCGGCGCCCGGCGTGCCGGCGGCACGCAGCCCCGAGCCGTCCATCGGCCGCAGGTTCTCTTCCTCCGAGTCCTTCCAGATCTTGGCATGGCCGGCAGCGAGCTCCTCGACCGGAATCTTGGCGAACTCCTTGGAGATGCCGGTCAGCGCCCGCTTGAGCTCGAGCGATTTCAGCGCTGCGACCAGGACGTGGCCGCTCCGGATCTGGGTCTCGCCGAAGAACAAGGTGGCGTAGTGCCAGCCGCGGTCGAGCACGTCGACGACGTTGTTGGCGACGCCGGGCATCTCCGTCTCGTTCTTGCGGAAGCCCTCGATGACGCCGCCGATGTCGGTGGCCAAGCGGGCCATGTCGAGGCCGTAATGCTGCGCGGTCAGCCCGATATCGGTCGAGCGCCGCTGCAGGATCTGGGCGAGCCAGTGCGCCAGCTCGACATTGCGGTTGCCCGCCCCCTTCGCCTGGCGCAGCGCCTGGATGAAGGCCTCATAGCCGACACGGTTAAGTTTGCCGGTAACGGCTTCGAGACTGATGTCGGCCATGGCGGTCCCCTATCGTTTCGTCTGTTGTTTCTGGCTGCGCTTCAGCCGCATGCGTTCGGCGGGATGGAAGCGGGCATCTCGGCGCAGGCTGCCGTCCGGCACGTTCCAGTTCGGCGAGATCCAGCTCGACCAGCCGAGCGCGCCGGAGCGACCGAGCTGCATCGGCTGGACCTTGCCGACCGGCAAGGCCAGCTCGACATCCCATTCGAACTGCTCGCCGAGATAGAAGAACACGGCATCGGCCAGGGGCTCGCAGCGGTCGCCATTCGGCAGGAAGCGGTTGAACTGCTCGAGGTCGCGCGCGACCAGCTTGACCCGGAACTTGTCCTCGACACTGTAGACGCTGGCGCCGAGCAGGACATTGCTGCCCAGGGCGCACTGGCCGCGGCCGAGCTTGGTCCGGTCCTCGGGATCGAAGACCAGCCGCATGCCGACGAATTGCTCGACCTCGACCTCGATGTCGAAGAGGCCGGCGAGCAGGCTGCGCAGGCGCGAGGCCGACTTGGCCTGCGCACCGGTGAGCCCGGCATGGGCCAGCTTCTCGGGATCGGGGACGCTGTCACGGTTCTGATAGGGCTGCGAGCCTAGGCCCGTCATGCTGCCGACATAGGCGATGAAGCGGTCCCTGTCGGGCCGGTCATGCTGCGCGACCGGTCGCGAATCCGCCCAGGCCCGGTAGAAGAGCTGCAGGAAACGGTTGTTGAAGACGTCGAGGAAGCGCGGGAAGGCGTCGTCGCGGACGAGCTGCCAGTGATAGCTCTCCTCGGTCGTCGCCAGCGGCAGCGCACCTTGCGGGCCAAGCAGACCAAGGAACTTGACGAACAGCCGCAGTCGGCCCTGCAGGTCGCGATCGGCCTCGGCGATGGTCGAGGCCGGGAAGTCCATATAGGGTTGCTCGCCGAGCGCGACGTATTCGTCACGCCGGGCGGCGACGTCGCCGATGCGCTCGCGTTCCGGGAAACTGCGCTCGATCCGGCGCAGCGCCGCGTAGAAATCATGCCGCCAGGGCTCGGCCCGCAGCCCTTCGACGAAGGGCGGCTCGACCCGCAGGTCGTCGAGCGCGGCCGGTGGCGGCAGGGCTGGCGCGCTCTCGCTCACAGGATGCGCCTCGTGCCGGCGCGCGGCGCAAAGCGCATGACCTCGCCGCGCTCGACGGTGCGGATCACCGTCTGGGTGAAATGGTTCATCGCCGCGTATTCGGCGAAGAAGCGGTCGAGGATCGCCCCCAGCAGGAAGACGCCGCTGCCCTCGAACGCCTTTTCGTCGAAGAGGACCGTGATCTCGAGCCCGCGGGCGGCACCCGTTCCGGCCCGCTGCGGGAACCGCCGGATCACCGGGCGGCTGTCGACGCTCTTGATACCGCGGATGCGGCGCTCGGTGGCGCTGTCGGCGAGGTCGGCGAAGAGCGAGAGCATCTCGCGCAGCGCCTCGGCGTTCTCGCCGGCGCCACGCTGGACCAGGCCGAGATGGTTGAGGCTGAGCAGATTGATCAACCGCCAGGTGACGACGCCGGTGCTCGCCGTCTCCGAACGCAGCCGCAGCTGCGAGACGATCGGCTCGCGCGGCGGTGTCGGCCCGGCAAGGGAGGTCACGTCGAGCACGACATTGTCAATCAGGCGGAAATCGGCACCGCCGATCCCTGTCGGCAGATGCTCGGTCAGATGACGGTTGGAACAGAGAGCCCGGATGCTGAGCTCAGCCACGGCTGCGGCATCGGAGACTGTCGCCGGCTCGTAGAGCGAGATGAACATCTCGGTGCCGGTATAGTCGGACGCCCGCCCCTCGCGGCGCTCGGCCGAGGAACGGCGACGCGGCAGCCGCCGCTGCGTATAGAGCAGGCCGTGGGTCGGCGAAGCGCCTTCGGGCGAGGAATAGAGCGGGTGGACCGGCTGCTTGTCGCGGCCGCCGCTATAGTGCGCATAAACGTCGAGGATCGAGTGCGGCTCATAGTCGAGCATGCGGCTGCGATCGGGCACGACGTGATATTCGTGCTCGTTCTTGCGCACCGGGATGCGGTCGGTGGTCTTCTCGAACAGGTTCACCGCCGGGGCGGCATAGAGCGCGAACAGCTCGCGCTGGACCGCCGCCGGCAGGCGCGTGTTGACCTCATCGAAGACGAAGATGATGTCGACCGTCTTGGCCTTGAGCCGGGACATCATCTTGTCGAGACCGGTCAGCTTGAAGCCGAGGAATTTGCGGGGGAACCAGAACTGCTCACGCAGCAGGTCGAAGCCGCGGAAGACCCGCGTATCGGCCGGCAGCAGCGCCTCGTCTTCATCGAAGCCGATCTGCTCCAGAGCGCACTCCGCCCCCGACAGCACCACCGGATCGCCGAATTCGTCGAGATAGCGAAAATAGAGACCGAGGCGATCGGCGAAGATCTGCTCGTAGAGTGCAATCGCATCGGCTTCCGTGCCGAGCAGGTGCACTGTGAGATCGCGCGTCTTGCAGCCGGCAAACCAGCTGTTCGGCAGCTTGCTCGCCTGCTCCGGGGACGGCTCCTCGGCCGGGTCGCTGGCGATGCGATGGGTCAGCGACAGGCGCAGTCCGGACAGCACCCGCCCGTCGGCCGGGAGCCCCAGCGCCTGCAGCCGCCCCGGCGCAGCGATGTATTCGGCCGAGGCGACCTCGAACGGCCAGATCGTGACGGGCGAGCTCAGCCGGTAGCGGCAGGCGACACGCCGGTCGCGCTCGACATAGGTTGCGTCGAGATAGGAGCCGCGCGGTACCTCGACGCCCTCGCGCAGGGCCGGGTCGCCATAGGTCGGCGCGATCCCGGCCAGCAGAGCCGACGGCGTCGGGGCCAGATAGTTCGGGATCAACTGCTCGAGCAGATTGTTGGTGAACTCGGGGAACTCGTGCTTGAGCTTGAGCTGGACACGCGCGGCAAGGAAGGCCGCTCCCTCCAGCAGGCCGCCGACCATCGGGTCCATGCGCTCGCCGACCAGGCCGCCGAGCCGCTCGGCGATCCCGGGGTATTCCTCGGCGAACTCCTTCGTATGCTCGGTGAAGAGCCTGAGCTCGCGGTTGTAGAAGTCGAGGAATTCCTGGTTCATTCCACGCTACCGGTTCTTGATCGCGATCTTGCCGGTGTCGAGCTCGACATCGGCAACGAATTGCACCGGAATATTCAGCGGCTCGCAATTGAGATCTGCCCGCACGATGAAGCGGATCTTGAGTTCCGCCTTGTCGAGCCCTTCGTCGCGCTCGACCACGATCGACTGCTTCATGAGCCGCGGCTCGTAGGCGAACAGCACCTGCGCGAGCTCGTCCTTGATCGCACCGACCCGGTGCTCGTCGATCGACTTGTTCTGGACGTCCGGGAAGCCGCAGTTGAGCACGGAGCGGCGGACATGCTCGAAGCGCGACAGATCGGTCGAGGAACCGAAATTGATCGTGTTGACCAGGGCTTCGAGATCAATCGCGATCTCCTGGCGCAGCTTGCTCTCGGTGATCGCGGTCCGCGGCGCGGCACGGCGCCCGGCGACCACGCGCTCTCCACCGGCGTCACGCAGGTCGAGCTGGACCTTGGCGTCCTTGGCGCGATGCGCCTCGCGGAAGGCGAACATCAATGGCGGCCGCAACCGGTTCTTCGCCTTGGGGTCGAGCATCTGGGTTATCCCGAACGAGGCTGCTCAATGCGACAGACTCCCGGTGATTGCTGCCGCAATCGCGGGGAGTCTGTGCGGAACGTGACAGGATCGGCGACGCCGGTCGAGGCGGAGACACCGGAAGCTGCCCTCCAGCCGGGCCCACCTGAGCGGGCCCGGCTGGAATGGCCTATTACTCCTGGTTCTTCTTGAGGTCGTAGGTACCGGTGATCGCCGAACCGAGCGAGCCGTCCTTGTTCTGCGGCTTGTACTCGAACTTGATCTTGGCGAAGTTCAGCGAGAACTGATCGGTCGGGACCGGGTTGCCGCCGGTGCTGTCGCCCGACTGGTAGCTCGACACGAGCAGGTCCTCGAGGGTGACCGTATAGAACTCCTGCTGGCCCTTGCCCTGCTTGCGGACGTGCAGCACGGCCTTCTTGATGTGCTCACCGGTGGAGCACTTCAGCATCAGGGTCGCCGACGCCTTGTTGACGTTGGCCGTGCAATGCAGGTCCTGGTAGCTGGCCTTGCCGGCGCCGCCGCCATGGCCGGCAGCATGCGTGCCGGAGTTGCTGACACCCCAGGAGAAGGACTCGATCTCGATCGTGTCCTTGTGCTTGGCGTCCTGGCTTTCGCCCTTGATACCGTCGATTTCCAGATGGAAGTCGCTAGCCATGATGCTCTCCAATGATTGGCTGTTTCAGGGTGATTTAGGCATAGAACTCGCGTCGCCTGGAGAGCTCCCCCCATGCGTCGCCACTCTCCCTGCGCGGTAAGCGCAGGGCCAACTGTTGTCCTGGGGGGCCTGCGCGCCTTAGGCGCGCCTGGGTCTCAGGTCTTGGGCGCCGGCAGGCGCGAGACGAGGCTCAGACCGATATCCATGCCCTCAAGCTGGAAGTGCGGCCGGAGGTAGAACTTGGCCGAATAGTAGCCGGGGTTCTCCTCGTCCTCGAAGACGTCGATGCGCGCATCGGACAGGGGCTTGCGCGCCTTCGTCTCCTCGCTGGAGTTCAGCGGATCGCCGTCGACATATTCGGTGATCCACTCCTGCAGCCAGCGGCGCAGGGGTTCGCGCTCCTTGTAGGAGCCAACCTTGTCGCGAACCATGCACTTCAGATAGTGCGCGAAGCGCGACACGGCGAACATGTAAGGCAGACGCGAGGACAGGTTGTCGGACGCAGTCGCCGCGACGCCGTCGGGCCCGAAGAAGGTCCTGGGCTTGTAGAGCGACTGCGCACCGATGAACGCCGCCTTGTCGGTGTTCTTGCGATGGATCAGCGGGATCAGGCCGGACTTGGCCAGTTCCGCCTCGCGACGGTCGCTGATCGCGATCTCGGTCGGGCACTTCAGGTCGACGCCGCCGTCATCGGTCGGGAAGGTGTGGGTCGGCAGGTTGAGGACCTCGCCGCCCGACTGGACGCCGCGAATGCGGGTGCACCAGCCATATTCCTTGAAGGCCCGGTTGATGTTCACCGCCATGGCATAGGCTGCGTTCATCCAGGCGTATTTCTCGCCCTTGTGGCCGTCAGTGTCCTCCTCGAAGGCGAATTCCTCGACCGGCTCCGACTTGGCGCCGTAGGGAACCCGCGCCAGCACCCGCGGCAGGCACAGGCCGACATAGCGGGAGTCGGCCGCGTCGCGCAGACCCTTCCAGGCCGCGTAGTCGGGGGTGTCGAAGACCTTGCCGAGATCACGCGGGTTGGAGAGCTCCGTCCAGGAGTCCATGCCCATCAGGTTCGGGTCGGCGCCGGTGAAGAACGGCGCGTGGGCGGCAGCCGCGATCTTCGAGAGATCGCGCAGCAACTGCACGTCCGTCGGAGCGTGACTGAAGTGATAGTCGCCGACGAGCGCGCCGAAGGGCTGGCCGCCGAGCTGACCGAACTCCTGCTCGTAGAGCTGCTTGAAGAGCGGGCTCTGGTCCCAGCGGGCGCCGGGATAAGTCTTGAGATTGCGATAGAGCTCGGTCTTGCCGACGTTCATCACCTTGATCTTCAGCTGCGAGTCGGTCTCGGAGTTGAAGACGAGGTAGTTGAGGCCGCGCCAGGCGCTTTCGAGCTTCTGGAACTCCGGCGCGTGCAGCACCTCGTTCATCTGCTCGCTGAGCTTGGCATCGAGCCGGGCGATCATCTCCTCGATCGTGTCGAGGACGTCGCCCTTGATCAGCGTCGAGTCGGCGAGTGCCTGGTTGACCAGGGTCGCGACCGCATTCTCGACTTCGCTCGCCGCCCGTTCGGTCTTCGGCTTGAAGCTCTGCTTCAGCAGAGCCGAGAAGTCGTCGGCGCCTTGCGTTTCAGCAGTTGCCGCGCCGGGTTGTTGAATCTGTGCTTCCGCCATGGCCGCCTCGCTTACCCGTTGCCGTCCTGCTTGTCGTCACCAGCCGGCTTTTCGCCGAGCTTGTCCTTCAGCGCCGCCATCAATTGCGGATCCGCCAGAAGGGCCTTGAGCTGGTCGCTGGCCGCGACCTTGCCATCCATGTAGCGCAGGAGGTTGGCGAGCTGCTCGCGCGCCTCCAGCAGCTTGGCCGTCGCCGGAATCTGGCGAGCGATCGCAGCCGGGTTGAAGTCGTCGTATTTCTTGAACTTCAGCGACACGGAGAGCTTGTCGCTCCCGTCCCCGAGCCTGTTGGGGACGGCAAAAGCCGCGCCCGGCTCGATCGCGGCCATGCGCTGATCGAAATTGTCCATGTCGATGTCGAGGAACTTGCGTTCGCCGACGTCGGCTTTCTCGACCGCCGAGGCATTGCCCGAGAGATCGGCGAGAACCCCCATCACGAAGGGCAGCTCGACCTTCTGATCGGCATTGTAAGGGTCCTCATAGGTAATATGGACCCGCGGCGGCCTGTTGCGGCGAATGAATTTCTGCCCCGAATCTCCGGCCATGACGGCGCCCCTTCCTTTAGAGGCATCACGCAAGGAGAGCGTGATGCCACGCTTACGATCCAGCTCGCTATACCATACACACTTGCCGACCGCTTGACAGTTCTCGTCGAACTGCTCGCATCGGCTGCAGGAAGTGATTCAGCCAGCTCAGCTTTGCAGGCGGATGACGGTATCGCATCCACCGAACGAATGAGGCGCGGCGCTCCACGAAGGGACCGTCGCGGCCTATTCGCCGCTGCTCTGCCTTATGCCGACTTCAGGGAGGATATCGCTCAGGAGCGAGAGAAAATCTTGCTGCGCCAGCGCACAGGCCTTGTCCATCAGCAGGGGAACCGGGTTGGACGGCTCGGCATGACGATAGAAGCCGGCGACGGCCTTCATCCGGGCGATCGCTTCGGCCCGGCTCGCGACGGTGATCGCAGGCACAGTTGCGGCCGCCGCTGAGGCGCTCGCTCTGGATTCGACCTCGGCGTTCGGCTGCTCGTTCTCAGCCTCCTCGTCGGAGCCCTGCTCCCCCTCGTCGTCCGTTTCCTCGCCGGTACCGTCGCCGGCATCCGTCTCCTCGTCATCGGACGAGCTTTCCTCGTCGTCATAGGACGAGCTCTCTTCTTCGTCGCCATCGGAGGCGTAGCCGTCGTCGTCACCGCTATCGTCGCCGTAGCCACCGTCGGAACCGTCGCCACCGAGGCGTTCCAGCGGCAGCTGGTATTTCGTGTCGTCACCGATCTCGAGCATCGCCTTGTCGACGTGCTCCGGGAACATGATCTGGATGACCTCGATCAGCGACTTGCCGATCAGGCGCTGCGCCTGCCCGATCAGCAGTACGGCCGGGCTCGACGGCTCGACCCGGCGGAAATAGCCGAGACAGCCGGCGAGCGCGGCCTGGGCTTCGTCGACGGAAGCGCAGACACCGGGCGGAAGCGCCGCAGCCGTGATCGGCCCGGCAACCGCAACACCGCCGCCGGCGGCAGGCGCCTCGGCGACAGCTGTGCCCTGCCCGCCCGGCGCCTTCCGTTCGATCGCGGCCTCGAGAAAGGTGATGATCTGCCCCACCAGGGCGGCCAACCGCGGGAAGGTCACCGCCTGGTCGGCGCCGAGCCGTTCGCCCCAGATCGTCCGCAACCGGGATTGGGCGTCCCGGATCGCGCTGACATGGCCGAGCATAGCCGTCAGGTCGGAGAGCTCCGCCTCCTTCAGTGCTGCATTGATTCCGCCGGCATCGGGGTGCTGCTCATCTTCGCCGGGGCGCAGCTCGCCCGAAGCGACGAGCTGGCTGCGGAACATCACCGGCCCCAGCCGCTTGCTCAGGAACAGCGGCGCATGCTGCAGCGGCAAGGCGACGGTGGCGTTCTCGTCGAGTCCCTGCAGCGCGACCTCGCGCATGATGAAGTCGCCGTCCTCGGCCCTGGGATAGACCTCCTCCCAATAGTCTCCGAGGTAGCTCACGATCAGCCCGAGGCTCGCGGCGAAACCGGCAATGTCGCGATTGAGCAGACAAAGCTTGCCCGCCAGGACAAAGCCACGCAGGTCGCGACTCTGCTTCAGTACCTTGCCGAGATCGCCGAAGGCGACGGGAAAGTCGATCGTGCTGCGATCGAACGGAATCTGCCGCCCTTCGTCGTCGCGGCGGAAATAGGAAGTCGGCAGCGCCACCTCGAGGCGTGCCATGACGTTCATGACGTCGGGATCGGCATCCGGATCGGGACCGCAGGGGTCGTCAGCCGAAACCGGCTTCGCCAGATCAGCGAAATTGAGCGCGGCCATGCCCCCTCACGGTCGATCGAGATTATCGGGCCGGCCGCCTGGCCGTCACTCCACCTGCAGCCGCGTCTCGACCCGGCGATTATCGGCAGAGAACTTGTCAGAGACGACGGGCTTGCTCTGGCCAAGACCGCGCGGCACGAGCTTGGCGGTATCGACGCCACGTTCGCTGAGATAGCGCACGACCGCCTTGGCCCGCCGCTCCGACAGACTCAGATTGTAGTCCGCGGTGCCGCTGGCGTCGGTATGTCCCTCGACCAGGAAGCTGCTCGCGGAAAGCTGCGGATCCTTCAGCGCCTTGGCGAACTCGTCGAGATTCGTCCGCGCCTCGGATTCGAGCACGTCGGAATTATATTTGAACTTGACGACGAGATCGAAGGCGGTCGGCGGTTTCACGACGTGGCCGGCCTTGTTGCATTCGGCTTCGGTGCCGACGCACAGGCCGCGCGAGACGCCGAGATTCGGCTTCGCGGCTCCAAAGTGTTTGACGATATCGTCCGCCTTGTAGGCTTGGGCCTGCGCAAAAAACGGCGACAGGACGCAGAAGCCTGCGGCAAGAGCGGCACTAACCATGACAAGGGCCTGCTTGCGCACGGTCTTCCTCCCGTTTAGGTTCGCTGAGGCGGTTGAAGACTGACGGCGCGAATTATGCCTCGCAGCGTTTGCTGCGTCAATAGTCGTCTCTTGTCGCAAGCCACGAGGTTTGGTTGATGCCCGCCGCTCCAGGACAATCGAAAAGACTTGCCTCCTTTACGACACCGGCAGGTCAAGATGTCTTCTCACTTTTGAAGTTCGAGGCGCGCGAAGCTCTCAGCGAATTATTTGTCTATCAAATCGAAGCCGTGAGTACTTCTCAAGGTGACAATCTTCAAAATTTAATTGGGGAGAAATGTCACATCAAAATGACGCTGAAGAACGGTGGAGACCGGATCTTCAACGGCGTTCTGGTCGAGGCGCAATGGCTCGGCCGGGAGAAGGATCTCGACCATTACCGTTTCGTGCTGCGGCCCTGGCTCTGGCTGCTCTCGCAGCGCTCCGATTGCCGCATCTTCAAGAACAAGACGGCGATCGACATCATCAAGACGATCTTCGGGAAAGAGGACAAGGCGAGCTTCGAGGACCGCGTCAGCGAGCCTCCGCCGGAGATCGACTATTGCGTGCAGTATCGCGAGTCCGATCTCGACTTCGTCCTGCGCCTGATGGAGAAATACGGCATCTACTACTATTTCAAGCATACGGAGGGGGACCACAAGCTGGTCCTCTCGGATGCGCGCAGCTCGCATGATGCGGTGACTGCCGCGGCCGAGCCGAGCTTCGCCGGCGCCGGGAGCGCCTACCCCTTCATGCCGACGGACGGAGCCCAGCGGCGCAGGATCGAGCATCTGACGCAATGGTCGGCGCAGCGGCGGCTGCGGACCGGCAAGATCGAGATCAAGGACTATGATTTCGAGAAATCCACCTCGGACCTGACGGCGCGCGCCGAGGATGGCTTCCCGCGCAGCAAATCCTACGAGGCTTTCGACTATCCCGGCGCCTATCTCGACCGCGGCAAGGGCGAGAAGCTCGCTCGTATCCAGGTCCAGGCCGAGCAGGCGCAGGACGAACGGCGCCTCGCCGTCGGCGATGCGCCCAGCCTCAATCCCGGCACGCTGATGACGCTGGCGGACAATCCCGTCGGCTCGGAGAATGCCGAGTTCCTGGTGGTGAGGGCGACGCACAGCTACGGCGTGCAGAGCTATCGCTCCTCGAAACGCACCGACCAGGCGATCTATCACGGCTCCTACGAGCTTCAGAAAGCCACCAAGCGCTTCCGCGCCCCGTTGCTGACGCCCTCCCCGCTCCATATCGGCCCCGACACCGCCAAGGTGGTCGGCGAGAAGAACAAGGGTGAGGAAGGCGACATCGACGTCGACAAATACGGCCGCATCTGGCTGCGCTTCCACTGGGATCGCGAGAAGGATTCGACGTCCTGCCGCGTGCGCGTGGCGCAGGCCTGGTCGGGCAAGAACTGGGGCGGCCAGATCATCCCGCGCATCGGCCAGGAGGTCGTCGTCTCCTATATCGGCGGCGATCCCGACCGGCCGATCATCACCGGCGCCGTGGTCAACGACCAGCACATGCCGCCCTACGACCTGCCGGCCAACAAGACCCAGTCCGGCCTGAAATCGGAATCGACCGATGGCGGTGGCAAGTCGGGCAAGTTCAACGAGATCAAGTTCGAGGACCTGGCCGGCAAGGAGGTCTTCTCCATGCAGGCCGAGCGCGACCACAAGACGGAGGTCTTCAATCTCGAGACCCGCGACGTCGGCAAGAATTTCGAGGGCGGCCCAACCGATTTCGCCCGCACGACCCAGATCCTGAGCGGTAGCGACAAGCTGCATGTCAAGCAGGGCAAGCGCTATGTCGAGGCGGCTCTCGAGATCAAGCTGGTCTGCGGCCAGAGCGAGATCACGATGACGCCGACCAACATCACCATCTCGTCGCCGACGATCACGGTGCAGAGCACGGCCAAGACCGAGATCAACGGCGGCGGCAGCACGATCATCACCGCCGCCGTAGTCAAGATCAACTGAGGCCGCGATGTCGAAACTTCGGTTCAGCACGGCGCAGGAGGTCTTCGAGACCTTCCCCGCTGCGCGCGAGATCATCCAGGCCGCGCCAACCACCGAGCCGCCGCTGGGCTTCCTGCGCAAGCTCGTTGCGGCGGGCGATCACAAGGACGCGATCGGCTTTTGCGCGTTCCTGATGCCCCGCCGCGAAACCGTCTGGTGGGCCCTGCAGAGCGTCCAGCGCATGCAGCCGCCCGGAACCGCGGCAGATCCCGGCCTGAAGGCTGCCGAGGCCTGGGTGCGCGACCCGACGGACGAGACGCGCCGTGCTGCGCTGGCGCTCGGCGAAAGCGGTCATCACGCCAGCCTTGGCACCTGGGTCGCGCTCGCCGCCGGCTATTCCGGCGGCAGCATGGTCGCGAGCCATGCCGTGCCCGCGCCGCCGGACCTGACCGCGAAGACGGCGCGGATCGCGGTATTAACCGCGCTCGGACGGGTATCCGAGCCAGAGCGCGATGCCGCATTGCGAAATTGCGTCGAAGCATGCATTCGTCTGATCGATGACGAAAGCGGCAGGACGAGAGCATAGCATGGCCCCGGCGCCGATGCGGCAGCCGGTGTCGGGCTATGACGAGGCGGGCGGCCCGACATGGCGCTGACGCTGACGATCGAGAATCAGGCTTCGCTGCCGGATGGCGGCCCGCTCAGCGTGACGCTGAGTGGCGGGCGCGGGCTCGATATCGGGCGGGACCAGCATCTCGACTGGTGTCTGCCGGATCCGAGCCGCGCCATCTCCGGGCGCCATTGCGAAGTCCGTTTCAACGACAACGCCTACTGGCTGCGCGACATCTCGACCAACGGGACCTTCGTCAATGGCGGAGCCTATCGGGTGCAATCGCCCTATCGGCTGCAGCACGGCGATCGGCTCGAGATCGGCCAATACATCATCGCGGTCGCGATCGACGAGGTGGAGCGCGGCGCGCCCGGCCCGGCCGAGCGGGCGCCGATGCCGCCGCCGCCCGGCGAATCGCTATGGGATTCGAATGGCGACGAGGCGCCGCCGATCGCCCGCCGGGACCTGATTCCACCGCAGAAATACCAGCCGGTGCACGCGCCCTTCATCGACTGGGCCGCCGACATCCCGACTCCGTCGGAATCGGCGCAGGTCTATGCTGCGCCGCCGGCCCCGCCGCCCCAGCCCTCACGGCCGGACGATCTTGCCTGGGCGCCCTATCAGGCGCCGCCGGTGCCCGAGCCCGAGCCTATCGCCCCGATCCCGACGCCGCGTCGCCCTCCCTCGGCCGCGCCCGCCGGCAATCCCTGGGACGAGACGCCGGCCGTGCCGTCAGCACGCCCGAGCTTCGACGCCCCCTACGAGCCACCGCCGCGGCCAGTGGCACCGCCACCACCTCCGCCGCCGCCCATGGGCGCCCCGGCGGGTGGCCCATCGATCTCGGCGGCCGAGTTCATCGCCCGCTTCGCCCGCGGGGCCGGCCTGCCGGCCGAGGAACTGTCCTGGCAGGATCCCGGCGCGTTCGCCGAGCAGACCGGCGCGCTGATGCGCCTGATCGCCATCGAGCTGAAGGCGCTGCTGGCGGCGCGGGCCGAAAGCAAGCGCATCGCGCGCAGCTCCAACCAGACGATGATCCAGGCGCAGGACAACAACCCGCTGAAATTCTCGCCGACGATCGAGGATGCGCTGAAGCTGATCTTCGGCCGGCCGACAAGCGGCTACCTCAACGCCCAGAAGGCGTTCGAGGAGAGCTTCCGGGACCTCAAGGTCCACCAGATCAAGACCTATTCGGCGATGCAGCACGCGCTGCGCATGCTGGTCGAGGATCTCGATCCGCAGGCGGTCGCCGAGGGGCTCGACGCCGGGCGCGGGCTCGACGGCCTGCTCTCCTCGCGCAAGGGCAAGCTCTGGGACGCCTATGTCGCGCGCTGGGAGGCGAAGACCGCCCCTTATGAGGACGGGCTGGTCGACGCCTTCATGCTCTATTTCGCCGAATGCTACGACCGCGGCGGGGGCTGAGCCAAAATCTCAGCCCAGCGGCACGACCATCCCGTCGCGGATCGTGACCTGGCGGTCCATGCGGGCGGCCAGGTCGAGATTATGCGTCGCGATCAGCGCCGCCAGGCCCGAGGCGCGCGCCAGCGCCACCAGCGTGTTGAAGACATGCAGCGAGGTGTGCGGGTCGAGATTGCCGGTCGGCTCGTCAGCCAGCAGCACGCGCGGCGCATTGGCGACGGCGCGGCCGATAGCGACACGCTGCTGTTCGCCGCCCGACAGCTCGCCCGGCAGATGATCGAGCCGATCGCCCAACCCAAGGAAGCTCAGCAGCTCGGTCGCACGCGATGCGGCCTCGGCCTTGCCGAGGCCGCGAATGCGCTGCGGCAGGACGACGTTCTCCAGCGCGGTGAATTCCGGCAGGAGATGGTGGAACTGATAGACGAAGCCGATCTCGGTGCGCCGCAGCCGGGTCAGGCCCTTGTCGTCGAGCTGCGAGGTCGGCACGCCGCCGATGAAGACCTCGCCGCCATCGGGGCTCTCCAGCAGGCCGGCGACGTGCAGCAAGGTCGACTTGCCGGTGCCGCTCGGGGCGACCAGCGCCACGAGCTCGCCCGGCCAGATCGCGAAATCGGCCTTGCGCAGGATCTCGAGCGGACCGTCTGATTGGGGATAGTAGCGCTCGATCTGGGAGAGGAAGAGCGCCGGCGTTTCGGTTGCCATTGTCGCGTCCTCAACCCATCCGCAAGGCTTTGACGGGGTCGAGCCGCGCCGCCTTCCAGGCCGGATAGAGCGTCGCCAGCAGCGACAGGATGAGCGTCATCACCACGACTGTGGCAACCTCGCGCCAGTCGATCACGGAGGGAATATCGCTCAGGAAGCGCACGGTCGGATCCCAGGGGTTGATTCCGAGCAGCTTGCTCAGGCCCTTATTGATGGTCTGGATGTTCCTGGCGAAGAGGATACCGAGGACGAACCCGGCGAACGTGCCGACCACGCCGATCGCCGCACCCGTGATCAGGAAGACCCGCAGCACCGTGCCGCGCGAGGCGCCCATGGTGCGCATGATCGCGATGTCCTCGGTCTTGTCCTTCACCAGCATGATCAGGCCGGAGACGATGTTCAGCGTCGCGACCAGCACGATCAGGGTCAGGATGATGAACATGACATTGCGCTCGACCTCGAGCGCATTGAAGAAGGTGCGGTTGCGCTGGCGCCAGTCGGACAGCACGAGCGGCCGCGGCGGATCGGCCTCGATCCGGTCACGCACCGCCTGCGTCTGGTCGGGATTGTCGATGAAGATCTCGATGACGTTCACGTCGCCGTCGCGATTGAAATAGGCCTGGCTTTCGGCGAGCGGCATGAAGACGAAGGAGGCGTCGAACTCCGACATGCCGATCTCGAAGATCGCCGTGACCGGATAGGCCTTGATCCGAGGCGCCGTGCCGAACGGCGTCGAAGCGCCACGCGGTGTGACGATGGTGATGGTGTCGCCGACCTGCAAGCCGAGCGAGCCAGCGAGCCGCCGGCCGATTGCGACGCCGTTGGCCGCTGCGAACCCGTCGAGCGTGCCCTGGCGGACATTGCCTGCGATGAAGGGGATCGACTTGATGTCGTCTTCCGAGATGCCGCGCACCAGGACGCCGCCATTGCCGACCTGCGACGAGGCCAGCGCCTGTCCCTCGACCAGCGGGATCGCGAGCTTGATGCCCTGGACCTGGCGCAGCTTGGCCGCGACCGCCTCGTAATCGTCGAGCGGCCGGTCGATCGGGGTCGCGAAGATGTGGCCGTTGACGCCGACGATCTTCTCCAGCAGCTCCTTGCGGAAGCCGTTCATCACCGACATCACGATGATCAGCGTCGCGACGCCGAGCAGGATGCCGAGAAAGGAGAAGCCGGCGATGACCGAGACGAAGCCCTCGCGCCGGCGCGTGCGCAGATAGCGGCCGGCGAGCAGCCATTCGAAGCCGGCGAAGGCTTTCGTGCCGGTCGGCACATTCTCCCGAGCCTCGGAGCCGGCGCTCATGACCGCCCTCCTCCGCTCACGCGTTCGTCTCCGCGCCCTTGCCGGGGAAACGCGCCAGCGCCGCCTCGAGCGAGACCAGCTCGCGCTCGCCACCGGCGCGACGCTTCAGCTCGACCTTGCCCTCGGCCAGCCCCTTCGGGCCGACGATGATCTGCCAGGGGATGCCGATCAGGTCGGCGGTGGCGAACTTGCCACCCGGACGCTCATCGCGGTCGTCATAGACCATGTCGTAGCCCTTGGCGGCGAGGCCCTTGTAGAGCTGCTCGCAGGCGCCGTCGGTCGCGGCATCGCCTGTCTTGAGGTTGAGCACGGCGATGTCGAAGGGCGCGATCTCGTCGGGCCAGACGATGCCGCCCTCGTCATGGCTGGCCTCGATCAGCGCGGCGACGAGGCGGCTCGGGCCGATGCCGTAGGAGCCCATGTGGACCGGTACCAGCTGCCCGTCCGGACCCGTCACGGTCGCGCCCATCGGCTCGGAGTATTTGGTGCCGAAATAGAAGATGTGGCCGACCTCGATGCCGCGGGCAGACACCTGGCTTTCGGCAGGGATGGCCTCGAAATCCGCCTTCTCGTGCATTTCCTCGGTAGCGGCGTAGAGGCTCGTCCACTTGTCGACGATGCCCTGCAGGCCTTCGACGCTGTCGAAGTCGGTGTCGGCGGCCGGCGTCGCGAAGTCGAGATAGTCCTTGTGGCAGAAAACCTCGCTCTCGCCGGTCGAAGCGAGCACGATGAACTCATGCGAAAGATCGCCGCCGATCGGGCCGGTATCGGCGCGCATCGGGATTGCCTTCAGGCCGAGCCGGGCGAAGGTGCGCAGGTAAGCGGTGAACATACGGTTATAGGCGTGGCGGGCGCCGGCCTGGTCGAGATCGAAGGAATAGGCGTCCTTCATCAGGAACTCGCGGCCGCGCATCACGCCGAAGCGCGGGCGGACCTCGTCCCGGAACTTCCACTGGATGTGGTAGAGATTGAGCGGCAGGTCCTTGTAGGACTTGACGTAGGACCGGAAGATCTCGGTGACCATCTCCTCATTGGTCGGCCCGTAGAGCATCTCGCGGTCGTGCCGGTCCTTGATGCGCAGCATCTCCTTGCCATAGGCGTCGTAGCGCCCGCTTTCGCGCCAGAGATCGGCCGACTGGATGGTCGGCATCAGGATCTCGATGGCGCCAGCGCGATTCTGCTCCTCGCGGACCACTGCGCTGATCTTATTGAGCACGCGCAGGCCCAGCGGCAACCACGAATAGATCCCGGCCGATTGCTGGCGGATCATGCCGGCGCGCAGCATCAGCCGGTGGGAGACGATCTCCGCTTCCTTGGGCGTATCGCGCAGGATCGGCAGGAAATAGCGGGAGAGACGCATCGGAACACTCGTTGGAGGGCGGCGCGCCAGGACCGCGCACCGATTCAGATCAGTCCAGAGACACCATCGGCGTTTGCAAATTGCAAACGCTAATGCACATCGCCTTCAGGCAAATGCACATCGATGGCGTTTGCGCAGGCGTCAGCGCTTGGCGAACTTCGCCTTCAGCCTGTCGCTGACGAGAGGCGGAACGAAGGCGGAGACGTCGCCGCCCATCGCGGCGATCTGGCGCACCAGCGTCGCGGTGATGTGCCGGGCCTGCGGCGTCGAGGGCAGCAGCACGGTCTGCAGCTCGGGCGCCATGGTATGGTTCATGCCGGCGAGCTGCATTTCGAGGTCGAGATCAGTGCCGTCGCGCAGACCGCGCACCAGGATGGTGGCGCCGGCGCGCTTGGCCGCGTCGATCGTCAGGTCGGCGAAGGTCGTGACCTCGAGCTGCGTCTTGAACTGCGCCGCGACCGGGCCGGCGATGGCACGCAGCAGCTCCGCGCGCTCCTCGGCCGAGAAGATCGGCGTCTTGCCGGGATGGACGCCGATGGCGAGGACCAGTCTGTCGACCAGCCGGCAGGCGGCCTCGATCATGTCGAGATGGCCGTTGGTGACGGGGTCGAACGACCCGGCATAGAAGGCGGTGTGGCTCATGCCCTGAGCGTTAGCCAACGCAGGCCCGCGCGACAAGCCATAGAGCCGGATCGGACAAGGCTGTTTCAGCCTGGTCCGTGAATCCGTCTCTCATTTTGAAGTTTAGAGCCCGATAGAAGCGGGCTCTATGCGACCCGGAGCTCGCCGATGACGTGATCGACGCGGGCATTCAGCGCCTGGGCCAGCCCGGTCAGCTCGCTCGCCGCCTTGAGCACCGCGTCGGATGCGCCGGCGGTATTGCGCGAGGCGAGCGCAACCTGGCTGGTCGCCTGGCCGATCAGGACGATCTCCTGCGTCGCTGCGAGGACATCGGCAGCGATGGCGTGAGCTGCCTCGTGCTGGCGCTGCATGGTCTGGCTGGTGCGGCGTGTCGCCTCGTTTAGCTCCTGCACCAGCGCACGGATGCCGACGATGCCCTCGACAGTCGCAGCGGTCGCCTGGTTCATCGCCTCGATCTGGCGGGCAATGTCCTGCGTCGCATTGGCGGTCTGCGTCGCCAGCGACTTCACCTCATTGGCGACGACGGCGAAGCCCTTGCCGGCTTCGCCAGCGCGGGCCGCCTCGATCGTCGCGTTGAGCGCGAGCAGGTTGGTCTGGCCGGCAATGGCCGAGATCAGCCCGACCACTTCCGAGACCCGCGCCGCACCGTTGGAGAGGCCGTCGACGATCCGGCTGACCGAATCCGCGTGCTCGCGCGCCTGACCGGCCGTCGCATCCGAGGTGCGCACCTCGGATGCGAGCGCATCGACAGCGCCGAGCAGGTCCTGCGCCGCGCGCTCGATCGACTTGACGCTGCGGATCGCATTGCCGGTCGCGCCGTCGGTATCGGCGGCGCCGGCCTGGGTCTCGCGTGCGCCTTCCGCAAGCTGATGCGCCGTCGTGCCCAAGGTCTGCGCCGAGATGGAGACGGAGGCCGAGACGGTCCTGACCGATTCCTCGAGTTCGCCTGCCAGCTCGTTCAGCAAGGCGCGGCGGTGCTGCTCGGCGTCGGCAAGGCGAGTTCCCTGCTCGGCCTCCCGGCGCTGCGCCTCGCCGCGCAGGGTTTCGCGGATCATGTCGATCGACTTGGCGATGCCGCCGATCTCGTCCCGGCGTCCGGCTCCGGGAATCGCCTCCTCGGTCCGCCCCGCGGCGACGCCGGCAAGCCTGTCGGACAGCCGTGCGATCGGACGCGCCACCGACCAACCGAGCAGGATCGCGATGCCGAAGAGCGGCAGCAGCACCAGCAGGCCGGCCGAGACGACGGCACTCCGGATCGTGCCGACGACGGCGAAGGCGTTCGCCTCCGGCTCGGTCAGCCAGAGCAGCCAACGCCAATCGCCGATCACCACCTCCTGCCCGCTGGCGACAAGCGAGCGGCCGTCATGGCTGGCCATGCGGATGAGCGCATGCGCCGGCTGCCCGGCCAGTCGGCTGCGATCGAGTGTTTCGCGCGGTGAGGCGCCGTTGCGGCGGGCGGCCGGGTTGGAGCGCATGAAGCCGTCGGAGCCGACGACGAAGACCCGCTCGGCGCCGGAGCCGGCCGGGTTGAAGGCGAGCACGTCGTCGATCAGGCGCGTATCGACAGCGATGACGATGGTCCCGACCTGTTCGCCAGTGCCGGCTTCGGCATCGTAGAAGGGCGCCGCCAGGAAGGCGCGCGGATCGCCGCCGACCGGGTCGTAGGGCGCGAAGTCGAGCACCACCTGCTCTCCGGCCGCCTTGCCGCGCGCCTGCGCCACCGATTTCGCCAGGCCGGTGCCGGCAAGATCCTCGTCGCTCAGGAGGCGTCCGAATTCAGGACCCTTGGTGACGCTGTAGACCACCCTGCCCTTGCGCGAGATCAGGTAGATGTCGGCGTAGTTGAACTGCTTGAGCGCAGCCGCATAGGTCTCGTGGATCGCCACGTGCCGCCAGGAATAGCCGTGCTGGTGCTCGCGGCCGGTGCGGGCGACGCGCTCGGCCAGCGAAAGCGAGCCGTCACCCTGATAATAGCCGAGGATGCTGCGGTAATCGTGCGGGCCGAGCTCCAGCCATTTGCCGATCTCGTCGAGCGCCGAGACGGTGAAGGCGCTGCGGGCCTGGACGGCGAGTTCGGCACGCAATTGCGACCAGCGCCGCTCGATGGCGCGGACATGGCTTTCGGCGAGCGCATTCATGCGCTCGCGTACGGCGCCCTGCGCCCAGTTCGAGACGGCGAGATAGGCGGACGAGCCCACCGCCAAGGCGGCGAGCAGGGCCAGGGCCAGCATGGCAACCGGGAGCCTGATCCTTAGGCTGAACACGAATCAGGTCTCCGCCCGATGTCGACTGGATTCGAACAGCCAACACGAGCGCGGTTAACGTTGCTTGAAGCGCAGAATGCGCCGCAACGGCCCCTACAGGACGCCGGGCAGCGGCGCCAAGGCGGCGAGCGCGGCGGCGCTGCCGAGGACGAGAGCGAGCAGCGCGATGTTGGCGGCTGCGAGCGACACCCGGCGCGGGCGCCGGACCAGAGAACCAAACTGCATGGATCTTCTTTGCGAATCAGTGCGTTACCCTGCCCTGTGCATGCCGGGACCGCCTGGCGATGCCGTGGCGGAAACATGGAGAAACCATGGCCCTGCCCCAGGGGCACGGCAAAGCCGCTGCAGACCCGGTGCCGCGGTCCAATGTACGCACACCGTCATCCCGGACAAGCGGCGCAGGCACGCAGCTCTGGAATCTATCGTAGAGCGCAGTTCCCCACGATGGATTCCAGCACTCCGCTTCGCTGCGGCCGGAATGACGGGAATGAGTGACACGTCCCCCGATGGCGAACAGCTTCAGGAGGATTTTCGTACCTCCACCGTTTCCAGCGGCGGGCAAAGCGCGCTACACCCCGCTCGCCATGCTGACCCTCAACGACATCACCTATCGCCTCGGCGAGCGCCTGCTGCTCGACAAGGCCAGCGCCTTCCTGCCCACCGGCTCGCGCGTCGGCCTCGTCGGCCGCAACGGCACCGGCAAGACGACGCTGTTCCGCATCATCACCGGCGACCTTTCTCCGGAAGGCGGCAATGTCGCCTTGCCCAAGGGCATGCGCATCGGCGGGGTGGCGCAGGAGGCTCCCGGCGGCCCTGAAACGCTGATCGAGGTCGTGCTGGCCGCCGATACCGAGCGCGCCGCACTGATGAAGGAAGCGCAGAGCGCGACCGATCCGATGCGGATCGCCGAGATCGAGACACGGCTCGCCGATATCGGCGCCCACTCCGCCCCGGCGCGGGCCGCGACCGTGCTGTACGGGCTAGGCTTCGACGAGGAGGCGCAGCAGCGCCCCTGCTCCGATTTCTCCGGCGGCTGGCGCATGCGTGTCGCACTCGCCGCCGTTCTGTTCTCCGAGCCCGACCTCTTGCTCCTCGACGAGCCGACCAATTATCTCGATCTCGAAGGCACGCTCTGGCTCTACGACTATCTCGAGCGCTATCCGCATACGGTGCTGGTCGTCAGCCATGATCGCGAACTGCTCGACACCTGCGTCGACCACATCCTGCATCTCGACCAGGGCAAGCTGACGATCTATCGCGGCGGCTACAGCGACTTCGAGAAGCTCAGGGCCGAAAAGCAGGCCCATCTCGCCAAGGCACGCGAGAAGCAGGACGCCGAACGCAAGCACCTGCAATCCTTCGTCGACCGTTTCAAGGCCAAGGCCACCAAGGCGCGGCAGGCCCAGTCACGCGTCAAGCGGCTGGAGAAAATGCAGGAGATCGCGGTCATCCAGGACCGCGACGTCCAGCCGTTCAATTTTCCGGCGCCGGAGCGGCCGCTCTCGCCGCCGATGATCACGCTGGAAAGCGCCAGCGCCGGCTATGGCGAGCGCAAGGTGCTGCAGCGGCTCAACCTCTCGCTGGCGCCGGATGATCGCATCGCCCTGCTCGGCTCGAACGGCAACGGCAAGTCGACCTTCTGCAAGCTGATCGGCGGGCGGCTCGCGCCGCTCTCGGGCGAGATGCGGCGCTCCTCCAAGCTGGAGACCGCCTATTTCGCCCAGCACCAGCTCGATGAGCTGCGGATGGAGGACACACCCGTCGGCCATATCCGCGAGCTGATGCCGGATGTGCCGGAAGCGCGCGTCCGGGCGCGCACCGCGCAGATCGGCTTTCCCGCCAACAAGGCCGACACGCCGGTCAAGAACCTCTCCGGCGGCGAAAAGGCCCGGTTGATGCTCGGCATCGCCACCTTCGGGGGGCCGCACCTGCTCATCTTGGACGAGCCGACCAACCATCTCGACATCGACAGCCGCACCGCCCTCGTCAACGCGATCAACGACTATCCCGGCGCCGTGATCCTGGTCAGCCACGATCGCTTCCTGATCGAGGCCTGCGCCGACCGGCTCTGGCTGGTCGGGGACGGCACGGTGAAGAGCTTCGATGGCGACATGGACGACTATCGCGACTTCGTGCTCGGCCGCGACAAGCCGACCCAGCGCGGCAAGTCCGATACCGAAGCCGCAGGCAAGGCCGAGGAGCGCAAGGGCGCGGCGGCAAAGCGCCAGGCGCAGGGACCGCTCAAGCAGAAGCTCAATCTTGCCGAAGCGCGCATCGCCAAGCTGACGGGGCTGATCGAAAAGGTCGATGGCGCGCTCGCCAACGGCGCCTTCTCCCGCGAGCCGGAAAAGGCGCTGCAGCTCTCTCGCCAGCGCGGCGAACTGACCGAGGCGCTGGCTGCCGCCGAAGAGGAATGGCTGACGCTGAGCGAGGAGCTGGAGAGCGCCTGACGCGCTCTCAGGGCAGCGGCGCGAGCTTGAGGCCGAGTTCCCTGACTTGTGTCGGGGTAAGCTTCTTGATCGCGACGCGGGTGGTGTAGCTGCCGTACATCTGACCGCCCGACATGTAGTTCCAGTCGCTGACCATCGCGCTGCCAGCCCGGTAGCCATCGCCCCGGTTCAGATTGTCGAGATGGACGGGATCGTTGGCGATCCTGCCGATGAAGACATCGCCTTCGATGGCGGTCAGGTTCATCCAGATGTGCTCGCGTCCGCGATCATAGGGAATCGCGACCTTCACGGCGTGACGTTCGCCCTGGCCGCTGCGATAGAGCGCGACGAAATCCGGCAGCGTCTTGCGGGCCTGCGCGATCGCGCGGTTCATCTCGCGGTCGGAGGAACGGAAATCGACCACCTGCGCCGCGGCGGGCAAGGCCATGAGCGCGGCGCCCAAAAGCCCAAGGCCACCCGATACCGCCTGCCTTCGCCGTTGAACCTGCATCTCGACACTCCTGCCTCTGCGCCTTCGGCCAGCCCGATCAATTCATAAACGAGCCAATCGATCGAACGGTTGCCTTGGTCGGGTCAGAGATGGATTCCTCGCTCGGCCGAGGATCTGGAGAGCACCGAAGCGCTCTCCAGCTTCGTCAGCCGGTCACTTGACGGGCTTCAACGCCGAATCCCAGTGCTCGACGATCTTGCCGTCTTTGACGCGGAAGAGGTCGAACCAGTAGCTGTCATAGGTCTTGCTCGCATCGGCCGGATCGGGGCGCGGACGACGCATCATCAACTGGACGAGATCGCCTTCAGCCAGAACGGCGGCAAACTGGGTCTCGACCACGTTCCCAGCCGGCTTTGGAGCCGGCCACAGCTTGGAAAAATAGTCGGTGAACCCTTTCAACCCGCTCGCGACGTTGGGATTGTGCTGGATATAGTCCTCGGACAGGTAGTCCTTGGCTTTCGCCCAGTCCTGCGCGTCGAAGACGTTGCGCCAGAACCCAAGCACCAGCGCCTTGTTTGCCGCCGTCTCCGTTGCAGTTGGCTGAGCGGCGACTGGCGTGACAAACGCGACCGCAAGCGCCATGAGGGCGATGCGGTTCCAACGGGCGAGCGATGCGAGCATCGGCGATCCATCCTTGCACATGAAGCAGATGGGATCACTTACCGGAGCTCAGCGCACCCAAGCATTCACAAGCTGGCGAGCACCTGTCTTGTCGCGTATCAGCCCTGCTGCTCGGGCTGGCCCGGCTTGACGATCCGGCTCAGACGGTTGTCGGTGAACATGTAGATCTCGCGATTGCCCGGCTCGGAATAGAGCACCTGAACCTCGCGCTGGCCCCGGCCATTGTCGCCAATCAGCACGTCGGTCGGCCGCTTGTTCTTCAGCCTGACGAGCTCGCATTCGGTGATGCCGACCGCAATCTCCTTCGGCAGCGGGCGCGTCGAAGGGTCGAGCGAGACGTCGGCGCTGCAGTCTCCTTCCGGCGTCAGCATCGCCTCCTGCGTCGAGACGCGCGCCGAAGCGCTGCTGGTGCGGGTGCCGCGCTCGTCGGAGACGAAGGAAAACCCACCCATGTCGACGGAACAGCCGGCGAGCGCGGCCGCCAGAGCGAGGGCAACAGGAACTTTCACGCTTTCTTCTCCCAGCGGCCGGTCTCGTCCTGCTGCCAATAGGTGGCGGCGATGCCGAGCGTCCGCAGCTTTTTCCAGTCTTCACGGGCCGAGGCGAGCGCATCGGGATCGTCGCCATCGAACATCAGGATGACGCGCTCGTAAGCGTCCAATGCGTCGGGAATGCGAACGCCGTCAACGCAGAAGCGCACCTGGGCACCGTTCGGATTGTCGGAATTCGTGGTGAGCACGATCGGATTGGCGGCCGCGTCCGGCTCGGCCGCCGTCGCATGCGGCAGGAAGGATTCGTCCGCATAGGTCCAGAGCCGATCGTCGAGCCCAGCCAGGCGCTCGCGGCTCGACAATTCGACGACTGCCTTCCAGCCGCGGGCGAGCGAACGCTCGAGCAGGGTCGGAAGGACCTGTTCGAGCGGACGTCCCAGCAGGTGGTAGAACAGGACTTCGGCCATAACTTAAGCCAGTTCAGTTCCTTGTGCGATTCGGCTGATAGACCGAATCAGCTTTCGTAGTGGTCCGCCACCAGCCGGTCGAGCAGGCGCACGCCCCAGCCCGAGCCCCAGGAGCGGTTGGTCTCGCTGTTCGGCGAGCCCATGCCGGTACCGGCGATATCGAGATGCGCCCAGGGCGTGTCGTTGACATGGCGCTGCAGGAACTGCGCAGCGGTGATCGAGCCGCCATGGCGGCCGGCCGAGTTCTTCATGTCGGCGAACCGGGAATCGATCATCTTGTCGTAAGCCGCCGAGAGAGGCATGCGCCAGACGGTTTCGCCGGTTGCCTTGCCGGCAGCGAAGAGCCGCTCCGACAATTCGTCGCTATTGGAGAACAGGCCGGCGTTTTCCTGCGCCAGCGCGACCAGGATCGCGCCGGTCAACGTCGCCAGATTGACCATGAAGACCGGCTTGAAGCGCTCCTGCGTGTACCAGAGCACGTCGGCGAGGACGAGCCGACCCTCGGCGTCGGTGTTGATGATCTCGATGGTCTGCCCGGAGAGCGAGGTGACGATGTCGCCAGGCCGCTGGGCCTTGCCGTCCGGCATGTTCTCGACCAGGCCGATCACGCCGACGGCGTTGACCCTGGCCTTGCGAGCGGCGAGTGCCTGCATCAGTCCGGTGACGCAGGCGGCGCCGGCCATGTCGCCCTTCATGTCCTCCATGCCGCCAGCCGGCTTGATCGAGATGCCGCCGGTGTCGAAGGTCACGCCCTTGCCGACGAAGGCGACCGGCTTGTCGCCCTTGGCGCCGCCGTTCCAGCGCATCACCACGACGCGGCTCTCGCGATGCGAGCCCTGGCCGACGCCGAGCAGCGCCCGCATGCCGATCTTCTTCAATTCCTTCTCGTCGAGGACCTCGACCTCGACGCCGAGCTTGTCGAGCTTGGCGGCGCGCTCGGCGAACTCCTCGGGGAAGAGCACGTTCGGCGGCTCGTTCACGAGATCGCGAGCGAGCTCGACGCCGCCGGCGATCGCTTCGCGCGCCTTCAGCGCCTTCTTGACCGCGGCCGGGTCCTCGGCGCGGAGCGTCACGGTCTTCGGCTCGGACTGGTCCTTGTCGCGGCTCTTGGTCTTGTAGCGGTCGAAGGCATAGCTCCGGAGGCGAAGGCCGAGCCCGATCTCGGCAATCTCGGCGGCGGTGAGCTCGCCCTCAGGCAATGCGGCGATGACGTCGACGCTGCGGCCATGGCCGAGGCGGCCGGCGATGGCACCGCCAAGCGCGGCGAAATCGAGCTTGTCGCGCTCCGATTCCGGCCCGGTCCCGATCAGGATCAGACGCTCATAGCCTGCATCTTCCGGCGCGAGCAGCGTCAGCCCGGACAACGCCTTGCCCTTGAAGCGTTCCGCGGCAGCGGCGCGCGCGATCAGGGCATGGGCACCCGATCCGATCCAATCCTCGGCCACCTTCGGCGGCGCCAGCCTGTCCGAGACGAGGAGGACCAGATCCCCCCCGGCAATGGCGTTCAGGGCTTTGACCTCAAGCTTCAGGCGCTGCGACATCGACGGCTCACGGGTTGCGGGAGAAAGACCAGCGGGGACGCCAGCCCGGGAAGGCCAGCAAAGGCCACAAACGATTCCCGTTTGCGCCATGATCGAAGCTATACCATAGGGAGTTCGAGGCGAGCCGTCCAAGGGAGCGCCTTCTTCAAGGATGCAGGCCTCGGGATCGTCACCCTCGTGCGTTTTGGACTTCTCGACCGCTACATCCTGAAGATCGCCGCCGGCGCGGCGGTGATTCTGCTCGTCGGCCTGACCAGCGTCATCTGGGTGACGCAGGCACTGCGCGAGGTCGACCTGATCACCGGCAAGGGCCAGACGATCCTGATCTTCTTCACGGTCACGCTGCTGTCGTTGCCGGCGCTGATCGCCGGCATCGCCCCGGTCGCGCTGTTCATGGCGACGCTCTACACGCTCAACAAGCTCAACAGCGATTCCGAGCTGATCGTGATGAACGCGGCCGGAGTCGCGCCACATCGGCTGACGCGCCCCTTCTTCGCGCTGACATTGATCACCGCCGTGCTGGTGGGCTGGATGTCGCTCGTGGTGATGCCCGCCGGATTCCGGGCGCTGCGCGACCTGATCACGCTGATCCGCGCCGACTTCGTCGCCAACGTGGTCAAGGAAGGCCAGTTCGTCTCGCTCGATTCCGGTGTCACCTTCCATTATCGCGAAAAGCAGGGGCAGGCTCTGCTCGGCATCTTCATGCAGGACCGGCGCGACCCGAACCAGCCTGCCGTCTACATTGCCGAGCGCGGCCAGTCGGCCGAGGCTGACGGCAACAGCTTCCTGATGCTGGAGAAAGGCACGATCCAGCGCGAGAGCCGCAACCAGAATTCGAGCTCGATCATCTCGTTCGAGCGCTATGCGCTCAATCTCTCCGCCCTGACGGGCGACGCTGACGGGTCCGGCGGCGAGGATGGCGCCAGGGTGATCTACAAGCCGCGCGAGCGGACGACCTGGGCGCTGCTCACACAGGACAAGAACGAGCCCTACTACAAGATCCAGGAAGGGCGGTTCCGGGCCGAATTGCACAATCGCCTATCGGCACCGCTCTACCCGATCGCCTTCATGCTGGTCGCCTTCGCCATTCTCGGCGAAGCCCGCACGACCCGGCAGGGGCGCGCCGCCGCGATCCAGATCGCCATCTTCCTGGTCGGTGCCATCAGGATCGGCGCCTACGCCGCCTGGACCGCCAGCGTGCGCTCTCCCATCGCCGCCGCCCTGCTCTACATCCTGCCGCTCGGCACGATCCTGCTGGCGGCCCTGGCGATCGGCTTCGGCTCGCGGACCCGCGTCTTCATCGACCGGCTGACCGAGCCGCTGATCGCGCCCTTCCTGGCCCTCGCGGCCCGTTTCCGGCGCGCCTGATGCTGCTGTTCCAGACCTTCGGCCGCTATCTGACGCAGCGCTTCCTGCGCGCGATCCTCAGCGTGTTCGGCACCTTCTTCTTCCTGATCGCGACGCTCGACTTCGTCGAGCTGATGCGCCGCGCCGGCGATTCCCCGACCGCGACGACGCCCAGCATCATCCAGCTCGCGCTCTACCGCGCGCCCTCCGTCGCCGAGCAGATCTTCCCGTTTGCAGTGCTGTTCGGGGGGATGTTCGCCCTGCTCAACCTCAGCCGGAAGCTCGAGCTGGTGGTCGCCCGCTCGGTCGGCATCTCCGCCTGGCAGTTCCTGCAGCCGGCGGCCCTGGTCGCCGGATTGGTCGGACTGGTCTCGATCGGCATCTACAACCCGATCGCCGCCGAGCTGAAACAGCGCGCCACGGCGCTCGAGGTCTCGCTCTTCGCCAAAACCGGGCAGGTCGTCGGCAAGGAGATCTGGATTCGCCAGCGCGGCGTCGACGGCCAGGCGATCATCCGGGCAGCCGCGGCACTGGATGGAGGCACCGGGCTCGCCCAGGTAGCCTTCTTCGTCTTCTCGCCCGATGGCGGCTTCAGAGAGCGCATCGAGGCGAAGCAAGCCGTGCTCTATCGCGGCTATTGGGAATTGTCGGAGGCGCGTGTCACCTCGGCCACGGAAGAGCCACAGACGTACCAGACATACCTCGTCGCGACGACGCTGGAGCCCGACCAGGTGCGACAAAGTTTCACCCCACCCGACTCGGTCGGGTTCTGGTCGATGCCGGCCGTGCTCGATCGGACCCAGAAGGCCGGGCTCGATACGACGCGCTACGAGCTGCGTTACGAATCCCTCAAGGCACGGCCGCTGCTTCTGATCGCCATGATCCTGGTAGCAGCATCCGTTTCCTTAAGATTTTTCCGGTTTGGTGGTGTGACCAGATTGGTGGTAGGTGGCGTCGCTGCCGGGTTCATGCTCTATGTTGCGACGCAGTTATCTGAGGAGCTGGGCTCATCGGGGATCGTCAACGCCTCGGTGGCCGCTTGGCTGCCCGCGGTCGTGGGCACGCTACTCGGTGCGCTTGCCCTCCTCCATCAGGAAGATGGCTGAGAATACGGTGGCTATGGTTAATTTTGGATTGAGTTCATGGCTTCCGGCGTAAGACGCATCAGGCGCCTTGCGGCTGCGACCGCGCTGGTGACGACGCTCGCCCCGGTCCTCGGCTGGGCCAGCCTTGCCTATGCTCAGGCCCCGGCCGGCAGCAAGCCCGGGGAGCGCATGGTCGTCGATGCGCGCGAGCTCGTCTATGACAAGGACAACAACACCGTTTCCGCGGTCGGCGATGTCCAGATTCTCTACCAGGGCCGCACGATCGAGGCCGACCGCGTCGTCTACGACCGCCAGAGCAAGCGCGTTGTCGCGACCGGAAACGCCCGCATCACCGAATCCAATGGCACGGTGATCACCGGCGATCGCTTCAACCTGACCGACGATTTCCGCGACGGCTTCATCGACTCGCTGCGCGTCGTGAATACCGATAAGACCCGCTTCTCGGCGCCGCGCGCCGAGCGCACCGACGGCGAGGTCTTCGTCTTCGACAAAGGCATCTACACGGCCTGCGAGCCTTGCGTGGACCAGCCCGAGCGCCCGCCATTCTGGCAGGTGCGCGCGGCCCGGATCATCCACAAGAAGTCCGAGCAGATGATCTACTACGAGGATGCCCGGATCGAGTTCGCCGGCGTCCCGATCGCCTACATCCCCTACATGTCGGGACCGGACGCGACCGTTAAGCGCAAGACCGGCTTCCTCGCGCCGAAATTCATCAACACCGGGGCGCTCGGCTACGGCGTCGGTCTGCCCTATTTCATCAATCTGGCGCCGAACTACGATTTGACGCTGACGCCGACCTACTTGTCGCGCCAGGGCTTTCTCGGCCAGGCCGAGTGGCGGCATCGCTTCGTCAACGGCTCGTACAACATCCGCGCTGCCGGAATCTTCCAGCAGGACAAGGACGCCTACCTCAAAAGCCCGCTCGGGGCTGGCGACGACACATTCCGCGGCTCGCTCGAGACCTCCGGCAAGGTGTTCCTCAACCCGCGCTGGACCTTCAGCTGGGATGTCGCCGGCGCGACCGATCGCTATTTCTTCAAGAACTACCGGATCCGCAGCGAGAGCCTCACCACCACGAGCTATCTGCAGGAATCGACCTCGACAGTCTCGCTCAACGGCCAGAGCAAGGATGCCTGGTTCGACATGCGCGGCTACTATTTCCAGCCTCTGACCTATTACGATTGGCAGAAGCAGCAGCCGGTCGTCGCGCCGGTCGTCGATTACAACAAGCAGATCCACAAGCCGTCGATGATCGGCGGCGAGCTGTCGTTCACCGTCAACCTCACGAGCCTGACCCGTGAGGCGGCCTCCTTCAAAGCGCTGACGCCGAGCAATCAAAGCTATCTGATCACCAGTCCCGGAAACGCCAGCACGGGACAGATCGGTTATTCCCTGTTCGACGGATGCGTCGTCTATCAGAAAGGCAAGTGCCTGGTGACCGGCTTGGCCGGCTCGATCTCCCGAGCGACCGCCGAGGTCGACTGGCGGCGCAACATCGTCGATCCGATCGGGCAAGTCTGGACGCCCTACGCCTCGCTCAGGGCCGACCTGTTCTCGATCAATCCGAACACGACGAAATACGCCAACGCCAACGTCACCACGATCGCCGACGCCTCGGACGAGGTGTTCGGCCGCGCAATGCCGGCCATCGGCCTGATGTATCGCTTCCCCTTCATCGCCTCGACCTCCTGGGGCACGCATATCCTCGAGCCGGTCGCACAGGTCGTCGCCCGGCCGAACGAGACCAACAGCCTGCGCGTCGCCAACGAAGATTCGCAGAGCCTGGTCTTCGACGACACCAACCTGTTCGAGTGGAACAAATTCTCCGGCTTCGACCGGGTCGAAGGCGGCAGCCGCGCCAATGTCGGCCTGCGCTACAGCGGTACCTTCGGCACCGATTCATACGCCAATCTGCTGGTCGGACAGTCCTATCACCTGGGCGGCCGCAACTCCTATGCCAGCGGCGACCTCGTCAATACCGGCCTCAATTCGGGACTGGACACCCGCCGTTCCGACTATGTCGCCAAGGCGCAATACCAGCCCTTCAAGGGCCTGCTGCTCCAGGCTGGCGGGCGCTTCAACGAGTCGAATTTCGAAGCACAGCGCATCGATGCCGCAGCCACATTCAGCCACAAGTTCCTGTCGACCTCGGTCGCTTATGGCCGCTACGAGCCGCAACCGGATCTGGGCATCACCCGCCGTCGCGAAGGCCTGAGCATCACCCAGTCCGTCTCCTTCGCCCAGTACTGGAGCGTGCGCGGCAGCGTTCTGTTCGATCTCGACAAGTACAAATACGACCGCGAGCGCTACCGCGACGCCCTGGCGCTCTATCAGTCGAATCCCGCTGCGTACTCCAATCCGATCTACCCGAACACAGGCCCGTTCCAGACGGCCTCGACGTCGGTGGGGCTGCGCTATCAGGACGAGTGCACGATCTTCGACGTCTCGTACATCCAGTCCTACGCCGATCGCGCGGTCAACGGCGCGCGGACGAACGACACGCGGACCGTCATGTTCCGCCTGGAACTGCGCACGCTCGGCGAGATCAGCTACTCGCAGAATCTCGGCTCGGGCAGCGCGGGTGACGGCGTCTCCTCCAGCGGCCGCTGAGCGCAGTTGCGCCAGTTGCTTGCCCTGACGCAAGGCGATCCGGCGGGGATCGGACCCGAGCTCGCGCTTGCCGTCTGGCGGCAGCGCGAGCAGCGGGGCATTCCGCCCTTCGCCTATCTCGGCGACAGCGCGACACTTTCGGTATTGGCGGAACGGCTGGGGTTGCCGGTTCCGCTGCGCAGCGTCAGCTGGGACGAGGCAGAGGCCTGTTTCGACACTGCCTTCCCCGTGATCGAGCTCGAGCATCGCCCGCCGGCGCAGTCGGGCCAGCCCGACCCTGCCAATGCGGCGAGCGTCATCGAAGCGATCGAGCGCGGGGTCGAAGCCGTCGAGACCGGCAAGGCCGCCGCCCTCGTCACCAATCCAATCGCCAAGAGCGTGCTCTACGCCGCCGGCTTTCAGTATCCGGGCCATACCGAATTCCTGGCCGAACTCGCCGGCCGCGGGCGCGAAGCGACACCACGGCCTGTGATGATGATCTGGTCGGAGGAGCTCGCGGTCATCCCGGTCACCATCCATATCCCGCTGGAGGCGGTGCCGGAGCAGCTGACGACCGAGCTGATCGTCGAGACAGGCCGGATCGCCGCCGCCGACCTCAAGCGCCGCTTCGGTGTCGCACGCCCGCGGCTGGCGCTCTGCGGCCTCAACCCGCATGCCGGCGAAGGCGGCGCGCTCGGCAAGGAGGATGCGGCTGTGATCGCGCCGGCGATCGACCGATTGCGAGCGCTCGGCATCGAGGCGAACGGACCTTATCCCGCCGACACCCTGTTCCATGCCCGCGCGCGAACCGGCTACGATGTGGCGCTCGGCATGTATCACGACCAGGCGCTGATCCCGATCAAGACCATCGCCTTCGACGACGGCGTCAACGTCACGCTCGGCCTGCCCTTCATCCGGACCTCCCCGGACCATGGCACTGCCTTCGACATCGCCGGCAAGGGCATCGCGCGGCCGGACAGCCTTTGCGCCGCGCTGCGGCTCGCCGCCCGCATGGCTGCAGCCGAGCGCGGAGCAGCGGCATGAGCAGCATTGCTGCCCAGGACGGATTGCCGCCGCTGCGCGAGGTGGTCGAGCGCCACGGGCTGATGGCGCAGAAGGCGCTCGGCCAGAACTTCCTGTTCGACCTCAACCTCACCGGCCGGATCGCCCGCGCCGCCGGCCCGCTCGAAGGCCAGACCGTCGTCGAGATCGGCCCGGGCCCCGGCGGGCTGACCCGTGCCTTGCTGGCGAACGGAGCGGGCCGCGTCATCGCCATCGAGCGCGACCGGCGCTGCATGCCGGCGCTGGCCGAGATCGCTGCCCATTATCCGGGCCGGCTGGAGATCGTCGACGGCGACGCGCTCGCGGTCGATCTGTCCGGCCTGCTCGACGGCGGCCCGGCCCGGATCGTCGCCAACCTGCCCTATAATATCGGCACGCCGCTGCTGGTCGGCTGGCTCAGCGCCGAGTCCTGGCCGCCCTGGTGGAGCTCGCTGACGCTGATGTTCCAGCGGGAGGTCGCCGAGCGGATCGTGGCGAAGCCGGAGCAGCGCGCCGCCTATGGCCGGCTCGCCGTTCTCGCCAACTGGCGCTGCGAGACGAAGATTCTGTTCGACGTGCCAAAGACCGCCTTCGTGCCGCAGCCGAAGATCACCTCGTCGATCGTCCAGCTGGTGCCGCGCCAGCAGCCGGAGCCCTGCGATCGGCGGCTGCTCGAGCGGGTGACGCTCGCCGCCTTCGGCCAGCGCCGGAAGATGCTGCGCCAGAGCCTGAAAGCCGTGCTGCCGGACCCGGCAGCGTTGATCGAGACCGCCGGGTTGTCTCCGACGATGCGAGCCGAGGAGGTCTCGGTCAGCGGTTTCGTCGCGCTCGCCAACGCGCTGGCGGGCGCGCGGAGCTGATCAGCCGATCTGCTCGGCCAGCAAGGTTTCGACAAAGGCCGGCATGCCGGTGGCACGGCTGCGCTTCAGCCGCTCGGCCGCCAGGATCGAGCGGACCGCCTCGTAGGCGGCACCGAGATCGTCGTTGATGATGACGTAGTCGTAGACGTGCCAGCGCGCGATCTCATCGCGGGCATTGGCGAGCCGCCGTGCGATCACCTCCGGCGCATCCTCGGCGCGCCGGACCAGGCGCGAGCGCAGCTCCGCCATCGAGGGCGGCAGGATGAAGATGGCGACAACGTCCTCACGCGCCTTCTCCAGGATCTGCTGCGTGCCCTGGTAGTCGATGTCGAACAGGACGTCGCGCCCGGCCTTCAACGCCGCCTCGACGGGCTTGCGCGGCGTGCCATAGCCATTGCCATGGACCTCTGCCGATTCCAGCAGATCGTCGCGATCGCGCAGCAGGTCGAAGGCCTCGCGATCGATGAAGCGGTAGTGCACGCCGTCGATCTCGGAGGGGCGCCGTCCGCGCGTCGTCACCGAGATCGACAGGTCGAGATTGGTTTCCTTCTGCGACAGCGTGCGGGTGAGCGTCGACTTGCCGGCGCCGGAAGGTGACGACAGGACCAGCATCAGGCCGCGGCGGGCTGGGCGAACAAGATCGGCCATCGCCGTCACTCCACGTTCTGAACCTGTTCGCGCAGCTGGTCGACGACCGTGCGCAGCTCCAATCCGATCCGCGACAGGCCGGGATCGCCGGCCTTGGCGCAGAGCGTCGAGGCCTCGCGGCCGAATTCCTGCGCCAGGAAGTCGAGCTTGCGGCCGATCGGCCCGCCCTGGGCGAGCAATTCGCGCAAGGCTGCGACATGGGCATGGAGCCGGTCGATCTCCTCGCGAATATCGGCTTTCACCGCCAGCAGCGCCGCCTCCTGGTGCAAACGCTGCGGCTCCAGCGCATTGCTGGCATCGACCAATGCAGCGATCTGTCCCGCGAGCCTGGTGCGGATGGCCTCGACGCTGCGGCCGGGATGGGCTTCCGCGTCCAGGGTCAGGCGGGCAATGGTGTCGAGATGGCCGGAGATGATGGCTTCGAGTGCCCGCCCCTCGGCCAGCCGCGCCTGTTTCAGCGCAGCGATCGTCTCCGCGAGCGCGGCGAGCACGGGCTTCTCGAGCTCGGACAAGGCATCCCCGCTCTCCTCGGAGACCTCGACGACACCGCGGATCGCCAGCAGGCCGTCAAGCGTCGCCGGAGCGATGCCTGTGGGCAGCTTTACCTGGCTCGCGGCCTCGATCAGCGCGGCGAGCGCCTCCTGGTTGATGCGCGGTCGCGGGGCCGAGGCTTCGCTGGTGACGGCAAGGCTGACATGGAGGGTGCCACGGGTGAAGGCGGCCGAGAACTGCTTGCGCGCCGCCTCGGAGAAGCTGTCGAAACCGGTGGGAACACGGACGCGGACATCGAGGCCACGACCATTGACGCTGCGGACTTCCCAGGCGAAGGCGTGCGCCCCGGTCGTGCCGGCCGCGCGCGCGAACCCCGTCATGCTTTCGATCGCCATCAGCGCTTGTCTTCCTTCTCGCGTTGCGGGCGGACCCTATTCAGGCCTGTCGCGGTCTACAAGCACGCGATGTGGAAAGTGCGGTCAGGGCTTTAGCTGCGGGACCTGCTTGGGGCTGTTGAGGTCGAAGGTCTTGTTCAGCAGCGGATCGCGCGTCGTGCCTTCGGAGGCGTCGAAAGCGCGGGCCCGCGTGCCGGCCGCGCCAGCCTGTCCCGCCGCGGCGCGACGATTGCCGGGAACCGGATAGGTCTCGGGCTCGGATTGGTCGGGCGCCGTCGCTGCCTGGTTATCCGGGCGGCCTGCGGCCGGCGCCTCGGTGCGCTGGTCCGGCCCCGGAGGCGGCTCGGCACGATCGACACCGCCGTCGACAGCGGGGCGTCCGGAATCGCGCCTTGCCGATTCGACCTGGCGCCAGCGCGCGACATTGCGGTTGTGCTGCTCGAGGGTCTCGGCAAAGGCGTGACCGCCGCTGCCATCCGCGACGAAGTAGAGATCCTTGGTCCGCGAATGGTTGACCACCGCCTCCAGCGCCGCGCGGCCAGGATTGGCGATCGGTCCCGGCGGCAGGCCCTCGATCACATAGGTGTTGTAGGGCGTCGCCTGGGTGATCTCGGGGCGCGTGATGCCGCGGCCGAGCGTGCCCTTGCCGCCAACGAGGCCATAGACGATCGTCGGATCGGATTGCAGCTTCATCTTGCGGTTCAACCGGTTGATGAAGACGCCGGCGACGCGCGGCCGCTCATCGGCGCGGCCGGTCTCCTTCTCGACGATCGAGGCGAGAATCACCAGCTCCGCCGGCGTCTTGATCGGCAGGTCGGCCGGACGCTTGGCCCAAACTTCGTTGAGGATACGGCTCTGGTCGCGCGTCATCCGGCTGACGATGGCCTGGCGCGTCGAACCACGCTGGAACTTGTAGGTGTCGGGCAGGATCTGGCCCTCGCGCGGGACCTGGATGACGTCACCGGTCAGCAGATCGTTCTGCTGTAGGCGGGCCATGATCTGTTCGCTCGTGAGCCCCTCGGGGATGGTGATCGAATGCTCGACCGCCTTGCCCTCGGCGATCACGTCGAGAATGTCCTTCTGGCTGGAGCGCGCCTTGAACAGGTATTCGCCAGCCTTGAGGCTCGCAGCCTTGCCCGTGGTATAGGCCGCGACCTTGAACGCCCAGGGATGCTCGATCAGGCCCTCGCGCTGCAGCAGTTCGGCGATCTCCGTCACCCCATTCTCCTTCGGGATGATCAGGACGCGATCAGCGGACAGCGGGCCCGGAGCCTTGCTGCGGCTGTCGAGATAGGCGATGCCGCCACCAAGGGCGCCGGCCAGCACGAGGGTCGTGGTGAACAGCCCGCTGAGCAGCGCGATGAAGGGGGAGCGCCGACGCTTGCGCACCTTCGGCGGCGGGGCCGGCGGGGCGACGGGCTTCAGCGCCTCGTTGGGACTCCGCGGCGCGACGCGAGGCGGCTGACTCATGATGCTTTCGCCCGATTCCCTGATATCGCGACCGGCGCTACCGGCGTCGATCCGGCTCTCACTTTGAATTCAGAGACCGTTTTGCCGATCAGCTTGCAGTGAATCTGATCGGAGCGGTCTCTAGTGGCAATGCCGGCCGCATACTGGCACGACAGCGGCGACAGGCTAGCGAAAATTGTGGCAAAAGCGCGCTTGTCCTCAGTCGACGAGGCGGCGCATCACCAGCGAGGCATTGGTGCCGCCGAAGCCGAACGAATTCGACAGGACGATGTCGACCTTCCGCTTCTTGGCCTTGTGCGGCACAAGATCGAGCTCGGTCTCGACGGACGGGTTGTCGAGATTGATCGTCGGCGGCACGATCTGATCGCGGATCGCCAGCACCGAGAAGATCGCCTCGACCGCGCCAGCCGCGCCGAGCAGATGGCCGGTCGCCGACTTGGTCGAGGACATGGCCGGCCGATTCGGCGCATTGGCGAGCAAGCGCTCGACCGCGCGCAATTCGATCTCGTCGCCGACCTGCGTCGAGGTGCCATGCGCATTGATGTAGTCGACATCCGAGGCGCGCAGACCCGCGCGCTTCAGGGCCGCCTGCATGCAGCGATAGGCGCCGTCGCCATCCTCGGACGGTGAGGTGATGTGATAGGCGTCGCCCGACATGCCGTAGCCGACGACCTCGGCATAGATGCGCGCGCCACGGGCCCTGGCATGCTCGAGCTCCTCGAGCACGACGACACCGGCGCCCTCGCCCATGACGAAGCCGTCGCGATCCTTGTCATAGGGGCGCGAGGCCTTCTCAGGCGTCTCGTTGAAACCAGTCGAGAGCGCCCGGCAGGCGCAGAATCCGGCAATGCCGATGCGGTTGATCGCCGATTCGGCGCCGCCTGCCAGCATGACCTCGGCATCGCCGAGCGCGACCATGCGGGCAGCGTCGCCGATGGCGTGGGCGCCGGTCGAGCAGGCGGTGACGACGGCATGGTTCGGGCCCTTCAGCCCGTGCTCGATCGAGACATAGCCGGCAGCAAGATTGCTGAGGCGGCCGGGGATGAAGAAGGGTGAGAGCCGGCGCGGACCGCGCTCCTTCAGCAGCAGCGAGGCTTCATAGATGCCGCCAAGCCCGCCGATGCCGGAGCCGATGGCGACACCGGTCGCGATCTGGTCCTCATAGCTTTCGGGTTTCCAGCCGGCGTCACGCAGAGCCTGCGTCGCCGCAGCCATGGCGAAAACGATGAAATCGTCGACCTTGCGCTGCTCCTTCGGCTCCATCCAATCGTCAGGATTGAAGGTGCCGTTCGAGCCGTCGCCGCGCGGAATGTTGCAGGCGATCTGGGCCGGCAGGTCGGAGACATCGAAAGTGGTGATCGGGCCGGCGCCGCTTTCGCCAGCCAGAATGCGTGACCAGCTCGGCTCGACCCCGCAGCCGAGCGGGGTCACCATGCCCAGTCCGGTGACGACGACACGTCGCATCGGTCTTCCTTAGTTCAGCTCCGGCGCGCTGGAGCAGGATGCGAAAAAGTGGAAACCGGCTTTTCGCATGAATCCTGCTCCAACTTTCGATGGGAGACGGATTCAGAATTCAGTTGGAACCGCCTTGCGTCTCCAACTGAAATCATCCGGCCCCGGCGCTCCGGGGCCAAAGCCTTTTCAGGCCGACTTCGACAGGAACTTGACCGCGTCGCCGACGGTCACGATCGTCTCGGCCGCGTCGTCCGGGATCTCGACGCCGAACTCTTCCTCGAAAGCCATGACCAGCTCGACCGTGTCGAGGCTGTCGGCACCAAGGTCCTCGATGAAATTGGCGCCCTCGACAACCTTCTCCGGCTCAACGCCGAGGTGCTCGATCACGATCTTCTTCACGCGCTCGGCGACATCGCTCATGGGTCTTTCCCTCAAACCTCGAAAACACACCGCTGACAGCGACGCGTGGGTGAAAACTGATTTCCCGGCTTGGACCTTCGCCTGGCGGCGAGCCACGCCGGGAGTTCATGGCTGCACAAACGCAACAACCGAGCCGCCGTCAAGTCCCAAGAATGCCGGTCGGCGCTTGGCCGGCTGGGTCATTAACACACTCATAATAGGCTGGCGAGAGCGCAGCCCATACCTTTAGGCGAGTGAAAACATCGACCTAACCGGCTCAGATCATTGTCATTCCGCCATTGACATGCAGGGTCTGCCCAGTGACGTAACCGGCTTCCTCGCTGGCGAGATAGGCCACGGCGGCGGCAACGTCCGCTCCCTGCCCGAGCCGGCCCATCGGCACGTCGGCGAGAATGCCCTCGCGCTGCTTGTCGTTCAGCACATCGGTCATCGGCGACTCGATGAAGCCGGGCGCGACGACGTTGACGGTGATGTTGCGGCTCGCGACCTCCGCTGCCAGCGACTTCGACATGCCGATCAGGCCGGCTTTGGATGCCGCATAGTTGCCCTGTCCCGGATTGCCGCTCGTGCCGACCACCGAGCCGATCGAGACGATGCGGCCATAGCGCCGGCGCATCATGCTCTTCACCGCTGCGCGCGAGAGCCGGAAAGCCGCAGTGAGGTTGACGGCGAGGACCAGGTCCCAGTCCTCGTCCTTGAGGCGCATGAAGAGGTTGTCGCGGGTGACGCCGGCATTGTTGACGAGGATGTCGAGCCCACCCAGCTTGGCTTCGGCCGCGGGCACCAGCGCCTCGACCGAATCGCGATCCGACAGATCGCAGGGCGTGACCTCGGCCCGCTCGCCGAGTTCTTTCGCCAACGCCTCCAGTGCCTCGACACGCGTGCCGGACAAGGCCACGGCCGCGCCCTGGGCATGGAGCCTGCGCGCGATGGCGCCGCCGAGGCCGCCGGTGGCGCCGGTGACCAGCGCCTTCTTACCCGTCAGATCGAGCATGTTGCCTCCCTTGTCCCGGCACGAAGCCGGTCAGCCCTTCTGGGCCTTGTAAGCCGCGATGTCGTCGGAGGTGCCGATCGACGCCGCAGCGGTTCCTGCCGCGATACGCTTCACCAGGCCGGCGAGCACCTTGCCCGCGCCGACCTCATAGAATTGAGCGACGCCGGCCGCCGCCATCGCCTCGACGCATTCGCGCCAGCGTACGGTGCCGGTGACCTGCGCCACCAGCGAGGCGCGGATCGCCGCGGGATCGCTGAGCGGGGCTGCGCCGACATTGGCCATCACCGGCACGGCCGGCGCCTGCATCGCGACCTCGGCGAGCGCCGCCTGCATCGCCTCGGCGGCCGGCTGCATCAGCGCGCAGTGGAAGGGCGCAGAGACAGGGAGCAGCATGGCACGGCGCACGCCGCGTTCACCGGCAAGCGCAATCGCCCGCTCGACCGCAGCCTTGGCGCCAGAGAGCACGACCTGCCCGCCGCCATTGTCATTGGCCACCTGGCAGACCTGGCTCTGCGCGGCATCGGCTGCGATCGCGCGGGCCTGGTCGAGCTCGACGCCGAGCAGCGCCGCCATGGCGCCCTCGCCGGCCGGCACTGCCTTCTGCATGGCGTCGCCGCGGATGCGCAGCAAGCGGGCCGCATCGCTGATCGAGAAGGTGCCGGCGGCAGCCAGCGCCGAATACTCGCCGAGTGAATGGCCGGCGACGAAAGCGGCGTCGGTCTTGAGCGAGAGGCCGGCCTCGGTCTCGAGCACGCGGATCGCGGCCAGGCTCACCGCCATCAGCGCCGGCTGGGCATTGGCGGTCAGGGTCAGTTCCTCGCCCGGCCCTTCCCACATCAAACTGGAGAGCTTCTGCGAGAGCGCAGCATCGACCTCGTCGAAGACGGCACGCGCCACCGGAAAGGCTTCGGCGAGCGCCTTGCCCATCCCGACTGCCTGCGAGCCCTGCCCTGGAAAGATGAAAGCCGTCGCCATATCGCAATGGTCCTGAGATCACGCCAGAGCCGGATGCTTTCCGACGGGAGCGCTATGCGCTTCCGTCGGAAAGCTGAATCCGTCTCTGACCAAAAGTTGAGAGCAGGATTGCTGCGAAAAACCGGTATCCACTTTCTCGCATCCTGCTCTTGGTTAACAAGATTGGGCGCAGTCGCACCGTGCGGCCGGCCAAGTCAAGGCGTTTACGCGACGAAAGTCGACCTTCACCGGCATTTTTCGATGTTTTGCGCTTGCATGATGGGACATCCCGCTGTAACCACCGCCTCGGTTTGTTCGGCCGGAGGCTGAACGGACGGCGAAGTGATTCCCGCAAGGAAGAATTTCGTAGGCTCCTCATCGAAGAGCCGCCGTCCCGTGTCTCCGCCTTCGAAGAAATCCTGTCGGGCCTTTATCCAGGGCTCGGAGGGCTCCGCGTCGAACGAAACCGGTGAACGAAGAAAGGCCAATCATGGCATTGTACGAGCACGTTCTGCTCGCGCGGCAAGATGTCAGCGCGCAGCAGGTCGAGGCCCTTGTCGAGCAGTTCAAGGGCATCGTCGAGGCGAATGGCGGTTCCGTCCCCAAGGTCGAGTACTGGGGCGTGAAGTCGCTGGGCTATCGCATCAAGAAGAACCGCAAGGCGCACTACTCGCTGCTGAACATCAACGCTCCCGCGGCGGCCGTCGCCGAGATGGAGCGCCAGATGCGCATCAACGAAGACGTGCTGCGCTTCATGACCATCCGCGTCGAGGAACTCGAGGAAGGTCAGTCGGTCATGCTGCAGAAGCGCGACCGCGACGAGCGTAGCGACCGCTTCGACCGTGGCCCGGGCGGCGACCGTTTCGACCGCGGCCCGCGCCGCGAGCGCCCGCGTCGTGAAGACGAAGCGACCACCGAGACCGCTGGGGAGGCCTGAGCATGTCGACTGCATCCGCCGGCGCCCGCCGCCCCTTCTTCCGCCGCCGCAAGTCCTGCCCGTTCTCGGGCGAGGGCGCGCCGAAGATCGACTACAAGGATGTGCGCCTGCTCTCGCGCTACATCTCCGAGCGCGGCAAGATCGTGCCGTCGCGCATCACGGCCGTCTCGGCCAAGAAGCAGCGCGAGCTCGCCCAGGCGATCAAGCGCGCCCGCTTCCTCGGCCTGCTGCCCTACGTCATCCGCTGAGCGGGTGAGAGTTTGCCCGGCGGCGCCCAGCGCCGCCGGGTCTTCGACTTGATCTGAATTTTGGTCGCCAGGCGGTGAAAACCCGTCTGGTATGTTGAGGCAAACGCCTCTCACCCTGCCCTTTTCGAGCAGCGGGACAGCAGGACGGACATGCTCCCCATCGTCGGCATCGGCGCCGGGCTGGTTTCAGCCCTTCTGTTCACAGTGGTGATCACCGGATCGCCGCTGGCGCTGCTGTTGTCCTATGTCGCCCCGCTCCCGGTCTTCATCGCCGCGCTCGGCTGGAACCACCGCGCCGGGCTGGTAGCGGTCGCCGCCGGCACGCTCGCGGTCACCGTCGTGCTCAAGCTCTCGCTCGGGCTTGCCTTCGCCATCGGCGCGGCCCTGCCGGCCTGGTGGATCGCCTATCTCGCTTTGCTGGCCCGCAACGACGACCAGAGCAACAGCGAATGGTATCCGCTCGGACGCCTGCTGGTCTGGATCGCCGCCGTCGCGACGCTGGTGACGGTCGGCGGCGCGCTCGCGATCTCCACCGACTTCGAGACCTATCGCCGCGTGATGACGCACGGCCTGCAGCTTGTGCTCAGCGGCGGCGAAGGCATCGGTCCGGTGGTACGGCTGCCGGCAGGCGTCGATGCCGGCGAGATCGCGGCCCAGCTCGCCGCCCTGGTGCCTGCCGCCGCCGGCGCCTCCTTCGTACCGATGATCGTCGCCAATCTCTGGCTGGCGGCAAAGGCGGTGCGGCTCTCCGGCCGGTTGCCCCGGCCGTGGCCCCTCATCCCTTCGACCCGCCTGCCGGCGCAGGCCGTGGCCGGGCTCGTCGCCGGCATCCTGCTCAGCTTCGCCGGCGGCTTCATCGGCCTTGCCGGCGCGGCCCTCGCCGGCGCGCTGATCGCCGCCTTCGGGCTCGCCGGCCTCGCCGCCGTGCACGATCTCAGCCGCGGCAAGGCCTGGCGGACGCCGACCCTGTTCGCGATCTATCTCGCGCTGGTGGTCATGCTGATCACCGTCTTCCCGTTCCTCGCGCTGCTCGGCATCGCCGACGCGCTGATCGACCTTCGCCGGCGCAAGCCGCCGGCGTCGCCTGCTGCCTGACCCCACGCCTATTCGCAAACTCAAAGGAGAAGACCCATGGAAGTGATCCTGCTCGAACGCGTCGCCAAGCTCGGCCAGATGGGTGAGACCGTCCGCGTCCGCGACGGCTACGCCCGCAATTTCCTGCTCGCCCGCGGCAAGGCCCTGCGCGCCACCGAGGAGAACAAGAAGCGCTTCGAGACCCAGCGCGCCCAGCTCGAGGTCCGTAACCTCGAGCTGAAGCGCGAGGCCGATTCGGTTGCCGAGAGCCTCAATGGTCAGACCGTCGTGATCCTGCGCCAGTCGGGCGAGTCCGGCGTGCTCTACGGCTCGGTCTCGACCCGCGACATCGCCGAGGCGCTCGGCACCGAAGGCTTCACCGTCGACCGCAACCAGGTCACGCTCAACACCCCGATCAAGACCCTCGGCCTGCATACCGTCCCGGTCGTGCTGCACCCGGAAGTCTCGGTCACCGTGACCGTCAACGTCGCTCGTTCGGCTGAAGAGGCCGAGCGTCAGGCCGCCGGCGAGAACGTCACCGCCCGCGAGGAGTTCGACCTCGACGATCTCGGCCTCGAGGTCGGCGCGGCGCTGGCGGAGGCCGGCGAGGACGACCGCTGAGCTCTTTCAGAGGCTTGCACGAGTCAATGGGCGCCGTGGCAACACGGCGCCCTTTTTCGTGCGCTGTGGACAGTGGGGCCGACTCGGTGCTATTGAGATTGTTCTCATTTTGTTCAGGTTCATGACTCCGCGGCATTGACCTATCCAGAGCCATGTCCAGCGCCACCGCCCTCGTCGCCCGCCTCGAAACCAGTCAGGAGGCGAACTTCCGCGTCCAGCCGCACAATATCGAGGCGGAGCAGGCGCTGCTGGGCGCCATCCTGGTCAACAACGACGCCTTCTACCGGGTTTCGGACTTCCTGCAGCCCGAGCACTTCTTCGAGGAGTTGCACCGGCGGATCTTCGAGCTGATGAGCAGCATGATCCGGGCGGGCAAGATCGCGACGCCGATCACGCTCAAGACCTTCGTCGGCGAGATCGATCTCGGTGGCATCACCGCGCCGCAATACCTCGCCCGGCTCGCGGCCGAAGCGACGACCGTCATCAATGCAGCCGATTACGGCCGGACCATCTACGACCTCGCCGTCCGCCGCCAGTTGATCGGCGTCGGCGAGGAGCTGGTCAACGTCGCCTATGACGCGCCCGTCGAGATGGCGCCGCGCGAGCAGATCGAGGACGCCGAGCGCAAGCTCTACGCGCTCGCCGAGAAGGGCCGCTACGAGGGCGGCTTCCAGAAATTCGACGGCGCGCTGCGGCTCGCCATCGACATGGCGGCGAGCGCCTTCCAGCGCGCCGGCGGCCTCTCCGGCATCTCGTCGGGGCTGCGTGATCTCGACGCGCGCATGGGCGGCCTGCAACGCTCCGACCTGATCGTGCTCGCCGGCCGCCCCGCCATGGGCAAGACCTCGCTCGCCACCAACATCGCCTTCAACATGGCCAAGGCCTGGCGCGGCGAACGCCAGGAGGACGGCTCGCTCAAATCGGTCGATGGCGCCATCGTCGGCTTCTTCTCGCTCGAAATGTCGGCCGACCAGCTCGCCACCCGTATCGTCGCCGAGCAATCCAGCATCTCGTCCTACAAGATCAGGCAGGGCCGCATCACCGAGAGCGATTTCGCCCGACTGACCGACGTCGCCGCCCAGATCGAGAAGCTGCCGCTCTATATCGACCAGACCGGCGGCATCTCGATCGCCCAGCTCGTCGCCCGTGCCCGCCGGCTGCAGCGCCAGAAGGGGCTCGACGTCCTGTTCATCGACTATCTGCAACTGCTTTCCGGTTCGTCGAAGGCCGGCCAGAACCGCGTGCAGGAGCTTACCGAGATCACCACCAGCCTGAAGGCGCTGGCCAAGGAGCTCAACGTCCCGATCATTGCGCTTTCCCAGCTCTCGCGTCAGGTCGAGAGCCGCGACGACAAGCGCCCGCAACTCTCGGACCTGCGTGAATCCGGCTCGATCGAGCAGGACGCCGACGTGGTGATGTTCGTCTACCGCGAAGAATATTATCTCAAGGGCAAGGAGCCCCGGCCGGGCACCGACGAGCACAACAAGTGGGTGCTGGAAATGGAAGCGGCCCATGGGCTCGCCGAGCTCATCATCGGCAAGCAGCGCCACGGCCCGACCGGAACCGTCGCCCTGCAGTTCGACGCCGACGTGACGCGCTTCTCCGACCGAGCCGACGACACTCACCTACCGGAGCGCCTCGAGTGAACCCCTTTGATACACCCGAGAATACCGGACACGGCGCCATCCTGACGATCGACCTCGGCGCATTCGTCGCCAATTGGCGCATGCTGAAGCAGCGTGCCGGCACGGAAGCCGCCGCCGTGGTCAAGGCCAATGCCTATGGCATCGGCATCGAGCCGGCCGTCACAGCCCTTACCAAAGCCGGCTGCAAGAGCTTCTTCGTCGCGCATCTCTCGGAGGCGGTACGAGCCCGTGCTGTTGCCCCAGAAGCGACGATCTATGTGCTCAACGGCCTCGCGCCGGAAACCAGCGGCACTTACGCCGAGCACGAGCTTTCGCCGGTACTGGGCTCGCATGAGGAGCTGCTCGAATGGGTCGGCTTCCGGCAGAGCGGCGCCAAGGTCCGGCCGGCCGCGCTCCATGTCGACACGGCCATGAACCGGCTCGGGCTCTGGCCGGGCGAAGGGCTCGACCTGGCGCGCGAGAAGAGCGGCGTGATCGCCGCTGCCGGTATCGGGCTGGTGATGAGCCATTTCGCGGCGTCGGAAGTAATCGACGATCCGGCCAATGCAAGGCAGGTCTCGGCTTTCGCCGAAATCGCCGCGGCCTTCCCCGGCGTGCCGGCCTCGCTGCTGAACTCGTCCGGCCATTTCCTGCCGGGTTGCCCATCCTACCGGCTCACCCGGCCGGGCTATGCGCTCTATGGCGGCAATCCGACGCCTGGAAAGACCAATCCAATGCAGCCGGTGGTCGGGCTGGAAGCGCAGATCATCCAGCTGCGCGAGGTCGAGGCCGGCACGCAGGTCGGCTATAACGGCACCTGGACGGCGAAGGGCCGACGCAAGCTCGCCACCATCTGCCTGGGCTATGCCGACGGCTATCCGCGCAATGCGAGCTGGACCGATCGTTCGCAGGGCGGCTCGGCGTTGGTCGGCGGCGTGCGCTGCCCCTTTGTCGGCACCGTCTCGATGGACCTGATCATCATCGACGTCTCGGACGCGCCGGCCGAGGCTGCCAAGCGCGGCTCAGCCGTCACGCTGATCGGCGGCGATCTCGATCTGGAGGCGGTCGGCGCCGGCGCCAAGACGATCGGCTACGAGATCCTGACCAGCCTCGGTCGCCGCCATGCTCGGCGCTATGTCGGGCTCTGACGTGGTGGCTGCCACCTCCCCTGTCATTCCGGGGCTTCGCGCCAGCGAAGAACCCGGAAGCCACGACCGGGTGAGCGCTTTCGGCGGCGTCCGGCAAAGGCCGCACCCCGTCGTGGGTTCCGGGTTCGCGGCTTTGCCGCGTCCCGGAATGACAATGTAGCGATGGCCAAGCGCGGCCCGACTTACGTCTGCCAAGCCTGCGGCGCGGTCTATCACCGCTGGCAGGGCAAGTGCGATTCCTGCGGCACCTGGTCGTCGCTCTCCGAGGAGGCGCAGGCCGCGCCGGTCCCCGGTGGCGGCCGGGTGCCCTCCGGCGGGCGGGCTCGCGGCCGCATCTTCGCGCTGGAGAGCCTGAAGGGCGAGACGCAGGATGCGCCGCGCATCGTCTCGGGGATCGGCGAGCTCGACCGTGTCACCGGCGGCGGCTTCGTGCCAGGCTCGGTGCTGCTGATCGGCGGCGCCCCTGGCATCGGCAAGTCGACGCTGCTGATGCAAGCCTGCGCCGCGATGGCCATGACCGGCCGGCGCGTGGTCTATGTCTCGGGCGAGGAATCGACCAGCCAGGTCCGCCTGCGCGCCCAGCGCATGGGTCTCGCCGAGGCGCCGGTCGACCTCGCCGCCGAAACGAACATCGAAGACATCATCGCCACCCTCGGCCAGGGCGAGCGCCCTGCCCTTGTCGTGATCGATTCGATCCAGACGATGTGGTCTTCGGAAGTCGAGAGTGCGCCCGGTACGGTGACGCAGGTGCGCGGCTCGGCCCAGGCGCTGATCCGCTACGCCAAGACCTCTGGCGCCTGCCTGATCCTGGTCGGCCACGTCACCAAGGACGGCCAGATTGCTGGCCCGCGCGTCGTCGAACACATGGTCGATGCGGTTCTGTCCTTCGAGGGCGAAGGCACGCATTCCTTCCGCATCCTGCGCGGCCAGAAGAACCGCTTCGGCGCGACCGACGAGATCGGCGTCTTCGAGATGACCGGCGCCGGCCTCTCCGAGGTCGGCAACCCCTCCGCCCTCTTCCTCGCCGGGCGCGATCAGGATGCGCCGGGCGCCGCCGTGCTCGCCAGCATCGAGGGTACGCGGCCGGTGCTGGTCGAGATTCAGGCGCTGGTCGCCCCGAGCGCGCTCGGCACGCCGCGCCGCGCCGTGGTCGGCTGGGAGAACAGCCGCCTCGCCATGGTGCTTGCGGTGCTGGAGACGCATGGCGGGCTGAAGCTCGGCCAGCACGACGTCTATCTCAACGTCGCCGGCGGCCTGCGCGTCGGCGAGCCGGCGGCCGACCTTGCCGTCGCCGCGGCACTCGTCTCCTCGCTGACCGGAGCGATCCTGCCGTCCGGCGCGGTCCATTTCGGCGAAATTGCCTTGTCTGGCGCGATTCGGCCGGTTTCGGTCGCGGCCGCACGGCTGCGCGAGGCCGCCAAGCTGGGTTTCGAGAGCGCGGTACTACCTTCGGCGGGCGCCGATATCGGCGATGGCAACGGCCTGAGGTTGCGGCGCCTCAGCCATGTCGGCGAGCTCGTGGCCGAAATCGCGGCGAGCGCACCCCGCGCCCGCTCAGGCCAGCGCGCTTCGCAGGCAGACCGGTAAAATGGTCTTCATTTGAAAGTCGGGCGATGCATTCTCCGATCAGCTTGGATAACTTGGCAGAATCCGGCTGTCGCAGTGCAAAATGAGCCGACTGCATGGGTGACGCGCGGCACGCGAGCGGGTATAGCAAAATCCGCCCGGCCCACCCATTTGACGCGTGCCGGCCCCGATTTTGCAGCGAAGCGGCCCTGACATGCCTGTGACCATTCTCGATCTCGTCGTCATCGGCGTGGTGTTGATCTCGGCTTTGCTCGCAGCCGTGCGCGGCCTGACGCGCGAAGTGCTGGCGATCGCCTCCTGGGCGGCCGCGGCCGTCGTCGCCTGGCTCTTCCATCCGCAGCTGCTGCCGCTGGCGCAGCAGTACATCCCGAACAAGACCGTGGCGCTCGTCGCGGTGATCGCGGCGCTGTTCCTGGGCACGCTGATCGTCGTCTCGCTGATCACGGCGCGGATTTCGGACTTCGTGCTCGATTCGCGCATCGGCGCTCTCGACCGCACGCTCGGCTTCGTCTTCGGCGCCGCGCGCGGCCTGCTGCTTGCCGTCGTCGGCTATCTCTTCTTCACCGCGCTGGTGCCGGAGAAGATGCAGCCGGCCTGGGCACGCGATTCGCGCTCCAAGCCCCTTCTGGAGGAAACCGGCCGCAGCCTGCTGACCATGCTGCCGCAGGACATCGATTCGGAATTCGTGAAGAAGCTGCTGCAGCCGAAGACGCCTGAATCGACCGACGCACCGGCCGAGGAGCCGCGCACGCCCGGCACCAACCCGCCGGCCGGCGGCATCGCCCCTGCCGATCCGCAGCGCCGCACCCAGGCGCCCGCCACCGACCGGCAGGCGCTGCAGCGCGTGATCGATACGACTGCCCCGGCGGCCACCGGCGCGACGCCCGCCCCGGCGCAACGCCGGCCCTGATTGGAACCAGAGCCCGGCCTCATCACAAAAACGGCAACCGTTCTTGCGATGACGCCACGCTCTAACAAGTAGTTGGCAGATTCCCTCCGTTCGGCTGTCCGCCGAACGGAGAACCTATTGAAGCCGCGATGGAGCCTTGCGATGAGCCTGATCCACGATGCCGACGCCGTGTTCGATCCGAACGCCGACCGTTTGCGCGAGGAGTGCGGCGTCTTCGGCATTTTCGGCCATGAGGACGCCGCCGCGCTGACCGCGCTCGGCCTGCACGCCCTGCAGCATCGCGGCCAGGAGGCGACCGGCATCGTCTCCTTCGACGGCAAGCGCTTCCACACCGAGCGCCAGCTCGGCCTGGTCGGTGACGCCTTCTCCGATGCGAGCGTGATCGAGAAGCTCAAGGGCAAGCAGGCGATCGGCCATGTCCGCTACTCGACCACCGGCGAGACCATCCTGCGCAATGTCCAGCCGCTGTTCTCGGAACTGCATGGCGGCGGCTTCGCGGTGGCGCATAACGGCAACCTGACCAACGGGCTGACGCTGCGGCGCAACCTCGTCCGCGACGGCGCGATCTATCAGTCGACCTCGGACACCGAGGTGCTGCTCCACCTCGTCGCGCGCAGCCGCAAGCCGAAGTTCATCGAGCGCTTCATCGACGCGCTGCGGCAGATCGAGGGCGCCTATGCCTTCGTCGGCATCACCAACAAGAAGCTGGTCGGCGCGCGCGACCCGCTGGGCATCCGCCCGCTCGTGCTCGGCGACCTCAATGGCTGCCCGATCCTGACCTCCGAGACCTGCGCGCTCGACATCATCGGCGCCAAGTTTGTGCGCGAGATCGAGAACGGCGAGGTCGTCGTCATCTCCGAGCAAGGCATCGAGAGCCACAAGCCCTTCCCGCCGGTGGCCGAGCGGCCCTGCATCTTCGAGTACATCTACTTCGCCCGGCCGGATTCGATCGTGAAGGGCCGCAGCATCTATGAGCGGCGCAAGGCGATGGGCGCGCAGCTTGCACTGGAGGCCCCGACCGAGGCCGATGTGATCGTGCCGGTGCCCGATTCCGGCGTGCCGGCGGCGCTCGGCTATGCCCAGGCGAGCGGTATCCCGTTTGAGCTCGGCATCATCCGCAACCACTATGTCGGCCGCACCTTCATCGAGCCGACGCAGAAGGTGCGCGAGCTCGGCGTGCGCCTGAAGCATTCGGCCAACCGCAGCGTGGTCGAAGGCAAGCGCATCGTGCTGGTCGACGACTCGATCGTGCGCGGCACGACCTCGCTGAAGATCGTCAAGATGATGCGCGAGGCCGGCGCCCGCGAGGTGCATTTCCGCATCTCCTCGCCGCCGATCACCCATCCCGACTATTACGGCATCGACACGCCCGACCAGGCGAAGCTGCTCGCCGCGACCCATTCGCTCGAAGAGATGCGCCAGTTCGTCGGCGCCGATTCGCTCGCCTTCATCTCGGTCGACGGGCTCTACAAGGCGATGGGCCATGAGCGGCGCGACCCGACCCGGCCGCAGTTCACCGACCATTGCTTCACCGGCGAATATCCAACCTCGCTAACCGATGTTGTCGGCGAGAGCGCCAAGCAGGAAATGTCGCTGCTCGCCGCCGGCTGAGCCTTTCGACGGGATTTCGATGACCAAGCCTCTGGAAGGGCGCATCGCGCTTGTCACCGGCGCGTCGCGCGGCATCGGCCGCGCCGCGGCGCTCGCCTTCGCTGGAGCTGGTGCGCATGTCATCGCGCTCGCCCGCACCACCGGCGCGCTGGAGGAGCTCGACGACGAGATCCGGGCGATCGGCGGCAGCGCGACCCTGGTGCCGGCCGACCTCGCCGATGCCGCCGCGATCGAAAAGCTGGGCCCTGCCCTGCTGGAGCGCTGGGGCCGGCTCGACATCCTGCTCGCCAATGCCGGCATCCTCGGGCCGCTCGCACCGCTGACCCATGTCAGCGCCAAGGAATGGGCCGATGTGTTCGACATCAATGTCAGCGCCAATTGGCGGCTGCTCAAATCGGTCGAGCCGGCGCTGAAAGCCTCCGAATCCGGCCGCGCGATCTTCGTGTCGTCCGGTGCAGCGCATAAGGGCCTGGCCTATTGGGGACCGTATGCGGTGTCCAAGGCGGCGCTCGAAGCGATGGCGCGCAGCTATGCCGACGAGACCCGGAACACCAATCTGCGGGTCATGCTGGTCAACCCCGGCCCCTTGCGCACCCGCATGCGGGCCCAGGCGATGCCGGGCGAAGACCCGATGACGCTGAAGACCCCGGAGGATCTGGCGCCGCATCTGGTCACGATCGCCTCGCCGGACTGGAGCGAGACCGGCAAGATCTTCGACTTCCCGCAGGGCAAGGTGCTGACGCCGCAGATGCCGGCGTAGAAGCAGCCTTCCCGTCATGGTCGGGCCTGTCCCGACCATCCACGTCTTCCTTCGGGCAATTTACTGTTCAAGACGCGAATGCTCGCCACAAGGGCGAGCATGACGGTGGTGGGGCTACACCGTCCCCGCGTACTCCCGCACCACCGCGATCAGGTCGGGCACTGTCAGGTTCGGCAGGGCCGCCATCTCGTCGAGCGAGAACCAGCCGATGCGGACATGTTCGTCCGACAGGTTCTCGGCCTCGCCGCCCTCCCAGCCAGAGACGACATAGATGTGGTGCAGCGCCGCGCCGTTGCGCTCCGGGAAGCGTTCCTCGGCCGAGAGCATCAGGCGGTAGGTCTGCGGCGCCAGCCCGACCTCCTCGCGGCATTCGCGCAACAGCGCCTCGTCGAGCGCTTCGCCCGCCTCGACCCTGCCGCCTATCGCGTCCCAGTGATCGGCCCAGGCGCGTTTCCAGGAAGCACGCAGGCCGAGCAGCACCCGCCCGTCGGCGCGCAGGAAGAGCGCGCTGACGGTCTCCAGCATCAGCCCTTGCTCTTGTCGTAGGGGTTGGCGCCGCCGCGGGTATGGAGCCGGATCGGCGTGCCGGGCAGCTCGAAGGCCTCACGCAGGTTGTTGACCAGATAGCGCGTATAGGACACCGGCAGATGGTCGAGCTGGTTGCCGAACAGCGCGAAGGTCGGCGGCCGCGCCTTGGCCTGCGTCATGTAGCGGATCTTGATGCGCCGGCCGGCGACAGCCGGCGGCGGATGGGCCGAGAGCACGCCTTCGAGCCAGCGATTGATCTTCGCGGTGGAGACGCGGCGGTTCCAGACCTCATAGGAGCGGAAGACCGCCTGCATCAGCCGGTCGATGCCCTCGCCGGCGATGCCGGAGAGCGGCACGATCTCGACGCCGCGGATCTGCGCCAGCAGATGATGCGCCTTCTCCTTGAGCTCGGCGAGCAGGCCCTGCTTGTCGGCGACGAGATCCCATTTGTTCAGGCCGATGACGACGGCACGGCCCTCGCGCTCGGTCAGGTCGGCCAGCGTCAGGTCCTGCTTCTCGAAGGGAATGGTGGCGTCGAGCAGGACGACCACGACTTCGGCGAAGCGGATGGCGCGCAGCGAATCCGCCACGGCGAGCTTCTCCAGCTTCTCGTCGATACGGGCGCGCTTCCTCATCCCGGCGGTGTCGAACAGCTTCACCGGGCGGCCGCGCCATTCCCATTCGACCGAGATGGTGTCGCGGGTGATGCCGGCTTCAGGGCCGGTCAGCAGGCGCTCCTCGCCGATCATCCGGTTGACCAGGGTCGACTTGCCAGCGTTGGGGCGGCCGATGATGGTGACGCGCAGCGGCCGATTCGGGTCGATGTCCTCGTCAGACGGGGCATCGGCGGGCACGTCGGCCCAGTCCTCCTCCTCGTCCTCCTCGGGCTCGTCGACGACATAGGGCGCCAGCGCCTCCAGCAGGTCGGAGGTACCCTCGCCATGTTCGGCGGAGAACGGCACGGGATCACCGAGGCCGAGCGAATAGGCCTCCATGACGCCGTCCTTGCCCTTGTTCCCCTCGGCCTTGTTGGCGAGCAGGATGACGGGCTTGCCGGAGCGGCGCACCAGCTCGGCGAAAGGCTGGTCCATCGGCGTCAGGCCGAGCCTGGCGTCGATCATGAACAGGACGACGTCGGCTTGGTCGATCGCGGTTTCGGTCTGGGCGCGCATGCGGCCCGCGAGCGAATCCTTGTCGGCCTCTTCGAGACCGGCGGTATCGATCACCGTGAAGCGCAGATGGCCGAGGCTGGCCTCACCTTCACGGCGATCGCGCGTGACGCCGGGCTGGTCGTCGACGAGCGCGAGCTTCTTGCCGACGAGCCGGTTGAACAGGGTCGACTTGCCGACATTAGGCCGGCCGACGATGGCGATGATGGCGCTCATGATCCGTCTTTAATGCAGCATTGGGCCTCGTCCGGAAAGTGGCTCCACTGTCCGGACGAGGCCCAAGCCTGGAAGGCGGCCGCTTGTGACAGCGGCGCCCGATGTCAGTTCTTGATGGTGACGGGGCCGCCGCGCACCAGCGTCAGATAGAGCTCGACGCGCTGGCGCAAGACCTGCGGCGTCTGCGGGTCGGCGACGATGGCGTCGAACCAGCGTCCGGCATCCTCGAAGAGATTGGCCTTCAGCGCGGAGATGCCGAGGAACTCCCGCGCCGAATGGCGCCACAGCCCGGTCGGCGCCGCCAGCGGCTCGAGCTCCTTGCGCAGCTCGGCATAAGGCAGGGTGTCGACGCGCAGCATGCCGGCGCGCAGGCGGGCGAAGTCGCGATAATACTGGTCGAGCGAGGCATCGCTGGCAACCGCGTCGAAGGCAGTCGCCCCCGCAGCCGCGTCGCGCTTGCCGATCTCGGCCGCAAGGCGGAAGCGCGAGAGCAGTCGGTAGCCGGCCGGCGCATTGGCGGCGAGGTCGGTCAGCGTCGTTTCGGCCGCGCTGGCATTGTTGTCGCGCGAGGCGCGCACCGCCTCCTCGAACCTGGCACCGACGGCCTCGGCCTTCTTGCGCTCCTGCTGCTGCCAGAACTGCCAGCCGGCAACGCCCGCCACCGCCAGCACGGCGATGGCGATGAAGACATTGCCATACTTCTTGAGGATGGCGCTCGCCTTGTCGCGGCGAACCTCCTCGTCGATCTCGCGGAAAATGTCGGACATGACGCCTCGAATTGATCTTCACGCACCATCCGCTCGACCGAAATCGGCCAAACCGACAGAATTCGCGCAAAGCTGAAAAGCTGCGGCATGCCGGGTAGCATCTTTGCCAGCGGAATGCGAGCCGCAACGGCCACACAGAGCCGTCAGGGCAAGCCTATCGTGATGGCGCGCCCGGCGCAGCCAGGCCAGCAACCACGGTATCGATGAGCGTGTGCCATTCGCCCGGGTCGGCTCCGGCCGCAATCGCGAGGGCGGCACGGTCGTAAGCCGCGCCCAGCAACTGGGCCGTCGCCCGTAGCGGCAGCTTCGGGAGCGCACCAGACTGCATTGCTGCTGCGAGCCCTTCGCGCAGGGTTCGCCCACCATGGCGGGCATCGATCGCGTCGAGTTCCTCTCGGCCGAGCACGGCGGCGGCATCGATCAGCAGCAGCTGCGTCCGGCCCGGCAGTCGCATCGCCTCCAGAAAGGCTGCACCGCCCTTGCTGAGCGCCTTGAGTGGCGCGAGACCGGGCCGCGCCGCGCTCCCGATCTCATGCGCCACCGCCGCCGCTTCCGCCTCGACCACGGCCCGGAACAGCGCCCGCTTGTCCGCGAAGTGGTGATAGAGCGCGCCGCGCGTCACGCCGGCTTCGGCGACCAGCTCCGGCGTGCCTGTCTCGGCATAGCCGCGGCTGACGAAGAGCCTGCGCCCGGCTGCGATCAGCGCGGCGCGGGTGGCGTCGGAGCGGTCCTTGTTGGAGCGGCGCCCAGCGTCTTGCATACATGCAGCCTGTATGTTACTTCTCACAAACATGCAGATTGTATGTTTATGATGAAAGACAGGCAAGCCCATGAAAGTCACCAGCTATTACCCGGTGATCATGACCGACAAGGTTGCCGAGACCGCCGCCTTCTACACTGCTCATTTCGGGTTCCAGGCCCTGTTCGAGGCGGATTGGTATGTCCATCTGCAGTCGACCGTCGACGACCGGGTGACGCTGGCGGTGCTGGACGGGTCTCACGACACCATTCCCCTGCCCGGCCGCGGCCGCGTCAGCGGCTTGATCCTGAACTTCGAGGTCGAGGACGTCGATGCGGAGTATGCCCGGCTCAAGACCGCCGGGCTGCCGATCCTGCAGGAGCTGCGCGACGAATGGTTCGGCCAGCGTCACTTCATCACCAGCGACCCGAGCGGCGTGCTGATCGACGTGATCAAGCCGATCCCGATGACCGCCCCGCCCGAAGGCCGCGCTTGATCGCACCGTTCGTGGCAGGCACCTTGCTTCCGCGTCCACCATCACGCAGCGACAAGGAGAGCGCCATGAACCGGATCGCCAGCGGGCTGGGAGCAGCCCTTCTCAGTCTCGCCCCGCTCGGCATTGGCGGCGCGGCCATGGCGGCGCCGACCAAGGTCAAGGTCTTCGTCGCCTCGATGTTCGAGATCGGCGCCAATACCGGCGACCGGGCCGGCGAGTTTCAGCACTGGTATGAGCGCTATTGGCAGAAGAGCCAGCCCCACGAGGTGCGCGGCGCACTGAAACCGGCCTATTGCAACGATGACGGCGTCTGCGGCGCGGTGCTCGGCATGGGCAAGGTCAATTCCTCCTCCTCGATGCAGGCGATCCTGCTCGATCCGGACTACGACTTCTCGCAGGCCTATTTCGTCATCACCGGCGTCGCCGGCACGCCGCCCTCGCGCGGCACGATCGGCGACGTCTCCTGGGGCAGCTGGCTGGTCGACTACGATCTCGGCCATCGCTGGGCACCGGAGGAAGGCAAGCCGGGCGAGCCGGTGTTCATCCCGCGCAAGGGCTATGAGGACTACCGCGTCTTCAAGCTCAACCCGGCGCTGGTCGGCTGGGCGACGCGGCTCAGCGCCGGGGTCAACCTCCAGGACTCGGAGTCGGCGAAGCAATACCGCCAGCGCTATCCGGACGAGAAGGCGCGGGCGGCCCCCTCCGTACAGACCGGCACGCACATGACCGGCGACACCTTCTTCCACGGGCCCGGCCTGTCGAAGGAGGCGCAGTACATGGCCAAGCTCTACGGCGCCGACGACTATGTCATCACCGAGATGGAGGCCGCGGCGATCACGCTGGTGATCAAGCGCCAGTTCGGCACCGACAGGATCCTCAGCCTGCGTGGCGCGGTCAATTTCGACCAGGGCAATCCGAACGAGACGACCTTGCAGCATCTCGACCCGGCGCCGGGCCAGACGGCCGGCGGCTTCGCCGAGACCGTCGCCAATGTCGAGGCGGTCGGCTCGCGCGTCGTCGACCACATCGTCGGCAATTGGGGCGAGTGGCAGAAGGGCGTGCCGCCGCTGCCAGCCAAATAGCGCTCAGTCTGTCTTGTCAGCGCGGAACAGCAGGCTGCCATCGCCATAGGAGTAGAAGCGATAGCCCTCGGCGATGGCGTGGGCATAGGCGCGCTTCATCAGATCGAGACCGGCGAAGGCCGAGACCAGCATGAACAGCGTCGAGCGCGGCAGGTGGAAATTGGTCATCAGCAGATCGACGGCGCGGAAACGATAGCCCGGCGTGATGAAGATCGCCGTGTCACTCGAGAACGGCTTGATGACGCCATCCTCGCCGGTCGCGCTTTCGAGCAGGCGCAGCGAGGTCGTGCCGACCGCGACGATGCGGCCGCCAGCGGCCTTGGCCGCGTTGAGCGCGTCGGCCGTCGCGGCGTTGACCGTGCCCCACTCGGCATGCATGCGATGCTCGTCGGTGTCCTCGGCCTTGACCGGCAAGAAGGTGCCGGCGCCGACATGCAGCGTGACGAAGTGGCTGGAAACGCCGCGCTTCTTCAGCGCGTCGAACAGTTCCGGCGTGAAGTGCAGACCGGCTGTCGGCGCGGCGACGGCGCCTTCCTCGCGGGCATAGGTCGTCTGGTAGTCGCGGGCGTCGGCCTGGTCGGTCGCGCGCTTGCCGGCGATGTAGGGCGGCAGCGGCAATTCGCCGAGCCGCGCGATCGCCTCGTCGAGATAGGGGCCGGTCAACGAGAAGCGCAGGCCGATGTCGCCGCCCTCCCCCTTGTCCTCGACCTCGGCCTGAAGCCGGGCGAGCTCGCAGGCATTGCCGGCGCCGTCGCTGTCGAAGACGATCGTCTCGCCGATATTTAGCTTCTTGGCCGGGCGGGCGAAGGCGCGCCAGCGGTCATCCGCCTCGCGCTTGTGCAGCATGATCTCGATGCGGGCCGAAGCCTCGCCGCGATAGCGCCGCCCCCAGAGGCGGGATGGGATGACACGGGTGTCGTTCAGCACCAGCGCATCGCCAGGCTGCAGCAGCTCGACGAGGTCACGGATGCCGCGGTCCGCGAGAGGCTCGGGAGCGCCGGGGCGCACGACGAGGAGCCTTGCGCTGTCGCGCGGGCTTACTGGCCGCAGCGCGATGCGCTCCTCGGGCAGGTCGAAATCGAAGAGACCGACGTCCATGGACCGATCCTAAAAAGTAATCCCGGGCCGACCAAGTCGACCCGGGATGACCTTGCTTGCGACGATTGGGAACGCCTCAGGCGTCCGCCTGCACTTTCAGCGAGACGATGGAGTCGGGGTCGCGCACCGGCTCGCCGCGCTTGATCTTGTCGACATTGTCCATGCCCTCAACGACCTGGCCCCAGACCGTGTACTGCTTGTCGAGGAAGCGCGCGTCGTCGAAGACGATGAAGAACTGGCTGTTGGCCGAGTTCGGGTTCTGGGCGCGGGCCATCGAGCAGATGCCGCGGACATGCGGCTCGGCATTGAACTCCTGGGCGAGGTCCGGATAGCTCGAGCCGCCGGTGCCGGTGCCATGCGGGCAGCCGACCTGCGCCATGAAGCCGTCGATGACGCGGTGGAAGACGATGCCGTCATAGAAGCCCTCGCGGGCGAGCAGCTTGATGCGCTCGACATGGTTGGGGGCGAGGTCCGGCCGCAGCTTGATCACCACGCGGCCCTTGGTGGTCTCCATGACGAGGGTGTTCTCGGGATCGAGCGACATCAGACTGATCTTTCGTTGGTCGGCACACGGCCGAAGAAGCGGATTGTGATCGGGCGGCCTGCGATACTCCCTCCGAGCCCCGGCGACAACCTCATCGGCGTGCAATCGCGCACGGCCCGCATCAGCGAGTCGCTGAAACGCTCGCGCAAGCCGGGCGGCGCGCGCCGCATCTCCCAGGTCACGCGCGGCTGGCCGAAGAGCGTGCCGTCGCGGCGCAGGCTGAAGCGCACGCTCGCGCTGGCACTACCACTTTGAGCATCGAGCGAAGGCGGCTGCCAGCAGCGCCGCAGCGCCGGACCGATCTGGTCGAGCCTGTCCACGGTCTCCCCGCCAAGGCCGATCGTCTCGGGATTGACGGTGCCTATGACGCCGCGATCGACGCCGGGCGTCGGCGACGGCACCACCGGGCGGCGTGCGCCCTCGCCGAAGGGGCCGCCGACGCCCGGCATGTAGCGCTGGCCCGATTGCGGCGGCAGCACCGGATTCTGCGAGCCCGAAGGCGGCGGCAGGACAGGGTTCTGGAAGCCCGAAGCGGGCGGCAGGCCAAGGTCGCGCGTATCCTGCGCCAGCGCCGCGCCGCTGGCTGAGGCCAACAGCAGCAGCGTGAGCACAGGCACGCGCGAGCGGCGCATGGGCTTACTTGGCGTCCGCGAGCAGACGCATGCGGATGATCTTGTCGGGGCCGCTGACCGAGCCGTTATTGGCGCTGCTGCCCTTCTTGATCTTGCGGACGGCATCCATGCCCGAGACGACCTCGCCGAACAGGGTGTACTGGCCGGTCAGCGAGCCGCAGCCTTCGAAGCAGATGAAGAACTGCGAGTTGGCCGAGTTCGGGCTCTGCGAGCGCGCCATGCCAACCGAGCCGACCTTGTAGGGGGTCGGGGTGAATTCGGCCGGGATGTTCGGCAGGTCGGAGCCGCCGGTGCCGTCGCCCTTCGGATCGCCGGTCTGGGCCATGAAGCCGTCGATGACGCGGTGGAAGACGATGCCGTCATAGAAGCCGCGCTTGGTCAGCGCCTTGATCTGCTCGACATGCTTGGGCGCGAGATCCGGCCGCAGGCGGATGGTGACGCGCCCGTCCTTGGTGTCGAGCGCCAGGGTGTTCTGCGGATCGAGATTAGCCGGTGCCGGCGCCTGGGCATTTGCTTGAGACTGGGCCAGGCCGATCGAAGCGGAAAGCGCCAGGACGGCGAGCGTGGTGCGAAGCATCGGAAAACCTCTCCTGACCGCCGGAACGGCCCGGCGCATCTGACGTTGCGAGGTAGCGGCATCCTATGACTGGAACAAGGCGCAGAATCGTGCACGGCGAACAATGTTGCACCGCACAAGAACAAACTGGAATAATTTTGCAAAAAGTTCGGGCGCAGGCTGCCTAAACAGGTGACAACATTATTGCGATCGGCTAATCACTCTGGCGCTGGGCTCGCCCGACCGTTTTCCGGGCGCCGCGGACCAGGTCTCGGGAGGAACAAACAGCCGTCCAGTATATGAGTGCGCGGGAATAACGGCGCGCCGATACTGCGGTAAAAAACAGACTTCCAAAGGCAAGGCGCAAGCCTTGCCTTTTGTTTTGGTCTATACGCTAAGCTCTACTGAACACTGTTCAGGCATCGAGCTGCGTCCAGATATACCAGACGATGCAGAAGACGATGCCGGCGATGATCGAGGTCGCGACCGCCTTCTTGGCCAAGCCCGGCAGGACCGGCGCACCGGGATCCGTGCCCTTCTCGATCTCACCGCTTTCCGCCTGGCTACGCACGCCGAAGGGCAGCGTCACAAACAACACCGTCCACCAGATCACGAAATAGACTGCGAGCCCGCCGCCGATCGTCATGGCGCGTTGCCCTCCCCGACCAGGGCGATGCATGCGAACGCGACCTTGGCGTCGGTCGGCACGCCGAACCGCGCGGTGTGCCGAGCCGGCAAGCCATTCGGGAAATGCTTCACGTACTCGGCATTGCAGGCCGCGTAGTCACTGGGGTCGGTGATCAGCATTGTCATCTGCACGACGCGATCGAGGCTGCTGCCAGCCTCGGCCAGGATGGCGGCCACATGCGCCAGCGCCTGCCGCACCTGCTCGGCCGGCGTCTCGCCCCGCAGGATCCCCTTGGCCGGCTCATGGGGCGCCGACTGGCCGGAAACGAAGACGAGGCCGCCCGCCCGCGTCGCGAGGCTGAAGGGGCGCGGGGAGCCCGCTTCCGGCTCGCCGAAGAATGCGATCTGCGAGGTCATGGCTCAAGCCTGCTCCAGCTCGACGAGCGTGCCGCAGAAATCCTTGGGGTGCAGGAAGAGCACCGGCTTGCCATGGGCGCCGATGCGCGGCTCGCCGGAACCGAGCACACGCGCGCCCTGCGCCTTCAGCCGATCTCGCGCCGCGAGGATGTCGTCGACCTCGTAGCAGATGTGGTGGATGCCGCCGTCAGGATTGCGCTCGAGGAACTTGGCGATCGGCGAATCCGCGCCCATCGGCTCCAGCAGCTCGATCTTGGTGTTCGGCAGCTCGACGAAAACGACGGTGACGCCATGTTCCGGCTGCGGCAGCGGCTGCGAGACGCGGGCGCCGAGCGTGTCGCGATAAAGCACCGTCGAGGCGGTGAGATCCTTCACGGCGATGGCGACGTGGTTGAGGCGTCCGATCATGCAGCGGCTCCGTTCGGTCTCGATAAGCTGCGGGCGATATGCCCGATCCTACACCGTGATCACCAGCGCGTTCACCAGCGGCTTCTTGCCCCACTCCTCGTTGACCGCGGCGCGCACGCCGCGTTCGAGCGCACTGCGCACGGCCTCGGGATCGCGGCGCTTGCCCTTGGAGAGCCCCTCGATCAGGTCTTCCACCGCGTCGGCGACGATGTCGTCGAAGGGCGTGCCATCCTTGGCGGCGAGCGGCAGGCCGATCAGGGCAACCTCAGGATCACCGGCGAGCTCGCCCTTCTCATCGAGCGCGACGGCGATCGAGATCACGCCGGCGAAGGACAGCTTGCGGCGCTCGGGGATGGTGCGGTCGAGCGCGCCGATCAGGAGCTCGCCATCCTGGTAGAGGCGGCCGTGCTGGACCTCGGTGAGCTTGCGGGCCCCGTCCTCGGCGATCACAACGACATCGCCATTGCCGGCGCGCAGCACATGCTTGACGCCGAGGCTGCGGGCGAAGGTGGCGTGCTCGGTCAGGTGCTGATCCTCGCCATGGGCGGGAATCGCGATCTTCGGCTTGAGCCAGCCATAGAGCCGCGCCAGCTCCTCGCGCCGGGGATGGCCGGAAACGTGCACGAGATGGGTACGGTCGGTGATGATCTCGATATTGTCGCGCGCCAGCCGGTTGAGGATAGCGCCGACGGCCTTCTCGTTGCCGGGAATGGTGCGCGAGGAGAAGATCACCCGGTCGCCCGGCGAGAGCGCGATCTCTGGGTGGTCGTCGGCCGCAATCCGCGAAAGCGCGGCGCGCGGCTCGCCCTGGCTGCCGGTCACGAGTGCCACGACCCTGTCGCGCGGCAGATAGCCATAGGTTTCGACCCCGCGGAAAGCGGGAATGCCGTCGAGGAAGCCGCATTCGCGGGCGACGTCGATGACGCGGTCCATGGCGCGGCCGACGACGACGACCTCGCGCTGGTTGGCCATCGCTGCCTCGGCGACGGCGCGCAGACGCGCCACATTCGACGCGAAGGTGGTAACGGCGACGCGGTTCGGCGCCGAGGCAACCAGCTCCTTGAGCTTGGCGGCGACATCGGCCTCGCTCGGACTGATGCCATCGCGCAGAACATTGGTGGAATCGCAGACCAGCGCCAGCACGCCCTCCTCGCCGAGCTCGCGCAGGCGAGCCTCGTCGGTCGGCAGGCCGACACGCGGGGTCGGGTCGATCTTCCAGTCGCCGGTGTGGACGACGAGGCCGGCCGCCGTGCGGATCGCGAGTGCGTTCGATTCCGGGATCGAATGCGCCACCGGGACGAACTCGATATCGAACGGGCCGAGCGTGAAGCGCCCGCCCTGGGCGACGATGTTCATCTCGACCTTGGGCGCACCGGGCTCGGAGAGGCGCCGCGTCGCCAAGAGGCCGGCGGCGAAGCGCGTGCACCACACCGGCACGCGCAAAGAGGGCCAGAGCGCGGCGAGCGCGCCGATATGGTCCTCATGAGCGTGGGTGATGACGATGCCGAGCAGGTTCGCCCGGTCCTGGATGATGTAGCTGAGGTCCGGCAGGACGATGTCGACGCCCGGCGCCTCCGGCCCGGCGAAGGAGAGCCCGCAATCGACCAGGATCCATTTGCGCTTCTTCTCCGGCCCGAAGCCATAGAGCGCGGCATTCATGCCGATCTCGCCGAGGCCACCGAGCGGAACGAAGACGAACTGGTCGCTGGAACGGGTCACTGGCTATCCTGACGCAAGGCACGGGCTACGGAATTCGGCCGTCGAAACGGCCTCGATGGCACGGCCAAAGCCGCTTGTCCGGAATGACGGGCCGAATGTCCGTCGAAACGGAAACCGCTCTAGCATGCCCTCGACCCTGCCTCCATAGCGGCAGGAGCGTTCATCAGCCCTGGTCCTGAGAGGCGGGCTTGGCGGCGCCGAAATAGAGATCGCCGGCATCGATCAGCCGTCGGCCGGCGTCCACCTCCAGTTCGAGCCGCCCGGAGGCGTCGAGGCCGAGGAAGCGGCCGGAGACCGGCCCCTCCGGCAGGCGCATGGTGATGGTCTCGCCGAGATAGGCGGCGCGCTCCAGCCAGGCGGCGCGGATCGGACCAAAGCCGCCCGGCAGCGACCATGCCGAGAAGCGTTGGTGCCAGGCATCCGACAAGGCCGCCAGCAGGCGCTCTACGGTCACGTCCGCTGCATGCGCGGACAGGTGAGCGGCGGGATAAGGCGTGCCTTCCGGCGCGGAGGCCACGTTGACCCCGATACCGATGACGACGTTGAAGCGCCCTGCCCGGTTCTCGCCCTCGAGCAGCAGGCCCGAAGTCTTGGCGCCGCCGATCAGCAGGTCGTTCGGCCATTTCAGGGCGAGCACCGGATGGGACAGCCCGGTCACCGCTGCTGCCGCATCGTGCAGGGCGAGTCCAGCGACGAAACCGAGCTGCGGCGCAAGCGCCGGCTCGCAGGGCGCGACCAGCAGGAGGCTGGCGTAGAGATTGCCGGGCGGCGAGCCCCAATGCCGCCCATGCCGGCCACGACCGGCATTCTGGCTTTTCGCGACGATCCAGAGTCGGCCCGGATCCCCCTCGCCCAGCGCGCGACGCGCCTCCTCCATGGTGGAGGCGACCTCGTCGCGAACGATCAGACGATAGCCGGCGGCACGGGCGCCCTCGCCGAGCACCTAGACGCTCAGAACAGCGACTTCGCCGCCGCAGCAGCGGAGTCGAACAGCGGCGCCGGCAGCAAGGACAGCACCAGCACGAAGAGCGCCGAGATCAGCAACACACCGCGCACGCCGGCATCGCCCTTGTCGAAGGCCGGCTTGGCGTCGTCGAAATAGATCACCTTGACGATGCGCAGGTAGTAATAGGCGCCGACGACGCTGGTGACGACGCCGACGACGGCGAGCACATAGAGCTTGGCCTCGATCGCGGCGAGGAAGACGTACCACTTCGCCCAGAAACCGGCGAGCGGCGGGATGCCGGCGAGCGAGAACATCATCATCGACATCGCGAAGGCCATCCAGCCATTGGTGCGGGACAGGCCGGCGAGCTCGCCGATCTCCTCGACCGGCTTGCCGTTGCGGTTCATCATCAGCACGCAAGCGAAGGCGGCGAGCGTGGTGGCGAGGTAGATCGCCATATAGGTCATCACGCCCTGGACGCCGGCCGGCGTGCCGGCGGCAAGGCCGACCAGCGCGTAGCCCATATTGGCGATCGAGGAATAGGCGAGCAGGCGCTTGATATTGGTCTGGCCGATCGCGGCGAAGGCGCCGAGCGCCATCGAGGCGATCGCCATGAAGACGATGATCTGCTGCCAGTCATGCAGCGCGCCCGGGAAGGCGCCGACGAAGATGCGCACGGTCATCGCCATCGCCGCCATCTTGGGCGCCGATGCAAAGAAGGCTGCGACCGGGGTCGGGGCGCCCTCATAGACGTCCGGCGTCCACATATGGAACGGCACCGCCGAGATCTTGAAGGCGACGCCGGCGGCGACGAAGACGAGGCCGATGATCAGGCCGATGCCGGGATGGCCACCCTTCACCGCCTCGGCGATGCCGGCATAGCTCACCGTCCCAGTGAAGCCGTAGACCATGGACGAGCCGTAGAGCAGCATGCCCGAGGAGAGCGCGCCGAGAACGAAATACTTCAGGCCAGCCTCGGTCGAGCGCGGATTGTCGCGGTCGAAGGCGGCGACGACATACAGCGCCAGCGACTGCAGCTCCAGGCCAACGTAAAGACCGATCAGGTCGCTGGCCGAGATCATCATCATCATGCCGATGGTGGCGAGGACGACGAGGATCGGGAATTCGAAGCGCATGGCGCCGTCACGGCGCAGGAAATCGGCCGAGAGCACGATCGCAGCCGCCGCGCCGATCAGCGTCAGCACCTTCATGAAGCGGCCGAAGCCGTCGGCGATGAAGGCGCCGTTGAAGGTGACGACCTTGCCCTCGCCGCGCAGGACGAGCACCAGCGCCAGAGCCAGCAGCGCGAGCGCCGCGATCTCGAGCGTGCGCGTCGAGCGCTCGCCCTGGATCGCGCCGTAGAGCACCATGGCGATGGCGCCCAGCGCCATGACGATTTCCGGGAGCGCCGGACCGAAAGCGGGCAAGGTGGTCATCGGAGCAGCCTTACTGGACTGCCAGCATCGCCGTCTTCGCGGCGGTGATGGCGGCCTGATAGTTCTTGATGAGGGCTTCGGTCGGCGCCGCGAAGGCGTCGAGGATCGTGCCGGGCGCGATGCCGTACCAGATCGTCAGCAGGACGAGCGGCACGAAGATCGCGATCTCGCGGGCGTTGAGGTCGGTGATGTCCTTGAGCTCGGGCTTCGTGAGTTCGCCGAAGACGACGCGGCGATAGAGCCAGAGCGCATAGCCAGCCGACAGGATGACGCCGGTGGTCGCCAGGAACGATACCCAGGGATTGGCCTTGAAGGCGCCCATCAGCGTCAGGAACTCGCCGACGAAGCCCGCGGTGCCGGGCAGGCCGACATTGGCCATGGTGAAGATCATGAACACCACCGCATAGAGCGGCATTCGGTTCACCAGGCCGCCATAGGCGGCGATCTCGCGGGTGTGCATGCGGTCGTAGATCACGCCGACGCAGAGGAAGAGCGCGCCGGAGACCAGGCCGTGGCTGACCATCTGGAACATGGCGCCCTGGATGCCCTGCGGCGTCAGGGTGAACAGGCCCATGGTGACGAAGCCCATATGCGCCACCGAGGAGTAGGCGATCAGCTTCTTGATGTCCTCCTGCATCAGCGCCACCAGCGAGGTGTAGATGATGGCGATGACGGAGAGCGCGAAGACCAGCGGCGCAAACATCGCCGAGGCGTCCGGGAACATCGGAATCGAGAAGCGGATGAAGCCGTAGCCGCCCATCTTCAGCAGGATCGCCGCCAGGATGACGGAGCCCGCCGTCGGCGCCTCGACGTGCGCGTCGGGCAGCCAGGTGTGGACCGGCCACATCGGCATCTTCACCGCGAAGGAGGCGAAGAAGGCGAGCCAGAGCCAGGGCTGCATCTGGACCGGGAACTTGTGCGCCAGCAGCGTCGGAATGTCGGTGGTGCCGGCGTTCCAGTACATCGCCATGATGGCGAGCAGCATCAGCACCGAGCCGAGCAGCGTGTAGAGGAAGAACTTGTAGGAAGCGTAGACCCGGCGCTTGCCGCCCCAGATGCCGATGATCAGGAACATCGGGATCAGGCCCGCCTCGAACAGCAGGTAGAACAGCACGAGGTCGAGCGCCACAAAGACGCCGATCATCAGCGTCTCGAGGATCAGGAACGCGACCATGTACTCGCGCACCCGCTTCTCGACCGAGGTCCAGGACGCCAGGATGCAGAACGGCATCAGGAAGGCGGTGAGGACCACGAACGGGAAGGAGAAGCCGTCGACGCCGAGCTTGAATTTGATGATGTCCGAGACCCAGGCATGGCTCTCGACCATCTGGAAGCCGGGATTGGCCGAGTCGAAGCGGCCCCAGGCGACGAGGGCCAGGATGAAGGTCGCGACCGTCGCGATCAGCGCCGCCCAGCGGGCATTGGAGTTGACCGAAGCCTCGTCGCCGCGCTGCGCCAGGATGAAGGCGGCGCCGACCAGCGGCAGGACCAGGAGACCGGTGAGGATACCGAAGCCGAACATCATCTCACCCGCGGGCCATGAGGTACCAGGTCACCAGCCCGGCGACGCCGATCAGCATGGCGAAGGCATAGTGGTAGACATAGCCGGTCTGCAGCCGAACGACCCGGTTGGTCACGTCGACGACACGGGCCGAGACCCCGTCCGGGCCGAAGCCGTCGATGACGGCGCCGTCGCCCTTCTTCCAGAGGAAGCGGCCGAGCCACATCGCCGGCTTCACGAACAGGAAGTCGTAGATCTCGTCGAAATACCACTTGTTGAGCAGGAACTTGTAGAGCACCGGGTTGGCGGCGGCGAGCTTGCCGGGCACCTCCGGGCGCAACACGTACATGTAGAGCGCGAGCAGGAAGCCGACCAGCATCGCGACGAAGGGCGACCAGACCACCCATTTCGGCACTTCGTGCATGGCGTGGAGGATGTGGTTGTCCTTGCCGGTGAACAGCGCCGCCTTCCAGAAGTGCTCGTAGTCGTGGCCGATGAAGGCCTCCTTGAAGACATAGCCGGCCGCCAGCGCACCGAGCGAGAGCACGGCGAGCGGGATCAGCATGACGAGCGGGCTCTCATGCGGCGTGTGGTCGTGACCATGGCCGTGCCCGTGATCGTCATGAGCATGAGCGGAATGGGCGTGATCGTCGTGGCCGTGGCCATGCGCGTGGTCGTCGTGGCCATGCGCGTCATGCCCGTGGCCGCCCCAGCGCGGGGCACCCTCGAAGGTCATGAAGTAGAGGCGCCAGGAATAGAACGAGGTCATCAGCGCGGCGACGACCAGCAGCACGAAGGCATAGGAGCTGGCGAAGCCGCCATGCGCCACCGAGGCGTAGGCGCTCTCGATGATCGCGTCCTTCGAGAAGTAGCCGGCGAAGAGCGGGAAGCCGGTCAGCGCCAGGGTGCCGATCGTCATGGCGGCTGCGGTCAGCGGGATGTGCTTGCGCAGGCCACCCATGTTCCGCATGTCCTGCTCGTGGTGCATCGCATGGATGACCGAGCCGGCGCCCAAGAAGAGCAGCGCCTTGAAGAAGGCGTGGGTGAACAGGTGGAAGATGCCGGCCGAATAGGCACCGACGCCCATCGCCACGAACATGTAGCCGAGCTGCGAGCAGGTCGAATAGGCGATGACGCGCTTGATGTCGTTCTGCACCAGGCCGACGGTCGCAGCGAAGAAAGCCGTGGTGGCGCCGATGACGACGACCACTGTCAGAGCGACCGGAGCGTATTCGAAGATCGGCGACAGGCGCGCCACCATGAAGACGCCGGCGGTGACCATGGTCGCCGCATGGATGAGGGCCGAGACCGGGGTCGGGCCTTCCATCGCATCCGGCAGCCAGGTGTGCAGCAGGAACTGTGCCGATTTGCCCATGGCGCCCATGAACAGAAGCAGGGCGGTCAGCGTCAGCGCGTTCCAGTCATAGCCGAGGAAGCGGAAGCTGCGCTCCGTCAGGCCGGCAATCTGCGGGAAGATGCTGTCGAAGGCGACCGAGCCGGTCAGCACGAAGACCAGGAAGATGCCGAGCAGGAAGCCGAAATCGCCGACGCGGTTGACGACGAAGGCCTTGATCGCCGCGGCGTTGGCCGAGGGCTTCTGATACCAGAAGCCGATCAGCAGATAGGAGGCGAGACCGACGCCTTCCCAGCCGAAGAACATCTGCACGAGGTTGTCGGCCGTCACCAGCATCAGCATGGCGAAGGTGAACAGCGAGAGATAGGCGAAGAAACGCGGCCGTGACGGGTCCTCGTGCATGTACCCGATCGAATAGAGGTGCACGAGCGACGAGACGGTGTTGACCACGACCAGCATGACCGCAGTCAGCGTGTCGATGCGGAAGGCCCAGTCGACACGCAGGTCGGCCGAGGCCAGCCAGGTCGCGACCTGGACGCGCGTAGTGCCGTGACCGAAGCCGACCTGGGCGAAGGCGACCCAGGACAGCGCCGCCGAGATCAGCAGCAGCGTGGTGGTAACGATCTCCGAAGCGCGCGCGCCGATCAGCCGGCCGAAGAAGCCGGCGATCAGGAAGCCGATCAGGGGGAGGAAGACAATCGCTTGATACATGGCAGGTTACGGGCGCGTCGCCGCGCTCAGCCTTTCATCATGTTGATGTCTTCCACCGCGATCGTGCCGCGGTTGCGGAAGTAGACGACGAGAATGGCGAGCCCGATCGCGGCCTCGGCCGCGGCGACGGTCAGCACCAGCATCGCGAAGACCTGGCCGACGATGTCGTTCAGGAAGCTCGAGAAGGCGACGAAGTTGAGGTTGACCGAGAGCAGGATCAGCTCGATCGACATCAGGATGACGATGACGTTCTTGCGGTTGATGAAGATGCCGAGCACGCCGAGCGTGAACAGGATCGCGGCGACCGCGAGGTAAGAACCAAGCCCGACCATCACGCCATCTCCTCGGGAACGCCGGCGCGCGAAGGCACCTTCTTCACATCCATCGCCGCAGCCTTGGTGCGGGCGTTCTGGGTCGGGATATCCTGGCGCTTGATGCCCTTGCGGTCGCGCAGCGTCAGCACGATCGCGCCGATCATCGCGACCAGCAGCACGAGGCCCGCCGCCTGGAAGTAGTAGATGTACTTCGTGTAGAGCACCTGGCCGAGCGCAGCGGTGTTGGTGACATTGGCCGGGATCGCCGCGACGGGAGCGCGCACGATCTGCGGGTCGATCACCCAGGCGCCGACGACCAGCAGCAATTCGACCGCGAAGATCAGGCCGATCAGGCCCCCGATCGGCAGGTATTGCAGGAAGCCCTGGCGCAGCTCGGCGAAATCGACGTCGAGCATCATCACCACGAAGAGGAAGAGCACCGCGACCGCGCCGACATAGACGACGACCAGCAGCATCGCCAGGAACTCGGCCCCGAGCAGCAGGAACAGGCCCGCCGCGTTGACGAAGGCGAGGATCAGGAACAACACCGAATGCACGGGGTTGCGCGCCGAAATCACCATCAGCGCGGAGGCGATGGTGACGCCTGAGAAGAGATAGAAGAAAGCCGCTGCGGCATTCATCTTCGCCAGCCTTTCCGCCCTTGCGGGCGGCCCTCGTTTCATCACGCGACGGAGCGACTCCGGCGCAGTTTGGAGCGTCTATAGTCAGGCCCGCCGGACGCGACAACCGCGCGACGGGCCGCAGTCCTCAGCGATACGGCGCATCCATCGCGATGTTGCGCGCGATCTCGCGTTCCCAGCGGGCGCCGTTATCGAGCAGCTTGTCCTTGTCGTAGAACAGCTCCTCGCGCGTCTCGGTGGCGAACTCGAAATTCGGTCCCTCGACGATGGCGTCGACCGGGCAGGCCTCCTGGCAGAAGCCGCAATAGATGCACTTGGTCATATCGATGTCGTAGCGCGTCGTGCGGCGGGTGCCGTCATTGCGGCGCGGGCCGGCCTCGATCGTGATCGCCTGCGCCGGGCAGATCGCCTCGCAGAGCTTGCAGGCGATGCAGCGTTCCTCGCCGTTCGGATAGCGGCGCAGCGCGTGCTCGCCCCGGAAGCGCGGCGAGAGCACGCCCTTCTCGAAGGGATAGTTCAGCGTCGCCTTCGGCTTGAAGAAGTAACGCATCGACAAGGCGAACGCGCCGACGAACTCCTTGAGGAGCAGTCCCTTGGCGGCTTGCGCGAGTGACATCCGTCTCGTCCTTCTCTCGTCTCAGCCGAACAAGGTCCGGCCGACAAAGTAACCGACGATGGGCAGACCGCCCACCGACACCACCAGCACCGCCGCCTTCAACAGGCGGATGCGCCGTTCGTAATCGTCCTTCTCGGCCTGCGTCGTGGAGCTGTCGGTACGGCGCAAGGCGCCGACCACCAGCCCGGTGACGAGCCGATACTCGATCAGACCGACGACGAAGCCGATCAGGGCTCCGATCAGGCCGGCCTGCCCCGCCATCAGGGCGCGGGGCTCCAACCGGTGATCTGCAGCACCGCCGCCACGATCACGACGCAGGCGAGCGACAGCGGCAGGAAGACCTTCCAGCCCAGCCGCATCAGCTGGTCATAGCGGTAGCGCGGCACGAAGGCCTTCACCATCGCGAACATGAAGAAGACCAGCATGACCTTCAGCACGAACCAGACCACGCCCGGCAGCCAGGTGAAGGGCGCGATCGGGAACGGCGGCAGCCAGCCCCCGAGGAACAGGATCGTGGTCAGCGAGCACATGGTCATGATCGCCACGTATTCGCCGAGCATGAACAGCAGATACGGAGTCGAGGAGTACTCGACCATGAAGCCCGCGACGAGCTCCGATTCCGCCTCGGCCAGGTCGAAGGGCGGCCGGTTCGTCTCGGCCAGCGCCGAGACGAAGAAGACGATGAACATCGGGAAGAGCGGCAGCCAGTACCAGCCGAACAGGCCGGCCCTGGTGTTCTGCGCCTCGACGATCGCCGAGAGGTTCAGCGAGCCGACGCAGAGCAGCACGGTGACGATCACGAAGCCGATCGAGACCTCGTAGGACACCATCTGCGCCGCCGAGCGCAGCGCGCTGAGGAACGGGTACTTCGAGTTCGAAGCCCAGCCGCCCATGATGATGCCGTAGACGCCGAGCGAGGAGATCGCGAAGATGTAGAGCACGCCGACATTGATGTCGGCGATCGCCCAGCCTTCCGCTACCGGGATCACCGCCCAGGCCGCCAAAGCGAGCAGGCAGGTGACCAGCGGCGCCAGCAGGAACACGCCCTTGTTGGAGCCCGACGGGATGATCGGCTCCTTGAAGACGAACTTTAGCAGGTCGGCGAAGCTCTGGAACAAGCCGAAGGGCCCGACCACGTTTGGGCCGCGACGCAGCTGCACCGCCGCCCAGACCTTGCGGTCGGCCAGCAACATGAAGGCGATGAAGACCAGCAGCGCGACCAGGAGCAGCAGGCTCTTGCCGGCGATGATCGCGAGATCGAGGACGAGGTCCCAGTTCATCGAGGCTTACTCCGCCGCCTGGCGCATGCGGCCGGAGGCCAGCGCCGAGCATTCCGCCATCACCGCCGAAGCGCGGGCAATGGGGTTCGTGGTGTAGAAATCGGCGACCGCTGGGACGAAGCCAGCCTTGTCGGTCGCACCGCCCTGCCCGGCCAGCTTCGCCAGCCCGGCGCGATCGCTCTCGGCGATCGTGTCGACGGCGGCGAAATGCGGATGGGCGGCATAGAGCTCGCGGCGCAGTGCCGACAGCGAGTCGAAGGGCAGCGGCTTGCCGAGCGAAGCGGAGAGCGCCCGCAGGATCGCCCAGTCCTCCTTGGCGTCGCCCGGCGGGAAGGTGGCGCGAGCCGCCATCTGCACTCTGCCCTCGGTGTTGACGAAGGTGCCGGACTTCTCGGTATAGGCCGCGCCCGGCAGGATCACGTCGGCGCGATGCGCGCCCTTGTCGCCATGGCTGCCCTGATAGATCACGAAGGCGCCGGCCGGCACCTCGATCTCGTCGGCGCCGAGCAGGAAGAGCACGTCCAGAGCGCCCTCCCTGGTCATACGGGCGACATCGTGACCGCCCTCGCCCGGCACGAAGCCGAGATCGAGACCGCCGACACGGGCGGCTGCGGTGTGCAGCACGCCGAAGCCGTTCCAGCCATCCTTGACCGCGCCGAGCACCTCGGCCGCCTTGGCCGCAAGCGAGAGCACGGCAGCGCCGTCAGAGCGGGTGAGAGCGCCCTGCCCGACCAGCACCATCGGCCGCTCGCCGGCAGCACCGGCGCGCTTGACCAGATCGGCCAGCGTCTCGGCACCGGCGCCGAGATAGTCATAGGCATAGGTCAGGTCGACCTTCTCGCCGATCAGCGAGACCTTGAAGTCGCCGCGCAGCCAGCGCTTGCGGATGCGAGCGTTGACGATCGGCGCCTCGCGACGCGGGTTCGAGCCGATGATCAGCAGCGAGGTCGCGTCCTCGATGCCGGCGATGCCGGTGTTGAGGATGTAAGCAGCGCGTCCGAAAGCCGGGTCGAGCTTCGCGCCGTCCTGGCGGCAGTCGAGATTGGCCGAGCCGAGGCCGGAAATGAGCGCCTTCAGCGCATACATCTCCTCGACCGCGGCGAGATCGCCGGCGATCGCGCCGATACGCTCAGGCTTGGCGGCCTTGAGCTTGGAGGCGACCAGCGCGAGCGCCTCGGTCCAGCTCGCCGGGCGCAGAGCGCCGTTCTCGCGAATATAGGGGCGGTCGAGACGCTGGGTCCTGAGGCCGTCGGCGATGTGGCGGGTCTTGTCGGAGATCCACTCCTCGTTCACCGCCTCGTTGACGCGCGGCAGCACGCGCATCACCTCACGGCCACGCGAGTCGACGCGGATCGCCGAGCCGACCGCGTCCATCACGTCGATGGATTCGGTCTTGGTCAGCTCCCAGGGGCGCGCCTTGTTCTGGTAGGGCTTGGAGGTCAGGGCGCCGACCGGGCAGAGATCGACGACATTGCCCTGCAGCTCCGAGCTCATCGCGTGCTCGAGATAGGTGGTGATCTCCATGTCCTCGCCGCGGCCGATCGCGCCGAGGTCGGAGGCGCCGGCGACCTCGGTGGTGAAGCGGACGCAGCGCGTGCACTGGATGCAGCGCGTCATCGAGGTCTTGACCAGCGGGCCGATATACTTGTCCTCGACGGCGCGCTTGTTCTCGGCATAGCGCGAGGTGTCGACGCCGTAGGCCATCGCCTGGTCCTGCAGGTCGCACTCGCCGCCCTGGTCGCAGATCGGGCAGTCGAGCGGGTGGTTGATGAGCAGGAACTCCATCACCCCTTCGCGCGCCTTCTTGACCATGGGCGACTTGGTCAGCACCACCGGCGGCTCGCCGTTCGGGCCGGGACGCAAATCGCGCACGCCGATGGCGCAGGAGGCCTGCGGCTTCGGCGGGCCGCCTTTCACCTCGACCAGGCACATGCGGCAATTGCCGGCGATCGAGAGCCGCTCATGGAAGCAGAAGCGCGGCACTTCGGCGCCAGCCGCCTCGCAGGCCTGGAGCACGGTGTACTCCGGCGGGACGTCGACCTCGATGCCGTCGATCAGAAGCTTGGTCATGGTCTCACTCCGCCGCCATGAGCCTGACCGGCTCGCCATGCGGGTTGGCGGCATAGTCGTCGATACGCTGCTCGATCTCGTGACGGAAATGGTTGATCAGGCCCTGGATCGGCCAGGCGGCAGCATCGCCCAGCGCGCAGATGGTGTGGCCCTCGATCTGCTTGGAGACGTCGAGCAGCATGTCGATCTCGCGCTTCTGGGCGCGCCCTTCCGCCATGCGATTGACGACGCGCCACATCCAGCCGGTGCCCTCGCGGCAGGGCGTGCACTGGCCGCAGCTCTCATGCTTGTAGAAATAGCTGATGCGGGCGATGGCGCGGATGATGTCGGTCGACTTGTCCATCACGATCACCGCCGCCGTGCCGAGGCCCGACTTCAACTTCGAGAGCGAGTCGAAATCCATCGGCGTGTCGATGATCTGCTCGGCCGGCACCATGCGCACCGAGGAGCCGCCTGGGATGACCGCCTTGAGATTGTCCCAGCCGCCGCGGATGCCGCCGCAATGGCGGTCGATCAGCTCGCGGAAGGTCAGGCCCATCGCCTCTTCGACGTTGCAGGGCTTGTTCACATGGCCGGAAACGCAGAACAGCTTGGTGCCGACATTGTTCGGCGTGCCGATCGAGGAGAACCAGCTCGCGCCACGACGCAGGATGGTCGGCGCGACCGCGATCGACTCGACGTTGTTGACGGTGGTCGGGCAGCCATAGAGGCCGACATTGGCCGGGAAAGGCGGCTTCAGCCGCGGCATGCCCTTCTTGCCCTCGAGGCTCTCCAGCAGCGCCGTCTCTTCGCCGCAAATATAGGCGCCGGCGCCGTGATGTACATAGAGATCAAAGGGATAGCCGTGCTTGTTGTTCTTGCCGATGAGGTTCGCCTCATAGGCCTCGTCGACGGCACGCTGCAGCGCCTCGCGCTCGCGGACATATTCGCCGCGGATGTAGATGTAGGCCGCGTGCGCACCCATGGCGAAGGAGGCGATCAGGCAGCCCTCGACCAGCGTATGCGGGTCGTTGCGCATGATCTCGCGATCCTTGCAGGTACCCGGCTCAGACTCGTCGGCGTTGACGACAAGGTAGTGCGGGCGCCCGTCGCTCTGCTTGGGCATGAACGACCATTTCAGGCCGGTCGGGAAGCCGGCGCCGCCGCGCCCGCGCAGGCCCGACTTCTTCATCTCGTCGATGATCCAGTCGCGCCCCTGCTCGAGCAGGAACTTGGTGCCGTCCCAGGCGCCACGCTGCATGGCGCCCTTCAGCGACAGGTCGTGAAGGCCGTAGAGATTGGTGAAGATGCGGTCGCGATCAGCAAGCATCGTTGTTCGCCTCAGTTCGCCGGCTTGTCGCCGAGCTTGCTCTCCGGCCGCCAGCCGGTAGCGAGCTTCTTCGCCTGCGAGATCCAGTCGTCACGGACCGCCCTACCCTTGAAGCCGGTCAGCCTTGCATCGACCCAGGCGAGCTCGGCCGGGGTCCAGGCGGCGACCTGGTCAAAGTGCCAGATGCCCATCTCGTTGAGCATCTTTCCGAGCTTGGGACCGACGCCCCAGATCAGCTCGAGATCATCGCCCTTGCCGCCGCGGGCCGCGGTCAGCAGCTGCGGCTTGGATTCGGCCACGGCGGGAGCCGGATCGGCAGCGGGCGCAGCCTTGGCTGCCGGTGCCTTGGCGGGCGTGTCCTTGATCGCCTTGCCGGTCGCCGAGGGCGTATCCTGCGCGGCGCTGGCCGGCTGCTTCGGCTCGGAAGGCTTGGGACGGGCTGGTGCGGCAGCCTCGGGGGCCGGCGCGGTCTTGACGTCGGTCGGGCCGGCCTTGGCCGTCGCGGCAGCCGTCTCTGCTTCAGCCTTGGCCTTGGCCTCGGCGGCAGCCTTCTCGCTGGCGATCTTGATCGCGGCCTCTTCGCGCTGCTTCGTGATGCGGGCCTGCCAGTCGCCGGCGCCGATCACCGACCCGTTATAGAGGGCCGGATCCTTCAGCGTGTCGCCGCCACCGAGCGGCTCCGAGCAGGAGCGGTCGACCTGCGGGCCGGGCTTGGTCGGACGGCCTTCACGCAGGTCGCCGAGCAGCTTGCGGAAATTCTCAGGGGTCAGGTCTTCGTAATAGTCGAAGTTGATCTGCGCCATCGGGGCGTTGCAGCAGGCGCCGAGGCACTCGACTTCGAGCCAGGACAGCTTGCCATCGGCAGTAACGGTCGATTGCGGACCGATCACGTCCTCGCAGACCTTCTTCAGCGCCTCGGCGCCGCGCAATGCGCAGGGCGTCGTGCCGCAAAGCTGGATGAAATGCGTGCCGACCGGCTGCAGGTTGAACATGGTGTAGAAGGTCGCGACCTCCAGCACCCGCATCGGCGCCATGCCGAGCTTATGCGCGACCGCTTCGATCGCGGCGCGCGGCAGCCAGCCATGATGCTGCTCCTGCGCCTTCCACAGCAGCGGAATCACGGCCGAGGCCTGGCGGCCTTCCGGGTATTTGGCGATCTGCTGGTCGGCCCAGTTCTCGTTCGCCGCATTAAAGGCGAAGGAGGCCGGCTGAACGTGATCGGGCGCGAGACGACGGACGGACATCAGCGGTCCACCTCACCAAAGACGATATCGAGGGAGCCGAGGATCGCGGAGACGTCGGCGAGCATGTGCTTGCGGCACATGAAATCCATGGCCTGGAGATGGGCGAAGCCCGGCGCCTTGATCTTGCAGCGATAGGGCTTGTTGGTGCCGTCGGAGACGAGATAGACGCCGAATTCGCCCTTCGGCGCCTCGACGGCGGCGTAGACCTCGCCCCCGGGCACCTTGTAGCCCTCGGTGTAGAGCTTGAAGTGGTGGATCAGCGCTTCCATCGAGCGCTTCATCTCGCCGCGCTTGGGCGGCACCATCTTGCCGTCGAGCGAAGAGACCGGCCCGCCGCCATCGGCCGCCAGCAGCTTCTCGCAGCACTGCTTCATGATCGAGGCCGACTGGCGCATCTCTTCCATGCGGATGCAGTAGCGGTCGTAGCAGTCGCCGTTCTTGCCGACGGGGATGTCGAATTCCATCTCCTCGTAGCACTCATAGGGCTGCGACTTGCGCAGGTCCCAGGGCGCGCCGGAGCCGCGCACCATCACGCCAGAGAAGCCCCACTTCCAGCAGGTTTCGAGATCGACGACGCCGATGTCGACATTGCGCTGCTTGAAGATGCGGTTGTCGGTGAGCAGCGTCTCGAGATCGTCGCAGACCTTGAGGAACGGATCGCACCATTCGGCGATATCGTGGATCAGCGAGGTCGGCAGGTCCTGATGGACGCCGCCCGGCCGGACATAGGCCGCGTGCATGCGCGCGCCGCAGGCCCGCTCGTAGAAGATCATCAGCTTCTCGCGCTCCTCGAAGCCCCAGAGCGGCGGGGTGAGCGCGCCGACGTCCATCGCCTGCGTGGTGACGTTGAGGATATGCGAGAGGATGCGGCCGATCTCGGAATAGAGAACGCGGATGAGCTGGCCGCGGCGCGGCACGGTCACGCCCATCAGCTTCTCGACCGCGAGCGCGTAGGCATGCTCCTGGTTCATCGGCGCGACATAGTCGAGCCGGTCGAAATAGGGCACGGCCTGGAGATAGGTCTTGTGCTCGATCAGCTTCTCGGTGCCGCGATGCAGCAGGCCGATATGCGGATCGACGCGCTCGACGATCTCGCCGTCGAGCTCCAGCACCAGGCGCAGCACGCCGTGCGCCGCCGGATGCTGCGGGCCGAAATTGATCGAGAAATTGCGGATGTTGTGTTCTGACATCGCCGGTTCCGATCAGGCCGTTTTGGCTTTTTCATCGCCCGGCAGGACGTATTCCGTCCCTTCCCAGGGCGAGAGGAAGTCGAAGTTGCGGAACTCCTGGTTCAGCTTCACCGGCTCGTAGACGACGCGCTTCTGCTCGTCGTCATAGCGGACCTCGACGAAGCCGGTCAGCGGGAAGTCCTTGCGCAGCGGATAGCCCTCGAAACCGTAATCGGTGAGGATGCGGCGCAGGTCCGGATGGTTCGAGAACAGGATGCCGTAGAAGTCGTAGGCCTCGCGCTCGTACCAGTTCGCGGCCGGGAAGACCTCGATCACGGAGGGGACCGGGGTCGCCTCATCCGTCTGGACCTTGACGCGGATGCGCCGGTTATGGTGCGGCGCCAGCAGGTGGTAGACCACCTCGAAGCGCTTCTCGCGCTGCGGATAGTCGGCGCCGGCGATGTCGGTGAAATTGACGAAGCGGAAGCGCGGATCGTCGTAGAGGGTCTTGAGGACCCGCACGATCTCGGCCGCCTCGGCCAGGACCGTGATCTCGTCGAAGGCGACGACGATGTCGGTCACCGCGCCGGGCAGCGCCGCCTTGATCTCTTCGCCCAATGTCACGAGCGCTTCGCTCATCGCATCACCTTCGCAAGCCACCGGTCCACAAACGCCTCAGCGTTCGATCGTCCCGGTCCGCCGGATCTTCTTCTGCAGCAGCAGCACGCCATAGAGCAGCGCTTCCGCGGTCGGCGGGCAGCCCGGCACATAGACGTCGATCGGCACGATGCGGTCGCAGCCGCGCACCACCGAATAGCTGTAGTGGTAATAGCCGCCGCCATTGGCGCAGGAGCCCATCGAGATGACGTAGCGCGGCTCCGGCATCTGGTCGTAGACCTTGCGCAGGGCCGGAGCCATCTTGTTGGTCAGCGTGCCGGCGACGATCATCACGTCGGACTGGCGCGGCGAGGCGCGCGGGGCGAAGCCGAAACGCTCGACGTCATAGCGCGGCATGGAGAGCTGCATCATCTCGACCGCGCAGCAGGCGAGGCCGAAGGTCATCCACATCAGCGAGCCGGTGCGGGCCCAGTTGATCAGGTCATCGCTCGCCGTGACCAGGAAGCCCTTGTCCGCCAGCTCGTTGTTGATCTCGGCGAAGTAGGGATCGCGAGCGCCGAGCGGCTTACCGTCCGGGCCGAGCAGGCCCCGCGGCGCGGGCGCAACCAGCGGATCACCACGATCGATCGCTGTCATGGCCATCAGTTCGAACCTTTAGGTTTCGTCAAATGCAAGAACGCGAACAGGAGCGTATCAGGTCTCTGCGACAAAGCGATCAATCCCACTCGAGCGCACCCTTGCGCCACTCGTAGACGAAGCCGACCGTCAGCACGCCGAGAAAAACCATCATCGACCAGAAGCCGACCCAGCCGAGGCCGCCGAAGGCGACCGCCCAGGGGAAGAGGAAGGCGACCTCAAGGTCGAAGATGATGAAGAGGATGGCGACGAGATAGAAGCGCACGTCGAACTTCATGCGCGCATCGTCGAAGGCGTTGAAGCCGCATTCATAGGCCGAGAGCTTCTCGGCGTCCGGCCTGGAATAGGCGACGGCGAAGGGCGCGATCAGCAGCGCGAGGCCGATCACCAGCGACAGGCCGATGAAGATCACCAGAGGCAGGTAGTCCGACAGCAGGGACTGCACAGGAAGAGCTTGCATCTGTCACCCCGCTTCAACCCGGCGCCGCGACTGGCGCCCTCAATCTCGCCAGTCGATTAGACCCTGCTTTAGAATCACGCAAGGGTTCGCCGCGCCGCACAATGCGGCTGTCGCCATGTCTTTGCCGCATATGCTCGCGCCGCCCGCGGAAGCAGCGCGATTCCCGGCCGTTTCGGCTGCGATTTTCACGATTGGCTGCGTCCGGCGCAAGGCGGTTGTCGCGGCGCGCCGAAGCATGGCAAACGGGGACGTAACGTCAATCTTCGGCGCCGGCACGATTCGTCGGCAGACACTGCCGATGCGTCAGGAGAACCGTTGCGGGAATGCCGTGCCTAACAACGCATCGTGATCGCGTGCCATTGGCCGCAGCCCCGGCATCGGCCTCCTGCATCGCATGAGTGCGATTCAGAGAACAGCGCTCGCCTGCGCCGTCGCGATGGCCTTTGGCGCCGAGGCCACGGCGCAGATGATGCTCGCGCCCCTGCCGCCCGGGCGCCCGTTCGATCTCGACCTGCAGGTCAAGCCGGGCTCGCCCCCCGTCGTGGTGCTGCCACAGGCTCCGGTCGAGGCCAGCGCCATGACGACACCGGGCCCCGCGCCCACCCTCGCCCAGCCCGATGACGACGAAGGGCCGGAATGGCCGCAGCGCACGCCGGGGCAGACTGCCGAAGAACCCGCCTTCGATCCCGACGAGAAGCCCGACAGACCAGGCATCTCGACCGATCCCGGCACCTCGATCGTCTGCCTGCCGCCAGTGCTGAAGAGCATCCTCGGCAAGATCGCGGACAAATACGGAGCGGTGAAGGTGACATCGACCTGGCGCCCGCCCTGGCGGGCGCGGCGCGGCTCCTATCACAAACGCTGCGAGGCGATGGATTTCAGGGTGCCCGGCGTCAGGCCGCGCGCCGTGCTGGAATGGGCCCGCGCCCTGCCGGAAGTCGGCGGCCACAAGGTCTACTGGAACGGGCTGATCCACATCGACACCGGCCCGCGCCGGCCCTGGTGAGCGGATGCCGGGCCCCTGCCCGGAACTTGTGGGCTGAGCGACCCGGGCCCGACCGATCGCTCCCCGGATCGCCTCAGCGCGGCACGGACGACCGTCGCGCCTCATGACAGAGAGCCGAACCAGGAACCGCTTTCGACGCGGGCACGCAATTGACCGGAGGATGCGAGGCTGCATCCGAACAGCTTCAGCGCGACATGAAGCAACAGCTTCAAGATACTGGGATCATGTGCTGAAAATGGCGCGGGCGACGGGGCTCGAACCCGCGACCTCCGGCGTGACAGGCCGGCACTCTAACCAACTGAGCTACGCCCGCGCGGGCGGCGGAGGAACTCGTCCCCGGCGGCGTTGGGATTATGGCCCCCGGCCCTGACTGTCAAGCACAGAAGCCGTCAAAATATCGATCATCGCCAAAGTCCGTGGAAAGAGGCTGAAACTTGCAGTTTCCCGGCTCTGCGATCGAGGCAGCGCGCGGAGATCGATCAGCGTGGCCGACCAGCGAGCGCGAATCTAGGCTGCGGCCTCCACAGTTGCGTCGTTCCGGCATGGCGGCCTGGAGCCGTTCAGACCGCCCCGCGCCCTTCGCCACGAAGCCCGCCGCTGGGCAAAGGCTGCGCACTCCGCGTCCTGTGGCTTGCGAAGCCGGCCCCGTAGCCTTAAACGGCGGGCAAGGGCGGTTAGCTCAGTCGGTAGAGCGCCTCGTTTACACCGAGGATGTCGGCGGTTCGAGCCCGTCACCGCCCACCAACCCTTCCCAGCATACGAATCAGGCCGGCAGCATCCACAGCGCGTGGGCCCGGTCATCCCCGCCGAGGCCGATGCCGCATCGTAGGGAGCCTCGGACGAACTGCGCCCCGTCGATATCGACGCCGTCCTCGCCAACGCGGCGCAAGCCGAGCGATTGCAAGCCGCCCTTCGCTTCATCGGAGCCTCCCGACTCAGCGCCAGGCTATGACGCTGGGTGCGGCTCAGGGGCCCGGCCAACAAAAAAAGGCCGCCGGCTATGCCGGCGGCCTCTCTATTCGCGAGCGCTGGGCTCAGTGGGCGACGCCAGCCGCGGCTGCGTCGTCATCGGCCCCCTTGGGCACAGGCGCCTTCAGGTCCTCTTCCCAGGCGATCGGCGTCGGCTGGCGCACCAGCGCGTGCTGGAGCACCTGGTCCATCCGCGAGACCGGGACAATCTCGAGCCCGTTCTTCACGGACTTCGGCAGATCGACCAGATCCTTGGCGTTGTCCTCCGGGATCAGCACCTTCTTGATGCCGCCGCGCAGGGCCGCCAGGAGCTTCTCCTTGAGGCCGCCGATCGGCAGCGCCCTGCCCCGCAGCGTGACCTCGCCGGTCATGGCGACATCGCGGCGGACCGGGATGCCGGTCATGACCGAGACGATCGCCGTGGCCATGCCGATGCCAGCCGACGGACCGTCCTTCGGGGTCGCCCCCTCGGGAAGGTGGACGTGGATGTCGCGCCGGTCGAACAGCGGCGGCTCGATGCCGAAATCGATGGCGCGGGAGCGGACATAGGACGCCGCCGCCGAGATCGATTCCTTCATCACGTCGCGCAGGTTGCCGGTGACGGTCATCTTGCCCTTGCCGGGCATCATCACGCCTTCGATCGTCAGCATCTCGCCGCCGACCTCGGTCCAGGCCAGGCCGGTGACGACGCCGACCTGATCCTCGGTCTCCGCCATGCCATAGCGATAGCGCGGCGGGCCGAGATACTCCTCAAGAACCGCAGGGGTGACCGCGACCTTCTTCTTCTTGGTCAGCACGATCTCCTTCACCGCCTTGCGGACGGTGTTGGCGATCTCGCGCTCGAGGTTACGAACGCCGGCTTCACGCGTATAGCGCCGGACCAGCGTCGTCAGGGCCTCGTCGTCGATCGACCATTCCTTGGACTGCAGGCCGTGCTTGGCGATCGCCCCCGGGATCAGGTGGCGGCGCGCAATCTCGGCCTTCTCGTCCTCGGTGTAGCCAGCGATGCGGATCACCTCCATGCGGTCCAGCAGGGCCGGCGGGATGTTCAGCGTGTTCGCTGTGGTCACGAACATCACGTTCGACAGGTCGTAGTCGACCTCGAGGTAATGATCGTTGAAGGTCGAGTTCTGCTCGGGATCGAGCACCTCGAGCAGGGCTGCCGACGGGTCGCCGCGGAAGTCCTGGCCCATCTTGTCGATCTCGTCGAGCAGGATGAGCGGGTTCGAGGTCTTGGCCTTCTTCATCGACTGGATGATCTTGCCGGGCATCGAGCCGATATAGGTGCGGCGGTGACCGCGGATCTCGGCCTCGTCACGCACGCCGCCGAGCGACATGCGCACGAACTCGCGGCCGGTCGCCTTGGCGATCGACTTGCCGAGCGAGGTCTTGCCGACGCCCGGAGGGCCGACAAGGCACAGGATCGGGCCGGCGAGCTTGTTGGCGCGCTGCTGCACGGCAAGATATTCGACGATGCGGTCCTTGACCTTGTCCAGGCCGAAATGATCGTCGTCGAGCACCTTCTGGGCCGAGGCGAGGTCCTTCTTGATCTTCGACTTCTTGTTCCAGGGGATGCCGAGCAGCCAGTCGAGATAATTGCGCACGACGGTGGCTTCCGCCGACATCGGCGACATCTGCCTGAGCTTCTTGACCTCGGCGAGCGCCTTGTCGCGCGCCTCCTTGGTCAGCTTGGTCTTGGCGATGCGCTCTTCCAGCTCGGCCAGCTCGTCACGGCCTTCCTCGCCGTCGCCCAGCTCCTTCTGGATCGCCTTCATCTGCTCGTTGAGATAGTACTCGCGCTGGGTCTTCTCCATCTGGCGCTTGACGCGCGAGCGGATGCGCTTCTCGACCTGCAGCACCGACATCTCGCTCTCCATCAGGGAGAGCACCTTCTCGAGCCGGTGGGCGACGTTCATCACCTCCAGCACGGCCTGCCGGTCGGCGATCTTGACCGCCAGATGCGAGGCAACGGTGTCGGCGAGCTTGGCCGGCTCGTCGATCTGCGAGACCGCCGCGACGATCTCGGGCGAGATCTTCTTGTTGAGCTTCACATAGTTCTCGAACTCGCTGACGACCGAGCGGGCGAGCGCCTCGACCTCGACCTTCTTGCCATCCTCCTCGGCGAGGGCTTCGGCCTGCGCCTCGTAGAAGTTATCGGTCGCGGTATAGGTCGTCGCCTTGGCCCGGCCGATGCCCTCGACGAGCACCTTCACGGTCGAGTCTGGCAGCTTCAGGAGCTGCAGCACGCGGGCGAGCGTGCCGATTTCATAGATGTCTCCGGTCTCCGGGTCATCGTCGCCGGCATTCTTCTGCGTGGCGAGCAGGATCAGGCCATCGTTCTTGACGACTTCCTCGAGCGCGCGGATGGATTTCTCGCGGCCGACGAAGAGCGGCACGATCATGTGCGGAAAGACGACGATGTCGCGCAGCGGCAGGACCGGGTAGGTATCGGTCGTGCCGGGGACGAGCGGGGCGCGGGGCGTCGAGCCAGTCATGTCTAGTCCTTCAAGTTTTCGCCCGGCCGACCCCTTTGAAAGGCAATCGAGCGGACGTACCGCGCGGCGCGACCATTCGCGCCAGGCGCCCCTGCCGGCCGCGCCCTCGACAGGCACGCGACTCCAACAGGTGATTATAAGGTGGATGCTTCGACGCCGGCTTTCAAGCGACGCCTCACGCAGTCCACCGCCGCTTCTACCGCAACCGGCACACGAGGCCGTGATGGCTCGGGCGAGGCAAAGACAGTCCGGGGTAGCCCTAACCACCCAGGCCCATAAAGCAAAACGCGCGCCGAAGGCGCGCGTTCCGAATTGAACCAGAATCCGGTCTCGCTCAGGCCGAGGCCGACTTGGTCTCTTCTTCGCGATCCGCATAGATGAACAGCGGACGCGACTTCGACTCGACCGCCTCCGGTCCGATGACGACCTGCTCGACGCCTTCCAGCCCCGGCAGCTCGTACATGGTCTCGAGCAGGATGCCTTCCATGATCGAGCGCAGGCCACGGGCGCCGGTCTTGCGCTCGATCGCCTTGCGCGCAATCAGGCTGACCGCCTCGTCGGTGAAGGTGAGCTCGGTATCCTCCATCTCGAACAGGCGCTGGTACTGCTTGACCAGCGCGTTCTTCGGCTCGGTGAGGATGGTCTTGAGCGCGGCCTCGTCGAGATCCTCCAGCGTCGCCAGCACCGGCAGGCGGCCGACGAACTCCGGGATCAGGCCGAACTTGAGCAGATCCTCCGGCTCGACCTCGCGGAAGATCGCGCCGGTGCGCCGGTCGTCGGGCGACTGCACGGTCGCGCCGAAGCCGATCGAAGTGCCCTTGCCGCGACCCGAGATGATCTTGTCCAGCCCGGCGAAGGCGCCGCCGCAGATGAACAGGATATTGGTGGTGTCGACCTGCAGGAACTCCTGTTGCGGATGCTTGCGCCCGCCCTGCGGCGGCACGGAGGCGACCGTGCCTTCCATGATCTTGAGCAACGCCTGCTGCACGCCCTCGCCCGAGACATCACGGGTGATCGAGGGGTTGTCCGACTTGCGGCTGATCTTGTCGATCTCGTCGATGTAGACGATGCCGCGCTGCGCCCGCTCGACATTGTAGTCGGAGGCCTGGAGCAGCTTCAGGATGATGTTCTCGACATCCTCGCCGACATAGCCGGCCTCGGTCAGCGTCGTCGCATCGGCCATGGTGAACGGCACGTCGAGAATGCGGGCGAGCGTCTGCGCGAGCAGCGTCTTGCCCGAACCGGTCGGTCCGATCAGCAGGATGTTCGACTTCGCCAGCTCGACGTCGTTGTGCTTCGTCGCGTGGCTGAGCCGCTTGTAGTGGTTGTGGACCGCGACCGAGAGGACCTTCTTGGCGTGGTCCTGGCCGATGACGTAGTCGTCGAGGACCTTGCGGATCTCCTTCGGGGTCGGCACGCCGTCCTTGGACTTCACCAGCGCGGACTTCGATTCCTCGCGGATGATGTCCATGCAGAGCTCGACGCATTCATCGCAGATGAACACGGTCGGGCCCGCGATCAGCTTGCGGACCTCGTGCTGGCTCTTGCCGCAGAAGGAGCAGTAGAGCGTGCTCTTGGAATCGCCGCCGCTGGCCTTAGTCATCGTGATTCTCCATCTCGGAGGACAAAATCCGCCACCGAATAACGGCGGGCTGATGTCGTCTCCCCGTCATAATAGGCGCTCAGATCACGATTTTTAGGTTAACGCGTCGCTCTGGCGCAGGCGGCGACGAAACTGACCCAAAATCGGACCGCTCGAGCGCCTTGCCGCGCCCTTCAGATGCCCCATGCAAACATGGGGCCTAGTCTCAAGGCAATATGGCCCTTCACAAGCCGCTCGCCAACCCACAGGCGCGAGGTACCGCGACAGCCTTAGGCCGCCTCGTCCGCACGCTTGTCGATGACCTTGTCGATCAGGCCGAACTCCTTGGCCTGGTCGGCGGTCATGAAATTGTCGCGCTCCAGCGCCGCCTCGATGTCCTCGTAGGAGCGGCCGGTGTGCTTGACGTAGATCTCGTTCAGGCGCCGCTTCAGGCTCTCGACCTCGCGGGCATGGATCAGGATGTCGGTGACCTGGCCCTGGAAACCGCCGGACGGCTGGTGGACCATGATGCGGGCGTTCGGCAGCGCGAAGCGCATGTCCTTGGCGCCGGCGGTCAGCAGGAGCGAGCCCATCGAGGCGGCCTGGCCGACGCAGAGCGTCGTCACCGGGCAGCGGATGAACTGCATGGTGTCGTAGATCGACAGGCCCGAGGTGACCACGCCGCCGGGCGAGTTGATGTAGAAGGAGATTTCCTTCTTCGGATTCTCGGCCTCGAGGAACAGCAGCTGCGCCACGATCAGCGATGCCGAGTAGTCCTCGACCGGGCCGGTCAGGAAGATGATGCGCTCGCGCAGCAGGCGCGAATAGATGTCGAAGGCGCGCTCGCCGCGGCTCGACTGCTCGACCACCATCGGGACGAGATTGTTATAGGTCTCGATCGGGTCACGCATCATCGTCGGTCCTTGGGGTCAAAGCGGGCGGGAATCAGCCGATAGCGGCGAAGACCCCACATAAGCATGCCTGCGGCGGCTGAAAAGGGAAGCGCCGCCCGACGGGATGCGGGCGGCGCAAACATTGTAAACCTTGAGGGCAGGATCAGGCCGAAGCCTCGTCCGCCGCCTCAGCCTTCTTGGCCTTCTTCGCCTTGGTGGCCTTCGGCTTGGCCTCGGCAGCGCCTTCATCCTCGTCGTCGGCGAACAGTGCCTCGCGCGAGACCGACTTGTCGGAGACCTTCACCTGGCCGAGCAGATGGTCGACGACCTTCTCCTCGAAGATCGGGGCGCGGATCTCGGCGAGCGCCTGTGGGTTCTTGCGATAGAACTCCCAGACTTCCTTCTCCTGGCCCGGGAACTGGCGGGCGCGCGCGATCAGGGCCTGAGTCACCTCGTCATCCGAGATCTGGACCTTGGCCTGCTCGCCGATCTCGGCCAGCACCAGGCCGAGACGCACGCGGCGCTCGGCGATCTTGCGATACTCGGCGCGAGCCTCGTCCTCGGTGGTGTTCTCGTCGGCGAAGGTCTTGCCGGCGTTCTTCATGTCCGCCTCGACCTGGCTCCAGACCGCGGAGAACTCCTGCTCGACCAGGGTCGGCGGCAGCTCGAAGCTGTACTTGCCGTCGAGCGCGTCAAGCAGGGCCTTCTTGATCTTGCGGCGCGACTGCTCGCCGAACTCGCGGCCGATCTGCTCGCGAATCGCGGTCTTGAGCGCGTCGAGCGACTCCATGCCGAAGCCCTTGGCGAGCTCGTCGTCGATCTTCAGCTCGCCCGGAGCCTGGACGTCGTCGACGGTGACGGCGAACTCGGCCGGCTTGCCGGCGAGGTTCTCGGCCGCATAATTCTCGGGGAACGTCACCGAAACGGTGCGCTGCTCACCCTTCTTGACGCCCTCGAGCTGCTCCTCGAAACCCGGGATGAACTGGCCGGCGCCGAGCTCGAGCGGGATTTCCGAGCCGGTGCCGCCATCGAAGGGCTTGCCTTCGAGCGTGCCGACGAAGGAGATCAGCAGGCGATCGCCCTTGGCGGCCTTGGCGCCGTCCTTCTTCGACTCGAAGGCGCGGTTCTGCGAGGCCATGCGCTCCAGCGCGGCATCGACATCGGCCTCGGGGACTTCCGCGACCGGCTTCTCGAGCGAAACGTCCGAGACGTCGACGACCTCGATCTTCGGCAGCACCTCGAGCGCGACGGTGAAGGCGAGATCGCCCTTGGCCTCCATCGCGGCCTCGATCTCGTCCTTGTTCTCGGGGAACTTGATCTGCGGCTCGAAGGCGAGCTTGAGCGCGTTGTCGGCGACGATCTTCTGGTTCGCCTCGTTGACGGCGTTCTGGACGACATCGGCCATGACCGAGCGGCCATAGAGGCGGCGCAGATGACCGACCGGGACCTTGCCGGGGCGGAAGCCGTTGATCTTGGCCTTGCCCTGCAGGTTCTGCAGCTCGCCATCGAGCCTCGACTTGAGGTCCGTGGCGTTCAGCACCACCTGGAATTCGCGCTTGAGGCCCTGGGACAGGGTTTCCGTCACGTTCATTGTTCGATCCGCCAACAGCTCGTTACTTCAATGTCCAAAGCGCGCCGCCGGATGACCGCCGCCGCGCTCGCGAAATCCGAATCATGGTGCGGGCGGAGGGACTCGAACCCCCACGACTTTCGCCGCTGGTACCTAAAACCAGTGCGTCTACCAGTTCCGCCACGCCCGCCGACCCGGTGCGCCATATCGCAGTTTTCGCGACAGCAGCACCGTAGGCCGCGCCGCTATACCATTTCGGGCGCGTCATGCAGCAAAAAAATGCGACAGTTCTGCGAACGCGGCTCTGAAGCGGCTTTGCACTCGCCAGAATGACCCGGCGAGGCTATGTCGCGAGCATGAGCAAAGACGCTTCGCCGCCGGCCTCGCGCCTTCATCCCAGCCGCCGCCGGATCATCGCGCGGGGCGCCGGATTCGCGACGCTGCTTGCGCCACTGCCCACTCTGGCGCAGCAGGCTGCGCCATCCCCGCAGCCGGCAGCAACCGGCGCCGCACGCGATCTCGTCGCCGGCCCCGCCAAGGTTCGCCTGCGCCCGGCGCCGGCGCCCGAAACCGAGATCTGGACCTTCGATGGCGCGACCCCGGGGCCCGTCCTTAAGGTGAAGCAGGGCGAGACCCTGCGCCTCAATCTGCAGAATCGGACCGACAAGCCGCTCAGCCTGCACTGGCACGGCCTGCGCGCCGACCACGCCATGGATGGTGTGGGCGGCTTCAGCCAGGAGCCGGTGCCTCCCGGCGGGCAGTTCGAATACCGGCTGACGCCACCTGATTCCGGCACTTTCCTCTATCGCCCGATGCTGCTCGGCGGCGCGTCCGAGCCGGCAGGGCGCGGGCTCTCCGGTTTGCTCATCGTCGAGGAGAAGGAGCCGCCCGCGGTCGACCTCGATCTGCCCGCCTTGATCGGCGACTGGCTGCTCGGCGACAACCAGAAACTGCTGCCCTTTGCCACAGACGGACAGGACGGGGCCGCGGCCGGCCGGCTCGGCAGCTGGCTGACGGTCAATGGCAAGCCGCCGCCGCTGCCGGTCAAGCTTCCGCCGGGCGCCCGCGTCCGGCTTCGTCTCGCCAATGCCTGCAATGCCCGGATCATGCGGCTGCGCTTCGACGAGATGAAGGCTTTCGTCGCCGCCGTCGACGGACAGCCGACCGAGACCTTCGAGCCGGTCCGGGGCCAGCTGCCTTTCGCGCCGGGCACGCGCTACGACGTGATCTTCGACATGCCCGAGACGGTTGGCGCCGCCGCCAGCGTCACCGCGCTGATCGGCCCCGGCGTGCCGCTGGTGCGCTTCGTCAGCGAGGGCACGGCCAAATCGGCGCGCCCGGCGATCACCGCGATGCCGCTCAACCCGGCCCTGCCGGCTGCAGTCCGGCTCCAGGATGCCAAGCGCAGCGAGATGGTCATCGAAGGCGGCGCGAAGATCACACCTGAGAACAAGCTCGACCTAACCGGGCTCGACCTTTCGAAGCCGTGGACCGTGAATGGCGGCCAGGGCGACCCAAGGGCTAAGCCGCTGTTCAGCGTCAAGCGCGGCGCGCCGGTGGTGATCGGCATCACCAACAAGACCGCCTTCCTGCAGCCCTTCCATGTCCACGGCCACTGCTTCCGCCTGCTGCATCCGCTCGACGACGGTTGGGAGCCTTATTTCCTCGACACCGTGCAGATTCCCGAGGGCAAGCGCCTGCACATCGCCTTCATCGCCGACAACCCCGGCCGCTGGCTGATCTCCTCGACCGTGCTGGAGCGCTTCGACCGCGGGCTGTGGAGCTGGTTCGAGGTGACGTGACGCATCGTCGGCTTGTCAGCGCGGTGGGTGGCTTCTAATACCGCGCCCTTGAGCAAGGAGCCCGCCATGACCGCCAACGCCATCGTCACCGTGGGCTCCGACCTCGCCAAGCCCGTCCGCTTCGGCAACGGCTTGCCGCTCGCCCTGATCGCCGGGCCCTGCCAGATGGAGAGCCGCGACCACGCGCTCGACATCGCGCTGGAGCTGAAGGAAACCTCCGAGAAGCTCGGCATCGGGCTGGTCTTCAAGGCGTCCTTCGACAAGGCCAACCGCACCAGCGTAAAGGGCCAGCGCGGCATGGGCCTGGACGCCGCCCTGCCCGTCTACGCCGAGATCCGCGAGCGCACCGGCCTGCCGGTGCTGACCGACATCCACGATGTCAGTCAGTGCGCGCCGGTCGCCGAAGTCGTCGATATCCTGCAGATCCCGGCCTTCCTCTGCCGCCAGACCGACCTGCTCGTCGCCGCCGCCAAGACCGGCCGCGTCGTCAACGTCAAGAAGGGCCAGTTCCTGGCGCCCTGGGACATGGTCAACGTCGCCGCGAAGGTGACCGAGAGCGGCAATCCGAACGTGATGCTGACCGAGCGCGGCGCCTCCTTCGGCTACAACACGCTGGTCACCGACATGCGCGCCCTGCCGATCATGGCGGAGATCGGCGCTCCCGTGATCTTCGACGCCACCCATTCGGTGCAGCAGCCCGGCGGCAAGGGCGCCTCGACCGGGGGCCAGCGCGAATTCGTGCCGGTGCTGGCGCGCGCCGCGGTTGCGGTCGGCGTCGCCGGCGTCTTCATCGAGACCCATCCCGACCCCGACAATGCCCCTTCGGACGGGCCGAACATGGTGCCACTGCGTGACTTCCATGCGCTGATCGCAGAGCTGCAAGAGTTTGACCGGCTTGCCAAGCGCGCGACGCATTCTACGCTGGCTTATGTCTGAGACATCAGCCAGCACGGTTCCGCCCGCCCCCCCGCAAGGTTCTCTGAAGTCGCTCATCCTGGTGCTCGGGGCGTGCGGCTTTGCCTCGACCTTCACCATGCGCTTGCTCGACCCGCTGGTACCGACGCTGGCGGCGGAATTCACCCGCAGCATCGCGCAGGTTGCCGCGGTCGCGACGGCTTTCGCCTTCGCCTATGCGATAGGCCAGCCCTTTCTCGGCCCGATCGCGGATTCGATCGGCAAGCTGCGAACGATCGCGGTCTGCCTCGGCGTGCTCGCTTTGCTCTCGCTCGCTGCCGGCTTCGCCGGCTCGTTCGAGATGCTGACGGGCGTCCGCACGATCGCCGGCATCGCTGCGGGCGGCGTCATTCCTGTCGCGATGGCAGCGATCGGCGACCGCGCACCCATGGCCGAGCGGCAGATCATGCTTGGCCGCTTCCTCGTGCTGATGATCGTCGGGCAGATGGTTGGCGCCGCCTGCTCCGGGTTGATCGCCGAGCATCTCGGCTGGCGCTATGTCTTCGTGATGGCTGGCGCGATCGCCGGTATCGCCGGGTTGCTGGTCGTGCTGGTGCTGAAGCCACGGCCGAACGCGTCGCGGCCGCCGCTCAGCTTCAAGACCGCGCTGACGAGCTATGCCGCCGTCTTCGCCAATCCGCGCTCGAAACTGCTCTACGGTCTCGTCGTGGTCGAGGGCAGCCTGATCTTCGGCATGCCGCCCTATATCGCCGCGATCCTGCACGAACGTGCCGATGTCGGCCCCTCACAGGCCGGCCTCGTCATCGCCGGCACGGGTCTCGGCGGCATCATCTATGGCGTCCTGACCCGGATTCTGGTCGAGCGGCTCGGGCCGACCCGGATGACCACCCTGGGCGGCATCGTGATGGGCTTCGCCTATGCCCTGTTCTCGCTCGCCTTCCTGCCCTGGTGGACCGCCATCGCGATCTTCACGCTGAGCGGCTTCGGCTTCTTCCTGATGCACGGCACCTTCCAGGCGCAGGCGACCGAACTTGCCCCGACCGCTCGTGGCTCGGCGGTGGCGCTGTTCGCCTGCGCCCTGTTCTGCGGCCATGCGCTCGGGCCGGTGCTGATGGGCGCCGCCCTGCACCTGTTCGGGACCAGCGGCGCCATTCTGATCTTTGCCGCCGGCATCGCAGTGCTCGGCGTGCTGGCGCCGCGCATCCTGCCGCTCTCGGGCAGCAGGACCTGAGTTGTTTTTTTAGCGTGCCGTAATCCGAAAGCCGCTTCGCACTTTTCGGCGGCAAGCTCTCAGCGCCCGCGATAGGGTGCGACGCCCTGGTCGGGCAGCCACAGGCCCTTGGGCGGCTCGCCGGTCTGGAAGAACACGTCGATCGGGATACCGCCGCGCGGATACCAGTAACCGCCGATGCGGAACCATTTCGGCTCGAGCAGGTCGACCAGCGTCTTGCCGATGCCGACCGTGCAGTCCTCATGGAAGGCGCCGTGATTGCGGAAGGCGCCGAGATAGAGCTTGAGCGACTTCGATTCGACCAGCCAGTCGCCCGGCAGATAGTCGATCACCAGGATGCCGAAATCGGGCTGACCGGTGACCGGGCAGATCGAGGTGAACTCCGGGCAGGTGAAGCGGGCGAGATAGTCGGTACCGGCATGCGGGTTCGGCACGCGGTCGAGGCGGGCTTCCTCCGGCGAGCGCGGCAGGTCGCTCGCCTTGCCGAGCTGAAGGGTCGAGGCGTCGATGGTCATGTCGTGGTCCTGATCGATGGACGTCCGCCGTGGGCGGAGGCTGAGTTGTCGCGGCTTTTAATCCCCGGCCTGGATAAATGCCACCGCCCCTTCCCGTCGTCGTCGCTTGTGTCTAGAAGCGCGGCATCCTTTGCCCACCTCAGCTCCGGAGCCTGCCATGACCGCGATCATCGACATCATCGGCCGCCAGATCCTCGATTCCCGCGGCAACCCGACGGTCGAGGTCGATGTCGTGCTCGAAGACGGCTCGATGGGCCGCGCCGCCGTGCCGTCAGGCGCCTCCACCGGTGCGCATGAGGCGGTCGAGCTGCGCGACGGCGACAAGAGCCGCTATCTCGGCAAGGGCGTGCTGAAGGCGGTCGAAGCCGTCAACGTCGCGATCGCCGAGGCGATCGTCGCGATGGACGCCGAGGACCAGACCGCGATCGACCAGGCGATGATCGAGCTCGACGGCACGCCGAACAAGAGCAAGCTCGGCGCCAACGCCATTCTGGGCGTCTCGCTCGCCGTCGCCAAGGCGGCGGCGGACGCCTCGGGCCTGCCGCTCTATCGCTATGTCGGCGGTACCTCGGCCCGCGTCCTGCCGGTGCCGATGATGAACATCGTCAATGGCGGCGCCCATGCCGACAACCCGATCGACTTCCAGGAATTCATGGTGATGCCGATCGGCGCGCCCTCCTTCGCCGAGGGACTGCGGATGGGCGCGGAGATTTTCCACACGCTGAAGAAGGCGCTGCACGACGCCGGCCACAACACCAATGTCGGCGACGAGGGCGGCTTTGCCCCCAACATCAAGTCGGCGGAAGCGGCGCTCGACTTCGTCATGCAGGCGGTCGAGAAGGCCGGCTACAAGCCCGGCGAAGACGTCGCGCTGGCGCTGGACTGCGCCGCGACCGAGTTCTTCAAGGACGGCACCTATGTCTATGAAGGCGAACGCAAAACCCGCGACCCGAAGGCGCAGGCCAAGTACCTCGCCAAGCTGGTCGCCGGCTATCCGATCATCTCGATCGAGGATGGCATGGCCGAGGATGACTGGGAGGGCTGGAAGGCCCTGACCGATCTCGTCGGCAACAAGTGCCAGCTAGTCGGCGACGACCTCTTCGTCACCAACGTCACCCGCCTGTCGCAAGGCATCAAGGCGAAGACGGCCAACTCGATCCTGGTCAAGGTCAACCAGATCGGCACGCTGACCGAGACGCTCGCCGCAGTCGAGATGGCGCAGCGCGCCGGCTACACCGCGGTGATGTCGCACCGCTCGGGCGAGACCGAGGACGCGACCATCGCCGATCTCGCCGTCGCGACCAATTGCGGGCAGATCAAGACCGGCTCGCTCGCCCGCTCGGACCGGACGGCGAAGTACAACCAGCTGCTGCGCATCGAGGAGGAGCTCGGCGCGCAGGCGGTCTATGCTGGCCGCTCGGCCCTGAAGGCGCTGGCCTGAGCCTCACCAGCTCGGCACGAGCCGGCCGATGGCCGAAACCGACCAGCGCGTTGCCGTCGTCGCATTGTCGACGGCGGCCTTTGCGGCGCTGACGGCTCCATCGACCGGCCTGATCATGACCGAGACGGCGTTGTCCCACAGGTCGGGCTGCCGCTCCGGCTGCTTTTGCGACAACGGCGCGATGTCGAGCGGCGGCGCGGCCGCCAGCGCCGCGACCCGCGCGACGGGGTGAGCCGCCGACTGGCGGGCCGGCACTGAGGCTGCCCGCAACCGTGCCGGCCGGGGCTGGGCTTCCACCTGCGACATCCGATCCGATGCAGGCGCCACATTGTCCCAGGCCAGCGCAAGCGGCATGGTCAAGCTCGCCGGCCGCAGCAGACCGGGTCGCGCGGCGGTCTCGTCAGGCTCGCCGGCGTAGCGATCCAGGATCTTCCCGCTGTCCGGCGCGAGGCGCACGAAAGCGGGCGTGGCCTCCGTGCCCGCTCCCCGAGCCGGCACGACCTGCGCCGAGCCGAGCCACACGAGCCCGGACAACAGGCAGGCGATAGCGGCCGCGCCAAGGCCGATCTGGTCTGCCGTTGCAAGCCGCCTGCCCTGCGTCGCGGCAATCTGCATACCCATGGCTAGGCTTCCTCGATCTCGAACATGCCGCAGCAAGCACTGCAACTGCGGCGTCGCGGCGACGCGGCACGGGAGAAATCAGGGCTGAAGCATGGAATTGCCGAGACCGCAGCAGTTGCAGGCGGGCCATGTCGCTACCCACCTTTGGGCACCGCAACAGTCGCGCTATCTGCTTCAGCGAATGGATCAGCAAATCGTCTCCCACGAAGCCGCCCGGCGGCAGGTCAACCTCCGGCGCCTCGCCTATGCTGGCATGAGCCTCGCGATGGTGATCTTCGGGGCCAATTTCGTCGTCAGCCGTCACGCCGTTCTGAACGGCCTGTCATCGCACGACATGCTGGCGCTGCGCTTCGTTACAGCCGGTTTCCTGCTGCTGCCCAGCTTCATGATGGCCGGGGGATTGCGCGATTGCGCCGGTCTCGGCTGGAAGCGTGGTCTGGTCCTGGCGGTTACGAGCGGGTTCCCGATGAGCTTCCTGCTCATGACCGGGCTGACCTTCGCTCCCGCCGCCCATGGGGCCGTGATCGGACCCGGCACCGTCACGGTGATCGGCATCGTCGGCAGCGTCGTCCTGTTCGGCACGATCCTGACCCGGCAGCTCATGCTCGGCGTCATAGCAGTGCTCGTCGGTCTCGCCTGTCTCGGCATCGCCGGCTCCACCCATGCCAATCCCGGCATCGTCTTCGGCGATCTCTGCTTCCTCGGCGTCGGACTGGTCTGGGGTGGCTATCCGCTGCTGATCCAGCTCTGGCGTGTCGATGCCCTCAAGGCGACCGCCGTCGTCTCCGTGCTGTCGATGGCCTATCTGCCGATCTACTTCGCCTTTTATTTTCGCGGCTTCGACGTCGCGCCCTGGTGGGTTCTGCTGCTGCACGCGATCAATCAGGGCGTGCTCAACGTCATCGTCGGCCTGTGGATCTGGAGCTGGTCGACGCCGGTGCTCGGCCCATCCGTCGCCGGGCGCTTTCCGCCGATGATCCCGGTGGTCGGCACGCTGCTCGCGATCCCCATGCTCGGCGAGATCCCGAGCGGGCTGCAGATCGGCGGCATCGCGCTGATCATCAGCGGGCTGTTCATCGCCTCTTGGCGTCGCAGGCGGGCGCGCTAGCCTTTCAGGCTCTCCTCGCGATCATCCCGTGATCGGCGAGGCGTGCGCTTCCACATTGCCGGTCGCAAAGAGCCGATCGAGCGTCGCCATGAGCAACGCCGTGTCCGGGCAGATCAGCAGGCGCGTCGCCCGCCCCCAGGCGAGATGCAGGACATGGTGGCCACGGTTGAAGGTGCGCACGCCGTCGGTGCCGCTATTGGTCTCGCGCCAGTCCACGACCACGACCGTATTCCATGGCGCCCCGACGACATCGATCCGCTCGAGATCGAAATGGATATCGGGCAGCAGGCGATACAGCCGCGCTACGATATCGGGCGCCGACGTCGTGCCAGTGACATCAAGCCCAGATTCCAGAGGACGCAGACCAGCAGGCCGAGACCGAGCGCTGGCCAGGAGCCGAGCGGCACGGCCATGACATGGACAAGCGCCACCGCGAAGCCGAAGCCGAGCAGCCCGAGCAGGCCGCTGCCGATGACCGCGGCGCTCGCTGGTCCGCCGATGCGCGGCTGCAAGATCGCGATCAGGCTCGACAGGACGATCGGGAAAGTCGCCAGCACACCCGACCAGGCCGGGCCGACGCGCGCGCTGATGGTAGTCACGGTTCCGGCCAGGGCCGCGACCGCTGCCGCCCGCAGCGGGATGGCATACCAGGGCCGCCGCGGCGTGATCGCCGGGCGCGCGGCGAGGTAGGGGCGCACGATGAGGTGCAGGATCACGAAGACGACCGGCGTCGCGCACAGGAGCGCGGCAAAAGGCAAGGATAGCGCTTGCAGGCCCGAGACGAGCAGGAAGAAGGTCAGCAGCGCCGCAATGAGGCAGATCACCGTGCCGAAGCGCTGGGCCAGCAGCACATAGACCAGCGACAGCCCGGCATTGGAGAGATTGGAACTCATGCTGGCGAGCGCGCTCGCCGAAATGAAGGCGGCGTCATGGTCGAGCGCGAGGAAGACATAGACCGGCCCGGCCGAGATCGGCAGCGTCGCGATCATCGCCGCGAGCAGCGGCCCCGATCGCTCGGCCAGCATCGAGCAACTGACCACGATGGCGGCCGCAACCGCCATCTTGAGCAGCAGAAGACCGAGCCCGGGATCGATCACGCCGGCTCGCCCCTGGCCCAGCCTTCCTTGGTCTCGGCGATGAAATCTTCCAGGCGGCCGGCGGCGATGGCGGCGCGCAGGCCGGCCATCAGCTCCTGGTAGTAGGCGAGGTTAACCCAAGTCAGCAGCATCTTGCCGAGCATCTCCTCGGCCTTGACCAGATGGTGCAGATAGGCGCGCGAATAGGTGTTGGCCGCCGGGCAGGAGGATTGCGGATCGACCGGCCTGACGTCCTCGGCATGCTTGGCGTTCTTCAGGTTCATCCGGCCGAAGCGGGTGAAGATCTGGCCATGGCGACCGGCCCGCGTCGGCATCACGCAATCGAACATGTCGACGCCGCGCCGGACCGCCTCGACGATGTCGTCCGGCGTGCCGACGCCCATCAGATAGCGCGGCTTCTCCTGCGGCAGATGCGGCTCGACCGTCTCGATCATCGCCAGCATCACGTCCTGCGGCTCGCCGACCGCGAGCCCGCCAATGGCATAGCCCTTGAGGTCCATGGCGGCGAGCTCGCGGGCGCTCTCGACCCTGAGGGCAGGCATCGCGCCACCTTGCACAATCCCGAACAGCGCCCTCCCCGCCGGATCGCCGAAGGCCTTCCTGCAGCGCTCGGCCCAGCGCAGCGACAGGTGCATCGCCTTTTCGGCGACCTTGTCCTCGCAGGGCAGCGAGACGCATTCGTCGAGCTGCATGACGATGTCGGAGCCGAGCAGGTTCTGGATCTCGACCGAACGCTCGGGGGTCAGCACATGCTTGGAGCCGTCGATATGCGACTGGAAGGTCACGCCCTCCTCGGTCAGCTTGCGCAGATTGGCGAGCGACATCACCTGGAAGCCGCCGGAATCGGTCAGGATCGGGTGCGGCCAGTTCATGAACTTGTGCAGGCCGCCGAGCCTGGCGACGCGCTCGGCGCCCGGCCGCAGCATCAGGTGATAGGTGTTGCCGAGCACGACATCGGCGCCGAGCGCCTTGACCTGCTCGGGATACATGCCCTTGACCGTGGCGGCGGTGCCGACCGGCATGAAGGCCGGCGTGCGGATCACGCCGCGCGGCATGCGGACCTCGCCGGTGCGTGCTGCGCCGGCCCGGCCGAGGAGATGAAAGCTGAAATCCGTCGTCATGGACGCGGGCCTAGCCCAGCGTTGGCCTGGACGGAAGAGGCTTGAGCGCCGGGTGGGGCTGTGCCGGCGGCTGGCGCTCAGCGCTTGGCGAAGGCCGCCTCGTAGATATCCGGCTTGAAGGCGAGGATGCGACGGTCGCCGAGATCGAGCACCGGGCGCTTGATCATGGTCGGCTGCGCCAGCATCAGCGCGATCGCCTTCTTCTCGTCGAGGCCCTGCCTGTCGGCCTCGGGCAGCTCGCGGAAGGTGGTGCTCGCCTTGTTGAGGACCTTCTCCCAGCCGAGTTCGCGGCACCAGGCCTCGATATGGGCCTTGTCGATGCCGGAGACCCGGTAGTCGTGGAAGGCGTAGGGGATCTTGCGCGCGTCGAGCCAGCTCCAGGCCTTCTTCATCGTGTCGCAGTTCTTGATGCCGTAGAGCGTGACCATCGTCCCGACCGTCCCTGATTGCCGTCGGCGCGGGGGTGGCATGGCGCTGGTCCGAGATCAAGCGGCCCCGTCGACGAAGCGATCGGCAGCCTCTCGCGCTCCGTCATGCTATCGGCAACGATGATGCGTATCGGGCGAGCAGAGAATCGAATGGACGCGTCATGACCGATCGACTTCATCCGCTCGCAACGGGCGACGATGACTTCAAGATTCCGTTCCGCCCCTGGAAGAACCACCCCGGCCCGGGCGTCGATTTTCCCGATCTCTCGATCACGACCGTCGACGCAACCCTGACCCGGCGCATCATCGATGCGCTGGTGCTACGGGTCCCGGCGAAAGTCGAGGTTCTCGCCGGCATCGACATCGGCGGGCTCGGCCTCGCCGGAGCGTTGGCCTGTCGTTGCGGTCTCGGCTTCTTCGATATCCGCAAGGTCGATTCACTGCGCAACGGCGTGATGCGCAGCATCATCGCGAATTACGAGCTTGGAGAAGGCGTCGTCATCTCGAAGGGTGCGCAGCTGGCGGGCCGGCATATCGCGATCCTCGACGATTGCCTGATCTCGGGCGGCACGGCGCTGGCGGCAGCGCGGCTGATCCGCCGGCTCGGCGGCCATTGCGACACGGCGCTCTTCGTCTTCGACATCGAGGGCATGGGCGGCCGCGAGCGCCTTGCGGGCGGCGGCATCACCGCAGAGGTGCTGCGCACCGTTCCACGCACGGCGCCGGAGAGCGAAGGCGTCTAGACTGCGTCAGCGCGATCGCGCAACGGCCAGCGAGCAAGATGGTCGTGATGGCTTGCGCCATGGACGCTGCGGATGAGCACGAACTCCCGGACTGGAAAGCTCTCAGGGGGGATTATCGGCTTGTCGAATGGGCATTGGTCGTAGAGCAGCGTCACGTGCGGCCCGAATTTGGATGGCATCCAAAAACCTCTCGCCCGCATCTCGCGACATAGCCTCCTCTGAAGCCTATCGAGGATCGAGAACGTCTCGCTCGTTTCCAGAAAGATGGCCTGCCGATCGCCCGGGCCGCCATACCCCGCGACATGGTCGAAGGCGACAGAGAAACTCGGCGCGACAATGGATGCGGCGATCCTCTCCAAGGTCGCGATCTCCTCATCGGTGGCCCCGCCGTAACGCTCGATGCCCCCCAAAGTGAGGTGATAGCGTTCCGGTCCGATTGGCCACCCGCGCAAGCCGTGCGATCTGCGCAGAGCATGCGCGAAAGCGTGGATTGCCGCGGCGTGCTCCGGCGGCGGCACCACCGCGAAGAAGTATCTGGCCCAACCGGGTACAATTAGGGTTTTCGACCAGTCGCGGTCCGCCGCGATCCCATATCGGGGATCCAAATCGAACAGATCCGGTTGATCCGGAGATGGCTTTCCCATCTCCAGTATCTAGAACAAATAAAGAACAAACACAACCGCCCTCACCCCGCTGCCCGATACTCCGAGGGCGACATGCCGGCCCTCGCCGCGAAGAAGCGGGAGAAATAGGCCGGATCGGAGAAGCCGAGCCGAAAGGCGATCTGGGAGACCGGCGAGCGGGTGTAGACGAGGTCGCGCCGCGCCTCGATCATCAGCCGCCCCTGAATCACCCGCATCGCCGAATGGCCGAGCAATTCTCGACAGACGCGGGTCAGATGCGGACCGGTGACGCCCAGGTCGCGCGCATAGGCGTCGAGCGGTTCATGCGTCTGGAAATGGCTCTCGACCCGCTCGATGAAGCGGCGGACCAGCACGGCGCGCGCGTCAGCCGCCCCGCTGATCGCGACCGCATGAGAACGCGCAGTACGAGTAAACCAGATCGCGATCAGGCGCGCATGGGCGGCGAGCGCGAGTTCGCGGCTGCCGCGATTGCGGCCGAACTCGGCAAGCGCCGCTTCCATGATCGCCGCGAGCTCGACGATGCTGACATCGGCTGACCCGCGGCGGCCGACGAACGCCTCGCCGAGCACGGCGCCGAGCGCGGGTTCGGCCTCGATCAGCGGCATAAGGGTCGGACTTGCGACGCTGGCGACGAAGCCTTCGGTATCCGGCTCGAAGCGGAACTCGTGGATCGCCAGCGGCGGCAGCAGCAGGACCGTGCCGGGGACCAGGCGATGGTCCGTGCCGTCGATCCGCACCAGCCCGCCGCCCGAGGCGATCAAGAAGAACTGGGCCATGTCCTGGTGGCGATGCGGCTCGATCCGCCAGTCGCGCGGGGCGCTGCGGGCGCTGATCCGCTCGATATGCAGCGCATCGGGGAAACGCTGCTCGCGCGGCTCGTCATAGAGCCAGTAGGCGGGCACCGAGGCGAGCGTCATCCGGATTATCCGATGTTCGTTTTGTCCAATACGTTGGGTGAAAGCTCCATTCCGGTCAATCGCGTGTGATGGCATTTTCGTGTGAAAGTACCGGGCCCTGCGCCCGTCGGTTTACGGGAGGACGCAATGCGCACCCAAGTCGTGATCGTCGGCTCCGGGCCGTCAGGCCTTTTGCTCGGCCAGTTGCTCACCCGCCAGGGCATCGACAACATCATCCTCGAGCGCAAGAGCGCTGATTATGTGCTCTCGCGGATCCGGGCCGGCGTGCTCGAACAAGGCACGGTCGACCTGCTGCACGAGGCCGGTGTCGGTGCGCGGCTCGCCGAGGAAGGCCTGCCGCATGACGGCTTCTCGCTCGCCTTCGAGGGACGCCTGCAGCGCATCGACCTCAAGGGCCTGACCGGCAAGCAGGTGACGGTCTACGGCCAGACCGAAGTGACGCAGGACCTGATGGAGGCGAGGCAGGCGGCCGGCACGACGAGCTTCTACGAGGCCGAGGACGTCCAGCTGCACGACTTCGACGGCACATCGCCGCGCGTCAGCTTCATCGCCGAGGGCAAGCGGCGCGAGATCGCCTGCGACTTCATCGCCGGCTGCGACGGCTTCCACGGTGTCTGCCGCGCCTCAGTGCCGGCAGGGGCGATCGAGACCTTCGAGCGCATCTACCCGTTCGGCTGGCTCGGCCTGCTGGTCGACCAGCCGCCGGCCGCGCACGAGCTGGTCTATGCCAGCTCGCCCTTCGGCTTCGCTCTGTGCTCGATGCGCTCGCAGACCCGCAGCCGCTACTATGTCCAGGTGCCGCTCGACGAGAAGGTCGAAGCCTGGTCGGATGAGCGCTTCTTCGACGAGTTGCGCCGGCGCGTGCCGGACGAGGTCGCAGCGGCGGTGGTCCCTGGGCCATCGCTGGAGAAGAGCATCGCGCCGCTGCGCAGCTTCGTCGCCGAGCCGCTGCGCTTCGGCCGGCTCTTCCTCGCCGGCGATGCCGGCCACATCGTGCCGCCGACCGGCGCCAAGGGGCTGAACCTGGCGGCCAGCGACGTACGCTACCTGTTCGAGGCACTGCGCGAGCACTATGCCGAGCGCTCCGATGCCGGGCTCGACGCCTATTCCAGCCGGGCGCTGGCGCGGGTCTGGAAGGCGGTGCGCTTCTCCTGGTCGATGACCAACCTACTGCACCTCTTCCCGGAGGCGAGCGCCTTCGACCAGCGCATCAGGCGCGCCGAGTTCGACTACCTCACGCAGTCGCGGGCCGCGATGACCGGCGTCGCCGAGAACTATGTCGGCCTGCCCTATTGAGAGCAGGCTAGCAGCTGGCGCGGCGTCGCGGTCAGCCGTCGGCAGCCTTCGGCCTCGACGACGATGGTCTCGCTGAAGCCGAGGCCGCCAGCCGAGACGTACATGTGGAAGACCATGCCCTCCTCCAGCCGCCAGCGGGCGTTCGGCAGGAAGACGCGCGAGAAATCGCTGGTGCGCGGCGTGCGGCCATAGAGGCCGAGCGTGTAGCCGGTAACGTTGTCGTAGATCGGGCGCAGGCCCTCGGCGAGCACGGCCTCCCGCAGGACGGCGTCGACCTCGCAGGCCAGGGCGCCCGGGCGCATCGCCGCGAATTGCCGGTCCTGCAGGGCGACGAGGCGCCCGGCCAGCGGCGCGAGGCTGCGCCGGTCCTCGCCGATCAGCACCGGCCGCATCAACCGGGCGCCGTGATTGCGGACCTTCGGGATCAGCTCGACATGCACGATGTCGCCGTCCGCCAGCGGCTGGCCGGTCATGACGCCGTGCAGGAATTCGTGGTCGCCGACACCGGGCAGAATCGGCCCGGTCTCGCCGGTGTCGGCGCCATTCTCCAGGAAGCAGGCGGCGGCGATCGCAGCGGCCACCCGCGGCGACAGACCTGGCCGGGCCTTGGCTGCGATGGCGGCCATCGCCTTGTCGGCGATGCCGGCCGCTTCTGCGATCAGCGCGATCTCGGCCGACGACTTCACCGCACGCAGGAGGTCGCTCGCATGGGGGAGATCGACGAACCGCGCCTCCGGCAGCAGAGCGGCGAAGCGCTCGCACGTCGCGGCCGTGAAGCCATACGAGGCATGATCTGCGCCGATCGCAGCTCGCGCGAAGCCGCGCCGGCGGATCTCGTCCGCCATCACCTGATGCGGCTCGGCCGTATCGGCAAAGCCGACGACATCGGCGAACCAGCAGGCGTCGCGACAGGGGCCGGCATCGAGTTCGCGGAGCACGAACCAGGGCTCGCCCTCCCTTGGCAGGAAGGCGGCGCGATACATCGTCTCCGAGACGGTGTAGCCGGTCAGCCAGGCCAGGAGCTCGGCATGGTCGACCAGCAGCAGCTCGGCGCCCGCCTGCGCCATCGCGGCGCGGGCCTTGGCGGCCCGGCCGGCGAATTCCTCGCGCGGGAAGAGCGGGCTCACGCCACTTCGCAGATGTCGAGGATGGTCAGCATGTAGATGCGGACCATGTCGAGGAAGTCGCGGATCTCGACACGCTCATCGGGCATGGTGTTGTAGCGCCCGCCCGGGCCGCAGACGATGCCTTCCATGCCGGCCTCGGCATAAAGATGGCCGGCATCGGTGCCGAAGAAGCCGGGCGGCCTGATCGCGCCGGTCGGCTGCTTCTCACCGCGCACCGCCTCATAGGCGGCATTCACGGTCTTGACGATGCGGGCGTCCTTGGCGACCTCGAAGGCTGGCATCGACTGGTGCCCTTCCTTCTTCTCGATGCGGATCAAGGTCTTGAGGCCGGGGAAGCGCTGCTCCAGCGCGGTGAGCTCGCGCTGCATGTCGGCGAGTGCTCCGTCCTGCGTCTGGCCGGGCGCATAACGGCCGGAGCCCTTGAGCTTGCAATAATCCGAGACCTGGGGCGCGCGCCATTCGTGCAGCTCCTTGCCGAGCGCGCCATGGACGACGCCGACATGGACGCGGTTGATCGATTCATGCTCCGGCGACCGTGCACCGGAGAAGGTCATGGCATTCAGCCGCGGGATCAGGTCGCAGGCCGCCATGATCGCATCGACCGCCTGCTCGCGCTTGGAGAGATGGCGAGTGTTGCCGGTGAGCTCGATGACGAAGGAGAAGGCGCAAGCGTGCATGGTCACGGCCTGCACGTCGGTCGGCTCGCTGTTGACGAAGTAATCGGCGCGGATGCCGCTCTGGATCGCCGCGACCGTGCCGACACCGCCCTGCAGTTCGCCGACGACGAAGGTCAGGATCACATCGCCCTTCAGCCTCACGCCGGCATCGATCAGCGTCTTGACCGCGCAGTAATAGGCCGCGTCGCCCGCCTTCATGTTGGAGACGCCGATGCCGTAGATGAACTCGTCGTCGATCACGCCGCCCCAGGGATCGACCGTCCAGCCTTCGGTCGCCGGATTGGTGTCGAGATGGCCGTTGAAGAGCAGGCTCTTGCCGCCGCCGACGCCCTTCCAGCGGCCGATCGCATTGGCGCGGCGGCCGTCGTCGAAAGCTTGCGCCTCCGCCTCGAGGCCCATCGCCTGCAGCTGCCCGACGACATGGTGGACGAGCGCCTTCTCGCCTTCGGTCTCGCTGTAGCTCTTGTGCTTCACCCAGTCGGAAAGCAGCGCGAGGCAGGCTTTCTCGTCGAGCGCATGGATCAGGTCGCGGGGGTTCATCGTCTCAAGCCTCGCAAGGTCAGGCAGCGGCCGTGGCCGGGGCGGGCACGGCGGCGAGCAGGGAGCGGGTGTAGGGGTGGAGGTCGGCGCCCGAGAGCGCGGCGACATCGATGAGATCGACGAGGTCGCCGCGATACATCACCGCGATCCGGTGGGCGATCTGGCGGACCAGGTTGAGATCGTGGGTGATGAAGAGATAGGCCGTGCCGAAGCGCTTCTGCAGGTCGACCAGGAGCTCGATCACCGAGGCCTGCACGGAGACGTCGAGCGCCGAGGTGATCTCGTCGCAGATCACCAGCTTCGGCCTGGAGGCGAAGGCGCGGGCGATGGCGACGCGCTGCTTCTCGCCGCCGGAGAGCTGGTGCGGATAGCGCTCGGCGTATGAGGCCGGCAGCCTGACCTGCTCCAGCAGCGCGCCGATTGCAGCCGCGTCCTTGCGCGCACCCGGCTCGCCATAAAGCGCGAGCGGGCGCGACAGGATCTCGCGGATGCGCTGGCGCGGATTGAGCGAGGAATCCGGGTGCTGGAAGATGATCTGGACGTCGCGGCGATAGGCCCGGTCCATATCGGAAAGGCCGGTGATCCTGCGGCCGGCGAAGCGGATTTCGCCCTCGAAGCGGTTGAGGCCCGTCATCGCCTTGGCCAGCGTCGACTTGCCCGAGCCGGATTCGCCGACGATGCCGAGGATCTCGCCCGGCTTCACAGACAGGCTGACCTCGCGGTTGCCGGTGAACTGCGTGTTCGCCCGACCGAGCAGGCGCCCGAGGAAGGGCTTGCGGCCATAGAGCACGCTGACCTTCTCGACCTCGACCAGCGGCTTGCCCGCCGTCTCAGGAGCCGCCTCGACCAAGCGATGGTCCGGCCGCGGCACGGCGGCGAGCAGCCTTTGGGTATAGGCGTCCTGCGGCCGGGCGAAGACCTCCCCCACCCCGCCCTGCTCGACGATCCTGCCGCGATGGATCACCGCGACCCTGGTCGCGATCTGCGAGACCAAAGCGAGGTCATGCGAGATGTAGAGCGAGGCGACGCCGGTCTCCTCCTGCAGGGCCTTGAACAAATCGAGGATCTGCCGGGCGGTGATGACGTCGAGCGCCGTGGTCGGCTCATCGAAGATGATGCATTCGGGCTGGCAGGCGAAGGCGGTGGCGATGACGACGCGCTGCTTCTCGCCGCCCGAGGCCTCATGCGGATAGCGCCGCATCATTTGCCTCGGCACCTTCAGCCCGACATGAGCGAGGCGTTCCTCTCCCTCGGCCCAGGCCTGCTTACGGCTCAGGCTGCGATGGCGCACCAGCACCTCGGCAAGCTGCTCGCCCAGCGGCAGGGTCGGGTTGAGCGAGGTACTCGGGTCCTGGAAGACCATGCCGATGCGCCGGCCGCGGATCGCCTCGATCTCGGCTTCCGAGGCCTTCAGCAGGTCCTGCCCGGTCAGGCGGATGCTGCCGGCCTCGCGTGCGCTCTTGGGCAAATGGCGCATGATCGCCCAGGCGAGCGAGGTCTTGCCGGAGCCGGATTCGCCGACGAGGCCGAGCACCTCGCCTTTGGCGATCGCGAGCGTGACGTCGTCGAGCGCGCGCGTGAAACCGGTCGGAGTGGCGTAGTCGAGGCTGTAGCCGGCGATGTCGAGGATCGGTTCACCCATCGCCTCAGCTCCTCGGGTTCAGCACGTCGCGCAGGCCGTCGCCGAGCAGGTTGAAGCCGATCGCGACCAGCGCAACGGCAAGGCTCGGCCACAGGATCATCCAGGGGCTGAGATGCATGAAGCGCCGGGCCTCCGAGACCATCAGCCCCCATTCGGACGCCGGCGGCTGGGCGCCGAGGCCGAGGAAGGAGAGCGTCGCGAACAGCATCACCGCGAAGGCGACGCGGATCGTCATCTCGACGATGATCGGCGCGATGACGTTCGGCAGCATCTCGCGCCCGACGATGAAGGCGGCGCTCTCGCCGCGCGCGATCGCGGCGTTGACATAGTCCTGCTTGCGTACGGAGAGCGCGACCGAGCGTGTGACGCGCGCCATGCCTGGCGCGAAGGCGAGCGCAATGGCGAAGAGCGCATTGAGGCTGCTCTTGCCGAGGAGGTTCACGATCAGCAGCGCCAGCAGCAGGCTCGGGATCGACATGATCGCGTCGACGGTGCGCATGATCGCCTCGTCGCTGCGCCCGCCGAGGAAGGCGGAGACCGTGCCGACGACCGCCCCGACCAGCGTGCCCAGCGCCGTCGCCAGCACCGCCAGCAGGACGGTGGCGCGTGCGCCGTGCAGCAGCCGGCTCAGGATGTCGCGGCCATACTGGTCGGTGCCGAGCCAGAACTGCGCACTCGGCGGCTTGTAGCGCATCAGCGGCGCCATCTTCTCGGGATCATAGGGTGCGAAGGCCGGGCCGACGATGACGACGAGCAGGATCAGCCCGACGATCACGAGGCCGAGCGCACCTTGCGGCGAGCGCAGCATGCGCCTGAGGATCTCAATCATACTGGATCCTCCGGTCGAGCCAGGCATAGGCGATGTCGGCGAGGAAATTGGCGACGGCGTAGGTGGTCGCCATGATCAGCGCCCCGGCCTGGATCGACGGCAGGTCGCGCGCCTGGATGGCGACGATGAGTTGGCGGCCGATGCCGGGCAGCGCGAAGATCTCCTCGACCACGATGACGCCACCGAGCAGATAGCCGACATCGAGCGCGACGATGGTGATGGTCGGCAGCAGCGCGTTGCGCAGCGCGTGCTTGAACAGCACCTGCCGCTTCGACAGCCCCTTCAGCCGCGCCGCGCGGATATAGTCGGAGTGCAAGACGTCGACGAGTTCGGAGCGCACCATGCGCGAGACATGCGCAATCAGGATCAGCGACACCGTCAGCACCGGCAGGACGAGGTGCTTCAGCCCCCGCAGCGGGTCCTCCGTCAGCGGCACATAGCCGGTCGCCGGCAGCCATTGCAGCCAGTCCGCGAACAGCAACACGATCAGCGTCGCGGTGACGAATTCCGGCAGGGAGACGCCGACATAGGAGAGGAAGCCGACGCCGAGATCGGCCGCCCTGCCCCGCCTGACCGCGGCGACGATGCCGAGCGGGATCGCCACCAGCAGCATCAGCGTGATCGAGAACAGGGCGAGCAGCAGCGAGCGGCCGAGCGCTTCCAGCATCACCGGAGCCACCGGCTGGCCGGTGCGCATCGAGACGCCGAAGTCGCCGCGCACCACGCCGGAGAGCCAGTGCAGATACTGCATCCAGATGGGGTCGTTCAGCCCCATCTTGGCGCGCAGCGCCGCCAGCGCGTCCGGCGTCGCATTCTCGCCCAGCATCATCACGGCGGCATCCGCCGGCAGGACCTGGGTGATCGCGAAGACGATCAGCGACACGACCAGCAGCGTGTAGCCGATCAGCAGGATGCGCTTGAGGACGTAACTCGGTGACACGGCGCTGCGGTCCCGTCCGGCTCAGCCGCGCTTCGGCGCCTTGGCGCCGAGCGAGACATGGTCGAGCCGGAAGACGGCGCCGCGTGGATGCAGCTGATAGCCCTCGACCCAGTCGCGCTGGGCGCCGAGCAGGTCGAAGAAGGCCGGGATGATCGAGGGCACTTCCGTATGCATCAGCTTCTGCGCCTCGGCATAGAGCGCGCGGCGCTTGGCCTCGTCGACCGTGGCCCTCGCCTCGAAGATCAGCTTGTCGAAGGCGGCGTTGTTCCAGCGCGTCTCGTTCCAGGCGGCGTTGGAGGTGTAGAGCAGCGAGAAGATGGCGTCGGCCGTCGCCTGCATGTTGTAGAAGCCGACATAGAACGAGCCCTTCTTCCAGACCTGGTCGAGATAGGTCGCGTGCGGCATGGTCTCGACCTTGATGTCGAAGCCGGCGGGCTTGGCCATCTCGCGCAGCGCGACCGCGAGCTGGGTGCGCTGGCCCGGCCGGTCGGAGGCGATCAGCGTCGCTTCCAGCCCTTTGGGATAGCCGGCCTCGGCGAGCAGCGCCTTGGCCTTGGCGATGTCGGCCTTCTTGGCCGGCAGGTCGGCATAGAAGCGATAGGCGGGATTGAGCGGCGTATCGTTGCCGGCCGAGCCGAAGCCTTCGGTGACGAAATCGACCATCGCCGCACGGTCGACGGTGAGCGCCAGCGCCTGGCGCACGCGCACGTCATTGAACGGCTTCTGATCGCACCCGAAATTGACGTTGCAGAACTGGCCCGAGGGCACGCGCAGCGCCTTGACTCCGGAGGCCTTCTGCAGGCGCCCGAACTCGGTCGGCGGGGTCGTGGTGATGAGGTCGGTATCGCCCGAGATCAGCGCGGAAGCCTCGGCGCTGACGTCCGGGTAGACCACCACCTCGATCTTATCGAGATAGGGCCGCTCCTTGTCGTAGAAGGCCTCGTTGCGGGCGACGACGATCAATCGCTCCGGCTCGAAGGAGACGAGCTTGAACGGACCGGTGCCAACAGCCTGCCGGTCGAGCTTGTCCAGCCCGCTTTTGATCACGGCGGCCGGCACGATCTTGGCGTTGGTATAGGCCAGCGTCACCGGCAGGTCGGCGAAGGGAGCCGACAGGTTGAAGACGACGGTATTGTCTTCCTTCGCCGTCACCTTGGCGATCGGCCCGACATTCTGGCGCGCGGGCGAAGCGGTCTTGGCATCGAGGATCGCCTCGAAGGTCGCGACGACGTCGGCGGCGGTGCAGGGCGAGCCGTCATGGAAGGTGAGGCCCTTACGCAGGACGAAGGTCCACTCGGTCAGATCGACGGAATTGGTCCAGGATTCAGCGAGATCAGGCTCGGCGCTCATGTCGGGCTTGAGCCGCGTCAGGCCGGAATAGAGCAGCTCGGCGACGAGATATTCGGGGTTCACCCGGGTGACGAGCGGATTGAGCTTGGCGACCGCCTGGTCGACGCTGACGCGCAGCGTGCCGCCGCGGCGCGGCGCCTGGGCGAAGGCCGGCACACCGGACAAGGCAAGGCCGCTCAGGGCGGCGGAGACGGCGAGGAAATCGCGACGATGGATGCTCGGCATGGGGCGCTCCTTCAGCTCTGGGACGGCGGGATGTCGGGGTTGAGATCGGGCCTGAAATCGGCGGCGAGGTAGGACAGCACGGCCTGCGCCAGCGAGACGATATCCGGCACCGTCGTGTATTCGCCGGGCGAGTGGATGTTACGGTCGGGCCGACCGAGGCCGCCGAGCAGCACCTCCTGCTGGCCGGTCGCGCGCTGGACCCAGCCGAAATCGGAGCAGCTCGCGGCGCCCCAGCGCCGGAAATCCTCTGGCGCGTACCCGAAGCCCTGCCCCATCGCCGCCTGCCAGCGCGGCCAATGCGGGCCGGCCGGATCGGCGGTGGGCATGAGATGGCCGACCAAGGCTGTCTCGACGGTGAGGCCCGGCACGGCGGCGACGCTCTGGCGGATCACCGCCTCGATCTCGGCCAGCGCCTCCTCGAAGCGCTCCTCGGGGGCATAGCGGCGGTTGATCGTCAGCTCGAGCAGGGCGGGAACCTGGCCACCGGCGGTGCCGCCCTCGATCGCGGCGAGGTTGAGCTGGGCAGTGAGCGGCGGCTTGCCGAGCGGCGGCGGCAGGGCGGAGGTCCGGGTCGCGATCTGCGCCTTCAGCGCCATCAGCCCATTGAGCAGCGGCAGGGCACCCTCGATGGCGTTGAGGCCGGAGCCCTTGCGATTGCCCTCGCCGGCATGGACGGCCTGGCCGTGGATGCGGACCAGCAGGTTGAACAGGCCGAAGCAACCGGCCCAAACCCGCGCCTCGGCGCTGCCGTTGAAGTTGAGGATGTGGCCGGAGAGCTTCCCCTGCTCGGCGAGATAGCGGATGCCGGGATAAAGGCCGCCCTCCTCGTCGGTGCAGAACAGCAGCATTGGGTCATAGGCGAGTTCGATCCCACAAGCCCGCGCCGCGCGCAGGGCCAGCAGAATCGCGGCGATGCTACCCTTCATATCGGCGGCGCCGAGGCCGATCAGGCGATCGCCGTCGCGCTCCATCCGGAGCGGATCGCGTTGCCAGCCGGCCGTGGCGGGTACGGTGTCGACGTGGAAATAGAGGCCGCAGACCGGCCGGCCGCTGGCGCGGCTAGCGACCAGATTGGTGCGCGGCCCGGCTGCCGGGCCGTTCGGCACCTTCCACAGGCTTTCGGGGACGGTCACACGCTCGGTCGCAAAGCCAAGTGGGGCGACGAAGCCCTCCATCAGCCCGGCGAAATCGTCATAGCCCAGGCCTGGCGGGAAGGAGGTGTCGACCGCGATCATCCGATCGAGCTCGGCGACGGCGCCATCGACATTGGCGGCGATCCAGTCGCAGGCCTCGGACAGCGCGCGCTCGTCGCGCAGCAGGGATTTGGACTCGCTCATCGCTCAGCCCAATGACGCCGCGCTTGTCCAGCGCCGGCGCGATCTGCGATGGAACCTCCGAAAAGCCGCAGCTGGCAATGCCATTTGCGGAGCTCCCTCTTTCATATAAACTATATAGAAATAGGAACCGACGGCATGCCCCCTGTCAATGCCAAAAAAGCGACGCTCGCTGCCGCCGGAACGGGCAACGGCGCCGGAGCCTCGGCGCCGGTCCTGCCGAACTTCGGCGCCGGGGAAGCCGCACCGCTCTATGAGCGCGTGAAACGGCACATGTCGGAGGCGATCCTGGTCGGCGAATGGCCGCCCGGCATGGTCCTGCCGAGCGAGACCTCGCTGGCCCAGGGCTTCGGCATCGCGGTCGGCACGGTCCGCCGGGCGATGACCGATCTTGTGGCGGAGGGGCTGCTGACGCGTCGCCGCAAGACCGGCACGGTGGTGACCGGGCGCACGCCGCATCACAGCCTGCGTTTCTTCTTCCAGTATTTCCGGCTGCACCGGGCCGATGGCAGCCTGGTGCGCTCGACCAGCCAGTTCCTCAGCGTCGAGGCCCAGCCCGCGACGCCGGCGCAGACCGAAACGCTGCAGATCAAGACGGGCGGGGTAATCAGGATCCATCGCATCCGTCATGCCGACGGCCATCCGGTGATGCATGACAAGCTGGTGCTGGCGCAGGAGCGCCTGCCGGACTGGCCGCGCGACGTGGCCGAGCTGCCGCCTCTGCTCTATCTCCATCTGCTGGAGCGCTATGGCATCCGGATCTCCGCCGTGCGCGAGCAGATCACCGCCGACCTCGCGGGTGACGAGGACGTTGCGCTGCTGGCGCTCTCCGCCGGCGAACCGGTGCTGACGATCGACGAGGTCGCCTATGACCAGGCAGGGACGCCGACGATCCTCGGCTGGCACCGCGCCACGACGCGAGCTCATATCTACGTCAACGAGGTGCGGTAGAATCGGCGCTTTCAGCAGCGCTCGTAGATGTCCTCGATGCGGATGATGTCGTCCTCGCCGAGATAGGAGCCGACCTGCACCTCGATGATCTCGAGCGGGATCTTACCGGGATTGGCCATGCGATGGACGCAGCCGATCGGCAGGTAGATCGCCTCGTTCTCGTGCACGAGGATGGTCTCGTCGTCGCGCGTCACCTGTGCGGTGCCGCGGACCACGACCCAGTGCTCGGCGCGATGATGGTGCTTCTGCAGGGAGAGGACGCCGTTCGGCTTGACGGTGATGCGCTTGACCTGATGGCGCTGGTCGAGATCGACGGAGAGATACTTGCCCCAGGGCCGGTGGATCTCGCGATGGCTGGCCGCCTCCGGCTCACGGTTCGCCGCGACCAGCGCGACGACATCCTTGACCTTGTCGGCCTGTGCCTTCGACGTCACCAGGATGGCATCGCGGGTGGCGATGACGGCGACATCGTCCAGCCCGACGACGGCGACGACCGCATCCTCGGAACGGACGAGGTTGTTGGCGCCCTCGAGCACGTAGCCGCGTCCCTGGACGACGTTGCCGTGCGCGCCTTTCTCGGAAAGCTGCCAGACCGCGCTCCAATTGCCGACATCCGACCAGCCGAAATGGCCGGAGATCACGGCTGCGGTATCGGCCTGTTCCAGAATGGGAGGCTCCGCCGCGATCGCCGGAAGATCGGCAGAACCGTCGGTTTCGAGCATGCGGATGCCGAGATTGGCTCCGTTCGCCTTGCCGTTGCCGATCGCCCCCCTGTTAGCCGCCTGGAGCTTCATCTGCATCGTCGCCGCATCGAAGACGACATTGCCGGAATTCCAGAGATAGCCGTCGGCGAGATAGCGCGCCGCGAGCGCCGCGTCAGGCTTCGCCGCGACATCCTCGACCCCGCGCACGCCCTCGGCGATCTCCGTTCCCGGGCGGATATAGCCATAGGCGCTCGCCGGATAGCATGGCGGTATGCCGATCGCGACGATACGGCCCTGGGCGGCGACCACCGCGGCCTTCGCGCAGGTTTCGACGAAGAGCTTGCCGTCCTGCACGACATGATCGGCGGGGAAGATGCCGACGAGCGCGGATTCACTCCGGGCGAGGCCGAGCTCGGCCGCGATCGCCGCGGCCGAATGGGCGCCGCGCCCGGCGGGCTCCAACACGACCTCGGCGCGCAGGCCGATCGCTTGCAACTGGTCGGCGACGGTGAAGCGGTGGTCCGCGTTCGTCACCACGATCGGCAGATCGAACACATCGGGATCGGACAGCAGCCGAAGCGTGCGCTGGAAGGAGGAATCCCGGCCGAACAACGGGATGAACTGCTTCGGCATCGTCTCACGCGCGATCGGCCACAGGCCGGAGCCATGTCCCGTGCACATCACGACCGGGATGATCTTCGGCATCGGTTCTGCTCCCAGAAAGCGGCTGCTGATCGCGCCGCAATACTGGAAGAGAAACCGCCGGGCTCAAGCGGCCATCTCGGCTGATCTGCCGAGCGAAGTTGCCGCATCTTCGGGCGATCGGCTCCTCCGATCGCCCTACCCCATCCGCGCTCACTCCTCCCGGAAGCTGGAGCGCATCGAGTCGGTCAGCGGCTGCATCAGATAGGCGATGGCGGTGCGCTCGCCGGTCGGGACATAGACCTCGGCCGGCATGCCGGGCCGGAGCTTGGCCCTGACCTTGGGCGGGAAGCCCGAGGCCGAGACGCTGACGCGCAGTTCGTAGACCATCTGCTGCAGGACCTCGTCGCGCAGCGCGTCTGCAGCGACCGATTTGACCTCGCCGACGGTGAACGGCGTCGCCCGGCCCTTGAAGGATGGCAGGCGCACTTCCGCGGCCATGCCCGGGTGCAGGTTGTTCACATCCATCGGCGAGACCTTGGCGGTGACGATGAGCTCGTCGTCCTGCGGCACGATCTCCATCAGCGTATCGCCCGGCTTGACCACGGCACCGACGGTGTGGACCTTCGAGGCGACGACCCGCCCGGCGCGCGGGGCGCGGACTTCGGCGCGCGCCAGCACATCCTCGGCGATGCGCAGCTTCTCGCGGGCATCGGCGAGCTTGACCCGACATTCGGCGAGCTTGGTCGAGGCCTCTTCGGAGGCTTTCAGGCCGATCTGGCTCATCTGCAGCCTGATCTCGTCATTGGCGACCGTAAGCCGCGCCAGATCGGCCTCCAGCGAGCCGATGCGGCCCTGCAATTCGGTCAGCGAGCGCTTGAGCGGGTTGATGCGCGTCGAGGCGACGAACCCCTTGTCGGCGAGAGGCCGCAGGCTGGTCAGTTCCTCGTTGACGCTCGCAGCCTGTCCGATCGCGGCCTCGCGCTGCGCCTCGTTCGACTGGTACTGCTTCTCGGATTGCGTCAGCCGTTCCTTGAGGATCGAGACCTCCAGCTTCTGCGTGGATTGCCGTTCCTTGAACAGGCGCTCCTGGTCGAGCATGATCCGGCGCGCCTCCTTTGCTTCACCAGCCTCGAGCAGTTCGCTCGGGAAGGTGATGCCGTCGAGCCGGTCGATCTCGGCCGTGAAGCGCGCTTCCTCCCCCAGGGCCTGCAACACGATCAGCCGCGCCACGCTGCGCTGCGCCGCCGCCTGCGTCGTATCGAGGCGCAGCAGGGTTTCGCCGGCCTTGACGTCGGCCCCGTCGCGCACCGCGATCGCTTCGACGAGCCCGCCTTCGAGATGCTGCACCGCCTTGCGGTCGCTTTCGACGACGATGCTGCCATGCGCCACCACGGCGCTGTCGAGGCGCGCGGTCACCGACCAGAGGCCGCCGGCCCCCAGCGCAAGGCCGACCACGACATAGCCCTTGCGCACCGGGGCGCGCCAATCGCCATCCCCCGCAGCGGGCAAACTCGTGCGCTGTAGCCATTGCCTCGCGATCCCGAGCACGGGTTCGAAGCGCTGGCGCCAGGCCAGCCGGTTCAGGATGGATTTCATTGTGTTCGGGACGCGCTTCAGCTTGTTCAGAACGGAGTTCATCGGCGTGCCCACCTTGCTGCCGAGAGCGGCTCGACCTGTCCTGTCTGGCCGCGCTGCGGCGGCTGGATGCGTGCGCCATTGCCCGGCTGCAGCAGCACCGGCAGGATTTCGTCGCGCCCGCCGACCCTGACGGCCTGGCCCTTCTGCATCAGGATGATCTTGTCGACCTGCGAGAGCAGTTGCGGGCGATGTGTGATCACGACGACGATCGCGCCGGCATCCCGCAAGCCGGCCAGGGAGCGCGCCAGCGCGGCATCGCCATCCATGTCGAGATTGGCATTCGGCTCGTCGAGCACGACCAGCGCCGGCTGTCCGTAAAGCGCCCGCGCCAGCCCGATGCGCTGGCGCTGCCCGCCGGAGAGGATCGCTCCGCCCTCGCCGATCTGCGTCGCATAGCCGTCCGGGAAGCCCTGGATCAGCTCATGCGCGGAGGCAGCCGAGGCGGCAGCGACGGCGGCCTCGTCGGTCGCGTCGGGATCGAAGCGGGTGACGTTGTCGCGCACGCTGCCGGCGAACAGTTCCACATCCTGCGGCAGATAGCCGAGGATGCGGCCGCGCTGCTCGTCGGGGAAATGCCTGATGTCGTTGCCGTCGAGCCGCACCACGCCATGGGCCGGGGACCAGACGCCGACCAGCGCCCGGGCCAGCGACGACTTGCCGGAACCGGTCAACCCGACCACGGCCGCGATCTCGCCAGGCTCGACCTCGAACGAGACGTTGTGAAGCAGCAAGGCGTTCCCGTTCGGGCTGCGCACGCTCAGGCCTTCGACCCGCAGCGAGCCGGCCGGATTCGGCAAGGTCATCGGCATCGCCTTATCCGACGGCGCCTTCAGGGTCCGGCTCAGTCGCTGCAAGGCGCTGCGGGCAGAGACGAAGCTCTTCCATTGGCCGACGGCGCCCTCGATCGGCGCGAGCGCCCGGCCCATGATCAGCGATGCCGCGAACATCGCGCCGGCCGCGAGGTTCTGGTTGATCGCGAGATAAGCGCCGACGCCGAGCACCGCGCATTGCAGCGCCAGCCGCAGCAGCTTCGTCGCCGCCAGCAGCGTCCCGCCCCAATCTGCCGCGGCCGTGTGGTAGGCCAGCGCCTGGTTGCGCTGGCGCTGCCATTGCCCGCGGATCGGCTGCCCCATGCCGAGCGCCTTGATGATCTCGGCGTTGCGCAGCGAAGCCGTCAGCCGCTCGTTCGCGCCATGGCCGAGCTCGGAAGCGCGGATCAGCGATCCCTTGGTGATGCGCTCGTTCAGCAGGGCGACACCCAGGATCGCGATGGCGCCGAGCGTGGCGACGGCGCCGATCGCCGGATGCAGGATGAAGCAGAGGGCGAGATAGATCGGAATCCAGGGCGCATCCATCAGCGACGGCACCAGGCTACCCGACAGCGTCGCCCGCAACGTCTCGACATCGCGAATGGGCAGGGTCGGCGAGCCCTTCGCATCGAGCGCGCCGTGGAAGGCGGCTTCGAAGGCCGGCTCGGACAGAGCCTTGTCGACGCACAGGCCGAGCTGGACCAGCGCCCGGCTGCGGAAATGCTCGAGCGCGGCATAGGCCGCGAACAAGGCGAGCACGATCAGCGACAGCATGACCAGCGTGGTGCCGTTCCGGCTGGTCAGCACCCTGTCATAGATCTGCATCGTGTAGAGCGGGGAGACGAAGACGAACAGGTTCAGCACGAAGGAAAGCCCGAACAGCGATGCGAAGGCGGGCGTCAGCTTGCGAACCGTTTGCGAGAGCATGTCCGTCGGTTTCCTTGGCGCGATTGCAGCCGTCGACGCCGGCGGATCCGGGCGAGCGGCAATCATTGGAGGAGGAAGGCGAGGCCCCGCGAAGCTCGCCGCGGAGAATGGCGACCCGGCCGCGGTGGCCGGGTCGCCGCAAGGCAGCGGCTAGGCGCTACCAGTGCCAGTGCGAGAGCTGGCTGTGGCTATGGTGGTCGTTGTCGTCGTCATGGCGCCACTGACTGCCTCGCCAGTCGTTGCGGCTGGCGCTGTCATCGCTGGCCGCCTGAGTGTCCCGCGACCAGTTGCGGCCGCCGCCATGATCGTCACCACGAGATGAGCCGCCATCCCAGGACCAGCGGCCGCCACTGAGGCCGCCCCAGCCGCCATGACCGCCCCAGCCGCCCCAGCCGCCCCAATGTCCGGAATTCGACGGGGTTTCGGTGTCCGTCCCGCCCGTGCCGGTATCGACATCGGGGATGGTGATCACGTCCGGGTTCCCACTGCCTGGCTCGGAGGTGCCGGGCGTCGCGCCCTCCCCGGTCGTAGGCGTCGTCGGCGTTTCCTCGCTCGGCGTCGACGGCTCGGCCGTCACCGGAGGCGTCTCGTTGCCGGGCTCGGAGGTGCCAGGCGACGTGCCTTCCCCAGTCGACGGAGTCGTCGGCGTCTCCTCGCTCGGCGTCGACGGCTCGGCGGTGACCGGAGGCGTTTCGGTAACCGGCTCGGAAGTCGCCGGCGGCGTGCTGCTCCCGTTCCCGCCCGACGGCGTCTCGACCTCGGGCGAGGTCCCGCTCAGTGAAGAGCCGACCGAGTCGAACGGCACCGAGTCGATGCCATGCGCCTGCGCCACCGATCCAGAAACGAAGCTGTAGTCACCGTTCGCCGCGTCCTTGAAACCAGCCTGGCTCGTCTCCGTGCTGCCGGTATCGCCGCCCTGGCGCTGGAAGCTCGCCAGCGAGACGTCGGCGATCGTCAACTCGCCGCCATTCGGGTTGTAGTAGACATTGTCGTGGATCAGGCTCGGATCGGTCTGGTCGGTATCGATCGTGTTGCTGCCGTCTCCCGAGACCTCGATGAAGTTGTTGTAGGTCTCGTTGCCGCCGATCGGATTGTCGTCGGCAACGATCGTCGAGATCCCGTACTTGCCGTTGTCGAGCAGCGTGTTGTCGTGGATCTCGTTGTTCGAGCCGCCATGGATGAGGATGCCGCTGAACGTCGTCCCCTCGACGTAGTTGCCGTAGATCTGGGCATTGCTCGCCATGTTGTCGAGATAGATGCCGGAGCTCCAGTCCTCCGCGAAGCCACCATCCTTGGTGTTCGTTCCACCGGTGTCGACGATGGTGTTGTAGCGGATGGTGCTGCCGTCCGCACCGGAGTCGTCGGCCGAGAACAGGTAGATGGCGCCAGTATCAGGCGTCTGCTGCCCGGAATGGCGGATGTCGTTGTACTCGATGGTGTTGCCACCGGACTGGATGTCCGGATCGTAATTGACCTCGGAGATGCCGAAGCGCGGTACGTTCGTGATCGTGTTGTGGTCGATCTGGTTGCCCGCCGACTCCTGCATGTCGACGGAGCCGTACTGGACGAACACCTCGTTCGAGTGGTCGACGGTGTTGTTGGTGACGCGGTTGTCGCTCGTGCCAGCCGTCATGGCGATGGCGCTCGACCAGGTGTGCTCGAAGCTGTTGCTCGAGATGGTATTGCCGCTGCTGTCGCCGTGCAGGGCGACGCCGACGCCGACATTGGTGAAGTGATTGCCCTCGACGACCAGCCCGGTCGCATCGTTTGCCTCGATCGCCGCGGTCGTCGGGTCGCCCGACTTCGAGGCGGTGTCGGTGAAGGTAATGCCCTTGATGGAGACGTTGTCGGCCCCGTCGACGGAAATGATGCTGTGGTCGCCAGAGACGACGCCGCCCTGTCCGGTGAAGCCGTCCGGGGCCTTGTAGGAAATGGTCTGCGTTTCGGCGTCGTAGGACCATTCGCCGACATTGTCGGGCGTGTCCTGCGACACATAATAGCGGCTCGCGGCGCCGAGATCGTAATTGGCCTCCGTGGTGAAGGTCATCACGTTGCCCTGGACCGAGGCGATGGTCAGCACTTCGCTGGAATAGCCGTTCTCGGTAAAGACCGTGACCGTGTCACCGGCTTTCGGCTGCTCGCCGGCCGGGTAGTCCGACGGATCGAACGCCATCGACTTCTGGGCGTCGTAGCCCGCCGGGAGATCCTGCCCCCAGAGCCAGCCGCCATGAACCGGATCGTTCGGATCGACGTCGGGATAACGGCTCTCGGTCTGCTTCTCGCCGTTGACGGTGAACTGCTGGACATCTTCAGCATCGACATGCGCCGTCCAGATCCCGTCCGCGCCCTGGGTCCAGCCGCTCACCTGCGTGCCGCCGCTGATCACGACGTTCTGTCCGGACATCGCCACGATGGACGACCCCGAATCAGCGGAGGTCAACTGGAGGGCGTCATCGACATAGTAGGTACCACCGGCGAGGTAGATCGTGTCTGCCCCATTGCTCTGGTGCATGGCTTCGACTGCCCGCTCCAAAGTCTGGAAAGATGAATTTTCATCCAATCCTGTATTGTTGTCGTTTCCGGTGGTCGAGACGTAAAATGTGGCCATAAAGGGGCTCCTTTTTTGGCGGGAACACATTAAGTGATCGCTGCCTAGATACCCTTGAGGCCTGATTCGGTGCTACCCGCACCGACGAACCCTTACTCCGAAGGATTAGTCCAAACGGACTATTCGTCTTGTTTTGGCACAATATATCAATGGATTATTTAGTAGCGGCGCCAGCCTAACCCTGTTGATGGATTGGCTTCATACGCCCCGAGGCACTGGTTTGCCTCGCAGATCGAGCCCTCAAATGGCCTTATTCTCGAAACCAGAGGGCGAAATCGCCGCTCATGTCAACGCCGTCGGGCCCGGCCCGGTTCCATCGTCCGAATGACAGACCGTCAAATGATGGTCGCAGAATCGGGCACTCGCGGCCAGGCGATCGACATAGGCGCGGAAGGCCGCCAGCGTCCCGACCGGGCGCTGGCAGCCGTCGCAGATCACCAGTGCGTCCCCCGAGAGATCGTTCGGCAGATGGACGGCCGGCGACCCGCAAGACCCGCAGCTGAACCCGCCAGCCTGCGGCGCCGGCGAAGATGCGCCGAGATCCGGGGCTGCGAGCAGCGCGGCGTAACGATGCAAGCGACTGCTCATGCCGAGGCCTGATAGAAGGACTTGTAGTTGCGATAGACCCGGCCGCGGTCGGAGACGTCGTAGCGGCCCTGCTCCTCGAGATCGACGCCGTTGAGCACGACGCCGGCAACATCCAGGCCGAGCTTGCCGAGATGATCGAGGGTCGCGGCGACGGTGCTCTTCAGCGTGTCGTTCCATTTGACGACGTGCAGAACCGTGTCGGCATGCTCGCGCAGCAGGGCGCTATCAGCCGACAGCAGCACCGGCGCCACCTCGAACAGGATGACGTCGTAGCGTGCCCGCGCCTCGCGCAGCATCGCCTCGAAGGCCGGGTTCGAATAGACGTTCTGGCTGTCGCGCAGGCCCGAGGCACGCCGGACCGTGGCGACCGGGCTCGTCCCCGGGCCGCCGGCGTCGCCCACCTGCGGCAGGCACTGGTCGAGCAACGCCTCGTGCGGGAAGTTCTGGCCGAGCAGCAGGCGCCGCGGCGAGCCGTCCACGACCAGGACCCGCTGGCCCATCATCGCCAACACGCGCGCCATGGCGGAGGCGACGAAGGACTTGCCCTCCCCCGGCGCCGAAGAGGTGATCAGCACGAATTTTGGCGGATTGCTGGCCGGGAACAGCTCGGCCACCATCGAGCGCACCGCCTCGGCAAAGACCAGGCTCTCCAGCCCGCCCGGATAATGCTCGAGATTCGGCAGCAGGCCGACGCAGTTGGTCCTGGTCTCGGTGGCGAACTCGTTCTCGCTGCGGAAGCCGCGATCGCGCTTCTCCAGAAGATAGGAGAGCCCTGCCCCGGCCATCAGCCCGCCCGCCATGGCCAGCCCCAGCACCAGCGACGGCTTGATCGAGCTCGGCAGCGAGGGAATGTCGGCCGGCGCGACGATCTGGGCGATGATCGGCCGCAATTCGCTGACGGCGCTGGCCTGCTGATGCGCATCCGATAGCTGTTTCAGCCGGTCGCGCGCCGCAGTGGCTTCGGCCTGCAAGGTACGCAGCTGGCCCTCCAGCCCCCTCGCCTCGATCGACTTGGTCTGCAGCGACGCGACGCGTTCGCGCAGCGCGGCCTCGGCGGCGCGGGCGGCCTGGACGTCGGTCTCTATATTGGCGACCGATTGGGCCAGTTGCTTCTGCAGCCGCTCCTGCACCGCCGTCAGCGACAGCCGCAGCCGCTGCACGGCCGGATGACGCTCGCCCGAAACCGCGACCATCTCGTCGAGCGCCCGGCGAGCCTTGCCCTCCTCGTCCAGGAGCTGCTGGACCACCGGCGAGCTGCCGAGATCGCTGGTCTGCGGGATGTTGCCGGCGGCAAGCGAGACCCGCGCGCGCTGGAGGCGTGTCTCCTCGGCGAGCCGCGTGGCGGAGACCGTATTGAGCTGGGTCAGCATGTCGCGAAGCTGCTGTTGCTGGATGTCGGCGCCGTCCTGCCCGAGCTCGACGAAGCCGGTCCGCATCCGGAAGGCTTCAATCTCCTTCTCGATCCGTCCCAGATTGGCGCGGGCCTCCTGAGCCTGCGCGCCATACCACTGGCTGGAGCGCTGTGAGGCATTCGCCGTGGCTTCCATCTTTCGACGCAGATACTCGTTGCCGAAGGTGTTGACGATCAGCGCCGCACGATCGGGGTCGGTGTCACGATAGGTCAGCGTGACCAGATAGGCCTTGGTATCGTTGCTGACGCCAAGCGATCCGAGCAGCCTCTGGGCGACGATGTCGCGCGTGGTCGGCTCGGCCGATCCGCCGCCGAAGCCGGTCAGATTGTGCAAGGTGTTGCGAACCGATGACGGGAAGACCAACTCGGTCGCGCCAGCCAGCAGGCGGGAGAACGACGAGGGCTCGCTCGACACTGCCTGGTCGAGACCCAGGCGCGCAGCGACGGCGCGCGCCGTCGCGAGCGAACGAATGATCCGTGCCTCGCTTTCGACCAGTGTCGAGGCATCGAGCGCGACGCTGCTCGCCTTGCCGCCACCACCGCTGTCTTCGCGCGTGAAGTCGAATTGCAGGACCAAGTCGGCGGTGTAGCGCTGCGGCGTCACCATCAGATAGAGGGCCGTCATCAGCATGATCCCGCAGGTGACTGCGGCGATCAGCAATCTGCGGCGCCAGAGCATGGAGAGGAAGTCGAAGGTCACCGCATCATAGTGCCTGGCGAGCGTCACAGGCTGACGGGGGCCTCGCATGTCGCTGAAGAGATCCATGGCCTCACGCCTCACCTGCGGTTTCACCCGGGGATACCGACCGACCCTGCCGGCGCCTCGCGAGCGACCGGCCTCGACTCAGATCGCTTGCGCGCTATTTCGCGCCGCGCCCATGCAGAACGGCCGGGACCGTCTGCAGCAGCACGTAGAAATCCAGCCAGAACGACCAGTTGTGGATGTAGAAGCTGTCCTGCCGCTTCTGGACGACGAGATCGCCGTCGCTGCGGTCCGTGACCTGCCAGAGGCCAGTCAGGCCGGGCGGCACGCTGGTGCGCAGCGCCTGGAAGGCAGTGTCGAAGCACTGGTTGTGATAGGCCGGGAACGGCCGCGGCCCGACGATGCTCATCTCGCCGCGCAGGACGTTCCAGAGCTGCGGCAGTTCATCGAGACTGGTGCTGCGGATGAACTGGCCGATCCTCGGCAGGATCCGGGGATCGCTCGACAGCTTGAAGAAGCGCTCCCATTCATGCCGGGCCGCGCTGTCGGCCTCCAGATGCGCGGCAAGCCGCGCCTCGGCGTCGGCATACATGCTGCGCAGCTTGTAGACCTTGAAGACATGGCCGTTCCGGCCGATCCGCGGCTGGGCGTAGAAGGCGGGTCCGTTGTCGACCGCCTTGACCGCAAGCGCCAGCACGGCGACCACCGGCAGGGCGAGAAGGGCGAGCGGGATCGCAACGATCAGGTCGAGCACCCGCTTCAGGCGCAGGTTGTGCGGCATGTGGATGGCGCTGCGCAGTTCGAGGCCGAGCAGCCCGCCCATGGCCCGCAATTGCGGATTGAGGACCTGCAGCATCGAGGCGTCGTGGACGACGAAGATCTGGCGCAGCGGCAGGCGCGCCAGCCAGTCGGCCTTCTCGACATGAAGGTCGCCCGAGGCGCAGAGCGCGACCTCGATCCCCGGCGAGATGATGTTGGCCTGGCCACGGGTGATCACCGGCAGTTCGGAAGCCTCCATGGCCTCGCTGAGCGCATCGGCCTCCTCGTCGGTGAGGATGGCGACCGGCTTCAGGCCGAGCTCCGGATGCGAAGCCAGATCGCGCGCCAGGGCCAGGCAGGCCGGCATCGTGCCGTAGAGCACGGTCTGGGCGCTCCAGAGATCACGGCGCACCAGTGCGCCGCGGACCAGCGCCTCGACATAATAGCCGAGAACGACCATCAACCCCGCGCCTGCGATCACGAAGCCCCAGAGATGGCTGGCAGGATCATCGAGCGCCAGCCAGGAGAGCACCACGGCGGCGGCGACGACATTGCCGAGCGTGCGCCGGCGCAGGCGATCGACGGGCTCGGCCCGGTCGGAGCCGTAAATCCCGAAGCCACCGAGGGCCCCGCAAAGCGCCAGGGCCCAGACCAGAGTCAGGCTCGCCATGTTGGTGTCGGTGTCGGACACCGCGATAGCCGCGCCCAACTGCAGCAGCCCGTTGACGATGATCAACGTGACGAGATCCCCGACCATCAGAGCGGCGGCGACAAGCCGCCGCCGCTCTGCCGGAGTGACATTGGCGCCGACCAGCCGGCCCGGCTTTGCCATGCCGACCGAGGCGGGCACGACAGTCGTGACTACATCCGGCATGACAGGCTCCCGGGATCTCGATCGGTTGGGCAGAAGGCAGCGGCGCTACTGCGCCGCGATCGTGGGGATGTGTTCGATGCCGGCCTCGCGCTCGGCCCTCGCCTTCACCTCGCCCGAGATCCAGGCATAGGTCGGGATCAGCCCCTGGCCGAGATGGATCGAGGGTTCCCAGCCGAGCACCTCGCGCAGGCGGTTGTTGTCGCTGTTGCGACCGCGCACGCCCTGCGGACGGTTGATGTTGAAACGCTTGTGGATCGTCTTTCCGGATATCCCGGCGATGATGTCGACCAGCCCGCTGACATCGACCAGCTCGTCCGTGCCGAGGTTGAGCGGCCCGGAATAGTCGGAGCGCATGATGCGGTAGATGCCCTCGACGCAGTCGTCGATGTACATGAAGGAGCGGGTCTGCTTGCCGTCGCCCCAGACCTCGATCGCATCGCCCGACTTCGCCATCGCGACCTTGCGGCAGATGGCGGCCGGCGCCTTCTCCTTGCCGCCGTCCCAGGTGCCGAGCGGCCCGTAGACATTGTGGAAGCGGACCAGCCGGGTCTGGAAGCCGTAATCCTGCGTGAAATACTCGCACAGCTTCTCGGTGTAGAGCTTCTCCAGCCCGTATCCCGGCTCGGGATCGGCAGGGAAGGCATCATCCTCCTTCAGGGGCACGACCGAGGGCACGTCCTGGAGATATTGCGGATAGACGCAGGCCGAGGACGAGAACAGGAAGCGCTTGACCTTGGCGTCGTAAGCCGCCTTCAGCATCTGGGCGCTGATCATCGTGTTGTTGAAGGTGATCGAGGCGTGCGCGCCGGAGATGTAGCCGATACCGCCCATGTCCGCGGCGAGATTGTAGACCTCGTCCATCCCCTGGACCGCTTCGCGGCAATCATCCATCTCGCGCAGGTCCAGGATGCGGAACTCATCCGCCGCGCTGGCTTGGTATTCCGGGTCCTTGATGTCGACTCCTCGGACCCAATAGCCTCGATCCTTGAGGTAATTGACAAGATGGAAACCGATAAAGCCGCCGGCGCCGGTAACCAGCACAGATTTCTTGGACATTACTTCGCTCCACTGAAAAATGGAACTCAGTGATAGCGTTTTTATCTTTTTAAATCAGGTGGTTAAACCGAACTATAACCCTTTTGGGACTAGTTATCTGTTGGGGTTAGGCCGGCCTCTTGGAAGCAGCGAGCTCGGTCCTCCGCCGAAGCAGTTGCAGGCTGGCGCCGAACATGAATTGCGGCACGATCTTGCCGTAGCGGCGCCAGAGCCGCCGCGGTTCCGAGAGCAATCTGAACAGCCATTCGAGCCCGCGCTTCTGCATCCAGGCCGGGGCCTGGCGCTTGGTACCGGCGAGGAAATCGAATGCGGCGCCGACGCCGATCATGACCGGCGCCTCGATCCGGTCGAGATGCGCGGCCATCCAGTATTCCTGCTTGGGCGTGCTGAGCCCGACCCAGACGATGTCCGGCTTGGCCGCGTTGATCATGCGCACGATTTCCTCGTCCTCCTCCGCCGATGAAGGACGGAACGGCGGCGAGAAGGTGCCCGCGACAGCGAGCCCGGGAAAGCGCGCGGTGAGACGCTCGCGCAGCCGTTCGGCAAGGCCGGGCGCGCCGCCGAAATAATAGTGGCGATAGCCCTTCTGCGCCGACAGCTCCGTGAGACGCAGCATCAGGTCCGGGCCGTAGACCCGCTCGGTCCGGCCATGGCCGAGCTTGCGTGCCATCCAGACCAGCGGCATGCCGTCGGGCGTCGCCATCCCCGCACGCTCATGGATCGCCATGAGCCTGGGGTCCGACTGGCTCTCGATCACGCCGTGGACCCCGGTGATGCAGACGTAGTTCCGATCTCTGCGAGCGATCCAGCCCTCGACCGCGCCGAGGGCGTCCGCCATGGTGATGGCGCTGACATTGACGCCCATGATCCGCGCGCGGGGAAGCGTCCCGTCCTGCGTCACGAGCTCATCCTCGCGACCTCGACCCGGCGTACCGGGTCATGCATCTTCGACAGCACGCCTTCGAAATAGGAGATCGTCCGCTTCAGCCCGTCCTGCAGCGGCACCTTGGGCCGCCAGTGCAGCAGCTCATGCGCCTTGCTGATGTCCGGGCAGCGCTGGCGCGGGTCGTCCTGCGGCAGCGGCCTGAAGACGATCTGCGAGCGCGATCCCGTCAACTCGATGATCAGCTCGGCGATCTCGGCCATGGAGGTCTCGACCGGATTGCCGAGATTGACCGCGCCATCGAGCTTCTGGGTCACGTTCATCAGGCGCATCAGCCCCTCGACCAGGTCGTCGACGAAGCAGAAGGCGCGGGTCTGGCGGCCATCGCCATAGAGCGTGATCGGCTCGTTGCGCAGCGCCTGGACGATGAAGTTGGAGACGACGCGGCCATCTTCGAGATTCATCCGCGGCCCGTAGGTGTTGAAGATGCGGGCGATGCGGATCTCGACGCCGTGGCGCCGCTTGTAGTCGTAGAACAGCGTCTCGGCGCAGCGCTTGCCCTCGTCGTAGCAGGCGCGCGGCCCGCTGATGCTGACGAGCCCGCGATAATCCTCGACCTGCGGATGAACGTCCGGGTCGCCATAGATCTCGCTGGTCGAGGCCTGCAGGATCGGGATGCCGAGCCGCTTGGCCATGCCGAGCATGTTGATCGCGCCGAGCACGCTGGTCTTCGTGGTCTGCACGGGGTCGCGCTGGTAGTGCACCGGCGAGGCCGGACAGGCGAGATTGTAGATCTCGTCGACCTCGAGATAGAGCGGGAAGGTCACGTCATGCCTGAGCGTCTCGAAATTGGGCAGGCCGAGCAACGCCGTCAGGTTCTCGCGGCGCCCGGTGTAATAGTTGTCGACCGCGATGACCTGGTGCCCCTGGGCGACCAGCCGCTCACAGAGATGGCAGCCGAGGAAGCCGGCGCCACCAGTGACGAGGATACGCTTCTGCATGTCTGAGCTCCGCCGGATCGTGCACGGGAAGGAGCCGAAAGCTTTGCTGCAAGCGCCGCCTTCTCAAAGGACGCTTTGGGAGGTGAGCGCCCCGGCGCGAACAAGGAAGGGCTACTCCCACGCGATGAGAATGGCACCTCGCCCCGAGGATGGCCGCCGCGCTCGACTATGGGATTAATCCGGTAGCGACGCGCCTTGGCCCGAATGCCAATGCGGAAAGCGGCCCTGCCCTGACATCCTGCCGGCATCGCATCGCCCCTCTGCGGGCAAGACGGTCGGAGCCGGCTTTGGACACGTCAATCCACCCCCGGAAATCTCACCATGCCTCGCGCGCCGTGGTCCTGGCCCAGCCGCCGCGGCCGCATCGACTTTGGCCGCTCGCCCTGGCGCTGATGGCATGGGCGCTCCTCCTGATCGCGACCGCAGTGGCGGCCGAGCGCGAGGCAGCCGACACGCTCTCGATCGGCGACAAGGTCACGATCTCGGTCTTCGGCCAGACGGACCTTTCCGGCGACTTCGTCCTCGACGGCTCCGGCGCTGTGAATATGCCGCTCGCCGGGCGGATCAGGATCGCCGGGCTATCGGCGCCGGAAGCGGAAGCGCGGATCCGCAGCGCGCTGATGGACGGCTATCTGCGCGATGCCGTGGTCAGCCTGCGGGTCGCCGAGCTGAAGCCGGTCTACATCATGGGCGAGGTGCGCTCACCGGGAACCTATCCCTTCCGGCATGGGCTCAACATCCTCGCGGCCGTCGCACTGGCCGGCGGCTACCGGGTCGGCGACGAGTCGATCGCCGTCCTCAAATCCGAGCTCCTGCTCGCCGACGAGCGCGAGCAGCTGCTCAACGCCTCGCTTCAGACCCTGACGGCGCGACGCCAGCGCCTCGAAGCCGAGCGCGACGGCGTCAAGCAGCTCGTGGCCGATGCAAGAAGCGCGGGCAGTGCCCAGATCCTGGCCGGCGAACAGGAGATCCTCGACTTCCAGCGCCGGGCGCGCGAGGGCGAGCGCGACTTGCTGAGCCAGCAGGTCGCGCGGCTCCAGTCTGAAAAGGCCGCCCTGACCGACCAAGCCCGACTGGTCGAGCGACAGGTCGAGCTGACCCGTGAGCAATCGACCGAGTACAACAAGCTGGCGACAACCGGCCATGGCCTGCGCACAGTCCAGGTCGAGCGCGAGCGCGACTATGCCCGCACGCAGGGCGAAGCCGCGCGCCTGCGGGCGGAACTGGCCAAGAGCGAGACGGCGCTCGGCGAGCTGACGCTGCGGCTGCGCGAGCTCGACACCACCTATATGCGCCGCGTCGTGCTCGAGCTGCAGGAAACCCGGCAGAAGATCCTCGAGGTCGAACGCAGCCTGCCGACCGCGCGCGAGATTTCCGAAAGCCGGCGCCGCAGGCTGGTAGCGAGCCAGGGCTCCGGCGCAGCGGCGGATTGGGACATCAGGATCACACGACAGGCCGGCCTCGCGCCGGTGACGATCCAGGCGAATTTCGAAACCACGCTGCAACCCGGCGACATCGTCCAGGTAACCCCGAAGACGCGCGCTGCGGAGAGCTCCCTTCCCGGGGAGGCAGCAAAGACGCCGGTACGCCAGCTCACCGGCCTCGCCAGCCAGCAATGACCCTGTCACGACCCACGCGCGGGCGCCGTCATGCCTGAAGGGCCAGTCATCGACCACATGACAGACCGCGATCCAGCTCGGTGAGCGAGCAATATCGAGGCGACAGGGAGAGGAAACCCTCTCCCGGCCAGGACGGAGGCACTCTTGACGAGTTCGGAGAAGCACAGCCGGGACGATGGCAGCAGCGCACGCACCGCCCCCTCGCTTCCGGCGGTGCGGAACTCCGCCTTCGCGAAACATTGGCTCGCTATCGACGAAGGCGGCGCTGAGCTGACCAAGGCCGTGTTCGGTGCGCCCGCCAAGCGAGCGGCACCCCGGCCAATTCCGAACAAACAGGTACAGTCTTCAATCCCGTCGATGCCCGCCTCGCCGAGCGCACCCGTGCCCTCTCGTTTCCGGGCGACCGTCGCCCTGCTCCTGCTCGTCCTGGCCGTGCTCTTTGCGCAGCCTGCCGCCAGGCTGCTGGGTTTCGCGTCGCAGCCGGAGCGGGCCGGCACAGCCGAAGTATCGCCGCGTGGCAAGGCGCCTCCGATGAAACCCAGCGCTCGCCCCGAGGCGAAGCGTGCCGGTGAGGCCTGAACGATGTCCGCCAGCGCGACATGGAAACAGAGTTTGCGCCTGACCGCGCGCACGGCCTCTGCCCGCTGGCCCGGCATCGCCCAGTTCCGCCGGAAGCTCTACGAGGCCCGCTTTCGCGCCGGCCGATATCACTGCGGCTACAGCGGCAGGTTTGCCGGCTTCGAGGCGGCCGAGCGCGCCTTGCCGGCCGGGCTCGCCGGCTTCGACCATGACGCGATGGCGGACATCGACCACTATACCACCATGGCCGGCGGGATCGAGCCGATGCCCGCGACCGAGTATCCGTTGCTGTTCTGGCTGCGCGGCGCGCTCGACGAAGGCGCCCGGACGCTGCTCGATCTCGGCGGTTATGTCGGGCATGCCTTCCGCCAGTACGACCAGTATCTCGGCTTCCCCGATGACTTCCGCTGGACCGTCTTCGACCTGCCGCACATCACCCGGGCGGGACAGGCGATCGCCGCGCGGCAGCCCACCTCGCGCCTGCGCTTCACCAACAGCGTCGATGACGGCTGCGGCATGGACATCCTGCTCGCAGCGGGCTCGCTGCAATACCTGCCGGAGAACTATCTGCACGAGAGGCTGAAGGCCTGGCCGAAACGTCCCCGGCATCTGATCGTCCAGCGTACGCCGCTCCATGCGCGGCACTCCTTCGTGACGATCCAGTCGGTGATCACGCGAACGGGCGAGGTTTCCTTCTGTCCCTACAGCGTTCCGGCACGCGCCGGTTTCATCGATGGCCTGCTCGCGCTCGGCTATGAGCTCGTGGATTCCTGGGAGAAGCCACGCAGCCTCGACGTGCCCTTCCATCCGGAATGCCATGTCGAGACCTATTCGGGGCTCTACTTCCGGCTGGGATCCTGAAGTCCCCGAACCACGTCCCCCGCATCCACAGCCCTTTCGGACATGCATCCCTCGGCTGAGCGCGCCCGGCGTGCATCATCCGTGCGCGGCACGCCTACCCCATGGGAAGATGGCGTTACTCCACCTGCTCCAATGTCGTCACGCCGGCTTGGCGCATAGCCTTCCCTGCATGACACAGACCGTCGACAGGAAAGCAGCCCACAAGGCCCCGCGTCGTAGCCGGCCTCGGGCGTCCGCCGCTCCCGATCTCGCTGGAGCCATCCGCCCGCAAGCCGCCCGGCAAGAGACGCCGCAAAGCGCGCCAACCGCACCGGCAACCCTGGTCGACCTCTTCGCCGCGCAGGTCGCCGCCCGGCCACGCGCAGTCGCCTTGTCCTTCGGCGGGGCCCATCTCTCCTATGCCGAGCTCGATGCGCGCGCCGAACGACTGGCCGGGCAATTGACCGCAGCGGGCGCCGGCCCCGGCGCGATGGTCGGGCTTTGCCTGCCGCGCTCGCTCGACCTGATCGTCGCGTTGGTCGCGATCCTGAAGAGCGGCGCCGGCTATCTGCCGCTCGACCCGGCCTATCCGGGCGAGCGCCTCGCCTTCATGGTCGAGGACGCCAATGCCTTGCTGATCGTCGCCTCCGAGCACGCCGACTGGCTGCCGCCAGGCCGGCAACGGATCGATCCGCATCAGGCCGAAGACGCCAAGGCGGCACCTTCGCCGACGCAGACCGCAGCTGCCGCCAGCGACCTCGCCTATGTGATCTACACCTCCGGCTCGACCGGCAAGCCGAAGGGCGTCGCCATCGAGCATGCCGCCGTGACGCGGCTCTTCAGTGCGACGGATAGCTGGTTCGGCTTCCGGTCCAGCGATGTCTGGACCCTGTTCCATTCCGTCTCGTTCGACTTCTCGGTCTGGGAGATCTGGGGGGCGCTGCTTCACGGCGGGCGTCTCGTGATCGTGCCGGAGAGCACGACGCGGGACCCCGCCGCCTTTTTGCGGCTGCTCGCCGACGAGGGCGTCACGGTCCTCAACCAGACGCCGTCGGCCTTCGCCGCCCTCGACCGCGCCGATCATGACCGGAGCGGGCGCGACCAGCTCTCCCTGCGCCTCGTGATCTTCGGCGGCGAAGCGCTCGATCCGCGCCGCCTCGCCGGCTGGTATCAGCGCCGCGGCGAGCATGCCCACCTCGTCAACATGTACGGGATCACGGAGACGACGGTGCATGTCACCTATCGCCCCCTCTCCCCTGCAGATGCGGAACAGCGGTCGAGCCTGATCGGACGGCCGATCCCGGACCTCAAGCTCCTGCTGCTCGACGGCGAAACCATGCGCCCGGTGCCGCGTGGCGAGGTCGGCGAGATCTTCGTCGCGGGAGCAGGCCTCGCCCGCGGCTATCTGAATCGGCCCGAGCTCAATGCCGCGCGCTTCGTGCCGCATCCGAACGAGCCCGGCGCCCGGCTCTACCGCTCCGGCGACCTGGCTCGCCAGGTCGACGAGGACGACTATGAGTATCTCGGGCGGGCCGACCAGCAGGTGAAGATCCGCGGCTTCCGCGTCGAGCTCGGCGAGATCGAGACGGCGCTGATGGCCCATCCTGGTATCAGGCAAGCCGCGGTGCTGCTCCGCTGCGATGACGGGAACGAGCGGCTCGTCGGCTATCTCGTGGCCGATGGAGCGGAACGTCCCTCCCCGGCAGCGCTGAAGGCCCATCTCGGCGCGAGCCTGCCGGAGCATATGGTACCGGCGGCCTTCGTCTTCGTGCCTGATATCCCGCTGACGGTGAACGGCAAGCTCGACCGCGCGGCGCTGCCGGCGCCCGGCCGGGCACGGCCGGAGACCGCCGCGCCCTATGCTGCGCCCCGCAATGCGATGGAGCGGCGCTTCGCCGATGCCATCGCCGACGTCTTCCAGATCGACATCGTCGGCATCGACGACAATTTCTTCGATCTCGGCGGCAATTCCCTGCTCGTCGCCGAACTGCACCGGCGCCTCGTTCGGGACCTGCCCTGGTTCGCTCTGGTCGATCTCTACCGCTACCCGAACGTGCGGGCCCTGGCCGGCCATCTGACGCCGCAGAAGCCGAGCGTGCTCGGCAGCCTCGCAGCGGCACGCGAGCGCGGCCTGCGCTCGCGCGGCCTGCCCTCACCCTTCCCTGAAAGCACGTCGATAGGCGGCTCGCATGACTGACCCCCTCCCCGAGCGCGCCATCGCGATCATCGGCATGGCCGGCCGCTTCCCCGGCGCACCGACCGTCGGCATGCTCTGGCAGAACCTGCTGGCCGGTGTGGAGTCGATCACGAGGTTCGAGCCCGCCGCGCTTGAGGACAGTTTCGACGCGGCAACACGCGCGCTCCCGAACTTCGTTGCGGCAAAGCCGGTGCTCGACGGCGTCGACCAGTTCGACGCGCCCTTCTTCGGCATGATGCCGCGCGAGGCCGCGCTCACCGATCCGCAGCAGCGCCTGCTGCTGGAATGCGCCTGGGAAGCACTCGAAGATGCCGGCTACGACCCCGCCGCGCCCGGCCAGTGCATCGGCGTCTTCGCCGGTGCCACCTCCAGCACCTATCTGCTGCAGAACCTGCTGCACGACCGCTCGGCGATCGCCGGCTACACCTCCGGCTTCCAGATCGGCAACCTGCCGATGCTGGTCGGCTCCGCCGCGGATTTCACCGCGACACGGATAGGTTACAAGCTCGGCCTGACCGGCCCCTGCGTCGCCGTCCAGTCGGCATGCTCGACCTCGCTGCTGGCGGTCGCCCAGGCCGTGCAGAACCTGCTCTGCCATGGCTGCGACATGGCCCTGGCGGGCGGCGTCTCGATCACCTTCCCGCAACGGCGCGGCTATCTCGCCCAGGAGGGTGGCATCGTCTCGACGGACGGCCATTGCCGCCCCTTCGACGCCGGCGCCAGCGGCACGATCTTCGGCAGCGGCGCCGGCCTCGTCGTGCTGAAGCGGCTGGAGGATGCGGTTGCGGATCGCGACCAGATCTACGCCGTCATTCGCGGTGTCGGCGTCAACAATGACGGCGCCGGCAAGGTCGGCTTCACCGCCCCGAGCGTCGACGGCCAGGCCGCGGCGATCGCCATGGCGCACGCCGCCGCCGATATCGATGCGCGCTCGATCGGCTATGTCGAATGCCACGGCACAGGCACGCCGATGGGCGATCCGATCGAGGTCGCCGGTCTGACCGCCGCCTTCCGGCTGACGACGGAGGATCGCGGCTTCTGCGCGCTCGGCTCGGTCAAGTCCAATATCGGCCATCTCGACGCCGCCGCCGGCGTCACCGGGCTGATCAAGACCGCGCTCTCGGTGAAGAGCGGGATACTGCCGGCGAGCCTGCACGTCACGCGGCCCAACCCCGCGCTGGAGTTGCCGGAAAGCCCGTTCTTCATCGCTGACCACAGGCAGGAATGGCCCGGGCATGAAGGGCCCCGCCGCGCCGGCGTCAGCGCCTTCGGATTCGGCGGCACCAATGTCCATCTCGTGCTGGAGCAGGCCCCCGCGAGCCAAACCGTGGCACCGGCCCGCCGCAACCAGGTCCTGACGCTCTCCGCCCGCAGCGCTGCGGCGCTCGGCAAGGCGCGGGACCGGCTGGCGGAGCATCTCGAAGCCCAGCCCGAACAGAGTCTCGCCGACATCGCCTTCACCTTGCAGACCGGGCGACGGCCTTTCCCCTACCGCCTCGCCGTAGCCGCCGGCAGTCATGCCGAGGCGGCTGCCGCCCTGCACAAGCAGAACACCGAGCGTGCCACGGCCGTGACCGGCGTCGGCGATCTCGTCTTCATGTTCCCCGGGCAGGGCTCGCAGTATCCGCAGATGGCGCGGGAGCTTTATGCCGGCGAGCCGGTCTTCCGCCGGACGGTCGATCTGTGCTGCGAGTTGCTGAAGCCTGAGCTCGGGCTCGACCTGCGCGGGCTGCTCTATCCGAGCAATGGCGGCGATCCCGAGCGGCTCTCGGCGACGCTGCTCGCGCAGCCGGCGATCTTCACGGTCGAATACGCGCTGGCGCAGCTCCTGCTGAGCTGGGGCCTGCAGCCTGCCGCCATGATCGGCCACAGCGTCGGCGAATTCGCCGCCGCCTGCCTCGCCGGCGTCTTCTCGCTGGAGGACGCCCTATCGCTCGTCGCCCGGCGCGGCCGGATGATGCAGGAGCTGCCCGGCGGGGCGATGCTCGCCGTGCGCCTTCCCGACGCCGAGATCGCGGCGCTGGCGCAAGGCGGCGTCAGCCTGGCAGCGATCAACGCCCCCGGCATGGGCGTGCTTGCCGGCCCCTTCGAGGCGATCGAAGCGCTGGAAGCCGAGCTCGCGCAGCGCAGCGTCACGCACCGGCGCCTGCAGACGTCGCATGCCTTCCACTCCGCCATGATCGACCCTCTGGTCGCGCCGTTCACCGAGTCGGTCGCGGCCATTCGCCTCAACGCGCCGGAGCTGCCCTACATCTCCGGCGTGACCGGCGACTGGGCCAGCGCCGAACAGACCACCGATCCCTCCTATTGGGCGCGGCATGCGCGCGAGCCGGTGCGCTTTGCCGACGGCATCGCCACGCTGGCGCGCAGCCTCTCGCCCATCCTGCTCGAAGTGGGACCCGGCGCCGCGCTGGCCAGTTTCGCGTTGCAAGGCGCTGGCGCGGGCCGGGCCGCCATCTCCTGCCTGCCCGATGCGCAAGGCGATGCCGAAGCCATGCTGGCCACCGCGCTCGGACGTCTCTGGACCGCTGGCACCGCGCCGGACTGGTCGGCCTGCCAGGCCGGCGACCGCCCGCGCCGCGTCTCGCTCCCGACCTATCCGTTCGAACGCAGCCGGCACTGGGTCGAGGCGCCAGTCGCCTCGGCTGCCGTCTCTGTCGCCGCGCCTGCGGTCGCCCCCGTTCAACCTCTTCCCACTCAACCCGAGCAGGAACCGGCCATGCCTCCCCATGCTGACACCGACATTCCCCTGGGCCGTTCGGAGCTCGGCGGCCGGATCGCAGCGATCTTCGAGAACCTGTCGGGGCGGCCCTTCGGCGCGGACGAGACGGGCGCGAGCTTCCTCGAGCTCGGCTTCGACTCGCTGCTGCTGACGCAGGCGGCGCAGGGTCTGCAGACGACCTTCGGCGTCCAGATCCGCTTCCGCCAGCTGCTCGACGATCTGCCGAGCGTCGACGACGTCACGCGCCATATCGCCGAGCTCTGCCCGCAGGAGATGGCGAAGCCGGCGCCGGTCGTTCAGGCGGCGGCTCCGGCCGCGCCTGCACCTGCCATGTCGGCGCCCGTCACAAGCGTTCCCGCGGCCGCCAGCGCGCAGCCAGCCGGTTCGGGCCTGGACGCGCTGATGCGCGAGCAGCTCGATGTGATGTCGCGTCTGATGGAGCGCCAACTCCAGGCCTTGAGCGGCCAGGCGGCAGCACCGGCCATCGCGGCCGCGGTGCCGGCCTTGCAGCCCTCGCCTGCTCCACTGCAGCCGGCAGCCGTCCAGCGGCAGCTTGCCCCCGCCCCCTCGGCTTCGACAAGCACCACCACCGGCTCAACGGCACGATTCAAGCCGCTGATCCGCACAGGCAACGAAAGCCTCAGCGAGGCTCAGCGCGCGCATGTCGCCCGGCTGACCAAGCTCTATGTCGGCAGGACCGCGACCTCGAAGCGGCTCGCCGACCAGCACCGCCCGGTCCTGGCCGATCCGCGCACCGTCTCCGGCTTCGCCGCCGACTGGAAGGAGATGGTCTACCCGATCGTCTCCGCCCGGGCGAAAGGTGCCCGGATCTGGGACGTCGACGGCAACACCTATATCGACCTCGTCAACGGCTACGGCCAGACCGCCTTCGGCCATGCGCCCGATTTCGTCGTCGAGGCAGTCCAGGCCCAGCTGACGGACGGTTTCGCGATCGGGCCGCAATCGCCGCTGGCGCATGAGGCCTCGAGACTGTTCTGCGAACTGACCGGCCACGCCCGCGTCGCCTTCTGCAACACCGGCTCGGAAGCGGTGATGGCGGCGATGCGCGTCGCCCGCACCATCACCGGCCGTGACAGAATCGTCGCGTTCTCAGGCGCTTATCACGGCCAGTTCGACGAGGTTCTGGTCCGCGGCGTCGGCGAGCAGCACCGCTCGGTGCCGGCGGCTCCGGGCATTCCGGCGGACGCCGTCGGGCGCATGACCATCCTGGACTACGGCACGGACGAGAGCCTCGCCTGGCTGCGCGAGCATGCGCAAGAGCTCGCCGCCGTCCTGGTCGAGCCGGTGCAGAGTCGCCGGCCGGGCTATCTGCCCGTCGCCTTCCTCAAGGAAGTGCGCGCGATCACCGAGCAGGCCGGCACGGCACTGGTGCTCGACGAGGTCGTCACCGGCTTCCGCGTCCATCCGGCCGGCGTGCAGGCCCTGCTCGGCATCAAGCCGGACCTCGCCACCTATGGCAAGGTCGTCGGTGGCGGCCTCCCCGTCGGCCTCCTGGCCGGCACGCCGCGTTTCATGGACGCGCTCGACGGCGGCGCCTGGCGCTTCGGCGACGACAGCGTCCCCGAGGTCGGCGTCACCTTCTTCGCCGGCACCTTCGTCCGGCATCCACTGGTGCTGGCGGCGACGGTCGCCGTGCTCAGGCATCTCAAGGAGAAAGGGCCGGCGCTGACCGAGGCCCTGACGCAGCGCATGCAGGGCCTCGTCGAGGCGCTGCGGCGCGCCTTCGCCAAGGTCGGCTGGGACGTGCCGATCGAGAGCTATGGCAGCGTCGCCTATTTCGAGCCGGGCCGCGATCATCGTCTCGGCAGCCTGCTGCACTACCATCTGCGCGCCCGCGGAATCTTCATCCAGGAACACTATCCCTGCTTCCTGACCACCCAGCATGGCGATGCCGAGATCGCGGCGATCATCGCCGCCTTCGAGGACAGCCTCGCCTTGATGCGCCGGGATGGGATGTTGCCCGGAACGGCCGCCGAGAGCCTGCCGCCGGACATGCCCGCCGCTCCGTCGGAGATCGAGCTGCCTCTGACCGAGGCCCAGACCGAGATCTGGTTGTCGGACCAGACCGGCCCCGAAGCCAGCGCCGCCTTCAACGAATCCGTCAGCCTGACGCTGGACGGCCATATCGATGCGCTGCGCCTCGCCGAGACGGTCAGGCAGGTCGCGGCACGGCATGCGATCTTGCACGCGCGGTTCTCCGCCGATGGCGAGACGATGCAGCTCCCGCCTTCGGGGACGTTCCCGGTTGCGATCAGCGACCTGCGCGGCGAGCCTGATCCGCAAGCAGCCCTGCAAGCGTTGATCGAGGGCTATGCCAGCCGCCCCTATGACCTTGTGCAGGGACCGGTGGCGGAAGCCGAGATCATCCGGCTCGGCGAGCAGAAGCATGTGCTGATCCTCTCGGCGCATCACATCGTCTGCGACGGCTGGTCGACCAACATCCTGCTCGACGAGATCGCCACCGCCTATCGCTCCGGCGTGGATGGGCTGCCGGCAGCGATGCCCTTCGCGGACTACGCCACGGAAACGCGGCAGGACCCGCGCACGGAAGAAGCGGCAACTTACTGGACCAAGACGTTCGCGGAGCTTCCCACCCCGCTCGAGTTGCCGACCGACCGGCAACGGCAGGCGCCGCGCAGCTTCAATGGCGGCACGCGCACCAGCTTCATCGAGGTCGAGCTCTATCGCCAGGTGAAGGCGGCGGGTGCAAAGCGCCGGCGGACATTGTTCGCCACGCTGTTCGCCAGCTTCCAGGTGCTGTTGCTGCGGCTCTCTGGCCAGCGCGACCTCGTCATCGGAGTGCCTGCTGCCGGGCAATCGCAGCTCGAAGGTCCCTCGCCCGTCGGCCATTGCGTCAACTTCCTGCCGATCCGCGGCGGGATCGATCCGGCCGAGCCGTTCTCGGCCCATCTCGACAAGGTCGGGCGCCTCATCCTCGACGCCTATGACCATCAGAGCTTCACGCTCGGCGCGTTGCTGAAGCGGCTGCGCGTCCCGCCGGTCTCCGGGCGGCTGCCGCTCGTCGAGGTGCAGTTCAACCTCGAGCGGCTGGCCGGCAATCTCGACTTCGGCGCCGGCGTCAAGGCGAGCGCCGAGCCGAACCCCAAGGCCTTCTCGACCTTCGATCTCTATTTCAACATCGGCGAATCCGACGATGGCTTGCGGATCGACTGCTGCTACGGCGCCGATCTCTTCGACGCGGCGACGATCGACCGCTGGCTCGGCCACTACCGCACGCTGCTCGCCGCCTTCGTCGCCAACCCCGACATGGTCATCGCAGCGATGCCGCTGATCGAGGGCGACGAGCGCCAGCGCCTCGTCTCCGAGATCAACGATACGCAGGTCGCGCTGCAGAGCGACGACGGCACGATCCAGGCTTTCGAACGCCAGGTCCAGCAGCAGCCCGAGGCGATCGCCGTCTCCTGCGGCGACCAGCAGCTCTCCTATGCCGCCCTGAACGCCTGGGCCGACCGGATCGCGGCCGAGCTGACGGCGCGCGTCGACGTTCCCGAAAGCCGCATCGGCCTCTTGCTCGAACGCTCGCCCGCGCTGATCGCCGGCATGCTCGGCGCACTCAAGGCCGGCTTCCCCTATGTACCACTCGACCCCGTCATGCCGAAGGCGCGCATCCAGCGGATCCTCAGGGATTCCGAGGCCGTCGCGCTGCTGACCGCCGGTCCGCTCGACCCGGCCATCGTCGAGCCCGACGAGAGCGTCATGCTGATCGATGTCGACCGGACCACGGCGAACCTCGCCGGGATCCGGGTGGCCGCGATCGCCCCCGACCAGCTCGCCTACGTGATCTACACCTCCGGCTCGACCGGCGCGCCGAAGGGCGTCGAGGTCAGCCATGGCGGACTATCGAACCTGCTGTTCGCGATGGCGCGCGAGCCTGGGTTCTCCCGTTCCGACACGATGCTCGCCGTCACCACGGTGACTTTCGACATCGCCGCGCTCGAATTGCTGCTGCCGCTAATCCAGGGCGGCCGGGTCGCGATCGCGACTTCGGACGAAGCCAAGGACGGCGCCGAACTGCTGGCGCGGCTGCAGCAGAGCGGCGCAAACGTGCTGCAGGCGACGCCGATGACCTGGCGCCTGCTGCTCGAAGCCGGCTTCCGCTCACGGCCGGGCCTGCGCATGCTCTGCGGCGGCGAAGCGCTGCCGCTCGACCTCGCACGCAAGCTGCTCGAAGGCGGCGGCGAACTCTGGAACATGTACGGGCCGACCGAGACGACGATCTGGTCCTCGGTCGCACGCATCCAGCCGGAGGACGAGATCGTCACCATCGGCCTGCCGATCGCCAATACGCAGTTCTATGTCGTCGACGCCAACAACGAGCCTGTCGGCGTCGGCATCCCCGGCGAGCTGCTGATCGCCGGCACGGGCCTGGCGCGCGGCTACGCCAACAATCCCAAGCTTACCGCCAGGAGCTTCATCGCCAACCCGGTCGACCCCGGCACGAGCGCCAAGGCCTATCGCACCGGCGACCGCGCCAAATATCTCCCGGACGGCCGCATCGTGCATCTCGGGCGGCTCGACCATCAGGTGAAGCTGCGCGGCTTCCGCATCGAGCCCGGCGAGATCGAGGCCGTGCTCGCCCGCAAGACCGGCATCGTCTCGGCGGTGATCCTGCGCGAGGACGTGCCGGGCGAGCCACGGCTCGTCTGCTACTACGTCACCGGTGCGGACAGCCCCCCGCCGTCCGAATTGCGAGCGGCGCTGGCGCAGGACCTGCCGGACTACATGGTCCCGACCGCCTGGGTCGGCCTGCCGGCCCTGCCGCTGAACTCGAGCGGCAAGCTCGATCGCGCGGCCCTGCCGGCGCCGGATGCCCAGAGCCCAGCGCCCAAGGCCGAGAAGACGGCGGACAAGGCTGCGCCACGGACCCCTGTCGAGGACACGCTGATCCGCATCTGGAGCGAGGTGCTGCGGCGCGAGGACATCGATGTCCACGACGACCTGTTCGACCTTGGAGCCGATTCCCTCAGCATCTTCCAGATCACCAGCCGGGCCCGCCGCGAAGGCCTCAAGGTCGCTGCCCGGGACTTCTTCCGGAACCGGACGATCGCCGCCGTCGCAGCCGCGCTGCCCGACGAGCCCGCCGCCGAAGCGGCCGCGCCTGCCGCGACGTTCTGGAAGCGGCCATGGCGACGCCCGCGCGACGGTGCGCAGCAGCCGAACGAGCCGAGCGCCGCCTCGCAGCGCGAGAGAGGGTGAACGATCATGGCAAACCAGTTCACCCGCGAACCGGAACCGCATCTCCGCGAACCAGAGCACATCGTGATGACCGCCCGGTGCTCGTCGGCGCAGCAACGCTATTGGGAGATCGACGCCAGGGATCCCGGCACGCCGGCGCTCAACATCGCCGTGAAATGGCGGATCCGCGGGCATCTGGACGCGTCCCTGGCGCGGGATGCATTCCAGGCGATCCTCGACCGCCATGAATCCCTGCGAACGGCGATCCGGCTGGAGGATGGGCGGCCCGTCCAGGCGATTGCCGAGCACGTTCCTTTCAAGCTGCCGGAGATCGACCTTTCCGGCCTGCCTGAGGCGGACAGGGCCCGGGAGGCCGATCGCATCGCCCAGAGCGAAGCCTGCACGCGCTTCGATCTCGGGGAAGCCCCGTTGCTGCGGGCGACGCTACTGCGCAAGAGCCGCGCCGAGGCAGTAATCCTCGTCGTCGCCCATCACATCGTCAGCGACGGCTGGTCGATGGGCCTCATCGCCAAGGATTTCGTCGCAGCCTACCAGGCGCTCGGCCGCGGCCGCGAGCCGGTCCTCTCCGAGCTTCCCCTGCAATATTCCGACTTCGCCGAGGGCAGCCAGGACAGCATGGAAGGCGGCGTGCTCGCGCGCGAGGAAGCCTATTGGCAGGGCAAGCTCGCCGAGTTGTCCATCGTCGAGGTGCCGGGCGATCGTCCGCGGCCGGCGACGCGGAGCACGAACGGCGCCTCGCTGTCGCGACTGCTTCCCCGCCACCTGACAACAGGCCTGGCCGATCTTGCACGGAAGGAAGGTACGACTTTCTTTTCAGTCGCTTACGCCGTTCTCCTGACCTTGCTCCGGCAACGGACCGGTGCCTGCGACCTCGTGCTGAGCACGCAAATGGCGAACCGGGACGATGTCGAGCTGGAAGCGATCGTCGGCCCGTTCGTCAACACGCTCGTGCTGCGGACCAAGGTCTCCGAGGAGCAGAGCTTCCTCGATCTCTGCCAGGCCGCGCGCGACACCTTCGAGGACGCGGTCGATCATCATCTATGGCCGTTCGACAGGCTCGTGTCGCTATTGCCAACCCGTGGCGACACCGGCCGTCCGCCGATCTCGATCAATTTCATCGTCCAGCGCGCCTTCATCGGCGAGCTCGCCAATGACAGTTTTCAGCTATCAGGGATTCCATCGCCCTTGCCAGGCGCGCTCTACGACCTCAACTTCATCCTGGTCGAGCGCGAGGAGGGCTGGCGCCTGACCTGCGAGTATCATCTCGACCTCTATGACGAAGCGACCGCTCATGAGCTGGCGGCGCAATTCGAGAGCCTGGCGGAGACACTCGTCGCCAATCCAACCGCACATCTGCCGCGCCCGGCGCCGACCTCCCTGCCGATCGCATCGCCACTCTGGCTGCCGGCGACGCCGGCCCCGCCGCCGGTGATCGACGTGACGGCCCTGCGCCGGACCTGGCTGCAGAAGGCCGGCACGCAACCGACCTTGTTCGCGCTCAACCATACCGCCCATAATCTGCGCCTGTATCGACCTCTGGCGCAGGAACTCGGTCCCGACCAACCTTTCGCCGCACTGCAATTGCTCGATCCATTGGTGAATGGCGCTGCGCCGAATTCGATCGAGCAACTCGCTTCCGCCTATTGCGAAGCGATCGTCGCGACGGAACCGAATGGCCGCTATCGGCTCGCGGGCTTCTGCCGCTCCGGCGTGATCACGCTGGAAGTCGCAAAGCAATTGCTGGCGAGCGGCAAGCAGGTCGACCTGGTCATGCTGATCGACTGCTGGGCGCCGGGCTACTTCCTGCGACTGCCCTATGGCGCACGCCTATGGTTCCGACTGAAGCGGGCCGGCCGCTTTGCCCGACGCTTCTGGCAAGGCGGGCCACGCAGCTTCGTGACGCGCATGTCGTTCTGGTTGCAATCGACCGCCGCCGTCCGGCAGGCGAAGCGCCTGATCTTCTGGCGCCCGGCCGAGGAAGCGGCCGACGAGGCCGATTTCTGGCGGACGACCGACGAGCTCGAGGCCCTGGTCCAGCGCTATGCGCTGCCGAACTATGACGGGCGCGTCCTGATCTTCCGGAGCGGCGCGATCCCGGCCGGCTGGCCGCCCGATGCCACCCTCGGCTGGGCTGGGCATCTCAGGCCCGACACGCCCTGCTTTTCGGTCGATGGCGAGGGCCATGAAGGCGCCTTCTCCGAGGCAGGCTCGCGGACGATGGCCGAGCGGATCCTCGAGGCCACGGCGCAGACCCGGAGCTGATCCGGACACCGTTCCGCCGGCGAGGCTATGGCCGGGCCATCCAGACCGGCGACCAACCGCGATGGCGCGCCGCCAGCGTGCCGCAATAGCCCGGAGCCGGTTCCAGATCGGCGAGCTGCCAGAGATCGGCCTCGGCCGGGTCGGATTCCACCGTCAGAAGCCGCGCCCTGAACGGATCCAGCGAGACTTCGAAGCTCGACGGCGAGCCATTGAGGCCGACGCCGATCGCCTTCAGACAGGCCTCCTTGCGTGTCCAGCAGCGGATGAAGGATTCCTCGCGCAGCTCCGGCGTCAGCGCGGCGAGCATGGCGAACTCCCGCGGCGCGAGGCAGCCGGCGAGGAGATCGGCCGAAACCGGCCGGATGCGTTCGATGTCGATTCCGACCGGCATGCCCTGCGCAACCGCGACGATCGCGAGCTCGCCGGAATGGCTGAGATTGAAAGCGATCGGGGGCCCGCTACACTCATTCACGAGGAACGGCTTGCCGAACGCCGTCTCGCCGAAGCGGAGCCGGGGCGGCGAAATGGGAACGTAGAGCGCCAGGACGCGCCGCAGCCAGTTGCGCGCCACGACGAAAGCAATCCGTGCCTTGGCGTCATGGAAGCGGTCGGCGCGCGCGCGCTCCTCATCCGACAGGATACCGCGACGCCCGGCCGCCTCGATCGCAGGCAGATCGACCCGGCAGCACCAGAGATGCACCTGGGAGGGCGGAAGCGGCATCATGGCGAGGGCGCCGCCATCATGCGGCCGCTGGCCGGTGCCGTCGGTGGACTGGAGAGGAGGCCCGGAATCCGCAGCGCAAGCATCGCCAGGACGGCGAGAGCGGCGAGTTCCGACAGGAGGGTCACCGCGACCAGCCCGGCGACGCCGAAGGTCGCCGCCGCCGGATAGACCGCGAGCAGGTTGAAGCACCCCCCGACGAACGATGCGACGAAGACCGGCCGCGTGCGCTCCAGCGCCCGGAAGGCGCAGCCGAGGACGAGGCTCGTCAGCGCCATCGGGAAAGCGAAGGCGTACCAGATGATCACCCAGTCGTATTCGAGGATCTCGCCGCCATAGAGCTGGTGAAGCAGCCAGGGACCGAACAGGCCAAGGCCGATAACAGTCGCGCCCCCGGTCAACCCGGCAAACAGCATGGCGCGGCCGAGCGTGCGGTGGAGCCCCGGCATGCCACGCTCCACGAACGCCTTCCCGGCCAGGGGCGGCACGATGTTCTCCAGCGCCTCGCGCACCACGTTGAGCACGGCGAGCAGGCTCTGCGCCGCCCTGAGGGCGCCGAGCACCTTCGGCCCGAACAGGCCGGCCGTCACCAGGAGTCCGCTATAGCTGAGCACCCATTGCACCGAGCCGGTCAGGACGAGCCAGCGCGCCGAGTGCCATTGCCGCGCGGTGACGCTGGTCAGGATCTGCCGGCGCCACAGCAGCGGTCCCGACATGCTCAATCCGCACAGGGTGGAGACGGCAGCAGCGGCGGCAACGGCCCACAATGCATTCGCGACGCCAATCATCCCGGCCTGCCAGAGGGCGGCGAGCGCGCCGAGCTTGAGGGCCTGGTTGATCATGTCGATCAGCAGGATTCCGGCGGGTCGGCGGCGGGCGAACAGATAACGCCGCAGGAAGTCCTGCGTCAGATAGGAGGCCGCAGCCATCGCGCCCGGCAGCGCGACATCGGCCAGGGCCGAGTCCGCGCCTGCGACGAAAGTCAGGGCAAAAAAGATCGCGCCGCTGGCGACGACGACATAGCCGGCCTGATGCAGGAAGACGATCGTGTAGTAGGCCTCGGCCTTCGCCCCCTGCTCCTTCGTGCCGATGCTCATCATCGGGCTGACGATCAGGCCGAGCTGCAGGCTCATCGCGAGATAGAGTGCGAGCCAGACCATCGTGTAGACGCCGAAAGCTTCGAGGCCGAGCGCGCGGGCGAGCAGAATGGTCGTCAGGAAATTGCAGGCGCTCGACAGTGCCTGGTCGGTGAAGGACAGCGCTGGATCGCGCATCGCGCGAAGGCGAGCCCGGATACCCTCGGATACCTTGCCGGGCCTGCGCTGACCCGAGGCGGCACGACCCGGCTCGCGCCGCGCCCGGCCGAAATACCCACCCATCCTGCCCGTGCTGAACGTCATCGGGCCTCCGTCGACGATTACCCGGCCGCATCTTCTCGGGCGAAGTCTAACGTCGCCCTCTTCCTGACGGCGCTGGGCATACGGACTGCCCAGAAGGAAGGTGGGCCGGCTGCCTCGCCGGCATGGCTACCTCGGATGCCCAGCCTGCTCCGGCCCGGCCGGGCGTTACGCTCCTCCCGAGACGGCAGCCGCCGCGCAGAGCAAGGGTGGACCGTGAAGGGAATGCCACGAGCACCGGCCGGCGTTGCGAGTGACCAGCGAGCGACCGACCGTTACCTGCCGATCCTGGCGCTCGGCTTTGCCGGCTATGTCGTCTTCGGCAAGAGCTTCGCCTATCTCGGCCTGCCGCCGCTCTTCGTCGGCGAGATGCTGTTCGCGCTCGGCCTGCTCGCCTTCCTCGCCTCGGGCTGCACCGCGGCGCTGCTCACAACCGTGCCGGCACTCAGCGCGGCACTGCTGATGGGCTGGGTTCTGTTGCGAACGCTGCAAGGCATTGGCGCCCACGGGGTCGACGCGCTGCGCGACGGCGCGGTCGCTCTCTATGGCGGCTTCGCCTTCATCGTTGCGGCGCTGATCGTGGAGCGTCCGATCCGCATCGCCCAGATCATGGGTTATTTCCGGATACAGGCGCGGGTCCTGATCCCGATCGCGATCGTCCTCTATCTGATCGCGCGGTTCTTCTTCGCCTCTATCCCGAAACTGCCCGGCCAGAATGTCGAGATCATCTCGGTGCGCTCGGGCGAGCTCGCCGCGCATCTCTGCGGCGCGCTCGTGCTCGTCCTGGTCGGCCTGTGCAAGGTCAGCCGGACCTGGCTCGTCGTCGCGCTCAGCGCGGCCCTGCTGATCGCCAGCCAGAGCCGGGGCGGCATGCTGGCCCTGCTGCTCCCTTTGGTTCTGGCCATGGTCCTGACCGGTCAGATCGGCCGCCTCGCAACCATCACCGCCGCCCTCACGGTCGCGATGCTCCTGGCCGCCGCCGCCGATCTCGAGATCGATTTGCCGCGAGGCGAGCGGCCGATCAGCGCGGCCGCCGTGGTCGAGAACCTCGCCAGCGTCGCCGGATCGAGCGACGCCAACAATCTCGACGGGACCAAGCAATGGCGGCTGAGCTGGTGGCAAGCCATTCGCAACTACACCGTCCACGGCCCCTATTTCTGGACGGGCAAGGGTTTCGGCATGAATCTGGCGGAGGCGGACGGCTTCGTCGTCGGCCTCGAACGCGGCGGGCCGACTGTGCGCAGCCCTCACAGCGTGCATATGACCTATCTCGCCCGGGGCGGCGTGCCCGGCCTGGCCCTCTGGCTCCTGACCATCGGCAGCTGGACGATCGCGCTGCTGCGGGCCGCCCATCTCGCCTGGCGGCGCGGCGACCTCGACTGGGCGCGCTATTTCGTCTTCCTGGTCTGCTATTTCGCCTCGATCATCATCGACGCCTCCTTCGACGTCGCGCTCGAAGGACCGATGCTCGGCATCCCCTTCTGGATCCTGTTCGGGATCGGCTTCGGCTCGCTGATGGTCTATCGCGCCTGGCATGTCGTCGAACCACCCGTCCGCGTCGGTCGCACCGCGCGCAAGGGAGCCCAGATCGCTGGCGCAATCCTCCTTGGCGCGGTGACACTGCTCGGCAGCCCTCCTTCCGAGGCGGCCGACAGCGCCCCCTGCCCGCCCGGTTCCATTCCGGTGCCGGTCGGCGCGTCCATCCAAGCGCTCGTCGACAAGGCCCCACAGGGAGCGACCTTCTGCATTGCGGCCGGCATCCACCGCACCCAGATGATCGTCCCCAAGGACCGGCAGACCTTCATCGGCAAGCCCGGCGCCATCCTGAACGGAGCCGAACTGATCACCGATATCAGCCAGAAGGACTCCTTCTGGACGACCGCCATGCCGCAGTTCGGGATCAAGCCATTCGGCTCGTGCCTGCCCAGCCGCGCCCGCTGCAACGATCCGCGCCGCTTCTTTCTCGATGGCCAACCGCTGGAGCCGGTCTCCGACCGTGCCGACCTGCGATCGGGACGCGTCTATTCCGATGCCGCGACAGGGCTGAGCTATTTCGCGGACGATCCGCGCGGCCGAACCCTGGAACGGACGCGCGTGCTCTATGCGTTCAACAATCGGGGCGCGCGCGGCGTTACCGTCAAGGGCCTGATCGTCGAGAAATATGCGACGCCCGCCCAGCAGGGCGCGATCTTCGGCGACGAGCATCCCCGCGCCACCGACTGGGTGATCGAGGACAACGAGGTCCGCTTCAACAGCGGATCGGGGATCGCGACCGGCGAGAGGAGCATGGTCCGCCGCAACAGGGTGCACCATAACGGCCAGCTCGGCATCTCGCCCAACGGCAGCGATGTCGTGATCGAGAACAACGAGATCTACGAGAACAACATCTACGGCTTCGACGCCGCCTGGGAGGCCGGCGGTGTCAAGGCCGGCAAGGTCGAGCGCCTGACGCTGCGCGGCAATCATGTGCACGACAACTACGGCTCGGGGCTGTGGTGCGATGTCGACTGCCGCCACGTCCTGTTCGAGAACAATCTCGTCGAGCGCAATTCGGACGCCGGAATCTTCTACGAGATCAGCTTCGACGCCATCATCCGCAACAATACGGTTCGCCTGAATGGAACCGGACGCGGCGGCCAGCAGGGCAGCGCCTGGATCTGGGGCGCCGGCATCCAGATCGCCGCGTCCGAAGGCGTGAGCGTCTACGGCAACAAGGTCACCGTGGCCCCAGGCGGGACTGGCATCGTCATCGTCGACCAGGGCCGCGAGCGGCTCGATCAACCCAGGCTGAAGGACGGCCAAAAGAAGCTGTTCTACCTGACGGCGCGCAACTCCGTGCACGACAACGAAGTCGTCTACGACGGCAACTCCGGCCTCTCCGGCGGAGCAAGCGACGTTCCCGATGCCAATCCGAATTTCAGGATCATCGAAACAGGCGGAAACCAGTTCGACCGCAACACCTATGTGCTGCGCGGGCCGACCGAGGCCCCGCTCTTCATCTGGGGCGGTGAGCCGGTCTCCTACGAGCGCTTCCGCGCTCTCGGCCAGGAGGCGAACGGCCGGATCATCCGGGCCGATCAGGCCCCCCCTGCCCAGAACGGCTTAGTCCAGAAGCCCTAGCGCTCAGTCGTCAGACCGGGCTGCCGGCCGAACGCCCAACGCTAGGATCGTTATCGGGAACCGGCAGGTCATCGCGAGGCGAAGAGCTCATGAACATGATTCCGCGCTCGTTCCGCCGCTCCCAGTTCCGTGAGGAACGCTTCAAGACCTATGTCCGCCCGATCATCGACTCCGTGATCGAGAAACGAGGCTCCTGCCGCATCCTCGATCTGGGCGGCGACGCCGACTACTGGCAGTTCGACCTACCGCCTTCGGGGGTGGAGATCTGGCTCCTGAACATCGAAGCCAAGCCGCCCTCGCCCGATCCGCGCTTCCATGTCATCCAGGGCGACGCGCGCGACGTCCATGAATTCGACGACCGAAGTTTCGACTTCGTCCACTCCAATTCGCTGATCGAACATGTCGGCCGCTGGGCCGACATGAAGCGCGTCGCGGCCGAGGTCAGACGTCTCGCGCCGAACTACTACGTGCAGACGCCGAACTTCTGGTTTCCGCTCGATCCGCACAGCAATGCGCCAATCATGCACTGGCTGCCACAGCCGCTGCAGCGGCGGATGGTGTCGAGCAAGGCTCGCGGCTTCTACGCGAAGGCAGGCTCCCTCGACCAGGCCATGCAGATCGTCGAAGGCACCACGATGCTTGACCGGGCCCAGCTCGCCGAGCTCTTTCCGGACGCGGAAATCCTGACCGAGAACATCCTGTTCCTGCCGAAATCGCTGATCGCCATCAGGGCCCCCGCAACGTGAGACAAGCGGGGGACATCCGGCCGGATTTCGCCTTCCTGGCTCTGGCCAAGGATTGTGCCGTCACGATCCCACCCTTTCTTGAGCTCCTGCAGACGCTGAAACGCAGCGGCTCGAGCGTCGTCGCCTTCGTCGGCGAAAACGGCTCGCGGGACGGAACGCACGCGCTGCTCCAGCAGGCCCAGTCGCGCGGTGAGATCACCCTCGTCCCGACGGCTTTCATGGCGGACGAGCCGGAGCGGCTCAGGCGGATGGCGCTGGGTCGGGAACGGCTCAAGAGCGAGCTCGAAGCGTCGGGCCTCGAACCCCGCTTCGTCTGCGTGCTCGACATCGACAATGTCATCGCCACGCCGCCCCCGATCCCGGCGCTGCTCGCCGCCGCCGCGAAGCTCGATCGACCAGGCATCTTCGGGGTGTCGGCGAGCTCGCGCCCGCACTATTACGATCTCCTCGCCTATGAAGACGAGCACAGATCCTTCACGACACTGCTCGGCGACCTCGCGGGAAACCGATCCGACATCGTCAGATACTACCGCTTCTTCTGCTCACGCATCTATCCGCACCAGCGCGCCCTCACCTCCGATCACGAGATCGCCTGCGCCTCGACCTTCAACGGCCTGTGCCTCTATCGTGCCGGGACATATCGTCTCGGTAGCTATCGTCAGGAAGGCCCCGCCATCTGCGAGCACCTCGTCTTCAATCGCCGCCTCGCCGCGCTGACCGGCGGAGCAATGCTGATCGATCCCGATCTGGTGCTGCGCACGCCTCGCGATCACGCCGAGCAGAGCTTTCTGCCCTTTGCCTGGCGGCGCTTCCGCAAGCTGATCTCGCAGCCCCATCAGCGATACATTCGCCTGCCGAATCCACCGGCATGATGACGTAACGGAACTCAGCCATGACCGGCACCTTCCCAAATGTGAACGGCTGTCAACATTGACCTGGCGGCTACCGGGCATTCCAATGCCTTACGCGGCACTTTCGCTACGAAATCGTGCGTATGGACGCACCGATCACGAAATTCTTACCAGGAGGATGATTTGGCGATCCGCCATCATTTGTACAGCTATGAATTTTCCAGATGACCGAAAATTGGTCATATCCAGCTTAAACTATCAATTATCATAGCTTACAAGCTTATTATCTGCCAATAACGATCAATTTTAAATTGTTTGAATCTGATTTCAAGCATTAAATTAATAAATATATCTAATTAATACTTTATCGTTCCCTTTCCTGCTCACCCCAAAAGGCGACAACACCGGCCCTTGAGAATTCGAAACAGAATCGACGATACAACTTATGTTAGAATTCACAATTTAAAAAAACCGTTTTGGAAATACATCCTCAATTCGGGGCAGACAAACACCGATAATGTGCTATTATCAGCCTGAAGATAGGCGCCTCGAACTGAGATAGCCTGCACGATCTGCTCTAGTGATACCCTGCTAATCGCTGCTTTCCTGCCTCTTTTGCCGGCATATCCAACATAAATATCCCGGCAAAATTTGAGCAGAGCTACCTTGAGGGAACGGATAAATCTAATACCTTTATGCTTTTAGAGAAAAGACCAATTTCACAAAATCTCATCTTGGATTTTTATGTAAATTAAACTTTATCTCAAAACTTGGCTAATTCTATTATTACTCATATAATTTCCTAAATAATAGAAAGATAAATGGAGATTCATCTCTGAGCTAGGAGGTGATTTTCTGAACTGAGCTGTTCCGAAAACCGTCGAAGAAGGGCTGTTATCCTGGTTATCATAGCGAGTGAGCGATCCCGCACGGAGCTGCGCACGAAACATATTCGCCTGGGACATCTGTCAATTCGGGGGCTAGCGAGCGTGAATCCATCCGTCTCCAATATTTCGCCGAGCATCGGCGCGCTCGATATCGACTTCGACCATCATGGTCTTTTCAACACTTTGGTCGCCGACATGGCTGACCTGTTGGAAAGCATCGCAGGGGTCGACGATGCCTGCGCCTATGTCAGCGGCATCGCCGCGCGCCTGGGTACCGATATCGAAAGACAGTACAAGACGGCACTCGGAGTCCAGCACCTCAACCGAGATCAACTGCTCGAGATCCTGATCGACCTGAAGAACCGCGCCGGCGGTGCATTCTCGATCACCGAGCAGGACGAAGACCGGGTCGTGTTCAGCAATTGCTCGTGCCCTCTTGGCCGGGCAGCGGCGAACCACCCCTCACTGTGCATGCTGACATCGAACATCTTCGGCCGCCTGACCGCCAACGCAGTCGGGTACGCCGCGGTCGATCTGGAGGAGACGATTGCCTCAGGGGCAGCTGGATGCCGTGTGGTCCTCCATCTGAAGCGGATGGAGCCGGGCCCAGGGACGAGGGAATATTTCCGAGATGATGCATCTGCAGCTTCGGCATGAGCCGGATCTCGAGGTCTATCTCGAGCCATCTGTCATCGCCCTGACCGATGGAAGCATCCGCGCGCTCAATCGCGCCGCAAGCCAGCTGCTTGCCCCCGGCCACGCAGCCACGTCGCTGTTCGATATCTGCGCGAGCCGGGTCGATGCCTTGCGGACCTATCTCCAGGCCTGCTCGGGCTCGCGCCACCCCCTGATCGAAAGGGTCGGTTTCAATGGTCCCGATGGCGCCGGCGACTATCGCTGCTTCGGCAATGTCCTGGTGCCGCGGCGCAAGAGCCAGCCGGCGACGCTTCTGCTGCGGCTCTTCCCCCTGCTCGACTCGCGATTTTCGGCGGCTGCTGAACGGATGAGACGCTTGACGGCTGAGAGGCAGCGCAGCGTTGCCCTGCAGCAATTCGACGAGTTGCGCAGCGACCGCCTCCGGCTGGTCGAGCAATATTGCTTCGTCGCCGAGGCGCTGCGGGTCGTGGAAGCGCGGACGCATCAACTTGAGAATGAGCTCAACCATATCCGGGCCGACGAGCGTGAGCGCATAGCACGGGACCTGCACGACCATGCCGGGCATGAGATGGCCCAGGTCCTCGTCGAGCTGAGAGCCTTGCAGGAGAGCACGAAAGGACCGGCGAGGCGGCGCGTCGAAGAGATCGTCGAGCACGTCGCCGGGGTCGGGCGCAAGATTCACCATGCTGTCGTCAGTGGCCGGCCACGCATCGTCGAGGAGCTCGGCTTCAGCCGAGCCATCGAGACCATGGCAACCTCGTTCGCCGCGGATGGGCGGCTCCAGCTCTGCTTCAGGAGGAAGGGAGCCGAGCCCGACCCGATGCCTGCCGCCATCGAGGAGGCTCTCTACCGGGTGGCGCAGGAGGCGTTGACGAACTGCCTCAAACACGCGCTCGGCGCGCGAAAACTCGATATCGTCCTGGACTTCGCAGGGACATCGGTCTCGCTCACCATAGCCGACGATGGTGCCGGGCTTCAAAACGTGCCCGAGCGGCCGGGAGATGACATCCACACCGGCATCGGACTTCCTGGCATGCGTCAGCGCATGGCGGATGTGGGGGGGACGCTGGGTATTGGGCCACGCTGCGACAAAGGCACGATCGTCACCGCAATCGCGCCCCTGACCGATAGCGCGCCGCGGAGCGCCCCGTCGTGACGACGCGGATCATCCTGGTCGACGATCACCCGGTCGTTCTGGCGGGGCTGAGGGCCCTCGTGCTGGACATGCCGGATTTCGAGCTGGTTGGACAGGCGAGTTGCGCGGCGGAGGCGCTTGCGCTCGTCCGCGGACAGCGCCCCGACCTCGCGGTCCTCGACATGGGGCTCCCAGGCATGAGCGGCCTGACGCTGGCCGAACGCATCCTTGAAGAGATGCCCGACACCCTGATCGTCATGCTGACCCATTACGAAGAGCCGAGCTATGTCCAGAAGGCACTGCGGGCCGGCATTCGCGGCTACGTCCTCAAGGCATCCGCAGGCGACAAGGTGGCACAGGCACTTAGAACGGTCCTGAGCGGCGGGGTCTATATCGATTCGGACCTTGAGGACTTTCGCTCGGAATGGATCCGCAAGCTTTGCCCGACGGCCGGCATGCCCACGGCAGCCGCGAGCGACACACTGACCTATCGCGAGATGCAGGTCCTGCGCCTGGCTGCAGTCGGCCACTCCAACAAGGAGATCGCCCGGCGCGTCGGCCTCGGCATCAAATCGGTCGAGACCTATCGCTACAGGGCCTGCAAGAAGCTGATGCTGCACTCCCGTCTCGACATCATCAGATACGGCGCCAGCCATGGCTGGATTCTCGACGTCTGACGGCCGTGACTAAGCCGTTGGCGCGCTGAACTGCCGGACCTGCTCCTGTGCGGAGTACTCAACTTGGCGTGACTGGAACAATTATGGCCACGCGCCCCGCGACGGCATCTCCAGAAGAGCGTCGCGACTTGCCGGGCCGTTCCCGCTACCAAAGTCTCCGGGGATAGGGGCCTGCGCCCGGGACCCGCCAGCGACTGGCGGAGCCCGACATCACGGTCGCATCCCCACCGAAAAGCGACCAGAGCGGCGGCACGACCATGGCAAGGATCCTCGTTGCCGACGAACATGCGCTCTACCGCACGGGCCTGCGCACGATCCTGCAGGCCGCCCTGTCGGAGGCCGAGCTTCTCGAAGCCGAAGACTTTGACGGCCTGATGCGCAACCTGATGGAGGAACAGCCGATCCATCTCGTTCTGGTCAGCCTTGGCCTGACGGGATCCACCGATCCGGCGGTCATCTGGGATTTCAAGCGCGCCTCCCCGACGACGCGCTATGTCGTCATCTCGAGCAACGGCACCTTCGACCAGGTCCTCCACTATATCGCGGAGGGGTTTCACGGCTTCATCTCGAAGCTGCAGCGGGACGACGAGATCATCGAGGCGGTCCAGGAGGTTCTCGCCGGGCGCCTTGCGGTCCCCCGCGGCCTCACTCCATTCGGCTCCACGGCCGAGGCCTATCGCTCTCGCGAGATACCGCAGCGCCGGGCCAGCTCGCAGCAGGACCCGTTCGGACTGACGCGCCGACAGCGGGACGTCTTGACACTGCTGGCGGACGGGCTCTCGAACCGGGAGATCGCCCAGGCGCTCCATATCGCGGAACCGACGGCCAAGATCCACGTCTCCGCACTGATGCGGACGCTCAACGTCCGCAATCGCACCGAGGCCGCCGTACTCGCCAAGGATCTGATCCGCATCCTCAAGAGCGACCAGACCGGCTGAAGCAGCTCGCGCGGAGAGTGCGCCGAGCCGTGGATCCTTCCTCTACGGCAACCTGAAGACAAGCTCCACACCACTTGCAAGCCAAACACGTAAAAATGGACGCTTTGTCGCAGGTCGCATGTAAGGATTTTCCTGACGCGATCGTATTTTTCCTGACAAGACGACTACATCCGAATGAACTAATTATTAACGATGACATTCTGGGTGCTCGCATCCCTTAGTGTCATCGTGTGGCCGTATCGGATTAGTCACCACCTGCCTCATTTCGGAATTTCTCAAACAGCACAACGGAATACCTCCGCTGATGCGGCTGGGGCGATATGCGCTCCATCGCTTCCGCTATCCTTGTTTTGCGTCGAGTAAGAGGGGAGTACCGATGTCAGACATCATCGAGACCGCTGTATTGAGTGACAATGCACTTCTTCGGGAAGGCATAACCAAATTATTGGACGGCGCCCGCTTCCATGTCAGCCAGAGAACAACCAGCCTCGACTTTCAACGATACGATCAGAGCCAGCAAACACCGGACCTCTTCATCGTCGTGATCGACGATATGTCCTGCTCTATAGTCGGCGACCTCAAGAGGCAGTTCAAGAGCGCCAAGATCGTCGCGCTCGCCCTGCGCGGCAGCCGGGAATTGATGCACCGAGCCATGCAGCTCGGCGCGGTCGGTTATCTCGTCGAATCCGTGTCCGCGCAGGATCTCATCACCTCGCTGGAAGTCGTCATCGCCAACGGCGCGGTATTTCCGCCTGAACTTCTGTCGCAACTCTCCGAGGTCGCAGTCGAGCCGCAGCGCCTGCTGCAGGGCGTGCAGCGCCGGGCCGACGGCTCGCCGTTCCAGGGCCTTTCGGCCCGGGAGGTGAGCATCCTGGAGGGGCTCATGCTGGGTGAATCCAACAAGGTGATCGCGCGCAAGCTGGAGATCGCCGAAGCCACCGTGAAGGTGCATGTCAAGGCGATCCTGCGGAAGGTCCGGGTCCGGAACCGCACCCAGGCGGCGATGTGGGCCATGCAGAACGCGGTGACCCGGATTCCGGTGGTCGAGGAGCCCGATTCCGCGGAGGACACAACGCTGCCGATGATCCCGGCGAGGCCGGACATGGCGCTCGCCTCCCGGCACGTCTGACAGCACCGGCTCCAGCAGCGGAACTGCGCCAATGATCGTGACAATCGTGACCCCGACGCTGAACGCCGTCGACTATCTCAAGGAATGCATCGAATCCGCGCGTCGCAATGCGACGCGCGGGATCGAGATCGAGCACGTCATCGTCGATGGTGGCAGCACCGACGGGACCGTCGAACTCGCCCGGAGCTACGGGCTGAAGGTGATGCAGGGCAAGGACAGCGGCATCTTCGACGCCATCAACAAAGGCTCCTTCAATTCCTCGGGCGAATTGCTGGGCTTCCTGGGCGCCGACGACGTGATGCTCCCGGGCGCTGCGGCGGCAGTCGTGGACGCCTACCGCACGAGCCGCCGGCGCTGGGTGGTCGGCGCGATCCGATGGATCGATTCGAGCGGGCACGGCCTCGGCGGGCTCGCGGCGCCGCCGAACTGGATGACGCCCGCCATGCTCGTCTGCCTGGGCTGGAATCCGATCATGCACATGGCGACTTACTTCTCCCGGACCTTTTTCGAGGAACTGGGTGGATTCGACATCGCCTACAAGGATGCCGGCGACTACGACATGTTCTGCCGGGCCCTGGCGAAGGAGCCCTATGGCCGGATCACCCAGCCGATCGCCTGCTTCCGGCGGACGGGCGTCAACAACAGTGCGATCCATGGCAGCCGCACGGTCGCCGAATGCGCGAGGGTCTACGCCCAGCACGGGCCTTCATCGCAGGCTGAGCGCCTGTTCTGGCGGGCCCTGCTGAAAGCCTATTTCAATCTCGGCAACCCCGACTGGCTGCTGTCGAAGATGGCTGACACGACGCGCGCGACGCTGAAGCTTCAGCCGAAGGCGCATTTCTGATCCGCGCCGCCAAGGCGTCTGCCTTGGCAAACTGCGCTCCGGCGGACTGCACACAGTCCGCCGGAGCGCGGATTTTTTCATTGCTGAAGCGTCAGCGTGCCGCGGACAGGAGCTCGCGTTTCCGAGGACGAAGCTTCCGGCATGCCTGCATCGGCAGGAGGGCACAGCCGACAACCGGCCAGGTCGCGCTAACCAGAGCGACAACAAGGATGTCCTTCGCGCTGAGCCGGGCGCGCTCGGCTTCGAGAACCGAATTGAGCGCGATCAGGGCCGCAATCACCAAATAAGCGGCCGTGAGGATGACGAGCGCCGTGACCATCTGAACCGCCTCTCGGCGAATGGCTTCTGCACGTCACGCTAGCGCCGACGAAGGCATCGGCAACGACGCAGGAAGATATCCCTGCCGACCATTCGGGATTACCGCATCGGCCCGGCGAACGGCGCAATCTCCTGCTGTGGGTCCGCACTCACCGGCCCTTTGCTCCGACCGCCGGCGCCGCCTTCATCCCGGCATCCTTCAGCCGAACCGTGGACACGGCGCGATCGCAGGCCGGTGCAAACTCGGCCGCCTTGTCCTCGCGATAGATGCATTCGAAATTATAGGCCTTGCCGTTCGCCACCGTGAACACATAGCGCTTGATCTGTGGCCGCTCCTTGCTGAACGGCCACCGCGCATTGCTGAAGACCATGTCGACCGCCGGCTGCTGGAGCATCCTGGTCATCGTCGACGATTGCAGCGTGATCGTCGGCCGGACGGCGATCGCCCTCCTGAATTCGTCGGCGATCGCCTGACGCGTCCGCTCGCTGACTTCTGTGATTCCAGCGGGATCGCGCGGTCCAAGGAAGGTGATGATCACATCGCCATTGGTCGGAGAGGAGGCCTTGACGCCGGTCACATCGCCGCTTCCGTCGGCAAATTGACGATCCAGCTGGAAATTCGACGGATACTGAAAGCTGTAGGCGCCATCGGCCGCCGCGAAAGTACGGTTCTGCTGGGCGATGCTCGCCGACGGGAGAGCGACGGCCAGCACCAGCAGCGCGACCCTTGTCGACAGCGACATGGGCATCTCCCGTTAGAAGCCGGCGGAACGAACCCAGTTTGGGGTCTACCGCAGCGGGCGGCGGTCTACTGAAACCGCTCTACCGCCCCTGTCTTCACTCCCACTCGATCGTGCCGGGCGGCTTGCTGGTCACGTCGTAGACCACCCGGTTGATGCCCTTGACCTCGTTGATGATGCGCGTCGCGGTGCGCCCGAGGAAGGCCATGTCATAGGGGTAGAAATCCGCCGTCATGCCATCGACCGAGGTCACGGCGCGCAGCGCGCAGACATGGTCATAGGTGCGGTAGTCGCCCATCACGCCGACGGTGCGCACCGGCAGCAGCACGGCGAAGGCCTGCCAGATCACGTCGTAGAGGCCGGCCTTGCGGATCTCGTCGAGATAGATCGCATCCGCCTTGCGCAGGATGTCGAGCTTCTCCTTGGTGATCTCGCCGGGGCAGCGGATGGCAAGGCCCGGCCCCGGGAAGGGATGGCGGCCGACGAAGACCTCGGGCAGGCCGAGCTCGCGGCCGAGCACGCGGACCTCGTCCTTGAACAATTCGCGCAGCGGCTCGACGAGCTTCATCTTCATGCGCTCGGGCAGGCCGCCGACATTGTGGTGGCTCTTGATCGTGACCGAAGGCCCGCCGCTGAACGAGACGCTCTCGATCACGTCTGGATAGAGCGTGCCCTGGGCGAGGAAGTCAGCGCCGCCGAGCTTGGCCGCCTCGGCATCGAAGACATCGATGAAGAGCCGGCCGATGGTCTTGCGCTTGGCTTCCGGATCGGCGCCGCATTTGGCAAGCTCGGAGAGGAAAAGTTCCTCGGCTTCAACATGAACCAGCGGGATGTTGTAGTGGTCGCGGAACAGCGTCACCACCTGCTCGGCCTCGCCGAGGCGCATCAGGCCGTGGTCGACGAAGACGCAGGTGAGCTGGTCGCCGATCGCCTCATGGATCAGCACGGCCGCGACGGCCGAGTCGACGCCACCGGAGAGCCCGCAGATCACCCGGCCGGTGCCGACCTGGTCGCGGATCTTCTTGATCATCTCGGCGCGATAGGCCGACATGCTCCAGTCTGGCTTGCAGCCGCAGATGTCGACGACGAAGTTGCGCAGCAGCTTGGCGCCATCAGGCGTATGCACCACCTCGGGGTGGAACATGGTCGAGTAGAAGCGCCTGGCCTCGTCGCTCGCCACCGCATAGGGCGCGTTCTCCGAGGTCGCTTTGACGGTGAAGCCGGCCGGCAGCTGCGTGACGCGGTCGCCATGGCTCATCCAGACCGGATAACGCCCGCCCTGCTCCCAGACGCCGGCGAACAGGGCCGAGGGGGTGACGATCTCGACATCGGCGCGGCCGAATTCGGCGGCGTGACCGCCCTCGACCGTGCCGCCGAGCTGGTGCGCCATGGTCTGCTGGCCATAGCAGATGCCGAGCAGCGGCAGCTCCGCGGAGAACACTTCCTGAGGCGCGCGCGGCGAATTGCCGTCGGGCACCGAGGCCGGGCCGCCGGAAAAGATCACGCCCTTCGGCTTCAGGCGCTGGAACGCCTCGGAAGCCGACTGGAACGGGGCGATCTCGCAATAGACCCCGATCTCACGGATCCGGCGGGCGATCAGCTGCGTGACCTGGCTGCCGAAGTCGATGATCAGGATGGAGTCGTGATGGGCTGGGTTCTGGGGCTGAGCGCTCATCGCGCTCGGTTACGCCATCGCGCGCGAGCACGCAACGGCGCTGGATGCGGATCAGGCCGGCGCCGCAAGGCAGCTCAGGTAAAACCCGTCCGTCCCCGTCCGCCGCGGCGAGAGCTGCAGGCCAAAGCGCGTGGCGAAGCGGGCAAGCAAGCCGAAATCAACCTCGCCGGTATCGAGCAGCGAGCGCGTCGCCACCGGCGCGAAGCCGGCATGGCGCGCCAGGAAGGCCTCGACCGCGCCGTCATTCTCCTCCGGCAGCATCGAGCAGGTGATGTAGGCGATGCGCCCGCCCGGCTTCACCAGGCTGGCGGCGCGGCCCAGCACCTGCGCCTGCTCCTTGACGCGCTCGGCCAGCGCACCGGGGCGCACCCGCCATTTCGCATCCGGATTGCGCCGCCAGGTGCCGGAGCCGGTGCAGGGCGCATCGACGAGCACGAGGTCGATCGTGCCGGCAAGATCGGCGAGCGCGTCGTGGCCACGGCTCCTGGGCACGCGGACCTCGACATTGGCGGCGCCGGAGCGGGTGAGCCGGTCATGCAGCGGCGCCAGCCGGCGGCTGTCGAGATCGGTGGCGAAGATACGCCCCTCGCCGCCGAGCACCGCGGCGAGCGCCAGCGTCTTGCCACCGGCGCCGGCGCAGAGATCGACGACACTCATGCCGGGCTGTGCGCCTGCGAGCAGCGTCACGAGCTGCGAGCCTTCGTCCTGGATCTCGAACTCGCCGTTGAAGAAGCTCGGCTCGCTCTGCAACGACGGGCCGCGGCCATCGGGGCCAGGCAGGAAGCGCAAGGCATCGGGCGACCAGGCGCCCGGCTCGGGCTGAAGATGAGCCAGCGCGGCGCGCAACCTGTCGCGATCGGTCTTCAGCCGATTGGTGCGGATATCGGCCGGCGCGCGGCCCGCCAGGGCCTGCCCTTCGGCAACCGCATCGTCGCCGAAGCCAGCCATGAAGGAGGGCCAGAGCCAGTCAGGTACATCGGCCTGCATCCAGCCGGGCGCGGCGTTGAGATCGAAGGCGGCGAGCCCGGCGACCTCGAACTCGGTCAGCGGTGCGGGCGCATGATTCTGCCCGCTGAACAGTTCCGAGATCTCCTCGACGCCCAGGTCGCGCTGGCTGACCAGCATGCCGAGCACGAGCGCCCGCGGCGTCTCCTCACCGAGCGCATGCACAGAGGACGCGCGGCGGCGCAACGCGTCATAGACCAGCGAAGCGACAGCGGCGCGATCCTTGGAGCCGGCGAAACGACGTGACAGTCCCCAGTCCTTCAGCGCGTCGGCCGCCGGCCGCCGGCGCTCGATCAGGTCCGCCAGGACTTCGATGGCGGCGCTGATGCGGGCGGCGGGAGTCATGTCCGGCAGTTCCTGTGCTTGCTTTGCATTGCGGCTCTCGAGCCCGTCACCATTTGGAACGATTCCGAAGCGCGACGGCACCCTTGACGCCCTCGTCCCACAGGGCGCAAGACGATACAACTCCTTCCGCAACGCCAACCGCCCAGGAACCTCTGCAATGACCACCCTCTCCCGCCTCGCGCTTGCCGGCCTGTTCTGCCTGTCGCTCGCCGCCTGCGCCACCCAGCCGGTCGACACCACGCCGCCGCCGGCCAAGCGCCTGGACGCCAAGACCACGCTCGAAGGCCGCCGCTGAGTTTTCGCGGGGCGGGACAGGATTGGCGGCGCCACGCCCGGCCGGCCCCGTTCACGTCAGCGACCACGCGAAGCCCACTCCAACCTCTGTCGGAGTGGGCTTTTTCTTGGCGGGATTACAGAGCAAGGCATATGAGCAAGCCCCACGCCCTGGCAGTGCTCATTTTCTGCGAACGTCCAGGCCCAAAGCCCTGGCAATGACGATAGTCTGGTCGATCGTGATGATCGCGCCGCCGAGCTGCGTGTTGGCGGGCTCCAGCGCACTCAGATCGCTTCCTCGCAGATCACAATTCGAAAAATCGGCGCTGTGCAGCCAGGCGCCGGACAAATCGACCTCCCGGATCGAGCCACCCTGGCAGCGTGCGCCGGTCAGATCGGCCTCCCGCAATCGGGTGCCGCGGAAGCGCGCTTTCCGTAAATCCGCGCCGGGAAGGCCGACGAAGGACCAGTCGCCATCGACGACCTCCATGCTGTCGAACTGACAGCCGTCGAACATGCTTCCCACGAACTTGCATTCGGTGAAGGTGGTGTCGAAGAAATTGCAGGCGACAAAGGTGCAGTTCACGAAAGCCGCGCTGTGATGCTTGGAGCCGTTGAAGCGCGCCCGGCGAAAGGTGCATTCATTGAAGACGCAGCCGGTGTTCCGGGCCTCGCTCAGGTCGAGATCGGCAAACAGCGCGTTTTGAAAGCGTCGCCGATCGAGCTCGTCGCCATACCAATCCGCACCGGCAATCGTTTCGACCGTCTTGGGGGCGGGTTCGCCATATCGTCGCTCAGCCATGATGTCTCTGCTCGCTCGAAACCTGGCCAGCTTACGGAAGGTCCCGGTCCGCTTCTGTCTGCAGTGCCGAAATTCGCGTGCGGCGCGAACCTGCACCCGAGCCGATACCCGGCCACCTCAAATCCGCACGAGAGCCACGACGCTTTCCGCGAATCTGAGCTCTCGCTTTCATGGCCATGTCATATCCGCTGCCATAAGGTCGTGCGCATTTCCGCGAGACTAGGTCAAACCATGCTGAAGAACCTCCTTCTCTCGACATCGCTTCTCTCCGCGCTGGCGCTCCAGGCTCCGGCCGCACAGGCGCAAAACCCAGTGCCGACGCTCGACGGAAAGCCGGCCCTGATCGCCGGCCATCGCGGCGCCAGCGGTTACCTCCCCGAGCATACTCTCGAAGGCTACAAGCTCGCGATCGAGCAAGGTGCCGACTTCATCGAGCCTGATCTGGTCGCGACCAAGGACGGCCATCTCGTCGTCCGCCACGAGCCGATCATGTCGGGCACCACCGATGTCTCGACGCGGCCGGAATTCGCCGCGCGCAAGACGACCCGGAAGATCGACGGCGTCGATACCACCGACTGGTTCGCCTCCGACTTCACGCTCGCCGAGATCAAGACGCTGCGGGCCAAGCAGGCCTTCGCCGACCGCGACCAGTCGCATAACGGCAAATACGAGATTCCGACGCTGCAGCAGGTCATCGATCTCGCCAAGGCCGAGAGCGCCCGCACCGGCCGCACCATCGGCATCTATCCTGAGATCAAGCACTCGACCTATCACTCGGCCCTGGGCCTGGCGATCGAGGACAAGCTGCTCGATCAGCTCAAGGCCGCCGGCTGGAGCGAGAAGACCTCGCCGGTGATCATCCAGAGCTTCGAGACCGCCAACCTCAAATATCTGCGTGGCAAGACGCAACTGCGCCTGGTCCAGCTCGTCGACGCCGATGATGTCGACAAGGATGGCGGCATTGTCCTCGCTGCCCCGTTCGACAAGCCCTATGACTTCGTCGTCACCGGCGACAAGCGGACCTTCAAGGACCTCGTCAGTGCCGAGGGGCTGAAGGAGATCAAGACCTATGCCGACGGCGTCGCCCCCTGGAAGCCCTATCTGATGCCGGCCAAGCAGGTGATCGGCGACGACGGCAAGCCGCGCGACCTCAATGGCGACGGTACGATCGACGAACGCGACCGTGTGCTGCTGCCGCCGACCGACGTGGTGAAGAACGCCCACGCCGTCGGACTCTTCGTCCACACCTGGACCTTCCGCAGCGAGCCCAAGCGCCTCGCCTCCGACTTCAAGGGCGATCCGGCGGCCGAGTACAAGGCCTATCTGGCGCTCGGCATCGACGGGCTGTTCTCGGACTTCCCGGACCAGGCGGTGAAAGCCCGCAACGCCAAGTAGGCACGCCGCAAAACAAGACCGCCGCACCGACTGGGCGCGGCGGCCTCGTTTACGCGACGCAACTCAACTCGACCTAATCGCAGACCCGCACCGTGCGACGCACTTCCCCACGCGGGGTTTCGCGAATCCGCGTCTCGGTGCGGCAGTCACGCTCGGCGCGATAGGCCCGGCGCCGCTCCCAGCGATCACGCTCGCGCCAGCGATCCTCGCGATCCATCGCGCGCTGATGCGGCGTGCGCGGGTCGATCCTGACGCCGCCCGGCCCGATATCCACGGATTGAGCGAAGGCGCCGGAGCCGGCGAGCAGCAGGCCCGCGGCCAGAGTCGATGCAAGCAGTTTCATCGGCTTTTCCTCCTGTGTTGGGAAAAGCAACGGCGAGCGCCGGCAAAGGTTCCTTTCGACGCCGCCTCCGGATGTCGTGTCACCAACGCAAACGGCGCCCGCAAGGGCGCCGTCGTGGCCGGCAAGACCAGCTGGATCAGTGCAGGATCTGGCTGAGGAAGAGCTTGGTGCGCTCGTGCTGCGGGTTCTTGAAGAACTCGTTGGGCTCATTCATCTCGACGATCTGACCGGCGTCCATGAAGATGACCCGGTCGGCGACCTGGCGGGCGAAGCCCATCTCGTGGGTGACGCAGAGCATGGTCATGCCTTCGTCCGCCAGCGAGACCATGGTGTCGAGCACCTCCTTGACCATTTCCGGATCGAGCGCCGAGGTCGGCTCGTCGAACAGCATGATCTTGGGGCTCATGCAGAGCGAGCGGGCGATGGCGACGCGCTGCTGCTGGCCGCCCGAGAGCTGGCCAGGATACTTGCCGGCCTGCTCGGGGATCTTGACGCGCTTGAGATAGTGCATCGCGATCTCCTCTGCGTCCTTCTTGGGCATCTTGCGAACCCAGATCGGCGCCAGAGTCAGGTTCTCGAGGATCGTCAGATGCGGGAACAGGTTGAAGTGCTGGAAGACCATGCCGACATCGCGACGGATCTCGTCGATCTTCTTGAGATCGTTGGTGAGCTCGGTGCCGTCTACGATGATCTGGCCCTTCTGGTGCTCTTCCAGCCGGTTGATGCAGCGGATCATCGTCGACTTGCCCGAGCCGGACGGGCCGCAAATGACCAGCTTCTCACCGCGCGACACCTTCAGGTTGATGTCGCGCAGCACATGGAACTCGCCGTACCACTTGTTGACGCCGATCATCTCGACGGCGGTCGCGGTGTTGAGCGCGGTCTGCTTCAGCGCGGACGGGCGCGAGCTGGTGGTTTCTGCCATAGCCATGATTTGATCCCCTCAACGCTTCTGGCCGGCGGCGAGCCGCTTCTCGACCGCGATCGAGTAGCGAGACATGCCCCAGCAACACAGGAAATAGAAAACTGCAGCGAATGCATAGCCCGTCGAGCGGGTGGTCGGTGTCGCCCAGGTCGGATCGACCAGGGTCGCCTCGATGGTGCGCAGGAAGTCGAAGATACCGACGATGGTGACCAGCGTCGTGTCCTTGAACAGCCCGATGAAGGTATTGACGATGCCCGGGATCACGATCCGCAGCGCCTGCGGCAGGATGATCAGCCGCATCATGCTCCAATAGCCGAGGCCGAGCGACATCGCGCCCTCGTACTGGCCCTTGGGCATGGCCTGCAGGCCGCCGCGTACCACCTCCGCCATATAGGCGGCCGCGAAGAGCGCGACGCCGACAAGCGGACGCAGCAAACGGTCCGGCGAGTATTCCTGCGGCACGAACAGCGGCAGCATGGTGTTGGCCATGAACAGCACGGTGATCAGCGGCACGCCGCGGACGAACTCGATGAAGATCACCGAGAGCAGCTGGATGATCGGCAGCTTGGAGCGCCGGCCGAGCGCCAGGACCACGCCGAGCGGCAGCGAGAAGACGATGCCGACCGCCGCGATTAGGAAGGTCACGGTCACGCCGCCCCAGAGGCCGGTATCGACCCTGGGCAGACCGGGGCTGCTCGCCAGCAGGCTGAGGAAGCCGAACACCACCAGCGCGAACAGGACGAGCTGCTTCGGCCCGAAGAAGCGTTTCCAGATCGGAAGCTGCTGGACCACGCCAACCGCCGCCTCGCCGATATAGAACCGGACGATCTGGGGCACGAAGGAGAGCACGACGTAAAGCGCGGCGAGCGCCAACGTCAGCGTCAGGCAGATGCCGAGGAAACGCTCGGCGCCAGGGCCGCCGAGCAGCAGCACATAGGCCGAGATCGGCAGCAGCACGAAGAAGAAGAAGATACCGAGCTTCTTCTTCGGCGCATTCGTCCAGAGCAGCCAGACCACGCCGAGCGCGAACATGGCGAAGACGATGTTCACGCGCCAGCGCTGCGGGATCGGATAGGAGCCGTAGATGAAGTACTGGAAGCGGTCGGCGATATAGGCCCAACAGGCGCCGACGGGCCGGCCGACCTTCTCCGCGAGGCAGGCATCGCGGCTTGTGCCGGACCAGACGGCGTCGAGGAAATAGAACCTGATCACCCCCGGCACCGTATCGACGACGAGATAGAGACAGAGCAGCGTCAGCGCGATGTTGAGCGGGCTGGAGAGCAGGTGCTGCCGGATCCAGGCGAGTGGCCCGGCAACAGAGAGCGGCGCCGGTTGCTGCTCCAGCGTTTCCTTGCGGACAAAGGCGAAGGGAGCCATTTCGGTGGTTGCGTCGGTCATTGTGGCGCCCTCACCGTTCCACCAGCGCCATGCGCTTGTTGTAGATGTTCATGAACAGAGACGTGACCAGCGAGATGGTCAGGTAGACCGCCATTGTGATGGCGACGACCTCGACCGCCTGGCCCGTCTGGTTCAGCACCGTGCCGGTGAAGACCTGGACGAGATCGGGATAGCCGATCGCGACCGCGAGCGAGGAATTCTTGGTCAGGTTGAGATAGTTCGAGGTCAGCGGCGGGATGATCACCCGCATCGCCTGCGGGATGACGACGAGCTTCAACGTTGGCCCAGCCCGCAGGCCGAGCGCGTTGGCGGCCTCGGTCTGCCCCTTCGAGACGGCGAGGATGCCGGCGCGGACCACCTCGGCGATGAAGCCGGCGGTATAGGTCGTCAGGCCGATGAGCAGCGCCACGAACTCCGGGAAGATCTGGATGCCACCACGCAGGTTGAAGCCGGCGAGCTCCGGATAGACGAAGGTGATCGGCCGGCCGGTGACGAAATAGACCAGCGTCGGCAGAACGACGATCAGGCCGAGGGCGACGAGGCCGATCGGATACTGCTTGCCGGTCGCGGCCTGCTGCTTGCGGGCCCAGGATCGGAAGACGAAGGTCGCGACGAGGCCGATCAGAAATGCCCAGACGATCAGGCTGCCGCCGGGCCCGAACTGCGGATCTGGAACATAGAGGCCGCGGTTGTTGAGCAGGAAGCCGGCCGGCAGCGCGATCGATTGGCGCGGATTGGGCAGTGGCTTCAGCACCGCATTGTACCAGAAGAACAGCTGCAGCAGCAGCGGCACGTTGCGGATGACCTCGACATAGATCATCGCGATCTTCGAGACGATCCAGTTGCTCGACAGCCGGGCGACGCCGACGAAGAAGCCGAGGAAGGTCGCGAGCACGATGCCGATCGAGGCGACGAGCAGCGTGTTCAGCAGGCCGACCCAGAAGGCGCGACCATAGGTGCCGCTCGAGGCGTCGTAGGGGATCAGCTTCTGGTTGATGTCGAAGCCGGAAGCATTGTGCCAGAAGCCGAAGCCCGAGGCGATCTTCTGCGCTCTGAGGTTCTCGATCGCGTTCGAAGCTGCAGACCAGATCAGGAAGCCTACGACAGCGAGTAGCAGGAACTGGTAGGCATAGCCCCGGATCTTCGGGTCGTAGAGCAGCGAGGCCTTGCCCGGCTTGATCTCTGCGGAAGTGGTCGACACGTCTGACGCCCTTTTCGAGTGTTGGCGACCGAGGGTCCGGCAGCGCCCCGAGAGGGCAACTGCCGGCCGGTATTCTTATCCGGTTCGCCGGAACAAGACAGCTTCAAGGATCAATGCGCGGTGGATGCCGCGCATTGGTGGTTCTCAGCGGATCGGCGGCGCGTATTGCAGCCCGCCCTTGCTCCAGAGCGCGTTCTGACCGCGCGCGATCTTGAGGAGCGAGCCAGAGCCGACATTGCGCTCGAAGCTCTCGCCATAGTTCCCGACGTGCTTGATGATCCGATAGGCCCAATCATTGGTCAGGCCCATCGGCTCGCCGAACTTGCCTTCGGTCCCGACGAAACGCTTGATCTCCGGGTTGTCGGATTTGAGCATCTCGTCGGCATTGGCCTTGGTGATGCCCAGTTCCTCGGCATTGACCATGGCAAAGAGCGACCATTTGACGATATCGAGCCAGGCATCGTCGCCATGGCGCACGACCGGGCCGAGCGGTTCCTTCGAAATGATTTCCGGCAACACCATATGGTCGTCCGGATTCGAAAGCGTCAGACGCTCGGCGTAAAGGCCCGAGGCGTCGGTGGTGAAGGCGTCGCAACGGCCGGCCTCATAGGCCTTGACCGTCTCCTGGTTGGAGGCGAAGGCGACGACCTCGTACTTGATCTTGTTGCTGCGGAAATAGTCCGCGAGGTTGAGTTCGGTCGTGGTGCCCTGCTGGGTGCAGATCGAGGCGCCGGCGAGCTTGAGCACGGAATCGACGCCGAGCTTCTTGCGCACCATGAAGCCCTGGCCGTCATAATAGTTGACCCCGGCGAAGTTCAGCCCGAGCGCGGTGTCACGCGAGATCGTCCAGGTCGTCGTGCGCGACAGCAGATCGACCTCACCCGACTGCAGCGAGGTGAAACGGTCCTTGGCCGAGAGCGGGATGAACTTGACCTTGGTCGGATCGTTGAAGACGGCCGAGGCGACGGCGCGGCAGACGTCCACGTCCATGCCGCTCCAATTCCCCTGCTGATCAGGGATGCCGAAACCGGCAAGACCGGTTCCCGAGCCGCAATGCAGGATGCCGCGATTCTTGACCTGCGCCAGAGTAGTCGACTGGGCTAGCGCTCCGCTCGCGCACATGGCGGCGGAGACGGCGATGAGCGCCGCGCCAATGATCTGTTTCATTGTTGTTGTCCCCTGTTGGCGGAACGGGTTTTCCCGCTCTCGATTAGCTAGCAAGCTCCAGGCCAGTCCCCACCGGCCGCCGCCTCCTTTCCCATTCTCCCCGACAAAGCCACCAAGCCGATCCGTCAGCGCCTACGCCGCCGGAACCTCACCGGATCGGCGGCGCGTACTGCAAGCCCCCCTTGGTCCACAGCGCGTTCTGGCCGCGCGACATCCTCAGCACCGAGCGGCTGCCGACGGTGCGTTCGAAGCTCTCGCCGTAATTGCCGATATGCTTGACGATCCGGTAGGCCCAGTCGGCCGTCAGGCCAAGGCCCTCGCCGAACTTGCCGTCGATGCCGAGCAGGCGCCTGATCTCAGGGTTGGTCGAGCCCCGCATCTGGTCGACATTGGCCTTGGTCACGCCGAGTTCCTCGGCGTTCAACATGGCGAAATGGACCCAGCGCACCAGCTTGAACCATTGCGAATCGTTGTCGCGGGTCAGCGGGCCGAGCGGCTCCTTCGAGATGATCTCGACGAGGACCATGTGGTCGTCCGGCACCGTCAGCTTCAGACGCTCGGAATAGAGCGACGAGGCGTCCGTGGTGAAGGCGTCGCAGCGGCCGGCATCATAGGCCTTCAGCGTCTCCGGACCGGTGTCGAAGGACACGATCGTGTGGCGCAGATTATTGGTCTTGAAGAAGTCGACGAGGTTGAGCTCGGTCGTCGTACCGCGCTGCACGCAGATCGAGGCGCCGGCCAGCTGCATCACCGACATGACGCCGAGCTTGCGGCGAACCATCAGGCCCTGGCCGTCGTAATAGTTGACGTTGGTGAAGAGCAGGCCGGGCGGGGTGTCGTTGCTGATCGTCCAGGTCGAATTGCGCACGAGCACGTCGATCTCGCTGGCCAGGAGCGCCTTGAAGCGATCATTGGCCGAGAGCGGGATGAATTTCACCTTGGCCGGATCATTGAAGATCGCCGCGGCGATGGCGCGGCAATAGTCGACGTCGAGGCCACTCCAGTTGCCTTGCGGATCAGGCGCACCGAAGCCAATCAGGCCGGTGTTGGAACCACAGTTCAGGACACCCCTGCTCTTGATCTGAGCGAGGGTCTGCTGCGCCTGCGCGCTCACGGAGCCGAACAACGCCGCGACGGCAAACAGCGCCGCGCTGATGATCCTGATCATGCATATCCCCTGTCTGGCGGAACGGGTTCGTCCCGTTCTCGGTCGGTGGGCGAGCCATGACCGGCACGGTCTCGCAAGCCACCTTGTCCAGTGCCCTGAAACAGAATCGGGGCGGACGCTGGAAGCGTCCGCCCCGCATGGGCCCTTAGCGGACCGGCGGCGCGTATTGCAGGCCGCCCTTGGTCCACAGCGCGTTCTGGCCGCGGGCGATCTTCAGCAGCGAGCCCTGGCCCACCGTGCGCTCGAAGCTCTCGCCGTAATTGCCGACATGCTTGATGATCCGGTAGGCCCAATCCGTCGTCAGGCCGATGCTCTCGCCGAACTTGCCCTCGGTGCCGAGCAGACGCTTGATCTCGGGATTGGCCGACTTCAGCATCTCGTCGACATTCGCCTTGGTCACACCGAGTTCCTCGGCGTTGAGCATGGCGTAGTGGACCCACTTGATGAGGCCGAACCACTGGGCGTCGGTGTTGCGGGTCGCCGGCCCGAGCGGCTCCTTGGAGATGATCTCGGGCAGGACCATGTGGTCGTCCGGCGCGGTCAGCTTCAGGCGCTCGGCATAGAGGCCCGAGGCGTCGGTGGTGAAGGCGTCGCAGCGGCCGGAGTCATAGGCCTTGACGGTCTCGTCCGAGGTGGCGAAGGCGACGACTTCGTATTTCAGGTTATTGGCGCGGAAGAAGTCGGCGAGGTTGAGCTCGGTCGTGGTGCCCTGCTGGGTGCAGACCGAGGCGCCGTTGAGCTGCATGGCCGAGGTCACGCCAAGCTTCTTGCGGACCAGGAAGCCCTGGCCGTCATAGTAGTTGACGCCGGTGAACTGCAGGCCGAGCGCGGTGTCACGCGACATCGTCCAGGTCGAGTTGCGCACGAGCACGTCGACCTCGCCCGACTGCAGGGCCGTGAAGCGGTCCTTGGCCGAGAGCGGGATGAACTTCACCTTGGTCGGGTCATTGAAGATCGTGGCGGAGATGGCGCGGCAGAACTCGACGTCGAGGCCGGTCCAGTTGCCCTGCGCATCCGGCACGCCGAAACCGGCGAGGCCGGTGTTGGAACCGCAGTTCAGGATGCCACGGCTCTTCACTTGACTAAGGGTCTGCGGCGCTTGCGCCTGCGCGCTCGCCGCCGCCAGCGCGAAGCCGAACCCGGCGACGGCGGCTGCCATGAGTTTCTTCATATCGATTTCTCCCGTTGATGGCCCTGCCGGCGCTTGCCGGCCGGAACGTGCCGGTCCCCTCGCATCGTCGCGACTTGCTGCCCCGTTCGATGCCCAAAACTTATGCGAAGATCGGCGCTGGCCGATTGCCAGAGCCATGCATGAGCGTCAAGCAAGGGCAGCTGGTATATCTGCCCCTTTTCACGACCAACATCACATGCGACTTTCGGGGGGTGGTCAAGTGCGGCCACAACCTGCCCCACCCCGATCCTGCCCACACGCATCTTCCGGCCCATGAAAAAGCTGTCCAAGCCCGAATTCGCGCGGCTGCGCGAAAAGACCCGCCTCGCCCTCGCCGGCCGCGACCCGTCCGACAGCTATGGCTTCGTCAACCCGCCGATCGTGCGCGGCTCGACGGTGGTCTACCCGAACACCGAAGATTTTCTCGTCCGCAAGGCGCGCTACAGCTACGGCACGTCGGGCAGCCCGACCATCGACGCGCTGCTCGCCGCCGCCGACACGATGGAGGGCGGCGCCGGCGTTCTCGCCTGCTCGTCCGGCCTGCTCGCCTGTACCTTGCCCGCGCTCGCCTTCCTGCGCGCCGGCGATCATTTCCTCGTGACCGACAGCGTCTACCATCCGATGCGCAATTTCTGCGAGCGGATGCTGCCGCGCTACGGTGTCGAGGTCACCTATTACGACCCGCTGATCGGCGAGGGTATCGCCGAGCTGTTCAAGCCGAACACCAGGGCGGTCTGGACGGAGTCGCCGGGTTCCCAGACCCTGGAGGTCCAGGACATTCCGGCGATCGTCGCCGCGGCCCATGCCCGCGACATCATGGTGATGATGGACAACACCTGGGCGACGCCGCTCTTCTTTGACGCTCATAAGTTCGGTGTCGATGTCTCTGTCCAGGCCGGGACGAAGTACTATGCCGGGCATTCTGACGTGCTGATCGGCACGGTGTCGGCCCGCACGCCGGAGCACTACGCCCAGCTCAAGCTGACCTGGGACGCGCTAGGCGTGATCATCGCCGCCGAGGACGCCTATCTGACGCTGCGCGGCATCCGCACCATGGCCGTCCGGCTGAAGGAGCAGATGCCGGCCGGGATCGAGATGGCGAACTGGCTGGCCGCGCGCCCCGAGGTTGCCCGCGTGATCCACCCGGCGCTGCCCGGCGATTCCGGCCACACCATCTGGAAGCGCGACTTCACCGGCGCCTGCTCGCTGTTCTCGATCGAGCTCGAACCCGTCTCGATGAAGGCGGTCGCAGCCATGCTCGACGGGCTCACGCTGTTCGGCATGGGCGCGTCCTGGGGCGGCTATGAGAGCCTGGTGCTGCCCTTCGACTGCAAGCGCTATCGCACCGCGACCAAGCCCGGCTTCAAGGGCCCGACGATTCGCCTCCATATCGGCCTCGAGGACCTCGAGGACCTGAAGGAGGATCTCGACGCCGGCTTCGCACGGATGAGGGCGGCGAGCTGAACACCGCCGCGATGCCGGAACAGCCGATCGTCTTCGCCTATCTCGACGAGCCGCCCTTCTGCTGGCCGGTGGCCGACGGCACTGCGCAAGGCTGCGACGTCGAGCTGGTGGCCGCGGCTTTTCGGATGCTCGGCATCACGGAGTTCGAGCAGCAGCTGACGACGTTCGCCGAGCTGCTGCCCGGGCTCGCCAGCGGACAGTGGACGGTGACCACGCCGCTCTTCGTCACGACAGAACGCCGGCTGCTCGTCGATTTCAGCCGCCCGGTCTGGGCGCTGGCCGACGGGTTGCTGGTCCGCTCGGTCGATCGCGGGCGACTGACCGGCTATCGCGCCATCGCGGCGGCCGGCGCCCGCCTCGTCGTCGTCGGTGGGCAGGTTCAGGAGCAGGCCGGGCTCGCTGCCGGCATCGCGCAAGAGCGGATGATCCGCGTCGCGACACAGGAGGAGGCCGTAGCAGCGATCAGGAAGCGCCAGGCCGACGCCTATGCCAGCGTTGCCATGGCCCATCGCGGCTACCTCGCCCGCCAGCCGGATGCAGAACTGGCAGTCGTCGACGTACCCACCGGCGAAAGCATACCAGCCGCCGGAGCCTTCGCCTTCGGCAAGCAGCGCGCAGTCCTGCGGGCGCGTTTCGACGCGGCGCTCGAAAGCCTCATCGGCAGCGATTGGCATCGCGCCATGATGGCGCGCCACGGCTTCCTTGCCGGCGAATACTGACGCCTCGCCTCAACCCGGCGCGGAATTCGTGTCCTCGCCCCGTGCCTTGGCCCGCAGCACGAATTGCAGGTTGCGCAGATAGACGAACACGCCAAAACCCTGGCCAAGGATGAAGACCGGATCGCGGCGATAGAGCGCGTAGATCAGAAGCAGCGTGCCGCCGCCGATCGAGAACCACCAGAAGGTCATCGGCACGACCGAGCGCTGCGCCTTCTCGCTGGCGAGCCACTGCACCACGAAGCGCATGGTGAACAGCCCCTGCGCGACCACGCCGAGCAGCACCCACCAATCGACGTTGTTGACGAAGACGTCGTGGAAATAGTTACCGATCATGTTCTGCAGGTCGATGAGCATCAGCGCGCCTCCGTCGCGATATCAGGCACACGCTTGCGGCGCCTGATCAGCCACCAGACCCCGGCGAGATCGAGAATGCCGACCCAGAGCCGGTCGAAGAAGCCGTAATTCGAGACGCCCGTGAGGCGCTGGCGGTCGCGTACGTCGTGATGCAGGACGGCGAAGCCTTCACGCACGACGAGCGCCGGCATGAATCGGTGCAGCGCGTCGAAATAGGGCAGCGCCAGATACATCTCGCGCCGGAAGCATTTCAGGCCGCAGCCGGTATCGCGCGTGCCGTCCCTGAGGATGGCGCCGCGGACCTTGTTGGCGATGCGCGACTGCATGCGCTTGAAGCCGGTGTCCTTGCGGCCAACGCGCTGGCCCTGGACCAGGCCGGCCGAGGGCCCAGCCGCCTCGATCTGCGCCAGCATCGCCGGGATGAAGGCCGGATCGTTCTGGCCGTCACCGTCGAGCGTCGCGACGATCGGCGCCCTTGCCGCCCTCACCCCGCTGCGCACCGCCGCCGACTGGCCGCAGGACTGGACATGGCGGACGACCCTGAGCCAGGGCCGCGTCTGCGCGAGATCGGCGAGCGCCGCGGCGGTGCCGTCGCTCGAGCCGTCATCGACATAGACCAGCTCGAAAGCGCCGATGCCGGCGCAGGCCGTCTCGATGTCGCCGACGAGCGGGGCGATGTTGCCCTGCTCGTTGCGGACAGGCACGACGATGCTGAGCCGGGGCTGGCCGTCTGGAGGCACGGGTTCGGTCACGGATTGAAGTCTTTCTGCATTGCGGCGCGCAAACTGCGTCAAGCGCCGCGACGGGGCAAGCGCCGATCACTCGCGGACATAGACGCTCATCGCGATGGGCTTGCCGCCATTGAGATTGAAGCCGGAGATGGTGGTCAAAAGCCGCGGCGCCACGCCAGAGGCGGCAAGCCCCTGCCGGAAACCGTCGAGGAAGCGGCCCTCGACCAGCGCGACGCGGCAGCCGGGCTCGCGCAGGAAGGCGGCGGCAGCATTGCCGTCGGCTCCCATCCGCAGATTGGTGCCGACAAGAAAGACGAGGCTCGGCTCGCGATAGCCGACGGTCATGACCTCGGGCTTCGGGCAGCTCACGGCCTGCACCGCTTCAGCCAGCCGCGGCGAAAGCTTCAAGCCGCGCAGGCTCGGCGAAGCCAGCCCGTAGACACCAGCGCTCAGCAACAGGCTCGCGACCACGCCGCGCCAGAGCGCGCCCTCGAAGGCGCCCTCGCGATAGGCCAGGAAGCTGCGGAAGGCGACGATGAGCGCCAGTGCCAGCACCGGCAAGGCGAGCCAGGGCAAGGTCCGGTCGAGCGTCCAGGTACCGTAGAGCAGCACGCCGACAAGCGCCGCCGGCAACGCGACGACGAGAAAGGCGGTCAGGTCGGAACCACGGCGGAAGCGGTTGATGCCACCATTGACCAGCGCGAGCAGGAGCAGCGCCGTGATCGCCGGATAGAGCGGCAGAACATAGTGCGGCAGCTTGGTCGGCACCGCCTCGAAGACGATCCAGGACGGCACGATCCAGGCGAGCAGGAACAGGATCTGCGGCTCGCGGCGCTTGACCCAGGCGAAGGGGATCGCCATCGCCGCGAGCGCGGCCGAGGGCCAGTAGGTGCCGAAGAACAGCAGCAGATAGAGGCCGGGCGGGCCCCAATGCTTCTCCTGCCCCTCCCCGACCTTGGCGAGCATGTCCTTGCCAACGCTCTCGGCGAAGAAGTCGCCGCCGGTCTTGATCGCGATGGCGACGAACCAGGGCAGTACGACGATCAGGCAGAGCAGCAGGCCGAGCCCCGGCCGCAGCGGTGCGAACCAGCGCAGCGAACGCTCGCGAAGGCTGAGCACGATCATCGCCAGGCCCCAGACCATCGGCACGATCGGCCCTTTGAGCAGCAGGCCGAGCGCCGTCGCCGACCAGAACACCAGCCAGTTCCAGCGGCTCGGCACGAAGGCGAGCGAGCGCGTCCAGTCGAGCCAGGCGCGGGCGAGCGCGCCCATGGTCGCAACCGCGCAGGCAGCGAGCAGGGCGTCGGTCTTGGCGAAGCGAGCCTCGACGCCAAGCAGCACGCAGGCCGCCATCAAAGCACCGCCGAGGAGAGCAAGGCGGGCGCCGACGAAAGCGAGCAATGCCCAGTAGGTCAGCAGCACGGCCGCGACGGCGCCGATGAGCGAAGGCAGTCGATAGAGCCACATCGTGGTCCGGGCCTGCGGCACGCCGAGCGCTTCGCCGATGGCGACGCTTCCCGCTTGCAGCCAGTAGATGCCGACCGGCTTCTTGTGCCTCGCCTCGTCCTGGAAGCGGATATCGACGAAGTCGCGCGTCTCCAGCATCTGCTTGCTGGCCTGGGCAAAGCGCGGCTCGTCACGGTCGAAGGGCTGCAGGCCGGCGAAGCCCGGCAGGAAGGCCGCCAGCGACAACAGGACGAGCAGCAGGCAGGCGCGCCAGTGGCTCGCGGATGCGAAGCTAGCGAGCCGGTCGAGACCGGAGCCGAGCGAAATCATCGACACTCCTTGCAACCGAACCATGCATGGCCCCTGCCCTCATGGGCAGCGGACAGGTGGGCAGGCAATCGGGTTGGCCGCGGCGCGTTTACGGCCTCGCATCGCCCGCGGCAAGCGCGCAGGCGCAATCCGGGGTGACGCAAAGCCCCCGCCCCGAGCTCCGACAGGTTGGCATTCGAGGCCAAAATTGTCCTGAACATGGCGAAACGAGCATTGGAACCCCATATGGCGCCAGGGGTTGCATGTGCGCACAGCGCGCCGGAAGCCGGCGAGGCCGTGCAGCTACGAGGAAGGCAGGAGCACGATGAAGATGCCGATCGCCGTTCATACCGATGAAGACTACGAACAAGCCCAGCAGCGCGTTGCCGAGCTCAACGCCGCACCCGACAGCAAGGACAAGGAGCGCGAGCTGGAAGCGCTGGCGGACGCGATGCTGGCCTTCGAATTGCGCCGCGACGAAGCGCAGGAGTGACGCTGCGCAACCGGCGCGCCTGACGCCAGAGCGCGAAGAATCCTCCGGAAAGAAGCGAACCTAGGCCCCTTCGCGGCGCAGTCGGGCTGCGAGAAGCTCGCCAACGCACAATTCGCCACCTAGTATCGACTGCGTTCGCCTTCACAACAGCCCATCCTGCCCAACGGATGCGGCAGCCCAGCCTAGGTGACCCGGAACGCAATGAGCAGGCGCCACCGTCATTCGAGTTCGATCCCAGCTCGAATCTTCACCGTTCTTGCGTTGCTGCTCGGCTTTGCCGCACCGGCTGCCATGGCGGAGCCGGCGCGCATCCTGGACGATAATTCCGATTCAATCGCGGTGGTGATCGGTAACAAGGCGTATAAGCAGACCAGCACGGTCGACTTCGCCCACAACGACGCCGAGGCGATCCGCGACTATCTCGTCCGCGGGCTGCGCTTCCGCGAGCAGAACGTCTTCCTCTTGAAGGATGCGACGCTCGGCGAGCTCACCCAGATGTTCGGCAGCGAAGCCAATCCGCAAGGCGGCAAGCTCTGGCGCAGCGCGGTCGAGGGCCGCTCCAACGTCTTCGTCTACTATTCCGGCCATGGCGTGCCCGACCTCGCCACGCGCCAGCCCTTCCTGTTGCCGCAGGACGGCAATCCCAATGCCAGCGAGAGCGGCTACGCGCTGCAGACGCTCTACCGCAACCTCGAACTGGTCCGGCAGAAGATCGGGGCACAACGCCAGCTGATCGTGATGATCGACGCCTGCTTCACCGGCGAGACCGGACGCAAGGGCGAAAGCCTGCTCGCCGTCTCGGCGCCGGGCTTCACTCCGGCCAAGCCGCGCACCGGCGGCGGCATCGTCAAGCTGGTCGCAACCTCCGGCACGACCCCGGCCAACTGGGACGAGAACCAGAAGCTCGGCCTGTTCACCAGCCGCTTCCTGATGGGCGCCGCCGGGCTGGCGCGGGCCGACGCCGACAAGCGGATCGGCTGGCCGGAGTTGCAATCCTACGTCGTCCGCGAAGTCGAGGCCGCAGCGCGGCGCGACAGCGGCCGCGAGCAGAAGCCCGAATTCGACACCGCCAGCCTGTCGCTGCCGATCGTCGAGCCGTCAGCCACCATCCGCGGCAGCTTCGAGAGCGCGCAGGACGAGGCGCGCTGGCGCAGCGCGGCGGCGGACGGCTCGCGTGAAGCGCTCGAACGCTATGTCGGGCAATGCACGCCCCCCTGCGCCTATCGGCAGCAGGCGATGGATCGGCTGCTGCAACGGCAGCGCAATGCCGAGGCGGCCAAAGACGACGAGAGCTGGCGGCAGTTCGGCGCCGAGGGCAAATACCAGGCCTATCTCGACACCTGCAACCGGATCTGTGCCTACCGACAATTGGCGCTCGGCTATCTGGGCAAGGATCCGATCGCAGCGACCAGGCCGGAGGGCACGCAAGCGAAGCCGCAAGTACTCGCATCAGCAGCACAGCCGACCGTGACCAGCGATCCGGCCCTCGCCCTCGCCGAAGCGAAGGCGGCGGGGACGATCGAGGCACTGGACCGCTTTCTCAAGGTCTATCCCGAAGGCAAGCTGGCGACGGAAGCTTTTGCCGCGCGGGCAGCGCTGGTTCAATCTGCCAGGCGAGCTGGCGCTGGTAATGCGCCGACCGCGGCCGCCAATGCGCGCTACGCCCCCAGCCAGACGCAGATCGATGCCATGGCTCCGGCAGGCTCCAACCGAACGCCCGATATGCGCTCCGCGGCCTGTCCGACCCAAGGCATCGTCGCGAAGCTCGGCCCCCGTCGTCCGGAAGACCCGAAGAGCGGGTTCCTGTCCGTGCGATCCGGGCCGGGCGGCAGCGCCTATTTCGAGACCGACCGAGTCTACAACGGCGACGTACTGATCATCTGCAACACTATCGGCCCGTGGCACGCGATCATCTACCCGAATCGTGGCCAGTCGTTTCAGGAATGCCGAGCGGACCTGAATGTGAAGTCAGCAGGCAGCGCCACTTACTCGGGCCCGTGCCGCTCGGGTTGGGTTCACAAAAATTATGTCGAGATAACCACGAGATAAGCGCCCATCTGCGTGGCAGCGCTCCTGATCTCCATCCCGCATCCTTTAAACAAAGGACGAGACACCGCGAATTGTCGCCCACTCTTCGTGCATCGCACGAAAGAGAAAAGCGATGAACCGCAGGCAATTTCTGATGGGATTGGTCGGAGCGTCGATCGCTTCGGCGGCGATCATCGAAACGGCCATGGCAACCCCGTTGCCGGAGACGGCTGGCACGCTGCCGGACCTGGCGTCCTTGTCCGAAACCGATGCCGAGTATTCGATCCTGATGCGAGCGATGGTCCGCAGGGGCATGCGCCTGAGACCGATTTCGAACAACGCCGCGACGGTTGGCTGATCGCCATCGTTGCGATCAGCTCCGCGGCGCGACAGTGGTTGATCGAGGCTGCGCCCAAGAACGTGAGCTGGGAGCACCAGCGCTGGTACGCTCAGCGCGACCGCGCACCGTCAGTCCGACGCGAGATCGGAGCCGAAGGCTTCACAGTGCAGGAGGGTTGACCCATGCCAGTCTCCTGCCCGTTTGGAGAGCCTTCAACCAACGGCTGCCTCCTCAAACCGGCGGATAGCACGCCAAGTCGCGTATTCGTCTTGTCGGATGTCCACCTTCAGTCTGACCCAGTTATCTTTGATCACTTGGAGCCTTTTACCAACAGCATTGGCGGCTTGCGCCACCTCCAGATCATCGCCAGACACTGGCCCATAATCCTCAACGGCGACCTCAAGTTTTACAAATTCGCGCTCAAGCGCTTGAATGGCTCGCAGCACGTCGTTGTAGTATGCTTCTCGGCGCTCTGGCGGCACTCTGGTCAGCCGAAAGACACAGGTCTTCTCCCACAATGCGATCCTCGACCTAGCGTCGCTGATGAGAGCGGGCATCCGAAATGCGTCGTCCGGATTTATCCTATCGTATCGCTCGTCATAATGCATTTCGAACATAAACGGCCGGAGCTTGAGGCCTTCGCTCTCCAAGGCAATTTTCTCGTCATCGATTTCAGTTATACGAAGCCTCAGCGCTTGTGCAGAGGTGACAGCAGCTTGCCTGTTGTTCGCGTTGAGCTGGCGCAGCAGTGCCCAAAGCGTGATTGCCGCCACTCCAGCTGTAATCATATTACCGATCAAGCTTTGGTACCGGTTGAACCAGAACTCGACACAATTGAAGATCAGCACGTCTTGTTGCTTCGAAATGGCGTCGAGCATGGCGGCATTGCAAAAGCGAGGCTCGAACGCGTTCAGGCCAGCCGCAATCAAAAACAAGAACAGCCAGACGAGCAGGATCGCCAGCGGCCAATTTACCTTCTTCATCTCATCCCCCACCCAACCTCGAAAAACTATCGCTGGTTGCAGTGGCCGTCCGCAACGGGAGACTGTGTATGACCGCCTAGCGAAGGCGGCCGGGCTGCCTGAGAACATCACCTTCACGTCGTTCCGCCACGGCGGCCTGACTGAGACCGGCGACGCCGACATGACCGATCGCGAGATCCTCGCCCAATCGGCCCAGACCTCGCCGAAGGTGCTGCCGCGCTACGTCAAGAAGACCATGAAGCAAGTCGCCAACGGCGCCCGGAAACGTCGCGCCGTGCGAACGGACGGCGGCCAAAAGTCAGAATGACCAGCAGCCGCCTTGTCAGAATAGGAATCGGAACAAAATGAAATTCTTCAATGAAAACAATGGCGAGCCCGACAGGATTCGAACCTGTGACCAGCAGCTTAGAAGGCTGCTGCTCTATCCAGCTGAGCTACGGGCCCTGAAGGGAGCGGCAGACTTGATGTCCGCCGTTCGCTTGAACTTCAATGCGTCCACTGGCCGACGCGGTTGAACTTGAAATTATCCGAGTAGGCCATGCCGCGGCGCTTGGGCGCGTGCGGCTGTTCCAGGCGATAGGCGATGCCGTTGCGCGTCGCATAGGCGACGGCCTCCTCGGCGGTGTCGAACCAGAGCCGGAGCTGGCTCTTCATGTCGCCCGACGAGGTCCAGCCCATCAGCGGCTCGATCTCGCGCGGCCGCTCGGGCTCGTATTCCAGCAGCCAGCGGCCAGTCTTGGCCGTACCGGACTGCATCGCGTTGCGAGCCGGCGAATAGATGCGTGCCGTCATGCTCCCCCTCGCCTTCCGGCAAAGCCAAAATGGTCGGGGCACCAGGATTCGAACCTGGGACCCTCTGCTCCCAAAGCAGATGCGCTACCGGGCTGCGCTATACCCCGAATATCCCGCAAGTGCATGGAATCACTTGCCGAACCGCCACAGCATCCTTGCGGGATGCAGCGACGCGCTACGCCATAGCATCGAACTGGCGGGATGGGAACAGCTCACGCAGCCGCAGTGCCTAGACGACGATCAGGTCGCGCGGGCTCCGTGTCAGCAGTTCGCAGCCATCGCGGGTGACGAGGACGTTGTCGATGATGCGCGCGCCCAGCCCTTCCTCGTGCAGGAAGACCGGCGGCTCGACGCTGACGACCATGCCGGCCCGCAAAGTATAACGGCTGCCACCGATCATGTGCATCGGCTCGCCCCAGCTCGGCGGGAAGCCCGGCGCCAGCCCATAGCCGGAGGTGTGGACGCGGCCATGCTCGAGGCCGGCCGCGCCGATCACGCGTTTGGCCGCCTCGTGCGGCGCGGTCGCAGGCACTCCGTCGCGAATCTGCGCGATGCAGGCATCGCAGGCACGGCGAGCAATCTCGTAGAGCTCGCGCATCCTGGCGGTCGGCTGGCCGAGACAGAATTGCCGGCCGAGCGTTGCGGTATAGCGCCGAAAGGTCGCGCCGTATTCGACGCTGCCATAATCGCCGGTTCGTAGCCTTCGCTCGGTCGGGGCGCCGTGGCTGTAGCAGGAGCGCTCGCCGGAGACGAGATTGATCGGGCTCGCGGCAAGGCCGCTGCCGCGCGCCAGCAGCGCGCCATAGACCTCGCCGGCGACCTCGAGCTCGCTGCGGCCGGAGCGCAGCGCCGCGCCGAAGACCGCCAGCGTTTCGTCCGCGATCGCCGCCGCCCGTCTGATGTAGCCGAGCTCGGCCGGCGATTTCACCAGGCTGAGATCGTGGACGAGATTGGTCGCCTCGACGAGGGCCGAGCCGAAGAGCTCGCGAATCGCAACGTAATGCTGCGGATGGAGGTAATAGGCCGGCACCTCGACGCCGACGCGGCCCGCGAGCACGCCAAGCTCGTCGGCGATGCCAGCGAATCGCGGTAGCGGATCCTCGTTCTCATTGCCGCCGAAGGTCTCCAGTCGATCGACGAGTGCATCGTCGAGTATCTCGGCCCGCTCGCCCTCGCGCGCCATCATCACCAGCGGCCCGTCCGCCGCGGGAACCAGCAGGCACTGGAATTCCTGATAGCTCTTGGCGTCGGAGCCGGTCAGCCAGCGGATCGAGACGGGATGGAATAGCACGAGCCAGCCCAGCCCCTGCTCCGCCATCGCCCGCCTGACGCGAATGCGCCGCTCGGCGAACTCCTCGGCCGTGAAGTCGTGCCGCGACATCGCGCGCCGCCTTCAGAGGGCCGGCAGCGGCTGCATCGGGCCGCCCAGCCACTTCTTGTGGAGCTCGTCGAGATCGCCGTTCAGCGTGCTCTGGAAGATCAGCGTGTCGAGCCAGCGCAGCAGGTCATGCTCGCCGCGCCGGATGGTGATGTGAGCCGGCGCACGCCGCAGGGCGAATTTGAAGTCGAACTCCTTGCTCGGGTTCTGCTTGGCGAGCGCGACCACGACGACACTGTTGGCGGCGAGCAACTGCGCATGGCCGGAGAGATAGGCCTGCACTGCCGTGGCATTGTCCTCGGTGCGCATGATGTCGGCCGAGGGCGCCAGCGCCGAGAGGACGAGGTCCTCGGTCGTGCCCTTGGCGACGGCGATGCGACTCTTGCCGAGATCGGCGCCGGATTTAACTGCCAGCGACTTCGCGCCGTAGACCGCCAGCGAGGTGTCGGCATAGGGCGCGCTGAACATCACCTGGCGGGCGCGCTCGGCGGTGATCGACATCGCCGCGATGTTCATGTCGGATTTGTCGGTGAGCAGGAAGGGGATGCGGCTCGCTGCCGGCACCGGCACGAGCTCCAGCTTCACGCCGAGCGACTTGGCGACGAGCTTGGCCATGTCGACGTCGAAGCCCTCGAGCTCGCGATTGGCGTTCATCATGCCGAAGGGCGGCACATCGGCGAAGACGGTGACGCGCACCACGCCCTTGGACAGAATGTCGTCGAGCTTGTCGGCATGGGCTTCGAGGCTGGCGACCAGCCCCACGAACAGGCCAAGGGCGGCAAACAACGTCGATCTGAAACCGCGTGCCATGATGCTCCCCCGATGTGTCGTTGGCGCCGGCCGCTTCTGCGACCGGGTGGCCCTGTCGCGCCCGCTCTCCCGACCGGCACAATGATGACCTAGCGGAATGCTATCGGTTTCGTATATGCAGTCAAGCTTCGCTAATAAATCAAACCGGAGACGTCAGATGACGCCCGAACCCGCTTCCGGTGCCCCCGCCCGCCCCTATCCAGCGCCCGCTCTGGAAAAAGGCCTGGAGATCATCGAGTTGCTGGCCATGGCGCAGACGCCGCTTTCGGCACGGACGATCGCGGAGCGGCTCGGGCGCTCGAAGAACGAGATCTTCCGCATGCTGTTCGTCCTGATCGAGCGCGGCTATCTCGACCGCGATCCGGCAACCGACGAGATCGCGCTCAGCAACCGCCTGTTCGAGCTCGGCATGCGGGTGCCGCGCGCCCGCGATCTGGTCGAGGTCGCAACGCCGGCGCTGGAGGCGCTGAGCGAAACAATCGGCCAATCCTCGCATCTGGTCGTGCTGAGCAAAGCTGAGACCGTGGTGATCGTCGCCGTCGCCGGGCCGGGCGACATCAATTTCACGCTGCGGCTGGGCTATCGCCGGCCCGCTTCCGCCTCGACCTCCGGCCAGGTCATTCTCGCCTTCCGGGATAGCGCCGGCGTGGATCCAGAGCTGGCGGCAATCGCTGCGGACGGCTTCCTGATCGCCGACAGCCACGACGTCGTCGGCGTGACCGACATCAGCGCGCCGATCCTCGACCGCAAGGGCCAAGCGATCGCCAGCATCGTCGTGCCCTATCTGAACCGGCGCGAGGCGCGCCCGCAGCATCGCGAGGCGCTGGCGGCTTTGCTCGCCGCCTGCCGCGCCATTTCCGCAGAGCTGGGCTGAGCCGGAAGCCCGGCCCAGCAGATATCAGCGCTTGAACAGCGGGTGCTCGACCTTGTCGCCGGGCTTGATGCCCAGCTTCTCGGCGATGCCGGCATTGAGCTCGAGCACCGACAGCACCGGCTCGCCGGAGGGAATCGTCCGGGTCGAAAGCGGCTCGGCCCGCTCGGCGATGCGCGCGACCGTGCCGTCGGCGCGGATGAACAGCATGTCGAGTGAGATGTAGGTGTTCTGCATCCACATCGCGACCGGCTCGACCTGCTTGAAGTCGAAGAGCATGCCGCGATCGGCCGGCATGAACTGGCGGTGCATCAACCCGCGCGCGCGCTGGTCCGGCGTGCGCATGACCTCGACCTGGAAGGCGTGGCGTCCAGAGCTCGTAACGATGGCGAGCTGCTCCAACCCCGCAGCAGGCGCGCCCTGCGCTTCGGCGGATTTAGGCAGCATGGCGAAGGCGCCCACGACCAGCACGGCGGCAAAGACGCCCCGCAGCACACGTTCCACAACAGACATCATCGCGCCTCGCGCCCGATAGGCCATCCCCGCCGCAGCCTTGCCGCGACCTCGTGGCGGTTCTGGGGCCAATGGCATGATACAGCGGCTCGCCGTCAAGCTTTTCGCCGATCGGGCCCGCTCGCATCTTCCTTTCGCCGTCGCCTTGCGGCAGGGTCTGCGCCGACTTCCCACCGGAAGTGAATTCGCCGCGCCCTCGGCGAATCCGCCTCTGACGCCGCCAATCGGAGCTTGGCCCGGGCTATGCGCTCGCGGGCCTCGACGACGCTTCAGGAGACCATCAATGACGATCTTGTCCGGCCGCCGCCTCGCCAGCTTCCGGCCGCTGTCCACCACAGCCCTGCTGCTTGTCCTGCTCAGCGGTCCTGCCTCCGCCGCTGACTTCCAGCTCGACAATCTGAAGCTCGATTTCGGCAAGTTCGTCGTGTCGATCCCGAAGCTCGACGTGAAGGGCACACCGCTCGACCGCGACAGCTTCCGCGCGCTGCTTCTCTCGGGCACCAGCGCTAACCCGGCCGGCGGCGTAGCGGGCGCAATCGCCGGCGCGAGCCAGGCTGTCCAGCCCGGCGAAAGCGCAATCGCCCGGCTCGGCAAGCTCACGGCCAGCGAGATCAGCGCCCCGATCCTGGTGATGGAGCAGAATTTCGGCCCGCAAAAGCAGGTCACCACCTATCGCAACATCAAGTTCTTCGACATCAGCGAAGGCCGGATCGGACGCGGCGAATCGAGCGACGGCACGATCAAGGTCGAGGGCGCGGCCACCGGCCCGATGAACGGCGAGATCAAGCGCACCAGCTTCGAGGTGCTCGATCTGATGCAGATCGCCCGCATCTTCGCCGAGAAGGCCAAGCCCGGCGAGACCGCTCCGCTGCAGCCGATCATCGGCAAGATCGACCAGGATGGCTACGTCCTCGATCTCGGCGAGCAGGGCAAGGTCACCGCCGGCAAGGCCTCGATGCGCGGCTTCAAGGCGCGCGTAGCCTCCGAGCCGATGGGCGAGCTGCTGACTCGAATCGCCGAGCTCAGTGACGAATCGGAAAAGGCCTCGCGCAACCTCAACAGCAAGGAAGACCCGGCGATCAGCGAGGCGCGCGACCGCAAGCTCCTCGTCGCGATGGCAGAGATCTTCGACGCCGTCGACTACGGCAGCGGCGAGGTCCGCGACATCGTGATGGCGCTGAAGACACCGCCCAAGCCCGGCGCCAAGCCGGAGCCGGTCGACATGCGCTTCTCGCGCATCGCCTTCGGCGAGGACGCGCCTGAGAAGTCGGGCGTCGCCATCGAGGGGTTGCAGTTCGAAGGCAGCGGCGCCAAGGGCGTCATCGGCCTCATCGGCTATTCCGGCTTCTCGCTGGAAGGTGTCATCCGCGAGGTCAAGGCCGTCGCCAACTCCGCAGTCGACATCAAGGCGCTCGACTTCCGCCGCTTCATCCCGAAGCTCGGCACGGTCAGGGTAAGCGGCGTGCAGATGAGCGTGCCGCAGGACGGCAAGCGCGGCCGCCCGGCCGGCCCGCCGCTCCAGGTCGGCCTCGGCAATTTCGAGCTCAAGGCCGGCGAGCAGCTCAACGGCATCCCGACCGACATGACGCTGACGCTCGACAAGATCACCTTCCCGATCGTCGAGAGCGCTGACAACCCCGCCGCCAAGGACCTGCTGGCGATGGGCTACCGCAATATCGATCTCTCGGCGAAGCTTGCGCTGGCCTGGCAGGAGGCGAGCAAGGAGTTCGCCATCCGCACGCTCTCGCTCGGCGGCGCCGGCATGGCCAAGCTCGACGCCACGGGCATGCTCGGCAATATCGGCAAGGAGGTCTTCACCGGCGACCTCGCCTTGGCGCAGGTCGCGCTGCTCGGCGCCACCGCCAAGAATGTCGAGCTGAAGCTGCAGAATCTCGGCCTCGCCGAGAAGCTGGTCGAGAACGAGGCGAAGAAATCGAAGCGCAAGGTCGAGGACGTCCGTCGCGAATACGGGATGATGGCGAGCCTTGGTCTCGCGGCCATCCTCGGCCCGTCCGATGGCGCCAAGGCGCTGGCGAACGCGGTCGCCCGCTTCGTCGCCAAGCCGGGCACGCTGACGGTGAAGGCCACCGCCAAGACGCCCGCCGGTCTCGGCCTCGCCGATGTGATCGCGCTGGGCGAGCCGACGGAGATCTTCGACAAGATCAACGTCGACGCCACGGCGGAGTGAGGTCGGCGCGTTGAGCTCGCCTATCCTGCCTGCTCCGGACACCGACTGGCGTCCGGGTGCCCTCGCCACCTGGTGGGCCGGTCTCCCGACCGGCCCACGCGGCTTTCTGCGCCGCTGGATCAATCCGCATAACCAGACGCGCCTTCATCTCGCCAATCTGGTGGCTCGGCGGCCGGGCCAGATCACGATCGGCGCCTATTCCTATGGCCGGCCAAAGGTGCGCTTCGCCGAGAGCGGCGCGAAGCTGACGATCGGCCGCTATTGCTCGATCGCCGATGGGGTCGAGATCCTGCTCGGCGGTAACCACCGCACCGAATGGGCGACGACTTATCCCTTCTCCGCCATGCATCGCCTCTGGCCCGATGCCGCTGGTCTGGACGGAGCCGATGTCTCACGCGGGGACGTCGTCATCGGCTCCGATGTCTGGCTGGGCTCGCAGGCGCTCATCCTCTCCGGCGTCAACATCGGCCATGGCGCGGTGGTAGGCGCACGCGCGGTGGTGACCAAGGACATACCGCCCTATGCGATCGTCGCCGGCAATCCAGCCCGGATCGTGCGCTACCGGATGAGCGAGGAGCGCATCGCGGCGCTGCTACGCGGCGAATGGTGGATGCTCCCGGAAGCCGAGGTCAGGCGGCTCATTCCGACACTTCTGTCCGAACGGATCGAGGCCCTGCCCGGCGCAGCGCCCTAGATCATCGCGAGACAGGGTTCGCATCGGCATGGATCGGCTGCTTGCTCAGTCCCTGTCGCGCCAGCGCGCTGCGGCCGGCCCTGCCAGCAAGCGCGCCCAGGGCCGAGCCGGCATGAGCGTACATCTTGTCGCGATTCAGGATCAGGCCGTAACCGATTGCCTTGGCGAGGTTTTCGGCGATTTTTCCTGAACCGGGCGGCGGCAGCCCCCATTTGCGCGCAACATGATATTCCGACCAGGCGAGATGCCAGCGCGCCGTGAAGCGTCGCTGCGGCAAGGGTGCGCTCGACTTGCCGCGCCCGTGTCGGGCATGGGCTGCATCGACATGGACCAGCGCCTGTCCCGCCTCGCGCAGGCGACGGCAGAGATCGTCATCCTCGTAGAACAGGAAGATCGCGGGATCGAAGCCGCCGAGCCCCAGGAAGGCCTCGCGCCGCAGCAGCAGGCAGGCGCCAGACAGGAAGGGCAGGCAGGCATCGCCCTCCGGCAGGACGATTCGGCGCGCCCGGTTGAGGTGATCGGGCGAGAGCAGCGAGCGCGGCTGCAGGAAGACCCGCCCCGACGGCTCGACCAGGCGCGGCGCAAAGGCGGCCGCATCGGGATAAGCCTCCGCCGCCGCCAGCAGGGCTGCGACCGCTCCGGGCTGGATTTCGAGATCGGGATTGACGATCAGGACGAACGGCGTCCTCGCCGCGCCTACACCCTGGTTATTGGCGCGGCCATAGCCCTCGTTGCGCTCGTTGCGCAGGACCTGGGCTCCGCTCCGCGCCGCGACATCGACCGAAGCGTCGCTACTGGCATTGTCGACGACGATGGCGGCAACGCCCTCGCCTGCCAGCGCGGCGAGGCAGGCCGGCAGCACCTGCTCGCTATCGAAGCTGACGACGATGGCAGTGACGTCGGTGGCGGAAAAACTCATGGCCTGCATCTGCGCGGGATGAGCGGCACGAGGCAAGAGGCGATCAGCGTCGCGCCTCGAGGCGCAGCTCCTGCTGGAGCCGCTCGCGTTCGAACGCCTCGCAGCGACGCGGCGCGTTGTAGGACTTCACCGCATAGCTCGCATTGGCGGCAACGAAGCGGCCGCGCTGCTCGGCCGGCAGGCGCGCGATGATCCGGCCGCGATCAACCCTCAGCCCGCAATCATAGGCCCGCGAAACCTGCGCGGCCGTGAACTCGGGCGTGCCGGGCATCGGTCCCACGGCGGCGCAGCCGGCGAGGCTCGCGGCCGCGAGCGCGACAAGGCTGGGCTTCAGGGCAGGCATGGACGATCAGGGCCCCTCGAAACGGCCGGCGCGGACATCGTTCATCTTGCCTCGCAACGTCGCCCGCTCTTCAGCGGTGCAGGGCTGCGGGCGGATATCCTGATTGATCGTCTCGGCCTCGGAGATCGAGACATAGGCCGAGCGGGCCGCGGCAAGCTGGTCGTCGCTCGCCCCGCGCGCCTTCTCGGCGGCGAGGAAGCGGTCCAGCGTCGTGCGCTGGGGCGAGCCGGCCTTGCAGGCGATGGCACGCGATACGGTCGTCGCCAGCAGGGAGGCGCGCCCGGCGGCGGTGTCGGCATGGCCGGCAACGCAGGCCCCGAGCGGCAGCGCGACGAAACAGGCGAGCAAAATGGCTCGCCCGGCAGACAGGAAGGCCATGGTCGCTCAGCCTTCCTTTTCGGGCAGGTTCACGCGCAGATGCGCTTCGCGCAGCTGCTTCGGCGTCGCCGGCGAAGGCGCACCCATCAGGAGGTCGACGGCCTGCTGGTTCATCGGGAACAGCGCGACCTCGCGCAGGTTGGTCGCGCCGGCGAGCAGCATGATGATGCGGTCGACACCGGCGGCCATGCCGCCATGCGGCGGCGCGCCGTACTGGAAGGCCCGGTACATGCCGCCGAAGCGCTCGATCACCGTCTCCTCGCCATAGCCCGCGATCTCGAAGGCCTTCACCATCGCCTCGGGGCGGTGGTTGCGGATGCCGCCGGAAGCGAGCTCATAGCCGTTGCAGGCGATGTCGTACTGGAAGGCCTTGATCGCCAGCGGATCGTCTTCGAGCAGCGACTTCAGGCCGCCCTGCGGCATTGAGAACGGGTTGTGCGAGAAGTCGACCTTCTTCTCGTCCTCGTTGTACTCGAACATCGGGAAGTCGACGATCCAGGCGAAGGCGAAGGCGTTCTCGTCGATCAGCCCGAGCTCGGAGCCAACCTTGTTCCGGGCGCTGCCGGCGAACTTGTAGAACTTGTCGGGATCGCCCGCTGCAAAGAAGCAGGCGTCGCCGGCCTTCAGGCCCATCTGCTCGACGATCGCGGCGACGCGCTCGGGGCCGATGTTGTTGGCGATCGGGCCCTGCCCTTCGCCGCCTTCCTTGACCATCAGATAGCCGAGGCCGGGCTGCCCCTCGCCCTGCGCCCAGGAGTTCATCCGGTCGCAGAAGGCACGGGAGCCACCGCCCGGTGCGGGAATCGCCCAGACGCGGTTCTTCTCGCCCTCGAGAATGCGGGCGAAGACCTTGAAGCCCGAGCCGCGGAAATGCTCGGAGACGTCCTGCATCTCGATCGGGTTGCGCAGGTCGGGCTTGTCCGAGCCATACTTGCGAAGCGCTTCGGCATAGGGGATGCGCGGCCAGTCGCGGGTGACGGACTTGCCCTCACCGAACTCCTCGAAGACGCCGGCGATCACCGGCTCCATCGTGGCGAAGACGTCCTCCTGCTCGACGAAGCTCATCTCGACGTCGAGCTGGTAGAACTCGCCCGGCAGACGGTCGGCGCGCGGGTCCTCGTCGCGGAAGCAGGGCGCGATCTGGAAGTAGCGGTCGAAGCCCGCCATCATCAGGAGCTGCTTGTACTGCTGCGGCGCCTGCGGCAGGGCGTAGAACTTGCCCGGATGCAGGCGGCTCGGCACCAGGAAGTCGCGCGCACCTTCAGGCGAGGACGCGGTCAGGATCGGCGTCTGGAATTCGGAGAAGCCGGAGGCCTGCATGCGCCGGCGCAGCGAGTCGATCACCCTGGTGCGCAGCATGATGTTGCTGTGCAGCTTGTCGCGGCGCAGGTCGAGGAAGCGATACTTCAGGCGGGTATCCTCGGGATATTCGAGGTCGCCGAAGACCGGCAGCGGCAGTTCGGCCGACGGGCCCAGCACTTCGAGCGCCGTGGCGAAGACCTCGACCGCGCCGGTGGCGAGGTTGGCGTTCTCGGTGCCGGCGAGGCGCGGCTTGACCTTGCCGTCGATGCGGATGACCCATTCCGAACGGGCCTTCTCGGCATCGGCGAAGGCCGGCGAGTCCGGATCGACCACGACCTGGGTCAGGCCGTAATGGTCGCGCAGGTCGATGAAGAGCACGCCGCCATGGTCGCGGATGCGATGGCACCAGCCGGAGAGGCGCACGGACGCGCCGATGTCGCTCTCGCGGAGCGCGCCGCAGGTGTGGGAACGGTAGCGATGCAGGGTCACGGGTTCAGCTTTCCGGGCGTCCATGCGGCCGTGGTCGGGCGCGCAAGCGATTTGGCGCCGTAACCACACGCGTGCGGCGCGGTTGTCAAGAACACCCGCGACATGGCGCGCTTTCATCTGCTAAGAGCGCCTGCCATGAAGCTGATCAATACCACCGCCGAGCTGGCTGATGCCTGCTCCCGCCTCGCCGCGCACCCGTTCGTCACCGTCGACACCGAATTCCTGCGCGAGACGACCTATTACCCGAAGCTCTGCCTGATCCAGATCGCCTCGCCGGACGAGGCCGTGATGGTCGATCCGCTGGCCGAGGGGCTCGATCTCGCCCCCTTCATGGCGCTGATGACCGACCAGAACGTGGTCAAGGTCTTCCATGCCGCCCGGCAGGACCTCGAAATCGTCTGGATGCTCGGCCGCGTGCTGCCGACGCCGCTGTTCGACACACAGGTCGCCGCCATGGTCTGCGGCTATGGCGACTCGGTCGGCTACGAGCAGCTGGTCAACGACCTCGCCAAGGCCCGCGTCGACAAGTCCTCGCGCTTCACCGACTGGTCGCGCCGCCCGCTCAGCGAGGCGCAGCTGGTCTATGCCGAATCGGACGTCACCCATCTGCGCGACATCTACCTCGCGCTGCAGGCCGATCTCGCCGCCAGCGGCCGCGAGAGCTGGGTCGCCGAGGAGATGGCGGTGCTGAATTCGCCCGGCACCTACGAGGTCAAGCCCGAGAACGCCTGGCAGCGGCTCAAGGGACGCCTGCGCAAGCCGAAGGAGCTGGCGGTGCTGATGGAGCTCGCCGCCTGGCGCGAGCGCGAGGCGCAGCATCGCGATGTGCCGCGCCAGCGCGTGCTCAAGGACGATGCGCTGATGGACATCGTCCAGCGCGCGCCCCGCTCCACCGAGGCGCTCGGTGAGTTGCGCTCCGTGCCGAACGGCTTCGAACGTTCGCGCGCCGGCGGCGAGGTGCTGGCCGCGATCGAGCGGGCGCTGGCGATCGATCCGCGCGACCTGCCCCGGCTGGAGCGCGAGCGCGGCCGGCCGGGCAACGGCGCCGTGCTCGACCTGCTCAAGGTTCTGCTCAAGGCGACCGCCGATGCCGAGCGCGTCGCACCGAAGATCATCGCCTCCACCGACGACCTCGAAGAGATCGCCGGCGACGACGAAGCGGATGTCCCGGCGCTGCATGGCTGGCGCCGCGAGATCTTCGGCGAAAAGGCGCTGGCGTTGAAGAACGGCTCGCTCTCGCTCAGAATCGTGCGCGGACGGGTCACGGTCGGGTAGACGGTCCCCACCGGGAAAGCCTGTTCCGGTCAATTCGGAAGGCGGGGCTTGTCCGGCGCGACGAAACTGAGGTCTGTTGCGATCGTTCGAGCGCTGACAGATTCTCGGGGGCGACGTGTTCATCCTGTTCCATGAATTGCCACTGATGGCGATGTTCCTCGCGGTGATCGCGCTGAGCCTTGCGGTGTGCTGGCTGCTGATCGGCCTCGTGCGCTTCGCGATCCCGCGGCTCGGCTATCGGCTGGACCAGCCGCTGCCGATCCGCGATTCCATCATCAACGCCTGCGGAGCGCTGTTTGCGCTGATCGTCGCCTTCTCAGCCGCCGGGATCTGGAACGATGCCGTGTCGGCGCGGACGGCGGTGCAGCGCGAGGCCGATGCGGTGGAGACCGCGCTGGCCCTTTCGGTGGTGCTGCCGGAGGCGACGCGGTCGGAACTGACCAATGGGCTGCAGGCCTATCTGCGCGAGGTCGTGGCGATCGACTGGCCGGCGATGGCCAAAAGCATGCCTCCCAGCGATGCGGTCTTCGATCAGTCGGAGAAGCACCTGCTCGGCGCCGTCCATCTGGTGTCCCGGCAGAATGGCGTGGCAGCCTATTCGGCGCTGCTCAACCAGCTTCTCGAGATCCGTCACGCCCGACAGGCGCGACTGGCTGCCTCGATCGCCGGCATCACCTGGGCGCAATGGTTCGCGATGTGGCTGATCTCGACGACGACATTGCTCGCGATCATCATCTGCAACAGCCATGCCCTACGCATGCAGATCGTGGCCGCGCATCTCTACCTGCTGGTCGCCTCGGCCGCCTATTTCGTCATCCTGGCGCACGACCGGCCCTTTGTCGGCCGGATCTCGATCCAGCCGACGGCGTTCCAGGGCTTGATCACGCGCTAGTTTCAGTCCCACCGCTCAGCGGATGTCGATCTCGCGCCCGAGCAGCTTGGCGAGCTGCTTCAGGCGACCGGTGACGCGTTCGCTCGCCAGCGACTTCAGGTCGTCCGGCAGGCGCAGGACGAGCCGGCTGTCGACGCAGGCCAGCGGCGCCCGCGACAGGATGCCCGGCATGCCGGCCGAGATCAGATAGGCGACCCTGAAGGCCGCAGCGAGAATGTGCATGCGCTCGAGCAGGCGCACCGTCAGCAAGCGCCGCAGCCCTTCGGCTGCCGGCGCCGAGGCCTTCAGGCCGGCATAGCGATAGAACGCCGTCAGCGCCAGGAAGGCGCGGCCGGCATGGTCGACGCCACTGAACGAGGCATGGGCAATGACGTTCAGCGTCTGCTCGCCGCGATAGTCGGGATGGGCGCGCCAGCCGATGTCGGAGAGCAGGCAGGCGGCGAGCTGCAGCCGCTGCAGCGCGGGATCGTCATGCGGATAGGCGCTGGCGACGAGCCTGTCGGTCCAGGCGATCAGGTCGGCCGCATGGCGCGGATCGCGGGCGCGCAGCTGGTTGTAGTCCTCGGCGCCGCGCAGCAGCGCGTCGGCGGAGCGCTCGCTTTCGTCGAGCTGCTCGTGCAGCAGGCCTTCGCGGACGCCATTGGCGGAGATCACGACATTGCGCGGCCGGCCGCGCTTGATGATCTGGTCGAGCACCAGCGCGCCATAGGCGAGTAGTGGACGCCGCGCCGAGGAGACCGCCTCGATCGCTTCCAGCATCGAGGCATCGGCGCGCTCGACCAGCCGGACAAAGTCGCTCGCCTCTCGCGCCGGCACGATATAGCCGTGCATGACATTGAGCGGGTAGCCCGACTGGCGCTGATGCAGGGTCGCGAGCGCACGCCAGGTGCCGCCGACGGCATAGAAATCGCGCCCGCGCATGGCGGCGAGCTGCGGATGATGGTCGAGATCGTCGCGAACGATTTTCTCGGCCGCCTTCATCGAGTTCTTCGAGCGGTCGATCAGGGCAAGGCCGCCGAGCGGCAGGCTGATCCCCGCCCCGACCTTGTCGCCGTCGACCGAGATCAGCTCCAGCGAACCGCCACCGAGGTCACCGACGACGCCATGCGGCTGGTCGAAGCCGGAGATCACGCCGAGCGCCGAGAGATAGGCTTCGCGGTCGCCGGAGATCAGCTCGATCGGCTGGCCGACGGCCGCTTCCGCCCGTGCGATGAAATCGGGGCCGTTCGAGGCATAGCGGGCCGCCGCGGTGGCGATGACCCTGAGCTCACCGACATGCATCGCCTCGCAGAGGATGCGGAAGCGCACCAGCGCCGAGAGCGCCTTGTCGATCGCATCCTGCGCCAGCATGCCGGTCGAGGCGACCTGCCGGCCGAGGCCCGCCATCTCCTTCTCGTTGAAGACCTGCGCGGGTGCCCGCGACAGGTTTTCATAGACGACGAGACGGACCGAGTTCGAGCCGATGTCGATGATCGCGATGGTTTCGTCGACGCTCAGCCGGCCCGAGGCCTGCTCAGGCCTTCTTGCCGGCGCGGCGGGAGAGGCTGCGTGGGCTCGAACTGGAGAGAGATTTGCCACGACCAGACAGACTCGGATTCGTCATGAAATACTTGTGGGCGTTGAACGACTCTTCGGCCGATGGCGGGACAATGCGTCGCGAGCCGCCGTCGGGCAAGATGGTCCAGCTCTGTTCGTTGTCGAGAAAGTTCGCCAGCATGATCTGTTCGAGCATCTGCTGGTGGACCGTCGCGTTCAGAATCGGCGTCAGCGCCTCGACACGGCGGTCGAGATTGCGCGGCATCAGGTCGGCCGAGGAAATGTAGAGCTTGGCCTTGGCCGAAGGCATGCCGTGGCCGGCGCCGAAGGCATAGACGCGGGTGTGTTCCAGGAAACGCCCGACGATCGACTTGACGCGGATATTGTCGGAGAGGCCTGGCACACCGGGCCTGAGGCAGCAGATGCCGCGCACGACGAAGTCGATCTGCACACCGGCCTGGCTGGCGTCGTAGAGGGCGTCGATGATCTCGGGATCAACCAGCGAGTTGCACTTGCCCCAGATCGCGCCCTTGCGGCCAGCCTTCGCATGCGCGACCTCCTCGGCGATGTCGTCGAGCAGGCGCTTCTTCAGGTTGACCGGCGAGACAGCCATGCGCTCGAGCTCTGCCGGCTCGGCATAGCCGGTGATGAAGTTGAAGACGCGGGCGACGTCCTGCGCCATCACCGGATCGGCGGTGAAGAAGGAGACGTCGGTATAGATGCGCGCCGTGATCGGGTGGTAGTTGCCGGTCGCGATATGGCAATAGGTCGCGAACTGGCCAGCCTCGCGGCGCACCACCATCGAGAGCTTGGCGTGGGTCTTGAGCTCGATGAAGCCGTAGACGACCTGGACGCCGGCGCGTTCCAGGTCCTTGGCCCAGCGGATGTTCGCCTCTTCGTCGAAGCGCGCCTTGAGCTCGACCAGCGCGGTCACCGACTTACCGGCTTCGGCCGCTTCCGCCAGCGCCTGGACGATCGGCGAGTTCGAGGATGTCCGGTAGAGCGTCTGCTTGATCGCGACCACATTGGGATCGCGTGCCGCCTGCTGCAGGAACTGCACGACGACGTCGAAGCTCTCATAGGGGTGGTGGACGATCAGGTCCTTCTGGCGGATCGCGGCGAAGCAGTCGCCGCCATGCTCGCGGATGCGCTCGGGAAAACGGGCATTGTAGGGCTTGAACTTCAGATCAGGCCGGTCGGCGCCGACGAGCTGGGAGAGCTCGTTGAGGGCGATCATGCCATCGACGACCACGACCTCGTCGGGATCGACCCTGAGCTCGCGGATGATCATGTCGCGCAGATGCGCCGGCATGTCGGCATGGAGCTCCAGCCGAATGACGACGCCGCGGCGGCGCTGCTTCAGCATGGTCTCGAAGACGCGGACCAGGTCCTCCGCCTCTTCCTCGATGTCGAGGTCGGAGTCGCGGATGATGCGGAAGGAGCCCGTGCCCTTGACCTCGTAGCCGGGGAAGAGCTTGCCGATGAAGAGCGCGACCAGATCCTCCAGCATGATGAAGCGCTGGACGCCCTCGCGGGCAAGGTCAGGCAGTTCGATGAAGCGGTCCATCTTCACGGGAACGCGGATCAGCGCGTCGAGCGCGCGTCCGTCGCTGACGCGCTCCAACGCCAGCGCAATGGTGAAGCCGAGATTGGGGATGAACGGGAAGGGATGGGCCGGGTCGATCGCCAGCGGCGTCAGCACCGGGAAGACATAGTGCAGGAAGCGGTCCTCCAGCCAGATGCGGTCCTGCGCGCCGATGTCGGCCGGGCGCAGCAGCACGATCCGGTTCGCCTCCAGGTCCTGCTTCAGCTCGGTCCAGCGGATCTGCTGGTCACGGGTCAGGGCCGCGACCCCCTCGCCCAGGGCTGCGAGCTGTTCGGCCGGGCTGAGGCCATCCTGGCTCGGCGTCACCACGCCGGCCTTGAGCTGCTCGCGCAGGCCGGAGACGCGGACCATGAAGAACTCGTCGAGATTGTTCGCCGAGATCGAGAGGAAGCGCAGCTGCTCCAGCAGCGGATGGTTGCGGTTGGAGGCCTCCTCCATCACGCGCCGGTTGAACTGCAGCCAGGACAGTTCCCGGTTCATGAACCGCTTCGGCGACTGCCGCAGCGCCTCGTCTAGATGAAGAACCGTCTCTGTCGCTACCGAGGCCTCAGCCTTCAGGACCGGCGCTTCCGCCACATCTTGGGTCATGCGCTTTGCTCTCGCTGTCGATGCCGCTCGTGCCACTGCCGGTCCTGTAGCTGTGCTGTGTGTCGGTTTGCTTGCAGCCGCAGCCGCCGTCCTCGCCTTGAAGCCACCGTAGCGTGACACTTCGATGACGGGCGAGGCCAAACGTCACATTTCATCAACGCATACGACGCTTGCGCCAGCCCCGCTGCTGCTGTTTGGTCGGCATGCGAATCCCGCATGCCATCAGGCTTTCAAAGTCCAGAGAACGACCTTGTCAGAGCAGCAGCACGCCGACGACCACGGCGATATCGTCTACCCCTCGGCCATTCCCTTCGTGCTGGCGCATCTGGCCTGTTTCGGCGCGCTCTGGAGCAGCGTCAGCGCGACCTCGCTCTGGCTCGCCTTCGGCCTGTACTGGCTGCGCATGTTCGCGGTGACCGGCGGCTATCACCGCTATTTCTCGCATCGGACCTACAAGACCAGCCGGGCCGGCCAGTTCGTGCTCGCCCTGCTCGCCCAGTCGACGGCGCAGAAGAGCGTGATCTGGTGGGCCTCGAAGCACCGGCATCACCACCGCTTCTCCGACACCGAGCACGATGTGCATTCGCCGGTGCTGACCTCGTTCTTCTATTCCCATGTCGGCTGGATCTTCAGCAACGGCCATGACCGCTGCGACACCTCGACCGTCACCGACCTGACGCGCTTTCCCGAGCTGAATTTCCTGCACCGCTTCGAATTGCTACCGGCTGCCGCGCTCGCGCTGATCTGCTTTGCGATCGATGGCTGGAGCGGGCTGTTCGTCGGCTTCTTCTGGTCGACGGTCGCGGTCTACCACGGCACCTTCTGCATCAACTCGCTGGCGCATGTGCATGGCGACAAGGACTATGTCACCGGCGACGAGAGCCGGAACAACTGGTGGCTGGCGATCATCACCATGGGCGAAGGCTGGCACAACAACCACCATGCCTATCAGTACAGCGTCCGCCAGGGGTTTCGCTGGTGGCAGTGGGATCCGACCTATTACCTGATCCTCGGCCTGTCGAAGCTGCGGCTGGTCTGGGATCTGAGGGCACCGCCGCAGGCCGTCATCGAGCGCTCGCAGGCACTGCCGCCGCGCGTGATCGAGCGTTCGGCCGAGCGGCTCGCGGCCTCCGTCCCGGTGGAGCGCATCGTCCAGGCTTTCCGCGATGCCTATGCCAACGCGCCTGGCCTGCCGGAGCTGCACCTGCCCGAGCTGCATCTGCCGACGCTGACGCTGCCCGAATTCCGCGAGGCCCTGGCCGCGATGCAGGCCCGTGCCGGCGAGCGCCTGCATGCCGTCCAGGCGCAGGCGCAGGACGCGATCGCGCAGTGGCACATGCCGACGCTGCCGAGCCGCGAGGAGCTCTCCGAGAAGGCCGCCGCGATGTTCGTCAAGACGCCGTCGCTCGATGCGATCGCGGCGCGGGCGCACGATCTGCTGATCGAGACGGTCCATGCCCGCCTGACCGGAACGGCTACGGCGAAGGCCTGAAGCCTCACTCCTCCGGGAAGAGCGAGGCGACGACCTCGGTGGCCATGGCGCGGGTGACGCGCCGGCCACGCTCCAGTGAGAGCTTGTCGAGCGCGTCGACGAGATCGCGCGCCGCGGCGAAGGAGCGCTCCATCCGGAGCGCCAGCGCCTCGATCGTGCCGGTGTCGACGATCAGTTGGCGATCGACGAAGAGCTTGACCAAAAGTGCGCGTAGCAGCGCGTCGTCCGGCGGCGCAATCTCCGCCTGCGGCGCCAGGCGCAGGCGCGACAGCAGGTCCGGCACCTTCAGGCCCCATTGGCCCGGCTCGGTCCGCGCGGTCAGCAGCACGGAGGCGCCACGCGCCCTGGTGGCGTTGAGCAGATGGAACAGCGCCGGCTCGTCGAGCGGAGCGCGGTCGCAATCCTCGATCACCAGCGCGCCGCCGGACGCCAGATGCGGCACCTTGGCCTCGTCGAGCTCTTCAGCGGACAGTGTCCAGGCATGCGCGCGCGCCGCCCAGATCGCGGCGAGATGGGTCTTGCCTGCCCCTTCCGGCCCGACCAGGCGCAGCCAGGAGGCCGGCCAGCCCGGCCAGCTCTCGATCAGCCCATAGGCCTGCTCGTTCGAGGGGCCGACGAGGAAATCCTCGACGCCATGGCGGCTGTCGACCGGCAGATCGAAGGCGAGCTGGCGCGGTTTCACCGGCGGCTCACGGTTCGGCATGAATCTTCGGAGCCGGAGCGGTCTGGCCACGATAATAAGGGCTGGCGAGGTACTGCCGCAGCACGAAGCGGGCGAGCACGCCGATAACGGCCGCCAGCGGCACGGCGAGCAGCAGGCCGACGAAGCCGAAAAGCGAGCCGAAGGCAAGCAGTGCGAACATCAGCCAGACCGGATGCACGCCGATCGAGCCGCCGACCAGCTTCGGCTGCAGGATATTGCCCTCGATGAACTGGCCGGCGGCGAAGACGGCGAGCGTCGCCAGCGGCATCGTCCAGTCCGGCCAGAACTGCACGGTGGCGACGCCGACCGAGAGCACGAGCCCGGTCAGCGAGCCGACATAGGGAATGAAGGAGAGGAAGCCGCTGATGATGCCGATCAGCGCACCGAAATTGACGCCGACCAGCGACAGCCCGATCGCATAGAACGTCCCGAGCAGCAGGCAGACCAGCGCCTGGCCGCGCAGGAAGCCGGCGATGGCGACGTCCATCTCATGCAGCAAGCCGCGGATCGTGTCGCGATGATCGAGCGGCAGCCAGCTATCGACCGTCGCGACCATGCGGTCCCAGTCGGCGAGCAGATAGAAGGCGATGACGGGCGTCAGCACCAACAGCGAGAACACGCCGATAATCGCCGTGCCGCCCGACCAGAGCGAGCCCAGCAGCTTGCCGACCCAGCTCGTCGCCTCGCCGACGAGGTTGCCGAACGAGCTCTGGGCGTCCTGCGCCAGCTTGGCGCCGCCGAAGCGCTCGATCAGCGGCGCACCGCGCTCCATGATCAGCGCCTGCAATTTGGCGGCATCGCCCGGCAGGCGCGCCACCAGCCCGGCGAGCTGCTGGCTGAGCAGCGGGGCGAGCAGCACCAGCCCGGCGATGAAGATGAGCAGGAACAGGCAGAGGATCGCGATCGTCGCGGTCAGTCGGCTGAGGCCCCAGCGCTCCAGCCGGTCGGCCAGCGGATCGAGCAGATAGGCCAGCGCCAGCGCGGCGATGAAAGGCAGCAGCACGTCCCTGAATAGCATCAGCGCGAGCACAAAGCTGGCGAGAGCGAGCAGCCAGAAGAGCAGTTGACGCTGAAGACTCATGCACTCGCCTCTACACGACCTGTGGCGCCTGATTATGGTGATCCGCCCGAGATCATCCAAGGTTCTGGATCAGCCCGCCATATGCCGCAGCCAGAGCGCGAGGTAGGCGCCCATGGACGCGAGCGTCAAGGCCGCGACGATGATCTGCGCCGCCGGCATGATTGCAGCAACATCGATCTCGAAGGATTTCGAGCCGAGCACCAGCGCGGCGAAGACGAGCTGGGCCGCTGTGTTGAGCTTGCTGACGACGATCGGCGCGATCGTCACCGGCTTCTCCATCAGCCAGGACAGGATCACCGCCGTGACGATCATCAGGTCGCGCGAGACGACGACGATCACCAGCCAGACCGGGATGATGCCGATGATGGCGAGGGTGATGTAGATCGAGACGATCAGCGCCTTGTCGGCGAGCGGATCGAGATAGGCGCCGAGCTCGCTCTTCATGTCGAAGCGCTTGGCGATGAAGCCGTCGATCGCGTCGGAGACGCCGGCCGCGACGAAGAGGAAGAAGGCCTCGTCCCAGCGGGCATTGACGATCATGACGATCACCAGCGGCACCAGGATCAGCCGGGCGATGGTGATCAGGTTCGGAAGCGTCATCGCGGGAGACCTGCCGACAGAATCTCATCTCAGGGTAGAACATGGGCGGGAGAAGTGCGAAACGCTTTCGCGGAAGGGCTTGCCCCCCGCCCTGCCCTTGCCTATTCGCTCGCGAAGCAAAAGGAGCGAGGACCGATGACGAAACCGGGCGCCAACGGGCTGACCTATGCGCAGGCGGGCGTCGACATCGATGCCGGCAACGCCATGGTCGACGCGATCAAGCCGCTGGTGCGCTCGACGCGCCGGCCCGGTGCCGATGCGGAGATCGGCGGCTTCGGCGGACTGTTCGACCTGAAGGCCGCCGGCTTCAGCGATCCGATCCTGGTCGCGGCCAATGACGGCGTCGGCACCAAGGTCAAGATCGCGATCGAGAGCGGCCGGCATTCGACCATCGGCATCGACCTCGTCGCGATGTGCGTCAACGATCTCGTCGTCCAGGGCGCCGAGCCACTGCTCTTCCTCGACTACTACGCCACCGGCAAGCTCGACCCGAAGGCCGGCGTCGAGATCGTCCGCGGCATTGCCGAGGGCTGCCGCCAGGCCGGCTGCGCCCTGATCGGCGGCGAGACCGCCGAGATGCCGGGCATGTATGCCGGCAACGACTACGACCTCGCCGGCTTCGCGGTCGGCGCGGCCGAGCGCGGCACCTTGCTGCCGCGCGCCGATGTCGTCGCTGGGGACGTCGTGCTCGGCCTGCCCTCCTCCGGCGTGCACTCGAACGGCTATTCGCTGGTCCGCCGCATCGTCGCGCTCTCGGGTCTCGCCTGGGACGCTCCCGCCCCGTTCGCTTCCGACAAGACCCTTGCCGAGGCGCTGCTGGAGCCGACCCGGATCTATGTGAAGAGCCTGCTGCAGGCGCTGAAGGCGGCGCCCGGCATCAAGGCGCTCGCCCACATCACCGGCGGCGGCTTCCCCGACAACATCCCGCGCGTCCTGCCCGACGATCTCGGCGTCGCGATCGACCTGCCGGCGATCAGCGTGCCGCCGGTGTTTGGCTGGCTCGCCAGCGTCGGCGGCGTCGCCGAGCGCGAGATGCTGCGCACCTTCAACTGCGGCATCGGCATGATCGTCGTCGCCGAAGCCGTGCAGGCGGACGCCGTCATGGCGGCGCTGGCCGAGGCCGGCGAGAAGCCGGTGCGGCTCGGCGAAGTCACGGCGCGCGGCAGCGACGAAGCCGTCACCTATCGCGGGAAGCTCGCCCTGTGAGCACGGCCAAGCGGGCGCGCACCGCGATCCTGATCTCCGGGCGCGGTTCCAACATGGTCGCGCTGATCGAGGCTGCCAGGGCCGCCGATTTCCCGGCTGAGATCGTGCTGGTCGCTGCCAACCTGCCGGATGCCGGCGGGCTGGAGCGGGCGGCGGCTGCCGGCATTGCCACGGCCAGCGTCGACCACCGCCCCTTCGGCAAGGACCGCGAGGCCTTCGAGCGGGCGCTCGATGCCGAGCTGCAAGCCCACGGAATCGAACTCGTTGTGCTCGCCGGCTTCATGCGCGTGCTGACGCCCTGGTTCGTCACGCGCTGGCAGGGCCGGCTGATCAACATCCACCCCTCCCTGCTGCCGGATTTCCGCGGCACGCATACCCACGCCCGCGCACTCGAAGCCGGCGTCGCGGAGCATGGCTGCACGGTGCATTTCGTCGTACCCGAACTCGACGCCGGCCCGACCATCCTGCAGGCCAAGATCCCTGTTCTGCCCGGCGACGACGAGGCGAGCCTGTCAGCCCGCGTGCTGGAGCAGGAGCACCGGATTTACCCGCAGGCGCTGGCGCTGGTGGCGTCCGGGGCTGCGAAGCTTGAGGACGGAATAGCGGTCGGCTCTTGAAGCCTGCCGTCATTCTCGGGCGAAGCGAAGCGCAGACCCGAGAATCTCATGACGAGAAGATGCTGGCCGGAGCCTCCACCGGCCTGAGATGCCCGGGTCAAGCCCGAGCATGACGCGCACGTCCCCTCGCTACTGCACCGTCACCACCTCCCCCTGCAGAGTCTGCTGCTCCATCGCGCGGCGGGCGGCCGCCTCCTGCTCCTCCTTCTGCCAGCGCCGGAACAGGTCGGCGCGGCGGGCGGGGTAGCGCTCCTCGCGGGCAGTGAGCTCGGCGATGCGGTCGGTGCGGAAATGGCGGAAGGCCTGCCTGAGCTCGCACCAGGCGATGACGACACGGACCCGGTCGAAGAAGGTCATGCCGATCGGCCAGATCATCCGCCGCGATTCGGCCCCGGCCTCGTCGCGATAGGCGATGTCGAGCTTGCGGCCATTGCGGATCGCGGCGCGGATCGCGGCGGCGTCGACCTGGTCAACGATCGCCGAATCCTTGCAATAGGCCGGCGCGAACAGCGCGCCGTCGAGCAGGATCGGCCGCAAATGCGGCGGCAGTACCGCCGCGACCTTGGCGACGACATCCTCGGCGGCGCGCGCCAAGGTCGGGTCGGCGCGCTCGGAGAGCCAGCGCATGCCGACGAGCACCGCCTCGATCTCGTCGGGCGAGAACATCAGCGGCGGCAGGTCGAAGCCGGCATCGAGGACATAGCCGATGCCGGCCTCGCCGCGCACCGGCACGCCCTGGCGCAACAGCGCGGCGATGTCGCGGTAGACGGTGCGGACGGAGACGTCGAGCTCGGAGGCGAGCGTCTCGGCGGTGACGGGGCGACGCCGGCGGCGCAACCCCTGAATCAGATCGAGCAAACGTTCAGCACGCTGCATGGCGTAGTTCCGCTGATAGGAAGATGGCGTAAGCTGATCTTGCTCTACTCGCCCTGACACAAATTGTCAGGAGCGTGGCAGCAGCGCATGCTGCATACTGAAGACACCGACCGGGGAGGAAACATGCTGGAGCTTCACGTGTTCGGACCTGCCTTCGGCCAGCCGGACCCGAGCCCGTTCTGCATGAAGGGCATCATCCTGATGGAGATGTCCGGACTGCCCTACACGCGTGTACGCGGCAATCTGCAGAAGGCGCCGAAGGGCAAGTTCCCGGTGCTACGCGACGGTGACAAGACAATCCCCGACACCACCTTCATCCGGATGTATCTGGAGCGGAATTACGGGATCGATTTCGACAAGGGCCTGTCAGCCGAGCAGCGCGGCACGGCCTGGGCGGTCGAGAAGATGCTCGAGGATCAGGTCTACTGGCTCGTGGTGCAGGAGCGCTGGGCCAACCCTGCCAATTTCGACCGCGGGCCGCGAAAATTCTTCGACGCCGTGCCGGCGCCGCTGCGGCCGCTGGTCATCGCGATGATCAAGCGCCGGATCAGCCGCAACCTGCACGGCCACGGCATCGGCCGTCACAGCGACGCCGAGCGGCTGGAGCTGGGGCGGCGGGCGCTCGACGCGCTCGCCGGAATCCTTGGTGGCAATCCCTACCTGACCGGGCCCGATCCATCCGGGGCCGATGCGACGCTCGGCGCCTTCATGATCGCAGGGCTATGCGACGTCTTCGACTCGCCGATCCGTGGTGCGCTGCAGGAGCACGCCAACCTCGTCGCCTATGCCGGGCGCATGCGCTCGCGCTATTTCAAGGACGAGACAGAGAAGGCGGCGTGAGCCGCCTTTCCATCACGGCCGCTTCAGCTTGCAGCGGTCGATGAACTCGTAGCCCTTCTCGCGGGCCGAGTCGTTGAAATAACCGGTGTCGCGGAAGGCCTGGAGCTCATCCTTGGTCATGGCGTTGACCGTGCCCTTGGCGTAGCAGCTGCACGGGGTGTGCACGGCCTCGCGGGTCGTGCTCATCAGCTGGGACTGGGTGACCAGGCAGGCATCGAAGGCACGCAGCTGGATCATGTAGGGCGTCAGGTTCTTCGCCGTCGGATCCGGCGGCGGCAGGGAACTCGTACTGCCGGCGGCCAGCGCCGCACTGGCGGAAACCAGCATAGACATCCCAGCGGCCCAGAGGACCGCACCAACCCGCCGCTTGATCATTGTTCGCACTGTCCGTTTCCGCGGCCGAGCTCGGGAGACCCGAATCTCCCCTTGACAAGCCATGCCGTCGCCCGGGCGCGGATGGTCCATAGCGCCAGCGAAAAAGCAATGACGCAAAGGTCACACCGCCTTGCGAATCCAGACCTTGTTGTCGTGGAAGGCGGCGCCGCCATAGGGCGCCGGCGAGTCGGCGCCGGTGATGGTGTTGATGCCGCGGCCGCCGCGATGGGCGCCGTTCGGCCAGATCGACTCGGCGATGGCGACACCGCGCACCAGCCCGTCGAACAGCACCGCGTCGAGCTCGACCGTGCCGCGCCGGTTGCCGACGGTGACATGGTCGCCCCCGGCGATGCCGAGCGCCGCCGCATCGGCCGGATGCAGCATCAATGTCGGCGCGCGCTCCTTCTTCTGCGAGGTCGGCGTCTCGGTGAAGCTCGAATTCAGGAAGTTGCGTGCCGGGCTGGTGGCGAGCCGGAACGGATGCTCCGCATCGGCCTCCTCGATCGCGGTCCAGTGATCGGGCAGCGCGGGCAAGTCCTGATGCGGGCCGACCAGGCCGGCATTGCTGTTCGGCACCTTCGTCCAGTCGGGCTTGAAGCGGAACTTGCCGCCCGGCCAGCCGAAGCCCTTGAGATAATGCGCCGTCTCGAAATCCGGCTGGATGTCGATGAAATCATTGGCGACCAGCTCTTCGAGCGTGCCGCGACCGGTCTCCTGCAAGGTCCAGTCGACGATTTCTCGCGGCGTCATGCTGAAACCGCGATGCTCGGCGCCGAGGCGCTGCGCCAGGGCGCAGATCACCTCATGGTTGGAGCGGCATTCGCCCGGCGGCTCGACGAGCTTGCCGCCCCACATGATGTGCTGGTGGCCCCCACCCTGGTAGAGGTCGTCATGCTCCATGAATTGCGTCGCCGGCAGCACGATGTCGGCCATGCGTGCCGTTTCGGTCATGAACTGCTCGTGCACGACGGTGAAGAGATCGTCGCGGGCAAAGCCGCGCTTCACCAGTTCCTGCTCAGGCGCGACCGTGACCGGATTGGTGTTCTGGATGAACAGCGCCTTGACCGGCCCGCCCTGGCGCAAGGCCTGCGCATCGCCGGTGAGGACGCGGCCGATCTGCGACTGGTCGAGCTGGCGGACATTGCGGTCGATCTTGTCGAGGCCCTCGATCAGGCCCTTGCGCCATTTGTAGATGCCGCTGTTCGAGTGGAAGGCGCCGCCGCCCTCGTATTGCCAGGCGCCGGTCACGGTCGGGATGCAGGACGCCGCGTGGATGTTGACCACGCCGTTGCGCTGGCGGGCAAAGCCGTAGCCGAGCCGGAAGAAGCTCTTCTTGCGGGTGCCGACGAGGGTGGCGAATTCCTCGATCTCGGCGACGCTGAGGCCGGTGATCGCCGCCGCCCATTCCGGGGTGCGGGTGGCAAGATGGGCCTCCAGCTCTTCCGGTGCGTCGGCGAAGCGGGCGAGATATTCGCGGTCGGCATGGCCGTCGCGGAAGAGCACATGCATGACGGCGCAGGCGAGCGCGCCGTCGGTGCCGGGCTTGAGGACGAGCGGCAGATCAGCCTGATCGAGCGTGGCGTTGCGGTAGATGTCGATCGCGACGATCTTCGCTCCGCGCTCCTTCCTCGCCTTGACGGCGTGGTGCATGACATTGACCTGCGTGTGCACCGGGTTGGTGCCCCAGATCACCACGCAATCCGACTTCGCCATCTCGCGCGGGTCGGGCCCGGCGAGCCGGCCGGTGCCGGCGATGAAGCCGGTCCAGGCGGTGGTGGTGCAGATCGTCGAGAACTGGCCGGAATAGCGCTTGGCATGGCGCAGACGGTTGATGCCGTCGCGCATCACGAGGCCCATGGTGCCGGCGTAGTAATAAGGCCAGACCGCGTCGGCGCCGTGCTCGGCCTCGATCGCCAGGAAACGCCGGGCGATCTCGTCGAGCGCCTCGTCCCAGGAGATGCGCTCGAAGGCGCCGGAGCCCTTCGGGCCGGTGCGGCGCAGCGGATGCAGCAGCCGGTCGGGATGATGGATGCGCTCGGCGTAGCGGGCGACCTTGGCGCAGATCACACCGTCCGTGTAGCTCTGGCGCTTGTTGCCGCGGACACGGCCGATCGTCCTGCCGTCGATGACCTCGACCTCGAGCGAGCAGGCCGAGGGGCAATCATGCGGGCAGACCGAAGGCAGGCGCGCGATACGGGGAAGCTCTGTCATGGCCCCTTCCTAGAACAGGTCCAGGGTCGGCGGAAGCGGGCGGTTGCATTGCCGGGCTGCAGCGGGGCAAGCTGACCCTATCCGGCGGCTGGGGATTCGGCCGGGCCATCAGCCAAACGAGCAGCGATGCCACAGGCGGCGGCTCGTCAACTCCGGGTTAAGACTAATGATTCAAGTTGGCCGCATCCGAGTAGTCCAAGGCGCTCACGCGCCGGAGTTCTGACGATGCGTTGCGTTGCGTTCCTTGCCGGCCTCGCGGCCACCTGCCTCTCCCTTGCGCTGGCTGCGCCGGCGAAGGCGCAGTCCTCCCAGTACGCGCAGTACACCTCGCCCGAGCAGGTGCAGAACTGGCACCTGACGCTGGGCGCCGGCCTGCGCTACCAGCCGGACTATTCCGGCTCGAACGATTACGTCTTCCGGCCGCGGCCGATCATCTCGCTCGGGCGCGGCACCAAGAGCACCTGGTGGACCTCCGAGGACGACGCGATCAGCATCGGCTTCTTCTCGGGCCAGGCCTGGCGCGTCGGCTTCTCCGGCAACCTGCTCTGGCAGCGCAAGGCCGACACCAATGTCGCCCTGCGCATCATGGGCGTGCCCGACACCAAGTTCGGTGCCGAGGCCGGCGCCTTCGTCGAGTTCTACCCGACCTCCTGGCTGCGCACCCGCATCGACCTGCGCCGCGGCATCGTCGCCCATGACGCGCTGGTGGCCGAGGCCAAGGTCGACGTCTTCCAGCGCATCGGCGCCTGGTCGCTCGGCGTCGGCCCGCGCATGACCATCGTCGGCGCAGACTATGTCCGCACCTATTTCGGCGGCACGGCCGCCGGCACCGGCGGCCTGCTGCAGCGCTACAATGCCGGTGTGCACTCGGTCGGCGCGATCGCGCAGGCGACCTATCACTGGTCCGACAAGCTGCAAACCACCGCTTATGTCGAATACAAGCGCCTGATGGGCGACGCCGCCAAGACGCCGATCGTCAAGGCCTTCGGCGACCGCGATTCCGTCACCTTCGGCATCTCGGCGAGCTACGCCTTCGATCTCGGTTTCTGAGGCCCTTCAGCCAGGCAAAGAAAAAGGGCGGGTCCAGCGGACCCGCCCTTCTCATGTCTGGAACAGGCAATCGGCTCAGCCGACGATCTCGTTGCCCGAGAAGAACTGCGCGATCTCGATCGCGGCGGTCTCCGGCGCGTCCGAGCCGTGCACGGTGTTCTCGCCGACCGACTGGGCGAAGAGCTTGCGGACCGTGCCCTCGGCGGCGTTGGCCGGGTTGGTCGCGCCCATCACTTCACGATACTTGGCGATGGCGTCTTCGCCCTCGAGCACCTGCACGACGACGGGGCCGGAGGTCATGAACTCGACGAGTTCACCGAAGAAGGGGCGCTCCTTGTGGACGGCGTAGAAGGTCTGCGCCTGCGCGGTGGTCATCTGGATGCGCTTCTGCGCGACGATGCGCAGGCCGGCCTTCTCGATGACCGCGTTGACCGCGCCGGTGAGATTGCGCTTCGTCGCGTCGGGCTTGAGAATGGAGAAGGTACGCTGGACAGCCATCGTTGTGATCCTTGCGGGAAAATCGGGGAATGCGGCGCGCTTATAGCGGCGCCTTCCCCGGGCCACAAGGCTGCGACGGCCGGTTTGCGCTTCAATGCCGGGTCAGGAACCTGCGGGCCTCGCGCAGCGCCTCGGCGACCTCGTCGCGGCTCATCTCCAGCGCCAGTTCGGTGCGGTGCGAGGCAGCACGGGCGCAGCCCTTGGCGAAAGCGACGTTGAACCAAGTCTGCGCCGCGACCAGATCGACCGGGCCGGTGCGTCCGGACGCATGCATCAGGCCGAGCTCGTAATAGGCGTCGGCGGAGGCTTCCATCGGGATCGCCAGCGAAGCCGGGATCGCGCTCATTTCCATGCGTGCCATGACAAACTCTCCCTGTTTTCCTTCGATGCCAGCCCGTTTGGAGGCCGCGGCTTGTGAGGAGAGGTTCAGGCCCGGCGGTAAAACACTCCGCTAAATTTTGAGATGAATCGAAGCTCAACGAGTCGCAAACGAGCGGTTAAAGCAAGATTCGATTCAGACTCATCCGGCCAATTCGGCAGCGATTTCAATATGATCGAAATTCGGCAGCGACTGGCGCGTCAACCTGCGATTCACCTTGCCCCAAGGTCAACGCGACGAGCGAGCCTTCACGAAGTGCCATCTTGGAAGCCGGCACGGCTTCGGATATAGTTTATATCTGAACCATCTGAGCGACGAAGATCGCCAGCACCGAGGAGGAACGCCATGGCCATTCGCCCGATCATCACTGCCGCCGGCCTGCTGCTCGCTTTCGCCGTTCCCGCTGCGGCGCAGGACGTTACCGGCACCTGGCTGCGCGATAGTGGCGCCTCCAAGGTGCGCTTCACCAAATGCGGCGAAGCGATGTGCGGCACGATCTCCTGGCTCAAGGAGGCCGGCGGCCCAGCGAAGGTCGGCCAGCGCATCTTTTACGACATGAAGCCGGCCAGCGCTGGCAAGTGGAACGGCAGCGCCTTCAATCCGGAGGACGGCAAGACCTATTCCGGCACGATGTCGCTCTCGGGCGATACGCTGACCACCGCCGGCTGCGTCATGGGCGGGTTGATCTGCCGCTCGGTGAAATGGTCGCGGAGCAACTGATTGCGTAGGAGCGTCATCCTCGGGCGAAGCGAAGCGCAGACCCGAGGATCTCTTGTCCAGAGATGCTCGGGTCAAGCCCGAGCATGACGCTTACATTCAGCGCGCCTTCTGGCCGAACAGAACGGCCTTTTCCTCCGGCGTCGAGATGCCGGCTGGATTGCGCAGCTCTTCGGCGACCTTGAGGCCGCGCTGGACCGCCGGGCGCGCCAGCATCGTCTCAAGCCAGCGCCCGACATTGGGGAACTGCTTGATGTCCTGGCCCTGCCGTTCCCAGCCGCGGGCCCAGCCGACGCAGGCCATGTCGGCGATCGAATAGTCGTCGCAAATGTAGTCGCGCCCTTCGAGGCGCTTGTTCAGCACGCCGTAGAGGCGGTTGGCCTCGTTGGTGTAGCGATCGATCGCGTAGGGCACTTTCTCCGGCGCATAGATGCGGAAATGATGGGTCTGACCGAGCATCGGGCCGAAGCCGCCCATCTGCCAGAACAGCCATTCGTCGACGGCGACGCGGCCGCGCTCGTCGGTCGGATAGAACTTCCCGGTCTTGCGGCCGAGATATTGCAGGATCGCGCCGGATTCGAAGACCGAGATCGGCCTGCCGTCCGGCCCGTCCGGATCGACGATCGCCGGCATGCGGTTGTTCGGCGAGATCGCCAGGAATTCCGGCTTGAACTGGTCACCCTTGCCGATGTTCACCGGGATGACGTTGTAGGGCAGCCCGGTCTCCTCGAGCATGATGGAAATTTTCCAGCCGTTCGGCGTCGGCCAGTAATGGAGGTCGATCGGCTTGCCCTGCACTGCTGACATGTCCCAGTCCTCGCGGGTTGTTGCGGGTCGAGAGGACATCTAGGTCGCGAGCCCGGCCAGCGTAAGCGCCGGGGCCGTGCGCCCGGAGCGGGCGCGGCATGCGGCTGGAGCGCGCTCACAGCGCCAGCTTGAAGCCCTCATGGCTCTGGCTGAAGCCGATGCGACGGTAGAAGCGATGCGCCGCCTCGCGCGCCTTGTCCGAGGTGAGCTCGACCAGACCGGCGCCCTTCTGGCGGGCGACGTCGACCGCATGGGCGACCATGGCCTCGCCGACGCGCCGGCCGCGCAGATCCGGATGGACGTGGACGCTTTCAAGCTTGGCACGCTTGCGGCCGCGATAGGCCAGGCCGGGGATCAGCGTGAGCTGCAAGGTGCCGACGACCTTGCCGTCGAGCTCGGCGACGAAGAGCGTGTTGTAGGGGCTGGCATCGACTTCCGCGAAGGCAGCGAGATAGGCCGGGTTCTGCGCCTCCTCCTCGATCTCAGCGAGCGTGCGAGTCTGCGTGGCGGCGCCAAGCATGATCAGGGAGGCGATGCGCGGAACGTCGTCGCGGCGCGCCGGACGAATCTGGATCATGTCATTGTCCAAAGCGGTCATCAGTAAGCTTCTTCGTTTCGCTTGCAATATCATGAGCTTGCGACGGCGAGTCGCTTCTCCAAGCGATAGCCTCAGCCTCGCTGATTGCTCTGCCGACATGCGTCAATTGATAGACTGCGGCGGAAAGCGCCTCTGCAACGAGGCCTGATTTCACGAGGACATAGACGCCCTCGACCAGTACGTTAGCAAAGTTCCGCCTGCGTTCTCTGCGCACGATACAATCGTGCAGGTCTGCATGACCGTCCGAGAGCACGATCTTGCAGGTAGTGGCGTAATATTGTCCGGAGTCGAATTTCTCCAGGAAGCCCGCGACAGGCCAAAAATGAAGCAGGAACTGCCGTTCACCGAAAGGGATCACGTCGCAGGTTTTCATCCGACGAAGAGCCGCTTGGCCATGATCAGCGTGTTGGGCGTGTCCTCGCGGCCGTCGAAACGGGCCTGGCGCTGCAGGAAGAAGCCCATGCGCTCGTAGAAGGCGATGGCGAGCTCGTTCTGGCTCTCGACCTCCAGCCGTGCCACCGGTGCATCGGGAAAGCAGGCGAGCGCGACCTGCAGCAAGGTGCGCCCAATGCCCTCACCCTGCCGCGTCGGCGTGACGTAGAGCCGCGTCAGCATCGCCGCCCGGTCGGGCTCGCGTCGGGCCGAGGCGGTGCCGACGACCTCCTCGCCCAGCAACGCGATCAGGAAGACGCCGCTGTCGCGGCCGAGCTGAGCACTCAGCGCGTCGAGCGAATGCCAGGCATTGGTGATCTCGGCGACGCGCCGCCAGCCATAGATGCCGTCATAGGTGTCGTGCCAGGTCTCGACCAACAGCGAGCGGACCGCCGGCAGATCGGCGGCGAGCGCATCGCGGATGATCAAGTCCTTCTGCGTCACTCGATACCCAGCTTCTTCTTCAGGATCTCGTTCAGCGCCTGCGGATTGGCCTTGCCGCCCGAGGCCTTCATCGCCTGGCCGACGAACCAGCCGAGCATGGTCGGCTTCGCCTTGACCTGCTCCACCTTGTCCGGGTTGGCGGCGATGATCTCGTCGACCGCCTTCTCGATCGCGCCGGTGTCGGTGACCTGCTTCATGCCGCGGGCCTCGACGATCTCGCGCGGGTCGCCGCCTTCGGTCCAGACGATCTCGAACAGGTCCTTGGCGATCTTGCCGGAGATCACGCCTTCACCGATCAGGTCGACGAGGCCGCCGAGCTGCGCGGCGGAGACCGGCGAATCCGAGACGTCCTTGCCTTCCTTGTTGAGGCGGCCGAACAATTCGTTGATCACCCAGTTGGCAGCGGCCTTGCCGTCGCGGCCTTTCGCCACGGCCTCGAAATAGTCGGCCTGCTCGCGCTCGGCGACCAGGACCGAGGCGTCATAGGGCGAGAGCCCGTACTGCGCGATGAAGCGACCCTTCTTGGCGTCGGGCAGCTCCGGCAGCTGTGCCTTCAGCTCGGCGACGAAGGCGTCGTCGAACTCGAGCGGCAGCAGGTCCGGATCGGGGAAGTAGCGATAATCGTGTGCCTCTTCCTTGGAGCGCAGCGAGCGCGTCTCGCCCTTGCCGGGATCGTAGAGGCGGGTCTCCTGGTCGATCGTGCCGCCATCCTCGAGGATGGCGATCTGGCGGCGGGCCTCGACCTCGATCGACTGGCCGATAAAGCGGATCGAGTTGACGTTCTTGATCTCGCAGCGCGTGCCGAAGGGCGCGCCCGGCTTGCGCACGGAGACGTTCACGTCGGCGCGCAGGTTGCCCTTCTCCATGTCGCCGTCGCAGGAGCCGATATAGCGCAGGATGGTGCGCAGCTTGGAGACATAGGCCTTGGCCTCATCGGCCGAGCGCAGATCCGGCTTGGAGACGATCTCCATCAGCGCCACGCCCGAGCGGTTGAGGTCGACGAAGCTCATGGTCGGATGCTGGTCGTGCATCGACTTGCCCGCGTCCTGCTCGAGATGCAGGCGCTCGATGCCGACGCTGATCTGCTCGGTCGGCGACAGATCGACCGCGATCTCGCCCTCGCCGACGACCGGGTGCTTGTACTGGCTGATCTGGTAGCCCTGCGGCAGATCGGGGTAGAAATAGTTCTTGCGGTCGAAGACCGAGCGCTTGTTGATCTGCGCATTGAGGCCGAGCCCGGTGCGGACCGCCTGGCGCACGCATTCCTCGTTGATCACCGGCAGCATGCCCGGCATCGCCGCGTCGACCAGGCTGACATGGGCGTTCGGCTCGCCGCCGAAGGCGGTCGAGGATCCCGAGAACAGCTTGGCGTTCGAGGTCACCTGCGCATGGATCTCGAGGCCGATCACGATTTCCCAGTCGCCGGTCGCACCCTTGATCAGCTTCTTCGGGTCGGCGGGGCGGACATGCGCATTCATGAGATGACTTCCACGAGATGTTGCTGCTGACGCTGGCGCGCGCGTCCTTCAGGTAGAACTTCGGCCCGCCGCCAGCAAGCACCTGTTGCAGCGGTCTTGCGTGGCTTTGCGGCGACAATAGCTAGCTACCGACGAAAATAGCGCCAAAATGTCGAGTGAAGAAACTTGACAATCGTCAGCGTGATGGAGTTGTTGCGCATTGGCCGGAAACCGTGAAGGTTGCGCCGCGCCCGCATTTTCGGAGTTTCACATGATCCGCCGCTCCAGCCGGGCCTTCGTTGCCCTGGCGGCCCTGCTCCCGGTCCTCTCTGCCGAGGCCCTCGCCCAAGGTGCGCCACCGGCTCCCCCGGTCACCGTCGCGACCCCGCTCGCCAAGCGCGTCACCAATTGGGACGAGTTCACCGGCCGCTTCGAGGCCAGCGAACAGGTCGAAGTCCGCGCCCGCGTCTCCGGCTTCCTCGATTCGGTCCATTTCCGCGACGGTGATCTGGTGAAGGCGGGCGACCTGCTCTTCACCATCGACCAGCGGCCCTACAAGCTCGCCGTCGATGCCTCCCGGGCCGAGGTGGCGCGCGCCAAGGCACAGGTCGACCTCAACCAGAACGAGGTCGAGCGCGCCGAGGCGCTGACGCAGAACCGCACCATCACCGCCCGCGACATCGACCAGCGCCGAGCCAACCTCAATGGTGCGATCGCCAGCCAGCAGGCGGCCGAGGCCAATCTGAAGACAGCCGAGCTCAACCTCGAATGGACGCAGGTTCGCGCTCCCCTCGCCGGGCGCGTCTCGAACAAGCGCGTCGACCAGGGCAACCTGATCGCCGGCGGCCAGTCGGGCGCGACGCTGCTGACCACGATCGTCGCCGTCGATCCGATCAAGTTCGTCTTCGATGCTTCGGAGGCCGACTATCTGCGCTATGCGAAGTCGCAGGATCTGCGCAAGCCCGGCACGCCGGTGCGCGTGCGGCTTTCGAGCGAAACCAAGTGGGACCGTGAAGGCAAGATCGACTTCGTCGACAACGCGCTGAACGCCCGCTCGGCGACGATCCGCACCCGCGCGGTCTTCCCGAATCCCGACGGGTCGCTGACGCCGGGGACCTTCGGGCGGCTGCGCCTGTTCGCCGGCGAAGGCGACGCGCTGCTGGTGCCGGATGCGGTCATCGTCTCCGACCAGGCCAACAAGATCGTGTTCACGGTCGGCGCCGACAACAAGGTGGTGCCGAAGCCGGTCCAGCTCGGCGCGATCAGTGACGGGCTGCGCGTCATCACCAAGGGCCTCGCTGCGAGCGACAAGGTGATCGTGAACGGCATCGCCAATCCGATGGTGCGCCCGGGCGTCGCGGTGACGCCGCAGCCGACCGAAATCAAGGCCGCCGCCGCCAACTGACGGCCTGAGACGGTCGTAACGAGCGCGGACGGTATCCTCCGTCCGCCCTGCCCTTTTTGGCCAGGACCAAAGCATGTTCCGCTTCGCCCATTTCTTCATCGACAGGCCGATCTTCGCGACCGTGCTCTCGGTGCTGCTGACGATCGCCGGCGCCATCACGCTGCGCACCCTGCCGATCGCCGAATATCCCGAGATCGCGCCACCGACCGTCACGATCACCGCCAACTATCCGGGCGCCTCGGCTGAGGTCGTCGCCTCGACGGTGGCCGCGCCGATCGAGCAGGAGGTCAACGGCGTCGACGACATGCTCTACATCTCGTCGCAGTCGACCGGCGACGGGCGCGTGACGATCAACGTCGTCTTCAAGGCCGGCACCGATGTCGACCAGGCCCAGGTGCTGGTGCAGAACCGCGTCTCCGCGGCCGAGCCGCGCCTGCCGCAGGAGGTCCGCACGCTCGGCCTGCAGGTCCGCAAGGCCTCGCCGGACTTCCTGATGGTCATCCACATGCTGTCCCCGGACGGCTCGCGCGACCAGCAATACGTCTCGAACTACACCACGCTGAACGTCAAGGACGTGCTCACCCGCGTCGAGGGCGTCGGCGACGTCCAGGTCTTCGGTGCGCGCGATTATTCGATGCGCGTCTGGCTCGACCCGGCCAAGGTCGCGGCCCGCAACCTGACCGCCGGCGACGTCGTCGCGGCGATCCGCGCCGCCAACATCCAGGTCGCGGCGGGTGCGATCAACCAGCCGCCGGCGAAGTCGGACGGGGCCTTCCAGCTCTCGGTCAACACGCTCGGGCGCCTGACCAGCATCGACGAGTTCTACAACATCGTCGTCCGCTCGGATGCCGATGGCGGCACGATCCGCGTGCGCGACATTGCCCGGGTCGAGCTCGGCGCGCAGGACTACCTGTCGAACTCCTATCTCGACAACAAGGAGGCCGTCGCGATCGGCGTCTTCCAGCGCCCCGGGACGAATGCGCTGGCTGCCTCCGAGGCGCTCATCAAGACGATGGAGACGCTGTCGAAGAGCTTCCCGGCCGGCGTCGAGCACACCATCGTCTACAACCCGACAGAGTTCATCAGGGAATCCGTCTCGGCCGTCGTCGCGACCCTGCTGGAAGCGATCGTGCTCGTCGTGATCGTGGTGATCCTGTTCCTGCAGACCTGGCGCGCCGCGATCATCCCGATCATCGCGATCCCGGTCTCGCTGGTCGGCACCTTCCTGATCATGAGCGCGGTCGGGATCTCCTTCAACACGATCTCGCTGCTGGCGCTCGTCCTGGCGATCGGCATCGTCGTCGACGACGCGATCGTCGTGGTCGAGAACGTCGAGCGCTATCTGGCGCAGGGAATGAGCGCGGTCGACGCAGCACACAAGACGATGGACGAGGTTGGTGGTGCGCTGCTGGCGATTGCCCTCGTGCTCTGCGCCGTGTTCATCCCGACTGCCTTCATCACCGGCCTGCAAGGCACCTTCTATCAGCAGTTCGCGGTCACGATCGCCGCCTCGACGGCGATCTCCTGCTTCGTCTCGCTGACCTTGTCGCCGGCGCTGGCTGCGATCCTTTTGAAGCCGCACAGCCATGAGGAGCCGAAGGGCTTCCTGGCGATGCTCAGCGCGCCGCTGCGCTGGTTCTTCAAGTACTTCAACAAGGCCTTCGACTGGCTTTCACACGCTTACGGCTCGGTGACCTCGCGCCTGATCCGCTTCGGCGTGATCATGCTGCTGGTCTATGCGGGCCTGATTGCGGTCGCCGGCCAACGGCTCGCGGCAATTCCGACCGGCCTCGTCCCGCAGCTCGACCGCGGCTACTTCATCGCGGTCTTCCAGCTGCCGCCCGGCTCCTCCCTGCCCCGAACCGACGCGGTCATCCGCAAGGCGACCGATATCCTGCTGTCGCGGCCGGGCGTCGCGCATGCCGTCGCCTTCGCAGGCCTCGACGGCGCGACCTTTACGCTCGCCCCCAATGCCGGCGTCGCCTTCGTCACGCTCACCGACTTCAAGGAACGGGCCAAGCAGGGTCTCACCACCCAGGGCATTCTCAATGACCTGCGCACCCAGTTGTTCGGGATCGGCGAGGCCTTCGCCCTGATCATCGAGCCCCCGGCGGTACCCGGCATCGGCAATGGCGGCGGTCTCAAGGGTTATGTCCAGGATCGTGGCGGCAAGGGCCTGGCGGCGCTGGAAGGCGCGACCTGGGCCGTGGCGGGAACTGCGGGCCAGACGCCCGGCATCCAGCAGCCCTTCACGCTGTTCTCGACCAGGACGCCGCAGATCTATGCCGATATCGACCGCACCAAGGCGGAGATGCTCGGCGTCCCCGTGACGCGCGTGTTCGAGACGCTGTCGATCTATATGGGCTCCGCCTATGTGAACGACTTCAACATCCTAGGCCGCACCTTCCGGGTCACGGCCCAGGCCGACAATCCCCAGCGGCTCGACATCCGCGACGTCGCCGATCTGAAGACGCGCAATGCCGATGGCGAGATGGTGCCGATCGGCTCGGTCGCGACCTTCTCGGATACGACCGGCGCCTATCGCGTGCCACGCTACAACCTCTATCCGGCAGCTGAAGTGCAGATGTCGATGGCACGCGGGTACTCGACCGGCCAGGGCATCGCGGCGGTGGAGAAGATCGCGAGCCAGGTGCTGCCGGCCGGCTTCGGCTTCGAATGGACCGAGATCGCGCTGCAGGAGAAGCTCGCCGGCAATACCGCGATCATCGCCTTCGGCCTCGCCGTCGTCTTCGTCTTCCTCTTGCTGGCGGCGCTGTACGAAAGCTGGACCTTGCCGCTGGCGGTCATCCTGATCGTGCCGATGTGTATCCTCGCGGCGATGATCGGCGTCGGCTACAAGGACTTCGACCGTAACGTCCTCGTCGATATCGGCCTCGTCGTGCTCGTCGGCCTCGCGGCGAAGAACGCGATCCTGATCGTCGAGTTCGCCAAGCAGGCCGAGGACGAAGGCATGAGCCGGCGCGATGCGGCGATCGCGGCCGCCCGGACCCGGCTGCGGCCGATCCTGATGACCTCGCTCGCCTTCATCCTCGGCGTGCTGCCGCTGACGACCTCGGTCGGCGCCGGCGCCGAGATGCGGCAGGTGCTGGGCATCGCGGTGTTCTCCGGCATGATCGGCGTCACGCTGTTCGGCCTGCTGTTCACCCCGGTATTCTACGTCGTGGTGCGCTGGCTCGCCTCGCTCGGCAGCAAGAAGAAGCCGACCGAGCCGAAGCAGGCTACGCCGCAAGCGCACTGACGAGGTAACGCGATGAACGCCGCCGCCATCATCATCGGCATGGTGGTGGCGGTCGTTCTCCTGCTCGTCGCGGGCAACGCGCTCGCTTCATACAAGCGCCTGCGCCGGGCGGAGTTCATCCGGCGCTATCCTTGGCCGCGCGGGCTGCTCGACAAGCTGGCGAGCCATCATCCCGGCTTCACCCGCAAGGAGACGGCGCTGGTCTCCGAGGGCCTGCGCCAGTTCTTCCTGGCCTATCTCAACTCCGGGCGACGCGAAGTCGCGATGCCCTCGCAGGCTGCGGACGATCTCTGGCACGAGTTCATCCTCTACACCCGCGACTATGGCCGCTTCTGCAACCGGGCCTTCGGGCGCTTCCTGCACCACTCACCCGCGATCGTGCTGCGTGAAGGCGCGCGGCGCGACAACTCGGCCCTGCGCCGCGTCTGGTGGCAATGCTGCCGCGACGAGAACATCGACCCGGCCCGCCCGACACGCCTGCCACTGCTCTTCGCGCTCGATACCAAGCTCAAGATCGCCAACGGCTTCGTCTACACGCCCGACTGCGAGGCGCTGCGGCGCAAGGGCGACCGCGGCACGCAATGCGGCGGCGACTTCTCGAGCTCATCCGTCGACGGCAGCACGGACGGCTTCGGTGACAGCAGCAGCTCCTCCGGCGATGGCAGTTCCGATAGCGGAGGCGGCGACAGCGGCGGAGGCGACGGTGGGGGCTGCGGTGGCGGTGGCGGCGACTGAGTAGCGGCTCAGTTCTGCTTGATCTTCGAGCCCTTGATCACGACGTCGGAACTCGCGGACGCATTGATCTTGCCGCTCGCCTTGATCGTGACGTCCTTGCCCTTGAGGTCGACGGAGCCGTCCTTCTTCAGATTGAGTTCGGCCGAACCGGTGTCGAGCAGGATGGCGTCGGCAGCCTTGATCGCGAGCGACTTGCCGCTGGAGATCTCGAAGTCCTTGCTGCTGTCGAGATCGATGCTGACCGCAGCCGCAACCTCGAAGGCGCGCGTCGCCAGGCTGATCTCGCGATTGGCGTTCATGCTGAGCGCAGTGCCGGCGATGATGCCGATGCTCGTGCCCGCAGTCGTTCGCATGCCGTTGCCGACATTCACGACATAGGCCGAGCCCACAGAGGTGCGGAAATTGCTTCCGACCGTCAGGGCGAGTTCGGCGCCGACATTGACGGTGCAGGTGCCGCCGACCGAAATCGAGAGCCCCGCCGGAGCCGTGATCGCGACCGCGCCGCCGCGCCCGACATTGAAGGCCTGCAGCAGGGCTGCGAGTTGCGCCTCGAGCACGGCGATCCGCCGGCTCAGCGCCTCGACTTCCGGCGTAGCCATGGATGCATCCCCCTTCTTTTGTGCGCGGCCGACCCAATCTATCACGAACCAGCGCGGCTCACGGCGGCACTATCCTTTTGCGCCACGAAACCAATCCGACCCGGCAGGTGTATCAGAACATCGCATCGAAGAAGGCCCGATCGAGTGACCTCACGCCCTGCCCTGTTCTGGTTCCGCGACGATCTGCGCCTGTCCGACAATCCAGCCCTGCGAGCGGCGAGCGAACGCGGCCCTCTCATCTGCCTCTACATCCTCGACACATCGACGCAGCGCCGGCCGCTCGGCGGCGCTGCGCGCTGGTGGCTATCGCGCTCGCTGACGGCGCTATCGAACGCCATCGCGGCAAAAGGGGGCGAACTGCTGCTGCTGCGCGGCGATCCGGCGGAGCTGCTGCCCCATATCGTGCGCGAGGCGCATGTCGGATACGTCGCCTGGAACCGGCGCTATGACGGCACCGCGATCACACTCGACAAGGCGGTGAAGGCCACGCTCACCGAGGCCGGCGTCACGGTCGAGAGCTTCAATGCCAACCTGCTCAACGAACCCTGGCAGGTGAAGACCAAGGCGGGCGGACCATTCAAGGTCTTCACCCCCTATTGGCGTGCCGTGCGTGAACGCGACGAGCCCTCGGCGCCTCTTCCCGCTCCAGCCAGGCTGAGCAAAGCGAGATTGCCGGCGGCACTGCGCGAGCAGGCTCTCACGGTCGCAGATCTTGCTCTGGAGCCGACGAAACCGGACTGGGCCGGCGGACTGCGCGAAGCCTGGACACCGGGCGAGGATGGGGCACGGGATCGGCTCGACGCTTTCCTCGACGAGACGATTGCCGGCTACCGCGAGGCCCGCGACCAGCCCGATCGAATCTCGACCTCGCGGCTCTCGCCGCATCTGCGCTTCGGCGAGATCAGCCCCCGCCAGATCTGGCATGCGACCCAAGCTGCACGAGAGGCCGGCAACACGCCGGGCTCGGCCGCCGATGTCGAAAAATTCTTCAGCGAGATCGGCTGGCGCGAGTTTTCCTATCATCTGCTCTTCCACAATCCCGAGCTCGCCAGCGTCAACTATGATCGCCGCTTCGACGCGATGTCCTGGGAGAAGGACGAAACCGGCCTGACGGCATGGCAAAAAGGCCTGACCGGCTATCCGATCGTCGATGCCGGCCTGCGCGAGCTCTGGCAGACCGGCTGGATGCACAACCGCGTCCGGATGATCACGGCCTCCTTCCTGATCAAGCATCTGCTGACCGACTGGCGCGCCGGCGAAACCTGGTTCTGGGACACGCTGGTCGATGCCGACCCCGCAAACAACCCGGCGAGCTGGCAATGGGTCGCCGGCTCCGGCGCCGATGCGGCGCCTTATTTCCGCGTGTTCAACCCGGTGACGCAGGGCGAGAAATTCGATCCGAAAGGCGCTTACGTCCGGCGCTTCGTTCCGGAGTTGGCGGAGCTCGGCGACAAGTTCATCCATCGCCCCTGGGACGCCCCGGCGAACGAGCTGAAGCAGGCCGGCATCGTCCTCGGCCGGGACTATCCGAAACCGATCGTCGCCCTCGACCTCGGCCGCCGGCGCGCCCTCGACGCCTTCGCCGCACTCCGTTCGGAATAGCTGCTCGGCATGACGATCCCTTCCTTCATCACGCGCACCTCGCTCTCTGCCGATCTGGCGAGGCTTGGCCTCGATCCCGGCGACGCCGTCATGGTCCATGCTGCGGTCAGCAAGGTTGGCCGCCTGCTCGACGGCCCCGACACCGTCATCGCTGCTCTGTGCGACGCAGTCGGCCCCCAAGGCACGGTCCTCGCCTATGCCGACTGGGAAGCGTGTTACGAGGACCTCCTGGACGACGAAGGCCGCGTGCCGCCGGAATGGCGCGAGCATGTCCCGCCCTTCGATCCACGGCGCTCGCGTGCGATCCGCGACAATGGCGTGTTGCCGGAGTTCCTGCGGACGACCCCTGGTGCTTTGCGCAGCGGCAATCCCGGCGCCTCGCTCGTCGCGCTCGGTGCGAGGGCGGAGTGGCTGACCGCCGACCATCCGCTCCACTACGGCTATGGCGAAGGCTCGCCACTGGCAAAGCTGGTCGAGGCCGGTGGCAAGGTGCTGATGCTGGGCGCGCCGCTCGACACGCTGACCCTCTTGCACCATGCCGAGCATCTCGCGAAGATTCCGGGCAAGCGCATCCGGCGGATCGAAGTGCCGCTGGCGACGCTGGCCGGCACGCAATGGCGCATGATCGAGGAGTTCGACACCGGCGACCCGATCGTCTCAGGGCTGGCCGAGGACTATTTCGCCGAGATCGTGACGGAATTCCTCGCCACAGGCCAAGGCCGGCAAGGCCTGATCGGCTCCGCGCCGTCCGTACTGGTCGATGCCGCGGCGATCACCGCTTTCGGCGTCGCCTGGCTGGAATCGCGCTTCGGCCCGCCCTCACCTCGGCTCTGAGCTTCGCCGCCCAAGCCATTGGCAGAGAATCGTCTCCGGCTATACCGCCCCGTCGCGGCGGCCACCACGATGCTCGCCGGCCAGCTTGCGTACCATCCAGAAATAGACCGGATAAGGCAGCAACCGCAGCGCCTTCATCAGCCAGGCGAGCCGGCGGGGAAAGGTGATTTCGAAGCCGCCGCGGGCGAAGCCGTCTACGACCCGTACTGCCGCCTCGTCGAGCGGCAGCATGAACGGCATCGGGAAGCTGTTGCGCTTGGTCATCGCCGTGTCGACAAAGCCGGGATTGACCAGCTGCAGGTGGATGCCATGGCGCTCGCAGTCGAACCGCAAGGCTTCGCAGAGATGGATCGCGGCTGCCTTGGAGGCGCCATAGGCCGCAGCGCCCGGCAGGCCGCGATAGCCCGCCAGCGAGGCGTTGACGGCAATCTGGCCCTTGCCGCGCGAGGCCATGCGTTCGGCGATCGCGGCCGCGCCGCGCACGACACCGATGAGATTGACCGCGAAGACCTGCTCGAAGGCGGCGACGTCGATCAGGCCCGGCCCGTTGCGCGGAGCGATGCCGGCATTGAGGAAGGCGAGCGCGACCGGCCCGTGCACGCTCTCGATGCCTTCGACCACCGCTGCCATCGCGGCGGGATCGACGACATCGCCGACATGGGCGACGATCCGCCCCGGCAGCCCGTCAGCGCTGAGCGCCAGCGCCTCGAGCTTGTCGAGCCGGCGGGCCGTCGCTGCGACCGTCCAGCCGCGCCGCGCCAGCTCCAGCGCCACGGCCGCGCCGATGCCCGAACTCGCCCCGGTCACCCAGGCGACGCCGTCCTGCGGCTGCATGCGCGGCATGGCCATGTTGCGGTCGGGTCTCCATGCCACGGCAGTCCTGGTCGGACCCTAGTGGTGCCGCGCCCTCAGCGGAAGCCCTGCCAGCGGCATCTCCGCTTAGCTACCCACCATCTTTTCCGCACCGGCAGCGCCTGCGATAAGTTCAGGCGATGAAGGAGATCGCGATGCCGACCGAATTGCTGTTCCGAGACGACGCCTATCTGACCGAAACATCCGCGACTGTCGTCGCGATCAACGAGCGCGGCGGCATCGAGCTCGACAGGACCGTATTTTACGCCACTGGCGGCGGCCAGCCGGGCGATGCCGGCGTGCTGGTCCGCAGCGATGGATCCGAGATCACGATCGGCACGGCGATCTACAATCCAGAGGACAAGAGCCGCGTCCTGCATGTCCCGCTCGAAGGCCAGGCTGCGCCTGCCGTCGGCGAGACCGTGACGGCCAGACTGGACTGGGAACGCCGGCTGAAGCGCATGCGCATCCACACCGCGCTGCATCTGCTCAGCGTCGTCCTGCCCTATCCGGTCACCGGCGGCGCGATCGGCGATAGCGGCGACGGCCGGCTCGATTTCGACATCCCCGAAGGCGGGCTCGACAAGGTCGAGCTGACCGAAAAGCTCGGCGCATTGGTGACCAAGAACGCTGCGATCAGCGAGCGCTGGATCACCGACGAGGAGCTCGACGCCAATCCCGGCCTGGTCAAGACCATGTCGGTGAAGCCGCCGCGTGGCTCGGGCCGGGTCCGGCTGGTCTCGATCGAGGGCATCGACCTGCAGCCCTGCGGCGGCACGCATGTGCGCAACACCGCCGAGATCGGCGCGGTCGTCGTCACCGATGTCGAGAAGAAGGGCAAGCAGAACCGGCGGGTGCGCATCGCACTCGCGTGAACATTCCGTCACAACATCCTGAGAACAGACTCACTTTCGAGGAACCGCGCATGGCCCGCAACGACATCTTCGTCTCCACGCAATGGCTGGCCGAGCGGCTCGACGCGCCCGACATCGTCGTGGTCGAGGGCTCATACTATCTGCCGGCCCAGAAGCGCGACGCCAACGCCGAATTTGCGCAGCAGCGCATTCCGGGCGCGGTGCGCTTCGATATCGACGTGGTGAAGGACAAGGGCTCAAGCCTGCCGCACATGCTGCCGCGGCCAGATGCCTTTGCTGCCGCGGTCGGCGCCATGGGCATCGGTGATGGCATGCGCATCGTCGTCTATGACGGGCTCGGCCTGTTTTCGGCGCCGCGCGTGCGCTGGACCTTCCAGACCTTCGGCGCCAAGGACGTGGTGATCCTCGAAGGCGGCATGCCGCAATGGCTGGCAGAAGGCCGGCCGGTCGAGGACGGCGCGCCGCGCCCGCGTGCACCGCGCAGCTTCACCGCCAGGCTCGACCATTCCGCCGTCGCCGACGCCAACGACATCGCACGCGCCATCGAGATCAATTCGGCCCAGGTCATCGATGCGCGCGCCGCCGATCGTTTCCGTGGCGAAGCACCGGAGCCGCGCGCCGGCCTGCGCTCCGGCCATATCCCCGGCTCGCTCAACGTGCCGTCCTCGACGCTGGTGACGGACGGCAAGCTCAAATCGCCCGAAGAGATCGTCGCGGCCTTCCAGAGCGCCGGTGTCGACCTCGACCAGCCGGTGATGACGACCTGCGGCTCCGGCGTTTCCGCCGTGATCCTGTCGACGGCTCTGGAATCGATCGGCAAGTCGACCCGCGCCGTCTATGACGGCTCCTGGTCCGAATGGGGCGCGAGCGACCGGCCGATCGCGACCGGGCCAGCGAAGAGCTAACCGCTCAGAACACCGACCAGCCGGTGCGCTCGACCAGGCGTTCGAGCGCGAGCGCGCCGACATGCGAGGTGCCGGCGGCGTTGAGGCCGGGCGACCAGACCGCGATCGCAGCCTGCTTCGGCACAATGGCGAGGATACCGCCGCCGACGCCGCTCTTGCCGGGCAGTCCGACCTTGAAGGCGAATTCACCCGAGGCGTCGTAGTGGCCGCAGGTCATCATCAGCGCCTTGACGCGGCGCGCCCGCGCCGGGCGACAAACCACAGCGCCGCTCAAGGGATCGACGCCATCGCCGGCGAGGAACAGGCCGGCGCGGGCAAGCTGGGCGCAGCTCAGGCTCAGCGCGCATTGATGAAAATAGACGTCGAGCACCTCGGCGACCGGGTTCTTCAGATTGCCGAAGGCGCGGATGAAATTGGCGAGACTGGCATTGCGAAAGCCTGTCTGTGCTTCCGAGCCCGCCACCTCCTTGTCGATCGCGACCGTGCGATCGCCCGAGCATTTGCGCAGGAAGGCGAGGATCTCGGCCGCCGTCTTCCTCGGCGTGCGGCCGGTCAACAGCGCATCGGTGACGACCAGCGCGCCAGCATTGATGAAGGGATTGCGCGGCACGCCACGTTCCTGCTCGAGCTGGACGATCGAGTTGAAGGGCGAGCCCGACGGCTCGCGCCCGACCCGGTGCCAGAGCCGGGCGCCGACCCGCTCCAGCGCCAACGTAAGGGTGAAGACCTTGGAGATGCTCTGGATCGAGAACGGCACATCGGCGTCGCCGGCCTGCGCATGCTCGCCGGTGCAGGTGACGACGGCGAGCCCGAAGCGGCGCGGATCGACCCGCGACAATGCCGGGATGTAGTCGGCGACCTTGCCGGCGCCGATATGCTCGGCCATGTCGGCGTGAACAGCTGCGACGATGTCCGACAGATTGCGCATGCCCGAACTCCGCCACGGCCTGATCGGGGCGACCTTGGCATTCGTCAGACCGCGTCGCAATCGCGTCGGCGAGAGCTTGGCAAAGCCCCCGCCCCTGCGCATGCTGCGCCTATGCCTGGGAGCTACCCATGACCTATTGCCTCGGGATCCTGCTGCCGTCGGGCCTGATCCTCGCCTCCGATTCCCGCTCCAGCGCCGGCGTCGACCAGATCGCGGTGGTGAAGAAGCTCGCTCTGTTCGAGGTGCCCGGCGAGCGCGTGATCGCGATCCTCTCGGCCGGGAACCTGGCGACGACGCAGGCCGTGATCACCATGATCCGGCAATACACCAGGCATAAGCAGGACAGCGCCGCGGGCGGGGAGAACCGCGACATCCTGGCGGCACGTACCATGTTCGACGTCGCGCAGATCGTCGGCGGTGTCCTGCGCGAGGTGCTGCGTGCCAACCGCGCCTTCGTCGAACCCTATGGCGACCCGAACGGTTCGTTCATCGTCGCCGGTCAGATCGCCGGCGAGCCGCACCGGCTGTTCCAGGTCTATTCGGCCGGCAATTTCGTCGAGGCATCCGGCCGCACCCAGTTCCTCCAGCTCGGCGAGACCAAATACGGCAAGCCGATCCTCGACCGGGCGCTGCAGGAGGCGAGCGGGCTCGACGAAGCGGCCAAACTCACCCTGCTCTCCTTCGATGCCACGGTACGCTCGAACCTTTCGGTCGCGCCACCGATCGACCTCTTGCGCTACGAGGCCGACAGCTTCTCGACCCGGCACCTCGCCAAATATGACAGCAACCACCCTTACTGGGCCGATCTGCGCCAGCGCTACAGCGACGGGCTCAGCGCACTGGTCGCGAGCCTGCCAGCGCCGGATTTCCCCGCCTGACTTATTGCAGCAACGCGACCATCGCCGCATAGCCGCGGCGGCGGGCATGCTCGAGCGGCGTCGTGCCCTCGCGGTCGGCAAGGTCACGCCGCGCACCGGCCGCGACCAGTGCCTTCACCGTCTCGACATGGCGCGGCCCGCCATTGCCGAGGATCACCGCCTCGATCAGGGCGGTCCAACCGAGATTGTTGACATGGTCGAGCGGCGCGCCGGCGGCGATCAATTCGCGCACCACGCCGTCATGGCCGAGATGGGCGGCCGCGATCAGGGCCGTGCCGAGATAGGGGCTGGTGATCGCACGTGGGTCGCCGCCGATGGCGAGCGCGGTGCGCATGGTCTCGACGTCGTCGGCGACGGCCGCGATGGTGATCGCGTCATAGGCGCGGCTGTCGAGGGCGCGCGGGTCGGCGCCCGCCTTGGCGAGTTCGCGCATCGCCTCGCTCTGGCGGGCATGGGCGGCGGCCAACAATGCGGTGCGGCCCTCGCCGTCACGGGTCTCGAGGCCGCGTCCGGTCGCGATGGCTTGCCGGAGAGCCGGCAGATCGCCGCGATAGGCCGACAGATGCAGGGCATCATAGGCCGCGATCTCAGCCGGTGACGGCGGAACCTGAGCCTGCACAGCACTGCAAAAGCTCACCCCCGCGACAAGCAGCAGGCCTCGAAATGCCTTTCGGCAAACGTTCGCCCCGCGTCGTTTCGCCTCAGGCATCTGCGTTCCCCCGGGTATTTTCGCGCAATCGGCGCGAAAAACCGCATCCTGCTCAAAATAAGGTCAGCCTTGCTGCCCTTCCCCCCTTGCAGGCCAGGCCGGAGCGCCCTATTTCCTGTGCACCGCAGCAGAGATGTTGCGGCGCCCTCCTTGGGCGTTTCCTCCCTAGACTTCGGCCTGCGCTTCGGCGTGGGCCTTTTTCTTTTGCGGAGAAGGCTAGCGCGGCCGGCATCGGCCACGCAAACGCTCAGTCGATCGCGATCATCACGTCGGAGGCCTTCACCACGGCATAGGCCTGCTGCCCGACCGCGAGCTTGAGCTCGTCGACCGCGGCATTGGTGATCGCCGAGGTGACGATGGCACCGCCGACATCGAGCTTCACATGGGCGGTGGTCGCGCCCTTCACGATCTCGGTGATGGTGCCCTTGAGCTGGTTGCGGGCGGAAATCTTCATATCGGTCTCCTCGATCTGACATTCACACTCAGTCCGCATCAGGCGGACTCGACCTTTGGTCACCCGCCGTTATATTCGGCCGCACATAGCGACAGCAACCGCAGCGAGGACCGCCCTATGCCATCGACCCGCAGAAACGTGTGCTCCGGTCTCCTGGGCTTCACCGCCACACTGCTGATCGGCGTCGCCTCCTTCACCGGTCCGGCCCTCGCCCAGAGCAAGGAACTGGTGGTCTTCGCCGCGGCGAGCCTGAAGAACGCCCTCGACGAAGCCGCGGCCAATTGGGTCAAGGAAAGCGGCAAGCCGGCGCCGAAGATCTCCTATGCGGCGAGCAACGCGCTGGCGAAGCAGCTCGAAAGCGGCGCTCCGGCCGACCTCTTCCTCTCGGCCGATCTCGACTGGATGGACTACGCCCAGCAGAAGAACCTGATCAAGAACGAGAGCCGCGTCAGCCTGCTCGCCAACCGGATCGCGCTGATCGCGCCGTCGGATGCCAAGACCACGGCGACCTTGGCCCCGGGCGTCGACCTCTCCGCCGCACTTGGCCAGGGCCGGCTCGCCATGGGCAATGTCGATTCGGTGCCGGCCGGCAAATACGGCAAGGCGGCGCTGGAGAAGCTCGGCGGCTGGGACAAGGTCAAGGACAAGGTGGCGCAGGCCGACAATGTCCGCGCCGCGCTGCTGCTGGTCTCGCGTGGCGAGGCGCCGCTCGGCATCGTCTACACCACCGACGCCGCCGCTGACCCGAAGGTCAAGGTGATCGCGACCTTCCCGGAGGATACGCATCCGCCGATCGTCTATCCGGTCGCCATCACCAAGGATTCGACCAATCCCGACGCGCAGGGCTTCCTGACCTGGCTGCGCGGCAACGGCGCCAAGGCCAGCTTCGAGAAGCAGGGCTTCACGGTTCTGAACAAGCCCGCCTCTTCTTCGTGAGCGACTGGCTGTCCCCGGAGGAATGGACGGCCGTCCGCCTCAGCCTGATCGTCGCCACCACAGCCATGCTGGCGAGCCTCCCTTTGGGGCTAGCCATTGCGTGGCTGCTGGCGCGCGGGCGCTTCTGGGGCAAGTCGCTGCTCGACGCCGTCATCCATCTGCCGCTGATCCTGCCGCCGGTCGTCACCGGCTATCTGCTGCTGATCGGCTTCGGCCGGCGCGGGCCGATCGGCCAGTTCCTTTATGACTGGTTCGGCATCGTCCTATCGTTTCGCTGGACAGGGGCGGCGCTCGCCTGCGCCGTGATGGGCTTTCCGCTGATGGTCCGCGCGATCCGGCTCTCGATCGAGGCGATCGACCGCAAGCTGGAGGATGCCGCAGGAACGCTCGGCGCCGGCCCGTTCTGGGTCTTCCTGACGGTGACGCTGCCGCTCGCACTGCCCGGTATCCTCGCCGGCATGATCCTGTGCTTCGCCAAGGCGATGGGCGAGTTCGGCGCGACCATCACCTTCGTCTCCAACATCCCCGGCGAGACGCAGACCCTGCCCTCGGCGATCTACACCTTCACGCAGGTGCCGAACGGCGATGCCGGCGCGATGCGGCTGACCCTGATCTCGATCGCGATCTCGGTCGCGGCGCTGTTCGCCTCGGAATTCCTGGCGCGGCTGGTCGGCCGGCGGATCGCTGTCGAATGAGCGCGGTGATCGAGGTGTCCGTGGCGCACCGGCTCGGCGCCTTCGCGCTCGATGCGAGCTTCGCCTCGGACGGGCGGCTGACGGCGCTGTTCGGCCGCTCGGGCTCGGGCAAGACCTCGCTGGTCAACGTGATCTCCGGGCTGATCCGGCCGCAGGCTGGCCGCGTCGTCATCGACGGGCGGGTGATGGTCGACAGCACCTCCGGCCTCTTCGTGCCCAAGCACAAGCGGCGCATCGGTTATGTCTTCCAGGAGGCGCGGCTCTTCCCGCATCTCTCCGTCAGGCAGAACCTGCTCTATGGCCGCTGGTTCGCGCCGAAGGCGGAGGATGGCGGCAGCAAGCTCGACGACGTGCTCGACCTGCTGGGCATCGGCCATCTCCTGCAAAGGCAGCCGGGCGCGCTCTCCGGCGGCGAGAAACAGCGCGTCGCGATCGGCCGCGCCTTGCTGGCCAAGCCGCGTCTCCTGCTGATGGACGAACCGCTCGCCTCGCTCGACGAAGAGCGCAAAGCGGAGATCCTTCCTTACATCGAGCGTCTGCGCGACGGCTTCGGCATCCCGATCGTCTATGTCTCTCACTCGATCGCCGAGGTGGCGCGATTGGCGACGCATCTCGTCATCCTCGACCAGGGCAAGGTCTCGATGAGCGGACCGACCGCCGAGCTGATGTCCCGGCCCGACGTGCCGATCCTCTCCGCCTCGGCGGAGGCCGGCGCCATCCTCGACGCGCGCGTGCTGCGGCACGAGCCCGAACACGGCCTGACGATCCTGGAGACCGCGGCCGGGACGCTGCAGATCGCCCGGCGCAATGCGCCGGAAGGGGCGGCGCTGCGCGTGCGCATCCTCGCCAGCGACGTGATGCTGAGCTTGAAGCCGCTCGACGGGATCAGCGCACTCAACGTCCTGCCCGGAACGGTCTCGGCGCTCGGCGCTCGGCATGGCGATGGCGGGGCACTGGAAGTGCGGCTCGACTGCAACGGCGCCGGCCTGCTCGCCCGCCTTACCGTGAAATCTGCCGAGCAATTGCGGCTCGCGCCCGGAAGCCCGGTCTATGCGGTGATCAAGAGCGTCTCGATCGATACGCCGTGAGCGCTCAGGCCTTCTTGCCGGGCTCGCGCGGTGGAGCTGTTGGCGAGACCGCCGCGCGTAATGCTGCGATCTCGGCTGCTCCCGCCTCCAGCGTCTTCGCCTCGATGGCGCGATAATTCGCGACGATCTCGCGGCCGAGTGCCGTCAGATGCGCGCCCCCGCCCTTCGCCCCGCCGGGCTGCGCCTCGACCAGCGGCGCGCGGAAGATGCGGTTGAGATCGTCGACCAGCAGCCAGGCGCGGCGATAGGACATCTTCATCGAACGGCCAGCAGCGGAGATCGAGCCGGTCTCGCCGATCGCTTCCAGCAATTGCACCTTGCCGGGGCCGAGGCGTCCGCCCGGCGTGAAGTCGAGCCGGAAGCTGAAACGCACGGCAGGCAGGGACTGGTCAGCCTTCGACATGGCCAGTTCTCCGCGGCCACTCGCGCTCAATAGAGCCGCAAGCGGTAAGCTTCTTCCAGATTGGCGTCGGCCTCGGCGGCGTCGACCGCCCTGGTCTGCTCGGCGACGATGCGGCCCAGCGTCGGGAAGCTCGAACGCTCGACCTGCGACTCCTGCGCCCAGAGCTTCGAGCGGAGCAGCGCCTTGCCGCAATGGAAATAGGCTTCGTCGACCTCGACGATCAGGCCGAGCTTCGGCGCCTTCTCCTGCATGGCCATGGGCTCCAGCAGCGCGGCGTCCGTGGTCATCCGCGCCCTGCCGTTGACACGCAGCGTCTCGGTGATCCCCGGCACGAAGAAGACCAGGCCGACGCCGGGCGCGCTCAACACGTTGCGGAAGGAATCGATCCGGTTGTTGCCGCGCCGGTCGGGAATCAGCAGCGTCCGCTCGTCGAGGACCTCGACAAAGCCCGGCCCGTCGCCGCGCGGGCTGGCATCCACGCCGCCCTCACGGTCGGCGCTGGCCAGCACGAGAAAGGGCGAGAGGGCGATGAAGTCGCGGCAGAACCTGTCGAGCCGGTCGAGCACCTTCTTCTGCACGACCAGGGACTCTTCGCCGACGATCGCGCGCAGCTGGGCTGCATCGTCGACCGTCGTGCCCGGCTTCTGGCTGATCGCGCTCATTTCACTTCTCCGAAGGCATACCGGCCCAGCCGACGCAGGAGGCATAACATGGCTTCCGAATGAGCCGAAGCCTCGCCACAACCTCAGGTGATGCGCCGGACGCTGTCGGCGATCTCGTCCGGCTCGAACAGGCGCTTCCAGTCCGGCTTCAGGATCGTCTCCTTGCCGAAGACGATCGCCTTGTTGCAGGCGTCGGAGAACACGCCCTGGACCTCGCCGAAGGTCACCGCCGCCAGGATGTTCATGTGGCCGAGCAGGAAGTCGCGCGCCGCCTCGCGCGGCACGCCGCGGGCGATCGCCTCCTCCATCGCCTCGCGCATCGCGTCGAGCAGCGTGGCGCAGACGGTTTCCGACAGGCCGGGCTCGAGGATCGCCATCTGCTCGACGGTGACGCGATGCGAGCGCATCACCGGCGCCCAGATCGCCCGCGCCACCTCCTCGCCAACAGCGTAGTGCGCCTCCGGGCCCTGCATCAGTGCGTTGACGATGTGCTGCTTCGCGGCGATGCCGCCGAAATGGTCGGCTCGCGCCGCCTCGTCGGTCTCGTCGTTGAAGATCGGCGGATGGCAGGGATGGGTGACGAAATAGGTGACGTCGGCTCGCACAGGCAGATGACCGGCATGGGGCGCTGCGGCATCGAGAATGACGACGATCGTCCCGGCCGCGAGCTTCGGCACGAGACCGGCCGCCACCGCGCCGACGGCGGTATCGGGCACGGCCAGGATCACGACCTCAGCTCCCTTGATCGCTGCATCCGGCTCGACGCAGGCGACGCCGAAGGCTTCGCGGATTCGATCCTGACCCGCCGGGCTGATCTCGACATGGCGTGTCTCGAAGCGCGAGCGCGCGAGGTTGCGGCCGAGCCGCATGCCCATCTTGCCGCCGGCACCGAATAGGGCGACCACCGTCATCGTTGTCCTCCTGCTCCACGCGTCCGTTGCCGACGCTGTCCCGCCAAGCTCGCAAGGCTTTCCGCCGGACGTCAACGTCCCTGTTCCACAACACTCGTTCCCCGTTGTTCGGTCAGCGCATGGCTCGCCTGCCGATCTTGCATGCAAGATGGCGTCAAAGATTGACGCCCCGTGAGGTTGACGGGATAGTCGGCGTCCTTGTCACGCTTCCGGATCACCATGCCCCGCCCGACGCCGTCCACCGCCCTCGAACGCTTGCGCGTGCTCGACCTGACGCGCGTACGCGCCGGGCCGACCTGCGCCCGCATCTTCGCCGATTTCGGCGCCGACGTGATCAAGATCGAAAGCCCCCCGGGGCTCGATCCGAACGAGAACATGAGCGGGCCGCGGCATGGCTACGACATGCAGAACCTGCACAGGAACAAGCGCTCGCTGACGCTCAACCTTAAGAAGGAGCCAGCCAAGGCGGTGCTGCGCAAGCTGATCGCCGACGCCGACCTGCTGGTCGAGAACTTCCGCCCCGACGTGAAGGAGCGGCTCGGACTGGATTTCGAGACGCTGCATGCACTCAATCCGCGCCTGATCCTGGTCTCGATCTCCGGCTTCGGCCAGAGCGGGCCCTATCGCCTGCGCGCCGGCTTCGACCAGATCGCCCAGGGCATGGGCGGGATGATGTCGGTGACCGGCCTGCCCGGACAGGGGCCGGTGCGCGCCGGCATCGCCGTCGCCGATTCCGCCGCCGGGCTCTATGGCGCGATCGGGGCGCTGGTCGCGCTGCAGGAGCGCGCCATCTCGGGCAAGGGCCAGTGGGTGCAGACCTCGCTGCTCGAAGCGCAGATCGGCATGATGGACTTCCAGGTCGCGCGCTATCTGGTCGAGGGCAAGGTGCCGCCGCAGGCCGGCAACGACCATCCCTATGCGACGCCGATGGGCGTCTATGCGACGCGCAACGGCCATATCAATCTCGGCGTCGGCGCCGAGGGGCATTGGCGCTCCTTCTGCGGCGCGATTGGCCGGCCAGAGCTCGCGACCGATCCGCGCTATGACAACATGGAGAAGCGCTTCGCGGCGCGGCCGGAGCTGCGCGTGCTGCTCGAGGAGATCATGTCGACGCAGGACAGCGCGTACTGGCTCGACGCCTGCGAGAAAGCATCGGTGCCGGCCGGGCCGATCTATGCGGTCGATGCCGTCTTCGACGATCCGCAGGTGCAGCACCTCGGCATCGCGCAGCCGGTCAATCACCCCGCGATCGGCGACATCCGCGTCGTCGGCCAACCGGTCAGCCTGTCGCGCACGCCCTCCAGCATCGCGACGCCGACGCCGGACGCCGGCGACCACAACCTCGAAATCCTCACCGAGCTCGGCTTCGACGAGGCGGCGATCGCCGGCCTCAAGGCCGAAGGCGCGATCTGAAAGGCATCCAATGAACGACGAGATTCTCTACGACGTCGCCGATGGCGTCGGCACGGTCACGCTCAACCGGCCGCAGGCGCGCAATGCGCTGACCTTCGCGATGTATGAGGGGCTGGCCGAGATCCTCGGCAATCCAGAAAAGCACGGCGCACCGAAGGTGTTCGTCGTCACCGGCGCCGGCGAGAAGGCCTTCGCCGCCGGCACCGACATCGCCCAGTTCCGCGAGTTCAAGACGGCCGAGGACGCCCTCGCCTATGAGAACCGGATCGAGCGGGTGATCACCACGATCGAGAGCTGCCCGGTGCCGACGATCGCGGCGATCGCGGGCGCGGTCACCGGCGGCGGCGCGGCGATCGCCTGCGCCTGCGACCTTCGGATCGCGACGCAATCGGCCCGCTTCGGCTTCCCGGTGGCGCGCACGCTCGGCAACTGCCTGTCGATGGCGAACTATGCCCGCCTCGCCAGCCTGCTCGGCCCGGCCCGCGTCAAGGACATCATCTTCACCGCGAGGCTGGTCGAGGCCGAGGAAGGCCATCGCATCGGCCTCTACAACGAACTCGTCGCCGACCATGCGGCGCTGACCGCGCGGGTGAAGGAGCTGGCGCAGACGATCCGCGGCCATGCGCCGCTGACCATGCGCGCCACCAAGGAAGCGCTGCGCCGGCTCACGGCGGCGGCGAGCGCCGATGTCGACGGCGATGACCTCGTCACCCTCTGCTACACCAGCGCCGATTTCCGCGAGGGCATGGAAGCCTTCCTCGGCAAGCGCACGCCGAACTGGCAGGGCAAATGAGAGAGACCATCGGCTTCATCGGCCTCGGGCTGATGGGCGCGGGCTTCTGCAAGCGCCTGATCGCGACCGGCCGCAGCGTGGTCGGCTACGATCTCGATCCGGCCCGGCGAGCTGAAGCCGAGGCGCTCGGCGTCACCCTCGCCGCCTCCCCGGCGGAGGTGGCCGAGCGCGCCAATCCCGTCTGCATCGCCGTGACCACCACCAAGGCGGTGCAGGCGGTGGTTAGTGGTGAAGGCGGCATCCTCTCCGCGAAGTCGCGGCCAGGCGCGGTCGTCATCGACTTCTCGACCACCGAGATCGGCGTGACCAAGGCGCTCGCGGTGGCGCTGGCGGAAGCGGGCATCGGCTTCATCGACGCGCCCGTCTCAGGCGGCCCGCCGGCAGCCGAAGCTGGCAAGCTCGCGATCATGGCTGGCGGCACGCCCGAGGCGATCGAGGCAGTACGGCCGCTGGCCGAGAGCCTCGGCCTCTTCACCCATATGGGCGCGGTCGGCGCCGGCCAGGCGACCAAACTGGTCAACCAGGCGCTGTGCCTGACCAATTACGTCGTCGTGGCAGAATCGCTCCGGCTGGCGGAGGCCTATGGCGTCGATGCCGACAAGATCCCGGCGGCGCTGGCGCCCGGCCTCGGCAACTCGGCAGTGCTGCAGGCGATGATGCCGCGCATGATCGCGCGCGACTTCGCGCCGAAGGGCTATGCGCGGCAGGTGCTGAAGGATCTGGAGATGCTGATGGAGGCGGGGCGTGAGCAGCACTTGGCCATGCCGATGGTCGCGCAAGCGACGACGCTCTACCGGATGCTGGTCGCGCAGGGCGATAGCGAGCTCGACGCGATCGCGGTGCTGAAGATGCTGCCGGAGGTTGCGCAGGCGTCGAATTGACCTGAGATCAGGCGCCGTCCGGCTTGGCGGCTTTGTCTTTCAGTGCCGCGACGAGGCCGGAGAGGCCATTGCGGACATGCTCGCGCAGGCGCTGGCTCGCCAGCGCGGCATCGCCAGCAGTGAGCGCCGCCAGGATCTGCTCATGCTCCTGGATCGCCATCTTCCAGCGCTTCGGCCAGAGGTTCGAGGAATAGCGGGCGCGATCGACCCGGAGCGCCAGCAACTCCCAGATCCAGAGCAGCACGGGATTGCCGGAGAGCTCGACGATGCGGCGGTGGAAGGCCTTGTTGGCCTCGAAATAGCCCGGCAGCTCGTCGCGGGTGTGATGCAGCATCATCCTGTAATGCAGCATGCCGATCTCGGCGACCGCCTCGTCCGTGGCGCGCGCCGCGGCGAGCTCGCCGGCCAGCCCCTCGATCGTCGAGACGACGTCGATCAGCGCCTCGATCTCGCCGACATCGAGCTCGGCAACCACTGAAGACTTGTTCGGCAGCGCGCGCAGCAGCCCGTCCTGGGTCAGCGTCTTGATCGCCTCGCGCACCGGCGTGCGGGATACGCCGAGTTGCAGGCAGAGCTCGCGCTCGTTCAGCTTGGCGCCCGGCGCCAGTGCCCCGGTGACGATCAGGTTGCGTAGTTTTGCGACCGTGCTGCCGTGCAGAGCGCCTTTGCGCCGGCCCGGCTCTGGCTGCGGAACCTGAGCGAGAAACGCTGCGAGCGGGGTCGTGTCGGCGGGGGTGTCCATGACGCCCTGTATATCGCGTGGCCGGGTCGCTGTCGAAAAATTCTTGCATACAAGAAATTCGACACCTAGAACGGAGCCGCCGGCTCGCCGGCATCCTTTTCCGCAATCCGGGCAGCGCCATGAACATCGTCGACCTTTCCATGCCGATCGCGCCGCATTTCCGCTGGCCGGTGGAGCTTTCGATCAAGGGCGACATCGCGGCGGGCGACCAGTTCCGGGTCTCGAAGATCAATGGCCCCTGCCATGGCTTCTCGCATGTCGACGCGCCTGCCCATTTCGTCGCCGGTGCGCCGACGATCGAGGCAACGCCGCTCAATCGGGTTGTCGGCCCCTGCCGCGTGCTCGACCTGAGCGCGCGCCCGGCCAATGAGCCCATCGGCCCCGAGCATCTCGCCGCCGCCGACACCGGCGGCGCCGACGGCGAGATTCTGCTGCTCGCCACACAGTGGAACGACCGGCGCGACTACAATGACAAGAGCTTCTGGACGCAGGCGCCCTGGCTGACGCTGGAGGCGGCGCAATGGCTGGCGGAGCGCAAGCCGACCGCCGTCGCCTTCGACTTCCCGCAGGACTATCCGATCCGCCTCCTGCTCGAAGGCAAGGAGGTGCCCAAGCCCGAGCATGTGACGCATCACGTCCTGCTCAGCCATGGCGTCACGCTGATCGAATACGTCGTCAACACCAGCAAGCTGACGGCACCGCGCAACCTGTTCTCGGCCGCGCCGCTGCTGATCCCGAACGCCGACGGCGCCCCCGCCCGCATCTACGCCATCGAGGGCCTGCCGGTCTGACGACCGCCTCACCTCTCTCAGCCCTCATCCTGACGCGGCCTCCCCAGGATGAGGGCTGAGGGAAAGACACCACGCAACCGAAAGATACGCCCCCAGTGAACATCGAGAACCTGTTCGCGCTGAAGCCCAGCGCGCCCGATCGCATGATCTCCGCCGCCCTGGTCGGCGCCGGCGAGTTCGGCGCGAGCTTCATCGGCCAGGCCCGGCGCGCCCCGCATATCGAGCCGCGCGTCGTCTGCGACCTCGATATCGGCCGCGCCCGCAAGGCGGCGCTCGCCGGTGGGCTGACCGAAGGCGAGATCATCGCCTGCCATAGCGCCGCCGAGGCCAAGGCCGCGCTCTCGCGCGGGCTGGTCGCGCTGATCGGCGATGCCGCCCATCTCGAAGGACTTGCCGTCGATGTCGTCGTCGAGGCGACCGGCGATCCGGAAGGCGCGGCGATGACCGCGCTCGCCGCTATCGAGGCCGGCCGCCATCTCGTCATGGTGACCAAGGAGGCCGAGTGCATCATCGGCCCGATCCTGGCGCATCGCGCCCGGCAGAAGGGCGTCGTGCATACTCCGGTCGATGGCGACCAGCCGAGCCTGCTGATCGGCCTGATCGGCTGGGCCCGCGTGCTCGGCCTGCCGATCGTCGCTGCCGGCAAGTCGTCTGAATCCGATTTCGTCTGGGATTCCGAGGCCGGCACCGTCACCGCCTGGGAAAAGGCTGTGCCCGCTGCCGATTTCGCCGCAGCCTTCGGCAAGCTCGGCAGCGACCCGCTCGGCCTGCTCGAGGCCCGCGCCAGGCTACCCTTCCCGCGCGCCACCGTGCCCGATCTCTGCGAGATGGGCATCGTCGCCAACCATACCGGGCTGATGCCGGACGTCGCGGCGATGCATGCGCCGATCGCGCGCACGACGGAGTTGCCGAGCCTGTTCCGCCCGGCCGCCGAGGGCGGCCTGCTCTCAGGCACCGGCCGCGTCGACATGTTCAACTGCCTGCGCCGGCCGGACGAGCTCTCCTTCGCCGGCGGCGTCTTCGTCATCGCCGAGACGCCCGATCTCGCGACCGGCAAGCTCTTCGCCGGCAAGGGCATCCCCTGCTCGCCCGATGGCCGCTATGTCCTGCTGCACAACCCCGTGCACCTGCTCGGGGCGGAAGCGCCGATGTCGGCGCTGTCGGCCGCCCTGCTCGGCCAGTCGACCGGCGGCGCCGAGGTGCTGCCGCGGGTCGATCTGACGGCGCGGGCAAGCCGCGACCTGGAACCCGGCGAGACGCTGACCATGGGCTATCGCCACGTCATCGAGGGGCTGGAGCCGCAATTGACCCCTGCCCGTCCGCTCGGGCCGAGCGAGCCGGTTCCTTATTACCTCACTGCCGGCCGGCCGGTTGTGCGCAAGGTCGCCCGCGGCGCGGTCGTCACCTGCGCGGACGTTGCGCTCGACGAGAGCACGACGCTGGTTCGCCTGCGCCGCGAGCAGGACGCGCTGTTCAACCCCGGCGCGCTTTGACTCTGCGCCAACACTCTGTATGCAGCATACAATAACTGCCTGGACCTAATCGGCCAGGCGACGCTGAGGAAACGATCGGGAGGCAGGGATGACGGGCGCGAGCACCGGATCGGCCGGGCACAACCCGGACCACACCAGCCTTCCGCCGCAGCGGAGCTGAGCCATGGTGGCAAGCCCCGACCAGCGCGCCCGCTTCCTCGCCTCCGGCGCCGATGACGACCTGCCGATCGTCGACGCCCACCACCATTTCTTCGACCTCGCGCGCAATTATCACCCCTGGCTGAGCGATCACCCGGTCGCCTTCCGCTATGGCGACTACAGCGCGATCAAGCGCGACTTCATGCCGGCCGATTATCGCCGCGGCACCATCGGGCATCTCGTCGTCGGCAGCGTGCTGATGGAAGGTGAATGGGATCCGCGCGATCCGATCGGCGAGATGCGCTGGGCCTCCGAGGTCGCGCGCGAGTACGGCCTGCCGAGCGCCGCGATCGGCCAGATCTGGCTCGACCGCGCCGATGTCGGCGAGGTCGCCACGGCCTATCGTGAGATGCCTCTGGTCCGCAGCGTCCGGCACAAGCCGAAGGCCGTCGCCCGCGACGAGCACCGCCCGGACTTCGCCGCGCCTGGCTCGATGCGCGATGTCAGATGGCGCGACGGCTATGCCAAGCTGGCCGGCGCCGGGCTCAGTTTCGACCTGCAGACGCCCTGGTGGCATCTCGATGAAGCCGCGGAGCTCGCCCGCGATTTCCCCGAGACCACCATCATCCTCAATCATGCCGGCCTGCCGGCCGATCGCAACGCCGAGGGTCTTGCTGCCTGGCGCGCGGCGCTGGACCGGCTGGCACGCGAGCCCAATGTGGTCGCCAAGATCTCCGGCATCGGCGTGCCCGGGCAGGCCTGGACGCTGGGGCTGCAGGCGCCGGTGATCGCAGGCGTGATCTCGGCCTTCGGTGCCGAGCGCTGCGCCTTCGCCAGCAATTTCCCGGTCGACAGCCTCTGCGCCTCGTTCGGCACGATCTTCGACGTGTTCAAGGCGGCGGTCCGCGAACGGCCGGCAACTGAGCGCCTCGCGCTTTTCCACGACAACGCCGCGCGCTGGTACGGGCTCGCCGCCAACGGAGCCGCCTGATGAAACTACGCGCTTTGCTCCTGCGCCTGACCGAGGACGTGTTGATCGCCGGCTTCGTCGTGATGATCGCCATGGTCTTCGGCAATGTCGTGCTGCGCTACGCCTTCAGCTCCGGCATCATCTCCTCGGAGGAATTGTCGCGGCTGATCTTCGTCTGGCTGACCTTCGGCGGCGCCTTCCTGGTGGCGAAGGACGGCCAGCATCTCGGCATGACCACCGTCGTCACCATGCTCGGCCGCAATGGCCGCTGGTGGTGCCGCCTGGCGGTCGAGGCGCTGTCGCTGCTCTGCATGGGAATGCTGGTCGTCGGCTGCTGGCAGCAGGCATCGATCAATGTCGAGAACCACCAGCCGGTCACCGGCGTCCCGGTCGCGGTGACCTATCTCGCCGGCCTCGTCGGCGGCATCGGCATCGGCGCCCTCAACCTGATCGCGCTGACGCGGCTGCTGACCGGCCGCATGCCGGATGACGAGCTCGTCGTCGGCGCGGAATCGGAAGAGCTCACCGCCTTCGAGAACCAGCAGGCGGCGGAGAAGCGCTGATGACCGTCTTCATCTTCCTGGGATCGCTGATCGGGGCGATGATGCTCGGCATGCCGATCGCGATGGCGCTGCTGGTCTGCGGCGTCGCGCTGATGCTGCAGCTCGGCACCTTCGACTCGCAGATCCTGGCGCAGAACCTGATCGGCGGCGCCGATTCCTTCCCGCTGATGGCGGTGCCCTTCTTCATGCTCGCCGGCGAACTGATGAATGCCGGCGGCCTCTCGCGCCGGATCATCGCGCTGGCGGTAACGCTGATCGGCCATGTCCGTGGCGGCCTCGGCTATGTCGCGGTGCTGGCGGCGCTGGTCATGGCGAGCATCTCGGGCTCCGCGGTCGCCGACACCGCCGCACTCGCCGCGATCCTGCTGCCGATGATGAAGCAGGCCGGCTACAACCTGCCGCGCGCCGCCGGGCTGATCTCGGCCGGCGGCATCATCGCGCCGGTGATCCCGCCCTCGATCGGTTTCGTCGTCTTCGGCGTCGCCGCCGGCGTCTCGATCACGCGCCTGTTCATCGCCGGCATCGTGCCCGGCATCCTGATGGGCCTCGCGCTGCTGATCACCTGGTACATCGTCGCTCGCGACGAGCCGGCCGCCCGCGTCAAGCGCGCCTCGCTGCGCGAGATCGGCCAGGCTGTGCTCGACGGGCTCTGGGCGCTCGGCTTGCCGGTGCTGATCATCGGCGGCATGAAGGCCGGTGTCTTCACGCCGACCGAGGCCGCGGTGGTCGCCGCGGTTTATGCCGCCTTCGTCGGAGGCTTCATCTATCGCGAGCTGAAGCTCGAGCATCTGCGCCCCGCCTTGCTCGCGGCGCTGAAGACCTCGGCGGCGGTGATGTTCCTGGTCGCGGCGGCAATGGTCTCGGCCTGGCTGATCACCATCGCCGACATTCCTGCTCAGGTCTCGGCCCTGCTCGGCCCGCTGATCGAGTCCAAGACGCTGCTGATGCTGGCGATGATGATGCTCGTCGTCGTCGTCGGCACGGCGCTCGACTTCATCCCGACCGTGCTGATCCTGACGCCGGTGCTGATGCCGATCGTCAAGCAGGCCGGGATTGACCCGGTCTATTTCGGCGTGATGTTCATCATCAACAACGCCATCGGCCTGCTCACCCCGCCGGTCGGCACCGTGCTCAACGTCGTCTGCGCCGTCGGCCGCATCCCGATGGACCGCGTCATCAAGGGCGTCATGCCCTTCCTGCTGGCGCAGCTCGCCATCCTGCTTCTGCTGATCTTCGTGCCCGAGATCGTCACGGTCCCGGCGCGCTGGCTCTACGGGCGCTGACGCGCCCCGCTCTGCCTGCCCAACCAAAGACAAGACCGGAGGACGCCATCATGACCATCACTCGCAGGACCGCTCTCACTGGCGCAGGCGCCGGCATCGCCCTCTTCGCCATCGGCCGCCCGGCCCTGGCGCAGGCGGTGAAGCTGCGCTTCGCCCACCCGCATCCGGAGGCCGACAGCTGGCACAAGGCGGCGCTGCTGTTCGCCGAGCAGGTCAAGGCCAAGAGCCAGGGCGGCTACGAGGTCCAAGTCTTCCCGAACGGCGTGCTCGGCTCGGACGCGCAGACGATCAGCGCGGTGCGCGGCGGCTCGCTCGACATCTGCCTGACCGGCAACCCGTTCTTCACCGGCCTCGCGCCCAAGCTCAACGTGCTCGACCTGCCCTTCCTGATCCAGAGCCGCAAGCATGCCGCCGCGGTGATGGACGGCCCGATCGGCGACGGCCTGCGCAAGGAGCTCGAAGGCTCGAATCTCAAGGCGCTCGCCACCTGGGAGATCGGCTGGCGCAACCTCACCAACAACCGCCGCCCGGTCGCGACCGCCGCCGACCTGAAGGGCCTGAAGATCCGCACCACGCCGAATCCGGCCCATATCAAGGCCTTCCAGCTGCTCGGCGCGATCCCGACGCCGATGGCCTTCACCGAGCTCTTCACCGCGCTGGAGACCGGCACAGTCGACGGCCAGGAAAACCCGGTGACGCTGATCCTCAACGCCAAGTTCAACGAGGTTCAGAAGCATCTCTCGCTGACGCGCCATGCCTTCACCACCGGCCCGCTGGTGATGAACAAGAGCAAGTTCGACGCGATGCCGGCCGATATCCAGCAGATGCTGGCCTCGATCGCGCTCGAATGCGCCGGAATCCAGCGCAAGATGAACGAGGACACTGAAGGTTCGAGCCTCGCCGAGCTCAAGAAGGCCGGCATGCAGGCGGTTGAGAACCCCGATCGCGACTCCCTGGCCAAGGTCGTCACCGCCGAGGTCGAGAAGGAGTTTGTCGGCAAATACGGCAGCGACGTGCTGGACGCGATCAAGAAGGCGGCGGTCTGACGCTGCGGCTCCCAAACCGTCATGTCCTCCCTTGTGGCGAGCCTCCACGTCTTGAACACCGCGTTGCATCGGGAAAGACGTGGATGGTCGGGACAAGCCCGACCATGACGGCAAGGGCGTGTCAGTCCAGAACCGAATTTCTCCGGTTCATGGGCAAGCTGAGACGAACCCTCTCCATCGGCCGCTATCAAGAGACGATTCTTGGCTTTTTGCGCGGCGCCATGGCGCACCGCCCGACGCAGGCATAGCTCAGCAGGCTCTGAGCAACCGCCTGCCGAGGCCAGCCATGACGACCGCGCGCCAGCTTCACTTGGGGGCCTTCATGCGCCCCGTCAGCATCCATACCGGCGCCTGGCGCTATCCCGGCGCCTATGCCGATGCCAACTTCAACTTCGGCCACCTCAAGCGCTTTGCCAGGAAGTTGGAGGCCGGCAAGTTCGACGCCTTCTTCATGGCCGACCATCTCGCCGTGCTGAACATGCCGGTCGAGGCGCTGAAGCGCAGCCATACCGTGACCTCGTTCGAGCCGTTCACCCTGCTTTCTGCGCTCGCCGGCGCAACCGAGCGCATCGGCCTCGTCGCCACCGCCTCGACCACCTTCGACGCGCCCTATCACATCGCCCGGCGCTTCGCCTCGCTCGACCATATCAGCGGCGGCCGCGCCGGCTGGAACATCGTCACCACCTCGAACCCCGACGCGGCGCTGAATTTCGGCCTCGACGCTCAGGTCGAGCATGGCGAACGCTATGACCGGGCGCGCGAATTCTACGATGTCGTCACCGGGCTATGGGATTCCTTCGCCGATGACGCCTTCATCCGTGATCGCGAGAGCGGGCTCTATTTCGACCCGGAGAAGATGCGGCGCATCGACCATAAGGGCGAGCATCTCTCGGTCCGCGGGCCGCTCAATATCGCAAGGCCGCCGCAGGGCTGGCCGGTGATCGTCCAGGCTGGTGCCTCCGAGCCCGGCCGCCAGCTCGCCGCCGAGACGGCCGAGGTCGTGTTCGCCGCGCATGGCACGCTCGCTGCCGGCCAGGCCTTCTACGCCGATGTGAAGGGCCGCATGGAGACAATCGGCCGCAACCCCGACCATCTCAAGATCCTGCCGGGCGTGCTGACCGTCGTCGGCGACAGCGTCGAGGAGGCCCGCGAGAAGCGGGCGCTGCTCGATTCCTTCGTGCATTACGACAGCGCCATCGCCTCGCTCTCGATCGCGCTCGGCCATGACGCGACCGGCTTCGACCCGGACGGCCCCCTGCCCGAGATTCCCGAGACCAACCACAGCAAGAGCGGGCGCGAACGGACGATCGCGCTCGCCCGACGCGAGAACCTGACCGTCCGCCAGCTCGCGCAGCGCCTCGGCGGCTATGGCGGGCTCGCTTTCGTCGGCACGCCGAAGACGATCGCCGACGAGATGGAGCAATGGCTCACCGAGCGCGGCAGCGACGGCTTCAATGTGATGTTCCCCTATCTGCCGGAGGGGCTCGACGACTTCGTCGACAAGGTCGTGCCGGAGCTGCAGCGGCGCGGGCTGTTCCGCCGGGAGTATCAGGGACCGACCCTGCGCGACCATCTCGGCCTGCCACGGCCGGCCAATCGCCATTTCGCCTGAACCTTCCCCGGCGAGACGCCGCCGGGGACGATTTCGCCAATTGTCATCAAATCTTTGAACAGCCGTTTCATTGACCCCGGAACGGTGATTGCGAATGATCTGAACATCGGATCGCAGCGATGCGGGCCGGTCGCGGGATTTGCCGGAGCAGCTTGCACCGCGTCACCAATGCTAAAAGCGCCACGAGACTGTCGTGGGCTCCCAATCTGGAGACGCATGATGGTCTACGTGCTTTATTTCGCCAGGCGGCAGTTGCGGCGGCTCTCCGCCTTCCTGCTCTGGACGCGCAGCTGCCCCCCGCCGTCGGGCCAGCAATAGCCCTCGCAAAATCCGCTCCGACGGCGCATATCCAGCCTCGACTTTATGGAGGCGAGCCATGTTCCAGGCGACGATGATTTCGGCCAGCGACAAGCCGAGCTTCTACAGGGAGCTCGTCCAGCAGCTCGAAGGCCTGCTGCATGGCGAGCGCGACGCGATCGCCAATGCCGCCAACCTCTCGGCCCTGCTCTATGATGCGATGCCGCGGCTGAACTGGGCCGGGTTCTATCTGATGCGTGGCGGCGAGCTGGTGCTCGGGCCGTTCCAGGGCAAGCCGGCCTGCGTGCGCATCGCGGTCGGGCGTGGGGTCTGCGGTACTGCCGTCGCAAGGCGCGAATCCATCCTGGTCGAGGACGTGCACGCCTTCCCCGGCCATATCGCCTGCGACGCCGCCTCGCGCTCGGAGCTGGTCGTGCCGCTAATCCGTGACGGCGAGGTCATCGGCGTGATCGATCTCGACAGCCCGGAGCCCGGCCGTTTCGACGCCGACGACCAGGCCGGCATCGAGGCAATAGCCAGCCTCTATCTCGAAGCCAGCGACCGCTTCTGACTGCGCAGATCAGCCGGCTACGATCAGTTCGCAGCGCGCGTCGCGAATCATCCGCTCGGTCGCGGCCGACGGCTGGCGGTCGGTCACCAGCGTCGAGATCTCGCTGAGATGCGCCAGGCGCGACATCGCCACCCGGCTGAACTTGGTGTGGTCGGCGAGCAGGACCGAGCGGCGGGCGTTGCGTAGCATGGTGCGCCCGACCACGGCCTCGTCATCGCGATATTCGAGCAGGTTCCCGGCCGCGTCGATGCCGCCGATGCTCGTCATGTGCAGGTCGCAGCGATAATTCTCGATGAAGGCGGCGGCGTGCATGCCGCCACAGGCGCGGTTCGGCCCGAGCCAGTGCCCGCCGGTGATCAGGATCGAGATCTCCGGGCACTTGTCGAGGATCGCGGCAGCAGCCGTGCTGTTGGTGACGACGCGCAGGCCGCGCGGGCGGCGTTCGGCGATCGCCTTGGCGAGCGCGTCCATCGTCGTGCCGGGCGTGATGAACAGTGAGGTGCCCGGCGTCACCAGCTCGGCGGCGGCCTGTGCCATCGCAACCTTCTCGCCCGCCGTCTCGACGACACGCAGGCCGTAATCCGTATTCGCCGTCGAGAGATTGGCGCTCGCCCCGCCATGATGGCGGCGCAGCAGGCCACGGTCGGCGAGATCCTGCAGATCACGCCGCACAGTCTGCGGCGTGACGTTGAAGGCGGAGACGATCTCCTCGATCGCGACATAGCCGCGCTTGCCGAGGATATCGAGAATGTCGGCGTGACGTTTGCTCAGCGGTTCCATTGCAGGCCTGCTTCAGAGCCGAACCCGGATGGGTTGCATCAACCTATCGATGAAACCGTCTCTACGACCAGTGACGCTCTTCGCGCAATGCGCGTTTGCGAAAATAGTGTTGCGAAAGTGAAAGCGTCGGGCATCATCCGTCTCGCCGCGCAACCGGGTCCTGCCGGCACGACAGAGAATGAGATCCGGCGGGACGAAACATGCTGACCACACGGCCAGGAAGCCGGCGGATACGCCGCCATGCGAGCCTCATGCAATTGATCGCTTTTCCCAGCAAGGGATGGCGGGCATGAGCGGCCGCCTGATCGTCTGCGTTGGCAATCTCGTCCAGGACGAGGTCTTCGAGGTCGAGGCCCTGCCCTCTGCCGGCATCAAGACCGGCGTGCTCGATTATACGGAGCGCTTCGGCGGGCCGGCCGCAACGGCGGCGGTCGCGATCTGCCATCTCGGCGGTGAGGCCGCCTATTGGGGCCGGGTCGGCGCCGATACCGCCGGCGAAACCGGCCTGCGCCTGCTGCGCGGCCATGGCGTCGACTGCAGCGGCGTCGCGATCCTGCCGGAGGGACGCACGCTGCGGGCGATCGTCCTGGTCGACAGGCGCGGCGAGCGCAGCATCGTCTCGAACCGGCGCAGCCTGTCGCAGGATGCGAGCGTGTTGCCGCCGGGCGGGCTGGACGGAGCGGGCGCCGTGCTGGCCGATACGCGCTGGCCGGCCGCAGCGGCGGTCGTGCTGGATCGCGCCCATGCTGCCGGTATCCCAAGCGTGCTCGACGTCGATGGCGGCACGCCCGAGGACAACCGCCACCTGATCGCCAAGGCCGACCACATCGTCTTCTCGGCCGAGGGCCTGCGCGACTACGCCGGGGATGGCCCGGCCGAGGCGCTGCTGCGGCGCTGCGCCGACGGTTCCGACAAGGTCTTCGCTGTGACGCGCGGCAGTGCCGGCAGCCTCTGGCTGATCGATGGCGAACTCGTCAGCGTCCCCGCCTTCAAGGTCGCGGCGAAGGACACCACCGGCTGCGGCGACGTCTTCCACGGCGCCTATGCACTCGGGCTTTGCGAAGGGCAGAGCCCGGTCGAGGCCGCTCGCCTGGCGGCGGCCGTCGCGGCCCTCAAGGCCGAGCGCGCCAATGGCTGGGACGGCATGCCCGATCGCGCTGCCGTCCAGGCCCTGCTGGCAACCGGCGAAACGCATCCGAACTGAGGTTCGGAGCGATTGCGCATTGCAACATGGTTTATGTTGCAATGCGCGAAAACGATAATATGACTTGCGATAACGAAAACGCCATGCATTGATTGCGAACGTGATGAGGCGGGCTTCCGGCTCGCCCTACCGGAAGCCCGGACACCCGCCGGAGCTCTCCGTTTCGAAGCCGTTTTCGAAGGTATGACCCATGGCATGCGCCTCGCTCGCTGAGCTGACCGACGACCTCAAGACGATCGGCGTCGACCTCGCCGGTTCCTCGCCCGACTTCAGCAAGAGCAAGCGCCCGCCGGATGCGATGATCGACCGCTGGGCCGAAACGGCGGCGCTGGCCGAGCCGGAGACGCGCGCGGTGGCGATCTGGGCGATCCGCGAAGCCGCCCATGCCGCCGGCATCGTTCCTGCCTCGATCCAGGAGCTCTATCTCGCCTGCGCCGCGGGCAAATGGTCCGGCAAGACCGTGCCGGCGATGAACCTGCGCGGCTGGAGCTATCATACCTGCCGCGCGGTCTTCCGCGCCGGCCAGGAGCTCGATTCCAAGCTCTTCATCTTCGAGCAGGCGGTGGGCGAAGCGCTCTACGCCCAGCAGCCGCCGCTCGAATACGCCGCAGCGGTGCTCGCCGCAGCGCTGCGCGAGGGTCACACCGGCCCGGTCTTCCTGCAGGCCGACCATGACCAGATCAATGCCAAGGCCTATCTCGCCGACCCGAAGGCCGAGGTCCGCAAGCTCGAAAACATCATGCGCGAGCAAGTCGCGGCCGGCATGTACAGCATCGACATCGACGCCTCGACGGTGGTCGACCTGTCGCTGGCGACGGTCGAGGACCAGCAGCGCGTCAATGCCGAGCTGACCGCGCATTTCACCGAGTTCGTCCGGGGCATCGAGCCCAAGGGCGTCTCGATCTCGCTCGGCGCCGAGATCGGCGAGGTCGGCCACGAGAACACCACCCCGGAAGAGCTGCGCGCCTTCATGAAGGTCTATCTCGAGGAGATGGCCAAGCGCAGCGCCAAGCTGCCGATCGTCAGCAAGATCTCGATCAATTCCGGCACCTATCACGGCGGCAAGGTGCTGCCTGACGGCACGCTTGCCGAGGTCAATGTCGACTACGACCTGCTGAAGACGATCTCGACGATCTGCCGCAGCGAGTACAACATGGCTGGCGCGGTGCAGCACGGCGCTTCGACCCTGCCCGGCACGCAGCTCGCCAAGCTCCCGAAGGCGGAGGCGGTCGAGGTCCATCTCGCACTCGGCTTCAACAACCTGATCTTCGATCACCCTGCGCTGCCGCAAACGATCAAGGACCAGATCAAGGAATACACCTTCGCCAATCACCTCTCGGAGAAGGGGGCGGGCGAGACCGACGCGCAGTTCTTCTACAACACCCGCAAGAAGTCCTGGAAGGTGATGAAGAAGCCGTTCTGGGAGATGCCGAAGGCGGCCGAGACCGCGATCATGGCCTCGCTGCAGGAGATGTTCCGCAACATGTTCACCTGGATGAATGTGGGCGGGACCAGCAAGCTCGTCGACGACAACACCACACTGGTCAAGATCGCCCCGCCAGTGCCGGAGGCCCTGCGGAAAGCTCGCGCGGCCTAGCGCGCAACCCTCGTGACTACGGCGCGCCCGCAACGACGGACGCGCCGCTCAAGCCCAAAAACGATAATCAACCGGGAGGAAACGCATATGGATCAGCATCGCAGGTCTTCCTTGCTGACGCTCGCGGCGATGGCACTCGCCTCGGCGATCAGCCTGCCGACGCTCGCTCTCGCCCAGCAAAAAGAGGTTCGCTGGGGTCAGTGGAAGGGCACCGAGGTCGGCGAGAAGTTCATGGGCGAGCTCAAGGCCGCCTTCGAGAAGGACCATCCCGACATCAAGCTGACGCCGGTCGACTCGCCGTTCACCGGCTTCCATGACCGTGCCATCGTGCTGCACCAGGCCAAGAAGCTGCCGGACGTGCTGCTGGTTCAGGTCGACTGGGTCGCCGAGTTCGCCGATCTCGGCATGATCGAGCCGATCGATGCGCGCATCGCCAAGGAGCCGAAGGAGTTCTTCTCGAACATCCCGGAGACCTTCCACGCCAAGTGGAAGGGCAAGCAGTACTATCTGCCGATCGAGAGCGGCGCGGTCGCGCTGTTCTGGAACACCGACCGGTTCAAGGAAGCCGGCCTCTCCGGCCCGCCGAAGACCTGGGACGAGTTCGCCGAGTACTCGCGCAAGCTGACCAATCCGGACAAGCGCCAGTTCGCGATCACCGGCACGCTCCAGGCCGAGCCGCCGACCAACATGACCTATGACATCTACCCGCTGCTGCTGCAGGGCGGTGCGACGCTCATGGACCCTGCGACCAACAAGGCCGTGTTCAACAGCCCCGAGGGTGTCGCCGCGATCGAGTGGTACATCGACCGGGTGAACAAGGACAAAGTCTCGGTGCCGGGCGTGCTGAGCAATGGCGAGAAGGAAAAGCGCGCCAACTTCGCCTCCGGCAATGTCGCGATGATGTTCGAGGGGCCGTGGGGTGTCGCCATCCAGAAGCAGCTCAACCCGAACCTCAACTACGACATCGCCCCGCTGCCCAAGGGCAAGAGCACCGGCACCATGGTGCGCGGCTCGCTCAACACCATCAGCAGCCAGGCGCAGGACAAGGACGCGGCCTGGACCTTCATGAAGTGGCTCTCGGGCCCGAAGGGCATCGAGATGTGGGCGAAGGGTTCCGGCGGTTTCCCGGCACGTACCGACGTCGCGAACCAGGACTGGTTCAAGGAGCGCAAGCTCTTCCAGGCCTTCGTGACGCAGATGGCCCAGCCGAACGCGCAGTCGCCGTTCCTGTCGATGCCCAACGCCGTGCAGATGAACAAGGTGATGAGCACCGAGGTCCAGAATGCAGTGCAGGGCAAGAAGACCGCCAAGCAGGCACTGGATGACGCGGCAGCCGAGTGGAACAAGGTCCTCTCCGCGGCCAAGTGACCGGCTGACATCATAGCTTTCCGGCCGGATTTTCTCCGGCCGGTCCCTCTCCCCTCGCTCAGTGCCGGCCGCCCGCAAAGGCAGGCGGCCGGTTCCGCAACGATCGGCGAGTCATGCTGCTGACGCTCAAACGCAAATACCGCGAGGAATTCCTGGCCGCGTCTTTCCTGTGGCCATCCCTGCTGATCCTCGTCGCGCTTCTGATCTACCCGCTGATCGACGTGGTCCGCCTGAGCTTCCACGACAGCAACCTCCAGCGCGAGGTCTGGGTGGGCTTCGGCAACTATATCGCGCTCGCCAACGATCCGCTGTTCTGGCGCGCCTTCTGGCAGACCGTCGTCTTCACCGTCTTCAGCGTCCTGCTGCATCTGGTGATCGGGCTCGGCCTGGCGCTGCTGCTCAACATGAATCTCGACCCGACCTTCCGTGCCGCCGCGCGCGGCCTCCTGATCGTGCCCTGGCTGTTGGCGCCGACCGTCGCGGGCATGATCTGGGTGCTGATGCTGCAGCCCTTCGGCGTGCTGAACGGGCTGCTCGCCTCGCTCGGGATCATCGACGCCAACTTCACCATCTCCTGGCTCGGCGATCCCTCGACCGCGCTGGGCTCGGTGACGGCGATGAATGTCTGGCGCGCCTTTCCCTTCTTCATGGTGATGCTGCTCGCCGGGCTGCAGGCGATCCCGAAGCAGCTCTACGAAGCGGCCGAGATCGACGGTGCCTCGCTGTTCCGGCAGTTCTGGCACATCACCCTGCCGCAGCTGCGCGGTGTCATCACCACGATCGTGCTGCTCGACTCGATCTGGACCTTCCGCGCCTTCGACCCGGTCTATGTGATGACCGGCGGCGGGCCGGCGCACTCTTCGGAAGTGCTGGCGACGGCGATCTATTTCGACGGTTTCCAGAAGCTGAAATTCGGCTACGCCTCGGCCGAGGCCGTGGTCATGTTCATCGTGCTCTTCATCGTGAGCGCCATCTATGTCCGCCGAACCATGAGCAACCAGCAATGACCGTCGCCCAGTACGGCGCTGCAGCGCATACACGTCCCTATCTCGGCAAGATCGGCATTCGCGGGCGCGAGCGCCTGGTCAACGCCGCCTCCTATCTCCTGCTGCTGATCGCGATCGCGATCGTGTTCTTCCCGCTCGCCTGGATGCTGACGGTCTCGGTGCGTCCGAACATCGAGGTGATGCGGATGCCGCCGGAATGGCTGCCGCAGGTGTTCACGCTGGAGGGCTATCGCAAGATCTTCGAGAGCAAGCGCTATCTCGTCGTCTTCGCCAACACGATGGTGGTTTCGCTGGTGGTGACGGTGCTGTCGCTCATCCTCGGGGCGATGGCGGCCTATGCGTTGGCGCGCTTCAAGTTCGCCGGGCAGCGGGCAGTGCTGATGTTCCTGATCACCACGCAGATGTTCCCGCTCGTGCTGCTCTGCATTCCCTATTTCCGGATCTTCATCACGCTCGGGCTCTACGACACCCGGACATCGCTGATCGTGGTCTACCTGACCTTCACCCTGCCCTTCTGCATCCTGATGCTACGCAGCTACTTCATCAACATTCCGCGCGACATCGAGGAGGCGGCGATGGTCGATGGCTGCTCGCGGCTCGGCGCGATCTTCAGGACGCTGGTGCCGATGTCCTATCCCGCCTTCATCGGCGCCGGGCTCTACACCTTCCTGCTCGCCTGGAACGAGTTCCTGTTCGCGGTGGTGCTGATCGAATCCTGGGAGAACCGGGTGCTGACCATGGCGATCTACAGCCTGATGGCCGAGTTCGTCACCGACTGGAACACGATGATGGCCTTCTCGGTGCTGGCGAGCCTGCCCCTGGTGATGGCCTTCATCTTCCTGCAGAAATTCATGGTCCAGGGCATGACCGCAGGCGCGCTGACGTCTTAGGGTCAGCTCACCGGCCAATCCAACTCGTCATGCTCGCCCTTGTGGCGAGCATGACGAGTTGGACACACTGCCCTAGGGAAGACGTGGATGGTCGGGACAAGCCCGACCATGACGTGAAGAGAGCGGCTCTGAACTGGCAAATCAGACCGGTACCGTCAGCCCCGTCTTGACGCGGTCCATCGCGACGAAGGTGCGGAACTTGCGGATGTTGGCGTCGGTGAAGAAGAGCCGGCGGGTCAGCGCCTCATAGGCCGTCATGCTCGGCACCAGCACGACCAGCATGAAATCGACCTCGCCGGTGACGTAGTAGCATTGCTGCACCTCCGGCGCGGCGAGGAAGGCACGCTTGGCGGCGTCGATGTCCTTCGCCATCTCGCTGACCAGCTCGATCTCGACGAAGATGGTGATCGGGTGGCCGAGCGCCGCCGGCTCGACCACCGCGACATTGGCGGTGATGACGCCGTCCTTCTCCATTCGGCGGATGCGGCGCTGCACCGCCGGCGCCGAGAGATTGACCTTCTCGCCGATCACGCGCTGCGGCGTGGTGTTGTCCTGCTGCAGGACGGCGAGGATCGCCCGGTCGAACGCGTCAAGCGCGGAAGCGGAGGTTTCGCTCAAGTGCAGCTCCAGGAACAATGATTGCGAAACAAACTTGCAAGCTTGGCTGAGGATTGCAGCGCCTTTTTCACACCGCTTGCAATATCTCTTCACCGGACATCGCAAAGAGGCAAGCCATGCTCCTGCTCAACCAGCTTCCGGACTTCCGCCAGCCGCTCCACTCGACCGATGCGCAGACTCTCGGCCCTGATGGCGCGGACGCGATCGAGCGGCACCTCGCCGGCCGGACCGAGTATGTACCGACACCGCTGTGCGCCTTGTCCAACCTCGCGGCGGAGCTCGGCATCGCAGCGCTGCATCTCAAGGACGAGGGCCAGCGGCTCGGTCTCGGCAGCTTCAAGGCGCTCGGCGGCGCCTATGCCGTGACGCGCCTCGTGCTCGAGGCGGCAAGCGAGCGGCTCGGACGGACGCTCGACGAAGCCGACCTGACCTCGCCCGAGGTTCGCGCGATCGCGGCCGGCATGACCTTCGCCTGTGCCACCGACGGCAATCACGGCCGCTCGGTCGCGCAGGGCGCGCAGCTCGTCGGCGCGCGCTCAGTAATTTTCATGCATGGCGGCGTCAGCGAGCCGCGCGCCGCGGCGATCGCCCGCTTCGGCGCCGAAATCGTGCGCGTCCCCGGTACCTATGACGATTCCATCGTCGAGGCCGCCCGCGTCGCCAATGAGAAGGGCTGGACGACCGTCTCCGACACCTCCTGGGACGGCTATGAGCGCATCCCCGGCCTCGTCATGCAGGGCTATACCGCGATCATCCGCGAGGCCCTGCGCCAGCTACCGGAGCCGCCGACCCATGTCTTCGTCCAGGCCGGCGTCGGCGGTATCGCCGCTGCGATCGCGGCGCAGCTCTCGCTCGAGTTCGGCGAGAAGCGACCCGTCTTCACCGTGGTCGACCCTGCCCGCGCCGCCTGCCTGTTCGAGAGCGCCCGTGCGGGGCGGCCGACCAAGATCGCCCATGGCGCGCCGACGGTGATGGCTATGCTGGAATGCTACGATCCTTCGCCCCTCGCCTGGCGCGTACTGTCGCGCACGGCCGATGCCTTCATGACGGTCGAGGACGAGGTCGCGGTCGAAGCGATGAATCGGCTGGCGCGCCCCTCCGGCAGCGATCCGGCCATCGTCGCCGGCGAGAGCGGCGCAGCCGGCTTCGCCGGGCTGCTCGCGGCGCTGCGCGATCCGCAGGCGCGGGCGGCGCTGAAACTCGACGCCTCCTCGCGCGTCTTCGCGGTGATCACCGAGGGCGCGACCGATCCCGAGCGCTATGCCGAGCTGGTCGGGCTGACGCCGACCGAGGTCACCGGGACGGCGTGATGTCGGACGAGCTCACCCTGCTCTACCAGAGCCATTCGCCCTATGCCCGCAAGGTGCTGGTCTGCGCGCATGAGCTCGGGCTGGAGAAGCGTCTCGACGTCATCCATCATGAGACCAGCCCGACCAACCGCAACGACGCCGTCTTCGCCCAGAACCCGCTCGGTAAGGTGCCGGTGCTGCTGACGCCCGATGCCGGGGCGCTCTTCGATTCCGTGGTGATCTGCGACTATCTCGACCGGCTCGCCGGTGAGGGCTCGCTGATCCCGCGCGACGGACCGGCGCGCTATCAAGCCCTGCGCCTGCAGGCGCTGGCGCAGGGTCTGTGCGATGCCGGCATCGCCGTGCGCTGGGAGACCGAGCGCCGCCCAGAAGCGCTGCGCTATCCGCCGCTCGCCGAGGGGCAGACGACGAAGCTGCTCGAGGCCTATGACTATCTGGAGACGCAGGCCGACCTGGAGGGGCCGGTGACGGTCGGCCAAATCGGGCTCGCAACGGCTTTGGCGTGGCTCAGCTTCCGCCGCCTGCCCGACTTCCGCGGAAGGGCCCCAAGGCTCGCCGGCTGGTATGATCGCTTCAACCAGCGTCCGTCGATGCGCGCCACGCCCTATGAAGGCGAGACGCAGGACTGAGCTCCTATTCCATCTTCCTCGTCATTCCGGCTGGAGCGAAGCGGAACGCCGGAATCCATCGAAGGGCGCTGCGCTTTACGATGGATTCCGGAGCTGCGCTGCTCCGCAGCTTGTCCGGAATGACGGCCCGTTTGATTGGTGTCAGCCTTCCACCGGCACCATCGCGGCGACCATCCGGTCACCCGCCCGTTCGCTCGCTCCAAGCCCTTCTGCGACGCCGCGACGGTCGGCGAGCGGGCGGTTCTGGCTCATCTTGCGCTTGCCTTCGAGCCGGGTGATCGGGATCCGCAGGCCGACGATGCCGCGCAGCTGCGCCCGCACGAACTCTGGCGGCGCGTCATCGACCGCCCAGGGCTGCGCCCGCGTGCCCTCATGCAGATTGGTCAGGCGCGTCACAGCGTCGAGCAGGCGCTCGGGATCGTCGAAGAACTCGGCTGGCCCATAGGCATGCACTGCCTGATAGTTCCAGGTCGGGACGACCTTGCCGGTCTCACGCTTGGTCTCGTACCAGGACGGCGTGACATAGGCGTCGGGCCCGTTGAACAGGACCATGGCCTCGCCGATCGCCGCCTTCTGCCATTGCGGATTGGCGCGGGCGAGATGGCCATGGAGCACACCGAACTCTCCCTCTTCCTCCGCCAGGATCAGCGGCAGCGGCGTCGCGAGCAGCCCCTCGGCCGTCGCCGTGACGAGGGTAGCGAGCCGGCATGCACGCATCATCGCGTGGATCTCGGCGCGGTCGTCAACGCGGAAGGCCGGCGGCGTGTACATCGTAGGAGGCTCCTTGCGGTCGCCGCCCTCATGCCGCTAATCTGGCCTGCATGAAACGACCAGTTTCAAGCATTCCGACTGGACCAGTCGAAGGCGAGATCGGCGCCCAGCGCGGGGTCATCGCGGCGATCAAACGTGAGATCGCGGCCGGTGTCCACGCCCCTGGCTCGCGCCTGCCATCCACGCGGGCGCTCGCGGCCGAATGGGGCCTGTCGCGCACCACCGTCACCGCGGCCTTCGAGCAACTGGCAGCCGAGGGCTATCTCGAAACCCGGCCGGGCACACGGGCCCGGGTCGCTGCCGGATTGGCGCAAGCGGAGACCGCTGCGGGAGACATTCCTTCACCTCCCACAGCCAAGCTGTCCGCCTATGGCCTGCGGCTGGCCTCCGCTGCGCCCATTCCGTGGACCCCGCAGCCTTTCGCGCTCGATTTCCGCTATGGCGAGCTCGCCGGCGGCGATTTTCCAACGCTTGCCTGGCGACGGGCTCTCACGAATGCCGTGACCATGCGGCCGGCCCGCCTGCGCTATGGCGATCCGCGCGGCCTGCCGGAATTGCGAGCCGCCTTGCAGGGCTATCTCTGGCGCGGCCGCGGCCTGCGTTGCGAGATCGACGACATCCTCGTCGTCAACGGCTCGCAGCAGGGTTTCGATCTCTGCACGCGGCTATTGCTCGATCCCGGCGACCGCGTCGTCATCGAGGATCCCGGCTACAACCTGGCGCGCCAGGCCTTCCTGGCGGCGGGCGCCGAGCTTTCGCCGCAGCCGGTCGACCGCGAGGGCATGCAAACCGCAGCGCTGCCGCCGGCGCGGCTCGCCTTCGTCACGCCCTCGCATCAATTGCCGCTCGGCAGCATCCTGTCGGCGCCGCGTCGGCAGGAACTGCTCGCCTGGGCTGCGCGCCATGGCGCCTTCGTCATCGAAGACGATTACGACGCCGAATATCGCCACGGCGTCGGCCCTGTGCCGCCTTTGCGCTCGCTCGACCGGGCCGGCAGCGTGATCTATCTCGGCACGGTGTCGAAGACGCTCTCGCCGACCTTGCGGCTCGGCTATCTCGTGCTGCCAACGGCGCTGCGCGAGATCTTCGCCCGGGCCAAGCGCATGCTCGACCGGCACACGCCGGAGCTGGAGCAGGCAGCTCTGGCCGAACTGATCGCGAGCGGCGCCTATGAGCGGCATGTCCGCCGCATCCGGCGCCGCAATGGCGAGCGGCGCGCTGCCCTGCTGAAGGCCCTGCGCGAGCGGCTGGGCGAGCGTGTCAGCATCGTCGGAACCGATGCCGGTTTGCATGTCCTCGCCTGGATCAACGGGCTGCCGCAAGCGCGCGAGGCGGAGCTGACGGAGCGAGCCGCGAGCGCCTCGCTCGGCCTCTATGGCGTCAGCGGGCTCTATGATGGGCCTGATGATCCCGAGCGCCGTGCCGGCCTCGTCATCGGCTATGCAGCACTCGACGAGGCGCAGATCGCGGCCGGCATCGCGCGACTGGACGGGCTGCTGCGGGAGCTAGGCGCGTAGCCCTCAATCCCGGTACACCGGCTCTTCGGTATCGAGCTGGCGGCGGATCGAGGCCAGGTGCAGGCGCGCCGATTCCGGATCGCCCTCGCGCATCTGCCGATAGGCCGCCTCGGCGATCTCCGGCTTCACCGGCAGCACCTGGCGCCCTGTCGAGAGCGCCAGCGTCTGCACCTCGCAGGCGCGTTCGAGGTAATAGAGATCGTCCCAGGCCTCGGCGATGTTGGGGCCGAGCACCATGACGCCGTGATGCTTCATGAAGACGATGTCGGCGTCGCCGACCGCGCCGGCGATGCGGTCGCCCTCGCGCTCGTCGAGGGCAAGGCCGTTATAGTCGCGGTCGAACGCGGTGCGTCCGTAGAACTTCAGCGCCGTCTGGCCGGCGAAGATCAGCGGGTCGCCCTCGGTCATCGAGAGCGCCGTCGCATAGGGCATATGGGTGTGGAAGGCGACGCGGGCGCGCGGCAGGTTCTTGTGGACGCGGGCGTGGATGTAGAAGGCGGTCGCCTCGGGCTGGCCCTCGCCGGCGACGACATTGCCGTGGAAGTCGCAGATCAGCAGCTTCGAGGCGGTGAGCTCGCGGAAGGCCCAGCCATAGGGGTTGACGATGAAGAGGTCGTCGTAGCCCGGCACCAGCGCCGAGAAATGGTTGCAAATGCCTTCCTCGAAACCATAGCGCGCCGCCATGCGGAAGCAGGCAGCGAGATCGCGCCGGGCTTCCCAGACAGCATCGGAATCGAGGTTCGGCTGGTTCGGGCCGGCAGAGACGGCTGCCGGCATCGCGCCGGGCTTGAGAGAGTGTGCCATGAGGCCAGTCTAGGGCTGCCCCGAAGCGAGGCAAGTAAGCTGCCCTGCGTCAGGCGAAGAGGCTGGCGGTCATCCCCGCATATCGGCCGCGGGCTGGGCGGTTCGATCGAGCTTGGGCAGCAGCAGCGTCACCCGCAGGCCGCCCTCTCGCCGGTTCTCCAGAGCGATGGAGCCGTCATGCGAGCGGGCGATGGCGAGCGCGATGGTGAGGCCCAGCCCCGAGCCGCCGGTCTGGCGGCCGCGCGATTCCTCCAGCCGCACGAAGGGGTGGAACACACGCTCCCGATCACTCTCGGCAATGCCTGGCCCTTCGTCCTCGACGGTGACGGCAAAGCTGTCGCCGGCATCGATGATGCTGACCTTCGCCACCTCACCGTATTTCACCGCGTTGCCAATGATGTTGGACGCCGCGCGCTTCAGCGCGAGCACCCTGCCCTGCACCGGAGCGGAGCTCAGCCCGACCAGCGAGACGCGGTGCCCCTGATCGACATGCTCGTCGACGATCGTCTCGATCACCGAGGCGAGGTCGACCGGGCGCAGCGGCTCGCTGGAGGTGCCGCCACGCAGATAGTCGAGGGTCGAGTCGATCATCGCCTCCATCTCGCCGAGATCGGCGTCGATCAGGCTGCGGGTCGCATCGTCCTCCAGGAATTCGGAGCGGAGCCTGAGGCGCGTGATCGGCGTACGCAGGTCGTGCGAGACCGCGGCCATCGCCTGCATTCGCTCGGTGACGAGGCTGCGGATGCGCTCGCGCATCGTGTTGAAGGCGCGTGCGGCGCGGCGCACCTCGACCGGCCCGGTTTCAGGCAATGGCTGCGGCGCCTGGTCGAGGCTGAAGCGCTCGGCGGCCTCGGCGAGATCGCGCAAGGGCCGCGTCGCCCAGCGTAGCAGCAGCAGGGCCACGACGACGATGGCGACAGCGAAGCAGATCATGATCGCAGTCAGGCCCCAGTCGAGATGCTGCGAGGCACCGAGCGCTGAGGAGGAAAAATTGACCCAGGAGCCGTCGTCGAGCCGCACCGAGACCAGCATCATGTGCTTGTAGGCATTGGCCTCGCCGGCGCCGAGCGCGCCATCATCCGCGAAGCCGACCCGGAAGGATTCCGCCGCCAGCTCGGGCGCGAGTTCCTTGAGGCGGGCCTCCATCGCCTGGGTCCGCTCGGTCATCGGTGCGGTGCCGAGGACGAGGCTGACCTTGCTCCAATGCACCTCCAGGCTGGCGCTCGACAGGTCATGTGCGACGCGGTCGCGCTCCGGCGCCTGCGGCAGGCTGGCGATCGCCCGCTTGATCGAGACGATGCGCTCGGCAAGGCCGCGGTCCTGTCCTGCCGTGGCGAGGTTCTCGACGCCGACGCGATAGGCCCAGTAGCCGAGCAGATGGAAGGCAAGCAGCGCCGCGACCAGGATCAGGATGGCGCGGCTGGCGACCGTATCGGGCCAGAGCCGTTTGGCGAAGTTCGTCAAGCGGGGTGCCCTTGCTGGTGATCGACCTGCGAGGCGAACAAGTAGCCGGCGCCGCGGACGGTCTTGATCAGCTGGCCGCCTCGGCTGTCGGCTTCGAGCTTGCGGCGCAGGCGGCTGATCTGGACGTCGATGGTGCGGTCGAACGGGTCGTCGCTCATCCGCGCCTTGGCGAACTGCATCAGCGCCTCGCGCGACAGGACGCGGTTGGCATGCTCGACGAAGGCGACGAGCAGGTCGAACTCGCCGGTCGAGAGGTCGATCAGCGTCCCCGATGGCGATTGCAGCTCGCGCCGCCGCAAATCCATGCGCCAGCCGTCGAAGCTGACGACAGGGCTCGCCTGCGCGGCGGTGGCACCCTGCCTCGCCCTGACCCGGCGCAGCAGCGCCCGGATCCGGGCCAGGAGCTCGCGCGGGCTGAACGGCTTGGTGACGTAGTCGTCCGCCCCGCCCTCCAGGCCGGTGATGCGGTCGCACTCCTCGGTGCGGGCCGTCAGCATCACGATCGGAACCTGCGAGGCCGCTCGTACGTCGCGGCAGAGCTCGACGCCGGAGCGCCCGGGCAGCATCAGGTCGAGCACGATCAGGTCGATGGCGCTGTGCGCCAGCGCCTCCAGCATGGCCCGCCCATCCGGTGCGCCGGTAACCTGATAGCCGTGCCGCTGCAGGAAGCGCGCGACGAGCAGCCTGATCTGCGGGTCGTCGTCGACCACCAGGATATGGCCGTGATCGTCGACGGTCGTCGCGACGGTAGCCGTCTCTGCCTGTGTTTCGGTCGGAATGTCCGTGCTCCCGCGAACGGGCTCCTGCCATCTGATCACCGGCACAATAGCGCGCTCGTAGTCCGGCCGCCCGCGCCGCTTTGAAACAATTTGTAACGGACGCCAGCGAAAGCCCGCTGCTACCCCTGCCGCATCGAAAACAGGGGATGCCGAATCGTGAATTTGGTGAAGGTGCCGTTGCTGATGGCGGCTGGTCTGGCGCTCGGCGCCTGCTCCGCCACGGTCCCCGGCCATCTGGCGCGGCCAGCCGATCCGAACGCCCGCGTTCCCGCCGTCGGCTACCGCAGCGTGACCGCCGGCGCCGCCAGCTTCCGCCCTGCGGAGCCGAAGGATTGGCGCGAGCTCAACCAAAAGGTCGGGCCGAAATCATGACGCTACCTGCCGTTCCGATCGCCTCGCTTGCTCCCTCGATTGAAAGGCCTGTCTTGCTCGCTTCGACCAAGCCGAACGCCCGCCGCCTGCTGCGCTGGAGCCTGCTCGCCGGCACGGCGGCGCTGCTCGGCGGCTGCGCCGGCTTCTCGCAAGATGGCGGCATGGCGCCGATCCAGGCCGCGGCCTATGCCGAGATCGGCAAGGAGGTCGTCAAGATCGGCAACGACCAGGTCGCGCTCACGGCCAAGGCGCGGGTCGATCAGCTCTTGCGCAAGCCGCTGACGGCGGACAGCGCCGTACAGGTGGCGCTGCTCAACAACAGAGGCCTGCAGGCTGCCTTCAACGAGCTCGGCATCGCCGAGGCGCAGATGGTCGCCGCCAGCCTGCCGCCCAATCCGCGCTTCGGCATCTCCAAGCTCTCCGGCCGCTTCGAGGTCGAGGTCGAGCGCCAGATCGTCGGCAGCCTGCTCGCGCTCATCACCTTGCCGGCCAGGGCCGAGATTGCCGGCAACCGCTTCAAGACGGCGCAGTTGCGGGCGGTCGAGGCGGTGCTGCGGCTCGCCGCCGATGCCCGCCGCCAGTACTATCGCGCGGTCGCGGCCAATGCGCAGGTCACCTTCTACCTGGAGGCCAAGGCCTCCGCCGACGCGGCCTCCGAGCTGTTCAAGCGGCTCGGCGAATCCGGCGGCGTCAACAAGATCGACCAGGCCCGCGAATTCGCCTTCGAGGCCGAGTTGACGGTGCAGCTTGCCCAGGCGCGCCAGCTGCAGCGCCAGGAGCGCGAGCGGCTGGTGCGCCAGCTCGGGCTCTGGGGCGACGAGCTGAAATTCCGGCTCGGCTCCTTGCCTCCGCTGCCACGGCTGCAATCAGTCAAGGCGATCGAGGCCGAGGCACTGCGCAAGCGCATCGACATCCAGATCGCGCGCGCCGAGCTCGACACGCTGGCGAAATCACTCGGCCTCGCCAATGCGACGCGCTTCGTCAACGATATCGATCTGCTCGGGCGCCGCACCTATGACCGCGGCCGCAGCATCAACGACCACGGCCATGTCGAGCGCGAAGCCAGCCGCAGCAAGACGCTGGAGCTGGAGATCGACATCCCGATCTACGATTTCGGCCAGTCCAAGGTCGCGCTCGCCGAGCAGACCTACATGCAGGCCGCCAACAGGCTGGCGGAGAAGGCGGTCAACGCCCGCTCCGAAGCGCGCGAGGCCTATACCGCCTATCGCGCCAATTACGACATCACCCGGCAGTACCAGAACAACGTTCTGCCGCTGCGCAAGATCATCCAGGAGCAGTCGCTGCTGCAGTACAGCGGCATGCTCAACGACGTCACCGATCTCATCACCGACGCGCGCAACCGCATCCTCTCGAATGTCGCTGCGATCAATGCCCGCCGCGATTTCTGGCTCGCCCATACCGACTTCAAGCATGCGCTGATCGGCGGTGGCAGCGGAGGCGGTGGCTCGGCCACGGTCGCAGCCGCAGGCGGCGATGCCGGCGGCGGACACTGAGCGGGCGGGAGGAGCAAAACCATGACCACGCTATCGCGCAGAGGCTTCATCGGCACCTCCGGCCTTGTCGTCGCGGCGGCCGGCGCCGTCTCCGGGCGCACGGCCTTCGCCGCCGTGCCCGAAGCGCCGACCATGACGGAAGCGACCACGCAGGCGCCGCTGGCGCCGACGACGGGCCCCGACTACCAGCCGGTCGCGACGCTGAATGGCTGGACCTTGCCCTGGCGGATGAACGGCGACTGGAAGGAGTTCCATCTCGTCGCCGAACCGGTGGTGCGCGAGCTCGCGCCGGGCATGAAGGGCTATCTCTGGGGCTATAACGGCCAGTCGCCGGGACCGACCATCGAGGCGGTCGAGGGCGACAAAGTCCGCATCTACGTCACCAACAAGCTGCCGGAGAGCACGGCGGTCCACTGGCACGGCCAGCGCCTGCCCAACGGTATGGACGGCGTCGGCGGTTTGACGCAGCCGCATATCCCGCCCGGCAAGACCTTCGTCTACGAGTTCCAGCTTCGGCGCTCGGGCACCTACATGTATCACCCGCATTCGGACGAGATGGTCCAGATGGCGATGGGCATGATGGGCTTCTTCGTGGTCCATCCCAAGGACCCGGCCTTCCGCCGCGTCGACCGCGACTTCGTCTTCCTGCTCAACGCCTTCGACATCGAGCCCGGCTCCTATGTGCCGCGCGTCGCCGAAATGACCGAGTTCAACATGTGGTGCTGGAACAGCCGCGTGTTCCCGGGCATCGACCCGCTGGTCGTCGGCAAGAACGACAAGGTCCGGATCCGCTTCGGCAACCTGACCATGACCAACCACCCGATCCACATGCATGGCTACGAGTTCAAGGTCTCGTGCACCGATGGCGGCTGGGTCGATCCGGCAGCGGCCTGGGACGAGGTCTCGATCGACTGCGCCGTCGGCCAGATGCGCGCCTTCGACTTCGTCGCCGACGAGCCCGGTGACTGGGCGATCCACTGCCACAAATCGCACCACACCATGAATGCGATGGGGCATTCGGTGAAGAACTATATCGGCGTGAGCAAGAAGGACCTGGCCAAGCGCATCGCCAGGATCGCGCCGGGCTACATGCCGATGGGCTCGAACGGCATGGGCGAGATGGGCTCGATGGAGATGCCCCTGCCCGACAACACACTGCCGATGATGACGGGCTTCGCCCAATTCGGCCCGGTCGAAATGGGCGGCATGTTCTCAATCGTGAAGGTCCGCGAAGGCCTCGCCAGGAACGACTACAAGGACCCCGGCTGGTTCAAGCACCCGGAAGGCACCGTTGCCTTCGAATACAAGGGCCAGAAGCTCGCCGAGGCGGCGCGCGGCACCTCCCCGGACAGCGGCATCGAGCCGACCGAATGGCGGGTCAAGGACCCGCGCAAGCCGAGCCTCGGGCCGGACGGCAAGCCACGGCCTGCGGCCAAGAACCCGCATTCCAACCACTGAAGACGCCAACCTCCAGCAGGAGAGCCTCATGACGACAGCATTCAAGCTCGCCGCAATCGCGGTTCTGTTCTCCGCCGGCACAGTCCTGGCGGGTCCGGGCGGCGCCGGGCATGGCCATGGCGACGAGACCGCCTATGGCAAGCCAGGCGATCCCAAGAAGCCAGCCCGCATCGTCGCGGTGGCGATGGCCGAGCGCGACGGCAAGATGTCGTTCATCCCCGACCGGATCGAGGTACGCCGCGGCGAGCAGATCCGCTTCCAGCTGCGCAACAATGGCGAGCTCGACCATGAGCTCGTCCTGGCGACGCTGGAGGAGAACCTCAAGCATGCCGTCGAGATGCAGAAGAACCCCGACATGGAGCATGACGATCCGAACGCCAAGCGGCTTCAGCCGAAGAAGACCGGCGAGATCGTCTGGGCCTTCACCAAGGCGGGCGAGTTCGACTTCTCCTGCCTGATCCCCGGTCACCGCGAAGCCGGCATGACCGGCAAGATCATCGTCAAGTAAGCCTCACGAAAGGAGCATCCCATGCTCAAGACGACAGCCACCCTCGCTCTTCTTCTCCTGGCTTTGCCGGCCGCGGCCCAGTCGGTCAGCGGCACGGTCACCAAGGTCGACGAGCCGCAGGGCAAGCTCACCATCAATCACGGGCCGATCAAGAATCTCGATATGGACGCGATGACCATGGTATTCCGCGCCGGCGACCCGGCCATGCTGAAGGGATTGAAGGCCGGAACCAAGATCAAGTTCGACGCCGACCGGGTCAACGGCCAGATCACCGTCACCAAGCTCCAGAAGGCAGAGTGATCCTGCACCTTCGGGGTGGATCGCGCCGATCCGCCCCTCTGCGCCGGGGCGGTGTCCCGGCGTTGATCCTCCTAGGCGGATTGTCCGCCGCGCTCGCCTCCGATGGCGACCTGCAACGCGTCCTGCTCGAACGCGGCTGCATCAAGCCGCGGATCGAGACCGTGCTAAGACAAGACTCGCTCACCGCCTACCGGGCCAATTGCCTGGGCACCTCGCACAAGGTGATCGACATCGTCTGCACCGACCATGGTTGCAGCGCCGCCGCGCCAAGGCCTCCTCAGGCGGAGAGCCAGTGAAGCGAGCCAGGAGCAAGCTTCAGTCTCGCGTCGCTGCCGACTTCGAACAACTCGCGCCCGGACTGGAACGGCATGTCGACCGCCACCTCGGCAGAGCCGATCCGGGCACCGTAGCGCACGCTCGCGCCGAGGAACTCGCGGTTGGCGATGACGCAGGGCAGGGACAACGCGCCGTCTTGCGAGCCGGACCGCTCGATGAGGGTCGCATGCTGCGGGCGAAAGACCAGCGCTGCGCCATCGGGAACGGCGGCCCCGTCGCCGATCGGGAACTTCACGCCGCCGTCGATCTCGAAGCTGCGCTCCGCACCGCTGCCGACGACGCGCCCCTTCAGGATGTTGGCCGTGCCGAGGAAACCGGCGACGAAGAGGTTGGCCGGGCGCTCATAGAGCTCCATCGGCGTGCCGACCTGCTGCACGATGCCGTCATTCATCACGGCAATGCGGTCGCAGATCGAATTCGCCTCCTCCTGGTCGTGGGTGACGAAGATCGTGGTCAGTCCGAGCCGCTGCTGCAAATCACGCAATTCGCGCCGGACCTGCACCCGCATCTTGGCGTCGAGGTTGGAGAGCGGCTCGTCGAGCAGCAGTACCTTGGGCTCGACCGCGACAGTGCGGGCGACAGCGACGCGCTGCTGCTGGCCGCCGGAGAGCTGCGAAGGCCGGCGCTCGGCGAGATGGGCGAGCCCGACCAGCCCGAGCGCCGCCTCGACCCGCCGGTCGATCTCGGCGCGCTTCACGCCGCGCTCCTCGAGGCCGAAAGCGACGTTGCGGCGAACGGTCATATGCGGCCAGAGCGCATAGGACTGGAAGACCATGCCGACATCGCGCTTCCAGGGCGGCAGGCCGGAGATGTCCTGCCCGCCGATCGCGACACGGCCGGTATCGGCATGGTTGAAGCCTGCGATCAGCCGCAAAAGCGTGGTCTTTCCGCAGCCGGAGGGGCCAAGGAAGGCGAAGAACTCGCCGGGCTCGATCGCGAGGTTCACGTCCTTCAGCACATGGTTGTCGCCATAGGACAGGTTGACGCCCTCGATCGCGACCGAGACGGCCGGCGTGGTCAGGGAGACGTTTGCGTTCATGGTCAGTGGCCCATTCCCTTGGCCTTCTGGCTGCGTTCGACGATGAGGTGCGAGAGGAAGGTGCAGGCGGCGACGAGCACGACCGCGACGACGCCGAGCGCCGCGCCAGGCCCCCGCCCGGCGGCCGACTGCATGAAGACGTAGAGCCCGTAGGCCAGTGGCGCGTCGGAATTGGACTGCACCAGCATCAGCGTCGCCGAGAGCTCGACCGCCGCCGTGGCGAAGGAGGTGACGAAGCCGGCAAGGATGCCGCCGGTCATCAACGGCACGACGATGCGGCGCACCGTGCGGGCCTTGGTCGCGCCGAGATTCTCGGCGGCTTCCTCCAGCGAGACCGAGATCTGCTGGAGCGCGGCATGGCAGGCGCGCAGCGCATAGGGCAGGCGGCGGATCGCCAGCGCCATGACGATGGTGATCCAGAGCGCCGCCAGCGGCGTCCCGTCCGGCAGGGTGATGCCGTAGAAGGTCCTGAGATACCCGATGCCGAGCACGACGCCGGGGATGGCGAGCGCGGCCGTCGCCATCCAGTCGAGCCATTCGCGGCCGACGAGCCTGGTGCGCAGCACGAGATAGGCGATGGCGACGCCGAGCACGACATCGATGCCGCCGGCGATGGCGGCATAGATCAGGGTGTTCTTGATATAGAGCGAGCTCTCGCCGAAGACGCGGCCGTAATGGGCGATCGTGTAGGCGTCCGGCAGCGGCGAGAACGACCAGATCGTCGCGAAGGAGAGCAGCAGCAGCGCCAGATGCGGCGCCAGCACCAGCGCCAGGATCAGGATGACGACGCCATAGCCGAGCACCGCCTCGTGCGGTCGCATGACGCGCCGCGCCAGCCCGCCGCCACCGCGCTGTGTCGTGGCGTAGTCGCGTCCTTTCAGCGCCCGCGCCGAGAGCCACATCGCCAGCACCGAGGCGACGATCAGCACGACCGAGATGACATAGCCCATCGGGTCGGCGATGCCGATCGAGGTCACCCGCAGATAGGCCTGCGGCGCCAGCATGTCCTTGACGTTGAGCAGGAGCGGCGTCGCGAGATCGTCGAAGACCTTGACGAAAACCAGCGAGGCCCCGGCGAGATAGCCCGGCAGCGCCAGCGGGAAGACGATGCGGCGGAACAGCCGGAAGCCGGAGGAGCCGAGGTTCTGCGCGGCTTCCTCCATGGCGCGGTCGATATTGCGCAGCGCCGCCGAGAGATTGATCAGGATGAACGGAAAATAGTGGACCGACTGGACGAAGATGACGCCGTTCAGCCCCTCCATGAAGTCGATCTTGAAGCCGAACCAGTCGTCGAGCAGCAGATTGATCGAGCCGTTGCGGCCGAAGAAGAGCTGCATCGCCACGGCACCGACGAAGGGCGGCATGATCAGCGGCAGGAAGCCGAGCGTCTGCACGATCGCGGCGCCGCGGAAGGCGAAACGCGTGGTGAGATAGGCCAGCGGCAGCGCCAGGACCGAGGCCCAGACCACAGACATCGCAGAGACATAGAAGGAGTTCCACAGAGAGCGCATGAACAGCTCGGTGCGGACGAAGTCGTAGAAATTGACCAGGGTGAAGGTCGAGGTGCCCTTCTCGGTGAACGCGACATAGATCACCGTCGCGACCGGCAGCACCAGGAAGACGAGCAGGAAGGCCGCGATGGCGAGCGCCAGCGCGATCTGGCCGGGCGTGGCGGAGAAGGCGCGGGACGGAGTAGCAGGGACGGCGGTCATCGTGATCCTGATCGTCGACAGACGGGTGAGCCGCCATCCCGGCCTCAGCGAAGCGGAGCGCCGGGATCCATCGTAGAGCGCGACACCCTTCGATGGATCCCGGATCGGCGCGACTGCGTCGCTTGTCCGGGATGACGCGAGAGGGCTACTTCGCCGCCTTCAGCGCCTCCTCGGCCTTGGCCTTCGCCTTGGCGTAGTTGTCGCGGGCGAAGCTCGCCCATTGCGCCTCGATCTCGGCCTGGCGGGCGCCCTTCTCCTTGCCTCCGGTGAAGGCGCCGCGCAGCTCGGCACTCGCGGCCTGCGCCTCGGTCACGGGCAATGCCGCGATCAAGGTGCGGGCCTCGTCGGCGAGTGCCTTGGCCTGGGCATTGGGCTTCTTGGCCAGCGCCGCATCGACCTCGTGCAGCGTCTTGGTGACGCCCTTCAGCGCATCGAGCTGGAAGGAGATCAACTGGTCGAACAGCGTGTCGACGACAGCGGTACGCGCCTCCGACTTGTCGACGTCGAAGCCGATCATCTTCTGGAAGCGCGGATCGGTGAAGGGGTTGGGATAGTCGGCGCCGGCCTTAGCATAGACGGCTGGGTTGACCGGCAGGCGGCGGATGCCGGGTTCGAGCAGCACCTCCTGGCCGGTCGGCGAGAGCAGGAACTCGATGAAGGCCTCGGCCGCCGCCTTGTTCGGCGGATTGGCGATGATGCCGACATTGGCGGGGACGACCGTGGTCACGGTCGGATAGACGAACTTGACCGGGAAGCCGGAGGCCTGCGCCGAGAAGGCGAAGAAGTCGATGACGATGCCGACGCCGACCTGGCCGGAATTCACCGCCTCCGGCACGCCGAAGGAGCGCTCGGTGATCGAATGGAAATTGCCGGACATCTCCTTGAGCGTGCGCCAGCCCTTCTCCCAGCCCTCGCCCTGCAGGATGGTCTCGACGGTGAGATGCGTCGTGCCCGAACGTGCGGGCGAGGCGATCGAGACATGGCCGTAGAAGGCCGGCTTGGCGAGGTCCTGCCAGTCCTTGGGTTCCGGCAGCTTGTTGGCCTTGGCATAGCGCTCATTCCACATGATGCCGTAGCCGGACGCCGCGAAGCCGAAATAGAAGCCCTGCGGATCATTGATCGGGTAGGAGCCGATCTTCTCGGGAATGCCGGTCGCCTTGGGCTTATAGGCAGTGAGCAGCTTCTTGCCCTTCAGCACCTCGAAGGCGTCGGGCGCCGAGGCCCAGAACAGGTCGACCTGATTGTTGGCCTTGGTCTCCTCGACATATTTCACGCCGGCGTTGGTGTTGCGGTTCTGGACTTCCAGCGTGACGCCGGGCACCGCCTTTTCAAAGGCCTTCTTGATCGGGTCAGTGACGTCCTTCGAGAACGAGGTCACCACTGTGACCTTGCCCGACGGCGCCTGCGCGTGAACGGCCGAGGCGGCCAGAGCCAAGCCAAGCGCCGAAACCAGCGCGATCCTGCGTGTAAACATGTCAGTCCTCCCTATCGTCTTCTGCGCCCGCCGGCGTCGAGGCCAGCGGCAGGCAAAACCGGTGAATCCGGATTGCCGTTGTCGCAAAACTGTCACAAAAGGCGCAGGCATGTCATCCCGCTCATTTGCCGCGGGCCGGACTAAGTTGGTGAGAGGCCGTTCCGATGCTGGGCTGGTTCCAGAAACTGCTGCCGAAGGAAGACAAGTTCTTCGTGCTGTTCGAGCGTCATGCGCAGACATTGCAAGCCGGCGCATTCGCCCTCGACGGCGTGCTCAGCGGGGAAAGGCCGATCGAGGCAGGCTGCGCCGAGATCTTCGCCGAGGAGAACCGGGCCGATGCGATCGCCGGCGAGGTCATGCTCGAGGTCGGCCGCACCTTCATCACCCCCTTCGACCGCGGCGACATCGAGGAACTGATCGGCTCGATGGACGATGCCATCGACCAGATGCAGAAGACCGCCAAGGCGATCCGGCTCTTCGAGGTCGAGAGCTTCACGCCCAGCATGCAGGAGCTCGGCAAGACCGTCGTCGCCGCGGCGATCAAGGTCGGCGAGCTGCTCCCCATGCTGCGCGACATCAAGAAGCATGCGGTCGGCATCGGCGCGCTCGCCAAGGAGATCGGCGCGATCGAGGAGCGCTCCGACCAGCTTTACGACCAGGGGCTGAAGGAGCTGTTCAAGGCCCATCGCGGCAGCGACGCGATGGGGTTCATCGTCGGCGCCGAGATCTACGATCATCTCGAAAAGGTGGTCGACCGCTTCGAGGACGTCGCCAAGCGCGTCAGCCGCATCGTTCTCGAACATCTCTGAAAAGCGTCCCGCACCGTGGACTTCGCCAGTTTCGCCCCTGCCCTCCTCTTCCTGATCGCCGTCGCGCTGCTGTTCGATTTCCTGAACGGCCTGCACGACGCCGCCAACTCGATCGCGACCATCGTCTCGACGAGGGTGCTGGCGCCGCAATGGGCGGTGCTCTGGGCCGCCTTCTTCAACTTCATTGCCTTCCTGTTCTTTGGCCTGCACGTCGCCCAGACGGTCGGCTCCGGCATCATCCAGGCGACGATCGTCGACGACCGGGTGATCTTCGGCGCGCTCACGGGCGCGATCGTCTGGAACGTCGTCACCTGGATCGCCGGCATCCCGTCGAGTTCGTCGCATGCGCTGATCGGCGGGCTGGTCGGCGCCGGCCTGTCGAAGGTCGGCCTCTCCTCGATCGTCTGGTGGGGGCTCGGCAAGACCTTCCTCGCGATCTTCATGTCCCCGGCGATCGGCTTCGCGCTGGCGCTGGTGCTGGTGCTGATCGTCTCCTGGACCTTCCTGAAGGTCGCGCCGATCAAGGTCGATTCGACCTTTCGCCTTCTGCAATTCGTCTCGGCCTCGCTCTATTCGCTCGGGCACGGCGCCAATGACGCGCAGAAGACCATGGGCATCATCGCCGTGCTGCTGTTCTCGCACGGCATGATGGGCGACACCTTCTCGGTGCCGTTCTGGGTGGTGATCTCCTGCCAGGCGGCGATGGCGCTCGGCACGCTCTGCGGCGGCTGGCGCATCGTCCACACCATGGGCTCGAAGATCACCCGGCTCTCGCCGCAGCAGGGGTTCTGCGCCGAGACCGGCGGCGCGATCACCCTGTTCATGGCGACCTATCTCGGCGTCCCCGTCTCGACCACGCACACCATCACCGGCGCGATCATCGGCGTCGGTGCGGCAAGGCGCGTCACGGCGGTGCGCTGGGGCGTCGCCCGCGGCATCGTCTTCGCCTGGATCGTCACCATGCCGGCAGCCGGCCTGATCTCGGCGCTGGCCTATTTCCTCTCGGGCCTGTTCCTGACCGGCCGCTGAGCCGGTCCTACCTCAGCCGAGCAGCGGCAGCACGTAGGTCGGGCTACGTCCGGCGCGGGCGAAGAGTGCGAGACAGCTCGCCGGGTCCATCGCCGCGCCATCCCAACCGATCTCGCCGCGATGGATGCCGCCGGCGATGAAGACGCTGTCGATGCCGGTGCCTTGGGCACCGGCAATGTCGTGTTCCAGCGAGTCGCCGATCGCGACGACCCGGCTGCGGTCGAGGCCGAGCTTCGCCAGACAGGTGCGATAGATCCGCGGCTGCGGCTTGCCGTGATAGCGCACCGTGCCGCCGAGCTGCTCATAGGCGCGCGCGACGAGACCGGGCGCCTCCTGCAGGCCGCCATCGGGGCTGGCGCGATGCAGGTCGGGATTGGCGCAGAGCATCGGCAGGCGGCGAGCGCTGGCCGCTTCCAGCACATCCATCCAGCCAGCGACCGATTGCCGGGGCGGATCCATGGTCATCAGTAGGATGAAGTCGGCCAGGGCGACATCATCGACCAGATCGAGACCGAGCCCTGCCGCCAGATGCGCCTCGCCCTCGCGCGCCAGCAGCAGGCAGTGCCGGCCAAGCGCTTGGTGGAATGACTCGTCGCGCGCCGCCAATGCATCGCGGGCGTCGTCCCCCGCCGAGACGACCTCGTCATAAAGCGCGCCTGCGAAGCCCATCTTCGCCAGCAGGGCTGCGTTCTCGGCTCCGCGCCGTCCGGAATTCGAGAGGATAATCACGCGCTTGCCCGCCCGGCGCAGCATCTCCAGCGCAGCCACTGCATCTGGATAAGGCCGGACGCCGTCATGCAGCACGCCCCACTGGTCGAGCAGGAAGCCGTCATAGCGTGGCACCAGCGCCGTCAGACTATCCGGAAAGGTTGTAGAGGGGGAATTCTGCATCGTCTGGGTTGGCGTGAGGCCCAACCGTCGCGGTGGACAAGGCCACTATAGTCGTAAGATGAGGCGTCTCGCCCGGCTGGAATGTGACAGTTTTATGTCACATACTCTAGCCGGCTTACAACAACGATCGCCCGGGAGAGACGCCGCAAATGACCAAGACGCTGACTTGCCTGACCGCCACGACCTCGCTGCTGCTGGGCCTTGGGCTCGCCGGTGCGGCGCAGGCGCAGGATGCCTGCCCCAATCGCGGCCAGCTCGACACGATGTATTGCGACGCCAACAAGGACCTGGTCGCCGACGTGCCGACCGAGGCCTCGAAACTGAAGGACCCGTCGGCACTGGTCTGGGCCTATACGCCGGTCGAGGACCCGGCCGTCTACGCCAACATCTTCAAGCCGCTGACCGACCATCTCGCCGCCTGCACCGGCAAGCGCATCGTCTACTACCCCGTCCAGTCGAACTCGGCCGAGATCGAGGCGATGCGCTCGGGCCGCCTGCATTTCGCGGGATTCTCGACCGGCCCGACCGGCTTCGCGGTCAATCTCGCCGGCGCGATCCCCTTCGCGGCCAAGGGCTCGGCGGCGGGCGTGCGCGGCTACAACCTCGTCGCGGTGGTCAAGGCCTCCAGCCCCTACCAGAAGCTGTCGGACCTCAAGGACAAGAAGGTCGCCCATACCTCGCCCTCGTCCAACTCGGGCAACCTTGCCCCGCGCGTGCTCTTCCCCGAATTCGGGCTGGAGGCCGACAAGGACTACAAGCCGCTGATGTCGGGCGGTCATGACAAGTCGCTGCTCGGCGTCGTCTCCGGCGACTACGACATGGCGGCGGTGGCCGGCGACGTCTACGAGCGCATGATCGTGCGCGGCACGATCAAGAAGGAGGACACCCGCGAGATCTATCGCAGCGCGATCTTCCCGACCTCGTCCTTCGCCTATGCGCATGACCTGAAGCCCGAGCTCGCCAAGAAGCTGACCGACTGCTTCTTCTCCTTCCGCTTCACCCCGGAAATGACCAAGGAGTTCAACGGCGACGACCGCTTCCTGCCGATCACCTACCAGAAGGACTGGGCGATCGTGCGTGACGTCGCCGAGAAGTCGGGCACGCCCTACAACAAGTCGGCCTACGACACCGAGGCCAAGCGCGAGGCGGACGAACTCGCCAAGAAGAAGGCGCAGCCGGCGCCGGCCAAGCCCTGATCGAAGGCCCGACGCAGCCCATGAGCGCCCTCCCCGTCGCAGAGGCGCCCGGCCATGGCCGGGCGCTTGTCATCCGCAACCTCGTCAAGGAGTACCGCAAGGGCCAGCCGGTCCTGCGCGACATCTCGCTCAGCGTCTCCGAGCCAGGGATCGTCGCGATCATCGGCCCCTCCGGCACCGGCAAGTCGACGCTGATCCGCTGCATCAACCGGCTGGTCGACCCGACCTCCGGCTCGATCATGCTGGGCGGCACCGACCTGGCGAAGCTGCAGGGCGAGCCTCTCAGGGCGGCGCGCCGGCGCCTTGGCATGGTCTTCCAGGAATACAACCTGGTCGAGCGGCTGACGGTGATCGAGAACGTGCTCTGCGGCCGCCTCGGCTATGTCCCGGTCTGGCGCGCCTGGACGCGGCGCTTCCCCGAGGAGGACATCGCCCACGCTTTCGCCCTGCTGGAATCGGTCGGTCTCGGCGACTTCGCCACCCGCCGCGCCGACCAGCTCTCCGGCGGCCAGCGCCAGCGCGTCGGCATCGCCCGCGCGGTGATGCAGGAGCCGGACCTGATCCTCGCCGACGAGCCGACCTCCTCGCTCGATCCCAAGACCTCGGTCGAGATCATGGAGCTGCTCGCCAAGGTCGGCCGCGAGCGCAACATCCCGGTGCTGGTCAACATCCACAACGTGGCGCTGGCCCGCCGCTATGCGCTGCGGATGATCGGCATGTCGAAGGGCCTCGTGGTCTATGACGGGCCGCCGGCGGGGCTGCAGGACAGCCATCTCGCCGAGATCTATGGCGGCGAAGGCTGGATGGAATGAGCGCTCCTCCTGTGAGCGCCGGCGGCAGCCTGCGCGCCCGCGCCTTCCCGGCGAACTGGCCGCTGCGCCTCGGCGCGGTGCTGTTCGTCGCCTATGTGATCTACGCCGCCGGCATCGTCGACATCCGCTGGGAGCGTTTCGTCCAGGGCCTCGGCAATGGCGCGCGCTTCCTCGGCCGGATGTTCCCGCCGAACCTGGCGCACGACAAACTGCAGCTGCTCGCGCAGGGCATGCTGGAATCGCTGCAGATCGCGATCATCGCGACCGGCGCCGGCGTGCTGCTCGCCTTGCCTGTCGGCCTCTGCGCCGCCCGCAACCTGATGCCGCTGCCGGTGACGATCCTGGCGCGCGGGCTGATCGCGCTGTGCCGGACCTTCCACCCGGTCATCGTCGCCATCCTCTTCGTCAAGGCGGTCGGCTTCGGCGCGCTCGCCGGCATCCTGGCGCTGATCGTCGCCACCATCGGCTTCATCGCAAAGCTGATCGCCGAGGCGATCGAAGAAATGTCGATGAAGCCGATCGAGGCGCTGCGCGCCGCCGGATCGCCCTTCCTCTCGGTCGTGGTGATGGGCGTGGTGCCGCAGGTGCTGCCGCGCTTCATCGGCTTTGCCGCCTACCAGCTCGATTCGAACCTGCGTAATTCCGCCCTGGTCGGCCTCGTCGGCGGCGGCGGCATCGGCGCGACCCTGTTCACCGCCTTCCAGCGCTTCGACTACGACTTCGTGCTGACCATCATCATCGCGATCATCCTGGCGGTGATGGCCGGCGAAATCCTCTCCGCCTTCATGCGCCGGGTCTATCAGGATGAGGCGCCGAGCGGCGAGGTCAAGCAAGGCGCCTCCGGCCCGGTCTGGCATCGCTTCACCGCCGCCGAGCGCGGCATGCGGCTCGCGTTCTGGGGCGTCGCGGCGCTGGCGCTGGGCTGGTCGGTCCAGACCATCGAGGTGATCCCGGAATTCCTCTACGACGCGCCGGCGCAGACGGTCGATCTCTTCGCCAGGATGTGGCCGATCGACTGGGCCTACTTTCCCAAGACCGTCCAGCAGGCGCTGATCGAGACGCTGCACACGGCGACGCTCGGCACGGTGCTGGCGATCCTGATGGCGACGCCGGTCGCGCTGATGTGCGCCCGCAACATCTCGTCCTCGGTCTGGGTCAACACGCTCGGCCGCTTCATCCTGGTCGCGACGCGCTCGGTGCACACGCTGGTCTGGGCGCTGCTCTTCGTCGCGGTGTTCGGCCCCGGCGCGCTCGCCGGCGTCATGGCGGTGGCGGTGCATTCGATCGGCTTCACCGGCAAGTTCCTGGCCGAGGCGATCGAGGAGGCCAAGCCCGGCCCGATCGAGGCGCTGCGGGCGGCGGGTGCGCCATGGCGCTCCGTCCTGCTCAAGGGCTTCTGGCCGCAGGTGAAGCCGGCTTTCCTCGCCGTCAGCCTGTTCCGCTGGGACATCAATGTGCGCGAGAGCGCCGTGCTCGGCCTGGTCGGCGCCGGCGGCCTCGGCGTCGCCCTGCAGGCGGCGATGGACAATCTCTACTGGGACCAGGTCGGGCTGGTGCTCGTCGTGATCTTCGCGGTGGTGGTCGTCACCGAGATCGTCACCGCGACGCTGCGCGCCAAGGTCATCTGAGACGGGAGGCAGACGCCTCCCGCTTCAGTTCCGCAGCAAGGGCAGGAGCTGGTCGCCCTGCCGCCTGATCTCGGGCAGATAGGGCGTGTCCGACAGGACGAAATGGCTGATGCCGAGGTCGCGGTACTTGCGCAGCGAGCGCGCCACGTCCTCGGCCGAGCCGACCAGCCAGGTGGTGCCCGCCCCGCCGCCGCCGAACTTGCCCGGCGTGGTGTAGAGATTGTCGTCGAGCACCTCGCCGCGGCCCTGCAGGTCGAACAGGCGCTGCTGGCCGACCGCGACGCCGCGCCGGTGGTCGTTCCAGCCAGCGCCCTTGCCCTGCGCCATCTCGGCAACCTTAACCTCGGCCTCCGCCCAGGCCTGTTCCGTGGTATCGCGGACGAAGGTGGTGACCCGCAGCCCGAATTCGAGCGGCGGCAGATCGCGGTCGAGATCGCGGCTCAAGGCCTTCAGCCGCTCGATCCGCTGACGCACGTCCTCCAACGGCTCGCCCCAGAAGAGCTGGACGTCGGCTTCGGTCGCGGCGACCCGCTCCGCCGCATCGGAGGCACCGCCGAAATAGAGCCGGGGATGACGCCGCGCGCCGCGCTGTTCGATGCGCGGCACCACGGTCGATCCATCGACCCGGAAATGCTCGCCAGCGAAGTCGACATTCTCTTGCGTCCAGAGCTTGCGGACCAGGCGCATGAACTCCCTGGTGCGGCCATAGCGATGCGCCTGGTCACCCTCGCTGTCGCCATAGGCGGCGAGATTGTCCTTGCCGGAGACGATGTTGATGCGCACGCGCCCGCCAGTCAGGTGGTCGAGCGTCGCCGCAGCGGAGGCGAAGTTCGCCGGCCGCCAATAGCCCGGGCGGATCGCGATCAACGGCTCGAAGCTGGTGGTGCGGGCCGCGAGCGCAGCCGCGACCGTGAAGGTGTCGGGCCGGCCCCAGCCGGTGCCGAGCAGCGCGCCCTTCCAGCCATGCTCTTCCAGCGCCCTGGCGTGGCTGGTCAGCGTCTCCAGGCTGTTGTGGCCATCGACGGCGGAATCGCCGCGATGACCGGGCTCGACGACATTGGGGATGTACCAGAGATACTCGGATTCAAGGCTCATATCGTCGTGTCGCAGTCGGCTGGTCAGCAAGTTTGCGGCTCACCCGAAGACAACATCGGGCGGCATTTGCGCGTGCCCCAGACTGCGCGCCCGCCCGGCGCCGCGTCAATGAAACGTTCTTTCAAAAGAACGATACAGATGGAATAACGACCTCTGTTTTTGCCCGAACGGAGAAAGCCGTCCTCAGTCGCGTCAGATGGGCGCAAACAGGCCGCCGCAGAGGTATCCGGCAGAGGAACCTTCCAGGGCCATGCAGCCACGGCCGAGATGAGTACTGCGCTCAGGACCGAGCAGGGCTGCAGACATACTGAACTTCGCCAGCAGATCCGCATCTGACAAAGGACGGCTCCGGTCGCCGCGGGCAGATGAGACCTCCGATACCGCGACATGGCCCGATTTCAGGACGATACGCAGGCGTGCCAGCCTCTCTGCGGGAAAGCGCCGGGAGAGCTCGGCCGCCTCGACCAGCCTTATGCGCCGCAGCATGTCCTGGATCGCGGGATCGGCGAGGCCTTCGCCGCCGATTTCCTCGGCGCCAAGTCGCCCACGAACGATGAAGGCGGCAAGTGGGAAGCCGATCGCGTACTGCGCCATCTCCGTCGATGCAGGCAGCTGCGCGCCGAGGCGCACGGCTTCGTGGAACGTCTCCACCTCGATCAGATCGATGTCCGACGCCTTGAAGCCGTGCTCACGAAGAAGGCCGCTCGCGGCCTCGATCGCCGGCTGTGCCCAGCGGCAGACCGGCCATGGCTTGAAATACTGATCGAGGATCAGCCAGCGCTCGCCGAGATCGGCCCAGATCGCCGCCTGCTCCGGCGCTTCCATCGTGATCGCCGGCGCGCCGGTGAAGCCGTCCTTCGCCAAATAGGCGGCGCTGACACCGGCGAGCGCGCCCCAGCCAGAGCCGTCCTTGACCATGGTCGGATGGTCGATGCAGCGCATCATCTGGCTGCGCGGCCCGTGATATTCGGCGGTGCCGAGCGCATGGCGTGTACGCTCGCGATCGAGCTTGAGCAGGCGGGCGGCGACGGCGGCACAGCCGAGCGCGTTCCAGGCGCCGGAGGTGTGGTAGTCGCAGGCGCTGGCATGCAGGGCGATGCCGGCGCGCGTCGCGATCTCGTAGCCGAGGACGAGACAGGTCAGCAGGGTTTCGCCATCGAGACCACCGTCATCGAGCAGTCCCTCGGCATCCGCGACTGCGAGCAGCGCCGGCAGGATCGCAACCCCCGCATGGCCTTTCGTCAAGGCGTGGCCGTCATGGGCGTCGAAGGAATCGATCGTCGTCGCCCCCGCGAAGGCCGCGCCGGTCGCGCTTACCCGGCGCCCGTCGAAGAGCAGGCGCGCGCCCTTTCGCCCGGCGCCGAGATGGTCGACCGCAAAATCATGCGCAATGCGCGAGAGTTCGGTCTGCCGCCCGCTAATGGCGACGCCGACGAGATCGAGCAGGCAGCGCCGGGCCTGATGGATGACCTCGGGCGGTAGCTGCGCGAAATTCAGGCCATGGATGAAGTCGATCGCGCCGGTCATGAGCTGATGCTTTCGCTGTTCGAAATCAGATCGCGCAGCAAGGCGCCGACCAAAGCAGGGTCGCTGTCGCGGGCGGTCGGCAGGCGGCGGCGCGCCGCTTCGCCATCGGCCTGCGACAGCTCCGCGACGATGAGCTCGGAGCCAGCTCCGGCTCGCGCCAGCTCATGGCCCGACGCATCGAGAATGCGTGCCCCACCCCAGAACGTCGCGCCGCCGCGCGTGCCGCAATGATTGGCGAAGAGCGTCGGCAGGCCATAGGTCATCGCGCTATGGGCGAGATTGATCGCCCAGCCACGCGGATTGTCGAAGCCGTCTCCGACCGCACCGAGCGCCGAAGCCGCCGGCAGCAATAGAAGGTTGGCGCCGCCGAGCGCGGCGAGCCAGGGCAGCGCCGGGTTCCAGGCATCGGCGCAGATCAGCGTGGCGGCACGCCAGCCCGCCGCCAGCTCGACCGAAGCGAGGTCGCTGCCTCGGGCATAGACGCGATCCTCGCGCAAGGCGCCATAGCCCGGCAGGTTGAGCTTGCGATGGATCGCGAGCAGCCTGCCGTCGCGGAAGAGGCCCTGGCTGTTGAAGAAGCTCCCACGCTCGTCGCGCTCGATGAAGCCGGCCGAGATCGTGATGCCGTCCGCGGCGTCGGCGAGGCGCATGAGCACTTCGGCATCCGGCGTCTGGGCCAAAGCCTCGCAATCGGGCGCGGCGAGATAGTCGGTCAGCGACAGTTCGGGGAAAAGCAGGAGCTCGACGCCCTCCCCGCGCGCCCTCGCGATGGCGTCGAGATGCGCGGCGAGATTTGCGGTGAGATCGGCCGGCTCGCACCGGATCTGGGCGACTGCGACCTTCAGCGACGACATGGGCCCCTCGCGGAAGACCGGAGGCACAGCGCCTCCGGTCTAGTCAGGGAAAGGTCAAACCAGCGACTGCGCCTTGAGGAAGCCGGCCGCGACCTCCTCGATGCTCTTCTTGTCGACATCGACGGAGGCGTTGAGCTTAGCCATGGTCAGGTCGTCGAGCTTTGCCGAAAGGCCGTTCAGGAGTTCGGCGAGCTTGGGGTTCTTGTCGAGCGTCTCCTTGCGGATGACCGGGGTCATCGCATAGGTCGGGAAATAGCCCTTGGTGTCGGTCAGGATGACGAAATCGAAGGCTGGGACGCGCCCGTCCGTGGCGAAGACGAGGCCGACATCAACCTGGCTGTCGCGCAGCGCCTGGTAGATCAGGCCGGTGTCCATCCGCACCACGTTCTCGCGGCCGAAATCGAAGCCATAGGTCTTCTGCAGCGGGGCGAGCCCGTCGGGACGGGCGTAGAACTCGGCATTGCAGCCCAGCTTCAGGGCTTGCCCACTCTTCAGCTTGGTGGCGAGGTCGTCGAGCGACTTGATGCCCTTGGCCTCGGCGTCCTTCTTGCGCATGGCGAGCGCATAGCTGTTGTTGGCCTTGGACGGGTTCAGCCAGACCAGACCCTTGGCAGCGTCGAGCTCCTTGACCTTCGCGTAGGTCGCGGCCGCATCCATCTTGTCGACGACCTTGTTGAAGGTGATCAGCGAGGTGCCGGTGTATTCCCAATAGAGGTCGATCTGCCCGGCTTCCTGAGCCTGGCGCAGCGGCGCCGTGCCGAGGCCCGCGCGCTTGTCGACCGTGAAGCCCTTGGCCTTGAGCAGCTGCGCCGTCATCTCCGACATGATCTGCTGCTCGGTAAAGTTCTTGCCGCCGACGACGACGGTCTGCGCCTGCGCGGCGAGCGGCAGGGCGGCGAAGGCCAAAGCGGCGGAAGCGAGCCCCAGGAAACTGCGCTTGTGCATGGTCGTACTCCCCTTTTCTGGTTGAGTTGACCGCTGCTCAGCGCAGCGGGTTGACGCCCTTCGGAACCAGCCAGAACTGGATCTGGCCGATCAGGAAATCGACGAGCACGGCGAGCAGCGCCGTCGGGATCGCGCCCGCCAGCAGCATGCTCGGCTCCATCAGGTCGATGCCGGTGAAGATGAGTTCGCCGAGGCCGCCGCCGCCGATCAGGAAGGCCAGCGGCACGGTGCCGATATTGATGGCGAAGGCAGTGCGCACGCCGGCGAGGATGACGAAGACGGCGTTGGGCAGTTCGACCCGCCGCAGGATCTGGCCGGGCATCATGCCCATGCCGCGTGCCGCCTCGATCAGGTGCTGCGGCACGGAGCGCAGGCCGGCGATGGTGTTGAGCACGATCGGCAGCAGCGTCAGCACGAACAGCGCGAAGATCGCCGGCGGCGAGCCGATGCCGAGGAAGGACATCGAGATCGCGAGCAAGGCGAGCGTCGGGATGGTGGTGCCGAGATTGACGATCTGCGTCACCGCATCGGCGAACATCTCGAAGCGCGGCCGCGTCAGCACGATACCGAGCGGGATGCCGACGGCGAGCGCGATCGCGCCGGAGGTCGCCGCGAGCGCAAGATGCTGGCGGATGAGGTAGGTCACATCCTGCGCATGGCCGAGGATGGCGGGGATGGTGCCGCGCGCCTGCAGCCAGGCGCCGAGCGCGAAGGCGCCGAAGACGGCGAGCCAGCGAAGCGTCCCTGCCAGGCTCGCGAGCACCATCTCAGCTTTCCCGGTAGGTCGCGCCGAGCACCTGGGTGATGCTCTTCTGGGTGACATAGCCCTTGTAGAAGCCGTCATCGTCGATGCAGGCGAGCCAGGTCACGCCATGGGTGAACATCTGCGAGACGGCAGTGCGCAGATCGTCGCGGATATTGACGACGCCGGGCAGCGGCTCTTGATGCTCGCCGACCGTGCCCTTGCGCTCGCGCACCTCCTCCAGCCGCACCACGCCGCGGGCCCGGCCGCGCGGCCCGACCATCACGATCGAGACATGGCCGTGCTCCTCCATCAGCTTGACGGCGGTGTCGAGCGAGTCCTCGGCCCGCACGCGCGGAGGTTCGGCCATCATCGCGTCGGTGACCCTGATCAGCCGCAGCCGCTTCAGGGTCCGGTCGGAGCCGACGAATTCCGAGACGAAGGCGTCGATCGGATGGGCGAGGATGTTGTCGGGCGTGTCGTACTGAACCAGCTTGCCGTCGCGGAAGATCGCGATCCGGCTCGCCATCTTCACGGCTTCGTCGATGTCGTGGCTGACGAAGACGATGGTCTTCTTCAGCTCGGCCTGGAGCTTCATGAACTCGTCCTGGATCACCTCGCGGTTGATCGGGTCGATCGCGCCGAAGGGCTCGTCCATCAGCAGCACCGGCGGGTCAGCCGCGAGCGCGCGCACCACGCCGACGCGCTGCTGCTGGCCGCCGGAGAGCTGCTTGGGATAGCGCTTCAGGAAGACGGAGGGGTCGAGATTGACCATGTCGAGCAATTCGGCGGCGCGCTTGCGCGACTTCGCCGCCGGCCAGCCGAGCAGGTCCGGCACGACGCAGATATTCTCCTCGATCGTCATGTTGGGGAACAGGCCGATCTGCTGGATCACGTATCCGATCGAGCGCCGCAGCGTGACCTCGTCGACGCCGGCGGTATCCTTGCCGTCGACATAGATCCTGCCGGAGGTCGGCGGGATCAGCCGGTTGATCATCTTCATCGTCGTGGTCTTGCCGCAGCCGGAAGGGCCGAGCAGGACGCAGACGGCGCCGGCCGGCACCTCCATGTCGATGCGGTCGACGGCGATCATCGTGCCGAAATGCTTGGAGACCTGCTCGAGACGGATCATTTCAGCTTCAATCCCGGCGAGGTGAGCAGGCGCTGCGCGAAGAGCAGTCCGTAATCGGCGATGATCGCGAGCAGGCTGACGGCGAGCGCGCCGGTCAGGAGCTGGCGGATATCGGTCTGCGAGATGCCGCGCGAGATGAAGGTACCGAGCCCGCCGGCGCCGATATAGGTCGCGATCGCGGCGATCGCGATGTTCAGCACCACCGCGCTGCGGACCCCGTTCAGGATCACCGGCAGCGCCAATGGCAGCTCGACCCGGCGCAGCCGCTCCAGCGTGGTCATCCCCATGCCGCGCGCCGCCTCGCGCAACGCGGGGTCGACATTCATGATCGCCGTATAGGTGTTCCGGATGATCGGCAGCTGCGCGTAGAGGATCAGCGCGATCACCGCCGGCAGGTAGCCGATGCCGTGGCCGATGGTCGAGAGCAGCGGGATCAGGATGCCGAACAGCGCGATCGAGGGGATCGTGATGATGATCGAGGCGATGTAGAGGACAAGATCGGCAGCGCGCTTGCTCTGGGTGATGGCGATGCCGGTCGGCACACCGGTCAGGATCGCCACGCCGACGGAGACGGCGACGAGCGAGACATGCTCGAGCATGCGCTGCCCGATCACCGGAAGGTTCGCCATGATGAAGGCGATCGTGTCCACTGCCGTTCCCCGCCGACGGTTATCCGTCTTGCGGTGAAAGTGTCGATCAGAACCGTTCCAGCCTCGGGCCGGGAAAGCGACATCGCATGTCGCGCTTGCGACCTGCCGTGCTCAGGCTGTCGAAGCCACCACCGCCTCGTCGGTGACAGGCCGCCCGCGCAGCTGGCTCGGCCGTACGCCCTGCAGCTTCTTGAACCAGTGGGCGAAATGCGAGGTCGAGGTGAAACCGGCCGCGATCGCGACTTCCAGCACCGGACGGTCGGAATAGAGCAGCAGCTCCCGCGCCCGGTCGATGCGCAAAGAGAGGTAGTAACGCGCCGGCGAGGCCTGCAGATAACGCAGGAACAGCCGCTCGAGCTGGCGCGGGCTCATGCCGACCTTCTCGGCGATGTCGGCGATCGAGATCGTGTCCTCGACATGGCGCTGCATCAGCCTGACCGCGCTGCGCACGGCCGGCGGCAGGCTCGACATCCGCTCCAGCCGGCCGCCGCTCTGGTTGTCGCGCTCGTCGCGGATGCGGTCATGATGGAACTGGTTGGCGACGCGGCGCGCGAGATCGGCGCCATGGCGCTCAGTGATCAAGTGCAGCATCAAATCCATCGCGGCCGAGCCGCCCGAGCAGGTCAGGCGGTCGCGGTCGATCTCATAGAGCTTGTCGGTGCAGACGAGATGGGGGAACTCCTCCTGGAAGGCGGGCCGGTTTTCCCAGTGGATCGTCGAGCGATAGCCGTCGAGCAGGCCGGCGCGCGCCAGCAGATAGGTGCCGGTCGAGAGCGAGCCGACGCGCACGCCGCTGCGCACCGCCTTGCGCAGGATGGCGAGATAGCGCCGCTCGTCGACCGACTGGATGCGCAAGCCACCGCAGACGAGGAAGTAATGTGAGCCGGGCAAGGCGGTCTCGGCCGCCTCGGCCGGGATCGGGATGCCGTTCGAGGCGGCGAGGACGCCGCCATCGAGGCTCGCCAGCCGCCAGCGCCAGGCCTCGCGGTCGACCAGCCGATTGAGCGAGCGCAGCGGCTCGATCGCCGAGGCGACGCTCATCATCGAGAAGCCCTCGACGAGCAGCAGCGTGACGATCTGGGTGCCGGCCGGCGCCTCGTTCATAGCTCGCCCTCCCCCGCGATGATCTGGCTTGGAGCCATTCAAAGGAAAGCGGATTTCCGACATTGTTGCAATGAAAGCGACATGTCCTGTCGCAAAGTTTGTCCGCCAGGTCGGAATGCTCCGGCCTCCCTGCCCGAAGACGGCGCAAGATTGCTGCTGTCCACTCCGCAGGGTCTCAGCCGATGATCGATCGCGACCGCATCCGCCAGCTTCTCGCCGAGCGACGCGAGGGCTACAGCCTGCCGCAGGCCTTCTATGTCGATCCGGCGATGCACGAGACCGATATCAAGGCGGTGTTCGAGACCGACTGGCTGTTCGCCTGCAATGCCTGCGAGATCAAGAAGCCCGGCGACTACCTGACCCTGACCGTCGGCGAGAATCCGATCGTGGTACTGCGCGACCGGGACGGACAGGTGCGTGCCTTCCACAATAGCTGCCGCCATCGCGGCTCGCGCATCTGCGGCCATGAGAAGGGCCGCGCCAACCGGCTCGTCTGCCCCTATCACCAATGGGTCTACGAGCTCGACGGCTCGCTGCTCAACGCCCGCCAGATGCCGGCCGATTTCGATCGCTCGGCCCATGGGCTGAAGCCCGTCCATGTCGAGGTGATCTGCGGCATGGTCTATATCTGCCTCGCCGACGATCCGCCCGACCTCTCGCGCTATCGCGAAGCAGTGACGCCCTATATCGCGCCGCATATGCCGGAGCGCACCAAGGTCGCCTTCGAGATGACCCTGATCGAGGACGCGAACTGGAAGCTCGTCATCGAGAACAACCGCGAATGCTATCACTGCGCCGGCAACCATCCGGAGCTGCTGGTGACGCTGGTCGAGTTCGCGCTGCCGGACGATCCGCGCGGACCGGCCGAGTTCAAGGGGCTGATGGACCGCAAGACGGCGAAATGGGATGGCCTCGGCCTGCCGCATCAGCCAGTCGATGGCGGCCAGGAGTTCCGCTGCATCCGCCTGCCCTTCCACGAGGGCGCGCTATCGTTCACGATGGATGGCGGCCCGGCCTGCAACAAGCTGCTCGCCGACTTCACCGAGCCCGATCTCGGCTCGGTCCGGATGTTCCGGGTGCCGAACAACTGGAACCATTTCCTAGCCGACCACATCCTGCACTTCCGGGTGCTGCCGCTCTCCCAGGACAAGACGGCGGTACGCACGACCTGGCTGGTGCACGAGGATGCGGTCGAGGGCGTCGACTACGACGTGGAGCGGCTGACCGAGGTCTGGATCGCGACCAATGCGCAGGACGCCGAGCTCGCGGCGGTGAACCATGCCGGCATCCGCTCGATGGGCTACCAGCCCGGCCCCTATGCCCCGACCGAGTTCATGCTGACCAATTTCACCAACTGGTATGCCGGCAAGATGGCGGCCTATGCCGGCGAGCCCACGCCATTCAGGATCGCTGCCGAATGAGCCTGGACAGCCTCGAAGCGCCAGTCGCTGCTCCCTCTGCCGATCTGCTGCAGCTCACCGTCGCCGAGATCCGCGACGAGACGCATGACGTGAAGACCTTCGTCTTCCGGCCGGAAGGTGGCGCGCCGCGCTACGCTGCCGGCCAGTCGATGACGCTGAAGTTCTCGATCGGCGGCGAGACGTTGTTCCGCACCTTCTCGCTCGCCTCGGCGCCGGATGCCTCGGGCACGATCACGATGACCATCAAGGCGCATGCCAAGGGCCGCGTCACCCGCTGGCTGCACGACAAGCTCTTGGTCGGAGCGCGGCTCGAAGGCCGGCCGCCGAAGGGCCGCTTCACCATCGACAGCCGCACCACCGACAGGATTGCCCTGGTCTCGGCTGGTTCCGGCGCAAGCCCGCTGATGGCGATGCTGCGCCATCTCGCGGCGACCGCGCCGGGTTGCGATGTGCATTGGCTCCATGCGGCCCGCACGCCGCGCGACATCCTGTTCGGCCAAGAACTCGCCGAGCTGCAGGCACGGATGCCGAACCTCAAGGTCGCGATGCTCGCCAGCCGGCCGCAGCCCGGCTGGTTCGGCTTCGCCGGCCGGCTCGGGCGGCGGCTGGTCTCGGTCGCGCTGCCGGATTACGGGCGCCGCGAGGTCTTCTGCTGTGGCCCCGCCGGCTTCATGGAGGAAGCGCGATTGATCCACGCCGCCGAGGGCGGTGCGCGCGAGCTGTTCCATGTCGAGCATTTCGGCGCCGTCGCACCTCTGGCGCCGCCGCCGATACCGGTCGATGCGCCGGCTGGAGGCTATGCGGTCAGACTCGGCGACAAGCATTTCACTGCGCAGCCGGGCGAGACACTGCTGCAGGCTGCGACACGCCAGACCATCGTCATCCCCTGCGGCTGCACCTCCGGAATGTGCGGCACCTGCCGGGTCAGCCTCGTCGAAGGCTCGGTCGAGATGCGGCACGAAGGCGGAATCTCGCCCGAGGAGGAAGCGCAGGGCTACATCCTCGCCTGCTCCTCGCGCCCGCGCTCGGACGTGACGATCGCATTGTAGCACGCGCTGCCGGAGTTGCGGCGAAGCGCCCCGGGGCGGGGATTGCCCCGTTCAAAGCGATGACTAAAGCCTTTGGCACGCCAGCATCACCAGGGATTGCACAGGAAGCTGGGGATGGGCCTGCTGCTCCACGTCGCGCTCAGGTAACATAGCCATTGGCGAAATCCTTCGCTGGCGGCTCCGCAGCCCGCCGAAGGACAGGTGGAGGCCGGCGGCACGGCATGAAGACGCTTATCGACTCCACCAATGCGCTGGTCGACGGACTGGCCGCGATCCGCCGGCAATTCAGCGTTGCGGACCAGTTTCCGCCCGAAGTCCTCGCCGCGGCAGAAGCCGCAGCCCGACGCGCGCCGACCGAGCATGCCGATCGCATCGACCGGCCCTTCGTCACGCTGGACCCCGCGACCTCGACGGATCTCGACCAGGCCTTCGCGATCGAGCGCAGCGGCAACGACCTGCTGCTGCACTACGCCATCGCCGATGTCGCCTGGTTCGTCGATGATGGCGACGCGGTCGACCGGGAAGCCTGGCGGCGCGGCACGACGATCTACCTGCCGGACGGCAAGGCCGGGCTGTATCCACCGGCCCTCACCGAAGGAGCCGCGAGCCTGCTGCCGGCCGTCTCCCGGCCGGCCGTGATCTTCACGACCCGGGTCGATGCGGACGGCAATGTCCATCTCGACGGTGCCGAGCGGGCCGTCATCCGCAGCACCGCCAAGCTCGCCTATGACAGCGTCCGCGCCGCCGATCTGCCAACCGATTTCGAGGAGCTGTCCCGCCGCATCGATGCGGCCGAAAGCCGTCGCGGCGCAGCGCGGGTCGACCCACCCGAACAGGAGGTCAGCGCGCTCGGCGATGGCCGCTACCAACTGACGTTCCGGCCACGCCTGCGAAGCGAGGAGCAGAATGCGGCCTTGTCGCTGGCCAGCAATCTCGCCATCGCAGACGCGCTCCTGGCAGCCCATACCGGCCTGTTCCGGGTCATGCCGGAGCCGGATGAGAAAGCCGTCCAGCGCCTGCGCCACACCGCGCAGGCGCTGGGGCTGTCATGGCCGGAAATGGAACCCCTCACCCAGTTCGAGAAGACGCTGAACCTCGCCGACAGCAGACATGCTGCCTTCACGCTGGCAGTGAGGAGGGCCAGCGGCGGCGCGAGCTATGTTCCCTACCGAGAAGGCGTCGTGCCCTGGCATGCGCCGATGGCGGCGAGCTATGTGCATGCCACGGCGCCGCTGCGCCGGCTGGCCGACCGCTATGTGGTGCGCGCCGCCCTGGCGGTCGCAAATGGCCAGCCTGTGCCGCCGGCAGTATCGGCCGCATTCGAACAATTGCCCCAGGTCATGGCGCGGGCCGACGCCCGCGATGGCCAGATCGACCGGGCCGCGATCGATCTGGCCGAGGCCGTGATGCTCAAGGGCAGTGAAGGCACCACATTCAAGGCAGTGGTGACCGATGCGGACGAGCACGGCCTGCGCATCCAGCTTTGCGAACTGCCCGTGGTCGCGCGAGTTCGCGGGCAAGGCGGCAGCCCAGGCGATACGATCCAGGTCAAGCTGACCGCCGCCGATCCCCCACGCCACATGGTCACCTTCGAACGAGCGGATTGAGTACGAGCGCCTCGCCGCCGGATCAGCCCTTGGCCAGCCAGGCGTTGAAGCGCTCGTTCAGCGTCTCGAGATTGTCGTTCCAGAACTGCTCGTCGTAGCGGACATTCTGCTCCAGGTTCTTGCCGACCGGCATCAGCGGCAAGCGGTCGGGTGCGAGCAGGCCGGCGGACTTGCCGTTGACCGGCGCGACCGGCTGGATCGCCGAGAAGGCCGCCTGCGCCTCGGGCGAGGTCGCGAAGTTGATGAATTCGTAGGCGCGCTCGATGTTCTTGCCGCCGCTGACGATGGTCCAGTAGTCGATCGTGTAGAAGGCATCCTGCCAGCCATAGCCGAGCGGCGCCCCTTCGGCGCGGGCCTCGAGGATGCGGCCGATGAACGACGTCGACATCACGACATTGCCCGAGCTGAGCCAGTCGGAGGGCTGCGCCCCCGCTTCCCACCATTGGATGCTCGACTTGATCTCGTCGAGCTTTTTGAAGGCGCGGTCGATGCCGGCGGGCGTCCGCATGACCTTGTAGACGTCCTCGCGCGCCACACCGTCGGCCAGCAGGGCGATCTCCAGCGTCGCCTTCGGCTGGCGGCGGAGCGCGCGCTTGCCGGGATATTTCTTCAGATCCCAGAAATCGGCCCAGGTCTTCGGCTGCTCGCCGGTCAGCTTGCTGTTGTAGGCCAGCACCAGCGACCAGCCGACGGAACCGATGCCGCAAGGCGTGATGCCGCCGGGCGGGAAATCGGCGGCGTGCGTCAGCTTCGACTTGTCGAGTTCGACGATGGCTCCCTCGGCGCAGGCGTTGATCGTCTCCGGAGAGCCGAGCGTGATCACATCCCAGATCGTGTTCTTGGCTTCGACCATCGCCCGGATCTGGCCGAGGCCTCCGGTGTAGACAGCGTCCCGCACTACGGTACCTGTTTTCTTGGTGTAGGGCTCCATCTGTACCGAACGCTGCTTCTGGGTGTAGCTCCCGCCCCATGTCGCGACGGTGAGGCTATCGGCGTAAGAAGTCACCGGAATCGCAAAAACCCCAAAGACACTGGCCAGAGCCGCGAGATGTTTCATGACGTTCCCCATTTTTTGATTTTGCGAGCCCAGCCTTGCGAGATGGGCATCACATTACAAAACAATGTTTCTTTATAAGAAACGTATTTGCCCTCTCGTCGACTGTCAACGGAATCGCGCGATCCGTGGCGGGAACGCGACGAAAGATCGGTGACAGATGCGTTCTGCCGGCCGGCGACCACGGGGAGCGATGGTAAAGGGGCGCGCGCGGCAGCGCCCCGGCCGGGCCGGGCGCGGCTCGATCGTCACAACTTGCCGGATGGTGTTTTCGGGATACCGGGCGCGGCCGTCAGGCCGGGCGGCGCAGCGGAATGATCGAGCCCTTGTAGCCGAGGTTCCACGACGCCTTGATCGCGGCGCGCAGGACGGCGTCGATCTGTGCCTTGTCCGGCTCGGCCTTGATGTACTGGATCGAGCCGACGATCGCGATCGAGCCGATCGCCGTGCCGGTCTCGTCGAGGACCGGGGCTGCGAGCGCGTTGATGCCGAGCGTGTCCTCGTTCGGGGCGACGGCGTAGCCGTGCTCCCTGACGTGATCGAGCTCGCGCGCCAGTGCATCGCGCGACGAGATCGTATGCTCGGTGAGGATGTCGAGCTTGCGACGATCGAAGGCCTGGACGATCTGTGCCGAGCCGAAGGCGAGCGTCACCTTGCCCTGCGCCGTCGCGTGCAGCACCAGCTCGCTGCCGGCGCGCACCCCGATCTCCAGCGGGGACTTGCCGAGGGTCGTGCTCAGGACGACGAGATTGGGGCCGACGCCGCCGCTGATCACGACGGTTTCTCCGAGCTCCTCTCGCAATTCGCGGGCTGGAACCTCGCAGGCGGAGAGCAGGTTCAGCTGGCCTGTCGCGCTTCGGCCAAGGATGTGGGCGCGCAAGCCGAGCTTGTAGCGCGAGGTCGCGGCGTTCTGCTGGCAGTAGCCACGGTCGACCAGCGTCTGGAGATGACGAAAGATCGTGCCCTTCGTCGTGCCAAGCGCCAAGGCGAGCTCGCTGACGCCGACCTCCCCTTCCGCCACCGCGATGGCTTCGAGGACATCGAAGGCAAGCTGCACGGATTTGACCCCGGCTTCACCCCGTTCCGAATCCGCCGCCATTCCTCATCTCATCCTTCTGCACGCCAGCTACCGATCGCGCGCGGACGCCCGTCAGAGCATACTGCCGACACAACCTCAATAGCGTGTACCGCGCCGAGGTCGCACGCCGGGCGCTCCCGTCAGCTCTCCTGCAGGCCGCGCGCTTTGGCGGAGCGGCGCCGCAGCGCCTCGACGCAGATCATGCCGCCGACGGAGACGAACAGCATGATCGTCGCCGCAGAGATCACCACCGGCGTCAGCTCGTCGCGAATGCCGTCGAAGAGGCGGATCGGCAGCGTCACCTGCTCCGGGCTCGCCAGGAACAGCGAGATCACCACCTCATCGAAGGAGACGACGAAGGCGAACAGCGCCCCCGCCACGATGGCCGGCTTGATGATCGGGAAGACCACGAGACGCTGTGCCCCCCAGGACGAGGCGCCCAGGCTCTTGGCGGCGCGCACCAGCGTCGTGTCGAAGTTCTGCAGGGCCGCGTTGACCGAGATCATGACATAGGGCGCACCGACGATGGTATGCGCCAGCACCATGCCGGCGAGCGAGCCGGTGAGGCCGAGCTTCGAGAAGAACAGGAACAGCGCCACCGCCAGGATGATGACCGGCACCACCAGCGGTGCGATGAACAGCCCATAGGCGAGCGCCCTCGCCTTCGGCGGCAGCGAGGCCAGGGCCAGCGCCGCGCTGACGCCGAGCACCGAGGACAGCGCCGCGGCGCAGACGCCGACGATCGCGCTGTTCTTCAGGGCGAGCAGCCATTTGTAGTTATGCGCGAGTTCCTCATACCAGCGCAGCGATAGCCCAGGCATCGGATAGGTCAGGAAGGAGCCCGAGCTGAAGCCGAGCGGCAGGACGACGATGATCGGCAGGAGCAGGAAGGCATAGACCAGCACCGAGATCACGATGGTCAGGATGCGCCAGGGCGACGGGCCAAGGTGCTGGCGAGGTGGGGTGGCGTCAGACATCTCTCACCCCTTCACGACGATCTTCTGGCGCCGGCCGACCAGGGCATAGAGGCCGGTGACCAGCAGGATGGACAGGCTGAGAACGATGGCGAGCGCCGCGGCGAGCCCCCAATTGACCGTCTGCTTGGTGTAGAAGGCGATGAAATAGCTCATCATCTGGTCTGTGTTGCCGCCGACGAGCAGCGGCGTGACATAGTAGCCAGAGCAGACCACGAAGGTCAGCAGCGTGCCGGACCAGATGCCGGGCCAGACCAGCGGCAGGTAGACCTTGAAGAAGGCCCGCGGGCCGCTCGCGCCGAGGCTGAAGGCCGCGCGCAGATACTCCCGCGAGATGTTCGACATCACGCTGTAGAGCGGCAGCACCATCAGGGGCAGCAGCACATGGATGAAGGAGATGTAGACGCCGGTGCGGTTGAAGATCAGACGCAGCGGCGTCTCGATCAGGCCGGCGCGCAGCAGGAAGCTGTTGATCATGCCATTGTCCTGCAGCAGCACGACCCAGGCGCTGGTGCGCACCAGCAGCGAGGTCCAGAACGGCAACAACACGAGCAGCAACAGCAGATTGCGCCAGCGCGGCGTGCTCGACGCGATGTGATAGGCGACCGGGAAGGCGAGCAGCAGGCAGCTCACGGTGACGACGAGCGAGATCCAGAGCGTGCGGCCGAGCACGCCGAGGAAGATGGCGCTCTCCTGTGGCGCAGCGCCGATGCTGCCGTCGGGCCGCACTTCCAGGTCGAGCGCCGACAGAAGGTATCTCGGCGTGATCGGCGACGCGGCCCGGCGCAACGCCAGCCAATAGCTCTCCTCGCCCCATTTGGGGTCGATCGCGATGAGGCCCACCTTGCCCTGCGCGCCGGCGGCACGTGCTGCCGTCTTCAGGATCAGGGCGCGGTAGCCCGGTATCTCGTAATTCAGCCTGCGGCCCGCTTCCGCCACGGCGCGCCGATCCGCGGCGCGCAGGTCGGCGAGGAGCGCCTCGAAGGCAGCATCGTCCGGCTGCCCCTGCCCGCTCCAGGCCAGTACGGCGCGGCTGGCCTGCGGCAGCGCCTGCGACACCTCCGGGCTATGCACTCCGCCCGTCAGCAAGGAGAGGATCGGCCAGACGAACAGGCCGAGCATGAACAGCAGGCACGGCAGGAGCAGCCCGTAGCGGCTGATCGGGGCGCGCAGGGCCTGCGGCAGGGCTAGTCCGCTCACAGCTTCCTCCGCCCGCTCAATGGCGCAAGGCTTCGCTCTCGACATCGAGAGCATGGCAATCATCCTCGTCCCAGCCGACGGCGACCGAACTGCCGGCGGCGGGAACTTCGACGCCAACGACGTTGGAAAGCTTGGCGATGAAGCCATCCTGGCCAGCGACCTGCATGGCGACGCGGATATGGTCGCCATGGAAGACGACATTGCTGACCAGCGCCTCGAAGCGATTGGCGCGGCTCGCGGCGGCGGCGCCGAGCACGACACGCTCGGGCCGAACCGACAAGGTCGAGGGCGAGCCGACCGCGCCGGCATTGACCGGCCGGGCCCGCAGGCGCGCCCCGCTGGCGAGCGTCACCGCGCAGGAGGAACCGTTGCGCTCGCTCACCTTGCCGACGAGGCGGTTGTTCTCGCCGATGAAGCGGGCGACGAAGGCGTTGGCCGGCGCCTCGTAGATCTCGCGCGGCGGCGCCAGTTGCTGGATGACGCCGGCATTGAACACCGCGATCCGGTCCGACATCGTCAGTGCCTCGGACTGGTCGTGCGTCACATAGACCACGGTCACTCCGAGCTCCTGCTGGATGCTCATGATCTCGTACTGCATCTCTTCGCGCAGCTGCTTGTCGAGCGCGCCCAGCGGCTCGTCCATCAGCACGAGGCTCGGCTGGAAGACCAGCGCACGGGCAAGCGCCACGCGCTGCTGCTGGCCGCCGGACAACTGGCCCGGGAGCCGGCTGGCGAAGCTCTCCAGCTTGATCATCGCAAGCGCGCGCTTGACCTGCGCCTCGATCTCGGCCGAGCGCAGCTTCCGGCAGGTGAGCGGAAAGGCGATGTTCTCGGCCACGGTCATGTGCGGGAACAGCGCATAGCTCTGGAAGACCATGCCGATATTGCGCTTTTGCGCCGGGACGTAGCCGATCGAGCGCCCGCCGACGAGGATGTCTCCCTGCGACAGGGCCTCGAAACCCGCGAGCATCAGCAGGCAGGTCGTCTTGCCCGAGCCGGAGGGTCCGAGCAGGGTGATGAACTCGCCGCGCTTGATGTCGAGGTTCAGGTCATGGACGACCTTCGCGGCCCCGAATGACTTCTGCACGCCGACAAAGCGGACGAAATGCTCGTCCATGGTGGAAGAGGTCATGTCGGATCCATCGCAACCAGACAGCAGAATGAGTGATCGTCGCCGGCCCGCTCAGCGGGCGAGCCAGGCGTTGAAGCGCTCGGTCAGGGCATCGATGTTCTCGACCCAGAACGTATCGCTGAAGACGGCACCCTGCTTCAGGTTGTCGCCGATCGGCATGATCGCCAGCCGCTCGGGCTTCAGCAGCGCGGCGGCCTTCTGGTTGACCGGAGCAACCGGCTGGATCTCGGAGAACGCCGCCTGGGCCTTGGCGCCGGTGGCATAGTCGAGGAAGGCGTAGGCCTCCGCCTGGCGCTTCGTGCCATCGACGATCGCCCAGGAATCGACCGAGTAGAACGAGCCGCCCCAGCCGAAGGAGACCGGCGCCTTCTCGGCGCGAGCTTCGAGCAGGCGCCCGACATAGGAGGTCGCCATCGCAACCTCGCCACGCGCCAGCCATTCGGGCGGCTGCGATCCCGCCTCCCACCACTGGATATGCGGCTTCAGCGCGTCGAGCTTCCGGAAGGCCCGGTCGACCCCCTCCTTCTTGCCGAGCGTCGCATAGAGCTCCGCCGGCGCGACGCCGTCGGCGAGCAGCGCCGCTTCAAGCGCATATTGCGGCGAACGGCGCATGGCGCGCTTGCCGGGATAGGTTTTCACGTCCCAGAAATCGGCCCAGGACCGCGGCGCCTGCTTCACCAGATCGGAGTTGTAGCCGATCACGATCGACCAGCCGACCGCGCCAACGCCGCATTCGCTGGCGCCCCCGGGCCCGAGATCGGACAGGTTGGCGAGCTTCGCCTTGTCGAGCCGCAGGACCAGCCCCTCGGCGCAGGCGGCGATCAGATCGGGTGCCTCGAGCTGCACCACGTCCCAGGTGCTGTTGCCCGCCTCGCGCATCGCCCGCAACTGGCCGAGCCCGCCGGTATAGGGCGCATCGAGCACCCGCACGCCGGCCTCCTTCGCGAACGGATCGATGATCGTGGCGCGCTGCTTCTGGGTGTAGGTCCCGCCCCAGGTCGCGACGGTGAGCTGGCGCTCCTGCGCGCCGGCCGAGAGGGCCCCCGCGGCGAGGAGCAGAGCGGCAAGCGATATCCGGCCGTAGGTCATGGTCCTGTTCCCCTTGCTTTCGATCCAGCCCCGGAGCGTCGCCTCGCAATCGCGAGTCTCTTGTCGGAACGTCGTATTGTTTTGCGAAACGCTATTGCGTTGCCGCAAACACGTCAATGCCCAATTTTTGCAAGCGAGGCGGCAGGCGCGCCAGGCGCAGGATTTCAATCAGAAGCGCACTTTGGCCGGTGCGTTCGCCCGCCTGAAATCGGCTGAAGATGATTAGTTATTGCGCTGTAATAATTGAATTATCAGAGGCTCGATAACGCAGGCCGGAACACTGGGCACACCACTCCCGGCAACTCGTGAGAGGCGGAGCTCTCCCGCTTCACATGTCACCGTGTCGTATCTTTATACAAAACATTGTCACGCTATTCGGCAAATGATAACGTGATGAGAAGGTGCCGCGAGCGCATCGCGCCGACGGCTACCGCCCGTTGCCAGGAGATCGACATGTCGCCTCAACCCCAGTCGAACCGCGCGCGCGACATCGCGTACCACATCCACCCGCAGACCAATCTGCGCCAGCACGAGAGCGCCGGGCCGATGGTGATCGAGGGTGGCGACGGCATCCATGTCGTCGACGACGAGGGCCGGCGCTTCATCGAGGGCATGTCCGGCCTGTGGTGCGCCTCGCTCGGCTTCAGCAACAAGCGATTGGCCGAGGCCGGCGCGCGCCAGCTCCACACGCTGCCCTATCAGCAGGTCTTCGCCCACCGCTCGAACGGGCCGGTGATCGAGCTGGCCGATGCCCTCGTCTCGGTCGCGCCGGCGGGGCTGACCCGCGCCATGTTCCAGTCCTCCGGCTCGGAGGCGATCGACACGGCGATCAAGTTCGTCTGGTACTACCATGACGCGATCGGCAAGCCGGAGAAGCGCAAGATCATCGCCCGACTCGGCGCCTATCATGGCACGACGATCGCCGCCGCCAGCCTCACCGGCCTGCCGAACATGCATCGTTCCTTCGGCCTGCCGCTGCCCGGCTTCCTGCACGTCACCGCGCCGCATTTCTACCGGAACGGCCAGCAGGGCGAGAGCGAGGCGGCCTTCGTCGAGCGCCTCGGCAACGAGCTGGAGGAGCTGATCCTGCGCGAGGGGCCCGAGACGATCGGCGCTTTCTTCGCCGAACCGGTGATGGGTACGGGCGGCGTCATCGTGCCGCCGGCCGGCTATTTCGAGCGCATCCAGGCCGTGCTGCGCCGCCACGACATCCTCTTCGTCGCCGACGAGGTCATCTGCGGCTTCGGCCGCACCGGCAATTACTGGGGCTGCCAGACCTTCGGCATCTCGCCCGACATGCTCACCTGCGCCAAGGGCCTGTCGGCGGCCTATGCCCCGATCTCGGCGCTGCTGGTGAACGACAAGATCTACGAGGCGATCGCCGATCGGACGAAGGCGCTCAACGGCTTCGGCCACGGCTATACCTATGGCGGCCATCCGGTCTCGGCGGCGATCGCGGTCGAGGCGCTGAAGATCTACGAGGAAGAGCGGATCGTCGAGCATGTCCGAAACGTCGCGCCGCGCCTGCAGGACGGGCTGCGCCGCCTCGCCGACCATCCGCTGGTGGGCGAGGTGCGCGGCGTCGGCCTGATGGCGGCGATGGAACTGGTCGAGGACAAGGCTAGCCGACGCTCCTTCCCGATCGAGCGCGGGGCTGCTCAGGCATTGTCGAGCGCCCTCGCCCAGCGCGGCATCCTGCTGCGTGCCCTCGGCCACACGCTCGTCTTCGCCCCGCCGCTCATCATCCAGGCGGCCGATATCGACGGGATCGTCGCGAGCGTCGCCGACAGCCTCGACGAGATCGCCGGTCCGCTGCGGAACGCCGCATAGTGGGGGTCATCGAGGTCCGGCGCCGTGCGCGCCGGACTTGCTCCCGGTTTGGAGCGTTGCCGTTTTCAACGACGCAGGATGAAGTCGGCGCAGCGTTCGCCGATCATGATCGCCGGTGCGTTGGTGTTGCCGCTGACGATGCTTGGAACCACAGAGATGTCGGCGATGCGCAGGCGCGGAACGCCGCGCACCCTGAGCGTAGGATCGACGACGGCGAGCTCGTCCGTGCCCATGCGGGCGGTGCCGGCGGGGTGGTAGACGGTCTTGGCGACGGTGCGGATATGGTCCTCGACCACACTGTCGGGCACGTCCTCGTCGCGCGCGGGCGCGATCTCATGGCTGACCAGCTTGGCGAGCGAAGGCGCCCGCAGGATGCGCCGCGCCAGGCGCACGCCGCGCACGAGCGTCGCCATGTCTTCCGGCGCGCTGAGATAGTTGCCGTTGAGTACGACGGGATCGCCCGCATCCTTGCCGCCGAGACGAACCGTCCCGCGCGATTTCGGTCTGAGGTCGCAAGGGTTGATCGAGATGCCGTGGCCGCCGGGAGGCAGGCGGTCGACGTCCCCCACCAGATTGGGCACGACATGGAACTGCACGTCCGGCCGGCCCGTGCCGGCCGTATCGACGAAGCCGCCGCTCTCGACCACGTTGGAGGTCAGGAGGCCATGCCGGAGCGCGATATAGGAGAGGCCGTGGCGCAGCGCCTTCAGGCCTTTGTCGTTGCCGAGCAGGCTGATCTCCTCGCGCGTCTGGCCGTAGACCGAGGCCGAGAGATGGTCCTGGAAGTTCTCGCCGACGCCGCGCAGCTCGCGCCGCACCGGAATGTCGAACTCCGCGAGATGTTCGGCCCGGCCGATGCCGGACAGCATCAGGATCTTCGGGGTCGAGAGCGCGCCGGCCGAGAGGATCACCTCCTCGCGTACCCGCGTCTCGATCTCCTGCCCGTTGTCGTGGCGCGTGCGGACGCCGACCGCCGCGCCGTTCTCGAGCACGAGGCCGAGCACATGCGCATTGGTCACGACCTTGAGCAGCTTGTTGCCGCGCACGGCGCGCAGATAGGTCGCGGCCGAGCTGGCGCGACGCTCGGCGAAGGTCGTGGTCTGGAAGTAGCCGACGCCTTCCTGGCTCGCGCCGTTGAAGTCGTCATTGTAGGGAAGCCCGACCTCCTGCGCCGCCCGCAGGAAGGCGGCGCTCAGCGGGTGGCGATGCCTGGCATCGCTGACCTTGAGGGGTCCGTCCGTACCGTGGAGCGGGCCCGACAGCCGCTCATTGCCCTCCGCCTTGCGGAAGAAGGGCAGCACGTCCTCGTAGCCCCAGCCGGTGCAGCCGGCCGCGCGCCAGTCGTCATAGTCCTGCGCCTGGCCGCGAATGTAGATCATCGCATTGACGGAGCTGCCGCCGCCGAGCGTACGGCCCTGCGGCACATAGACCTGCCGGCCGTTGAGCTCAGGCTCCGGCGCCGAGCGGTACATCCAGGTGCGCGCCGTACCGTGCACCCGGATGAAGGTCGCCGGGATGTGAATGTAGGGATGATTGTCCTTCGGCCCGGATTCGAGCAGCAGCACCGACTTTCCCGCCTCGACGAGGCGGGAGGTCACGGTGCAGCCGGCCGAGCCGCCCCCGACGACGATGTAGTCGTAGGTGTCCATCAAGGCCGCCGCGGCTCGGTGCCGATCTGGCTGATGAACTTGGTCGAGAGATAGGCGTCGAGCCCCTCCGAGCCGCCCTCGCTGCCATAGCCGGAGTCCTTGATGCCGCCGAACGGCGTCTCGGGCGCGGCGATACCGAAATGGTTGATCGAGACCATGCCGCTCTCCAGCTCGTCGCCGAGCTGCGTGGCGCGGGAGACCGAGCTGGTGAAGGCGAAGGCCGCGAGGCCGAACGGCAGGGCGTTGGCCTGTGCGATCGCCTTGTCGAGCGTATCGAAGCGATTGACCGCCGCGATCGGCCCGAACGGCTCGTCATGCATCAGCCGCGCCTTGTCCGGGACATTGGCGAGCACCGCCGGCGCATGGAAGAAGCCGCGATTGCCGGGCCGTTCGCCGCCATAGGCGAGATCGGCGCCGGCATCGACCGCATCGCGCACGAAGCCCTCGATCGCATCGACGCGGCGGGCATGGGCGAGCGGGCCCATCTGCGTGCCCTCGGCCGTGCCGTCACCAACCTTGAGCGCCTTCGCCGCTTCGACGAAGCTGCCGAGGAAGGCGTCGAAGACGCTGTCCTGCACATAGAAGCGCGTCGGCGAGGCGCAGACCTGCCCGCCATTGCGGAACTTCAGGCCCGCGCCGAGCCTGGCGGCGGCGGCGACATCGACATCGTCGCAGACGATGAAGGGGGCGTGGCCGCCGAGTTCCATCGTCGCGCGCTTGACGTGGCGGGCGGCGAGCGCGCCGAGATGACGGCCGACCGGCACCGAGCCGGTGAAGGAGACCTTGCGGATGATCGGCGAGGCGATCAGGTGCTCGGAGATCTCGGCCGGGACGCCGAAGACGAGATTGACGACGCCGGCCGGCACGCCGGCGTCATGGAAGGCGCGGATCAGCTCGATGCAGGAGGACGGCGTCTCCTCCGGCGCCTTGGCGATGATCGAGCAGCCGGCCGCGAGAGCGCCCGCGACCTTGCGCACGAGCTGGCCGGTCGGGAAATTCCACGGGCTGAAGGCAGCGACGGGGCCGACCGGCTCGCGCAGCACGATCTGGCGGGCTCCATACTGCCGGGGCGGGATGACGCGGCCATAGGCCCGCCTGCCCTCCTCGGCATACCAGTCGATATGGTCGCCAAGGCCGCCGGCCTCCATGCGCGCCTCGGAGAGCGGCTTGCCCTGCTCGCGGGTGATGAGCTGGGCGATGCTCTCGGCGCGTTCGCGCGTCAGGTCGGCGGCGCGGCGCAGGATCTTCGAGCGGTCATAGGCCGAGGTCTTGCGCCAGATCTCGAAGCCCTTCTGGGCGGCGGCGAGCGCCCGGTCGAGATCGGCGATCTCGGCGAAAGGCACCTCGCCGATCTGCTCGCCGGTCGCCGGGTTCAGCACAGCGCCGCGGCGGGTGCCCGAGCCGTCGGTCCACTGACCGTCGATGAGGAATGAAGGCATGGATGGTCTCCTGGACGGACGGCGGGCCGCGCCAGGCGCGGCCCGCGAAGGCATCAGTTGGCAGCGGGCGTGAGGCCGGCGAGATCGGCGGCGTTGCCGGCGGTCATCGAGCGGATCTCAGCGTCGGAGAAGCCGGCGTCGATCAGCATGGCGATGATCTGCTCGAACCCTTCGACCGGGGTCGGGTTATTGTTCTGGCCGAGATCCGAGCCGAACAGCGTGTTCTCGATGCCTGCGGCTTCGATCACCGCCTTGAGATGGTCGGCGTCGAACAGCAGGAAGGTCGAGGGCACGAACATGCAGATCGAATGCTCCATCTTGACGCCGAGCGAGGCGAGATGGCGCACGTCCTGCAGCGAGCACTCGTTGACATAGGTTGGGTGGTTGAGGAGGAGCCGCTTGACGCCGCGCGCCTTGGCCTCCTCGTAGAAGGGCAGCAATTCGCTGACATGGTGGTGCCCGCCGGAGACCACCGCGTCGGCGGCGGCGACCAGATCGAGGATCGCCTTGACCTCGTCGGAGATCTTGCCGTCGGGGCCGAGCAGAGAGAGCGGCGCCGGCGCCAGCGTCTTCTGCGTCGCGACCGGGAATTTGGAATCGAACTTCGCGTCGGTCTTGTAGTGGTCGAGATGGTTGTTGGCGTGCGCCGTCGGCATCCAGACGACGCGGGCACCCTGCTTCAGCGCATAGTCGACGGCCGAGGGATTGATGCTGCCGAGCGGGTTGTTGAGCACGATCGCGCCCAGCACCTTCACGCCCTTCGAGATGTGCGTCTCGAGGATCGTGGCGAGCGGCATGGTCGGATAGTAGTGATCCTTCAGCAGGATCGCGGCGAAGCCGGCTTCGTCGGCCTGCCTGACGGCTTCGACATGGTCGATCTTGCGCGGCATCAGCGAGGGGCCGCTGTGGATGTGGAGGTCCACGGAGCCCTTGAGCAGGGCCTTGATACGAGCGTCCTGCGGCTTTTCGGCTGCGTCGGTCATGGTCATTCTCCTGGGGTGAGCGGCGCCTTCGGCACGTAATTGCGCCAGTTGTCCTGGCGCAGAGGCATGTCGGCGAAGGTCTTGCGGTGGTTGACCGCGACGCCGACGAGATCGGCAGCATCGATGCCCTTGGCATCGAGATAGTCCTGGAACTCGGCCAGAGACCGGCCGAGCAAGTCGAAGCCGCGCAGCATCACCGGCGAGGCGATGCCGACGGCGGAGGCGCCGGCCAGCATCATCCGCGCGATGTCGAGCCCGCTCTGCGCGCCGTTGATGCCGATCAGCGGCCGCTCGGGGCCGAGCGCGAGCCGCGAGGTCGCGAGCCAGTGGCAGGTCAGCGGCAGGTTCCAGAAACCGCCGATGCCGAGGCTGGTGCCGAGCAAGGGCTCCATCGTCTCGACATCGGGCAGGAAACCGAGCAGCCGGCCGGCCATGACCACGGAATCGGCGCCGGCCTCGAAAGCGGCGCGCGCCAGTTCCGGCACGCGCTCGCTCTGGCCGGTGACCTTGATCCAGAGCGGCAGCGAGACAGCCCTGCGCATCGCCGAGACGAGATGAGTGATGCGCTCGGGCAGCAGCTCGGTCGAGACCGCGCCCTTCGCGGCCTGGCTGGCATAGGGCGTGCCGATGTTGAATTCGAGTACTCGCAGGCCCGCCTGCTCGACCTGCCGCGCCATGGCGAGCGCATGGTCGAGGTCACCGAGGATCAGGCTGGGGATCGCATAGGAATCCAGCGCCCTCGCCTCGCGGTCGAGCATCGCGGTCTGCTCCAGCCAGGGCTCGAAGCCGAGCGGATGCAGGCCGGAGCGGCAGGCGATGGTGGCGCCGCGCGGCGCATCCGGGCCCCAAGGCACCGGCCGCCAGTTCTCGTCGAGCACCATGTATTCGGCGCGCTGGAGCTGGTCCTTGGCCGCCTGGACCTCGTTGGTCGACTTGACCACCACGGCCCCTACCCCGGCCTTCAGCGCGGCGCGGACCCCGTCGGCATCGATCAGATGCTCGGCGGAGGCCGCGATCAGCGGGTTCTTGAGCGCGGTGCGGCCGATGCGGGTGGCGAGCGAGCGTGTCATGCCATCATCCTCATTTGACCAGGAGGTTGGGCAGGAACAGCACCAGTTCCGGCACGAAGGCGATCAGCATCAGCAAGGCGAGCGCGATGCCGATCATCGGCAGGGCCTGCATGGTCACCTTCTCGATCGGCGACTTCGCCACGCCGGAAACGATGAAGAGGCACAGGCCCAGCGGCGGATGCACGAAGCCGATGATGGTGTTGAACGTGACCATCACGCCGAGATGGACCGGATCCATGCCGATCGCGGCACCGATGCCGACCAGCGCCGGCACGGTCAGGATGAGCACGCCGGCGACATCGAGGAACATGCCGAGCACGAGCAGCGCGAGATTGACCATCAGGATGATCAGCACGCGATTATCGGTGAGCTGCTGGATGCCGGAGACGATGTTCTGCGGCAGCCGCTCCAGGGCGAAGACGAAGGCGGCGATGTTGGCCATGGCGATCAGGAGGTAGATCGCCGAGGAGATCACCGCGGTCGCGATCAGCGCATGGCGCAGATGGGCCCAGGTCAGCACCCGGTACCAGAAGGCGGCGACGACGAGGGCATAGATCGCCGCGATGGCGGCGGCTTCGGTCGCGGTGAAGGCGCCGCCGCGGATGCCGACCACGATCAGCACCGGCAGGAACAGCACCGGCAACGCGGTCAAGGTGAGCCGGCCGATCTGCGCCAGCGAGGGCGGGGCCAGGCGTGGATAGCCGCGCTTGTGCGCGACATAGACGGCGTAGGCGGTGAGCGACAGGGCCAGCAGCGCACCCGGCACGATGCCGCCGATGAACAGCTTGGCGATCGAGGTCCCGCTGAGCGCACCATAGATGATCATGGTGATGCTGGGCGGGATCAGCGGGTCCATCAGCGAGGCGACCGCGATCAGGGCGGCGGCGTAGTTCACGTCGTAGCCCTGCTTCTTCATGTCCGGGATCAGCACCGAGCCCATGGCAGCGGCGTCAGCCGCGGCGGAGCCCGAGATGCCGCTGAACAGGAAGCTGCCCCAGATCGCGGTCAGCGACGTGCCGCCACGGAAGCGGCCGACGAAGGCGTTGGCGAATTCGAGCAGGCGGCGCGTCAGGCCGCCGGTATCCATCAGCGCGCCGGCGAGCACGAAAAGCGGTATCGCCAGCAGGATGAACTGGTCGACGCCGGCGAACATGCGCTGCGGGATGACTAGGAGGTATTGCGTCTGCCCGGTGAGGACGAAATAGGCGAGCGCACTGATCCCGAGGACGAAGATCACCGGGATGCCCATCAGGATGGTGAAGGCGAAGACGGAAAACAGCCAGACCATGTTGGGACGCCTCAGTGCGAGTGCGAGGTTTCTTCCTTCGGCAGGGCCGAGCGGAAGAGGTCTGCGAAGGCGACGTGGACAGCGAGCAGCAGGCAGCCGACGGGGATCGCCGCATGCAGCCAGCCGAGCGAGATTTCGAGCGAGACTGCTTCCTGCTCGCTGGTGCGCATGGTGAAGAGCCAGCCATACCAGGCGACCACCAGCAGGAAGATCACGATCAGCACGCGGCCCGCGATGTCGATCTTGGCGGTGAGAGAGGGCCGCAGCCCGTCGACGACGATGCGCATGCCGAGCATCTCGCCGCGCGAATAGGCGATTCCGGCGGAGAGGAACGCGATCCAGACCATCAGGGAGCGCATCAGCTCCTCGGACCAGAACAGCGACTCGCCGACGACGTAGCGGAAGAAGACCTGCATGGCGGCGACGACCACGAGGGTCGCGACGCCGGCCATTGCGAGATAGTGCAGAGCACGCAGATAGAGCGACACCGCGCGCAGAAGCCGGGGATTGTGACGGGACATGGTGGTCGGGCCCATGGCTTGAAGGAGCCCCTGCCGCCATTGCGGCCAGGGGCTCGGACTGCAATCAGGGACGGAGCTTCTCGGCCGCAGCCACGAAGGCGGCGATCTCCGGGCTCTTCTTCATGTAGGCCTCGACGACCGGGCGCGTGCGCTGCTTGAGTGCATCGAGCAGCTCCTTGGAGGGCTCGGTGATCTTCACCCCCCGTCCCTTCAGCTCGTTGATCAGCTTCTTGTCGAGCTCGGCAACGGCCATGACCTGCGGCGCGACCGTCTCGTCGGCGGCCTTGCGGATGGCGGCCTTCTGCTCGGCGGTCAGGCCGTCGAACTTCGCCTTGTTGATCAGCAGGTAGCTCGGCCAGAAATACTGCCCGGTCAGGCTCACATTCTTGCCGACCTCATAATACTTCTCGCTGTCGATCGAGGTGAGATTGATCTCGACGGCGTCGAGCGCGCCGGTCTCCAAGGCCGAATAGACCTCGCCATAGTTGAGCGGGGTCGGGTTCACGCCGACGGCGCGCCAGGTGTCGAGAAAGAGCCGGTTCGGCGCGATGCGTGTCTTGAGCCCCTTGAAATCCTCGACCGCCACGACCGGCTTCTTGACCGAGAGGAAATGCCGCTGGCCGCCGTCATAGAGCGCGAGCGCGATCATGCCGTGCTTCTCGAGCCCGGCCGCGACGGCCTTGGCTTCAGGCGAGACGGCGAGCTTGGCGAAGGCCTCGTAGCTGCCGATCACGAAGGGGAGCTGCAGCGCATCGGTGGCCGGGACCAGCGTGGACAGCGCCGAGGTCGAGTTCACGGTCATGTCGACGGTGCCGAACTGGACCCCTTCCATCAGCTCCTTGACGTCGCCGAGCTGGCGCGAGGGGTAGATCTGGATCTTCACCGAACCCTTCGACTCGCGCTCGACCGCCTCTTTGAAGCGGACAGCGGAGTCATGGTTCGGATGGCTCTCGAACACGGCATGGCCGAGCTTGAGCGTGACGTCCGCAGCCAGGACGGGGATGGCGGTAGCCAGCAGGGCCGCGAAGGCCGTACCGGCGACGAGCGTCCGGCGAAAAGAGCAAAACATGAAACCTCCCTCGATGATCTGTCCGCGAGTCGCGCTTGTTCTCACTGCGCGTTTGTGGTTCTCTCAACGAGAACGCTTATAGTCACAGCGAGAACCGCCGGTCAATGCCGCACTGGCTGCGGGACGAACCCCGCTCTCGCTCGTCCAGCGCTCGAGCGAAGGGCTGGGTTTGTGATTTTGACAAGCTGCAGCGAAGGCTTCAAATAGTATGAGACTCGCGAATGACCGCCGAAAAGCAGAACGAGGGAGGGTGAGGACGTGGTCATAGAGCGACCCGAGAGACAAGAGCGCTCAGAGAATGCCGTTCGCGCAGGAGAAACGACACTCCTCGTCTTGGAAACGGTTGCCTTCGCGGACGAGCCCATGGGGGTGACCCAGATCGCCAACCGCCTCGGTATCGCCAAGAGCGCCATCCATCGGCATCTGCAGGGCCTGACCGAGCGCGGCTACCTGACCCAGAACCAGTCGACGAGCCGCTACACGCTGGGCCCGAAAGCCTATCTGATCGGCCGGCTCGCGCCGGGAATCGAGGATGTCGCCGCCGCAGCGGACGGCCCGATGCGAGATGCGCGCGACAAGGTCGGACTGACCACGGTCCTGACCGCTCCTTCGATGAGCGGGATGGTGGTCCTCAAGACGGTGCATGGGACGACGTCCATCGCCATCGGCGCGCGCCCTGGCAGCGAACTTCCCATGCACGCCTCCGCGCAGGGCCACGTCGCCCTCGCCTTCGGCCCGAGCCTCCATCTCGAGCGGACGCTCCGGCAGCCGCTGGCGCTGCTGACCGCCCATACCATCACGGAGCCGGAGAAGCTCAGGGCAATCGTCGAGACGGTTCGCCGGAACGGGCACGCGAGCGCACCCGAGCAGGCGCTTCTCGGCATCAACGCCCTGGCTGCTCCCGTCTTCAACGCCAATGACGAGCTCGTCGCCGCAGCGGCGATCGTGAGTTCCATCCAGTTCGTTCCCGCCGAGCCCGATGCCGGGATGATCGCCGCGGTCGTCGAGATGGCCCGCCAGATCTCGCGCAATCTCGGCCATGGCTACGCCAGCCAGCGCCCCACCCCATAGCGGCCGACAGCCCGCAAGCAGCACCCTTTCGGAAAAGGAGAGAGAAATGACCGTCCATCATGTCGACTGGGACGCCATCGAGTGGAAGACGATCCGCCACGGCGTCGAGCAGAAGGCCTTCTCGGGCGACGGCGCCACGATGGCCCTGCACCGGCTCTGGCCCGACCACGAGCCGAAGCCGCACTCGCATGTGCATGAACAGCTGGTCTACATCCTGTCCGGCGAGGTCGATTTCCATGTTGGCGACGAAATCGTGCGCCTGCGCGGCGGCGGCCTGCTCGCCGTGCCGCCGAACGTGGTCCATTACGCCGTCGTCGTCGGCACCGAGCCGGTGCTGAACCTCGACGTGTTCACCCCCTGCCGGCCGGAATATGCGATCAGCGCCTCGCAGGCGGTTGGAGCGACATCGTGAGCGCATTGCGCGCAGGCGCCGGCCAGCCCCGGACCGGCACCTTCATCAAGACCCCTCACCCGATCATCGCCGAGATTCTCGGCGGTGCAGGCCTCGATTTCGGCGTGGTCGATGCCGAGCACGCGCCCTTCGACCGGGCCTCGCTCGACATGATGCTGATGGCCGGGCGCGCCGGCGGGCTGCCTTTGCTCGTCCGCATCCCCGACGGCACGCCCTCCTTCATCATGTCGGCGCTCGACATGGGGGCGGACGGCATCGTCGTGCCGCGCGTCGACAGCGCCGCCGATGCGCGCGCGATCGTCGCCAGCGCCCGCTTCGAAGGTGGCAGGCGTGGCCTGTCGAACTCGCCGCGCTACGCCTCCTATGGCAAGCTCAGCCCGGCCGAGGCCGCACGCCACGGCGATGCCGCCATCGTCATGTGCCAGATCGAGAGCGCTGGCGGGCTGGCCGAGGTCGAGGAGATCGCTGCGACGCCCGGCGTCGACGGGCTGTTCATCGGCCGGGCCGATCTCAGCCAGGCGCTCGGCGTCTCCGATATCCGGAGCCCCGAGGTCACCGAGGCCTGCAAGCGCATCGTCGCGGCCGCCCTGCGCCATGGCAAGATCGCCGCGATCTTCCTGCCTTCGGTCGAGGAGCGCGACGCTTTCGCTGCGCTGGGCGTGACCTGGTTCATCGTCAATTCCGACCAGGGCCTAATGAAGGGCGCGGCCGCGAAGCTGCAGGGCAAGTGACAACGCCCTATGGTTGCGGGCAGATGGCGGGATGACGACTCAAAACCCTGCCCGCGCCTATCTCTACCTCCTGGTGGCGACGCTCTTCTTCGGAAGCAATGTGGTCGCCGGCAAATTGTCCGTCGGCGAAATGTCGCCGATGGCGATCGTCATGCTGCGCTGGGTCATCGCCGCGATCTGCATGGCCTTCATCGCCAGGCGGGCGCTGCTCGCCGAATGGCGCGTCCTCCGCGATCGCTGGCCGTATATGCTCGCCATGGGCGGCATCGGCTTCACCGTCTTCAACATCCTGTTCTATGCCTCCGCGCATACGACCAGCGCGATCAACATGGCGATCATCCAGGGCGCGACGCCGATCGTCGTGCTGCTGGTCTCGGGCGCGCTGCTCGGAATCTGGCCGCCCGCTCTGCAATGGCTCGGCGCGACGATCACCGTCCTCGGCGTCATCGTCGCCGCCTCGCACGGCTCCCTCGCCGTTCTGGTCGAGCTGTCCTTCAATCGCGGCGACATCCTGATGATCGTGGCCAGCATCATCTATGCGGTCTACACGGTCGGCCTGCGCTGGCGGCCGCAGGTGTCGCCGCTCGTCTTCATCGCCGGGCTCGCCCTGGCGGCCCTGCTCACCTCGATTCCGCTCGCGATCGGCGAAGCCGCCCTCGGTCAGTTCCAATGGCCGACGCCCAAGGGCTGGGCGATCCTGCTGTTCATCGGGCTTTTCCCGTCGCTGCTGTGCCAGCTGCTCTATCTGCGCAGCGTCGAGCTCATCGGCGCCGCACGGGCCGGCGTCTTCTACAATCTCGTGCCGATCTTCGGCATCGTCCTGTCGGTCGCCGTCGCGCATGAGCCGTTGCGGCCCTACGCGATCGTGGCCATCGCCCTCGTCATCGGCGGGATCGCCGTGTCCGAGATACGCAAGAGATCCTGAGAACGAAAGCTCGGCGCGCGACCACACCGTCCGGGCGAGGACGACGTTGCGGAGGAGACGCGCCAAAACGGTGCCCTTTGTAGCAACCGGGTGGGCAAATCGCTTTGCCGCCCCGGAAAGGGCAGAAGAACCGGCTTGAAATCAGCTACTTCGGGAAAAGTGGCTGGGGGACTAGGATTCGAACCTAGACAACCAGAGTCAGAGTCTGGGGTCCTACCGTTAGACGATCCCCCAACGGGCGCGTGTCGGCGACGCGTCGGATGGGGGCGATCTAAACAACCTCGCGCCCGGTTGCAAGCCTTCTGTGACGATTTCGACATGCGAGCCGTTCACAGCCCCTTGCACAGCGTTTCAGGCGATCGCCGGAGCCCTGATGCCACGGGATATCGGCATGCGCGCGTCAGCTTTCGCTCAATGTGCGCCTGACCGCGTCGCGCCAGCCGGCGACGTGGTTGTGGCGCGTCTCCTCGGCCAGGCCCGGCGAGAATCGCCGCTCCAGCCGCCAGCGATCGGCGAACTGGGTCGGCTCGGGCAGAAGCCCAGCGTCGAGCCCGGCGAGATAGGCGGCGCCTAAAGCCGTCGTCTCCAGCACCTGCGGCCGGTCGACCGGGGCGGCGAGGATGTCGGCGAGGCGCTGCATCGTCCAGTCGGAGGCGACCATGCCGCCATCGACGCGCAGGACCGTCTCGGCGCCATCCGCCTCCGGCCAGTCGGAGCGCATCGCCTCGAGCAGGTCGAGCGTCTGGAAGCAGACCGAATCGAGCGCGGCGCGGGCGAATTCGCGCGGGCCGGTGTTGCGGGTCAGGCCGAACATCGCGCCGCGGGCATTGGCGTCCCAATGCGGCGCGCCGAGGCCGGTGAAGGCCGGCACCAGATAGACCTGCTGGCCGGGATCGGCCTTGGCTGCGAGTGGGCCGCTGTCGGAGGCCTTCTCGATGATGCCGAGCCCGTCGCGCAGCCATTGCACGGCGGCACCGGCGATGAAGATCGAGCCCTCCAGCGCGTAATGGCGCACGCCCTTGAGCTGGTAGGCAACGGTCGAGAGCAGGCGATTCTGCGAGGTGACGGCCTTGGTGCCGGTGTTGAGCAGGGCGAAGCAGCCGGTGCCATAGGTCGACTTCAGCATGCCGGGCTCGAAGCAGGCCTGGCCGACGGTCGCCGCCTGCTGGTCGCCGGCAATGCCTCGAATCGCGATCGGCCCGCCGAGTAAACCGGGCTCGCTATCGCCGAAATGGGCGGCGCAGTCGCGCACCTCAGGCAGCATCGCGGCGGGAATGTCGAGCAGCGCCAGGAGTTCGTCGTCCCAGCGCCCCTTGTGGATGTCGAACAGCATGGTGCGCGAGGCATTGGTCGCGTCGGTGGCATGGACGCGCCCGCCGGTCAGGCGCCAGAGCAGGAAGCTGTCGACCGTGCCGAAGGCGAGCTCGCCGCGCCTGGCCCGCTCGCGGGCGCCGGGGACATGGTCGAGGATCCAGGCGATCTTGGTGCCGGAGAAATAGGGATCGATGCGCAGGCCGGTGCGCTCGGCGACGAGCTTGCCGTGGCCTTCCGCCTCCAGCGCAGCACAGCGCTCGGCGGTGCGCCTGTCCTGCCAGACGATGGCGCGGTGGATCGCCTGGCCGGTCCCACGATCCCAGACCAAAGTGGTCTCGCGCTGGTTGGTGATGCCGATCGCGGCGACCTCCCCTGCCCGCGCCTCAGCCCGCGCCAGCGCCTGCCGGCAGACCGAGAGCGTGCTCTCCCAGAGATCCTCCGCCTCGTGCTCGACCCAGCCCGAGGCCGGGTAGTGCTGCGGAAATTCCTGCTGGGCGCTGGCGACCGGCTGCAGATTCTCGTCGAACAAGATGGCGCGGGAGGACGTCGTGCCCTGGTCGATCGCCAGAATCATGCGCCGCGCCGCCATGCCGTTTCTCCCGATTGGTCGCCGCCGACCTCATTATGCCGGCCAAGGCCGAGCTTTGCCGCGAAGACGGGACACAGGCAAGCACGGCCGAAGCTCGCCGCAGTTTCGCCACAGGTTCCGCTTGGCAGGGGCCGCGTGCTGTTGTTACGCTGCCCAACGAATGGAAACGTTCCAGCTTCTTGCTGGACTCCGGCAGGCCACCATGACGGCCCTGACCGGCGAAGGGTTAGCAAGTGACGGTCGAAGACCGCCAGGATTCCGACCGCCCCCTCGTGGCGGCGATCCCTCGACCGGGCGAGCGGCCCGCGCCGCCGGACGCGGTTCGCTTCGCTCCGGCCCCGTTCCAGCGCCCTCATCCGACCACCTATGCCGCGCTCGATCTCGGCACCAACAACTGCCGCCTGCTGATCGCCCGGCCAGCCCAGCACGGCTTCCGGGTCGTCGATGCCTTTTCGCGAATCGTGCGACTCGGCGAAGGGCTCGGCGCCAGCGGGAAGCTTTGCGACGACGCGATGGATCGGGCCGTCGAGGCGCTGAAGGTCTGCAAGAGCAAGATGGACCATCGCGGCGTCACCCGCGCACGCCTGATCACGACCGAGGCCTGCCGGGCTGCGACCAACGGCGTCGAGTTCGTCCGCCGCGTCGGCGAGGAAGCAAGGCTCGAACTCGAGATCGTCGACCAGCGCACGGAAGCCTCGCTCGCCGTCACCGGCTGCGCTGCGCTGGCAGCGCCCGAGGCCGGCGCGGTGATCGTCTTCGATATCGGCGGCGGCTCGACCGAGATCGTCTGGCTCGGCGGGCGCGAGGCCGGGCGCGACCCGGCCCAGCGCATCCGCGAATGGGCCTCGCTGCCGATCGGCGTGGTCTCGGTGGCGGAGCGCTATGGCGGCATCGAGGTCGGGCGCGAGAAGTTCGAGCGCATGGTCACCGACTGCAGCGAGGCGCTGGCGCCGTTCGCGGCGAAGGCGGCGGCGGCTAAGAACGCACCCAATTTCCATCTGCTCGGCACCTCCGGCACGGTCACGACGGTCGCCGGCATCCATTTGCGCCTGCCACGCTATGACCGGCGCCAGGTCGACGGTCTGTGGATGCAGGATGGGGACATCTGCAGCGTCATCGACGAACTCGTCGCGATGGACTATGCCCAGCGCCAGGCCAATGCCTGCATCGGCCGCGAGCGGGCCGATCTGGTTCTCGCCGGCTGCGCCATCTTCGAGGCGATCCGGCGGGCCTTCCCGAGCCCGAAGGTGCGCATCGCCGATCGCGGCCTGCGCGAGGGCATCCTGCTCAGGATGATGCACGAGGACCGCGCCTGGTGGCGCCGAAGGCAATGACGACGACGAAATCCGGCAGCGGCGGCGGCGCACGCGACCTGCGCATCAAGGTCAAGAAACCCGCCAAGCGCAGCCATTCCTCGCAGCTCTGGCTAGAGCGCCAGCTCAACGACCCCTATGTGAAGCGGGCGCGCGAGATGGGCTATCGCTCGCGCGCGGCCTTCAAGCTCGCCGAGATGGACGAGCGCTACAAATTCCTCAAAGCCGGCCAGAAGCTGGTCGATCTAGGCTGCGCTCCGGGCGGCTGGTGCCAGGTCGCAGGCGCCAAGGTCGGGCTCGAGAACGGCAAGGGCAAGATCATCGGCATCGACCTTCTGCCGGTCGATCCGATCCCGCATGTCGAGCTGATCGAACTCGACTTCATGGCGGACGAAGCCCCTGCCCTGCTGATGGAGAAGCTCGGCGGCAAGGCCGACGGCGTCATGTCCGACATGGCCGCCAACACCACCGGCCACAAGAAGACCGACCATCTCAGGATCATCGGCCTCGCCGAAGCGGCCGTCGAGTTCGCCAACGACGTGCTGGCGCCGGGCGGCTTCTTCCTGGCCAAGCTCTTCCAGGGCGGCGATTCGGCCGGGCTGCTGACACAGCTCAAGCGCGACTTCGCCCAGGTTCGCAACATCAAGCCGGCGGCGAGCCGGGCCGATTCCTCCGAGCTCTACGTCCTGGCGACCGGCTTCCGGCGCAAGGCCGAGCAAGCGGACCGCCGCGAGGCCGACTGACGCCGGGCCGGCGGCCTATCGGCTCGCAAGATCGATCGCCGCCCTCACCGCGACCGCATAGCCCTGAGGCCCAAGCCCGGCGATGACCGCCGTCGCAGCGAGCGAGACATAGGATTTGTGGTAGTGCGGCTCGCGCTGGTGGATGTTCGAGATGTGCAGCTCGACGATCGGCCCGGGGAACATCTTGAGCGCATCGAGGATCGCGATCGAGGTGAAGGAATAGGCCGCAGGGTTGATCACGATCGCGGCGCCCTCGTCGATCGCCTCGTGGATCCAGTCGACCAGTTCGTACTCGCGGTTGCTCTGGCGGAATATGACCTCGCGCCCGTCAGCGGCCTGCCGGCAAAGCACCTCGACCTCAGCCAGCGTGGTCGAGCCGTAGATCTGCGGCTCGCGGGTGCCGAGCCGGTTCAGATTGGGGCCGTTGAGGATGTAGATCGGCTTGCTCACGGGTCGGTCCTGTCCTGTCAGCCTTGGTAGCCCATCAGGCGCGGCAGCCAGAGCACGAGGCTGGGGAAGAAGGTGATCAGCGCCAGTGCGACGATCATCGCGCCGAGGAAGGGCATGCATTCGCGGACGATCTGGCGCAGCGGCACCTCGGCGATATTGGTCATGATGAAGAGCAAGAGACCGTAGGGTGGCGTGATCAGCCCCAGCATGATGTTGACCACGACGACGACGCCGAAATGCACCATGTCGATGCCGAGCGCCTTGGCGGTCGGGATCAGCACGGGGACGACGATCAGCAGGATCGCGGTGCCCTCGAGCAGGCAACCGAGCACAAGCAGCAGGATGTTGACCAGGATCAGGAAGCCGAGCGGCGAGAGGTTCCAGCCGGCGAGGAAGGCGCGCAGGCTGTCGGGGATGTTCTCGATGGTGACGACGTAATTGAAAACGAGCGCGCCGGCGATCAGCATGCCGATCGAGGCCGTGGTGCGCGCGCTGTAGGCGAGCGAATTGTAGAAGGCCTGCATGCTGACACTGCGATAGAGCAGCACGGAGACGGCGAGCGCATAGGCGGCGGCGACGGCGGCGGCCTCGGTCGGCGTGGTCGCGCCGCCATAGATGCCGCCGAGCAGCACCACCGGCATCATCAACGCCGGGAAGGCGCGCCAGGTGATGCCGGGCCATTGCCGCAGCGGGATCGGCGGCTCGACCGGGAAATTGCGGCGCCTGGCCGTCGAAGCGACGATCGTCATCTGCGCCAGCGCCATCAGCAGGCCGGGGATGACGCCGCCCAGGAAGAGGAAGCCGATCGAGGCGTCGGAGACCAGCGCGTAGATCACCATCGGGATCGAGGGCGGGATGATCGGTCCGATCACCGAGGAGACGGCGGTCAGCGCCGCCGCAAAAGCCGGCGGATACTTGCCGTCCTTGGTCATCATCGCCTGCATCATCCGGCCCGTGCCGGCGGCATCGGCGATGGCGGAGCCGGACATGCCGGCGAAGATCACGCTCTGGACGATGTTGACATGGGCGAGCCCGCCCCTGAAGCGGCCGACCAGCGCATCGCAGAAGCGCAGCAGCCGCTCGGTCATCGAGCCGATGTTCATCAACTCGGCCGCCAGGATGAAGAGCGGCACGGCGAGGATGACATAGTTGGTGTACATGCCGTTGAGCAGCTGCTCGGCGGCGATCGAGAGGTCCTGCCCGGCGACGAGCAGGTAGAGAATGGAGCCTGCGATCATCGCATGGCCGATCGGCAGGCCGAGCAGCGAAAGCGTGACGATGGCGAGGATGGCGAGGGAGAACGGCGTGCTCATACGCCCGAACTCGCCTTGGTCGGGTCGAAGGCCTCCGGTGCCTTGCCGCGCAACGCGCTGAAGCCGAGCCAGAGATAGCGGATGATCGCGCCGACTGCGAAGGCGATGTAGATCGCGTAGACCCAGTTGAAGGGCAGCTTCAGATAGGCGGTGCGCTCGACCTTCATGAAGGCGACATAGTCGGCCATCGCCGGCAGCGAGATCACATAGAGCACGACGAGCGCGGTCGCCGTGATCAGCGCCATCAGCCGGCGCGGCCCCGGCCCGACCGCGCCATAGATGATGTCGAAGCGGATCTCCTCGCTCTCGCGCAGCACGAAGCCGGCGCCGAACAGCACCATCCAGAGCCAGAGGATGACGCTGATCTCGTGCGTCCAGCCGATCGGGAAATTGAGCAGATAGCGAAAGACGATCTGCACGAGGAAGACGAGGAACATCGCGCCGAGCATCAGCGCGAGCAGGTTCTCGGCCCGGCGCGCCATGAAGGCGCCGAAGGCTTTCAGCGAGTGCGGCATCGCCCCTCCGGTGAAATTCGGCCCGCCGGCCCCTCCCTCGGCGGGCCACGCCGGCCCCGAGAGGCCAGCGCTAGACCTCGGTCGCGCCTTAGAGCGCGTTGATCTTGTCGATCATTCCGGGAACCCAGCCCTTGGCCAGCTCGGATGCCAGGTACTTCCTCTGGGCGAAATCGCGGAAGGCCTTGAGATCGGGCGTATAGACCTCGAGCCCCTGCTTCTTGAAGAAGTCGACCAGCTCGGCCTCCTTGGAGAGATGCTCCTTGGTGCTCCAGTCGATCGCGGCGTCGGCCGCGGCCTGGAAGGCTGCCTGCTTCTTCGCGTCCATCCCGTCCCAGACGCGCTTGGTGACGCAGAGCAGGTCGAAGCCGACGAGATGCGAGGTCAGCACGATCTGCGAGGAGACCTCGTAGAACTTCATGTTCTGGACGTTGGGCAGCGGGTTGTCCTGGCCGTCGATCGCGCCGCTCTGCAGACCGGTATAGACCTCGGCATAGGCCATCGGCGTCGGATTGGCGCCGAGCGACTGGCCGAGGAACTGCCAGGCGTCGCCGCCCGGCATACGCAGCTTGACGCCGGCGAGATCGGCCGGGGTGTTGACCTTCTTCTTCGGCTTCAGGCCGACCTGACGGGCGCCGAAATAGGTCGGCCCGAGGATTTTGATGTTGAGCTTGTCCTCGGCCATTGTCTTGAGCTCGGCGCCAACCGGGCTGGCGAAGACCTTCTTGAGATGGTCGGCATCGCGGAAGAGATAAGCCGAGGTGACGATCGACCAGGCCGGGATCTGGTTCGAGACGTCCTGCGGCGCGATGTTCCCCATTTCGAGGTTATTGCGCTGCATGGCGACCAGCTCGGTGCCCTGCTTGAACAGGTTGCCGCCGTAATAGGGCTGCAGCGTGAAGTCGTCTTTGATGGCCTCGCCGAAGCGCTTCATCATCTCGGCGCGGATGTCCTGCTCCGAGAACACCGCCGAGAAGCGCAGATTGGACTTGGCCTGGGCGAAGGCCGCGCCACCCGTCAGAGCGAATGCGCCACCGGCCGCGAGCAGAGCACGCCTGTCGATTCCCTGTTTCATGCCGTTCCTCCCCGTGCGGGTTGCCCCCGCTTCGCGGCTGACCATGCCCAAGGGAAAATCAGCAATCAACTGATATTTTCATTTTCCTATGATGATTTTAGTTTCACCATAACAATTGTACCTCCCCTGCTCCGCCGCTAAGCTCGCGTCGCCAGCCGCTGTTCCGGACGGACCCACACATGTTGAACTACGCGCCGCCGACCGCCTCGATCGGAGAGCTCGCCTATCGGCGCATCCGGGCCGATATCGTCTTCGGCCGGCTGGCGCCGGCGCAGCGTCTCAAGCTCGATGACCTGCGCGAGACCTACGGGACGAGCATCAGCACGCTGCGCGAGATCCTGAACCGGCTCTCGTCGGAGGGTCTCGTCGAGGCCGAGGGGCAAAAGGGCTTCATGGTCGCGGCCGTCTCGGCCAAGAACCTCAGCGAGATCGCCGCGTTGCGGCTGCTGCTGGAGGGGCATGCCCTCGCCCAGTCCTTCACCGTCGGCGACATGGAATGGGAGGGGCGCGTCGTCGCCGCCCATCACAAGCTGGCGCTGATGGAAAAGCGCATGCTCGACAATGACCGGGCCGATCCCGAGCTCTGGAAGCGCTATGACTGGGAATTCCATCACGCGCTGATCTCGGCCTGCGGCTCGCAGGCGCTGATGGAGACGCATGCCTCGGTCTATGACCGCTATCTGCGCTACCAGATGGTCGCCGTGATCTTCCGCGGCGAAGCGGCGGCGCAGGAACACCAGATCCTGCTCGACTGCGCGATGCGCCGCGACATCGCGCGCGCCACCGAGGTCCTGGCAACGCATATCAATGCCTGCGTCGAGCATACGCTTGCCGGCGGCAGGCTGCAGGGGTGAGCAGGCCGGCTCAAAAAAGAAGGCCCGCTCCGCGTCTCCACGGAACGGGCCCCACCATCACGACGAAAGACCTGCTCAGTCGAGCTTGAACTTCGAGAGCTCGCGGTGCTCGCCATAGATGCGACGGACCGTGCCGGTGATCGAGCGATAGACGATCGTTTCGGTCTCGATCACCTCGGGGCCGAAGCGCACACCCGAAAGCATGCCGCCATCGGTGACGCCGGTGGCGCAGACGATGACGTCGCCCGAGGCCATCTCGGCCATGTCGTACTTCTTGTTCGGGTCCGTGACGCCCATGGTCGCGGCGCGCTTGCGCTTCTCCTCGGTGTCGAGGATCAGGCGACCCTGCATCTGGCCGCCGACGCAGCGCAGCGCCGCCGCGGCGAGGACGCCTTCCGGCGCACCGCCGATGCCGAGATAGAGGTCAATGCCGGTCTTCTCCGGCTCGGTGCAGAAGATCACGCCGGCGACGTCGCCATCGGTGATCAGGCGGATCGAGGCGCCGGTCTTGCGGACTTCGGCGATCAGCTTCTCGTGGCGCGGCCGATCCATGATCAGCGTATTGATCTCGTGTGGCTTCACGCCCTTGGCGCGGGCGAGCGCATTGATGTTGTCCGCGGCCGAGGCGTCGAGATCGACGATCCCCGGGGGATAGCCGGGGCCGATCGCGATCTTGTTCATGTAGACGTCGGGGGCGTAGAGCAGCTGGCCGGCGCCGGCCATCGCCATCACCGCGATCGAGCCCGGCATGTCCTTGGCGCAGAGCGTGGTGCCCTCGAGCGGATCGACGGCGATGTGGACCTTGGGGCCCTGCTTGTTGCCGACCTTTTCGCCGATGAAGAGCATCGGCGCCTCGTCGCGCTCGCCCTCGCCGATGACGATCTCGCCATCGATCGGCAGGCGATTGAGCTCGCGCCGCATCGCATCGACCGCGGCCTGGTCGGCCGCCTTTTCGTCGCCATGACCGCGCAGGCGGGCGGCGGCGACGGCGGCGCGCTCGGTGACACGCACCAACTCCATCGAAAGATAGCGCTCGATGATCTGGTCGGGCGAAATGCGGAGATCGACGGACATGGAGGACTCCCTGAGCGCGTTAGCGGATGGCCGAGGTGAATAGCGAACGGATTGGCGATGATATGGCGAAGCCGTGGGCGACCGCGCCTTTCACGCTCATTCCCGCTCGATACGGATGACTTGCGGTGCTTCGGCGATGTGGCCGTCGGCGCTGACCTTCTCCAGGGCGCCGCGGATGGCCTGCTCGCTGGTGGCGTAGGTGATCAGCACGACCGGGACCGGCGCGCCGGAGCGCCCGCCGGGATCCTGCTGGGCGGCGATCTCGGAACGGCGCTGGACGATGCTCTCCAGCGAGATATCGGCCTCTGCCATCCGGGTCGCTATCGCGGCAGCCGCACCGGGGCGGTCGGCAACGGCGAGGCGGATATAGTAGCCGCCCTCATGGCGTTGCATCGGGGCACGCGTCGGCTGCTCCAGCCGCGCCACCGGCATGCCGAAGGGTTGGCCGGCCGTGCCACGGGCGACATCGGCGATATCCGCGATCACCGCCGAGGCGGTCGGGCCGCCGCCGGCGCCGGGGCCGACCAGAGTGATCTCGCGGACCGCATCGGCGTCGATCGTCACCGCATTGGTCACGCCCATCACCTGCGCGATCGCGGATGATTTCGGCACCATGGTCGGGTGCACGCGCTGCTCGATGCCTGTCTTGGTGCGCTCGGCGACGCCGAGCAGCTTGATCCGGTAGCCGAGTTCGTCGGCCATCTTCAGGTCGAGCGGCGTGATCGAGGAAATGCCTTCGACATGAATCGCTTCGGCGTCGATCTTCGTACCGAAGGCGAGGCTGGTCAGGATGGCGAGCTTGTGGGCGGTATCGAAGCCCTCGACGTCGAAGGTCGGGTCCGCTTCGGCGTAGCCCAGACGTTGCGCGTCCTTCAGGCAGGCCTCGAAGGTCAGGCCCTCGAGCTCCATGCGCGAGAGGATGTAATTGCAGGTGCCGTTGAGGATGCCATAGAGCCGGCTGACATTATTGCCCGAGAGCGCCTCGCGCAGCGTCTTCACCACCGGGATGCCGCCGGCCGAGGAGGCCTCGAAGGCGAGCGCCGCGCCCTTGCTCTCGGCGAGCTCGGCGAGCGCGACGCCATGGGCCGCGAGCAGCGCCTTGTTGGCGGTGACGACATGCTTGCCGGCGGACAGGGCGGTCTCGACCGCCTTTTTCGCCGGCCCGTCCGAACCGCCGATCAGTTCGATCAGGCAGTCGATCTCGGGGGACGCGGCAAGAGCCACCGGATCGTCGAACCAGGCGAAGCCGGACAGATCGATGCCGCGGTCGCGATTGCGATCGCGCGCCGACACCGCCGTTACGCGGATCGGCCGGCCGCAGCGGGCGGCGAGCGCGTTCTCCTGGCGCTTCAGAATGCCGGCGACCGCAGCGCCGACTGTTCCCAGGCCGGCAATGCCGACGCGCAGGGGCCTGATCTCGGAGGAAGCAGCGTGCATGGTCATGAGCGGCGGGGTCGCATGAGGCGCGCGGGGAGTCAACGGCGATGGGCCCGACCGCGCGCTCGTCACCCCTCACTCGAAGCGGCAGACGACCTCGGCGGCCAGCTTGTGGACCTTGCCGTTCTCGAAGCCGAGATAGAGCCGCAGCAGCTGGTTGCCGAAAGCGGTGATCTTGATGGTGCGCAGCGCCTCGACGCTGTCGCCGTCGGCCTGGGTCGAATTCTCGTCGATCGGCTTCCAGAACCAGGGCTTGGGTGCCCGGATCACCGTCTGCGCCAGCAATTGCTCGGCTTCGGCCCGGCCCATGCCGGCCGGAAAATACTTGCCGGCGATCTCGGTCGCGTCGCGACCGCATTCCTTGGCCCGCGAGGCGGTCAGCACCTCGGCGATCAAAGCGGAATCGGTATCGGTGTTGCGGCCGCGCGAGAAATCATAAGTCGCGAACAGGCAGACCAGCGCGAACAGGCCGAACATGATCCCGATCAACCGGCCTTTCGAGACCATGATGCACTCTTTATCCCTGCTATCCGCCCCCGTGCTGGGTTCCCATGTTTCGACGGCCCGGTCCAGTGCCGGCGCGCAACACCGGGGGCTGTCTTTCCGGGGCAGCCCGCAGGGCTGAGCCCGGAATGACGGCGTGCCCTACCCCGCCTTCGGCATCTGGATGACGTTGTGCAGGGTCTGGTCGGCGCTCTTCAGGAAACGGCCGATATTGCGAGCCGCCTGACGGATGCGCTGCTCGTTCTCGACGATGGCGATGCGGACATAGTCGTCGCCATGCTCGCCGAAGCCGATGCCCGGGGCGACCGCGACCTCGGCCTTCTCGATCAGCAGCTTGGAGAATTCGAGCGAGCCGAGGTGACGGAACTTCTCCGGGATCGGCACCCAGGCGAACATCGAGGCCTGCGGCGCCGGGAACTCCCAGCCGGCCTTGCCGAAGCTCTCGACCAGCGCGTCGCGGCGCTTGCGATAGACGTCGCGCATCTCGCGGATGCAGTCGTCCGGACCGTTCAGCGCCGCCGCCGCCGCGACCTGGATCGGCGTATAGGCGCCGTAGTCGAGATAGGACTTCACACGCGCCAGCGCGGCCAGAAGCTTCTCGTTGCCGACGGCGAAGCCCATGCGCCAGCCGGCCATGGAGAAGGTCTTCGACATCGAGGTGAATTCGACGGCGACGTCGATCGCGCCCGGCACCTGCAGCATCGAGGGCGGCGGATCGTTCTCGTCGAAATAGACCTCGGCATAGGCGAGGTCCGAGAGCAGGATCAGCTCATGCCGCTTCGCGAAGGCGACGAGGTCGCGATAGAAGTCGAGTGAGGCGGTATAGGCGGTCGGGTTCGCCGGATAGCAGGTGACGAGCGCGATCGGCTTCGGCACCGAATGCGCCATCGCCCGCTCCACCGCCGGGAAGAAGGCCGGCGTCGGCTCGGCCGGGACGGAGCGGATCACGCCGCCCGCCATCAGGAAGCCGAAGGCATGGATCGGATAGCTCGGATTGGGCACGAGCACGACATCGCCGGGGCCGGTGATGGCCTGCGCCATATTGGCGAAGCCTTCCTTCGAGCCCAGCGTAGCGACAACCTGAGTGTCGGGGTTGAGCGTCACGCCGAAGCGGCGCTGATAGTAATGCGCCTGGGCGCGGCGCAGGCCGGCAATGCCCTTCGAGGCGGAATAGCGATCGGTACGCGGCTTGCCGGCGGTCTCGACCAGCTTCTCGATGACATGCTTGGGCGCCGGCAGGTCAGGGTTGCCCATGCCGAGATCGATGATGTCGACGCCCTTGGCGCGCTCGGCAGCCTTGATCTTGTTGACCTGTTCAAAAACATAGGGCGGCAGGCGCTTGATGCGGTGGAAATCGGTCATCTCGGCAACGGGTCCTTGCGGATCGCCCTGCTTAAGCACGGCAAATCACATTCTTGCGTTGCAATGCCTTACCACCGCAGCTTTCGCCCTGACAGGGCAAAAAACGCAAGATTCATCGAAAGGCTATGCATGCCGCCCGATTGCAACGGCTCAGGCCGGCGGAATGAAGGGCTGGCTGATCGTCCGGAACACGTCGAGCTCCTCGCAGCGGGCGCAATGCGCTTCCAGCGCCGGATAGTCGTTCAACGCGACGAGATCGGGATGCGCCTCGCCAGCGAAGCGCAGCGCGCAGGCGAGCGCGATGTCGGCATGGCCAATGCGATCGTCGAACCACCAATCGCCGATACGCTCGGCCCTCTCCCGCTCCAGGGCGGCGAGAGCGCCCGCGATCTGGCTGCGGCAGCGCCCGGCCCAGGCCTCGGAGACCTGGTCGTGCAAGCGCAGCTCGTAGAACAGGCTCACCGCCTTCTCCGCGAGCCCCATCGCCAGCGCCGCGACGCGCAAGGCCCGGTGGCGCCCCGGCTCCGTGCGCGGGAACAGGGCAAGCTCGGGAGGAACGAGATTGTCGAGATAGTCGAGGATGGCATGGCTCTCGACCAGCACGAGCCCGTCATCGAGCTCGAATGTCGGCACGCGAACCAGCGGGTTTAGGGGCGCGATCCTGTCGCCGTCGCCGAAGACCGACCAGGGCCTATGCTCGAAGGGCAACTCGTAGAGCGTCAGCGCGATGCCGACGCGGCGCACGAAGGGCGAATCATACTGGCCGATCAGGATCATCGCTGGCGCTCCACCGAGGAGCCGCCATTGGATTGATCCGGGCGATGCAAGGCAAGCGGCCCACGCCCGCCGCCCTCACTCCTTCGGCTGCGGCGGTGGTGCCGGTGGCGGCAGGACCTTGCCGAGGCTCTGCGCCTGCGCGCCGGCGGCGTCGTTGGAGATTCGCTTGGCTTCCAGCTCGGCCTCGAGCTTCTTGAACTCGTCGACGGTCTTGCGCTTGGCCGGCCGCGAGACGGTGGTGCCGATCGGGATGTATTTCGGATCCTGCGGCCGGGTCTCGGTGACGAAAGGCTTGGGATCGCCGGGTTTGGTGGCGAGATCGGTCATTTCAGCCACGCCGCGGGTGGCTTCGCAACCTCCGAGTACAGTCCCGACGAGCAGGACGAGCCCGGCCGCCCTGAGCGAGATTTCGATCCGCCTGTCAGCCATCGCCCTGCTTCCGCAAAATTTCTTTGTCACTCATACCGGTTAGGTCCTTAATGGGTCCAAAATGGGGAGTGCAACTCCTGCGTAAGGCTACCGAGGGGAGCGCCATCATGTGTCCGCCAGCTGACGAGAAGGGCAAGACCGGGCCAAAGCCTGCGGAAGCTCCGTTCGCCGAGCTCCCGGGCGTGCCCGATTTCGATGCGATGGCGCAGAACATGGGCAAGCTGGTCGAGCAGGCCGGCAAGGTGACAGCCGCCTATCTGAAGCCGATCGAACGCGGCGAGGCCAAGACCGGCCAGGCCGACGAAGCCAGCGAAATGGTCAAGGTACTCGGGCGCGTCGCCGAGCGCTGGGTCAGCGATCCCCAGAAGATCATCGAGGCCCAGGGCGCGATCACCAGCGACTTCCTCTCCCTGTGGAGCTCGACCCTGAAGCGCCTGAGCGGTGAGCAGGTCGAGCCGGTGATCGCCCCCGAGAAGCGGGACGCACGCTTCGCCGATCCGGAGTGGAACAGCCATCCGGTCTTCGACTTCGTCAAGCAGGCCTATCTGCTGACAACGCGCTGGGCCGAAGGCATGGTCGAGCAGGCGGACGAGCTCGATCCGCATACCCGGGACAAGGCCCGCTTCTACGTCAAGCAGATCGCCGGGGCCCTCTCCCCCTCGAACTTCGTCGCGACCAATCCCGAGCTGCTGCGCGAGACCATGGCGCAGAACGGCGAGAATCTGGTGCGCGGCATGAAGATGCTGGCAGAGGACGTCGAGGCCGGCGGCGGCGAGCTCAAGATCAGGCAGTCCGATGCCGGCGCCTTCCAGATCGGCGTCAACATCGCGACGACGCCGGGCAAAGTCATCTACCGCAACGACATCATCGAGCTGATCCAGTACGCGCCGGCGACCGAGACCGTGCTGAAGCGGCCGCTCCTGATCGTGCCGCCCTGGATCAACAAGTTCTACATCCTCGATCTCAACGCCGAGAAGAGCTTCATCCGCTGGTGCGTCTCGCAGGGCCTCACCGTCTTCTGCATCTCCTGGGTCAACCCGGACCATCGCCACGCGCTCAAGGATTTCGAGAGCTATATGCGCGAGGGCATCTTCGCGGCGCTAGAGGCGATCGAACAGGTCACCGGCGAAAAGCAGGTCTCAACGATCGGCTACTGCGTCGGCGGCACGCTGCTCGGCGTGACCCTGGCCTATATGGCGGCTGTGAAGGACAAGCGCATCGCCAGCGCGACCTTCTTCACCACCCAGGTCGATTTCGCCCATGCCGGCGAGCTCTCGGTCTTCGTCGACGAGGAGCAGATCCGCGCCGTCGAGGAGCAGATGGCCGAGCGCGGCTACCTCGACGGGGCGCGCATGTCCGGCGCCTTCAACATGCTCAGGCCGAACGACCTGATCTGGTCCTATGCCGTCAACAACTACCTCAAGGGCAAGGCGCCGACCCCGTTCGACCTGCTCTACTGGAATTCGGATTCGACCCGGATGCCGGCGGCGAACCACTCGTTCTACCTGCGCAACTGCTATCTCGAGAACAAGCTAAGCAAGGGCGAGATGCGCCTCGGCGGCAAGCTGCTCGACCTGAAGAAGGTGACGATCCCAATCTACAATCTGGCAACGCGCGAGGACCATATCGCCCCGGCGAAGTCGGTCTTCGTGGGATCGCAGACCTTCGGCGGACCGGTCGACTACGTCATGGCCGGCTCCGGCCACATCGCCGGCGTGGTCAACCCGCCGAACAAGGTGAAGTACCAGTACTGGACCGGTCCAAAGCCGGAAGGCGCCTTCGAGGACTGGGTGAAGACAACCGAGGAACACCCGGGTTCCTGGTGGCCGCACTGGCTCGCCTGGCTGGAGAAGCAGGCTCCCAAGCGCGTCAAGCCGCGCATCCCCGGCGAGGGTCCCCTGCCCGCGCTCGAGGACGCGCCGGGGAGCTATGTGAAGATCAAGGCGTAGCACACCGACATCGCAGCGGATTCGACACACTCCATCGATCTGGCTGGATGTGAACGGCTGTTCATTGCCTCGCGCGCGAAGCGGCACAAGCCTGCTGCTGCGGTTGGGGACTATCGGTGCCGTTGTCTCGGCCACTGTCTCCGCCGCCAGGATCGACCGCGACGCCCTCACCGCCGAAGCCGGGCTCGACTGGCGCATTTCGCAGGCCACGGCCCTCGGCCTGACCTACTCCGCGGCCGTCAGCGAACGCTCCCGCGATCACGCCCTCAAGGGACGCGTCGAGATGCGGTTCTGACGGCAAGAGGCGGAGGAGAACCACCGCCCTGCCGAGCGGCCCTTGCCTTCCGCTCTCCCGCGCGGCAATGCTCGGCCCCCTTTTTCAAAGGCGCGCCCCAACAAAAAAGCCGGCCCGAAGGCCGGCTCTTTCGTCAGCAGAGGACGAACCGCTCAGTTCTTGCGGACCACCGGGCGGACCGGGATCGTCTCGGCCGGGTTGTCCCAGCGATAGGTCAGAGCGGCGGAGACGACGTGGATATAGGGCTCGGCCTGGCCGGTATAGGACACCGCCCGCAGCGACGGATTGAAGACCTGCTGCGGATTGTTACCCGTGTAGTTCACCTTGGCCTTGTTGACGTGGATATAGGTGTAGCCGACATCGAGCTTGAACTTCTCGGTGAGCTGGTAGCTCAGACCGGCGCTGAGCCAGAGCCGATCATTGTCCGAGATGAAGATCTGACGGTTGTCGTCGTTCACCGCCGAGAGCTCGTAGGCCACACCGGCGCGCAGGGTCAGATCGCGGCTATACTTGTACTCGACACCACCCGAGAAGAACCAGCTGTCGTCATACTGGAAGTTCAGGCTGGTGAGCGGCACGCCACCGGCGCGAGTCACGACCGGGATGTTGCGGAAGCGGCTCCAGTTCGTCCACTCCACGCCGAGATGGGCCTGCCACTGGTCGTTGATGACCTGCGAGACACCCAGCACGACCGAGTCGGGCAGGTTCAGGTTGGCCTTGACCGGGATGTAGCCGGTCGCCGCGCTCCGCAGGCTGCCTTCCAGCGTCTGCTTGACCGAAGAGCGGTAGGCCAAACCGATCGTCGTGCCCTCGAACGGGGTCAGCGTGGCGCCGAAGCGATAGCCGAAATCGATCGTGTCGCCCTGGATGATGACCGGCGTTGCGGCGGCGGTGACACCGTTGGCCTGCTTCAGGCTGGCCTTGAAATACTGGATCTGCAGCGCCGCGCCGATCGAGAGCCAGTCATTGACCTTGTAGCCGATCGTCGGGGAGACGTTGATCGTCTGCACCTTGGCCGAGCGGCCGAAGACCTGCGCCGCATTGACCTGGTTGTCGGGCTTCGAGCGCAGGCCGAACGGCGCGCCGGTGGTCAGACCGATCCAGAACCGGTCGGTCAGCTGCCAGGAGGAATAGGAGGCCGGGATGAAGGCACCGTCGCCGCCGATATTGCCGGTGCCCAGAGTGCTGCCGCCGGCGGCCTGGATCGGAACCGTCGCCCCCGAAGGCGTACGCACCGTCGTCGTCGAGGTCGGCTGATAGTCGCCGTTGGCATAGAGATAGGTGAAGTTCCACTGGCTGTTGCGGCCCGGGAACATGGTGATCGTCGCCGGGTTCCAGGCCATCGAGCCCATGCCGATGCCGCCCGCCGCCGCGCCGGCATAGGCCATGCCGAGACCTTCGGCGCTCTGGCCCGAGCGGATCGCGAAGGAACTCGCCGAAGCCGCGCCGGCCGCCAGCAGCGCCGAGAGCGAGACGGTGGCGGCGGTGGTGAGTTTCAGAAGGCTCTTCATCGCGGCGTTTTCCCCAGGCTGAGGTTCTTGTTGTGGCGGTTGCGGCGAAGCAGGCCGCGGAATCTGTCATCACCATGCCGCCTGCCGGTTTCCGCCGCAATCCCGCCTTGATAGCCATCAAATCGCCCTGCTCGGCCGGCTTTCCGCATCGGCAGGGCCAAAAACGTGCAAAAATGGCGGGTTTCGCGCAGACTGCAGCAAGGCCGGCGACAGAAAAGATAGTTTAGATGCGAACTATCGCGGATTTTGCCATTGTGCGCCGCAACATAGGCTCAACCGCAGGCTCCGAACCATAGCGCGCTTTCGTGAGGACCGTTGCATAAGCGCCACAACTCCCGGCACGCCCGCAAGCATGGCATGCGTCGCGGCGGGCTTGCATCGCAGGGGCAGTCCGCACAGGATCGGCCCGACCTTCGGTCTAGCCTTACACACTCCGTTTGAAACGATTGAAAAGGGGGAAACGACGTGAAACTGGTTCGTTACGGCGCATTCGGTCAGGAGAAGCCCGGCGTTATCGACTCTGCCGGCAAGCTGCGCGACCTCTCTGCGCATGTCTCCGACCTCGCCGGCGCGGCGCTCAAGTCCGCCTCGCTCGCCAAGCTGAAGGCCCTGTCCCCCGAATCACTACCGCTGGTCGATGGTTCGCCGCGCATCGGCGCCTGCGTCGGCGATGTCCGCAATTTCATCGCCGTCGGCCTCAACTTCGCCGACCACGCCGCCGAGACCGGCGCGCCGATCCCGGCCGAGCCGATCCTGTTCAACAAGGCCCCGAACTGCATTGTCGGCCCCAATGACGACGTGATCATCCCGAAGAACTCGAAGAAGACCGACTGGGAGGTCGAGCTCGCCATCGTGATCGGCGACGGCGGCTCCTATATCGCCGAGAAGGACGCGATGGCCGCGATCGCCGGCTTCTGCGTCTGCAACGACGTCTCCGAGCGCGAGTTCCAGACCGAGCGCGGCGGGCAATGGGCCAAAGGCAAGGGCTGCCCGACCTTCGGCCCGCTCGGCCCCTGGCTGGTGACCCCGGACGAGATCGCCGACGTACAGAATCTCGCCATGTGGCTCGAGGTCGACGGCGAGCGCGTCCAGAACGGCTCGACCAAGACGATGATCTTCGGCGCCGCCTATCTCGTCCACTATATCAGCCAGTTCATGCAGCTCGATCCGGGCGACGTCATCACCACCGGCACCCCTCCCGGCGTCGGCCTCGGCTTCAAGCCGCCGCGCTTCCTCAAGGGTGGCGAGACCGTCGCCCTCGGCATCGAGGGCCTCGGCACGCAGAAGCAGCTCTTCAAGCCCTACGCGGGCTGAAACGGCAGCGGCCGGCCGCCCTTGCAGGCGAGCCGGCCGCAACCTCGATCCGACGTCTGGAGCCGAGAGAAAAAGCGCCGCCGGAGGGCTCTTCGACCTCCCCCCGGCAGCGCTAGCGGCCGTACCCTGGCACGGCCGCTTCAGTCCCTGAGACGCCTATTCGGGCTTGGAAACCTGATGACCTGCGCAGATGCCGGCATCGGCATGCCGGTCGAGACGTTTGGCGCCTCGTCCCTCCGGGCGGCGAGATCTAGCCCGTCCGGAGCCAGCCGCTCGATGTTCACCACAGCGCGCTCGCGCTCAAGTCTGCGCCGGCTGCGCGCAAGACGCACGCCCAACGTATCGAATCCCGGCATCGAATCGCCCCCGCTCCCTAGCCGCCACGATCAGCTATGATCGCAAGCAGACATGGCCGCATCCCCCATTTGGGGGGTGCAGCCACTGTTTCGCCACGAAGCGGAATCGTGAGCCGGTGCCGAGCCGGATACCGGAATCAGCCCTCCGGCAGGCCGAGCATCAGGCGGATGTTCTGGACGGCCGCGCCGGACGCGCCCTTGCCGAGATTGTCGAGCCGGGCGACGAGCACGGCCTGGCCGAGATCGGCATTGCCGTAAACGCGCAGCTCGAGCTTGTTGGTGTCGTTGAGCGCCTCAGGCTCGAGCTTGCCGCCAGCTTCCGCCGGCAGGACGCTGACATAGCTCGAGCCGGCATAGCGCTCAGCCAGCGCCGCTTCGAGATCGGCAGGCTTGGGCTTGCCCGGCAGGGTGTCGAGATGCAGCGGCACCGAGACCAGCATGCCCTGCCGGAAATTGCCGACCGAAGGCACGAAGATCGGCCGCCGCTCCAGCCGCGAATAGGCCTGCAGCTCAGGCAGATGCTTGTGCTTGAGGCCGAGGCCGTAGAGCTCGAAATCGGGCGCCGTGCCGGCTTCATAGGCCTCGATCATGCTCTTGCCGCCACCGGAATAGCCGGAGACCGCATTGACGGTGATGGGATAGTCGGCAGGTAGCAGCCCGGCATCGACGAGCGGGCGCAGCAGCGCGATGCCGCCGGTCGGGTAGCAGCCGGGATTGGCGACCCGGTTGGCATTGGCGACCTTCTGGGCGAAGCCCGGCTCCAGCTCCGCAAAGCCATAGGTCCAGCCCGGCGCGATGCGATGGGCGGTCGAGGCGTCGACGATCTTGGGCGCGTCGCTGCCGAGTTCGTCGGCGAGCGCGACGGATTCCTTGGCGGCATCGTCGGGCAGGCAGAGCACGACGAGATCGACATCCGCCATCATCTGCTTGCGGGCGGCCGGATCCTTGCGCTTGTCCGGATCGATGCTCTTGACCACGACCTCCGCCACGTCGGCGAGGCGCTCGCGGATGCCGAGCCCGGTGGTGCCGGCTTCGCCGTCGATGAAAATGGATTTCAGGTTCTGGCTCATCGGACCCTCGCAAGGTGTCTGGTGGAAGCGGGCGGAACTGGTTGGCTGGCTTTGGAACTTGGCCTTGTCGCAAGACCGGACATCAGTTTTGCGACGGGCATAAAAAAACCGCGCTCAGGGCGCGGTCGCGGGCGTTCGGGCTAGAAGCCGAGCGTCATCGCGGGCGCGCCGGGGCGGCCTGTTCACTACGACGTCGGGTCGGGTTCGTGGTCATGCGGCGCTATATGTTCCGGGCGGGAGCGGCTGTCAATGATGGGGGCGCCGGAACCGCAACGCAGAACCCCTCTCCTGGAAGGAGAGGGTCCCCCCCGCCTCAATACCGCAATGCTTGGAATCAGATGGCAGCGGAAGCTGCGATTCCGATTCACCCCGCCTTCTTCAGCGCCAGTGCCTGCAGATAGTGCTGCGCCACCGCCGCGCCCGCGATCGCGGTCGCATCGGCATGATCGTAGGGCGGCGAGACCTCGACGATGTCCATGCCGCGGAAGTCGAGGTCGCGGATCGCCCAGACCATCCGCAACGCCTCGGCTGAGGAGAAGCCACCAGCGACCGGGGTGCCGGTGCCGGGCGCGAAGGCCGGGTCGAGCGCGTCGATGTCGAAGGTGAGATAGGCCGCCCCCTGCCCGACCCGCTCCTTGATCGCGGCAGCGATGCCGTCGACGCCAAGCGCGTGCGCCCGATAGGCGTCGATCACCTTGATACCGCAATCGCGCGGCGCGACGGTGCGGATGCCGATCTGGATCGAGCGCTCGGTGTCGATCAACCCCTCGCGCACCGCCTCGAGCACGAAGGTGCCGTGGCTGATCGCGCCGACGCCATCATCCCAGGTGTCCTGATGCGCGTCGAACTGCACGATGGCGAGCTTGCCATGGCGAGCGACATGGGCGCGCAGCAGCGGCAGCGTGATGAAGTGATCGCCGCCGAGCGTGATGAGCTGGGCGCCACCCGCGATGATCGCTGCTGCCTCGTTCTCGATCGCCCGGGCGCAGCCCTGCAGGTCGCTGCGTGGCAGCAGGCAGTCGCCATAGTCGACCACGGCGAGCGTCTCGAACGGATCGATCCGCGAGGGATATTGCGCGTCACCGTCGAAGATCGCGCTGACGCGGCGCAACGCCTGGGGCCCGAAGCGCGTGCCGGGCCGGTTCGAGACGGCAAGGTCGAAGGGCACGCCCCAGACCACGGCATCGCAGCCGGCGATGTCCTTGCTGTAGCGGCGGCGCATGAAGGAGAGCGCGCCGGCATAGGTCGGGTCATGAGCCGGGCCCTTGCGGTCGCCGGTGAAGGCGTGGTCGATCGGCGGGGTCTGCGTCGGTTCGGTCATGTCGAAAAATCCGTCGGAAAGTCAGCGCCGGCCGTTGAGCCAGACATAGAGGCACCAGGGCAGGATCAAGGCGAGCCCGGTCAGGACGAGCCGCAGCGTCGTCCAGGCGACCGGATATTGCAGCGCCCTGCCGTCGAGCTCCGGCACGCCATGGATCAGGCCGAGCGCGAAGGCCGGCGCCAGGAAGACGATCAGCGCATTCACGATCCGGCGGCCGCGCGGCAGGTCGCTGCGCGCCAGCGCGAGCAGGGCCGGCACCGCGACCATGCCGAAGGCTATCAGGACGAATAGAACGCGCATGGCGGCTTCCGGTTGAACAGGGCGGCAGCCGATTTAGCACGGACGCGCCGCGGCTCCAGCCGTCTGCGGCTGTTCCCGCAGCCGATTCTGTCGTTTGAACCGCCAGTAGTGCCTCACCGCCTCGTGAGTACCGCGGCACGGCTTCGTGATTAGGGCCTCACGACAAGGCCACAGCTTGGCCGATTTGGAGGCGGCAGAGTCGGTTGCCCCCGCCCACCAGGCGCGGCCAATGGCCTTGACCACTTGCTATCGCGACTTTGGAGGCTGTCATGAACAAGACCCTGATCGCAGCAGCGTTTGCCCTCGCCGGTTCCCTCGGGAGCCTCGCTCTTCCGTCACCGGCCTCGGCTGCCGTCGGTGGCTCAGGCAATCATGGCCTGATCACCACTGTCGCGAGCAACCGGACCATGCAGAACCAGCACATGACCCAGCCTCCGGCGGAGCCACAGACACAGGCCTATCCGGTCTATCACGACTCGCCGACGGCGACCTGGTACTCGCAGCCGATGAACCGCATGCCCTGCCATTTCACGCAAGCCTTCGTCGAAGGGCGCATGCGGCAGGTGGAAGTCTGCAACTGAAGAAGCCTCTCAGCGGCCACCGCCGACCCGGATGACCGAGCCGACCATGTAGGACGCGGCCTCGGAGAGCGCGAACAGCACGGCTTCGGCGATCTCCTCCGGTTCGGCGACGCGCCGCAGCGGGATCGTCGGCGCGATGCGGGCGACGCGCCCCGGATCGCCGGCGGAGAGCGCGTGGATATCGGTCTGCGTCATGCCGGGCGCCACCGCATTGACGCGGATTCCTGCCGGGGCGAGTTCGATCGCCAGGCCAATCGTCATGGAATCGACCGCCGCCTTCGAGGCAGCGTACCAGACATATTCGTTGGGCGAGCCGAGCCCGGCCGCGATCGAGGAGATGTTGACGATGGCGCGGTTCTTCGCGCCCTCATTGGCGAGCAGGGCTTGGGCCGCCTCGCGCGCCACCAGGATCGCGCCGGTGACGTTGAGGTCGATGCAGGCGCGGATGACCTGCGGGTCCGACTTGGCGAGCGGGCTGCTCTTGCCGGTGATGGCGGCGTTGTTGACGATAGCGGTCAGCGGCCCGAGCGCCGCCTTGGCCTCGGCAAAGACGCGGGTGATGTCGGCAAGGTTCGCCATGTCACCCTGGATCGCGACCGCCCTGGCCCCTGCCCGGCCGCAGGACGCGACGACATCGGCCGCCGCCTGGGCATTGCCCTGATAGTTGACGGCGACGTCATAGCCGCGCTCGGCGGCGAAGCGGCAGATCGCAGCGCCGATGCCGCGGCTGCCGCCGGTGACGAGAAGGACGGGACGATCGGACATGCGTGAGGATCTCCTTGGAAGCCAATGCGGATCAGACGGCAGCCCGGCGGCTCAAGCGCTGCTGGCGATCGCCTCGATCTTCTCGAGGCCGCCGAGCTTGGGCGCGAAGGAAGCCCAGACCTTGCGCGCGCCGGCCTCCCAGCCGGGGCGATCCTCCGGCTGCACCACCTTGCCGCCCTCTGCCTTGGCCTTGGCCATCGAGGCGTCCTCATCGGCAACGATGAGCTCGTCGAAATAGCCCGCTCCTTCCGCGGCCGCAGTCGCGAAGGCCGCCTTGTCCTCGGCCGAAAGGCCTTTCCAGAAGCTGGCCGAGACGGCAACGACGCCGGTCGCCCAGATATGGCCAGTCTCGATCAGATAGGGCACGACCTCGTGCAGCTTGAAGCCGACATAGGCCGATTTGGTCAGGTCCATGCAGTCGACCACGCCGGTCTTCAGCGCGTTGTAGGTCTCGGGGATCGGGATCGGCGTCGGATAGGCGCCCAAGCCCGACCAGAGTTCGGTGTGCAGCGGGCTCTGGATGACGCGGATGCGCTTGCCCTTGACGCTGGCGGGCGTGGTCAGCGGCTCCTTGGCGAGGAGATGGCGGGCGCCGTAGTTGATGAAGCCGAGCACGACGAAGCCCTGCGCCTCGTATTTGCGCTTCAGCTCCTCGCCGAGCGGCCCGGCGAGCACGCGCTTCAGATGCTGCCGGTCACGGAAGAGGAAAGGCAGGTCGAGCAGTTGCCCGTCCGGCACCCAGGACGACAACGCCGAGATCGTGAACAACGAGGCCTGGACAGAGCCGAGACGCAGCCCCTCGGCGACCTCCTTCTCGCCGCCGAGCGCGGCATTGGGCACGACGCGCAAATCGAAGCGGCCGGGCGCGCTCTGCGCGAGCTTCTCGGTGACACGGCGCCAGATCTTCGTCTCCGGTTTGTCCTCGCCGAGCAAGGACGCGACCGTGACCGGCCGGCCAGCGGCAAAAGCGCGGCCTGAGAGAATGGCCGGTGCTGCAAGCGTGGCGGCAGCGAAGGTGCGGCGGGTCAAAGCCATCGGAACAACTCCTTCATGGAGACAGGTAGCGACGGCCAGGCCGCCACCGCAAGACAGAGGACGAAGAGCGCGACCAGCAGGCTCGCCAGCAAGGGCAATACTGCGCGGAACACCGCGGCCGGCGACAGACGCATGATGCCGCTGACGACAAAGACGAGGATGCCGAGCGGCGGCGTCAGCCCGTGGATCATCAGGTTGACGACCAGCACGACGCCGAACTGGATCGGATCAAGCCCCGCGGCGATCGCCGCCGGCAGCAGCAGCGGCGCCAGCAGCAGGATCGCCGCGCCAATATCGAGGAAGAGGCCGGCGATCAGCAGGACGAGGTTGGAGAGCAGCATCACCGCAAGCGGCCCGCCACCCAGCGCGTTGACCAGCCCGGCCATCTGCTCGGAGACGCGGTCGACCGCGAGCAGGAAGGCGAAGGGCGCGGAGGCGCCGATCAGCAAACCGACCGCCGCCGCCTCCCCCGCCGCCTTGCGCAAGGACGCCAGCACGGCCGCACCGCTCAGGCTGCGCAGCAGCAGGCAGGCGACCAGCGCATAGGCGACGGCGAGCGCCGAGGCTTCGGTCACCGTGACGACGCCGAAGCGGATCCCGACCACGACGACGATGCCGAGCCCGATCGCCGGAAGCGCGCCGACGAAGGATCGCGCCCGCTCGCTACCGCTGGCGCGCGGGGCGGAATCGACGACGCCGCGCACGCTGAGATGGATGCCGATGGCGAGTGCCAGCGTCAGCACCGCACCCGCGACGAAGCCACCGACCAGGAGCGAGCCAACCGAGAGATTGGTCGCCGCCGCCAGGATCAGGAAGGCGATCGAGGGCGGGATGATGTTGTCGAGCATCGAGACGCCCGCGACGATCGCCGCCGCATTGGCCGGCGGATAGCCACGCGCGACCAGCGCCGGCGCCATCACCTTGGCGCCGAAGGCGGCATTGGCAACCGAGGAGCCGGAGGCACCGGAGAAGAGCACGCTCGCGACCAGGGCGGTCTGCGCCAGCCCGGCCCGGAAATGCCCGACGAGAGCCGCTGCGAAGCGCACCAGCCGCTCGGCAAGGCCGCCCGCGGTCAGGAGCTCGCCGGCGAGCAGGAAGAACGGGATCGCCAGCAGCAGGAATTTCGAGACGCCCGCCACCGTGTTCTGGACGATGGCCGGCTCCGGCAGCAGGCCGCCGAAGGCGCCCGAGAGCGAAACACCGGCAAGCAGTGCGAAGGGCAAGGGCGCGCCAAGCAGGAGCCCTGCTGCGGCGGCGGGCCCGGCGATCAGGCTCGGCGTTCCAACGAAGAGGCCGGTCGCGCTGTTCGCCAGCCCGTAGAGACCGGCGCCGATCACGAGCACTCCGAGTGCCGCCGGCCAGGAGTGCGTCAGCGCCGCCCGCCAGAGCACGACGACGAGCGTCAGCCCCCCACCAACCGCGAAGGTCGCGAAGCGCAGGCTCTCCGGCAAGCCGAGCACGGTCGAGGTGCCGCCGACCAGCGCCGCGACGCTGGCGCCGCCAAGCGCCAGCACCAGTGCGCCGTGGACGGCGATCGCTTCCGCCAGGATGGCGGCGATGCGCCGCGCCGGCGCCGGCAAGAGGTTGACGACGACGTCGAGCCGCATGGCGAGCGCGCTGGTCGCCGCCAGGGGCGCCCCGACAGCCACGAGCGCGACATTGAGCCAGATCGCGAGTTCGTCCGACCAGACCAGGCCGTCTCCGAGCAGATATCGCCGCGTGACCGCGGCCATCACGACGAGGAAAAGCACGGCGAGGATCGCCGCGCCCAGCCATTCGAGGCCCGCGACAAGGATGGCCAGCCCGCGCTCACCGATCAGACGAGCGGACGGTCTGGTCGGCGCAGCGGCCATGGCAGCGCCCGGCACCAGTTCAACGCAGCGGCGAGAAATGCGTCGGCCGCAGGATCCGGCTGCGCATCTCGAGCACGTAAGGGGCCGCCTTGGCGCGGAACACCTGCCAGCGTGGATCGGCCTCCATCGCGGCGCGCCGGCGCTCGCGATCGCCGGCATCCTCGAAGCGCCACATGTGCACGACCTCGTTGACGACACCGCTATCGGTGGTGAACCAGCCGATCAGATGGCCGAGATGGGAGATCTGCAGTTCCATCCCCTCGGCGACATAGAGGTCGAGATAGTCGCGCACATGCGCGGGCTTGATGGCGTAGGTGCGCTCGTCGAGGATCATCGTCCTGCCGGTCCCTGATGGCGATGCGGCCCAGCGGCCGAGCGATCAGTAGCCGTCTTCATGGCAAAGCCCAACCGGCGCGCCTCCGGCCGAGCCTGCGATCGACGCATGACGGCGACCCATAACAGCCGGCGAACGGCTGTCGGTGACGGGACTTCGCGCGGGACCCGCGTCGCGGAGAAGAATGAACTGCGATCGAGCCGTTCAGGAACAACATCTTGCTTTTTTGAGCGACCGGGACGCTCAGCCGCCATGCAGATAAAGATCGGCCCCGGCATCGCCGCGATAGCCCGGTTCGGCCAGCACGAATCCGGCCTGTCGCAACAGATGTACCGAGGCGCCATTGTCCGGATCGACCGTAGCCCTCACCGAGGTGATGCCGCGCTCCCTAGCAAAGGCGAGCAGGCCGGCGAGCAATTCCTTGCCCAATCCCCTGCCCCAGCTCGCTCGCCGCAGCCCGTAGATCACCTCCTGCGTGCCATCGCCCGGCCGGGCGAAGCCGGCCCAGCCGATCAGCTCGCCGCCGGCGCGCTCGACCACGGCGCCGGTGCCGTAGCCGAAGCGTTCGAGATTGGCGGCCGAGCGCTCGATCCAGAGCGCCGCGACATCAGGTGCAAGCAGCTGGCCGTCGCCGACATGGCGATGGACCTGCGGATCGGCGAAGAGTGCGACGAGCAAGGGCGCATCGGCGGCCAGGAAGGGCCGCACGACAAGGTGCGCCGTCACGAGCCGGGACTGATGGATCATGCGTCCGACCGAACAGTCTGAGCGGCTGGAATCCGGCAAGAGCGAAACCCACCGGTCGTGGCAGCCGATAATAGGCCCGAAAGCCCGCGGCTACTCCTCGTCAGAACGATAGGATCGCTCTGCGCGACTGGGCCGCTGCCCGGCCTGACGCTCATAGCGCCGTTCGCGGTCGCGATCCTGGGTCATGACGCAGTTGGCATAGGCGTCGGTGCCGCGCTGGAAGCCATAGGCGTCGCAGCGCGAGCGGTCCTCGACGATCGGGTCCGGCGTGCTCGCGCAAGCACTGAGCGCCAGGGTGAGAGCAGATGCGGCTATGATCCTCATGAGGCGAGGATGGAAGCGCCGCATGGCTGCTTTGGGGCGACAATCCGGCGCTGATGCGGAGAGAGCTGCGCCGGCTCAAGGCGTCAGCCCTCAGCGCTCTCGGCGGCGCTTTCAAGAATCCTGACAGTCTCTTCCAGGCTTTCCTTCACGCCGAGCTGGAAGTCCTTGCGGAAGGCGATGATCGTGTCGGGGGGCTGGCCCTTGAAGGTGTAGACGACACTGACCTGGTCAGGATTGACGTAGACGGGCTTGCCGTCGCTGGGCGAGGTGAACTTGCAGAGTTTTGGCATGTGACGCCTCTCCGGAACGATCCGAGTGATTCAGTCGCTCCAGAGTAGCGTGGTTTCCATTCGACCAGAATCGGTCAGACAGAAAGAAATCGCGCCGGATCGTGGACGGCGCATGGCCCGCAAAAGGACAGGCCCCGTCACGGCTGTGGCGGGGCCTGCACAGGACTCAAAACGGAATGATCAGCGCGCGATGCGCGGGCGTCCGCCGCAGAACTGCTGCTCGACCGCGCGCTCGTAGCCGAGCTCGCGGTCATAGACCATGACCGTGCGGGTCAGGCAGTCGCCATCCTGCACCAGCCCGGTATTGATGAGCCGGCCGTTAGGATCGGCGACGACGGTCGGACCGCAGGCCGCTGCTGCGGACGCAAGGCCGAGGGCGACGATGAACTTCGCGATACGGGTCATGTCAGCCGCTCACATATAGAGGCCGCGGCCACAGCGGCGCACGCGCCGGTTCTCGTAGTAGCCGGTATAGCGGTTGAACACGCGAACGGTCTTGTAGAGGCAGTACTTGCCGTCGTTGCGGCCGTCGTAATAGGTCCGGCCGGTGTCGAGATCGACTCCGAGGAACTCGTCCTTGCCCTTCTTGCCCTGGGCGAAGGCCGGAGCCGCCGCGAGGCTCAGAGCAGCGAACCCTGCTGCGGCGATGGCGATCTTTAGCATGGCATTTCTCCTGTCCTGCGGCGGAAATATGTCCAGCACCGCGTGCGGCCCTTGGGACGGTCAGCTCGGTTTTCGCGCGCTTCCGTGAGTTTATCCATGGTGAGCAGCCAGATAGACAGGCAGATCACCGCTCTTCCCCCCACGCACGCATAGCAGATCAGCTTGCGGCTTTGCTACCCGCAACGCGCCGCAATCTGGCCATGATTATGCCACGCGTCAGTAACCCGCCCCCGCCAGCTGCGAAACATGCGGCGCCCTGAAGCCTTTGCTGGCGGGACTCCCCCGGCCGATGTCGGGACCAAGATGGCCAACAGCATCCACCGCTCGGACAAACCGCTTCTCGACCTACAACCCTGTGGATCTTGCCAGCATCAGGCGCGCCGATGAGGCGAGATTGAAGGGTCGCTGGGCGCGCCGCGACGGGACATGGTCAGAACGAAAGTTGGAATTCCGAGCCGATCGGCAGTCCGGAAAGTTGGAACACACCGAACCCGAAGGAGATCAAGCGTTGCGATTCAGTGGAATTTTTGGAGCGGGTGGAGGGAATCGAACCCTCGTATTCAGCTTGGAAGGCTGCTGCTCTACCATTGAGCTACACCCGCGTCGGCCGCCAAATTCCGCATCAGGCCGGTAGGTGTCAACCCATCCCGGCGAAGAACATGGCCTCATCCACCTGAGGTGTGCACGCACAAGCTCACATATCGCTCAAGGCACGCTGTCCGAGCCAGATCGCGGCGCCGGTGAACAGGCCGAGCGCAGCCCCGCCGACGAACGTGCCGAAGGCCAGCGCGCCGGCAGCCGCCACCGCTGTGCTGAAAAGCGTAATCCCCATCGTCCTTCTCCCCGGCGGCAAATCTAACGACGCCGTGCCACCCGGCAGCCCCCATTTGGGGGAGGAAGGGCGGATTTCGAGTCCCAATAAACTAAAAGTGAGCGTCGAATCCCCCCAAATGGGGGGCGATAGGGCAACTCAAGGCTGATAGCGATCAGTCCGGGGGAACCACATGTCCGACCTCGACGAGCTCTACTGCCCGTTCAGGGCCGAGATTATTTCGGCGATACCGCGGCCGTTGGTCATGCTGATCCACGGCATGGGCATGCTGGCTCTGCTTTTCCTCGACTTCTGATCAGCCCCGACATGTGACGAGGCGGCCCGCCTCGGCCGACCCTGCTCCGGCGACATGATGACCGGTGCCGCCCTGCCCCAGCTTCAGCGCTTGGCCATCTCGATATCGGGGATCGTCGGCCCGCTGGCGTTGCGCTCACCTTCGACGATGGGCGGCGACGGATTCCGCGAGATTCGCAGCGCGATATAGATCGCGACGGCGACCGAGAGTCCGACGAGGTAGATCAGCATGCCCTGCGGCCCCCGGAGCTGCATCAGCAAGGTCGCGGCCAGCGGCCCTATCGCCGAGCCAGTACCCCAGAGGAAGAGGAGCTGGGCCGAGAGCCCGACTGCCTGGTCGCGCCCCATGCGGAAATAGGCGTGCGTCACAGCGACGGTATAGAGCGGGATGCTGCAGCCGCCGATCAGGGCGAACAGGCCGAAGAGCCAGATGCGGCCATGGGCGGCATCGACCTCCAGGACCATCATCAGGCCGGCTGCGACCACCGCGACGATGCTGGTGGCGATCAGCATGATCAGGCGGCTGGCGACACGGTCCGCCAGCAGGCTCATCGGCCACTGCAGCAGGAGCGCTCCGATCTGGATGCCGGCGGTGAGCAGGATGGTGGCGCGCTGGTCGAGGCCGGAGAGGATGCCATAGGCGGGGGCGACGCTGGTCAGCGGGCCGCCGACCATGCCGACATAGAGGCAGCCGACCACGGCAGCCGGCGCCTGCTGCCACAGCGTCCTGAGGCCGACCGAGACGATCTCGCTCGATTCGGGGCCCCTCGCCCGCGTCAGCGCCACCGGGATCAGCGCGATCGAGAAGGCCATGCTGGCAAAGAGGAAGACGTCCTGCGACTGGATCGCGACATAGCCGATGCCGATCTGCGAGCCGATCAGCGCGACGCGGTTGAGGATCTGGTAGATGCCGAAGATGCGGCCGCGCTGGGACCGGTTGGCCTGGCCGCTGATCCAGCTCTCGATGCAGATGCCGTGGCCGGCCGCCGCCAGGCCCATGACCAGCCGCGAAATCCCCCACCAGGCTTCCGGGAGCATGGGAAAGCTCAGCGTCGAGACCGCCTGGAGCGCAGCGAAGACGGCAAAGCCACGGATGTGACCGACGCGGCGAACGAGCGAGGGATTGACGAAGCAGCCGATCAGGAACCCCAGCGAATAGGCGGAGGCGACGAGACCGATCAGCAGCGGCGGCTGGTTCGCGATCGCCATCTGCAGCGGCACGACCGTGTTCACGATCGTCCCGGCGACCTGCAGGATCAATGCGCCGGCAACGATGGCGCCGAGCGCGGCGACAGAACCGCCCCCTTGGGTCTTTGCTGTCACTGCACCGTCATACCCGAATAGCCGATCCCGCGAGGCTATCAGCTTGCCCGGATTCGGGGAAGGCGGAGTATTCGCTACTCTCGCCCCGTAGGCTCGCCGTGGTGGGGGAAGCAGTTTTCCCACATCCGGGTGATTTCAGCGGCTTGCCCGAAGGTGCGGGCAATTCTTCTGTCTTTGATCTGAAAGGACAATTTCGCGGGGCGCCCGCATCATTCTTGCCCCTTCCCTCCACCCCTCGGAGGGCACTCCCTTGAGCGCGACACGGGAAGAGCGGCAAGCTCTAGTTGATCGCCATGTGGTCGAGCTTCACTCGCAGGCGGTAGCCAAGTTCTCTGAAGCCGCCCGCATCCAGGACACGGTCAACGATGATCCGGCATTCTGAACGCAGCCTGCCTATGGTAATGCAGCCGGCAGCTCGTTCGCCCGCAACCGTGACCGGGAGCGTGCCAAGGTCCAGCGGGTGGCAATGATCGCTGCGGAAGCCGAGGAGCTTTCGAAGAAGGCTAACCGGCTGGCAGAGCGCGGCGCCGTCATGGCCGGCGACACCCAGCGGAAGCGCGACGAGGTCATCGCGGCGTGTGACGTGAAGCCGGGCGATCTGGTCGACACTACGCTTTACGGTGTCCGCCGCGTTCTGAAGGTCAACCGCAAGACGGTGGCGGTTGAGGGCGGCCTTGGCCCGCTGACGGTCTGCAAGAGCTTCATCACTCCCGCGAAGGGAGGCTCCGATGCAGTGGAGCGTTGATCTCCATCCCGTCACGGGCGAGTGGCGCATCATCGGTCGCGAAGGCGAGATCGTCTGCGTCTCGCTGCACGGTGAACAGCATCTCGCCAAGATCGGCGGCTCCCGACATGTTCGAGGCGCTGGAGAAGGCCCGCGAGTTCATCGCGAACGGCATCTAGCTCGGCTTCATCCGCATGCGGACGCCAACACGGCCGACCCCGCGCACGGCACTCTGCCCGCCATCGAAGCGGCATTGGCCAAAGCCTCCAACGGGGAGGCCGTCGATGGGTAAGGTGGCGGCTCTCTATGTTGAGAAGGACGGCGCCTATTTCGGACTTCCTAGAATGGCCCCCTGGGACGAGGAGCGCGACGCCCGGCGTTACGCCGGGCCGCTGCCGGTCGCCGCGCATCCGCCTTGCCAGCGCTGGGGCCGGTATTGGCATGGCGCTCCGAACAGGCCGCATCAGTACGGCTTGGCGATGATGGCGGCTGCTTCGAAGCAGCGCTTGCATCAGTTCGACAGTGGGATGGCGTCCTTGAACACCCCGCTCATTCGAGAGCCTGGGCGGCGTTTGACTTGGCAGAGCCGCCGGCGAGTGGTGGCTGGGTGTCCGCGGATTTCGATGGCGGTTGGACCTGCCACGTCGAGCAAGGTCACTACGGCCATCTCTCCCGCAAGGCGATCGGCTGTATGCGGCCGGCGTCGATCCGCCGTCACTGCGCTGGGGCGCTGGAGAGCAGTGCATCCACCCGGTTGCCCTCGCCAAGCACGGATACGCCAAGGCTCGCCGCATCGGCATGATGGCCATGGTCGGCGGCAAGGACAAAACCCGCATCCGCAACACCACGCCGGCCGAGTGCCGCGACGTTCTGATCGCGATGGCTCGGCTTGCTCACCGGAGGTCCGCAGCATGACGATCTACGTTTCCTCCGAACGCGGACACCCCAGCCAAGCGCCGGGCGTATCTGGAGCACTATGCGGCGGTCCTGACGCGGGAGGCAGACTTCCGGGGTGTCTCAGATGGCTGGATGCGCGATGGCGCCGCCCGCGCTCTGCGCGCAGCCGCTACGATCGATCCACGGCCGGTTCAAAATGACGTCTTCGGAGGGTCCGCCGCATGACCGCACCTTTCGGAGATTTGGTCGGGCACTTGAGATTCGCCGCTGACTTCGCCCCGGATGTGAGGCTAGGCGCCGCCGGTGCCGTCGAGCTATCCCTTGGCAGCCGCGTTCTCCGCAAAGATGCACAGAATGAGCGCCAAAATTCAGCTGCAGGCGGCGAGCGCGAGCCCTCTCGGAAATCAACAGTTAGGTGACCGTACAAAACGAACATCACCGAACAATGTTTGCGCTCCGCCAGAAACGGACAAACTTACATGGTTATTCCCGGTCATTATGTTCGATTGTCCGACACAAATAGCGTTCCGTATCATCCACTGGCCGGGGTCATTAATCTTCAGTGTACGTCCCTGAATCAAAGGCCGGCCATTGAGGGCCACCGATATTTTCGTCCCCTCGGAAAACGGTCTAGCTTCGACGATGAGCGTATTGGCCCCCTCCGGCGCCGAAATCAGCACATCCATCTGTCGGTCGACCCACGCTCCGCCTCCATCACGCAACGGAGTGCCGCCTGAAAGACTGCCTCGCTGGAAACGTGCGATATCTTCTGCGGTGAATTCGATCAGCGCTGGTGGCGCAATCTCTTTACGCTGCAGTTCAAAAAGCTGCCATTTCTCACCATGGGTCGGATCATCGGGAACAATATAAGCATCGCTAGGAACGAAGTCCGGCCGATCATAATGAAAATTATCTGAATCAACGAAACGAAACGTACGAACTCGGGGAGCCTTAGGCTCATCTCGCCAATCTCCTGTCTTGGCAAGTGATAGAAGTATATCAGGAATATCTATTACCGAAGTAGGGCTATTCGAATAAAGCAAATCGTTTTGGTCATTCAACGATTTAACCATGAGGATAGGGCGCGCCACTGCAATAGTAGCACGGTCAACAACGAATTTGCCGTTGTCCCCATGCGTATCTCCCCCAAGAATTCCTGTACCATGATCGGCACTTATTACGAACGCGGTTTGGTCATAGACCCCTAGCTCGCGAAGGCGATCGATCAGGGCAGCGATGTTTTGAAGAACGCATCGCGTCTGACCCAATTGCGCCTCGCGCGAAATGGACGGCTGGGCCATTCGCCTGCAATTGCCGTCCCATCGTAGGGGGCGGTGGGTCCCGATGTAATGATAGAAATAATAGCGCGGCGACGCGGAATCGTCGACGGTCAAGGATCTTGCCCAGTCAACAATCAGCGGATCCGGCGTCAAGCTAAACTGAAAATGACGTCGCACGCGCGATGAGATTGGCCACTGATAACTTGAGAAAATCGCCTGAGAAAGCGACACAGGCGCCGCGCGGAGGGCGCTTAAGTCGAGAAGGAGGGCGAGGTTCCAAATATCTTCCGAAGTTGAATTACCTACATCGGGCGCTTCAAGCTGGCCGAAATTAGCGACGACGCAACTGACATACCGGGTTCCGCAAAAGTACTTACCCAAGCCGACATAATGAATGCGAAACCCGTCTTTGGCCAACTCTGTTGTAATGCTCTCATCGTCAAGCTTCGCTTCGACTTCATCGAGCACGTATCCTTTTGTCAGGTCATGAGGCGCCCCGGTCATCATCGTCGTCAGAGATGGTGCCGTAAACGGAAACATCCCAATATGATTTGGGAAAAGCCGGAACCCTTTAAATTTCTCACGAAACGCCTTATCGGCGTCCAAGACCTCGATCACGGCATCCGCTTGCATCGAATCGGGAAGCAAGTGGATAATATTCTTCTTTCGAGAAAGCGAATTAAAATCAGGAGCCAACTCGTCTTTTTCCAAGAACGGGCTACCACCCTGAAATGCTTGACCAATGATAGTTGATGAGCATGCCAATATAGTAGCAGCTGAAATTAGAACAAGCCGCCGCCGCCCGTGACGAGCAGCAAATGCGACACCTGCCGCAATCAGAATAAATACTACAGCAGATAAATCACCGATGCTGGACTGTATCGACAGCCGCAGATTTTTGCCATTTAACTGCGTCGACGAAGTCATATCGAACAGAAATACGTGATTGAACGCGACCGCAACAAGAAAACCGCAGCAAGCGGCATCCACCCAAACTCCGGCACGGTCCGATATGCGTGAGATGATGACAGAGACGAAAAGAATCCATGAAAGAGCGCCGACTGAAACGACGAATGCCCAAAACAGCCACGTGAAAGGCAATAAAGATACGTTTGTTTTGACGCACGCTAGGTAAAAAGGGATAATTATTAGCAGAACAACGCCGAGAGATGCGCCGGGTATGCCCCGGATTTGCGAATTCGATATCATCTGCTCGGCTTTTTGAGTTCAAATTGAAACAGTTCGCGCCCGGTTTTCGAGATAACCTCAGACCGCAAGATTGTTGCATTACCTTCCAAAGCGCGAACAAATTCGTCGCGATTGTAGCTGAGGTGGCCGGTCTCACGATGCGCCGAGAGTGCCAACACCATCGGATCGTTCGGCGGCACGAACTCAATCACCCCTGCAGGCGCAAGACTGAGAATCCATTTAAGAACGACAGGCAGCGGAATACTGGACCCAAACGTCAAATGGTGGACGACAGCTAGCGCGATCAACGCGTCTGCCTTGAGGCGTCGATGGAGGCTCATGCGCTCCGTGCCCGACCACCCCTGGTCTGGCGCCAGATTTGCAAGGTCAACTAACAACGGCTGAAAGCGAAGAGATCTTTCCTTCGCTCGCGCGAAAGCTCGGGAAATGGCACCGTGATCGCCTTCTAGCCCGATTACTAAATCAGCTCCGGCCTTTAAGGCCACTTCGGAAAATAACCCGCTATTGCAACCAAGATCTACAGCGATTTTCGGCTTCGTCTCGGATATAAAAGTCGAAATAAAACGACTTTTGGACTGCGTTTCTTCCGCCTGATAACTGTTGTCGCCTTCGTAGTCCGACCACACCGTGCCTTGGGTGTTTGGGTCACGGATATTTTTAATCCACCGCCTAAGGCCCTGCAAAAGCCCGAGATATCCGGACCGCGGCATCGCTTTCTGCGGTGTGCGCTGTACCCCAGGCGCACGCCGGCGCAGCCGGTCCTCAAGGATGGAATGTAAATGCACGTGGAGGACGGCCCTGAGCGAGAACCATGAACTGGTCGGCAGCAGCCTGGCCAGATCCCGCCCGTCAATTCCGCTCAACCGCCCTCGATACCACGATTGGAATGGAACACCGCAGTGTGAGGTGAGTAGCAACGGATAGAGAAATTGTTCACAGAATTGCCGGTATCCGCCCCAGTACTCACCGTCGACATAACGTCTAATGGAGGTCACATCGATGAACATCGGCTGGTGGCCGACGAACTGCACATTGAAGGCAGAGGCATCAGTCAGCGCGAAGCCGCCCTCGAGCAAATCCAACTGCAAATCCAGATGAAGAAGCGCAGCGTCGCGGAGCGCGTCGAAGCACCACTCATAAGGGTAGGTTATGATCGGCAGTTTTGGATGTTCGACGACATGTGCCCCCAGGTCTGGCGCGACAACTGGAGATGATTTAACAATTCGCCCAGCCTTCTCCAGCGGATCCAAAAGATACCGCGCAGCTTGATGATCTTCGGAAGCAGAGCCGGTCATGGCGCGCAAGACACGGCCGCGCTCCACGTAAACGCGGCCTAGCGGATCTCGGAAAGATGCCGGGTCCGCGACAAACCCCACTGCGCTGCTCACTGCCCGTCCTTCGAAGAACTGAAAAGGCGACGAAAGAAGGATTTAATCCGGCTCGCGAAGGTCGCGACAGCTACTGAAGCAGCAGCAAGGCCCCCAATCAAAGCCTGAAGTGCAATGCTAGCAGTCCCTGGATCCAAGTATGCATAGGAAGGTCGAACCAGAACGACCGTTATCGATAATACGAGGGCAGCGCGGGCGAACACAGCAGAATTCCCATAGTGGATATGGCGCTGAGCTAACACAACGTCATCAAATTGTCACGCTTTTGGCGTTGCCGCGCACCGCGTAACGCCAAACTGTGGATTCTCGTGAGGATGATTGGCGCCTCGAGCATCGCACGAACATTTACCCAATATTTGGTAGCCGAGACGCTTGCATGGGCCCCGAAGCGGTGGCGGCGTTGAGATCTGAGATCGACCGCTATGTCGAGCTGAAAGCCAGAGGATGAAACGCAAAAAAGCCGCCCAGCCCCGAAGGACTGAGCGGCCAGTTGGTCAACAGGGAGGCAGGAACCGAACGGCTCAGGAGCCATTCGAAGTCGGTTAGGCCGGCAGCCATCTTGCGGCGATCAGCCGCTCGATTTCATCAGGGGCGCGGGAGCGGGCAACTTCCTGGTCCATCAGCGCCACGTCGTCCTCGTCGGCGGCACCGGGACCGGCAAGACCCATCTTGCCATCGCGGTCGCCCGAGCCTGCATCCGCGCCGGCGCTCGCGGCCGCTTCTTCAACATCGTCGATCTCGTCAACAAGCTCGAGGCCGAAGCCCGAGCCGGCCGCCAGGGCCGCATGGCCGACTATCTCGCCCGAATGGACTTCATTGTCCTCGACGAACTCAGCTATCTGCGCTTCGCCCAGTCCGGCGGGCAACTGCTCTTCCGCCTGGTCAGCCGGCTCTACGAGCAGAGCTCCGTCATCGTCACAACGAACCTCGCCTTCGGCGAGTGATGCGGTGCTCGTGCATTCGATCTCGCGCTGCTTCCGCAGTCTCTTCGATCAGGAGAAGACTGTTCTCGAACTCGCTTCCCACGGCGTCGCATCCGGTCGCTGACAGAGAATATCGCCGATCCGCAAAGCGGAGAGCTCATTCGGCTGATCCTGGGGCTCGCCAACCAGTTCAAATCCAACGACGCCCGGATCGGCATGATGCGCGGCATGACCGCAACCGCCAGGCTCGGCTTCTCAAACGGCGGGGCAACGCCCTTCGGATATCGCTCGGTCGAAGCCGACACCATCGGCCGAGCGACCAAACGCAAGCTCGTCATCGACCCTGTCGAGGCTGATGTCGTTCGGCTGGTCTTCCAGCTCGCACTAGCCGGCGATGGCAGGTCCGGGCCCATGGGTGTGCGCATCTGAACGACGCCGGTCAGCGCCCCCGCGGCGGCGGTGAGTTTTATTCGAGCACCATCCACGAAATGCTGGTTCGCGAAGCCTACACCGGCACCCGCGCCTGGAACGTCTTCGACAAGCACGAGGACCAGAAGCCCGACCATGAGATCATCGACTATCAGGTTCCCTCGATCATCGACCGCGAAACCTTTGACGCCGTCCAAACTCGTCTCGGCGACCGACAGCCTCGTAGTCGGGGTCCTCGCCTCGACAGCGCTCCGTCCCTCTTCGGTGGACTGATTCGCTGCGGCTGCTGCGGGCACGCCATGACGCCGGCCACCGGCACCTCCTGCAACGGGTCCCGCTACGCCTATTACAAATGTGCGAGCGCCACCAACAAAGAGGCTAAAGCCTGCGCTGGCAGATCGATCCGCCGCGATACGGCCGAGGCGGGCGTCATGGGAAAGCTCGTCGACTGGCTCATCGTGCCTGAGCGGCTCACCGGCATCCTGGCCGCGCTCCATGCACGTACGGCGGCACGGCAGGGCGCCGTTCACCAACGCATCGGTCAGCTTCAGCAGGATGCCGCAGACGCAGAAAAGGCCTTGGCCAACCTCTATCACGGCATCGAGAGCGGCGTTCTCGATCCGGCCGAACCGTCACTCCAGGCACGGGTGCAGAAGTTACGCGAAAACCGCGACCTCTCTCTCCCTGCTCTTGACCGCGCCAAGGCCACACTCGCTGAACAACCTGCCATCGACGCAGCTGCCGTCGAGGAATTCGCTCAGGAACTCGCTAGAAAGCTGTCCAGTCGCGAAATTGAAGCCGGAAGGTATGGCTCAACGCCATCGTCGACGCGATCATCGTCGAGCCCGGTAAAATTCGAATTATCGGCAGAAACGACAACTTCGAGAGCAGCTTACGAAGCCGCGCTGCCGGCCGTGGCCCGGTTCGCAGCTCTGATCGGAAGTGGTGGGGGAAGCAGGACTCGAACCTGCGAAGGCATAGCCAGCGGATTTACAGTCCGCCCCCTTTGCCGCTCGGGACATTCCCCCGCCTTGCCGCAGGCCAACCCGAAGGCTGGCCGCAGCCGCCTGTTTCACTTTTGTGAAGGGCAGCAGGCGCGGGCGGACTTATGAGGAGAGGGCCGCCGCCTGTCAACGCCTAAAAGGCATCTGACGACAGACAATCGTTCCGAGCGCCTTCTAGCCCTGCGGCCAAGCGCTGCGGTGACGCCTGCGCCAGGCGAGCGCAGCCGGGACGAAGGCCTGGAACGGCGTTTCTGCCGGCCGCTCGATCGCATCGGCGAGATCGGGCGGGGGATGAATCAGACTGCGCACGCCATGGCGATGCATCCAGACCGGCAGCTCCCCCTGCCGGGCGAACATGGCGACGACCTGCCTGACCAGCTCGCTGCGCAGCGCCCGCGAGCTGCCGACGGGCCGCGCCACCACGCAGAAGCGTGCGAACGGATTCGGATGATCCTCCTCACCCTCCAGGCAGAAGATCACGCCGCAACGGTCCGGCCGCACCTCGTCCGGCATGGCGTCGATGCGCCGCCACAGGCAGAACCAGCGCCGGCAGATTTCCGGCCGCGTCGCATGGATGCCGCAGCCGCTGCCGGTATTGTGGCGGCACATGACGCCGGCCGGCTTACCGACCTCGGGATCAACGATGCGGAGCACCTCGCAACAAGCAACGCAGTCGCCGCAATCGCGCCCGGGCACGAGATGATTGAGCGTTCGGCCTGAGCGCATCGTGCCGGCCTGCAAGCTTTCCGCCATGGCGCGCCTCCTGAGGCTGCGGCGAAGGCCCGAGCCTAGCGCGGCTGCTTACCGATCGGAAGCGAGACCTCAGATGTGGTCCAGCACGAAAGCGGCGCGCGTCTCGATGTCGGCCCGTGGTAGCTCGACCAGCTCATAGCCATGGTCGCGATAGGCCGCCGTAACCGCCTCATAGGTGCGCTCGGCCTCGGCAAAATCCTGCTTGCGCTCGGCATCCTGCGCGTAGATCTCGCGCCAGGGCGGTGCGACGAAGACGCGGCGGGCATAGCGGAAGGCACGGGCCGCGCGGTCGACATGCTCCGGCACCGGCAGCCCGCAGAGCCTGAGATAGCCGATGCTGTCGGGCACCCCGCGATCGAAGAAGACCGGAGCCCAACTCGCCTGCACTTGCGCATGGGAGCGCAGGTCGAAATTCAGCATCAGCTCGGCGAACAACGCCCGGTCCCGCCAAGGCAAGGCCGGCCCATCGATGGCGAGCTGGTCGCGAATGATCGCCCGCCCGGCCTCGGGGGCGATCGCATGGCCTGCCGAAGCCAGCGCCGCCAGCAGAGTGGTCTTGCCGGCGCCCGGCCCGCCGGTCACTACGAACAGGCGTCGATCTGTCGTCGTCATCTGCGTTGTGCTCCGTGTAATGAATGAGTTGAAAAGCCCGCGCACCGGCCATCGGGCTGGCCAAGCCGGCCGCGCCGTGGCAGGGCATGGCGTCACCTTTCCGGAGCCATGATGTCCGCCCCGTCCCGCCCCCGTTTCCAGAATCGCCGCGGCCGTCCGGATCGCGATGGTCCGCCGCCGCACCGGCCCGGCGAGATCGACGAGGCGATCCTCTACGGCGCCCATCCCGTGATCGAGGCGCTGCGCAACCCGCGCCGACGCTTCCGCAAGCTGCTCGCCACCGAGAACGCGCTGAAGCGCCTGAGCGAGGAGATCGGCGAATTGCCGCTCGTGCCCGAGATGGTGCGCCCCTCGCAGATCGACCGGCTGCTGACGCCGGATGCGGTGCACCAGGGGCTCTATCTCGTCTGCGATCCCCTGCCCTCGCCCGATCTCGGCAGCCTGCCGGACGATGCGATCGTCCTGGCGCTCGACCAGATCACCGATCCGCACAATGTCGGGGCGATCCTGCGCTCGGCCGCGGCCTTTGCCGTAGCCGCCGTGATCGTCACCATCCGCCATTCGCCGGCAGCGACGGGCGTACTGGCGAAATCGGCTTCCGGCGCACTTGAACATGTGCCGCTGGTCGCAGTGAAGAATCTGGGGGATGCGCTGGAAAAGCTGGGCGAGCGCGGCTTCCTGCGGCTCGGCTTCGATTCGGAAGGAGACGTCTCGCTCGACGAGGTCCCGCTGCGCCGCCCTCTGGTACTGGTGATGGGCGCCGAGGGCAAGGGACTGCGCCAGCGCTCGCGCGAGCTCTGCGATCACCTCGCCCGGCTCGACATGCCCGGCGCGATCAAGAGCCTCAACGTCTCGAACGCGACCGCGATCGCGCTCTACGCCGCGACGAGGCGCTAGAGCATTTTCGAGCGACGTGGACACCGGTTCGCGTGAAGAAAACGCGATAAAACAAAGACGTAGAACATCTGACCGAAAAGTGGACTCCACTTTTCGGACGAATCCGACGCGATAACCTTGATCGGCCCCTCAGCGCCGCGCCACCCGGCCGTCGCTGCTGAAGCGCATGACCCGGACCACCGGCTGGCCCTGCCGCGTCTCGATCCGATACAGCACCGGATCGGCCACCGGCGGGCGGGCGATGCCGATCGCGACGGGAATCGAGCGTTCCTTTTCCGGCGGCGGCTCGCTCGCTTCCGGTAGCACGACCACGACCCGCTGATCGCCCGATCCGCCATAGAAGCCGGGATAGCCGGCGCCATAGACGCCCACCCGCCCACGGCGGGCGTAGCCGGACTTCGCGGCCGGCCGCATCGGTGAAAGGCGCGGCGCCGGAGCGGAAAAACCGCCAGCGGCGGGCGCCGCAGCGAAACCGGGGGCCGCCACGGCCGAAGACGCGGTGACGCATAGTCCTGCGAAGACAATACCCAGAGGCATTCCGGAGCGAACTCTCATCGCCACCTCCCCTTCTTGCGCTCACCGTCGACCCGGGGCGACATGGTTAGCGAAAGGTTAGCGGTTCGCGACCGGCAAGGCGAGTCATGGCGGAATCTGGAGCCGGGCCGCCCCTGCCGAACGCTCAATCCTTCGTCTTACGCCTTTCGGTGCAAGACCAAGTGCTCGGTTGAAGATTGCGGGGGGTAGACGCATTCCTAGCCCATCAAACTTGGCTTTTCCAAGGCCTTTGTCCTGAGTCGGCTTGCCCGGCTCCAAGCGAAGAACCGCCGCAAAGGCGGCGTGAGGGTGCAGCGGGTGGTCCGCAGCATCCGGGGGAACGACTAAGACGGGAGCGCGACATGAGCATGGCACAGGCATCCGGGGCGGCTGGACCGCGCCCGATGACCAGGGAGGAAAGGAAGGTCATTCTGGCCTCCTCCCTGGGCACAGTCTTCGAATGGTACGATTTCTACCTCTACGGCTCGCTCGCCACGATGATCGGCGCGCACTTCTTTTCGGCCTTCGACGCCAACACGCGCGCCATCTTCGCGCTGCTCGCCTTCGCCGCCGGCTTCCTGGTGCGTCCGTTCGGCGCACTGTTCTTCGGCCGCCTCGGTGACCTGATCGGCCGCAAGTACACCTTCCTCGTCACCATTCTGATCATGGGCGCCTCGACCTTCCTGGTCGGCCTTCTGCCCAGCTATGCCGCGATCGGCTGGATCGCCCCCGTCGTCCTGATCGCGCTGCGCATGCTGCAGGGCCTGGCGCTCGGCGGCGAATATGGCGGCGCGGCGGTCTATGTCGCCGAGCACGCTCCCCCGGGACGGCGCGGCTTCTACACCTCCTGGATCCAGACCACGGCGACACTCGGCCTGCTGCTGTCGCTGATCGTCATCCTGGGCATCCGCACCGTCATGGGCGAGGCCGATTTCGCCGCCTGGGGCTGGCGCATTCCGTTCCTGGCCTCGATCGTCCTGCTCGCGGTCTCGGTCTATATCCGGCTCCAGATGCAGGAATCGCCCGCCTTCCAGAAGATGAAGGAAGAAGGCACCGGTTCGAAGGCTCCGCTCTCGGAAGCGTTCGGCCAGTGGAAGAACGCCAAGATCGCGCTGCTCGCGCTGTTCGGCCTCACCGCCGGCCAGGCCGTGGTCTGGTACACCGGCCAGTTCTACGCGCTGTTCTTCATCCAGAGCATCCTCAAGGTCGATCTCTACACCTCGAACGTGCTGATCGCCTGGGCGCTCATCCTCGGCACCGGCGGCTTCATCGTGTTCGGCTCGCTGTCCGACAGGATCGGCCGCAAGCCGATCATCCTGGCCGGCTGCCTGATCGCGGCGCTGACCTATTTCCCGCTGTTCGGCGCGCTCACCAAGGCGGCGAACCCGGGCCTCGCCGCGGCGCATGAGAACGTCAAGGTCCAGGTCGTCGCCGATCCCGCCACCTGCGGCTCGGTCTTCGATCCGGTCGGCGTGCGCACCTTCACCCAGCCTTGCGACATCGCCCGCCGCGCGCTGGCCTCGCAGGCGATCCAGTACACCCAGGCCTCGGCCCCGGCCGGAACGCCAGCCAAGGTTACGGTCAACGGCAAGGACGTCGCGATCGACGCCGCCTTCGCCGCCAATATCGGCAAGGAAGCGGTCGCGGCCGGCTATCCGGCGCCGGGCGATGCCCGCATCGTCAAGACCGGCTTCCTGAGCGCACTGTTCGGCGCGCAGTCGCTGACGATCATCGCGATCCTGACCGTGCTCGTCATCTATGTGACGATGGTCTACGGCCCGATCGCGGCGGCGCTGGTCGAACTCTTCCCGACCCGCATCCGCTACACCGGCATGTCGCTGCCCTACCATATCGGCAATGGCTGGTTCGGCGGCCTGCTGCCGGCGACTTCGTTCGCCATGGTGGCCGGCACCGGCGACATCTTCTACGGCCTCTGGTACCCGATCGTGATCGCGATGATGACCTTCGTCATCGGCATGCTCTTCGTGCCTGAGACCAAGGATCGCGACATCCTGACCCACGACAACGACTGATCCCTCAGCCAGGTTCGCCCGGCCGACCCTAGAACCCCGCCCGAAAGGGCGGGGTTTTTCGTTGGACGACGTGAACGGAGGCATCATCCTGGATCGGCGGCAAGCGCTGCGTCGATAGATTTGAGACCGGATAGCCTCAAGTGCCCCAACTGGATGAGATCGATATCGAAATCGCATCTCGTAAAGTCTAAGCGAATTCTCTGAGCCTATCTTGGAACAACGTATAGCAACGCGACTGAAATCGAGCAGCTGAATTTCGACAACTCATTGCTCAGCTCCAGATGCATCCTGCCACGGCGTGCCGTCACAAGCTGATATTAACTCGTTCGGGCTAGCTTCTGCCGTAGCTGGGCAGGATAGGAGTGCTTGATCATGCCTGAAGCCGAATCCGGGCATCGTTGACGACGGTCGCGATGGACCTTGCTACCCTCTGGTACCTGACAATCGGAACACTGCTCGTCGCGGCAGCCATGACCCTGTGGGAGCGGCAGGCTCACACCCAGCGATCGCGCGAACTCGGTACCTGGACGGTTGCCTATGGCGTCTTCGCCCTAGGCTGCCTCCTGGCAATGTCCCGGAACCTGCTTCCCGGCGTGTCCGGCCCTGCCCTCACCAATGTCGTCATGCTGCTTGGCTACCTCTTGATCCTGCACGGGGTTCTGCGGCTCGACGACCGAGCCCTACGCCCCACCACCGTCGCGGGCTTCCTCATCGTGATCGGAGCCGCATGGTTCATCGCCGGCGCCGGCTGGGCGAGCCTTCTCTGGAACCATGCAAGCGCATTCCCCATCGCGGTTCTCTGCGCACTCACCGCCCTCGCCTTGTTCCGCAGCCCCATGGCGCAGGGGCTGCGCTCCCGCCCACTCGCGGTCGTCGTCTTCGCCTGCCACAGCCTGACATATGCAGTCCGCACCTTCGTCGTGCCGGTCATCGTCTCGGCTTATGGCGACAGCGTGCTGCCGATCGTCGCCAAGCTGACGATGTACGAGGCCGTGCTCTTCACGATGATGATGCCGATGTCCCTGATCGCCCTCGTGCGTGAAGAAGACCGGGCGCGACTCCTGACCAATGCACGCACCGATTTCCTGACCGGCCTCAACAATCGCCAGGGCTTCTTCGAGCTCGGCCCGGAGCGTTTGCGCCGCGATGGCGAGAAGGCGCCGCATGCGCTGCTCGCCTTCGATCTCGATCACTTCAAGGCGATCAACGACACGCATGGGCACGATGTCGGCGACCAGGTCCTGAGGCTGTTCGCAAAGATCGCGCGTGAAGTGGCGGGGCAGAATGCCATGTGCGCTCGCCTCGGTGGCGAGGAGTTCGCACTCCTGCTGCCGGGGGCGGGCGTAGAAGACGCCCGAAAGATCGGGGAGGCCATTGCCTGGCGCTTTACCGAAGCGGCAGCGCGCAACGACGGGCTCGCCATGGCAGCCACCGTCAGCGTCGGCCTCGTGGGGACGACAGCCGATCAGGTCGACCTCTCCGAGCTGCTGGCCGCGGCCGACCGCGCCCTCTACAAGGCCAAGCTGCTCGGCCGCAACCGCATCGAGGTCGCGGAACCCGTGAAGATCGCCGCGGCGGCCTGAGCCTCAGGAGAGGCCCGTCAGCCTCGCGGACGTCACGCTCCCATCACACCGGCAGCACGGTGACCGGCGTACCGAGCGCGACGCGGGCATAGAGGTGGATGATGTCCTGGTTGATCATCCGGATGCAGCCCGAGGAGACATTGGTGCCGACGGTATAGGGCTCGGTCGTGCCGTGGATGCGGTAGCCGAGATCGCGCCCTTCCCCGAAGAGATAGAGAGTGCGGGCCCCCAGCGGACTCTTCGGCCCGCCGCGGACGCCGAGGCCGCGCGACGTCGGCTCGAGCTGGGCCCTGATCTGCGGGTCGCGCTCGATCATCTCCTGCGGCGGCACCCAGTCGGGCCAGTCGCGCTTCATGTTGATCTTCGCCTGGCCCGTCCAGCCGAAGCCCTCACGGCCGACGCCGACGCCGTAGCGCGTCGCGACGCCCTGCGATTCGACGAAATAGAGGTGGTAGGAGCCGGGATCGACGACGATCGAGCCCGGCGGCTCCGGCCGACGGAACTCGACCGTCTGGCGCAGATAACGCGGCTCGATGCTCTGGTAGTCGATCGCCGGCACCGCAAAGCGCTCGCCCGGATATTCCACATAGACTTGCGCATAGTTGGGGCGTGTCAGCGTGCGCGTCAGACTCGGCCCTCTCGGAGCAGCGATCTCCGGCAGCGCCACAATACTCCCCCCTCCGCCGCAGCCGGCGAGGCCGGGGGCAAGGAGCGACAGGGAGGACATGGTAAAGGATCGGCGGCTCAGCATGGGCACATCTCAGACAAGGCTTTTGCAAAAGCATCGACTTAGATGGTTACGAGCCGGTGAATGCCGGTGCGTGAATTCCCGCTTCCGTCAGAACCTCATCTCGACTCGCCCCTTGAGGGCGTGGTCGCGGGAGCGTTCGCCGATGGCGGCGGAGTAGGTCAGGCCGAGGGCAGTGGCGGAGGAGATGCGCCAGTCGAGCCCAGCCTCGGCGACGAGCGCCTCGCGGTCGATCGGTGCCGCGAAGACGGCGGCCGGAGTGGTGCCGGCGACGAAGGCGGTGCGGGCCTGCGGCGTCAGCTCGCCAAAACCATGGCGCCAGCCGAGCATCGCCCGCGCGAACAGCGGCATCGCCCCGAGCTGTGCCTCGGCGCGCAGGCCGAGCGTGGTGAAGCCGAGCGTCTGGTCGCTGGAGAGGACGCGCAAGGCTGCCGCCCCGCCGCGCTCCGTGCCGGCGTCCGTGCTGACGCGAATCAGCGCCAATTGCGCGAACGGTTCGAGCGCAATGCCTCTGAAAGCGAAGGCATAGCCGAGCTCGGCGAAGCCTTGCGTCACCGAACCCGGACGCTGCAGGCGCAGCAGATTGCCGAAGCCGCGGATCTGGACCTGGCGGCGGATGTCGCTCTCCGACCAGCTATAGGCCGCACCGGCATCGAGCCTGAGGTTGCCGAAGCGCGCCCCGGCATAGAGCGCGGCATGGCCGCTTTCGAGCTTGCCGGAAGACAGGCGGGCATCGAGGTCGAAGCGAGACTGACTGTAGCCGCCGGCGACGCCGAGCTTCAGCGACGAGCCTGGCGCCTCGTAGAGCATGACATCGGCGCCGAGCAGGGCGCCGCCGCTGCGGCGGCTCATGCCGGCGGCATTGCCGTCGGCGTTGGTATTCCCGGCTCCACCGAAAGCCTCGCCCCAGAAGGCGTAGCGCGGCTGCGGCACCGGAGCGTTCATCACGACCGCACCCTTGCGGCCGGGCAGATCAGCACTGAACGAGGCCGTGACCTGCTGACCGGGCGCGGTCAGCAGCGGGCCGCGCAGGCGATTGAGGATGGTCTCGCGCACCAGCCGGCTCTCGTCGATCATCACCGCGACGGCCTGGGCATGCGCCTCGCCCGAGAGCAGGTCGAAGCCGGCTCTCGCTTCGTCAGCGGTCGCCGAGATCAGCGTGTCGTAGACCGGGTTGCCGACGCCCAGCGCTTCGGCCGCATTGGCGATGAAGCCCTGGTTGCGGCTCGCAGACGCGCCGAGGAAAAGCGTCTGATTGCGGGTCATGGTCAGGACGACGTCGGTGCCGCCATAGGAGAGTGACGGCGTCAGGAAGGCGAGGTTCGAGGTGACCGTGCTGAAGCTGCCGGTGACGCCACCGGTCGCAGTCAGGATGGTGTAGCTGGTCGAGGCGGCGTAGTTGCCATTCTCGGCGAGGACCTCGACGGTGCCGCCGGTGATGCTGGCGCTGCCCGTGGCGACGATCCTGTCGCTCTGGCCGGCGGCGTTGACCTCGACCTGATAGGTCGAGCCTGAGGCAAACGAGACATTGCCGGAGACATTGAGCGTCCCGATCGAATTGCCCGGCGCGATGGTGGCTCCGGCACCGGCCGTGACTCCCCCGATCGTGCCGGAGCCGCCGAGCGTACCGCCGTCCAGTGTCACCGTGCTCGCCAGCGAGCCGTTGACCACCAGCTTGCCGGACGAGACCTTGGTCGCGCCGGTGTAGGTGTTCGTGCCCGTGAGCGTCAGCGTGCCGGTGCCGGTCTTGGTCACACCGCCTGAGCCGGTGATCTTGCCGGAGAAGGTGGTCGATGAATTGTTCGCGCCTGTCGTCAGCGTGCTCGAGCCGAGCGTGACCGTGCCGGCGCCGGCGAGCGAGCCGATGCTCTGGTTGAAGCCGGCGAGATCGAGCGTCGCGCCCGATGCCACCGTGAAGGTCGAATTGGCGGAGAAGGCATTGGCGGCGCCGGCGCGCAGCGTCCCCTCAGACACCGTGGTCGCGCCGGAATAGCTGTTCGTACCCTTGAGCACGAGCGTGCCGGCCCCAGCCTTGCTGAGCGAGCCCGTGCCGGAGAAGGACTGCGACACGCTGAAGGTGTTGCCGGCCTCGACGATGTCGAAGCCGCCACCATTGGCCCCGAGCACGATGTCGCGCGTCAGCTCGTGCAGCATCGTGTCGGTCACCTGCAGCACGCCGCCATCCAGCGTCAACGCCCCCGAGGCGTCGCCGAGCCTGTCCCCCTTCGAGATGCTGATCGCCCCGCCGGCGATCACCGTCCCGCCCGAATACGTGTTTCCTGTGGTCAGCGTCAGCGTGCCCGTGCCGACCTTGCGCAGTCCGCCGTCGCCCGAGATCTGGCCGGAGAACGTGGTCGAAGCATTGGTCGCGCCGGTCTCCAGCGTCGAGTTGCGATCGATCCGGATCTGGCCGTCGCCGGCGATCGAGCCCGCGGTGACCGTGCTAAGCGCGTCG
>NZ_DASZAT010000007.1:0-52984 GCF_035944895.1 Allobosea sp.
CAGGCTAATGGCGTCGAGGAAATGGCCAAGACCGTCGCCCATATGGACGAGATCACCCAGCGCAACTCGCTGATGGCCGACGCCAGCTCGAAGCTGTCGCGCGGTCTGCAGGGCGAGACGCAGGCGCTGGCGGCGCTGGTCGGCGCCTTCCGGCTTGGCGGCAGCGACCAGCCTGCGCGGCTGGCGGCGGATTTGCGCGCGGTCCTGCCAGTGATGAAGACCGCAGCCGCGCCAGCCAGGCCCATGCCGCTGCCGCGCGCCAGGGTGGCCGGCGGCCGGGGCGACGACGGCTGGGCCGAGTTCTAGGCGGTTAAAGCGCTGCGCGGCGGGGATTATCGCCGCGCGGCTCTTGCCAGCGTCCTCCGGATGCGCTTTTCCGAAAGGCTCTTTCCCCGCCTGCCGCAGGACCCGCCATGGCCGACGCTTCCGCCAACAAGGCCTTCCCCGTTTCCTGGGACCAATTCCACCGCGATGCCCGCGCGCTCGCCTGGCGCCTTGCCGATGCCGGCCCGTTCGAGGCGATGGTCTGCATCACCCGCGGCGGGCTGGTTCCGGCGGCGATCATCTGCCGCGAACTCGGCCTGCGCATGATCGAGACGGTCTGCGTCGCGAGCTATCACGACTACAAGAACCAGACCGAGCTCAAGGTGATGAAGGAGATCGCCCCCTCGATCCGCGCCATCGGCGACGGCAAGGGCAAGGGCGTGCTCGTCGTCGACGACCTGACCGACACCGGCAAGACCGCCCGCGTCGTGCGCGAGATGCTGCCGAACGCCCATTTCGCCACGGTCTACGCCAAGCCGGCCGGCGTGCCTGTGGTCGACACCTTCGTCACCGAGGTCAGCCAGGACACCTGGATCTATTTCCCCTGGGACATGGGCCTGTCCTATGTCGAGCCGATCGCCAAGGACCACAAAGGCTGACGACTTTCTCAGCCCTCATCCTGAGGAGCGCTCGTAGAGCGCGTCTCGAAGGATGCTTCAGGAGGCTCAGGAACCATCTGGAGCATCCTTCGAGACGCCGCTACGCGGCTCCTCAGGATGAGGGCTGCAATTGGTTCAGGCGCTGCTCGGCGCCTTCAGCGCCACCACCATGCCGACGACTGCGAGCGCCATGCCGGCGATCTCCAGTGTCGAGGCCTGCTCGCCGAGCAGGATCGCGCCGGCCAATGCGGTGACCACCGGCACCAGCGGCAGGAACAGCGCTGCCCGGCCGGCGCCGAGGGTGGCGACGGCCTGGGTGTAGAGGAAGAGCGCGCCCGCGCCGACCATCACGCCCTGATAGAACGCCTGCAGCGCGACCGCCTGCAGCGACACCTGCAGCAGATGAATCGGCTGGACCAGCGCCAGCAGCGGCAGCAGCGGCACCGAGAGCAGGCAGGTCGCCATGGTGACCTCAACCGCGTCCGCACCCCAGCGCCGGGCGAGCAGGCCGAATGTCGACCAGAGCAGGGCGATCAGGACGAAGAGCAGGTCGCCGATCCAGGCGCCCTCCCGTGTCGGCGTGTTCGCCATCGCCTCGAAGGAGAAGACCACGACCCCGGCGACGATGACGGCGAGCCCGATCACTCTGAGCGGGCTGATCCTGTCGCCGAGGACGAGGACGGCGATGAGCGCGGTCGCGACCGGGATCAGCCCGGGCGTGATCACCGAGGAGTGCAGCGCCGGGGCGAAATGGGCGCCGCCGACCAGGAACAGGCTGTAACTCGGCCCGACCAGGGCGGTGAGGATCAGCGCCCGCGTCCAGCCAAGTCGGCCGACCGGGAAAGGCTTCAAGCGCTTGAGGGCGAACGGCAGCAGCACCAGTGACGCCGCGAGGAAGCGCAATATGGTGACGTCGCCGGCCGAGAGCCCGTCCGTCACCGATTGCCGCGAGACCACCGCCTGCACGCCCCAGATGACCGAGGCGAGGATGCCGCAGGAAAAGCCGATGGCGAGGCGGGAGGAAGCGGGATTGGGCACGGGGCGGGGGCCTTGCGGGAGCAGGGCGGCTTATGGGCTTGAGGGCGCTAGGCGGCAAGGGTTGGCGCGGCAGGAGGCTCTACGCTGGGCGCATGGACCGCGACGCGATCCCTTCTCCCCTCGGGGGAAAAGGTGGCAGCGCGAAGCGCTGACGGATGAGGGAAGGACGGCTCACCCGGTCGAGCGGCCCTCATCCCCCTGCCGGGACCTTCTCCCCCGAGGGGAGAAGGGACCCTTCACTCCACCGCCGCGACCAGCCGCTCCAGGAAGCCGTCGATCGCGGCCTTGTCGATCCAGCGCAGCACCGCGACGAGCTCGTGCTCGGGATCGATCCAGATCAGGTTGTTGCCCGCTCCCTGCGCGCTGAAGGCGCTCGCCGGCAGCTTGGGATTGGCCGCCGGGCCGCGGTTCAGCCACCAGAGGAAGCCGTAATTCGGCAGGGTCGGCGAGGGCACCACCGACTGCGCCAGCCAGGAGGACGGGATCAGCTCGCGGCCGTCCCAGACGCCGTTCTGCGCGATCAGCTGGCCGAAGCGGGCGTGGTCGCGGGCGCTGATGAAGAGGCCGCCGCCCCAATGGCCGCCGCCGGGGACCGACTGCATGCGCTGCCCGTCGATCTCGAGCCACGAGGTCTCGTAGCCCTCCCAGCGCCAGCCTTGCGAGGCGCCGATCGGGTTCATGATCCGCTCGCGCAGCACCTGCGGCAGCGGCTTCCGGAAGCGGCGCAGCAGCGCATAGCCGAGCGCGTTCACCCGGACGTCGTTGTATTCGTAGAGGCTGCCGGGCTCGCGCAGCTCGCGGCGCTGGCCCTTGCGGCTGTTGTCGGCGCCGATGCCGATCTGCCTGAAATGGTCGACCTGGTCGGACTTGCCGAAGATCTCGCCCTGCCATTCGCTGTTCATGTTGAGCAGATGGCGCCAGGTGATCCCTGCATTATGCGGGCTGGAGAAATGCGGGCCGTCGACGCTTCTGCCGACCGGCTCGTCGATATCGGCGATCAGGCCGTCTGCGACGGCAAGGCCCGCCAGCACCGAGAGATAGCTCTTGGCGATCGAGAAGGTCATGTCGGCGCGCTCGACATCGCCCCATTCGGCGACGACCTCGCCGCCCTGCAGCACGACGCCGGCCGGCCCGCCGCGCGGCTCGACCGGCCCGACGATCTCGGTCCACGGACCCTTCTCGTCCCATTCGCGATTCCCGACATAGGCGCCGTCCGGATAGAACATGCTGCGCGGCCAGGGAGAATCATGCGCCTGCGCGAAGTCGATGGCGGCCTGGAGACGGGTGGGGGAGAGGGAGTGGGGCAAGGCGGGGACTCGCGAGCAGTGGCTGACGAGATCGCTCTAGCATTGCTGCCGAAGGGTGTCTTTGGCTGCTGGTGGGCGAGATACGGCGCTAGGGGAGGGAGTTGCGGTGGCAGGTATTTGTTTCTCTCCTTACTTGCCTCAGTGGCGCCGACCTCTCTGCATTTAAGCGTTTACATGATAGAACGATTCGTATCTGGGGGATGCGACGATGGCGGAAGGTGCGGAACCTGAGAATATTGAGCTCGAGCGCTTTGAGCGGCGGGAGAGGAAGGAATTTTTTCAGCGACGGAAGAGAATAGCTTCAACTTTGGAGCTTTATTTTTATGTTATCATTTTAATATATATTGTTTGGTCGCAAATGCGCGGTAATCCAAAGATTTCAGATATTGAGTACCTTTTATCTTATCCGCCGTTCTTGTTTTCTTCTGCTCTATTCATTTTTTCGTTATTTTCAATGATATTGGCTTCTACGACTCCTTTTGTAGGATTGTTGGCCGGAGATTTGAAGATTGGATCTGGAAGCTTTAGCTTTCCAGTAAAAATAGAAATTGCTAATAAGTATGGAAATTCGCCTACTGATTTCGACGGAGATTTTTCTAAGAGAGGCGCAGCGATAGATGATAATTCAAAATTAATTGAGTTGTATATAGAACGATCTCGTGGGGAGATGGTCTCTGCTCAAAAAAGACCAAATGCACTCTTATTTGCTGGGTTTTTTATCGCAATTTTTGGACTTGGAGTTTTTATATATACTCTCCCTGGAGTAGCGCAGGAAGTACCGGCGTCTGATGCGGATGTAGCTCGATATTTTTGGTCGACAGGATTGCAATTCGTGCCTCGCCTTCTAATGCTTCTTTTCATACAGGTTCTTGCTGGATTTTTTCTTAGGCAATACCGTTCTTCTATGGAAGATTATAGATATTTTGAGTCAATATTGCGAGCTCGTGAAGATAAATACATTTCGTATTCGATATTAAAAGAGAATTCTGATCGTAAAATGATGATAAAGCTTGTCGAAAATTTAATCGACGCGAAAGATTCTGGAATCCTGACAAAGGGACAAACGACAGCGGCGCTTGAAAGCTTACGATCTGAGACTAACGATCTGCGTGGCCTGGCGGATCAATTAACTTCCCTTGTAAGCCAGACGAAGGGCAGCGACACAAAAAGACCGGATAAGTAACGTAGCCCGGCTGTCATAAGCCATGACTCTAACATCAGGCTGACTAGTCTCGATATCCTCAATGGTTCTAGCCGTGATAGCTCACATCAAAGTGCCGCTGGAATGCATGGCCAGGTGGTCGCCGCTACCTGTTGCCTGATCAGCATCCTTCCGCAAGAGCAGGTTTGCACTCCGTGGGTAGGGTCTTGCTAGTCGACTTCGTAGCTGCCCCTCACTCCTCCATCATCGTCTCCACGAACGTCGCCGGGTCCAGGCAGAACTCGCGGATCAGGCGGAAATGCTGGGTCTGCTCGATCGTCACCGGATCGAGCCCGTATTTGGTCAGGCCGAGCAGGCGGGCCCCGGGATAGGCCATCAGGATCGGCAAGTTTCCGGGATCATTCGGGTCGCCATGATGACCTGGCACTGGCCGAGCCGATCCATGCGGCGCAGCAGCTTGAGGAACGCGATCCGGCATTCCGTTTCGCTCCGACCGGAATGACGGCGACGTCTTGTGGGACATGCGTCTCCCTCCCGCCGGCTTCCGCCGTGAGGGATGATGTGAATGCCATCCGAGGGAGGGCGCGGGGTCGGGCGGCGTCGCAGTCGACGGCTGCGTGCCGAATGTCGATGTCGATGATGTCGAGGCAGCGCCACTGGCCGCTGCCCGAGCCCCGCGCGCGGTTCTCTTAGGGTGCTCTCGCCGTCTGGTTACGTCCGGCAGGACTGGGAGGGCCTCTCCCATCGACGACAACCCCTCCGTGGTGGAACGAGCTGGCTCCGGTTGCAGAAGTGGGTCGCACCTCTGCGGAGCTGAACTCGTTCGGGCTTGCAAGGCCCTGTCGCCACGAAACACCGCTCTCCCGCCCGGCCTCATGATGCCTCGCGAAGCCCCCTCGGTTCGGGCGGGACGGGGAGGAACATAAGCCAGGTTTCGGAGGCGGGGATCGATTGGGGATCTGTCCCCGCCGGAAAGTGGAGCGGGCGGCCTTCGGCGAAGAGATGTCTTGCGAGCTCAGCCTATGCCGCAATCGGAGTTGGGGGCGCCGGGGGGCGGCAGCGTGATGGTGAAATCCTTGCGGGCGATCTCGTCCCCGCGCAACGAGACGATCATCGTCCACGGGCCGGGCGCCATTTCCCAGTCATGTTCGAAGGTGAAGCCGACATGGCTGAGGCCATCCACCACGAAGCTGGGAAAGCGCGTCTCGGCGCTCTCCTTGCCGTCGGGGCGTGTCAGTTTCGGGTGCAGAACCCGCACCTCGACACGGCCCGGCATGCGGAATGGCGGCGTCGGAAACAGCCTCACCGTGATCCCGAAGTTCCGGCAGAGCCGAGCCTCGATCCGGTCGCTGCGCTCGATATAGCGCGGCTTCTGCATGGTGCGGACCGGCTCGAGAACGCGTTGACCCGCATCCGGCGGGCTGTCGACGAGGCGCCCGGCGACGACGCCGAAGTCGACGATTTCAGCCATGGGGCCGGCAACCGCAGGCCCCGCCATGGCGAGGAGCGCCAAGGCAGCGCCAGTCGTCGTGATCCGTCGCATTCGCATGATCTCTTCAAAGCGCGATCTGATGGAGAGATTGTGGCGGGTGTCGCGCTGCGTCGTCCGCCGCGGCACGAGCCTCAGCGTTTCAGGCGGCCGTGCCCCTGATCATGCGCAGATAGTGCTCGGCATATTGGTAGCAGCGCTCGGCCTCGATCCGGTCGCCGGCGAGGGCCTTGGCCTTGGCCAAGGCGAGATAGCGCTCATAATTCGCCTGCGCGGATGAGCCCCGCCTTGCCTGAGTGATGTTGGTGTGGGGTACGCGGTTGTCGATGGTGGCAGGCCTGGTCTGGCGCTCGGTCATGTCCAGCCTCCTCAGCCCAGGATCTTCCTGACGATTCGGCGCAGCTCCTCACGGGAGAGGCCGCAGGGCTGCGGCTTCCAGTCGGCTGCGGATCCAGGCGGCGTGGTCTCGGGCATGGTCTTGGCGAACGCAGGGCCGATACGCCGGGTCTCGGGTGACTTCAGTCGTGTTGGTGCTTGCATTGATATCCATATGGCGCCCGGCCGGAGCCGTGCGGTCTTGTGATGACATCGCCGAGCACGCCTGGTGCAACGACAAAGCTGCCAGGGGCAGCGCTCGGTTTTCGATGGGTTGCAGGCTCGCCGGCGGTTCCATGCATGGGAACCGGCTGGTCGGTCTTTGCCTGATCGCAGTGTCTAGCGAGGCAATGTGGCCAAATGAAGTTGGCCCGCCGCGCGACTGGCATGGTGAGCAGTGGCGGAGAAAAGGCCGCTTCTTCGGGAGTGCCGGGCATGGCGATGCTCGCTGTTGCGTTGCCGCAATTCTTTTCGCAGTTGCGATAGAATGGGATTCCTGCTCACCTGCGACCGCCTCATCAAACGATTGAAAAGCGGAGAGCGGCGTGGCGGATGCGGAGGAATTGTCGCCATCGGCGCTGGCGGGCGACTTGTCGGCAGCGATCGTGCAGGCGCGCTCGGATGCGCGCGAGGACCCGTTCGGCAATCCGGTCCTGCGCGTCACGCTCTGGCTGACCCGCAAGATGGATCGCGGCGAGGTGACGCTCGCCGACACCGCAGCGCTTGTCCGCCAGCTTGGCCGCGCCGCGCTCGCCGACCGGGCGGCGCGCGTCGCCGCCTATGTCGGGCTGGAGCGCGATGAGAGCGAGGCCTATGCCGCGCTGGCTCGGCGCGTCGCGGACGAGGCGAGCACTTCGGCGCAGCCCTTTGACGCCTACGCGGCGGCGCTGGCGCGGGTGCGCTTCGCAGCGGTCTTCACCGCGCATCCGACCTTCGGCATGAGCCGGGCGGTAGCGCATGCGCTGGCGGAATTGGCCTCGAACGAGGGCGAGGCTGCGGCGCTGAGGGCCGCCGACCTCTCCTTTCGGCCCGACACAGCGATCACCCTGCAGGACGAGTTCGAGCAGGCGCGCTTTTCGGTGCGCAATGCCCGCGATGCGATCGACCGGTTGAACGCCGCCTTCCTGGCCGAGGCGCGGGCGCGCTGGCCGCAGCGCTGGCGCGAGCTCAGGCCGCGCGCCCTGCAGCTCGCCTCCTGGGTCGGCTGCGACACCGACGGGCGCACCGATATCGGCTGGTGGGACACGCTGCGCTACCGGCTGGAATCGAAGCGCGGCCAGTTCTTCCGTCTGCTGGAGAAGCTGCCGGAGGCGCCGGCGACCGCCGAGGTGAGGGCGCTGATCGAGGGCGCGCTCGCCGCGGTCGAGCGGCAGCTCGCGCTCTGTCCGGCGCTCAACAGCCAGCCCGCAATCGAGCCGTTGCAGGCCTTCTCGCTGGCGCTGGTCGGCGAGCGTGAGGCGGCGCTGCCTGAGTCCTCCAAGCTGGTGGCAGCGCTCGACAAGGCGATCGTGCTGGCCGAGGACGAGCCGACGGCGGAAGCGCTCGTGCTGGCGCGGGCCGGTGTCATTGCCCACGGAGTCTCGATCGCGCTGCCGCATTTCCGGCTCAACGCCTCGCAGCTCCACAATGCGATGCGCGGCGTGATCTCGCTCGACGAGGAGCCGGCCCAGCCGGCACAGCGGCGCGCTTTCCTCGCCGCGGTGAACCAGGCGCTCGCGAGGGCGAAGCCGACGCCGGTCGATTTCGGGGCGCTCGCGGTCGAGCGCGCCTCGGCGGCGCGGATGATGATGATGGTCGCGCAGATCGTGAAGCATGTCGACGGCTCGCGGCCGGTGCGCTTCCTGATCGCCGAGACCGAGACGGGCTATACGCTGCTCTCGGCGCTGTATCTCGCCAAGCGCTTCGGTATCGCCGACCTCGTTGAAATCTCGCCGCTGTTCGAGACGTCCGATGCGCTGGAGCAGGGGCCACGCATCATCGACGAGGCGCTGCGCAGCCCGCATTGGCGCGACTATCTCAAGCGCCATGGCCGGCTCTGCGTCCAGTTCGGCTATTCCGATTCCGGCCGCTATATCGGCCAGGTCGCGGCGACCTTCTGGGTCGAGCGGCTGAGGAGCCGCATCCTCGAATTGCTGCAGCGCTACGGGCTGACCGAGATCGAGCTGGTGATCTTCGACACGCATGGCGAGTCGGCTGGGCGCGGCGCCCATCCCGACAGCCTGACCGATCGGCTCGCCTATCTCGATCCGGAATGGCCGCGACGCGCCTTCGCCAGGGCCGGCGTCAAGGTCACGCGCGAAACCAGCTTTCAGGGCAGCGACGGCTACCTGCTGTTCGGCACCAGGGGGCTTGCGGGCGCGACGGTGGCGCGCATCGCCGAGGCGGTCTTTGCCGACGCCACGGCAGGAGCGGACGATCCGATCTATGCCGAGCCGGACTTCGCCACCGAGTTCTTCCAGACCGTGCGCGAGGAGATGACCCATCTCGTCGACGATCCCGGCTATGCGGCGCTGATCGGCACCTTTGGTCCGTCCCTGCTCGACAAGACCGGCTCGCGCCCGGCAGCGCGCCAGAGCGATGCCGGCGGACCGACGGTGATCCGCCATCCGCGCGAGCTGCGCGCCATCCCGAACAACGCCATCCTGCAGCAGCTCGGCTGGCTGGCAAACAGCGTGCACGGCATCGGCCAGGCGGCGGCGCGAGCGCCGGAGCTATTTTTAAGCATGCGCGATGGTTCGGAGCGCTTCGGCCGGGCCTATCGGCTCGCGGCCCACGCGATGGCGAACAGCGATCTCGACGTCTTACGCGCCTATCTGGACACGCTCGATGCCGGCTCCTGGTTCGACAGGGCGAGGCGCACCGAGAAGGAGGGGCGGCGCGACGAATTGCTGGCGGTCGCTGAGGCGCTGGCGCAGCTCGACCTGGCGCCTTCGCTGCGGCGGCTGTTCTGGCGCTTCGCCTCGGACCGGCTGAAGCTGAAGGAGGCGACGGGCGAGCCGCCGGCGATGCCGGTCCGGCTGGTCGCGCTGCACACGCTGCGGCTTGCGCTGCTGCACCGGATCTGGCTGTCGGCGACGCATATTCCCGACTTCCGGCCGCATGCCGGCGTGACGCGGGAATTGCTGCTGGAACGCATCCTCAGGCTCGACATGGCCGGGGCGCTGGCCTTGCTCGGCGAGATCTTCCCGCTCAACCCCGATCCCGCGCTCGGTCTCGATTTCGGCGAGCCGCCGGGGCCGCGCGAGGGCGGCGCCTATGCAGCGCTCCATCGCGACGTGATCGAGCCGATGCGCGAGTGCTTTGCGCTGCTGCGCGAGATATCGGGCGCAATCCAGCACGAGATCGGGGCATTCGGCTGAATTCGCGCGCCATCATGCTCGCCTTTCGGCGGGCATGACGGCCGCGGGCGACGTTATGCTGCCTTGTCGAGCGTCACCACGATGTCGGTATATTCCGGCTCGTGCGGGGCGAGGTTCCGGCGGGTCTCGTCGCCCCATCGGGCGAGCTTGACCACGCGGCCCATTGCCTCGACCACTCCATCCGTCTTGACCGGCTCGATGATGGCGAGCCCGCTGGCGTCGAGAAAGAAGGTGTGATCGCCGAACAGCTCACCGAGCTGGACCGTGGCCGGATGGTTCTCCGGGATCGCCTGGGCCTCGATCTGGTGCAAGGCGCTGTCGATATGGGTTTCGGTCAGTTTCATGATCGGTCCTTCGGTACGGCGCTGCGCAGGAACGGGCAGGAGCGCCGGACTGCCCATGGAAACGCGTCGGCTGTGCGGCCGGCATCTCGTGGATGGTCTGGTTCCTCAGATGGATTCTTCGGCGATCAGGGTGAGGTCGCCGTCCTCATCGACTGCGACTGCGATCACCGCGGCCGCGTTCATGCCTCTGGCCTGCAAAGCCTTGGTGGCGGCGGGAATGGTGTCGATCGCTTGCCTGAGCTGGCGCAGGTCGTCGGGGCTGGTCTGGGCGACGGCGCTGTCGACCTGCACGCGCAATTGCGGCGGCAGCGAGCGACGCTCGATCACCGTTGCAGTGCGGATCGCGGAGGGCTCCTGCAGGCCGGGAGGGTCAGGAGTGGGGAGGGAAGGCAACTGGGCTTGTGCCGCCACGGCACCGGCGACCAGTGCGAAGGACAGGCATGCGGCTCTGGCGAGATTTCGCATCATCGGCTCCTTTCCATCGCTGGAGGGAGGGGCAAACGCCCGATGCGAAGCAAGGCTAGAAACAAAATCCGGTCAGCCTCTGTCTGAGGTCTGACCGTTCGAAGGTATCAATGCGACGGGAATGCGATGGCGCCGGCCTCGCCTGCAGGCTCAGCGCGTGCGCTCGGAAAGCTCGGCCGAAGCGCTGGTGTTGCGGTCCGAGATCGACTGGACCGGCTCCCAGACGGTGTGGTTGTCCCGCGGGGTCGAGACCAGATATTTGAGCTGGCCCTTGGCCTTGGCCGAGAGCAGCCTGCTGGTCTGGAAACTGGCGAAATTGGCATAGTCGCGGCCGCCGCCGTCGAAGATCACGACGCGATCCTTCAGGACGACGATGTCGCCCTTCTTCAGCGTCTCGTCCTTGAGGTACCAGAAGGGGTCGTTGGCATATTCCATCGGCTTGACGAGCTTCGGCTTCGGCCCTTCCTTGCCGGCATCGAGCGTGGTCGCAGCCTTCTTGCGCTTCGGCCGCACCGTCATACGCAGCGGATTGTCGGGGGCAGGCGCATAGGTCGGCCGCTGCGGGACACCGAACAGCGTTTCCCAAAAGCCAGCGGCGCTCGCCGGGGAGGCGAGTGCAATGGCAGCCGCCGTCAAGGCAGCGGCGGCGATGGTCTGTTTCGAAATGGTCGGCACGGCTGCAGTCCCCAGCTCCGCAACCGGAGATAGCAACAAACATACTCGACCTCAATGATGGTGGCACGACGTGATGAACGACTTCTTCGTCAAATTTCAGCGATTGCAGTATCGGCGTTTCGAGATCGTTGAGCCGGGGGGCGATTCTGAAGCGATTCTCGTTGCGGTGCAGCACGGCCATCGCGCCTGGCGCATTTCGGTCATGCGCCGGCAAAGGCTTCAAGGCTGTGGAGGGCCTGCAGCCGTCATGACCGGAAGCAATGACAGGAGCGGGCACCGCCGGGGCATTGCGGCAGCCTCCCTTCGCGGCCCCCTCCGCGGGCCCGCTGCCCCCGAGGGAAGTTGCTGCTGGCGCATTGTATCGCGGCCCGTTCGCCTTAGGTTGCGGTCAAGAGGAACGCTGAGGGGGCACGAGCCGAATGGCCGCAACCGAACTGCCGGCACAGCCTTTCGATGCCAACGGTGCCCGGACAACGCTGTTCCAGGCACTGCTGGCCGCCGCCGGCAAGCACGGCAAGAGCCGCATCGCGCTGGAGGACCCGGAACGCAAGCCGCTCAGCTATGGCAATCTGGTGCTGGGCGCGCTGGTACTCGGCCGCAAGCTTTCGGCGTTGACCAGGCCGGGCGAAAAGGTCGGGCTGATGCTGCCCAATGTGCAGGGCATGGCGGTGACGCTGTTCGGTCTCTCGGCTTTCGGCCGCGTGCCGGCGCTGCTCAACTTCACGGCGGGCCTGAAGAACCTCACCGCCGCCTGCGAGATCGGGCCGATCTCGACCATCGTCACCTCGCGCCGCTTCATCGACCAGGCCAAGCTCGATGATGTGATCGAGGCGCTCGCGCCGGGGCGGCGGGTGATCTATCTCGAAGATGTCCGCAAGGACCTGACCAGCCTCGACAAGGCGCTCGGCGCGCTGGCTTCGCTCATGCCCGGGCTGACCTTGCGCCACCATGCCGCGCAGCCGGACGATCCTGCCGTCGTCCTGTTCACCTCAGGAACCGAGGGCAAGCCCAAGGGCGTGGTGCTGAGCCATGCCAACCTCGTCTCCAACGCCAACCAGATCTTCCAGCTCGCCGCCGGCTTCCTCAGCGAGCGCGACATCGTCATGAACCCGCTGCCGGCCTTCCATTCCTTCGGGCTGACGGCGGCGCTGCTGATGCCGCTGACCCACGGCATGAAGGTCGTGCTCTATCCGAGCCCGCTGCACTACAAGCAGGTGCCGAAGCTGATCGGCGAGACCGGGGCGACCTTCCTGTTCGCCACCGACACGTTTTTGCAGGGTTACGCGCGCGCTGCGGACGAGGGCGACCTCAAGAGCGTGCGCTATGTCGTCGCCGGGGCCGAACGGGTGAAACCGGAGACACGCAAGCTCTGGGCGCCCTATGGCACGACCATCCTCGAAGGCTATGGCTGCACGGAGTGCTCGCCGGTGCTGGCCTGCAACACGCCGGTGGCGATGCGCGAAGGCACGGTCGGGCGGCTCCTGCCCGGAATCACCGCCAGGCTCGAGCCGGTCGAGGGCATCACCGAGGGCGGGCGGCTCTGCGTGAAAGGGCCGAACGTGATGCTCGGCTATCTCAACGCCGACAATCCCGGCGCGATCGTGCCGCCGGAGGGGGGCTGGCACGACACCGGCGACATCGTCGCGATCGATGACGGCTTCGTCGCGATCAAGGGCCGGGCCAAGCGCTTCGCCAAGCTCGGTGGCGAGATGGTCTCGCTGGCGGCGGTCGAATCGATGGTCGCGGGGCTCTGGCCCGGTCACAATCACGTGGTCGTGGCGCTGCCGGACCTGCGCAAGGGCGAGCAGCTCGTCCTCGTCACGGAAAAACCCGATGCCGAGAAGAAGGCGCTGCAGGACGAGGCCAAACGCCAGGGTTTCCCGGAATTATGGCTGCCCAAGGCCATTCTCGTCACCGCCACGATTCCGGTGCTCGGCAATGGCAAGATCGATTATGGTGGCACACGCGAGCTTGCCATCACGATGAGGCCGCTGCTGTGACGCCACAATCGCATGCTCAGGGAAGCCGCATGATCACGCTTCTTCCCCTTGTCCTCGCCCGTGCGGCGGCTTTTGCCGTGGCCGGGATCGCCCTGACGCCCGCCGATCTCGCCGCACAGGCGGCCGGCCAGACCTATGTCCGCCGCGACGAATGCATCGAGGCCGGCAAGCTCTCGGCCGAGCAATGCGAGCACGCCTATCGCAACGCCCGCGCCGAATTCGAGCAGAAGGCGCCGCGCTATGCCTCGCGCGCTGCCTGTGAGCGCGCCCATAAGCGCTGCGGCGCGCAGGTCTCGACCACCGGCGGCTGGGACGCGCTGGCGCGCGGCGGCGGCGGGCAGTCCTACGTGCCGCGCTTCGTCGGCATCCGCGTCACCGGTGAGGGCGCTGCGGGCAAGTCCCTGCCGATCATCGAGGGCACGGCCCGGGTCGCCTTTTCGGCGCGTCAGGTCGCGGCGCTCGACGACAAGGTCGCGGCCCGCCGGGCGGTGATGGGCGGCGGCGGCAGTGGCGGCGGCCAGCACCAGCAGGCGAGCGGCCCCTATATCCGCCGCGGCGACCGCGACGACACGGTGCGCGTGCCGATGCAGGAGAAGAAGATCGGCTCCGACGTTGCGCCCGGTCTCTATGTCGATCCCGACGGGGTCGAATGGTACAAGCCGGCGCATCGGCGCTGAGGGCAAGTGCGCAACCGGCGCTTGTCGCCGGGCGCTGGTATCGCTAACCAGTTTCGCCGCGCGGACGTGGCGAAACTGGTAGACGCAAGGCACTTAAAATGCCTCACCGGAAACGGTATGCGGGTTCGATCCCCGCCGTCCGCACCAAGCCCCCGAGGGCCGCCGCCGAAGGCAGCGTGCAGCCTCGCGGCCGCAATGGCTCGCTACCAGCTGATCCTGAGGCCGGCCCGTCCCGTGATGCTATGGCTGTCGGTGAAATGCGCGAGACTCGTGCGCGCCTCGACTTCGCCATAGAGCGCATAGCGGTCCCATTGATATTTCGCGCCGAGGCCGAGCCCGCCCTGGAGGCGCTCCTCGCGGCTGGTCAGGCGGGCGTCCGCGAGCATCGTCGTGGTCCCGCCGAAAAACTCGTAGTGCAGATTGGCGATGCCGTAGAAGGCCATATCGACCTTCTGCCCGTGACCGTCGCGCCAGCTTGCCCGATAGTCGGCCGAGAGGCCGAGCCGCCCACGCAGGCTGTCGCCGTCGCCCAAAGCGACGCGGGCGCCGAACGGATCAACGAAGCTGTCGGCATCGACGCGGGCGTAGCTTACTTGAGCCTGTGGCGTCAGCGACCAGCCGCCGGCAAGGGCAAAGCGCTGCCCGAGTTCCAGCCCCGCGGCCGAGCCGAAGCCGGCCTTGCCCTTGGCGAGCCTGCGCCCGGTCGTGGTCGAGGACAGGTCGCTGTCGAACCAGGTGAACTGCGCCTGGGCATCGGCGTAGAAGCCACTCGCGCCATACCAGGTGAGCGTGCCGGCGAAACCGCTGCCGCGCGAGGCGATCCTGCCCTGGCCGAAGACCGAGGAGACATCGGCCTGCGCTCCGCCATGGTGCAGCGAGAGCCCACCCACCAGGGTACCGGCGCCATTGGCGAGCATCTGTCCGTCGATGCCGACCTGCAATCGCCAGCTATCGATCCTGTAGCCGGCGCCGGTGGTCGAAAAGCTCGGAGTCACCCGGTCGTGGGCGCCGTCGATGCGCGCCCAGATCGCGCGCCCGGTTGCGGGCGAGGAGGCATCCGGCTGGCCGTCGAAGCGCTCGCCGACGCGCTGGCGCAACGTCTGTAGCCGGTTCATGCTCTGCAGCACCTGTCCGTAGGCCTCGTAAAGCGGAGCGCCCGGCTGATAGATCGGGGAGATGACCGTTCCGGGCGATCCCCCCGTGGGGGAGCCGGTGCCGCCTCCGGACGATCCCGGCGATGACGTGCCGGAACCAGAAGACGCGGTATAGGCCGAGCGCAGGTACCAGTCGCCATCATTGGGCGTGCTGACGCCGTTCTTGTGCAGGGTATAGGCATAGGCGCCGGCGACGACGGCCTGCTGCCCCTGGAAGACGTAGTCGCCCTGCAGGGAGAAGGTGCCGTTCGAGGCTCCGCCGACATCGATGATCTTGATGCCCTCGACGGTCCCTGCGCCGGTCCCGCCCTGGTTGAGCACTCTGACCGTGGTGGTCCCGGAGGTGCTGCCGGTGATGACGAGGCGGTCGGACGGCGAGGCATCGCCAGCCAGAACGGCCTCGATCTCCAACTGGCCGCCATTCCCGACATAATCGCCGTTGATGGTCAGCGTGCCGATCGAGTTGCCCGGCGCGATCGTGCCGCCCGGCTGGTTGGTCGTGGTCCCGACCGTGCCGATGCCCTGCAGGCGGCCGCCGATGACTTCCATCGTCCCGCCGAGGATGCCGTTCACGGCGAGCGTGCCCGCCAATACGCTGCCGGCGCCGGTGAAGGTCGAGCCGCTGTCGCCGGTCAGTTCCAGCTTGCCCGCGCCGTCCTTGATCAGGGCGCCCGCGCCGGTGAAGCTGGGAGATATGCCGATATCATGGCCATCCGTGTCGATGATGACGCCGTTCGCGCCGATCGTGATGGTGCGGGTGTCGAAACCTGCGAAGAAATTGGGATTGTTTGCGGTGGCGCGCAGGAGGCCGCCATCGAAGGTGACGCTGACCGCGCCATCGCCACCGAAGATCCGTCTGGTTTCAAGAACGCCGCGATTGGTCGTCGTGCCCTGCACAAGCAGCGTCCCGCTGGAGCCCGAGGCAACGCCGAGCTGGACACCGTCTTCAGCGCGAACCAGCCCGCCATTCTCGACCGTCAGCGAACCGGTGCCGATATTGCCGATGGTGAGGTTGTATGGCGACATCGACCATCTTGAGCCGGCTCCAGTCACCGTGACGCTACCGGTGCTGTTGGCACCGATATAGCCCTGATTGCTGGTGACGGTGGCGCCATCTTCGATACGCAAGGTGCCCACGTCGAAGCTGCCGACGGTGAACTGTCCGGTATTGGTCCATGTGGTGCCCGCGCCAGTCAGTACGACATTGCCTTGGCCACTGCTGCCGACGACACCTTCTGCGCTCGAAATCGTCGCACCGTCTTCCGCGCGCAGGGTTCCGGTCCCGTACAAGCCGACGGTCAGCCGGCCGCTGTTCTGCCAGGACGAGTCCTGTCCGCTGACCAGCGCATTGCCGCCGCCGCTGATGCTGCCGCCGACATTCGAAACCTGGCCGCCGGCGAGAATGTTCAGCGTTCCGGCGCCGTCGTACCCGACGTAGAGATCGCCGGTACTGGTCCAGGTCGAGGCTCTGCCGCTGCTGTCGGCGCCCGAAACTGTGACTGTCCCGCCAGCCGTGGGGTCGGCACCGATATAGCCAGACTGACTATTGACGACACCGCCGCCGGTGATCATCAGCGAGCCGGTTCCGCCCTGACCAATGACGAGATCGCCCGAATTGGTCCAGGTCGATCGATTGCCGCTGCCGTCGACCCCTGAAACGGTGACGGTGCCGTTGCTGCCAACGCCATAACCGATGGTGCCGAAATCATTGGTCACGGTTCCACCGGCCGTGATGTCGAGCTGGCCACTACCGGTATCGCCGATCCGGAGGTCGCTCCCAACGGCCCAGTTCGGGGTCTGGGCCGGGCCCGGGTTGAGGTCACCGCTACCCGCGACCGATTGTGCGTGCGCCGGCAGGTGGCTGGCGCAGGCCAGTGCGACGAGCGCTGTCGACAGCAGCAGGGCCTGGCGACGATCGCGAGCGGCAGCCGCGCCCTTCAACACTCGTCTCGTCAATATTCAGTCCCCCAGCCGACGATGTAGCTTTGTGATCATCGAGTTCCCCGCATGGGCGCGTATCCACGCGGAGAATCTTGCAGCAAGCGAATCGGCGCTGCTGATTCCATAGGCTGACATTCAATAGTTAATCGTAGTGGCAACGCGCTGCCTCTCTGGAACGGCTTTCGATTCCAATGAGGCCGGCCGGCTTACTTGGTGGTGTAGCCGCCATTGACGAGAATGGTCTGCCCGGTCATCCACCAGCCATCCGAGACGAGAAAGCGGATGAAGGGAACGATGTCCTCGATGTCGGTCAGGCCCGTCTTGGTGAACTTCGACAGGGCTGCCGCTGCCTTGTGATAGGCTTGAGCGTCGATGCCTTCCGCTGGATAGAAGAACGGCGTGTCCATCGGGCCCGGACCGATCGCGGTCACCGAGATGCCCCGATCGCCGAATTCCTTCGAGGCTGCGCGGGTGAAATGCTCGACCGGCGCCTTCGTGCCGGCATAAGCGGCATAGAAGGGCGTGTAGGCGCCCAGCAACGAGGTCACGAGCGTGCAGATCTTGCCGTTGTCGTTGACGTGCTTTCCAGCCTCCTTGAGGAAGAAGAAGGCAGACTTCGAGTTCACCGCGGTCATTTCGTCGTATTCGGCTTCGGTGATCGCGACGAAGGGCTTCTTCAGAACCTTGCCGACCGTGTTGATGGCGATGTCCGGCTTACCGATGGCAGCAACGGTGTCCGCGAAGAGCTTCTCGACTGCGCCGGCCGTGGTAAGATCGGACTGAAGCGCGATGGCCTTTGCGCCTGCGGCCTCGATGGCAGCAACCGTCTCATCCGCTGCGGGTTTGGTCGCGCTCGTGTTGTAGTGGATGGCCACGGCCTTCGCGCCGTGCTCAGCAAGGTCACGGGCAAGCAGCCCGCCGAGGTTCTTCGCCCCGCCGGCGATGAGAACCGTCTTACCCTTGATGCCATGATTGAGCATGTTCCGTCTCCGCTGGTCGCAGCAGCCAAAACGCGACCTTCGGCGAAACTGATGACGCTTTGGATGCCTGACCAGAGCAGCGACAGTATGTGCTCATGACTCCCCTTGACGAGGCAGGCACTTTGAGTTCCGGGCGTTGGGATGCGGAAGGATTCGCGATTATCCGGCTCTTTCAAGAGTCGGTGCGAGTGTCGGTGACGGCGAACCCGGCCTTTTCCAGGCCCTCCGCGATATGAGCGATGTAATCTTCCTGGAACTTTCGCCCGCGCCAATCGGAATAGAATTCAGCGGCGTAATTGGGCCTCAAATGGCGTAGGATTCGAAGATGCGTCTCTGCTCTGGCCGCGTCACCGAGCTGCCCGCAGACTGCGGCCAGCATGACATGCATGAAATAATATTTCTCATCGATGCTGAGGTTCGAGGCCAGCCGCAAGGCGCCCTCGTAATCGCGTTGGCGATATAGCTCCAGAATCGGGACACCGTACGACATCGCCGGATGGTAGTGCTCGCGCGCGTTGGCGCATCGCACGAGTTCGGCCCCCTCTTCATAGCGACCCATGACATAGAGCCGATTGCCCAGCGTCAATTGGTGTTCCCCGGATCCCGGGTTCAGGTCTATGGCCCGCCGGCCGGCCCTTTCGAATTCCTCGAACTTCCCCATGGCAAACAGCACTGTCGAGCGCATGCTGTGAGCCAGAGCCGAGTGCGGTGCGATGCGGACCGCTTCATCGGCCATGCCGAGGGCTTCCTGCAGGATCCTGCCGGCTTCAGCCGGTGGGGCGTAGAGCCCCCGAATCTCGTTCATCTGGATATAGGACAGCATCGCCCAGGCGTCCGAGTAAAACGGCTCATCTCTAACCGCTGCCTCGAGACATTTCCGGATATCCTTCTGCTCGGCGTCGTCGAGATTCGCCAGGTACGTGACGGCGTGCACGACACAGCTATAGGCATCCTGATGCTTGTCGGGGTGGAGCTGGCGCTCATTCACATTGATAATGCCCCAGCGCTGCCCGATCGCCCTCGCGACGGCTTCGCCGACGACCTTCTCCGCCGCCATCATCGAGGACGCTCCGGCGGATTCGATTTCCTCGCGCGACGCCAGAATGAGCCCTGACCGGTGCTCGCTCAGTATCCATTGGCATCGCAGCGTTCGTTCCTCGACGTCGGCCGCGATGTCGAGGATATAGATGCTGCCCGCCCCGCTGGGGCGCAGGGACGCTACGAGCTCCTCAAATGATCTGTGAGGCTCAAGACCGGCGATACGCAGGCCGTGATAAGGGACAAGAGCAGCAACGACCGAGCGGATTGTGCGAGACGATGCTTCGCGGGACCCGTCGCCGGCTGCCGACCTCACCACGATGATCGGGATCTTGTGCTCGGAGCCTTGCTGGCCTGCTTCAGGCCGCGCCTGCACGGGCATCGGCCGAAGCCCCGCCCGGATCAGTATCTCGTTGCTGCCCGAAGTCCCGGTCGCTTTCGCCTGACGACGCTCGAAGCGCGGTACGTATCCGCCAACCGGCAGATGAATCGCCACGTTCTCCGCAGCGCCGTCAACAGCGTAATAAAGGGCCAGTGCCGAACGCAGGCGGGTTGCCTCGTTGCGAACGACGGCATCCTTGGCGGGGTCGAAGTCGACGCCTCTGCCGAAGACATCGACCGCGATGGCATAGGCTTTCAGTTGGCCGCTTTTCCCCTCGATGGTCTTCTCGACGACATACCGAAGGAAGCGCGCACCTCGTTCGGAAATGCGAACGCTGTGCGCATTCAGCAGGCTGTCGAGTGCCGATGCGATTTCCTTCTCTTCAACGCCGTCGATAGGCATATCGCTGCTGGGTCCACGCTACCATGCGCCCCGGATGCGAGGAGCCAATTGCCTCAGGGCGCAGTTTTCTTTGCCCAACCACGCTTTGCTTCACTGCAGCATAACGCTCGGCGTTCCACAATCGCCCCCTGAAACTCTCGGCTATTTTGCTCGCGGTCGCGGCGAAGGAGCTCGCCATGATCAGGTTGATCACCACCGTCAGCACGGCGGTCCAGAACAGGTCGGCGAAGGGCAGGATCAGCGAGAAGGGCAGGGCACCGAGGATCGAGAACCAGGCGACGCTGGTCTGGCCGCGTGGCACGATGATGAAGGTGACGAGCAATGGCCTCTGGCCGCCGCCGGGGAAGATGCCCTGCGCCAGCCGCTGCCGGCCGCCCGGAGCTGTTGCCGCTTAACCGAGACGTGATTGCTCGCGAAACTGGCGCGGTGTGACGCCCGTCATCCGGCGGAAGGCGCGGCTGAAATGCGCGGGGTCGGTGTAGCCGGAGGAAAAGGCGACATCGATGATCCTGCAATCGGTGTCCTGCAGCAGCCGGCTGGCATGCTCGTATCTGACGGTGTCGAGGCTGCGTAGCCGCAAGGGCTTCAACTCAACTGACAGCAAGGGCGGCATCGCCCCTGCTGCTTTTGTCTTGGCATAGGCAATCGTCTGCCGGGCGCCTACTTGACCGCGGAGAAGGCCGTCGGCGCCAAGATCTGGCTGACGATATTCTCCGTAATCTGGCCGTCCGCTTCGCTCTTGGTGCGCGCTGCGGTCCAGTCCGGATCAGTCGCAAACGCCGTCCATTTCGTCTCGCGCTCGGCAAGCGATTCCCACACCAGGAAATAGGTCAGCTCCTGATTGGACGCCCCGATCAGCGTGGTGAAGAACCCGGCTTGCCGGATGCCGTGCTTGTCCCACAGCTTCAGCGTGGCCTTCTCAAAGCGGTCGAGCAAGGCCGGAAGCCGGCCAGGCAGGCAGCGATACACGCGCATTTCGTAGATCATCGAAAATCACGTCCTATCGGTGTTCTCGGGGCACGCAATTTGCCGCAACGATGGCCTGCCCCGATTGAATGGCCGGGCCTCGCTCCCGCTGGCGCCGGTCGCGACTTCTATGCCCGCTTGTGCTCCACCTTCGGCAGGAACCAGGCCAAGAGGCCGATCGCCGGCAGGAAGGCGCAGAGGCGGTAGACCGCCTCGATGCCGATCCAGTCGGCGACTTCGCCGAGGATCGCCGCCGCGAGGCCACCGAGGCCGAAGGAGAGGCCGTAGAACAGGCCGCCGATCAGGCCGATCCGGCCCGGCATCAGCTCCATCGCGTAGATCAGGATCGCGGCGAAGGAACTCGCCATGATCAGGTTGATCACCACGGTCAGGACACCGGTCCAGAACAGGTCGGCGAAGGGCAGCATCAGCGAGAAGGGCAGGGCGCCGAGGATCGAGAACCAGAGGATGCGGTTGCGGCCGACCCTGTCGCCGATGATGCCGCCGGCGAGCGCGCCGACCGCCGCGGCGGCGAGGAACAGGAACAGCATCAGCTGCGAGCCCTGCACGGAGACGCCGAACTTCCCGATCAGATAGAAGGTGTAATAGGAGCTGAAGCTCGACGAATAGGCGTTCTTCGAGAACAGCAGGATCACCAGGATGGTGATCGCGAAGGCGATCTGGCCCTTGGTATGCGCGGGCGTCGCGGGCGCAGCCGCTGCGACCTTCGCGGGCTTCAACGCAGCGGCGGCAGCGGCCGCCTTGCTCAAGGCGGCATAACGGCGCGCCGTCCAGACCATCAGGATCATGGCGAGCAGGGCCGCGGCCGAGAACCAGGCGACGCTGGTCTGGCCGCGCGGCACGATGATGAAGGCGGCAAGCAGCGGGCCGAGCGCGCCGCCGCTCTGGCCGCCGACCTGGAAGATGCCCTGCGCCAGCCCCTGCTGGCCGCCCGAGGCGTTACGGGCCATGCGGGTCGCTTCCGGGTGGAAGATCGAGGAGCCCAGGCCGACGCAGGCCGCCGAGATCAAGAGCAGGGCATAGCTGCCGGCATAGGCGAGGCCGATCAGCCCGGTCAGCGTGCAGCCCATGCCGACGACCATCGAATAGGGCATCGGGTTCTTGTCGGTGTAGTGGCCGACGACCGGCTGCAGCAGCGAGGCGGTGATCTGGAAGGTCAGCGTGATCAGGCCGATCTGGCCGAAATCGAGTGCATAGGCTGTCTTGATGATCGGGTAGATCGCCGGGATCAGCGACTGGATCATGTCGTTGAGCAGATGCGTCGCGCTGAGCACGAACAGCACCGGCAGGTCGGCGCGGCGGGTGGAGGCGATCGGCTGGCTGACGTTCATGCGGCTGATTTCACCGGGTGCAGCCGAGATGGCCGGCGAAGGCCCGCCGGGTGACTGCGAAGTCGGCTCATAGCATCGCGATCGGCTGTAAACCCAGAGCCAAGCGCACAGAGCCGCCCTGATGTGGACGCGGGATGGGGCGGCAGGTCAGCCCGCCGCCGCCGTCGGCGGTTACTTCACCTCGCCGGCGATCTCGGTGAGCGCCGGGGCCTTCTGGATCAGCCCACGCTCGACGAGGAAGGCGCCGAAGCGCTCATAGCGGCCCTGGTCGAGGGCGCGTGGCCGCTTGGCGAAGCGCGGCAGCGTGTCGATCCAGGCCTGGCGGTTGAGGGCGTCGTCGAGATCGGGATGGGCAGCGATGAAGAGCTTCCAGGCCTCCTGCGGGTGGTTGGTCAGGTAGAGCGCCGCCTTCTCGATCGCGTCGAGGAAGCGCGGCAGGCGGCTGTCATTGAGCCCATTGCTGCGGGTGATCAGGATCAGCTCGTCATAGGCGGGAACGCCATGCTCCTCGGGATAGAAGGCCGTGCCCGGATGGCCTTCGAGCTTCAGCTGCGTCAGCTCGAAATTGCGATAGCCGCCGATGGTGGCATCGACCTTGCCGCCGATCAGCGCGGCCGAGAGGGCGAAGTTGACGTTGACCAGCTTGACGTCGTCGAGCTTGAGGCCGGCCTTGGCCAGCATCTGGCCGAGCAGGGTGGTCTCGGTGCCTGAGACGGCATAGCCGACCGTCTTGCCCTTGAGGTCGGCGAGAGACTTGATCGGCCCGTCGGCCTTGACGATGACGCTGTTGAGCGGCGTCTCGACCAGCGTGCCGACGCGGACGATCGGGATGCCGGCGGCGTGGTCGAGATAGAGATTGGGCTGGTAGTGGATGCCGATATCGGCCTGGCCGGCGGCGACGAGCCGCGGCACGGCCGAGGGGTCGGACGGCGGCACCATGGTGACCTCGAGCCCGGCTTCCTTGAACAGGCCGAGCTTCTGCGCGACGACCAGCGGGGCATGGTCCGGATTGACGAACCATTCGAGCATCACGGTCAGCTTGTCGGCGGCACGGGCCGGGCTGGCCAGGCCGGCGGCCAAGGCAAGGCCGGTGGCGAGGAGGGCGCGTCTGGAGAGGGCGCGGAGGCTCATGCGGCGAAATCCTTCTGCGTGATCGGCTTGAAACGGGGAAGCGTCACGGCTCGCTCGCCCAGGGAAGCAGGCGCGGGCCGAGCGCATCGACGAGATGGCGCAGGACGAGGCTGAGCACGGCGAGCACGGTCATCGCGGCGAAGACCGTGTCGGTCTGCATGCGGGCATTGGCCTGGACCATGACGAAGCCGAGCCCGGCGGAGGCGCCGACCCATTCGCCGATCACCGCGCCGAGCGGCGCGAGCGGAGCCGCGACCCTGAGGCCGGTGAGCAAGGCGGGCATCGCCAGCGGCAGGCGGACATAGCGCAGCGTCTGCCAATGCGTCGCGGAGGTCAGTGCGGTGGCGTCGATCAGTTCGGGATCGGTCCGGCGCAGGCCGTCGGTGAAGGCGGAGGCGACGGGGAAGAAGATGATGATCGTCGCCATGATCACCTTCGAGCCCATGCCGAAGCCAAACCAGACGACCAGCAATGGCGCGATGACGAAGACCGGAAAGGACTGCAGCACGAGCAGCACCGGCCAGATGAGGCGGCCGAACCGCGGCAGCGCCACGATGGCGAGCGCCGTCAGCGCGCCGAACGCCGAGCCCAGCACGAAACCGAGCGCCATTTCGGCGATGGTGGTGAGGCTGTGGCCGAAGAGGAAGCCGGGCTGGCGCTGGAAGGCCAGAGCGACATCGAACGGCGAGGGCAGGATGTAGCGCGGCGGCTGGAACAGCCAGATCGCCCCCTGCCAGGCCAGGAGCAGGACGAGGATGGTGCGCAGCGCCGGAGCGAGCGCCGCCGTCACCGGCCTTGCGCCGGGAACCAGGCTCCGCTCTGTCTCGCCGCGCGTCGTCAAGGTCCGCCTTTCCGGGGGAAGGCGGGCGCGGGGATAAGCGTCGAATCGGCTGCCCCGAGCGACTCCCTCCGCCAGCATGATCTGGTTCAGGTTCGAAGGGTGCTTCTCAGCTCGCCTTGCGGCGAACGCCCCCGTCTCTCGATCGCCCTTGTGACAGAGCGGCCAACGGCTGTCACGCCATACTCAGAGCCCGAACTCAGGCCTCGTCCGCATAAGCCGAGTCGAAGAAGGCCTTCTCCAGCGCGATGGTGCGCAGGAAGAAGTCCCGGCTCGTTTCAGCGTCCTGCGGCCCGACGCGGTCGAGTTCGGTTCGGAGGAAGCCGACGAAATCGCGGAAATCGGGATTGTCGTGCAGGGTGATCCACTCGGCATGGACGAAGCTGGCCGGCAGCGGCTGCGAGGCCTGCTGGGCCCAGTCGAGATAGAGCCATTCGGCGACGACCAGCACGGAGAGGGCAGCGGCATAGGAGCGGGTCGCCGCGGCCTCGCGCATGATCGCCTTGAAGCCCGCGGTGGGCTTGGTATCGGGCGGAGCGGTGCGATCCTGCTCGCTGACGCCGAGCGCCTCGAAGGAGCGCAGGAAATAGGTGTTCTCCTCGCCGCTGACCATGCCGATGAAGCGGCCGAAGCGGATGCGCGCCTCGAAGCTGTCGGCGCCGGCGAGCGCCGCGCCGAGCAGGGTCAGGAAGCTGTCGAGGAAGCGATGGTCCTGGATCAGGTAGCGGGCCATGACCGCATCGGACACCGACCCGTCCAGCAGTTCGCGGACGAAGCGGTGACCGACGGATTGCGACCAGGCCGGCTGGCTGGCCTGGCGCAGGGTCTCGGTGAAACGTTCGGTCATTAGGTCGGCCTTTCGCTGATCGGCCCTCCCTAACAGGGCCGCTGCCACGCGGGAATGCGCGGCGGCGGCAGGAGACGGCCGCGCCAGCGCTATTTCAGCCGCCCGGCGACGATCTTCGCCAGCTCGCCGACGCGCGCCTTTGCTTCGGCGTGGAGTGCCTGGTCGCGCTCGCCGCCGGAGACGCGGACATCGACCGTGGTCAGGCCCTTGCGGATGTGGATGCGATTCATGATGTCGAGCGCCGCCTCGTCGCCGAGCCCTGCGACCGGCGTCTTCGCTTCCGAGACCTTGATCGCGCTCTGGAACCAGCGCTTCGACAGGTCCTCATTGGCTGCGACATTGCGGACGCTGACCTGGATCTGGTTCAGCTCGATCGTGCGCTTGCCGTCCTTCTCGACCGTGCGCTTGGCGTCGAACTGGCAGCCGATCGGGTTCGGCAGCGCCTCCTGCCGATTCTCGCGGCTCTCATGAGTGATCTTGCCCATCAGCTTGCGCGGCTCGCTGATCGTCATGCCGGGGAAGGCGGCCTTGACCTCTTCGGGCGACAGCAGGGCGCAGGCGTCCGGCCATTGCTCGACCGGGGCGACGGAGGAAGGGCGGGTGTCGGCCGGCACGGTCACTGCACTGTTCGTCGCGACCTGCTGGGGTGTATCGACCATGCCGGCGCCGCCCTGCCAGCGCGCGGCGGCCTGCCTGGCGAGCGCGAGCGCGTTCGGCGTGGTCTGCTCGGAATAGAGGTCGAGCGAGACGGCATAGATCAGGTCGTCCTTGCGGGCGCGGATCACCACGCTGGAGGAGCTGGTCTCCAGGAAGGCCTCGTCGCCGACACCGCTTAGCGGTTCGAGCTTGAGCGTGATCTTCGGATCGGCCGCGACCTTCTCGCGCGTTCCCTTGATCGAGGCGAAAGCCTGCGCCGGGGTCTCGCGGCCCTTGGCGATGCCGTCCCAGCGGATCACCGTGATCGAGGCGAAGCGGGCGAACTCGAGCTTCGAGGTCGAGCTCGGCAGCTTCACCGAGTACATGCAGCTCTCGGCATATTGCGGGCCGCGATAGATCGGGCTCAGCGTCGGTCCCTTGGCGGTGATCGGGCGGCTGGGGAAGAGCGCTTCCAGATCGGCCTGCGGCAGCAGGCGGCAGGCGTCGGGCGCCTTGCCCGGCGCGGCGATCGGCTCGGTGGCGGGTGCTGCCGGTGTGGTCTGGGCAAAGCTTGGGCCGGCGAGCGCCAGCAGCAGCGGGGTCACGAGCACGGAACGAGCGAGCATCGGATCGGGTCTCCAGGGACGGGCGCGCTGCGGGCGATCGCGGCTGCGCCGTTCGGGGACGCGTCAAGCTAGGGGCGATGGTGGCGCGATCATGGCGCCGCACCGGGTGGTGATAATGATTGCTGACAAGGGCTGTCAGGCAGGAGGGCGGCCAATCTGGGCCGTCAGCACGCTGGTCATCCGACCGAAACGCCGGTGCAGCGGCGCTTTTCGCTAGCGAAGCGCTGCGCGAGGGCGCCGGGAATCAGTCCGGGCGGCGGGCGACCGCGAGAGCGACGCGCTTTGACCAGAGCCGCTCGCACAGGCTCACGACGGCAAGCCCGCTGACGCCACCCATGATCTTGACCAGCGCATCCAGCGCGCGGGCATGCCGGCTTGCTTCGAAATGCTGGGCGATCTCGAGCCCGGCGGCGCCGGCAACGATGCAGACGAGAATCGCGCCCTTGCGCGACGGGTAGGCGGTGGCGAGTGCCGCTGCGGCGACCAGATAGGCGATGAAGCGTTCGAGCTGCGGCCCCATATGCGCAAGATGCGGGCGCGCGCCGATAGGCGACAATGTGGCGAACACGACGAGGGCAACGGCGCTCCAGCCGATCAGCGCAGCCCAGCGACGTACGGAAAGCTCGCTTTCGAAGAACCGCATCGCCGCCTTCTGCGCTTGCCGCTGCACCATTCCGTCCCAGGAAAGCAGAAAGGGCCCAAGCGGTCATCGCTCAAGCCCTCGAAAATGCTGGCTCCCGGAGCAGGATTCGAACCTGCGACCAATCGATTAACAGTCGATTGCTCTACCGCTGAGCTATCCGGGATCGGTGGGGGGCGTATAGCGACGCTCCCGGCCGGGTGCAACCCCTTTGCTGGCATCTGACCGGAGAAAATCGTGGGCAAGCGATCTGCCCTATCGTCAATTCACATTGGCGCGAGAGTTTCGGTTGCGGCGCGCCGCGGCATGTGGTTATAGGCCCAGCCGTGGAGCGCGCTTTCAGTGACGCTCCCTGGATGGCCTCGTGGCGGAGTGGTTACGCAGAGGACTGCAAATCCTTGCACCCCGGTTCGATTCCGGGCGAGGCCTCCAAATCTCACCACGGCGACGGTCGATGCGCCGCGCGCTGGTGCTCAGACCCAATAGACCAGATAGAGCACCGCCAGCGCTCCGCCTAAGAGCAGGCTGAACTTGCCTGTCCGGCTGCGCAGGAAGGCCTCGACCGCGCGGGCGAGCGCCGCAAGCGCGAAGGCCGCGGCGATGAGCGATCCGACCGAGAGCGCGGTGAAGGCGATGACCTTCCAGGCCGGGGCTCCGCCGGAGATCAGCAGCCAGTCCACGACGATGCAGAACGCCAACAGTTTGAGCGCGGCGTACCAGCGCTCGGCCCGTGCCGGCGGCTTGCTTGTCGTTGCCCGTTTGCGGGGACGCGACGGGGCGGAGCGGCCAGGAGAGCCGATGGCGGGCAAAGCTGCGGGCGCCCTGTCGGGGATTGCCCGGATATCCCGGGCCCAGTTCTCGGACATCCGAGCCTGATCGCGGAGGATCTGGTCGTTGACCTGGTTCAGGTCGTGAAAGAAGCGATCCTGCCGGTTGATGTCCGGGCTCTTGTAGGGATCTTCGCCAGGCGCGTACCACATGCTCGGCCCCCGTCGTTCGGTTCTGTCGCAAATCCTCGATATCGGCAGTCAAACGAAGCTTGCGGGCCGCAGAGGTGGTTTCGGCAGCGTGGGCAATGCCGAGCGATCAGCCGGAACGGCGTCGCCTGACGCGTTCGACCAATCCCAGGCACCAGTGAGCGAAGCGCGCCATCGGCCGCTGCAGCGGCGGCACGTCGGCGGCCAGCAGCATCAGGCCGAGCGGCAGCATCCAGGCGCCGAGAATCGGCAGGAACGAGAACACGCCGCCGATCAGCAGCGCGAGTCCGGCCGGAATCCGGATCAGGCGGGAATCGCGATGGCGGAGCCAGCGCATCGCTTTGGCGAGGCGGGGAGGGAGCTCGGCCTCGATCCGCTTGAAGGCGACCCTTAGCTCCTGTCTTGCGGATGGGTAGTGCATGTCCCCTCGATCGTCGTTGCCCACAGCAACGCACAGCGCGCGCCATGGTTCTCACGGCTGTAGCCGGCAACCATGCGCGCTTGCTGCCCGTTGCCCGCAACCGCGGATGTCGTGGCAAATGGGGTTCCGAAAGCGGCACTGACACCCGCAAGGCGGCGGGACCGAGCGCCGAGCGGCCAAATGCCGCGCGGGTGCCGACAGGAGCGGGGGGGCGAGATGGGGTGGAAGGACCTGGTCCGCAGCGTGCGTGACAAGGTGCTGGGCGGGCGGGCTGCGCCCGAGCCGGCAGAGGAACTCACCAACTACGAGATCCTGCTCCGGGACTACGATCTGCACTCGCTCTTCCTGCATGACGAGATCCCGCGCCTCTATGGCGAGCGCGATGCGATGCGCCGGGCCTGGCAGGAGCGCGATTTCGCAGCTTATCGCATCGCCTTCGAGGCAGCACGGGCGCAAGGCGACCTCGCCGAGAATGGCAAGCCGCGCTATCTCCTGGTGAAGGACTGGTTCCTCGAGGAATTCACGGCGATCCCCGACAGCGACGATGCAGGACCGCGGCACGAGGCGCTGCTCGACGGCTTCGCCAGCTATTTCCGCGAGGATCCCTCGCCCTTCTCGGCGGCGACCTATGCCGATGCGCTGCGGGTCACGGCCTATGCTTGGCGCGGCACGGCCTGCGCCGCCGACGTCAACATGGATCAGGCCGATCAGTTTCGAAAATTCCTGCGCCAGGCGGATGCGGTGCTGGACAGCCAGCCCGATCCGGAAGACTTCTCCTGGCGTGCCAGCGATTTCCGGCGCGGGGCCGAGACCGGCTCCTTCAGCGAGTACCAGCGCCGGTTCGAGGCGGCGTGGGCGCTCGACCGCTACAATATCGACCTGTGTCGCAACTTCGCCCGGATGATCATGCCGCGTTGGCTCGGCCGCGACGAGCACGACCTCGAGGTCTTCGCCCGGCGTGCCGCCGAGCTGACCAAGGATCGCTTCGGCTATAGCTTCTACGCCCTGATCCAGGCGGCCAATACCGAGGTCGGCGAGCATGAGATCGAGGACACGCTCTGCGATCCCGTGCTGGTCAAGCAGGGCTTCGAGGATCTCCTCGCCCGCTTCCCGGCGCCGAGCAACTTCAACCTCTATGCCGACATGCTGGAGTGGATGAAGGATACGCAGGCGCTGGCCGACCTGCTCGAAACCCGCTTCCGCACGATCGTTCCGGAGATCTGGTACGGCGACACGATCGACGACAAGTTCGTCTACGCCTTCGAGACGCTCCTGGAGGCTGACGAGGTGCTGAAGGCGCGCCGGCCGCCAGCGTGAGGGCGGGTTGCGAAGTCCTGACGGATGACGTTGGGGAAAATTTGCAATCGTTGCATGACTTTTCGGGCTTTGCGCCGCCGGATCATGAGGTTAGCCTGATTCTCCGGCCAGCATTCCGCGGCCGGTGCCGTAGCGGACGTTGCCTGGCCGAGGGGGAAGGTCGGTGCGCGCCGGCAAAGCGCGTGGCTGGCCGAGGACTGAGATGGCGCGGGCGAATCTCGACGTGGTCACCGACGCCGTCGACGGGCTGCTGGATGCGGCTCTCGACTTCCGCCAGATGTCCGGGGCGATCGAGCAGGTTCGCCATCTCTTCGACGGCTCCAAGATCTGCCTCGGGTATTTCGGCCCGAATTCCCATCCCGACGACGCGATCACCAACGCATCCGACCCCGATCTCAATGCGTTCCTCTATCGCGAGCTGATGCCGGACGCCGCACGTTTCGCCGCGCGCGTGGCATCGGTGCCGATCGGCTCGGCCTACCGGGACCAGATCCTGTTCGGCGAGGACTTCCGCGACAGCCGCCTCTGGCGCGAATGGATGGCGCCGCAGGATATGTATGGCGGGATGGCGAGCCGCGTGCTCGATATCGACGGTTCCTTCTGGATGTTCGACATCCAGCGTGGCCGCCGCCAGGAGATGTTCGACGCGTCCGAATTCGCGCTGTTCGAGCGGGTGGCGGGAGTGATGCGGCGCGTCACGCTGCTGCATCACCAGCTCGGCGGCATCAGCATCGAGCGCGAGATGGCGCGGCGGGCGCTCGACGAACTCTCGCTCGCTGTCATCATCGTCGACCGTGCCATGCAATTCGCCTATGCGAATGCTGCCGGCGACGAATTGCTGGCCGATCCGGCGGGCCCGCTTGCCTTGCGTGGCGGCCGATTGTGGGCCCATGCCGTGTCCGAGCAAAGCGGGCTGAAGGAGCTGGTCGTCAAGGCGAGCGACCTGAGCGGTGCACGAGGGCAGATGCTACTGCGGGCGCGCAGCGGGGAAGCGTGCGACGTTTCGCTCTGCGTCACGCCGCTGTCTGCGGCCTACGCCCTGCCCGGGCGGATGAACGATGTGATGATCGTGGCGCGCCTGCTGGAGCCGGCCGGCGGGGGGCTCACCGCGGCAAGGCAGATGTTCGACCTGACCGAGGCCGAGGCGAAACTGGCGCTGGGGCTGGCTTCCGGCCTGTCCCTGACCGAGCTGGCGCAGCAGCAGGGCATCAGGATAACGACGGCGCGCACTCATCTCGCCCGGATCTTCTGGAAGACCGGCACCCGGCAGCAGAGCCAGGTCGTGGCCCTGCTGCGTGCGGCGGAGTTGCCACTGCGGAGCCGGTAGCGTTGCTCCGATCCATCGTTCAGCGCCGGACCAGCTCGACGCGGCGGTTGCGCGCCCGGCCGGCTTCGTCGGCATTCGATGCCACCGGCTGTTCCAGCCCCTTGCCGAGCGCATTGAGCCGGCTGCGATCGATGCCGTAGCGGGTCGACAGCTCGGCGACGACCGAGAAGGCGCGCATGTCGGAGAGCTTGAGGTTGTAGGCGGCGCTGCCCTGGTTGTCGGTGTGCCCGACGACGTCCAGCCGCAGGGCCGGGCTCTTGCCCAGCAATTCGGCGATCGCCTTGAGCTGCGGCTGCGATTCCGGCTTGATGTCGGCCTTGTCGTAGTCGAACAGGATGCCATAGACGTTGGTGCGGCCGTTCTGGTCGATCTCGCGGCCAAGCTGGCTCGCCTCGACCACCTGGATCTGCCCCGTCTGCATCGCCCCCGCCTCGATGACGCGTGCGATCACCGTCCGGCCGCGGCTTTCATCCTCAGAGAAGGCGAGGCTGACATGGACGGTGCCGCCCGGCCGGTTCAGCCTGGCGTAGAGATAGCGGCCGGTGCCGTTGCCGAAGAAGTTGCGGACGAAATCGCCGAGCTGCAGCTTCGGCAGGTCGGTGGTGCCGTCGAGCGCCAGGCCGAGGAACAGGCCGGGATATTTGCGTCCGTCGCTGAAGCAGGTTCCGGCATCGGTCGAGCAGGTGAAGGGAACCTCGAAGCCGGCTCCGGTCAGGCTCGCCTGGTAGTTGCGCAGAGCCTCGAGGCCGGTGCGGCCGGGCGGAAGCTTGTAGTAGAGCGTGAAGACCTTGCCCTCGACGCTCTGCCAGCCGGCGCCGCTCTGCTCGCGCGAGCTGCGCTCCTCGATCGGGCCGGTGATGATGCGGGCCTCGTCGAAGGCCGCCTCCTTGAAGCCGACTTGCTGCGCGCCCTGGAAGCGGCCGAGGAGGGGATGGTCCTGGGCCAGGCCCGGCGTGGCGAGGTGGCAGGCCAGCATCAGTGCCGGCCAGAACAGGGATCTTGCTTTCATGGCGCATGCTCGCGGTGGAGGGCTCGTCGCCAGGATGGCGGCAATGCCAGCCCATCCGCATCCTTCATTCGGACGAGCTGTCAGCACGGCCTCGCCTCCCGACGCGGGGCGATGCCCGGCCTTGCCTTTTGCCGCGGCCTCGCCCAAAACCCGCGGGCAGGGTCGAGGCGCCCGTCCGGGCGTCTTCCTTCGGAGATTTGAGCATGAGCAGCTTCGCCGATCTGCGGCGCATGATGGTCGATTGCCAGTTGCGCACCTATGACGTGACCGATCGCGCCGTGCTTGCCGCGGCCGATACGGTCCCGCGCGAGGCCTTCCTGCCGGGCGAGCTCGCGCATCTGGCTTATCTCGACCGCCAGGAGCCGCTGCCGGGCACGAGCCGGGCGCTGCCGGCGCCGATGGTGACTGCGCGGATGATCCAGGTGCTCGACCTGCAGCCGGGCGAGGAAGCCCTCGAATATGGCGGCGGCTCGGGCTATGGCGCGGCGCTGATGGCGGCGATGGGTGCCAGGACGACGCTGCTGGAGCCCGACGAGGCTGCTCTGGCGCTGGCGCGCACCGCCTTTGCCCAGCCGGGCGTCGCGGCCGCTGAGCTGCTCGCGAAGCTGCCGGAGCACAGGCAGTTCGACGCCGTGCTGGTCAGCGGTGCCTGCGAGACGCAGCCCGAGTCGCTCTTTCGCCATGTTCGCCAGGGCGGACGGCTGATCGTCGTCGAAGGCGTGGGGCGCGCGGCGCGCGTCATGCTCCACCGCAAGGTGGGCGAATCGCTCTCCGGCAGGCCGGTCTTCGACGCGGCGGCGCCGCTGCTGCGTGAATTCCGCAAGGCAGAGGTGTTCGCGCTGTGAGGGCAAGGCCGGCCTTGAGGCCGGTTTTCCCCAGAAGGGCTAGCCCGTCGGTACTAATCCCGGCGGGAGTGTCGCATTTTTGCGGCAGTTGCGAATTGAAAAGCGGCCGGTTCCTCTCGCATCATTGGCGAGACGAGCTGCGAAGCTTATGATTTTAAATCGAGTGCCGAGGCTGGGGCGATGCCTGGGCGTGACTAGAGTCCGCACAAGAGGCGTCCAGTGATTGTAACGCGACCAACGTTGAAGAAGACCGCGAGCCGCCTGCTGCTCGCCGGCATGCTGGGAGCCGTGACGGGCTCGCCGGTGCTGGCGCAGACGATGGAAGCGGCGCTGGGGCGTGCCTATTCGGCCAATCCGACGCTGAACGCACAGCGCGCCCTGTTGCGCGCCACCAACGAGAACGTGCCGCAGGCGCTTTCCGGCTATCGGCCGCGCATCACGGCCTCGGCCGATATCGGCGCCAGCATCACCGAGAGCGATATTCCTTTCAACGCGCAGAAGAACGGCGCTGCGCACAGCAATTCCGTCTCCCGCCTCAACCCGCGTGGCGGCGGGCTGCAGGTCGACCAGAACATCTTCGACAGCGGCAAGACCCGCAGCTCCGTGAGCCAGGCCGAATCACAGGTGCTGGCGGCGCGCGCGACGCTGCGCAACACCGAGCAGAACGTCCTGCTCGACGCGGCGACGTCCTATATGAACGTGCTGCGCGACACGGCGATCCTCAACCTCAACCGGAACAACGTCGAGGTTCTGGAGGAGCAGCTGCGCCAGACCAAGGATCGTTTCCAGGTCGGCGAAGTCACGCGGACCGACGTGGCTCAGGCCGAGGCGCGCCTGTCCTCGGCGCAGTCGCAGGCGATCCTGGCCGAATCCAATCTCAAGACCTCGATCGCGCGCTTCCGCCAGAATGTCGGTACCGAGCCCAAGCAGCTCGCTCCCGGCCGCCCGGTCGAGAACCTGCTGCCCAAGTCGCTGCCGGCTGCGCTGAACGGCGCCTTGCAGGGGCATCCGGCGATCATCGCGGCGCTGCACGGCGTCGATGCGGCAGAGCTGCAGGTCAAGGTTACCGAGGCGGATCTCGGTCCCACGATCGGCGTGCGCGGCCTCGTGCAGCAGCGCTACGACAACCAGTTCTTCGGCGACAACCGCACCTCGGCCAGCGCGGTGGCGACGCTGACCATCCCGATCTACGAGGGCGGGCAGGTCTATTCACGGACCCGCCAGGCCAAGGAGACGGCCGGGCAGCGCCGGATCGAGGTCGACACCTCGCGCGACACAGTCCGTGCCGCCGTCGTCTCGGCCTGGGGCGCGCATGACGCGGCCAAGGCGCAGATCACCGCCGCACAGGCACAGGTGCAGGCGGCCGAGACCGCGCTCGCTGGCGTGCGCGAAGAAGCCAAGGTCGGCCAGCGCACCACCCTCGACGTGCTGAACGCCCAGCAGGAACTGGTCAGCGCCCGCTCGACCCTGGTCACGGCACAGCGCGACCGCGTGGTGGCGTCCTATGCCGTCCTCTCCGCGATCGGCAAGCTCTCGTCCGATACGCTGAAGCTCAAGGCCGAGCGCTACGATGCGCGCAAGCACTATGATCAGGTCAAGGGCCTGCTCTGGGGCACGCAGACGCCGGACGGACGCTGAGCCTGCGCGCTCGATCATGCCCGTCTGTCGCGGGCATGATCTTCCGTGCCTTGCCTCGTCTCGCGCCCTCGCGTGAAGCTGTATCCAGTTCGTTCGCAGATGCCTTGAAACCGGCGCGCCGCAGCACCGGTGCAACACTCCGGATTTCTCCTGTGGGCCGGCCCCAAGGCGCCTTGCCTGCCGGTTTTCCGGTGAAATACTCATGCAGCGGGGCGCACTGATTCCTTAGGCGTCCTCTGAGTCGAGTGACCGGAATCAGCATGAGCGCGCAGCCCAAGGCCAGTGAACCTTCGATGGAGGAGATTCTCGCCTCCATCCGGCGGATCATCGCCGATGACGAGAAGCCTGCCGCGCCGCCGGAGGAAGCCGCTCCGGAGCCGGTCGCATTGGCGCCGCAGCCTGAACCGGACCCCGAGCCCGAGCCGATCGAGGACGACGTGCTCGACCTCGGCGCCGAGGCAGAGCGCATCGTCGAGGAGACGCCTGCGCCTGTCGCGGCGACTGCGGACGATGTCGACTTCGCCGAGCCGCAGTCCGCGGCATTGCCCGAGCCCCAGCCGGAACCTGAGCCGCCTCAACCCCAGGCCTTCTTCGTGCCGCCGCCGATCCAGCAGCAGCCGATCCAGCCGCAGCCTGCGCCGCCGATGGACATGGCGGCGCTGATTTCCGACCAGACCGGCGCTGCCGTGCAGAACGCCTTCGGCGCGCTCGCCAACACCGTGCTCAGCAACAATGCGCGCACGCTGGAGGATCTGGTCAAGGAGATGCTCAAGCCGATGCTCAAGACCTGGCTCGACGACAACCTGCCGGCCATGGTCGAGCGGCTGGTCCGGGCCGAGATCGAGCGGGTCGCCCGCGGCGGGCGGCGCTGAGACTCAGCGGCGCCGTTTCCGGGCGGGTGCCCGGCGCGGCCCGAACGCCCCACCCTCGTTGAGGCTCTGGATGGCGTAGCCTGCCAGAGCCATCAGCGCGGTCTGCGGGCCGAGCCGCGAAACCAGAAGCTGCATGCCCAGCGACAGAGGACGGGGATAGCGGCCCGACGCCGCTTCCGACGCCACCCAGGCGCCGACCAGGTGAACGAGAAGTCTCATCGTCGCCCCCTCAGAGCAGGACTTTGCGGTTGCTGCCGAGATCGGGCCGCGAGCCGGTAATCGCTGCGGCCGCCATCTTCACCGATGTCACGATCTTGCCGGGGCTGTCCCAGAATTCCGCCAGAGCGGGCCGTACCTTGAGGATGCGGATATTGGGATCGTCCTTACTCTCCCAGAAGGCACGCGCTGCCGGAGACCACAGCTCGGCGACGCGGAGGCGATCGTCGAGCAGGTTGGCCGTGCCGGTGACGGAGACGTATTTGTAGCCGCCATTGTCGCCGAAGCAGAGGCAGACATTCTCGTTGATCTCGATCTCGTCATCCTTATGGGAGCGCAGATCGGTGAGGAAATAGATCGCATCCTCGTCGCGGCGCGGATGGGCGCTCATCGGGCGGGCATGCAGCTGGTCGCCATTGCCGTCATGGCTGACGAGCATGCACAGGCCGATCTCCTCGATCAGCTCCCAGGCGCGGTCCTGGTCGGTCTTTCTGGTCATTGGGGCCTCCTTGTGCGGTTCTTGTCCAACTGGCGCCGGGCCGGTCGGTTCCCGCGGAACGCTTGGGCGGAATCCGCGTTCGAGAGGTCATGCGGCGCCAAAGCACGCGCGCCTGGTCTGGAGTGTCCCCATGAAGAAGCCCGCCTCGCGGATCGACATGCCGTCGAACGCCAAGAACGAAGTGATCGCTATTCTCAACGAGCGCCTGCAGGACGGCATCGATCTGGCACTCGCCACCAAGCAGGCACACTGGAATCTGAAAGGCCCGGGCTTCATCGGCGTGCATCTGATGCTCGACGGCTTTCGTCGGGAACTCGACGAGCATGTCGACACCGTCGCCGAGCGCGTGGCCCAGCTGGGCGGCACGGCGCTCGGCACGACCCAGACGGTCGCATCCGGCAGTAGCCTCAAGCCCTATCCGACGGACATCGTCGCGGTGAAGGACCATCTCGATGCGCTGATCGAGCGCTACGCCGGCACGGCGAACAGCGTCCGCGACGCGATCGACAAGACCGACGAGGCGGGGGATGCCGGCACGGCCGATCTGCTCACGGCCTATTCGCAGAGCCTCGACAAGGCGCTGTGGTTTCTGCAATCGAGCGCCGCCTGAACGCCGACAGGGCCGCCATGCATCGAAATCGTTGACGGGACGCCCGTCCGTGCGCTCTTAAGACCGCAGACCTTTTTGGCTTTCGTTTTCACGGCCGGGGCAGGTTCCCCGGCCGTTTGGCGTTCGAGCAGAGCGATGATGGACAAGACATTCGAGCCGGCCTCCGTCGAGGCGCGCATCAACAAGGCCTGGGAGGAGGCGGATGCCTTCAAGGCGGGGCGCGGGGCTGCGCCCGGGGCCGAACCCTATTGCATCGTGATCCCGCCGCCGAACGTCACCGGCTCGCTGCATATGGGCCATGCGCTCAACAACACGCTGCAGGATCTGCTCTGCCGCTTCGAGCGTCTGCGCGGCAAGGACGTGCTCTGGCAGCCGGGCACCGACCATGCCGGCATCGCGACGCAGATGGTGGTGGAGCGCAAGCTCGCGGCCGAGAACAAGACCGATCGTCGGACCATGGGCCGCGAGGCCTTCCTGGCCGAGGTCTGGAAGTGGAAAGAGGAATCGGGCGGGACGATCGTCAACCAGCTCAAGCGCCTCGGCGCCTCCTGCGACTGGTCGCGCGAGCGCTTCACCATGGACGAGGGGCTCTCGGCCGCCGTCCTCAAGGTCTTCGTCGGCCTGCACAAGCAGGGGCTGATCTACCGCGCCAAGCGGCTGGTGAACTGGGATCCGAAGTTCCAGACCGCGATCTCGGACATCGAGGTGCTGCAGCTCGAGAAGACCGGCTCGTTCAAATGGCAGCGTGGCGGCGAGGAGGCGTTCGACGCCGCCAAGCTAGAGAAGGCGCTGGCCAAGGACCCGAACGGCCACCTCTATTATTTCGACTATCCGATCGAGGGCGTCGCCTACGATCCGGAGGATGCTTCGACCTACATCACCGTCGCCACGACCCGGCCGGAGACGATGCTGGGCGATACCGGCGTCGCGGTTCATCCGGAGAACGACAAGCTCAAGGGCCTGATCGGCAAGAACGCGGTCCTGCCGCTGGTCAAGCGCGTCATCCCGATCTTTGGCGACGACTATGCCGATCCGGAGAAGGGCACTGGCGCGGTCAAGATCACCCCGGCGCACGACTTCAACGACTTCGATGTCGGCAAGCGCAATTCCCTCAGGGTCGTCAATATCCTGGACGGCGAAGCTCGCATCCTGATTCAGGACAATGCCGACTTCCTGGAAGGCGCTGCGCCCGAGGCCGAGACGCTGGCGCTCGACGGCTTCGACCGCTTTGCCGCGCGCAAGGCCGTGGTCGGGCTGATGGCGGCGCGCGGCCTGCTGCGCAAGGTCGAGCCGAACACGCACACCGTGCCGCATGGCGACCGCTCGGACGTCGTGATCGAGCCCTGGCTGACCGACCAGTGGTATGTCGACGTCCAGCCGCTGGCGCAGCGCGCGCTCGCGGCGGTCAGGGACGGCAAGACCCGGATCACGCCGGAAAGCTGGACCAAGACCTATAATGACTGGCTCGAGAACATCGAGCCCTGGTGCGTCTCGCGCCAGCTCTGGTGGGGACACCAGATCCCGGCCTGGTACGGGCCGGACGGGGAATGCTTCGTCGCCGAGTCAGAAGCAGCGGCGCAGGCGTTGGCGCTCGGCCATTACGGCGGGGCAGTCGAGCTCAGGCGCGACGACGATGTGCTCGACACCTGGTTCTCCTCGGCGCTGTGGCCGTTCTCGACCCTGGGCTGGCCTGAGGAGACGGCCGAGCTCAAGCGCTACTATCCGACCGCGACGCTGGTCACCGGCTTCGACATCATCTTCTTCTGGGTCGCCCGGATGATGATGATGGGCCTCAACTTCATGGATGAGGTGCCGTTCCGCGACGTCTATCTCCACGCGATGGTTCGCGACGAGAAGGGCGCGAAGATGTCGAAGTCGAAAGGCAACGTCATCGACCCGCTCGTGCTGATCGACACCTATGGCGCGGATGCGCTGCGTTTCACCTTCGCGGCGATGGCTGCGCAGGGGCGCGACATCAAGCTCGCGACCTCGCGCGTCGAGGGCTACCGCAACTTCGCGACCAAGATCTGGAATGCGGCCCGCTTCGCCGAGATCAATGGCTGCCTGCGGGCGGAGGGCTTCGATCCGGCTGCGGTCAAGCTGCCGCTCAATCGCTGGATCCTGTCGGAGGCGGCGCGCACCGCCGAGGCCGTCGCTGCCGGCATCGAGAGCTTCAAGTTCAACGAGGCGGCGGATTCGGCCTATCGCTTCGTCTGGGGCCAGTTCTGCGACTGGTATCTCGAACTGTCGAAGCCGGTGCTGCAGGCCGAGGAACTGGACGCGGCCGGCACGGCAGCCCGGGCGGAGACGCAGGCGACGGTGGCGCATGTCATCGACCTGATCTGCCAGCTGCTGCACCCGTTCATGCCGTTCCTGACCGAGGAACTGTGGGCGCAGAAGGCCAATGCCGGCGCAGCCCGCACGGTTCCGGCCGGGGAGGCGGGCCTGGTCTGCCTGACGCGCTGGCCGGAGCTTTCGGCGCTCGTCGACGAGACGGCTGAGGCCGAGATCGGTTTCGTCGTCGATCTCATCTCCGACATCCGCTCGATCCGCTCGGAGACCAACGTGCCGGGCGGGACGCAGGTGCCGCTGGTGCTGGTCAAGGCGAGCGCTGCGACGAAGGCTGCGGTCGAGGCCTGGGCGCCGATGATTGAGCGGCTGGCGCGGCTCTCGGCGATCGAGTTCGCCGATGAGGCGCCTGGCCAGTCGGCCCAGATCATCGTGCGCGGCGAGGTCGCGGCGCTGCCGCTGGCCGGGATCATCGATCTCGACGCCGAGCGCGGCCGCCTCAACAAGGAGCTGGGCAAGCTCGACCAGGACATCGTCGCGGTCGAGCGCAAGCTCGGCAATCCCGACTTCATGGCGCGCGCGCCGGAGGAGATTGTCGAGGAGAACCGCGAGCGCAAGGCGGCGGCTGAAGCGCGCAAGCTGAAGATCAAGGAGGCGCTGGAGCGGCTCGCCTGAGCCGCTCTCGCAATCTCGTCACGAAACCGTCGCGCTATTGACGCTAGAGCGCGCGATTGACTCTAGCCCAAGAGATTAGTGGCCTGACCGCGCCAATTGAATTAATGCATGGGACGCAGGGCAGCCCTGCAACCGGCGCGAGAACCCAGGAACGGTTTCCCTCTTCATGCTCAAGCGTGCTTACGACTGGTGCGTTTCCTACGCGTCCCACCCTGCCGCGCCCTGGCTGCTCTTCGCGATCACCTTCGTCGAAAGCTCGGTGAGCCCGCTGCCGCCACTCCCGCTGCTGATTCCGATGTGCATTGCGCGGCCCGACCGCGCCTGGGTCTATGCCGGCGTCTGCTCGCTTGGCGCCGTCACCGGCGGCTATCTCGGCTACGCGATCGGCGCACTGCTCTATGAATCGGTCGGCGCCTGGCTGATCGGCATCTACGGTCTGCAGGAGAAGGCGGCGCACCTGATCCATACCTCGCAGGACTACTGGTTCTGGGTGCTGCTGACCAAGGGCCTGACCCCGATTCCGTTCAAGATCGTGACGATCATGTCCGGATTCCTGCATTTCGACATCTGGAAGTTCACGCTCGGCATGGTGATCTCGCGCGTCACCTTCTTCGCGATGATCGCGGTGGCGCTGCGCTACTATGGCGACGACATCCGCATCTTCATCGAGAAGCACCTGCCGATGACGGCATTGGCGCTGGCGGTGGTCGTGATCGGCGGCTTCTTCGTGCTGCCGATGGTGCTCTGAGCGGGCGAAAAGCCCTCAGAACTCCGCAAGCTGCTATCGACCGTCTGCTCGCCGCCTGACCTTCGGGCGGGGATGCCTTATGGTCATTCCGACAGGACAGCGGTGGAGGGTTCGATGCACCCATACCAACGGCCGGATGGTGAGGCATGAGCGCCCGTCGCCCGGATCTTGCCGAGCTCGATTTCGCCAATTTCGCTCGGCAGTTCGACCGTTGCCTGCGGCAGGACAAGGTCATCGCCTTCTCGCGCTGGCGCGACATCGTCGAAGCGGTGCCGCCCGGCCTGCAGGACTTCTTCTGGCGCGTCGTCGAGGCCCATCTCAGCCCGGCTGCCGAGACGCGGCTGCGCGGCCTGCGGGACTGGCGCGACTTCCATGGCGAGGTCCTCGACACCCGCTTCCGGCGCCCATCCGCCGAGCGTCCGCAGTTCCGCACGCCGAAGCAGGCCTTCGATTCCTATTCGGCGATCTTCTGGCGCTTCGGCTCCACCGATGCGCGCTTCGACCAGAGGTTCGGCCGCCTCGTGCTCCTGGCGTTGCGCAAGGAGAGCAGCACGATCGCCAATCGCGGCAAGGGCTCCTATGACGACCTCGTCGTGGTGATGCGCCGGACCGGGCGCTTTCGCGAGCTCACGAGCTTTCCGATCTGCACCGAGCCGGGCGCCCAGTACTCGCAGCGCGCCAGCGGCGGCGATGCGCGCTACAAGGGCGTCAAGTTCAGCAAGGCCGATGGCGTCGACATCAACAAGGACGGCATCAAGGATGCCGGCCGCCTCACCGAGGGCACCTACCAGTACTTCGAGAAGAAGGGTGGCTTCCTGGGAGACCGTGCCTTCCAGGTGAAGAGCACGCAGGTCGCCGAGCGCGATACCGACGGCGACGGCCGCTTCACCCAGGACGATCCGAGCCGGATCGACCCGTCGGGGGCGGGGACCAGCATGTACATCCACCGGGGCGGGGCGGACAATGTGCTGGAGCCGAACACCTGGTCGGCCGGCTGCCAGACCATCCCGAAGAACCGCTACCCGACTTTCCTCAAGGCGGTCGGAACGCCGGGCGCCTTCTACTATGTGCTGGTCAATGCGGCGTCGTGAAGCCCTTGCCGCTGGCCTTGCCGCTGCCCTGCTGCTCGCTGCCCCTGCGGTGCGGGCGCAGTCGGAGGGCGTTGCGCCGGTGCCTGGCGGGCAGGTCGCCTGCTCATTCGGCGCCTTCGTCAGCGAGACCGATCCCGCGGGGCTGAACGTTCGCGCCGGTCCGGGCACCAATCACAAGGTGGTTGGCACGCTGCCGCCCGTGAAGCTCAGCGGCGACGACCCGCCGGTGCGTGCCATGGTCGAGGTCGAGGTTTCGGCCGGCGCCAATGGCTGGTTCAGGATCGCCAAGGCGCGCGACAACGAGATGCTGACCGATGCCGCGCCACGGCCGATGTTCAAGGGCTCGGGCTGGGTCAGCGGGCGCAAGCTGACGGTGAAGTCGCAGGCCGCCGCCGGCCGGCTGCGCCCGGACGCCAAGGCGCCGGCCGTGCTGACCGGTCAGGACGGGGCGAGCTTCGACGGCGACGCCTTCGTCCTGAACGGCCGCCTTCTCGGTTGCAGCGGCAAATGGGTGCAGGTCGAATATGGTCCGTTCCCGGCCGACGGCGAGGCTGTGTCCGGGCTCACGATCGCTCCGGCAGCGAAGGCGGGGGCCGAAGCCGGCCGCTTCCGCGCCTGGGTCGATCGCATCTGCGCGACGCAGGAGACGAGCTGCGACGGCGGCTGAGCGATCAGGCCTTCCGGAACACCACGCTGAGATTGTTCGCCGGCATCGCCGTGACCTGCGGCTCACCGAAGCCGGCGGCTCTCGCAAGCTCGGTTACGGCTTCCAGCTCGCGCAGGCCCCATTTCGGATTGCGCCGGCGCAGGCTGTCGTCGAAGACGGCGTTGCTCGCCGCCAGTGGTACGTCGCTCTGGCGATAGGGACCGTAGAGATAGAGCGGCCCGCCTGCCGGCAGGAGCTGGCCCGCCTGCCGGAGCAGTCCCTCGGTCGCCGCCCAGGGCGAGATGTGGACCATGTTGATGCACAGGATCGCATCCGCCTCGGTGATTGGCCAGCGCGGTGCCATCGCATCGAGCCGGATGGCGGGACGCAGGTTCGGCAGGGCGCTCTCATGTGCCCAGGCATCGATGCTGGCGAGTGCTGCCGGATCGGGGTCGCTTGGCTGGAATCCTAGCTTCGGGAAGGCGGCGGCGAAGTGAATGGCATGCTCGCCGGAGCCGCTGGCGATCTCCAGCACGAGCCCTCGATTCGGGAGCACTTCGCGGAGCACGGCAAGGATCGGCTCGCGGTTGCGTTGTGTCGCCGGGGCAAGCTGGCGGGGATCATGGTGATCGAGATCGTCCTGGGGCATCGTCTTCTCCCATCGCGTTCGGCCGTCAATGCGTTATAAGCGGCAAAGAAGCAGGCCGATAGCGAGCGCGGTCCTGTAGCCCCCGAGCTGGTTTTGTTAACGGAGATCCTTGTCGTCGTCGTCCTCACCGTCATCAACGGTGTGCTTGCCATGTCGGAACTCGCGGTCGTCTCATCCCGGCCGGCACGGCTGAAAGTCCTCAGCGATCAAGGCAGCAAAGGCGCCGCGAAGGCGATCAAGCTCGCCGAGAATCCGGGCCGCTTCCTGTCCAGCGTACAGATCGGCATCACGCTGGTCGGCGTGCTCTCCGGCGCCTTTTCGGGCGCGACGCTCGGCGCACGCCTGTCGGAATGGCTCGGTACGCACGGGCTGTCGAATGCCGCCGCCGATGCGCTTGGCGTCGGCACCGTCGTCGTCCTCATCACCTATCTTTCGCTAATCCTCGGCGAACTGGTGCCCAAGCAGATCGCACTGCGCGATGCCGAGCGCGTGGCGGCGCGTGTCGCCCCTGCGATGGCGGTGCTGGCCAAGGTCGCTTCGCCTTTGGTCTGGCTGCTCGACGCCTCGGGCAAGCTGGTGCTGGCGCTGCTCGGCCAGAAGGGCGAGGCAGAGGAAACGGTCACCGAGGAGGAGGTCCGCACCATCATCGCCGAGGCCGAGAATGCCGGCGTGCTGGAGCGCGACGAGCGCGAGATGATCTCGGGCGTGATGCGTCTCGCCGACCGCTCGGCCCGAGCATTGATGACGCCGCGTCGCGAGGTCGAGGTGATCGATCTCAGCGATTCGCTCGATGAGATCCGCGCTCAGGTTCGCGCGACACGGCGCAATCGCTTGCCCGTGCAGGACGGCGAGGCCGATTCGATCGTTGGCATCATCGAGATGAAGGACCTGTTCGAGGCGCTCGCCGACGACAAGGTCGAACTGCGCAGCCTGGTGCGCGAGGCGCCGGTCGTGCTCGACACCACCGGAGCGCTCGACGTGCTGCGCGCGATCCGCGCCACCCATGTCCACATGGCGCTGGTCTTCGACGAATACGGCCATTTCGAGGGGATCATTACCTCGAGCGACGTGCTGGAGGCGATCACCGGTGCCTTCCAGGACGAGGATGAGGAAGAGCCCGCGATCGTCACGCGCGATGATGGCTCCTTCCTGGTCGCCGGCTGGATGCAGGTCGACGAATTCTCGCACGAGCTCGGCATCCATGTGCCGCGCGATGCCGACTACCAGACCGTCGCCGGCTTCGTGCTGGCCGAGATGAATCGGTTGCCCAATGTCGGCGAGAGTTTCGAGAAGGGCCATTGGCGCTTCGAGGTCGTCGATCTCGACGGCAGGCGGATCGACAAGCTCTTGGTCAGCCGGGTGGATTGATCCGACAGCCGCCATTGTTTCCCGTCATGGTCGGGCTTGTCCCGACCATCCACGTCTTCCTGCCAGCAATGCGGTGTTCAAGACGTGGGTGCTCGGCACAAGGCCGAGCATGACGGAGGTGGCGATTGACGCCGCTTAGCCCAGCTGGTGTAAGATTGCGGCAGGGGCCAATCGCGACCGCCCCGTGAGGCGTCAGCCCAAGGATCGCGTCCACTCTCCTTCGTGCAAGGATGGACGCTCATGTCTTCCAATATCCAGATCACGCCTGCGCAATTGGCCCGGCTCGTCGGCCTGCCCGACGCGCCTGTGCTGATCGATGTCCGTATCGACGAGGACGTTGCCGCCGATCCGCGCCTGCTGCCGGCGAGCGAGCGGCGCAGCCATCGCGACGTCGCCGACTGGGCGAACGCCTATGCCGGCCGCAAGGTCGTCGTCATCTGCCAGCGCGGCCAGAAGCTCAGCGAGGGCGTCGCCGCCTGGCTGCGCCACGAGGACGTCGAGGCGGAGAACCTCGCAGGGGGATTCGAGGCCTGGCGCGAGGCGGGTGGACTGCTGGTCGAGACCGGCAAGCTGCCGAAGCGCGACGCCAAAGGGCGCACGCTCTGGGTGACGCGGGCGCGGCCCAAGGTCGACCGCATCGCCTGTCCCTGGCTGATCCGCCGCTTCGTCGATCCTCGCGCCGTCTTCCTGTTCGTCTCGGCCTCGGAGGTGGCTGATGTTGCCGATCGCTTCGGGGCGACGCCGTTCGACATCGACGGCGTGTTCTGGAGCCATCGCGGCGAGCGCTGCAGCTTCGACGCCATGATCGAGGAGTTCGGCCTGGCCTCGCCGGCGCTGGACCAGCTCGCCATGATCGTGCGGGCGGCCGACACGGCTCGGCTCGACCTCGTGCCGCAGGCGGCCGGCTTCCTCGCTGCCTCGCTCGGCCTGTCACGGATGTATCGCGACGATCTGGCACAGCTCGAAGCCGGCATGCTGCTCTACGACGCTTTCTATCGCTGGTGCCGGGATGCGAGCGAAGAAACCCATAACTGGCCGTCTGTGCTGGTGAAGAATTGAGGACCGGGCGATGACGGCCGCGACGAATGAAGGGGCGGCGACAGCTGCCCCCGCCACGCCGACGCTCGCTGAGGCGACGCGGGTCTGGCTCAAGATCGGCCTGCTCTCCTTCGGCGGGCCGGCCGGGCAGATCGCGCTGATGCACAAGGAATTGGTCGACGAGCGCCGCTGGATCGGCGAGCGCCGTTTCCTGCACGCGCTCAATTACTGCATGCTGCTGCCGGGCCCCGAGGCGCAACAGCTCGCCACCTATATCGGCTGGCTGATGCACCGCACGATCGGCGGGCTGATCGCTGGCCTGCTCTTCATCCTGCCCGGTGCGCTGGTGATGTGGGGCCTCTCGCTGCTCTACGTGCTCTACCGCCAGGTGCCGCTGGTCGATGCGATCTTCTTCGGTGTCAAGGCGGCGGTGCTCGCCATCGTCGTCGAGGCGGGCCTCAGGATCAGCCGGCGGGCGCTGAAGAACCGGGCGATGGTCGCGATCGCGATCGCCGCCTTCCTCACGCTCTTCCTGGTGAAGGCGCCGTTCCCGCTGGTGATCTTCTGTGCCGGGCTCGCCGGCTGGCTCGGCAATCGCTGGGCGCCGGCGCTGTTCGGTGGCGGCGGCCATGCCGGCAAGGACGGTGCGCCGGAGTTCAAGGGCGTGGTCGACCTGATGTTCGAGCGTGGCGAGCTAGCCCATGCCGAGCCCTCGGCGGGGAGGGCGCTCAAGGTTCTGGCGGTCTGGCTGCCGCTCTGGCTCGGGCCGGTCGTGCTGCTTTGGGCGCTGCTCGGCGGTGGCAACGTCTTCACCCAGATCGGCGCCTTCTTCAGCGCCATGGCAGTCGTCACCTTCGGCGGCGCCTATGCCGTTCTCGCCTATGTCGCCCAGGCGGCGGTCGAGACCTATGGCTGGCTCGTCGCCGGCGAGATGGTCGACGGGCTCGGTCTCGCCGAGACGACGCCGGGGCCGCTGATCCTGGTGCTGCAGTTCACCGGCTTCCTCGCCGCCTGGCGCGGTCATGGCGGGCTCGACCCGCTCGTCGCCGGTAGCCTCGGTGGCCTGCTGACGGTCTGGGTCACCTTCGCGCCCTGCTTCCTCTGGATCTTCCTCGGCGCGCCCTACATCGAAGCCTTGCGCGGCAACAAGGCGCTCTCGGCGGCGCTGACCGCGATCACAGCCGCGGTCGTCGGCGTGATCGCGAATCTGGCGCTCTGGTTCGGCCTGCACGTCTTGTTCAAGACAGTGCAGCCCGTCGTCTTCGGACCGCTGGCGCCCGACCTGCCGGTGCTGGCCTCGCTCGACTGGCGGGCTGCGTTGCTGGCAGCGTTGGCGATGATCGCGCTGCTGCGCTTCAAGCTCGGCATGGTCCCGGTGCTGGCCGCCTGCGCGGCGGCGGGGGTCGTACTGGTGCGGCTGGCGGCGTAGTGGAGATTGTTGCGTCAATTGGAATTCTGAACTGCCGACCGCAGTAATTGCGAGTCGGGAGTGAAATGGTCATCTCGTGGAGCGGAGGCACCAGAGATGACCCACCGTTTCCTCGAGATCGCGACGACCCCGGCCGTGAAGGCGGCGCAGGAGGCGCAAGGCAGCCGGCGCTCCTATGCCCGGCAGGAGGAGGGCGAGCCACACAACCACCTCCTCGGCGAGGCCGAGGCCGGCTTCATCGCCACGCGCGATTCCTTCTACCTCGCGAGCGTGTCGGAGACGGGCTGGCCCTATCTGCAGCATCGCGGCGGGCCGGCCGGCTTCCTGCGCGTGCTCGACGAGACGACGCTGGGCTTTGCCGACCTGCGCGGCAACCGGCAATACTTAAGCCTCGGCAATCTCACGGCCGATGACCGGCTTTGCCTGTTCCTGATGGATTACGGCCGTAAGGCGCGGCTCAAGATCTTCGGCCGTGCGCAGTTCCATGATCTCGCCGCGGAGCCTGAGCTGGCGCGGCGCCTGATCGTGCCGGGCTATCGCGCCGTGCCGGAGCGCGGCGTCACCATCAAGGTCGAGGCCTTCGACTGGAATTGCCCGCAGCACATCACGCCGCGCTTCAGCGAGGCCGAGCTTGCGCCGGCGCTCGCACCGGTGCGGCAGCGGCTGGAGGAGCTGGAGGTGGAGAATGCCCGGCTGCGAGCCGAGCTGGCCGCGCGGGCTCCGGCTTAACGCCGCTCGCCCGGCTCGATCACCCGGTATTCGGCGTCGACGATCTCGCCGCGGGCGGCATCCTGCGGCCTGCGCTCGAACGGGTTCTGCGGATCGATGCCGGCGGCGCGCATGCGGCGGCGCATCTGCCAGGCGGCGAAGGCGCCGCCGGCGATGACCAGCGGCACGAGGATCAGTGCCAGGCTGGCCGCGACCAGGAAAATCAGCACGCCGACGACAAAGGCACCGGCCATGACCAGCCAGCTCGCCCAGCGGGGCAAGCGGACCAGGCGGGCGCTGGCGGCGTTGTTGAGGTCGATACGGATCATTGGCTCGTTTCGTTTCGTGTCACCCGCGCACAATCTAGGAAGCGAATGCGGCGTTGACGAGATCAGGCGAGCCCAGGCGATGACGATTTCGTCAGGACGGCGCGCGCCAGTCATAGATCCAGGCATGGCGCTTGCGCATGCCGTCCGGGCCCATGCGGCGCATGGCGAAATCGCGGGCGAAGCTCCAGGGCCGGCCGAGGTGATAAGCCTCGCCGTTCTTGCGGCTGGCCTGCTGGACGCGGGCGGCACGCTCGCCACGCGCCTTGGCATAGGCGGTAAGCGTCGCCGGCACGGAAGCCGATCCTTCGCTCGCCAATCGCGTCGCGAGCTCATGCGCGAGAACAGCGGCGTCTTCGATGGCGAGGGCGGCGCCCTGGGCAAGGAAAGGCAGGATCGGATGGGCGGCGTCGCCGAGCAGGGCAATACGGCCCTTCGCCATCCGGGCAGGCGCACGGTCGTAGAGCGACCAGATCCGCCAGTTCGGCGCGCGCTCGATCAGTTCGCGCAGGCCGGGGCCGGCATTGCCGGCGATCTCGGTCAGCTGCGAGGCCTCGCCTTCGCGCGACCAGCCGGGGCGTGCCTCGTGGGCGGCGCGGATCAGGACGAGGTTGATCTCCTTGCCGCCGGAGACGGGATAATGCACCGCATGACGGCCGCTGCCGAGATGCAGCGCCACCGCCGGACGGCGCAGCGCTTCGGGTAGTCCATCCGCCGGGATCAGCGAGCGCCAGGCCTCCCAGCCGGTGAAGCCGGGCTCGACCGCATCGCCGATGAGGGCACGTGCTCGCGACCAGAGCCCGTCGGCGCCGATCAGGGCCATGGCTTCGACCATCTCCGTACCGCCGCTCTCGCTGCCGAGCGTGACTGTGACCCCGGCTTCGGTCTCATGCGCATCGACGAGGCCACGGCCGATGATCCAGCGGATGTTCGGCAAGGTCCTGGCCGAATCGAGCAACAACTGGTGCAGGTCGGCCCGTTTCAGCGAGCGCGAGGGCGTGGCGCCCTCGACCGGCGGCGCGAAGGGCATGGCGAGCATCGGCTTGCCGCCGCCCCAATGGCCGATCGCCAGCGCTTCGGGCCGGATCGCGGTGCGGCGCAGAGCGAGGCCGAGATCGAGCGATTCGAGCACGCGCCCGGCATTGGGCGAGACCTGGATGCCGGCGCCGGCCTCGTCGAAGCGCGTGCGCTTCTCGGCGATGGCGACGGGGATGCCGCGGCGGGCGAGCGCGATCGCGGCGGTCAAGCCGCCGATGCCGGCGCCCGCGATGAGGATCGGGAGAGTGGCCACGATGTCATGTCCCGCCGCGCGCCGCGCGCATTTCGTTCAGCCGATATCGGCTGAACGAAAGAATTCGCGCAGACTCAATAAGTTGAGCATGTTCTCATCGCAAAAGTGGTTCCCACTTTTGCGGAACATGCTCGGCGGGATGTCCTCACGCCGCTTTAGCGGCGGTGTCGTGGTATTCGCACTCGGCCGGCTTGCAATGGCCGTGGCCGACCGACGGCTCGTATTTGAACAGCGTCGAGCAATAGGGGCAGACGATCTCGTCGTCCGAGCCCATGTCGAGGAAGACATGCGGGTGGTCGAAGGGCGGCTTGGCGCCGATGCACATGAACTCGCGCGCGCCGACATGGATCACGGCGACGCCGGGATCGTTGTGGAAATGCGGGGTGCCGTGATCGGCCATGGCTCTCGTCCTTGCGATTTGGGCGGCACCATAACCGTTCGCCGCAGGCTGCGCCAGCGCGCGTGGGACAGATCGACATCGCTGCTGCCGTGACCTGTCGCCGCTGCTTATGGCGAGGTCACTGAGAGCGGCGGGCGCAGACCATGCCGATCTCGCGAGCCTGCTCGGTTTCTGCCGGGCTCAACGCGTCGGCGGTCACCTTCACCCAGAGATTAGCCTGCTTGAGCCCGTCCATCGAGCAGGAGCAGACGCGCTCGCAGAGCTCCTTCGGCGAGCCGTTGCCGGTGCAAGAGCGCTGGCAGGCTGTCATGAACGGCGCGGCCTCGGCGTCCGGCAGCTTCGAGCCGGCCATTTGGCCAGTCACCTGCATGAACAGGAACAGCGCGCCGATGAAGAGCGGCTGGTGGACGAGATAGACGAACAGGCTGTTGCGGCCACCGAGGACGATGACCTTGGCCGGAGCGGAGGTCGCCCGCCAGCTTGCCCAGAAGCTGCCCTGGGCTTTCGGAAGAGCGATCCGTGCCAGCGCCATGCCGGCAAGCACGCAGCCGAACCAGGGGAAGACCGGCACGAAATCGGCAGTGAGTGGCCAGGGGCCGAAGCCGAGGAAGGCGAGCCAGTCCTGCGTGAAGACGCTTTGGCCGAGGATGAAGGGCAGGGCGAAAACGACGACCGCCGTGATGGCGATGACCAGCGTAGGCAGGAACAGGAAGGGCAGGGCCAGCACGCTCGCCAGCGCGATGTGGTGCAGGATGCCGAAGAAGATGAAGACGTCCGGCAGCGCGAACCAGGTGGCGCTGGTGACGAGAACCGCGGCACAGGCGATCAGGGCGACACGGCGCAGGTAATTGCCGCGGTCGAAGCCCCTTTGCGTCGCCAGCACCAGGCTGAAGCCGACGATCGCCAGGAAGGAGCCGGCGATCAGCCTGGCGAAGGCGCGCCAGGCCGGATCGGTGACGACATCGACCCGGATCAGCCGGAAATAGGAGAGATCATAGGCGAAGTGGTAGACGAACATGGCGAGCAGCGCGATGCCGCGGGCCAGATCGACCAGTTCGATACGGCCGCCGGCCGGAGATTGGGCTTGCTCGCTCATGGCTCCGTCTTAAGCGGCGCGATGCGGCTGGGGAAGGGGTGGCCCGCACCCGCGAACCGCCGAGCATGCTACCCAAAGCCGCGCTGCCGTGGCAGACCTGCCATGAGACCAGAGCAGCCGGCGGCAGGGCCATGCAGACATTCGACTCCGACGGCGTGTCCATCGCCTATCTCGACCTCGCCCCGACCGGCGAAGGCAGCGGCGACCCGATCGTGCTGATCCATGGCTTCGGCTCGAGCCATGCGGTGAACTGGGTCAACACGCAGTGGACGAAGACGCTGACCCATGACGGCCGGCGCGTCGTGCTGTTCGACAATCGCGGCCATGGCCGCAGCCAGAAGCTTTACGATCCCGAGGCCTATCACTCGGCCATCATGGCCGAGGATGCCCGCCGGCTGATGGACCATCTCTCGATCGAGCGTGCCGACATCATGGGCTATTCGATGGGGGCGCGGATTTCCTCGCATCTGACGCTCGCCCATCCGGAGCGTGTGCGCTCGCTGCTGCTCGGGGGCTTGGGCATCCACCTGGTCGAGGGCGTCGGGCTGCCGCTCGGCATCGCCGATGCGATGGAGGCGCCTTCGCTCGCCGATCTGACCGACCCGATGCAGCGCATGTTCCGCGCCTTCGCGGAGAACACCGGCAGCGACCTTCGAGCCCTCGCGGCCTGCATACGCGGCACGCGCCAGACGCTGAGCAAGGAGGAGGTCGGCAAGATCGCCGTGCCGACTTTGGTCAGCGTCGGCACGAAGGACGATGTCTCCGGCTCCGGCCCGGAGCTGGCGGCGCTGATCCCCGGCGCGGAAAGCTTTGCCATCGAGGGGCGCGATCACAATCTTGCGGTCGGAGATCGCACGCACAAGCAGGCAGTCGTCGAGTTCCTGGCGCGGCGGCCGTAGAATAACGTTCTACCTAGGTAGAATATTATTCTCCGACAACGACTTGCGACACTTGCCTCGCAAATCGATTCTTGTTCTTCGCGGCTTGATTCAGCTAGAAGGCGGCACCACGTGCTCTGGCGCGACCTTCTGGCGCCAGATTCAATTACGAGCGAACCGCAGCGGAGAACGCCATGCCATCCGGGCGCCCGAATATCGAGATCCGCGATCCCGCGACCGGTCTCGACCGCGTCGATCCCGTCTGGTCGCGCCTGCGCAACGAGGCGGAGCTGGCCATCGCCAGCGAGCCGGCGATGGCCAGCTTCGTCCTGGCGACGATCGCGAACCAGCCGAGCTTCGAAGCTGCAGTCGGCCATCGCATCGCGGCGCGTCTCGGCCATGGCGCCGTGCCGGCCGAGTTGATCGCCCAGGCCTTCGACGAGGCGATCGAGGCCGATCCCGAGATCGGGCAGGGCATCCGCGCCGACGTTCTCGCCGTGCTCGACCGCGACCCCGCCTGCTACCGGCTGATCGAGCCGGTGCTCTATTTCAAGGGCTTCCACGCGCTGCAGACGCATCGCCTGGCCAATTGGCTGTGGCGGCAGGACCGGCGCGACTTCGCGCTCTATCTGCAGAGCCGCTCCTCCGAGGTGTTCCAGACCGACATCAACCCGGCCGCGAAGATCGGCAAGGGCGTCTTCCTCGACCATGCCACGGGCCTCGTCGTCGGCGAGACCACGGTGATCGAGGACAATGTCTCGATGCTGCAGGACGTGACCTTGGGCGGCACCGGCAAGCAGGGCGGCGACCGTCATCCCAAGATCCGCAAGGGCGTGCTGATCGGCGCCGGCGCCAAGATCCTCGGGAACATTGAAGTCGGGCAATGCGCTCGCGTCGCGGCCGGCTCGGTCGTGCTCGCGGCGGTGCCGCGCAACACCACTGTCGCCGGCGTGCCGGCCAAGGTGGTCGGCGAGGCTGGCTGCGCGGAGCCCTCGCGCTCGATGGACCAGATCCTCGCAGGCGATTGCGGCGGGGGTATCTGAGGCCGCCCCTAAACTCTACTCCAGCGGCCGTCTGACGGCGTTTTCTGCGCTTCCGGTGCTCACGGACCAATGTCCGCTGCGCTCCGGTTCTCGAAAACACCGCCAGTCGACTCGCTGGAGCGAGTTTCGAGACGACCTCCGGGCCGTCTTCAGAACGATGCCAGGTGCAGGGTCGCTCAGCCCTGCACGAGCTTCTTCTTGTGATCGTCGAGATGGCCGAGATCGCGCTCGGGGTCGAGCCGGTCGCGCACGCGCCGCTTGAGCTGCTTCACATCAGGGAAGCCGCCATCGACGGTGCGATCCCAGATCAGGTCGCCATCGTAATGGATCTGGAAGATGCCGCCGGTGCGCGGGATCAGCACGACCTCGCCGAGATCCTGGCCGAAGGTCTGTAGCAGCTCCTGCGCCATCCAGGCGGAGCGGAGCAGCCAGTTGCACATGCTGCAATAGGTGATGGCGATGCGCGGGCCGGGCTTGGGTTCGGTCATGGGCGTGCTCCGGAATTGCTGCCGGCCGCGAGGCTGGCGGGTTCGAGGGTGGTTCTGCCGCTATGGCGCTACGACGGCAAGCGCCTCCTGAGAATGGCGCTCCGGCGCGATACTTTGCCTTTGGCTTGCATCCCGTCCCAAAACGCCCTAATGCGACCGCGTTTTCCGGCCCTGCGCGGGCGTCGTCAGGAACCAAGGTGTCATGGCCAAAGAGAAGTTTGCTCGGACGAAGCCGCACTGCAACATTGGAACGATTGGTCACGTTGACCATGGCAAGACGTCGCTGACGGCAGCGATCACGAAGGTTCTTGCTGAGTCTGGCGGCGCGTCGTTCACGGCGTAT
>NZ_DASZAT010000008.1:0-832649 GCF_035944895.1 Allobosea sp.
CGCGCGGCGCCAGGTGCCCAAAAGCACCCAGCGCCGCGTTGCCGTTTAAAAATCTTACCGCGGGGTGGAGCAGCCCGGTAGCTCGTCAGGCTCATAACCTGAAGGTCGTCAGTTCAAATCTGGCCCCCGCAACCAAAATACTTCAAAATACAAAAACCCCGCAGAGAGCAATCTCCGCGGGGTTTTTTGACGCTCGACCCGAGCTCAGACGCCGAAAGCCTCGGCTGGCTCTTGCGGTCCAAGGAGAGTGTAACTCTCCAGGCGATCTACGTTTCCCGATCGTCGAGTTCCGCAAAAAACTCGGTGAGACAGGCTAGAGCACTCAGCGTGCCCTGATCCCTGATCTTCTCCGTCGCCTTGTTCACTCTCGATCGCGAAGCCGCTGCCGGCTCGATTCGATAGAGCTTCTGCTCGACATCTGCGAGGCCAGCCGACGTCACCAATGCAGCCATTCCCTTACCAAGCTCCCGCGGCGAGGTGCCGAGGAAGCTCGAGAACTGCATCAGGAACTGCGAACTGGCGTGGCTCAAGCCGCGCTCGTAGCTGAGATATTGCTCCTCGCTGACATGGAGGGCGCGCGCCACCTCGGCCCGCTTCAACCGTGACACAAGCCGGAGACGCCGCATTCGATCGCCAACGATACGCTTGAATTCGGCCCGCCAGTCGCGATCCATCGACGCCCCTCGATCCTGCTCCTTCAGCGTGCATCTCCGTATGTTGTGCAGTCAATAGCTGCAGTCTCCCGGCCACGACGAGCGCGCGCAGGGTTGGCATTGAACTTACGTTCTCAGGGCAAGCATCATGCTGCCGCCTATCGACAGTGGCTGCAGCGTACTACTCTGCCAGCCAGTTTGATTGATAGGGTAGAGGGTAGGAACCATGGCCACCAGAACAGCCGGACAGATCCATATCGGCATTGGCGGCTGGGTGTTCGAGCCCTGGCGTGGGACCTTCTACCCGGACAAGCTCTCGCAGAAGCGCGAACTCGAATATGCCTCAAGCAAGCTGACCTCGATCGAGATCAACGGCACCTATTACGGCTCGCAGAAGCCGGAGAGCTTTGCCAAATGGCGGGCGGAGACGCCCGATGGCTTCGTTTTTGCGTTAAAAGGCTCGCGGTTCTGCACCAATCGCCGCGTGCTGGCTGAAGCGGGCCCCTCGGTAGAGAAGTTCGTGACCTCCGGCCTCAGCGAGCTCAAGGAGAAGCTCGGCCCGATCAACTGGCAGTTCATGGCGACCAAGGCCTTCGACCCCGTCGATTTCGAGGCGTTCTTGAAGCTGCTGCCGAAGGAGGTCGACGGCATCAGGCTGCGTCATGCCGTGGAGGTGCGTCATCCCAGCTTCCGCTCGCCCGATTTTGTCGCGCTGCTGCGCGAATATGGTGTCGCGGCGATCACCTCGGGCGATTCCGACTTCCCGCAGATCGCCGACGTCACCGCGCCCTTCGTCTACGCCCGGATCATGGGGACCAAGGAAGCGGAGGGGCAGGGCTATCCGGCGAAACAGCTCGACACCTGGGCCGGGCGCGCCAAGGACTGGGCCAAGGGCGGTGCGCCTGAGGATCTGGAGCTGGTCGCGCCCGCCGCGGAGACGGCGCCGCGCGACGTCTTCCTCTATGTCATCAGCGGCGACAAGGTCCGCAATCCCGCCGCGGCGATGGCGCTGATCGAGCGGGTCGGCTGAGGTCTACTGCGCGGCCTGCGTCGCCGGCTCCTGGCAGACATCGACCCATTGCGCACCGGTCAACGCCGCCATCCGCTCCGGGCTGATGCGCACGGCAGTCTGGGTCGAGCCGGCGGCCGGTACGACCTCGTCGAAGACCTTCAGCGAGATGTCGCAATAGACCGGCAGCGGGCTTGGCAACCCGAACGGGCAGACGCCGCCGACCGGGTGGCCGGTGATGGCGACGACTTCGTCAAGATCGAGCATACGGGGCTTGGCGCCGAAGGCGGCTTTGGTCTTCCTGTTGTCGAGGCGGGCATCACCGCGCGTCACCAGCAGCACGACGCGTTCGCCGAGGCGGAACGACAGGGTCTTGGCGATGCGCGCCGGCTCGACGCCGAAGGCTTCCGCGGCAAGCGTCACCGTAGCGCTGCTGCCCTCGGTTTCGAGGATGGCGATATCGGGGGCGTGCTGCGCGAAGAAGGCGCGGACGGATTCAAGGCTCACGAGGCAGTCCTTCCAAAGCGCCACCAGATCAGCGAAGCCACCAAGGCCGGCACGCCGAAGACGACGAGCAGGATCGGGGCCTCCTGCAGGAAGCTGTAGCCGGCCCTGGTGATGCCGACGATCAGATTGATCACTGAGGCAACGAACCAGAGCGGGATGAACAGCTTCATCGCATAGACGATCGGGTGGCGCCCGCCCGTGTTCAGGCGCGGCGCGATCAGCAGCAGGATGCCGAGCAGGGCAAAGCCCGCGGCGATGACCTTGACGGTGTGCATGTCACGGTTCCTTGGGACGCAGGGACAAGGTTTCCCAGGCCGCGACGATGATCAGGATCGCGGTTGCGCTCATGCTGAAGCCGAGCGGCGGCAAGCTGCCGGCCAGCGGTATGAGCAAGGCGAGCAGGCCGAGCCCGGCCAGGTGAGACAGCGGATACCAGCCGGCGGTGACCTTCTTGAAGCACAGGTTGCCGAGGAGGTAGAGCGCCGGCCCGGCGATGATCGCGATCGCCGCTTTCGTCTCGGTATGCCCGCTGGGATGGGCGAGCACGAACTCGTCTCCGACCGCGACCAGGATGATGCCGGCGACGAGGAGCAGATGGATATAGGTATAGGCGATGCGGGCGAGCCGGCCGGGATCGTCGGATCTCGCGATCTGCTCGCTGGCGCGCTCGGCGCCGATGTTGAAATAGATCCACCACATCGCCACCGAGCTCAGGAAGCTGTTGGCGAAGGCGAGCACGATGACCGGAGTCATCGCCAGCTTGGCGAAAGTCGCGCCGGTGACGAGCACGGACTCGCCGAGCGCGATGATGACGAACAGGGCGCAGCGCTCGGAGAAATGGCCGCCCTCGATGGTCCAGTCGGCGGTGGTCGAGCGGCCGAGGCCGGGAACGTAGAAACCGAGCGAGGGCGAGACATATTCGAGGCCGAGGGCCAGCGCCCAGAAGGCGAAGCGGCTATTGCCCTCGGCGAGGCCGCCGGCGATCCAGAAGATGCCGGAGAGGACGAGCCAGGCGGTGATCCGCTGGAAGTTGCGATAGTTCGCGGGGCTGTGCGGCTTCAGGCTCAGCATGGTGAAGAGCGAGCGGCCGATCTGCATCGCCGCATAGGCACCGGCGAAGATCAGGCCCTTCTCGCCGAAGGCTTCGGGCAGCGAGGTCGAGAGCAGGAGCCCGGCGAACATCAGCGCGAACAGCATCAGCCGCACGGCGATATGGTCGGGATCGAGCCAGTTGGTCACCCAGCTCGTATAGATCCAGACCCACCAGACCGCGCCGAGCAGCAGCGCCGCTTGAGCGAGCCCGAGCGCCGAGAAATGCTCGAGCAGCGTGTGCGAAATCTGGGTGATCGCGAAGACGAAGACCAGATCGAAGAAGAGCTCGACGAAGCTGACCTTGTTATGCGTGTGCTCCGCGCGTGGGCGCAGCACATGTCGTCTGGCTCTAGTGCCGCTCATCCCGCCTCCGCGCGTTCTGTCTCTGCGAAATCCTAGAGCAAGATTGGAGGAGGCGGGAAGGTGGCTTTGCCGGCCTCAGTGCCGGAAATGGCGATGGCCGGTGAAGACCATGGCGAGGCCGGCCTCGTCGGCCGCCTTGATCACCTCGTCGTCGCGCATCGAGCCGCCGGGCTGGATCACGGCGGTGGCGCCGGCTTCGGCTGCGGCAAGCAGGCCGTCCGCGAAGGGGAAGAAGGCGTCGGAGGCGACGACTGCACCCTTGGCGAGGCTCTCGCTCACGCCGGCGGCCTTGGCCGCTTCGCCGGCCTTCCAGGCGGCGATGCGCGAGGAATCGACGCGGCTCATCTGTCCGGCGCCGACGCCGACCGTGGCGAGGCCCTTGGCATAGACGATGGCGTTCGACTTGACGTGCTTGGCGACGCGGAAGGCGAAGCGCAGATCGGCGAGCTCGGCTTCGCTCGGCTGGCGCTTGGTGACGACCTTGAGCTCCATGTCGTCGACCACGGCATTGTCGCGTGCCTGCGCCAGGAAGCCGCCGGCGACGGTGCGCAAGCTGAGGCCTGCCTTGCGGACATCCGGCAGGCCGCCGGTCAGCAGCAGGCGCAGGTTCTTCTTGGCAGCGACGAGCGCGATCGCCTCTTCGTCGGCGTCGGGAGCGATGATGACCTCGGTGAAGATCTCGACGATCTTCTTCGCCGCTTCCGCATCGAGCTTGCGGTTCAGCGCGACGATGCCGCCGAAGGCCGAGACGGGGTCGCAGGCGAGCGCCCGCTCATAGGCCTCGAGCAGCGAAGCGCCCTCGGCGACGCCGCAGGGATTGGCGTGCTTGACGATGACGCAGGCGGCGGTGCGGGCCGGATCGAACTCGGCGACGCATTCGAAGGCGGCGTCGGTGTCGTTGATGTTGTTATAGGAGAGCTGCTTGCCCTGGACCTGGCGGGCGGTGGCGACGCCGGGGCGCTGCTCCGGCGTGCGGTAGAAGGCGGCCCATTGGTGCGGGTTCTCGCCATAGCGCATGGTTTCGGCGAGGTTGCCGCCCAGCGCGCGGAAGGCCGGCGAGGTGTCGCCGAGTTCGCCAGCGAACCAGTTCGAGATCGCAGCATCATAGGCGGCGGTGCGCGAATAGGCCTTCTGCGCCAGCTTGCGGCGGAGCGTCAGCGTGGTCGCACCCTTGTGCGTCTCGAGATCGGCCAGCACAGCGGCATAGTCGGAGGCCTCGACCACCACGGCGACGTCGTTGTGGTTCTTGGCGGCGGCGCGGATCATGGCAGGGCCGCCGATATCGATGTTCTCGATGCAGTCGTCATAGGGCTTGCCGGCGGCGACTGTTGCCTCGAACGGATAGAGGTTGACGACGAGCAGGTCGATCGGCGCGATGCCGTGGCCGAGCATCGAGGCCTGATGTTCCGGATGCGAGCGGATGGCGAGCAGGCCGCCATGGACCTTGGGATGCAGCGTCTTGACGCGGCCGTCCATCATCTCGGGGAAACCGGTGAGGTCGGAGACGTCGGTGACGGCAAGACCGGCCTCGGCGATCGCCTTGGCGGTGCCGCCAGTCGAGACCAGGGCGATGCCCAGGCGGGAGAGGGCGCGGGCGAAGTCGATCAGCCCGGTCTTGTCGGAAACGGAAAGCAGCGCGCGTTCGACGCGGCGGAGTTCGTTCGGCATGGGAAGATCAGGTCCGGGTTGATGAGCGCGAGGCGCGGAATACTCGCGCGCGCCCTATCACGCCCGGGCTTTGCTGCAAAGCACAAGACGCCGCAACCTAGGCCTGCGGAGAGATCAGAGCGGCAGGTCGGGCTCTGCCTCGGCCTGTTCCTGCCGGGCCTCCTCGGCCCTGGTTTTGCGCTGCGCCGGCGTCCCGAGGCGGGCGAAGCGCCAGATGACCTGCGGCGTCGCCACAGCGTCGAACTCGACGACGAGCTGCGTCGTCTTGTGGCGTCCGTCTGCGGCGGCGAAGAAGATGCTTTCTTCCAGCGTGACCCTGAGGCCCGATGCCTCGAAGGCCCAGATCTCGCCCGAGGGCAGTGCCAGCAGCGCGCCGTCGCCGTCGCGGATCAGGCTCGGCTTGACGTTGGGGTGCAGATGGAAGCGCGCGGCTGCCGGCAGGCTTGCCAGCGCAGCCGGCGGGCTCAAGCCATCCTCGCCGACGAGCTCGCTGCCATTGCGGGCGAGCAGCAGGCGGCGGGTATGGATGGTGCCGAAAGCACGCCGGTAGCCGTCATGGCTGCCGACCCATTCGTGGCCGTCCTCGCCGTCCTGGCGGGCGACGCGGACATCGGCCGGGCCTGCGGTGACCCGCCGCTCGCCGAGCACCAGGCCGAAGACGGCGCTGGAGCGGTCGTTCAGCGTCACGGTCGAATGGGCGGCGGTGGCGCGAGCAGCGAGTTTGAGCTCGGGCGTGCCGAAGCGGCTGGCGCCACAGTTCACCACGATGCGCTGCGACCCCGTCGACAATTCGAAGGAGAGGCAGCCGGCATGGGCCTCGATCGAGTTGGCGCCGCGCGGCGGTGGGCCGGCCTCGACCACGACGATACTGGTGCCGGCGCTGAGGCGGTCATAACCGGAATAGGCGGCATGTTCGATCGGCCGGGCGCGGACATCGTCATAGGCGGCGAGCGTCGCCATCAGATCGGGCGGCGTCGCGTTCATGCCGTTGAACAGTGCGAGCGCGCCGTCGCCATGCCGGAACAGCTTGAGATGCGGCATCATCCGGTCGATCGCCATGATGACGGCGCGGGGCGGTTCGAGCCCGCGCGCGGTGAAGGTCTCGCGCAGCGGCAGGAGGTCGAGCAGGAGGTCGATGAGGATGCGGGGATTGCGGCTGAGATGGCCGCCATCCGGCAGGATCTGCTGTTCCAGCTCGTCAGAGAGCGCGATCTCATAGCGACGCAGCCGCCGTTCCTGGCCGTCGAGGCAGATGGCGGCGAAACAGATCGCGATCAGGCATTGCAATCGCGCCGCGCCCTCGACCGCGCCGGCCAGCGCGAGCTGCAGCCGCTCAGTCGTCTGCGCGACATGGCGGATGAAGCGCTCGTAGAAGGCATGATCGGCGCCTTCGAGCAGCAGCGGCGAATGCGACAGGAACGACATCAGCCGACGGGCGATCACTGCCGGGCGGCGGGCGATCTCGTCGCGATCATGTCGGCGGGCGATGAACTCATCGACGAGGGCGCGTGCGTTGGCGCGGGCGATCGCGGTGTCGGCGGCCCGCAGATGGCGCAGCCAGATAAAGCCGTTCAGCGCCTCGGACCAGGCCTCGCTCGGCGGCGCGACCAGGAAAGGCGATTCGCCGTGGCAGTTCACGGTGCGGCCGGAGAGTGCGAAGTACCCGGCATAGATGTCGCTCGCCGTGGTCGGGTCGGCGGTGCGCAGGTCGTGCGGGGCGAAGAGCAGGCGGCTGGCGCGCAGGCGACCGAAGGGCCAGAGCGCGCGCTTGGCGCCGGCGACCTGGCCGCGCGTGCGTCGCGCCGCCCTGCCGATGGCTGCCCGTGCCAGGCCTCCGCGCTCCGACCAGCCGTTCAATGAATCCCGCTGCCTCGCCGTCCCACCGCCTCCCTGCGAAGGCGAATCCCCGATCGAGTCATGATCTTATCAGGCGACAAGCGTAAAATCCCGCCCATCCTGAGAGACGCGGCGTCTCGCCGGCGAGCTGGTGCGGCAACGTGCGCAATTCGCCCTGCGCCGTCAGCGCCTCAGCCTGGCCACCGATCTCCTCAGGCTTGATCGGATCGCGCGCGAAGCCGGGGTTTCGCGCCAGGAAGGCCTCGATCTGCGCCTCGCCTTCCTCGCGTTCCAGGGAACAGGTGCAGTAGATCAGGCGCCCGCCCGGCCTGGTCAGCTGCGCCGCCTGGTCGAGCAGGCGGGCCTGCAAGGCGGCGAGCTTGGCGACATCCTCAGGCTGCTTGGTCCAGGCGACATCGGGATGGCGGCGGATCGTACCGGTTGCGCTGCAGGGCGCGTCGAGCAGGACGGCGTCGAAAGGCTCGGCCTCGAAGGTCGCGACATCGGCAGTGACGACTTCTGCGCTCAGCCCGAGCCGGCCGAGATTGGCCTTGAGCCGGCGCAGGCGCGGGCCGGAGCGATCGACGGCAACGACTTTTGCACCCGATTGCGCGAGCTGCACGGTCTTGCCACCGGGCGCGGCGCAGAGATCGGCGACCCGCTCACCGGGCCTGACGTTCAGGAGCTGGGCAGGAAGGGCCGCGGCGGCGTCCTGCACCCACCATTCTCCCTCGGCAAAGCCCGGCAGGCCGGTGACCGTCTCGCGCCCGCGCAAGCGCACCGAGCCGGTCGGCAGGATGATGCCGTCGAGCTTGGCAGCCCAGCCGGCCGGATCGGATTTGACGGTCAGGTCGAGCGGCGGCTCCTCGGCATGGGCGGCTGCGATCGTGGCGGCGGTGTCGGCGCCATAGGTCTGCGTCCAGCTCTCGCGCAGCCAGTCGGGCGTATCTGTCAACGGTTCGAGATCGGCGAGGATCGCCTCGCGCTCGCGCGCCAGCCGCCGCAGCACGGCGTTGGCGAGCGAGGTGTAACGCGCGGAGCGGGCGTCCTCGTGCATTTGGCGGATGGCGAGATCGACGGCGGCGTGATCGGGCACGTCGAGGAAGAGCAATTGCGCGGCGGCGGCGACCATGATCGGCTCGAACGGGCCGGATTTGCGCGGGCTGCCGCGCTCGAGCCGGGCGTCGATCACCTGGCGGATCGTGCCGAGGCGGCGGAAGGAGACGGTTGCGATCGCGCGCGCCAGCCCGGCATCGGCCGGCTCCAGCCCCGCCGTCGCAGCCATCCGTTCGAAGGTCTCGTCGAGCGCGGTGCCGGCGCGCAGCACCTCGTCGATCAGCGTTGCCGCGAGGCGGCGCGCGGCAAGACCGGGGGCATCGTCAGCCGGCGCGCGGTTTTCGTGAGGAGCCGCCATCTCAGCCCCAGGGCCCGGGTTCGCGCCCGCCGGCGAAGGGGCTCTGGCTCGCGCCGCTCATGAATCCGCCGCGGCTCGCAGTGACGCCCATGGCGCGCGCCTGCTCCATCAGCGCGGCGATGCGGTTGCCGGTGTCGGGGTGGGTCGAGAACAGTGAATCCATGCCGCGGCCTGAAAGCGGGTTGATGATGAACATGTGCGCCGTAGCAGGCTTCGCCTCGGCCGTCTCGTTCGGGATGTGGGAAACGCCGCCGGCGATCTTGGCGAGCGCGTCGGCGAGCGCCACCGGATTGCCGCAGATTTCGCCACCGATCCGGTCGGCCTCGTATTCGCGCGAGCGCGAGATCGCCATCTGGACGATGGTCGCCGCCAGCGGGGCGAGGATCATCAGGGCGATCTGGACGACGGCGTTGGGGCGGTTGTCGCGCGAACCGCCGAAGAACATGCCGAAGGAGGCGAGCGTCGAGATCGCGCCGGCCATGGTGGCGCTGATCGTCATGGTCAGCGTGTCGTGATTCTTGATGTGGGCGAGTTCGTGCGCCATCACGCCGGCGAGCTCGTCATAGCTCAACGTGCGGATGATGCCGGTCGTCGCGGCGACGGCGGCGTTTTGCGGATTGCGGCCGGTGGCGAAGGCGTTCGGCTGATCTTCCTGGATGATGTAGACGCGCGGCATCGGCATGTTAGCGCGCTGGGCGAGGCCCTGGACCATGCCGTAGAGCTCGGGCGCGGTCGCAGCATCGACCTGCTGGGCGTTGTAGGCGGCGAGCGCCAGCTTGTCCGAGTTCCAGTAGCTGAACAGGTTGGTCGCGACCGCGATGCCGAGCGCGATCAGCATGCCGCCGGCGCCGGCAAGCAGATAGCCGACCACGCCGAACAGCGCGGTGAGCGCCGCCATCAGCATGCCGGTACGGACATAGTTCATGCGTGGACCCCTTGCGACCTCGGTGCTCCGGCGCGGAAAGGCTCGCCGGAACGTGGTTTCGTCCCTATGTGGTGGGGATGATGCCGATCCTGCAAGAGAATGGCCGATCATGAGCGCGCAGACGAAGACGGATCAAGCCGCGGCAGCCGAGCCGGCGAAGGCGTTGTCGCCAGCGGCGCAGCGTGCGCTGGCTGAAGCTGAGGCGCGCCGTGCGGCGATCGACGCCAGGGCTGCCGAGCTCAGGCAGCAGAAGGAAGTCGATGGCCGTGGTGGACTCGAGCCGGTGCGCTATGACGATTGGGAAGTGAAGGGCATCGCCAGCGATTTCTGAGCTGGCGGACACGCGGCGCCCGAAGGCGCCGCGGAATGGAGTTCTGCTCAGGCCGCCCTGCTGCGCCGCGCAGGCACTGCCGCGTCCTGCCCTTCCGTGGTGCGGAAGGTGCTGACGAGGCGATTGAGACGCTCGATCTGATCGAGCAGGGAACGCGCCGAAGCCGCGCTTTCCTCGGCCAAAGCGGCGTTGCTCTGGGTCATCTCGTCCATATGGCTGACGGTGCGCGCCATCTCGTCGATGCCGTTGGCCTGCTCGCCGGCGGCGGCGGCGATCTCGTTGACGGTAGACGAGACCTGCATCGAGGCCTCGACGATCTTCTCCAGCGTCTCGCCGGCTTGCCGGACCAGGCGGACGCCCTCGACGACCTCGGTGTCGGAAGAGCCGATCAGGCCGGTGATGTCCTTGGCGGCCTCGGCCGAGCGCTGCGCGAGGGCCCGCACCTCGGCGGCGACGACCGCGAAACCCCGCCCGGCATCGCCGGCCCGCGCGGCTTCGACGGCCGCGTTCAGGGCCAGCAGATTGGTCTGGAAGGCGATGCCGTCGATCACGCTGGTGATCTCCGAGATCTTCTTGGAGGCGCCCTCGATGCGGGCCATCGCCTCGATCGCGTCCTTGACGATCTCGCCGCCGGTACGGGCGACGGCCGAGGCGTTGTCGGCCAGCGTCACCGACTGGCGCGAGGACTGCGCCGAGCTCTTGACCGAGGCGGTGAGCTCTTCGGTGGTCGCCGCGGTTTGTTGCAGGGCCGAGGCCTGTTGCTCGGTGCGCGAGGACAGGTCGTTGGCGCCGCTGTTGATCTCTTGCGAGGAGGCGGCGATGGCGGAAGAGCTGGTCTTGATGCTGGCAACCATCTCGCCGAGCTTGGCCATGGCGTCGTTGAAATGATCGCGGAGGCTGGCGTATTCGGCCGGCATGTCGTCGGCCATGCGATGGGTCAGGTCGCCGCGGGCGAGCGCCGCCATGCCGTTGCCGATATAGCCGATCGCCTTGTCGCGTTCCTTCGCCTTGGCTTCCTCGACGGCCCGGGCCTCGGCCTCGATCTTCAACCGGGCGGCCTCGGAGGCTTCGAGATAGACCGAGATCGCATAGTCCATGTCGAGCAGGGCAGCCTTGACGATGGCGCCGATCTCGGCCCCGCGTTCGGCTGCGCCGGGGAGCTTGCCGCCGAAACGGGCCTTGGGCCAGCGTTCCTCCAGCACCTTGGCGAGCAGGTTTTCGAGCAGCAGGGCGTAGCCGCCGATATACCAGCGCGGCTCCAGCCCGATGCGGGCATGGATCTGGCCGACGGTGGTGACGGCGCGGACATAATCCTGGTCGAACTGGCCCTTGGCGATCCGGTTCCAGTGCGAGATCTGGCGGTTCTTGGCGCCCTCCATATGAGCAGCATTGCCGAAGAAGGCCTTGGTCTCGGGGAAGGCGGAGACCTGGCTGTAGAAGGCGTCGAGGGCGCCGGGCAGGGCGCCGAGGATACTCTTTTCCATTCCGGCGATGCGCCCGCGCGCCTCGCGATCGAGCTGCATGAAGTCTAGCCGTCTGTCGAGCTGATCCTCTGACGACATGATGTGGTTCCCCAACCGTGATGCGCGGCGCCCCTTGGCCACCTTGGAATGAAAGCAGAGTATGGTTAAGAAACGGACAATGGTTGCTTAGTCGAGATACTGCACGTTGTGCGAGCGGGCCGGCGGAAACCCTTGCCGCCAATTGCGATGTTCCTGCCTTGGCTCAGGTCGCGACGGCCCGAATTCCGATCCGCTGCAAACCGCGCTAAGAGGACCCTCATGATGGTTGGAACGGACAAGGCATGAGCAGCGACGGCAAGGGGATCGAGGCGCTGCGGCGGCTCCTGACGGAAGCCCATCGAAAGCTCGGGCTCAAGCTCGGCTTCTCGCTCTGGGACGGCTCGCGCGTGCCGGCCGACTGGCCAGCGGGCGGGCTGATGATCGCGATCCGCGATGCCGGCGTCGTCGCTGCGCTGTTGCGCAAGCCCAAGCTCGATACGCTGCTGCACCTTTACATCGCCGACCGGATCGCGATCGAGAACGGCTCGATCTTCGATCTCGCCGCGGCGCGGCCCGACGGCAAGATCGGACGGCTGGCGCGCGGCATCTCCAAGGCGGCCGCGTTCGACGTGGTCAGGCATTTCATCTTCGCGCCGGGACAGGCGCAAGCGGCGGTGACCCATCGGCGCGGCGACGAGATCGCCCGAGACGGCGATCCGGCGACGAACAAGGCCAATGTCGCCTACCATTACGATGTCTCGAACGCGTTCTACCGGCTCTTCCTCGACGAGGAGATGGTCTATACCTGCGCCTACTTTACCGAAGACCATGGCGATATCGGCCGCGCCCAGCGCGACAAGCTCGACATGATCTGCCGCAAGCTGCGGCTGAAGCCCGGTGACAAGCTGCTCGACATCGGCTGCGGCTGGGGCGCCCTCATCTGCCATGCCGCGCAGCATTACGGCGTCGAGGCGCATGGCGTGACCCTGGCCGAGGAGCAATTGAAGTTCGCGCAGGAGAAGGTCGACCGGCTTGGGCTCTCAGGCAAGGTCACGCTGCATCTCAAGGACTTCACCCAGATGGAAGGGGAGTTCGACAAGATCTCCTCGATCGGCATGTTCGAGCAGGTCGGTATCCGCAACCATCCGACCTATTTCCAGGCGGTGAACCGGCTGCTCAAGCCGCGCGGCCTCTATCTCCACCATACGATCTCGCGGCGCGCCAAGAAGACCGAGAAGGCCTTCAACAAGATGCCGGCCGAGTATCGCGCCCTGGTGCGCTACATCTTCCCGGGCGGCGAACTCGATCATTTGGGCATGTCGATCGCCAATCTCGAGCGTCACGGCTTCGAGGTCCACGATGTCGAGGGCTGGCGCGAGCACTACCAGCGCACGACGCGGCTGTGGTGGGAGAAGCTGAACGCCAACAAGGCGCAGGCCGAGGCCGAGATCGGCCCGGAGCGGACGCGGATGTGGCTGATCTATCTCGCCGGCTGCTCGCTCGCTTTCGAGCGCGGCGGGGCGCTGGTCAACCAGACGCTGGTCTCGAAGCGGCGCAAGGGCCCGTCCGGCTTGCCGCTGACCCGCGCCGATCTATATCGCTGAGCGCGGTTACGACAGGCGAAGTGCGAGGGGGCGAGCGCTGAGGGTCACGGCGCCGGCGCCAGCTTCGGCGCGGGCATAGTGCAGGGCATCGTCCCGGCTGCGGAAATACCCGCCGCCGCGCCCATGCGTCTCGACCGCGATCCAGTGGCCCTCGCGGTCACGCCCGATCTTGAAATGCGGGCGGGCGGCTGAGGCGGCGGCGGTCGGCATGACCGCCTCAAAAGAAACCGATCGTGGCGCCGAAGGCGAGGCCGGCACCGAAGACGATCATCGAGGCGAAGCAGGCTTCGGCGACGGTGAAGAGGGTCTGGGCGTGGCCGGAGAGGGCGGAACGGGACAGCGTGAACATCATGATCCCCAAAGGATGGAGCGTTGATGTCCCGGTCTTGCGGTGCTCTGCGCAGTTTTCGCGATAGGCTCTGAAAATGCGAATGGCGCCCGAAAGGGGCGCCATCAGGTTGGGCCAGGCTGTCAGACCTATTTCTTCACGAAGGCGTCGAGCTTGCCGTAATGTTCGGCCAGCAGATAGTAGAAGGTCAGGCGCGACTTGGTCTTGTCGGCCTTCATGTGATCGCAGGTCGCCTTGATGGAGGCATCGAGGTCGGCGCTCTTCAGGCCGAGCTTCTTCTTCAGGAAATTCTCGCGGACGCGGTCGAGCTCGGCAGGGTCGGAGCAGGCGACATAGCGCGTGTCGGGCTTGCTCATCACCAATGCGTAGGACTTGCTCATGCCGGCAAAGGCGGCCTCGTTGACGGGCTTCTTGGCAAACTTCTTGACGTCGGCGAGATGATCCATCGGGTACCCCTCTGAAGACATATCGGTTCGAAGGCGCGCTGGACTCAGCGTTACGCCTTTGAAAACGATATCCGGCTTTTTCTCGACAAGCGAGAGGCGCCGACGCGAAAACTCCTGCGATTCCTCGGGAAGAACCGGGGAATCCGCGAGGATGCGCCGGGACAAGTCAGCGTTCAGGGCATTACGACGACCGGGGTTCCCATCCGGACCCTGGCATAGAGATCGATGACATCGTTGTTGTGCATCCGGAAGCAGCCATAGGAGGCGGCGGTGCCTACCGAGCGTGGGTTGTTGGTGCCGTGGATGGCGTATTGGCCACCGGGGCCGAGACCGATGACGCGCGCACCCATCGGGTTGTTCGGAGCGCCGCCCGGGATCACGTCGGGCAGGCGCGGATTGTCGCGCTTGACCTCGGCCGGCGGGCTCCAGGCCGGGTCGACCTGGAGTTCCTCGACATATTTGACACCGCGCCACTGCTTGCCGGCCTTGCCGACGGCGATGGTGTAGCGCAACGCCTGGCCGGGCGCGGCGATGTAGTAGAGCTTGCGCTCGGCGGTGCGGATCAGGATCGTGCCGGGCTGGTAGCGATAATCGGGGAAATCGACGACCTCGCGCGCCTGGGCGGGACGCACCGCCAGCAGCATCAGCAGCGAAAGCGCCGCGACGATGAAATCGATCGGTCCGTGCCGGCCCGCCATGGCCTTCTCCCTATGCAGCTGAATGCTTCGGGAGCGGATTTGGACGGGCTGCCGGTGAATCGGGGGTTCAGCAGCATGGTGAACCCTCGATTCAGCATGAATCCGGGCTTAATCGGCTCGGCGTCTCAGGCGATGGCGTTGCTCAGCGCAATCGTCGCCAGCAGCAGCGAGAGCAGGGCGGCGAGCGCGAGGTCGATCGGACCGTGCGAAATGCTCATGACGGGATCCTCCGTGCGGCCTGCGATCCGAGATCCGGCGGCGCTGTGCCCGTCATGACGGAACCGGCGGGTACGGTCCATGAACGACGATGGCCGGCGTGAACGGCCGATTAAGCGCGTCTGCGGCGTTTGCGGAAAATACGCGGGAGCCGAAATCAGGCCTTCTCGACCACCAGCGTCGCGCCGTCGACGCGCACGACCCGAATCTCGGCCCCGGCGAGCAGTTCGGGGCCGGTGACGCGCCAGGAGGAATCGCCGATGCGGATGCGGCCCTCGCCGCCGGTCATCGTCGCCTCCAGCCTGAAGACCTTGCCGATCAGCTGGCGGCCGCGATCGTTCAGGCCGCTGGCGGTGTCAGGTTCGTCACTGTGGTGGCGCGTGACGATACGACCGATGACGACGGAGGCGACGGCGAGGCCGGCGAAGACCAGCCAGGCGCCTTGCCAGGCGAGGCCGGTCAGCCCGACCACGGCGCCGGTCAACAGCGCGGCGAGCCCGAGCCAGAGCAGGAAGACGCCGGGCGCCAGCATCTCGCCACCGACCAGGACGAGCCCGAGCACGATCCAGCCCCAGCCGCCGAAGGAGGCAAACCAGTCGAGCATGCTCAGCCCTCCGTGCGGCCTGCCGCCGGGACGGAGCCGGAGCGCCGGTTTGCCGCCGCATCCTCGCCGAACACGGCCTTGGTCAGCTGGGCAATGCCGCCGACGGTACCGGCGAGCGCCGCCGCTTCGACAGGGACGATCACCACCTTGCTGTTATGGGCGCTCGCCATCGCCTTCAGCGCCTCGGTATAGCGTTCGGCGATCAGGAAGTTGGCGGCCTGGATGTCGCCGCGGCTGATCGCCTCGCTGACCATGGCGGTCGCGGCTGCCTCGGCCTGGGCCGAGCGCTCGCGCGCCTCGGCGTCACGGAAGGCCGCTTCCTTGCGGCCCTCGGCGGCGAGGATCTGCGATTGTTTCTGCCCTTCCGCCTTGAGGATCTCGGCCTGGCGCTGGCCTTCGGCCTCGAGCACGGCGGCGCGCTTCTCGCGCTCGGCCTTCATCTGCCGGTTCATCGCGCCGGCGATGTCGGCCGGCGGCAGGATGTCCCGGATCTCGATGCGGGTGACCTTGACGCCCCAGGGCGAGGCGGCGGCGTCCATCACCCGCAGCAGCCGCTCATTGATCTCGTCGCGATGCGAGAGCAGCTGGTCGAGATCCATCGAGCCGACCACGGTGCGGATATTGGTCATCGTCAGGACCATCAGCGCCTGGCCGAGATGGGAGACCTCGTAGCAGGCCTTGGCGGCGTCGAGCACCTGGTAGAAGGCGGCGGCGTCGATGCGCACGCCGGCATTGTCCTTGGTGATGGCTTCCTGCGAGGGAATGTCGAGCACCTGCTCCATCACATTCACCTTGTGGCCGATGCGCTCGATATAGGGGATGATCAGCCCGAGGCCCGCCCCCAGCGTGCGCGAATAGCGGCCGAAGCGCTCGACCGTATAGTTGAAGCCCTGCGGGATGGTGCGGACCCCGAGCGCGATCGTCAGGATGACCAGCGCGACCAGTGCGACGACGACAATGTCGAAGCCAGTGGGATTCATCTCAGCTCTCCGGCTCAATCGGGGAATTTCGTTCAAACGTGCCTTTGCGAGCGTCTGATGACGGCTCGCGGGGCGGCTTGCCTTCGAGATAGCCGACGACCCGCCACATCATCGTGCCGACGGCATTGCATTCCTCGTCGCTGAGCACGCCCATCATCGCCTCGATCCGGGCGGCGTGGATCGCCAGCGCCTTGCGGGTCAGGACCTCGCCATCTCCGGTCAGCCAGAGCCGGCGCACGCGCTTGTCGGCCTCGTCGCTGCGGCGCTCGATCAGGCCGCGGCGCTCGAGCTCGGGCAGCAGCATGCTCATGGCGCTGCGGCCGACCAGCAGCTTCTCGGCGAGCTGCTGCTGGGTCAGGCCGGGCGTACGGAAGACGTTGGCGAGCACATCGTAATGCGCGAGCTGGATGCCGAGCGGCGCCAGCGCCTCGGAGAAGACCTTCTTCCAGAGCTGATGCATGCGCGCGACCGCGAGCCAGTTCTTGAAGCGCGGCAGATCCCAGGGCAGCCGCGCGGTGCTCCCGCTCTCAACTCCGGTTGCGGAAATTGGCTCTTGCATTTTGTTCATTGCTGAACATAATTGTTCAAGGCTGAACGAACAAGGTTTCCGATCATGCCCGGCACAGCGCTTCGCGTCATTCGTCCTCTCGTCCGCATCGGCAGTTTCATCGCTCCGCATACGGCCGGGCGTGCCGCCTTCAAGCTCTTCTGTACCCCGCCCCGCCCACCGGGGCCACAGAGCCGGACCGGCAAGGCGATCATCGCCGCCCGCGCCCGGCTCGCGCCGGCGATCAGGCAGGCGGTATCCTACCCGTGCGGAACGGTCAGCACCTATCTGTTCGAACCGGAGCCCCGCTTGCAAGATGGCGACGGTCCGGCGCCGACGGTGATCCTGTTGCATGGCTGGAACAGCGAGGCGGCGTTCATGACCGCTTTCGTGCAGCCATTGCTGGCGCAGGGCTTCCGCGTCGTTGCCTTCGACATGCCGGCGCATGGCACGTCGACCGGGGCCGAGCTGAACATCCCGCTGGGCGTCGCCGCGCTTGCCGCCGTGGCGCGCGTCTTTTCGCCGGTGCATGCGATCGTGGCGCATTCCTTCGGCGGGGCGATCGCATTGGCGGCGCTGGCCCGCAGCGTGCCGGGGCAGCCGCGGGTCAAGTCGAACCGGCTCGCGCTCGTCGCGGCGCCATCCTCGGTCACCATGATCACTCGCAATTTCGGTGCGACGATCGGGCTGGGGCGCCGCGGCCAGGCGGCGCTGGAGCGCCGCATCCACAGCGTCGCCGGCAACCCGGTCGAGGCCTTCGAGGGCCGCGATCAGCTCGACGCCATCGGCCTGCCGACCCTGGTGATCCATGACCGGCAGGATCGGGAGCTGGAGTTCCATCATGCGCAGGCGCTGGCAGCAGCGGGACCGTTCGTGGCGCTGCAGGAGACGAGCGGGCTCGGCCACCGGCGGATCTTGCAGGCGAAGCAGGTGGTGGAGAGCGTGACGCGCTTCGTGGTGGGGTAGCAGCCTCCTTCTCCCCTCGGGGGAGAAGGTCCGGCAGGGGATGAGGGCGGTGCGACTGGGTGAGGCGAGGACAGGCTGCGCCTGTCCTTCCCTCATCCGTCAGCGCTTCGCGCTGCCACCTTCTCCCCCAAGGGGAGAAGGGTTCGCGTCGCAGTTCGCACGCATCACACCCAGCCCATCAGCTCCCGGCGGACCACGGCCTCGATCACCTGCATGCCCTCTTCGGAATCGTTGAGGCAGGGCAGGTAGGCGAACTCCTTGCCGCCATTGTGCATGAAGATCTCGCGGTTCTCGACGTCGAGCTCCTCGAGTGTCTCGAGGCAGTCGGCGGAGAAGCCGGGCGCGACGATGGCGAGCGACTTCGTTCCGCCCTGCGCCAGCGCCTTCACGGTCTCGTCGGTATAGGGCTGCAGCCACTCGTCCGGCCCGAAGCGCGACTGGAAGGTCAGGCGGAAACGCTCCTCGCTGAGGCCGAGCTTCTCGCCCAGCAGCCGGGCGGTGACGGCGCACTGGCAGTAATAGGGATCGCCCTTGAGCAGGTATTCCTTCGGCATGCCGTGCAGCGAGCAGAGGATCACCTCGGGCTCGAAGCTGAGCTTGCTGAGCGAGTCCCGGATGGAGGTGGCGAGCGCGTCGATATAGGTCGGGTCGGCGTAATAGGGATGGGCGACCCGCACGGTCGGCTGCCAGCGCATCTCCATCAGGGCGCGGAAAGCCTGGTCGCAGGCGGTCGCCGAGGTCGGTGCGGCATATTGCGGATAGAGCGGCACCAGGAGGATGCGGTCGCAGCCCCGGTCGAGCAGGGCCTTCAGGCGGCTCTTCACATCCGGCAGGCCGTAGCGCATCGCCCAGTCGACGGTGATGCGGCCATCGGTATCCCCCGCCAGTCGTTCGGCGAGTTTCTCCGTCTGCGCGCGCGTGATCGTCTTGAGCGGCCCCTCGTTGCGCTCATTGTTCCAGATCGAGGCGTAGTCCCTGCCTTTGCGGCCCGGGCGCGTCGACAGGATGATCAGGTTGAGGATCGGCCACCATTTCCAGCGGGGCTCCTCGATGACGCGGCGGTCGGAGAGGAATTCCTTGAGGTAGGCCCGCATCGGCTTGTAGCTGGTGCCCTCGGGCGTGCCGAGGTTCATCAAGAGCACGCCGATGCGGCCGCTTTTGATGGTGGCGTGGTCAGGCGGCAAACTCGGCTTGAGGCTCATCACATCCGCTTTCGTTCGGCTGTGATTTAGACGAGTTACGGTTTTCGTCCAGCCGGACCATGCGGGGTGCGACACTGCGGAAGCAGCCCTCTCGCAAGCCGGCTAGGCTCTTGCTAGTCTTTGTCGAAATCAAAACCGCAGGGGTTCGCGCCGATGACCAAGATGACCCGCCGCCACGCGTTCCGCGTTCTCGGCGCTCCCGCAGCCCTTGCCGCCACCGCGCCGATCGCGAAGGCGCAGACGCCGCCAGCGAGCTTCACGCTGCTGCTCGTCAACGACATCTACAAGATGAGCGACGACAAGGGCAAAGGCGGCTTTGCCCGGGCGGCCGGCATCGCGAAGGCCGAGCGGGCGCGCGGCGTGCCCGTCCTGTTCTGCCATGCCGGCGACTGCTACTCGCCCTCGCTGATGTCGGGCTTCGACCAGGGGGCCCATATCGTCGCGATGCAGAACAAGATGGGCATCGACGTCTTCGTGCCCGGCAATCACGAATTCGATTTCGGCAAGGAGAACTATCTCAAGCTCGCCGCGGCCCAGACCTATCCGACCTTCGCGGCCAATCTGCGCGATGCCGCCGGCAACCCGCTGCCGGGACACAAGGACTCGCAGATCTTCGAGCTCGGCGGCATCAAGGTCGGCGTGATCGGCACGACCTTCGATCCGACGCCGCAGCTTTCCAATCCCGGCGACCTGAAATTTTCCTCGACCATGGAGGCGCTGCGGCGCGAGGCCCGCAAGCTGAAAAGCGAGGGCGCCGACATCCTCGTCGCGGTGGTGCATGCCGACCGGGCGATGGACTACGAGATCGTGCGCTCGCGCGTGGTCGATATCCTGCTCACCGGCCACGACCACGACCTTGCCATCGCCTATGACGGCAAGGTGGTGATGGTCGAGTCGAACGAGGAGGGCAATTACGTTACCGCGATCGACATCGCCGCCAAGGCGAGTGGCGAAGGCGCCAATCGCAAGGTCGAGTGGACGCCGACCTTCCGCGTCAACGACAGCCGCGCCGCGACGCCCGATCCCGAGGTCGCCGCCATCGTCAAGGGCTACGAGACCGAACTGTCGAAGGAGCTCGACATCGAGATCGGGACGCTGGCCGCTCCGCTCGATTCCCGCACCGGCGTGATCCGCACGCAGGAGACGGCCATCGGCAACCTGATCGCCGACGCGATCAGGGCGGCGACCGGCGCACAGCTCGCCATCACCAATGCCGGCGGCATCCGGGCCAACAAGCAGTATCCGGCCGGCCACAAGCTGACGCGGCGCGACGTGCTGAGCGAATTGCCGTTCGGCAATGCGACGTCGATGGTCGAGATCACCGGCAAGGATGTGAAGGACGCGATCGAGAACGGTTTGCGCGATGCCCCGCAAGGCTCCGGCCGCTTCCCGGTGGTGTCGGGCCTCACCTTCGAGGCCGACCTCAAGCAACCGCAGGGCTCGCGCGTCACCTCCGTCAAGGTCGACGGCAAGGAGATCGATCCGGCCGGCAAATACACCGTCGCGACCAACAACTTCATGCTGACGGGCGGCGACGGTTACACTGCGCTCGGCCGCGGCAAGACGCTGATCGGCCTGACGGACGGCAAGCTGATGGCGAACGAGGTGATGGTCTATATCCGCCGCCTCGGCACGGTCGACGCCAAGGTCGAGGGCCGGGCGGTGCTGAAATAGCCGGCGCTGTCTGATCGCCCCGACAGGAACCCGCGCGGCCCTGCCGGCCGCGGTGCAGCGGAATCAATGCGATAGTCGTCAGCCGGGCTTGACGAAGCCCGGCCAGTAATGCCCGTCGGGGGTGGGGCGTTTGCCGAAGATCGCCTGGCCGACCCGGACCACGCTCGCCCCTTCTTCGATCGCCTCCTCGAAATCGCCGGTCATGCCCATGGACAGGCCGGTCAATCCCGGATGGCGCGAAGCGGCTTCGTCACGCAGGCGGCGCAGCAGGGCAAAGCAGGGGCGCACCCGCGCCATGTCGGAGCTGAACAGAGCGAGCGTCATCAGGCCGCGCGGTTGCAGCCGCGGGAACTCGCCAATGCGGTCGACGAAGGGCAGCAGCGCATCCGGATGCAGGCCGAACTTGCTGTCCTCGTTCGAGGTGTTGACCTGCACGTAGACGTCGAGCGTGCGGCCCTCGCGCTCCAGCTGCCGGTCGAGCATTTCGGCGAGCTTCAGGCTGTCGAGCGCATGGAACTCCCGGGCGAAGCGGGTGAGGTACTTGACCTTGTTGCTCTGGAGATGGCCGACGATGCTCCAGTCGATGGCTAGGTCGCCCAGCGCCTCGCGCTTGCCCATCGCCTCCTGGATCTTGTTTTCGCCGAAGGCGGTGATGCCCGCCGCGAAGGCGCGGCGCAGGACCTGTGCCGGCACCGTCTTGGTGATCGGCAGCAGTCGCACCGAGGCGCGGTCCCGCCCGGCGCGTGCGCAGGCTCGGGCGATGCGCTCCTCCACGGCGGCCAGATTCGTGCGGAACGTGCCGACCGGATCAGGGCCGAAGCGCTCGATATCTGCGGCGGAGAGCGATGTGTCGGCGGGTGGCTGGTCGATATCTGCAACGGTCAACGTTCGCATCTCCGTCGGCGCCCGTCGCGGCAGCCTGAAACTGGCGTGGGCTGACCGTCATCACTACGGACGGCTGGTCCGGACGGAACGTCCAGTTAAACGCTATCACGATGGACCAGTTGACGATGCGTGGAGCGTGCCAACTTCACGGGGAACCGCCACTGTCATCCGCGCCCGCCTCGGTATTGCCGGAGGCGAGCAGCTGGATGGTCTCGGCCGTGCCGCCCTTCGGCGAGAGCGTCACCTCGACGCCGAAATCCCTGAACAAGCCGAGCTCCCTGGCGACGAAGAACGGCGCGCAGTCGGCGAAGGGCGAATAGAGGAGCTCGACCTTGGGCAGCTTCTGCGCCCGGGCGGCCGAGGCGAATGCGGGAGCGAGCGCGGCTGGCGCCTGGGAGCCGATTGTCGCGGTTCATTCGGTTGCTGGTCGTGGACGGGTTGATCGCGGCAGCCTTTGCGGTTCTCATGCGATTTCCCGGTTCGCTTTCGGGAAGGCTGGATGATCGGTGTCGTATTTGCCGGGAGTCCCGACAATCCAGGGTCCGCAGTCGTCCGGAACGGGCGAGCATGACGGAGCCGACGGCGGCGCTGCATGATTATCATGCTGCAAGGAGGAACGATGACGATCGAACTCGGACGTGCTCAAGACACAAGGTGGCGATCCGCGGGCGCCGTGGCGTGCGGCATCGCGTTACCGCTCCTGCTGGCTGGCTGCGGTGGCGGCGAGGGGCTGTCGTCGTCCTCGGGTCGTGCTGCGAGCGCGCCGGCCCCGGCCGGGATATCGCGCAATGCCCTGATCGGGCGCTGGGGCGTCGCATCCTTCCATACGGAAAAGGACCGCAAGCGCACGGAAGCCGAGGCGCGGGCGCAGTGCAAGCAGCCCTATGTCATCGCGCAGGGCCCGGGCGACGGCGTGATGATGCACGCCGCTGACGATCCCAAGCTCTATGAGCTCAGGCTGAAGGCCGGAGCCGGCGGCAAGACCTATCTCGGCTTCGAGGCGCCGGCCGGTGATCCGCAGGACCGTGAACTGTTGTCGGTGAAGCCGAAGGAAATCGTGGCGCGCTTCGTCGATCCCGATGTGCATGCCCGCTACGGCACCTTCATCTACAGCCGCTGCGGTTGAACGGAGGCGATCAGATGAACCAGATCATTCGCGCCGCCCTGCACGGCCTGATCGTCTCCGGACTAGGGCTGGCGCCTGTTCTCGCGCTGCCGGGCGTCGCGGCGGCGCAACCGCGCCCGCCGGCGGCTCTCCACGAGACCATGGACGTCGGCGACGAGCCGGGCCGCGTCTCGACCGAGGAGGTCAGCATCACCGAGGGTCCCTATGCCCGCCAGATGGTGCTGTACCGCTCGAGCGAGGCGCCCGGCACCGTGGTGATCCATTCGGCCGAGCGCTTCCTCTATGTGGTGCAGGGCAATGGCCGGGCCCTACGCTATGGCATCGGCGTCGGCCGCGAGGGCTTCACCTGGTCCGGCCAGGTCCAGGTCAGCCGCAAGGCGGAGTGGCCGGACTGGCGCCCACCGCCGGAGATGCTGCAGCGCCAGCCCTATCTGCCGCGTTTCATGGCCGGCGGCCCGGGTAACCCGATGGGTGCGCGCGCGCTCTATCTCGGCTCGACTGTCTTTCGCATCCACGGCACCAACCAGCCGGAGACGATCGGCCAGGCGATCTCGTCGGGCTGCTTCCGGCTCGCCAATGGCGATATCGCCGACCTCTACGACCGCGTGCCGCTCGGTACCAAGGTCGTCATCCGCCACAAGGCGACGCTATGACCGGCCCCGCTGCCTCAGCCGACCTGCAGAAGGAACAGACAGACATGTCGAAGGTCTCCTGGATTGCCCGCAGCGGTCTCGGCCTCGCCGTCCTTGTCGGCTTCGCACTTCCCGCCGCCGCCGGCACGCTCGACACCGTGAAGCAGCGCGGCACGCTGCAATGCGGCGTCAGCGAAGGGGTGGTCGGCTTCTCGGAGAAGGATGCCCAGGGTGCCTGGCGCGGCTTCGATGTCGATTTCTGCCGCGCGGTCGCGGCGGTTGTGCTCGGCGATGCCGGCAAGGTCGTCTTCACCCCGCTGTCGGCGAGCCAGCGTTTCGACGCGCTGAAGGGCGGCACGGTCGATCTCTTGGCGCGCAATTCGACCTGGACGCTCGGGCGCGAGGCCGAGCTTGGGTTGGCGTTCGCGGGGATCACCTATCATGACGGCCAGGGCTTCCTGGCGAAGCGCGCGCTCAAGGTCGATTCAGCCCTTTCGCTCGACAAGGCGAAGATCTGCGTCGAGGCCGGCACGACCACGCAGCTCAACCTCGCCGATTTCTTCAAGGCCAACTCGATGAGCTATGAGGAGAAGGTCCATCCGAGCGCGGCCGAGGCCTTCGCCGCTTTCGAGGGCGGGCAATGCGATGTGCTGACCCGCGACCAGTCGGCGCTGCATGGCGAACGGCTCAGGCTTGCCAAGCCGGCCGAAGCGATCGTTCTGCCGGACGTGATCTCGAAGGAACCGCTCGGGCCGGTGGTGCGCAGCGACGACTTCCCCTGGTTCACGGTGGTGAAATGGGTGAATTTCGCGCTGGTCAATGCCGAGGAACTCGGCGTCTCCGCGGCGAATCTCGACGATGCCCTCAAGTCGCAGAAGCCGGACGTGCGCCGCTTCACCGGCGCCGAGGGCGGCTTCGGCAAGGCGCTCGGCCTCCAGGCCGACTGGGCGGTCCGTGCCGTCAAGGCGGGCGGGAACTATGCCGAGATCTATGAACGCAATCTCGGCACCGGCTCGAAGCTCGGCATCCCGCGCGGGCTCAACCAGCTCTGGAACATGGGCGGCGTGCTCTACGCGCCGCCACTGCGATAGGCGCCGGCCGCCTGGCTTGCCCGGGCCGGGCTTCAGGACTGGAACAGGCGGCTGTACTGCGTTTCATGCCAGGCGCTCGCCATCGCCAAAGCGGGGGCAAGGTTGCCGATCTCGTCGTCGCGAAGCGAGCGGGCCCGGGCCGCGGCTTCGCCGATCGCGGTGGCGGCCTCGATGAGCAGGCGCTGGCCGGCCGTATGCCCGAGCGGCACCAGCTTGATCGCCGCGGTCACCTGCCCCTCGACATAGACCCACAGGAACCCCTTGAGGGCTGCTTCCGGGGCGATGCGCCAATGCCGGCCGGCCAGGGCGAAGGCGGCGGCATAGGTCAGAGCGTCGCCGGCATGATGCCGGGCGGCGGGGACGTCGAGATCGGCAAGCAGCCGCAGCAGCGCTTCGCCCTGCCGCTTGTCCTCGCGCTGGAATTCCCGGCTTTCGCGCCCGGCCGCGAGCCAGGCATTGGCCATCAGGAAGCGTTCCTGGTCGCCTTCCTCCAGCGCCATCGCCATGCGCCAGAACAGGGCGCCGTCCAGTTGTGCGACATTGGCCCTGAGCGTGCCGAGGATCCAGTCGCGCGCGCTCGCTTCGTTGGAGATCCAGCCGGCGTGGACGGCCGCTTCCAGCCCGCGCGAATAGGAGAAGCCGCCGACCGGCAGGCCCTGGCTCACCAGGCGCAGCAGATGCAGCGGGAGCGAATCCCGGTCGCCGTTGGAGACTGGGGCGCCGTCCATCTCTCAGGCCTCGGCCGTGCTGGCCTCGCTGGCGTGCTGCGTCCGCAAGCCGCCATGCGCGACGATGAAATCGACGATCGTGTCGAGGCCCTTGCCGCGCGAGAGATCGGTGAAGCCGAAGGGGCGCTTTCCACGCATCCGGGCCGCATCGTCACGCATCACGTCGAGATCGGCGTTCACATAAGGGGCGAGGTCGCTCTTGTTGATGACGAGGAAGTCGGAGCGGGTGATGCCCGGCCCGCCCTTGCGGGGGATGTCCTCGCCCTGGCACACGGAGATGACATAGAGCGTGAGGTCGGCGAGGTCGGGCGAGAAGGTGGCCGCCAGGTTGTCGCCGCCGGATTCGATGAAGACGATGTCGAGGTCGGGAATCCGCCGGTTGATCTCGGCGATGGCCTGCAGGTTGATCGAGGCGTCCTCCCTGATCGCCGTATGCGGGCAGCCGCCGGTCTCGACGCCGACGATGCGCTCCTCGGGCAGCGCCTGCCGGCGCACCAGGACCATGGCGTCTTCCTTGGTGTAGATGTCGTTGGTGACGACGGCGATCGAGTAGTCCTCCCGCATCGCCTTGCACAATTTCTCCGTAAGCATCGTCTTGCCCGAGCCGACGGGGCCGCCGATGCCGACGCGGAGGGGGCCGTTCTTCGAGATCATGAGCGCAGAGCCTCGAGCGATGGACGTGGCTGACAGCCTACGAGCTTCCCGTGCCGGTTTCAGCGATGATGGTGATCGAGCTTCCCGTCGCCGTGGGAATGGCCATGATGGTGGGAATGGCCGTGGTCGTGATGGTGGTGCCCGTGATCATGCGAGTGGTCATGCCCATGTCCATGGTCATGCGCGTGGCTGTGGCCATGGCCGGAATAGGCGCCGCGCACCGGGTCAAACGGCGCGACGACGTCCTCGACCTTGGCGCCGAGCCCTTCGAGCATGGTCTTGATGACGTGGTCGCGCAGGATCAGGATGCGGTCTGTCGCGATGGCCGCGGCGAGATGGCGGTTGCCGATATGCCAGGCGAGCTCGGCAAGATGCAGCGGATCCCGGGCCCGGATCGCATAGAGCGGCTCGTCGGCGGCGGCGATCTCGACCAGGCCGCCGCCCTCGATCGCCAAGGCGTCGCCGCCAGCCAGCACGACCGTTTCGGGCAGGTCGACCAGAACCTGGCCGCCATCGCTGGTTTCGATCATGCGCCGGCGCAGATGCCGCGCGTCGTGCTCGAGGACCGCGCGGCCGAGCACGGGCTCATGCGGCGCGGCCACATCAACCGCACGCCGGACGGCTATCGCTTTCAACATGCTGAACCCCGTTTCGGACACCCTGCCTGCCTTTGGCGAACCGGCCAAGCCTGCCCGCTCTCGCAAGGAACAGGCCTGGACGCTATTCGAAGGTCGGACGATGCGCCAGTATCCGGCTAGGGAACATCTTCGCCCGGAGATTTGGCGAAGCTCGACTCAGGTTTGGTTTCGTTGATTGCTGAAATAATAGGCGAATGTCGCTAATATAGGCTCAAATTTGCTCTCGATTGAAGCATGAGGTGGCTTACGCCGACTGAAGCGCGGTTCATGAACGCAGCTGTGCCTACTCGCCCCTCCGAACCGGCCCACTCGACCGTGGCTTGCCCGACTCGCGCCCGGTATGCGGCGCAGCCGAGCTCGTGGCCTGCCGAGCTCGAGCTATGGTTCGCGCACAGCGCCGGCAAGACCCGGCTTGTCCGCCGCCGTCATCTCGGTCCGCTCGTGGTGCAGCGGCCGTTCCATCCGGAGAAGGACGGAACCTGCCATGTCTACCTTTTGCACCCGCCGGGCGGGGTCGCGGGCGGCGACCGGCTCGATCTGCGCTTCCATCTCGACGCCGGAGCGCGCGCGCTGCTGACGACGCCCGGCGCGACGAAATTCTATCGCAGTGAACACAGCGCCGGCACGCAATCGGCCGATATCGCGGTCGGGGCCGGCGCTGTCTGCGAATACCTGCCGCAGGAAACCATCGTCTTCGACGGGGCCGATGCGCGGATCGAGACCAAGGTGTCGCTCGCGCCTGACGCCACCTATGTCGGCTGGGACTTTCTGTGCCTCGGGCGCCCGGCGGCCGGAGAACGTTTCGAGACGGGGAGGCTGAGCCAGCGCATCGAGATCGTGCGGAATGGCAGGCCGATCTGGTTCGAGCGCCTGGAACTGCGGGGCGGCTCGCCCCTGTTGGAGGCCGCTTTTTCCCTGGCCAGCCAGCCGAGCTGGGGAACGATGATCTATGCCGGCACCGTCACCGAGGATGCGGCGGAGCAGGTGCGGGCCGCGATCGGCGCGGCGGGGAATGGTGTCTTCTGCGTCAGCCAGCTCGAGGAGGCCGTGGTCTGCCGCTATCTCGGGCCACGGGTCGGCGACGGCAAGGCGTTGTTCGTGCGGGCATGGAACGTGCTTCGGAGCCTGGGTCAGGGCAAGGTGGCCGATATTCCGCGCATCTGGGCCACCTGAAACGATCGATTGCGAGGATGGGGGAAAGCGATGGAGCTGCTTCCGCGCGAGAAGGACAAGCTACTGCTCTTTACCGCGGCGCTGCTGGCGGAACGGCGCAAGGCGCGAGGCGTCAAGCTGAACTATCCGGAGACCGTCGCCTATCTCTCGGCCGCCATCCTGGAGGGCGCGCGCGACGGGCGCACCGTGGCGGAGCTGATGTCCTATGGCGCGACGCTGCTGACGCGCGAGGACGTCATGGACGGCGTCCCGGAGATGATCCACGACGTGCAGGTCGAAGCCACCTTTCCGGACGGAACCAAGCTGGTCACCGTCCACAACCCGATTCCGTGAGGCGGCGCGATGATCCCGGGCGAATTCTTCATCGAGGACGGCACGATCGAGCTCAATGCCGGCCGCGAGCGGCGGTCGATCGAGGTCGCCAATTCCGGCGACCGGCCGATCCAGGTCGGCTCGCACTATCATTTCTACGAGACCAATGCGGCGCTGCAGTTCGAGCGCGAAACGGCGAGGGGCTTCCGGCTCGACATTCCGGCCGGCACGGCCATCCGCTTCGAGCCGGGACAATCGCGCACGATCGCGCTGGTCGCACTGGACGGCGACAGGGTGGTCTACGGCTTCAACGCCAGGGTCATGGGCAGACTGGAGGCCTGAGATGGTGCGCATCACCCGCGAGAACTATGCCTCGCTCTACGGTCCGACCAAGGGCGACCGCATCCGCCTCGCCGATACCGAGCTCGTGATCGAGATCGAGGAGGACCGCACCGTCTATGGCGAGGAGGTCACCTTCGGCGGCGGCAAGGTCATTCGTGACGGCATGGGCCAGGGCCAGCGCAACGCCGCCGAGGTCGTCGACCTTGTCATCACCAATGCGGTGATCCTCGACCACTGGGGCATCGTGAAGGCCGATGTCGGCATCAAGGGCGGGCGCATCGCGGCGATCGGCAAGGCCGGGAATCCCGACATCCAGCCCGGCGTCGACATCGTCATCGGTCCCGGCACCGACGTCATTGCCGGCGAGGGCAAGATCCTGACCGCTGGCGGCATCGACAGCCATATCCATTTCATCTGCCCGCAGCAGGCCGATGAAGCGCTCGCCAGCGGCACCACGACGCTGGTCGGCGGCGGCACCGGCCCCTCCGTCGGCACGCTCGCCACCACCGTCACGCCCGGCCCCTGGTACATTCATCGCATGCTCGAGGCGATCGAGGCCTTGCCGGTCAATGTCGGGCTGCTCGGCAAGGGCAATGCCAGCCTGCCCGAGCCGCTGCGCGAGCAGGTCCGGGCCGGCGTCATCGGCCTCAAGCTGCATGAGGACTGGGGCACGACTCCGGCGGCGATCGACAACTGCCTTTCCGTCGCCGACGAGATGGACGTCCAGGTCGCGCTGCACTCGGACACGCTGAACGAGAGCGGCTTCGTCGCCGACACCTTCGCGGCGATGAAGGGCCGCGCCATCCACTCCTTCCATACGGAAGGCGCGGGAGGCGGCCATGCGCCGGACATCATCACCGCCGCCGGCCAGGAGAATATCCTGCCGTCCTCGACCAATCCGACCCGGCCCTACACGGTCAACACCATCGACGAGCATCTCGACATGCTGATGGTGTGCCACCACCTCAGCCCGCAGATCCCCGAGGACGTCGCCTTCGCCGAATCGCGCATCCGCAAGGAGACGATCGCGGCGGAGGACATCCTGCACGATCTCGGCGCCTTCTCGATGATGTCCTCGGATTCGCAGGCGATGGGCCGCATCGGCGAGACGACGCTGCGTTGCTGGCAGACGGCGCACAAGATGAAGGTCCAGCGCGGGCCCCTGCCGGAGGACAGCGCGCGCAACGACAATTTCCGCTGCAAGCGCTATGTCGCCAAGTATACGATCAACCCGGCGATCACCCATGGCTTCGCCCATGAGATCGGCTCGGTCGAAGTCGGCAAGCGCGCCGATCTCGTGCTTTGGAAGCCGGCCTTCTTCGGGGTCAAGCCGTCGCTCGTGCTGATCGGCGGCATGATCGCCACCGCTCCGATGGGCGATCCGAACGCCTCGATCTCGACGCCGCAGCCGGTCCATTACCGGCCGATGTACGGCGTGCTCGGGCGCGCCCGCGGCAGGACCGGGGTCACCTTCGTCTCGCAGGCTGCGCTCGACGACGGGATCGGCGACCGGCTCGGCCTGCAGAAGCAGCTGGTGGCGGTGAAGGGCACGCGCGGCGTCAGCAAGAAGGACATGATCCACAACACGCTGACGCCCAAGATCGAGGTCGATCCGCAGAATTATCAGGTGCGCATCGACGGCGAGCTGATCACCTGCGAGCCCGCGACCTCCCTGCCGATGACACAGCGCTACTTCCTGTTCTGAGGGGGACAAGCCGGCACGGATCTGCGCCGTGGGAGAAGTCCGATCGGCTTGCGACAGTGCCGGGACGATCCCTTGAAGGACGACATGAAAATCGGCGCCGGCGGCGCGGGTGCCTGAAACGAACGTTTGATGGGTCGCCTTGATCCGTGCTGCGAGGGGCGATAGTGACGGAAGCCCATGTTCCGTTACGGAATGGGCATCCGGCCGGAATGCGGCCGCGCGAGAGCCGAAGGCGCGCGAGGCAAGGCATGAGAGCACGCAGCGCGAGAAGGTCGGCCGGGACCGCGACAGCGGAGGTGACGAAGCCAAGCCCGATGCGCGGCGAGATCCTCGCCGCCGCCGCCGAGATCATCGTGCGCAAAGGCTACGATGCGTGCACCATGCGGGCGGTGGCGGCGCTGGTCGATATGAAGGCCGGCAGCCTCTACTATCACTTCAAGTCGAAGGATGAGATCGTCGAGGAGATCCTCAATCAGGGCATCGAAACGCTCCATGCCCGCGTGACGGAGGCGATGCGGGCCTTGCCGAAGGAGGCTCCATTCGCAGACCGGCTCTCTGCGGCTGTCGGGGTGCACATTGCGGGACTGGTCGGCAAGGACCAGACATACATGCATGTCTACGAGTATCTGCCGCCGGTCATCAAGCGGCGCAGCCGCAAGATGCGAGAGACCTATGCCCAGCTCTGGCACGATCTGTTCGCCGGCGGCGTCGCCAGCGGCGAGGTCGATGCCGGCATCGATCTGCAGCTGATGGTGCCGTATTTCCTCGGTGGGCTGAACCGCGTGCCGGAATGGCTGCGCGCCAGCGGCGCCAGCGGCAACCAGGTCGCGGCACTCGCCATCACGACCCTGCTCGACGGAATCAGGGCCGGGCGGTAGCGGCTGCGATCAGGCGTAACCGTCCCCTGCCGTCGGGTCGCGTCTTGCTCAGCCTGTCGAACGCCGGCGCGAGGCGATGGCAACGACGATCACGACGGCGACCATCAGCGAGCTCACCACGATCAGGGCCGTCGCCAGCGAGACGGCAGTCATCACCGCGCTCGCGAGGATGATCCCGGTGGCATTCGCGGTGCGCAGCAATGCGAAGACTTCGGGGCGCTTTTCCGGGGGCGCGAGCGAATCGAGGGCGAGCGAATAATGGGTTCCCAGCGGAGCAAGCACCGCTCCGACCAGAACGGCGCCAAGGACCGTGGCAGCCATCGAGATCTGGGCAGCAGCGAGCATCGCCCCGGCCGTCATGATCATCAGCTGGATCAGGACCGCGCGGCGGCTTCCCATGCGGTTGCGGACACTGACCCAGATGCCGCCGGCCACCGAGGCGATGCAGAGCGGGACGGTGAACAGGATGGCCAAAGCGGGGGCGTAGCCGAAATGCAGCGCCAGGGCGACGGCGCCGATCTCCAGAGCCGCCACGGTCGAGCTGCCTGCCGCCGCGCAGGCCAGCCAGAGCAGGATCGCCGGGCTGATGACCGAGGTGTCGGCCCGATGGACCTCTTCGGACGGCGTCGAGATGACCGTGGGGACGAGCAGGGCCGGAATTGCGCCGAGGGCTGCGATGACCAGGACGGCGAGCACGGGGGATAGGGTGCCCAGGCCGGACGCCGCCACGGGAGCCAGGACGAACGTCACCTCGTTGAGCGTGGCTGCGATGCCGAGCGCCCTCGGCAGCTTCGTTGGCGGCGTGAGCTGGTTGAGGATCGTCCGAAGATATCCGAACGCCGCGCCGTTCACCGCCCCCGCCAGCGCCGAGAATACGACCAGCCAGATGAAGGGCGCCGAATAATGCGCCAGCAAGGCGACGGTGCCGAGCGCCACCGTGCGGAACAGGACCAGCAGCCGCAGGAAGATCGCGGGCGGCAGGCCTCGCCCTGCCCGGGTGATCGGGATCGCGCCGGCGACCTGCGCCAGCGTCATTGCGAGGATCATTCCCGCCCCGCCGCTGGTGTCTCCCGTGAGCGCCAGGGCGATCAGCGCAAACGCGACCGGCCCGGCTGCTTGCGGGACGGTCAGGGTGGCGGAGGAGATGAACCAGCGAATCAGCGGCACGGGGCTTGCTGTCGTGGTCGTGGCAGTCGTCATGGGCCGGCCCCAGCGAAAAGGGCCGGGCCGTTCCCGGACATTGAAATCCCCTGGGGGGAGCGAGGACGTTACCTCGGGAGCCTGGTTAGCAAGCCCTGCGAGGCTGTCAATCCGACGGCTCGGGTAGCGGTGCGGCCGTGCCACCGTCGCGATGCTGCTATTCGGGCGCGATCCAGTAGTCGGCGAGCGAGACCGGCCTCACCGCTTGCCCGGCTTCCTGGATGGCGAGGCAGAGGGCCACGGCGTTGCGCGCTTCGACGAGGCTGAGCGATGGCTCACCCTGGCCGGCGAAGGAGGCGAGGGCGACAGCAAGGTTCTGTTCAAGCTCGAACAGCTCGCCGGAGAAGGCGATCGGGCGTTCGCCGGCGTCGCTCTCGCAGGCGGCCTGGACCCAGAGCGAGAAGCTCGGATGCTCGGCGCGATCGAAGGCGCCGCTCCAGCTCGTGCGGATCGCGCCTGCGCTGCCGGCGATCTCGAGCAGGGAATGGTGCTGGAAGCCGGCGAGGCACTGCGTCACCAGAGCGCTCGAGCTGTCCGGCCAGTCGAGCAAGGCCGAGAGCGTCTGCGGCATCGCCGAGCCGTCGCTGGCGCGCGCGGTGACCCGATCGGGCAGGCCGTTCTCCCTTGCGTACCACATCACGAGATCGACGAAGTGGACCAGCTCTTCCAGGCTGTAGGAGCCGACGCGCGCTTCATCCTGCCGCCAGCCGCCCGAGCCCGGCCGGAAAGGGCGGCGGAAGAGCGAGAGATGCTGGTGGGTGACCCGCCCGATCTCGTCGGCAGCGATGATCTCGCGCACCTGCCGCCATTGCTGCGAGACCCGCAATTCGTGATTGACCGCGACCTTGCGGCCGCTCTCCCGCGCCGCGGCAAGCACCGCGTCGCATTCGGCCAAGGTGACGCCGAGGGGCTTTTCCAGGATCACGTGCTTGCCCGCCCTCAAGGCAGCGACGGCGTAGCGCGCATGCAGGTGGTTCGGCACGGCGATCGCGACGACGTCGAGCGGCAGCGCGATCAGATCCTCGACGCTGCGGACGAGCACGGCATCGGGATGGGCTGAGGCGGCAGCCTGCGCCGTCGCGTCGCCATGACAGAAGATCGCCGCGAGCTCTGTGCCCTGCAATTGCGCGTAGACCCGCGCATGCAGGCGCCCCCAGGCGCCGAAACCGGCGAGTCCGACACGCATCGCGCTCACGCCTTGCTGGTCGTGACGCCGTCGGCGACGCCATGGAAGCGCGCCGCGGCCGCGTCGGCATTGCGCAGGAGCAGCGAGAAGTCGTTGGCGACCGAGACGAAATCGAAGCCGGAGCGGATATGGCGCTCGGCGATCTCGTCATTGGGGGCGAGCGCGCCGACCGCCTTGCCGAAAGGCCGGCAGCGCCTGAGCCCATCCTCGATCGCAGCGGTGACGTCGGGATGGGCGGCCTGGCCGGGCATGCCCATGCTGGCGGCAAGATCGCCCGGCCCGAAGAAGACGGCGTCGACGCCATCAACGGCCGCGATCTCCTCGCAGCGGTCGAGCGCCTCCTTGGTCTCGATCTGGACGATCAGGAACAGCGACTGGCTCGCCTGCGCCGCATAGTCCTTGAAGCGGGTATAGCGGCTGGCCCGGTGCATCGCGGCGATGCCGCGGATGCCGTGCGGGGGATAGCGCAGCGACTGGACGGCGCGGGCGGCCTCCTCCGACGTCTGCACGAAGGGCAGCATCAGCGTGGCGATGCCGGCGTCGAGATGCTGCTTGATCAGCAGCGGATCGTTCCAGAGCAGCCGCACGATCGGGATGGTCGGCGTCGCGGCGATAGCCCGGCAATGCGCCATCGCATCGTGCAGCGAGACAGGTGCGTGCTCGCCATCGACCAGCAACCAGTCATAGCCGGACCAGCCGAGCGCTTCCGTCGCATCGACGCTGTTCAGCATCGACCAGATGCCGACGAGTGGACGACCCTGGCGCATCGCCTCGCGGAACGGATTGGGCCGGGTGGCGTGGATATCGGTCATGAGCGTCTCTCCCGGAGATGGCGAGGTCTGGTCGCCGTGCGCGAAAAAGCTGGCGCGGGGTGTTCGGGGCGGTCTAATCCGGCATGAGGACGAGCCGGAGTGCTGGAGACATGGCCTACCCGTCGGATGAGGTCGTCATCACCGCCGTCAGGGCAGTGGCGGTGCGCGCGCCGATCGAGACGCATGTGCGGACCTCCTTCGGCATCATGCGCGACCGGCCGGCCGTCTTCGTCGAGGTCGAGGACTCCGGCGGCCATCGCGGTCTCGGCGAGATCTGGTGCAATTTCCCCTCGGTCGGCGCCGAGCACCGGGCGCGGCTCGTGCTGGAGACGGCCGGGCCGCTGCTGCAGCAGCTCTCGCCGCTGCCGGTCGGCGAGGTCTTCGCGAGGCTGATGGATAGGCTGCACGTCCTCGCCATCCAATCGGGCGAATGGGGGCCGCTGCGCCAGGTCTGCGCCGGCCTGGACATCGCCTGCCATGACCTGACGGCACGGCGCGCGGGCCTGCCGCTCTATGGCTATCTCGACGGGCAGGCCTCGGGCTCGGTCGGCGCCTACGCCAGCGGCATCGGCCCGGAAGCGCCGGCGGAGGTGGCGGCGCGCGAGCTGGCGCGAGGGCATGAATGCTTCAAGCTGAAGGTCGGCTTCGGCATGGAGACCGATACGAAATCGCTCGACGCGATCCGCGGCGCGATCGGCGATCGCCGCCTGATGATCGATGCCAACCAGGGCTGGAACCTCGACCAGGCCGTCTTGCATGGCAGGCGTTTCGCCAACTACCGGCTGGACTGGCTGGAGGAGCCCTTGCGGGCCGATCGCCCGCTCGATGAGTGGCTCGGCCTGCACGAGGCGATGCCGATCGCGATCGCAGCCGGCGAGAACATGAACGCGCCTGCGGAATTCGAGGCTGCCATCGCCTCGGGGCTCTTCCGTTTCCTGCAGCCGGACGCAGCGAAATGGGGTGGGCTCAGTGGCTGCCTGACGGTGGCCCGGGCGGCGCGTGCGGCGGGCCTTGTGTACTGCCCGCATTATCTCGGCGGCGGCGTAGGCCTCCTGGCCTCGGCCCATCTGCTGGCAGCGGCGGGCGGCGAGGGCCTGCTGGAGATCGACACGAACCCGAACCCGTGGCGCGACAATCTCATTGCCGGCCTGATGCCGCTCTCTGGCGGCAGGGTGACGCTGAGCGAACGGCCCGGCATCGGCCTTTCCGGCGACCTGGACGAGATCGTCGCGCGCGCGGCGTAGGCGCATGGGAGGGGTCACGTGCTGCCCCGCCTCACCAGCTCGAAGCCGAGATCGTGAACGCCGCCGGTCGGCAGATGGCCGGCGATGCGCTCGCGCAGCACCTCCGCGATCTTGAGGCCGATCGCCCGCCGCGGCAGGCTGACCGTGCTGAGGCCGGGCTCGCAGGCAGCGGCGAAGTCGACATCGCCGACGCCGCAGATCTTCAGCCGGTCCGGCACGGACCAACCCAGGCGCTGCGCCTCGAACAGCGCGCCGAGCGCCACGACATCGTTCGTGCACAGCACGGCGTCGACATCGGGATGGCCGGCCATCAGCTCGGCGAAGGCCTTGGCGCCCCTGACGGAGGTCGGCAGGCCGGGAAGCTGCACTTCAGCCGGCGGCTCATAGCCGATGCTCTGCGCGGTCTCGAAGAAGCCGGCGCGTCTGGCATCGGCGCGATAATCGCGCTGGTGCATGGCGCCGACGAAACCGAGGCGCCTGGCGCCGCGCTCCTTGAAATGCCGGGCGACCGCGACGCCGATATCGCGCTGGGAGAAGCCGACGGCGGTGTCGATCGGGTTGTCGGTGAGCTCCCACATCTCGACGATCGGCACGTCGGTATCGAGCAAAGCGCGCATCGCGCCGCGACTGTGCCGGCAACCGGTGATGACCAGCGCGGCGGGTGACCAGGCCAGCATCGAGGCGATCAGTCGCTCCTCGCTCTCCATCTCGTAATGGCTGTTGCCGATCAGGAGCTGGTAGCCGGCGCCGGCCAGTCCTTCCTCGATCGCTTCGAGTGTCACCGAGAAGAAGGCGTTGATCATCGAGGGGATGATCACGCCGATGGTCTTGCTGCGGGCGCTGGCGAGCGCGCCGGCCATCAGGTTCGGCCGATAGGAGAGATGCTCGACCGCCGCGGCGATCTTGCCGCGAACTTCCGGCGAGACGAGCTCGGGCTGGCGCAGCGCGCGCGAGACGGTGGCGGTCGAGACGCCGGCGATGCGCGCGACATCGGCCATGCGCGGGCGCGCCGTGCCGGAGCGCCCGCGCAAAGCGGGCGCCGGCTTCGTCCTCTCGGCTTCCTTGCTGCCATTCATCAGAAGATGCCCGGTTCGGCCGTCGGCGGGCCATGTTCGAGGAAATCGAAATCGCAGCCCTTGTCGGCCTGGGTTACCGTGCGCTGGAACAGCATGCCGTAGCCGCGGCCATAGAGCGGCGGCGGCTCCTTCCAGGCGGCCCTGCGCCGGGCGAGCTCGGCCTCGTCGACCAGCATGTCCAGGCGCCGGTTCGGCACGTCGAGGACGATCTCGTCGCCGGTCTGGACCAGAGCGAGAGGGCCGCCGACATGCGATTCCGGTGCGACATGCAGCACGCAGGTGCCGTAATGGGTGCCGCTCATGCGCGCATCGGAGATGCGGACCATGTCGCGCACGCCCTTGGCGAGCAGCTTCTTCGGCAGGGCCAGCGCCCCCCATTCCGGCATGCCGGGCGCGCCGACCGGGCCGGCGCCGCGCAGGATGAGCACGCTGGTCTCATCGACATCGAGGTCGGGGTCCTCGACGCCCTTGGCGAGGGCGACGGGGCCGTCGAAGACGACCGCCTTGCCGCGATGGACCAGCAGTTCGGGCGTCGCGGCGGACGGCTTGATGACGGCGCCGTCAGGGGCGAGGTTGCCGCGCAGCACGGCGATGGCGGGCATCGCGCCGACCGGGTTCGAGAGCGGCCGGATGACATCCTCGTCGACGACCCGTGCCCGCTCCAGCGCTTCGCCCAGCGTCTGGCCGAGGACATTGCGGGCGCTGAGGTCGAGCCGGTCCGTCAGCCGCGACATCAGCCCGCCTAGGCCGCCGGCGAAGTAGAAATCCTCCATCAGGAAATTCCCGGCCGGGAAGACATTAGCAAGGATCGGCGTCTCCCGAGCGATCGCGTCGAAGTCGTCGAGCGAGATCGTGAGGCCGGCGCGCCGCGCCATGGCGATGAGGTGGATCGCCGCATTGGTCGAGCCCGAGAGGGCGACATCGACATGCAGCGCGTTGCGGACCGAGCCCTGCGTCAGGATCTGCGAGGGCTTCAGGTCCTCCCAGACCATCTCGACGATCCGCTCGCCACAGGCCGAGGCCATGCGGGTATGGGCGGAATCCATGGCGGGGATGCTGGAGGCGAAAGGCAGCGTCAGCCCGAGCGCATCGGTGATCGCGGTCATCGTCGAAGCCGTGCCCATGGTGTTGCAGGTGCCGGGCGATCGGGTCGAGATGCCTTCGATCTCGACCAGCTCGGTCTCGCTGAGCTTTCCGGCCCGGTACTCGTTCCAGTATTTCATGGTGTGCGTGCCGGCGCCGACGCGCGTGCCACGCCAGCTGCTGTTGAGCATCGGCCCGGCCGGGCAGAAGATCGCCGGCAGATCCATGCTGAGCGCGCCCATCAGCAGCCCGGGCGTGGTCTTGTCGCAGCCGCCGAGCAGGACGGCGCCGTCGATCGGGTGCTGGCGCAGCAGTTCCTCCGCCTCCATGGCGAGGAGGTTGCGGTAGAGCATGGTGGTCGGCTTGACCATGACCTCGCCGAGCGACAGCGCCGGCAGTTCGACCGGCTGGCCGCCGGCGCGGATGATCCCGCGCTTCACCGCCTCGGCCCGCTCGCGCAGATGGGCGTGGCAGGGCGAGAGATCGCTCCAGGTGTTCAGGATCGCGATCACCGGCCGGCCCATGAACTCCTCGCGGCGCAGGCCCATCTGCTGCATGCGCTGGCGATGGGCGAAGGCGCGCATGCCTTCAGCCGAATACCAGCGCGCACTGCGCAATTCTTCAGGGCGGCGGGACGGCAACGGCGGCAACTCCTTGGCAGGATTTCGCGTTAGATGACATCGCTTTCATAACCCTGTCAATCGAAGGAAATACACCAGAAGTTGCCTGAAAAAAGGAAATTTATGCTGACATCAACCCGCCTTGACCGAGTAAATGTAACCGCTATCATCGCTATCGAAGCTTGCCCGGAGAGGCGAGGCGCCAATTCATTTCAGGGAGGGCGGCATGGACCGCAGAACACTGATCAAGACCGGCCTGGCAGCGGCTGGAACGGTTGCGATGCCGGCCTATCTGCGAGCGCAGTCGAACCGCAAGCTCAGCATCCTGACCTGGAACATCGCCGACCAGGAGGCGCTGTTCAAAGAGGAGTTCGCCGACTTCAAGGCGCAGAATCCGGGCGTCGAGATCGAGTGGCTCGACAAGAAGGGGCCGGAGCTGCCGGCCTTCTACCAGACGCAGCTCGTCGCCGGCACGGCTCCCGACATCATCGACCTGCAGGGGATGATCTGGGTGGAGTGGGCGGCGAATGGCGCCCTGCTCGACTTGACGCCCTATATGCAGAAGGAGCCGGATGTCGCCAAGCTCTACAATCAGGATTACCTGGCGAGCTTCGTCTACGACAAGAAGAACTATGTGATTCCCTTCTACATCGCCAAGACACTGCTGTTCTACAACAAGACGATGTTCAAGGAGGCCGGCCTGGCGGACGCGCCCAAGTCGTTCGACGAGATCGTCAACTTCAGCCAGGCGATGGCGAAGGGCGAGAAGACCGGCTTCCTGACGCTGAATTTCGACTGGCTCTACTGGCCGTTGATGCAGATGAATGGCGTCGAGCTGCTGAAGCCGGACATGAAGACGCCGGCCTTCAACACGCCCAAGACGATCGAGGTGCTGGAGAAGCTGGCCAAGGCGACCGCCTCGGGCGGGATCAACAAGATCGCCTGGACCGGGCGCTGGGTCGAGCCAAACGGCGCCTTCGCCTCCGGCAATGTCGGCATGCTGCAGGCCCATTCGGCCTCGTATTTCTTCGTCAAGGGCCAGGCGCCCTGGGTCAATCCCGACACGCTCGGCGCGGCGCAGAACCCCGGCAACTGGTCGACGCCGACTAATCACGGCTTCGCCATCTCGAAATCATCGAAGAATCCGGATCTCGCCTGGGCTCTGGTCAAGCATATGACCGGCAACAAATGGGCGACCGAGTTCTCCCTGCGCCGTCGCATCCTCACCGGCAACCTCGCCGCCGACAAGGTCGGGCTGGAGAAGGTCAAGGCCGAGGATCCGCTGGCCCATGCCGTGCTGCTGACGCAGCTCGAGCACACCGACAAGATGTGCGGCAACTGGCCCCTGCCGAACGATGCGCAGGTCAAGGACGCCTTCTGGGCCGAGATCCAGAACGCCGTGCTCGGTCGCAAGGACGCCAAGACGGCGCTGGCCGACGCCGAACGCGCCGTGACGCGCGTCATGCGCCGGTCCTGAGCGGGGAGCGGCGCCGGTTATGGCAATGGCTATGTCCGCCGCGCCCGAACGGCGGCGTACCTCGTTCCTGCGCAAGGCGACGACGCGCCAGGCCATCCTGGTCTGGTGCTTCCTCCTGCCGTCGCTGCTGATCTTCCTGCTCTATCGCATCCTGCCGCTGGCCTGGAACATCCTGCTCTCGTTCCAGGCCTGGTCGCCACTGAAGCCGGCGGTCTTCATCGGCCTCGAGAACTACGAGGAGATGCTGACCGACGAGGTGTTCTGGCAATCGCTCTGGAACACCGTCTTCATCATCCTGTCGGCGCCGGTCGGCATCGCGATGGCGCTCGGCCTGGCGTTGCTGGTCAATTCCAACATCAGCGGCCGCAATGTCTACCGCACGCTGATCTTCCTGTCCTATCCGCTGATGACGGTCGCGGTCGCGATCATCTGGCGCTGGATGTATGACGAGCGCGTCGGCCTGCTGAACTATGTGGCCCGGCTGCTGCACCTCACCGATACGCCGATCCCGTTCCTGAACTCGTTCTTCTGGGCGCTGCCCTCGGTCGTCGCAGCCAATATCTGGCAAATGCTCGGCTTCTACATGATCATCCTGCTCACGGGCTTGCAGAACATCCCGAGCTCGCTGTTCGAGGCAGCCGAGATCGACGGCGCCACTGCCGGCGACCGCTTCTGGCGCATCATCCTGCCGCTGCTGCGGCCCTCGATCTTCCTGTGCTTCGTCATCGGCATGCTGAACTCGGTGACCAGCTTCGACCTGGTCTATGTCATGACCGGCGGCGGCCCCGGCCGGGCCACCGAGATTCTCGTCACCTACATCTACAAGCTCGGCTTCGTGCAGACGCGCTTCGACTATGCGGCTGCGGTGACGGTCGTGTTCTTCGTCTTCCTGATCACGATCGCCTGGGCGGCGAACCGGCTCTCCGGCGGCAACGCCGGCGCGAGGGACATGGAATGATGCGCCGCTCCCCGACCTGGCCGATCCACCTCGCCTTGATGGCGGTGTGCTTCGTGATGCTGGTGCCGTTCTACTGGGTGATGAAGACCTCCGTCTCGGGCGAGAACATCTTCACCTATCCGCCCAACATCGTCCCGCAGAACCCGAACATCTTCTATTATGTCGATGTCTGGTATGCGATCCCGTTCGCCCGCTACTTTCTGAACAGCGTCATCGTCTCGGCCATCACGATCGCGGCCAACATCGTCTTCAACGCGATGGCAGGCTATGCGCTGACCCGCGAGTTCCGGGGCAAGGGCTTCATCCTGATCCTGTTCCTGTCCTGCATGATGGTCCCGTTCCAGGCGACGATCATCCCGGCCTATCTGATCACCGGCCAGCTCGGGCTGCTGAATTCCTATGTCGGCCTGGCCCTGCCGCAGTTCTCGACGATCATCTGCATCTTCGTGTTCAAGGCGAGCTTCGATGCGATCCCGGGCTCGCTGATCGACGCGGCCAAGGTCGACGGCCTGCCGGAATGGCGCATCGTCTGGACGATCATGCTGCCGCTGGCCAAGTCCGCCATGGCAACGAACGTGATCCTCTCCTTCATCTGGTCCTGGAACAACTTCCTCTGGCCGCTGATCATGACGCGGACGCCGGAGATGCAGACGCTGCCGCTCGGGCTGGCGCGCTTCCTGTCCTATCAGGAGGATACCACCGGGGCGCTCTACGCCTTCTGCATCATGGTGCTCGCGCCCGGCATCCTGCTCTTCCTGCTGGCGCAGAAGGAGTTCATCCAGGGGCTCACCTCCGGCGCGACGAAGGGCTAGGCGATGGAAGCTTATTCCGGCAGCCCGCGACGTGGTTGGAAGAAGTGGCTGCTCAACCGCTTCGTGCTGGTCCCGGCCGCGATCCTCGCGGTTGCGGGCGCCTGGGATCTCTACGCCTCGACGCATGATGACGGGCTCGTCACCGGGCAGGTGCTGGACGCGCAGGGCAAGCCGGTCGAAGGCGCCGACGTTACGCTCTGGGTCTTCAGCTTCACCACCTTCGCCGAGAATCGCAGCGTCAAGACAGGCGCTGACGGCAGCTTCCGCATCACCGGCAACCCCTCTCACCATATTCAGCTCAGCGCGGTGAAGCCCGGCATCGGCTCGTCCCAGCGCATCCCGATCCGGCTCTATTTCCGCTCGCAGAACACGACGTTGACAGCGCCGCTCGTCCTCTCCGGCAAGGGCTGACTCACCCCGCAAACATCGGCTCCGGCAGGCCCTTCACGCCGAGGCCATGGATGGCGAACAGGTTCCCGGCCTGCGGCGTGCGCGCCCGCTCCTCCTCGCTCAGCATCGAGGCGGCGCTGGTGACGTAGAGCACGTCGAGCCCATCGCCGCCGAAGGTGCACATGGTCGGATGCTTGACCGGCATGTCGATCAGCCGGTCGAAGCGCCCCTTCGGATCGACCCGGGCGATCTTGCCGCCATGCACCAGCGCGCACCAGTAGAAGCCCTCGGCATCGACCGTCGCGCCGTCGCAGCGTCCTTCGATCTCGCGGGTCGAGAAGAAGACGCGGCGATTGGAGATGGCGCCGGAATCGATGTCGAAGTCGTAGGCGAAGACGGTCTCGGCCCGCGAATCCGCAAAGTACATGGTGCGGTCATCGGGCGAGAAGGCGATGCCGTTGGAGACGATGAAGCCTCGGTCCATGCGGTGAGCGCTGAGGTCGGGATCGAGGCGATAAAGCGCGCCGCTCGGGTCCTTCAGCGCGCCGTCGCGCGAGCCGCACCAGAACCGGCCGCGCCTGTCGCATTTGCCGTCGTTGAGGACGTTGGCGGGTTTCTCCGGTTCGGGATCGACCAGCGGCGTCACCGCGCCGGTTGCGAGATCGACCGTGGCGAAACCAGTCTGCAGCGAGGCGATCAGCCCGCCGCCACGCTTTATCGCGAAGGAGCCGACGATCGCCGGCATCGGCCAGGTGGCCAATCCCTCCGCCGGATGCCAGCGATGGATCGCCGGCCTGAGCGCATCGACGAAATAGAGCGCGCCTTCGCCGCCATGCCAGCACGGGCCTTCCCCAAGGGCGAAAGGGCCGGGCAGGACGGTCTCGATCTGCGGCTTCATCGCGTCACCAAGGCAAGGGCTGATCGTGATAGGTCTGGAAGATGCCGGTGTGGTGCCGACCAGCGCGGTGGATCACGCCGCGCATGCCGGCGACGCTTTCCTCGACCGGCACGCGTCCGCCGGGCTCCGTTGCGGCCCAGCCCGGATGCAGGGCGATGACGCTGATATGGCGCGGCGCGAGATCGACCGCGAGACCCTTGACCAGCATGTTCAGGCCCGCCTTGCTCGAGCGATAGGCATAGGAGCCGCCGCTCTGGTTCAGCGCGATCGAGCCCATGCGGCTGGAGACGAAGGCCATGATCTTCAGTTCGCTCGCCGCGACGTTCTCGACCAGGGTCTCGACCAGCTTCATCGGGCCGATCAGGTTGGTTTCGAGGATGCGCCGCCAATTGGCGTAGTCGGTCTCGCCGAAGGGCGGATGCGGCCGGCCGATGCCGGCATTGTTGAGGAGGATGTCGACCGGGCGCCCGCCGAGCGAAGCGGCGAAGGCTGCGATGCCGGCATGGTCGGTCATGTCGAGCTTTTGGACCTCGACATCCCCGGCGATGGCGCGGGTCTCGTGCGCGGTCTCAGGCGAGAGGCAGGTCGCATAGACCTTGTGGCCCTCGGCCGCGTACTGCCGGGCGAATTCGACGCCGAGGCCGGTGTCGCAGCCGGTGATGACGATCGTTGCCATGGGATTCCGCTAGAGGCTGGAGGCGAGGGGAGTGGAGGCGCCGCCGGCGGCGGAGCTTTCGAGACAGGCCATGACGAAGGCGAGGCCGGCGACGCCATCCTCGATCGAGGGCGTCAGCCTTGCCATGTCCGTGGCGGGGGCGAGGCCGCGCCGCGCCAGGATGAGATCGGCGAAGCCGGAATAGAGATTGGCGATCGCCTCGATCAGCCCCTCGGGATGGCCGGGGCGCGACAGCCGGGTCGCATCCCGCGCCGCCGCCGAGAGATCGGGCCGGCCGGCGCCGGTCACCACGATGTCGCCATTGAGCCGGCCCAGCACCAGTTCGTTGGGGGCGCCATGGCTCCAGGCGAGATGACCGGTCTCGCCGAAGACCCGGATGACGAACAGGTTGGAGGCCCCCGCGGCAGCGTTGCTGACCTCGATCCGGCCGCGGGCGCCGCCCGTTTGACGGAAGCGGATCTGCGCGATGTCGTGGACCTTGCGACCGGGCACCAGCGTGCCGACCTCGGCCGAAACCGACGCCATCGCCTCGCCGGTGACGAAGCCGACGAGATGGTGCGCGTGGGTGCCGATATCGCCGAGGACGAGCGAGGGGCCACTGATCTCGGGGTTGAGCCGCCAGCGCGCTGCGCCCTCGGGCGTCGCCTCTACCAATGTCGCATTACCACCGGCGAGGTAGTCGATTTGAACGAGCCGCACTGCCCCGATCTGCCCGCCGAGGATGCGCGCGCGCATCTCGCGCAGCATCGGGTAGCCGGAATAGGTGTGCGTCAGCGCGACCGCGACGCCACTCTTGCGCGCCAGCGCAGCGAGCTCGCGTGCTTCGACGAGATCGTTGCATAGGGGCTTCTCGACCATGACGTCGAGCCCGGCCGCGAAGGCCGCCTTGCAATAGGCGGTGTGGCTGTCGTTGGGGGTGATGATGGCGAGCGCCTCGACGCCGTCCGGGCGCGCCTTCTCCCGCGCCAGCAACTCGTCGAGCGAGCCGTAGCAACGCTCCTCGGCGAGGCCGATGGCGATGCCTTCGCGCCGCGAGCGCTCGGGCTTCGACGACATCATGCCGGCGACGAGGGTGAAGCGGCCATCGAGCGCCGCGGCCATGCGATGGGCCGGGCCGATCATCGAGGGCGGGGCGCCACCGAGAATGCCGAGGCGGATCGGCCGCCCAAGGGCGGCCAGCACGGGATTGCCTTCGCTCATGGTTTCAGCCCCAGAATGCGGTCGAGCTCGTCCGATGGCGCGGCGCGGCGCATCCTTGCGTCGAAATCGCGCTGCGTGGTCGGGATGATGTGGTCGGCGATGAAGCGCGCGCCTTCGCGGGCGCCGTCGAAGGCGTGCTTCAGGCAGCACTCCCATTCGAGCACGGCCCAGCCGTCATAGCCGTAGCGGGTCAGGCTGCTGAAGATGGCAGGGAAATCGATGTCGCCGTCGCCCGGGCTGCGGAAACGTCCCGGCCGGTCGATCCAGTCACCATAGCCGCCATAGACACCGCGATCCGGGCTCGGGCGGAATTCGGCGTCCTTGACGTGGAAGGCGGCGATCCGCGCGTGCCAGCGGTCGATGAAGCCGAGATAGTCGAGGTGCTGCAACCGAAGGTGGCTGGGATCGTAGAGCAGCCTGGCGCGAGGATGCTGGTCGACGCGGTCGAGGAAGGCGGCGAAGGTCGCGCCGTCGTGCAGGTCTTGGCCCGGATGGAGCTCGAAGCAGATATCGACGCCGAGGCTGTCGGCATAATCGAGCAGCGGGCGCCAGCGCGCCGCAAGCGCCGCAAAGCCGTGCTCGATCAGGCCGGCCGGGGCCGGCGGGTAGGGATAGAGGAACGGCCAGAGCAGGCCGCCCGAGAAGGTCGCGAGCTTGCCGGCACCGATGCGGGCCGCGAGCGTGATCGCGCGCCGCAATTCCTGCTCGGCGTAAAGCTGGCGGGCGGCGGTGTTACCGTGCAGTTCGACAGGCGCGAACGCGTCCATGACCCCGTCATAGGCCGGATGGACCGCCAGCAACTGGCCGGCGCGATGGGCCGCGATCTCGCTGATAGCCAAGCCGTGGCGTTCGACGCTCGCACGCCAGTTATCGATGTAATCGCTCTCTTCGAGGCGCTCGGTGTCGATGATCGCCCTGTCGTGGACCGGCACCTGCAGGGCCTTGAAACCCTCCTGCGCCGCGAAGCGGGAAATGCCGTCGATATCGGAAAAGAAGGGAGCCGGACCGAGATATTGGGCGATGAACAGGCCCGGGCCGCGAATAGTCTTCAACGGTGCCGCACCCCGATGCCTTGCTAGTGGTCAAGTGATGATAGCGCTTACACGAGAGAGAACAAGTGCGTTTGATCGATTGCCATGCCGGCACCATTCTGCCTCGCCGATGCGACGGAGTGCCGCCGTGGTGTTGCCTCGCGGGCAACACGCCAAGACGGGACGAGTTCTCGCGAGCAGACGGCTAGAGCATTCCCGGGGAGTACTGGCTCGCCTTCAAAGCTCTGTCCCGTTGTGCCCGCGGAATTGCTGACGCAAAACCGCTATGCGCTCTTGCCGGACTGGCCCGAAGTCATGAGCTGGGCCGCCTTCTCGGCGATCATCACGGCGGGTGCGTGGGTGTTGCCCGAGACGATTGTCGGCATGATCGAGGCGTCGACGACGCGCAAGGCCTCGAGGCCGTGCACGCGCAGCTCAGGATCGACCACTGCCATCGCATCGGTGCCCATCTTGGCCGTGCCGACCGGGTGGAAGATCGTCGTCGCGATGTCGCCCGCCGCCCGCGCCAGTTCGTCGGGCTCCTGAATGGCGATGCCGGGCTTGAGCTCTTCGGGCCTGAACGCCTGCATGCGCCGTGTCGCCATCAGGCGACGCGCCGCCGTGATCGAGGCGGCGGCGACCTCACGATCGCTGTCGGCCGAGAGATAATTCGGCGCAATACGCGGGTGCGCGAAGGGATCCGCCGAGGCGATCCGGACATGGCCGCGCGAATCCGGCCGGAGATTGCAGACCGAGACCGTGATCGCCGGGAAGGCGTCGAGGGGTTGGCCGAAACGCTCCAGCGACAAGGGCTGGACATGGAACTCGATGTTCGGCGTGGCGAAACGCTCGTCCGAGCGCATGAAAATGCCGAGCTGGCTCGGCGCCATCGCCATCGGTCCGGAACGGCGCAGCGCATATTCGAGCGCAATGCCCGCCTTGCCGAGCAGGCTCGCCTGCCGCTCGTTCAACGTCCTCGCGCCGGTGATTTTGAAGACGGTACGGATCTGGAGATGGTCCTGCAGGTTCTCGCCAACGCCAGCCAGCTCGTGCTGGACGGCGATGCCGTGCTGCGACAGCAGGGCGCTCGGCCCGACGCCGGAGAGCTGCAGCAATTGTGGCGAGCCGATCGCGCCGGCCGAGAGGATCAGCTCGCCGGCGGCGTCGACCTGGACGGGCTCGCCCTTGAGACGCAGCTCGAGCCCGCTCGCGCGCTTGCCGGAGAAGACGATGCGCTCGGCCTGCGCCTGCGTCAGCACCGTCAGATTGCTGCGATTGCGCACCGGGCTCAGGAAGGCGCGCACCGCGTTGAAGCGGAAGCCGGCCTTCTGGTTCACCTCGAAATAGGCCGAGCCGAAATTGTCGCCGGCATTGAAGTCGTCGATCTTCGGCACGCCGATCTCCTCGGCGGCCTCGCGCACGGCATCGAGGATCGGCCAGGACAGGCGCTGGCGCTCGACCCGCAATTCGCCTTCCTGGCCATGAAACGCACCGCCCAGGCTGTGATGCCGCTCGGATTTGCGGAACAGCGGCAGCACCTCGTCCCAGCCCCAGCCGGGATTGCCGAGCTGGCGCCAGCCGTCATAGTCGGCGGCCTGGCCGCGCATGTAGATCATGCCGTTGATCGACGAGCAGCCGCCCAGCACCTTGCCGCGGGGATAGGCGAGCGCGCGGCCGTTGAGGCCCTTTTCCTGCGCCGTGCTGTAACCCCAGTCGGTCCTGGGATTGCCCATGCAGTAGAGATAGCCGACCGGGATATGGATCCAGTGGTAATTGTCCGAGCCGCCGGCCTCGAGCAGCAGCACGCGCTTGCGCGGATCGGCGCTGAGGCGGTTGGCGAGCACGCAGCCTGCCGAACCCGCGCCGACGATGACATAGTCCCAGGAACCGAGATGGCGACGGATGCTCAAGCGACCTCCGATCGACAATGCTGCCATTGCGCTGCGATCGTCGTAGCAAGATCGTCATGGAGTCGGTAGCGCACATCGCTCAACCTCCCGTCTGGGCGAAAGCGCGCTGCGGACTTCAGAGGCCGGACTCTTCGGGCGGAGGGCCGACGATCTGCCGGTTCGCAGAGACCGGTGACGTAGCCACCAGCCCGCTTGCCGGCGACTGCGCCCTCGATCGCCGGGTTCTTTCGCTGCTCAGGCTGCGATGATCGGAGAGGCGGCATAGGCCGGCTGGCGCACCGGCGTGCCCTCGAAGACGGTCCCTTCCTCGAACCAGCTCTTCGGTGCGGGAGCGCCCCACAGCGTCTGGCGCTGCGGATCGCGCAGGTCCCAGCGGATCGGCTCGTGATCGGGATCGATCGTCTGATAGTCCGAGCAATAGATCTCGATGCGATGCCCGTCAGGGTCGCGGACATAGAGGAAGAAGGCGTTGGAGATGCCGTGGCGCCCCGGGCCACGCTCGATATTGCCGACATAGCCGGTGGTCGCCATCAGATCCAGCAGGTCGATGATGTTGAGCGGCGTCGGCACCCAGAAGGCGACATGGTGCAGGCGCGGGCCGACGCCATGGGTGAAGGCCATGTCGTGTACGCCGCCCTTGCGATGCATCCAGGCGGCCCAGAGCCGGGTGCAGTCCTCGTTCTCGGTGTATTCGGTGACCCGGAAGCCGATCTCGTTATAGAACGCCACGGAAGCGTCGACATCATCCGAGAAGCAGTTGAAATGGTCGATGCGCAGGGGCTTCACGCCCTTGTAGAGCGCGTATTTCTGGTGAACCGACGGCAGCTTGTCCATGCGGAAGTAGAATTCCAGCGGCACGCCGCGCGGGTCGGTGGTGCGCAGGGTCCGCCCCTGATAGGGTTCCTCGACGAACTCGGCCTTCAGGCCCTTGCCGCGGAAGAAGTGCTGGGCCTTGTCGAGGTCCTCCTCCGAGAAGACCTTGAAGCCAAGATGGCGGGCGCTGGGCTCGGCCCCCTTCTCCAGCACGATGCAGTGATGGCCGCGTTCCTCCATGGCCCGGAAGTAGAGCCGCTCCGGCGTCTCCTGCGTCAGCTGCAGGCCGAGCGTGTCGCCCCAGAAGGCCTTGGCGGCGGCGAGGTCACGCACCGTCAGCACGACATGGTTCAGGCGCACGACATGGAAGGGCGGATTGAGGACGCTGGACGGGACGGGCATGGTTCCTCCTCGATATCGTTCTTCTTGTTTCATTCGGCCGCGGCGTCAGATCCCCAGCCGCGGCACCTGGTGGGTATCGAAGGCCACGGCGACGTTCTTCGTCTCCATGTAGAAGTCGAAGGAATAGTCGCCGCCGTCGCGTCCGATGCCCGATGATTTCACCCCGCCGAACGGCGTCGGCAGATGGCGGACATTCTCCGAGTTGACCCAGATCATCCCGGCCTCGAGATCGCGCGAGACGCGATGGGCGCGGCCGACATCGCGGGTCCAGATATAGCCGGCCAGCCCGTACTGGACGTCGTTGGCGATGGCGATCGCCTCGGCCTCGTCTTCAAACGGGATCATGGTCAGCACCGGCCCGAAGATCTCTTCCTGCGCGATCCGCATGCCGTTGCCGGCGTCGAGATAGAGCGTCGGCTCGACATAGTTGCCGGCGCCGTCCAGAGCGCGGCCGCCGCCGCAGGCGACGCGGGCGCCCTCGTCCTTCGCCAGAGCGGGATAGGACAGCACCTTCTGCGCATGGCGCGGATGGATCAGCGGACCGATCTCGGTTGCCGGATCGAGCGGATGGCCGACGCGCAGGCGCTTCACCCGCTCGGCGACCTTGGCGGAGAAGGCGTCGTAGATCGAGCGCTGCACGAGAGCGCGCGACGATGAGGTGCAGCGCTCGCCATTGAGCGAGTAGATCATGAACAGCACCGCATCGAGGGCGCGGTCGAGATCGGCATCCTCGAACACGATCACCGGGTTCTTGCCGCCGAGCTCGAAATGGACGCGCTTCAGCGTCTCCGCGCCCTGGCGCATGATGTGTTGGCCGGTCGTGGTCTCGCCGACGAAGGCGACGGCCTTGATCGCCGGATGCTCGGTCAGCGCCTTGCCGGCGCTCTCGCCGAGGCCGTGCACGACATTGACCACGCCAGCCGGGAAACCGTGCTTGCGGATCGTCTCGTCCATGATCTCGCCGAGCAGCATGGCCGAGAGCGGCGACCATTCGGCCGGCTTGTGGACGACGGTGCAGCCGGCGGCGAGCGCCGGCGCGATCTTCCAGGTCGAGAGCATGAACGGCGTGTTCCAGGGCGTGATTACCCCGACGGGACCGATAGGCTGGCGCAGCGTGTAGTTGATATGGCCTTCGTCCGGCAGCGACAGGCCATTGCCGGCTTCCGGCGCACGGTCGGCATAGAAGCGGAAATTCTCGGCCCCGCGCAGCGCCGCCTTCGCCATGAAGCGGATCGCCTGGCCGCTGTCGCTGCTTTCGACCAGGGCGATCTCCTCGGCCCTTGCCTCGATCGCATCGGCGATCGCGTGCAGCACGGCCCGGCGCTTGGCGCCGGAAGCATTCTTCCAGGCCGGGAACGCCTTGCGCGCCGCAGCGGCGGCACGGTCGATCTCGGCCTTGTCGCCGGCGGCGACGACGGCCTGGCGCTCGTTCGTGGTCGGATCGAGTGTCTCGAAGGTCGCCCCCGAAGCCGAAAGGACGGCCTCGCCCGCGATCAGATGCGGCACGGTGCCATCCGTGAAACGCGCCATCGCCTGGCGCGCCTTGGCCAGATTGGCGGTCAGTTTGGTATCGGTCGCGGTCATGGCTTCGCCCTCGCTTTCAGGCGTTCGTGCAGGTTGTTGGTCTTTAGCGACGCGGTTCCGTCGATCTCGGAGACATCGAGGCTGAGCGCTAGGCCCCGGCGCTGGACGATTTCGGCGGTCTCGCGTTCGAGCACCGCCATCAGCGCCTCGGCGACGCGCAGGCGGGTTGCGGCATCGCGCCCCTCGCCGATCCGCACGCTGACGGCAATGAAGATATGATCGGGGTCGCCATCGGCGATCAGGTAGAGATCCCGCCGCTCCGCGCGGGTCCTGAGGCCGGCCAGAGGGAAGATGCCGGTCTCCAGCGCGGCGGCATGCAGCGCCTCGACCAGCCGCATCGGGCGGAGCTCTTCGTCCAGATTGGCGGAGTATTCGATGACGATATGGGGCAAGCCGCACCTCCCATTTCTCAAATTAGATAACATGTTAAATTTATGACTGCAAGCGCACGCTGCCGCGTTTGGTGCTGGTCGTCGAGCGCGCTAGGGTGCCGGCGACTCACGATGGATTTCTGGTTTGACCGACGACAAGACCACGGGCGCCAGCAGCCCGGCCGCGACCCGGCTCAGGCTGCGCCATTTCTCCAAGTCGCTGCCGATGTCGCTGCTGCGGGCGCGCGAATCGGTGATGCGGCATTTCCGTAAGTCGCTGCGCGAATTCGGCGTCACCGAGCAGCAATGGCGCGTGCTGCGCGCGCTCAGCACCAAGCCGCAGATGGAGGTGGCGGAGCTGGCGCGGGCGACCTTCCTGCTCGGTCCCAGCCTGTCGCGGATTCTCGTCGATCTCGACCAGCGCGGCCTGATCCTGCGCGAGCCCGATCCGGCCGACCTGCGCCGCTGGATGATCTCGCTCAGCGCCTCCGGCTCGGCTCTCATCGACAATGTCACGCCGGTGTCCGAAGCGATCTATCGCCAGATCAGCCAGCGCTTCGGCGAGGACAAGCTCGGCCAGCTGCAAGACCTGCTTGCCGAACTCGAGGACGCCATGGCCGGCATCGGCAACAACGGGCCGGGCGCGCCAGCCGATTGACGGCCTGGGCCGCCACGGCGTCCATCACCTGGCATATAGGCCTGGGGTTGTCCTCCGCGGGCGCGAAGGAGCCTGGCGCGGCGCCTTTGGGGCAACCGCGTAAAACTAACGAAAGTTATGATAGGAGCGCCTTGCAGGGCGAGGCGCCGCAAGACCACCTGCGCGGCCCTTCGATATCGGGCGGGCGACAGGTCATTCACAATGCGGAAGGAAACATCTTCCGTCTCAAGGGCTTGGTAGAACCCTCGAGAAAAATGGTGCCCAGGAGAGGACTCGAACCTGCTGGTCAGTCCTGAATTCCTTGAAAAACAAGAGAAATTCCGATTCGGCCAACCTCGTTGAGTGGGACCAATGAGTGGGCTCGAACGAAACGATCTTACGTGGTTTCCAGGGCCAATCAAGAGCGTTGCGAGCTCGTCGGTCTGCTCCGATGCACGCGGCTTGTTTCGCTTCGGCTCCTTCCGGTTCGAAAATGAACTGATGTCAAGCCCGAGTGTCCAACAGGACGCTTGAGGTTGCGCGGTTCGGGCGACGCGATGCTCGGCCCTGCCAATGCTGCTTACGGCGGACGTTGCTGTGTATGGGGCCATCTGCTGGCCAGACGCGCCGACAGGTCGCTTGTGTGTCGTCACATTGCCTGTCCGATCGCCAGCGGCAGCTTGTGGCGGAGATCGTTCGCCATGTCGGAAGACCGGCCGCCGAAACCGGGAATCGCCTCGATGAGGCTGCGTGTGTAGGCGGATCGTGGCGAGGCGAAAATCTCCTGCGCTTTCGCCTGCTCGACAACGGCGCCCGTCTTGAGGACGACGATGCGTTCGCACAGCATGCGGACCACGTTCAGATCGTGGCTGACGAACAGGAAGGCTAGGCCTTCCTCCTTGCGCAGGCGATCCAGCAGCTTGAGCACGATCGCCTGGACGGACACGTCGAGGGCTGCGGTCGGCTCGTCCAGGACGAGCAGTTTCGGACGGGTGACGATGGCGCGAGCGATCCCGACCCGGGCCTTCTGCCCGCCGGAGAGCTGATGGGGAAAGCGAGAGAGAAGTTCGCGCGGCAGGCCGACGCGTTCCGCGCACCCCTCGACCCGTCGGGCCACCAGGCCGCGATCGATGTCCTTTTCCAGCTTGCGGAGCGGATGGGCGATGCAGTCGAACGCCGTGTAGCGGGGGTTCAAGCTCTCGTGGGGGTCCTGGAAGACGATCTGGATCTGCTTCCGCAGCGGGTGCGCGTTGAAGCGCGCGGCGGAGACTTCGCCGATGTCCACGCCGTCGAAGGTCAGCCGCCCGGCGCTCTTGTCGATGAGACGAGTGACGATGCGGGAGATCGTGCTCTTCCCCGAACCGGATTCACCGACGAGGCCGATGCTCTCGCCCTGGTCCAGTCGAAAGGAGACGTCGTCGACCGCCCTGAAGCGATCATAATCCTTCGCCAGGCCGCTAACCTCGAGAAGCGGTTGCGACCCGCCGAAGCCGATGAAGGCGGGTGTCGTCACACCGGCGGGCGTTTCTTCGTCGACGACCAGGGTCTCGATCGTCGACGAGGCGGTGGGGGACGCCGCGACGAGTCGCCTTGTGTAGGGGTGGCTGGGGCGGAGGAAAACCTCCTCCACTGATGCGGATTCGACCACTTCGCCGCGCTGCATGACCGTGATCGCGTCGCAGTACTGGGCGGCCAGGCCCAGATCATGGGTGATCAGGATAACGCCCATGCCCCGCTTGGCCGCGATGTCCGCCAGAAGGTCCATGACCACCTTCTGCGTCGTGACGTCCAATCCGGTCGTGGCCTCGTCGGCGATCAGAAGCCTGGGTTCGCAGGCGATCCCGAGCGCGATCATCACCCGTTGGCACATCCCCCCGGACAATTCGTGGGGGTAGGACTTCAGGACGCGATCGACATCGGTCAGCATTACGTCCGTGAGCAGCGCCGCCACGCGCTCGTGCAGGCTCGATTTGTCGAGCCTGGTGTGAGCGGCCAATGCGTCCGTCAACTGCTGCCCGACCGTCCGGATCGGGTTCAACGCGCCGCGCGCGTTCTGGAACACCATGGAGATGGCGGCTCCCCGTAAGCGGCGCATGTCTCCGGCCGAGAGGGCGAGAAGATCGCGGCCGTCGAACTCGATCCGGCCGGCGCTGATCCTACCCGCCCGGTCCAGAAGCCGCGTGATCGCGTAGGCGGTGACCGATTTCCCCGACCCGCTTTCGCCGACGATGCCGAGCGTCGATCCGGGCTTCAGGGCCAGCGAGACGTTTTTGACGGCCTCCACCGTGCCGTTGCGAGTCGAAAACTCGACGCGGAGGTCGCTGACGCGGAGCAGATATTCGCTGTTCATGTACGCATCCGAGGGTCGAGAATGTCGCGCAGGCCATCCCCGAGAAGATTGAAGCAGAGGACGGTGAGCATCAGCGCCGCTCCGGGGAACGCCACGAGCCACCACTGCCCGGACAGGATGAAGCGGGCGCCCTCGGCCACCATGATGCCCCACTCCGGCGTGGGGGCCGTGACGCCGAGCCCCAGGAAGGACAGCCCGGCCGCGTTGAGGATGGCCCAGCCGAGATTCAGCGAGATCTGCACGGCCATCGCCGGCAGGATGTTCGGGATCAGCGAGAACAGCACGATGTCGAGATGGCTGTCTCCGCAAGCACGTGCAGCCTCCACCCATCCCGCGTTGCGGCGGACGTTCACCTCGGCCCGCGCGAAACGGATGTAGAATGGCAGGTTGATGAAGGCGGTCGCGATGATGATGTTCTCGATCCGGTTGCCCAAGACCGCGACCATGGCCATGGCCATCACGAAGAGCGGGAAGGCCATCAATACGTCCACGACGCTCCCGATGACGCGGTCTACGAGGCCGCCGGCATAGCCCGCGAGGCTGCCGATCACGACACCAGCGGCGAAGGAGATGGCAACGGCCGAAGCCGCGATCGCGAGATCGATCCGCGTCGCGGCGATGAGCCGGCTGAGGATGTCGCGACCGAGCTGGTCCGTGCCCGCCCAATGGGCGCTCGATGGCGGTTGCAGAGCGTTGGCGACGTTGGACGCGATCGGGTCGTGCGGTTGGATCCAGGGCCCGAACAAGGCAAGGAACACGAGGCAGGAGAAGCCGAAGGTGGCGATCGCGGTGACGGGGTTGCCGCGCAGGACCCAGGCGACGTGTCTGGCGGTGGCGCTCATCGGATCGAGACCCTCGGGTCGGCGAGCCCGTAGAGCGTGTCGATGAGCAGGTTGACCATCACGAAGATCGTGGCCATCAGCAGCACGAACCCTTGTACGGGCGCGAAATCGGAGGAAAGCAGGGCGTCGAGGGCGTAGGAGCCGACGCCCGGCCAGGCAAAGACCTTTTCGACGAGAACGTTGGCCCCCAGCATCGTCGAGAACACGACGCCGGTGATCGTGATGACCGGCAACAGCGCGTTGCGTAGGCCATAGGCGACGATCACTTTCCAATGCGAGAGGCCGAGCGCGCGAGCGGTCCGGATGAAGTCGCTGCCCAGCGCCGCGAGCATCGAAGCTCGGGTCATTCTGGCCAGCGGGGCGAGTACGAAGAGAGCCATCGTCGTGGCCGGCAGGACGAGCTGGGAAAGCGCCGACCGCCAACTCGCCAGATCCCCAACAAGGAGATAGTCGATGAGAAGGAGGCCCGTGATGCCGGGAGGCGGGGCATCGAAGACTCCGATTCGCCCCGTCGGATCCGGGGCCCAGCCCAGGACGACGTAGAACACGTAGATCAGCAGCAATCCGCAGACAAAGGTCGGAGCGCAGACGCCCAACGAGCAGATGAAGCGCACGGCGTGATCCAGTGCCGAGCCCGGTCTCAAGGCCGCGAGTATGCCCAATGGCAGCGCCAGCGAGAGCGCAAGGACCAGCGCGATGAAGGTCAGCTCCAACGATGCCGGCAGCCGCTCGACCAAGTCGACGACGACGGTTTGGCCGGTCGACATTGAGCTGCCGAGATGCCCCGTCGCGACGTCCCGCAGATAGTAGGCCAGCTGCACGAGCATCGGCTGGTCGAGGCCCATCGCCTTTCGCAGCCGCTCGACCTCCTCTGGCCCGGCATTCGGATCAGAAGAGAAGAACACGGCGGGATCGCCAGGCAGCACGCGCATGAGGAGAAAGGTGAACACCAGTACTCCGAACAGGGCGGGCAGCGAGGCAAGGAGTCGGTTGCCGACCCTTGCCGCGACATTGACAACGATCTTCATGATCAGATCCGCTTCAGATACCGGTAATCCGCGCCGCGGTGGAACCAGTACGTGTAGCCCTCGACATTCTTGGCGACGACGGCATCGTGGTTGGGGTGCCAAAGCAGGGCGAGCGGGTTGGCCGCCACATATCTCTTGATCACCTCGACCATCATGGCGTCGTATTTCGCCTGGTCTGTTTCGTATCGTGCGTCGTCACCGAGCTTTGTCGCGATGGCGTCGTTCCAGCCGCTGGCGTTCCAGCGCGTCGTCGCGGTCAGGAAAATCCGCGTCGTGTATTCGGATGTCGGCAGCCATGCCGTGAAGAAGTCGAAGAACATCGGCAGCCGGCGCTCGGAGACCATCGTCGTCATCTGGGCGTCCGGAAGCTTCTGAACGGTGACGTCCACGCCGATCGTGGCCAGACTCTCCTTGATCAGCGCCGCCATCGGCTCGACCGTGGTCGACATGCTCGCTGGAAAGGAGAAGGTGGTCCGGAACCCGCCGGCGTGCCCGCTCTCCGCGAGCAGCCTCTTCGCCCTATCGAGGTCGCGTCGGACCGGCATCGGCTGTGGTATCGCAGAAGACGGCGGTTCCGACCAGTCGGCGCCGAAGAGGCGCTTGCCGCGCCCGAAGATCGCGGCGTTGAACATGTCTTCGTAAGGCAAGGCCGCCGTGACCGCCTGCCGGACCTTGAGATCGTCGAAGGGCGCAGCGAGCGTGTTGAAGGCGACGGACTGCCAGGCGTTGGTCTGCGGCACCGCGATGATGCTGACGCGCCCCCTCTTCTCGAGGCCGGGGATGTCGCTGGCGGCGGCGTCGAGCGTGAGGTCGGCGTCGCCCCTCTCGACGAGGCTCGCCCGGGCGGAGACGTCGGGGATCGTCTGCACGATGACCCTCTGGAAGTAAGGCAGCTTGCCGTTCTCGCCGTTCTTCCAGTTCTCGTTCCGGCGCAGCACGACCTGCTGGCCCGGCCGGTTGCTTTCGACGATGTAGGCGCCGCCCGCGGCGGTGTTGTCCTTCAGCCAGTTGACGGCCCAGGGATCGTCGGAGGTCGCGTGCTTCTTGGCGAGCTTGCTGTTGAACATCGGCAGGAAGGGCACGCAGAAGGTCGCGAGGGTGAGCCGGTCCGGCCGCTCCGTCCTGATTTCGATCTGGCGGTCGCCGACGATCTTGAATTGGCCGGGGTCCGTCATCGAACCATTGCTCATCTGAGCTTTAGCGGTGCTCGGGGCCCCCACCGCGCGGTCGAGCGACCATTTGATATCCTCGGCCTCGACGGGCGTTCCGTCGTGCCAGGTCGCACCCTCGCGGAGATGAAAGGTGTATGTCCTGCCGTCGGCCGACCGATCGACCTTCTGGGCAAGCTCGCCGCGGATGTTGCCCATGTCGAACATCCGCCCGCCGGCCACCTGCTTCGTGCCGAAGGCGACCAGGCGATCGTAGACGTTCATCGAGAGCGGGGAACTCTCGCGCGTGGCCCCGCCGGTGGTCGGGTCGAGCGAGGTGAGGACCGCTCCCATGACGTGACGCAACGTCTCGGAGCGGGATTGCGCGGCGGCGATCGAGGAGCCGAGGGGGCCGCCAACGAGCGCGCCTCCGGCGAGACCGGCAGATCCCTTCAGGTAGTCGCGGCGATTAATGGTCATGGTCATTCCCCTTTTGTTTTAGTTTGATGCAGCTTTGGGCCGGGCCGCCCTCGGCTCGAGTTGCGGGCCCGCATGGCGCGTCAACTCGCGCCGGGCGTCACCAGATTGCGGAGCTTCGTGCCGTCGCGAAACGCGCGCAGGTTGCTCCGGCAAAGCTCATGGGCCCGATGCACGATGCCGGGGCTGCCGTAGCCAGCGGCGTGCGGGGAGAGGATGGCGTTCTCCAGCGACCAGAGCGGGCTCGACGCGTCCAATGGCTCGCGTTCGAAGACGTCCAGCGCAGCGCCCGCAATGAGGTTTCGCCGGAGGGCATCCGCGAGCGCGGCCTCGTCCACGGTGGCGCCGCGGCCGACATTCACGAAATAGCTGCCGGGCTTCATGAGCGTGAGGAAATCGCCATCGACGAAACCCGTCGTCGACGGCGAGGCAGGCAGCACGTTGATCAATATGTCCACGGTCGGGAGAAGCTCGCGAAGCTCCGACAATGCGACGGCCTCGTCGAGCAGCGGGCAATCGCGAGCGGATCGCGAGATACCCACGATATGTGCGCCGAACGGCCTTATCCGCTTGGCGATCTCCCGGCCGATCGACCCATAGCCGAGCAGAGCCACGCGCGATCCGTCGAGCGACGACAAGCTGGCGTTGAAGGCGGGCCGGTCCCATCGGCGGGCCTGCCTTCGCCTTTCCAGATCGGGGACCCTTCTGACCAGTGCAAGGACGAGTGCGACGGCGTGTTCCGCCACGACCGGCGCCCAGACCTCGCTGGCGTTGGACAGGGCGACGCCGGGCGGCACCCCATGTGCCCCTGCGCTCTCATATCCCGCCGACAGAAACTGAATGAACCTCAATCGGCCGCCGGGCTCGCGAATCGCGTTCGCGAAGTCCTGCGAATAGTCGGTCGCCAAGATGAGCAGCGCTTCGCTTCCGTGCGCAAGCCGAGCGAGCTCAGTCAGATCGTTCGCAGTGTGGAACGACGCGCCCTCGACCTCACATTTCGCCGCCGGTTCAAACCCCGGAAAACTCGCGTGATACGCTACCTTCATCGCCCGCCATGATCCATGATGCAGTGCAAGGCTAGGATCAAATGGTCTAATTAGCAATACCAAGGATCAAATGGTTCTGCGACCTACCTCGATATGGCCATGAGCGTTGGCGACCGATCCGCCAGCCGCATCCGGCCCTGGATCTGGATCGGTCAGTAGCCGCGCGACGGGCTCACGACGTTTCGCAAGGGCTGTCCGCCCAGCCATCTCGCCACGTTCTCCAGGAAGATGGCCGAGCTCGCAGCCGTATATCCGACGGAACTGTCCGACGAGACATGGGGGAAGATCGTCAGGTTCGGCACGTCCCAGAGTTCGGAGTCTGCAGGCAGGGGTTCACGCTGGAAGACGTCGAGAACGGCCCCCGACAAGTGACCCCGGCGCAGAGAATCGACCAAGGCGTCCTCGTCGATGACGTCGCCACGGGAAATATTGACCAGCCCGGCTCCTGGACGCAGCCGGCCCAATTCGAGCGCGCCGATGACCCGTCGCGTCTCGGGGGTCAGCGGACAGGACAGGAGCAGGAAGTCGACCTCGGTGAGCGCACCACGAAAATCTGCCGGCGTATACATCCGGTCCACCGCCGGGTGGGGCGCGCCGTCTCTGCGGACGCCCCATACCTGCAATCCGATGCGCTTGGCCGCTTCGGCGGCCGCGCCGCCCAGCGACCCCACGCCGAAGATCATGACGACCTTGCCGCGTATCGGATCGCAGAAGGTCCGTTGCCATGATCGGTCGCGCTGCAAGCTGGCATAATGCGGCGCGCGGTTGTTCAGCATCAACAACGCCGTCATCGAGAACTCGCCAGCCCGCGTACCGTGAATGCCTCGGCTGTTGGTCAACACGGCCGAGTCCAGAAGCCAATCGAGGGGCATGAGCTTCTCGACGCCCGCGTTGAGAGAGTGGACGATCGCAAGCTGCTTCGCGTGACGCTTCAATCTTTCCTTGTCGATCTGGCCGCCGATGAAGAAGGTCGCCTTTTCCAGGGACTGGATATTGGGCGCATCGGTCTTGGCTTCGACCACATCGATCCAAGGCGATATTTGGTTGGCGGATTCGCGGATGCTCGCGACGTCGATGCGGTGAACCGGTTCGGCATCCCTCGCATTCTCGACATAGATCAGGAATGTTCGAGCGTCAGACATCGTACTTATCCCACTAGGCAAGTTGTACTGAGAGCCAAAACGAGTTGTACTTCAGGGGAGCGCAAAGCGAGGGAGGCATGGGACGTCGCCCTCATCCTGCCGGAGGTTCCCCGCCCCCCGCGGGAGCCCGTGGCCCGGCAGAAGCCGTGTATCGGGCGCGTGGCCGTTTGATCGACGGCCCCTGCGGGCCGTCTCCGTTTCATCTGGCCGTTGCGCCCGCCAAGCCAGCTCCCGGCTAATGGATTTCCGGCTCGGGAGTGGCTGGTCCCCTCTCGAGGAAGGAGAAGTCGCAGCCTTGATGGGCTTGCGTTACCTGGCTGCTGTAGATCGCCCCATAGCCTCGCGCGAAGCGGGGTCGAGGCGCGGTCCACTTCGCGCGTCGGGCGGCGATCTCCTCGTCGCTGACGAGGAGATTGAGCTCGCGGTTCGCGACGCTCAGCTTGATCCGGTCGCCGTTCTGGACGATGGCGAGAGGACCGCCGACGTAAGATTCCGGCGACACGTGCAGGACGCACGCCCCGTAGGACGTTCCGCTCATCCGAGCATCGGAGATTCGAACCATGTCGCGGACCCCCGCGGCGAGGAGGCGTTTCGGCAGCGGCAGCATGCCCCATTCCGGCATACCGGGGCCGCCGACCGGCCCGACATTCCTCAGGACCAGAATCGTGTCCGCCGACACCTCCAGGTCGTCCCTGTTCACGGCTTCGTTCATCTCGTCATAGCTGTCGAACACGAGCGCGGGTCCGACGTGCTCGCGCAGATGGGCTTCCGCCGCATGGGGTTTGATCACCGCGCCCTCGGGAGCCAGATTCCCGCGCAGGACGACCAGCCCGCCGCGATCCTCGACGGGCTCTTCCAGCGTCCTGACGACGTCGTTGTCGAAGACGGCCGCACTCGAGATGTTGTCCATCACGGTCCTGCCATTGATGGTCGGGCGATCGGTGTGGAGCATGCCGGAAATCCGGTTCAGCGCCGCCAGGATGCCTCCGGACGCGTAGAAGTCGTCCATCAGGTATGAGCCGATGGGCTGGATATTCGCGATGACGGGAGTTTTCTCCGCGATGTCGTTGAAATCGTCCAATGACAGATCGATGCCGCTCCTGCTCGCCATCGCGATCAGGTGGATCACGGCGTTGGTGGAGCCCCCCAGGGCCATCAATGCGGTTACCGCATCGAGATAGCCCTCGCGCGAGAGAATCGTTGATGGCTTCCTGTCGAGCCAAGTCGCGTCGACAATGGTGCGGCCGCTCTCCGAGCACAGCCTGATATGCTGCGAGTCAACGGCCGGGACGGAAGAGAAACCTGGGAGCGTAAGGCCCAGTGTTTCTGTCAGAGCCGACATGGTGGAGGCTGTCCCCATCGTCATGCACGTACCCGGTGACCGGTTTATGCTCTGCTGAATAGTTTCCCACTCCTCCTCAGAAAGGAGTCCGGCACGTCGATCGGCCCAGTACTTCCAGCTGTCGGAACCCGAGCCCATCGTCTTGCCGCGATAATGCCCGCGGATCATCGGGCCCGCGCAGACAAAAATGGTGGGCAGATCCGTCGAGATCGCGCCCATGAGGAGCGCGGGCACGGTCTTGTCGCACCCGCCCATCAACACGACGCCGTCCACAGGGTAGGAGCGCAACAGCTCCTCGGTCTCGAGCGCGAGAAGATTACGATACATCATCGTCGAGGGCTTCTGGAATGGCTCGGACAAAGAGATCGCCGGCAATTCGATGGGGAAACCGCCGGCCTGGAGCACGCCTCTTTTGACGTCATCGACCCTCGTCTTGAAATGCTGGTGACAGGGGCTGATGTCGCTCCAGGTGTTCACGATGCCGATGACCGGTTTGCCGAGATATTCCTGGGGGGAATAGCCCATCTGGCCGGCGCGGCCACGGTGTCCGGAGCCGCGCAGGTCGTTGGCCGCGAACCAGCGCGCGCTCCGAAGGTTCTTGGGCGAAATCCGTCCGTCACTCATGGGGAACTCCCGACAATCTGGGCTCTTGCCGTGCGCCGGAAAAAGGCGGTGCGGCGTCGTTTTTCTCTTGAGCAGTTATAGCGTCGGGCCGAGGCCGGCTTGCAGGCCAGTCCCGCCTCGGCGCCGGGGCCTGTTGGCATGCCGCCCGCTCGCGGCGGTTCAGCCCAGGTTCTCGAAGCGGTCGATCGCGAGGCAAGCCAGATCGAGGAACATGCCCTCCGGCGACGAGGGCAGGGTCGGCGGGCTCCTGCCCTCGATCAGAGCGAGAATGGAGCGCGCGCGCCCGGACGTCCCGGCGCGAGCAGCGGACGACGGCTGACGAATGATATCGCTTCGGGAAGGCGTGTATCGACGCATGAAAAAAGCGGGGGCCGGCGCCGGCCCCCGTTCTCTTCACCTGTCGTCGTCTCGAACCCGCTTTACTGGATCCAGGCATTCCAGCGTTCGACCAGCATCGCCTGGTTGGCGTTCAGCCAGTCCAGGTTCGGCTCGATCAGGACGGTGGCCGCGCCCGCCGCCGGCAATTTCGCCTTGGCTTCCGCGCCCAGCAGAGCGAGCGCGGCGTCGCTGGGTGGGACCACGCCGGTCAACTCGGAGTAGCGGGCCTGGACGTCCGGGTTCTCCATGTAGAACTTCAGCAGCTTGAGAGCCGCCTCTCGGTTCGGAGATCCCTTTATGACTTGCAGGCTGTCGCCGATCATGAATGCCTGATTGAAGGAGACTTCGATGGGCTGCCCTTCGTCGCGAAGCGTGTTCGCACGGACCGCGAACAACATGCCCAGCACATAGTCGCGATTCCTGAAGCCTTGCTGGCTCTGGTCACCGGTGCGCCACCAAAGATCGATCTGGCGCCGGATCGTATCCAGCTTCTTGAAGGCGCGATCGACGTCCAGGGGGAACAGGTTCGACGGACTCACGCCATCGGCCAGGAGGGCCGCGGCCAGTACACGCCAGGGATCGCCGAAGCTTGGCAGCGCGCGGCGCCCGGGAAATTTCTCGACGTCCCAGAAATCGGCCCAAGACGAAGGCTTCGCGCCCGCGAAAGCCTCCTTGTTGAACACCATGGTCGTCGCATTCCGCGAGAAGCGGAGCCCGGCTGCACTGCAAGTGCCAGCCGACAGCTTTGGGCTGCCGATATAGGGCGCGCAAAATTCCGACAGATCCTCGGTAATGGCGCGGTTTCCGCTGGAGGCTGCCAAGATCTCGTGGTTGTTGAAGATATCCCATTCGACCCGGCCTGCGCGGACCATGGCGGACGCTCTGGCCCTCTGTTCCGCGTCAGTGGCGACCACGCTGATCACCTTGATACCGGTGGCTTTGGTGAAAGGGTCGAACCACGCCGTTCGCAGCGCGCGTTCGAAAGACCCTCCCGCGGTTGCCACGACCACCCGCTCTTCTGCCTTGGAGGGCACCGCGCCCAGGAGCATGCTTCCGATCAATGCGGTAGCGACCAACGCGGACCGGCGCAGCACTCCACAACGATACTTGATCGACATTATCGCGATCCTTTCATGGGTAAGGGAAGCTTCAGATGGAGACAGGCAAGGATTAATCTTGAGTCGTCGGCCGGCGCATTCTTTCGACGAGGAGCATCAAGAGGATGGAAATCAGCAAAATAACCGATGATACCGACGCGATTACCGGTGTGAGATTGTAATCGATGTCCTCGAACAGCTTTCGTGTGATGGTTTTTCCTTCGACTCCTGAAATGAAGAACGATACGGTCGCCTCGTCGAAGGATGCCAGGAAGGCGAAGATGGCCCCGGCGGCGACACCGGGAGCGATGTTCGGCAGAACGACCAGCAGGAACGCCTTGGGCCTTGAGGCGCCACAGCTCAACGCCGCGAATTCGAGACTGGGATCCAGCTTCTGCAGAGCGGATGTGACGGTGATCACCACATAGGGGACCGACAGCATCGAATGGGCGATGAGGAAGCCCAGGAAGCTGCCGGTGAGTCCGATCGGCGCGAACACAAGGTAAAGCGCCACGGCTATGACGATGTGCGGCACCACGAGCGGCGCTAGCGTCAGGACCTGCAATGCGGATGCGAACCTCAAGCGCCCCCTCACCAAGGCCAGCGAAGCGAGCGTCCCGACGATTGTCGCCATGACCGTCGTCGCGATCGCGATCTTGAGGCTGAAGAGGAACGATGCGATCCAGGCAGGATCCCTGATCAGCTCAAGATACCAGCGCAACGAAAGGCTGCGGGGCGGGAACTGGATGAAGGGCTCGCTTCCCAGCGAAATCGGGATGATCAGCAAGGACGGGACCATCAGGAAGACGAGCACCGCGGCGGCATAGGCGTTGAGGGAAAGCCGCCCCCAATCGATCGCTTTACGGGGTTGCATCGATCAGACGCCTTTTCCGATGCGGAGGAAGCGGCCGAAAACGGAGACCAGCCCGAGCGTCGCGGCCAGGAGGATGCCTGCCAACGCGCCGGCAAAGGGCCAGTTCAGCAGTTCCGTCGTCTGCTGGGCGATGAGGGTGGCGATGGTCATGCTCTGGGGGCCACCGACCAGAGCGGGGGTTACGTAAAAGCCCAGCGCCAAGATGAACACGATGATCGTTCCGGCGTAGACACCCGGCAGGCTGTTCGGGAACACCACCCGGAAGAAGCTGTCTATCGGGCCTGCCCCGAGATTCCTGGCTGCCTTGTCGAGGTCGGGGGGAATCGCGATCAGCGCCGAGTAGATGGGCAGGATCATGTATGGCAGGAGGACATGCGTCATCGCCAGCATCACGGCGGCGTCGGTATAAAGCAGTTTCAGCGGCTCGCTGATGATCCCTGCATCCATCAGGGCCGTATTCACGATGCCCTTCCGCTGCAACAACACGATCCAGGCGTAAGATCGCACGAGAACGCTCGTCCAAAGCGGGATGAGGACGCAGGCCGCGAGATAGATGACGCGCCGTCCCTTCTGGCGAGACATCACCAGCGCGACCGGATAGCCCAGCAGGAAACACATCGCCGTGACGACGCAGGCCGTCCGGATCGTCCGCATTAGCACGCCGAGATACAGCGGCTGGGTGAGGCCCTTGGCGTAATGTTCGAACGTGAGATGAGGCGCGAAAAGACTCTCGAAGATCAGGACCAGGATCGGTGTGACGAATGCGCCGGCAAGAAGCAGGGTCAAGGGCAGCAGAAGCGTCAGCGCCAGAGCGTTCGGCAGCGCGCCGCCGCTCGAGGCTTCCTTGGAGACAGTGCGCGAGTTCATTCGGCTCGCTCCGAGAAAATCGTGACCAACTCGCCGGGGAGCCGCAGCGACACGGCCTCGCCTTCGGCTAGATAGTCGCGGCCGGCCAATTGGACATCGACACGCACACCGTCGGGAAGCCGGACGGTGTAGGTGGTGTAGGCCCCCACGAACACGACGCCCTCGACGATGCCGTGCAGCGCATCGGGGCCGCCCTGCACGACGTGGAGGTTCTCCGGGCGAACAGATATCTCGACGGCCTGACCGATCTCGGCATTGCCGGGGGCCATGTATCGTGCGCGGGGAACCGACAGCATGACCGATTGAACGTTGATCGTGAGGCTGTCTTCCGAGGTGGCTGAAACGGTGCCGGGCAGGAAATTCGTCTTTCCCAGGAAGTTCGCGACAAAACTGCTTTGAGGGGTAGCGTACAGGCTCCGCGGATCACCGACTTGAATGATCCTGCCATGGTTCATCACGGCAATTCTGTCGGAAAGCGTGAGGGCCTCTTCCTGATCGTGCGTCACGTAAACGATCGTCAGGCCGAGATCGCGGTGAAGGCGCTTGATTTCGATCTGCAGATCCTCGCGCAGTTTCTTGTCGAGCGCGCCCAGCGGCTCATCCATCAAGAGGACTGGGGGTTCGAAAACGATGGCGCGCGCAACCGCTACGCGCTGCTGCTGGCCACCGGAAAGCTGCTGAGGGAGCCGGTCGCCGTAACTCTCCAGGCGGACCATCGCGAGCGTCCGCGCCACCTTAGACCGGATGTCGTCTTTGGCCAGGCCGCGCATCTTGAGCGGAAACGCGATGTTCTGCGCCACCGTCAGGTGCGGGAAGAGGGCATAGCGCTGGAACACCATGCCGATCCCGCGCTTGTTGGGCGGAACATGGGTGAGATCGCGGCCCGCCATCGTGATCGCGCCCGAGGTCGCTGTCTCGAAGCCCGCCAGCATCATGAGCAGGGTCGTTTTTCCGGAGCCGGATGGTCCCAGAAGCGACATGAATTCCCCGGGTTTGATCTCGCAGTCTATCCCACGCACGGCCTCGACCTTGCCGTAACGCTTGTAGAGATTCGTAATGGACAGGTCGGCGCCCCTTATCGCGCGACCTTCCGTGCGGTTTGATGCCAGCATGCTCCCCTCTCGACCAGCGATCGCGCCCGTTCGGGGTTCGCGTGCCTTGCTTTATCGCTGCGAAAGAGAACCAGTATGCTCCGGCCCTGACGGGCAAAAGGCCAGTTCATGAGATCCCGGGCGAGCCAGTTGGTACCCGTCCGAAAAATGGGTCTGGATGCCACGCGCATTGTTTCGGCGGAAAGGGCAGTCGCGCGGATCGCCGCTGGGCATGCGTGAGAAGAACCGCCCGAGCTGTCAGCGCCGCGGGCGCGAGCGGTTCAGAAGCCTGATAAAGAGCCCGATTTTTTCAGGTATCGTCTTCAAATCCATTCGTCCGGTCCCCAGCACGATGCCCTGCCGGCGGGCGGCCGTCAGATACATGCTCGACATATCGAAAGCTGGGATCTCGGCCGAGCGCGCGAGCCGTGCGATGTCCTTGTCGGTCAGAGGCTCGGCGGCAGCGAGCCAAGCCGGCAAGAACAGGCTGGGGGCTTCGCTGCTCAGCTCGAACAGCCCCTCGGCCTGGCGGGTTATTTCCTGCTTCGCCAGGTATTGCCTTTCGCTATAAACTTTCCGCATGCGCCGGATATGGGATTCAAGATGACCACCTTCGATAAAAGTCGCGAGAACAGGCTGAGGCGTCAGCGGTGGGAAATAATCAATATAGTAACGCGCCGATTCAATTGCAGATATGATTTCATGATGTGCGATTATATACCCTATTCTTAAATGCGATCCTATCGATTTTGAAAATGTACCCATATAGACGACGCGATTGTTGCGGCCCAAGCTGAAGAGCGGGAGTATCGGCTGCCCGGCTGCGACCAGTTCGCCATCGTAGTCGTCCTCGAAGATCCAGCCGCCCGTGCGGCTCGCCCAGGACAACAGTTGGATCCGTCGTTCGAGAGAAAGCGTCGCCCCTGTTGGATAGTGATGGCTCGCCGTCACCAGCGCGGCGCGGGCGTCGCATGCGAGGTCGGTGCCCAGTTCGACATCCAGCCCTGCCGCGTCCACGTCCACGGGAACCAGTTCTATGCCCTGCGCGCGTGCCAATAGCGCGGCCTTCGGTCGGCCGGGGTTCTCGACCATCAGCTTGTCGCCGGGGTCGAGCAAGACCCGCATCAGCAAGTCCAGCGATTGGGTGGTGCCCGACGTGATCAGGATCTGTTCGGGAGTGGCTTGTATGCCGCGTGTGCGCTGCACCAGCCTGCTGATCGCCTCGCGCAGGTCGGGGTGTCCGCCGATCAGGGGCGACATGCCGAGGCGCTTTTTTCCGCCTCCCCAGACACGCGAGTGAATACGATTCCAGATCTCGAACGGAAAAAGCGAGCTGTCCGAAGCGCCGAACAGCTGAAGCGGGTCCGTCTCGTCCCGCGAACTCATTTCCGTCAAGCGCTGGCCGAACCTGCTCAGGGGCGGCATCGAGAAGGCCGTGGCGTCGCCGTCCCGACGTAGCAATCGGTCGGAGACCATCTCCGCTGCGAGCTCGGATACGAACGTCCCGACCCCATGTTCGCTGCGCAGCATGCCTTCGTAGACAAGATAGTCGTAGGCGGTGGCGACGGTGTGCCGCGAGCATTTGATCTGGTCGGCGAGCGCTCGTGGCGACGAAAGCATGACGCCTGGAGCAAGCGCTCCGTCGAGGATCAGGCGTTTCAGCTCGCCGTAGATTTGCCGATAGAGCGGCACCTTGCTTTCATGCGCGATATCGAGGCCGGTCAGAAGAGAAATTTGAGACCGGTGACAAGGTGATCTGTCTCTCCTCTTCAGTGAGATTGCGTTGTCACGTTCAACGACGGTCATGGGCTTTGGGCTTTTCTTAGGAATGGCGCGAAGGCTCGCAGCTGCAAGAAAGAGAGCTCTCGAATGCACTGCGGCATTGATGATCTGGGCTCAGCGATGAATGGCCGAAATTGCCCACTCCACTGAATTGAAGATGCCAACCGGCGGTTAGGGCGCCGCCCCGGCAGACGGTGCGGCCTACGAGCAAGCGATCTTGTCCGGGCAGGCGAGCGTTGCGCCGGGATGAGCGATCGGTGTCGCGTCGAGAGCGTCGCAATCCGATCGGTGCTCCTCTTTCGAAGAAACGTTGCGTGGTCGCGCGCCCCATTTGCCTCAGCCGTTAAGAACCAAATGATTTACTTGACATGAGTATGGATCAAATGGTTCCAAGGCGTCAAATGGCGATGTGGAGGAGCGCGATGGCACCTGCCGAATTGGGGAAATTGCGTCATGACTTGATCGATGCGGCGCGGGCGATCATCGGTGCCGGTGGCCTGCTGTCCGAAGCGGCCGATATGGAAGGCTACCTAACCGATTGGCGCCGCAGGTACACCGGCGAAGCTCTGGCGGTCGCACTGCCGTCGGGCGCGGGACAAGTGTCCGAACTCGTCAAAGCCTGCCGTGCCCTCGGCGTGGCGATCGTTCCGCAAGGCGGCAACACGGGTTTCGCCGGCGGCGCCGTCCCCACCAAGGATCGGCCCGCGCTGCTGCTGAACCTGTCGCGGATGAACCGCATCCGCGAGGTGGACGTCGCCAACAATTCTTTCGTGGCCGAGGCGGGTTGCGTCCTCGAAATGGTCCGGCAGGAGGCTCAGAACGCGGGCAAATTGTTTCCGCTCCTGCTCGGCAGCGCGGGCAGCTGTCAGGTGGGCGGGCTGGTCGCGACGAATGCCGGTGGGACCGGCGTGCTGCGTTACGGCAACATGCGCGATCTGGTCCTCGGCCTCGAGGTCGTCCTGCCGGACGGCAGCCTGTGGAACGGCTTGAAGTCGCTCCGCAAGGACAATTCCGGCTATGATCTCAAGCAGTTCTTCATCGGCGCGGAAGGCACGCTCGGGATCATCACCGCCGCCTCGCTGAAGCTTTTCCCGCTCCCCGACAAATCCGCGAGCGCGATGGTCGCGGTGCCGGACGTCCAGGCGGCGGTCGACCTCTTGCACATGTTCATGGAGCGGACCGGGCGGAGGGTCGAGGCGTTCGAGCTCATGTCGCGCGGCCAGATCGAGAGCATCCTGGCCAATACACATGTCCGTCAGTCGCCGATGGAGCTAACGACGCCGTGGTTCATCCTGATCGAGCTTGCGGACAGCAGCGTCGACTTCGAGCCGGAGCGCCTCTTCGAGACGATTCTCGGCGAGGCCTTGGAGCGCGGCCTGGTGAGCGATGCGGTGATCGCCGGCGATTCCACGAAGGCGAACAAGATCTGGGAGCTGCGACACAGCGCGTCCGAAGCCAATGTCCGGAAGGGCTTCTCGGTCGCCAACGACACGTCGGTTCCGATCTCGAAGCTTCCCGAGTTTCTGGAGACCGTCGAGCGGAGGCTGCTAGGCGAGATCGAGCAGGCTGATGTCTTCCATGTCGGCCATATCGGCGACGGCAATATCCACGTCGTGGTCGTGCTCGATCGCGAGCGCTACGCGGACCAGTCCGATCGGGAGCAGGCCGCCGCGCTGGCCAACCACATCGTCCACGGGGTCAGCGTCGATCTGGGCGGCAGCATCAGCGCGGAACACGGCATCGGCATGATGCATGCCGCCGAGCTTGAGCAGTTCAAGAGCGCCCTCGATCTGCGGATGATGCGGGCGATCAAAACTGCCTTCGATCCCGAGAACCTCATGAACCCCGGAAAAGTGCTGCGGCGGTAGCTCGGCGTTTCGCGCAAGGGCGGATTCGCAGGTGCCGATCCGCCGGCTGCAAATTGGAGAATGATCGATGAAATTCGCTCGAATGACGCATGCCGGCCGTATCCGACTATCGGTGGTCGAGGGGGAGGTCGCGACGCTCCTGCCCGAAGCGTTCGACGACCTCGTGTCGATCATCGCGGGTGGCGAAGTTGCGCTCTCTGAGGTCAGGGCGGCCTGCGCTGCCAAAGGCGCCGAGCGTATTGCCTTGAATACGCTCGAACTGCTGGCTCCCATCGGCCGCTTCCGCCGCGATGTCCTCTGCACGGGCTGGAACTATCACGACCACTTCCAGGAGGGGCAGGGCAAGCGGGAAGGCCAGGACGCCAAGGAACTGCCGAAGGCGCCGACCTTCTTCACCAAGGCGCCCGATACGGTGATCGGCCCGCGGGATGCGATCGCCTTCGACGCAAAGCTCTCGTCCAAATGGGACTACGAGGCGGAGGTCGCGGTCATCATCGGGAAGGGCGGTCGCAGCATCCCGGAGGAGGAGGCCGCTAGCCATATTTTCGGGTACTGCCTCGCCAACGACGTCTCGCAGCGCGACCTGCAGCGGCGCCATGGCGGCCAGTGGTTCAAAGGCAAAAGCATCGATCGCACCATGCCGCTGGGCCCGTTCGTCGTCACGCGTGACGAGGTCGGCCCTCTCGGATCGGTCCGGCTGGAGTGCCTCTTGAACGGGGAGGTGATGCAGGACGCCCGGCTCGTCCAGATGGCATTCCCGGTCGAGCGGCTGATCGCCGAACTCTCCTTCGGAATGACGCTTCATCCCGGCGACGTCCTTTTGACTGGAACCCCGAGCGGTGTCGGCTTCGCGCGAACGCCGCCTGTGTTCCTGGCTGAGGGCGACGAGCTCGTGGTTCGTGCCACGGGGCTTGGCGAGCTGAGAAACCGGCTGGAGGCGACCGACCTGGCGGGCCGGTCGGGCGTCGCGATTGCGTAAACGTCGAAACGCAGACGCCCCGGCGCCCGTGCCTCCAACCGGGGCAGGTTCCGGAACGCTCGACATTCCGCCCCGTCCCGGCGATGGTCGCTGGAATTCACAAGGGCGAACGGGCAAACCCGGTTTCGGGACGCGGCCGCGATTTGCCGCTCATCGGAGTAACAGGGTGCCGGAAGATCTCATCGAACAGATCAAGGAACTTTGTTCGGATCTTTCCGGCCAGGCTGTCGACGCGGCTCACTACCTGATCAACAACCCGGACGAGGTCGCGTTTCACTCGATGCGCGAGATCGCCAGGCGCGCCGACGTCCCCCCTGTGAGTCTGGTCCGCCTGGCGCAGCGGCTGGGTTTTCCCGGCTACAGCGACCTCCGGGATCGTTTCATCGCCAAGATGAAGGACCGCCAGCAGCGGGATAAGGTTTCCTTGCAGAGGAACCAGCAAAGCGCGCAGGCGCTGATTAGCAGGAAGGGCGGTGGGATCGACGAGTTCGTCGATTCGTTCTTCACGGCGGAACTCGATGTCGTGAGACAGGCGCGGGCGCATCTGTCGGCCGAGAAGCTGAACGAGGCGGTCTCGATCCTGTCCGAAGCGCAGAAAGTCTTCGTGTTCGGCCGGAGAACGGCCTTCACGCCCGCCTACACCTTGGCCTACACGCTGCGAAAAGCCCGCCCCAATGTGATCCTTCTCGATGGGCCCGGCGGCGCGCCCGAAGGCGGGCTGGAGGACCTCTCGCCGGGCGATGCCTTCGTCGCGGTGACCTTCGCGCCATTCAACCGCCTGGTCTACGGCCTGACCGAAAGGGCGGCGCGCGCGGGAGCACGGGTGATCGCGATCACCGACAGCTTCGCCGCCCCTGTCGGGGAATTTGCGGGGCGGCTCCACTTTGTGGCCCAGACCTCCGGTCAGGCCTTTCCAGAATCGACCCTGGGGGCGATCGCGATCGCCCATCTCCTGGCTGCGCTGACGATCTCCAACATCGGTGAGCCGGCACAGAAAAGAATTCGCGAGAACGAACAATTTCTCGTCGGCTCGGGCGAATACATGTTGAATGGAAAGCCGTCCCGGCAGCGCCAATAGGCGATCGGCGCCCTCGCTCCACGCATAGTGCTGGTCGCCAGCTCACTGCACGCCTGAGGCGTGCGGTGGGGTTGCGCGTGCCGGCAGCTGAATTCACGCCCCGTCGTGGCGGCACCGCGGATTCAGTGCGGTAATGTCGCCGGGATCAAATGATCCTGTTGACATTTATATGGATCATACCGTTCAGTGTTGCCATCAGCATTCTTGGAGATGGCGATGACGGCCCCAGGCAAAGGACACAACAGCAACTCGGACAGCGCGGCTTCGTCGTCGCTTTCCGAGGCCGCCTACCGGCGGGAGGTCAAGGTCGTGCCTGGAGGTTCCATGCGCGCAGCGTCCTGGTTCAAGCCGCATCCGCCCTATGCCGCGCGTGGAGAAGGGTGTTGGGTCGTCGATCTCGACGGGCGGCGTATCCTCGATTGCGCCAACAACTTCTTCTCCTTGATCCACGGGCACGCGTTCCCGCCGGTTCTCGATGCGGTGCGGGAGGCGATGGCCAAGGGCACGGCGTTCGGCATGCCGACCGAAAGCGAGATCCAGCTCGCCGAGGCCCTCGCGGCCCGGAACCCCCGGATGGAGCAGACGCGCTTCTGCAACTCCGGCACGGAAGCCGTGCTCGCCGCGCTCAAGGGCGCCCGTGCGCTTACGGGCCGCGAGCGGATCGCGAAGTTCGAGGGCTGCTATCACGGGGCCTATGACTGGATCGAGGTCAGCCTCGATCCGACGCCGGCCAACTGGAACGACGAGAACGGCAATCCGGCATCGGTGCGGCACAATGTCGGCACGCCGGATTCCGTCCTGCGCGAGACCGTCGTCCTCCCCTATGACGACCCGCAGCGTTGCGCCGAGATTCTGCGGCGCGAGGGCCCGACGCTCGCGGCCGTGATCCTGGATCTCCACGCCTCGCGTGCGGGCACCGTCGCTATGTCCAAGGAGGTTTCCGCAGTCGTGCAGGAGGCCTGCCGCCGTGACGGCATCATGCTGATCTCGGATGAGGTCATCTGCTTCCGGCTCTCCTATGAAGGCGCGTCCCCGCTCTTCGGTCTTGAGCCGGACCTGATCACCACGGCGAAGATCATTGGCGGTGGATTGCCGATCGGAGCCGTCTCGGGACCTGCCGCGCACATGGCCGTCTTCAACCATGCCGACGGCAAGCCGAGAGTCTCGATGGGCGGCACCTTCAGTGGAAACCCGCTGAGCATGGCCGCGGGCCTCGCCTCGCTCGAGCACTACTCCCGCCCGGTCGTCGAGCGCCTGAATGGCCTCGGAGACGACTTCCGCAAGAGGGTTCGCGAGGGGCTTGCGGCGAAGGGCGTGGAAGCGACGCTCAGCGGCCTGGGCTCCTTGTTCCGGCTGCATCTGGGACCGGGCGAAGTCACCGGATACAGGACCGCGCTCCCCAGTCCGGAAAACGCCGCCCGGATTCGTCGTATCCAGCTCGCCATGCTGGCGAAGGGCGTGCTGCTCACGCCGAACTGCTCCGGCGCCCTGTCCACGCCGATGACCGAAGCAGAGATTACCCTTCTCGCCGACAAGCTCGTCGAAGTCGTTGCGAAGGAGACATCCGATCAGGCCAGCGTCGCCGCCTGACCTGCAAACCGCCGAACCGAGCAAGAAAACCAAGTCATGGGATCGCCGATGCTAGTAGCGCCTTATCGAGTTGGAGTGGACGTCGGGGGCACCTTTACCGATTTGGTGCTCGTCGATGGTCGTGGGACCGTTCAAGCGTTCAAGTCACCCTCCGTGCCGTCCAATCCGACGGATGGCGTCCTCGCCGCTGTCGATCTCGCCGCCCGCACCCTGGGCTGCGGCGTTCCCGAATTCCTGTCGAGAACGGAGCTTTTCGTCCACGGCTCCACGGTGGCGACCAATACGCTGCTTGAAAAGAAGGGCGCGAAGGTCGGGCTGCTGACGACGGAAGGGTATCGGGACTCGCTCGAGATCCGCCGCTCGATCCGCGAGAACGTCTGGGATCATCGCAAGCCTTTTCCCGACGTCCTCGTGCCGCGCTATCTGCGCCTGCCCGTGACCGAGCGCATGGAGCATGATGGGGCCGTGCGGCTCCCGCTGGATCTTGCCTCCGTCGCGGCAGCGGCGCGGACATTCGCCGAGGAGGGCGTGGAGGCCGTCGCGATCTGCTTCCTGCACGCCTATGCGAACCCGGCCCATGAGCTGGCCGCCCGGGAGGAACTCCAGAGGCACCTCCCGAATGTCTGGATCACGATCTCGTCCGAGATCGCGCCGATCATCGGCGAGTATGAGCGGACCTCGACGACGGTGGTGAACGCCTATGTCGCGCCTCGCGTTGTGCCGTATCTGGAGAGCCTGGCCGAACGGCTGCGGCAGCTCGGCCTGCCGCGGAAGCTGCTGATGATCCAGTCGAATGGCGGAGCGATCTCGATCGATGAGATCGGGCACGCTCCGGTGAGCCTGGTGCTCTCGGGCCCTGCCGCCGGCGTCGGTTCGCTGAAGTTCTTCGGCCAGGATACGGGCTCGGACCAGCTCATCTCGATCGAGGTCGGCGGCACCAGCTGCGACGTCACGCTGATGCAGCAGGGCGCCGTCAGCATGACCGATCAGATCGTCGTCGACGGGTATCACCTGAACATCCCCGCCGTGGACATCCACACGGTCGGCGCCGGAGGCGGCACCATCGCTTCGGTGGACGGTGCCGGGCTGCTGAACGCCGGCCCGGAAGGCGCCGGCTCGACGCCCGGGCCGGCCAGCTACGGCAGAGGCGGCGAGCGCCCCACGGTGACCGACGCCCAGCTCGCCCTGGGCCGTCTCAAGCCCGGCCCCTACGCGGGAGGCGCGATCACCCTGGACCTCGAGAAGGCGAGACAGGCGATCGAAATCCATGTCGCCCGCCCGCTCGGCCTCAGCATCGAGGACGCGGCCGCCGGCATCATCCAGCTGGTCGAACAGAATATTCTTCACGCGGTCGAGCAGGCGTCGCTGGAGAAGGGCTACAATCCGCGCGCGTTCACGCTGGTCGCCGCAGGCGGCGCCGGACCGCTGCATGGCGTCTCGACGGCCAGGCTCCTGGGCAGCCCGAGCCTTTACGTGCCGCGGCTGGCGGGCGTGTTCTGCGCCTTCGGCATGTGCAATTCCGATCTGCGCCACGACTACGTGCGCAGCTGGCTGCATGGACTCGACGACGAGGCGACCTCCGCCCCCGCGGTGCTCGAGCAGGCTTTCGAGCAATTGCAGGAGGCCGCGAAGGACGTTCTCGCCCGGGAAGGCTTCAGGGGGGACAAGGCCGGACTCCAGCGCGGCTACGACCTGCGCTATTTCGGGCAGCAATGGACGATCCCGGTCGAGTGCTCTTCGGCAGATCCGGCCGCAGTCAGAGCCGCGTTCGAGCAGGTCTATCAGCGTCTGTTCGGCTATGTGCAGGACAATGGCGCCATCGAGATCGTCAATCTGCGGCTTGCGGCGATCGGGAAGCTCGACGCGCTGGAGATCGCCCAGGTCCCGCCGGCGGTTTCGGAGCCCGTCCCGCATTCCCGCCGGAGCGTCTGGATCGATCGCGAGACCGGCTTTGCGGAAACCCCGGTCTATGACGGTACCGTCCTGACGCCGCGCCAGCACCTCACCGGGCCGGCGGTGATCGAGGAGGCGACGACGACGATCTTCGTCGGCCCGGGCGACAGGCTGAGGATCACCGATGCCGGCAATTATCACGTCGAGATCGCGCATGCGGGCAGTGCGGCTGATGTCGCACGGGATGCACTCGCGATGAACGCGGCGTGATCGAGCCGATCGCGCGTTTCAGTAATTGGCCATCGACGTCCACGTGAAACCGATCATGTGGCGCAGCATGGATGGGATAAGACCATGAATATCGCCAGTACCGTCCACCATGATCCTGTTCTGCTCGCGATCCTGCAGCGTCAGCTCGATCACATCACGCTGCAGATGGGCACGATCATGACGCGCACCGCGCGGAGCCCGATCTTCAGCCAAAGCCACGACTTCTCCTGCTTCATGAGCAATGCGAAGGGCGAGACCGTCGCACAGGCGGACGGGTTGCCGATCCATTCCGGCAGCGGAGGGTTCGCCGTCCGCGCCGTGCTGAGGGACTTCGCCGGCCGGATCGAGGAGGAGGATGTCTTCATCCTCAGCGACCCTTACGTCGCCGGCGGCAACCACCTGCCGGACTGGACGATCATCAGGCCGGTCTTCGTCGCCGGGGAGCTGGTGGGCTTCTGCAGCAACCGCGCCCACCAATCGGATATCGGCGGCGGGGCGGCCGGCACCTACAACGCGGCCGCGACCGAGATCTTCCATGAAGGCATCCGGCTGCCGGTGCTCAAGCTGGTCGAGAAGGGGCGGCTGCGCGACGATCTCTGGCGGCTGCTGCTCCTGAACTCTCGCTGCCCCGACCTCATGGAAGGCGACCTCGGCGCGATGCTGGGCTCGACGCGGATCGGCGCGAGCCGGATGGCCGACGTCATCGAGCAGCATGGCATCAAGAAGGGCAACAGCTACCTGACCGCGCTCCTGGATCATGGCGAGCGGAGAATGCGCCAGGCCATCGCCGAGCTGCCTGACGGGACATGGGAGGCCTTTGACATCAGCGACACCGACTGCTTCGAAAGCGTGGATGTCGAGACGCGGGTCAAGGTGACGGTCAAAGGCGACGAGATCACCTTCGATTTCACCGGCACGTCGCCCCAGATCAAGGGCTTCAAGAACAGCGGCATCGCCAACACGCATTCGTCGGTGTACTGCGCGCTGTCCTCGTTCCTCGAGCCGAGCATCCCGCGGAACGAAGGCGTCTATCGCTGCGTCAAGATCGTTGCCCCCGAAGGGACCATCGTCAACGCGCTGCCGCCTGCGCCAATGACGATGAACACGGTCTTCCCCGCGATCGACATCATGAACGCGTGCTGGGGCGCGCTGGCGCAGGCCAGCCCGGATCGCGCTTGCGCCGGCTGGGGCAAGTCGGTCTACGGCATCTCCGCCGGGACGCAGCCCTCCGGCAGCGTCTTCGTGCTCTATCACTGGCACGGCAGCTCGGGTGGCGGCGCCGTGAAGGGGCGCGACGGTTTCCCGACGAGCAGCCACCAGATGACGCTCGGGGGCATGTTCATCCCGAATGTGGAGACCTACGAGCAGTCCTATCCGCTGCGCGTGCATCGCTACCAGATGCGCTCGGACACTGGCGGCGCGGGTCAGTATCGCGGCGGCACCGGCGTGGATTACGAAGCCGACATCCTTGTCGGCGGCGAGCATCTGCTTCGCGCGGAAGGGGCGCGGAAGCCGACTGGCGCCGGGACGAATGGTGGCGGATGGGGAGCCAAGGGCTCCATCCGGACCTTCGACCTGGAGACAGGCGAGGAATTCTCATCCCCGCCCTACGGCGTTCAGCAGGTGAAGCCGTTCCGTCTGGTGATCGAGGCGTCGGCCGGCGGCGGTTGGGGCCATCCCCATAAGCGCGATCCGCAGCTCGTGCTCCGGGATGTCCGTGACGGCCTGGTCTCGCGCGAGACGGCCGAACGGATCTATGGCGTCGCGGTCGCGGCCAATCTCAAGACGATCGTCTCGACCGCGGCCAGGACCGCTCACTAGCGTCTGCCGTCCAAGACACGGATCCGAGACGGGAGAGAGCGTCTCGGATCCGTGTCGGCCGACGCGCTCCGTGCCGGTTCTCCCCGAGAGTGGCCCGCCGGCCAGCACCGTTCCAGCAGAAAGCTGCGCAACCGCCGCCGCAGAGCGCGGGCAGAACGCCAAATTCCACAAGCAAAACAGGGGAACCAAAATGACAATCGATCGTCGGGATTATTTGAAGGGTATGGCTGGGCTGGCCGCGGGCAGCGTTCTTGCTGGCGCGGGGGCTTCATCCGCCAAGGCCCAGTCGCGGTCCGAAACCCTGAGGCATGTCCTAGGGTCGCATTTCAGCTCGCTGGACCCGACCCTTCAAGGAGCGACGCGCGAAAGTTCGCCGCTTTCCGTTAACATCTACGACCGTCTCGGAAGCTTTGAGCGCAAGAAGGACGCTCAAGGCTACACCTTCGACTTCGACAATATCCGCGGCGAGCTGGCGGAACGCATCGAGCGCTCCCCCGACGGTCTGACCTACACCTTCCATCTCCGCGAGGGGGCGACCTGGCACGATGGGTCGCCTGTCGACGCGGCGGATGTGAAATGGTCGCTGGACCGCGGCGTGAACGCCAACAGCTTGTCCAGGCCCCAGCTGGCCAATGGCTCGATCGTCAAGGAAGATCAGATCGCGATCGTCGGCGAGCGGCAGGTGCAGGTCAAGGTCGACCGGCCGGACCGCCTGGCATTGGCGGTACTCTGCGTGCCCACGGTGCCGATGTTCAACAGCAAGCTCGCCAAGAAGCACGCTACTGCCGAGGATCCGTGGGCGATCAACTGGTTGAAGGACAACACGGCCGCGGGTGGCGCCTATATCGTCGAGAGCAACCGGCCAGGCCAGCAGGTCACCCTGCGCCGGAACGACAAGTGGAGGAATGGGAAGGACGGCAAGCTGCCCCACTTCCAGAGGGTCATCGTCCAGACGGTTCCGGACGTTTCCGCGCGCGCCAGCCTCGTCGAGCGGGGCGATGCCGACCTCACGCTTGACGCCGCCACCAGCGACATCATCGGGATCGAGCAGAGGGGCCGGGCGAAGGTCCTGCCCATCCCACAGAGCAACGCTTTTCAGGCGATCGGCTTCAACACCCAGAAGGCCCCGTTCAACGACGTCAGGGTGCGCCGCGCGATCGCGGCAGCACTACCCTATGAGGCCATGTTCAAGGTCGCTCTGTTCGAGCGCGGCGAGCGCCTTTTCGACGCGACCTGGACGGAGCCGAAGGAGCCCGAACTGTTGCAGGCCCTGCCGAACCGTACCGATCTGGATCGCGCGAAAAAGCTACTGGCGGAAGCCGGCATGCCGAGCGGGTTCAAGACGACCTTCTCCTTCGCGGCCAGCGCAGCCTCGCTCAACGAGCCGATGGCTGCCTTGATCAAGGAGAGCCTGGCGAAGATCGGCGTCGAGGTGACGGTGCAGAAGCTGCCCGAGGCGCAATACGTCACCATGATCCTCGAGCGGAAACTCGACATGTATTTCGAGTTCGCGACCTCCTGGTTCCCGAACGCCGAATACGTCATCAGGACGTTCTTCATGGGCAATGGTCGCTGGAACTCGTCGGCCTGGAGTGACGATCGGGTCGCGAAGCTGACCGAGGAGGCGCGGTTCGAGACGGACGCCGCCACCTACGACAGGAAGGTGATCGACATCGTCAAGCGACTGAACGAGGAGACGCCGGTCGCATTCCTCTGGCACCCGAGTCATGACGCCGTGGTGGCGCGCGATATCGAGGACTACACGTACTGGTTCCATCGCGGCGCCGATTACCGGGATCTCAAGCGGGCATAGGGTCGCGAAGCCCGATTCCGCACCCGGACGGACCGCTGGCTGACGACGGAAGGTGTCAGCCAGCGATCCGTCGCCGTTACTGAACGCAAGCGGGCCCGGCGATATCTACGAGGAAACCAGTTTCGCGCCGATCGAGAGCTTGGCGGCCAACCGTCTGCTACCTTCGGAGAGCGCCGCGAGGTTCTGCTCCAGCTTCTCGCCCATCAAGCGCTGGAGCGGCCCCGACATGCCGACGGCGTAGAGGACGAGCCCGTCGGATTGCCTGACGGGCGTAGCGATAGCGGCGAGGCCTTCGTCGACCTCTCCGATGCATGTCGCGTAGCCCTTATCCCGCACCCGGGAGAACTCCTCGCGGATCCATTCGGGATCGTTGCGCGTGTTGACCGTGAGCTTCGGGAGGTCGCCGGCAAGCGCCCGCGCGACGAGCTCCTCGCTCTGGTAGGCGATCACCGCCTTGGCGCTGGCCGCCGCGTGTGGCGGCATTTCGTGGCCGGGCCGGACATAGCTGCGCCACCGCACCTCCGGAGCTTCCGAGACGGCGACGAAGACGCGGCTGTCCACCAGTTTCGTCAGATAGCAGGCCTCCCCGGAGGCGTCGGCGAGTTCACTGAGGATCGGCCTCGCGAGCGCTTCGAGCCAGCCGGTGTCGGCGGTCGCGTGCAGGATACGGGATAGGCGCGGGCCGATCGAGTAGGATCGGCCGCCCTGGCCGCCGGTGGCCAGTTCGGCCTTGACGAGCCCCTTGAGCAAGCGATGCGCTGTCGTCTTGGGCAGATCCGACAGGTTCGCGATGTCCGTCAGTGCCAGCCGATCGGGGAATGCCGCGATCAGCTCCAAAAGCCGCATGTAGCGTTCAAGCGGCCCGTCGCGGTCTTCGATCATGGTTCCCCCTACACGACGATTGACAGGTCGGGAAAGACGCGTTTATGATTTTTTCGATTAACGGAATACTAGTCCGAAAATCGGAACAAGTCAAGACGCTGGATTGGCCACGCTCACGGAGAGCTTCGACAAGCCGGCGAAAAAACAAGGGGATCTCACATGGCGATCAGACAGCCCATCCTGCGCATCACTCTGGCGGCGGCCCTGTTCCCGCTGGCGGCATCGGGAGCGTTCGCACAGCAGCCGGACATCACGATCGGGGCGACGGTGCCGATCACGGGACCGCTCTCGCTGACCGGCAAGCAGTATCACAACGCTCTGCAGATGGCCGAGAAGGACATCAACGCCGCTGGCGGGATCAGCGGCCGCAAGATCAAGATCGTGTTCGAGGATACGCAGGCGTCCAACGGCACCGCGGTCAATGCGTTCATGAAGTTGGCCCAGGAGGCCAAGCCGGCATTTTATTTCCTGTCGAGCTACTCGACGCAGAACCTCGCCGTGTCTCCAGAGGTCAAGAAGATTGCGGCTCCCGCCATGTATGCCGGCGGTGCGGACGTCATCGCGGAGGCGGGCAACGAGTGGCTGTTCCGGGTCCGGCCAGCCGATGTTGTTTCGGCGCGGGGCATGGTCGAGGCGGCGCAACTGCTGAAGGCCAAGAAGCCGGGCATCATCTTCATTCAGAACGACTTCGGGCAGGGCGGAGCCCAGGTCGCGGCCAAGCAACTCGAGGCGCTCGGTACGCCCATCGTGGGCATGGAAGCCTACGGGCAGAACGACAAGGATTTTTCAGCGCAGATCATCAGCCTTCGTAGCAAGGGCGCGGACGTCATCCTGCTCTTCAACTACCCGCAGGACGGCGCGCTCTTCCTCCGTCAGGCGAAGATGCTCGGGCTGAAGATTCCGCTCGTCACCTCGTCCTCCGCCCTCGTGCCCGCCGTCATGCAGCTGATCTCGCCGGCCGAGCTTGAAAATGTCTGGGGCGTGGTCGATGCGCATATGGACGCCAGCGTCAGCGACCGGATGAAAGACTTCATTGAACGCTACAAGAAGCAATTCGGCATCGATCCCGACCCGTACGGCCTCGCCTATTACGATGGTGCGCTCATCATGGCCGAGGGCATGCGACAGGTCGGGCTCGAGCCGAAGGCATTGCGCGACTGGCTGGCGAAGCTTCGCGGCTGGCAGGGTATCGGCCACGTCTACAGCTTCGACCAAAAGGGCAACGGCGTCTTCGACCTGGCGGTCGTGAAGGCCAAACCCGGCACCAAGGACCTCGAGCTGGTGAAGACCGTCAAGATCGATTGAGGGCCGCATAGCGACGGGCCCTGCACCGAGGTCGGGCGGGCCCGTCCAAAGCTCCTGCTGATCGCCGCGATGGCGGCCGGACCCCAAACCCATCGATCGAATCCGCGAGCGGAAAATGACCGATTTCATACAATTGTTCATCAACGGCCTGGCGCTTGGCAGCGTATACGCGCTCGCAGCCATCGGCTTCGTGATCGTCTACTCCGCGACCGGGGTCGTCAATTTCGCCGCCGGCCAGTTCGTCATGTTCGGCACCTTCGCCGGGGTGGCGATGCTGTCCAACCTCGGGTTGCCCTGGCCGGTCGGCTACGCCGCCGCTCTTCTCGCGATGGCGGCGTTCGGGGCGCTTTTCTTCGCCACCGTCTACCTTCCGCTCCGGAACAGTCCGGTCGCCACGGTCATCATCGGGACCGTCGCCGTCAGCATCGTCATGCAGAACGCCGCGCTTCTCGGCTTCGGATCTTGGCCTTTCCGACTTGCTTCGCCGCTGGACGGCATCACCTTCGACATTGCCGGCGCGGCGATCACCGCCCATGCCGCCATGGTCATCGTCCTGACGTCACTTCTCGTCGGGCTGATCTGGCTGCTCTTCTACCGGACGTCGCTGGGCATCGGCATGCGGGCCGTCGCGCAGGACCCCGAGGCGGCGCGCCTGATGGGGCTCAACGTCAACAGACTTCTGGTTCTGTCCTGGGTTCTCGCCGCCGCCCTGGCGGGCGTCGCCGGCCTACTGCTCGGCCCGATGTGGTTCGCCGACGTCAATATGGGCGACCCGATTGCGCTGAAAGCCTTCGCGGCCACGATCATCGGCGGGTTCGGCAGCCTTCCCGGCGCGATCGCGGGCGGCCTTTTTGTCGGCCTGACCGAGCTGCTCGGGGCCTCCTACATCTCCTCGGCCTACAAGGACCTGATCGCCTTCGTCGTGATGATCCTCTTTTTGCTCGTCCGCCCGCAGGGCGTCTTCGGCGAGCGCATCCAGGACAGGGGCTGACCGTGATGCGTCCTCATTCGAGCCTTCTCGCCGCCGTCGCGGTCCTGGCGATAGGCGGTGTCCTCTCGGTCTTGCTGGCTGATTACCAACTGCGGCTGCTAAACATCTCCGTCATCTCCGCCATCGCCGTGATCGGCTTCAATTTCGCGTTCGGCCTGGCCGGGCTGATCTCGCTGGGACACGCCGCATTCGTCGGCATGGGGGCCTATACGCTGGCGATCGTCACGACGACGCTCGGCCTCTCGCCCTGGGCCGCGATTCCGCTCGCGATCACCCTGACGACGGTCTTCGCCGGCCTCATCGGCTATCCGCTGCTGCGGCTGCGCGGCCACTATCTCGCTCTGGCCACCCTCGGTCTCAATGTCAGCTTCACCATCGTGCTGACCAACTGGGTCGGATTGACCGGCGGAACGAACGGCATCTCCAACATCCCCGATCTCCGCATTGCCGGTTTCGCGTTCCATGACGAGCGGCGCTTCCTGTGGCTGGCGATGGTTTTCCTGGCCGCCTGCACTGCCGCGGCCGTCACGCTGCAACGGTCGTCGCTCGGCAGGGCCATGATGGCCGTCCGCGACGACGAGATCGCGGCCGAGATGACCGGGATCGACGTGACGCGGATCAAGATCATCGCGCTATGCCTGAGCGCGGCCTTTGCGGCACTGGCGGGCGCGCTGTTCGCGACGCATGTCCGTTTCGTCGCGCCCGAGGACTTCAGCTACGCGCATTCGATCGTCTACCTGGCCATGCTTATCGTCGGCGGCGAGGGAACCGTCATCGGCGCGATCATCGGTGCGACGCTGCTCACCTTCCTGCCAGAATGGCTCCGCTTCCTCGGAACCGCCTATCTCGCTTTCTTCGGGCTGATGCTCCTCGTGATCCTGATCTTCCTTCCGACAGGCCTCGTCGGCCTGATCAGTCGCCTGCGCCGCGGCAAGCGCGCCAGCAAATGGGGCTCAATGCCATGACCCTCCTTTCAGCCACCGGCATCTCGAAACGCTATGGCGGACTGATGGCCCTGAGCGAGGTCGACTTCACCGTTGGCGCAGGCGAGTTCGTCGCGGTGATCGGGCCGAACGGCGCCGGCAAGTCGACGTTCCTCAACGTCCTGACGGGATTGACTCCGCCATCCGCCGGCAAGGTCGTCCTCGGCGGCGCCGACATCACCCGATCGGCCACCCACAAGCGCATCAGGGCAGGTCTGGGCCGAACCTTCCAGCACGGCAGGCTATTCTCCCGGCTATCGGTGATCGAGAACGTGATGACCGGCGCGGCGATCCGTCCGGAACGCGACGCGGCCTATGTCAGGGACCACTCGCGCGGCATCCTCGCCTCCATGGGGCTCGAAGAGGTCGCCGATCGGCCGATCGGGGCGCTGTCCTACGGGCAGCGTCGGATGGTGGAGCTCTGCCGCGCGTTGGCATGCGGCCCTCGGGTGCTGATGCTCGACGAACCCGCGGCAGGCTTGAACTCAGGCGAGGTCGAGCTCCTGATGCAGCGGCTCACCTCGCTGAGGGAAAAGCACGAGCTCGCCGTCGTTCTGATCGAGCACAATATGGGCATGGTGATGCGCCTCGCGCAGCGCATCCTGGTGTTGAATTTCGGCTGCAAAATCGCGGAAGGCGCGCCTGCGGCCATCCAATCCGACCCGGCGGTTCTCTCGGCTTATCTTGGCGAAGGATACGGCAATGCTGGCAGCTGACGGGATCGTCGTCGCTTATGGCGGGAACATCGCCATCCACCAGGTCTCGCTCAAGGTCGGTGCCGCGGAGACGGTCGCGCTCATCGGAGCCAACGGCGCGGGCAAGACCACGTTGTTGCGCGCGATCTCCGGCCTGAACCCGCTGCGTTCCGGGTCGATTTCTCTCGAAGGCAGCGATCTCGCGCATTTGAGCAGTGACAAGCGCGTCGCCCTGGGCATCGCCCACGCGCCGGAAGGCCGCCGGATCTTTCCCGGCCTGACGGTCGAGGAGAACCTCGTGCTCGGGACCACGCCTTGGAGGCGCTGGGGGCAGTCGCCGGCCGACGACCTCGCCAGGGTCTTCGACCTCTTCCCGCGCCTAAAGGAACGTCGCGATCAGCTCGGCTGGTCGCTGTCCGGAGGCGAGCAGCAGATGCTCGCGATCGGGCGGGCGATCATGGCCAGGCCGCGCCTGCTGCTGCTCGACGAGCCTTCGCTCGGGTTGGCACCTCGACTCGCCGAGGAGGTCTATGAGCGGATCCGCCTGATCGCCGCGGAGGGCCTCACGATCCTCGTCGTCGAGCAGAACACGGTGCTCGCGCTTGCGGTCGCGGATCGGGGCTACGTTCTGGAGACCGGCCGGGTGGTCCTGGAGGGCAGCGCGCAGGAGCTGAGGCAGGATCCCCGTGTCCGCGAAGCCTATCTCGGGCGTTGAGCAAGGAGAATGACTATGCAGGCGGACTCAGGGCTCGGTTCTCGATCGTCACAGCGCGGTCAGCGATGACCTAACGCCCACACTCTCGAATTTCATCGTGAACGTTCGGCAGTGGCGCCCGCACGGCGCCGCACGATGCTTCACGGCCAAAAGGAAGGTCAATCAGATGTCGACCATGGTCGATCCCATAACGCGTTCCGTCGTTCAGCACCGGCTATCGTCGATCGTTGCCGAAATGGGCGAGGCGATGCTGCGAACCTCGTATTCGCAGATCCTGAACTCGAGCCGCGATTTCTCCATCGGCATCTGCGACACGCAGTCCCGGTTGATCGCGCAGGCGGACCACATCCCCGTCCATGTCGGCGCTCTGCCCTGGGCCACCCGCGCCGTGGAGGCGCGCTTTTCCGACGTCGCGCCCGGCGACGTTTTCCTGTTGAACGACCCCTATTGCGGTGGCAGCCATCTGCCGGACCTGACGGCTTTCGTGCCGGTCTTCGCGGATGGCGAACGGGTGCTCTGGACGATCGTGCGCGCGCATCAGAGCGACATCGGCGGGGCTACGCATGGCGGTTACAACCCGGAAGCGACCGAGATCTGGCAGGAGGGCCTGCGGGTGCCGCCCATCCGCCTTTACGAAAGCGGCAGGGTACGAGACGACCTCCTCGACATGCTCGCGCTCAACGTCCGCAACGGGCCCGATTTCCGCGGCGATCTCGCCGCGATGGTGGGCGCGGCTCATCTGGGGCAGCGGCGTCTGGAACGCCTTTTCGCGGAGTTCGGTCGCGAGATGGTGCGGGCCGCCATGGAAAGCATCCTCGACGCTGCCGAGCAGCAGGCGCGAGCCGTCGTCTCCGGCTGGAGGGACGGTGTCTTCTATGGCGAAGCGTTTCTGGACGATGACGGTCGCGGCCGTGAGAACCTGCGGATCGCCGCCAAGGTGACCAAGAGGGGCTCGGATATCGAGGTCGATCTCAGCGACTCCGACCCCCAGACCAACAGCTTCGTCAATTCCTCGCATGCCAACACCCAGGCGGCGGCGGCGATGGCCTTCGCCTATCTGATCGACCCGCAGACACCGAAGAACGACGGGGCGTTGCGGCCGCTCAAGCTCGTCGCAAAGCAGGGGACGATCGTCTGGGCCGATCCCGGCCGCCCGGTCACGATGTGCACGAGCCATCCCTCGAACGAGATCGTCGAGGCGATCATGAAGGCCCTTGCCGCCTGCTGTCCGGATCGGGCGATGGCGGGCTGGAGCCGGCGCTTCCGGGTGGCGATTCAGGGCGAAGATCCCCGCACCGGGCGCGAGTTCATCTGGCATCTCTTCCAGGCCAGGCCGGGCGGCGGGGCTTCGCCGGACGGCGACGGCTGGTCGTCGATCGGCGAATGGCACAGCGCCGGCGGCATCAAGTTCGGATCGATCGAAGTCGCCGAGGTCCGCTTTCCCTTGCTCTTTCGCCATCACGAATATCGCACCGATTCCGGCGGGAAGGGGCAGTACCGCGGCGGTCTCGGCGTGGCGCTCGATCTGGAACTCGAGATCGCGAAGACGGCGATGGCGAATACCGCAGGCGACGGCATTCGCCACGGGGCCTGCGGCCTGCTCGGCGGCGAGGACGGCGCCCCGCACAACTATCGCCTGCTTTCTGGCGGCAAGCCTCCGCGACCTCTCAGGACCAAGGAGGTCGGCATCGCGCTTTCGCCGGGCGACGTGCTTGAAATCCGCTCCGCCGGCGGCGGCGGCTGGGGACCGCCGGAGAAGCGGGCTGAGACGGCGATCGCGCGGGACCGCGCACAGAATTTGATTTCGGAAGGCCGGAAGGGGCTTTGACGATGTACACCATCGGTATCGACGTGGGCGGCACGTTTACGGACCTGGTCGTGGTTGGCCCGGATCGGAAGGCGTTCTTCGCAAAGTCGCCCTCCACCCCGAACGACCAGTCGATCGGCGTGATGACCGGGCTCGGGGAGTTGGCCCTGAAGCTCGGCCTCGAGCGGTCGGAACTCCTCGCGAACACCACGCGCCTGGTCCACGGCACCACGGTCGCGACCAACGCGCTCCTCGAACGCAAGGGCGCGAAGGTCGCCCTCCTGACGACTGAGGGCCATCGCGACGTCATCGAGATGCGCGAGGGACTGAAGGGAAACCGCTACGATCTGCGCACGCCGCCCCCGGAGCCGCTCGTTCCGCGCGAAATGCGGTTCGGGGTGCGGGAGAGGCTGGGGCCGGAGGGCGACGTCAGGGTCCCGCTCGACGAGCGCTCGTTGGACGAGGCGATTGCGGCCATCCAGGCAAGCGGCGCCACCTCAATCGCGATCTGCTACCTGCATGCCTACCGCAACCCTGCCCACGAGATCGCAACCACCGAGCGCATCCGCCAGGCCTTGCCGAGCGCTTACATCTCCCGGTCGAGCGACGTCTGGCCGCAGATCAAGGAGTACGAGCGCGTCTCCACGACAATCGTCAACAGCTATGTCGGGCCGGCGGTGAAACACTATCTCGGCAGCCTCGAACGGAGGTTGGCCGAGGCGGGTTTCGGGGGCAGCCTCTTCATCATCCTCTCGCATGGCGGCATGGCCCCGGTCGAGGAAGCCTCGCGCCTCGCGGCCGGCACTGTGCTTTCCGGCCCGGCCGGCGGCATCTCCGGCTGCCGCAGATGCACGGAGCTGCTCGCGGTTCCGGACCTGATCCCCTTCGACATGGGCGGAACCAGCACCGACATCTCGCTGATCGCCGAGGGGCGCGCGATGCTGACCGCCGATGCCGGCCTCGCCGGCGAACGCATCGCGCTGAGAAGCCTCGACATCGCGAGCATCGCAGCGGGCGGCGGCTCGATCGCCTCGGTCGACGCCAGCGGCACGCTGAGCGTCGGCCCGGCGAGCGCGGGTTCCCAGCCCGGCCCCGCCTGCTACGGGAATGGAGGCAGGTCCGCTACCGTGACGGACGCGAATGTGGTGCTGGGCTATCTCGGCGCCGACACCTTCATGGGCGGACGTCGCAAGCTCGACCGGGAAGCGGCAGAGGCCGCCGTCGGCGAGATCGCCGCGGCGCTCGGAATCTCGCAGCACCAGGCCGCCGCCGGCATCTACCGGATGGTCAATCTGGGCATGGCCGACGGCATAAGGCTGATGACCCTCCGGCGCGGCGTCGATCCCCGGCGCTTCGCCATGATCAGCTTCGGTGGCGCGGCCGGACTCCACGCTGTTGAGGTCGCCCGGGAGCTCGAGATCCCGCGGGTGATCGTCCCGATTGCCGCCTCCGTCCTGTCGGCATGGGGCATGCTGTCGAGCGACCTGCGCTACGAGGTCGGGCGCACCAGCATCGGTTCGGGACCCCTCGATGCAGACTCGGTCCGCAGCGTCTTTGCAGATCTCGAAACGGCGGCGCGCGACAGGATGCAGGACTGGTTCGCGGGGGAGGTCCGGATCGAGCGCTCGGCCGAGATGCGCTATGGCGAGCAGATCTTCGAGATCGACGTCGATCTCGATGGTCTCGACCTCGGCACCAAGGACGCCGTGCAGCAGATCGAGGCCCGCTTTCATCGTCGCCACGAGGACCTCTACACCTATGCCTCCCCGGACCAGGAGGTTGTGTTCGTCAACGCCCGCGTCTCCGCTGTAGGCGATGTGCCGAGAATCGCCGAGACGAACGTCCCGGAGACCGTGGCAGGCGGGCCGGTCTCGAAGTCCCGGCGGAAGGTCTATTTCGCCCAGCACATCGAGGTCCCGGTCTATTCCTTCGAGGAGCTGGCGCCGGGCTCGACCATCACAGGGCCCGCTTTGGTCGAGGCCGAGACGACGACCGTGCTGGTCGGCGATCGCGACGTGCTGACGGTCAATGCGATGGGCTGGCTCGACATCGCGATCCATCGCGCCTGAACCGGTCGGCGCCCGGAGGGTGCCGGCAATCCAAGCCAACGAAGTCATGGGAAGAAAAGTCATGGTCGAGCCGGTTGAGACGGCAGTTTCGAAAAGCGGTGGCGCGAGGGACAATTCCCTGGAAGCGGCCCTTTCCGCCGCCCGCAGAGCCTACGAGCAGGCGAACCCGAAGAGCCGGGCCCAGAACCAGCTCGCAGCGGAGGTGCTGCCGGGCGGGAACACCCGAACGGTGATCTACACGGCGCCTTATCCGCTGACGATCGCCAAGGGTGAGGGGGCCCTCCTCTGGGACATCGACGGGCACCGCTACACGGACTTTCTCGGCGAATACACGGCGGGCCTTTTCGGACATTCGCACCCGGCGCTGCGGGAGGCGATCGCGCGCGGTGTCGAGCGGGGCTTGAGCCTTGGCGGCCACAACAGCGACGAGGCGAAGCTGGCGAGGCTGATCGTTGATCGCTTTCCCTCCATCGATCTCGTGCGGTTCACCAATTCGGGCACTGAGGCGAACATGATGGCCATCACGGCCGCGATCGGGTTCACCAAGCGGACCAGGATCGTAGTATTCGAGGGCGCCTATCACGGCAGCGTGCTGCGCTATCCGGCGGGTGAGAAGCCAGCGAGCAACGCGCCCTACGATGTTGAAATCCTCCCCTACAACGACATCGGGGCCGCGACCGAGTTCCTCACCCGATCGGGCCAGGATGTCGCCGCGGTGCTGGTCGAGCCGATGATGGGCAGCGCGGGGTGCATACCGGCGACTCCGGAATTCCTGCGCGCGCTGCGCGATCTCACGAAGCGGGTTGGAGCGGTGCTGATCTTCGACGAGGTGCAGACGTCGCGGCTGGCGCCCGGCGGGCTCCAGGCCCTCCACGATATCCGGCCGGACATGACGACGGTCGGCAAATATCTGGCGGGTGGCGTGTCCTTCGGCGCCTTCGGCGGCGCCAAGGCGATCATGGACCAGTTCGACCCGCGTCTCAAAGGCGGGCTCTCCCACGCGGGCACCTTCAACAACAATTCCATCACCATGAGCTGCGGCGTGACGGTGCTCGGCGAGCTTTTCGACGACGAGGCTTGCGCCGTCTTGAACCGCCGGGGCGACCGGCTTCGGGAACGGATCAACGCGCTGGCCGCCGAGTGCGGCGTCCGGATGACGGCGAGCGGCCTGGGCTCGATCATGAACATGCATTTCGTGGACGGCCCCGTTGCCGATGCCTGGGCTGTGAAGAAGGGACCGCAGGAGCTGCGCGAGCTGCTCTGGCTCCACATGGTGAGCTCGGGCTTCTGGATCGCCCAGCGCGGGATGATGTCCCTGTCCCTGCTGATCGAAGACAAGGACACCGACGCGATCCTCGATGCGATCGGTGAGTTCATCGACCGCTACGGACATCTGTTCCCGCGCTGACGCCTGCGTCGCCCAGGACGAGATCGAAGGACCAGGAGGAAACCATGATCAATCTCGGCAAGAAGCCGACGATACTGACCTGCGCCGTCACGGGAAATCTGACGCGCCCGGACCAGCATCCGGGTCTGCCGATCACGCCGAAGCAGATCGCCGATGCCTGCATCGAGGCGGGCGAGGCGGGGGCGGCCGTCGTGCATATCCACGTCCGCAATCCCGAAACCGGTGCCCCCTCGATGGAGCTCGAACTCTATCGCGAGGTCGTCGAGCGCATCCGTGCCGCTTCGCCCCGGCTCGTCATCAATCTCACAACGGGTCCCGGCAGCCGCTTCACACCCGCGGCGGATGACCCGCGCGTCGCGGGGCCGGGGAGCACGCTGACCTTCCCGGGGAAGCGCGTCGCGCATGTCGGGGCGATCAAACCGGAGATCTGCACGCTCGATCTCAACACGATGTTCTCCTTCGGCTCGATCGTGATGAACACGCCTCCGACGGTCCGCGCCATGGCTGCCGAGATCCGCAGCTTCGGAGTGCGGCCGGAACTCGAATTGTTCGATACCGGCGACATCCAGTTGGCGAACGATCTGATCGCGGACGGGACTCTCGATGCGCGGCCCCTGGTGCAGCTGGTCATGGGCGTCAAATACGGGGCGCCGGCCACCCCCGACATGCTGGCGACGATGATCAGGATGCTCCCGGCGGACTCGATTTGGGCCGCCTTCGGCATCGGGCGGATGTCGTTCCCCTTCGTCGCGCTCTCCTTCCTGCATGGCGGCCACGTCCGAGTCGGGCTGGAGGACAACATCTACATCTCCAAGGGCGTGCTGGCGGAGAGCAACGCTCAGCTCGCCCATAAGGCGCGAGGGATCGTGGAGTCGCTCGGAGGACGTCTGGCTTCGCCGGAGGAAGCCAGGGACATCCTTCAGATTCGGTAGCGAAACCCGCCGCGCGAATTTCCTCCCGGCGTCGCCGTCGCTAGATCCAGACGAGGCATTCCATGTCCGTAGAACGCTTCATCGCGGGGATTCGCGAGGCCTTGGACGGCCCAGCGGTGGTGACCGATCCGTCCCTGCTGGCGAAATACGAGACCGATCAGCGCGCGCTCATGACGGGCCGCGCGTGCGCGGTTCTGCGACCGAGATCCACCGCGGAGGTCGTCGCGATCGTGCTGCTTGCCCGTGAGAACGGTGTCGGTCTGGTCCCGCAAGGGGGCAACACCAGCTATTGCGGAGGCGCCACCCCCGACAGCACGGCTACGCAGGCCGTTGTCAGCCTGGAGCGGATGACCAGCGTTCGCGGCCTCGACCGCATTGGGTTTACCATCTCGGTCGACGCAGGAGTGACGCTGCAGGCGATCCACGATGCGGTGGGTTCTGCGGGTCTTGCGTTCGGTCTGTCACTCGGATCCCAAGGGTCCTGCACGATCGGCGGCAACATCGCGACCAACGCCGGCGGTATCGCGGTCCTGCGTTATGGCATGGCCCGCGATCTCGTCCTGGGCCTCGAGGTCGTGCTTCCTGACGGAAGCATCTTCGACGACATGCGGGCGCTTCGGAAGAACAATTCGGGCTATGACGTCAAGCAGCTTTTCATCGGCAGCGAGGGCTCCCTCGGTATCATCACCGGCGCGGTCCTGAAGCTGCATCCGATCCCTGACACGCATGCTACCGCATGGGTCAAGCTCGCGGAGAATCCGCCGCTAGGCGAGATGATCGCCCTCGCCAGGCGGGAAAGCGCCGATCTCATCACCTCGTTCGAGTTCTTATCACCTCGCTCCCTTGCTCTTTCGCACGCGTCGCCACCGGTCCTGGAAGGCGGCTCCGGCGGTGCTCTGCTCGTCGAGCTCACCTCGTCGACCGCGAGAATCCCGCTGGACGAGGTGCTAACGGGCTTGCTCGAAGAGTTCTTCACGAGGGGCTGGGCCGAGGACGCACTCATCGCGACTGGTGGCCGACAAAGGACAGAGATGTGGCGCCGGCGCGAGTTGCTACCGGAGGACGAGAAGGCGGCAGGCGGCTCCGTCAAGCACGACATATCCACGCCGCTGTCTTCGGCCGATCGCTTCATGCGCGAGGCCGTCGACGCCGTGCGATCTTTCGACCCAGCGCTGGAGCTTTCGCTCTATGGCCATGTCGGCGATGGCAATATCCATTTTAACGTGCTGGTTCCGCCCGGAGCGGACAGGATCGCCTTCACCGCCATGATCGAGGCGGAGCTATCCCCTCGGCTTTATGAGATCGCGCTGGAACATGGCGGTTCGTTCAGCGCCGAATACGGGATCGGCCGGTTCAAGCGAGGTCTTCTTGATACCTATGCCGACGGTCGGAAGCTCGGCCTGATCAAGAGTCTCAAGACGGCCATCGATCCGGGTTTCCTGATGAACAGGGGCGTATTGCTCAGCGAATAGAATAGGCCGGTTCCGCTGTGCCCGTGCCGATATTGCCGCCGGCACCCGCCTTGTTCTCGATTACGATTCCCTGACGAGCTGTCGTGTCATGTCCTCAGTCAGGATGCGGGTCGTCACATCTGCCGGCCCGCCGACCTATTTGGGTAATCCGGTTGAGCACGCGCCCGGAAGGCATCAGGGCGGCATAGCCAATGACGTTGCGCCAGCCCCAGCAGCGCTCTGCGAGACAATTTCATGAACGCTCTCCCGATGCCCACTTCTCGGGGGCTGGTCCGGGAATGCGCGCGAGCGCTACGGCTAGCGGTATTGTCGAGACGTCATGCATGAGTTTTCGTCTGCAAGATTGCAGGGATTCAGGCACGTTCCAGCGCTATCGAGATGCCCTGTCCTACGCCGATGCACATGGTCGCTAGCGCGTTCACCTTGCCGGTCAGCGATAGTTCGAGCGCGGCGGTCCCCGCGATGCGAGCCCCTGACATGCCGAGCGGGTGGCCGAGCGCGATCGCGCCGCCATTGGGGTTCACATGGCCGGCATCCTCCGCGATGCCGAGTTCGCGAAGCACGGCGATGCCTTGGCTCGCGAAAGCCTCGTTGAGCTCGACCAGATCGAAATCGCTCGGCGACAGGCCGATGCGGGCGCAAAGCCGGCGCGTCGCCGGGACCGGGCCGATGCCCATGATACGCGGCGGCACGCCCGCGCTGGCGCCCGCGACGATGCGGGCGAGCGGGGTCAGGTCATGGCGTCTGATCGCTCCGTCCGAGGCAATGATGAGGGCCGCCGCGCCATCATTCACGCCTGACGCATTACCCGCCGTGACGGTGCCACCCTCCTTCCGGAAGGGAGTAGCCAGGTTGGCGAGTGTTGCCAGCGTGGTATCGCCGCGCGGGTGCTCGTCGGCCTCTACCCGGATCGGCTCACCCTTGCGCTGCGGGATTTCAACCGGGATAATCTCGCGCCCGAGACGTCCGTTCTGCTGGGCGACGATAGCCTTGAGCTGTGAGCGCAGCGCGAAGGCGTCTTGGTGCTCGCGCGTGATCTTGTAATCGGCGGCGACGTTCTCGCCGGTCTCCGGCATCGAATCGACGCCGTATTGCTGCTTCATCAGCGGGTTGACGAAGCGCCAGCCGATCGTGGTGTCGTGGACCTCGGCCTGCCGCGAGAAGGCGCTCGTCGCCTTCGGCATGACGAAAGGGGCGCGCGACATGCTCTCGACGCCGCCGGCGATGACAAGGTCGGCCTCGCCGGCCTTGATCGCGCGGGCGGCCGCGATCACCGCATCCATGCCCGAGCCGCAAAGCCGGTTGATCGTCGTGCCTGGAACCGAGACCGGCAAGCCCGCAAGCAACAGTGACATGCGCGCGACGTTGCGGTTGTCCTCGCCGGCCTGGTTGGCACAGCCGAAGATCACCTCGTCGATCGCCTCGGGATCGAGCCCGGCATGGCGCTTAAGCAGCGCCCGCAGCGGTACTGCGCCAAGATCGTCGGCCCTGACCGACGACAGGACGCCGCCAAAGCGGCCGATCGGCGTGCGGATATAATCGCAGATGAAAGCTTCAGTCATATACGCTTCTCCTTCGGCCTCAGCCGAGCCGGGCGAGGTCGCCACGTCTTCCGCCCGGCCCCGCGGCCGCCGCCAGCTTGTCGAGCGCAGCGTTCAGTCGCTCAGGTTCCTGGTGGGAAGCCCAATGCAGCGGACCACCCAGATGCCGCGGGAAGCCGTAGCCATTGATCAGGACGAGATCGACGTCGGAGGCACGCGCGGCAATCCCGTCCTCCAGCACCAGCAGGGCCTCGTTGACGATCGCGGTCAGCGCACGCAGCTGGATCTCGTCCCTTGCAAGCGGCTGTGCCACGACGCCTCTGTCCCGGCGCGCCTGTTCGATCAGCGCGGCGACCGCAGCGTCAGGCTCTGCCTTGCCGTCGACATAGCGATACCAGCCGGCGCCCGTCTTCCGGCCGAGCCGATGCTCTGCGACCAGCCATTCCAAGACTGGCATGTCGTGCATGCGGTCGCCCGTAACCGCTTGCTTCCGCTTCCGGTTGGCCCAGGCGATATCGAGCCCGGAGAGGTCGGACACGGCAAACGGCCCCATGGCGAAGCCGAAAGCCTCGATCGCGGCATCGACTTCCTGCGGCAGCGCGCCTTCGAGCAACATGACCTCACATTGCGCGCGATAGGCGTTGTAGATGCGGTTGCCGATGAAGCCCTCGCAAACGCCGGCTACGACGGCGACCTTGCCGAGACGGCGCCCGAGCGCGAGCGCCGTCGCGAGGGCGGCCGGTGCCGTCTTCGCGCCGCGCACAATCTCGAGCAGCTTCATGATGTGGGCGGGTGCGAAGAAGTGCAGCCCGACGACCGAATCCGGTCGGCTTGAAGCCGAAGCGATCAGGTTCAGGTCCAGATAGGAGGTATTGGAGGCGATGATGGCGCCGGGTTTGGCAAGCGCATCGAGCGAGGCAACCAGCGCCCGCTTGACCTCCAGATCCTCGAATACGGCTTCGACGATAAGGTCGCAATCGCCGAGCGCGTCGAGCCCATCGGCGATACTCAGCGAAGCGGTACGCGTCGCGTCGGGCGTACGGCAGGTGAAGCCGGCGATGCGCTCTGCCGCGGTGGCGAGTACCTCCGGCTTGAGGTCGGCCAACGTCACGGGCAGCCCGGCGAGCAGGAAGGCGGCCGCGATCCCGCAACCCATGGTCCCGGCGCCGACGATGCCGATCTTCGCGACCGTCAAGGGGGCGACGCCCGCCAGGCCCGCGATGCGGCCGGCTTCGCGCTCGGCGAAGAAGAGGTGCCGCAGGGCAGCGGACTCGTCCGACATCCGCAGACGCTGGAAGACCGCGCGCTCCTGTGTCAGCGCCGTATCCACCGGCTCGCTCACAGCCCGCCTGACCGCCGCGATGGCCTCGATGACATGAGGGCGGCCCCGGCCCTTGCGGAGTGCGGTGCCGGCCGCTTTCTCGAAGGTTTCGTCATCGACGGAGACCGGCAGCGCGTCTCGCAGCCGCCGCTTGCCGGGAAGCGCCAGGGCGAACGTCGCAGCCTCTGCCCGCAAATCGGTGACGATGGCGTCGATCATGCCGAGCCTGCAGGCCTCGGGTGCCTTGACGCGCCGGCATGACGTAATGATCTCGAGGGCTGTCGCGGCATCCGTGAGCCGCGGCAGCCGGACGGTGCCCCCCGCTCCCGGAATGATGCCGAAGGCTCCCTCAGGCAGGCCGACCACCGCGCTCACGACCGCGACACGTCCATCGCAGGCCAGCGCGATCTCAAAACCGCCGCCGAGCGCGGCACCGTGGATCGCTGCTACCACGGGCTTCGGACAGGCTTCGATCGCCGCGATGACGGCCGGCACCTGGGGATCGGCCAGAGGAGCGGAGAACTCCCTCAGGTCTGAGCCGGCGATGAAGGTCGAGCCCGCGCCGATGATGACGCCTGCCGCGAGCTCCGGATCGCGGGCGAGTTCGTTCAGCGCCTCGATCAACCCCAGCCGGACAGGTAGCGCCCCGGCATTGATCGGCGGGTTGTCGATGACGATGAAGCCGATGCTGCCTTGCCGCTCCAGCCGGACGGGCGCAAGCACGGATGCTCCGCCGCGGGTATGCTCGACGATGGTTGCCATCGGATCAGCCCTTTGGCGTTCCGGTTTTCGCGATCTTGTCCAGCACCGGCACCAGATGAGCCATGAACGCGACGTGGTCCTCGCTCATCGGGAAATGGCCGAGGCCGGGCATGATCGTCGCCTCGACGCCTGCGATGCGGCGCTTCAGATCGAGCGTGTCCTCCGGCGTGCAGGAGTAGTCGTACTCGCCCGTCAGCAGGTAGAGGGGGCATCGAGACGTATCGATCTTCGCGACCTCGTCGCGGATGTCGCCATCCTGGGTGTAGAAATAGAGATCGCCCTTGAAGATGCCCGGGCCGCCCTGCATGTAGTGCCACAGCGTCTCCCAGCGATCGGCGTCGCCGGAGAGCGGCCCGATCAACCCGGAAACGATCGCAGCGCAGGCCTCGCCGCCATGGACGTCGGGCCGATTGGCCCAGGACAGATCATAATAGGGATCGACATGGGCGCCCGATTGCAGCCCGATCGCAGCCCTGAACCGCTCAGGATGATGCAGGGCGAGATGCAAAACGACGCGGCCGCCGATCGAGCAGCCCATCACTACGGGATTGTCCAGCCCCATCGCTTCCATGATGCCCAGGATGATCGCGACGTAGTCGGCCGATGACAGCTTGTAGTCCTCGTCATGCCATCCGGCCGGGGGGGACGACTTTCCATGCCAGGGGAGATCGAACGCGACGACCCGGTAGCGCTCGAGAACCTGCGGATCATTGAGAAGATTGCGGTATTGCCGCGTGTCGGAGCCGGCCGTGTGGAGACACAGCAGCGGAATGCCCTGGCCCGCCTCTTCGACATAGATCCGGTGCTGACGGCCCAGGAGCTCGGTGCGAATATAGCGGCCGATGACGGGTTCGAATGTGGCGCTCACCGGTGGGTCTCCTCGCGCAGCGCCGCGAAAATCTCCTTGAAATAGCGGAGGTTCGCCATGAAGGGATGGAGGTCGCCCTCAATCCTGAGAAGGCGCTTCTTCAGCAATGCGAACAGGTCGTGAAAGCCCGGCTGCGGCACAGGCGCGAAAAAGGCGCTCCAGGCATCGGCGGGGGCCCGCAGGGCGAAGGTCCAACTCGGCATTACGAACGGGCCGCGTCGGACGGAGGCGATGCGCCCCTGCTCGATCTCGACGAGATAGGCCAGGTCGCCGACTTCGACGAGCATGCGCGTGGTGACGTATCGCCCGCGTCGCACGAGCGACTCGCGCCGGTTCACGGCTTCAGTGAGGCCGTCGATCATGTATTGTCCTCCCGCGGCCGTCATGGTCTCGACAGGCGTGCGAGCGCATCGACCGCGACGACACCTTCACCTTCCCGCCGGACGAGGATCGGATTGATCTCCGCTTCCATCACGCGCGGTTCGGTTTCGCCGATCCGCGAGAATTTGACCAGCGTCAGAGCCAGCGCCTCGAGGTCGCCTCGTGCCTTGCCGCGGAAGCCGCGCAATGTGGCGAAGCCCTTCACCTCGGCGATCATGGCGCGTGCGGTCTCGATCGTTACCGGAGCGAGACGTAGGGCTCGATCCTTGTAAATCTCGGTCGTCACACCACCCGCCGCCACGATCACCACCGGCCCGACCTGCGGGTCGACGCGATAGCCGATCAGGGCCTCTCCGATTCCGCGCTCCATCGGCTGCACAAGGATGCGACTGGCATCGGCGTCCGGCAGGTGCTGCCGGACATCATCGCGAATGCGTCGAGCCGCCTCGTCGAGTGCATCGACGTCGCGCAGACCAAGGGCTACCCCGCCGACATCGCTCTTGTGAGCTATGTCCCGCGAAAGCACCTTGGCTACGACCGGAAACGCGAAGGGCAGGGCCGGCCGCGGCTCGCCGACGCGGAGGATTGCCGTCGCACCGCGCGCCACGCCGATGCGGTCGCAGAGCTCATAAGCCTCCTGCTCATCGATCGGCTCGCTTTCGGCCGCCGAGATGCGCAGGCTGCGCGCGACGGGCGTGTCGCGCGCAAACGCAGCGCGAATGGCATCGGCGCAGGATTCCGGCGTGCGGAAGCCAGGCACGTCGTGGCGCGCCAGCATGTCGAGCGCTTGCGGTGCGTCGGGCACGATGAAGACGGCGAGCGGGCTGTTGGCCCTGGCCACTTCGAGAATGGGTGCGACCGCGAGATCGGGATGGTTGCGAGCCGAGGAGCCGACGACCGCGACCACAAGATCGTACTCGCCGGACGCCAGCATGGTGCCGAGCGCAGACTTCATCACCTCGGGGCGCGTCCCGGCGAGCGTGAGGTCCACGATGCGCGCGGGTTCGACGGGGGCTCCGGCGCCGGCCAGGCCGGCCACCAGGCTTTCCGAAGGGCCGGCCACCGAGACGCCGCGCACGCCGAGCTGGTCCACCACCATCGCCGCGCCACCGCCCGTGGTCGTGACGACACCTACGCGCGGTTTGGCGCCGGGCGGGAGGATGGGCGTGCGACCGAGCAGCGGTAGGGCTTCAAGGAAACCGTCCAGCGTCTCAATCCGGGCGATGCCGCATTCGCGCAGGAAGGCTTCGGCGATGTCGTCGTCACCGGCGAGCGCGCCGGTATGCGATGTCGCAAGTTCGGCGGCCTCGCTCGATCGACCCAGCTTGTAGGCAAGCACCGGCTTGCCTCGCTCATGCGCCGCCAGGGCAAAGCGCCGCAGCGCGTCGGCATGGTTGAGCGACTCCAGGAACAGCATGTAGCTGCCGACTTGGTCGTCATCGAGCGTTGCGGCGCAAATGTCACCCAGGCTCAGATCGATCTCGTTGCCGACCGAGACGAGACCCGAGAAGCCGATGCCGCGAGCCTTGCCGCGTGAAAGCAGGGCGCCGATCATGCTGCCCGAATGCGAGGCGACGAAGATCGATCCGCGCGGGAGATTGCCTTCCGCGAAGGCGGCATTGGCAGTTAGCGTCATCCCGTCATGCAGGTTGACGACGCCAAGGCTCGACGGCCCGATCAGACGGATTCCGGTCCGACGGGCAATCTCCCGCAGCCGCGTCTCGCGCTCGGCACCGATCGCGCCGGCTTCAGAGAAGCCGCTGGCGAGGATGGTCGCGACTTTGACGCCGCGTGTGCCGCATTCCGCCACCGCCTCGATCGCGGCATTCGTCCCCGTGAGGATGAAGGCGTGCTCGGGCACTTCCGGAAGATCGGAGAGAGAGGTCCAGGCTTTCTCGCCGAGAACCTCGTTACGGCGAGGGTTGATCGGGTAGACCTTGCCCTCATAGCCGGCCGCCCGCAGATACTGCAGCGGCCGCCCCGCTGTCTTGGACGCATCGTCGGAGGCGCCGATCAGCGCGACGCTGCTTGGGCGCAGGATCGCGCGGCTCCAGTCGGGCATTGCCGTCGCCATCTATTCGGCCGCCAGGGCCTGAGGCCGCCGCTGGTCGAAGCGCCGATCGAAAATGTGCTCGGCGACCCTGTTCTTGAGGATCTCGGTTGAGCCGCCGGCAATCATCCAGCCGCGTGTTCGGCGCATGCAGTATTCCGCCAGGGACTCCGTGCTGTAGCCCAGACCGCCCAAGACCTGGATGGCCTCGTTGGCCGCATCGAAGCCGGCCTGATTGCAAGCGAGCTTTGCGAGCGCGGTATCGGAGGCGGATGGAAGCTCGCCCTCCTTCACGGATGCGGCCCGGTAGAGCAGGAGCTGGGCCGCCTCGAGCTTGAGGTAGACGTCGGCGAACTTCCACTGAAGACCCTGGAACTCGCAGAGGGCCCGGCCGAACTGGGTACGGGTCGCGGCATGCTCTCGAGCGAGCTCGAAGGCGTATCGGCCAACCGCCAGCGCGCGCGACGAGTTGCCGAGTCGCTCGACGTTGAAGCCCGAGATCTGCTTCTTGAAGCCACCGGGCCCAAGCAGGACGTTCTTGGCAGGGATTCGGCAGTTCTCGAAATAGAGCTGAGCCCATTCTTCGCCGCCCATGAAGGGGGAAGGCTGGCCGATAACCAGCCCGGGCGCGTCGCGCTCGACCAGCACCGAGCCGATGCCGCCGACGCCGGGCCCGAAGCGGACATAGACGAGATAAAGGGAGGCGTCGGGGCTGTGGGTCGAGAAGATCTTGGCGCCATTGATCAGATAGCCGTCGCCATCCGGCTTGGCGGTGGTCTTCAGCTCCGTGACCGCCGACCCCGCGTCGGACTCGGTCATGCAGAGACTGATCACCTTGCGGCCAGCCAGCAGGTCGGGAAGAAAGCGCTCCTTCTGTTCGGGCGTGGCATACTCGACGAAGGTGCGTATCGGCCCGAAATTGCCGGCCTGGACCGCGTCGGCACTTCGAGGGCAGACCGCCGCGACCTGTTCGATCGCGATGATGGAATCCATCAGGCTGCCGCCTTGCCCGCCATCCTCGACCGGCATGGCGATGCCCATGAGGCCGTTCTCGCCCATCATCTGGGCGACGTCGAAGGGGAATGACGGGTTGTGGGCGCGCTCGAGGCGGCCTGCAGCGAGATGCTGCTCGGCGAAGCGGCGTACCGAGCCAGCGAACATCTGCTGTTCTTCGGATAACGTGAAGTCCATGCTGGCCACCCTGGATGCGATTTCTTCCCGGTCCGCGGCGATGCGGCGCTCAGATTTGCCAAGGTGATGCAGGCCGCGACCACATTCCGGCAAGTTCGCAGAGGTCGGAACCTCATGACTTTTGCGATGAGCGCCTGGAATGGCAAGCGCCGAAGGGGCGATGAGGGCCGGCGCGCATTCCGAAAAGTCGGTCTGGGTTTCGCTTCGCGAAGTTGTGGACCGGCCTCTTCGGTGAATAGTCGTCGACGAGCCTGTGGCGGAAAGCCACTCGCGCCTTATGCGGTGAAAACACGCGAATGGCAGCCGCGCCAGCCGACCTTGGGAGGGTCTCCGATGAAAGCCAAGTTCTCCATCGCTGCGGCGGTGGCTGCCATGTTCATGTCCGCACAGGCGCAGGCTCAGTTTAGCGACGGGAAGATCAAGATCGGCGTTCTGACCGATCTCTCCGGTCTCTACACGGACAATACCGGCCTTGGCTCGGTTTTGGCGGCTCAGATGGCCGTCGAGGATGCCGGCGGCAAGATTGGAAACACGCCGGTCGAGCTGATCTCCGCCGACCACCAGAACAAGGCCGATGTCGGTGCCGCGGTGGCCCGCCGGTGGTATGACATCGATCAGGTCGATCTCATCCTCGATGTTCCCAATTCGGCGGTGGCTCTGGCAACCCAGGCGATCGCGCGGGAGAAGAACCGCATGGTGATCTTCTCCAGCCCTGCGGCCTCGGATCTGACGGGCAAGGCCTGCTCCCCGGTCGGAGCGCACTGGACCTATGACACTTACGCGCTGTCGCAGGTGATAGGGCGCGCCGTCGTCGCCAACGGCTTCAAGAACTGGTTCTTCCTGACTGCCGACTATGCGTTTGGCCACACCCTCGAAGCAGAGACCAGCGCGGTCGTCAAATCGGTTGGCGGGCAGGTTGCGGGCGCGGTGCGCGCGCCTGCCAACACCGCCGATTTTTCGTCGTTCCTGTTGCAGGCCCAGGCATCCAAGGCACAGGTCATCGGCCTGGCGACCGCTGGTGCCGATACCCAGAACGCGATCAAGCAGGCGGCGGAATTCGGCGTGACGCAGTCGGGCCAGAAGCTTGCGACGCTTCTGCTCGCCATCAACGAGGTCCACGCGCTCGGCTTGAAGGCGACCTCGGGCATCATGCTTGCGAGCCCTTTCTATTGGGACCTTGACGATGATACCCGGGCGTTCTCCAAGCGCTTCTTCGCCCGCCACAAGGCTATGCCCTCGCTCTACCAGGCGGGCGTCTACAGCGCCGTCGCCCACTATCTCAAGGGCGTGAAGGCAGCCAACAGCGACTCGGCGGCCCCCGTCATGGCCAAGATGCGCGAGCTGCCCATCGACGACTTCATGACCAAGGGCGGCAAGTTGCGGGCCGATGGCCGCGTGGTGCGCGACATGTACCTCTTCGAGGTCAAGTCGCCGGAGGAATCGAAGGCGCCTTGGGACTATTACAAGATGGTCAGGAAGGTTCCGGGCGATGAGGCATTCCGGCCGCTGGCTGGTTCGCCCTGCCCACTAGTCTCGAACTGATCTACTCGCGGAAATAGCCGACAGCAGAAGGCCCGGCTCGCTGCAGCCGGGCCTTTCGATTCAATCGGCCTGCCGAGCAATGTCGCAAGGGTTCAACCGAACCGGAAGCGATCCTCGAAGCGGCGCACCTGCGCGATCGAGTGAAACGGGATGTGGCCGGCGAGAAGCCACGCGCCGGTGTCGGCGCAATGCGCCAGCAACCGGCGACGCGTGTCGATTGCGACGTCGGGATAGAGATCGGCACGCATCCTGAGATCCGGCAGCTCGAGTTGAATCGGGTGATGGAGCGCATCGCCGCAGATGATCGCTTCCTCCCCGTCGGCCCGTGCCCGAACGCAGCAATGCCCGAAGGAATGGCCTGGCGCAGGCATCAGCGAGACCTCGCCCTCTGCGCCCGGAACGACCACGTGGCCATCGTCGACGAAGAATGCCAACCCCGCGTCGACCACTGGCAACACGCTGTCGACGAAGGCGCCGTGGTTCACCGCGGCGGCGCCTTCCCGCTGGAAGCGGCCGAGGAAATGGTCGTATTCCTTGCGGCCGAAGAGATGCCGCGCATTGGGAAATGTCGGCACCCAGCGGCCGTTGTCCAGCCGCGTATTCCAGCCGACATGGTCGCAGTGCAGATGTGTGCAAACGACGATGTCGACGTCCTCGCACCGCAGGCCGAGACGCCCGAGATTGTCGAGGAAGGCGTTTGACCGCAGATCGTGCTGCCACGGCGCGGTCGGCCGCTGCTTGTGATTGCCGTTGCAGGAATCGACCAGGATGGTCAGGCCCTCGCTCCGGATCACATAGGCCTGGAAGGCGAGGCCGAGGGTCATCGTCGCGGGGTCGAGAAAGCGACCGTCGAGCCAGGACGAGCCGGCTTCCATCTGCTCGCGCGTCAAGGCGTCGAACAGGAAGGAGACGGGCATCATGCGATGCTCGATCTCCGGCAGCAGGTCGATCGTCATCCCGCCAAGCTGGAGCGACCGCTTCATGCGGCGGGGCGCTCCCCGCTCGCGCGCAGGCCGCTCGACCATTTTTCCAGCCACCAGGCATAAGGCTTGGGCCAGGCCTCGAAGGCGCCAGTCTGACCGAGCGCCTCGGCAGCGTGATGGGCCCAGAACGGGTCGAACAGCATCTGGCGTCCGATAGCGATGATGTCCGCCGCCCCCTCCTGCAACAGCGCTTCGGCGAATTCCGGCGACCGGATCAGGCCGACTGCCTGGCTCATGACACCAGCCTCGGCGCGCAACCGGCGCGCGAAAGGTGCCTGATAACCGGGACTGCGGGTGAGGTTCGAATTGGTCGCGCCCTTCAGGAGGTTCCCTCCCGAGGAGCAATCAACGAGGTCCACGCCCGCCAGCTTGAGTTCGCGTGCGAACGAGACGCTGTCGTCGAGTTCCCAGCCACCGTCGATCCAGTCGACCGCCGATATCCGCGCGAACAGCGGTACGTCGGAAGGTAGCGCCGCTCGGACCGCACGTGCGACCTCGAGCGGGAAGCGCATCCGGTTCTCGCGGCTGCCGCCATAGGCGTCGGTGCGCTTGTTGGCGATCGGCGAAAGGAAGCTCTGAAGAAGGTAGCCATGGGCCATATGCAGTTCGATGATCTGAAAGCCTGCCTTCAGGGCTCGCAGCGCAGTTGCGACGAAGGCGTCGCGGATCTCGCCGAGCCCGGCCTGGTCGAGCGGCTTCGGAACCGGCCAATTGTCCGAAAACGGATTGTCCGACGCTCCCAGCGGCTGCCAGCTTTCGTCGCCCTTCGCCAGATTCTCCGGCGTCAGCACGCCGTTGCCTTCCCAGGCGCGCTGGGCGCTGCCCTTCCGACCCGAATGGTTGATCTGTATGGCAGGCACCGCGCCCTGTGACCTCAGGAAGGCGGCGATGGGAGCGAGCGCTTCGGCTTGCCCATCCTCCCACAGCCCGAGGCAGCCATTGGTGATGCGACCCGTCCGCGTGATGGCCGCTTGCTCGACATACACCAGACCGGCGCCGCCCATGGCGAACTTGCCGTAATGGACCTGGTGGAACGGCACCGGGTAGCCGTTATCGGCGCAGTACATCGCCATCGGCGAGACCGCGATCCGATTGCGCAAGGTAACGCCGCGAATTGTCAGAGGCTGGAACAGCAAGGGTATCGAAGCGGGCATTGTTTTTTCTCCCTGGACGTCGCCATCCTACGGTAACGGCACCCGGCCATCAGCTTCGCTGAAGTGAATACCTCATGAGCGATTGTCGGGCTGGGTTTGCAGCAGTCAGCCTGGAATCCCGTGCGGCGCGAGGATCTGACGGAGCGCGGCGCCCGATGCCAGGCGGTCGAAACCGGCGTTGATCTCGTCGAATCCGATCACGCCGTCGAGGAGCTCGTTCACTGGCAGGACACCCTTGCGGTAAAGCTTCACGAAGCGGGGGATGTCGCGCACCGGCACGCAGGAGCCCATGTAGCAGCCGCAGATCGACTTCTCGTTGGAGACGAGATCGCCCTGTTCGAAGGCGAACTGGGCGCCGAGCGGCGCAAGCCCGGCGGTGGTAATGCGTCCACCCCGGACCGTGACGGCATAGGCCGATTTCAGCGCGGGCAGAGCGCCCGCGAAGTCCAGCGCATGATCGACCCCGCCATCTGTCGCCTCCCGGACCTTGGCGTCGAGCTCCGGATCGGTGGCGTTGAAGCAGTGCGTGGCACCGAGGCTGGCAGCCTTAGCCAGCTTGGCATCGTCGAGATCGATCGCCACGATGGTCTCGGCGCCGGCGACCCGCGCGCCCATGACGCCGCTGAGCCCGACGCCGCCGACACCGTAGATCGCAACCCTCTCGCCTGGCGAGACGCGAGCGCCGTTCACGACCGTGCCGACGCCGGTCATGACTGCGCAGCCGAACACGGCCGCCTCGATCAGGGGCAGGTCCTTGTCGATCACCACGACCGAACCGCGATGGACGACACTATATTCGGCGAAGCAGGAAACGCCCGCCTGATGGCGGAGCACATTGCCGTCGGCGTCGCGAATGCGCGATCCGCCGGAAATCAGTTCGCCCTTTGAGCGTGCGGCGGGCGCGGCCTCACAAATATTGGGGCGCCCGCTCAGGCAGGCGCGACAGCGGCCGCAAGAGACCGAGAACTGGAAAGCGACGTGATCGCCGACCTTGACGTCGGTCACCGCCGCGCCGATTTCGACGACCTCGCCGGCACCCTCATGCCCCATGACCATCGGCACGTCGCGGCCCCGGTGGCCGTTGATGACGGAGAGGTCCGAATGACACAGGCCGGCGCCAGCCACCTTGACCACGACCTCCAGCGCGCCGGGCGAGGCCAGTGTAATCTGCTCGATCGAGAGCGGCATGGTCTCGGCATAGGGTTGCGCCAGACCGATCGTCCGCAGCACCGCTCCCTTGCAGGTGATCGTCATGATGGAACCTCCCGGCCGGACATGTTGCTGCACCCGAACAGCGCAGTCGCTTTGGTTTCTCGTGCATAGCCGGTCTGCCGCGGCAAGGCGTCTGAGCGATCGTCAGACTAGCCCGACTGGAAGTTCGGCTGGGAGCCGTTTGAGGGTAGCCTCATAACCGCAGGTTTCGCTGGCCCAAACACGGGCTGGCTGTCGCGGGCTGGGGCATCATGATCTGATGCAGGCAACAAGCGCTCGAGATCGGCGCGGAAGAAGGGCGGAGGAGCCGCCGCAAGGACGGGTGTCATGCAGACGAGATCGGACGCGCTTAGCCACTACCCGCAGATCGGCCAACTCATCGGCGGCGCCTACGAAACCGGCGGCGGCCGCGCCATGCACGACATCACCGATCCGACCACAGGCCAGGTCCTCGGCCAGTACCCCACCGCCACGGAAGACGATATCGCGCGGGCGCTGGCCGCGGCGGAACGCGGTTTCGCCGTTTGGCGAAAGCGCTCGGCCTTCGATCGCGGCAGGGTCCTCCGCAAGGTCGCCGACACCATGCGCGAGCGCGCCAACGAGCTGGCCCGGCTGGTGACGCTCGAACTCGGCAAGCCCTGGAAGGAGGCCGTCGCCGAGGTCGAGCAGGCAGCCGGCATGTGGGAGTGGTATGCCGAGGAAGGCAGGCGCGCCTATGGGCGGATCATTCCTGCGCGCGAAGCCCATGCTCGCCAGCTCGTCATGCCGGAGCCGATCGGCGTCGTTGCGGCCTTCGGCTCCTGGAACGCCCCGCTGATCACGCCTTCGCGCAAGATGGCAGGGGCGCTCGGCGCAGGCTGCGCCATCATCATGAAGGCGTCCGAGGAGGTTCCGGCCTGTGCGCTGGCGCTCGGCCGCATCGCCTATGAGTGCGGGCTTCCGGAAGGAGCCCTCTCCATCCTGGTCGGCGATCCGATCCTAATCTCCGAGCGCCTGATCGATGCGCCCTGCGTGCGTGGCGTGACATTCACGGGCTCGACGCAGATCGGCAAGCAGCTCGCCGCCCGGGCAGTTTCCCAGATGAAGCGTCCGATCATGGAGCTCGGCGGCCATGCCCCCGTCCTGATCTTCGACGACGTCGACATCGCCGCGGTCGCCAAGGCCGCAGCCGCCGCCAAATTCCGCAATTCGGGCCAGATCTGCATCGCGCCAACGCGCTTCTTCGTGCAGCGCAAGGTCTATGGCGCATTCAACGAGGCGCTGGCGAAGGCGGCCAACGATCTGGTGCTCGGTTGCGGTTTCGAGGAGAGCACGACGATGGGGCCTCTGGTCAGCTCGCGCCGCGTGAAGGCGATGCAGGGCTTCGTCACCGATGCCCGCCAGAAGGGCCTCGGTATCGCTGCGGGCGGCGATGCCGTCCAGCGCGAGGGCGCCTTCTTCGCTCCGACCGTGATCACCGATGCGCATACGGAGTCGATGGTCGCCAACGTCGAGCCTTTCGGGCCGATCGCGGCAACGGCTGCGTTCGACAGCTATGACGAGGCGATCGGGCTGGCCAACCGACTGCCCTTCGCTCTTGCCGCCTACGTCCAGTCGAACAACGTCCACACCGTCAATCGCGCGATCGATGACGTCGAGGCCGGCAGCGTGATCTGCAATGGCTGGCGCGTCTCGCTGCCCGAGACACCCTTTGGCGGGCACAAGGAGAGCGGCATCTTCGCGGAAGGCGGCGTCGAGGGCCTCCAGGCCTTCCAGCACGTCAAATACGCCTATGTGGCGTAGCGCGGCGTATCTGCCGGCGCTGCTGCCGGGCGGGACGTGGATTTGGGGCGCAGCGGCGTGACATTGCCGCGAGTTGGTTCCACCTCTGCCGCGGCGGCCGCGAGCCAGTCGATGAAGCGGCGCGTCTTCTGCGTGAGCGATTTCGTCGTCGGCCAGATCGCGTGAAAGGCTGCTCCCGTCCCGACCGGCCTGGCGAAGGGCCGCACCAGCGCGCCGGCGTCGAGCTCGGGCTTCAGCAGCGCGAGTTGGCCGATCGCGAGCCCGAAGCCCTGTCGCGCGGCACTGTAGGTCAGCAGGGATGAATCGAACTCGGTCGTATTGCAGGCCCCGACCGTCACGCCTGCCCCCGCAGCCCAGATCTCCCACTCCTGTCGGCGGTATCTCGACTGCAGGATCTCGGCACCGTCCAAACGGGACGCCCGCACCTGGTCCGCCAGGCGCTCGGCGCATGCGGGGCTGCAGACCGCATCGACATATTCATCGAAGAGCGGTCGCGACTTCGCCTCGCGCCAGCTGCCGTGGCCGAGCTGGATGGCCAAGTCGAGATAGGTGCTGCGGAAGTCGAGAGGTTCGACGACGGTGTCGAAGCGCACGCGATACTGCGGGAAGAGCGCGGTGAACGATGCGAGGCGCGGCATCAGCCAATGGTTCAGGAAGCTCGGATAGATCCTAACGTTGATGGTTGCGTCGCTTTCGTCGGCGAGGATGCGGTTCGTCGCGCGTTCGATGCCGTCGAAGAGGCCAGCGATTTCCTGCCCGAACGAGCGGCCGACGTCGGTCAGCTTGACCGCATGCGAGGAGCGCTCGAAGAGCTTCACTCCAAGATAGGTCTCGAGGATGCCGATCTGGCGGCTGATCGCGACCTGGCTCACACCCATGTGGCGGGCCGCCGCGGTGAAGGACCTATGACGCGAGGCGATGGCGAAGGCGCGCAACGGGTTCAGTGGCAGGCTACGGTAACGTTCGTCCAACGTCGTTTCTCCCTGAAGCTGCGATCGGGGCGCGAAGCCTCGGCGCGTTCATTTACTGCCGCGGTAGCTTCGGCTAGCTCTGCCAGCCAGTCATCCCGTAAATGGTTGCCGCCATGACCCGCCGCATGCCGCCTCTGAACCCGCTGCACGTCTTCGAGGTGTCCGCGCGTCTGGGCGGCTTCAGCCGCGCGGCTGCCGATCTCAACGTCACGCAATCCGCCGTGAGCCGGCAGATCGCGGTGCTGGAGAGCTATCTCGGCGTCAGGCTTTTTCACCGCGAGCGCAATGGGGCCAAGCTGACCGAGGCCGGTATCAGGTTCGCAGGCGAGATCGCAGAGCCCTTTGCGCGGATCGCAGCCGCCGCAGGCCGTTTGACGGACCGCAAGCCGACGGAGCCCCTCCAGATCAGGGCGTATGCGACCTTCGCCACGAAATGGCTGATTCCGCGCCTGCCGAAGTTCCATGAGCGCTACCCCCGCGCGCTGATCCGCGTCAGCAACGTCGTCAAGCCGATCGACTTCTCGCGGGAGACGGTCGAGCTCGCGATCCAGCTCGGCGAAGGCTATTGGCCCGGGACCAAATCGATCCTGCTGTTCAAGGACGTGATCCAGCCGGTGTGCAGTCCTGCACTGCTCAAGCGCGGCAAGCTCAATACGATCGAGGATCTCAACCGCCATACCCTCCTGCATTCCTATTACAGGCGCCGGGACTGGCCGGACTGGCTGGCGGCGGTTGGGCATGCCGACCTTCCTGACGATCGTGGAATGATGTTCGACAGCTCGGTGCAGACCTATCAGGCGGCCGTCGAGGGACTGGGCGTCGCAATCGGTCAACGGGCGCTCTTGTCTCACGAGCTGGAGAGCGGCCAGCTTGTCCCCCTCTTCGATCGGCCCGTCGAGCGGCCCCTCGGCTACCATCTCGTATGGCCGACGGACCGCCCGGAGAGTCAGAAGCTCGAAACCTTCAAGGAGTGGCTGCTGAAGGAGATCGCAGCCGATCCGTCGCTCCATCTTCCGGCCTAGCGTTCTGCCGCCTGCCGTCCGATCGGGTGACGCGAACGGGCCGAGGCGGCGGGGCGCCGAGCTTCTCGATCCAGGCGCCAAGCCTGGTTAGCTGCTGAGGCGAAATCGCCTCAGGCGGCCGATAGAAGGCGATCCCCTCCATCAGTTTGCAGCGATGCTGCAACCGCCCGCCGCCTGCGGACGGAATGCCTGGTCGCCCGGAACGGTGGTGAGGACCTTGTAGTAGTCCCACGGGTACTTCGACTCCGAAGGCTTCTTGATCTGCAGCAGGTACATGTTGCGGATCACGCGCCCGTCGGAGCGGATCTTGCCGTCCTTCGTGTAGAAGTCGTTGATCGGCAACTCGCGCATCTTGGCCGAGACGGCCTTCGCCTCGTCGGTCTTCGCCGCATCGATCGATTTGAGGTAATGTGTCACCGCGCCATAGACGGCTGCCTGCAGGCTTCCCGGGGCCTTTCCGTTGAAGCGCTCCATGAAGCGCTTGCTCCAGGTCCGGGTGCTGTCGTCCATGTCCCAGTAGAAGCTATCCGCGATGATCAAGTCCTGGCCGACCTCAAGCCCCATGGCATGGGTGTCGGGCAAATTGACCAGCAAGGCCGCCATGTTCTGGCCACCAGCCGTGATTCCGAATTCGCGCGCCTGCTTAAGCGAATTGATCATGTCCGAGCCGGCGTTGGCGAGGCCGATGACCTGCGATCCGGACGATTGCGCCCGCAGGAGGAATGACGACAGGTCGGCGGTCCCCAGCGGATGCCGGGCATTGCCCTTGACCTCGCCACCATTCTCCTTGACCACGCGCGCCGCCTGTTCCTCCAGCGCGTGACCGAAGCTGTAGTCGGCGGTGAGGAAGAACCAGCTCTTCAAGCCGCGGCGGACCACGGCGCCGGCAACGACGTTGCCAAGAGCATAGTTGTCGTAGGCCCAGTGAACTCCGACCGGCGAACAGGCCTTTCCGGTCAGATCGGGCGTGCCCGGTCCGGTCGCCAGAAAGACGCGGTTCTTGTCCTTGCTGATCTGCTGTACCGATAGCGCGACCGCGGATGACACGACCTCCGTGATGGCATCGACCTTTTCGACGTCGTACCACCGGTTGGCGATCGCGGAGCCGATATCGGCCTTGTTCTGATGGTCGGCGTAAACTATCTCGATCGTCTTGCCCGCGACCTTGCCGCCGAAATCCTCCATCGCCATTCTCGCGGCAAGGACGGCCCCGGCGCCGACATTGTCCGCATAAAGGCCAGACATATCGGTGAGAACGCCGATCTTGACGACGTCGTCCGAAACCGTCTGCGCGTTGACGGCGAGAGGTTGACCGAGGCTCGCACCAACGAGCCCCGCAGCGGCGGCAATTGCGATTGTCTTCATGGCGTTTCCCGTGCCGGCGATGCGATGTTGATTTTTTAAGGCGGGAAGCTGCTGTCGCAGCCGGTCGCCGGTCTTGCGGTCAGACTTGGATAGCGCGCCGACGCGCGCAACTTCGAAGACGTCATGCCAGCCTAAGGATTTCGCATGCCCGCAGTGGCGCGCGACGCCATAGCGCTACCAAAACGTCATCCCAGCCCGACTTCTTGTTTCTTGAAGCCCGTCTTCCGCCGTCGTTAGACACGGTTCGGCCCGGAACAGTCCGGCAGACGCGCTCTGTCGACACTCCCCGGCATGAATGAGGAGCCCCTGAGCATCCTCAACCGAACAAGTCATGGGATGGACGCAGATGGTAGGGGACACAATCCTCGAAGCTCGCAATCTGACGAAGGAGTTCAACGGATTCCGTGCCGTGGACGGCGTCAGCCTTTCGGTGCGCCAGGGTGAGATCCATTCGTTGATCGGGCCCAACGGAGCCGGAAAGACGACCTGCTTCAACCTGCTCACCAAGTTTCTCAAGCCGACGGCGGGATCGATCTCGTTCAAGGGCGAGGACATCACAGGTCACGCACCGGCGAGCATCGCGCGCTTGGGCCTCGTGCGGTCCTTCCAGATTTCCGCCGTCTTCCCCAATCTCACAGTGCTCGAGAACATCCGCATTCCGCTGCAACGTCGCCTGCGCGGGGACAGCTACGATTTCTGGCGCGGGGAACAATGTCTGACGAGCCTCGACGCCGAGGCCGAAGCCCTAGCGGATTCGGTCGGCCTTGCTTCCTATGTCGACCGGCTGGCGAGTGACCTGTCCTACGGCCGCAAGCGCGCTCTCGAGGTTGCCACGACGTTGGCGCTCGAGCCGGAAATGCTGCTGCTCGACGAACCAATGGCAGGGATGGGCCACGAGGACGTCGACCGCACCGCGGAACTCATCCGTCGCGTCGCGAAGAACCGGACCATCTTGATGGTCGAGCACAATCTCTCGGTCGTAGCCACACTGTCGGACCGCATCACCGTGCTCGCCCGCGGGCAGGTCCTGGCGGAGGGGGACTATGCCACCGTCTCACAGGATCCGCGCGTGATCGAGGCTTACATCGGCTCGGGAGATGGCCATGCTCATTGAAGCCGCATCGCCAGGCGAGACCATTGCCGGGCGCGCCGCGCCTCTGCTGTCGGTTAAGCGGCTCGAAGCCTGGTATGGCGAGAGCCACGTGTTGCATGGCATCGACTTTGACGTCCGCCAGGGTGAGGTCGTCACGCTGCTGGGCCGCAATGGCGCGGGGAAGACCACGACCCTGCGTTCTATCATGGGCCTGATGGCGCGCTGCCAAGGCTCGGTCACGCTGGCCGGGACCGAAACTATCGGCCTGCCGGCGCGCCAGATCGCGAGGCTCGGCCTCGGTTATGTCCCCGAGGAACGCGGCATCTTCGCCAGCCTATCGGTCCTGGAGAACCTGCTGCTGCCGCCGCGCATCAAGGCAGGTGGCCTTTCGCTCGATCGGATCTACCAGCTCTTCCCGAACCTCCAGGAACGGCTCGGCAGCCAAGGGACGAAACTCTCTGGCGGCGAGCAGCAGATGTTGGCGATCGCCCGCATCCTGCGCACCGGCGCCGACTGCCTCTTGCTCGACGAGCCCACGGAGGGACTCGCACCGGTGATCGTCCAGCAGATCGGGCGCACGATCGCGATGCTCAAGCATGCAGGCTTCACCATCGTCCTCGTCGAGCAGAACTTCCATTTCGCCGCGACGATCGCCGATCGCCACTTCGTCGTCGAACAAGGTCGCGTCGTCGATGAGATCGCGGCCGGCGCGGTCGAAGCGAATCTCGGCAAGCTCAAGTCCTATCTCGGAGTCTGACGCCATGACGATGATCTTCGGCGTTCCGACGGTCGCCCTGTTCGGCCAGCTTCTCCTCGGGCTGATCAACGGCGCCTTCTACGCACTGCTGAGTCTCGGGCTCGCCATCATTTTCGGACTGTTGCGGATCGTGAACTTCTCGCACGGCGCAATCTACATGATGGGAGCGTTCGTCGCGTGGATGCTCCTGAACTACCTTGGCATCGGCTATTGGGGCGCGCTCGTCCTCGCGCCGGTCATCGTGGGGCTCTTTGGCGTGGCCTGCGAGCGTCTTCTTCTCGCCCGCATCGCCAATCTCGACCATCTCTACGGCTTGCTGCTGACTTTCGGGATGGCCTTGATCATCCAGGGCCTTTTCCGAAACGGCTATGGCTCATCAGGCTTGCCATACGCTATTCCGCCAGCACTGACCGGGGGGCAGAATCTCGGCTTCATGTTCTTGCCGAATTATCGCGCTTGGGTCGTCGTGGCCTCCCTCACGGCATGCCTCGCGACGTGGTTCGTCGTCGAGCGGACACGGCTAGGCGCCTATCTCAGGGCCGCAACCGAGAACCCGACGCTCGTCGGGGCTTTCGGCATCAACGTGCCGCTGCTCGTCACGCTGACCTATGGCGCAGGCCTCGGCTTGGCCGCGTTGGCCGGCGTACTCGCCGCCCCGATCTACTCGGTCAACCCGAATATGGGGGCCGACCTGATCATTGTCGTCTTTGCCGTGGTCGTGATCGGCGGCATGGGGTCGATCCTCGGTTCCGTCATCACCGGCTTCGCGCTTGGCCTCGTCGAGGGCCTGACGAAGGTGTTCTACCCCGAAGCCTCCGCCACCGTGATCTTCGTCATCATGGTGATTGTCCTGCTGATCAAGCCCGCCGGGCTGTTCGGGAAAGAAGCCTGATGACTGCCGTTTCAATGGAAGCCGCTCGCGGCGGAGCAGCACCCCGCAGCAAGGGCCGCCATCGCTCGCATCAGATCGCATTCGCCGTGATCGTGGCGCTCGTCCTCGTGTCCCCCTTCTTCGTCTACCCAGTCTTCCTGATGAAGGTGATGTGCTTTGCGCTCTTCGCGCTCGCCTTCAACCTTTTGCTCGGCTACGGCGGGCTGCTGTCGTTCGGCCATGCCGCCTATTTCGGGATGGCGAGCTACATGACCGCTTATGCGGCGAAACACTGGGGTTGGACGCCCGAGGTGTCCGTCCTGGCAGGAGTGGCTCTCGCGGCTGCGCTCGGCCTGGTCTTCGGCGCGCTGGCCATCCGGCGGCAGGGCATCTACTTCTCGATGATCACGCTGGCGCTGGCCCAGATGGTCTTCTTCTTCTGTCTTCAGGCCGTCGGCTTCACCGGTGGCGAGGATGGTATCCAAGCCGTGCCGCGCGGGAGCCTCTTCGGACTGGTTCCTCTGACCAGCGACAACGCTCTCTATGTCTTTGTCGCGGCGGTCTTCATCGCTGCGCTGGTGATGATGTACCGCATCATCCACTCGCCCTTTGGCCAGGTTCTGCGCGCGATCCGCGACAACGAGCCCCGCGCGATTTCGCTCGGCTACCACGCGTCGCGCTACAAGCTTGGAGTCTTTGTGCTCTCCGCCACCTTTGCGGGTCTCGGCGGTTCGGTGAAGGCGCTCGTCTTCCAACTCGCATCGCTGACCGACGTCCACTGGTCGATGTCAGGCGAGGCGGTGCTGATGGCGCTGGTCGGCGGCATGGGAACGGTGTTCGGGCCGCTGCTGGGCGCGACGGTCATCGTCACGATGCAGAACTACCTCGCCTCCTTCGGTGCCTGGGTCACCGTCATCCAGGGCGTCGTCTTCGTCCTGTGCGTGCTGCTCTTCCGCGAGGGGATCCTCGGGCTCGTCGCCCGCAAGACCCGCAGCCAGCTCTAATCGGAGACGATCGTGAAGAACTATACGCTTACGGCTTATGGTGCGCCGGTCGAGATCGTCTGCCAGGAGGAACCGGCGCTGACCGGAGCCGAGGTCCTCGTCGAGGTCACCCGCTGCGGTATCTGCCACACCGATGTCAGCATCCAGAAGGGCTATTACGATCACGCTGGCCGACATCACCGTCGGTGTCGGCTGGCGGCTCCTTCGCTTTGCTACGCCGACCGTCGCACAGGCTGGTCTGTTTCCAGGCTTGGCTCGCCACGCGGCCCTTTGTGAGGCGACCAGCGAATTCCAAGCCTGCCAAACCGAGACGTACAACGATCTTCCGGGCCAGATCTGACGCCATGGTGATAAAAACGATGAAGATTCTCGTGCCCGTGAAGCGGGTTGTCGATTTCAATGTGAAGATCCGCGTCAAGGCGGACGGGTCTGGCGTCGAGCTCGCCAATGTGAAGATGTCGATGAACCCGTTCGACGAGATCGCGGCGGAGGAGGCGCTGCGGCTGAAGGAGGCCGGCAAGGCGAGCGAGGTGGTGGTGGTCTCGATCGGCCCGGCGCAGGCGGCCGAGACGATCCGCACCGGGCTCGCCATGGGCGCCGACCGCGGCATCCTGATCAAGGTCGAGGGCGCCGTCGAGCCGCTCGCCGTGGCCAAGCTCTTGAAGAAGCTGGTCGAGCAGGAGGCGCCCGGGCTCGTCATCCTCGGCAAGCAGGCGATCGACGACGATTCCAACCAGACCGGCCAGATGCTGGCGGCCCTGCTCGACTGGCCGCAGGCGACCTTCGCCTCGAAGCTCGTGCTCGGCGACGGCTCGGCCGAGGTCACCCGCGAGGTCGATGGCGGCCTGCAGACGCTCTCGGTTACGCTGCCGGCGATCGTCACCACCGACCTGCGCCTGAACGAGCCGCGCTACGCCTCGCTGCCCAACATCATGAAGGCCAAGAAGAAGCCGCTCGACGAGACCACCGCCGAGGCCCTCGGCGTCGATGTCGCGCCCCGTCTCAAGGTGCTGAAGACCACCGAGCCGCCGGCCCGCTCGGCCGGCATCAAGGTCGGCTCCGTCGCCGAACTCGTCTCGAAGCTGAAGAACGAAGCAGGGGTTCTCTGATCATGACGACGCTGCTTCTCGCCAAACACGACAACAAGAGCCTCAACGAGGCGACCCGCAAGGCACTGACCGCCGCAAGGCAGCTCGGCGCCCCGGTCCATGTCCTCGTCGCCGGCCACAACGCCAAGGCCGTCGCCGAGGCCGCCGCGAAGCTCGACGGCGTCGAGAAGGTGCTCCATGCCGAGGACGCCGCTTACGAGCATCGCCTCGCCGAGCCGCTCTCGGCCCTGATCGTCTCCCTCGCGCCCGCCTATGACGCGCTGGTCGCGCCGGGCACCACGACCGGCAAGAACGTGATGCCGCGCGTCGCCGCCCTGCTCGACGTGATGCAGGTCTCGGAAGTCACCAAGGTCGTCTCGCCCGACACGTTCGAGCGGCCGATCTACGCCGGCAACGCCATCCAGACGGTGCAGGCGACCGACGCCAAGAAGGTCATCACCGTGCGCGGCGCCTCCTTCCAGGCGACCGGAGACGGCGCCGCCAGCGCGCCGATCGAGACCGTCGCCGCGGCCGGCAATCCTGGCAAGTCGAGCTTCAAGGGCGAGGAGGTCGCCAGGTCCGACCGGCCGGAGCTCGCCTCGGCCAAGATCATCATCTCGGGCGGGCGCGCGCTCGCCTCGGCCGAGAACTTCGGCAAGGTGATCGAGCCGGTCGCCGACAAGCTCGGCGCCGCCATGGGCGCCTCCCGCGCCGCCGTCGATGCCGGCTACGCCCCCAACGACTGGCAGGTCGGCCAGACCGGCAAGGTCGTGGCGCCGGAGCTCTACATCGCCGTCGGCATTTCCGGCGCGATCCAGCACCTCGCCGGCATGAAGGATTCGAAGGTCATCGTCGCCATTAACAAGGACGAGGAGGCGCCGATCTTCCAGGTCGCCGATTACGGCCTCGTCGGCGATCTCTTCACGATCCTGCCCGAGCTCGACGCCGAACTCGCCAAGGCTAGGAAGTGAGCACAGCACCGTCCTACTTGCTTGCCGACCGCTTCGCTTCAGTCAGAATGCCTCCTCGTAAATTCCCAATACGTCATCATAGGTCAGCTCGCGGGGGTTGTTCACGAGCAGGCGCGTCTGCTTCATCGCATCCCGAGCCATCATGGGCAGCGCGTCACGCGGAATCTGAACCGCATGAAGTCCCGCAGGGACGTTCAGTTCCCGGTTGAGCTCGACCAGTTTGTCCACGAAGGCCTCACCACGCGCGTCAAAGGCGATAGCGGTGAGTTCCGGGAACGCGTCAGCAGCGATCTCTGCGTAGATGTGCCGGGCTTTCGGAAGATTGAACCGCAGCACCGGTGCAAGCACCAGCGCGTTGGAAAGTCCGTGGGGAACGTGAAAATGCCCGCCGATCGGATAGGCCAGCGCGTGAACGGCCGCCACGGGTGAGTTGCCGAAAGCCTGCCCGGCGAAGAGCGAGCCGAGCAGCATCGCGGCGCGGGCATCGCGATTGGCGCCGTTGAAGGTAGCCTCCCGGATATTGGCACCCAGCAGCCGCAGGGACTGGCGCGCAAGGCCTTGCGAAATCGGGTTGTTGTTCGGCGAGGTCGAGGCATAGGACTCGATGGCGTGGACCATGGCATCGATGCCAGTCGCGGCCGTTACGGCCGGTGGGAGGCCGATGGTGAGCTCGGCGTCCAGCACGGCGATGTCGGGCAGCAGCAGCGGTGAGACCACGCCGGCCTTCATCGCTTCGCCCGTGGTGATGATCGCGACCGGCGTCACCTCGGAGCCCGTGCCGGCGGTGGTCGGCACCAGGGCCAGCGGGAGGCGGGGACCGCGGGCCTTGTTGACGCCGTAGATCTCGGCGAGCTGTTCGCCGCCGCCGGTGATCAATGCGGCGACCTTGGCCACGTCCATGGGCGATCCGCCACCGATGGCGAGGACCCCGGTCGCCTTGTGCTCACGGAGGGCGCCGACAAGCGCGAGCACGTTGGCCTCCGGGGGATCGGCCACGACCTCGTCGAAAATCTCGACCGAGGCGCCCGCTTTCCCGAGCGATGCGAGAGCGGGCTCGAGCAGGCCCGCACGTCGCAGGCCGGCATCCGTAACGAGGACGATGCGTGATCCGAGAACCGGCATCACGATCTCGGCGATCTGTGCCGCGGCGCCCAGCTGCGAGACGATGGTCTTCGTCGTGTTGAAGATGAAGTCGTTCATGTCGATTTCCGCGAATGCCGCTGGATCAGGATGTGTGCCTTGGCGCCGTCTCGACAGCCAATCCGCGCTTGCCAAAAAGCGCAATGACTTCGCCGACGATGCCCCGGCGGAAGAGCAAGACGCACAGCATGAAGACGATGCCGATCACGATCGGGGCCTTGGTCGAGAAGTCGATGCTGACGAAGCCGAGGCGGATCACCCCCAAACTGGCGAGTTGGTTCTCCAGCAGTACGACGACGATCGCACCGACGATCGGACCGAGCGCGGTTCCCATGCCGCCGAGCAGGCACATCAGGATCACGTTGCCGGACTGCGTCCAGTGGACGTCCGGAAGCGTCGCCACGCCGAGGGCGAAGGCTTTGAGGGATCCGGCCAGCCCGGCGATCGCCGCAGAAATCGTGAAGGCGACAAGCTTGTAGGAGCGCACGTCGTAGCCGAGCGATATGGCGCGTGGCTCGTTGTCGCGGATGGCCTGAAGGGTCTCCCCGAACGGCTTGGCGATGATGGTCTGGATGAAGAGGTAGGCCAGGACGGTCAGAGCCAGCACGAAGTAATAGAAGACGAGATCGTCGCCGAGCGGCAGGCCGAAAGCCGTGCCGCGCGGGATGTTCTGGAGTCCGTCCTCGGCGCCGGTGAACGGCGCCTGGCTGCAGAAGAAATAGACCATCTGCGCGAGGGCCAGCGTGATCATCGCGAAATAGATGCCGCGGCGGCGGATCGCGATGGCGCCGAAGGCGGCGCCCAGAGCCGTGGCGACGGCGATACCGGCCAGAAGTGCGACGGGGGTGGGCATGCCCCAAGCCTTTGCCGCGTAGCCGGCGATGTAGGCCCCCATCCCGAAGAAGGAGGCATGACCTATGGAGAGCAGGCCGACATAGCCGGTGAACAGGTTGAAGGCCATGGCGAAGAGCGCGAAGGTCAGGCACTTCGTCAGGAACAGCGGATAGACGCCGACGAGCGGAAGGATGGCGGCAAGAGCCAGCAGCGCGAGCGGAGCGAGGCGGTTCATCGTCAAGCTTCCTTCCCAAAGAGGCCGGCGGGGCGCAGCAGCAGGACGATGACCATGATCATGAAGACGACCGTGGAGGAGGCCTGCGGGTAGAACACCTTGGCGAGCCCTTCGATCACGCCGAGTGCCAGGCCGGTGAGGATCGTGCCCATGGTCGAGCCGAGACCGCCGATGACGACCACGGCGAAGATGATGATCAGCATGCTGGATCCCATCTGCGGCTGGACCTGATAGATCGGGGCCGCCAGCACGCCGGCGAGCCCCGCGAGAGCGACGCCGAAGCCATAAGTCAGCGTGACGAGCAGCGGCACGTTGATGCCGAGAGCCTGCACCAGCCGCGCATTTTCGGTTCCGGCGCGCAGGTAGGAGCCGATCCGCGTCTTCTCGATCAAAGCCCAGGTGCCGAAGCAGACGACGAGCGCCACCACCACGACCCAGATGCGGTAGGCCGGCAGGCGCATGAAGCCGAGGTCGACTGGTCCTCGCAGCGCGGCGGGCACCGGATAGGCGAGGCCCGATGTCCCGTAGATGTCGCGCACCGTACCTTCGATCGCCAGCGCGAGTCCGAAGGTAAACAGCAGGCTGTACAGGTGATCCAGGCCCTGCAATCGGCGCAGCAGCAGGCGCTCGACGATGATCCCGAAGAGGCCAGTGGCGAGCGGGGCGAGGACAAGTGCCCACCAGTAGTTCACCCCTCCGACGGTCAGGGCGAGCCACGCCGCCAGGGCGCCGAGCATGAAGAAGGCGCCATGGGCGAAATTGATGACGTTGAGCAGGCCGAAGATGATCGCCAGGCCAAGGCTGAGGAGCGCGTAGAAGCTCCCGTTGATGAGCCCGATGGTGAGCTGTCCAAACAGAATCTGGATCGGCAGGCCGAGAATGGTCATGTCGTTCTCCCTCAGACGCCGAGCAGGCGGTCGATGGCCGCCGTGCTGGCCTCGAGATCCCTGGCCTCGACTTCGAGGGCGACCTTGCCGCGCTCGATGACGATGAAGCGGTCGGCCAGCGGCGCGGTGAAGTGGAGGTTCTGCTCGACGAGGAGGATGGTGAAGCCCAGCTCGCGCAATTTCAGGATCATGTCGAAGAGTGCGTCGACAATGACCGGCGCCAGCCCCTCCGATATCTCGTCGAGCAGAAGGGTTCGGGCACCGGTCCTCAGGATGCGAGCGATTGCAAGCATCTGCTGTTCACCGCCGGAGAGCTTCGTACCGGGGGCATCGCGCCGCCGACGAAGATTGGGGAACAGGGCGTAGATCTCGTCGTCCTGCATGGCCTCCTCGCGGATCCGCGGGGGCAGCAGCAGGTTCTCCTCACAGCTTAGACTAGCGAAAACGCCGCGCTCCTCCGGGCAATATCCGATGCCGAGACGCGAGATGTGATGAGGTTGCAATTTTGCCGTTTCTCGGCCCGCGACCAGGATCGACCCCTCCCGCCGCCCGACGAGGTTCATGATCGCGCGCAAAGTCGTCGTCCGGCCGCTGCCATTGCGGCCGAGCAGGGCCACAACTTCTCCCGGCGCCACGTCGAAGGAAATGCCGTGCAGGATGTGGGAATGCCCGTACCAGGCGTGGAGATCGCGAATGCTCAGGGCCGGCGTCGTCGTCGAGGTCAGCTGCAGAGGTTGAGCCGTCATGTCAGTGCCTCGCCCTGCGTCGGCCGGAGCCGAGATAAGCCTCGACGACCTGGGGATCGCGTGAGACCGTGGCGTAGTCGCCATCGGCGATGATCGCTCCCGAACGCAGGACGGTGATACGATCGGCGATGCGCGAGACGAGGCTCATGTTGTGCTCGACCATCAACACGGTCCGGCTCGTCCCGATCGCCTTGATCAGATCGGCGACGCGTTCGACATCCTCGAAGCCGAGGCCCTGCGTCGGCTCGTCGAGCAGCATGACTTGGGGATCGGTTGCCATAGTCGCCGCCAGTTCGAGTGCACGCTTGCGACCATAGGGCAGATCGCCGGCACGCCAGCTCGCATAGGTCGTCAGGTCGAAGCTCCCCAGTAGCTCGTCGATTCGAGCATCGGTTCTGCCGCGATCGGCTCCGTTTCCAAGAAAGCGCCAGGCATCGACATGGGGTCGCTGCAGGGCGATCCGGATGTTCTGCGAGACCGTCAGCTTCTCGAAGGTGGCCGAGATCTGGAAGGAACGAACCAGCCCGCGGCGGGCGACGAACTCCGGTGCGAGCCTGGTGATGTCCTCGCCCATCAACATGATCTGACCAGCGGTCGGCTGAATGAAGCGCGTCAGGAGATTGAAGACCGTCGTCTTGCCCGCGCCATTAGGGCCGATCAGGGCATGGACGCCGCCGCGGTCGACATCGAGGTTGAGGTCCTGCACCGCGACAAAGCCGCCAAACGACTTGGTGACGCCACGCGCCTGAAGGACCGGCGCATTGTCGTCTGGAAAGCTGACTCGCCGATCGTCCCGAGAGACGGAACTCGGCGTTGCTCCCCGATTTTCGACATGCGTCATCAAGCTCGCGACAGCAGGCATTTGATCCTCTCCCAAAGCGGCGGGCGTTGTCTCGCTCGCATCTGCGACGGCCCGTTTTCGATCCGTCTTGACTGATCTGGGAATAGTTAGTCTAGTTATGAAAGTCAATCGGGATCACCAAGCCCGCAAGACTGAAATCGCCCGAACGGGCACTGGCGGACGCAACGACGCGTTGCCGGCGAGGAACTTCGAGGGAGGGTAGAAGCATGTTGAAAAAGCATATGGCCGCACTGGCGGTAACAGCTGCGGTTTCGGGTTTGGCGGTGTCAGCTGCGTGGTCGCAATCGTCAGGGATTTCCGATGAGGCCGTCCGTATCGGCGTTCTCACGGACATGTCCGGCCAGTTCTCCGATCAGGCCGGCCCCGGCGCGGTGGCTGCGGTCCGCATGGCGGTCGAGGACTTCGGCGGCAAGGTTCTCGGCAAGCCTGTCGAGGTGGTCGTGGCCGACCACCAGAACCGTAACGAGGTCGCCGTCGCCAAGGCGCGCGAGTGGTTCGACGTCCAGAAGGTCGACATGGTCGCCAACCTGATCAACTCGTCGATCGCGCTGTCCGTGGTCTCCATCGCGAAGGAGAAGGACAGGATCGCCATTGTAAACGGCTCTGGTACGTCCCGGCTGACGATGGACGCCTGTACGCCCAACAGCATCCACTATGCCTATGACACCTACGCGCTGGCCAAGGGCACCGGGCAGACATTGATCGAGAAGGGCGGCACGAGCTGGTTCTTCCTGACCGCCGACTACGCTTTTGGCCATGCGCTGGAAGCCGATACCTCTGCGGCGGTGAAGGCTGCCAAGGGCAACATCGTTGGTTCCGTGCGCTATCCGATCGACACGATGGACCATTCTTCCTTCCTGCTGCAGGCGCAGGCTTCCAAGGCGAAGGTCGTCGCCATCGCGGGCTCCGGAACCGTTTTCGTGAACGCGGTGAAATCCGCCAAGGACTACGGCATCTCGGACGGGGGCCAGACCATCGCTGGCCTCCTCGTCTGGCTGCCGGATACCCATGCCCTGGGACTGGAAACGGCGCAGGGCATGATCCTCACCGACGCCTTCTACTGGGATCGGGACGAGGCGACGCGCGCCTGGTCGAAGCGCTTTTATGACAAGATGGGACGGATGCCGCACATGGGCGACGCCGGAGACTACTCGTCAACGATGCACTATCTGAAAGCCATAGAGGCCGCCGGGACCGACAATGCGAAGGCGGTCATGGCCAAGATGAAGTCGACGCCGGTCAACGACTTCTTCGCCAAGGACGGCATTATCCGCGAGGACGGCCGCTTCATCCACGACATGTATGTCTACCAGGTGAAGACCCCCAAGGAGTCGAAGGCGCCCTGGGACTACTACAAGCTGGTCAAGACCATTCCGCGAGACGAGGCTTTCCGGCCGCTTTCCGAAAGCACGTGCCCGCTCGTCAAGAAGTGAGAGGGCATCCGGATCAGGGATCGTATTCCCTGATCCGGATTTCTCCGTCGTCGGTCACGTCGTAGTTGCGCTCGTAGGCCATTTCCCAAGCGTGGATGGGTTGCCTGCATTTGTCGCAGATGACCTGTGGGGTGAAATCCTGACCGCAGGTCTTGTGAGTCAGAATCATCGGCGGCGCGCCGTGTGAAAGCCAACGATCGCCCCAGGCGAGGATAGCCACGAACGGCCCATAGAGCTCTAGCCCCATAGGTGTGAGGCGATACTCGAACCTGTCGGGAAGGCGTTGATACAAATGCCGCTCGAAGATGCCCTTCTCGACCAGACGGTTGAGCCGGTCGGTCAGGATGTTCGGCGCGATGTTCAGCCGCTCCTCGAACTCGTCGAAGCGACGCGCTCCCAGGAACGCTTCCCGCGAGACCTTGAAGGTCCAGCGGTCGCCGATGATCTGCAAGGTACGGGAAACCGAGGAGGGACGGCCACGGTTATAGTGCTCGCTGTCGGAGGAGCGGCGGGACCGCCGGAACTCGATCGGCGCGCTTCGCCCGGCGCCTGGACCATCGCGATAGCTGACCTCCCGCGCCTTGAGTTCCTCGCCGCAGGCCGAGCAGGCCACGATCGGCTCGCTGTGGCAGCCGCAGTTCTTGTGAATCAAGCGCAGCGGGATTCGCGGCACCCCGTCGAGCCACTTGTCGCCGAAGCGCAGCATCGCGATCATGCTGGGGTAAAGGTCGATCCCCATTTCAGTGAGGCGATACTCATAGCGAAGGGGGCGTTCGAGGTAAGCCGAACGTTTGAGGATACCCTGATCGGTCAGGCGCTTCAGGCGCTCCGTCAACGTTTGGCGAGGCACCTTAAGGCGACCCTGAAAGTCGTCGAAGCGCCGAGCTCCGAACAGGCATTCGCGGATAACTAGAAATGCCCACGCGTCCGAAAGGATGGCGATCGCTCGGCCAACCGAGCAATGGCGTTCCACACCTACGGATGCCGCTACCGGGCTCGTCTCAGTGTGGTTCTGCTGCGTTTCCAATTGGGCGCGGATTTGTTGCACTGATCTGGTCATTGGCTCCTTAGCACACGTTGGCGCCACCACGCATAGTCTCAACAGCGCCGGTTGCCTATGGCGATGCGCGTCGGGACCTGTGTCTCGATTGTTGCCGCCCCCGGGGAGTTTGACACGCGCCGCGCGCGTTGACAGGTTTTCAAGTCAGTCTAATAATGAAAGTAACAGCAAGAGGCGACGCGGTCTAGGCTGCCGGTCCGCCGTAATGCGTGGGATGAAACCCAACTTCAGAGAGGGCTGATCATGAGGAAAGCGAACAAGGTCATCATTACATGCGCGGTGACTGGGTCGATCCATACTCCGACCATGTCCCCCTACCTTCCGGTCACTCCGGATGACATAACGCGGGATGCGATCGGTGCTGCGGAGGCCGGCGCGGCAATGATCCATTTGCACGCGCGAGATCCTGAAACGGGCAAGCCGTCGCCGTCGCCGGACGTGTTCAAGCAGTTTCTGCCGCGGATAAAGCAGCAGACGGCGGCGATCCTCAACATCAGCACGGGCGGTGGCCTTGGAATGACGCTTGACGAGCGTCTTGCGGCAGCGAAGTGGGCGCAGCCGGAGGTCGCTTCCATGAATATGGGGTCAATGAACTTCAACATATCGGGGGCGGCCGCAAAGATCAGGGAGTTCAAGTTCGACTGGGAGCGTCCCTATCTGGAGTCGACGACGGATTTCATTCTCTCGAACACCTTCAAGCAGATCGAGCGGGGCATGTCGGAGCTCGGAGACCTGGGCACACGCTTCGAGTTCGAATGTTACGACGCGAGCCACCTCTATACGCTCAGCCATTTCGCCGAGAGAGGCATCGTCAAACCGCCGTTCTTCATCCAATGCATTTTCGGCATTCTCGGCGGCGTCGGGGCCGATCCCGAGAACCTCATGCATATGAAATCTACGGCCGACCGGCTGTTCGGGACCGATTACTACCTGTCGGTCCTCGCGGCCGGTCGCCATCAACTGCCATTCGTCACTCTTAGCGCGATCCTCGGCGGCAACGTCCGGGTAGGCCTCGAGGACAGCCTCTATGCAGGCAAGGGTAAGCTCGCGACGTCGAGCGCCGAGCAGGTCACCAAGATCCGGCGGATTCTGGACGAGCTGAGCATCGACATCGCCTCGCCGGAGGAGGCGCGGTCGATGCTGCAGACCAAGGGCGGGAACAACGTCGGTTTCTAACGAAGAAGCGAACGGGGAGGAACGATCATGAAGGGCTTCGGAGCCATAGTCTTGTGTGGATCATTGTTGCTGCCTGCGATGGCGCAGGCAGAGATTTCCGACGGGAAGGTAAGGATCGGTGTTCTGAACGACATGTCTGGCCCCTATGCCGAGTCGACGGGCAAAGGGTCCGTCGAGGCGGTTCGGATCGCGATTGACGAAGTCGGTGGTCGCGTTGCAGGCAAGCCGATCGAATTGATCTCGGCCGATCACCAGAACAAGCCGGACATCGCGGCCTCGATCGCCAACAAGTGGATTGATGTCGAGCAGGTCGACGTCATTGTCGACGTTCCGAATTCTGCCGCCGCGCTCGCCGTGCAGGACATTACCCGTCGCAAGAACCGCGTCCTTCTCGTTTCCGGAGGAGGGACCGCGCAGCTGACCGGAACCGCCTGTTCACCCACGACGGCACAGTGGACCTACGACACCTACGCGCTCTCGCAGGTCATGGGAGTTTCCGGCGTCAAAAGGCTTGGCGCCAGCTGGTATTTCCTGACGGTCGACTACGCTTTCGGGCATGCGCTTGAAGCGGATCTCTCTGCGGTCTTAAAGGCAAACGGCGGCAAAGTCGCGGGAGCGGTGCGCCATCCGCTCAACACGCCGGACTTCTCCTCCTACCTGCTGCAGGCGCAATCCTCGCGAGCGAATGTGGTCGCGCTCGCTAATGCCGGGGCGGATACCGCGACGGCCATCAAGCAGGCGCAAGAGTTCGGCTTGCCGCAAAGCGGGCAGACCATGGCGAGCCTGCTCATGTTTCCCACGGACATCCAAGCGTTGGGACTGAACGCTGCTCAGGGACTCGTCTATCCCGACGGTTGGTTTGCTGATCGCGATGCCGAGAGCCAAGCTTTCGCCAAGGCGTATCTCGCCCGCACTGGGAAAATGCCGAGCATGATTCAAGTCGGGGCCTATTCGGCTGTCCGCCACTACCTGCGGGCAATCGAGACGACCGGCAGCGATGAGGCTATTGGCGCTATCGCAGCGATGCGGAAGGAACCCGTCAACGACGCTTTCGCCAAAGGCGGTCAACTCCGTGTCGATGGCCGCATGGTCCACGACATGTACCTGATGCAGGTCAAATCTCAGGCCGAATCGAAAGGGCCGTGGGATCAATCAAAAGTCCTCGCGACCATTCCGGCTGAGCAGGCGTTCCGGCCGCTCGATGCAGGTGGCTGTCCCCTGGCCAAATAGGATCTGTGGGCCGCACTTAGCTCAATCATCACGAAACCACGACGAAGGCCTCGCAGCGCGAGGCCTTCCTTTTTGGAGCGCTTATGGAAACCACGCCTTCGTTCTAGGCTCGGTCTGGCCATTCATTCCAGCATGACTGCATAGTGCTTTCACGTTCGAGGATCTGCCGAAGCTTGAAGCGCTGGACCTTGCCGGACCCGGTGCGCGGGATTTCGGAAACGACGTGGATGGCGTTGGGCACTTTGTAGGACGTCAAGCGCGATCGGCAGTGCCCGATGATCTAGGTGTTTGATCCCCGATTTTGATGGTGCAGTCTTTTCGCAGAGTTGGAGGGATGCGCTATGGGCCAGGTTCACCACGGGAGCGCCACCACGACGGCGGCGGTCCGTCGAGCGATACAGCATAGTCAAGAGAGCCTGAGGCACCTCGCCAGGCACTACGGGATCAACCCGAAGACCGTCGCGAAGTGGAAGAAGCGGACTTCGGTCGCCGATCTGCCGACCGGCCCAAAGGAGCCGAAGTCGTCGGTTCTGTCGGCTGAAGAGGAGGCCATCATCGTTGCCTTCCGGCGGCACACGCTGTTGCCACTAACGGGTCACTTCTCGGCGGAAATCAACACTACACCGCCATTTGCAGGCCCACGACGACCGTCTACATCGGCCTGGGCGAGTTCGAAAAGAAGGCGGGATTAGCTTAACCGACCGTCCACAACACCGGCGGCCGGCGCCGGTCAGGCAGCAGGCCTCCAGTTCCATCAGGGCTGCGCCGCAAAGCCGATCATCTCGCGCAGAAAATCGGCGACGAGGCTCTTCTCCAGCAGCCCGCATAGGCTCATCATCTCGTCAATCATCGGGGGTCTCTCGGATCTGATGTGGATCTCGCAATCCAAACCTAACTGGCAATCGCCGATGACCACCTACGAGCTAAACCAGAGGCGCCCCCAGGTAGATCGCCGCAGACCTCGTTCATGACTACGCCCGCGCGGTGGGCTCCTATCCCCGGCGCTTCAAGAATCCCGTGATCGTGATCCGCTCCCAGATACCCGCACCGTGATAAGGATCGGCTGCGTTGAAACGCTCGACGGCCGTACGGTTGGGAGCCTCGACGACGAACAGACTTCCGATCATCTGTTCGCCATGATCGGTGATCAACGGCCCCGACATGACGATCTGAACGCTGAAGGCAGACGTATCCGCCAGAAACTTCTGATGATCTTCAAAATGAGACAACCGATCCTGCAGGGCGTTTGGCCGATCCAGGGCATGAACACAGAACAACATTATCCATCAACTCCCTTTAGGCCGCGAAACCTGCGCATGTCTCGATCGACCGCGCTATCACGATCAAGGCTGCGGTCATCATTCGCTGCATCGAAGAAAGATCTTCAATCGGCCGTGTATCCGCCATCGATATGCAGGGTCTGACCGGTGACGTAATCGGAGGCGGACGAGAGCATGAAGAGAACCGCGCCGATCATGTCGCGCGCCTCCGCCATGAACCCGATGGGAACGCGAGACAGAATGCTCTCTCTCGTCGTCTTTGCCCGATCGTCCTGCCCCCACATCCATTCCGTAATGGGGGACCGGAAGAGACCGGGGCCGATGGCGTTCACGTTAATGTTCTTGCTGGCCCATTCACAGGCGAGTGCTCGAACCATCCCATCGATCCCTGCCTTGGAAGAACAATAAGCCGCATATCCCGACGGAAGGCCGAGCTTGGAACGGGTCGAGGACGTCACGACGACCTTGTATCTGTTGTCAGACTTGCCTTGCTTGGCGAACTGCCGCCCGGCTGCTTGGCAGGCGAGCCAATGGCCATCCAGGTTTGCGGACAGGACCTTGCGAAAATCATCGATCGACTGTTCCTCGATGAAATTCACGTTATTCGTGCCAGTCGCCACAAACATCCCGTCGAGCCGGCCGAAGGTGGAAACGGCCGCCTTCACGATGGCGGCGGCGTTCGCCTCCGTGTCGGGCCACTCGTAGATCTTGCCGACCATTGCCCCGCTGGACGCGATCGTCGCGGCCGTGGCGTCCAATCCCGCATGGTCACGATCGGCCAAAGTCACCTGGCAGCCCGCCCCGGCGAGAGCGATCGCTCCGGTGGCTCCCAGCGCCCCTCCGCTGCCGATGACGATGACCGAACGCCCCGAGAGATCGAAATCCTTGTAGGTATCGAGTATCGACCTATCGCTCGCCATGATGCTGATATCCTCCCGTCAAGAAATGTGTTTCGACGTGTTCCGGGGTTCGTGGTCGCCGGTTTGCGCCGGGCGGCGAGACCTGATCGCCTATCCGCCCAGATAGGCCTTCGCTAGATCGTCCGTGGTTGCCCGGTTATGCCAGCGGTCCGGCTCGAGCTGATCCACGACCCGGCCCAATGCCAGGACGTATGCGCGATCCGAGCATTCAGCAGCGACCCCGACATGCTGTTCGATGATCAGCAGGCTCATGCCGCGGCGGCGCAGTCCCTGAATGACCTGGACGATTTCCCGAACGACCTTTGGTGCAAGCCCAGTCGAGGGTTCGTCCAGAATGAGGAGGTCCGGTTTCAGCAGGAGCGCGCGCCCAATAGCTACCATCTGCTGCTCGCCGCCGCTGAAGACGCCGACCGGGGCATCGAGCCGGGCTCGCATGAATGGAAAAAGATCGAGCACGTCATCGAAGCTGAAATCGAAACGCACGTCCTTGCGCTTGCGGCCTTGAGCTTCCGCGATCCGCAAATTCGACTCGAGACTGAGCTCGCCGAACAGATGCCGCCCCTCCAGGACGACCGCGATGCCGAGGCCCGCGCGCCCATGAGCCGCGAGCGTCTCGATCGAGCGGCCTTCCTTCTCGATGCAGCCTGCCATCGTAGGTAGCAGCCCACAGATGGTTCGCACGAGGGTGCTCTTGCCGGCGCCGTTCGCGCCGATGATCGCGACACTCTCGCTCGCGCGAATCTCGATCTCGACGTCGAAAAGCACCGGGACGGCGCCATAACCGGCGGTGAGCTGATAGGTCGAAAGCATGGGTCGTCCTCTCATGTTCCGAGATAGGCCTCGCGGACGCGAGGGCTGGCTCGCATCACCTCGAGGCTGCCGCTCGCGATGATCTCGCCGAAGCAGAGCGCATGGATCGTGTCCGTCACCTCCATCAGTTCCATGTCGTGCGAGACGAGCAGGATCGTCATGCCCTCGCGGTTCAGGCGACGCAGCGTCGCCATCAGCACGCGCACTTCGTCGGCGCTGAGCCCGGAAGACGGTTCGTCGAGGCAAAGCAGCTTCGGCTCGACGACGACCGCGCGGGCCAACTCCACCAACCGCTGGCGCCCGGCCGGAAGCTCTCCAGCCGGGACATCCCGCCATGCCTCCAGTTCGAACCGTGCGATTGCGAGATCGGCGAGCTGCTGCGCCTGCTTCATTTCCCGCCGGACGGCAGGCAGCCCGAAGAACGCTTCCAGCACACCGGTGCGCCCGCGCATATGGCACCCGGCGACAAGGTTCTCGCGAACAGTGAGATCACGGAACACCTGCGGGGTCTGGAAAGTCCGCTGCAGGCCAGCGCGGGATCGCGTCCCAATGTCGTGCCCAGTCGCGACGTCGCCGAGAAAAACGATGTCTCCCCGCGTCGGCGCCAGGAAGCCCGAGATGATGTTGAACAGCGTACTTTTTCCAGCGCCATTTGGACCGATCAGCCCGGTGACGGAGCCGGACTCGACCGAGAAACTGACGCCTTTCAGAACGTGTAGGCCACCGAAGCTCTTGGACACGGCACGGACATCGAGCACGGTTTTCATCACGACCTCGATTTGGAAGAGGCTCGTCCGCGTGTCGCGAGCCGAGACCAGAAGGATGCAATCAGGCCGCCGAAGCCTCCCGGCAAGAAGATCACGGCAACGACAAGAGCAACGGCGAACAGGATCGGATGGATGTCGCCGAGACGGCTCAGGTAGTTGGGCGCTGCCGTGACGAAGAAGGCGCCGGCGATCGTCCCGGGGATCGATCGCACTCCTCCGAGCACCGCAATCAGCAGGAAGCCGATGGCACGGTCAATCGCGAAACTATCGACGCTGATGAAGGAGACGTAGTGTGCAAACAGGCTGCCCGCGAATGCGCCGACCGCCGCACTGAGTACGAAGATCCGGACCTTGAGGGACGCGACCTGGATTCCAGCGACAGCGGCGGCGGATGGGGCATCCCGCATGGCGCGCAGGGCAATTCCGGTCCGGGAGTTCAGCAGGAGCGTGTAGAACAGGATCAGCGCGAAGGCGCACGGCCATACGAGATAATAGAAGCGGTACGGAGTCGAGAAGCTGAAACCGAACAGGGTTATGCGCGGGATACCACCGATGCCGAGCGTTCCGCCTGTCAGCCATTCGAACTCGAGGAACAGCACGTGTGCGATGATGGCGAGCGCCAGCGTAGCCAGTGCCAGAAAATGGCCGGAGAGGCGCAGGACCGGCGTCCCGACCGCGGCTGCGATCAGCGCGCTGAACAGGATCCCGGCGAGGATGCAGACGGGGATGGGCAGGCCGAGCGTGGTCGTACCATAGGCCGCCGCATAGGCGCCGATGCCGTAGAAGCCGCTTTGCGCCAGCGAAACGATCCCGCATTGGCCGAGAAGGAAGGACACACCGAGCCCCGCGATGGTGTAGAGACCGGTGAATACGAGGATGTCGATCGCACCGCGTCCGAGGAAGTTCGGCAGGACGGCCCAGGCGACAAGCGCTAGCGCCGTGGCCGACCAGAGCCAAATGCGTTCAGCTGGTATGGTTCGCATGGATCTCATCCTCCCAGCCGACCACGGCTGCCGAAGAGGCCCTGCGGCCTGACAATCATGATTGCGATCAACAGCGTCATCGACACCACGTCCTTGTAGCCTGACGAGATCGTGACGACGGCGAGAGCTTCCACGAGCCCGAGCAGGACCCCACCGAAGATCGCGCCGAATGGGCTAGTCAGGCCACCGAGAATGGCTGCCGCGAAGCCTTTGAGGGTCAGGAGGAGGCCCATCTCGTATTGAATGTTGATTAGCGGAGCGACCAGGACACCGGCCAGTCCCCCTACCAGCCCGCCAAGGCCGAAGGTCAGGGCACGCATCCAGCTGACATTGATCCCGAGTGTCGTCGCACCCTCCGGATCGATCGAGGCCGCGAGCATGGCTTGGCCGACCGTGGTCTTCGTATAGAACCAGCGCAGGCCAAAGACGACGAACGTGCTGATCGCGATCAGCCAGATCGCGTGAACGCGCATCGCAGCATCGAAGACGTCCACCATTGTGTTGCCGCCGACGCCGGGCAGAATGTAGGAATCCCGGCCGAAATACAGAAGAACGGTGGCCGAGACCGCAAAGGCGCCGCCCAGTGTCACGAGCAGGAAGGAATCCTCGGTCCCGCGACGCTTCGCCGTCGGACGGATCATGAAACGGTCGACGAGGAAACCGGTCAGTCCCCCAGCGACGATACCGAGCAGGAAGCCGGCGAACATCGGCAAGCCAAGGGAAACGCCGATGATGTAGGCGACGACGGCGCCGATCAGTGCGACATCGCCTTGCATCGCATTGATGATCCGCGAACCGCGGAACACGACGGCGATGCCGAGACCGATCAGTCCATAGACGAAACCGTTCGTCAGCCCGGCAATGATGGACTGCACAAGCAGAGTGAGCGTCATGACGCCCTCTAATTATGAAGAGGCTGGGGCGGCGGCCCTTCGGCCGCCGGGTGATGCTACTTGACGGTGAAAAGCAGCCGCTCGAAGCGGCCCTTCACGAGCTTCGAGAAGACGTAGCTCGACAGCTGAACGCCGGTCATGTCGTCCTTGCTGAAGTCGTACGCGGCCATCACGCCCGCATACGGTTCACGTATGGCGGCGGAGAGCTCCTTCGGCCCGGCCTTGGGTCCCGCCTTCGCGGCCGCCTTCGCCACGATATGCACGCCGTCCCACGCCGCCGCTTCCTGATTCTTCGGGAAGGAGCCGTACTCCTTATGGAAGAGTTCGACGAATCCCTTCTGGTTGTCCTTCGGCTGCTCGCCGACCAGGAACTCCGGAAAGATGATGTTGTCGCCGTACTCCCCGAAGCCGCGCACGTAGTCGTAGGTCGCCGAACCGATCGCCGAGACGATTGGCTGGTCAATCTTCACCTGGCGGGCATTGCGGAAGGGCACCGCCGACGTGGCGATGACGAAGACGGCATCCGGACCTGCCGCGCGGATCTTGGCGGCCTGCGCGCTGACGTCGGAGGCGCCGACTTCGAATTTCTCGACGGCGACGAACTCGACGCCGTACCTTTCGCGCCACTCGTTGAGCTGGTTCGTGACGACCTGGCCATAGCCGGTGTCGTGCAGGATGCCGACCTTCTTGGCCTTCAGCTCCTTGGTCGCGTATTCCAGCATCGCTCGTGCGTTGAGTTCCTGCGGCGGCAGAAGGTGGAAAAGCGACTTGTAAGACAGTTCGATTTTCGGCCCGAGCCCCGTGAAGGAGAGCGTGGGTAATCCCTCGCCGTTGGTGATGGCGGCTGCGGCACCGGTGCTGGCGGTCAGCGACGGACCGATGATGGCGATGACCTTCTCATCGTACATCAGCCGCTCCGCCTTCGTCTTGGCGATATCGGGCTTGGAGCCGTCGTCCTCGATGACGATGCGGATCGGACGTCCGTTCACGCCGCCCGCAGCGTTGATCGTCTTCTCCGCCAGCGACATCGCCTGGCGCTGAGGATGACCGAGACCGGCGCCCGGCCCGGTTAGCGATATGATGGCACCGATCTTCAACGGGTCACCTGCCGGCGCCTGCGCCAAGGAGGGCTGCGGCAGAACCATCGCGGCGGCAAAGGCTGCCCCCGCACCAAGAGTGCTTCTCAGCATGTGCTTCTCTCCCTTTATTGATTATCGTTTTACGTTTCATCACTCTGCGAGATAAATGCGAGGATACCTTTAGTCTATTTATCTCCCGACACGATTCCACCCACGGCGACTATCGCCGAGTCCTTCCCATCCGTCGGCCGTCACGACGACAGTGTCTTCGATTTTTACGTAACCACGCACCGGATGCTTCATCGTTGTTTCAATGGAGAGCACCATGCCCGCTTCGAGCGGCCTGTCTTCATCATATCCTTCGTAAGGGACGACGCCTTTACCGGTCAGGCGCGGCCCCTCATGGCTCACGAGGCCCATCCCGTGAGCGACGAACTCCGTGTAGGCCTTGTGGCCGGATGCCTCGATTAACGGTTCCGCCAGCGCGAAGATCTCGCCGCCTAGCGTCCCGGGTCTGATCGGCCTCCGCGCCGCCATCTGAACGTCTTCGATGAAATCAAGAAGGTCGCTCAGTTCGGCATCCGGCTCTCCGACGATGCCCATACGGCAGAGATCGCCGATATAGCCTCGGTAGTTACCGCCCGAGTCGAGCGACAGGATATCGCCGGGCTCGATCCGACGATCCGACGGAGCCCGATTGAGTTCGGTACCGCTGGTGATGAGGCAATATTCGAAGTTGAGGCCGCGGCTCACCTCTTCATTGCGAAGGTGTGCAACGAGATCGTTCTTGGTCATCCCCGGCTGACTGGCGTCGAAAACCGCACCGATGGAGGCGATGACCGCGTCCGAGGCCTGGCGCAGCAACTTCATCTCTTCGGGCGTCTTGATGAGCCGCAGGCGCTCAAGGGCGAACGTCGCATCGAGCACTCGCCGGTTGCCCATCGCGTCATGCAGAACACGCCCCGCATCGTATGGCAGAAACGCCATCTCGATCCCGATCGTGTCTCTTGGGGAGATGATGCGCCCGACATGCTCGCACGCCAGCTTCAGCGCGTCTTCGCTGCCCCAGCTTGCGGTTTGCACGGTAGGCGGCCAGAACCGGCCTAGCGCCTTCTCGAAGCCCTCCATCGCCGAGCCGATATAGGCCGCATCCTCGGGGCGCCCCTTGGGATAGACGAGAACCGGCAGGTATCTGCTCGTCCCGATCGCGTCCATGTAATCGAAGAAGAACGACCGGTGCCCGCCCAGCAGGTACTGGACGTTGTGCTTCGAGGTGACGAGCAAGACGTCGATCCCGGTTTCGTCCATGATCCGGTCGAGCCTGCCGGCATCGAAGGGCAACGTCGAGCCGTTCTTGGTGCTCATTCCATCCATCCCATCCTCCCTTTCGTTCGCACTAGCGTGTCACGCCAGAGAGGCGGTGGCCGGATCGTGCTGCTGCACAGGTCGGCCACTGACGCGAATGATGTCCTCGACCCCCAATTTCAGGTTGGGATCGGCCCACGGCCCCTCGAGCCCCTGCTCGATGAAGGCTCCGAGCCGCCGACCGGCCACGACCGAAGCACGGCCCTCCACCAGGCGCGCCGCGTCGTAATTGGCGAGCGCTTCCGCGACCGGAATGTCCGGCTCGAGGCAGCGCGCCAGCGCGTAGGCGTCCTGCCCAGCCTTCAAGACACCGACCCCGACATGGGGGCGCGCCACGAACGCGGCATCACCGATCAGCGCCACGTTCTCGAAGGCGATCCGCTCGGATTCCACATCGTAGATCGGCTGCATGAGGAAACGCTCCGCCTGGAGGAACGGCTCTAGGAACTTCTTGGGCAGAAGCTCTTGTGCATCGGCCCTCAGGCGTTCGATGTGCTCGGGTCTGATCAATTGGGGCGAGATCGAGTACTCGTGCACGATGCCGTCGGCGTCCGTGAGGATATCCGTCAGAGCCATTCCGGGCGAAATTGGATAGTACCAGAGGAAATTATAACGTCGGCGCCCAAGCCCGGCCGATCCGTCGTCCCCAGGAACCGGATAGCCGATGAATTCTCCCGCCTTCGGAAAGCAGAAGCTGAACAGATCCATCGTTTCCGCGCGAAAGACATCCGACAGCTCGTTCTCGTCGACGGCGCCTCGCCATGCGACGTAGCCGGCATAACGGGGCTGGATGCCCGGCGCGATCGCTGCGCGCACCGCCGACCGGAACCCATCGGCGCCTACAATCAGATCGGCCTCAACGGCCTGCCCATCGCTGAACCGCGCGATCGCGGTCGTCCCGTTCTGCTCGATGCCCGCGAGTTCCCAGCCGCGATGGTAACGCTCCGCCGGAAAGGCGGCCAAAAGGCTGCGGTACACGCCGTTCCATCCCGCAAGCTGTTGCGGGTAATCGTAGCTCGCGATCGTCTCGCCCAGCTTGTCCACGGCGCTTCGGCCGATCACATTGACGCCGAGAGGATCCGGCACGGTCGCGCCCGCGGCGAGTATCAGTTCCTGGAGCTCGCCATGCGAAGCGATGCCGAGACCTCTCGAGGCCAGGCTGTCGTGAGTACGCTCGTAGATGTCGACCTGCCACCCATGACGCAGCAGGAAATTCCCGGCGAAGAGGCCAGCCATCGAGCCGCCAATGATGACGGCTTTACGCGATTTCGTGGGGGTGCGGACGGTCAATGTCTGTCCCTTTTGGTTTCCTCTGCCATCGATGCGTCTCATGCGCGTCTTCAGGCGACCGCATAGCCTCTATTGCTCCCGACTTATCTATTCAAATGATGAGTTCTGATATCTGATATAGTTCCAAACTATACCCCCGAATGGTTCCTTGGCTTTCCGAGCGTTGGGGCGATCTCCGACAGCGCGTCATGCAGCAGGTCGACGAAACACTGGGCAGGCAGTGACAGAGGCGCGTTCGTGAGATGCATCTCGAAGATATCCGAGGCGAGGATCGGCGCTTCGATCGGATTGATGACCAGATCCTCCGAATCCGATTCATTCAGAAGCGCGACCGTCGGAAGCAGAACCGACCAGTCGGATCCGCGAACAACGTTCAGACTGGCCAGGACTCCATCGACTTCGAGAAATTGGTCAGCCTGAATAGTGCCGCTGGCAATATGTTCGTTGATCAATCGCCGCTGCGCCTGTCGCAAGGAGGGAACGATCAGTTTGAGGTTCGGCACCTCGTTGAGCCGATACGGCTTCCATCGAGGCAGTTCCTTCTGACTGCCGGAAATGAGAATGAGCCGATCATTCAAAACTTCGCGATAGGTCAGTTGCGTCAGTGGGACCGGTCGATTGCCGACGGCGAAGTCCAGTTCACCGGCCACGACGGCATCGGCAAGAACGCCGCTGAGGCCTTCCTGGAAACGGAGTTCAACGTCGGGGTATCGAGCGGTGTACCGGTTGACGATCGCGAAAAGCGGTCCATGACAGATCGAGGGCATGACGCCGATACGAATGAGGCCGGTGACCCGACCGCTAAGATCGCGCATCTCTTGCGCTGCGATCTCCAGGTCGTTGAGGATCTGGATGCAGCGCTTGTAATATCGCTCTCCCGCATGGGTGGGCTTGACACCCTGCGCAGAGCGCTCGAGGAGTTTGACCGATAGCTCTTCCTCGAGATGAGTGATTTGAACGGATAGGGTCGGTTGAACCACATTCTCGCGCTTGGCGGCCCTGGTGAAGCTGCCTTCCTCAAAGACCGCGACGAAGTAGCGGAGCTTCCGAACATCGATCGTCACTGACAATCTCCCAATATCCCTCATCTTCCATGTTCATACCCGCTATCCGATCCGCCTGACGATCTGGTGATGATGGCCCGCGCGCTTGACGATCTATTTGATCGGCACGCCCTCGTGCCAGAGGGCAAGGACCGATCCGCTTGCATCCTCGCGCCGCAGATATCCGTTATATTGCAGCGCCTCCAGTCAGGAGCGCGGGGGCGACGACGGTGACGCCGCGGATCTGACGCATCGACTTTGATCTGAGCCCTTAAAACTGGATCGCTTTGAGGTAGAGTTTTCCGCGTCGTTTCCCTTGAGCCGGGAGGAGCGGAAGACGATGAAGGATTCGAAGTTCTCGGACGCGCGGAAGGCGTTTATCCTGAAGCAGGGCGCGGATGGGATTCCGGTGGCGGAGATCTGCCGGCGGGCCGGAATCAGCCAGGCGACCTATTTCAATTGGAAGAAGAAGTACGAGGGGCTGCTGCCGGCCGAGATGCGCCGGTTGAAGCAGCTCGAGGACGAGAACGCGAAGCTGCGCAAGCTCGTTACCGACCTCGCTCTGGACCGCGAGATGTTGCAGGACGTCATCCGGCGAAAGCTCTGAGGCCTGGTCGCAAGCGCGAGCTCGTCGGCTTGATGTGTGGCGAGTGGCAGGTGTCGATCCGGCGGGCCTGTGCGGTCCTGGAGTTCGACACGTCGAGCTATCACCGCATACGGGCCGGTACGGAACCGAGCTGCCGCGGTTGCCCCCTCTCCATGGCCAAGCCGCCTCAGTTCTCCGACAACAGCTGTTTCAGCTTGAAGCGCTGCACCTTGCCGGACCCGGTTCTCGGGATCGCGGCCACGACGTGGACGGCCTGGGGGTTCTTGTAGCCTGACAGTCTCGTCCGGCAGTGAGCCAGGATGGCCTCCTCGTCGAGGCGATGCCCCTCCCGCGGGATCACGAAGGCGACCGGGACTTCGCCGAGAAACTCATGGGGGATGCCCACGACTGCGCAGTCGAGGACGCTCTCATGGGCGAAAATTGCCTCCTCCACCTCGACCGGAGCGATGTTCTGTCCACCGCGGATGATGATCTCCTTGAGCCTTCCGGTGATCGAGAGGAAGCCGAAGCGGTCCGCGCGCGCGAGATCGCCCGTACGGTACCAGCCGTCGCGCAGGGCCGCGGCCGTGGCCTCGGGGTTGTCGTGGTAGCCGAGCATGACGTTCGGACCGCGTACGATCAGTTCGCCTTCGCCACCGGGCGCGACGTCGCGGTCGTCGTGGTCCACGATGCGCGTCGCCAATCCGGGCAGGGGCAGGCCGCAGGAACCCATGAAGCGGCCACCGCCGGGCGTGTTGATCGTCACCATCGTCGATGTCTCGGTGATGCCGTAGCCATCGAGGAGCTTGACGCCGAACCAGCTCTCGAACTCCTGGTTGAGCGGGCCGGGAAGGACGGCTCCGGCCGAGAGGCAGATGCGCACATGCGACAAGGTCCGGCGACCGTCCTCTTTCGCGCGCTCGAGCATGTAGTGGAACACGGTCGGGACACCTGGCAGCAGCGTGATCGGCTCCTGAGCGAGCACCTCGGCCAGGCGCGAGGTGGAGAAGTTCTCCATCAGGTATTCGCTGGCGCCGGTGGCGACGATGCTGACCACGGCGAGGTTCAGCGCGTAGCTGTGATAGAGGGGCAGCGCATTCAGCACGTAGTCGTCGGCATTCAATCCGGCGACCGGCGCCCAGCAGGCGGCCGTGACCCACAGCATGCTCTGCAGAGAGAGCACCACTCCCTTGGCCCGCCCGGTCGTGCCGGAGGTGTAGACGATGAAGGCCGGTCGCTCGATGTCGAGCGGGTCGAGCGGCGCCGGGCCGGCTCCGTCTTCCGCCACGGCCGCCCCCTTTCCGTTCTCGAAGGTCATGACCGCGATGCTGCCCGAAGCCTGACGCAGGACATCGCGCCTCTGCTCGCGGGCAAAGGCCGCAACGCATTGCGCGTCGTCGATGCGATAGGCGATCTCGTCGACAGTGGCGTCGAAGCTGATCGGAACGGCTACGGCACCCGCCCGGACGATGCCGAGACAGGCCTCCACCCAGTCGACCGAATTGGGCAGGTGGATCGCGACGCGATCGCCGGGGCCGACACCATTGGCCTGGAGATGGCTTGCGATCCGGGCTGTGCGCTCCGCCAGCTCGCCATAGCTCACGGAACGATCCTTGTCCCGGAATGCCAGGGCCTGCGGGCGTTTCGACGCCTGCCGGCCCAACAGCTCGCTGATCGGGGCGATGAGGTCGGTGATGATCATGGGCGTCCTCCCCAGGACAGGTCTTTTGGTTTTGCGACGCGTCAGAGCATCGCGAAGCCGCCATTGACGCTGATGGTCTGCCCGGTGATCCAGGCGGCATCGGCTGAGGCGAGGAACGCCACCATGGGCGCGACATCCGCAGGCTGGCCGATGCGCTTCAGCGGGTAGTTCTTCACCATCTTGGGCAGGTTCTCGGCCAGCCAGGCCGGGTCCGAATGGGCGGACTGGATCATGCCCAGCGTGATCGCGTTGCAGGTGATGTCGTAGCGCCCGAACTCGCGTGCGAGGGACTTGATCAGAGCGATCGTGCCGGCGCGCGAAGCTGCGGCCATCGAGAGGTTGGCCTCGCCGACGCGGGAGGAATCGCCGCCGAGCGAGATGATGCGGCCGCCCTTGCCGGCCTGGACCATGTGGGGCAGGGCGGCCTGCGAGGTGTTGACCGTGCCGAGCAGGCCGACATCGATATGTCGCTTCCACTGCTCCGGCGTGGTTTCCAGGAAGCGGGCGCGCTGGGCGATGCCAGCGTTGTTGACGACGATGTCGATGCTGCCCAGCTCAGACACGATTCGGTCGACCATGGCCTTGGTCTCAGCGAAATCCGCGATGTCAGCCTTGCAGGCGATAGCCTTGCCGCCGGCCGCGCCGATCTCGCCGACGACCTTCTCGGCCGCCTCCGCGCTCGACTGGTAGTTGATGGCGACGGCGGCGCCCTGCGCCGCGAGTTCGAGCGCGATAGCCTTGCCGACATCGCGGCCTGCACCGGTTACGAGCGCGGCCTTGCCTGCGAGAGAGAGGTTCATGTCCTGGTCCTTTCCTTGGAGGTCTTCGCCCGTGCGGCCTCGACCAGCCGGAAGATCCGGTCGGGCGTGACGGGCAGCGTGTCGATTTCGATGCCGAATGGTGAAAGAGCGTCCGAGACGGCGTTGGCGATGGCGGCCGGCGCACCGATGGTTCCGCCTTCGCCCATTCCACGGAAACCGCCGATCGTGCCGGGCAACTCGGCCTCGACATGGACGATGCCGATCGGCGGAATGATCGATGCGACCGGCACGAGGTAATCAGCCAGGCTGGCGGTCACGCACTGCCCGTCGTCGTCATGGACGACCTCTTCGAGCAGCGCCGCGCCGATGCCCTGCGCGACGGCGCCTTGCACCTGCCCGTCGACGATCATCGGGTTGATGATCCGGCCGCAATCCTCGGCGACGACGAAGCGCTTGACCGTGACGCCGTAGGTCTCCGGGTCGACCTCGACCATGGCGAGGTGGGTCGAGGAGCAGGCGGTGCCGAAATAGGGGTCGTAGCTTTCTGTCGCGACGAGATCTTCCCGCTGGTCGTGCGGAATACGCCCCATCTGGGCATAAACCGCATGGGCAATCTCCTTGAAAGTCAGCGAGCGATTGGACGAGCGGGACCTCACGATGCCTTGGGAAGCCTCGAGGTCTTCGAGGGGCACCTCCATGAGGTGCGCGGCGGCCTTCAACACCTTCGCCTTGACGACATGAGAGGATTTCGTCGCCGCACCGCCCGCGAGGACGGCGGAGCGGCTGGCATAGGTCCCCGTGCCCATCGGAACGAGGGCGGAATCGCCGTGGCGGACCTCGATATCCTCCATGCGGCAGCCGAGCTCGTCGGCAATGACCTGCGCCAGCGTCGTTTCGAGCCCCTGGCCGTGCGAGGAGATGCCGAAATCGGCGGTGATTGCGCCTGTGGCGTCGATCGTGATCTTCGCCGTCTCGACACCGGTGTTGATCGGCATGCCGGGGGCGACGGCGATACGCGAGCCGATGCCGGTCAATTCCGCGTAGCTCGCGAGGCCGATGCCGACCCACCGTCCCTGATCGCGGGCCGCGTCGCGCTCGCGCACCAATGCCGGGTAATCGACGTGGTCGCAGGCCGCCTGCAGGCATTCCTGAAAGGCCGAGCGATCCCAGATGATCCCGGAACCCGTGCGGTAGGGAAACTCCTCGGCGTTGACGAGATTGCGCCGCCGCATCTCCGCGGGATCGAGACCCAGCTTGCGTGCGGCCATGTCGACCAGACGTTCCATGGCGAAGGTCGAGGCCGGGCGGCCGACGCCGCGATAGGGTCCGGTCGGCGGCTTCGGCGTGAGGACGCCCCGAATCCGGCCGCGATAGGCCGCCATGCGATAGGGGCCGGGCAGGAAGCTGACGACCTGGACGGGCTCGAGCGCGCCGGTCCATGGATAGATCGAGTAGGCGCCGATATCGCCGATCACATCGGCGCGCAGTCCCAGGAGGCGGCCGTCCTCGTCGACGGCGAGTTCGGCATCCATCAGTTCGTCGAAGGCCTGGCTGGTCGCCGTCAGGTCTTCCAGCCGGTCGCTGACGAACTTAACCGGCCGGTCGAGCTTGCGGGCGAGCGCGCAGACGAGGAGTTCCTCGTGATAGAGCGAGCCCTTGCCGCCGAAGCTGCCGCCGACATCGGGGGCGATGACGCGCATGCGGTTGCCCGGCAGGTCGAGGCAACTCGACAGGACGTCCCGGATGATGCCCGGAATATTGGTCGAAGAGTGCAGGGTCAGGGCCTGCTTGCGACGGTCCCATTCAGCGAGATAGGAGCGCGTCTCCATCGCCATCGCGGTCTTTCGTGTCATCCGGAAGCGTGCGCGGACCGTGACGGGCGCCTGCGCGAAGACCTCGTCGACCTCGCCTCGTTGGAATTCGCGGGAGATGATGACGTTGGTCCCGGCCTCCTCGTGAAGGAGAGGCGCGTCCGGTGCGACGGCATCGACCTGCCGGATGGCGAAAGGCATGGGATCGTAGTCGATCGTGATGCGTTCGAGCGCGTCTTCCGCCACGTAGCGACTGTCGGCCACGACGGCGACGACGGGTTCACCGACATAGCGCACCTTTCCCCGGGCCAGCGGCCAGATCGGGGTCGCGTAGTAGTTCTTCATCTTCGAGGTTGGGATCGCTGGCGCAAGGTCGGCTTCCAGATCGCTGGCGTCGAAGACCGCGACCACGCCGGGGATGTCGAACACGTCGCCCAGATCGATCGACCGGATCGTGGCGTGCGGCTGGTCGCTCCGGCGCAGCGCGACATGAAGCGTGCCCTTGGGCGTGATGTCGTCGACATAGCGCCCGTTGCCGGACAGAAGGCGGGGATCCTCCGTCCGCTTGACGCGCGCGCCGACGAGCTTGGGCCTCAGCTCGACCGAGGCATCGACCTGGCTCATGCGTAGAAGTCCGAGCCTTTGCGCAATGCAGCCCATTGCGCGTCGTCATGGCCGAAGATCACGGTTGCGCCTTCGGCCTGCAGGCGCCTGATTTCGGCGATGGAGGTGGCCGCAAAATCCTGGTTCCAGTTGTTCTTCGGCAAGATGCCTTCGAGAGACGAGCGCATCGGCGCCGCATCCGCGGCGAGGAGGAAACGCCCGTCCCGGTCCAACTGCACGAGGGCGCCGGTCATGCCCCGGGTGTGGCCGGGCAGGGGGATGAGGACGATCCGGCCGTCGCCGAAAAGGTCGTGCCGCTGGTCGAAGGTGGCGAAACCGTCCGGCTGATCCCATTCCTGCGGGAGATAGCCCTGCTTCTCCGCGCCGTCGGCCTTGGCCGTCTCGAGCTCGGCGGCATGGCACATGATCTTCGCGTGGCGGAAGGCTTCGTTGCAGCCGCAATGGTCCGGGTGGAGATGCGAGCAGACCACGATGTCGATGTCGCCCGGCTGGAGACCGAGGGCGGCGAGCTGGGGCACGACCGTGTCCTTCTCGTCGAAGATCGGCGTCATGACCCGGGCCAGACCGCCCCAGCGTCCGTCCGGGTCTGTCGCGGCTTGCGGATTGCAGCCGGTGTCGAAGAGTACGTTGCCGTGTGGATGGCGGATCAGCGCGCAGGACACCGGCAGTTCGATCGTCTCGTCCTTGGCGGCGTCCGGCTGATAGATCGACCGGCGCATGCGCAGGCGCCCGCCCGAGAGAAAGTGCAGCTTCATGGCCGGGCCTCCTTTTCGCGGACGAGCTCGCGCACGGCGTCGACGATGTGCTCGTAGCCGGTGCAGCGGCAGATATTCCCGGACAGCGCCTCGCGGATCTCGTCGTCGCCGGACAACTCGTGGTTCCGCAGGATGTCGGTGATGGTCATGATGAAGCCCGGCGTGCAGAAGCCGCATTGCAGGCCGTGATGATCGCGGAACGCCTGCTGGACCCGTCCGAGGGCTTCAGGCGTTCCTTGGCCCTCCACCGTCTCGATCTCGGCTCCGTCGGCCTGGACGGCGAGCGTCAGGCAGGAGCGGGCGCTGCGTCCGTTCAGCAGGATGGTGCAGGCGCCGCAGACTCCCTGCTCACAGCCGACATGGGTTCCCGTCAGGCCGAGTTCGTGGCGAAGCATGTCGCTGAGCAGCATGCGCGGCTCGACCGATACGCTGTGTCGAAGCCCGTTGACGGTGACGGAAATCTCGCGCTTGACGGTCGTCATGCCGGCACCGCCTCCCTGGCGCGCGACCAGGCGTCACGGATCGCGCGGCCGGCGAGCGCTCCCGCGAGATGGCGCCGGTAGTCGGCCGAAGCGTTCAGATCGCTGTTGGGCGATATCGCAGTGCGCAAGCTCTCGGTGGCCCGGAGGATTGCCGCGTCGCACAGCTCGTTGCCTTCAATGACCTCCTCGGCCGCCGGGACGCGGCTCGGCATTTCGCCGACGCCCATCACCGCGATGCGGACATCGCGGGCCTTCCCGGCCTCGCGTCTCATCAAGACTGCAACGGCCGCCAGCGCATAATCGCCATGGCGCCGGGCAAATTCGTGGAAGCCGTACCCCATCTCCCGACCCGTGGTCGCGAGGTCGACGGTGGTGACGAGCTCGTCCGGCTCCAGCGAGGTGACGAGCGAGCCGGCGAAGAACTCGCCGATCGGGATGATCCGCATTCCCCTGGTCGAGACGGCATGGATCCGCCCGTCGAGCAGCACAGTCATCATCGGCATTTCGGCGGCCGGATCGGCATGGCAGACGCTGCCGCAGAATGTGCCGCGATTGCGCACGGTCAGATGGGCGACATGCTTCATCGCTTCGGTGACGATCGGCGCGTGCTGCGCGATGATTGGATCGCACGCCGTCATGAAGTGACGCACCAACGCTCCGATGCGAAGGCGGGAGCCATTCAGCTCCACATGGTCGAGTCCTGCGATCGCGTTGATGTCTACCAGCACCGATGGCTTCACGAGGCGGAAGTTCATCATCGGCATCAGGCTCTGCCCGCCTGCGATGACCTTGCCGTCGCTGCCCGCGCCAGCGAGGATTTGGGCGGCATGCGCGACACTTTCGGCCCTGACGTAGTCGAAGGCTGCGGGTTTCATGTCAGCGTCCCTGAAAACGCGGCGGGCGCTTTTGCGTGAAGGCGGTGCGGCCTTCTGCATAGTCGGCACTGTTCAGAGCCCGCAGGATGTGCGCGTCGGCTGCTTCGGCGTCGAACGGCAGATCCGTCATCGCGAGGCCGTTGAGAATCGCTTTGGCGCCTGCGATCGAGAGGGGCGCCAGATTCGAGAAGTCATCGAGGAGCGCCTTTGCGCCCACGAGCGGATCCTCTGCGATCCCCTGCGCGAATCCGGTCCTCAGGGCGTGAACGGCGTTGAAGCCTTGCGCCGAGAAGAAGATGCGCTTCGCCTCGGCGAGGCCGACCAATGCGAGCAGTCGAGCCGTGCCCTTCACGCCATAGACGATGGAAAGCTTGGCCGCCGGGATCGCCACCCGCGCGTCGGCGGAAATGATGCGGAAATCGCATGCCATGGCGAGGTTGCAGGCCCCTCCGTAGCAATGGCCCTGAATGGCTGCGACGACCGGGCGCCCCAACGCGGCGATGGCGTCGCAAGCGGCATCGACTGCCACTTCATAAGCGATCCCCTGCTCGGTCGAGGCTCGGGTTTGCTCGAAGTCGCCGATGTCTGCGCCAGCCGAGAAGGTCGCGCCTGCGCCGGTGAGGATGACTCCCCGCAAGGCATCGTCTCGTCCGAATTCTGCGAAGATAGCGGCGAGCGCCTGCCACATGGCGAAGGTGACCGCGTTCTTCCGCGCGGGGCGATTGAGAGTGACGGTTGCAATCGCCCCATCGCGTGACACGTCAATGCCGTCGATCGTCGTCATGTGCGTTCGGTCCGCAGGGTTTCGAGGAAGCCGCGCAGGACTTCCGGCAGAGCGATAGGGCGCCGGGTCCGGCTGTCGACATAGACATGGACGAAGTGACCTTCGGCCGCCGCGAAGTCCTCGCCCGGTCCGAACAGGCCGATCTCGTAGCGGACGCTGGAGCGGCCGAGATGGGCGACGCGCAGCATCGCCGTCACCTCTTCGGGGAAGGAGAGGGAGGCGTGATAGCGGCAGCCGGTCTCGGCCACGAGGCCGATCACCTCGCTCGAAGCGGGGTCGAGCAGGCCGCGCTCGATCAGCGCCGCGTTCACCGCCGTATCGAAGAAGGAGTAGTAAACGACGTTGTTCACGTGGCCATAGACGTCGTTGTCCATCCATCGCGTCGCGATGGGACGCGCCAACGCGTAGTCCCGGCGACGACCGCGAGCGGGGCGATCGGATGCGGGCTTGGGGGCAGTGGTTTCTAGGTCCACCATCGTCTCCTCCTAGTGACTTGCATTATTAGACTGTGTTAGGACATGTCAAGGCATCCGGTGCTGCGCGGGCTGGCAAGCCAGGCCCGGTCCGGTGCGACAGGAGGACGTGCAATGAAGGCGACGCCAAGCAAAGGCTTGCGGGAATCACTCGATGATCCCGGTCTATTCCTCGAAGCCAACCTCGTTGGCGGCGAATGGATCGGAACCGCAGGCCGAGACGTGATTGCGGTGACCAACCCCGCGACAGGCCAGATCGTTGGCCATGTGCCGTCGCTGCAGCGGGACGAGGTCGCGAAAGCCATCGTTGCCGCGCACAAGGCCCAGCCGGGCTGGCGCGCCAAGACCGGCAAGGAACGGGCCGCGATCCTGCGCCGGCTGTTCGAGCTCATGATGGAAAATCAGAATGACCTGGCTCGCATCATGACGGCCGAACAGGGCAAGCCGTTCGCAGAGGCGAAGGGCGAGATCGCCTATGCGGCAGCATTCATCGAATGGTTCGGCGAAGAGGCGAAGCGCGTCTACGGCGATACGATTCCCGCGCCGGTCGCCGGTCGTCGCATCATCGTCCAGAAGGAGCCGATCGGCGTCTTCGCGGCGATTACCCCCTGGAACTTCCCGACGGCGATGATCACCCGCAAAGCCGGCCCCGGATGGGCGGCGGGCTGCGCCGGCGTCATCCGCCCGGCGAGCGAGACTCCTTTCTCGGCACTGGCTCTTGGCGTTTTGGCGGAGCGCGCCGGCCTGCCTCCCGGTGTCTGCAATATCGTGACCGGCCCGTCTTCCGAGTGTGGCAAGGAGCTCTGCCAGAACCCGCTCGTCCGCAAGCTTTCCTTTACCGGATCGACGCGGGTGGGCTCGATCCTGCTCTCGCAATGCGCGCCGACGGTGAAGAAGACGAGCATGGAGCTCGGCGGCAATGCCCCGTTCATCGTCTTCGATGACGCCGATCTCGACGAGGCGGTGAAGGGTGCGATGGCCTCGAAATATCGCAATACCGGCCAGACCTGCGTCTGCGCGAACCGTTTCCTGGTCCAGGCCGGTGTCTATGATCGCTTCGCGGAGAAGCTCGCAAAGGCCGTCGGACAGCTCAAGGTCGGCGACGGCATGAACGAGGGGGTGACCCAGGGTCCGCTCATCAACGCCGCAGCTGTCGACAAGGTCGAGGAGCATGTTCGTGATGCGCTTGAACGGGGCGCGCGGGTGCTGGCCGGCGGCAAGCGCCACGATCTCGGCGGCAACTTCTTCGAGCCGACAGTGCTCACTGACGTTCCATCGTCCGCGCTGGCCTTCCAGGAGGAGACCTTCGGACCGCTCGCGCCTCTGATCCGCTTCGAGACCGAGGCCGAGGCGACTGCCATGGCGAACGACAGTGAGTTCGGCCTGGCAGCCTATTTCTACAGCCGCGACATCGGCCGCGTGATGCGCGTGGCTGACGCGCTGGAGGCCGGCATCGTCGGCGCCAACGAGGGCCTCATCTCCACCGAGGTCGCCCCCTTCGGCGGCGTGAAGTCGTCGGGGCTTGGTCGCGAAGGGTCGAAGTACGGGATCGAGGACTACCTCGAGATCAAGTACGTCTGCCTCGGCGGCATCGGGCAACCCAACTAAGCGCTAGGAGGAAACGTCATGGATATGTCCGGTGAGCAGCGCATCGAGGCGTCGCGCGACGTGGTCTGGGCCGCGCTGAACGATCCCGAGGTCCTCAGGAAATGCATTCCGGGGTGCCAGGAACTCCAGAAGCACTCCGATACGGAGATGACGGCGGTGGCGGTCATCAAGGTCGGGCCCGTATCGGCCAAGTTCCAGGGGGCGGTGACATTGTCAGACCTCGATCCGCCCAACGGGTATCGCATCGCCGGCGAAGGGCAGGGAGGAGTCGCAGGGTTCGCGAAAGGCTCGGCCCAGGTGGGCCTGATGGCTGATGGAGAGGCTACGATCCTGCGATATTCGGTGTCGGCTCAGATTGGTGGGAAGCTGTCTCAGCTAGGCGGCAGACTTATTGACGCGACAGCCCGCAAGATGTCCGACGCCTTCTTCAAGCGCTTCGCCGAGGAAATCGCGGTGCGCGACGCGGCTCCTGGTTCCCAGGAGCAAGCGGCACCGAGACCGGCCCAGATGGCTTCGCAATCTCCAGGCACTACCGCGGCGCCCATGGATCGCGGGCCGCGTTTGGAAGCCTCGCCCAACCTGCCTATGGCCGCGCCCGGTGAGGCGACGCGTTGGGTCTCGTGGCTGAATATCGTCGTTCTGGCCGGAGCGATCATCGCGATCTCATCGACGCTCCTGATGGGCGGAACTGCGCGGCTGTCGCCTCCGATTCCGGCAGGCGGCTCGGTCATGGACCTTTCTTCGGCTGTCTTGCTCTTCCTGATCCTGGCCGTTGGATACCTAGCCGGAAGGCAGCACGAAGCCTCGCGAGCGAGCGCGTCGGACCGGCAGTTTCTGCTCGCGCTGTTGGGGCGACGCACATGGGAACCGGAGAGCTGAGCGGGATTGCTGCACGCATCCGTCGGCAGCAATGATCAGCGGCTCGCGCCTACATGATGACGAGCGCGGTCCTGGCAGAGCCTGATCTTACCCGACGCCGCGCTGCTCGCCCGCATCGCGGCGCTCGACCTGACCTGCTCGCAATTCGCGGAGGTGACCGCCTGGGTCCTGCGCACCGCAACGCTGGCGATCGTCGGCGGACAGGCGCTGCGTTCGATCCGGTCGTGCTGCTCGGGCCCTCCGGCGTTGGCAAGACCTATTGTGCCCGCCGATAGGCGCAGGCGTTCGGCGTGTCGACACTGACAATTCCGATGAACTTGGTCTCGGACAGGGCGAGCTGACTCACAAGATTTGGCCACTGCATGGCGTGCGGCGGGGCCGGACAAGATCGCCCAGCTCCTGATCGACAGCGATTGCACCTCGCCCGTTGTCGTCATCGACGAAATCGAGAAGGCGAGTCCGATCACTCCGGGCGAGACGCCGGTTCAAATGCTCCACTCGCTGCTCGAGCGTGAGAATTCCCAGCACTTCCAGGACGAGTTCCTGGAGATCCCGGTTCGAGCTGAGGGGATCATCTGAATTACAACCGCCAACGATCTCATCTCGCTGCCAAGCTCGATCGCGGACCGCCTGATCAGCTTTGACATCAGACTGAAGCCCGAGCAAATGCTGGCGATCCTTCGATCGCTCTTCCACGAAGCCAATACCGCCACCGGCGGGCTGCCCGGCGAAATTGTGATGGACCTTCGCCGGGCGGCAGCGGGCGCGCAGATCCTCGCCTATCTGACGGCAGCGAAGATTGCGGTCTGGCCGGTCTTGAAGGGATCGGACGGGGTCAAGGCGAAGCGCAGGCTCGCCAAGCTCATCGATGATCGGGTTTGCCGCTCCGAACCGCTCCACATGCAAGCCGCCATCCGCATGCTGTTCGTCGACAGGAGCTGGCTTGCCAAGCTTGTCGATGGCGATCGCATGGCCACCAGTACACCGACCTGGATCGAGATCGTCTGAACCCGATCCGAAGTGCCGCACTGGATCGAGCAATCCAGGCCGCTGGCGCTGGAATCGGATGCACTCATCAAGGCGGATTGCCCGACTCGCAAGGGCTGTCATGGCAAATCAGCATCCGCATCGTCCGCATCGTCCGCCCATGATCAACGACCCGCAAAGAAATCTGCAAGCATTTGAGCTCTGCGGGTCGTCTGGCCCATCCGGCTTTGGCAGGGCCTTGTGAGATGAGCCGAAACCCCGCCAATTTCGGCATTCTGTGACGTTTCACTGGCGCAGCCGCAATGACCCATTCTCGCGGGGGCCGTCGAGGCGCTTGCGGACGCTGACCGGCTCCAGCAACAATGTCAGCGTCCGCCTGCGACCGCCGAAGCTTAGTCGTTTGGCTCGACCGATCGCGGTCAGAAGAGCCTAGAATAGCTCAAGCGTCCGCCGCCGATCCTTTGACGCAGCCCGGTGAAACGCCACGATCATCCCCTTCTTGACCAGGATCGGCTTGATCCGCTTCACATGGCTTGAAATCTGCGCAAGCCCGGTGGGGACCGGAAGGCGCGAGCCGGAGGCCTTCAGGCGCTGGGCAATTTCGACCTGCAGATCCTGCATCGTTCCGCTCCAACACTTCTTTTCATCCCAGAGCTCCAGGATGGTCAGCAGGATCGGATCCGACTCGACGAGATCATCGGCTGCGGCTACGCGGTTCCTGTCATAGGCGGCCGTGAAGCCGCCGGGCTCGCCGAACACATCCTCGATGGCGATCCCGAGTTTGGCGAACTCCGCCATGCGCGGCAGCCTGTCTGCCTTCCAAAGACCAGCTTCCTCGGTCAGCAGCTTGAAGCGCGCCAGCGCGAGAAGGTCCAGCAGCGCCTCTGTCAGCCGTGGAGCGAGATCGCTGAAGGCCCTTTGGATCGAGTCTGAGTCGCGACGCTCCTCTGCTGCGATCGCAGTCGTGTTGATGACCAGCGCTCGATCGGCGAGATCCGGCCGCAGGATAAGGTCACCGATCCCGTTCAGGATGACCGGCGCCTTGAATTCGAGAAAAATCTCATCCGTATCGGTCCCGATGCGTCGCAATGCGACCGCACCTCCTGTCGAGATCTTGCACAGATTGTCGCTCGTGGCAGCGGAGATGTTCGAGACATTGTCGAAGGCGAGCAGATGGGCGTTGCTCGCCGAGACGAAGAGGTCTTTCTCCGCTGACGGGAGGGAGCGCAGGGGCGCGTGGCTTGGGTCGACCAGGTCATGGATCAAGCGGACCAGGGTCGATTTGGCCGAGCCCTGTTCGCCGCACACCGTCAGGACTGGATAGGGCCCGTTGGGCGTCATCGCACATACGCACCACGTCATAAGCAACTGAAAATCGGCTGCGGTGTCCAGGTTGAGGAGTGCGGCGAATGCTTTCAGCGTTTGCTGGTGTACCGCTCGGTCGCCGGCCGTCAATTCACCAGTCCGCCCGTCGACCGCTCCTGTCGTTCGGGTCTGGGGAAACGGGCGCATCGCCCGGCTTCTGGCAAAATGGATCGGCGCCCGATTTACCAGCTCCCAGACGCCTTGAATGATCTGGATAACCTCCCGCTGCTCGTTCCCGAGATCGATGTACCAAACGTCTCCATCTGTCCCGACACGCCGCCAGATGCGCTCCTCGGGCGCATCGGCCGCCTGATCGGCGATTTCGTTGATGGCTGTCCGTAGCGCATAGGGCGAGGGGTGGCGCTTGTGGTCGGTCAGAAATTCCTGGCGCAGCCACGCCCGGAAACCACGCGATGCAATGGCAAAGGCCTCGCGTCCTGACCCCATCCTCACAGAAGCGAAGCCGTCGCCCTGCCACGAGAACAGCTTCAGATCTGTCCCGCTCGTCGCCAGAATTTTCCGCAGGAGATCGAGGTCGGATGGCGGCAAATCGTTCTTCTGCTTGCTCACCATTGCCGTGCTCCGGGCTGGCTTGCCACTTCGCCCGCCATGCGGGCCTTCTTTTATGTTCAGCAGCGCCAAAGAATCCGTTTATGCGGCCCTCATGACCAGAGGCGGCAGGCTGATGGACCTGGCAAATGGGGATGTCTGTCTATCGAACAGACGCATCCGAGTGCCGGGAGGAGGAAAGCGGAAGGATGGTTTGAGGGGAGCCCGCGTTCTGGTCGCCTACGATGACTCCAAGGAGAACCTCATCTCGCTCGATCTCGATCGAGCATGAGACTGGCGATTTGGTCGACATCCGGCGTTGACAAAAATGGGCGGTAACCCGGGCGATTTAGGCAATCTTATGGTCGGTAGCTCAGCTTGACGCTGACGGATAAATCGCGAAGAAGCGAAAAGTCACACACAAAGAAATTGCACAAATGTCGGATGACGATCTCGACCACCCCAAATGGGTCGCAATTGCAGCCGAGGCGCTGCAGCGGGTGAACTATGCGCCACATGGCAAAAAGAACGCGGCCTTGCAAAGCGTGGTCAACGAGTACGGGCCAACGGCCAACCATATCCGTCGCATGATGCGTGCGCTCACGTTTACTCTGGAGCTCTCGCCAACGCACCCGGAGCTCGCACAGGCTCTTCGAGGAGTCACCTTCAAGACCGCGGAACTGGTGGATCGCTGGTATCGGCGTGATCCCGTGGCTGCGATCGATGCCGCCGAGCGCTATGTATCACGCAGGTTGAGCTTCCGTGCTCTGCTGGCAGAGTATGCGGGTGAGGCGCTGCGACCAGTGAGCGGTGCCGATGATCCAGGACTCGATCTGGATTCATTTCGCGCGGTCGCGCTGCGTCACGCTCGCCATTTGATCGGCGTCGAAGTCGACGAGGGCGAGCGTCCGAAAGAACTGAAACATCTCACCGGGATCGATCATCTTCTTCAGGAGCGGACCGGCTTGAAGCGCTGGGCGGTGATCATCGTTCTCCCTGACCAGGCACCGGCACTGTATCGGGCGCGCCGAGAACTCGATCTCGGTCGCGCGCTCGCTTTGCGTCAGGTCAAAATCGAGCCGATCATCGTCATGCCGCAGGCAGCCCATCCAGACGTTTTCAAAGAGCTCTTGACCTCCTTTCATGCAGAGTTCGTGCATGTTGCCGTGGTCAAGATCCGGCCGACCTATGTGTAAGCGGTGATTCGCGGCTGCGACCGGAATCAATCGGTCTTATCGTCCATCTTGGTGTTGGCCGCATGCAGTGAGCCGTCGATAACGGCCGTCTCCAGCGTGGTGACGGCGACCTGATCCTTCTGACGCTGCTCCTCGTCCTTACGTACGTCCTGCGTGACGGCTTCGAGCGCTTTCTCAGCAGGCTGCCTCGCCAGGTCGTTCTTGATCGCGTCGATCTCCTGGGAGTTTGCGATCGCAGCGATGCTGGCGGCGAGCCGTAGCGCTGTCCACGCCTTCAGACGCGGGGTTCCCTGATGGAAACTTGCGAGCACGAACTGGAATGCGTGCTCATGGATCAAGGCTCGCTCTGCGGCCTTCTTAGCCGCATCCTCCGAAGCCTTCTCGTCGTCAGCCATTGAGTTACTCCTGATTGGATTGAGAGGGCGGGCGGACGGCGAGGACCGCCCGCAGGTTTTCAGAGGGCGGCGCGCTACTGCGCGTCCTCGATGGCGAGCTGTGACTGGCGGTTTCCGGAGGCGTTATTGTCATCGCCAACCGTCGGCGGATGCGCGGACGACTGCGACTGCATCGCCTTCTTCGCCGCGGCTTTCTCCGCATTCGTCTTTGCGAGCGCTTTACGCCTTTCGGCATTCTCGGCCCGCTGCGCGTCGATCATCTCGCTGAGAGAGTTGTTGCTTTCGGTCTTATACGAGGAGTGGGCGAACGCCCGGACGAAGGGAGCAGCCTCGCGCTTGCTGATTCCGAGCCGCTCGCAGGCATTGGAAACCGCCGCAACGCATGCCGGCACCGCATTCGTCCTCTCCGCCAGCTTGCGCAGCTCATCGAAGGCTGCCGACCGCTTCGCCGTTTCGATGCCGTTCTCGCGAACGATAGCGTTGGCCAACTTCATCACATTGCTCATGTCAGATCCCCTCCTTTCCGGGATGCTGAGCGTTATAGTCGCCTACGGTATTGTGAGTCAATAAATGTGTGCATATATTGCTAGCAGTAACGTGAGTGGAGGGGGTCCAGGGGGAGCGCAGCTTCCCCGGCCCGCTTATTCATCCTCCGCCGCAGAGCGACATGAGGATGAGCGGGCCTGGCAGGGGCCTTAGGAAGGAAGGACGACAGTGTCGGTGCCAAAGGGCAGCATGTTCGAACGCACAATCCATTTCGCAGCGAAGTGGGTGCGCGCCTCTATGGCCGACGGCGTCCATGCCATCGGAGCCGTCTCGGCTTACGTGTGCGGAAAGTCGTCGTTCCTGGGGCGCCCCATCGACAGCCCTCACGCCGCGCACGAGATCGCATTCGCGGGACTGAGCATGCCCGAAGGCGTCGATCTCGATCGCGAGGATACCTGGGTCCAGCTTGACGCATTCGAACGCAAGCCCGATGGAAGCTATCGCCGCAACGGCGGACATCTTCCGCGCCTCGGTACGCATATCGATGCGACGCTGCCGTACGGCATGAACGATGCGCAGGCACGGCGGATCGTTGAGGGGTTCGCGCGATGGTTGACGCAGGCCCATGGCGTCGTCGTCGAGTATGGCTGCCACAACGCCGCGACGTCGCGCGACCACGCACATTTTCTCGTCAGCACTCGGTCGATGGCAGTCGACAGCTATGGGGCGAAAGTCCGCGCGCTGAACGGCATCGCCATGCAACACAAGGATCGCGAGACCGGGGCCGCCATCACGCAGCAGCGTGGCGACGGAACGGTCAAAGCGATTTCGTCTGCGATGGACGAAATGCGAGCCGAATGGTCACGCCGCCTCGGCGCAGAAATCGGTGTGACGCCGGACCATCGCAGCTTCGCCCGGCAAGGGTTGGGCATCCAACCCGTGCCGTACATCAATCGTCAATCCATCGAGTTCGAAAAGCGACAAGCTCGTCGGACGGGAACCGAACCATCCTGGCGCGTGGATCGCAGGCGACGGTTGGCTGATCGTGTGCGGTCGCTGATAAAAGATTCTGCCCCGCGAATGGTTGAATCGCGTGACGTCATCAAGCGCTCGGCCGCGATACATGAACGCAGGGATATGAGCCCTCCAGCATCGACCATGATGCGGAGGGCGATACTGCAATCCGCGGCACTTCGACGGCAGATCGAAGCACACGGATCCGCGACGAAACAACGCCTTCGTGATGCGATGGCTCGTCTGCAGTCGGCCGTCGACGGGCATGCGCGCGAAACTGGAAGCCAACTATCATCGACATGGCGCAACATAACGCTGGCGACCGGACCCCGTCTTCGTTCGCGTGTGCCGCTAGAGATACTGGATTCCGATCGCGGATCGGACGAACGTGCCCGGCAACTTGCCGCACGACAGCAGCGCGAAGCCGATATGCTATTGCATAGGCAGCTTCTCTCGCTGGCGCTGATCGAGAAGCTGATATCGCGGCACGCCTTGGTGGCCTTGCGACGCTTGTCTGTATACGCGGTTCGCCGTGTCGCGGAGGCGAAGGCCCTCGTCGAAAAGCATGATGAGCAATGGGCCGCGCTGCTGGAATCAAAGCGTCAGGCATGGCGCGACATCCGGGTGGATATGCCGGCAAGAGCGCGCACCGGTCGACATCGAGATCTGGACGTGCCCGCATCGACGGCGCGACTCGTGGCCGAGCGCCGTCTCGCTGCCATGCAATCTCGGATAGCACGTTCCAATGGTGCTCCGCGCGCTGAACTGCTGCAGCAGGCTATTGCTGCCGATCAGAGGCGGATCATTCGTGGCCGTGCCGATATCGATACGAGCACGGTCACCGCGCTGCGTCGTATCGATCCTCGCGTCGGAAGGTTGGATCCGATCGTAGTCGAGGCCGCCGAACGGCTGGGCTCGCGTTGGCAGGACGGTGTGACGCGCCTCCTCGGCGATCATGGGCAGGCACGTGTGGTGCTTCTCGACCAATATGAGAAGCACGAAAGTCGGCTGCGGCGTGGTCACCGCCACAAACTCGCTTTGATCGCGTCCATCATCAAGATCGACGCATTCCGTGCCTTGCGTGAACTGGCGGTGCTGGCCAAGCAGATCGCGCAGGAAACGATGGCTCTGCTGGACGCGCAGGGCCGAGACTGGATCGAGCTTATGCGCAAGCAGAGCGCTGAATGGCCGAGCATGCCTGCAATGGAGGCCAAGCCAAGGGCACTAGACCCGGTAATCACCCAGAGCGGCGATGTTCCGCTTGGGGAAACGGCGAGCAGGTCGTCCGGTAGACAGGTGCTGGAGCGAGCCGCTTCGCCGTCGTCTCAGGGCAGAACGGTCGTACCGGCGGCAACACGCCGGGTGCCGCCGCATCCTGCACACGTTCGGATCGTCGACGAACTCGCCGTTCTCATGATCCTTCAGGGGAAGCGCTCTGATGCCTTGAAGCAGATGTTGGCCGACTATGTGAACGAAGACGTCGCCGACTTCGATAGACGTACGAATGCGCGCTATGACCTCTTCCTCAAGACCGCACAGTCTCTCGGGCCTGGACAATCGAACCCTCTGCGGCCGCGGACCTTGCGAGATATCGCGGCCGACGCAGTCGTCCGGAGCACGCCTGAGTTGAAGGATTTGATCGAGGCAGTCGTGGAACGTGTCGCAAGAAAGCGCGGATCCACGGCGCCGCCAAGGGCCCAGCGCTCAAGCGCGGGCGAGGCCGTCGTCAAAGGCAAGCACATCGTTTGAAAGCGAGGCCCGAAACCCATAGCTTCGAATGGTTGCTAGGAAGGATAGTCGGCACAACCGGAGGCCTAGCAGGGACGCTCAACGATCACCAAGCATCCCTAAACCCACTGAATGGCATTCATGCCGTTGAACATTACCGCCGGGCTTGAGGCAGGCCTGATCAGCCACGTCCTGCCAGCTTCGAACATTCGCGGTGCGCGAAAAGGGTAGCTGGTCATCCTTGAGGAGCGCAGCATCATCGAGCGCGAAGGTGGCGGGCGCAGCTATTATGGGCTGCTGCGTTTTGATCCGATCAGGGACTGGGCAAAGCTGCCGTGCAAGTCGCTCTATCACGGCGATCGCATGGCGTTCTTCGACGATTTTACCTTGCGGAAACCCGCCGAGTTGAATGCCTTGAAGCTCTATCTGCTCTTCGCGGCGCGCCGTGGTGACGACACCAACATGGCGAATATCAGCTACGACAAGATCACCGAATATTCCGGCATCGCCCGTGAGCACATCAAAGCCGGCCTGACTGTCCTGGCGATTAACAACCTGGCGCATGTCGAGCGCGTGCCCAGCACCAAGAACGAGTTCGGCATCTCCAATGCGTACAGGCTGACTGGCATCGAGCCGCACACCCATAGGGGCACCCGAGGGCGCGGCATGGATGCAGCACTATTCGGCAGTTGACGCTGCGCGCCATCTCCGGACATTGGCTTTACGCCAAGAAGCGGACATCGGAGAATCGGCGTCTATTCAACCTCCTACAGGGGTTATTGACCGCTCCGTCTCGACGCCGGATCAGTGAAGTCCGCGGCCGGCATAGCGGACAGGTTGCCCATCCACTGCATGCAGCATCTCCAGGACCGCTGTCACGAACCGTTGACCGACCTCGATCTGATCGAGGTCGTTCGGCAGGTCGACATGCTCGATCGCATCGAGCACTTCAACGCCGGAGTCCCAGAAGACGGGATCGCCCTTGGCCTCGCGTGACGCCGGGAACGCGGCCCTGAAGCGCCGCACCAGCTCCATTGCATCACGGCCAAGCTCGAGGCTGACGACCCTGCCACGTGAGATCGCGAACAGCACAGGGCCGAAGGCGCTCGGTGCAACCGTGTAGCGAACCTCGTCTTGGCAGCGCACGAAGCCGGTGCCGCGCCGGACCAAGTCGAGCAGCGCGATGGGGGAAGGAGGCACGGCAAAAGCGTTCAACATGGCTTTGTCCTCGATGGCAGGTGGTGGCGGGCGGTTCTACGCCCACCGGGTGCAGCGGCAGGGGCGTCAGGCTGCGACGCTTTCGTCCGTGAAATCGGTGCTGACCGAGACCGTCCGCCAAGCATCGAGCTCGCGGGCGACCAGGGCGTTCTTGGCCTCGATCGCCGCGATTGTGTCGCTGCCATAGGGCATCCGCAGCGGGGCTTCGGGATTGCCACCCAGGGCGACGATCGCAGCGGCGAGCTTGGCCGGGTTGCCGGGCTGGCGATGGCTCAGTTTCGCCGCATGCTCACGGACGGCCCCCGCCGTCCCGGCATAGTCGTCGATCCGAGCGCCGCTGATGCTGAGCGAACGGGCATCAAGGAAATCCGTGCGGAAATAGCCCGGCTCGATGATCGTCGCCTTGATCCCGAGCGGGGCGAGCTCGTCGGCCAACGCTTCGGTGAGGCCCTCGACCGCGAACTTGGTCGAGCAATAGACACCGAAGCCCGCCGCGCTGCGATAGCCCCCGATCGAGGAGATGTTCAAGATGTGGCCGTTGCGCGCGCGGCGCATATGCGGCAGCACGGCGCGGCAGACGTTGAGCACGCCGAAGACGTTGGTCCGGTAGAGCGCCTCGACCTCGGTGGCGGTAGCTTCTTCCACGGCGCCGAGCAGCCCGAAGCCGGCATTGTTGAGCAGGATATCGATCCGGCCGAAGCGATGGATCGCTTCCTTGATGGCCGCATGCGCCTGCGCCTCGTCGGTGACGTCGAGCGCGACGGCGAGCAGATTGGGATGCTCGCCGAGCGAGGCGATGACGCTCTTCGGATCGCGGGCGGTGGCGACAACCGCATCGCCCTTCGCAAGGGCGAGCTTCGCAACCTGTGCGCCGAAGCCGCGGGAAGCGCCGGTGATGAACCAGACAGACATGGTTTTTCCTTTCGATCCTTCGGCTTCACGGCCGATGATTGAAGGGTAGCCAGCTGCTTCTGCTGAGTGTATCCATTCAATTATCATTGGCTTGATGAGTTTTTTTCAGCAATGAAAGGTGACCCGGCTTCCCTTTCCATGTTCCTGGCGGTGGCGCGGCATCGCAGTTTCCGCCGTGCTGCCGACGAGCTCGGCTGCACGCCCTCGGCAATCAGCCATGGCTTGCGAGCACTGGAGGAACGGCTGCAGATCCGCTTGCTCAACCGCACGACCCGCAGCGTCGCACTGACCGAGGCTGGCCAGCGCCTCCATGATCGGATCGAGCCGGCCTTCCGCGACATCAACGACGCGCTCGACGATCTCAATATCTACCGCGACCAGCCAGTCGGCAGCCTGCGTCTCAACGCTGCCCATCTCGCGACACAGATGGTGTTGCTGCCTCTGGCGCTGCGCTTCATGCAGCAGCATCCGCAGGTGACGCTGGAGATCATCGCGGATAACGCGCTGGTCGACATGGTCTCGGAGGGCTTCGACGCCGGTGTCCGCTTCGGGGAGGTGATCGCGCAGGACATGATCGCCGTGCCGATCGGCCCGCGGCAGCGTTCGGCCGTCGTCGCTGCGCCGGAATTCCTTGCCCGGCATTTCACGCCCTCGGCGCCGGAGGAACTGCGGACGCTGCCCTGCCTGCAGCTGCGCTTCGCCAGTGGGCGTCTTTACGACTGGGAGTTCGAGCGCGGGGGGATCGAGTTCCAGGTGGCGGTCCAAGGATCGCTCATCCTCGGCGACCAGGGCCATATTCTGCAGGCGGCACTCGCCGGCATGGGCGTCGCCTATCTGTTCGAGATGCAGGTGGAGCAGCATCTCGCCGCGAGCCGGCTGGTCCGGGTCCTCGAGGATTGGTGCCCGTATTATCCAGGCTTCCACCTGTACTATCCGAGCCGGCGGCAGATGCCCGCGACCCTGCGGGCCTTCGTCGACTTCGTGCGCGGAGAGCGGACGGTCTCAACCTGAGCGCCGCTCCCGGCGCATGCTTCAGCCGGCGAGGACGTCCTCGATACGGATCGGCAAGGTGCGCACCCGTTTGCCGGTGGCGTGGAAGACGGCATTGGCGATCGCCGGCGCTGTCCCGACCAGGGCGATCTCACCCAGCCCCTTGACGCCGAGCGGGTTCACATGCGGGTCGGCCTCGTCGACGAACAGGGCTTCCAGCTTGGGGATGTCGAGGTTCACCGGCATCAGATAATCGGCCATATGCGCGTTCACCGGCCGCCCGTCGCGCGGATCGAGGGCGGTGCGTTCCATCAGCGCCATGCCCATTCCGCCGATCATTCCGCCATTGCACTGGCTGCGCGCCAGCAGTGGATTGACGACGCGGCCGATGCCATAGGCACCGGTCAGGCGCCGCACCGTGACCGTGCCGACATCAGGATCTATGGCGACCTCGGCGAAGACCGCGCCGAAGGAATGCATCGAATAGCGCGACGCGACGTTCGGATCGCGCTGCGCCGATCCGGCCGCCTCGATGGGTCGGCCGGCGCTCGTGACGATCTCGGCATAGGAGCGGCCGGAGGAGGGCTCGCCGCGCCGCTGCAGCCGCTCGCCGCTCCATTCGAGGGCGTCAAGCGTTGCGCCGAAGACCGGCAGGCGCTGATCGGCAATCGCGAGCTTCTCCAGTTCCTCGCGGACAGCGAGGCACGCGGCGCGGATCGCCGAGCCGACCGAAGCCATCGTCCAGGAACCGCCATGCGAGGGCGTGGCGGGGTAGTCGGTCTGGCCGAGACGGAAGCGGATCCGCTCCGGCGGCAACCCGAGGAACTCGGCCGCGACCTGCGTCATCGAGGTATAGGTGCCCGGCCCCATATCGCTCGCTGCCGCCTCGACCTCGGCCGTACCGTCGGCGAGCAAGCGCACCCGCGCATTGGCCGGGGCATGGAAGGCCGGATAGGAGGCCGTCGCCGCGCCCATGCCGACCAGCAGGCGGCCATCACGCATCGAGCGCGGCTGCGGGGTCCGCCGCGACCAGCCGAAGCGCCCGGCGGCGAGATCGTAGCAGGCCATCAGCGAGCGGCTGGAGAAGGGCCGGTTCTCGGATTCGTCGAGCTTCGGCTCATTGCGGCGGCGTAGCTCGATCGGATCGAGGCCGAGCGCATAGGACAGCTCATCCATGGCACATTCGAGCGCGAAGGCGCCGCTCGACTCGCCGGGCCCGCGCATATGGTTGGGCGTGCCGGTGTCGAGCGGAATCAGCCGGTACTCCGTGCGCAGGTTCGGGCAGGAATACATGAAGTCGGTGATCGAGGTCAGTGCCTCGGTGAACTGCTCATAGCGGCTGGTCTCGCCCGCACCCTCATGCACCAGACCAAGGAGGCGGCCGTCCGACGAGGCGCCCAATGCGACACGCTGCAGCGTGCGTGGCCGGTGGCCGGTGGTGAAGAACATTTGCTTGCGCGTCAGCACGAGCTTGACCGGCCGCCCGATATGCCGTGCCGCCAGCGCTGCCAGCGTGACATGCGGCCAGGTCCGCAGGCTGGTACCGAAGGCGCCCCCGATGAAGGGGCAGATCACCCTGACCTTCTCGACCGGCATACCGAAGACGGCGGCGATCTCCGCTTGCTCGTTGACCAGATACTGGCTCTTGCTCCACAGCGTCAGCCGGTCACCATCCCAGGCGGCGACGGTCGCGTGCGGCTCCATCGGATTGTGGTTCTCTCGGGCGATGTCGTAGCGCTGGTCGATCCGGACCGGCGCGCTCGCCACTGCGGCGTCGGCATCGCCGCGCCCCTTGTCGGCGACCGTTCGCGCGCCGGGGCGCTTCGCCGCATCGGGAATCACCTTTTGGGCGCCTGGATCCATCGGGTCGACGATCGGCTTGCGCCCCTCGTAACTCACCTTGAGCGCCAGGGCTGCCCGCTCGGCCTGGTCGAGTGTCTCGGCGACGATGACTGCGACCGGCTGGCCATGGAAGCGCACGGCATCATCCTGCAGCACATGCAGGCGCTCGCCCTCGGCCGGGTCGATCCCGGCCTTGTGCGGTCGATAGGGCAGCTTGCCGGCATTGGTGTGGTTGAGGATGGCGAGCACGCCCGGCATGCGCTCGACGGCGGCGCTGTCCATGCCGGTGATGCGGCCGAGCCCGACCGTGGCGCTGACGATCACAGCGTAGGCTTGGCCAGGCTGGTTGAAATCCGCCGAATAGCGGGCGCGTCCGGTGACCTTGAGCGGCCCGTCGACGCGAGGATGGGCCTTGCCGATGAACTGGACCGTCATGCCACCTCTCCCGCCATTTCGAGGGCGCGGACGATGGTCCGCGGCAAGAGTTCGACCTTGTAGTGATTGTGGCTGAGCGGGCGCGCTCCTTGCGTCGCCAGGCGCGCCGCCGCTTCGAAGCTGGCGCGGTCGACGGGCTTGCCGGCCAGCGCCTCCTCGCAGGCCTTCAGGCGCCAGGGCCTGGTGCCGACCCCGCCAACGGCGAGGCGCGCCGAACGGATGCGGCCGTTCTCGACATGAAGGGCGGCCGCCGCCGAGACGAGGGCGAACTCATAGGAGGCGCGGTCGCGCACCTTGAGATAGCGCGCGCGGCGGCTGTACGGCCCGGCCGGCACGCGGATATCGAGGATCAATTCGCCTGGCAGCAGCGTATGCTCGAGATGCGGCGTATCGCCCGGCAGGCGGAAAAGCTCCTCGACCGCAAGGTTGCGCTCGCCCTTCGGACCGCGCACCCGCATCGTCGCACCGAGGGCGACGAGGGCAACGGCGACATCGGAGGGATGGGTCGCCACGCAGGAGGCACTGGTGCCGAGGATCGCATTGCCGGCGTTGAGCCCGTCGATCGCCGAGCAGCCGGATCCCGGAGCGCGCTTGTTGCAGGCGGCGTCGAGCATGCGGAAATAGGGGCAGCGACAGCGCTGCAGCAAGTTGCCGCCCATCGAGGCCATATTGCGCAATTGCGGCGAGGCGCCCTCGATCAGCGCTTCGGCGATCACCGGTTGGAGGCGCTTGACTTCGGGATGAGCCGCAACCTCCGCCATGCGGGCGAGCGCGCCGATGACGAGGTCGGAGCCGTCGGCGTGGATATCCTTCAGTGGGAGGGCATTGATGTCGATCAGGCGCTCGGGCCGCTCGACTTCCTCGCGCATCAGATCGACCAGTGTGGTGCCGCCGGCGATGTAGCGGGCGCCCGCAGCGGCGGCGGCGATGGCGTCCTCGGTGCTACGCGCCTTTTCCAGAGCGAATGGCAGCATGGTCAGCCCCTCCCTGCGATCTCGGTGACCGCCGCGACGATGCCGGGATAGGCGCCACAGCGGCAGATGTTGCCGCTCATCCAGAACTTCACTTCCTCGGGCGAGCCGGCATGGCCTTCCGCGATGCAGGCGACGCCGGAAACGATCTGTCCAGGCGTGCAGAAGCCGCATTGCAAACCGTCATGCTCGATGAAGGCGGCCTGGAGCGGATGCAGCGCATCGCCTTTCGCCAGCCCCTCGATCGTCGTCAACTCGGCGCCGTCATGCATGGCGGCGAGCGTCAGGCAGGAGACGATCCGCTTGCCGTCCAGTAAGACCGTGCAAGCGCCACAAGCGCCCTGGTTGCAGCCCTTCTTGGTGCCGGGAAGATCGAGCTTCTCGCGCAGCACGTCGAGCAGCGACTGCCGCGGATCGACCGTCAGTGCATGCGGCGCGCCGTTGACCCTGAGCTTAATTGTCGCCGTCGCCGTCGCCGGAACGGGCTGGGCTGCGGCCGGTGGAGTCGGCGGCAGGGTATCCAGCGCCACAACTGCCGCCGTTGTCTGAAGCACTCGCCGGCGTGAGATGGCAGGTCCGCGCGGTTGCAATTCCGGTGCGCTGTCAGTCATCAGCAATCCCCTCCGTCCGATCGATCGTGAGAACGATAGGCGCCGGGCGGCAACGTCGCTGTTTCAGGATTTTGGAATTGTTCTGATCTTGCGGAAATTAATAACTGAGGAGGCTCGCACCCGAGCTTAAAGACGCCTGCGATACTCGCTCGGCGACACTCCAATCACCTTCCGGAAGGTCGCGGAGAATGCGGACGGTGTCTCGTACCCGACGACCAAAGCAATATCGGTGATGCGCAACGTTCCGTCTTTGAGGAGTTGCTTAGCGTAGGACAGCCGCTGATTGGTCAACCATTGATGCGGCGTGCAGCCAGTTGCCGCGCGGAAGGCCGTGCAAAAGTGAAATCGGCTCAGGTTGAGCAGGTCGGCGAGCTCCTGGAGTCGGATATCTCGGGCGAGGTTTTCGCGCATGTAAGCGCTCACGCGCTTGACCTGCCAATCGGCCAAACCGTTGCGCGGTCCGGGCGAGATCGCCATTGACGTGGTGGAATGGGTTCTGATCAGTTGAAGGCATACGAGATCGACGAGATGTTCGACAAACAGGTGCGAGATTGCATCGCCCGCGCTGATCTCGTCGTTGATCATCCGCATGATCGCGAACAGCTTCGCGTCGCCGTAATGGATCCGATCGAACCGTAGTTCCAGCGGCCGCCCATTGCCGACCTGATCGATGCAGCCCTGAAGTCGCTCGCGCCCCAGGAAGATGTTGGACGCTTCGATGACGCCGTCAGCCCTCCAGAAGCCACCGTGGCCCCTGGGCCATATAGTAATCATTCCTGCCCGTGCGGGTGAGGACACGATTTGGCGGCCAACCTTCACCGACGCCACGCCGGTGCCGACATGGGTCGCCGAGATGATGTGATCTTCCAGCGGCGGCAGATCGTATTCGAACGGCTCGTTTCGCCAGCGGCTGACGAGGCGCGTTTCGCCACTGAACACCTCCGAGATGATGGGTGGTGCGTGGCCATGCTGCAGGCGTCGAACCTGCGCCTCGGTGTCCGCAAGTGGCTGTTCGCTCATCGAAAGAGACCTCTCCCAGCCGCGAGGCGCTTGCTTTAAGACAGACGCATAGCACCTCGCTCAGGCGCGAAATACCTGCTCGCTTTTTCGGAAGGCAGAGCGGCGCTGGCAAGGCTGACGCAAGGTCTGCGCCAAAAGCGGTCGTTGAGAGGTCGCCCGCAAGCAGACAGTAAGCGCGACGATTTCACCGCGCTTCTTGTTGTCCTATTGGCGGATGCTCAACCGAACCGCACGAGATTGAGCGCCGGCAGCGGCCCGCCGGGAAACTGAACGAGGCGGGCCCCAAGCGCCAGCGACCCGAGATCAATTCCGAAGAAGCCGAGACGATCGATCAGCCCGCCGATCTCCGACTTGGCCTGTGCGTCGTCACCCGCATAGAACAGCACGCGCCGGCCGCCTTCCGCCCCGGGGTTGCCGGCGAGAAGCGGCGGCTGGAGATGGTTGAAGGCCTTCACCACCCGCGCGCCCGGCACGAGTCCGGCGAACACCTCTGACGAGGCGCGCCCGTTGAGTTCGGCCGGCTTGAACAGCGGCCCCTCGATCGGATTGTTCGCGTCGAGGACGATGCGCCCGCCGAAGTCCGGCAATCCCGCGAGTGCTGCTGGCAGCTTCGACCAGTTGACCGCAACGAGGACAATGTCCTTCGACGCCGCGTCTTCGCGGGTGCTCGCCTCGATGGTCGGGCCGATGGCGGCAACGACCTGCTTCAGGCTTTCCGGGCCGCGGCTGTTGGACAGAGTGGCCGCGATGCCGTTGCGGGCGAGCGCGGTGGCAAAGGCCTGGCCGATCTGGCCGGCGCCGATGATGCCGATGCTGGGCATGGAATCTCTCCTTTGATGAACGGTCTGATTGGATGTCAGGCGGTGAGCCCGCCATCGGCAACGATGTCGGCGCCGGTGACGAAGGCGGCCTCGGGGCTCGCGAGGAACGCGACGACGCTCGCGATCTCATGCGGCCGGCCATAGCGGCCGATCGCTATGCCGGGGCCGACGATCGCGGCGACCGGCCCGTCCGCCGGGTTCATATCGGTGTCGGTCGGGCCGGGATGCACGGTATTCACCGTGATGCCCTTCGGTCCGAGGTCTCGCACCAGCGAGCGGTTGAAGCCGGTGATCGCGCCCTTGGTCAGGGTGTAAAGCGAAGCGGTCGGGAAGGCGGCGTAGCGCGTCATCGACGAGCCGATCTGGATGATGCGTCCGCCCGCTTTCATATGCCGCGCCGCTTCCTGCGTCGCGACGAAGACGCCGGTGACGTTGACCGCGATCATCCGCTCATAGGTCTCGAACGGGATCTCCTCGATGGGGCCTCCCAGGCCGAGACCGGCATTGTTGACGAGGATGTCGATGGCGCCGAAGGCCGCGACCGTCTGCGCCACCGCGGCGCGCACGGCCTCCGGCTTGCCGGCGTCGGCCTCGATGGCGAGCGCCTTGCCACCATCCGCCTCGATCTCAGCGACGACCTGACGCGCCCTGTCCGGCGAGGCGCTGTAGGTGATAGCGACGGCAGCGCCGTCGGCGGCCAGCCTGCGGGCGATTGCCGCGCCGATGGAGCGCGAGCCGCCGGTCACGAGGGCGGCCTTGCCTTTGAGGGGAAGAGAATACGACATGATCTGGTCCTTTCTTGATTTGGGCCTGAGTAGCCGGCGGTCGCGCCGGCCGGCTGGTTGATGGAAGAGGCGCAACTCAGCCCTGGAGCTGCGCGAGAAGCCCGGCACCATCCGCGACGGTCCAATGGTCGGTGATGCGGCCATCCCGGATGCGCATCACATCCATCACCGCGAAGCGGGTGGTGCGGTCGGTCGGCGCAAGACCGAGGAACGCGCCGCGATGCGTGCCGTGATAGGTCTTGTAGGTGGAGACGAGATCGCCTTCGGCGATCTGAAGATGGACCTCAGCCCGCCAATCCGGGAAAGCCGCGCGGAATGTCCGGTAGATCTCGCTTGTGCCGTGCCGATCCGGACGGAAACCGCCGAAGGGCGTGTGGTCGACATAATCCGCGGCGAAGAGCTGCTCGAACACCGCGAAATCACCGTCGCGCTGCACCTCGTCGAGCAGGCGGCGGATCACCGCCTTATTCGCCTCCTCGCGGTTTCCGTTCCCGGCCGCTGCGGGCAGCGGCAGCAGAGTGCTGACGAGCCCGGCAACGGCCATACGGCGCCCGAAGGAAGCGGCATTGGTCGGGGACGGCATGATCTTCACTCCGGTCGGTTTCGATGGAGCGAAGATGGCGGGTTTATTCCGCCATGATTAGGCGGTATTGATTTGATTGATTTTCAATCATCTCTTGAAGGCTGTGATGGAGACCCTCGCCAACCTTGAGAGCTTCGCGCGCAGCGCCGAGCTCGGCAGCTTCTCGGAAGCCGCGCGCCGGTTGTCCCTGACGCCTGCCGCGGTCAGCCGCAACGTCGCGATGCTGGAGCGCAATCTCGGCGTGCGCCTGTTCCATCGCTCGACGCGCAAACTGACATTGACGGAAGCGGGGGAGCGTTTTCGACAGGCGATCGGCGGCAATCTCGAAGCCTTGCAGGCCGCCATTGCCGAAGTGGCGTCCGGCACCGCCGAACCTGCCGGCACGCTTAAGGTGAGCCTCAGTCCAACCTTCGGCACGACGCATATCCTGCCGCTGTTGCCGGATCTCCTGACACGCTATCCGCGCCTGCGCCCCGAATGGCATTTCGAGAACCGCCAGGTCGACCTCGTCGCCGAGGGCTATGACGCGGCGATTGGGGGCGGCTTCGACCTCGCTCCAGGTATCATCGCGCGCGCCCTCGCTCCGGCACACATCGTCGCTGTCGCCTCCCCTGGTTACATGGCGGGGCGGACGGCGCCGGTGGATCCCGCTGGCCTCGGCCAGGTCGACGGAATCGTCATGCGTTCGCTCAATTCCGGCCGGATCCGCCACTGGGCGATGCGTGACGCCGCCGGCACCGAGATGACGGCAATCCAGCCGGAGAGTCTCGTCGTCAACGATCCCATGGCGATGCGCGGGGCGGCCCGGCTCGGCCTCGGGGTCGCGATGCTGGCGGTACCCGACGTCCTGCCTGATCTCGAAAGCGGCGTGCTGATCCGTCTGCTGCCACGCTGGTATGCCGACGCCGGCGCGATCTCGCTCTACTACGCCTCCCGCACCTTGTTGCCAGCCAAGACCCGAGTCTTCGTCGAATGCGTCGTCGAGGCATTCCGGCAGCAGAAGCTCGCCGAGCGCTTCGCGGGGAGCTTGGGTTAATCGCGGGGTATGGATAATCAGATAACCCCTGGAACAGACATCTATCAGGAGGGGGAGCGGCGTCCGTTTGGCCTGCTGCCGGTTCTGTGGAGCGCCGGAGCGGACTCTAGCTCTCTGCCAGAAAGCGGACCCTAAGGCATGGCAGCGGCATGACCGAAGTCGACTCGATGCAGAGACTAAGAGGGGCGTTGTGGGATGAGACGCAGGGGTCCTCGCTTGAGGTCTCCTATCGCAATTGCGCCAGGACGATTTCGCGCAAGACCCGCGTCGGCGGCATCCACTGGTCTTCCCGCTCGTAGTTTCCGGCCGTCACCGCGATGACCAAGTCGAGTGCGGGGATAACGAACAGCCGCTGGCCTCCCTCGCCTTGCGCCATCCACATGCGCTCCAGCCGGCCGACGGCCCAGCCCTTCGGCTTGCCGAAGGCGATGTCGAGGACAAACCACTGATAGCCGTAGCGGCGAAGCTCGTCGGCGCTGACGAAAGGGGTTACGCAGCGCGCCAGCCATTCGGCGGGGACGACCGAACGTCCGTTCACCTGGCCGCCGTTCAGCATCATCATGCCGATGCGCGCGAGATCGCGTGTCGACATCCGCACTCCCGATGCAGCAATCGGCTCGCCATCACCATCCGTCACCCATTCGGTCGCCCCCATCCCCAGCGGCCCGAACAGGCTTTCGCGAGCAAAGTCGTGTAGGGTTTTGCCCGTGCCCCTCGCGATGATGCCGGCCAAAAGCGCTGTCGTTCCGCCGCAATAAGCCCAGTGCGCACCCGGCACATCGATCACGGGTCGCTCAAGGATGTAGCGATACCGATCCGGCGCAGCGTCCATCGCAATCTCGCTGTTGCGAGGGTCGGAGTACGGGAAGCTGCTTTCGTCCCAGTCGGTGCCCATCGCCATCGTCAGCACATGCTGGATCAGAAGCCGATCACGGCCATCCCGATACGCGAGATCGGCGTGTTCGGGGAATGCGGAGAAGAGCGGTGCTTCCGGAGGTGGTACCTGTCCCTGCTGCAGCGCGATGCCGTAGAGCAGGCCAACGATGCTCTTCGAACAGGAGCGCAAATCATGCAGTGTGTCGGGCGTGAAGACGACGTGGCCGAGCGCGCCGACGCCACGGGCGCGATCCTCGCCTCCGAAATAGCGTTCGAGGACCGCCTTGCCGTTTCGCAGCACGACGAGCCCGTGCAGGTTCCAGACTTTCCCGTCGGCGATGGCCTGATCGAGCCGAGCGCCGATGCCGGGCGAGAAGCCCTCGTCCTCAGGCGCGGCCTGCTCGAACCAGCTGGGATCGCCGGCAGCTTGGGCCGCAGATGGCTGCGTCATGATCGAGCTCCAAGCTGGCGTGCTCATTCTTAAGCTGGGCGTCGAATTTCCGGAACTACCCAACCTTCGCTACCCACCCCATCCAGCCTCAGCCTCGCCCAACAGCTATTGGTCAGCCTGGCGCCATTTCCAGTCATTGAACATCGACTTAGAAGCCGACCTTAGACGGCCTGCCTATATGGGGATTCTGAGCTCATGGCAGATACCGATCGTCGAAGGGGCGAGGTCTGACCGGGAGGCTCGAGCGTAGCTGACCGATCGACGAGGACTGCACGATCCGAAGGTGATGACACTCGCGCGGTGCGGATGCCGTACAGTTCCGCGAGCAGCATTCCTGATTCGCAGGATTGGCCATGCCCGACTTCTCGGCCGAACGGCCGTGCCGCATTCTCAGCCTCGATGGCGGGGGCGCCAAGGGCTTCTACACGCTCGGAGTCCTCCGGGAGATCGAAGGTCTTGTCGGCTGCCGGCTGCATGAGACGTTCGACCTGATCTTCGGCACGAGCACCGGCGCCATCATCGCGTCCCTGCTTGCGCTCGGGCACTCCGTCGAGGAGATCCACGTGCTGTACAAGCAGTACGTCCCCACGATCATGAAACAGAAGACGCCTGCCGAGAAATCGGCGGCGCTGGCCAAGCTTGCGGTCGAGGTGTTCGGGGATGCGAAGTTCGACGCGGTGAAGACCGGCGTGGGCGTCGTGACCACAAAGTGGGAGATCGAACGGCCCATGATCTTCAAGGGCAACGTCGCTCAGGCCCATGGACGTGTCGGCACCTTCGTGCCCGGCTTCGGCGTCACGATCGCCGATGCGGTCCAGGCGTCCTGCTCGGCCTATCCATTCTTCCAGCGAAAGACCGTGACGACCGCCGCAGGCGATCACATCGAGCTCATCGATGGCGGTTATTGCGCGAACAATCCGACGCTATACGCGATCGCTGACGCGATGATCGCCCTGAAGGTGCCGCGTGAGCAAATCAGGTGCGTGAGCGTCGGCGTCGGCGTTTACCCGGAGCCGAAGCCGAGAATGTTGATGTGGCTCGCTAAGAAATATCTCGTCAGCGTGCAACTTCTACAGAAGACGCTGGAGATCAATACCCAGTCCATGGATCAACTCCGCGACATCCTTTTCAAGGACATCGGGACCATACGGATCAGCGACACGTTCGAGAAACCCGAAATGTCGACGGATCTGTTCGAGCACGATCTCAAAAAGCTCAATCTGCTTCGTCAGCGCGGCGCGGAGTCCTATGCGGCACGCGAGGCGATGTTGAAGGATTATCTGGTCTAGGGGGAACGATGGCGATTTCGGAGGCGCAGCTCGGAACCTGGTCGCATCAGGGGCCGACCGGGCAGTTCACGGCGACGTACGAGACTTTGCGGGGCGTCCTGAATGACAGCGGGTCGCCATACTACCTGAAGGACTTCGAGATCTTCCTCCAGGGCTCGTACAGAAACACCACCAACGTCTATGGCGACAGCGACGTGGATGTCGTGGTCCGCCTGGATTCGGTTTTCTACACGGATTTGTTCTTCCTGAACGACGAGGAGAAGGCGCGCTTCAACGCGCAGCGCAGCCCGGGCACGTACACGCTCGAGGAATTCAAGGCATCGGTCGTCGCCTGGCTCGTCCGGCACTATGGGAGCGCGGTGAAGGTCGGAAAGAAGGCGGTCCTGATCCAAGGGAACGGCACCCGCCGGGACGCCGACGTGCTCGTCTGCGCGAAGCTGCGGCGCTACTACGCGTTCCCGGCCTATGGGGAACCGCGTTACGTCGACGGCATCTGCTTCTTCCTGCCCGATGGCACGCGGATCGAGAACTTCCCCGAAAAGCACAGCCTAAATTGCACGGCGAAGCATCAGGCGACGCGGGAATGGTTCAAGCACACCGTGCGCATCTTCAAGAACCTGCGGAACACGATGATCGAGCGACGGATTATCGCGGACGGCCTGGCGCCGTCGTATTTCATCGAGGGGCTACTCTACAACGTCCCCGCGGACAGGTTCGGCGGCAGCGAGCAGGTCAACTTCAGGGACGTGCTGAATTGGCTGATGGCAGCGGATCGCAGCGGCTTCGTGTGCGCCAACGAGCAATTCAAGTTGCTCGGCAACGCCAACGTCACCTGGCCCGCAGCCAATTGCTCGGAGTTTCTCGGCGCAATGGTAGCGTTCGATCGGGCCGCGTAGCTAGCCGGCAGGCCGATCATCTATCCCCGCATATGCGCCCCGGAACAGGCCAATCGCGATCCCGCGACTACTTCTGAGCGGGCATTTCTCCATAGAGGTGTGCAGGGGCGCGCACCGACGCGCGAAATCCGACAAGGCAGCGCACTCCGGAAGATCGGGGTCTGCCAACCGAGTGGCCACGCACTGCCATGGTACCCCGATCGCGTTCTAGGGTGATCCCGAGGAACCAAATTTGCGCGATCTTTGTCCATTCAGGACAGCGAGAACCGCAAACCCGATCGATAGGATTCATCGGCCGCGATCATACGCCGAGCGATATCGAAGTTTGCGCTCCGCCCAAGAAGCCAACGCTCCGCGCATCTCACCTGCAAGGAGTTCAACCGGGTGACGTGATCCTCCTCCGCGATGAGAGGCATTCCGGCGTCACGAGCGTTCGGCATCCGAGAGAGTCTGACGCCGATGGCTTCAAGCTCCGAGGCCTTTACCGCAGCGTCTGCCGCGACCTCTGCCGAGCCTATCGTCATCCGCACTCGCGCGTCGGCCGCTGCCCGACGGGCCTTCGTCACCCCCGACCGCAGTTCGCGGAGTATCGTGGGGCAATAAAACGCCAGCGAGTAACGAACGCCGATCGGCAGGTAAATCTCTATGTTCGGCAATGCTAAACCGATGTTGCCGTAGGGCCCGAAATCCCGCTCGTTCTGCATCGCGATCGGGTTGTCGCCCAGAATGAACTCGGTTCCTTCGGTTGCCTCGAAAAGGAGGAGGTCCTTGGAGCTGAAATGCAGAGCCAGTTCGGCAAGCTGTTCGACGATCAGCTTGAAGGCGACTAGCTTGGCCTCGTCCTGATCGGTGACTGTCACCTCATCGCTCGGGGCCGACGTTAGCTCCCTGGCTCGATGCGTGACCCGAGAGATCAGGTCAGTGAGCTGAGCCCGCGTCGCGGTCCCGCGCACGAACTGCAATGCGCAGAAGAGATTTATCGCGCTCCGCTGCGACGGTGTCAGGCCGGAGAGGGAGCGTCTCTCTAAAATCTCCGCGATCGGCGCCGCTGCGTCGCTTTCGATCATCCCCATCGCCGCCTCCAGCGACAGGCGAACACCGGACTGATCGAGACTGTAGAAATCGGATTCTACGGCGACATTCTCCACGGCGGTCCTGAACGACCGCTCCGTTGCCTTGTCGAACGCCCAAATTTGGAAATGCCCCGCCCGACGCTGGGTTGCGAAGTTCTTCATCAGGAAGCGCGGGACATAATGATGGCGGCGTGGTTCCGCGATGGCTGGACTCCCGGAAGCCATGTCGAGATACGCCCCCTAGATCGCCTGCCGAATGAAGGGCGTCATGCTCGCGTTCACGGCTTCAAATTCCGACGCCCGCAGCACGGAGAGCTTCTCGGTGAATTCAATCACGACAGCATCCTCGGGGTCGATGCCGTGCATCTCAACCGAACCAAGGATCATCTGCCCCCCGTCGGGGATGTTGTTGACGATTAGCTTGATCATGGCGGCGATGTTGATCTTGTCCTGATCCTGCTGGTTGGGACTGTCGATCACCATCGGAGCGGTGAACGAGTTACCGTATCGATGGATCGTATGAAGAAGCGCCAGATCATACGCCAGCACCGCACGCGGCAGGTCGCTGCCCGTCTCCACGATACGCGGATTGATTTTGGCCATGGCCTCAGCATCATAGTTGAGGACGTCGAGCTCACGTAGGAAGGTCGCGACCAGCTTCGCATGGAACGTTTCGACTTCATTCCGTCGAGCGGGACTCTTTAGGTCCTTCTGCTGCTTGGATATCTCCTCCACCCGATCGTTGAGGCCGCCGGCCGTCGTATCGATCTCCCCGATCTGTAACCGGAATAGCTCCGCAGCCGCGCGCTCGCCTTCGCTCCGGATCACGTCGCCGAGCGAGATCTCGCCCTGCTTATCCGCTAACGCAGCCTGCACGTCGGCAATCGTCCGATCCCTCTCGCGGATATCGGTTTCGATCGATCGCGCGTCAGCCGCCAGATCCCTGATAGCGATGTTCGTCGCAGAGATGAATTCGAGACACGTTTCCCGATCGTCGAGGATGCCGTAGCGCCTGGCAAAATCATTCTCGTGAACGGTATTGCACAGGGGGCAATGAACCTCCGCCTCGAGCGTCGCTGCGTAATGCGCATCCTTCTCGAGTTCCGAGATCGCGTGCCGCGCGATCCTTACCTGGCTGTCGAGAGACGCCCGCTGGTCAACGATATGCGCCAGCTTCGCCGCTCGTTCGTGGCGCACTTCCTTTAATCCGCGCAGGTGGCGCAGGAGCCGTTCGATCGCAGCCTCGTGCCCTTCGATCGACAGTTCGAGCCCCGAGAAGGAGGCATCCAAGCCCAGTTTCTCGACGGCCTTCACCATCGCGCGGCGATCACGGAAAAGTTCGTCGAGATCGAACCTTATCTTCTTCTTCTCGGCCTCAAGCACGTAGTATTCGTTGCCAAGGATGCCCGAGTGGAAATCGATCAGCGAATCCTTGAAGTTCGGATACTGACCAAGGTCGTCGAATGCGACGAACGGCTTCTCCCAGCTCGCCTCCTGATTCACGTAGAACGGCAGGAAGGCAAAGGCGGGCGGCGGGACCTCGGGTACGTTCTGCCTGCTGGCGAGAACCAGTCGAAAGTCCAGGAGATCCGCCATGAACGGGGCGAGCTCCCGCGTTATGCTTCTCGTGAACAGCAGCACCCGCCCCTCCGCATCGAACACGGCGAAGGAATCTCCTGCCCGCATGATCGAATGGCGAACACCATCCAATGTGAACGTCAGGAGCGATCGGACCCCGGCATCGAGCCATTTTCGGTGGATCGACTTGGGTTTGGCTCCGAAGGTCCAATAAATGCTCTTGATGACGGACGATTTTCCGACGTCATTCGCGCCGTTGATCACGGTCAGGCGTGGGTGGAACTCGATCGTCCTTGCCTTCGCCTCTTTCGCGGACAGCAAGTCCAGTCTTTCGAAGCGCAATTTTCTCATCGATCGCTTTTCTCAGGTGCCGAATGAGCATTCGGTAGTTGTCCGTCGAACTCATGCGAAATACTCGTAAAGGGCGGCCGCGATTGCGAAACTCGGCTTCCGTGGGCCGAGAATAGCCTCCAGGTCGGCCCTAATCACCGCCCCGGCCGCCACTGCCCCCTCCATCAGGCTTGCTGCTGGATCGATGATGGGGGTGACGCGGTCTCGCATGCCGTCGATGAGCTTGCGGGTCGCCGGTGTCGCCCTCGCGATTCTGATGAGCTCGTACTCACGCCAGGCATCCCGAAGCTCCCTCTCGAGCGCATGGGGCTGAGCGAGACGGCGACCAGCATCCTCCCAGACGGGCCTGCGAAGCCGAGTCACCCTTATCCGTTCGAGATCGGCCTCTACATCGTCGCGCGTGACGAACTTGGAAGCGACGAGGTCATCGATCGAAGAAAGATCCGCCAACCGCTTCGATCGGCCACGGCACTCGAAACCCAGCGTGAGATAGAAGCGCTTGGCATCGACGTCGCCCCCGATCTCCTTGGCTAGAAAAAGCGCAATCTGCCCGATGACCGTCCGATCGTACGTGTCGAGATGCAGGCCACAGTCCAGGAAACGCAATCTTGGAAGGTCGTCCGCCTCTGAGAAAGATGCGCTCTCGGCCTTCAATGCCGTAAGAAAACCCGTCAGTTGCTTGAGCTCCGCGTTAGTCAAAGCGAACTCGCCCGCCGCCCCCTTGGCTTCCGACAGGGGACGGTTGCTGACGAAAACGGCTTTCTCGGCCAAGCGACCGAACTTCCCGAGATTCGCGTGCATGCGTCCCGCGAATGATGGCTTGGGAGCGCCCTTGGAATTCCTCTCCGGCCGGGCGATGGCCGCAAGGGTCCAGTTTCCGCTCCTCTTCGTCTTCAGTTGGTACAGCCGCAGGAACGACGGATTGGCCGGGTCGTCGACCTCGGCGATGTCATCATGGAATTCGAACGCGATGGCGTATGGGCGACTGCCCGGCCCCGAGTGGAGGTCGATGAGGCGTGCGATGCCCCAAGATGTCTGGAAATCGAGGCGATCGAAGGCGGTCTCACCGCCGTGCTCCGCCTCCTCGACGGCCAGAAGGTCGCCAATGACCCCCATGAACGAATCCTAACCCTCCGTAAGTATTCGACCCTATCGGACTCGCAGGCGTCATCGCAATCATGCTCTGGGGTCCTTCTGTGGGACCGGGGTTCCGAACGAACCGGCGCTCGGCGTCAATCTTCATCGTCGGTCAACTCGAACTCGCCCGTGCGGAACGGTACGGCCGGATTACGGAGGATCAAATCGGCGCGCCGCTCTCCATCACCTGCCCACCGTAGACGAACTCGCTCCATGGCCGGCCTTACGATGCGCTCGAAAGTGAACTGCCGCAGCGTCTCCGCCTCCTCCCCGGATACACCCGGATACGCGTGCGCCATGAAGTCGTGGATCACGACCGGAACCAGCGTTTTCATCGCCATGGCCTCTCCGTCGGCCATCGGCGGCTCTCGCAACTCCGGTTCGGATGCTATGGCTGCATCGATGAAACTGAGGTCATCTTCCTTCTCGCCAATGATCCACCGCGATGCGAGCGTCAGGGCACCCCGGTTCTTGTCGTCTACGAACCCGTCGTCGACGTCGATGACGAGCCCCGACCTGAGGTAGCGCTCACACTTGTCGCGAGCGAAATCCATCCTGAACGATCCCCGAAGCGCGTAGCCGTCGAGATCGGTCTCAAGCCATGCGCGCCACTCCGGGCCCAATTTCGTCGGGTCACTCCGCGTAAGCCCATCGAGCCGCTCGATCGTCTTCGTGCAGAAGAGCAGGATGCCCATCTGCGCGGAGATCGGCATGAAGACCTCGACGCCCGGACTGCGGTAACCGTTCCAACGCCCCCAAGCCGCCGAAAAGATTGGATTGTCGCGGATGACGGGATCATCGCCGAGGATGAATGGTCGTCCCGTCGATTTAACGATTCTTAGCGTCAGGTGCGGCAGCCGGGTCGACAACGGGTTTCCGGACATGGCCGATAGCATGGCGTGCCTGGAAACCTCGCGGGCCTCCTCCCGCGTGGCAGGTACGCGAAAGCGTCGGTTGGCGCCGAGTTCCTCGATCAGGTCGGTCATGTATTCGGCGATCTGCTCTTGTTGGCTGAACGCTGAATGGGTCCGACCATCTTGGAAAGCGATGTAGCGAAGGATCTTCTTCCGTTCCGGGCGTGTGAGGGTCTTTACGCTCCCAGCCAGGATACGATTCCGAATTGGCCAGAACCCGGCCTCGATGGGATGCGTAACCGTTTTCTCGACGAAGTTCGTCGGAAGCAGCGTGCTTTCGTACATCCAAGTTCGAGCGCAGATCACGCCGATATTAATTCGCTTCTTGAGCACGCCATCAATCTTGTTGAAGGCACAGACGCATTCATCCCCGTCGGTATCAAAAGGGCGCATATGCTCTCGGGGAACGAAGTGTTGGAGATGAGTGACGCCGTTCGCCATACAGATCGCTGATCCTACGCTGTCGCTTCGAATAGGCCCGATCGTCGGACTACCAATTTTGACCGATGCGTGGGGAGTCCAGAGTAGACCTTCAGCGCCAATCTCAACAATGCAGACCGACGGTAATAGGTCATCCCACGCGCCGCGGTGTCTGATGACAATGACAGCGTTCCATCGAGCCACCGGCCATCGTCGAATGGTTCATAGGTGGTTCACCTTCTCGGTCCGACAGGCGTTCGCTAATTGGCGGCGACACCGAGACAGACTGTTGAGGGCGTGCTCGTGGCACGACCCGCCTTCCAGGCATTCTTGGCAATCGCGAGCATAAGACGGCCCGTTCCTGAGCCGCCGACAAGACCTCCCGAGAGCAGACGCTCCGAAGGTCGGCAATGGGCCACCTCCGGAAACACCGACTAGAGTGAAGAGAGTGCAGGGCGGAATCTCCTTTGAGATTACCCCCGAGAATGAAGATCCCTGGAGCGGATCCTCGGGCTCGCGCTCCTTGGAACTGAGAATGACGAACGAGACCTTTGCCGACGGCCACGGCACCCCGCCCGACGATGACCAGATGCGGCTTTATGCGCGCGCCTATGCGACGCAGAAGACCGCCGACGAAATCTTCCTCCGCTGGGAGGCGTGTCACGCTGACGCTCTGCAACTGGATCAGGCGCCAGACCGCTTCCATGGCGACTATGGCCTCAACGGCCGCCAGCTCGCAGAAGGTGCCCGCATCGCCGCGCGCCGCATGGCGCTGGTGCTGGCCGAGGCTCCGACCGAGCTGCGCGCGGTGCTCGCGCTGAAGATCCACGCCTACGAGTCGATGGCGCAGCTGGATGGCGAAGGCACGCGCTCGAACGCGATCTTCATGGTCGAGGCCGCCATGAAGGCCGATGCCGAGCGGCTCGACATCGTGCTGATGCCCTTGCCGCATCCGCCCCGCCAGGCACAGTGAGGGCGTCATGTACCTGTTCTACGACCTGGAGACCTCGGGCCTCGAACCCTGTTGGGACGTGCCGCTGCAGGCAGCGTTCCTGCAGGCCGACGCCAACCTCTCGGCGCAGCGCGAGGTGACGCTGCGCTGCCGCTTGCCGGCGCATGTCGTGCCGTCGCCCGACGCCCTGATCGTGACCGGTGTCACGCCGGTGATGCTCGAGAACCAGCCACTGTCGCATCTCGAGATGATGGCGCAGATCGCCAGGATCATCGCGGACTGCAAGCCCGCGATGCTGATCGGTTTCAACACGATCCGCTTCGATGACGAGGTGCTTCGGCAGTCGTTTTACCAGACGCTGCTACCACCCTATGCCGCGTCCATGACGGGCCACGGCCGCGCCGACGTCCTGAGCATGCTGAGGGCCGTCGTGATGCTCGAGCCGGATGCTGTCGCGATCCCACGCGATGACGCAGGCAAGCCGGTCCTGAGACTCGGGGACGTCTGCCGAGCCAACGGCATCTCGTTGTCTGAGGACGACGCACATGACGCGTTGGCCGACGTCCGCGCGACCCTCGACCTGTTCGCGCTGCTGCTCGAGCGGGCGCCATCGACGATGGCGACGATGCTCGGACATGCCAAGAAATCCGGTCCGCTCGCGCTGCTGGAGCCAGGCGAGCCGGTGATCCTCGGTGGCACCTTGCGATTGACGCCGGTCCTGCCGATGATCGGCTCGCCCACGAACCCGGGCGCGCGGATCTGCATCGATCTCGGCCAGGACCCGTCCGGGTTCATCGATTTGCCCGCGTTGGACCTTCTCGCGCGCATCCGGTCGAGCAGCTCGCCGGTCCGTCAGGTCAAGGTCAACGCCCAGCCGATTCTGTTCGGCTGGGATCAGGCCGCGCATGCCCTCGTCGAGGCTGAGCCTGATTCGGTCTATCGCGAGCGGGCCCGGGCGCTGTGGGCGCATCCGACCTTCACTCGCCAGCTCGTCCTCGCACTTGAGGGTCAATATGCCGACCGCGAACCCTCCGCCTGGCCGGACGCCCAGCTTTACTCGGGCGGCTTCGTCTCCGATGCCGATGCGGCGGCCTGCCGTCGCTGGCATGAGATTGCCTGGGAACACCGGGCCTCTTTCGCTGCGCAACACATCGCCGATCCGCGACTGCGGAGCCTGGCGATCCGGCAGGTCTTCCTTAACGCGCCGGAGACGCTCTCGCCCGAAGCGTGGAATCGTGGCCAGGACTGGTTTCGCAATCGGCTCATGACTGAGGACGAGGTGCCCTGGTTGACACTGCCACGAGCCCTGGCGCGCTGCAGGGAACTGGCGACGACCGCCGATCCGGATCAGCTTATAGCACTCGACAGGATCAGCACCTGGTTCATCGGGCGCCGTGATTCGCTCGGGCCGAATGGCGAGACGGTCGCCATGCCGACCTGCGCAATCGTGTCGTAAGGACGCTTGCCAGCGAACAATAATCGAGGGCGCGGCCGCAAGGCCAGCGCCCTTTCTCATGACCGGAACCAGGACCGGGACTGCAGCCGCAGAACCCCATGAACCCGCGAACCCTGGATCTTTCATGAGTCCCATTATCCGCCGACCGCGTCGCAAGCGTTCGGACGCCATCCCTCCCACGCCGCCCGAGGCCATCGGTCTGGATCTGTTCAAACCGCGTGACCTGCTTCAACGGCTCTATGCCGACCGTACCTCCGCCACGGGTGACGGCGAGGACGACTCTGCCCAGGCCGCCCGACAGCGCGCGCTGTGGCTGCGCCTTCATGAGGACGAGCGCGGCGCACGCCGCAGCCTGATCCAGCCCGATGCCGCGTTGCTGGCCCGCATCGCGGCGCTCGACCTGACCTGCCCGCAATTCAGCGAGGTGACCGCCTGGATCCTGCGTGCGGCGACGCTGGCGATGGCCGGTGGGCAGCCACTGCGCCTCGACCCCTGTGTTCTGTTGGGGCCACCCGGAATGGGCAAAACCTTCTATGCGAGCAAGCTAGCCGAGGCCTTTGGAGTGTCGACGCTGACCATCCCCATGAGCACGATAACCGATCGCGGAACCTGGTTCACTGGCCTTTCGCCGGCCTGGCGTGCCGCAGGCCCCGGCAAGATCGCCCAGCTCCTGATCGACAGCGATAGCGCCTCACCTGTCGTCGTCATCGATGAGATCGAGAAGTCGAGCCCGATCAACCCGAGCGAAACGCCCATCAACGTCCTGCATAGTCTCCTGGAACGCGAGAACGCTCGCTCCTTCCAGGACGAGTTCCTCGAGATCCCCGTTCGCGCCGATGCGATCATCTGGATCGCGACAGCCAACGACCTGTCGCCGTTGCCACCGTCGATCGTGGACCGCCTGATCACCTTCGAGATCAGCCTCGAGCCCGCTCAGATGCTCGCGATCCAGCGCTCGCTTTTCGGCGAGGCAAATGCCGCGACCGGCGGTCTGTTCGAGACACCGCCCGAAATTCTCCTTGAGGAGCTCGCCGCACTGACGCCGCGCTCGTTGTCGCGTCTGTGGCCGATCGCATTCGGCTTCGCCTGCATGGCTTCGCGCCGCTACGTGACCCGTAGCGATCTCGCGCGGGCCGAGGGAGTCCTCGGGCTCGACCGCGTGCGGAAGGGGCGGATCGGCTTCCTCGCCGGAATGAGGTGGCCGCCAGTGCAAGCGGGGGCCGCGGCGGCGAGCAGGAAGAGCAAGGCCAGGGATTGAGAGGAGCAAGCGAGAGGAAGGGAAAAGCACCCCCGAGAACCTCCGACGCACTCAATAGGAAGGCTCAACATGACCAACACCCATCCGCGCCAACCCTTGCGCCCTGCGGCCTACCGCGGCCTCAGCATCGATCGGATCGAGCATCGCGTCATAGACGAATTCGCGGCGCTGCGCCTGCACCGCCCGAGCTCGGCCGACTATGCGGCCTTCGTGCGCAATCCGCCTTCGATCGCGGCCATCGTCGATCGCGCCCGGCACCATGCCAATCAGGTAGCTCGCTTCGTCGCGCTCACCGACGACAGCCCCGAGGGCGTGCGCCTGCAGCTCGCGCAGCTCTACGCGCTCACCATCCTGAACGCGATCGCGACCGTCGCGGCCGCGCTGCTGCCTGCAGGGACAGGGGCAGACCGCCACGCGCGCCGCCAGCAGGGCGCCGCCTTCATCCAGTCGCTCGAGGATCCCGCGGACAATGAGCTCCGCGACGTGGCCGTCATCGCCTTCGGCCTCGATGACAATGACGCCGTCCGCGTCACCAGTGACGCAATCGCCCACGCGAGCGCGGACTGGAAGGCGGTGGCTCGCGCCGGTTCGGCGACGACCCACATCCTGGAGGAGCGCTCTGGGCTCGGCGAGTGGTTGCGGCGCACGCGCGATGTCGCTGCCCTTCTCAGTGAGGTAAGGCGCCACGGCGACGCTGCCAATCGCTTCGCCATCGTTCTAGCCGAGGACGAGCTCAGCCCGCGCGAGCGCGACGAGATGATGGCCGCACAGGAGGGCGCGCTGCTGCAGCATCTCGTCTCGCTGGCGGATCTGGCGCTGTCCCGCGCGGAGGTCGACACGGACCTTCTCCTCGGTGCAGCCCACCCTTCGGTCATGGAGCGAGCGCAGATGAATGCGACGCTGCTGATCGCCATCGCGGTCGGCCAGCATCACCGGACGATGATCGCCGCCCATCCGTATTAAACCGAGAGCTCCGGAAGCTCCCTGCGTCGTCCCACGGGTTCCTGGCTCAGGAACGCGCTCCCCCGCTCCTCTGTGGCCAAACTCCGCAGGGAGGACCGTGGGACGCCCGTGGCGATCCGTTGGCGTCGGCTCGCCAACGCCCTCCCTGCGTCCTCCCACGCTTCCTGCACAGGGAAGACCGTGGGAGGCCCGTGGGACAGGCGGGGGAGTGAAACGGACTGCGAAGGCGCCCTCCAAGGGGCGCCTTCTGCGATTCCCGGGATCGAGAGGTCGATGCAGCCATGTGGCTGTAACCCACGGAAAGACCAGATCATGCAGAATGACGACGATCAGGGCAGATTGCCGCCGCCCAAGACCACCAGCCTCGCGCTTCGAGAGGGAGAGCGCGTCCGCGATCCTATCGCGACGCTGACCTCCGGCCTCGGCGAGGACCCCTCTCTCGGCGAGCTCATTGCCTTCCGGCAGAGCCGGCCGGACCTGAAGGAGGCCGCCCGGATGTCGCGGCAGCTCGACCACGAAGCCCATCGGGTCGCCTATGCCGACGATCGGCACGCCCAGGCGACCACCATCGCTTCGGGCATGGAGCTCGCAGCACTCCTCTTCGACAGCCTGGTCTGCATTTGGCCGGCAGACAGCCTCGACGAGGTCGATGCCAAACTCGCCCTCGCCGACAGGCGTGGCCCTTACGGCACCAACCAGGAAGCCGATTATACTCCGTCGCTCGAGCCGAATACGGCGCGACGGATCCGGGTGATGCGGGCTGCCTTCAACGTGGGTGAACTCGCCGCTCCCCCGTCCCCGCCGGCCCCAGGGCTTGATGACCGCAACCTCTCGGGTTGGCCGCGCCTGCGCTACGACCTGCGCGATCTTCTGCCGCTGCGCGGCGGCCAGCCCGTTCTCTCGACCGTTCCCGAGGCCTGGATCGCGTTCGCGCGCAGCGGCCCCGACTTCGGTCAGTTGCGCGAGCGGATCCTCAAGATGTTCGCGACCGCCGAGCGGCTGTTCGACCTCGCGAATGCGAACGACGAGGGCAAGAGCCAGGAGCTCCGGCTCGCCGCCGAGGGCGCGCGGATCCTCGCCTATCTCACGGCCAGCCAGGCGATGATCTGGCCGGCGCGTTCGCAGGCCGATCTCGACGAAAAGCGCGCGGTCGCGCGGATCATCAACGATCGCGCCTGCCGCCCCGATCCTTTGCACATGCAGGCCGCCGCTCGGCACATGGTCGATGAGGCGATCTGGGTCCACCGACGCCTCGGGCTGCACGCCCCGGCGCTGTTCAAGACCGAGTGGATCGAGGTCGTCTGAACAGCGTTCGACGTGCATCAAATCACTGCGAACGACATTCGGAACGTCGTTCGCATCGCAGCTCGGCAGATATGCGGGCAGCTGCGAACAGCGTTCTGAACGGTGTTCGGAATTGAACGGGCGGCGCCGCAACGCGCCGCCCGTTCGCGTTTGAGAAACGGGGAAGTTCGGAAGCCGTGGGCAACGACCCCATGGACCAACAGCCGAGAATTGGAACAGCCCCTCATGACCACAGATTCGACGATCGCCAACGCCAAGATGGTAGCGCCTGCCGCCCCCCCGCGCCGCCAGCTCATGGATCAGCTGCTGCCCGCTGGCAGCCTGGGAGCGGTGACGCATTGGCTCCCGACGCAATGGCCGAGGATCGGCGGCAGGAAGCTCGCCATGCTTCCCGCTGATGCCTTCGAGCTGCCTGCCTACAAGCAGCACTACGTCGCCGGCGGCAGGATCGCTATCTACGCCGCCGGCTGCGGCTTCGATCATGCCAACTCCGCTGCCACCGGCCTCGTCGGTCTCGCGCGGCGCCTGATGGCGGCGGTCCACAAGCTGTCGACGACGACGCAGACCGATCTCCGGATGCGGCTCGAAGAGCTCAACAAGGACCATTACGCCGCGCTTACGACGAGCGCCGACGGTTACCCCTGCAGCGATCTAGGGTTCGACACCTGGATGATGCAACACATCCTGCCGCGCCGGCTGCCGCTCGCCGGCTCCCCCGTCGCGATCGGCGACCGCTGCCTCATCGTCCGCCTGCCGGCTGGCATGACGCCTCGGGAGTTCGACAAGCAGCTCGCCTATAGGATGAGGAATGCCCGCCTGAACAGCTGGCTCGAGACGCCGGACGGTCGGCGCCACTGCGAGTACCTCGGAATCGCCCCGGCCCAGCTCGCGCGCGGCACGGTGTACGGATTCAACGAGGCCCTGCGGCGCTCCGACGGAGAGGAGATCTACTTCTTCCGCCCCAAGTCGTTCGACGCCGACCGGCTGCTGCGCCTCGCCGAGACAATCGTCTACCGCTATGTCACGACGCCACCGACCCTGCGCAGGACCATCTCCTGGCGTTCTCGCGCGCAGGGAACGCGGTCGGACTTTCGGCCACCCGCGCCCTGACCTCGGTGCCGAGATATTGCAGCTCAGGCCGCCCGGTGCCCACCACCGCCTTTGGTCTCGCCGCTCGCAACCCTCTGGCTCGCGAGCGGCGATCGACCTCAGAGGGAATAGCGCCGGAACATCTTCATCACTTCGACGAGCTCGGCCGTGGTTGGCTTCTCATATTTCCGGGCGACCGTCCCGGGCGTGTGGCCGGTGATGGCATCGCGATAGCGCTCCTCGATGCCGAAGCTGGCCGCGATCGATTTCCAGGTGCCGCGCCAGCCGTGGTTCGGATCGACGTTCGGCCGCAGCTTGGCCTTGCTGCGGATGAAGACGGCGACGCCAGACGCGCGGACCTCGGAGGCGTCTCGCGATGCGGTCTCGGTCCGACCGGAGACCTCGGGCGGGTCGATGAAGAGCGGCCCCTTGCCGACACTTCGGACATAGTCGAGGAAGCCGATCTCGATGACATGCTCGTGCAGGGGCACCGTGCGGTCCTCATCCGTCTTGGTCTTGGTGAGGTCCATGACCCAGGCGCCGCCCTCGTTGCGAATGTGCTCGACCTCTAGGCTGACGAGTTCCTGGATACGGGCGCCGGAATAGGCGGCGAGCCAGGGCGCCCAGCGGTTCCCCGCGGCGGACTTGGGATAGCGACCGCCGATCTCCACCGCGCTTGCGGCACCGAGGATCGAGACGATCTCCTCGTGGTGGAGCCTCTTCTCGTGCTTGATCTTGCTGGCCCTCGGCAGTTTGATCGTCAGCCCCTGGATCGGATTCTCCTTGAGGCGCTCGCCCCCTTCGTCCGTGGTCGCGAAGTTCAGCACCGACTGGACCGCGACGAGGTCGTTGTTCCTGACGGTCTTCTTGCTGATGCCATCCTCGGTCGTTCGGTGCTTGATCCACTCCTTCACCCGTTCACGGGTCAGTGTCCGGAAGTCGGAATGGCCGGTGAAAGCGGAGAGCTTCTCGATCGTCGACTGGTAACGTCGGAGCGTGGACGGCTTGACGTAGTCGAGCATGGCCTCGCGCATGGCCTCAAAGAGCTGCGCGATGCTCATGATATCGCCCTGACCAGCTGCCGGCACTTGCACGGCAGCAGATGCCGGAGGAGCCGGAGGCGGCTCGAAAGGCGGGAAATAGGGGCGCTTCTCCTCGTCGCTGAAGTCGCCCTCCAGCATCCGCCCCAGCGCTTGGCTTCCGGAGAGCTCCGCCCGGCGGAACTCCTTTAGGAGGGAAGGGCGGCTGGCGTCGTCGCTTCGGACGCCTCTCATGGCCAGCGCGGCATCAACACGGGCGCCATAGCGGCTCTCGAGGGCAAGCTCCTCCTGGTCCGGAGGGATCGAGCCCGGAAGGACCGCTGCTATGACCGCGATGAAGTCGACGCCCTGCTCGGCGACGATGTCCTCGAGCCAGCCTTGGACGAGCTGGTCGCGTTCCTCTGATCCGCTTTCGGCGCGTTGGACGATGAACTTATCAAAGTCAGCGTTCATGGCCTCCCGCTCGGCGACCATCGACGCGTCATCGATCTCGCTGATTCGCTCACGATAGGCATCTGCGGAGAGGGCGACAGCCTGGCGCTTCGAGAGCGGCTGGGGGCCGGCCTTGACCGCATCCCAGTGCTTGAGGAGCGCATGATGGGCTTCTGCGTAGCGGCGAGCCGCTTCGTCAGGATCCGAGGTGCGCAGGCTGACTTCGACGTAGCCGGCGCTGATGGCGACCGGCGTGCGCCTGCCCCCAATGGGCAGGACGACGTGTCCCTGGACCTTGTCGACGATGTCGGATGGAACACGGACTTTGAGGAGCCAGTTGGCGCTGGTCCCCCGCTTGATCGGTCTGGCCATTCGTAAAGCCATTGAGTGAGCTTCCTGAGTGAGAGCTGATCTCACGGAAACCCTTGTTTTCACTTAACCCCCTGCGATCAAACAGGAAGAAAAGTGGTGCCCAGGAGAGGACTCGAACCTCCACGCCCTTGCGAGCGCCAGCACCTGAAGCTGGTGCGTCTACCAATTCCGCCACCTGGGCAACGGCGGTTCGTTTACGGGGGCCGAACGCGCCTGTCAACGGGCGAAGCCGGCTTTTTGACAATAGCGTGTCGGCCGCGCTGCGGGCGACGTCTCACCGCCTTCACAGCCGCGTTGCTATGCACTAGGACAGGCACAATAGAGCCAGTTTTCAGCGCTTCCAAACGGAGCTTCGCGTCGCCATGACGGTCCTGCCTCCCGCTTCGCAACTCGTCACGGTCTTCGGCGGCTCGGGCTTCCTTGGGCGCCATGTCGTGCGGGCGCTGGCGCGGCGCGGCTATCGCGTGCGCGCTGCCGTGCGCCGCCCGGACCTCGCCGGCTTCCTGCAGCCGCTCGGCATCGTCGGCCAGGTCACCGCGGTCCAGTCCAACCTGCGCTATCCCGATTCGGTCGCGGCCGCCGTGCAGGGCGCCGATGCGGTGATCAACCTCGTCGGCATCATGCGCGAGAAGGGCCGGCAGAACTTCTCCTCGGTGCAGGCGCAGGGCGCCCGCAGCGTGGCGCAGGCCTGCGCGCATTTCGGCGTCGATCGGCTGATCCAGGTCTCGGCGCTCGGTGCCGACGCCGAATCGAAGTCCGCCTATGCCCGCAGCAAGGCCGAGGGCGAGGCGGCGGCCCGGGCCCTGGTCAAGCAGGCGATCGTGCTGCGCCCCTCGGTGATGTTCGGGCCGGAGGACACCTTCTTCAATCGCTTCGCCTCGCTGGTGCGCATGCTGCCGGTGCTGCCGCTTGCCGGAGCCGAGACGAAGTTCCAGCCGGTCTTCGTCGGCGATGTCGCCGAGGCGACCGCGCGCGCCGTCGACGGCAAGGCCGAGGCCGGCAAGGTCTATGAGCTCGGTGGTCCCGAGGTGAAGACGCTGCGCGAGCTGGTCGACTATGTCTGCGAGGTCACCGGCCGCAAGCGCCTGATCGCGCCGATGCCCTTCGGCCTCGCCCGCCTGCAGGGCCAGGTCCTCGAGCTCGCGGACATGCTGACGCTCGGCCTGCTGCCGAACGAGTTCATCCTGACGCGCGACCAGGTCAGCCTGCTCCAGAGCGACAATGTCGTCTCGACGACGGCGGAGAAGGAAAGCCGCACCTTGCACGGGCTCGGCATTATCCCGGTCTCGGCCGAGGCCGAGGTGCCCGGCTATCTCTGGCGCTTCCGCAAGGCCGGCCAGTTCGCCACCGCCCGCGCCAGCTGAGCCCGGTCAGGGCAGCAGCACCAGCTTGCCGGCGGTTCGCCGGCTTTCCAGCGCCGCATGGGCTGCGCTCGCCTGTGCCAGCGGGAAACTCTCGCCGGGCAGCAGCCCGAGTTCGCCCGAGATCGCGAGCCTGAACAGCTCGCCGAGATCGCTTGCGAGGCGTTTGGGCGCCAGATGCGGCAGCAGTGAGAAGCCGGCGATCGTCCGGTTACCGAAGATCAGGGCCTTCAGCGCCTCGGTCTCCGGCCGGAAATCCGAGAGCGAGAGCGGGCCGTAGAGCACGAGGCGGCCGAACGGCGCCAGCAATGCGAGGCATTGCGCCGGGATGTCGCCGCCGGAGGCGTCGAAGATCAGGTCCGGACCGGCACCATCGGTCGCGGCGCGAACCTGCTCCGGCCAATCGACTTGTGTGTAGTCGATGCCGGCATCGGCGCCGAGTTCCTGCGCCAGCGCCAGCTTCTCGGCCGAGCTCGCCATGGCGATGACCCGCTTGGCGTCGCCGCGCCTCGCCAGCTGCACGAGCAGGCTGCCGACGCCGCCAGCCGCGGCGCTGATCAGGACGTTCTTCCCTGCTGCCGGATGGCTGCGCAGCAGGTGCAGCGCAGTCAGGCCCTGGACCTGCAGTGTCGCGGCTGCCGGGAAAGAGATTTCGTCGGGCAGGCGCACAACCACATCGGCACGGATCGCGACCTGTTCGGCATAGCCGCCGCTCTGCACGCCCGCGACATAGAGCGCGGCGGCGACACGGTCGCCGGCCGAGAAGTTGGTGACGCCTTCGCCGAGCGCGATGACCGTGCCGGCGATCTCGACGCCCGGAATGAAAGGCAAGGGCGGCGTCACCGCATAGCGGTCCTGCCGCATCATCACCTCGAAGAAATTGACGCCGATGGCGCCGACTTTGATCAGCACCTCGCCCGGCTGCGGTGAGGGCGCGTCGATCTCGACGATCTCGAGCACGTCGGGGCCACCGAAGCGGCTGTACTGGATGGCTTTCATGGCAGGCCTCACGCGAAGGGGATGAGCGTGGGCTGCGTTCTGGGCTAGGATGGCGGAAGCTGACTTCACACCGATTTGTTTGGAGCAGACCAAGAGGTGAGCATGGCCGACCCGATGAAGCGCCTGCCGATGCTGCCGGTCGAGCGGGCGCTCAAGGTGATCTCAGGCCGCTGGAAGGCCGTGATCCTCTACCAGCTCTTCGGCGGCCCCAAGCGCCTCTCTGAGCTGCAGAAACGCATTCCCCCGATCACCCAGAAGGTGCTGATCCAGCAATTGCGCGAGATGGAGGAGCACGGCCTCGTCAGCCGCGAGATCTTCGCGCAGGTGCCGGCGCGCGTCGATTATGCGGCGACGCCGCTCGGCCAGAGCCTCGCGCCAGTGATTGCGACGCTCTGCGACTGGGGACGCCGCCACGCCGCCGATCTCGGCGAGCTCGATGCCCTGTCGGAATGCCGCTACCGCCCCGGAGCGCGATCCGAGGCGGCCTGAGGGAGGGATCGCTGGGTCCCAAGCGACCGCGAGACGGCCGTCCCGGTAGACGCTTCAGAGCATGCTGGGCAGGACGCGGTCCGGCGGCTTATGCCCATCCATGAAGGTCTTGATGTTGACGATGACCTTCTCGCCCATGTCGGCGCGGCCTTCATGCGTGGCTGAGCCCATATGGGGCAGGACCACGACGCGATGCTGGCGGGCGAGCTTGAGCAGGCGCGGATTGACCGCCGGCTCGTGCTCGAACACGTCGAGCCCGGCGCCGGCGAGCTCGCCGGCCTCCAGCATGCGCGACAGGGCGGCTTCGTCGACGATCTCGCCGCGCGCCGTGTTCACCAGGATGGCGTCGGGCTTCATCAGCTTGAGCCGCCGGGCCGAGAGCAGGTGATAAGTCGCCGGCGTGTGCGGGCAGTTGACCGAGACGACGTCCATCCGCGCCAGCATCTGGTCGAGCGAATCCCAATAGGTCGCGTCGAGCGCTTCTTCGATGCGCGAATCGAGCCGACGGCGGTTGTGATAGTGGATCGACAGGCCGAAGGCGGCGGCGCGCCTGGCCAGCGCCTGGCCGATACGGCCCATGCCGACGATGCCGAGGCGCTTGCCGGTGATGCGGCGGCCCAGCATCCAGTTCGGCGACCAGCCGGCCCATTCGTCATCGGTGATGATGCGGGCGCCCTCGGCGATTCGCCGGGCCACGGCGAGGATCAGCGCCATCGTCATGTCGGCGGTGTCGTCGGTCAGTACGCCCGGCGTGTTGGTCACGGTGATGCCGCGCTGCACCGCGCTGGCGACGTCGATATTGTCGACGCCGTTGCCGAAATTGGCGATCAGGCGCAGCTGATCGCCGGCCTGGGCGATCAGCCCGGCGTCGATCTTGTCGGTCACGGTCGGGACCAGCACGTCGGCGGTCTTCATCGCCTCGACCAAAGCGGCCTGGCTCATCGGCGCGTCATCGAGGTTGAGCCTGGCGTCGAAGAGCTCGCGCATACGCGTCTCGACCACGGCCGGCAGCTTGCGCGTGACCACGACCAGGGGCTTCTTCTTCGTCATGGGCGGCTCCCCTCAGGCTCCGATGGTGCTGGCGCTGCGCCCGGCCGGGCGCGACCAGTGGCCGCAGCGTCGCCATTCCGCCTCAACCCCCCATTAACCGAGGCGCATCAGGAATTGAGTCGGGCCGTTTCGACGGTCGGCAGCCGTTTCGTTCTCTAGCAGCGTTGCGGCGGAACACAACCTGACCCTTCGGCGCGAATGCGCCGGAAGCGGGGCAGGCGAGGAGTGGGTGGGATGACGGTTCAGACGACGCGCAGTGCGCTCGGCCTTCTGGTTGCGGCGGGCGTTGCCCTGTTGGCGATGCCGGGTTCAGCCCAGGAGGTCGCCAACGGCCCGGTCTCCGGCTTGCCGCTGCCGCGCTATGTCAGCCTGAAGTCGGACCGGGTCAATCTGCGCGAGGGGCCCTCGAAGGAACACCGCACCAGCTGGGTGTTCCAGCGCGCCGGACTGCCGGTCGAGATCACCGCCGAATTCGAGACCTGGCGCCGCGTGCGCGATGCCGACGGCACCGAAGGCTGGGTGCTGCACAGCCTGCTCTCGGGGCGGCGCACCGTGCTGGTCTCGCCCTGGTCGAAGAACAAGGGCGAGACCTTCTCGCTGCGCGAGACGACCAGCGAGAGCGCGCCGGTGGTGGCGACGCTGGAGCCCGGCGTCATCGCCAATGTGCAGTCCTGCCAGAATGCCTGGTGCCGCGTCACGGTCAGCAAGATGTCCGGCTACATCAAGCAGGACCGGCTCTGGGGCGTCTATCCCAACGAGACCGTGCAGTAGCGCGCTGGGGCAGCTCGCTGCAGGGCGGCTTCAGCCGCCGATCTTGCGCAATCTGACGACGACGTCGACCCGGCTGATCTCGTAGCCCTGGGGCGGCGGCGGCAATTCGGCGACGTCGACCGCCGAGGCCGGGATGTCGATGACCTTGTCCTCGCCATCGACGACGAAATGGTGATGGTCGCTATTGTCGGTGTCGAAGAAGGTCTTGGCGCCGTCGATCGCGAGCTCGCGCAGCAGGCCGGCCTGAGTGAACTGGTGCAGCGTGTTGTAGACCGTCGCGAGCGAGACCGGCACGCGCGCCTTCATCGCCTCCTCGTAGAGCATCTCGGCGCTGATGTGCCGGTCGCCCTTGGCAAACAGCAGCCAGCCGAGCGAGACGCGCTGGCGCGTCGGCCGCAGGCCGACCCGGCGCAGCTTCTGGCGCACATCATGGAAGGGGCAGCCCTGCCGTGCGTCCGCTCCGTAGCCCTGCTCCTGCGTCTGGCCGTCCATGCCGCGCGTCGTCTCCGTGAAACCGTCCCAGCATCGGGACATCATCGTTTAGATTCGATGTAAGGCCTTGGCTACCTGGCCGCAAGCATAGTGGTGCTGCTGACAGGCTCCGGCACGCGATCTTGGCAGGAAACGGGCCCCGTTCCGGATCGCTGCCATGCCCGATGTCGCCCTGCTCTGGCTGTTCTTCTGCTTCGTCTTCGGCATCATCATCGTGCCGGGCATGGACATGACCTTCGTGCTCGCCAATGCGCTCGCCGGCGGGCGGCGGCTGGGACTCTACGCCACGGCCGGCGTCGTCGCCGGTGGCGTGGTGCATGTCGTGGTCGGGGCTCTCGGCGTCGGTGCGGTGCTGAAGCTGTTTCCGGCGCTGTACAATGTGCTGCTGCTCGTCGGCGCGCTCTACATCGCCTGGATCGGGCTTTGCCTGCTGCGCAGCGGCGCCTCGCTCGGTGCAATCCCCGCCGCGCGGTCGCTTGGCCCGGTCGCGGCCTTCCGGCAGGGCATGCTGACCTGCCTGCTCAATCCCAAGGCGTATCTCTTCATGTTCGCGGTGTTTCCGCAGTTCCTGCGGCCCGAGGCCGGCGGGATCTGGCTGCAGGCGGCGATCCTCGGGGTGATCATCGCCGTGACACAGTTCGGCGTCTATGGTGGTCTGGCCATCGCCGCTGGCGGCGGGCGAGGCGTCTTGGCCGGTCATCCCCGGGCCGAGGCGGCTCTTGGTCGCGCGGTCGGCGTGCTGCTGATCGTCGTCGCCACCGTCACGCTCGCCGAGGGCTGGCGCAGCCTTGCCGGCTGATCATCCACGGTCGAGCCAGACCTGCGCCCTTCCGTTCCGCAGCGCCACCGTGTTAGGCACGTTGCATCGGGAGTTGGCCGCCGGATAATTTGCGGCCGGAATGGAGTGAAGTCGGATATGGAGCGGCAATCGTCATTCAGCTACGAGGAGATCCTCGCTTGCGGGCGCGGCGAGCTCTTCGGGCCGGGCAATGCGCAGCTGCCGCTGCCGCCTATGCTGATGTTCGACCGCATCGCCGAGATCAGCGAGACCGGCGGCGAGCATGGCAAGGGCATGGTGCGCGCCGAGCTCGACGTCCGGCCGGACCTCTGGTTCTTCGACTGCCACTTCAAGGGCGACCCGGTGATGCCGGGCTGCCTCGGCCTTGATGCGCTCTGGCAGCTCACCGGCTTCTTCCTCGGCTGGCTCGGCCTGCCGGGCCGTGGCCGTGCGCTCGGCGTCGGCGAGGTCAAGTTCGCCGACCAGGTGCTGCCTACCGTCAAGCATGTCGTCTACGGCGTCGACTTCAAGCGCGTCTTCAAGTCCAAGCTCGTCCTTGGCATCGCCGATGGCTGGCTCGAGGCCGACGGGAAGCGCATCTATACGACGACCGATATGCGCGTCGGCCTGTTCAAGCCCGAAGCGGCCTGAGCAAAAACCGTCCCGACGCCTTGCCTTCGCCGGCCGCGCAGTCCATTTGCGCGGTAGGCGATCTATTACAGGTCCGGGGTTGGCCTCCCGGCCCGTCACCAAAAGAGCCGGAGAAGCAGCATGAGACGCGTTGTGGTCACCGGGATGGGGATCGTCTCGTCCATCGGCAACAATACGCAGGAAGTGCTGGCCTCGCTGCGCGAGGCCAAGTCCGGCATCTCCTATGCGGCGGATTTCGCCGAGCACGGCTTCCGCAGCCGGGTCGCCGGCGTGCCGACGCTCGATCCTGCGACCGTGCTCGATCGCCGCGCCATGCGTTTCCATGGCGGCGGCTCGGCCTGGAACCAGGTCGCGATGGAGCAGGCGATCCGCGACGCCGGTCTCGAGGACAAAGAGATCAGCCATGATCGCACCGGCATCATCATGGGCTCGGGTGGTCCCTCGACCCGGGCGCTGATCGACGCCTACGACAAGGCGCGCGAGAGCGGCTCGTCCAAGAAGGTCGGTCCCTTCGCCGTGCCCAAGGGCATGTCCTCGACGGCCTCGGCGACGCTCGCCACCTGGTTCAAGATCAAGGGCGTGAACTATTCGATTTCTTCGGCCTGCGCGACCTCGAACCATTGCATCGGCAACGCCTATGAGCTGATCCAGTGGGGCAAGCAGGACGTGATCTTCGCCGGCGGCTGCGAGGAGCTCGACTGGACGCTCTCCGTGCTGTTCGACGGCATGGGCGCGATGTCCTCCGACTTCAACGAGACGCCCGCCGTTGCTTCGCGCGCCTATGATGCGCGCCGCGACGGCTTCGTCATCGCGGGTGGCGCCGGCGTCGTCGTGCTGGAGGAACTCGAGCACGCCAAGGCCCGCGGCGCCCGCATCTATGGCGAGATCGTCGGCTATGGCGCGACCTCGGACGGCTACGACATGGTCGCCCCGTCGGGTGAGGGCGCGGTGCGCTGCATGCGCATGGCGCTCGACGGCGTGAAGGCCAAGGTCGACTACATCAACCCGCACGGCACCTCGACCCCGGTCGGCGACGCCAAGGAGATCGAGGCGATCCGCGAAGTCTTCGGCGCCGGCGAGAAGAGCCCGCCGATCTCGGCGACCAAGTCGCTGACCGGCCATTCGCTGGGGGCCACCGGCGTGCAGGAAGCGATCTACTCGCTCTTGATGCTCAACAACGACTTCGTCTGCGAGAGCGCCCATATCGAGGAGCTCGACCCGGCCTTCGCCGACATGCCGATCGTGCGCAAGCGCATCGACAATGCCGGCCTCGGCTGCGTGCTCTCCAACTCCTTCGGCTTCGGCGGCACCAACGCCACCATCGTGATGAAGCGGCTCGAAGCCTGAGGCGCGGGCCATGCTCTTCATGGTGATCGAGCATTTCGACCAGGCGCGGGTGAAGGAGATCTACGCCCGCTACCATGAGCATGGCCGGATGATGCCCGAGGGCCTGACCTATATCGACAGCTGGATCTCGGCCGATTTTGCCCGCTGCTTCCAGGTGATGCAGTGCGACGACGTCACCAAGCTGCAGGAATGGGTACTGGCCTGGGGCGATCTTGCCCGCTTCGAGATCGTGCCGCTGGCGAGCTCGAAGGACACGGCGGCGGCCGTGAAGAAGCATTTGTAGTGGCTAAGCTGGCGGGCTTAGTGGTTAGTAGGTCCTGCCGGCGGCACCTTAGCGTTCTCCTTCTCCTCCCTCCGAGTTCCTGAATCCCGTTCGAGACAGGCATATGCTCCCCTTGATGCACAATAAGCGCGGCCTCGTCATGGGTGTCGCCAACCAGAATTCGATCGCCTGGGGCATTGCCCGGACCCTGCATGCGCATGGTGCCGAGATGGCCTTCACCTATCAGGGCGATGCGCTCGGCAAGCGCGTCAAGCCGCTCGCAGAGAGCATCGGTTCGAAGCTGGTCATCCCCTGCGATGTCGAGGACGTCGCGACGGTCGACGCCGCCTTCGCCGCGATCGACGAGGCCTGGGGCGGCGATCCCGAGCGCAACACGCTCGATTTCCTGATCCACGCCATCGGCTTCTCCGACAAGAACGAGCTCAAGGGGCTCTATGCCGACACCACCCGCGAGAATTTTTCGCGCACCATGGTGATCTCCTGCTTCTCGTTCACCGAAGCCGCCAAGCGCGCCGCAGAGCGCATGCCGCACGGGGGCAGCATGATCACGCTGACCTATAGCGGCTCGACCCGCGTGATGCCGAACTACAATGTCATGGGCGTCGCCAAGGCGGCGCTCGAAGCCAGCATGCGTTATCTCGCCGCCGATTACGGGCCGAAGGGCATTCGCGTGAATGCGCTCTCGCCCGGGCCGGTGCGGACGCTGGCTGGCGCCGGCATCTCGGATGCGCGCGCCATGTATTCCTGGCAGCGCGCCAACTCGCCATTGCGCAAATCGGTGACGCTGGACGAGATCGGTGGCTCGGCGCTGTATTATCTCTCGGATCTGTCCGGCGGCGTCACCGGCGACATCCATCATATCGATGCCGGCTACCACATCACCTCGATGCCGGTGCTGGAAGGCCTGCGGGCCGCCGATACCGGCAACGGCGACTAACTCGACCAGGCCCTTCCGCCGCCTGCAAGGCGAGGCTATCCTCCGCTTTGGTGGAACCTGGGGCGCATGCTGCCGGTTCGATCAGTGAGCCATGGAGGACGCTCATGGTCACGGTGAAATACGAGATCGTCCAGCACGATGGCGGCTGGGCTTACAAGGTCGGCGACGCCCTGTCGGAAACCTTCCGCTCGCACGATGCGGCGCTGAAGGCGGCCAACAAGGCGGCTGCTCGTCAGAAGCGGCCTGGTGTCACCGACGGCATCATCTATCAGGATGCCGGCGGAAAATGGCACGAAGAGCTGGCCGATGGCCGTGACCGGCCGAACACGAGAATCGTCGACGGCGACTGACGGCGCCTCTCACCGCTGCGTGAAGAACGTCAGCAGCACCTTGCCCTTCTCGCCGAGCAGGCAGAGGAAGCGGCGCGGCTTGTCGGATTTGTCGGTCTTCAGATAGGCCTCGCCCATGATGATGCGCGTCACCGGGGTGTCCTCGACCTTGGTCTCGGCCACCGCGATCGTCAGCCCGTCCTCGTCGATATAGATGTCCTTGATCTCAGGCTCGCGCGCCGTCAGCGCCGCCATCGCGGTCGCCTTGCAGGCGGAGAGTTCCGGCGAGGACGGCTTTTCGACTGGCGCCGGAGAAGCTGGCGCGGCGTTCTGAGCGAGGACGGGAGCCGCGAGAGAGGCGAGCAGAGCGGTGGCGCAGGCGGTCTTTCTGAGCATGTGAACCTCGGTTGTTGCCGAGGTTCAACGCGGATGGGCCTGCCTGGTTCAATCCCGGCGGCCGTGATCAGCCGTCGAGGGCCTGTTTCAGGTCGGCGATCAGGTCGTCGGCATGTTCCAGCCCGATCGAGAGGCGGACCAGCCCGTCGCCGACGCCCATGCTGGCGCGCACTTCCGGCGTGAAGCGCTGATGCGTCGTCGTCGCCGGATGGACGATCAGGCTCTTGGCGTCGCCGAGATTGTTGGAGATGCGGATCAGCCTGAGCCGGTTGAGGAAGCTGTAGGCCGCGTCCTTCCCGCCCGCGACCTCGAAGGCGATCAGCGTCGAGGGGCCGCTCATCTGCCTGGCGATGATGCCGGCCTGGGGATGGTCGGGATCGCCGATGAAGGCGACATGCGGCAGGTCCTTGCGGCTCTTGAGCCAGGCGGCGACCGCAGTCGCGTTCTGCGCCTGCTGGCGGATGCGCAGGGGCAGCGTCTCCAGCGCCTTCAGCATCACCCAGGCGTTGAAGGGCGACAGGGCCGGCCCGGTCTGGCGCAGATAGGTCTGGATGTCGGCCTCGATCAGCGCCTTCGAGCCGAGGATGAGGCCGCCGAGGCAACGGCCCTGGCCGTCGATGTGCTTGGTGGCGGAATAGACGACGAGATCGGCGCCGAGTTCGAGCGGGCACTGAAACAGCGGCGTCGCGAAGACATTGTCGACCACGAGGATGACACCGGCCTCCTTGGCGATCGCTGCGACGGCGGCGATGTCGATCACCTCCAGCGTCGGATTGGCCGGGCTTTCCAGGAAGAAGAGCCTGGTGTTCGGCCTGATCGCGGCACGCCAGGCGGCAGGGTCGGTGCCGTCGACCAGCGTCGACTCGACGCCATAGCGCGGCAGGTGGTCCTCGATCACGTAACGACAGGAGCCGAACAAGGCGCGCGCCGCGACGACATGATCGCCCGCCCGCACCGGGGCCATCACTGCCGCGGTAACGGCAGCCATACCGGTCGCAGTGGCGCGGCAGGCTTCGGCGCCCTCGAAGGTCGCCATGCGCTGCTCAAGCATGGCGACGGTCGGGTTGGACAGGCGCCCGTACTGGAAGCCGGGATCGGTGTTGAGGAAGCGGCCCTCGGCCTGCTCGGCGCTGTCGTAGACATGGCCCTGCGTCAGGAACAGCGCTTCCGAGGTCTCGCCATATTGCGAGCGCAGCGTGCCGGCATGGACGAGCAGGGTTTCGGGATGCAGCGCTGTCGCGCCCGTCGCGTCGTTCGCCATGAGATGCCGTCCGGTTCGTTCGATATAACGGACGAAGGGAATATCACTGTCGCCCGCGTTCGTAAAGGCGAACGAATTTTCTGCGTAGGGAACGGTTCGTCAGATCGCCGCGCCGTCGCTGACGATATCCGCGCCGAGATCGACGCGCACCGCCCGCACGATCTGCGCTTCCGCCTCCGCACCCCGTCTCCGTGGATGGGCGACCGTGATCTTGTGCTCGGCGATGATCTGGCCGGGCGCGCCCGAGAGCACCACGACCCTGTCGGCGAGATAGGCGGCTTCGTCGATGTCGTGAGTGACGAACAGCACGGTCTTGGCGGTCCGGCGGCGGACCTCGATCAACTCGTCCTGCAAGGTCTCGCGCGTCAGTGCGTCGAGCGCCGAGAACGGTTCGTCCATCAAGAGGATCTCGGGCTCGACCGCGAGCGCGCGCGCCAGCGAGACGCGCTGGCGCTGGCCGCCGGAGAGCTGGTGCGGCCAGCGCTGGGCGAGATGGCCGAGGCCGACGAGGTCGAGCATCTGCTGGGCCTTGGCGAGGCGCTCGGCCCGCGCCGTCTGGCCTTCGAGCCCAAAGCCGACATTGGCGATCACCTTGCGCCAGGGCAGCAGCCGCGAATCCTGGAAGACCAGCGCGACCGGCCGGCGGGTATTGTCCTTCGCATTGATCACGACCTCGCCGCCGCTCGGCCTGGCGAGGCCGGCGATGACGCGCAGCAGGGTCGACTTGCCGACGCCGGAGGGACCGACGATGGCGAGGAACTCGCCACGCGCGACGGAGAGGTTGAGCTTGTGCAGCACCTCGGTCGCTTCGCCGTCGCGGGTGAAGGTGAGCGACAGCTCCTTGATGTCGATCACGCTTTCCAACGCAGCACCCATCCCTGGAAGGCGACGAACAACGTATCGAGCAGGCCGTAGAGCGCCGCCATGGTCAGCATGTAGATCACGACGAGGTCGGTCGCGAGCAGGCTGGAGGCCTGCATCATGCGCTGGCCGACGCCGGCGACGCCGAAGATCTCGGCTGCGACCACGGCCATCCAGGCCTGGCCGAGCGCGGTGCGCACGCCGATCAGGATGCCAGGCAGTGCCGCCGGCAGCAGGATCTTGGTCAGGCGCTGGAGCGGCGAGCGGAAGCCGAAGGCGTCGGCGACCTCGATCAAGTCGCGGTCGACGCCGCGGATCGCGCCCTGGGCAGCGAAGAAGACGATCCAGAACACGCCGATCGCGATGATGAACACCGCCGCCTGCGGGTTGACGCCGAACCAGATGATCGCGAACGGCACCCAGGCGAGGCCCGGGATCGGCCGCAGCAGCCGGACCACCCAGGCGGTCGTCTCTTCGGCCAGTTTCGACATGCCGGTGAAGACGCCGAGCGCGATGCCGAGGCCGGCGCCGGTGAAGAGGCCGATGAAGTAATGGCCGAGCGAGCCCATGATCGCCGAGAGCCAGGCGCCCGACTTGACTTCGCGCAGAAAGGCGGCGGGCAGGGCGCTCGGACCCGGCAGGAAGGCCGGGTTGACGACGCCGAAATAAGGGATCGCCTCCCAGAGCAGGAGGAAGGCGACGAGGCCCGTCAGGGCAAGGGCCGGAGCCCGTAGTGAACGCAAGTCGATAGCCCCGTCAGCCCTTGATGGCGCGCTCGTAATACTGCGTCTCGAACAGGCCGTCGAACGGAAGTTCCTTCTCGAGCGAGCCGAGCTTGACCTGATAGGCCTGCATGGCGCGGGCCGGCTCGATAATCTTGCGCGGGTCGATCTCGAAGCGGGTTGCCGGCGAGACCAGCGCCTTCTCGATCAAAGCGGGGTCGACAATGCCCTTGCCGAGCGCAGCGCCGACATGGGGCGCTGCCTTGGCGGGCGTCTTGACCAGGACGTCGGCAGCCTTGACCAGGCCGGACACCAGTCCTTGCACCGCGGCGGCGTTCTTGGTGGCGAAGGCACCGGATACGGCGACGACGGTGCCGGGCTGGCCGGGGAAGACGTCTTCGCCGCCGGCGATCAGCTTGATGCCGGGATTGCGTGTCTGGATGATCGTCAACGCCGGCTCGCGCACGATCGCGCCCTCGACGGCGCCGGCGAGCACGGCCTGCTGCGTCGCGTCGATGCCCATCGGCACGATCTCGACATCGCCCTTGTCGGCCTTGGCGACCTCCCAGAGCCAGTATTGCAGCACGGTGTTGGGCACCGAGCCGGCCGGCTGGGTGGCGAGGCGGGCCGGCTTGCCGGTCGCGGCCTTGTGCGCCTTGAAGGCGGCGGCTGCGCTCGTGCCTGCCGTGAAGAACTTCGCCAGAGCCGGAGCGGCGACGAAGACGTTTTCGCCCGTTGCGGTCGAGGCGACGACGCGGATGTCGACGCCGCGCGAGCGGGCCACGGCGAGCGGGGCGACGCCGGCGACATAGAGGTCGATCGTCCCCGAGGCGAGCGCCTGGATCATGTTCGGGCCGGATTCGAACACCGTGAACGTCGGCGTGATGCCGGCCTGCTTCAGCCAGCCCTCGCCATTGGCGACGAAAATCGGGGCGGTGCCGATGACCGGGATGTAGCCGATCCGGGCCGGGACCGCCTCCTGGGCGCGAGCGCCAAACGGCAGCGTAGCGGCGAGCGACGAGCCGGCGAGCAGGAACTGGCGGCGGTCCATGATCTAATTCCCCAGATGGTGTGTGATATCTAGCCTATTGACGTCTGATAAAAGGATTTTCTATCTAAAGACAAGCATTGCCCTTCAAAAAGAAGAAAATTCTCCATTGCCTCGGATTGGCAAAGGGTTTTTTCTCTCTCACCATGGATCGAGAGATGGACGCCATCGACCGCAAGATTCTGACCGTGCTGCAGGCTGACTCCAATATCTCGATCGCGGAGCTCGCCGATCGGGTCGGGCTGTCGCAGACCCCGTGCTGGAAGCGCATCCAGCGGCTCGAGCAGACCGGGGTGATCATCAAGCGCGTCGCGCTGGTGGCGCCCGAGAAGATCGGGCTCGGCCTCACCGTCTTCGTCCAGATCGAGACGGCCGACCATTCCGGGCCCTGGCTGGAGAAGTTCGCCCAGAGCGTCGCGGCGATGCCGGAGGTGATCGAGTTCTACCGCATGGCCGGTGACGTCGATTACATGCTGCGCGTCGTTGTCGCCGACATGGCCGCCTATGACACCTTCTACAAGAAGCTGATCGAGACGATCCCGCTCAAGAACGTCACCTCGCGCTTCGCCATGGAGCGGATCAAGGCGACGACGGCCTACAAGGTGCCGGACCTGCCGAAGGCGTCATAGGCTTCATTGCGGGGAGCGCAGGCCCGTCATCGCATGCCCGCCACTTGCCCCGGCGGGCGCGCTCCCGCATGAACGCTCCCGGATTTCTCGAACGGGGCGTGCCCATGTCCAGCTATGTCATCGATCAGCCGAAGGTCGCCGCCATCCCGGTGGCCGGCGGCGGGCTCTTCCCGGTGCGCCGCATCTTCTGCGTCGGCCGCAACTACGCCGAGCACACCCGCGAGATGGGCGGCGACCCCGATCGCGAGGAGCCGTTCTTCTTCACCAAGCCGTCCGACGCCGTGCTGACCGGCGGCGCCGACATGCCCTATCCGCCCAAGACCGCCGACCTGCACCATGAGATGGAGCTCGTCGTCGCGATCGGGAAGGGCGGCAAGGACATTGCTGAAGCCGACGCGCTCTCCCATGTCTTCGGCTATGCCGCCGGCTTCGACATGACCCGCCGCGACCTGCAGGGCGCCGCCAAGAAGGCCGGCAAGCCCTGGGACATGGGCAAGGGCTTCGACTCGTCCGCCCCGATCGGCGAGCTCGTCCCGGCCGCCAAGGCCGGCCATCCCGACAAGGGGCTGATCGAGCTCAAGGTCAACGGCAAGGTCCGCCAGAGTTCCGATCTCGCCAAGATGATCTGGAACGTGCCGGAGACGATCTCGTACCTTTCCGGCTTCGTCATGCTGGCGCCAGGCGACCTGATCATGACCGGCACGCCCGAGGGCGTCGCCGCCGTCGTCAAGGGCGATCTGCTCGAAGGCGTGATCGCCGGTGTCGGCACCGTCCGCACCAAGATCGTCTGAGCGCCCGGCTCCAGGAGAACTGCAATGCCTTTGACCGCTTCCGCCTCCGGCGTCTTCCCGATCGCTCCGACCCCGTTCAACCCGGACGGCAGCGTCGACTGGAATTCGGCCGACCGGCTGTTCGAATTCTATCACGGCATCGGCTCGGACGGCGTCACCGTGCTCGGCATCATGGGCGAGGCGCCCAAGCTCGAGCCGGAGGAATCGATCGGCCTGGTCAAGCGCGCTGTGGCGAAGATGGGCGGCAAGCCGATCATCGTCGGCGTCTCCGCTCCGGGCTTTGCGGCGATGCGCTCGCTGGCGCGGCAGGTGATGGAGCTGGGCGCCGGCGGCGTCATGATCGCCCCGCCGACCAACCTTCGTACCGACGACCAGATCACCGGCTATTACGCGCAGGCGGTCGAGGCGATCGGCACCGACATCCCCTTCGTCATCCAGGACTACCCGCTGACGCTGTCGGTGGTGATGACGCCTGCGGTGATCCGCAAGATCATCCAGGACAATCCCTCCTGCGTGATGCTGAAGCACGAGGACTGGCCGGGCCTGGAGAAGATTTCGACGCTGCGCAAGTTCGAGGCCGAAGGGACGCTGCGGCGCGTCGCGATCCTGACCGGCAATGGCGGGCTCTTCCTCGATTTCGAGATGGAGCGCGGCGCCGACGGCGCCAATACCGGCTACGCCTTCCCGGAGCTGCTGATCGACGTGGTCAAGGCCAGCAAGGCCGGGCGCCGCGACGATGCGCACGACATCTTCGACGCGCACCTGCCGCTGCTGCGCTATGAGCAGCAGCAGGGCGTCGGCCTCGCCGTGCGCAAATATGTGATGATGAAGCGCGGCATCCTCAGCCATGACGCGCAGCGCAAGCCCGGCCCTGGCCTGACTGCCGCGGCCAAGGCCGAGGTCGACTACCTGCTTGGCCGTCTTGCGAAGCACGATCCGCGCGCGAAGCTCTGAGCGGCAACGACGGATTGATCGAGGTTCGAGGCCGCGCCTTCGTTGCGCGGCTCTCGCAGGCTCTGGACGTGCACTCCTCGGTCATGCAACCCTGAGCTGCGGCTTGGGGACTTGATTATGCGTGTTGCTCTTCTGCTCGGCGGTGCCGTGCTGATCACCCTCGGCTCGTCGGTGCCTGTATCGGCGCAACGTGGCGGCATCCATCCGGAATGCCGCAGCATGAGGAATCAGCGATCCTGCACCTGCGCGCTCAATAATGGCGGGCGGATCGTCGAAGATCCGGCGCGCCCTGGCCGCATGGGCTGGCGATCCGCCAGGCGCGGTACCGGCGCGCACATGGCCTTCATGAACTGCACCAATGGTTCTGGCTGATCGGCACCGCTCATCGCTCTGAGGCAGCTCAGTTCGCCAGCTGCGCCAGCCGGTCGAGCGCCGGGCCAAAACCGTTCAGCGCGATATTGAACGAGACCACGTCGTTGCTGGACAGATTGAGGGCGGCCGCGGTCAGCGTCTTGCCGCCCTTTATCGCGTCGGTCGCCACGGTCGGGAAGGAAACCGGCAGCAGGCAGCCGGCCGGGACGCAGGTCGAGAAGCGCAGACCCTGGCCGAGATCCTTCTCGTCGAGCTTGAGCACGGCGCCGTTTTCGAGCTTGACCCCGAACGGCATCAGGATCGTACCCTCGACGCGGCCATCCTTCGGCGCGCGCAATTCGATCGCGAAGACGCGCTGGTTGGTGCGGCTGTCACCCTGCGATTGCGAGAGCAGGCAGAGCTTCTGGCCGTCGTTGATGCGGCAATCGACGGTCCAGTCGCCATAGACCTCGTTGACCGCCGAGGCGCCGTTCGGCAGTCGGGCCGCCGCAGCGGCGGGCTGGCTCACGCTCGGCGTCGCGGCCGGAGCCTGCGCGGTGGCGGGGCGGGCAGGAGGATTGGTCGGGCGCGCAGCAGGTGCAGCCTGGCGCGGCGCCGGCCGTGCCGGGGCCGGGCGGGCGGCGGGCGCGCGTGGCGCCGGTTCTGACTGTGCCTCCTCGGCTTGCTCGGTCGTCGGCGGCTCGGCCTGGGCGAGGGCGGAGACAGCCGGCAGGCTGATCCAGCCGGCAAGCAAGGCGGTGCCAAGAAGAAGGTTTGCTTTGGTCACGTCAGGGTTCTCGTCTCAGCAGCCAACCGGCGCGGGCGAGATGCGGTTAGGGCATCGGCCCGACATATGCAAGTTGTCGTGGCGGAGCAATCGAGACATCGTCCCGGGCTTGTTTTTATTTATTGCAAGAAGAAATACTGCTTACGTGGTGATTACATCCGCCGCGCCAGATGTGGTTCGAGTTGATTTGCTGTGACTTCTCGCTTGCGGGGGCTGACCTCGCGTCTGCGCCGGCCAACCAGGCCGACGCCTTACCATGACGGGGAAAGCTGCAGTCGGCTCAGCCCTTCTTCTCGTCGGCGAGCTTCGCCACGCGACGGAGTGAAAGCAGATAACCCTGCGTGCCGAAGCCGGCGATGACGCCGTCGGCGCGCAGCGACATGTAGGAATGGTGCCGGAAGCTCTCGCGCTTGTGCACGTTCGAGATATGGCACTCGATCACCGTGCCGTCGAAGGCATTCAGCGCGTCGAGGATCGCCACCGAGGTGTGGGTGAAGGCGCCGGGGTTGATGACGATGCCGACGGCCTGCTCGCGCGCCTCGTGGACCCAGTCGATGATCTCGTATTCGCGGTTCGACTGATGGAAGCGGATCTCGAGGTCGAGCTCCTTGCCCAGCGCCCGGCAGGCTTGCTCGACATCGGCCAGGGTCTCCGCGCCGTAGATGTGCGGCTGGCGCTTGCCGAGCAGGTTCAGGTTCGGGCCGTTGAGGACGTAGACGAGACGGGGCATGGGTACTCCTGAAGCGATGCGCGCAGCATGTTGCTTTTATCCGGGCAGGACGCAACATGGCGAGCCTTGCCGCAGCGTCATGATGGCGTTGCCAAAAAGGGAGGAGGCGATGGGATCGTGGCGCAGTCTTGCCTTGGTTCTGTCGTTCGCCGCCCAGTTCGGAGCCGGCGCCTTGGCGCAACCGGCGGTTCCAGCCGAGATCGCCAAGGTGCGCGCCGAAATCCGGGATACCTGCGGCGGTCGTGCGACGTTCAAGCCGGGCTTCCAGCGGACGGTCGATTTCAATGGCGACGGTCAACCCGACTATCTGCTCGACTATAGCCAGTCCGAATGCGTCGGCGGGATGTCGACCAATCCGTTCTGCGGCTCGGCCGGCTGCACGCTCGATATCCTGATGTCGAGCAGCGGCGGTTACCGGCAGGCCTACGGCAGCAATGTCCAGGGCTGGTCGCTCGCTCAAACCGGCGGCAAGTCTGTGCTGGTGCTGTCCCTGCACGGCAGCGCCTGCGGCCGCTCCGGCCATATGGGGTGCCAGCGCCGGCTCGTCTGGAACGGCGACAAGTTCGTCGCCGCCGGCCGCCGCTGATCGTCGCCTTACGTCAGGCGCGCCCGATCGCGCGATTGCTGGCAATGCCGAAATGGCAGATCGCCTCGCCGAGCCTGGGCGCGGTGTTCGGGAAGATGATGTAGCCGTCGCGCGGAGCGTTCACCTTCGTTCCGTCGGCGCGATGGGCGAGGGTGGCGCCGGCCTTGACCGCATCGCCGGTGCGCCAGCCCGTCTCGGCGCGGTCGCCCTCCGTCTCGCAGAGCAGGACCTCGACCATCTCGATCACGTCGCGCAAAGCGGGCTTCGGCAGCGGCGCATCGACCAGCTGCAACTGCGCCAACGTGTTGCGGATCGCGGCATAGCCGATATCGGCGGCCTTGGGGTCGTCATGCGTGCCGCATTCCAGCGTCACCGCATAGCCGCCGCAAAACCGCATGAACTCGGTCGTGCCATAGCCCTCGGTGACGTTGAGCCTGGGCACCGGCAGGCGGGCGCGGATGTCGAGCAGCCTGGCGTAGTTGTCGAGCCAGCCATGGATCGCCGTGGAGACGCCCAGGCAGGAGGCGAGCGCCATCTCCTCTTCCGCGCGGGCGAAGGGTTCGAGCTCGCCGCGATTGTTGGACGGGCCGAAGAAGACGAAGGGCTCGCCCTCCTGCCGGAAGGAGTGGATGTCGAGCAGCGCGTCGTGCCGGCGCAGCAGCGCGCAGACGGGATTGCCGATCCGGTCCTCGTAATCGCCGGCCAGTGGCCGCTCGCGCAGGTCGCGGTTGAAGTTGCGGTCGCCCTCGCGGGTCTTCTGGCGGAAAGCCTTGGGATTGGTGACGGGCAGGAAGGTGACCTCGCCGCGCAGGATCTTGATCTTGCCCGCCCGGCACTCCTCGATGACGCGGCGGATCGCGGTCGGTCCGCAGGGCTCGTTGCCATGGACGGCGCCGGTCACGATCAGCTTCGGGCCGGGCTTCAGGCCGATGAAGCTGACGGTTTCAAGTGGGCCGTCATCGAGGTCTGTGGCAGTCACGGGCAGGGTCTTTCGTCGGAAGGAAGGCTCAGGCCTTACGGGTCTGCGAGTGCGGATCGAGGATGTCGCGCAGGCCGTCGCCGAGCAGGTTGAGGCCGAGCACGGTCAGGAAGATGGCAAGGCCCGGGAAGATCGAGATCCACGGCGCGGTCGAGATCTGGTCACGCGCGTCGGAGAGCATCGAGCCCCAGCTCGGGAAGGGCGGGCGAATGCCGAGTCCGAGAAAGGAGAGCGAGGCCTCGGCCAGCACGGCGCCGCCCATGCCGAGGGTGCCGATCACGATGATCGGGCCGGCGATGTTTGGCAGGATCTGGGTGAACATGATGCGGAAGGTGCCGTAGCCGAGGGATCTGGCAGCCTCGACATAACCGAGCTGTTTGACAGAGAGCGTCGCGGCTCTGGTCAATCGGCAGGTGAAGGACCAGTTGGTCAGGCCGAGCGCGATCAGCAGGCTGGTCAGTCCGGGCTGCAGGATAGCCATGATCGCCAGCGCGAAGATCAGCGAGGGGATGGCGAGCATCATATTGGTCAGGCCGTTGACGAAATCGTCCCACCAGCCGCCCCAATAGGCGGCGGACAGGCCCAGCGCGACGCCGATGCACGTGTTGATCAGTTGCGAGACGATGCCGACCGTCAGCGAGATGCGGGCGCCGTGCAGCACGCGGCTGTAGATGTCGCGGCCCTGCGCGTCGGTGCCGAACCAGAATTCGGAACCGGGCGGGATCTCGGCGTTCATCAGGTTGGCGTCCATCACCGGGTCGGTATGGGCGAGCCAGGGCGCGAACACGCCGCCTGCGACGACGAGCGCAAAGCAGGTGGCGCCGATCCAGAGGTTGGCACGGAACTTCATCGGCGAGCCTAGCTGTACTTGATGCGCGGATCGACGACGGCGCAGAGCACGTCGACGGCGATGTTCACGACGAGGAAGAAGAGCACGATCGTCAGGATGCAGCCCTGCACCGCCGGGATGTCGCGCCAGGTGACGCTGTCGACCAGTAGCGAGCCGAGTCCGGGCCAGGCGAAGAGCTTCTCGACCACGACGGCCTGGCCGAGCACCGAGCCGAACTGCAGGCCGAGCGTGGTCAGCACGATGACGAGCGCATTGCGCGCGACATGCCAGCGCATGACGCGATAGGCGCTCGCGCCCTTGGCGCGGGCAGTGCGGACGAAGTCGGCGTGCATGATTTCGAGCACGGCGGCGCGTGCCGTACGGGCGAGCAGCGCCAGCGGCGAGACGCCGAGCGCGATCGCCGGCAGCACGATGTAACGGGGATCGCCGTCGCCATAGCCGAAGCTCGGGAACCAGTTCAGCGTCAGCGCGAAGGCGTACATCAGGAGCAGGCCGAGCCAGAACATCGGCAGCGACAGGCCGGAGACGGCGAAGACCATCGAGAGCATGTCGACCCAGCTCCCCGGTTTCAGTGCTGCGAAGAAGCCGAGCGGCACGCCGATGACGATGGCGAAGGCCATGGCGGCGAGCGCGAGCTGCAGGCTCGGCCAGAGCCGCTCGCCGATCAGCGTGGTGACGGGCTGGCGGGTGCGGAAGGAATCGCCGAGATCGAAGGTCGCGAGCCCGCCGACATATTTGGCGAAGCGCAGCGGCAGCGGATCGTTCAGGCCAAACTGCTGGTTCATCCGCTCGATCGTCGCAGCGTCGATATTGCTGCGGCCGTCGGCCATCTGGCTGGTGGCGAAATTGCCGGGAATGACGCTGAACAGCACGAAGATCAGGGCGGCGACCGCGAGCAGGATCGGAATGGCCTGCAGCAGCCGGCGAAAGACATAAGGCAACATGGCAATAGGCTCCTGAGCGCCGGGGCGTGGCCGACGGGCGGAGGCGGACAAGCCCCCGCCGCCTTGTGACGGCGGGGGCTCGGGATGGGTTTACTTCGCCGCAGGCGAAGTGGTGTCGACCCAGAGCTCCTCATAGCGCTGCAGCGCCAGCTCGGTCGAATTCGGCTGGAGACCGTGCAGCCAAGGCTGATAGGCCATCACCGCCTTGTTGTAGTTGAAGAACCAGACCGGGGCCTCCTCCTGCAGCATGGCGTTGGCCTTCTTCAGGAGGTCGAGCTGCTTGGCAGGATCGGCCTCGTTCGAGGCGTCGTCGATCAGCTTGTCATAGGCCGGGTTCTTGAAGGTGGTGTAGTTGCAGGACGAGCGCGGCGTCGAGGAGTGGAAGCACTTCAGCGCCGTCAGCGAGTCCGGGCCCGAGGTGTTCGACCAGATATAGGCCTGGAAGTCGCCGCCCACGACGACGCCGCCGAGCGCCGAGGTCTCGACCGGCTTGACCTTTACCTTGATGCCGACCTTGGCGAGCATCGGGATTGTTGCCTCGACGATCGGAACGCCCCAGCTCTCGTTCGGTGTCGCGGTCCATTCGAACTCGAAGCCATCGGGATAGCCGGCCTCGACCAGCAGCTTCTTGGCCTTCTCAGGATCGAAAGCGTAAGGCTTGGCGTCCTTGTCGAAGGCCGGCGAGGACAGCGGAAGCCAGCTCGCGGCGCGGTAGGCCTTGTCGCGAACCAGGCGCTTGATGATCAGGTCACTGTCGATGGCGTAGTTGATCGCCTGGCGCACGCGCTTGTCGGAGAAGGGCTTGAAGGTCGGGTTCATGCCCATATTGCGGGTGAAGACCTCGGCGACTTCCAGAATGCCCTTCGACAGGTTCGGGTCGGCCTTGTAGGCGACATACTGGGTCGAGCCCAGGATGGAGACGTCGACCTCCTTGTTGCGGAAGGCGACATCGCGGGCGGCTGCCTCGCCCATCGGCGAGATCACGAGCTTGTCGGCATAGGGTTTGCCGGCGAGGTAGTACTTGTCCCAGCGCTCGAAGGCCATGCGCGAGCCCGGCACGTGCTCGACGAACTTGAACGGCCCGAGGCCGATCGGCTTGTCGAAGAAGCCGGCGGCTTGCGCTTCCTTGGCCGGCAGGATCGCGGTCTGCGCCTGGAACAGGAAGTAGCCGGGATTGGCCTTGTCGGTCAGCGTCATCGAGAACGAGGAATCGTCGATCTTCTTCAGGCCGGAGATCTCCTTGGCCTGGCCCTTCTGGACCTCGGTCGCGCCGACGATGCGGGCGACATAGCGCGCGCCCGGATAGTTCTTCGACCCGTCCATGATGCGGGTATAGGACCAGATGACGTCGTCGGAGGTCAGCTTGCGGCCGTTATGGAACAGCGCGTTGTCGCGCAGCTTGTAGGTATAGGTCTTGCCGTCGGCCGAAACCTGGACGCTCTCGGCGATGTCGAGCACCGGCTTGCCGTTCTTGGCATCCCATTTGTAGAGCATGCCGTGCAGCGCGTAGCCGTAGATCTCGTCCTGGATCTGGTTCGAGACATGGCTGTCATTGCTGACGAAGGACGCGCCATAGGGCGCGGTGAAGCGGATCGTGCCGCCGCGGCGCGGCTCCTGGGCCTGCGCCTGCAGGGTGAAGGCGGCCGCGAACGTCAGCGCGGTCGTGAAGGCAAGCTTTTTCAACACGTCGAAACCTCCCAATCTGTTGGTGAACTCTTCTGAGATCAGCGCCGTTGGCCGGCGCCGGTATTCGTTCCATCTGAGACCTTAGCGGGCTTTCGCGCCCTGTCTTCTTGTTTCGATTGTGCAGCGCGACGTTCAGGCCGCGCTGCCTGAACGCTGGTAGACGACCTTGCCGCCGCGAATGGTGAGGTCGCAGCGCGTATCCTTCAGGATTTCTCCCGGCGAGGCCGAGAGCAGGTCGCGCGAGAACACGGCGACATCGGCGAGGAAGCCGGGCTTGAGCTTGCCCTTCACCGCCTCCTGCTTCTGCGAGAAGGCGCCGTATTCGGTATAGGCCTGCAGCGCCTCCTCGATCGAGACGCGCTGGCGCTCATCCATTACCGTGCCGCGCCAGGTCTGCCGCGTCAGCATGGTGTGGAAGTTCGGGAACGGATCGGGATCGCAGACCGGCGCGTCGCTGCCGGTTGCCGGCTTCAGGCCAAGATCGAACCAGGTCCGGAACGGGTAGCTCGGCAGCGCCCGCTCCTCGCCGAGCACCTTGACGTAGGCGTCGCCGAAATCGTGGATGAAGACCTGCTGCGGGCAGGGGTAGATGCCGGCCTTGACCATGCGATCGTGCTGCTGCGGCGTCGAGAAGCCGCAATGCTCGATGCGGTGGCGCCGATCCGGATCGGGATGGGCCTTGAGTGCCTTCTCATAGGCGGTGATCAGCTGCTCGATCGCCGCGTCGCCGATGGCGTGGCAGGCGAGCTGGTAGCCCTTGGCATGGGCGTCGAGCACCTGCCGTTCCAGATCCTCGTCCGAGAGCATCTGCACGCCGGTGGTCTTGTCGTCGCCGAGATAGGGCTCGCTCATCCAGGCGGTGCGCCCGCCGGCCGAGCCGTCGAGGAAGATCTTGACCGCGCCGATCATCAGCATGTCGTCGCCGGTGCCGGAGATCAGCCCCGCTTCATGGCATTGCGGCACGATCGAGCGGCCCTCGTCGCCGAGCAGAGCGAGCCAGGTGCGGACCGGCAGGCGGCCGTCGCGCTTGGCCTTGTGGTACGCGGCGATCTCGTTGAAGCCGGTGACCATCCCGACCGCCGCATCCATGCAGCTGGTGATCCCGAGCGAGAGCAGATACTGCCCGCCGCGCTCGATCGCGGCAATCAGCTGCTCCTCGCTCGGTTCCGGAATCGCGGCCTTGACCGGAGCGCGGGCATTTTCCGCCAGCAGGCCGGTGAGGCGGCCATTCTGCTGCTCGATCAGCCCGCCCGGCGGCGTCGGCGAGGTCTCATCGATGCCGCCGAGCTTGAGAGCCAATGAGTTGCAGATCGAGATGTGGCCACAGGTGCGGACCAGCATCACTGGATTGTTCGGGGAGGCGCGGTCGAGCTCCTCGCGGAACGGGTGGCGGCCGGTATCGAGCTTGGTCTGGTCGTAGCCGCGCGCCAGCACCCACTCGCCGGGCTTCGATTTCGCCGCGCGGGCGGCGATCTGGCCGAGCAGCGCCTCCAGCGTCGGCGCATTGGCCGGGCGGGCATCGACCCAATCCATGGTCAGGCCGACCGAGATCAGATGCAGGTGGGAGTCGTTAAGCCCCGGCGTCGCCAGCCGGCCGGCGAGGTCGATGACCTTGGTCGCGGGCCCGACCAGTTCCGCGATCTCCGCCTCCTTGCCGGCGGCGAGCACCTTGTCGCCCCAGAGCGCCAGCGCCTCGACGACGCCTTCTTCGCGCCCGCACCAGATCGGCCCGCCGCGCAGCACGATATCGGCCTGAACCACCATGGTCTTCTCCTGCCTAGACTGTCTTCGCCGGCACTTTGCGGCCGGGCCTCATGAGGTCGGTCGCCCAGCTAAAAAAGCCAACGCAACTCGTTGATCTTGTCCCGCCCACTCGAGCACCACCCGCAATGTTCACCGCGAAAGACGGTATGTCGCGATCCGGCATCATGTGCGACCGAGCGGGCCATATCTTTTCGCAGAGCGGGCCAATTTCCGTCGTAGGAGGCGGGGTTATCGGTCAGCACTTCGCTTCTCAGATGTCGTCGAGCGGAAAGATCGGGCGGCGCACCTTCTGGTAGGGCCGCTCCTTGAAGTTCTTGGTCGAGAGCGCGCCGGTGTCGACCTCGATCACCTCACGGGCGATCGGCTCGAAGGCGGCACGGAAATGCTGCATCGATTTGACGATGACGGTCGATTTCCGGGTGGGGTCGACGCCGAGCGAGGTGAACTGGGCAAGGTCGGTGGCCTGGCCGTTATGGGTGATGACGATGATCTCGACATCGTCGACGCGCAGCAGGGCCGAGAGCCCGTAATTGCGCCAGACGCCGCCGGCCATCGGCCCGTAGCAGATGAAATGCCCGTCGGTCAGCGCCACGACATGGGCGTCGAGCTCAAGCGGGCCGCCGCCGGTATTGGGGTCGACCTTGCCGCCGAGCTTCAGCCTGACGCGATTGCCGACGCCGGCAGCCTGCGCCGCGAGCGCAGCTTCCGGATCGCGGATGGCGTGGAAGCCGACATTCTTGAGGCCGGCGTCGAGCACGGCGCGTAGCAGATTGGTCGCATCGCCATAGGCGCCCGAGCCCGGATTGTCGGAATAGTCGGAGATCACCACCGGCTTGCCGCCCGCTTCCGGCCCGAGCGTGCCTTCGCCCGCCTTGGCCTTCGCCATCGCCTCCTTCAATGGGGTGAAGTGGATCGAGGAGAAATGCCGCTGCTCCCAGGCATAGTCCATCAGCTCCTCGGCGATGGCCTGGGCCTTGCCGCGATCGTCATGGGTGACGGCGATGGAGGGGCCGATATCGTGGACATCGGCCGAGGAAAAGCCGGCCTGGACACTGACGACGAGCGCATCGCCCGCCGCCTCCAGCACATCGCCGCGGCGCAGCAGCTCGACGAAGGGCGGCGAGGTCGTGCGCCCACCATCGAGCGCGTAGAGGATCGGCCGGCGCGCCACCGCGACGCGCGGCCTGATCTCGCCCTGCATCGCCCGCTCCAGCAATTCGGCGCCCTGCCAGGTCCGCTCATACTGATCGATATGCGGATAGGTCCGATATGAGATCAGCGCGTTGGCATTGTCGGCCATGAGCTGGGTGAGCGTCGCATGCAGGTCGAGGATCGCGACCACCGGCACGCCCTCGCCGATCTTGGCGCGGATGCGCTTCAGCAGCTCGCCCTCCCCGTCATCCGAGCTCTCCGTCGCCATCGCGCCGTGCAGATGCAGCAGCACGCCGTCGAGCCGTTCGCAGGCGGCGAGGATCATCCCGGCAAAGACGTCGAAGGCCGCGTCGGTGACGCGGCCCGAGGGGTTGGCTCCGGTAACGAGCGGGTGGACCAGGCTCCAGCCGAATTTCTCGGCTGCCTCGAAAGCGGCGCCCATCGAGGTCCGCGTGCCCTGGAAGGCGGCAGGCACCTCATTGTCGCGGAAGACGCCGTGATGGCGGAACACCGCCTCATCGGTGAGCTGAACACTGAAGGTGTTCGTCTCATGCATGAATTCCGCGATCAGGACGCGTCTGGCCATCGTGCGATCGTTCCCCCGAAAACGTTCCCTATGGAACCATTTTTTGTTTTGTAGCGTGGGTCCGGGCGTTTGCCAGCCCGGACCCGTTCATGCTCCCCCTGACTTTGGCCCGCTTGCCGGGCAGGGGCGAATATGCTTCGCGCGAACTCAAGCTTGAGCAGTTCTTATCGCAAAAGTGGTGCCCACTTTTGCGGAACGGGCTCAGGCCGCGCGGGCCGCATGGCTCTCGCCGGGAGCGTTGCCGAGATCCTCGGGCCGGGCATAGGCACGGCCGAAGCGGTTGGCGAGGAAGGCATCGAAGCCGATATCCTCCTGCTTGACGAAGCCCTTCTGCGGCAGCTTGCCCTCTGCCAGCAGGTCGAGCACGGCGCAGATGCCGGAGGCCGTGGTGATCTGGATGGCGCTGCGCATCACGCCGCCGACGACGGCGCTGTAGACCTTGTTGGCATAGGTCTGCTGGGTCAGCCGGCCGTTCATCCGGCCGCTGGCGGTGACGAAGATCACGACCACGTCCTGTAGCGTGCTCGGCAGGGCGTTCTCGAAGATGTCCTTCAGCACGTCGCGGCGCTCGCCGAGGCGCAGATCCTGCAGTAGCGCCTTCATGATCGCGCAATGGCCGGGGTAGCGGATGGTGCGGTAGTTCAGCGTGCGCACCTTGCCGGTGAGCGTGTCGCAGAGCGTGCCGAGCCCGCCGGAGGTGTTGAAGGCCTCGTAGGTGACGCCGTCGAGCGAGAATTCCTCGCGTTCCTCCATCGCGGGCACCAGCACGCGCTCGCCGTTGACCACGGCTTCGCAGGGCTCGCAATACTCGTTGATGACGCCGTCCGTGCTCCAGGTCAGGTTGTAGTTGAGCGCGTTGGACGGGTATTGCGGCAGCGCGCCGACGCGCAGCTTCAGGCTGTCGAGCTGATCGAAGTCGCGAGCGAGATCGGCGGCGACGATCGAGATGAAGCCCGGCGCCAGCCCGCATTGCGGGATCAGCGCCGCCTTGGCGGTCAGCGCCAGTTCCTTGACGCGGCGGGTCGAGGCGACGTCCTCGGTCAGGTCGAGATAATGCACGCCCTGCGCCGCCGCGGCCTCGGCGATGCGCGTCGTCAGGTCGTAGGGCGCGGCCGAGAGCACGGCGAAGGCGCCGTTCAGCACCTGCGCAAGCTCGGCGGCGTCGGTGATGTCGACCCGGCGGGTCGAGATGGTCGGGCTGGTCTTGATCGCGGCGAGCTGTTCGTTGGAGCGGTCGGCGATCACCACGCGGTAATCCCCGGTAGCGCCGAGCAGGTCGGCGATGGTTGCGCCGATCTTGCCGGCGCCGATGACGACCACGTTTTTCATGGTTCCCCCGATGAATCTGCTTCTGTCAGGCAGATTCGCTCGGGGCTTCGTCGGATAGAAGCCGGCGACACGACGATTCATATGGGATTTTTCAGCGAAACGCCGTAAGCTTTCGGCGTTATGTCGATAGACCCGACCGATCGCCATCTCCTGACCCTGCTCACCGAGAACGCCCGTGCGCCGGTGGCCGAGCTCGGCCGCAAGCTCGGCCTGTCGCGCACGACGGTGCAGAGCCGGATCGAGCGCCTGGAGCGCCGCGGTGTCATCGCCGGCTACACGGCCCGGCTTTCGGAGGATTACGAGAAGGGCCAGGTCAAGGCGCATGTGCTGATCACCGCCTTGCCCAAGCTCGCGCCGCGGGTCGAAGCGGAGTTGCGCCGGATTCCCGAGATCAGGACGCTGCATTCGGTCAGCGGCCAGTTCGACATGATCGCCGTTGTGGTGGCGCCCTCGATCGGCGAGCTCGACGGATTGATAGACCGGATCGGCGCGCTCGAAGGCGTCGAGCGCACCATGTCCTCGATCATCCTCTCGACCCGGATCGAGCGGTAGCTCACCCCGGCAGCAGCCGCCCCCCGATCCGCGCCGCCGCATCGCGCAGCGCGTCGAGATGCACCGGCTGTCCTTGCGGCGCGACGATCGAGGTCAGCGAGGAAATGCTGAGCGCGCCGGCGAGCGCGCCCGAACGGTCGAAGATCGGCACGCCGACGCCGGTCAGGCCGATGAAGAAGTCGTCGGCCGCCAGCTCCCAGCCCTGCGCGCGGATACGCTCGGCCTCGCGCAAGAGCAGGCTAGGATCAGTCTGGCTCGCTGGAGCACGCTTGGGCAAGTCGAGCGACAGCGCCGCCCGGCGCTGCTCGTCGTCGAGATAAGCGAGCAGCACGCGCGGGCCGCCGCCGCAGTTCAGCGGTGCCTGTGCGCCGACCGCGAACCAGGTCGCATCGACATGCGGCAGCGAGGCGCGCACGCGATCGACGCAGAGCCCTCGCCCGGCGATATGGACCCAGAGGAAGGCGGTCGCGCCGGTCTTCTCGGCGATCTCGGTCAGATACGGGCCGGCGATGTCGCGCAGTTCGCGGCCGGTGGTCACCGCGCTGCCAAGCTCGATCAGCCCGACGGCCAGCGCATAGCTCTGCGAGTGTTCATCGTATTCGACGAGTTCGTTGAGCTGCAAAGTCAGCAGCAGACGCCGTGTCGTACCCTTGTCGAGGCCGACCTGCCGGGCGAGCTCGCTGAGGCCGAGCCGCGAGTGCTCCGGACGGAAGGCCCTGAGCAAGGCGATCGCACGGTCGACGGCCCGGACGATCGGCACGCCCGGCGGCAGTTGTGCGGCCCTGTCCTCGTCTTTGTGGTTCATCGCAGGTGTGGGTACGCCATGTTCGTTTGCTGAGCGTGTCGCCTAATAACACAGCATGTCAATCCTTGACACGGAATTTGTCTCTCGCTTTCATTGCGGCGGAGCTTGCCAACAGGCGCCTGATCGGGTGCGATCAGGCTGAGCTGGCCGGTGAACGAAAAACGGGGACGCTTGGGCCGCTGTGTGCTGCGGACCCGGCGCTGGGAACGGAGAACGACGATGACCGGATTGAGATTTGGCTTGGCGCTCGCCGCCTCCGTCCTGGCGCTCGGCGTGGCGCAGGCGCAGGAACCGAAGAAGGGCGGCACGGTCCACGTCGTCGTCCAGCCCGAGCCGCCGATGCTGATGCAGGGGCTCAACCAGAACGGCCCGACCAACATGGTCGCCGGCAACATCTACGAATCCCTGCTGCGCTATAACGAGAAGCTCGAGCCGCAGCCCTCGCTCGCCAAGAGCTGGGAGATCTCGCCGGATGCCAAGGTCTACACCTTCAAGCTGCAGGAGGGCGTGACCTGGCATGACGGCAAGCCGTTCACCGCCGACGACGTCGTCTTCACCCTCGACAAGTTCCTGCGCGAGGTCCATCCGCGCTGGCGCCCGATTGTCAACGCCCAGGTCGAAAAGATCGAGAAGGTCGACGACCTCACCGTGAAGATCACGCTGAAGCAGCCCTTCGGCCCGTTGATCATGACGCAGGAGGTCGCCTCCGCGCCGATGATCCCCAAGCACATCTATGACGGCACCGATTATCGCGCCAACCCGGCCAACAACACGCCGATCGGCACCGGTCCGTTCAAGCTGAAGGAGTGGAAGAAGGGCTCCTACATCCACCTCGTCAAGAACGAGAACTACTGGCTGAAGGGCAAGCCCAACCTCGACGAGATCTACTGGCAGATCATCCCTGACGCGGCGGCGCGCGCCGTCGCCTATGAGACCGGCAAGGTCGATGTCCTGACCGGCGGCTCGGTCGACGTCTACGACGTCGCCCGCCTTGCCAAGCTGCCCAACACCTGCATGACCACCAAGGGCTGGGAGATGTTCGCTCCCCATGCCTGGCTGACGCCGAACGTGCGCAACGGCATTCTGGGCAACAAGCAGTTCCGCCAGGGGCTGATGTACGCGATCGACCGCGAATTCGGCCGCGAGGTGGTCTGGGGCGGGCTCGGCAAGCTGCCGACCGGCCCGATCTCGTCGAAGACCAAGTTCTATTCGGCTGATGTGCCGAAATACGTCTTCGATCCGGCCAAGGCGAAGGAGCTGATCAAGGCCTCCGGCTACAAAGGTGAGACGATCCGCCTGCTCAACCTGCCCTATGGCGAGACCTGGACCCGCTGGACCGAGGCGATCAAGCAGAACCTCGAGGATGTCGGCGTCAAGGTGCAGGTCGAGAACACCGACGTGCCCGGCTGGACCCAGAAGGCCAGCAACTGGGACTTCGATCTCAACTTCAACTTCCTCTACCAGCTCGGCGACCCCGCCATGGGCGTGGCGCGCAGCTACATCACCTCCAACATCGCCAAGGGCAATCCCTTCGCCAATGTCGGCGGCTACTCCAATCCCGAGGTCGACAAGCTCTTCGCCGAGGCGGCGATCGCGCCGACGGACAGCGCGCGACAGGAGCTTTACACCAAGGTGCAGAAGGTCCTCGCCGACGAACTGCCGGTGCTCTGGCTGCTCGAGATGGACTTCCCGACCATCTATCGCTGCAACGTCAAGAACCTCGTCACCACCGGCGTCGGCGTCGACGACGGCTTCCGCGACGCTTGGAAGGAGTGAATTCGGCAGCTGATCGCTTGGGCAATGTCGTCTCGGACAAGCCGCGTCAGCGGCGCTGATCCGGGACCCATTCCTGATCCGTTCCGGAATGGGTCCCGGGTCTCCCTGCGGTCGCCCGGGACGACAACGGCAAGCAAAGACGGGTCTGAATGAACCTCGCGCAATTCCTCGCCGGCCGGCTCGCGAAGGGGATCGTTGTCCTCTTCGCCATCGCGGTGCTGAACTTCTTCCTGATCCGGGCTGCGCCGGGCGACCCGGCCCAAGTGCTGGCCGGCGAGGCCGGCGCCGCCGACGAGCAGTTGCTGATCCAGCTGCGCGAGCGCTTCGGCCTCGACCAGCCGCTGCTGACCCAGCTCTGGGTCTATCTCAAGGGCTATCTCACCTTCGATCTCGGCTTCAGCTACCGCCAGCAGCAGAGCGTGCTGAGCCTGATCCTCGACCGCCTGCCGGCGACGCTGCTGCTGACCGGCGCCGCCTTCATCGTCTCGCTGGGGCTGGGCACGCTGATGGGCGCGCTCGCCGCCCGCCGGGCCGGCCGCTGGCAGGACAGCGTCATCACCACGCTGGCGCTGGTCTTCTATGCGACGCCGCTGTTCTGGGTGGCGCTGATGAGCCAGATCGTCTTCTCGCTGAAGCTCGGCCTCGTCCCCAATGTCGGCTACGAAAGCATCGGCGCGAACTATACCGGGCTCGCCCGCGCGCTCGATATCGCCAGCCACCTCGTCCTGCCGGCGCTGACGCTCGGCCTGTTCTTCACCGCGCTCTATGCAAGGATGATGCGGGCCTCGATGCTCGAAGTCGCCGGCGCCGATTTCGTCAAGACCGCTCGCGCCAAGGGACTAGCGCCTGGTCTCGTCTCGCGCCGGCATGTCGCCCGCAATGCCATCCTGCCGGTTGTGACCTTGGCGGGCCTTCAGGCCGGCCAGCTGGTCGGCGGTGCGGTACTGACCGAGACGGTCTTCGCCTGGCCGGGGATTGGGCGCCTGATGTTCGATGCCCTGGTTCAGCGCGACTATTCGGTGTTGCTCGGCGTCTTCTTCATTTCCTCGGCCATGGTCGTTGGCTTCAACATCCTGACCGACCTGGTCTATCGGCTGGCCGATCCGCGCATCGAGGCGGTGTCATGAGCTTCCTCAAGCGTTTCGCCCGCAATCGCGGCGCCCTGATCGGCCTTGCCATCCTGATCGTGGTGATCCTCTTCGCGATCATCGCGCCGCAGCTCTATCCGCAATCGCCCTGGCGAACGGTGGCGCGGCCTTTCCTTGCGCCGTTCGTGATGGACCGGTTCCCGCTCGGCACCGATACACTCGGCCGCGACATCGCCTCGGGCCTCGCCCATGGCGCCCGTGTCTCTCTGACGATCGGGCTGGTCTCGACGCTGGTCGCATTGCTGATCGGCGTGCCGCTTGGCGCCATCGCCGGCTATGCCGGCGGTATCATCGACGATGCGCTGATGCGCTTCACCGAGTTCTTCCAGACCATTCCCTCCTTCGCGCTCGCCATCGTCCTCGTCGCGATCCTGCAGCCCAAGCTCGGCTCGATCGTGCTCGCCATCGGGGTGGTCAGTTGGCCGCCAGTGGCGCGATTGGTGCGCGGCGAGGTGCTTTCCTTGAAGACGCGCGAATATGTCCAGGCGGCGATCACCATCGGCCAGCCGACGGCGCGCATCATCTGGAGCCAGGTCCTGCCCAACACGATCGCGCCGATCATCGTGATGGGCTCGCTGATGATCGGCTCGGCGATCCTGCTGGAATCCTCGCTCTCCTTCCTCGGCCTCGGCGATCCTAACCTGATGAGCTGGGGCTACATGGTCGGCGCCGGCCGCACGCGCCTGCTCGATGCCTGGTGGATCAGCTTCTTCCCCGGCGTCGCGATCTTCCTGACCGTGCTGGCGCTCAACCTCGCCGGCGAGGGGCTGAACGATGCGATGAACCCGCGCCTTGCCCGGGAGAGCGAGTGATGGCCGATCCCGTTCTCTCGATCGAAGGCCTGAAGCTCGCACTCCCGGCGATGGCCGACCGCCCCTATGCGGTCGAGGATGCGACGCTGGCGATCGCCGCGGGCGAGACGCTCTGCGTCGTCGGCGAATCCGGCTCCGGCAAGTCGATGATCGCCCATGCGGTGATGGGGCTGCTGCCCAAGGCGGTGAAGCCGGTATCCGGTGCGATCAGGCTCGCCGGACGCGACCTGCTGGCGCTCTCGGAAGACGAGATGCAGGACGTGCGCGGCCGCGAGGTCGGCATGATCTTCCAGGAGCCGATGACCTCGCTCAACCCGGTCATGCGCGTCGCCGACCAGATCGTCGAGACCTTCGAGGCGCATAAGCTGCTGAGCAAGCCGGAACGCTATGCCCGCGCCGTCGCGCTCTTGACCGAGGTCGGCCTGCCCGAGCCCGAGCGGTTGGCGCGCGCCTATCCGCACGAGCTCTCCGGCGGCCAGCGCCAGCGCGTGATGATCGCGATGGCGCTCGCGCTCGAACCCAAGCTGCTGATCGCCGACGAGCCGACCACCGCGCTCGACGTGACCACGCAGGCGCAGATTCTCAAGCTGATCGACAATCTCCGCCACAAGCACGGCACGGCCGTGCTGTTCATCACCCACGACATGGGCGTCGTCGCCGAGATCGCCGACCGCATCGCCGTGCTGGAGAAGGGCGTTCTGGTCGAGGAGGGCACCGTCGACCAGGTACTCGGATCGCCCCGCCATCCCTATACGCAGAAGCTGCTCGCCGCCGTGCCCTCGCTGACGCCGCCGGAGCGGCCGGCACTGCCAGACACAAAGCCGGTGCTCACCGTCGAGAAGCTCGGCAAGGTCTATCGCAAGCGCGCCTTCTTCCGCCCCGGCCGCGAGGTGAAGGCGGCCGATGATGTCAGCTTCACGCTGGCGCGGGGCGAGACCCTCGGGCTCGTTGGCGAGTCCGGCTCGGGCAAGTCGACGGTCGGGCGCTGCTGCCTGCGCCTGATCGAGCCGGATTCCGGCCGCATTACCCTCGGCGATCTCGCCATCACCGATCTCTCAGTCGCGGCGCTGCGTCCGCACCGCAAGCGCATCCAGATGGTCTTCCAGGACCCGTTCGCCTCGCTCAATCCGCGTCAGACGGTTGGCCGGATCATCTCGGATGGGCCGGTCGCGCATGGTGTCGCGCGCAAGGACGCGCTGGCGCGGGCGAAGGAGCTGCTCGAACTCGTCGGCCTCTCGGCCAATGCGATCGACCGCTATCCGCATGAGTTCTCCGGCGGCCAACGCCAGCGCATCGGTATCGCCCGGGCGCTCGCACTCGAACCCGACGTGCTTGTCGCCGACGAAGCCGTCTCGGCGCTCGACGTCTCCGTGCAGGCGCAGATCCTCAAGCTGATCAAGGACATCCAGAGCCGCCTCGGCCTCGCCATCCTGTTCGTCACCCACGACCTGCGCGTCGCCGCGCAGATCTGCGACAAGATCGCGGTGATGCAGCGTGGCCGGATCGTCGAGAGCGGCCCGACCGCCGCGCTCTTCGCCGCCCCCCAGCACGACTACACCCGCCAACTGCTCGCCGCCGTTCCGGGTGGGGAGCGGTTCGGGCGGTGAGCACAGCTCGTCATGGTCGGGCCTGTCCCGACCATCCACGCCTTCGCTGGTCGAAGGCAGTGTTCAAGACGTGGATGCCCGCCACAAGGGCGAGCATGACGGCGTAGCCCTACGACGACCGGAGACCTCCCATGCCGCTCGATCCCGCCTTGCGCGACCGTATCCTCGCCTCCGTCGAAGCGGGCTTTGCCGAGCAGATCGCCTTCACCCAGGAGATGATCCGCTTTCCCTCGACGCGCGGCGACGAGCACACCGTCCAGGACTTCATCTTCCGCGCCCTCAAGGCACGCGGCTTCACCATGGATCGCTTCCCGATGGACCGCGAGGCGATCGGCCGTCACCCCGGCGGAGCGCCGTTCTCGGACACGCATTCGGACGCGCCGATCGTGGTCGGCATCCACCATCCGCGCGAGGAGAAGGGCCGCTCGCTGATCCTGCAATCCCATGTCGATGTGGTGCCGACCGGCCCGGCCGAGCTCTGGACGCATCCGCCCTTCGATCCCGTCATCGACGGCGACTGGCTCTATGGCCGCGGTGGCGCCGACATGAAGGCCGGCGGCGCCGCCAATCTCTTCTGCCTCGATGCGCTCCGGCGCATCGGCCTGCAGCCGGCGGGAACCGTCTATGTCCAGTCGGTGGTCGAGGAGGAATCGACCGGTAATGGTGCGCTGATGACGCATTTGCGCGGCTACGAGGCCGATGCGGTGCTGATCCCGGAGCCGGAGGAGGAGATGCTGGTGCGCGCCAATACCGGCGTGCTCTGGTTCCAATTCGAGGTCCGCGGCGTGCCGATGCATGTGCGCGAGATGGCGGCCGGGGCCAACGCGATCGACGCCGCCTATCGCGTCATCGGTGCGCTGCGGGAGCTCGAAGCCGCGCTCAATCGCGAGAAACATGGCCGCAAGCATTTCGAGGACATCGCCCACCCGATCAACCTCAACATCGGCAAGATCGAAGGCGGCGACTGGGCCTCCTCGGTGCCGTGCTGGTGCCGGGTCGATTGCCGCATCGGTCTCTATCCCGGCATGTCGGCCGAGGAACTCGGCAAGCGTATCGAGGCCAAGGTGCTGGCCTTCGCACGCACCGACAGCTTCCTCTCCAACAACCCGCCCAAGGTCGTCTTCAACGGCTTCTGGTCGGAGGGCTATGTGCTCGAACCCGGCAGCGAAGCCGAGGCCGTGCTCGGCAACGCCCACAAGGCCTCGACCGGCAAGGCGCTGAAAAGCTTCATGACCCCCGGCTATCTCGATACCCGGGTCTACGCCCTCTACGACAAGGTGCCGGCGCTCTGCTATGGGCCGATCTCGCAGAACATCCACGCCTTCGACGAGCGCGTCAGCCTCGCCTCGCTGAAGCGCATCACCGGCACCATGGCGCTCTTCGTCGCCGAATGGTGCGGGGTGGAGACGATCGAAGGGTGATCCGAGGCTCGGTGCGCGCCTTGCGTGCATCGAGCCTCCATCGAAATGACATGACGGCGCGGGCCGGTCCTCAAGCATAGTCTCCGCATGCCGCAAACCTCTGCCCGCTCGCTCCTGCTCGTCCCGCTGCTCGGGCTGCTCTGGGGTTTCAACTGGCCGGCGGTGCGGATCTCGCTGACCGAGATCGCGCCCTGGACCTTGCGGGCCGGGGGCATGACCTTTGCTGGCCTTGCACTCGTCGTGGTCGCGCTGGTGCGAGGCATCAGCCTGCGGGTGCCGAAAGAGCACTGGCCGAGGCTGATCGTCGCCGGCATCCTCTCGATCGCCGCCTTCAACATCCTGCTCGCCTTCGCGCAATTGATGGCGCCGACCTCGCGCGCCGCGATCCTGACCTTCACCATGCCGGTCTGGGCGACGCTGATGGCCTGGCCGATACTGGGCGAGCGCTTCGACCGGCCGCGCCTGATCGGTCTGGGGCTCGGCATCGCCGGGCTGCTCTGTCTCGGCCTGCCATTGATCCGGGCCGGGCAACTGTCGCCGGGGCTCGCGCTCGCCTTGCTCGCGAGTCTCAGCTGGGCGCTCGGCACCATCGTCACCAAGCGCTGGCCGGTGGCGGCGCCGACACTGACGATCGCCGCCTGGCAATTGCTGATCGGCGGCGGCGCGGCGGGCATCGGCATGCTGATCTTCGAAGGCGTGCCGATTCCGAAGGCGTTGTCGTCACCGGTCGCGGCGGCGCTCACTTTCCATATCCTCGGCGCACAGGCGCTCGCCTATTTCCTCTGGTTCACCGTGATCGCCCGCCTGCCGGCCGGGATCGCGAGCCTGGGAACGCTGATGGTTCCGGCGGTCGGCGCGCTCGGCTCCGTGCTGCTCCTCGGCGAGCGACCAGCGGCCAGCGACTGGCTCGGTCTTGCGCTCGTCGTTGCGGCTTCAGGCGCGATCCTGGTCTCGCCGAAACCGGAGCGTTGACCCTAGGTCAATTTTTCTTCGTCCCATCGGGAACCTTTTGTTTTTCGCCGCGTTCAGCGCGTTCGACATGTCACATGCCAAGGTCCCAAACGTGCTTCAGACTACGGAAGGTCCGGTGACCGCCGAGCGTTATCGATTGCTGGTGGAGTCCGTCACGGACTACGCGATCTACATGCTCGATCCGCAGGGGACGGTGATCAGCTGGAACCCGGGCGCGCGTCGCTTCAAGGGCTATGAGGATCACGAGATCATCGGCCAGTCCTTCTCGCGCTTCTACACCGAGGAGGATCGTGCCACCGGCCTGCCGCAGCATGCCCTGCGCATGGCCGCGGAGGAGGGCCGCTTCGAGAAGGAGGGCTGGCGCGTCCGCAAGGACGGCACGCGCTTCTGGGCCCATGTCGTCATCGACCCGATCCTCAACCCGGCGACCGGCCGCGTGCTCGGCTATGCCAAGGTGACGCGCGACCTGACAGAGCGGCGCCAGGCCGACGAGGCGCTGCGGCGTTCGGAAGAGAAGTTCCGCCTGCTGGTGCAGGGCGTCACCGACTACGCCATCTACATGCTCGATGCCGACGGCATCGTCACCAACTGGAATCTCGGCGCTGAGCGCATCAAGGGCTATGCGCCGGACGAGGTCATCGGCAAGCATTTCTCCCTGTTTTATACGCCCGATGAGCGCGAGAGCGGCGAGCCGCAGAAGGCTCTCGAGGCTGCGATCGACAATGGCAGCCTGGAGAAGGAGGGCTGGCGCGTCCGCAAGAACGGCGAGGTCTTTTGGGCCAGCATCGTCATCGACCCGATCCGCGACGATGCCGGCGAGATCATGGGCTTCGCCAAGGTCACGCGCGACCTGACCGAGCGCCAGAAGGTCCAGGCCGAGCTCGACGCGGCCCGCGAGGCCCTGTTCCAGGCCCAGAAGATCGAGGCGCTCGGCCAGCTCACCGGCGGCGTGGCGCATGATTTCAACAATCTGCTGACCGCCGTGCTCGGCAGCCTCGAACTCGTGCGCCGCCAGATCGGCGACGAGCGCCAGCTCAACCTGATCGACAATGCGATCAAGGGGGCGAGCCGGGGCATCTCGCTGACGCAGCGCATGCTCTCCTTCGCCCGCAAGCAGGAACTGGCGTTGCAGCCGGTGTCCGCCGATGTGCTCGTCGCAGAGATGGGTGACCTGCTGCAGCGCTCGCTGGGGCCATTGATCCGGATCGAGACGGATTTCCCCGCTGATCTCGCCATGGCCGCAGCTGATCCGAACCAGCTTGAGACCGCGGTGCTCAACCTCGCCGTCAACGCCCGCGACGCCATGCCGGAAGGCGGTGTCCTGCGGATCAGCGCGCGCAACGAGCCTGTCGGCAGTGGGCACCGCACAGGCTTGCCGGCCGGAGATTACATCCGCCTCTCAGTTGCCGACACCGGCACTGGCATGGATGCCAGGACGCTCGCCCAGGCGACCGAGCCCTTCTTCACCACAAAGGGGGTCGGCAAGGGCACAGGCCTCGGCCTGTCGATGGTGCATGGCATGGCCGAGCAGCTCGGCGGCCGGCTCCTGCTCGATAGCCGACTGGGGCAGGGGACGACCGCGGAGGTCTGGCTACCGACGGCGGTTGCGGTCGCTGTCGTTGAACCCGCTCCATTGCCTGTCGAGCCGAAGAGCGAGGGCGAGATGGCGCCGCGCTCGCTCACCGTGCTCGCGGTCGATGACGATGCGCTCGTGCTGATGAATACGACGGCCCTGCTCGAGGACCTCGGCCACAGGGTCGTCGAGGCAAGTTCGGGCCGGGAAGCGTTGGCGATCCTGGAAGGCGGCGAAGAGATCGACCTGCTGATCACCGATCATGCCATGCCGCAGATGACCGGTGCGCAATTGATCGCCGAGGTCGGACAACGCTGGCCGGCTCTGCCGGTCATCCTCGCGACCGGTTACGCCGACCTGCCAGCCGGAGCGGGCGTGCTGCGGCTGAACAAGCCGTTCTGGCAGGCCGATCTGGAGAAGACGGTCACAGCCGCCATGGCGCGGCGCACGACGGCGGCCGTAGCGGCCTAAGGGGCTTTACCGGGCCCGATCGGTTCGCTTGGTCGGCGCGGCTGCCGAGCCGCGCTCGACCAGCCGGGTCGGCAGCACGAGATCGCGATGGCCGCTGCGATCCGACAGCTGTTCGATCAGCAGATTCATCGCCGCCTGGCCGATCTCGCGGCGTGGCTGGTGAATGGTGGTGAGCTGCGGCTCGACCGCCTCGGCCAGCACGATGTCGTCGAAGCCGACGACCGAGACGTCGTCGGGGACATTGCGGCCGCGGGCGCGCAGCTCGCCCATGGCGCCGACTGCCATCTGGTCGCTGGCGGCGAAGATGGCGGTATAGTCGATGCCTCTTGCGTCGAGCATGCGGATTGCAGCGCGGCCGGCGGCGAGACCGAAATCGCCCTCGACGACGAGGCCGGGATCAGCCGCGATACCTGCGTCGGCGAGGCCGGCGAGATAGCCGTCGCGGCGGTCGAGGCTCATCGGGTCGGGCATCGGCCCGGCGATATGGGCGATGCGGCGATGGCCGAGCCCGGCGAGATGGGCGACCGCGGCGCGTGCCGCAGCATGGTTGTCGACCTTGACCGTCGGCAGCTTGAGCCCGGGCAGCATCTCCAGCGCGACGACGATGGGTGGCAGGCGGCTGCGTCTGGCAAGCGCCTCGGGGAAGCGGCCGACCATCAGGATCAGCCCGTCGGCATGGCGCTCCCTGACCATGTCGACATAGCGCAGGATGCGCTCGTCATCGTCGCGGGCATCGCCCATCAGCACCTTGTAGCCGGCGTCGATCGCCGCCTCTTCGACGCCCTTGTAGATCTCCAGATAGAACGGGTTGCTGATGTCGCGCACCAGCAGGATCACGGTGCGCGTCGCCTGCAGGCGCAGATTGCGGGCCTGGGCGTTGGGAATGAAGCCGGTCGCCGCGACGGCTTCGAGCACGCGCTCGCGGGTGCGGGCTTTGACCTTCTCCGGCATCGCCAGCGCGCGCGACACCGTCGCGGTCGAGACTCCGGCGAGGCGTGCGACTTCGGCGATGGTCGGAGCGGCTGTGGGTACGTCTTGCAAGGCTGGTGATCTGGAAAGCGGCCGCGAATCGGCAGGAGGGACAGAGTGCCCATCATGCCGCAATCGCTGCCGATAGGGCAGGGGTGGGCGCCCGTTGTCGAGCGGGCGCCCTGTTTTCGTTACTTCCCGCCCCAGCGGGCCGGATAGTTCGCCATCTGCTCGCAGCCGCAGAGCGCGTAGTGCAGCGGCGGCATCTTGTCGTTGACGAACTTGTCGAGGGTTTCGGCCGTGATCGCCGGCTGCGGCAGCTTCCAGGTCGGGCCGGTGACTGGCTCGCCCTTGAGGATGCGGAGCGCCGCGATCACCGGGGTGCGCCACTGATAGGTCGGATAGGTCGGGGCGATCGCGGTGAGCTTGTTCTTCTTCCACTTTTGCAGGAAGTCCTGCTGGTCCTCGCCATTGATCACCGGATAGGGCTTGCCGGCATCCTCGAAGGCTTCGAGTGCCGCGACCGCGGTCGCGCCGGCATCCATCCAGACGCCGTCGATCTTGCCGAAGCGGTTGAGATAGTCCTCGACGATCGCCTTGGTCTTGGCGTTGTCGCCATTGGTGAATTCGGCGCCGACGACCTTGATGCTCTTCTCCTTGAAGATGCGCTCGGCCGCGGCCCAGCGGTTCTCCAGCACGTCGACGCCCGGCAGGATGCGCAGCGCCAGCACCGCGCCGCCGGCCGGGATCTTCTCGGCGATGAAGCTCGCGCCCTGGATGCCGAAGCCGTAGCCGCCGATCGGGTTGATGAAGGTGACCGGCGCCTTGCTGTCGACGCCACGGTCGAAGACCACGACGGGCAGCTTCTTGGCGGCGGCCTCGACCGCCGGCGTCAGCGCCGCGGTGGTGTTCGGCGAGACGATCAGCGCGTCGCACTGGCCGCTGTTGACGAAGGCGTTGATGTCCGAGATCTGCTTGTCGTCCTTGCCCTCGGCATCGGCATGGGTGAACGAAGCGATGTCGGCCTTGTTGGCGTCGACCTCGGCCTGCATGTTGGTGAAGCCGACGACGCGCCAGGGATTGTTCACGCCGGCGTTGGAGAAGCAGAGCTTGTAGGGGCCGGGCTTCTTGTACTTGGCGGTGTCGACCTTCTCGCCGCCGAGGTTCTGCTCCCAGGGCTTGCCGTCCGGACCTTGCGGGGCGACCGTGAGCAGCGCCTTCTGGCGCTCGAACTCGGCTGGGTCGTTGAAGTTCTGGGCGATGGCGCCCGTCGACAGTGCCGCCAGCAGCGCCGCCAAACCGATCTGGGTCTTCATGTTCACCTCCCTCTGTCGCGCCGCCTTGCCAGCGGCCTCTGGCGGAGCGCGTGGGATCACGCGCTCCGGAAACTCGTTGTCATGCCCGCCGCATGCGCCAGGCGCTCGACGCCACCGCGGCGATCAGGATCAGGCCCTGCACGGTCTCGCGCAGCGGCTGCGGCAGCCCCATCAGGTTGAGCAGCGTGAACAGGGCGAACAGGCTGAGCCCGCCGGCGACGGCGCCGGTGACGCTGGCGCGCCCGCCGAGCAGTTGCGCGCCGCCGATGACGCAGGCGGCGATCGCCTGCAGCTCGAGCCCTTGTCCGACCGCGGTCGAGACCCCGGCGAAGCCGCCAAGCAGGATGCCGGCCGTCACCGCCGACAGCGCCGAGATGACGAAGACCAGCACCCGTGTCGCGCCCACCGGCACGCCGGAGAGCTCGGCCGCACGCGGATTGTCGCCGACCGCCAGCACCTGCCGGCCGAAGACGGTGGCGTGCAGCAGCCAGGCGGCTATCCCGACGAAGCCGATGAGGATGAGCACCGAGAGCGGCATGATCCCGGTCAGCGGCACGTCGCGGTAGACTAGGCGACCGAGCGCGCGGAAGTTCTCCGGCAGATAGCCGCGTGGCGCCCCGCCGGACCACATCAGCGCCGCGCCGTTGAGCGAGAGCAGCATGCCGAGCGTCGCGATGATCGAGGGCACCTTGAGCAGGGTGACGACGAGCCCGTTGACCAGCCCGACACCGAGCCCGATCAGATAGAGCACGCCGATCGTCCACCAGGTGTTGTCGGGATTGCCGCCGGCCAGCATCGAGCCGCCGAGCACAGTCAGCGTTACCAGCGAGCCCATCGAGAGGTCGAAGCCGCCGCCGGCGATGACGAAGAGCTGGCCGCAGGCGAGGATGATCAGCGGCGCGGCCCGGCGCAGGAGGTTGAGGAAGCCCTCGACCTCGAAATAGCTCGGCTGCAGCACGGTGATGGTGCCGTAAAGCACGAGGAAGACGGCGAGGCCGACATTGATGCCGCGGGCGAAGCGCAGCGCCGCCGAAGGACCGGTATGAGTGGCAACCGCGCTCATGCGACATGCCCCCGGCTGCGTACGGCGTAGACCGCGACCGCGAGGATGACAATGGCGCCGCGCAGCACCTGCTTCGGGAAGGCGTCAATGCCGGTCATGTTGAAGACGGCGTCGAGCGTGGCGAACAGGAAGACGCCGGCGAGCGTGCCCCAGACGCCGCCGCGCCCGCCGGCGAGCAGCGTGCCGCCGATCACCACCACGGCGATCGATTCCAGATCATAAACGCCGTCGCGGCCGACCCAGGGCGCGCCGGCGCGCAGGCGGCTGGCAAGATAGAGCCCGGTCAGACCGGCCATCAGCGAACACAGGATGTGCGCGCCGATCATAACGCGCTCGGTGCGGATGCCGGCGAGGCGGGCGCCGTCGCGGTTGCCGCCGGTGGCGTAGAGATGGGCGCCGAAGCGCGTGCGGCTCAACAGCAGCCAGATCGCGAAGGCGAGCACGAACAGCAGCAGCACCGACCAGGGCAGCGGCCCGATCCGGCCATAGGCGAAGGCCTGGAAGGCTGCCGGGACCGAGCCGGCGAAATTGCTGAAGCTCGCCGAGAGCAGGCCCTGCAGGATCAGCCCGACGCCGAGCGTCGCGATCAGCGGATTGACGTCGAGCCGGGCGATGATCAGCCCGTTGACGAGGCCGACTGCCGCCGAGAGTGCCAATACAGCGAGGACGGCCGGGGCGATCATCGCCGGCTCGCCCTTCATGATGAAGGAGGCGAGCACGGCGGAGACGCTGATCAGGTTGGCAACCGAAAGATCGATCGAGCCGACCAGGATGGTCAGCGTCTGCCCGAGCGCGACGATGCCAAGGCCGACCATGCGCTGGGTCAGGCCGACGAAGCCTTCGCCGGTGAGATAGGCGTGCTGTCCCGTCGCGAGCGCGGTCGCGACATAGAGCGCGAGCGAGCCGGCGAAGAGCAGTGGCGCCACGGGCACGTTGCGCGCCGGGCGAGTGGCGACGATGTCGGCGCCGGCGCTCATGCCGCTGCCTCCGTCGTTCCGGTGCCGAGTGCGAGGTGCATCACGTCTTCTTCGTTGGCGCCGCGCTTCAGCTCCCCGGCGATGCGGCCTTCGTGCATGACGAGGATGCGGTCGCTGACGCCGATGATCTCCGGCAGGTCGGAGGAGATCATCAGGATGGCGCGGCCGCGATCGGCGAGGCCGCGCATCAACTGGTAGATCGCCGCCTTGGCAGCGACGTCGATGCCGCGGGTCGGCTCCAGGAAGATCAGGACCTTTGGATCGCGCGCCAGCCAGCGGCCGATCACAACCTTCTGCTGGTTGCCGCCGGAGAGCTCGCGGATCTCCTGCGCGAAGCCGGCTGCCCTGACATCGACTTCGGTCAACTGCCGGTCGGCGGCGGCACGGGCCATGTCTCCGGAGCCCGGCGGCAGCAGGCGCCGCGCAAAGGCGCGCAGGGTCATCAGGACATTGTCGCGCAGCGATTGCTGCGGGGCGATGCCCTCCTTCTTGCGATCGTCGGAGAGAAAGCCGATGCCGGCTGCGATCGCGCCGCGCGGCGAAGCGATCAGCCCGTTCTGGCCGTCGATGACCATGCGGCCGCGGGTAAAGGGCTCGTCGCCGAACAGGGCGCGCCCGAGCACACCTTTGCCGGAGCCTTCGAGCCCGGCGACGCCGACGATTTCACCGGCGCGCAGGTCGAGCGTGATGTCGGAGAGCACGGTGTTGCCGGCGCCCTCCACCGACAGGACGACCGCGCCGAGCTTGGCTGGATCGCCGGGGGGCGGGAAGAAATCGGCGAGGTCGCGCCCGACCATCAGCCTGACGATCATCGCCGGCGTCAGCGCGGCGGCGGGGCGTGTCGCGACGAGCTTGCCGTCCTTCAGCACGGTGATGCGGTCGGCGATCGCCTTCAGTTCGGCCATGCGGTGGGAGATGTAGAGGATCGCGGCGCCCTCGCGCCTCAGCGTCCCCACCAGTTCCAGCAGCCGGCCGGCATCGCGCTCGTCGAGCGCCGCGGTCGGTTCGTCCATCACGATGATGCGGGCATCGAGCGCCAGCGCCTTGGCGATCTCAACCAATTGCTGCTCGGCGATCGAGAGCGATTTCACCAGTGTATCGGGGTGCACCTTCGCGCCGACGCGCTCCAGCAACTTGAGCGCGCCGTCCCGCATCGCGGCGCGGTCGAGCAGGCCGCTTCTGGTTGGCTCCAGGCCGAGGAAGATGTTGTCGGCAACGCTGCGCTCGGGCAGCAGGCTGAGTTCCTGGTGGATGATGCTGATCCCGGCCCGGCGCGCCTCGACCGGATGCCGGAAGCCGACGGGCTTCCCGCCAAGGAGAATCTCGCCTTCATCGGGGCGATAGACGCCGCCGAGCACCTTCATCAGCGTCGACTTGCCGGCGCCGTTCTCGCCGCAGATGGCGTGGACCTCGCCAGCCTGGCAATCGAGGCTGACATCGTCGAGCGCCCGCACGCCGGTAAAGCTCTTGCCGATGCCGCGCATCGAAAGGACCGGCGTGACGGCGCTCATGTGGCGCCTGCCTCGGTCGGCGAGGCAGCTTCGGCCCAGCCCCGCCGGATGAAGCCGTGGCTCTCGACGAGAAGCGTGTCGAGATCGGGGAAGAGGTCGCGCCAGACCCGCGTCGCCGCCGCCAGCGAGGGCAACGCCCGGCCGAAGGCCTCGACCGTCAGCCAGCTATCATAACCGGTGGCGCGGATGGCGCGGAATGTTTCAGCCCATGGCACATGGCCGCGCCCGACGATGCCGCGATCGTTCTCGGAGAGGTGGATGTGATTGATCTCGGAGGCGTAGCGGCTGTAGGCGCCGACCGGATCGCGCTCCTCGATATTGGCGTGGAAGGTGTCGTACATGTAGCCGAAATTCGGATGCGCGACCCGCGCACGCAGCGCGCTCGCGGCTTCCATCGTGTTCAGCGCGTAGCATTCGAAGCGGTTGATCGCCTCCAGCGAGAGCGCGATCCCGGCCTTGCCGGCATCCTCGGCCATGACATGCAGCGCCTCGGCGAGATGAGCGAGCTCGTCCTCGCGCGGGCCTTCGCCGCTGAAGACGCCGACCGGCGAGTGATAGGGGCCGGCGATGACGGTCGCGCCGAGCGCCGCGGCGCAGCCGACCGCCCAGCGATGGCGCTCGCGCGCTTGTCGGCGGATGGCCGGATCGGACGAGAGCGGGTTGCTGTCCTCGGCGACGATGGTGACGATGGTGCGCTTCAGGCCGATCGCGTCGAGCTGGCGGCCGAGCCGCTCGTAATGGCCGGCATCGCCCTCGAAGACCGGGATCTCGACGCCGTCATAGCCGATCTCGCGGATGCGCTCGCACAAAGGCAGATGCGCTTCGTCGATGAAGCCGCCGACCGTCAGCAGGTTGAAGCCGATCTGGACCATGGCCTTGGCTTTCGCGCCGCGTTCAGCGCAGCCGCAGCGCGACCGCGTGGCTGCCAAAAGCCGATGAAACGACGATGCTGGCATGCATGACCGGCACTCCTCCCTGGGGCGGTTCATTCTGAGGAACCGCTTCGGATTGGATTATGTAATCGATTGCAAAACTGTCAACCTGCTCCATTGCGGCGCCCGGTCACATCAAGGGCGGCGATCCGACCAGGGCTCGCCACCTCATCAGCGGATCGCGCCGTCGCGGCGCTGCAGGTGGACCGGAACCCATCGGTCCACGCGGTTGCCGTCGCAGAGCCCTTATTGCCTGGCCCATCGATGGCATGTGCCCGTGACAGGCTCGATGGCGGAACGGAATTCTCCCATGGCGGGCGCCGGCCGCAGGCGCTTCCGCCTCCTGCCGGAGGCAACTTTGAAAAGACATTCCATTGACCCTGCCTGCTTTCGCATGAAGAATGTCAGTATCGAGTGCCGATATTGGCACTCGATCGCGGGATTTGCTGGAGCAGCTTGCACCGCGTCAACAATGCTAAAAGCACCACGATGAAATCGTGGGCTCCGAATGCGGAGACACGTTGATGACAGCACGTAATATTCTGGATCCCGAGCGAGCGGGCGGCCAGCCGCGATGTTCCTGATCCTTCGCCCTGCGGCCTGATCACAAGGCTCGTCATTCCCTAGCAGCGTCCGCCCCCGGCTTGTCCGGCCGGAGCGTCGTTCCCTGACGACGCTTAGCCTCGCTGCGTCCTCCCGCCAGCCGAGGCCTTCATGACTGTCGTCTCGCTCGTCACTCCAGCATCTGCGGCGCCCCGCCGCTTCGGCCGGGCTGCGCCGGCGCAAGCCGAAACACCCAACTTCCGTGCAGCGCTGCGCCATCTCGCTGGCGGTGTCAGCGTGATCACGACCGGGCAGGGCGAGGATCGTACCGGGCTGACCGTCACCTCGCTCTCATCGCTCTCGGCCGAGCCGCCGACGGTGATGTTCGGGCTCAACCTGAGCTCGTCGAGCTTTCCGGTGCTTGCCCGCCATCGCAGCTTCGGCGTCAACTTCCTCAACGCGACGCAAAAGCAGATTGCCGATCGCTTCGCCGGCCGCGGCGGCGAGAAGGGTCCGGCCCGCTATGCCGGGGCGAGCTGGACGGAAGGCGTCACCGGCGCGCCGCTGCTCGAGGGCGCGCTCGCCGCGCTCGACTGCGAGGTCGAGGAGCTGATCGAGCGCCACTCGCACGCCATCGTCATCGGCCGGGTGCGCGAGGTCCGGCTTGGCGGCGACGATGCGGCGCTGGTCTATTGGCGCGGCGACTATGAGCGTCTCGGCTGGATGGCCGAGGAGGCGCGCACGGCCTGCGGCCTGCGCGGCATCTGATCCCGGCGAGACATCCCATGGCCTATTCCCTCAGCCTGCTCGACAAGAGCCCGATCCTCGACGGCGAGACCGCGGTCGACGCCCTGCAGCGCACGATCGCGCTGGCGCAGGCGGCCGAGCGGCTGGGCTATCGCCGTTTCTGGCTCGCCGAGCATCATGGCTTTCCCGGCCTTGCCAGCTCGGCGCCGGAAATCCTGGTCGCGCATCTGATCGCCCGCACGCGCCGCATCCGCATCGGCTCCGGCGGCGTGCTGCTTCAGCATTACAGCCCCTACAAGGTCGCCGAGACCTTCAATCTGCTCGCAGCGTTGGCGCCGGGTCGCATCGATCTCGGCATCGGCAAGGCGCCGGGCGGTCTGCCGCTCTCGACCAAGGCGCTGCGCGTTCAGCACGATCCCAAGAGCGCCCGTTCCTTCGAGACGTTGCTGGCCGAGCTCGACGGCTTCCTCGCCGGATCGCTCCCCGCGGATGATTCGCTTGCCGGTGCGCAGGCTCTGCCGAAGCCGTCCGCACCGGCCGAACGTTTCCTGCTCGGTGCCAGCCCTGACAGTGCAAGGCTAGCAGCCGAGCGCGGGTGGCGCTTCGTCTTTGCCGGCCAGCTCAACGGTGACCCCAAGGCAATCGAGGCCAGCCTCGATGCCTATGCGAAGGCGGGTGCCAAGCAGCCACCGCTCTTCGGCCTCGCCGCACTCGCCGCCGCGACGGCGGAGGAGGCGCGCGCCCTCACTGATCCGTTGCGGGTGGTCAGGCTGACGCTGGACAATGGCCAGAGCGTCAATCTCGGCAGCGAGGAACAGGCGGCCGAGTTCGCCCGCCAGGCCGGAGCGGCGTCCTACACCACCGAAATCCGCCGCCCGAGCATCCTGTCCGGCACCGCCGAGGACGTCCGTCGCGAGCTCGATGCGCTCTCGGCCCGCTTCGGCATCGCCGAGTTCGTCATCGACACGCCGGCTGCCGCGACCGCCCAGCGCCTCGCCTCGATCACGCTGCTTGCCGGCGACGCGCCGGCGCTTGCGGCCTGAGCCGACAGGAGACACCGATGAGCAAGACCCGTCTCACCTTCGGCCTGATGCTGCAGGGCCCCGGCAGCCATATGAACGCCTGGCGCCATCCGAGCAATCCGCCAGATGCGAGCGTCAATCTCGACTTCTTCATCCGCAATGCGCGCAAGGCCGAGGAGAACGGCATTGCCTTCGCCTTCGTTGCCGACGGGCTCTACATCAACGAGAAGTCGATCCCGCATTTCCTCAATCGCTTCGAGCCGCTGACCATCCTCTCGGCGCTGGCGACGGCGACGAGGAAGCTCGGCCTTGTCGGCACGGTCTCGACCTCCTATAGCGACCCCTTCACCATCGCCCGGCAATTCGCCTCGCTCGACCTGATTTCGGGCGGGCGCGCGGGCTGGAACGCGGTGACCTCGCCGCTGGAGGGCTCCGGCCGCAATTATGGTCGCCCGCATCCCGAGCACTCGCTGCGCTACGAGATCGCCCACGAATATCTCGATATCGCCAAGGGGCTCTGGGATTCCTGGGACGACGACGCCTTCGTCCGTGATCGTGAGGCCGGACGCTTCTTCGATCGCGAGAAGCTGCATACGCTCGGCTACAAGGGCCACTTCTTCCAGGTCGAGGGCCCGCTCAACATTCAGCGCTCGCCGCAGGGTCAGCCGGTGCTGTTCCAGGCCGGTGCCTCCGATGCGGGCATCGGCCTTGCCGGGCGCCATGCCGATGCGGTCTTCGCCAACCATGTCTCGCTGGAGGAGGGCCAGGCCTTCTATCGCAGCATCAAGACCAGCGCGATCGCGCAGGGGCGGCTCGCAGACGACATCAAGATCTTTCCAAGCGCCGGGCCGATCGTCGGGCGCACCCGCAAGGAGGCCGAGGACAAGTACCAGGCGATCCGCGATCTCGTCTCGATCGACGAGGCGCTCGCCTATCTCGGCCGCTATTTCGACCATCACGATTTCAGCGCCTATCCGCTCGACGCGCCGTTCCCCGAGCTCGGCGATATCGGCAAGAACAGCTTCCGCTCGACCACCGACCGCATCAAGCGCACCGCCGCGCTGAAGCGCCAGACGCTGCGCGAGGCGGCGCTGGAGGCGGCGACCCCGCGCGCCGACCTGATCGGCTCGGCGCAGGAGATCGCCGACATCCTGATCGAGCGCGTCGAGAAGCAGGCGGCCGACGGCTTCATCCTGGGTTTCCCGGTGATCGGCCAGGGCCTGGAGGATTTCGTCGAACTGGTCATCCCCGAGCTGGAGGCGCGCGGCGTCTACGACCGGACCCTGCCGGGCGAAACGCTGCGCGACCATCTCGGACTGCCGCGCCGCGAGAGCCGCTATGCCCGCCCCGCTCCGGCGTCTGTACCGCGCAAGGCTGGCTGAGCCGATCGCATGACCATCCACGCCCCCATAGCCGGCGCCGGTATCGACCCTGGCATTGCCGCCTCAGTCGAAGAATTCATCGCGCTGCGCCGCGACCTGCATCGACATCCCGAGCTCGCCTTCCGCGAGACACGGACCAGTGCGATCGTCGCCGAGCGGCTGGCAAGCTATGGCTACGAGGTGACGACCGGGCTCGCCGGCACCGGCGTGATCGGGCAGTTGCGCAAGGGCGACGGCGCGCGCCGGCTCGGCCTGCGCGCCGACATGGACGCGCTGCCGATCACCGAGCAGACGGGGCGCCCCTATGCTAGCGAGACTGCCGGCGTCATGCATGCCTGCGGCCATGACGGCCACACCGCGATCCTGCTGGCGGCGGCCAGGCGGCTGGCCGAGCGCGATTTCTCCGGCACGCTCAACCTGATCTTCCAGCCGGCCGAAGAGATCGGCGCGGGCGCGCGCAAGCTGCTGTCGGAAGGGCTGTTCGAGCGCTTCCCCTGCGATGCCGTCTTCGGCCTGCACAACTGGCCGGGCGTGCCGTCCGGCCAATTCGGCTTCGTCGAAGGGCCGGCGATGGCGGCAGTCGACAAGGCGATCATCCGCATCGTCGGCAAAGGCGGGCACGGCGCTTCGCCGCATGAGACGGTCGATCCCGTCGTTGCCGCCTCCAGCCTCGTACTGGCATTGCAGAGCATCGTCTCGCGCAATGTCGATCCGCGCCAGGCTGCCGTCGTCACCGTCGGCTCGATTCATGGCGGCGAGGCCTCGAACGTCATCCCTGATAGCGTCGAGCTGAAGCTGACCATTCGCAGCTTCGATGCGGATGTGCGCAGGCAGCTGGAAGAGCGTATCCCCGCGCTGGCGCGAGCGCAGGCCGAAAGCTTCGGCGCGACGGCGCAGGTCAGCTATCACCGCGGCTTCCCGGCGCTGACGAACCATGTCGCCGAGACGCAGTTTGCCCGTGAGGTTGCACTTGCCGCTTTCGGGCCGGAGCGGATCGAGCCCGATTTCAAGCCGCGCATGGCGAGCGAGGATTTCGCCTTCCTGCTCGAAGCCCGGCCCGGCAGCTATCTCTTCGTCGGCAATGGCGACAGCGCCCCGCTGCACAGCCCCGCCTATGATTTCGATGACGCGATCATCGCCCCGGCCGCGAGCTTCTGGGTTCGCCTCGCCCGCACCTTCCTCGTCTAGATCCTGCAACGGAGAGGCTTTCCGCCATGTCCGACCGGTTCCTTTACACCACCCCGCTCGATCCGCTCGCCCAGCCCCTGGTCGAGCAGCTGACCTGGGAATACGCCACCCGCTATGGCAGCTATTTCGGCGAGCCGCCGGGAGCCGAGATGAGCCGCTATCCGGCGTCGCTGTTCGCGCCGCCGGAGGGCAATTTCGTCCTCTTGCTGCGTGAGGGCCGCGCCATCGCCGGCGGCGCGTTCAAGCGCTATGACGAACAGACGGCCGAGCTGAAGCGGATGTGGACCGACAGCGCCTTCCGCCGCCAGGGGCTGGCCCGGCGCGTCGTCGAGGAGCTGGAGGCGCAGGCCGCGCGCCAGGGCTATGGCAAGATCTTCCTGACCACGGGTTTCCGCCAGCCCGAGGCGCGGGATCTCTATCTCAGCACCGGCTACACGCCGCTCTTCGACCCCGCCGTCGATCCCGAGATCTACAAGAAGCTCGCCTTCGAGAAGGACCTGGCGGTGGCAGCCTATCGGCCGCGCTCGCCCGCCGAGCAGCTGCCTGCCAGCGCCGCCTGATCGCGCTGCCTTCGTAAACATCAAGGGGACGAATTCCAGCCATGAGCCTCGCCAGCGATTTCGCGGGCCTGCCGACGCACGCCCACAGTACACCGCCGACCCGCGATTTCAGCCGCTACCGGATCGTGCCGGCGCGCTATCCGGCGCGCGCCATCGGCACCGCCTTCGCGGTTGTGGTGATCTTCGCAGTCGTGAACTCGGTCCTCTCCAATCCGCGCTGGGGCTGGGATGTCTTCGCCGAATGGTTCTTCGCCGAACCGGTTCTGGCGGGCCTGGCGCGCACGCTGCTGCTCACTTTGCTCGGTACCGTGCTTGGCTTCCTGCTCGGCACCGGCCTCGCTTTGGCGCGCGTCTCCGGCTCGCCGCTGCTGGCCTCGCTGTCCTGGGCCTATGTCTGGTTGTTCCGCTCGATCCCGCTGATCGTGCTGCTGCTGATCCTCAACAATCTCGGCTATCTCTACTCGACCGTCTGGCTCGGCATTCCCTTCACCGAGATCACCTTCGCGAGCTGGTCGACGACGCAGCTGATCACGCCCTTCTTCGCGGCGGTGCTCGGGCTGACGCTTCATGCCGGCGCCTTCTCCTCCGAGATCGTGCGCGGCGGCATCCTTTCGGTCGACCAGGGCCAGCATGAGGCGGCGGCGGCGCTCGGCCTGCCGCGACGACGCCAGTTCTCGCGGATCGTGCTGCCGCAGGCGATGCGCACCATCCTGCCCAACGGCTTCAACGAGATCATCCTGCTGGCGAAGGGCACGAGCCAAGTCTACATCCTGGCGCTGCCCGAGCTGTTCTACACCATCCAGATCATCTACAGGCGCAATCTCGAGGTGATCCCGCTCCTGATGGTGGCGACGGTCTGGTACCTCGTCATCCTCAGCGTGCTCTCCTTCGTCCAGCACCATATCGAGCGCTATTATTCGCGCGGCGCGCTGCGCAATCCGCCGCCCTCGCTGATCGGGCTGGCGCTGGCGCGCTTCGGCCGCTCGCGTGACGCCGCCGCGGCGCGTCGTACCGAAGCTGCGCTGGCCCAGGCGGCAGCATCAGCCCCGGTCGCTCCTTCGCTGGCGAGCCTGCGGCGCAGCGGCGGCGAGATCCGCATCAGCAACGTCTCGAAGAGCTTCGGCCCGCTGAAGGTGCTCGACGATGTCAGCCTGGCCCTGCGCCCGGGCAGCGTCACTGCGATCATCGGCCAGTCCGGCTCCGGCAAGTCGACGCTGCTGCGCTCGATCAATCATCTCGAACGCGTCGATGCCGGCTTCATCGCTATCGATGGCGAACTGATCGGCTATCGCCAGGACGGCGACACGCTTTACGAGCTCAAGGAGCGCGAGATTCTGAAGCGCCGCGTCGATGTCGGCATGGTCTTCCAGAGCTTCAACCTGTTCCCGCATCTGACCGCGATCGAGAACGTCACCGAGGCGCCGCTCTCGGTGCGCGGCGTTGCCCGCGAGCAGGCGCTGGCCGAGGCGCGCGAACTGCTCGCCCGTGTCGGTCTCGCCGACAAGGCCGACGCCTATCCGCGCCAGCTTTCCGGCGGCCAGCAACAGCGCGTCGCCATCGCCCGGGCCCTCGCCCTGAAGCCCAAGGTCCTGCTCTTCGACGAGCCGACCTCGGCGCTCGACCCCGAGCTGGTCAACGAGGTGCTCGACGTCATCAAGGAGCTCGCCCGCTCCGGCACGACGCTGGTGATCGTCACCCATGAGATCGGCTTCGCCCGCGAGGTCGCCGACGAGGTCGTCTTCATGGAGGCCGGCCGCATCCTCGAAGTCGGCCCACCCGCGCGCGTCCTTGCCGAGCCCGACCATCCGCGCACCCGCGAATTCCTCGCCAAGGTCCTCTGACGTTCATTTCCCTGGGAGTTAGGCCATGATCACCAGACGCAACGCTCTCTCTCTGCTTGGCGCTGCTTCCGCCGGCGCGCTTCTCCCCTCCCTCGGCTTCGCCCAGCAGGCGATCGACCTCTCGCCCGAGCAGCCTGGCCGGCCGCGAGCGCAGCGCGACGACGCCGCGATCAAGCTGATCGGCAAGGACGCCAAGTTCGTGAAGGACGGCGTCTTCACCGTCGCCAACGCCACCGGCCGCCTGCCCTTCGCCGGCTATGCGAGCGACACCAAGTCGATCGTCGGCTCGGAGCCCGACATCGCCCAGCTCGTCGCCGATGCGCTCGGGCGCAAGCTCGAGATCGTCCCGGTCTCCTGGGCCGACTGGCCACTGGGCGTCGTCTCCGGGAAGTACGATGCGGCGATCTCGAACATCACCGTCACCGAGCAGCGCAAGGAGAAGTTCGACTTCTCGACCTACCGCAAGGACTTGCTCGGCTTCTATGTGAAGAAGGACAACGAGATCCAGATCCGCGAGCCGCGCGACATCGCCGGTCTGAAGGTCATCGTCGGCTCCGGCACCAATCAGGAGCAGATCCTGCTGCGCTGGAACGAGCAGAACGTGAAGGACGGGCTGAAGCCGGCCGAGGTCCAGTATTATGACGACGATGTCGTGCTCTATCTCGCATTGGAGACCGGACGTGCCGATGCCTATCTCGGTCCGAACGCCCTTCTGAGTTTCAAGGCGGCGCAGGAGAACAAGACCCGCCTCGCCGGCAATTTCTCCGGCGGCTGGCCGGTCCTGGCCGAGATCGCAGTCACGACCCGCAAGGGCGCCGGCCTCGCCGAGGCGATCACCCATGCCGTCAACACCCAGATCGGCAATGGCAACTACGCCAAGGCGCTCGGGCGCTGGAACCTCGCTGCCGAGGCGATCGAGCAGTCGCGCACCAACCCGCCCGGCCTGCCGGCGAAATGAGCATGGCGGGCGCCGTGGCGCCTGTGAAGACTTCAAGCATGACGGAGACGAAGATGTTGCGAGTGCGCGCCCTGTCGGCGCTTCTCCTCGGCAGCCTGGCCGCGTTCGGTCTGGCTCAGAATTCGGCGCTGGCCCAGGCGCCATTCGATCTCGGTCCGGAACAGCCCGGCAAGGTCCGCACCGAGAAGCAGCCGGAGGCGATCGCGGCCATCCCGAAAGGGTTCAAATTCGCCGCGCCCGGCGTGCTCACCGTGGCGGTCAGCCCCGGCGGGCCGCCGCTCGCAACCTATGCCACCGATGCGAAGACCGTGGTCGGCGCCGATGCCGATTTCGCCCAGCTGATCGCCGACAGCCTCGGGCTCAGGCTCGATCTGCAGCCGATCGCCTGGGCCGACTGGCCGCTCGGCCTCGCCTCGGGGAAGTATGACGCGGTCATCTCCAATGTCGGCGTCACCGAGCAGCGCAAGGAAAAGTTCGACTTCTCGACCTATCGCAAGGGGCTGCACGGCTTCTTCGTCAGGGCCGACAGCAAGGTCACCGCGATCAGCGAGCCGAAGGATGCGGCGGGCCTCAAGGTCAGCGTCGGCGGCGGCACCAATCAGGAGCGCATCCTGGTCGAATGGAGCAAGCAGAACGTCGCCGCCGGCCTGAAGCCGATCGAGCTTCAGCTCTTCGACGACGAGGCCGGGCGGTTGGTCGCGCTGCGCTCGGGCCGTGTCGATGTCATTGTCCAGCCGCATGCCCAGCTCGTCTTCATCGCGGCACGCGACAAGGACATCAGGCGCGTCGGCACGCTCAGCGCCGGCTGGCCGCTGAAATCCGATGTCGCGATCACCACGCGCAAGGGCAGCGGGCTGGTCGATGCGTTGACCATCGCGACCAACGGGCTGATCGCCAATGGCAAGTTCCGGGCATCGCTGGCGCGCTGGGGCCTGGAGGAGGAGGCGCTCGATCGCTCCGAGACCAACCCGCCCGGCCTGCCGAAATACTGAAAAGCGCATGTCCGAACTCGCCATCCGGCACGTCGCCTTCCTGACTCCCGGCAATTACGACGATGCCGATCCGCGCGCCGGGCTGGAGGAGACGCTCGCGCTCTTCGAGCATGGCGAGGCGCTCGGCTTCGACAGCGCCTGGGTGCGCCAGCGCCATCTCGAGCCCGGCGTCTCCTCGGCCGCGACCTTTCTCGCGGCGGCGAGCCAGCGCACCAGCCGGATCGGGCTCGGCACCGCCGTGATCCAGATCGGCTATGAGAACCCGTTCCGCTTAGCCGAGGACCTGTCGCTGGTCGACGTGCTCTCCCGCGGGCGGCTCAATGTCGGCCTGAGCGCCGGGCCGCCGCCCTTCGGCAAGCTGCTGGGCGAGCGCTTCTTCGATGCCGATCCTGCGACTTACGATTTCTCGCATGCACGCGTCGCCCGGCTCGCCAGCAATCTCGACGGTGACTGGCTCGGCGATGCCGATACCCGCATCACTTCTGCAGCCGGCGAGCATCGCCCGCGCCTGCGCCCGCATGCGCCCGGCCTGCGTCAGCGTCTCTGGTATGGCGGCGGCTCGCTACGCTCTGCTCGCTGGGCGGCCGAGAATGGCTTCCATCTGCTCGTCGGCAATCTCAACACCGGCGAGGTGACCGATGATTTCTTTGTGGCTCAACGCCGCCATATCGAGAGTTTCCGCAGCCATTGGCGTGGCGAGGGCGAGCCGAAGGTCGCGGTCGGCCGCGTGATCGTGCCGCTCGACAGCGCCGATGCCGCCACGCGCCAGCGCTATCGCGACTATGCCGCCAGCCGGCATGAGCGGACCCTGGCCCCGCAAGGCGAGCGCCGGACGCTGTTTACGCCCGATCTCGTCGGAACGGCGGCCGAGATCGTCGAGCGGCTTCACGCCGATCCGGTCCTGCCGCTGGTCGATACTCTGCGGCTGGAGCTGCCCTATAATTTCTCGATCGCGGACTATCGCCAGATCATCGGCGACTTCGCCGCGCTGGTTGCGCCTGCGCTTGGCTGGCGTGGCACGGAGCCAAACCAGCGTCGCAAGGCTGCAGGGGAGTGAGGAAAGGCGGTGGGCAAGCCCACCGCCAAGAGGCGATATTAGCCCGTCTGCCCGGCCATCACCCGCTGCATGCCGCTGAGCACGGCCTTGAGCGAGGCCATCACGATGTTCGGGTCGATGCCGACGCCGTGCACAGCCCGGCCTTTCTCGTCCTGAAGCTGGACATAGCAGGCAGCGGTGGCGTTGGCGCCGCGGCCGACTGCATGCTCGTGATAGTCGAGGAAGGAGAATTCGACGCCATAGGTCGTCTTCAGCGCATCGACGAAGGCATCGATCGGGCCGTTGCCGACGCCCTCGATGGTGCGGATCGCGCCTTCCTGCTTCAGCTCCGCCGTCAGCGTCCGCGAGCCCTGCGCGCCCGGGAAGGTCTTGTGGGACAGCAGTTCCAGCGGTGCATCGCTGAGCAGGTAGGTCTTGCTGAACAGCGACCACAGCACCGCGCTGGTCAGCTCCTTGCCCTCCTCGTCCATCTGCTCCTGCGCGATTTTGGAGAAGGCGATCTGCAGCGGGCGCGGCAGGTCGAGGCCGTGATCGGCCTGCAGGATATAGGCGATGCCGCCCTTGCCGGATTGCGAGTTGATACGGATCACCGCCTCGTAGTCGCGGCCGACATCCTTGGGGTCGATCGGCAGATAGGGCACCTGGAAGAGCGGGTCGTTGCGCTTCTCCTGCGCGTCGAAGCCCTTCTTGATCGCGTCCTGATGCGAGCCGGAGAAGGCGGTGTAGACGAGCTCGCCGACATAGGGATGGCGCTCATGCACCGGCAGCTGCGTGCAGTATTCGGCGACGCTGCGGATCTCGTTGACATCGCGCAGATCGAGCTCGGGATCGACCCCTTGCGTGAACAGGTTCAGCGCCATGGTGACGATGTCGACATTGCCGGTGCGCTCGCCATTGCCGAACAGCGTGCCCTCGACGCGGTCGGCGCCGGCCATCAGCGCGAGCTCGGCCGCCGCCACCGCCGTGCCGCGGTCATTGTGCGGGTGGATCGAGAGCAGCACGCTGTCGCGGCCGGAGATGTTGCGGCCGAACCATTCGAACTGGTCGGCATGGACATTGGGCGTCGCCATCTCGACGGTCGCCGGCAAATTGAGGATCAGCTTCTTCTGCGGCGTCGGCTGGATCACCGCCTTGACCGCCTCGCAGATCTCCAGGGCGTAGTCGAGCTCGGTGCCGGTGAAGCTCTCCGGCGAATATTCGAAAGTGAAGTTCGTCTCCGGCGCCCGCGCGGCCAGGGCCTTGATCTGGGCAGCCGCATCGGTCGCGATCTTGATGATTCCGGCCCTGTCGGAGCGGAAGACCACGTCGCGCTGCAGCGTCGAGGTCGAGTTGTAGAAGTGCAGGATGACGTTCTTCGCCCCCTTCACTGCTTCGAAGGTGCGCTCGATCAGTTCGGAGCGGCACTGCGTCAGCACCTGGATCGCGACATCGTCGGGGATCGCCCCGCTCTCGATGATCGAGCGGACGAAGTCGAAATCGGTCTGGGATGCGGCAGGGAAGGCGACCTCGATCTCCTTGAACCCCATCTTCACCAGCAGGTTGAACATGCGCTCCTTGCGATCGACGCCCATCGGCTCGATCAGCGCCTGATTGCCGTCGCGCAGGTCGACGGAGCACCAGATCGGCGCCTTGGTCAGCACCTGCGACGGCCATTTGCGGTCAGGCAGGTTGACCGGCGCATAGGCGCGGTACTTGGAAATCGGCATCGTGGTCATGGGACAACCCTTGCGAAGGATGCGGCGTCAGGCCTGCTCAGGGCTCTGCTGCGCCGTCATGCGATATGGACAGGCCTTTGAACCCCGGCGCGCTCACAGCGCCGGGCGGCTAAGTCGCAGGGTCAGGCCCCGGATGGCGGACCGAATTCGCATGGTCGGACATAACCACCCCGGGAGAGGAAGATCAACCTTGCTGCGCCAGACAATCCTGAGCCGTGCGGGTTGATGGCGACCTGTCATTCCTTTGTCGCGTAAGCATCGGCACAAGCTCGCCTTCGATTCACGAGCCCCTGGCGATGCTGCGTTTCCTGGCCCTTCGCACCTTACGCGCGCTGCTGACGGTCGCGATCTGCGTCTCGGCGGTGTTCCTGGCGCTGCGGCTCGCCGGCGATCCCGCCGACATCATGCTCTCGATCGAGACGCCGCCGGATGTGCGTGCCCATTATCGCGAGCTCTGGGGGCTCGATCGTCCGCTTGCGGAACAGTATCTGCGCTATCTCGCCAGCGTGATCCGGGGCGATTTCGGCCTCTCCTTCGCCGACGACAGGCCGGCCTTCGCCGCGGTCCTCGACGCGCTGCCGAAGACGTTCCTGCTCGGCGCCTGCGCGCTGCTGCTGGCTTTGCTGATCGGCATGCCGCTCGGTGTCCTGGCGGCGCTGCGCCACAACAGCGCGGTCGACCGCTTCGCCATGGCGGTCGCCGTGCTCGGCTATGCGATCCCGATCTTCTTCCTGGGCATCCTGCTGATCCTGCTGTTCGCGCTCAAGCTGCGCGTGCTGCCCTCGGCGGGGTCCGAGACGCTCTGGCATTTGATCCTGCCGGTGGTGACGCTCGCTTTGCCGCTTGCCGGGCGCCTCGCGCGCTTTGCCCGCACGGCGACGCTCGAAGTGCTCGGCAAGCCCTTCATCCGCGCTGCCCGTGCTCGCGGGGTGATGCCGCTCTCGGTCATTCTGCGCCACGCGCTGCCCAATGCCGCGGTGCCGCTGCTGATGTTCATCGGCATCGAGATCGGCCATATCCTCGCCGGCAGCGCCGTGGTCGAGACGATCTTCGCCTGGCCCGGCATCGGCCGCCTGCTGGTCGATTCCGTCTCGACGCGCGATCTTGCCGTGGTCCAGGCGGTGATCCTGACGGTCACCGTGGTGATGGTCGCCGCCAATCTCCTGGTCGATATCCTGCACATCCTGATCGATCCGCGGCTGGGCGGTTTCTCGCGCAGCCTGGGCAAGCCGGCATGAGCGCGAGCCTCGATCTTAGCGCCGCTCCGGCCTCCCGTCCGCGCGGGCGCCGCATGTCGCCGGTGGTGAAGCTCTCGGCCGGCTTCCTGATCCTGGTCGTGCTCGTCGCGATCCTCGCCGACTGGCTGGCGCCGATCCACTACACCACCCAGAACCTGCTGGCCCGGCTGAAGCCGCCACTGACCCAGAGCGGCGGCACGACCTATTGGCTTGGCACCGACCAACTCGGCCGCGATATCCTCAGCCGCATGATCTATGCGGTGCGCACCTCGATCCTGATCGCGGTGATGGGCACGCTGATCGGGGCCGTGTTCGGCACGTTGCTCGGCTTCATCGCGGCACGGATGCGCGGCATCATCGACCAGGCGATCATGATGCTGGTCGATGCGCAGGCGGCGATTCCGGCGCTGTTCCTAGCGCTGACCATGCTCGCCTTCTTCGGCAACAATATTGTGCTGTTCATCATCCTGGTCAGCATCGACGGCTGGGACCGCTATACGCGGCTCGCCCGTGGCCTCGTCGCCTCCGAGCAGGAGAGCGACTATGTCAACGCGGTCGAGGCGCTCGGTGCCAGCACGCCGCGGGTGATCCTGCGCCATCTTCTGCCCAACATCGTCGCGGCGTTGGTGGTGCAGGCGACGCTCAACTTCCCCGGCACGATCCTGTTGGAAACCTCGCTCTCCTTCCTCGGCCTCGGTGTGCAGCCGCCCGGCACCTCGCTCGGCCTGATGCTCGGCGAAGGCCGGCGCTATCTCCTCAACGCCTGGTGGATCGCTGTCTTCCCCGGCCTCGTGATCTTCCTGACGACGCTGTCGATGAGCCTGTTCGGCGACTGGCTGCGCGACCGCTTCGACCCGACCAGCGAGCGGCACTGAGACCATGAGCTTCGTCATCCGCAGCATCGCCGGCCCCCTCCCGCTCGCCATCGCTCATCGTGGCGGGGCCTTGCTCGGGCCTGAGAACACCGCCGAGGCCTTCGAGCAGGCCAGGGCCGTCGGTGCCGAGATGGTCGAGACCGATGTGCGTCTGAGTGCCGACGGCGCGCTGGTCTGCCTGCACGATGCGGACCTCCGGCGCATTGCTGGTGACCCCCGCCTCGTTGCCGAGATCGGGCTCGGGGAATTGCGGGCGATCCTGCCTGGTCTGCTGACGTTGGACGAAGCGATCGGCGCCTCCGCGCCACTCGGATTGCTGCTCGACGTCAAGCTCACCGACCCGGCGGTGCTGCCGCGCATCCTCGATGTCGTCGCGGCGGCTGGGGCCACCGAGCGCTTGCTGCTCGGCCTGCGCTCGCTCGACCTGATCGCCGCTACGCGGACCTTATCCGAGGAGATCGCCGTTCTCGCGTTGGTTTCCGATCCGGGTTCCTACCGGCAGGCCAAAGTCCTCGGCGCGAACTGGTTCCGCTTCTGGCAGGGCGAAGCGACGGAGGAGCGCCTTGCCGCCGCGCGCGGTCTTGGCCTGCGGACCGTGATCATGGTCGGGCAGCCGCGTTCGGTCGTGGAGCCCGGCTATCCGCCTTTCCCAGTCGGGCGGATCGATGCGGAGGGTATCGACCGCGTCCTGTCGCTCGCACCCGATGCGGTGATGCTCGACGACCCCCGCCTGCTGCTCTCGGCCCGCTCCGTCACGGCCCTGTCGTCAAGTTGAGGCATGGCAGCGCGATTGCGCGGCGGGCTGGATCGATGCCGCTGCCGACCTCGATGCGAGACATGCCATGATCACCCTCTCCCGCCGCCGCTTTCTCGAAGGCGCTGCCGCCGCCTCGGCGCTGTTCGCTGCCCCGCAGGCTTTCGCCGCCGGCGAGACGCGGCCGAACTTCACCGTCGCGGTTGCTGACCTGCCGGCGACGCTGGAGCCGGCGCGCGAGCTCTCCAATGTCGGCACACGCGTCACCTATTCGATCTTCGACACGCTGATCCGCCGTGACTTCCTCGGCGCTGCCGATGGCGGCGGCTCGGAGCTGAAGCCGCATCTGGCGACAAAGTGGGAGCGCGTCTCGCCGCAGGAGCTGATCGTCACGCTGCGCCAGGGCGTCAAGTTCCACAATGGCGACGAACTGACCTCGGAGGACGTCGCCTATACCTTCCGCGATGGCCGCCTCTGGGGCGAGAAGGCCCAGATCCCCGGTGGCAAGGCCTATTTCGGCATCCTCGCCAGCGTCGAGCCGATCGACCGCTACACGGTGCGTTTCCGCACCAAGGTCGCCGACGTGCTGCTGGAGCAGCGGCTCGCTTCCTGGTGCGCCTGGATCGTCAACAAGCGCGCCTATGAGGCGATGGGCTTCGAGGCCTATTCGCGCAAGCCCGTGGCGACCGGCCCCTATCGCGTCGTCTCGCATTCCGCTGCCGAAGCCACCGTTCTGGAAGCCTTCGACGACTATTTCATGGGCAAGCCGACGGCCAGGCGCGTCACCTTCCGCCGCGTGCCGGAGCTGGCGGCGCGCGTCGCCGGGCTCGTCGCCGGCGATTACGACCTGATCACCAATATCCCGCCGGACCAGATGAGCGTGGTCGGTGCCTACAAGGACATCGACGTCCGCTCCGTCGTACTCGCGAACGTCCATGTCCTCGCCTATAACGACCAGGACAAGGTGCTCGCAGACAAGCGGGTGCGGCAGGCGCTGAATCATGCGATTGACCGGCAGAAGCTGGTCGATGCGCTCTGGCAGGGCACGGCGCAGGTGCCGGCGAGCCACAACTTCCCCGAATACGGCCAGATGTTCGTCGAGGGCCGCAAGCTGTCTTACGACCCCGCCAAGGCCAAGGCTCTGCTGCAGCAGGCCGGCTACAAGGGCGAGCCGATCGTCTACCGCACCATGGCCAACTACTACACCAATGCGCTTGAGGCGGCGCAGATCCTGGTCGAGCAGTGGAAGGCCGTCGGCATCAACGCCTCGCTGCAGGTGGTCGAGAACTCCACCCAGATGCGCGGCGCCGGCGCGCAGATCTTCAACTGGTCGAACTCGACGCGCCTGCCCGATCCGCTCGGCGCGATCTGGGTCGCCTGGGGCCCGGCCGGCGAAATCCAGGTCTCGAAGTTCTGGACCTCGGCAGATGGCTTCAACAAGGCCGGCACGGCGCTGGAGGCGGAGGTCGATCCGGCCAGGCGCAAGGCGCTGTTCACCGAGATGCTCGACATCTGGGAGGACGAGGCGCCGGCGACGATCCTCTACCAGCCGAGCGAGGCCTACGCGATCAAGAAGGCAATCGGCTGGCGGCCGACAACCTTCTATTTCATGGATCTGCGCCCGGACAATCTGTCCTTCGCCCGCAGCTGAGCGGCGCGGATGCTAGAAAGAAGAAGGGGCGGCTCGGCCGCCCCTTTTTTGCATTCGTTGCCTCGGATCAGTGCCCGCCGAGGATGAAGCGGCGCCCGTCCTGCTCGGCAAACTCGACCTGCTGGCTGAAGGCGCCGCGCCCCGTTGAGACACGGCGGATGCGCGCCTCCTCCCGTGCCGGGCGGGAGAGGTCGCGGCCGACCATGCTCGGCGCCTTGGCGAGGCCGGTGAGGCCGAGCACGGTCGGGCCGATATCGATGATCCCGGCCGGCTCCTGCGAGACGCTGCCGACCTCGCCAGTGCCGGTGCCGACGATCAGCACGGTGTTGAGCTCGTGCGGGTTGACGCCGCCATGCATGCCGCCGCCGAGCGGGACGTCGCCCGGCGTCATCGCGCCGAGGCCGGGCAGTCCGTATTGGTCGGCCTCCAACGACGATTTCAGGATGAACATCAGGTCGGGCTGGCGCCCGGCATGGCCGGCGCCCATCAGGTCGAGCGACAAGGTGCCGGCGATGTCGCCTTCCTCGCCGCTGCCGCGCGAGAAGACATGCCCCACCGTCGGCTGCTCCATCAGCCAGGCGGCGATGCGCTCGAGTTGGCTGCGGTCGTCGCCGCGCAGGCGGATCTCGCCGCTGATGCCGCCAGTTGCGAGGAAGGCGGCGCCATCGACCGCCTTGGCGTTGCTGAGGTCGAAGCCGGCCCGGCGCGCCGCGTCGAACAGCGGCTCGACCGAGCCCGTCGAGATCTGGCCATGGTCGGAGGCGGCAATCACCGCGATGCGCTCGCCATCGGGCTGGGCCTCGACCCAGTCTAGGATGGCGCCGAAGGCGCGATCGGCCTGCTGCAGGCCGGCCTTGGCTTCTGGTGAGCCGAGGCCGCGGTAATGGAAGGTGGTGTCGGGCTCGTTGAACCAGATCAGCGCGACGTCGGGCTTCAACACCGGCAGCACATGCTCGACCATCAGCCGGCCGCCATAGGCGAGTTCGTCGAGGCGTGGCAGCTGGCGTTCCGGCAGCGGACCGAGCTTGGCGATGGCGTCCTCGACCGCTTCCGGCGTCTGCGTCGCCTCGGTCCCGAGCATCGTGAAGGTCCAGTGCCCGTTGGCGCGGGCACGCGGATTGATGAAATGCGCCGAGCCGGCCGAGCCGGTGTGGACGACGGCGAGCCTTTTGCCGGCCCGCGCCAGCACGTCGCCGAAAGTGTCGACCGCGATCAGCCGGCCGCCATGATGCGCTTCCGCCCGGCGCAGCATGCCGATGTCGCTGGTGTCGAAGATGCGCTCGGGGATGGCATCTGCGAGGTAGAAGGCGTTGCCGACGATGCCATGCACGCCGGGAGGCGCGCCGGTGGCGATTGCGCTGGTGGCGACGCGGGTCACCGAGGGGAAGACGCTGCGCGCCCGACGGAACCAGGTGCCGCGCGCCGCGAGGCGCAGGATGTTCGGGGTCAATTCGGGCGTGACCAGATCGGGCCGCAGGCCGTCGAAGACCGCGACGATGACGCGTGTGGCGGTGGAGCGATCGTCTTGGGCCATGTCGGTATCCGGTCGGTCGATGGAATCAGGCGGCTGCTGCGGCGGCGGCGTCCGAGGCCACCGGTACCAGATGGCAGGCGGCGAGTCGTCCGTCGCTGGTGGGGCGTAGCGTCGGCGTCTCCTCGCGGCAGCGGGCGATGGCGCGCGGGCAGCGCGGATGGAAGGCGCAGCCCGCCGGCCGGTCGACCGGATTGGGCGGGTCGCCGCGCAGGATGATGCGCTCGCGCGTGCCGCGCTGCAGCGTCGGCACAGCCGAGACCAGCGCCTCGGTGTAAGGATGGGCCGGCGCATGGAACAGCGCCTCCGGCGGGCCCTGTTCGACGATCTTGCCGAGATACATCACCGCGACCTCGTCGGCGATCTGCCGCACCACTTTCAGGTCGTGGCTGATGAAGAGATAGGCCATGCCGAAGCGCCCTTGCAGGTCCTGCAGCAGGTTGGTGACCTGGGCCGCGACCGAGACGTCGAGCGCCGAGATCGGCTCGTCGCAGACCAGCAGCTCCGGGCCGAGGATCAGCGCCCGGGCGAGCACGACGCGCTGGCGCTGCCCGCCGGAGAGCTCATGCGGATAGCGCTCGAACAGGTCCGGCCGCAGGCCGACCGCCTCGAACAGCTGGAGCGCCTTCTGCCGTCGCGCCCCGATGCCGGCTTCGAGGCCGTGGATGAGGAGCGGCTCGACGATCTGCTCGCCGACGGGCAGCCGCCGGTCGAGTGCCGCGAGCGGGTCCTGATGCACCAGCTGCATCCGCCGGCGCAGAGCCCGCCAATGACGATCGCGTGTCGCGCTGACCGCTTCGCCGGCGAATGTGATCCGCCCGCTTGTCGCCGGCAGCAGGCCGAGCGCGAGCCGCGCGGTGGTCGACTTGCCACAGCCGGATTCGCCGACCAGGCCGAGCGTCTTGCCGGCGGCGAGGGAAAAGCTGACGCCGTCGACGGCATGCAGCAATCGCTTCTGTCCGCTCGCCGTCGCGACCGGATAATGGCGGGCGAGATCGTCGACGCGCAGCAGCGGGGTCATGCGAAGGCTCCGACCGGAACCGGCTCACGGGCGGCAGGCGCCAGTGCCGTCTCGGCGAGACGCAGGCAGGCGGCACGCTGGTCCTGTGCCGCAAGCACGAGAGGCGGCGTTTCGCTCCGGCACGCCTCGGTCGCCAGGGAGCAGCGTGGTGCGAAGGCGCAGCCCGGCGGCATCCGGTCAGGCGCGGGGACGGTGCCCGCGATCGGCGTCAGCCGGCGGCGCGGCCCGTCGAGGCTGGGCAAGGCCGAGAGCAGGCCGCGCGTATAGGGATGGCGCGGCCGGCCGAGCAGGTCCTGCGTCGCCGCGGTCTCGACGACGCGGCCGGCATACATCACCGCGACGCGGTCGCAGAGATCGGCGACGACGCCGATGTCGTGCGAGATCAGCACCAGCCCCATGCCGCTCTCGCGACGGATGTCGCGGATGAGATCGAGGATCTGCGCCTGGATCGTCGCGTCGAGCGCGGTGGTCGGCTCGTCGGCGATCAGGACCTCCGGTTCGCCGGCGAGCGCCAGCGCGATCATCACGCGCTGGTTCATCCCCCCGGAGAACTCGTGCGGATATTGCCGCAGCCGTCGCGGAGCATCGGCGATGCCGACACGGTCGAGCAGGCGCAGGGCCTCGCGCTGGGCGGCGTCGCCGCGCAGGCCGCGATGCAGGCGCAGCACTTCCATCAACTGGGTGCCGATGCGCTGGACCGGGTTGAGCGAGCTGGTCGGGTCCTGGAAGATCAGTCCGATCCGCCCGCCGCGAACCCTTGCGAGTGCGTGCTCCGGCAGGCGAGTGATGTCCTTGCCTGCGAGCCGGACCTCGCCGGAGGTCGCGACGCCGCGGCCGAGCAGGCGCAAGGCGGCGAGCCAGGTCACGCTCTTGCCGCAGCCGGACTCCCCGACGATGCCGAGCGCCTCGCCCGGCGCAAGCCGGAGGTCGATGCCGCGCACGACTGGGACGGGGCCGTTGGCGCCCGGGAAAGCCACTGAAAAGCCATCCAGTGCCAGCAGCGGCGTGATGGGCGCCTGCATGTCGGGCAGCAGCGCGGCCATGCCGGGGCGGTCGCTTGTGATCGGGAGCGTCATCGCAGCGGGATAGACGCGCTTCGATGACCGTGATGTGACGCGATTGGCTCAACCAAGCCCGGCTGCATTCTGGCGAGGCCGCGCGACGTCGGCCACGGGCGCTGAGCAAATCGCGTTGGCAAGGATTGTCGATGTGCAGGCGAACAAGGTTATGAAGTTCAACCGAGGATAGCCTCGCGCCTAATCAAACCTAGAATACCTTCAATCTGATCGGGAAGTCTTGAGGCGGGAGACGATTGAACTATGCTGCGCCGGTGAACGCCAACCAGACCCTTTCCGCTCCTCAATCCTTGGTGGGCCTGCCGCTGTTCTCGCGGCAGCTGTCGCTGTCGGCCGGGACATTTCCGATTCCCGAAGGCGAACGCATCATCGGGCCGATGCGGCGGGGTCTCAAGATCGCGGTCATGCTCGACGGACGGCAATCCCTGGAGATCGATGATCAGCCTGCCGTCATGGTCCGTGGGCCGGCGCTGCTGGTCACCGCCAATGTCGGCGATCATGTCCAGCAGCGCACCGGTCTCAGCGGCGGCATGGTCCGCTGCGTGCTGATGCAGTTCGACCTCGATTTCGTCGAGCGGGAATTCGCCGCCCCGATGCAGCAGCTGTTCGCACTGGCGGGGGCCGGGGATGCCGGCATCTGGGTGCGGCCGGCCGATGCCGAACTCTGCGCGCTCGCCCTCCAGATCGCGGAATCGCCGGTGGCGGCGCCGCTGCGGCGACTCTACCTCGCGGGCAAGGCGCTCGAGCTGACGGCCAAGGCGCTCGACCGGATCGTCGGCCAGCCGCCCTTGCGGCCGGCGCGGCTTCCGGTCCGGACGCGCGAGCAGGTCCATGCTGTCCGGGACATGCTGGTCGCTGCGATGCAGAAGCCACCGAGCCTGGCCGAGCTTGCCCGTGCGACGGGTCTCAATCCGACCAAGCTGACTGCGGCCTTCCGCGCCGAGTTCGGAGACAGCGTCTTCGGCTATCTGCAGGAACAGCGTCTGCAGCAGGCGCATGCGCTGATCGCCGAGGGCGAGGCGAGCATCGCGGAAGCGGCTTTCCGCGTCGGCTACACCCCGGCGCATTTCTCCAGCCTGTTCCGCAAGCGCTTTGGCATGTCGCCGAGCGCGCTGCGTTGAGGGACGCCTTCTGCTTCAGAGCTGGAAAGGCTCGAAACTGCAGCGAAAGAAATACTGCCGCGATCGAAAGCCGACGGCGTTGCCGGCCAAGCATGCTTCCTGAAAGAACCCTGCCAATGGGTCGCCAGGACGGCGAAGGGGCAAGAGTATCGGCATGACCACGGTTTTCATCACGGGCAATCGCGTCGCGTTGGCGGCCGGCGTCGCCTTCGGAGCAATTATCGCGGCCTTGCCGGGCAGCGCCCTGGCGCAAAGCAGCGAAGCGGTCAGCCTGGACACGATCGAGGTCCAGGGCGAACGAGCCGGAGGGCCGGTCAACGGCTATGTCGCCCGCCGGAGCGCGTCCGCGACCAAGACCGACACGCCTCTGATCGAAACGCCGCAATCGGTCACCGTCGTCACCCGCGACCAGATGGACGACCAGGGTGTCCAGAGCGTCAGCCAGGCGCTGCGCTATTCGGCGAGCGTGCTCGGCGAGACGCGCCTGTCGATGGGGCGCTATGACAGCGTCTTCATCCGCGGCTTCGGCGGCGCCGGTACCGGCGCCGGCTTCGTCAACAATCTCGACGGCCTGCGCCTGCTGCGCGGCTACAATTTCCTCGTGCCGTCAGTCGATCCTTGGGGGCTCGAGCGCGTCGAGGTGATCCGCGGCCCGGCCTCGGTCGTCTTCGGCCAGGTCAAGCCCGGCGGCTTGATCAACATGATCAGCAAGCGCCCGCGTGACGAGGCCCATGGCGAGGTCCAGGTCCAGTTCGGCAGCTTCGAGCGCAAGCAGCTCGCCTTCGACATCGGCGGGCCGGTGACCGCCGACAAGACCGTGCTCTATCGCATCGTCGGACTCGGCCGCGCCGCCGACACGCAGGTCGACTTCACCAAGGAAGAGCGCCTCTATATCGCTCCGTCGCTGACCTTCCGGCCGAATGCGGCGACCAGCCTGACGCTGCTGACCTCCTTCCAGCGCGACCCGGAAACCGGCTTCTACGGCTTCATGCCTTCGGTCGGCACCGTGCTGCCGAACCGCAACGGCCGCATCCGCAGCAATGTCTTCCCGGGCGAGCCGAACTATGAGGGCTATAGCCGCAATCATCTGACGGCCGGCTATGCCTTCGAACACCGCTTCAACGACGTCTTCAGCGTCCGCCAGAACGTCCGCTACAGCGATCTGGAATCGCGCTTCCGGACGGTGGCGGCGGCCTCTCTGGGGGCCGACCAGCGCACTGTCACGCGCCGCGTCACCGCTTCGAACGAGAAGGCCAAGACCTTCGGCATCGACAACCAGCTCCAGGCCGATTTCCGCACCGGCCCGCTGACCCACAAGGTGCTGTTCGGTGTCGACGGCTACTGGTCGGACGCCACGGCCTTCACCGGCGCCGGCGGCACGGTGCAGACGCTCGACTTGTTCAGGCCGGTCTATGGTCGGACGCCGTTCGCGGTGCCGGCCCTCCCCGGAACGAAATACGAGTCGCAGCAATACGGCATCTACCTGCAGGACGAGATCAAGATCGACCGGTTGTCGGTCGTGCTCGGTGGCCGCTTCGACCGCGCCATGTCGCGCGCCCGCAACCTCACCAATGCTGCCCTGACCAAGCAGGACGACACCGCCAATACCGGCCGCGTCGCGGTCATGTACAATTTCGACAATGGCTTTGCGCCCTATGCGAGCTACTCGACATCGTTCGATCCACAGACGGGAGCGACCTTCGCCGGAGCGGCGTTCAAGCCGACCGAGGGCGAGCAGTACGAGGCCGGTTTCAAGTATCAGCCGCCCGGTTCCAGCGCCTTCCTGCAGGCGGCGGTCTACCAGCTGACCCAGACCAACGTCCCGACCACCGACACCAGCAATCCCGGCTTCCAGGTCCAGACCGGCGAGGTCAGGGCGCGCGGCGTCGAGGTCGAGGCCAGGGCGACCGTCTTCGACAATCTCGATCTCGTTGCGGCCTATACCTATACCGATGCCGAGGTGACCAAGAGCACCGGCGTCGATCTCGGCAAGCGGCCGACGGTCGTGCCCCGCCACATGGCCTCGCTCTGGGCGCACTACACCTTCAAGACCGGCCTGTTCTCAGGGCTCGGCCTCGGCGCCGGCGTGCGCTATGTCGGCAAGGGCGCCGGCGATGCCGGCAACACCTTCTTCACCGACGACTACGCGCTTGTCGACGCCGCGATCAGCTATGATCTCGGTGCCGCCAACGCCGCGATGAAGGGCTGGAAGGTGCAGGTCAACGCCCAGAACCTGTTCGACAAGGAGTATGTCTCCGGCTGCTACGGCGCCGTGCAGTGCTCCTTCGGCCTGCGCCGCACCGTGCTGGCGACCCTGTCCTATCGCTGGTGAGGGCAGGCGGGATGCTGCGCCCGGAGCCGGTTGCATTTACGGGGCATGACCTCCCGGCTTCCCGGCCGGTCGTGCTGCCGCAGACGCACGGCCTCGCCTTCGTCGCGCCTGGAGGAGCCGAGTATCGGCTCCTGGTGGGGATCCCGTCCGTGCCGGCGCCGGCTGCGGGCTTTCCCGTCCTGATTGTCGTCGATGGCGATGCGCTGTTCCCGACGGCGCTGTCCGCCGCGCGGTTGCAGGGCGGTCGCCCCGAGGTGACCGGCGTCGGTCCGGCTGTGATCCTCGGCATCGGCTATCCCGGCGCGGCGCCCTTCGACGCCGAGCGGCGCCGGCGTGACCTCCTGCCGGCGGATGGCGGCGCCGACCGCTTCCTCGACCTGATCGAAGGTGGAATCCTGGCGCAGGTCGAACGATTCGCGCCGATCGACCGGGCGCGCCTGTCGCTGGCCGGCCATTCCTTCGGCGGGCTCTTTTCCCTCTACGCGCTGTTCGCGCGGCCCGGCCTGTTCCGCAGCTATGTCGCCGGCAGCCCGTCGATCTGGTGGGAGGAGCGCGCCATCCTCAAGACGCGCGAGCGGTTCCTGCGTTTACCTGTGGCGGCGAACGCCCCGCGCCTGTTGATCGCCGTCGGCGGTGACGAGCAGAACGGCGACGAGCGGCGTGATCCGCAGCGGGCGGCGCGCCTGCGCATGGCGCGGATGCTCGACAACGCCGCCGAGATGGCTGGGGCGCTGACCGCCTCGGGGCGGGTTGCCTGCGAGCATGTCGTCTTCGCGGGCGAGAACCATATCTCCGTCCTTCCGGCCATGCTGTCGCGCGCGGTCGCCTTCACGCTCGGCGAAGACATCGGCCAGAGAGGCACGCCATGATCGCCTTGCCGTTACAGCCCCTGATGCGGCTGCTGCTCGCCGCCGCCTTGCTTTGCGCGCTGGCGCTGCCGGCCCGCGCCGAGCGGATCACCGTGACCGACCTGCTCGGGCGCAGCGTGATCTTGCCCGGGCCGGCGAAGCGGATCGTGCTGGCGCAGGGACGCCAGCTCAATGCGCTCGGGCTGCTTCATCCCGACCCGATCAGCCTGCTGGCCGGCTGGGGCGCCGATCATCGCCGCCAGAACCCCGACGCCTATGCCCGCTATCTCGCCAAGTTCCCGGCGATCGAGAGCGTGCCGACTGTCGGCGACGGCGGCACGCAGGACGGCTTCTCCTTCGAGAAGGCGGTGTCGCTGTCACCGGACCTGGTGATCCTCAGCTCGTCGCTCGCCGGCACGCGGCGCGGGCCGGGCGATCTCGTCCAGCGTTTCGAGGCGGCCGGCATCAAGGTCGCCGTGGTCGATTTCTACCTGCAGCCGATGCGCGACACGCTGCCGAGCCTGCGCATCCTCGGCAAGCTGATCGGCCGCGAAGAGCAGGCCGAGGCCTATATCCGCTTCTACGAGGAGCGCCGGCGCCTGATCGAGGAACGCGTGCGCGGCGCGGAACGTCCGGCTGTCTTCATGCATGCCCATGCCGGCGGCTTCGATTGCTGCCCGACGCCGGGCAAGGGCACCTTCGACGACTTCATCACCGCGGCTGGCGGCCGCAATATCGCCGCCGCGATGCTGCCGGGCGCGACCGGGCAGATCAGCCTCGAGCAGCTGCTGGCCGCCGATCCCGCGATCTATGTCGGGACCGGGGGCACCCATCTGGCAAAGCTCGGTGGCCTCGTCCTCGGGCTGGGCGTGCCCCGCGAGACCTCAGCGCAGAGCTTCGCCGCGCTGCTGGGACGGCCCGGCATCGCCGCGCTCGCCGCCGTGCGCAATCACCGGGCCTACGGGCTCTGGCAGCTCTTCAACGATACCCCGCTCCACATCGTCGCCATCGAGCGGCTGGCGACATGGTTCCACCCCGATCGCTTCGCCGATGTCGATCCGCAGGCGACGCTGGACGAAATCTCCCGCCGTTTCTCGGCGATTCCGCTCGACGGCGCGCTCTGGATCGAAAGTGCCGGCCAGGCCAAGCCCTGACAGCCGGGACAGCGACAGGATACCTCCCGATGACCATGCTTCGCGCGCAAACGCGTATTGTCTTGCCGGACCCCGCTGCCGTGCTGCGCCCGCTCTGCGAGCATCTGCTCGAGCACGAGGCTGAAATCAGCGAGGCCGATGGCGTGACGACGATCAGCTTCGGCGACAGCCGGGCGGAGCTGACCGTGGAGCCGGGAGCCCTGTCCGTGGCGATCGAGGCTCCCGATCTCGCCCAGCTGCAAGGCAACAAGTTCGCGATTGCGAGCCATGTCGTCGAGTTCGCGCCGGAAGGCGCCGCCCCTGCGATCCGCTGGCTCGGCGACGGCGCCGAGCCGATGCTGCCGCCGGATTTCCGCGTGCTGAGCGTGACCGGCGTCGAGCAATTGACGCCGCATATGCGCCGCATCCGCTTCCGCGGCGAGGACCTTGCTCGCTACGATTCTCTGGAGGCGCTGCATGTGCGCCTGTTCATCCCGCCGGCGGGCCTTGCCGAGCCGGTCTGGCCGATGATCGGCGCAGATGGGCTGCTGCAGGCGCCGCCGGAAGGACAGCGGCCGGCAGTCCGCAAATATACGATCCGCGAGATCGATGTTGCAGCCGGCACGCTCGCCATCGATTTCGTGCTGCATGACGACGCCGGGCCGGGCTCGGCCTTCGCAGCGCGCGTAGAGATCGGCGACCGCATCGGCATGGCCGGGCCGGGCGGGCGCGGGCTGAAGCAGGCTGAGCGCTACCTCTTCCTCGCCGACGAGACCGGCCTGCCGGCGCTCGCCCGCATGCTGGAGCATCTGCCGGCTGATGCGTCCGGCCTCGCGTTGGTCGAAATCGCCGATGCCGCGGAGCGCCAGCCTCTCGCCATGCCGGAAGGGATCAACTTGCGCTGGCTGCATCGCGACGGTGCGGCGCCGGGCTCGACGAGCCTGCTGACCGACGCATTGGCAACGCTCGACTGGCCGGCGGGCGAGGGCAGCCTTTATCTCTGGGCCGCCTGCGAGCACGCTGCCTTCCGCGAGATCCGTGCCGCGGCACGCCAGTATCTGCGCTCCGACATCGATGCACATCTCGTCGTCAGCTACTGGCGCGCCGGTATCTCGGAGGAGCAACACGCGGCGGAGAAGCGCAAGGCCGCTTAGATCAGTGCGCGAAGCGGGCGGCCGCGAAGGGCGCGGCATCGCAGAACGGAGCCTGCCCGGTCATCATCTCGGCCAGCAGTCGCCCGGTTGCCGGGCCGAGCGTGAAGCCGTGATGGGCGTGGCCGAAGGCGAGCCAGAGGCCGCGATGCCGGGGCGCCGGGCCGATGATCGGCAGCATGTCCGGCAGGCAGGGGCGGGCACCGCGCCAGGGTTCGGCATCGAGGCGTTCGCCCAATGGCATGATCCGGCGGGCGACGGTCTCGGCCTGGTCGAGCTGCCAGGAATCAGAGGGTGCGTCGCGCGCGGCAAGCTCGATGCCGGTGGTCAGGCGAATGCCACGCGTCATCGGGGTCACCACGAAGCCGGCCTCGACATCGCAGAGCGGATGTCGCGGGGCAGCCCCGTCCATGGCTGCGTAATGCATGTGGTAGCCACGCTTGAAGCCGAGCGGGAAACGATAGCCGAGTCGTTCGCAGAGATCGTTCGACCAGGGGCCCAGCGCGACGACGGCTTCGGGCGCGCGCCAGTCCTCGCCACTGGCCGGCAGGCGCCAGCCCGTGCCGTCCCGCTGCAGGCTGGTCGCGTCGGCGCGTCGCAGCTCGCCGCCGCGCGCAGCGAAAAGGGCGGCGTAGGCGCGCGTCACCGCGCCGGGATCGCTGACCGTCTCCGGATCGCGCCAATGTACCGCGCCGGCGATTGCGCCCGGTAGCAGCCCCGGTTCGCGCGCCCGCAATGCGGCTTCGTCCAGGACATCATAGGTAAGGCGATAGGGCGCGAGTTCCTCTGCCGCCTTCGCCGCCTGCTGCAGGTCGCGGTGGTTGCGATAGAGCTCGATCCAGCCCTCACTGCGCATCAGGGCTTCGGTGCCGGCGGCCTTGGTCCAGTGCCGATGCTCGTCGATGCAGCGCTCGATCAGCGGCAGGATGGCGCGTCCCAACCTGTCGAGCCGGTCGGGCGCCGAATTCCACCAATAACGTGCGAGCCAGGGCGCCATCCGCAGCAGGGCGGCGGGCCGGTAGCGCACTGCGATCGAGCGGTTCGAGGCAAAGGCGAGAAGCGTCGCGAGGTTGCGCGGGAAGGCGTAGGGGACGACCGAGGCGCGTTCGATCAGCCCGGCATTGCCATGGCTGGTCTCGGCTCCGGGCTCGCCGCGGTCGACCAGCAGGACGCTGCGGCCGCGCTCCTGCAGATGCAGGGCGATGCTGACGCCGACGATGCCGGCCCCGAGCACGATCACATCGGCCTGTCGTCCTGCGGTCGTCATCGCCTCGCTCGCGCTGTTCTCGTTCAGATGAGCTCAGCCGAGGTGACGACATGCGTCCCTGACTTTGCTGCGATGGCGGCCTCGATCATCGCGGCGGCGATGCGCCTGGCCGGATTGATGCGCCAGGCGCGAGGCAGCAGCGGGCCGAGGATACCAAGCAGGACGAGCGCGGCGCGTTCGGCGGGGCGGCTTTCGCGCCGCTCACCGCCGATCAGCCCCGGCCTGACAAAGGTCAGCGAGGCGAAGTCGAGGCCGGTGAGATCCCGCTCCAGCTCGCCCTTCACCCGATTATAGAAGATGCGCGAGGCCGGATCGGCGCCGAGCGCCGAGTTCAGGACGAAGACCGGTGTGCCGTGCCGGCGGGCAAGCCTGGCGACGGCAAGCTGATAATCGTGATCGACCCGCCGGAAAGCGTCCTGCGAGCCGGCAGTGCGGATTGTGGTGCCGAGCGCTGAGATCGCCGCATCCGCCGCCCACCAGGGCGCATCCTCGGGCAGCGCCTCGAAGTCGACGGTCGGTGCGAGGAGCTTGGGATGGGCCGGCAGGGCGCGGCGCGTCGGAGCAACCACCGCATCGATGCGCGGATCGGCGAGTGCCTGCGCCAGAACATGGCCGCCGACCAGTCCCGTCGCACCCGCCAGCAGCAGCTTCATCGCGATCTGCCTCCCGTCAAAACCGAACGCCAGATGTCGCAGATCGGGCTTGGCCGGTCGAGCCTCAGGCGACTGCCGTCGCCTCCGGTTTCAGCTCCTCGACCGACGGGATGCGGCCTTCATACCACCAGGCAGCGGCGGCGCGCGACATCGCCGCGCCGTCATGGCCAATGCCGGGCACGGTGATCAGCGTCCAGTTGCAGGGCAGGCCGCGGCGGGCTGCTTCCGCCCTGGCGAAGTCGAGCATGAAATGGGCGCGGGCATAGCGCATCGGCCCCTGCGCCAGAGCCTCCGGCTGCGTCGGCAGGTTGGGGTCATCCGTGACGATGTCCTGATCGCCGGCGAAGATCACCATTGGCCAGGCGAGCCAGCGCGCGAGATCCGCCTCGCCGAGGCCGAGCCCGCCGAGCCCTTCCGGAAAGCGCCGCTCCAGCGTCGGCAGCGTGTACCAGCCGGAATTGGCGGGGAAGGCGACCTCGTAGGGGGTCTCGCTTTGCGTCGCCAGCAGGCGATGGACGAACTGGCCGCCGGCGGAGTGGCCGAACAGCTTGACCTTATCGCGCGTGGTGACGCCGGCCTGGCGCAACGCCGCCAGTACGCGGGCGGGAATGGAGTACAGCCAGTCCTTGGAAGCGGCGATCGTGCCATCCTCGCCGACGACGAGGCCATTATTGTAGCTCTCGGCCTTGGGGAAATGCTCGTTGCCGAAAGTCGGCGCGACGATCAGGAGGCTGTGCTTCTCGGCGGCGTCGATCCAGAAGTCGCGGTAGTCGTCGCCATTACGCAGCATCCCGTGCTGCACGAACACGACTTCATCCTCGGGACGATGCCGCGCCGGCCGGTAGAAATTGATCTCCAGAGGTCGCTCCGGATGGCGGGCGTCGATGAAGGGCAGCGTGTTGCGGCCCTGTGGCGGATCGAGAACGAGCGTGGTCATGCGGCTTTCGCTGTCGTGTGCAGGTGGCAGGCGGCGCTGCGGCCGGGAGCGATCTCCGTAAGGTCCGGGCGGACCTCGCGGCAAACCGCCATGGCGTGCTCGCAGCGCGGGTGGAACGGACAGCCGGGCGGTGGGGCCAGCGGCGAGGGCAGTTCGCCCTTGAGCGGCTGGAAGCTGCTCCTGCGCCGTGCCGCCGAGGGGATCGCCTTGATCAAAGCGGCGCTATAGGGGTGCGCCGGCTCGGCGAAGATTGAGGTTGCGCTGCCGATCTCGACGATGCGGCCGAGATACATGATCGCGACGCGGTCGCTGATATGGCGGACGAGGCCGAGATCGTGGCTGACGAAGAGATAGGTCAGCCCGTGCCGCTCGCGCACATCCATGAACAGGTTGATCACCTGCGCCTGGATCGAGACGTCGAGCGCCGAGACCGGCTCGTCGCAGACCAGGAAATCCGGCTTGACCGCGAGCGCCCGGGCGATGCCGATGCGCTGGCGCTGGCCGCCGGAGAACTGGTGCGGGTAGCGCTCGCGATAGGCGAGGTCGAGCCCGACCTCGGACAGCGCCCGGTCGACCGCGCCGTCGAGCTCGGCCTTCGGCACCAGCTTGTGGACCGCGAGAGCCTCGCCGACGATACGGCTCACCCGCATGCGCGGATCGAGCGAGGCATAGGGGTCCTGGAAGATCATCTGCACCTTGAGCAGATAATCGAGCCGGTCCTTGCCCTTCAGCGCCGCGGCCGAGCGCCCCTTGTAGAAGACCTCGCCCTCGGTCGGCGGCAGGATGCCGGTGGCGATCCGCGCCAAAGTCGACTTGCCGCAGCCGGATTCGCCGACGAGGCCGAGCACCTCGCCCTTGCGGACGCTGAGATCGACGCCGTCGACAGCCTTAAGCGTCGAGGGCGGCGCGTGCCGGCCGATCGCGGTCAGGATGCGCTCGGCCATATTGGCCTTGCCGCGGAAATATTTGCGGACGCCGCGCAGCTCGAACAGGGTCTCGCTCATGCCGCCACCTGATCCGGCACGGGGTTGTGGCAGCGCAGCGTGCGGCCATCAAAGGCCTGCGGCTGCGGATCGCTGTCGGCGCAGATCGGCAGCGCCCGCTCGCAGCGCGGCCGGAACGGACAGCCGGAGGGACGCGAGTCGATGCGCGGCGCCATGCCGTCGATCTGGTGCAGGCGCTCGCCCGGCTCGACCATGGTGGCGGAGGAATTGAGCAGGCCGAGCGTATAGGGATGGCGCGGCCGGTCGAGCACGGTCTCGACCTCGCCGATCTCGACGATGCGCCCGGCATACATCACCGCCACGCGGTCGGCGAGCTCGGCCACCACCGCGAGGTCATGGGTGATCCAGATCACCGCGGCCCCGCTCTCGCGCGAAAGCTTCTGCACCTCGTAGAGGATCTGCGCCTGGATGGTGACGTCGAGCGCCGTGGTCGGCTCGTCGGCGATGATCAGGTCGGGATCGTTCAGGAGCGCGGTCGCGATCGCGACGCGCTGGCGCATGCCGCCGGAGAATTCATGCGGATACTGCTTGAGGCGGGCTTCCGGCGAGGAGATGCCGACGCGCGCCAGCGCCTTTGCCGCCTTGCCGAGCGCCTCCTGCCGGCTGCAGGCGCGATGCTCGAGGATCGCCTCGCTCATCTGCTCGCCGATGCTGAGCACCGGGTTCAGCGTCATCAGCGGATCCTGGAAGATCATCGCGATCCGGTCGCCGCGCAATTGGCGCAGCCGTTCCTGCGAGGCGGCGCGCAGATCATCGCCGTCGAACAGCACCTCGCCGGCGACGACTTCGCCCGGCGGATCGATCAGCTGCACCAGCGAGAAGCCGGTTACAGACTTGCCCGAGCCGGATTCGCCGACGAGGCCGAGCACCTCGCCCTTTGCGACGGAGAAGTCGACGCCGTCGACCGCCGGCCAGGCGCCGTCCTGCGCATGGAACACGGTCTTGAGGCCGCGCACGGAAAGGAGGGGAGCGTCGCTCATGCGCGCACGTTGAAGCTGCGGCGCAGGCGATCGCCGACGAGGTTGAGCGACATGATCAGGAGCACGAGCGCGATGCCGGGGAAGACGGCGATCCAGTATTCGCCGGAGAGCAGGAATTCGAAGCCGTTGGCGATGAGCAGGCCGAGCGAGGGCTGCGTCACCGGCACGCCGACGCCGAGGAAGGACAGCGTCGCCTCCAGCGTGATCGCCGAGGCGATGCTGATCGAGGCGACGACGAGCACGGCGCCGACCGAGTTCGGCAGCAGATGCGCCAGCATGATGTGGCGGGTCGGCAGGCCGAAATTCACGGCCGCCTCGATATATTCCTTGCGCCGCTCGACCAGCGCCGCCGCCCGCATCAGCCGGGCGTACTGCGCCCATTGCACCAGCACGATGGCGAGGATGACCTTGTCGACCCCGCGCCCGATCGAGGCGAGCAGCACCAGCGCGACCAGGATCGAGGGGAAGCCGAGCATGAAGTCGACGATGCGCATGATGATCGCGTCGACCACGCCGCCGAACTGCGCCGCGGCGAGGCCGGCGAGGATGCCGATCGAGAGCGCGCCGACGGTCGAGGCAAGGCCCACGAGCAGGCTGGTGCGCAGGCCGTAGAGGATGGCGCTCAGCATGTCGCGGCCCTGCGCATCGCTGCCGAGCCAGAAGGTGAAGCCGCTCATGCCCTGCTCGCCGGGTGCCAGCCGGTTGTCCATGACGCTGAGCGAGCCGAGGTCGTGCGGGTTCTGCGGCGTGATGAACGGCGCCAGCAGAGCGAGCGCCACCATGATCCCGAGCAGGATCGCCGCGCCGCGCGTGGTCGGGCGATTGCGCAGATGGCGCAGCACCTTCTCGCGCAGCGGTGTGTCGGCCTTGATGGGGCCGGCGAGGCGGGGAGCGTCCAGGCTCATGCCTGCTCTCCGGCGAGCTTCACCCGCGGGTCGAGCGCGGCATAGAGCACATCGACCAGGAAGTTGACGGTGACGAAGAGCAGCGTCGCCAGCAGGACATAGGCGACGACCACCGGCCGATCGAGCTGGTAGACCGAGTCGATCAGCAGCTTGCCCATGCCCGGCCAGGCGAAGACGGTCTCGGTGATGGTCGAGAAGGCCACGAGGCTGCCGAACTCGACGCCGACCACGGTGACGACCGGGATCAGGATGTTGCGCAGGATGTGCCGGTTGACGATGCGCTTCGGGCGCACGCCCTTGGCGCGGGCGTATTTGACGTAGTCCTGCGTCATCGTCTCGGTGGTGCCGGCGGCGACGAGGCGCACGATCAGCGCAAGGTTGGGAATGGCGAGGTTGAGGGCGGGCAGGGCGATGTGCTGCAGGCCGTCCAAGGTCAAAAGGCTGGTCTGGATGCCGAGCAGCGAGACCGTCTCGCCGCGCCCCGCGGTCGGCAGCCAGCCGAGCCAGACGGCGAAGAGCAGGATCAGCATCATGCCCTTCCAGAAGCTCGGCAGCGAGAAGCCGAGCACGGTGCCGGCCATGACGATGCGGGCGCGCCGGCTGTCGGGGTTCAAGCCCGCCATCAGGCCGAGCGGGATGCCGGCGGCGAGCGCCAGCGTCATCGCCAGCAGCACGAGTTCGAAGGTCGCCGGCAGGCGCTGCAGGATCAGTTGCAGCGCCGGGATGCCATGCACGAAGGAGCGGCCGAGATCGCCCTTCAGCGCATTGGCCATGAAGGTCAGGTATTGCTGCCAGACCGGCAGGTCGAGCCCGAGGCGGCGGATCAGCGCTTCGCGCTCGGCCGCGCTGGCCGAGGGCGAGACCAGTAGCTCGATCGGATCACCGATGCCGTAGACCGCGAAGAAGACCACGACCGAGACCGCGAGCAGCACGAGCACGCTCTGGATCAGCCGCTGCAGGACAAAGGCGGTCATGGCACTGAGCCTCGGGCGAGTGCTTGCCGGCTTACTTCGCCGGCTTCACCGACATGGCGAGCATGAACTGATCGGCGCGGCCGGTGACGGCGAGCTCGGCCTTGTGGGCCCAGATGCCGCTTTCGAAGTGGAGCGGAATGAAGGCGCCGTCGTCGAGGACGAGCTTCATCGCCTGCTGCAGCAATTCGGCGCGCTTCTTGTCGTCGAGCTGGGAGACCGCGGCGCGGATCACCTTGTCGAACTCGTCGTTCTTGTAGCCGCCATAGTTCGAGCCGCCGAGGGTCTTGGCCTCGTTCGGGGTCGGCGGCCACTGGCGCAGGAAGGAGGCGGCCTCGCCGGTCGCCGAGCCCCAGCCGCCGATCGCGACGCTGAATTCCTTCTTGGCGCGGCGCGGGAAGTAGATCGCGCGGGTCATCGCATCGACCTCGGCCTTGATGCCGATCTGGGTCAGGTACTGCGCAACGGCCTGGGTGATCTGGCTGTCGTTGATGTAGCGGTCATTGGTCGAGGACAGCGTCAGCTGGAAGCCGTTGGGATAGCCGGCCTCGGCCAGCAGCTTCTTCGCAGCGGCCGGGTCATAGGCGAGCTTGGGCGGGTTCGGCAGCGTGCCGAACATGCCGGTCGGCAGGTACTGGTAGGCCGGCTCGGCGGCGCCGTCCATGATGCGCTTGACGATGGCCTCGCGGTCGATGGCGAGCGACATCGCCTTGCGCACGCGGGCATCCTTCAGCGGGTTCTTGCCGTCGGGGGCCTTGACGAAGGGGCTCTCGTCGCGGGCGACGTCGAGCTGGAAATAGACCACGCGGGTCGAGGGCGTGATGACCGAGCCGAAGCGCTTGTCGCTCTTGATGCGGGCAAGGTCGCGCGCCGCCGGGTTCTCGATCACGTCATAGTCGCCGGCGAGCAGGCCGGCGAGACGCGGGCCGGCATTGGTCACCGGCAGGAAGCGCACGGCGGCCCAGGGCTGCTGGCCACCCCAGTAATCCGGGTTGCGCTCGAGCTCGATCGCCGAGCCGCGCACATAGGACTTCAGCTTGTACGGCCCGGTGCCGATCGCCATCGTGCCGTCGTTGAAGTTGTTGACCGCCGGCCAGGGGCCGGTGACGCCGCAATTGCTGGCGATGTCGTACTTGATCTCGCCATGCTGGACGATCGAGGCGGAGAGGATCGGCAGGCCCGAGAGCAGGTTCGGCAGCAGAGGCTCCGGCTCCTTGGTCTCGATGACCAGCGTGCCGGCGTCCGGGGTCTCGACCTTGGCGAAATTGCCGGTGATATCGGCGAAGGAATCGGAGACCTTGGTCTCGTTCTTCAGCGTGCGGCAGAAGGTGAAGACCACATCCTGCGCGCCGAAGGACTGGCCGTTGGTGAACTTGACGCCCTGGCGCAGCTTGAAGGTCCAGCGGTTCTTGCCGTCATTCTCCCAGGAGGTGGCGAGGCCGGGCTGCAGCGCCTGCTTCTCGTCCTGCCGCACGAGGTTGTCGAAGATGTGCTGGGCCAGCGCATTGTTGGGGGTGAGGTCGTGATAATGCGGGTCGACGGCGGTCGGCTCGGAGGCGAGCGCAATACGCAGGGTCTGCGCCATGGCGGGCGCGCTCAGCATGCTGGCGCCGAGCAGGATGGTGATGAGCGCGCGCTGACGCATCGGTCGGTCTCCGTTCCCGTAGCTGGTCGTTTTGACAGCTTTATTTTCACGCGGTAGCAAACATGAAAATGATCCGACGTCAATCAGCAGGAGAGCCATGTCACGCGCCCTGAAGCCGACGACGGATCTCGCCAACCGCATCGCCCGGATCTACCCCTCGCTGAGCGAGGGCCATCGCAAGGCGGCGGACTTCGTGCTGCAGAGCCCGCTCGACTCGGCGACGGTGACGATCGAGGGACTGGCCGAGAAGAGCGGCACCTCAACCGCGACCGTGACCCGCTTCGTCCGGGCGCTGGGTTACCGCAATTACGGCGATTTCCGCGCGGCACTGTCCACGGCGCTCAAGGTTGCGCTCGCGCCGGTCGAAGGGCTCGCCGATGCGCGTGCTACCGCCGGCTCGGTCTTCGCCACCATGGCGACGACGCTGAAGGGCGAGGCCGCCAATCTCGACGAAGCCATCGCGACGCTGGAGGAGGAGACGGTCAACCGCGCCATCGGCCTGATGCTGAAGGCGCGCCGCATCTTCATCGTCGGCTCCGGCGCCAGCCACTATGTCGGCGCCTTCCTCGAGGATGGGCTGGCGCTCTATCTCGATGCCGAGGTGGTCTTCGCCTCGTCGCGGGGAGGACCGGAACGCGCCGTGCGCCACATGCTCTCGGCCGGGCCGCAGGACGTCGTCATCGCGATCTCGCTGCCGCGCTATTCGCGCGCCACGCTCGAGCTCGCGAAGTTCGCCAAGAAGCGCGGCGCCGTCCTGGTCGCCCTGACCGACAGTCCGTCATCGCCGCTGGTACCGCTGGCCGACATGACCTTCTTCGCTCCCGCCCGCAACAGCTTCCTGCCGAATTCGCCGACCGCCGCCTTCGCCGTGGCCGATGCGCTGATCACCACGCTGGCGCGCGAGCGCCCCGACGCGGTCGAGGCGCTGAAGGGCCTGAGCGAAAGCCTGCTCTGGACCTTCCACTATTAGGCTTCGGTTCACTCTTCGCCGCATCGCACAACCAGGCCGAGCAACAATCCCATGTACGCGCCCACCATCTGCTTTTAGAATGATTCGCGAAAACGAGATGTGCTCGTAGGAAAAGCAGGGGGAGATCGCGCGTGAAGGCGGATCTGTCGCGCAGAAGCTTCCTCAAGGCCGGTGCCGCCGGCATCGCCGTCAAGATTTCCCTGCTGCCCTCCACGTCACAGGCCGAACTGATCGAGACGCCGCCGCGCCCCGGCGCCGATTGGCTTTCCGGCGGCAAGCCGAAATACCGGCTCGACGCCATCGCCAAGGTCACCGGCGGCAAGACCTTCACGCGCGACTATCGCGCCCGCGATCTCGAGGGCTGGCCGAAGGAGCAGGCGCACGCCTTCATGCTGCACGCGACGCGGGTCGACCGCGTCTTCGACGGCGTCGACCTTTCCCTGCTCGGCGACGATCTCAAGCCCGACCGGCTGGTGTTGCAGGAAGACCTTATCGCCGATGGCGTCGCGATGCCGGCGCCCTGGCCGGGCTTCTATGGCGACGTCTTCTTCGTGCCGAAGGGGCAGACGGCGCGGCTGCTCGGCCAGCCCGTCGCCATGCTGATCTACAACGATTTCGCCCGCTATGACGCGGCCAAGCGCAAATTGCGCTTCAACGACAAGGTCGTGCGCTATGGCGCCGAGGGTCCCTCGACCACGCCCGGCCCCTATGGCGCGGCGCGCTATGTCCGGATCGACGGCGGCAATCCCGATGCCGAGGACCGCTATTCCGCGCTGAAGGACACGACGATCCGCGCCGGCTTCAAGGGCATCGAGCCGCAATGGCCCGCCGCCGGCGAGGGCGACGCCATGGCGCGCGGCATGGCGGCGGCGGCCGAGATCGAGCGCGAGATCGCCACTGCCGGCGACGACGTGCTGGTGCTGCGGCGCTCCTACTCGACCCAGTCGGCCGACGCCTCGGCGATGGAGGCGGACAACGGCAATGTCTGGTACGAGCGCGGGAGCGGCGTGCTGCATGCGCTGGTCGCGACGCAGTCGCCGCACGAGGTCGCCGAGATGGCGGCGCATATGCTGGCGAAGTCGAAGTTCCCGCTCGGGAGCATCGACCTCAGGATCGGCTACACCGTCGGTTACGGCACCAAGGACCACGCGCTCTTCCCGTTCTTCTGCGTGCTCGCCGGGCTTTACGGCGAGGGCCGGCCGGTCCGGCTCGCAAACGATCGCTACGAGCAGTTCCAGACCGCGCTGAAGCGCCATGCCTTCCAGATGGAGAAGGTCATGGTGATCGATCGCAAGACCGGCAAGTTCCGGGCGATGACCGGTCGCTACCAGAACGATGGCGGCGGGCGCGAGAATTTTTCGGTCTCGGTCGGCACGGTCGGGGCGACCGCGGCGCAGTCGATCTACTATCTGCCGAAGAGCGATTTCTCAGCGGCGATCATGTCTTCGCGCGCGGTCGATGCCGGCTCGATGCGCGGCTACGGCACGCTGCAGACCATGGCGGCGACCGAGATGATGGTCGACGAGGCGGCGGAGGCGCTCGGTCTCGACCCGATGGAATTTCGCCGGCGCAACGCACTGAAATCGGGCATGAAGAACTCGCAGGGCGCGATCCCGTCGGGAGCGCTGCGCCATGACGAGATCCTGGCCAAGGCGGAGAAGCATCCGCTCTGGGTGAACCGGCAGAAGCGCAAGGCCGAGTTCGAGGCCGCCAATCCCGGCAAGAAATACGGTGTCGGCTACGGCCATGTGCACAAGGACTACGGCACCGGCGCGGAGGCTGCGCTCTGCGCGCTCGAATTCGATGCGAGCGGGCGGCTGAAGCTCTCGCATGTCGCGCACGAGATCGGCACGGGCGCGACGACATCGCAGGCGGTGATGGCCGCCGCCATCCTCGGCAAGCAGCCGGATGAGACCGTGTTCGGCAAGGTGCGCTGGCCGCAAATGCCGCTGGAGACGACCGACGAGCCCTATACGCTGTCGCAGGAGGAAGAAGACAGGCGGATGGCCAATCCGCGTTGGACGCCGAGCTTCACCTCGCCGATGAGCGCCTCCAACAGCGTCTACTATCTCGGCCATGCGACGCGCGAAGCCGCCCGTATCCTGGTTGATCTGACGATCTGGCCGGCTGCGCGCTCGCTCTGGTCGCGCGGCATCGGCGGCGGCCAGATGGCACCTGAAGCGGTGCGCCGCGAGGATCTGCGTGTCGTCAATGGCAAGGTTACGGCCGCGGCGATGCAGCCGCTGTCCTTCGCCGAGGTCGCAGCCGAGGCGCATCGGCTCGGCCTCGCTACCGGTATCACCGTGCACAGTTTCAATCGCTGGCAGTGGGCGGAAGCCGAGTTCGAAGTGCCAGGATCCGGGCGCCGCCGCTTCGCCATCGACGCGCTGTCGGTGAAGTACGGCGACGGGGCGCCGGCCGAGCGCAAGGCCCTGATGACTGAAGGAGGCTGGCATTTCGTCGAGCGCGCCTCGGTCTCCTATCCGCCGGCACAGCGCAACAATGCCGGCGTCACCTATTACGCGCCGATGGCGACGCTGGCCGAGATCGTCGTCGACACCGGCAGCGGCGAGGTCAGCCTGCTCTCGCACCACTCCATCCTCGAATGCGGCAACCAGATCGTGCCGGAACTGGTCTCCGGCCAGATCCAGGGCGGGCTCGCCATGGGCATCGGCCATGCCCTGAAGGAGTACCTGCCGCTCTATGAGGACGGGCCGGGCGACGGCACCTGGAACTGGAACCGCTACGAATTGCCGACCTCCGGGGATGTCGCCGTCTGGAAGCAGACGGCCGAGGTGCTGCCGCCGCTCTCCGACACCGATCCGCCCAAGGGGATGGCCGAGGTGGTGATGATCGCGGTCGTGCCGGCGATCGTGAACGGCGTCGCCCATGCCATCGGCAAGCGCTTCTACACCCTGCCGCTCACGCCCGAGAGGATCAAAGAGGCGCTGGCATGACGATCCCGACCAAGCAGCTCTCCCTGACCATCAACGACAAGGCCGTCGGCCCGATCGACGTCCCCGAGACGATGATGATGCAGGATTTCCTCTACGAGTACCTGAACCTCACCGGCTCGCGCATGGGCTGCGGCCAGGGTATCTGCCATGCCTGCACGGTGGTGCTGGAAAAGGCCGACGGTTCGCTGGAGGAGATGCGCACCTGCATCACCGGCGCACACTGGTTCGCCGGCCGCAAGATCAGGACCGTGGAGGGGCAGGCCAAGCGCGATGCCAATGGCGCGATCACCGAGCTCTCGCCGGTCCAGCAGGCCTTCATCGAGCATTTCTCCTTCCAGTGCGGCTATTGCACGCCCGGCTTCGTCACCGGCGCGACGGTGCTGCTCGACCAGCTGAAGCGTAACCCGGTCAAGCGCGAGGCGCTGGAGCAGGTGATCAGCGAGGCGCTCGACCGCCATATCTGCCGCTGCACCGGCTATGTCCGCTATTTCGAGGCGGTGCGCGACCTCGCCCTCAAAACTCCCGGCTTGGTGAAGGCGTAAGGCTGATGGCGAGGAAGCTGCTTCTGGCCGCTCTGGCGGTCGCTGTCGTCGGTGCGCTCGCCGGGGGAGCCGTCTTCCTCGGCCTGTTCGAGCGCAGCGTGGTCGCCAAGGAGATCGAGCAGCCGCTCTCGGCCGAGCAGATGAAGGCTCTCGCCAAGCGCGGTGCCTATGTCGCCGTCGCCGCCGATTGCTATGCCTGCCATGTCGTCAAGGGCGGCGCGCCCTGGGCCGGCGGGCTGCCGTTCGAGACGCCGCTCGGCACGATCTTTTCGACCAATATCTCGCCCGACAAGGAACACGGCATCGGCAACTGGACGCGCGCCGAGTTCCACCGCGCCGTGCGCGACGGCGTCGGCAAGCATGGCCATCTCTATCCGGCCATGCCCTATGCCTCCTATCGCAAGCTGACGGCCGACGACGTCGACGCGGTCTATGCCTTCCTGATGAGCCGCGAGCCGATGAAGGTGGCGAACCGCGCCAACCACATGCCGTTCCCGCTCAACATCCGGCAGGGGCTGACCTTCTGGAACCTGGTCAATCTCTCTTCGGACACGAAGAGCGAGGTCGCCGGGCGCTCGGCGCTGTGGAATCGCGGCCGCTATCTCACCGACGCGCTCGCCCATTGCGGCGAGTGCCATACGCCGCGCAACCTCGCCATGGGCATGAAGGAGAGCGCCTATCTCCAGGGTTCGGAGCTCGAAGGCGTGATCGCGCCGGATATCACCAAGGCCGGGCTGACCCGGATGGGCTTGGATCCGCTGGTCTTCACTGGTTTCATGAAGTCGGGCATCTCGGCGCAGGGCGCGATGACCAACCAGATGTTCGAGGTCGTCCACTTCTCGACCCAGTATTTCACCGCTGACGACCTCGCGGCGATGTCGGCCTATCTCTTCGACCTCGACAAGCTACCGGAGACCGCGACTCCGCCGCCGCCGCCGAAGCCGGTCGCCGTCTCCGCCGAGGTCGCGGCTTCCGCCCGCGCCAGCTACGTCGCCGTTTGCGCCGGCTGCCATGGCATGGACGGGCAGGGCATCCCGCATGTCGTGGTGCCCTTGGCGACCAATGCCTCGCTGCGGCTTGCCGATGCGCGCAACCTCAACAAGGTCATCCTGACGGGCATCCCGGCCCAGCGTTTCCCCGGGCTGGAGCGCATGCAGCCGATGCCGGGCTTCGCCGGGCAGCTCTCCGACCAGCAGGTCGCCGACCTCTCCAACTGGCTGCGGGCAAACTGGGGCGGGCAGCAGCCGAGCGTCACGGCCGACGAGGTCAAGCGGCTGCGCTGAGCCGGAGGGCGCCTGCGCAGCCAGCGGGCCTTACAAGGTCCGAGCGAGACGCGGATCGAGCATGTCGCGCAGGCCGTCGCCGATCAGGTTGATGAACAGCACGGTCGCCCCGAGGAAGAGGCTCGGATAGAGCACGACCCAGAAGGCGAGCTGCACGACGTTGCGCCCCTCCGAGATCACGCTGCCCCAGGTCGGCGTCGTCGGCGGGATGCCGAGGCCGAGGAAGCTGAGATAGGCTTCCGACAGGATCGCCGAGGCGCAGACGAAGCTCGCCTGCACGATCAGCGGCGCGATCGTGTTGGGCAGCACATGCCTGATCAGAAGGCCGGGAAAGCGGACGCCGCTTAATCGGGCTGCCTCGATATAAGGTTGCTCGCGGATGCTCAGCACGACGGAGCGGACGAGACGCACGACGCGCGGCACTTCCGGGATCGCGATCGCCACGACGACCGTGGTGATGCTCGGCTTGACGATGGCGACGAGCGCGACGGCCAAGAGGATGCCGGGGATCGCCATCATCCCGTCCATGATCCGCATCAGGATTGCATCGGCGACCCGGTTGAAGCCGGCGATCATGCCGATCGCGAGGCCGAGGCAGACCGAGAGGGCGGCGACGCCGATGCCGACGGTGAGCGAGACCCGCCCGCCCCAGATGACTCGGCTGAAGACGTCGCGGCCGAACGGATCGGAGCCGAACAGCCAGGCATCGCTCGGCGGCCGCAGCCGGGCGGCGGGATTGATCGCCACCGGATCATGCGTCCCGATCAGTGGCGCGAACAAAGCGAGCAGGATGATCGCGGCCAGGCCGATGCAGCCGAGGATGAAGAGAGGATAGCGCCGCAGCCAATAGCTCAATGTCTTGGAACTGGCGCTCTTGCGAGGGGCCTCGATGGCGATGCTCATGGGCTCGTTCTCAATAGCGGATGCGCGGATCGAACAGCGAATAGGACAGGTCGATCAGGAGGTTGATCAGCACGTAGAGCGCCGACAGCACGAGGATGACCCCCTGCAGGATCGGGAAGTCGCGGCGGATGATCGCATCGATCATCAGGCGCCCCATGCCGGGGATGGCGAAGACGGTCTCGGTGACGACGATGCCGCCGAGCAGTGAGGACAGCCCGATGCCGACCATGGTGACGATCGGCACGGCGGCGTTCTTCAGCGCATGCACAGCGAGGATGCGCGGCGTCGCCATGCCCTTGGCGCGGGCGGTGCGCATATAGTCCTGGTTCAGCACGTCGAGCACCGTCGCGCGGGTCATCCGCGTCAGCAGGGCGATGTAGATGAAGCTGACGGTCAGGCTCGGCAGCACGATATGCGGGAAGAATTTCGCCGATCCCGCCGACATCGGCTGGTAGCCGCGGACCGGGAACCATTTCAGCTCGACCGAGAACTTGAAGATCAGGAGGTAGCCGATCAGGAAGATCGGCATCGAGAAGGCGATGACCGCGAGCGTCATGATCAGCTGGTCGATCCAGCTGCCGGCCTTCCAGGCGGCGACGACGCCGAGCGGGATCGCGACGATCACCGCGAAGGTCATGATCGTCAGGCCGATGATCAGGGTCGGCTCGATCCGCTGCGCGATCAGTTGCGACACCGGCATCTGGTTGAACAGCGATGTCCCGAGATCGCCCTGCAGCACCTGCCAGAGCCAGCCGAGGAATTGCTCGGCGATCGGGCGCTCCAGGCCGAGCTGCTCGCGGATGCGGCGCAGATCCTCGGGTGTCGCGAGATCGCCGCCGATCAGCGCGGCGGGATCGCCCGGCGTCAGATGCAGCAGCATGAAGACAATGACCGCGACGGTCGCCATCACCGGGATGGTCGCGAGCAGGCGCTTGAGGATATAGGCCAGCATCGGTGGCTCCGTTCCAGTGCTTGAGGGCGGGCCATGCGCTCCGCCGACGGTCCGCCGGCGCGCCGAGTGACGCGCTCACGGCAGATGAAAAGGCGGCGCACGCCGGGCGCGCGCCGCCGGCCGCTCACTTCTTGCCGACGTTCCAGAACAGCGGGATCGGCGAGTCGATCAGGCCTTCGACCGATTTGCGATAGGCGGTGAGCTGCTTGTACTGGCCGGTCAGCCCATAGAGCGAGGCGGCATAGGCCTCCTGCTGGATCTTGTCGGCGATCGCGCCCTGCTCGGCCTCAGGCGCCTTGAGGAAGGCGGCCCGCAGCGTCTCGATCGCCTCGTTCTTCGGCCAGCCGATCGAGGCCTTGCCGACGCCACCCGCCCGCAAGGCGTTGTTGAGGAAGGGCACGGAGTAGTTGGTGCTGTCGGCATATTGCGGGCCGATGTTCCAGCCGCCCTGCGCGATCGGCTCCTGCTTCAGCATCAGCGCGAAGATGGTGGCGCCGTCCGTCGCCCGGAGCTCGACATTCAGGCCGATCGCCTTGAGGTTGTCGAAGAGCACGACGGTGATCGGATGCAGGATCGCGTCGTCGACGGCATCGAGCAGCACGACCTTCTCGCCCTTGTAGCCGGAGGCGGCGAGCGTCTTCTTCGCCTCGTCCAGGTTCTTCTTGAACAGCAATTGTTCGGGCGCGAGGTCCCGGCCGAAGCGGGTGCCGCAGAAATAGAAGCTGCGGCAGGGCTCCCAGCTGCGCTTGTCGTCGCTCAGAACGCGCAGGTATTCGCCCTGCTCGATCGTCTGCAGCACGGCGCGCCGGACCTTCTCGTTGTCGAAGGGCGGATGGATATGGTTGAAGCGGATCATCGTCTGCATGCCGAAGGGGTCGACGGCGCGGACGGTGATGTCCTTGTCGTTCTGCAGGGTCGGCAGGAGGTCGGAAGGCGGGTGCTCGAGCCAGTCGACCTCGCCGGCCATCAGCGCGGCGGCGGCGGTGGCGCCGCTGGGGATGAACACCCATTCCATGCGCTCGACCTTGGCGATCTTGCCGCCCGCCATGAAATCGGAGGGCTCCGAGCGGGGCTTGTAGCCCTTGAACTTCTTGTAGACCGCCTTGTCGCCCGGCATCCATTCGTCGCGCGCGAACATGAAGGGGCCGGAGCCGATGGTCTCCTTGATCTGCTCGAAGCCGCTGGTCTTGGCGATGCGCTCGGGCATCATGAACGGCACCGGCGAGCCGGTCTTGGCCAGCGCCGAGAGCACATGGCCGAACGGTTCCTTCAGCACGATCTCGAACGTATCGGCCCCGGTCGCCTTGATCTCGCTGGCAGCGGCGATCAGCGCCTGGCCGATCGAGTCGCGCTGGCCCCAGCGCTTGATCGAGGCGACGCAGTCGGCGGCGGTGACGGGCGTGCCGTCATGCCAGGTCAGGCCCGGCCGCAGCTTGAACGCATAGCGCAGCTTGTCGTCGGAGACGGTCCAGGTATCGACCATCTGCGGCTTGACCTGGAACTTCGAGTCGAAGGCGAACAGCGTGTCATAGACGAGATAGCCGTGGTTGCGGCTGTTGTATTCCAGCGACCAGATCGGATCGATGACGCGCAGGTCGGTCGCTGCGGCGAAGCGGAAGGTGTCCTTGTCCTGCGCGGCGACTGCTGTCGCCATGCTGGCCGCGATCACGACGCCTGCAACGCGCACGGCGCGCGCAAAACTTGTCCGGATGTTCATTGTCTGAGCTCCTCACCTGAACGAGATCACGGGTCGCGCGCTCTACGGCGTTTGATCGACCAGTGCCGGTGAGGAAGGCTTGATATAGCGAGGATTGGATCCCTCGTTACCGCCAACCGCCTAACCTGTTGAACCTGAAGCCGGCCTTGGGGAATGTCAAGTATTCCCCGATAGTTGCGGCAGCCCCGAACCGACACCTTGCGGTAGAGAAAGCCGGCCCTCCACAGCCTCCAGTCCGCTGAAGGGATCATCGAGCAGATGGTCGAACTCGGCGAACTCGACGGGGTAGTGACAGGAGGGCAGCGCCGCCGCCAGGTGCAGGCACTGCGCCGCGATCAGGCGGGGGCCATAGGCGGTACCGACCCGATAGGTCCGTCCTGCCGCCTCGCAGATCTGCGCGGCGATGAAGACCTTGCCAAGCCCGCCCAGCACCGAGCTCTTCAGGTTGAAGCTGTCGCAGGCGCCTTCCGCGATCAGCGTGACGATGTCGCGCAGTGAGCGGATGGCTTCATCGGCCTCGACCGCGATCGGGCTGCGCTGCGAGATGAAGGCGAGGCCCGCAATGTCCGCGGCGGGAACAGGCTGCTCGACGAGGTCGACGCCATGGCGGGCGATGCGCTCGATCATGCGCAACCCGGCTTTCGGCGTGTAACTCTGATTGGCATCGGCCGAGAGTCTGACATCGGCCCCGACGCTCTCGCGCACAGCCCTCACGCGCGCCTCGGCGAGGTCGGCATCGCCATCGACCTTCACCTTGAGGCAGCGATAGCCGAGCCCGGCCAGCCTGGCGGCATCGGTGGCCATGCCCTGCGGGTCCTTGAGCGGCAGGATGCGCTGGAGCTCGACGGTCTGCCGTCGCGCGCCGCCGAACAGCACATGCAGCGGCACGCGCAGTGTCCGCGCCGCCAGTTCGTGTAGCGCGCTGTCGATGCCGGCCTTGACCGCTTCGTGGCCGGAGAGAGCCTTGTCGAGGCGATCCCGCGTCTGGGCATAGTGCAGGGGATCGGCGCCGAGCAGGGTTGGGCGCAGCACCTCGATGGCGGCCTCCGAACCGGCGAGATCGTCGGCATAGAAGGCCATCGCCTCGACATGCCCTTCGCCAACGAGGCCGGACGCTGCGCGCAAGGTCACGATCAGCCCGTCGAGACGCGGGATGCCTCCCAAAGCGAAGCGCCAGGCAGGGTCCTGCTGCGGCTGGACGCAGCGCCTGACCTCGATGGCGACGATCCGGTCGGCCTCGGTGGAAGGGATAGCCATAGTCAAGGTGCTCCTAGCGGCTCACGGAGCCGAGAAAGTTCAGGATTTCGCGGTTGTAGAGCTCCGGCACCTCCCACCAGGGCGAATGGCCGGAACCGGGCAGGATGGTCAGGCGCGCGCCGGGGATCCGGCTGGCGATCAGACGCGCATTGGCCGGCGGGGCGTAGAGATCGGCATCGCCGGTCAGGACGAGCGTGGGAAAGTCGAAGCGCGGCAGATCGGCCCAGCGGACGCGGTTGGCGAAGCGCAAGGGAACGCGCTCGACGCCGGAGCGTGCCAGCATCGCATTCCAGCGGGCGACGCCTTCGGGGCATTGCGCGCGGAAGGACGGGCCGAGCTCGCGGAAATCATGGGGAAGTCGCTCGAATTCGGGCGGCAGCAACCGCTGCAGCATCGCCTGATAATCGTCGTCGACCAGCCCGACGATGCTGCTGGAGATGACGAAGCTGAGCAGGCGCTGCGGATGTGACACCGCGAAATCGGTCGCGACCATGCCGCCGGCGGCGGTGCCGATCAGGTGGAAGCGGCCGAGCCCGAGCGCATCGACGAGCCTAAGCAGGTCGGTCGAGGCCGGCGTCATGGCAGTCGCATCGCCGTCGTCGGAGCCGAAATGCCCGCGCCGGGAATAGCCGATGACGCGGTAGCCGGCTTCGGCGAAGACCGGCCATTGCAGGTCCCAGCATTCGCCGCTGCCGGCCGAGGCGTGCAGCAGGACGATGGCCGGGCCGTCGCCGCCCGTATCCCAAGTCCACAGTCGCGTGTCGTCGCCGACATCGACTTGGGCTTCGTGCCGCGAGCGGCCTTGGGGGACGGCGGCGTTCACCGGCTCAGTCCGCCCTGAAGGCGATGGCATCGGCCTCGATCAGCCAGGCGGGATTGGCGAGGCCCCCGACCACGAAGGCGGTCGTCGCCGGCGGCTTGTCTGAGAAGTAGCCGTTGCGGATGCCAGCATAGCCGATGATCTCCTCGGCGCTGCGGCAATAGGCGGTGATCTTGACGATGTCGTCGAAGCCCATGCCGGTCGAGGCGAGGACGGCGCCGATATTGTCCATCATCTGCCGGACCTGGTCGTCGAAGGCCTCGGGAATGGAGCCGTCGGGCCGGACGCCGACCTGTCCGGCGATGAAGAGCTGGCGGCCCGGGCCGCGGGTCTCGACCCCATGCGAATAGAGATTGCGGGCGGGCGGCGCGATCGAAGCCGGGTTGTGCTGAAGCGTGGTCATGGTCGCCTCTTGCGATTGGATGGGACGCGCTCAGGCGCCGACCTGGCTGACGAACTTGGTCGAGAGATAGGCTTCCAGCCCTTCCGTGCCGCCTTCGCTGCCGTAGCCGGAATCCTTGATGCCGCCGAACGGGGTCTCGGCCGCGGCCAGGCCAAAATGGTTGATCGAGACCATGCCGCTCTCGAGGCCATCCGCGAATTGCGCCGCGCGCTTGGTCGAGCGGGTGAAGGCGAAGGCGGCGAGGCCGAAGGGCAGGGCATTCGAGCGCTCGATCGCCTCGTCGACTGAGCCGACCCGGACCAGCGCCGCGACCGGCCCGAACGGCTCGTCGCGCATGATGCGGGCGGCGTCGGGCACGTCGGAGAGCACGGTGGGCTCGAAGAAGAAGCCCTCATTGCCGATGCGGCGGCCGCCGGTTTCGAGCCTGGCGCCGTGCTGGACGGCGTCGGCGACGAAGTCCTGCAGCGCATCGAGCCGGCGGGCATTGGCGAGCGGGCCCATCTGCGTGCCCTCGGTGGCACCGGGGCCGACCTTGACCGCCCTGGCGGCCTCGGTGAAGGCGGCGCGGAAGCCGTCATAGACGGCGTCCTGCACATAGAAGCGCGTCGGCGAAGCGCAGACCTGGCCGGCATTGCGGAACTTCAGGCCCACGCCGAGCTTCACGACCGCGTCGAGATCGACATCGTCGCAGACGATGAAGGGGGCGTGGCCGCCGAGCTCCATGGTGGCGCGCTTCGCCTGCGCCCCCGCCAGCGCGCCGAGATGCTTGCCGACCGGGACCGAGCCGGTGAAGGAGACCTTGCGGATCACCGGCGAGGCGATCAGCCGTTCCGAGATCTCGGCGGGTACGCCGAACAGGATGTTGAGCACGCCTTCGGGCAGGCCGGCCTCCTGGAAGCATTTGGCGAGCTCGATGCAGGCCGAGGGCGCTTCTTCCGGCGGCTTGGCGATGATCGAGCAGCCGGCAGCCAGCGCTCCGGCGATCTTGCGGACGAGCTGGGCGAGCGGGAAATTCCACGGGCTGAAGGCCGCGACCGGGCCGACCGGCTCCTTGACGACGATCTGGCGTGCGCCGGGGATGCGCGAGGGGATCACCCGGCCATAGGCGCGCCGGCCTTCCTCGGCATACCACTCGATATGCTCGGGCGCGGTGCCGGCTTCGCCGCGCGCCTCGGCCAGCGGCTTGCCCTGCTCGCGGGTCATATGCTGCGCCAGCACCTCGGCGCGCTCGCGGACCAAAGCGGCGGCGCGATGCAGGATGCGCGCGCGTTCGAGCGCGGTCATGGCGCGCCAGGTGGCGAAACCCTTCCGTGCGGCCTCCAGGGCGGCATCGACATCGGCCGCCTCGGCGAAGCCGAGCTTGCCGATGACCGCGCCGGTGGCGGGATCGACGACGTCGCCGGTGCGGGAGCCGGACGGCGCGCGCCAGGAGCCGGCGATGAGAAGGGGCTTGTCGAGCATGATCCGATGTCCTGCGTTGGGAGCTTGGGGCCGCAGCTGTGCGGCCGGTCGTTGGCCGGGGAGCGGTGCGGGCGCTATTCGAGCTTGACCCCGATCGAGGCGATCAGCGGCCCCCATTTCGCCCGTTCGGCCTTGATGAAGGCGACGAACTCGTCCGGCGAGGTCGGCGAGGAGATCGCCTCCTGGCTCTCGAACTGCTTCAGCAACTCATCCGAGCGGAGGGTCGCGAGGGCGGCGGCGTGGATCCGGCTCGACACCTCCGCGGGCATCCCGGCCGGTCCGACCAGCCCGTACCAGTTGTCTGAGACGACCTTGGGAAAGCCGGCTTCGGCGGTGGTCGGCACATCCGGCAGGGCCTTGATCCGCTTGTCCGTGGTGACCGCCAGGGCATTGACGCTGCCGGCCTGGATCTGCGGCAGCAGCACCGGGATATCGGCCGTGACCATGTCGATATGGCCAGCGATCAGATCGTTCACCGCCGGCGCGGCGCCACGATAGGGCACATGGGTGATGTCGATCCCTGCTTCCGCCTTGAACAGCTCGCTGGCGAGGTGGGTGATGCTGCCGAGCCCGGCCGAGCCGAAATTGACCTTGCCCGGATTCTTCTTCGCGTAGGCGACGAGGTCGGCGAGGTTCTTGAGGCCGAGCTTGGCGTTGGTGGTGATGACTTCCGGAACGCGCGACACCAGTGTGAGCGGCGTCAGACTGGTCTCCCAGTCGAACGGCATTTTCGCGATCATGAACGGCACGGTCGAGAGCGCCGCCGCGCCGGCCAGCGCGATCTGGTAGCCGTCCGGCCCCGCCTTGGCGATGGCGTCGATGGCGGGCAGTCCTGCGGCGCCGCCGGGGCGATTGTCGATGACCACCTGCTGGCCGAGCCGGGCGCTCATCCCGCTGGCAAGGGCGCGGGCGAACAGGTCGGCCGGGCCGCCGGCCGCGAAGGTGACGATCAGGCGGATCGGCCTGACCGGATAGCCCTGCGCGCCGGCACCGCGCGGCGCCAGCATCGCTGCCCCGGCGGTCGTCATGAATCTGCGCCTGTCCATGTCGATCCTCCTCCCGTTTATGGCTTTTCCGGCTCTGGCGGCGCGGATGGTCACGAGAGCTGCAAGGCAGGCTCGCGGATGGGGTGGGCTGCAGGGAGCCGCGCCAGCGTCGCCCGGTATTCTTCGGCGATCCGCGTCACGAGCTCGCTGGCCGGGACGATGTCGTCGATCAGCCCGGCGCTCTGCCCGGCCTCGACCTTGCCGTCCTCGATGTCGCCGTCGAAGGCGGCGAGCTTCAGCGAGGAACGCTGGAAGAGCTCACGCCGCTCCTCGTCGGGGCGTCCGGCGCGCTCGGCCGCCGCCATCTCTTCGGCGAAGCGGTTTCGCAGCACGCGGATCATCCCGAAGCCGCGTCCGACCACCATGGTGTCGGAGACGTTAGCCGCGACGACGCGGCGGCGATAATCCGCGTGCAGGCACGCCTCCGGCGTCGCCATGAAGCGGGTACCGAGCTGCGCGGCATCGGCGCCCAGCGCCAGCGCGGCCGCAAGGCCCTGGCCGTCGGCGATGCCGCCACCGAGCACGATCGGCAGCGCGGGCACGGCCTTCGCCACGGCGCGGCTGATCACCAGTGTCGAGACCAGCTCCGGCGGCGGGTGGCCGCCGGCCTCGCCGCCGACCACCACGAGACCATCGACGCCCTTGGCTGCGGCCTTGGCGGCATGGACTTCCGAGGCGACGACATGCAGGCAGAGCGTGCCGATCGCCTTGAAGCGGTCGAGATAGCGATCCGGCCCGCCCTGCGAGGCGATGATGACCGGGACACGCTCATCCACGAGCAGCGCCAGGATGTCATCGACCTCCTTGCGATAGAGCGGCACGTTGACGGCGAAGGGCCGGTCCGTCTGCGCACGCACGCCGGCGATCGCCGCCTTGAGGTCGTCGCGCCGCATCGGCCCGGCCGCGATGACGCCGAGCCCACCGGCGCCCGATACGGCCGCCGGCAGCGCCACGCAGGAGGAGGCCCAGCTCATCCCGGCCTGCACGATCGGCAGGTCGATGCCGACCAGCCGGGTGAAGCGGGTCTCGATGCGCAGGCTCTCGATGCGCGTGTTCATGCCACCGCCTCGAGCCCGAAGAGCTGGCGCGCATGGGCGGCGAGCTTGTTCTTCTGGACCTTGGAGCTCGCGGTCATGCCGATCTGGTCGAAGCTCTCGACGATCTCGACATAGCGCGGCACCTTGAAGCCGGCGAGGTGCTCCTTGCTCCAGGCGATGATCTCATCGGGGGCGAGCGAGGTGCCGCTCGCCAGGATCACGAAGGCAGCGGGCACCTCGATCAGGCGCTTGTCGGGCACGCCGACGACCTGTGCCTGCTGGATGCCGGGATGGCGGTGCAGAACATTCTCGATATCGGCCGAGGCGACGTTCTCGCCGCCGACCCGGATGATGTCCTTGGCACGGCCGACGAAGGCGAGCCGGCCATCGGGCGAGAGGCGGCCGAGATCGCCGGTACGCAGCCAGCCGTCTTCGCTGAGGGCTGCGCGGGTTTCCTCGGGCTTGGCGTAATAGCCCTGCATCACGTTCCAGCCGCGCGCATAGATCTCGCCGACCTCGCCGGGGCCTGGTTCCGGGCCGTCCTCGGTCGCCCGGATCTCGACCTCGACGCCGGGATGGATGCGCATCCAGCCGGCGATCCGGTCGGCGAGCGGGTCCCACCAGGCGGCGGTGCAGATGTTCGGGGAAGCTTCCGACTGGCCGTAGCAGACCGCCATCTCGGTCGCGCCGAGCTGGCGCGCGATGCGCTCCATTACCGAGGGCGTCGCCGCCGCCCAGCCACCGCGCAGGGAGAGCTTGCGCTGCGGCAGATCGGGGTGGTCGAGCAGCATCAGGAAGATGGTGTCGTTGCCCGACATCAGCGTGCAGCGCTCCTCTTCCATCAGGCGCAAGGCGTCGCCCGGCTCGTAGCGCTCGCAGCTGACGAGGCAGGCGAGATGCTGCAGCGAGGCGATCACGGCGAGCGTGCTGCCGGCGACGTGGAAGAAGGGGCGTGGGCTGAAATAGCGCTCGCCCGAGCGCAGGCCGAAGAAGCGGCCAGCGGAATAGGCGTCCCAGGTCATGTTGCGATGGGTCAGCACCGCCCCCTTCGGGAAGGAGGTGGTGCCGGAGGTGTACTGGATCAGCAGCGGATCATCGGCCGTCGGGACGGGCTCCGGCACCGGCTGGCCGGCGCCCGCCTTGAGGAAATCGGCGAATGCAGTCGCGCCCGCCGGGACGGTCTCGCCGAGCACGACGATGCGAGTGAGCTTGGGCAGGGCCGGGTCGGGCAGCGTTTTGTCGATCGCGGGGCAGATCTGCCTGAGGATCTCGACGAAATCGATCTTGAGCAGCTGGTCGGTCATGAACAGCAGCGAGACGTCCGACTGTCGCAGCGTGTAGGCGATCTCCTCCGCCTTGAGCCGGGTATTGACCGGCACGGTGACGGCGCCGAGCCGGGCGATGGCGTGGAACACGACGATCCAGGGTATGCTGTTGCCGAGGCAGATGCCGACATGGTCGCCCTTGCCGACGCCATGCGCGGCGAGGGCGGCGGCGACGTCGTCAACCCGGGCGGCGAGAGCGGCATAGCTGATGCGCTCGCCATTGCAGACGACGGCTTCCTCCTGGCCGGCCAGGCGCACAGCCCGTGCCAGTGCCTCCGGCAAAGTGCCGGCGCAGCCGAAGAGATTGGATGGCAGCTCGCTGGCGCTCATGAGCTCTTTCCCTGTGCGTCGCGTTCGGCGAAGGCTTCGAGGCCCTTGCGCCATTCGGTGTCGGCGAGCGCGCGCTCGATCGCGGCGAGCTCGATGCGGATGCCGGTGGCGAGGTCGGTCTTCTCGCCGAGCTCGATCGATTGCTTGGCGAGGGTCAACGCCAGCGCCGGCGCCTTGGCGATCTGTGCGAGCAGCTCCGCGACGGTCGCTTCGAGTTCGTCCGGCTTGACGATGCGGTTGACGAGGCCGGCGGCCAGCGCGTCCTCGACCGGCCAGCGCCGCGCGGTGAACAGCAGCTCCTTCGCCAGCCGCTTGCCGACGACGCGCTGCAGCCGCTGCGTCGCGCCGACCGTGCCCCAGTGCGCTTCGGGGAAGGTGAAGCTCGTGCGTTCAGAGGCGATGATGAAGTCGCAGGCCATGGCGATCTCGCCGCCGGAGCCGACGACCGGGCCGTCGACGACGCAGATCACGGCCTTGCTGGAGCGCTCGATTGCGTCATAGGCGGCGAAGGAGGCGAGCCGGCGCTGCCGGACCCAGATCTCGTCCTTGCCCTTGCGCTCCTTGAGGTCGGCCCCGGCGCAGAAAACCGGGCCGGCGCCGTCGAGCCGGACGATGCGGATCGCCGGATCAGCCTCGATCGCCTCGAACACGGCGCGCAATTCGCGGCACATCGTCAGGTCGAGCGCGTTGCGCGCTTCCGGGCGGTTCAGCGTCACCCGCAGGATCGGGCCGTCGGCGGCGACCGCCAGGCGCTCGAACGCCATTCCGGACAGAAGAGTCTCGCTCATCAGCCGATCTCCTTCAGGCCGAACTCGGCGGCGAGGGCGGCGCTGTCGGCGCCATGCAGCGGTGGGGTGCCGAGAGACGGGGCGTCATAGCCGGTGAAGCGCAGCGGATTGCGCAGCGCCGGGAAGGCGCCGGCCGTCGGATGCTGGAACTCCGCCACCATGCCGCGCGCCTGCACATGCGGATCGGCCAGCGCCTGAGCGACCGTGTTGACCTCACCGGCTGGGACGCCGGCAGCGCGCAGGGCCTCGGCGACATCGGCGCGCTTGCGCCCAGCCAGGGCCTCGCGCATCGTCGCCATCACGCGCTCGCGCTGCTTCACCCGCTCGGCATTGCCGGCGAGGGCCGGGTCGGCCGCGAGTTCGTCGAGGCCGAGGACCGAGCAGATCGCCTGCCAATGCTGGTCGCTGCCGCTTATGTGCAGCCACTCGTCGCCGGCGCAGGCGAAGGCGGCGGAGGGGACGCGGCCGGGATGCTCGGTGCCGGTGCGCTGCGGGTCTTCGCCCAGCGCAAAGAGGCGCGCCGCGGCGATGGTCAGCAGGCTGATCTGGGTGTCGAGCATGGAGAGGTCGACATGGCAGCCCTTGCCGCTGCTGGCGCGGCCGACCAGCCCGGTCAGGATGGCGACGGCATTCCAGAGCCCGGCGGTCAAATCCGCCATCGGCACGCCGACCTTGGCGGGCGGTCCATCGGGATGGCCGGTCAGCGCCATCACGCCGCTCAGCGCCTGGAAGATGGTGTCGTAGCCGACGCGGTCGCGATAGGGGCCGTTCTGGCCGAAGCCGGTATTGGAGACGTAGACGAGCCCCGGCTTCTCCTTTGCGAGCTCGGCATAACCCAGCCCCATCTTGTCCATCTGGCCGGGCAGGAAGTTTTCGAGGACGACATCGGCCTGGAGCGCGAGCGTCCTTGCCGCGGCGCGACCGGCCGGGGTCTTCAGGTCGAGAACGATCGATTCCTTGCCGCGGTTGAAGGCGAAGAAATAGGCGCTTTCCTCGCCGACGCGCGGTTCCCATTGTCGGGATTCGTCGCCCGTGCCGGGGCGCTCCACCTTGATGACCCTCGCCCCCATCTCGGCCAGGATCATCGTCGCCATCGGCCCGGCGAGGACGCGCGAGAAATCGACGACGGTGATGCCCTCGAGCGGTCTCATGCGCTATCCCCGTCGCGGAAGCTGCGCATCAGCGCATTGATGTCGCGCCCGGCCGCCATCGCCGCCTCGAAGGGCAGGTCGGCGACGCGATAGAACAGCCGCTTGGTCGCCTCCATCGCGACCGGCTTCACCTTGGCCCAGCCCTCGGCGATGGCGAGGGCCTCGGCCAGCACATCCTCCGGCGCCACCACCTTGTTGACGAAGCCGAGCCGAAGCGCCTCCTCGGCGCCGACCATCCGCCCGGTGCTGACCAGCTCGAAGGCGAGCTTGCGGCCGACAGCGCGCTGCAGGCTCGTCATCACGATGGCGGGAACGATGCTGTGGCGCAGCTCGGGATAGCCGAATTTCAGGTCGCTGCCGGCGACGACCATGTCGCAGCCGATCGCGGTGCCGGCGCCGCCGCCGACCGCGACGCCCTGCACGGCGGCGACGATCGGCTTCGACAGGCCGGGCAGCAGCATGTGCAGCCGCGTCGTCAGGTCGGCGCGGGCGATCACGGCCTTCTGGTTGGCCGGGGTGAGATCGGCGAATTCCTTGAGGTCGGCGCCGGCGCAGAAGCCGCGCCCGGCGCCGGCCAGGACGATGGCCCGGACCGTCTCGTCTTCCTGCGCCGCGAGCAATCCGTCGAAGAGCGCCTGCGTCAGCGCCGTGTCGAGCGCATTGAGCTTGTCGGGCCGGTTCATCGTCAGGATGCGGACGGCGCCGCGGGTCTCGACGATCAGGGGAGCTGGGGCTTGGGACATGATACCTCTTCAGGATCAGGCGACGAGGCCAAGCCCGGAGCGGGCGACCATCGAATGGAGCTGGCGACCGAGAACCTCCTCGCAGCGATGCGCGGTCTCGATCAGGGCGGCGAGGTCGAGGCCGGTCGGCACGCCCATCGCCTCGAACATGTTGACGAGGTCCTCGGTCGCGACATTGCCGGTGAAGCCGCCGCCATAGACGAGCTGGGCCGGGTGGCCGCCGATGCCGCCGAAGGCGCTGTCGAAATTGCGCACGCCGGCCTCATAAGCGGCGACGCAATTGGCGAGGCCGGTGCCGCGGGTGTTGTGGAAATGCGCGATCAGCGTCAGCTCCGGCACGGCCGCGGCGATGGCCTGGAACAGCGCCTTGGTGGTGCGCGGCGTGGCGAGGCCGGTGGTGTCGCCGAGCGTGACGTGGCGCACGCCCAGGGCTGCGAACCGTTCTGCGTCGGCGATGATTGTCCCGGCGTCGACCTGGCCCTCGAACGGGCAGCCGAAGGCGACCGAGATCGTGCCGATCAGGCGGAAACGGCCTTGCGCAGCGGCGACCATCGCCTCGACATTGGCCCATTGCGCGGCCCGCGAGCTCTTCAGGTTGCGCTCGCTATGCGCCTCCGTCGCGGAGACCAGCAGGCTGATCTCATTGGGTCCGTAGCCGGCTTCCAAATCGGCGACTGCGCGGGCGACGGCGCGCGGATTGGGACAGGTCGCCTTGTAGAAAACCCCGTCCTTGCGCCGGATGCCGGCGAGGACCTCGCTGGCGTCGGCGAAGGCCGGCACGACCTTGGGATTGGAATAGGAGGTCGCCTCGATCCGCCGGAAGCCCACGGCGGTGAAGGCGTCGATCAGCGCGATCTTCTGCTCGCTCGGCAGGAAGACGGGCTCATGCTGCAGCCCGTCGCGGGCAAAGCATTCGCAGATGACAACCGCATCGGTCATGGCATCAGTCCAAAAAAAAACCGGCACACGGACGAGCGGGGTTTCCGCTCCTGCGTGTGCCGGTCCGATTTGCTGTGGTCCCGCTGCCTTGAAGGGCGTCGGGGCACAAATCTCCTAGCTGCTTTCAGGTCTATGCCTGTGTCTGGCGCGCCGTCAAGTGGCGAAATTTCGGGCGTTCACCGGCGCGTCAACAGGTGCCTCGCCCCTCGCCAAGGCATGGCGGATGCGCGCCACCCGGTTTGACAAGCACCGTGCCCGCAGGCATTTTCGGTGTTGTCAGGCGATTGGCGATGGGCCGCTTCGACGGCTGCCCAGACAAGCGATCGAACCGGCTCTTCCCGAAAATTTTGCGCGGATGCGAGGCGGTTTTCGGCTGCCTTGAGCCGGCATGCGAGGTGCGCCATGACCGCCAATTCCAATCACGCCAGAGACATCGCCTACCAGCTCCATCCGCAGACGAATTTCTCGCTGCACGAGAAGATCGGCCCGACGATCATCTCCCGCGGCGAGGGTTTCCACGTCTATGACGATGCCGGCAACCGCTATCTCGAAGCCATGGCCGGCCTGTGGTGCGCGGCGCTCGGCTTCAGCGAGAACCGGCTGGCGGAGGCGGCGGCGAAGCAGTTCGCGGCGCTGCCCTACTACCAGAACTTCGCGCACCGGACCTCGGAGCCGGCGATCGCGCTCTCCGAGCGCCTGATCGAGATCGCGCCGGTGCCGATGTCGAAGGTGCTGTTCCAGAGCTCGGGCTCGGAAGCCAACGACACCGCGGTGAAGCTGGCCTGGTATTATTTCCACGCGATCGGCAAGCCGCAGAAGCGCAAGATCATCGCCCGCAAGCGCGCCTATCACGGCACCTCGATCGCCAGCGCCAGCCTGACCGGCCTCCCGCATATCCATCGCGACTTCAACCTGCCGCTCGACGGATTCCTGCATGTCACCTGCCCGCATTTCTACCGGGAAGGCCTGCCGGGTGAGAACGAAGAAGCCTTCGCGACGCGCCTCGCCAAGGAGATCGAGGACCTGATCCTGGCGGAGGGGCCGGAGACCGTCGCCGCCTTCTTCGCCGAGCCGGTGATGGGCACGGGCGGCTGCGTCGTGCCGCCGAAGGGCTATTACGAGAAGGTCCAGGCGATCCTCAGGAAATACGAGGTCCTCTTCGTCGTCGACGAGGTCATCACCGGCTTCGGGCGCACCGGCAACTGGTGGGGTTCACAGACCTATGACCTCAAGCCCGACATGATCAGCAGCGCCAAGGCGCTGACCGCGGCCTATCAGCCGCTCTCGGCGCTGCTGCTGTCGGAGCCTATCTACCAGGCGATGAAGGAGCAGGGCGACAAGATCGGCGTCTTCGGCCATGGCTATACCTATGGTGGCCATCCGATCGCCTGCGCGGTCGGGCTGGAGGCGCTGACGCTCTACGAGGAGCGCGGGCTGATCGCCGGCGCCCAGGTGCTGGGAGCCCAACTGGAAGGACGCCTGAAAGCCCTGCTCGACCATCCGCTCGTCGGCGAGGTCCGCGGCGTCGGCCTGATGTGGGGCATCGAGCTCGTCCGCTCCAAGGCGACGCGGCAGGCCTTCGAGCCCTCGCTGAAGTTCGGCCTGGAGATCCAGCGTCTCGCCTTCGAGAACGGCCTGATCGTGCGGGCGCTCGGCGACACGCTGATCATGACGCCGCCGCTGATCATCACGCCTGAGGGCATCGACGACGCAGTCGACCGCTTCACCAAAGCGCTCGACCTCGGGCTCGATCTGCTGACGACGAAGGGCATCGCGCTGGACAAGGCCGCCTGAGGGCGGCCGGTCCCGCCTTTACCCGCGATTGTCGCGGATCTGGAAATAGCGCTGCACGGCGGCGCGCGTGGCGACGATCAGCGCCTCACGCGACGGCGTGTGCACGGCCGTGGAGATCAGCCGTTCCAGCGGCGCCATGCCGTTGCTGACGTCGTAGCCGACGATCAGGCGCGAGTAGAACGAACGGGCAAGCTGCGTCACGAAGGTGGCGTCGACCGCCATGATGACGTTCGTCGCCGGGTCGATCTCGAGCACCACGCCGGCATGCTTGAATTCCTCGAACATGCTGGTGCCCTTGGGAGCGGCGGAGTAGCCGCTCACCAGAACGGTCTTGACGTCGGTCATGGCGATTCCCCGGTTCGTGCCTGCTTGGCCTGACGGCTCTCACACTCACCTGCCGGCTGACAAGGGGTGAAACGACGTTCGCGACGAGTCGGTTGACAGGCACGAAATTCCGGCGCGTACTAAATGGGCTAGGTGATTTGTGCTGGAGCAGCCCTCTTCGGACGGGCCTCCAGGGGAACAATTCGAACCGGCGCTTTTTCTCCGGGCCGCAAGGGCTGGGGCGAAGGCGCCGGTTTTTTTCGTTCCGGGTCACCTCGCGCACAACAAAATCCGAGGGGTTGGACATGACCGACAGGACAGAGAGCGCAAGGCGCCGCCAGATCGCCATCATCGTCGGCGCGGCGATTTCCGCGATGCTTCCGGCCGCTGTGAGCGCGCAGGAGAGCGTGACCGTCGCCGGCTATGGCGGCGCGATGCGCAAGGGTTTCGATGCGGCGCTGGTCAATCCCGCCGCGCAGCAGGTCGGCGTGAAGATCCGCAGCGAGACGCATGGCGACCTGCCTTCGATCCGGGTGCAGGTGCAGTCCGGCGCGCCGGCCTGGGATCTCGTCCATCTCGGCGGCGACGAATGCGCCCGCGGCGAGAGCGAGGGGCTGTTCGAGCCGCTCGACCTCTCGAAGTTCGACGATGCCTCGATCCCGGCCACGGCGCGCGGCAAGAGCTGGGTCGCGACCAACTACTATTCCGTGGTCATGGCCTGGCGTACCGACAAGGTGAAGCAGCCGCCGAAGTCCTGGGCCGATTTCTGGGACGCCAAGGCGTTCCCGGGCCGCCGCGCCATCGCCGGCCTCGCCCAGGAGACGCTGGAGATCGCGCTGCTTGCCGACGGCGTGGCCAAGGACAAGCTCTATCCGCTCGACGTCGAGCGCGCCATTGCCGCGATCAAGCGGCTCAAGCCGCAGATCGGCGTGTTCTGGACCACGGGCGCCCAGTCGACGCAGCTGATCAAGGATGGCGAGGTCGACCTGATCGCGATCTATGGCAGCCGCGTCTCGCCGGTGATCGAGGACGGCAGTGCCGTCCAATTCACCTACGACCAGGGGCTGCTCGGCTATGGCTGCGTCGCCGTCCCCAAGGGCGCCAAGAACGCCGCCAAGGCGAAAGCCCTCGCGCTGGCGATGGTCTCGCCCGAGATCCAGGCCAACATCATCGAGAAGATGGACAATTACGGCCCGGTCAACGCCAGGGCCTATGAGGTCCGCAAGTTCACGCCCGAACAGCTCGCCAAGACCAATTCCTCGCCGCAGAATGCGAGCAAGCAGGTGCTGATCGACGCCGCCTGGTGGGCCAAGAACGGCGACAAGGCGGAAGAGGCCTTCAAGTCGGCGATCCTGCAATGAAGGTTCCGGTTTCGATCCGGGGGCTCTCGAAGAAATTTGGCTCATTCGAGGCGCTCAGGGATATCAATCTCGACATCGCGCCCGGCGAGTTCGTCACCCTGCTCGGCCCGTCCGGCTCGGGCAAGACGACGTTGCTGCAGGTGCTCGCCGGTTTCGTCACTCCGACCAGCGGCAGCATCCTGGTCGCAGGCGAGGAATTGCTGACGAGGCCGCCGCACCAGCGCGAGATCGGCCTCGTCTTCCAGAACTACGCGCTGTTCCCGCATATGAACGTGTTCGAGAACGTCGCCTATCCGCTCAAGCTCCGGCGCCTCGCGCGGAGCGAGATCGAGACCAAAGTGCGCGGTGCGCTCGACATGGTCAGGCTGAGCCAGTTCATCGACCGCTCTGTCGACAAGCTCTCGGGCGGGCAAAAGCAGCGCGTCGCCCTGGCGCGGGCGATCGTCTTCGAGCCGCGCATCCTGCTGATGGATGAATCGCTCTCGGCGCTCGACAAGAAGCTGCGCGAGCAAATGCAGATCGAGCTGCGCCATCTGCATGAGCGCCTGCACACGACGACGGTGTTCGTGACGCATGACCAGCGCGAGGCGCTGACCATGTCGGACCGGATCGCGGTGATCAACAACGGCGCGCTGATCCAGTTCGATACGCCGCGGGCGATCTATGAGCGGCCTCGGACGCGCTTCGTCGCCGATTTCGTGGGGGAGACCACCTTCCTGCCGGTCGAGCTTAGGGCGGGCGGCGGCGCCAGCGTCTTCGGCACGCCCTTGCTCCTGCCCGATCATGCTGGAGTCGGTGGGGCCAGCCCGCACGAAAGCTGGCTGGCGTTGCGGCCGGAAAAGCTGGCGATCGGCCCGGTCGCGGGTCCGGAGGCCGAGGTCAACTCCTTCTCGGCGGTGGCGCGCGAGACCATCTTCCAGGGCGACAGCCTGCTGGTGATCGCAGGCTTTCCGGACGGCCAGAACATTGCGGTGCGGCTGGTGCCGCAGGAGGCCAATCGCGGGCTGGTGCCGACTCCCGGCCAGCCGATCCACATCAATGTCCACCGCAATGACAGCATCCTGGTCAGCGGCGATGTCTGAGGCGCGGCCCATGATCGGTGCGATCGCAGCGGCATCGTCAGGCTCCGCCGACACTTCTTATTTCGCCCGCGCCGAACGGCGGGAGGCGTGGTCCTTCGCGCTCCTCGCCGTGCCCGGGCTCGTCGTCATCGGGCTCCTGCTGATCGTCCCGGTCGGCTGGCTCTTCGTCCTCTCCTTCATCGGCAAGGATGGCGGCGTCTCGCTCGAGAACTACGCAAGGCTGGCGCAGCCGGTCTATGTCATCACCTTCGTGACGACCTTCCAGATCGCAGGGATCGTGACTGTAGGATCGATCCTGCTCGGCTATCCCGTCGCCTATCTGCTTTCGCAGCTCAGCCCGCGGGCGGCGGCGATCTGCATGATCTTCGTGATCCTGCCGTTCTGGACCTCGGTGCTGGTGCGCACCTATGCCTGGCTCGTGCTGCTGCAGCGACGAGGGCTGATCAACAGCTGGCTCGTCGGTCTCGGCATCATCAACGAGCCGATCCCGCTGGTGAACAACTTCATCGGCACCACGATCGGCATGCTGCACGTGCTGCTGCCCTTCATGATCCTGCCGCTCTATTCGAGCATGAAGACCATCGACACCGACTATCTGAAGGCGGCGTCGAGCTGCGGCGCCTCGCCGATGCGGGCCTTCTGGGACGTATTCTTCCCGCTCAGCCGCCCCGGGCTCTTCGCCGGCACGGTGCTCGTCTTCATCCTGAGCCTCGGCTTCTACCTGACGCCGGCTCTGCTCGGCGGCGGACGCGTCAGCATGTGGTCGATGCAGATCGCCACCAATGTCTCGACCTACAGCAACTGGGGCGCGGCGAGCGCGCTCGGCGTGCTGCTGCTCGTCGTGACGATCGCCATCCTCGCCGCGCTGAACAAGGTGTTCCGCGTCGACAAGCTCTACGGGGGCCGCTGATGCTGACCGCCGCCGCCAGCGCCACGCAGATCAGGCATTATCAGAGGCTCTGGCTCTACGGGCTCTGCGCGCTGATCTTCACCTTCCTGATCGTGCCCTGCGTGCTGATCGTGCCGATGTCGTTCTCGGCCTCGAACTATCTGGAGTTTCCGCCGCGGGCCTGGAGCCTGCGCTGGTATCGCGAGTTCTTCGACTCCGCGGAGTGGATGGATGCGCTCTGGCTCTCGCTCAGGGTCGCCGGGCTGACGACGCTGATCGCGACGCCGATCGGCACCGCGGCGGCTTACGGCCTCTCGCAGATGCCGGAGCGATTGACCAAGCCGCTGCGCCTGTCCTTCCTGCTGCCGATGATCGTGCCGAACATCCTGGTCGCGATCGGCGTGTTCTTCGTCTTCGCCAAGCTCGGGCTCAACAACACGGTGACCGGCCTCGTGCTCGTCGGCATCATGCTGGCGCTACCCTTCGTGCTGGTGACGGTGTCGAGCGGCCTGCAATCCTTCGACGGCAATCTGGAGCGGGCGGCCCGTAGCCTTGGCGCGACGCGGCTGAAGGCCTTCCTCACCGTGACCGTGCCGCAGATCAAGAGCTCGATCGCGGCCGGGGCGCTGTTCGCCTTCGTCGCCGCCTTCGACGAGGTGGTGATCGCCCTCTACATCTCCAGCGGCGAGAACTCGACGCTGCCGCGCCGGATGTTCGCCAACATCCGCGATCAGGTCGACCCGTTGGTGGCGGCGGTCTCCTCGGTACTGGTCGTCGCCTCGATCGTGCTGCTGCTCATCGTCCAGATCGCGAAGCGGCCAGAAAAAGGAGCGGCGCGATGACCGCGAAATCCGCCTGGAAGAGCGACAATGGAGACGCGGCAGAGCTGGATTCGCTCTGCCAATATGCGATCCAGGGCGTGCACGAGGCTTCCTATCTGGAGTTCCTGCGCTTCGCGCCGCTGGAGAAACCGGAGGCCGAGATCAGGGCGACGCTCCATCCCGGCTGCGACCGGATGCGTCTGCCCGCCCATATCGAGGCGCGCGCCGGCTTCTACCTCGCGGATGGGTTGACGGCGGTCTCGCCTTCGACCTGGCCGGACGCCTTCAGTGACGCACGAAACGTCATGGCCGGCGCCCTGCGCGTCGCGGCGGGCGAGCGGCAGGTCGTCGTGCGTTGTAGTGGCAGCGGGCGCCACGCCTATGCCGGACGCGCGGCGCATGGTTGCCATCTCAACCATGCTGCGATCGCGGCCTCCTTCCTGCGCGAGAGCCTGCCGCGTGTCGCGGTGCTCAGCCTCGGCGAGCACCATGCGAGTGGAACCCAGTCGATCTTCCTGTCGCGCGCCGATGTGCTCTGCGTGTCGGTTCATGGCGATCCCGCCCTGCGCTACCCGTTCTATACCGGCTATGCCGACGAGCATGGCAGCGAGGACGCCGCCGGCGCCAATCTCAACCTCGTCCTTGGCGCCGAAGCTGACGAGAAAACCGCCGATGCGGCGCTGGCCGAAGCCTGCGAGGCGATCCGGCGGTTCTCGCCGGGCGCCGTCGTGGTCGACATCGAGGCAGGACTATCCGCGCCTTTCGACCGCCTGGCGATGTCGGGCCCTGCCGCCGCAGCGCGCAAGCTTTCCGGCGCCCTGAATTGCCCGGTCATGGTGATCGCATGTGAGACAAGCTAGCCGGCCGAGCGCCCTTGCATAGGGCGCCTGGCCGAACCCGCCTTTTTCATCAACGTCGCAAGGCATTTCGCGGTGTCCGTCCCGCAAGGACGGACACGAGGAAGCGGATGAACCGGCGCCGGCATGCGGACAGCCCGTCCGCGTGCGCGGCGCCGTTTTCATGTGGGGAAGAGAAACATGACGCAGTTTTCATCGGGCACGACGATGTCGCGCTTCGCCTTCGCTGCCGCCGCGCTGATAGGATCGGCGCAGATCGCCGCGGCGCAGGATTCCGTCACCTTCGCCGGCTTCGGCGGGCAGTATCAGGGCAGCGTCCGGAAGGCGTTGTTCGATCCGGCCGGCAAGAAGCTCGGCGTCAAGGTACGCGAGGAGAGTCATAGCGGCCTCGCCAGCGTTCGCGTGCAGGTCCAGTCTGGCAAGCCCGGCTGGGACATCGTGCAGCTTGGCGAAGCCGATTGCGCACGCGGCCAGAGCGAAGGGCTGTTCGAGCCGCTCGACTATTCGAAGATCGATGTAACGGGCATCGCGCCGCAGGCGCGGGGGACGGCCTATATCGGCAGCAACTACGTCTCGACCGTGCTGGCCTGGCAGAAGGACAAGTACAAGGACAAGCCGCCGCGCAACTGGAAGGACTTCTGGGATGCCAAAGCGTTCCCGGGGCGGCGGGCCATGCACATCTACCCGCAGGAGAGCATGGAGGTCGCGCTCCTCGCCGACGGGGTCGACAAGGACAAGCTCTACCCGCTCGACGCCGACCGGGCTTTGGCTTCGCTGGCGAAGCTGAAGTCCTCGATCGACGTGTTCTGGCAATCGGGCGCCCAGGCGTCGCAGCTCCTGAAGGATGGCGAGGTCGACATGATGGTGATCTGGGGCAGCCGGGTCGCCAGCGTGCTGGCCGACGGTGCGCCGGTCGACTTCACCTATGACCAGGCCCTGCTCGGCTTCGGCTGCTTCGGCATCCCCAAGGGCGCTGCCAATGCCGCCGCCGCGCAGCGCATGATCGCGCAGATGGTGACGCCCGAGATCCAGGCGAACATCCCCGATGTGCTGCCCTACTACGGGCCGATCAACGAACGCGCCTTTTCGGTGAAGCAGTTCTCGGCCGAAGCGCTGGAGAAGGCCAATTCCTCGCCGCAGAACAAGGATCGCCAGGCACCGCTCCAGCCTGCCTGGTGGGCCGACAACATCGCCAGCGTGCAGGAGCGCTACCAGGCGCTGATCGCGAAGTGAGCCTTTGAGGACTGCCTGAGATGAAGACGATCTTCCATCCCGACCAGTACGGTCATCATGTCCGCACCCGGCTTTCGGGTGGCGGGCTCACCACGGCGCTGGAGGTGCCGGACCGGGCGCGCGTCCTGCTCGCGGCGGCCGAGGGCTGCACCGAGACTGTGGTCTCGCCGGGGCCGGCCGACCTGTCGTTGATCCGGCGCGTCCATGACGCCGGCTATCTCGACTTCCTCGAAACCGGCTTTGCCGCCTGGAAGCAGCGCTTCCCGGCGAGCGAGGAATTGCGCCCGAGCCTGCATCCCAATGCCTATATGCGGCGGCTGCCGCAGGACCTGCTCGGGCGAGCCGGCTATTACATCGCCGATGCGGCGAGCGTGCTGCTCGCCGACAGCTGGTCGGCGATCCTCGCCAGCGGCGCGACCGCGATCGATGCGACGGCGCGGGTGCTGAACGGCGAGGGGGCGGCCTATGCGCTGTGCCGGCCGCCGGGACATCACGCCTATCGCGACCAGGCCTGCGGCTACTGCTTCCTCAACAACACGGCGCTGGCGGCGACCTTGGCGCGTGATCACGCTCAACGCGTCACCATCCTCGATGTCGACGTCCATCATGGCAACGGCACGCAAGCGCTGTTCTATGATCGTGCCGACGTCCAGACCATCTCGGTCCATGCCGACCCGGCGACGGTCTACCCGTTCTATGCCGGCTATGCCGACGAGACCGGGGCAGGCGCTGGCGAGGGTTTCAACCTCAACCTGCCGGTTCCTGAGCGGGCTGACGACGAGGTCTATCTCGCCGCCGTCCGGCAGGCGGTCGACAAGGCGAAACACTTCTCTCCCGATGTCCTGGTGATCGCGCTCGGGCTCGATCCCTCGGTAGCCGATCCCTTCGCCTGCACGGCCGTGACGACGGAGGGATTCAGGCGCATGGGCGAGAGCCTTGCCAGTCTGCGGCGGCCGACCGTGATCATTCAGGAAGGCGGCTATCCCTCGCCGGTGCTGGGCGACAATCTCGCCGCCTTCCTCACCGGCTTCCAGGAGGCGATGGCGTGAGCGGTCTAGCTGCGCCCGCTTTGGACGATGCGCTGATGGCGCCGCTGCCGCAGTTCACAGGCGACGAACTGGCCGGGATGCTTCGCGAGCATTTCGGGATCAGCGGTTCCTTCGCGCGGATCAGCGGCGAGCGCGACCTCAACCTCCATGTCGCCAGCGCGGATGGCCGAGACGTCGTCTTCAAGATCTGCGGCGACTCCGACAGCGCGGAGGAGCTCGCCTTCCAGAACGCGGCGCTCGCCCATCTGGCACGGACCGATCCGGCCCTGCCGGTGCCGCGTGTGGTCGCCGCCCGCGATGGCAGCACGATCGTCGCGCATGAAAGTGGCGGCCAGCGCCATCTGCTGCGCGTCTTGACCTATCTGCCGGGCGAGCCTGCGCTCGGCAGCACCTTCTCGCGGGCCCAGCGGGTCGAGATCGGCATGCTGGCGGCGCGGCTCGATCGTGCTCTGGCCGATTTCGACCATCCCGGCGCGAACCGGGCCTTCATCTGGGATCTCGTCCACTTCGCCGGCCTGCGCGAGAAGGTCGCCTTTCTCGATACCGACCAGCGTAAGGCTCTGGCGGAGCGTGTGCTCGACCGCTTCAGCGAGAGCGTCGCGCCGCTTCTGCCGCCGCTGCCCCGACAGGTCATCCACAACGACCTCAACCAGAACAACCTGCTGCTGCAGCCGCAGGACGGCTCGGTTTCCGGCATCATCGATTTCGGCGACATGATCAGGACGATCCGCGTCGCCGAGGTCGCGATCGCGGCTGCGCATCTCCTCTACCGCGAGGCCGATCCGCTGGGCGCGATGGCGCAGGTGGTGAAGGGCTATGCCCGGGTCCTGCCGCTCGCGGCCGACGAGATCGCCGTGCTGCCGGTTCTCGTCCAGGCGCGGCTCGCGACCCGCGAGCTCATCGTCTCCTGGCGCCGCCAGGCCAATCCCGCCGCGACGACCTCCTATCGCGACGATGTCAGCCGCTTCGGCTGGGAAGCGCTCGCCCGCTGCGATGCGCTGTCCCCGGCCGAACTCCACGCCCGCCTCGCCGAGGCCGCCGGCCTCGGCACTCATTGATGTCCCCCGGAAAGAAGCCAGCCATGTACGACACGCTGATGGAACGCCGCGCCCGCCTGCTCGGGCCGATGTACAAGCAATTCTACCAGGCTCCGTTCGCACCGGTGCGCGGCGAGGGCGTCTGGGTGACCGATCAGGGCGGCAAGCGTTATCTCGACGCCTACAACAACGTCCCGCATGTCGGCCATTGCCATCCGCGCGTGGTCGAGGCGGCGAGCCGCCAGCTCGCGACCTTCAACTCCAACACCCGCTATCCCAGCGAGCTGATCGTCGACTATGCCGAGCGCCTCGCCGAGAGCATGCCGGACCCGCTCAAGGTCTGCATGTTCGTCTGTTCGGGAACCGAGGCGAATGAGCTCGCCTGGCGGATCGCCATGGCCAATTCCGGCGGCAGCGGCGCGCTGATCACCCGCTCGGCTTTCCACGGCAATTCAACGATCATCGGTGCGCTCGATTCCTCGACGATCCCCGCCGAGCGCCAGCAGGGCTGGGTCGCGACCGTGCCCGCGCCGGAGCATCGCGGCGTCGGCGACAAGACGCCGAAGCTGACGGCCTCGCAATATGCCGAGCAGTATCGCCGCGCGATCGCCGGCCTCGCCGAGCGCGGGCACCGGCCGGCCGCGTTCTTCGCCTGCCCGGTCTTCGCCAGCGATGGCCTCTACAGCCCGCCCGCCGGCTATCTCCACGAGGCGATCGCCGAGGTCCGCAAGTCCGGCGCGCTGATCATTGCCGACGAGGTCCAGTCGGCGCTTGGGCGCACCGGTACGCATTTCTGGGGCTTCCAGCATGCCAGGATCACGCCTGACATCGTCACCATGGCCAAGCCGATGGGCAACGGGTTGCCGCTGGCCGTGGTCATCACGCGCCGCGAGCTGGTCGAAGGCTTCCTCAGGACGGAGCGCTATTTCAACACCTTCGGCGGCAACCAGGTTGTCGCAGCGGCGGGTATCGCCGTGCTCGATGTGCTGCGCGATGAGGGCTTGCAGGAGAATGCGTTGCAGGTCGGCGCCTATTTGCGCGGCCGGCTCGCTGGCCTGATGGAAAAGGATGAGCGCATCGGCGATGTCCGCGGCACCGGACTGTTCGTCGGCGTCGAGATCGTCAGGGATCGCGCAAGCCAGGCACCGGCGCCGGAGATGGCGCGCGCGCTGATCGAAGGGCTGATGCAGCGCGGCGTCCTCGTCGGTATCACCGGGGGTGGCCGCAACCTGCTCAAGATCCGCCCACCGATGGTCTTCTCGAAGGACAATGCCGACCAACTGGTCGACGCTCTCAAACAGACCCTGGCGGCGACGCCACGGTAGACGTCGCGGCTCGTCGGCATGGACCAGCGCGGCTGAAGCCGCGCAGTCCTCCGCCGGCGAGCTGATCGATTTCAGCTCGCGAGTGATGACACAGCCGCGCCGCTCCAGAACAGAGCGTCGGCGCGGGTTGACAGCGCGCGCCAGAAATTGCTTAACATGATAATTAGATGATGGGAGCGTAACGCTTCCGAGCTCCCGTTCGGCAGGCTCCGAGGGGCTGGGCAGTGCATGCCCGGCCTTGTCGGCCCATCGTCTTCGTCATTCATGAGGAAGCGATCCTTGACCGCGAGATTCGTTAGTTTTGCCGATGGCGACGAGGCGCGTTACGGCCTTGTCGTCGATGGAGGCGTCGTCGACCTGTCTGCCCGGTATGGGGCACAATGGCCGACGCTGCAGCATGTCCTTGCCGACCGGGCTTTTACGGTTCTGGCTGAGAAGGGGGCGGCTCTGAGCCCCGATCTCCCGCTCGAAGGCCTTCGCTACGAGATTCCCTCGCTCGCCCCCGAGAAGATCATCTGCGTTGGCGTGAACTTTCCCGACCGCAATGCCGAGTACAAGGACGGGCAGGAGGCTCCGCCGAACCCGTCGCTGTTCCCGCGTTTCCTGCGTTCCTTCACTGCGCACGAGCAGCCGCTGATCCGGCCGCCGGAGAGCGTGCAACTCGACTATGAAGGCGAGATCGCGATCGTGATCGGCAAGGCGGGGCGGCGCATCGCCGAGCGCGATGCCCTCGATCACATCGCCGCGCTGACCCTGTCGAACGAGGGGACGATCCGCGACTGGGTGCGTCACGCCAAGTTCAACGTCACCCAGGGCAAGAATTTCGATCGCTCCGGCTCGCTCGGCCCCTGGCTGGTGCCCTTCGTCGGGGAGGCTCAGATCGCCGACATCGCGCTGGAGACCCGGGTCAATGGCCAGGTGCGCCAGAGCGACCGGACCAGCCGCATGATCTTCTCCTTCCGCAAGATCATCAGCTACATCTCGACCTTCACCACGCTCGTCCCCGGCGACATCCTGATCACCGGCACGCCGACCGGCGCCGGTGCCCGTTTCGACCCGCCGATCTGGCTGAAGCCCGGCGACGTCGTCGAGGTCGAGGCCGAGGGGATCGGCCTGTTGCGCAACACCGTCGCGGACGAGGCCTGAACCATGCTGTCCTCGGAAGAGATTTCGGCCGCCGCGCTCAGCCTTGACGAAGCCGAGCGGACACGCCGGCAGACCGGGCTGATGTCGCTGCGCTTTCCGCAGATGACGATGGACGACGCCTATGCGATCCAGAGCGCCTGGGTCGAGCGCAAGCGCGCCGCCGGCCGCCGCGTCATCGGCTGGAAGATCGGCCTGACCTCGAAGGCGATGCAGTATGCGCTGAACATCGACACGCCCGATTCCGGCGTGCTGCTCGACGACATGCGCTTCGAGGATGGCTGCCGCATCCCGAAGGAGCGCTTCATCCAGCCGCGCATCGAGGCCGAGATCGCCTTCGTCATGAAGGCGGGCCTGGAGGGGCCGGACGTCAGCGTCTTCGACGTGCTGAACGCGACCGACTATGTCGTGCCGGCGCTCGAGATCCTCGACACGCGCATCCTGCGCGTCGATCCGCAGACCAGGCAGGCTCGCACCATCGTCGACACCATCTCCGACAATGCTGCCAATGCCGGCATCGTCACCGGCGGGCGTGCGATGCGCCCGGACCAGGTCGATCTGCGCTGGGTCGGGGCGATCGTCTCGCGCAATGGCGAGGTCGAGGAGACCGGCCTTGGCGCTGGCGTGCTCAACCACCCGGCGCGCGGCATCGCCTGGCTGGCGAACCGGCTCGCAAGCTATGGCGGTCGGATCGAGGCGGGGCAGATCGTGCTCGCGGGCTCTTTCATCCGCCCGGTCGAAGCCCGGCACGGCGACACCATCATCGGCGATTACGGGCCGCTCGGGACGGTGAGCTGCTTCTTCGAGTGAGGCGCGCGGGCGTGATCCCGCATGGCGGCGGAGGCGCGACCTTGTGTCCCGCCACGGCGCCGCGCCAGATAATTAACTTGATAATTAACATGTTACGTGTTGTCTGACCGAACGGTGGGCGCAGGGTTACGCGCCCGTCTCACGACAGGCACTGGGGAGGGCTGAATGCTCGGATATCTGCGCAATACAGGGGCACTGGCCGCGGGCTGCCTGTTGCTCGCCGCGACGGCGGCCTCGGCCGAGAGCGGGGCCACACAGAAGGCGATCGCGGGACGCGGCGCCCTCAATTGCGGCGTTTCCAGCGGCGTCCAGACCGGCATGAGCACGCTCGACAGCAATGCCAAATGGTCCGGCTTCGAGGTCGATTTCTGCCGTGCGGTTGCCGCGGCCACCCTCGGCGACGCCGACAAGATCAAGTACGTGCCGCTCGAGATCAAGACGGCCTTCGCGACGCTGCAATCGGGCGGCATCGACCTGCTCGCCCGCACCGCGACGCACACCTTCATCCGCGACATCGAGCTCAACGTCGAATGGCCGGGCGTCTATCTCTATGACAGCCAGGGCTTCCTGGCGAAGAAGTCGCTGGGGGTGAAGAGCGCCAAGGAGCTCGAAGGCGCCTCGATCTGCGTCTCGGCCGGCTCGAACTATGAGCTCAACCTCGCCGACTTCTTCCGCAAGAACAGCATGAAGTTCACGCCGGTCGCGGCAAACACCCGCGACCAGAACGAGAAGAACCTCGCCTCGGGCCGCTGCGATGTCTACGCCAATGTGCTGAGCGCGCTTGCCGGCGCGGTCTCGAAGCTCGGCAAGCCCGACGACTGGGTCGTGCTGCCGGAGCTGATTTCGATGGAGCCCATCGGGCCGGTCGTGCGCAAGGACGACAGCCGCTTCCGCGATGTCGTCGCCTGGACGCTGAACGCGCTGATTGCCGCCGAGGAGCTCGGGATCACCCAGGCCAATGTCGAGCAGATGAAGGCGAGCTCGACCTCGCCGGAAGTGCAGCGCCTGCTCGGGGCGACCGGCGATTTCGGCGCCAAGCTCGGCCTCGACAACGCCTGGGCCCTCAACGCGATCAAGGCCGTCGGCAACTATGGCGAGATGTTCGAGCGCAATCTCGGCGCCAAGAGCCCGATCAAGCTCGAGCGCGGCCTCAACAATCTCTGGAACAACAAGGGCCTGATGTCCGCGCCGCTGCTGCGCTGAGACAGGACAGCCGAGGCCGGCGGCAAGTTGCCGGCCTCCCCTCCCTATGCCGCCGACGTCAGGACCGATGACCTCTACGCCCGCCGCCACCCTGCCGACCAGACACCCGCTCTTCGGACGCCGGCGCGTCATGGGCTGGCTCTATCAGGGACTGCTGGTCGCGGCGCTCGCCGTCCTGGCCTACGTCGCAATCGGGAACCTGCAGGACAATCTCGCGGCGCGCGGCCTCAAGCTCGGCTTCGATTTCCTCTGGCGGGAAGCGGGCTTCGAGATCGCCTTCCACCTCATCCCCTATACGGCCAGTGACAATTACTGGCGGGTCTTCCTGATCGGCATCACCAACACTTTGCTGGTCACGGTTCTGGCGATCCTGTTCTCGACCATGCTCGGCTTCGGCGTCGGCATCGCCCAGCTCTCCGGCAATTGGGCGATGTCCCGCGCGGCGCGGATCTATGTCGAGATCGTGCGCAACCTGCCGCAGCTGCTGCACATCCTGATCCTCTACAACGTCGCCTTGCGGGCGCTGCCGGCGCCGCGCGCGGCGGTGAACCTCGGCGATGCCGTCTATCTCTCCAATCGCGGCATCCTCGTCCCGGCCTTGACGACCGACCGTCCCGGCCTGCTCGCCATCGCGATCCTCATCGCCATGATCGCGGCGCTCGCCCTCTTTCGCAGCCTGACGGGTTATGCCGAACGCAGCGGCCGTAGCGTCAATGCCTGGCTGCCCTCGCTGGCGCTTCTGCTGCTGGTGCCTGCGCTGGCTGTCGGCCTGAGCGGCGCCCAGCTCGGGGTCTCGCTGCCGCAGCTCAGGGGCTTCAATTTCGCCGGTGGCTGGGTGCTGGTGCCGGAATTGTCGGCGCTGGTGATCGCCATGGCGATCTACAACGCCGCCTTCATCGGCGAGCTCGTCCGCGCCAGCATCGAATCCGTCAACAAGGGCCAGCGCGAGGCTTCCGCCGCGATCGGCTTCGGCTGGTGGCAGACGCTGCGCTTCATCGTCATTCCGCAGGCGACGCGCGTGCTGCTGCCGCCACTGTCGAACCAGTATCTCAACATCCTCAAGGGCTCTTCGCTCGCGGTCGCGATCGGCTATCCGGACCTCGTCGGCGTCTTCACCGGGATCAGCATCAACCAGACCGGGCGAGCCATCGAGATCGTGACCATGACCATGGCGGTCTATCTCGCGATCAGCCTGCTGATCGGCGCGCTGATCAACCTGTTCAACCACATGACCCGGATCGTCGAGCGGTGACGGACGCAGCCACCCTTCCGGCCGGACGTGCGCGGCCTTCATCCGCAGGCACGAATGCCCCGCTCGGCCGAGTCCTGTCCTGGTTGCGCCGGCGCATCTTCGCCTCCTGGCGCGATGCCGTGCTGTCCTTCGCCGTTGCGGCGGTGCTTGGGGGCATCGCCTGGGCGATCGTGCCCTGGGCGCTGTTCGACGCGACATGGTCCGGCGCCAGCCGTGCCGACTGCACCGGGACCGGCGCCTGCTGGGCCTTCGTCACGGCCAAGGCCTCGCAATTCGTCTACGGCTTCTACCCGCCGGCGGAGCGCTGGCGGGCGAACACCGCCTTCGTGCTGCTGGTCGTCGGCCTGATCTGGCTGATGGTGCCGCGCCTGCCGGGCAAGCGCCATGCCGCGGTCTTCATGATGGTCGTGCTGCCGGTCGCGACCTTCCTGCTGCTGCATGGCGGCTTCGGCGGCCTGGCGATCGTCCCGAGCGACCAATGGGGCGGGCTGCTGCTGACCATGATCCTCGCGGTCTCCGGCATCACCTTCTCGCTGCCCTTCGGCGTGCTCTTCGCGCTCGGGCGGCGCAGCCGGATGCCGCTGATCCGCTGGTTCTGCATCGGCTTCATCGAGTTCTGCCGCGGCGTGCCGTTCCTGACCGTGCTGTTCATGGCGATCGTGATGCTGCCCTTCTTCCTGCCCTCGGGCACGAAGCCGGACCCGCTCGCGCTCGCGGTCGTCGGCATCATCTTCTACGAGGCCGCCTATATGGCCGAGGTGGTGCGCGGCGGCCTGCAGGCGCTGCCGAAGGGCCAGTACGAGGCGGCGATGGCGATCGGCTTCGGCTACTGGCGCACCATGCTGCACATCATCCTGCCGCAGGCGGTCCGCAAGGTCGTGCCGGGCGTGGTGAACACCACGATCTCGCTGCTGAAGAACACCACGCTCGTCATGGTGGTCGGGCTGTTCGACCTGCTCAACATCGTCTCGGCTGGCGTCTCGGACCCGCTCTGGGCGGGATCGCAGGCCGAGGGCTACTTCATCGTCGGCCTGGTCTTCTGGCTGATGAGCTTCGGCCTGTCCTGCTACAGCCGCGCCGTCGAGGCCGGCTTCGCGCGCGCCGAGCGCTCCTGAACACACCGGGTCATCACGCCATGGAAACCCCTCTCATCCGCCTCGCCGGCGTCAACAAATGGTACTCGCAGTTCCATGTCCTCCGGGACATCGACCTCGATGTGAAGCCCGGCGAGCGCATCGTCGTCTGCGGCCCCTCGGGGTCGGGCAAATCGACGATGATCCGCTGCATCAACGGGCTCGAGGCCTATGAGCAGGGCATGATCACCGTCGCGGGCGAGCATGTCGCGCAGGACGACGACAGGATCGAGGCGATCCGCCAGCGCGTCGGCATGGTCTTCCAGAACTTCAACCTGTTCCCGCATCTGTCGATCCTAGACAATCTGACGCTCGGGCCGATCAAGCTGAAGCGCATGCCGCGCGCCGCGGCGGAGGCGCGCGCCATGGAGCTGCTGGAGCGCGTCCATATCGGCCATCAGGCCCGCAAGTTTCCCAACCAGCTCTCCGGCGGCCAGCAGCAGCGCGTCGCGATCGCGCGCGCGCTGGCGATGGAGCCGCAGGTGATGCTGTTCGACGAGCCGACCTCGGCGCTCGACCCGGAAATGGTCAAGGAGGTGCTCGACGTGATGATCGAGCTTGCCGGCACCGGCATGACCATGATCTGCGTCACCCATGAGATGGGCTTCGCCCGCGCCGTGGCCGACCGCGTCGTCTTCATGGCCGATGGCGCGATCGCCGAGATCGGTGCACCCGACAGCTTCTTCGAGGCGCCGCGTACCGAGCGCGCCCGCCAGTTCATCCAGCAGGTCATCCACTGACCGGCGCCATGCCGGCCACCAGCTTTTCTGCCAAGCCCAGCCTTCCGGAGCTCCCTCCCGTGACGACGTCGCCCGCCAGCCCCTACCCGTATCGCCTGCGCCTTCCCGGCCCGATCTCGATTCCCGAGCGCATCCGCCAGGCGACGGCCCGCCCGATCATCAATCATCGCGGCCCCGAGATGCGCGTGGTCCTCGAAGAGATCCAGCGCCTGATCCAGCCGCTGTTCGGCACGACGGCGCCGGTGCTGACCTTCGGCGCCTCCGGAACCGGCGTGATGGAGGCGAGCCTCGTCAACGTGCTCGCGCCCGGCGAGAAGGTGCTGGCTCTGGCGCATGGCCAGTTCGGCGACCGCTACGCCCAGATCGCCCGCGCGCTCGGCGCCGAGGTCGACGTCATCGAAAGCGAATGGGGCTGGGCGCCCGATCCGGTGGTTGTCGCGGCCAAGCTGGAGACCGCGAACTACCGTGCGCTGATCACGGTCCACAATGAGAGCTCCACCGGCGCGGTGACCGACCTTGCCGCGATCGGCGCGCTGCTGCGCGACCGCGAGACGCTGTTCCTGGTCGACTCGGTCAGCGGGCTTGCCGGCATGGAACTGCGGCAGGACGAATGGGGCGTCGACATCATCGTCACCGGTTCGCAGAAGGCGCTGATGTGCCCGCCCGGCCTCGGCTTCGCCAGCGTCAGCGAGAAGGCCCGCAAGGTGATCGAGCGCGATGATCGCTGCCCACGCTTCTATCTCGACATGCGAAAGGCGCTCGCCACCGTCGACAAGCACGAGACCGCTTTCACCTGCCCGGTCTCGCTGCTGTTCGGCATGCAGGAAGCCTTGCGGGCGATCCATGAGGAAGGCCTTGAGCAGGTCTTCGCCCGCCACAAGCGGCTCTCGGACGCCCTGCGCGCCGGCTGCGTCGCGCTCGGCCTGCCGGCCTTCGGCGATCCCGCCGCGGCCTCTCGCACCGTCGTCGTCGCCTCCGTGCCGGAGCCGCTTACCGGCGGGGCGATCGTCAGGCACATGTACGAGACCTACAACACCGTCATCGCCGGCGCCCGCAACAAGCTGAGCGGCCGGGTCGTCCGGATCGGCACGATGGGGCAGATCAGCGAGGCCGACATCCTGACCGATCTGCACTATCTCGAACTCAGCTTGACCGCCCTCGGCCACACGGTGCCGTCTCCCGGCTGCGGTGTCACGGCTGCCATCGCCTCCCTCCGCTGAAGACCACGGACGCAATCGCCATGCCTCACATCTGGGTCGAATATTCCAGCAATCTCGAAGCCAGCGTCGATATCCCTGTCCTCCTCAAGACGGTGCAGGATGCGTTCATCGGTGACGGGACGGTGTTTCCCTTCGCCGGGGCCCGCACGCGCGGCGTCCCGGTCGCCAACTACCTGATCGTCGACGGCCATCCCGATAACGCCTTCGTGCATGTGCTGCTGCGCATCGCCAAGGGACGTTCCGATGAGGACAAGAGGGTGGCCGGCGCCCGCGTCTTCGAGGCGGCCAAGGCGCTGCTTGCGCCCGTTTTGGCCGCCCGCCCGCTCGGCCTCTCCGTGCAGATGGAAGAGGCGGACGAGGCGCTGAACTTCAAGACCAGCAATTATCGCGAGCATCTGAAGCGGCGCGGCATTCCGGAGAAGGTGGTAGCCTGAGGCAAGGGCGGCGCGGCCGCGATGCCGCGCTCGCGCCGCTTCGGCTCGGGAGTTTCCATGTCTGGACCAATGCAGGGCAAGTCCCGATCGATGCCGCACGACTCTGACACTGCCACAGCCCGCATCCGCATCCGGCACTTCTCGAAATCGCTCCCGATGTCGCTGCTTCGGGCGCGCGAGGCGGTGATGCGCCATTTTCGCGCGAGCCTCCGGCGCTTCGGGCTCACCGAGCAGCAATGGCGTGTCCTGCGCGCCCTGACCTCGGGAGAGAGCTTCGAGGTGACCGAGCTGGCGGAGGCGACGTTCCTGCTCGCTCCCAGCCTCTCGCGCATCCTCAGGGATCTCGACGAGCGTGGCCTCATCCTGCGCCGGACGCTGAAATCGGACCTGCGGCGCGGCATCGTCTCGATTTCCCCGCAGGGGTTGGCGCTGATCGAACGGGCGGGCACCGAGTCCGAGGTGATCTATCGCGAGATCACCGGACGCTATGGCGGCGAGCGCCTCGCCGAACTGCAGAGTTTGCTTCGGCAGTTGGAAGAATGCCTGGACGGGCCGGAGATTGCCGGCTGAGCGCTGTTCGCCCGTCGCGCATGGCAGGGTTGCTTGTCGCGATGGCCTTCCGCTGTCCGGAGGATTTGACAACCACGCCGCCTTTCATGTGACAATCAGGCAGGCAAACCGCTCTGCCCTCTGCAGCGGGATCGCTCGTCGATCGGCCAACATCCCATCGTGGTGCCTCGTCATGAACATGCGCGCAGCTCCTGCCGAGCTTTCCTCGGCGTCGTTCGGAATCGGCCAGCCCGTGCCGCGCAAGGAGGATCCGATCCTCGTGCGCGGCGAGGGGCGCTATACCGACGATCTTTCGCTGGACGGACAGCTCTATGCCGCCTTCGTCCGCAGCCCGCATGCGCATGGCCTGCTCAACGGCATCGATACGTCGGCTGCGACGGCGATGAAGGGTGTGGTGGCGGTCTATACGGGCGCCGATCTCGAGGGCCAGGGCTATGGCCCGCTGCGCTGCCAGATCGACCTGCCCAACCGCGACGGCACGCCGATCCGCAAGCCGGTCCGCATGGCGCTGGCGACCGGCAAGGTCCGCTTCGCCGGCGATCCCGTTGCTGTCGTCGTCGCCCGCACGGCACTTCAGGCGCGCGATGCGGCCGAGGCGGTCGCGCTCGACATCGAGGTCCTGCCTGCCGTCACCTCCGGCGAGGAGGCGCTCGCCCCCGGCGCGCCGCTTCTCTATGACGAGGTGCCGGGCAATCTCGTTCTCGACTACCAGTCCGGCGATGCCGGGAAGGTTGCCGCCGCCTTCGCCGGGGCGGCCCATGTCGCCCGGCTGCGGATCGTCAACAACCGCGTCGTCGTCAATCCGATCGAGCCGCGCTCGGCGATCGCAAGCTATGACCGCAAGGCCGGCCGCTACACGCTGCATGCGCCGAGCCAGGGCGTCTTCGGCCTGCGCAACAATCTCGCGGCGGCGATGGGCGTGCCGGCTGCGAAGATGCGGCTGGTCACCGGCCATGTCGGCGGCTCCTTCGGCATGAAGGCCTCGGTCTTCCCCGAGCATGTGGCGCTGCTGCACGCGGCGCGCCTGCTGAAGAAGCCGGTGAAATGGACCGACCAGCGCTCGGAAAGCTTCGTCGCCGACCATCACGGCCGCGACATGGTGTTCGAGGCCGAGCTCGCGCTCGATGCGCGCGGCCGTTTCCTGGCGACGCGCTTCACCGGCATCGGCAATATGGGCGGCTATCTCTCGCCGGTCGGGCCGATGATGGCGAGCCTGAACATCGGCAAGAACAGCGTCGGCATGTACCGCACGCCGCTGGTCGAGGTTCTCGCGAAATGCGCCGTGACCAATACACCGCCGATTGGCGCCTATCGCGGCGCCGGGCGGCCCGAGGGCAATTATTTCATGGAGCGGCTGATCGATACCGCCGCCCGGGAGATGGGCATCGACAGCGCCGAATTGAGGCGCCGCAATCTGGTCAAGCCGGCGCAGCTGCCCTGGACCACGCCGATCGGGACGGTCTACGACAGCGGCGATTTCCCGGCCCTGTTCGCGCAAGCGCTCGAAGCTGCCGACTGGAAGGGCTATGCGGCGCGGCAGCGGCAGAGCCGCAAGGCCGGCAAGCTGCGCGGCCGCGGCATCGGCTGCTATCTCGAGGTGACCGCGCCGCCGACCAACGAGATGGGCGGCCTGCATTTCGAAGCCGATGGCAGCGTCACCATCGTCACCGGGACGCTCGATTACGGGCAGGGCCACTGGACGCCCTTCGCCCAGATTCTGTCGAGCCAGCTCGGCGTGCCCTTCGACAAGATCCGCCTGTTCCAGGGCGACAGCGACCGGCTGATCGCCGGCGGCGGCACCGGCGGCTCGAAATCGGTGATGGCGAGCGGCTCGGCGATCATCGAGGCGAGCGAGCTGGTGATCGAGAAGGGCAAGCTCCTGGCGGCCCATGTCCTGGAGGCCGCCGCCGCCGATATCGAGTTCGTGGCCGGCCAGTTCCGGATCGCCGGGACCGATCGCGCCATCGGCATCATGCAGCTCGCCGAGACCTTGCGGACGAGCGCGTCTCTGCCGGCCGACCTGCCGCAGAGCCTCGACGTCGACCATGTCTTCAAGGCAGCGCCCTCGGCCTATCCGAATGGCTGCCACATCGCCGAGGTCGAGATCGACCCTGAGACCGGGGTGGTCGAGATCGCCAGCTATGTCATGGTCAACGATTTCGGGGTGGTGGTGAACCCGCTGATCGTCGAAGGCCAGCTGCATGGCGGCGTCGTCCAGGGGATCGGCCAGGCGCTCTACGAGATGACCGTCTATGACGAGGCCGGCCAGCTCATGACCGGCTCCTTCATGGATTATGCGCTGCCGCGCGCCGCGGACGTGCCGTTCTTCTCCTTCGCCAGCCGCGGCGTTCCGACCGCGACCAACAGGGTCGGCGCCAAGGGCTGCGGCGAGGCCGGCTGCGCGGGCTCGCTGCCCTCGGTGATGAATGCGGTGGTCGATGCGCTCGCGCCGCATGGCGTGCGCCATCTCGACATGCCGGCGACGCCGCTCGCGATCTGGAAGAGCATTCACGCGCGGGGCTGAGGCGGCGGCGCTTCAGCTCATATTATCGCGCAGGAAGATCTCGATGCGGATGCGCTCCTGGTCGAGCAGGATCGGCTCGCCGGCAGCCTCCGCCATCAGCAGGCGTGCGGCGGAGCGCGCCTCGTGGCCAGGGTCCTGGTTGATCACGGCCGCGACGGTGCCGGAGAGCAGGCCGCGCCGCGTCGCCTCGGTCAGCTCATGCGCGATGAAGACCAGCGGCCTGTCGGCAGCCTCCAGTGCGGCGACGATGCCTTCATTGCCGGCGCCGATATTGTAGAGCCCGATCAGGTCGGGATGCTCGGCGAGGAGCCTCGCCACCGCCGCCTCGTTGCGCTCGCTCTGGTCGCGCCCCTCCAGCACCGGCAGCAGGGTCAGGCCGGGATACTCGCCGGAGAGCACCTGCTGGAAGCCGTAGAGCCGCTCGACATGGTCGCGCAGCGACATCGAGCCGAGGATGACGCCGACCTTGCCGCTGCGGCCGCCGAGGAAGCGGCCCATCAGCGAGGCGCTGGTGCGCCCCGCCGCCGGATTGTCGATGCCGACATAATGGGCGCGGCGGGAGGTCGGAGCGTCCGAGACCAGGGTGACGACGGGAATGCCGTGCGCGACGAGATCGTCGATGGCGGCGCGGACCTTGGGATGGTCGAGCGCCACCGTGGCGACGCCATGGAAATGATCGGCGAGGCCGGCAAGCCCGCTCGCCAGCGCCTCGGGATCGAAGACGTCGAGCTGCAGGATGTCGACGAAGGCGTTCTGCGGCTCCAGCCAGTCGCTGATCCGGCGCACCTGCTGCATCAGCCCGGCCATGAAGGCGTTGGTGCTGGAGGGCAGGATGAAGGCGAAGCGGAAGGACTGGCCGCGCGCCAGCCGCGCCGCTGCCGGATTGGCCCGGTAGTCGAGCTTGGCGATGGCGCGCCTGACGTTCTCGACGGTCTTGGCACGGACCCCCTCGCGCTGGTTCACGACCCGGTCGGCCGTGGCGAGCGAGACGCCTGCCTCGCGCGCCACATCCTCCAGCGTCGCCCGCCTGATCGGGATCCGGCTTCGATCCACCGCGTCCTCCACGAATTCTCCTCGCATCTGCGCCTCGGATTCGGCTTTCACCCTGTCTCGCAGCGCAGGCCTTGGCATTTGCGGGGGGCTTAAGTCCAGCCGTTCGGCCAGCCTGGCGCCCCAATATCAGCGCGCCGCCCAGAGCAGGCCGCGCGTCATGATCGTGCGGATCTCCGGCACGTCGAGCTCATAGGCACGGTGGCCGAGCGAGGAATAGAACACCCGCCCCTTGCCGTAGCGCTTGCGCCAGACCACCGGCATCACCACCCCGTCGATCCAGGGCGCGTGCTCGCCGGTGAAGGTCGTGGTCGCCAGCACCTCGTTGGCCGGGTCGACATGCATGTAATACTGCTCCGAGCGATGCTCGAAGCTGGCGATGCCCTGCATCAGCGGATCGTCCGGGCGGGTGATGTCGACGGTGTAGTCGATGATGCCGCCGGGATGGGCGACCCATTGGCCGCCGCACATGAACTGGTAGTCGACGGCGTCGCGGAAGGCGTCGCCCATGCCGCCATGATGGCCGGCGAGGCCGACGCCGCCGGCGACCGCCTCGCACAGAGCGGCAGCCTCCGGCTTCTCGATCTTCGACATCGTGTAGATCGGCACGATCAGCGAATAGTCGCGGATCGCGGGATCGAGGAAGACGGAGGTCGCGGTCTCGACGCGAACGTCGAACCCTTCCGCCTTCAGCCAGCCCCGGATCATCGAGCTGCAGAGGTCGGGGTCATGGCCGTTCCAGCCGCCCCAGACGATCAGCGCAGTCCTTGTCATGTCGATCCCCGTTCAATCCAGAGTGCCGGTGGGCAGGCCGGGCGGCAGCATGGCTGGCCGCTCGACCGTGGTTGCAAGCGTGACGCGTCGCCCCTCGTCGGAGGCGATCTGGAAGGCTTCCATCGCTTCGAGCACATGCAGCGCCAGCGCGCCGCTGGCCCGGTGCGGCCGTCCGGAAAGGAGGCCCGCAGCCATGTCGGCGACGCCGATCGAGCGGAACTCGCCCTCGCTGTTGCCGTGGCTGAGCGCCCGCGCTTCCCAATCGCCGCCGGCCTTGGCGACCAGGACCTCGCCGCCGAAGCGGTTCGGGTCAGGCACGGACAAGCTGCCGTCGGAGCCATAGATCTCGATCGGACGGTGGCTATGCTTGGGCACATCGAAGCTCATGGTGATCGAGACGACGGCGCCGCAGACGAATTCGAGCACGCCGGTGACATGGGTCGCGACCTCGACCGGGATCAGCGTGCCGTTCATCGGCTGGCTGGTGACCAGGCGCTCGGCCTTCGGCCGCGTCGCGAAACCGACGACCGAGGCGATCGGTCCGAGCAGGTTGACGAGGTCGGTGATGTAATAGGGACCCATGTCGAGCATCGGCCCGCCGCCGCGCAGATAATAGAAGCCCGGTGCCGGATGCCAGCGCTCATGGCCGGGGCAGCCGAAGAAGGCGTTGCCGGCGACGGCCTTGCCGATCGCGCCGTCGTCGATCAGCTTGCGGGCGGTCTGGTGGCCGCCGCCGAGGAAGGTGTCGGGGGCCGAGCCGACACGCAGGCCCTTCTCCTGGGCAAGGTCCATGACCTTGCGGGCTTCGGCGACGTTGACGCCGAGCGGCTTCTCGGAATGGACGTGCTTGCCGGCCCGCAGCGCAGCGAGGCTGACATCGGTATGGGCCAGCGGCACGGTCAGGTTGACGACGATCTCGACGTCGTCGCGCTTCAGGAGCTGGTCGACCCGCATCGCCGGGACGCCGAACTCGGCGCCGCGCGCTTCGGCCGGCGCGGTGCGCATGTCGGCGACGGCGCGCAGCTCGATGGTCGAGAACTGCTGCATCGCCGTCATGTATTTCGTCGAGATATTGCCGCATCCGATGATGCCGACGCCGATCTTTCGCATGGGACGCTCCTTGATAGACGGGTGCTCAGCCTTTCACCGCGCCGGCGGTCAGGCCGGCGACGATGTGCTTCTGGGCGAAGAGGAAGAGGATGATGGTGGGCAGGATGGTGAGGGTGATGAAGGCGAGGATCAGGTGCCACTCGGTCGAATATTCGCCCTGGTAGACCATGATGCCGAGCGGCCAGGGGTAGAGGCTGTCGCTGTTCAGCATCACCAGCGGGATCAGATAAGCGTTCCAGCTGTGCACGAAGGTGATGGTGCCGACCGTCGCCAGGATCGGGCGTGACAGCGGCAGCGTCACGTAGCGGAAGAATTTTGGATAGGAGCAGCCATCGACGAGGGCGGCTTCCAGCAGCTCGGTCGGCAGGTCCTTGAAGAAGCGCCGCAGCAGCAGGATGCTCATCGCCAGCGCGAAGGCGACCTGGGGCAGGACGACGCCCATATGGCTGTCGAGCAGGCCGAGATCGCGCACCTTGATGAACATCGGCAGGATCGCGGTGGCGGCCGGGAAGAGCAGGCCCATCGTCAGATAGTTCAGCAGCATGTCGCGGCCGAAGAAGTGCAGATGGGCGAAGACGAAGGCGGCCATCGAAGCGCAGATCAGCGTCAGCACCACGGTCAGCATTGCGATGACGAAGGAGTTGCCGAGGAGCTGCCAGTAGCGCCGCGACAGCAGGATGTCGGCGTAGTTGCTCCACTCCCAGACGCTCGGCAGCCCGAACGGGTTGGTCCGCAATTCGCCGAGCGACTTGAAGCCGCCGAGGACGGTGGCAACCAGCGGCGTCATCACGAACAGGACGATGGCGAGGAGATAGAGCGCCTTGCCGACAGCGGCGGGGCTGAAGCCATCTTCGCTGAATGCGGTGGTGGGGGCGGGCTCACTCATCGCGCATGATCCAGCGCTTGTAGGTGAAGGCGAACACCACGCAGATCAGGAACAGGATGACGCCGACGGCACTGCCGAAGCCGACACGCATGCGCGTGATCCCGAAGGTGTAGAGGAAGCTCACCATAGTGTGGGAGGAGTCCGAGGGGCCGCCGCGCGTCAGCGGCATCACCAGGTCGAAGAGCTGCAGCGAGCCGACGATGGCGAAGAAGACCGAGAGCCGGATGGTTGGCGCCAGAGCGGGGATGACGACATAGCGCAGGCTCTGCCAGCGGCTGGCGCCGTCGATCCTGGCCGCCTCCAGCATGGAACGGTCGATGGTCTGCAGCGCCGCGATGAACAGCATCATGTGGAAGCCGAAATACTTCCACACGACGACGACGAGGATGGCGGCGAAGGCCGTCTGCGGGCTGGCCAGCAGATGCGGCGCCTGCGCCCCGAAGCTCTTGTAGATCGCTGCCAGCAGGCCGTAGTCGCCGTCATAGACGAAGCTGAAGATCAGGCCGGTGGCGATCTCCGCCAGGATATAGGGCAGGAAGAACACCATCCGCAGCGCCACCGAGCCGCGGAAGCGGTCGGCCAGGATGATCGCGAGCGAGAGCGCCAGCGGCAGCTGGATCACCAGCGAGACTGCGATGATCAGCAGGTTGTTCCTGAAGGCGGTGCCGAAGGCGCGGTTGTCGAAGACGAAGCGGTAATTGTCGAGGCCGATCCAGTTGGTCGGCTTGCCGAAGCCGTTCCAGTTGAAGCCCGAGTACCAGGCGGCCTCGCCGACCGGCAGCACCACGAACAGCGTGAACAGCAGCAGCGCTGGCGGCAGGAACAGCAGGATGGTCGAGAGCTTGCCGACATCGGCGACTCTGCGTCCGGCGAGCGCAGCCATGTTCACCTCGCGCGATGATGGCGGGCAGGGGAGGTCGCCGGCGGAAGACCATCCGCCGTCCGGCGCTTCGATCGGCGAGAGGGCGTGCCACGCCCCCGCGTCCTCGCTTGTCGTCAGTTGCCCTGGCGGAAGGCGTCCTGGATCGCCTTGGCCGCCTGCTTCGGCGTCATCGTGCCGGCGGCGATCTCGGTGGTTGCGTCGTTGACGACCCGGCCGACGGAGGGGCCGAGATCCTGATCGTAGAAGTTCTGGTGGTAGGTCGAGTTGGCGATGTTCTGGGCGATGTTGCGCATGAAGGCGCTGCCGAGCCCCGCTTCGGCGCCCTTGTAGACCGGCACGATGAAGTTGCCGGCGGCGAGGCGCTTCTGCGGCTCGGCGCTGACGAAGTGTTTCAGGAAGGCGACTGCCTCCTTCGGCGCGCCCTTGGTGACGAGCCAGCCATTGATCCCGCCCAGCGTGTCGCCCGGCTGGCCCTTGCCGCCGGGAACGGCCGGGAAATTGATCCAGGCGAGCTTGTCGTCGGGCACGCCGGTCTTGTCGACGGCGAAGACCTTCTGGGTGTGGTAGAAGCTGGAGATGGCGAGCAGCATCGCCGCCTTGCCATCGCCGAAATGGCCGATGGCCTGCTGGCTTTTGAAGCCGAGGAAACCGTTCTGGTAGGGCTGGAGATCGACGAGCTGCTTGAACAGCTCGCCGGATTTCTGGAAGGTTTCGCCCTCGAAGCCGCCATCCTGCCCCTTCAGAGCCGCCTGCATCGCGCCCTTGCCGCCGAGGCGCACGGCCAGATGCGTCCAGTAGAAATGCACCGGCCATTTGTCGGCGCCGCCGACCGCGAGCGGCGTGATGCCGGCGGCCTTGAGCTTCTTCACCGCGTCGAGGAAGTCGTCATAGCTCGCGACCTTGCCGGCATCGACGCCGGCCTTGGCCAGCAAGTCCTTGTTGGCCATGAAGCCGACCTGCGAGACGCCATAGGGCACGCCGTAGATCTTGCCGTCGACCGTGAAGGCGTCGACCGCGCTCTGGGAGAGATTGTCCTTGTAGCCCTGCAATGCCGGGGTGAGGTCCTCGAGGACGCCGGCCTCGACCTGCGACTTCAGCACGCCGCCGGCCCAGCTGTAGATGATGTGCGGCCTGTCCCTGGACTGCAGCAGCGTCGGCGCCTTGGCCTTGTAGGCCTCGTTCTCGAGATACTGCATCTCGACCTTCACGCCGGGGTTCTTCGCCTCGAACTCCCGCGCCACCTCCTCCCAGAGCTTCACCACGACCGGGTTGGCCTCGATGTGCAGCCATTTGACGGTGGTCTGGGCCAGGGCCGCGTCTGTGCTGAAGGCGAGGGCGACGGCGCCGACGAGCAGGCCTTTGAAACGAGCCATGACGATCCTCCCGGGTTTCGGCCACTGGTGGGCCGTTGATTGACGGGAACGCTAACCTCAGAATTTGAGGTGCGCAACTCAAATTCTGATGCTATGCGAATCCGGGCGCTGCGGCCCATGCGCGGCGATGACGAGGGAGGCGGTCTTGGCGGGTGCGATTTATCCCGATCTTGCGGGCAAGGTGGTGCTGGTCACGGGCGGTGGCTCAGGCATCGGCGAGGCGATCGTGCGCGCCTTTGCCCGGCAAGGCGCGAAGGTCGGCTTCATCGACCTGAAGGAGGTGGAGTCCCGCGCCATTGCCACAGAACTCAACGCCGCCGGCGCGAGGGTGCATTTCGAGCGCGCCGACCTGACCGATATCGCCGCGCTGCGCCAGGCGATCGCCGCGATCCGGGCTGCTCTCGGGCCGATCGATATCCTGATCAACAACGCCGCGCATGACGAGCGTCACGATACGCTGGAGGTCACGCCCGAATACTGGGACGAGCGCATGGCGGTGAACCTGAAGCATCAGTTCTTCGCGGCGCAGGCGGTGCTGCCCGACATGATCGCGCGGAAAGGCGGCGCGATCGTCAATTTCGGCTCGACCTCCTGGATGATCGGCCAGGGCGGCATGCCGGCCTATACGGCGGCGAAATCGGCCGTGCTCGGGCTGACGCGCTCACTGGCGCGCGATTTCGGCGAGCACAATATCCGCGTCAACGCGATCGCGCCGGGCTGGATCATGACCCAGCGCCAGATCGACCTGTGGCTGACGCCGGAGAGCGAGGCCGAATTGATGCGCCGACAATGCCTGAAGCGCCGGCTGGTGCCCGAGGACATCGCCCGCGCGACGCTGTTCTTCGCCTCGGAGGAGGCGGGCGCCTGCACCAACCAGCACTATGTCGTCGACGGCGGCTGGGTCTGAAGTCTGCGGCACCCGCGACAAAGCGGCCGGCCCGGGCCGCCTTGAAAGACGTTTGCCGGCCGTCCAATATCTTCGTTTAGGCGGTTGGCCGCCCTATGACACGATACTGGGTGAGGAAACGGCATGTCGGATGCCCTGCGCATCGCGCACGGAGCTTTCGGCCGGGTGGCGCTGCTCGACATGGATCGCAGCCTCGTCCGGCACGCGCATCCGCATTGCCATGTCCTGCTCAAGGTCGATGGCGACGACACGCAGTTCCTGGTCGGGGACCATGTCGCGCCGCTGACGGATGATCTCGCAGTGCTGGTCAATGCCTGGGAGACCCATGCCTATGTCCATGATCCCTCGCGCAAGAACGCGCTGATCCTGGCGCTCTATATCGAGCCGGAGTGGCTGCGCAGCTTCCGGCCGAACTGGGCGGCGAGCGGCTCGCCCGGCTTCTTCGAGCACTCCGCCGGCGAAGTCAGCGCCCATATCCGCCAGACCGCGCTCGACCTCGCCGCGGAGATGGTGCACGAGCCCGGCGCCAGCCGCCGCCAGGAGGAGCTGCTTTCGGAACTGATGATCGCCGTGATCGAGCGCTTCACGCCCTGGCGCTCGATTGGCGCCTCGCTGCGCGAGATCGCGCGTTCGAGCGCGGTCGATTTCAGGGTGCGCCGGGCGATCTCGCTGATGCGCTCCGATCCCGCCGCGCCGCTCTCGATCGAGCGGCTGGCCAGCGAGGCCGGCCTGTCGCGGGCTCACTTCTTCCGGATGTTCGAGACCTCGACCGGCGTGACGCCGCATGTCTTCCTCAATGTGCTGAAGGTCGAGCTCGCGGTCGGCGCTGTCGTCGACGGTGATGAGAGCTTCAGCGCGATCGGCGACCGGCTCGGCTTCAGCGCGCCGGCACACTTCACCCGCTTCTTCCGCGACCATTGCTCGGTGGCACCGAGCGAGTTCCGCAGCGTGGCGCGGCTGGGTCGCTAGTGGTCTGATTCCGGCATTCGCATCCCTCTATATAGGGCGTGGAGCGAATGCCGGAATCAAAGAGGGCCACTAGCAACTAGCTGATTTTCTAGTGGAACCCTTGAATTTGACATTTGCTCCCCGCGTGATGTCGGGCCGGAGGCAAATGTCAAATTCGTTCCACTAGGGCCAATCCTTCGAATTTGAGACTTTTCGGTAAGTCGCGAGACTGGGCGGGATCGAACCCGGCTGGCCAATGACCGATTCATCCCGTGAGGCGCCTCCGTAAGAGCGCCTCCTGGGAGCCGAACGCTGGTGAAGGCTGAAACCATTTCGTGGACGGGTCAGTCCGTGGAGCGCGTCGAGGACGCCGCCCTGCTGACTGGTCGCGGACGTTTCATCGATGATCTCGGCACCAGGCCGGGCACGCTGCACGCCGCGATCCTGCGTTCGCCGCACGCCCATGCCGACATCCTCTCGATCGAGACCAAGGCCGCCGCCGCGCTGCCGGGCGTCGTGGCGATCGTCACCGGGCGCGACCTTGCCAAGCTGACCACGCCGATGGTCGCCGGGTTGAAGATCGCCGCCGAGAACTGGCCGATGGCCGTCGAGCGCGTGCGCTATGTCGGCGAGCCCGTCGCGATCGCGGTGGCCGAGAGCCGCTATCTCGCCGAGGATGCGCTCGACGCGATCGAGATCACGTACAAGCCGCTGAAGGCGGTCGTCGATCCCATCGCCAGCATGGGCGAGGGAGCCCCCGTCCTGCATGAGAAGGCCGGTGCCAACCTCGTCAGCGATCGGCGCTTCCGCTATGGCGAACCTGCAGCCGCCTTCGCCGCAGCCGCGCACACGATCTCGGTCAGCATCGCCTATCCGCGCAATACCGGCTCGCCGATGGAGACCTTCGGCGTCCTCGCCGACTACGACCCGCATGAGGACGTCTACGACATCCTCGCCAATTTCCAGGGCCCGTTCAGCATCCATACCGTGCTGGCGCGCGCGTTGAAGGTCCCGGGCAACCGCCTGCGGCTGCGCATGCCGCCGGATTCCGGCGGCAGCTTCGGCGTCAAGCAGGGCGTTGCGCCCTATGCCGTCCTGATCGGCGTCGCCGCCCGCATCGCCGGGCGACCGGTGAAATGGATCGAGGACCGGCTCGAGCACCTTGGCGCTGCGGTGGCGGCGACCAATCGCGTCACCACGCTGAAGGCTGCGATCTCCGCTCAGGGGCGGATCAGCGCGCTCGACTGGGACCAGATCGAGGATTGCGGCGCCTATCCGCGCGCCCCGGAGCCGGCGACGCTCTACCGGATGCACGGCAACATGACCGGCGCCTATGACATCCGGCATGTCGCGATGCGCAACCGCGTCGTCCTGACCAACAAGGCGCCGACCGGACTGGTGCGCGGCTTCGGCGGCCCGCAGGTCTATTTCGCGCTGGAGCGGCTGATGCAGCGCATCGCCGTTGAATTGCAGCTCGATCCGCTCGACGTCATCCGCCGGAACCTGATCCCAGCCGATGCCTTCCCCTATCGCACCGCGACCGGCGCGCTCTACGATTCCGGCGACTACCAGGCGGCGATCGAGCAGGCCGTCGCCGGCCACCTCGCCGAGCTCGAACAGCGTCGCGACGCGGCGCGGGCCGCCGGCAGGCATTACGGCATCGGCTTTGCCGCCGCGGTCGAGCCCAGCGTCTCGAATATGGGCTACATCACCACCGTGCTGACCGCTGAGGAGCGGCGCAAGGCCGGGCCGAAGAACGGCGCGCAGGCGACGGCGACGGTCTCGATCGACCCGGTCGGCTCGGTCAGCGTCCATGTCGCCTCGACGCCGCAGGGCCAGGGCCATCGCACCGTGCTGGCGCAGGTCGTCGCCGACATCTTCGGCCTGCCGCATCGTGAGATCAGGGTCGTGGCCGATCTCGACACCGGCAAGGATGCCTGGTCGATCGCCTCCGGCAATTATTCCAGCCGCTTCGCCGCGGCGGTGGCCGGCGCGGCCCATCTCGCCGCGACCCGGCTGCGGGACAAGCTCGCCTTGATCGCCGCGGACCAGCTCAAGGCTAAAGCCGGGCAGATCGGCTTCGCGGGCGGCGCGATCTTCGCCAAGGGCCACCCGGACAAGACCATCCCGTTCGGCCGGATCGCGGCACTCTGCCATTGGTCGCCGGCGCTGCTGCCTGAGGGCGTCGATCAGACCATCCGCGAGACCGCCTTCTGGGCGCCGCCGCAGCTCACCGCGCCGAGCGAGGGCGACGAGATCAACTCCTCGCTCTGCCATGGCTTCATCTTCGACATGGCCGGCGTCGAGGTCGATCCGGCCAATGGCAAGGCGCGGATCGACCGCTACGTCACCATGCATGACTGCGGACGCGTGCTGCATCCCGGCATGGTCGAGGGGCAGATCCGCGGCGGCTTCGCCCAAGCCCTCGGCGCGACCTTCTACGAGGAGCTCGCCTATGCCGAGGACGGCGCCTTCCTGACCGGCACCTTCGCCGACTACCTGCTGCCGACCGCGACCGAGACGCCGGACATCGAGATCCTGCACATCGAGACGCCGTCGCCCTTCACGCCGCTCGGCACGAAGGGCGTCGGCGAAGGCAACTGCATGTCGACGCCGGTCTGCCTGGCGAATGCGGTCGCCGATGCGCTCGGCGTCTCCGATATCAACCTGCCGCTGACCCCCGCCAGGCTCGCGGCGCTCGCCGCCGAACCCGAGCCGGCCCGGCCGGCGACCAGCCGCGCCGCTGCGCCTGCCGCGAGGGCGGGCGATCGCAGCCTGCGCGGCGAAGGCGAGGCCAGGGTCGCGGCGGCGCCCGAGGCGATCTGGACGATGCTGCTCGACGTCGACACGCTGGCCTCGATCATTCCCGGCTGCCATGGCGTGCAGAAGCTGTCCGAGACGCATTTCAAGGCCGATGTCACGCTCGGCGTCGGCCCGGTAAAGGGACGCTACAAGGCCGAGATCAAGCTCTCCGACCTCGACGAGCCCCGGGCCGCGACATTGACCGGCTCGGTCTCCGGCGCGCTCGGCACCGGCGGCGGTTTCGGCCGCGTGACGCTGACGCCGGACGGCGCCGGCGGGACCGTGATCGGCTACGCCTATGAGGCCGCTGTCGGTGGCAAGGTCGCGGCGATCGGCGGGCGCCTGCTCGACGGCGCCGCCAAGGCGATCATCGGTCAGTTCTTCGCGGCGCTGGCGCGCAAGGCATCGCCGGGCAGGCCCGGCCTGCTCGCCCGCTTGTTCGGGAGGCGCGTATGAAGCCCGCGCCCTTCGATTATCTGCGCGTCGGCAGCCTCGACGAAGCCCTGGCGGCACTCGCCGAGCATGGCTCCGAGGCGCGCATTATCGCCGGCGGCCAGTCGCTGCTGCCGATGCTGAACATGCGGCTCGCCAAGCCCGCTCTGCTCATCGACATCATGGGCGTTGCCGGGCTCGGCGAGGTCCGGCGCGAGGGCGCGATGATCGTCGTGCCGGCCGGCGTGCGGCAGGCGGCGCTGTTGCAGCGACCGGGCCTTGCGAGCGAGCAGCCGCTGCTGGCCGCCGCCCTGCCCTGGCTCGGCCACTACCAGACCCGGGCGCGCGGCACGGTCTGCGGCTCGGCAGCCCATGCTGATCCCAGCGCCGAGATCCCGCTCTGTCTGGTCGCGCTCGACGGCGAGGTCCGCCTGCGCTCGCGCCGCAAGCGCCGGGTGCTCAAGGCGGCCGACTTCTTCTCCGGCATGATGGTGACCGACAAAGCCGATGACGAGCTGATCGAGGCCGTCGCTTTCCCCGCCGCCAGGCCGGGCACCGGCTACGCGTTCAACGAGGTGGCGCGCCGGCATGGCGACTTCGCCATCGTCGGCTGCGCCGCGATGGTCGAGGCCGGGCAAATCCATCTCGCCGTCGCCGGTGTCGCCGACAAGTCGGAGCGTCGAAGCTGGCCGCGCCTGGACGGTTCGGCGCTCGACGATGCGCTCAACGCCTTCGCCTGGGAACTCGACGCGCGCGAGGACCTGCATGCCAGCGCCAGGCTGCGCCGCGACCTCGTCCGCACGCTCGGCCGCAGCACGATCGAGGAGGCCGGCCGATGCCTCGCCTGAGCGCCGCCACCCGCCACACCGTCGGCTTCACACTGAACGGCAAGCCGGTCTCGGTCGAAGCCGAGCCGCGCCTGCTCGCGACCGACGCGCTGCGCCACGGCCTCGGCGCGACCGGCACCCATGTCGGCTGCGAGCATGGCGTCTGCGGCGCCTGCACCATCCTGATCGATGGGGCACCGGCGCGCGCCTGCCTGACGCTCGCCGTCCAGCTCGAAGGCCGGGAGGTCACCACGGTCGAAGGGCTGGCGCCAGCACAGGACCGCCTTTCGGTGCTGCAGGCCGCCTTCCGGCGTCACCACGCATTGCAATGCGGCTTCTGCACCGCCGGCATCCTGATTTCGCTCGACGCCTTCCTGCGCGAGCAGCCGGAGCCGAGCGAGCAGGAACTGCGCGAGGTCGTCGGTGGGCATCTCTGCCGCTGCACCGGCTACACCCCGATCATCGCCGCCGCGCGCGAGGCCGCTGCCGAGCTGCGCCGGCAATCCCAGACACCTGCCCAGACCATCGCCTTGGAATCCCTCGATGTTTGACCTCGGGACCAGCTTCACTGCCAGCGTGGCGCGCAACCCCGACGCGCTCGCCATCGTCGATGGCGAGGTCCGCCTGAGCTACGCGCAATGGCTGGCGCGGATCTCCTCGCTCGTCGCCGCCTTCGATGGCATCGGGCTCGAGGCCGGCGATCATTTCGTTACGGTGCTGCAGAACCGATGGGAAGCGGCGAGCCTGCACTGGGCCTGCCAGTTCGCCGGGCTGATCATGACGCCGATCAACTGGCGGGCGAAGCCGGACGAGATCGACTTCGTGCTGGAGAATGCCGGCGCCAAAGCGATCGCGTTCGAGGCCGTCTCCGCCGCTGCCATAGCCGAGAGCATGCTCGCCGCAAGCCTGCCGCGGATAGCGGTCGGCAGCGATGCCGGGCCTGCGGACTTCAGCTTCGCGCAGATGATCGCCAAGGAGGCCCCGACCGCGACGCCCCGGGCCGGCGCCGAAGACTGGTCGCTGATGCTCTACACCTCCGGCACCACGGCCAAGCCGAAGGGGGTGCCGCGGCGGCACCGGGCCGAGCGCATGGCGGCGTTCGCCCATGTCGCGCAGAACCTCTACGGCAACGGTGAATGCACGCTCGGCGTCATGCCGCTCTATCACACGATGGGGGTGCGCTCGCTGCTGGCGATGTCGCTGATCGGGGGCAGCTTCGTCTGCCTGCCGCGCTTCGATGCGGCGCGGGCGCTGGAGCTGATCGAGGCCGAGCGCGTCAGCAACCTCTATCTCGTGCCGACGCTCTATCACGACGTCGTCCATCATCCGCGCTTCGCCGGGAGCGACGTCTCCTCGGTGCGCAAGCTCGGCTTTGCCGGCGCGCCGATGACCGACGGGCTGCTCGGCAAACTGACCGAGGCCTTCAAGCCCGAGCTCTTCGTCAACCATTACGGCTCGTCGGAGATCTACACCTTCACCATCGACCAGAACGCGGCGGCGAAGCCGGGCTGCGCCGGCAAGGCCGGGCTCAACCAGCTCATTCGCGTGGTCCGGCTCGGCGCGGCCTCGGCCACGGAACTGGCCCGGCCCGGTGAGGAAGGCGAGATCATCGCGCTCGCTGCCAGCGACGAGGCCTTCGAGGGCTATTGGCGCCGGCCCGAAGCCGACGCCAAATCGCTGCGCGACGGTTGGTACTTCACCGGCGACACCGGCTATTTCGACGGGGACGGTGATCTCTTCGTCACCGGCCGCGTCGACGACATGATCATCACCGGCGGCGAGAACGTTTCGCCGGTCGATATCGAGAGCTGCCTGTCGCTGCACCCGGCAGTGTCGGAAGTCGCCGTGGTCGGCCTGCCGGACGAGCGCTGGGGCAAGATCGTCGTCGCCTTCGTGCAGCGCGCCTCGGCCGTATCAGCCGAGGAGCTCGACCGGCACTGCAAGGTCTCCGGCCTCGCCAATTTCAAGCGTCCGCGCCGCTACGAGTTCGTCAAGGCGATCCCGAAATCGCCGGTCGGCAAGCTGCTGCGCCGCCAGCTCGTCGCCGGCGAGTACGAGGCCGAGCGGCCCGATCTCGCCGCCGAATGATCCCAACTCCGTAACCGAGAGCTAAAGCCATGAACGCAGTCACCCCGATCCACGCCAGCCTCACCGGCCTCGATGGCTTCCGCGTCGAGATCGATCCCGCCCGCGAACGCGCCGACATCATCCTCGACCGGCCGCCGATGAACACGGTGGCGATGGCGCAGCGCGACCAGCTGCGCAAGGTGTTCGAGGCGCTCGACGAGGACGACCGCGTGCGCATCATCGTGCTGCGCGCTGTCGGCGAGCACTTCTCCTCCGGCGGCTACATCAAGGGTTTCCTGGAGGCTTCGCCCGAGCATGTCTCGAAGCTCGCCTGGAACATCGCGGCGCCGGCGCGCTGCTCCAAGCCGGTGATCGTCGCCAATCGCGGCTACACCTTCGGCGTCGGCTTCGAGATCTCGCTCGCCTGCGATTTCCGCATCGTCTCGGAGACCTGCCAATACGCCCTGCCGGAGCAGAAGCTCGGGCAGATCCCCGGCTCGGGCGGCTCGGCGCGCCTGCAGAAGATCGTCGGCATCACCCGGACCAAGGACATCGTGATGCGCTCCAAGCGCATCTCGGGCAAGCAGGCGCTCGACTGGGGCATCGCCACCGAATGCGTGCCGGATGGCGAGCTCGAGGCCGCGACCGACCGGCTGGTCGACGAACTCCGCTCCTTCTCGCCGATCGCCCAGCGCACCGCCAAGAAGCTGCTCAACGACACCGAGGATTCGACGCTGGCGATCGCGATCGAGCTGGAAGGGCATTGCTACAGCCGCCTGCGCCAGTCCGACGATTTCCGCGAGGGCGTCGAGGCCTTCCACGCCAAGCGCGCGCCGAAGTTCACCGGCCGCTGAGCCGGCAAAACACCTGCGCGAGCAATGCCTCGCGCAGGCCCGCCAAGCCGAGATCGCAGAACAACAACCAGAACCGAGGGAACGACCATGAAGACGACCGGATACTTTGCAGCCGCCGGGCTGCTCGCCGCGACGGCGCTCACGAGCGGCGCGCTCGCGCAAAGCGGCCCGATCAAGATCGGCGTCGTCACGCCGCTGTCGGGCACCTACACCCCGATCGGCCAGCAGGTTCGCTGGGGCCTGGAGCTCGCCGCCAAGGAGATCAATGCCGCGGGCGGCATCGCCGGCCGGCAGGTCGCGCTGATCGTCGAGGACGAGGAGGCCAACCCTGCCGTCGCCGTGCAGAAGGCCGAGAAGCTGTTCCAGGTCGAGAAGGTCGACTTCCTCGCCGGCACGGTCAATTCCGGCTCGACGCTCGCCGTCGCCCAACTGGCCGAGCGCAACGCCAAGCTCGCGGCGACGACCGTCTCCTTCGCCGACTCGATCACCACCGACAAATGCTCGCCGAACATGTTCCGCGTGAACGCGCGCGCCGAGCAGCAGTCGGTCGCGCTCGCCGCCTGGCTTGCCAAGGAGAAGCCGAAGGCCAAGGTCTATTATCTCGGCCCCGACTACGAGATGGGCCGCTCGACCGTCGCCGCCTTCAAGAGCAGCGCCGAGAAATCCGGCGCGCCGACCGGCGGCGAGGTGTTCGCGCCGCTCGATTCCAAGGATTACACCCAGTATTTTGGCCAGATCCGTGCTTCGCGGCCGCAGGTGCTCTATACCTCCGTCGCCGGCAACGACACGGTCAGGCTGCTGACCCAGCTCCAGGATTTCGGCCTGCTCACCAACCTGCAGGTCGTCGGCGCCTCCGGCACCGTGACCTCGCAGAATATCGGCGCGATCGGCCAGGCGGCCGAGGGTTTCGCCACCGGCGTCGGCTATTCCCCGCAGATCGACACGCCCGAGAACAAGGCCTTCGTCACGGCCTTCCGCGCAGCCAACAAGGCCGATCCGGATCTCTACGGCGCCGACAGCTACGGTCTGCTCTTCGCCTACAAGGCCGCTGTCGAGAAGGCGGGCTCGACCGAGACCGACAAGGTGCGCGAGGCGCTGCGCGGGCTGAGCTGGCAGACCCCGCAGGGCACCAAGACCATCCGCGCCGGCGACCACCAGGCGATGCAGCCGATGTATGTGGTGCGCGTCGCCAAGGGCAAGTTCGACATCATCGACAAGGTCGATGCCGACAAGGCGATCGGTCCCGACGCCTGCACCCGGTTCTGAGGACAGGCGCCGGCCCCTCCCTTCACAGGGGAGGGGGCACACCGCCCTCGCGAAAGCATATGACATGAATGCCCTCGACTACCTCCAATTCGTGCTGGCGCCGCAGGTCGTCAACGGGCTCGCGCTCGGGGTCGCCGTGGTGCTGGTCGCCCTCGGGCTGACGATCATCTTCGGCATGCTCGACGTCATCAACATGAGCCATGGCGAGTTCTACGCCATCGGCGCCTACGCGGCCCTTGCCTTGGGCGCGGCCGGGATCAATTTCTGGTTCCTGCTCGTGCTGGTTCCGGTCCTGATGGTGCCGCTCGGCATGGCGGCCGAGCGCCTGCTGATCCGGCCGGTCTTCGACAGTCGGGACCGGCACGTCACCACGCTGCTCGTCACCTTCGGCCTGGCGCTCGTGGTCGAGGATCTGCTCAAGGTCGCCTTCGGCCCCAACACCCAGCGTCCGCTGACACCGATTCCCGGTGCGACCGAGCTCGCCGGCATCATCGTGCCGAACTACCGGCTCTTCCTGATCGTGGTCGGCGCGGCGATCGTCAGCGGCGTCGCCTATGTCGTCTATCGCACTCGTCTCGGCGCAATGGTCCGGGCCGCCGCCTTCGACCGCAACATGGCGGCCTCGCTCGGCGTGCCGGTGGCGCTGGTCTATGCCGGCACCTTCGCCTTTGGCGTCGCGCTCGCCGGCCTTGCCGGCGTCCTGCTCGCGCCGATTTACTCGGTCTTCCCGACCATGGGGCGCGACTTCATCCTGCTCGCCTTCACCGTCGTCATCGTCGGCGGCATGGGCTCGATCTGGGGCGCGGTCGTCGCCGGCCTGCTGCTGACGCAGGTCCAGGCGCTGGCCAGCCTGGTGATCTCGCCGGTCTGGACCGATCCGATCGTGTTCGGGACCATGGTCGCCTTCCTCGTTTTCCGCCCGCAGGGCCTGTTCGGGAGGCTCGGCCATGCGTGACCGGCTGACTTTGTCGATGCGCGCGAGCCATCTGCTCGCTCTGGTTTTCGTCGCGGCCGCGCTCGCGCTCGCCGCGATTGGCGCTGCCAGCGGCGACACCTTCTACCTTCGCCTTGGCACGGAGGCGCTGATCTTCGCCGGGCTCGCGCTCTCGGTCGACCTTCTGCTCGGCTATTCCGGCGCGCTCTCACTGGGACAGGCGCTCTATTTCGGCATCGGCGCCTATGTCTCGGCGCTGACCCTGCTGAAGGTGCCGTCCTTCTGGCTCGCCATGGCGGCGGCTGGCGGGGCGACGCTCGTCGCCTCCATTTTCGGCGGGCTGATCGCCAACCGGGTGCGCGGCGTCTATTTCGCGCTGATCACCTTCGGCCTGGCGCAGGTCGTCGCCAAGGTCGTCTACAACACCCGCGAGCTCGGCGCCTCCGACGGCATGATCGGCATTCCCGTCATCGATATCGGCTTCGGCCCGGTCTCGGTCTCGGCCGGTAATCCGGTCGGCTTCTTCTTGATCGTGCTCGCGATCATCATGGGGCTGTACGGGCTCACCGCCTATCTGCTCGACACGCCATTCGGGCGGGTGCTGACCGCGCTCAAGGCCAATGAGAAGCGCGTGCCTTTCCTCGGCTATTCGGTCTGGCGGGCGCGGATGTTCTCCTACGTGCTGGCCGGGCTGATCGCCGGGCTCTCCGGCGCGCTCTATCCGATGCTGCGCGGCTTCGTCTCGCCGGAGCTGATGTTCTTCGCGACGTCCGGCAATGCGGTGATCTCGGTCATCCTCGGCGGCGTCGGCACGCTGATCGGCGCGATCTACGGCTCGGTGCTGCTCGTCCTGCTGAAGTCGATCATCGGCAGCTGGACCGAGCACCATCTCATCGTGATCGGCCTGATCTTCATGGTCTGCGTGATGTTCCTGCCCAAGGGGCTGGTCGGCTTCATCCGGCCGCGCATCGAGGAGCGCCTGCTCACCGGTGCAAAAGAGCCGGCCGCGCCGTCCTTCGCCCCGGCCCGGCTCGAAGCGGGGAGTGCCAAGCCATGACCGGTCCCGTCCTCGAAATCCGCGATCTCGGCATCGCCTTCGGCGGCCTGAAGGCGGTCGACAAGGTCAGCTTCAGCGCGAAGCGCAACCGGATCACCACGGTGATCGGGCCGAACGGCGCAGGCAAGTCGACGCTGTTCAACCTGATCAGCGGGGCGCTCAAGCCGAAAACAGGCCAGCTGCTGATCGACGGCGTCGACATGACCGGCGCCTCGCCGGCACGCACCAAGGCAGCCGGGCTGTCGCGCTCCTTCCAGATCACCAACCTGTTCTTCGAGCTGACGGTGGCCGAGAACCTGCGCATGGCAGCGCAGGTTCTGGAGCCGAAGGGGCGCTCCTTGCTGCCGCTTGGCCGCTCGACCCGGGCGCTCGCCAAGACCGGCGAGATGCTCGAGCGCTTCCAGCTTGGCCACAAGCGCGACGAGCTTGCCGGCAATCTCTCGCATGGCGACCAGCGCCGGCTCGAGATCGCGGTCTGCCTGGCGTCGGAGCCGAAGATCCTGCTGCTCGACGAACCGACGCAGGGCATGAGCCACGCCGACACCGCCGACACCGCCAAGCTGGTGCGCGAGCTCAGCCGCGATGTCAGCGTGCTCCTGATCGAGCACGATATCGGGCTCGTCATGGACCTCTCGGACCATGTCGTCGTCATGCATCAGGGCCGCAAGCTCGCCGAGGGGCCGCCCGCCGTGGTGCGGGCCGATCCTTCCGTGCAGGCCGCTTATTTCGGACATCACTGACATGCTCGCGATCAACGGACTGCACAGCCATTACGGCCTGAGCCATGTCATCCAGGGCATCGACCTTTCGGCCGCGCCCGGCGAGGTGATCGGCATCTTCGGCCGCAACGGCGTCGGCAAGACGACGCTGCTCAAGACCATCGCCGGCTGGGTCAGGCCGAGCGAGGGCGCGATCACGCTCGGCGGGCAATCCCTGAGCGGGCTCGCGCCGGACCGGATCTGCCTCTCCGGCGTCGGGCTGGTGCCGGAAGACAGGCGCATCTTTCCCGGCCTCACCGTCGAGGAGAACCTGCAGCTCGGCTTGCTGCAGGTACGGGGCCGGGCCGCGAAAGCGGAACGCGCTGCCATCGACCAGATCTATGACCGCTTTCCCCGCCTCGGCGAGCGCCGTCGCCAGCTCGGCACGACATTGTCGGGCGGCGAGCAGCAGATGCTCGCCATGGCGCGCGTGCTGGTCGGCGAGCCCAGGCTCGTGCTGGTCGACGAGCCCAGCGAGGGGCTGGCGCCGATGATCGTCGCCGAGGTCTTCGCCATCGTGCGCGAATTGCGCGAGCGCGGCTGCATCGTGCTCCTAGTCGAGCAGAACGTGCACGAGGCGCTCTCGGTGACCGACCGCTTCATCGTGATCGAGCGCGGGCGGATCGTCCTCAGCGGCGACGCCGAGAACGACGCCGATCGCGCGCGCCTGCTGACGGCCCTGGCGGTCTGACACCCGGCTTTGCTCGCACGGGCTCCTTGTCAGGGCTCCGTGCAGCAACTGGCAATAGAGTCTTCTGTGGCGGTGCAACCGTCAACTCTTGAAAGCACTAAAGAAGTGCTTTATATAATCCAGCATGGTCGGAAAGCCGCACACCACGATGGCGCTCATCCTGTCGCCATCTCCCGAGGACCGCGAGGCGCTCCATGGAACGCTTGTCGCCTATCGCCAGGCCATGGCGATCCTCGACGGCACCAAGGGCGCCAATCTCGTCGCGCTTCACGAGGAAGCCTATGAGGAGATCCGCGCCCGCACCGGCCTGCCTTCGCGCATGGCGACGCTCGCCTTGCGCGACCACAGCAAGCGCACGGTCGGCGCCCCGATCGACGACATCCCGCTCGATTCCAAGCTGTTCTCGGTCAAGGGTCCCGACAGCCTGAGCATTGCCACCATCGGTGGCCGCGTCGTCATCCCCTATTCGGTGGATGGCTATCGCGGCGGTTGGGATGATTTTGCCGAAGCCCGTTTGTGCTTCAGCGGAACGTCGATCAACGTCCTCGTCGGTGTCCAGGCCGGCCTCCATCCCCAGAAGGAGACCACCATGTCCAATGAAGGTATCCTCGCCCGCCTCGGGCGCGTCATCGCCGGCGTCGTCAACAACGCGGTCGACGCCGCGGAGGGGGCCAACCCCACCGCCATCGCCCAGCAGGCCGTGCGTGAGATCGAGAAGATCGCCGAGGAGGCCCGCGCGGCGCTCGGCGTCGCGATCGCGGCCGGCCACCGCCTGAAAGCCAAGGCGGAGGACCTCGACGCCGAGATCCGCGATCTCGACGCGAAGATTCGGACCGGGCTCGAAAAGGGCCGCGAGGATCTCGCAAGAGCGGCGACCGGCGTCCAGATCGATCTGGAGGCGCAGCGCACCGCCCTCGCCAAGGCGATCGCCGAGAATGCCGGCGAAACCGCCGAGACCGAGGCGACCCTGCGCAGCATCGCCTCGGCTCGTGCCGATGCGATGAAGCGGCTCGACGACGCCAAGCGCGCCGAGCGAGCTGCTCCCGCCGCGGCGACGCCCTCGCAGCGCAATGACCAGCGCCTCGCTGCCGCGCTTTCGGCGGTCGAACGGGTAACGGGCGTTCCGGCCAAGCCGGTCAAGGGCTCGGCCGAGGTCGAGGAGCTCGGCCGGATGCAGCGCGAGGACGAGATCGAGGCCCGGCTCAAGGCCTTCCGGGAAGGCCAGCGCTGATGGACACGCTCATCCAGCCGGGCACCGCGCCCTTCTGGGTGGCGCTCCTGGTGGTGGTCGGGCTCGGGCTTGTCGAGCTGATCTCGGTCCTGCTCGGGCTCTCGGCCTCCGGCCTGCTCGACGACAGCATCGGCCATCATGGCCCGGACGGTCACGAAGCCGGCCTGCTCGGCGGCTGGATGTCCTGGCTGAATGCCGGCGGGGTGCCGATCCTGGTGCTTGCCGTCATCCTGCTCTCGGCCTTCGCCGTCTTCGGCTTCGCCATCCAGGGGCTGGCGGCCGGCATCCTGCGCCCGTTGCCTGCGGTCGCGGCCGTGCCGCTCGCACTGGTGCCGGCCCTACCGGTCACCCGCTGGCTCAGCCGTGGCATCGCCCGGGTCATCCCGCGCGACGAGACCAATGCGTTGAGCCAGGCCGATTTTATCGGCCTTGTCGGCACCGTCACGATCGGGCCGCTCGACCAGGGCCATCCCGGCGCTGTGCGCGTGAAGGACCGGCACGACAACATCCACACCTTGCGCGCTCAGGCCGCGCCGGGTCATCGCATCGAGACCGGAGCCATCGTCGTGATCGTCGATGGCTCCGAGGGTCTGTTCCAAGCCATTCCCGCGCCGCAGGAACTCGGCGTCGTCGACAGCAAAGAGGGTTGATCAGATGGATTTTCTCTCCGTAGGCATCATCGCCGGCGTGATCGTCGTGGCGATCGTCGTCATCGGCATCATCATGACGTCGCTCTACACGCGGGCGACGCGCGACAAGGCCTATGTCCGCACCGGGCTCGGCGGCAAGAAGGTCGTGCTCGACGGCGGCTCCGTCATCCTGCCGATCTTCCACTCCTATTCCTGGGTCTCGCTCAGCACGCTGCGCCTCGAGGTCAAGCGCGCCGAGAACGAGTCGCTGATCACCAAGGACCGGATGCGGGCCGACATCACCGCCGAGTTCTACGTCCGGGTGAAGCCGGATGCCGAGAACATCGCGCTCGCCGCCCAGACCTTGGGCGACCGTACCAACGACGCCGACGCGCTCAAGGCACTGGTCGAGGCCAAGTTCGTCGACGGCCTGCGCTCGGTCGCCGCGACCATGTCGCTGCGCGACCTGCAGGAGCAGCGCGCCGAGTTCGTGAAGTCGGTGCAGGCGGCGGTGGCGCATGACCTGCAATCGAACGGCCTCGAGCTGGAATCGGTCTCGCTCACCCGGCTCGACCAGACCGACATCAAGCATTTCAACCCGAACAACACCTTCGATGCCGAGGGTCTGACCGCGCTCACCAAGATCACCGAGGAGCGCAAGCGTGAGCGCAACCAGATCGTCCGCGACAACGAGGTCGAGATCGCGACCAAGGACCGCGAGGCTTCGCTCCGGCGCCTGACCATCGAGCGCGAGCAGCGCGATGCCGAGCTGACGCAGGAACGCGACATCGCCAACAAGACCGCCGAGACCCGGGCCGAGGCAGCCAAGGCCGAGCAGCTCGCACGCCTGGCGGAGGAGACGGCGCGGCTGGAAACCGAGCGCGGCATCGCCGAGCGCGATTCCGAGGCCCGCCAGGCCCGCGAATCAGCCCGTATCGCCGCCGAGCGTGGCATTGCCGAGCGCGAGGCCGAAGCGCGCAAGATCACCGAAACGGCCCGCATCGAGGCCGCCATCGCCGTCGCCCACAAGACCGAGGAGGAGCAGGCTGCGCGCGCCAGGGCCGACGCGGCCAAGGCCAGCGCCATCACCGCCGAGGAACAGGTGACCACCGCCCGCGACGTCGAGATCGCCGAGCGTGCCAAGCGCATCGCGGTGATCGATGCGCGCAAGGAGGCCGAGCAGCAGGCGACAGCCGTCACGGTCAAGGCCGAGGCCGAGCGCCAGGCGGCCGAGGACCTCGCCGCCGCCGTGAAGATCCAGGCCGAAGCGGAAGCCGAGGCGGCCAAGATCCGCGCCACCGGCGTGATCGAGCTCGGCGAGGCTCAGGCCCGGGCCGAGCGCGCCAAGAACGAGGCGCGCAACGCGCTCGCCGCCAACATCATCGATTTCGAGCTGGCCAAGGCGCGGGTCGAGATCGTGCCGCAGGCGCTGGCGCAGGCGATGAAGCCGATCGAGAAGATCTCCGACATCCGCATCTTCAGCGCCGGCGGGCTGGCGGGCGCACTCGGCGGCGGCTCGGGCGAGCCGAACGGCAACCCGATGGGCGATCTCTCCAGCCAGCTCCTGAGCTTCACGGCGCAGAAGCCGATCCTCGACGAGATCCTGTCGCAGGCTGGCTTCAACGGCGCCGACCCGACCCAGGCCCTGCTCGCCGCCTCGCTGGGCGATGCCGCGGGCAAGACCGGCAAGCCCGCTGCGCAGCCGGCCGCCAAGCCGGTCCAGCCGAAGGGCGGCGAGCCCGCCTGAGTCCGGCAGCAAGGCCTCGTCAGTTGCAGATCCGAAGCGCCCGGGCCTTGCTGGCTCGGGCGCAGTGATCTTGTCGGGCCATCGCCGATAGGTCCGCTGAAACGATTGCATGCAAATCCTGCAGGTCAGGCAAGGCGTGCCTGGCCCTCGACCGCGACGGAAGATTCACGGAAGACCAGCGTAAGCCGACATCGCGCGCGGCGCTGCCAAAAGGCGGCCGCCGACCCGCGGATATGGCGAGGGCGCCGGGAGGAATCGCGTTGAAGCTGCCTTTGTGGGGGAGCGCCTTGAGCGCGACGCTCCTTGTGCAGGTCGTGAGCTCCTTCGCCGCCGCAGCCGTTCCCCTCCTCGGCCCGATCCTGACGCAGCGCTGGAACCTGCCGCCGGAAAGCATCGGCTATGTCTCCTCCGCCGTCTCGATCGGCATCTGCTGGTGCCTGGCCTGCGGCGGCCCGATGCTCGACCATCACGGGCCGATCCGCACCTTGCAGATCGGCCTGGCGGCGATGTGCCTCGGCCTGATCCTGCTGTCGCTGCCGGTCGCTGCCCTCGGCTTCGCCGGCGCGCTCGTGCTCGGCCTCGGCACGGCGCCGAACAATCCGGCGGGGAGCACGATGCTGATGCGCACGGCGCCGCCGACGCATCGCAACCTGATCTTCTCGATCCGGCAGGCCGGCGTCCCGCTAGGCGGCACGATCGCCGGCCTTTCGGTCGCTCCCACCGTCGTCGCACTGGGCTTTACCCATACGATCTGGCTGATCGCGGCCATCGTCCTGCTCAGCCTGCTGGCGGTCCAGCCGTTCCAGAAGCGGCTCGACATGGAGAGGGGGCCTGCGAACCGGCAATGGGCCCGGATGTTCCTGTCGCCCTCGGCCCTGCGCCGCGCGGCAAAGATCATCCGCTCGCACCCGACCCTGCCGCTGCTCACCGGCATGGGCATCTCGTTCTCGATCGCCCAGACCAGCGTCCAGGCCTTCACCGCCACTTATCTGGTAACGCAGCACGGCAAGAGCCTGGCGGAGGCCGGTTACTTCATGGCCGTCCTGCTCGCCGCCAGCACGGTCTCGCGGATCGCGCTGGGCTGGCTGGCCGATCGTTGGCGTCGTGGCCTGCTCCTGCTCGGCCTGCTCCTGCTCGCCGCGAGCGCCGCGGTCATCCTGCTCGTCTGGTCGGCGACGGGGCCGTCATGGGCCCTGTACTGCTCGGTCGCCTTCATCGGCGCGACGTCTCTGGGCTGGAACGGGGTCTACATGGCCGAGCTGGCGCGGCTGGCGCCGCCGACGCAGATCGGCGACGTCACCTCGGCGGCGAACCTGTTCGGCTTCACCGGCTCGTTCTGCGGTCCGCTGATCTTCGCCTTCATCGCCAGCCGGACGGCGAGCTTCGACTGGCCCTATCTGCTGGTCGCGGCGCAGCTCGCCGCCTGCGGCGTCTTCGTCCTCTGGCGCCGCAGCTGGCGCTGAGGCTCCAGCCATTGCGGGGGGCTCGTCTCCTCGCTGCCGCCCGCATGGTCGACGAGGGCATCTCCTAGCGACTGCCGGCTTCGAACAATCCGGTTCGCTGGGCGTGGCCGCGAACGAGCTCCAGTCCGAATGCCGTCGGCCGCATGGCAGGCGCGCGATCGTGGATCTCGATGCCTGCACGCGCCCCGAAGAGGCGCTTGCCGTAGCAGATCAGGCTTTCCAATGACTGCATGATGAAGACGATCGTCGGCAATACCTCGCGATAGCTGGCCTCGGCCGCGACCTCGTCACCCGAGACGAAGCTCTCATAGATCGCCACCGTGAGGTCGATCAGCTCGGGCGCGAGGATCATGCCGACGCAGCCGGCGCGCAGGTTCTCGATCAGTTCGAGTCCGCCGCGCCCGTTCATCACCGGCAGCCTGCCTTCGGTCGTCTCGATCAGCTGCCGGATCTCGGTGGCCGGTCCCTCGCCCTTCACCAGCCTGATGTTCGGATGCTGCGCGACGAGGCTGCGGATATCCTCTGCCGACAGGCCGCGGCCCATATAGGCAGGGGCATTCTGGATCGCGACCGGAAGCGTCGTCGCATCTGCGACGCGGCCGAAGAAGCGGATGTATTCGCCAGCCGCGAAACTGCCGACCATCGGCGGCTGCAGGATGACCCAGTCGGCCTTGGCCGCCTCCGCTGCCCTGACCAGCTCGACCTGCTCGGCGACCGAGGTGCCGTAGATGGTGAAGCCGAGTGGCTTGCGACCACTGACATCCTCCGAGGTCCATTCCATCACCGTGCGCCGTTCCGGCACGGTCAGCTTGGAGACCTCCGTCGCAAGGCCGAGCGCCGCGACGCCATGGGCGCCATGCTCCAGGCAGAGTTCGACCTGCCGTCGCATTGCCTGCCGATCAAGCCGCTCCTGCGCGTCGAACAGCGCATAAAGGATCGCATGGATGCCGGTGAACGCGGTCTCAGTGGTCATGGCGTGCCTCGTTTCAATGATCAGATGTTAAACATCAGATGAATGCTTGCGCGCAAGCCCCGGACGTGACAGTTTCCCGCCGCAGGAGAGAAAACGGGCCATGGCGCGGGGCAGCAAGCCAGGAAAGATCGGCACGATGGTCGCAGCGCTCGGCGCTGCGATCGTGCGTGGTGAGATCGCCTCGGGCACCGTGCTGCCGCCCGAGCCTGAGCTGGCAGAGCGCTATGGCGCCGGCCGCAGCGTCGTCCGCGAGGCCGTGAAGATCCTCGTCGCCAAGGGTCTGCTCACCGTGCGCCCGCGCCATGGCACGCAGGTGCGCCCGCAGCATGACTGGACCTTGCTCGACCGCGAGGTGCTCGGCTGGATGCGCAGCGAGGATGGGCTCGACCGTGCGCTGCTGCTCGCTCTCGAAGAAACGCGCGAGATCATCGAGCCGGAGGCGGCTGCGCTGGCCGCGACCCGTGCCACGCCGGAGGATCTCGCCCGTATCCGCGCGGCACTGACCGAGATGGAGACCGGCCAGGACAATCCGCAAGCCGCCATCGCCGCCGACAAGCGTTTCCATCTTGCGATCCTCGACGCCACCAACAACCCGATCCTGCGCAGCTTCCGCGGCGCGATCGACACGATCCTCAGCGCGATGTTCGACTTTACCGTCGATGTCTTCGCCGGGAATCTCGCCAACCACGCCGCAGTCGTCGACGCGATTGCCGCCGGCGAGCCCGAGCAGGCCCGTCAGGCGATGCGGCAGGTGCTCGGCTACACGCGCGGTCACATGCTTTCCAACTCCGCTCTGGCGGATGGAACCAGCCCCAAAAAGAAAACCGTCTCGGGAGAAACGCCATGAAACTCGCAAAAGTCCTCCTCGCTGCAGCCGTCGCGGTGGTATCGCTGCCCGCCTTCGCCGCCTGGCCCGAGCGCCCGATCACCCTGGTCGTACCCTGGGCTGCCGGCGGCGGCACCGATGCGGTCGCCCGCATCCTCGCGGCCGGGCTGGAGAAGGAGCTCGGCAAGCCGGTCAACGTCGTCAACCGCACCGGTGGCGGTGGCGTGGTCGGCCATACCGAAATGGTCAACGCCAAGCCCGACGGCTACACGATCGGCCTCGCGACGGCAGAGGTCACGACCTATTACTGGTCGAACACCGCTCCCTTCACCTATGAGAAGCTCACCCCGATCGCACTGGTGAACTTCGACTCGGCTGCCTTCAACGTCGCCGCGAACTCGCCCTGGGCGGACCTGCGCGCCGCGCTCGACGACATCAAGAAGCAGCCTGTCGGTCACTACAAGCTCTCCGGCATGGCGGCCGGCGCCGCTTATCACCTCGCCTTCGCCGGCCTGCTCCAGCTCGAGGGCATCAATCCCAAGAGCGTCACGGTCGTGCCGAGCCAGGGCGCGGCTCCCGGCTTCCAGGAGCTGGCTTCCGGCGGCGTCCAGATCGTCCCGTCTTCCCTGCCGGAGGGCAAGCCGATGTTCGATGCTGGCCGCGTCAAGTCGCTGGCGGTGATGTCGAAGGAGAAGATCGGCGCCTTCCCGAGCGTGCCGACCGTCAAGGACGCGATCGGCAAGGAGTATGAGGGCGGCACCTGGCGCGGTCTTGCCGCCCCGGCCGGCCTGCCGGCCGATGTGACGGCCCGCCTCGTCGAAGCCACCGAAAAGGTCGCGAACTCCGAGGCCTACAAGTCGTTCCTGTCCGAGCGCGGCTTCGGCTACGCCTTCGCCAAGGGGCCGGCCTTCGGCAGCTTCCTCGCGACCCAGCACAAGAACAACGGCGAGATCATGGGCGCGCTCGGCCTGCGTCTGCGTCAGTAGTCGATCGCCCTTCGGACTGTTTCAGGGCGCGGCGGCTTCGCCGCGCCCCGTTTCCATCGCGCACACCGAGCACGCCATGAAGTTCAACGATCTCTTCGGGGGCCTCGTCTTCCTTGCCCTGTCGGGCCTGGTGGCGGCCGCGTCCTGGAGCCTGCCGAACCCGTCCGAGCAGCCGCTCGGTCCATCGGCCTTCCCGCTGATCCTGTCGGGGCTGCTGGCGCTCTGCGCCGCGATCCTTGCCGTCAACGGCGCCCGCGCGACGCAAGCCGGCCCGCGGGTCGGCCTCGCCGACTGGGCCCGCAGCGGCAGCGCGGTCGCACGGCTGCTGCTCGTGCCGGCGGCGGTGATCTTCTATATGCTCTGCGCCGAGACGCTCGGCTTCCTGATCTGCGCGCCGCTGATCCTCATCGTCCTGTTCCTGGCTGGCGGCACGAAGCCGCTGCACGCGATCGGTCTCTCTCTCGCCGCCGCACTCGTCATCCACTCGATCTTCTATCTGGCCCTCGGCGTGCAATTGCCCTGGGGCCCACTCGAACCCCTGCGCTGGTAACCGCCATGCTCGACGCCTATGTCACCGCGCTCGGGATGGTGCTCGATCCCTATGTGCTCTTCGTCATCACCGCCTCGGCGATCTACGGCCTCGTCGTCGGCTGCATTCCCGGCCTCTCTGCGACGATGGCGACCGCGCTGCTGGTGCCGCTGACCTTCTTCATGCCGCCGGTGCCGGCCATCGCCGCTATCGTCACCACCTCGACCATGGCGATCTTCTCCGGCGATATTCCCGGCTGCCTGCTGCGCATTCCCGGCACGCCAGCCTCGGCGGCCTATGTCGACGATTCCTACCAGATGACGCTGAAGGGCAAGCCGGAGCTCGCGCTCGGCATCGGCCTCTGGTTCTCGGTGCTGGGCGGACTGTTCGGCACGGCGGTGATGATGGTGGCTTCGCCCGCTATCGCCGATTTCGCGCTCGGCTTTGGCTCGGTCGAGTTCTTCTGGATCGTCATGCTCGGCTTGGGCGGCGCCGTCTTCATCGGCTCCTCGACACCGCTGAAAGCCTGCATCTCGCTCTTGATCGGCCTGCTGATCGCGATGATCGGCATGAACAACCCGGCCGGCCAGCCGCGCTTCACCTTCGAGTCGACCGAGATGCTCGGCGGCGTCTCGCTGATCCCGATGATGGTCGGCATGTTCGCCTGCTCGGAGGTGATGCGGCATATGGTCTCCGACGGCAGCGCCCCGCATGCCGTGGTCCAGAAGATCGGGCCGATCTTCGCCAATATGTGGCGTCTGACCAAGCAGTATCCCTGGCAGTTGATCCGGGGCAGCGCGCTCGGCACCATCATCGGCATCCAGCCGGGCAGCGGTGCCGATATGGCCGCCTGGATGTCCTATGCGATGAGCAAGCGCTTCTCGAAGGAGCCGGAGAAGTTCGGCACCGGCCATCCGGAAGGGCTGATCGAGGCCGGCGCCTCCAACAATTCCTCGCTCGCCGGCGCCTGGATCCCGGCGCTGGTCTTCGGCATCCCCGGAGACTCGATCACCGCGATCGCCATCGGCGTGCTGATGATGAAGAACATGGCGCCGGGGCCGACGATCTTCGTCAACAATCCGGAGAACGTCTATGCACTCTTCCTGGTCTTCGTCATCGCCAACCTTCTGATGCTGCCGCTCGGCTGGGCGATCATCAAGATCGCGACGCGCGTGCTCTCCGTGCCGCGACGCGTGCTGATGCCGATCATCCTGCTCTTCGCCATCGTCGGCTCCTACGCGATCAACAACTCGCTGTTCGACGTCGGCGTCATGCTCGCCTTCGGCGTGCTGGCCTTCCTGCTCGAGGAGAACGATTTTCCGGTAGCGCCGGTGATCCTCGGCGTCGTGCTCGGGCCATTGCTGGAGGAGTACTTCATCAACTCGATGATCAAGTCCGACGGCCGGCTGATCGGCCTGGTCGATCGGCCGATCGCCGCGGTCCTTGCGGCAATCACGATCGGCATCATTGGCTGGACGATCATCGCCTCGGTACGCGCGTCCGGCCGAACGGAAAAACTCGCCGGCGAGTGAGTTGCGTGTCTTGAACTGACACTGAAGGGAACCACCCAACGGGTTTGCCCTGGGCGCAGCGCGCCTCGTCGCCTGGCCAAAGCCAGCATCACTGGCGCCAGCCGATCTAAAGACTGTTCGCCAGGGCCACGAAAAAGGCGTCGTCGTTGATTTCGAGGCGGCGACGATAGCCCGGTTTCGAGCGGGCGCTCAGCACCACGACCACGAGACGCTTGCGCGGGTTGATGTGGATGAACTGCCCGTAGATGCCTTCGGCCTGGAAAGTGCCCTTCAAGGCGGGATCGTCGAGCACGGGGATCCACCACATATAGCCATAGGGGATCAGCGTTTCGCCGATCCGGTAGGGCGCGCCTGCTTCGTCCCGCCAGCCTTCCGGCAGCAAATCTTGCGAGCCGGTCCGCCCCTGGTCGAGAACGAACTGACCGAAGCGGGCATAGTCGCGCAGCGTCGCATGCAGGCCGCTGCCGGCGATGCCCATGCCGCCGGGGCTCTCGCACCACCAGGACGCGTCCGCCTCCATGCCGATCCGCGACCAGAGCTTGTCCGAGAGGTAATCGGCGAGAGCGGTGCCGGTCGCGTGCTCCAGAACCAGCCCGGCAAGATAGGAATCGCCGGTGTTGTATTTCCATGAACCGCCCGGGGGCGTTTCTGCAGGCAGGCTCTCCATATGTCGGACGATCCCGCCCGGCTCCCAGTCCATCTGGGTGTCCATCAGCAGGCGCCGGTCGGACGTCGGGTCGGTATAATCCTCGTTCCAGCGCACGCCGGTCGCCATGCGCAAGAGCTGGCGGACCGAGACATCGGCATAGAGCCCGCCGAGCGGCACATAGCGCGTCACCGGATCGTCGAGGCTTGTCATCGCGCCTTCACGCAAGGCGATGCCGTAGAGCGTGGCGGTGACCGATTTCGCCAGCGAGCAGGATTTCCACTGCGTCTGCGGTCTGATGCCGAGCGAATAGCTCTCCTCGATCACGGCGCCGTCCTGAAGCACCATCAGCCCGGCGACGCGGTTGACCGAGAGATAGTCGTAGAGATCGAAGGTCCGATCGTGATCGCGGATCTCCAGCGGCGGCAGCCTGCGGCCGGCATCGGGGAGCGGCGAGATGATTGCCCCCCGCCGCACCACACGCGACGGAAACCAGCCGGCCTCCTGCGACATCGCCACGACCATCTCGTCGGGCCGCAGCGTGCCGTCGTAATAGCGGCGGATGTGCTCGCGCGCGGCGGCGCTCATGCCGGTCGTCTGCGTCATGGCCAATCCTCTCGAAACCCGTTCCGCATTACTGTCGTCAAGGTCAGAGCGGGGCGTGTGGTGCCGAATAGGTGCCTCGCGCGAAGCGGTCCAGCCTGAGTGGCGCGAGGATCGCAGCGGCGGGCTCGCCTTTGGCCAGCCGGGCGACATGGCGGCCAACCGCGGGCGCGAGTCCGAAACCGTGGCCGGAGAAGCCGGTAGCGACGACCAGTCCGCCGATTTCAGTCGGTGCATCGAGCACCGGCAGCGCATCCGGCAGGACATCGATGCGGCCGGCCCAGGATTTGACGATCTCGATGCCAGCTGCGCCGGCGAACAGGTCGCGGACGGCAGCACCGGTGCTTGCTGCCAGCCTGGAGTTGGCGGGAATGCGGGGGCGCCGCGCGACGGCACGCTCGCGATGCGGCACCGCGAGCCGCTGATGCAGATCGTCGATGAAGGGACGCCCGAGCCGCAGCGAGAAGCCGCTGCCATGGCGCAGCAATCCCGGCAGGAAGAAGCGGGCGGCTCGGAAGGAATCGAGTGACAGGTCAATGTCGGAGGTGGAATCGGCCGCAATGATGCAGGAGCCGTCGGCCCGCTGGCGCAGGCCGATGCCGAAGCCGCAGAAGCAGGCCTCGCTCAGCGGCGGCAGCGGCGCGGAGAGGGAAACAGTGCTGCGCACGCTCTGCTGTGGCAGCGACAGGCCGAGCGGGGCGAGGAGCCGGTGGCTCTGGGCGCCGGCTGCGCAGACCACGGCACTGCAGCGGATCAGGCCGTGCTCGGTCTGAATGCCGCTGACCGCTCCGCCTGAGGTCTCGATCGCGAGCGCACCGCAATCCTCGACGATGCGGGCGCCGCGCCGCGCTGCGGCCCGGGCGAAGGCCGTGGTCGCCAGCACCGGTTCGGCCTGCCCATCGCTCGCAGTGTAGAGCGCGCCTTCCGTCCTGCCGCGCAGCGGCGGCAGCAAAGCGGTGACCTCGCTGGCGGAGAGCAGCCGGGCCTCGCGAGCGATGTCGCGGGTCTTGTCATGCCAGCCGGCGAAGGCGGCCATTTCCTTCTGCGTCGCCGCGACGAAGACGCAGCCGGTCTGGCGCCAACCGACGGTCGTCTCGAGCTCGCGCTCCAGCTTCGGCCACAATGCGAGCGCTTCGAGGGCGAGCGGCAGTTCCAGGGGGTCACGATACTGCGTCCGGACGAAGCCCCAGTTCCGGCCGGATTGCTGCGATGAGAGCTTGTCGGCTTCGAGCAGCACCGTGCTCAGCCCGGCTCCGGCGAGATGAAAAGCGGCGGCGGCACCGATGATGCCGCCGCCGATGACGACGACATCAGCCTGCCCGGGGAGGCGATCGGCAGCCGTGATGATGTCGTCGGGAACGTGCGAGCGCAGGCTAAGCATCGACATCGGCGATGGCGTCCATGTCCATCTCGACCAGGATGTCGGGGTCGAAGAGCCCGGCCTCGACCGTGGTGCAGGCCGGCCTCACCTCCCGGAAGGTCTCGGCGAACACGGCCATCACCGCCTCGTAGTCACTGGCGCGGGCGATGAACATGCGGACCCGGACGACATCGGAGAGGCCTGCTCTGGCCTGGGCGAAGGCTGCTGCGGCGTTGCGGAAGAGCTGGCGGGTCTGCTCCGCCGCGCCTTCGGCAAGCGTGCTCGTCGCATAATCATAGCCGGTCGTGCCCGACAGCATGACGTGTGGGCCGACCACGACGGCGCGGCTATAGCTGTACTGCGCCTCAAAGGCGCTGCCGGATGAGATGTTCCGCCGGCGCGGCGCCTGCAAACCGGTCCCGCTCATGGGTGTTGCTCCGCTGGTCTGTTCGGGCCAAGGCAAGCCCCGACGCGGCGGCGATGTCGATTTCAATAATTGGGGGCGGGGCCCAGGGAATTCGGGCTGCTCGGCGACCCAGCTTTTGAGGTGTCGGCCCCCAATTATTGAAATCGACTGCGGCGCGGCGCGGTGCTGTCGTTGACCCTGCCGGTGGATGGCTGCCGGTGGCCGATGACCGGAAAGCTGGTGCGGGAACGATGCGGGTCGACGTGATCATTGTAGGTGGCGGGATGGCGGGAGCATCCGCGGCCTATTTCCTGTCCCGCCACGGTTCGGTCGCGTTGATCGAGCGCGAGGAGCAGGCCGGCTATCACAGCTCGGGGCGCTCGGCCGCGCAGTTCACCGTCGGCATCACCGCTCCGACGATGCGGCGCATGGCGCAGGCGAGCCGCGCTTTCCTCGAAGAGCCGCCGGCCGGCTTCTGCGCCCATCCGATCATGACGCCGCGCGGCTGCCTGACGGTCGCGGCTGCCGGCCAGGAAGACAGGCTGGCGCGGCTGGAGGAGCGCATCCTCTCCGTCGGCGCCCGGGCGGAACGATTGGATGGCCCTGCGGCGCTTTCGCTGTTTCCGGCGCTCCGTCCGGAGAAGGTCCAGGCCGGCGTGAACGAGCCCGATGCCATGGACATCGATGTCGACATGCTGCTGCAGGGCTATCTGCGTGGCGCCAGGGCGAACGGTGCGATGATCGTTCTGAAGGCGGGCGTCGACACTATTCGTCGCGATGCAGTCGGCTGGACGGTGGCCTGGCCCGGCGGCGAGGTGCAGGCGCCGCTGCTGGTCAATGCTGCCGGCGCCTGGGCGGACGAGATTGCCGGCATGGCCGATATCGCCCCGATCGGCATCGTGCCCAAGCGCCGCACCGCCTTCACCTTCGCCCATCAGCCCGATTATGACGCCCGCGCCTGGCCGCATGTCAGCACTGTCGATTACCGCTGGTATGTGAAGCCGGAGCCCGGCTGCCTGATGGGCAGCCTCGCCGATGCGACGCCGGTCGAACCGGGCGACGCTTACGCCGACGATCTCGATGTCGCGCAGGCGATCGACAATATCGAGCAGGACACCAGCTTCCGCATCGGCCGGCCGCTGAGCCAGTGGGCCGGCCTGCGCAGCTTCGTCGCCGATGCGGAGCCGGTGGCCGGCGCGCGGCCGGGCGAGCCCGGCTTCTTCTGGCTAGTGGGGCAGGGCGGCTGCGGCATCCTGACCTCGCCGGCGATGGGCCAGGCGATGGCGGCCTTGCTCGCCGGGCGAGACCTTCCAGCCGCGATGACCGAGCTCGGGGTGACCGCTGGTGACCTGTCGCCGGCACGAAACAGCCTGCAAGGGGCCGGCTGAATCGCCGAGCCGACGAGACATGACCGAGGCTGAACACAGCCCGGACGCAATGAGGGGAGTTCGATATGGCCGAACCTGGCAATCGCATGAGATTCCACAGCCGGCGCGAGGCGCTGGCGCTCGGCCTTGGTGCCGCTGGCCTGGTGGCCGGTGGGGCGCGGGCGCAAACGCGTCCGCCCCAGCAGCCGAAGGGCCAGGTGGTTGCAGGCCTGTCGCAGGAGCCGACGGTCTTCAATCCGCTGATGCCGGGCAGCGAGGTCGACCAGGGCGTCTGGTGGCAGCTCTTCAGCCCGCTCTGGTTCGTCGACCCCGACGGCAAGCTGGTCCCCGACCTCGCCGCCGAGGTGCCGAGCATCGCCAATGGCGGCCTCTCCGCCGACGGGCTGAGCTGGAAGGTCAGGCTGCGGCGCGATGCGAAATGGCATGACGGCGCGCCCTTCACCGCCGAGGACGTCAAGTACACGCTCGACCTGATCAACACGCCCGGCTTCCGCGTGCGCAACCGGGTCGGCCACAACCTCGTGCGCGAGATCAAGGTCGTCGCGCCCGACGAGATCCATTGGCGCATGGAGAGCGCCTATTCGCCCTATCTCTCGATCCTGGCGCTAACCTTCATCGTCCCCAGGCACATCCTGGAGAAAGCATCCGATCCCAATACGGCACCGTTCAACGGAGCGCCGGTCGGCACCGGCCCGTTCCGCTGGGGCGAGCGCGCGGCGGGCGATCACCTGCTGCTGCGCACCAACACCGCCTATTACGGCGATGGCCCTTATCTGGAGCGCGTCGTCTTCAAATATATTCCCGACCTGACGGTGCTCTACACGCAGTTCCGCACCGGGCAGGTCGATTATCTCGGCATCGGCGGCATCGCGGCGCATTTCGTCAAGGAAGCGCAGAGCTTGCGCGGCCGGCGCATCTCACGCTCGCCGACGCCGTTCATCGAGCATATCGCGCTCAATCTCGAATTCGGCCCCTTCGCCGACAAGGCGGTGCGCGAGGCGCTCTATCTCGCCATGAACAAGGCGGCGCGGATCGACGCGCTCTATTACGGGCTGCCGGTGCCGACCGAATCCTTCCTGCCGCGCGAATCCTGGGCCTATGACGACGGCCTGCCGGGGCATCGCCATGATCCGGCCAAGGCCAACGCCATCCTCGACGCGGCCGGCTGGGCGCGCGGAGCCGACGGCATCCGCCAGAAGAACGGGGTGCGCCTCGAATTTTCCAACTCGACCACGGTCGGCAATCCCGGCCGCGAGCAGTCGCAGCAATTGCTGATGCAGGACTGGCGCGCGGTCGGCGCGGCCCTGCGCATCAACAACATGCCGGGCGCGGTGATCTGGGGCGAGTTCTGGCAGAAGTCGAAATTCGAGTCGGTGATGGTCGGCTCGAACTTCATGATCGGCAACGATCCCGACGTGACGCCGCGCTTCGCCTCGACTGCGATCCCGGCCAAGGCCGGCGCGGGGCTCAACACCTACCAGTACGGCAATCCCGAGGTGGACCGATTGCTCGCCGAAGGCGCCAGCCAGTTCGACCCGCAGGAACGCAAGACAATCTACGGCCGCATCCAGCGCATCATCCGCGAGGACCTCGTCTTGTTGCCGATCTACCAGACGGTATTGGCCGAGGGCATCAAGGATGGCCTGCAGGGCTTTCAGCCCAACATCAACTGCTCCTCGAGCTGCTGGAACATGCGGCGCTGGTACTGGGCGGCGTGACCGGCTGAAATGGGTCCGTTCCTCGCAAGGCGGCTCTGGCAGTCGCTGCTCCTCCTCGCGATCGTCTCGGCGATCGGCTTCGCCATCCTGCATCTGGCACCCGGCGGGCCGATGTCGCAATTCGCCCAATCGGCCCAGATGACGCAGGAGGATCTCGACCGGATCAGCCGCGAGCTCGGCCTCGACCGGCCGCTGCCGGTGCAATATCTCGACTGGCTCCGGCGAATGCTGACCGGCGACTGGGGCCGTTCGTACCGCGACAATGCCCCGGTCTGGAGCGTCATGGCCTCGCATCTGCGCGCGACCTTCGAATTGATGGCGGTCTCGACCCTGATCGCCATGCTGCTCGGCTGCGCCATCGGCATCCTCGGTGCGATCCGGCGCTATTCGCTGTTCGATACGGTGGCGACGGTCGGCGCCATGATCGCCCTGTCGATCCCGACCTTCTGGTTCGGCCTGATCGCGATCTATCTGTTCTCGGTCGAGCTCGGCTGGCTGCCGGCCGGCAACCGCCAGACGATCGGCGACGGCTCGTTCGTCGATGTGCTGCATCACATGATCGCGCCGGTGATGGTGCTGGCCTTGGTCGAGACGGCGATCTGGGCACGGTTCACGCGCTCGGCCGTGCTCGACGTGGTCGGCCAGGACTATATCCGCACCGCCCGCGCCAAGGGCGTGCCGGAACAGGCGGTGCTGAGCCGCCACGCCTTGCGCAACGCGCTGTTGCCGCTGATCACTCTCGCCGGCCTGCAGTTCCCGACTTTGCTCGGCGGGGCCCTCGTCACCGAGACGGTCTTCACCTGGCCGGGCATGGGCCGGCTCTTCCTCGATTCGATCGAGTACCGCGACTATCCGGTGGTGATGGGCATCCTGATGCTGTCGGCGCTGATGGTGCTGATCGGTTCGCTGATCGCCGACATGCTCTACGCGGTCGCCGATCCACGCATCAGGCTGGGCTGACCATGAGCGCAGACGCATTCCAGTTACCGGTGGAACTCGAAGATTCCGCCCGCAAGAGCGCCTGGAACCGCTTCCGGCGGCACAGGCTCGCGATGGCCGGGGCGGGGATCATCCTCGTCCTCGCGCTCGCCTGCTTCCTCGGCCCGTTCCTGCTGCCGTTCGACGAGACCCATATCGACGTGATGAACCGGTTCGCCCCGCCCCTGGCGAGTGCGCACCTGCTCGGCACCGACGAACTCGGCCGCGACATGCTGGCCCGGCTGATGATGGGCGGGCGCATCTCGCTCGGCATCGGCTTTACCGCCATGGCGATCGCGATTGCCATCGGCACCGGCGTCGGCATGATCGCCGGCTATCATGGCGGCGCCATCGGCTCAGCTCTGATGCGCCTCGTCGATGCGATCCTGTGCTTTCCGACGATATTCCTGCTGCTGGCGCTGGCGGCCCTGGTCAAGCCGGGGCTGGCTTCGATGGTCGTGCTGATCGCGGCGACCTCCTGGATGAATGTCGCGCGCATCGTCGAGGCGCAGATCAAGGCCCTGCGCGAGCAGGACTATGCCGTAGCGGCGCGCTCCTTCGGCGCCTCGCATCTGCGGGCTATGCTGCGCGAGCTCCTGCCCAACGCCATGGCGCCGATCGTCGTCGCGGCGACGCTCAACGTCGCCCGCGCCATCCTGCTCGAATCCTATGTCAGCTTCCTCGGCTACGGCATCCAGCCGCCGGCCGCGAGCTGGGGAAACATGCTCAACAACGCCCAGATCTACCTGACGAGCGCGCCATGGCTTGCGATCCTGCCCGGGATCGCCATTACACTGGCGGTGACGAGCTTCAACTTCACAGGAGACGGGCTGAGGGATGCGCTCGACCCGCGCATGGACATCCGATGAGACGGGCGGCCGCGACAGCACGGCGTCCGAGCCCGCAGCCATGACCCGGCGACTGCCCTCGCTCAATGCCCTGCGCTGCTTCGAGATCGTCGCGGCGCAGCTCAGCATCAAGAAGGCCGCGGCGGCGCTGAATGTCAGCGAGAGCGCCGTCAGCCGGCAGGTCAAGATCCTCGAGGACCAGCTCGGCACGCCGCTGTTCCAGCGCAACCACAACGGACTCGAGATCACCGACGCCGGCCAGCGCCTCGCGCTCAGCGTCAAGGAGGCGTTCGATCACATCGCCGACGCGATCACGCCGTTCCGTGCCGAGCAGGAGACGGTCACGATCAAGTGCCTGCCGACCTTCGCGCTGCGTTGGCTGCTGCCGCGCCTGAAGGCTTTCCAGGAGCGGCATCCGTTGGTGAAGGTCAGCGTCCAGACCCGGCTCAACGACATGACGCTCAACGATGCCGACGCAGATCTCGGCATCCGCTACGGCATGGGCAACTGGCCGCTCGACTGCGTCACCGAGCTCTACCCGGAATGGATCCTGCCGGTGTGCGCGCCCTCCTATGGCGGTGGCCGCTTTTCAGGCGCGGACCTGCCCGAGGCGACGCTGCTCCATCCGCTGCCGGACAGGCGCGACTGGCGGACCTGGTCCGAGAAATCGGGGATGCAGATCGAGACCCGCCACGGGCTCGATTTCGACGCGCTCGACATGGCTCTCAGCGCCGCCGAGGCCGGGCTCGGGGTCGCCATGACCGATGTCGTCCTTGCCCATGAGGCGATCCAGGACGGCAGGCTCGTCGTGCCGTTGCCCAAGGCCGTGCCGACCGGGATCTCCTATTACCTCGTCCGGCCGCCGGGCATGCGCCGGCGCCGCGAGGTCAAGCTCGTCGACGAATGGATCTGCGATGAGATCTCGGCCGCGCGCGAGCTGGTCAGGCGCTACGCCGCCTGACGGCGGGCTGCCTCTAATTTTCAGAAGCCCCCCACGAATAAACGCGTTCGACGGCCGAGGCCGCACCGCGCTACCGCATCGCTCGATCCTCAGATGACGTCGCGCGAGTGTTCGTGCGGCGCTGTCGGCATGTTCATCAGAATGCGTTGATTGAAGTTATTATAAAGTATTCGTTGCAAAATTGGCACGTATAACTGCTATCTTCTGATCATATCTTATTGCAACGTCTGCGTGCTTTTCTTTTCAGTTCGCGACGAACAGGGTCCCTGCCAGCTGGAATCAACTCCGGCGCAGTTCCGGGGTCTCGTCATGTTGGATATTCGTCTCGCAATGTTGTTGCCGCGATCTGCCCCCCGTGGTGTTGCCGGGCGCGCCAGGCTCGCACTGTCCTTGCTCGCGGGCACGGCGCTTGCCGCCGTCGCCGCTTCGGCAGCGAGCGCCCAGGAGCACAATGACGGTCAGGTTCGGCTCGACGAGATCGTGGTCGAAGGTCCGGCCCGCGCCGCCGGTGTGCCTGCCCCGTTTGCCGGCGGGCAGGTCGCGCAGGGCAGCCGGCTTGGCCTGCTCGGCAATGCCGAGACACTGAAATCCCCGTTCAGCACGACGAGCTATACCGGCGAGCTCGCCCGCAACCTCCAGGCCTCGACCGTCGCCGATGCGCTGATCCTCGATCCGTCGGTGCGCAGCTCGCACCCCACCGGCGGCACCGTCGATTCCTTCAATATCCGCGGCTTTCCGGTGGGCGAGGGCAATAGCGGCGAGATCGCCTTCGACGGCGTCTTTGGCGTCGCGCCGAACTATCGTGTTTTCACCGACTATGCCGAGCGCATCGAGGTCCTGAAGGGGCCGGCGGCGGCGCTGACCGGCATCGCGCCCAATGGCGGCGTCGGCGGCGTGATCAATGTCGTGCCCAAGCGTGCCGAGAGCGACCTCACCCGCGTCGGCGCCGAGTTCTCGTCAAGGTCGCATGGTGGCGCCACCTTCGACGTCGCCCGACGTTTCGGCGCGGGCCGTGAATTCGGTGTTCGCGTCAACGGCTCGCTGCGCGGTGGCGATACGGCCGTGAACCGGCAATCAGAGACGACAGGGATCGGCTCGCTGGCGCTCGATTATCAGGGCGCGCGCTTCCGCAGCTGGCTCTATGCCCTGGCGCAGCGGGACGAGCTCGACGCGCCCAACCGTCCGTTCCTGATGACGCGGGGCCTGCGCGTCCCCTCAGCCCCGAGCGGGCGCGAGAACGTCATCCAGCCCTGGGAATGGTCGCGCATCAGCGACCGCTCGGTGCTGTGGAAGAACGAGTTCGACCTCACCGACAACATCACTCTCTTCGGCAATGTCGGCGGCTCGCAGACCCGGGTCGAGCGCTTCTTCGGCCTCCCGACGATCCTCAACGCCCGCGGCGACACCAGCCACACACCGCAATATTTCGATCTCGGCGTCAGCCGCCAGAGCTATGACGCCGGCATCCGCGCTCGCTTCGAGACCGGCTTCGTCAAGCACCAGCTGACCTTGCAGGCCTCCTACTACAGAGAGACGATCGAGCGGGCGCTGACGAACGGCACGTCGGTCCTCTCGAACATCTACGCGCCGAGCTGGAGCGCCACGCAGTTTGCGACCCGCGCGGCACGCACACGTCTCTCCGACAGCGACCTGACCAGTATCGCTCTGGCCGACACGATGTCGGCCTTCGACGATCGGGTCATGCTGACGCTCGGCGTCCGGCGCCAGTCGGTCGCGACGCATAATTATGCGGCGGGAACCGGCATCCTGACCTCGGCCTACGACGAGAGCGCCACCACGCCGATGGTCGGCCTCGTGCTGCGGCCGCTGGACTACCTCTCGGTCTACGCGAACTATGTCGAGGGCTTGAGCCGTGGCGACGTCGCTCCGACAACAGCGAGCAATGCCGGCGAGACCTTCGCGCCCTATCGCACCAAGCAGTACGAGGCGGGCGTCAAGCTGCAATATGGCAGCTTCGGCGCCTCGCTCGCCGGCTTCCAGATCAGCAAGCCCAGCGGCGAACTGAATAGCGGCCTGTTCTCCGTCACCGGCGAGCAGCGCGTGCGCGGGCTCGAGCTCAGTGTCTATGGCGAGGTCACGCCGCAGCTGCGCTTGCTGGGCGGCGCCTCGCTCCTCGACGGAAAGCTGACCAAGACCGCAGTCGCAGCCAATCTCGGCAACCGGCCGATCGGCGTCGCGCCGGTGCAGCTCAATCTCGGCGCCGAATGGGACGTGCCCTGGCTCAAAGGCCTGACGCTCACCGGGACCCTCGTCTACACCGGCAAGCAATACATCGACGCGGCGAATACCCAGTCGCTGCCGGATTGGACGCGGTTCGACCTCGGCGCGCGCTATGCCACCGAGATCGCCGGGCGCAAGACCGTGTTCCGCGCTGCGGTCCAGAATGTCGCCGATACCAAGTACTGGTCGAGCGTTGCCTCCTTCGGTACCTTCTATGTCGGCGCGCCGCGTACCTTCCGGCTGTCGATGTCGATGGATCTCTAGCATGGACGGGGGGCGGTCCAGCGGCATGAGCCCCCTGCGCTGGGTCGCGCTTGCGCTGTTGAGCTGGCTCGCGCTCATGCCGGCGCGGGCGGTGGCGGAGACCGCCACGGTGACGGACGTTGCCGGACGACAGGTCTCCGTGGCGGTTCCCGTCCGCCGCGTCATCCTCGGCGAAGGCCGGCAGATCCACGTCACTGCAGCGCTGGACCGCGATGATCCGTTCGGGCGCATCGTCGGCTGGGGCGAGGATTTCGAGAAGTCCGATCCCGACACGCATGCGGCCTATGTGGCGCGTTTCCCGCAGGCGGCGACGCTACCGCGCTTTGGCTCCCCCAGTCGCGGTGCCTTCGATATCGAGAAGGCGATCTCGCTCCAGCCCGACCTCGTCGTGCTCGGTGCCGAGATGCAGCGTCCGGCCGAGGAGGTCCGCCTGGTCGAGCGGCTGGCAGCGGTAGGCATCCCGGTCGTCTATGTCGACTTCCGGCATGCGCCCTCGCGCAACACCGAGCCGTCGCTGCGCCTGCTTGGAGAGCTCTTCGGCAAAAGCGAGGTCGCCGAGGCGCTGATCGCCTTCCGGGCTGCGGAGATCGCTCGCGTGACGGAGCGGCTTGCTGCGGCTGGTCCGCTGACCCGGCCGCTCGTCATGCTCGACCGGATTCCCGGTTACTCGGATGAATGCTGCCTGAGCTTCGGCAACGAGAACTTTGGTGCGATGGTCGCCGCTGCCGGCGGCGTCAATCTTGGCAGCGAGCTGCTCCCCGGCACGTTCGGGACGATCAATCCCGAGACGATCATCGTGCGCGATCCCGACGTGGTGATCGTCACTGGCGGCAACTGGGAGGCGCTGGCGCCGAACGGCGCCTGGGTCGGCCTCGGTCCCGGCGCCGATCTTGGCAAGGCGCGGGAGAAGCTCGCCGCGCTGATGGCCCGGCCAGCCTTCCGAGCGACGAAGGCGGTCAGGACGGGCCGGGTCCACGCGATCTGGCACCAGTTCTATACGAGCCCTTATCAATTCGTGGCGCTGCAGCGCATTGCCCGTTGGCTGCATCCCAGGCTGTTCGCGGATCTAGATCCTGACGACACACTTCGCCGATTGCACACGCGTTTCCTGCCGATAGCCTATCGGCCCGGATACTGGATCGATATCGAGCGCTAGCCGCGCGGAAGCCGGAATACGTGGAAAGTCCCTGGAGCTGCACAGGCATGTGCCCCCGGCGTCGAGTTGGCAATGGCCGGCTCGAGCGGTGCCGAGGTCATGGGGCAGATGGAGTACGCTACCGCAGTGAAAATCCAGCGCCGGCACGTGCAGGCCAGGATCGACAACCTCATCGACCTCCGCGCCAAGCGGAAAGCCGAGAACCGAGCATGGTTTGGAAGTTTTACACGGCCTGGGAGGCAGGCTGTGAACGGTGCCCCTCAAAAGGAGCTTTGTAATGGCGCGCCCGAAAGGATTCGAACCTCTGACCCTCAGATTCGTAGTCTGATGCTCTATCCAGCTGAGCTACGGGCGCGTGGCAGCGAAACGGTCTTGAAGGCCGTCATCGGCTGACGGATGCGGACTTAACGGCTCCCGCCGCGCTTGGCAAGCCCGATTTGCCGACTTCCTTCGCTTTCTTGTCGAACCCTGTGGCAAGCGGCGGCGAAGAGGCTGTCAGCCCCGCTTGCCGCGCAGGAGCAGCGGCTGCAAGGCGTCCTGTCTTGCCCCGTCATCGCTCGCCTCGCTGTCCGACACAGCCAGGTAGCGGCCACCATGCCGCGATTTCGGCAGTTTTTCGGCGATGCCGTAGAGCGCCTCGCGCCGGTCCATCTCGCGCCAGACCTCGCCGGGCGTGATGCCGAGTTCGCTCCAGAGCACAACGAGATTGTAGATGAGATCGGCGCTTTCGCGGACCACCGCCGGGCGATTGTTCTGAACCGCCTCGATCCCGACCTCGACCGCTTCCTCGCCGAGTTTCTTGGCCATTTTCGGCGCGCCTTCGCGGATCAGCTTGGCGGTTCGCGACAAGGCTGGGTCGCGGCTGCGGGCCGACAGCACGGCTGCGTAGAGCTTCTGCACCGAATCGGTCATCGATGCAGAATCAGGCCGCCATGTAAGGGTTTCATGACGGTCCAGCCGCTTGCGCCGGGCGCTCATCGCGCGACACTCGCGAACTGGCGGACCACCTCACGGTAGACCTCGCGCTTGAACGGGATGATCAGCTCGGCGGTTTCCGCGAGCGGCACCCAGCGCCAGGCGTCGAATTCGGGCTTGTGGCCGCCGCCAGGGTTGAGAATGTCGATCTCGCTCTCGTCGCCGTCGAAGCGGAAGGCGAACCATTTCTGCGACTGGCCGCGATACTTGCCGCGCCAGGCCTCCCTGCCGATCTCGCGCGGCAGGTCGTAGCTCAGCCAGTCCGGCGCTTCGGCGAGCAGCGAGACCGAGGAGACATTGGTCTCCTCGCGCAGCTCGCGATAAGCGGCCTCGATCGGCTGCTCGCCGGCATCGATGCCCCCCTGCGGCATCTGCCATTCGTGACCGGGGGCGGTGTGCTCACGCTGGCTGCGATTGGCCCTGCGGCCAACGAAGACGAGCCCGGCCGGGTTGAACAAGGCAAGGCCGACGCAGGGGCGATAGCCGGCGGGCGGTTTTATCATCGCAGCGAACCGGTGGTGGAGGGGTTGCGGAAGCCGCGGGCGGCGCTGACGGGTACGAGGACCAGGTTCTTGCCCTCGAGCGTGCGGGCCCAGCGTGTGATGCGCTCGACCGTGACGGGCAGGGCACTGGCGGTGGCGACGGCCACGCCCTGGTCGCGGGCGAGAGTCTCGAGACGCTGCAGCTCCTTGTCGATGGTCTCGGGCCGCGGGACGGTATCGAGCGAAAGATCGGCCTTGAGCGCCGGGATCTGCGCCCGCGTCGCTGCGGAGGCGAGCAGGCTGCGCGGCGAGGAACCGTCGTCGACGACCATCAGTCCGCGCCCGGCGAGCTCGCGCAGCAGCGGCGTCAAGGCCATGTCGTCGGCGGTGAGGCGGCCGCCGAGGAAATTGACGATGCCGACATAACCGGAAAAGCGGCCGAGCACCCATTGCAGCCGGTCGAGATTGTCGCTGCCCTTCTGGCCGGTGAGGAGGGTGTGCGGACCGGGATCGTTGTCGGGGTAGTCGAACGGCTCCATCGGCACCTGCAGGAAGACCTCGTGGCCTTCACCGCGGGCGCGCTGCACCGTCTTCTCCAGCTCGGCGCCATAGGGGGCGAAGGCGAGCGAGACGGGGCCTGGCAGGCGCGCGATGGCCTCGCTGGTCGAGCTCTGGCTGATACCGAGCCCCCCGACGAGGATGGCGATCCGGCCGGCAGGCTTGCCGGTTGGGGCAGGGCCGAGCGGGCGGGCATAGACCTGCGCCGGCGTCGCGCCATCCGGGCCGACCTTCGGCAGCGTGCCGTGCCGGGTGCGCTCGACCAGGCGCTTGTCCGGCGCGGGCGCCAGCTTGACCGTACCGTCATCGGGGACGGTGATGATGATCGCGCCGGGCGCGTCCGAGCCCGGGCGGACGACGGTGACGCCGGATTCGGTCTCGAGCTGGCTCGCGCTGGCCGGGCCGCGCCGGTCATCGCGCTGGGCGGGCTCAGGAGCGGCCTTGGCGATGTCGGGTGCGGCAGGGCGCTCGCGGATCATCGCGGTCGCGGTCGGTTCGCCGCCGTTGGGATCGCGTTTCAGCGCCGCATAGAGGATGAGGCCGACGAAGAGGGCCGCCAGTCCGCCGGTCAGCCCGCGCCAGAGCCAGCGCCCATAAGGCTTCGGCGCGCGCGTGTGCTTCGCCTGCCCGAGCGGCTGGTCGAGTTCGCTGAGCGGCAATCCGGCCAAGAGGCGCCGTCCTACGTCACAACATCTGCGAATCAGTTCGCAGCGCTAGAGTCGGATGATTCGAGCCGGAATCAATCGCCAATCGACCGCAGGGGAAACAATCTCCTGCGGTCGATGCGCAAGTGCCGAATAACCTGGCCGAAAACGGCCTGCGGGCTCAGTCGGACTTCTTTTCTCCGTCGGACTTGCCGGCCTCAGGGGCCGGGGCGGGCGTGGCAGGCGCCGGCGTCGCGGGCAGGGCGACGTCCTTCTTGCCGCGCAGCAGGTTGAGCGCCGCGGCGAGCTGGGTGTCCTTGGCGGTATCGATCGGAACATAGGACGGCGAGCCGGCCTGCTCTTCCTTGCCGTCGCCGTTGCGCAGATGGCCCTTGAGCGAGGCCTCGCCCTTGTTCTCGACCTTGTCCTTCAGCTCAGCCGGCACGTCCTGGATGATCTCGATATCGGGCGTGATGCCCTTGGCCTGGATCGAGTTGCCGGACGGGGTGTAGTAGCGCGCCGTGGTCAGCCTGAGGCCACCATTGTCGCCGAGGCGGATCACGGTCTGGACCGAGCCCTTGCCGAAGGAGCGCGAGCCCATGACGGTGGCGCGCTTGTGGTCCTGCAAGGCGCCGGCGACGATCTCGGCAGCCGAGGCCGACGAGCCGTTGATCAGCACGACGATCGGCTTGCCCTTGGTCAGGTCGCCCGACTTGGCGTTGAAGACCTGGGTCTCCTCGGCGTTGCGGCCACGGGTCGAGACGATCTTGCCGCGCTCGAGGAAGGCGTCGGAGACCAGCACCGACTGGTCGAGGCGCCCGCCGCGATTGTTGCGCAGGTCGATGATGTAGCCCTTGATCTTGTCGAAGCCGATCTCGGCATTGACCTTGTCTAGCGCCTTGCGCAGGCCCTCATAGGTCTGCTCGCTGAAGGTGCCGATGCGGATATAGCCGACATCGCCCTCGACGCGCTCCTCGACAGCAGGGACGACGATGTTCGACCGGGTCAGGGTGAATTCCAGCGGCTCGGTCTTGCCGGTACGCTCGATCGTCAGCTTGACCTGGGTGTTGATGATGCCGCGCATCTTCTCGACGGCCTGGTTCAGGCTGAGGCCCTTGACCTCGTCATTGTCGATCTTGCGGATGATGTCGCCGGCCAGGATGCCGGCCTTGGCGGCGGGCGTGTCGCGAATCGGCTTGGCGACCTTGAGAACCTCGTTCTCCATCGTCACCTCGATGCCGAGGCCACCGAACTGGCCGCGCATGTCGATGTCCATGTCGCGGAAGCTCTTGGCATCGAGATAACCCGAGTGCGGATCGAGCGAGGAGACCATGCCGTTGATGGCGGCCTCGATCAGCTTCTGCTCGTCCGGCTTCTCGACATAGTCGGTGCGGATCTTCTCGAAGATGTCGCCGAAGAGGTTGAGGCTGCGATAGACCTCGGCCGAAGCCGCGACCGCGCTGGTCGAGGAGAAGAGCTTGGTCTGGGTCACCACACCGGTGAGCCCCGCGCCGGCGATGGCGCCGACCAGAACGAGAGAAACCTTGCGCATCATCCGCGAGCCTTTTCGCCTTGCGATTTCGTCCACCACGGCGTCGGATCGATCGAGACGCCGTCTTTCCTGAACTCGATATAGAGGACCGGCTCGCCGGTCCCCGCTCCTACATTCATTGCGGCCGCTTCCGCGGTCTCGCCCATCACCGCGACCGGCTCCCCCGCCAGCACAAACTGGTTCAACGACACGTCGATGCGCTGCATGCCTGCCAGGAGAACATAGTAACCATTGCCGGCATTGAGGATCAAGAGTTGGCCAAAGGAGCGGAACGGTCCCGCATACACCACCCAGCCATCGGAAGGTGACGAAACCACGGCATTGGCGCGTGTGGAAAGCGAAATTCCGCGCGTTGCGGCGCCAGCTTCGTCAGCCGCGCCAAATCCACGCAATTGTGAACCGGCGACCGGCAGGGGCAGCATGCCGCGCAATTCCTGGAAGGCCGCCTTGGGCGCGAGCCGGGCCGGATCGCGGAAGGCGAGCTGGGCCATGCGCTGGCGCTGCTCCTGAGTCTCCGCTTCGAGCGCGCGGCGGGCGGCATCGGCAGCGCGATTGGCGGCGGAGATGTCCTTCTCGATGCGCTCGACGAGATCGCGCAGGGTTTTCGCCTGCACCGCAAGCTCGCCGCCGGCGGCCCGTTGTGCCTCGATGTCCTGGGCAGCGCTCGTCTCGCGGGCGCGTCTGGCCTCGATCAGCGAGGCCAGACGCCGGCGCTCGCCGGCCAGCCCCTCCATTTCCCCGGCGATGCTCTTGCGTTCCTCGGCGATGGCCTCGCGCAGGCGCACCAGCTCGGCAAGGTCGGTGCCGAGGATGGTGATTTCCTGGCGCAGATCCGGGACGACGGCGCCGAGCAGCATCGAGGCGCGCACCGCCTCCAAGATGTCCTCCGGCCTTACCAGCACGGCCGGAGGCGGCCGGCGGCCGATGCGCTGGAGCGCCGCCAGAACCTCGCCGATCAGGCCGCGACGGCTCTCAAGCGAGCGCCGGATCGCGGTCTCGCTGGTCTGCAGCAGGGACAGGCGCTGCTCGATGCCGGCGATGCGGCCTTCAGCGGCTTGCGTGCGGGCGGTGGTCTCGAGCAGGGCCTGGTTGAGCTTGGTCCGGTCGGCGCGGATGCCGGCGATCTCGGCCTCCAGCTTGGCGCGAGCCTCGGCGCTGCCGGCGAGCCGCTCCTCGATCGCCTTGAGCTCGGCCTCGCGGGCGCGCTTTTCCTCGCGCTTCTGCTCGGTGTCGCGGGCGGTCTGTTCGGATTCGGGGGAGGGAGTGGTTTGGGCCGCGGCAAGGCCGGCCGACAGGCAGGCGCAAAGCAGCACCAGCCAGGGCCGGAGCGTGCGTGTGATTCGAATCAGCCGGGAGTGGCGGGTCATGCGCGATGATAGGGATGTCCGGCCATGATCGTCATCGCTCGATAGAGCTGTTCGAGCACGAGCGCACGCACGATCTGATGCGGCATGGTCAGCGCGCCGAAGGAGAGCACCAGCGCCGCGCGCTCGCGCAGCTCTGCGTCGAGCCCGTCGGCGCCGCCGATCAGCAAGGTCGCGGCCGGCGTGCCGGCGTCGCGCGCGGCGGCGAGGCGGCTGGCGAATGCGTCGCTGTCGATGCTCCTGCCGCGCTCGTCCAGAGCGATCACGAGGCCGGAGGGCGGCAGGCGCTCGCCGATCAGCTTGGCTTCCTCGCGGCGTCGTTCCTCGGTGCGGCGGCCACGGCCTTCGGCGAGTTCGACGACGTCAGGGCCGCTGAGGCCGAGCCCGCGGGCAAGACCTTGCGCGCGTTCCTGATAGCGGGCGCAGAGGTCACGCTCCGGCCCGTCCTTGAGGCGGCCGACCGCGATGACCGACAGGCGCACGGGAACCGGGACTCAGCCGTCGAGGCGCTCGCGCGGCCGGTCGGCGCCCCACATCTTCTCGAGATTGTAGAACTGGCGCACTTCCGGACGGAAGATGTGGATGATCAGGTCGCCGGTGTCGATCAGCACCCAGTCGCAGGCGGGGACGCCCTCGACCTTCGGAGACTCATGGCCGGCCTTCTTGAAGGCTTCGACGAGGCTGTCGGAGATCGAGGCGACATGGCGGTTAACCCGGCCGGAGGCGATGATCATGGCGTCGGCCAGCGAGGTCTTGCCGACAAGGTCGATCACGGTGGCGTCCTCGGCCTTCATGTCGTCCAGGACCTGCAAGGCGAGCGCGATGCTGCTCGCGGCGGGGTTCTCGGTCATGGCGGCCGGGGGAAGCGGCTCGGTGCCGGCTTCGCCGATGGATTGACGGTTCAGAGCCGTATCCTCACGTGACGACGCGCTCATGGCGCGACGTCCCCAATTTAAGCGTCGGAGGGGGCGAGTTCAATTGGTTTCGGCGAGTTCGCGCAGATAGGTCGAGGATAGATCGGAGCGCCGGCCGTGCAGGAAGATCCAGGCGGGCGGAGTGCGAACCGGCAAGGCGGCGCCCTGATTCTCCGACAGACGCCAGCGCGCCATCCAGTTGGCGGCGGGCGAGGCGATCGAACGATGGGTCGAGCCGGGGCGGTCGATCACCGCGATCGGCATCATCCGGGCGATGGCGCGCCATTCGTTCCAACGGTGGAAATTCGCGAGATTGTCCGAGCCCATGATCCAGACGAAGCGCACGCCGGGGCAGCGGCGCTTGAGCTGGCGCAGCGTGTCGGCGGTGTAGCGGGTGCGCAGGGTTGCCTCGATGCCGGTGACGTTGATGTGGCCATGGTTGGCGAGCGCACGGGCCGTTTCGATGCGCTGCGTCAACGGCGGCAAGGCATGATTGTCCTTCAGCGGGTTGCCGGGCGTGACCAGCCACCAGACGCGGTCGAGCTGGAGCCGGCGCAGTGCCGTCAGGCTCGCCATGCGATGGCCGTCATGGGCGGGGTTGAAGGTGCCGCCGAACAACCCGATGCGCAGACCGGGGGCGTGCGGCGGCAGGCGCAGCTCCTCGGCGCTCACGGGCGGACCTGCCCCTGGCCATGGACCCGGTATTTGAAGGAGCAGAGTTGCTCGACGCCGACCGGGCCGCGCGCATGCATGCGGCCGGTGGCGATGCCGATCTCGGCGCCGAAGCCGAATTCGCCGCCATCGGCGAACTGGGTCGAGGCATTGTGCATGACGATCGCCGAATCGACCTCGGCGAGGAAGCGGGTGGCAGCCGCTTCGTCCGCAGTGACGATCGCGTCGGTGTGGTGCGAGCCATAGGTCTCGATATGCGCGATCGCGGCGTCGAGCCCGGGCATGAGTTTCACCGCGATGATGCGGTCGAGATATTCGGTGCGCCAATCCTCTTCGCTTGCCGGCGTGACGCGCGGGTCGATGGCGAGCGTCGCCGCGTCGCCGCGCACGGCGCAGCTCTCGTCGAGCAGGGCGGTGACCAGCGGCTTCAGATGCGTCGCCGCACAGGCTTCGTCGACCAGCAGCGTCTCGGCGGCGCCGCAGACGCCGGTGCGGCGGAGCTTGGCGTTGATGAGGATCGCGCGGGCCATGGCGAGATCGGCTGCGCCATGGACATAGACATGATTGTTGCCGTCGAGATGGGCGAAGACCGGCACGTGGGCCTCTTGCTGCACGCGCGCCACCAGGCTCTTGCCGCCGCGGGGCACGACGACGTCGACGTTGCCGTCGAGCCCTTTCAGGATCTCGCCGACGGCGGCCCGGTCGCGGCTCGGCACCAGTTGGATCGCCTCGCGCGGCAGGCCGGCGGAGCTAAGCCCGTCCTGCATGGCAGCGGCGATCTCGCTGGAGCTGCGGAAGCTGTCGGAGCCGGCACGCAGGATCGCGACATTGCCGCTCTTCAGGCAGAGCGCGCCGGCATCGGCGGTGACGTTGGGGCGGCTCTCGAAGATCACCGCGACGACCCCGAGCGGCGTCGCGACGCGCTCGAAGACGAGGCCGTTGGCCTGAGTCCAGCTTGCCAGCACCTTGCCGACGGGATCGGGCAGGGCGGCGATGTCGGCGACGGCCTGCGCGATCGCTTCGAGGCGGGCCTCGTCCAAGGTGAGGCGGTCAATGAAGGAGGGCGCGAGGCCGTTGGTGCGGGCGTCGGCGAGGTCCTGCCGGTTGGCGGCGAGGATTGCCGGGGCGCGCTGGCGCAGGGCCGTAGCCATCGCGGCGAGCGCGCGGTTGCGTTGCTCTGCCGATGCGGTGCCGACCTGACGCGCTGCGGTGCGAGCGCCCCGGCCGAGCCCGTGCATCAGCGCGGCGATGTCGCCGTTCTCATTGTCGGGCGCGGGGACGCGCCTTGCGCTTTCGCTGGTCATCACAGGCCTGGTGTTTCCTCACTCGCCCGGATCGTAGCCGAGGCGCAGCGCCATGTCGTCCCGGTGAATCATCTCGGCGCGGCCGGGGTAGCCGAGCACGGCCTCGATATCGCGGGAGGCCTTGCCGAGCACGCGTATCGCCTCGTCGGCATCATAGGCGACGAGGCCGCGGCCGAGTTCGCTGCCGTCCCCGGCGCGGATCATCACCGCGTCGCCGCGGCTGAAAGCGCCCTCGATCCGGGTGACGCCAACCGGCAGCAGGCTTGCGCCGCCACGCAGCGCCCGGGCGGCGCCGTCGTCGACATGCAAGGTGCCGCGCGGCTCGAGCGAGCCGGCGATCCAGGTCTTGCGCGCGGTGGCGGGCGTCGAGGCGCTGAGGAACCAGGAGCAGCGTGCGCCTTCCGTGACCGCACGCAGCGGGTTCTTGGCCCGGCCGTCGGCGATCAGCATATGGGCGCCGCCGGCGGTGGCGATCTTGCCGGCCTCGATCTTGGTACGCATGCCGCCGCGCGAGAGCTCGGAGGCGGCGCCGCCGGCCATCGCTTCGATCGCGGGCGTGATCGCCGGGATGACCGGGATGTGCCTGGCGTCCGGGCTCGACAAGGGCGGGGCGGTGTAGAGGCCGTCGATGTCGGAGAACAGCACCAGGAGATCGGCGCCGGCCATGGTGGCGACGCGGGCGGCGAGCCGGTCATTGTCGCCATAGCGGATCTCGGAGGTGGCGACGGTGTCGTTCTCGTTGATCACCGGTACTGCGCGCAAATCGAGCAGGCGGCCCAGCGTCGCGCGGGCGTTGAGATAGCGCCGGCGCTCCTCGGTGTCGGCGAGGGTGAGCAGGATCTGGCCGGCATTGAGCCCGTGATGGCCGAGCGCCTCCGACCAGTTGCGGGCAAGCGCGATCTGGCCGACCGCGGCCGACGCCTGGCTTTCCTCGAGCCGGAGCGGGCCGGCCGGCAGCTTCAGCACGGTGCGGCCGAGCGCGATCGCGCCGGACGAGACGACGAGGACATCGGCGCCGCGAGCGTGCAATTCGGCGAGATCCTCGGCGAGCGCGGCGAGCCAGGCATGGCGCAGGCGACCTTGCGCCCGGTCGACGAGCAGGGACGAGCCGACCTTGACGACGATGCGGCGAAACTGGTCGAGAGCAGGCAGGTTCACGGGGCGGGACCGGGCTTCGGGTGGGCTGGATGACGCCCGCTGCCGTTCCTTGGCTAAATTGCCGGCATTGTAAAGCAGCGTCGGCGCAATGCTGTTGTGCCGGGTGCGGCGTCCTCTAGAGCGGCGCGGTGAGCACCCGGGCCGTCCAGTAGACCTGATAGGTGATGTGCAGCAGTGCCATCGCGAGCTGCAGGCGCTTGTTGGCCCAGAGCGATGCGATGAGGCAGAGCCCAAGGCCGAGCGGAACCTGAATGAGATAATCGGCGCTGTAGTGACTCCACCGTGCCGGCCCCTTGAGGGCGGTGTCGACGATGTCGAGGACGAAGATCAGCGCGAAGAGCCCGAAGAACCAGCGCCGCCGGTTGAGAAAGTAGTCCTCGTAATCGGCGTATTCGTCGAGGTCCTCGGGAAACAGCAAGGCGCAGAGCAGGAAGAGCGTCAGCGCGTAGACGATCAGGAAGATGAAGGTGCCGAAGGTCAGGCTCGGCAGCCGGGAGAGCGCGAACTCCCACCACCAGAACAAAGCGAGCTCGGCCAGCAGCGAGAACACCCAGAGCAGGTGGATGACCGAGACGCGATAGCGCTTGGGATGCTGGATCAGCCGGGCGATGCCGGTCAGCAGCCGGGCGATGGCGAGGCCGATCACCATGCCGATGACGATGCGGATATGGGGGAAGAGCTCGTTGACGGCCTGCGAATCCATGATGCCCGATGCGATCGAAGGGGCGTTCAAGGTGCATGGCGGACTGCTCCATGCCAAGAGATGGAAGGCGCCGCAGGTTCGTTATGCGTCGGACGGGACACGATTAGGGGTGGCGCTCCCCGCTGATTTCTGTTACCGCGACGCACAAATCCCAAGGGTCGGGCGTTGCCTGACCCTTTTTCCTTCCATCCTGCAAAGCTGGAGACACGGATGCAGGTTCTCGTGCGCGACAACAATGTCGATCAGGCCATTCGCGTTCTGAAGAAGAAATTGCAGCGCGAAGGCGTGTTCCGCGAGATGAAGCGCCGCGCTTCCTATGAGAAGCCGTCCGAGCAGCGCGCCCGCGAGAAGGCCGAGGCCGTCCGCCGCGCCCGCAAGCTCGCCCGCAAGCAGGCTCAGCGCGAAGGCCTGATCGCCGCGCCGAAGCCGAAGGTGCTCAAGCCCCGCGCTGCCGGCGCAGCAGCCCCGCGCTGAGTTCAGTACCAAAAATCCGCGAGTTGCCGTAAGCGCAGCGCGCGGGCGGCATCTTCGCCCATGTAAACCCCGAGAAGGCCCACCTTGAAGAACCCGAACGACCGCCATTTCACTGATCGCCAGGCCAATTCCGCAAATGCGAAGAAGGCCCTGCTGGAGCGCTTCAAGAAGCGGCCCGGACCAGACGATCCGGTGATGGTGCAGCGTCGGGCCGAGCGCGAGGCGATTGCTGCCGCGCGGGCCGAGCGTGATGCCAAGAAGGAAGCCGAGCGCCTGGAGCTCGAGCGCATCGCCGCCATCGAGCAGGCTGCGCGCGAGGAAGCTGAGCGCCTGGCCGAGATCGAGCGCGAGGTACAGCGCAAGGCGGAGCAGGCCAAGCGCGACGCCGAGCGGCCGCGCCGCGTCCTGCTCGAGGCCGTGCAGTACATGGAGATGCGGGTCGCCGGTAAGCGCCGCTGATCGACGAATTCTCGATCGAACTCATTTGATTGCTAAAGGCGCCGCACCTCGTGCGGCGCCTTTTTCGTGCCGCCCGGTCCCGGCACGTCATTTCTTTCTGCTGTGGAATAGCACTCGTTCCAGTTGAGAACGGTATCCGTTCCGATTGCAACTAAAGTGCTACGACCTTCCGGCTTGCCATCTCCCCGCAGCGCCGAAACTGTCAGAGCGACCGGCCATCAGAGCCGAAAACAATGCTCGCCGGCCTCAACGGCGCCATTTCTCCGGGGAGAGAACCATGACGTCCGAAGCGACGAAGACGCGTGCCAATCGACGCAATTTCCTGAAGGTGGCCGGCCTTGCGGGGGCCGGTGCCATTGCCATGCCGCAGGTCAGCCGGGCGCAGACTGCGACCTGGAAGTTCCAGTCGACCTGGCCGACCAAGGACATCTTCCACGAATTCGCCGGCGACTTCGCCAAGCGCGTCAACGACATGTCGGGCGGGCGGCTGAAGATCGACGTGCTCGCAGCCGGCGCGGTCGTGCCGGCTTTCCAGATGCAGGATGCGGTTGCGGCCGGGATCCTCGACGGCGGCCATGGCGTCTCCGCCTATTGGTACGGCAAGAACAAGGCCTTCTCGCTGTTCGGGACGCCGCCAGCGCTGGGTTGGGACGCCACCAACTTCCTCGGCTGGATGAACCATGGCGGCGGTTATGATCTCTACAACGACCTCGTCCAGAACCAGCTCAAGCTCAACCTGGTCGGCTTCTTCTCCGGGCCGATGCCGTGCCAGCCGCTCGGCTGGTTCAAGAAGGAGCTGAAGACTGCCGACGACTTCAAGGGCCTGAAATACCGCACCGTCGGCCTCGCCGCCGACCTGATGCGCGAGATGGGCGCGGCGGTCACCATCCTCGCCGGCGGCGAGATCGTGCCGGCGCTGGAGCGCGGCGTCATCGACGGCGCCGAGTTCAACAACCCGTCCTCGGATTCGATCCTCGGCTTCCAGGACGTCGCCAAGGTCTACATGCTGCAGAGCTATCATCAGGCGGCGGAAAGCTTCGAGCTGCTGTTCAACAAGACCAAGTTCGACGCCCTTTCGCCCGAGCTCAAGGCGATCGTGAAATATGCGGGCGAATCCGCCTCCTCCGACATGAACTGGAAGGCGCTCGACCGCTATTCCAAGGATATCGAGGTGCTGCGCTCGAAGGGGGTCAATGTCGTTGCGACCCCCGAAGCGATCCTGAAGGCGCAGCTCGCCGCCTGGGACAAGGTGCTGGAGAAGCTCGGTGGCGAGAACGCCTTCTTCAAGAAGGTGGTCGACAGCCAGAAGGCGTGGGTCAAGCGCACAGTCGCCTTCGAGCGGCTCAACGAGCCCTCGCGCGACCTCGCCTTCGACCACTTCTTCAAGACCTGACCCGGCCGCTTCGCCCAAGCCTGCGCCCGCCATCCCCGTGGTGGCGGGCGTTCCTTGCCAATCCGAACAGTAGCGACGGGCCCGGATGAAGCTGATCCTCGCGATCGACAAGTTCAACACTGCCATCGGCAAGCTCGCCGGTTGGACGATCCTGATCCTGACGCTGGCGATCAGCTACGAGGTCTTCTCGCGCTATGCGCTGCGGGCGCCGACGGAATGGGCCTTCGACGTCAGCTATATCCTCTACGGCACGCTGTTCATGCTGGCCGGGCCCTATGCGCTCGCCCGCAACGCCCATGTGCGCGGCGATTTCCTCTATCGCGCATGGAGCCCGCGCACGCAGGCGAGGCTCGATCTTGCGCTCTACATCCTCTTCTTCTTCCCCGGCATCATCGCGCTCGCCTGGGCCGGCTACAAGTTCGCGGCCTTCTCCTGGATGATCAAGGAGCACTCCTCGAACTCGCCGAGCGGGCCGCCTCTTTATCACTTCAAGACGCTGATCCCGATCGCCGGCGTGCTGATGACGCTGCAGGGGCTGGCCGAGGTGGCGCGCTGCGTCATCTGCCTGCGCACCGGCGAATGGCCGCCGCGGCTACACGATGTCGAGGAAACCGAGAAACTCATTCTCGAACAGGCCACCCAAAGCGGGCCGGATGCGGGGAAGACGGTCTGATGCTGTTCGGTCTTTCCAATCCGGAACTGGGCGTGGTGATGCTCGTCCTGTTCATCGTCTTCATCATGCTCGGCTTCCCGATCGCCTTCACGCTGATGGCGCTGGGCGTCGGCTTCGGCTACTGGGCGATGGGCGATACCGTCTTCAGCCTCGTGGTCCAGCGCACCTATTCGGTGATGGCCAATGACGTGCTGGTCTCGATCCCGCTCTTTATCTTCATGGGTTACATCATCGAGCGGGCGAACATCCTCGACCGGCTGTTCCACTCCATCCAGCTCGCGCTCGGCAACGTTCCGGGCTCTCTCGCCATCGCCACATTGGCGACCTGCGCCATCTTCGCGACAGCGACCGGCATCGTCGGCGCGGTGGTGACTCTGATGGGGCTGCTTGCCTTCCCGGCGATGCTGCGGGCCGGTTACGACGTCAAGCTCTCGGCCGGCGTGGTCTGCGCCGGCGGCTGCCTCGGCATCCTCATCCCGCCCTCCGTGATGCTGATCCTCTACGGCGCGACCGCCGGCGTCTCGGTGCCGAAGCTCTATGCCGGCGCGCTCTTCCCCGGCCTGCTGCTCGCCGGCATGTACATGCTCTATGTGCTGATCCGCTGCTGGCTCAACCCGGCACTGGCGCCGAAGCTGCCGAAGGAGCAGACCGACGTGCCGTGGACGACGGTTCTCTGGGCGCTCGTCACCAGCTTCTTCCCGCTCACCATCCTGATCATGTCGGTGCTCGGCTGCATCTTCTTCGGGCTGGCGACGCCGACGGAAGCGGCCGCCGTCGGCTCGCTCGGGAGTCTCATCCTCGCTGCCGCCTATCGATCGCTCACCTTCGGCAAGGTCAAGGAATCGGTGATCCTGACGGCGCGGACCTCGGCAATGGTCTGCTGGCTTTTCGTCGGGTCCTTCATCTTCTCGTCGATCTTCGCCATCCTCGGCGGGCACGAGCCGATCAAGAACCTGGTAACGGCGCTGAACCTGTCGCCGACCATGTTCCTGATCGTCGCGCAGCTGATCATCTTCGTGCTGGGCTGGCCGCTGGAATGGACCGAGATCATCGTGATCTTCGTGCCGATCTTCCTGCCGCTGCTGGAGTTCTTCAAGATCGATCCGCTGTTCTTCGGCATTCTGATCGCCCTGAACATCCAGACCTCGTTCCTGTCGCCGCCGGTGGCGATGGCGCCCTTCTACCTGAAGGGGATCGCGCCGCCGCACGTCACCATCAACCAGATCTTCTCCGGCGTGATGCCCTATCTGGCGATCGTGCTGTTCGCGATGGTCCTGGTCTATGTCTTCCCGGGCATTGCGCTCTGGCTGCCGAAATATCTCTATGGCTAGAGTTCAGTCCTCGGACCGGGCGTCCTGGCCGCAGCGGAAGCCCGTCGCCTTCTCGTCGGCGAGGCGGCGGGCGGCGGCATTCGCATCCGGCTTGCGTGCATCGACGCTGCCGATGATGCAGGAGGCGGCGCCATCCGCAGCGAGGCGATGGACGACGAGCCGGCTGCCGTCGAGCTTGCCGACCCTCGCGCCGGTCGCATAGCGCAGGATCGCTGCCTGCGGCTTTCCGCCCTTCGGACCGCGCCATTCGATCGTCTTGCCCGCCTCGAAGAAAGCGGCCTTGTCGGAGATCGTTTCCTGCAGCGCCTTCGTACCGAACTCGACTGCCGATGAATCGTCACCGGCGGTCCAGATCACGCTGATCCCGGCCTTGCCGGGGCAGCGATGCACCGAAACCGGATCGCCATTGGCCTTGGCCTTGCGGCATTTCGCGTAGTCATGGGTCGTATAGCTGCTCGCCCATGGCTCGGCGCGCAGCGGCACCGTCAGCACGGCTGTGAAGCCGATGGCGAGGGCAAGCCGTGCGATCATCATGGCGAATTTCCTCCGGTCGGTGATGGCCGATCCGACGATATCCAGCGCCCGCCGGCAAGCCGTAGCGCGCAAGCGCAGGGCAGAACCCGGCGGCGTTTCGGAATTTTTTATGCGGCCCGCGCGATTCCGGTCCTGTGACCGACAAGTCTCGTGCATGGCGAACAGTTCGCCACCCGGCTACCAGATCGGAGAACGAACATGACCCGTACCAAGAAGAGCTTCGCCGCTGCCCTTGCCGCCCTTGCGATCGGCGCTTCCGTTTTCGCCACCTCTGATGCCGAGGCCCGCCCGCGCTATCGTGGCGCCGCGATCGGTGCCGGCATCGTCGGTGCGCTCGCCCTCGGCGCCATCGCAGCCGGCGCTGCCAGCGGCCCGGCCTATGGCTACTATGACGACGGCTATGCCCCGGCTTACGCCTACGGCCCGGCTCGCCGCTGCCACCTCGTCGACCGCGTCAACTACTATGGCGAGGTCATCGGCACCCGCCGCGTCTGCCGCACCTACTACTGAGTTCCACAGAGTTTCTCCCAGGGCCTTCCTCCCCGGCCCGAGATCCTTGCCCGCCGGTTCGCCCGGCGGGCTTTTTTCATGCCTGTCGGCTGCTCAGCCGCCGGTCGACATGGTCAGCGGCGGCTTCACCTCGGCTGGGACCGGCGAGGTATAGCCGCCATCGGCGGCGACGCGCTTCTGGAAATCGGCCTTGGCGGCCGCCATCAGCTGGGGGTCGGTCAGCACGGCGGCGCCGGTCGCGGCCATCGCCTTGGCGACCTGCACCATCGCCTTGTGAGCCGCGGGCATCTTGCCCTGCGCCACCACCTGCCAGGTGTGGAAGGGCGTGCCGATCGCGACGGTCGGCGCATGCGCCTGCACGGTCGGGACGACCCAGCTGACGTCGCCGACATCGGTCGAGCCGATCGCCGGATTGCGCGGGGAATCGAGCGGCACAGTGAAATCGGCGAGCTCGGCATCGGTCTTCTGCACGCCGATCGCGCGCCAGACGGCGTCGATGTCCTTCTGCGACAGGGTCGCGCGGATCTGGCGGGCGAACTCCTTGTCGGCGTCGTCGAAATGCGGCGGGCCGAGATCTTCCATGATGCCCTGCAGCGCCTGCTCAAGCGGGCCGTTGCCGACAACGTTGGAGACGGCGCTGACGATCTTCATCTCCATCGTCGTCTCGGTCATCAGCGCTGCGCCCTCGGCGATCTTCTTGACCCGGCCGACGAGCTCCAGCATCCCCGGCAGGTCGCGGGCGCGGATCGAATAGCGCACGCGGGCATGGGCCTGGACGACGTTGGGGGCGATGCCGCCGGTGTCGAGCAGGGCGTAGTGGACGCGGGCGTCGCTCGGCATGTGCTCGCGCATGTAGTTGACGCCGACGCTCATCAGTTCGACGGCGTCGAGCGCGCTGCGGCCGAGCTCAGGCGAGGCCGCGGCATGCGAGGCGCGGCCGGTGAAGATGAAATCGGCGCGGGTGTTCGCCAGCGAGAGCGGCGGGGTGACTTCCCAGAAGCTGGCGGGATGCCAGGAGATGGCGATGTCGGCATCCTTGAAGGCGCCGGCGCGCACCATGAAGGCCTTGGCGGCGCCGCCTTCCTCGGCCGGGCAGCCATAATAGCGGACGCGGCCGGGCAGCTTGTTCTCGGCGAGCCAGTTCTTCATCGCGGTCGCGGCCAGCAGCGCCGCCGAGCCGAGCAGGTTGTGGCCGCAGCCATGGCCGTGGCCGCCGGTCTCGATCTCGCTGTGCCTGGCAACGCCGGATTCCTGGCTGAGGCCGGGCAGGGCGTCATACTCGCCGAGGAAGGCGATGACCGGGCCGCCTTCGCCGGCCTCGCCGATCACCGCAGTCGGGATGTCGGCGACGTTCTCGGTGATCCGGAAGCCCTGGTGCTGGAGCTCCGCGACATGCTCGGCGACCGAGCGCTTCTCGGTGTAGCAGACCTCGGGAATGGCCCAGACCCGGTCGCTGAGTTCGATGAAGCGCTCTTTGCTGGCGTCGACGTGACGCCAGAGGTCGTTGCGATTGTCCATGTCTTGTCTCGCTGGAGAGGGAAGCCTCGCCTCCTTTTCGCAAGCGCGGCGGCAGGCGTCCAGCAACCGTGGGGCATGGCGGCCCTGCCTCGTGACTTTCTTCTGCGCTTGCTTTTCGGCGCGGCATCGGCCTGATGCGCGCCATGGCCCGCCAGAAGCTGTTGTTCGTCGCCACCGAGGACTGGTTCTTCGCCTCGCATTTCCTGCCGATGGCTCGCGCCGCGGCGGAGATGGGGCTCGACGTCGCGGTGATCGCCAGGGAGCGCAACCACCGCAAGGCGATCGAGGCGACCGGCGCAAGGCTGATCGCGCTCGAGGCCGAGCGGCGCTCGCTCTCGCCGGTGGCGCTGGTCAAGCAGGTCATGGCGCTGAAGCGCCTGATCGAGCGCGAGAAGCCCGATATCCTGCACTGCATCGCGCTGAAGCCGATCGCGCTCGCCGGCCTTGCCGGGCGGCTCGCCGGGGTCGAGCGGCGGGTCTATGCCTTGACCGGCCTCGGCTTCCTCGGCGCACGCGAAGGCGCTGCCGCCGATGCGGCGCGGCTGGCGGCGAAGTTCTGGCTGCGCGAGGCGGTCGACGGGCCGCATGTCCGCTTCCTGTTCGAGAATCCTGATGATCCTGTCACGCTCGGGCTCGATCCCGCCGATGCGGCGAAGGTCGCGATCGTGGGCGGCGCCGGGGTCGATCCGCTGGTCCTGATGCCGGAACCGATGCCGCCGCAGCCGCCGCTCAAGGTCGCGCTGGTCGCCCGTATGCTCTGGTCGAAGGGCATCGACCTTGCCGTCGAGGCGGTGACCTTGGCGCGCAAGCAGGGCGCGCGCGTCGAGCTGACGCTGCACGGCGCGCCAGACCCCTCCAATCCCAAGGCGGTGCCGGAGGCGACCTTGCGCGAGTGGTCGGCGCGGCCGGGGATTACCTGGGCCGGGCCGACGCGCGACATCGAGGGCGTCTGGCGGGGGCACCATGTCTGCTGCCTGCCCTCGCGCGGCGGCGAGGGCCTGCCGCGGACCCTGCTGGAAGGTGCTGCCTGCGGCCGGGCGCTGCTGACCACCGACGTGCCGGGTTGCCGTTCCTTCGTCCGCACCGGCCAGGACGGCTTCGTCGTGCCGGCCAACGACATCGCTGCTCTGGCACAGGCGCTGGTGACCCTCGCCGCTTCGCCCTCCCAGGTCGAGCGCATGGGCGTGAGCGCACGCGAGCGCCTGCTCGCCGGCTATACCGAGCGCGACGTGATGGACGGGGTGAAGGCGCTCTATCGCGCCCTGCTCGGCCAGCGGCTGGCGGATGTGGTCGCGTGAGCGAAGTGGACGCCACGCTGGACCGGCTCGCCTTCATCCGCGCCCATACGCGGCTCTTGCCGGTGCCGCACGCGCCGGAGATCTCGCTTCATGTCGCCGAGGAGGCGACCGAGCTCTGGCAGAAGACCGAGGACGAGCTGGCGACGATCGGCCTGCCGCCACCGTTCTGGGCTTTCGCCTGGGCAGGTGGGCAGGCGCTGGCGCGCTATATCCTCGACCATCCGGAGGCCGTGCGGGGTAAGCGCCTGCTCGATTTCGCCAGCGGGTCCGGCCTCGTCGCCATCGCTGCGGCAAAGGCAGGCGCTGCACAAGTAATCGCTGCCGATATCGACGCCTTCGCCGCTGCCGCGATTGGGCTCAATGCGCAGGCGAATGGCGTTTCGATCGAGGCCAGGCTCGACGATCTCCTCGGCCTCGACCAGGGCTGGGACGTCATCCTCGCCGGCGACATCTGCTATGAGCGCGAGCTGGCGACGCGGGTGATCGATTGGCTCTCAGGCCTGTCGCAGCGCGGCGCGACCGTTCTGATCGGCGACCCCGGCCGCAGCTATCTGCCCAAGGACAGGCTCGCCGAGGTCGCGACCTATCAGGTGCCGGTGACGCGCGCGCTTGAGGACGCCGAGATCAAGAAGAGCTCGGTGTGGCGGCTGGCAGGTGAGCGGCGGTAGAGGGCGGAAGCTCCCGCTCAGGCGGCCCGGCTCGGCGCCGTCTCCGGCGGCATGCCGTCCTTGATGACGCTCTTGAGCAGATCCCGCAGTTCGGGCGTATCCTGATGCCCGTGAACCTTGACGGCATGCTGGACGGCCGCCTCCAGCAACTCGCCTTCGCTATCGGCGCCGATCGCGATCGAGCAATTCATCTCGCTCGGGAATTCACGGCAATCGATGAATTTGCGTCCCATGGCATCCTCCTGGATTGGAAGATCCGGCGCCCTTCAGGTCAAAGGGCTGCCTGGTCCACAATACGCCCAGGCACGATTGCCGCCAAAGCGATATGCAGCCGACGATGACGGTAAGCGCGACTATTCAGTCTATTGCGCGATGATCATTGAGCTCATCGCGCATGAAAAAGGGCGCTGCCGACACCGGCAGCGCCCATATCAAAAGCGCGATGACCCCGCCTCAGGCCGGCAGAACGACCACTTTCGTCTTGACCGGCGTGTTGTTGTAGAGGTGGATCATGTCCTGCGTCAGTAGGCCGATGCAGCCGCTGGTGATGCCGTTACCGATCGATTCCGCGTCGAGCGAGGCGTAGATCGTGTAGAGTGTGTAGGCGCCGTTCTGGTAGAGATGCAGCGTGCGCGCGCCGAGCGGGTTGTCGAGGCCGCCGGGCATGCCGCGGGCGTATTTGGCGGCTTCCGGCTGGCGCTTGATCATCTCCTTGGGCGGCGTCCAGGTCGCCCATTCGGACTTGCGCCCGACATAGGCATCGCCGTTCCAGCGGAAGCCGTCGCGGCCGACATTGGCGCCATAGCGGGTTGCGTTTCCGCCGTCCTCGACGCGGTAGACGTAGTAATTGCCGGGATCGACGATGATCGTGCCGGGCGCTTCCTTGGTGTTGTAGGCGACCGTCTTGCGGAAATATTTCGGATCGACGTGAGTGACATCGATCGCCGGGATCGGGAACTTCTCCTCCGGCACCGGCCCGTAGAGCTTCTGCGCCTCGGCGAGGCTCATGCCGTCGGTGGTGCAGCCGCCGAGCGCGAGCGCGCCGAGACCGGCGGCCGAACCGGCCAGGAAGGTGCGGCGGCCGATGAGGCCGGCCGGACGCCCGAGCAGGGCGATCTCGTGCATCTTGCGGGCGTCGGCCTTGCTATCGTCGATGATCATGTTCCTGGACTTCCCATGTCCTGCTGCCCGACGAGAGAACACTCCGGCATACATCTGCTGAACGTCTTGGCTCGGCCGAGATTGCCGTCACGCGACCTAGCCTGCAAGCTGGTGCCTTTACCGTATTAGCGGCTTCACGTCTTACGAAATCGCTTCCTTCAGATCCAAGGTCCCCTGGACGCCGATGGCCGCGTAGTTGCGTTTCAGCCAGCGCTTGGCCGCGGTGCGGCCGAGATCGCGCAGGCTGAGGAGGAAATTCCACTCGGAATTGAGGCGCGAGGAGGAGGTCAGCTGCGCCAGCGGCAGGCCGCCGTCGATCCGGTGCATCAGCACGCGCTTGTAGTCGCCGGTCGAGAGCTTGCCGTCGTCGAGCAGCCGGTTGACGAAATCGATGGCGCGCAGCTCGCGCAGCAGCGAGGCGTTGAAGGTGATCTCGTTGAGCCGGTCCTGGATCGCCCTTGCGTTGGTCGGCAGTTCCCGGCGCTCGAGCGGGTTGATTTGCACCAGCATGATGTCGTCGCCGGCGGCTTCGTAGAACAGCGGGAAGAGCGGCGGGTTGCCCATATAGCCGCCGTCCCAATAGGCCTCGCCGTCGATCTCGACCGCCTGGAACAGCATCGGCAGGCAGGCCGAGGCCATCAGATGGTCGGCGGTCAGCTCCTGCCGGGTGAAGATCCTGATCTTGCCGGTGCGGACATTGGTCGCCGAGATGAACAGGTTGACGTCGGCACAGCCATTGACCTTGCCGAAGTCGATGAGGTCGGCGATCACCCCGCGCAGCGGGTTGATGTTGAGCGGGTTGACGTCATAGGGGCTCGCCACCTTCGACAGCAGCTCGAACCAGATCAGCCCCGGCGGGCGCCCATCGGTCCAGGCGCCCAGCATGGTGTCGAGCAGCGAGCGCTCGGAGCCGCCATATTTGCCGTCGACGCTGATCCGGCGCCAGAAATTCTCCAGCGCGGTGCGGGCGCCGTCGATGCCGCCATCGAGCCAGCCCTCGGTCAGCACCACTGCGTTCATCGCGCCGGCGCTGGCGCCGGTGATCGCCTCGATCGCGATCCGGCCATCGGCGAGGATCTCGTCGAGCACGCCCCAGGTGAAGGCGCCGTGCGCGCCTCCACCCTGGAGCGCGAGATTGACCGATTTCTCGGCCTTCGGCCCCGCCAGGCCCTTGACCTGGGGGACGCGGCTGCGCTTGCGGCCGGTCACGCGGCGGTCCAGCCGCCATCCATCGGCAGCGTCGTGCCGGTGATCGACTTGGCGGCATCGGTGCAGAGGAAGACGGCGAGCGCCGCGACCTGCTCGACGGTGACGAATTCCTTGGTCGGCTGGGCCAGCAGCAGCACGTCGTTGATGACCTGCTCCTTGGTCAGGCCGCGGGCCTTCATCGTGTCGGGGATCTGCTTCTCGACCAAAGGCGTCCAGACATAGCCCGGAGCGATCGCGTTGACGGTGATGCCGTTGGTCGCGACTTCCAGCGCCACCGTCTTGGTGAAGCCGGCGATGCCGTGCTTGGCCGAGACGTAAGCGCTCTTGAACGGCGAGGCGACGAAGGCGTGGGCGCTGGCGGTGTTGATAATTCGGCCCCAGCCCTTCGCCTTCATCTTCGGCAGGGCGGCGCGGGTGGTGTGGAAGGCCGAGGTCAGGTTGATCGCGATGATCTGGTCCCATTTCTCGATCGGGAACTCGTCGACCGGGGCGACATGCTGGATCCCGGCATTGTTGACGAGAATGTCGATCGCGCCGAACTCCTTCTCGGCTTCGGCGATCATGGCGGCGATCTCGTCCGGCTTCATCATGTTGGCGGCGGAATAGCGCGCCTTGACCTTGAAGTCCGTCTCGATACCGGCGCGCTCCTTTTCGATCGCATCGGCATCGCCGAAGCCGTTGATCACGACATTGGCGCCTTCGGCGGCGAGCGCGCGGGCGTAGGCGAGGCCGATGCCGGAGGTGGAGCCGGTGACGAGGGCGGTACGATCTTTGAGGAACATGGGGGCGGCTCCTGACATTTGGCCTGAGAACGCTTAGCTTACCGGCGGAGGCTGGCAGGGCGCCAGCGAGGGAGCGTCGGTCACCAGGACGGTGCCCGATGTGCTATTGCAACGCAACATGACGAAAATGCAGCCTGCGAGCGACGCTCATCATCACGATCACGAGCATGGTCTGTGCCAGCACGCGCACGACCATTCGCGCCATGCCGCCACTGGGCTGGCACGGGCCGAGAAGGTCTGCCGCGAGCGCGGCCTGCGCCTGACGCCGATCCGGCGCAAGGCGCTGGAGACGCTTTATTCCGACCACAAGCCGGTCGGCGCCTATGATCTCGCGGATCGGATCTCGCCACCGGGCGGGCGGCGCCTCGCGCCGATCTCGATCTACCGGGCGCTCGACTTCCTGGTCGAGCAGGGCTTCGTGCACCGTTTGAGCTCGCGCAACGCCTTCATCGCCTGCCCGCATGGCCATGGCGCCAATGAGGCGGTCGCCTTCCTGATCTGCGAGGTTTGTGGCGGCGTCGACGAGGATGCCTCGCCGGCGATGCGTCAGGCGATCAGGGGCATGGCCGAGGGTCGCCGCTTCCAGACCTCCTATCAGGTGGTGGAGATCGTCGGCCGCTGCGAGCACTGCCGCGACGCAGCCACGGCTTGACGAGCACCGATCGAGGGCGCAGTGCAGCCGCGACGAGCCGCTGCCGGCGAAGGATCCGGACCATTCCATGAGCGACCAGCCGCTGACCTGCCTGCCCGAAGGACCTGACGCCGCACCGGCACCGCGCAAGCGTACCGTGCCGGTGATGGTCGGCCATGTGCAGGTCGGAGGCGGCGCGCCGATCGTCGTGCAGTCGATGACCAATACCGATACCGCCGACATTCCGGCGACCGTCGGGCAGGTCGCGGCGCTGGCGCGCGCCGGCTCGGAGCTGGTGCGGATCACCGTCGATCGCGACGAGGCGGCGGCGGCGGTGCCGCATATCCGTGAGCGGCTCGACATCCTCGGCATCGACGTGCCGCTGGTCGGCGACTTCCACTACATCGGCCACAAGTTGCTGGCCGACCATCCGGCATGTGCCGAAGCCCTGGCGAAATATCGGATCAATCCGGGCAATGTCGGCTTCAAGGACAAGAAGGACAAGCAGTTCGGCCAGATCGTCGAGCTTGCGATCAAGCATGGCAAGAGCGTGCGGATCGGCGCCAACTGGGGCTCGCTCGACCAGGAATTGCTGACCTCGCTGATGGACATCAATGCAGCCGCGCCAAAACCGCTCGATGCGCGCGCGGTGATGCGCGAGGCGATGGTGCAGTCGGCCCTGCTCTCGGCGGAGCGGGCCGAGGAGATCGGCCTCGCCAAGGACAAGATCATCCTCTCGGCCAAGGTCTCGGGCGTGCAGGACCTGATCGCGGTCTACCGCATGCTGGCTGAGCGCGGCGACTATGCGATCCATCTCGGCCTGACCGAGGCCGGCATGGGCTCGAAGGGCCTCGTTGCCTCGTCGGCGGCGCTCGGCGTGCTGCTGCAGGACGGCATCGGCGACACGATCCGCTTCTCGCTGACGCCGGAGCCGGGCGGCGACCGCACGCTCGAGGTCAAGGCCTCGCAGGAACTGCTGCAGACCATGGGCTTCCGCGCCTTCGTGCCGCTGGTCGCGGCCTGCCCGGGCTGCGGGCGAACGACCTCGACGGTGTTCCAGGAGCTGGCGATGGACATCCAGAGCTGGATCTCCACCTCCATGCCGGAGTGGAAGACGCGCTATCCCGGCATCGAGGCGCTCAACGTTGCGGTGATGGGCTGCATCGTCAATGGGCCCGGCGAATCCAAGCACGCCGATATCGGTATCTCGCTGCCGGGCACGGGCGAGACGCCGACCGCGCCGGTCTTCGTCGACGGCAAGAAGGTCGCGACCCTGCGCGGGCCCTCCATCGCGGCCGACTTCAAGACGATGGTTGAGGATTACGTCGAGCGGCGCTACGGCGCCCGCGTCGCGGCGGAATAGACGCAGGCGATTATTCAATCGTTTGAAGCGAATTCCGGCCGGCCCCACTTGAAAGTGGCTCCCGCCTCCGGGGAACATGCTCTAGCGTCTTTGCCTGAAAGATATGCCGTGCTAGAGGCCCCGGCCTTTCGCTGCATTGCAGCACCCGCGGAGCGCCCTGATGGGTCATGACCAGCAGCACCCGCCGGCCTCCAAGCCGGATGGGGATCGCTTCGGGCTCGAAGAGCCGGCCGGCAACGGCCACTCCACGCAGAGCTACGCTGCATTGGCGCTCGGAGCGCTCGGCGTCGTCTATGGCGACATCGGCACCAGCCCGCTCTACGCATTGCGCGAGACCATCCTGGCCGCGACCGGTGCTGCCTCGGGCGGACATGGCGGCAGCGCCGAAGTCGTCCTGAGCGGCCCGCTGCCGCGCGCGGCGGTGATCGGCGTGCTCTCGCTGATCCTGTGGTCGCTCGTCGTCGTGGTGACGCTGAAATATGTCGTGCTGCTGCTGCGGGCCGACAATAACGGCGAAGGCGGCACGCTGACGCTGGTGGCGCTGGCGCAGCGCGCGCTCGGGCGCACCCGCGGTGGCATCGTGCTCTTCCTCGGCATGGCCGGCGCGGCGCTATTCTATGGCGATGCGGTGATCACGCCGGCGATTTCGGTGCTCTCGGCGGTCGAGGGCCTGAAGCTGGTGACGCCGGTGCTCGACGACTATGTCATCACCATCGCCTCGGCGATCCTGATCGCGCTGTTCCTGGTGCAGAGCCGCGGCACCGGCAAGGTCGCCAATTTCTTCGGCCCGATCATGACGATCTGGTTCCTGACGCTGGCGGGCCTCGGCATCTACCATATCGCCGACGATCTCGGCGTCTTCGCCTCGATCAACCCCTATTACGGCGTGCGTTTCTTCTTCGACCATCCCGGGCTGTCGCTCGCGGTGCTCGGCAGCGTCTGTCTCGCCGTGACCGGGGCGGAGGCGCTCTATGCCGATATGGGCCATTTCGGCCGCGGGCCGATCCGCAGCGCCTGGATCTTCCTGGTCTTTCCGGCGCTCTGGCTCAACTATCTCGGCCAGGGTGCCCTGATCCTCGCCGACCCCACGACGATCGACAATCCGTTCTACAAGCTCGCGCCGCCGGCGCTGATCCTGCCGCTGGTGATCATGGCGACGCTCGCCACCATCATCGCCAGCCAGGCGGTGATCACCGGTGCCTATTCGCTGACCCGCCAGGCGATCCAGCTCGGCCTGCTGCCGCGTCTCGAGATCCGCCACACCTCCGAGCATACCTCCGGCCAGATCTACATTCCGCGCATCAACATCCTGCTGCTGTTCACGGTGCTGCTGCTGGTCTGGACCTTCAAGACCTCGTCCAACCTGTCGCATGCCTATGGCATCTCGGTGTTCGGCGCGATGCTGGTGGATTCGCTGCTCGCCTTCATCGTGATCTGGAAGGGCTGGCGCTGGGGCCTGGCTGCCGCCGCGGCGGTGATCCTGCCCTTCCTCATCATCGACGTCGCCTTCTTCTCGGCGAACCTGCTGAAGCTGTTCAGCGGCGGCTATGTGCCGGTGCTGTTCGCCTTCGCGCTGATCGTGCTGATGTGGACCTGGGTGCGCGGCACCAAGATCCTGTTCGACAAGACCCGCAAGACCGACGTGCCGCTGCTCGAGCTGGTCGGCATGCTGACCAAGAGCCCGCCCTACCGGGTCAAGGGCATGGCGGTGTTCCTGACCAGCGATCCCGAGACCGCGCCGGCCTCGCTGCTGCACAATCTCAAGCACAACAAGGTGCTGCACGAGCGCAACGTGATCCTGACGGTGCGCTCGGCGGACACGCCGCGCGTCGCCGAGAGCGAGCGCGTTAGGCTTTCGCGGATCACCGACGATTTCTGGCGCGTCGAGATGGTCTATGGCTACATGGAGAGCCCGAACGTGCCGAAGGGGCTGGCCATTCTGCGCAAGCAGGGCTTCAAGTTCGACATCATGTCGACCTCGTTCTTCCTGTCGCGCCGCTCGATCAAGGCCTCGCCGCAATCGGGCATGCCGGTCTGGCAGGACAACCTCTATATCGGGCTGACCAAGAGCGCGACCGACGCCACCAACTTCTTCCAGATCCCGACTGGCCGCGTCGTCGAGGTCGGCACGCAGGTCACTGTCTGAAGGCCGTCAGCTCTTGCGCTGCGCGGTGAACTGCGCCGCTGCGCGCAACATGGCCGCCTCCGGCCCAAAGCCGGCGAGTGCCGCGATCGCCTCATCGGTAAGCCGGTCGCGCTCGCGCTTGGCCGCGTCGATGCCAAGCGCGGCGACGAGCGTCGCCTTGCCCTTGGCGTCGTCCTTGGCGGTCGCCTTGCCCATCTGCTCGGGGCTCGCTTCGATGTCGAGGATGTCGTCGGCGACCTGGAAGGCGGCACCCAGCGCCTTGCCGTAGCGCTCCAGCGCCGCCATCCGGTCAGGGTCGGCTTGGCCGAGGCGAGCGCCGATCAGGACGCTGCCGGCGAGCAATGCGCCGGTCTTCATCGCCTGCATGCGGCGGATCTGCGCCTCGTCGAGCTTCTCCGCCGCGCCGTCGGCGGCAAAGCGTCCTTCGGCGGCAAGATCGAGCATCTGGCCGCCGACCATGCCGCCAAGCCCGAGCGCGCGGGAGAAGAGCAGGATGATCGCGGCGCGCGTCTCGCCGTCCGGATGGGTCCGGGGGGCGGCGATGACGTCGAAGGCGAGCGTCAGCAGGCCGTCGCCGGCGAGGATCGCGGTCGCCTCGTCATAGGCCTTGTGCACGGTCGGGCGGCCGCGGCGGGTGTCGTCGTCGTCCATGGCCGGCAGGTCGTCATGGACGAGCGAATAGCAATGGGCGAGCTCGACGGCGGCGCCGGCGCGCAGCGCCTGCTCGGGCGGCACGCCGAAAAGCCCCGCCGTCTCGACGACGAGGAAGGGCCGCAGGCGCTTGCCGCCGCCAAGCGCGCCATGGCGCATCGCGGCGAGGAGCCGGGCAGGGCGATGAATCTCGCCGCTCTCGGATTTCTCCTGCAACAGGGTATCGAGCAGGGCTTCGATCGCCTCCGCTGTCTCCGACAGGGCGCTGGCCAGGGCCGGTGCAGGGGCGGTTGGTTCCGCGGAACTCATCATCGTCTCTCGCGTTGGCTGGCCGGGCTTGACGCGCGGGGCTTGCCGGAGGCGGCCGTAATCGTCAAGCGTGGGGGTATGACGCAGATGGCAGAGAACCCGGCTCCGCGACGCGGGAGCCTCGTGGGGCGGATCGTCCGTGCCGTGATCCGGCTGGCGCTGGTGCTGGCGATCATCTTCTCCGCCCTGCTGCTGCTCTACCGTTTCGTGCCGCCGCCATCGACGCTGATGCTCGGCCGCTGGCTGACCTTTCGCTCGGTGGAGCGCGACTGGGTGCCGCTCTCGCAGATCTCGCCCCATCTGATCCGCGCCGTGATCGCCTCCGAGGACCAGCGCTTCTGCTCGCATGGGGGCGTCGATTGGGGCGAGCTCAACGCCGTGCTGCAGGATGATGACGGGCCGCGGCGCGGCGCCTCGACGCTGACCATGCAGACGGCCAAGAACCTCTTCCTCTGGCCAAGCCGGTCCTATCTGCGCAAAGGGCTGGAGCTGCCGATGGCGATGGCGATCGATCTCGCCTGGCCGAAGCGGCGTGTGATCGAGGTCTATCTCAACATCGCCGAATGGGGTGATGGCGTCTTCGGGGCGGAAGCGGCGGCGCAGCGCCATTTCGGTAAGTCGGCTGCGCGCTTGACGCCGGCGGAGGCCGCGCGGCTCGCCGGAGCTCTGCCCAACCCGATCCTGCGCAACCCGTCGCGGCCGAGCCGGGCCCTGCAGGCGGCGGCCGGGCGGGTGCAGCGGCGGATGAACCAGCTCGGCGCGCTTGGCAATTGTGCGCTGCCGGGGGCCTAGACCACTTTTTCCGCCCGGCGCACTAGCCAGAGCTCGCGCGAGCGTGTAAGTGCCAGCCCTCATCACGGATGTGACGTCGTCGCGACAGTGGTGCGGGTGAAATGCCCCGCCTCGCGCGAAGGCATGATGGAGAGTACCGATGGCCGTTCCGAAGAGAAAGACTTCGCCGTCGAAGCGCGGCATGCGCCGCTCGGCCGACGCGCTGAAGCAGCCTACCTATATCGAAGACAAGAACTCGGGCGAGCTGCGCCGTCCGCACCATATCGACCTGAAGTCCGGCATGTATCGCGGCCGTCAGGTGCTGAAGGCCAAGACCGAGGCCTGATATGGCGGGGCCCTGCTGGGCCCTGTGTCTTCGAGACCGAAGAGCGCCGGCCGAAAGGCCGGCCTTTTTGCGTTTGGCTTCAGGCGGAGTGCAGAAGCTTGAGTGGGGGATGGCGGCGCGCCATTCCTTCATAATAGCGGCGGGCGCCGATGAAGGGCGTCTCGCGGTCGCGGCCGGCGAATGGGCCGATCCCGGCCTGGCTCGCGGCGAGCTGAACGAGGAAGGCGGCGGGAACCCTCGGCGCGGGTTCTTCCCGCTCCGTGAAGGAGGCCGCTTCGGGCTGTCCTGTCTCAATCATCGTGCCGCTCCGGAACATCTGAGGGTTCGGGAGCGAATCCTTGCAATCCGGGCGCCGGTCTTAACCGGCCGTTAACGCCGCCTCCTGCATCGTTTCGGGACAGTTTCCCGCTATTCCGCAATCAGAACGGGGCGGTTCTCCAACCCGTCGTCCGAGGCAGCCGCATCATGTCTGCGCCGTCCCTGTTCGGTTCCCGCGACGAGAGGATCGTCGAGCCGCGCAGTCTGCTCTCATCCATCGGCGAAGTGGCCTATAGCTGGGATATCGGTAGCGACACGTTGAGCTGGGGGCCGAATGCGGCCGAGGTGCTCGGTCCTGTTCCACTCGCTGTGCTGCAGCGCGGCCTCGCCTTCGCCGGGCTGGTCGAGCCCGGGAGCGGGCGCAGCCGTTACGACGCGATCTTCTCCTCGGGCGGGCATGATCTCGGTGACGGTGCGGTCTATCGCACGCGCTATGCCGCCGATCTCGCCGGCCGCAAGATGTGGATCGAGGATGCGGGGCGCTGGTTCGTCGGGATCGACGGCCGCCCCAGCCGCGCACGCGGCGTGCTCAGGCTGGAGCGGGCGGTGCGGCCAGAGGAGCTGACCGCGACTGACGCCGATCTCTGTGACCGCAATATGCTGGTCGCGCGTGTCGACGAGGCCCTGGCCGAGCATCTTCCGGCGGAACGCTCCGTCGTCGTGCTGATCGCGGCAATCGGCGAGCTCGCGCGCCTCAACGGTGAGTTCGGTCATGAGGGCACCGAGGAGATCATCGAAGAGGTGCGTCAGCGCCTGCATTCGGTGATGCGCCGACGCGACCAGCTCATGCACTATTCCGGCAATCGCTTCGCCATCCTGCTCAGCAGCTGCCCGGCGAACCAGATCGAGGCGGCGGCTGAGCGCTTCATCAAGGCAGTTGCCCGCTCGGCGGTCGAGACCTCGCGCGGGATCGCGCTGATCAGGCTGCGTGTCGGTGCAGCGATCGCCCCGGACCTGACCCGCAAAGGCGCGACGCTGGTCAAGGCGGCTGAAAATGCACTCGCTGACGCCGAGGCGGCGGGGCCCGACAATGCCGTGATCGCGCGCCGGCCGGCTGCAGCCGAGACCGGCGGTGGCGCTGCGCCGCGGCTCGACCTCGAAGCCGTCGTTGCGCTGAACGAGCGCAAGATCAGGCTGGCCTTTCAGCCGGTGGTGACGGCGAAGGCCCGCACTCTGGCCTTCAACGAGGCGCTGCTACGGGTCGAGCGTCCGCAGGGCGGCTTCCTCGCCGCGGCCGAGCTGGTGCCCCTGCTCGAAAGGCGGGGCCTGGTGAACCTATTCGACCATCGCGTGCTCGAGCTCGCCATGACGCATCTGGCGGAACGGCAGGACGCGGTGCTGTCGATCAACGTCTCCCCGCGCACCCTGGCGGAGGCCGACTGGATCGAGGGGTTCGAGGCGAGCGCCGGGGCGAACCCGATCGCGGCAAAGCGCCTGATCGTCGAGGTCACGGAGACGGCGACGATCGAGGATCCCGAACGGATGGCCAGGCTGCTGACCAGGATCAAGCAGCGTGGTGCCAGGGTGGCGATCGACGATTTCGGCGCAGGCCACACCTCGCTGCGGCATCTGCGCACCTTTCCGATCGATATCCTCAAGCTCGACGGTGCCTTCACGCAGAACCTGCGGCGTTCGACCGACGACCGCTTCTTCGTGCGCACCCTGCTGGAGCTGGCGCATCATCTCGGCGTCGAGACCGTTGCCGAATGGGTCGACGACGAGCTGCAGGCCTCGATGCTGTGCGACTGGGGCGTCACCTATCTGCAGGGCCACCTGGTCGGCAAGGCGGAGCTGAACCTGCCGGACGAGACGCAGGCCAACCCGCCGCTGCGCGCGGCGGGCTGATATTGCGGGCGATCAGCTCTGCGCAGAGCTGTTCCTCACTTGTCCTTGGCGAGCTTGTCGAGCCGCTCGCGCATCTCGTTGAGCTCGCGCTTGAGATCGCCGAGCTCGCCGTTCTCACCCTGGGCCGGCGCCTCGCCCCGGCCCTTTGCGGCGGCAGCCGCCGCGAACGGGTTGAACAGGCGGAAGGCCTCGGTGAACATCTGCATATTGGCGCGCGTCTGGGCCTGGAGCGCATCCATCGCGCCAGAGCCGAAGGCCTTGCCCATCTGTTCGCGGATCTTGTTCTGGTCCTGCGTCAGATTATCCATCGAGAATTCGAGATAGCGCGGCACCAGCGCCTGCATGCTGTCGCCATAGAAACGGATCAGCTGGCGCAGGAAGGTGATAGGCAGGAGGTTCTGCCCATCCTTGCTCTCTTCGTCGAAGATGATCTGGGCCAGCACCGAGCGGGTGATGTCCTCGCCGCTCTTGGCGTCGTAGACGACGAAATCCTCGCCCTTGCGCACCAGCCCGGCCAGATCCTCCAGCGTCACGTAGGAGCTCGTACCCGTATGGTATAGCCGACGATTGGCGTATTTCTTGATGACAGTCGGTTCTTTGTCGCTGGCCATCGACACCCACACGGCTTGTTGCGGCCAAGCCCGAGGGTTCGGGCAGGCCGGAGAACGGTCCCGGTAGGAACGATAACTCTTCGGCCGCCTGCTGCAAGTTTTTTGAGCGCGTGGCGAGATCGAGCCGAGTCTGCCTCGAAGATGAGCTTGGCTGCTCAGCCCGCTTGACGGCGTCGTTTCACCCTTCGAAGGTGGGCAAGACGAGCCGCCGTGCCGTGTGGCCGGTGAGAGAACCGGAAGGAAGAGCCCCATGGCTGAGAATGACATCGTGATCGTCGGTGCAGCGCGCACGGCGGTCGGCTCCTTCAACGGCGCCTTCGCCAATACGCCGGCTCACGATCTCGGCTCGGCGGTGATCAAGGACGTGCTGAAGCGCGCCAAGGTCGATGCCGGCGAGGTCGACGAGGTCATCCTCGGCCAGGTGCTGACGGCGGCGCAGGGCCAGAATCCAGCCCGCAAGGCGGCGGTCGATGCTGGCGTGCCGCAGGGCTCGACCGCCTGGGGCCTCAACCAGGTCTGCGGTTCGGGCCTGCGGGCGGTGGCGATCGGCATGCAGCAGATCGCCAATGGCGATGCCAGCATCATCGTCGCAGGCGGCCAGGAATCGATGTCGCTTTCGGCCCACGCCTCGCATATGCGCGCCGGCACCAAGATGGGCGACGTCAAGTTCATCGACACGATGATCAAGGACGGCCTCTGGGATATTTTCCACGGCTACCATATGGGCACCACGGCGGAGAACGTCGCGGCCAAATGGCAGATCAGCCGCGAGGAGCAGGACCGCTTCGCCGTCGGCTCGCAGAACAAGGCCGAAGCCGCCCGCAAGGCCGGCCGCTTCAAGGACGAGATCGCGCCGATCACGATCTCGACGCGCAAGGGCGACATCGTCGTCGACACCGATGAATATATCCGCGACGGCGCGACGCTGGAGGCGATGGCCAAGCTCCGGCCTGCCTTCTCGAAGGATGGCACGGTGACTGCCGGCAACGCCTCGGGCATCAATGACGGCGCCGCCGCGCTGGTGCTGATGACCGCGAAGGAAGCGAACAAGCGCGGGCTGACCCCGCTCGCGCGCATCGCCTCCTGGGCGACCGCCGGCGTCGACCCGGCGATCATGGGCTCGGGCCCGATCCCGGCGACCCGCAAGGCCTTGGAGAAGGCCGGCTGGAAGGTTGGCGATCTCGACTTGGTCGAGGCTAACGAGGCCTTCGCGGCGCAGGCGCTGGCGGTGAACAAGGACCTGGGCTGGAACCCCGACATCGTCAACGTCAACGGCGGCGCGATCGCGATCGGCCATCCGATCGGCGCGTCGGGCGCGCGCGTGCTGGTGACGCTGCTGCACGAAATGGCCAAGCGCGACGCCAAGAAGGGCCTCGCCACGCTGTGCATCGGCGGCGGCATGGGCATCGCCCTGGCGGTGGAGCGCTGAGCAGCGCCCCGCCATGCCGAAGCAGACCACGCTCTACCGCTATCTCACCGGCCCCGATGACGCCTCGTTCTGTCATCGGGTCTCGGACGCGCTGAGCCGTGGCTGGATTCTCTATGGCCATCCCACCCTGACCTATGACGAAAAGACGGGGCGGGTGATCTGCGGCCAGGCGATTATCAAGGATGTGGACCGGACTTACGAGCCCGGTCTCGATCTCAGCAAAGAATAACGCGGCCTTCATAGCCGCGTCTAAGAGGGAGAAGACGACGATGGCTAAGGTTGCATTGGTGACGGGCGGTTCCCGTGGCATCGGGGAGGCGATCTCGAAGGGCTTGAAGGCGGCCGGCTACACCGTGGCGGCGAGTTATGCCGGCAATGACGAGGCTGCGGCGAAGTTCACCGCCGAGACCGGCATCAAGACCTATAAATGGGACGTCTCGAACTATGAGTCCTGCGTCGCCGGGATCGCCAAGGTCGAGGCCGAGCTCGGGCCGGTCGACGTGCTCGTCAACAATGCCGGCATCACCCGCGACGGCATGTTCCACAAGATGACCAAGGAGCAGTGGGACGCGGTCATCAACACCAACCTCAACTCGCTCTTCAACATGACCCGCCCGGTCTGGGAGGGCATGCGGGCCCGCAAGTTCGGCCGCGTCATCTGCATCTCGTCGATCAATGGCCAGAAGGGCCAGATGGGCCAAGTCAACTATTCCGCCGCCAAGGCTGGCGACATCGGCTTCGTCAAGGCGCTGGCGCAGGAGGGGGCGCGGGCCGGCATCACGGTGAACGCGATCTGCCCCGGCTATATCGCGACCGAGATGGTCAAGGCGATCGATCCGGCCGTGATCGAGAAGTCGATCCTGCCGCATATCCCGGTCGGGCGCCTCGGCGAGCCTGCAGAGATCGCGCGGGCGGTCGTCTTCCTCGCCAGCGACGAGGCCGGCTTCATCACCGGCTCGACCCTCTCCGCCAATGGCGGCCAGTACATGGCTTGAGATCCTCTGGGCCGCCGCATCGCCTGCTTTGGCAGGCGATGCGGCGGCCGTATCATTCTCGTGGTTGCTACAATCTGGCCGTGCTTTTCGGCTTTCATATTGTGAACGCGTGCAGTTCGGCCATGTTCCGGACGCAGCTCGAGCTGAGCTTCGCGAGAGCTGAAGTAGGTTTAAAGATTTAAATATTCCAGTGTCTTCCTCGTATTGCCGGGCCTTCTGCGGATCTGGCTCCGTTAGTGCTCCCTTAATCATCCCCCTGAAACTTCGCTGGACCAAGAGTTGGGAATCGCTTCGACTATCGCGAAGCGATCAATGGCCGCGTTTGAGTTTTCTGTGAGCGAGGTTCAGCTGGCCGTCCAAAATGCGAGGCCAGAAAAGGGGAGAGAAAGCCTGTGACATCCGCAAGGACACGCTGTCTCGCATTGCTGTCGACCTTGTCGCTGGTCGTCTACGCTCTCCACACAGATGCTGCCTTGGCAGGCTGCGGCGCGACCACCGCCGGCAACGACATCGTTGTCTGCAACGCTGGCACTGCTCCCGATCCGACCGCTGCGCCAGTCGATCTCCAGGCTGGCGACGACACGCTCACTGTTGATAGCGGGACCTATAGTGGCGGGATCACCGGCGGCGCCGGAACCAAGACGATCACCTTCAATGGCGGCACCATTGCGAACTATACGAATACCATCGGCACCAGCCTGATCACGCTGCCGGGTGGCAGCACCGTCACAGTGACCGGAGGCGTCACCACCGGCGCGGGCGCCGACAGCTTCACGATCGATGCCGGCACCATCAACGGCGCCGTCAATCAGGGCGCCGGCATCGACAATTTCGTCATGAATGGCGGCACGATCGGCTCGCTGGCGCAGGGCGACCAGCGTGACACCTTCCTGATGACCGGTGGCACGATCGTCGGTGCCTTCGAGGACGGCGACGTCGCGACGATGACCGGCGGCACGATCGGCCGTGTCGACATGAAGCTCGACAACAACATCTTCGACATGTCGGGCGGCCGGATCATCAGCAATCTGGTGACCGGCTTTGGCAACGATACGATCACGATTTCCGGCGGCTCGATCGGCGGCAATATCAGCGTCAGCGGTGGCACCGACAGCGTCACCGTGACCGGCGGCGCGATCGCCGGCGAGATCCGGATGAGCACCGGCAACGACACCTTCCTTTGGCAGGGCGGCGGCACCATCGGCGGCCTGATCGACATGGGCGATGGCGACGACACGGCGACGCTGCGCAATCTCGGTGACGCTCACGTCTCGGCGACGCAGACGATCACCGGCGGAGCCGGCACCGATCTCCTGGTGCTCGCCGGATCCGGCCCCTCGGCGATGAACGCCAGTCTCATCACCGGCTTCGAACGGCTGGACAAGATCGAGGCTGGAACCTGGACCCTGAGCGGTTCTCTCACCGATTTCCAGACGGTCAATGTGCAGCAGGGCACGCTGCGCCTGACCGGCGACAATTCCGCCTTCGCCGGACAGACGATCGTCGATCCGGCCGGCATCCTCGAAGGCCCGGCCCTCGGTATCACGCCGGCCGTCACCAATAACGGCCTGGTTCGCTTCATCCAGCCCGACGTCGGCACCTATGCTGGTACGATCAGCGGTGCGGGCGCGGTCGAGAAGACCGGCGCGGGCACGACGATCCTGACCGGGACGAACACCTATACCGGCGGCACGACCATCACCCAGGGTACGCTGCAGCTTGGTGCTGGCGGGACAAGTGGCAGCATCGTCGGCAATGTCGCGAACAACGGAACGCTTGCCTTCAACCGTTCCGATCTGGTGACGTTCGCCGGCATTATCTCCGGGACTGGGGCGGTCACGCAGGACGGCTCTGGCACGACGGTGCTGACGAGCGTCAACACCTATACCGGCGCGACGAGCGTCACGGCGGGTACGCTGGCGATCGGCGACGCGGCCAATCGTGGTGCGGCCCTGGCGGGTGGCGGTCCGGTCACGGTCGCGGCTGGCGCGACCTTCGGCGGCTATGGCCGCGTTGCTGGCTCGGTGACGAACAGCGGCACCGTCGCAGTGGCGGATGCGATCGCGGCCTTCGCCGGCTTCGGCAAGGGCAACTTCACGATCGCGGGCACGCTGATCAATGCCGGCCTTGCGAAAGTCGGCGGCACCGGCATCGGCAATACCCTGACCGTGTCCAGCTATGTCGGCCAGGGCGGCACCGTCGCGCTCAATACCCATCTCGGCAGCGATGGTTCGCCTTCGGATTTGCTCGTGGTCAATGGTGGCACGGCGAGCGGGACCTCACAGCTCGCGATCACCAATGTCGGTGGTTCCGGCGGCGCAACCAGCGGCGACGGCATCCTGGTGATCGAGGCGACCAACGGCGCGACGACGAATCCGACCGCCTTTTCGCTGGCGGGGCCGGTTGCGGCCGGCGCCTATGAGTACATCCTCTTCCACGGCAGCACTACGGGCGGATCGAGTGAGAACTGGTATCTGCGCAACACGGTCGTTGCGGAAACGGGTGGCTCGGATACGCAAGCCGCGCCCGGCTCGCCGGCCCTGCCCGATGTGCCCGCGGGCTCGGCTCCGATTCCGCTGTATCGCCCGGAGATCGCAGCCTATGCCGCAGCTCCGGCGATGGCGCGGCGCCTCGGCGTCGCGACACTGGGCACCTTCCATCAACGCCGCGGCGAGCAGGGTCTGCTGAACACGCAAGGCAGCTTTGCCGCCGGCTGGGGGCGCGTCTTCGGCGAGCGGACCGAACAGCGCTGGTCGGGAGCCGTCGATCCGGAATTCGACGGCCGCATTTGGGGTCTCCAGACCGGCCTCGACCTCTATGGGATCGATCGTCCCAGCGGCCACCGCGACCGGTTCGGCTTGTTCTTCGGCTATGGACGCGCTGAGGGCGATATCCGTGGCTTCGCCATCGGCCAGAGACGCAGTCAGGTCGGCAAGCTCAATCTCGATGCGAAGAGCCTGGGCGCCTACTGGACGCATCTTGGCCCCACCGGATGGTATGTCGACGCCGTGCTGATGCACAGCTGGCACGACGGCGATGCGCGCTCCGATCGCGGCGTGCGCGGCGATCTAGGCGGCACATCGCTGACGGCCTCGCTGGAAGGCGGCTATCCGATCGCGCTTGGTGCCGGTTTCACCCTCGAGCCGCAGGCGCAATTGATCTGGCAGCATTTGTCGCTAGACCGGACCCGCGACAGATTCTCGACTGTGAGCTTCGACAATGGCGACAGTCTCACCGGGCGGATCGGCGCCCGTCTGCAGACCAGCGTCTTGCTGGGCGGGGCCGAGCTGCAGCCCTATCTGACGGCGAATCTCTGGCACAATTTCAGCCGGACGGACAAAGTCCTGTTCGACGCGACCGATGTGATCCCGACGCGGTTCAAGGGAAGCTCGCTGGAGGTCGGCGGCGGCGTGATCGCCAAGCTCACAACCAATGTCAGCCTCTATGCGACAGGCGGCTATGTGACGGCGCTCGGCGACGACAAGGGCCACAGCCTGCGCGGCAACCTCGGATTGCGTGTCATCTGGTGAGGCGCGCCGCCCTGCGACGGCGCGAGCCTCTCAGCTGCGGGCGCTCTTTGGCAGCAGGAAGGTGAGCAGGCCGAAGGCCGGCAGCCAGGCGCAGAGCCAGAAGACCTGGATGATGCCGATCCTGTCGGCGAGCGCGCCTAGCCCGGCTGCGGCGATGCCGCCGAGGCCGAAGGCGAGGCCGTAGAACAAGCCGCCGACCAGCCCGACGCGATGCGGCACCAGGTCGATCGCGTAGATCAGGATCGCCGAAAAGGCGCTCGCCATGATGAAGCTGATGATCACGCTGAGGACCACCGTCCAGGTGAGATCGGCATAGGGGAGGGCGAGCGCGAACGGCAGGCAGCCGAGGATCGACAGCCAGATCACGCGGTAGCGCCCGATGCGGTCGCCGATCATGCCGCCGATGATCACGCCGACGGCGCCGACGACGAGGTAGACGAAGAGCAGGATCTGCGAGAGCTGCAGCGAGACCTGGAAACGCTCGATCAGATAGAAGGTGTAATAGGAGGTGAAAGAGGCCGTATAGGCGTTCTTCGAGAACAGGATGACGATCAGCACTGCCATGGCGAGCAGCACCTTGCTGCGCGACATGCCATGCGAGGCGACGTCGTCGGCATGCGCCTTGGAGGCGACCTGCTCCTTGCGGAAGGCGGAATAGCGCGAGCCGATCCAGCCCATCAGCAGCATGGCGACAAGGACGATGCCGGAGAACCAGGACAGGCTCTGCTGGCCGTTCGGCACGACGACGGCGGCGGCGAGCAGTGGGCCGATCGCATAGCCGGCATGGCCGCCGACCTGGAAGACGCCCTGCGCCAGCCCCTGCCGGCCGGCGGCGGCATGGCGGGCCATCCGGGTTGCCTCCGGGTGGAAGACGGCTGAGCCGGTGCCGACCAAAGCGGCGGCGACCAGCACCATGCCGTAGCTGTGGGCGAAGGCGAGCGAGAGCAGCCCGGCCAGCGTCGCGCCCATGCCGGCGACCATCGCATAGGGCCAGGGCTTTTTGTCGGTGACATAGCCGAGGAGCGGCTGCAGCAGCGAGGACGTCACCTGGAAGGCCAGCGTGATCAGGCCGATTTGCACGAAGTCGAGCTGATAGGTCTCCTTGATCAGCGGGTAGACCGCCGGGATCATCGACTGGATGAGGTCGTTGAGCAGATGGGCGACGCTGAGGGCCGCCAGGACCGGCATCAGCGGGCGGGCGGCGGTCGGCAGAGGGAGCGTGGTCATGGCGCACGCATGCGCCTGCACGCGGGCGCGGTCAATCGCCGCACGGCGCGCAGGTTGCATGGCCGCTATCGCACACGCGCGCGCCGAAGCTGCGTCAGGGCGAGGCCAGCAGTTTCGCCGCCAGCGCTTCGCCCGCTTCGAGGATGTGCGTTTCGAGCACCCGGGCAGCGGACTCGACCCGGCCCGCCCGGAGTTCGGCGAGGATCTGCCGGTGTTCCGTGTCCGAGCGCGGTTGCCAGTCGAGGCCCTGCCAGGTCGCGAACAGGAAGCGCGCGCTCGTCCGCTGCAGGTCCGCGATCGTCGCCAGCAGGCGCGGCAGGCCGCAAGGCGCGGTGATGGCATGATGGAAGCGCCGATTGGCCGCCTCCCAGACCAGGACCTCTTCACTCACCTCTGACTCGGCGATCGCTGCTGCCGCCTCCTCCAGATCGGCTGCCGCGAGCCTCGGAAAGCCGCGGCGCAAGGCGAGGACCTCCAGCGCGGCGCGCATCGCCGTCACTTCCAGCACCAGCTCCGGCTCCAGCGGAGCGACGCGCACGCCGCGCCGCGGCTCGCTGACCAGCAGGCCCTGCGCCTCCAGCGTGCGGAAGGCTTCGCGCACAGGCACATGGCTGGCGCCGAACTCAGCCGCGATATGGTCCTGCCGCACGGCGGCTCCCGGCGCCAATGCCCCGGTAAGGATGCGCTGCGCCAGGCTTCTGGCGATGCGGCTGGTCAGCGAGGCGCCGGCCTCGTTCTCGTCTTGAAAGCTCATGGCTCGTATGATTTCATAGATAATATATGAAATGAGGTGTCACGATGTCACGCTCTCGTCCAGCCCGCCTGCGCCATATCGCCGGAATCGGCGTCGACCGCATGGGATCAATCGCCGACGCCTCCGGCAAGGATTTCCTGCGGCTGGAAAACCTCGACACCGACATCCTGCCGGATCCAGAGGCGATCGCACGTACGATTCGGGCCGCGAGCGAGGATGCCGACAACAGCTATCTGCCCTTCATCGGCCAGGCTCGGCTGCGCGATGTCGCGGCGCGGCATGTCTCGGCCATCTCGGGGGTGAGCTATAGCGGCGAGCGCAATTGCGTGATCTCGGCCGGCGGGCTTTCCGGCATCCTCAACGTGCTGCTGGCGACGATCGAGGTCGGCGACGAGGTTGTTGTCACCGATCCGACCTATGCCGGGCTGATCAACCGGGTGCGGCTCGCCGGTGGCGTGCCGCGCTTTACGCCCTTCCACTTCGAGCCGGGCGGCGAATGGCGGCTCGACCGCGAGGCGCTGCGCGCCAGCATCGGGCCGAAGACGACGGCGATGCTGCTGATGTCGCCCTCGATGCCATCAGGCGGCTGCCTCGATGCCGGCGACTGGGCGCTCGTTGCCGAGCTCTGCGTCGCGCATGACCTCTTGCTGATCGTCGATACGGCGATGGAACGGCTGGTCTTCGACGGCCGGCCGGTACTGCATCCGGCCGGGCTGCCCGGCATGGCGGAGCGGACGATCACGGTCGGCTCCTCGGCGAAGGAACTGCGCATGATCGGCTGGCGCGTCGGCTGGATCGTGGCGCCGGACGCCTTCATGCCCGATCTCGTCGCCGTGTCGCTCGCCAATGTCGTGGTGCCGGTCGGCATCGGGCAGGACGCGGTCGCGATCGCGCTGGAGAATTCCGCGACGACGCTCACGTCTTATGTCGATGAGTTGCAGGCGAGGCGCGATTGCGTGCTCGACGAGTTGCGCGGCCTGCCGGTCGGCGTCCCCGGCGGCGGCTGGTCGCTGCTTCTGCGTGTCTCGGATTTCGGGCTGGATGGTGCGGCCATGTCGGAGCGGCTGCTGGAGCAGGGCGTCTGCGCCACCGCCATGGCGGGCTGGGGCGAGACGCATGGCGCGCAATACATCCGCTTCGTCTATGCCAATGAGCCGGTCGAACGCCTGAGGAGGCTTGGTAGCCGCGTCCACGCGGCGCTCCGCCTTTAGCTGCCTGTTCAGGCGGCGGCGATGCCGAAGCGGCGGCGGTAATCGGCCGGGGCGAGCCCGGTGATGCGCTGGAACAGCTTGCGGAAGGCCGAGGCATCCTCGTAGCCGACATCCCAGGCGATCTGCACGACCGGGCGCCGGCTCAGCTCCAGCGCCTCGCGCGCCCTGGCGATGCGGACCTGCTGGGCGTATTCGGTCGGGCGCAGGCCGGTCGCCTTGCGGAAGCGGCGCAGGAAGGTGCGCTCCTCCAGCCCCGCCCGCTTCGCCAGTGCCGGCACGTCGTGATCCCTGGCGCCGCTCGCCTGCAGCCAGTGCTGCGCCTTGAGGATCGCGGCGTCGCCATGGTCGAGCCGCGGCACGAAATGGCCATAGGGCTGCTGCGTGCGCCCGGGGGGATCGATCAGCAGGAAACGCGCGGTCTCCAGCATCACGCTTGGCCCGAGCAGGCGCTCCACCAGGGTCAGGCCGAGATCGGTCCAGGCCAGGATGCCGCCGGCGGTGATGATATCGCCATCGTCGATCACCATGCGGTCGGTATCGACCTTCGCAGCCGGAAAGCGGGCCGCCAGCTCCCCCGCGAACGCCCAATGCGTCGTCGCCTCGCGGCCCTCGAGCAGCCCGGCCTCGCCGAGCAGGAAGGCGCCGGCGCAGACCGAGCAGAGCGTCGCCCCCTCGCCATGGCGCTCCGCCAGCCAGCTTGCGAGGCCATTCATCTTCTGCATCTTTGCCGGCATGATCAGGCTCGGCGGTGCGATCAGATGGCTCGGATCGTGCTTAGGACCTGGATGGCTGTCGAAGACGCACTCCACGCCCGCACCGCCCGCCGCCTGGCGCCAATGACTGACACGGATCGCGGGCGCCTGCGGGCCGGCGCGCTCCCGGCTCGTCTCGCCGGCGATCCGGAACAGATCGGTCAGGCCGTAGACGGCGGCGAGCTGCACATCCGGATAGAGCAGGAGTCCGATCTCTGCGACAATCTGCTTGCCTGTCGTCATGCTGTCAGTTTTGCCCTGCTGATTGTCGGTTCCGCCAAGCGGCAGCATGCAACGCCCCGCCTATAACCGTCCACATCGAAGGGCGACGCTCCCGCCGCCCGGAAAGCCGAAGGAAGCGACAGATGAGCACGATCACCACCAGGGACGGCACCGAGATCTTCTACAAGGACTGGGGCCCGAAGGAGGCGCAGCCGATCGTCTTCCACCATGGCTGGCCGCTCAGCGCCGACGACTGGGACAACCAGATGCTGTTCTTCCTGCATCAGGGCTTCCGGGTGATCGCGCATGACCGCCGCGGCCATGGCCGCTCCAGCCAGACCGCGACCGGCAACGAGATGGACACCTACGCTGCCGATGTCGCCGAGCTTGCCGCCCATCTCAACCTGCGCAACGCCGTCCATATCGGCCATTCCACCGGCGGCGGCGAGGTCGCCCATTACGTCGCACGGGCTGAAGCTGGCCGCGTCGCCAAGGCGGTGCTGATCGGCGCGGTGCCGCCGGTCATGGTCAAGTCCGAGAAGAATCCGGGCGGTCTGCCGATCGAGGTCTTCGACGGCTTCCGCGCCGCGCTGGTCGCCAACCGCGCCCAGTTCTATGTCGATATCCCCACCGGCCCGTTCTACGGCTTCAACCGCGAGGGCGCGAAGGTCTCGCAGGGCGTCATCGACAACTGGTGGCGGCAGGGCATGATGGGCGGCGCCAAGGCGCATTACGACTGCATCAAGGCCTTCTCCGAGACCGACTTCACCGAGGATCTGAAGGCGATCGAAGTGCCGGTGCTGGTGATGCATGGCGATGACGACCAGATCGTGCCTTACGCCGACTCGGCCCCGCTTTCGGTCAAGCTGCTGAAGAACGGCACGCTGAAGACCTATGCCGGCCTGCCGCATGGCATGTGCACCACCCATCCGGATGTGATCAACGCCGACCTGCTCGCCTTCATCAGGGGCTGAGGCGAGATCGGGGCGAAGCCCTCGGCCTTCACTCGTTCCGACAAGATTGCCGGTAGGGCCTCTGCATTGGCCCTGCCGGCATTTTTTTTGCGCGCCATGCCGGCTGCTCATGGTGAATGGGCTGGCGAGGGGGCGACGCAGCGCTTAACGGGTCTCCAATCGTCACGCTGAAACTTATTCCCATGACCTCCCGCACCGCCACCGCAACCGGCGCCATCGCGATCCTGCTCTGGTCGACGCTGGCGCTGTTCACCACCATGTCCGGGCGGGTGCCACCCTTCCAGCTCGTCGGCATGACCTTTGTCATCGGCGGCGTGCTCGTGCTGGCGATCGCGGCGATGCGGGGGCGGCTGCATCTGGCGCGGCCGACGCCGGCCTCCTTCCTGCTCGGGCTCTACGGGCCGTTCGGAGACACCGCGCTCTATTATGCCGCGGTGAAGACGGCGCCGGCGGCCGAGGCCAACCTGATCCATTATCTCTGGCCGCTGCTGATCGTGCTGTTCGCGGCGTTGCTGCCGGGTGGTGGTTTGAAGCTGCGCCATCTCGTCGGGGCACTGATCGGCCTGGCTGCGACGGCGCTGCTGATCTCCGGCAGCCTCGGCTCGGGCGCCGGCATCCAGCTCGGCCATGTGCTGGCGGCGCTTGGCGCCTTCGTCTGGGCGAGCTATTCGGTGTTGTCGCGGCGCTTCGCTGGTGTGCCCTCGGAAAGTCTCGCCATCACCATGCTCGGCTGCGCGATTGCGGCCTTCGCCTGCCACCTTGCTTTCGAGACAACCTTGTGGGCGCCGAACGCGGCCGAATGGGGCGGCGTGCTCGGCCTCGGCCTCGGCTCGATCGGGCTCGCCTTCATCTGCTGGGACATCGGGATGAAGAAGGGCGACGTCGCCTTCCTCGGCGTCGCCTCCTATGCAGCGCCGGTGCTCTCGACCGTGATCCTGGTCATCGCCGGCTATGCGCCGGCGAGCTGGCTGCTGGCTCTGTCCTGCGTGCTGATCGTCGTCGGCGCGCTGGTCGCGAGCTTCGGTCCGGCAGCGCGGAGCGCTGCGCCGAAGGCTGTCAGTTAGCTCTGCCGTCTTTCCGGGACTTCGCGCAGCGAAGGGCCCGGAATCCAGAACCGATACCGCTTCTCGCGAGGGGCAGCGGGCTGCGAGCATATTCAGCCATGGCATCGGTTCTGGGTTCCGGGCTCGCTGCTGCGCAGCGCCCCGGAATGACGGCGTATTCCGTCAGGTATCGAGAATCCGCGTCTCGTAGGCGTAGATCGTGCGGAAGCCGAGCCGCTTGTACATCTCGAAGGCGAGGCCATTGCTCTGGTCGACCTGGAGATAGGCCTGTTTGCAGCCTTGCGCCGCGGCCCAGCCCATCAGTCCCAGCATCATCTGCTTGCCGAGGCCTTTGCCGCGCAGGGCTTCGTCGACGATGACCGCGCCGATCTCGGCCATGCCGCGCTCGGCGACGCTCATCGCATAGGCGGCCGGGCGCCCCTCATGCAGCAGGGTCGCGAAGGCGGCGGGCACGCGCACGCCCGAGACGATCGCAGCAAGATGCTCGCGGTTGCGCTTCGCGCCGGTCTGGTGAGCGCAGACGCCGTCGATCCAGGCATCCTCCGCCTGCGTGGTCGCGATCATGCCGGGAATGGGCGGGTGCAGATTGGGATCGAGCTCGGCGACCATGCCGAAGGAAGCGGTCTCGATGCGGTAGCCGCGCTCGGCGAAGCGGCGACGGGCGTCCTCGGCGACCAGCGGGGTGAAGCGGATGCGCGGCGGCAGCCCGGCCTGGCGATAGAGCCCCTCGACAAAGGCCAGCGTCGCCTCGTCCATGTCGCCGCCCTCGCGCAGCGAGGAGGCCGAGTTGGCGCGGCCGGAATAGCCGTTGGCGAAGCGGACAACCCATTGGTCGACGACGAGCGTGGTCGGCGCCGGCCAGGCGTTGACGATGCGGGTCTCGCAGGCGCTGACCAAGGCGATGTCGGTGACGGGCTTGTCCATGCTCAGCCTCCGGCCAGGCGCGGCGTCGGCCGCCAGTCCGGCGGCGCCATCTCGAAGCCGGAAAAGGCAAAGCCCGGCGCGACCGTGCAGCCGACCAGAGTCCAGGCGCCGAGCGAGGTCGCGCTCTGCCAGTGCCCGGCGGGGACGACGATCTGCGGCCGCTGGCCGGCGGCAAGGTCCTTGCCGAGATGATGGGCCGAGGCGTCATGCCCATTTGGCGAGAGCGTGATCACCAATGGCGCGCCGGCATAGTGGTGCCAGATCTCGGCTGCGTCGACGCGATGCCATTCCGAGGTCTCGCCGACATCGAGCAGATAGTAGATCGCGGTCGAGAAGCCGCGCCCCTCCGGCCCGGCGGGATCGCGGAAGGTCTCGCGATAATGCCCGCCCTCGGGATGGGGCTTCAGCTCGAGCAGGCGGATGACCTCGGCGGCGCTGAGGCCGCTCAACGTGTTCATCTGACGTCAGAACCTGTTCTTGGCCTCGCGCAGCGCGGCGAAGACCTCGCCGGCCGGCTTGCCGACGATGCCGAGCGTCGCAGCCAGAGCCTGCTCGCCGGCGCGGAAGAACGGGTTGGTCGCCCGCTCTTCGCCGATCGTGGTCACGGCCCAGAAGCGCCCTTCGGCCTTCGCTGCTTCTGCCTCGGCGAGGCGAGCGGCGACGGCGGCGTTGCTCGGGTCCATCGCCGCGGCGAAGCGAGCATTCGAGAGCGTGTAGTCGTGGCCGGTGATCAGCGTGGTCGCGTCCGGCAGCGCCATGATGCGCGACAGCGAGGTCCACATCGCCTCCATCCGGCCCGGCATGACGCGGCCGCAGCCCATGACGAAGACGACGTCGCCGACGAGGGCGAGCTTCGCTTCCCGGCCGATGAAGCTGACATGGCCCTCGGCATGGCCGGGCGTCGCCCAGGTCTCGAATTCGTAGCCGCCGACCGCGACGCGGTCGCCTTCGCCGAGAACGACGTCGACGGGCGCACCGGCGCGCGCGGCCTCGGGCCCGAACACCTTGGCGCCGGTCGCCTGCTTCAGCGCGGCGATGCCCTGGACGTGGTCGGCGTGCTCATGGGTGACCAGCACCTGGTTGATGGTCCAGCCCTTGGCCTTGGCGGCCGCGAGCACCTCGCCGGCATCGGGAACGTCGACGGTCGCGCAGGCGCCGGTGGCGGGATCGTGCAGCAGCGCGCCGGCATTGTCGCTGAGCGTGCGGAAGACATGGATGTCGAGCGGCATGGGGAAACTCCGGCAGTCGGCGGTCGAACTGACTGCTTGCCGCATGCGTCCCTCGGTATCAAGACAATCCGGCGCGTGACTGCTGGCGCGCGAGTGCGACCCTTGCGCTCTTGCCCCTGCTGAGCCATCTCCGTCGGCATGGCCTTGGATGTCGTCGACCTGCGCAGCTTCTATGCCAGCCCGCTCGGGCATGTGGCACGGCGGACCGTCGGCCGGGTCATGCTGAGGCTCTGGCCGGATTGCCGGCGCCAGCGCCTGCTGGGGCTGGGCTTCGCAACGCCCTATCTGCCGCTGCTCGGTGGCGAGGCGGAGCGCACCATTGCCTTCATGCCGGCGGCGCAGGGTGTGGTGAACTGGCCGTCGCCCGGGCTCTCCGCCTCCGCTTTGGTCGAGCCGACGCTGCTGCCGCTGCCGACCGCCTCGATCGACCGGGTGCTGCTGGTGCACGCGCTCGAGGAGACCGAAAGCCCCGAGGATCTGCTGGAAGAGATCTCGCGAGTGCTGAGCCCGGGTGGGCGGCTGATCGTCGTGGTGCCGAACCGGCGCGGCCTGTGGGCGCGGATGGATACGACGCCCTTCGGCCATGGCCGGCCGTTCAGCCGTTCGCAGATCGAGGCCCTGATGCGCCGCGCCATGTTCTCGCCCGAGCATTGGGCCGAGGCGCTCTATGTGCCGCCACTGCGCCGGCGCCTGTTCATGCGCTCGGCCATGGCCTGGGAGAAGGTCGGAGCCGGGCTGTCGCTGCCTTTCGCCGGCGTCTATGTCATCGACGCGACCAAGCAGTTCTACCGGCGCGCACCCTTGCGCGCGACGCGGCGCAGCTTCGCCTTCCGGCCGGTGCTGCTGCCGCAGGCCCACTCCTCAGGCCGGCTGCCGCGACAGGATGAGGCCAAGAGACTCTAAGATGCCGGCGGGTTGACAATTTCGCCGGGGCGCGGCCAAGGTCCGCCGCCTTTCTTGACCGTTCCGTCGCCGCGACCCTTGGCGGCCGATGCTGCCGCCTCTTCCCTGGGAAAGCGGGACCTGATCTGGATGTCGATGCGAAGCTATCTCGATTTCGAAAAGCCGGTTGCCGAATTGGAGGCGAAGGCGGATGAACTGCGCGCGCTCGACGGCAAGGGCGACGGTTATTCTCTGGCCGAAGAGGTCGGCAAGCTCGAGGCCAAGGCCTCGCAGGCGCTGAAGGATCTCTACGGCGCCCTGACGCCCTGGCAGAAGACGTTGGTGGCGCGCCATCCGCAGCGCCCGCATTTCCTCGACTATTGCTCGGCGCTGATCGACGAGTTCACGCCGATGGCGGGCGACCGCGCCTTCGGCGAGGACGAGGCGATCGTCGGCGGCTTCGGCCGTTTCCGCGGCGAGCCGGTCTGCGTCATCGGGCAGGAGAAGGGCAACTCGACCGAGACCCGCATCAAGCATAATTTCGGCATGCCGAAGCCCGAGGGTTATCGCAAGGCCGTGCGCCTGATGGAGCTGGCCGATCGGTTCGGCCTGCCGGTGCTGAGCTTCATCGATACCGCCGGCGCCTATCCCGGCATCGAGGCGGAGGAGCGCGGCCAGGCCGAGGCGATCGCGCGCTCGACCGAGACCTGCCTTGCCCTGCGCACGCCGAGCGTCGCGCTGGTGATCGGCGAGGGTGGCTCGGGCGGGGCGATCGCGATCGCGGCCGCCAGCAAGGTGCTGATGCTCGAGCATGCGATCTATTCGGTGATCTCGCCGGAAGGCGCGGCCTCGATCCTCTGGCGCGACACTGCGCGCGCCCAGGATGCCGCGACCGGCATGAAGATCACCGCCCAGGACCTGCTGCGCTTCGGCGTGATCGACAGGATCGTCACCGAGCCGACCGGCGGCGCCCATCGCGACCCGCAGGGCGCGATCGAGCGGGCCGGCGCGGCGATCGAGGCGGCATTGTCCGAATTCGCCGGCCTCGGCGCCGACGAGATCGTCGATCGGCGGGCGCAGAAATACCTGGCGATCGGCCGGGCGCTGTAGCCCTGCCGCTTGTGCGCAAGCGGGCGTTCGGCCTGGCGGGCGCTTTACCGCGGCTTCACCATATGGCCATCTGCGAGGCCCCTGTGGTAAGGAACGGTCAAGGCTAACGATCCTGCAACCAGTCGACGGGCATAATTTGGCCGCGTTGTCTGAGGCATTGTCGGCTTTGACGCGTCCGCGCGAAATGGGATTGACGACGTGGCTGTGAGACATTTCGCGCTGGCGGCGCTCCTTGGCCTCAGTTTGGCAGCCTGCGAAGAAGATCGCTATCGCGGCTCCGCGCGCCACAACATCCCGATTCCGTCGGCGACCTACACGCTGATGTCCGAGAAGGGCATGAGCAAGAGCCAGCCCATCGTGATTCGCTCCTACAAGAAGGAGTCGGAGCTCGAGATCTGGAAGAAGCGCGCCGACGGCAAATACGCGCTGCTCAAGACCTTCCCGATGTGCCGCTGGTCCGGCCAGCTCGGCCCGAAGGTGCGCGAGGGCGACCGCATGGCGCCGGAAGGGTTCTACGCGATCAGCCCGGCGCAGATGAACCCGAACTCGTCGTTCTACGTCTCGTTCAACATGGGCTATCCGAATGCCTATGACCGGGCGCATGGCCGCACCGGCGCGCATCTGATGGTGCACGGCGCCTGCTCCTCGGCCGGCTGCTATTCGATGACCGACGACCAGATCGGCGAGATCTATGCGCTGGTGCGCGAAGCCCAGAATGGCGGGCAGCGCGCCGTGCAGATGCAGGCTTATCCCTTCCGGATGACGGCGGAGAACCTCGCCAAGCACCGGCTCGACCCGAATATCGCCTTCTGGAAGAACCTGAAGGAAGGCTCGGATTATTTCGAGGTGGCCAAGGACGAACCCTCGGTCTCGGTGGCTGGCGGACGCTACGCCTTCAATCGCGACGGCGTCCAGATCGATTCGTCGATCACGCAAGCCATCGCCCAGAAGCGCCAGCAGGACGAGATTCAGGTCGCGGCGCTGGTGTCCAAGGGCACGCCCGCGGTCAAGCTGATCTATGACGACGGCGACCAGCATTCCTCGTTCAAGCGCCAGCTGGCCCAGTCCGGCGCTGATTCGATGAACAGGTCGGTGGCCTGGGGCTCGCGCGATGTCGGCATCAGCCGCGTCGATTCGCTGATCGGTCCGCGCGTCGTCGTGCTCGACGACAAGGGCCGCACCAAGGCGACCGTCCGGGCCGAATCGGCCGAGAACGACGCCGTGCTCGCCGCAGTCAGCAGCGCGCAGGTGGAGGAAGCCAAGCCGGTCGTCGCCGCGGCTGCGCCGGCCAAGCCCGCTGCGGCCCAGCCGGCTGCCAAGCCGGCGAGCGATGCAGCGGCCCAGGTTGCCAAGGCGACTCCGGGCGAGGCCACCACTGCTCCGATCCAGACGGCTTCGGCCGCACCGGCGCAGCCCTCCTTCTATCAGAAGGCGCTGAGCTTCGTGCCGCTGCTCGGCGGTTCCTCGTCCTCGGAGCCGAAGGAGCAGGCGCCGATCGCCTCGACCGTGCCGGAGACGCCGCAGACGGTGACCGCGCCGCTGCCGCCGCGCCGGGCCTCGACCTTGCGGACATCGCAGCTGCAGCCCGACGCGGCCTATGCGAGCCAGCCCACGGCGCGCTGAGCGCCCTGTAAATCCTCTGATGTAAAAAAGTCACGCCCGCGGCCAGCAATGGCCGCGGGCGCTTTTCTAGGCGCAGAATCTGGCGAAACCGGCGCCTTTGCCCATTGGCGCGGCAGGCTGCCAAAAAGCTCATCTTGCCGATTTTGCGGTTGCGAAGGCTTCATCGTGACGAAGGCATGACGCGGTCATGCGGACCTTCGATGGAGTTCGTAATGGCTTTCAAGATTTCGGGTTTGCTGACGGGGCTTGCGCTGTCGACGGCATTCGCGGCCTCCGCGTTCGCCTCCGACCTGCCGAGCCGCAAGGGCGCTCCGCCCGCGCCGGTGGCGCCGAGCATCACCTGGTTCGACATCGCCGTCAGCGTGAAGGGCATGACGGATTACAATTTCCGCGGCATTTCGCAGACGGACCGCAAGCCGGCGATCCAGGGCGGCGCCGAGCTGCAGTTCTACGACAACCTGGTCTATGCCGGCGTCTACGCCTCGAATGTCGACCTGGCGACGCGTCCGCCGGCCGAGATCGATTTCTATGCCGGCATCCGGCCGAAATTCGGCCCGGTCACCGTCGATGTCGGCGTCTGGCAGTACTATTATCCCAGCGAGAAGCAGTTCATCGATACGGCCGGCGTCTACTGGACGCCGCGGAACACCGATTTCACCGAGGTCTACGGCAAGGTCAGCTATAATTTCGAGGACAAGCTGATCCTCGGGGCGAACCTGTTCTACGCCTGGGACTGGCTCGGCACCGGCGCTTCCGGCACCTATGCCTCGGTGACGGCGAAGTACAACCTGCCGTTCCTGGAAGGCCTCTCGGTCTCCGGCGAATTCGGCCATTACTGGCTCGGCACGACCAATCTGGCGATCTGGTCGACGGTGCCGCCGACCAATCTGCCCGACTACGCCTACTGGAACGCGGGTGTCTCCTACACCTGGAAGAACCTGACGGCGGATGTGCGCTACCACGACACCAATCTGTCGAAGAGCGATTGCTTCCTGCTGACCGCCGATCCGCGCGGCGTCAGCTCCGGCTCGGGGCGCTCGAAATGGTGCGCCCCGACGGTGGTGGCGACGCTGTCCTTCGACATCACCGCCAGCAGCGTCGGCATCTTCGCGCCGAAGTAAGGGCCTAGGTCGCACGGGGGTATTCGGAAGGCCGCTCGCGAGAGCGGCCTTTTCAGTTTCGGCGAGGGCGGGACTACCGCGCCAGCGACGCTCTCATGTAGTTGCGCGGCGCGGTGCCGAGCCGCCGCCTGAACATGGTGGTGAACGCCGCGACATTGTCATAGCCGGCCAGCATGGCGACCTCGGTGACCGATACGCCTTCCGCCAGCCGGGGCAGGCAGGCGAACAGGCTGGCCTGCTGGCGCCAGGCGACGAAGCTGAGGCCGGTTTCGCGCTGGAAGAGCCGCGTGAAGGTCCGCCGACTCATCGCGAGCTTCGCGGCCCAGTCGTCGAGACGCGCGGTGACCGAGGGCGCGGCCATATAGGCGCGGCAGAGGGCGGCAAGCCGCCTGTCGGCCGGAATGGGCAGGCCGAGCCGCCGGATCGGCAGCGCGGCGATCTCGGCTGTCAGCAATTCCAGGACGAGCGCGAGCTTGCGGTTGTCCGGCGGCGCGTCGCGCAGGCGGATCGCCTCGACGATCAGCGCATGGGCGAGATCGGTGACGCCGAGCACCTGCAGCATGCGCTCGGCGAGGTCGTCATGCCCGCCGAGCAGATAGACCGACTTGATGCTGACATCGCTCAGCATCTCCACCGAATGCTGCAGCCGGGCCGGGATCAGCAGGCCATGGCCGGGCGGGATCATCCAGCTGCCGCGTTCGGTGTTGATCTGGACCACACCGGAGAAAGCGCAGAGGAGCTGGATCTGGCGATGGCTGTGCGGCGGTATCGTATAGCCGGCAGGGTTGTCGGAGACGCGGACCAGAACATCGCCGTCCGCGTCGGAAACCGTGCCATGGATATGGCGATGGTCGGAATGGAGGGCCTCGACCTGTTGCTGCGGCAGCTTTCTCATCGATTGGCCCGAACGCGAAAGAATTAGACCGAAACACGAAAGCAGGTCACGGGCAAGCCCTGTAGAAGGAGCGCCGCTGAAGGTTCGTGCTCAAGGGGCCCACCATGGTTGCGACGATCGAGGGGGGCCGGCCCCGTTTCGAGAAGACGACGATCTCCGTCCTGCTGGCGGTGAGCTTCTGCCACCTCTTGAACGATGTCATGCAGTCGCTGCTGGCCTCGCTCTATCCGCTGTTCAAGGCCAACTACGCCCTCGACTTCGTCCAGATCGGTCTCTTGACCATGGCTTTCCAGGTTACGGCCTCGCTGCTGCAGCCGGTCGTCGGCATGGTGACTGATCGCTGGCCGATGCCCTATTCGGCGCCGGCGGGCATGGCCTCGACCTTCGGCGGCCTGATCCTGCTCGGCAATGCCCACAACTTCACGGTGCTGATCATCGCTGCCTGCCTGATCGGCCTGGGCTCGGCGATCTTCCATCCGGAGGCGTCTCGCGTGGCCCGGCTGGCCTCGGGCGGGCGGCATGGCCTGGCCCAGTCGCTGTTCCAGGTCGGCGGCAATCTCGGCTCGGCGCTGGGGCCGCTGCTGGCTGCCTTCATCGTCCTGCCTTTCGGCCAGGGCAGCGTCGCCTGGCTGTCGGTCATCGCCATGGCGGGCGTCGTCGTCCTCACCCGGGTCGGGGCCTGGTATGCCGCCCATCGCCGGGCGCAGGCCGGTCGTCCGCCGGCGAGCCGCACGCTGCCGCTGCCGGGCGGGCGTGTCGCCTTCGCCCTGTTCGTGCTGGTGCTGCTGACCGCGACCAAGAATGTCTACATGGCGAGCATCTCCAGCTACTTCACCTTCTACGTGATCGAGCAGTTCCAGCTCGGCTTCCGCGACGCGCAATTGATGCTGTTCCTGTTCCTCGGCGCGGCGGCGGTCGGCACCTTCGTCGGCGGGCCGATCGGCGACCGCTTCGGGGCGCGCTTCGTGATCTGGTTCTCGATCCTCGGCGTCATCCCGTTCGCGCTGCTCTTGCCCTATGCCAACCTGTTCTGGACCGGCGTGCTCAGCGTGATGATCGGGCTGGTCTTCGCCTCGGCCTTCTCGGCGATCGTGGTGTTCGCTCAGGAGCTGGTGCCGGGCCGCGTTGGCCTGATCGCCGGCATGTTCTTCGGCTTCGCCTTCGGCGCGGGCGGGCTCGGCGCCGCCTTCCTCGGCGGCTTCGCCGACGCCTATGGCATCACCTTCGTCTACAAGGTCTGTTCCTACCTGCCGCTGCTCGGACTATTGACGATCCTGCTGCCGCGGCTGCCCCGGCGGGCGCATAGCTGAGGAGTTCGACGGGGTCGGATGTCGCCATTCTATGTCGTGACGGATTGCGAGTTCGACGGGCCGACGCCGGGCGTCAATTCGATGCTTTCCTTCGGCTCCGTCGCCGTCGCGGCCGATGGCGCCATCATTGGAGAGTTCGAGGCGGTGCTGGCGCCGCTCGACGGCGCCCTGCGTGACGAGGCCACCATGGCGTTCTGGGCGCGCCATCCGCAGGCCTGGGCCGCGGCGACGGACAATCCCGAGCCGCCATCCGCTGTGATGCGGCGCTTCGTCGACTGGATCGGTGCGATCGAGGGCGAGCCGATCTTTGCCTCCCACCCGCTCGCGCTCGATGGGCCGTGGGTCGACTATTACCTGCGCCGCTTCATCGGGCGCCCGCTGCTCGAAGGGCCATGGGTCGAGAGCCGCATCTTCAAGCACGCGCCGCTGTGCCTGATGTCCTTCGTCGCCGGCAGGACGGGGCGCGGGCAATGGGAGTGCGATGTCGAGCGCTATCCGGCCGAATGGCTGGGCTCGGTCGCGCATACGCATCGGGCGATCGACGATGCCCGCGGCTACGCCAACCTGCTGCGCTTCTTCACCCGTTGAGTTGATCGCTACGGGCAAGTGAGGTGAGGAAGTCCTGCTGGCCCGCCGTCAGCAGCCGCAGCGGGATCATGGTCGGCTGGCCGGCGCGCAGGTGCAGCAGCAACAGGCCGTCGGCGCTGCTGGCCTTGCGGATCGCGCTGCGCCCGATGAAGCTGCGCATGCCCTCGCGGCGGAACCAGACGCCGTGCTGCGTCGCCGTTAGGCGCGTTCCGTTCCACTCGGTTTGGAAGGCGCCGTAGACAGCCTTGCGCCGGCGCCTGTCGGCGATGCCCATGGCCAGGCCCGGTGCGGTGATGCCGATCCAGTAGACCGCGAAGCAGAGCGCGGCGATGCCGGCGCCGGAACGGGCCGTGGCAATCCCGCTGATGATGGCGAGCAGGGTCGCTCCGGTCGCCGCTGCGAGGCCCAGCCCGATGAAGGCGGGCCAGCCTTCCCAGATCGTTGGCCTGGTCTCGGCGAGAGTCTCCTGCGCCAGCAATGTGTCGAACCGGGCAAGCTCTTCCTCGGTGTAGTCGAGCACGAGCGCGATATGGGCTCGCCCGGCGGTTTCGTCTGCGGTCGGCATGGCCGGAGGCCCTCGTAGTCGGGAGTTCATGGTCCATTGCCATGGCGAGAGCGGGTCTCGCGACCACTACGTTCGCGCATGTGGCCAGCGGGAGCTCCGGCATGGCAGGTTGACCTCCCCCGACAATCGGAGCTCTGCTTTGTCCGAAGCTGCTATCGCCGTCGCAGCAGATGCGATCACCACCGCTCGGCTGAGTCTGACGCCTCTGGCGCGGCCTTCTGCCGGAGCCTCGCCGCGCGATCTGGCAGAGGCCTATACAGTGCGCGATGCGGTCCATGCGCGTCTTGCCGAAAGCCGCTTCGGCGCCCGTATCGGCTGGAAGATCGGCTGCACCACGCCGGTGATGCAGGCCTATCTCGGCATTGCCCATCCCTGTGCGGCCGGGCTCTTCGCCGGCACCACGCATCGCGGCGATGCCAGGCTCCGGCATGGCGATTTCGTCAAGGTCGGAGTCGAGTGCGAGATCGCGGTGCGGCTGGCGAGCGACCTGCCGGAAGGACCGTTCACCGCCGAAAGCGTGCGGGGAGCAGTCGGGGCGGTGATGGCGGCGATCGAGATCGTCGATGATCGCTATGTCGACTGGCAGAGCACGGGCACGCCGATGCTGGTCGCGGACGATTTCTTCGCCGCTGGTGCGGTCCTCGGCCGCGAGCATGACCCGGCCGTGCTGCCGGATCTGGCGACGCTGCATGGGCGGGTTCTGATCGATGGGACCGAAGCCGGCGCCGGCATTGGCGCCGACGTGCTTGGCCATCCCTATGCGGCGTTGGCCTGGCTGGCGGAGCATGCCAGCCAGCGCCAGATGCCGCTGAGAGCCGGCGAGACCGTCCTGCTCGGCAGCCTCGTGCGGACGCAATGGCTCAATGCCGGCGCGAGCGTCCGGATCGAGATCGATACGCTCGGCGCAGTCGAGGCCATTTTCGCCTGAAAACCACGCCGGAGGATCGCTCCGGCGCCGCGATCAGACGAATTGGCCGTGGCAGTGCTTGAACTTCTTGCCGGAGCCGCAGGGGCAGAGCTCGTTGCGGCCGACCTTGCCCCAGCTCGCGGGATCGGTCGGGTTGCGCTCGGCGACGGCGACGTCGCCATCGGTCGCGGCGAATTGCGGCTGGCTGGCGAAGAAGCCGGCGGGCGGCGGGGGCAGGGCATCGCTGCCGCCCTGGTCGAAGCCCTGACCGTCTTCCGGCGGCTGGTCGAAACGGACCTCGACGCGCATCAGATTGCCGGTGACCTGCTCGCGCAGGCGGCCGATCAAGCTGTCGAAGAGCTCGAAGGCTTCCTGCTTGTACTCGTTCAGCGGGTCGCGCTGGGCGTAGCCGCGCCAGCCGATGACCTGGCGCAGATGATCGAGTGTGACCAGGTGCTCGCGCCAGAGATGGTCGAGCGTCTGCAGCAGCACCTGCTTCTCGATATAGGTCATCACCTCGTCGGTGTTGCGCTCGATGCGCGCCGTGTAGTCCTCGTCGGCGATCTTGCGGATGCGCTCGCGCAATTCGGCGTCGGCGATGCCTTCTTCCTTGGCCCAGTCCTCGATCGGCAGTTCGAGGTTGAGATAGGTCGCGACGTCCTCGCGCAGGCCGGCGGCATCCCACTGCTCGGGATAGGCGTCCTCGGGGATGCGGCGCGAAACGGTGTCCTCGACCACGCCGTGGCGCATGTCGTCGATGGTCTCGCGCACGCTCGCCTCGCGCATGAAGTCGCGGCGCTGCTCGAACACGACCTTGCGCTGGTCGTTCATGACGTCGTCGTATTTCAGGATGTTCTTGCGGATGTCGAAGTTGCGCGCCTCGACCTTGCCCTGCGCCTTCTCGACCGCCTTGTTGATCCAGGGGTGGACGATGGCCTCGTCCTCCTGCAGGCCGAGCTTCTGCAGCATGCCGTCCATCCGGTCGGAGCCGAAGATGCGCATCAGGTCGTCCTGCAGCGACAGGAAGAACTTGGAGCGGCCGGGGTCGCCCTGGCGGCCGCCGCGGCCGCGCAACTGGTTGTCGATGCGCCGGCTCTCATGGCGCTCGGTGCCGATGATGTAGAGGCCGCCGGGGCGGGTCATGGTCTTGGCCGGGCGCGAGCCCTTGGCCGGCTCGAGCTCGATGGTCTCGGAGGCGTTGAGGACCATCTCCTTGAAGCGGGCGACCTCGGCCTCGATCTCCTTGACCTTGGCGTCCTTCTCCGGCCCGTCTTCCATGCCGGCCGTCTCGATCGAGACGCGCATCTCGACATTGCCGCCGAGTTTGATGTCGGTGCCGCGGCCAGCCATGTTGGTGGCGATGGTGATCGCGCCGGGCACGCCGGCCTCGGCGACGATAAAGGCCTCCTGCTCATGGAAGCGGGCGTTCAGCACCGCGAACTGCTTGGTGCTCTTGCCGGTGCGGGCGGCGGCGTAGAGCGAGTCGAGCGCGCTGGGCTGGCTGAAGTCGATCTGCTTGAAGCCGGCGGCGACCAGCATCTCGGCGATCTGCTCGGACTTCTCGATCGAGGCGGTGCCGACCAGCACCGGCTGCAGGCGCTCGCTGGCGCGCTCCAGCTCCTTGATGATCGACTTCACCTTTTCCGGGAAGCTGCGATAGACCTCGTCGTCGTCGTCGATACGGGCGACCGGGACATTGGTCGGGATCTCGACCACTTCGAGCTTGTAGATCTGCTCGAACTCGTCGGCCTCGGTGCCGGCGGTGCCGGTCATGCCGGCGAGCTTCTTGTAGAGGCGGAAATAGTTCTGGAAGGTGATCGAGGCGAGCGTCGCGTTCTCGGGCTGGACGGTGACGTGCTCCTTGGCCTCGAGCGCCTGGTGCAGGCCTTCCGAATAGCGCCGGCCGGGCATCATGCGGCCGGTGAACTCGTCGATGATCACCACCTCGTCATTGCGGACGATGTAGTCCTTGTCGCGCGTGAACAGCGAGTGCGCGCGCAGCGCCTGGTTGACGTGGTGGACCAGGGTGACGTTGACGGAATCGTAGAGGTCGCCTTCCTTGAGCAGGTCGGCTTCGCGCAACAGCTGCTCGATATGCTCGTTGCCGGCCTCGGTCAGGGCGACGGTACGCTGCTTCTCGTCGACCTCGAAATCGCTCTTGATCAGGCGGGGCAGGACCTTGTCGATCGCAACATAGAGGTCCGACTTGTCGTCGAGCGGGCCCGAGATGATCAGCGGCGTGCGCGCTTCGTCGATCAGGATCGAGTCGACCTCGTCGACGATCGCGAAATGGTGGCCGCGCTGGCTCATCTGCGCGACCTCGTACTTCATGTTGTCGCGCAGATAGTCGAAGCCGAATTCGTTGTTGGTGCCGTAGGTGATGTCGCTGGCATAGGCGCGCTGGCGCTCCTCGTCGTCGAGGCCGTGCACGATGATGCCGAAGCTGAGCCCGAGGAAATTGTAGATCTTGCCCATCCACTCGGCGTCGCGGCGGGCGAGGTAGTCGTTGACGGTGACGACGTGGACGCCCTTGCCGGCGAGCGCGTTGAGATAGACCGGGAGCGTGGCGACAAGCGTCTTGCCTTCGCCGGTCTTCATCTCGGCGATCGAGCCCTCGTGCAGCACCATGCCGCCGATCAGCTGGACGTCGAAATGTCGCTGGCCGAGCACGCGCTTGGCCGCCTCGCGCACGGTGGCGAAGGCGGGCACCAGAAGGTCGTCGAGCTTGGCGCCGTCGGCGAGCTGCTGCTTGAAGGTGTCGGTACGGGCGCGAAGAGCTTCGTCGGAGAGCTGGGACACCTCGGCTTCGAGTGCGTTGATCGCCGCGACGCGGGGTTGGTAGCCCTTCACCCGCCGATCATTCGACGAGCCGAAGAGTTTCTTTGCAAGCGCGCCAAGCATGTCTGGCCTTTCAATAGCGAAGCCGGCCGGCGCAGACCGCGCAGCCGAAGCGGTAATCTCTAGAAATTCACGCGCGTGTTTAGACGGGCGCGGGCGCGTGGTCCAGCACGCGCTTATCCGCGCGCATGTGGGGTCCGGCGCGGCGGGTTCCAAGGGGTGAGGGCGGTTGTGTGGCTGGTCGCGGAGCCGCGACCTGTCCTCTCCCCCCTTGTGGGGGAGAGCTAGAGAGGGGGTATGCCACCCTCGACGCAGGTCCAGTCCAGCGCGGAGCGGATTGCGGGTGCGATAACCCCCCTCCCAACCCTCCCCCACAAGGGAGGAGGGCTCCCGCGCCTTCTTGGGCGGAGTGGGCTGCGGCGGATTGAACCAGCACCACCGCCTCGCGTTGATGTGCAAAGCCCCGTCTTGCCAAGGCCGCGTTCTGCTGGCACTCAGCCGGCGAGATCGATCTTCGCGCCGTCCAGTTGAAAGGCCGCACCGATGTTGTCCTCCCGTCTCGCCATGCTGTCGCTTGGCTTCGCGCTGGCCGCCGTGCCGGCCCTCGCGCAGCAGGACAAGCCCGTCGCCAAGGTCGACGGCATCACCATCACCGAGGGAGACCTCAAGCTGGCCGAGGAGGATCTCGGCGAGCGTACCGCGCAGATGCCGGAGGAGCGCAAGCGCGAGGAGGTGATCAACTATCTGGTCGACCTTAAGCTCGGCGCCAAGGCCGCCGCTGCCGCCAAGGTCGGCGACGGGCCGGAATTCGCCAAGCGCCTCGCCTATAACCGGGACAAGCTCCTGCTCGACGAATACCTGACCGTCGAGGCCAAGAAGGCGGCAACGCCCGAGGCGGCCAAGAAGCTGTTCGACGATACCGTCAAGGCGATGAAGCCTGAGGAAGAGGTCCACGCCCGCCATATCCTGGTGCCCGAGGAGGCGCAGGCCAAGGCGGCGCTGGAGAGGGTGAAGAAGGGCGAGGACTTCGCCAAGGTCGCGGCCGAGCTCTCCAAGGATCCGGGCTCGGGCAAGGAAGGCGGCGATCTCGGCTGGTTCGCCAAGGACCGCATGGTGCCGGAATTCGCCGAGGCGGCCTTCAAGCTCGACAAGGGCCAGGTCTCCGAGCCGGTGAAGAGCCAGTTCGGCTGGCATGTCATCAAGCTCGAGGACAAGCGCAGCAAGCCCCTGCCGAGCTTCGACGAGGTCAAGCCGCAGATCGACCAGTACCTGGTCCGCAAGGCGCAGCAGGACATCATCGTGGCGCTGCGCGAGAAGGCCAAGGTCGAGCGCCTCGACAAACCGGCTGCTCCGGCGGCGCCCGCGCCGGCGACCCCGGCTCCGGCCGAGCCGAAGAAGCCCTGATCGGGCTGCGTCCTTCACAGGACCGTCGTGATGCGCCCGGGCCATGCCCGGGCGTTTGCTTTTGGAGGGGGTGAGACTCTTGTCTTCGCCCCGTTGCTGCGGCACATCGGGCCAACCATACGAGGAGGCGCATGATGGCCGGCAAGGATGTTCCCGTTTCTCCGCTCGCGCCGAAGCGCCAGCCCAAGGTCCCGGCCGTGCCGGGCGTGCGCTTCGCCACCGCCGAGGCCGGCATCCGCTACAAGGGCCGCACCGACGTGGTGCTCATCCTGCTCGACGAGGGCTCGCAGGCCGCCGGCGTCTTCACCCGCTCGAAATGCCCGTCGGCGCCGGTCGACTGGTGCCGGGAGAACCTGGCCCAGGGCAAGGCCCGCGCCATCGTCGTCAATTCCGGCAATGCCAACGCCTTCACCGGCCTGAAGGGCCGCGACTCGGTCGCTCTGACCGCGAAGATCGCGGCCAAGGCCGCCGGCTGCAAGCCCGAGGAGGTCTTCATCGCCTCGACCGGCGTGATCGGCGAGCCGCTCGACGCGACCAAGTTCGAGGGCGTGCTGGCCGATTGCGCCAAGCGCGCTGCCGACGGTCCCTGGCTCGACGCCGCCAAGGCGATCATGACCACCGACACTTTCCCGAAGGCGGTCTCGCGCAAGGCCAAGATCGATGGCCATGAGGTCGTCATCGCCGGCATCGCCAAGGGCGCCGGCATGATCGCGCCTGATATGGCGACGATGCTCTCCTTCGTCTTCACTGATGCGCCGATCGCGGCTCCCGTGCTGCAGGCCCTGCTGTCGAAGGGCGTCAAGGGCTCGTTCAATGCGATCACGGTCGACAGCGACACCTCGACCTCCGACACGCTGATGCTGTTCTCGACCGGGAAGGCCAAGGCCCGCGGCGTGCCCGAGATCACCGATCCCAACGACGCTCGGCTCTCCGGTTTCAAGCGGGCGCTGAACGCGCTGCTGCTCGAGTTGTCGCACCTGGTCTGCAAGGACGGCGAGGGCGCCCGCAAGTTCGTCGAGGTCCGCGTCGTCGGGGCGAAATCGGCGCGCTCGGCCAAGAGGGTCGCGTTCTCGATCGCCAATTCGCCGCTGGTCAAGACGGCGGTCGCCGGCGAGGACGCCAATTGGGGCCGTATCGTCATGGCGGTCGGCAAGGCCGGCGAGCCGGCCGATCGTGACAGGCTCGACATCTCCTTCGGCGCGATCAAGGTGGCGGAAGCGGGCGCGCGCGCCGGCTCCTATGATGAGCAGGCCGTCTCCGACTACATGAAGAGCGAGCACATCGTCGTCACCACCGATCTCGGCCTCGGCCGCGGCAAGGCCACCGTCTGGACCTGCGACCTGACCAAGGCCTATGTCGAGATCAACGGCGACTACAGATCCTGAATCCTCGGGGCCGAGCAGGGCGTTCATCGTCGGCAATCTCGCCGCCTGCTCGTTCCTCTGGGGTAGCAGCTATCTGTTCATCAAGCTGATGGCCGGTGACGTCGCCCCCTGGGCGATCGCCGCGGGGCGCGGCCTGCTCGGTGCGACGACGCTGGCGCTCTTCGTCGGGTTGCGCGGCCAGAGCCCGCTGCCGCGCCGTCACGAGCTCCGGCACTGGCTGGTGCTCGGCACGACCAATGGCTGGCTGCCGAACGTGCTCGTCGCCTATGCGCTGATCCAGCTCGCCAGCGGCCCGGCGGCGATGATCCAGGCGGCGGGGCCGCTGGTCACGGCGCTGTTCGCACATGTCCTGTTCTCGGAAGAGCATCTGAGCCGGCGGCGGCTCAGCGGCATCCTGGTCGGCATGGCCGGCGTCGCCATCCTGATCGGGCCGCGCCTGGTCGAGGGCGGCGGCACGGCGCTCAGCCTGCTCGCCATGGTCGGCGCGACGCTGTCCTATGCCTGCGCCAACCTCTACACGCGCGCGGTGCCGCCGCGGGCCGGCGATCCGATCCGGCTCGCGCTGGGCCAACAGATGGTCTCGGGCTCGGGCGCGTTGCTGCTGACACTGATCTTCTCAGGTTGGGGCGCGCTGACAGCCCTCATGCCGCATTGGCAGGCCGTGCTGGCGCTCGGCGTGTTCGCGACGGCGCTGCCGGTGACGTTCTTCATGCGGCTGATCCGCGCCGCCGGGCCGACGCGCGCGGCGATGACCGGCTATCTCGTGCCGGCGGTCGCTGCCGCCATGGGTGTGCTGATCCTCGGCGAAACGCTGGAGTTGCGGCAGATCATCGGAGGTTGCATCATCCTCGCAGGCGTCTTCCTGGTATCGACGGCGCCTGCGGGGGGACGTGCCAGATGACGAGGATAGCCTGCGTGCTGGGCCTTGCGGCCCTGTTGGGAGCTTGTGTCGCGCAGGGGCCGTCATCGCCGACGGCATCCTCCTTCTCGGCGGAAGAGGCGGGCTTCATCCGGAAAGCCGGGACCGGCGTCATCGAGGGCCACGCCTTCCGGACGCGCTCCAAGGGACAGGTCGTCAACGCCGCCGGCGAGGTCGTCCGGCTGATCCCAGCGACGGCCTATGCCCGCGAGCGCTTTGCCCGTGTCTTCGGCAAGGCCAAGTTCCTGCCGCACTGGCGCTATCCGAACGAGCAGGTCGATCCGCGCTATGCCGAGCTCACCCGTACGACCAAGACGACGGCGCGAGGGAAGTTCAGCTTCCACAAGGTTGCGCCCGGCACCTATTTCGTTTCGACCCAGGTGATCTGGGGCGAGGAGGACCAGGTTTTCCGCGAGGGCGGCACGGTCTATGACGAGGTCACGCTGACCGGCAAGGAAACCGAACCGGTCGAAGTCATCCTCTCGGGACATTAGCCTTTCGTGAAACTGCTGCTCGTCGTCGCCTGCGCGCTGGTCGATTCCGACAATCGCGTGCTCGTCACCCAACGTCCCGAAGGCAAGGCCCTGGCGGGCCTCTGGGAGTTTCCCGGCGGCAAGCTGGAAGCCGGCGAGCGGCCCGAGCCGGCGCTGATCCGCGAGCTTTCCGAGGAGCTCGGAATCGAGGTCAAGGAAGCTTGCCTCGCGCCGTTGACCTTCGCCAGCTACGCCTATCCCGAGTTCCACCTCCTGATGCCGCTCTATATCTGTCGTCGCTGGGAGGGGACGGTGACCTCGCGCGAGGGGCAGGCGCTGAAATGGGTGCGTCCCGGCAAGCTGCGCGAGCTCGCCATGCCGCCGGCCGACGAGCCGCTGATCCCGCCGCTGGTCGATCTGCTGGGGGCCTAGGAAAAGGCCGTCATTCTCGGGCTACGCGCCGCGGCGACCCGAGAATCTCGTGACGAGAAGGCGCAGACCGGAGCCTCATCCGGCCTGAGATGCTCGGGTCTTCGCCCGAGCATGACGCGTGTTGACCTGCCACTCAGCGTGGCAGGATGGTCTCGCCCATCAGGTGCTTGTCGATCGAGTGCGCCATCTGGCGGCCCTCGCGGATCGCCCAGACCACCAGCGACTGGCCGCGGCGCATGTCGCCGGCGGCGAAGACCTTCTCGACCGTGGTCTTGTAGGCCAGCATGTTGGCCTCGACATTGCCCCGTCCGTCGAGCTTGACGCCGAGCTTGGTGATGAGGCCGTCATGCACCGGCGAGACGAAGCCCATGGCGAGCAGGACGAGATCGGCCTTGAGCTGGAACTCGCTGCCCTCGATCGGCTTGAACTGGGCATCGACCTTGGCGCAGTGCAGCGTCTTCACCTTGCCGTTCTCGCCGGTGAACTTGACGGTGCCGACGGCGAAGTCGCGCTCGGCGCCTTCCTCATGGCTGGAGGAGGTCCGCAGCTTCAGCGGCCAGTTCGGCCAGGTCAGCTGCTTGTTCTCCTTCTCCGGCGGCTGCGGCATGATCTCGAGCTGGGTGACCGAGAGCGCGCCCTGGCGCACCGAGGTGCCGATGCAGTCGGAGCCGGTGTCGCCGCCGCCGATGACGACGACATGCTTGCCGCCGGCGAGGATCGGGCGGGCATTGCCCGTCGTGTCCGGCTCGCCGCCATTGCGGCGGTTCTGCTGCGGCAGGAAGTCCATGGCGAACTGGACGCCGTCGAGATCGCGGCCCTCGATCGGCAGGTCGCGCGGCTTCTCGGCGCCGCCGGTCAGGCCGACCGCGTCATATTGTGCGAGCAGTTCCTGCGGATCGATGTCGATGCCGACATTGACGCCGTAATGGAAGACGACGCCCTCGGCTTCCATCTGGGCGACACGCCGGTCGACATGCGACTTCTCCATCTTGAAGTCAGGGATGCCGTAGCGCAGCAGGCCGCCGGCGCGGCCCTGGCGTTCATAGACATGGACCTCGTGACCGGCGCGGGCGAGCTGCTGGGCGGCAGCCAGGCCGGCCGGGCCGGAGCCGATGATGGCGATCTTCTTGCCCGTCTTGACCGCGGATGGCTCGGGCTTGATCCAGCCTTCCTGCCAGCCCTTGTCGACGATCGCGCATTCGATCGACTTGATGGTGACCGGGGTGTCCTCGAGGTTCAGCGTGCAGGATGCCTCGCAGGGAGCGGGGCAGACGCGGCCGGTGAACTCGGGGAAGTTGTTGGTCGAGTGCAGGTTGGTCAGCGCTTCCTGCCACTTGTCGTTGTAGACGAGGTCGTTCCAGTCCGGGATCTGGTTGTTGACCGGGCAGCCATTGTGACAATACGGGATGCCGCAGTTCATGCAGCGCGCCGCCTGGTCGCGGGTCGCCTCCCGGCCGAGCGGGATCACGAACTCCTTGTAGTTCCTGATCCGGTCGGACGCCGGAAGATACTTCCGGTCGCGGCGGTCGATCTCGAGAAAACCGGTTACCTTGCCCATCGTCTCATCCGCCTGTTCGATTACTCGGCCGCAACCGAGACGCCGGCCTGGGCCCGCTCGATTTCCAGTAGTGCGCGCCGATACTCGACCGGCATGACCTTGACGAATTTGGGCAGGTACTCCGCCCAGTTCTCCAGGATGGCCTGCGCCCGCGCCGACCCCGTGTATTTCAGGTGGTTGGCGATGAGCTGGTGCAGGCGCTCGGCGTCGTAGCCGGACATGTTGGCCATGACGTCGATGCGGCCCTTGAACTCGAGGTCGCCGCCATGGTGGTAGAGGCGCTGGGTCAGCTCCTCCTCCTCCGGCACCGGCTCGAGATCGACCATGGAGAGGTTGCAGCGCTTGGCGAAGCTCTTGTCCTCGTCGAGGACATAGGCGATGCCGCCCGACATGCCGGCCGCGAAGTTGCGTCCGGTCTGGCCGAGCACGACGACGACGCCGCCGGTCATGTACTCGCAGCCATGGTCGCCGGTGCCCTCGACCACCGCGATCGCGCCGGAATTGCGCACCGCGAAGCGTTCGCCGGCGACGCCGCGGAAGTAGCATTCGCCGGAGATCGCGCCGTAGAGCACGGTGTTGCCGACGATGATCGCCTCCTCGGCGAGCGCACGCGACTTCGGATCAGGCCGGATGATCAACTTGCCGCCCGACAGGCCCTTGCCGACATAGTCGTTGGCTTGGCCGGTCAAATCGAGCGTCACGCCGGCCGCGACCCAGGCGCCGAAGCTCTGGCCGGCAGTGCCGGTGAGCTTCACCGTGATCGCGTCGTCCGGCAGGCCGAGCCCGCCATGGCGCTTGGCAATCTCGCCCGAGAGCATGGCGCCGGTCGAGCGGTCGACATTGCGGATCGCGCTCTCGATCACCACCGGCGCGCCGCTGTCGAGCGAGGCGCCCGCCTTGGCGATCAGGGTGCGGTCGAGCACCGACTCGATCGGATGGACCTGGCGCTCGACATTGCGGATGGCGACGCCGTTGCCCGGCTCCGGCTTGTGGAAGATGCGGGCGAAGTCGAGCCCCTTGGCCTTCCAGTGCTCGATCGCTTCCTTCTTGTCGAGCCAGTCGGAGCGGCCGACGAGCTCGTCGAAGCTCTTGACGCCCATCTCCGCCATGATCTCGCGCACGTCCTCGGCGAGGAAGAAGAAGAAGTTGATGACGTGCTCGGGCTGACCCTTGAAGCGCTTGCGCAGCACCGGGTCCTGCGTCGCGACACCGACCGGACAGGTGTTGAGATGGCACTTGCGCATCATGATGCAGCCGGCGGCGATCAGCGGCGCCGTGGCGAAGCCGAACTCGTCGGCGCCGAGCAGCGCGCCGACGACGATGTCGCGGCCGGTGCGCAGGCCACCATCGACCTGCAGCGCGATGCGGCCGCGCAGCTTGTTCATCACCAGGATCTGGTGGGTCTCGGCGAGGCCGATTTCCCAGGGCGAGCCGGCATGCTTGATCGAGGTCAGCGGCGAAGCGCCGGTGCCGCCCTCATAGCCGGCGATGGTGATGTGGTCGGCGCGCGCCTTGGCGACGCCGGCGGCGACGGTGCCGACGCCGAGCTCGGAGACGAGCTTGACCGAGACGTCCGCGGCCGGATTGACGTTCTTCAGGTCGAAGATCAGCTGGGCGAGATCCTCGATCGAGTAGATGTCGTGATGCGGCGGCGGCGAGATCAGGCCGACGCCCGGGGTCGAATGCCGGACCTTGGCGATGCGGGCATCGACCTTGTGGCCGGGCAGCTGGCCGCCCTCGCCGGGCTTGGCGCCCTGCGAGACCTTGATCTGCATCATCTGCGAGTTGACGAGGTATTCGGTGGTGACGCCGAAGCGGCCGGACGCGACCTGCTTGATCGCCGAGCGCATCGAGCGCCCGTCCGGCAGCGGCTTGAAGCGCTCGGGCTCCTCGCCGCCCTCGCCAGTGTTCGACTTGCCGCCGATCGCGTTCATCGCCAGCGCCAGCGTGGAATGCGCCTCATGGCTGATCGAGCCGAAGGACATGGCGCCGGTGGAGAAGCGCTTGACGATCGAGACCGCGCTCTCGACCTCGTCGAGCGGGATCGGCTTGCGGCCGAGTTCGTCGGCCATCTTGACGTGGAACAGGCCGCGAATGGTGGAGAGCTTCTCGCTCTGGTCGTTGACCAGGTCGGAATAGGCCTTGAACTTGTCGCGGGCATTGCCGCGCACCGCGTGCTGCAGCAGCGCGATGTTCTCCGGCGTCCAGGCATGCGCCTCGCCGCGCAGGCGGAAGGCGTATTCGCCGCCGATGTCGAGGGCATCGCGATAGATCGGCGAGCCGCCGAAGGCGTCGCGATGGCGGCGCACGCTCTCCTCGGCGATCTCGGCGAGGCCGACGCCCTCGATCGAGGAGATGGTGCCGGTGAAGTACTTGTCGATGAACTGCGTACGCAGGCCGACAGCGTCGAAGATCTGCGCGCCGCAATAGGACTGGTAGGTCGAGATGCCCATCTTGGACATGACCTTGAGCAGGCCCTTGCCGACCGACTTGATGAAGCGCTTGACCACCTCGTAGCGGTCGACCTCCGGCGGGAACTCGCCGGCCTCGAACAGCGCTTCCAGCGTCTCGAAGGCGAGATAGGGGTTGATCGCCTCGGCGCCGAAGCCGGCGAGGAGGGCGAAGTGATGGATCTCGCGCGGCTCGCCGGATTCGAGCACGAGGCCGACCGAGGTGCGCAGGCCCTTGCGGATCAGGTGGTGGTGGACCGCCGCCGTCGCCAGCAGCGCCGGGATCGGGATGCGGTCGGGCCCGACCTGCCGGTCGGAGAGGATGATGATGTTGTAGCCGCCATGGACGGCCGCTTCCGCGCGCTCGCACAGGCGCTCGATCGCGCCTTCCATGCCGGCCGCGCTCTCGCGGGTCGGATAGGTGATGTCGAGCGTCTTGGTGTCGAAGCGATCCTCGTAGTGACCGATGCAGCGGATCTTTTCGAGATCGTCATTGGTCAGGATCGGCTGGCGCACTTCCAGGCGCTTGCGGCGCGAGGTGCCCTCGAGGTCGAGGATGTTCGGACGCGGCCCGATGAAGGAGAGGAGGCTCATCACGAGCTCCTCGCGGATCGGGTCGATCGCCGGGTTGGTGACCTGGGCGAAGTTCTGCTTGAAATAGGTGTAGAGCAGCTTCGACTTCGAGGAGAGCGCCGAGATCGGCGTATCCGTGCCCATCGAGCCGACGGCTTCCTGGCCGGTCACCGCCATCGGCGCCATCAGGATCTTGGTGTCTTCCTGGGTGTAGCCGAAGGATTGCTGGCGATCGAGCAAGGCGACGTCGGTGCGCGATGCCCGCGCCTCGACCGGCGGCAGGTCCTCCAGCACGATCTGGGTGCGCTTCAGCCAGTCCTTGTAGGGGTTGGCGAGGCAAAGCGTGCTCTTGATCTCGTCGTCGCCGATGATGCGGCCCTCTTCGAGGTCGATCAGCAGCATCTTGCCGGGCTGGAGCCGCCACTTCTGGACGATCTTCTCCTCCGGGATCGGCAGCACGCCGAACTCCGAGGCGAGCACGACCAGCCCGTCATCGGTGACGAGGTAGCGGGCGGGGCGCAGGCCGTTGCGGTCGAGCGTCGCACCGATCTGGCGGCCGTCGGTGAAGGCGATCGCGGCGGGGCCGTCCCACGGCTCCATCAGCGCGGCGTGGTATTCGTAGAAGGCGCGCCGGCTCTCATCCATCAGCGGGTTGCCAGCCCAAGCCTCGGGCACCAGCATCATCATGGCGTGGGCGAGCGAATAGCCGCCCTGAACCAGGAATTCGAGGGCGTTGTCGAAGCAGGCGGTGTCGGACTGGCCCTCATAGGAGATCGGCCAGAGCTTGGAGATATCGGCGCCGAAGAGCTCGGAGTCGACCGAGGCCTGGCGGGCCGCCATCCAGTTGACGTTGCCGCGCAGCGTGTTGATCTCGCCGTTATGGGCGACCATCCGGTAGGGGTGGGCGAGGCGCCAGGACGGGAAGGTGTTGGTGGCGAAGCGCTGGTGGACGAGGGCGAGAGCGCTCTCGAAGCGCTCGTCGGTCAGGTCCTTGAAGTAGGCGCCGAGCTGGGTGACCAGCACCATGCCCTTGTAGACGATGGTCCGGCAGGAGAAGGAGACCGGATAATAGGTCGCGGTCGCCCGGTCATGGCGCTTGTAGACCTTGTTCGAGACCGACTTTCTGAGGACATAGACCTGCCGCTCGAACTCGTCCTCATCGATGATCTCGGCCGGGCGGCCGACGAAGATCTGGCGATGGCAAGGCTCGGTCTCCTTGACGGCCTCGCCGAGGTCGCTGTTGTCGACCGGCACGTCGCGCCAGCCGAGGAAGATCAGGCCTTCCTCCTCGACCGTCTGGGCGACGATCTCCTCGCAGACGGCGCGGTTGTCGGCCTCCTGCGGCATGAAGAACTGGCCGATGGCGTAGTGGCCGGGCTCGGGCAGGTCGATGCCGACCTTGGCGCACTCTTCCTTGAAGAAGCGATGCGGGATCTGAGTGAGGATGCCGCAGCCGTCGCCGAGCTTGGGATCGGCGCCGACGGCGCCGCGATGGTCGATATTGTGCAGGATCTGCAGGCCCTGCGCGACGATCGCATGGCTCTTGCGGTTCTTCATGTCGGCGATGAAGCCGACGCCGCAGGAGTCCTTCTCATAGGACGGGTCGTAGAGGCCCTGGCGGGCCGGCATGGCGGGGTCGCGCACCTCGGGGAAACGCTCGAAAGCGGCCGTCGTCGTGGTGGCAACTTTAGCAGTGGTGTTGGCCATCGCGCTCGCCTTCCTGCTCTCGCTCATCGTCGCCTCCGCCCGCATCGGTCCCGCAGCATCGGCTCGGGAGCCCGCCAAAGTCCACCGCCGCTCCGGCTTCCACCTTGGCGAGCAAGGATCGGGCCGGTCCGGCTTTATTCTCGGTTTGCGAAGGTTGCTTGCGCTGGTCTTGTCTTGCGCCCGCGTCCTCCGCAGGCGCCTCGGGCGTTAAGCCCTGCCGCGCCTGGTCACGCCGCCGTTTTGCGGGCGGCGCGCGTCGTACGGTTGGCTTTGGCTTTATTTGCCGTACCTCCCGTCATCGTTCGCTCCATCCGCCTGCACCGGGGCCTCGGCGAGGCCCGCTTCGAAAATGGGACAGCATCGCTGTCCTATTGCCTTGACCTTGCCAGAATTCCAATCTGGGCACAAGCGCCGATTTTGCGTTGCAGCGAAATTTTATTGCGATCTCTATCCCTGGCTGGACATTTTCACATCATGGCGGCTGGTACGCCAAGCCGGAAGTTGTCGATCGCAGGAAACGGGGCTGCGCTGCACCAGGGCCGGATCGAGCGTCCGCTTAGGGTATGGGCGCTACCTTTTTCGAGCCGGCTTGCGCTTCAAGCAGACCGGAGCGGGCCCCAGCATCGATTGCGCGGCGGCACGAGCGTGCTTATCCCTCGAAGCCTCGCAGTGGCTCGCCGGATGTCTTAGATGAATTTTGTCAGCGACAATCTGGCCGGGGCGAGCGCGCCGGTGATGCAGGCGATGGCGGCGGCCAATGACGGCTTCGCCGCCGGCTATGGCAACGATGCTTGGACGAAGCGGGTCGAAGCCCTGTTCGCCGAGCTGTTCGAGCGCGAGGTCGCGGTCTTCCTGGTCACCACCGGTACGGCGGCGAATTCCCTGGCGCTGGCGAGCCTGGTCCAGCCCTGGGGGGCGGTGCTCTGCCATCACGAGGCGCATGTCGCCGCCGATGAATGCGGGGCGCCCGAATTCTTCACCGGCGGGGCCAAGATCGTCGGCTTGCCCGGCGATGGCTGCAAGCTCGCGCCGGAGGTCGTCACCGACCAGCTCGCGCGCATGCGGGCGGGCGCCGTGCATCAGGTCCAGCCGCAGCTGCTGTCGATTACGCAGGCGACCGAATGCGGGCTGGTCTACAAAGCTGAGGAGATTGCGGCGCTGAAGCAGGCGATCGCGCCGCGCGGGCTGAAGCTGCACATGGACGGCGCCCGTTTCGCCAATGCGGTCGCGGCGCTCGGTTGCGCGCCCGCCGAGATCACCTGGAGGGCCGGCGTCGACGTGCTCTCCTTCGGCGGCACCAAGACCGGCGCCTTCGCCGCCGAGGCGGTGATCGTCTTCGATCCTGCCGATGCCGGTGAGATGCCGTGGCGGCGCAAGCGCGCCGGGCACACTCTGTCCAAGGGCCGCCTGATCGGGGCACAGTTCGAAGGGCTTCTGGCCGGTGGCCACTGGCTCGACCTCGCCCACCACGCCAATGCGATGGCCAAGCGCCTCGCCAGCGCGGTCGAAGCGGCAGGCAAGCTGCGGTTGGCCTGGGCCTGCGAGGCGAACGAGGTCTTCCTGGTGCTGCCGCTGCAGGCGCAGGCCGCATTGGCGGCGCAGGGCGTGCACTACATCGCCTGGTCCGATGCGGCGCTGCCGGAACATGGGCGGCTGCAGCAAGGCGAGGTCGTCGGGCGCTTCGTCTGCTCCTTCGCGACGCAGGCCGTGGAGGTTGACCGGCTCGCGGCCGTGCTGGCCACGGTCTGAGGGTCGAAGAACGCCCGTTTCCCAGCGAAGTCACGCCGCAAGCGCGCCGCAATCCTTACCGAGAACTGAAGACTGCGAATTTCGTCTGACAGAGGACAGACCATGGCAGTCTTGGTTTCGCCCGCCGCCACGCCGCGCCGCTTGCGCCGTCGGATGGCCGGCCTCGCCGTCCTGGCGGTTATGACCGGCGTCAGCGGCCCGGCTTTGGCCCAGCTCGATGACTATGGCGGTGGCTACGCGCGTTACGGCTATGGCTACGATTACGAGGATGATTACGGCCCGCGCTACGATTATGCGCCGCGTCGGGCGGCGCCGATCCCGCCGCGAGCCGTCGGAAGGATCGCGGTGCAGGAGTTTGGCCTGCGCGAGGTGCAGCGGACGGTGCGCACTGGCTCGGCCATCGTCGTCGACGGCCTGGCGTCGAACGGGTCACGGGTGCGGCTGGTCATCGACCGCTTCAATGGCGAGCTGCTCGACCGGATCGTGCTGCAGCCGCCGCCGCGGGTGGTCAGGCTCGATCCGCGCGAGGAGGCGCGCCCGGCGCCGAAGAAGCTGACACCGCGCCCGCCCGAGCGCCCGGCGGCCCTGAAGCCGGCGCAGCCACCAGCCGAGGCGAGTGCGCCGGCGACCGTCGTTCCGCCGTCACCGGCTGCTCCCAAGCCCGATATGCCCACGACGAAGCCGGCTGCGGTACCGTCGGTCGCACCGAGCGACATCGGCAAGCCGAAGCTGGTCAATCCGCAGGATGTCCGGGGGGCCGAGGAGCCCGACCGCACGCCGCCGCTGGCCCGGGCGCAGCCGAGTGTCATCCCGGTGCCGGATACGACGGTGCCGCCGGTCACGGTGGTGCCCTGAACAAGTAGCCGTCCGCCGGCTCACGCCGGACGCAAAAAAGAACCTCCCCGGTTTCCCGGGGAGGTTCCTTTCTTTTCAGGCTTCTGGCGCTTTCGCGCCGACCGTCCGGTTACGCGGCCCTCTTGGCCTCGATCACCTTGGGCGCGCCGCCACCGATCGGAATCAGGCGCGGCTTCTTGGCCTCGGGGATCTCGCGGACGAGGTCGATATGGAGCAGCCCGTTCTCGAGGCTGGCGCCAGTGACCTGGACATAGTCGGCAAGCTGGAAGCGACGCTCGAAGGCGCGGGCGGCGATGCCCTGGTGCAGGACTTCGCGCTTCTGCTCGTCATCGGCGGCTTTCTTCTCGCCGCGAACGGTCAGCGCGTTCTCCTTGCTCTCGATCGAGAGGTCGGCCTCACCGAAACCGGCGACCGCAATCGAGATGCGATAGGCGTTCTCGGCGGTGCGCTCGATGTTATAGGGCGGATAGCTCGGGGCGTTGTCGACATTGGTGGCCTGGTCGAGCAGCGAGAACAGGCGGTCGAAGCCGACGGTCGAGCGATAGAGCGGGGAAAGATCGTAGGAACGCATGATTGTCCTCCAAGGGAAGCGACATTCGTGTCAGCCCGCCTCCTCGTGAGCGCGGGCCAGGTTTGGGTTCACGCAGCCGCTTGACGGCCTGCGCCACCATGATCTGGGTGGCATTTCCGGCTTTTCAAGAGCGGGTCAGGCTGGGCATAACGGGACGATCGAACCCGTCGGAGCGCCGATGACGCAGGCCGAGTTCTTCCATCAGCCGGACTATCCGGTGCCCGGTCACGGCAAGGTCTGGTTCGGAGAGACCAGCGACGGAGCGCGGCTGCGCCTGGCGAGCTGGCGGCCGAGCGTGCGCAAGGAGAGAGGCACCGTCCTGGTCGTGCAGGGGCGGGCCGAGTTCATCGAGCGCTATAGCGAGACGATCGCCGAACTGCGCCGGCGCGGCTTCCATGTCCTGACCTTCGACTGGCGCGGCCAGGGCGGCTCGCAGCGCTTCACCAGCCGCCCGCGCAAGGGACATGTCGGCCGGTTGGTGCATTACGAGCGGGATCTCGCGCTGGTCGTGGCGCAGATGCAGGAGCGCCTGCCGCCGCCCTATTTCGTCCTGGCGCATTCGATGGGCGCGGCGCTTTGCCTCGACGCGGCCCGGCGCGAGGCGCTACCGGTGGAGCGGCTGGTCGCGATCGCGCCGATGCTCGGCATCGGCATGATCGAGAATCCGCGCGGCGCGCGCTGGCTGGCGCGGGTGCTGTACTGGCTCGGCTTCGGCAAGGCCTTCGTGCCCGGCGGCGGCGACACCGCGATCGGCACCAAGCCGTTCGAGGGTAACAGGCTGAGCTCCGACCCCGTCCGCTATGCCCGCAATGCTGCCTTGTCGGCGGTGGCGCGCGATCTCGCGATCGGCGACCCCAGCGTCGGCTGGATCCATGCCGCCTTTCAGCTGATGGACCGGCTGGCGCAGCCGCGCGCGCCGCTGGAGGTCAGGGTGCCGACGCTGATCGTCGCCGCTGGGCGCGATCCCGTGGTATCGACGCCGGCGATCGAGCGCTTCGCGGCGAGGCTCAAGACGGGTTCCGCCCTGGTGCTGCCGACGGCGCGCCATGAGATCCTGATGGAGACCGACGCGATCCGGGCGCAGTTCTGGGCAGCCTTCGACGCCTTTATCCCCGGCGAGGATGTGTCGGTCGAGGTGCCGGCGCCGACGTCAGCCGTTCAGGAGGGCGAGAGCGGCCTGATGCAAGGTCTTGTTGCCGGCGGCGAGGATGGTGCCGCCCTGGGCGGCGCTGCCACCGTCCCATGAGGTGACGATGCCGCCGGCGCCCTCGATGATCGGGATCAGCGCGACGATGTCATAAGGCTTCAGCCCGCTTTCGACGACGAGATCGATATGGCCTGAGGCGAGCATGCAATAGGCATAGCAGTCGCAGCCATAGCGGGCCATGCGGACGGCGCTTTCGACCCGGTTGTAAGCGGCTTTCTGCCCGTCGACGAAGAGGTTCGGGCTCGTCGTCATCAGCGTCGCCTCGGCAAGGTCGGTCACCTGGCGGGTGTGCAGCGTGCGCGGCCCGTTCGGCCCTTCATAGCGCGCCATGCGGCCATCGCCCGAGAAGCGCTCGCCGGTGAAGGGCTGGTTCATCATGCCGTAGACCGGCACGCCCTTGCGGGTCAGGCCGATCAGCGTGCCCCAGACCGGAATGCCGGAGATGAAGGCGCGGGTGCCGTCGATCGGGTCGAGCACCCAGACATATTCGGCGTCGGCATTCTCGGAGCCGAACTCCTCGCCAAGGATGCCATGGGCCGGGAAGGTGCGCTTGATCAGGTTGCGCATCACGTCCTCGCCGGCGCGATCGCCCTCGGTGACGGGGTCGAAGACGCCGCCGCCGGACTTGTCCTCGGTGGTATGCCGGGCGCGGAAGAAGGGCAGGATCGCCTGGCCCGACAGGGTCGCCAGCCGGGAGACGAATTCCGTAAAATCGACCGCGCTCATCAGGGTTCCCTCGGCTCCACCCGCCTGCCGCCTTCATGCTGTGCGGCGCACGGGATGACAAGCGCTGCCGGGGGCGAAGACCGATCAGCTCAGGACAGTTCAGCTTCGGTCGGTCCAGCGAAATCGGTCAGCTTATGACGATAGTGTAGCTTGTCATGCATTCTATGCATGACGGGATTTGCGTTTGGACTTGCGTTTTTGCAGCGCAATGCGCTATTGTGCACTGCGAAGGGGAGATGACCTCAAACCTTCGTTGCCCTCCTTGGGCGTTTCCTCCCTAGACTTCGGGCCGCCACGAAAGTGCGCGGCCCTTTTTCTTTTCGGGGTTGCCGGGGGCGCGCGCCGATCGAAGGCTTACTCGGCTGCCTGGCGCCAGTCGTCGCTCCAGCCGCTCCAGCGTGCGAAGCACTCGGCCATGGCGGCGCCGATCACCTGCTGAAGCGCCGCAAAGCCGCTGCTCGGCTCGAGCGTCGCTTCGTTCATGTAGAGGCCGCGGCTGACCTCGATCTGCAGCGCGTGCACGCCGGAGCCGGGCGCGCCGTAATGCTCGGTGATGAAGCCGCCGGCATAGGGGCGGTTGCGGGTCACGGTGAGCCCGGCGCGCGCGAACGCCTCTTCCGCCGCATCCACTACGAAGCTCGCGGCGCTGGTGCCGAAGCGATCGCCGAGGATGATGTCGGCCTTGGCAAGCCCGTCGCGGTCGAGTCCTGTCGATGGCATGGAATGGGCGTCGACCAGGATGCAGCTGCCGAAGCTGCCTTGCGTGCGGTTCACCAGATGGCGCAGGCCGGCATGATAGGGCCGATAGAGCGCCTCGATCCGGCTGAGCGCACTCTCGACCGGAATGCGGCCGGAATAGATCTCATAGGATTCGCCGACGATGCGCGGGATCGTGCCGAGCCCGCCGGCGACGCGCAGCGAGCGGGTATTGGCGAAGCCGGGCAGCCGGCCCTCGAACATGCGCGGATCGAGCTCATAAGGCTCGCGATTGGCGTCGAGAAAAGCGCGCGGGAACTCGGCGACGAGCAGGGGCGCGCCGAGCGCGACCGCATGGGAGAAGAGCAGGTCGACATAGGCGTCTTCCGAGCGGCGCAGCGCCCGCAGCGGCAGGCGCGAGCCCTCGACAAAGGCGCGCGGATAGCGGCGCCCGGCATGGGGCACGTCGACGACGACGGGGACCACCTGCAGCGCGGGCTGATGGAGCGTGAACGGCCGCTCGATCTCGGCGATCACGTCGTCCGGGCGGGGAAAGGAGAAACCGGCTGTCAGCGTCATGTCGACGGACTCAAGCACAAAGCTGCCGCTGATTGAAGGCCTGACCTTTCGTCATCCGGCGAGCCAGCCTTCACTGGTTGTTTACCGTAATGTCGCCAAATAGAACTGGCTGATCCATCCGGGTGTGTGCGAGCGACGAGTTCGCCTCACGCCGGGCTGGACCGGCGACACCCGGAATGGCAGGGACGGCCACCCGGTATGAGGGACGACGAACGAGCGAATCGGCTTCCGGCCAACGGGCAGGGCGGCGTGGGCTCGGTGCAACATCACGGATGAAGCAAGGCGCCATGACCAAGATCCTCCTGGCCGAAGACGATAACGACATGCGCCGCTTCCTGGTGAAGGCGCTGCAGAATGCAGGCTATGACGTCGCCTCGTTCGACAACGGGCTATCGGCCTATAACCGGCTGCGCGAGGAGCCGTTCGAGTTGCTCCTGACCGATATCGTCATGCCGGAGATGGACGGAATCGAGCTGGCGCGGCGCGCCACCGAGCTCGATCCCGACATCAAGGTGATGTTCATCACCGGTTTCGCGGCGGTGGCGCTCAATCCGGACTCGCAGACGCCGAAGGATGCCAAGGTGCTGTCGAAGCCCTTCCATCTGCGCGAGCTGGTCAACGAGGTCGAGAAGCTGCTGGCAGCGTGACGGCTTGGCCGGAGTCGGGCACAGCTTCTTGCAAAGAAGCCGACGAAGCGCCTTGCAAGGCGCGCAAGCCTCCGCTATAGCCCCTCCACCTCGCAGCGATGCCGCCCTCGGGCCGGTGTCGTTCCGGACGCCTTCGGGCGAAACGGGCGCGTAGCTCAGCGGGAGAGCACTACGTTGACATCGTAGGGGTCACAGGTTCGATCCCTGTCGCGCCCACCATTTTCTCCCTGAATTCAGGGACAGACGGCCGCCCCACCGGGCGGCCGTTTTGCTTCGGCAGGTCAGTCCGCTCGTGACGCGATCCCTTTGCGGCCCTCGTCCGCAATCCAGTCACGGAACGCCAGCATGGCCGGGGTGAGCGAGCGCGATTGCAGCCAGGTCAGCCAGTAGCTGCCGAGCGAGACCTCGACCGGGAAGGGGCGGAGCAGCCGGCCATCGTCGAAATAGCGCGAGAACAGCAGCGCCGGCACCAGCGCGACGCCTTCGCCGGCGGCAGCAACCTCGGCCAGGGCGATCGAGCTGTCGAAGACCGGCCCGCGCGCCTGCAGCGGCTCGATTCCGGCCGCCTCGCTCCACAGCGACCACTCATCGGCGCGATAGGAGCGCAGCAGGACATGTCCGGCGAGATCGGCCGGCCGGTGTAGCGTTGCGGTCAGCACCGGGGCACAGACCGGCGTCATCGGTGCCTCGAACAGGCGCTGAGCCGCCGTGCCGTGCCAGGCACCGCCGCCGAAGCGCAAGGCGTAGTCCAGCCCCTCGGCTGCGAGATCGACCCGGTTGTTGTTGGTGGTGAGCCTGAGGTCGATCTGCGGATGGGCGGCGCGGAAGCCGGCAAGGCGTGGCAGCAGCCAGCCGAGCGCGAAGGTGCCGACGGCGCCGACATTCAGGACCTCGACAGGGCGCCCGGTCTCGAAGCGCTCGAGCAGCCCGGCGATGCGGTCGAAGCTGTCGCGCAGCGTCGGCAAGAGGCTCCGGCCTTCGTCGGTCAGGGCAAGGCCACGCGGCAGGCGGCGGAAGAGCTCGACGCCGAGCCGTTCCTCCAGCCCTTTCACCTGATGGCTGATCGCGGCCTGGGTGACGCAGAGCTCGATCGCCGCCTTGGTGAAGCTGAGATGGCGGGCCGAGGCCTCGAAGGCACGCAGGGCGTTCAAGGGGAGATGCGGACGAAGCATGTCTGAGCCCCAGGAATTCTAATGGCTCCGTAGAGATATCATCGTTTGCGATTAGGCAAGCTTGCGGCGAGAACGGCGGCGGGCACTGCCCCGCTGCGTCGAACGCAGCGTTTTCCCCAGAACTGATTTCTGCCTCCCGCGCCTGCAATCCGCTCGCGCGCTGGCTCGCGCATGGAGACAACCGATGATCCGACGCCGAGAGCTGCTGATCGGCTCGCTGATGACCGCGCCGATGCTTGGTGCCTCGCTGGCCCTGGCACAGGGGCGCGAAGACCAGGTGCGCGAGGGCCTGTTCGCGCTCGACCGCAAGCATGGCGGGCGGCTCGGCGTCGCCGTCCTCGACAGCGGCAATGGCCGCATCGTCGCCCATCGCGGCGAGGAGCGCTTTGCCATGTGCAGTACGTTCAAGCTGGTCGCTGCGGCCTGCGTGCTGGCACGGGTCGACGGTGGCGAAGAGGAGCTCGAACGCCGCGTGAGCTACGGCAAGGCCGATCTCATCACCTATTCGCCGGTGACCGAGAAGCATGTCGAGAAGGGCCTGACCATGATCGAGCTCTGCGATGCGGCGGTGACGCTGAGCGACAACACTGCCGGCAATCTCCTGCTGGACTCGTTCGGTGGTCCGAAGGGGCTGACGGACTATATGCGCTCGCTGGGCGATGCAGCCTCGCGGCTCGACCGGCGCGAGCCGGATCTCAATGAAGCGAAGCCCGGCGACCCGCGTGACACGACGACGCCGGTCGCAATGGCCGGCGTGCTGCGCCAGATCGTGCTCGGCGGCGCGTTGTCGCCGGCCTCGCGCCAGCAATTGACGGCCTGGCTCGTCGCCAACAAGACCGGTGACAAGCGCCTGAGGGCTGGCGTGCCGAAGGGCTGGCGCATCGGCGAGAAGACCGGCACCGGCAACAACAACGCCACCAACGATATCGGGGTGATCTGGCTGCCGGGCCGGGCGCCTCTGGTTGTGACCGCGTACTATACGGAATCGCGTGCCTCCTTCCCCGAGCGCGAAGCCGTGCTGGCGGAAGTCGGACGGCTCGCCTCCTCGCTCTGAAAAGACAGAAAATGCCTCCGAAATAGCGGGGCTTCGTCAATCGACTTTGAAAAGGTGACGCCAGATCGCCGCTTTCATGGCATGATCCCCGCGAATCCCGCACGGCCTGGAGGATCTGACGATGCGTGCGACATGGCTCATCGCATTGGGGCTGGCAGCCGCGCTCGGCGGCTGCATGACCGCGGCCGAACAGCGCAGCGCCGATGAAGCGCGCTGCCGCTCCTACGGGTTCAAGCCGGGAGCGGAGAGCTTCGCCAATTGCCTGATGGAGGTCGATCTCGACCGCTCGGCCTCGCGCCGGGCCAGGTTGGAGGCGTCTGGCTTCTATGGCCCGTATTGGGGCCCCTGGCCGTATCGGCGCTGGTGACACCCTATTCGGCGTCGGCCTGACGGTCGGGCGTGGCATCGCGGAAGGCGGCGAGTTCCATCGCGGCGGCTTCCGCCCGCAACAGGCGCGGGAACCGGGCGACATCGACCTTGAAGCGCCTGGCATTGCCAAGTTGCGGCACGAGGCAGACGTCGGCGAGGCTGGGATTGTCGCCGAAACAGAACGGACCCGGATTGCCGACCGCGAGTTGCTCGCAGGCTGAGAGCCCGTCGACATTGACGTTCGCTGCCCAGGCCAGGGCCGCGTCGCCGTCATGGCCGAGCTCGCGCAACCGGTTGAGCACCTTGAGGTTCTGGACCGGATGGGTGTCACAGGCGATCGCCTGGGCGAAGGCGCGGACCTTGGCTCGTCCGATTTGGTCCTTCGGCAGCAATGCCGGTTCCGGATGGGTTTCGTCGAGCCATTCGATGATGGCGAGCGACTGGGTCAGCACCGTGCCATCGTCGAGCTCCAGTGTCGGCACCAGCCCCTGCGGGTTGAGGGCGAGATAGGCGGGGTCGCGCTGCTCGCCATGGCGCAGATGGTGCGAGACGTGCTCGACGTCGAGGCCCTTGAGATTGAGCGCGATGCGCACGCGCCAGGCGGCCGAACTGCGGAAATAGCCATGCAGCTTCATGATGCCGCCTCCTGCCAGAAGCCGGCTCCGAGCGGCCGGTTCAGAACGTATAGCCGAGACGGGCGCCGAAATTCGAGGGGCCGCGCGGGTTGCCGGCATTGGCGAGCGGATTGTCGGAGCAGCCTGTGGTGCTGAAATGCTCCAGCGTCGCGATCAGGCTCCAGCGGTCGTTGAGGCGGAAGCCTAGAGCGGCGGCGCCGCGCGCGCCGGTGTTGCAGCCGAGATTCAGGCGATTCTCGGGGATGACGGCGCCGGTCTTCCCGTTGTTGACGGCAGCGCCGAGACTGGCCTCCAGGAAGACCGATTGCGAGACGTCGAAGGTCCAGGTCGCGCCGGCATAGGCGTATTGCGTGCCGTTGACGTTGAGGCTGGAGCCGAGATGGAAGCGCGGCACGAAGGCGTTGGCGAAGCGATCGTTCAGCGTGGCGATACGGGGCGTGAGGAGCTCGCCGCCGAAGTTCAGAAGCCCGCTCTCGCGCCCGCCGGGATTGGCCGCGCCGAGACCGAAGCGCGCCTCCCAGGCGGGAGCGGGCGCTTCCGTCGCCGGGGCATAGCCGAGCGCGCGGCTGCCGGCGCGGTCGCCCTGCGCCAATGCGGGCGCGGACAGGACCGTGAGGACAGCGAACAGCGACGCAACGCGAACCATGAGGGCGACTTGGGCTTTCGGCGAGATTTTAAGGATTGGTAAAGGGCAGAGAGAGGTGGCCGCAATGTGACGAGGGCGCCCTTGCGCACCGCGGAATGGTCAGCCGGCGCGCCACCAGAGCACGCCGAGGATCACCAGGATCGCGATGAACTGCAGCACGACGCGCAGCCGCATCAGCCTCTGCGAGGTGTTGGCGCTGCCGCCGCGCAGCATGTTGACCAGGCCGAGCAGCAGGACGACGGCAACGGCGCCGACGGCGATCGGGACGATGGCGGAGGAGACGTTCATCGCCGTGCTTTAATCCTCGCGAGGGCGGTTGACCAGCATGGCCACGGCGGCGAAGCGCCACAGCCGTGGAGAACGTCCCGGACTAGCGATAGCGCCGCTGCACGATCAGGTTGGCGGCGATAGTGAGCAGCAGCGTCGCCGTCATCAGGATGAAGGAGATGGCACCACCGAAGGGCCAGTTGTTCTGCTGGGCGAACTGGCCGTAGACCAGCGGGCCCATGGTCTGGAATTTCGGGCCGCCGAGCAGGACCGGCGTGGCATAGGCGTTCATCGCCAGGATGAAGGTCAGGATCGTGCCGGCGAGGATGCCGGGCATGGCGAGCGGCCAGAGCACGCGGCGGAACATCGCCGTCGGGCCGGCGCCGAGGCTGAAGGCGGCCTCCTCGACATTGCGGTTGATGCCCTCGATCACGCTCTGCAGGGTCAGCACCATGAAGGGCAGGTTGACCGCGATGATGCCGATGATCACGGCGGTCTCGGTGAACATGATCTCGAGCGGCTGGTCGATGACCCCCAGGCCCATCAGCGAGGCGTTGAGCGCCCCCTTGCTGCCGAAGGCGGTCATCCAGCCGGCGGCGCGCACGGCGTTGCCGACGAAGAGCGGCAGCACCACCAGCATGATCAGGAGGTTCTTGAAGCGGCTCTGCGTGCGCGCCAGCACATAGGCGAGGGGGAAGCCCATGATCAGGCAGATGATCGTGCAGATCACCGCGACGCGGACCGTGCGCCAGAGCACGTTGAGATAGAAGGCGTCGGTGAAGAACTTGACGTAGTTCTCGATCGTCAGCCCGTCGACCATGAACTGGCCGGGAATGAACTGGTTGAGCGAGTAGCGGAACAGGATCGCGATCGGGCCGATCAGCCCGATCGCGACGAAGATCGTTGCCGGGACGACGAGCATCCCGGCAAGGCTGGTGCGTGCACCCGCGACTGGTTCGGGAGCTGCGCTCACCCCTTGAACACCTTGTCCCACCATTCTTTCATCGCGGAGTCGTTCTTGGCGAGGAAGGCGTAGTCGAGATCCTTGATGCGCTTCTCTTCATCGGGGGTGAAGCCGATGCGCTTTTGCAGATCGGGCGCGACGGAAAGGCCGGAGACCGTGCCGTTATAGCCCATGTCAACGGCGAAGGCCTCCTGCGGCTCCTTGGCCAGCATGGCGTTCATATAGGCGTAGGCATTGTCCTTGTTCGGCGCGTTCTTGGCGATGACGAAGCCGGAGACATAGGCCGGGATGCCCTCGACCGGGGAGACGGCCTCGCAGGGGATGCCGGCGTTCTGCCATTGCACCACGCGCGCCTTCCAGATCGCGCTGATGCCGACCTCCTCGTTCTTCATCGCCTGGGCGAAGGCCTCGTTGGTCGGATAGACGCGCGCGCCGGCCTTCTTGACCGCGAGCAGGACCTCCTTGGCCTTCTCGATGTCGTTCATGCTGGCGCCATTGGTGGCGGCCATCGAGGCGGCGATCATGATCGCCTGGTACTGGATGTCGATGAAGCCGATCTTGTTGCCCCATTTCGGGTCGAGCCAGTCCTTGAAGCCGGCCGGGGCTGGGCTGATCAGCTTGGGATTGTAGATGACGACGTTGCCGGAATAGATGTGCCCGATTCCGTACGGGTACTTCATCGTCGGCAGCAGGTTCTTGGCGTTCGGGATCTTGGAATAGTCGAGCGTCTCCGCGACGCCAGCCTCGTTCATCTCGAACATGTTGGCGGCCGAGAAACCCTGGATGTCGACCGTGCCGCGCGGCAGGCGGCGTTCGGCGACCATCTTGGCCCGGCGCGGCGCGTCGCCGGCCTGGTCCTGCACCACTTCGAGGCCCTTCGGCTTCAGCAGGGGATCCTCGATGTTCTTGGTCAGCAGGCGGGCATAGTCGCCGCCCCAGGTGCCGACCACGACCTTGCCGCCGGATTGCGCCTGCGCCCGTCCGCCGAGCGCGGGCATGGCGACCGCGGCGCCGGCACCAGCAGCCAGGCCCTTCAGGACGTCGCGTCTGTCGATCTTTTTCATGTTCGTTCCCCTGTTGGACGCCCGTCGAGCGGTTTCAAGGCTCGCGCGGATAGACGAGCCCGGCGTCTTCGGCCCAGCCTATCGTGATCATGTCGCCCGGCTTCGGCTCGGCCGTACCGGGACGGTTGGGCAATTGCAGCAGGATCCGGTCCTGCTCGGTCAGCCGGACGTCGATATCGAGCAGCGCACCGAGATAGGAGACGTGCTCGATTCGGGCCGGGAAGCGGTTGGCGCAGCTCTCGGCCTCCGCGCCGATAGCGAGGCGTTCGGGCCGCAGCGCCAGCGTCGCCGGTCCTGCTGCGGCCGCCTTGCAGTGGATGTCGAGCCCGCCGCCGCTGCGGAAGCGCCCGTCTGCGGCCTCGCCATCGAGGAAGGCACTGCGACCGATGAAGCCGGCGACGAAACGGTCTGCCGGTTTCTCGTAGAGCTCGCGCTGCGTGCCGATCTGGCGGACCTTGCCCTTTTCCATCACCACCAGCCGATCGGCCATGGTGAGGGCCTCCTCCTGATCGTGCGTGACCATGATGGTGGTCAGGCCGAGCTTGCGTTGCAGGTCGCGGATCTCGACGCGGACCTCCTGGCGCAATTTGGCGTCGAGATTGGAGAGCGGCTCGTCGAGCAGCAGGACGTCGGGCTCCACGGCGAGCGCGCGCGCCAGCGCGACACGCTGCTGCTGGCCGCCGGAGAGCTGGCGCGGGTAGCGCTCGTCGAGGCCGGTCAGGCGCACGAGCCGCAACGCCTCGGTGACACGGGGGCCGCGATCGGCCGGCGCGATCTTGCGCATCTCCAGCCCGAAGGCGACGTTCTCGGCGACCGTCATGTGCGGGAAGAGCGCGTAGGACTGGAAGACCAGGCCGCAATTGCGCTTCCAGGGCGGCAGGGTGGTGACGTCGCGCTCGCCGATGGTGATCTTGCCTGCGGTCGGCTGGATGAAGCCGGCGACCATACGCAAGGTCGTGGTCTTGCCGCAGCCGGAGGGGCCGAGCAGGACGAGGAATTCGCCCTCGGCGATGTCGATGCTGCAATCGTCGACGGCGGTGAATTCGCCATAGACCTTGCGCAGATGCTCGATCGAGAGCTTCGCCATGTTCAGACCACCCGGCTCAGCTTGACGTAACGGTCGGTGACGATCATCGCCGCTCCGATCAGGACGATCTGGATGACCGAGGCGGCCGCGACCGTCGGGTCGATCTTCCATTCGAGGTATTGCAGGATCGCGATAGGCAGCGTCGTGCGGCCCGGCCCGACCAGGAACAGGCTCATCTCGAGATTGCCGAAGGAAGTGACGAAGCCGAACAGCGAGCCGGCGACGAGGCCGGGCCGGATGCTCGGCAGGGTGACGCGGCGAAAGGTCGTCCAGGGGCCGGCGCCCAGATTCTGAGCGGCCTCTTCGATGGTGCGGTCGAAGCCGGCGAGGCTGGCGGTGACCAGCTTCACCACCCAGGGGATGACGACGAGGCTGTGGGCGGCGACGAGGCCGCCGGCCGAGCCCATCACCGGCAGGCCGGTGGCGATCTCGGTCTCGATCTGGAAGACATAGAGCGAGGTGCCGAGCACGATGCCGGGCATCACCAGCGGCAGCAGCAGAAGCGTGTTGATCGCGGGCCCGAGCGCGATGCGATGGCGCATCAATGCGAGGCTGGCGGGCACACCGAGCACGAGCCCGATCAGGGTTGCAGACACGCCGACCTGGAGACTGAGCAGGAAGCCGTCGACGAAGGGCTTGTTGTTCGCCGCCGCCTGGAACCATTTCAGCGAATAGCCTTCCGGCGGGAAGGACGGGATCTCCTGCCGGAAGAAGGCGAGCCAGAAGACGAAGAACAGCGGCAGCAGGATGAAGCCGAGCGAGAGCGTGGCGGCGCCATTCAGCGCCAGACGTCCCAGGCTCAAGCGTGCGGCGCTCAAATTGCTGCCCTCTTCATCGCCATGTGCTTGCTCTCGATGTGCTCGCTCTCAATGCAGCGTATTCTTGTGGAACGCGCCACCCTTCATGATCACTGGCAGCTTCGCGCCCTGGTCCTGGAACAGCTCCAGGTTTTTCAGCGGATCGCCGTCGACCAGGATGATATCCGCATAGGCCCCTGCACGCAGCGTGCCGAGCTTGCCGTCCATGCGCAGCAACTGCGCGCCGATCGTGGTGGCCGAGCGGATGATCTCGATCGGCGACAGCACCTCGCGGCGCAGCAGGAATTCGCGCGACTGATCGATCTGGAGCTGGCCGAGCAGGTCCGAGCCATAGGCGACGGGGACGCCGGCACGCTTGCAGATCTCGAGGGATTTCAGGCCGCCGTCGATGACGAGATCGTTCTTGGCGAGCATGTCGGCATTCATGCCGAATTCGGCGGCGCGCTCGCGCATCGCGTAATAGGCGACGAGGTTGGCGGTCAGGAACATGTTGTTCTCAGCCATCAATTTGGCCGAGGCCTCGTCGATCAGGTTGCCGTGCTCGATGGCGCGCACGCCGCATTGCGCAGCGCGGGTGATGGCTTCGGGCGTATAGGCGTGGGCGCAGACATAGCGGCCGAAGGCCTTGGCCTCGGTAACGGCAGCCGTGACCTCCTCGACCGTGAACTGCATGGAGTCGAGCGGATCGTAAGGCGAGGCGACGCCGCCCGACATCATGATCTTGATGTGATCGGCCCCGAGTCGCATCTGCTCGCGCGTCGACTTGATCACGGAGGAGACGCCGTCGGAGACGTTCATCGTATAGGCCATGGCGTTGCAGCAATGGCAGCGGGCGCCGAAATCGGTGCGCCGGCGCGGGTCGCTATGGCCACCGGTCGGGCCGATCGCGGCGCCGGCGATGAACAGGCGCGGGCCGGGGACGTCGCCCTTCTCGACCGCTTCCTTGATGCCCCAGTCGGCGCCGCCGGTATCGCGCACCGAGGTGAAGCCACGGTCGATCATGCCCTTCATCAGGCGGGCGGCGCGGGCAGTGGCCAGCGTCAGCGGCACCTTTTCCAACAGCGGGATCGAGACTTCCGACAGCATGACGTGGACATGGCTGTCGATCAGGCCGGGCATCAGGGTGCGCCCACCGCAATCGATCACGGTGGCCTTGTCGGCCTTGATCGGCTTGTCCGAGACCTCGCGGATCAGCTCGCCTTCGACAAGCAGCTCGTGCCCCCCACGCAGCTCGCCATGATCGGGCTCCAGCATTGCGAAATTGCGGAACAGAACCTGCGTCATGGCGGCGTCTCCCGGCAAAGCTCCTGATATATTATGAGCTTCGCCGGCCCTGTCCATCGCGCCTTGCGCGCAATGATGCGCAGGGGCCGCCTTTTTCGATCAGCCGGCGGCGGCGTTCTGGGCCAGGGCCCGGCCGCGGACCGGCAGCGAGAGATCGTCGGCGAGTGCGCGGTTGATCGCCGGCAGACCGTCGAGCAGATCCGGCAGGAAAGCCTGAGAGGGCGGCAGGCGCTTGGGCAGCGCATGCAGCGCCTTGGCCATCTCGAGCGGATCGCGCGTGCTCGCGCCGGTCTGGGTCGGGTCGAACAGCACGTCGATCAGGCGCAGATTGTCGGCGCGCTCGGCCCGGATCGCCTGCTCCAGGCGGGGCCGGACGCGCGGCACGATCAGCGCCGGCTTATCGAAGGAGAGGATCTCGCAGAAGGTGTTGTAGCCGCCCATGGCGACGACGCAGTGCGCCCGGTTCATCAAGAGTTCGAGGCGTGGCTCGAAGCCGATGCTCTCCAGTTTGGGCAGCCTGGCGATGCGATCGGTGAACTCCTTGCGCTTCTCCCGCGACAGGAATGGGCCGAAGACGATCAGCGCCGGCAATTCGATGGTCGGATCGGTCTCATAGGCTGAGATCACCCAGTCGATCACGCCGGCGCCGTCGCCGCCGCCGCCCGGGGTCACCAGGATGAACGGGCCCTTGGTGATGCGCGGATGCCGGTTCGGCGGCATGGGCGAGGGCACGGCGCGCTTGAGATAGCCGGTATAGCGGATCTTGCTGGCGAAGAGATGCTGGTTCGGCAGGCCGTCGAGCGGCCGGTAGATGCTGTCCAGCCCGTAGACCCAGATGTCGTCATAGACAGTAGCCAGCGCGTCGAGCGCGCCACTCTGGCGCCACTCCTCATGCAGCTTGGCCGGCTCGTCGAGCACGTCGCGCACGCCGAGTACGATGCGGGCGCCACGCCGGCGCAGAATCTCGAGCGAGGGGATGAGCTCGCCACGCAGGCCGATCGGCTCCTTGTCGACAATGACGATGTCCGGGTCGAAGGACAGCACCGTCTGCTTGATCAGGTCGGTGCGCAGGCGGATCGTATCGGCGAGCTCGAGATTGAGATGATGCGGCAGGTAGCGCCCGTCGCTCTGCTTCTCGATGCCGGGAATACGGACATAGTCGACGCCGTCGCCGAACTGGAAACTGGAGATCATCGACGAGCCGGAGACGATGATCACTGATATATGAGGATAGCTCGCGACCAGCGAATTGGCGATCGCCCGGCAGCGGCGGATATGGCCGAGACCGAAGGTGTCGTGGCTATAGATCAGGACGCGCGGCGCATGCGGGCTGCATGGCGGGCGGCGCGCCCCGCTATCGTCGATCAGACTGAGCCCCATGCGAGCGTCGCGTCCTCTGCTTGAAGGTCAGATGGCCTTCGGGGGACGCCAGAACGCACCCGAAACTGCCGAAAACCATAGCGCTGCCGGCGCGTCAATCCAAGTAGGTTGCCGCGTCGAAGAGCGTATCGGGACCGGAGAATGCGACGGCTGCGTGACCAGACAGCCGTGACAGCAGATTCGTGAGGAAGCTCCACGTGGTGCTGTCGTGATCGTGATGGTGCAGCAGCAGGCCGAAAGGCTGGCGCGGTTGCGGCTTCATCTGCCGGTCGGCGAGCAATTGCACCATCTCGGCCAGGAGGTTGTCGGGTTGCCGGCCGACGCGGCCATGATGCCAGTCGATCAGGTCGAGATCGGTGTTGACGAGGCGCGGGCCGCCGGCGGGGCCGAGCGCGAAATTGCGGAAGCAGGACAGGCCGGCGAAGCCGAGGCCGGGCAGTTCCGCCGCGATCTCCGGATGAATGCGATTCCACGGCGGCACGAAGACAGAAAGGAAGGAGTGACCGAACAAGTCCCGAAGGCGCTGCCGACCGGCTGCGATCTCGGCGGCGATGTCGGCAGTTGGCCGGTGAAGGCCGAACTCGCTCTTCTTCTCGCCGGTCGGGGCATGGTTGCGATGCCAGGTGCCATGCTGGCAGGGCAGTAGAAGCGGCGCGGTCTCGAGCCGCTTCGCCAGCGTTTCCTGTGCCTGCAGCGGGATCGAGGCGAGCAGTACAGGGATCGTGAAGCGCCCGGCGAGATCGGCGAGCCGGTCGAGCTGGTCGCTCGGCTCGGTCGCGTCGTCGTCGCGCAGCCAGAGCTCAAGGCGCTTGCCGGCGTGTGCCCAGCGGTCGAGCTCGGCGAAGAGGGCGGACCAGGCCGCATCCTCGGTCACAATACCGTCTCCAAGGCTTTGCGGCCGTGCCGGGCGATGGCGGTGCCCAGCGCGCTGGCGAGGATTCTTCGGGCGCTGTCGCCATTCCGTTCCTGGCGCGCAAACAAGCGTGCCGCCGCGCCCATGCGGGTGCGCAGGCCGGAATCTTTGACCAGCCGCGCGATCGTAGCCGCCAGCGTGGCCTCGTCGCCATCGGGGGTGAGCAGTGCGGTGCGATCGCGCGCCACGACGGCAGGCACGCCGCCGCTGTCCAGCGCCACAACGGCAAGCCCGGCGGCCTGTGCCTCCAGATAGACCACGCCATAGGCCTCGTTCAGCCCGGGCCAGACGAAGAGATCGTGCGTCGCGAGCTCGGCGAGGATGTCGATCCGCTCGCGCCGCCCCAGGAAGTGGATGCGCCCCGGCGGAAAGCCGGCAAAGGCGGCTTCGATGACGGAACGCTCGGGGCCGTCGCCGATCAGCGTCAGCGTCCAGGGCAGGTTGGTGATGACGGCGAGCGTCCGGGCGAGGAAGAGATAGCAGGCGGCCTTGTTGCCCTGGCGCATCATCGCGACGGCGATCAGCCGTACCGGTTTGTTTCCGTCGCGAAGAGCTATGGAATGCTCCGGAATTTCTTCGACACCGAGCAGGAAGGGCGGCAGATCGACGAGGTGCTCCGGCTCGGGGATGAGCCGGGCGAGCCCCTCGCGGTCGCGTTTGGTCATGCAGAGATGCAGGTCGGCATGCAGGATCGCCTTACGGGCAAGTGAAGCCGCCTCGGCCCAGGGGCCGTCGAACCGCTTCTGGGCATCGCTGGCCTCGGCGACGAGGTAGGGCAGGGCGAAGCGATCGGCCAAAGCAGGGCCGATCAGATCCGGGGCGCGATAGTGGCAGTGATAGGTGAAGATGAGGTCGGGCCGGGCTTCCTGCGCTTGCCATCGCTCCGACAGCGAGGTGACCACGCTTTGCGCGGCAGCCTTATGGGCGGCAAGCAGCGCCGCGTCGGGCTCGCGCATGAAGCTGCGCTCGGCCGGGATAATCTCGACGGCATGGCCGAGATCCTCCAGCAGCGTCACCAGCTGGCGCGCCATCAGCCGATCGCCGGAGGGGGCGCCGTCGCCATAGCGGTTCAGGGGCGTATGGAAGGCGATCTTCACGATGGGTCTTGCGATTGACGGGCAGGCGTCAGCGGTAGGGATCGGCCGCGTCGCGCAGACCGTCGCCGAGGAAGTTGAAGGCGAGGATGATGACGATTACCGGGACGCACGGGTAGAGCAGCCAGGGGTAGAGCGCGACGACATTGATGTTCTGCGCCTCGTTCAGCATCACGCCCCAGCTTGTGATGGGCGGTCGCAGGCCGAGGCCGAGGAAGGACAGCGCGGTCTCGCCCAGGATGGTCTTGGGGATGGTGATCGTCGCGGCGGCGATGAGATGGCTCATGAAGCCGGGTACGAGATGCAGGCCGATGATGCGGGCCGGCTTGGCGCCCATCAATTGCGCGGCGACGACATAGTCCTCCTCGCGCAGCGCCAGCAGCTTCGAGCGCACGGCCCGGGCAAGCCCGGTCCAGTCCATCAGGCCGAGGATCACGGTGATGCCGAAATAGACCAGCAGCGGGCTCCAGGAGGGCGGCATGATCGCGCCGAGCGCCAGCCAGAGCGGGATATGCGGCAGCGACTGCACGATCTCGATGATGCGCTGGACGATCAGGTCGACCTTGCCGCCATAGTAGCCGGCGATGCCGCCGATGATGATGCCGAGCACGAAGGAGACGCTGACGCCGAGCAGGCCGATGGTCAGCGAGATCCGCCCGCCATAGAGGATGCGCGAGAACATGTCTCGCCCGAGCCGGTCGGTGCCGAGCAGATAGAGCGTGCCGCCCTCGGGCGGGCAGACCAAATGGAGATTGCCGGGAAACAGCCCCCAGAACTCATAGGAGTCGGCGCGGCATAAGAAACGAAGCTTCTGCGGCCTGGTTTCGTCGACGTCATATTCGCGCTTCAGGTTCTCCATGTTGAGGCGCTGGACATACGGGTAGACGAAGGGCCCGATGAAGCTGCCCTCGTGGAAGAGATGCAGCTCCTGCCGCGGGGCGCGGATGAAGTCGGTGTTGCGTGTCGTGTAGTGATAGGGCGCCAGGAACTCGCAGATCGCGACCGACAGGTACATCAGCAGGATGACAACGCCGGAGATCACCGCGAGCCTGTGCTTGCGGAATTTCCACCACATCAGCTTCCATTGCGGCGCGAGATAGACCCGCTCCTGCTCGGGCGACATCTTCTCGATCGCATAGGGCTCGAACGGCGCGGTCGACCAGCGATGCGGCAGCGGCTCGGAGGCCTGCGGGGCGGGAGGCGTCGTCACTTGGTCGCCGTCCCCTGCAAGCGGATGCGCGGATCGAGGATGGCGAGCGCGATGTCGGAGATCAGCACGCCGATCACGGTCAGGAAGGACAGGAACATCAGGAAGGAGCCGGCGAGATACATGTCCTGGCTCTGCAGCGCCCGGATCAGCAGCGGGCCGGTGGTCTGGAGCGAAAGCACGATAGCGACGATCTCGGCCCCGGAGACGATCGAGGGCAGGATGTCGCCGATATCCGAGATGAAGAAGTTGAGCGCCATGCGCAGCGGATATTTGCGCAGGGCCTTGCCGGGCGGCAGGCCCTTGGCGCGGGCGGTGACGTAGTACTGCTTCTGCAACTCGTCGAGCAGGTTGGCACGCAGCTTGCGGATCATGCCGGCAGTGCCACCGGCGCCGATGATGATCACGGGGATCCAGAGGTGCTCCAGCACCGATTTGAACTTGGCCCAGCTCATCGGCTGGTTGAGATATTGCGGATCGACAAGGCCGCCGATCGAGGTGCCGAACCAGATATTGGCGAAATAGAGAAAGATCAGCGCCAGCAGGAAATGCGGTATGGCGAGGCCGAGCATGCCGATGAAGGTGAGGCCGTAATCGCCCCAGCTGTACTGGTGCGTCGCCGAATAGATGCCGATCGGGAAGGCGACGATCCAGGTGAAGATGATGGTGAAGAACGAGACGATCATCGTCAGCAGCAGGCGGTCGCCGACGATGTCGCGCACCGGCAACTGGTACTCGAACGAATAGCCCATGTCGCCGCGCAGCAGGCCGGCGACCCACCAGAAATAGCGCTCGGCCGGCGGCTTGTCGAAGCCGTATTCCTTCTTCAGGAACTCGACGCGGCTCATGTCCGCCTTCTCGCCCTGGGCCTGCATCTCGGCGACCATCGTCTCGAAATAGTCGCCCTCGGGGAGGTTGATCACGGTGAAGATCAGGACGCTGGTGACGAACAGCGTCGGGATCATCACCAGGATGCGCTTGAAGATGTACTTCAGCAGCACGGCTACTTCCCCTCGAACCAGAACGTGTCCGGCATGTAGCGGCCGAAGAAGGCGCCCGGCTCAAAGCTGTAGAGGCCATTGTCCGGCACGTTGCGCAGTGCCTTGGCGATCACGACCGGCTGCAGCGTGGCGTTGACCACGCCGATCGTGAACAATTGCTCGGCGTTGATCTTCAGCATTGCCTGCCAGATGTCCCGCCGCTCCTGATGGGTCGTCGAATGCCGCCAGCTCCGGTAGAGCTCGACGAGCTCCCTTGCCTCCGGAATGGTGGGCGCCTCGCCCTCGCGGCCGCCACTCTCGAAATACTGGCCCCAGCGCGGCCAGTTGAACTGGGCGGGCGAGGTCGGCGCCAGCGCGTCCGGCTCCATCTCGGCGGCGACCAGCGCATTGTCCATGCCGGTCCAGCCGGACATGATCGTCTGGCCGGCGAGGATGCGGCGGCGGAAGACATCGAGCTGGCTCGAGCGCGGGTGGATCTTGATGCCGGTCGCGATGAAGTCCTGCTTGATCAGGTCGAGGATGTCGGTCTCCTCGGTCGAGGCGCCAGCGGTCTCGATCGTGAATTCCAGGCGCCGCCCATCCGGGAAATGGCGGATGCCCTCGCCGTCACGCTTGGAAAGGCCGATCTCGTCGAGCAGGCGGTTGGCCTCGGCGAGATCCGGCGTCATGTTGAGCTGCGCCAGCGCCGCATCATAGAGCGGGCTCTCGGGCAGAGCGGTGTTGCCGCTCTCCTTGGCGAGCCCGAAGTAGATGACGCGGTTGATGTCGCGGCGGTTGATCGCCAGCGAGAGTGCCCGGCGATAGCGCACATCGCGGTTGAGATCGCGCCAGATCGGATCGATCGCGTTGAGGTTGGGCATCAGTGCGAAGGAGGCGCCCTCGGCCCGCTTCCACAGCTTGACCTCGAAATTCATCCGCTTCGCAGCGCCCTTGAGGAAAGTGTAGTCCTCGAAGCGCAGATAGCGGGCCTGCAGATCGGACTCGCCGGCGGCGGTCTTGGCCGGGATCAGCGCCGAGCTGCCGATGGTCAGCGTGACCTCGTCGACATAGGGTAGCTGCCGGCCGTTCTCGTCGATCCGGTGGAAATAGGGGTTGCGGACGAAAGTAAAGCGCTCGGCCGGGATCGACGTGGTGTTGCGCCAGGGGTCGAGCGTCGGCAGATCGGGATTCTCCGGCCGATACTGGCGCGAGAAACGCTCATGCAGCGAGCCCCAGTCCTTGACCCGGCCATTCTTGACCTTCTGCTCCAGCTCTTCCTTGCCGGCATAGCGCTGGTGGAACTGCTTCAGGTAATGCGCCGGCATGGCGATATAGAGCGGCTGCGCGCCGGCCAGCGCCGGCAGGAAGACCGGATTCGGCTCGGCCCAGCTGTAGCGCAGCGTCAGCTCATCGAGAATCTCGAAGCGGCAGGGCTGGCCGGAGATCACCATCGCCTGCGGCGGCCCGCCCGGCGAAAGCCGCTTGTTGTTGGCGACATCCTCCCACCAGTAGCGGAAATCCTCGGCGGTGAAGGGATGGCCGTCGGACCAGCGGTGGCCGGCCCGCAGCCGCAGGGTGAAGATGCGGCCGCGCTCGACCTCGAAACCCTCCAGCAGATCGGGCGCGAGCTCCAGCTTGTCATCGTAGACGACGAGGCGGGTGTAGCCATAGATCGTCATCATGCGGATGTCGCGCTGGTCGCCCATCAGCATGCGCATGGTGCCGCCGTGCCGGCCGGGCGCGCGGCCCATCGCCGCCACGTTGATCAGTCGTGGCGATCTTGGCAGGCGCTCGGCGAGACCAGGCAGTTCGCCGGCCGTGACCTTGGCGGCGAGCGCCGGGCTGTCGATCAGCGTCCCGACGCCGGCGCGGCCGAGTCGCGGCGCGAGGAGGGCGGCGCCCGCCCCGACGAGAAGGCTCCGGCGCGCGATCCGCATCAGGCGAGCTCCCTGACATCGGCGCCGGGCTTGGCGAGGACGAGATGTCCGGCGCCGAGATCGAGATGGGCGAGCGCCTCGCCGGCGGGATCGGGCTTGAAGGAGGCGGGCCAGTGGCGGGTGTCGGAGGCGCCGCCGGGCGCTGTCAGCTTGAAGTCGAGCTTGCGGTCGAGATCGGCGAAGGGCACCGATTTCAGCAGCGCCTTGGTGTAGGGGTGGACCGGCGCGGTGAAGAGCGCATGGCGCGGCGCGAGCTCGACGATGCGCCCGTTCGCCATCACCGCGATGCGGTCGGCCATGTAGTTCACCACCGCGAGATTATGCGAGATGAACAGGAAGGTCAGGCCGCGCTCGGCTTGCAGGTCCTTGAGCAGGTTGAGGATCTGGGCTTGCACGGAGACGTCGAGCGCCGAGACCGGCTCGTCGCAGATGATCAGCTCCGGATCGAGTGCCAGCGCGCGCGCGATGCCGATGCGCTGGCGTTGGCCGCCGGAGAAGGAGTGCGGATAGCGCGAGAGGAAACGCTGATCGAGCCCGACATCGTCCATCAGCGCCTTCACGCGAGCCTTCTGCTCGGCGCTGTCGCCGCGCTCATGGATCACGAGCGGCTCGCGCAGGAGGTTCATCACGGTCATGCGCGGCGACAATGACGAGACCGGGTCCTGGAAGATCATCTGAAGCTTGGGGCGGAACCGGCGCAGGTCCTCGCCCTGCAGCGAGAGAATGTCGACACAGTCCTTGCCGTCGTCGAAGCGGATCTCGCCAGAATCGGGCGTCAGCGCCCGCATGATCAGCTTGCTGAGCGTGGTCTTGCCGCAGCCGCTCTCGCCGACCAGTCCGAGGCATTCGCCGCGCTCGATGTCGAAGCTGACATCGTTGACGGCGGTGACGGTCGAGGTCGTGCCCTTGCCGAAGAAGCGGCTCGAATGGGTGGTATAGGTCTTGTGGACGTTGCGCACGGCAAGCAGCGGTGCCCGCTGATCGCGGCTTTGCGGCGGCGGCTTCGGCGCCGCCGGCGCGCGCGGGCGCGCCTCGCGCAGGGCGACCAGCCGCTCGCCTTCCTGCATGTCGAAATGCGGGGAGGCCTTGAGCAGGGCCTTGAGATAGGGATGCTGAGGGCGACGGAAGATGTCCTCGGCCGGGCCGCTCTCCATGATCTCGCCATGGTAGATCACCACGACCTCGTCGGCCATGTTGGCGACGACACCGAGATCATGGGTGATCAGCAGGATCGCCATGCCCATCTCGGCCTGGAGATCGCGCATCAGGTCGAGCACCTGGGCCTGGATGGTGACGTCGAGCGCCGTGGTCGGCTCGTCAGCGATCAGCAGCGCAGGCTGGCAGATCAGCGCCATGGCCAGCATGGCGCGCTGGCGCAGGCCTCCGGAGAGCTCGAAAGAGTAGAAGTCATAGGCGCGGGCCGGGTCCTTGAAGCCGACGCGCTTCAGCATCGCCTCGATCAGCTCGCGCGCCTGCAGCTTCGGCATCGGCCGGTGCAGCTGCAAGGCTTCCTCGATCTGGTTGCCGATGGTGTGGACCGGCGACAGCGAGGACATCGGTTCCTGGAAGATCATGCCGATGTGCCCGCCGCGCAGGTCACGGATCTCCTTGCCCTCGGCCGGCAGGGTGGCGATGTCGATGACGGTGCCTTGCGCCTGGGGGTCGCGGAACTTGATGCTCCCGCCGGTGATGGCCCCGGCCCGCGGCAGCAGGCCCATGATCGCCTGCGAGATCACCGACTTGCCCGAGCCGGACTCGCCGACGAGCGCCACGGTCTTGCCGGCCGGGATCCGGAAATCGACGCCCTTCACGACATCGCGAGCGAAGCCGTGGATGGTGAAGCCGATCCGGAGGTCGTTGATCTCGAGAATGTTCATCTGCGGCTGACGCCGTCGTCCCCTGTTGTCGGTATTGCCGAATGGACGATCTGCGCCGCCATCCGGATCGATTTGCCGCCGAAGCCTGTTTGCCGCTGCGACGCGCCGCCTTCACCTTCTCTGGTCCCGCCGTCCTTGTCCCGTCTCGATGACGATCTTGCAACAGGGCGGCGCTTCCACCCACGCCGCATCGTTCGAGCGAACTTGAAACCGCCGGGCTTGTCGAGTCCAGCGGCATGTTGCGCTGCGTCGTGAACTGCCCACATATGGGGGCAAGCCGGACTTGTTACCGCTTGTCCGGATATGGGATGGGAAAGCCCCTTGGAGAGAAGCCTCTTCCGTTACGTCTGGCAGAAGAGTCGCCGGGAGCAGATCATCGTTCTGCTCGTGATCCTCGTCTCGATCCCGTTCAACTGGCTGTCCTTCGACGTCCCCAAGCGCATCGTCAACGACGCCATCCAGGGCGGCGCCTTCAAGGGAGGCCGGACGACGGCGACGGTGTTCGACTGGACGCTGCATTGGCCCGATATCCTCGGCGGCGGCAGCATCCAGATTTTCGAGGGCTTCAAGGTCGGCCAGCTCGGCCTGCTGCTGACGCTGAGCTTCTATTTCCTTGCGCTGGTCCTGATCAACGGCGGCTTCAAATACATCGTCAACCTGCAGAAGGGCGTGCTCGGCGAGCGCATGCTCCGGCGCATGCGCTACGACCTGTTCAGCCAGCTCATGCGCTTCCGGCCGGAGGAGATCCGTTCGGTCAAGCCGGCCGAGGTCGCCAGTATGATCAAGGACGAGGTCGAGCCGATCGGCAGCTTCGTCGGCGATGCCTTCATCCAGCCGGCTTTCCTGCTCAGCCAGGCGCTGACCGCGCTCGCCTTCATCATGATGCAGAGCGTCTGGCTCGGCTCGATCGCGCTGGTCATCGTGCTGATGCAGGCGGTGATCATCCCGATCCTGCGCAAGGAGCAGCTGCGCCTCGGTCGCGAGCGCCAGATCGCCTCGCGCCAGCTTGCGGGCCGGATCGGCGAGATCGTCGATGCCGGGCCGACCATCCAGGGCAATGGCGCGACCTCCTATATCCAGTCGGACATCGCCGGGCGGCTGGGGGCGCTCTTCGACATCCGCTATGCGCTCTACAAGCGCAAATTCGCGGTCAAGTTCCTGAACAACCTGATGGCGCAGATCACGCCCTTCTTCTTCTACGCGATCGGCGGCTTCTTCGCTTTGCAGGGCCGGCTCGATATCGGACAGCTCGTCGCGGTGATCGCGGCCTATCGCGACCTGCCGCCGCCGATCAAGGAACTGATCGACTGGGAGCAGCAGCGCAACGACGTCACCATCAAATACGAACAGGTGATTGCCCAGTTCAGCCCCAGCGAGGTGGTCACGCTGGAGGAGAAGGGCGAGATCGCGCCGCTGGCACCGCGCGGAGAGATCAGGCTCGACAAGCTTGAGATGGTCGACAATCGCGGCCAGCCCTTGCTGGCTTCGCTGAGCCTGAGCCTGCACCGACCTGGGAAGGTCGCGCTGATCGGGCCGGCGGGCAGCGGCCGCGACACGCTCGGCCGCATCCTCGGCCGGCAGACGATGAGCTATGGCGGGCGTGTGCTGATCGACGGCGAGCCCCTGTCCACGATCAGCGTCGAGCGCGCCAGCCATCTGATCGGCTATGCCGGCCCCGAGATCGAGATCATCAACGGCTCGCTGCGCGACAACATCCTGCTGCCGCTGAAGCGCAGGCGGCCGGTGGTCAAGCCCGACCGTGCCGTCGACCAGGACGAGCATCGCCGCTTCATCGAGGCGCTACGGGCCGGCAACACGCCATTGCCCTTCGGCGCCGACTGGAACGACTATGAGGGCGTGGGCCTCGACGGCGAGGAGGCGCTGGACGAGCGGATGCTCGCTGTGCTCGACACGCTCGGCTGCGCCGATGAGATCTACGAGCTCGGCCTCGACGCCAAGGTGATCGCACCGCTGCCCGAAGGCGCGGCCGAGCGCATCGTCGAGGCGCGCAAGGTCGTTGCCGCCGAGCTGACCAAGACCAAGCTCGGCGGGCTGATCGAGACCTTCGACCTCGATCGCTACAACGCCAATGCGACGATCGCCGAGAACCTCGTCTTCGGCGCGATGCGCAATGGCCGCCAGCCGGCCGACTTCCTGCTCGAGGATGCTTACGCCCGCTCGGTGCTGCAGGCCGAGGCGCTGGAGGAACCGCTCGCCGAGATCGGCGGGCGCATCGCCTCGACCTTGGTCGAGATCTTCGCCGGCCTGCCGCAGGGCCATATCCTGTTCGAGCGTTATGCCTTCGGTGGCGAGATCGACCTGGAAAAGCTCGGCGAGCTCGCCGAGGCGCTGCGGCGGCACGACCGGCGCAGCCTGCTCGATCCGACCGTGCAGCGCGAGCTGGTCGCGCTCGCGCTCGGCTATGTCGAGCCCAAGCACCGGCTCAACCTGCTCGACATCGCCCTGCGCCGGCGGGTGCTGCGGGCCCGGCACAGCTTCAAGACCTATCTGCCCGGCGAGAAGGCCGACGAGATCGAGTTCTATGATCCGGCCGATGTGATCCACGGCGCGAGCGTGCGCGACAACCTGCTGTTCGGGCGTATCGGCTTCGGTGTCCCCGATGCCGGCCGCAAGGTGGCGGAGATCGCCCGGGCAGCGTTGTCGCGAGCCGGACTCGACTCGGCGGCCTATCGCCTGGGGCTGGGGACCGATGTTGGACTGCGCGGCCGCTATCTGCCGCTGCGCCTGCGCCTGATGGTGCCGCTGGCCCAGGCACTGATCAAGCGGCCCGATATTCTGGTCCTCGATCTCGATGCCTTTGCCGTCACCTGCACCGATCCCGGCGACCTGATCCGGCGGATCGGCACCTATTGCCGGGACAAGACGGCGTTCCTGCTCTTGACCGATCAGGGGCTGGCTGCCGATATCCCTGAGAAGATCGTGTTCAACGGAGCCGTGGCCAGGGTGAACAGCAAAGGCGGAGCCAGCGACGAGGCCGACGATCTGCCGGACGATCTGCCGGTTCCCAATGGTGCGGTTCCGATCGGGGCAAGGACATGACGCTCGAGAGCGATATAGGCTGCCTGAAATCCATCCCGCTGTTCCGAGGGCTGCCCGGACCGCGGCTGAAATTGCTCGCGCTGATGGGCGAGCGCCTCTATTTTCCGGCCGGCACGGTCATTACCGAGGAGGGCGCCAAGCCCGAGGAGGTTTATTGCGTGCTGGAGGGCGAGGTCGAGCTCTCGCATGATTTTGCCGACGGCCGCCAGCAATCCTTCCGGCTTGCGACGGGCAGCATCATCGGCGACGTCCCTCTGCTCTGCAACCAGACCAATGCGGCACGGGCCGCCGCCAAGACCGATGTGGTCGCGCTGCGGCTGCCGCGTGCGCTGTTCTTCGAACTGCTCGACAATATCCCGGAGTTCTCGGTCGCGCTGTCGCGCGATCTCGCCGGGCGGCTTTATCGCCTGGCGGATTCCGTCCTGCATGGCGAGAAGACACATTGAAGCGCCGGGTGCGTCGATGACAGCGGTTCCGAGCACGCCGGCGGGGCGCAAGCCCGCCGCTTCAGGCTTCGACCAGATGTCGTCCTGGAGCCGCGACGTGCGCTTCGCGTCCGGCTGCATCCTGATGGTCTTCGCGACCACGCATTTCCTCAACCACGCGCTCGGCATCTTCGGCGTCGAGGCGATGGAGGCGGCGCAGGACTGGCGCTACTGGTTCTGGCACAGCTGGATCGGCACGGTCGCGCTCTACGGCTCGCTCCTCGTCCACCCGGTCTTCGCCCTGCTGCGCGTGGCGCAGCGGCGCACCTTCCGCATGCCGGGCCGCGAGGTGATCCAGATCGTGCTTGGCGTCGCGATCCCGCTGCTGCTGATCGACCATATCGTCAGCACGCGGGTCCAGGGCGTGCTGTTCGGACAGGACGAGAGTTATCACGCGGTGCTGCGCCGGCTCTGGCCCAATCTTGCCCTGTCGCAGAGCCTGCTGCTGCTATTGGTCTGGACGCATGGCGTAATCGGCCTGCACTTCACCTTCCGGGCGCGCGATGCCTATGCGCGCTGGCGCGATCCGTTCCTGCTCGCAGCGATCCTGGTCCCGCTGCTCGCGCTGATCGGCTTTTCGGTTGCCGGGCGCGAGGCGCAGATGATGGCGCTGCCGCCCGAGCTCTACACGGCCCAGCAGGTCGACATGTTCAACCTGAACGTGACCTGGGCCAAGCGCGCTTTCTTCGGCCTGATCGGCGGTTTTGCCGGTTTCGTCGTGCTGCGCGAACTTCGAGCCCGGGCACTCGGCGCCATCGCTGTGCGCTTCGTCGGCCATGGCGTGCGCCGCGTCATTCCGGGCCCGACCCTGCTCGAGATCTTCCGGCGCTTCGGCATCCCTCATGCCGCGCTCTGCGGCGGGCGGGCGCGCTGCGCCACCTGCCGCGTCCTGGTGCTCGACGGCGCCGACGACCTGCCGCCGCCTGCTCCGGCCGAGGCGCGCCTGCTGCGCCGGATCTCGGCCGGCGACCATGTCCGGCTCGCCTGCCAGATCAGGCCCAAGCGCGACCTTCAGGTCCAGATCCTGCTCGCTGCCAAGCAGCGCGGTGCCGGCCCGTCGGGGACCGTCGATCCGGATGACCGGATCGGCAAGAAGGGGCTGACGGTGATGGTCGCCGACCTCAGGGCCTTCACCGCACTGTCCGAACGGCAATTACCGCACGACCTGATGACCCTGCTCAATCGCTTCTATGACGAGATGTCCCAGGCGATCGCGGCGCATGGCGGCCGCATCGAGGCGATCTATGGCGACGGGCTGATGGCGGTGTTCGGCCTGGAGACGACACCGGCGCGGGCAGGCGCGGCGGCGATCGCGGCGGCCGGCGACATGGTGCGCGCAGTCGAGGCGCTCAACCGCGAATACGCGAACGCCCTGCCATTGCCGCTGCGCATCGGCATCGGCATCCATGGCGGCCAGGCGATCGTCGGCGCGGTCGAGAACGAGAGCATGGGGCGCCGCGAGATCACCGTCGGCGAAACCGTGATGATCGCGAGCCAGCTCGAGGCGGCGACGCGGCGGCTCCTCTCGGACATCGTCGTCTCCGCCGAGACGGTGAGCGCGACCGGCCGCAGCTATCGCGACACCGTCCCGCACAAGATCTCGGTCAAGGGCCGCGACAAGCCGATGCAGGTCTACGGTTTCGGCAGCACGCCGGCGGGCGAGGCCCGCTCGGACACGGAACAGGGCATGCAGGCCAAGGACGGAGCCGGTGACTGGGTTTCGGCGGCGAAGGACGCGACCCCCGATCTGGCCGATCCGGGGCCCGATCGGAGCTAGCACGGCTGGCAAATTTCCGCCTGCCTCCCTATGGTCCGGCCGCTTCCGACCTCCCCACCGCCAGAGCTTCGATGACCGACGAGATTTCCCAGGAGGCGCTGCACGACATCCTGCGCGGCGTCGCGGCGCTGACGGATGACGCAATCGTCGCCGATCTCGCGCGGCTGGTCGGCAAGGGCGTGCGGGCCGATATCTCGATCGCCTTCAATCCCAAGCAGATCGCCTCGAAGCGCTGGCTGGTCGAGACCTTGGCGCAGGTCCTGCCGAAGCCTGGCGGGCCGGTCTGGGTGCTCGGCGCCTGGCATGGCGTGCTCGGCGCGATGCTGCTGGCCGACGAGCGGCTTGCGATCCCGCAACTGGTGAGCCTCGACATCGATCCGGACTGCGCGCCGATCGCCGAGATCCTCAACCATCGCCATGTCGCCGCCGGCTGCTTCCGGGCACAGACCGCCGACATGATGGAGCTCGATTTCGAGCGGGGCGAAGGCGGGTGGCCGGGGCTGGTGATCAATACCAGCTGCGAACATCTCGACGATGTACCCGGCTGGATTTCCAGTTTGCCGGCCGGTTTGCCACTGCTGCTGCAATCGAATGATTACTTCCGCGAGCCGGATCATCGCAGCTGCGTGCCCTCGCTCGACGCCTTCAAGGCTCAGGCGGGATTGTCGGAATTGTGGTTTGCCGGGGCGCTGCCGAGCAAGAATTACACCCGTTTCATGCTGATCGGCCGCAGATGAGCATGGGTAAGTCCGAAGGGCCGGCGGTCGCGATCGCGATGAAGGGCTATCCGCGCCTGTCGGAAACCTTCATCGCCCAGGAGCTGCTCGGCCTGCAGCGGCTCGGCCTGCCCTTCGCGATCTGGTCGCTGCGCCATCCGACCGATGGCGCGCGGCACATGATGCATCAGGAGATCAGCGCGCCGCTGCACTATCTGCCGGAATATCTGCACGATGACTGGCCGCGGGTGCTGCGCGGTGTCGCGAGCGCCTTCGCGCGGCCGAGTATCGTCAGGCTGCTCGGGGTTTTCCTGCGCGATTTCGCTCGCGAGCGCACGCGCAATCGCCTGCGCCGCTTCGGCCAGGCCTGCGTCATGGCCCGTGAGCTGCCGGCGAGCACCCGCCATCTCCATGTCCATTACCTGCACACGCCGGCTTCGGTGATCCGCTATGCGGCGCTGAGCCGGAGGCTGAGCTGGTCGTTCTCGGCTCATGCCAAGGACATCTGGACGACGCCGGACTGGGAGAAGCGCGAGAAGATCGCCGATGCGCGCTGGGGCGTGACCTGCACCCGCGATGGCCACGCCGAGCTCGACCGCCTCGCTGAGCAGCCGGACAAGATCGCGCTGCTCTATCACGGGCTCGACCTGACGCGGTTTCCGGAGCCGCTGGATGCGCGCCTGCCGCGTGACGGTTCCGATCAGGCCGAGCCGGTGCGGTTCATCACCATCGGACGGGCGGTGGCAAAGAAGGGGTTCGACGACCTGCTCGCGGCGCTGGCGATCCTGCCGGCCGAGCTGAACTGGCGGCTCGTCCATATCGGCGGTGGCGAGATGCTTGCAGCCTTGAAGGCGCAGGCGGACAAGCTCGGCCTTGCCTCGCGGATCGAGTGGCGCGGGCCGCAGGCGCAGGATGCGGTGATCGCGGCGCTGCGCGAGGCCGATCTCTTCGTGCTGCCCTCGAAGCAGGCGGAGAACGGCGACCGCGACGGCCTGCCCAATGTGGTGATGGAGGCGGCGAGCCAGGCCCTGCCGATCGTCGCGACCGACTTCGCCGGCATTCCCGAATTCGTGCAGCATGGCCGCGAAGGGCTGCTGCTGCGGCCGAGCGATGTCACGGCCCTGGCCAAGGCGCTGGAGGGGCTGGCCCGTGATCCGCAATGGCGGGCGAAGCTTGGCGCTGCGGCCTTCGACAGGTTGCGGACCGAGTTCTCGGCGCAGGCCGGCCTCGCGAGGGTGCATCGGGCGCTGCTGGCGGCGGTCGCCGGCAACGACGATGGCGCGCCATGAGCGCGCGCATCCTGATCGCGGTCACCCATCTGCTGGGGATCGGCCACCTCGTGCGGGCGCGGCAGTTGGCGCGGGCGCTGGCAGGGGGGGGCCATGAGGTCGCGCTCGCCAGCGGCGGCATGCCGGACGGCAAGGCGGCGGATTATCGCTTCGTGCAACTGCCACCGGTGCGCACGCAGGGCACGGATTTCCGCAATCTGCTCGACGAGGACGGAAAGGCCGCGACGCCAGAGCGACTTGCCGCGCGGCGCGAGCAACTGGTCGGCCTGGTTTCAGAGCTTTCGCCCGATATCGTCGTCACCGAGCATTTCCCGTTCGGCCGGCGCCAGCTCGCGGGCGAGTTCCTGGCGCTGATCGCGGCTGCCCGTGAGGCCAATCCGGGCGTGCTAATCCTGTCCTCGATCCGCGACGTACTGGTCGCGCCACAACGTCCGGCCCGCCTGGCGGAGACGGCCGAGCGGATCGCCACGCTGTTCGATGCCGTGCTGGTCCATGGCGACCCGCGCGTCCTGCCGCTCGATGCCTCCTGGCCGATGACGCCGGAGATCGCCGGCAAGCTGGTCTATACTGGCTATCTGGCGGAACCATCCGCATTGCGGGGGACCCCAGCAGATTCGTCGGGGACGATCCTCGTCTCCGGCGGCGGCTCGGCGGCAGCCTTGCCGCTGTTCGAGACCACGCTCGCGGCGGCTCGATTGCTGCCGCGGCGGCCCTTCCATCTCCTGATCGGCCGCGGCGTCTGCGAGGCCGACTTCGCCACCCTGCGACAATCGGCTCCTGACAACGCCCGGGTCGAATGGGCGCGCCCGGATTTCCCGGCGCTTCTCGCCGGCTGCTCCCTGTCGATCAGCCAGGCCGGCTACAATACGGTGCTCGACCTGCTGCAAGCCGGTCGTCCCGCGCTGCTCGTGCCCTTCGACGCCGGCAACGAGACCGAGCAGGCCTTGCGCGCCGCGGCTCTGGAACGAGCCGGGCTGGCGCGTGTTGTGAAGCTTGCCGAGGGGCCGCAGGCGCTCGCGGCCGCTATCGAGACGGCGCTGGCGCGGGGCGCTCCTCCGGCCGCGAAGGTCGATCTCGACGGGGCGACGGGCACTGTCGCAGCCATTGCAAGGCTGCTCGCGAGCCGTGCGTGAATGCATGCCGGCGAAGGGACGGCATGCCTCTTGCGAATTGCCGGCCCAAAGCTTTCGCTTTAATGAGGTTCTACACGCCTCCCTTTCGGTCGGCTCCAGGACACCGGATCTTCAGCCGGCCCCTGTCCTGCGCCCGGAGAAGAACGATGACAACGACGACTGCCTCCGCCCCCGGGATGCCCGACATGAAGCTGTCGGTGCGTCAGGTCTTCGGGATCGACAGCGATCTGGAGGTGCCGGCCTATTCCAAGCCCGAGGCGCATGTTCCCGATTTCGATGCGGACTACCGCTTCGACCGCGACACCACGATCGCGATCCTCGCCGGCTTCGCCCATAACCGACGCGTGATGATCTCGGGCTATCACGGCACCGGTAAGTCGACCCATATCGAGCAGGTTGCGGCCCGCCTCAACTGGCCCTGCGTCCGCGTCAACCTCGACAGCCATGTCTCGCGCCTCGACCTCGTCGGCAAGGACGCGATCGTGCTGAAGGAAGGCAAGCAGATCACCGAGTTCCAGGACGGCATCCTGCCCTGGGCGCTGCAGAACAACATCGCGCTGGTCTTCGACGAGTACGATGCCGGCCGCCCGGACGTGATGTTCGTGATCCAGCGCGTGCTCGAGCAGTCCGGCAAGCTGACGCTGCTCGACCAGAAGCGCGTCATCCGCCCGCACGCCGCCTTCCGTCTGTTCGCCACCGCCAACACGGTCGGCCTCGGCGACACCTCGGGCCTCTATCACGGCACCCAGCAGATCAACCAGGGCCAGATGGACCGCTGGTCGATCGTCACCACGCTGAACTACCTGCCTCACGACAACGAGGTCGCGATCGTGCTCGCCAAGTCGAAGCATTATCAGGCCTCGCCGGAGGGCAAGGACACCGTCAACAAGATGGTCCGCGTCGCCGACCTCACCCGCAATGCTTTCATGAACGGCGATCTCTCGACCGTGATGAGCCCGCGTACCGTCATCACCTGGGCGGAGAACGCGGCGATCTTCGGCGGCGATATCGGCTTCGCCTTCCGCGTCACCTTCCTCAACAAGTGCGACGAGATGGAGCGCACGCTGGTGGCGGAGTTCTTCCAGCGTTCCTTCGGCAAGGAATTGCCGGAAAGCGCGGTCAACGTCGTCCTGAGCTGAAGCGCCCTTGCGAAAGTGGCCCCACTTTCGCGATCGGACCAGGCTCAACCAGCAGGAGGCCGGCCATGGCTCGGTATGAAGGTTCCTGTCACTGCGGGCGGGTCGCCTACGAGGTCGAGGCCGACCTCTCGCGGACGATCACCTGCAACTGCTCCTATTGCCAGCGCCGCGGCTCGGTGCTGGCCTTCAGCCCGGCCACCAGCTTCACCCTGACCAGGGGCGAGGATGCGCTGACCGAGTACCGCTTCAACTCGCAGAAGATCCAGCATCTGTTCTGCGAGACCTGCGGCATGGAATCCTTCGCCCGCGCCAATGCGCCGGACGGCACGCCGACTGTCGCGATCAACGTCCGCTGCCTCGCCGGCGTCGAGCCGACCGAGCTGAGCCCGACGATGTATGACGGACGGGCGCGCTGAGGAGCACGCCGTGAGCGCCGCCGACAGCAAGCAGGCCACGATCCAGCGCGAGGCGGATTTCGCCGCGACGCGCGAGGCCGTGGTGCGCGGCCTATCCGCCCATAACGAGGCCAGGGTCGGGCCGCGCAATGCCGAGCCCCTGGCGATCAGCCTGCGCGACGAGAGCGGCGCCATGGTCGGCGGCCTGATCGGCGAGCTGAAATGGCAATGGCTCTATGTCGACCTGTTCTGGATCGACGAGGCTCATCGCGGCGCCGGCCATGGCGAGGCGCTGCTGGCGATGGCCGAGCAGGCGGCGCGCGATTATGGCGCGCGCGGGGTCTATCTCGGCACGATGAGCATCCAGGCGCCGGGCTTCTACCCGCGCATGGGTTATCGCGAATACGGCCGCATGGAGGATTATCCGGTCGCCGGCCAGAGCTTCCACCACTTCATGAAGGCGCTATGAGCATCCCCGATCGCGAGCTGAGGCAGATCGAGCGGGCGCCGGCCGAGCAGCGCGCCACGCTTGACGCTGTTTCGGTCCGGGTCGAGACCACCTATGGCGCCGCAAAGAAAATCATTGCAGCAGGCCTCGAGGGCTTCAATCGCCAGCATATGCACGGCCGCTCACCCAAGGCATTTGCCGCCACCGCGAATGTCGATGGAAGCGTGCGCGGCGGACTGATGGCCGAGGCGATCGGCGAGTGGATGCATATCAGCCTGCTCTGGGTGGATGAGCGCTTCCGCCGGAGCGGGCTCGGCACGGCGTTGCTGAAGCGGGCGGAAACGGAGGCGAGAAGCCGCGGGGCCAGAGGTGTCCTCGTCGATACGTTTTCCTTCCAGGCACCGGCTTTCTATAAAATGCACGGTTATTTTGCGTATGGGCAGATCGAGGATTGTCCTGAAGCGGGCATGACCTGGTTCCGTTTCAGGAAGGTGCTTTGATCATGCAGCGCGTAGAGGATCAGTCGTGAGCATCTCCAATCGCAAGCCCGGAACCCCGAAGGAAGCGCCGGCCGAGCCGCTGAAGCGGGCGGTCTCGGGCGCGATGAAGGCGATCGCGCGCAAGCCGGAGATGGAGATCGTCTTCGCTGCCGACAAACCCTCGCTGGTCGGCGAGCGCGCCCGCCTGCCGGAGCCGCCGCGCAAGCTCACCGCCAATGATGTCGCGATCCTGCGCGGCCATGCCGATTCGATGGCGCTGCGCCTTGCCTGCCACGATGCCGCCGTTCATCGTCGCGCCGCGCCCGAGGGCGATGCGGCCCGTGCCGTCTTCGACGCGGTCGAGCAGGCCCGGGTCGAGAGCGTCGGCTCGCGCCGGATGAGCGGTGTTTCCAGCAATATCTCGTCGATGCTCGAGGACCGCTATCATCGTGGCGGTCGCTATGAGGAAATCACCGATCGTGCCGATGCGCCGCTGGAGGATGCGCTCGCCCTGATGGTGCGCGAGCGCCTGACCGGGCTGAAGCCGCCCAAGGCGGCGGAGAAGCTGGTCGATCTCTGGCGCGAGCAGATCGAGGAGAAGGCGGGCGACGATCTCGATCGGCTGGCGAAGTCGATCGAGGATCAGCGCGCCTTCGCCCGCACCGTGCGCGACCTGCTCGTCTCGCTCGACATGGCCGAGCAGTCGAGCCAGGGCGACGATGCCGAGGAGGACGAGGACGATCAGGACCAGTCCTCCGACGACCAGCAGCAGGAGCAGGGCGAGGCCGAGCAGCAGAGCCAGGGCGAGCGCTCGGAGACCGAGACCAGCGAGGACGCCGCCGAGGAATTGCAGGAAGGCGCCTCCGAGGCCGCCGATGCGCCGGCCGGCGACTGGGACGAGGAAGACGAGAGCTCCGAGGCCGAGGAGGCCGGCGAAGCGCCGCGCCCGCGCGACAGCCGCGCCAACGATCGGCCGCAGACCGACTACAAGGCCTATACCCAGAAGTTCGACGAGATCGTCACGGCCGAGGAACTCTGCGACGCCGAGGAACTGACGCGCCTGCGCGCCTATCTCGACAAGCAGCTAGCGCATCTCCAGGGCGTCGTCGCGCGCCTGGCGAACCGGCTGCAGCGCCGCCTGATGGCGCAGCAGAACCGCTCCTGGCAGTTCGACCTGGAGGAGGGCGCGCTCGATCCCTCGCGCCTGCCGCGCATCATCATCGACCCGTTCCAGCCGCTCTCCTTCCGGCAGGAATCGGACACGAATTTCCGCGACACCGTGGTGACGCTGCTGATCGACAATTCCGGCTCGATGCGTGGTCGGCCGATCACGGTGGCGGCGACCTGCGCCGACATCCTGGCGCGAACGCTGGAGCGCTGCGGCGTCAAGGTCGAGCTGCTCGGCTTCACCACCCGCGCCTGGAAGGGCGGCCTGTCGCGCGAAAGCTGGTTGCAATCGGGCAAGCCGGCCAATCCCGGCCGCCTCAACGATCTCCGCCACATCATCTACAAGGCCGCCGACGCGCCATGGCGGCGCGCGCGCAAGAATCTCGGGCTGATGATGCGCGAGGGGCTGCTCAAGGAGAACATCGACGGCGAGGCGCTCGACTGGGCGCATAAGCGCCTGCTCGGCCGCTCCGAGCAGCGCAAGATCCTGATGGTGATCTCGGATGGCGCGCCGGTCGACGATTCCACCCTCTCGGTCAATGCCGGCAGCTATCTCGAACGGCATCTGCGCCATGTCATCGCCGAGATCGAGACGCGTTCGCCGGTCGAGCTGATCGCGATCGGCATCGGCCACGACGTCACCCGCTATTATCGCCGCGCCGTCACCATCGTCGACGCCGAGGAACTCGGCGGCGTGATGACCGAGAAGCTGGCGGAGCTGTTCGAGGAGGATGCCGGCGGGGCAGGTTCGCGGGGCTCGCGCCGCCTGCAATGAGTCTCAGCCGCCGTAGCGCCCTCGCCGGCCTCGGCGCGGCGGCTTTCAGCCTGTCCGCACGAGCACAGAGCCTCGAGCCCGGGCGCGTCCCGGTCAGCATCTCCGCCCGGCCGATCGTGAGCTTCGAGCCGGGCACTGCGACGAAGACGCGCTTCGGCCAGCTGACCTTCCGCGGCGGCCTCCAGCTCACCGGAAGCCATCCCCGGTTCGGCGGATTCTCCGGGCTGTGGCGCTCGCCCGACGGCGATAGAATCGTCGCGATCACCGACAACGGCTTCTGGCTGACGGCAAGGGTCGCTCGCAAGCAGGGCAAGCTCGCCGGGCTGGAGGAGGCTGAGCTCGCGCCGATCCTCGGGGCGTCCGGCAAGCCGCTGCATCGCTCGCGCTATTTCGATACCGAATCGCTGGCGATCCAGGGCGGCACCGCCTTCATCGGCGTCGAGCGCACCCATGACATCCTGCGCTTCGACTGGGCCCGCCACGGCGTCGAGGCGCGGGCACAGCTCGTGCCGGTGCCCCCGGCGGCAAAGCGCCTGCCGAGCAATCGCGGCTTCGAGGCGCTCGGCGTGCTGCCGGCCGGGCATCCGCTTGGCGGGGCGCTGATCGCGATCTCAGAGCGCTCGGGCCGCGAGGACGAGCCGACCACGGGCTTCATCCTCGGCGGGCGTCAGCCGGGCACGCTGCAGGTGATCCGCCGCGACGGCTACGACATCACCGACCTCGCCTTCCTGCCCGGCGGCGACATGTTGCTGCTGGAGCGCTGGTACAAGCCGCTGCGCGGTGTCGGCATGCGCATCCGCCGCATCGCCGGCAGCACGATCCGCCCGGGGGCGAAGCTGGACGGGCCGATCCTGATCGAGGCCGATCTCGGCCAGGAGATCGACAATATGGAGGGTATGGCGGTCCACCTGGAGGGCGGGCGGACGATCGTCACCCTGATCTCGGACGATAATTTCTCGACCTTCCTGCAGCGGACGGTGCTGCTGGAGTTCGAGCTGGCGCAGTAACAGTGCGCGTCATGCTCGGGCTTGACCCGAGCATCTCAGGCCGGATGAGGCTCCGATCAGCGCCTTCTCGTCAGGAGATTCTCGGGTCTGCGCTTCGCTCCGCCCGAGAATGACGGACCAAATTCAAACGAAAAAAGCGGCCTTGCGGCCGCTTCGTTCAATCCCGAGGGAAGCCCGCGCTCAGTTGGCGGCGAGCTTCTTCTCGATGTCGCGCTTCAGCGCCAGCGCGCCGGTCGACAGCTCGCCGGCCGGAGCCTTGACCAAGAAGGCGTCGAGGCCGCCGCGATGGTCGACAGTGCGCAGCGCGTTCGCCGAGACGCGCAGGCGGATCGAACGGCCGAGCGTATCCGACTGGAGCGTGACGTTGACGAGGTTCGGCCGGAAGACCGTCTTGGTCTTGCGGTTCGAGTGGCTGACGAGGTGGCCGGTCAGGGTGGCTTTCCCGGTCAGTTCGCAACGGCGGGCCATGATCGTGTTCCCAAAATCTCCGAGTACTCAACGCAAAATGCCGACACGCGACGTGCCGGCAGGCGAGCACCGGAAGTCAAATTGAAGTGGGCGGTCTATAACGGGCCGATGACAGCCCGTCAAGGCAGGCCTTGCGCAAACGGCCCGGAAACATCTCGGTAACCATTATCCCGCCAAGCTGACGATAACCAGTCACGATTCGGACCGAATCTCAGTGCATGCGACGATGTCCGTCGCGCTCCGGAGCCTCACGATGAAGCTCGCCTTGTCGTCTGTCAGCAGCGCCTTCGTCGCGGTGCTGATGCTCGCCTTGCCGGTGCCGGCCGCACAGGCGGCCTCGCTCGATGCGACCTATGACGTCCGCCTGCTCGGCCTCTCGCTCGGCAAGGCCAATCTCGCCGGTGGTATCGACGGCGGCAGCTACAAGCTCGACGCCACCGCCAAGCTGACCGGCCTCGTCGGCAGCTTCACCGGCGGGCGCGGCTCCGGCACCGCGACCGGCAACCTCAACGGCAGCCGGCTCTCGCCGACAGCCTTCGCGGTGTCCTCGGCCAATTCCAGCGAAAGCCGCACGGTGCGCATGGCGCTCGGCGGCAATGCCGTGCAGGCGCTGGCGATCGAGCCGCCGATCGACGCCAAGCCCGATCGCGTCCCGCTCAAGGACGAGCACCAGCGCAACATCATGGACCCGCTCAGCGCCTTCCTGATGCCGGTCGAGGCTTCCGGCCGCACTGGCGGCGCAGCGGCCTGCAATCGCACGCTGGCGATCTTCGACGGCGCGGCGCGCTACGACATCAAGCTGAGCTATTCCGGCACCCGCGAGATCAAGATCGACGGCTATAGCGGCCCGGTCTCGGTCTGCCAGGCGCGCTATGTGCCGATCGCCGGCCACCGCTCCCTGCGCCCCTCGACCAAGTTCATGGCCGAGAACAAGGAGATCTCGACCTGGCTCGCTCCCGTTGCCGGGACGAACATGATGCTGCCGGTGCGCATCTCCGTGAAGACAATGATCGGCACCGCGGTGATCGAGGCCTCGAGCTTCAAGGTCGATCCCGGCGTGACGGCGACCGCGACGCGGAACTGAACTCAGGCGCCCGCCGCCAGTTCGAGCGGGAAGGGCGTGGGTTCGTAGATCGATTCCAAGCCGAAGCGGCGGACGCGATCCTCCTCCCAGTGATGAAGAAGGCGGATGACGCCGTCGCGGTCATCTGCCCGCATCAACGGCACAAGCTCGTCTGCGACGTGCTCGAATTCGGGCCGGCGCCAGGACATGCGGGAGCGATCCCAATGCTTGATGCGCTCGAAACGACGCAAGGCGCGCTCGAAGCGGCCATAGGCTGCCGCGAAGTGAATCTGATGGATGACGAATCTAACGGACGCCCTGAACTCGCTCGAGCCGTGGGTTCTGAAACGAAGCATATCCTCGATCGTGTTGACGTTGCGCATCTTTGGAAGAATCCGGGTCTCGCAGGCTTCGATAAAGGCGGCGTGCATGCCGGGTTCCGTCCAGCGATGCGGCGCACCGTGCGCCGTGAAGAAGCGATCGAGGGTGATGCCTTGCCGGTTGGCCCTGGGGTCGAAGAAATGACCTATCGAGCAGAGGAATTGAGGGCCGTCGGCTTCGATGCCACGGCCGATCGAGATCGAGCGCATCACGTGGCGGAGCGGTTTGACGATGACGAAGCGCTCGGATTGGGCAAGATCCGGATTGCGCTCCAACAACTCGCCCAGAAGCCGGTTGATCTGCTTTTTCGTCGTCATTTGCGAGGCCTGACTTCGAGCATGATGACACGGCGGACGTCTCTTATACCGAGATAAGCGGCAGTCGCGAGAATGTCGGAGCGCGGGACTGAGAGGCCTCGCCGGCCGGTTTTTAGATCATAGACACAGAGCGTTCCGCTCTCCGGTCTGTACTCGTAGGCATCAACACGCACCGAACGTGGATAACCGATATCAAGTTCGTCTCTGCTGGTCGGATCGGCCGCCTCCTTCAGGAAAGATCGCTCAGCGCGGAAATTCTCGTTCTTTAGGCTCTCAACGAAATCCTTGAAACGAACGTGGACGTTGGTGCCGTAGGTTGCCATGGATGAAAAATTCCCCGGCTCGCCTGCGGCACGGCCAGCGCGATTGGCCAGCTCCTGAACAGTTTCGAGTTTTTTGCAGGCATCTTTGACTTCCTCTTCCCCTGGCTTCCCAACGAAGGCAGAGATCCATCTGCCCGCTCTTGCCCGGTTGATACTCGCGCGGCACGAAGCCCATGACGGTTCGCTGACCGTCGATGTCGTCGCTGGGGGAGAGCCAGCCCAACAGGATAGTGCCCGCAGCGCTGACGGCTCTGCGAACTCCTTCCTGAGCAAACACCTGCTGCACCGTCGCCTCGCGTTCCGGTCCGCGCTCGGTCCAGGTCGAGCGCGAGACGACTTCGCCATCCGGTCCGCCGTCGCGGATCGTCTGGGTGCGGTCCGAGGTTTCGCAAGTGGTCTTGCCGCCCTCGGGCGAGGTGACGGTGTGGCGCTCGTCCCACCTCGACCCGCCGCGCATGCGGGCTTCGCCGTCCCATGGATTGCGGAACGCTCGTTCGAGGCGCTAGCCTTCCCGGCGATTCGCTTCCGGAGCTGTCATGTCCAGCGATTTCGCCTTGCCGCCCGGCCTCAGGCACCGTCAGGTCATCGTTCGCGACACCGTTCTTCACGTCGCCGAGGTCGGCGACGGACCGGCTGTGCTGCTCCTGCATGGCTGGCCGGAGTTCTGGATGAGCTGGCTGCCGGTGATGAACCGCCTGCATGGCGAGTTCCGTTTGATCGCGCCCGATCTGCGCGGCTTCGGCGACAGCGGCAAGTCATCGGCACCGCGCAGCGATGTCGGCGCCAACGCCCATGCCGACGACATGGCGGCGCTGCTGGAGGCACTCGGCACCGGCCCGGTCGGCGTCGTCGGCCACGATGTCGGCGCCTATGTCGCGCAAGGGCTGGCGCGGCGCCATCCGCAGCGGGTCGAGAAGCTGCTGTTCTTCAACTGCCCGACGCCGAGTGTCGGATCGGCCTGGGTCCGCGACGGCCACATCAACGAGATCTGGTATCAGTCCTTCCAGCAATTGCCGCTGGCGGAGCAATTGATCGGCTCCAGCCGCGAGGCCTGCGCGCTCTATCTCGGGCATTTCCTGACGCATTGGTGTCATCGCAAGGATGCCTTCGCGCCGGTCTTCGATCTTTGGGTCGAGAATTTCATGAAGCCCGGCAATCTGCGCGGCGGATTCGACTGGTATCGCAGCCAGAACGCGGCGCGGATCGCCGCGATCGATGGCCACCCGGCGCCGTCCGTGCCGATCCATCAGCGCACGCGGGTGCATTGGGGCCGGCATGACCCGATCCTGAAATCGGACTGGTCGACTTTCCTGTCGCACTATTTCGACGATGTGCAGGTGACCTTCTGCGAGAGCGCCGGCCATTTCGTCCATGTCGAGGCGCCGGACGAAGCCGCGCAGGTGCTGGCCGAGGTGTTCGCGGACTGATCAGCCGGCAGCCGCCTGCTGGCCGTGGGTCTCCGGCGCTTGCGCGGCGCCGATCTCGATGAGCCAATCGTGGACGGCGTCGCCGATCGCTTCGGGGTGATCTTCCTGCAGGTAATGCGCGCCCGGGCCGAGTTCGACGAGGCGGCAATTCGTCAGGCCGGCGGCGAACTCACGCGCCTGCTCCGGAGAGATCAGCGCGCCGGGATCGCCTGAGAACAGTAGCTTGGGATAGGTCGAGGCCCGCAAGGCGGCGTGGTCGGCGGTACTGATCGCAAAGACATCGGCAGGCTCGCCGGCGATCGGCAACTCCCGCGGCAGGCGCAGGATCGGCCGGCGCGAAGCCGGCGTCGGGAAGGGCTGGCGATAGGCGGCCAGTTCCTCCGGGGTCATCTGGCGTAGTACCGAGCCCGGCAGGATACGCTCGATGAAGATGTTGTCGTCGAGGATCAGCGTCTCGCCCTTTCCGGACGTGCGGAAGGCCTTGAACAGCTCGCGCGCCTGCGGGCGCTGATGGAAGCTGTCCCAGTCGGCGAAGGGCCGGATGAATTCCATGAAGGCGAGGCCGAGCATGCTCTGCGGCCGGCGGGAGGCGTGGTGGAAGGCGAGCGCCGTGCCCCAGTCCTGCGCCAGGATGACGAGGCGATCGAGCCGCAGTGCCGCGACGAAGGCGTCGAGATAGCGGACCTGATCGGCGAAGCGATAGGCGATGTCGGGCTTGCCGGACTGGCCATAGCCGATCAGGTCGGGCGCGATGCAGCGTGCGACCGGCGCAATCCGCGGGATGATGTTGCGCCAGATATAGGACGAGGTCGGGTTGCCGTGCAGAAGCAGCACGGTCGGCCCCTGCCTGCCCGCCGCGACATAGGACATGGTCGAATCGAGGACCGGAATCTCGTGGCGGGTGGCGGTGATCGGTGCTTCTGAAATGTTGGTCATCACGAGGCCTTTCCGAACAGGAGGGGGAAAATGATCGTCTTGAAGCGCTCAAGCGGGGCCGGGTCGCGCTCGACCTTCATGCGCAGCATCGCGCCTTGCCAGGAGGTGAGCAGGACGTCGGCGAGGTCGTCGGCGCTGAAGGCATCGCTGATCTTGCCACTGGCCTGGCCTTGCGCGATGCAGGCGGCGAAGGGCCGGCGCCAGCGCACGAAGATGTCGGCCAGCTTTTCGCGCAGAGGCTCGCTGGTCGGCGCGGTCTCCAGGCTGAAATTGCCGACCATGCAGCCGCGGCTCCAGTCGGCTTCCTCGAGCTTGCCGGTGATGATGTCGAGATAGCGCCGCAGGCGGGCGGCTGGCGGCAGCCCGTCCTCGGCGAGGGCCTCGTCGACCAGTCCGCAGACATAGGCGAAGTAGCGCTCCAGTACCTCGCCGGCGAACTCCTCCTTCGAGGCGAAATGATTGGTGAAGGAGCCGGGGCTGGCGCCGGCTGCAGCGACGATCTCGCGCACGCCTGTGGCGGCATAGCCGTTCTGCCAGAACAGGTCGTGGCCGGCGGCGATGAGGTTCGGACGAAGGGATTGTTTGCTCATGATGAACATCAATACGTACGTACGTATTGATGTCAAGTGACGCATCGAGCCTCGGCTCGCGGGACCCATTCGGCATGCCACCCCTCGTTCTAGCGTCGGAACGCCCTACATGAGCGAAAGCGGCCCTCGCGCGCGCAAGTCGGCGAAGGATGGAAATGAAATCGATTCAAAATCTTGTGGTTTATGAATCGCTTGCCGCAATATCTCGCCGTGAACGAAACCTGATTCTGCGGGAGTCAGCGATTCGGCCTCGCTTCGTTCCGGACTCGTTCTGTTCACGGATCGGGTTGCCTTCGGGTGGCCCATCCCGGTAGGGCTGGCCCGGCGTTTCGCCGCGCAGGCTGCAGGAAAGCTCCAGCGTCTTGATCCAAACCCGCTCTCTTCCGCCCTCGCTCCGCGCCCGCGGCGTCACGGCGGTGCTCGGCCCGACCAATACCGGCAAGACCCATCTCGCCATCGAGCGGATGGTCGCGCATCCCACCGGCATGATCGGCCTGCCGCTGCGCCTGTTGGCGCGCGAAGTCTATCAACGCGTGGTCGATCGGGTCGGGCCCCATGCCGTCGCCCTCATCACCGGCGAGGAGAAGATCAAGCCCGAACGGCCGAGCTTCTGGGTCTGCACGGTCGAGGCGATGCCGCGCGATCTCGTGGTCGATTTCGTCGCGATCGACGAGATTCAGCTCGCTGCCGACCTCGATCGCGGCCACGTCTTCGCCGATCGCTTGCTCAATCATCGCGGCCGCGAGGAGACGATGCTGATCGGCGCCGGCACGATGAAGCCGCTGGTCGAGCAGCTCGTCCCGGGCGTCAACGTCGTTTCGCGTCCGCGCCTGTCCAACCTGTCCTTTGCCGGCGACCGCAAGATCACCCGCCTGCCGCGGCGCTCGGCGATCGTCGCCTTCTCGGCCGAGGAGGTCTATGCCATCGCCGAGCTGATCCGCCGGCAGAAGGGCGGAGCGGCCGTGGTGCTGGGCGCGCTCAGCCCACGCACACGCAACGCCCAGGTCGAGATCTACCAGTCGGGCGATGTCGATTATCTCGTCGCCACCGACGCGATCGGCATGGGGCTCAACCTCGATGTCGACCACATCGCCTTCGCCGGCGACAGCAAGTTCGACGGCCACCATTACCGCAAGCTGCATCCGGCCGAGTTCGGCCAGATCGCCGGCCGGGCCGGCAGGCATCTGCGCGACGGCACCTTCGGCACGACCGGGCGCGCGCCGCCCTTCGAGCAGGAATTGGTCGAGGCGATCGAGGATCATCGCTTCGAATCGGTGCGCCAGGTGCAATGGCGCAACTCCGATCTCGACCTGCGCTCGATCCCCGGGCTCCTCGACAGCCTCAACATCCAGCCACAGGAACCGGGGCTGACGCGGGCGCTGATCGCCGAGGACATGACGACGCTGGAGAATCTGGCGCGCGATCACGACGTCTCGCGGCTGGCGCAGGGCAAGCCGGCGGTGTCGCGGCTCTGGGAAGTCTGCGGCCTGCCGGATTATCGCAAGATTGCGCCGATGCAGCATGCCGAGCTGGCGACGACGCTCTATCTGCGCCTGATGCGCCATGGCCGGCTCGATCCGGACTGGTATGCCGGTCAACTGGCAGCCCTCGACCGGGTCGATGGCGAGATCGATACCCTTTCGGCCCGCATCGCCCAGGTGCGGACCTGGACCTATGTTGCCAACCGTCCGGACTGGTTGCCTGATCCTGAGCATTGGCAGGGGGTGGCTCGTCTTGTAGAGGACAGGCTGTCGGATGCTTTGCACGAACGGCTCGCCAGCCGATTCGTCGATCGGCGTACGAGCGTGTTGATGCGTCGCCTGCGGGAGAATGCGATGTTGGAGGCCGAAGTCACCGCGACCGGCGATGTCCTGGTCGAGGGTCAGCATGTCGGATTGCTGCAGGGCTTCCGTTTCACGGCCGACCCGAAGGCGGGTGGGCCGGAAGCGAAGGCTCTGAACGCTGCGGCGCTGAAAGCGCTGGCTGGCGAGCTTGAAGCACGCGCCTCGCGCGTCGTGCTGGCCGGCGACGATGCCTTCGTGCTCTCGCATGATGGGCTGGTGCGCTGGATCGGCGAGCCTGTGGCGCGCCTGACCGCCGGCGAGAAGGTGCTTGAGCCGCGCCTGCGCCTGATGATCGACGATCACCTGCCGGCCCAGGCCCGCGAGCAGATCGAGACGAGGCTGGCCGCCTGGCTGAAGCATCACGTCACCAAGCTGCTCGGCCCGCTGCAGATCCTGGAGAACGCCGAAAGCGTCAGCGGCATTGCCCGCGGCATCGCCTATCAGGCGGCCGAGGCGCTCGGCGTGCTCGAGCGCAGTAAGGTCGCCGAGGAGATGAAGACGCTCGACCAGGAAGGGCGGGCGGGCCTGCGCCAGCTCGGCATCCGCTTCGGCGCCTTCCATCTCTATGTCCCGGCATTGCTGAAGCCGGCGCCGCGCGCGCTCGCAGCCCAGCTCTGGGCGCTGAAGCACGGCAATCCGGAGACCGCCGGGCTCGACGACATCTCGCACCTCGCCTCCTCTGGCCGGACCTCGTTCCCGGCCAACAAGGAGGTCCCGAAGGGGCTCTATCGCGCCGCCGGCTATCGCGTCTGCGGCGAGCGCGCCGTGCGCGTCGATATCCTGGAGCGCCTTGCCGACCTGATCCGTCCGGCGATCGCCTATCGTCCCGGCGTGACGCTCGGCCAGCCGCCGGTCGGCGCTGCCGATCAGGACGGCTTCGTCGCCACCGGCGCGATGACCTCGCTCGTCGGCTGCGCCGGCGAGGATTTCGCCTCGATCCTGCGCTCGCTCGGCTATGTCTCGCAGAAGCGTCCGGGCCCGGCGATCACGGTGCCGCTCGCTGTTGCGCCCGCGCCGGCCGCGACCGCGCCGGCAGTCCCGGTGGAGACTGTCGCCGAGGCGGCCGACGCGCTCAACGAAGAGCCTTCTGCCGAGGTCGAGGCTGCCGCTGAAGGGGCGGACAGCGCTGTTCCGGCTGCCGAAACCCCGGATGCTCCGATCCTGACCGATGCGGAGATCGCTGCGGCTCCAGCTTCGGACGAGTCCGCCAGTCCGGTCGAACCGGTCCCCGCCGATGCGATGTCGACCCTGGCTCTGCCGGGCGACGAGCCTGCGGCGGAAGCTGCACCTCCGGCGGAAGCCGAGACGGCGGCCGAGCCTGCCGTGGCCACCGAAGCGGCTCCCGCGGCCGAGCCTGAGCTGATCGAGATCTGGCGGCCGCATCGCCACCAGGGCGGCCGTCGCCCCGAGCAGGGGCAGCGCGGCCGCCGGCCCGACCGTCGCGCCGGTGCTGCCGCCGAGGCCACTTCCGCTCCGGAAGGTGGTGAAGGCAAGCCGGGCGGGCAGCGTCCTCCGAACCGCAATCGCTGGCGCGAGGGTGGCTGGAACGGCCCGCGCCCGGCCGGCGGCGAGGGTGGCAGGCCTGCGGCGCAGGAAGGCGCTGGTCGCAATGCCCAGGGACGTGACGGGCGCCCCGAGCGCGGTCCGCGGCCCGAGTTCAAGCGTGACGGCGGCCGCCCCGGCGGCGGTCCGCGTCGCGAGGAGCGTGGCGGCAAGGAGCAGCGCTTCCAGCAGCCGGTCAGGCCGCGCCCGGCCGAGCGCCAGCCCGATCCGGATTCGCCCTTCGCCAAGCTGCTCGCCCTGAAGGCCCAGCTCGAGGGCAATGACGGGCGCAAGGGCTGATACACAGCGTAGGGAGGCTGCTTGCGGGACGATCGGCAACGCCTCGACAAATGGCTCTGGTTCGCGCGCTTTGCGCGAACCCGCCCCGCCGCTGTGCGGCTGGTGGAGGACGGGCATGTCCGGATTGCAAGCAAGCGCGTCGAGAATCCGGCGCTCGGTGTGAAGCCGGGCGATGTGCTGACGCTGGCTTTGCCGCATGCGACGCTGGTGGTGCGCGTCACCGCATTTGCCGAGCGACGCGGCTCCTACGAGCAGGCGCAGACGCTGTATGAGGTCCTGAACGGCGGCGAACGCGGCGATCAGTCGCTTGCGCCGGAGGAGCCGAAGGGATAACGCGGAAGCTGCGCGGGACGCGTCAGCGGCATCGCGAAGAATCTTCTCGAAACGCTTGTTTCGATGGAAGTTTGATCTCGTTTCCGGTCGTGACAGGGCCTTGAAACATTCTCTCGACCGGCTCTAAAGAAGCGCCGGCCGATTGGAAGGACAGCGCCATGACCTATGTGGTCACCGAGAACTGCATCAAGTGCAAGTATATGGACTGCGTCGAAGTCTGTCCGGTCGATTGTTTCTATGAAGGCGAGAACTTTCTCGTCATCCATCCCGACGAGTGCATCGACTGCGGCGTCTGCGAGCCGGAATGCCCGGCCGAGGCCATCAAGCCGGACACCGAGCCCGGTCTCGACAGCTGGCTGCAGCTCAATGCGAAGTTCGCCGCGAGCTGGCCCAACATCACGCAGAAGAAGGACTCGCCGGCCGACGCCAAGGAGTTCGACGGCGTGCCAAACAAGCTCGAGCTTCTGTCGCCAAATCCCGGCGACGGTGACTGAGGCTTACCCTCCGTCAGACTCGAATCGAGGTTAACCATAGCCGGCCGCAACGCGGCCCGGCGGTGTTTGCATTCCGTTTACCTTTGATTCGGCGCGATTTTTGTGGTATCCACAAGCCACAGTCGAGTTCGTTCCGCCTGCCCCTGCGAGGTCACACAAACGGGGCACCCCCTGAAACGACAGCAGTGCACCACCGGTCAGAATGCCCGGGGTGTGATTGTCTTCGTGTCTGGCGGTTCGCAAGAAACGATCGGCTGTGGGAGCGTGTTGCGCCGGAGACGAGCCAGAAGGCTTACCCGTCGTGTCAGGCAGAGTGCCGCCGGTCATCCCGGCCAGCGGTTGAAAGTCGCGTCTCCGCTCCGGCGGAGAGATGCAGGAGTCGAAACGGCATGTCCACTGCGAAGAAGACTGTTGTGCGCCAGGGCTTCAAGACGGGCGAGTTCGTCGTCTACCCGTCCCATGGCGTCGGTCAGATCACGGCGATCGAGGAGCAGGAAGTCGCGGGCTTCAAGCTCGAGCTGTTCGTCGTCAGCTTCGCCAAGGACAAGATGACCCTGCGCGTGCCCACCGCCAAGGCGGCGAGCGTCGGCCTGCGCAAGCTCGCCGACACCGACATCGTCGGCAAGGCGCTCTCGACCCTGACCGGCCGCGCCCGGATCAAGCGCACCATGTGGTCGCGCCGCGCCCAGGAATACGAAGCCAAGATCAATTCCGGCGATCTCGTCGCCATCGCCGAGGTGGTGCGCGATCTCTATCGCTCCGAGGCTCAGCCCGAGCAGTCCTATTCCGAGCGCCAGCTCTATGAGGCGGCGATCGACCGGATGACCCGTGAGATCTCGGCCGTCGAGGAGATCACCGAGACCGAGGCGCTGAAGAAGATCGAGGGTCAGCTCGCCAAGTCGCCGCGCCGCGCCGGCAAGGGTGAGGCCGCCGAGGCGGCCGATGCCGAGGATGGCGACGACGACCTGCAGGAGGAGGCTGCCTGAGGCAGCTTTCCGCTATCGGATAGGAAGAGCCCGGCGGAGCGATCCGCCGGGCTTTTTCATGTCAGGCGGCGCCCGTCTCCGCCCCCAGGAAAGCCACCGTCCGCTCCCAGGCGAGCTTGGCGGCCGCGGCGTTGTAGCGCTCGGCGCTGGTGTCGTTGTGGAAGGCGTGGTCGACCTCCGGGTAGACGATCGCCTGGTAATTGACACCGGCTGCCTTCAGCGCCGCCTCATAGGCCGGCAGGCCCTCGACCAGGCGGGTGTCGCGAGCGGCCTGCTGGATCAGCAGCCGGGCCTTGATCTGCGGCACCTTGGCGAGATCGGGGGAGCGGCCATAGAATACGACGCCGGCATTGAGCTCCGGGGCGCTAACTGCGAGGTCGTTGACCGCGCCGCCGCCCCAGCAGAAGCCGACCGCGCCGACCTTGCCGGTCGTATCCGGCCGGGCCTTGAGGAAGGCCAGCGCCGCGCGCCCTTGCGCAACGACATCCTCGGGCTTGAGCTGCGGGAACAGGGCACGGGCGGCGTCGGCATCGGCCGGCGTGCCGCCGAGGGGGGTGAGGAAATCGACCCCGAGCGCGCTGAAGCCGGCGAGCGCGGCGCGACGGGTGACGTCCTCGATATGCGGGTTGAGGCCACGGTTCTCGTGGATGACGACGACGCCGCCGCGCTTGGCCGGAGCCTTCGGCGTGACGAGATAGCCCTTGAGCCTGACGCCGCCGATCGTCTCGTCGATGCGCCTGCTCTCGATGCGCGCATCGTCGGCAGCGACCTGCTGGGCCTGGGCGTAGTTCGGCTCCAGCAGGGCGAGAGCCGCCTCGGCCGCGGCGGCGGAGCCGGCGATGGTGATCAGCCGGTTCATGAAGCTGCGCCGGTCGAGCGGCTTATGGGTGTATTCGTCGTAAAGTTCGACGATGCGGCGATCGAGCGCCATGGCTGCCTCCCTGTCCTGACGAAGGCCGGGAGGCTAGCACAGAGCGCGCGGAAAGCAGCGGCGCGCTGCGCGCTACTCGCTCACGATCTTGTAACGCTGGCCGGGCGTCAGCTTCGCATTGCGTTCCAGCCCGTTCAGGATCAGGAACTGCTCCAGCGGCCGGTCGGTCGAGGCCATGCGCTCGGCCAGGCTGGCGGGCGTGTCGCCTGCGCCAGCGGTGACGAGCCGGATCCGCAAGGGGCTGACCGATTGCGCGTCGCTGGCGCTGAGATTGCGGAAGCTGTCGAGCAGAGCGCGCATGGCGCGCTCGGGGTCGCTTTGCCCCTTGGCGGCGAGGATGAAGCGGTAGACACGCGGCCCGGCCTGGACCGCGGCGAGGCGGAAGGTCCAGTCGGCGCCCTTGCCCGAGGTCACTGCCGCCGGCAGGCCGCCAACGGTCAGCGATTGCACTTCGGCGGTGGTGACGCCGTCGATCCAGCCCGACGCCACGTAGGATTCCAACGTCTGGCCGGCCTTCAGTGCGACCGAGTCGAAGCGCAGCGCCTGCGAGCCGTCATTGCTGACGCCGACCACCATCTCGCGCGCGGCCTCCAGTTCGAAGCCATCGGGTGCGGTGAAGGCGATGCGCAGGGCGCTGTTGAGATAGCGGCGGCCACGCACGACGCCATCGGCTGGGTCGTCGCCGAAGGCGACGCCGTCGACAACGCTCAGCCAGCGCGCAACGTCGCGTTCGCCAAGGCCCGGCGCGCCGATCTGGCGGGCGCCATTGGTGACGGCGGCGACGCGCTCGGGCGTCGAAGGATGGCTGGAGAGGATGTCGAGCTTCTTGTCGCCGCTGCTCTGCTGGCCGGCCCGGAAGCTGGTGTTGCGGCCCAGAGAGACCAGGAAGCGGCCGGCGCCATAGGGGTCGTAGCCGGCGCGGGCGATGTTGCGCACGCTGATCTGGTCGGCGGTGAGTTCCTGCTGGCGCGAGAAGCGGGCGAGCGAGAGCTTGGAGCTCTGCTGGACGGCGGCGCCGGTCGTCGGATCGTTCAGCACCTGCGCCACGACCTGGCTGACCAGCGCCGATTCCGCCTCCATCTCGGCGCGCTCGACGGCGTGGCGCGCGGTGACATGGGCGATCTCGTGCGCCATCACCGAGGCGATCTCGGAGGAATCGTTCGCCAGCGCAAGCAGCCCGCGGGTGACGTAGAGCCGCCCGGTCGGCAAGGCGAAGGCGTTGACGATCGGCGAATTGAGGATCGTCACCTCATAGGTGCCGATCTGGCCCTCGCCGGCCTTGGCGAGGCGGGCGATGATCGCCTCCAGCTCGGCCTTGACCTGCGGGGCGCGATATTCGCCACCGAAGGCAGCCAGCAGGCGCTGATGCTCGCGGTCGGTGCCTCGCTGCAGGCTGGCGACGCGGGGTGCGGGTTCGCCGCCCGGCTGGTTGAGTGGTGCCAGGACCGAGTTCTGGTCGCCGAAGCAGGCCGCCAGCAACAGGGCCGGCAGCAGCGTGGCGACGAGGCGTCCCCGGATCGGCTGACGATGTCGCTGAACTCTCCGCATCGGCCCCTAATCGATCAGCTCAAGTGCACTACGCGTCTGCGCCTCGATCAGGAGGCCGTCGCGCCCCTCGACCACACCGCTGACGCGCACGCGTTTACCCGTCAGCGACGAGGCGGTCCAGCCGCTGCGCTGCAAGTCACGCCACAAAGCGCGCGACAGCACGATGCTGCCGCCGGCGCCGCGCCGTCGTTCGAAATTGAGATAGGTCCGCTGCGGCCGTTCTCCGACGGCAGCGATACGCCCTTCGACCACGACGATCCGGCCCGCCTGCGCTTTCATCGCGATGGCATCATGGCCGTCGATGACCGGCAAGGCCACTGCGGCAAAATTGCCCTGGGTTGCGGCCGGCGCGGGGCTGCCGGCCTTGCCCGCCATTACCGGCCGCGGCTCGGCCTTGCGCCAGAGCTCGTTGCAGGCGGCGAGGCCCGGCTCGGGCAGGCGTCGTGCCGCACCGGCAGCGAGAATGGCGGCGCTCAGATCGGGCTGGCCGGCGAAGGCGGTGGTGTCTTCGGTGGCAAGGAGGCGGGCTGGGAGGCGCCCCCAGCGATCCGTCGCTCCAAGCGGGGCCAGCCGGAATTCGTGGCCGTGCCAGCGCGCGAGCTGTGCGGCGAAGCGCTCGCGCTCGGTGTCATTCTGCCGCGGCGCCAGCCCGGCAAGCCTGACGGTCCGGCCGTCGGCGAGCAGCGGGTCGCCATGCCGGTCGAGGCCGGCGAGGCGGACAATCTCGGCCTCTTCCGCCGTTGCGCAAGCGTCATCCGCGGCCTGCGCCATGGTGGCCGAGGCCGCCATGCCGAGGAGAACCGGCAAGATCGTTGCAAAGGAAGGCTTCACCCGCATCGGCTTTATGCTAAACGCAAGGACGTGCGTCCCGGTAGCTCAGCAGGATAGAGCAACGGTTTCCTAAACCGTAGGTCAGGGGTTCGAATCCCTTCCGGGACGCCAGTTTTCCGTTTCCGCTGTACAGGTCGGCTACCGATCCGATCGGCCGCGCCGCCGCTGGCGATGCCGAGGTCGACCTTGCTTTCCACCGCACCGCCGACGATTCGGACCGAACGCCTGATCCTGAGGGCGCCGGTTGCGGGCGATTTCGCCGATTATGCCGCGTTTCTCGCCTCCGAGCGGGCGCAGCATATGGGCGGCCCCTATGACCGGCGCGGCGCCTGGGGCTTGTTCTGCCATGACGTGGCGCAATGGGCGCTGTTCGGCCATGGCGCGCTGATGATCGACCTGCCAAGCGGGGTTTGCGCCGGGCAGGTCGGTATCAATCACGGGCCGCTCTTCCCGGAGAAGGAACTCGGCTGGCTGATCTATGCCGGGCATGAGGGGCAGGGCTATGCCAGCGAAGCTGCCATCGCCCTGCGCGACTGGGCCTTCGGGCAGCCCGGTATCGAGACGCTGGTCAGCTATGTCGATCCGCACAACCGGCGCTCGATCGCAGTGGCGGAGCGCCTAGGGGCGCATCTGGACGCCGGCGCCGACAGGCCGGACCCCGGCGATCTGGTCTACCGGCACGAGCGGCCGGCCAGATAGGCCAGCCGGCACCTGGATCAGTACTTGGTCACGTGCTCCGGCTTGCCCTTGCGCTTGGTCGAGGCCATTTCGTCGAGCTCTTTCTCCGTCATCGACCTGGCCATCGACTTCGAGGCACCCTTGAGTTCGCTCTTGGGGATCTCGCCACGCTTGGCGGCGAGTGCGGCACCGGCCGCCTTTTGCTGTGCCTTTGATTTGGCTGGCATGGTCCATCCTCCAATGTGAGGGCTGTCGAACCTGCAACCCGAGCACGGGGCGATGGTTCCGGAGCGGGCGGTGAGCGATGTCCCCAAGCCGGCCCTGACCGCGTGACGATCATGCGAAGAGTGCGGGCCCGTTGCCCTTGCCGTGGGGAAACAGGCGCTGCAAAGCTCAGGGGCGCTGCCTCGGAGTGATCATGCGTCCGGGGGGCCAACCTCGCCCGTTGAGATTACCTTGCGCATCCTCGTCCTCAATCCGAACACCAGTCCCGAAATGACCGAGCTGGTCCTGCGCGTGCTGGCGCCGATGACACCTGCCGATGTCAAGCTCGTGCCGGCGACCGGCCGCTTCGGCGCGCGCTACATCTCCAGCCGTAGCGCCGGTGCCATCGCCGGCCATGCCGCGCTCGATGCTTTCGCCGAACATGGCGCCGAGTGCGATGCGGTCTATCTCGCCTGCTTCGGCGATCCCGGGCTGATGGCGCTGAAGGAGATCGCCGAGGTCCCGGTCGTCGGCATGGCCGAGGCGGCCTGCCGACAGGCGGCCCTGCAGGGCGGGCGCTTCTCGATCGTCACCGGCGGTGAGCGCTGGGGGCCGATCCTGACCGAATTCACCGCCGCGCTTGGTCTGGACGGCCGGCTGGCGGCGGTCGAGACGGTGGCGCCGACCGGCGGCGATATCGCGGCCAATCCGGACGGTTCGATCGCGCTGCTGGCCGACGCCTGCCGGCGGACAGTGGAGCGCGACGGAGCGCAGGCGGTGATTTTGGGCGGTGCCGGGCTCGCCGGGCTGGCGGCGCGGGTCGAGCCTGATGTTGGCGTGCCGGTGATCTGCTCGGTCCAGGCCGGTTTCGCGGCGGTGCTGGACGCTGCGCGCAATCCGCCGCAGAAGCCGGTTCAGGGCGATCTCGCGCTGCCGGCGGCGGTACCGACAATCGGGCTTTCCGGCGGTCTCGCTCGGCTGCTGGGCGAGCGCTAGCGCCGCCTTCTTCCGGCTGGGCGAGGTGACTCTGTGGCAGCACCGTTTCCATGCGGGGCCGCCAGCCAGATCATGTGCTTGGCGCCGCCAGCCCCGGCACGGGCACGCACCGTCTTCTCCTCGACGGTAAAGCCGGATTGGCGCAGGCGCTGGGTGAAATTGCGGTCCGGTCCTGCCGACCAGACCGCGAGCACGCCGCCGGGCCGCAACGCTGCCTTCGCATGAGAGAGGCCGGCATGGTCGTAGAGCCGGTCATTGGCCTCGACCATCAGCCCGTCCGGTCCGTTGTCGACGTCGAGCAGGATCGCATCGTAGCGGCCCTGACCTTCGCGGATGGCCGTGGCGACGTCGGCTTCGCGCAGCGTGACGCGCGGATCGTCGAGGCAGCCGGCGAAGATCGGAGAAAGCGGGCCGCGCGCCCAGGCGATCACCGCCGGAATCAATTCGGCGACGACGATCTCCGCATCCTTCGGCAGCGCGGCGAGCGCAGCCCGCAGCGTGAAACCCATGCCGAGCCCGCCGATCAGGAAGCGCAGGCCGGGGCGCTGCCCGGTTCGCTCGATCGCGAGCGTTGCAAGCGCCTCTTCCGACCCCTTGAGGCGCGAGTTCATCAACTCGTTATGGCCGAGCGTGATCGAGAACTCGTCCTCGCCGCGGCGCATGAGCTTCAGCGTGCCGCCGCCGGGGATCGGGGCGGCGTCGAGCTGCGTCCAGGGCTTCATGCGCCTTCAGTCCAGCCGGGCGCGCTTGATGAAGGCACCGGCCTTCATGATGACAGGCATGTGCCGGCCCTGGCGGGTCAGCAGCGACAGGTCCTGCAGCGGATCGCCATCGACGACGATCAGGTCGGCATAGGCGCCGGGCGCGACCGTACCGATCTTGCCTTCGAGCTTCAGCAGCTTGGCCGCGACATGGGTGGCAGAGCCGATCACCTCATGCGCCGGCAGGGCCCGGCCGCGAATGACGAACTCCTCCGACTGGTGGCGGTGCATCTCGCCGAGCAGGTCGCTGCCATAGGCCATGGCGAGGCCGGCCTGCTTCATGATCGCCAGGGATTCCATGCCGGCGGCGCGGACGAACTCGACCTTGGCGACGGAATCGGGCGGGAAGCCGAGCTTGCCGCCCTCGCTGGCGAGCTTGTCATAGGTGACGAGGGTCGGCACGGCGACGGCGCCGTTCTTGGCAGCGAGCTTGGCGGTCTCGGCCTTGATCAGGTTGCAATGCTCCAGCGAGTGCACGCCGGCCTCGACGCAGCGGCGGATCGCCTCGTCGGTATAGACATGGGCGGAGACATAGGTTCCGGCCATGCGAGCCTCCTCGACCACCGCTTCCAGCTCGCCGACGGAGAAGCCGAGGAAATGGATCGGGTCGGTCGGCGAGGCGCAGCCGCCATTGGCCATGATCTTGATGAAGTCGGCGCCGCCCTTGAGTTCCTCGCGCGCGGCGCGGCGAACCTCGGCCTCGCCATCGCAGATGCGGCCGAGCGCGCCGAGGCGATGGCGCGTGGCGGGTGCGAGCCGGTCGTCATAGCGGCCGCGGAAATCGGCATGGCCTCCGGTCTGGCTCAGCGCCTTGCCGGAGATGACGAGGCGGGGCGTCGGGTAATCGTGCTCCTGCGTCGCCTGCTTCAGACCGAAATCGGCGCCGCCGACATCGCGCACCGTGGTGAAGCCGCGCAGCAGCATCTCGCGCATGATCACCAGCGAGCGCACGGTGACGAGCGAGTCGGGCAAAGCGGCATTGCGGCCGAGATCGGCAAGGCCGGCGATGACGTGGACATGGGCGTCGATCAGCCCGGGCATCAGTGTGCGGCCCTTGAGGTCGACCACCTTCGCCTTGTCGGAGCGGGCTCTCTTGCCGACCTCGCGGATCAGCCCGCCCTCGACCAGGACGGAGACCGGAGCTCCGCGCTCGGGCGCGGTGCCGTCGACGATGCGGGCATTCTGGAACAGGGTCGCGGCCATGGGTTTCGTCCTTGCCTTGAAAGTTCGGGAGGTGCCGTTCAGCGCATCAGCAGCGCGGCGAGCCAGAGGCCCAGGCCGAAGACGACATGGTTGATCAGGCCGATCAGCCGGACCTGGTTGGCGTTGGGGCGCTTGCTGGCAGCGAGGCCGAAACCCATGCCGGGCTGCAGGATGAACCAGCCGCAGCCGACGGTGACCACGCCGACGATCAGGGCCGGCAGCAATGTCGGGTTGCGGGCCCAGTCGAGGCCCCAGAACAGCAGCACGATTCCCGCGAAGAGGGCGCCGACCAGATAGTGCATGATCCAGCCGATCGCGAGCTCGTTCGAGACGGGCGGCGTGTCGGCGATGGTGTCGTGCATGAAGCGACCGCGCGGCAGATAGGCGAACCAGCGCCCGACCATCGCCCAGTTCGCCAGCGGGAGGCCGAAAGCGCGATTGAGGAAAAGCGCCCAGATGTCGAGCAATGCGGTGGCGCCGATGCCGATCGCGAGCGAGCGGCCGATCACTTCGAGCATGTCCATCCCCCAGGTCGCGAACCGCGCCGCCGGCTATGGAGGCGAAACGGCAGGGCGCGGTCAATCGCTGGGAGGTTGAATGTCCCCGCCCGCAGCGCAGACGGGGCATGCGGCGGCGCGGCACAGGAACCGTCAGGGGGGCGTGCTCGTTCTCCTCGCATGCTTTCAATGCGGGGGACGGGATGGCCGTGGTGGCAGTGAGCAAGACGAACGCGACCGGGCCGCATGGGGCGCAGGAGCTGCCCTCGGTCACCGTCACCAGCTATAATCTCGAAATCCGTGATGCCGATGGTTTTCTTGGCGACAAGGCGAGCCGCAGCGCCTTCATGGACCATCTCGCCGAATTGCGAGGCCATCTCGCCGAGGTGGGAGAGGATCCGCTGGCGGATGCCGGCAAGACGCCGAGCAAGTCGGAACTCGACAAGCTTCTGACAGAGGGCGAAGCCCGCGAGGCGGCGCTGGTGCTTTCGGCGGTCGAGCGCTTCGCCCAGTCGCTCGCTTTCGTGATCCGGCGCTTCCTGCGCCAGAAGGCGTGGAGTCCGGTCGAGCGCATAGTCGTCGGCGGCGGCTTCCGGCAGAGCCGGATCGGCGAGCTGGCGATCGCGCGGGCCGGCATCATCCTGCAGACGGAGGGCCATACGATCGAGCTCGTGCCGGTGCGCCATCACCCGGACGAGGCCGGGCTGGTCGGCAGCGCGCATCTCGCGCCGAAATGGATATTCGAGGCCTATGACAGCCTGGTCGCGGTCGATATCGGCGGCTCCAATATCCGCGCCGGCATCGTCGAACTGCGCCAGGACAAGGCCTCAGACCTCAGCAAGGCGCGCGTCTGGGAAACCGAGCTCTGGCGCCATGCCGACGAGGAGCCGAGCCGCGAGCAGGCGGTGAGACGGCTCGGCAAGATGTTGCGCGAACAGATCGCGCACGCCGGCAAGGAAGGTTTGCGCGTCGCTCCCTTCATCGGCATCGGCTGCCCCGGCCTGATCGAGCCAGACGGCGCGATCGACCGCGGCGCCCAGAACCTGCCGGGAAATTGGTCGAGCAGCCGCTTCAACCTGGTCGAGAGCATCCGCGAGATGGCGCCGGTGATCGGCGAGCACGACACCGTCGTCACCATGCACAACGACGCCGTCGTCCAGGGGCTGAGCGAGCTGCCCTTCATGCAGGATGTCGAGCACTGGGCGGTGCTGACCATCGGCACCGGGCTCGGCAATGCCAGCTTCCAGAACCGGGTGAAGCCGAAGGGCCGGGACAAGGGCAAGGACAAGCCGAAGAACGGCAAGGACAAGAAGGACTAAGGCTTCAGTCCCGCTTCGCCGGCAGAGCCCAGAGCAGCCCGCGCGTGACGATCGCGGGGAAGACGGTGAGGTGGTCCTCGCCGGGGATGATCTCGCTCGAGAGCTTGAGGCCAGGATAATTACGCGAGCGCAGCGCCTGCTCGAACTCCCTGAGATCGGCGATCATGTCGGTCTTGCCGTTGTAGCGCGGATCGCCCGAGGCCTTGTCGATCGTCTCGTAGGAGGCGATCGCCATCAGCACATTCGCCTTCAATTCCTTGTTGGCCTCGGCATAGGCGCGCTCGCGCTGGAACAGCACCTTCTGGTCGAACCAGAGCGAGGGGCTGCCGATGATGTAGTGCGAGAACAGTTTCGGCTCGCTCAGCAGCACATAGAGCCCGAACAGCCCGCCATAGGAGTGCCCGGCATAGATGCTGCGGGTGGTGTCGGTGCGATAGGTCGCGGCGACGAAGGGCATCAATTCCTCGGAGAGGAAGTGGCGATAGCCTTCCGCCTCGCCGAAGACCGGCGGTTTGCCGGACGGGTCGCGCGTCTTTTCGCCGTTCGGCGTCGGCGTGTAGTCGCGCCGGCGGCTGTATTCAGGGGTGTCGCCGACCGAATAGGACAGGCCGACCAGAATGAACTCCTCCAGCCCCCTGGCCCGGTTGCCGACGCGGCGCGCGATCGAGCGCACCAGCGGGAAGGCATAGTCGGCATCGGTGACGAACAGCACGGGGAAGCGGCGCCGCGGCTGACTCTGATAGGATTCCGGCAGGCTGACGAAGATCTCGTAGTCGCGCTGCAGCGCCTTGGCCCGGATCGTTCTGACCTCGGTGCCCTTGAGCACGAAGGGCGGTGGCGTGGTCACACCAGCAGCCGAAGCCGGCGGCTCGGCGTCGGGCTCAGCGAAGGCGGCCGTGGCGATCAGGAACGCAGCGACGAAGGCAGGCAGGCGAAGCATCCACGACGTCTCCGACAGGACTGTGCCGGGATCGTGACGGCTCACGCGACTGTCGCCAAGGCCTATCGCCGCAGACCCGGCGCCTCCAGCGCGAGCCCCTTGGCGCGCACGGCGAGAAAGAGCTCCAGCGCGAGGTATTCGTCCGAGCCGTAATCGAACTGCGTCGCCCTGACGCCGAGCGAGCAGGCGCGCAGGCGCCGGTGCAGCGACCCCAGCCCGTTCCATTCGAGCCGGTAGGCCGGGTAGCCGGTGCCGATGCCGTAGCTGATCGTGTCGCCGCGCAGCTTCTGGCCGACGAGCCCGTCATGGCATTGCGTGCAGGCGAGATTGAGCTGGCCCTGCCGGCGTTCGTAGAAGGCCTTGCCGGTGTCATAGAAGGGCTTGGCCGCGCCCTCGGCCGAGACTGCCAGCGGCACGCCCTTCGAGAGAGAGGCGACATAGGCGGTGAGGCCGAGCAATTCCTGGCTTTCATAGCCGAAGGCCGGCTGTTTCTGCCGGTCGACCCGGCACTGCTCGATGCGCCCTTCGAGATTGATCAGCTTGCCGCTGGCGGCGTCGACCTGGGGATAGCGGGCGGCCGCTCCGCGCAGACCCTGTCTGGGATCGGTATGGCAGGAGACGCAGGTGGGGCTCGCACCATCGCGGCGGCTGAACAGTTCTTCGCCCTGCTCGACCCAGAGCCAGCCGGGGTTGCGGGCCTCGTCCTCCTGCTGGCGCTGCATCGGGGCTGAGAGGAAGGTGCTGCCCGGCTTGATCTCTCCGGCTGACGCGGCGCCGGCCAGCGCCAGCAGAGCTATGGCGAGGGCGCGGCCAGCGGCGCTCATGTCACGACGAGACGGGCGGTGCGGGTGAAAGTCGCCCCGCCATCCTCGCGCCATTCGAAGGTGAGGTCGCCGGTCTCCACGGCGCGGGTGGTGAAGCTGACGAAGGGGTTGGCGGAGACGCCGGTGTGCATATCGTAGCGGAAGACCGGCTCGCCGGCATAGGTCACGGTCAACCTGTTCAGGATCTTGCGGGGAACGATGCGGCCTTCGGCGTCGACCTGGCCGCCGCGATCCATTGGATGGCGGACGAGGACGCGGATTTCGACGATCTCGCCGGCCTTGGCCTCTGCCGGCATGGTGATGCGGGCGTTGAACGATGCCATCGGGTCAGCCTCCGTCGATGCAGGCGCTCAGCGTCACGACGATGTCGGCGTCGGCCATGACATAGCTACCGCCGCTCAGGGCCGCGACGACTGCGACCTTCTGCGAGGTGGCGAGGCGCAAGGTGGCGCGGATGTCGGCCCGGCCGCTGCGCGGGGTGAGATTGAAGCGGGCGACATCGGGAAACGGGTTCTTCTCGGCGATGACATGGATCCAGCGGACATGGTCGGCCTCCGTCATCGGGCTTTCGACCAGGATTGCGACATCGACCGAGTTGCCGTTCTCGACCAACTGGGGGATGTCGAATGTGATCTTGCTGCGCTCGGGCACCGCGCCTTCGGTCACGCGCGCGATCAGCTCGGCGAGCGCCGGCGGGGCGGCCGCCTGAACGGACGAGGGCAAGGCGGCGAGCGCGAGGCCGGCGGCGCCGGCCGCCATGACCTCGCGACGCGAGAGCGCCGGTTCAGGGCGTGCGCAGGCTGGCGAGATAGGTGACGACATCCTCGATCTCCTGGGCAGTCAGCGCCGGCCGATCGCGAAAGGCCGGGGCAACATCTCGCAATCCTTGGTTACGAAAATAGGGCGGCATCACCGTCTGCGGATTGAGCAGGCTGGCATCGACGAGGCGCAGGCGCAGCTGGCCGGCATCGAGCCTTTTGGCGACACCGGCGAGATCGGGGCCGATCGTGCCCTGGAAGGGCTCGCTCGGCTCCGGCACATGGTGGCAGATCAGGCAATTGCCCTGCGTGCGGTCGAGCACCAGCGCCCGCCCGCGCTTGAGATCGCCGATCTTGCCGCCGAGCGGCGCGGGGATCGCGTCGCCGACGACGCTGTAGGCTTCGAGCGCCTCTGCCGGCGCACTTGCGAGCGCCAGCAGGATCAGCGCGGTCCGGATCCCGTAAGGCCTCACGCCTTGCGCAGATCCGTGTTCTTCAGCGGCAGGTTGCGGACGCGCTTGCCGGTGGCGGCGAAGATCGCGTTGAGCACCGCCGGCGCCGCGACGGCGATAGTGGGCTCGCCGACGCCGCCCCAGAAGCCGCCGGAGGGCATGATGACCGTCTCGACCGCCGGCATGTCCTCCATGCGCACGACCGGATAGGTGTCGAAATTCTCCTCGACCATGCGCCCGTCCTTGACCGTGCACTCGCCAAAGAGCGCGGCGGAGAGGCCGTAGACGAAGGAACCCTCGACCTGGCGCTCGATCTGGGCCGGGTTGACGGCATGGCCGGGATCGGTCGCGGCGGTGATCTTGTGGATCTTGAGCTTGCCCTCGGCATCGACCGAGACCTCGGCGACAGCCGCGACATAGGAGCCGAAGCCCATGGTCTGGCAGATGCCGCGATGGACGCCTTCCGCAGGCTTTGTGCCCCAGCCGGCCTTTTCGGCGACGGCGTTGAGTACGGCGAGGTGCTTGGGGTGGTCCTTCATCAGCGCCCGGCGGAAGTCGAGCGGGTCCTTGCCGGCGGCATGCGCCAGCTCGTCGATGAAGCATTCGAGATAGATCGTGTTCTGGTTGAGGTTGACGCCGCGCCAGAAGCCCGGCGGCACATGCGGATTGCGCATGGCGTGGTCGATCAGCAGGTTCGGCACGCCATAGCCGATCGAGGCCTCCGGCCCCGGCGGGTTGAGGCCCTGGAAGACGGCGGGGTCGCGCCCGTTCTGAATGTTCTGCGGGAAGATGCCGGCGACGATCGACTGGCCGGAGATGCGCAGATGCAGGCCGGTCAGGTTGCCGTCCTTGTCGAGCGCGCCGGTGAGCTTGCACTGCGTGATCGGGTGGAAGCGCCCGTGCAGCATGTCCTCCTCGCGCGACCAGATCAGCTTCACCGGCGTGCCGGGAATCTGCTTGGCGATGGCGACGACCTGGCGGACCCAGTCATGCACGGCGCCGCGCCGGCCGAAGCCGCCGCCGAGGTCGATCTTGTAGGCTTCGCATTTCGCCAGCGGCAGGCCTGAGGCCTCGGATGCGGCGGCGAGCGCGGCCTCGCCGTTCTGCGTGGGCGTCCAGACCTCGCAGCGCTCGGGCGTGTAGAGCGCGGTCGCGTTCATCACCTCCATGCAGGCATGGTTCTGGAACGGGTAGGAATAGACCTGCTCGACGACGCGGGCGGCGTTGGCGATGGCGGCCTTGACGTCACCGTTCTGGTTGCCGACCGCAGCCTGCGGCGCATCGAGCCCTTCCTTCAGCCAGGCGGCGATGCTCTCGCTGGAGACCTTGGCGTTTTCGCCCTCGTCCCAGGTGATCGGCAGGGCGTCGAGCGCGGTCTTGGCGCGCCACCAGGTATCGGCGACGACGGCCACCGCGCTGTCGCCGACCGGCAGGACGTGCTTGACGCCCGGCATGTCCTTGACCTTGGCGGCGTCGAAGCTCTTCACCTTGCCGCCGAAGACCGGACAGTCCTTGATCGCGGCGTTGAGCATCCCCGGCAGCTTGAAGTCCATGCCGTAGACCTTCTTGCCGGTGGTCTTGTCGGCGGTGTCGAGCCGCTTCAGCGGCTTGCCGGCGATGGTCCAGTCCTTCGGGTCCTTGAGCGGGACATTGGCTGGCGCCGGGGCCTGGAGCTTGGCGGCCGCGGCGGCGACCTCGCCATAGCGGATCGAGCGGCCGGAACCCTTATGGCTGATCACGCCCTTGACGGCGCTGCATTCGCCAACTGGCACCTTCCAGCCATCGGCCGCGGCCTGGACCAGCATCATCCGCGCGGCGGCGCCGCCCTTGCGGACATATTCATGGGATTCGCGGATGCCGCGGCTGCCGCCGGTCGAGAAATTGCCCCAGACCCGGTTGCGGGCGAGGTTCTGGCCGGGCGTCGGATATTCGGTCGAGACCTTGGCCCAGTCACAGTCGAGCTCCTCGGCGACGAGCTGGGCGAGGCCGGTCAGCGTGCCCTGGCCCATTTCCGAGCGGGCGATGCGGATCACCACCTTGTCGTCGGGATGGACCACGACCCAGGCGTTGACCTCCGGCACCGCGCCTTGGGCCTGTGCCTCCTGGGAGAGCGGGATGGCGAAGCCGAAGCTGAAGGCGCCGGCGGCTGCGGCAGAGCCTTTCAGGATGCTGCGGCGGGAAAGCTTGGTGTCGGTCACAGAGGCTAGACTCATGGCGTCCTCCTGATGGCGGATGGCGCTGCGGCGAGGCGATGGTGCTCGAGCCGTGCGCAATGAATTGGGTGAGGTCGGATCAGCCGCGGTTCATCTGGCCGCCGGCGGCGACGTCCTTGATGGCGGCCTTGACGCGGTTATAGGTGCCGCAACGGCAGATATTGGTCATTTCGGCGGCGATGTCGGCATCGCTCGGCTTGGGATTGGACTGGAGCAGCGCTGCCGCGGCCATGATCATCCCGCTCTGGCAGAAGCCGCATTGGGGCACGTCGTGCTCGATCCAGGCCTTCTGGATCGGATGGTTGCCGTCGGGCGAGAGGCCCTCGATGGTGACGATCTTCTGCTCGGCGGTGAGGGCGCTCACCGGCATGGAGCAGGAGCGGGTGGCGACGCCGTCGATATGCACCGTGCAGGCGCCGCATTGGGCGACGCCGCAGCCATATTTCGTTCCGGTCAGGCCGATCTGCTCGCGGATCACCCAGAGCAGCGGCGTGTCGTCCTCGACCGCAACGTCAACAGTCCTGCCATTGATGGTCAGCTTAGCCATCGCAAACCTCCCGGTTTCGATCCCAAGGTCGGCGAGAGAGCCAGCGCGCCTCACCGTTCAATCAACCCAGCCCATCAGGGGCTGGATCTTCCTTGGAAGAATTCAAACCCAGAAGCGCGACTACCGCCAGAGGTTGCGTGCTCACCTGCGATCACGGTCGCGTTGAACCGTTTTAGAGCGCGCTTTCGGCGATCCGGGCGGCTTTCTTCAGCGCTGCCATGATGCTGTCCGGTTTTCTGTCGCAGACACGTAGCGTCAGCCGTGCCCGCTTCGGGCGCCCTCTCACAGGAATGTGATGCCCTCTTACGATCTTTGCCCGGTGGGGTCGCGGAGCCCCGATTCCGGCCGCAACGCCGTTTCGTCGGAGATGCTTGCTTTCGGCGTGGTGCAATGGCGAGGCTGCGCGACCATGCGAATCAGCCCGGCAGGACCGCAATGTCGATGATATCCGGCCTCGGACGAGCCTTGCGCCGCTCCGGCGGCGCCTTGCTGTTTGCGCTGATGCTGCTGGCCGTGCCGCTGGTGGCGCTGGCACAGACGGCGGATAATACGACCAGCCCCCGCGCGCGCCTGGACTCGATCCGCGGCGAGCTTACCCAGATCGAGGGCTCGCTCGCCAATCCGAATGTCTCGGACAATGAATTGCAGCGCCAGCGGCTGCGGTTGCAGCCTTTGCTCGACCAACTGCGCATCCTCACCGACGAGCAGGCGCCGCGCACCGAGCAGGCCAAGCTCCGGCTCGACCAGCTCGGTGCCAAGCCCGATGCCAACGCGCCGCCGGAGACGCCGGACGTGGCGCGCGAGCGCGAGACCCGCACCAAGACCTTCGCCGAGGCTGACGAGACGCTGAAGATCGGGCGCGCGACGCTGCTCCAGGCCGAGCAATTGCAAAGCTCGATCGGCGACCTCAGGCGCGACCGCTTCGCCAAGGCCCTGTTCGCGGCCGGCCCGTCGATCCTCAACCCGGACGTCTGGTCGACGACGCTGACGGCCTTCCCGTCCGATCTGCGTGCCTCGCAGTTCATCTTCGGCGACTGGCTTTCGGTCTTCTCCTCGGCGCTGTTCAGCCCGCGCGGATTCCTGGTCGCTCTCTCCTTCCTCGGTGCGATCGCGCTCTATGTCGCACGCGCTCGCTATATGCCGCGGCTGACGGCACGGCTGGCGGCGAGCGTCGATTCGAGCGATCGCCACATCCTCTATGGGGCGCTCATCCGCATCGTCGCGCGGACGGCGCCGCCGGCGCTGGCGAGCTGGCTGATCTATGCCGGCCTGAACACCGCCGGCCTGCTGCCGCCGCGGATCCAGCCGGTGATCCTCGCCGCCGTCTTCGGGCTTGCTCTGTTCGCCTTCGTTCAGGCGCTGGTCGATGCGCTGTTCGCCCCCGGCGAGCCGCAGCGGCGTCTCGCCAGCGTGATGGAGTCGACCGCGAAGACCGTGACCCGGCTCGCCGGCTCGCTCGCCATCGTCATGGCGATCGGCAAGGTGCTGGAAGCCTGGCTGCAGGCGATCGCGGCCGGCCTTACCCTGTCGATCATCGTGCGCGGCGTCGTCGCCACCGTCTTCGCGCTGATCCTGATCGCCGGGCTCTATCGCCTGCGCGACAATCAGGAGATCGAGCAGGAGGCGTGCCTGGGCCCCTATGTGCCGGTCGACGGCGCCAGCCTCGGGCCGGTCCGCATCCTCGGCTGGGTCGTCGGTCTTGCCATCATCCTGTCGCTGCTGCTCGGCTATGTCGTGCTCGCGACCTTCCTGACCGAGCAGGTGATCTGGCTCGGCATCCTTGCAGCCGTCTTCATGCTGCTGATGCAGCTGGTCGATCTCGGCATCGTCAGCCAGCTCACCGGCGACGGGCGGTTCGCACTGACCTTGCGGGCGGGCATCGGCTTGCGCGCTGCGACGCTGCAGAAGATCGCGGTGGTGCTCGCCGGCGCCCTCAAGATCGTGCTGATCATCGTCACGATCATGCTGGCGCTGGCGCCCTGGGGCCTGGAATCGACGGATCTGACGACCTCGCTGCGGGCCGCCTTCTTCGGCTTCCAGGTCGGCGGGGTCACGGTCTCGCTGTCCTCGATCGTCGTGGCGATCCTGTTGTTTGCGCTCGGGCTGGCGGCGACACGCTCGCTGCAGCGCTGGCTCGACGGCAAGTTCCTGCCGACGACTTCGCTCGACACCGGCCTGCGCAATTCGATCACCACCGCAGCCGGCTATGTCGGCTATGCCGCCGCCGCCGCGGTCGGTTTCTCCTCGCTCGGCCTCAGCCTGGAGCGGCTGACCCTCGTCGCCTCGGCGCTCTCGGTCGGTATCGGTTTCGGCCTGCAGTCGGTGGTGTCGAACTTCGTCTCGGGCCTGATCCTGCTCTGGGAGCGGCCTATCCGGGTCGGCGACCAGGTGCTGGTCGGCGATGCCGAAGGCATCGTCAAGCGCATCAATGTCCGCTCGACCGAGATCGAGACCTTCGACCGCTCCTCGGTGATCGTGCCGAACTCGAACCTGGTCTCGGGCGTGGTGCGCAACCGCGTCCGCTCCGACCGGACGGGCCGGGTGCTGATCTCGATCAGCGTGCCGCGCCGGCTCAACCCGACCGAGGTCCGGGCCATGCTGGTCGAGGCCGCCGAGGCGCATGGCGACGTGCTGAAGAAGCCGCCACCGAACGTACTGTTCAAGAAGCTCGGCACGACGACGATGGATTTCGACCTGATCTGCGTGGTCGGCGATGTCGACATCGTCGGGCGCGTCACCAGCGACCTCAACTATGTCATCCACAGACGCCTGAGCGAGCTCGAGACCCCGGTCCCGACCGAACTCACCGTCAAGGGGCTGGAGGGGGTCGAGCACTCGCTCGGCGAGATCGCTGCCGCCGTGTCGAAGGAGGTCGGCCGCCGCGCCAGGCCCGCAGGCGGACGCGTCACCGTCAAGCGCTCGGGGCCGGAGCCAGAAGCCGAGGCGGAGCCGGAGGAAACGCCCCCACCGCCCGCCAAACCCGAACCGGCCGCGAATGGCGGCAAGGACGAGACCAAGGACTGATGCGATGCGCCTTAACTCCGCTCCCACCGTGCGCCAGCGGCTGCGGTCGATGAGCTGCCCTGCCGCGCTCGCGGCAGCCTTGTCGCTGCTGAACCTCGCCGGCTGCACCGAGCCTGTCCGGACCCAGCCCGCCTTCTATCGCGATCTCGGCTCGCCTTCGGCCAGGGTCGATGCCGAGGCGGCGCGCGCGACCATCTCCGCCTATCGGCTGAATGCCGGCCTCGGCACGCTGAAGCTCGACCCGGCGTTGATGCAGGCGGCCGAGCAGGAAGCCGCCGCCATGGCCGCCGCCGACAAACCGGCCCAGGCCGAGGCGGTGAAGGCAAGGCTGGCGCGGGCCGGGCAGCCGGGCACTGAGGCCAATCTCTCGGCCGGCTATCGCCGCCTCGCCGAAGCCTTTTCGGGCTGGCGCGACTCGCCGCAGCACGACCGGGTGATGAAGGCGCCGAACGCGACGCGGATGGGCATCGCATCGGCCTATGCGGCCGGCTCGAAATATCAGGTCTACTGGGCGCTGGTCGTCGCGCCCTGAGCCGGCGTGACCGAGGCCGTCATTCGATCGCGAAATCGAAGGACGTCTTCGGAAAAGGCTCCTTCGCCAGCGTGAAGTGCCACCATTCCTTGCCGTAGCCGCGGAAGCCCTCGGCTGCCATCGCGGCGGCGAGGGTTTCGCGATTACGGCGGGCCTCGGCCGTGACGCCGGGATGGCGGAGCGCGCTTTTCTCCGAGAAGCAGTCGAAGCTCGTGCCGAGATCGAGGCTGCTCTCGCGTGGGCGAATGGCGACGGCGCCGTCGCAGGGGCCGGCGTCGATGGGCGTCGGCAGAGTGGCTTCGCCGGCGCGGGCGAGGCCGACATCGACGGTGGAGCCGCGCGAATGGCTGGAATTGCCGGCGATGTAGCCTTTGGCGACGAGGTCGCCCCTGGCGATGCCGGGGTGGAAGATGCGGCCGAGATCGGCGGCGCCCGGCCGCTTCACCCAGTCATTGAAGGCGGCAACGGCCCGGGCGGGCCGGTAGCAGTCGAACAGCTTCAGCCCGTAGCCCTGCCGGATCAGGCGCTGTTCGGCACGGATCAACGCGTTCGCCGCCTCGCGTGTCAGCACGCATTCGCCCCGGCCATAGCCGGGCACGGCCGCGCCGGTGAAATTGAACGGCGTCGCATAGCGGATGTCCTGCGCGATCGTCGGCGCGAGCTCGCGCAGCCGCACGAAACCTGCAGGCAGCGGCTCGGCATTGGCCGGATACGAAGCGAATGCGAGCACGCCGGCTGTCAGCACTCGCCTGACGATCGCCGGGTGCGTCATGCCGTGCCTCAGGGCCTGGCGCCGACCGGCAACGGCGGCGCATCGGCCTTGAGCACGATGCCGACGCGGCGGTTGAAGGCGAGATAGGGGTTGTCCTTGACCAGCGGGTCGGTGTCGGCCTTGCCGGTGACCGCGCTGAAGCGCTCATCAGGCACGCCGGCATTGCCGAGGATCTCGCGTACCGCCGAGGCGCGGCCGACCGAGAGCGCCCAGGGATTGCCGGGCCCCGCTGTGCCCGGGCGCTGCGCGGCGGTATGGCCGGTTATGGCGATCCTGTTGGGCATGCGCCGCAAGGTCGGCGCGATCGCGGCGAGAAGCTTGCGCATGCGCTCATTCGGCTGGACCGAGCCTTCGTCGAACATGGCGCGGCCATCCTGGTCGACAAGCTGGATGTCGATGCCCTGTTCGGAGACCTCGATGAGGATGCTGCGCGAGAGTTCACCGATCTCGGGCATATCGCGCAGCGCCTGGCGCAGCGAGGCCGCGGCGAGCGCAAAGCCGCGGTCATGGGTGGCCGAGACGAGCCCCTCTTCCTTCTGCTGGTTCTGGTTCGGGGCGGTGTTGTCCGAGGCATCCTCGACCGGGCGGACATAGGCGTTCTTGATATGCGTCCTGGTCGGGATGCCGTCGACCTCGGCGATGCCGGCGAGCCTGAAGTCGCGCTGCGTGCCGAAGGCCTCGCGCATCGAGCCGGCGACGATCTGGAGCTTCTGCTTGTCCTGGCTCGAATAGGCCGCCACCATCACGAAGAAGGCCATGAGCAGGGCCATGAGGTCGGCGAAGGTCACGAACCAGCCGTGACCGCCATGCCCGCCTCGCTTCTTCTTGGCCATGGCGGGCTCCGCTCAGGTCGCTTCGGCCATCTCGGCGCGATGGTGGTCCGGCAGGTAGGCGAGGAGCATTTCGCGCACCAGGGTCGGGCTCTTGGCGTCGCGCATCTGCAGGATGCCGTCGATGATCAGCGTGCGCGAGATTTCCTCTTCCTCGAGCTTGATGTGCAGCTTGTCGGCGATCGGCAGGGTGAACATGTTGGCGACCATGGCGCCGTAGAGCGTCGCCAGCAGCGCCGTCGCCATGGCCGGGCCGAGCTTGGACGGGTCCGACATGTTGGCGAACATGGTGACCATGCCCAGAATCGTGCCGATCATGCCCCAGGCGGGGGCACAGTCGCCGATGGCGCGGTAGACCTTCGAGCCTTCGTCGAGCCGCTGCAGGAAGTTGTCGCGGTCGCGCTCCATCGTGTCGCGGATGAAGTCCTTGTCGTAGCCGTCGGCGATGTAGCGCAGCCCTTGCGCCAGGAAGGGGTCGGAGACCGCGACATTTTCCAGCGCGACCGGGCCGCTCTTGCGGTTGATCTCGGCGACGCGGGTGATCTCTTCGATCAGCTCGCGCGGATGGGTCGAGCGCATGGTGAAGGCGAAGCGGACGCCCATCGGCAGGCCATGCGCGATCACCGAGAAGGGAAAGCGCAGCATGGTCGCGGCCGAGGCGCCACCGAAAATGATGATGGCGGCGTGCTTGTCCCAATAGGCGGCGAAGTTGCCGCCATCGATCATGATCAGCGCGACGATCGTCGCGATGCCGCCGATAATGCCTGCACCGGTTGCGAGATCCATGAGAGCACCTTGATGCGCTGTCGCCGGCCCTGCTCGCCAGGTCTCTCGCACGCCGAAAACGATAGGCGGCGCGAGTTGAAGGAAGCGTTAAGGTTCAGGACTTGCTCGCGCCGCTCCGTGAGCTAAAGCTCTTGGCCATGTCTCTGCTTGCGATCTACGCCCGCGTCCTCGGCGAGCTCGGCCCGGAACGGCGCCTGGGGCTCCTGCTCGCTATCGCCAACATCGCGCTGGCGGGCGCCGCCTTCGCCGAACCGATGCTGTTCGGCGCGCTGATCGACAAATTGACCAGCCTGCAGACCGCCGGCACCCGTCCAGGCTGGGGCGACATCAGCGTCCTGCTCGGCGCCTGGGTCGGATTCGGCTTGTTCAACATCGGCGCCGGCGTCTTCGTCGCGCTGTTCGCCGATCGCCTCGCGCATCGCCGGCGCCTCGCGGTGATGGCGAATTACTTCGAGCATGCGCTGACCCTGCCGCTCGCCTATCACACGCAGACCCATTCCGGCCGCGTGCTCAAGGTGATGCTGGAAGGCACCAGCGGCATGTGGGCGCTGTGGCTTTCCTTCTTCCGCGAGCATTGCGCCAGCTTCGTCGCGCTCTTCATCCTCTTGCCGTTCACGCTCTGGAAGAACTGGCAGCTCGGCCTGGTGCTGATCTTCCTGGTCATCCTGTTCGGCACGCTCACCGCCTTCGTGCTGCGCAAGACCGACAAGCTGCAGAGCAATGTCGAGGCCTATCATTCGAGTCTTGCCGAGCGGGCCTCCGACGCGCTCGGCAACGTGCCGGTGATCCAGAGCTTCACCCGGATCGAGGCCGAGGTGCGCGGGCTGCGCAACACCATCACCAGCCTGCTCGAAGCGCAGATCCCGGTGCTGACCTGGTGGGCGGTCGCGACCGTCGCGACCCGTGCCTCGGCGACGCTGACCGTGCTCTCGATCTTCGTCGTCGGCACCTGGCTGCTGATGCAGGGGCTGACCACGGTCGGCGAGATCGTCACCTTCATGGGCTTCGCCACCATGCTGGTCGGCCGGCTCGAGCAGATCGTTGCCTTCGTGAATTTCATCTTCATGCAGGCGCCGAAGATGCGCGAATTCTTCGAGGTGCTCGACACGCTGCCGGCGGTGCGCGATCAGCCCGGCGCGCCCGATGCCGGCCGGCTCGAGGGCCGGATCACCTTCGACGACGTCTCCTTCTCCTATGACGGCAAGCGCGCCGCCGTCGCCGACGTGTCCTTCGAGGTCAGGCCCGGCGAGACCATCGCCATCGTCGGCTCGACAGGTTCCGGCAAGTCGACCACGCTCGGCCTGCTGCACCGCGCCTTCGATCCGCAGTCGGGCCGCATCCTCGCCGATGGCCGTGACATCCGCGAGATCTCGCTGCTCTCGCTCCGGCGCAATATCGGCGTCGTCTTCCAGGAGCCGATGCTGTTCGCCCGCTCGATCCGCGAGAACCTGACCGTCGGCAAGCCTGACGCGACCGATGCCGAGATGATGGAGGCGCTCGACCGGGCGCAGGCGACCGAGGTGATGGCGCGCCAGACCGACGGGCTCGACACCATCGTCGGCGAGCGCGGCCGTACCCTGTCCGGCGGCGAGCGCCAGCGCCTGTCGATCGCGCGCGCCTTGCTCAAGAACCCGCCGATCCTGATCCTGGACGAGGCGACCTCGGCCCTCGACGCCGCGACCGAAGTGAAGCTGCAGAAGGCACTCGACGAGGTGATGAAGGGCCGCACCACCTTCGTCATTGCGCACCGCCTCGCCACCATCCGCAATGCCGACCGCATTCTGGTGTTCGAGCAGGGCCAGGTGATCGAGATGGGCTCCTTCGAGGAGCTCGTCGCCAAGGGCGGGCGCTTCGCAGCGCTGGCGCGGGCGCAGTATCTGGTCAGCGACAAGCCGGTGCAGACGCTCCCGGAGGGCGAGACCAGCCCGCTGGCGCAGAAGTTGCCAGGGGCGTGATGGCAGCGCAGCCGGCCTTTGCTCCGACACTGCCTGTTCGGGAACAAACCTAGCCGTCGCCCAGCCAACACGGAGACCTGTCCATGCGCCGCCTCCTGCCCATCATCGCGCTCGCGCTGAGCCTGTCGCCTGCCGCCTTCGCCCAGACGGTCTGGGAGATGCCGACCGAATATCCGGCGAGCGCCATTCCCGGCGAGGGCGTCGCGACCTTCGCAAAGCTTGTGAACGAGCGCTCGGGCGGGCGGCTGACGATCACCCCGAGCTTCGATGCGGCGAAGGGGATCAAGTCGGCCGGCATGGTTACGGCAGTGCAGGAGGGGAAGGTCGCGGCCGGCGATGCCTTCGCCGGGGCGCTGGGCGCCGTGAACCCGCTCTTCGGGCTGTCGTCGCTGCCGTTCCTGGCGACCTCGATCGAGGATGCCAGGCGCCTGACGGATCTTGCCCGGCCGGCCTATGCCAAGGTCTTCGCCGGCTATGGCCAGCGCATCCTCTACACCACGCCGTGGCCGGCCTCCGGCATCTGGTCGAAGGAGCCGGTGACCTCGGCCAGGGATCTCGACGGCCTGTCGATCCGCACCTATGACGCGACCTCGACCACGGTGATGGGCAATGCCGGCGCCAAGGCGGTGAACCTGTCCTTCGCCGACGCCATGCCGAAGGTGAAGGACGGTTCGGTCACGGCTGTGCTGTCATCGGGGGATGGCGGGGCCGGGCGCAATCTCTGGCAGTTCCTGCCGCAGTTCAGCGAGGTGAACTATGCGCTGCCGATCTCGCTGGCGACGGTGAACCTCAAAGCCTACGAGGCGCTGCCGGCCGATCTCAGGCAGGTCGTCGACGAGGCCGCGGCCGAGACCGAGCGGCGGCAATGGAGCGCGATCAGGACGCGGCTCGACGAGAACTATGCCCGCATGCGCGCCAATGGCGTCACCATCCATGCGAAGCTGCCGGCCGATCTGACCCAGCGGCTCGAGACTGCCGGCAAGGTCGCGGTCGCGGACTGGCGCGGCAAGGCCGGAGCGGAAGGCGCCGCGATCCTCGATGCCTTCGCCAAGCGCTGAGGCACTCGCGCTGCTGCGTCGCTCCTTCGCCGAGGCGGCGCCGTTTCGATTACCCGAGGCGTAATCGACCCGCGGCGTCTTGGCGGGCATGGTCCCTCGCGACACCGGCCGCACCGGCCGTTTCGATCAGGGAGAACATTATGCCTGCCTATGCCATCGCCCATCTGCGCGACGTCGACGTGAACGCCGAGATCGTCGACTACATCCGCCTGATCGACGAGACCCTCGAGCCTTTCGGCGGCCGCTTCCTCATCCATGGCGTGACGCCGGAGGTGATGGAGGGGCCGTGGGAAGGTGACCTCGTCGTCATCGCCTTTCCCGACCGTGGCGCTGCCCATGCCTGGTACGCTTCTCCGGCCTATCAGGCGATCCTGCCGCTCCGGACGCGCAATTCGCGCAGCGCCGCGATCATCGTCGAGGGCGCGTCGGAGAGCTACAAGGCGACCGATTTCCTGGCGAAGCTGGGCTGATTTTTGCCCTGTCGCAGTCCTTCCGGGACGCACTATCGAGCGGATGAACAATCACGTGTCATGACCCTGCCGTTGTGAGATCATTTTCGGCGTCTACTCGCCTGTCTCCTTTTCCAACGACGGACCTATTGCCCGACATGATGATCGCCCGCCTCGCCTGCGCCTGGGCCTCGGTTGCAGCCTTCCAGCTCTTCGGCGGCACGCTGCTCGCACAGCTTGGCGCGCCCTTGCCGTCACTGCTGATCTTTGCCTGGCTGCTCGGTGTCATCGTCTGGTCGGCGTTCGGCGTGGTGCACGAGGCCGAGGAGATCGCCCATCGGCTCGGCGAGCCCTATGGTACGCTGATCCTAACGCTCTCGATCGTCATCATCGAGGTGGCGCTGATCTCGGCGGTGATGCTGGGCGCCAAGGGCGCGCCGACGCTCGGGCGCGACACCATGTTCGCAGTGCTGATGATCGTGCTCAACGGCGTCGTCGGCATCGGCCTCTTCATCGGCGGCCTCCGGCACTTCTCGCAGAGCTACAACCTCAAGGGCGCCTCGGCCTATCTCGCCGTGATCATCCCGCTGACGCTGATCCCGCTTGTCCTGCCGAACTTCACCACCTCGACCTCGGACGGCACGCTGACCACCTTCCAGTCGATCGCGTTCTCGCTCTTCACCCTGCTGCTCTACGGCGCCTTCCTGATCCTGCAGACCGGCCGGCACAGCGTCTTCTTCAAGGAGCCCGCCGGCGAGTCGAACATGCCCTATGGCGCGGCCTATGCCCGGGCCAGGGCGCAGCCCGGCCCCGAACTGGCGCCCGATGCCGAGCCGGCCGAGGAGCCGCCGCATCCGCCCTCGGAAGGCTCGACGCGGTCGCATGTCATCCTGCTGCTCGCCAACATCCTGCCGATCGTGATCCTGGCGAAAAGCCTCGCTGTCGTGCTCGACTTCGGCATCGCGCGCCTTGGCGCGCCGGTGGCGCTCGGCGGCATCCTGATCGCCATGGTGGTGTTCACGCCCGAATGCATCGCGGCGCTGCGCGCGATCTCCACCAACCAGCTGCAGCGCGCGATCAATCTCTGCCTCGGCGCCGCCGCCTCGACGCTCGGGCTGACGGTCCCGGCCGTATTGGTGATCGGGCTCATCACCGGCCAGGAGGTCGTGCTCGGCCTCTCCGGCACCAATATGGTCATCCTGTCGATGACGCTGCTGCTCTCGACGCTGACCTTCACCGGCACGCGCACCACCATGCTGGAAGGGGCGGTGCATCTCTCGGTGTTCTTCGTCTTCCTGGTGCTGGTGTTCAGCCCCTGACCGCGCCGGGAGCGGCTTCCGGTTCTGCGGGGGCACCATTGCCGGCGGGCGCCACCCTGAGCGCCGTCAGCCGGTTGCGGCTCTTGCGCATCACCTCGAAGCGGAAGCCGTGGAAGGTGAAGGCCTGGCCGGCGTCGGGTATCGCGCGGGCCTCATGGATGACGAGGCCGGCGATCGTGGTCGCCTCGTCGTCGGGCAACTGCCAGTCCATCGCCCGGTTGAGATCGCGGATCGGCACGCCGCCATCGACGATGACGGCGCCGTCCGGCTGCTGGCGCAGGCCGGGAACGGCGACGTCGTGCTCGTCGCGGATGTCGCCGACGATCTCCTCGAGGATGTCTTCGAGCGTCACCAGGCCCATCACCTCGCCATATTCGTCGACGGCGAGGGCGAAATGCGTCTTGCGGGCGAGGAAAGCCTTGAGCTGCTCGGGTAGCGGCGTGTTGACCGGCACGAACCAGGGCTCCAGCGCGATCTCGGCGACATCGAGCTTGCCGGCGTCGCCGCCGGCGGCATCGAGCGCGCGCAGCAGGTCCTTGGCGTGCAGGATGCCGACGATGTTCTCCGGCTTGTCGCGCCAGAGCGGCAGGCGGGTATAGGGCGAGGCCAGCACCTCGCGCACGATCGCCTCCGGGCCGAGATCGAGATTGATCGTGCGCATCTTGGTGCGATGGATCATCACGTCGTCGACTGCGAGCTGCTTCAGGTCGAGCAGGCCGCTGACCATGTCGCCATCCGCCTTCGCGACCGTGCCCTCCTGGCGCATCAGTTCGACCTGATCGCGCAGGATCTCGTCGATCGCCAGCACCGGGCGCTGCGAATCGATGCGCAGGCCGAACAGGCCGAGCGAGCGGCGGGCCAGCCATTGCATCAGCCTGACCGGTGGGCCGAACAGGGCGAGCAGGCGCGCCACCGGGCGTATCAGCTTGAGCGCCATGCGCTCGGGGTCGGCGACGGCTGCCATGCGCGGTGCAAGCTCCCCGAACACCACGACGATCAGCGCGACTGCGATCGCGAGTCCGGCCGCGCCGCTGACGCCGAAGGAGGCGAGTGCAGCGTAGGCGGCGAAGCTCGCCGTCGCGGTCTTCACAAGGGTCCGCACCAGCAGGAAGACACCGCTGAGGCGCTCGCGATTGTCCAGTACGCGCAGAACGATCATGGCGCGGCGGCTGCCGGCTTTCTCCTGCTGGGCAAGCCTGGCGCGCGAGATCGCATGCAGCGCCGCATCGGCAGCCGCCAGGAAGCCGGTCAGGAGCACGCCGAGCGCGACGAGGGCGAGGGCGAGCCAGGGGTCGAGATGGGGAATGGCGACCATGGCGGAAGCGCTCAGGTTCCCGCGAGTTCGCTCTCGATGAACCCCTGCGCGGCCTCGGCCGCGACACCGGGCGCGATGAAGCTCTTGCCGATGCCATGCGCCAGGATGAAGGTCAGCGCGCCGCGCTTGACCTTCTTGTCCTGGGTCATCGCCTCGACGATCTCGGCGGCTGTGCCGGTGCCGCCAGGCACGTCCTGCAGCCTGGTCGGCAGGCCGACGGCGGTGAGATGGGCGGCGACGCGGCCGGCGTCCTGGCCGGAGCAGAGACCGAGCCGCTGCGAGAAGCGGAAGGCGAGGCAAAGCCCGATCGCGACGGCTTCGCCATGGACGAGCCGGGCGGAATCGTATCGCGTCAGCCGCTCCAGCGCATGGGCGAAGGTGTGGCCGAGGTTGAGGAGCGCACGGTCGCCATCCTCGCGCTCGTCGCGGGCGACGACAGCGGCCTTGGCCCGGCAGGCGGTCGCGACGGCATGGTCGCGCTCCGGCCCGCCTTCCATGACGCGGCGCCAGTTGACCTCGCACCAGTCGAAGAAGGTGGCGTCGTCGATCAGCCCGTATTTCACCACCTCGGCATAGCCGGCCTTGAACTCGCGCTCGCTGAGGGTGTCGAGCAGGGCGGTGTCGCAGACCACCAGCGCCGGCTGGTGGAAGGCGCCGATCAGGTTCTTGCCATGGCTGGAATTGATGCCGGTCTTGCCGCCGACGGAGGAATCGACCTGGGCGAGCAGGCTGGTCGGGATCTGCACCAGCCGCACGCCGCGGCGCAGCACCGAAGCGGCAAAGCCCGAGAGATCGCCGACGACGCCGCCACCGAGCGCGACGACGAGGTCGTTGCGTTCGATCTTGGCGGCGAGCAGGCCGTCGCAGAGCTCGATGAAGCGGGCATAGGATTTGGACGCCTCGCCCGGCGGGATCGTCAGGCGCGTCGTCGTGACGCCGGCCTGCTGCAGGCAGGATTCGAGTGCTGGCGCGTGCAGGGCGGCGAGGTTCTCGTCGGTGACGATGGCGGCGCGGGCGCCGGGAAAGCGCTGGGCGATCACCTGCGCAGCCTCGCAGAGCTGATGACGGCCGATCAGGATGTCATAGGAGCGCTCGGCCAGCGCGACCGGCACGACGATGCGATCCGCTGCGGGGGCAGCCTCAGCCAAAGCGTTCATTCCTTGCCTTCCTGGCGCAGCTGCCGGGCGAGCGCCGCGACGGCGTCCTCGATGACGACCTCATGAGGATCGTCGCGCGAGATCAGCGTGATGTCGGCGAGCGCGTAGACCGGCTCGCGCTCGGCCAGCAGTCGCCGCACGGTCGCCTCGGGATCGGCCGTCTGGAGCAGCGGGCGGTTGCTGCGCTTGCGGACGCGGCGCATCAGCACGTCGAAATCGGCCTTCAGCCAGATCGAGACGCCGAGCTCGGCGATGCGGGCGCGGGTGTCGGCGTTCATGAAGGCGCCGCCGCCGGTCGCGAGCACGAGCGGCGCGCGTGTCGTCAGGATGCGGGAGATGACCCGGCGCTCGCCATCGCGGAACTCGCTCTCGCCGCGCTGGGCGAAGATCTCGGGGATCGTCATGCCGGCGGCGGTCTCGATCTCGGTGTCGGCATCGACGAAGGGCAGGCCGAGCCGGGCGCCGAGGCGCTTGCCGACCGAGCTCTTGCCCGAGCCCATCATGCCCACCAGCACCACCGCCCGCGCTCCGAGCGCGGCGCGCAGGGCGATGCGGTCCACCTGTTCGATCGTTTCCGCCATCGTCATCAAATGAATTCCTTGCGCCCGCTCTAGCATGAGGATCGCGGTACCGCCATGTGCGATGCGGGGGCGCTTGACCGCGGCCACGCAGTCGGGCTCGTAGCGCCGCGACGGGGGTGGTGAGCGCGTGATGGCGATGGCTGGAGAGGATTGCGGGATCGCCGGTCTGCGGCCGCCCTTCGTGCTGCTGGAAGATCGCAGCGGGGCGGGGCGGGCGCTGCTTTTCGCTGATCCCGCCGAGATCGTCTCAGCAACGGAACCGGCCGCGATCGCTGGCGCATTCGCCCGCATCGAGGCCGGATTAAAGCGCGGCCTGCACGCGGCCGGCTTCCTCTCCTATGAGCTTGGCTATGCCTTCGAGCCGCGGCTGGCAGGGCTGTTGCCGGGTGAGCCTCGTCTGCCGCTGCTCTGGTTCGGCCTGTTCGAGGCGCCACGCAGCATTGCTCCGGCGGAGCTCGACAGGGCATTCGCGATGCGGTGTCCGCCGCCACTGGACGATCTGGCGTTCGGGCTGGACGAAGCGGGGCATGCGGTGGCCGTCCAGCGCGTGCTCGACTATCTCCACGCCGGCGATGCCTATCAGGTCAACCTGACCTTCCCGATCCGCTTCCGCTATCCCGGCGATCCGCTCGCGCTCTACGGTGCGCTCAGGGCGAGCCAGCCGGTCGCCTATGGCGGCATTGTCGCGACAGGCGAGGCGAGCATCCTCTCGGTCTCGCCCGAGCTGTTCATCGAGACGGCGGACGGGCGCGCGGTCACCCGGCCGATGAAGGGAACGGCGGCGCGTGGCGTCGATGCGCAGGCCGACGAGGCGGCGAAGGCAGCGCTCCGCGCCGATCCGAAGCAGCGGGCCGAGAACCTGATGATCGTCGACCTCCTGCGCAACGACCTCAGCCGGATCAGCGAGCAGGGCTCGGTCGAGGTTCCCGCGCTGTTCAGCGTCGAGACCTATCCGGGTTTCCATACGCTGACCTCGACGGTGACGAGCCGATTGCGGCCGGGCCTGTCGCTGTTCGAGCAGATGCAGGCGCTGTTCCCCTGCGGCTCGGTCACCGGGGCGCCGAAGCTCAGGGCGATGGAGATCATTCGCGAGCTCGAAGCGGCGCCGCGCGAGATCTATACCGGTTCGCTCGGCATGATCGCGCCGAATGGCGATCTCGGCTTCAATGTCGCGATCCGGACCGCGACGCTGCTGCCGGGAGGCGAGGGCGTCTACGGCGTCGGCGGTGGCATCGTCGTCGATTCCAGGCCGGCCGAGGAATATGCCGAATGCCGATTGAAGGCGCGGGTGTTGACCGATCTGGCCGAGGACTATGGGTTGATCGAGACCTTGCGCTGGTCGAGGGGCTATGTCCGGCTGGCCCTGCATCTCGAACGTCTGGCCGCGTCGGCGACGGCATTGGGCTTTCGCTTCGATCGTGAGCAGCTGCTCGGGCAGCTCGGCGAGATTGAAGTGTCATTCTCCGTGGAAGAGGAGCGGCGGGTGCGTTGTGAACTGCGCCGGGACGGTACGCTTCAGATCACCACGGCGCCGATGCCAATCCCGGCCGATAACGCGCTTCGGATCGCCATCGCGAGCCATCGCGTCGATGCCGGCGATCCCTTCCTGCGTCACAAGACGACACGCCGGATGATCTATGAGCGAGCCTTCGCCGAGGCGGCGGCGCAGGGCTGCGACGATGCCCTGCTGCTGAACCGGCAGGGCTTCGTCACCGAGACCAGCCGCAGCACCATCTTCGTCGAGCGCGACGACGTGCAGCTGACGCCGCCGCTGGGGCACGGCTTGTTGCCGGGCGTGTTGCGCCGGGAGCTCATCGAAACCGGCGCTGCCCGTGAGGCGCCACTGCGGCTCGACGACCTCAGGCAGGCCGGGCGCTGGTTCGTCGGCAACAGCCTGCGTGGGCTGCAACGCGCCGAGATCGCAGGCTCCGCGCTTGCGTCCGATGCCCCCAATCAGAAATAACAGGTTGGGGTGCATGGGGAATCGCCGGCCGTGCCGACGCTGTTCAAATTCCTGACGTTCCTGGCCGTGATCGCCGGGCTGGTCTATGGCGGCATGCTTGCGCTGGTCACCTTCGTGAAGCCGGAGCCGCGCGAGATGGTCGAGATCGTGCCACCCTCGAAGCTGCAGAAATGAGCAAGCAGGCGCGCTCCTGGCTGAACGGATTCCTCGATATGCTGGCGGCCGAGCGTGGGGCTGCGAAGAACACGCTCGAGGCCTATGAGCGCGATCTCGAGGATTATCTCAGCTTCGCCGCCAGCCAGGGCGGGCCGGCCGCGGCCACGGCGGACGATGTCCGTGCCTATCTGGTCGAGTTGTCGGAGCGTGGGCTGAAGGCCTCCTCGGCGGCGCGGCGGCTCTCGGCCGTCAGGCAGTTCCACCGCTTCCTCTACACCGAAGGCCTCGCCGGCACCGATCCGACCGCGGCGATCGAAGGACCGCGGCTCGGCCGGCCATTGCCGAAGGTGCTCAGCGTCGCCGAGGTCGACAAGCTGATCGGCACGGCGCAGCAGATGGCGGAGCAGGAGGGGCAGTCACCGGCGGCGCGGGCGCGCACGGTCAGGATGCGCTGCCTGATCGAGATGCTCTACGCTACCGGCCTGCGCGTCTCGGAACTGATCGCGCTGCCGCTCTCGGCTGCGACGACCCGCGAGCGCTTCCTGGTGGTGCGCGGCAAGGGCGACAAGGACCGGCTGGTGCCGCTGAACGAAGCCGCGCGCGTGGCCGCCGCTGCGCATCTGGCCCTGCTGCGCGAGCAGGGCGCGGCGGACGGGCGTTGGCTCTTCCCTTCCGATGGCGAGAGCGGGCACCTGACCCGCCAGGCCTTCGGGCGTGACCTCAAATCGTTGGCGGCGGCGGCCGGCCTGTCGCCGGCGAAGGTCTCGCCGCATGTGCTGCGCCACGCCTTCGCCAGCCATCTCCTACAGAACGGCGCCGATCTGCGCGTCGTGCAGGAGCTCCTGGGCCATGCCGACATCGCGACGACGCAGATCTACACCCATGTCCTCGACGAGCGGCTGAAGAGCATGGTGCGCGACCTGCATCCGCTGATGGATGGAGACAGCTAGATCAAGCCGCGTTCGGCGTGCTCGGGGCCGGCTCCTCGCCCTTCCTGCCGCAGAGTGCCAGCATGGCGCGGGCGATTTCGGCCTCGCCCATGATGGTGCGGCTCGCCCCGCATTCCTTGAGATGCTCGACCTCGGCAAGCGAATGGGCCCGGGCGACGATCGGCAGGCCAGGGTTCTGCTTGCGTGCCTGCTCGCAGACCTGGCCGGCCTCGAAGCTGCCGGGGATGGCGACGAAGAGGCGCTTTGCCCGCGCAAGGCCTGCAGCGCCGAGCACTTCCGGATCGGCGGCATTGCCGACCAGCACCTCGGCGCCGTCGCGGCGGGCGGCGGCGACGCCGTCATCCTGGTCCTCGATCACCAGGAGCTTCTCGCCCATGGCGACAAGGCCGGCGCCGAGCAGCGAGCCGACGCGGCCATAGCCGACGACGACGATGTGGTCGGAGAGTTCCGTCGGGGCGATGTCTCGTTCGGGGGCCGGCGCAGGCTCGGGCTCCGGCGCCGCGGCCGGCGTTTCGGGCTGTGGAACGGGAGTGGCCTCGGCCGGCTTCGGTTCGGCCGGCTTGGGCTTGGCCGGTGCCGGGTCGGGCGGGGCGAAGCGGTCGACCAGCTTGAACATCAGAGGGTTGAGCACGATCGAGAAGATCGCGCCGGCGAGGATCAGGTCGCGGCCCTGCTCCGGCAGCAACTTCAGCGAGACGCCGAGCCCGGCGAGGATGAAGGAGAACTCGCCGATCTGCGCCAGGCTCGCCGAAATCGTCAGGGCGACCTGATCGGGCTTGCCGAAGGCGCGCACGATCAGCCAGGCCGCCAGGGTCTTGCCGAACAGGATAATGGCGATGGTCGCGATCAGCGGCAGCGGCGCGCGCAGCAGGATGCCGGGATCGAACAGCATGCCGACCGAGACGAAGAACAGCACGGCGAAAGCGTCGCGCAGCGGCAGCGATTCCTCGGCGGCGCGATGGCTGAGCGGCGATTCGCTGAGGATCATGCCGGCGAAGAACGCTCCGAGCGCGAAGGAGACGCCGAACAGGCTGGCGGCGAGATAGGCGACGCCGAGCGCGATCGCCAGCACGGCGAGCCGGAAAAGCTCGCGCGAGCCGGTATGGGCGACCCAGTGCAGGATCCAGGGGATCAGCCGGCGCCCGACGATCAGCATGAAGGCGACGAAGGCGGCGACCTTGGCGAGCGTCAGGCTGAGCACGCCCCAGAGCCCGAGATCGAAGCGCGTCGCCAGCGGCCCGCCTCCGGAAGCGGCGCCTGAGCCGCCGTTCAGCACATCGGCGACCGCCGGGATCATCACCAGCGCCAGGACCATGGCGAGGTCCTCGACGATCAGCCAGCCGACGGCGATCTTGCCTTTCTCGGTCTGCACCATGCGGCGCTCCTGCAAGGCGCGCAGCAGGACGACGGTACTGGCGACCGAGAGCGCCAGGCCAAAGACGAGGCCGGCGAGCACGGTCCAGCCGAGCAGCAGCGCAAGGCCAAGGCCCAGCAGGGTCGCGACGGAGATCTGGACCAGCGCGCCGGGTACGGCAATGGCTTTGACCGAGAGCAGGTCCTTCAGCGAGAAATGCAGGCCGACGCCGAACATCAGCAGGATGACGCCGATTTCGGCGAGATCGTTGGCAAGGTTCTGGTCGGCGACGAAACCGGGGGTGAACGGTCCGACCGCGACGCCGGCGAGGAGGTAGCCGACGAGCGGGGAGATCCTGAACTTCTGTGCCAGCGCCCCGAACACGAAGGCGAGGCCGAGGCCCATGACGATGATGGCGATCAATGGGCCGTGATGCATGGGTCTCCGGTGGGCAGTCGGGAAAAGGGAGTGCAGCGACTTTGCGGATCGCGGCGGGGGAATTCAACCTTCGACGGTGAACAAAAGTCGCAAAAGAGCTGCGACACGGTGTGCAGGGTGCTGAACATTTCCGCGTTTCTGCGAATCGCGAACTGCGCAGCAATTTTCCCTAACGCATTGGCTTCGAGCGAAGCGGGGTCCACTTCACTCGAAGATGCCCCGTGGTCAGGCCTTGGCCGGCTTGTGCTCCAGCAGGATCTGGGCCTGTTTCTCGACGCCGAGCTTCAGCTTCTCGGCGAAGATGGCGAGCATCAAAGGCAGCATCACCTCGACGCGAACCAGCGCATCCTCGACCTCGACCTTGCCGCTGACGGTGTGGCCGAGGGCGGCGACGCCGAATTGCAGCGTGTCGTCCTGCCAGCTCTCCTCGACGAGCTGCATGCCGAAACCACCAAGCTTGTCGCGGACCTTGCCGATCCCGCCCTGCAATCGCTGGCGGGCCGCCTCGCGGCCGAGCGTATGTGAGATGATGATGGTGACGGGGCGTTTCATGCGTCAGATCCGGGATGCGTGAGCGAGCTGGCGTGCCGCTGAGATGGGCTGCGCCGCGGGCGCTTGCAACCGTTCTGGCAATAATCAAAAGCCGTCAGTCCGGCCGCAGCGAAGCTGAGCGCCGGAATGACGATGTCGATGAGTTCTCGAGGAAGAAGGGTTAAGCGGCCAAGTCTCAGTGGCTGCGGGCTTCGAGCGCCTGCTGGCCTTCCGGCGTGACTTTCCAGAGTTCGTCGCCGGGTTCGGCCAGGCCGCGGCCCTGAAGCAGGCGCAGCATCGCCTCGCCGAAGATGAAGCGGCGCGTCTCTTCGCTGATGCTCTCCAGAGCGATCCACTCCGGATCGGTCATCACGATGGTCTCAGGGTTCGTCGCGGTCTCGGCCATATCGTCCTCCTCCGTGGCGGTTGCTGCGGTCAGAGGGAAATTCGCCAGCAATCTTGGAGAGTATATGGCCGATCTCAGGTCGAGCTGCGGCAATTGCGCGGGTTTTCCGGGTTAGCCTGCGGGTTTTCCGGATAGGCGCTAGCCGTAGGGCAGGCGCAGGCCCGCCTCGGCGGCGCAGGCCTTGAGCGCGAGCAGGATCGCGCTCTCGTCGGTCTCGACGCCATGGCGCTGCAGGCAGGGCACCAGGATCGCCGCCTCGGCATGGCCGGCCGGTCCGATCACCGGGCAGGCGATGTCGGTGACGGCGAGGATGTCACGACTCGGCGCGATGCGATGGCCGAGCGCCCGGACCTCGGCGAGGGCGGCCTGCGTCGCCGGCTCGTCAAGGCGCTGCCTGATCTCGGGCGGGGCCTCGCGCATCAGCCCGCGCCGGCGCCCTTCCGACTGGAAGGCGAGGATGAGCAGGCCGGAGTTCGCGTCGAGGGCCGGGCGGCCATAGCCCGGGCGGACGATGACGCTGGCATCGAGATGGCCGGCGGTGGTGGCGAGCACCACGGTCTGCGCCCGGCTCAGCACCACGAGATGGGCGGCCTGGCCGCTTTCCTCGCTGAAGCGCTCCATCAGCGGCAGCACCACCGAGGTGAGCTGCTTGCCGCCCGGTGTTCTGATGCCGAGGTCGAACAGGCGGCGCGACAGTCCGAGCCGGTCGGTCCCCGGCTCGCGTTCGAGATAGCCGCGCTGCTGCAGCACGAAGACCATGCGGAAGATCTCGCTCTTCGAGCGCTGCAATCGCTCGGCGATCACGCGGGTCGAGAGCGGCTCGCCGATCTCGGCCAGCAGCTCGAGGATGTCGAGGCCCTTTTCCAGGGCGGGGGCGGCATAGGCCGCCTTCTCGTCAGTGTCGGCTTCGGGAAGAACGCTCATGCTGCGCCTGTTTCATATATGAAGCTTGACATCAAATAAGAAGCCAAACTAGCCTCCGGGTAAAGAGGGAGAAACATGAGCGCATCGCCGCAACATCCGTCCAGCGCATCCGGACGGCGGGCCCATGGCCCGCAGCCTCAGGGCTGACGGCGATGAAGTACGGGCTCCAGTTTCGCGACGTCTTTGCGGCCTGGGAGTCCATTCTCGACGGCGTCTGGATCACGCTGCTGCTCTCCGCCGTGGCGATGGTCGGCGGGCTCCTCATCGGCATCCTCTGCGCCGCCGGGCGCACCTATGGCCCGGCCTGGCTGCGCCGCATCGTCGGCGCCTATGTCGAGATCATCCGCAACACGCCGCTCCTGGTTCAGCTCTTCCTGATCTTCTTCGGACTGCCGAGCTTCGGCGTCAGGCTCGACGGGCTCACCGCCGCGATGATCGCGCTGGTGATCAATCTTGGCGCCTACACCACCGAGATCGTCCGCGCGGGTCTCGAAGCCGTGCCGAAGGCGCAGATCGAGGCCGGCCATTCGCTCGGGCTCTCCGGCCTGCAGGTCTTCCGCTACATCGTCGTTTTCCCGGCGCTGAAGGCGATGTTCCCGGCGCTCGCCAGCCAGTTCGTGCTCCTGATGCTGGCGACCAGCGTCGCCTCGCAGATCTCGGTGCAGGACCTCTTCCATGCCGCCTCGATCGTGCAGTCGCGCACCTTCCGCGATTTCGAGGTCTATACGGTGATCGGCGTGCTCTATCTCGCGCTCGCCATCGGCTTCCGCGGCCTGTTCGCCCTGATCTACCGTGTGGTGTTCGTGCGATGATCCGGGAATTCGGCCTCATCGACGTGATGTACCTGATCGCGGCGGCACGCTGGACGATCGCGCTCACCGCGGTCGCTTTCGCCGGCTCGGCGGTGCTCGGACTTGCGCTTGCGATCCTGCGCATTCTGCCGATCGCGCCGCTGCGCTGGCTCTCGGCGACCTATATCCAGCTGGTGCAGGGCACGCCGCTCTTGGTCTGGCTGTTCCTGATCTTCTTCGGCCTGCCGCTCGCGGGCATCTCGGTCAATCCCTGGATCGCCGCGGCCGTCGCGTTCTCGGTCTATGGCTCGGCCTTCCTCGGCGAGATCTGGCGCGGTGCGCTGGTCTCGATCGCGAAGACGCAATGGGAGGCGGGGGCTTCGCTCGGGCTCTCGCTCGGCGAACAGCTGCGCTACGTCATCATCCCGCAATCGATCCGGATCGCGATCCCGCCGACGGTCGGTTTCCTCGTCCAGCTGATCAAGAACACTTCGCTCGCCGCGGTGATCGGCTTCGTCGAGCTCACCCGCGAAGGCCAGCTCACGGCCGCCGGCACCTATAAGCCCTTTGCCGTCTACATCACCGTCGCCTGCATCTATTTCGCGATGTGCTTCCCCCTCACGCAATGGAGCCGCTCGCTCGAGCGGAAGCTCGATGTCGCTCGTTGAAATCCATGGCGTCAGCAAGAGCTATGGCGCCAACCAGGTCCTGAAGGGCGTCTCGCTCGATATCGAGAAGGGCGAGGTCGTCGCCGTGATCGGCCGCTCGGGCTCCGGCAAGAGCACGCTGCTACGCTGCGTCAACGGGCTGGAGCCGGTCCAGGCCGGCACGATCCGCATCGACGGCGTCCAGGTCAACGATCCCGCCACCGATCTGCGCAAGCTCCGGCAAGAGGTCGGCATCGTCTTCCAGCAGTTCAACCTGTTCCCGCATCTCTCGGTTAGCGACAACATTACGCTCGCCCCGCGCGTCGTGAAGAAGCAGAAGCCGGAGGAAGCGCGCGAGGTCGCGCGCGAGGTGCTGGCGCGCGTCGGGCTGGCGGACAAGCTCGACGCCTATCCCTCGCAGCTCTCCGGCGGCCAGCAGCAGCGCGTCGCGATCGCCCGCTCGCTCGCCATGCGGCCGAAGCTGATGTTGTTCGACGAGGTCACCTCGGCGCTCGACCCGGAGCTCACCGGCGAGGTGCTGAAAGTGCTCGAATCCGTGGCGCAGGAGGGCATGACCATGATGCTCGTCACCCACGAAATGGGCTTTGCCCGCAGGTTCGGCTCGCGTGTCGTCTTCATGCACGAAGGCCGCATCCACGAAGAAGGCCAGGCCGCGGCGGTGCTCGCCGAGCCGAAGACGCCCGAGCTCACCACCTTCCTCAGCGCGGTGCTGCACTGAGGCGGGGAAGATCAGTTCCGGTTCCGGTCAACGAGGGGAGAGAAAGATGCGTAAACTATTCGCAGGGCTTGCGGCGATGGCGATCGCCGCGTTCGGTGCGGTCGAGGCCAAGGCCGACAAGCTTCAGGACATCCTGTCCAAGGGTGTTGTGCGCATCGGCGTGCCGCTCGACGCGCCGCCCTTCGGCTCGCAGGACGCCAACCGCAAGGCGGTCGGATTCGACATCGAGCTCGCCGAGATGGTCGCCAAGGGCCTCGGCGTGAAGCTGGAGATGCAGCAGATCACCGGCGCCAACCGGATTCCATTCCTGCTCACCGACAAGGTCGACATCGTCATCTCGGTGATGGGCCTGTCGCCGGAGCGCGCCCGGCAGATCCAGTTCACCGCGCCCTATGCCAACACCTTCCTTGCCGTCTACGGCGCGAAGTCGGCGAACGTGACCAGCCCGGAGACGCTCGGCTCCAGCCGCGTCGCTGCCGCCAAGGGCACGACGCAGGAACTCGCCATCACCGAATCCGCCCCCAAGGCGAATGTGATGCGCACCGAGGACGACGCGACCGCGGCCGCCGCCTACATCACCGGCCAGGCCGACCTGCTCGCGACCAACTCGATCGTCGCCCAGGCGCTCGCCAAGCAGAACCCGAACAAGGAGTTCGAGCGAAAATTCGTCATCCGCCGCAGCCCGGCGCATATGGGCGTGCAGATGGACCAGCACAATCTCGTGCGCTGGCTCGACAGCTTCATCTTCTACGCCTCGATGAACGGCGAGCTCGACCGGCTGCACAAGAAGTACCTGGACATGCCGATGGACCCGCTGCCGACGCTGTAAAACGGCAACAGGCCTCCCGCGTAAGGCGCGGGGAACCCCTCTCCTGGAAGGAGAGGGGCAGGAGTGAGGTGTTCGAATCGGAAACGTTGGCCCGAACCCGACCGCGCGGTGAGCGCAATGCCTCACTGGTCCGGCCGCCTACCCCTCACCCTGCCCTCTCCCTCCGGGAGAGGGTTCCCCGCGCTCGTGCCTGCAATCCCGAGCCCAGCTTTTCCCGAGCCCCGCCATGACCAGCCCCCGCCAGAAGCCCACCCCGCGCCCGTCCTCCGCCTTCCTCACCGTCGATCCGGAGAAGGACGGCAAGCAGGTCGGCTTCCTGATGATCCCGCATTCCCCGCATGACGATGCCTGGGGTGCGACGCGGATCCCGGTCGCGATCATCAAGAACGGCTCGGGCCCGACCGCGATCCTCGAGGGCGGCAACCATGGCGACGAATACGAGGGCCCGATCGCGATCTGCGACCTGATCCGCGATCTCGATCCCGGCCGCGTTCAGGGGCGGCTGATCCTGATGCCGGCGAACAATGTCCACGCCGTCATCGCCGGCCAGCGGACGTCGACGGTCGACGGGCTCAACTTCAACCGCACCTTCCCGGGCGATCCGCGCGGCACCATCACCCAGCAGATCTCGGCCTTCGTCAGCGACCATATCCTGCCGCTGGGCGATGCCTTCCTCGACCTGCATTCCGGCGGCTCCTCGCTCGACATCATCCCGAGTGCGATCGTCGAGCCGACGAATGATCCCGAACTTCACAAGCGCAATGTCGCAGCCGTGCAGGCCTTCGACGCGCCGATGACGGTGGTGATCTCCAATCTCGGCGAGCCGCGCACCGCGACGGCGACCGCCTGCCGGCAGGGGCTTGTCACCGTCGGTACCGAGATGGCCGGGGCTGGCGCGGTCTCGCTCGACGCGCTGAAGATCTGCCGCCGCGGCGTCGCCAATGTCCTTGACCATCTCGGCATCGTCGCCCGCGACAAGCCGGAGCCGCGTCGCGGCGGCGGGCAGGTGCTCGAATTGCCGGGAATTGCCGCTTACGTCTATGCCACGGCGGACGGCATTTTCGAGCCCTTCCACGCCAATGGCGAAAAGGTCAGTGCCGGCCAGCCGGCGGGCAAGATCCATTGCACCTGGGACCCGACGCGTCCGCCGGAGACGCTGCACTACGCTGCCGACGGCATCCTCTATGGCCGGCGCCAGCCGGGCCGGGTTCGGCCGGGTAATTGCTGCCTGATCGTGGCGGCGCCCTATCGCGGGGTGCTGGCGTGATCGGCCTCGACGATATTCGCGCCGCGCGCTGGCGAATCCAGCCGCATGTCCGCAAGACGCCGATCCTGCCCTATGGCCAGCTCAGCTCACGCGACGAGTTCGGCGGCACGGTGACGCTGAAGCTCGAATTGCTGCAGGCGGCGGGCTCGTTCAAGGCGCGTGGCGCGATGAACCGGCTGCTGACGCTCTCAGCAGAGGAGCTGGGGCGCGGCGTCGTCACGGCCTCGGGCGGCAATCACGGGCTCGCCATCGCCCGCTCCGCCCATGTGCTCGGCGCGAAAGCGAAGATCTTCCTGCCGTCCAATGTCGTCGCCGACAAGGTCGCCAAGCTCAAGCGGTGGGGCGCCGAAGTCGAGATCGTCGGCGCGATCTGGGACGATGCCAATGCCGCGGCGCTCGCCTATGCTAGGGAGACAGGCGCGACCTATGCCCATCCGTTCAGCGATCCTGTGGTGGTCGCCGGCCAGGGCACGCTCGGCCTCGACATCCTCGACGAGATCCCGGACGTCGACGTCATCCTCGTCGCGATCGGCGGCGGAGGGTTGATCACCGGCCTGTCGACGGCGGTGAAGGCGCTCAGACCGCAGACGCGCATCATTGGTATCGAGCCCTATGGCTCGCCGACGCTGCATGCTTGCCTCGAAGCGGGCAAGCTGGTCACGCTCGACAAGTTGGAGACGCGGGTCGCGACCATGTCGTGCCGGCGCACCGACCAGGCGATCTACGAGGCGGTCGCTAAAAATGTCGACGAGATCGTGCTGGTCAGCGACGCCGAGATGGAGCAGGCGGCGCAATCGCTCTGGTTCGAGTTCGGCATCGCCGCCGATCTCTCGGGCGCGGCGGCGGTTGCCGCCTTGCAGGCGAAGCGCTTCGTGCCGGCGCCGGGCAGCAAGGTCTGCGCGCTGGTCTGCGGCGCCGGGACGGATGGGACCTGACGTCCGCCGTCATGCTCGGGCTTGATCCGAGCACCTCATGTCGGATGAGACTCCAGGGCCTTCCTGCCCTGAGATTCTCGGGTCTGCGCTGTGCTCCGCCCGAGAATGATGCCTGGTATCAGCGCGCGACGCTCAGCCCCTGCACGCCGTGCTTGGCGATCAGCGCCGCGACGAAGCCCGATTCCTTTGCCGCCGCGACGAATTTGGCGAGATAATCCGCTGCTTCGGCCTTGGCCTTGGGCACGCCGATCGCCTGTTGCACGGTCATGAAGTGGCCGTCGAGGATGCGCGTGCCGGGGATCGCCTGCACATCCCTAAGCAGGCGGGGGCGCAGGCCCGCCAGCGCGTCGAGCTCCTTCGAGACGAAGTCGGCAGCGGAATCGTCGAGCGAGCCGGAGCGGACGAGCTCGCCCCGGCGGATGGTGCGGTCGAGCCAGAGGCCGTAGGCGGCACGGCCGCTGACGGCGATGCGGACGCCCTCAGCATCGACATCGGCGATCTCGCGCAGCGGCGAGGCCTCGCGGACCAGATAGGTCGCCTCGATCTCGGCATAGGCAGGGGTGAAGCTGATCGCCTCGGCCCGCTGTGGCTCGGCGCCGATCAGCCCGACATCCCATTCGTCGCAGGGAGCGGCGTCGGCGAGCAGGCCGGGATTCTCATAAGGCACGTAGCGCAGGCCGGTGCCGATGAGATCGGCGAGCGCGCGGGCCATGTCGGGCGAGACGCCCTGCGGCTCACCCTGCGGGCCGCGGCTGGAGACCAGCAGGAAGTTCGAGAGGTTGATGCCGGCGCGCAGCAGGTTGGCGGGAGCCAGATGCTCGCGCACGGTCGGCGAGAGCTGGCCGATATCGGGGCGGAATTCCATGGCGCTGTCTTCCCTGTCGTTGGCGCTGCTTATGCCGTGCCGTTGGTCGGGAGGACAAGCGGGATCGTCGGTGTCAAAGCTCCAGCCAGCGCGCACCCTTGGCCGAGGAGCGCACGGCCGCCTCGATGAAACGCACACCGCGGACCCCGTCGGCGACGGTCGGCACCAGAGTCGAGAAGGTGGCGGCTTCGCGTCCCTCGATCCGGGCCGTGATCTGCTCGGCGATATCGGCATAGAGCTGGGCGAAGCCTTCGAGGTAGCCCTCCGGATGGCCGGCGGGGACGCGCGAGGCCGCATTGGCGACCGGATAGGCGCCGGCGCCATTGCGCCGGATCAGGCGCGGCGGTTCGCCAAGCGGCGAATGGATCAGGAGGTTCGGATTCTCCTGCTGCCATTCCAGTCCGCCCTTCTCGCCATAGAGGCGGATGCGCAGGCCGTTCTCCTGGCCGGCCGCGACCTGGCTGCACCAGAGCATGCCGCGCGCGCCGCCCTTGAAGCGCAGCAGCATATGGGCGTTGTCGTCGAGCCGGCGGCCCTCGACGAAGACATGCGCCTCGGCCGCGAGCGCCTCGATTTCGTCGCCGGCGATGAACTCGGCGAGGTTGAAGGCATGGCTGCCGATGTCGCCGATCGAACCGGCGGGGCCGGACCGGGCCGGGTCGGTGCGCCATGCCGCCTGCTTCTGCCCGCTCTCTTCCAGTTTGGTGGCGAGCCAATCCTGCGCGTATTCGACCTGGACGACGCGGAGCTTGCCGAGCACCCCTTCGGCGACCATGGCGCGGGCCTGCCGCACCAACGGGTAGCCGGTGTAGTTGTGAGTGACCGCGAAGATCAGACCGCCGTCGTTCGCCAGCTTGGCCAAGCTTTCTGCCTCGCGCAGGCTGGTGGTCAGCGGCTTGTCGCAGATCACATGGATGCCGGCCTTGAGGAAGGCCTTGGCCGCCGGCGCATGGGCGTGGTTCGGCGTGACGATCGCGATCGCGTCGATGCCGTCCTTGCGGCGCTTCTCGCGCCTGGCCATCTCGGCGGCATCGGCATAGAGACGGGCGGGGTCGAGCAAGAGGTCTTCGCCCGAGAGGCGACCGCGCTCAGGATCTGACGACAGCGCGCCGGCGACGAGCTGCCAGCGGTCGTCGAGCCTTGCGGCGATGCGGTGCACTGCGCCGATAAAGGCGCCGCGCCCGCCGCCGACCATGCCGAGGCGCAGGCGGCGGTTGAGTTTTTGTGTGGTCGAACCTTCGATCGCCATCAGCGCCTCCGTCAGCGGCCAAGACCCAGCATGCGCCGGTTGGCCGCCTCGTCGGTGCCCCCGGCGGCGAAGTCGTCGAAGGCTTTTTCGGTGACGCGGATGATGTGGGCGGCGATGAATTCTGCCCCCTCGCGCGCGCCGTCCTCGGGATGTTTCAGGGCACATTCCCATTCGAGCACGGCCCAGGAGTCGTAGTCGTACTGCGCCAGCTTGGAGAAGATGCCGCTGAAATCGACCTGGCCGTCGCCGAGCGAACGGAAGCGGCCGGCGCGGTCGACCCAGGGCTCGTAACCGCCATAGACGCCGACGCGACCGTTCGGGTTGAACTCGGCATCCTTTACATGGAAGGCCTTGATGCGCTCGTGGTAGAGATCGATGAAGGCGAGATAGTCGAGCTGCTGCAGCAGGAAATGGCTGGGGTCGTAGTTGATGCAGGCCCGGCGGTGGCCGCCGACCGCATCGACGAAGCGCTCGAAAGTTGCCCCGTCATGGACATCCTCGCCCGGATGGATCTCGTAGCAGAGGTCGACGCCGGCCTCGTCATAAGCGTCGAGGATCGGGCGCCAGCGCTTGCCCAGTTCCGCGAAAGCGGTCTCGACCAGCCCGGCCGGGCGCTGCGGCCAAGGGTAGACGAAAGGCCAGGCGAGCGCGCCGGTGAAGCTGACGCTGGCGGAAAGACCGAGCCGGCGCGAGGCTTTCGCGCCGAGCTTCATCTGCTCCACCGCCCATTCCTGCCGCGCCTTCGGATTGCCGCGCACGGCAGGGACGGCGAAGCCGTCGAAAGCCTCGTCGAAGGCGGGGTGGACGGCGACGAGTTGGCCCTGGAGATGGGTCGAAAGCTCGGTGATCGAGAGGCCGTACTGGGCGAGCATGCCCTTGACCTCGTCGCAATAGGCGTCGGACTCGGCGGCCCTGGCAAGATCGAACAGGCGGGCGTCCCAGCTCGGGATCTGCACGCCCTTGTAGCCGAGCGAAGCGGCCCAGCAGCCGATGGCGTCCAGGGAGTTGAACGGCGCCGCGTTACCGGCGAACTGGGCGAGAAAGAGCCCCGGGCCCTTCATGGTCTTCATCGCGCCCCTCCCGACAATACGGCCCCTTGCCGGAGCTCGCGATCAACCGCCGTAGCGGTAATGTAATCGATTGCAAGAGTGTAGCGGGGACGCGTCCTCTGTCAAACGCGATCGGATGGCCGGGCTCCGCTGTCGTTGGGGACCTATAGCCCTCATCCCGAGGAGGCCGCGTCAGCGGCCGTCTCGAAGGGCGCTCCAGGAGGCTCTGGAATCATCTGGAGCATCCTTCGAGACGCAGCCTGAAGGCTGCTCCTCAGGATGAGGTTGTTGACTATGGAAAACGCGTTGTGATGAGACTCAGCGCTCGATCATCTTGTTCCAGCGGCTGTTCCATTCCGGCCGCTTGGCGTTGATCTGGTCCCAGTCGAGGGTGACGGCCGTCTTCATGTTGGCATGGAAGGCCTCGAGCTTCTTCTCGGCCTCGGGCGTCGTGGCCTTGGCCTTGACGTTCGAGGGCACGATGTTGCCGGCGGCGAGCGCCTTGGACTGGGCCTCGGGCGAGAGCAGATAGGCGGCGAGCTTCTGCGCCAGCTCCGGCTCGGAGTTCTTGGCGATGACGCATTGGGCGACCATCAGCACGACCGAGCCTTCCTTGGGCTGGGCGTATTCGACGCCGATGCCCTTCTCCTTCAGCGTCGCGATGCCGGTCGGCGTCAGCGGGAAGATCGCGGCCTCGCCGGTCTGCGCCATTTCTGCGATCTTGGCCGAGCTCGGGATGAATTCGAGCACATTCTTGCCGATGGTGTCGCGGAACTTGGTGAAGCCCGGCTCGACATTGGCCTCGGTGCCGCCCTGGATGCGGTTGAACATCAGGAAGGCGTGCAGGCCGAAGGAGGAGGCCGAGGCCGACTGGAACACGACCTTGCCCTTGTACTTGGGATCGGCGAGGTCCATCCACGAGGTCGGTGCGGCCCAGCCCTTCTCGTCGAACAGCTTCTTGTTGTAGCCGAGCCCGGTCATGCCGAGGTCGATGCCAACCGCCATGTCGTCCTTCATGCGCGAGCCGGGGGTGAGATCGGCGAGCTCCGGACCGGGCTTCAGCTTCTCGCAGAGACCGGCGCCAATGGCGCGGACCATGACGCCGTCATCGAGGAACATCACGTGCATCTGCGGCTTGTCCTTGGCCGCGGTCGCCTTGGCCAGGATGTCCGAGGAGGTGCCGGGCACGACCACGACCTTGACGTCGTTGGCCTTCTCGAAGTCCGGGAAGACGGCCTGGGTGAAGGCGCGCTCGAAATTGCCGCCGTTCATGCCGACATAAAGCGTCTTCGACTGGGCGAAGGCGCTGCCGGCGGCGGAAAGCGCGACGGCGGCGACGCCGGCCGCCAGGATGGTGCGATAGCTGGTCATGATCTGATCTCCCCTGCGTTGTGCGGCTCTTGGTTTTGCCCCGCACCCGAGCCAGCGTCGGTGCGGGCGGAATCCTGTTTGAAGCGGCCGATCGAGAAGGCTGCGATCGGTGTCGGCGTCTCGCCATCCCGGACAAGCTCGGCGAGGACCTCGCCGACACCCGGCGCGATCTGGAAGCCGGCGCCGGTGAAGCCAAAGGCATGGATCAGGCCGGGCGTCGTCGCGCTCGGGCCGATCACCGGGTTCTTGTCGGGCATCGCCCCTTCCGTGCCGCTCCAGAAGCGGATCGCCTGGGCGTGGCGCAGGCCGGGGAACAGCGCCGCGGCATTGTTCATGATCGCGATCGCGCCGTCGCCGCGCGGCCGCGAGAAGTCGGCATCGGCCAAGGGCAAGGCGCGCTCGCCGCCGACCACGACATTGCCGCGCTCGACCTGGCGGGCATAGATGCCGCCGCCCTCCATGCCGATATTGACCGACATCACCGGTTCCATCGGCTCGGTGACGACCATGGAGGGATAGATGCGCGACAGCGGCACCGGTTCGCCGAAGCTCTCGGCGAAGGGGCCGGCCCAGGCGCCGGCGCTGTTGACCACGAAGCGGGCGCGCAGCGAGAGGTTGCCGGCCGCCTCCAATGCGAAGCCCTCGCCGTCGCGAGTCACGCCTTCGACAGCCGTGTTCTCCAGGACCTCGACGCCGGCCCGGCGCGCTGCGGCGGCAAAACCGGTCGCGACCAGGCGCGGATTGGCGTGGCCGTCGCCGGCGCAAAGGGAGGCTCCGACGACGCCGTCGCCGATCCAGCCGAAGCGCTCGCGCAGGCCGTTATGGCCGATCAGCTCGAGGTCGAGGCCCTGCTCGGCAATGGCGTCCGCATAGGCTTCGAGCGAGGCCATGTCGGCGTCGTTGCGAGCGAGCTTGAGATGGCCGGACCGCAGGAATTCGCCGTCGATGCCGATCAGCGCCTTGAGCCGCGGCCAGATCGCATGCGCCCGCTGCGACAGAGGCAATTGCTCGACGGGGCGGCCCTGGCGGCGCACGCCGCCATAGTTCACGCCAGAGGCCTGCGCGCCGCAAAAACCCTTGTCGAGCAAGGCGACGGAAAAGCCCATGCGGCGCAGGGCCAGCGCGGCGGAGGAGCCGACGAGGCCGCCGCCGATGATCGCGACGTCGACGGTGAGCCGCCGGCTCATTCCGCCGCCCCCTGCTGGGCCGCGAGCGCCAGCGTCAGCGGCACCGGCTTGATCGGCGCCTGGCTGCGCAGGCGGCCGACGGCCTCGATCCCGCGATTGGTCTCATGCGCCAGCAACTCGGCGGCTGCCGCCCCGCAGACGCGGCCCTGGCAGCGGCCCATGCCGACGCGGCTTACTGCCTTCAGCCGGTTGAGCTCGTGCACGCCGAACTGGCCGATGGCGGCGCGGACCTCGCCGGCGGTGATCTCCTCGCAGCGGCAGAGCGTGGTGCTGTCGGCGATGTCCTTTACCCAGTGAGCGGGGAAGGGGAAGGCGGCTTCCAGCACCGCGCGGAAGCGGCCGATGCGGGCAAGCTCGGCTTCGAGCGCAGCGGCACGGGTGGCGTCATGCGGCAGGCCGCGATCCTGCAGCAGAGCGAGCGCGGCGCGCTCCCCTGAGCGTTCGGCGGCATCAGCTCCGGCGATACCGGCGCCGTCGCCGGCGATATAGACGCCGGGCATGCTGGTGCGGCCGGCGGTATCGCGCTCGGGCAGGGTGGCGCGGTCGCGCGAGCTGAAGGCGAAGCGACAGCCGGCAAGGTCGGCGAGCTGGGTTTCGGAGCGTAGGGCGAGGCCATAGCCGATGCCGTCGCAGGCGAGCCGATGTTCCAGCCCGTCCTGGCGCCAGGCGATCGCCTCGACCGCGTTCTTGCCCTCGATGCGGACATCGCCGACGCCGTAGTGCAGCGCGACGCCACCAAGCTTCAGCTCCGCAGTCATCCGCATGCCGCGTAGCACGATCCCAGGGAAGAGCGGCAGGCCGCGCAGCAGATGAAACTTGGCGGAGAAGGGTGCGGTGTCGAGCACGGCCGCGACCTTGGCGCCAGCCTTCATGTACTGCCAGGCGACGAGGTAGAGCAGCGGGCCGGAGCCGAGAAAGACGATCCGGTTGCCGATGGCGCAGCCCTGGCTCTTCAGCGCAATCTGGGCGCCGCCCAAAGTGAAGACCCCCGGCAAGGTCCAGCCGGGGATCGGCAGGATGCGGTCGGTCGCGCCGGTCGCGAGCAGGAGCCCGTCATAGGTGACCTGCCGGCTCGTGCCCGCGACCATGATGTCGGCCCGACCATCGCGCAGGTTCCAGAGCAATGCCTGTGGCCAGTAGTCCAGCTTGCCGTCGAGCGCGGCGAAGTCGCGATGCAGCGCCTCGGCCTTGGGCGCTTCCGAACCGTAGAGGTCGCGTGTGGAGCGTCCGTCGGGGACGAGGCGCTGGCGATAGATCTGGCCGCCGCAGGCAGGCGCCTCGTCGACGACGAGCGGGCGCAGGCCGGCCGCGACCAGCGCCTGTGCCGCTCGGATGCCGGCCGGGCCGGCGCCGACGATCAACGGCTGCGGGCGCTCGCTCACGCGGTCCTCGCACGGCGGGTGAGGATGCTCATGCCGGCCGTCAGCGCCGTCGAGCAGGCGCGCAGACGCTCGCCGCTTTCGAGCACGACCCAGCAATCCTGGCAGGCGCCCATCTGGCAGAAGCCGGCGCGCGGCGAGGCCGAGAACTCGGACAAGCGCAGGCGCTCGACCTGGGTCAGGATCGCGGTCAGCACGGTGTCGCCGGCGCGGCCTTCGCAACGCTCGCTGTCGAGGGTGAAGGGGATGGCCGGATGGTCGGCCCGGATGAGGCGGCGAAGGAGCGGCATGTCACTTCTGCCCGACCAGGATCTTGTCGAGGCCGAAGGCGCGGTCGAGCACCAGCATGGCGGCTGCCGTCAGCGCGATCATCAGCGCCGAGACCGCGGCCATCATGGGGTCGATCGATTCCGTCGCGTACATGTACATCCGCACCGGCAAGGTCACGGTCTGTGGCGAAGTCACGAAGATCGACATGGTCAGTTCGTCGAAGCTGTTGATGAAGGCGAGCAGCCAACCGCCGGTGATTCCGGGCAGGATCATCGGCGCGGTGACGCGCCGGAACACCGTCCAGTGCGAGGCGCCGAGCGTCATCGCCGCCTGCTCGGCCGAGCGGTCGAGCCCGGTGAAGGCCGCCATCACGAGGCGCAGCACATAGGGCGTGATCACCACGACATGGCAGGCCACCAGCCAGCCGAAGCTGCCGGTCGCACCGATCAGCGCGAAAAGGCGCAGGAAGGCGACGCCGAGCACGAGATGCGGGATGATCAGCGGCGAGAGGAAGAGCGCGTTCAGCGCATTGCGGCCGGGGAAATCGTAGCGGTCGATGGCGAGCGCTGCCGGTACCGAGATCGCGACCGAGAGCGTCGCGGCCAGCGTCGCCAGCCAGAGGCTGTTGACGAAGGAGGCGACGAAGTCGGGATGCTCGAAGATTGCCTTGAACCAGCGCAGCGAGAAGCTGGTGGTCGGGATCGAGAGCGTGTTCTCCGGCGTGAAGGCGACAAGGCAGATCACCACGAGCGGCGCCAGCACGAAGGAGACGACAAGGGCATGGAATAGGAGCGCGACGGGGCCGTTCTTCTGCATGACGCTCACCCCAGAGCCTTGCGGGCGCGCGTCTCGATGACGCGATTATAGGCCAGCATGATCACGAGGTTGGCGGCGAGGACGATGATCGCGATCGTCGCACCGAGCGGCCAGTTCAGCTCGTGCATGTACTCGTCGTAGACCAATGTCGCCGCCATCTTGAGCCGGCGCCCGCCGAGCAGGCCAGGGATGGCGAAGGCGCTAGCCGAGAGGCCGAAGACGATCAGGCTGCCGGAGAGCATGCCGAGCGAGACCTGCGGCAGCACGACCCGGCGCAAGGCGGTGAAATGCGAGGCGCCGAGGCTCCAGGCGGCGGCCTCGACCATCGGATCGAGCTTCTGCAGCGCGGTCCAGACCGGGATCACCATGAAGGGCAGCATGACGTGGACGAGCGCGATCACGATCGCGGTCTCGGTGTAGAGCAGCCGGACGCTATCGAAGCCGAGCCCTTGCAGCGCCTGGTTCACCAGGCCGGTCGAGCCCAGCAGCATGCTCCAGCCGAAGGCGCGGACGACGACCGAGACCAGCAGGGGCCCGATGATCACCAGAAGAAAGACCGAGCGCCAGGGATCGCGCATTCGCGACAGGATATAGGCCTCGGGCGCGCCGATGACGGCGCAGATCAGCGTGGTCAGCGCGGCGAGGCGGAGCGTGCGCCAGAAGATGCCGAGATAGTAGTCGTCCGAGAACACCGCTGCGTAATGGGCCAGCGTGAACTCGTTCTTGATGCCGGTCGTGTGATCATAGACGTGGAAGGAGAGGATCACCGTCAGCACGAGCGGCAGGATGATCAGCCCGATGAAGAGCAGCGCGCCTGGCCCGGCGAGCCAGAACGGTGTCGCCGTGGAGCGCCCGACGCTCATGCGGCCGCTCCCTGCGAAAGCTGCTCGATGCGCTGGCTCGCCAAGGCCCAGTCGAGCGCGACCTTCGCGCCTTCGCGGGCCGGCTCCTCGCCATCGTTCGGCGCCGAGACCAGAATGGCTCCAGCCGGCGTCTCGACCGTGAACAGCCAGGAGCCACCGAGGAAGAAGCGATTGGCGATAATGCCGTCGACGCGGCCTTGCCCTGCCGGCTTCAGCGCGATCTTCTCCGGGCGGATCGAGAGCGCGATTGCCTGTCCTTCGGTAAGCCCGCTGGCTTCGGCCGGCAGGGCGATGCCTGCGATCTCGGCCGCGCCCTTGCGCCAGGCGCCCTCCAGCCGGTTCATCTTGCCGACGAAGGTGGAAATGAACGGCGTCGCCGGGTTCTCATAGAGCCTGTAGGGCGCATCGACCTGCGTCATCCGGCCCTGCTCCATCACCACGACGCGGTCGCTGATCGAGAGCGCCTCGGCCTGGTCGTGCGTCACCATGATCGTGGTGGTGCCGACGCGTTGCTGGATGCGGCGCAGCTCGAACTGCATCTCCTCGCGCAGTTTGGCGTCGAGATTGGAGAGCGGCTCGTCGAGCAGCAGCACCGGCGGCTGGATCACGAGGGCTCGCGCAATGGCGACGCGCTGGCGCTGGCCGCCGGAGAGCTGGCGCGGATAGCGCTCGGAAAAACCGCCGAGATGGACGAGGCCGAGCATGGTGGCGACGCGCTCGTCGCGCTCGGCCCTGGCGACCTTGCGCATCTCCAGGCCGAAGGCGACGTTCTGAGCGACCGTCATATGCGGGAAGAGCGCGTAGCTCTGGAAGACGATGCCGAGGCCGCGCTTGTTGGGGGTCTCGCGGGTGATGTCGCGGCCGTCGAGGGTGATGGTGCCGGTGGTCGGCTCGACCAGCCCGGCGATCATCTGCAATGTCGTGGTCTTGCCGCAGCCTGAGGGACCGAGCAGCGAGACGAATTCGCCCTTGGCGATGCTGAGGTCGATATCGCGCGCCGCGGCGAAATCGCCATAGATCTTGCTCAGCTTTTCCAGCGTCAGGAAGCCCATGACCTCTCCCGCTTGGCTCGCCCCGCCTACTCATCGGGGTCTTTTGCCCTCGTACGTTCCAGAAACTGGAGCGATGGAATTTCGTCAACGAAGAATTCCATATGAGAGAATTTTTATCTTATAAATTCCTGTATATGAAATTTATTGCGACACTGTTTCAGCGCGATTAGCGTGAGTGGATGACTGATTCTGCCGAGCCTCTCTCCAGCCTGCGCCGTGCGCTCGGCCTGCTGCGCCTCGTCGGGGCGGCCGATGCCGGCGGCATCCGCCTGAAGGACCTCGCCGAGCAGGCCGGCTGCAGCCAGCCGACGGCGCATCGCGCCTTGCAGGACCTCGTCGCCGAGGGCTTCGTCGAGCAGATCGGCAAACGCTACCGGCTGGCGCTCGACTTCTTCGTGCTGGCGGCGCGCGCCGGTCATGCCGACGGCCTGCGCGATCTCGCCAAGCCGGTACTATTGCGCCTCTCGGCGACGCTGACCGACACGATCTTCCTGCTGGTCCGCAATGGTTATGAAGCTGTCTGTCTCGACCGGATCGAGGGGCCGTTCCCGATCCGCTCCTTCACCGGCGACATCGGCGGCAAGGTGCCGCTCGGGCTGGGGCAGGGAAGTCTGGCCATCCTCGCCCATCTGCCCGAGGCCGAGCGGGAGGCGGTGATCCGCTTCAACGTACCGCGCCTGCTCGATCGCGGCTTCCTCGACGAGGCGGCGCTGCGGGTCGAATTGGAGAAGGCGCGGACGCAGGGCTGGGTCAATCTCAACACCGGGCTGATCCCGGGCATGGCGGGCCTGGGGGTGCCGGTCTTCGACGCGCAGGGGCGTGCCGTCGCAGCGCTCAGCGTCGGCACGCTGGCCGATCGCCTGCGGCCCGAGCGGTTGCCGGGCGTTGTCGCGATCCTCAAGGCCGAGGCTGCGACCTTGGGCGCAATGCTCAACCCGTTCGACACGGCCTTGCGCCATCCCTCGCGCAGCCTGAGTTCGGTGGCATGATCCCGGTTTGCGGTGAGGCCGGCCTGCCGAAAGCGATAGAGGTAGGAGCTGGGCTCGCCCGTTCGGGCTGACGATCCTCCCTCTGCATATCCGTCCTGCCCGGCTGCCGCCGTGACCTTGCCGCTATCGGTATGCTACCTCGGTTTGCCGCCATGGCGGCCGATCGCAATCGCCACGGAGACTGATCGTGCTGGAGAAGGCCTGGGCGGATCTCGCCGCGCATCGCACCCGAACCGTCTCGCAGCATCTGCGCGAACTCTTCGCCGCCGATAACAAGCGCTTTTCCAGCTTTTCGGCCCGGCTCGACGATCTCCTGCTCGACTATTCCAAGACAGCGGTGACGGGCGAGACCGTGGAGCTGCTGCTTGCGCTCGCCAAGGCGGCCGATGTCGAAGCCAAGCGCGATGCCATGTTCGCGGGCGAGCCGATCAACACGACGGAAGGGCGCGCCGTGCTGCACACGGCGCTGCGTAACCAGTCGGGCCGGCCGGTCAAGGTCGATGGCGTCGACGTCATGCCCGAGATCAATGCGGTGCTGGCGCGGATGTCCGCCTTTGCCGATGGCATCCGCAGCGGCAAGATCGCGGCCGCCAGCGGCGAGCGCTTCACCGATGTCGTCAATATCGGCATCGGCGGCTCCGATCTCGGGCCGGTGATGGCGACGCTGGCGCTGGCGCCCTATCACGACGGGCCGCGCCTGCATTACGTCTCCAATGTCGACGGCGCCCATATCGCCGACACCCTCGCCAGGCTCGATCCGGCGCGGACACTGGTGATCGTGGCATCCAAGACCTTCACCACGATCGAGACCATGACCAATGCCGCGACCGCGCGGCGCTGGATCGCCGGCGCGCTCGGTGAAGAGGCGGTGGCCAAGCATTTCGCCGCAGTCTCGACCGCGCTCGACAAGGTCGCGGCCTTCGGCATCCAGCCCGACCGGATCTTCGGCTTCTGGGACTGGGTCGGCGGGCGTTATTCGGTCTGGTCGGCGATCGGCCTGCCGGTGATGATCGCGATCGGGCCGGAGAACTTCCGCGCCTTCCTCGCCGGCGCGCATGCGATGGACGAGCATTTCCGCACAGCACCCTTGGCAAAGAACCTGCCGGTGCTGCTCGGCCTGATCGGGCTCTGGCATCGCGAGAGCTGCGGCTACCCGGCCCGCGCGGTCCTGCCTTACGACCAGCGCCTTGCAAGGCTGCCGGCCTATCTGCAGCAGCTCGACATGGAATCGAACGGCAAGCGCGTGCACAAGGCGGGCGGAGCGGTGGCGCGGCCGACCGGGCCGCTGGTCTGGGGCGAGCCCGGCACCAATGGCCAGCACGCCTTCTTCCAGCTGCTGCACCAGGGCACCGACATCATCCCCTGCGAATTCCTGGTCGCGGCCGAAGGGCACGAGCCGGAGCTCGCCCATCAGCACCGCCTGCTCCTCGCCAACTGCCTCGCCCAGAGCGAGGCGATGATGAAGGGCCGCACGCTCGAGGAAGCGAAGACGCAGCTTGCGAAGCAGGGGCTGTCGGCGGAGGCCATCGAGCACCTCGCGCCGCACAAGGTCTTCCCCGGCAATCGGCCGAGCGTGACCATCGCCTATCGCAAGCTCGACCCGTTCACGCTCGGGCGGCTGATCGCGCTCTATGAGCACCGCGTCTTCGTCGAGGCGGCCGTGTTCGACATCAACGCCTTCGACCAATGGGGCGTCGAGCTCGGCAAAGAGCTGGCGACGGCGCTGCTGCCGGTGATCGAAGGCAAGGCACCGGCCGAGGCGCATGACGCCTCGACGGCCGGGCTGGCGCGCTATCTGACCGGGCGGTGAGCGGCGTCAGCCGCGTTCGTCGCGCTTGACGTCGCGCTGGGTGATCAGCCTTGCGCTGCGCTGGTCGCGGGCGTGGATCCAGAGCCAGCTCAGCGCGACGCTGAGCCGGTTGCGCACGCCGATCAGGAAATAGATGTGCGCCAGGCCCCAGAGCCACCAGGCGAGCCAGCCCTTCAGCTTGACCCGGCCGAAATCGATGATGGCGACGCGCTTGCCGATGGTCGCGAGGCTGCCGGCATGGCTGTAGGCGAAGGGGCGCGGCGCCTTGTCGCCGGCGAGCCGGCGCTTGATCGTCGCGGCGACATGGCGGCCCTGCTGCTTGGCGGCAGGCGCAATGCCGGGCACGGGCTTGCCGTCCTGATCCATCACGCTCGCCGTGTCGCCGATCACGAAGATCTCGGAATGGCCGGGCACGCTGAGATCGGGCTCGACCTCGACGCGGCCGGCGCGGTCCATGGGTGCAGCGAGCCAGGCGCCGGCCGGCGAGGCGCGCACGCCTGCGGCCCAGATGACGGTTGCCGCCGGCAGGCGCTCCTCGCCGATCACGACGCCATCAGGCGTGCAGGCAGTGACAGGAGCGCCGGTGCGGACCTCGACGCCGATGCGCTGCAATTCGTGATGCGCATAGGCCGCCAGACCGGCGTCGAAGCTGGGCAGGATGCGCGGGCCGGCCTCGACCAGAACAACCCGGGTCTCGCGTGTGTCGATCCGGCGGAACTCCTCCGGCAACGTAGCGCGCGCCAGCTCCGCAATGGTGCCGGCGAGTTCGACACCAGTCGGGCCGGCGCCGATGACGACGAAGGTCAGCAGCGCGGCGCGCCGCTCCGGATCGGCCTCCGCCTCCGCGCGCTCGAAGGCGGTGAGGATGCGGCGGCGGATCGTGGTCGCATCTTCGAGCGTCTTCAGGCCGGGGGCATAGGGCTCCCAGTCGTCATGGCCGAAATAGGCATGGGTCGCGCCGGTGGCGATGACCAGCGTGTCGTAATGCAGGACCTCGCCGGTCGAGAGCGCGACCTCGCGCAGGCTCGTGTCGATGCCGGTGACCTCGGCCAGCAAAGTCGTCACGTCGCTGCGGCGCCGGAACAGATGCCGGATCGGCCAGGCGATCTCGGAGGTGGCAAGCGAGGCGGTGGCGACCTGGTAGAGCAGCGGCTGGAAGAGGTGATGGTTGCGCCGGTCGACGATGGTGATGCGCAAGTCCGCGCCGGCGAGACGATGCACGGTCTCCAATCCGGCGAAGCCGCCGCCGATCACCACGACATGATGCGCTCCGCTCATCGGTCATCCCTCGTTGCGGCAGGACGAGGTTTTGTAGCATGCCTGCACGGCCGGGGCTGTAGCTGGCTCCAGCACCTCCGCTTCAGGGAATCCAGCGCCGCGACTGCTCGGCGCGGTCGTCATAGCTCGCCTCGAAGATCGGCGAGGCAAGGGTGGCGCGGACCTTGAGGATGCCGCTGCCGATATTGCGGAAGCCGTGCCGCGCCCCAGCCGGGATCACGATCGACTGGTTGGCGCGTAAGGTCAGGCTCTCGCCGCGGAGCGTGACCACGGCCTCGCCGTCCATCACTTCCAGCACCTCCTCGACGGCGTGGAGATGGATGGGCGCGCCGAGGCCGGGATCGCAGAACTGCTCGAAGATGCAGAGCTGGGCCGAGCGCACCAGCGCCGAGACCCGCATCAGCGTCATCACGCCCTCGCGCCATTGCTCGAGCGGCTGGGTCTCGTGGTCGATCAGGCTCATGCCGTCGCCTTCTGTGCGAGCCCGACCATTGGCGGCTCATGCGGAATGCGGACCTCGGTTGTCGGCTCACCGCTCCAGAGCGATTGCAGCTGGGCGACGACGTGGCCGCCGAAACTCTCATAGGGGATGCGGATCGAGGTCAGCCAGGGCGCGATCCAATGGTTGAGCGCGTTGCCGTCGACGCCGACCAAAGTGCAGCGCTCCGGGATCGGGACATCGCTTTCGACCGCGAGCCGATAGGCGCCATAGGCGATCAGATCGCTGACGCAGAGCGCGCCCTGCGGCCAGCCGCCCTGCTGGACCAGCGCCTTGGCGGCGGCATAGCCGATCTCGATATGCGACAGGCCGGGTCCGCTGGCACGGCGGATCGCGCTGTCCGGGATACCGCGGGCGACGAGGCGGTCGATGAAGCCTGATGCGCGCTCCTGCGTGCTCGAGACGTTCTGGGCCGCCATCAGCACGGCCGGGCGTTCGATCCCGCGTGCGAGCATGAAGTCGGCGGCATCGGCGCCGGCGGCGCGATTGTCGATGCCGACATAGGCGCCGCCGCCGAGCGGGTTGTGGCGGGCGACGAAGACCATCGGGTCGCCCCGGCGCAAAGTCTCTTCCAGCCCGCGGCTGCGCACCGCGCTGACCATCACATAGCCGGCTACGAACTGCTCGCGCATCGCCTGCAGATAGTCGTCCTGCAGTTCGGCGCGATCATGGGTATCGCAGAGGATCATGACGTAGCCGGCGGCGCGCAAAGCTGCCTCGGTCGAGACCGCGATCGCTGCCATGGCGGGGTTGTCGAGATTGGGAGAGAGCATCGCCACGACCCGGCTGGCGCGCTGGCGCAGCGCCCGCCCGACCGGGTTCGGCCGGTAGCCCAGCCGTGCGATCGCCTCCTCGACACGAGCGACCGTCTCGGGCGAAGCCCGCCCGCTTTCGCCGTTGACGATGCGCGACACCGTCGAGATCGAAACGCCGGTATCCTCCGCGACCGTGGTGAGCGATACCGAACCCTGATGTGCCCTGGCGGCCCTGGTCTTCATCGCGTTCCCATCCCCGCTTCCGCATCCTGCGAACCGGTGCATCAGAGATGCCGGCTCACTTCGGGATTGACAAGCTAGGCAAACGTTTGCCTTAATGATTGTCAAGACGCTCCCGGAGGCGTCGTTTCAAGCGGGGATGGAACGCTCATGCACAGCAAGCATTGGATTTCGGCGCTCGCCTTGACGGCCGGCCTTGTCATGGGCGGCATCGCACAGGCCCAGACCACGGTCCGCATCGCCTGGTATTCCGACGGCAATGAGGGCGAGGTCATCACCGACCTGCTCAAGCGCTTCGAGGCCCAGAACAAGGACATCAAGGTCGTGCTCGACCAGGTGCCCTACAAGGCCATCACCGAGAACCTGCCCGTCCAGCTCGCCTCCGGCCAGGGCCCGGACATCGCCCGCGTCGTCGATCTCGGCGGCATCGCCCGCTATGCGCTCGATCTGCGGCCCTATCTCAAGGACGCCGGCTACTGGGAGAAGAATTTCGGGCCGTTCCTGCCCTGGATGCGGCCGGAGGGCGACAACAACGCCATCACCGGCTTCATGACGCAGCTCACCGTCTCCGGCCCCTTCGTCAACAAGACGCTGTTCGAGCAGGCCGGCATCGCCCTGCCGGGTCCGAAGGCGACCTGGGAGGAGTGGGGCAAGACGGTCAAGGAGGTCGCGGCCAAGGTCCAGGCGCCGTTCCCGCTGGCCATGGACCGCTCCGGCCACCGTTTCTTCTCGGTCGCCGTCTCCGAGGGCGCCGAGGTCTTCGACACCAAGGGCGAGCCGGCGGTGGTCGATGACGGTTTCAAGCGCGGCGCCAAGCTGGTCTATGACTGGCACAATAACGGCGTGATGAAGAAGGAGCTCTGGGGCTCGGTCTCCGGCACCGCCTATCGCGGCGCCAATGACGAGTTCAAGAACGCCCAGGTCGTGATGTACCAGTCGGGCTCCTGGCAGATCGCCCAGTTCGACAAGACCGTCGGCGATGCCTTCGATTGGGTCGCGGTTCCCGCTCCCTGCGGCGCCGGCGCCTGCTCGGGCATGCCGGGCGGAGCCGGCCTCGTCGCGATCAAGACGACCAAGAGCCCGGAAGCCGTCGCCAAGGTGATGGAATATCTCGCCAGCGAACCGGTGCTGAGCGAGTTCTATGCCCGCTCGCTGTTCGTACCCGGCCATTTCGGCATCGCTGCCAAGGGGCTGGACTATCAGGGCGCGAGCCCGCAGGCCAAGGCCGCGCTCAAGGTCTTCACGCGACAAGTGGCGCAGCTCTCGCCGGTCGCCTATCGGTTGCAGGGCTATACGAGCAACCGCGTCATCTTCAACGCGGTGATCAGCCGGCTCGGTCAGGCGATCTCGGGCGAGGGCAGCCTCGACGAGGCCTATAAGCGGATCGAGTCGGACATCGCCCAGCAGATCGCCGAGCGCAAGAAGTAAGCGGCCATGGCCTCCGACGCTCCCGTCTCCACGGCAAGCCCGGACCGCGCCGGCGCAGCGAGCCTCTTCGCCGCGCCGCTCGCGATGCTGATGCGCCTGATCGACTGGCCGATGCAGGTTCTGCAGCGGCTGATCGGTGAGCGCCGGATGGCCTATGTCTTCCTGCTGCCCAACCTCGCCTTCTTCTCGCTCTTCGTCTTCCTGCCGCTCGTCATCAACTTCATCTTCTCGGTGACGGGCGGGGCGGGGCTGTTCCCCTCGGAGCGGCCTTTCGTCGGGGCGCAGCAATACGCCTATCTGTTCGATTGCGGCTCCTTCCTCGATCCTTCCTCCTGCCGCGAGGACCATTTCTGGCGCGGCGTTTCCAACACCGCGCGCTTCACCGTCTTCCAGGTCACGGCGATGGTGCTGTTCTCGCTGCTGACGGCGGTGGTGCTGAACATGAAGATCAAGGCGCGCGGCTTCTTCCGCGCCGTCTATTTCTTCCCGGTGCTGCTCTCGCCGGTGGTGGTGGCGCTGACCTGGAAGTGGATCCTGCAGCGCGACGGCCTGCTCAATGCCGCGATCACCTCGCTTGGCGGCGAGCGCATCCTGTTCCTGGTCGATCCGAGCTGGGCGATGTTCTGGATCGTCTTCGTCTCGATCTGGGCCCATATGGGCTTCTACACGCTGATCCTGCTCGCCGGCCTGCAGGCGATTCCCGCCGATCTCTATGAAGCCGCGGAGATGGATGCGACGCCGCGCTGGCGCGTGTTCTGGCGCATCACCCTGCCGCTGCTCTGGCCGAACATGATCGTGGTGATCGTGCTGGCGCTGATCCGCGGCGTGCAGACCTTCGACGAGGTCTTCGTGCTGACCGGCGGTGGGCCGGGCACCGCGACGCTGATGGTGGTGCACTACATCTACGAGACCGCCTTCGCCAATCAGGTCCAGAATTTCGGCCTGGCGGCGGCCGCCTCCGTCGTGCTCGGCGTCGTGCTGTTCGCGCTGACCCTGGCCCAGCTCGCGGCGAGCCGCCGCAAGGGGGCGGCATGAACAAGCTCGTGCGCATGGCGAGCGCCCGCCGCAGTCCCGGCCGCTGGCACTGGACCGACATCGCGGCTTACGCCTATCTCGCGCTCGGCGTCGTGCTGATGTTCGGGCCGGTGCTCTGGCTCGGCCTGTCCTCGTTCAAGACCCAGGCCGGTCTGCTCGAATTCCCGCCGTCGCTGCTGCCGATGTCGCAGAAGGAGGTCCGGGTCGAGGGCCAGTCCCAGCCGCTGCCGCTGTTCGAAGTGACGATGGAGGACGGGACCAAGCGGGTTCTGGCGCAGGTTCGTCGCATCGGCATCCAGGCGCAGATGGTCGACCCGACCAATCCCGGCCAGAGCATCCGCGTGCCGATCGACAAGCGCACCCCGGTGCGCGAGTTCAAGCTCGCCACCGAGAACTATACCGAGCCGCTGGAGCGCTTCGCCTTCACGCGCTTCCTCTGGAATTCGGTCTTCGTCACGGTGGTGGCGACGCTGATCACCCTGGTGATCAACTCGATGGCGGCCTATGCGCTCTCGATCTACGAGTTCCGCGGCAAGACGGCGGTGATGCTGATGGTGATCGGCACGCTGATGATCCCGATCACCATCATCCTCGTGCCGGTCTATCTCGTCATCACCAAGCTCGGCCTGGTCAATTCGCTCTGGGCCGTGATCCTGCCCGGCGCAGCGACGCCGACCGGCGTCTTCCTCCTGCGCCAGTACATGCTGACCCTGCCGCGCGACCTGATCGAGGCGGCGCGCATGGACAAGGCCTCGGAGTGGCAGATCTACTGGCGCATCGTCATGCCGCTCGCCATGCCGGCGCTGGCCGTGCTCGCGATCTTCTCGATCATGTGGCGCTGGAACGAGTTCCTCTGGCCGCTGGCCGTTCTGACCAAGACCGAGGCCTACACGCTGCAGATCGGCCTCAACGCCTTCCAGGGCGAGTTGCAGACGCAGTGGCACTACCTGCTCGCGATGACGGTGGTGACCCTGCTTCCGGTCGCGCTGGTCTTCGTCTTCCTGCAGCGCTTCATCACCACCGGCATCGCCAATACGGGAATGAAATAATGGCGGGACTGAGCCTCTCCGGCGTCCGCAAGAGCTATGGCGCGACCACGGTGCTGCATGGCATCGACCTCGATGTCGCCGATGGCGAGTTCGTCGTCTTCGTCGGCCCGTCCGGCTGCGGGAAATCGACGCTGCTGCGCTCGATCGCCGGGCTGGAGAGCATCACCGGCGGCACGATTGCGATCGATGGCGCCGATGTCACCGGGCTGCCGGCCTCCGAGCGCGGCCTCGCCATGGTGTTCCAGTCCTATGCGCTCTACCCGCATATGAGTGTCTACGCGAACATGGCCTTCGCGCTGGAGAATATGGGCTTCAAGCGCGACGAGATCGACAGGCGGGTGAAGCGCGCCGCCGGCATGCTGCGCCTGACCGACTATCTCGAGCGCAAGCCCAAGGCGCTCTCCGGCGGGCAGCGCCAGCGCGTCGCCATCGGCCGAGCCATCGTGCGCGATCCAAAAATCTTCCTGTTCGACGAGCCGCTCTCGAACCTCGACGCCGAACTGCGCGTCGCCACCCGCAAGGAGCTCGCCGCGCTCCATGCCGAGATCGGCGGCACGATGATCTACGTCACCCACGACCAGGTCGAGGCGATGACGCTGGCGCACCGCATCGTCGTGCTCCATGGCGGCAAGATCGAGCAGGTCGGCACGCCGCTCGAGCTCTACAACCGGCCGGACAATCTCTTCGTCGCCGGCTTCATCGGCTCGCCGCGCATGAACCTGTTGCCGGGCAAGGTGGTGCGATCGGGCACGGTCGCGATCGGCGAAGCCGGACATGAGGTTGCCTGCCAGACCGGAGGCCTCGCCGCGGGGGCTTCGGTGACGCTCGGCATTCGACCTGAGCATCTCGCGCTCGCTGCGCAGGATGGCGGCGTGCCGCTTGCGATCGAGCTGGTCGAGCGCCTTGGCGGCGAAAGCTATCTCTATGGCGCCTCACCCGGCCTGCCCCAGATCACGCTCCGGCTCGACGGCCAGAGCGAGCACCAGCGCGGCGCCGGCGTCGCGCTCGCCTTCCCGCAGCAGCATCTGCACCTGTTCGACGAGAACGGCCGGGCCGTCCGGTCCTGACGACTGACTAGAGAGATCCCATGAAAGCCCTGACGCAAGGCCGCTATCTCGGCCGCGACGGCGAAGCCGCCTTGTTCGATGTCGGCCTCGGCGCGACGATCACTGTCCGCATCCTCGAAGGCGATATCGGCCGTGTCACGCTGAAGCCGCAGGACGGCTACCGCCTCGACCGCGGCTGGTCGATCGCGCCGGGTGGGCTGGAGCCGCCCTATGAGGGGCGTCCGCGCGACGATCTCTCCGGTTTCGCCTGCCCGCAGGCGAACGTCAGCGAGAGCGAGGGCAGAGTCACGCTCGCGGCCGGTGGCCTTTCGGCCGAGGTCACGCTCTCGCCCTTCGGTATCGCCTGGCGGCGCGAGGGTGAAGCGGAGCCCTTCCTGCAGGACCGCACGACGCAGGCCTATCTGATCTCGCCGCGCACCGGCGCGGTCTCGCATTTCATGGCGCGCGACTACGCCGAGCGGCATTACGGGCTCGGCGACAAGGCCGGCCCGCTCGACCGGACCGGGCGGCGCTTTGCGATCGATGCGGTCGACCCGTGCGGCTTCGACGCCGAGCTCTCCGACCCGCTCTACAAGATGCTGCCCTTCTTCATCGTCGACGGGAAGGCGGGCGCCCATGGCGTCTTCTACGACAATCTCTCGACCGGCAGCGTCGATCTCGGCTGCACGCTCGACAATTACCACGGCCTGTTCCGCTCCTGGAAAGGCGATGACGGCGATCTCGACTATTACGTCATGGCCGGCCCGACCGTGCCGGATGTGGTCAAGCGCTTCTCCTGGCTGACCGGCGGGCAGGCTTTCGCGCCGCGCTGGTCCTTCGGCTTCGGCGTGACCTCGATGGCGATCGCCGATGCGCCCGACGCCGATGCAAGGATCAGCGACTTCGTCGCCAAGTGCCGCAAGCACGCGATCCCCTGCGACAGCTTCCATTTCGGTTCGGGCTATACCCAGATCGGCCAGCGCCGCTACGCCTTCAACTGGAACCGCGACAAGTTCCCGGAGCCGCTGGCGACGATGAAGCGGCTGAACAAGGCCGGCATGCACACCGTCGCCAATCTGAAACCCTGCCTGCTCGACGACCATCCGCGCCTCAAGGAAGCACTTGACCAGGGCTTCCTGGTCAAGGATTCCAGGACCGGCGAGCCGGCGGTGGCGCAGTTCTGGGACGGGCTCGGTTTCCATATCGACTTCACCAACCCGAAGGGCCGGGCCTGGTGGCGTGCCGGCATCGAGACGGCGCTGCTCGACCATGGCTTCACCACGGTCTGGAACGACAACAACGAATACGAGATCTGGGACGAGGACGCGGTCTGCGACGGCGATGGACGTCCCTTCCGTCAGGCGCTGGCGCGCCCGGCCCAGCCGCTCTTGATGACCAAGCTCTCCTATGAGGCGCAGGCCGCGCGCGAGCCGGGCAAGCGCCAGTATTCGATTACGCGCGGCGGCTGCGCCGGCATCTCGCGCTATGCCCAGACCTGGTCGGGCGACAACGAGACCGCCTGGAAGACGCTACGCTACAATCTGACCCAGGGGCTCAATATGAGCCTGTCGGGCATGTTCTCGATCGGCCACGATGTCGGCGGCTTCCACGGCCCGACGCCGGGTCCTGAGCTGTTCGTCCGCTTCAACGAGTTCTGCGCGCTCTGGCCGCGCATGGTGATGAACTCCTGGAACGATGACGGCGTCGTCAACCTGCCCTGGATGTATCCGGAGATGGTGCCGCAGGTGCGCGAGGCGATCTCGCTGCGCTACCGGCTGATGCCCTATCTCTATACGCAGATGTGGCGGGCGAGCCGCGACGGCATCCCGGCCGTGCGGCCGCTGCTCTACGATTTCCCGCAGGATGCGACGGCGATCATGATCGACGACGTCTTCATGCTCGGCCCGGACGTGCTGGTCGCGCCGGTGCTGGAGGAAGGCGCGCGCGAGCGCGCCGTCTACCTGCCGCAGCATGAAGGCGGCTGGTATGACTGGCACAATGGCGAGCACTATCCGGGCGGCGTCACCGTCACGGTTCCGGCGCCGCTCGGCCGGCTGCCGCTGTTCGTGCGGGCCGGTGCGCTGATCCCGCTCGGCGATGCCAAGGGCATCAGCAATGAGCGCGAGGTGCTGGTCTGCGGCGTGGTTGAGGGCGCGTCCGGCGAACTTTACGAGGATGATGGCGAGACCGCCGACTGGCGCGGCGGGGGCTCGACCGTGCTCCGCTTCGAGGTCCGCAACGGCGAGGTCGCGATCGAGCAGCAGGGCGAGGCCAAGCCGCGCTTCAACAAGATCGCGATCCGGCAGATCGGTCAGTAGATCGGGAAAGCCGGCTGAGCCTGCGGCCTCGGCCACAGGCTCAGCCGAGGGCCCTCGTCACTCGCTGCCGCGCTCATAGGAGCGCGAGCGGACGGCGAGGACTGCGATCGCCGTCACCGCGCAGCACAGCATCAGATAGGCGACGACATAGCTCGGCTTGCCGCCGCCGGCCGTCACCAGCGCCGAGGCTATGAAGGGTGTCGGGCCTGCGATCAGCAGGCTGTTCAGCTCGCGGGTCATGGCGATGCCCGAGAAACGGTAGCGTGTCGGGAACAGGTTGGCGAGGAAGGCGCCCTGCGCGCTGGCGAGCCCGCCGAAGCCGAGGCCGTAGCCGATGCTGAGGGCGATGGTGCAGAGCACGACATTCCTGGTGTCGAGCATGGCGAACATCGGGAAGGCGAAGAGGAAGACGAAGATCGCGCCGAACAGATAGACCTTGGCATGACCGATACGGTCGGCGAGGGCGCCGATGATCGGCGTCGTGATGATGCCGGTCAGGGTGGCGATCATCACGGCGGTCAATGAATCCGTGCGGGTCATGCCGAGCGTGTTGGTCATGTAGCTCAGGCTGAAGGCGCTGAGGATATAGGCGTTGGCATTGTGTCCGGTGACCGACAGGAAGCCGAAGAGCAGTTCACGCGGGCTCTTGGAGAGCAGTTCGCCAAGCGGGACGCGCGCCTCGTGGCGCTGTTCGGCCGCCTTCTCCATCGCCGCGACATATTCCGGCGTCTCGTCGAGATGCTTGCGGATGTAGAGGGCGACGAAGAACAGCAGTGCCGAGACCAGGAAGGGCACGCGCCAGGCCCAGCCGAGCAGGGTCTCCTCGGGCAGGTAGGAGACGAGCAGGAACATCAGCGTCGCCAGCATGATGCCGACCACCGTCGCGGCCTGGAGATAGGCGGTGTAGTAGGCCTTGCGCTCCGGCGGCACATATTCCGCCACGAGCGTGACCGCGCCGGCATATTCGGCGCCGGCGCCGAAACCCTGCAGCAGGCGCAGGACCACCAGCAGGATCGGCGCCCAGATTCCGGCCTGGGCATAGGTCGGCAGCAGGCCCATCGCCACGGTCGAGGCACCCATCAGCGCGATGGTGAAGATCAGGGCCGGCTTGCGGCCGAAGCGGTCGCCGATATGCGAGATCACGATGCCGCCGAGCGGCCGGCTGAAGAAGCCGACGGCGAAGGTCGCGAAGGCGGCGAGCACGCCGGCCGATTCCGAAAACTGCGGGAAGAACAGCTTGTTGATGATCAGGCCGGCGGCTGCGCCATAGAGCGCGTAGTCGAACCATTCGATGACGGTGCCGATCGTCGCCGCCGTGACGGCGCGCCGGATATTCGCCTGCTCGGCCGGTGACTTTCCGGCCGCGATCGCCTGGGACATGGGGTTTCCTCGAAGCTTTGTTGTTCTGTGGGGAAGAAAGGTCGGCGAACGCGGGTTCAGGCGATGGCGGCCGGCATGGGAAGGCCGAAGCGCGCTGCGCTCTCGGTGAGGCCGGTGACGATCCCGGCGGAAAGCTGGACGCCGTCGCGCAGTTGGCGCTCGCGCCGGGCGAGTGCGTTGGCGCCGGGGAGATCGACATGGTCGAAGCCGGGGCGGGGCTGCGCCGCATGACAGCGCTCCGCCAGAACCGCGACCTGGCGGTTGAAGTTCTCGGTGCCGCCGAAGGCGGCGGGGTCCATCACCAGGATGAAGACCGCCGCGCTCCAGCCGTCGCCGCCCTCGGCGCGGCCGCGTCCGGCGAGGCAGCCGGTGAGGAGCTCGACGATGAGCCCGATCGAGAAGCCCTTATGGCCGGCCTCCAGCCCACCGAGCGGCAGGATCGAGCCGGGCGGCTCGGCAGCGATGACGTTCGGATCGGTGGAAGGGCGGCCCTGCGCATCCATCAGGAAAGGGTGCGGCAGATGTTCGCCGCGCTGGCGGAAGGCGGCGACGCCGCCATTGGTCATCAGCGCCGTCGACATGTCGATCAGGATCGGTGCATCCGGCGCGGGCGCGCCGAAGGCGATCGGGTTCGAGGTCAGCACCGGCGTGACGCCGCCGAAGGGAGCGACGCTGCTGTGGCCGGGATCGGTCAGTGTCAGCAGCATCAGGCAGCCGGCGTCGATCGCCGGCTGGAGATAGGCGCCGAGGCAGGCGGTGTGGTGGCTGCGCTGGATTGCGACGGCGCCGAGGCCGAAGCGCTTGGCCCGGGCGATCGCCTCGGCGGTGGCGCGGCGCGCCAGCCATGGACCGGGCAGCTTGCGGCCGTCCCAGGTCTGGCAGGCGCCGATATCGTTGAGGATCCCGGGCTCGCCGGCGGCGGTCATGCCGCCGCTCTCGATCTCGCGCAGATAGAGCGGCAGCAGGGCAAGGCCATGCGTCGACTTGCCGAGCAGGTCGCCCTCGACCAGAACCTCGGCGACGTCGCCGGCCTTGTCCTGCGGCAGGCCGGCACGCTCCAGCAGAGCGCGTGCCAAAGCTGCGAGCTCGTCGGCGCGATAGCGGGCGCCGAGCCTTTTCACATCGGTGCTCATGACTTGGCCGTGTCCTTTTTCGGCCAGAAGGCGACGATCAGGATGCCGGCCAGCACCATCATCGCGGCGATGACGTTGATCGCGAGTTGGGTGCTCTGTGTCCGGTCGTTGACCCAGCCGATGAAGGTCGGGCTGAAGACGCTGCCGAGATTGCCCATCGAGTTGATGAAGGCGATGCCGCTTGCTGCGGCGACGCCGCCCAGGAAGGTCGAGGGCACGGTCCAGAAGACGGGGAATATGGCGAGGATGCCGAGCGTCGCGAGGGACAAGCCCGCCACCGCAACGATGAGGTCGAGCGGGAAGGCTGCGCTCACCGCATAGCCGATGCCGCTGGCGATGGCGCAAAGTGCGAGATGCCATTTGCGCTCGCCGCTGCGGTCCGAGTTGAAGGCGACCGCCAGCATGCCGAGCCCGCCGATCAGCCACGGGATCGCCGTGACGAGGCCAACGGTCTGGGTGTCGAGGCCGCCGGCGTTCTTGATGAGCTGCGGCATCCAGAAGGTGACGCCGCCGAGGCCCACCAGGATCAGGAAATAGACGCCGGACAGGAACAGTGCGCGTGGATCGGAGAAGGCGCGCATCAGCGAATGCTGTGCAGGTGCGACCGATTCATTGGCGGCGATATCGGCCTCGATGGTGCGCTTCTCGGATTCCGCCAGCCAGCCTGCGAGCGCCGGACGATCATCGAGGAAGAAGAAGACGACAAAGCCGAGCAGCACGGCCGGGATGCCTTCCAGCAGGAAGAGCCATTGCCAGCCGGACCAGCCGTTCAGCCCGGCGAAATGCGTCATGATCCAGCCGGCGAGCGGGCCGCCGGTGACGCCGGACAACGAGATTGCAGTCATGAACAGGGAGTTCGCCCGGGCGCGGCGCCGCGGCGGGAACCAGTAGGTGAAGTAGAGCACCACGCCCGGCAGGAAGCCGGCCTCCATCGCGCCGACGATGAAGCGCATGGCGTAGAACTGAAACGGCGTCGCGACGAACATCATCAACGCCGAGGCGACGCCCCAGGAGATCATGATGCGAGCAATCCATTTGCGCGCGCCGACCCTGTGCAGGATGACGTTGCTCGGCACCTCGAAGAGGATGTAGCCGACGAAGAACAGGCTGGCGCCGAGGCCATAGACCGTGTCGGAGAACTTCAGCTCGTCCTGCATCTGGAGCTTGGCGAAGCTGATGTTCACCCGGTCGTAATAAGCCACGATGAAGCACAGGATCAGCAGCGGGATGAGCCGCCAGTAGACGCGCTTGTAAAGCGCGTCCCCGGCTGCGCCGGTGGCAAGCGGCAAGGCCTGGGTCGTCATCGTGTATCCTCCTGGGGCGGCCGCTCGTTCTCGTTGCGTGGGCGCGGTCCGGCAGCTCAGATCGTCCAGCCGCCGTCGATGATGTGGGCCTGGCCGGTGGTGTAGGTCGCGCCCGCCAGGTAGACGACGAGATCGGCGATCTCCTGCGGCGTGCCGATCCGCCCGATCGGCTGGCGGGCGACAAAGGCGGCGCGGGTCGCCTCATAGTCGCCCTGCGCGCCCAGCCGCTGCTGCAGCGATGGGCTCTCGACCGTGCCGGGGCAGATCGCATTGCAGCGGATGCCCTGTGCGACATAGTCGGCCGCGATCGACTTGGTCAGGCCGAGCACCGCCGCCTTGGTCACGCCATAGGCGAAGCGGTTCGGCACGCCCTTCACGCTGGAGGCGACCGAGGCCATGTTGACGATGCAGCCGGACTTGCGCTCCAGCATGCCCGGCAGAGCCGCCTTGATCGTGCGCACCATCGCCTTGACGTTGAGGTCGTAGGCGAAGTCGAGATCGGCCTCGCTCGCCTCCAGCACCGTGCCGCTCTGGACGATGCCGGCGCAGTTGAAGAGCACGTCGACCTGGCCGATCCCGGCGAAGAAGGTTGCGACGGCGTTGGCATCGAGCACGTCGAGCCTGCGGCGCTGCAGGTTCGGCCCGGCCTTGATCGCGGCCAGCGCGTCCTCGTTGATGTCGGTCGCCCAGACGATGGCACCGGCGCGGTCGAAGGCCTCGGCGGTGGCGCGGCCGATGCCCTGGCCGGCGGCGGTGATGACGACGACCTGTCCTGCGAGCGTGCTCATCTCAGGCTCCCGCCTTGAGGGCGGGGGCCGCGCCATGGCTCTTGCGGTGGACGATCGTGCGCTCCAGCGCCTGCCAATCCCAGTCGATGCCGAGGCCGGGCTGGTCCGAGGGGATTGCCTTGCCGTTCTCGATGCGGATCGGCGAGGAGGTCACGAGGTCGAGCTGCGGGATGTATTCGAGCCAGCGGCTGTTGGGCACGGCGCAGCACAGGCCGAGATGGATCTCCATCAGGAAGTGCGGGCAGACCGGCACGTTGAAGGCCTCGGCCATGTGCGCGACCTTGAGCCAGGGCGTGATGCCGCCAATGCGGCCGACGTCGACCTGGACGATCGAGCAGGCGCCGGCCTCCAGATAGTCCTTGAACTGCGACAGCGAATACATGGACTCGCCGACCGCGATCGGCACCGTCGTCGACTGCGACAGGCGGCGATGGCCGCCGACATCGTCGGCATGGATCGGCTCCTCGAACCAGGCGACGTCGAGCTTCTCGTAATGGCGGGCACGCCGGATCGCCTCGTCGAGCGAGAGGCCCTGATTGGCGTCGGTCATGATCTCCCAGCCGAAGCCGACCTTGTCGCGCACGGCCGAGAGGCGCTTGACGTCTTCGGCGACATGCGGGCGCCCGACCTTGACCTTGGTGCCGCCGAAGCCGCGCTCCTTGGCCTTGACGGCTTCGTCGACGAGCTCGGCCTCGTCCATGTGGAGCCAGCCGCCCTCGGTGTAGTAGAGGTCGATGCCGGTCTTGGCGCCGCCGGCGAGACGGTGCAGTGGCAGGCCGGCCTTGCGGGCACGCAGGTCCCAGAGCGCGGTGTCGATCGCCGCCAGCGCGATCGAGGTGATGGCGCCGACCGTGGTGGCATGGACGCGGTAGAACAGCGTGCGCCAGAGCCCCTCGATCTCCTCGGCATCGCGGCCGATCAGGACCGGGGCGAGGTGATCGTCGATCAGCTTGCAGACCGAGGAACCACCGGTGCCGATGGTGTAGCTGTAGCCGGTGCCGGTGACGCCGTCGGCATCGGTGATGCGCACCAGCGGCGTCTCCTGCAGTTCGAAGCTCTGCACGGCGTCGGTGCGCTTGACCTTGGGCTTGAGGTCAGCCTGCAGCACGTCGACGGATACGATCTTGGCCATTCCGTGGTTTCCTTGTCGGGGTATTTCAGCGCGCGTTCGGCTGGTCGGCATGCCAGCTGCCGTAGCGACGCCATGAGGTCGTCAGATGGGCCGCGACGGCGGCCTGCGCGCCGTCCTCGTCGCCGCGCTCGATCGCGTCGAGGATGGCGCGGTGCTCGTCCAGCATCGGGCCGATATCGTGCGGGATGCGGCTGAACAGGCGGGCATGGTGCAGATGCGGGTGCAGGCTGCGCACCGCCTGGGCCAGGATCTCGTTGCCGCTGGCGGTCAGGATCGCCTCGTGGAAGGCCTCGTCGGCCTGGCTGGCGCCGACATAGTCCGATGTCTGCCCCTGTGGTGGGGCCGCCGCCATGGCTGCGATGCTCTCGCGCATACGGGCGATGGCATCGGGATCGCGGCTGCGGGCGAGCTGCCTTGCGGCCCAGCCCTCGTTGAGGATGCGGAAGTCGCGGAGTTGCTCGAACCAGTCGCGAGACGGCTCGGGCGCGACAGAAAAGCCGGTGAAGGACGCCGCCGCGACGAGGCCGAGCCCCGCCAGCCGCGTCAGCGCCTCGCGGATCGGCGAGACGCTGACCGCGAACTCGCGCGACAGCGCATCGATGTTGAGCTTCTCGCCGGGCGCATAGTCACGATCGAGGATGCGCTCCATCAGCAGCGCCGTCACCTGATCGACCAGCGCGACGCGCGCCAGCACGGGCTTGCGGATCATCTCCAGTCTCCTCCCTTGACGGCTCTTATCGTTCAAATGTCATCGATCGTCAATGACCGATCGTGCATGATCTATGAAGCGAGGCTGTTTGCCGCGACCTCCGTGGGGCTGTATTCGTCATGTCGACAAGGGACTGCACATGACCGACAAGACCATGGCCGCTCCGGCCGAGCGCAAGCGGGGCGAGGGCGTCAAGCTCGTCTACGACATCCTGCGCGACGACATCATCGACCTCGTGCTGCCGCCCGGCAGCCCGATCGACGAGATCCAGCTCGCCGAGCGGCTGTCGATGTCGCGCACGCCGATCCGCGAGGCGCTGGTGCGGCTGGCGAGCGAGGGGCTGGTGACGACGCTGCCCAACCGCTCGACGGTGGTGTCGAACATCGACTTCCTCAACCTCCACACCTTCTTCGACGCGATCACGCTGATGTATCGCGTCACCACGAGGCTGGCGGCCGAGTTCCATGTGCCGGCCGATCTCGACGTGATCCGCGCCCGGCAGGCCGCCTTCGCCAGGGCTGTCGAGGCCCACGACGCGCTCGCCATGATCGCGACCAACCGCGATTTCCATGCGGCGATCGCCGAAGCCGGGCGCAATCCCTACTACACCGGGCTGTTCTGCCGCCTGCTCGACGAGGGCCGGCGTATCCTGCGGCTCTATTATTCCTCCTTCGAGGACCGCCTGCCGCAACGCTATGTCGCCGAGCATGAGGAGATGATCGCGGCGATCGCGGCCCGCGACGTCGACGGCGCCGACCGGCTGGCCAAGGCCCATGCGGACCAGATCGTCCAGCAGATCCAGCAGTTGATCGCCCGCGACCGGCGCCAGACGCTGGCGCTGTAGCGCGCACCCCAAACCTCGCCTTTTCGCCACTCCGGAGCCGTCTGTGACGTCCCGGAACGGTGAGTTCTTGCGTCGTAATTTTTCTTGTCGACAAATAAAATACAAAGAGTATTATGTCTGTCGATCGAGGCGGCGCGACAGGCCGCCCGTGGAAACGCCAGCCCGAGGAGCGCGTGATGAAGGCCCAGATCTTTTCCGGCTGCATGCCGGCGCTCATGACCCCCTGCAAGGACGACCGCAGCCCCGATTTCGAGGCGCTGGTGCGCAAGGGCAAGGAACTCATCGCCACCGGCATGTCGGCCGTGGTCTATTGCGGCTCGATGGGCGACTGGCCGCTGCTGACCGATGCGCAGCGCATGCAGGGCGTCGAGGCGCTGGTGAAGGCCGGCGTGCCGGTGATCGTCGGCACCGGCGCGGTCAACACGGCTTCTGCCGTCGCCCATGCCGCCCATGCCCAGAAGATCGGCGCCAAGGGCCTGATGGTGATCCCGCGCGTTCTCTCGCGCGGTTCGGTGGTCGAGGCGCAACGCCACCATTTCAAGGCGATCCTCGCGGCGGCGCCCGATCTGCCGGCGGTGATCTACAACAGCCCCTATTACGGCTTCGCCACCCGCGCCGACCTGTTCTTCGCGCTGCGGGCCGAGCATCCGAACCTGGTCGGCTTCAAGGAGTTCGGCGGCGCCGCGGACATGCGCTATGCGGCGGAAAACATCACCAGCCGCGACGATGACGTCTCGCTGATGATCGGCGTCGACACCTGCGTCTTCCACGGCTTCGTCAATTGCGGCGCGACCGGCGCGATCACCGGCATCGGCTGCGTGCTGCCGAAGGAGGTGCTGCACATGGTCAGCCTGAGCCAAGCTGCGGCGAAGGGCGATGTCGAGGCGCGGCGCCTCGCGCTCGAGCTGGAGGCGGCGCTCGCGGTGCTCTCCTCCTTCGACGAGGGGCCGGAGCTGGTCCTCTATTTCAAGCACATGATGGTGCTGAAGGGAGACGCCGAGTACGCGCTGCACTTCAACCCGACCGATGTGCTCGGCGAGAGCCAGCGCGGCTATGTCGAGGCGCAGCTGAAGCTGTTCGACGCCTGGTACGCGCAGTGGTCGAAGCAGGCCGGTGCGCTCAGGCACGCCGCCTGAGGATTGCTCAGGGCAGGCCCTCCTGGCGACGGGAGGGCCTTTTTGCTGTCAGGACACCGCGTCGAGCCCCAGCGCTTCCAGCCGGTCGAGCTGCTCGATCTCGGCGGCGGTCAGGGTGATCCCCTCCGCCAGCGCGCCCTCGCGGGCCTTGAAGCGGCGCTGCGAAGGCAGGCGCGCGCCCTGTCCGGCGATCGCCTCGAACAGGATCTCGGCACGGGCGAAGGGATCGCCGGGGCGGCCGGCGGCGAAGCGTTCGGGTGAGAACGCCAGGATCAGCTCGCCATGCTGCGGCGCCAGCGTCGTAGTGCCCAGGAAATCGAGCGCGCCCTGGCTGGTCAGGTCGCCGATCATCACACCGGCCAGCAATTCGATCATGGTCGAGATCGCCGAGCCCTTGTGCCCGCCGAAGGGCAGCATCGCCCCGGCGAGCGCGGCGGTCGGGTCCGTGGTCGGCTCGCCCGCGGAATCGAGCGCCCAGCCTTCGGGCAGGGGCTTGCCGGCCCGGCGGTACAGCTCGATCTCGCCGCGCGCGGCGACGCTGGTGGCGAAATCGAAGACGTAAGGATGCCCGCTTTGGCGCGGCCAGCCGAAGGCGAGCGGGTTGGTGCCGAGCAGGGCGCTCGTTCCGCCGGAAGGCGCGACGGTGGCGTAGCTCGGGCACATCGCCAGCGCGGCGACGCCCATTCCCGCGAGCGCCTCGACCTCCGGCCACAGCGCCGAGAAATGGGTGCAGTCGTTGATCACCAGCGCGGCGAGGCCGAGCTTCCTGGCTCGCTCTGCGAGGGCGGGAGCTCCGAGCTCGAAGCCGGCGCAGGAGAAGGCGCCACCTGCCGAGACCCGCAACACGGCCGAGCCGTCATCGTGCAGCATCGGCTCGGCATCGGGCGAGACCTTGCCGGCCTTGATGGTGCGCAGGCAGCCTTCGACCCGGTAGACGCCATGCGACTTGCAGCCGTCGCGCTCGCCGGCCGCGATCACGCGGGCAAGCGCCGCGGCATGAAGCGGCGACAACCCGCCCTTGCGGAAGACCACCTCGATCCGGTGCGTCAACGCCTCCATGCTGAGGGTCGTCGTCTCGCTCATGGCGTTGCCTCGTTCTGTCGTTGCATATCTGTATACATGCTGTATTCAAAAAGCCGACATGCCTGCAAGCGGGCATAGCGCCTCAGCGAGGTTCTGATCGATGGCCAGCCACACCTTCTCCTGCATCGACGGCCACACCTGCGGCAATCCGGTCCGTTTGGTCTCGGGTGGCGGGCCGCGCCTCGACGGCGCGACCATGCTGGAGAAGCGGGCGCATTTCCTGCGCGAATTCGACTGGATCCGCACCGGGCTGATGTTCGAGCCGCGCGGGCACGACATGATGTCGGGCTCGATCCTCTATCCGCCGACGCGGCCCGATTGCGATGTCGGCGTGCTGTTCATCGAGACCTCGGGCTGCCTGCCGATGTGCGGCCACGGCACGATCGGCACGATCACCATGGGCATCGAGAACGGGCTGATCACGCCGCGCGAGCCGGGCAGGCTCTCCATCGACGCGCCGGCCGGCAAGGTCGACATCAGCTATCGCCAGGAGGGCCGCTTCGTCGAGGAGGTCCGCCTCACCAACGTCCCGGGCTTCCTCTATGCGGAAGGGCTGACCGCCGAGGTCGAGGGGCTCGGCGAGATCGTCGTCGACGTCGCCTATGGCGGTAATTTCTATGCGATCGTCGAGCCGCAGAAGAATTTCCGGGACATGGCCGACCATACCGCCGGCGAGCTGGTTGGCTGGTCGCCGAAGCTGCGCGCGGCGCTGAACGCGAAATACGAGTTCGTCCATCCGGAGCATCCGGAGATCCAGGGGCTCAGCCACATCCAGTGGACCGGCAAGGCGACGCAATCAGGCGCCCATGCCCGCAACGCCGTGTTCTACGGTGAGAAGGCGATCGACCGCTCGCCCTGCGGCACCGGCACCTCGGCGCGGATGGCGCAGCTCGCCGCCAAGGGCAAGCTCGGGCTCGGCGACGAGTTCGTGCACGAGTCGATCATCGGCTCGCTGTTCAAGGGGCGGGTCGAGGCGGCGACGACGGTGGCGAACCGCCCGGCGATCATCCCCTCGATCGCCGGCTGGGCCCGGATGACCGGCTACAACACCATCTTCATCGACGACCGCGACCCGTTCGCGCACGGCTTCGTGGTGAAGTAAGGCGAGGGCGCGCCGGCCGCATCGCTGGCCGGCCTGAGCCTTCGCTCGTTGACGCTCATGTGTCCTGGCGCAGTGAAGCGCCTTTGGTCACTGCCGCATCGCGTGCGGCCAGAGTGACTCGCGCCGCTGCCAAGGCCTGGCGAGCCCATTCGCGGACGCCGAGCTGTGCGGTACGCTCGAGATGCGGAACCTCGACGCTCACAGGCAAATCGGCCGGGAGCTGGCTGAAGATGCCGACGAGGTCGATGCCGCCTTCGCCGGGCAGCAGGCGGGCCTGCCGGGCGGTGTGAATCAGGCCTGCGGTCGTGGTGGGGATCTCGGCCGGTGCGTCGCAGAGCTGGGCATAGCTCAGGCGCGCGGCCGGGATCGCGGCGATGTCCGCGAGCGTGGTGCTGGAGCGGCCGGCATGCAACGCATCGACCAGCACGCGGCCATTGGGCTGTCCGGCCGCCGTGACGATGCGCAGCGCCGTTCTGGCGTCCGGCACGTTCGTCCACGGCATGAATTCGAGGTCTCCGGTCAGGCCATAGGGCGCCGCCGCCTCGCAGAAGGCGGCGAAGGAGGCGGTGAGGCGCGCTTCGTCGGGATCGTCGCCGGCGACCAGCACGGCGCGGGCCTGCAGCGCGCCGCAGACATCGAGGAAGGGCTTGACGGTCTCGACGGAGAAATCGGCACCGAGCCGGATGATCTCGACGTCGAAGACCGGGACGCCGCCGGCGATGGCGCGCCGGGTTTCGGCCAGCAGCGCGGCGTCCTCGATCAGCGGGCTGGTGTCGCCGCCGGGCGCAGCCGGCAGCGCGCGCAGGCCGACGGCGTCGTAGCCGAGCTCGGCGGCGAGCCGGACCGCATCGGGCGGACTCAGCGGCACGGTGGTGAGATAGGCGAGCGACATCAGCGGCATGATCGATACCCTTGTCAGGCGAGCGGCGAGATCGCGGTCGGCAGGGCGATCGTCGAATACATTTCGCCGGTCAGCCATTCCGGCCCGCCCTTCGGCGGCCAGATGCCCTTTGCGACCGAGTCGGCCCGGACGGCGGCGCGCTGGTCGAGGCTGGCGAAGGGCCAGATATGGGTGAAGCGCGGCGGGCCGTCGAGCGCGTACATGGCGATGACCAGCGGCGAGAGTTCGACGCGCGCCGGCACGGCGGCCTGCCAGGCGGCGATCGTCGCCGGCACGCCGCCATGCTTCAGCATATAGGTGCGGATCTCGTAGACGGCACCGAACTTGCCGGGCTGGACCGGCGGCAGGAAGGGGAAGGGCGCATAGCTGTCGAAGGCCAGCCCGGCGATATCCTCGCCGGCGCCGAACGGATTGCCGCTGGCGAGCAGGCGCTGGCGCTCGGACAGGAGCTCGGCCTCGTCGGCGAAGCCGCGCAGCACGATGACCTGGTTGAGCGTGCCGATCTCGCTCGCCCAGCAACCGAGCAGTCGGCCCTTGGCTTCCGGCGCCTTCAACGCGGCGTCGATCGCGGCAACGACAGCCCCGGCCTTGCCGAGGCGAACGGTGAGGGTGGCGATTTCATAGCGCATGGCGGGTCTCCGGGTGCGGGATCAGGAACGGTTGTTGGCGAGCGGAATGCCGCCGGCATGGTGGGCGGCGACGTAGCCGAAGGTCATGGCCGGGCCGAGGGTGATGCCACCGGCCGGATAGCGGCCGGCCATCATGCTCGACATGTCGTTGCCGACGGCATAGAGGCCCGGAATGGGCGCGTCGCGGTCATCGAGCACGCGCGCCTGCGCGTCCGTCCTGAGGCCGGCGAAGGTGCCGAGGCTGCCGGGCACGATCCTGACCGCGTAGAACGGCCCCGGCCCGAGCGGCGCGACGCAAGGGTTCGGCTGATTGTCGGCCGCGCCCTGGATGCGGTTGTAAGGTGTCTCGCCGCGGCCGAATTCGGGGTCGCGCCCTTCGGCGGCGGCGGCGTTGTAGATGTCGAGCGTATGGGCCAGCCCGGCGGCGTCGATGCCACAGGCTGCGGCGAGCTCTGCGATCGTGGCGCCGCGCTTGAGATAGCCGTTGCTCAGCCAGGACCGAACCGGGAAGGGACGCGGCCGGACGCGGCCGAGCCCGTAGCGGCGCAGGAAGCGGTGATCGCAGAGCAGCCACGCTTCAGCCGTCTCGCCTTTGGGCGTCGCGCCGAAGAGCGCCTGCATCACGTCGTGATAGGAATCGGCCTCGTTGCAGAAGCGCCTGCCGTCGCGGCGCACCATGAGCGCTCCCGGCTTGGCCCGCTCGACCAAATGCGGAAAGCGGCCGGGCTCGCCACCTGGCTTCGGCACCAGCGAGACCGGGGCCCAGGCGCCGGCATGCGTCAGGTCCGTCCGGACATGCCCACCTGCGGCCTCGCCCAGCCGAAGACCGTCGCCGGTATTGGCGCAAGGCGCGGCCGACCAGTGTTCCCGCCCGGTCGGCGCATGCGGGAAGAGTGCTGACTTGCGGGCGAGATCATGCGGAAAGCCGCCGGTGGCGAGCACGATGCCGCGCGTTGCCTGGATCGTTCGGCGCGTACCCTCGTGCTCGACGATCGCGCCGGAGATGCGATCGCCCTGGCGCAGCAGCTCCACCGCTGCGGTGCTCTTCTGGAGAGTGATGCCGAGATCATCGGCGGATTTGAGCAGGCGCGCGACGAGGGCGTTGCCATTGACCAGATGCAGGCCGCGGCCATGGCTGGCACGGTCGACGACGTGGCGCGCGAGCCGGCGCAGCACATGCAGGAAGGAGGGAAGCTTACGCGTCGCGTTGAGGAAATGCTGGAGGTCGGCGCCGGAGGCGATGTTCATGCCGAACGGCGCGATTTCCGCCAAGGGCGGGCGCAGATCGTGCAGGCGCGCGCCGAGCTCGCGCCCGTCGAAGGGCCTGGCGCAAAGCGAGCGGCCGCCGGTGCCGGCGCCGGGCGTGTTGCCGTGGAAATCCGGCATCAAATTGCCGTCGATGAAATCGACCGCGCTCTCGCGCCGGAAGAAATCGACCATGCGCGGCCCCTGCTCGATCAGCATGGTGATGAAGGCCTCGTCATAGCCCTCGCCGAGCTCGTGGCGCAGATAGGTGCGGATCGTCTCCTCGTCCTCGTCGATGCCGGCGGCACGGGCGAGCGGGTTGCGCGGCAGCCACATCCAGCCGCCGGACCAGGCGGTGGTGCCGCCGAAATGGCGCTCCTTCTCGATCACGACGACGTCGAGGCCGAGCACGGCGGCGGTCACGGCGCTCGCCAGCCCGCCGGCGCCGGAGCCGATCACCAGCAGGTCGCAGGAGCTGGGCAGGTCACTGCTCATTCCGCCGCATGCTCCGCGGCTGGAGCGCGCAGCCCGAGCGCATGGCGGATCGCGCACCAGGCGAAGGTGATGGCCGGGCCGATGGTGATGCCGGGGCCCGGATAGGTGCCGCCCATGATCGACTGCGCCTCGTTTCCGCAGGCATAGAGCCCGCCGATCGGCTGGTCGCCCTCGCCCAGCACCTGTGCGTTCTCGTCGATCACGAGCCCGGTCGCGGCGCCGATATCGCCGGGCGTCAGCTTGACCGCATAGAAGGGCGCGGTCGCGATCGGACCGAGCGTCGGATTGGGCAGGCCGCGCGAGGCGTCGCCGTTGACGCGGTGATAGTCGGTGGTGCCGCGGCCGAACTCCGGATCGACGCCTTTGCGGGCGTGATCGTTCATGCGGGCGATGGTTTCGGTGAGCGTCGCAGGGTCGATCGAGAGCTTGCCGGCGAGCTCGGCAATGCTCGCGCCTTCGACGAGATAGCCGTCGGCGAGGAAGGGCCTGAGGTCGCGCGTGCCCATCCTGACCATGCCGAGCCCGTAGCGCCTGAGACCCTCGGCATCGGTGATGATCCAGCAGGGGATGGTCGGGCGCGTGCGGTTCGCCTCGAACATGGCGCGGCTGAACAGGTGGTAGGAGGTGGATTCGTTGACGAAGCGCCGGCCGGTCTGGTCAACGCAGACGGTGCCCGGCTTGCTGCGGTCGAGCACGAAATGCGGGAAGACGGCGGTCGAGCCATCCGACCGTTGCCGCGTCGAGACCGGCGCCCAATAGGCGTTGTCGCGGCTGCCCTCGCCGAAGCGCGCGCCGAGCTTCAGCGCCAGGTCCTGCATCGCGCCGGTATGGCCGGGGGCGGCGGGGCTCAGCGCGGGCGTCGGTGTGTGGAGCATGGCGCCGCGGCGCTGCGGATGGCGGTTGAAGCCGCCGGCGGCGAGCACGACGCCGAGGCCGGCCGCGATCTCACGCTTCACGCCGCCCTGCTCGACGACGACGCCGGTGACGCCGTCGGGACCTGTCTGCAAGCCGGTGATCGAGGCATTGAGCAGGACGGTGCCACCATGCTGCTTCAGGGTCAGCAGCAGGCTGCCGATCAGGGCGTTGCCCATGACGAGCCGGGTGCCGCGCTTGCTGCGGAGGCGGTCGAGCCCGTAGCGGCCGAGGATCGTCGCTGCATGCTTGAACGAGGCCCAGGAGGTCTTGAGCTTGAGCAGATGGCCGATATCGGTGCGGTCGATCATCATGCCGCCGAACAAGGTGAATTCGGGGATCGGCGGGCGGATGCGCTGGAGATCGGCGCCGAGCTGGCGGCCGTCGAAGGGAATGGGTTCGAGGGCGCGGCCACGCAGGGTCGAGCCCTCGACATCCGATTCATAGTCGGGATGGGTGGGGTAGGGGCGGAAATGGACCGCAGTGCGCCGTTCCAGCGTGGCGATCGCCTGCGGCCCCGCGCGCAGGAAAGCCTCGCGCAGCCGCGCCGAGGAATGGTTGCCGACGACGCCGTCAAGGAAGCGGGCAGCCTTGTCGAACGAGTCCCCGGTCGCGACCCTTTCGGCATGCAGCGAGTTCGGGACCCAGGTCGTGGCGGCCGAGAGGGCGCTGGTGCCGCCGACATGGTCGGTGCGCTCGATGACCAGCACCGAGCGGCCTTCGATCGCGGCGAAGACGGCCGCCGCCAGCCCCGCAGCGCCGGAGCCGGCGATGATGACGTCGTAGGAGGTCTGTGCCGGCAAGGCCGCCAGTGTCGTGAACATCACAGAACCTCAGCCGATGCGCTCGCCGGCGAGCAGGAAGTCGACCATGGCGCTCTGCAGCGCCTGGTACATGTCGCTACCCGTAGAGGTCTTGCAGCCGCGCTTGCGGGCAGCCTCGATCAGCGGCGAGATGACGGGAACCGTGATGACGCAGCCGACGAAGGTTTCGGGTGCGAGCTTGTCAACCTCGACCGGCAGCGGATCGCCCGGCTTCATGCCGGCGGGCGAGGCGTTGGCGACGAGCTCGAATCCGGTCGGATCAGCCGAGCCGACGCGGACCTTTGCGCCGTTGCGGCCATCGAGGCGGGCGATGAGCCGGTCGCGGCGCTTGGCGTCGGCATCATGGATGGCGAGCTCGCGCACGCCGGCATCGACGAGGGCGAGCGCGATCGCAGAGCCGGCGCCGCCTGCGCCGACCAGCAGCGCGCGCTTGCCGGCGGGCTCGCCGCCATTGGCCTTGACGGCGCCGACGAAGCCGAGCCCATCGACGATGTCGCCATGCCAAGAGCCGTCCTTGCGCCGGCGCATGATGTTGACCGTGCCGAGGAAGTCGCCGCGCTCGGTGGCGCTGGCGCAATGGCGATGGCAGGCGAACTTGTGCGGGACGGTGACGATGATGCCGTCGCAGTTCGGCACATGGTCGAGCGCGCTGAGGAAGCCACCGAGATGCTCGGGGGCGACGCGCACCGGCGCGACGAGGCCGTCATGGCCGCGCGCGGCGAAGGCGGCGGTCATGCCGGCTGGCGACTTCACCTGCGCGATCGGCTCGCCGACGATGACATTGAGGCGCGTCGCGCCAGTGATGGTGATGCTCACGGGTCTTATCCTCCGGCTGCGGCGCTCAGGCCGCGCGAGTGTCCTGGGTTTCGACGACGCCGAGAAGGCGCGCCTGCAAGGCTTCGTCATGCTCGAGCTGGGCGGCGTCGCCGGCGAAGGCGACCTGGCCGTTGACCAGCACATAGGCGCGGTCGACGATCGGCAGCACGAGCTCGGCATGGTGCTCGACGATGACCATGGCGACGCGGCCGCGCAGCTTGACCAGCGCCTCCATGACCTCGTTGACCACGGCCGGCGCCAGGCCCTCGAAGGGCTCGTCGAGCAGGACGAGCTTGCTCGGCACCATCAGGGCGCGGGCGATCGCGACCATCTGGCGCTCGCCGCCGGAGAGGTTCTCGGCCTTGGCCGCCTGGCGCGTCCTGAGGCGCGGGAACAAGGCGAAGGCCTCCTCCAGCGTGATGCCGCCCGGGCGCTGCGCCAGGAGCAGGTTCTCGGTAACGGTGAGGTTGGGGAAGAGCCGCCGTCCCTCCGGCACCAGAGAGATGCCGAGCCGGTTGATCTCGAAGGGCCGCAGCTTGCGCAGCTCCGTGCCGGCGAAGCTGATCGAGCCTGAGTCGAGGGGCAGGCTGCCGGTCAGCGCGCGCAGCGTCGTGGTCTTGCCGACGCCGTTGCGGCCGAGCAGTGCGACAGCCTCACCCTCGCGGATGGTGAGATCGACCCCGGAGAGCACGGTGCTGCCGCCATAGCCGACGGCGATGCCCCTGGCGTCGAGCAACACCGGGCTGGCCGCGCCCGCACGCCGCGCCACGGCCGGAGCGGAGGCACGTTCGCCATCCTTGGCGGCGCCGAGATAGGCGGCGATCACCTCGGGATTGCGCGCGACCTCGGCCGGCTTGCCGTCGGCGATCATCCGGCCCTGATGCAGCACGGAGATGCGGTCCGAGATCGCCAGCACGCGGTCGATGTCGTGCTCGATCAGCAGCACGGCATGGCGCTGGGCGAGCTTGCGGATGAGGTCGGCGACGACGATGCGGTCGGCCTCGGCCAGGCCCGCCAACGGCTCGTCGAGCAGCAGCAGCTTCGCCTCGATCGCCAGGGTGACGCCGATCTCGAGCAGGCGCTTGGCACCATGGGGCAGGTCCTGGGCAAGCTCGGCGGCCTGGTCGGCGAGGCCGACGGCGTCGAGGATCGACCAGGTCCGGGCATTGATCGCCGCGTCGGCATGGGCATCGCGCAGCAGGCCGCGCGCGCCGATCCGCTGCGCCTGCACGGCGATGCGGACATTTTCGAACACGCTGAGGTTCGGGAAGATCGAGAGGATCTGGAAGGAGCGACCCATGCCGAGCCGGGCGCGAGCATGCATTGGCAGGCGCGTGACCTCGTTCCCCTCGAAGAAGACCTGGCCGCTGGTCGGCGGCAGCACGCCGGTCAGCATGTTGTAGAAGGTGGTCTTGCCGGCGCCATTGGGGCCGATGATCGAGTGCAGGACGAAGGGCTTGACCTGAAGATCGATCTCCCTGGCCGTGACGAGGCTGCCGAACTGCTTGGAGAGCTTGCGTGTCTCAAGGATCGGCTTGTCCGGATCCATCGCCTGGGCGGCGCTGACATAGGGCTCGATCAGCGCCGGCCGGGGCGGGATGCTGTTGCGGGTCAGCGTCCAGCGCTGCTTGCCGAACACGCGCTGAGCGAGGCCCTGGATGCCCTCCGGCGAGAGCAGCGCGAACAGGATCAGGACCGGGGCGAAGATCAGCCACCAGTTCTCGGTGACCGCAGAGAGCCGGTTCTCCAGGACGATGAAGGTGATCGCGCCCCAGAGCGGGCCGAGGAAATGGTGTACGCCGCCGAGCACCGTCATCAGCAGCGCGTCGCCCGCATGCTGCCAGCTCAGATTGTTGGCGTAGACGCCCTGCAGCAGGAAGGTCAGCAGCGCGCCGGAAAAGCCGACGAAGCCGGCCATGACGACGAAGGAGCCGAGCCTGAGCAGGTAGACGTTGAAGCCGAGGCTGCGGGCGCGCTGCTCATTGTCGCGCACGGCCTGGAGCGCCCGGCCGAAGGGCGAATGCACCAGCCGCCAGAGCAGGCAGATGCCGGCGACGACGGCCGCCAGCACGAAGAGATGGAAGGAGAGGTCGCTGGCGAAGCTGGCGCGGGCGACGCCCTGCAGGCCGTTCTCGCCGCCGGTGACCGCCGTCCATTTGAAGGCGACCTCGAAGGCGATCTGCGAGCAGGCCAGGGTCAGCAGCGAGAAATAGAGGCCCTTGCGGCGCAGGATCAGCGCCCCGAGCACGAAGGCGAGCGCCAGCGAGAACAGCACGGCGAGCACGATGCCGAAGAGGTCGTTGCTGATCCGCCCGAGCACGAAGAAGGCGGCGGCATAGCTGGCACAGCCGAAGAAGACCGAGGCGCCGAAGGGGACGAGCCCGGTATAGCCGACGAGCAGGTTCACGCCCATGCCGTAGAGCGTATAGATCGCGATCTGGGTGATCAGGCCGATCGGCGCGCCGAGGCCGAGCCAGAGCAGCGTCAGGCCGGAGAGGACGAGGCCGGCCCAGAGGGCGGGATGCGCAAGGAAGCCGCGGGCGTTCATTCGAAGCGCTCCCATTTTTCACCGAAGAGGCCACGGGGACGCACGAGCAGGATCGCCGCCATCAGCACATACATCGCCGCCCCCGACCATTCCGGCTGGAACTGGATGGTCATGGCGATGGTGACGCCGACGAGCAGGCCGGCGACGATCGCGCCGGCATAGGAGCCGAGCCCGCCGATGGTGACGATGACGAAGGCCGGCATGATCGCGCTCGCCGCCATCGTCGGGGTCACTGTCCAGAGCGGCGCGGCGAGGAGGCCGGCAAGGCCCGCGAGCAGGCAGCCGATGCCGAAGACGAAGCTGAACACCACCGGCAGGTTGATGCCGAGCAGGCCGACCATCTCGGCATCGCGCGAGCCGGCCCGGATGATCCGGCCGAAGGGCGTGTAGGTCAGGAAGGCCCAGAAGGCGACGAGGGCGGTGACCGTCACCAGCAGCACGAACATCCGGTACTTGGTCAGGAGGACCGGCCCGTATTCGACGAAGCCGGAGAGGAAGCGCGGCGCGCTGAATGGCAGCGGCGCGCCGCCGAAGATCATGCGCAGCACCGCCTCGAACAGCAGCGCCAGCGCGAAGGTCAGGATCAGGCCGAGCAGCGGCTCCTTGCCGTAGAGATGGCGGATCAGCACGATCTCGACCAGCATGCCGAGCGCCCCGGTGACGAGGGGGGCGAGCAGTGCCGCCCACCAGCCGAATTCGCGCGCCAGCACCAGCGCCACATACGCGCCGACGGCGAAGAAGGCGCCATGGGCGAAGTTCACGATGCCGAGCAGCCCGAAGATGATCGAGAGGCCGACGGCGATCAGCACATAAAGGAAGCCCAACACCAGGCCGTTCACGGCCTGGGACAGGATCATATCGAGCATGGCAGGCGCTCCTCGAGCGGGCGCGGCGAGGGAAGAAGAAGGGACCGGCCGGCGCGTGGCTCGGCCGGCCCTTCATCCGGCTGGGCGGAGCGTCAGAGCGCGTCCATCTTGCAGGCGCTCTCGGCCTGCGAGCCGAAGGCCTTGTCGATGTCCCCTTGCGTCTTCGGCAGCTCGGCTTTGATGTCGAAATAGTCCCATTTGTCGGTGATCTTCGGCTTGATGCCAGCGATCAGCAGGCGGTTGACCATCTGGTGGTCGAAGTCGCGATAGTGGACGTCGAGATCGCCGCGCTTGACCTGCCATTTCTCCAGCGCGGCGACGATCGCCGCCGGCTCGGTCGATTTGGCGGCCTCGATCGCGTCGAGCAGGCTCTTCATGCCGAACCAGCCCATCCAGGCCTTGTCGGCGGCGGGGCGGTTGTATTTCTTCTCATAGGCCGCCGCCATCGCCTGCTCTTCCGGCGGATTGTTCGGGTTCTTGTAGTACCAGGTCAGGGTGTAGAGCCCGTCCGCAGCCTCCGGCCCGACGCCCCAGAGATCGGTGTTCCCCACCGAGATCTCGGCGAAGGGGATGCGCCCGCGCATGCCGAGCTCGTTCCACTGCTTCAGGAAGGTGGTGAGGTCGCTCGCCGCGACGCCGCCAATGACGACGTCGGGCTTGGCAGCGCGGATCTTCAGGATGAAGGAGCTGTAGTCGGGCGTGCCGACCGGGACCTCGTCGGCGCCGACGATGGTGATGCCATTCGCCTTGGCATAGGCCTCGAAGGCCTTCTTGATGTCCTGGCCGAAGGCGTAGGCGGCTGTCAGCAGATACCACTTCTTGCCGATCTCGCCGCAATAGGGCGCGAGCGCGCGGACATGCACCTCGACCGGCGGCTGCAGGCGGAAGGTGTACTTGTTGCAGGACTTGCCGGTGAGGTCGCCGGTGGCGGCATTGGCGGCGATGTAGGGGATCTTGGCCTTCTTCGCCACGGCCGAGATGCCGAGGGCGAAGGAGCTCAGCGCGCCGCCGACCATGCCGACGACCTTGTGCTCGCCGACGAGGCGCTCGGCGTTCTGCTGGGCACCCTGCGGGTTCGGCTCGTCGAGCCAGACGATCTCGGCGGGGCGGCCGAGCAGGGTGTTGTTGCGCTGCTCCAGCGCCAGCATGCCGCCCTGGGCGAGATATTCCGACTGATCGACGATGCTGCCGGTCTTGGCCCAGATCATGCCGATCTTGATCGGCTCGGCCGCGGCGGCGTTGCCGATATAGGGCATGCCGAGCCGGGCCGAGACGAGGCCGCTCGCGCCGAGCGAGCCGGCGCCGAGGAGCAGGCTCCGGCGCCTGATGGTGGAAATCCGCTGCGGCTTGTCTGCGTCGGTCACGACGTCCCTCCCTGCGTTGGCGTTCCCCGGAAGCCTTGCCTGGCTCCGATTGGCTGGCTCCGCGATGCGGGCCGGCGGCGATCCTCTAACATGATTGGAATAGAATTCCAGTCCTATTTTCAAAATTGGAATCTTGTTCCAGTTAGCTTGACCGCGGGCACGACCAGCGGGATAAGGAGGGGCAACGCAGGAGGCAGGCCCATGGCGCCATTTTCAGTCGGGATCGTCGGGGCCGGAGCGATCGGCCGTCTGCATGCGGACGTGATCGCGAAGACGGATTTCGCGGTGGTCGCCGGTGTCGCCGATCCCACCGATGCCGGCCGGGCCTATTGCGAGGAGCGTGGCCTGCGCTGGTTCAAGGACCATCACGCCCTGATCGCGGCAGGTGGCGTCGAGGCGCTGATCGTGGCGACGCCGAACCAGACCCATCTGCCGATCGGTCTCGATGCGATCGCGCAGGGGATTCCGGCGCTGATCGAGAAGCCGGTCGCTGTGACGGTGGCGGAGGGGGAGGAGCTCGCCGCCGCCTCGGCCCGGGCCGGCGTGCCGGTCCTCGTCGGCCATCACCGGCGCTACAACCCGATCATCGCCACCGCGCGCGAGACGGTGCAGAGCGGCGGGCTCGGGCGATTGACCACGGCCACGGTGCTCTACACCTTCTACAAGCACGACGCCTATTTCGACCTGGCCTGGCGGCGCGAGCCCGGCGGCGGGCCGGTCCTGATCAACCTGATCCACGAGATCGACCTGATCCGCTTCATCTGCGGCGAGATCGCCGCGGTGCAGGCCGTCACCTCCGACCGCATCCGCGGCCTGCCGGTCGAGGACACCGCGGCGGTGCTGCTCGAACTGGAAAACGGGGCGCTGGTGACGGTCAGCCTGTCCGACACTGCGGTGACGCCGTGGAGCTGGGACCTGTCCTCGGGTGAATTGCCGAACTATCCGGCGCAGCCGGCACCGGTGACCTCGCATTTCCTCTCCGGGACGGAAGGCTCGCTGACGCTGCCCGGGCTCGATCTTTGGCGCTATGACGGTGAGAAGAGCTGGTTCGCGCCGATCTCACGGCAGGCGCTGCCGATCACGCGCGAAAGCCCCTATCTGCGCCAGCTCGGCCATCTGCGCGATGTCGTGCGCGACGGCGCCAGGCCGCTGATCGACGCCGCCGATGCGACCCGCACCTTGCGGGCCACTCTTGCCGTCCTTGAAGCGGCGCGCCAGAGACAACGCCAGGAACTCCATTATGGATAGGGCCATGGCGAAGAAGCTCGTCGCTGACACGGAAGAGGCCGAGGCCGATCAGGCTCCGAGCGGGCTGCTCGAGCGGACTCTGGGAGTGATCGAGCTTCTCGCCGCCCATGCGCACGGGTTGCCGCTCTACGAGATCGCCGAGCGGCTCAGCATTCCGCGCAGCGCGACGCACCGCGTCCTGACCAGCCTGGTCGAGCGCGGCTATGTCCGGCAGGAACGCCATCACGGCATGTACCAGCTCACGGCCAAGATCGCCTCGCTTGCCTTCAGCTTCCTGGCCGGGAGCGGCATCACCGATCTCGCCCAGCCGGTGCTCGACCAATTGGCGCGCGAGACGGCCGAGCTGGTCCGTCTCGCTTTGATCGACGGTCGCGAGCTGATCTGGGTGGCGAAATCGCAGGGCTCACCCTTCGGGCTGCGCTACGACCCCGATATGGGCCAGTCGGGCCGGCTCTCCTGCTCGGCCAGCGGTCACGCCTGGCTCTCCTGCCTGCCGGAAGGGGAGGCGCTGGCGATTGTCGAGCGCCAGGGCTACGGCTCGCGCGAGGAATTCGGCCCGAAGGCGCCGCAGACGCCGGCCGCTTTGCTCAAATATCTGCGCCAGGCGCGCAAGCGCGGCTTCAGCATGGTGAGCCAGACCTACTCGCCTTGGATGAGCGCGACGGCGGCGCCGATCCGCAGCGCCCAGAGCGGCGAGGTCATCGGCGCGCTGGTGATCGCCGGGCCGCATATCCGCTTGACCGAGGAGAAGATGCTGACCTTCTCGCCGATGCTGCTCAGCGCCGCCAGGGAGCTGTCGCTGGCGCTGGGGGCGAGCCCGACGCTGGTCTCGCATCAGCCGCGGGGGCCCTTCTTCGGCTGAGGCCAATCTTCACGGGCGAGCTTCACAGGGACGAGTGAGAGACATGCAGCTGGCGGCCCATACCTTCGGTTTCGTCTGGCAGGAGGAGGCGGAAGCGGCGATCGCGGCGCTGGCCGACGCCGGTTTCCGCCGGATCCAGCTGATGGCGACGCCGCCGCATTTCGATCCGTGGCGCGAGGACGAGGCCAGGACCGCGCGGCTGCGCCGACTCATTGCCGACCATGATCTCGATCTGCTGGCCGCGGACCTTGCCAGCAGCGACATCAACCTCGCCAGCGCCGCTCCCGAGGTCGTCGCCTTCTCGGTCGAGGCCTATCGTCGGCTGGCGCTGCGCTGTGCCGAACTGGGCGCGCGCCATGCTTGCGTCGGCTCCGGACGGCGCCATGCGCTGCTGGCCAAGGCCAATGACCGGCTGATGCAGAGCTTCCGGCCGGCCTTCCGTCAGGTGGTGGAGGACGCACGAGCGGCTGGCGTCGGCGTGATCCTCGAGAACCATCCGCAGGGGCTGCTCGACAGCGCCGCGACGATCGCGCGCTTCCTCGACGAGGAGGGCTATGATGACATCGAGGTGATCTACGACGTCGCCAACGGCTTCGCGATCGGCGAGGACCCGGCCGAGGGTTTGCGCTTGCTCGCCGGGCGCATCGGCATCGTCCACCTCTCCGACAGTCCGGCCGGCCAGTGGCGGCACGATCCGATCGGCAGCGGCGCCATCGATTTTTCCGCGATCAGGCAGGAGCTGGAGCGCCAGGGCTATGCTGGGCCGGTGGCACTGGAGATCCTGTCCGAGGCGCCGCTCGCCGGGCTGCTCGACGGGGTGGTGCGGCTGGCGGCGCAGGGCTGGCGCTTCGACGGACCGCTGCCGAACGCTGGCGAACTCGGCCGTCGCGATGCAGGCTGAGCGCACGGCACCATCAGCAAATTCATTTGAACGCGGCGCGGCGGCAACCTTATCCTCATCGCCATGAGGCTGCCGCCGGGCGCTGCGCACGATGCCGCGACGATGCTCGGTCATGAGCCGCCAGGGAAACGCATCATGGGATCGATGGAAGGCGAGGGAGGACGGCTGTTCTTCCGCTCCGAGACCTTCGACACGCAGAAATTCGAGCGTCGCAGGCCGTCTGACAAGACGGTGGCGGAGCCGGCGCGCAGCCTTCCCGTCCATACCGAATGCGACGTGCTGGTCGTCGGCGGTGGGCCGGCTGGCACGGCGGCTGCGGTCGCGGCGGCACGGCTCGGCGCCGATGTCGTGCTGCTCGAGCGCTATAACCATCTCGGCGGACTCTCGACCGGTGGGCTCGTCATCTGGATCGACCGGATGAGCGACTGGCAGGGCCGGCACGTCATCCGCGGCTTCGCCGAGGAATTGCTGTCGCGCCTGACGCGCGACAAGATCGCCGGGCCGGAGCCGGCGGAATGGGGCTCGCATGATCCCGGGCGTGTCGCCTATTGGGGTCAGCGCAACGCCGCCTTCAACGGCACGGTGACTCATGCGCCGACGCTGGATCCGGAATGGCTCAAGGCGGAATCGCTCGCCATGGTGCTGGAGGCCGGCGTCCACCCGATCTTCCATGGCTGGGGCGCGAGCCCGATCATGGAGGGGCGCGGCGTCGCCGGCTGCGCCTTCGAGAGCAAGGAGGGGCGGCGCGCCATCCTCGCCCGGGTGACGGTCGATGCCACCGGCGACGGCGATCTCTATGCCGGCGCAGGTTCGGCCTATGACACCGAGGTCGATACCCGCGACATCCATGGCTGCATGAACACCTCCTGGCTGTTCGGCGGCGTCGACATGACGGCCTTCCTGCGCTTCAGGGCCGAGACGCCGGAGCAGTTCACGCAGTTCATGGCGCGTGGACGCGAGGCGCTCGGCTTCTTCGACAAGCCCTCGGTGTCCTGGCGCGACGACATCGCCGTGTTCATGGGGCCGCGCTTCGCCGGCTATTCGGCGCTCAAGGTCGAGGACCTCTCCGAGGTCGAGATCAGGAGCCACCGGCTGATGTTGGAGCATCTCGCCTTTTACCGTGCCCATGCGCCGGGCTTCTCGGATGCCTTCATCATGCTGTCGGGCTCGCAGCTCGGCGTGCGGCATGGCCGGCGCCTCGCCGGTCGCGGCAAGCTGACCCGCGAGAACTGGGACGGTGTCGTGGCGCCCGACGAGATCGGCGTCTCGCCCTCGCTCTCGCCGAAATTCGCGAACATCTCGGTGCCCTATGGCGCGATCGTGCCGCGCGAGATCGACGGTTTGCTGGCGCCCGGCCGGCATCTCTCCTGCGACGCCACCAGCCATTCCTTCATGCGCGAGATCCCGCAATGCTGGCTGACCGGTCAGGCTGCCGGCGTCGCCGCGGCCATCGCGGCCGACCGGGCGCTGGTGCCGAGCGCGGTGCCGATCGCCGATCTCAGGGCGGCGCTCAAGCTCCAGGGCGCCTATCTCAGCGAGGCTCCCGCCATGGCGGAGGGATGAGCATGCGCCTGTCGCGCGGTTGACGAGAGCTCATCAGCAGGCCGAAGAAGCTTGCCGGGGATGAATAGGAAGGCGGCGCCAAGTCGCCACCAAGGGAGGATGTGAGGATGTCGTTTGGATTTGCCCGTTGGCGCAGCGCCTGTGCCGCCCTGGTCCTCGGCCTTGCCGGGGTCTCGTCCGCTCTGGCGCAGGCGCCTGTGCTGAAGCCGCTCGATCCGCCGCAGGCGGTGCGGGTCGCCTATGTGCCGATCACCAAGTTCGCCACAGCCTATGTCGCCGAGGCGCGCGGGCTCTTCAAGAAATACGGGCTCGACGTCAAGCTGGACAGCGTCAAGTCCGGCACCGAGGCGATCGCCTTCCTCGACAAGGGCTCGGTCGATGTCGGCGGCATTGCGATCGTCGCCTCGCTCTGGTCAGCCTGGAATCGCGGGCTCGACATCAGGGTGATCGCGCCCGGCGCGCTCGATCCGATGACGGACGGGCCGACCAAGCTGATCGTCCGCAAGGACCTGATCGAGAGCGGTGCGGTGAAGGGTGTCGCCGACCTCAAGGGCAAGCGCATTGCCGCGGCCGGCGGGCCGGGCAGCGGCGGCGAATACTTCGTCAGCAAGGCGCTGGAGAGTGCCAAGGTCAGCCTGCGCGACGTGCAATTGCTCAATGTCGGCAATGCCGACATGCCGGCGGCGATGGAGGGCAAGTCGGTCGATGCGGTGCTGACCTCCTCGCCCTATTCCGATCAGATCCTCAAGGCTGGCACCGGCAAGCTGCTGGTGCAGGACATCACGCCCGGGCTGATGACGGTCGCCTTCGTTGCCTCCGGCAAGTTCCTCAAGGATCGGCCGGAGGTGGCCGAGCGCTTCGTCCTGGCGATGGCCGAGGCGGCCCGGCTGATGCAGGGCGCCGACTATCTCTCGCAAGCCAATATGGACGCCTATCTCAAGTTCACGCCATCGACGGCTGAGGCGATCAAGGGCGGCGGCGCCATCGTCTTCGATCCGAACATGGCGATCCCGACCTCCGGCCTTGCCGATATCGAGCGCGTCCATCGCGAGAACGGCCGGACCGAATACGAGAAGCCGCTCGACATGGCCAAGGTCGTCGACGAGCGCTTCGTCACCAAGGCGATCGAGACCCTCGGCAAGGCCGCTCCCGCCAAGTGAGGAGCGGCAGGCCGCCTGCCCGGAGGGCGACGCGATGACGAGCGCTGTGCACGCCGTAGTCGCGCCGAAGATCGGCGCGCGCAACGTCAGCAAGCACTATCCCACGGCCGATGGCGTCATGGTCGCGCTGGAGGATTTCTCGCTCGACGTCGCGGACGGCGAATTCGTCTGCATCGTCGGTCCGTCCGGCTGCGGCAAGTCGACCTTCCTGCGCATGGTCGCCGGGCTGGAATCGATCTCGCAGGGCGCGATCGAGATCAGGCCGGGCGCGGATGCGAACAAGCCGCTGAACAGCGTCGTCTTCCAGGAGTATGCGATCTTCCCCTGGAAGACGCTCGCCGACAATGTCGCCTTCGGCCTGCAGATGCGCGGCATCGGGCGCAAGGAGAGGCTCGACACGGCGCGCTTCTGGCTCGACCGCGTCGGCCTGTCGAAGTTCGCTGACTACTACCCGCACCAGATCTCGGGCGGGATGAAGCAGCGTGTCAGCATCGTCCGGGCGCTCGCCAACGATCCCGAGGTGCTGCTGATGGACGAGCCGCTCGGCGCGCTCGACGCCCAGACCCGCGTCGTCATCCAGGAGGAATTGCTGCGGATCTGGGAGGAGACGCGCAAGACCGTGCTCTACATCACCCACAGCCTCGACGAGGCCGTGCTGCTCGGCGACCGCGTCATCCTGATGAGCGCCCAGCCAGGCCGGCATCTTGCGACCTTCAGGATCGATCTGCCGCGCCCGCGCAGCATCGCGACGACCAACCTGCCGGCCTTCGCCGAGTATCGCGCTGCGATCTGGGAGAAGCTCAGCGCCGAGGTGACGCGGGCGATGGAGGCGCGGCCATGACCGTTACCTCCGCCAACGAGACCGAGATGGGCCGGGAGACCGCGGCCCGCGCGACGGGTGGCAGCAACGACAAGCGCGCCCTCGTGCTGCTTATCGCCGGCGGCCTCGCTGCCCATGCCCTGCTCGCCGTCCTCGGCCTGTGGCGCGACTTCGCCTGGCCGGCGATCGGCCTCAGCTTCACCCTGCTGGTGCTGATCGGCGAGCGCGCCGGCCGGATCGTGCCGGTGCGGGGCAGGGGCATCTATGAGCGCACGCTCGCCTTCGGCTTTCCGGCCTTGGTACTACTAGTCTGGCAGCTCGCCGGCGATTACGGCCTGCTCAACACCACCTGGTTCCCGCAGCCCTCGCGCATTGCCGCCGGGCTCTGGGACCTGACGGTGCGCTATGATCGCTTCTCCGGCACCAGCCTGCTGGGTCGTCCCTGGCTGATTCCCGAGGTCTATGCCGCGGACGGCATGGCCGGCGTCTGGAAGCTGCTGTCGGAAAGCCATCTCCTGGCGACGGTCGGGCGCGTGCTCGGCGGCTTCCTCCTGGGGGCGGTGCCGGGCGTATTGCTCGGCGTCGTCATGGGCATGAACCAGACGGTGCGGCTGATGCTCGATACGACGCTGTCGGCGATCTATGTCCTGCCGAAGATCGCGATCTTCCCGATCGTGATGTTGATGTTCGCCGACCCGTTCGGCGAAGCCCCGAAGATCGTCGTGGTCGCGCTCGCGGTCTTCATCCTGATGGCGATCAACACGATGGCCGGCGTCCGCGGCATCGACAAGGTCTACCTGATGGCCGGGCGCAATTACGGCGCGCGCGGCTGGTCGATGCTGCGCCATGTCATCCTGCCCGGCGCCATGCCGGTGATCTTCGCCGGCCTGCGTATCGCGCTGGGGACGGCGATGATCGTGATCATCTCGGTCGAGTTCGTGCGGGCCAAGCAGGGCGTCGGCTACATCACCTTCTACTATTGGGAAGTGCTCAACCCCGAGAAGATGTATGCCGGCCTCGTCGTGGTGATGGCGCTCGGCGTGCTGCTGACCTACGGGCTGCAATGGCTGCAGCGCCGGCTGATGCCCTGGCAACGCTGAGGGCTCGGCGGCGGCTCAATCCAGCAACGGGCTGAACTGGTCGAGCGAGGAACTGCGCGAGGCCCGGCCGCCCGTCGCGCGGCCGGCCGGCAGCGTGATTGCATAACGCTCCGTCATCTTCAGGATGTGGGTCGAGATCGCCTCGATCGCTCCGGGAAGATCGTTCCGTTCGAGCTTGTCGATGATCTCAAAGTGCTCCGCACTGGCGTCGTTGCGGATCGTGCCGGTGGAATTATGCGAGCGGATCGCTGAGACCTTGCCCGATACCAGCCGATAAGCATCGATCAGATAGCTGTTGCCGCTGTTCTCGATCAGAGCCCTGTGAAAATCGGTATCGGCATTGGCGCTGCCGTAATGATCGTCGGCGAGGATCGCCTCCTGCATCCTGCGGGCGGCGGCGATCATGGCGGTCAGGGTTTCGGTCCGCTTGCGGGCCATAGCGAGGCTCATCGCCTCGGTCTCGATCATGCGGCGGAACTCGCAGAGATTCTCGATATCCTCCCGCGTCGGCAAGAAGACGAAGCTGCCGCGCTGCGGCCTGATGTCGATCAGCCCTTCCTGCTCCAGCGCCGTCAGCGCCTCATGGACCGGGCTGCGGCTGACGCCGAGCCGGGAGGCGAGCTTGTCCTCCGACAAGGCATCGCCGAGCTCGACCTCACCCTCGAGAATGGCCCGGCGCAATCGCTCGGTGACGCGCGCCGTCAACAGCCCTCGTGGCCTTGCATCCACTGTGATGGACCTCCTCGACCCTATCGGATGCCGGCTCGTCCCGAATGAGGCGAGCGGCATCCGTAATCCTGTATCGTCAGTCAGAAGAGCGGTCTTCCGGCAGGCGGCTTTCTGTCAAGTTGCAAGTGAATCGAGGAATGCTCGCGTCGCCTGCATCCCCCGCTTCGCCTTGTCGATGAAACTCAGCCCCGCGACGCTTTCATGCGGGGTCTCGACGCTGATCCAGATGTCGCGCGGGAGCTCTGCCATCAGCTCCTTGAGCCAGAGATCGCCCTCGCCCGGCAGCAGCCGGGCGCCGCGCGCCTCGGCGATGGTGTCCGCATTGCTGGCAGGCTGCGCGGCCGGCGCGTCGCAGAGCTGGAGATAGAGGACGAGGTCGTCGAGCGCCGCGACGCTGGCCGGGCTGCCACCCGAGCGCGACAGGTGCAGCGTGTCCAGGAGGATGCCGACATTGTCGCGGCCGGAGGCTCGCGCCAGCTCGGCGGCGCCTTCGATCGTCGCTGCCGAGCGCCAGCGCATGAACTCGATGGCTATCTTGATGCCGTGCCCGCTGGCGACATCGGCGATCCGTCCGAGGTTGTCGGCGGCGCGCGCCTGTTCTGGGTCTTCCGAGGCGATCTGCATCAGGGGCATGCCGAACTCGGCTGCAGTCTCGATCACCGGCAGCCAGGCCTCGACATTGGTCTGCGGCAGCAAGGTGAAGACCTCGCCGTCGAGGAAGCTGACGCCGAGGTCGGCAGCCACGCTCCTGATCTGCCGGATCAAAGCCTTGTCCCCGACGATCGGGTGGGCGAGCTCGAGGCCATGCGGCGCGATCAGCCTGAGGCCGGCAGCGTCGTATCCGGCGGCGGCGGCAGCTTGCACATGCTCGACCGGCGGACAGCCAAAAACGGTCAGATAAGCGAGCGAGAGAGGGTAGCGTTGATGCACGGCGAAGTCCTCAATAGGTCGCGCGGCCGCCGGAAATGTCGAAGACCGCGCCTGTCGAGAACGAGCACTCCTCCGAGGCGAGCCAACCGACCATTGCCGCGACCTCTTCCGCCTGGCCGAGCCGGCCCATCGGGATCTTGGCGGTGACGAAGGCCTTGAACTCCGGCGTCAGCTGGTTGAGCATCTCGGTCTCGATCGCCGCCGGCGTCACGCAGTTGACCACGATCGGCGTGGCCGCCAGCTCCTTGCCGATCGACTTGGTCAGGCCGATCACGCCGGCCTTCGAGGCGGAGTAGGCGACGGCGTTCGGATTGCCCTCCTTGCCGGCGATCGAGGCGAGGTTGACGATGCGGCCATAGCCGGTCTTGAGCATCTCGCGCACCGCCGCCTGGCAGCAATGGAAGACGGCATCGAGGTTGAGCGACATGACGAAGCGCCAGCCCTCGGCCGGATACTCGGCGAAGGGGGCGAGCGGGCCGTTATGGCCGGCGCAGGTGACGAGGATGCCGAGCGGGCCGAGATCGGCCACGACTTTTTCGGTAGCGGCAGCGACCGCCGCGGCATCGGTGACGTCGACCTTGTAACCCCTGGCGTTCGGCAGCTTGGCCGCGGCCTGCTCGGCGCGGTCGGCGTCGATGTCCCAGATCGCGACCTTGTGCCCCTTGGCGGCGAGCCGCTCGGCGATCGGGAAGCCCAATCCGCCCGCTCCCCCGGTCACGATCGCGACCCGGGCCGTTTGCGCTGCCTGCATCTGTCTTCCTCCCTGTCGGATCGCCCCGGCGATTAACCGCTTGACTCATCCAACATACTAACATTCTAGTGGGCTAGTTGTTGAGGAAACGATCCCGTTGTCAAGCTGCCGGGAACAGGCTGGCTGATGGCGGGAGACTCGAGAGACGGACGAGATGGGACTGAAGGGTTCAGCCTTCCTGGCGATCTGGCACGACATCGCCGAGGGCCAGCATGGCGAATACATCGAATGGCATACCCGGGAGCACATGCCCGAGCGTCTCTCCGTGCCGGGATTCCGGACGGGCAAGCGCCTGCATGCGCCGGAGGCCGCCCGCTACGTCTTCGGCACGATCTATGCCGGCGATGACCTCGAGGTCTTCCGTTCACCCGGCTATCTTGCCCGGCTGAACAACCCGACGCCATGGACGGCGGCGGTGGCGCCGAGCTTCCAGAATTTCCTGCGCGTCGCCTGCGAGCGCGTTGCAAGTGCCGGCAATGGCGATGGCGGCAGCATGGCGACCATCCGCTTCGATTTTACGCGTCCGGAGGCCGAGACCGCGCTCCGGCAGGCGGCGCAGAGCCTCGTCGATGCGATCCTGGCGCTGCCCGGCGTGTCCTGCGTCCATCTCGGCATCGCTCGCAGTGAGGTCTCGGGCGTGCGCACCCGCGAGACCGAACTGCGCAGCGCGATGGCGGAGAAGGCTTTCGACGCGGTCATCCTGGTCGAGGGCTCGCAGCGCGCCGGCCTCGAAGCAGCCCGGCCGGAGATCGAGCGTCTGGCCATCGCGACGGGTACGCTGACCGCGCCGGTGGTGGATCTCTACGAGACCGCCTTCAGCCTGACCAGCGAGGACATGCAAGGTCAGGCTTCGCAGATCGCGAGCCGGGAGGTGCGGGCATGACGCGCATCCTCGTCACCGGTGGCGGCGGCTTCCTCGGCGCCTGGATCCTGAAGCGGCTGGCCGAGGACGGCCATGGCGTCAGGATCTTCGATCGCTCGACCGATCGGCGCGTGCTCCGCGAGATCGCCGGCGAACTGGCCGAGCAGGCCGAATGGGTCCAGGGCGACATCACCGACGGCGCGGCGCTGGCGCAGGCGGCGCGTGACTGCTCCGCGATCATCCATCTCGCTGCCTTGCTGACGCCGGCCTGCAAGACCGATCCCGTCCTCGGCGCGCAGGTCAACCTGATCGGGACGCTCAATGTCTTCGCCGCGGCCAAGGCCAATGGGATTTCGCAGGTCGCCTATGCCAGCAGCGGCGCCGTCTTCGGGCCTGATGACGGCGCAAGGCCGGAGCCGATCACCCATTACGGCGCCTTCAAGCTGGCGACCGAGGGCTGCGCGCGCGCCTATTGGCATGATGACGGCATTGCCAGCGTCGGCCTGCGCCCGACCATCGTCTATGGGCCGGGCCGCGAGATCGGCTTGACGGCCGGTCCGACGCTGGCCTGCCGCGCGGCCGCTGCTGGGCAGTCCTTCACCATCGACTATTCCGGGGCGCAGGATCTGATCTTCGTCGGCGATGTCGCGGCAGCCTTCGCGGCGGCGGCGACGAAGCCGATCACCGGCGCGCATGCCTTCTCGCTGACCGGCGGAACCGCGGATGTCACCGAGGTCATCGCGGCGATCGAGGCGGTCGTGCCGGGGGCACGGATCGGCTTCGACGGGCCGGCGGTGCCGATGGCGGCGCAGATCGCGCCGACCCCGTTCGAAGCCGTTCTCGGGACGATCCCCAGGACATCACTGCGCGACGGCATCGCCCGGACGCTCGCGCATTACCGCGCGCTCGCGCCGGCGGCATAGGCCGCCGAGGGAGGGAATACGCAAGCCGATCAAGGAGATTGCCGTCGCAAAACGGGGCCGGAAAACGGCCACCACAAAACCATTGCGACGGCAAAAGCTGGTGACGACACAACAACCCGGAGGAGGAAACATGTTGGGCAAGTTTTCGCGCCGTGCCGCGCTCGCGATGGTCGCGGGTCTCGGTCTCATTGGCACCGTATCCCAGGCTGACGCGCAGGCGCTGGAGAAGATCAAGAAGGCCGGCGTCATCCGCATCGGCGTCATGGGCGAGCAGGCGCCCTGGGGCTCGATCGACGCCAGCGGCCAGAACATCGGCTATGACGTCGATGTCGGCCGGCTGATCGGCGAGGAGCTCGGCGTCAAGGTCGAGTTCGTGCCGAACGCGGTCGCCGCCCGCATCCCGAACCTTCTGACCAACAAGGTCGACCTGCAGATGGCGGTGATGGGGATGTATCCCGACCGCGCCAAGGCGGTGCAGTTCTCCAAGCCCTATTCCGGGCTGAAGATCATCCTGCTCTCCAGCAAGAAGAACAAGATCGAGAAGATCGAGGACGCCCGCAATCTGCGCATCGGCGTGCCGCGCGGCGCCGCCCAGGACAAGGCGATCACCACGCTGCTCGGCGACGTCCCGAACATTCGCCGCTTCGACGACGACAGCTCGACCATGCAGGCGCTGGTCTCGGGCCAGGTCGACGCGATCGGCGGCAACACCACCTACAAGATCAATCTCGACAAGGCCTCGCCCGGCAACGACTTCGAGCAGAAGCTGGTCTTCAACGAGCAGTGGCAGGGTGTCACCACCAAGCTCGGCGACGCCGAGATCAACGCCTGGCTGAACAAGGTCATCGACAAGGCCACGGCCGACGGCCGGCTCGAGAAGATCAGCCAGAAGTGGCTGGCCCAGCCCCTGCCGACCTTCCCGGCTGCGGTCGAGGGCGTGCCCTTCACCGTCGCCAAGTAAGGGCGGCTCAGGCCTTCACACGCCAACACAGGCATGGGCGCGGCGGTTCTTGCCGCCGCGCCAACTTCACCGCTGTCGCAGAGGACGGGAATGCGGACGATCTTCATCCTGAACGGGCCGAACCTCAATTTGCTGGGGCAGCGTGAGCCCGAGATCTACGGTCACACGACGCTGGAGGAGATCCGCGGCTGGTGCGAGGCCGATGCGGCCGAGCTCGGCCTCGCCATCGAATTCCGGCAGTCGAATTTCGAGGGCGAGATCATCGAGGCGATCCACTCAGCGCGTGCCGAGGCGGCCGGGATCATCATCAATCCGGCCGGCTACAGCTTCACCTCGATCGCGATCCTCGACGCACTCAAGATGTTCGATAGGCCGAAGATCGAACTGCACATCTCGAACATCCACCAGCGCGAGGCGATCTATCACCATTCGCTGGTTTCGAAGACGGCGACCGCCGTCATCGCCGGCCTCGGCGCCTATGGTTACCGGCTCGCCTTGCGGGCCATGGCGGAGATGACCCGATGACCAAGACAATCCAGGGCGAAGCCATCCCGGCCCTCGGCCTCGGCACCTTCGAACTGACCGGGCCGGCGGGCGAGGCGGCGATCCGCGCTGCGATTGATCTCGGCTATCGCCAGATCGACACCGCGATCCGCTATGGCAACGAGGCCGAGGTCGGCCGGGCGATCCGCAGCTCCGGCGTGGCGCGGGCCGAGCTCTTCGTCACCACCAAGATCTGGTTCAACGACCTCCAGCCCGATACGGTCCATCAGCGCGTCGACGAGAGCCTGGAGCGGCTCGGGCTCGACCAGGTCGATCTCCTCTTGGTCCATTGGCCGGCAAAGGACATCCCGCTCGGCGAGACGTTGGCGGCTTTCGCCGAGGAAAAGCGCAAGGGCCGGACCCGCCTGATCGGCGTCAGCAATTTCACGCTCGCGCTGCTCGACGAGGCGCTCGACGTGCACAAGGCCGAGCTGTTCTGCAACCAGGTCGAGTACCATCCCTTCCTGTCGCAGCAGAAGCTGCTCGCCCGGATGCGGCGCGCCGGCATGCTGCTCAATGCCTATCAGCCGATCGCGCGCGGCAAGGTCTTCGACAACGAGGTGCTCAAGGCTCTCGGCCGCAAATACGGCAAGAGCGCCGGGCAGGTGACGCTGCGCTGGCTGATCCAGCAGGACGGGGTCGGGGCGATCCCGCGCTCGGTCCGCCCGGAGAACATGCGGGCCAATCTCGACGTCTTCGACTTCAAGCTGTCTGAAGAAGACATGGCAGCGATCCACGGGCTCGCCAGCGGCCAGCGCTATTCCAGCTTCGATTGGGCGCCCGACTGGGATGCCTAGAGAAAACTCCAGGGGCCGGGAGGGCCGATGACACTCGATTTCAGCGTCGTGACCGGCGCCTGGCAGTCGCTGCTCCTGGGCACGTTCGGAACCTTGTTCCTGGCATTCTCGGGCATGGCGCTCGCGATGATCATCGGCGTCCTCGGGGTGGTCATCCTCCGGATGCAGCTGCGGCTGCCCTCGCTGCTGGTCAACGCCTTCATCGAGATCGTGCGCAACACGCCGTTCCTGGTGCAGATCTTCTTCCTGTTCTTCGCCCTGCCGCTCGCCGGCATCCGCCTCAACCCGACGCTGACGGCGATCCTGGCGCTAGGCGTCAATGGCGGCGCCTATGCGATCGAGATCATCCGCGGCGGCGTCGAGAGCGTGCCGAAGGGCCAGACGGAGGCGGGCCTGGCGCTCGGCCTGCACAAGCACGAGGTCTTCCGGCTGATCGTGCTGAAGCCGGCGTTGCGGGCGATCTACCCGTCGCTGTCGAGCCAGTTCATCCTGCTGACGCTGACGACGGCGATCTGCACCTCGATCTCGGCCTATGAACTGACCTCGGTCGGCCAGCGCATCGAGGCGGAGACCTTCCGCAGTTTCGAGGTCTATTTCACCCTGACCGGCATCTATCTGGTGATCTCGCTGGTGACGATGTGGCTGCTCGCGGCGATCGGCCGCCGCGCCTTCAGCTATCCGCAGCGTTGAGGAGGGCGGGATGGGCATCCTCGAACTCACCTATCTCCTGCAGGGCCTGCTCTGGACCCTGCTGCTCGCCGCAATCGGCTTTGCCGGCGGCATCGTCTTCGGCGTCGTCGTCGCGCTGATGCGGGTCTCGGCCTCGCCCTGGCTGCGGATCCCGGCGATCGGCTGGATCGGCCTGTTCCAGGGCACGCCGCTGCTGATGCAATTGTTCGTCGCCTATTTCGGGCTGCCTTTGCTCGGCTTCGACTTCCCGGCCTGGGCCGCCGTCTCGGTGGCGCTGACGGCACATGCCTCGGCTTTTCTCGGCGAGATTTGGCGCGGCGCGATCCAGGCGGTGCCGCGCGGCCAGAGCGAGGCGGCCGATGCGCTCGGCCTCTCCGCCCGCAGCCGCATGGTCGACGTGATCATGCCGCAGGCCTTCAAATTGTCGCTGCCGGCGACCGTGGGATTCCTCGTGCAGCTGCTCAAGGGGACATCGCTCGCCGCGATCGTCGGCTTCATCGAGCTGACCCGGGCCGGCACGATCGTGTCCAACCAGATCTACAAGCCATTGCTCGTCTTCGGCGTGGTCGGGGCGATGTATTTCGCCCTGTGCTGGCCGCTCTCGCTCTGGGGCCGCCGGCTCGAGCGAAAGATGGCGGCTGCGACGGCGAAATGAGGGGATGACCGTGACAGAGCCCAACAGCGCCAAAAATGCCGCCGCTCCGATGATCGAGATGCGGCATGTCGAGAAGTTCTATGGCCCCTTCCACGCCCTCAAGGACGTCAATCTCAATGTGACCAAGGGCGAGAAGATCGTCCTCTGCGGTCCCTCGGGCTCGGGCAAGTCGACGCTGATCCGCTGCATCAATCACCTGGAGGCGATCAAGAGCGGTGAGATCACCGTCGCCGGCCACCGGCTGAACGACAGTCAGAAGGCGGTCGACGCGGTGCGCCGCGAGGTCGGCATGGTCTTCCAGCAGTTCAACCTGTTCCCGCACAAGACCGTGCTGGAGAACTGCATTCTCGCGCCGATGCGGGTGCGTGGTCTCTCGCGCAGCGAGGCGGAGGCGACGGCCCGCAAATATCTGGAGCGGGTCCGGATCGGCGACCAGGCGGCGAAATATCCGGCGCAGCTCTCCGGCGGGCAGCAGCAGCGCGTCGCGATCGCGCGGGCGCTGTGCATGGAGCCGAAGGCGATGCTGTTCGACGAGCCGACCTCGGCGCTCGATCCGGAGATGGTCAAGGAAGTGCTCGACACCATGGTTTCGCTCGCCCGCGACGGCATGACCATGATCTGCGTGACCCATGAGATGGGCTTCGCCCGGCAGGTGGCCGACCGCGTCATCTTCATGGCGGACGGGGCCATCGTCGAGGAGAACACGCCGGCGGAGTTCTTCTCCAATCCCCGCCACGAGCGATCCCGCACCTTCCTGGGCGAAATCCTCGCGCATCACTGAGCATCTCCCCCAGGTCATCGCGCATCCGAACGGATGCGGTCACGATGATCTCGTCCTCCCGGCAGGGCGCCGATGCTTTTCGCAACTGGGCGAACCGGCGCCAACCAAAGGATGCAAGCCATGCCCGCTCAATCCGCCCTCAGGCTCGGTGTTCTCGGTGCCGCCAACATCGCCCGGCTTTTCGTGGCGGGCGTGCGCCCCTCCGCCAAGCTGGAGGTCGCCGCTGTCGCCAGCCGCGACAGCGCCCGGGCGGCGGCCTTCGCCAGGGAGATCGGCGTCGCGCGGTCACATGGCAGTTACGAGGCGCTTCTGGCCGATCCTGAAATCGACGCCATCTACCTGCCTCTACCGAACGGGCTGCATGCCGAATGGGCGATCCGGGCGCTCGAAGCCGGCAAGCATGTCCTGAGCGAGAAGCCGATCTCGGTCACCGCCGCGGAAGCGAAGGCCATGTTCGCCGCCGCGCGGGCGGCCGGTCGCCACCTCGTCGAAGCCTATCCCTATATGGCGCAGCCGCAGACGCTGTTGTTGCGGGAGCTGCTGGCAGCCCGCACCATCGGCAAGATCCGGCTGATCCGCGCCAGCTTCGGCTTCAAGCTCGGCGATACCGGCAATGTGCGCTTCGACGCGGCGCTCGGCGGCGGCGCGCTGCTGGATGCGGGCAGCTATGCCGTGAGCCTCGTGCGCCTCGTCACCGGGGCCTGCCCGATACGAGTCATGGCGACGTCGCAATTCGACCATGGCGTCGACGTGACGACGGTCGGGACGTTGGAATTCGCCGATGGCAGCCTGGCCCATGTCTCATGCAGCATGGCCACGGCTTTCCATCGCCAGGCGAGCATCATCGGCGACGGTGGAGCGATCGAGACATCATATCTGAATCATCCCCCGATCGGCGGCGCGGCGATGCTGCGCGTCAAGCGGACGCCGACCTCCCCCTCGGCAGACGCGCCGGAGCTGTTCGAGACCATCCCCGTCGAGGGAGGCAACGGCTTCCTGCGCGAGGCGGAATCCTTCGCCGATCTCGTCGCCGGCAGGTCGCCGGGCTGGACCGGCGCAAGTCCCGAGGAATCGATCGATGTCATGGCGACGCTGGACGCGATGAAGAAAAGCGCCGGGAGTCGAGACTGGGTCGACGTCGAGCGCTGAGAGCCGCGCTCCGTCGCAAGGGCCATCGTATCAGCCGGCGGGCGCGGGCCTGACCATGTCCCGCGCCTGCCGCACGGGCGGTGACAGCGCCGTTGCATCCTTTTCGAAGCCGGTGCGGAAGTCCTCGCGCATCCGCTTCGTCCAGAGCTGGTTGATGTGGTCGGCGATGCCCGCGACCGCGTCGGGCTCGGGGTAGATTTGAAGAAGTCGCCGATCTGAACGCATAAAGGGCCGGACGCGCCGTGAAGCGCGTCCGGCCCTTTCCGCTCAGCGGAACAGCGCCAGCGACTTGCTCAGCGTGATCCAGACGCCCCAGGCGAGCGGCAGGCCGACCACGGCCCAGGCGAGCAGCGCGGTGCCGTCGAAACCGCCCTTGCCGATGCCGAAGGAGCCGTACTGGACGGTGGCGTTGGCGGTCGCGCCCTTGGCCTGCAGAGCTGCGACCTCCGCATCCTTCATGAACCACTTGGCCGCGACGGGGCGGACGAGCAGGTTGCAGATGAAGCCGAGCACCAGCATGCCGGCGAGGATGTACATGGTCCGGTCATAGACCTGTGCCCGCGGCACGCCGGCATTGATCTGCGCCTCGCGGATATAGTTCACCACCACCGGGCCGATGATGCCCGCCGTCGACCAGGCCGTGAGCAGCCGGCCATGGATCGCGCCGACGAACTGCGTGCCGAACATATCGGCGAGATAGGCCGGCACGGTAGCGAAGCCGCCGCCATACATCGACAGGATGATGCAGAAGAAGGCGACGAAAAGCGCAAGCGAGCCGGCATGCGCCGCCCAGGGCGAGAGCCCGTACATCAGGATGCCGAGCCCGAAGAAGGTGGCGTAGGTCAGCTTGCGGCCAAGCTTGTCCGAGAGTGAGGCCCAGAAGAAGCGCCCCATGATGTTGAACAGCGAGAGCAGGCCGACGAAGGCGGCTGCGATCGTGGCGATCTGCTTCTTCTGCTCGGCATCGAGGGCGGCAAAGCCGATCTCCGGCTTGCCGATCAGGGAGCCCGCGAAGATCTCCTGCAGCATCGGCGAGGCCATGCCGATCACGCCGATGCCGGCCGAGACGTTGAGGGTGAGCGCGGCCCAGATCAGCCAGAATTGCGGCGTCTTGTGCGCATCCCTGAGATGGACATGGCCGGAGGTGATCATCGCGTTCTGCGTCGCCGGCGGGGTCCAGCCGTCCGGACGCCAGCCCGAGGGCGGGATGCGGTAGCCGAAGGTGCCGGCCATCATGAAGACGAAGTAGATCAGCGCCATGACGACGAAGGTCTGCCAGACGCCGACGGAGGTCGCGGTCTTGAAGTAGTTCATCAGCATGTCGGCAAGCGGCGAGCCGATCATGGCGCCGCCGCCGAAGCCCATGATCGCCATGCCGGTCGCCATGCCGCGCCGGTCGGGGAACCATTTCACCAGCGTCGAGACCGGCGAGATATAGCCGAGGCCAAGGCCGATGCCGCCGATCACGCCGGAGCCGAGCCACATCAGCCAGAGCTGGTGGCTGTAGACGCCGAAGGCCGAGATCAGCAGGCCGCCGCACCAGCACAGGGTCGAGACGAAAGCGGCCTTGCGCGGGCCGACGCGCTCGAGCCAGCCGCCCCAGATCGCGGCGGACGAGCCGAGCAGGACGAAGAACAGGATGTACATCCAGCCGAGATCGGCGACCTTCCAGTCGCAGGCGGTGGTGAATAGCGAGGCGACGAGGCCGACATCGGCAGCGCAGGCGACGGGCTTGGTCACGCCGATCGCCTGGCTGAGCGGCAGCCAGAACACCGAGAAGCCATAGGCCATGCCGATGCACAGATGGATGCAGAGCGCGGCAGGTGGCACAAGCCAGCGGTTGAAGCCGGCCTTGGCGATGATCCTTTCGCGGTCGAGCAACCCTATGCCGGGGGCCGTCTCGCCGATTCCTTGTGCGATGCTCATCCGTCGTCCCTTTCCCCAAAGCGCTGCCGTCCGCACCGGGGGGCTGCCCGGCTCGTTGCAACTGCCAATCGCGACGCTTGATCGGCCGTCGCGGCCACTTACCCGCTTGGCGCGGGCCTTATCTTGGCGCGCGCCTGCCGCACAAGTGGCGACAGCGCTGACGCATCCTTTTCGAAGCCGGTGCGGAAATCCTCCCGCATGCGCTTCGTCCAGAACTGGTTGATGTGGTCGGCGATCGAAGCGACCGCCTCGGCCTCGGGATACGACTTGAAGAAGTCGCCGATCTGGTTCGCCATGGAGGCGAGTTTGGCGAGGGTCTCGCCGGCATGATCTTGGGGCATCGCGTCGTTGTTCTTCGCCTCGATCATCTCGCCACGCTCTCCACGCTGTCGGCGAGGCGCCCGGCGAAGACGGTCGCGGAATCGGCTCGGGCGATGCAGACCAGGGTCAGCCCAAGCGCGTTCGCCCGCTCGATTGCCAGCGAGGTCGGCGCCGAGATCGAGACCAGCGTGCCGGCCCCGAAGATCGCCGCCTTCTCGACCATCTCGAAGGAGGCGCGGCTGGTGACCAGCACGAAGCCGTCGCTCGCATCGTGGCCGGCGCGCAGGCGGGCGCCGATCAGCTTGTCCAGAGCGTTGTGCCGGCCGACATCCTCGCGCACCGCCAGGATCGCGCCATCGCGGTCGCACCAGGCGGCGGCATGGACCGAACGGGTCAGGCGGTGCAGCGGCTGCTGGCGTTCGAGTGCACCCAGCGCCGCGCCGATCGCGGCAGGCGCGATCGGAGCTGCCGAAGCCGCGCGCGCTTCCGCCGTCGGCAAGTCAGCGAGCGCCTCGACGCCGCAGAGCCCGCAGGAGGTGCGGCCCGAGAGGTTGCGGCGGCGGGCGAGGTGCTCGCGAAAGCGGCCGGGCGCCAGCTCGACGCCGACGACGATGCCGTCCTGCCGCGGGGTCACCGCGATCCCCCGGATCTCCTCGACGCTGCGGACGATGCCCTCGGTCAGGCTGAAGCCAGCGACGAAATCCTCCAGGTCGGAGGGCGTCGCCATCATCACCGCATAGGGCATGGTGCCGTAGACGATGTTGACGGGTGCTTCGACCGCGACTTCTGCGCTCATGCGAGCTGCGTCACTGGCTGCGCCGAAACGCACGGTCCGGACCTGGACCGCGTGGCTCGCCGGCGGCTGGGCGGGCGGGCTATTCCGCGGCATCGGGCAAGCGTCCGGCGATCAGCCGCAGCGAGACATCCTGCTCGCGATTGCGCTCCTGCCATTCGGAATAATAATTCGTCCTGCGGACCTCGACCGCCGTGACCTTGTATTCCGGGCAGTTCGTCGCCCAATCGGAATAGTCGGTGGTGATGACGTTGGCGCCGGTCTGCGCATGGTGGAAGGTGGTGTAGACCACGCCCGGCTGTACCCGCTCGGTGATCTCGGCACGCAGCGAGATGTCGCCGGAGCGGCTGGCGAGCGCGACGAGATCGCCGTCCTTGATGCCGCGGCTCTCGGCGTCGAAGGGGTGGATCTCCAGCATGTCCTCGTCGTGCCAGGCCTGGTTCTCGGTCCGCCTGGTCTGAGCGCCGACATTGTATTGCGAGAGGATGCGCCCGGTGGTCAGGATCAGCGGATAGCGCGGGCCGGTACGTTCCTGCGTCGGCACGTACTCCGTGATCATGAACTTGCCCTTGCCGCGCACGAAGCGGTCGACATGCATCAGGGGCGTGCCGGTCGGGGCCTTGTCGTTGCAGGGCCACTGCACCGAGCCGAGCTTCTCGAGCTTGTCGTAGCTCACGCCGGCGAAGCTCGGCGTCAGCCTGGCGATCTCGTCCATGATCTCGCCGGGATGGCCATAGGCCATGTCGTAGCCGAGCGCCCGCGAGAGATCGATCGTCGCCTGCCATTCCGATTTGCCCGACAGCGGCGCCATCACCTGGCGGACGCGATTGATGCGGCGCTCGGCATTGGTGAAAGTGCCGTCCTTCTCCAGGAAGGAGGAGCCCGGCAGGAAGACATGGGCGTATTTCGCGGTCTCGTTCAGGAACAGGTCCTGGATGACGACGCATTCCATCGCGGCGAGGCCCGCGGTGACGTGCTGGGTGTTGGGGTCGGACTGGGCGATGTCCTCGCCCTGGACATAGAGCCCCTTGAAGCTGCCGCCGACGGCCTCGTCGAGCATGTTGGGGATGCGCAGGCCCTGCTCGGCGTCGAGCGGCACGCCCCACATCATCTCGAAGACCTGCCGGGTCGCATCATCCGCGACATGGCGATAGCCGGAGAATTCGTGCGGGAAGGAGCCCATGTCGCAGGAGCCCTGGACATTGTTCTGGCCGCGCAGCGGATTGATGCCGACGCCGTCGCGGCCGATATTGCCGGTCGCCATGGCGAGGTTCGCCATCGCCATCACCGTGGTCGAGCCCTGGCTGTGCTCGGTGACGCCGAGACCATAGTAGATCGCGCCATTGCCGCCGGTGGCGTAGAGCCGGGCGGCCGCACGGACATCGGCCGCCGGCACGCCGGTGAACTCTTCGGTGGCCTCAGGCGAGTTGCGCTCTTCGGCGACGAAACGGGCCCAGAGCTCGAAATCGGCGAGGTCGCAGCGCTCGCGGACGTAGGTCTCGGCGATCAGCCCCTCGGTCACCACCACATGCGAGATCGCGTTGAGCAGGGCGACATTGGTGCCGGGCTTCAATTGCAGATGATGGTCGGCCTTGATGTGCGGCGACTTGACGAGATCGATGCGGCGCGGGTCGGCAACGATCAGCCGAGCCCCCTGGCGCAGGCGCTTCTTCATGCGCGAGGCGAAGACCGGGTGGCCGTCGGTCGGGTTGGCGCCGATGACGATGATGACGTCGGACTTGGCGACCGACTTGAAATCCTGTGTGCCGGCCGAGGTCCCGAGCGTGGTCTTCAGGCCATAGCCGGTCGGCGAATGGCAGACGCGGGCGCAGGTATCGACATTGTTGTTGCGGAAGGCGGCGCGCACCAGCTTCTGGACGAGGAAGACCTCCTCGTTCGTGCAGCGCGAGGAGGTGATGGCGCCGACCGATTCCCGGCCGTACTTGGCCTGGATGCGTTTGAACTCGCTGGCGGCGTAGCCGATCGCCTCCTCCCAGGACACTTCGCGCCAGGGATCGGTGATCTTTTCGCGGATCATCGGCTTGGTCATGCGGTCCTTGTGGGTCGCATAGCCCCAGGCGAAGCGGCCCTTGACGCAGCTATGGCCCTCATTCGCCTGGCCGCCCTTGTAGGGCACCATGCGCACGACGCGGTCGCCCTGCATCTCGGCCTTGAACGAGCAGCCGACGCCGCAATAGGCGCAGGTCGTGACCTTGGAATGCTCGGGCTGGCCGAGCTCGATCACCTTGTTCTCCATCAGCGTCGCGGTCGGGCAGGCCTGGACGCAGGCGCCGCAGGAGACGCATTCGGAGCCGAGGAAATCGGTCGGACCCGCGGCGACGCGCGAGTCGAAACCGCGGCCGGTGATCGTCAATGCGAACGTGCCCTGGACCTCGGCGCAGGCGCGCACACAGCGATTGCAGACGATGCACTTGCTGGGGTCGTAGGTGAAATAGGGGTTCGAGGTGTCCTTTGGCAGCCAGTTCTCGTTGGCGTAGCCGTCCATCGCCGTCGGCTTGACGTGGTTCTCACCGTCATAGCCGTAGCGGACCTCGCGCAGGCCGACCGCGCCGGCCATGTCCTGCAGTTCGCAATCGCCATTGGCCGAGCAGGTCAGGCAGTCGAGCGGGTGGTCGGAGATGTAGAGCTCCATCACGCCCTTGCGCAGGGAGGACAGGTTCTCCGACTGGGTGCGCACGACCATGCCGTCTTCGGCCGGGGTGGTGCAGGAGGACGGCGTGCCGCGCCGCCCCTCGATCTCGACGAGGCAGAGCCGGCATGAGCCGAAGGGTTCGAGCGAATCCGTGGCGCAGAGCTTGGGGATCTTGGTGCCCAGGCTCATCGCCGCCGCCATCACCGAGGTGCCGGCCGGGACGGTGACGCTCTCGCCGTCGATCGTCAGTGTCACCGTCTTCTCGGCGACGCGGATCGGGGTTCCGAAATCGATTTCCTTGATCAGGCTCATCGATGTCTCCTCACTCGGCCGCGAGCGGCAGCTTGGGTGCCGGCGGGCGGTCGAAATCCTCGAAGAAATGGTTGAGCGCGCTCATCACCGGCATCGGCGTGAGGCCGCCCATGGCGCAGAGCGAAGCGTCGGTCATCAGCTTGTTGAGATCGCGCAGCACGGCGAGGTTCTTCGGCCGCTCGGTGCCGGCGATGATCCTGTCGACCAGTTCCACGCCGCGCGTCGCGCCGATGCGGCAGGGCGTGCACTTGCCGCAGCTTTCCTTGGCGCAGAACTCGAAGGCGAAGCGGGCCTGCCTGGCCATATCGACGCTGTCGTCGAAGACGACGATGCCGCCATGGCCGAGCATCGCCCGGATACCGGCCAGCGCTTCGTAGTCCATCGGCGTGTCGAGCTGCTTTTCCGTCAGATAAGCGCCAAGTGGGCCGCCGACCTGCACCGCCCGGATCGGCCGGCCCGACAGCGTGCCGCCGCCCAGATCCTCGATGATCTCGCGCAGCGAGATGCCGAAGGCGAGCTCGATCAGCCCGCCCTGCCTGACATTGCCACCGAGTTGTACCGGAAGCGTGCCGCGGGAGCGGCCCATGCCGTAATCGGCATAGGCCTTGGCGCCATGGGTCAGGATCCAGGGCACGGCGGCGAAGGAGAGCACGTTGTTGACGATGGTCGGCTTGCCGAACAGGCCCTGCAGGGCCGGGATCGGCGGCTTGGCGCGGACGATGGCGCGCTTGCCTTCCAGACTCTCCAGCAGCGAGGTCTCCTCGCCGCAGATATAGGCGCCGGCGCCCAGCCGGACCTCAAGTTCGAAAGCCTTGCCCGAGCCGAGCACGGACGGGCCGAGCAGCCCGGCATTGCGCGCCTTCAGGATCGCCCGCTGCAGCGCCTTGTGGGCGTGCGGGTACTCCGAGCGCAGATAGATGTAGCCCTTGGTCGCGCCGACTGCGATCGCGGCGATCGCCATGCCCTCGATCAGCAGGAAGGGGTCGCCTTCCATCAGCATCCGGTCGGCGAAGGTGCCGCTGTCGCCCTCGTCGGCATTGCAGACGATGTATTTCTGCTCCGCTTTGGCATCGTGGACGGTCTTCCACTTGATCCCGGTCGGGAAGCCGGCACCGCCGCGGCCGCGCAGGCCGGACTCCCTGACTTCCTCGACGATCGCGGCGCCGGTGAGCGAGAGCGCCTTTTCCAGGCCCTTCAGCCCGTCATGGGCGCGGTAGTCGGCGAGCGAGAGCGGGTCGGTGACCCCGACGCGCGCGAAGGTCAGGCGCTGCTGGCGCTTCAGCCAGTCGAGTTGCTCCACCGGGCCGAGGCGCAAGGCGTGCACGCCCCCGCTCTGGAAGCCGGCCTCGAACAGGCCGATGACGTCTTTGGCCATGACCGGGCCATAGCCGATCCGCCCCTCCGAGGTCTCGACCTCGACCATCGGCTCGAGCCAGAGCATCCCGCGCGAGCCATTGCGGATGAGCTCGACGTCGAGACCGCGAGCCTGCGCTTCCCTCGCAATCGCCTGCGCCACGCCTTCCGCGCCGACCGAGAGGGCGGCGGCATCGATCGGCACGAAGATACGAATGGTGTCGCTCATTGCCGCGCTCCGCACAGCGCCGCGACCCGATCGGCGTCGACCCGGCCGAGCAATTCGCCCTCGACCAGAGCGGAGGGGCCGAGCGCGCAATTGCCGAGGCAATAGACGGTCTCGACCACCGCATCATGGCTGCCGGCATGAGCGTCGACGACGATGCCGTGGTCGCGCGCCAGTTCTTCGACCAGGCTCTCGCAGCCGAGCGCCTGGCAGGCCTCGGCGCGGCAGAGCTTGACGACGCGGCGCGGCGGCGGGGCGGTACGGAAGTCGTGATAGAAGGAGATGGTGCCGTGCACATCGGCCCGCGACAGGTTGAGCGCGTCGGCGATCAGCGGCACGGCCTTGGGGTCGACATAGCCGAACTCGTCCTGCAGCGCATGCAGGATCGGCAGGGCCGCTCCTTCGAGATGCGAAAGCCCCGCGATGATCAGGCGAGCGCCGTCTTCGTCCCAGGCCGGGTATGCCGCCATGTCTCCTCCGTCCCCAGCCGGTTCGGCTCTCGATTGGAGGAATTGGAACTTAAGCTTGGAATCGGTTCAAATCGTTTGTTCCAACTGTACGATAGGTAAAAACTATCAAAAACCATCGAAGTGCGGATGAGGGCAAATGAGTATAGCACGATCTGGCCGGTAAGGATCGATTATCGCACGATTTTGCAGCGCACAAAAAATCTACGCTGCAATGCGATAGGGCAGGGCTATCGTACGATCGGGCGCCTGGGGAGCGCCGCCTCGGCGACGGGGCGCGTCATCATCAGGAGATTGCGCGCCAGCGGCGCGAAAGGCTGCCGGTCGGCGACGATCAGGCCGATGGTGCGTTGCGCGGCCGGCTCGACCAGAGGCAGCGCCTTGGTGCCGATCGGCACGCCAAAGAACTCGAGCAGCTGGATCGAGACGATGCTGGCGACGCCCTGGATGCCGGCATGGGAGCAAAGGTTGAAGATCGAATTGGTCTCGATCGCCGGCCGTGGCGCCGCCCCGACCGAGCGGAAGATGCCGTCGATGATGCGCCGGTTCTGCATGTCGGAGGTGAGCAGGCAGAGCTTGAGCTCGGCGGCCTCAGCCCAGCTGATCGTCTCGCGCTCGCCGAACTCGCCGTCCTCGCGCGTCAGCAGCACATAAGATTCCAGATAGATCGGCTTGGAGATCACCCGGTCGAGCGGTTCATTGTCGAGATAGGTCAGGCCGACATCGAGCTCGAAATTGTCGATGCGCTCCTGGATTTCGGCGGAGGTCAGCGACAGCACCGTCAGCGACACCTCGGGATAGCGCGAGGAGAATGGCGCGGTGATGTGCGCGATCATCGGCAAGGCGGTCGGGATCGCGCCGAGCCGGATGCGGCCGCTGATGCCCTCGCGCAGTTCCGCGATCGATTCCTTCATCAGGTCGGCCTCGGCGAGGATGCGCCGGGCATGGGCGAGCACTGCCTCGCCTTCCTTGGTCAGGCCCTGGAAGCGCCTGCCACGCTCGACGATCAGCACGCCGAGTTCTTCCTCGAGCTGGACGATCGCGGCCGAGAGCGTCGGCTGCGAGACATGGCAGGCCTCGGCCGCCTTGCGGAAATGCTTTTCGCGCGCGAGCGCGTCGAGATAGACGAGCTGGCGGATGATCATGGCCGCATCTCAGGCATCCCCGTCGAACGGCGCTGGCTCCGGCTCGACTCCCACTCCATGCGGCGCGCCGCGTGCAGTCTTCCCAGATTCCCGCGCTTTCCGATAGGCACGACGAAAAGGGGCCGCCGCGGCGGCCCCTTCCCAAAGCATGTCCCGGCGCTCAGTTGTGATGCGGCAACACGCCGGCACCGCGGCCCGGCTGGCTGTCCACGTCCTTGAAGTGATCGTGATAGGCAAGGTACTGCGCCTGCTCGGCGAGGGCTCGCTGGTTCTGGGCCTGTTCATGCACGATGCTCGCGGCCCCGAGCTCGGTGGCATAGGCCACGGAACCCACTCCCGAAAGCAGAAGCGCGGCCGCAACGGCGGCGATCTTGCGCGAAAGCATGGCAATCTCCTGTGTGATCGAGTCGCCCATCCGACGAGCTAGTCACTGCAGGGCAGTTTCCAACAGCCCTGAGACGGACAAGGGCTCACATTGCCGTGACGCGGGATCCCGCCACAGCACTGGGGTCGTTTGAGGCGGCCTCAGGAGTCAGGCCGACGTTCCAGCAAATGGGTTGCAGCAAATCTGCAACGCATGCCGGATTTGGCGGGATGTGAACCGCTGTTCATTGCCTCGCGGGCAAGCCTGCCTGGTCTGCTGGCGCGCTAGGGCTGGGGATATCGCAGGCCACCGCACTCGGCCTGACCTACTCGGCCGCCATCGGCGAACGCTCCAGAGACCACGCCCTCAAGGGCAGGGTCGAGATGAGGTTCTGAAGATCCGGCCGCCACTCCCTACTGATCGGGCTGCCATGGCTCGGTGCGCAGGACGTGGCCGCCAAGCCGGGCAAAGGCGCGCTGGCGGCAGGAGAAGACGATGACCTGCTGGGCGCTGGCCTGGCGATGCAGCGCATCGAACATCTTCTCGATGCGATCGTCGTCGGAATAGACCAGCGCGTCGTCGAGGATGACCGGCGTCGGCTGGCCGCCCTTGGCGAGCAGCCGCGCGAAGGCCAGCCGCGTCAGGATCGCGAGCTGCTCTCGCATGCCGCCGCTGAGGACGCCGACCTGCTCGTCGAGGCCGTTGCGCTGCACCGAGCGCGGCAGCAGCGTGTCCTCGTCGAAGGTGACGCTGGCATCGTCGAACAGCAAGCCGAGGAGCGGGCGCAGCTCCTGCAGCACCGGCGCGAAATAATGGTCCCGCGCCTGCGAGCGAGCTGCTTCGAGCGCATTGCGCAGCCGGGAGAGAACGGCGACCTCACGGGCGAGCATGGCGGTGCGCTGCTGCGCTTGCGCGAGCCTGTCGCGGGTTTCCTGCCAGGTCTCCTCGATTGCAGTCTCGGTGCGGGTCTGGATACGGCCGTCGAGGCCTGCGGCCTCCTCGCGCAACCGGGTGATCTCCTCGCGCGCGGCGTCCATGACCGAACGCAGGCGCAGATGGCGCGCCTCTGCTGCCGCAAGATCGATGGTTCGCGCCGCGAGCTCCTCGACCTGCCGCTGGGCGGCCTGCCAGGCCCTGTCCGTCTCGTCATGCTCCACCGAGAGGCGCTCCTCGCGCCCGCGCCATTCCGCCTGGGGACCCAAGCTCTCGGCGAGCGCGGCAAGTGCGGAGGACAATCCGGCGGCATGGCGTTCCGCCTCGACCAGAGCGGAGGCGGAGGTCTCGGTCCGGGCCTGCGCCGCGCGAGCCGCTTCGCGCATGGCACCGACGCGTGCCTCGACCGCCCCGAGCTGCTGGCGTGCCGCGTTCAGGTCGGCCGGGGCTTCGTTCGCGCTGGCCGCCTCGGTCTCCAGTCGCGCGATCTGCTCGCGCAAAGCCGCGAGCCCGTTTGGCGCGAGCAGCTGGAGGCGCCGGCGCGCGATATCGAGATCGGCCTTGATGTCACGCGCCTGTCCCTCGCGCAGGCGCGCCGCGGCGAGACTGTCGACCTGGAGCTCGTCGAGCAGCGCCTGCCGCTTCGCCTGAGCCCTGGCGATGCTGCGGCTGTCTTCCTCGGCCTGCGGCGCGGTCACGGTCAGGCGGCCGATCGCAGCGATCTCGATCTGCGTCGTGCCGACCAGCGGCCGTTCCTCGGCCTGCGTCAGCGCGATGCCCGCGATCGAGATCCCGCCTTCCGCGCCGTCCGCGTAGTCGATGCGCAATTGCGGCGCCCGCGCCTCGGCCCTGGCCTGCAATTGCAGCAGCTGGCTCTCCGCCTGCTCCAGCTCGGCGATCTTGCCGGCGGGCAGGGCGAGGCTCTTGAGGGTCGCCTCCATGCGCTCGATCTGCTCGCGGGTGGCCTGCGCTTCGCGCTCGCTGTCCCGGGCCGTGGCCAGCCGGTTCGCCGCTTCCTGCGCGCGCAAGGCCCGCTCCAGGCGCGCGAGCAGGTCGCGCTGCTCGCGTTCCTCGCGCTCGGCGCTTTCCACTGCAGCCGCGGCCTCCCGCACGATGCCGGCGGCGCCCTGGTGGCGGGCGCGGGCGGCGTCACGTTCCTGCGCTGCGCCGGCCTCGGCGTCGCGCAGACCTGCAAAACGGGCGAGCGCCTGCCGGAAGCCGGTCACGGCCTGCTCCGCCGAGACGCGTCGGTTCAGTGCCAGGGCGGCCTTGCTCTCTGCCGCCTTGAAGGATTCAGTCTGTGCCTTGGCGGCCGCCAATTCTGCTTCGGCTTCCGCCAGAGCGGCCTGGCGTTCCCGCGCCGTCTCCGGCGTGTCGATCTCGGAGAGCCGCCCCCGGATCGTGCGGCGCCGGTCGAGCGCGGCGCGCAGATCGGAGACCTCGGTGCCAAGGCGACGCTCCTGCTCCGCCAGTTGTTCGCTCTCGTCGATGGCGATGGCGTAAGGACCGCCGGCCTTGGGCCTGCCGGTCGCCGTCACCAGCCGCAGCAGCTCCTCCTCGCAGGCCAGAAGCGCCTCGGTCATGCGCCGCCCGCCGGTCAGCGCCTCGACCTCGCCCTGGACCGAGGTCAGCACGGTTTCCCGCGCGCGCCGCTCCGTCTCGTCCTCGGCCTTGGCGCGCCGCTCGATGCCGGTCACGCCCTGGCGGACCCAGAGCAGGCCGGCCGGCCCGCTGATACCGCCCTTCACCAGCGCGGCGATGAAGCGCTCGGCTTCGTCCGCCTGCGCGATCAGGCGGCCGCTGTCGCGCTCGCGGACCTGGGCGCGGCGGCCGCCATAGAACTGCTTGGTCAGCCGGAAGGCGCCGTCGGCGGTGGTGAGGTCGGCCTCGACCAGCGGGTTGCCGCCGCTATAGGGCCGCAGCGCCTGGACGGCGCCGGGCGTACCGGTATGAGGCTGGAAGAACAGCGCGTGCAGGGCGTCGAAACAGGTCGACTTGCCATGCTCGTTGGCAGCGCAGAGCACGTTGATGCCGTCGCCGATGTTCTCGATGCGCACACCGGTGCCGGCGAAGCGGCGGACATTGTGCAGGCGCAGGGCGGTCAGCTTCATCAGGCCGCCGCCGCGCAGTACGAGAAGAGGCGCATCAACGCCTCACGGGCCACTTCGCGCTCGGCCGGGGAGCGGCTTTCGTCGCCGCTTTCTGCGAGCAGCATTTCGGCGGCGTCCCGCAAGGCGCCGGCCCGGTCGATCTGGTCGAGGTCCTCGCTCTCGCATTCGGTGACCAGCTCCTGCGCCTCCAGTTGCAGCAGGGCGAATTCGGGCGCAATCGCCTTGAGGTCAGCTTCCAGCCGGGTCCGTGCCGGCGGCCGCGTCCGGCCTGTCGCAACGATGCGGACGAGCGACTGGCGGCGCGAAGGACCCGCCGGCAGCAGCGCTGCCAGATGCGTGCTCGGGTCGTCGCCCGCCAGGCAGTCGAGCGCGAGCATGCGCCAGTCGAACGACCCGGTCTCCACGGGTTCGACCGCGGGCTCGGCTCCTGCCGCGGGAAGCGTGACCAGCAAGGCGCGGCCGGTGGCGTCGTGCTTGAACCGGTCCGGCTCCGGCGCGCCGCTATACCAGGTGCGCGGTCCGATCCGCATCTGTCCGTGCCAATCTCCGAGGGCGAGATAGTCGAGGCCGGCGCGGGCCGCCCGGTCGGGGGCGATGACGTCGCCGGCGCCGCCATCCTCCGAAAAGCTCTGCACGGCGCCATGGGCGAAGCCGATCCGGATCGTATCCGGCGGGGTCGCCGCCAGAGCCATCCATTCGGTCAGGTCGCGGCCGGGCCGGCGCGTCGTGCAGGGCGCGGGCAGCAGGACGACATCGCCGGCGAGCTGGAAGGGAGCCGGCTCGGTTGCGAGCACGACATTGCCGGGCCGCGAGGTCGCAAGGCCGGCCCAGAGCGCTTCGGCGGCGAGCGAATCGTGATTGCCGGGCAGCAGAATCCAGCGAAGGCCGTCATGCCCGGCCATGGCGGCCAGCGCCTGGCGCAGCACGGCCGGGCTCGGCGTTTCCGTATCGAACACGTCGCCGGCGAGCAGGATCGTCTCCGCACCCGCGGCGCAGGCTTGGGTCGCCAGCCGGTCGAGCACGGTATGGCGGGCCTCGCGCAGCCGCCCGCGCAGCTCGTCCGGCATCGAGCCGAAAGGCTTGCCGAGATGCAAATCGGCGCTGTGAAGGAAGCGGAACATCCGACGTGGTCTACCTGCCGCGTCCGGCCGTGACCAGATGCCGGAAGGACCAGCGCATCGGGCGCTTGCCGACCCGTTGCACGGCATCGAGCCCTTCAAGATCGTGAAGGTAGCGGCGGATGGTGTCATCGGCCCCCGATATGCTCGTGGACGCGAGCACAGGGCGTGTCGTCCAGATCATCGAGTAATTCAGGTGTCCGACTTCGACACGGGTCGAGATGGCGTTCCAGCCCGCTCCTTCGGGGGCGGGTTGACATTCGGTCCAATCGCTCGCTATCGTATCAAATAATAAAATGACATTTCATTAAATGAAACAAGCAACAGGAAACGCCTTTGTCGACAGCGTCGCCAAAAGTCACGGGAAAGCCTGCGCCTGCGGGTACGAGCACGCTCGATCTCGCGCTGCATGCGGTCGACTATCTGGTGCAGCAGAGCCGTCCCGCTTCGCTCGGCCAGATCGCTGAGGCGCTCTCTGCATCGAAGGCAACGATCTACCGCCACCTGGTGACGCTGCAGCGCCACGGCTTCGTCCGGCAGGAGAGCGAGACCGGCCGTTACGCGGCCGGGGTCAAGCTGATGGTGCTGGGTGAGGCCCTGCGGCAGCGCTTCGACATCGTCAGCGCCGCGCGCGAAGAGCTGATGAGCCTGCGTGACCGCAGTGGCCAGGCTGCCACGCTCTGCGATGTGATCGACGAGGAGTTGATCGTCCTCGAGCTGATCCAGGGCCGCACGATGATCGAATTCGCGATGCGGCCGGGCACTCGCCTCGCCTTTCACGCAAGCGCGCATGGAAAGATCTGGCTTGCATTCGGCTCGCCGGAGCGTCGTCACGCCATTGCCGGCGGCAAGCTGGAGGCATGGACGCCGCACACGATCGTCTCCGGCGAGGCGCTCCTGGCGGACATCGCGCTCGTCCGCGAGCGCGGCTGGGCGACGGCGCCCGACGAGGTGATCACCGGCGTCAACACGCTGGCGGCCCCCGTCTTCGACCACCGCAAGGTACTCGTCGGCTCGATCGCCATCGTCGGCGCGACGCAGTTCATTCCGCCCGTTCCCGATCCCGAGCAGATCCGTGAGGTCGTCAGCAGCGCCGCCCGCATCTCTCGTGGCTTGACCTGGAAAGACTGAGAGCATGACCTATTCATTGGCCGTCGACATCGGCGGCACCTTCACCGACATCGTCCTGCGGGATTCCCGCGGCAGCCTCAGCGTCGACAAGACCCTGACCACGCATCACGACCTGCTGGAAGGCTTCTTCCGCGGCGTCGATTCAGTGCTCGGCAAGGCCGGCATCGCCGCGGACGCGGTCGACGGCGTCGTGGTCCATGCCACGACGGTGGTGACCAACGCACTGATCGAGCGCAAGGGCCTGCCGACGGCGCTCGTCGTCACCGAAGGCTTCAGCGACGTGCTCTCGATCCGCAACGAGCACCGCTACGACATGTACGACCCGCAGATCGAGTTCCCCGAGCCGCTGGTCACGCGCGAGCTGACCTTCGGCCTGAAGGAACGTGTCCTCGCCGACGGCACGGTGGCGCTGGCTCCAAGCCCGCAGGACATCGCGAAGCTTGCGGCCGAGATCCGCGCCAGCGGCGCTCGCGCCGTCGCGATCTGCTTCCTCAACAGCTTCGCCAACCCTGACAACGAGGCGCTGGTCGCAGCCGCCCTGTCGCGCGAGCTCAACGACGTCTTCATCTGCACCTCCTCGGAGGTCGCGCCGCAGATCCGCGAATACCAGCGTGCCTCGACGGCGACCGTGAACGCCTATGCGATGCCGATCTCGCAGCCCTATCTCAAGCGGCTCAGCGACCGGCTGCGCGGCGAGGGCTTCGCCAACACCCCGCTGATCATGCTGTCCTCCGGCGGCGTGGTCGGAGCCGAGACGGCGGGCAAGAACCCGGTGCGGATGATCGAGAGTGGCCCGGCCGCCGGCGCGCTCGCGGCCTGCCACTATGCCGAGCTGCTCGGCATCGACCGGCTGATGTCCTTCGACATGGGCGGTACCACCGCCAAGGCCTGCCTGATCGAGAACAGCACGCCGCTGATCACCGGCCTGTTCGAGGTCGACCGTCGCTATCGCTTCCGCGAGGGCAGCGGCCTGCCGGTCACCGTGCCCTCGATCGACCTGATCGAGATCGGAGCCGGCGGCGGCAGCATCGCCCATGTCGACGATCTCGGCCTGCTCAAGGTCGGCCCCGAAAGCGCCGGCTCCAATCCGGGGCCGGCCTGCTATGGCCGCGGCGGCCAGAACGCCACCGTCACCGACGCCGATCTCGTGCTCGGGCTGATCGATGCCGAGAACTTCCTCGGCGGCGACATGTCGCTCGACAAGGCCGCCTGCGACGGCGCCATGGGCCGACTCGGGCAGGCGCTCGGCCTCAGCCCGGTGCAGGCTGCGCGCGGCATCTACCGCGTCGTCACCGAGGCGATGGCCTCGGCGGCGCGAACCCATGCCACCGATCGCGGCGTCGATTATCGCGGCCTGCCGCTCTTCGCCTTCGGCGGCGCCGGGCCGCTGCATGCCTGCGGTGTCGCCGAGTTGCTGCAGAGCACCAGCGTGATCGTGCCGCCGCAATCGAGCGTCCTCTCCGCCTTCGGCACGCTCGTCACCCCCGTGCGGCTCGATCTCGTGCGCAGCGACCTGACGCGGATCGACCAGCTCGACTGGGCCCGCGTCGATCGCGTCCTCGGCGACCTCGAGAAGGAAGGGCTGACGGCGCTGGGCGAATCCGGCTGCGCACCCGCCGACGTCACGATCCTGGTCGGCGCCGACATGCGCTATGTCGGCCAGCAGCATGAGGTCACGATCATCTTCGAAGCCGATCCGCGGCTCGGCCGCGACACCGGCGCGCTGACCGCGCAGTTCGAGGAGGCCTATCGCACGCTCTACGGTGTCAACCCCTCGCATGTCCCGATCGAGCTGGTCACCTGGCGTGTCGTGGCGCGCGGTCCTCTGCCCCAGTCCGCCGGCCGGACCGTGCCCGCGATCGCCGCCGGAGCACCCAAGCGCCACCGGTCGGTCCATGCCTGGGAGGATGGCCAGTCCGTTCCCGTCTACGAGCGTGCGGCGCTCGCCACCGGCCAGACCATCGCCGGACCCGCCATCATCGAGGAGCGCGAGACCACGACCGCGCTGCCGCCCGGCTGGAGCGCGACGATCGACGCGCTCGGCTGCATCGTCGCCACGAAAGGTTGAACCCGATGGCAAGGTCACATCCAATGGATGGCGTCGAACTCGAAATCCTCTGGTCGAACCTGATCGGCATCGTCACCGAGCGGGCCAAGGCCCTGCAGCGCATCGCCTTCAGCCCGATCGTGCGCGAGGCCGGCGATCTCGCCTGCGCGCTGTTCGACCAGCGCGGCCGCATGGTGGTGCAGGCCAATACCGGCACGCCCGGCCATATCAACTCGCTCGCTTTCGCGGGGGCGCATCTGGTGCGGCTGTTCAAGGACCGCTGCGAGCCCGGCGACGTGCTGATCACCAACGATCCCTGGCTCTCGGCCGGCCACTTCTTCGACATCACCATCCTGACGCCGATCTTCGATGGGGAGAAGCTGCTCGCCTATATCGGCTCGACCATCCATCACACCGATATCGGCGGCTACGGCATCGGTGCCGGCGCCCGCGACGTGCATGAAGAAGGCCTCTGGATCCCGCCGCTCAAGCTTTACGAGCGTGGCAAGCCCAGCCAGATGCTGCACGACATCATCCGCCACAATGTTCGCACTCCGGATGCCGTCTTCGGCGATCTCTCGGCGCAGGTCTCCTCCGGCGAGGCGGCGGCCGAGCATCTGGTCACCCTGTGCGAGCGCTATGGCATCGACGACATCGAGACCCTGTCGGACGAGATCATCAGCCGCTCCGAGGATGCGACGCGCAACGCCATCCGCAAGCTGAAGCCGGGCACCTATCATGGCGAGGCGGCCTTCGACGTGCCAGGCGGCGAGGTCATCACGCTGAAGACAGCCGTCACGGTCGATACCGAGAGCGGTTCGATCATCGTCGACTTCGACGGCTCCTCGCCGCAGACGACGACCGGCATCAACGTCGTCCTCAACTACACCCATGCCTATTCGACCTTCGCGATCCGCTCCTGCCTCAATCCGGAGCTGCCGAACAACACCGGCTCGCTGGCGCCGATCGAAATCCGGGCGCCGCTCGGTTCGATCGTCAACTGCGCCTATCCGGCTCCGGTGAACGCGCGCCATGTCGTCGGCATGTACGTGCCGATGCCGATCCTCAAGGCGCTGCACCAGGTGATGCCGGAGCGCGTGCTGGCGGAAGGGTCAGGCGCGGTCTGGACCATCCAGATCCAGGGCCGGCGCGCCAATGGCGAGGCCTTCACCTCGTCGATGTTCAACTATTCCGGTGGCATGGGCGCCCGCGCCGGCAAGCCCGGCCCCAGCGCCACCTGCTACCCGACCGGCGTCGCGGCCGTGCCGATCGAGATCCTGGAAGCGGCCATGCCGATCGTCTTCGACCGCAAGGAATTGCGGCCGGGTTCCGGTGGCAAGGGCCGGATGCCGGGCGGCGACGGCCAGATCATCCAATTCCACATGCTGACCGAGCATTCCTGGCTGCTGAATGCCGTGCCGAGCCGGCTCGACCGCGGGCCTGATGGCATCGATGGCGGCCTTGCGGGCGCACCCGGCCGCTTCCTCGTCAACGGCAAGTCCGTCAGCGAGGCCAGGAAGCTGACCATGCAGGCCGGCGACGTGGTGCTGCTGGAGACGCCGGGCGGCGGTGGCTACGGTAAGCCGACCTGACGGCGGCTGCCACCAGATCGAGAGAAAGCCAAGAAGAAGGCGGGGCCTCGCATCGGGGCCACCAGCCGGGATCAAGCAAAACGGGGAGGACGGATCATGAAGCAGACCTTTTTGGCGGGAGGCCTTGCCGCAAGCCTCGCACTGGCCGGCGCGCTGCCCGCCAGTGCCCAGGAACCCTACAAGATCGGCGTCTCCGCCGGCCTGACCGGCTATGCCGCGACCGTCGACCGCGCCTGGCGCGACGGCGTCGAGCTTGCCGCTGCCGCGCTCAACGCCAAGGGCGGCGTGATGGGTCGCAAGATCCAGGTGGTGGTCGAGGACAACCGCTCGGAGCCGCAGGAGGCGGTGACCGTCTACCGGAAGATGCTGAGTTCGGACAAGGTCGACGTCTTCGTCAGCGGCTGCGTCTCGGCCGGCAATTTCGCGGCGGCAGGCCTGCTGCTGCGCGCCAAGGTGCCGATGATGCTGTGCTCGATCCTGCCGACGCAGGCGGACCATCTGGTCTGGGCCTTCAGCACGTTGCCGCCGGCCGGCTTCGAGGTCGACAAGCGCCTGGAATATCTCAAGGAGAAGACGCAAATCCGCAAGATCGCGGTGCTGCACGACCCGACACCCTATGCCAACCTCCAGAAGAGCGTGGCGGAGCGCAACGCCGCCAAGTTCGGCCTCGAGGTCGTCTCGGTCGACCAGTACAAGCAGGACGATGCCGATCTCAGCGTGCAGATCAGCAAGGCGCGCTCTGCCGGTGCCGGCGCGATCCTGAAGATCGGGCTCGGCGGGACGACGCTGACCGCCGCCAAGAACATCAAGCAGCTCGGCGCCGACATGCTGCTGCTGACGAGCCTCGAGGATCTCGCCGTGTTCGGCCCGGTCGCCGAGGTGCTCGGCGACAAGTTCTTCTTCGTCGCCTCGCCCTCGCAGGTCTATGAGGCCCTGCCTGAAGGTGCGCTCAAGGCCGGCATCAAGGGCTTCCTCGATCCCTGGCGCGAGAAGTTTAAGGATCGCGACCCGAACTGGGCCTCGCGCGGCTGGGATGGAGTCATGCTGACGGCCGCGGCGATCGAGAAGGCGAAGTCCTTCGAGGGCGAGAAGGTCCGTGCCGCCTATGAGGAGCTGAGCGGCTTCCAGGGCACGACCGGCATCTACAATTTCCGGCCGGACCTTCATCAGGGCATTACCGAGAATCCGTTCGTGCTCGCCACGATCGCAGGCGGCAAGGTCAAGGTGGTGCAATGAGCCTCGCCGCCGCGGCCAAGACCCAGGCGGGCACTGCCCCACCGATCCTGACCGCGACCGCCCTCTCGGCGCGCTATGGCCACATCCATGCGCTGCATGGGGTCGACCTGCGCATCGGCGAAGGCGAGCTCGTCGCCGTGCTCGGCCCCAACGGGGCCGGCAAGTCGACGCTGCTGCGCGCGATCATGGGGCTGTCAGTCAATGGCGGCGAGGTCCGCTTCCGCGGCGAAATACTGCCGCGGAACGATGCGGTCGCCGTCGCGGCGCGCGGCATCGTGCTGGTGCCGGAAGGGCGCGGCCTGTTCGCGCCGATGAGCGTCGCCGACAATCTCGAACTCGGCGCCTATCGCCTGCGCGACAAGGCCGAGTTCGCCCGCCGCCGCGAGCGCGTCCTGACGCTGTTCCCGCGCCTGAAGGAACGGCTCAGCCAGGCCGCTGGCTCGATGTCCGGCGGCGAGCAGCAGATGCTCGCGCTCGGCCGCGCGCTGATGGCCGGGCCGAAGCTCCTCTTGCTGGACGAGCCCTCGCTCGGCCTTGCGCCGCGCGTCACCGGGGAGATCCTGGAGACGCTCGGCCTCCTCAACCGCGAAGGCCTGTCGATCGTGCTGGTCGAGCAGAAGGCGCCGCTGGCGCTCGCGCTCGCCAACCGCGTCTACCTGCTGTCGCTCGGGCGCATCGTCGCCGAACTCGATCCTGATGACATCACCTCCCATGACGACCTCGCCCAGCATTACTTCGCCTGAACGACGCCCGTTCGGGCTGGTCGGCCTGCTGCCCTGGCTCTTCGCCGCGGTCGTGGTCGGCTACGCCATGGTCGTCGGCGGCTACGCGGCGACCGTCGTCTCCTTCGCGCTGATCTATGCGGTCTTCGTCACCGGCCTGAACCTGTTCATGGGCTTTGCCGCCCAGGTCTCCTTCGGCCAGAACGCCTTCGCCGCGATCGGCGGCTATCTCTCGGCCGTGCTGACCGCCAGCCATGGCTGGGCCCCTGTGCCCGCCATGCTGCTGGGAATCGTCGCCGCCGTGCTGGTCGCCGCGATCGTCGGCTTTCCGACGCTCAGGCTGAAGGGCCACTACCTCGCCATGGGTACGCTCGCCATCGGCCTGATCACTTACGAGATCACGGTCGAATGGCAGTCGGTGACGCAGGGCTATATGGGCATCTCCGGCATCCCGCCTTTCGGTATCGGCCCCTATGAGGTCACCTCCGATCGCGGTCAGCTCATCCTGCTCTCGCTGGTGGTCGCGGCCTGCGCTTTCGCCGCTGCCCGCATCCGCCGCTCACGCTTCGGGCGCGCGCTCTCGGCGGTCGCGGGCAGCGAGGAAGCGGCGACGGCGCTCGGCATCGAGGTCGCCCGCTACAAGCTCCTCGCCTTCCTGCTTTCGGCGGGGTTCGCCGCGCTCGCAGGCTCGCTCTTCGTCCATGTCGTCGGCTTCGTCAGCCCCGAGGTCTTCGGGCTGCACATGGTCATCGTCACCTTCACCATGCTCTATGTCGGCGGGATCGGGACGGTGGCCGGCCCGCTGGTCGGCGCGCTGATCGTCAGTCTGCTGCCCGAGACCTTCCGCGCCTTCAAGGACTATCAGGACCTGGCCTATGGCGCGGTGCTGATCGTGCTGCTGATCTATGCGCCACGCGGGCTCGCCAGCCTGTTTTCCCCGCGAGGCCGCTCATGACCCGGCTCAGACTGGAAGGGGTGACGCGCCGTTTCGGCGGGCTCGTCGCAGTCGACGACGTCTCCTTCGAGGTGCCGGCCGATGGCGTCACCGCGGTGATCGGGCCTAATGGCGCCGGCAAGACCACGCTGTTCAGTCTGATCTCCGGCTTCCTGGCGCCGAGCGCCGGACGGATCACCTTCGAGGGCAGGGACATCACCGGCCGCCCGCCGGCCGAGATCGCCGCTGGCGGGCTCGTCAGGACCTTCCAGCTCGTCAAGCTGTTCGAGGATCTGAGCGTGCTCGACAACGTCAAGGTCGGCTGCCACCTGCAGGGCAAGGCCGGGCTGTTCTCGGCGCTGCTGCGGCCGGCATCCGCGCGTCGCGAGGAAGCGGCAGTCGAGGCGCGCTCGCGCGAGCTCCTCGCTTTTGCCGGACTGGCGGCGATGGCGGACGAGCCGGCCTCGGCCCTGCCCTATGGTCGCCAGCGCATGCTGGAGCTGGCACGCGCCATGGCCGCCGGCCCGCGGCTGATCCTGCTCGACGAGCCGGCTGCCGGCCTCAACACCGAGGAGTCGGCGGCGTTGTCGCGGATCATCCGCCGCATCGCCGAGGACGGCACCAGCGTGCTGCTGATCGAACACGACATGACGCTGGTGATGAACACCGCCGACCGCGTCGTCGTGGTCGATTTCGGCCGCAAGATCGCGCAGGGCACCCCGGCCGAGGTCCGCGCCGACCCGGCCGTGATCGCGGCCTATCTCGGCACCGGCAAACCGTCCGCGGACAAGCCGGCCATGCAGGAGCCTTCCCATGGCTGACTGGTCCTACATCCCTCAGGTCCTGGTCAGCGGGCTCGGCATCGGCTGCGTCTACGGGCTGATCGGCATTGGCTTTTGCGTCATCTACAACGCCAGCGGCATCGTGAATTTCGCCCAGGGCGCGTTCGTGATGCTGGGCGGCATGATCACCCATGTGCTGTTCGCGCGGAACGGCGTGCCGCTGCCTTTGGCGGCGCTGGTCGCCATCGCGGCGGTGGCAACACTCGGCGTCGCGATCGAGCGCGTCGTCGTCAGGCCGCTGTGGAACCGCAAGGCGACGATGTTCGTGATGATCCTGGCGACGCTCGCCGCCCAGATCGTGGTCGAGCGGCTGACCCTGATCGCCGTCGGCGACCAGCCCAAGACCCTGCCCGTCTTCACCGACCGGCCGCCGCTGATGATCGGCCCGGTCGCGATTGGCTACCAGCTGATCTGGATCATCGGCGGCTCGCTCGCGATCGTCGCCGCGCTCGCCGCCTTCTTCGGGCTGACCCGGACCGGCAAGGCGATGCGCGCCTGCTCGATCAACCGCGAGGCGGCGGCGCTGCAGGGCATCCCGGTCTCGCGCATGCTGGCCCTGGCCTTCGCGCTGAGTGCCGCGCTGGGCGCGATCGCCGGCATCCTGATCACGCCGACGCAGTACACGGCCTTCAATGTCGGCGTTCCCTTCGCGATCAGCGGCTTCATCGCCGCGATCGTCGGCGGCTTCGGGCGACCCTTCGGCGCCTTCCTCGGCGGCCTGCTGCTCGGCCTGCTGCAGGCGCTCGCCATCGTCGGCTTCGGCGCCGGGCTGAAGAACGTCGCGGCGCTGTCGGTGCTGCTGCTGTTCCTGTTCATCCGGCCGTCGGGGATCCTCGGCGCCGCCAAATGACAATCTGCAAATGACAATCTGAGTGACAATCGGAGCCGCCGTCATGGACATTCACAAGATCGACTGGAGCCAGATTCCGTGGACGCCGGTTCGTCCCGGCGTCGACCGCAAGGCATTCTCCGGCTCGGCCGCGACGCTGGCGCTGCACCGGCTGATGCCCGGGCACGAGCCCAAGCCACACAGCCACCCCCATGAGCAGATCGCCTATATCGTCAGCGGCACGATCCGCTTCTTCATCGGCGGCGAGGAGCACCTGATCGGCCCCGGAGGCCTCGTCGTGATCCCCTCCAATGTCGAGCATTGGGGCGAGGTCGTCGGCGACGAGCCGGTGATCAATCTCGACGTCTTCACCCCGCGCCGACCCGAATACGCCTGAGCGCAGCACCGACGCGTCAGCGGCGCGGCACCGGGCTCGATCCTGTCACGCAGCCCCGCCCAATGGAGCCGCCCGCAAACGGACGTTCCCAATGCCCGGAGAAGGCCAAACGCCGACGTTGGCATGCTGCCCGGAAGCGGACACCGGAACGCTGCTGACGGGAGTTAGCTCCAAGCTCCAAACTGCTTGGTGCTCGCAGAGGCCAGCGCGGCCGCCTAGCCCCCGGCCGTAGCCGCCCGGGCAAGTCGTAGCAGAGCCAGAGCGGCCACACCGGACAGCGCGACCAATCCCGCCGCACTGACCGAAAGTCCGGCACGCTCCATCATCACGGCGAATGCCAGCGGCGCTGCGTCACGAATGGCGAGCCCCGGCGCGGACAATCTGCCAAGCATAGCGCCATAGCCGGCCGGGCCGAAGAACTGAAACGGTACCGTGCCGCGGACGATCGAGCTCAGCCCATGCAGTGAATCGATTGTGTGCGGCACCTCACGGACGAGATGCCCCCCGAACCGCCACAACGCTGCAACACCGCCCGAGGAGGCGGCGGACAAAGCAATGGAGCGGTACAATGCATGCGCTGAGAAGCGACTTTCTTCATGACATCAATGACCTGGCCGACATGCTGCGGCCTCGCACCAAGTCGTTGCTCGATCGGCTGGTCGGGCGCATGGCGGTCGGGCAGATCTTCGGCGATCAGTTCCTCTATGAGGTCCACGGCCCTTTTGTCCCGCCGCATCAAAAGCCTACCCGGCGCCCGCTGACAACCAGGCTGATCGAGGCGCTGTCGGGACGGCTGCGCAGGATCGCCCTTGGGGTGCAGCTACGCCACGCGGCAAACGCATTGTCGGGGCTCGACGACAGGATGCTGAAGGATATCGGCATCAGCCGCTCGGAGATCGAGTTCAGCGTTCGGCACATAGATCCGCGGCGGTGACACGCTGTGCGGCGCGAGGCCCGCCGGAGCGCCATGCCTCATCCGTTCATCCGAGCCTGCCAAGCAAAACTCACCGGGAGACGCATCCAATGTCCACCATACTTCAAGCCGCCCCGCAGAGGATCGACCACGAGGCGATCAAGCTCCGCCAGCATGGCGCCTGGTCGTCCGGCGACTACGCCATCGTCGGAACGACCCTGCAGATCGTCGGCGAACGTCTGTGCGAGGTGCTCGACTTGCGCAGCGGCCAGGCTGTGCTCGATGTCGCCGCCGGGAACGGCAATGCCAGTCTCGCCGCGGCTCGCCGCTGGTGCGACGTCACCAGCACGGACTATGTCGCGGCCTTGCTCGATCGTGGCCGCGAGCGTGCTGCGGCCGAGCGGCTCGACATTTCCTTCCGCGAAGCCGATGCCGAAGCCTTGCCATTCGCGAATGGCCATTTCGACGCGGTCATGTCGACCTTCGGGGTGATGTTCACGCCCGACCAGGAGCGCGCGGCAGCAGAGCTTCTGCGCGTCTGCAGACATGGCGGCAAGATCGGCCTGGCCAACTGGACGCCGGACGGCTTCATCGGCCAGCTCTTCAAAACGATCGGGAAACATGTCCCGCCGGCTCCTGGACTGCGTTCGCCCGCGCTCTGGGGCACAGAGGAGCGCCTGGCCGAGCTGTTCGCGGCGCCCGGCGTGTCGATCCGGACGGCGCGGCGCGACTTCGTCTTTCGCTATCGCTCGCCGGAGCACTGGCTCCAGGTCTTCAGCAGCTACTATGGACCGGTGCTCAAGGTCTTCGCGGCGCTGGACCAGCCTGCCAAGGCGGCGTTGGCGCTGGATCTGACGGCGCTTGTCGAACAGTTCAACCGATCGGGGGATGCAACCGTGGTGGTGCCGAGCAGCTATCTCGAGGTCGTCGTCACGCGAGGGCTGAGATGAGTTCGGCCGCCTCGGTCCGCGCCTGCGCCCGGGCGGCTGCTCCAACCACACGCTAACGCGTCTTTCGCATCGACTAGGCCAGGCCGCTAGAACCGAGGATCCACGACCTTCGTGGCTCCTCGGATCGCCCCCCTGCGGACTGGTGCAACGACACGGCTCATCCGGCATGATATAAGGGCATCTGTGCGGGTTCGGCGCTGTCCGATCTGCACAGATCTCGGTCGGAAGGGGAACGGCCGTGCGTTCTATGCCATGCGCCTTGCGCCAGGTTGTTCCAGCGACGCGGCGCGAGACCATCGCGCTGCTCGGCGCGATGGCGGCATCCACGATCTCGACCCAGGCACAGCAGAAAACCACGCCGGTCATCGGCTATCTCGGCTCGGAATCGCCCGAGCCTTATGCCAGCCGCCTCGCCGCCTTTGCCGAGGGGCTGGCCGAAGCCGGGTATGTCGACGGCGGCAATGTCGCGATCGATTTTCGCTGGGCTGAAGGCCAATATAGCCGACTGCCGGCACTCGCGGTGGATCTTGCCAACCGCCAGGTCAGCGTCATGGTCGCGCCGGGCGGTGCGGAGGTCGCGCTCGCCGCACGGTCGGCGACCAAGACGATCCCGATCGTCTTCGAGCTGGGGGGCGATCCTGTCGCGCTGGGGCTGGTCGCCAGCCTGTCCCGGCCGGGCGGCAATCTCACCGGCGTAAGCAGCCTCAGCGTGGAAGTCTCGCTGAAACGGCTGGAGTTCATGAGCGAGCTGTTTCCGGCTGCCAAGACCTTTGCCGTCGCCGTCAATCCGGCGAGCCCGACCTCGGCTTCGCAATCGCGAAACCTGCAGGCCGCTGCGAGCAGTCTCGGATTGGGACTGCGCCTCCTCAATGCCAGCAGCGAGCCGGAACTGGAGGCTCTGTTCGCGGCCGTTCCCCAGATGCAGCTGCCTGGGCTGGTCTTCACCTCCGATCCCTATTTCGCCTACCGAAGCCGGCGCCTCGCCGAGCTTGCCATGCGTTACAAAGTCCCCGCCATTACCCAGGCGCGGGATTTCCCGAACGCCGGCGGCCTGATGAGCTATGGCGGCGACTTCAGGCAGTCACACCGCCATACCGGAATCTATGCCGGCCGGATCATCAAGGGTGAGAAGCCCTCCGATCTGCCGGTCCAACGCGTGACGAAGCTCGAGCTGTTCGTCAATCTGAAGGCGGCCGAGCAGCTTGGACTGACCATGCCGCCCTCAATTTTGAGCAGCGCGGACGTAGTGATCGAATAGACTTGGCCGGAAAGCCGGCGCATGAGCTGTCACGGTGACTCAATCGCTATCCGCTCCACGGAGCTCGCTCTTCGCGAAGTATTTCATCGCGCTGTTCGCGGCAGTCGTCGTACCGCTTCTCGTTGCCGGCGGTAGCGAAGCCTGGTTTGGCCATCGCGACCAGAAGGCCAGGCTGAACGACCTTCTCGACGCAGAAGCCCGATCCGCCGCTGCGAAAATTCAGGATTTCCTGGACGGGATTCGCGATCAACTGGCATGGACGGTCCAGCTGCCATGGTCCGACAGCGCTGACGAAAGACGCAGGCTCGACGCCTTTCGTCTGTTGCGTCAGGTTCCCGCCGTCGTCAGCCTAGCCCTTGTCGACGCCACCGGGCGAGAGCGCATATTTGTCTCGCGCTTGGGGCTCAACAAGGTCGAGGGCGGTGCAGACCACTCGGTCAGCCCTGCGCTCCAGAACGTCCGCCCGGGCGGTGTTTGGTACGGCCCTGTGACCTTTCATGGCGGCTCCGAGCCTTTCTTGACCATTGCCGTAGCCGGCACCCGTTCGGCCGTCGGCGTGGCAGTCGCCGAGGTCAATCTCAAGCTAATCTGGGACGTCATCTCGGCGATCCGGGTCGGCCGAACCGGAGCAGCATTCGTTCTCGACCAGCCGGGGCGCCTCATCGCTCATCCCGATATCAGCCTGGTTCTGCGCGCCGACCAGACCGCTATACAGCCGCTCCAGACTCTTCGAGCGAGCATTACGGCGCAAAGCGGCCAGGCGACATCAGGACGCGACATCGGCGGACATACGGTTCTCGCCGCAATGGCGCCGATTCCGGGTGTCGACTGGAGCGTCGTCGTCAAGCAGCCAGTCGCCGAGGCTTTCGAACCGATCTATGCCGCCCTGTGGCGTACCGGCGTCTTCCTCATTGTGGGTTCCGGCCTCGCGGCGGCGCTCGCCTACTGGCTCACCCAGCGCATGATCGAGCCGATCCGCATTCTGGAAGACGGCGTGGCGCGGATCGGCGCCGGGCAGTTCGACCATCGGATCGACATCGCCACAGGCGACGAATTCGAGCGGTTGGCGACACGCTTCAACGAGATGGCGGGCGATCTAGCGGTGTCGCAGGAGCGCTCGGAGCGGATCGGCCGGCTGAAGCGATTTCTCGCGCCGCAGGTGGCCGAACTGGTCGACCGGTCTGGCGACGACAGCGTGCTCGACGGCCGGCGCATCGAGGTGGTCGTCGTTTTCGGCGATCTGCGCGGTTTCACGGCCTTCTCGGCGCGTGCCGAACCTGAAATCGTCATGAGCTTCCTAAGTGAATACTACGATGCTCTGGACAGGGTGGTGATCGACCACGGGGCCACGCTGACGCATTTTTCCGGTGACGGGATGATGGTCCTGATCAATGCCCCGGTGTCCCGCGCGGACCCGGCCTTGTGCGCCGTCAATATGGCGCGGGACATGCAGAAGACCGTCCAGTCGCTTTTGCTCGATCGACGGAGCCTCGACCACCAACTTGGCTTCGGGATCGGGCTCGCGATGGGACCTGCGACGGTGGGGCGTATCGGCTCCGAAGGCCGGCTCGAATACACCGCGATTGGAACCGTCGTGAATCTCGCCTCGCGCCTATGCGCAAGCGCGGGTAATGCCGAAGTCCTGATCGATGTGGTCGCCGCGGAGGCCATCGATGGGCGAGCGCCTCTGGTTGAATTGAATGCGCACGTTCTGAAGGGGTTCGACCAACCCGTTCGGGTTTTCGCCGCTGACATAGGAGCAGCTGGATAAGCGCTCGAGCTGCCGCAGTGTTGACGCTGCTGCTAGGCGGCATCAACTTTTGCCAGACGCCGCAAATCGTCGATATCCTTGATCATCAGTCGTCCTCGTCCCAAGGAAATGACGCCGGCGCGCTTCCAGGACTGGAGGTGGCGGTTGACTGTTTCGCGCGTCACGCCGGTGAGCGATGCCAGCTCCTCCTGAGACGCACGGACATCCGTGCCATAGTCGGCGGCGAGCACCAGAATGCGTCGTGCAAGCCGAATTGAGGAGGACAGGAATCTCGTCTCCTCCATGCGGTCTATGACATCCCGCAGCCGGGCGCAGAGAAGGCCGATGACCTGCTGCGCGATAGAAGGCTCGCGAGCAAGCAGGCTCAAGAATTCACGCCGCGGCAGAAAAAACATGTCGGTATCATCCATCGCCACGGCGTCGGCGGTCCGGGATTGGCCGTCGAGCAGCGCGATTTCACCGAAGACATCGCCGCCGCCGAGGACGTTCATCGTCATCTGCTGGCCGAGATTATCTGTTGTCCCGATGCGGATCAGGCCGCGCCTGATGGCGTAGAGTCCGTCGCTCGGGTCGCCTTTCAGAAACAGTATCTCCCGCGAAGCGAGGTGTCGCGGCCTGCAGGCCGCCGCGATCTTCTCGAGGGCGTCCTGCTCGAAGCCCGCAAAGAACGGGTTCGCGGACAAGATATTCACGACGCGATGAAGGGCGTCGTTCATCGGTGGCCTCCAGAATTGGACCGCAACGGGGCCCTCCGCAGCCTCTGCGATCCGGCGCACAGAACGCCTGGTCGGAATTGTGCTGGAACCCAAGACAAGCGGCTGCCGAGGCTGTGTTGAGGTCATATACGGTCGATCCTGAGGAGAGTATCACACTGCCGAACGGCCCGAACCGTCATGCGTTCGCGCAACGATCAGGTCTTCGACCATTGCACGAGGTGCCCCCGCGACAGGCGGACGGGAATGCCCATTCCTGGCGAGAATCGCCAGTATCTCGCCCAGCCCGGAAATTGCGCCTGAGGCTTGCCCAGGCTCTCCGAAGCCGATGCTCTCGATACGGTGCAGCGCCCCTCGACGACACGACGCCGAATGACATCGTCTCGTCGCGCAGGGAGGTCCGCTGCTTGGGGCCGCTATCATCTCGGAAGTGCCGGCCTGTCCTGCCAGGATCGTTTCGGTCCGGCTGCTGACGTGGCGACGACGGGGCTGCGCAAACGCCCAATGACGATGGTCCTCAAAAAACGGGAGGATGAACGCCGGCGGCCCGGCCGAAGTCCGCTCGCGCAGCGCCGGCCGGGCGGCAGGTCACTCCTTGTTTGCCTTCAGGTCGTAGGTGCCGGTCACGGTCGAGCCGAGCGAGCCGTCCTGATTCTGCGGCTTGTACTCGTACTTGATCTTGGCGAAGTTCAGCGAGAACTGATCGGTCGGCACCGGGTTGCCACCGGTGCTGTCGCCCGATTGATAGCTCGACACGAGCAGATCCTCGAGGGTGATCGTGTAGAACTCCTGCTGGCCCTTGCCCTGCTTGCGGACGTGCAGCACGGCCTTCTTGATGTGCTCGCCGGTGGCGCATTTCAGCATCAGCGTGGGCGACGCCTTGCTGACATTGGCCGTGAATCGCAGATCCTGGAAACTGGCCTTGCCAGCGCCGCCGCCACCGCCCGAGGCGTGGCTTCCGGAGTTGCCGACGCCCCAGGAAAAGGACTCGATCTCGATCGTGTCCTTGTGCTTGGAATCCTGGCTCTCGCCCTTGATTCCATCGATCTCGAGCAGAAAGTCGCTGGACATTTTTTTCTCCGGTGTTTGATCGTCATGAGACGAGGTTCGGTGGTGGAAGCGTGCCGCTTGCCAGGTCGCATCGGCATGCGGCTCCTCAGCCCGCGCGGCGGGCGCGAGGCTGGCTGGTTCGATGGTTAGCTAGAGCACCGGGCAGCACGCGGAAGCGCCGCCACTAGGCACCGGCAAGCCTCAAGGCCCGCTTTGCACGGCCTTGATCGCCTCCGCGCGATCGAGCTTGATGTCGACTCGCCTCTCGGCCGGCACCGCGCCCTTCTGTTCGGCTTCGCGGTTGCCTTTGGCCTGCCGAACGAAGCGAATGGCCCGGCTCTCGAATTTTCGCCTGATCTCGATTTCCAGCGAGGTGACGCGATCGAGGCTGATCTTATCGTTGACCTTGGTGGAGCCGGTCGTGCTCGCATAGCCGGAGAGCGAGATCGGCACCTTGCCGCCTTTGATCGCGCCCGTCAGGCTGGGGGAGTCACGCTTCAGGCGGCTGATCCAATCGTCCAGCCGGGACAAGTGCGCGTCGCTGATGACCCGCTCGTTCTCCACGAATCGAACGGAGAACGACAGAAGATCCTCGGGGATCGTGACCGGCTTTTCCTTGCTTGGACGATTGACCGCGTAAAGGAAGATCTTGAGCGGCACATCCAGCGAATAGGACGACTTCGAGGCGCCGAGCCCGCTCACGCCGACGCCGTATAATCCGAAACTGAGCCCATCGCTCGAATCGCCCGCCTTCATCTTGATAAGGAGGGAAACGAACGCGGCATCGGCCTCGTGCGAATTCTGGTTCTGAGTCAGTTCGACGGCTACGGCGACGCCCGACGATCCACCATTCGAGCCCAGGTCAACTGTGCCCTGCGGATCGAACGTCAGTCCGTCGTCGCCATAGTGCACAAGCCATGACGTCGAAAATTTGTAGTGCCCGGTTCCGGGTGCATTGGGATAATTTTGCTGAACGCGAGGATTCTGCATAATTTGCACGGCCGCAGCGTTCGCGATATTATCTTCATACAAAGCGTAATCGATATTAATATTCAATTTTATCTCAGTTACTTTCTGCCATTTTATGTGCCAGTATTTTGCCAGGAAAATCGCACTGAATCCGGTAAAATCCAATTCATGGGTAACATCTCCGATAATAGATACTTTTGCGTCGATATTAATATTTCCTTTGTATTTATGTGGGTTGTAAATCTTCATCATCTTGCTTCCATGTTCAGGATGCGATTCTGCGACGCAAGGCATTCGCCCTCGCGTGTCCCATTCATGTCGTTCGAGCTGGGGGCGCCAGCGCCCCGCTTTCGTCCGCTCGGCCTGCGCAAGCCAGCTGAACCGCCGGCGCACCCGGACCCACCGCCGGCCCGGATGCCATCGACGATGTCGTGGACTACTCGGCGATTTCCTCGCCGGACCCGCCGAACGCCGCCGGAAAGTCCTTCAACTTGGGCAGTCCGTCCCGCATCGGCAGCACGGTCTCGGCGTAGTTGACGTGGACGCCGGGGGTAAAAGGCAGTGTCGGGATCGTCGCGGCGAAGACATCGACGAGCCCCAGGGGCGGATGGTTGGTCATCAGATGCCCGCCGCATTTCGAACAGTACTGGCGCTGGCTCAGCGCGGTCTTCTGGAAGGTCGCGACATGCTCGGCCCCGGATGTGACCCGCACCGCCTCGGGCTTCCACAGGGTAAACGCGTTCACCGGACCGCCCGACCACGAGCGGCAGGAGCTGCAGTGGCAATAGCCCATCGCCTCCGCTTCGCCGCTGACCTCAAGTTCGACTGCGCCGCAAAAGCATTTTCCAAAGTGCGTCATGGCGTCCCGTTTTCAGCTGATTGAACCCTGCTAACCTGATCAAGCTAGGCTCCGTGACAGGCGGGGGCATCGGGAAGGGCTCCCTATTTTGCGGCTTGGCCCTCCCTATTTTGTCGCCGCCACGACGAGTTCGATGCCGTGCCTCACCGGGCCTGGCCGTTGAGTGGCTGCTCCTCGCATCGCGATCTGGGCAGATGCGTTGGCCAACGGAAACCGCAATGCTCGTGAGATGCTGTGCACAGTCCGCGAGGCCGAGTACGACGGCCCGGCAAGAGCGTCTTCGATAGCCGCAATCGCTTCCCGCCTCGATCCCGCTGGACTGCCCAACGCGATCAAGCCATGTGGCGTGGCGGGCGGAGCAGCGGGAGTGCTTTTCCTATTTTGCGTTGCGCGCTCTGTTCTGCGGCAGCAATTTCTGTTCGCCGGCAATCCGGGCCGCCTCGGCGCGCGTCCCGACCCCGAGCTTTCCGAGCACCGAGGAAACATGGTGATCGACGGTCTTCGGAGAGATGTGGAGCTCCGCGCCGATCCTGCCATTGCTCAAGCCGTCGGCGAGGCAGCCGAGAATCTCCATCTCGCGCCTGGTCAATGCGAACGGATTCTGGCGCGTGGAAGCTCTCTGGCCGCGCGGAATCTTGAGCATCCCGTTGCCGCGCATCTGCTGTCGCAGGATCGCGGCTGCAGGCGCGGCACCGAGCCGGTCGAATATCTCGAGGGCGGCCAGCTGTGCCGGCACGTCGCCATCCATCAGAGCACGAGCTTCCTCATAGGGACAGCCCAGGCGTCGCCATGCCTCGGCCGCGCCCTGCCAATTCCCCTCGATCTGCATGAGGAAGGGCGGCGCGCTGTATTCCGGCGCGACGACAGGGTCGCCGGCCTTCCAGCGCCAGAACGCGAGCTCGCCGGCATACCAGTTGTGTCGGCACCGAGTGGCGAGATCGTAGACCGCGATTGCCTCTGCCCTCGCGGTCTCATGGTCGCCGGCAAGCCAGGCGATCTCGGCGCGTGCCGCGCGAACCGGCGCGAGGCGCTGCAGGGTGTTTGTCTGCAACGATAGCTCGAGCGCTTCGTCGAGAGCCGCGGTTGCGCCGGGATCGCCGCGCCTTGCGCACAAGCGGCCCAATGCGACCAAGGCCACGATCCGGCTTATGGCCGCGATGTTGCGGCATTCGACAACCGAGGTTGCGATGTCGCAGGCCTCATTCCAGCGCCCCTGATAGAGCCGCGTGATCGCGAGCCAGGCGCCCATGTAGTGACTGGCACGATCCAGGTCGCGATCGGCCGCGTAGGCGATGCCCTCGACGAGGTGTCGTTCAGCTTCGAAGAAATGATGCTGCTCGCCATAGCACGAGCCCAGATTGGTGTAGGCGTGGCCAATCAGGTCTTCGAGCCCGGCCTGGCGGGCAAAAGCGAGGCTTCTGTCCATGTACGGACGGCCTCTCTCGTCTCCGGATACAAGCATCGCCGACCCCACGGTATTCTCCGCCGCCGCGATGATGGCCTTATCGTCGAAGCGGGAAGCGAGCTCGATCGCCTTCTTCCCCCAGCGCATGGCGATCAGGCATTCTCGATTCAGCATCCGCAGATGGGCCTGGACCTGGTAGGCGGCTGCCAGCTCGCGCGTGGGAGGCATCACCTCCAGCACCTCGATCGCGCGCCGGCTCGCCTCTTCTGCAGCAACGTTCTGGCCGCTCCGGACGAGGGGCAAGGCGAGAGCCGCGAGACTCTCGCCCTCCTTCAGGCGATCGCCCGCCTGCCGCCAGCATTCGGCTGCCTTGCGATGCGCCTCGCTGGCCTCGATCAGCTCATCGACGATGGCGCATTCCCTGGCGTAGGCCTCCAGGAGCGCCGCTCGTTCGGCGGGCGCTTGAGCGCCGGCGAAGTCGAGGACGCGGAGATACTGCGCGGCCGCGGCGCGATGAGCACCGGCAGCTGCGGCAGCGCGGGCCGCAGCGGGCCCGAATTCCAGGACGGCCTTGGTGTCGCCGGCACCCTCGGCGAAATGGGCCAGCAGCGCCAGGTCGCCGCGCCCGCCCCCATAGGCTTTCAATCCTTCGAGCGCCAACCGGTTGAGCTCGCGACGGCGTCTCGGGTCGAGATGGGTCAGGATCGCGTCGCGGACCAATTCGTGCCGGAACGCGATGCCGGATCCTGCGGCTTCGATCATTCCGTGCCTGATGCAATCCGCCAGGCCTTCGGCAGCGCCACCAAGGACGTCTTCCAGCAGGCTGTACTCGATCCGGCTGCCAATCACGGCGGCGGCTTCCAGGACATTGCGGCCTGCCGCACTCAGCTTCGCGGCCCGCGCCAGGACGGCGTCACGCACCGTCGTCGGTATGCCGCGCCCGGCATTGGCCAGAACCTCCGTGATGAAGAAGGGATTGCCCGACGTCAGCCGGTGCAACGCGGCGGGATCGAGCGGCTGATCCACCGCCAGGATGCGCACTGCGTCGATCGTCAACCGCGTCAACTCGATGCGGATGGCCGCTTTTGACGATGCCAGTTCACCCAGAAGGATTTGCAGCGGATGCTGTGCGCCAATCTCGTCGTCGCGATAGGTGACGACGATGAGAATGCTGGTTTGCGCGAGGCGACGGGTGAGAAACCGGATGAGATCGAGCGTCGCCTCATCGGCCCAGTGAATGTCCTCGATGAAAAGGAGCGTAGGCTGCGCGGGATCGCTGATCTGACCGAGCACGTTGGAGAAAAGGGCGGCGCGCGGCGTATCGCTCTCCAGCTGCGCCAGCAGCCGCCCCCCCAACTGCGGAGCTATGTCGTAGAGCGGACCGAGCGGCGAAGGCGTAAAAAGCGCATCGCAATTGCCCTTCAGGACTCTCATCGCATGACCGCTCGTCGCGAGGAAGCGATCGACGAGCGACGTCTTCCCGATCCCTGCCTCGCCACTGATCAACGCAATTCGCCCCTGACCGGCGATCGCCTCGCGGCGCGCGGCTTCCAGCGCTTCCAGGTCTGCCTCTCGTTCGAGCAGCTCCAATGGCGATCCCGGTGGGTAGCGGTGGATGCGTTGAATGTTCAATTGGCACCCAGATCCAGGCTCAACGCCCGGCCTTCCATGGGTAGGCCGCTCCAGGCGACTGGTGATGCGGCTGCTTCGCTGAGAATCCGCCTTGTCCGAGAGAAGGCCATGGCTTCGCGGGCGACGCGCCTTGAGCGCCCGCCACGGCCGCAATCTGTTCGGGGGCCCTTGATCGCATGGGCCATCATGTGATCGGCATCACGCAGCTGTATGTGATCTACATCACACTTCTGCGGCATTCGCCGCTTTGGCGATCGGCAGCGCCAGGTTGAAGGAGTCGCTAATGCCGAAGCCGAGACGCGCCACGCCAGGAAAAGGTCGTGGCGAGCAATCATGCTTCACAGCTCCGATCTTGGATGACCGGCCGACCCCCGACGTGGCCGGCTTGAATAGCCGGCTTGGCCTACTCTGAGGCTGTTTCCGCGTCGCCGAACATGAGTTCCGGGCTGCAAAGCGGATAAGCGGAACGTTCGCCAAGGGCCAGAACCGACGCTGCCCAAAAGCGGCCGACCTGCCCGGATCGCGCCAAAAGCCGACCTTGAGATATAGCCCGGAAGCAGACCTCCCGATAGTCAGCCGCAGGGCCCAAGCTCGGCCGAACGCCGAAGGCATCTTTGCCGGCTCGGGAAGGATCCGGGCCGCCGACGTACCAAACGCTTGGCGGGATTCTCAAACGGGCTTTGCCAACACCTTCAATGCTTCCCCACGGATGCTTTGATAGTCCGGCGCGCCCGTTTGGTTGCTCTGTTCGAGCTGAGACAACTGAATCGACGTCTCGAAGATGAACTTCGCCCGCTCGTAGCGCCGCGTCATGAATTGGCGCAGGGCAGCGTCGACCGACAGGCCTGAACCCAGTTCTTCGGCGAGGACGATCGCATCCTCGACCGCCATGACACCGCCGCTGGCGAGGTGAGGCGTCATGGTGTGCGCCGCGTCACCGATGAGGACGGCCCGGCCGCGATACCAGTCACCGGCAACGAACAGCTTTTCGAGCGGCCTGTAGATGACGCTGTCGGCCTCGGCCAGTGTCTGTGCGATCGCGACGGCGTCGGGATCGGTGTACTCCGCCATGAAGTCGGAGACGAGTTCTGTCGTCCGCGAGGCGTCGATCCACTCGTTCTGCTCGAGGTTGAGCATTAGGAAGGCGTAGATCGTGTTGCCCGGGAGAGGAAACAGGCCGAGCTTGGTCCGGCTGCCCTTGAGGGTCTTGCCCTCCCTTAGGCCGATCTCGTTCGGCACCAGCCAGCGCCAGACGCCCTGGCCGGCGAAGACCGGCTTCAGCTCCTTGTCGAAGACTAGCTCGCGGACTCGGGAATAGGCGCCATCCGCCCCGACGACGATTTCGACATGGCGCGTCGTGCCGTCGGACAGCGTCGCGACGACATGGTCGTCGGCTTCCGCGATCTGCTCGACGGTGATGCCCTCACGCAGGACCGCTCCCGCAGCAAGTGCCTCCTTCAGCAGGACGCCCGACAACGCCGCGCGCGTCAGCGTCACATTCGACGGCAGGCCGTTACCCGATTTGGCGACATAGGCGAGGTCGGCGATCGGGCGGCCAGCCGCATCGCCGTAGAAGATCGAATTGCTCGAGGTGCCCTCGGCGACGATCTTCGCCGCCAGGCCGAAGCGATCGAGCAGCCGAAGACCGCTCGGCCCGATCCCAATCCCGGAGCCTGACGGGTACGGCTGGGTATCGACGATCTCGACCGCGATGCCGGTCGCACGAAGGGCGATGGCCAGCGTCAGCCCGCCGACGCCGCCGCCGACGATGAGCACATTGTCCACTGAAGTCGTCTTGCCTGCCATGGCTCTGGCTTCCATCACTGAAGAGGTTTGTCGGGATCGGGAATGCTGTTGCGGAGCTGCGCCGTGTATTCGTGCTGCGGGTTGGCGAGCACGTCTTCGGTCGCCCCCCGCTCGACGATGGCGCCGCGATGCATGACGATGCAGTCATCCGTAAGCTGGCGCACGACCGCGAGGTTGTGTGAGATCAGGATGTACTGGACGGCGGAAACGCTCTGGATGTCCGCGAGCATGTTCAGGATCTGGGCCTGGATCGAGACGTCGAGCGACGCGACGGCCTCGTCGAGCAGGATGAAGCGCGGCTTGGCCGCAAGAGCCCGCGCGATCGCAACGCGCTGGCGCTGCCCGCCCGACAGCCGGCGCGGCAACGCCTCTGCGAGGGCGCGGCTGATGCCTACCTGATCGAGCAGCAACTGGCACTCGCGGTCCACTGCATCAGCGCCATAGAGACGCAGAAGCTCGCGCAAGCCATCGCCGATCGTCTGGCGCGGATCGAGCGAGCTGTAGGGATCCTGGAAGACCATCTGGATGCGCCGCGCATGGGCGAGACGCGCGGCCGCCTTGCGGTCGCGCGCGAAGGGCTCGTCGAAGAAGTGGACCTCGCCGGAGGTCGCCGTCTCCAGCCCAAGGAGAATGCGCGCGATCGTCGTCTTGCCTGAGCCGGATTCGCCGATGATGCCGAAGTTGCGACCGGCAGCGACCTCGAACGAGGCGTCGCTGACGGCCACGATCTCGCGGCGAGGCTGTAGCCAACCGCCTCCGACATCGAACGCCTTCCGCAGCGCCGTGACGACGAGGGGGGGGCCGAAGAAGAGCTGTTCATCTCAATTGCCTCCGCGCGCGGCGGCGCCGAGATGGCAGGCGAGTTCCGCTACGCCATGACTCTTCAATGGCGGTACCTCGGCGCTGCAAATGGGCATCCGCTCCGTGCAGCGCGGCGCAAAGGGGCAGCCGGCGGGCGCTTCGTAGGCGGGCGTCGGACTGCCTGGCAGGGTTGGCAGCCGCTCATAGCGCCGGTCCACGCTCGGCCGGGACTGCAGGAGCCCCTTCGTATAGGGGTGAGCCGGTGCGGCGTAGAGCGCGCGGCTCGGCTGCATCTCGACGATGCGCCCGGCATACATCACGGCCGTGCGGTCGCAGATCTGCGCCGCGAGATCGAGATCATGCGTGATGAAGAGGACTGACAGGCCACGCCTCGTCTGCAACTGCTTCAGGAGCAGTGCGACCTCCGCCTGGGTCGTCACGTCGAGCGCGGTGGTCGACTCGTCGGCGAGCAGCAGGCGCGGCTGGGTCGACAGCGCTGCCGCAATCGCAACGCGCTGGAGCATGCCGCCGGACAATTGATGTGGGTAGCTGCCGAGGCACCTGTCGGGGTCCGCGATGCCGACCTCCTGCAGCAGGTCGGCAACCTTCTGGCGCAGCACCGCCCGTGGCCGGGTATCGAACAGGAGGAGCCCCTCGAGCAGGAAATCCTCGATCCGCCTGACCGGATTGATGTGAGCGCGCGGATCTTGATAGATCAGCCCGATCTGCTCGCGGCGGTAGCTTTCCAGCTCGCGTTCCGACATCGCCCCGACGAGCCTGCCGTCGAAGCGGACCTCGCCCGACACGCGCGCGCCGGCGGGCAGCGTCCGCGTGATCGCCTTGGTCGTCATCGACTTGCCGGATCCCGACTCGCCTACCAGCGCGAGCGATTCACCCTCGCCAATGCCGAGGGAGACGTCAGCCACGATGCGTCGCAGCTCCCTGCCCACAGGCAGCTCGACGATGAGGTTTCTGATGTCGAGGAGCACTAGATCGACCTGACGTGAATGTGGGACAGCCGGTCGCCGATGATCGTCACCGCGGTGACGACCGCCACGATGCAGAGGCCGGCGCTCAGTGCTTCCCTGAACTCGCCCTGGATCAGGGTCGCCTGTCCCTGCGCGACCATCAGGCCCCAGTCGGGCGTGGGCGCCTGGATGCCGAGACCGATGAAGGAGATCGCGGCGAGCTCGATGGTCGCATAGCCGAAGGACAGGATGAGCTGGGTCGAGAACAGCGGCCAGACCGCGGGGAAGAGGTGCCGGGCAGTGATGCTGGGCCCGGACATGCCCTGCACTTCGAGCGCCTCGATATAGGGCTGGGCGCGCTCGCGCAGGGCCTCGCTGCGGAGCAGGCGAGCCTTGTGCGGGACGGAAGCCAGGGCGAGTGCTACGACCGCGGGCCAAAAGCCGCTCGAAAAGACCGCTGCCACCAGCAACGCCAGCAGGATGGCCGGGAACGCGAATTGAATGTCGATGATGCGGCTGATGACGCTGTCGACCCAGCCGCGGTTCCAGGCGGCGGTCAGGGCGACCACCGCGGCTATACCGCCGGACAGGGCGACGATGGCGAGCGGGCCGAGCAATGCGCTGCGGCTGCCCCAGATCAGCCGGGACAGGATGTCGCGGCCGAGCGTATCGGTGCCAAGGGGATTGGCCGCGCTCGGCGGCCCGAAAGCGTTGGCGACGTCGATCTCGAGCGGATCATGCGGAGCGATCCAGGGCGCGAAGATCGCAATGAGGCAGACCGCGACCATCAGCAGAAGGGCGAGGGTTCCGGCCAGGCCGAGTTGCTCCAGGGTGCGGGCGAACCCGCCAGGTCCCGTCATGGCTTCAGCGGTTTGCAAGGCGCACTCTCGGATCGATCAGGAGATAGAGAAGGTCGACGACGAAATTCACGAGGACATAGGCACCGACGAGCACGACTGAGATGGCCTGGACGACCGGCACGTCCTTCTGCTGGACCGCCTGGATCAGCAGCGTGCCGAGGCCGTGCAGGCCGAAGGCGAACTCGATGACCACGGTGCCGGCGACCATGGTGGCGGCGGCGATCCTGGACACCGTGACGATCGGGATCAGGGCATTGCGCAGGACATGGCGCCACAGGATCAGATGCTTCGGCACGCCGCGGATGATCGCCGTCTGGACATGCTCGCGGCCGAGCTCGGCCGTCATCGCGACGCGCGTGATCCGGGCGATGACGCAGGAGGTCGTCAGTCCGAGCGCGACCGACGGGAGGATCAGGTGCCATAGCCCGTCAATGAATCCTTCTCCCGAGCCAAGAGCCGGAAACCAGCCGAGCTTCACGGCGAAGATTGAGACAAGGATAATGGCAGCGACAAAGCCCGGTGTTGCGAAGCCGACCGTCGTCACGGCGGTGATGGCGATTCCGGCGGTCCGGCCGGCGATCGAAGCCAACGCTCCGACGGCGACGCCGAAGAAGATGCTCATCGTACAGGCCAGCGCGATCAGCCCGAGCGTCGTGGGAAGCCGCGCCCCCAGCAGCCGCCAGACATCTTCTTTCATGGCGTAGGACCGGCCCCAATCGCCCGTGAAGACGCCGCTGATCCAATGCCAGTAGCGCAGAAACAGCGGATCCTTCAGCCCGTACTGCGCCTCGACCAGTGCGACTTGTTCGGGGGTGGCGGTGTTCTCGCCACCGCCCAGGATGAAGGCCAGAGACGATCCCGGCGAGTAATGCATCGCCGCGAAGATGATGAAGGACGAAACCAGCAGGGTCGATGCGACCGACAGCGTCCGAACGGTAATGGCTCTCGACATCTGACCGCCGGCTACCTGGCTGCCGCCCCGACGCCGGCAGCCCAGGGATAGTAGGGGAACACATAGGATGCGGGCGCACCGGTGATGGCGCGGTGCATGTAGACGGTGTTGGTGAACTCGACGAGCGGGATCCAGGCCTTGTCGCTGACGATGATGTCCTGCACCGAGGCGATCAGACGGGCGCGCGCGGCCGGGTCGGTTTCGGCCCGTGCGTTGGCCAGCGCTTCGATCACGTCCTTGTTCTGGTAGCGCCCGAAATTGAGGGCGTCGAAGGCCGGGGTGAAAACGGAGTAGAAGTCCAGCGGCTCCGTCATGTTGACGTTCTTCGTCATCATCAGCATGTCGTAATCGCGCAGCTTCGCATCGAAGAAGCCGGCGACATACTGGCCGTACGGAACCGATTTGAGCTCGATCGGAACGCCGATCTTGCGGCCGGCATCCTGGATGAGCGTGGCCAGCAGCTGGTAGTCGGAGCGCGCGCCATAGGCGAGGATGATCGGCTGGGTGATCGGCCCGGCCTGCGCGACCAGCGCCTTGGCCGCCTCGAGATCGACCTTCGGCGTGCCGAGCTTGGCAATCGCTTGCGGAAAGACGTCCCCGCCATAGCTCAGCGAGGCGCTCGGCGCAGGCGACAACGTCGGCAGCGCGGCCCCTCCGAAAACGTTCCTGGCCACAGCGGTCCGGTCGATTGCCAGTGACAGGGCTTGGCGGATCTTGTCCGAGACGACGAGCGGCGCCCCGCTCGGACGCTGGTTCGGAATCAGGTTGTAGTTCGAGAAGCCGCGTCCGTAGTGCAGGCCCTTCTCGTCCGCCTTCTTGAGGCCTGCGATCGCATTTCCCGTCGGGCCGTACATGCCCTGCAGCTCGCCGGTCAGCAGGCCGTTCACCTGCGCCGCGGTATCGGTGACGAACTTGAATTCGAAGCGGCTGCTCAGGGGCTTCGCCGCGTTCCAGTGGCTGTCGTTGCGAACTAGCTGGATCGAGGAACCGACGTTCCAGGCCGCCAGCTTGAACGGGCCGCTGCACATCGGCAGAGCCTGCGGCGTGCCGATCGCGTTCTGGTGAGCCTCGGCATGCGCCTTCTTGACCACCGCCCCCGCCAAGGTGGCCATCACGGCATGGAACATGACGTCCGGCTGTTTGAGCTTGACCTTGACGCCGTGATCGCCCTCGACGGTTATCGCCTCGACATTCGTGAAGTAGCGGGCCCAGCGTGACTTCGTCGCCGGATCCATGTGGCGCGCCAGGCTGAAGGCGACATCCTGGGGGGTCACGGGCGTGCCATCCCAGAAGGTCGCATCCTTGCGGATTTCGTAGATTTAGGTCGCCTGATCGGGCTGGGATACCGAGGTGGCCAGCCAGTTCTGGATCTTGAATTCGGGGTCCAGCACGAAGAGGCTTTCGCAAGCATTCGCCAGAACCTGCGCAATGACGAATTCGTTGGCCTGCGCCGGATCGAGCGATGCCGGCTCGACCGGCAGCGCCCACACCACCCGCTCGACCGGCCCAACAGCGGCCGGAGTGCGGCCTTCGAGTTTGTTCTCCTGCGCCTGCGCAGCCGTCAGCGTCGCGGACAAGACGAGAGCCGCAGTGTTGACCCGTTCCAGTCGATAAACTGCCATCGCTCTCCCCTTTCTTGAGCCGCCGCTGTCAGCGGAAATCGCTTTTTGTATCGCATTACAATTCTGTCTATCGCAATACACTTGTCAAGGCATCCGCCCTGCGGGATGATTGACAGCGATCCCGATCATGCGTTTGGGGCGCATGTTGCCCCGCTTCGGCGGCGCCGGTATCTGCATCGGCACTGCCCCTCGCTGCTGGGCACGCTGCTAGGAGCATCCATGGCAACATCCGACAGCCCGCTGTTCGTCAAATCAGTCGAAAAGGCATTTTCGGTGCTGCGCGCCTTTACGCGCGAAAGCCAGTCGCTTACACAGGTCGAGATCGCCGCACGCGCTGATCTCGACAAGAGTTCGGCTCAGCGCTTCGTCCATACGCTGCATGCCCTCGGCTACCTGGTGAAGGACGCCAGCGGCCGCGCCTATTCCCTGTCGCCCCGCCTCCTGGAGTTCGGCTTCAGCTATCTCGACATGGACCCGGTGATCGCCAGCACACAGCAGCAGCTCAAGGAACTACACGACCAGACCGGCGAGACCATCAACCTCGCGAAACTGGACGGAACCGACATCATCCTGGTCGCGCGCTGGCCCAGCAAGCGGATCATTTCGGTGAGTATTCGGGTCGGGGCGCGACTGCCGGCGATCTACATGGCATCGGGCCGGGTCATGATCTCGCAGCTATCTCGGGACGAGCGGCAGGCGTATATCGACCGCTCCGAGATCACGCGGCATACGGAGCACAGCCTGATCGACAGGGCTGCCCTCGAACTCGAACTCGATCGCGTGCGTGCCCAGGGCTATTGCGTGACGCGCTCGCAATATTTCCACGGCGATCTGTCCATCGCCGCGCCGATCATCGACGCCAAGGGCGCGATCGTTGCAAGCGCCAGCGTGAACACGGTCGAGTTGAACGGCCCTGACAAGGAGCGCGAGCAAGTCTTAATCGACAGCATGCTGGCCGCGGCCCGCGCCTGCTCCGACAACCTCAGACATATGGGATAGGTCTGCCATGGCGTGCCGCGAGGCCTCCCGCGGAGCTCCCAGCTTTCCAGCTTGCGCCCAAACAACGGCTACCAGCAATTTGCGCTAAGTCCAGACATTTGAGCGCTTCCGGAGAGCGGACATTCGGACCGCCATCTCGCGGAGATTCGCCAATCCACGGAATCCTTGGCCGACACGCTCAGCCTCGGCCAAAAAATGCGGTCAGGAGCCTGTCGGACTTCGGTGGCGCAATGCCTCGACGATAACCTTGAAGGCCGGGAGATTCTGACGGCGGCTCGGATAGTAGAGGAAATAGCCGTCGAAGAAAGGCGACCAGTCGTCCAGCACCTGGACCAGTTCGCCCGATGCGACCTGGCGCGCCACGATGTCGTTCGGGACGTAGGCGATGCCGTAGCCGTTCACCGCAGCGTCGATCATGGCGTAGGAATTGTTGAAGGTGAGTTGGCCGCTGACCCGGACGCGCAGCTCCTGTCCGTCCTTCTCGAACTCCCAAACATAGAGTCCGCCGGCCGTCTCGTGGCGCATGTTGATGCAGACGTGTCGGATCAGATCCTGCGGATGTTGCGGCACGCCATGCACGTCGAGATAGGCAGGCGAAGCGACCGCGACCAGCCGCCAGTCCGGGCCGATCCGCACCGCGATCATGTCCTTCTCGACGCTCTCGCCGAGCCGCACGCCGGCATCGAAACCCTCCTCGACGATGTTGCGGAAGGTGCTGTCGAGGATCAGTTCGACATTGACGTCGGGATAATCCCGTAGGATCGGCCTGAGCTTCGGCCAGACGATGCTTTCGAGGGCATGGTCGGACAGCGTCAGCCGGATCGAGCCCGATGGCTTGTCGCGCAGTGCCATCAACGCTGCGATCTCCTCCTCGATCTCGGCGATCCGCGGAGCGATGGTCTGCAACAACCGTTCGCCCGCGGCCGTCGTCGCGACATTGCGCGTCGTCCGGGTCAGGAGCCGTATGCCCATTCGCGCCTCGAGCTGCTTGATCGTGTAGCTGAGGGTCGATTGAGCCACGCCGATCTTCGCCGCCGCCCGCGTGAAGCTGTGCTCCTCCGCGACGATCTGAAACCACCTGAGCTGGTTGAGATCGGTCTTGTCCATGAAATCCTCAACGCCGATACGCACGAGATTAATCGATCCACTCGATTAGTTCATTCCAATTCCGGCAGGTAATCGTCTCGCCGTGAGATCGCTAGTTTGCGCTGCAACAACGCACGCAGGAGCGAACGGACATGGCGGTTGCCGCCTTATCGCAAGAAGGAAGCAAGCCGGTCGCCATCTGGAGCGCCGTCCTCTCGATGGCGCTTTGCGTGGCGATGCTGATCGCCTCGGAGTTCATGCCGGTCAGCCTGCTGACGCCGATGGCGGAGGGGCTGCGCGCAACCGAGGGGCAGACCGGACAGGCAATCTCGATCAGCGGGCTCTTCGCGGTCGCAGCGAGCATGGCCATCACCACCGCCGCCGGGACGTTGAACCGCAAATGGGTTCTGGTCGCGATGACGGCCTTCATGCTCGTGTCGCTGATCCTGGTCGCGGTCGCGCCGAACTTCGCGGTGCTGATGCTCGGCCGGGCCTTGCTCGGCATCTGCATCGGCGGTTTCTGGGCACTGGCGACGGCCGTCATAATGCGCTTGGTTCCCGAGGCCGAGGTGCCCCGCGCCTTGGCGCTGATGTATGGCGGGCAGGCGATCGCAGCCGCCTTCGCCGCGCCGATCGGCAGTTATCTCGGCGGAATGTTTGGCTGGCGCGTGGTGTTCTGGGCGCTGACGCCGATCGTTGCCGTCAACCTAGTCTGGCACGTGATCGCGCTGCCGTCGCTACCGGCGCGTCAGCGGCAGGATTTCAGGACCATGTTCGGGCTGCTGAAGCGCCCCTACTTCCTTCGGGGTATTCTGGCGTCGATGCTGTCCTGGGGCTCGGCCTTCACGATGTTCACCTATTTGCGCCCGTTTCTGGAGCAGGTGACGGATGCGGATGTCACGACGCTCTCGACCCTGCTGCTGCTGCTCGGCTGCGCCGGCTTCGTCGGCACCTGGGGGGCCGGCCGCTTCCTGAGCGGCAGCGTTGCACCTCTCCTGAAGCTCCCCGTGCTGCTGATGGGCGGCAGCACGTTCGGTCTCCTTCTGCTGGGCGGCTCGGTTGTCGCAGCGGGCCTGTTTCTGGCGATCTGGGGCGCGATGAACACCGCCATGTCGGTGATCTGGATGATGTGGATGTCTCAGAACGCGGGCGATGCAGCGGAGGCAGCCGGCAGCCTGATGGTGGCCGCGATCCAGGTCTCGATCCTGCTCGGCGCCGTGGTCGGCGGGCTGCTGCTCGATGGCCTGTCGATCTTCGCGACCTTCGCGGGAAGCGTGGTCCTGGCCGCCATCGGCATCGCGGTGATCGGCGACGGTCGACGCCTGCTGAAATCGAAATGACCAGAGGAGCGAGGAGATACCGATGGACACCCCCGACACGACCATTCGCACCGCTCCGACCACACACATGGATCGACGCGAACTGATGAAACTGACTGGCGCCGGCGTAACGACCCTGGCGGCCGCGTCACTCCTCAAGATCTCCAACGCAAAGGCTCAGAACATGGCAGCGGAATGGGACAAGACCTTCCCGAAGAGCGAAAATGTCGATCATCGGAAGGTCACCTTCAGGAACCGGTACGGCATCACCCTGGCGGGCGATCTGTATCTGCCCAAGGATCGGTCCGGTTGGCGGCTGGCGGCGCTGGCTGTCGGCGGCCCGTTCGGCGCGGTGAAGGAGCAATCCTCCGGCCTCTATGCGCAGACGATGGCGGAGCGCGGTTTCGTGGCGTTGGCCTTCGATGCATCCTTCACCGGCGAAAGCGGCGGCGAGCCGCGCAACGTCGCTTCGCCCGATATCAATACCGAGGATTTCAGCGCCGCGGTCGATTATCTCGGCCTGCACCCGTCGGTCGATCGCGAGCGGATCGGCGTCATCGGCATCTGCGGCTGGGGCAGCATGGCCTTGAATGCCGTTGCCGTGGACAAGCGGGTCAAGGCCGTCGTGGCCAGCACGATGTACGACATGACCCGCGTCATGTCGAAGGGCTACAATGACAGCGTGACGCTCGAACAGCGCACCCAGGCGCTGGAGCAGATGAGCCGGCAGCGCTGGGAAGACGCCGCCAATGGAACCCCGGCCTACCAGCCTCCTTACAACGATTTGAAGGGCGGCGAGGCGCAGTTCCTGGTCGATTACCACGACTATTACCGGACGCCGCGCGGCTATCATGCGCGCGCGGTCAACTCCGGCAACGCCTGGAGCCGGACCACGCCGCTCTCGTTCATGAACATGCCGCTCCTGACCTACATCAAGGAGATCTCGCCGCGCCCGATCCTGTTGATCCACGGCGAAAAGGCTCACTCGCGCTATTTCAGCGAAACCGCCTATGCGGCGGCCGCGGAGCCGAAGGAGCTCATGATCATCCCAGGCGCCAACCACGTCGATCTCTACGACAAGCTGAACGTGATCCCGTTCGACAAGCTGACCAGCTTCTTCAACCGGCATCTGGCTGCGTGAGGAAGGCCGGGGATCGAGGGAGGCACATCGAATGACATGCGGGCAGGCGAGGCTGTCGCGTCGCATGGTGCTGGCGAGCGCTGCCACCAGCCTCGCTGTTCACTCCATTGCTCGCGCGCAGACCAACACAGCCTCGCCAAGCAAAGGAACCGCCATGCGCCTTCGATTTGCCTTCGCGGATCAGGAGTTCACGGCGACGCTGGAGGACAATCCCACCGCGCGGGACCTGTTCTCCCTGCTGCCGCTCGATCTGACGATCGGCGACTATGCGACCAACGAGAAGATCGCCTATCTGCCGCGCAAGCTCACCGAGGACGGCAGCGGCCGCTTCGACAATGAGGCGATCGGCGACCTCTGCTACTACGCCCCCTGGGGCAACCTCGCGATGTTCCACGGTTCCTACCGCTGGTCGCGTGGCTTGATCCGGCTCGGACACCTGGACGGGGGTACCACACCACTGCTGGTGCGCGGCGAGCACAAGCTGCGTGTCGAGGTCAATCCCTGAATGCCGCGGAACCTCGGGCCAGCACGCGCGGCACCGCGATTGTCCTCTCACGATAACTTGCTCAGGTGAAGCTTGTGTTCTGCCGCGCGGAAGCGCTGCATAGCCTCGATCAGAGCTCGCTGTCGCATGTCACAGACGGTCCCGGAATATCCGGGTCGCGAAGAAGGAGATGCTGATGACCACCCTCGTCGTGAACGGAACGGAGCGCCGCTACGATGGCGATCCCGAAATGCCGCTGCTCTGGTATCTACGGGACGAGCTCGGTCTGACCGGCACCAAGTTCGGTTGCGGCGTCGCAGCCTGCGGAGCATGCACCATTCACCTCGACGGAATGGCCGTCCGCGCCTGCCAGACGGCAATCTCGGCGGCAGCTGGGCTCTCGGTCACCACGATCGAAGGACTGTCTCCTGACGGCAATCATCCGGTGCAGGCTGCTTGGCGCGACCTCAACGTCTCCCAGTGCGGCTATTGTCAGCCGGGCCAGATTATGCAGGCCAGCGCTCTGCTGAAAGAGACACCAAATCCGAGCGACGAGGACATCGATGGTGCGATGAGCGGCAACCTTTGCCGCTGCGGAACCTATCCGCGTATTCGCGCCGCGATCAAACAAGCTGCCAAGGGAGTGCGCCTATGACGGAGCATGTTCCCAATCCGAGCGGCACTCTCGCCAATGTCAGTCGGCGGAATCTGCTGCAGGGCATAGGCGCCGGTGTTTTCGTGCTCGCCGCGGGCCTGCCCGTCACAACACCCGCGCAAGACAAGAAATTCGGTGCCGACGGGATGCCGAATGGCTGGCGCGACGATCCCGCGGTCTTCATCGCCCTGGCCGAGGACGGCACCGTCACCATCACCTGCCATCGCTCGGAGATGGGGCAAGGGGTGCGCACCTCGCTCGCGATGGCGGTCGCGGACGAGCTCGATGCCGACTGGGCTCGGGTGCGGGTCATGCAGGCTTGGGCCAACGAAGAGCGCTTCGGCAATCAGGACACGGACGGATCGCGCAGCCTGCGCCACTGGTTCATGCCGATGCGCCGCGCCGGCGCTGCTGCACGAACGATGCTCGAGCAGGCGGCAGCGGCGCAATGGGGCGTCGCGGTTGCCGAGGTGCGCGCTGGCAACCATGCCGTTGCTCATGCCGCCAGCGGGCGCAACCTGAGCTATGGCGCGCTTGCCAAGGCTGCGTCGGCTTTGCCGGTGCCCGATCGCAGTAGCGTGCGGCTCAAGCCCGCAACCGCCTTCCGCTATATCGGCAAGGATACGATCGGCCTCGTCGACAACCAGGACATCACCACGGGCAAGGCCGTCTACGGCATCGATGCCCGCGTCGACGGCATGCTGTTCGCCGTCGTTGCCCGGCCGCCGGTCTATGGCGGCAAGGTCGCGTCCCATGACGCGTCCGAGACCTTGAAAGTGCCGGGCGTCGTGAAGGTCATCGCCATCGACCCTCCGGCGATCCCGTCCGAATTCGAACCGCTCGGTGGGGTAGCCGTCATCGCCCGCAACAGCTGGGCCGCCATCAAGGGCCGCGAGGCGCTGAAGGTGACCTGGGAGGATGGCCCGAACGCGGTCTATTCCTCCGACAGCTACCGCGCCCGCCTGAGCGAGGCGGCGAGCAAGCCTGCCAAGATCGTCCGTAATGATGGCGATGTCGATCGTGCCATGGCTGGAGCGGCCAAGCGCGTCACGGCCGAGTACTACATTCCGCATCTTGCCCAATCGCCGATGGAGCCGCCGGCGGCGCTGGTCCGCATCGTCAATGGCGAGGCCGAGGCCTGGGCCTGCAGCCAGGCCCCACAGGTGACCCGTGCGCGCCTTGCCAAGCGGCTCGGCCTGCCGGTCGAGAAGGTCAAGGTCAACATCACCCTGCTCGGGGGCGGGTTCGGGCGCAAATCCAAGCCCGATTTCGTCGTCGAGGCCGGAATCTGCTCGCAGGCGATGGACGGGGCGCCGGTCAGGCTGATGTGGACGCGCGAGGACGATCTCCACCACGGCTACTATCACACGGTATCGGTCGAACGGCTGGAGGCGGGGCTCGACAGCTCCGGCAAGGTGACGGCCTGGCTGCATCGCAGCGTGGCGCCGACCATCGGTTCGATCTTCGCCCCGGATCCCAAGCATGAATTGCCGTTCGAGCTCGGGATGGGGCTGGTCAATCTGCCCTTCGACATTCCGAATATCCGGGCGGAGAACCCGGAGGCGCCCGCCCATGTCCGCATCGGGTGGTACAGGGCCGTCTCGAATATCCCCCATGCCTTCGCGGTGCAGTCCTTCGTTGCCGAGCTTGCCCACGCGGCCGGCCGCGACCCGAAAGACTACCTGCTGGAGTTGATCGGTCCGGCGAGGCTCATCGATCCGACCAAGATCGGCGATGTCTGGAATCATGGCGAGGATCCGCAGCGCTATCCGATCGACACGGGACGCCTGCGACGTGTGATCGAAACCGCGGCTCAGGGGATAGGCTGGGGACGTAGCTTGCCCAAGGGCAGCGGGCTCGGCATCGCGGGTCACTACAGCTTCGTGAGCTATATTGCTGCGGCGGTGGAGGTAGTCGTCAGCGAGCGCGGAAGGCTTTCGATCCCGCGTGTCGATATCGCGATCGATTGCGGGCCGATGGTCAACCCGGACCGCGTCCGTTCGCAAATGGAAGGCGCAGTCATCATGGGCGCCGGCATCGCAAGCTCGGCCGAGATCTCCTTCAAGAACGGCCGTGCCGAACAGGACAATTTCGACACCTACGAGCTGACGCGCATGGATTCGGCGCCGCGGGATATTCGCGTGCATCTCCTGCCTGCGGGCGATTATGAGCGTCCGCTTGGCGGCGTCGGCGAACCGGGCTTGCCGCCCGTTGCCCCAGCCATCGCCAACGCAGTGTTCGCCGCGACCGGCAAACGGATCAGGCAATTGCCGATCCGAGATCAGCTCGGCGCCTGATCAGCTTTGCCTCACAAGCTCGCCCGTAGTTGGGCGAGCCTGAAGAATCATGGGAGCGTCTCGCAAAGCGTATGTCGAGACGAGATGCGCCAATTGCGGAACTTGGGTTCTTGTCCGGAAGCGGACATTCGTCGGGCTCACGAGTACGTCCATTTTTAAGCTGTGGAATGCCAGCGATATTACGCCGGCAGTCAGGTCTCCAGCGACCGCGCAGCCAATTTCGCCTTCTCAACCTGCGCGGCGATTGTCACGCAGATGTGCTCGGCGCCGCTCAGCCAATCACGATGCTGGATGCCCACCAGATCCGCATCCCAAACCCTGCCTTCCATTCGTCATGTCCATGAAGGCTTCGATCCGTGGAACACGAAGGACATGAGGATGGTGCCGACAGACGGGCTATCGAAACCGAGAACGCAAGTTTCGCCGCTGCGCTCCGCCTTGGCTTCTCAAGCGAAACTCTGGCCGGAAATCAGGGTCGAACTCGGCGGACTGGAGTCGGGCTGGATCACTGCCGAAGCCTTCTTCGCCAGCGACACCATGATAGAGGAATACCTCGATTACGAAGGCTCTTTCAGCGAGGGGACCGATCGGAAGGCGTGCGGTTCGTTGATGATGACGGATTATGCGTATGTCTTCGCGCTCGCGACAGTGCCGGCCTTCCTGGGCTTTGGCATCCTTCCGAATCTTTCCCCGTCTCGCTTCGCTCTTCTATTCCACGCGACCCAAGACGAGCATGACGGACACATGCGTGAAGTCCGGCGCGCGCATGTTCGCTATCTGTCGGGTGGCTTCCGGGTTAGCCGAACGGATCACGCAGCGCATCCGGACGCGCAGGGCCCGATGGCTCACGACCAGATCGCGGACGCGTTTTGCACTGCGGTGCAGGCGCATTTCGAGCCATTGATCGAGCAGCTCCATGCGAGGACGAAGCTCTCTCGCAACGCCTTCTGGCGACTGGTCGCCGATGCGCTCGCGGGCTGGTTTATCGAAGCTGGGCGCCGGCTCGACTGCCAGGAGGCCGCGAAGGCCTCGGCCATGGCCGTTCTCAAGCGGCCGGGATCGCCGTTGAACAACCGCCAGCTTCATTATTTCGATCTGTCCGTCCGCGATCGGGCAGGGCAGCCGTTTTCCTATACGTTTCGTGGGCGCGGAGGCTGCTGCCGGTTCTATACGGTGGAGGGCGGCGAGTATTGCTCGACCTGCGTGCTAAAGGATCCGCGGCAGCGCGACGACGATTTGCGGCAGGCCATGCGCCGCCATCTTGGTCTGGCCGGCGACGAGATCGCGTGAGCCCAGCCGTGCCAGACGCATCGTTCGCCGAGAGCACGGCCGCAGAATTATTTCTGGGGCGAGTCCCAAAGCCCAGGAGCCAATCGTCACCCCAGTGAGCGGATGAACAGGATCCGCGTCGAGGACGAAGTGCGGCGCCTTGAACGCCGCATGGACGGGGGTTTCGATGGCTGCGACGTTATCTGACAATGCAATTTCGGGAAGCGCCGGAAGGCGTCGACGTTTCGCTTTCCTGGCTGGCACGATGCTGGCTCTGTGCGGTGTCGCGCCCGCCTCCGCGCAAACCGCTGCCACGCCTCAGGGCGCGAGAGACGCCATTTCGATCCCCGCCGGCCCGCTGACGCCGGCACTCAACCGTCTAGCCACGCAGGCGGGTCTCCAGATCCTCTTCGATGCCGATCTGACGCGCGGGAAGACGACCCGCGGTGTTCGTGGGCCACTCGCGCCGGCGCAGGCGCTCAACGCGCTGCTCGCCGGCACGGGCATCAGCGCGCGCTTCGCCGGCAGCAACCAGGTCGTGCTCTCCGGCGCCCCGGCGCCCGTGACCACCGGCGCGTTGCCGGACGGAACGATCTCGCTCGACGAGATCAGGATCTACGGCGCACGCGACGCGACGACGCTCCAGAACACCAGCGCCAGCGTCGGCATCGTGACTGCCAAGGATATCGAGTACGGGCAGATCCAGAACTTCCGCGATGCCTTCCGGCGCATGGCCAATGTGATGGATGCCGACTGGATCAATGGCGGTTTCATCCTGCGCGGCGTGAACTCGGAAGGGTTCGCATCGGGCAACAACCCGATCGGTTCGCTCTATATCGACGGCGTGCTGCAGACGCAGGAAGGAACGCGGCGCGGAGCGCGCGCGCTGTGGGATGTCGAGCAGGTGGAGGTCTATCGCGGGCCGCAATCGACTCTCAGCGGCCGCGCGGCGATGGCCGGCGCGATTTACATCAAGACCAAGGATCCGACCTTCAAGCGGGAGTTCGAGGTTCAGGGGACGATCGGCAACGACCGGCGCGTCGGCGCGGCCTTCATGGTCAACATGCCGCTGCTCGAGAACCAGGTCGCCGCGCGTATCGCAGGCTCGTTCGAACGATTCCGCAGCGATCTGAACGCCCCGTCCTTCGTCGCCTTCCAGCGCTACGACGAGTGGATGACCGACTCCAACTACAATATCCGCGGCAAGCTGCTGATCACGCCGACGGGGCTGCCGGACACCAAGGCGATGCTGAGCTACTCCTTTGCCCAGGATGCGCCTCGCGAGCGCGACATTGGCGGCCCGGCCATGGGCCTGCCCTGGCGGCAGAAGCGCTCTGACTTCTATCTGCCGATCTACACGGAAGTGCGTTCGACCCGGGTAAACAATGTCGGACTCGAGATCACCCACAACCTCTCGGATGCGCTACGCTTTACGTCGCAGACCGGCATCACCCACGACTTCCATCAGCGCCCTTCGATCAACCTGGGAACTTATGGCCAGACCAATGTGCTGCGTGGAGACCGGAGCAGCACGCAGTTCACCCAGGAATTTCGCCTGAACTACGACCTCGGACCATGGAAATGGGTCGCTGGCATCTATGGCAGCCACCTCGATTGGCGGAATTTTTACGACGGCCGGATCAGCACGACGACGATCTATCAGAAGGACAGCAAGAAGACGTCAAATGCCGCGGCGTTCGGCGAGGTGACATATGAATTCCTTCCGAGCTGGAAGGTGACGGCCGGGGCGCGGCTCGACTATACCGACCAGTCCGTCGACTATTACTACCGGCGCGGCAATCTGCGGACAGGCGCTTCGGCGATCACGCGCTATACCGGTGGCACGGACGAACTCAATTTCCTGCCGAAGCTCGGCATTTCCAAGGACTTCGGCGACCGTCATACGGCCGGATTCGTCTATTCTCAGGGCTTCCGGAACGGCGGCATCGCCTATGACAACGTCCGGATGTCGACCTACACCTACGATCCGGAAAAATCCCACAATTTCGAGCTGTTCTACAAGGGGCGCTGGCTCGACGACCGCCTGACCATCAGCGCGAACGCCTTCCACACCCGGTTCCGCCGGCAGCAGGTCGACATCGAGGATTTCGTCAACCTGAACAACTTGATCGCCAACGCCGCGAACTCGCGTTCATGGGGCTTCGAGTTCGAGCCGTCCTTCCGGGTGACGGACCAGTTCACGGCCTTTGCCTCGATCGGCTATCTCGACACGAAGTTCAACAGGAAGAGCCAGCACGGCCTGATCGAACTTGCGGGCTATCCCTTCCCGGAGGCGCCCGAATGGAGCCTCGGCATCGGTGGCCGCTACGAATTCGCGAACGGGATCTATGTCGGTGCGGACGCCAAATACACCTCCCGCTACATGGCGCGCTTCTCGGTGAACGCGCCGAACAGCTTCGTCGGCGACCGGACGATCGTGAACGCGCAAGCCGGCTACAAGCGGGAGAACTGGGAGGTCAACGCCTACGCCCAGAACCTGTTCGACGAGAAGTATCTGACCTATCTCGACGGCGACAGCATGGCCACGCTCGGCGCACGCCGCAGCTTCGGGGTCAGCCTCAAGGCGAAATTCTGAGATGTGGACGACGGAGGCCGCTCGAACCGGCCTTCGTCCTCGCACGACCGGACAAGGCACCGACATGCAACGCCTGCTGCTCGCTCTCCTCATCTGCGCTTCTGCGACCTCCACGGCGATGGCGGCTTGCGATGGGCGCATGGTCTCGTCCGGCGGCGCGGATGCGGGCGTCTGCATTCCCGCTGCGCCACAACGCATCGTCGCGCTGGATCCGGCGTTGACCATGGGCATCCTGCAGGAACTCGGCGTCCCAGTCGTCGGGGCCCCGTTGTCGGCCATCCAGGAGCCGCTCGTGCGCGACGCGGCGCGACGATCCTCTGTCTCGGATGTGGGGCACCCCCTGCAACCGAGCATCGAGCGCATCATCGCCTTGAAGCCCGACCTGATCGTCGGGAGCGCAGAGATGCATGGCCGCATTCGCGACAGCGCGTCCCGGATCGCGCCAACGCTCCTGATTGAACAGATGGACTGGAAGCGGCAATATCGGCTCCTGGCCGACATTACCGGGAACGGCGACAAGGCGCAGGCCGCTCTGGAAGGCTATGAACGACGCGTGGCTGCGATCAGGGCGCGCGTCCCGGCGACACCCATCTCGGTCGTTCGGGTCAGGCCGGGTGGCTTCCATGTTTATCTCGACGGCCCATCGGCCTATGCACCTTATGCGGTTCTGCAGGAGGCGGGGGTGAAGCGCACCGCCTATGAGACCACGTCGGATGGCGCCGTGCTCAAGCGGCCGGACTGGGAAGAGATCTCGGCTCTGACGGGAGATGTCCTGCTCTATGTTGTGGTGAGTGGTTTCGACCCTGCGCCCGACGACGCGCTCGCCGCCTCGACCGTCGCGAACCCGTTATGGAAGATGCTGCCCGCGGTTCGGGCCGGCCGCGACCATCGCGTGGACCGCGCGACCTGGATGGGGTTTCACGGCATCGCCTCGGCACATCGGGTCCTGGACGACGTCGAGCGTTTCGTCCTGAAGGCGCCATGAGCGAGGTCCGGATCGTCGCCGGCTCGGCTCCCGCTCCGCCAGCGCCCGCTGGAGAAAGAGGGAGGACGGTCGCCCTGACGACTCTCGGCTGTCTTCTGGCGCTCGTCGCCGCATGGTCGGTCACGCTGGGCGCGGTACGGCTTCCGTTTTCGCGGGTGCTTGACGCCGTTTTCGCCTTTGACGGCTCGCGCGACCATCTGGTGATCGCGTCGATCCGCCTGCCGCGCATGCTGGCCGGCCTGCTGGCAGGCGCGGGGCTTGCCGTCGCCGGTGCGATCATGCAGGCGGTCACGGGTAATCCGCTGGCTTCGCCCGGCTTGCTCGGTATCAATGCGGGTGCCGCCTTCGCCGTGGTCATCGCCATCGCCGCGTTCGGCGTGGGGTCTGGTGACATCCATGTCTGGCATGCCTTCGCAGGGGCGGTCGCGGCCGCCGTCACCGTACAGGCGCTCGGCTCGGCGGGCCGCTCCGGCGGCTCTCCGCTCCGGCTGGTTCTCGCCGGCGCGGTGCTCGCCGGTTTCCTTACATCGCTGACCACCGTAATCCTGATCTTCGATCAGGGCACGCTCGACGCGGTGCGGCTGTGGACAGCCGGCACGCTCTCGGGCCGATCCATGGCCCAGGTCGCCGCCGTCTCCCCCTATATCCTCGCGGGTCTCGTTGCCGCGCTCGTCCTGCGCCGCCATGTGACGACGCTGAGCCTCGGCCCCGACGTCGCGCGGTCCCTCGGCCAGAGCCTGCCGATCTGGCGCGGCCTGTCTCTTGCGATCGTCATTCTGCTCGCGGGCGGGGCGGTGGCGCTGGCCGGCCCGATCGGCTTCATCGGCCTGGTCGTGCCGCATGTGGCCCGCTTGTGCGTCGGTGTGGATTACCGCTGGATCATCCCCTTCAGCGCGCTAGGCGGCGCGTTGCTCCTGGTCGTGGCCGATACCGCGGGGCGCATGCTCCTCGGCAGCCAGAGCTTTCCGGCCGGCGTGACCATGGCGCTGATCGGCGGACCATTCTTCATCTGGCTGGCGCGCTCCCGGGTGGGCGGCCGGTGATAATGCGCATCGTACCCATCCTGCTCGTCGCGCTCGCGGGGCTGTTCCTCGCCAGCCTCGCGCTCGGCGATATCGTCATTCCGGCGCGCGAACTGGTCCTCACCCTCGCGAGCCCGGCAGCGGCATCGCCCGACACGCATATGATCCTGTTCGAGCTGCGACTGCCGCGCGCGCTGCTCGCGCTCCTCGTCGGCATGGCGCTGGCGGTGGCCGGGACGATCGCGCAGGCGGTGATGCGCAATCCCTTGGCCGAGCCCGGCATCCTCGGCATCAATGCGGGCGCGGCGCTGGCGGCGACGCTGCTGATCGTGGCGCTGCCCGGCGCGCCCGCCGCGCTGCTGCCCTGGGCGAGCTTCGCCGGCGCCGGCGCAATGGCGTCCGCGATCTACGCACTCTCTTGGCGCGGCGGAACCTCCTCACTGCGGATCATCTTGGTCGGCATCGGCCTTAGCTCGCTGACGGGCGCAGCCACCACGTTGCTGACAGCTTTCGGTGAAATCCGAGACGTGCAGCAGGCGATGATCTGGCTCGCCGGCAGTGTCTACGACGCCGATGGGAGCAAGGTGCGGCTTCTCGCTCTCTGGCTGTCCGGGCCGCTGGCGCTGGCCTGGCTCGGCGCTCGCGAGCTCGACCTCATCCGCTTCGGCGACGGCGCTGCGCGCAGCCTCGGCCAGCATGTGAACCTGACGCGCGCCCTGATGATCCTGCTGTGCACGCTCATCTCTGGGGCCGCCGTCGCCGCAGCGGGGCTGATCAGCTTTGTCGGGCTGATCGCTCCGCATCTGGCCCGCCGTCTCGTCGGCCCCGCCCATGCCCTGCTGATCCCCGTCGCTGCCCTGACCGGCGGTGCGCTGGTGATGGCGGCAGACCTGCTCGGACGCACGCTCATCGCACCCGCTCAGCTTCCCGCCGGACTGGTCACATCGCTGATCGGCGCGCCCTTCCTCGGCTATCTCCTATGGGGGCGGCGCCATGTCCCGGCTTGACCTGACGCAGCCCCCTTCGCTCGCGGCCGAGCGGCTGTCGCTCAGTTATGGCGGGACGACGATCGTCGCGGGGCTCGACCTCGCCGTGCCGGAACGCGCCTTCACCGCGCTCCTTGGCCCGAACGGCAGCGGCAAGTCCACCGTCCTGCGGGCTTTGGCCGGGCTGCTGGCGCCGAAAAGCGGCGCGGTCCTTCTGGACGGGCGCTCCATCGCCGATCGCCCGGCGAAGGAAACGGCGCGGCGCATCGGCATCCTGTCTCAGGGGCCGGCCGCTCCTGAAGGGCTGACTGTGCTCGATCTCATCCGGCAGGGGCGCTATCCGCATCGCTCACTGTTCGGGCGCTGGTCCCAGGCCGACGAGGACGCCTGCGCTCAGGCTCTGCGGCTGACCGGCACGGGCGCGCTGTGCGACCGGCCGCTCGACAGCCTTTCCGGGGGGCAGCGCCAGCGTGCCTGGATCGCCATGGCTCTGGCGCAGGAGACCGACATCCTGCTGCTCGACGAGCCTACGACCTTCCTCGACCTCACCCATCAGATCGAGCTCATGGACCTGATCGCTTCGCTCGTCGACGAACGAGGTACGACCGTCGTCGCCGTCCTGCACGATCTCAATCAGGCGGCCCGCTATGCCGACCACATGGTGTTCCTCAAGGCTGGAAAGATCGCCGCAACAGGCGAACCGGGGCAGGTGATCACGGCGCAGGTGGTCGAGCAGGTCTTCGGTGTAGCGACCAGCATCGTGCCCGATCCCGTCACCGGCACGCCGATGTGCATCCCCCGGGCGAAAGGGCGTCGTGCCGGCCGCCTGAGAGGCGATACCGAAGGCAACCGGGCCTGACATGCGCACCGGCTGTGCCCGCGGTCGCGATCCACCCCAAAATCGAGCCCCGATCTGGAATCACGCACTGAGCCTAGCGTGGAGGTTAAGCCTAGAAATGTTATAAACTATTGTGATTGCAAGGATTTTCAGTTTGGAGTAGTCAAGCTGCCGCCTGCTCGGACGATCCGGCGGGCACGAGCACCGGCGGGCGCTGGCGAACCGGAAGCGCGACGGACAGGGAGAGCGGTGCGATGCCGTTTCCGGATCCGGAGCTGCGGCGTGTTGGCCAGCCCGCCATAGGCGGTCCGGAACGAAACCGAAGCAATGCCGACGCTGACTGGCGCTATTTCCGGCTTAAACGACGTTGATGGCAACGAGTTGCTGAACCGCGCGATCGAGGCCCATTACGACGAGATCGTCGCGGCCGTTGGCCGCCGCGGCCATTCGCGCGGCGCTGCGCTCGATATCGTCCATGATCTCTATGTGAAGCTTGCCGCACGTCCGCATGTGCTGCGGGAGAAGCGCTCGATTGGCGCGTTTCTCTGCCGGGCCGCCATCAATCTCGGCATAGACCGTTTTCGGCGCGAGCGCTTTGAGGCACGCCTGTTCTCCGGCAGTGAACAGGAAGCACAGTCGGCTGTCGCGGAGGGCGCCGCGCCGGACCGGGCTCTGGCGATCGAGGCGCGGATCGCAATCCTGTGCGATGCGATCGGCGAACTGCCGATGCGCCGCCGCGCCGTCTTCATCCTGCACAGGCTCCACGGCCTCGCGCCGGACGAGATCGCACGGAAGCTCGGGATATCCCGCAACATGGTCGACCGGCATCTGCGCCGCGCGCTGGCATATTGCCTCGATCGCCTCCTGCAGATCGACTAGAGGAGTCCCAAACTGGCAGGCCTATTCGTCTACCGGTTGAAACTTGATGATCCTGAGGACTCCCATGCCGGGCAGGCGAGCGACCCGCGCGCAGCGAAAGCGCCACGAGGCTGCGGCGGACTGGCTCCTGCGCAACCGGGAAACCGGTCAGCCGGCGACGGAAAAGGCGGCATTCCGGGCGTGGCTCGACGAGGCCCCGGAGAACCGGCGCGCATATGAGGCGGCCGAGCAACTCATGGGCGAGGCGCGTACCGCCATCGCCTCCGATCCGGCCCTGGCGGATTTCGAGGTCAAGCCCCGCAGCGCGACCAAGCCGGTTCTCGGCACACTCCTGACCCTCGCCATGGCCGGCACGCTGTTCATCGCGCTCGACGGACCCATGCGTCTTCGGGCGGATGCGATGTCGAGTACCGGCGAGATGCCGGTCTTCTCGTTGACAGACGGCTCGACCGTGCAGCTCAACGCTTCATCGGCGGTCGCCTATGACTACACGGCCGGGCACAGAACGGTGCGCTTGCTGCGAGGACAGGCCTATTTCGAGGTCGCCCGCGATGCGACGCGCCCATTCACGGTCGAGGCGGGCAGCACGCGCGTCACTGCGCTGGGCACTGCTTTCGATGTGCGTCTCGGCGATACGGAGACCGACGTTACCGTAACACATAATGCCGTGCTGATCGCGTTAGAGGGTGCGGATCAGGTGTCATTGCGCGTGACGCAGGGAGAACGGGCGGTCTATCAGCGCAGCACGGGAACCAGGCAGATTGGGCCGAGCGATGGCCTCACGGCGCTCGCTTGGCGACGCGGGCAACTCGTCGTGGACAATGCGCCGCTCTCCCACGTGGTCGAAGAGATGAACCGCCATTTTTCCGGCCGGATCGTGATTGCCAACGGCGAACTGGCGCGGCGGCGCGTCAGCGGCACATTGGCGATCGCCGACACAAATGCGGTCCTGATCCATCTGGAGCAGGCTCTGCGCGTGACGACGAATAGGATCGGGCCGCTCATCATCATCCGATGAGACACGACTGCAATGGCGCTGTGGTTGAGTCCCTCATAGCCTGTCCCCGTGGGCGACTGTCGCAAAGAGGGCGGCTTACGGAGCGGAATCTCTTCGAGGCGACGGATCAGAAGCTCCAGCACGGCACGCAACCGCGCGGCACTATCCCGATCCTATCTTTGGCGCCTGCAAGCAAGGCCCGGTTCCGCTCGGTGTGCGTCGGCATTTTGTCGATGTGCTCACGAAAATTGGGCGCAGCCGATCTGCGTAAACACCTATCGGCGGCATACTTCGACGAGAGGACGCCTAGCGCCAGGAACGGACATTGAACGGTTGCCAGAAAGCGGACGTTGCACACGGCCCTTGCGGCTGTTGACCGACCAGTTGACGTCGATTGCCGTAGTGGACCGCAAGCGCATAGCGTTTAGTCATCATTCCGGCTTGGGACGTGACCGGGGGTGCCCAAGATTTGGCTCTGCAACCGCCCGAATGAGACGATCTCTCCGGCAATGGCGCTGGCAGCAACAGTCGGCGGACTTGCCAGCCAGACCTGGCCGGGGCCGGAGCGGCCGGGGAAGTTGCGGTTGATCGCGCTGATCGTCACCTCGTCCGCCTGCGAAGACACGCCCGGCCCGCATTGCGCACAGGCCCCGCAGGCCGGGTTGAGGATCTGTGCGCCGACACGCCTGAACGTGTCGAGATAGCCGCGCTCCTCGCAATAGCGCCGTACGGCCACGGTGCCGAACTGCAAGTAGAAGACGATATTGTCCGGGACCTTCAGCCCACGCGCCGCCGCCCAGGCCAGAACCTCGTGATACTGGTCGAAATCCTCGCGCTTGCCTGCCGTGCAGGAGCCGCCATAGGCAATGCCGATCGGGACGGGGGCGACGAGTTCGTCGCATGGGACACCGTTGCCGGGATCGCCGGGGGCCGCCAGCATCGGCGTCAAGGCCGAGCAGTCCAGCGTCAGCTCGGCGGCATAGGGCGCGCCCGGATCGCTCGCCATCCAGTCCTCGATCACGGCGTCGCCGCCACGCCGCTCGCGGATGAAGCGGGCGGTCTTGGCGTCGGGCGCGACGATCCCGCTGAAGCCGCCGAGCTCCGCCGTCATGTTGGTCAGCGTCGCACGCTCGTCGATCGACATCGCCGAGACGACCGGCCCGGCGAATTCGAAGACGCGACCGAGCCCGAGCCCGGCCCGGATTCGCGGCTCGGCGAGCAGCTTCAGGACGACGTCCTTGGCCGTCACGCCGGAGGGCAGGCTGCCCTCGAGGCGGATCAGCAGCGATTCCGGGACAGTGAGCCGAACTGCGCCGGTCATGAACGCGTTGGCCATGTCGGTCGTGCCGATGCCGAAGGCGAGGCAGCCGAGCGCGCCCGAATGCGGCGTGTGCGAGTCGGTGCCGACGCAGATCTCGCCGGGAACGGCGTAGGTCTCCGCCATCAGCGCATGCGAGATGCCTTCCGAGCCGTCCTCGCCGGCGAGATAACCGTGATCCTTCAGGCCGTAGGCGCGGGCGAAGGTACGATGTCCTTCCGAGAGCCGGCGGATCGCCGGCAGCAGGTTCTGCCGCTGATGGGTCGGCGAGCGATGCGCATAGGCGTTGTGATCCTCGAAACAGAGGATCGTCTCCGGCTCGTGCAGCGCGAGCGGCCGGCCGTAGCAGCGATGCAGCATATGCGCCGCCATCGCCGTGTAGATCTCGTGGATGAAACGGAAGCGCGCGCGGACGAAGCCGCCGCTTCCCGGCTCGGCAGCCCAATGGCGCCCCGGTTCCGCCAGAAGGTGGCGCGCGATGATCTTCTGAGTGAGGGTTCGCGGCGCCGTGTCGTCCGGCAACGGAGCCGGTTTCGCATCAGTGAGATGAGCCCTGCCATATTCGAGCAGGCCACCGGCGGCGAGAATTCCTGCCGCCAGCTCGTCGCGCCCTTGCAATAGGTCGGCGAGCGGTATGGCTTCGCCGGCCCGGACGCGATCGAGCAGGCCGAAATCGGTCGAGGTGAACAGCCCGATATTGTCGCAGTTCTGGCGGTAGATCCGCTCGAAGCTCTCGGCGATGACGAGCCTGATCCCGGCCGCGCGCTCGGCCAGGGGGGCATGCTCGCGCGACGACCCTTTGCCGTAGCGGCGGCCGGCGACGAGCACGCCGAAGCCGCCGAGGCGCAGGGCGTCGAGCAGGATCGGGTTGCTCTCGCCGGCGCGATAGCCGGTATGGGCATGCCGGCCGATCTCGTCGTCGAAATGCACCAGCGAGGGCAGCGGCGTGATCTCGTCGGTCGAGACGTCGTCGCGCAGCGTGCCTGCGGTCTCGCGATCGAGATCCTCGCCCTGCAGTTGCCGGCGGACGACCCCGGCATCGGCCGAGAGGAACAGCACCCGGCCGTCGAAGCGGATCGCTTGCATGGCCGGTCAGGCCTGGGCTTCGAATTGCGGTTGCCAGCGTAGCAGATAGCTCTGCAACTGCCTGACGATGGTCGCGAGCAGGATGCCGACGACCATCATCGCGAAGATCGCGACCATCATCTCGGCGGCATTGGCCCGCGCCTCGGCCTCGATGATCAGCTTGCCGAGACCGCGCTCGGCTCCGATGAACTCGCCGACGATGACACCGATCAGCGCGAAGGAGACTGCCGGCGTCAGCGAGGCGAACACCCAGGCCAGCGCCGAGGGGATCACGACCGTGCGCAGAACCGTCATCTCGGACGCGCCAAGCAAGCGCGCCGCCGCGATCTGGTCGCGATCGACGGCACGCGTGCCCTCGAAGGTGTTGAAGAAGACCACGAAGAACACGACGATCCAGGCCGTGACGATCTTCGATATGTCGCCGAGACCGAACATCAGGATGATCAGCGGCACCAGCGCGATGCGCGGGATCGAGTTCATCGCCACGACATAGGGCTGGAAGATGCGCGAGAGATAATCAGAGCGCCCGAGGATCAGCCCGCAGGCGACGCCGGACACGGTGCCGAAGACGAAGCCCCACCACATGTTCTTGAGCGTGACCAACAGCGCCAGCCAGAGATTATTGTCGTTGCGGGCGAAGCACGTCCCGAAACCGGCCGCATCGCCAAGGCAGCTCAGTTTCAGGAAGCTCGTCCAGATCATCGACGGCTTCGAGATGAAATAGGGATCGAGGATGCTGGGCACGAGCGGCTTCAGCGCAGCGATGCCGCGCAGGCTCCAGCCCCATTCCCAGATCGAGAGGACGACGACCAGGATCGCGACCTGCCAGGCGACGACCTTTGCGGAGGAATGTTTCATCTGATCACTCCGCCTTGGTCCGCCGGAACTCTTCGCCGAGCGAATGCCAGATGTGGGAGTAAAGCTTGCCGAACTCGGCGCTCTCGCGCAGCGCGACGGCGTCACGCGGCCGGGCGAAGGGCACCTCGAAATCCTCCTTGAGCCGGCCGGGGCGGGCCGAGAGCAGGATGATCCGGCTCGCCAGGGTCAGGGCCTCGCCGAGGTCATGCGTCACGAACAGCACGGTCTGGCGCTCGCGCTCCCAGATATCGAGCAGCGTCTTGTGCATTTCCAGCTTGGTGTGCGTGTCGAGCGCGCCGAACGGCTCGTCCATCAGCAGGATCTCAGGCTCCATGATCAGCGTGCGCATCAGCGCGACGCGCTGGCGCATGCCGCCCGAGAGCATGCGCGGGAACTTCGCCCCGAAGCCGCCGAGCCCGGCGGTCTCGATCGCCCGCGCGACCTTGGCCTTGCGCTCGGCCTTGTCGACACCGGCGATTTCGAGGCCATAGCCGATATTGGCCTCGACCGTCCGCCAAGGGAACACCGTGTCGCGCTGGAAGACGTAGCCGACCTTGCGGTTGACGTCGCCGTGGCGGACCTCGTCCGCATCGATCGCGATATGCCCGCCGCTGCGCGGGATGAGGCCCGCGACCATGTTGAGGATCGTGCTCTTGCCGCAGCCGGAAGGACCGAGCAGCGCGACGAACTCGCCCTGCTTGACCTCGAAGGAGACGTCATCGACTGCCATGACCCCGGCTTCGCCGGACCCGTAGCGCTTGTCGAGATTCCGGACGGTGATGCGGACGCGTTCTCGCGCCGGCTCCGCCTGCGCGAGCGGGGTGTCAGGCCGGGTGCGTTGAGCCAGCGCCATGACCCCGCTCACCCGAACTTGGCGCGTGCGGCTTCGAGGAACGTCATGTCGACGATGTCCTCGTATTTCGCCGGCGGAATATCGGTCCCCTGGCGATACCAGACCTTGCCGCCGCGCTCGAAGGAGGCCTTGTCGATGCGCCCGTCATACTCCCAGGTCTGCTTGTCGAAGCCGAGCTCCGCCTTGACCGCATTGGGATCCTGGCCGCTGTAGAGCTTCTCGCCGACCAGCGCGTAGACCTCGTCGATCGGCGTCGCCTTGACCCATTTCATCCCCTGATACATCGCGTTGACGAAGGCCTGGACCTTGGCCTTCTCCTGCTCGCAGGTCTCGGTCAGCGCATAGAGGACGAGTACGGGCACGGTGCCGCCATAGGCGGAGACGAAGACGCCGGGCTTGGAGGTGTCGAAGATCGCCTTGCCGAAGCCCTTCGCCTCCGACTCCACCACCCAGCCGGGCGGCGCGATGATCGCATCGAACTGCTTGGTCTCGAGCCCGGGCAGCATGGTGTTCAGCCCGCCGCCGGCGACCCAGGTCACCTTGTCGCCGAGCCCCTTCGACTCGAAGGTGTAGGTACCGTACATCCAGGTGCCGGAGCCGATCGCGGTCGCGGCGATCACGGGCTTGCCTCCGTTCGGCCGCTTGTAGGCCGCGAGCTTCTCGACGCTGTCGATGCCGGCATCGAACAGGTCCTTGCGGATGACGACATTGGCGATCGACGAGATCATCTGCGTCGCCATGATGATCTTGCAGGGCTTGCCGCGCGTCGAGAGCTGCAGCGGGTGGCTCGCATCGCCATGGGCGAACAGCGCCTGGCCTGCCGCGAGCGTCTGGCGGCCATGGGTGCCGGCATTGCCGACGACGAGCTTGAGCTCGAGCTTCTCGGTCTTGAAGAAGCCGCGAGCATCGGCGATCGCGCCCAGCGCATAGACCGCGGTCTGCGGTCCATAGGCGAGCGAAGCCGTCGCCGACTGGGCTCGTCCAGCGGCGGGGACGAGGCCGGCGATCGCGAGGCTACCGCCCCCCGCCAGCAAATCTCGACGTGTGATCTCCATGCTGTCCTCCCTGGATCGTGTCAGTTTGCGGTGCCGGTTTTCCGGTCTTGCAGCTCTGCCAGCACCTCGTCCGTGTGCTGGCCGATGGTCGGCGGATCGCGCCGCTTCTTCAGGCGGTGACCGTCGAAGATGAAGGGCAGCGCCGGGGTTTTGACGGTGTGGCCGTTGTTCAAGGTCAGTTCGAGCAGCCCGCCCGAGGCGTTGAGATGCGGATCGTCGAACAAGTCACCCGGCTTGTTCACCGGTGCGAAGGGCAGCTCCAGCCGCTCCAGGATGGCGCTGATCTCGCCGATCTCGTGCTGGGCCACGATCGACCTGATCTCGGGAATGATCCAGCTACGATTGTCGACCCGGCCCTGGCCGGTCGCCAGCCGCGGATCGTCGAGCCAGGCCTCGCGGCCGAAGGTCCGGCAGAATGCCTCCCAGTGCTCCTCGCCGACGATCGAGATGAAGATCTTGTCGCCGCTACTGGTGTCGAAGAGGTCGTAGACCGGCCAGGGCGATTCCTTCACCGACCAGGGCACGGAACGCTCCCCGGTCACGCTCTCGAACATCATCGCCTGGGCCATCAGGAAGACGTTGTTCTCGAACAGCGCGCTCTGGATGTAGCTACCCTTGCCGGTGCGCTCGCGCTGGGCCAGCGCCGCCTGGATCGCGATCACCCCGAACATGCCGCCCATGATGTCGTTGACGGAGGCGCCCGCGCGCATCGGCTTGCCGGGAAGCCCCGTCATATAGGCGAGGCCGCCCATCATCTGGACGACCTCGTCGAGCGCGAGGCGGTTCTCGTAGGGGCCCGGCAGATAGCCCTTCAGCGAGCAGTAGATCAGCCGCGGCGCATCGGGGGCGAACGTCTCGTAGTCGAGGCCGTACCTCGCCAGCAATCCCGGACGGAAATTCTCGATCAGCACATCGGCGCCGAGGATCAGCTCGCGCGCCGTCTCGCGCCCCTCCGGCGTCGCGGTGTCGATGACGACGCTGCGCTTGTTGCGGCTGTAGGTGTTGAAAAAGCCGGATGCGACGCTCTTGAAGAAGCGCGTCCGATCGCCTTTCGGCGGCTCGACCTTGATCACGTCCGCCCCAAGATCGGCGAGGATCATCCCGCAGGACGGTCCCATCACCATCTGGGAGAATTCGATGACACGGACGCCTTCGAGCGGCAGCGGGCTCACGCGGCGACTCCATAGACCTTCGGCAGGCCTGCCTCGCGGACATGACTGCGAATCCGCTCATCCGGCAGGGCAGTGGCGAGAATTTCCGTGGCGGCGAGCAGGCGCTCCAGGTCGATCCCGGTCCGCAATCCCATCTGCTCCAGCATGAAGACCAGATCCTCGCTCGCGATATTGCCGGAGGCGCCGGGCGCGAAGGGGCAGCCGCCGAGCCCGCCGCAAGCGGCGTCGAAGGTCGTCACGCCGGCCTCCAGCCCGGCCAGCACATTGGCGAGACCGAGCCCCATCGTGTCGTGGAAATGCAACCGGATCGGCATGTCCGGGCCGACCGCGCTGCGCACGGACTTCACCAGCGCCCGAACCAGACGCGGATCGGCATAGCCGACCGTGTCGGCGAGCCCGATCTCGTCGACGCCGTGCCGGGCCAGCGCCTCGGCGACCTGGCAGACATCGCGTTCGGCGACACGCCCTTCGAGCGAGCAGCCGAAGGCGGTCGGAATGCCGCCCATGACATGGGGCGCCTCGGCCTGCTGCTTCGCCTGCGCGACGATAGCGCCGACGATCTCCGCCTGCTCATCACGCGTGCGCCTTGTATTGGCCATGCTGTGGCTGTGGCTGGCCGAGACGATGCAATAGAGCATCTGCGCCCCGGCCGTAATCGCACGCTCGGCACCCCTGGCGTTGGGCACCAGTGCGCCGACCCGCCAGTGCGCGTCGGCGGCGCGCGCGGCCTGCACCATCTCCGCTGCATCCGCGAATTGCGGGAAGACCTGCGGCGGCACGAAGCTGGTCGCATCGATTTCGCCGAAGCCGCAGCGCGCCAACGCCCCGATCCAGTCCCGCTTCGTCTGCGTCGGCATCACCTGACGCACCAGCTGCAAGCCGTCGCGAGGGCCGACCTCGCAGATTTGGATATCGCGCATCGCCTACCCTGGAGCATCATTTTGTCATTTGTTGCTATAAAGTACAAAATCTGCAATCAGATTGTCAATCGCCTCTCGACGCCTACAGTCGCAGCGGCGAGTCAGCCGGGACAGACAGCGGGTACAGAGCCGGCATGAGCGACGGCGTTTCAGCGTCACCGAAAGCGATCGAGCTCGCGGGCCAGATCGTCGAGATCGCGCGCAGCGAGAACATCCGGCGCGGCGAGCGGTTGTTCGAGCACCGGCTCGCCAATCGTCTCGGCGTTTCGCGGGGCCCCGTTCGCGCCGCGCTGCGCTCGCTCGCCGAGGCCGGGCTGGCGGAAGCGGTTCCGAACAAGGGCTTCGTCCTCGCCCAGAGCCTCGACTCGGACATCGCGATGAAGGCGCTGAACGCCGGCGACCGGAGCGAGACCCACTACCTCGCGATCGCCAAGGATCGGCTCGAAGGGCGCGTGCCCGATGTCGTCAGCGAGGCGGAGCTGATGCGCCGCTACGGCCTGAAGCGGGCTGAGCTGCTACGCCTGCTGGACCGGATCGCGGCCGAGGGCTGGGTCGAGCGTCTGCGCGGTTATGGCTGGCGTTTCACGCAGACCCTCAACAGCCCTCTGGCCTATGCCCAGACCGGGCGGCTGCGCATGATGATCGAGCCCGGCGGCATTCTCGAGCCGACATTCCGATGGAATGCCGAGCTGATGGCCCCGGTGCGCGAGCACCAGGAGCGTGTGCGCAAGGATGGCCTGCGGGTCTTCACCCTCTCCGAAATGTTCCGCTTCGGCTGCGAGGTGCACGAAGCCATCGCGGAATGCTCCGGCAACGCCTTCCTGCTCGAGGCACTGCGTCGGATCAACCGCATCCGCCGTCTCTTCGCCTACCGCTTCATTCCCGATCTGGAGATGGTCGAGCGGCACACGCACGAGCATCTCCAAATCCTCGACCTGCTCGAACGGGACGATCGCGAGCAGGCCGCCTCGCTCATGCGCTCCCATCTCCACTGGAGCGGCGGCGGCGACCAGATCGGCTAACGTTAGCCACGGTCGGCCTGCGCCAATTGCAGACATTGGGACATTGCCCGGAAGCGGACATTTCTGCCTGGACGGATCAGAGCGAGCTGACTTAACCTAGCTAACTCGCTCGCCGCGCCGAGCAACAGCCATGGTCACCGGCGGCTCCACCGGCGTGATTCCAGCCCAGACATCGGCATCGGCGGGGTAAGTTGCGCTGAGCAGACGTCCCGGATCGGTCGGCCTCCTGCTTAGTCCACGCCGATAGGCGCAAGCCGTGTGCTAGCCCTTTCAACGACGCCGAAGCCTGTGTCCCTCGTCCGCATCTGCACGCTGAGGCCGGACGAGCGCGCAATCACCATCTCGATCGCGCTGTGCCCCATCTCATAGGCATTGGGCTGGATCGTCGTAAGCTGGGGCGAAATCTCGGATGCGATCTCGTAGTCGCCCCAACCAGCGACGGCGAGACGCTCCGGCACCTTCCAGCCCCGCCGCCCGCACTCGAAGAGCACCCCGGCGGCGACGATGTCGGTCGGACAGAGCACGGCGTCGATCGACGCCCCCATGCGGCAAAGAGCGTCGAGCGCCTTCGACCCGGCGCCAAAACCATCGGCTTCGTCGGCGAGATGACACAGATGTGGCTCGAGCCCGTATTCGCGCATCCGCTGTTCGAATGCGGGCAATCGCTCGGTGTAGCGACCGGCGACATCGCCGGCATATCCGACGAAACCAATGTGCTGCCGGCCGGCAGCGACGAGATGGTCGACCATGGCCCGCGTCGCGGCGGCCGAAGAATAGCCGACGGCCATGTCGAGCGGATCACCGTGGACCCAGGCCTCCACCACCGGCACGCCGGTCTTTCGCAGCAGGTCGGCGGCCTGGTCTTCGTGCTCGTTGCCGACCAGCGTCAGGCCTGCCACGCGCAGGCCGATGAAGGTTCGGATCGCCGCCATCTCGTGCCGTTTCGTATCGGCGATCTGGAGCACCAGTTCGTAACCGCCTTGGGCGGCGGCATCTTGCATCCCACGGACGTATTTATAGAAGCTGGAATTCTTGATCGAGGGAATGACCGCGCCGATGACGCGGCTCTGGCCCGAGGCGAGGTTCCCGGCCGCGTGATTGGGAATATAGCCCAGTTCGGCGGCGACCTCGCAAACGCGCCGCCGCGTCTCCTCCTGCACCCGCTCCGGGTACTTGAACGTGTTCGACACCGTCATCGGCGAGACGCCGGCCGCTTTCGCAACCGAATGCATGGTGACGGGTCCCGCCATGTCCCTGCTTTTCGTCATCGCGCCTCCCTTCCCTGGCCGGCAAGGCCTGCACCTGCTTTCGAACCGCTGCCCCATACCTCACAAGGGCATGGAACGGTGCTTGACTCACCTGATCGCTCTGCCATTGTAGCGCTACAAAATCAAAAGGGAACGGTTTTCCCATGCCGTCACCAGCAACGACATCGCCTTGCGCAGAGGCGCTTCAATGACGACGGCCGGGCGGGGTTCGGCGGAGACGTTGACGCTCGCCGGCGTCCGCAAATCCTATGACGCCGTCCTCGCGGTGCGCGACCTCGATCTCGATGTTTCTGCGGGCGAGCTCGTCGCCCTGCTCGGTCCGTCCGGCTGCGGCAAGACCACGACGCTGCGCATGGTCGCCGGCTTCGAATATCCCGATTCCGGCACCATTCGGATCGGCGGGACCGACGTATCGCGTCTGCCGCCGCATCGCCGCAAGCTGGGAATGGTCTTCCAGAACTACAGCCTGTTCCCGCACCGCACCGTCGCCGAGAACATCGGCTTCGGCCTGCGCATGGCCGATGTCGGCCGTGCCGAGCGCGACCGGCGCGTGGCGGAGATGCTGGACCTGATCCGGCTGCCGGATCGCGCCGACATGTATCCGTCGCAGCTTTCGGGCGGCCAGCAGCAACGCGTCGCGCTCGCCCGCTCGCTCGTTGTCAATCCGAAGGTGCTGCTGCTCGACGAGCCGCTGGGGGCGCTCGACAAGTCGCTGCGCGAGAGCATGCAGTTCGAGATCCGGACCATGCAGCAGCGCCTTGGCATCACCACACTGCTCGTCACCCACGATCAGGAAGAGGCCCTGTCGATGTCGGACAGGGTCGCGGTGATGCAGGGCGGCCGCATCCTCCAGATCGGCACGCCGACGGACATCTACGACCGGCCGCGCAGCCGCTTCGTTGCCGAATTCCTCGGCGCCTCGAACATCTTCGCAGGCAAGGTCGCGCCGGATGGCCGAAACCTCCTGCTGTCGGGGCCAGGCGGCGACTCGCCGGTGCCGCTGAACGAGACGGCTGCGCCCGGCGCCATGCTCACGCTGTCGGTCAGGCCGGAACGGATGCGGCTCGGAGCCGAAGCGGGAGATGGTGCAAACCTTGCAGGTCGGGTCGTCGGCGCCGTGTTTCGCGGCAACTACGCCGCCTATCAGGTCGAGGCTGCGCATCTCGGGCGCGAGCTGATCGTCTATCGGCAGGCCGACGGGCCGCTCGGCACCATCTCCTTCCGGCTCGGCGATGTTTTGACGCTTGGTTGGGCGCCGCAGGATGCGGTGCCGATCGACGCGGAGTGAGGCTGCATGACGACTGCAAATGGACAGGGCGCGCGGATCGGCATCGATGTCGGCGGCACCTTCACGGATTTCGTGCTGGCCGATCCGCGTGACGGCGGCCTGGTCCACTACAAGGAGCCGTCGACGCCGGACGAGCCGTCCCGCGCCCCGATCGATGGGTTGAAGTCGCTGCTCGGCAAGGCCGGCCTGACCGCGGGCGACGTCTCGCTGCTGATGCACGGCACGACGATCGGCCTCAACGCGATCATCCAGCGGCGCGGCGCCACCATCGCGCTCGTGGTCAGCAAGGGCTTCCGCGACATCCTGGAGATCGCGCGCAGCCGCATGCCCTCCTCCTTCGATTTCCACTCGAGCAAGGAGGAGCCGCTGGTTCCGCGCTGCGCGATCGTCGAGATCGATGCGCGCCTGTCGGCGGCCGGAGAGGTCACGCGCGCTCCGGACGAGGCTGAACTCGCGCGCGTCGCCGCCGAGCTCAAGGCCCTAGGCGCCGATGCCGCCGCCCTCGTCCTGATCAACGGCTATGCCAGGCCGGAGGTGGAGATCGCGCTGGCCGACAAGCTCTCGGTCGGCGTAGGCGGCCTCGCCATCACCTCGGCCGCGGCCATCTGGCCGGAAATCCGCGAATACGAGCGAACGCTGGTCGCCTGTCTCAACGCCTATATCCAACCGCTGATGCAGCGCTATTTCGCCGGGCTGAAGCAGGGGCTCGCGCGCGACGGCGTCGAGGCGCCGATCCTGGTGACCGCCTCCAATGGCGGCTCGCTCAGTCTTGCGTCCGCCATCGACCGGCCGGTCGAGACGATCCTGTCCGGGCCGGCCTCGGGCGTGATGGCGGCGGCCCGGCTGGCGAGCGCGGCCGGCGTCAGCTCGATCATCTCCTTCGACATGGGCGGTACCTCCTCGGATATCGCCGTCGCCCATGCCGGCTCGGCGGAACTGGCGACGCGCACGGATATCGGCGGGCTGCCGCTGGTCCTGCCGGTCGTCGACGTCTCGGCGATCGGCGCCGGCGGCGGCTCCATCGTCTGGGTCGACGGCCACGGCGTCCTCAAGGTCGGGCCAAGGAGCGCCGGGGCCATGCCCGGCCCTGTCTCCTATGGCCGCGGCGGCCGCGAGCCCGCGGTCACCGACTGCTATCTGGCGCTCGGCTATATCGACCCCGACGGCTTCCTCGGCGGCCGCATGCGGCTGGACAAGGGCGCGGCCGAGCAGGCCCTGGCTGAGATCGCGGACCGCATTGGCCTCGCCGGGCCGGACGGCGCAGCGCGTGCGGCCGAAGGGGCGCTCGCCGTCACCACCGCCGGCATGGCGACGGAACTCTACAAAACCCTCGCCGCGCGCGGGCTCGATCCGGCGGGCTTCGCGCTCGTGCCCTTCGGAGGCGCCGGGCCGACCCATGCCAACCTCCTCGCCGAGGAGGTCGGGATCGGCAGCGTCGTGATCCCACCCGCCGCGGGGACCTTCTGCGCGCTCGGCGCCGTCGCGGCCGATCTGCGCCGCGACTTCGTGCGCAGCCTGCGCCGCCCTCTCGATGCGGCGAGCGCCGCCTTGCTGCAAACCGTCTTCGCCGAGCTTACGGCAGAAGGCACCGCCTGGCTCGATCATGAGGGCGAGCAGGCGACCGGCCGGCGGATCGAGCGAGGGGTCGACATGCGCTATGCCGGCCAGGCCTATGAGCTGCGTGTGCGGCTGGACCAGGATTGCCGCACGCAGGATGCCGTCGCCGAGGCCTTCCACCGCGAGCATGAGCGCATCTACGGCTTTCGCGACGGCGACAGCCTGGTCGAGCTCGGCACGGCGCGCCTCGCCATGGTCGGCGAGACCCCGAAGCTGACTCAGCCCCGGATTTCGGCGGGCGACGGCCAGCCGCCGGCCAGCGGCAGGCGGCCCTTGTTCCGCCGCGGCGCCTGGCTGGACGCCGCGGTCTACGCCCGCGCCGCCTTTGGCGCCGGCGACACGGTGAGCGGGCCGGCGATCATCGAGCAGGAGGACACCACCACGATCCTGTTGCCCGGCTGGGGCGCGCGGGCCGACGAGGCCGGCAATCTGCATCTCGAAAGACAGCCGTCATGAAGCTCGACTCGGTCACGCTCGCCATCCTCGGCAACAAGCTCGCAGCGGTCAGCGAGGAGATGTGCCTGACGCTGCAGCGCACCGGCCGGACACTCTATGTCAAGGAAACCGCCGATTTCGCCTGTGCGCTGGCCGGGCTGGACGGTCGCTTCTTCGCCTATCCGCGCTCGATCGGCGTCTCCGGCTTCGTCGGGCTCGAATGCCTGCCGACGATCGCGGCCGTCGGGCCGCTCGAGCCGGGCGACGTCATCCTGACCAACGACCCCTATCGCTCGGAGGGACTCTCAACCCACCTGCCCGACCTGCACATGATCGAGCCCTATTTCCACGAGGGCCGGATCGTCGCCTATGGCTGGTGCTTCGTTCACTGCTCGGATGTGGGCGGGCGCGTGCCGTCGAGCATCTCGCCTGTCAATACCGAGATCTTCCAGGAAGGCCTGCGCATCCCGCCGGTCAAGCTGATGCGGCGCGGCGAGATGGTGCCGGAGGTCCGCCTCTTCCTCGACGCCAACAGCCGCACGCCCGAAGCGAACATGGGCGACATCCGCGCCATGCTGGCCGCGCTCGCGGCCGGCCGGCGCCGCCTGGAGCAGACCATCGGCCAGCATGGGGCGGACGCGGTCTGCGTCGCAGCCACCGACCTGATGAGCTACGCCGCGCAGAAGGCGCGCGCCGTGCTGAAGCGCGTCCCTGACGGCACCTATCGCTTCAGCGACTATCTCGACGACGACGCGGCAACGCAGCTGCCGGTGCGTATCGCGCTCGCCGCGACCTTCACCGACGGGACGGTCCATCTCGACTTCACCGGCACCGACCCGCAGGTCGCGACCGCGATGAACATTCCCTCGCGCGGGCGCCCGCATGCCTGGCTGACCCTGCGCGTGCTGGCGCTGGTCAACACGCTCGACCCGACCACGCCGCTCAATGCCGGCCTGCTCGAGCCGGTCAGGATCACCGCGCCCGAAGGCAGCCTCGTCAACCCGCAGGAGCCGGCGGCGACCGGCGTGCGCCATGCGGCGGCGATCCGCGTCAACGATGTGCTGAACGGCGCCTTCGGCCAGGCTCTGCCGCAGGTGATGCCGGCGGCCTCATCCGGCACCGTGATCCCGGTGGTGATGGCCGAGCCCGACGGCCGCGGCGGCCGGCGCGTCCAGGTGATCGAGCCGATGATCGGCGGCACCGGCGCCCGCTCCGGTCGGGACGGCGTTGACGGCCGCGACAGCGGCATCTCGAACCTCGCCAACAATCCGGTCGAGACCGTCGAAGCCGAGCTCGGCGTCGAGATCATGAGCTATGCCCTGCGGCCCGATTCCGGCGGCGCCGGGCGCTGGCGCGGCGGCTGCGGCATGGAACTCACCTTCCGCGCCCTCACCGACGACACCAATGTGCTCGGCCGGGGAATGGAGCGCCTGCTGTTCAGGCCCTGGGGTTCGAATGGCGGCAGGCCCGGCGCTCCGGGCGAGCTGATCGTCAATCGCGGCCGGCTCGACGAGCGCCGGCTCGGCAAGATCGACGTCCTGACCATCAATGCCGGCGACACCGTCACCTTCCTGACGCCCGGCGCGGGTGGCTGGGGCGATCCGGCCGAGCGCGACACGCAGGCCGTGCTGCATGATGTGCGCAACGGCTTCGTCACCGCGGAGGCGGCAGCCCGCAACTATGGCGTGGTGATCCATGGCGGCGAGGTCGACGAGGCAGCGACCGGGGCGCGCCGCGCCGCCATGCAGCGCGCCGGCGGCCACGGCCCGGAACGCGAGCGCTGGGATGCGGTCTTCACGCCCGAGCTGATGGACCGGCTGAATGCCGGTCTGGTCGCCCTGCCCGGCTCGGCGCGTCAACGCCGGCGTCGTGATATCTTCGCGCAGGCGCTCTCCGCCCTGCCGGACGGTTTCCCGCGCGTGGGCGCCGGCGACGAGGCCCTGCGCACGGCGCGAGAGCGGCTCGCGACCGCCGCCGCGGAGCTTTGACACCAGCCCGATGCAAACGCCCTCGAACCATGGAGCACTGCGATGACGAAGCTGGACAGGCGTAGATTTATCGGCGGCGCCACCGCCCTCGCCGCCGGCGGCATGCCGCGCCTCGCGCAGGCGCAGGACAAGTCGATCACCGTCACCGCCTTCGGCGGCGTCTGGGAGGAGGCGGTGCGCAAATGCTTCGTCGCTCCCTTCGAGGCCAAGACCAAGGCGAAGGCCAATGTCTCGCTCGGCGGCCCGCCGCAATGGCTGGCGCAGGTCGAGGCCAATCCGAAGAAGCCGCCGGTCGACGTGCTGATCATGACGCCTGACCTCGCGCTGACCGCGGCGAAAGCCGGCCTCGTCGACGATTTCACGGTCGAGAAGCTGCCTAATCTGGCGAAGACCCCGAAGGAGCTGACCGACTCAGTCATGGGCAAGGGCACGCTGTTCGACTACGGCGTCGGCGGCATCACCTTCAACAAGAACCGGGTGAAGACCCCCCCGAAATCCTTCGCCGAATTCGTCGATCGCGTCGCCAAGGGCGAGTTCGTCGCCTCGGTTCCGTCGATCAGCTATGCGGTGACGCCGATCATGCTGATCTGGGCCATGGCCAAGGCCTTCGGCGGTGGCACCGAGAACGTCGATCCGTTCTTCAAGGCGATGGAGAAGATGAAGAAGAACCTCGTCTTCTGGGCGGGGCCGAACGACTTCTTCAACCACCTCTCGTCGGGCGAGGCCGAGCTCGGCATCTATTTCGACGGGCGGACCTGGAACCACTACGATTCCGGCGCGACCTGGATCGACTTCATCAACCCGTCGGAGGGCGGCTCGCTCAACGGCGTCGCCGTGCAGAAGCCGGTCAATGCCGACCCGCTGGCCTGGGACTACATCAACGAGGTGCTGGACGCCAAGAACCAGACCCTCTTCGCCGACATCATGAACTACGGCGTGACCAATACCGACGTGGTCTACAGCGACAAGCTCAAGCCGCGCATCACGCCCTGGCAGCAGACCCAGTTCCCGCCCTACGAGGAGATCGCGAAGGTGCGCAACGACTGGGTCAACCGCTGGAACCGCGAGATCGGACGCTGAACGGCGGGCCGCTGCCGCCTATGCGGGCGGCAGCGGCTTCTTCCGGACGAAGGTCGTGACGATGCAAGCTCCCGCGCCAGCACTGGACGGACACAAGAAGCCGCAAGGGATGTCGTGGCTGCTGGCGCTGCCGGCCGCGCTCTTCCTGTTCGTGTTCTTCGTGCTGCCTTTGCTCGACAATGGCATGCGCAGTCTCGTCGGCGCCGAGGGCCAGCTGACGCTGACGCGCTATTCGGCGCTGCTGACCGACAGCTTTTATCTGCGCGTCACGGCAGAAACGATCCTGCTCTCGGCCGGCGTCACGGCGATCTGCATCGTGATCGGCTATCCCGTCGCCTATGTGCTGGTGCGCAAATCCGGCCGCTGGGCGGGCCTGATCATCTTCCTGCTGATCGCGCCGCTGCTGACCTCGATCATCATGCGCACCTTCGGCTGGCAGGTGCTGTTCGCGCGCCGCGGCCTCGTCAACAACCTGCTGCTCGACCAGCTCGGGTTGATCGAGGCCCCCTTGCGCCTGACCAACTCGCCGGGCATCGCCATCGCGGCGCTCGTGCACGTCCTCGTGCCCTATATGGTCCTCTCGATCGCGACCGTGCTGCAATCGGTCGACCGGCGGCTCGAGGAATCGGCCAAGATCCTCGGCGCTGGACGGCTGCGCGCCTTCCGCGAGATCACGCTGCCGCTTTCGCTGGACGGCATCGGCACCGGCGCGATCCTGGTCTTCATGATCGCCAATGGCAGCTTCGTCACGCTGGTCCTGCTTGGCGGCGGCCTCCAGACCTTGCCGCTGCTGATCTACCAACAGTTCAACACGACCCGCGATTTCGGGATGGCGAGCGCGATGAGCACGCTGCTGCTCGCGGTCGCGCTGTCCTGCCTCTTCCTGCAATTGCGCCTCGTGCGCCGTCGCGGAGCCTAAGCGATGCGCGCGCGCAAGCGGGACTGGATCGATCTCGGCCTCGTCGCCTTCACGGTGCTGTTCTTCACCTTCATGTTGGCGCCGATCATCGTGGTCGTCGTCGTCTCCTTCACTTCGGCCGGCTATGTCGCCTTCCCGATCCCCGGCTGGTCGCTGAAGTGGTTCGCCAACATCTTCGCCTACCAGCCCTTCGTCAGCGCGCTGAAGGTCAGCATCGGCGTCGCGATCGCCGCCACGCTGCTCTCCTGCCTGATCGGCGTCCCGGCCTGCCTATACCTCGCTCGCTCACGGGCGGCCTGGGCCAGCGCGGTGATGACCTTCCTGCTCTCGCCGCTCTCGATGCCGATGATCGTCATCGGCTTCGCCTCGCTGTTCTTCCTGTCCTGGCTTGGGATCGGCATCTCCTTCACCGCGCTGCTGATCACCCATACGGTCGTCTGCCTGCCCTATGTCATCCGGACGGTTGCCGGCGTCTATGCCGGCCTGCCGCCTGCCTATGAGGAAGCGGCGGCGATCCTCGGCGCCGATCCGGCGCGGGTCTTCTGGCACGTCACGCTGCCGCTGATCCGGCCGGGGATCATGGCGGGCGCGCTGTTCTCTTTCCTGACCTCCTTCGACAACCTGCCGATCAGCTATTTCTTCGCCAGCGCCAGCACCGGGACGCTGCCGGTGGTGATGCTGAGCTATCTGGAGAACCAGTTCGACCCGACGATCGCGGCGCTGAGCTCGCTGCAACTGCTGATGGCGGTGGTCGCCCTGCTTATCGTCGACCGGATCTACGGCATCGACAAGATGACGGTGGCGGCATGACGCTCGCCTTGCCGATCGACCATGGAGTGATCCTGGTGACCAATCTCCGGTGCAGCTCTTTTGAAGGGAGTCGTGATTGCCCGAGCGGCCAGTTCATACGCTTGATCCAGTTTGGGGGCCGTTGAGGTTGATCTTCGCCCGGATGCTGACGTTCTCGCTACCTCAATCGCAGGAGGACCGTGCAGTTGCTGAGGGAGTTGGTGCGCGTCACTGGTCGCGGTCACCTCTTGCGGCAATTGCCGGCCCCGGGCCAAGGCGATCGCGGGGACGATCAACAGCATCAGCATGTCGAGTAGACCGTGCTGCCGATCATCGGCACGAAGATGGGATAGAGGCCCGTCTTTGGCGCTTCGCCTGCGCGCCAAATGCAGACTCTCGCAGATGTCCCGGAAGCGGACATTGCATGACGTGTGCAAGGCCCTTCATTTGTGCCTCCGTTGAAGCTGCTCGCATCGTCAGGTGCCGATCATTATTGAGGCTCGATCCCGAACTCCTTGATCAGGGCGCCCATGGTCGCGATCTCCTGGCCGAGGAAGGCGGAGGCGCCCGCCGGGGTGGCGAGGGCGCCGACCTCGACATCGAAGCCGAGCGTCGGCGCCCGCTCGCGGACATCGGACTGCTGCTGCGCTTCGGCGATCTTTTGGCTCAGCTTCCGGATGATCTCGGGCGGCGTGCCGGCCGGCGCCATCACCATGAACCAGCCACCGATATCGGCGCTCGGCAGCGATTCGGCGATCGCCGGCACGTTCGGAATCGACTTCAGGCGCCTCGTCCCGGCGACCGCGATCGGGCGCAGCGAGCCTTCCTTGATGAAGGGCTCGGCGACGGAGGCCGACTGGATCGTCGCCTGGACGCGCCCGGCGATCGTGTCCTGGATCGAGTTCGCGGCGGAGGCATAGGGCACGAGCACCATGCCTATGCCGGCACGCCAGTTGATGGTCTGGCCGATCAGCCCGGAGATGTTGCGCTCGCTGTCGACCGCCAGGCTGAGCGAACCCGGCTTCGCCTTCTCATGGGCGATCAGATCGGCAAGCGAGTTGATCGGCAGCTTCGGATCGACGAGCAGGACATGGTGGCTGCGCGCCACCAGCGCGACCGGCGCAAGATCCTTCAGCGGGTCGTAAGGGAGCTTCTTGAAGGTGTGTGGATTGGTCGAGAGCGAGGCCGAGGTGGCGAACAGGAAAGTGTAGCCGTCGGGCGTCGCGCGTGCGACGGCCTGGGTTCCGACGATGTTGGCCGCGCCGGTCCGGTTCTCCACATAGACCTGCTGGCCGAGGCTGCGCGAGAGCTTGTCGGCGAGCACGCGCGCCAGGATGTCGGGGCTGTTCCCGGCCGCCTGCGGCACGACCAGGGCGACGGGGCGCTGCGGCCAGGTCTGGGCGTGGGCGGATGTCGCGGCCGCCAGGGCGACGGCGGCCGAGACGAGCAGCGATGTAAGCTTGGTCATCGTTTCCTCCGGGATCGTTATCATTGTGGAGAGGGCAGCGGTCGGTCAGGCCTCGTCGGCGACGCCGTTGCGCAGGGTTCCGAGACCGTCGATCTCGATCTCGACCGTGTCGCCCGGTTGCAGCCAGAGCGGCGGGTTCCGCTTGGCGCCGACGCCGCCCGGCGTGCCGGTCGCGATGACGTCGCCGGGCTCCAGCCGCGTGAAGGCCGAGCAGTATTCGATGATCCGCGGGATATCGAAGATCATCTGGCCGAAGGTCGCGTCCTGCACGATCTGGCCGTTGACCCGCGTCTGCAGCCGCAGGCTGCCGAGCTCGCCGAGCTCGTCGGGCGTCATCATCCAGGGGCCGAAGGCGCCAGTGCCGGGGAAGTTCTTGCCCGGCGTGAACTGGTGGGTGTGGCGCTGGAAGTCGCGGAGGCTGCCGTCATTGTAGCAGGCATAGCCCGCGACATGGGCGAAGGCGTCGGCCGGCGCGATATAGCGGCCGGGCTTGCCGATGACGATCGCGAGCTCGCCCTCGAAGTCGAGCTCGTGCGAGACGCGCGGCCTGACGATGTTGGCGCCATGGCCGATCTGGGAGTTGGCGAAGCGGGCGAAGATGGTCGGGTTGTCGACCTCGGTGCGACCGGTTTCCTTGCGGTGCATCTCGTAGTTCAGGCCGACGCAGAGAATCTTGTCCGGGTTCGGCAGCACCGGGAGCCAGGTGATGGTCGCCAGTGCATGACGTGGGGCATCGGGCGCGGCCGCCGCGACCTCGCCCAGCGCATCGGCCGCGATGGCCGATTTCAGATCGGGATGGCGGTCACGCAGGACCGCGCCGAGGTCGATGGCCTCTTCGCCCTCGATCAGGCCCCAGCTCGGGGCGCCCTTTATCTGGAAAGTCGCGAAACGCATCGGATCGAATCCTTTATGGTGTGCTGGCGGGTTGGGGCTGACGGTTAGCGGTCGGGAGCGGGGCGAGCCGGTATTGCAGTTCGTCGAGCAGAGCCTCGAGCGTGGCTGCGTCGGCAGCGGTGCCGAAGACGTAGTGGTCGGGCCTGACGATCGCGGCGCGGCGGCCATGCCTGGAGAACCAGGCGGTGATCACGCCATCGCGCTCGGTCACGGCGATATCGGCCTGCGCAGGGACGGCGGAATCCGCCGGCCCGGACGACACCACGACCATGCGCAGCCCGAGCGCACGGGCCTGTCGCGTCAGGTCCGGCCGCAACTCCGCGGCCAGCGTCGGCTCGATGACGAGGCGTAGTCCGGCACCGGCGACGGCGTCGAGCCTGGCCGGCCCCTCCGGCGTCTTTACCCAGGGTTGCGGGAAGAGTGTCCCCTTCACCACGTCGTCGCGAGCAGCCAGCAGGCCGGCCGCGAGCGGCGGGACGATCTCCTGCCGCGTGATCGTGCGCGGCCGGCCGCCGCCTTCGGCGAGGATGCGGGCGTCGCGCGCCCGGGCGGCCTGCGGGTCGCGCTCGCAGATCACCTGGCCGATCGCCTTGATCCGAGAGGTCAGCTCGCGGACATGGTGGCTGCGCTCCGCCTCGTAGCTGTCGAGCAGGGTCGCGTCGGAGCGGCCGTCGAGGACGCGCGCCAGCTTCCAGATCAAGTTGGCGACGTCGCGCACGCCCTGGCACATGCCCTGGCCGATGAAGGGCGGCTGCTGATGAGCCGCGTCGCCGGCGATGAAAATCCCCCCGTCGCGCCAGCGCTCGGCGACCAGAGCGTGGAAGCGATAGCTCGCCGCGCGCCAAAGCGTGGCGTCGGCCGGCGTCAGCCAGCGGGCGAGCAGTTTCCAGACCTGTTCAGGTCTCTGCGCTTCGCGCGGATCTTCGCCCGGCAGGAGCATGATCTCCCAGCGGCGGTGATTGCCGGGGCCGATGATGAAGGTCGTCGGCCGGCGTGGGTCGCAATACTGCGCGGCGGTCTGCGGCAGCTTGCCAGCTGCGTCCTCGTTCACCAGCACGTCGACGACCAGCCAGGGCTCGTCGAAGACGAGGTCCGCGAGCCCGATGCCGAGCTGCTCGCGCACGCCGCTGGAGGCGCCGTCGCAGGCAACCACATAGTCGGCGCTGACCGTCCGGCGCGAGCCATCGTCGCCGGCCAGAGTCAGCGTGACCCCGGTCGGCGCCTGCTCGAAGCCGACGAGCTCGGTTCCCAGCGAGATCTCGACCGCGTCGTAGCGCCGCGCATGCGCGCGCAAGGCGGCCTCCACCGGTGGCTGGGTGAAGACCATGGTCGGCGTGTAGCCGAGCGGGTAGGGCTCCGGCACCATGTCGATGCGGCGGATGAGCTGGCCGTCGGCGCCGAAATGCTCGGAGGCCGGAAACGGCGCCACATAGGGCAGCACCTCATCGGCGACGCCGAGATTGTCGAGGAGCCGCATGATCTCGTGGTCGATCGCGATGGCGCGCGGCTTGTCGTAGACCCCACGCTGCCTGTCGATGACGAGGCTGCGAATGCCATGCTGCCCGAGCAGGCTCGCCGCGACGGCGCCGCTCGGGCCGAAGCCGATGACGGCGACCTGGTAGTTGTTTCCGGGTGGGAGGTCTTGTTCGCTCAAGGGGAGGTCCTGCCGGATTGCTTAGCGGTAGACGATCGCGGCCTGTGCCGCCTTGACGTGGTCAGCCTTGGGCGGCGCGATGCCCCAATGGTCGGTCCGGCCGGGCGGCCAGACCCATTCGTCGGGCCCGCGCACGCGGTAGCCGTCGTCGACCTGCAGCACCTCGGCGGTGAATTCGACGACGAAGCCGACAGGGTCGATGAAATAGGCGAAGACGTTGTCGCCCGGCCCGTGGCGGCCGACGCCCCAGGCGATCGGGTAGCCGGCGTCGACGAGACGGCCTGAGGCGCGCATCACCGATTCCCAGTCGGGCACGAGGAAGGCGATGTGGTTCAGCCCGTTCGCCTTGGCCTCGGCTAGCACCACGGCGTGATGGTCGCTGTTGCAGCGCAGGAAGGCCATGAGCTTCGAGCGGTCGGTCAGGACGAAGCCGAGCGTCTGTTCGTAGAAGCTCGTCTCCCGGTCGACGTCGACGCTGTTGAGGTTCACATGCGCCAGGCGCAGCGGCCGGTCGCGCTCCTCCCTCGCATCGGCGTGCAGCCGTTCGCCCTGGACGAAGCGGAAGACGCCGCCCTGCGGCTCGCGGATCGCCATCGCCGTCCCGCCATCCGGGCCGGGATTGGCGGCAGGCGGCGACAGCAGCGTGGCGCCATGGGCGACGGCTCGCGCTGCGAGGGCGTCGAGATCCTCGGCCGCGCCGACCCGGAAGGTCACCGAGCGGATCTCGGGACTGTCACTCTGGTGCAAGGCGAGCACATGGTGATCCGGCCCGCTGGCGCGCAGATAGACGGCGCCGTCCTGCCGGGCGGCGACGGCGAGGCCCCAGACCTCCGTGTAGAAGCGCTCCGAAGCTTTGAGGTCCGGCGTCCCGATCGCGACGCTGCGCAAGGCGGTGACGGGGAAATGGGTCATGTCAGGCCTCGCCCTCGCGCCCGAGGAAGGTCGCGGCATTCTCGCTGAGCAGCCGCTTGCGCAGGCGCTCGTCGGCGAAGGCCGCCTCGATGCGATCGACCGGATTGCGCTCGTGGAAATTGAACGGGTAATCTGTGCCGATCATGATCTGCGTCTCGCCGAAGAGGTCGGTGAGATGCCTGAGCGTCGGCTCGTCATAGACCAGCGCATCGTAGAACAGGCGCCGCGCCTGCTCGGTCGGCGACAGCGCGATGCTCTCCCGCAGCGCCGGGAAGACGCGGCGGCCTTCCTCCAGCCGCGGCAGCAGCAGGCCGAGCGTGCCGCCGCCATGGCTGAAGGCGATCCGCAGCTTCGGCCGGCGCAGCATCAGATTCGAGCAGATCACCGAGGCAGCGGCGAGCCCGACCTCGCCGGGATAGGCCAGCACCTGCTGCAACTGGGCGGAGCCGACCAGCCGGTCCTGGCCGCAGGGGCGCACGGCATGGACGAAGACCGCCGCGCCGAGCTCCTCGGCCGCCTCGAAGAACGGATCGAAATTGGGCGCGCCGATCGGTTTGCCGTTGACGTTGCTGCCGATCTCGACGCCGGCGAAGCCGGGCTCCCGCATCAGCCGGGACAACTCTGCGAGGGCGAGATTCATGTCCTGCAGCGGCACTGCGCCGAGCCCCACCAGCCGGCCACCGGATTCCGCGATCATGCCCGCTATCTGGTCGTTGACATAGCGCAGCAACTCGGCAGCGGACGCAGCCTCCATCCAGTAGGACAGCAGCTCGGGCATCGGCGAGATCGCCTGCAGCGAAAGGGCCATGCCGTCCAGATCGGCAAGGCGCTTCGGGACATCCCAGCAGCGATCCGAGACCGTGCGATAGGTCCGGCCGTCGATCACGATGTGCCGGTGGCACTCATGCGCGGGGGCGTCGATGGCCAGCCGGCGGGCGGCGCGCCATGCAGATAGGCGGGAAAGGTCGCCGGCACGACATGCGCATGGATATCGATGCCGCAGGCGCAGCGAGTCCTCATCCGGCTTTTCTCGTCTCCCGCCGCCAGCACCGCCCGTCCCCCGGGTTGCAGATTTCCATGTCCGCTCTCTTATATTGCGAAATTTTTCGATGTGAAGCAAAAATTTATAAATTTTTACCTGACGCCGTAGCGTGTATAAATCGCTTCGGGGAATCGTGACTGCGCAAGCCATGTCGCGGCCCAATCCAGCGAGGTCCAATCGTTTCGCATGAATGCGCCCGTTTCCTCGACCCGCACCTTGGACCTCTACGACAAGCTGCGGGACGACCTTTTGTCTGGACGGCTGAAGCCGGGGCAGAAGCTGCAGATGCGCTTCCTGATGGACGCCTATCAGGCCGGGCAGACGCCTTTGCGCGAGGCCCTGAACCGGTTGACCGCGGAAGGACTGGTGGAGGCGCGCGAGCAGCGCGGCTTTCTAGTCGCCCCGGTCAGCCGCTCGGAGCTGCGCGAACTGACGATGACGCGCTGCTGGGTCGAAGCGCTGGCCCTGCGCAAGGCGATGGAGGCGGCCACGCCCGCCTGGGAGGAGGAGCTGGTGGTCGCGCATCACCGGCTCAGCCGGACGCCGCGCTCGCTCAACCCTGACGAGTTCGAGGACAATCCGGACTGGGAGCGGCTGCACCGGATATTCCACCGCTCGCTGATCGGCCAGTGCGGCTCGACTTCGCTAATCGGCTTCTGCGACCAGTTGGCCGACCGGCTCTATCGCTATCGTCGCCTCTCGATCCGCCGTGCCTTTCCGGGCCGCAAGGTCGCGGACGAGCACCAGGCGATCGTGACGGCGGTGCTGGATCGGGACATCGAGCATGCCGTCGCGTTGCTCATGCGCCACTACCAGCAGACGGCGGACGTGATCCTCGAGGATCGGTCATTGTGAAGAGAATGCCGACGACAACCTCGCGCCAAGAGCTGACCTTGGCACCTTGCCCGGAAGCGGACGCTCGCAGCTCTGGTGCCAGACGTCGGATTCCGCCCCGTGACGGACATTGCTACTACGCGCTGTCGGGCGTAGCGGTCTCCGTCCCGCGGTGTAAAACGCGTTGGTAGGCAAGGCCGATCGCGACAAGACTCCCACCCAGACCGATGAAGGACAGGGCCCGCAGCAGCCCCTCCAGCCCCGACATGTCGACGAGGAAGGCCTTGCAGATCGCGATGGTGATGATGCCGAGCGAGGCTAGGCGCAGATCGCGCGACCGGACCCGGAAGCCCAGCGCCAGCAGAGCTACACCGTAGAGCAGGATCGCGGCCGAATAGGCATAGAGCTCGCCGGCGCTGACATCGGTGCTGAAAAGGTCAGGACCGACGAAGGCACGGCGGACCTCGGTGACGACATAAGCCAGCGCCCCGAAAATAGCGGCCATGCCATAAGCCCGCGCGATCAGTGGCCGGTGGAGGTAGGACCGCACCCAGGCAGCGGCTGCGAAGGCAAGCGCCGCGGGCAGAAGATAGCCTAGGAGCGCATTGTCCAGGATCAAGACGCCCGCCAGGGGCTGGTCGGTCATCGCGGGGCTAGCGATGAACGCGACAGCGGCGAAGAAGCCGCAGGCCGCCAGCGTTGCGACCAACGGATCGACCGGCACGCTGCGCCCCTGCCAGCGGAACGAGCCCGCGATCATGACCGCGATGGCCAGGATGAAGGCAAGCGAGGCGTAGATGCCGGATTCAGCCAGGGTGATCGGCACCTCGGAGGCGAGCGTGGGGCCGTGGAGCCCATGGCGCAGCAGTAGGAAGGCGCAGCCGATGGCGGCAGCGGCCGCGGCGCTCCCGAAAGCGCGAGAGAGCCTGGCGAAGGCATCCCGCAGCCACAATGCGGCGCCGACAAGGGCCAGGGCTGTCAGGCCGTAACCCCACAGAATGCGGTTGAAGATGACCGGTCCTGCGACCGCGCTCCCGTCGAGGAACGGGTTGCAGACGAAGCCGAGGGCGAGGACGGCCCAGCCAATCGCGATGCCGCCCAGCGTCAGGACGCCGAGCCGCGCGATCCGGCCCTGCGCGGCATCGTGCCAGAGTCGCGCCGCGGCGGTCAGGGCGGTCAGCACGATCGTTATCATGACGGCCTCTGCGTAGCCGACCGAGGTGCCGTCCACTGGCGAGAGCTGCGGTCCGGCAAAGACCTGACGGATGATGAGGACGATGCCGAGCGAGATCAGGAATGCGCCGCAGGCACTCAGCGCATCCGCGACCGGCGAGCTGCCGTCACGCCACATGGCGAAGCCCAGTGTTCCAAGCGCGCCTCCGGCAACGACATACCAGAGCAGCCGATTCAGCACTGGCCAGCCGTCGACGGTGGTGCCGTCAAAAAGCGGATTGAGCAAGGCGCCGAGTCCACCGATAGCGAGAAGCATCGTGAGCGCAGCGGCGGCGAGTCCCGCGATCCGGAAGGTCGCGTTGCCGGCCGAACGGCTGACGCGCTGGAAGCCGGCGCTGAGCAGTCCAGTCGCTATTACCAGGCAGGCGACCTCCTCGAACAGTCGGTTGCGCGGCTGAGCGTAGTGGCCGGCGATCCAGGCGAGATCGGGAGTAAGGTCCGGGCCGACGAAAAGCTGATGGACCTGCAGCAGTACGAAGGCAGCAGTGAAGAAAGCAGCAAGCGCCTGATGTACGACCCGCGGCCGACCCTGCCCATCGCGCAGCGCCAGCGCGGCAACCCAGAAGCACAGCGCCGGCAGGGCATAGGCCGGGATCAGCCAGTTGAGCAGCGGCCACGAGCCCATCTCCGTCAGGATCGGAGCCCAAAGCCAGCGGGCGAAGGCCGCGGTCGCGAGGCTGGCCGACATCGTTCGCAGCAGCGGGATCGGGCGGATGCGGGCGAGGATGGCGAGTCCGGCGGCGGAGATCGCGAAGCCGACCACCAGCCAGGTCTCGCGCAGGGCCAGCGCTACGGCGAGGCCGAGCGCGATCGCACCGGCGGCGGCATAGGCAGCAGAGCCGATCAAGGCGAGCGGATTGCTGCGCGGTCTGGCGCTGGCACGCTCGACCGGCAGCAGGAACTCCGAGGCGAAGTATAGCGCCGCGACCAGCAGCGCCGCCAGCGCCGCGAAGCCGGGCGAGCGCTCGAAACCATTGACGCGCAGCGTCGTCGCGAGCAGCAGGCAGACCGGCGCCAGCGCCGAGGCGAAGGCCAGGCAGCCGCGCTCGACGTAGCCGCCGGCGCCGGCCCGGCGGCGCGTGACCAGAGCTGCGAAGGGCAGGCCGCCGATCACCGCGGCGAAGAGTGCAGCGGTCCAGAGCAACCCCGGTCCGGCATCGGGGGCAATGCTCAGCCTGACGAGGTCGAGCAGGGTTGCCGGCGACAGGCCGAGCGGCCCCTCCTGACGGGGCCAGAGCAAGATCATGCCGACGGCGCCCGCGGCGGCGACGAGCGCGAGCGGAGCGAGATCGCGATGGCGGACAGCCGCCACGATGCCGACCGCGACGGTGGCAAGGATCGCGACATGCAACGGCCCCGGCGCGCCAAAGCCGACCCAGAGCACGCCCGAGATCACCAGCGGCACGACGATGGCGACGAAGCCGGTGATGTCGAATGGGGCCGGACGCCAGGGCGCAGCCTCGCCGCGCCGGCGCAGCAACGGCAATTCCTTCAGCAGCAGCCAGGCGAGCACAGCGCCGGCCGTGGCGAGGAACGAGGGCCAGATCAGCCCACGCATGGCGAAGGCGATCAGCACGGTCCAGACACCATGGCCGGCGACGGCCGCCAGGGTGACGATCCGGCTCGGGCGCTGTGCGTGCAGCAGGAAGGCGGTGGCTGTGACGAAGGCGATGAAGAGCGAGAGCGAGGCGAAGGCCGGGGCCGTGCTTGTGATCAAGAAGGGCGTGACATAGGAACCGACCAAGCCGAAGAGACCGAGCGCCGGACCGTGAAGCAGCGAGGCGGCGAGCGCCGACAGGCCGATCAGCGCCATGATCGCGAAGGCGGGCGTCGGGCCGATGAAGCCGTAGATGGCATGGGCGGCGAAGGAAACGCCGAACCCGGCCAAGACGCTGACGCCGGCGAGGACGGAGGGGATGTTGGCGTTACGCAGCGCGCCCGGCGCGTTGAAAGGCAGCGGCGCATCGCGACGGCGCAGATACTCGCTCGCTCCGGCCAGCAGCAAGGCGAAGGCTGCGCCCATCAGCAGCCGCACCCCGGGCCCGAACATGCCGGCCTCGATCGAGTAGCGGACGAGGAACAGGCCACCGAAGGCCAGCGCGACGCCGCCGACCCAAACGGCCCAGCGCGAGCCGATGGTCTCCTCGATGTCGCGACGCGGCGGCGGTGCACCGGCCAGCGCCTCCGCCTCCGGTTGCGCCTCTTGCTCGAAGCGGTCGAAGGGCGGAGGAACGGGATCGGCTGTAGGCTCGTAAAACGTTTCGTCCGCCGTTCGAGCCGCGAGTGCGATCGCTTCGGGTGGAATCTCCTCGAGCGTAGGTGCCCTGGGCTCAGCTGACTCCGGCGCCGCGACAGGCTTGATGTCTGACTCGGCAAGTTCGCGAGACTCGAGTTCGGTCGCCACTGGTGGCGACGGCTCGGACACCGACGCGGCTTCGGCGGGCTCGACGCCTGTCGCCGAGGGAGCCGCAGTGGCCGGCACGGCGCTCCCCTTCAGCCCCGTCAGCTCCTCGCGGAGCGCAGCCAGTTCGGATTTCAGCTCTGCGATCTGATCGAGGGCGGCGGTACTACGCCCGGATGCTCGAAGGGCCGCCCACGGGATGATGACAAAGAAGAAAAGCCCAAACAGTAGACCGATAATCACCCATTCCATGACGATTGATCGGCCTCCGATCGGCGCAGCATTCGAAACGGACGACCAGCCTATCGCGGCGGATCGGGGTTGTCATTGCGAGGATAGCGGCCGACGGCCTTCCGGCGATCTCGCTCATGAGGATGCCGCATCTAGCCGACTGCAGGGCGCCATAACCAGACATTGGAACGTCACCAGGAAGCGGACATTCGCTGAGGTCGCTTAAGGCACGGCGCTTTCGGTCTGGATTGCAGGTGCTCGATGACACCTCGCGACTCAAACCGGCAGTTCAACAGTAGCGCCAGCGCGAGCCGATATTTGCCGCCGTTCTTCGGTGGCAGGCGCTCCGCTATTCCACTGCTCAACGGCACTGCTGGAGCGGCATGCTCTGTGCCTTTTCCTGGACCGCCGACCGGGGCTTCAACGCGATTGCTTCCGCTGGCGCGGCGATATGACCGGCAACGTGAGCTTCGGCATATTTGTGGAGCCCGATCTTGATGGCGACGAGGATGGGGGCAGTGATGATGAAGAGCAGGGCGACGGCGTTGAAGGCGGTATCGAAGGCTATCACGGCGGATTGATTGATCACGGCGCGGCCTAGCAGGCTGGCAGCGGCACGGCCGGCGGCGACCGCATCCATCCCCTTCGCCGTGAGCATCGCCGCCATGCTCGCCAGCCGCTCCATCACCGCCGGCCTGCCGGCAGCGATGTTGGCGCCGAGGACGGCGAGATTGGCGATAGTGTGCTGATCGATCAGCGTCTGGAGGACGGCGATTCCCATCAGGCCCCCGAGCTGGCGGCCCGTGTTGAACAGGCCGATGCCGCTGGCGAGACCGCGGCTGACGAGGTCGCTGAACGCGATCAGCGAGATCGACAGGAACAGGAAGCCTAGGCCGAAGCCGCGCAGGAGGACCGCGGTCATCATGTCGTGCGCCCCGCTCTCGTTGCTCGAGCCGGAGAGCAGCCACATCGCCACTATGAAGATCAGGATGCCGAAGGGCACCGTGGCGAAAGGCGGCAGATAGCGGAACTGGATCAAACAGGCGGTCAGCAGCAACGTGCCGATGAACGCCGCTCCGCCCGGAAACAGCAGCAGGCCGGCATCGGTCGGAGTGAGGGCGAGGACCGAGACCGCGAAGGACGGGAGCAGGAAGCCGCTGCCGGAGAGGGCGGCGCCGGCGACGAAGCTGACGATGAAGGCGAAGGTGAAGTCGTTCGCTCCGAAGATGCCGAAGTCGAGCAGGCCCCGGCCCCTGGCCATGATCTGCCGAGCGAGAAAGCCCAGCAGTGCGGCCACGCCGAGCAGAGCCAGCCAGAGGATGTGAGGCTCCTCGAACCAATCCCAGCGGCTGCCCTGCGAGAGGACATAGCTGATGCAGAAGAAGGTGACGGAGATCAGCGCGAGGCCGGGCCAGTCGAAGGGACGCGTCGTCTCCCTGGCCGGCTCCGGGCTATCCGCCATCAGCATGAGCCCAGCGGCCGCCAGCGCCAGCGGAACGATGCTGAAGAAGATCCAGGTCCAGGAATGGGTGTCGACCAGCCAGCCCTGCAGCGCCGGGGCGATCGTCGCAGGCGCGACGACAGCGCCCATTGCGAACAGCGCCTGGAGCAGCGGCTGATGGGCGTGCGGATAGCGCAGGAAGACCAGCGCCTGGCCGGCGACGAGCAGGGCGCCACCGCAGAAGCCCTGGACGATGCGTAAGCAGACCAGCAGGTCCAGCCGGGCTGTTATGGTGGCGATGCCGGATGCCAGCCCCATCGTCAGGGTGGCGACGATGATCAGGCTGCGCGGGTCGAACCGGCTCATCAGCCAGGGCGCGGTCACGAAGCCGATCAGCTTGAGCGTGGTGTAGCCGATGTCGAGCCAAGCGAACTCGTCCGGTGTGGCAGAGGTGTCGCCGATGATGTCGCCGCGTCCGAGCGACAGGATGGTGCCGGCGATCGCTTCGGTCAGCGTGGCGAGCACGATGCCCAGGACAAGCAGGGCGCCGGCCGTGGGGCCGCCGCGGCGCGGCAGAGGAACGTCGACCGCGGTCATGAGCCGCCTCCGACGGCGACCTCGACCCGTGCGGACAGGCCGGGCACGAGACGGCCGGGCAGCGGATTGTTCATGAACCGGATCTTGACCGGGACACGCTGGACGACGCGGACGAAGTTGCCGGTCGCATTGTCGGTCGGGAGCAGGCTGAAGGCCGAGCCGCTTCCCGGAGCGAAGCTGTCGACCGCCCCTTGCAGCCCTTCGTTCGGATAGCCGTCGACGCTGATGCGGACGTGCTGGCCGGGCCGGATCTGCTCAAGCTGGGTCTCTTTGAAGTTCGCCACGATCCAGACGTCGTCGACCGGGACGATGTCGAGCAAGGCCGTGCCGGGCGCGACCAGCCGGCCGACCCGGACCTGGCGGTTGCCGATCACTCCGCCGATCGGCGCGCGCACGATGGTGTTGTCGAGATCGATCTGGGCGAGGTCGCGCGCGGCCTGCGCCTGCGCCACCGCGGCGACGGCGGCCTCGCGCTGCGTGGTCAGGACAGCGATGCGCTGCTGCTGGGCCTCGATCGTCGCCGAGGCGGCTGCCAGGTTGGCCTCGGCGCGCGAGCGCGCCGCGTCGCTTTCGTCGAGCAGCGCCTGGCTCACCGCATTGCTGCGGATGAGCTCGCGCCGCCGCCCTTGCGACCGTGTCGCCAGGGTCAGTTCGGCGCTGGCGGCCTGTTTCTGCGCTTCCGCCTGCTTGACCAGGACATGCTGGAGCTTGGTCTCGGCGTCGACATTGGTGACGCGCGCCTGCGCCGCCTCGATATTGGCGACGGCCTGGGCGAGCCTGGCGCGGTGGTCGGCATCATCGATCCGGAACAGGATGTCGCCCGCCCTGACGGCCTGGTTGTCCTCGACCTCGACCGCCGTGACATAGCCGGCGACCTTTGGTGCGAGCGAGGTCACATCTCCCCGGACATAGGCGTTGTCGGTCGCCTCGCCGCCGGAACGGGCATTGGCCCAGCCGGCGGCTACGGCGGCCACGGCGCAAAGGCAAAGCAGCAATCCGACGATCTTTCGCTTCTTGGGCCCCGCTGCGGGGGCGCCGTTCCCGGCGCCCTCCTCGACGGTAACGGCGCTCTTCTCTCCCAGGGTGTCCATGATCCCATCCCCATTGCATGCCGAAGGCGTGGACTGGCTCATTTCTTAACGAACCGGGTCAGTTCCCCGTCGTCGGTGTCGACGACGAACACGGCCAGGATGCGGGCCGATTCCGTGGTGCTGGCGTTCGCGCTGACGCCATGGAAGGCGCCGGGCTCTTCGACCCAGTTCTCGCCGGCCTTGTATGTCTTCTCCGGCGAGCCGTTGACGCTGCTGCGAACCGAGCCCTCGAGCACGGTCGCGTAGATGAATGCCGATTTCGCATGCGTGTGGGCCTGCGAGCCGGCGCCCGGCCCGTATTCGACCAACACGCCTCTCAGGCTCTTGCCGAGGACGTGCGGCAACGGGCGATCGAATACGGTCGTGATCTTGCCAGCGGGCCGCTCGTCGGCCGAAAGCGCGGTAATCGAGAGCGTCGTGACGGCAATGGCCGAGATCAATCGAGTGAGCATCGCAAATCTCCTGTTTGGGCAGCGACCGTCGCTCGCTCCAGGTGGTTTCGGAGGGCGTGGATCGACGGCGAGGTTTTGGTTCAGCGGCTGGCTTGCTGGGCCTTCGCCTGGGCGAGCCAGTCCTCGAAGCGGATCGCGCCGAGGCGCGGGTTCTCGCCGGGCGTGAGCGAGCGATCGGAAAGGATGCCGCCATAGTAGCGGGCATGGATATCGGGTACGACCTTGCGCGGGTCCTGCGTCGCCCGCAGGAAGTGGCGAACCAGGTCGTCGAGCGGAATGGCCTCGGGCCCGGCGATCTCAACCGTGCCGTTCACGGGCGCCGCGAGCGCGGCATCGGTCAGCGCCGCCGCGACGTCGCTCGACGCCATCGGCTGGATCAGCGCCGGAGACAGGCGGATCTCGTCGCCGACCGTGGCCGACTGGGCGATCCCGCCGACGAACTCGAAGAATTGCGTGGCGCGCACGATGGTGTAGGGGACGCAGGACGCCTTGATCAGGTTTTCCTGGGCGACCTTGGCCCGGAAATAACCGTTCTCGGGCAGGCGTTCGCTGCCGACGATCGAGAGGGCGACATGGTGGCGCACGCCGGCGGCGGCTTCGGCGGCCAGCAGATTGCGGCCCGACGTCTCGAAGAAATCGAGGACGGCCTGGTCTTCCCAGACCGGGGCGTTCGCGACGTCGACGACGACATCGGCGCCGTCGAGAGCTGCGGCCAGCCCCTCGCGGGTGATGGTGTTGACGCCGGTGTTGGGCGAGGCGGCGAGCGCCTCGTGGCCACGCGCCGCGAGATTGCGCACAAGCTGCGATCCGATCAGGCCGGTGCCGCCGATGACGACGATCTTCATGGGCTTTCTCCGTTTCCTGCAACCGCAACCCTTGCGGTCGCCATGGCCGAAAAATGCCCGGGCGCTTGCGGGAAGTCCTTGCGGCCGGCTTGAATTGCGCTTTGGAGACGCTTGGATTCTTGTCCAAGATGGCGCCATGCGGCAGAAGGGCGAGCCAGGGCGCCGTCAGCCTTGGATCATCCTCCACCCGCCGCCTCGGTCAGCGAAACGACCCCATTCGGCCAAGGGACCGACCGACGTGCCATTCACGTTTGGAGATTACCTGCTTGATGCCGGGCGCCGGGAACTGACGCTGCGCGCGCAGGTCGTGACCGTCGGGCCGCAGGTTTTCGACCTGTTGCTGCATCTGGTCCGGAATCGCGACCGGGTCGTCAGCAAGGACGAGCTGCTGCAAGCGGTATGGAGCGGCCGGATCGTCTCGGAATCGACGATCACCAGCCATATCAACGCGGTCAGGAAAGCCGTCGGCGACAGCGGCGAGGAGCAGCGCCTGATCCGGACGATCGCCCGCAAGGGCTTCCGCTTCGTCGGCCAGGTCGAGCAGGTCGGAGACGCGGGGCGGCCGACCGGATTAGGCGCCGTCGAACCGGCGGCGAGCCAGGCAGGTGAACTGCCGCTCCGGGTTCTTCCGCCGGACAGGCCTTCCATCACCGTCTTGCCCTTCCAGAATCTGAGCGGCGACGCGGAGCAGGAGTATTTCGCCGACGGCGTGGTCGAGGACATCATCACCGCCCTGTCGCGCCTGCGCTGGCTGTTCGTCATCGCACGCAATTCGAGCTTCGCCTTCAAAGGCCGGGCGGCGGGTGTGAAGGAGATCGGGCAAGAGCTCGGCGTTCGCTATGTGCTGGAAGGCAGCCTCCGCAAATCCGGGAACAAGGTGCGCATCACCGGGCAGCTCATCGACGCCACGACCGGGACGCATCTTTGGGCAGAGCGTTTCGAAGGCGCGCTCGATGACATCTTCGACCTGCAGGACCGGATCGCCGAAAGCGTCGTCGGCGCGATCGCTCCACAGCTCGAGCGGGCCGAGATCGAGCGCGCCAAGCGCAAGCCGACGGAGAGCCTGGACGCCTACGACTACTACCTGCGTGGGACGGCGAAACTGCACTCCGGCACCAGGGATGCCATCGAGGCGGCGCTGCAGCTGTTCTACAAGGCCACCGAGCTCGACCCCGAATTCGCGTCGGCCTATGGCATGGCCGCCTGGTGCCATGTTTGGCGCAAGGTAAACGGCTGGATGGTGGATCGTCCGCGCGAGATGGCCGAGGGCGTGCGGCTGGCGCGACTGGCCGTAGAGCTCGGCCGGGACGACGCCGTTGCGCTGACGAGGGCCGGCCACGCGCTCAGTCATTTCACTGGCGACCTCGATGGCGGCATCGCGTTGATCGAGAGGGCGATGCTGCTCAACCCTAATCTCGCCGCCGCCTGGTTCCTCGGTGGCTTCCTACGTGCCCTCAACGGTGAAGCGGACTCCGCTCTCGAGCATTTCGCGCACGCCGTTCGCCTGAGTCCGCTGGATCCTGAAATGTTCAGGGTGCAGGTCGGGATGGCGCTAGCGCATTTCTTCGCGGGACACTTCGATTCCGCGGCGGCGTCGGCTGAAAAAGCCGTCGGGAACCTTCCCAGCCTCCTCGTCGCGACCGGCGTGATCGCAGCGAGCCACGCGCTGGCGGGGCGCGCCGACGAAGCGAGACTGGCGATGGAACGCCTGCTTGCGCTCAGCCCATCCGTGCGCATCTCCGATCTCAAGGACTGGCTGCCGATCCACCGTCCGGAAGATCTCGCGCGGTTCGCCGATGGATTGCACCTCGCCGGATTACCTGAGTGACATGGCCAGGTACCCAACCATTCGCGTGAAGCGCCAATAGCTGACCTTGGATCACTGCCGGTTAGCGGACATTGCTTGAAGTCGACGGAGCCGAGAGCCACCGGCCGGCAATCTTCAGACCTGGAAGCTCCTGATCAACCGCGCCAGATCGGCCTGAAACTGCTTATGACGCTGGATGACGCCTGCCATTGAAATATCGGCATCCAGGATGACCGGAAGCCCGCGGGAGAGCAGCAAGTAGCCTTCCTCCGTCAAAAACAATCGCCTCAATCGGGCATCTTCCGGATCGGTAAGGACGGCGACCAGCCGCCGACGGAGGAGTGGCTTGAGGCTCGCGGTGACGGTGGTCCGATCCGCGCCAAGAGCAGTGGCGACCTCGCCGATGGATGGCGGCGCATCCACGCCGAGGCAGCTCAATAGGATGAGTTGCCCGGTGTTAAGGTCGAGATGCTTAAGAGCTGCATCCGCTCTCCGAGACAGAACCCTGGCGGCACGCAGGATCGAAGCCGTAAGCCCGGTAGAGGCGTCATAGCCTGAGCTTGCAGAGGCTGGCTCATCGCTCACTCCGCCGCTTCCGCAAAGGCGGACGGTAAAGTTGCGGCATTCGATCGGGTATCGACCTTGTCCGCGGCTGCCGATGTCGGCTTGATCCGGAACCAGGCGGCATAAAGCGCCGGCAGGAAGAGCAGGATGAGCACCGTGCCGACCGCCGTGCCGCCGATGAGCGTATAGGCCATCGATCCCCAGAAGACCGAATGGGTCAGCGGGATGAAGGCCAGGACCGCTGCGAGCGCGGTCAGGATCACCGGTCGCGTGCGCTGGACCGTCGCCTCGATGACGGCGTGGTAGTCGTCCAGACCCGCGATCTGGTTCTCCTTGATCTGGTCGGTCAGGATCAGTGTGTTGCGCATCAGGATGCCGGCGAGCCCGATGAGGCCCAGGATCGCGTTGAAGCCGAAGGGCTGGTTGAAGACCAAGAGCGTCGGGACCACACCGATCAGGCCGAGCGGCGCGGTGAACAGCACCATCGTCATCATCGAGAACGATCGCACCTGAAGCATGACGACGATCAGGGTCACGGCGATCATCAGCGGGAAGATCTTGCCGAGAGCATCGTTCGCCTTGGACGCCTCCTCGATCGAACCGCCCATGTCGATGCGATAACCGACCGGCAGTGCGGCGATCAGCGGCTGGAGAGCGGTCAGCACCTGCTTGGAAACCTCCGGAGGCTGCGTCGCTTCGTTGATCTCGGAGCGGACGGTGATCGTCGGCATCCGGTCGCGTCGCTTCAGCATCGGTTCCTCGTAACGGATCTCGGAGTGCCCGATTTGATCCAGGGGGATCTGCCGGCCGTCCTTGCTCATGAGGGAAAAGTCGGCGAGGCGCGTCGGGTCGAGACGTTCGGCACCTGCGCTTCGGGCGATGACCGGCACGTTGCGGATGTCCTCGCGGACCTGCGTGACCGGCACCCCGCTCAGCAGGAACTGGAGCTGCTGGCCGACCTGCGCCGGCGACAGGCCGATCAGGTTGAGGCGATCCTGATCCGGCACGAAGCGCAGCACCGGCGTGCGATTGCCCCAGTCGCGGTTCGCTTCCCTGACATCGGGGATGCCGCGCATCACCTGCAGGGCCTGTTCGGAGATCTTGTAGAGCTCAGCCGGGTCGGGGCCGACGATGCGGAACTCGACCGGGAACACCGAAGGCGGTCCAAAGACGAACTGCGTGGCGCGGACATAGGCCTCGGGCGCGAGCCCATGCGAGATCGCCTCTCGCAGCCGAAGCTTGAGCTCCTCGCGGGCATGAGCGTCGGGCGTCAGCACGACGATCTTGGCGAAGGCCGGATCGGGCAGCTCGGGCGACAGCGCCAGGAAGAAGCGCGGCGCGCCCTGGCCGACATAGCTGGTGACGATCTTGGCTTCCGACTGCTGGTTGAGCCAGCGCTCGACCTTTTGGACCGCGGCCGTCGTGGTTTCGATGCTGCTGCCTTCCGGTAGACGGATTTCGACGAGAACCTCGGGCCGATCCGAGGTGGGGAAGAACTGCTGCTTGAGGCCGCCCATGCCGACGCCGGAGAGAGCAAAGGCGATGCCGACGATCGCGCAGGTCAGGAACTTGTGGTCGACGGCGAAGGTGATCAGCCGCCGCAGGCGCCGGTAATTCGGGGTGTCGTAGATGGCGTGATGGCCGCCGGGGACGGGCTTGATCTCCGGCAGCATCTTGACGCCGAGATAAGGCGTGAAGATCACCGCCACGATCCAGGACACGATCAGCGCGAAGCCGACGACCCAGAAGATGTTGCCGGCGTATTCACCGGCCGTGGAGGAGGCGAACCCGACAGGCAGGAAGCCGGCGATGGCAACCAATGTGCCAGAGAGCATCGGCGCCGCGGTATGGCTCCAGGCATAGGCCGCCGCCTTGATGCGATCCATGCCCTCTTCCATCTTCACGACCATGACCTCGATCGCGATGATGGCGTCGTCGACGAGGAGGCCGAGCGCCAGGATCAGCGCGCCCAGCGTGATCCGGTCGAAGAACCGGCCGGTCTCCAGCATGATGAAGAAGACGGCGGCCAGGGTGATGGGGATCGCCGCGGCAACGACGATGCCGACGCGCCAGCCCAGGCTGAGCAGGCTGACGAGCAGCACTACGCCCAAAGCCATCGCGAACTTGATCATGAACTCGTCGACCGACGCAGCGATGTTGACCGCCTGGTCCGTCACCTTTTCGAGCGACATGCCAAGCGGCAGCGTCCGGCCGATTGCGGCGGTCTTATTTTCAAGATCCTTGCCGAGCGTCAGCCCGTTCCAGCCGTCCTGCATCACCGCGGCGAGCATGAGGCTGGGTTCGCCTTGATGCCGGATGACGAAGCTCGCCGGATCCTCGTAGCCGCGGCGGACATCCGCGATGTCGGAGAGCTTCAGCGTCCGGCCTCCCGCGACGATCGGCGTGTCGGCGATGGCCTGGACGCTGTCATAGGCGCCATCGACCCGGATGAAGACGCGCGGGCCTTTGGTATCCACCGAGCCCGCCGGCGTGACCGTATTCTGCCGCTGGAGGGCGGTGACGATGTCCTGGGCGGAAACGCCGAGCGTCGCGAGCTTCGCATAGGAGAACTCGACGAAGACCTGCTGAGGACGCTCGCCCAGGATGTTGACCTTCTTCACCCCAGGCACGTGCAGGAGATCCTGCCGGATGACCTCGGCCTGCCGGGCCAATTCGCGCATCGGCATGCCCTTCGCCTTCAGCGCGTAGAGCGCGAAGCTCACATCGGAGTATTCGTCATTGACGAAGGGGCCGAGCACGCCGGGTGGTAGGTTGCGCGCCTCGTCGGCGAGCTTCTTGCGCGCCTGGTAGAATTCCTCCTGAACGCGGGACGGCGGGGTGGAATCCTTCAGGTTGACCGTGAGATAGGCATAGCCCGGCCGCGTCGTGGTCTCGACACGGTCGTACCAGGCGAGCTCCTGCAGCCGCTTCTCCAGCGGCTCGGCGACCAGATCCTGCATTTCGCGGGCCGTCGCGCCAGGCCAGACGGCGGTTACGGTCAGCGTCTTGATCGTGAAGCTCGGATCTTCGGCCCGCCCGAGCTTGACAAAGGCGTAGGCGCCGGCTGCGACGAGCAGAATGATCGTGAAGAGGGTGACGGCCCGCTCGCGGACAGCGATCGCCGAGAGATTGAAGTTCATCGCGAAGCCGCCTTGATGTTCGAGGAGGCCCGAACCGGCTGGCCTTCGCGCAGCAGATGCGCCCCGAGGGAGACGATCTGGCGCCCGGCCTGCAGTCCCGAGACGACGGCCGTCTCGCTTGTGACGCGAACGAGACGCACGGGTTGGAACGTCACGGCGGCGCCCGCATCGTTGAGAAGCCAGACGCCGGTCTTCTGCCCGTCGTCGAGAACTGCTCCGAGCGGAATCTCCGTCTCAGCCTCGGTCGCCGTATCGGACAAACGGATCGTCACGGTTGCGCCCAGCGGCGCCAGCGCGGCCTCGCTTTCGAGAACGTAGCGTGCCTCGTAGGTCCGAGTCTGCGGGTCGGCTGAATCGGACAACTGGCGCAAAGTGGCGCGGAAGCTGCGCCCCGCGACGCCGTAGAGCGTCGCCTGCGCCGTGGAGCCGATCGGAGGGCGGACGGTTTCGGGAAGGACCACCAAGGCTTCCCGCGGGCCCGTCTGCGCGAGGCGAACAGCTACCTGCCCCGCGGCAACCACCTGCCCGGGCTCCACCAGCGTTTCGACGATGACCCCATCCGCGTCGGCGACGAGCACGGCATAGGTCAGCTCGTTTTCCGCGACATCCGCTGCCGCCTCAGCGGCTGCGGCCTGAGCTTTGGCGGTGTCGAGCGCGGCCTTCGCCTGCTCGTAGCGCTGGGGGCTGGCGGCGAACCCGTTCTTGACGAGGACCGCGTAGCGCGCTTCGTCGGCCGTTGCCTGTGTCAGCACGGCCCGAGCGGCGATGGCCGCGTTGCGCTTGGCAGTCAGCGCCAGCTGCAGGTCCGTCTCGTCGACCCGCAGGAGCGGCTGCCCCGCCTTCACCGACTGGCCGACATTGACCAGCCGCTCGACGACCTTGCCCGGGACTCGAAAGCCGAGATTGCTTTGGACGCGTGCCGCGATGACGCCCGTGAAGCGCCGGTCGGCACCGAGGACCGGGCTTGCCGTCGACACGCGGACGATCGGCGGCTCCTGTCGAGGGTCGACGGCTGCCGAAGGAGCGGACTTCTGCCCGATCAGCAGAACGGCGCCACCGATTCCGGCGGCGGCCACCACTATGCCGCCGACTGCGAGCAGGGCGAACCGGGATTTCCTTGTCATGGCGCGTACCAAATAGATTGCATTCGACATCTATGATTGATATAGAGCTTGAACGCAATCTAATTTTTGGAGCACGGCATGCGAGTCTCTCGGGAGCAAGCGGCACAGAACAGGGAGCGGGTGATCGAGACGGCGAGCCGGCTCTTTCGCGAGCACGGCTTCGACGGCATCGGTCTCAAGGACCTGATGGCGGGCGCAGGCCTGACGCAGGGCGGCTTCTACAAGCAGTTCGCGTCGAAGGACGAATTGGCCGCACTGGCATCGCGGCAAGCGATAGCCAGTGCGGCCGAGCGCTGGTCGTCGGCCGTCGCTTCTCGGCCAGGTGACCCGTTCTCGGCAGTCGCGGAGTTCTATCTCAGCCCGGAGCATGTCGCGGAACGCGCCGAAGGATGCCCGTTCGTCGCGCTCGCATCCGACGCGGCACGGCAGGGCCCGGAGGTGAAGGCCGAGTTCGAGGCCGGCATCCGCGCAAACCTCGACATGATCGCAAGCCTGTCCGTGGAAGAAGATCGTGACGCTCTTCTGGCGAAGGTGTCGATGATGGTCGGAGCCGTCCTGCTGTCGCGGACGGTCAACGACGAGGCGCTGGCGCGCCAGATCCTGAACGCGGCTGGCTCCCAGATCGCCGCCCATGCGAAGCCGCCCGGCGGCAAGCCAGAGGGCGTGCAGTGAGTGCCACGGAAACCGCGCTCGACGGACTGTCGAAGGCTTCCCAAACGGGCCTCGCCCCGCTTCGCTCCGAGGTCCGCGAAGTCAGCGGCCCTATCGTCCTGCTGCTTGCGGGTCTGGCCGCCCTCGGTACGCTGGCGACGAACATTATCCTCCCGGCTTTTCCACGCATGTCGGCCGAGCTTGGCCTGACGGGCACCCAGCTCGGGATTCTGCTCAGCAGCTTCTTCCTCACCTTTGCGGTGGGGCAACTGGTTGTCGGCCCACTCTCGGATCGTTTCGGAAGAAGGGCGCTGGTTCTCGGCGGCCTCGCCACCTTCCTGGCGGGAAGCATCATAGCCGCGCAGGCCGACAACCTGCTCTGGCTCGTGCTCGGACGGGTCGTCCAGGCCATGGGAGCCTGCGCCGTATCCGTACTCGCCCGCGCCATCGCGCGCGATCTGTTCCACGGAGAGGCGCTTGGGCGGGTGCTGTCTCTCACCATGATCGCCGGCGCCGTCGCGCCCGGGTTCTCGCCGCTTCTCGGCAGCGTCCTCGTCGATCTGTCGGGCTGGCGGGTGAGCTTTCTCTTCGTCGCCCTCTGCGCGGCGGCGCTCGCGGTGCTCTACATGCGTCGGGTCGGCGAGACCCATCCGTTCGACGCCAGGAGCACGCTCGCGCTCGGCAGCGTGGCGGCCACCTATCGCTCCCTCCTGGTCGACGGTCGCTTCCTGCTGCCGGCGCTCTCGGTCAGCATGGTGCTGGGCGGGTTGTTCAGCTTCTTTGCCGCAGCCCCCGGCGTCCTGATGGGCCAGCTTGGACTGACGCCGCTTCAAATGGGTCTGTCCTTTGCGGCGACTGTGCTGATCGTGTTTGCGGCCGGGCTCCTGGCGCCTCGGCTGGCGCGACGCCATGGCGACCGGACCACCGGCCTTGCGGGGCTGATCATCTTCGCCGCCGGCGCGCTGGCTATGGTCGCGGTCGCGTCGCAGCCATCCTACCTGACCTTCACCGGCGCTCTTTCGATCGTCCTCTTCGGCATGGGGCTGATCAATCCGCTCGGCACGGCGATCGCGCTGCAGCCCTTTGGCCGCCAGGCCGGCTCGGCCTCTGCGCTGCTCGGCTTCCTGCAGATGGGCAGTGCCGCCATCGGTTCGGCGCTAGCGAGCGCGATACCGTTCTCGCCGTCGGTCTCGCTCGCCATCGTCATGACGGCAGCCTCGGTCGGCGCGCTCGCGGCCTTCGCTCCGGTCTACCGCGACCGTCTGCGACGCGAATTTCAGCCTTCCGCCATCATCGAAGCGCGGGTCTCGAACGATGCATAGGGGCATCTATTCGAAAGGTCACCACATGCAGAACGTGAGCGGTTCCTCCGCTGGAAGCACCTTGGACGCGCCCTCGGGAAAATGGGCTCTCGTGACGGGCGCATCGAGCGGCCTCGGCGTTGAATTCGCCGAACTTCTGGCAGCTCGAAAGGTCAATCTCGTGCTCGCGGCGCGGCGACGCGAGCCGATGGAAAGCCTAGCCTTCGAGCTGCGGCGGAAGCACGGTGTCGAGATCCATGTCGAGCCGGTCGACCTTTCCGCTCCCGGCGCTGCCGGCGGCTTAAAAGAGAAACTGGACGCGAAGGCGCTGCGGATCGATCTCCTGATCAACAATGCCGGCTTCGGCCTGCACGGCGACTTTCTCGACACCCCGCTCGCGCGCACCGCAGAGATGATCCAGCTCAACGTGACGGCGCTGACCGAGCTCAGCTACGTCTTCGGGCGCGACATGGCCAGCCGTGGCTCCGGGGAGATGCTTCTCGTCGCCAGTCTGCTGGCCTTCCAGCCGGTTCCCACCTATGCGGCCTATGCCGCGACGAAGTCCTATGTGCTCTCCTTCGGCGAAGCGCTCCACGATGAGTTGCGTTCGCGCGGCGTCGTCGTCACCACGCTCTGCCCCGGCCATACCGAAACCGGGTTCGATGCGGCAGCCGACGCCCGCGTCTCGCCGATGCTGCGCAGGCTGACCATGAAGCCTCGCCCCGTCGCCGAGGCTGGATTGAGCGCACTGGCTCAGGCAAAGCCATCTGTCATTGCAGGTCTGCTCAATAAGGTCGTCGCATTCTCGAACCGCTTCACCACGCGATCGATGCAGCGGGCTTCGATGCGAAAGGTGATGGCGCCATGAGACCAATCCCCAAGCTTCTTAGAGTGGGATGCTAGGGTCGAGCGGACGAGCTCCCGCGGTACCGAAATGGCGGTCTGGCAGCTCCTGTCGATGACGTGGCAGGTCGAAAGGTGACGTATTCGGACTCCATGTGTCAGGCTTCTCCAAGAGCGGTCGGCTGAGGATCAAAGCCTGAAGGGCGTCCGAGTCCAGATGGCCCGCAGGCGGCAGCAGCGGAACGTCAGAGCCAGCGGCGAACCTTGGCCTTGTAGCGGCGGTAGTCATCGCCGAACTTCGCTTCGAGATAGCGCTCTTCGCGGGCGATCACCTGAGTCTGGATCACGATCATTACCAACGGAAGCAAGGCGAAGGCGATCGGTCCGTCGAAGCCGATCGCAAGGCCGGCATAGACAAGCGCCATGCCGAGATACATGGGATTGCGGGTCCACCGATAAGGGCCGGTCGTTGCGATGAGGCTCGTAGGCCGCGACGGCCGAACGTTGGTGCCCAGCCGCCGGAACAGCCCCGCCGCCGCAAGCATCATCGCCGCGCCGGCAACGAACAGCAGCGCGCCTGCTGTGATCAGCAGCAGCCGGTCGATGCCGAAGGAGCGCAGGGCGACGAACTGTTCCGCCGCCAGCCCCAACAGCAGCGCTCCCAGATAAATGAAGGGCGGAGGGAAGCGCACACCCGCGCTGTCCGGTTCGACGGCCATGCTCATCTCCAATCTGTGCTCAAACCAGCATCGACTGCTGGGCGAAGATACCCGCCATCGCGCCTTGCCATGATGCCGTGGTGACCGAGGGCATTCCGGGGTTGGCAAGGTCGCCGGCGGCGTAGATGCCGGGCATGCTGGTCTCGCGGCGCTCATCGACCTTGAGGGCGATGCCGCTGGGCGTATCGACGGTGGCGAGACCCAGTGATTCATGCAGGCTGGCCGACGGCTTGTTGCGCGGATGCGCGAACAGGATGTTGACCGCGACATCGGGGCCGGTATCGATCTTGATGGTGGCACCATGGCTCCCGTGACGGGCGATCCCGGTGATCCGGCCATCGACGACAGGTATGTTGCGACGTGCCAGATCGGCCCGGATATCGGGCGGAATGTCGTGACCATCGGCGAAGACAGTCAACCTGTCGGTCCAATCATGAAATAGCCTGGCCTGATTGTGCGACTGCCGGCCGGACCAGACGAGGCCCCAATGCTGGCCGGCGACTTCAAAGCCGTCGCAATAGGGGCAAGGCACGATGGCGGTGCCCCAGGCTTCGGCAAAGCCGGGAACAGCCGGCATCTGGTCGACGATGCCATAGCTCAGGATCAGGCGGCGCGCCTTAAGGCTTTCGCCATCGCCGCTGAGGACGGAGAAATCGTCGATGGCGCCGGAGACACTGTCGGCCCGGGCATTGACCAGCCTGATCGTGGGATAGCGCGCCAGTTGCCGCCGCGCCTCGGCCAGGATGTCCAGCGGCGGCTTGTGATCGTGGCCGAGCAGGCCATGCGAGTGGCCGGCGAAGCGGTTGCGCGGCAAGCCGGTATCGAGAACGGTGACTTTACGGCGGGCACGGCCGAGCTGCAGCGCGCCGGCGAGACCGGCGAAGCTGCCGCCGATGATGATGACGTCATTCATGGTGATGGGCTCCTTGTTGTGAATGGAAGAGGATGGGCCAGACTTGGCGGTGGCCGGGGCGCGGGCGATGGCAGAAAGCGCCGCGGCCAGCTTCAGCAGGGTGCGTCGCTGCATGGATCTCTCGTGTTTCAGGTCGACGATCGTCTGACGAACACGCTTGCATATTTATAGAACTGAATGGTATCGTAATTCAGTAATTACGATACTGTCAAGGACCGGAATTATCGTGACTGGAAATCGCCAAGGCCGGCGCGGCCGCCCCCCGAACCAGGCGCTTGGCCAAACGATCGTCGGCGCCGCGAGCGAACTCTTTGTGGAATTGGGTTTTCAAGCGACGACCCTGGACAAGGTCGCCCAGCGAGCGAAAATCTCGAAGCTCAGCATCTATCGGCACTTCGAGAACAAGGAGGCACTGTTCGGCGCGGCCATCGCGGCCCACTGCCGTCAGTTTGCGCCTCTGGCCCTTGTTGAAGGGGTCGAGGGATCGGCCGAAGATCAGCTCATGGCGGTGGGAGCATCACTGCTTCGCACGCTGCTGAGCTCGGACGTCCGCAGTGTCGAGGCCATGATCATGGCCGACAAGACGAACCAAAAGTCGCTAAGCAAGCTCTTTTACGAGGCTGGCGCTGCCCATGTTATCGGCCAAATCGAGGCCCTGCTGCGTCAGATGCATGCGAAGGCGGTCCTGAACGTGCCCGATCCTCTCCGGTCCGCACGCTTGTTTGCCGCGCTCATCAAAGGGGCCGATCTCCTGATGATCGCCCGCTTTGATGAGGCGAGAGCAGAGGACGACAACGAAATCGAATCCTACTGCCGGTCGGCCGTCGCCATGTTCATCGCCGCGCACGGAGGCCGCGACCACGCGCGCGGATAGCATGGACGAAGCTGCGGAGGACGAATGGTCATCGTCCTTGTGAGCAGCCGTAACGGTGCCAATAACGTTGTTATCTGCCGGCACGCAGCGGCTTGGTTCCAAATTAACTGTCTTCACTCCAGGCAGAACACGCCATTAATGGGACGCCGGCCCGGGGTCACTCATCGAACATCCGGCGCGGATCGAATGCGCTAGGAGCGGACCTTGGCGCTTTGCCCAGGGGCGGACGCTCGCCCGTTTAAGCGCAGGGCACTGCTCCAACTGGGCGATTGGCGGCGCGAGGCGAAACGCCTTCAGCCAAGCCGTGATTGCTCACGAAACTGACGCGGCGTGATGCCTGTGATCCGGCGGAAGGCGCGGCTGAAATGCGCCGGGTCGGTGTAGCCGGAGGAAAAGGCGACGTCGATGATCCTGCAATCGGTGTCCTGCAGCAGCCGGCTGGCATGCTCGTATCTGACGGTGTCGAGGATGTCCGAATAGGACAGGCCGATGAGGGCGAGCTTGCGCTGCAGCGTCCGCGTGCTGACGCCTACGATCTCGGCGACGTCGGCGAGAGCCGTGGTTCCCTCGTCGAGATAGGCCGGCAGCATCAGCTTGAGCAGTTCGACGATGTCATAGACGGAAGGTCCGTCCTCGTTGTTGCGCGTCGGCGCGAACGAGGCGATCGAGCGGTTGGGGAGGCTGAGCAGCTCGGTCGGCAGGCTGATCCAGGCGGCATGCCGACCCGACAGGAACCGCACATTCGGCCAGCAGGACCGCGTCGCCGGGCTCGGCGCATAAGACGATTCGAAGGCGATCGCCGTCGGCATCCAGTCAGGCCCTGCGAATTGCCTGACGATGTAGACCGAGAAAATATTCTGGATCCATTGCGCGTGTTTCAGATGCAGGAGCCCTGTCCCGGCAAGCCTGCTGCAGACCCGAACGTGATCCGCGTCATATTCGATCCACATGCTCAGAATGGTGTCTTCTCGTGACGCCTCATGGCAGGCGTGCCGGAGCGCGACGAGCAATGTCGGCGAGTGCGCGATCAGGGCTCGGGTCTCCTCCCTCATATGCGAGAAATGGAGGCGCTGGGCGGCGAGAAAGCCGAAATTCTCGATGCCCTGGGTCCTCTGGGCGGTCTCGACGAAACGCAGCGCCGGCCGGAGCGGCAAATAGAGATCGCTCTTTTCGGCCAGGGACGAGGGCAGCCGGGACCGCTCCAGCAGCGTCTCCGTCGGGGCGCCGATATCGTCGAGGATGCTGACGAAGGGCAGCAGGAACTGGCCGCGCGTCAAAGGGATATCAGTCAATCGGACCTCGCCGCGATCACCGCATAGACGCTTTCTTGCAAGGCCGAATCCTGAGGGTTCACGATCGGCGAGGGGGAGAATAGCCGGTCGCGATTGGCGCGAAATGGCAAGACGAGCAGGCGCCCCATGCACGAAATGCTCGCAACGGAATTCGCCGGCCGATCGGGCTGCGATCGTGCTGCAGAGAGCCGAAGCGCTCGCGCAGGTGCCGACAGGGCATGCAAGGCGGGAGACGAGCAACAATGTCAGGCGCAGCGGCGCGCAATCTCGCGATCGGCTCGATGGTGGCTTCCTTGTGCGGGCCGGCCTGGGCATCCGATCTCCGGCAGCCCGTCGCGCCGCCGGCTCCCGTCCTCGCGTCACGACCGAGCTTTTCGGTGACCAGTTATGTCTGGGCGACGGCCATCGACGGCAGGAGCGCGACGCTGCCGCCGCTGCCGGCGGCGAATATCCATCTGCGCTTCCGCGACGTGCTCAAGGAGCTCAATGGCGCACTGATGGCATCTGCCGAGATGCGCATCGACCGCTGGAGCGTCCTGGTCGACGGGCAGTTCTCACAGGTGACGACCGGCGGCAATCTGCCCGGCCCCTTCTTTTCCGGGCTGAAGCTGCGCTCGCAGACCACCACCGTTCAGGGCTCCGTGCTTTACCGGGTCTATGACGACACCGTGCTTGCGCTCGATGTCGGTGGTGGTCTCCGGTTCTGGAACCTGAATACCAAGCTCGAGATTCTGCCCGGCCTCGCCAATCTTCGTATCGATCACCGCGAATCCGAGATGTGGGCGGATCCGATCGTCGGTGCCAGGCTTGGAATAGCGCTCGGCGGGCCTTGGAGCCTGATGGTGGCGGGTGACATCGGCGGCTTCGGCGCCGGCTCGCGGCTGACCTGGCAAGGCCTGGGCAGCGTCAACTACGCCTGGAGCGAAAACCTGACGCTGAAAGCCGGCTACCGGGCACTCCATGTCGATTATCGCAATGGCGGCTTTTCGTACGACGTGACCCAGCACGGGCCAGCCGTCGCCGCGACATACCGGTTCTGACCGGGGGCTTCATGCGTTCGGCGATATCGAAAGGAACGGGAATGGCGATGACTGCGAATGCGCTTCGGGCCGCAGCTGTTTCCGCGCTGGCACTGCTCACGCTCTGCGGGCAGGTGCTGGCGCAAGCGGCCGAAGCGCAGCCTAAGGTCACCGACCCGCATTTCAAGATCGCGCCGGGCTATCTGAAGCGGTCCGACCTCCCGGACAGCCTGGTACTGCTCGGCCCGCCGCCTGCAGCGGGCTCAGCTGCGCTCGCCCGGGACGAGGAAGCGCGCAAGGCGACGCTTCCCTTGCGAGACACCGCGCGCTGGAAGCTCGCCCGTACCGATGCCGATCTCGCCTTTCCGCAAGCGGCCGACAATTTCTCCTGCGCGATGGGCGTGAAGATCGACAGCCAGCAGACCCCGCGCCTCTACGCGATGATGCAGAAGGTGTTGTCGGATTTCGGCCTCTCCACCTATGGCGTGAAGAACAAGTACAACCGCGTCCGCCCCTTCGTAGTGCATGACGAGGCGACCTGCCGGGCCGATCAGGAGGCGATCCTGCGGAGTGACGGCTCCTACCCGTCCGGCCACACGGCGGCCGGCTGGGGCTGGGCTCTGGTCTTCGCGCAGATCAATCCAGAGCGCGCCGATGCGCTGCTCAAGCGCGGCATCGAATTCGGGCAGAGCCGGGTGATCTGCGACGCGCATTGGCAGAGCGATGTCGATGCCGGGCGGATCATGGGTGCGGCGACCGTTGCGCGGCTGCAGACCGACCCGACTTTCCTCGCCGATCTCAAGGCTGCGACAGCGGAAGTGGAGATCGCGAAGGCGAAGCGGGTGTTCCCGGCCTCCGAATGTGCCGCAGAGGCTGCTGCGCTGTCCGCGCGGTGACGATGAGCAAATCGACCAAAGACACCAATGAGGTACCGTTCAATGCGAATGATTTCGGTCTGCGGCCTGGGTTTCCTGTTTCTCGCGCCGTGTGCGGCGTCCGCACAATCGGTTCCGGTCAATCTCGACAACTTCAAGCGAGCCGAGAGCGATTTCTATATGCGCAAGACGGCTGACGCCGGTGGCCTCGGCAAGTTCGCCCATAACAGGACGCCGACGCTGATCGATAACCAGCCTGTGGTCCGAATGAACCGGGATACGCTGTATTCCCAGGCGATCTTCGACCTCGACGCCGGTCCGGTGACCATCACCCTTCCCGAGGCCGGCAAGCGCTTCATTTCGATGCAGGTCATCAGCGAAGACCATTACACCCCGATGGTGGTCTACAAGCCGGGCCGCACGACGCTCACCAGGGAGAAGGTCGGCACCCGCTATGTGTTCATCGCGGTCCGCATCCTGGTCGATCCCAATGACGCCAAGGACCTCGCGCAGGTCCACGCCCTGCAGGATGCGCTGAAGGTGGAGCAGAAATCGGCCGGCAAGTTCGAGGCCCCGAACTGGGACCTGGCGCAACAGAAGAAGATCCGTGACGCGCTCGAAGCGCTGTCCGCCGCATCATCGGGCAGCTTCATCAACGCTTTCGGCCCGAAGGGAAAGGTCGATCCGGTGATGCACCTGCTCGGCACGGCAGCCGGCTGGGGCGGCAACCCTGACAAGGACGCATCCTACCCCTCGTTCACCCCGACCAGGAACGACGGCAAGACGGTCTACAAGCTCAAGCTCAAGGATGTCCCGGTCGACGCGTTCTGGTCGATCAGCGTCTACAACGACAAGGGCTTCTTCCAGAAGAACGATTACGACGCCTATTCGGTCAACAGCATCACCGGCAAGCAGAGTGCCGATGGCGCGATCGACATCCAGTTCGGCGGCTGCGACGGCAAGATCGCGAATTGCCTGCCGATCACGCAGGGGTGGAATTACACATTCCGACTCTATCGCCCGCGCGCCGTGTTCCTGAACGGCACCTGGAAGATCCCGGAGGCGCAGCCTGCATCGTAGACGGCATCAGCCTGGCTCGTCGAGGCTGCGGTTCTGTAGGGGCGGTAACCGGCGCCTTTCCTGTGCCGGGTATTTGAATGCCCTCCGTTCCGATCAACGATTCGACGCCACAAACTGACACTGAACGACCGCCTGCAACCGGACATTCGCTTGGCAAATTTCGTGACATGCCGATTGAGCCCGGTTTCGCCGCCCCCGGCGGGCGGGGCCTCCAGTCTCACGGACGTCATGCGCCATGTGGGCAGGACGTCAGCTGTTGGGTTGAGCGGGACTGCTCTCGCGACGACGGGCGAAGTCCGCCGTCGCGCAGGGCTGCCGGAGCTTGCTCTCAAATGACATCGTAGCGGACATCGTGCGTCATCGTGAGAGTCACGCGCGTGAGCCCGATTATGGCGACGACGAGTTGCAGGCCTCCAGAGATCACATAGGCCGGGATTTCGACCTCGAGGTTCTCGTCGCCCGCCATTGTCCCGATAGCGCCCGCTTCCAGCCCGACCACGTACAGAAGATTCTGCACATAGGCGATCGTCGCCAGTTCGACACCGCGGCCCTCTTCTTCTGCCCGCTTGAACTTGTCGTAGAAGGCGATCGTATAGGCGACGAGGTCGCCGATCCCCATCGATGCGTCATACGCCCCTTTGGCGAACAATCCCGCAGGCTGGCCTGCGCGCGGAACGAAGAAGAGCGCGCCTTGCAGCAGCATGTCGATGAAGTTGCAGAGATAGACGCCATTCGCCAGCTCTTGCTGGAGCTCGTCGGGCTGATCGAATGGAATCGTGCTCGCCATGTACAGCAGCTGGATCGCCATCGCCATCTTGTCGGCGATTTTCAATTGCCCTTCGCTGAGGGCGATGCTCATCGTGAGGCCAGCACCCATGAAGCCGGCCAGGACCGAGAGGGCGCCACCGACCTGCGAGTAGATTCTCGCAGCCTCGCTGCTGTCCTCCTTGGCCTCGGCCTGACCGGGAGCCATCGCCATCGAGCGAGCCTTCGGCGCCGCGCCTGCGAGAATCGCGATGATCTCGTCGAAGGAGTTCGCGCTGGCGAGGCCGAAGCTGCCGTCCGCGAACGGTGCTTCCCCGGCGACGACCTTGTAGAAGATCGTGGTCGGGATCGCAGCCAGCAGGCTGAGGCCGTCGATGAGGCTCATCTTGCTGCCGCCGGCGACGAGTTCGTAGAGCGGGGTCAGCAGCGGGATCTCGATTTCACCGAACAGGGCCTCGTCGAGCAAGGCGAGAAAGGTCCCCGCAATCGCGAACAACCCGTCGGCAATCGTCTTGAGCGCTTCGAGCACCGTTTCGACCAGGGTCTTGCTCAACAGCTTGACGATCTCGCCGAATGTCAGCGTCCCGGCCTCAAAGTCGTGGATCAGGGTCCGGGCGACCGCCGCGATCTCGTCAGCGATCGCTTTCATGGTCGGGATCAGCGTGTCCTCGACGAAGGCCTTGATGGCCTCCGGGCCGGTCCCGTAACCCGGCGCCGGGCCGTTCAGGACGCCGCCATGCAGGAGCTGGTAGCAGGCGAAACTTCCGCCGGTGCTGTAGAGCGCAGCGTTGACGCCTTGCGAGTTGGCGCTCTCGGCGGTTGTTTGCGTCACCACCTGGTTGATCGAGAGCGATGCATATTCGGGCGGCAGCACCGGATGCTCGCCGATTGAATCGATCGAGCGCAACATCCTGTTGAATGCCGCATCCATCCGCCTCTGCAGCGCCGGCAGCTCGCCCTCAAGCTGCTTCATCGTCTGCCGGGCGATGTTCGTGAACACCTTGTGCGTCTCGACGATGTCGTCCCAGTCGAAGATGAAGCCGAGCCATTGAATGAGCTTCCTCAGGCCGATCGCCAGGACATGAAGCGCCCAGTTGATCAGCTTCAGGGCCGCGGCAATCGACTTGACGACGAAATGGAACCACCGGCCGGCGATCTTGACCGCGAAGCGCAAGACACCTTTCGCCACCGAGAACACGAACTCGCCGATCGCCTCGAAACCGGATTCGAGCGCTTGCAGAATGTCGCCGGCGATATCCTCGACAGTGTCGATGACGCTGAACTCGGTCTTGCGCATCGCCCCGCCGACCGACGCAGGAGCGGATATCAGCAGCGCTTCGGGGTTGCTCGCCGGAATGTCCAGCGTGCCGCTGCTCAAGTCCCCGCCCCAGATCTGGTCCGGGAGCGAGCTGGCCGGCAGGCTGCCATCGACATTGCTGCCGTCGGCCGGAAGTCCCGCGATATAGGCCGTCAGTGTCGAGATCGTCTGCGCACCGAATTCAGCCTGCTTCTTGCTGAGCTCGGGAAACTGGGCGCGCAGATCATCGCCCGTGCGGATCTGCGACAGCCTCTGGATCGCCTTGGCGGCCGGGTTGAGGTTGCCGGGCCCCGATCCGGGTTGGGGCCGGGGCTGGACATGGTAGACCGGCGTGCCGAGGCTCAGCGTCGGCGCGACGATCGTGAGGTTGCCGTACGCATCGGTCCGGACCTCGACCGGTGCGTCCGGAGACAGCTCCCAGACATAGCCATTGATCGTGGCGTAGGTCCATTGCGACGAGGTCACCGCGACCTCCATGCCCACCATCACGTTCTGGGCTTCGTCCTCGAAATGGATGGTTGAGGTATAGGACGGGAATTCCTGGGCCGCTCCCGCGTCCTCGAGCGGGATGTCGACGTTGTGCCAGAGAGTGGTCGCCGGATCCTGCCATTGATAGCTGAGCTGGTTGTCCGAGAGCGCGCAGAGGAGCTGGTTCGCTTGTCGCTTCGGCTGGCGCAGCGCGCTGATATGCGCGACATGCTGCAGCAGGACGATCGGAGCGCTCCATTCGCCCGGTTCTTTCCCCTTCGGTTGCGGTCCGGTGGAATACCAGAGGGTCTGCTTCGAAGGGGCGAGCATCCAGATCGAGATATTGTCCGAATCCTGCGCGACCGCGATCTCGCCGATCGGATTGTCCGCGTCCGGCTCGATGATGCGCACCCCGCCCGCAGCCTTCAGGGTTTGCGTCTGATGGGGGTAGAAGTCGACGCCGGCCGCTCCGCCGACATAGAGATTGCTGTAGTGCGGCGCGACCGGGTCGGCCAGCGCGGCGAGGCACTGGGCGGCCGGGTCCACGTCCAGTTTTAAGTTATAGGGCAGCTGATCCGCCACGGGAGCAACGGCGCCGACGAAATGGAGGCTTTTCGCCCCGGCGATCTCATACAGCACATAGGTGCCGAAGACGCCGGCCCCGGCCGAAACATGGCCGAACGCGATGGAAAGGATGCGGTCGGGGTTCTCCGCCAGCGGATACACCGCCCATGACCAGAGCGTCGAGGACGTGTCGCCATTGACGAAGTAATGATTGGCGTCGCCGCCCTCCTGAACGACCACGATGATCGCGGCGGGCTTGTGCACGCTCCCCTGATTGCCCATCAGGATGCCCTTGGCGACCGCGCCCTGAACCGGCCTGGTTCCGTTTCCCGGTGCCGCGGCATCCAGCGGGATGTCGGGATCGCGCCGGGTCCAGCTGCCGGCGAAGGCCGACCAGTCGGTGCCGCAGAAATCGTTGCCTGACCAGCCGGAGACGTAGACGACGCTGCTGGTCTGGTCGCCAGACGGCGCGAGCGCCAGGGCGACGGCATATTCGCCGGTCGAGACCTGCGTCGTGTCGAAGGCGGTCACCTTCGCGTCGGAAGGCAGTCCCTCGCCGAAGGACACCTGTCGCCAGCCGGTAGGCCGTGCGGGATCGCGGAAGCAGACCCAAAGCTGATTGTCGGTGCCGATCGAGAAGACCGCCGGGTCTCCGTTCCGATCGTGAACGGCGCTGATCGGATGGGTGACCGACACCGTGCGGCTTGCGCGGTAGTTCGGCATGATGTCGGCGTCCGTCTTGGACTTGATCGCGCCGACGGGCATGGGCTTGCTCATCTGTCAAACTCCCCAAGTCTCTGTGGTCGAGCCGCGTCGCGGCGGGCCGGCGCCGGGAGGGCTGCGATGAGCGATTGCGCTTCGGCGCCGTGCGGAGGGCTGAAGCCCGTCGGTCAGTTGAGGTAGGTCACGTAGGCGACCAGGTTCTGCTGCGGATCGAAGCAGACATCCTTGTAGGCAAAGCGGTTTCCTGCCGGGAAAACGATCGCGGCCGAGATCTCTCCCATCGCGCTCTCCAGTTCATCGGAGACATTCGCGAACGCGGACTGGGAAACCGACGCGGCCTGGTCCTGGAACTGCGCCTGATAGGTGTTCAGGAACGTCGAGAAGACCTCGCTGATCGCCGCCCAGATGTCTCCGACGAAGCTGTTGCCCCAGGTCTTGCTCGACGATTCCCCCTGCTGGACCTGCGTGCTCTCGGTGACCAGGGACCCGTTGCTGCTGGCCTTCAGGCGGACGTCGAAACTCCAGGGAAGGACATAATCTCCACTGAAGCTGGAATCGGTCTTATCCCAGCCGAAGAATTCGACGGTGATCGTCGTTACCGCCGTATAGGTGACCTTCACATGATAGGTGGCGCTGGCCGGATCGAGCGTCACCGTGCAGTCCAGCTTCTCGGTGATGTTCTGATAGACCGCCTGGACGAGGCCCAGGCCCTCCAGCTTCTGGCCCTTGCCGCCGTGCTGGTTGCCGTAGAGGTTGACGGACTGGGACGTGCTCCACTGCCCCGGGCCGGTCCTGGTGAAGGTTGGAACGCCTGGGTTGCCCGTGCTCCCGCTGGCACTCGTCGTCGCCGGTTTGGTCGCGCTGACGGCAGCAGCGATCGCCGGCAGCAGCAATGGCTCGACATAGGCTCTGTCGAACAGGGGGCCGTTGATGGCGACCGCGCCCTGGTACTGCTGCGTGTTGGGCCCTGCGACCCAGTTGAAATCGAAGATTCCCGCGCTGTTCGCCGTCGGCGCCGTCTTGCCTTCGGTCATCATCAGATAGTTCAGGGTACTCAGGTCATCGTACTCGCCCGACGGGTCGTATTCCGAGACCGAGAAGTTGTAGCTCGTCGGAACCAGATCGGTCAGGAGATTGCCGGATGCGCTGCCCGATCCGTTGCTGCTGGTGACGACGTAGTTCAGAACCCATTGCTGCGCCGCAGTCTCGATGCTCTGAGCCCACCCCTGGAGCGAGGTTTCGAGTGTCGCTGTGACGATGGCGTCGGTCACCCGCTTGCCGCCGGCGTCGGTGATCGTGACATTCGCCCAGACCACCGTACTCAACTCCAGAAAGAGCTGCCCGACTGAAAGCAGCTCATTGGACAGGGCGCTCTGAACCTCTGCGGGAAGCTGGCCGGTATCGGCATTGCCGGGAACCGAGCCCTGTCCGAGCTTCGCCGCGAAGACGATCGTCCAGCCAGTGATGTCCTGGTCAAGTATCCCTCCCTTGATGACATCGACGTATTGAAGCGTCCCGTCGGTGAACTGCAGGGTCACCGCGGCCTGGTTGCCGGCCAGATCGTTTCCGGAGAGCCGAAGCGTCGGTGCCGAGATTTTTGCGTCGGAAAGACCTGGCGACTGCTCGGCGGAGACATCGGGATTGAGCTGGCAATTGATCGTCACCTTCCAGAAGTTCGCGTACGCGATGCTGCTGTTCAGTGCGCTCTCGGTGCTCGCCAGCACCAGGTCGTAGCCGGTCAGGTCAGGCATGTTCTGCTCCCAGTCGTGTGAGGGCGAGGGCTGGGGCCGGGCTCCCGTCTGCCTGCCGCATGCCGGTCGGTCGGCGTATCGTGGGCCTTGCCGTGCAGCGCCCCTCGCAGTGCCTCGATGCCGTCATGCTGGACCTCCCGCCCTGGCGCTGCGGCCTCCGCATGGATCGGCGGAAGCGCTCGCCCTCGCATCGGCGGAAACCTGTCGTCGGCCCTTTCGTGTGGGCACGAAACATTAACCGCTCGGCCAAAATCCTAGTGTCGTTGCGCCGGTCGGCGCTTGCCCAATTCGATGAAACGGCCAATCCAGCCGATGAATCGACATTTCCACGGCCGGGCGGTCACCGCATCGTGGCAGGCCACCATCGGCAAGGAATGCGATTGGATGACTGCCCCCGCCGGATATCGAAGTCCCGCTGACCGCTCCGCCTTCGCGACTGCGGATGGAGTGGCGGGCAGCGCATCGTCGGCACCGGTATCCTTCTGGCGCGCGAATGCGGCGGCCTGGAGCTTCATCGCATTCTTTGGCCTGATCTCGCGGCTTGTCGCCTTCAACGATGTCACCCTGGCCGTGACGCTGACCCTTGTGCTGGACCCTATCGGCTTCGTCCTGACGGCCGCGGCGTATAAATTCTACCTGGAGCGGACCAGCCATGGCGGGACCGCCATCGCCATCTGGGCGCTGGCCTGCGCCGTGCCCGGCGGGATCTTGCAGATGGCGATCTCCAAAGCAGTCAAGGACGGCCTGTTTCCGGACATCCCGGACGGCAACATCGCGGTCAACGATGCCGTGCCCGCAATCTTCTACACCGCGGTCTTCCTCGGCTGGTCGCTGGCCTATTTCTGGATCCGCGCGGATGTCGATGCCCGCTCGGAACGGGTGCGCCGCAGCGAAGCACAGGCAGCCGCGACACGGGCCGAGCTGCAGCGCCTGCGTTTGCAACTCGACCCGCATTTCCTGTTCAACGCGCTGAACACGGTGGCGGTCGAGATTCCGGATAATCCCGAAGCCGCGCTGGAGATGACCCTCCGCATCGCCGCCTATCTACGCTACTCGCTCGACCCGCAGACCCGGCCGGTGTGCCCCTTGAGCGACGAGATCGAAGCGGTCCGGGCCTTTATCCGCATCCAGGAGCTGCGCTTCGAAGGCCGCCTGCGCTGCACCGTGGAGATGGATCCGGCGGTGCGGGCAGTTCCCGTGCCCCATCTGGTCGTGCAGGGGCTGGTGGAGAATGCGGTGAAGCACGGCTTGCGCTCATCCGTCGAGACGCTCGACATTCGCCTGACCGCGCAGCGGATGACCGACGACGCGGTGGTGATCGAGGTCGTCAATCCTGGCCGGCTGGCCCCGCATGCCGGCGACAGGCCGGCTCTGGGTCTGGCCAACGCGCGACGGCGACTGGAACTGCACTATCCGGCACGTCACGAGCTGTCCTTGACCCAGGATGGCAACGTCATCGTGGCGCGGCTGCTGCTGAGGGGGAACGCATGCTTCGCGTGATGCTGGTGGACGATGAACCACCGGCCCGGCGGGGGTTGTGGCGGCTGCTGCGGGACTATGCCGATATCGAGGTCGTGGCAGAGGCGGGGTCTGTGTCCGAGGCCCAGGCACGGGCCTCCGTGCTGCGCCTCGATGCGATCTTCCTCGATGTCGAGCTGACCGACGGCCGCGGTTTCGATCTTGTCGCGCAGCTGCAGCCAGTGCCGGCGATCGTGTTCGTCACGGCACACGATCTCTACGCGGTGAAGGCATTCGATGTTGCAGCCGTCGACTTCCTCCTGAAACCCATCGTCCCCGCCCGGCTGGCCCTGACGGTCGAGCGGTTGCGCCGGCACCGGCAGGACGCGGGGCAAGCCGCCGCGCCCGGTCGCGAGCAACAGGACGATGTCGAGCTGGATGCCGATCCCCGGCCGGGCGATCCCAGCCAGCGCATCCATCTGCGCATCGATGGCAAGTCGGTGATCGCGCCGCTCCGTACCGTCGCCATGCTGGCCGCGGAGGCGGATTTCACCCGCGTCTTCCTGAAAGATGCACGGGATTATCTGGTCTGTCGGCTGCTGCGCCATTTCGAAGCTCAGCTGCCCACGCCGCCCTTCGTCCGCATCAGCCGATCGCTGATCGTCAACCTGGATCAGCTGGAGCGGGTGGAGTGGCAGGATGCCGGGCGCTGCAGCCTGTCGCTCGGCGGCGATATCGGGCCGGTCGCGATCGGCCGGATCGCTGCCCGGCGGCTGCGGCAATACATCGAAAACGGTCGCATGGTCCGTGTTTAGGTGTTCCGCCCTGACGCTCAGCCCGCGGAAATCGCGGCTGGGCGGCGCGTGCCGTTCTACCCAGATGACCGCACGCTGATCGACCGGCTTGGCTGCTTTGGCATCGATCCCGGGCTTCCGCCATCGGCGCCTGTCTCGTCCAGTTACCGGGCGGACCACTATCGGCGCTAAGCTTTGTCAAATTTGACTAACGGCACTGCTGCGCCAAATGCGGAGCTTGGCGCCTTGCCAAGAAGCGGACATTGCCGCAACGTCTCCATCGAGCGCGATCTCAAAGATTTTGCGGGTGTTCAGGTGCCCCGGTCCCAAATCTCCGCCTGCTCTTTGCGAACCATCTGTTCGGCGCTGGCGGGGCGGACAGTGCGATAAGGCGGGTCCGATGCCTCGATGACGCCGATCATCGCCTCGATCATCTCGGCAGGATCGTGCTGACGATCAAGCGCGCGCACAGGCCAGTGGGCGACGACGCGCTCGTCCTGACCCCACCACTGATCCATGCTTTCCATGCCCGTGTCGTTGAAACCGGTGCGGAACGCGCCGGGGTTTACCGTCACCACCTGCACGCCATAGGGCTTGAGCTCCTCGTGCATCGCCGAGCAGATGCCTTCGACCGCGTGTTTCGAGGCCGCGTAAGCGCCGTCAAAGGGAACCTTGACCAAGCCGGCGACCGAAGAGGTCCAGACGATCCGCCCGGTGCCACGCTTCACCATGGCGCGAGCGAAGCCCTGAGCCAGCTCCAGCGCGGCAAAGACATTGGTCTCAAAAACCGATCGGAATACCGTCATCGGAATCTCGACCATCGGCCCCGATTCCATGATGCCGGCATTGTTGAATAGTACGTCGATCTCGATGCTGAGCGCCTTGGTGCGGTCGATCTCGTTCAAGACGTCCAGCTTGATGACCTCCATCTCGATATGATCGGCCTTGGCCGCGTTCCGCAGCTCCCAGACCTGCGGCCAGATCTGGCAACCGGCGATGACGCGATGCCCGCGCCGGGCGAGGCCGAACGCCACGCCACGACCGAAACCGGACGCCGAACCCGTCACCAGGACTGTCTTGCCCATCGCGCCTCTCCCTGCTTCGTCGTTTCATGCGACGATGTCGCCCATTCGGATCGCGACACGGACGGCTTGGGCCGTCGTCGCAACGCCGAGGCGTTTGCGAATTCGCCGCAGGTGGTTCTCGATCGTCCGCTCGGACAATCCCAGCGTCGCGGCGATCTCGCCCTGACGGCGGCCGGCTGCCGTCCATGCCAAAATCTCGCGCTCGCGGCCGGTCAGCGTCCCGTTCGCGTTGCCGGGTGGAGCTTCGAGGAGTCTTTGCGCCGCGAGAAAGGCCGCGCCCGCGACCAGCGAGAGGGCGACCCGAGCGATGGGCGATGGGTCAATCCGTTCGCCGCCCAGGCTCATCGCCCCTTCCAGCCCCAGCGGCCCGAATATCGGGATCTGGAGGCCGTGGATGCCGCGCCCCCGCGGCGAACGGACCACGCGATAGAGTTCGCCGCTCGTTTCCGTCGTCTTGGTCCAGAAGAACGGTTCGCGGGCCTCGAGGATGTGGCGCGTCACCGGACAGCGCCGGACATAAGTATCGGCGTCGATGGATTCGCCCTCGCCGAACCAATCGCCCTCGACCCAATAGATGCGCTCGACCACCTCGTCCCGGGCCGAAGAGGCGGAGAATAGGACGAAGCGATCGTAACCGAACGATGCGGCGAAGGAGCGGACCGCCTCCTGAACGACAGGCAGGCTCTCCGCGCCTTCGAGGGCGACGGCGATCGCAACCGGAGTACTGGTCGGCGCCATCGTCACGCCGCGTCGACCTCCTTCAGAAGCGTATCGGCGGCGAGCCTCCCCAGCGCGTTGCCGGCGAGCGGGCTGTCCCCGGTCAGCAGCTTGCGGTCCCGATGCACGGCGCCAGAGATGTTCTTGTTGAGGATCTCGAAGCCGAGCGCCTTCAGCTTCTCGCCGAACTTCCAGGTCAGATGGCCCGGCATGTAACCGATTTCGGGCGTCTCGGCGTCCAGCGCGTCGGGGAAGGCACAGATCTTGTAGCCGCGGTAGATGTCACTGTCGCCGATCGCCAGGAAGGCAGCCGGTCCATGACACAGCGAAACGACGAACCTGTCCTTCGCGGCGGCCCATTCCAGGACGGCCCTGACGTCCTCGCTCTCGGGAAGGCCGATCAGGGCGCCGTGACCGCCTGGGATGAAGATCGCGGCGTAGTCGTCCAGGCCTTTCTCGATCACCTTGGACAACTTCAGCGGCTGCTTGAACTGGGCGCGGTATTTCGCGAACAGCCCCTTCACCTCCTGGTCCTCGGAGGGCATGGCCCAGAGCTCGAACTTGACGGGATTTCCCGACAATGTGACCACGTCGAAGGCGAAGCCGGCCTTGTCGAGATGATACATCGGCAGCAGCGTCTCGACCGGGTGGTTGCCGGTCGAGAAAAACGTGCCGTTGTCGGTCAGCAGATAACGCTCGTCGGCGCCGATCATCAGCACCTTCTTCTTACCCTTGTAGGAATCGGGATAGTCAGCGCCGCTGAGGTTCGACTTCGGCGCAGTGAACTGGCTCAACGAATAGGGAGAGGGAAAGTACGCGTTGTCCTCGGCGGGATCCGGGGTCGGGCGCTTGTCGTTGGTTTGCGGATGGGCCACGGCGTCCTCCATTAACGTGAATGACGATCGGACCCACCCTAAGCCGTCGACGCCAGGCGGCAATGAGGGATTTCCCTCAACATCTATGGGCACCTGGAGCGAGCCCGGCAGGCGCCAGGAGCGGACAGTGGGGAGCTGCCCGAGAGCCGACATTGCGTAGCCACGGTCAGTTGGAAGGCCCCTCAAACGCCTCCACCTGCGCAAGATCGAGACCAAGCCAACTGAAGTCACAACAGCCGTGGCGGGAGCGCTTCAGTATGGTGCGGGCACGCTTGCTCATCAGTCGAAAAAGCGCTGCATGTCGGCAAGCCGCGGATGCTCGCGATCCTTGTCCGAAAGGGTGAACTCCGAGGGCGGCAGGCCCCAGTCGATGCCAAGGACCGGGTCGTCGAAGGCGAGCCCGTGGTCGTTATCGGGCTCGTAGGGCGCCGTGACCTTGTAGAGCACCTCGGTGTTCGGCTCGAGCGTGGCGAAGCCATGTGCGAAACCGGCTGGCACCAGAAGCTGTCTCCAGTTCTCGGCCGAGAGCTCGACCGCGACATGCCTGCCGAAGGTCGGGGACGATGTCCGGATGTCCACGGCAACGTCAAGGATGCGCCCGCGTATCACGCGCACCAGCTTGTCCTGCGCAAAAGGCGGCGACTGGAAATGCAGCCCGCGCAGTGTGCCGACCTGGGCCGACAGCGATTGGTTGTCCTGGACGAAATCGAGATCGAGCCCGGCCTCGACGGAGGCCTTGCGGCTCCAGGTTTCCGAGAAGAAGCCGCGATGATCGCCGAACTTCCTTGGCGTGATGATCTTGACGGCAGGGATCGCCGTTTCCTCGACACTGAGCATCGCTTCCATATCCCGTTCAAGCCGCGCCAAGGCGTTCGCCGCGATAGATGCCGGAGCGGATATCGCCCCACCATGTCGGATTGGCGAGATACCATTCGACCGTGCGGCGCAGGCCGATCTCGAAGGTCTGCTTCGGCTTCCAGCCAAGCTCACGGCCGATCTTGCCGGCATCGATCGCATAGCGGGCGTCATGACCCGGTCGGTCGGTGACGTAGGCGATCAGGCGCTCGTGCGGTCCCGCCGGATCGGGCCTGAGCTCGTCGAGGATGGCGCAGACCGCCTTCACCACCTCGATATTGGCCTTCTCGCTATCGCCGCCGATGTTGTAGCTCTCGCCGAGCTTGCCGGCCGTGGCCACGGTCAGCAGGGCGTCGGCATGATCCTCGACATGGAGCCAGTCACGCACATTGAGGCCGTTGCCATAGACCGGTAGCGGCCTGCCCTCGAGCGCGCTGATGATCATCAGCGGGATCAGCTTCTCGGGGAAGTGATAGGGGCCGTAATTGTTCGAGCAATTGGTCATCACCACCGGCAGGCCGTAGGTGTGGTGCCAGGCGCGCACGAGATGGTCCGAGGCGGCCTTGGACGCGGAATAGGGCGAGTTCGGCCGATAGGCCGTGTCCTCCCGGAAGAAGCCTTCGGCGCCCAGAGAGCCGAAGACCTCGTCGGTCGAGACGTGGTGGAAGCGGAAACCGCCCCTGCGATTGTCCGGCAGGGCCCGGTAATGGCGCAGCGCCACCTGCAGCAGCGCGAAGGTGCCGACGACATTGGTCTCGATGAAGGCGGCTGGCCCGTCGATCGAGCGGTCGACATGGCTCTCGGCCGCCAGGTGCATCACCATGTCGGGCGCGAAATCGGCGAAGATCTCCTTCATCCGCTCGCTGTCGCCAATATCCGCCCGTTCGAAGCGGTAGCGGTCGCTGCCTGCAACAGGATCCAGCGAGGCGAGGTTGCCGGCATAGGTGAGCTTGTCGACGACGCAGACCTGATGCCCGGTCTCCCTGATAAGCTTCCGTACAACTGCCGAACCAATGAAGCCGGCTCCGCCGGTCACGAGAAAACGAAGGCTCAACTGACTGCTCCCATCAAAGCATGGCCTGCGCAGCGGGCGGATGGAATTGGCGGCGTCATTGCCTCAACGCGCCATTCAGCAGGAACATCGCGTAGGGCGTCGACAGCGCGAGGGCGCAGCAGAAGACCCGCCGCAGCATCGCAACGGTTGTCGACGACCCCGGAGCAAAAGCGAGAGGGTGGCGCATGGTGGAATGACGGTGTGGATTGGTCGATGGCACAGGATGCATGGCACAAGTCTATGTGGGAATTATTCCCACATAGACTTGTGCCGCCAATCTTGCAATAGCCTGCGGAAAATTTGTGGGATTGTGTCCCACTTGAATTGAGGCTAACTGAAGCCCATGACGGACGCCGCGCCCGCCCCAACCGCCGACAAGCTTTATCCGCCGCTGGCTCGGCTGCTGCGCCCGCTTGTCCGCCTTTGCATCCGTGCCGGCATGACCTTCCCGGCGCTGTGCCAGCTTCTTCGGGAGTTGTACGTCAACGTGGCGGAATACGATTTCGCTCTGCCTGGCAAGGAGCAGACCGACAGCCGGGTCAGCCTGCTGACCGGCATCCACCGCAAGGAGGTGAGCCGCCTGCGCGGCGCCGGCGCACCGGTCAATGCAGTGCCGGCAGCGGTGTCCCGGACCGGCGCCATCATCGCCCGCTGGCTCGCCTCGTCCCGCTTCTGCGACGAAGCCGGTGCGCCCCTGCCGTTGCAGCGCAGCACCGACGGAGCAGGCCCGTCTTTCGAGGAACTGGTCTCGTCCGTGACGCGCGACGTGCGACCACGCGCGGTGCTGGACGAATGGCTCGACCGCCGGGTCGTCACGATCGATCAGGACGACAGGATCGTGCTGGCCGAGGCCGCCTTCATCCCGCAGCAGGGCGACGACGAGAAACTGTATTATTTCGGCAGGAACCTGCACGACCACCTTGCGGCGGCGGCTGAGAACGTCCTGGGCTCCAAGCCCGCTTTCCTGGAGCGCTCGGTCCATTATGACGGCCTTTCGGCCGAGCTGGCCGAGAGGCTCGAAGCGCGCTCTCGCGAACTCGCTTTGGAGATGCTGCAACGCATCAATCGGGAAGCGCACGCCGCCAGCGAGACCGATCGCGGCGGCGAACATCGCTGGAACTGCGGGGTCTACGTCTTCCGGGAGCGGGACGACCGCGCGCGCGACGAAAGCGGACAGGAATGACCCGGCACCCCGTACTGACCCGCCGGGCGGTTCTCGCCTCGCTGGGTGCAAGCGTCGCGTCGCTGCATCCTGCGGTCGCCGCTCCGGAGAAGCCGCGCGATGTCGGCATCGGCGGCACCGGCTTTGCGCCGGAGGGACAGGGCGGCGGCGATCGCGGCATTGGCGGCACCGGCTTCGTCGGGACGATCCAGCGCTTCGGCAGTATTTTCGTGAACGACCGGCGCATCGCCTATGGGCCGGATGTGCCGGTCACGATTGACGGGCTGGAGCGCAGCGCTCGCGACTTGCGGATCGGTCACGTCGTGCGCGTCGTGGCCAGGACGGATTCCGCCGGGCTCGCCACGAATGCGATCGCGGTCGACCGTGAGGTGGTGGGGCCGATCACGGCCGTTTCCGCGGATGCGATCGAGGTCCTCGGGCAGAAGGTGCAGATCGCGGGGGCCAGGCCGCCAGGTGCCTGGCGCAAGGGCCGACGCGTCGCCATCAGCGGCCTGCGCCGGCTCGACGGCACGATCGCCGCCAGCCTGATCGAGCCGAGCGAGCGAGGTCCGTCACGGGTTCTCGGGGTGCTCGAACGGGACGCAGATGGCTTCTGGATCAGCGGACTCAAGCTGACCGGAGCTGACGAGGCTCTTGTCGGCCACCGTGTGGCTGTGACGGGCCGCATCGTGCGCTCGGGTTTCCTTCCTGCCCGCATCGAGATCGCGCCGCCGTTTCCGACAGCGGGCTCGGTCTCGATCGAGAGCTATGTCAGGGCCCGCGATGGGCATTTGCTGCTCGGTTCCGGCCTCTCCGTACGCAGCGACGCCTTCGCCTACGGTCTCTCGCCGTGGGAGGAATTCCGCGCCGTGCTCGACGGGCGCTTCGGCTTCGATGGCACGCTCAGCATCGAGACGATCCGCTTCGCCAGGACGAGCGGGGAAGGCGAGGGGCATTCTGGCGGCGCGCCTGGCCCGGGTGGTTTTGGGCCGGGCGGTTTCGGGCCCGGCCCAGGCGGGTTCGGCCCCGGACCCGGAGGGGGATTGAGCGGTCCCGGCGGCGACCTTGGTGGTCCTGGCGGCGGACCGGGCGGCGGCGGTCCCGGAGGCGGTCCCGGTGGAGGTGGCCCGGGAGGAGGAGGTTCTGGCGGTGGTGGGCCGGGCCGCTAGTCCTTAGGCGCTTTCACGCCTGCTCGGCAGCGATTGCCAGGAGCTTGCGGCCGTAATCGGTCTTGTCGAGAGCACGGCCTCGCGCGCAGAGCTCCTGGTGCGAGATGAAGCCTTGATGAAAGGCTATCTCCTCAAGCCCCGCAACGAGCTGACCCTGGCGCTTCTGGATGGTGCGGACGAATTCGCCCGCCTCCAGCAGGCTGTCATGCGTGCCCATGTCGAGCCAGGTGTACCCACGCGACATGCACTCGACATGGAGCTCGCCGGCTCGCAAATAGACCTCGTTGACGTCCGTGATTTCGAGTTCCCCGCGGGCGGAAGGCCTGATGCCGGCAGCGATGTCCACGACCCGGTTGTCATAGAAGTAAAGACCGGTGACGGCCCAGCGCGATTGCGGCGAGCTGGGCTTCTCAGCGATGTGCAGCGGCCGGCCGGACGTATCGAGCGTGACGACGCCATAGCGCTCCGGGTCGTCGACGGCATAGGCGAAGACCGTTGCGCCGGCCTGTCGCGAGCGGGCCCGCGCCAACATGTCGTTCAGGCCGGCTCCGAAGAAGATGTTGTCGCCCAGCACCAGCGCGACGCTGTCCTCGCCGATGAAGTCGCGGCCAATGATGAAGGCTTGCGCCAGGCCCTCGGGGCGCGGCTGCACGGCATAGCTCATCCTGAGGCCGAAGCCCGAGCCGTCGCCGAAGAGGGCGACGTAGTTGTCGAGATATTCCGGTGCCGAGATGATCAGGATCTCGTCGATGCCCGCCTGCATCAGGACCGAGACCGGATAGTAGATCATCGGCTTGTCGTAGACCGGGACGAGCTGCTTGTTCACGGCGAGCGTCGCGGGGTGGAGGCGCGATCCGCTGCCGCCGGCAAGAATGATGCCCTTCATGATGTCCTCGAGAGTTCAGGCTGTTGGTACTGCGTGGAGGCGGTCGGACCGAGCAGCCGATCGAGCACGATGTCGATGTCGCGCCGGAAAGGCCCGAGCGCGATGCCCCGCTTCGCGGCGAGCGAGCAGTCGAGAACGGCGTTGAGCGGCCGTCTCGCTGCCGTTGGATGGGCGCTGGAAGGGATGGGCGTAACCTTGGCCCAAGAGCCACCGCGCTTGCGTGCGAGGTCCAGGATGATCTGTGCCTGCTCGGCCCGGCTGAGGGCGGTTTCGCCGGCCAGGTGCATCAGGCCGCCGGTCTTGCTGCCGCCGATCATGCCATGCGCGAAGATGAGCAAGGCCTCGGCCAGAGCGGGTGCATAGGTTGGCTTCCCGTGCTGATCGCCAACGATCGTCAGGCTGTCGCGCCCCTGCGCCAAGGCCAGCAGCCGGGTCACGAAGCTCTCGCCCTGCGGCCCGAAGGTCCAGGAGGTCCTGACGACCAGCGCGGACGGCATCGCGTCCAGCACGGCGCGCTCGCCTGCCCGTTTGGAGGCTCCATAGATATTGATGGGGCGCGGTATGTCGGCCTCGTGATAGGCCCCATCCTTGGTCCCGTCGAAAACGCAGTCCGTCGAGACGTGGATGAGCGGAACGCCAGCACGCGAGCAGGCCTTCGCCAGGGTGGCCGGGCCGTCACGGTTCAGGGCGAAGGCGAGTTCCGGTTCGCTCTCGGCGCGATCGACCGCGGTATACGCCGCGGCGTTGATCACGGCAGCGGGGCGAAACGCTTCGAGCAGCCGTTGAGATGCATCCGGCACCGCCAGGTCGAAATCCGGGCGACCGATGCTGACGACGTTCCCGCTGCCCTGGTCGGCGAGGGCGGACGCAAGCTGGCCGCTCTTGCCCAGGACCAGAATGGTCGGGCTTGTCATGACAGCCTCTGCGGTGTCGCCGCCGCATCGCTGGCGATCCGGGGCGCCGTAGCGCGGCTGTTCCGCCCCAGTCGCCAGACGGGGATGAGAGCCCGGTCCGGTGGCCCCATGCGCCCGAGCACACCGTCCCTCAGGCCGTTCGCCAACGCCGCCACGCAATCGGATGAGAAGCGATGATGGGCGAGATAGACGGCGAGCCTGACGGGCAGCGAGACCAGGAACTTGATCTTGTGCCGGGCCGGCACGTGCCGCAGCCGGAGCATGGCGAGCTGGTTGCGGATGTAGGTGTAGAGCCGCCGCGGCGGCTGGTTGGTCAGCAGCAGGCCGAGAGGCAGCCGGATGACGCCTTGCCCGAGTCGATGCGGCATCGGCACTGCCGGATCGACCCAGATCGAATAGCCTGCGGCAACGGCGCGCAGGCACCATTCGATGTCGATGGCGTCGATGAAGTAGTCGGATCGAAAATCGCCGATGGCCGCCAGTGCGCTGAGGCGGATCAGCGAGCCCGATGAAATGACGAAACGCGTCCGCAGCGGCTCGTCCTGGCCCGCCCGGGCAGCGATTGCCAGGCGCATCTTTTTGCCTTCGGGGGCGATCGGCTGTGGACCGACGATAGCCGGCTTCTCCCCGCAGGACGCCAGACGGCGGTGGGTCGCCATCAAAGCCGCGGCCATGCCGGGCTCGGGCGTGCTGTCCTGGTCGAGCAGGAGCAGGAATTCGCTGTCGCGGGCCTTGGCCAGATGGCAAAAGGCGTTGTAGGCGGCGCCAAGGCCTCGATTGAGGCCCGGCCTCAGGATCATCAGTTCTGCGCTGCCGGCTGCCTCCTCCAGTGCCTGCTGTTGCTCTCCGCTGACCGGTGAGTTGGCATAGATGGCGACGGTCGAGACATCGTCGGCAAGGGACGAAACAAGGCTTTGCAACGCCGCGAACGGCGGATGGTAGATCACGATGCCAGCGAGGCAACGTGCCGGGTTTCCAGCAGGATTGGTCATGCCGGGATTCTCCTGGGTGTCGAAGGTGACGGGGTCTGGGACAGCAGCTCGCTCAGCGGCCCGTCGGCGACGAGGCGGCCATGTTCGAGACGCAGCGCCCGGGTGCACAGGCCGGCGAGCAGGCTGTCGCTGTGCGAGGCGAGGACGAGGATGCCGGCGCGGGCGACGAAGGCGGCCAGCCGCGCCTGCGCCTTCGCCATGAAGGCGGCGTCACCGGCGAGAATGCCTTCGTCGAGCAGCAGCACGTCGGGATCGACGCTGGTGCAGATCGCGAAGGAAAGCCGCGTCTGCATGCCGGCCGAGTAGGTCCGGATCGGCATGTCGAGGAAGCCGCCGAGCTCGGTGAAATCCGCGATCTCGTCGATACGGCTCTCGATCTGGCGCCGGCTCAGGCCGAGATAGAGGCCGCGCAGCCGGATATTGTCATAGCCGCTCGCCTCGCCATCCATGCCGAGGCCGATGTCGAAGAGCGGTGCGATCTTGCCACTCACCGCGACGCGCCCGGCCTGGGGCACATAGATGCCGGCGAGGACGCGCAGCAGCGTCGTCTTGCCGGCGCCGTTATGCCCGACGAGCGCGACGCGCTCGCCATGGGCGATGCCGACGTCGATGTTTCGCAACGCCTCGACGCAGACGCGTGAGCGGGCGTCGGAGCCGATGCGCCCGCCAGTGGCGCTGCTGACGATGCGGTTGCGCAGGGAGCGGGCGCTGCCGCCATAGAGCGGAAACTGCAGGCTGACGCCATCGAGACGGATCGAGCTCATCGACGCCTCACAGCCAATAGGCGACGCGCCAGCGCAGTCGTGCATAGAGCGCAAGCGCCACGCCGAGATTGAACACGGTGAAGGCGAGTGCGACGGCAAGGCTCGCCATCGGCACGCCGGCGCCGAGCAACGGCGCCCGTACGATCTCGATCAGGTGGAACAGCGGGTTGAACTCGGCGAGGGCCTGCCGCTGACCGAGATCCTCGGCGCGCCAGAGCACGGGCGTGACGAAGAGCAGCATCTGCGTCGCGTTGGCGACGAGCGGCATCATGTCGCGAAAGCGTGCACCGACGAGGCCGAGAGACACGCTCCAGCCGATCCCGTTGATCAGCACGATGGCGAGGCCGGGCAGTGCGGCGAACCCAGCCCAGCCCGGCTTGATCCCGCAGGCGGCGAGGACGGCAAGGACGATCACCGCGTTGTGCGCGAGGATGATCAGGTTGCGCCAGACGACGCGCAGCACATGGATACCGATCGGCGCCGGCATCTGCTTGATCGCCGCCGTCGCCGCGGTGAACGTGGCAGCGCCTTCGTTCAGCAGGGCGGTGACCAGTGACCACAGCACCATGCCGACGGTGACATAGGGCAGGTAGGTTGCGACCGGCACGCGAAAGAGCGCCGCATAGGTGATGCCCAGCCCTGCGACGAATACGGCCAGGCTTATCGTCAGCCAGAATGGTCCGAAGACCGAGCGGCTATAGCGCTGGCGTACATCGTACCAGCCCATCGTCAGCCAGAGCTCGGCCAGCCGGACTGCGCTGGCAAGGTCGATGAGCGCGCTGCGCCACGGATGGCGCCGGCGAAGCCGTGCGTCATGAACGAGCATTGCAGGGTTCGACACCCGTGAAACTCCTCGAAAGGGCGGTTCGATCACCTCGGCGCCGAAATCTCGCGTCGGGTTGACAGGCTCAATATGTGGGAATAATACCCACGTCAAGTGTGAGTGGGAAATTTTCACACACATGAAGCGCGCATTTTCCAGATCGGTGTGAGCACGGAAACGGATGTCGAAGATCAGCAAGCAAGCAGCGAGACGAGGTGCTCGTCGGTGCGGCCCCGGAAGCCGTTCTGGCGAGGAAGGGCTTGTGCTCGGCCCATGGCGCCGACGCTTCGGCTTAACCAGTCGCGACGCCGATAGCGCCGCACGTCGCAGCAATCGCTGATCCCCTGATCGAGACCACGATGCGCATGGACGACATCAAGACCGTGAAGCGGCGCGCCAGCCAGGGCGTAATTCGCAGGTTGTTGCAGGCCGTGTCCGCCCCCCTGAAACGCCGGGCGCGAATGCCTCTCCATCCCGCCGGAAATCTACGGCCGGAAGCTGCAGCCGGCCATTGGCGAAGCGAGGGGTTCGATTCCTATTTCTATGTTCCGATGCAGTGCCAGGCTGGGCCTCTGCTCGTCAGCTTCGACGCAACGCTATGCGAAGCCGGCACCGATCATCGCAATCTCTGGCGGCTTTACTTCGACATCGGCGAGGGCTTCCGGGACGAAGATTGCCTTGTCGTCAACTCCAGTGGTGCCCGAATCGAGATCGAGACGACGATCAGCCTGCCGGCGCCAGCGTTGGCTTTCCGGATCGATCCTTGCGCCCAGAGCAACCGGTTCGTGCTGCACAAGCTGGTGCTGAGTCCGCTGGCTGCGTCGCAGCCTCCGTCGGAGCAGATTCCGCGCCGGCTTGTTCAATTGCACCGCTGCTGGGCGTTGCTTCGAAAGACAGTCGCCGCGGTTCGGTTCGGGCAGCGCGGCCGTCGGCCAATGCAGCGGCAAAACACGGTTCAGCTGCCACTCACCGGTTTGGAATGTGGAGCCTGAGCCATGGGCCCAGCATCGCAGCAGCACCTCGTTGCCACGCGCCGAATGTCGACCATTGCGCTGATCGCGCTCTCCTGTTCCGGCCTCCTGTTCGCGATGGGGGTTGGCGGAGGGGTTCAGTGCTGGCGCGCGCGTGACATCGGCGCCCGCGAATTCGATGGCTTCCGGCAAGTCAGGATCAAGACGATTCAGGCACAGCTCGACCAGGTCGAGGGGCCCTATATCGTGATCATGGGCGACTCCCATGCGGAGCGGCTTTATCTGCCGAGCCTATGCGGCCTGCCGGTTGTCAATGCTGGCATGTCTGGCGCGACGGTCAGCGATGTCCTTGATCTCTCCCGCGCGATCACACCACGCCACAAGGCAGACGCGCTGCTGCTGTCCGTCGGCACCAACGATATCTGGGCGAAGCGCTTGCCCGAAACCGATCATGCCGAAGATGCCTTCCAGAAGGGCTTGGCCGCCCTGAAGTCGCGCCTGAGGATGTGGAGCGACCGCCGTGCGCTTGTCGCGATCCCGCCGGTGGCGAGCGGTGAAATAAGCCAGTTCCCACGCTCCGCGGCAGAACGCTATTCGGGCATGCTCGCCCGGTCCTGCGAGCCAGAAAGCTGCGTCTACCTCGATCTTTTTGCAGGAGCGCAGCGACCTGCCGGCGCCCGCTCGGCCTTCAGCGACGGTGTGCATCTGCGCAACTATGCCGGCTTCGTACGGTCCCGGGAGAGAGAGCTTTGCGTTGGCCTGGGCCTCAAGCCCGGAATCGCAACGCTCTCGCAGCGGCGTGGCACTTCTTCGCTCAGCGCCGAGTTTTAGGGGCCGTCCATCTTGGGTTGTCATCATAAACCGCAAGTGCAGGTGTAATATGTTTGTAAAAATCAAGTTCCTGTTGTTTCATCTTGCTAGGTTGCTGGTTAAGTTGATATATCATGATGCTGTCGTTATATATTCAAAACTAAGGTCAAGAGTCTCCAAAAAATCTTCGGTATTATTTATTGCAGATGGTGAGCGGAGCCATGAAAATAACCACTACGCCATATTTCTCATATATCAGCCCAAGCAAATCTCTTGGTATGTAAAAAATGCGCTCGATTCATTGAACTCTGCCGGGGTTAACGTCATTGTTATCGTCAATCACAGCGTAAATGATTCGCAGTTGTTATTTCTAAAAGAAAATTCAAAATCAATAATGGTAAGAAACAATTCAGGATTTGATATCGGTGCGTTTCGCGACGCAACGATATATTTAAATTCTCGAAATCATGATGTCGAACGTGTGCTTTATCTCAACGACAGTACGTATTTTTTCAAGTCAGGGCTGACAGAGTTGTTCTCAAATCTTGTCACGTCGAAAGCTGATATATGTGCCCCATTCGAGAACTGGGAGATTCACTATCACATTCAATCTTTTTGCTTTTCTATTGACGGCAGCATTTTTAGACACCCGAGCTTCCAGAAATTCTGGATAGACTACATTCCTGTTAATTCAAGGTTGTGGGCTATCAACAAAGGCGAAGTTGGCTTGTCGCGGACCATGATCCCGATCGCCAATTCGATCGATATTGTTTACAAGCCCAATAATCTTCGTGCTCACTTGAGTGAAGTTGTAACTCTGGACGACCGCATGAAACTTGCGAGATTGATCCCTATACCGATCCGAGGCCAAAGTTCTGAGCTTTGTTCGCTAACGCAATCGGAAGTCACTCAATTTTTTATCTCGAAGATCGGCGGCGGATCTCAGATTCATACAGGAGGATTCATATATAGAAGATACGAGCGATGCCCGCTGATAAAAAGGGACCTTCTATACAGGGGGCAGTTCACGATCGATGAGATAGAGGAAGCCCTGATTGAAACGGGCCACGAAGATCATTTTGATGAAATCATGACGGATTTTCGTAGAAAAGGGAAGGCAAACCAATTGCCTGTTATCAAAAAATTACAGGCAGCCAGCGGGATTATTTAGAATAAATGCTATCACGTTTTCTTATTCAGTTTTTTTTTAAATTCGCCCTATAAGCAATTTTCGGTAATTCTTTTTCAGAAGAAATATGATCGCGATCAGCAGCTTTCCGATGGCGCAGCCCAACGTTTTATGGGTCGTGTCCCTGCTGGTGGCGTAGCTTGTGGCCGCCATCACGATGACCCGCCTGGCCCGGCTGGTCAGGCGGCCAGGGCTGGCAGGCTGACGATTGGATCTCGCTGATCGGAGCGATGCTTTCCAGGGTGGTGTAGTGGGCGCGCTGAACGGCCCACTCGTCGTTCTGTTCGAGCAGGATGGCACCGACGAGCCTGGTGATGGCCGCTTCGTTGGGGAAGACGCCGACGACCTCGGTCCTGCGCTTGATCTCGCCGTTGAGGCGCTCCAGCGGGCTCGTGCTGTGTAGCTTGGCGCGTTGCTGGGTCGGGAAAGGTCATGTAGGCGAGCACGTCGGTCTCGGGGGCATCCGTCAGAGCGGCGAGCTTGGGAACCGTCGGCCTGAGCTGGTCGGCGACACGGAAGCGACCAAGTGATCCTATAGGGTATCGTTTGTGACCGGCTTGCTTCGTGTGGCCAGTAGCAATGGCGGCAGCGTCAGCGAGGTGCTGGACGAGTGGGCACTCCAACTCGCAGCCGGCGAACGGTGCTCGCGCGTTCGGCCTTATGAAGACCTGCTGCTTAGTGAGCGAAGCCGTTAGGCGAACGCAGCGCAAGCCGGTGAGCCGAACGGTCCGTCAAAGTCCGTGGGTGATTGCAGGCATACACCTAGGTATATTTGATGGTTATTGGACGTTTTTGGTCCGATTCCATCTAAGTTTCTGATTTTGTTGGCGCGCCCGACACGATTCGAACGTGTGACCTTTGCCTTCGGAGGGCAACGCTCTATCCAGCTGAGCTACGGGCGCAATCCGTGCAGGCTGGATAGCTGATTGCCGCTGCTTCGGCAATGCGGGAATTTGCGACGGAGCGAAGGGCTGTCAGGCCAGGGGCATCGGTTCCGATCGTGTCGGGTGCGCCGCGGCCGTGGCGGGACTTGCAATCTCCTCCCCACGATAGCCATCCGGCAGGCAATGCTCTCTCAACCCATTGGCCGGGCGGGCTTTCCCGCAACCGGCATGTTCAGCTTCGCCGGCGGCCTCTCGAAGCTCAGGCGGCCGCGCTTGAAGCCCATGACCGGCTCAGAAATCTCCGCTAGCGCGGCGCCCGGCGTCCCGGCATCCAGGATGGCGAGGTCGGCGGGATTGCCGACCGCGATGCCATAGTCGTCGAGACGCATCAGCCGTGCCGGCGAGAGGGTCACAAGATCAAGGCACTGCTCGAATTCGTGTGGGCCGCATTGCGCGACATTGGCGTAGAGATTGGCCAGGCGCAGCAGCGAGCCGTCGCCGAAAGGCGTGAAGGGATTGAGAACGTTGTTCGTGGCGACCGAGCAGGTCACGCCTTGAGCTGCCAGCAGGTGCGCCGGCGTGAGCCCGCGCGGCCTCGCGTGGGTCTCCTGCCGCCCCATGAGGTAGAGGTCGGTCGCCGGCAGCACGGTCAGGGCGATGCCGGTGTCGACGAGCTTTCGCCCGATGATCGCCAAGGCATCGGGGGGAACCATCGAGAGCTTGGTCACATGGCCGATCGCCACGCGCCCGCCCCAACCATGCAGCTGCGTCTGCCGACAGACCTCGTCGAGATGCATCCAGCTCGGGTCGAGGTCGAAATCGAGGTGGAAGTCGAGATCGACATCGAAGCGCCGCGCCAGTGCGAAGAGCCGCTCGATCTGGGCCGCCGGATCGGTGTCGGTGTAGGGGCAGCCGCCGAGGAGGTCGGCTCCATTCTCGAGGGCGCTGACAAGCAGCTCCTCGGTGCCGGGATCGTTGGTCAGGCCCTCCTGCGGAAAGACGCAGATCGACAGGTCGAGCCCCCAGGCATAGTCGGCCTTCAGCGCCTTGATCGCCGCAAAACTGCGCAGTCCGGCGCGCGGGTCGACCTCGACATGCGTGCGCATCCGGGTGGTGCCCTTGCCGATCGCCATTTCGATGACCCTGGCGCCGCGCTCGTAGACATCGGCCGCGGTAAAGTCGCGCTTCATCGCGGCGACGGACGCGATGGCGCCGGCGAGCCCGCCATCGCAGTGGCCGCAGCGGCCGAGCAGGCAGGCCTTGTCGAGATGGATATGGCTGTCGACGAAGCCCGGCAGTGCCAGTCGCCCGCCGACCTCGATCTCCGGCGCGTCGCAGCGCAGCCCCGCGCCTATGGCCGCGATCCGCCCGGCCCTGACGCCGATATCCTGCGGCTGGTCATGGCCGCGGACGGTGGCTCGGCGGATGACGAGATCGAGAGAGGGGGCGGCCAGCATGGTTCGATCTGTCGTTTGGTATTCAATTATCCTAAAAACATGCATGCACTTCATGTGCCAGTCGCCAGGCACATGGCTCAGGATCACCTCGTGACAGTGAACCAGGCTGTGTTGAACTGCGTGGAGATGCTCTCGTACGCCGAGATCGTGCGAGTTGATCTCGAAGCCTCGATGGCGCCGGATCCGGACGGCGTTGCAAGCTAGATGGCGCGGGAGGCGCCGATCACCTTTACCGGCGGGCGCCTGTTCGACCATCCGAGCGGATCGTCGGGCTTCAACGCCATGCGCTATCGCTGGGTGAAGAAGCGCATGGAGCGCTTCGACGTCTGTCCTGCGGAGGGCGAGACGATCGTCTACAGAGTCGGCACGCCCTGTGGTGAATGGCCCGACGGAATGGCCTTCGAGGGCAATCGCTACGTCGATCGCTTCGTCGTGCGCAACGGGATGATCGTCAAGATGGATGCCTCGAACGACAGCGCTGAACGCATCCTGCAGCAGCGCGGCATCGTCGCCTGAACCGGCTATTTGGCTGCGTCCAGCCGGCGTTTGCGCCCGGAAGGCGGGTTGGCGGGCGCTGCTTCGGCATAGGGTGCTAGAATATCCATGATATCGCGCCCAACCGGTTTTGCGTGTGCGACCAAAGCGCGTTCCGCGACCGAGTCGAGGTGATGGTGCATCAGGCTCGCCACAGCCTCTACATTCCCCGCTTCGAGCGCATCGATCAGCAGCCTGTGCTCGTTGATCCCGCATTCGGATGAATGTGGCCGGCTGAACAGGGACAGCGTCAGGCAGCAGCGATAGGCGATCTCGCTGACATAGCGGATCAGGATCGGGCTCTGCGTCATCTCAGCGAGCAGGATGTGGAATTCGGTCGCGAGCCGGATCGAGACTGCGTCCGGCCCGCTGCGTGCGGCATCCTCGGCATCGACATGAGCGCGCAGCGTCGCGACCTGGCTCTTGCTCAGCCGGCCGGCGAGTTGGCGCACGACGAGGCGCTCGAGCTCGATGCGGATGTCGAACGTGTCGCGCGCCTCCTGCCAGCTCGGGGTCGCGACCACGGCGATGCGGTTGCGGCGCAGCTCGACCAGTCCCTCGGCCGCCAGCTGACCGAGTGCGTGGCGCGCGATTGTGCGACTGACGCCGAAACGTTCACCAAGGGCATCCTCGGGCAGTTTCTCGCCCGGCTCGAGCGCCTGCTCGATGATCGCACGGCGCAGGGCCCGGCATATCTGTCCGACCTTGTCCGAGGGGCCGCTGCCCCCACCACCGTCACGCGCCATCTTCGTCGCCCACCCTGTGCGAGTCGTCTTAGCGCCGCCCCGGGGGGGCGCGCAATGCATGCAGCGCGCCTGGAACCGACTAGTAGCCACCGGCAGCGGTCGTGCCTTCGCCGCTCGATGAAGGGAGAGGTGAACAAGGGTATCGAATGCAGTTTGGCATTCATATTGCATGCACTTTCTCATGAGCCAGACCAGCCCCCTTCTCGCCATCGCGGTGGCGCCGGAACCCGAAACGCAGGCCGCGGTGCAGCCGCGGCCTGCGGCGGAACTCTCGCAGGCCTCCGTCACGTTCGGGCGGGGGGCGAACGCCGTTCCCGCCCTCTCCGAGACGACGCTACGCATCCCGGATGGCGAGTTCCTCGCGCTGGTCGGCCCGTCCGGCTGCGGCAAGTCGACCATCCTGCGCCTGGTCAGCGGCCTGGTGCAACCGAGCTCCGGCGCCGTCATCGTCGGCGGGCGCGAGGTCGCGGCCAAGGCGCTCCGGCTCGGCATGGCCTTCCAGAACCCGACCATGCTGCCCTGGATGACGATCGAGCAGAACGTCATGCTGCCCCTCAAGATCGTCGAGCCGTTCCGCTCGCAGTTCCGCAAGGAGAAGCGCGGCAGCTTCCGCGACAGGGCGCATGCGCTGCTCGCGCAAGTCGGGTTGCAGGGCTTTGCCGGCAAATATCCCTGGCAGCTTTCCGGCGGCATGCTCCAGCGCGCCAATCTCTGCCGCGCCCTGATCCATGAGCCGCGCATGCTGCTGCTGGATGAGCCGTTCGGCGCGCTCGACCAGTTCACCCGCGAGGAGCTCTGGGCGATCCTGCAGGAGCTCTGGCTGACGCATCGGCCAACCGTCCTGCTGGTGACGCACGACCTGCGCGAGGCCGGCTTCCTGGCGAGCCGCATCTGCGTGATGAGCGCCCGGCCCGGCCGGGTCATCGACGACAGCCCCGTCGCATTCGCGCGTCCGCGCAGCATCGCCATGACCTTCGAGCCCGGCTTCGTGGCGCTCAACCAGCGCCTGCGCGAGCTGATCGTCGATGCCCGTTCGGCCCAGGCAACAGCGGGGAGTCACTGACATGTCCGAGAACCTCAAGCGCAAGTTCTGGGCGGCTGCGCTGATCCTGTTGTTCTTCGCCGGTTGGGAGGTGTTCTGCATCGCGTCTGGCATGTCCGACCTGATCCTGCCGCGGCCGAGTCAGGTTTTTGCCACGCTGGTGCAGCGCTTCCCGATCCTCTGGCCGCACATCCTGCAGACGCTGGCGACGACGATGCTGGGCTTCGCGCTCGGCGTGGCGCTCGGGGTCGTGCTCGGCGCGATCATCGGCGTCTCGCGAACCGCCTACGACACGGCCTACCCGCTGCTGATCGGGTTCTCGTCGATCCCCAAGGTCGCGGTGGTGCCGATCTTCGTGCTCTGGTTCGGTTCGGGCACGGTCCCGGCGGTGCTGACCTCGCTCGCGATCTGCTTCTTCCCTATCGTCGTCAACATTGCGACGGGCCTCGCCACTACCGAGCCTGAAATGGAGGACGTGCTGAAGGCGCTCGGCGCCAGCAAGCTCGACATCCTCTGGAATGTCGGCTTGCCGCGCACGATGCCCTTCTTCTTCGCCTCGCTGAAGGTCGCCGTCACCTATGCCTTCGTCGGCACCGTGCTGGCCGAGACCGTCGCCTCAAATCGCGGCATCGGCAACGTGATGATGACGGCCTCCTCCAACTTCAACGTGCCGCTCGTGTTCGCCGGCCTCTTCATCCTCGCAGGGCTCGGCGTGGCCCTCTACGTCGCCTTCTCGCTGATCGAGATGCGCGTCACCGGCTGGGCCAACCGCAAGAGCGACTTCGCCGCCGCCTGATCTCAATCCACGCAAAACAAGAGGGGAAAGACCATGCTCAAGACACTGACTGCGGCCCTGCTCGCGAGCTTCGCGCTAGCCGGCCCCGCGCTGGCCCAGGAGACGACCATCAAGTTCACGCTGGGCTGGAAGACACAAGGATCGGACGCCGCCTTCTTCGTCGCGCGCGACAAGGGCTACTACAAGGCCGAAGGGCTGAACGTCGTGATCGACCAGGGCGAGGGCTCGGGCGCGACGGTGACCCGCATCATGGGCGGCGCCTATGATGCCGGCTTCGGCGACGTCAATGCGATCATCCAGAACGCTGCGGCCAAGCCCGGCGAAAACCCGGTCATGGTCTACATGATCTGGAACCGCCCGCCCTTCGCGATCTCCAGCAAGAAGACGACCGGCATCGCCAAGCCGAAGGATCTGGAAGGCAAGACGCTCGGCGGCTCGCAGGGCACGCCGACCACGCGCCTGCTCGAGGTCTTCGCGCGCAAGAACGGCATCGACATGGGCAAGGTCAAGCTCTCGAACATGGCGCCGAACCTGCAGGAGCCCCTGCTGATCAAGGGCGAGATCGACGGCGCGTTGATCTTCAACATCACCAGCTACTTCAATCTGCTGCTGAACCGGCAGGACCCGCAGAAGGACTTCAACTGGCTGATGTTCGGCGATTACGGCCTCGACCTCTACTCGAACGGGCTGATGGTCTCGCAGAAGCTGCTCAAGGATAACCCGAAGGCCGTCGCTGGGCTGGTCCGCGCCACCAACAAGGCCATGCTCGAGATCGGCAAGGACCAGAATCTCGGCATGAAGGGTGTGATGAATTTCGACAACCTCGTCGACGAGAAGATCGAGAAGCAGCGCCTGCAGTATTCGTTCAGCGAGCTGATCGTCTCGCCCGAGATGAAGGAAATCGGCGTCGGCGACACCAAGGACGACCGCATGGCGCGCGCCATCGGCATCATCGTCGAAGGCTACCAGCTGGCTCGCACACCGAAGCCGGAGGAAATCTTCTCCCGCCAGTTCCTGCCGCCGAAGGGCGAGCGCGAGCTGGTCTACACCGCGAACTGAGCGCCGGGGCTTGTCATGAGCAAGACGGCATTCGCGACGAGCCTGTTCACCGGCAAGGACCTCGTCGCGAATGCCGCGCTTCGATATGAGGAGGGCGTCGTCGGCGCCGTCCTGCCCGACCAGCCGGCGCAAGCGGGGCCGCGCCGCCTGATCATCCCCGCGCTGGTCAACGCGCATGACCATGCGCGCGCGAGTGCGACCTCGTTTGGCGCGTCGAACATGCCGCTGGAGACCTGGATCCTGCGCTCCGCGCTCGGAACGCCGCCCGATCCGTATCTCGCCGCGGCCGTCTCTCTCGCGCGGACCGCGCGCGCTGGCTGCGGCGCCATGATGGTCCATTACACGCGCCCGAGCGGCACCATGCCCATTGTCGAGGAGGCTCGCCAGATCGCCCGAGCTGCGCGCGATGTCGGCATCCGCATCGCCTTTGCGTTGGCGGTGCGCGATCAGAATCCGCTCGTCTATGGCGACAGCGCCGCGGTTCTCGACGCCTTGCCGGCCGAAGCCCGCCAACCGATCGAGGAGTTGTTCGTCAGGTCGCCGTCGCCGCCATCTGTCTATCTCGATCTGCTCGACGAGATTCATTCGGCAATCGCCGGCCCGCTCATCGACGTTCAGTATGGCCCGGCCGGGGTGCAATGGTGCTCGCCTGCGCTGCTCGAGGCCATCGCCGAGCGCTCCGCCGCGACCGGCCGCCGCATCCACATGCATCTGCTGGAGACGATCTACCAGCGTGCGTGGGCTGACCGGACCTTTCCGGGCGGAATGGTGCGCTACCTAAAGGATATCGGGCTCCTGTCGGAGCGCCTGACACTGGCCCACTGCGTCCATGCCCGGCCGGACGAACTCGACCTGATCGCGGAGGCTGGTGCGATCATCGTCACCAATTTCAGCTCGAACCTTCACCTGCATTCCGGCCTGGGGCCGATCGCCGACGCACATCGGCGCGGCTGCGCGATCGCTGTCGGGGTCGACGGCGCGGCGCTCGACGAGGACGACGATGCCATCCGGGAGATGCGCCTCGTCCAGCTTGCGCATGACGGGCTGGGCTTCAAGCGCAACTGGAGCCGCGCGGAGTTCCTGGAACTGGCGGTATGCAATGGCCGCCGAACGGTCGGCGCGCCAGGTCCGGGCGCGCTCGTTGCCGGCGCACCAGCCGATTTCACGGTGATCGACCTCGATCGGCTCGATCGCGATGCGCTGATGCCCGTCGATCCGCTCGACCTGTTCTTCGCACGCGGCAATGCGAGCTGCGTCCGCGACGTCGTCGTGGACGGCCACTGCATCCTGCGCGATGGGCAGCCGACAGGGATCGATCTTGAGGCGCTTCAGACGGAGCTACGCTCGCTGTTCCGGAAGAACCTACCGGCCTTCGCCGCGATGCAAGCAGCCTGGCCGACCCTGGAGGGCGCGACTGAGCGCTGGTTCGAGCATGCGGGGTGCAGTTAGACGGTGCCTCGCAAGCAGCAGAGCGCACGCGAAGGATCCCTCGGCGGGCCGGTCAACCGACCGTCGAACCAAGCACTTCCAAATGCAGCTTCGGGTGCCGCCGTGCGTCACCGTGGCGTCGTCGTGGCATTTGCTCGTGCCGGCGAGAAAGCTTCGCCACAGACAAGCGCTCTATAGCCGTGATCAAAAGATACATTCTGGCGGCGCCTGACAATAATTCCCAGCTTTGGAAGGGCAACGCTCTATCCAGGTGAGCTACGGGCGCAATCCGTGCAGGCTGGGGAGCTGATTGCCGCTGCTTCGGCAATGCGGGAATTTTGATGAGGCGCAGTTCTCCTCCGGCAAAGGTCACACGTTCGAATCGCGTTGGGCGTGCCGCGAGTGTGGTGACCAATCTTTGGTTCAGAGGCTGACGCAGGCGGCCTGATGATTATGGCAAGATAGCCGCAGGCATCCTATCGTTTGCCGATGTTGATCGATGACCGACAAACGATCATTTTTTCGCAGCGACGCTTGCCGCTTCCGCTCAGGCTTTTCAGCATGGTTCTCGGGCTGGGCATCGCGATCATCGTGCCAGCTCCGTTCATCATTCACGCGGATTGGGGAACGCCTTCGCCGGGCTTGCTGTTGGCGGCGCTCTGCATCGTGTTTCCGGTCATCGTGGGGAGCTTCTTCGTGCTCTTGGCCTTTGCAAGCTCCACCGAACTCCGGCTGGACCCGGCGACGGGCTGCGCCACACGGATGATGCGAGGGCCTCTTCTGCGACGCCACGAAACCTATCCGTTTTCGGCCCTCCAGCCGCCGACGCTGATTATGCGGGACAGCGAGGACGGGCCGTTTCCCGTCTTGCGTATGCGCCTGCCCCGATGGCCGGCGGTGGAAATGAGCGATTTTTCCGGGCGCTCCGAAGCCGAGGAATGGCAGAATCGTATCACGAAGCTTCTTGCGAGGGCTTGAGCCGATCCCCGCCGCATTCGGCAATGCGGGATTTTGGATGAGGCACTGTCCTTCGAAGGCAGAGGTCGCAGGTTCGAAGCGTGCCGGGCGTGCCGCGAGTGTGGCCGAGGCCGAACATTGATCTTCAACCTGCCCCCGGGATTTCGCGCGTTCCCCATCGCAAGATCCAATCGACCAGGTCAGCGGGATATTTCCGCTCGAGGGTCACAATGAACGTAGGCTCGGCATCCATGGCAATCCCGCGAGTCTACGGGAGGCCTGCCGACTTGGAGAGCGGAGTGGGTGGTTTCGATATCGAGGAGGTCTTCACGGAGGACGGCGACCTGCTCGTGCTCTCGCTGGGCTTTGCGTCCGCGCGTGATCCGCTGGATATCCTGCATGTCGCATGCGGCCATCAGCGCGGCGGCCACCAAGCGCCACGGGGCGAAGACCAGCTCTATCTCGAACGTACCGACCAGGACCTCGCCTGCGACGGCCGCGAGGTGATCCGGCTGGCGGCACGTCTCGACCATGTCGAACTCGCACTGAGCGAAGAAGGCGCGCGGCTGCTGCAGCTGCCGCGTCTCGTCCGGTTCCGCTTTGGTGCCCGTCCAGAGTTGTTTTCGATCGCGCTGGCTCAGCTGAAGGCCATGGCAGCCGCGGGGCAGGATTGCATCGTCATCGACGGGCCGGCCTGACGGCCCGTCGATGTCCGGATCCGGTTCAGGCCTGCTCCTCCTTGGGCCGGGTCGATGGCCGCAGGCGCTCGCGCAGCCCCTGGAAGACCACATAGAGCGCCGGGATCACGAAAATGCCGAGGAAGGACGCGAACAACATGCCGCCGAAGACCGGCGTGCCGACATCGCGCCTGGCGAGCTTCGATGGCCCTTCGGCGATGACAAGCGGCAACAGTCCGAGGATGAAGGCGAAGGAGGTCATCATCACCGGACGGAAGCGCAGGCGTGCACCCTCCGTCGCCGCATGCAGGAGCGGATGCCCCTTCTCGCGCAGCTCCTTGGCGAACTCGACGATCAGGATGCCGTTCTTGGCGGCGAGGCCGATCAGCACGACGATGCCGATCTGGGCGTAGAGATCGAGCGTCAGCTTGGCGATGACGATCGCAATGAAGGCACCGAGCACGGCGACTGCGACCGAGAGCAGCACGGGCACGGGGATCGTCCAGCTCTCATAGAGCGCGACCAGGAAGAGATAGGCGAAGAGCAGGGCGAAGGCGAGGATGATCCCCGTCTGCCCTTCGGCCCGCTTCTCCTGGAAGGAGACGTCGGTCCATTCGCCACGATAGCCCGACGTCAAGGTCTTGGCGGCGACCGCCTCCATCGCCTTCAGCGCCTGGCCGGAAGAGACGCCGGGGGCAGGCGAGCCCTGCAGCGTCACCGCCAGGCGGTTGTTGTAGCGGATCAGCGCCTGCGGGCCGACCACGACCTTGGCCTCGACGAAGGAGCGCAGCGGCACCATGTCGCCGGACTTGCTGCGGACATTGATGCGGTAGATGTCGTTGACCGAGGCGCGGTCGGTGCCCTCGGCCTGGACCTGGACCTGCCAGGTGCGGCCGAACAGGTTCATGTCGTTGACGTAGTAGCCGCCGAGCGAGGCCTGGAGCGCCTGGAAGACGTCGCTCAGGGCGACGCCGAGGATCTGGACCTTGTCACGGTCGATGTCGAGATAGATCGACGGTGCCGAATCCGAGAAGGTCGAGAACACCCGGCGCAATTGCGGGTCCTGATTGGCCGCGACGGTGAGGCCGCGTAGCGCCTGGCCGAGCGCCTTGGGATCCGAGGAACCCATGTCCATCAGGACATAGCTGAAGCCGCCGCCGCTGCCGAGGCCGATGATCGGCGGAGGCGCGACCGGAACGACGTTGCCGTCGCGCACGCTGCGGAATTTCTGGGCCAGACGGGCGATGACGGCCGAGGCCGAATCCTCCGGGCTGGTGCGCTGGTCGAACGGCTTCAGCGTCACCACGAAGAAGCCGGCATTGGGCTGGGAATAATTGTCGATGAAGTTGAGGCCGATGATCGTGGAATAGTCCGCGATCGCCGTCTCGGTCTTCAGGATGCCCTCGACCTCGGAGGCGAGCGTCGAGGTCCGCCCGATCGAGGCACCATCAGGCAACTGGGCGACGACGAAGAAGGCGCCCTGGTCGTCCTCCGGCAGGAAGCCGGTGGGCGTGATGCGCCCCATCGCGTAGATGCCGGCGCCGAAGGCCGCGGTCAGAGCGAGGCTGATGAGGGCGACGCGCACGAGCCGCGCCACGGCCGAACCATAGCGATCGCGCGTCCAGTCGATGCCGCGCATGACATAGCCGATCGGCCCACGCCGCGGTCCGTGATGTGGCTTGAGCAGGATGGCGCAGAGCGCAGGCGAGAGGGTCAGCGCATTGATCGCCGAGAGCACCATCGCGACCGCGACGGTGACGGCGAACTGCCGGAAGAGCTCGCCGGAGATGCCGGGGATGAAGGCGACCGGCACGAAGACCGAGAGCAGCACCAGCGTGATCGCGATGATCGGGGCGACGATCTCGCCCATCGCACGCTTGGTCGCCTCGGCCGGCGTCAGCTCGGGATGCTCCCCCATCACGCGCTCGACGTTCTCGATGACGACGATCGCGTCGTCGACGACGATGCCGATGGCGAGGACCACGGCGAGCAGCGAGACGGTGTTGGCGGAATAGCCGATGGCGTTGAGCACGATGAAGGCGCCGACCAGGCTCACCGGCACGGCGATGGTCGGGATCAGCGTCGCCCGGAGATTGCCGAGGAACAGGTAGACGACGAGCACGACGAGGACGAAGGCCTCGATCAGCGTCTTCTGGACCTCGTGGATCGTGGCGGTGACGAAGGCGGTCGGATCGTAGGTGACCTTCCATTCGAGACCTTCCGGGAAGGACTTCTGGAGGTCGCCGATCGTCTTCTTGACGGAGTCGAGGGCGGTGAGCGCGTTGGCGCCCGGCGCCTGGTAGACGCCGATCAGCACGGCCGGGCCGCCGTTCAGGCGGGTGTCGCGGTCGAGATTGGCGGCGCCGAGCTCCAGGCGCGCGACATCCGAGAGCCGCAGCACCGAGCCGTCGGCATTGGTGCGCAGCACGATCTTGCCGAACTCTTCCGGCGAGGTCAGGCGGCCCTTGGTCTGGATATTGAGCTGGAGCTGCTGGTCGTCGGAGATCGGGCGGGCGCCGATGCGGCCGACCGCAGCCTGCGCGTTCTGGCCCTGGATGGCGGCGATGATGTCGCCGGTGGTGATGTTGAGGCCGGTCAGGGCGTCGGTGCGGACCCAGGCGCGGATGGCGTAGTCCTGTGCGCCGAAGAGCGAGGCGTCGCCGACGCCGGCCGTGGACTTGATCGCGTCGAGCAGGTTGATCGTGACATAGTTCGAGACGAAGAGCGTGTCGTAATTGCCCTTCGGCGCATAGACGGCGATGACGCCGAGCAAGGCAGAGGACTGCTTCTTGACGACGACGCCGCTGCGCTGGACCTCCTGCGGCAGCTTCGAGAGAGCAAGCTGGACGCGGTTGTTGACGTTGACGTTGTTGATGTCGGGGTTGGTGCCGAGCTCGAACGAGACCTGCAGGGAATAGCTGCCGTCATTGCCGCTGACGCTCTTCATGTAGAGCATCTTGTCGGTGCCGACGATCTGGGCCTCGATCGGCTGGGCCACGGTCTGCTCGACCACGGCGGCGGACGCGCCTGGATAGGAAGCCCGCACCGAGATCTGCGGCGGCACGATGTCGGGATACTGCGCGACGGGAATCGCGAAAAGCGAGAGAAGCCCGGCGATCGTCGTGACGAGCGCGATGACGATCGCCAGCCGGGGCCGGTCGACGAAAACGGAGCTCAGCATCGATTCAGCTCCGGCCGACCGGCGGGGTCACGGGCGAAGCCAGAACCGGCACGCCCGGCCTCAGATTCTGCAGGCCCTGGATGACGATCTGCTCGTTGCCAACGAGCCCCTGCTCGATGACGACATAGGCGCCGGCCTCGGCCCCGACCTTGACGCGCTTCGCGACGGCCTTGCCGTCCTCGACTGCGAAGACATAGCCGCCCTGCTGGTCGGCGATCAGCGCCGATTGGGGCACCAGCACCTTTTCTTCGCTCTGAGGTGCCTGCACGCCGACACGCACCAGCGTGCCGTCGAGGAGCTTGCCGGTCGGGTTGGACAGGGTGGCGCGCACCAGCACGGTGTCGGTGGCGCGCTCGACGGAGACGTCGACGAAGTCGACGCGGCCCTTCTGGTCATAGGTCGAGCCATCCGAGAATTTCAGGCTGACGAGCGGGGCCTGGCCGTCGGCGGGCAGCCGGTTCGTCTTCAGCGCCAGGAATTCGCGCTGGCTGACCGGGAAGGTGACATACATCGGGTCGTCGCTGACGATCTGGGCGAGCACGCCGCTGTCGGGGCCGACGACATTGCCCTTGGTCACCTTGGTGCGGCCGATGCGGCCGGCGATCGGCGCCTTGATCTCGGTGTAGCCGAGATTGATCTGGGCGGTCTTCAGATTGGCGGCGGCGGTGGTCTCGTCGCCCTGCGCGCCCTTCTCCTCGGCGACACGCTGGTCGCGGATGGCGACCGAGCCGGCATTGGTCTTCAGCAGGTCTTCGGCGCGCTGGCGCTGCACGGTGGCGTTCTGAAGGGCGCCCTGGGCCTTCTCGAGCACGCCTTGCGCCTGCTCGACCGCCGCTTCGAACGGCGCGCGCTCGATGCGGAAGAGTGGCGTGCCCTCGGTGACGGTCGCGCCGTCCTTGAACAGCACGTCCTCGAGATAGCCAGTGACGCGGGCGCGGACGTCGACACGGTTGACGGCCTCGATGCGCCCGACGAAGTCGGCGGTCTGGGTGATGGCGCGCTTCTCGGCCATCACGGTACCGACGGGGACGGCGGTAGGCGCCGGCTGCTGGGCGAGGGCATTCGTTCCGAGCCCGAGCGCGACGCATGTCATAAGCGCTGCGGGAGACAGGCGCGAGGCTGCCGGGATCCGCTTGACCTGCGCCATCCAAGACCGCTCAGACATCCGATACTCCCATCGCCATCTCGCTTCGCCTGATCGACGGGCCGCAGCGAGCTATCCAAATCACGTGCCGATACTCGGCATTTTCTTGAGGGAAAGCTACGGCCTTGTGACTCGCAGCATATGACGGCTTCGCATGGAGCCCCGATTTCCTTTCAAAAGGTGAATCGCGCCCGCCTTACCCTTGGCCGTGGAGTAACCTCGTTTACGTCATCCTGTCGAAGCTGTCGGTGCGGGCAAGATCCCAGTTGCGGCGATAGAAGGCGTGTTCGCAGAGCCCGGTCAGCAATTCGCCGGGCTGCAGGAAGACGTGCAGGTCGGAGAACAGGCGGATCTCGGTGGCGCTGACGCGGCGTACGAGATGGTGCGGGCCGAGCTCCTCGGGATGGGTCAGGCCGGCGGCGGCGAGCATGTCGGCCAGCGCATGCAGCGTGTTGGCGTGGAAGCGATGGACGCGCTGCGCCTTGTCCGGCACGACCAGCGCCCGCTGGCGCACCGCATCCTGTGTCGCGACGCCGGTCGGGCAGCGGTTGGTGTTGCAGGACAAGGATTGGACGCAGCCCAAAGCGAACATGAAGCCGCGGGCTGCATTGGCCCAGTCGGCGCCGATCGCGAGGACGCTGGCGATGTCGAAGGCGCTGACGATGCGTCCGGCGGCACCGATCTTGACCTTGTCGCGCAGGCCCGCGCCGACCAGCACGTTGTGGACGAAGAGCAGGCCCTCGCGCATCGGCAGGCCGATATGGTCGCTGAACTCGACCGGAGCTGCGCCGGTGCCGCCCTCGGCGCCGTCGACGACGATGAAGTCGGGCACGACGCCGCTCTCCAGCATCGCCTTGACCATCCCCATGAGCTCCCAGGGGTGGCCGAGGCAGAGCTTGAAGCCGACAGGCTTGCCGCCCGAGAGTTCGCGCAGTTGCGCGATGAAGGCCATCATCTCCAACGGTGTCGAGAAGGCGCTATGGCTTGGGGGCGAGATGCAGTCCTGCCCGACCGGAACGCCGCGGGTCGCGGCGATCTCGGGCGTCACCTTCGGCGCCGGCAGGATGCCGCCATGGCCGGGCTTGGCGCCCTGGCTCAGCTTGATCTCGATCATCTTGACCTGGGGCGCGACCGCCTGCTCGGCGAAGCGCCCGGGATCGAAGCGGCCCTTGTCGTCGCGGCAGCCGAAATAGCCGCTGCCGAGCTCCCAGATGATGTCGCCGCCGCCCTCGCGGTGATAGGGGCTGATGCTGCCCTCGCCGGTATCGTGGCTGAAGCGGCCGAGGCGCGCGCCGGTGTTCAGCGCCCGGATCGCATTGGCCGAGAGCGAGCCGAAGCTCATCGCCGAGATGTTGAAGACGGAAGCCGAATAGGGCTGCCGGCACTGGTCGTTGCCGACGGTGATGCGGAAGCTCTCGGGATCGGAGACCGGCGCCGGCCGGGTCGAATGGCCGATGAATTCGTAGCCCTCGCGATAGACGTCGAGCAGCGTGCCGAACGGGTGATCGCCGGCGAGGTTCTTGGCGCGGCGATAGACTAAAGAGCGCTGCGAACGCGAGAACGGCGCCGCCTCCTCGTCCGCCTCGAACAGGTATTGCCTCAGTTCGGGCCGGACCAGCTCGGCGAACCAGCGGATATGGCCGATCACCGGGTAGTTGCGCCGGATCGCGTGCTCGGTCTGGGCGAGGTCCCAGAGGCCGAGCAAGGCCAATGCCGTCGCCAGCAGGCCCGGCAGCCAGAACCAGCTGTAACGGAAGGCCAGCGGAACCGTGACGAGTGCGACCAGAATGCAGACGATCAGCGTGGTGAAACGGCTCAGTCGCAACGTCATATCCGACACCTGTCCGAACGAGGTCCTTTCCTTCTAGCTTCGACAGATTCGAAAGACGATCAACCAGATGAGCGGAGGGCCTTGCCGGCTAGGCATGGCCATAGGCGTCGGCTCCGTCCTCGCTTGCTGGCTCCTGTTTGTCGAAAGCCTCGAGCCAGCGGGACAGTCCCGGCAGCGGCGAGCCGGCCCGCAATTGCCGCAGTGCGACACGCAAGGTGTGGCGCGCGAATTTGTTTGCCGGCTCGCGGAAGCCTGCGGGATCGGAGCCGGAGCGGATTGCTTCGAGGAGTTTTTGCTTCAACGCCGTGAGCTCCGGGTCGCCGGTGGCGGCAAGCAGCGCCTGGAAACGCTCATGCGCCGCGCCGTCCCAGGGCCGCGGCCGGGCCATCGCATCCTTCAGCGGGTGGGCGGGCACGAGATGGGCGAATGGCACCCAGCCGTTCGGGACCGGCTCGGTCGCCGCATGGGTGCGGCCGTTGCGCAGCAGTTGCGGCAGGACATGGGTGTGCGGCCCTTCCGGGCTCCTGCCGTCGGCCGGCGGGATCGGCTGATAGACCTCGCAGCGGCCGGCACGGCTAATGAAGACGCGATGCGGGCCCTTGGTGACGATCGCCCCCATCGCCGGATTGCCCGGCTCGAACAGGCTCTTGCCGGCAACGGAGCGCAGGGTCGCAATCAGTTCGGGATCTTCGGTGCGGATGCAGATGTCGACCTGCAGCGTGCCGAGGCCCATGTCGAACAGGATGCCGGCGCGATCCTGCGGCCGTAGCGCCGCTTCATCGGGCCCTAGCTCGGTGAGGACGCTGCGCCGGTTCATCGCGCAGGCCGCTTCCGGCAGGCAGAGCGCGATGCGATGGCTCCAGCCCGAGCCGACTGCGGTTTCCGAGGCGAAGAGCCTGACCTGCGAGAGATCATTGAAGCCGATGCCGCCGCGATCGGTGACGGCGAGGAGGCGGTCCGGGCCGTCGCTCAGATCGACCGGCTCGCCGGGATCGCGCAGGAATTCGGCGATCGCGCCGAATGTGCCGAGATTCCACTGCGTCGTTGCGGTCGCCAGTTCCTGGCGGATCAGGCTGGTCACATCATCTGCCGTCATCGGCGGGGTTCTCCAGTATCCAGGGCCTGCCAGGGCAGGATGAATTGTTCGCCGTCGCGATCGCCGCGCGCGACTGCGATGCCGAAGGCGCGGGCGAGATTGCCGTCGTCGAGCACGGCAGCCGGGGGGCCGTCCGCAAGGATCCGTCCGCCATCGAGCAGCACGAGCCGGTCGCAGAAGCGTCCGGCCAGCGCGAGATCGTGCAGCACGACGACGACGCCGGTTCCGCCTGCAGCGATGCGTCTGAACAGCGCCATCGCCTCGAGCTGATGGCGCGGATCGAGTCCGACCAATGGCTCATCGGCGAGCAGCATCTCCGCTTCGACCGCGAGTGCCCGTGCGAGCAACACGCGCATGCGCTCGCCGCCGGAGAGGCTACCCAGGCTGCGTTCACGGAAAGCGCTGGCATCGGTGGCGGCGAAGGCGTTGGCGATCGCGGCGCGATCAGCCTCGGTCAGGTCGGCGAAGGCGCGCCGATGCGGCAAGCGCCCGAGCGCAACCACGGCTTCCGCCCGCATCTGCCATTGCACGCTGCCACCTTGAGCGAGGAAGGCGAGACGCTGTGCCAGTGTCCTGCGTCCCAGCGCTCTTGCGGGCGTGCCATCATAGAGCACCGTGCCTGCTGCGGGCGGTAGCAGGTCGGTGAGGATGCGCAGCAGGGTGGTCTTGCCGGCGCCATTGGCGCCGATCAGGCCGACGAGTTCGCCGGGGCGCAAGGCAAGGTCGATCCCGGTCAGGATCGGCTTGCCGTCGAAGGCGATCGCGATGCCGTTCGCTTCGATACGCATCACGCCTCCCGCCGCAGGCGCTGGATCAGGCTGAACAGGAAGGGCGCGCCGATCAGGGCGGTGACGACGCCGAGCTTGAGCTCGGGCCGGATCGGCATCAGCCGCAGCGCGGTGTCGGCGGCGAGCAGCAGGATCGCGCCGCCGAAGCCGCTGACCAGCAGCAGCCGGCCGGGCTTGTGGCCGACCAGCGGGCGCAGGAGATGCGGCACGACGAGGCCGACGAAGCCGATTGCGCCGGTGACCGCGACGGCGCTGCCGACGGCGAGCGCCGCCCCGCCGATCAGTCGCATCCGCAGCCAGGTCAGGTCGAAGCCGAGGCTGCGCGCCGTGTCCTCGCCGAGGGTCAGGCCATCCAGCGCCGGTGCGCAGGAGAGCAGCAGGGCCCAGCCGACCAGCATCAGCGGCAGCACCAGCCAGACATGGATCAGGCTGCGGTCGGCGAGCGAGCCCATCAGCCAGAACACGATCTCCAGCGCGGCATAGGGGTTGGGCGCGAGGTTGAGGGCGAGCGAGGTCATCGCCCCGGCGAAGCTGTTGATCGCGACGCCGGCGAGGATCAGCGTCATCGTGCCGGCGCCGCGGCCGTTGAGGGCGAAGAGCAAGAGGACTGCGAGCAGCGCCCCGGCGATGCCGCCGAGCGGCAAGGCGAGCGCGAAGGCGCCGGCGAAACCGGAATAGAACATGGTGACGGCGCCGAAGGCGGCGGCGCTGGAGATGCCGACGATGCCGGGCTCGGCCAGCGGGTTGCGCAGCAGCCCCTGCATCGCCGCGCCTGCCAGCCCGAGGCTGAAGCCGACGAGCGCGCCGAGGATGGCGCGCGGCAGGCGCAGTTCGACGAGCACGAGCGCCGGCAGGCTCTGCCGCCCGGCGAGCCAGTCGCCGAGTGCGGCGAAAAGGTCGAGCCGGGCGTAGCCGACGGCGAGCGAGAGCACGGCCATGGCGAGCGTCGCGGCGGCCAGCAAAGCGACGAGCCGCCAATAGGATAGCCGATCGGACAGGGAGGAGGGCAGGGCTGCGCTGCTCATGGGCGTTTTCCGGCTGATGTCGGCGCAGCAGCGTCGAGCAGCAATTCGATCGCGTCGATCACCGCCGGGCCGGCGCAGGTCCAGAGCTTCGAGGGCAGGGCGACGAGCTTCAGCCGGTCGCCGAGCCGGGCGAGCACCGGGTGATGCAGGATCTCGTGCGCGAGCGAGGGCGGCCCGTCCGGGGTGGTGTTGAGGATCAGGATATCGGCCTTGCCGAGCGCGACAGTCTCGAGTGCGATCTGGCCGTAATTGTCGATACCGAGCTTGGCAGCGAGGTTGGCCAGCCCCGCCGCCGTCAGGATCTCGTCGACGAGCGAGCCGCGCCCGGTGGTGAAGCCGTTCGGGCGCAGCACGATGGCGCGCGGCTGGGCCGGGCGAGGGCGGGCCGCTAGCGCCGCGAGCCGGGCGTCGATACCGGCGATCAGTTCTTCGCCATTCTGCTGCTCGCCGAGGAGGTTCGCCATGTCGCGGATTTGCTGGCGCATCTCGGCAAGGTTCCCCGGGACGCCGAACTCGCGGACCGCCACGCCGACGCGCTTCAGCAGCGCGACGGTCGCGCGCGTCGTATAGGCGCCGGCGATGACGAGATCGGGCTTGTGGGCCAGTACCTCCTCGACCAGTCCGTGATTGGCCGGGATCGTCAGGGCGCGCGCGGCCATGTTGGCGTTGCGCGGATCCTGCGACAGCCAGGTCACCGAGGCGATGTGCTTGGGGGATGCGAGCCGCAGCACCAGCTCGTCAGTGCACATGTTGAGCGAGACGATGCGCTGTGGCTTCGCCGACACATCGTCCGCGAGGACGAGGCCGCCGGCCATCGCCAGCCAGAGGCCGAGCGCGAGGGCGGCCCGTCGCATCACATGCTCACCCGGATGCCGCCGAAGGCGCTGAGGCCCGGCACCAGGAAGCCGACCGGATTCTCGTAGCGCTTGTCGAACAGGTTATCGACGCGGCCGAACACGGTGAGCTTGTCGTCGACCTTGTAGTCGGCGGCGAGGTTGACGATGGCGGCGCCGGGCGCGCGCATCCGCGAGATCGAGAAGTCGCGGTTCCCGTCCATGCGCTCGCCGACATAGATCAGCGTCGCCGAGAGCGTCAGCTTCTCGATCGGCATCCAGCTCGCGGTGACACTCGCCTTGTGGCGCGGCCGGCGCAGCAGCTCCTGATGCGCGGTCTCGTCCTTGGCGAGGGTGAAGGTGTAGTCGGCGCGGATCCTGAACTGCGGCGTCAGCTCCAGTGCGGCGAAGGCCTCGACGCCCTTGGTCGTGGCGCGGCCGATGTTCGTATAGGAGGTCCGCGCGGCGTTGGTCAGGATCAGGTTGTCGATGTCGTTGTGGAAGTATGTCGCGCCGACATTGATCCGCCCGTTCAGTAGCGGCTGTTCGAAACCGGCGTCCCAGCCACGGCTCTCCTCCGGCTTGAGATTCGGATTGCCGTAGAAGTTGAAGGCCGGGCGGGAATCGCTGAAGCGCTCGCTCAGCGTCGGCGCCTTGAAGCCGGTGCCGTAGCTCGCTTTCAGCTTGGTGTCGGTGCCTGGCACGATGAAGACCGGTGCGATCCGATAGGTAGTATGGCCGCCGAACTTGTCGTCGCTGTCATAGCGGATATTGGCGACGGTGAAGAAGCGGTCGGTCCAGTTCGACTGTAATTCGACGAAGGCGCCCTTGTTGCCGTTCGAGACGGTCTTGTTGGGCGTGTCGAAGCGCTCGTTCTCATATTGCAGACCCATTACCAGTGTCTGGCTCTGGGTGAGCTTCAGGTCGCCGCGCCAGTCGTATTTGATGCGCTCGCCGAGGTTCTCGGTCGGCAGGCCGAGGATGCCTGCGGCGTTCGGCCGGCGGTCCGAGCGGTCCTGGTTGCTGTAGGAGACGCCGAAGCGGTTGACGAACTGGCCGCCCAGCGGGTCCCAGACGACCTCGCCGCGGGTGAAGGCCTGGCGATAGTTCTGGCTGTTTCGGAAGCTGTTCGGCAGGCTCGGGAAGCCGGAATCGTTGGTGAAGAGCAATTGCCCGTCGATATAACGGCCGACCCAGTTGACGCTCAGCGTGTCGGTCAGGCGAGCGCCGAGGCGGGCGGAATAGCTCCAGTTGTCATAGGAATTCGGGTTGCGCCGGCGGCCGGCGGGAACCAGGTTCGGCGGCGTCACCGGCGTCGAATCCGCACGGAAATGGCTGACATTGAAGGCGTAGTCGAAGCGATCATTGCCGCCGCTCAGCCCGACGCTCTGGTTGAAGGTGCCGTAGGAGCCGGCCTCGACCGATCCTGTCACCTTGGGCGGACCCTCGCCGCGCTTGCTGGTGATCGAGATGACGCCGCCCAGCGCATTGGCGCCGTAAAGGCCGCTCTGCGGGCCACGCAGCACCTCGATCCGCTCGATGTCGGTGGTCAGCATCTGGCCGAAATCGAAGGAGCGGTTCGGCGTCGAGGGATCGTTCACCTCGATGCCGTCGATCAGCACCTTGACGTGGTTCGAGTTGGTGCCGCGCATGAACACCGAGGTCAGCCCGCCCGGACCACCGGTCTGGACGATGTTGAGGCCGGGCACGGCGGCGAGCGCCTGCGGCAGGGTGCGGCGCTGCTGGCGCTCGATCTCCTGAGCGGTCACGACGGTGACGGCGCTGGCGATCTCCCGGGCCGGGGTCGGCACGCCGGTCGGGCTGATGACGATCTCGTCGAGCGCGATCGGCTTCTCGCCCGACTGCGCCAGTGCAGAGGGCGATATCAGCAGGGTCGAAGCGGCAAGCAAAGAGAGGGCAAGGGGCGAACGCCCGCTCCTGGCGGGGCTTGGCAAGCGGATCACGGGAAACCTCGGCGGTAACGTCAGTGGCACGTCACCGCGAACGAGATGTCCCCACCCGCTCCCGGAACCGGGTGCGCGCAGTTCTACCACCCATCAGCGCACCCCGGCCGATGTGTTCGCGTGTGACCACGGCTGACGGCAGGTCTCCTGGCTCGCGGGTCGCTGCCCTTCGCCGCCTTCCCAGGGCCGAGGTCCCAGTGGCGTATGGCGAAAGGCTCGCCGCTTACAGTTGCGGGGGCAGCCGCAGCATGAGATGGCCAGGCCATCCGCACTGCGTTCCCTTTTGATCCCGTGAGGGAACCGTCGCGTTCACGAGTAGGGCGGAAATGCGGCGGGGTCAATGCGCCCGCCGGCCCTCGTGCGAGGCTATTCGGCGGCCTTGAGCGACCGCTTGCGTGCGGTCTTCGCAGCCGGTTCCGGCGCCTGCGCATAGGGTGCGAGGATCGCCATGATATCGCGCCCGCGCGGCTTGGCCTCCGCCACCAGCGCGCGTTCCGCCACCGAGTCGAGATGGTGGTGCATCAGGCTCGTGACTTTTCCAGTGTCGCCGCTTGCGAGCGCATCGATCAGCAGGCGGTGCTCGTTGATGCCGCATTCCGAGGAATGCGGCCGGCTGTAGAGCGACAGGATCAGGCAGCAGCGATAGGCGAGTTCGCCGACATAGCGGACGAGGATCGGGCTCTCCGTCATCTCGGCGAGCAGGATGTGGAATTCGGTGGCGAGCCGGATCGAGATCGCATCGGGGCCGCCGCGCGCCGCGTCCTCGGCATCGACATGGGTGCGCAGGGTCGCAAGCTGCGCCTTGCTCAGCCGCCCCGCGAGCTGGCGCACGACCAGGCGTTCCAGCTCGATACGGATGTCGAAGGTGTCGCGCGCCTCCTGCCAGCTCGGCGTCGCCACCACGGCAGTGCGGTTGCGGCGCAGCTCGACCAGCCCTTCGGCGGCGAGCTGGGCGAGCGCATGGCGCGCGAGGGTGCGGCTGACGCCGAAGCGTTCGCCGAGCGCGTCTTCCGGCAAGGTCGCACCGGGTTCGAGCGCGCGCTCGATGATCGCACGGCGCAGCGCCCGGCAGATCATCCCGGCCTTGTCCGATGCGCCGTTTCCGGCTTCTTCCCGCGTCATCGCCGACACCAATGGTTGAAGATCGTTTCGTCTTACCGCTTGGAGCTTGCGGTTCGCAATGCGGCGTGGGGCGCAGGCGGAACCGGGCGGTCCGTCTCACGTTCTTAAGGCGACCCAATAGGGGCCGGGGGGCTTCGCCATGACAACGACACCGGCTCCGAGCCGAAGAGCAGCCCAGCCGGAGGCAGGCGGCATCGGCGCGGGCGATCTCGGGGGCGCCGACATCGTCAGGGTGGCGGCGGCGCTCGTTTCGGCGGCAGTGATCATCGCGGCGCTCTACTATGGCCAGGACATCCTGATCCCGCTCGCCTTCGCCTTCCTGATCGGCTTCGCGCTCAATCCCCCGGTGGTGTGGCTGCGCCGGCGCGGGCTGCCCAAGGTGATCGCGATCGCGGCGGTGATGACCATCGTACTCGTCCTGCTCGCCAGCCTCTTCCTCGTGCTGGGAACACAGCTCCGTTCGCTCGGCGAACAACTGCCGACCTATCAATTGACCATCCACGGCAAGCTCGACGATCTCAAGGCGCAGTTCAAGGCGCCCGGAATGCTCGACAGCGCGTTGAACGCGATCGCCTCGCTTCAGAAGGAGGTGGAGGCGGTGCAGGGCACGCAGGCGCAGCGGGTCGAGGTCGTGGCTGCGCCGGGCACCCAGCTGCAGGTCGCGCTGGTCTGGCTCGGCCGTGTGCTCGAACCGCTGGCGACGGCCGGCATCGTTCTCGTCTTCGTGGTGCTGGCGCTGCTCGACCGGACCGACCTGCGCGACCGGCTGCTGCGCATCCTCGGCGGCAACCTGCACCGCTCGACCGATGCGATCGAGGATGCCGGCCGGCGGATCAGCCGCTACCTCCTGATGCAGCTCGTGGTGAACACCAGCTTCGCCATTCCGCTGGCGCTCGGCCTGTGGCTGATCGGCGTGCCGGGCGCACTGCTCTGGGGCGTCGTCGCGGCAGTCCTGCGCTTCGTGCCCTATCTCGGCGCGCTGATTTCCGCTGTCTTCCCCTTGGCGCTGGCCTTCGCGGTCGACCCCGGCTGGCACATGCTGCTGTGGACGCTCGCGCTGATCGCGGGGCTCGAGCTCGTCAGCAACAATATCGTCGAGCCGATGCTCTACGGCACCAGCACCGGGCTCTCGGCGATCTCGCTGATCGCCGCCGCGACCTTCTGGACCGCGCTCTGGGGCCCGGTCGGCCTGATCCTGTCGACGCCGCTGACGGTTTGCCTGCTGGTGCTCGGCAAGACGCTGCCGCAATTGCAGTTCCTCGACACCCTGCTCGGCTCGGTGCCGGTGCTCAGCCCGGCCGAGCGCATCTACCAGCGCCTGCTCGCCGGCGATGCCGACGAAGCCATCGAGATCGCGGAGGGCGAGATCGAGACGCTTTCGGTGGTGCCCTTCTATGACAGCGTCGGCATTGCGGTGCTGCGCCTCGCCAGCGACGATTACGGCCGTCAGGCGACCGCGGCGCATCGGCTGCGCGTCGCCGAGGGAATGGAGGCGCTGCTCGAGGAGTTGCGCGAGGAGCACCCGGCCGTGGCGGTAGCCCGTTCGGCCCCGAAGGTGGTCTGCATCGGCGGCAAATGGGAGATCGATGCGATCGCCGCGCAGATGCTGGCCCATGCGCTCGATCTCGAAGGCATTCCAGCGCAGGCGCGCAGGATCGCCCATGTCACGACGGGCTCGGTCGCCAGGCTCGATCTCGACGGAGTGCCGCTCGTCTGTCTCAACTATTTCAGCGGCGAGCCCGACAGCGCCGCCCGGCAGTTCTGTCGGCGGCTGCGACAGCGCTGGCCGGAGCTGAAGATCGTCGTGGTGCTCTGGACGGTGTCGCCCGAGAAGCTGGCGAGCGAGGCCGGCAAGGATATCGGAGCCGACGAGATCGCGGCCTCGATCGAGGAAGCGGTCGGCCGGGTCCGGCGCCTTTTGCCTGAGATGGCGGGCGCGCCGGCGGGAGCGGAGACGCCGGCCAACGATGCCGAGCGCGTGGCGGCACTCCATGGCACGGGCTTTCTCGACGAGGCGCTGCGCGATGATCTCGATGCGATCGCCAAGCGCGCGGCTGATGCCTTCGACGTCGACGTCGCGATGATCTCGGCGATCGACGCCGAGCAGGAGATCGTCATCGGTGGCAGCAAGGACTTGTCCGGCTTTGGCCGGGACGAGGCCGGCCGCCCAACCCTGCCGCGCCGGGCGGCAATCTGCGACCATGTCGTGGCCGGCGGCGAGACGCTGGTCGTCGCCGATACCGAGCGCGATGCGCGCTTCACCGATAACCCTGTCGCCAAGAGCTGGGGTCTGCGCTTCTATGCCGGCGCGCCGCTGCGCTCCTCCGACGGCTTCGTCCTGGGAGCGCTCTGTATTCTTGATGCAGAAGCACGCAGCCTCGACCAGCGCGAGCGCGATCTGTTGGAGAAGCTCGCGGCCGATGCCGTCGAGACGATCAACCGGGCCGGCGCGGGCAGCCGGCGACAGCAGCCGGCCGCAGCAGAATCCGAGGCGAGTGCGACCGTCGGCCAGCCGGTGCCGGAGTAGGATGGGATGGCCAGCCGTCGCAAGGACGGTTCGACGCTGGCCCCGGAAGCGGGCTTGCGCATAATGGCCTATCTCCCCTTGCGCACAGGCCCTTCCTATGGATGCCGAGCTTTCCCCTTCTGTCCGGAAACCCTGCTCGCGTGACTGGACCGACCGCGCCATCGCCGCGCTCGAAGCCGACCAGCATCGTTCGGCCGACACCCACCTCTTCAAGCTCGACAGCCCGGCTCTTGCGGGCATCGACATCTATCTCAAGGATGAATCGACCCATCCGACGGGGAGCCTGAAGCATCGGCTGGCGCGCTCGCTCTTCCTCTATGCGCTGTGCAATGGCCATATCCGGCAGGATACGCCGGTGATCGAAGCCTCATCCGGCTCGACGGCGGTGTCGGAAGCCTATTTCGCCCGGATGATCGGCGTGCCCTTCTATGCGGTGATGCCGCGCTCGACCTCGGCCGAGAAGGTCGCCGCGATCGAGCATCACGGTGGCACCTGCCATTTCATCGACGACGGCCGCACGCTCTACGCCGAGGCCGAGGCGCTCGCCCGCAAGGTCGGCGGCCACTACATGGATCAGTTCACCTTCGCCGAACGGGCGACGGACTGGCGCGGCAACAATAACATCGCGGAATCGATCTTCCAGCAGATGGGCAAGGAGCCTCATCCGGTGCCGGCCTGGATGGTGATGAGCGCCGGCACGGGCGGCACCTCGGCGACGCTCGGGCGCTATCTGCGCTACAAGCGCCATGCCACCCGGCTCTGCGTCGCCGATGTCGAGCACTCCGCCTTCTTCGACGGCTACCGCACCGCCGATGCCGATTGCCGCTGCGAGCGGCCGTCGCTGATCGAGGGGATCGGGCGGCCGCGGGTCGAGCCCTCCTTCGTCCGCGGCGTGATCGACGGGATGGTGCGAGTGCCGGATGCGGCCTCGATTGCGGCGATGAACGTGCTCTCGCGCCGGCTTGGCCGCCGCGTCGGCGGCTCGACCGGGACCAATTTCTTCGCTTTGTGCTGGCTCGCCGATGCGATGCGCGCAAAGGGCGAGCAGGGCTCGCTGGTCACGCTGATCTGCGATTCCGGCGAGCGCTATCTCAGGACCTATTACGACGCCGGCTGGCTGGCCGAACGCGGGCTCGACCCCGTCCCTTACGAGCGCAGGATCGAGGCTGTCCTCGCCGGCGAGCGGCTGGAGTGCCCGCTCGAAGAGGCGTGAGCCTCAGAAGCTGTAGGCTGCCTTCACCTTCAGCAGATGCTGGCTGAAATTGGTGACGTCGAGATCGCCCGGCACACCCTTGGCCTTGCCGGCGATCTGGATGTTGTAGGCGGCCGAGATGGCGAGCTGCTTGTTCGCCTGCCAGAAGATGCCGGGGCCGGCGAAGGTGGCGTAGCCGGCCTCCTTGCCGAAGCCGAGCTCGTTGTTGCGGCGCTGATGGCGCACTTCGCCGCTGAGATAGAGCCCGTCGAGCACTTGCCAGGCGAGCGAGCCGCCGACCGTGAAGGTCGAGGAGCGCAGATAGGGGCTCGGGCCGGTCCAGGTCAGGTCGTGCGAGAGGTTGAGCGCGGCATAGAGCTTGCCGGGAACCAGCGTCTTGTCGGCGAAAATGCGCAGGCCGGTATTGTAGGTGGTGAAGTTGCCGGCGCCGGTCGGGTCGGTGCGGTTGAAGCTGGGGTCGACGATGACGGTGAGGCCGATGCCGTGCAGATCGCGGCCGAGCAGGCGGTACTTCATCTCGACGCCGGCACCGGCGCTGCGGCTGTCGGCCTTGGCGCCGGCGATGGTGGCGTCGGTGTAGCCGCCAAGGAGGTAGGGGCCGACCTCGAAGCAGGGGAAGAGCCCGTAGGAGCCCTGGAGCTGCAGGCCATGCGCCGCCTGGCGGCCATCGCGGACGCCGAAGCCGCCATTATAGGTCAGGCTGGCGCCGAAAGAGCCGGGATCGGCGACGTCCGAGCCGGTGGTGAAGCCGAAAGCATCGGTCGGAATGCCCTCGCTTTCGCTGCAGGCCGAGAGCACCGGCGGCGCGGCCGGGGCGCCCTTTCGTGAAGGCAGGTCGGCGGCGAAGGCAGGCGAGAGCAGGCTCGCGGCGGCGAGAGCGATGGTGACGGGCTTCAGCATGGCTGGTGATCCTGTTGATGCACTCACCCTACGCAAATGCGAATGAGTTGCAACATGGACTCTTTGGTCGCCGCGCTATAGCAGCGTATTGTTGCTGCGGTGCAACAGCCGCTGCCGGTTCAGCCGGGCAGGTCCACGGTGCGCAGCCGTGCGAACGCCACCGGCGCGATCTCTGCCAGAGCCGCGATGGGCTTCCAGGCGGCGGCGTGGACTTCCTCTTCCTGGGCGATCAGCGGCAAGGCCGGATCGGCGATGAAGAGATATTGCAGGTCGTGATGGATATGCGGCGGCTCGCCGCGACGTGGATTGCCCGGCACCTCATGGCTGTCGATGGCGAAAGGCAGATCGCCGCCGCGATGCCAGGGATGCAGGATGGGGCTAGCGACGCCGGTCTCCTCCACCGCCTCGCGCAGGGCCGAGTCATGGAAGCTCGCGGCCGGCTCGTAATGCCCGCCGGGCTGGAGCCAGCGGCCGATCACGACATGGTCGATCAGCAGCACCTGCGTATGATCGGGCGAGAGCACGAAGGCGCTGGTAGTGGCGTGGCCCGGCATGGTCTCGCGCCGGTCGAGGGCATGGCGCTCGCCGATCTGCCAGCGCAGCAAGGCGAGGCGCTCGCGCGGCCCAGCGACCTCAACGAGATAGCGGGAGACCGCGGAATCGAGGCGTTCGAGGAAGGCTGTGAGAATCGTCATCGCGCCGGATGGTCGGCCGCCGCGATGACCAAGTCCAGCGATCAGAAAGTCGAGAACTTCCAGTTCAGGCCGGCACGGACGATGCTGCCCTTGGTGTCGCGGCGGACAGTGGCGCCAAGGAACTCGTCATCGGGATCGGTCGAGACGCCGGCGATCTGATACTTCGCCCGTCCGAGATCGTAGTAGAGGTATTCGGCCTTGACGGTCAGATTGTCGGTGATGGCGTATTCGACGCCGGCGCCGACCGTCCAGCCGAGCCTGGTGCCGCTCTTCGAGCCGCTCCAGAGGCCGGCGAATGGACCATCGTCGTCGACGCCGATCGACGTGATGAAGGAGTTGCTCGCGCTGCGGCCGTAGGCGAGACCGCCGGTGGCATAGAGCAGGGTGCGGTTGAAGGCGTAGCCGGCGCGGGCTCGTACCGTGCCGAGCCAGTCGAGGCGGGAGCGCGTGCCGGTGAAGACGGTGGCGTTGCTGCCGTTGGCATCCTGCAGCGTGATCGAGTGGCCGGCGCTCTGGCGCGCATCGAGATATTGGAGATCGGCCTCGACGCCGAGGACGACCTGGCCGATCTGATAATTGTAGCCGATCTGCCCGCCACCGATGAAACCATCGGCATTGCGGCCGAGACGCTGCGGCACCAAGCCGAGCGCGTTGAACTCGGCAAAGTCGGCAGGGTTGCTGAGAGCGTAGCTGTAATGCGTCTTGCTCTCGTTCCACGAATAGCCGGCATTGGCGCCGACATAGAAGCCCGTCCAGGTGAAGGCCGGTACGATCGGCGGCGCGATAATCGACGTGCGGGAAGGAAGGTCGGCGGCGAAACCAGTGGAACCGGCAAGCAGCCCGACAACGGTAGACGCGATTATCGTCCTCATCATGCCCCAGCCTCGAGAGAAACAGTGCAGCAGTGATGCCCGATATACTGCGGGGTCATTTACGTTCGGTAATCAGATAACCAACAAAGTTACGGTATTTGCGGCCCGCTCTACAGAATCAGCGCAACTTGAGCCGGTATTCCTCGAAACCGCCATTCTTCTCGCTGTCATAGCCGACGAGGACGCGCAATTCGTCACGCTCCTGCGCGAGCACTGTCAGCGCTTCCGCCTTGGCGTCCTCGCGTGGGCGCAACTGGCCGAGCTCGCGGACGGCGGCGGGATCGGCCGGGTCGAGCAGCAGGATCGCATAGGGCACGTCCTGCTCCTGCGCCGGACCGACGAGGACAAGCAGGCGGCCATCGGCGAGCGGGGCGAGATCACGCACGCCGCGCTGCGCTCCGGCCGCGAAGGCGAGGAGCTGCGGCCTGGCCGTCGTCGGCTCGCTGCCCGGCTTGAACAAGTCGGCGACACTCCCGCCGACGAGGAAGGCGCGGCCACCCAGCGAGGGCGCGCGCAGGCCGAGCCAGAGCCGGTCGCCGACCACCGCGAGGCCCTCGATATTGAGCCCGTTGCTCGTTTCGTCGAGCGCCTTGCCGACAAAGGGAGCGACATCGCCGGCGGCGCCGAGCAGATCGGCGACGCGCCAGCTCAATTCGGGCGTGCCGGGCTCGCCATTGCCGGCCGCGATCCGGGCCAGCAGGAAGGAGGAAGGGCGGTATTCGCCGCTGCGCCGCGAGCAGCCGTGCGAGCCGACGACGTAGAAATGGCGATCTGCGAATGCGACGCCCTCGCCGTCGAAATCCTCGAAATCGCCCTGCTTGGGGCAGCCGATCGCCGGCTGGCGTCCGCTTGCGCCAGTGGGGGCGCTGCCCTTGATCAATGGCAGGCTGGGGCCGGGCGTGATCGTGCCCTGCTTCACCGTCGCGAACTGGGCGGCCTTGTTCTCGTCATTGATCAGGAGGCAGCGATAGTCGCCGCCGGCTGGCGGGCGGCAGGCGATGCCGCTGATGTCCTTGGCAGCCTTGCGCTTCTTGCCGGCGAAATCGGAGGTCGCCTCGATCTTGCGCTCCGGCTTCAGCGGCTCGGCGCGAGCGGGGCTGGTGGCGAGAAGGCTGAGCGCGAGAGCAGGCAGGATCGCGAGCCGCATGGTCTTGCTCCGATGAAAGTGGCGAGATAGGCGTCGCAATGCCGGTTGCAAAGGCCGGGCTGCGGATTCTTGCGCCGGGCAAGGACGTATCGTTGCAGGAATGACTGCCCCCTTCGCGGTGGTTCGAGGGACCTCGACCGGGGGCGTCGGGCATCCCTTCGCGCGGCTTGGCAGGCGCAGGCGTTGGCCGTTATCTGGAGACGGGCCGTACAATAGCGGCCAGGCGAAAGCGCTCGAGCCGCAGCCTTGCGGCGGGGCGGTGCTTGAGACCGAGCGAGGCAACGTTGGCGAACGTCGAACCCGGCGGTAGCTCGTTCTTCAGCAGGGCGGCTCGGCCGCTTCTCATCCTGTCGGCCGTGCTGGCGACCTATTTCGGACTGTCTGCGCTGCTGCTGCCGTTCTTCGGGGTGCCGAACCTCTATACGGGGATCGAGCGTTGGATCGTTCCCGCCGCAGGTGCACTCCAGCTCGCGGCCGCCGCGGTGGCCTTCGTGCTTGCCATGCGGCACGAGCTGCGCGGCGCGACTCTCGCCGTGGCCGGGTGCTGGATGCTGGGATGGCTCGAGACGCTGCCGTCCGTCGTCCGCAACGGGCTCGGCGTCGACGCAGAAGCGCGGCTCACATTGGCTTCTTTCGTGGCGTTGCCGGTGATCGCGGTCTCGGCGGCGGCGCTGGCCTGGCGGAATCGCCATCCGATCCTGGCCGCCCTGATCGTGACCGCGCCGACCGCGGCCGGCGTCCTGTTCACCCTTGCCTTTGGGATCATGATCGCGATGTACGGTTTTTGAGCCGCGACGCTGGCGCCATGACCGTCCGCTTCAGTCCGTAGGCGGACCTCCGAAGCAGATTGAACAGCTGCCCGGAGGTCCGTTTCCGTCACGGCCAGACCGGCGCGCCGTCCAACCCCGCGGTTTCCGGCAGGCCGCAGATCAGGTTCGCGTTCTGCACCGCCTGGCCCGCCGCTCCCTTGCCGAGATTGTCGACCACGCCCATCGCGATCACCAGGTTGCGCTCCGGATCGGCCGCATAGCTGACGAAGGCGAGGTTAGAGCCGGTCGCCCATTTGGTCTGCGGCGGCTTGTCGGTCACGCGCACGAAGGAGCGCCCGGCATAGAAGCGCCGCGCCGCGTCCAGGCACTGCTCGGTGGTGGCGCTGCCGCGGCAGTAGATGGTGGCGAGGATGCCGCGGGTCATGGGCACCAGATGCGGCGTGAACACCAGCCCGGCGGCGCTGCCGCCGCTCAGCCGCTCGATCGTCGTGGCGATCTCGGGCATGTGGGTGTGCTTGAGCAGGCCGTAGGGCACCAGGTTCTCGTTGCTCTCGGCATAGCCGAACTTGCTGTCGCCGCCCCGGCCGGCTCCGGAGATACCGGTCTTGGCGTCGATGACGATGTTGCCGGGCTCGATCAGCTTGTCGGCCAGCAGCGGCGCGAGCGGGGTCAGCGTCGCGGCGGGGAAGCAGCCGGGGTTGGCGACGCGGGTCTGACCCTCGATCTGAGCCGGCCAGATATCGGCCAGGCCGTAAGCCCAACCGTCGACATAGCGGTGGTCGCCGCCGATATCGACGATCTTCACGTTCCTTGGGACGCGCCCCAGCGCCTCGGCCGAGGCGCCCGTGGGCAGCGAGGCGAACAGCACGTCGAGTTTCGGCAGGGTCGCAGGGTCCCATTTCTCGATCACCAGTCCGGCCAGCTTGGACGGAACGCCGGGGAAACGATCGACCAGACGGCTGCCGGCGCTGCTCTCGCCTGCGGCATAGACCAGTTCGAAAGACGGGTGGCCCGCGACCAGGCGCAGCGCCTCGCCGCCGCCAAAGCCGCTGATGCCGACAATGCCGACGCGAATGCTCATGATGGTGTCCTTCCGGGGTTCGGGCAAAAGAAAACCCCCGAAGCCGAGGGCTGCGGGGGTTCAGGAATGCGGGCCGGGGTCACTCCGGCGGGTGGGACCTATAGTTAGGCCGTCACGCGGAAGGACGCTGATCGACGCGCAGCCAGGAAGCCGCCGCTCGGGTGAAGCGGCGTCGGCGTCGGTCGCAAATGGTCCGGTTCCTGAGCATGCCCCGGGACACTGTCGGCACCGACAGTCATCGTCAAGCGGAATGTCTGCCGACCACCAGAAGCTGCCGATCTGAAGTCTGCGGCCGAGCGCCAAAAAGCGAGCCCGCGCCGCCCATGTAAGCGGCGCGGATGGATTGAGCCACTATCCGCACGCCCCATGGCGCTCCTCCGCTAGGTGGCGATTTTCAGAACTCCGGGCCGTGCTTCCGTCACGTGGGCTTGCGCGGCTGGCGCGGTCTAGCGATCTCCTCGCGCAGAGGTCGTATTGCCTCCAGGTCGGTTTCCGAGGCTTGCCGGGAGTGAGGCGCAACCCTTGCCCGCTGGCGCCGCACCCACCCCATCCAACAACATGCCTCCGGCCGGCCGCCTCTCGGAGGGCGCGGCCGTACGGGAGGGCGGGGATAAGCCGCACAGTTTGTCTTCGCGAGAATGCGATGGATATTGCAGCGCCGGCCGATGGTCACTGTGCATAAGGCTTGTTTGAGGCTATCCACATAGCCCGTCTATGCGGGATACTCCGAGCTTGAACTCTAAGCAGGTTCATATCTGAGAAAATGCTGAAGCAGCGTCGAAAAATAGGTGATCTTGGCGAGAATAGCTTCACCGTCTGGTGTAGTCAGTTGGGAATAGATGCAGTTAAAGCGGTTCCCGACAGAAATGGTTGGGACTACCTTGTTGAGTTTGAACGCTCCGATCGGATAGGCTCGGCCCTCGATGCACAACATAATCTTGTCAAGGCGCACGTTCAGGTTAAGGCGACCGAAAAGGTTAACTCCAAAATCTCAGGCAAGCTGTCGGCCTTAAAAGCTTTGGTGAGTGTGGACGCGCCTGCTTTCGCAGTAAAGCTTGAGTTCGGAAATGGCAGTTACCCAATTAGATGCCGGCTACTGCATATAGGTGAGCCGCAGATTGCTGCTATCTTGAAGCGTGTGCGAGAGGCGCATCGCGATGGCTCTGAACTGCACAATATCAATTTTTCTTTACCAATGGAGCATGCCAGAACGGTAGATTTCGGGTCGGAAGACCTGCGATCTTATATTGACGAATGCATTGGCGAGTCACCTGCCAAATATATCCTGGAAAAAGAACGAATTAGGAAGCGAGTAGGCTACGGTAGCGATGCTTTTAAATTTAGTTTTTCCGTCGAAAAGGACGATAATAAGAAATTTGTCGACTTCCTGATAGGGAAGACACCTGAGATCGAAGTTTCAAACTTAAAAATGATTGAAAGCCGTTTTGGTATCGAATTGCCCTCTCAGAAGAGTGAGTTTTCTGACGCAAAATTGAAGATTATCGAATCTGCGTACAGGGATGTCAATGTTATTGCTAGAAGTTCAGCCAATGGGGTTGAGTGTCAAGTTAGTGCTAAGTTATATTACCCACCAATTCCAAATCTGCCGAAGGATATGGTGAAATTTAGAGTTTCTAACTATTTTCTGGAGATCGAAATATCTAGCACATCTGATAGTTTATCGTTGCGCTTATTTGTCCCTTCAGCCGAAGTTATGTCAATTTATAAATTATCAGATGCTTTGAAATTTATGTCGACAATGTCATTTTCTGATTCAAATCTAGAAATCGAATTTGAAAATGGATCGTTTGCAGGAGGGCGAAATTTAGCTTTGGAGGGAGAGTTATTTATTTATAGAAAGCTTTCTGGTTTTGCGGAAGAGATTACTCGCGCTTTTTCTTCTGCTAGGAGAGATGACCCCAAGCTTATCAGTCTGACAGAGTTGGAGGAAGTGTATCGGAAAAATCCAGAAAGCAGGGGCTATCTGGAAGATGGAGGAGAGATCACGGCGCGTGTGCAGCTAAAAGAAAATATTAGAGACCTGACTCCCTCTGGAGCTATCTTGGTTCCGTTGTGTTTTGATTTTGAGGAATTTAGTTACATTGGTGTTGCTAAATCTGATATATCAGAGGTTGAATTGAATTCAAAAAATGAACTAGTCGTTAAATCTAGATCAAACAGGGTAATTGAGCGACGAATTCTGTTGCCGTCAGATGATAATTACAAGAGGGCGAATGAGCGCGTTGCTCAGATTGCACAAATGCCAGATAATATGGGAAAGCTTGTGATCTGCCCTTCGCTTGTTCCAACTGAAGAGAAATGATTGGGTAAAGCATACTGCCCGCGCCGCCCATCCGAGCGGCGCGAGACCAGTCAACTCAACCCAACTTGCCGTAAGCCGGCACGGTCAGGAACTCCTCGAACTCCGGCGCGAGCGAGAGCTTCGAGAACAGGTCGATCGCCTCGGGGAAGCGGCCCTTGTCATAGGCCTCGGCGCCGAGCTCGCTTTTCACCCGCGCCATCTCCTCGGGCAGGCAGCGCTTGAACAGGTCGGCATCGACCTTGGCGCCGCCTTCAAGTTCTGCGCCGTACTGGACGAACTGCCAGATCTGGGCGCGGCTGATCTCGGCGGTCGCAGCGTCCTCCATCATGTTGTAGATCGGCACGGCGCCGCGGCCACGCAGCCAGGCTTCGAGATACTGTACGCCGACGCGGATATTCTCGCGGAAGCCGTCCTCGGTGCGGGTGCCCTGATGCACCTCCAGCAGGTCCGCGCGGCTGACCGAGACATCCTCGCGCAGCTTGTCGAGCTGGTTCGGCTGCGGCATCAGCCGGTCGAACACCTCGTTCGCGACGGGCACGAGATCGGGATGAGCGACCCAGGTGCCGTCATGGCCGTCGCCGGCCTCTCGCTCCTTGTCGGCCTTGACCTTGGCGAAGGCGGCGGTATTGGCCTCGGGATTGTTCTTGACCGGGATCTGCGCCGCCATGCCACCCATGGCGAAGGCGCCGCGGCGATGGCAGGTCTTGATCAGCAGCAGCGAATAAGCGCGCAGGAAGGCCTTGGTCATCACGACCTGCGAGCGGTCGGGCAGGACGAAGGCCTTGTTGCGGGCGAGCTTCTTGATGAAGGAGAAGATGTAGTCCCAGCGGCCGCAATTGAGGCCGGCCATGTGGTCGCGCAACTCGTAGAGGATCTCGTCCATCTCGAAGGCGGCCGGCAGGGTCTCGATCAGCACCGTCGCCTTGATCGTGCCGGTCTTCAGGCCGAGCGTGGTCTGGGCGGCGACGAAGACGTCGTTCCAGAGGCGTGCTTCGAGATGGCTCTCGAGCTTGGGCAGATAGAAATAGGGGCCCGAGCCTTGCGCCAGCGCCGCCTTGGCGTTGTGGAAGAGGTAGAGCCCGAAATCGACCAGCGCGCCCGAGGCGATCTCGCCGTCGATCTCGATATGGCGCTCCGGCAGGTGCCAGCCACGCGGGCGGACGATCAGGACGGCAGGCTTGTCCTTGAGCTTGTAGGACTTGCCCGAGACGGCGTCGGTGAAGTCGATCTTGCCGGCCCAGCGGTCTTTCAGATTGATCTGGCCTTCGACCATATTGGCCCAGACCGGCGAGGAGGCGTCCTCGAAATCGGCCATGAAGACCTTGGCGCCGGAGTTCAGCGCGTTGACGATCATCTTGCGGTCGACCGGGCCGGTGATCTCGACGCGGCGATCCTGCAGATCGGCCGGGATCGGCGCCACCTTCCAGTCGCCCTCGCGGATGTGCCGGGTCTCGGCCAGGAAGTCGGGAGTATCGCCGGCATCGAAGCGCTTCTGGCGCTCCTTGCGCACAGCGAGCAGGCGCTTGCGGGTCTCGTTGAAGCGGCGCTGCAGCTCGGCGACGAAGGCGAGCGCGTCATGGCTCAGGACCTCGTCATAGCGCTCGGCGAGCGCGCCCTTGACGACGACGCCGGCGGGAAGGTTCAGGCTGGTCGGGACGGTCATGGTTTTGATCTCTCACCTACATCAGGTGAGCGCAGTATGCAGCGATCCGATTTTCTCTGGAACGGCAGAGAATGACAGATGATCTGATCAAAAACGGAAATAATCTGATCCCGCCGGCGAAAGCGGCCCTGATCGCGCCATTGCAAGTGCGTGTCACGGCGCGGGGCGTGCCGGTTGACGATCGGGGGATATGTTCATGACTGCCATCCGCCTCGGCCTTTTGACCGCTGCACTCGCCGCCTGCCTGTCGGCTGCGCCGGCCTTTGCCCAGAATCGCTGCGCCGTCACCGACCCGACCGGCACGCCGCTCAACATCCGCGAGACGCCGAATGGCGAGATCATCGGCCGCGTCAGCAATGGCGTCGGCATCCGTGTGATCAACACCTCGTCCGACGAGCGCGGCCGGGCCTGGGCGCTGATCAGCCCGCGCGGCCGCAACCATGTGGTCGGCTGGGTCTACCGCGAGTTCGTGTCCTGCTATTGAGGCGGGAGCCATAGTCTTCACCACGTCATGCTCGCCCTTGTGGCGAGCATCCATGTCTCGAACACCGTAGGCGCTCATCGAGGCGAAGACGTGGATGGTCGGGACAAGCCCGACCATGGCGGAGAGGGCTATTGTCCAGCCAGTTCGGCGAACCGTTTCAAAAACGCCGCCTGCGCGTCTTCCGTCGCTTGCGGCTCGAGCAGCGCCAGCACATCGCGCGGCAGGGCCTGCGGGTGGCCGAAGAAGCGCAGGGCCTCCTCGCGCTCGAAGCCGGCGAGCTCGGTCGCCTCGAGGAAGGCCGAGATCTTGTCGGCGTCCTTGGTCTTGCGCTTGACGATCGCCGGGGTCGCCGCCGGCAAGCCGAAGCGCAGGTGGATCGCTGCCAGCAGGCGCAATTCGACGCCCTTATAGGCATCGCCCATTACCGCCTTGAACGGCGAGATCATGTCGCCGATGACGTATTCCGGCGCATCGTGCAGCAGCGCCATCAGGCGCCATTCGCGCGGCCAATCCGGGTTTAGATGGCCGGCGATCGCTTCGACGAGGAGGCTATGCTGCGCCACCGAGAAGGAGTGCGCGCCGCGGGTCTGGCCGTTCCAGCGCGCGACGCGGGCGAGGCCATGGGCGATGTCCTCGATCTCGACATCGAGCGGCGAGGGATCGAGCAGATCGAGCCGCCGGCCCGAGAGCATGCGCTGCCAGGCGCGCGGCGGGGCGGCAGGTTTCGTCATTGAAGAGTCTTGGCCATCAGGCGGCGGGGCGGGTGTCGCGGGCGAGCGCGGCGCATTCCTGCCAGCGGAAGCAGCCGGTGAGATGGTCGTTGACCATGCCGCAGGCCTGCATCACCGCATAGACGATGGTCGGGCCGCAGAAGGTGAAGCCGGCGGCCTTGAGCTCCTTGGAGATCGCCTTGGATGCGGCGGTCTCGGCGGGCACCTGCTCGTGGGTGCGGAAACTGTTTTGAACCACCCGCCCGTCGAGATGCTTCCAGAGGAAATCGTTGAAAGGCCCCTTCTCGCTCAGCTTGAGATAGGCTTGGGCATTACGGATCGTGCCTTCGATCTTGCCGCGATGGCGCACGATGCCGGCATCCGCCAGGAGGCGCTGGACATCGGCCTCGCCGAACCGGGCGACCGTTTCCGGCTCGAAGCCGGAAAAGCCGGCGCGGAAGGCGTCGCGTTTGCGCAGGATGGTGATCCAGGACAGGCCGGCCTGGAAGCCGTCGAGCATCAGCTTTTCCCAGAGTGTGCGGGAATCGTATTCCGGCACCCCCCATTCGGTGTCGTGATAGGCCAGATAGAGCGGATCGCTCCCCGGCCAGATGCAGCGATATTTGCCGTCGGGGCCTTCGACCGCCGCGCGCCCGCCGCTGACATCGCTCATGCCGCTGCTCCGAATTCTGGCTCGCCCGGATAGGGGAAGCGGATGAAGGACGGCTTGGGCGCCAGCGTGAAGGCAAGGCCGCCTGCGTCGAGCGTGTGGCCGGCGGCGAGCGCATCCGCCACGCGGTCGAGCCGGAGCAAGGCAAGGCCGCGGCCATTGGCGCAGGAGCCGACGCGGCCGAGCGTCTTGCCGCCGGCGCTGGCCTCGACGCCATCCTCCGGGATGACGCCCTCGCTGAAGATAACAGGCACGATGCGCGAGCGCGCGGTGCCGCGATGCTGCATGCGCGAGACGACCTCCTGGCCGATATAGCAGCCCTTCCTGAAGGAGACGCCGCCGAGCTGGTCGAACAGCGCCTCGTGCGGGAAGGCGTCGCCATAGAGGAAGTCGCGCCCGCCATCGGGAATGCCGAGGCCGATGCGGCGGGCGTGGTAGTCGTCGATCGCGGCATCGACGAGTTCGTCGGCGCCGTCGCGGTCGACGATGGCGCGCTCGCCGAGTTCAGGGATGCGCGGATCGGCATAGACCAGCCCGGCATCGGCCGGAAGCCTGCCGCCATCGGTCGCGGCGATCACCGTCGCGCTCTCGCTGAGATCGTCGAGCGTGACCTTGGCGCGCAGCTTGTAGAGCTTCAGCTTCTTCATCAGGTCGGGGATCTGGAGCAGGGGCGTGTCGAGCAGGAAGCCGCCGCCTTCCGCGTCCGGCACGGCGACAACCAGAAAATCGCCGATGATCTTGCCTTGCGGTGTCAGCAGCCCGCCGTATCCGGCGCGCTCGGGCGTGACGGTCTCCATCGCGTTGGTGACGATGTTGTCGAGGAAATCGCGGGCGTCGTCGCCGCTGACGCGGATGACGCTGCGGTCGACCAATCTGGTTGCCGGCATGACGGGGTTCTCTGAGCGATCGCTGTTTCGGCGTGGGCGCCGTTCGCCCCGATAGTTAGGGTGCTTCGGCGCAAGGCTCAACCGATGCGGCCCGGGAGACAGGAAACGGGTGCCGTAAGCCGCGTGATCGGCTCGGCTATTTTTTCGAGGGGCTGTCGATCTGGCGATTGGCCGTTCGACGTGAAGGCAAGGAGCAGCGGAACGGGCGGAGGGCCCGGCTGCGAGACGCTCCGGCCTTCGCGGAGCCAGTGCGCTCCTTTTCGATTGGGAGAGAGATCAGATGAGACAAGTCGTTGCCGCCACCTTCGTGTCCCTCGACGGCGTCATGCAGGCGCCGGGCGGCCCGCACGAGGATCCGCAGGGCGGGTTCAGCCATGGCGGCTGGACCTTCCATTACTGGGACGAGGCGATGGGCAAGGTCATGGACAAGGCCCTGTCCGACGAGTTCGACCTGCTGCTCGGTCGCCGGACCTACGACATCTTCGCGGCGCACTGGCCCTATGCCGGTGACGACCCGATCGCGGTCAAGTTCAACGCCATCACCAAATATGTCGCGACCTCCGAGCCGCAGACATTGAGCTGGCAGAACAGCGTCGCGCTGCGCGGCGATCCCGCCGCCGAGGTCGCGGCACTGAAGCGCCAGGACGGGCGCAAGCTCCTGCTGCAGGGCTCGAGCGAGCTGATCCAGGCGCTGCTGGCCAAGGACCTGATCGACGAGATCACGCTGCTGACCTTCCCGGTCGTGCTCGGCAAGGGCAAGCGGCTGTTCGGCAAGGGTTCGATGCCCGCCGCCTTCAAGCTGGTCGAGAGCAGCGCCTCCAGCACTGGCGTCATCATGGCGACCTATCGGCGCGAGGGCGAGGTCACCACCGGCTCCTTCGAGTTCGCCGAGCCGAGCGCCGCCGAAATCGCCCGCCGCGAAAAATATTCGGCCGAGGGCTGAAAAAATTTCGAAGGCCTGTCGATCGGGCCCGGCCTCGTTCGACGTGACAACAGAGGGCGGGAATTTCCCCGCCCGGCAGCGAAGCAAAACCAGCCGATAGGGACAGGAGAAGATCGATGCGCGTGATGGTTCTGGTCAAGGCCAACAAGGACAGCGAAGCCGGCGTGATGCCAGACGAGGACATGCTCACCAGGATGGGCGCCTACAATGAGGAGCTGGTAAAGGCCGGCGTGCTGCTGGCGATGGACGGGCTCCATCCGAGCGCGAAGGGGCTGCGCATGCGCTTCTCGGGCGCGCAGCGGACGGTTCTCGACGGACCCTTTGCCGAGACCAAGGAATTGCTCGCCGGCTTCTGGATCTGGCAGGTCCGCTCCTTCGACGAAGCGGTCGAGTGGCTGAAGCGTGCGCCCTTCGATGGCGGCACCGAGATCGAGCTGCGCCCGATCTTCGAGATGGATGATTTCGGCGAGGTGCTGACGCCGGAGCTGCGGGAGCAGGAAGAGCGCGTGCGGGCGGAGTCGGCGAAGCTCGCCGGCTGATCGAACCGAGGCTTTCAATTCCATTCAACCCGGAGGGTGTGAGGCGAGGCCTGCACTGCTCCAGACAACGGAGAAGACAGATGCGTTTCATGGTGATGGTCAAGGCGACCAAGGATAGCGAAGCCGGTGCCTCGCCGACCCGGGAGCTGGTCGATGCGATGATGGCCTATAACGAAGAGCTGGTGAAAGCCGGCATCATGAAGGGCGGCGACGGCCTGCAGCCGAGCGCGAAGGGCGCGCGCGTCCAGTTCGACGGCGCCGGGCGCGTCGTGATCGACGGGCCGTTCGCTGAGACCAAGGAGCTGGTCGCCGGCTACTGGCTCTGGGAGTGCAAGTCGCTCGACGAGGCGATCGCGTGGGTCAAGCGCTGCCCGAATCCGATGCCGGGCCCGTCCGAGATCGAGATCCGCCCGGTCGTCGACATCGCCGATTTCGGCGATGCGGTCTCGCCCGAGGCGGCCGCGACCTGGGATCGCCTCAAGAACGAGGTGGGCAACGGCTGAGCCGCTTGCCAGCCGCGATGCTGATGGTGTGTATCGCAAGCCATGACGGCAAGCGATGCACACCGCGCCATCGAGGCGGTCTTCCGGATCGAGGCTCCGAGATTGATCGCGGGCCTCGTCCGCGTCACCCGCGATGTCGGCCGGGCCGAGGAATTGGCGCAGGACGCGCTCGTCGCCGCGCTCCAGCAATGGCCAGACGAGGGCGTGCCGCGCAATCCCGGCGCCTGGCTGATGCAGGCCGCCAAGCACCGCGCGCTCGATGGCCTCAGGCGCGCCAGGATGCTGAAGCGCAAGCATGAGGAGATTGGTCGTGACCTCGACGAGGAGGCCGACCCGATCGCCGAGATCGACGACGCGCTCGACGACGAGCTTGGCGACGACCTGCTCCGCCTGATCTTCACCGCCTGCCATCCGGTTCTCTCTGTCGAGGCGCGCCTCGCGCTCACCCTGCGACTGATCGGCGGCCTCACCACCGAGGAGATCGCCCGCGCCTTCCTGGTGCCGGAACCGACCATGGCGCAGCGCCTGGTCAGGGCGAAGAAGGCGCTGGCCGAGGCCAAGGTGCCCTATGAGGTGCCGCATGGCCCCGAGCTTGGCGAACGCCTCGCCTCGGTGCTGGAGGTGGTCTACCTGATCTTCAACGAAGGCTATGCCGCGACCGGCGGTGAGGACTGGGTTCGCCCTGCCCTGTGCCAGGAGGCGATGCGGCTCGGGCGCATCCTCGCCGGCCTTGCGCCGCAGGAGCCGGAAGTGCACGGCCTCGTCGCGCTGATGGAGTTGCAGGCGTCGCGCCTGCGCGCCCGGATCGGGCCGGATGGCGAGCCGGTGCTGCTGCTCGACCAGAACCGGGCGCGCTGGGACCGGCTGCTGATCAATCACGGCCTCAAGGCGCTGGAGACGGCGCGGCGACTTTCGACCGAGCCCAGCCCTTACGTCCTGCAGGCCGAGCTCGCCGCCTGCCATGCCCGCGCCAATACCGCCGAGGAGACCGACTGGCGCAGGATCGCCGCGCTCTATGGCGCGCTCGGCGCGCTGACGCCCTCGCCGGTGATCGAGCTCAACCGGGCCGTCGCGGTCTCGATGGCGGATGGGCCGGCGGCAGGGCTGGCGCTGGTCGATGCGCTCGCTTCCGCGCCGGCACTGAAGAACTACCATCTCCTGCCGAGCGTGCGTGCCGATTTCCTGGTCAAGCTCGGCCGGCATGGCGAGGCGGAGGCCGAGTTCACCCGCGCCGCCGGCATGACCCGGAACCGGCGCGAGCGCGATCTCTTGCTCGGCCGGGCGCAGACGGCGCGAAAAGCGGCCGGCTGAACCGGGCTCGACCGCTTCGCGCGTTGTCCTTCAGCGCATGAACTGCGCGATTGCGGCGAAATCGTCCTGGCGATGGCCGGCGTCGATCGCCTTGCGGAACAGATTGTCCTGCGCCCTGGGAACGAGATCGTGCAGGCCACGCTCGCCACAGAGCTGCAGGAGCAGGCCGAAAGCGCCGTAGTGGACATCGAGCGAGGCGAGGGTCTGCGCGTCGGCGGCAAAGCGGCGGTCGCGGATGCGGGTGATCAGGTCGACCACGGCGCCCTCGACGACGGGCAGGAAGGCCTGCCGATGTTCTTCGAACAGGTCGAGCGCGATGCCCTCAGCCTGGCAGATCGCCGCCGCCTGGAACTGGCCGAAGAGCGCGCCCCACATCTGCCCGAGCAGGGAAAGGTCGAGCGCCGAGGCGTGGCCGACATCCTCGCCGACGAATTGCGGATTGCCGCCGAGCGCCGCGAAAACAGGCAGGTTCGCCTCGAACAGGGCCCGAGGTCCGGAATAGAGGACAGTGCCGCCGGGCTCGCCGATGAAGTCCGGCGTCGCCATGATCGCCCCGTCGAGATAGGCGGTGCCGTTGCCGGCTGCCCACTGCGCCTGCTCGCGCGCCTGGTTCGGCGAGCCGGAGGAGAGCTGGACGATCAGCTTGCCGCGCAGGGCGGCCGCAACCTCGGGCGACCGGAGCAGCCTGTCGGAATCGGCATAGGTGCTGACGCAGACGGCGACGATGTCGGCGGCCGCGGCGGCGGCAGCCTCCGACGGCGCGAGGACTGCCCCCCGGCCGGCGAGCGCTGACGCCTTCTCGGGCGAGCGGTTCCAGACATGGGTGGGGATGCCCGCCTTCAGGAAGGCCCGGGCAAGGGCGGATCCCATGCGGCCGAGGCCGATGACGGAAACAGTGGCATTCATCGATGGCTCTCCTGACAGGGCGCGAGCACGGCCGCGATAGAAGGCGTGCCTTCGATCGAGCGGCGTCGCGCGCATTTCTGTGTCGGTCGATGCCGGCGCATGCCGGCGGCGTCCGCAGGAGGAATTGCAGTTTTATTTTTTATTTCAATTACTTACATGCAAGTAAGTGGTCGGTTGGAGAGAGCCATGCCAGTCAGGATCAATTTGCCGGACGAATGCGGTCTCGGTCAGGCGCTGTCGGTGATCGGTGGCCGCTGGAAGTCGGCGATCCTGTGGGAGCTGCACGAACGGGCGCTGCGCTTCGGCGAATTGCGCCGGCGCCTGCCGGGCATCAGCGAGAAGGTGCTCTACGAGCAGCTGCGCGAGATGGAGCGTGACGGCGTCGTCAGGCGCGAGGCTTTCGCGGAGGCGGTGCTGCGGGTCGAGTATTCGCTGACGCCGGCCGGGACGGCGCTCAACGACGCTGCCCATGTGCTGTCGCTATGGGGCCTCGCCCATTCCGGGCGCAGTGGGCTGCCGGTGGCGGCTGAATGATCAGTGCCGGGTGCCGGTGGTGAAGTTGCCGCAGCGAATCTTCTCGGGCAGGGCCTCGGCGAAGACGGCGGTGGCCTCCTCGCCATAGGTCTCGACCAGCGTGCGCATCGCCGCGAACAGGGCGGCATGCGCGAGCGAGTCGGAATCGAGCCCGTCCTGGCGCGCCTCGGTGAAGGCGTCCTCGACATAGCAGTAGGCCACGCGGCGGGCGTCCTTGACGTCCTCGGCGAGGGTCGGGTCGAGCGGCAGGTCGTCGGAGAGAGCGGACATGAAGGCAGCGGTATCCGGCGTGGAAAGGAACCTGTCGGACGGAACGGATGCGCGCAAGTCCGCAACCGTTCCAGTGATTTGCCCCGTAAGGATACGATCCGTCGCCAGCGGACGCCATCACGGTCTTTAAGAAAGGTTAATTCGCGGGGGACAATTCTGCTTAAGAATGGCGCAAGCCCGTGCCGAAACCGGAGTGCGACGCCGTCTGCCGGGCGGGAAACGACGATCGAAGGCGTGCTCGAAGCACGGATTGTCCCGAAAAAAGGTCAGGCTGTCCTGCGGTCCCTGGGCCGTAGCGGGTGCGGATTTTGCTCGAAATCACGCCGTCATCCCGGGGCCGAGCTGCGCTCGCCCCGGATGACGACGTGGTTCCTCAGGGAACTCACACGGCCTACTCGCCGAAGCGGCTCGCCAGCGCCTTGGCGAGCTTCTCGCCCTCCAGGGCGAGGCGGGCCGAGGCCTCCTGCGTGCCGTCGCTGCAGGTGCGGTGCGTCGCCGAATAGGCGCGGTAGCCGCGGTTATAGGCGCTGGCCAGCCGCTCGCGCCGCTGCGGCGAGCGTCCTTCCGATTCGAGCAACGTCGCCATCCGCTCGCGCCAATCCTGTGCCTCGCGGGTTTCGCAGAGCGTGCGCAGATAGGCGAGCGAGCCAATGATCTCGGCGAGCTGCAGCAATTGCGGCTCATAGGGCGGGGCGGGTGATTCAGGGTCCGGCGGGGCCGGCTCGGCGGGGCGCTGCTGCTGCTGTGGTGGCGAGGCTGGCCGCCGCGCCTGCGCCAGCAGTGCCTGCGGGCTCGCGGTCAGTCCGGCGAGCATCAGGGCTGCGAGCGCGCCTTTGGTCATGCGCCAGTGTCACCAGCGACAATGGCGGCAGCGCGGCGCAGCACGTCGCCGAGTTCGCGCGTCGTCGGTAGGCCGCCTAGCTTCAGGGGATCGACCCATTTGACCGCGCCGGCCTCGGGGCCGGGCCTGGGCTCGCCGGAGAGCCATTCCCCGACGAAGGAGGCGATGACGAAATGATGAGTCACCGCGCCCTTGGGGTCGCGGCCGACAATCTCGACGTGGCGGTTGAAGCCGATGATGCGTGCGGTGACGCCGACCTCCTCCTCCAGCTCGCGCAGCGCCGCTTCCTCCAGGCTCTCGCCGGCCTCGACCTTGCCGCCGGGCAGGGACCAGAGCTGGTCGGCAGGAGGCTGGGTCCGCGTCGCCAGCAGCACCTTGCCGTCGCGGAAGACAGCGATCGAGGCGGCGAGCACCGGGCGTGCCGCGGCGCGGGCGGGATTCGGGAAACGGATGACCCGATTGTTGTCCTGGCCGCTCACACGTGCTGCCCGCCATTGATGTGGAGCTCGGCGCCGGTGACGTAGCTCGAGGCGTCGGTGCAGAGGAAATAGATCGACCTCGCGACCTCCTCGGTCCTGCCGAGGCGCTGCATCGGCAGCTTCTCGACGATCTTCTCGGTGCCGGGCGAGAGGATCGCGGTGTCGATCTCGCCCGGCGAGATCGCGTTGACGCGGATGCCAAGCGGGCCGAAATCGGCCGCCATCTCGCGGGTCAGGCTGGCGAGCGCCGCCTTCGAGGTCGCATAGGCGGCGCCGGCAAAGGGATGGACGCGCGAGCCGGCGATCGAGGTGACGTTGACGATCGCGCCCTTCGCGGCGGTCAGTTCGTCGAGCAGGCCACGCGCCAGCATGATCGGCGCGAAGAAGTTGACCTGGAAGACCTGGTGCCAGTCGTTGAACGAGGTCGAGGCGGCGCCGAGCCGCCCGCCCTTCGGCCCCTTCGGCGAGATGCCGGCATTGTTGACCAGCGCGTTGAGCTTGCCGCCCTCGGCGGCAAGGCGCTTCTTGATCTCGGCGATGCCGCGCATCGTGTCCTCGGGGTCGCCGAGGTCGATCTGGACATGGTCGTCCGCCCCCGAGGGCCAGGGGCATTTCTCCGAGAAGGCCTGGCGCGAGCAGGACAGGATGCGCCAGCCGGCCATGGCGAACTGCATCACCGTGGCATGGCCGATGCCGCGGCTGGCCCCGGTCAGCAGCATCACCGGGCGCTTGCCGGGCTCCGTCTTCGGGAAGTCGAACTTGGGCATGGCCATGGAGCGGCGATCCTCAGGGGTAGAGCCGGGTCTTCGTCCAGGCGTCGGCGGGCGTGGCGCGGCGGAAGACGATGCGGTCATGCAGGCGGAAGGCACCGTCGCGCCAGAACTCCATGTAGACCGGGGCGATGCGGAAGCCGGTCCAGTGCGGCGGGCGCGGCACCTCGCCGACGCCGAACTTCAGCGCATAGCTCGCCACCGCCTTTTCAAGCGCGAACCGGCTCTCCAGCGGCCGGGACTGCTGCGAGGCCCAGGCGCCGATGCGGCTGTCGCGCGGGCGCGACTGGAAATAGGCGTCGGCCTCGGCGTCGCTGACGCGGCTGACCGGGCCGCGGATGCGGACCTGCCGGCGCAGGCTCTTCCAGTGGAACAGCGCGGCAGCCTTGGGCTGGCCGGCGAGCTCCTCGCCCTTCTGGCTCTGGGTATTGGTGTAGAAGACGAAGCCCTCGGGGCTGCGGCCGTTGAGCAGGACCATGCGGGAATTGGGCATGCCGTCGGCATCGACCGTCGAGAGCGCCATGCCGTTGGGGTCGTTCGGCTCGGAGGCCTTGGCCTCCTCCAGCCAGCTCTCGAACAGGGCGAATGGCTCGTTCGCCTCGGTGAAGTCACCGCTCATTAACGCATTCACGTGCTTAGTCCTCGATAGGTTCAGGAAGCGTTGGGCGAGCGCGATCCGTAATGTGGTCTGAGTTGGCAGTCATATATAAGCCCCGCGGGCAGCGGAGCCAGAGGCTGCGTGAGCGCAGTCCCCTTGCATCCGGGGCATCGCTCCTCGGAGTGCTCCTGCTGGGGCTCGCCTCGGCGGGCTGCTCGATCTCCTTCCCGATCATGGGCCTCTCCAGCAAGGCAGAGGACGAGGTGGCGATGACCACCGCCTCGGTGCTGCCGGCCCGCGCCGTCGAAGGCAAGAGCCCGCTCGTCGGGCTCGCGCCCGATCTCGGCCCCGAGGACTGGCGCCGGGCGGAAGGCGCCATGGCGCTGGCGCTCGATCCGCAGGGCAATGGCGCGCCCGTCTCTTGGGACAATGCCCAGAGCGGCATGAAAGGCACGTTCACACCGGTCGGTGGGCCATTCCTGAAATCGGACGAGATCTGCCGGGCGTTCCTGGCCTCGATGAGCCTGCAGACCGGCCCGGTGAAGCTGCAGGGCACCGCCTGCCGGCCGTCCGGCGGCGAATGGGCGGTGACCGAGGCAAAGCCGTGGAAAGGCGCGGCTTAAGCCTGTTGCAACTGCGCCACAGTCTTCCCATCTAGGGGGCGGTTCCGGTACGCCGGGATACGAAGCCTCCGGGGGTGTGTGAATGCGTGATCCGTATCAGGTTCTGGGCGTGGCGAAATCGGCCGACGAGGCCGAGATCAAGAAGGCTTATCGCCGCCGCGCCAAGGACCTGCACCCCGACCGCAACCAGGGTGATCCGAAGGCGCAGGAGAAATTCTCCGAACTGAACACCGCCTATGAGGTCCTCGGCGACGCCGACAAGCGCAAGCAGTTCGACCGCGGCGAGATCGATGCCGAGGGCAAACCGCGCTTCTCCGGCTTCGAGGGCATGGGCGCCGGGCGCCGTGGCGCGCAGCATGGCGGCTTCGACTTCCATTTCGACGGTGGTGGCGGTCCCGGCCGCGGCGGCGACCCGGGCTTCGACCCGGCTGATATCTTCGGCTCGCTCTTCGGCGAGGCTGCCAGGCGCGGCGGCGGGCGTGGCCGGCAGAGCCAGCCGCAGAAGCCGCCCGAGCAGAGCTTTACCCTCGAGGTCGGGCTGGCCGAGGCGGTCAATGGCGGCACGCGCCGGGTGAAGCTGCCCGGCGGGCGCGAGGTCGAGGTGACGATCCCCGAGAGCGTCACCGACGGCAAGGTCATGCGCCTGCGCGGTCTCGGCCAGACCCATCCGCTCACCGGCGAGGCCGGCGACGTGCTGATGACGATCAAGGTGAAGCCCGATTCGCGCTTCACGATCGACGGCATCAACCTGCGCGCGCGCGTCGCCGTGCCGCTGGCGACCGCGGTGCTCGGCGGGCCGATCCATGTGCCGACTCTGTCAGGCGCCGTCGAGATGAACGTGCCGCCGCTGACGGGGACGGCGCGCCAGTTCCGGCTGCGCGGCAAGGGGCTGCCCGGCGCCAAGAAGGGCGAGCATGGCGACCTCTTCGTCTCGATCGACATCGAGATGCCCAGCGAGGATGCCGAGCTGACGGCGCTGATGAAGGCGCGGGCCGGCGGAGGCGCCTGAACAGGTTTTCGGCACAGGGCGCTTCCACCGCTTCGCCACCTCAGTTATGAGACCGTCCGGTTCTCTTTTGCCGGTTCGTCCAGTTCGAAGGTCTCAGATGCCCGAATCCAGCAGCGCCGCCCCGACCGCCAACCTCCTGCGGGGCAAGCGCGGTCTCGTCATGGGCGTCGCCAACAACCGCTCGATCGCCTGGGGTATCGCCAAGGCTGCTGCGGATGCCGGCGCCGAGCTCGCTTTCACCTATCAGGGCGATGCCTTGAAGAAGCGGGTCGAGCCGCTGGCGCAGCAGCTCGGCGGCCATGTCGTTGGCCATTGCGACGTCACCGACGGGGCGACGATCGACGCGGTCTTCGGCGAGATCGAGAAGCTCTGGGGCAAGCTCGACTTCGTCGTCCACTGCATCGCCTTTTCCGACAAGGACGAGCTGACCGGCCGCTATGTCGATACGACCGAGGCCAATTTCTCGAAGTCGCTGCTGATCTCCTGCTATTCCTTCACGGCGATCACCCAGCGCGCCGAGAAGCTGATGCCCGATGGCGGCTCGCTGCTGACGCTGACCTATTACGGCGCCGAGAAGTGGATGCCGCATTATAACGTCATGGGTGTCGCCAAGGCCGCCTTGGAATCGAGCGTGCAGTATCTCGCCGCCGATCTCGGTCCGCAGAAGATCCGCGTCAACGCGATCTCGGCCGGGCCGATCAAGACGCTGGCGGCCTCCGGCATCGGCGATTTCCGCTACATCCTGAAGTGGAACGAGTACAACTCGCCGCTGCGCCGCACCGTTACCATCGAGGAGGTCGGCGAGACCGCCGTGTTCCTGGTCTCCGACATGTCGCGCGGCATCACCGGCGAGGTGATGCATGTCGACGCCGGCTACCATGTCGTCGGCATGAAGGTGCCGACCGCGCCGGACATTTCGCTCGACAAGGGCGAGTGAGGCTGCGGCGCGCCTGCAACGGCGCGCTGCAGGTGGCTTTTCTGTAGCTACTTTGTTGTAACGGAATGGTGCATCGCCTATCTTGCTCGCGAGAGCGGGAGCGAGTGATGCTGAGTGCAGTCAAGAAATTCGGGAACTCGGCCGGCGTGCTGATCCCCAAGCCCTTGCTGGCCGAGATCGGCGCCAAGGCTGGTGACAGCGTCGAACTCAAGGTCGAGGGCGGGCGCCTCGTGATCGAGCCCGTTATCCGTCCGGCCCGCGCTGGCTGGGCCGAAGATTCACAGCGTCTCGCACGGGAGCAGGACGACGGACTCGTCTGGCCGGAATTCGGCAATAGCGAGGATGAGACTCTGACATGGTGACGCGGGGCGAGATCTGGCTGGCTGCGCTCGATCCGACAATCGGCAGCGAAATCCAGAAGACACGGCCTTGCCTCGTCATCTCGCCGCCGGAAATCCACGATCATCTGCGGACTGTCATCGTCGCACCGATGACGTCGGGCAGTCGCCCCGCCGGCTTTCGTGTGCCGGTGCAGTTTCAAGGCGTCGATGGGCTGATCCTGCTCGAGCAGAGTCGAGCGCTCGACAAGCAAAGGCTCCGAAGGAAGCTCGGCAGCGTTGCCGACGCTACCCTCGGGCAGGTGTTGCAAACCTTACGGGAGCTCTACGCGGATTGAGCCGGGGAGGCGACGCGCAGTCGGCGCGTTCCGTCTTCATCCAGGCTGACATCCTGGCTCGCGATCGCCGCCAGCAGATCAGCGACGCCGCGTTCCCCTATCGTGATCGCCGGCGCGATCTCCGCCAATGGCGCCAGCACGAAGGCCCGCTCGGCGATGCGCGGATGCGGGATTTGCAGGCCGGGCCGGTCGATGGTCTTGCCGCCATAGGTCAGGATATCGATATCGAGCGTGCGCGGCCCCCAGCGCTCGCGCCGCTCGCGGCCACTCTCGCGCTCGATCTCGAGGCAGAGCGCGAGCAGGTCGTCGGCGCTGAGCGAGGTTTCGATCAGCACCGCCATGTTGCGGAATTCCGGCTGGTCGAGCTTGCCCCAGGGCGCCGTGCGCCAGACTGAGGAAACGGCCTTCAGCTCGACGGCGGCATGGGCGCGCAGCCGTGCCAGCGCCGCGGCGAAGGCCACGACGGGATCGCCGAGATTGCCGCCGAGGCCGAGCGTCGCCTCTACGTTCACCGCGTGAAGTCCAGCTTGATGCCGACCGATTCCATCCGGCCCGGAATGGGCGGTGCCGGCTTGCGCAAGGTGACGGCGACGCGGGTCACGGTCGGGTATTCGCTCAGGATCGCGATGGCGAGGGCCCGCGCCGCCGCCTCAAGCAGCTTGAAGCGCTTGGCCGAAAAGGTGCGCGTCACCAGGCCGACGACCTCGCCATAGTCGACGGTGTCGGCGATGTCGTCGCTGAGGGAGGATGCCCGCAGGTCGCAGTCCAGCACCAGGTCCATGGAGAAGCGCTGGCCGAGCCGGCCCTCCTCGGCGAAATGGCCGTGATAGGCGTAGAGGTCGAGCGCCTCGATGAAGATCTGCCCGGTCGCGCTCATTGTGCTGCTCCGATCGCGGCCCAGATTTTCAGGGCGTCGACATGCTCGTCGACGTCATGGGCGCGGATGATGGCGGCGCCTTGGCTGACGCCGTAGAGATGTGCGGCGATGCTGGCGGCGACGCGCTGCGCCGGCACCGCCTTGCCGATGACATGGCCGAGCACCGATTTGCGGGAGGCGCCGAGCAGGACCGGGCAACCGAGCTCACTGATGCGGCGAAGCTGCTTCATCAGCAGAAGAGACTGCTCCGCGGTCTTGCCGAAGCGGCCGATGCCGGGATCGACGACGATCTGGCTGCGTGGCACGCCTGCTTCGAGCGCGATCGCGATCGAGCGTTCGAGGAAGCGCATGACGTCGGTGAGGATGTCGATGCCGGGATCGACCTCCTCGCGGTTGTGCATCAGGACGATCGGGGCGCCATGGCGGGCGGCGACGCCGGCGATGGCAGGCTCGCGCTGTGCACCCCAGACATCGTTGACGATCGCCGCGCCGGCCTTCAGCGCGGCTTCGGCGACTTCAGCCTTGTAGGTGTCGATCGAGATCGGGACGTCGCTTTGCCCGGCGATGCCGGCGATCACCGGCACGACCCGGGCGAGTTCGCTTGCTGCATCGAGGCGGACATGGTCCGGCCGCGTCGACTCGCCGCCGACATCGACGATATCGGCGCCCTGCCGCGCCAGCGTCAGTCCATGTGCGATCGCGACGGCCGGGTCGGCGAAGAGGCCGCCATCGGAAAACGAATCCGGAGTGACGTTGACCACGCCCATCAGCAAGGGCCTGGCGCCGAGGTCGAGCCTGCGGCCATCCGGCAATGTCAGCGTGGCGGTCATGCGGCGATCGTGTTGATGCTGGAGGCTGCCTCTTACACAGGCCGTCGAAGCGCGGCCACCACAAAGCTCACGAGGCGGTGAGCCTGAGCGCTGCGGTGCTTTCGCCGCTTTGACGTTGCTCATGCGAGCGTGCAAGAGGCGAGGCATGATTCCGCTGACGATTCCCGGCCGCCTCTTCCTCGTTCGCCACGGCGAAACCGACTGGAATCGCGAGGGGCGTCTCCAGGGTGGGAAGGATATCCCGCTCAACGCGCTCGGCCGCATGCAGGCCGAGGAGGCGGCGCGCCGGCTCAAGGCACTGACGCCGGACTACGCCACCGTGGACTATGTCTGCTCGCCGATGGAGCGGGCGCGCGAGACGATGACGATCCTGCGCCGCGAGCTCGGACTGCCGCCCGAAGAGTTCCGTATCGATGATCGCCTGCGCGAATTGACCTTCGGCGACTGGGAAGGCTTCACCTGGCGCGAGATCCGCAAGAGTGCGAATGCGAGCGAGCGTGAGCGCGCCCAGGCTCGCGAGCGCGACAAATGGGGCTTCGTGCCCCCTGGCGGCGAGAGCTACCGCATGCTGGCCGAGCGCATCCGGCCGGTGCTGGAAGGGCTGGCGCCGGACACGGTGATGGTCAGCCATGGCGGCGTGGCGCGGGCGGTGCTGGCGTCGATTGGCGCGGTCGGCACGGCGGATGCGGCGCGTGTCGAGATCTGGCAGGGCAAGATCCTCGTGGTCGAAGGCGGCAAGGCGACATGGATGTGACAGTGGATCGCCAAACGCCGGCGGACGCGTAACCGCACTCAAGCCTTCAGACTTGCGGGTCTTCAGGCTTGCCGTTCAGCCGCGGTTAAGCCACACCTGCTCCTATACGGCCGGCAGGCGAGCTCCCGCGCGGCTGCGGGTGTCCGGCCTAGGATCGATGGACGCGTCGTCGCGGGGAGGCGCCGTCCGGCATGAGGTGCGGTCCAGGCGTACGGCCGGGACCTGCGGCGGAGCAGGATGAACGACATCACCACAGTTTCGGCCGGCACGGCCGGCTCGGGCGTGACGGCGCTCGCGATGCTGGCCGGCGAGAAGCGGCCCGATCTGCTGCGCGACGAGGTGCTCGCCGAGATCTTCGCCGCGAGTGTGTCGGCGCGTCCCGATCACATCGCGATGATCTCCGGCGAGCGGCGGCTGAGCTATGCGCAGGTGTGGGAGCAGGCGCAGGCCCAGGCGCGCGGTCTTTCGCTCGCGGGCGTTGGCCCCGGCGACATGGTCGGCCTGTGGATGCCGCGCGGCATCGATTTGCTGGTGGCGCAGATCGCGATCACGCTGTCGGGCGCCGCCTGGCTGCCCTTCGACGCCGAGGCGCCGGTCGAGCGCATCGCCATCTGCCTCAACGACGCCAGCGCCAAGGGGCTGGTGACGCAGACCGACTGGAAGGCGCGCGCCGCGGCCACCGAGCGCACGGTCTGGTGTCCGTCGCAGCTCGCCGAGGCCAGTGATGGCAAGCCGATGCCGGCAAGGCCTGCCGGGCTGACGCCGGACCACCCTGCCTATCTGATCTACACCTCGGGCTCGACGGGTGTGCCCAAGGCGATTGTCATCAGCCAGCGCAACATCTGCCATTTCCTGCGCTCGGGGAACGCGCTCTACGGCATGGGCCCGGAGGACGTCGTCTTCCAGGGCGCTTCCGTCGCCTTCGACCTGTCGATGGAGGAGATCTGGACGCCCTATCTCGTCGGCGCGACCCTGTTCGTCGCGACGCCGCAGATGATGGGCGACGCCGAGAAGCTGCCTTCGATCCTCGACGAGGCCGGCGTCACCGTGATCGACACGGTGCCGACCCTGCTTGGCATCCTGCCCTCCGACGTGCCCTCGCTGAAACTGATCCTGCTCGGCGGCGAGGCGCTGCCGCCCTCGATCGTGCAGAAATGGTCGAAGCCCGGCCGGCGTATCTTCAACACCTACGGGCCGACGGAAGCGACGGTGGTGGCGACGGCCGCCCCGGTCGAGCCGGGCGAGACCGTGACGATCGGCCGGCCGATCCCGAACTATACCGCCTATATCGTCGACGAGGAGATGAAGCTGACCGGCGTCGGCCAGCAGGGCGAATTGCTGATCGGTGGCCCCGGTGTCGCCAAGGGCTACCATCTCAGGCCCGAGCTGACGGCCGAGAAGTTCATCGCCAACCCGTTCGGCGGCAGCGGCAGCGACCCGATCCTCTATCGCTCGGGCGACGCTGTCAGCCTCGACGAGAACGGCAATATCGTCTTCCACGGCCGCATCGACGACCAGGTCAAGATTCGCGGCTTCCGCGTCGAGCTCGGCGAGATCGAGACGGCGCTCTCGGACGAGGCCGGCATCAGCCAGGCCGCCGTGGTGCTGCGGACCGATGACGGCATCGAGCGGCTCGTCGCCTTCCTGGTCGGCGAGCCCGGTGTGCAGATCGAGGGCTCGGTGCTGCGGGCGTCGCTGCGCGAGAAGCTGCCGCCCTACATGATTCCGGCGCATTTCGAGCCGGTCGGCTCGCTGCCGCGCATGATCTCCGGCAAGGTCGACCGCAAGATGCTGAAGGCCGCGCCGCTGACGGCGCCGGCCGCGAGTGGCGAGCAGGAACCGCCGCGCAACGAGACCGAGGCCGCCCTGCTCGATGCGGCCAAGCGCGTGCTCGGCGCGCAGGCGCTGCCGCTCGAGGCCGACTTCTTCGTCGATCTCGGCGGCCATTCGCTGCTGGCGGCGCGCTTCATCTCGATCGTGCGCGAGACGCCGGCCTATGCCGGCATCACCCTGCAGGACGTCTATGGCGCGCGCACCTTGCGGGCGATGGCGGAGCTGCTCGATTCCCGCGGTATCCGGGCCGAAGAGGACCTCTCCTTCACGCCGCCGCCGCTGCGGCGCCGCTTCTTCTGCGGCCTCGCACAGGCGATCGCGCTGCCGATCATCATCAGCCTCTCGACGGCGCAATGGCTCGGCATCTTCGTCAGCTACATGCTGCTTTCGGGCGAAGAATTGTCGGCGATGGCGCAGGTTTTCGCGCTGCTCGGCATCTATGTCGCGATCACCATCATCACCGGCTTCATCGCGATCGGCCTGAAATGGCTGGTGCTCGGCAAGACCAGGCCCGGCACCTACCCGCTCTGGGGCGTCTATTATTTCCGCTGGTGGTTCGCCTCGCGCGTCGCCGGGCTGGTGCACATCAAATGGCTGCAGGGCACGCCGGTGATGCGCTTCTACTGGCGCCTGCTCGGCGCCAGGGTCGGGCGTGACGTCATCATCTCCGATTACGAAGCCGGCGCGATCGATCTCGTCGAGCTCGGCGACGGCACGACGCTGGGATCGAAGACCACCTTCGCCAATGCCGAGGCGATCGGGGCCGACTTCATCATCGGCCGCATCACCATCGGCAAGGACGTCTATGCCGGCTCTTCCGTGGTGTTCGGCCATGGCTGCACGGTCGGTGACCACGCCGAGATCGGCGACCTCACGGCGATCGCGCCGGGCGCGCAGATCGGCGCGGCCGAGATCTGGGACGGCTCGCCCGCTCGCAAGACCGGCACGGTCGATGTCGAGTCCCTGCCGCCGCAAGCCGAGGCGAGCGCCGGGCGGCGGGCGGCGATGACGCTGTTCTATGTAGTCATGCTGATCGTGCTGCCGCCGATCAGCCTCCTGCCGATCTTCCCGGCCTTCTGGCTGTTCGACAAGATCGACAACTGGGTCGCGACCTGGTCGGACGTCAGCTATCTCTGGTATCTGCCGATCCTGACCTGGCCGACGGCGATCGGCTTGATCACGGTGACGGTCTTCCTGATCTGCGCGCTGCGCTGGGCGATCCTGCCGCGCGTCTCGTCGGGCAGCTATTCGATCCATTCGGGCTTCTACGCCCGCAAATGGACGGTGGCGCTGGCGACCGAGGTCACGCTCGAGACGCTCTCCTCGCTGTTCGCGACGATCTATATGCGCTTCTGGTACCGGATGATGGGCGCAAGGATCGGGCAGGGCGCCGAGATCTCGACCAATCTCTCCGGCCGCTACGACATCACCGGGATCGGCGCCGGCAATTTCATCGCCGACGAGGTGATCTTCGGCGACGAGGACATGCGGCGCGGCTATATGCGCCTCGACATGACCCGCACCGGCGAGCAGGTCTTCGTCGGCAATGACGCGGTGGTGCCGCCGGGCGCCGTCATCCCCGACAAGGTCTTGATCGGCATCAAGTCGAAGCCCCCCGCGAACGAGCTGATGAGCCCTGGCGACACCTGGTTCGGCTCGCCGCCGATCAAGCTGCCGACGCGGCAGAAGGTCGATCTCGGCGCCGACTGGACCTACAAGCCCTCGACGGGCAAGAAGCTGGCGCGCGCCGTCTTCGAGGCGTTGCACACCTCCTTCCCGGCGATGCTGTTCATCACCTTCGGCACGCTCGCCGTCGACCTCGTGCTGCAGCAGAAGATCTTCGATCGCGACTGGATCGGCCTCGGGCTCGCCTTCATGGGCTGCGCCGTGCTGATCGCCATCACGCAGGCGCTGATCTGCGCGCTGATGAAATGGTTGCTGATGGGCGTCTACAAGCCGGTGATGAAGCCGATGTGGTCGTTCTGGGCGATGCGCACCGAGGCGATCGCCGTGCTCTATTGGGGCCTGGGCGGCAAGGTGCTGTTCGACTATCTGCGCGGCACGCCGTTCCTGCCCTGGTTCCTGCGCCTGTTCGGTGCGCAATACGGCCAGGGCGTCTGGCTGGACTCGACGGACATCACCGAGTTCGACTGTATCAAGGTCGGCGATTTCTGCACCGTCAACGCCCATTCGGCCCTGCAGACCCATCTCTATGAGGACCGGGTGATGAAGGTCGGCAAGGTCACGCTCGGCAAGGGCGTCTGCGTCGGCGCCGGGGCGACAGTGCTCTACGACACCCATGTCGGCGACTACGCCCAGATCGGCCTGCTCACCGTGATCATGAAGGGCGAGAACCTGCCGGCGAACACGCGCTGGGAAGGCGCGCCGGCGGTGCCGGCGAGCGGGCACTGACGCCCGTTCATTCAGCCGCGCGGCGCAGGACGCGCAGAGGCAGGTCGATCTCGGCCGGTTGAAGCGGGCGGACGGCCCCTTTCGGCAGCTCGCCCAGTGCCAGGGCTCCGATGCCGACACGCACGAGGCGCAGCACCTCAGCGCCCGCAGCCTCGACGATCCGCCGGATCTGGCGGTTGCGGCCTTCGTCGATCACCATCTCGATCCAGGCATTGCGCTGGCCGTGGCGCAGGAGGCTTGCCGCCTTGGTCGTCAGCCTCTCGCCGTCGTCGATGGCGCCGGCCCGCAGGCGCTGCATCAGCGCCTCGTCAGGCACCTTGTCGATCTGGACATGATAGGTCTTCTCGACGCCCGAGGCCGGGTCGAGGATGGTGTTCGCCCAGCGGCTGTCATTGCTCAGCAGCAGCAGGCCCTCGCTCGCCTGGTCGAGCCGGCCGACCGGGGCGACGAAAGGCAGGTCCATGCCATCGAGACAGGCATAGATCGTGGCGCGCCCCTGCGGATCATGCCGCGTCGTCAGCATGCCGCGCGGCTTGTTGAGCATTAGGTAGACGCGCCGCTCGGCGCTGACCGGCTCGCCGTCGACGCTGATGCGGGCGCGGCCGATCTGCAGGCGCAAGGAAGGATCGCGGGCGAGCCGCCCGTCGACGCGGACGCGGCCCTCGGCGATCAGCAGCTCGGCCTGGCTGCGCGAGCAATAGCCGAGCTTGGACAGGACGCGCGCAAGGCTGACGGGAGCGGGGCCCGGGCCGGGATGTCTGGACATGATTGGTTCCGGACGGCAGCACGGGCTGCCGGCGCCCGAAGTGGCGCAGGATGAAGAGCGAGCGGCTGCGCGCGAAGGCAAAGCCTTGCGGGTCTGTCCGGTCGGAGTTGGGTTGGACCTGTTGTGATGCCGCGAGTTGCGCGCATCGTGGCCGGGTCAGCACCACGATCCCCGAGCAGCGTTGTCGCCGGCTCGGGGTTAGATGCCCGCGATGATGGCGCTCCCGGGACGCCAGGAACGCTTGAGGATGCAGCTCTTGCGTCGCATGGGTGCCAGAAGCCGCAGCGCTGTCGGCCTGTCAATCCCGCAAGAGCCGGACTGACCCGGCAGGGCAGGGTTTCGCGCCGCGGCGATCCGGCCTATGAGCCTTTCCAGCAAGGTTCCGGGCTCCCATGTCGCACAACACTTTCGGCCATCTCTTCCGCGTCACCACCTTCGGCGAGAGCCATGGTCCTGCGATCGGCTGCGTCGTCGACGGTTGCCCCCCACTGATCCCGCTGAGCGAAGCCGAGATCCAGCGCGACCTCGACAAGCGCCGGCCCGGCCAGTCGCGCTATACGACGCAGCGCCAGGAGCCCGACCAGGTTCGCATCGTCTCCGGCGTCTTCGCGCGCGAGAGCGATGGCGAGCAGGTCACGACGGGAACCTCGATCGGGCTGCTGATCGATAATGTCGACCAGCGCTCGAAGGACTATTCCGAGATCAAGGACAAGTACCGGCCCGGCCATGCCGATTTCACCTATGACGTGAAGTACGGCATCCGCGACTATCGCGGCGGCGGCCGCTCCTCGGCGCGCGAGACGGCGATGCGGGTCGCTGCCGGGGCGATCGCCCGCAAGGTCGTGCCGGGTATGATCGTGCGCGGCGCCCTCGTCCAGATGGGGCCGCACAAGATCGATCGTGGCAACTGGGACTGGGACGAGGTCGGCAACAACCCGTTCTTTTGCCCCGATGCCAAGGCAGCCGAGCGCTTCGCCGATTATCTCGACGGCATCCGCAAGTCCGGCTCCTCGATCGGGGCGGTTCTGGAGATCGTCGCCGAGGGCGTGCCGGCGGGGCTGGGCGCGCCGATCTACGGCAAGCTCGACGCCGAGATCGCCGCGGCGCTGATGAGCATCAATGCGGTCAAGGGCGTCGAGATCGGCGACGGCTTCGCCGCAGCCGAGCTCTCCGGCGAGGAGAACGCCGACGAGATGCGCGCCGGCAATGACGGCAAGCCGCTGTTCCTGTCGAACCATGCGGGGGGCATTCTGGGCGGCATCTCGACCGGCCAGCCAATCGTGACGCGCTTTGCGGTCAAGCCGACTTCCTCGATCCTCTCGCCGCGCGCCACGGTGAACCGGACCGGCGGCGAGACCGAGATGTTCACCAAGGGCCGGCATGACCCCTGCGTCGGCATCCGCGCCGTGCCGGTCGGCGAAGCCATGGTCGCTTGCGTCCTTGCAGACCAGTTCTTGCGCCACCGTGCCCAGGTCGGCGTGATCGAGCCGCGCTGGCCGTTCGAGGGCTGAGGGGCGTTCGGATACTCTACCGTCATGCTCGCCCCTGTGGCGAGCATCCACGTCTTGAACTCGGGTCTCGATCCGTGACGTGAAGACGTGGATGGCCGGGACAAGCCCGACCATGACGGGCGAGTTAGAGATTTCAGTATCACTGAAAAACTTCACTGCATTCATTGCGAATGAAGCACCGCCGTACTAGCTTCGCTTCATGAAGCTCGACGTCTGGCTCCAGCAAACCAAGACCGCCCGCAGCGCCTTCGCGCGGCAGGTCGGCCTGTCGCCCGCCAGCGTCACGGCGCTCTGCAACGATCCTTCCGCCTGGATCTCCCGCGAGAGCGCCGAGCGTATCGCCGCCGCGACCGGCGGCGCCGTCACCCCCAACGACTTCCTGGGCCTGCAGGGCCCGCGTGAGGCTGCCATGACCGCAAGCAATGTCGCCGAGACCGTCGAAGCCTTCGCGCGCGGCGAGATCGTCATCGTCACCGATGACGACGACCGCGAGAACGAGGGCGACCTGATCGTCGCCGCCTCGCTCTGCACGTCGGAGAAGATGGCCTTCATCATCCGCAACACCTGCGGCATCGTCTGCGCGCCGCTGACCTCCGGCGAAGCGCGCCGCCTGCGGCTCGACCCGATGGTCTCCTCCAACGACGCTCCGCTCGGCACCGCCTTCACCATCACAGTCGACGTCAAGCACGGGCTGACCACCGGCATCTCGGCGGAGCAGCGCACCAACACGGTGCGTGCGCTCGCCAACGGCAATATGGGCGCCGCCGACTTCGTCCGCCCCGGCCATGTCTTCCCGCTGATCGCGAAGGATGGCGGCGTGCTGATGCGTTCGGGCCATACCGAGGCGGCCGTCGATCTCTGCAAGCTTGCCAATCTGCCGCCGGTCGGCGTGATCTGCGAGCTCGCCAATGATGACGGCACGGTGATGAAGGGCGCGCAGATCACCGCCTTCGCCCAGAAGCACAATCTCAAGCAGATCACGGTCGCCGACCTCATCGCCTATCGCCAGGCGCGCGAGAAGCTGGTCGAGCGCGTGCACTCCTTCCCGGTCAAGACCGAGTTCGGCGAGATGACCGGTCATGTCTATGTGACGCCGTTCGACGATACCCAGCATTTCGCCTTCGTCATGGGCAAGCTCGGCGACGGCGAGAAGGTGCCGGCCCGTCTGCACCGCGCCAATGTCGTCGCTGACGTGCTCGGTGGGGCGTCCTCGATCCAGTGCGTGCTGCGCCGCTTCCAGCAGGAGGGCAAGGGCGTGCTGGTCTATCTGCGCGACGGCTCGGCCGGCGTGCCGATCAAGAGCGTCGAGGACGAGGAGGGCTCGGACGCATTGCGCTCGCAGCAATGGCGCGAGGTCGGCCTGGGCGCCCAGATCCTGCGCGATCTCGGCGTCGCCTCGATCGTCAACCTGGCCTCCTCGACCCGCGCCTTCGTCGGCCTCTCCGGCTTCGGCATCGAGATCGCGGAGACCTCGCCGCTGGAGTGAGCGGCGGCGGCCTATAGCAGGCCGATGGTGGTCGTCGCGGCCCAGGCGGCATGGGCGGTGAGCAGCGCCGCGATGGCGACATGCATGCCGGCCTGCTTGCCGGTGCAGAAGCGGGCGATCCGCTGATCCGACAGTAGCAGCGCGACGCAACCGAACCAGGCCAGCGCGACCGTGAAGGCCGCGAGGAAGGCTGATGCCGGCAGGCAGCCGCTGGCGCCGCAGCGCGGCGCGGAGCTGAGGCCGAGGAAGAAGGCGAAGGTCAGCGGGTTGCTCGTCGCGGTCAGCAGGCCGAGCCGCAGGCAGCGGGCGAGGGAGGCCTCTTCGCAAGGCCGGAGCCGGGTGGCCGATGCCTGCGCCGTCCGAAGACTGCCCAAGGCGAGCCAAAGCAGGAGCAGGGTGAAGCCGAGCCCGATGGCGAGCCGCGAGGGGCCGAGCGCGAGGAGCGACGCGGCTCCGGATGCGGCCGCCATCGCCACGAGACCGGCGCCGAGAGCGACACCGAAGGCCGCGGCAGCTGCCTTGGCGCGCGAGGCCGATAGGCCGCATTGGGCAACGACTGCGAAATTCGGGCCGGGCGTAACCGCGATCAGGGCATAGGCGCCCGCCCAGGAGAAGATCACGTCGGGTTGGTCGATCGAGAACATCGAAGCACGCCGCTTGCCGGTACGATGCTCGATTTGAGCTCGTCCCGGGGCGTGCCGCGTCATTCGATCGAAGGGTGCGGACTCACCCCCGCATCAGCGCCATGACATGGGCGGCGGTCGATTTCGACAGGCCTTCGAGATCGTAGCCGCCTTCCAGGATCGAGACGAGCCGTCCGCCGGCATGGCGGTCGGCGATCTCCATCAGCTTCTGCGTCGCCCAGGTGAAGTCGGCTTCCTTCAGGTTGATGTTGGCGAGCGGGTCGCGCCAGTGGGCATCGAAACCGGCCGAGATGATCACCAGATCCGGCCGGAAGTCGTTGAGCCGCGGCAGGATCGCGCTCTCGAAGGCATCGCGGAAGGCGTCAGCGCCGTCGCCGGCGCGAAGCGGTGCGTTGACGATGGTGCCGTGCTCGCCGCGCTCCGAGGGCGCGCCGGTGCCGGGATAGAGCGGCATCTCATGGGTCGAGGCGTAGAGCACGCTGGCGTCGCCCCAGAAGATTTCCTGCGTGCCGTTGCCGTGATGGACGTCCCAGTCGACGATGGCGACGCGCTCGGCGCCATGGGCCTTCTGCGCATGGCGGGCGGCGATGGCGGCGTTGTTGAAGAAGCAGAAGCCCATCGCCTTGTCGCTCTCGGCATGGTGGCCGGGCGGGCGCATGGCGCTGAAAGCGTTGGTCGCGCGCCGGGTCATGACCTCGTCGACGGCGTGGACGGCAGCCCCGACGCCATGGAGTGCGGCCGAAAGCGTACCCGGCGACATGATGGTGTCGGCATCGACCTGGACCATGCCCTCCTGCGGTGCGGCTTCGACGATCGCCTGCGCATAGGCGGCGGGGTGGCAGAGCGCGACCTCTGCGAGCGTGCCTTCGGGGGCATCGACGCGCTGCAGCAGCGCGAATCGCTCATCCTCCAGGGCCTGCTCGACGGCGCGGATGCGGTCGGCGCGCTCGGGGTGGCCCGGCGGCGTGACATGGCGAAGGCTGGAAGGATGGCTGATCAGCAGCGTCGTCACGCGCAAGTCTCCGGTAGTCGCGAAACTTTCCAAACGGGGTAGCCCGCAAGCGTGACCATATTGTCACTGCAATGCAGCAAGACGCCAGTGCGGCGCAGGAACTTCATTGCCTGCAAGACGATTGCGCCGTAAGACCAGCTTGTGTTCGACCCGGGCCGTGTCTCGTCGGGTCACCGTTTTTTAACGATGTATTCATCATAACGAGCACCGTTTTGGTGCCGGCGGTGGACCCCATGAAGCAGACTCTCGTTACGGTGCTCGGCCTGTCGGTGCTTCTCGGCGCCTGCCAGTACAAGAGCGTCCATGCCCCGTCACTGTCGGCGCGCGATGCCGAATACATGGCGCTGGTGCCGAATTTCGAGACGCAGCTCACACATCTGCCTTACGAGATCACGGACCCGACCGGCGAAGAGCCCGGCACGATCGTGGTCGATACCACCGAGAAGTTCCTCTACTTCGTCCTGCCGAACAAGAAGGCGATCCGCTACGGCGTTGCCACCGGCGACGAGGCCTTCGGCTGGACCGGCACCGCGGTGATGCAGCGCAAGGCCGAGTGGCCGCGCTGGACCCCCCCGGCCGAGATGATCGCGCGCTGGCCGCATCTGGCGCCGCGCGCCGGTGGCATGGAAGGCGGGCCGGACAATCCGCTCGGCGCCCGTGCGCTCTATCTCTACCAGAACGGCAAGGACACGCTCTACCGCATCCACGGCACCAACGAGCCGGAGACGATCGGCCGCTCGGCCTCGTCCGGCTGCATCCGGATGCGCAACATCGATGCGATCGACCTCTACAACCGCGCTGCGGTCGGCGGAAAGGTCATCGTCCGCTGACCCGGTGACGCCAAGGCGTCATCTTCAACCCAATTCGACCAATACGATCTCCGGCGGCGCGCCCAGCCGGATCGGCAGCTTGCTGGTGCCGAGCCCGGCCGAGACCACGAGGTCGCGGCCATTTTCCCGGACATGGCCGTAGGCGTAGCGATTGCCGTAGCGCGAGGGCACGATCGGCGACCAGCCGAACAGCCTGACCTGGCCACCATGGGTATGGCCCGAGAGGGTCAACGCGACGCGGGAGGGTACCCGGGCGAAGATGTCGGGCTCGTGTGCCATCAGGATCACCGGCGCATCGTCGCCGATCATGGCGAGCGTGGCCGGCAGGTCGTCGAGGCCGTAGCGCAGCCCGCGCGGGCGGCGGCGCAGGACGAAGGCCTCCTGGTCGCCGAGCCCCGCGATCCAGAGCGGCCCGGCGCTGGTTTCGAGCCTGATCGCGCGGTTCTCCAGGACGGGGATCCCCACCGCTTCGAGCGCGATGGTGGACCGGGTCGGCCCCTTGTGTTCGCGTTGGGCGCGCTCGTCCTGCCACCAGTCGTGATTGCCGAGCACGGCGAAACGGCCGGCGGGCGCCTGCAGGCGGGCGAGCTCGGCGGCCCATTCGGCGGGCGCCGGATCGCCCGGGCGGCGGGCGCGGCTGGCGACGAAATCGCCGACCAGCAAGGCAAGGTCCGGCTTCAGCGCATTGGTCTGCGCGACGATCTCGCGGACGCGCGCGACCGGCATATGCGGGCCGCCGACATGCAGGTCGGTGATCACGGCGAGGCGCAGCTGCCGGCCTTCCGGCCAGCGCACGGGCTTCAGCCGGTAGCGGGTCACGCCCTGACGAGCGGGCTCCCAGGCATAGGCATAACTGCCGAGGCCGAAACTGGACAGAAAAAGACCGGCGAGAGTTTGAAGAACTCTGCGCCGGTCAAGCATTTGGGGTCTCAGTAGGAGGTCGTCGTATCAATCTTCGAAACCGTTGCGCAGGAGCGCCGGAACGTCCCTGTGCTGCGAGGTCAACGCGGCCGGGGTCCAGCGGGTTCCCGCCAGAATGGCAGGAATCGCGATCGGACGAAAGCGCGACGCATAGGCCTCACGTGCGCTGGCATCATGGAAGCTGGCGGAGCGGTGCGCGGGGTGGCGCGGCTTATGCGTCGACATGGTCCTCGGTTTCCAGTTGTGGCGCCGACGGTTCCTGGCCGTCAGCACCGCCAATGTCGCTGCCGATCGGGTCAGGCCGGCGGCGGCATTTTGAAATTGTCGTGACATTTTTCGTGTCACACCGAGGCTTTGGTCAGCTTTGGCACAGTTTCGCGGGGGGAAAGGCCAAAGTCAGCGTTGGCCGCCTTTTCCCGTCATGGTCGGGCTTGTCCCGACCATCCACGTCTTCCTCCATGGCATGCGGTGTCCAAGACGTGGATGCTCGCCACTAGGGCGAGCATGACGGCGTGGTTCCGGGGCTCGCCTTCAGCCCGCCAGCAGGCCTTCGGCCTTCACCCAGTCGAGCGTCTTGGCGAGCGCCCGCTCGTAGCGGTCGAACATCTCGCCGATCTCGGCCTCGGTGATCACCAGCGGCGGGCAGAAGGCGACACGGTCGCCGCCCATGGCGCGCAGGATCAGGCCTTCGTCCTGGGCGAAGGAGACCGATTTGGCGGCGACGGCCTTCTTGGCCTCGAACTGTGCCTTGCTCGCCTTGTCCTTGACGAGCTCGACGCCGCCGATCAGGCCGACGCCGCGGGCTTCGCCGACCAGCGGGTGCTCGGCGAGCTTGCCGAGGCGCTGCAGGAAGGTCGGCGCGACCTTGCGGACATGCTCGATGATCCTGTCGCGCTGGTAGATCTCCAGCGTCTTGACCGCGACGGCGCAGCCGACCGGGTGGCCGGCATAGGTGTTGCCGTGGCCGAAGGTACCGATCTTTCGGCTCTGGTCGACGAGCACCTCATAGACCGGCTCGTTGATCAGCACGGCGCTGAGCGGGAAATAGGCCGAGGTCAGCGCCTTGGCGCAGGAGAGCGTGTCGGCCTTCATCTTGTAGGTGGTGGTGCCGAACATCTCGCCGGTGCGGCCGAAGCCGGTGATGACCTCGTCGGCGATGAACAGGATGTCGTATTTGGCGAGGACCGCGTTGATCGCCTCGAAATAGCCCTCGGGCGGGGTCACCGCGCCGCCGGCGCCCATCACCGGCTCGGCGATGAAGGCGGCGACCGTGTCCGGCCCCTCGCGCTGGATCATCTCGTCGAGCTCGGCGGCGAGACGCGCCGAGAAGTCGAGCTCGCTCTCGCCGGGGTGGGCGAAGCGGTAGTGGTGCGGGCTGGAGGTGTGCAGGATGCCGGGGAGCGGCAGGTCGAAATCGGTGTGATTGGCCGGCAGGCCAGTCAGCGAGGCCGAGGCGACGGTGACGCCGTGATAACCCTTCAGCCGCGAGATGATCTTCTTCTTCTTGGGGCGGCCGAGCGCGTTGTTCATGTACCAGACCAGCTTGACCTGGGTGTCGTTCGCATCCGAGCCGGAGGCGCCGTAGAACACCTTGGAGATCGGAACCGGTGCGATTTCCTTCAGCTTTTCGGCCAGCTCGATCGCCGGGTCGTGGCTGCGGCCGGAGAAGATATGGGTGAAGGGCAGTTTCTTCAGCTGCTCATAGGCGACGTCGCAGAGCTCCTGATTGGAATAGCCGAGCGAGGTGCACCAGAGCCCGGCCATGCCCTCGATATAGTCCTTGCCGGAGACGTCGTAGACATAGACGCCCTTGCCACGCTCCAGCACCAGCGGGCCGACCTCGCGGTGGGTGGCCAGGTTGGTGTAGGGATGGACGAGGGTCTCGATGTCGCGCACGGCGAGGTTGGTCAGCATTCCCGGCTCCCGATGTTTATGCGTGATTTATGCGAGCATAGACCGCGGCCGACGCAAGCGCTGAGCGATTTTCCTGCAGATCGGGGCAGAGTCTGGCGCGGGACGGCCCTTCCTCGCCGCCTCCTGCCAAACTCTCCACCGTCATTCCGGCCGTAGCGAAGCGGAGGGCCGGAATCCATCGTAGAACGCGGCGCCCTTCGATGGATTCCGGAGCTGCGCACCTGCGGCGCTTGTCCGGAATGACGATGAGGGTCGCAGAGCGATTTTCAAACGATTCCAATCATCGCTTGCCAGCCGCCGTGGCGATGCGCATGGTTCCGCGCACTTTCGAGAGAGCCCGATGATCGACCCCGCCCGCATGGTGAACCAGCCGGCCCCCGGCCGCGACTGCGGCAGCTGCACGCTGTGCTGCAAGGTCTATGACGTGCCTGCGGTGGAGAGCGTCGCCGGCAGCTGGTGCAAGCACTGCCTGCCCGGGCGGGGCTGCGGCATCCATGCGACGCGGCCCGATCATTGCCGCGCCTTCTTCTGCCTCTGGATGACCCAGACCTTCCTCGGGCCGGAGTGGAAGCCGGACAAGGCCCGTTTCGTGCTGACCATGGACCCGGCGACGAATTGGCTGTTCGTCCAGCTCGACCCCGGCGCGCCGCAGGCCTGGCGCAAGGAGCCCTATCTCACCCAGCTGCGCCGCTGGGCTGCCGCCGGCAACCGCCCGGTCATCGTCTTCCTCAATAAGTCGGCGACGGCGGTCATGCCGACGCATGATGTGCCGCTTGGCGTGATCGCGGGGGATGAGCGGCTGGTGCTGCGCGAGGAGCTGGCGGGCGGGCGGCCGCGCGTCACCGTGGCGAAGGTCAAGGCCGCGGCGTGAGCGCGCCGGACCGGCCGATGCTGCATCACCTTTCCCTGGGAGTGGCCGATATCGAGCGCGCGACGGCATTCTACGACGCCGTGCTCGCGCCGCTCGGTTACATCCGGGTCTGGAGCGATCTTCGCCCCGGCGAGAGCAATCAGGCCGTCGGCTACGGCGTTGCAGGCGGTGGCGACGGCCTGGCCCTGAAGCATCGCCCGGATGGGCAGCGTCCGCCGGGGCCGGGTTTCCACGTCGCCTTCACAGCGCCCGACCAGGCAGCGGTCGACGAATTCCATCTGATGGGGCTGCAGCATGGCGGGCGCGACAACGGCGCGCCGGGCCTGCGGGAGCATTATGGTCCGCACTATTATGCTGCCTTCGTCATCGATCCCGATGGCCATGCCATCGAGGCCGTGTTCAACGCGGCGGTATGACCAGCCTTGAGCAGGAGATGCCCTTGAGCAAGCGGGCGCGCGATTACGGCCTGATCTGCGGCACGCTGTCGCCGGGACCGCTCAATGCGATCACCGATGTCGCCGGCGTCTCCGTCGGTCATCGCACGATCCGCGACGGCGATATCCGCACCGGCTTCACCGCGGTGCTGCCGCATGGCGGCGATCTCTTCCGCGAGAAGGTCAGGGCCGGCGTCGACGTCATCAACGGCTTCGGCAAGAGCGCCGGGCTGATGCAGCTCGCCGAGCTCGGCCAGATCGAGACGCCGCTCCTGCTCGGCAACACGTTTTCGGTCGCAACCGGGATCGAGGCGCTGGTCGGGCGCGCGCTCGCCGGCAATCCCGAGATCGGCCGCAGCACGGGAACGGTCAATTCCCTCGTGCTCGAATGCAATGACGGCTTCCTCTCCGACATCCGCGCTCGCCGCCTGACGGTCGCCGATGCGGATGCCGCGCTCGATGCGGCCAAAAGCGGGCCGGTCGGGGAGGGCGCGGTCGGCGCCGGCACCGGCATGAGCGCCTTCGGCTTCAAGGGCGGCATCGGCACGGCTTCGCGCCTGATTGAACTCGATGGCCGCAGCTTCACTGTCGGCGTGCTGGTGCAGGCGAATTTCGGCAATGCCGGCGATCTCGTCCTGCCCGACGGACGCCGTCCGGTGCCGCCGGCCGCGAGCCCGGTCCAGCCGCCGGAGCGCGGTTCGGTGATCATCATCCTGGCGACCGACCTGCCATTGGAGAGCCGGCAGCTTACCCGCATCGCGAGGCGTTGTGGCGCGGGGCTGGCGCGGCTCGGCGCCTTCTGGGGCAATGGCAGCGGCGACATCGCCATCGCCTTCTCGACCGCAGGCCGGATCGCGCATTTCGACGAGGCCGACCTCGTCCCGCTGACCGTGCTCAACGAGAACCGGATCGACTTAGCCTTCCGCGCCGCGGCCGAGGCGACGCAGGAGGCAGTACTGAATGCAATGCTGGCGGCGCCGGGGACGGTTGGCCGCGACGGCAACCGCCGGCCGTCGCTGGCGGATTGCTTGTAGGTTCAGGCCTTGGCGATCGGCGGCACGCGATAGCCGCCGCCCGACTTCTCCAGCATCGCCCCGACCGCGATCGCCGTTCGGTCCTCGCCGGACGGGGCGATGATCTGGACGCCGGTCGGCAGGCCGGCCTGCGAGCGGCCGACCGGCGCGCTCAGCGAAGGCAAATCGGCGCCGGTGGCGAGGCTCGCCCAGCACAGGAAGTCGAGATAGGGGCGCTCGACCCCGTCGATGTCGAGCCGGCGGGCGTGGAAATCGGGCAGATGGTCATGCTTTTGTGCCGCGACCGGGGCGGGCGGGCAGAGCAGCACGTCGTAGTTCTGGAAGAAGCGGGCCCATTGCCGCTTCAAAGCGAGGCGGCGCTGGTGGAGCTGCTGATAGAGGCCGGGCGTCATCCTCGCGCCGCGGGCCTGCAGCGCCTGATGCGAGAGATCGCCCGGCGCGAACTTCGCCGCTTGCGCCTGGATGCGGGCGCGCACTTTCGGCGGCAGGCCATAGGCGACGACGGCGTGGTTCAGCAGCGCATAGACCTCATAGGCCTCGCTGAAGCGGAAGCCGGGGCGGGCGGTCTCGTCGACGAGCGCGCCGGCTTCGGCGAGGCGCCGGCCGGCTTCGCGCACAGTGTCCGAGACCTCCTTCGTGACCGGCGCGAATGGCTCCTGCGCCCAGATCGCGACGCGCAGGCCCTTTGCTTCCAGCTTGCGCGGAGCGGGCAAGGCCGCTCCCAAGACGTTGGGATCGCGCGGGCCAGTGAGCACTGGCAGGATTAGCTCGAGATCCTCGGTCGCCCGCGCGATCGGACCGGCGACGACGAGGTCGGCATTGCGCAAGGTGCGCCGCTCCGGTGGCGGCGGGATCAGGCCCCAGGTCGAGACCAGGCCCCAGCTGGTCTTCAGCCCGAAGACGCCGCAGGCCTGTGCCGGCCAGCGGATCGAGGAGCCGAGATCGGAGCCGAGTTCGAAGGCACTCATGCCCGTGGCGACCGCGACCGCCGCCCCGCCCGAGGAGCCACCGGGCGAATAGTCGGGGTTCCACGGATTGTTGGTCACGCCATGGGCGGGGTTGTAGCTCTGGAAATCGCCGGAGAAGACCGGAACCATGGTCTTGCCGAGGATGACCGCGCCGGCAGCGCGCAGGCGGGCGACGGCGGCGGCATCCTCCTCAGGGACACGCTCCTTATAGGCCGGCAGACCACCGGAGGAGGGCAGGCCGGCGACATCGAAGGCGTCCTTGATCGTGATCGGGAGGCCTTCGAGTGGACGCGCCTGCCCTGCCGCGATGCGCCGGTCCGATTCTGCGGCCATCGCCCGCGCGGCGTCGCGATCCTGCGCGACGATGGCGTTGAGGGAGGGGTTCAGCACGTCGATGCGGGCGAAGGTCGCCTCGAGCAGGTCGAGGGCGCTGAAGCGGCGGGCGAGCAGATCGGCGCGCAGGCTCGTGGCGGAGGCGGTCAGGTCGATCGAGGCCATCGGGAAATCCGGCGGAAGGGACTCAAGTCGTAGACCAAGGTCGCTGGTGAGGACAATCAAGCGCGGGACCCCCTCTCCCGGATGGGAGAGGGGTAGGGGTGAGGGACCGCCGCTGATTGTTAGGGTGAAGCGGCGCCGCTGCGACCTCTATCGGATAGGACAGGCCCTCATCCCCGCCCTTCTCCCAGACGGGAGAAGGGTTCCCCGCGTCCCGGCTTTGCTGGCAGAGCCCGCCGATCCAGATCGGCTATCCCGCCTTCCGCCGCTCCATCGTTCTCAGGAAATTCTCGCCGTCCCTGACCCCGAGCTCATAGGCGAAGCGGATACCGTCCCAGTTGCGGATGGTGAACTGGCTGACCGGGATCACCTGCGAGGGCCGGACATAAGTGCGGTTCTGAACCTGCGGCACCTGCGCGAAGGGGCGGGTCAGCAGCACCAAGGTCTGTTCGCCGGCCGCCTCCATCTCGGCCAGCGCCCAGGCGGGCGCGCTGTCGACCAGGCCGCCATCCAGCGCCGCGCGGGCGCCGATGTTCCCTGCTGGCATGAAGGGCGGCACGGCGGCGCTCGCCATCAGCGCATCGACCAGCGCTTCAGGATCGGCGCAATCGGCGATGCGGATCAGATCGGGCCGGAAGCCGAGCTTGCGGCCGATGGTCGGGTGGACCGGCCGGCGCAGGCGCTTTTCGAGCTGGTAGGCGCCGATGCCGATCGTGGTGATCACTGGCAGCGGCCAAAACCGCGGCGGCCGCGAGATCGCGATCAGGAAATCGGCCTGGGCTTTCAGCGCCGCCAGCCGCTCCGGCGTGAACAGGCTCGCGAGCATGCCGCGGTACATCTGTGCGACCGGGAAGAGCCTGCCGCCGCGGCGGAAGGCGGCCCAGTCGACCTCGGACGTGCGGCCGGTGCAGGCCTCACGCAGCATCTCGCGCACGGTGGGGCCGACGCCGAGCGCATTGTAGAGCATGGCGCCAGCCCCGGCGCTGGCGCCGACGATGCGGCGCGGCTTCAGGCCGATCTCAGGCGCGACGGTTTCATAGAAACCGCCCTGCCAGTAGCAGCGATTGCCGCCGCCGGCATAGGCCAGACCGGCGAACATCAGGGCGTGTCGAGGGCGCGGGCGCGCTCGCGCCAGGCCAGCACCAGCCGGTCGAGCTCGGCGAGGTCCTGCGTCGGCAGCTTGCCGAGCGTCTGGGCGACATAATCGCGCTGCGTCGTCATGCCTGCGTCGGCGAGCCGGCGGCCTTCGGGCGTCAGGTGCATGGCATAGGAGCGCCGGTCGCCGACGATGGCGCGGCGCTCGACCAGGCCCGCCTGCACCAGCCGGTCGACCAGGCCGGAGACATTGCCCTTGGTGACGTAGAGCCGCTCGGCGAGCTCGCTCTGGCTGATGCCCTCGCGCTCGGTCAGCGTCGAGAGCAGGTCGAATTGCGGGATGGAGAGGCCGAGCTCGCGGATGCGTGCGGTCATCTGGCCGAGCATGCGCTGATGCAGGCGCATGAAACGGAACCAGACGCGATCCGGCTCGATGGGCTCCGGGGCGGGGATTGGGCGCGGCACTGACAAGGCGTTCATCCCTAGATCGTTTACTTGTAAACTAACTCATCTCCAATCGGGAGGCGAGGGCTTTCGCCCCGAGCCGTCCGCTGGCTATGCTGCCAAAAAGCGAAGCAAGACGACAGGGAGAAACGCATGCTCGGGCTGATGCAGAATTGGCCGCTGCTGATCCACCGGATCATCGATCACGCGGCGATCCAGCATGGCAGCCGCGAAGTCGTCTCCCGCAGCGTCGAAGGGCCGATCCGCCGCACCACCTATGCCGGGATCCGCCAGAGCGCGCTCAGGATCGGCAAAAGGCTGTCGCGCGAGGGCATCCGCCTCGGCGATCGTGTCGCGACGCTCGCCTGGAACACCGACCGGCATCTGGCGCTCTGGTACGGCATCAGCGGCATCGGCGCGATCACCCACACCGTCAATCCGCGGCTGTTCCCGGAGCAGATCGCCCAATTGATCGATCATGCCGAGGACCGGCTGGTCTTCCTCGACCTCACCTTCGTTGCGCTGATGGAAGGCCTGCAGGACAAGCTGCCATCGGTCGAACGCTACATCGTCCTGACCGACGCCGCGCATATGCCGGAGACCTCGCTCCGGAACGCCGTTCCTTACGAGGACTGGCTCGCCGAGACCGATGACGATTTCGCCTGGGCTGCGTTCGACGAGAACACGGCGGCCGGGCTCTGCTACACCTCGGGCACGACCGGCGGGCCCAAAGGCGTGCTTTATTCGCACCGCTCCAACGTGCTGCACGCCATGGGCTGCGCCCAGCCGGACTATATGGGCCTGTCGGCCCGGACCGTCGTCCTGCCGGTGGTGCCGCTCTTCCACGCGAACAGCTGGTCGCTCGCCTTCTCGGCGCCGATGACCGGCGCGAAGCTGGTCATGCCCGGCATGAAGCTCGACGGCGCCTCGCTGCTCGAGCTGCTCAACGGCGAGGGCGTGACGCTGACCGCGGCGGTGCCGACTGTCTGGCTCGGCCTGCTGCAGCACCTGGAAGCAACCGGCGGCAAGCTCGACACCTTGAAGCGGGTGGTGATCGGCGGCTCGGCCTGCCCGCGGGCGATGACCGAGGCGTTCGAGACGAAATACGGCGTCACCGTCGACCATGCCTGGGGAATGACTGAGATGAGCCCGATCGGCTCGTTCTGCTCGATCAAGCCTGTTTATGACGGGCTCGAAGGCGATGCGCTCTATGACCTCAAGGTCAAGCAGGGCCATCCGCAGTTCGGCGTCGAGTTCCGCCTGACCGATGATGACGGCACCGACCTGCCCTGGGACGGCAAGACCTTCGGGCGCTTGAAGGTGCGCGGGCCGGCGGTCGCCGGCGCCTATTACCGGCACGACCAGCCGATCCTGGACGAGCACGGCTTCTTCGACACCGGCGACGTCGCGACCATCGATCCCCATGGCTACATGCAGGTCACTGACCGCTCCAAGGACGTGATCAAGTCGGGCGGCGAGTGGATCTCCTCGATCGAGCTCGAAAACCTCGCCATCGGCCATCCCGATGTGGCGGAAGCGGCGGTGATCGGCGTCTCCCATCCGAAATGGGACGAGCGGCCGCTTCTGGTGATCGTGCCCAAGCCCGGCAGGACGCCAGGCCGCGAGGAGATGCTGGCGTTCATGACTGGCAAGGTCGCGAAATGGTGGCTGCCCGACGATGTCGTGCTGGTCGAGGCGATCCCACACACCGCGACGGGCAAGATCCAGAAGACGGCGCTCAGGGAGATGTTTCGGGAGTATCGGCTGCCGGGGTGAGGGGGCTGCCATGCGCAGATGGCGGGCGACGAACCTTGAAACCGGGCCTTTCGCCGCGGTTATCTAGGTTCTGATCAATCAGCAAGGAATCGTCCGCATGGCCAAGGAATTCGCCGGCAAGCGCGTGATCGTCATGGGCGGCAGCCGCGGCATCGGGCGCTCGATCGCGCTTGGGTTCGCTGCGCAAGGGGCATCGGTCTCGATCTGTGCGCGCAATCCGGGGCCGCTCGACGCGACGCGCCGGGAGATCGAAGCGCTCGGCGTAACCGCGCATGGCTCAAGCGTCGATCTCGCCGACGCCAAGGCGATCGAGGCCTATGTGCCTGAGGCCGTGAAGATCCTCGGAGGCCTGGACATCCTCGTCAACAACGCCTCCGGCTTCGGCCATTCGGATGACGAAGAGGGCTGGGCCGCCTCGCTTACTATCGACATGATGGCGATCGTCCGCGGCAGCCATGCGGCGATCCCACACATGAAGCCGGGTTCGTCGATCGTGAACATCTCCTCGATCTCGGCCCTGCGGGCGTCGTCGCGTTCGGCGCCCTATGGCGCGATCAAGGCGGCGGTGATGCACTACACCGCGAGCCAGGCGAAGATGCTGGCGAAGCAGGGCATAAGGGTGAACGGCGTCGCACCCGGCTCGATCGAGTTCCCCGGCGGGACATGGGAAGACCGGAAGACCTCGAACCCCGAACTCTATCGCTCGACCCTGGCCAGCATTGCCTTCGGCCGGATGGGCAAGCCGGAGGAGGTCGCCGAGGTCGTGCTCTTCCTGGCTTCCGACAAGGCGAGCTGGGTCACCGCTCAGACTATTGTCGTCGATGGCGGGCAGCTCGTAGGGCCCTGATCCGTTCCGGGGGAAGCCGAGGTTCATGCCGACCGCGCATCCTGGTCGTTGACCGCGCCAAGGAGATCACATGGAATTTCTCCTGGTCCTCGCATTTCTCGCGCTGTTCAGCCTGAGCGCGCTGGCAGGCATGGCTTTGCGGAAGCGCCTGCATGAGCGCCATCTGACCAGCGAGAACATGGATTCGATCAGGCTGGTGACCGGGCTGATGGTCACCTTCGCCGCGCTCATCCTCTCCTTGCAATTGTCGACGGCCCGGAATCGCTTCGACGTCACGAGCAGCCACCGTTCCACCTACGCTGCGCGTCTGGCCAATCTCGACCAGTGCCTGCGCCTGTTCAGGGAGACCGCCGATCCGGTCAGGCTGAAGCTGCGGCAATACACGGCCGCCGTGATCGCGAGCACCTGGCCTCGCGAGGCCGCGCCGACGATCGCGGGAATGCCTGACATCGTGGGCATGGCCGTTCGCGGCGAGGATCGGACGTTGTCGCGCTTGATGAGCGAGATCGGGGCCGGCGTGGACACGCTTCCGACCACGGGTCTCGAGAACTCCGCGACGCGCTGCCGTGCAGCCTATGCGGAGGTCTCATCCGCCAGATGGAATGTCATCGAAGATGCGATCGCTCCATCCGGCGACTTCTTCGTCGGCATATTGAGCTTCTGGCTCAGCCTGGTCTTCCTGAGCTTCGGCCTGCAGATTCCGCGCCGGGCGTTGAGTGCCGCGGTCCTCGCGATCGGGGTGCTCTCGGTTTCGAGCGTCATGTTCGTGATCGTCGACCTCAGCCTGCCCTATCAGGGGGTGTTCCATGTCCCGAGCACGGCGATGCGCGAGGCGCTCGCGGATATGGCGCGATAACGCGGCCCCGCCGGCCCGCGCCACGAGGGTCTGAAGACAAACGCGATCCCAAGGGAGGCGCGGGGTCCGGCTGCGGCGGCGTTCCGCCGCCATGTCGAATGTCGATGTCGAGATGTCGAAGCGGCGAAATGCTCGCCGCTGCCGAACCCCGCGCGCGGTTCTCTATAAGATGCCTCGCCGTGCTTTCAGGTCCGGCTGGACCGGGCGTACCCGGACGACGAGGCACCTCCGCCATTCCAGCCCGCAACGGCTGTTCAAGACGGACACCGCTCTCCCGCCCGGCCGCACGATGCCTCGCGACAGCCCCCTTGGTCGGACGGGACGGGGGGAGAATACGACGGGTTTCGGGAGCGGGGATCGATTGGGAATTTGTCCCCGCGGTTTCCCTTCTCCCCTCGGGGGAGAAGGTGGCAGCGCGAAGCGCTGACGGATGAGGGTCCGTCAGGCAGGGCGAGCGGTAAACGCCTCGCCCGGTCGCACTGCCCTCATCCCCCTGCCGGGACCTTCTCCCCCGAGGGGAGAAGGAGGCTTAAAAACTCCACGATCGCCGCGACCAGCGTACCTTCCGCCTCGCGATGCGGGACATGGCCTATCCCGGGCAGGATCAGCGTCTCGCCGCGTCCCTCGGCGATGCGCCAGGGGTGGCGGAGCGAACCGTATTCGTCGCGCTCGCCATGGACGGCGAGGACCGGGCAGCGCACCCCGGCCAGAGGTCCGTCGAGCGTCCAGTCGGCGAAGGCGGGCGAGAGCCAGGTTCCGATCCAGGCATCGAGCACCCAGGGCGTCTTGTCGCCGTGATAGCGCGCCAGCCGGGCGAGGTTGTCCGGGTCCTGAAAATCGTGCTGCGCCACCCTGATCCCGGCGAGCGTCCTCTCCTCGATGAAGGTCTGGGCGGCGATGGTGACGAGGGCCCGGCACCGGCCGGGCCAGTGCGCTGCCGTCTCGATCGCCATGCAGCCGCCGACGCTATGGCCGCAGGCGATGAAATCGCCGATGCCGAACTGCTCGCAGAGTTGCGGAACGACGCTCTGCGCCTCGTCGGCGATGAAATCGAGACCGAGCGCTCCGGGATGCGGATCGGAGCGGCCGAAGCCGAGACGATCATAGGCAACGACGCGCCGGCCGGTCGTCACCGCGAGCTTTTCGGGGAAACTGCGCCAGAGTTCGACTGATCCGAGCGAGTCGTGGAGGAGCAGGATCGGCGTGCGCCGGCTCGCGTCGGCCGCGAATGGCATCCAGCTTCGTGTGAAGAGATGGTTCTCGCCGAGCCGGAGCAGGGCATCCTGTTGGTCGACGGTCGTCACTCGGGCCCGCTCTGCCGGCAATTGTCGAAGGGGCTCATCCTGCCTTCGTCCTTGAGAGGTCCGCAAGGATGCCGGCCGCCCCGTGGGACGGCCGGCTGCGTGCTCAGAACTCGGCCCAGCCGCTGTCGCCGTGCTTGCCGGCATTGGCGACCTTGCGCGGGGCCGGGTTGAAGGCGGTCGCGGCGAGCTGCTGCAGGCGCTGCGGCTCGGCCGCGGGCTTGCGTGCGGTGGCCGGGCGGGCGGCCGAGCGGGCCGGCGCGGCGTGCGGCATGGAAGCGCCGGTGGCGGCATCGCCGCCGGTCTTGAAGGCGGCAACGAGATCGTTGAGCTGCGTGATGCGCTGGTTGAGCGCATTGGCGCTGGCGGCGCTCTGCTCGGAGAGCGCGGCGTTCTGCTGGGTCATCTCGTCCATATGGGCGACGGTCTGGCTCATCTCCTCGATGCCGTTGGCCTGCTCGGCCGCGGCCGAGGAGATGTCGGCGATGGTCGAGGCGACCTTCTGCGACGCCGCCAGGATCTGCGTCAGCGCATCGCCGGCCTGCCGGACCAGCTTGACGCCCTCGCCGACCTCGGCGTTCGAGGAGGAGATCAGCGTCGAGATGTCCTTGGCGGCTTCGCCCGAGCGTTGCGCCAGGGTGCGCACCTCGGAGGCGACGACGGCGAAGCCCTTGCCGGCATCACCCGCCCTGGCGGCCTCGACGGCCGCGTTGAGGGCGAGGAGGTTGGTCTGGAAGGCGATGTCGTCAATCACGCGGGTGATGTCGGAGATCTTCTTCGAGGCGTCCTCGATCCGGGCCATGGCGCTGACCGCCTTGCCGGCGATGGCGCCGCCACCCTCGGCGGCGCGCATCGCCTCCTCGGCGGTGGTTGCCGCCTGGCGCGAGGCCTGGGCGGAAGCCTTGACGGAAGCCGCCAGTTCCTCGGTCGTCGCTGCGCTTTCTTCCAACGAGGAGGCCTGTTCCTCGGTGCGCTTGGAGAGATCGTCGGCGCCGGTCGCGATCTCGCGAGCCGAGAGCCCGACATCGGCGGAGGTGAGCTGGATCGTCTTCACCGTCGAGGACAGGCGCTCGACGGTCTCGTTCACCGCAGCCTTCAGCTCGCCGAAGCGGCCGCGATACTGGGTGGCGATGTCCTGCGTCAGGTCGCCATCGGCGACGCGCTGCAGCACGGCGACGAACTCGGTCGTGGCGCCGTCGACGACGGCGTTGATCTCGTTGATGCCGGCGACCAGCTTCTGCATCTGCTCGTCGGCATCGTCGATCTGCAGCCGGGCCGAGAAATCGCCATCGGCCGCTGCGGCGACGACCTCGCCGACATCGGAGACGACGCGCGACATCGCTTCGGCACGGGCCGCGCGCGTCGCGGCTTCCGCCCGCTCCTGGGCCTCCAGCGCGCGGATCTGCACCAGCTTGTCGCGGAAGAGCAGCAGAGCGCCTGCGACGGCGCCGACCTCGTCATGCCGGCCGGTCTGCGGGATCGGGGTCTCGAGCTCGCCATTGGAGAGCCCGTCGATGCTGGCCTTGATCGCGGCGAGCGGCTTGATGACCCGCGAGACGATCAGGGCGCCGGTGGCGAGCATCAGCATGACCAGCGTGCCGAGCAGCAGGTTGAACGCCCACTGGATCTGACTGACCGTGGCGTTGGTCGCATCGAGGAGCGCGGTAGTGCGGGCCTCGACCAGCCCGAAGAACTCGTCGACCGGTTTCATGATCTCGGCCTTCATCCGGTCGTAGTCGGCCGAAAACAGCAGCTCGCGAGCGAGGTTGAGATCGCGCTCCTTCTTGACGGTGTATTGGCCGCCTGCGTCCGCGAACAGGCCCTTGGCGGCGTTCATCGCGCGTGTTTCGAGGGCGACGAGGCCCTCCGACTTGGCTGCGGCCTGGCCGAGCCTGGCGAATTCCTGGTCGGTGAAGCCAGCTTCCTTCATCGCTGTCAGCAGCGCCTTGGTCTCGCCGGGGCCGCGCGGGCGCACCGCATTGTCGAGGACGAGATCCCAGTAGATCCGGTGCGGCTCGACGGGGCGCGGCTTCTCGCCGCTGCGCATGGCGATGACTTCGAGATATTGCTGCTCGTAGCGCGGGTTGCCGGTGGCGGCGAAGGTCCGGGCCAGCCGCGTCAGGTCGTCCGAGCTCTGCCGGAATTCATCGGCGAGCAGATAGGAATTATAGGCCTGGCGATAGGCGTTGGCCCGGGCACCAACGGCCTGCTGCTGGAAATACCAGGTTGCGATGATCGCCGCGATCAGTGCGGCGAAGAGCCCTGCGATACACAGGAATACCTGCTTGATCGTGAGATTGGCTGCCAGGCGCATATGCGTGTTCCTAGACTGCGTGGGGGTGGCAGGAGCTCGCATGGACGATGGCGCGAGCGAATCCGGGATGAACTGCACGATCATCCGACGAGATGTTGGAGTGATGCTTGCTCGATCGGGCGATGCACCGCCCAATACGATAGGGCGCACGGCCGTGGGGCCATGCTGTACTGTCGGCGATAGGCACAGAGGGAATCCGGGCGCTTATTTTCTAAGCAGATCGTGTGCCAGGATAGTAAATTTTTACTAAAAAGCCGATTGGTGCTGTTGATAATTCAGTTCGATCGGCGGGTGTTGTTGCCTGTCCGATGCAGCGAGGCAGGTCGCGAGCTTGCTGGAATGCTTTTTCTGCAGCTTTAGAGATTTAATATTGATCGAATGCAACCTGACATATGTTTGGGAGCGTCGGGTGTCGCGCCCGTGATGGCGGCTGCGGGCGTAGGGACACGCTTCAGCCTGCTTCAACCTTCAACGCTTCCGAGAGGAAGCTGGCGAGAGCGCGGATCGCCGGCGTCGGCCGGCCGGGAGCGAGATGCAGCGCGATCTCGGAGGCTGGCAGGGCAGGCAGGCCCTCCGCTTCGCCGAGCAGGCGCAATCCCTCGCGCGCCGTGCCGGCCTTGACCACGGTGAGAGCCGCGCCGGCGGCGGCGATCGCCTCGACCGCGCCGATGCTGGAGGAGGAGAACAGGATGCGCCAGGGCCGGCCGGCCTCGTTCAGCGCGGCGAGCGCCCATTCCCGATACATGTTCGGCGCCTTCAGCAGGGCGAGCGGCAACGGCCCCGAGGGCGGAAAGTCATGGCGGTCGGACCAGGCCCAGGCGGTGCGTTCGCTGCGCAGCACCTCGCCGCTGCCGTCGCCGGCTTTCTGCGTCGCCAGCACGAGATCAAAGGCCTCGCCCAGGCTGCCGATCAGGTCGCGGGTGAAGCCGGTGGTGACCTCGAGCTCGACCTCGGGATGCGAGCGGGCGAAACGGGCGAGCGTCTCGGGCAGGACGATGGTGGCATAATCGTCCATCACCGCGAGCCGGACCCGGCCGGAGACGCTTTGTGCCCGGACGACGTCGAGCGCCTCGTCATGCAGGGCGACAATGCGGCGCGCATAGGACAGGAAATCCTCGCCGGCGCGGGTGAGCAGCACCTCCTGCGGCGAGCGCTGCAGCAGAGTCTGGCCGGCGATCTCCTCGAGCTTTCGCACCTGCGTTGAGATCGTCGACTGCGTGCGGTTGAGCGCCGCCGCGGCGCGGGTGAAGGAGCGCAGCTCCGCGATGGTGACGAAGGTCCGCAGCAGGTCGATGTCGATATTGCGCAGTGCGGTCACGTCCTGCATTCCCCTCAGCCCTCATCCTGAGGAGCGATCGCAGATCGCGTCTCGAAGGATGATCCAGGAAGACTCCTGAGCTTTCTGAAGCATCCTTCGAGACGCAGCCTCTGGCTGCTCCTCAGGATGAGGGCTCAGGTGTTTCAACTGTCTTCGCGCCCGCAGCATGGACAGCGCCGATGGTCAAAATCGAATAATTCAATTTTGTCTGGCCGTGCGCCGCCGCTAGCTATAGGGCGAGCCCTTCTGTTCGGATGTAGCGTCAACGAGGTCAAGCATGCCGAGGCTGAGATCCGCCACCACCACCCATGGCCGCAACATGGCCGGCGCCCGCGGCCTCTGGCGCGCCACCGGCATGAAGGACAGCGATTTCGGCAAGCCGATCATCGCGGTGGTGAACTCCTTCACCCAGTTCGTGCCGGGCCATGTCCACCTCAAGGATCTCGGCCAGCTCGTCGCGCGCGAGATCGAGAAGGCCGGCGGTGTCGCCAAGGAATTCAACACCATCGCGGTCGATGACGGCATCGCCATGGGCCATGACGGCATGCTCTATTCGCTGCCCTCGCGCGAGCTGATCGCCGACAGCGTCGAATACATGGTCAACGCCCATTGCGCCGACGCGATGGTCTGCATCTCCAATTGCGACAAGATCACGCCCGGCATGCTGATGGCGTCGATGCGCCTGAACATCCCGACCGTGTTCGTCTCGGGCGGGCCGATGGAGGCCGGCAAGTTCATCGCCGAGGGCGTACTGAAGAAGGTCGACCTGGTCGACGCCATGGTCGCCGCTGCGGACAGCAAGTACTCGGACAGCGAAGTCGAGGTGATCGAGCGCTCGGCCTGCCCGACCTGCGGCTCCTGCTCGGGCATGTTCACCGCCAACTCGATGAACTGCCTGACCGAGGCGCTCGGCCTCGCGCTCCCCGGCAACGGCTCGACGCTGGCGACCCATGCCGACCGCAAGCGCCTGTTCGTTGAGGCCGGGCACCTGATCGTCGACATCGCCAAGCGCTATTACGAGCAGGACGACGAGAGCGTGCTGCCGCGCAATGTCGCGAGCTTCAAGGCCTTCGAGAACGCGATGACGCTCGACATCTCGATGGGCGGCTCGACCAACACGGTGCTGCATCTGCTGGCGGCGGCGCATGAGGCCGAAATCGACTTCACCATGGCCGATATCGACCGGCTCTCGCGCAATGTGCCGGTGCTGTGCAAGGTCGCGCCGGCCGTCGCCAACGTCCACATGGAAGACGTCCACCGTGCCGGCGGCATCATGGCGATCCTGGGCGAGCTCGACCGTGCCGGCCTGATCGACACCTCGCTGCCGACTGTGCACAGCGCGACGATGGGCGAGGCGCTCGAGCGCTGGGACATCAGGCAGACGCAGAGCGAGGCGGTGCGCTCCTTCTACAGCGCCGCGCCCGGCGGCGTGCCGACGCAGACCGCCTTCAGCCAGGACCGGCGCTATGAGGAGCTCGACCTCGATCGCGAAAAGGGTGTCATCCGCGAGAAGGCGCATGCGCATTCGCAGGATGGCGGCCTCGCCGTGCTCTACGGCAACATCGCGCTCGACGGCTGCATCGTTAAGACCGCCGGCGTCGATGCCTCGATCCTGACCTTCTCGGGCACGGCGGTGATCTTCGAGAGCCAGGACGCGGCGGTCGAGGGCATCCTGAACCGCAAGGTCAAGGAAGGCGACATCGTCCTCATCCGCTATGAGGGGCCGCGCGGCGGGCCGGGCATGCAGGAGATGCTCTATCCGACGAGCTATCTGAAGTCGAAGGGGCTGGGCAAAGCCTGCGCGCTCGTCACCGACGGGCGCTTCTCCGGCGGTTCGTCGGGCCTCTCGATCGGCCATGTCTCGCCTGAGGCAGCGGAAGGCGGCGCGATCGGCCTGGTCGAAAGCGGCGACGTGATCGAGATCGACATCCCCAAGCGCAGCATCGTCCTCAAGGTCTCCGACGAGGAGCTGGCGCGCCGGCGCGCCGCGATGGATGCCAAGGGCAAGGATGGCTGGAAGCCGGCGGCACCGCGCAAGCGCAAGGTCTCGACGGCGCTGAAGGCCTATGCGGCGCTGGCGACCAGCGCGGCGAAGGGGGCGGTGCGCGCCATCGACTGAGCTGAGACAAAGCCAGCGGAGGCCCGGGCATGAGCGAGCTCTGGGGCGTCGTGGCCGCGGCGGCGTCGAGCGCGCTTGGCGGAACCTCCATCGCCGCGACCCGCTATCTCGTCGGCCATCTCGATCCCCTCGCGATCGGCTCCTTCCGCTTCGGCATCGGCTGCCTGATGCTCGCGCCGGTCGCCCTCCTGGGCGGCCAGCGCTGGCCGGATCGCAGCGACTGGCTCCAGACCGCCGGGCTGGGGCTGCTGTTCTTCGCGCTCTTCCCGATCCTGTTCAACGCCTCGCTGATCTATACGAGCAGCGCGCGCGGGGCGTTGGCGCTCTCGACCCTGCCGCTCTTGTCGCTGGTCGTCGGCGCGGCGCTCGGCCAGGAGCGATTGACGGTGCGGAAAACCGCCGGCGTGCTGGTCGCCATGGCAGGCGTCGGCTTTGCACTGCTTGCAGGTCTCAGCCGGGCGCCGCCGCAGGCCTGGCGCGGCGATCTCCTGATGATCACGGCGGCGCTCTGCATGGCGCTTTACGGCATCTGGTCGAAGCCGGTGATCCGCCGTTGCGGCCCGATCCCGTTCACGACCGTCGCGATGGCGGTCGGCGCTGCGGCGCTGATCCTGATCTCGGCGCTGCGGGGCAGCTTCGATGCGGTGGCGCAATTTGCCGTCCCGCAATGGTCGGCAGCGCTTTATCTCGGCGTGATCGGCGCCGCCCTGACCTTCTATCTCTGGGCCTTTGCGCTTGGACGGGCGTCGGCGACCAGCGTCGCGGTCACCGTCACCGTCAACCCGGTCACGGCCTCGCTGGTGGCCGCTCTCGTGCTGAACGAGCCGATCGGCTGGAACCTCGCGGTCGGGGTTGTCGTCGTCGGGATCGGCATTTGGCTCGCGACCACGGAGGGGCGCAGCGCCGCATCCGGCGGCGGCTGAGAGGACCCCACGTCACATCTTCGCCATGGATCGTCCGGACAAAAGCCGCATCGACAAATCGACGCCAGCGCGGCCCGGCGCTGGCGCGCGGATTCTGGAGGTGGCCCCTTGCCGGCGTTCCTGATCGCAGCCCTGCTCTGGCTCGGGCTTCTCTCGTCGTCGATCGCGCAGGCGCCGCCGGTCACCCTCTCCGACAATGCCGAATCGATCGCGGTGGTGGTCGGCAACAAGAGCTACAAGCAGACCAGTACGGTCGACTTCGCCCATAACGACGCCGAGGCGATCAGGGCTTACCTCACAGGCACGCTCGGCTTCCGCGAGCAGAACGTCTTCCTGTTGAAGGATGCGACGCTCGGCGAGCTCACGCAGATGTTCGGCAGCGAGGCCAATCCGCAAGGCGGCAAGCTCTGGCGCAGCGCGGTCGAGGGCCGCTCCAACGTCTTCGTCTATTATTCCGGCCATGGCGTGCCGGATCTCGCCACCCGCCAGCCCTTCCTGCTGCCGCAGGACGGCAATCCCAATGCCAGCGAGAGCGGCTATGCCGTGCAGACCCTCTACCGCAATCTCGAGCTCGTTCGGCAGAAGATCGGTTCGCAGCGGCAACTGATCGTGATGATCGATGCCTGCTTCACCGGCGAGACCGGCCGCAAGGGCGAAAGCCTGCTCGCGGTCTCGGCACCCGGCTTCACGCCTGCGAAGCCGCGTACCGGCGGCGGCATCGTCAAGCTGGTCGCGACCTCCGGCACGACGCCAGCGAACTGGGACGAAGGCCAGAAGCTCGGCCTGTTCACCAGCCGCTTCCTGATGGGCGCCGCCGGGCTGGCGCGGCCGGCCGGCGCGCCCGAGACCGGGCCGCTCGCCTGGTCCGACCTGCAACGCTATCTCAAGGACAGCGTCGAGGCGGCGGCGCGGCGCGACAGCGGCCGCGAGCAGGCGCCGGAGATCGACCTGGCTTCGATCGCCCTGCCGGTGGCGCAGCCGGTGCCGGCGGTGGCGCGCGCCGTTGCTTTGGCGCGGGACGAGGCCAACTGGCAGCGGGCCAAGGCGGCCGGCGAGCGCAGCGCGCTCGAGGCCTATGTGGCGCGCTGCGGCGAGGCCTGCGGCTATCGCGAGGCGGCAATGGCGCTGCTGCTCGACAAGCGCCGCAGCGGCGAAGCCGCAACCGACGAACAGAACTGGGTCAGGCTCGGCGGCTCCGGCCGCTATGAGGACTATCTCAAGGGCTGCGGCACGGTCTGCGCCTATCGCTCCCTGGCGGAAGGCTATCTCGGGCGGACCGGCGCCTCGCGCGATCCGCGCGTGCAGGAGTGCGACGAGCTCGCCGGCGACCCCGCTGATCCCGATCGGCGCGAGGGCGTTAAGGGCGTGAAATTCGCGCGGATCGATGCCCGTGCCGCGATCGCGGCCTGCAGGCAGGCGGCGGAGCAGCAGCCGCAGATCAGGCGGCTCTCCTATCAGCTCGGCCGCGCCTATGACAAAGCCGAGCGCTACAAGGATGCGCTCGCGGCTTACGACAGGGCGGCCGATGCCGGCAGCGCCGCGGCGATGAACAATCTCGGCGCGCTCTACGAGAACGGCCAGGGCAGCAAGGTCGAGCTGCAGAAGGCCTTTGCGCTCTATGAGCAGGCTGCCGGAACCGGCAACGCCATCGCGATGAGCAATGTCGGGCGCATGCTGCAATATGGCCGCGGCCGGCCGCGCGACGAGGCTGCGTCGCTACGCTGGTATCAGAAGGCGGCGGAAGCGGGCGACGCCTTCTCGATCGCCAAGCTGGTGCCGGCCTATCTCGAAGGCCGGCCGGGTTTCCCGAAGAATCCGCAGAAGGGTTTCGACCTGTTCCGCCAGGCCGCCGACAAGGGCGATCCGATCGCGATGGTCTCGATGGCGACGCTGATCGACAACGGATTCGGCTCCTTCTTTCCCGGCACGGGCTCGCTGCAGATGCTGATGAAGGCGCTGGCGAAGGGCGAGGCCGGCGCCGCCGCGATCTCTGCCAGCGACGTCTCCGAGCAGAAGCTGAAGCCGGACACGGTGCGGGCCTTGCAACGGGCGGCGCAGAAGGCCGATCATTACAGCGGCGCGATCGATGGCCGCTTCAACCCCGTCTTTGTACGGGCGCTGGATGGCTATGCGCGGTCGCTGGAGCAGGAGCATTAGAACCCGGCCGTGAGCGGTTTGCTGCGTAGCCTTCTCGTTGTCGGGCTGCTTGTCACTGGAGGCGGCGCCGCGCGCGCCGATGCGCTGTCGACCTGGCTCGACAACGTCGCCGCCTGCTCGGGCAAGCGCGACCTCTCGCTGGCCGTGGTCGGCTTCGATACCGGCCAGCAGGTCTTGTCGCGTACGCAGGCCGACGAGGTCAGGCTGGCGATCGAGAGCCGCCTGCAGAGCGAGGGGCGGGTGAGGCTGGCGGCGAGCGGCGATGTCGTCCGCATCAAGACGCTGCGCGACAGCCTCAACCTGCAGAAGCCGGGCGAGGCCGAGGCGCAGATCCGCCGAGCGTTCGACGGCGATGCCAGCGTGTTCTTCGCCGAGCCGTCGCGGCAGGAGGACAAGGCGAGCTTCCGCCTGCAGGCCATCGCCAAGACGGGCGACTGCAAGGCGACGAGCGCGCCCATCGAGATCGCGATCCGGACCAAGCCGGGCGTGGTCGATGTCGACCAGGTGATGAGCCGGGCGGTCGAGAACCTGGTGCGCGCCGCGCCCGAGCTGAAACGGGTCGACATCTGCCCCTTCGCCGCGGCGAGCGGCTACAGCGCCTGCAGCGCTGCGCTGGGGGAACGGCTGCTGCTGGCACTCGATGCCGAGTCGCGCTCGGACGACCGCGTGCTGCGCTCACGGCCGCTGGAGATCCGCAAGGCCGCGCCCGGGCAATGTGCTGCTTCCAGTGGCGAGGTGACGACGCGTGGCCGCTTCGCCAGGGATCGCGATGGCCAGAGCTGGATGGAGCTCGAATTCCGCCGCGGTGATGCCGTGCTGGCGCCGACCGGACGCAATCGCATTCCGGTCGAGGGGCTGGGCTGCGACCCGGCGGTCAGGCCTTTCCTCGAACATGTCGCCGCCACCGCCGGCTCGGACCGGGCGCGGCTTGCCCTGCTGCCGGCGGCTTCGCCCTTTATGAAAGGGCGGCGGCTCGACGTCCGCATCGAAGGCAAGGCGGGCATGAAACTCTATTGCTGGGTGCTGGATTCGGACGGCACCGCCTCCGTCGTGCTGCCGGTACGGGGCGAGGAGAACAAGAGCGTGTTGCGCGCCGGTGGCCAGTCCTACCCCTATGGTTTCGGGCTGACCGACATCGTGCTCGACGCCGCCTTCGAGAACCTGTTCGCCTGCTTCGGCATGGAGGCGGACTTGCCGGCGGCGCTGCGCCAGCGCTGGCTCAAGGCGGCGCCGAGTGCGAGCGACGATGCGGCGACGCTGTCGCCCGACGAGGTGCTCGACCTGATCGAGAAGCTGCGCGCCGTGCCGGGTGTGGTCGAGGCGACGGCGCCCATCGTCGTGCGCTAGCGCGAGCGCTTGCCTTCCTCCCTCTGCTCCGCCACCTAAGAGAGATGCACCGTCGTCTCGTCTTCGAGGAGCCGATCTCGCGCGCGGCGATCTGGAGCCGGCGGCTGGCGCTGTTCGGGTTGACGGTCGTCGTCCTCGCCGTGCTGATCTTCCGCCTCGGCCAGCCCTCGCTCGAGCGGCTGGCGCCGATCGCCGGCGCTTACGTCTTCGTTCTGCTGGCCTTCCTGCTGGCGCTCGCCGCCTTCGTGCGGATCTGGCAGGAGGGGCATCGTGGCATCGGCATTGCCGTGCAAGCCTTCCTGCTCTGCCTGCTGCTGCTGGCTCCCGTCGCCTATGGCGGCTTCCAGCTGGCGACGCTGCCGTTCCTCGCCGACGTCTCGACCGATATCGACGAGCCGCCGGCCTTCAGCCGCTCGCGCGTGGCTCTGACGGCGCGCGAAGGGCGGGTGCCACCCGATGTCCCGGCCGAGCGCCGCAAGGCGCAGCGCCAGGGCTATCCGAAGGCGGTGCCGATCGTGCTCGAACTGCCGGCCGAGGTAGCCTACGACATCGCCCGCAAGGCCTGCGTCACCCTTGGCTGGCAGGTGCTCGAAGGGGCGGCTCCGGGCGGGCGCAGCGGGGCAGGGCGCCTCGATGCGGTGGCGCGCTCGCGCGTGCTGCGTCTCGTCGACGACATCACCATCCGCATCCGGCCACGTGCCGACGGCAGCCGCATCGACATCCGCTCGGCCTCGCGGCTGGGCGGCTTCGATTTCGGTGCCAACGCCAGGCGTATCGCGGCGTTCGAGGAAGAGGTGAAGCTCCTGGTGGAGCTTCGGTAAGCGCTCACGCCAGCCGGTAGCGGCTCGCCAGCAGCGGCGCTCCGTCATCACAGAGCACGACGCCGCGCTCGACCAGATCCTCAAGCTGCGCCAGCACCGAGAGCGAGGCGGCGCCGAGCAGGCGGGGCGGGAGTTCCTGATAGATCGGCGGCACCATCTCGGCGATCGTCTCGTCGCCGGCCTGCAGGCGGCTGAGGATCGCCGCCTCGCGCAGGCGCCGATGCTGCACCAGCCCGCGCAGGAAGCGCTGCGGCTCGCGCACCGGGCCGCCATGCCCAGGCCAGTAAAGCCGGTCCTCGCGGCCGCGCAGCTTCTCGATCGAGGCCATGTAGGCGACCATCGAGCCGTCGGGCGGGGCGACGATCGTGGTCGACCAGGCCATGACATGATCGCCCGAGAACAGCGTGGTCTCCTCGGGCAGGGCGAAGGCGAGATGATTGGCGGTGTGGCCGGGCGTTTCCAGCGCCTGCAGCGTCCAGCCTGGACCGGAGACCGCGTCGCCCTCGGCCATGACGAGATCGGGTGCATAGTCCCGGTCGGCGGAGGCGTCGAGCGGGTTGATCTCGCCCAGCACCAGCTCGCGCGCCGGCCGATGCAGGCCGCAGCCGACGATGCGTGCGCCGGTCGCCGCTTTCAGGGCGCGTGCGGCCGGAGAATGGTCGCGATGGGTGTGGGTGATGACGATGTCGGTGACGGTCTCGCCGGCGATCGCGGCGAGCAGACGCTCGACATGGCCGGGATCGTCCGGGCCGGGGTCGATGATCGCGATGCGGCCACGGCCGACGATATAGCTGCAGGTGCCGGTGAAGGTCATCGGCCCGCCATTGCCGGCGATCAGGCGGCGCACCAGCGGCGAGAGTTGCACCAGTTCGCCGGAGGCAGCGCCGGGGTCGCGGTCGAAGTCGAGCGGCTCGTCGGTCTCTGGAGTGGGGCTGGTCATCTGCACATCCGGAAGCGGGCATGATCACCGGCTTGTCGGCCGGCGGGCCATTTCCTATAGACGAACGAGCCGGGCGTCGACGGCGCTCGAAGAAGAAGGACAAGATCCGATGGCCGAGACGCTGCCACTGCCTGCCACCTCCATGGTCAACGCGGCCCTGCCGGCCCCGCGCAGCCAGGTCCTGCGCAATGTCGCGCTCGCCGTCGTCGGCAGCCTGCTGATCATCGCCGCCGCCAAGGTCAAGGTGCCGTTCTGGCCGGTGCCGATGACGCTGCAGACGTTGGCCGTGCTCGGTCTCGGTGCCGCCTATGGCGCTCGCCTCGGCGCCGCGACCGTCGCGCTCTACATCGCCTATGGCCTGTTCGGCCTGCCGGTCTTCACCAACACCCCGCCGGTCGCCGTCGGCCCGCTCTATCTGCTCGGACCGACCGGCGGCTTCCTGATCGGCTTCGTCGCCGCCGCCGCGATCGCCGGCTGGGCCGGTTCGCGCGGTGCTTCGTTCCTGCGCCTTGCCGGCGGCGTGGTGCTGGCCGAAATCGTACTGATGGCACTGGGCTTCGGCTGGCTGGCGCTCGGCGCGCAGATGGCGAGCGGGGCGACCGGCATCGGCTTCGCCAAGGCCTGGGCTGCCGGCGTGCAGCCTTTCCTGCTCGGCGATCTGATCAAGGCGGCCCTGGCCGCGAGCCTGGTCGGCGCCGGCTGGTCGGTGCTGAAGCGCCGCGGCTGAGCCGAACGGCACCATAGAATCAGAAAGCCGGGGCTCTGCCCCGGCTTTTTTGTTGCCTGCGCCATCTCTTGGGAGGTCAGCCCGCCGGCTTCTGGCCGGTGCAGACCTTCTTCACCGGCTGCAGGAACATGTCGAGCTCCATCATGTTGCCGCAGCGGTCGCAGCCGGCGAGCAGCGTCGTGAGGCCGAGTACGGCAATGAGGCGGAAGGCGGATTTCATGCGAGCGCGGCTCCAGATTGCGGCGCGAGCATAGCGAAGCGGCCCGCTGCGCGCCACTGCACGGCTCCCGTGGAATAGCGCGTGACATCCTGACCGGGCGACAGGGATTTCTTGGCTTCTACCCAGACTTGCATGCGAGACGCTGCGGCGAGGTCGCTTGTTCGTGCGCATCCAGATCTGGCAAGAAAGTGAACACCTGTTCACAGTAATCGATGTTGTTTACCGATTGTAAAGCCCAGCAGCCGCACTCTTTTGGATGATTTCTCAACTGCGGATCGGTTGCCGGGGGGCACGCGATGCGTGAAATCGGCTTCGGCCTGATATTCAGCCTAGCCATGGCTTTGGCCGCTTTCCTCGTTGCGGCCTGGCCGGTTCCGGGGCAGCCGATCGCGGCCTTTTTTCCCAACGGTACCTCCCAGCCGGAGATGGCGCGCGCCGTCGCCGAGGCGGGCGGCAGCATCCTCCAGCTCGACGCCGGGGCCGCAATCGCGTTCAGCGTCGGCGACGGCCGCGACTATGCCGCCTCCCTCTATCGGGCCGGCGCCTGGCTCGTCATCGACGGTTCACTGGCTCAATCCTGCATCCGCCAGGCGAGGAGCCTTGCAAATGGGTGAAGTCGAGCGGCTCCGGACGCGATTTGCCAGGGTGCTGATCGCGATCCTGTGGGCCAATGTCGTCCTGCTCCTGGTCGGAACTCCGTCTGGCGGGCCGGCGCAGTCGAACCTCACCGCGACGGGCGTGGCATTGGCGATCCTGGGAACCCTCGCCTGGCGGATCGACCGGATCGGCTGGATCACGCGCCAGGTCTCCAGCGTGGTGCTGGTCGGCCAGGTCATGCTGCTGGTCTACGCCTTTGGCGGGCACCCCTATCAAGCCGACCTGCACATGTATTTCTTCGCGATGTTGGCGGTGCTGGTCGGCTGGCTGGACTGGCGCATCTTCGTGCCGGCGACGCTCGCCATTACCGCTCACCACCTCGTCCTGAGCGCCGTCAATTCGCTGGGCGTGTTCCCCGGCGGCGGCGATCTGCGCCGCGCTTTGCTGCACGGCGCGATCGTGGCAGTCCAGGCGATAGCCCTGAGCTGGATCGTCTGGTCGCTGCGGCAGGCGGTGGAGGCATCCGAGCGGGAGCGGAGCGAGGCGCTGGCGGCGCGTTCCATCGCCGATGAGGCGCGCCGGGACGTTGCCGAGACGACGGCGCGGGCGGCGCATGAGCGGCGGCGCATCCTGCATGACCTCGCCAACGAGTTCGAGCGCAAGATCGCCGGCATCGCGCGGGCGGTGATCGCCTCGATCGCCTCGCTCAGAGCCGCATCCGTGCAGATGCGGACCGGCGCGGAGGAGGTGTCCCAGCGTTCCGTCGCCGCATCGCAGGCATCGCGCTCTTCGTCCTCGAACGTCGTCGCCATCACCGAGGCGACCTCGGAGCTCGCAAGCTCCTTCATCGAGGTCGACCGCCAGGTGAATGAAGCGGCCCGGCTCGTCGGCGACACCACGCAGCAGGCGCTGACCGTGCTCGACCGGGTCGGCGATCTCTCGCGCAAGGTGCACGAGATCGGCAACGTCACCCATGTGATCTCGACCATCGCGCGCCACACCAACCTGCTGGCGCTGAACGCCTCGATCGAGGCCGCCAGGATCGGCAATATGGGCGGCGGTTTCGCCGTGGTCGCGCACGAGATCAAGGGCCTGGCCGACGAGACCTGGCGGGCGACCGAGCAGATCCAGAGCCAGATCGACGCGATCGGCCTTTCTGGCGCCGATGCGATCAGCGCGATCGACGCGATGACGGCGACGATCGACACGCTCAACCAGATTTCGATCGCGGTGGCGGCGGTGGTGGAGAAGCAGAACGTGGCGACGGCGGGGATCGCCGAGAATGTCCGGCGCGCTGCCGACGAGACGGTCACGGCCGGCGGGCATATCGACATCGTCAGCCGCGTCGCCGAGGAGACCGGCGAGGCGGCGAATCATGTGGCGGATTCGGCCGATGTGCTGTCGCTCCAGTCGGCCGATCTCGACAGCGAAGTCGCCGATTTCCTCGGCCGGATCCGGGCCGCTTGAGGCGCCGCTTTCGGCTGGGGCGCGGCGGCATCGGAGCGGGACGGGCAGTCCTCCGGAGCGTCGGAACCCGGCCACGCTTTTCAAAGCTGCGGTGGTCCTGTCCGGAAACGGAAAAAGCCCCGAAGGGCTGTTTTCGCAAAATCTTGAATTATCTCGGGAAATTTTGGTCGGAGTGGCAGGATTTGAACCTGCGACCCCCTCGTCCCGAACGAGGTGCTCTACCAGGCTGAGCCACACTCCGATCAACTGGTGGCCGGCTTATAGCCAGCCGCTCGCCGCAGCGCAACAGCCAAGGAGATGGGTTGGACGATCTTTTTCCGCAAAGGCCCTGAGTGCGCGCGGCGCTGCGCAGATGCCGACCCGGGGACCGGCGATCCGCTGTTGCACGCCGCGGCGGCGCGCTCTAGAAGGCAGCGCAGATTGGGGCGTCGCCAAGCGGTAAGGCAGCGGTTTTTGGTACCGCCATTCCCAGGTTCGAATCCTGGCGCCCCAGCCATTTTCTCATAAAACGCTGATTTTCAAGCGGTTTTTCTGCCTCTACCGGCTCGGCAATGCGATTTGCCCACCCGGTTGCATCGCCAGTACAGATATGAGGTTCTAACACACTGGGCGAGTTTAGCTTTTCGCGGTCGTTTTCCAGAACCGTTCCAACTCGATTGTGGAAGCGCTTCAACCCCAGTCTACGCCCGGTAGAGGAGGCGGCCGATGGCCCAGGGCGGACACCCGGCATGTCCGCTTCCTAGCCGTTCAATTTGGTTACAGGCAGCGCGGGCGGTCTCTGATCTGATTTCCAAACCAACTTATGCGGTCGAACATCCATATCGCGCATCCGACGGAAGCAAGTTGCTCCCGAGTCGCTTTCCGATCGTCGAAAATCGGGCTCGCGGTTCGAGGAGACAGATCGTCTTGCGTCGGCGCCCGGGCCGATGCGGCATTTATCCCATCGCGGAAGTGAAACCCACACAAAGTCGCCTTAGTGCGACGACGTAGGGGTTGCGCGCCAAAAAGCTGGCTTCGCCGAAGTAGATCGGAATTTCGGGTAATTCCGGCAAGCCGATCACAGTAACCGTGTTTTCGGTACTATCCATGCACCAAGCGGGGATGATCGCGTAGCCGAGCCCGGTCTCGACGCAGCGCTTCACGCTCGAACTGCCGGAGGTCGAGATCGCAATCTCCATCTCCGATCCGTCCGGGCGCAGATAGTCGATGGCGAGGTTGCGCAGCAGCTGGCCGGGCTCATAGGTCACGAAGGGGCGGCCCTTTGCCCATTCCCGGATCGCGCCCGGTGCCGGCGCCGCTCCCCAGGCGGTCGGGAAGACCAGCGCCGGCCGATAGGTGCAGACCAGATGCTGCGGCACGTTTGGGTCGCCGAAATAGCGCTCGGTGATGCACAGGTCGAGGCTGCCATCCTTGATCATCTCCGGCAGAGCGGTGTCGCGCTCATAGGCGAGGATCTCGACCTGCGGGAAGAGCTCGCGGAACCGGGCCAGGATCGGCGGCAGCAGATAATAGAAGATCGCCTGCGGCAGGCCGATGCGCAGCACCGGCCGCTCCTTGTCGAGCGTGCGGTCGAGCCTTGCCAGCACCGTGTCAAGCTCCGGCAGCAGCAGCTTGTAGAGGCTGCGCCCACGCGGTGTCAGCGTCACCGTCTTGGCGCCCTGCTCGGACAGGACGAGGCGCTCCTCCAGCACCTGCTCGAGTCGGCGGACATGGTTCGCGGCCGACTGGTAGCTCATCCCCAGCTTGCGTGCCGCGGCCGAATAGGAGCCGTCGCGCGCGACGATGAAGAAGGTCTGTATCAGCGTCAGATTGGCTTCGCGCATGGTTCGTTCCGCGGCGGGGAGCCCCACTCTTATCCATAGGCGGCCCGTTTCCGCCACTTGCAAACAATGGTGCAAGTCGGGGTGGATCATTTGGATCGACCCGAAAGGCCAAGCGAACGAGGTTCGCGCATCGCTTTTCAGGACGCCCGTCGCCTCGCATGGCTCGCTCTCCTTCCCTCCATGTCGCTGTGATCGGCGCCGGAATCGTCGGCGCCGCCGCCGCGCATTTCCTGGCGGCCGCCGGGGCGCGGGTGACGCTACTCGACGCTTCCGGTCCGGCCGCCGGAGCGACTGGGGCTTCGGATGGCGCAGTCTCGGTCGCGAGCAAGAAGCCCGGGCCGATGATGGATCTCGCCCGCCACGCCCGCGCCTTCTATGGAAGCTGCGAGGCCGATGGATTGCTGCGCGGCTTGTTCCATCGCCGTTCGACCTTTCTGGTCGCCCGCACGCCGCTCGAAGCTAAGCTCGTCGCCGAGCACGGCGTCGATCTCGCCGCAGCTGGCGAGCGCGTGCTCGATGTCGACCGGCCGACGCTGCTCAACCGCATTCCCGGCCTTGGCGACGGTGTCTGTTTCGCCCTCGAAATCCCCGATGACGGGCATGCACTCGGCTACGAGATCACCCAGCGCCTGCTGCAGAGGAGCAGCGTCACGGTTCGGCGCAACACACACGTCTCCGAGATCGTCATGCGGGCCGGACAGGCCGTCGGCGTCGCGGTCAGGGGCGAAATGCTGGCGGCCGATGCCGTGCTGGTCGCGGCCGGAATTGGCTCAGTCGGCCTGCTCGGGCTCGGCGACATCCTGATCCCGCGCAAGGGCCAGATGGTGGTGACCGACCGCGCCGCCGCCGGTCGGCCGGCGATCGACGGGCATCTGATGGCGGCCTCTTATCTTGCCGCCAAGCGCGGCATCGTCCGTGACAACGCCCATATCGGTCTCGTCATCGATCCCCTGGTCACCGGCCAGTTCCTGATCGGCGGCAGCCGCGAGGACCATCGCTCCGACCAGACGACCGACGCCGTGACGATTTCGGCGATCTTGCGCGATGCGCTCGATCTCTACCCGCCGCTCCGCGAGCGCCGCGTGCTGCGAACCTTCGCCGGCGTCCGCACCGCATCGCGCGACGGCCTGCCTATCATCGGCCCGCACCCGCATTTCGGCGGCGTCACGGTCGCCACCGGCTTCGAGGGCGACGGCATCTGCCTTGGCCCGTTCATGGGCGCTTGCGCTGCCCGGATGATCCTCGGCGAGGCCCCGGGCGTCGATCTTTCCCTGCTCGCGCCGCAGCGCTTCGCCGCCGTCGAGGCCCTGGCATGAATCCCTGCTTCTATTGGATCGACCGCCCGGTTTTCTTCCGGCCGGGCGAGACCATCGCCGCCGCATTGCTGCGCGCCGGTATCGCCGATCTCGGCGCCGAGGGCAGCACCGTGCGCGGACGCGTCTTCTGCGGGATCGGCGCCTGCCAGGCCTGCGTCGTCGCGGTCGCGGGTGAGGGCGCTGTCGAGGCCTGTCTGACTCCGGCGCGCCCGGGAATGCGCCTCGCTCCGCCGCCCAGCCTCGGACAGCGCCATGAGTGAGCAGGCCATGACTGAGTTGCCGGTTCTTGTCGTCGGAGGCGGGCCTGCGGGGGTCGCTGCGGCCGTGACCCTGGCGGAAGCCAGTCTGCGGGTCCTGCTGATCGAGCAGCGCGACCGGCTTGGCGGCGCCATCCATCGTCAGCCGGCACCCGGTGCGCCACAGATCTGGAGAGGTCCGGCTCGGCATCGGCGCAACTGGACCGAGCTGACGTCCCGCTTGGAACGGGTCGCGGCACGGATCGAGCTGCGGACATCCAGCGTTTTCCTCGGCGTCGATGGCGCAGGGCGGTTCCTCTTCGAGGATTGCCGGGTCAGTCAGGTCTTTGCGCGCCGTGTCCGGGCAGCGATCGTCGCGGTGGGCGCGATCGAGAGGATCCGCCCGTTCGAAGGCTGGGAACTGCCGGGCGTGATGAGCGCTGGTGGCGCCCAGATCCTGCTCAAGGAGACGGGCCGGCCGCCCGAAGGCCCGATCGTCGTTGCTGGCAGCGGGCCGCTGCTGCTTGCCGTCGCGGCGCAGCTAGCCCGCGCCGGCAATCCGCCGCTGGCGGTTCTGGAGCGCGGAAATCCCTGGCGCCGGCCGAAGGCCCTGGCCAGCCTGATGACGGCTGGGCCGCAGCTCGCCGAGGCGGCTGCCTATGGAACGGTGCTCGCCTTGAAACGCGTGCCTTATCGCATTGAAAGCGAGGTGCTCGGCGTCACCGAGACAGGGCAGGGGCTGACGATCCGCGTCCGGCTCGGCAAGGTCGAACGCCTGCTGCAGGCCCGCCACCTGCTGGTCCATGACGGGCTCGAACCGAACCGCATCGGCATCCCCTTGCCGGCTCCGGAGGCGGACGTCCCGGTCTTCCTCGCCGGGGACGGTCGCGAGATTCACGGCGCCGATGCGGCTATGCTCGATGGCCAGCGCGCTGCCGCCGCAGTGCTTGCGAGCTTAGGGCGCACGGCACCCGTTGCAGCGCTGGAAACAGCGCTCGGCAAGGCGCGCGCTTTCCAGCGCGATCTTGCCGAAGCGCTGCGCAGTCCGCCCACGCTCCCGTCGCCCGAAACCATGATCTGCCGCTGCGAGGGGCGTCGCTATGCCGATTTCACGGCGCTGCCGGCCGACGCCTCAGCCCGGGAAATCCGGCTGATGGGTCGCTTCGGGCTGGGTGCCTGCCAAGCGCGCTTCTGCGGCCCGATGCTGGCGGAACTGCGGGGCGAGCCACTGTCCTCGGCTTCGCCGCCGCGCTGGCCGCTGCGGCCGGTTTCTCTCGCCGCGCTCGCCAATTTCTCGATGGATCAAACGGAGACCTAGAGCCGTGAATGGCACTCTCGCAAAATCGTTCAGAAATCGCGCCCGGCCGATGATCGACGTCTTCAACCCCTTTTCCAGTGCGAGCGTCGGCAAGGTCGAGGCCGCCGATGAGGTCGCGGTCGCCGATGCGCTGCGTGCGGCCCGCAAGGCCTGGCGCGCCTTCCGCTTCAGCACGCCGGCCGAGCGCAAGGGCCTGCTTCACCGCCTCGCCGAGCTGCTCGCCGAGGATGCCGAAGGGATGGCGCTGATCATCTGCGCCGAGGTCGGCAAGACCATTGCGGAAGCGCGCAACGAGGTCCGCCGCGCCCAGAACACGCTGCGCCTCAGCGGCGATGCGATCACCGTGCTGCATGGCGAGGTGCTGCCGACGGCGATCGTGGCGGGCACCCCGAGCAAGCTTGCCGCGATCACCTATGAACCGGCCGGCGTCGTCGGCGCGATCACGCCCTTCAACTACCCGCTCAACCTGCTCTGCCACAAGCTCGGCCCCGCCATCGCTGCCGGCAATGCCGTTGTCGCCAAGCCGTCGCCGAAGGCTCCGCTCGCAGCCAATCGCCTCGGCGAGCTCGCGGCCGAGGCGGGCTTCCCGGAGGGGTTGTTCAGCGTGGTTCATGGCGGGGCCGAGGTCGCCGCCATGATCGCCAGCGGCGATATCGACCTGCTGAGCTTTACCGGCGGGCCTGGCGCGGGCCTCGCGCTTAAGAACGCCTCCGGCCTCGTGCGCTGCCTGATGGAGCTCGGTGGCAACGACCCTCTGATCGTGATGCCGGATGCCGATCTCGACCGTGCCGCGCAGACCGCGATAGCGCATCGCTTCGAGATCGCCGGCCAGAGCTGCGCCGCGGTGAAGCGCCTCTATCTGCATGAGGAGATCCGGGGCACGATGATCGAGCGCATTGCGGCGCGGATCGGGGATGTCCGCACCGGCGATCCCGCCGACGAGGCGACCGTGATGGGTACGCTCATCGACGAGCCCGCGGCGGCGGAGGTCGAGCGGCGGGTCAAGCTCGCCGTTGCGCAGGGCGCCAAGCTGGTCGCAGGTGGTCGTCGCCGGGGAACGGTGTTTGCGCCGACCCTGCTCGACGATGTCCCGGCGGAAGCCGAGCTCGTTCGCAGCGAGACCTTCGGCCCGGTGCTGGCGGTGCGGCGGTTCAGCGATCCCGACCAGGTGATCGGCGAGGTCAGCGACAGCCCCTACGGGCTGCAGGCCGGCGTCTTCACCAACGATCATGCGCTGGTGAAGCGCTTCTCGCGCGAGCTGCGGGTCGGCGGCGTGATGATCAATGAAGGCCCGGATTTCCGCGCCGAGAACGTCCCCTTCGGCGGCATCAAGTCCAGTGGGCTCGGCCGCGAAGGCATCCACATGACCTTGCGCGAAATGAGCGAGACCAAGGTCGTCATCGACTGATTGAGAGGGAAGAGAAAGCCATGATCGATTCAGAGCTGCGCCGGCGCCTCTCCGGCGTCTTCACCGCCCTCGTCACCCCGTTCCGCGACGGCGCGGTCGACGTGCCCGCCCTCGAGCGCCTGATCGCAGTCCAGCTTGCTGCGGGTGTCGTCGGCCTGGTGCCGGTCGGGACCACAGGCGAGGCCGCTACCCTGTCCGATGAGGAGGCCGACGAGGTCATCCGCATCACGGTCGTCGCCGCCAAGGGCCGCGCCTTCGTCATGGCCGGCACCGGCTCGAACGCGACCGCTCTTGCCGTCGCCAAGGCGAAGCGCGCGGAGGCGCTCGGAGCCAACGGCATCCTCGTCGTCACGCCCTATTACAACAAGCCTTCGCAGGATGGGCTGTTCGCGCATTTCGCGGCCGTTGCGGAAGCCGTGACCATCCCGATCATGCTCTACAGCGTGCCCGGGCGGACCGGCGTCGAGATCGCTCCGGCGACGGCGGCGCGGCTGGCCAAGGCCTATCCCAATATCGTCGGGATCAAGGAGGCCGGCGGCAGGACCGAGCGGATCACCGAGCTGCGGCGGGCGCTCGGCGAGGATTTCGTCATCCATTCCGGCGATGACGGGCTGACCCTGCCATTCCTCGCGGTCGGCGCCGATGGCGTCACCAGCGTCGCCTCGAACCTGCTGCCGCGGGAGATCGTGGCTCTGTGCGCCGCCTGGGGCAAGGGCGAGACGCGCGAGGCGCGCCGTCTCCATCAGGCTCTGTTCGATGTCACCGGCCACCTTTTCATCGAGAGCAACCCGGTGCCGGTCAAGACGGCCCTGGCGCACAGCGGCGCGATTTCGGCCGAGGTGCGCGCTCCGCTCGCGCCGCTCCGGCCTGAGAACCTGAAAGCGCTCGAAGCCAGCCTGGCGGCCTTCGAAAGCGCCCGGAACATATAAGAAAACCGGTAGGCGAGCGGCCTACTCTCGCATTGTTTGCGGAGGTGCCTTCCTTAGGCTCCTCCGATAACCCGGCAAGCCGGGGGCAAGACCGAAGATCATCGGCAAGGGAACGGAGGCAATTATCGTGAAGAAGATCATCAGTGCCATTTTTGCGGCCGGCCTGGGGCTGGCGGCATTCCAGTCGCCGGTTCAGGCGCAGGACAGCATCGAAGCCGTGCGTTCGCGCGGCGTGCTCCGCATTCCCGGCATCATCAACGAGGACCCGTATTTCAACAAGGATCCGCGCACCGGCGAATGGCGCGGCTTCGCCATCGAGATGGCGCGCGACATCGCCAAGACGCTCGGCGTCAAGCTGGAAGTGGTGGAGTCGAGCTGGCCGAACTCGATCCTCGACGTGCAGAGCGGCAAGGTCGACCTTGCGCTCGGCGTAACCGCGACGCCGCAGCGCGCCATGTCGGTGGCCTTCTCGGCGCCGACCTATTTCAACAGCTTCGTCATCGTCTCACCGAAGCCGGAGCTGTCCAAGCTGAGCTGGGCCGAGCTCAACGACCCCAAATATACCTTCGCGGTCGATCTCGGCTCCTCGCAGGACCTGATCGCCCAGCAATATCTGCCCAAGGCCAAGATGCTGCGCTTCAAGACGCGCGACGAGGCGATCGTCGCCGTCGTCAGCGGCAAGGCGGATGGCCTCGTCAACACCATGCTCAACGGGCTGGTGATGACCAAGAAGGCCAACGGTATCGGCAAGGTGATGGTGCCGAGCCCGGTTCTCTCGACGCCTTCGGTCGTCGCGCTGAACTGGAAGGGTGACGAGAAGTGGCGCTCCTTCATCTCGGCCTGGGCCGAGTACAACCGCCGCATCGGCAACAACCAAACCTGGATCGTCAACAGCCTGGCGCCGTTCGGCATCACGCTCGACGACATGCCGGAAGGTTTTGGCTTCGGCGGTTGAAGCATAGGGCGGCCCGAAAAGGGCCGCCCTCCAAGGAAGGCTAGCAAGACATGTATACTTGGAGCTTCGCCCCGATCATCCAGGCCAGCGATCTCTTCCTGTGGGGGGCGTGGATCACCGTCCTCTACACGGTGGGCTCGATCGCGATCGGCCTGGTCCTCGGCCTCGCCGTCTGCTTCGCCAGGCTCTCGGGCATCGGGCCGCTGAACTGGTTCGCGCAGGGCTTCCAGGAGCTGTTTCGCTGCACGCCCCTGCTGGTCCAACTGCTCTGGATCTATTACGCGCTGCCGCTGCTGCTCGGCTTCGACATGCCCAACTGGGCGGCGGCGCTGCTGACGCTCTCTCTCTACGCGGCGGCGTTCTATGCCGAGGTCTTCCGCGGCGGCATCGTTTCGATCGACAAGGGCCAGTTCGAGGCCGGCGCGGCGATCGGCATGTCCGGCTGGCAGGTGATGCGACGCATCATATTGCCCCAGGCCATCCGCCGGATGATGCCGGCTTTCATCAACCAGTCGGTCACCCAGTTCAAGAACACCTCGCTGGTCTCGGTGATCTCGGTCGCGGACCTGACCTACATGGCTAGCATCGTGAACGGCCAGACCTATCGGCCGCTCGAATCTTACACGGTCGTCGCAGTGCTCTACTTCGTCATTCTCTTCCCGATGATGAAGTTCGCCGACTACATCGAATACCGCATGCGCCGCGGCAACTGAGCGAGAGCGCCCATGACCTCCGTTTCACCCGCACCTGCTTCCCCGGCATCGGCTTCTCCCCAGAACGCCTCCGACATCGTGCTCGAGGCCCGCGGCATCACCAAATGCTTCGGCGCGCTGACCGTGCTCCACGGCATCGATCTTGCCCTCAAGGCCGGCGAGGTCGTCTCGATCATCGGCCCTTCGGGCTCCGGCAAGTCGACCTTCATCCGCTGCATGAACATGCTGGAGAAGCCGGATGCCGGCGAGATCCTCTTCCGCAACCGCCGCGTCGGCGAGAAATATCGCGGCAGCGGCGATCTGCTCGGGCAGGGCGAATTGCGTCGCCATGTCGGCATGGTCTTCCAGCACTTCAACCTGTTTCCGCACATGAGCGTGCTGGAGAACGTGATCGAGGGCCCGGTGATCGTGCAGCGGAAGTCGCGCGCCGAGGCCGTCGAGATCGCGATGGACTACATCGCCAAGGTCGGCCTTGCTGAGAAGCGCGACGCCCGGCCGGACCAGCTCTCGGGAGGTCAGAAGCAGCGCGTCGCCATTGCCCGGGCGCTCGCCATGCAGCCGGACGCCCTTCTGCTCGACGAGGTTACCAGCGCGCTCGATCCCGAACTCGTCGGCGAAGTGCTCGGCGTGGTCCGCGATCTCGCCAACCAGGGCATGACCATGGTCATCGTCACCCACGAGATCTCCTTCGCTGCCGATGTCTCCGACCGGGTCGTGTTCATGGAGAACGGCCGTATCGTGGCACAGGGCTCGCCCGAGACCATCCTGCGCCGCCCCGACAATGAGCGCCTCAAGGCGTTCCTCTCGCGCTTCCATGGCTGAGCCCGTGCGACAGGCCGAGCATCCGTTCAAGGTCGTCATCGTCGGCGCCGGCCGCGTCGGCTCGGCGTTGGCGCTGCTCCTGAAGGAGGCACCGGAGTTCGAGGTCATCCTCGTCGACCCAACCGAGCCGGCCCGCCGCAGGAGCGAGGAACTCGGTCTGCCGATGGCGGAGGTCGATCCAGGCAATAGCGCTCTGTTCGACCGCCTCCTGGCGCAATCGCAGGCCGTCGTCGCGGCCCTGCCGGCCTCGGCGACGCCGATGGTCGCCGCCGCCGCGCGCCGCAGCGGCATTCATTATCTCGATCTCGGCGACGATACCGCCGGCCTCGATGCCGTTCGCAATGAAGCCGGCATGGCCGCCGGCTGCTTCATCCCGCAATGCGGCATTGCGCCGGGGCTCGTCTCGCAGCTGGTGCTCGATCTGGTCTCCCGGACCTCGGGGTCGGCCGAGGTCGATGTCCGCATCGGCACCTTGCCGCGCGAGCCGGCCAATCGGCTCGGCTACGGGCTGACCTGGGATGTCGATGCCCTGCTGCGCGAATACATCCAGCCCTCGACGGCGCTGGTCGACGGCAGGCGTGCCAGCCTGCCGGCCCTCAGCGATCTCCGCCGCTTGCGCCTCGGCGGGCGCGACTATGAGGACTTCGTTTCCGGCAATATTCCGGCGAGCCTGTGCGCGCGCCTGGAAGGCGAGGTCGCCCGGCTGACCTCACGCACGATCCGCTATCCCGGCCATCTCGACTATATGCGCTTCCTGCTCGACGACCTGAAATTGCGCGGCAGGATCGACCTCCTGCGCAACCTCTTCCTCAACGCGCTGCCGGAGATCGTCGACGATCACCTGCTGGTCTCGATCAGCGCGACCTCCCGGCAGGATGGGCGCAGCGTCGAGGAGCAGTTCACCCGCGAGGTCGTCCCGGCGCAGATCGGCGGCAGCACGGTCAGCGCGATGCGCCGCACCGCCGCCGTCCATGTCGCGGCGGTGCTCGATCTCTTGCGTACCGGCGTGATCGGCGCGCCAGGTCTCTGCGCACAGGAAGAGATTCCATTCTCTGCACTGAGCGCCAACCGCTTCCTCTCCTGGTTCTTCGCGGCTGGTGCGGAGGAGGGCGGGTTGACGAATCCGAGGAGCGCGGCATGACCAACGGCACGGACAGATCGCGCGCGCAGGCGGGGACGGTCGGGGATCTCGGCATCGGCATCCTGATGCTCGACACGCATTTCCGTCGGCTTCCGGGCGACATCGGCAATGCCAGGAGCTGGTCCACCCCGGTGCAGTTCCGCGTCGTGCGCGGCGCCGACCCAGCCGCGATCGTGCATGGCCGGCCGGGGGATTTCCTGCAGCCCTTCATCGATGCGGCGCTCGATCTCGTCTCCTGTGGGGTGCGCGGCATCACCACGAGTTGCGGCTTCCTCGCCCTGTTGCAGAAGGAACTCGCGGCGGCGCTCCCCGTACCGGTCGCGACCAGCAGCCTGCTGCAGGCGCCGCTGATCGAGGCGATGCTGCCGGCCGGGCAGCAGGTCGGGATCCTGACCTTCGCGCCCGAGGCCTTGAGTGCCCGTCATCTCGCTGCCGTCGGCGTGCGGACGGATACGCCGATCGAGGGTCTGGCGCCGGACAGCCTGTTCCGCCAGGTCTATGGCGCCAAGGGCGGCGTCTCCGATTTCGCAACGCTGGAGCAGGAGGTCGTCGAGGCGGCGCTCGCTCTGGTCGACAAGCATCCGAATGTCGGGGCGATCCTGTGCGAATGCACCAATCTGCCGCCGCATTCGGCTGCCATCGCCAGGGCGACGGGGCGTCCGGTCTTCGACATCATCGGCTTCGTCGAGTGGTTCGGGCACGCGATATCCCCGCCGAATTTCCGATGAGATTTCGCGAAGAGCGCGGCCTAGCTTGCGCCCTAGAGACAAGGTCGTGTGCGATTGAGGTGCTCGTCGCACGGAGGGACTAGGCGTATTCCTCGGGGAAGGTCGGGCCGCCTCGCCCGGATTCGCGAAAATCTCCCCTCCGATCTGTTCATTGCGCCAACCGACTATTCTGCAAGCCGATACGTGACCTATTTCAGTAGCGGGCGAGAGCGGGCGCTACCGACGTCGACGGAGAAGGACCGCTTTCGGGCGAAGCGCCAACGTCCGCTCCTGGCGCGGTCCGACAGCATAAGGGTGGCGCGTGCAAACGCGTAGGTCAGGGGCGATCAGCCTACAAGGTGAAGGCGATCGCTTGCCCAGGATGCGATAACCGGCCGGCCGACAGACAGCCCATCCGATTCCCCGCTCGGCCGGCAGGCGATGAGCATACCTCCATGCGCCGGCTGGAGATGGTACTCGGTCATTGAGCCGCGGTGAACGATCCGTGATACCGTCGCCAGCACGGCATCGACACCCGGCTCGGCGCCCGCCGTCGCGGGAGCGATGCGGATCGCTTCGGGGCGCAGGCACAGAACGACGGTCTCACGGTCTGCGGCCGCACGCGCGGTCATCAGGATGCCGCTCTGCGTCGTCGCCAGCGGCCCGTGCGGACCTGACTGCGTGACCTTGCCTTCGAACAGGTTCGACACGCCGATGAACTGCGCGACGAAGCGCGTCGCCGGCCGATCGTAGATCTCGCCAGGTGGCGCATATTGCTCGATGCGGCCGTTGTTCATCACGGCGATCCGGTCGGACATGGTCAGGGCCTCTTCCTGATCATGCGTCACCATCAACGTGGTGATGCCGATCCGCCGCTGCAGATCCTTGATCTGGATCTGCATCTCTTCGCGCAGCTTGCGGTCGAGCGCCGCGAAGGGCTCGTCGAGCAGCAGAATCTGCGGCTCGATCGCCAGCGCCCGTGCCAGCGCGACGCGCTGCTGCTGGCCGCCTGACAATTCGTGCGGATAGCGCTCGGCGAAGCGCGAGAGCTGCACCATGGCCAGCGCCTCATCGACCAGCGCGCGGTTGCGGCGCCGGTCCTTGCTGCGCATTTCGAGCCCGAAGGCGACGTTGCCCGCCACGGTCATGTGCGGGAAGAGCGCATAGTTCTGAAACAGAACGCCAACATTGCGGTGATGGACCGGGACGCCGGTGACGTCCCGCTCGCCGAACCGAATCCTGCCGGTGCTCGGTGTGATCAGGCCGGCGATCATGCGCAGCGTCGTCGTCTTGCCGCAGCCCGAGGGCCCGAGCAGCGAGATCAGCTGTCCAGGTTCCACATCGAGATCGACGCCGTCGACCACCGCCGCCGCGCCGTAGGTCTTGCTCAGGCCCGAGAGGCCAAGCGCGACGGCAGCCATGCGCTGGCTGCCGGGAACCATCATGTTCATGCGGAGAAGATGCGGTTGGCGCTCTCGGTCCAGGCCGCGCGCTGCTTGTTGATATGGGTCCAGTCCGGCATGAACAGGCTAAGCTCGTCCATACGCTTGTCCGGATAGGCGACGTATTTCTGCGCCTGAGCCGAGAGCTCGACGCCGGAGACCGGCGGCGACACCAGCGCGAATTCGGCGAGCTCCTTCTGCACCTGCTTTGAGAGCATCCGGTTCATGAAGGCGGCACCCAGATCCTGGTTCGGCCCGCCCTTGACCAACACCTGGCAGTTCACGCCTGCGAAGCAGCCCTCTTTGAGGAAGACCATGTCGATCGGCGCGCCCTTGGCGGTGTAGGGGTAGATGAACTTGGAGTAGTCGATGCCGCCGAGTATGGCCTGGCCCTGGGCGATCTCGTTGGCCGCCTCGACGCCGGAGGTGTAGACGTTTTGGATATTGGGCTTGAGCTCGGCGAGTTTGGGCCAGATCTTGTCGACCTCGTACTGTGCTTCCGCGAAGGGCTTGCCCGTCACGATCGCCGCAGTGGCGATCAGGAAGAACAGCCCCGAGGTGTTCTGCCAGCTGTTGAGCTTGATGCCGTTCTTGTAGCGCGGATCCCAGAGTTCGGCGAAGCTGGTCGGCGCCTTCCCAGAGGTGTTGCGATACATGGTGCCGATCGAGATGCCGAGGCCGGTGCTGTAGCCGTTCTCGTAGTTGAAGCGCGGGAACAGGTTGGCCATGTTCGGCATCTTCTCGACCGGCAGCGGCGCGATCAGATCCTCGCCCTTGCAGATCGGCACGGCGAGGTCGTCGACGAACATCACGGTATATTTCGGGTTCGATTTCGTCGCCCGCATCTTGGAGATGTTGGGCAGGGTGAAGCCCTCTTCGGCCAGAACCTTGCAGCCGAAATCCTTCTCGAAGGCCGGGATCACCTGCTTGCGGATGAATTCGCCCTGGGCGCCGCCCCAGATGCCGATGACGATCTCCTTGCCCTGCGCCCAGGAGTTGCGGGTCATCAGTATCGGCGCGGCGATGGCCGTCGCCGTGGCGGCGATGAAGCGGCGGCGCGTCGGAGCGAAGCGGGTCGACAGGGATGCGGCTGAAACTTCGGTCATGATTTGTCCCCTTGTTCGCGTGTCTTAGGCATGAGGTTCAACCAGCGACGATGCGCTGCATCTTCAGGCCGAGGGCGCGTTCGACGACGAGCAGCAAAGCGAGTGAGAAGGCGACCATCAGCGCCGAAATCGCGGCGACGCTCGGGTCGAAGGAGCGCTCGATGAAGACGTGGATCTGCAGCGGCAGCGTGAAATTGCGCGCATCCGCTAGCCACATCGCCATGGCGTAGTCGTCGAACGAGGTGATGAAGGCGAAGACGCAGCCGGCCAAGATGCCGCCGCGGATTTGCGGCAAGGTGACTCTGCGAAAGGTGGTGAACTGTCCGGCGCCCAGCGTGCGTGCGGCGTCCTCCGTCGAGGGAACGACCAGCAACAGCGCGCCCGAGACGGTGCGCACGAGATAGGGCAGGCAGATCACCGTATGGCCTGCGAGAATCTGCAGGAATGAGTCGTTCGAGCCGAGCCGCGAGGCGAACTGCAGCAGCGCGACGCCCGTCACCAGAACCGGAAAGACGATCGGCGACAGGATCAACGCAAAGACGAGGCTGCGGCCCGGAAAGCGGAAGCGCGTCAGCCCAATCGCGCAGGGAACGCCAAGGAGCACGGTGAGCGCGGTCACCAGCACGGCTAGCTTGAAGCTGAACAGGAAGGTCGTCTGGAATTCCGCATCGGCCAGAACCTGCGCGTACCAATTCAGCGTGAAGCCGCGCGGCGGGAACGAGACGAACATGCTGTCCGAGATCGAAACCGCGATCGGGATCAGCATCGGTGCCAGGATGGCGGCCGAGAGCAGGGCGCAGCAGAGCGCCAGCGCGATCGGGATACGCGGGTTCTCCGGGTTCATCGGGCTGCTCCGGCGCCGGCCCAGCGTGCGAAGCGGTGCTCGAACAGGCGCAGCAGCACGAGATTGACGAGGAGCGTCACGATCAGCAGCACCGTCGCCAGCGCGGCGCCGAAGGGCCAGTCGTTCACCGAGAGCACCTGCTGCTGCACCAGCGTACCCAGCATCGAGGCGAAATTGCCGCCGAGGATCTGCGGCGTGACATAGGACGCAGCTGTCAGCGAGAAGACGAGCGTGACGCCGACGGCTAGGCCCGGGAGGCTGAGCGGCACGGTGACGCGCCAGAACACCGCCCGCCAATCGGCGCCGAGCGTGCGTGCCGCATCCTCTACCCCGAGATCGATCTTGCCGATGGCTCCGGCGATCGGCAGCACTAGGAAGGGCAGGAAGACATGGGCTGACGCGATGATCACCGCCCATTCGGTGTAGAGCAGTGCCGGCGGCGACTGGGCGATGCCGAGGTTCTGCAACAGCCAATTCAGGAAGCCCTGCTTGGCGAGGATAAGCTTCCAGCCATAGGCGCGCACGACGACGAGGACGAGCAGCGGCGAGATGACGGTGAACATCACCAGCCGCGACCAGAACGCCGAGCCGCGCGCCATGACGTAGGCTAGTGGATAGGCGATCGGAATGCAGATCAGGCTGGTGATCACGGCGATGCGCAAGGTCCGGACCAGCACGATCCAGTACAGGTTCGAGCGGAACAGCCTGGCGTAGTTCTCAGTGGTGAGGCCCGGAACCGCGACGCCCTGATCCATATGCGCAGTTACGCTGTAGCCGACCATCTGGGCGATCGGCACGACGAAGCAGGCGAGCAGGAAGATGACGGCGGGCGCGACAAGGATCGCGCCGCTCGACAGCACAAAGCGCCGGTGCGGACCGTTTGCGACTAGCAGAGCCTGCGCCGGCGCAGCAGCCCGATCCTGCACCGCCGCACTCATTCGGCGAGGCCGAGCAGGCGGGCGGGGTTGCGCTTGGTAAGAAGCGCGATCTCGTCGATGCCGAAGTTGAGATCGAGCAAGGTGCTGATCAGGAGGCGCATGCCCTCGACCGGCGTCGGGCCTGAGCCGATGCCGTAATCGGTGCCCAGCACGATCTGGTCGAGGCCGATCTGGCGCAACTGGCGGGCCCAGGGCACGACGCCGGAAAATTGCGGCGCATTGGCGATGCCGGCGATCTCGTCGGCATATTCGCGCTCGATATAGTAGTTGGTCCGTGGCAGGCCGCGATGGAACATCCAGTCCGAGCAGCAGCCTTCGAGGAAGACGCCGCGCGCGGCAAGGTTCTTCTGCTGGTCGAGACCGAGCAGCGCCCGCGCCGGATGAGCGACGACCATGCGGCGGATGCCGAAGCGCTCGGCGAGGTCGGCGAGCCGCATCACCTCCTCGGGCGAGACATGGCCAGTGTTCATGTAGATGTCGGGATGCTCTGCGATGAGCGTGAGGATTTCCTCGAGTTCCGCCGGGACGGGATCGACCAGCGGAATGCGAATGGCGCGCGACAGCTCCTCCTCGGCGAAGCGGGGATAGAGATCCTTGAAGGGCACCGGCCGGCCATCGACCATCGCGCCTTCGCGGCTCGCCATGTGATGGGTGCAATGCGCGCCGAAATGCACGAATCTGGCGCCGGCCCCGTAATAGAGCGCCGTCTTGACCGCGCGCGGGTTCATCCCGCCCTGCGCCGAGGTCAGGATAATGCCGCCGAAGATGTCGATGTCCGGCACCGCTCGGCCGGCCAGCCAGGCCGTTCCGCAGCTGTTGCCGAGGGTGTGATCGTAGAACACGACGCCGGCCATGCCAGCCGCCTTGGCCTGCTGCGCGATCTGGAACGGGTCGACACGGCCCGGGCACGAGGTCAGCCAGGGGCCGCTGTGGATATGCGTGTCGATGGTGCCGACGAGAAGTTCGTCGGGCAGCTCGATGGTGCGGCGCACGGGCTCTCGCTCCGCCACCGGCATCCGCTCATAGCAATTCATTTCAAGAAACGATCTCTTCTTGCGACGAAATCCACGCAAACATTGTTTCTTTTGGCGTGCAAGCGCGTTCGCTGGCGCTGCAAACAATTTGCGCGCAAACAGCTTGAAAGCTCAAAAATCGATCAGATTGGCGGCTCTGAATGCCCGAAATCGCGCCAGACCTAGGCGTCGTCGAGCGCCTCGTTAATTGCTTCGAAAGCTCTCAGCCGCGCGGCTGCTTCCGGCCCCGCCTTCTCGATCACGCCTTCGGCGATGGCATGGCAGGCGGCAAGGACGCCGACATGGCTGAACAGCGGCCCGGGCGAGGTGGTGGAGCAGCGGATATGCCAGGTCGCATCCTCATGGAACGCGACGCCCTCATCGGTGATGTAGAGGATGCGGCAGCCGCGATTGCGGATGGCGGAGAGGATGGCGTCCATCGCGACGACACGGCGGCGCAGCCCGAAGACGATGGCGACATCGTCCGGCTTGAAGCCGACGACATGTTCACCGAGCGTCTGGCCGGCGGCCGGCAGCAGCGCGACCTGCTCGACCACCTGCAGCAGCTGCCAGTGCATGTAGACGGCAAAACCCTGCCCCGCCCGAAGCCCGATCGTCCAGACGCGCCGAGCCGCCAGCAACGCGCTTGTCACCGAATCGAGCATGGCCGGGTCGAGCCATTGCGCCGTGCCGTCGAGATTGGCGCGGTAATGATCGAAACGATCCGCCAGCGATGGGCTATCGCCCTTCCTGGTGCGGCTGCCCAGATAAAGCCGCGAGCCGCTCTCGCGCTCGAGCCGAGCCTGGACACGGGCTTCCTCATAAGAAGCGTAACCGAGCCGCCTGATGAAGCGCGAGACGGTCGGTGTGGAGACGTTCGCCAGCCGAGCCAGTTCGACGGTCGAATAGCTCGCCAGATCGCCTGGAAAATCGCAGAGCATCAGCCCGAGCTTGCGTTCGGCCGGATGGAGTTTTGGCAGCGCTTCCTGAACCCGCGCAAGGAAGGACGCTTCACGCGGGCTCATGCTGATCCATGTGGATTGGACAGGACATCGATCCAACTAGATAGCAGGAGACACGCCGATGTCAGCCCATTGCGATGGACGCTGCTATGTCCGCTTCCGGGCGCCTCGCAATGTCTGCAGTTGGCACATCCGAGCCAACTGACTTGGTTCGGCCAACGATGTTTCCACCGAAACCCGCATTTTGAGCGTGACCGCAACAACGCTCTACGACTGACGCGACGCGACGGCGCCCAGCTGCTGTCGAACTGCTGCGTTCGAGGCTTTATTGAAACATGCCCCCGCCATCCTCGGCTGCCGGAATCCTCTTCCGCTGCACCTCTTCTCGAAGGTCGCCCTGCGGCATGGAGTGAGACCGTATCGCGGCCAAGCCGGCCAGACCCGTGAGCGCGATTCTGCGGCACTCCCTGAAAACGGAGGGAAGGCGGGATGAACCCGCCTTCGATAACTGGCACTATCGGGGGCGCCTCCGGCCTCCGCTCACTTGCCGTATTGCTGGATCAGCGCGCGGGCCTCGGCGAGCAGCTTCTTGCCGTCCGCACCCTTGGCGCCGACCTCCTTGACCCACTCCTCCTCGACCGAGGCGGTGGCGTCGACCCAGCGCTTGTACTCGTCCTGCGGCAGGTCGTAGAAGACGCCTCCGAGATCGGCCGCCTGCTTCTTGAAGGGCTCGACCACCGCGTCGAAACCGGTCTCGCCGGCCCAGGCCGAGGTCTCCGGCCCGCTATTGGCGTCGATCACCTTCTTCAGATCGGCCGGCAGGCTGTCGTATTTCGCCTGGTTCATGCCGAACAGGAAGATCGTGTTCGAGATGCGCGGCGCCCCCGCGGGGACGTTGAGATGGTATTTGGCGATCTCGGCGAGCTTGATCGCCGGCGATCCCTCCCACGGCACCGCCGCGCCGTCGACGACACCCTTGGCCAGCGATTCCGGCACGGCCGGCAGCGGCATCTGCACCGGGGTCGCACCGAGCGCCGCGAGCATCTTCGAGTTGGCGCGCGTCGCGGCCCGGATCTTCAGGCCCTTCATGTCGGCCAGCGTCTTCGGCTGCTTGCTGGTGAAGTGGAAGAGCGCGCCGTCATGCACATGCATGAACAGGGGCTTCACACCCTTGAACTCGTCCTGCGCGTTCTTCTGGGCATAGTCCCAGAAGGCGCGGCTGCCGGCCTTGGCCGTCACCACCATCCAGGGCAGTTCGAAGACCTCGGACTTGGCGAAGCGGCCGGCGGCATAGGTCGGCACGGTCCAGATCACGTCGACGACGCCGTCGCGCACCTGGTCGAAGAGCTGAGCCGGCGTGCCGCCGAGCTGCATCGCCGGATAGATCTGGCATTTCAGCTTGTCGCCGGATTCCTTGTTGACCTTGTCGCACCAGGGCTGGATCAGCTTGACCTGCGCGCTCGAGGTCGAGGGCAGGAAATGGTGGACGCGCAGGATCACCTGCTGCGCGGCCGCCTGCGAGATACCCGCCAGGCTCGCCAACCCGCCGAGGACGAGACCGGCGCAGAGCCGGTTGAGGATGGATGTCTGCTGCTTGCTCATATTGCACCTCCCTGTGCGTTTTCTGCCTGTGTGTTTGCTTCTTGCTTGGGTGAATGGCCTCACAGCGCGCCGAAGGTCTTGACCAGGACGAGCGAGATCGAGGGGAAGGCGACGAGAAGGATGATGCGGGCGAGGTCGGAGGCCAGGAAGGGCATCACGCCCTTGAAGGTCTCGACCAGCGGCACGTCCTTGGCGAGGCGATTGATGATGTAGACGTTCATCCCGACCGGCGGATGCACCAGGCCGATCTCGACCACCATCAGCGCCAGGATGCCGAACCAGATCGACTTGTCCTCGACCGACATGCCGTAGAAGTCGAGCCCGATGATCATCGGATAGAAGATCGGGATCGTCAGCAGGATCATCGCCAGCGAGTCCATGACGCAGCCGAGCAGGATGTAGATCAGGAGGATCATCGCCAGCACGAAGAGCGGAGCGAGGCCGCTGTCCTTGACCCAGGCCGCGAGCTCGGCCGGCATCTGCGACAGGGCAAGCGCCGTGTTCAACATGTCGGCGCCGAGCAGGACGAGCAGGATCATCGCCGTCGCCTGCGCCGTGCCGAGCGCGCTGTCGATCAGCCCACGCCAGCGCATGCCGCCGCTGATTACCGCGATCGCGCCGCAAGCCGCCGCGCCGATCGCCGCCGCTTCGGTCGGCGTCGCCCAGCCGCCATAGATGCCGACGATGACGAGCACGAAGACGAGGATCACCGGAAACACGCCGGCGAGGACCTTGAGCCGCTCCGGCCAGGGCACGCGCGGGCCGGCCGGACCGGCTTCCGGATTGCGCCTGACGATGAGCTGCACCACGAACATGTAGCCGAACATCGCGATCAGGCCGGGCAGGACGGCGGCCATGAACAGCTTGCCGATCGATTCCTGGGTCAGGATCGCGTAGATCACCAATGGCACCGAGGGCGGGATCATGATGCCGAGCGTGCCGCCGGCCGCGAGCGCGCCGGTGGCGAGGCTGCCGGAATAGCGGTAGCGGCGCAGCTCCGGCAGCGCGACCTGGCCCATGGTCGCGGCGGTCGCAAGCGAGGAACCGCAGATCGCGCCGAAGCCGGCGCAGGCGCCGATCGCCGCCATGGCGACGCCGCCGCGGCGATGGCCAATGAAGGCGCTGACGCAGCGGAACAAGCTTGCCGACAGGCCGCCATGGGTGGCGAACTGGCCCATCAGCAGGAAGAGCGGGATGACCGTCAGGTCGTAATTCGACAGACGAGCGTAGGGGATGGATTTCAGGATGTTGAGCCAGGGCGCGAGGTTGCCACCCATCAGGTAGACATAGCCGCTGGAGCCCGCGACGAACATCGCAATGCCGATCGGCACGCGAAAAGCCATCAGCGCGAGCAGGCCGGCGAAGATGGTGAAGCCGATCGAGATCCCGCTCATAGACGGATCTCCTCGCGACGCGCCGCTTCCTGGGCATGGCGCGTCGCCATGTAGAAGCCGGCCAGCGCCAGCATCGCAAAGCCCGGAACCATGGCGATCTGCGCCCACCAGATCGGAATATCGAGGATCGCCGAGGTTTCACCGTCCTCGCGGACGCCGATCGCGCCGACATAGACGCGCCAGGTCAGGACCGCCCCGACCAGCCCGACCAGCAGCGAGCCGAAGGCGTCGAGCGCATGGTTGACCCAGGGCGGGGCGGCGGCGGTGAAGAAATCGACCTTCACGTCGCCATGGTTGAGATGGCAATAGGCGAAGAAGGCGGCGGAGGCTGCGGCTGCGATCATCTGCAAGAGCTCGACATCGCCGGGTACGGGAGCGGACAGCAGCTTGCGGCCGACGATCGAGACGATCGACATCACGACGAGGCCGACGAACAGCAGCCCGCCGGTGATTGCCAGGACCTTCGCGACCGCCAGCAGCACACGCCCTGACGGCCCGAAAACGATCGGATCGTTCGCCGGCGCGCCTGGCACGGGTTCCTGCATCGGCCTTCCTCCCCTTGTCCGCCTTCGGCGCGCTTGGTTCCGCGCGTCCGGTCGCCGGGCGGCTCGCTCCGCCCTTGTCCTGGTTCGCTGGGACAAGGCTGGACCCTGTTCCCTTGCGCACGCGTCAGCCGCGCGATCCCTCTTCGCCCGGCGTTCCGAAAATTATTTCACATGTTAAATAATGTGCAACAGGAAAATCGAGCGGCGGACGTAGCGCCTGGGCGCCTCTCTCGCGGATGATCCGACTGGTGCTCACGTGCTCTGTTCCGCCATTTTCACGAGGGCGTAGAGCGCTTCGGTCCGCGGCGCCGCGATGACGTGCTTCTCGGCGGAGCGAACGACCGCGCCGTTCAGCGTCTCGATCTCGGTCGGGCGCTTCGCCAGCAGGTCCTGCAGCATTGAGGGCTTGTGCCCGCCATGATGGTCAAGCGCATGATCGATCGTTGCATGGGTGCGCTGGGCTAAAACTGCGAGCCCTTCCGCCTGCGCCACTTCGAGGACCTCGTTCGCGACGGCGTGGGCGAGCCGGCGCCCTTCGGCCGTACTCCCGAGGCCCCCGACCGTGCGCTGCGTCACCGCGCACAGGCTGTTCAGCGCGACATTGAAGGCGACCTTCTCCCAGATCGCGACGACCGCATCGGGATCAACAGCGCAGGGCAGGCCGGCCGCGTCCAGCGCCGCCGCCAGTGCTGCGAGCGCGGCATCCCGGCTGCCATCGAGCATGACCACGCGGGTCTTGCTCTCACCATGCGACTGCACTTCTCCGGGAGCTACGAGGTCGGCCGGGACCGTCGTCATGCCGATGGCGATGCGCGAGGCGTCGGCGAAATCAGCCAGCTTCTCGGCATTGCCGAGGCCGTTCTGCAGGCTGAGCAGGCGGGTCTGCGGGCCGATCAGATGCCTGGCAGCCGCGAGCGCGCCTTGCGTGTGCATCGCCTTGGTGAAGACGATCAGCCAGTCGGGCTGTGTCGTCGCCTGCTGCGGCCGCATGATCGGGAGGACAACCCGCCGCTCGCCGGCATCGTTGCGGATCAGCAGGCCATGCTCGCGTACCGCCGTGATCTGGGCCGGGTTGACGTCGAGCAGCTCGACGCCATGGCCCGCTTCGGCGAGGAGCCCGCCGAACAGCGAGCCCATCGCGCCGGCGCCGAGTATCGAGATCCGGATCGGGCTCATCATCGCGCCTAGAACGGATAGTGGCGCTGCGTGGTCTGCAGCGTCAGCCAGCGCAGTTCGGTGAAGGCCTCGATGCCGGCGCGTCCGCCGAAGCGGCCATAGCCGCTGTTCTTGACGCCGCCGAACGGCATCTGCGCCTCGTCATGCACGGTCGGGCCGTTGACATGGCAGATGCCGGATTCGATGCGGGCTGCGACGCGCCAGCCGCGCGCGGTGTCGCCGGTGAAGACGGCGGCCGAGAGCCCATAAGGATTGTCGTTGGCGCAGGCGATCGCGGCCTCCTCGCCGTCGACGCGGACGATCGCCTTGACCGGGCCGAAGCTCTCCTCGCCATAGATCCGCATCGCAGGGGTGACATGGTCAAGCAGCGTCGCCGGGAACAAGGTCGTCTCCGCCTTGCCGCCGCAGACCAGCGTCGCGCCCTTGGCGAGCGCGTCGTCGATCAGGGCATTGCAGCGCTCGACCGCTTTCATGTCGACGACCGAGCCGAGCACCACCGGCCCCTTGCGGGGATCGCCGAGCGGGAGCTTCTGCGCTTTGGCAGAGAGCCTGGCGACGAAATCGTCGGCGATCTTGCCGTCGACGACGATGCGCTCGGTCGACATGCAGATCTGGCCGGAATTGGCAAAGGCGCCGAAGGCGATGCCGGCGACCGCCGTATCGAGATCGGCATCGTCGAGGACGAGCGCCGGCGCCTTGCCGCCGAGCTCCAGCACCACCGGCTTCAGATGCTCGGCGCAGAGTTTTGCGATGATCCGGCCGACATGGGTCGAGCCGGTGAAGTTGACCCGCCGGACCGCGGGATGGCCCACCATCGCCGCGACGACCTCGGCAGCGTCCTCAGGCGCATTGGTGACGAAGTTGACGACGCCCTCCGGCAGTCCCGCCTCCTGCAGCGCCGCGATGATCAGCCCATGCGTGCGCGGGCAGAGCTCCGAGCCCTTCAGCACGACGGTATTGCCACAGGCGAGCGGCACCGCGACGGCGCGGGTGGCGAGGATGACCGGCGCATTCCAGGGCGCCATGCCGAGCACGACGCCGGCCGGCTGGCGCACCGCCATGGCGAGGCTGCCGGGCACATTCGAGGGGATGACCTCGCCGCTGATCTGCGTCGTCAGCGCGGCGGCCTCGATCAGCATGTCGGCGGCAAGATGGACGTTGAAGCCGGCCCAAATGGCCGAAGCCCCGGTCTCGGCCGACATCGCGGCGGTGAAATCGGCGGCACGGGCTTCGAGCGCATGCGCGCCCTTGACCAGCAATTCGCGACGCTTGGCCGGCGGCGTCTGCGACCAGGCCGGGAAGGCGCGAGCGGCGGCCTCGACCGCTGCGCGCGCATCGTCCGGCGCCGCCGCAGCGGCGCGGCTCGCGACGGAGCCGTCGAGCGGGTTGCGGCGCTCGAAGACGCGCCCGCCCGTGGCTGCGACCGCCTTGCCGCCGATCAGGAGATTGATGGTGTCGGTGCTGGTCATCTCTGGGCCTCGCAAATCAGGCGATCACGATGTCGATCAGGTTCGGGCCGGACGCAGCGAAGGCGGCGCGCAGGCGCGGGGCGAGGTCTTCGGGGCGCTCGACACGCTCGCCCGGCACGCCCTGTCCACCCGCCAATTGCGTGAAATGGATGCCCGGCAGTTCGGTTCCGGCGGGCTTGTCGTTCGGCGCGTAGCCGAAGACCGGTGCGAAATCCTGCAGCGCCGCATAGCGGCGATTGTTGAGGATCAGGAAGGTCATCGGCAGGTTGAGCTGCGCGGCGCTGTAGAGCGCCTGGATCGAATAGAGGCTGGAACCATCACCGATCAGCGCGATCACCCGCCCCGGCAGCTTCATCCGCTGGCGTGCCAGGGCGATGCCGACCGCCGCCGGCATGCTGTGGCCGAGCCCGCCGCTCGCCATGGTGTAGAAGCTGTCGGCGCCACTCATCGGCAGATAGGTCTGGATGGTCGAGCGGGTGCTCGGCGCCTCCTCGACGACGACGTCGTCGGCATGGCGCTCCCGGTCGATCACCGAGAGCGCATAGGCCGCCGACATCGGCACGCCGGGGGAGGGGACCGGCGGGACGGGGCGGGACAGCGCCGCCTCGCGCCCGGCGCCGGGTGCACTCGCGGCGAGCAGTGCCCGTACGCCCAGATCGAGGCTGGCGACGACGCTGTCGCCGACCGGCGCCCAGGCCGCCTGCTGCGGATCGTCGACGATTTGTGCGAGCTGTGCTCCTGGGGGGACATGCGGCCCGTTGCCCTCGACATGATAGGTGAAGGCAGGCGCGCCGAGCACGAGGATGAAGTCGTGCGGGGCGAGGCGCTCGACGATCTTCTCGCGCATTGCCGGCAGGAAGCCGCAGAACTGGGGATGGCGCTCGGGGAAGCCGCAGCGCGCGCACATCGGCGGGACATAGACCGAGGCCTGATGGCGCTCAGCGAGCGCGACGACATCGTCGACGGCCAGGTCGCGCGCGACGCCGGCGCCGACGACGAAGGCCGGCCGCTTGCTGGCGTTGAGGCGTTCGGCGATCGCCGCGATCGCGTCGGGCGCCGGCGCCAGCGCCTGGCTGACCCGGCGCGGCACGACGAACTCGCCCGGCTGGTCCCAGTCATCAGCCGGGATCGAGATGAAGACCGGGCCGCGCGGCGGCTGCATGGCGATGTGATAGGCGCGCGCCAGGGCAAGCGGCAGGTCGGCGCCGCGCGCCGGCTCGATCGCCCATTTGACGTAAGGCTTGGGCAATTCGGTCGCCTGCACCGAGGCAAGGAAAGGGTCGAAGGGCAGGATCGAGCGCGCCTGCTGGCCGGCGGTGATCAACAGCGGCGTCTGGTTCTTGAACGCCGTGAAGATGTTGCCCATGGCATGGCCGACGCCGGCGGCCGAATGCAGATTGACCAGCGCCGCATTGCGCGTCGCCTGGGCATAGCCGTCGGCCATCCCGACCACGACCGCTTCCTGCAGGCCGAGCACATAGCGGAAGTCCTCGGGGTACTCGCGGAACATCGGCAATTCGGTCGAGCCGGGATTGCCGAAGACCGTGTCGATCTTGAGCTGGCGCAGCAGGTCGAGCACGGCTTCGCGGACGCTCGGGCGGGCGGAGGATGATGTGCTGTCGGCTGGCATGCGCGTCCCTCGGATCGCAGGCACTGTGGCGGCATGCCCGCCATTGCTCAATTAGATGAAGCGACTAAGTATTATTCGCATGGCGAATATCGATACGATCGACCTGAACCTGCTGAGGCTGTTCGACGCGGTCTACCGCACCCGCAATGTCAGCCGCGCCGCCGAGGAGCTCGGGCTCTCGCAACCGGCGACGAGCCAGGCCCTGACGCGGCTGCGTCTCCTGCTGCGCGACCCGCTGTTCGAGCGCGTCGCCGGCGGCGTCAGGCCGACCGCCCGCTCCGAACGCCTCGCGCACTCCGTCCAGGCGGGCCTCGCGCTGCTGGAAGCCGGCCTCACCGAGGGCGAGAGCTTCGACCCCGCGACAACCGATGCCAAACTGCGCCTGCATCTCAGCGACATCGGCGAAGGCCGCTTCCTGCCGCCGCTGATGACGACCTTCCGCGAGATCGCGCCGAACCTGCGCATCACCGCGCGTGCCTGGCCGCATGAGGCGATTTCCGAGGCGCTGGACAATGGCCAGCTTCACTTCGCGCTGGGCTTCCTGCCGACCGTGGGCGGCACTGCGCATGCGGAGATGCTGAGCGACCGCTACCAGGTCTTCGTCCGCGCCGACCATCCGGTGACACGGCAAGTCGTCGATGGCGCCTTGAGCGCCGAAGCCATCGCGAAGCTCGACTTCGTCGCCGTGCGCTCGCACGCCCAGACGCAGCGTATGCTGGAGATGCTGCATCTCGACCCGCGCATCCGCCTGGTCGTCTCCAGCTTCATGGCGCTGCCGCCGATCATCCGCGCCACCGACCTCGCCGTGCTGATGCCGCGCCAGATCGGCCTGCACCTCGAGCCGCTCGGCGCCTTCGCGCTGCTCGAGCCGGCCCTGCCGCAGCGCGATTTCAGCGTCGCGCTGCACTGGAGCCGGCGTCATGCCCAGAACGCGATGCTGCGCTGGGCGCGGGAGGTCATCCTGGACCTGTTCCGGACCGGCGAGCGGTCCGATTAGGTCAGCGAGGCATCAGATAGGCTGCGTTCCGCGATAGCGTGCGAAGACGTTCTGTCGGCCGGACGAGAAGACGACGACGTCATACGTGTCGGGTGCCTGGCCCGGCACTTCCATGCCGGGCGAGCCGACCGGCATGCCGGCGACGGCGAGGCCGATCACCTTCGGCTTCTCGGCGAGCAGCCGCTTGATCGCCTGCGCCGGGACATGACCTTCCAGCACATAGCCGCCGATTTCGGCGGTGTGGCAGGAGGCGAGCGCATCGGGCACGCCGAGCTTCAGCTTGAGCGGCGCGACGTCCGCGACCTCGATTACCTCGACCGGGAAGCAGGCGGCCTGCACATGCTTGACCCAGTTGCCGCAGCAGCCGCAGTTCGGATCGCGCGTCACGACCATTTTAGGCAAGGCCTCGGCGGCACCCGTCGGGCGCGACAGCCCGAATGCGGCGGCGCCAAACAGCAGGCCGCGGCGGGAGAGGCTGAGCTCGTTCGCCATGTCCCGCCTCAACCGACCAGTTCCGCGCTCGGCGTGTAGCCGGCCGCGGTGATGGCCGACCTGATCGCGGCGATGTCAGCGCTGCCCTCGACGCTGACCAGCTTCGAGCCGGGGTCGGCGGTGACGGAGGTGCCTGGAATCTTGCCCTCGATCGCCTGCTTGATCGTGCCGGCGCAATGGCCGCAGGTCATGTCCTCGACGTGAAAGCTGATGGCCCCGCCGGGAGCGGGCGCCGCGGCCGAGGTGGTGGTCGAATGCTGCTGGCAGGAGCACATGGCGGCAAGGTCCTTCGTTTGACGATTGTCACACCCTGCACCTTCCAACGATGGTAAGGTCAAGCGCCTTTTGCACTTTTGTTGCCGGTGCCGACCACGCCGTGGGACTCATGCCGGATATGCGGCATGGGGCTGGCCGGGCGGCGCAAAGCCTGCATTGTTCGCGCGAGCGACGCCGCAGCCACGAACGCCCATGTCCGAGACGCAAGCCCCGCGGCCGACGCCGCTGCAGCTCTTCCTGATTTTCGCCCGCATCGGCCTGACCAGCTTCGGCGGCGGCCTCAGCGGCTGGATGCTCCGGGAGTTCGTGCAGCGCCGCCGCCTGCTGAGCGAGGAGGATTTCCTCAACGGCCTCTCGATCGCGCAGGCGCTGCCGGGCGTCAACGTCACCAATATGGCGATCTGGATCGGCTACAGGCTCGCCGGGCGGGCCGGCGCCGCTGCCTCCTGGCTCGGCATCATCGTTCCGGCCGCGATCGTTATCGTCCTGATCGGCAGCGCCTTCGCCTCGATCTCCGGCTATGAGCTCAGCCATGTCGCGCTCGACGGCGCGGCTGCTGCGGCGATTGGCCTGTCGCTGGCGATGGGGCTGACGGCGGCGCGGCGCGTGCCGCGGCGGGTCTTTCCGCTTGCCGTCATGGCCGCGACCTTCATCGCGGTCGTGGTGCTGCACTGGCCGCTGCTCTGGACGGTGCTGGGCATCGGCTCGCTCAGCGTCGCAGTCGCCTACCATCAGGCCTGAGGACGCGATGATGCCGCCCACCGCCTTCAGCATCCTCATCGTCTTCCTGCCGCTGTCGCTGGTCACGATCGGCGGCGGCCAGAGCGCGATCGCCGACATGCATCGCCAGATCGTCGACGTGAACCACTGGCTGACCGCCTCGCAATTCGTTGACGCCTTCGCCATCGCCCGCCTGGCGCCCGGCCCGGGCTCGCTGCTGGCGACGCTGATCGGCTGGCAGATCGCCGGGTTCTGGGGGGCGCTTGCCGCGACGGTCGGCATCTTCGGGCCGACCGCCGTGCTGATCTATGCCGTCACCAGCCTCTGGTCGCGCTATCAGGGCGCCCGCATCCTGACCGCGCTGGAAACCGGCCTCAGGCCGGTCGCAGCCGGGATGATCCTGGCGGCGAGCTATGTCCTGATCCAGGCGCTCGACGGCGGCTGGTTCGCGCGTGGCCTTGCGCTGGTCTCGACGGCGCTTCTGATGCTGACCCCGGTCAACCCGCTGCTGCTGATCGGAGCCGGGGCCGGCTGCTTCGTCGGCCTGCACATGCTGGCGTTGATCTAGAAGATCAGACGTTCCGACCTCACACGCCGTTCCTGACGGCGCGGAACTGGGCGATGAAAGCCTGCGGCTCCGGCAGCGAGGCCATGCGCGCGACCTCGCGGTCCTTGGGCGCTTTCGCCGCGAGCCCGGCGGTGCTGGTCGGGAAGAACTGGATCGCCGGGGTGCCCTCGATGCCGTAATGCTTGGCCAGCGCCTTCTCGGTCAGCTTGCTGCCATCGAAATCGGTGACCTCGCGGGCGCCGAGGATGTTGAGGTGCAATACCGCGAAATTGTCGCGGATATAGGATTCGATCGCGGGGTCGGCGAGATGGACCTCGTGCATGCGCCGGCAGGCCGGGCAATTGCGCAGCCCCCAGAGAATCACGAAGCGCTTGCCGCCCTGGCTCGCATTGGTCAGGTCGTCGGCAAGATCGAGGAAGCTTTCGAGATACCAGTCCTCCTGGTAGAGCCCGTCCTCGCCGAGCTTGGCCTTGGCCAGGGCCGGCGATGCCGCCATGGCCACCATCGTGCTCGCCAGCAGGCTGCGTCGTGTGATCATGGCATCGCCTCCGCACCGAGCCTCGGCGGGCTCTGGTATAAACATATGAATACGACTATGTTCGGCCGATGATTGCAAGCGGGCGATATCGCGCGGGGCTGGCGGCGGCGTTCACGTTGCCGCTATTGCTGTCGCTGCCGGCCTTTGCGGCTGAGCTCGTGATGTACACGCGCAATGGCTGCCCCTTCTGCGTCCGCTTCGAGCGCGAGGTCGCACCGGTCTATGCCAAGACGCCCGAAGGCAGGGCCGCGCCGCTGCGCCGGATCGACTTGCCGGCAGGCGGCGTCCGCGGCGAGGGTCTGCGCGAGCCGGTCATCGCGACGCCGACCTTCGTGCTGGTCGAGGATGGCCAGGAGGTCGGCCGCATCACCGGCTATCTCAACGACGACATGTTCTGGGGTTTGCTCGGGCGGCTGGTTGCTGTCATTGAGACTCCTCAGGTTCAACGATCAGGCGCACAGACCCAATGACCGCGATCGTCTCGAAAGCGCTCGAAACCGAACTGCGCGACGGCGCCGAGTTCTCGCCCGAGCTCGACCAGCTGATGCGCAAGGCCCGCAAGGCCAGCGATTTCCTCAAAGCCCTCTCGCATGAGAACCGGCTGCTGCTGCTCTGCCTGCTCGCCGAGCGGGAACGGACGGTGACCGAGCTCGAGAATCTGCTCTCGCTGCGCCAGCCCATGGTCTCGCAGCAGCTCGCGCGCCTGCGGCTCGACCAACTCGTCACCACCCGCCGCGACGGCAAGGCGATCTATTACAGCCTCGCCAGCGACGATGTCCGGCGTGTCATTGCCGTGATCTACGACATCTTCTGCAACCCGCCTGGACCCGAAGCCGGCAAATCGTGAGCAACCATAGCCGCCAGCGGCGACTGCCATGATCGAGCTGCCGGCCTGGGGCGCGGCACTGGCTGGTGTCGGCGTCGGCGCGATCTGCGGCTTCACCGTCCGTCGCGCCCGGCTCTGCTCCTTCGGAGCGGTCGAGGATGCCTGGATGGGCGGCGACACCCGCCGCTTGCGGATCTTCGGCCTTGCCCTGGCGATCGCGCTGATCGGCACGCAGGCGCTGATCGGGCTGCATCTGCTCGATCCTGCGAGTTCGACCTATGTGCAGCCGGCGCTGCCCTGGCTCTCGATCATCGTCGGAAGCACCTTGTTCGGGCTCGGCATGGCGCTGGTCGGCACCTGCGGCTTCGGCTCGCTGATCCGCCTCGGTTCCGGCGACCTGCGCAGCCTGATCGTGATGATGGTCTTCGGCGCGGTCGCCTATGCGACGCTGCGCGGCATGTTCGCGCCGATCCGGATCGAGGTGCTGGAGAAGGTCTACTGGCCGCTGCCCGGCGGCCTCAAGGGCGACCTCGCAGGGATTATGACCTATCTTGGCGCTCCCGCCGCGCGTCTTCTGATCACCGCAGCCGGCGCACTCGTCCTCATCGCCATCGTTGCCATCGATCCAAGGCTGCGACGCTCGCCTCGGCTGCTGCTGGCGGGTGCGACGCTCGGGCTTGCCGTCGTTGTCGGCTGGTGGGTGACGGGCGTTGCGGTCGACGCCTTCGCCACCGTGCCGCGGGCGCAGAGCCTGACCTTCGTCTCGCCGGTCGGGCGGGCGCTCTATGCCGTGCTGAGCGCGCCTGCCGCCTTGCTCGAATTCGGCATCGGCACGCTGGCCGGCGTCACGCTCGGCTCGTTCCTGTCGGCGCTCTATGATCGGGAGTTCCGCTGGGAAGCCTTCGACGACGACCGCGAGATGCGCCGCCATCTCCTCGGCGCCGTGCTGATGGGCGGTGGCGGCGTGCTCGCCGGCGGCTGCACGATCGGGCAGGGCATCTCGGCCGGCTCGATGCTGGCCCTGTCCTGGCCGCTGGCGATCGCCGGCATGATGATCGGCGCGCGAATCGGCATCGCCTTCCTGGTCGAAGGCTCGATCAGGGGGCTGTGGCAGCGCGGCTGATGGCTTGCGATCAGCCGGCCGCGACGAAGCGATAGGCCGTGCCCTGTCGCTCGACGCGCCCGACGGCGCCGGGCAGATGGTAGCCGATGATCTGCCCCTTCTCCTGGGCAAGCCGGTCGAGCAGCTTGCGCCGCGTTGCGACGGCGAGATCGGCGTCCTGGTCCGAGGCGGGCCGCCAGTCCGGCCGTGCGAACGAGACCAGCGGATGCGTCAGCGCATCGCCGAGCACCATGACCGGGCCGCCGGCCGCCTTGAAGGCGAAGGAGATATGGCCCGGCGTGTGGCCTGGCGTCGCCACCGCCTCGATCCCCGGCAGCCATTCGCGGCCGGGCTCGACCCGCTCGAGCTTGTCGCCGAGCTCCTTGGCGATGCGCTGCGCCCCGGCGGCGAAGGCGTGCCGGTCCTCGGGCAGCCCCGCATAGACCTTGGGATCGGTCCAGAACCTGATCTCGGGCGCGGCCACCAGCCAGCGCGCATTGGGAAAGAGCGGGCTGTCGAACTCGTCGAGCGCACCCCAGAAATGATCGGGATGGAGATGGGTGAAGAGCACATGCGTCACCGCATCGGGCTCGATTCCGGCGGCCTTCAGGCTCTCGGCGAGCTTGCCGGAGCCGGCCAGGAAGTTCGCGCCCGAGCCGCAATCGAACAGGATGACGTCCTTGCCGCGCTTCAGGCAGGTGACGTTGAGCACCGAGCGCGTCGGCCCGCTCTGCTTCGCCTCGGCAGCGAGCTCTGCCGGCGCGATATCGCGCGCCAGCATCGAGAGCGGCAGTTCGAAGCTGCCGTCGCTGAGGACGGTCAGCGTCTCATCGCCGGAGCCGAGCGTCGCCACGACCTGCGCCAGGGCCGGTGAGGCGAGGGCGCAGGCGCCGGCAGTGACGAACAGGCGACGCGTCAGCATGGGCTGCTCCGGCAAGGCTTACTTGTTCACCGGTGATTCCGGATCGAACAGATAGGCCATCACGTCCTTGATCTGCTGCTCGTCGAGCACCTTGTTGACGCCGAAGCGCGGCATGTTCGAGCAGGGCACCACCGCCATCGAATTGTAGATCTTGGTGTAGGCGTCCTTGATCGTCTCGGGATCGTATTTGCGGTCCTTGCCGTAGGCGGACAGGCTCGGGCCGAGCGTGCCGTAGCTGACCTCCTTCGGGTCGAGCTGGTGGCAGGCGAAGCAGTTGCCACCGGCGACCGTGCCCGGCGGATCGGAGAACTGGCCGCCGCGGCCGTTATTGGCGACCTGATAGCCCTTCTTCCAGTCGCCGAGGAATTTGCCGTCAGCGGGATAGACGACGCGGGCGCTCTCGCGCTTCAGCATCGCGTCGGATTCGGCCGAGGACGGGTTGTTGCGAGTCGTGTTGCAGACGGCGAGCGAGTCGTCCGGCTTGATCCTGGCCTGCCATTCGGCCGAGGCCTTGCCGAAGGTCGACTTCAGATAGGCGTCGATCACGGCCTGGGCCGGGCGCTCCTGGGCGCTGGCGGCCCCTGAGGCGAGCAGCAAGGCCGCGAGGGGAATGAATGTCCTGATCATCACGTTTCCCCTCAGCGCTTGATCGACGGAACTTTGATCTCGCCGCCTTCGGCCTGCTTCTGCAGGAAGACGGTGAGCGCGGTCAGGGCCTCGGAGCCGTATTCGGGCACCGGCCAGCGCTGCTGGCGATAGCAGTCCCAGAGCCGGTGCTGCATCGTCCGCAATGCGCTCTGCGAGACGCGATAGGTTGGCCAGGTGCCCATCGTCTCCTGCGCGGCCTTGCCCTTGGCCGAGAGATTGGGCAGGCCCTGCAGGCGGATGCGCTTGCCTTCCTCGGCATGGCAGGTGGCGCAGGAGAAGTCGTTGACGCCGCCGCGGGTGTAGAACAGCGCTTCGCCGACCGCCGCCATCTCCTTCTCCTTGGGATGGGAGAGCTGCGGCTGGATCTTCATCTCGCTCGACTTGTTGGCGATGAAGGCGACGAGGTCCTCCATGTCGGATGCCCGCGCCGGGCCGGAGAAGCGGCGCAGGACGACCTCCTTGGTGTCGAGCCCCTGCAGCTTGTCCATGCACCAGAGCAGACGCTGCTCGGTGTCCATCACCTTGTCGGCGTCGGCGAAATAGCGCGGCAGCTTGGCGAAGGCGCCCTCGAGCTTGCCCGGCCCCTCGCCGAGATCGCAGCCTTCCAGCGAGACGTTCTTGCTGCCGCGCTTCTCCGCCCACAGGCCCTCGCCGCGATCGACCGCGAGGAAGCCCGGATTCGAGAACGGATCGGAGAGCATCTGGCGATAGCGCTCGATCTCCTTCTCGCTGTCGTCCTGCGGCGGCGATTGCGCGGTCAGCGGCCCGGCCGCCATGATCATGACGGCCGCCAACGCGGCCGCTCCGAGGATCGGAAGCTTCATCCCTCGCCCTTTCGTTTCCTCTACAGCCGCTTATGCTGCGGCTTGGTCGCTGGCCCTCTCGGGGGCTTTACATTCACAAAAAACAATATCACGATACGTGCAAATGATTGGCGACCCGGCGCGGCGCCGTCAAGCCTTAAAACAAGACGAATTCCAGGGAGGAGCCCTCGCATGCAGACCCAACCGTCGACGCTGTCGCGCCGCGATGCGGTAAAGGCCGCCGCCTGGGCTCTCGCCGCCGCCGCGATCGCGCCGAAGCTCGCCTTCGCCGACGAGAAGGCGGTCGCTGCCGAGATCAAGAAGCTCTACGGCGACAAGCCGATGGCTTCCGGCAAGATCAAGCTCGACGTGCCCGAGATCGCCGAGAACGGACTGGTCGTGCCGATCAATGTCGAGATCGAGAGCCCGATGACCGAGGCCGACTACGTCAAGGCCGTGCACGTCTTCGCCGAAGGCAATCCGCTGCCGGGCGTCGTCAGCTACCAGTTCACCCCGGCCTGCGGAAAGGCCTCGGCAGCGACGCGCATGCGGCTCGCGCAGACGCAGGACATCATCTGCGTCGCCGAGATGTCGAACGGCGCTCTGCACACGGCCAAGGCCAACATCAAGGTCACGATCGGCGGCTGCGGCGGCTGACGCCGCGCCGACAACCGACCAGAACAAGGCGAGGAAACACCCATGACCACCAAGCCCACGCCGCGCGTGCGCGTTCCGGCCAAGGCCACCGCCGGCGAGATCATCGAGATCAAGACGCTGATCTCGCACGAGATGGAATCCGGTCAGCGCAAGGACGCCAAGGGCGAGACCATTCCGCGCAAGATCATCAACAAGTTCTCGGCGAGCTTCAACGGCAAGCCGGTCTTCTCGGCCGATTGGTTCTCGGCGATTTCAGCCAATCCCTACCAGTCCTTCTTCTTCAAGGCGACCGAATCGGGCGAATTCACCTTCACCTGGAAGGATGACGACGGCTCGGAATACACCTCGAAGAACAAGCTGACGGTCGGCTGAGCCTTTTTGAAATCGTATCGCCGCCGGCCTCCGGCGGCGCCTTTCGCCTTGCATTCCCTGGATCGCGATGTGCGCGCATCCAAAGGATGAGTCATGATCTCGAGACGAGACTTCCTGCAGGCGACGGCGGTCGCCGCGGCCTTGACGACCACCTCCGGCCTCGGCCCGCTCGGGCGCGCCGCGGCCCAGCAGAAGCTGTCGCAGGCCGATATCCTGCGCTTCGAGCCGCAGGGCCAGGTCACCATCCTGCATGTGGCCGATATCCACGCCCAGCTGATGCCGCTGCAGTTCCGCGAGCCCGCGGTCAATCTCGGCGTCGGCGAGGTCAAGGGCCTGCCGCCGCATCTGACCGACGCTGCCTTCCGCGAGCATTTCAAGATCGCGGCCGGCTCGGCCGACGCTTTCGCGCTGACCTCGGACGACTTCGTCTCGCTTGCCCGCAACTATGGCCGGATGGGCGGGCTCGACCGGATCGCGACGCTGGTCAAGGCAGTCAGGGCCGAGCGCGGCGACGACAAGGTCCTGCTGCTCGACGGCGGCGACACCTGGCAGGGCAGCTGGAGTTCGCTCCAGACCAAGGGCCAGGACATGGTCGACGTGATGTCGGCCCTGAAGCTCGACGCGATGACCTCGCACTGGGAGTTCACGCTCGGCGCCGAGCGAGTCAAGGAGATCGTCGAGGCCGCGCCCTTCGCCTTCCTCGCCCAGAACATCCGCGACAAGGAATGGAACGAGCCGGTCTTCCCGCCGCGCAAGGTCTTCGAGAAGGGCGGCGTCAAGGTCGCGGTGATCGGCCAGGCGCTGCCGCGCACCGCCGTCGCCAATCCGCGCTGGATGTTCCCGGATTGGGAATTCGGCATCCGCGAGGAGGAAATCCAGAAGCAGGTCGAGGAAGCCCGTGCCGAGGGCGCCGCGATCGTCGTGCTGCTCTCGCATGACGGTTTCGATGTCGACCGCAAGCTGGCGAGCCGGGTCAAGGGCATCGACGTCATCCTGACCGCCCATACCCATGACGCCATGCCGGGGCTTATCCGCGTCGGGCAGACTGCCCTCGTCGCCTCCGGCTCGCATGGCAAGTTCGTTTCGCGGCTCGACATCGCGGTGAAGGACGGCAAGGTCGCCGATATCCGCTTCAAGCTGATGCCGGTCTTCGCCGATGCGATCGCCCCTGATGCGGAGATGGCGGCGCTGGTGACCAAGTTGCGTGCACCCTATGCCGCCGAACTGGCGAAGGAGATCGGCCGCACCGACTCGCTGCTCTACCGGCGCGGCAATTTCAACGGCACCTTCGACGACCTGATCTGCGGCGCCATGCTGAGCCAGCGCGACGCCGAGATCGCGCTCTCGCCCGGCTTCCGCTGGGGCGGTTCGCTGTTGCCGGGCGAGGCGGTCACCTGGGAGGCGATCACCAACGCGACCGCGATCACCTATCCGAACTGCTACCGGATGGAGATGACCGGCGCGCAGCTCAAGGAGATCCTCGAGGACGTCGCCGACAACATCTTTCACCCCGACCCCTATTTCCAGGGCGGCGGCGACATGGTCCGCATCGGCGGCATGGGCTACGCCATCGATGTCGGCAAGCCGATGGGCAGCCGCATCTCCGGCCTGACCCATCTCAAATCCGGCAAGCCGATCGACGCCTCCCGCAAATATGTCGTCGCCGGCTGGGCCAGCGTCAACGAGGGCACGCAGGGGCCGCCGATCTGGGACGTGGTCCGCGACCATGTCGCCGCGGCCAAGACCATCACCATCAAGCCGAACGATGCCGTGAAGGTGAGCGGGGCATGAGCGCCTCCGCCATCACGCTCGTCAAAGAGCAAGGAGACGAGGCATGACCTCTCCCGCAAAGCCCGATCCGCTCAGCCGCCGCCGCTTCCTCGGCGGGGCCGCGGTCGCCGGAGCCGGCCTCGCCGGCACCGGGCTCGCCCGCGCCGAAACGGCCAAGCCCGATCCGCTGATCACCGAGGTCCAGGACTGGAGCCGCTATCTCGGCGAGGGCGTCGACAAGCGGCCCTATGGCACGCCGTCGCGCTTCGAGAAGAACGTGATCCGCCGCGATGTCTCCTGGCTGACGGCCTCGCCCGAATCCTCGGTCAACTTCACGCCGCTGCACGAGCTGGATGGGATCATCACCCCGTCCGGCCTCTGCTTCGAGCGCCATCACGGCGGCATCGCCGACATCGACCCGGCCAATCACCGCCTGATGATCCATGGCCTCGTCGACAAGCCGCTGGTCTTCACCATGGAAGACATCAGGCGGATGCCGCGGCAGAACCGCATCCACTTCCTCGAATGCGCGGCGAATTCCGGCATGGAGTGGCGAGGCGCGCAGCTCAATGGCTGCCAGTTCACCCACGGCATGGTCCACAACGTCATGTATACCGGCGTGCCGCTGAAGCTGCTGCTGGCCGAGGCCGGGGTGAAGACCAACGCGAAGTGGCTGATGCTGGAGGGGGCCGATTCCTCCGGCATGAACCGCTCGCTGCCGATCGAGAAGGCGCTCGACGACGTGCTGATCGCCTTCGCCATGAACGGCGAGGCATTGCGGCCCGAGCAGGGCTATCCCTTGCGCGCCGTCATCCCCGGCTGGGAGGGCAATCTCTGGGTCAAATGGCTCAGGCGCATCGAGGTCGGCGACCAGCCCTGGCAGGCGCGTGAGGAGACCTCGAAATACACCGACCTCCTGGCCGATGGCCGCTCGCGTCGCTTCACCTTCTTCATGGACGCCAAATCGGTGGTGACCAACCCATCTCCGCAGGCACCGTTGAAGCAGAAAGGTCGCAACGTCCTCTCCGGCCTCGCCTGGTCGGGGCGCGGCACGATCAAACGCGTCGACGTCACCCTCGACGGCGGCAAGAACTGGCAGCACGCCAGGATCGACGGACCGGTGCTCGATAAGTCGCTGACCCGCTTCTATGTCGATTTCGACTGGACCGGGCAGGACCTGCTGATCCAGTCGCGCGCCATGGATTCGACCGGCTATCTCCAGCCGACCAAGGAGGAGCTGCGCAAGATCCGCGGCACCAACTCGATCTACCACAACAACGGCATCCAGACCTGGCATGTGAAGGCGAACGGGGAGACCGAAAATGTCGAGATCGGTTAATCCCGTCCTGCTCGCGGGGCTAGCGGCGATCGCCGTGCTGGCCGCGGCGCCGCTGATCGCCCAGACCAAGCCGGCAGCCAAGCAGGCTCAAGCGCATCCGCCCGCCAAGGCTGCCCAGGCTCCAGCGCCGGCGGCCAAGCTCGGCCTCGGCCGCGAGGCGCTGCCGGAGGAGATCAAGGCCTGGGACATCTCGGTCCGCCCCGACGGCAAGGGCCTGCCGCCCGGCAAGGGCACGGTCAAGCAGGGCGACGAGATCTTCCAGGCGCAATGCGCCAGTTGCCATGGCGAATTCGGCCAGGGCAACAATCGCTGGCCGGTGCTGGCCGGCGGCATGGGCTCGCTGAAATCCGACAGGCCTGAGAAGACGATCGGTTCGTTCTGGCCCGATCTCTCGACGGTGTTCGACTATGTCCGCCGCGCCATGCCCTATGGCAACGCCCAGTCGCTGTCGCCGGACGAGCTCTACGCCGTCACCGCCTATTTGCTCTACCTCAACGACATCGTGAAGGACGAGGACTTCGAACTGTCCGATAAGAACTTTACCAGTGTGAAGCTGCCGAACGCGGCCGCCTTCTACGACGACGACCGCGAAACCACGGAGAAGGCCTTCTGGGGCAAGGAGCCGTGCATGACCAACTGCAAGCCGGAGGTGAAGATCACCGGACGGGCGGTGATCCTCGACGTCACCCCGGATTCCAAGACGGCGCCGAAGGTCGACTGATGCGAGGAGCCGGCGCCGTCCGTCTCGCGGTGTTCGGCTTCGTCCTGGCCTGCGTCCCGGCGAACGCCGCCGGGGACAGGGCGCTGGGGGAATATCTCTCCGCCGAATGCACCAGCTGCCACCAGAGCAGCGGCAAGCAGGTCGGCGGCATTCCGGCAATCGTCGGCCATCCGGCCGAGCAGTTCGTCGCGCTGATGAACGCCTATCGGCAGCGCCAGCGCGACAATCAGGTGATGCAGGCGGTGGCCGGCAAGCTCTCCAGCGAGGAGATCGCCGCGCTGGCCGCTTACTATGAAGGTCTGAAGCCCAATCCGTAGCCGGGCATATGGCCCGAGCCGAGGAGGTCATGATGTCGGAGGAAACCCAGCAGGCTTCGCGCCGGGCGCTGATGCTGGCGGCGGCCAGCGGGGTCGTCGCGGTCGCAGCGCCAGCGCTCGCCGCGCCCCGGCAGACGGCGCTCGCCGACCTCAAGAAGGAGGCCGATATCGCCTGCCTCTATCATTGCGATTTCGGCGATCCGCAGCGCTTCATCCAGATGCTGCAGAACATCGCCAACCACTATTCCGCCTATGGCGCCGATCCGTTCGCACTGCAGCTCGCCATCGTCGCGCATGGCGCCGGCGTGAAGTTCTTCCTGGAGAACCTCGACGGCACGAGCTGGAGCGAGGAGGCCGCCGCGATCCCGAAGATCTTCGAGCGGGTCGAGGATGTCGCCAAGAACGGGCTGAAGGTCCATCTCTGCGAGATCACCTTCTCCCGGCTGAAGATCGACAAGAGCAAGGCGCGCAAGGCCGAGTTCGTCAGCTTCGTGCCCTCCGGCGTCGCCGCCGTCGCCGCGATGCAGGCTAAGGGTTTTGCTTATTTGAAGGTCGGATAGGGCCCGCAAGAGGACTGCGCGAAGGATGGGAAGGGGAGAGGAAAGCATGTCGACCAGCCGCCGCACATTCCTGACCGGGTTCGCTGCTGCAGGCAGCTTCGCCATCGCCTCGCCGGCCGTGCTCGGCCAGAGCAAGCCGCGCGTCGTGGTGATCGGCGGTGGCGCCGGCGGCGCGACCGCGGCTCGGTACATCGCCAAGGATTCGAACGGCGCCATCGCCGTGACGCTGGTCGAGGAGAATGAGGTCTACCAGACCTGCTTTCACTCCAACCTCTTCATCGGCGGCTTCAAGTCCTATGAGGAGATCAGCCATCGCTATGACGCGCTGGCGAAGAACCATGGCATCACGCTGGCCCGCGCCCGCGCCACCCAGATCGACCGCGACAAGAAGGAGGTCGTGCTCTCGACCGGTGATCGCCTGCCTTATGACCGGCTCGTCGTCTCGCCAGGCATCGACCTGAAATACGATTCCGTCCCTGGCTGGTCGAAGGAGGTCGAGGAGGCCATGCCGCATGGCTGGAAGCCCGGCCGGCAGACGCAATTGATCAGGCAGAAGCTCGAGGCGGTGCCAAATGGCGGTACGATCCTGATGATCGCCCCGCCCAACCCCTATCGCTGCCCGCCCGGCCCCTATGAGCGGGCATCGATGTTCGCCCATGTGCTCAAGGCGACCGGCCGGCGCGACTGTAAGATCTTCATCCTCGATCCGAAGGACAGCTTCTCGAAGCAGGGCGTCTTCCAGGAGGGCTGGGAGAAGCATTACGGCGCCATGATCGAATGGCTTGGGCCGAAGGTGCATGACGGCATCAAGTCGGTCGACCCCAAGACCAACACCGTCGTCACCGGCTTCGAGACCTACAAGGACTGCGCCTTCGTCAACGTCGTCCCGGCACAGATGGCCGGCGAGATCGCCCGCTCGGCGGGCCTGGCGCCGGCTGGCGGCTACTGCACCATCGACCCCGCCTCGATGAAATCGGTCGCCGATCCCAACATCTTCGTGCTCGGCGATGCCTGCATCGGCGGCGACATGCCCAAATCCGCCTTCTCCGCCAACAGCCAGGCCAAGGTCGCGGCGATGGTGATCCGCGGCGAGCTCGCTGGCGGTCGCACCTTCCCGGCGCGCTACATCAACACCTGCTGGTCGCTGATCGAGACCGAAGACACCATCAAGGTGGGCGGCCGCTACGAGCCCAAGGACGGCAAGATCGCGGCAGCCGAGACCTTCGTCTCGCAGCCCCGCGAAAGCGCCGAACTGCGCAAGGAAAACCAGGCCGAGAACATCGGCTGGTACGCGGCGATCACCGCCGACATGTTCAGCTGAATCCAGTCACCGCGTGGCCGCCTCGGGAGGCCGCGCCGAGCATTCCTTCCTCACCAGGGTCCCAAACGCATGAAACTGCCTGCCGTCGCTGCTGCCTTTGCTGCCGCTTTCCTCGCCACCAGCGCCCAGGCGCAGGACGTCTCGGCCGGCGAGCGTTCGTGGAACAAGTGCCGGGCCTGCCACCAGATCGGCGAAGGCGCCAAGAACCTGGTCGGTCCGCAGCTCAACGGGCTGTTCGGCCGCCATACCGGCGAGGTCGAGGGCTACAGCTATTCGACCGCCAACAAGGGCGCCAACATCACCTGGGACGAGGCGGTCTTCGCCGAATACATTCGGGATCCCAAGGCCAAGATCCCCGGCACC
>NZ_DASZAT010000009.1:0-1676 GCF_035944895.1 Allobosea sp.
CAGCGCTGCGGCCCGTTCACCGTGGCCGCCGGGCAGGATGTCCGAGCCCAGTTTGCAGCGCGGGAGTTCTGAGTGACCCCGACGCCCGAGAAAGATGGAGACGTAAGATGACCCTGATCACCCGGCGCAATGCGCTCAAACTCGGCGTCGCGGGCGGCGCCTTTGCCCTCGCCACCCCGTCGCAGGCGCTGGTCGAGATCGTCGTCACCGGCGGTAACTTCGTGCCGCTGCCGATCGCCATTCCGGATTTCGCCTCGTCCGACCCGGCCTTCGGCGCCGAGATCGCGCAGATCGTGCGCGACAACCTCAAGCGCTCCGGGCTGTTCGTGCCGCTCGACCCCGCATCGCTGCCGATCCGCGTCGGCGACGTCACCAATGAGCCGGATTTCGCCGCCTGGCGCGCCGCCACCGTCGACGCGCTGGTGATGGGCTCGGTGGAGCGCGGGGCCGAAGTCGCCTCGCAGGTGCGCGTCTGGGACACCCAGGCTTCGGCCCAGGTGGTCGGCAAGTCTTACAAGACCGACGCGCAGAACTACCGCCGCATCGCCCACATCGTCTCCGACGCGATCTACGCCTCGCTGTCGGGCGGCACGGGCTATTTCGACACCCGCATCCTCTATGTCGCCGAGAGCGGCCCCAAGGCCAATCGCGTGAAGCGCCTCGCCATCATGGATCAGGACGGCTTCAACGTGCAGTACCTCAGCTCGGGCAAGGCGCTCACCCTGTCGCCACGGCTGTCGCCCGACGGCGGCTCGGTGACCTTCACGTCGTATGAGGACGGCAATCCGCAGGTCTACGTCGCTGGGCTGGGCGGCGCGTCCAAGAAGCTGATCAACGGCGCGCCGATGTCGTTCGCGCCGCGTTATTCGCCCGATGGCGGCACTGTGGTGTTCTCGGTGTCCAATGGCGGCACCACCAACATCTACGCGGCCGGCGTCGGCGGCGGCAACCCGACCCAGCTCACCAGCGGCGCGGCGATCGATACCTCGCCCTGCTACTCGCCGGATGGCTCGCGCATCGTGTTCGAGAGCGACCGCGGCGGCAGCCCGCAGCTCTACATCATGGGCGCGGGTGGCGGCGGTGCGCAGCGCATCTCCTACGGTGAGGGTAGCTACTCCACCCCGGTCTGGTCGCCGGCCGGCGATCTCATCGCCTACACCCGGCAGTCGGGCGGGCAGTTCCACATCGGCATCATGAAGCCCGATGGTTCGGGCGAGCGCATCCTCTCGTCCTCCGGGCAGGTGCAGGAAGGTCCGACCTGGGCGCCGAACAGCCGCGTCATCGGCTTCTTCCGCGATCCGGGCGGCGATGCCGGCCCGAGCCTCCACTCGATCGACATCTGGGGCCGGAACGAGCTCAACCTCAAGACCGAGTCCTTCGCCTCCGACCCAGCGTGGTCGCCGCTGCGCGGTTAAGCAGCTTCCGCGATGCGCCGAGGGAAGACACGATCCCGTGTCTTCCCCGCAACATCACGGAAAAGCCCGGATTCCGGCCACATTCGCGCCAGAATGACCAACAATTAACCAAGCCCGAATACCCCGCCTTAAGATTACCAACGGTAAAAAAGGCGTCTCAAATCCTTCCGATTAGGAGTCAACCCGGATGCGTTCAGTAACGCCCCTTCTCGCCGTGCTGCGTGCTGCCGCGCTGGTGGTTCTCGTGGTCGCCGTGGCGGC
>NZ_DASZAT010000010.1:0-1328815 GCF_035944895.1 Allobosea sp.
GTCGATGTTGCGCACACCGAGCTTCGACATCTTCTTGTAGCGCTCCTCCATCTCGCGCACCGCCCATTTCAGCGCGACCACCGCCTTCTTCGGGTCGGTGACGACGGGGGTGAGCAGATGCGGGATGCCGTCATAGACGGAAAGCTCGAGCATCTTGGGGTCGACCATGATCAGCCGGCACTCCTCCGGCTTCAGCCGGTAGAGGATCGACAGGATCATGGTGTTGATCGCGACCGACTTGCCCGAGCCGGTGGTGCCGGCGACGAGAAGGTGGGGCATGCGGGCAAGGTCGGCGATCACCGGCTCGCCGCCGATGGTCTTGCCGAGGCAGAGCGCCAGCTTGTGCTTGGTGCCCTCGAAATCCTGGGAGGCCAAGAGCTCGCGCAGGAAGACGGTCTCGCGCTTGGCGTTGGGCAGCTCGATGCCGATCGCGTTCTTGCCCTGCACCACCGCCACGCGCGCCGACACCGCGCTCATCGAGCGCGCGATGTCGTCCGCAAGCGAGATCACGCGCGAGCTCTTGGTCCCCGGAGCAGGCTCAAGCTCGTAGAGGGTGACCACGGGGCCGGGGCAGGCCTGAACCACCTCGCCGCGGACGTTGAAGTCCTCGAGGATGCCTTCGAGCAGACCGGAATTCTGCTGGATGATCTCGATCGGGATCGCGGTCGCGATCTGCGGCGGCTCGGCCAGGAATTCGATCGGCGGCAATTCGAAGCCCATCGACGCGATCGGCTTGGACACCGGCATGGCCGCGCGCAGCTTTGGAGCCGCAGGCACGACCGAGACCTTCGGCGCTGCGGTCGCAGGCGCGACCTCAGCCTCGGCCACCTTCGGCACGGGCGCAGCCACCGGAACGGCGTCGGGAGCAAGCTGCCCCATGATTCTGCGACGGGGAGCCTGGGCCTTCGGGACCGGTACCGGTGCAGCCGCCTCCACTGCGGCCGGCATGGGAGTCGGCGCGATGACCTGCAGAGCGGGTGGCGTCAGGCTCAGCTCGAAGCGATAGGGCTGCGTCCAGCCGAAGGTCATCGTCGCCGATGCAGGCGCGGGAACCGGCGCAGGCGCAGGGCGCACCGGCTCGGCTGCCACCACCGGCGCGATCGGCTGGGCCGTCGCCAGCGGCGCCCTCGCCGCGACAACCGGCGGCGCGCTTTCGAACGCTGTGTCGTCCTCCTGCTCGGCATCCGGGATGAACTCCCAGAAGGCGGCATCGGAGAGGAAGGCGAAGGGCGTCGTCACTGCCTCGGCCGGATTCTCCTCCGGCAGCGAGGAATCGAGGCCCGGCGCCATCAGCGCATCCTCGCCCTCCCCTGCCATCTCAGACTCGACCTGCGGCGACGATTCGGACGCCGGAGCCTCCAGAGCTCCACCCCCCCAGACCTGCTGCAACATGCGTTGGGGCGTGCGCCAATAGCGCACGCGACCGGGATCGACGGGCGCCTCCGGCTCGGGCTCGGGCAGCGGGATTGCCGCTTCCGCGGCAGCACGCTCGACCTCCTGCCGACGAGTCTTGTCGGGGGTGCGTCCGTAGCGGACGAGCCCCGACGCGCCGGCGCGGGAATCGGCCGGGGCCGGTGCCGGAATATCCGCGAAATCAGATAGTTGATCAGAGATTCGCGCGGCGGGAGAAGCGCTGTTCGTCTGGAGATTGCGATGGATTCGACGCATGGATCAACGCTGGCCCGACACTCACTCGACTGAGTATCGAGAGGTACCGGCGCAGGGTTAACAGCCCCTGAATTCGCGCCGCAGATTGCTGTGAATCGTGGCCCGCTCCCTGTGCACTCAATCGGCCCGGAAGGTGCCGATCATATAGCTCTCATTGCCGATCTCGGTGACGCGACCCTTCACCTCATAGCTCTGGAGATCGACGATCCAGACCACGCTGGAGTTCGATTTGCCCTTGGGCGCGCCGGTGATCGCCGCATATTTCCCGTCCGGCGTGATCGCGATGCCGCGCGGCCGCGACGGCTCGCCGCCCGGGGTCTTCAACTCGACGCGCTTGATCGTCGCAGGCTGCCCAGCGAGCGCCTTGGCGACATCGATGATGTCGATGTTGTTCGAGCGGAACTGCGTCGAGAGGATGCGCTTTCCGTCCGGCAGGAAGGCGGCGACGAAGGGCCGGGTCGGCGTCTTCTCGTCATCGGTGCCGACGCGCACGCGCGCCACCTCCGCCTTGGCGGGATCGCTGAGCGCCTTCTCGACATCGACGATCGTGACGGTGTTGCCGGGCGTGTCGGTCTGGGCATTCTCGCGCGAAGCATGGGCGACGAGCCTGCCGTCCGGGCTGGTCGAGATGCCGAAGCCGCCGGCCTGGACCGGAATGCGCGCCACCTCCGCACCGCTCTCGCCGGCGATCGCCTTCTGCAGGCTCATCACCGTGATGTCGTCGGTGCCGCCATTGGCGCCGAAGATCGTGCCGCCGCCGAGCGCGCTGATGGTGACGCCATTGGTGTCCGGGAAACAGCCGAACTTGGGATCGGGCGCGCGATGCGGGATCGGATTGGGCGGGCAGGGAAAGCCCGGCTTGCCATAGGCCTGCTCGACCTTGCGGATCACCTTGTTGGTGGAAAGATCGACGATGCTGATATGGCGCCCGCCATCCTCGTCGCCCTCCTGCTCGGCATGGGCGAGGACCGCATGCTTGCCGTCGGCGGCGATGGCAAAGCCGGTCGGGCCGAAGCCGCCGGTCTCGATATAGCCCTCGACCGCGCCGAGCGTGCCGTTGCTGGCGGGATCCAGCGCCTTCTTGAGATCGACCACCGTCACCGTGCCGGCATGGCCATGCTGGAAAGCGGCCGCCGCTTCCGGCGTCGAGCGGCCGGAATGGTTGACGACATAGGCGCGGCGCTGGTCCGGCGCGATCGCGATCGAGATCGGTTGGCCGCTGGAAATCACCGTCTTGCCGTCGACCTGGATGTCCGGGGTGACGCGCAGACGGTTGACGACGGCTTTCGGCGTCCCATCATTGGCCGGGTCGATCGCCTTATCGAGATCGATGACCAGGACGACATTGTCCCAGCGTCCGCTCGCGAGGAAATAGTCTTTCGCCATGACCTGGTGTGCGCCTCCGATCGCGCAAAGCGCCAGCGTAGTCCCGAGCAGCCTAGTCGATAGCATGATCGTCCTCCCTCGGTTGTCCCGTTCTCCGGATTCGTCGTTCGCTATGACGGCGAGTTGGTCTCCTTCAGCGCCTCGTCCAGCACCCTGACGACATGCACGGCCTCGCGGCCGGCGCCGTCATGGATCTGGTGGCGGCAACTCGTGCCATCGGCGACGACGAGGTCACCCACCCCGGCCTTGCGCACCGCAGGCAGCAGCGAGAGCTCGCCCATTGCCAAGGAGACGTCGATCGTCGCGGCGCCATAGCCGAAGGCGCCCGACATGCCGCAGCAGCTCGATTCGATCGACCTGACTTCGAGTCCCGGCACCGCCCGCAGCGTCTTCTCCACCGCGCCCATCGCGTCGAAGGCCTTTTGATGGCAATGTCCATGCAGATGGGCAACGCGCCCGGCCTGGTTCTGCAATGGCAGACTGATTTTGCCCGCGGCCATGTCGGCGGCGAGCAGTTCCTCGACCAGCAGCGCTGCCTTGGCCAGCGGCTCGACCTCGGCCTTGGGCAGGAGCGCGCCGAACTCGTCACGGAAGCTCATCAGGCAGGAGGGTTCGAGCCCGACCACACGCGCGCCCTTGGCAACGAACGGTGAAAGCGCATCGAACGTGCGCCGCGCCTCGACGCGGGCCTCGTCGACCAGCCCGGCCGAGAGGAAGGTGCGCCCGCAGCAGAGCGGCCGCCCGCCCTCCGCCGCTTCGACGCGATGCAGGCGATAGCCGCCGGCGAGCAGTACGCGCTCGGCCGCCTCCAGGTTCTCGCGCTCGAAATAGCGGTTGAAGGTGTCGCCGAAGAGCACGATGTCGCGGCCATCGCCCTTAACTGCAGACACGCTCGCCGGTACGGCCGCCTCACGCCAGGGCTTGCGCCAGACCGGCAATGAACGCCGTGCCGAGAAGCCGAGCCAGCGTTCGCTGAGCCTGGCCAGCAGCGGAATGCGGTCGCGCAGGTTCATCAAGGGCGCGAGCTTCGCGGCGAATGGCGCATAGCGCGGCAGGAAGGCGATTAGGCGCTCCTTCAGCGGCAGGCCGTGTTTCGCGTGATAGTGATGCAGGAACTCGACCTTCATCCGGGCCATGTCGACGCCGGTCGGGCAGTCGCGCTTGCAGCCCTTGCAGGAGACGCAGAGATCGAGCGTCTCCTTCATCTCCGGCGAGGTGAAGGCGTCCTCGCCGAGCTGGCCGGAGATGGCGAGCCGGAGCGTATTGGCCCGCCCCCGGGTGAGATGCTGCTCCTCGCGCGTCGCACGATAGGACGGGCACATCGTGCCGCCGACCATCTTCCGGCAGGTGCCGTTGTTGTTGCACATCTCGACGGCGCCGCCGAGACCGCCCCAATCGGACCAGTCGAGCGCCGTTTCCACCGGCACCGGCGTGGCATAGCCCGGCGGGAAGCGCATCAGGCTACGGTCGTCCATATGATAGGGCCGGACGATCTTGCCGGGGTTGAGATGGTTGCCCGGATCGAAGCCGTCCTTGACCGCCTCGAAGGCGCGGGTCAGCGGCCCGCCGAACATCGGCTCGACGAAATCCGAACGCGAGATGCCATCGCCATGCTCGCCCGAGAACGAGCCCTTGAAGCGGCGCACCAGCTCGCAGGCTTCCTCGGCGATGCCGCGCATCGCCTTCACCCCGGCTTCGGTCTTCATGTTGAGGATCGGGCGGACATGCAGGCAGCCGACCGAGGCATGCGCATACCAGGTGCCGCGCGTGCCGTGCCGCTCGAACAGGGCGGTCACCGCGTCGGTATAGTCGGCGAGATGCTCGAGCGGGACAGCGCAGTCTTCGATGAAGGAGACCGGCTTCCCGTCGCCCTTCATCGACATCATGATGTTGAGGCAGGCCTCGCGCACCTCCCAGACCGGCTTCTGCCGGGCGGGCTCGACCACCTCAACCACAGCATCCGGAAACCCATGATCGGCCATGCACTGGTCGAGCCGCCTGAGGTCCCGCTTGAGCTCGGCAAGGTCATCGCCGGCGAACTCGACAAGCAGCAGGCAGTTCGGCTTGCCCTTGGTGATGTCGGCAAGCGTGCGCACGAAGAGCGGAATGTCGGCGCCGAGCACCAGCACATTGTTGTCGACGAGCTCGACCGCGACCGGCCCGAGCGCGACGATGTGCTGCGTCGTCTCCATGGCGGCGCGGAAGTTCGGGAAATGGCAGACGCCCATGACGCGGTGCTGCGGCAAGGTCGAGAGCTTTAAGCTCGCCTGCGTCGTCAGCGCCAGCGTGCCCTCCGAGCCGACCAGCAGATGCGACAGGTTCGGCCGCGGCACGATCAGCTCGTCGAGATTATAGCCGCCGACGCGCCGCTGCACCTTGGGGAAGATCGCCTCGATCTCGTCGCGATGCCGGCCGGCCAACGCCAGCATCTGCTCCATCAAGGCCTGCGCCCGCGGCGAGGCATTGTCGCCGACCGGCCCCTCGCCGAGCGCGAAGGGCTCGCCGTCATGGAACATCGCCTTCAGGCCGACGACGTTGTCGACGGTCTTGCCATAGCGCAGCGAGCGCGCGCCGGAGGAATTGTTGCCGACCATGCCGCCGATGGTGCAGCGGCTCGCGGTCGAGGGCTCGACCGGGAAGAACAGCCCGTCCTTCTTTACATGGCCGTTGAGCGCTTCCAGCACGATACCGGGCGCGACCGAGACCGTCCGCGCGGCCGGATCGTAGTCGCGGATCGCGTTGAAGTGCCGGCTCATGTCGAGGATCAGCGCATCGCCTATCGGCTGGCCGTTCTGCGAGGTGCCGCCGCCGCGCGCGATCACCGGCACGCCGTGCTCGGCCGCGATCGTCAGCGCCGCTGCGATATCGGCCTCGCTCTTCGGGAAGGCGACGCCCTGCGGGACGATCTGGTAGATCGAGGCGTCGGTGGCATAGCGCCCGCGGGTGAAAGCGTCGAAACGCACCTCCCCTTCCAGCGCCTGCGACAGCTTCCGTTCGAAGCCGAGATTGCGGCTGTGCGGGCGCGCCAGCGCGTCCTGCGTCATCTTGTGGCCTCTGCTGTCTCGGGATCTTGCCGGCCGCGTCCGCGCAGGGCGGCAATCGCATCGCCGGCCGGCCCCCAGCATAGCAGCAGCAAGGCCAGCACGACGAGCGTTCCGACCAGCCCGTTTGCCCAGAACACGCCGAGCGAGCCGCCCGAGCCGAGCAGCGCCTGGCGGAAGGCATCCTCGGCTCGGTCGCCCAGCACCAGCGCCAGGATCATCGGCGCGAGCGGATAGTCGAGCTTCTTGAAGACATAGCCGACGACGCCGAAGATCAGCATCAGCCAGATGTCGAAGATCGAGTTCGAGATCGTGTAGGCGCCGATGGCGCAGACGATCAGGATCACCGGCGCGACAAAGGAGAACGGGATCCGCATGATCGCGGCGAAGAGCGGCACCGTCGCCAGCACGATGATCAGGCCGGCGAGATTGCCGAGATACATCGAGGCGATCAGCCCCCAGACGAAATCCTTCTGCTCGACGAACAGCATCGGTCCAGGCTGGAGGCCCCAGACCAGCAGGCCGCCGAGCAGCACCGCCGCCGTCGCCGAGCCGGGAATGCCCAGCGCCAGCATCGGCAGCAGCGCGCTGGTTCCCGCGGCGTGGGCGGCGGTCTCCGGCGCCAGCACGCCCTCGATCTCGCCCTTGCCGAAGTTCTTGCCGTGCTTCGAGAAGCGCTTGGCGAGACCATAGCCCATGAAGGAGGCGGCGATCGCCCCGCCCGGCGTCACGCCCATCCACATGCCGACAACGGCCGAGCGCAGCAGCGTCGCCCAGTAGCGCGGCAGGCCGGCCCAGGTCCGCAGCACGACCTTGAGGTCGATCTTCGCCTGCTTGCCCTTGAACACCAGCCCTTCCTCGACCGTCAGCAGGATCTCGCTGACGCCGAACAGGCCGATCACCACGATCAGGAAGTCGAAGCCGCGCATCAATTCGGTCGAGCCGAAGGTCATGCGCAGGTCGCCCGAGATCGAATCGAGGCCGACCGCCGCGAGCAGGAAGCCGATGCAGAGCGAGGCGATGATCTTGGCGCGGTTCTCCCGGCCCATGCCGATGAACGAGCAGAAGGTCAGGAGGAAGACCGCGAAGAACTCGGCCGGGCCGAAGCGCAGCGCGAACTGCGCGACCAGCGGAGCGACGAAGGTGATCAACACGACGCCGGAGAGCGCGCCGATGAAGGAGGCGGTGAAGGCGGCGGTCAGTGCCTCCGCCGCCTTGCCTTGTACTGCCATCGGATAGCCGTCGAAGGTGGTCGCGACCGACCAGGCCTCGCCGGGGATGTTGAACAGGATCGAGGTGATCGCGCCGCCGAACAGCGCACCCCAATAGATCGAGGACAAGAGGATGATCGCCGAGGTCGGGTCCATGCCGAAGGTCAACGGCAGCAGGATCGCGACGCCGTTCGGCCCGCCAAGGCCCGGCAGCACCCCAACGATGATGCCGAGGATGACCCCGACCGCCATGAAGCCGACATTGTGCCAGGAGAGCGCGACCTGGAAACCGGCGATGAGCGAGGAAAGATCGTCCATCTGTCGTCCTCAGTAGCCGAGCATGGCTTCGAGCGGGCCCTTCGGCAGCGGCACGCGAAACTGCAGTTCGAAGACCCAGAAGCAGGCGATCGGCACGAGCAGCGCCGTCAGCCCGATCGACCACCAGCGCGAGGTGCCGACCACCGCCATGAAGGCGATGATGAACAAGGCCGAGGCGACATAGATCCCGAGCGGGCCGATCAGCGCCACGAACAGGATGAGCGGCCCCAGCACCCGGACGACCTGGCGCAATTGCTCATAGGTCACGAAGATCCCGTCCGGCCGGCGGAAGGACTGCCAGAGGATGAAGAGCGAGGCGGCGAGGAATATCCAGCCGACGCGGGCCGGGAAGAAACCGTTCTGCGGCCCGCCATCCCAGCCGGCGCCACGGCCATGCGAGTCGTAGAGGACGATGCCGGCGAGCCCGATCAGCAGCAGCGCCGTGGCGATCTCGACTGGGCGGCGCGAGATGCCGGGCTCCTGGGCCTCAGCTTCGACTGGCTGTGTCATTCACCGTTCCTCGCGCGTCATCCCGGACAAGCCGCGTAGCGGCGCCGATCCGGGATCCATTCCTGAAGCGTTCCGGAATGGATCCCGGGTCTCCCTTCGGTCGCCCGGGATGACGAAGCATCCCGGCAACGGTCACCCGCTCACTTCGCCATGAAGCCGGCTTCGGTCATCAGCTTCTCGTGCTTGGCTTCGTCCGCCTTGAGGAAGGAGACGAAGGCCTCGCCGTCGCGGTAGTCCGCCGCCAGCGCATTGCGGGCGAGGTAGTCCTTCCACTCCGGCGTTTCGGAGACCTTCTTGAACAGGTCGACATAGAAGGCCTGCTGCTCCTTGCTGACCTTGCCGGGCATGAACATGCCGCGCAGCATCTGGTAGCTGACGTTCAGCCCCTGCGAGGCGCAGGTCGGGATGTCGGCCCAGGACTGCCCGTCGGCGACCTTCTCGGTATAGGCCATCTTCTGCTCGGCGAAGACGCAAAGCGGCCGGGTGGCGCCGCCGCGCCAATTGGCGAGATCCTCGGCCGGATTGTTGGTGGTGGCTTCGACATGCCCGCCCGACAGCTGCGTCGAGGCCTGGCCGCCGGAAGTATACGGGATATAGGCGAACTTGGTGCCGCCCTGCTTCTCCATGGCGAAGACGAGCAGGTTGTCCTCGCGCTTGGACGAGGTGCCGCCGATCTTCATCGCCGGATTGGCGCTCTTGGCCGCCGCCATCAAGTCGCCCGCGTTCTTGTAGGGCGACTTGGCGTTGACCCAGAGCAGGAAGGAATCCTGCGCCAGCATCGCGACGGGCGTGTAGTCGGTCCAGTTCAGTGCCAGCTTGGTCGCCATCGGCGTCATGAAGATGCCGCTCGAGGTGGTGATCAGCTTGTGCGCGTCGCCAGCCGATTTCTGGATGTCGAGCATGCCTTCGGCGCCGCCGGCAGCCGGCTTGTTGACGACGATGATCGGCTGCTTGGTGAATTGCTGCTTCTGGATGATGCCCTGGATCGTCCGCGCCATCTGGTCGGACGCACCGCCCGCCGAGAACGGCACAACGATCTCGATCGGCTTCGTCGGCTCCCAGGCGGAGGCCGGCGCGATGCCGGCGGCCAAAATCGCGGTCGCGGCAAGCCATTGCTGCTTCATGATCGCACCCTCCCTGTGATTGCGCTCTGACGGCGCGGTGAAGGGAGCTTAGATCAAAAAATTTTGCATTCAATCTGAAATTTCTGAGATTCAGAATTGACGACGATCCGTATCCACTCCGTCGTCATGACGGGGAAAGCAAAGCAATCCAGGGGCAGCAGCACTCTACGCCCCCCCCCTGGATCGCTTCGTCGCCCACGCTCCTCGCAATGACGACGCGGTCGATCTACGCCGAGGCCTGCGCCGCTTTCCGCTTGTTGCGCAGATGCAGGAAGAGGATGTCGGAGAGCTCCGAGCCCGCGCGCCGCCGCAGCGCATCGAGAATCGCCTCGTGCTCGCGCATGGCCTCACCGAGACGATCACGATCCTTGGCGAGATTGGCCGAATAACGCACCCGCCGGATCCGCCCGGCAACGCTCGCATAGGTCGCGGCCAGCGTCGCATTTCCGGCAGCCGCGACGATCATTTGATGGATCGCCTGGTTGCAATGGAAATAGCCATGCATGTCCCGGCGCAGGTAAAAGCGATACATATCGTGATGGATTCGTTCGATTTCGGCGAATTCGACCTCCGAGATCCGCTCGCAAGCCAGCCGTCCCGCCAGCGCCTCGAGCCCGCCCATCACGTCGAAGAGCTCGCAGACGTCCTCGGGGCTGAGCTCGCGCACCCGCGCACCGCGATTAGGCAGGAGCTCGATCAAGCCTTCCGCGGCCAGCACCTTCAGCGCCTCGCGCAATGGCGTGCGCGAGATGTTGAAACGCTCGCACAGCGCCCGCTCCGGGACGCGCACGCCATCGGCGAGATTACCCTCGACGATGAAGTCGCGCAGCGCGACCAGCAGCCCCTCATGCAATGAGGCGACCGGCTTCGCAGCCTCGGCTGGCGCCAGGCCCGGCTCATCGATGGTATCGAGAAAAGGCTCGTTCATGCATCATCGCTAAGTTGGTCCGCGCCCGCTGTCGAGCCCGATCACCCATAATCAGCATACCAGATTGCGATTGATCTTCCAAAAAATGAATGCAAAATATCCAGTGAACGCACAAAGCCGCCAAGCCCTCAGGGAGGATAAGACCATCATGCAAGGGCGTCACTTCCTGCACATCCCCGGCCCGAGCCCGATTCCGGACCGGATTCTGCGCGCCATCGCCATGCCGATCATCGACCATCGCAGCGCCGAATTCGCCGCGCTCGGCAAGACGGTGCTGGAGGGCAGCAAGGCCGTCTTCAAGACGAAGCAGCCGGTGGTGATCTACCCCTCCTCCGGCACCGGTGCCTGGGAAGCGGCGATCGTCAACACGCTCTCGCCGGGCGACACCGTACTGATGGCCGAGACCGGGCATTTCGCTACGCTGTGGAAGAACATCGCCACGCGCTTCGGCGTCGAGGTCGAGTTCATCCCCGGCGACTGGCGCCGCGGCGCCGATCCGGCCGCGATCGAGGCTAGGCTCACCGAGGACAAGGCCCGCAAGATCAAGGCGGTGATGGTCGTCCACAACGAGACCTCGACCGGCGCGACCAGCCGCATCGCCGAGATCCGCAAGGCGATCGACGCCGCCGGCCATCCGGCCCTGTTCATGGTCGACACCATCTCCTCGCTCGCCTCGGTCGATTACCGCCATGACGAATGGCAGGTCGACGTCACCGTGTCCGGCTCGCAGAAGGGGCTGATGCTGCCGCCGGGCCTCAGCTTCAACGCCGTCTCGGAGAAGGCGCTGGCCGCCTCGAAGACCAACACGCTGCCGCGCTCCTTCTGGGATTGGCAGGAGATGATCAAGATCAATGCCGGCGGCTTCTTCCCCTATACGCCGGCGACGAACCTGCTCTACGGGCTGAAAGAGGCGCTCGCCATGCTGCAGGAGGAAGGACTGGACCAGGTCTTCGCCCGCCACCGACGCCTCGCCAGCGCCTGCCGCGCCGCGGTCAAGGCCTGGGGGCTGGAAGTGCTCTGCGAGAACCCGGCCGAGCAATCGCCGGTCCTGACCGCCGTGCTGATGCCGCCGAGCCATGACGCCGATCGCTTTCGCAAGATCGCGCTGGAGAAATACAACATCTCGCTCGGCTCCGGCCTCGGCAAGGTCGCCGGCAAGGTCTTCCGCATCGGCCATCTCGGCGAGTGCAACGAGCTCGCTCTGCTGGGCGCCCTCTCCGGTGTCGAGATGGGCCTCGCCGCAGCCGGCGTCCCCCACCGCAGCGGAGGCGTCGCCGCGGCGATGGCCGATCTCGAAGGCGCTGAAGCTGGCAACCAGGCGAAGGCCGTCGCCTGAGCTTCGCAAAGAAGTCATGCAATATCGAACAAGCGCGAGATCCCCTCTCCCGGATGGGAGAGGGCTCGGGGGTGAGGGCCTGCCGCTGAATACTGAGGCGCAACGGCGCCGTTGCGCCTTCTAAGGTTAGGGCAGGCCCTCATCCCTGCCCTTCTCCCACACGGGAGAAGGGTTCCCCACGGATGTCACGCCGATCATCGCCCGTAGGAAACTAGGCGCGAACCTCACTCAGCCGCTGCCACCACCTTCTCCCCCTGCCCCCGCGCCGCCTTGAGCAGGTTCTCGCGCAGCCTGACCACGGCCTTCTGCACCACCGGAAAGTCCTCGCCGAGCCCGGCAGCCGCCACCAGGTTCATCGGCAGCGCCTTCTCGCGCAGCGCCCGGCCCTCCGGCGTCAGGCTGACGCGCACCTGGCGCTCGTCGGCCGGGTCGCGCTGGCGGCGGAGATAGCCGAGCGCCTCCAGCTTCTTCAGGATCGGGGTCAGCGTGTTCGACTCCAGGAACAGCTTCTCGCCGAGGCTTCCGACGCTCTGATTGTCCTCCTCCCAGAGCGCGATGATCGCGATGTACTGGGTGTAGGTCAGTCCGAGCTCGTCGAGGATCGGCTTGTAGGCGCGCCCATAGGCCAGATTGGCCGAATAGATCGCAAAGCAGAGAAAATCCGCCAGTCTGGGCGCCTTCGGATCGTCGGGTGTCAGAGCGGGCATGGCCGGACCTCGTCGTGAACGCGTCATCGTCGCCTCTATATATATCGTATCCGATTAAATCGGAAGTGTTGACATCGGCTCCGAGCATCACATATAAACCCGCATCCGATTAGATCGGATGCGATCTAACGAAGCAGAAGGAAGTCAGACATGTCCAGCACCGACAAGGTTCTCTACACCGGCCGCACCCACACCACCGGCGGCCGCGACGGCGCCGCCCGCAGCTCGGATGGCCGCCTCGAGGTCAATCTGACCTCTCCCGGCGCGCCCGGCGCGGGCACCAATCCCGAGCAGCTCTTCGCCGCCGGCTGGTCGGCCTGCTTCATCGGCGCGATCGGTCTGGCGGCGCGCGAGCGCAAGGTCGCGGTTCCCGCCGAGACCGCCGTCGATGCCGAGGTTGACCTGCGCCATGGCGAAGCCGGCTATTTCCTGCAGGCCCGCCTCAACGTCGCCCTGCCGGGGCTGGATCGCGACACCGCCCGCGCTCTGGTCGATGCGGCGCACCGGACCTGCCCCTACTCCAAGGCGACCCGCGGCAACATCGAGGTCGAGATCAACCTCGTCTGACCCCATCGGACGGCGCCGCGCGGTGATCCCCGCCGGCGCCTTTCCCGACTATCCCCTGCGCAAAGGCATTCCCCCATGGCCAAGAACTCCGAAACCGTCGATCCCAGCCGCCGCTTCTTCGTCGGCGCCATGACGACAGCGATCGCCGCAGCCGGGCTCGGCCTGAACCGGTCAGCTTTGGCGGCCTCGCCCGCACTGTCGTCCTTCGGTACGCTCAAGCAGATCAACGCTGGCGCGCTCAGCGTTTCCTATGCCGAGCAGGGTCCCGCCGACGGCCCCGCCGTCATCCTGCTGCATGGCTGGCCCTATGACATCCACACCTATGTCGATGTCGCCCCGCTGCTGGCGGCCAAAGGCTACCGAGTCATCGTGCCTTCGCTGCGCGGCTATGGCGGAACCCGTTTCCTCGCGGCCGACACGCCGCGCAACGGCCAGCAGGCGGCGTTGGCGGTCGACGTGATCGCGCTGATGGATGCGCTCAAGCTCGACAAGGCGCTGCTCGGCGGCTGCGATTGGGGCGCTCGCACGGCCTGCATCGTCGCTGCGCTGTGGCCCGAGCGCGTCAAGGGCCTGGTCTCGGTCAGCGGTTATCTGATCGGCAGCCAGAAGCTGAACGAGGCTCCGCTGCCACCCAAGGCCGAGCAGCAATGGTGGTACCAGTTCTACTTCGCCACCGAGCGCGGCGCAGCCGGCTACGCCAGGAACACCCGCGACTTCGCCAAGCTGATCTGGGAGACCGCTTCTCCGAAGTGGAAGTTCGGCGATGCGGTCTTCGCCCGCTCGGCTGCATCCTTCGACAATCCCGACCATGTCGCGATCTCGATCCATAACTACCGCTGGCGCCTTGGCCTGGCGCAGGGCGAGCCGCAATTCGATGCCCTGGAGGCGAAGCTCGCAGCCTTCCCGGTCATCACGGTGCCGACCTTCACCCTGGAAGGCGATGCCAACGGCGCTCCGCACCCCGATCCCTCGGCCTATTCGAAGAAGTTCTCCGGCTGGTATCGGCATCGGACACTCGATGGCGGCATTGGTCACAACCTGCCGCAGGAGGCTCCTGCCGCCTTTGCCGAGGCGATCATCGCGGTCGATCGCGCCTGAAAGCGACGTTGCGGAGAGCGGCTCGGGAAGAGTTACCCGAGCCGCTTCCGGATGCAGACAAGTGTAGGAAAATCCCGAGGGCCGCCTTTACGCCTCCTCCCTTACGATCCCCGCGATTTTAGGGAGGTATTGATGGCCTTGAAGATGATGCTTGCCGGCGCGGCCGCCATGATGCTGCGGCAGATCCCGCTGGCCGCACCGGTGGAGCAGGCGCCGGTGGTGTCGCATGCCTTGGACGACCTGCCGATGGAGCCCGCCCCGATAGAGCCGTCCTGGGTCATCGCCGGCGAACCGATGGCCCGCGTTGGCCTGCATTCGCGCAGCGGCGACGACGCCGCCTCCACTGCGGTCTGGGATTGCACCGCTGGCGAGTTTCGCTGGTTCTTCGACTGGGACGAGACCGTGATGATCCTGGAGGGCGAGGTGCACGTCACCGCACAGGACGGCTCGCAACGGACGCTGCGCCAGGGCGACATCGCCTATTTCGCCGGAAAGACCTGGGCAACCTGGCGGATCGATACATATGTCCGCAAGATCGCCTTCTGCCGCAAGCGCTTCCCGGCGCCGGTCGCCCTCGCCTACCAGCTGCGCAACATGCTGCGCGGCGATCGCGGATCGCAGGGCGGCCTCGCCGCCTGAGATGCTGCCGGCCAACCGCCCGGCAGGTCCAGAGATGACCTTTGCCGGGTCTGTCCCGTACCGCGGGCGCCGAACTGCGCCCTGTCCGAAGATCTCTTCCGTCAGAACCGCATCTCGACCCTGCCCTTGAGAGCGTGGTCGCGGGAGCGTTCGCCGATGGCGGCGGAGTAGGTCAGGCCGAGGGCCGTGGCCTGCGATATCCGCCAGTCGAGCCCGGCCTCGGCGACGAGGGCCTCGCGATCGATCGGGGCGGCGAAGACGGCGGCCGGGGTCGTGCCGGCGACAAAGGCGGTCTTGGCCTGCGCGGTGAGATCGCCAAAACCGTGGCGCCAGCCGAGCATGCCGCGGGCGAACAGCGGCATCGCCCCGATCTGCGCCTCGGCCCGCAGGCCCAGCGTGGTAAAGCCGAGCGTCTGGTCGCTGGAGAGGACGCGCAAGGCCGCCGCGCCGCCGCGCTCCGTACCGGCATCGGTGCTGACCCGGATCAGGGCGAGCTGGGCGAAGGGTTCGAGTGCAATGCCCTGGAAAGCGAAGGCATAGCCGAGCTCGGCAAACCCTTGCGTCACCGAACCCGGCCGCTGCAGGCGCAGGAGATCGCCGAAGCCGCGGATCTGAACCTGGCGGCGGATGTCGCTCTCGCTCCAAGTGTAGGCCGCACCGGCATCGAGCCTGAGGTTGCCGAAGCGGGCGCCGGCATAGAGCGCGGCATGGCCGCTCTCGAGTTTGCCCGAGGACAGGCGGGCATCGAGATCGAAGCGCGACTGGCTGTAGCCGCCGGCGACACCGAGCTTCAGCGAGGAGCCCGGCGCGTCATAGAGCATGACATCCGCGCCGAGCAGCGCACCGCCGCTGCGGCGGCTCATGCTGGCAGCGTTGCCGTCGGCGTCGGTATTGCCGGTGCTACCGAAGGCCGTGCCCCAAAGCGCGTAGCGGGGTTGTGGGATCGGCGCGGGCATCGCGATCCCGCCCTTGCGACCGGGCAGATCGGCGGTGAACGCGCCTGCGACCTGGCCGGGAGCCTGCGTCAGCAGCGGCCCGCGCAGATGGCCGAGGATGGTATCGCGCACCAGCCGGCTCTCGTCGATCATCACGCTGACGGCTTGGGCATGCGCCTCGCCCGAAAGCAGGTCGAAGCCGGCGCGGGCCTCGGCCGCCGTCGCCGAGATCAGCGCGTCATAGACCGGGTTGCCGACCCCCAGCCGCTCCGCCGCGATCGCGATGAAGCCCTGGTTGCGCGTCGCGGCGACCGCGTTGCCGGCTGTGCCGCCGCCATTGTCGGGGCCGAAGGAGTTGCCGTTGCGGGTCATCGTCAGCGTCACATTCTGGCTGTCGTAAGCCAGCGACGGCGTCAGGAAGGCCAGGTTCGACGAAACGCTGCTGAAGGTTCCGCTGACCCCGCCACTCGCGGTCAGGATGGTGTAGCTCGTCGCGGCCGCGTAATTGCCGTTCTCGGCCAGCACCTGCACCGTGCCGCCAGTAATGATCGCCGAACCGGAGGCCACGATCCTGTCGCTCTGGCCGGCGGCGTTGACCTCGACCTGATAGGTCGAGCCGGAGGCGAAGGCGACATTGCCCGAGACGGTCAGCGTCCCGATCGAGTTGCCGGGCGCAACCGTGCCGCCGCTATTGGTGACGATGCCGCCGACCGTGCCGGAACCGCCGAGCGTGCCGCCATCGAGTGTCACCGTGCTGGTGATCGAGCCGTTGACCACGAGCTTGCCGCTCTCGACCTTGGTCGCGCCGCTATAGGTGCTGGTGCCGGTAAGACTCAGCGTACCCGAGCCGCGCTTGGTGACACTGCCCGAGCCGCTGATCACAGCCGCCAATGTCGCGCTGTCGGTAAAGTCGGCGACGATCGCTCCGTCGTTGAGGATCGTGCCGGCATCGAGCGTGACCGTGCCCGCCTTGCCGCCGGCGCCGATGTTGAGCGTGCCGAGCGTGTCGATCCACAGGTCGCCCGAGGTGAGCGCGAGCGCCCCGCCATCGGCGACCGTGACCGAGGCCGCGAAGGTCGCGCCCGAGGCGCCGATCTCCAGCCCGCCGCCGACGTTCCAGCGGGATCCGGCTCCGGTCACCAGCACCGAAGCGGTCGATCCCAGCCCAAGGACGCCATTGACGGCAAGGTTGGCGGTGGAGGTCAGCGTCGCGCCGCCGGAGATCGTCATCGTGACCGGATCGATCCAGCCCTGGACGAAGGTGTCGCCGGTCGTCACCTGGGTGCCGGCGCCGTCGATGCGCACCGCCGAATTGGCGAGGAAGAGATTACTGCCGTTGTCGAGCCTGCCGCCCTGGTCGACGACGAGGGTGCCGCCGCCGACCATGATGTAGTCGCCGAGCGTCAGCGAGCCGCCGCGGATGATGAAGGAGCCGGTGCCGCCACAGGCACAGATCGAGAGATTGCCGCCGAGCGTGCCGGTGCCGGTGTAAATCTGCGAGCCGTTGCCGTCGAATTCGAGCGAGCCGTTGCCGGAGAAGCTGCCTGAGAAGGTCGTGGTCTGGCCGGTCGCGCCCATGCTCAGCGTCGAGCCGAAACCGATCTCGACGGCGCCGGCGCCGGAGAGCGAGCCGATATAGGTGACCACGATGCCGTCGGAGACCTTCAGGGTCGCGCCGGTGGCGACGGTGTAGTCCGAGTTCGCCGAGAAACCGCCCGAGCTGTCGGCGATCAGCGTCCCGCCCAGCACCGCCGTCGCGCCGGAGTAATCATTGTTGCCGGTCAGAGTGGTCGAGCCGGAGACCTGGCGCACCGAGCCCAGGCCGGTGATGTCGGCCGCGAGACTGTAGCCGGCGGTGTGGTTGAAGACGAGCTTGCTGGCGCTGGTGTTCAGCGAGACCGTGTCGACGACGAGGTCACCAGCCGCGGCAGCGGCACTGCCCTCGGCCGCGCCGATATTGATGACGCCGCCGGCGCTGCCGCCGACCAGGCCCGCCTGCAGGACCGAGCTGGCCCCTGTGAGCTCGAACTTGCCGCCATTGGAGAGCGTCAGCGTGCCAGCATTGGAATGGCCGACATAGAGCTCGGTGCCGTTGCCGATCCATTGCGAGCCCGAGCCGGTGATGGTGACGGAACTATCGCCGCCACCGCCGACGATGCCGACGGTACCCGCACCGCCGCCGGTCGTGACCGAGCCGCCGGCCTCGATCCGCAGCGTACCCGAGCCGTGCTCGCCGACCCGCATCGCGCCGGCAGTCTCCCAGCTCGAGCCGATGCCGGTGACGATCGCGGTCGCGCCATTGCTGATATAGGCCTGCCCGCCGACGCTGTTGCTGCCGAGCTTGCCGCCGCCCTCGATGCGCAGCGTGCCCTCGTTGACCCAGGTCCGGCCTTCATAGCCGACCGAGCTGTCGCCGGTCAGCACCAGCGTACCGGCGCCCTGCTTGATGAAGCTGGGGGTGGTGCCGACGGCGCTGATCGTGCCGGTGAGCGTCAGCGTGGTGCCCGCATCGGTCTCGATCCGCCCGCCGCCCTGGTTCAAGGCACCATCGCCGAACACAATGTTCCGGTTGCTGGAGAAGCTCGTCGTCGTGCGCAGGATCGCATCGGCCCCGGTCCCGGCCCCGCCGACGACCGTCGAATTGTTGAAAGTGATCGACGTGCCGGACGCGCCGAGATTGGCATCCGACGAGACCGAAACCGTGCCGGCCGAAATCGTGGTGCCACCGCTATAGAAATTGGTGCCGGTCAGCGTCAGCGTGCCGATGCCGGTCTTGACGACGCCACCCGTACCGATGATGGCGCCGCCCATGGTGAAATTCTGGCCGGTGGTCACCTCGACCGTGGCGTTGGCGTTGAGCACCACCCCCCGCGCCGTCGTGAAGCTCGACGTCACCTGCAAGGTGCTGGCGCCACCAAAGGTGAGTCCGCCCGCCGCATTGCCGAGATTGGCGTCCTGCGAGATCGAGAGCGTGCCCTGATTGAGCGTCGTGCCGCCGGTATAGGTATTGGCGCCCGTCAGCGTCAGCGTGCCGGCGCCATCCTTGGTCACGCTGCCGCCGCCGCTGATGACGTTGCCGACCGTGACCGCAGTCGGCTGGTTGAAGGTCAGTGTGCCGCTGTCGACGACGATGCCGCCGGAGAGGCCGCTGCTGGCGTTGAGGAAGGTGAGCGTATTGTTGCCGCCGGTGAAGTGGATCGCCGCGGCCTGGGTCGCACCGTTGCCCGACATGCCGCCTTCGATCGTGCCCGACGTGGTGATGGTCAGGTTCGAGCCGACGATGCCTTCGCCGCCTGCGCCGGCCGCGCCCGGGCCGCCGGAGCCGTTCGAGCCGCCGGCCGCGCCGCCGTCGCCGCCCCGGATCGTGCCGGTGACCGTAAGGTTCGCATTGCCAGAGTTGAAGAACAGGCCGATGCCGCCCGAGCCGCCGGAACCGCCCTGATCGAAGCCGCTGCTCGACGTCCCGCCCGCGCCACCCGCGCCACCCGTGATCGCGCCGCTGACGGTGCCCGTCTCGCCGGCTCCGTCCACGACCGCGCCATAACCGCCGGCACCGCCGCCGCCGCCGGCACTGATACTGGAGCTGCCGCCGTCGCCACCGACGGTGCCGGGCGTCGCACTCCCCGGAATCGTCAGTTGCGCGGTGCCGTGGACACCGCCGGCACCGCCATTGCCGGCTCCTCCGACGCCCGCCCCGCCAGCTCCACCGGCTCCGGCCCCGGCTCCGCCGCCGCCGCCACCGCCATGGACGTTGCTGCCATTGCCGCCATCGCCGCCAACCCCCGTCGGCGCGTCGATGCCCCCCGCACCGCCACCGGAGCCAGAGATAAAGGTGTTGCCGCCGGCACCGCCATTGGCCAGCACCGGGCCGGCGAGCACCATGGCGAGCAGGACGAGCGCCGTGCCGGCGCGCAGGCGCGCAGCAAGCCGTACGCGGCACGGCTTCTCAACTTCGGCAAAGCGCGCGAATCTCACGAAATCCCCCCAACCAAGCCGCAATCTACCGCGCGGCGCCCCGGCAAGCCATGAACCACCGTTCACATCCGTTGTCGGCGGCACTGTGTTGCAGACTTGCCGCAGCGCACGGGTCCATCGCCTTCGGACGCAATCGCCGAATGTCACAGACGCCGAAGCCGCAGCGATCCCCTTATAGTTTTGGTAATCCCCTCAAAGAACACAGCCATACTGCCTCAACGTCAAGTTGCAACTATTTCGTACGGCTTTTCACGCGGAAAAGCGTTCCGCCGTGGCACTCATCCCCGGTGAACTGCAACCCCGCCGCCCCAAGGACTGGGCGCCGGCGGCAAGTCTTGCTCAGCGGCCCAGCGGGGATATCCGCGCAATCAATCCTCGCCGTGGAAAGCTGAGTTATCCTCCCGTCGTCCTGTCCGACCAAGGGGGCTGTCGCAAGGCATCGTGCGGCCGGGCGGGAGAGCGGTGTCCGTCTTGAACAGCCGTTGCGGGCTGGAATGGCGGAGGGGCTTCGTCGTCCGGGTTAAGCCCGGTCCTGCCGGACCTGAAAGCACGGCGAGGCATCTTACAGAAAACCGCGCGCGGGGTTCGGCAGCGGCGAGCATTTGGCTGCTTCGACACTCGACATCGACATTCGACACAGCGGCGTAATGCTGCCGCGACCGGACCCCGCGCACCCCTTGGGCTTGCGCTCGCCTTTCAGACCCTCGCGGCGGGAGTCGGCGAGGCCATCGGCGCAGCTAGCGCGCGTCCTCGCGCACCATCTGCGCGCCCTTCTCGCCGATCATCATGCTCGGCGCGGCGGTGTTGCCCGAGGTGATCGCCGGCATCACCGAGGCGTCGACGACGCGCAGACCGGCAACGCCGCGCAGGCGCAGGCGCTCGTCGAGCACCGCCATGGCGTCGTCCTCGCGCCCCATCTTTACCGTGCCGACCGGATGGAAGATCGTGGTGCCGATCCGCCCGGCGACCTCGGCCAGCGCCGCGTCGCTCTCGAAGCCCGGCCCGGGCAGATATTCCTGCGGTTTGAAGCGGGCGAGTGGCGGCTGCGCGACGATGCGGCGGGCGAGCTTCAGCGCATCGACCGCGACCTGCCGGTCCTCTTCGGTCGAGAGGTAGTTCGGCGCGATCGCAGGCGCTGCGGCCGGATCGGCCGATTTGAGGTGGACGCTGCCGCGGCTCGACGGGCGCAAATTGCAGACGCTGGCGGTGAAGGCGCCGAACGGATGCAGCCCGTCGCCCCATTTGTCGAGCGAGAGCGGCTGGAAATGGAATTCGAGATTGGCGCTGGCGTAATGCGGCGCCGATCTGGCGAAGGCGCCCATCTGCGAGGGCGCCATGGTCAGGGGGCCGGTGCGGCGCGCCGCGTATTCCAGCGCCATCAATGGCCGGCGCCAGAGCTTGGCATAGTCGGTGTTGAGGGTGCGCACGCCCTCGACCTTGTAGATCGGCCGCAGTTGCAGATGGTCCTGCAGGTTCTCGCCGACGCCGGGAGCGTGCCGGACGGTCTCGATGCCGAGCCCCTGCAACCGCTCGCCATCGCCGATGCCCGAGCGCTCGAGGATGGCGGGCGAGCCGACGGAACCGGCGCTGAGCAGCACCTCGCCCGAGACCGCGGCGTGATAGCGCTCGCCATTGCGCGTCAGTACGACGCCCGTGGCGCGGCCATCCTCGACGACGATGCGCTCGACCATACAGGCGAGCTCCACCCGCAGGTTGTCGCGGTCGAGCGCCGGCTCCAGGAAGGCACGCGCCGCGCTGAAGCGCCGGCCGCGCTTCTGGGTGACCTGGAAATAGGAGGAGCCCTCATTGTCGCCGGTGTTGAAGTCGTCGATCTTGCGGATGCCGGCCGCCTCTGCCGCGTCGCGCACGGCATCGAGGATGTCCCAGCGCACGCGCGGATGCTCGACGCGCATCTCGCCGCCCGAGCGGTGGAAGCGGCCATCGGGCGCGATATGGTCCTCATGCTTGAGGAAGAGCGGCAGGACATCGTCCCAGCCCCAGCCGGTCAACCCCTGCTGGCGCCAGCCATCGTAGTCGGCCGCCTGGCCGCGCATATAGATCATCGCATTGATCGCCGAGCTGCCGCCGACAACCTTGCCGCGCGGATAGGCGAGCGAGCGCCCGCCAAGCCCGGCCTCGACCTCGGTCTGGAACAGCCAGTCGGCGCGCGGATTGCCGATGGCGTAGAGATAGCCGACCGGGATGTGGAACCAGATCCAGTCGTCCTTGCCGCCCGCCTCGACGATCAGCACCTTGCGGCGAGGATCGGCCGAGAGCCGATTGGCCAGCACGCAGCCGGCCGAGCCGGCGCCGATGACGACATAGTCGAAGCTGCCGATGCTGGTCTCGCCGGCCATGGTCGCCGCCCTGCCCTGTTCGCCCTAGTCTCCCGTCAGGGATAGAGTGGTGATGCGGCCTCGGCAACGCATGCCGGGCCGAAACGACGGGACAGCGCCGGAGAGCGGCGTTCGGCCTGCCACGACCCGCAGTTATCGCCGGCTGGTCAAGCCATTGTCTCTTGAGCGAGCCCTCGCTGCTCGCCAAATTCGCGACCGGGGATCGAGGCGAGCAATGCCTGCGTATAGGGGTGCTGCGGCTCGCCGAAGACAGTGCCAATCGGCCCGGCCTCCACCACCTCGCCGCTCTTCATCACCGCGACGAGATCGCAGACCTGGGCGGCGACGCGCAGATCATGGGTGATGAAGACGATCGAGAGACCGAGGCGCTGGCGCAGTTCCGCCAGCAGCTTCAGCACCTGCGCCTGCACGGAGACGTCGAGCGCCGAGACCGGCTCGTCCGCGACCAGCACCGCCGGCTCCAGCGCCACGGCCCGGGCAAGGCCGATGCGCTGACGCTGGCCGCCGGAGAACTCGTGCGGATAGCGTTCGGTCGCCGCCGGGTCGAGCCCGACCAGCCCGAACAGCTCCTTGGCACGGGCCAAAGCCTGCGGCCGCGCCATGCCATGCACGATCAGCCCCTGCGCCACCGCCTCGCCGGCCTTGCGGCGCGGATTCAGCGAGGCGAATGGGTCCTGGAACACCATCTGGATATGGCGGGTCGCCGAGCGCATCTCCTCGCGGCTGAGGCTGGCGAGATCGATGCCGTTCAGGCGGATCTCGCCGCTTTCCGGATCGATCAGGCGCACGAGGCAGCGCGCCAAAGTCGACTTGCCCGAGCCGGATTCGCCGACGATGCCGAGCGTCGCGCCCTTGGGCAGCACCAGCGAGACATCCTTGACCGCATGGGTGATGCGCTGGCCGCGGCCGAGGAAACCACCGGTGCGATAGGTCTTCGAGACATGGCCGATCGTCATGATCGGTTCGTCGGAGAGCACCCGCGCCGGCGGCGCCTTCAGCGGCGGCACCGCGGCGATCAGCTGGCGGGTATAGGCGTGCTGTGGGTTGCCGAGCACCGAGGCGGTCTCGCCGGCTTCGACGACCTCGCCCTTGCTCATCACCGCGACCCGGTCGGCGATCTCGGCGACCACGCCGAAATCATGGGTGATGAACAGGACGGCCGTGCCCTTGCGGCGCTGCAGGTCGCGGATCAGCTTCAGAATCTGCGCCTGGGTGGTGACGTCGAGCGCCGTCGTCGGCTCGTCGGCGATCAGCACCTTGGGATCGAGCGCCAGCGCCATCGCGATCATGGCGCGCTGGCGTTGCCCACCCGAGAGTTCGTGCGGATAGGCCTTGAAGGCGAGTGCCGGATCGGGAATGCGCACTTCCTCGAGCAGAGCGAGCGTGCAGGCCTTGATCTCGGCCGCCGACAAGTCGCTGTGCAGCTCGAACATCTCACCGATCTGGTCGCCGATGCTGCGCAACGGGTTCAGCGCCGTCATCGGCTCCTGGAAGATCATGGCGATGCCGGCGCCGCGCACCTTGCGCATCTCGGCTTCGCCGAGCCCGCAGAGATCGCGCCCCTCGAACAGGATGCGGCCGCCATCGATGCTGACGCCGCCGGGCAGCAGCCGCATGATCGCATTGGCCGTCATCGACTTGCCGGAGCCGGATTCGCCGACCACGCAGAGGATCTCGTTCGCTGCCAGCGCGAGCGAGACATTGGCCATCGCATGCGAGCGATCGCCGCCGGCCGGCAGCTTCACGCTGACATCGTCGAGGACGAGGATCGGGCTCATCGGCTCTTCAGCCTCGGATTGAGGGCGTCGTTGAGCCCCTGCCCGACCAGCGAGACGGCGAGCACGGTGACGAGGATGGCGATGCCGGGAATGGCCGAGACATACCATTGCACCCGCAGTACGTCGCGGCCGGCGCCGATCAGATTGCCCCAGGAGGCGACGTTCGGGTCGGAGAGCTTGAGGAAGGCGAGCGCGCTTTCGAGCAGGATCGCGATTGCCATCACGACGCTGGCATAGACGATCACCGGCGGCAGCGCATTCGGCAGGATCTCGCCGAAGATCAGCCTCATATCCTTGAGGCCGAGTGTCCGGCCCGCCTGCACGAATTCGCGGTTGCGCAGCGAGAGGAACTCCGCCCGCGTCAGCCGAGCCGAAGCCGGCCAGGAGACGATGCCGATCGCGACCGTCACGGTGGTGATGGTCGAGCCGAAGACGGCGACCAGCACCAGCAGCAAAAGGAAGTTCGGCAGGGTCTGGAACGCCTCGGTGACGCGCATCAAGGCAGTATCAACCCAGCTGCCGTAATAGCCGGCGAGCGCGCCGATGGTGATGCCGATCATGATCGAGATCACCGTCGCGACGCCGCCGATCAGGAGCGAGATGCGGGCGCCGTGGAAGATCTGGGCGGCGATGTCGCGGCCGGAATTGTCGGTGCCGAGCAGGAAGCGCGGATTGCTGAACGGCCAGATCAGCGGTCGGCCGGCCAACGCCAGCGGGTCGCGCGGATAGAGAAAGTCGGCGCTCGCCGCCATGGCGAGGACGAGGATGAGCAGCACGAGGCCGATGACAGCCGGAGGGCTGCGGAAATAGAGCTTCACCAGGTCCATGGCTCAGCTCCCCGTCGTGATGCGCGGGTCGAGCCGGGCATAGAGCAGGTCGACGATGAAGTTGACCGTGATCACCAGCAGCGCCGAGACGAAGACGATGCCGAGCAGTGTGTTGAGATCGCGCTGGATCACCGATTCATAGGCGAGCCGCCCGAGCCCCGGCAGCGAGAACACGCTCTCGACCACGACTGAGCCGCCGAGCATGGTGCCGGCCTGCAGGCCGATCAGCGTCACCATCGGCAAGAGCGCGTTGCGCAGGACATGCCGCACGACGACGCGGGTCTCGTCCATGCCCTTCGAACGCGCGGTGCGGACGAAGTCGAGATTGAGCACCTCGAGCATCGAGCCGCGCATGATCCGCAGATAGATCGCCATGTAGAACAGGCCGAGCGTCAGCGTTGGCAGGACGAGGTGCAGGGCGATGTCGAGCACCCGCCGCAAGCCGGTCAAGCTGACCGTGATGTCCTCGAAGCCGCCGGCCGGCAGCCATTGCAGGTAGATCGAGAAGACGACGATCGCCATCAGCCCGAACCAGAAGGTCGGCATCGCATAGAACATCAGGCCAAGGGTGGAGATCAGCGTATCCGGCCATTTGTTGACGCCGCGCGCCGCGACGACGCCGAGGATCAACCCGAAGAAGAAGGCGAAGGAGAGCGAGGCGGTCATCAGGAGGATGGTCGCCGGCAGCCGCTCCGCAATCACCGTCGCCACCGGCTTGCCGTAGATCGCCGAGAAGCCGAGATCGAGCCGGACCAACCGCCAGAGATAATTGCCGAGCTGGGCCCAGACCGAGAGGTCGAGCCCGTAGAACTCGCGCAGCTGCTTGGCGGTGGCGGCATCGCCGCCGCCCATCTGCGCCATCAGCGCGTCGACGGTGTCGCCGGGCGCGAGCTGCAGCAGCAGAAAGACCCCGATCAGGATCAGGAACAGGGTCGGGATCGAGGCGGCAAGACGCCGCCCCGCGAGACTTAGGACACGCATGGGTACTGGCCGGATCCGGCTGCGGGGTTAAGCGAAGAGGTCACTCCGCCAGCCACAGATCGTGCCAGGAGGCCGAGCCCCAGCGCGGCGTGTTGGAGTGGTTGCGGGCCTTGGCGCTGATCGCGGTCAGGAAGATCTGCTCGATCGGCGTCCAGATCGGCAGCTCGGTATTGGCACGCCGGACGAAGTCGCCGTAGAGCGCCTTGCGCTTGGCCGCATCGACCTCGGTCGCCGCATCGTCGATGATCTTGTCGATCGTCGGGTCGGTCCAGTCCCACTGATTGGTCCAGGGCGCGCCCTTGGGCTGGCCGGAGCGGTACCACACCGTGGTCGAGACGGCCGGGTCGTTGCGGTACTGGTGCCAGCCGGTGGCGAGGTCGAAGGCGTGGTCGTCATAGACCTGCTTCAGGAAGCCGCCGCCATCGGTGCGGACGATCTCGATCTTGATGCCGACATCGGCGAGCGATTGCTGGATGAAGGTCGAGAAGAGCGAGATGTCCTCGCCCCAGGGCGCCGGCAGCAGCCGCAGCGAGAAACGCGTCCCGCCGGCGCCCGGCTTGAAGCCGGCCTCGTCGAGCAGCTTGGCGGCGAGCTTCTTGTCGAACGGGTACTGCGGGCCGTTGTCGGCCGGATAGAAATCGGTCGAGACCGAGGGGATCGGCCCGGTACCGCGCTTGGCGAAGTCGCCGAGGAAGTTCTCGATGAAGAACGGGATGTCGAGCGCGTGCGCGATGGCGCGCCGGACGCGGATATCTGCGAGCTCCTTGCGGCGGAAATTGAACTCGATCGTGTTGGTGCGGGCGTTGCCCTCATTGCCCTTGGTCGAGACGATGAAGCGCGGATCCTTGCCGAGGCGGGCCGAGTCCGAGATCGTCAGGCCGGAGAACGGGCTGTAATGGATCTGCCCGGCTTCCATCTGGGCGGCGGCCGCGGCGCGGTCGGTGACCACGCGCCAGACGATCCGGTCGAGATAGGGTGCATTGGCGCGCCAGTAGTTGGGATTGCGCTCGGCGATGACGTGCTGGCCGCGCTCGTACTGGACGAACTTGAACGGGCCGGTGCCGACCGGGGCGAGATTGACCGGGTTCTGGCGGATGTCGCCCTTGCCCTCGTAGAGATGGCGCGGCGAGATATAGCCGAGATCCGGCAGCGCCCGCAGCAAGAGGTTGAGCGGCATCGGGCGCTCATAGCGGAACACCGCCGTCAGCGGGTCGGGCGTGTCGACCGCAGTGAGGAAGAGCTGCAGCGTCGAGCCGTAGTTCAGGATCTTCTTCCACATCTCCATCGCCGTGTACTGCACGTCGGCGGAGGTGAAGGGCTTGCCGTCATGCCAGGTCACGCCGGAGCGGAGCTTGAAGGTGATCGTCTTGCCGTCGGGCGACGATTCCCAGCTCTCGGCGAGCACGCCGACCGGCTGGCCCTTGGCGTCGAGATCGACCAGCTGTTCCTGGATCTTGCCGCCGATGATGTAGACGCCGGTCGAGGCCTGCAGGCTCGGGTTGAGCTGGCGCTGCTCGGCGCCGTAATGGACGGTGAAGACGCCGCCCTTGCGCGGCGTCTCCTGGCCGAAGGAGCGCATCGGGAACAGCACGCTGGAGGCGATGGCGGCGCTGGTCATCAGCGCGGCGCGGCGGGTCATGTCCATGGATGGTCTCCTGGGGGCCGGCGTGCAGGCTCGGCACGATGCGGTCGTCACAAGGCCCCGTCAATGCGACGGGGCCGTTCTCGAAAAGCGGAAAACCGCACTATTGCGGCAGGAAGCTCACGATCAGGCCATTGGCCGAGGCGGCCGGCACGCTGAGCGCCGCGCCATGGCGGACACCGACAGGACCGACCGCCTTGGCGGCGCCGTCGAGATCGGTACTCGCCAGCACGATCGCGACCGCTCCGGCAGGCCCCGCGCCGGCTCGCACCGCCTCCGGATAACGCTGGGCGAGGCCGGCCGCATCGTAGAACAGGAAATCGGCGCGCTTGCCGCCGGACGGGACCAGCCAGCCATCGTCCTGCTGCTTCACCGGCTCGTCGATCAGCCGGCTGAGATGCTTGGCCGCGGCCTTGGGATCGTCGGTGAGCACCTCGACGCGGACGATCCGGCTCGCGCCATTGGCATGGCTCTGCAGCTCGGGGATCCAGACGGTGTCGCGAGTCAGGTGCTGGCAGGCGAAGATGCGCAGACTGCCGGGGTTCTCGTCGAGCGGCCAGCGGAAGACATTGAACTTGGCCTCGCCCTTGCCGCCATTGGGCAGGTCGACCGGGCGGCCGAAATGCACCGGGCCGAGCGCTTCGAGGCCGCGGCTCTTGAGTTCGTCCGCGCCGGCAGCGGCGTCATCGGTGGTGAAGGCGGCCCGCTCGATGCCCTCACGCTCTTTGAGGAAGTCGCGGGTCGGCTTGTTGTGCTCGGTCTCGGCGAGGATGCCGAGCAGCTCGACATAATCGTCGCCGAACATGATCGTGTAGTTGCCGCTGCCGAGGATCGGCGAATGCGTGCCGCGCGGTGAGACGGTGAAGCCGAGGCTCTGCCATTGCCGGGCCGAGGCGTCGAGATCGCGAACCGTCACCACGACGTGATCGAGGCCGAGAATGTGCTTGAGCGGCATGACGCCCCCTTTGTGACCAGAACTCAACAGAAGGGAGAGTTCATCCGAACGGAGGTTAGGGCGCAACCATTTCGGGATGACGTTTCCTGCAGCCCCCGCTGCGCGGGAGACATAGCGTCGGGAGAATAGTCTTTTCAAGAACCCGGAAACAGAAGCCAAAATTTGGTAAAATCCAGTCGTTTCAGGCCAGAAAAATAGAAAACTATTCCCCATCAGATAATGTGCCGGGAACAGCCTACTTGCAGGCCCGCAGCCATGGCGGCAAGGATATGGACACGCCCGCTATGCGGGTTCTTGCTCACCCCCTGCCTGGTCGAAAGATGTCGCCGATGACTGCCCCCTCCCCTGTCGCCTGGCCGCCCTCGCTCTGGGCCGCGACGGCCCAGCCCGGCCCCGTGCTCGGGACGCTGGAAGGCACGGTCGAGAGCGACGTCGTGGTCATCGGCGCCGGCTTCACCGGGCTTTCGACCGCGATCCATCTGCGCGAGAGCGGGGTCGGCGTCACCATCCTGGAAGCCGCCGAACCGGGCTGGGGCGCCTCGGGTCGCAATAACGGCCAGGTGATCCCGACGCTCGCCGGCCATGACCCCTCCGCCATGACCGCCCGGCACGGCGAAGCTGGCGAACGCTTCAACGCCGTGCTGCGCGACGCCGCGCAATACCTCTTCGACCTCGTGCGCAAATACGAGATACCGGCCGAGGCCGAGCAAGCCGGCTGGGTCCAGCCAGTGCATTCGCCGGGGCGATTCAAACTGGCCGAGAAGCGCGTTCGGGAATGGTCGGCGATCGGCGCACCGGTCGAATTGCTCGATCGGGCGGCGACGGCTGAGATGCTCGGCTCGGATGCCTGGTTCGGCGGCTTCTGGAACCCCACCGGCGGCCATATCAACCCGCTCGCCTTGACCCGGGGCCTCGCCGAGGTCGCGCTCCGGCTCGGCGCGACCATCCATGCGCGCTCGCCCGCGGTGAGCATGGTGCACCAGAACGGCCGCTGGGTAGTGACGACGGCGAAGGGCTCGGTGACGGCCCGCGCACTCGTGCTGGCGACCAATGCCTATACCGGCGAGTTCGAGCCCAGCCTCGCCCCTGAGATCGCCAATGAAGTGATCCCGGTCCTGTCCTGGCAGATGGCGACCAAGCCGGTCAGCGACAACGTCGCCAAGACCGTCATCCCCGGCCGGCAGGCGATGTCGGACACGCATCGCGAGCTCTATTTCGCCCGCTGGGACGCGCGTAACCGTCTGGTCACGGGTGGCGCCGCGATCCTGCCCGGAGCCGGCGGCGCCAATCTGCGCCCGGCGGTCGCGGCACGGCTGAAGCGGCTCTGGCCGCAGCTCGGCGATGTCGAGTTCGACTATGTCTGGTCCGGCTATGTCGGGATGACCCCCGACAATCTGCTGCAGCCGCAGGTGCCGGGCTATCCGCGCATCCACCAGCTCGGGCCGAACGGTTTTGGCTGGGTCGGCTGCAATGGCCGCGCCGTCGCGTTGTCGATCTCGCTCGGCCGCGAACTGGCGAAGGCAATACAGGGGACAGCGCTGGAGACGCTGGGGCTGCCACTGTCGACGCCGAAGCCGCAGCCCTTCCAGGGCTTGGTCCGCCGGATCGCGCCGCTGGCCCTGCCGCTCTACCGCAGGCTGGACGCGCAGGAGATTTAGGCAGTCTCCCCCAAAAGGATCGCGCGGATTTCCTGCCAGCTCTGCGCATCAGGCGCACAGAGCAGGCCGAGTGTCGGCTGCGCCGGCCGGTAGGGTTGGCCGTCGAGCATGCGGACATGGCCGCCGGCCTCGGCATGGATCAGCGAGCCCGGCGCGTGATCCCAGGCATTGAGCCGGCCATAGAGCAGGAAATGGCCGTTGCCCGCAGCAGCCAGCCGGTATTCATGGCCGCAGCAGCGCAGAGAGCAGACATTGGCGAAGGCCGGTGTGCGCCCCGGCAGCGTGCTGCGCAGCGGCTCGGGGAAATACTGCCAGCTCATCATCCCGGTCATCTCGCGCGGAGTGGCCGCCTGTGCCACCCGCAGATCGCGGCTCTTGCCGTCATTGCTGCCAAGCCAGGCGCCCTCGCCGCGCAGCGCCATGGCGCTGTCGGCGACGACGGGATCGTGGATCACCGCGGCGACGACCTCGCCCTTGACGACTGCCGCCGCCATCACCGCGAACAGCGGCAGGTCGGAGGCGTAGTTCAGGGTACCGTCGATCGGATCGATGACGAAGGCGAGATCGGCATCGCCAAGCCGCTCGATCAGGGCCGGGTCGGCAGCGGCAGCTTCCTCGCCGATCAGCGCCGCGCCTGGAAAGGCGCGCGCGAGCTCGGCGCTGATGAAGCGCTCCGCCGCCTCGTCGGCCTCGGTGACGAGATCGGTCGCCGAGCGCTTCTCGCGGATCTCGCCTTCGCCCAAATTGCGGAAGCGCGGCATGACCTCGCGCCGGCCCGCTTCGGCGAGGATGCCGGCGAGCCTCTCATGGTCCTGGCGGGTGAAGATCATCGTAGTCCAGTCAAGGATTGGGGGGTGAGCTAGCCGAGATCGAACTCGACGAGAATCGGCTGATGGTCGGAGACCTTGGTCTCGACATCGCAGATGACGGTGCGGGCCCGGGCCGCAAGATCGGGCGTCGCCAGCACATAGTCGAGGCAGCCGGGCTGGCCATAGGTCTGGTCGAACAGGTTGGCAGTCGGCGGATGCGGCATCTCGCCCTTCACCGCTGCCCAAAGATCGACCAGCGGCGGCTCGCCACCGTCGAAGGGCGCGAGCAGCCGCGCCAGCACCGGATCATCAGGGCGCATGTTGAAATCGCCGGTCAGCACCGCGCTCGGCGAGCTCGGCGTCATCCGGTAGGTGTGCGGCCCGGCCGCCCGGGGTTTGGCATGGCGGGCCAGCGCCATGCGGTGGGCCTCGCGAATGCCCTCGACCTGCGCGGCGCGCAGCTCCGAGGCCGAATACTCCAGATGCGTCGTCATCAGCCTGACCGGGCCGAGCGGCGTCAGCGCCATCGCCTCGATCAGAACGCGCGGCATATTGCGGGTCTCGGCGGCCTCCCAGGGCAGGAGGTGGCGCAGAGCCTGCGCCACCGGATAGCGGGTCAGCAGCAGGTTGCCGAAGCGCTGGCGACCGCCCTTGCCGTCAGCGACATCGACGCCGATGCCCTCGATCGCGGTGAAGCCCGGCAGCAATTCTGCGAAGCGGGCGAACTGGTCGGTCTCGTCGTTGAAGTCGAGCTCGGGGAAGTTGTCGGCGACCTCCTGCAGGCAGAGCACGTCGAAATCCGCCATCTGCCGGGCATGGGCGACGACGCGCGCCGGATCGACGCGGTTGTCCATGCCGCGGGCCCACTGAATGTTCCAGGTGATCAGCTTCATCTCACTTGATTCCCGCGCGCATGAAACTCTGCACGAACTGACGCTGGAACAGCAGGAAGCCGACCAGCAGCGGCGCCGAGGTCATCAGCGTCGCCGCGCAGATCACCGCCCAGTCAATGCCCTGGTCGCTCGACGAGAACACCTGCAGGCCGACCGTCAGCGGCCGCGACTCCACCGAATTGGTGACCAGCAGCGGCCAGAGGAAGTTGTTCCAGTGATAGCTCACCGAGACCAGCCCGTAGGCGATATAGGTCGGCTTGGCGAGCGGCACATAGACCCGCATCAGCACCTGCAGCGGGCTGGCCCCCTCGACGCGGGCGGCATCGTCGAGTTCCTTCGGCACGGTCTTGAAGGTCTGCCGCAGCAGGAAGATGCCGAAGGCCGAAGCGATATAGGGCAAGGCGATCGCCGGGATCGTGTCGATCAGGTTGACCCTGGCGAGGGTGCGGTAGTTCTCGACGATCAGCGCGTCCGGCATGATCATCAACTGCGCCAGGATCAGCGCGAAAGCGATGTCGCGCCCCCAGAAATCCTGCCGCGCCAGCGCATAGGCGGCGAGCGTGCCCAGCACGAGCTGGAAGGCGAGGATCATCGTGACCAAGATGAAGGTGTTGAGGAAATAGCGGGCGAAGGGCGCCGCCGCCCAGGCGCGGGTGAAGTTCTCGAAGGTGAGCGGCGCGGTCAGCTCGAACCGGGTGGTGTACTCGGCCGGGTGGATCGCAGCCCAGACGGCATAGGCCAGCGGCAGCACCCAGATCAGGGCGAGCAGGATCGCACCCAGGGATTCGAGCGTCAGAGCCAGGCCCTTCGGCGCGTAAGGATCGGGACGGGTCGCAGCCATCGGCTGTGGGTGAGGTGCAGCACTCATTGGTAATGCGTCCTGCGTTCGAGCCAGCCGTACTGGACGAAGGCGACGAGCGCGAGCAGCGCCAGCAGCACGCAGGTCAGCGCCGCCGCATAGGCGGTGTCCCAGAAGCTGAAGCCGACCTGGTAGATGTAGAACAAGAGCAGCGTCGTCGCATTGTCCGGGCCGCCGCGCGTCATCACGAAGATATGGTCGACCATGCGGAAGGCGTTGATCACCGCGTTGATCAGCACGAACAGCGTCGTCGGCATCAGCAGCGGGAACTGGATGCGCCGGAAGAAGGTCCAGCGCGAGGCGCCCTCGATCGCCGCCGCCTCGCCGAGGCTGGGCGGGATCGCCTGCAGCGCCGCGAGGTAGAAGATCATGAAGAAGCCGGCTTCCTTCCAGATCGCGACGATGGTGACGGCATAGAGCGCCGTATCCTGCGAGCCCAGCCAGTTGGTCGAGCGCCCACCGAAGGCGCCGACGATCTGCTCGAGCAGGCCGTATTGCGGGGTGAAGAAGAACAGCCAGATATTGGCGACCGCGATCATCGGCAGGATGGTCGGGGTGAAATAAGCCATCCTGACCAGGGTCCGGCCGGCGATCCGGTCGTTGACCCAGACGGCCATCAGCAAAGCGAGCGCGATCGAGGTCGGGATGGTGCCCATGGCGAACCAGAGATTGTTCGCCATCGCCTTCCAGAAGATCGGGTCGGCCGCCATCTGCTCGTAATTGTCGAGCCCGACGAAGCGCGCCGGACGGCGCGCCCGCGGCGTCGACATGAAGCTGTCGATGAAGCTCGCGACCGCGGGCCAGTGCGTGAACAGGGCCAGGCACGCCATGGCCGGCAGCAGGAGCAGCCAGCCATGGATCGTCGCGGTCGCGCGGTTGCTCATCGGCTCAGCGATAGGACTTCAGGATACGCTCGGCCTCGGCCTGAGCATCAGCCATCGCCGGGCCCGGTTGCTTGGTGCCGGTCAGAGCCGCCTGCAGGCCGTCGTTCAGCGCCTTGGTGACGCGCTGGTTCTCATGGGTCGAGAGCTCGGCGACGGCGGTCGGCAGCTGGTCGCGGGCGACGAGGGCCTGTGGGAAGTCGGCGACGTACTTCTTCATCGCCTCGGTCTCGTAGGCCGCCGGCGTCACCGCGACATAGCCGGTATCGGCACTCCATTGCGCCGCGCGCTCGGGCGTGGTGATCCAGCGCACGAACTTGAACGCCGCTTCCTGCTCGGCCGGGCTCGCCTTCTTGGAGAGGTAGAAATTGCCGCCGCCGGTCGGGCTGCCCGGCTTCTTGCCGGCGGGCAGGACCGCGACGCCGAAGGGGAACTTGGCGTTGGCGCGGACATTGGTCAGGTTGCCGGTGGTGGTCCACATCATCGCGACCTTCTTCTCGAAGAAGTCGCGCGGCGTCGTGCCCCATTCGACGATCCCCGGCGGATGGACCTTGTGCTTCTGCGCGAGGTCGACCCAGTACTGCAGCGCCTCGACCACTCCCGGATTGGCGTAGTCGGTCTTGTCGCCGGCAGCATTGGCGAGGATGGCGCCGGCCTGCGTCGTCAGCCCCTGGAAGAGCCAGTATGGAAAGCCCGAAGACGGGATCTGGATGCCCCACTGGCTGGTGTTGCCGGCGGCATCGCGCTTGGTCAGCTTCTGGGCGAATTCGAGCTGCTCGGCCCAGGTCTTCGGCGGCTTCTCGGGATCGAGCCCGGCCTCCTTGAACAGTTCCTTGTTCCAGTAGAGCACCACCGTGGAGCGCTGGAACGGGATGCCCCAGGTCTTCCCCCCGGTCTGGCTGTTCTCCATGAAGCCGGGGAAGAAGCTGGAAAGCCACTTCTTGTCGTCCTCGGTCTTGATGAAGGGATCGAAGGGAACAATCGCTTCCTCGTCGATCAGGGTGAACATGTCGGTCGAGAGCAGCACCGAGAGCACCGGCGGCGTGCCGCTCTTATGCGCGGTCAGCGCCTTGACGATGGTCTCCTGATAGGTGCCGGCATAGATCGGCTTGACCTTGATGGTCGGGTTTTCCTTCTCGAAGCCGGCGGCATAGGCGTCGATCAGCTTGGTGATCGGCCCGCCCACGGCGACCGGATAGAAGAATGACAATTCGGCGGATTGCGCGAATGCGGGTTTCGCCACGGCGAGCGAGCCGGCAAGAGCTGCGGTCCCGCCCAGAAATTCACGCCTGTCCATAGTCGTATTCTCCCCTGCTACGGCGTTTTGAACGCCTGGTTGTTCAGACGTCGTCAGTCGAGGACGAGCCTGTGCTCTGTCTTCAGGTCGAACCAGTGCACCGCCGATTGCGACAGCCTGATGTGGACCTTATCGCCTGCCACAGCACGGACCTTCCCGGGCCGGCGCACGATGAAGGGCTGGCCGTCGATCCGGGTCTCCACCAGCGTGTCGGCGCCGAGATATTCGACGGCGACGACATCGGCCGCGATGCCGGCATCGGTGAGCTCGGTCATCTCGGGCCGGATCCCGACCGCGAGCGAACCCGGTTCGGCACGGGCCGGCGGCGAAAGACCGTCACCGCCTGCCGCCAGGATGGAAGCAAGCGGTATGACGTTCATTGGCGGCGTTCCGACGAAGCGCGCGACGAAGATCGTCGCGGGGTTCTCGTAGAGCTGGTCGGGCGGTGCGTCCTGCTCGATCTGTCCGTTGCGCATCAGCACGACCTGGTCGGCCATGGTCATCGCCTCGACCTGGTCATGCGTGACATAGACCATGGTGATGCCGAGGCGCTGTTGCAGCTCGCGGATCTCGCGGCGCATCTCGACGCGCAGCTGGGCGTCGAGATTGGAGAGCGGCTCGTCCATCAGGCAGACCGGCGCCTCCGCGACGATGGCGCGGCCGAGCGCGACGCGCTGCTGCTGGCCGCCGGAGAGCTGCGAAGGCTTGCGCTCGAGCAGGTTCGCAAGTCCGAGGATCGAGGCGGCGCGCTTGAGCCGCTCGTCGCGCTCGGCGCGCGAGACCTTGCGCACCTTCAACCCGAACAGGATGTTCTCGGCGACCGAGAGATGCGGGAACAGCGCGTAGTTCTGGAACACCATGGCGATGCCGCGCTGCGAGGGCGCCGCGCCGGTGACGTCGCGCCCGCCGATCGCGATCGTGCCGCTGCTGCTGTCCTCCAGCCCCGCGATCAGCCGAAGCGTGGTCGACTTGCCGCAGCCGGACGGGCCAAGCAGCGCGACGAGGTCACCGCCCTTGACTGTGAAGCTGATGTCGTCGACCGCGGCCGCGCCGCCCCAGTGCTTCGAAACGGCCTTGAGATCTACCGAAACCATGCGCGACCCGGCCATCCCCAGTGCCATCGTGAGCCGGCGCATAAAACTGGACTTACCGGCTACGAGCAAGCGGTCAGCTTGATGCTAAAATTCGTGCTGAGACAAGGGAGGCCAGCACGCATTCGCGAACTCCTGTGCGAACTGCGGCAAAGCTGGCGAGTTCTCTCCACGCCTGCCCATCGCACTCCTAAGCAGCATGCAGCTGGGGTCGACATTCGCTCTGGGACAGTGAATTGCGTGGGTTCGGAGTTCAAATTGAACCGGCAGCAGGCAAAAATATCGAGCCTCATGGCAGGGGGTTACAAGAGCCGCCTTGCGCCAACACCTGACATTGGATCGGTGCCGAAAAACGGACGTTGGCTGATCTCTACACCCGGGGCTTCACAAGAGGTCGCGGTGCCTGTCACAGTCGCAGGCCGCCATCGACTGCGATCTCGGCGCCGTTGATATAGCTGCCCTCACGTGAGCAGAGCAGCAGGGCGACACCCGCACAGTCATCGGCACGCCCGAGCCTGCCGACCGGAATGCGCGCGAGCACCTGCTCCTCGCGCCCGGGCTGGGCAAGAACGGCGCGGTTGCGGTCGGTCAGGATCGCGCCGGGCTTGACGATGTTAAAGGTGAGGTCCGGTGCCTGCGTCGTGCGGGCGAGGTTCAGGATCATGTTGGTCTGCGCGGCCTTGGTGGCCGCGTAATAGAAATGCGTCGGATTGGGGCGCGCCTCCTGCACGCTGCCGATCGCGATGACCCGGCCGAAGCCGCGCGCCAGCATGCCGGGCAGGAAAGCCTGCAGCAGCCTCACTGTGGCATGAAGGTTGATCTCGGTTTGCGCAGCCATCGCGGTTTCCGAGACCGCATCCCAAGTCTCCAAGGTTTCGACGGAGGCGCAGAGCACGAGGATATCGGGCTCGCATCGCTTCGCCTTCAATTCCACTGCCATGGCAGCCGGGGCTGCCGCCTCGGCGAGATCGGCGATCAGGGCCAAGGCTGCAAGGCCTCTTGCCCGCAGATCAGTCGTTGCCGCGTCGGCTGCAACGACATCCCGGTCATGGATGATCGCATGCGCGCCGGCCTCGGCGAGCCTCGTGGCGATCGCAAGGCCAATCCCGCGGGCCGCACCGGTGACGAGGGCGTGACGCCCTGAAAGCGGTCCCGCCATCAGCCGAGCAGCGGCTTCACGCGGGCGACCGCATCGTCCATCGCCTGCTGCGGTGGCTTGCGGCCGAGCACCGCGGCCTGCGTTTCCTCGACGAAGATGTCATGGGCACGCGCCTGCTCGTCGAAGGCGGGCAGATGGATGCGCGAGGCTTTCAGCGCCGCAGCCTCGTCGGCCGCGTAGGGCATCGCCACCTTGAGCTTCTCGTCGGCATAGGTCGAGATCCGGGTCGGGCCGTTGCCGTTGAGCGCCATCGCGGTGGTACCGGCCTTCGACGACAAGGCGCGGATGAACTCCCAGGCGAGCGGCTTCTGCCTGGCGTTCTTCGGGATCATCAGCGACCAGAACTCGACCGTTGGCGCGAAGGCCACCTTGCCGGAAAGATCAGCCGCCATCGGCGGCAGCAGCGACTTGAAGCGCCCGCCATACTTGCCCTTGGCCGGATCGTTGTAGGAGACCAGGCGCGCGAACGGGTTGATCGTCATCGCCGCCCGGCCCTGCTGCATCCAGGTGGTGATCTCCTCATTGTTCACCGTGGCGAAATTCCGTGGCAGCACGCCGGATTTGTAGAGATCGGCGAGGATCGTCAGCGCCTTGACCATGGCCGGCTCGTTGGCGGTGAGCTTGCCGTCGGCGGTCATGTAGTCGCCGCCGAGGCAGCGCGAGAATGTCAGGAAGTTCGAGGCGAAGACGGCGGTGAAGGCGAGGCCGTGAACCTGCGTGCCGTCCTCGCGCTTGAAGGTGAGCTTACGCGCGGTCTCGACCAGTTCTTCGAAACTCGCCGGCAGCTTGCCGATGCCGCGCTCCTCCAGCAGCGCCTCGTTGTAGATCAGTGCATTGGTGGCGTGGCGGACCGGGATGCCATGCAGCGCGCCATCGAGCTTGAGCGGGCCGATCAGGCCGGGCGCGAAATCGTCGAAAGCCTCGATCGGCGCATCCTTCATGAATGCATCGAGTGGCTCGAACAGCTTGAGATTGCGCGGCACAGCGCGACCATTAACGAGATAGGCGACATCGATCGAGGTCTCGGCCAGCGACGCTTCGCGCAGCAGGCGCTCATGCACGGCGTTGACGTCGCCGAAGGTGACCCAATTCAGGTTCGTTCCACTCGCCTGGCGGAAGGCCTCGGTGGCGTCGCCGCCCGGCCCGGTCGTTGCGGCGGTCCGATGGACGCGATGGCCGAGCACGGTCAGCGTCTTCGCCTGCGCGAATGTGCGGCTTGGCAATGCGGTTGCGAGCGCCGTTACGCCGGCAAGCGCGCCGAACCGGCGGCGCGAGATCGACTGTGACATGGACTTCCTCCACAAGCTTTTCGGGCGCTGTGACCGCGCCTTGACGCGCCTGTCTCAGGCCGGCAGCAGCGGCTGGACGCGCTTGACCAGCGAGGCCATCGCCTCCTCCGGCGTCTTCATGCCGAGCACCGCGGCTTCCGCTTCCTCCTTGAAGAGGTCGCCGGCGCGGGCCGCCTCGTCGAAGGCCGGCAGCGGCACGCGCGCCACCTTCAGCACCTTCAGCTCCTCGGCCGCATAGGGCACGGTTCCGGAAAAGCTCTGGTCGGCATAGGTCGAGGCGCGCACCGGCCCGTTGCCGTTGAGCGCGGCCTTCAAGGTCGCCTCCTTCGAGGCCATCGCCTTGATGAAGCTCCAGGCGAGGTCCTTGCGCCTGGCGTTCTTCGGGATGACCATGCCCCAGAACTCGACCTTGGCAGGGGCGGCATCGTATTTACCGGCCAGCGTCTTCGAGGCCGGCACGGCGATGGTCTTGATCTTGCCGGAGAATTTCGACTTCTGCGGATCGTTGTAGATGCGGTTGCGGCCCATGCTCTGCAGGCTCATGGCTGCGCGGCCCTGCTGCATCCAGACATTGACGTCCTCGGGCGACAGCGTCGCGAAATTGCGCGGGAAGGCATTGGCCTGGAAGAGCTCGCGCAAGGTCCGGATCGCGTTCAGCATCGGCGGCTGGTCGGCGGCGCATTTAAAGTCTGGCGTGATGAACTCGCCATCCCAGGCGCGGGCGAGGTCGATCACATTGGGGTAGGTCACGCCCGGCGTGCACAGGCCGACGACCTGCGTGCCGTCGGCGCGGCGGTAGCTGCAAGCCCTGGCGATCTCGATCATCTCCTCGATCGTCGCGGGCGGCTTGGAGAAGCCTTTCTCGGCCAGGATCTCCTCATTGTAGTGCAGGCCGGAGGAGGCATGGCGGAACGGCACGGCGAGCTGCTTGCCGCCGACATTCATGCCCTTCATCAGTCCGGGGAAGATGTCGGCGAGATCCTCGACGGGGTCGCGCTTGAGATAGTCGTCGAGCGGCTCGAACAGCGCCGCGGCGCGCGGCACGACTTGCGTGTTGACGACGAAGCCGACATCGACCGAGGTCTCGCCGAGACTCGCCTCGCGGAATAGCCTCTCCTGCAGCGGACCAGTGTCGAAAGTCGTCCACTGGACGCTGACGCCGTTCTTTGCGGCCCAGTCCTTGGTGATGTCGCCGCCCTGCGCGCCGGTCGCGACCGTCTGCATGACGCGATGGGTGAAGACGTTGAACGGCCCGCCTTGCTGCCCGCGCGCCGCGCCAGCGCCCAGCGCCGTGAAGCTCAGCCCGAGAATGCCGGCGCCGAACTGCCTACGGTTCAGCCCTGTCTCCGTGCTCATGCCTGTCCTCCCGATGGTTCGCGAGTTCCGCGATGGCGGCTTCAGCCGCTTCGAAATGCTTGTTCATGGCGGCGAAAGCCGCGGCCGGATCGCCGGCGCGGATCGCCTCGACGACGCGGACATGCCGCTCATAGGTGCGGCGCCAATCGTCCCTGGTGCGCTTCCCGCGCGAATTGAAGATCTCCATGACCTCACGGATCACTGGCCTGAGGCCCCTGATCTGGAAGTCGAGCAGGCGGTTGCCGGAGGAGGCCGCGATCGCCTCGTGGAAATCGAGATCGGCCTCGATCCAGCGCGGCACATGGCCGAGTGCGTCTTCCATGCGGGCGAGGATCAGGTCGAGCTTCTCGATATCCTCGGCCGAACGACGTGCCGCGCTATGGGCCGCGATCGGCGGCTCGAGAATGCGGCGCAATTCCACTGCCTCGGTCAGACCATTGGCGCGGCCACGCACGGCGAAGCGATAGAAGCGATCGAGCGGGGCGGCGTCGAGCGCCTGAATGCGGGTGGGCTTGCCCTGCTGGATATGGACGACGCCCATCGCCGCGAGCTGGCGGATCGCCTCGCGGGCGATCGGCTTGCTGACGCCGAACGAAGCGGCCATCCGCGATTCCGACGGCAAGGCGTCGCCGGGCTTCAGCCTGCCATCCTGGATCGCCTGGGTGATGCGCTGGATCACGGCGTCGCCCAGCCGCATCGGCACGACGTCGCCGCCGGCGAATGGGTCGACTCCGCCCAGCAGGGATGAAGCGGCATCGCTCATCGATCACCTCCGTTCGGAGATCATTGACAGATGCCGCTCAACTTGGCAACTGTTCAACCTATCAGATAAGATGAACACCTAGAGGACGCCGCTTCATGCCGGCCAGCCGCATCTCGAAAGTCGTTGCACATCCGCTGCGGGCGACGCTGCCCAAGGTCCAGCGGACCTCGCAGGGCGATTATCCGGCGATCGAGATCGTCGTGGTCGAGATCGAGACAGAGGACGGCACCGTCGGTTTCGGCGAGGGGCTCTGCCGCCGCGGCGCCGCCGGCTATGCCCGCTTCATCGAGGAGGCTTTGGTGCCGCGCCTGATCGGGCGCGATGCCGCCGACCGGCGAGCTCTGTGGAAAGCCATGCGCGCCGCGCTGTCCGGACGCCCGGGCGGCCAGATCGTCGAGGCGATCGCGGCGGTCGACATCGCGCTCTGGGACATCGCCGGCAAGCAGGCGGGCCAGCCGATCCACCAGCTGCTCGGCGGCATGGGACGTAGCGAAGTCGCGGCCTATGCCTCCTCGATCAACTGGCTCGACGATGCCACGGTCGAGGCCGAAGTCGCCGCCGTGCTGAAAGCCGGCTTCCGCGAGATCAAGGTCAAGCTCGGCCATCCGCTCCGGGAGGCGATCGCCCGTGCGAAACTCGTCCGCAAGCTCGCCGGCGACGACATCGCCCTCTATGTCGATGCGAACTGGGCCTATGACGTCGACGATGCCCTGATCGTCGGGCGGGCGCTGGCCGATCTCGGCTATGGCTTCTTCGAGGAGCCGATCGCACCGCAGGACCGCGAGGGCTATCGCCGCCTCGCCCAGCATCTGCCGATTCGGCTCGCCGCTGGCGAAAGCGATTTCGTGGCAAGCGACGCGCTGATCTCGCTGCAGGATCGCTCGCTCGGGCTGATCCAGCCTGACGTGACGCGTTCCGGCGGGATCAGCGAGACCTGGCGGATCTGCGAGCTCGCCGCCGCCTTCAACACGGCTTACGCCCCGCATGTCGGCTGGTCCGGCGCGATCTGCGTCGCCGCCAGCCTGCAGCTCGCCGCCGCGGCCGAAACCTTCCGCACCTTCGAGTGTATGGTCTACCAGAACCCGCTGCGCGACGCCTTCACCCACCCGATCGTCGGCGAAGGCTCGCAACTGGTCGACGGCAAGCTTTCCGTGCCGCAGGGGCCGGGGCTGGGGATCGAGATCGACCGCGAGGCGCTGGCGCGCTTCAGGATCGCCTGATGAGCGCCCGCACGCCCCTCTCCGCCGTCGCGTTGGTCACGCCGGTCCAATTGATGATCGGCGGCATCATCTTCCTGCCGGCGATCTATGTCTTCTGGCTCAGCCTCAACCAGTCCTCCTTCGGCCAGGCGGCAAGCTTCGTCGGCTTCGCCAACTACGCCAAGGTGCTGAGTGACGCCTATTTCTGGAAGGCGCTCCTCAACACGGTGATCGTCGTCGCCGTCGTGGTGCATGTCGAACTGCTTCTTGGCCTCGGCATGGCGCTGTTCTTCGCTTCGGGCGTGCCGTTCCGAGCGCTGCTGCTGGCGATCGTGCTCGCGCCCTATGCGGTCAGCGAGGTCTCGGCGGTGGTGATGTGGCGCTTCCTGTTCGAGCCCGATGTCGGGATGATGAGCCGGCTCCTGACAACGCTCAGCCTGCCGCCGATCGAATGGGCGGTGAACCCGAGCCATGGTCTCGCCATGGTCAGCCTGCTCTCGATCTGGCTGCACCTGCCCTTCAGCTTCATCATCCTCTATGCGGCGAGGCTCTCGATCCCCGGCGACCTCTATGAAGCGGCTGCGATCGACGGCGCCTCGCCCTGGACCTCGTTTCGCCGGATCACGCTGCCGCTCCTGATGCCGGCGCTGCTGATCGCTGCCCTGTTCCGCTACATCTTCGCCTTCCGCCTGTTCTCCGAGGTCTGGCTGATGACCGGCGGCGGTCCGGCGCGCTCGACCGAGGTGATGGCGGTCTATCTCTATCTCGAGGCCTTCCGCTACAACGCCTTCGGCCCGGCCGCCGCCACCGGCTGGTTGCTGGTACTCGCCTCGCTCCTGCTCGCGCTGTTCTATCTGCGCCGGCTCTACAAGGAGATGTTCGCGCGTGCCTAAGCTCCTGCGCCATCTCCTCAAGCTTGTCGGCGTTGCCGCAATCGTCGCCTGGTCGCTGGTGCCGATCGGCCTGATCGCCATGTCGTCCTTCAAGGCCGACCGCGACATTTTTTCGACCACAGGCACGCTCTCTTTTTCGCCGACCCTGGCGAACTACCAGGCGCTCTGGAGCCGCTGGGGCGATTTCTTCTTCGGGCTGTGGAACAGCTTCCTGGTCACGGTTGGCGCGACGGTGCTCGCCGTCGGCGTCTCCCTCCTCGCAGGCTTCGCCTATTCGCGCTTCGCCTCCAGGGGGCTGCAGGCCTCGGCCTTCTTCCTGATCTTCATCCGGCTGATCCCGCCGATCGTGATCACGCTGCCGCTGTTTCCGGTAGTGAACTGGCTCGGCCTCAACGACACGCATTTCGTGCTGATCGTGCTCTACGCCACCTTCTTCGTCTCGCTGGGCACGGTGGTGATGCGCACCTTCATCGACCAGATCCCGCGCGAGCTCGACGAAGCCGCGATGATGGACGGCGCCTCGCAGATGCAGATCATCGCGAAGGTGATCCTGCCGATGGCGGCTCAGGGCATGCTCGCCGTCTCGGTCTTCGTCATCGTCTACGCCTGGAACGAGTTCCTCTTCGCCTTCATCTTCACGACAACCAAGGCGAAGACCGCGCCGCTGGTGATCTCCGAGATGATCGGCGCCGTCGAGGGCGTCGAATGGGGCGTGCTCTTCGCCGCATCGACCGTGCAGCTCGTGCCGGTGCTCGCCTTCGTTATCCTCATGCAGAAGCACCTCGTCGCGGGCCTGACCGCCGGCGCGGTGAAGGGGTAATCGCCATGACCGACATCGACGCCCTGCGTCGCGCCATCCGCGAGGCCGACCCGCAGCTCAGCCGTTTCGACCCCCTGCCCCGCATCATCTGCCTCGACGATTTCGACCGTGGCATGTGCGGCTGGACGCAGCTCGTCGGCAATTACGAGGACACGCTGGACGCGATGCTGCCGGGCTATGCCCAGCACAGCCACGCCATGCTCTCGACCCTGCCGAACTGGGACTTCGGCTCGCATGGCGGCGTCGACGGTTCCTATGCGCTGAAGATCGCGACACGGCCGAAGAAGGGCGCGCAGAACGTCGCGATCAAGCGCCTGACCTTCCGCAAACCGGGGCCGATCCGGCTCGAGGCCTATTTCACCTTCAAGCCCGAGGCGAGCGAACTGCAGCTCTCGGAGACCGATATCCGCTCCTTCGGCTTCCTCTACGATCTCCAGATCGGCGATACCTCAGGCCCGGGCGACCGCGTCATGCCGCATTTGCGCTTCCTCAACGCGCAGGACGGCAAGCACATCCAGAGATGGCAGTTCAAGCGCAGGACCACGCCGATCAAGCCGGTCGGAACGGCCGGCAAGACGATCACACATTATCATCTCGCGCCCGATGACTGGGAGGACTTAGCCGGAGGCGAGCAGCGGCTCTGCTACAATGAGATCCCGACCAAGGTGAACTGGCACTATCTGCGCTTCGATTTCGATCTCGCCTCGATGCAGGCCACGCGTTTTCAGGTGAACGACCGGATCTTCGCCATGGATGGCTTCGACTGCATCCGCATCCCCGCGATGAAGAACCTGTGGTGCATGCTCAATCTCGCCTTCTTCGCCGAGACCGACACCGACAAGCGCGCCTTCGCCTATCTCGATTCCGTCTGCCTGTCGGGGGATTTCTGATGCTGCCCGAGAACCTCACCGCCGTCGTCGCCCGCAACGAGAGCTGGATCGGCGAAGCTGCGACCGAACCATACGAGGCCGGCTGGGCCAAAGAGGCGATCGTCTTCGTGCGTGCGTTGAAACAGCCGAAGGGAGCACTGCCAAAGGCGCGTATCGAGATCTCGGCCGATGGCATGCACTGGTGCGCCGAGGGTTCGGAGTTTCCACTGCCGGCGACGAAAGACGCGGTGACCTTCCAGCGCCTCGCCCATTTCGGTAACTTTGTGCGCGTGGCAGCGACACTGCCGGATGGCGCCGAGGTCACCGTGCTGGTGACGCTGCATCTGAAGGCTTAACCGCGTTGGCGCTGACCTGAGACCCCGATCATCCTCCAGATTTGAGTAGAGTCCGTCACTCACGGAGACGGACGATGCGCCCCTCACGATTCACGGAAGAACGGCATCCCCTCGGCGACCTTCTACAAGTTCAAGGCGAAGTATGGCGGGATGGACGTGTCGGATGCGCGCCGGTTGAAGACCCTCAAGGACGTCGCGATAAACCCGGAACGAGTTTACACTGTGAACGCCCGCCTCAAGAATCTGCTGGCCGAACAGATGCTCGACAACGCGATCCTGAAGGATGTCGCCGCAAAAAAATGGTGACGCCCGATGCGAAGCGGAAGGCGGTGGCTCATGCCTGCACGGTGCATGCAGTGAGCCAGCGTCGGGCGTGCCTGGCCTTGACGATCGACCGCTCGACGGTGCGCTACGCGAGCACCCGGCCGGACGATGCCCTGTTGCGCGAGGCGATGAAGGCCGTGGCAGGAGAGCGCCGGCGGTTCGGCTATCGCAGGATCCACATCATGCTGGACCGCCAGGGCATCGTGATGAACCAAAAGAAGCTGCGGCGGCTCTATCGCGAGGAGAAGTTGCAGATGCGCCGGCGCGGCGGCCGCAAACGGGCACTGGGCACGCGCAGGCCCATGCTCGTGCCTGATCGGGTCAATGCGCGCTGGAGCCTCGATTTTCTGTCCGACACGATCTCGGACGGTCGCCGCTTCAGGGTGCTCGCCATCGTCGACGACTATACGCGCGAGTGCCTGGCACTCGTCGCCGACACCTCGCTCTCGGGCCTGTGTGGCTCGCGAACTGGATGGCGTCATTCGCCTGCGCGGCCGGCCGGGGACGATCGTGTCCGACAACGGCACCGAGTTCACCGCGATGGCGATCCTGCGCTGGTGCCAGGAGACCGGCGTCGCGTGGCACTACATCGCCCCCGGCAAGCCGATGCAGAATGCCTTCGTCGAGAGCTTCAACGGGCGCTTTCGGGACGAGTGTCTCAACGACACGCTGTTCTCGACGCTCGTCGAGGCCCGCAGCGCCATCACCTCATGGAAGGAGGACTACAACCGCCACCGACCCCACTCGGCCCTCGGCAACATGACGCCCGCCGAGTTCGCCCTCAAATCCGCGCTGGAAAAGCAGGCCGCCTGAGGCCAGAAATGAAACCTAGGACTCTCCCTCAGACCGGAGGAGAAATGGGTCTCAGGTCAATCGTGTTCTTTCAGCGGATCGGCAACGCGGCAAAGCCTTTTCGTGTCTGCGAACCCAATAAGCCACTAAAAGCCCATCGACTCGTTTGAAGCTTCATATCCCGCGAATGTCCCGCAAATTATAGGAACGTGGACAGCAGAAACGTCGCAATCCGCCATCAGGCGGGAGCTTCACCAGCTAAGTGCTTGATTTCGTGGTGGGTGATGTAGGGCTCGAACCTACGACCCGCTGATTAAGAGTCAGCTGCTCTACCAACTGAGCTAATCACCCATACGCCACGAAGACGTTGTCGGCGAGGCGTGGACCGCGTCCCGACGGGCGGCGATGTAGCAAACACCCCCGCCCCTGTCCACCTGTTTGCGACAGAAATATGCAAACTCGTTTTGGACAACCTCGGCTCGCCTCGTAGCGAGCTCGACGAAAACCTGCCGCACCAGGTGCGACAGGCTGTTTTCCAGGCGATTTCAGGCCGCCGAGCGGCGATTGAGCAGATGATAGAGACCGATCGCGGCGAAGGTCGCCGTACCGATGCCGCCGAGCTCGTAGCCGAAGATCGGCAGCTTGAGATCGCCCGCGCCGAGAATCAGCGCCGTCGCCACTGTCAGCAGATTCTTCGGCTCGGCGAAGTTGACCTTGTTCTCGACCCAGATCCGGCCGGCGGTCGCAGCGATCAGGCCGAAGACGACGACGGCGAGACCGCCGAGCACAGCCACGGGAATCGTGCCGATCACCGCGCCGAACTTCGGCGAGAAGCCGAGCAGCAGCGCGATCACACCGGCTGCGACGAAGACCAGCGTCGAATAGACCCGCGTCACCGCCATCACGCCCATGTTCTCGGCATAGGTGGTGACGCCGGTGCCGCCGCCGGAGCCGGCGATCATCGTGCCGACGCCGTCGGCGAAGAAGCCGCGCCCGATCAGCCCGTCGAGATTGCGCCCGGTCATCACCGAGATGCCCTTGATGTGCCCGAGGTTCTCCGCGACCAGGATGATCGCGACCGGCACGATCAGCGCAATCGCCTTCGAATCGAACACCGGCGCGACGAAGTTCGGCAGGCCGAACCAGGCGGCCGCCGCGACCTTGCCGAAATCGACCGGCGGCGCGCCGAAGCTCGTCGCCGTCGCGGCGTAGAGGATATAGGCCGCGAGCCCGCCGATCAGCACCGGCAGACGCTGCGCCAACCCGCGCCCATAGACGGCGACCAGCGCCACCGCGACCACGGTGAATAGCGCGATCCATTTGGTGTAGGGGCTGGCCGAGATCATGTTGATCGCGACCGCGGTCAGGTTGAGGCCGATCGCCGCGACCACCGCGCCGGTCACCACCGGCGGCAGCAAGGTTTCGATCCAGCGCGTGCCGACGCCCTGCACGATCAGGCCGATCGCGGCATACACCGCGCCGCAGGCGATGATGCCGCCGAGCGCGACTGGCAGATTGGCGTTCGGGCCGGTGCCCGCATAGCCGGTCGCGGCGATGACGACGCCGATGAAGGCGAAGGAGGAGCCGAGATAGCTCGGCAGCCGCCCGCCGGTGATCACGAAGAACAGCAGCGTCGCGATGCCGGAGAAGAGGATCGCGACATTGGGGTCGAAGCCCATCAGGATCGGCGCCAGCACGGTCGAGCCGAACATGGCGACGACATGCTGCAGGCCGGCGATCACGGTCTGCCCGGTCGGCAGGCGCTCATCCGGCATCACATCGCCGGAGGTCTTCAGCGTCCAGTTCGGAAAATAGCCAGCCATCTCGCCCGCTCCCAGCCAACGCGCCTGCGCGCACCGGGACGCAATAGTGGCAAGAATCGGGCCTGCGCCAAGCGAGCGGCAGGCGCCGTCCACCGCAAACAGCGGGCTAGCGCGGAGAACCTTGTTGAAACCAGGCGCTCATCGCCGGGAGGAGCGACGGGTCTCTCTCAGGGCGCCATGCCGAAGGCGCGGTAGCGCTCCTCGGCCTGCGCATCGAGCGCCTTCGCCTTGGCGAAGTCGGCCGCCGCTTCGGCTGCATCGCCACGGCGCTGATGTGCCAGCGCACGGCCGTACCAGGCCTGCCCGAGGCGGGCGTCGAGCGACAGCGCCCGGTCGAAATCGGCGATCGCCGCATCGGTCTGGCCGAGCGCCGTGCGTAGCGCGGCGCGCGCCACCCAGCCATCCGGATCGGCCCGGTCGGCCGCGACCGCGGCGTCGAGATCGGCCAGCGCCCGCTCATATTCGCGCGCATGCTGCAGCAGCAGCGCCCGGTTGAGCAGAGCCGCGGCATTGGCGGGCGCGACCGCGACGAGATCGTCATAAGCCTTCAGTGCGGCCCCGAGCTGGCCGCGCGCCGTCAGTGCCCTCGCCCGCTGGAACAGCGCCTCGATCGAGCGTGGCTCGCTGCGCAGCGCAGCATCCGCATCGGCCTGCGCCGCGACGAAGGCGCCGTCGCGGAAGTTCAGCCGGGCGCGCTGCACCAGCGCTGCCGAATTCTCCGGCTCGAGCAGCAGGGCGACGGCGAGATCGGCCCGCGCCTGCGCCTCGCGCTGCGGCTGGCCGATGCTGAACTGGGCCCGCCGGATCAGGCGCGGCACGTCGAAGGCGTCGAGCGCCAGCGCGGCATCGAGCGCCACGAGAGGGCTCGGCGGGACAGGCAGGGCAACCGCGGCCGGCTGTTGCGGCCGCAGTGCGCGATAGACGCCTTGCAGCGCGGCGCGCTCCCGCTCGTAGCTGTCGCCTGCGCTCCGCCACAGCCCGGCCAGCCGCGCCGGCCAGACCTCGATCGAGCGGCCGAGCGCCGGCAGCAGCTCCTCGCGCCGTTCGAGCGCCCCTTCATGCTCCGGATCGACTGCGAGCAGCGCGCCATAGGCGGCGGCAGCCGCGCTGCGATCGCCACGTATCTCCTGCGCCAGCCCGAAGCCGAACAAAGTGGCGCGGTCCTGCGGCCTCAGCGCGAGCGCGGCGCGATAGGCCTCCAGCGCCGGCACCGGCCGGCCGAGCGCCAGCAGCGCATCGCCGCGCATGCCGTGCCAAGCTCCGGCATCGTGCCCGGGCCCGGCCCGGTCGAGATCGCGCAGCGCCTTGTCGTTGCGGCCGAGCTGCAGCAGGAGCTGCGCGCGGTTACGCAGCGCATTGCCGTCGCCGGGAACGAGCGCGATGGCGCGGTCGAGATCGCGCAACGCCTCCTCGCGCCGGCCGAGCCCGGCGAGCAGGCCGGCGCGGTTGTTGAGACCGAAGGCAGCATTGGGCTGGACCGCGAGCAGCCGGTCATAAGCCGCGGTCGCCTCCTCGGCGCGGCCCATCCGCTGCAGCAGGAAGGCGCGCCGGGACAGCGACGCCTCGTGCCGACCGTCGAGGCGCAGGGCCCGCTCGTAGCTGGCCAGCGCTGGCCCATCATGGCCGAGCGCCTCGAAGGCCCGCCCGCGCTCCAGCCAGACCTGCACGACGGTCGGCTCCAGCCGCAGGGCGCCATCGAAGGCGGCGATGGCCTCGCGCGGCCGCGCCAGTGCGACAAGCGATAGCCCGCGCCGGTAATGATAGGAGGTGACCTCCGGTTCGAGCGCCAGCGCGGCATCGAAATCGACGACCGCCGCCTCGTGCTCGCCCTCGTCCTGCCGGAACCGCCCCCGCGTGCCGCGCGCCCAGCTGTTGGAGGGATCGAGGGCGATGGCATCGTCGAGATCGGCCCGCGCTCCCGCGATGTTGCCGGCGCGCTCGCGCAGCAGGGCCCGGTCGGCCAGCAGCGTCGCGCGCCCGCCGAGGACCATCGCCCGTTCGATCAGCGCTGCCGCCTCGTCATGCCGGCCGAGCTCGGACAAGGTGTGCGCCCGGCCACGCAGGGCAGCCAGATGATTCGGCACCGCCTTGAGCGCCGCATCGAAATCGCGCAGCGCCTCATTGAGGGCGTTCTCGGCCTCGGAGATCCAGCCGCGGCTGGCGAGAAGATCGGCTCGAACGGTGCGATTGAACTCGCCGGTCAGGCTCTCGTCGCAAGCCGCCCGCCGCTCGGCGCCGCCGGCCTCGATCGCGCCCATGCAGACGCGCACGCGTTCCTGCGCTCGCTCGGCCCGCTCAGGCACGGTGGCAGGCGCATAAGCCGCGGCGGGCCCTGCGCCCAATACGGCAAGCGCGCCCAGCGACATCAGGCGCAGCAACTTCATCGACGGACTCTCACCATGGCTCCCCGGCCGGCGATGATGAGATCGGCAAAGGCCGCCAAAGGTCCAGAGGCCGCTGCACCGACGCAGTGAAAAAGAAACGAAAAAGCAGCCACTGTGCCGCGCCGGTGACAGCGGCACAGTGGCTGTGGACAGGCCTTTACTCCGCCGCCTGGGCGTGCACGCGGCTGCCGCGGGCGACCAGCTTGTTGAGCGCCGCCAGATAGGCCTTGCAGGAGGCGACCAGCGTGTCCGGATCGGCGCCGCGCCCGGTCACCGCTGCGCCGTCGCTCGACAGGCGCACCGTGACCTCGGCCTGCGCGTCCGTGCCTTCGGTGACGGCGTGAACGTCGTAGAGCTCCAGCACCGCCTCGTGCGGGACCAGCGCCTTGACCGCGTTGAACACCGCGTCGATCGGCCCGTTGCCTTCGGCCTCCTCGGCCACGACCCGGCCGTCGATGTCGAGCTTCAGCATGGCGCGCTGCGGGCCGCGCGTGCCGGCGATCACCGTCAGCGAGACCAGCTTCACCCGGTCATGGGCGGTGGCCAGATTCTCGTCGACCAGCGCCTCGATATCCTCGTCGTAGACATGCTTCTTGCGGTCGGCGAGCGCCTTGAAGCGGGTGAAGGCGTCCTCCAGCTGGTTGTCGCCGAGTTCGTAGCCCATCTCGGTCAGCTTGGAGCGGAAGGCGGCGCGGCCGGAATGCTTGCCCATCACCAGCGAGGTCTTGGTCACGCCGACAGAGGCCGGGGTCATGATCTCGTAGGTCTGCTGGTGCTTCAGCATGCCGTCCTGGTGGATGCCGCTCTCATGGGCGAAGGCGTTCCGGCCGACGATCGCCTTGTTGTACTGCACCGGGAAGGAGCAGGCACTCGACACCGCCTTGGAGGCGCGCATCAGATAGGTCGCGTCGATGCCGGTGTCGTAGGGCATGACGTCGCCACGCACCCGCAGCGCCATCACGATCTCCTCCAGCGCCGCGTTGCCGGCGCGCTCGCCGATGCCGTTGATCGTGCACTCAACCTGTCGCGCCCCGCCCTCGACCGCCGCCAGCGAATTGGCGACGGCGAGCCCCAGATCATTGTGGCAATGCGCCGAGAAGATCGCCTTGTCGGCATTGGGCACGCGCTCGCGCACCGCCTTGAACATGGCGCGGTATTCGTCCGGCGTGGCGTAGCCGACGGTATCGGGCAGGTTGATCGTGGTAGCCCCTGCCCTGATCGCGGTCTCGACCGCCCGGCAGAGATAATCGATCGGCGTGCGGGTCGAATCCATGCCCGACCATTCGACGTCCTCGACCAGGTTGCGCGCCTGCGTCACCGTTTTGGTGATGATCTCCAGCACCTCCTCCTCGCTCTTGCGCATCTGGTGCTGCAGATGGATCGGCGAGGTCGAGACGAAGGTGTGGATGCGGGGCTTCGCCGCATGGCGCACCGCCTCGCCGGCGCGGGCGATGTCGGCGGCGATGGCGCGCGCCAGGCCCGCGACACTCGCGCGCTTGATCCGGGAGGCGATCGCCGAGACCGCCTCGAAATCACCGTCCGAGGCGATCGGAAAGCCGGCCTCGATGATATCGACGCCCATCGCGTCCAGCATGTCGGCGACCTCGAGCTTCTCCTCGAAGGTCATGGTCGCGCCGGGGCATTGCTCGCCGTCACGCAGCGTGGTGTCGAAGATCAGAACCCGGTCCTTGGCGGAGACGGTGTTGCCTGCATTGCTCATGGGTCTTGTCCCTGGTCAGGGCGCGCCGCATCTCGGTTTCGGGCTGGCGCGCGAGGTCTGGAGCTTGTGTTCTCGTCACCCCCTGAGCGCCCAGGCACACGTGCCCGGCCGGCCCTCAGGGGCAGGTAAGAAGAAGCAGCTGACCAAGGAGCGAGGGAGCGCGCGACGGCGCACACATGCCGGCCGTCCGCGCAACGGCGCGGTTCAGGCTCTCGGCATGGGTGGCGGATGCGGCCACGAACGATCCTCTCGACGACTTGGGCTGTCTACCGGATCGGAGGATAGGAAGGCAAGCCCGGGAGGTCTTGAACGTTCGTGCGCGGCCTCAGCCGGCCGCCCCCGCCCGCTCCTTCAGCGTCCTCGTCGGCGCGACCGGCCCCGGCCAGACCTGCAGCCGGTAGAAATCGTCGCCCTCAAGCCCGTCCTCGCTCAGGTCGTCGAGGCCGACATAGGAGACCCGCAGGCGATAGCTCCCGGGCGCCAGCGAAAAGCGCGCCCGCTCCTGCGGCGAGCCTTCGGTGCAGCCTATCAGCATCATCTGGCCGGAACGCACCCTGAAGGAACACTCGTTGACCAGCTCCCATTCGCCGAAATCAGTCTCGGGCGCCGCGTCATGGACGGAGAGCACGACCGGGACGTTCATGTTCCGGGCCGTGGCGATGCCGACCGAGCATTCGCCAACGGCGAGCATCCGCTCCACCGTCTCGTCGGTCCAGAACGCCCCCCAATCCTCGTCGACCGCCTCGTCCTGAAGATAGAACTGGAAGTAGTCGGCGAAGATTTCGAGCTCGGCGGTATGCAGCACGGTCATGACGATCAGGGTTCCGTCGAATTGTGACGGGAGTAAGAGGCTCAGATGCGCAGGGCCCGCTCTTGCATTGGCAGGACGGGCTCTCTGCATGGATTAACTGCCCGGTGCGATTCGGCCCATGACCGCGCGCACCGAACGCCCACTTCTCGACCGGAGTGCCTTGCCTGTGCTGCGCTATGATCGTCCCGCCATCGGGCTCGCCTTGGGCCTCTCAGGGCTCGCCGGCTTCGTCGATGCGCTCGGCTTCCTGAACATCGGCGGCTTCTTCGTCTCGTTCATGACCGGCAACACCACCCGCCTCGGCGTCGAGCTGGCGGAAGGCCGTTTGGACGGCGTCTTGGTCGCCGGCATGATCATCCTCCTCTTCGTCTTCGGGGTGATCTGCGGTTCGCTCGTCGGCCATGTCGGCAAACACCGGCGCCAGGCCGCCGTGCTCGCTTTCGTCACGCTGGCGCTGGCGCTCTCGGCCGGGCTCTATAGCACCGGGCTGACGATAGCTGCCGCCGGCATCCTCGCTCTGGCGATGGGCGCCGAGAACGCCGTCTTCCAGCGCGACGGCGAAGTCACGATCGGCCTGACCTACATGACCGGCACATTGGTCAAGATGGGCCAGCGCCTTGCCGGCGCGCTGCTCGGCGGTTCCAAGCGCGCCTTCCTGCGCCATTTCGTGCTCTGGCTCAGCCTGCTCGTCGGCGCATTCCTGGGCGCCTTCGCGCATGGGCATGTCGGGCTGGGGGCGATCTGGCTGGCGGCGGTGGCGGCGGGCGGCTTCACGATCGTCGCCTTCTTCATGCCGAGTCAGGATTAGGCCTCTCCGGGAAGGTCTTTGCCTCGCGGGCGGAATCAACCATGGTTCCGCTCCGACCAGCCGGAGCTCCACTTATGCGCGCCGCCCTCCTCGCCGCCGCCCTCGGCCTTTCCCTTGCGGCCTGCCAGACGGCTGCTCCGCCGCCGGCGCCCTCGCCCGAGCAGGCACCGACCGGCGTCACGCCGAACACCTTCCGCATGCCGACCGGCTCGGGCTGCGCCGGCGAGGTCGACCGTTTCCAGGCGGTGATGGACAACGATCTGCAGACCGGCCACACCACCAAGGGCGTCCACAGCCGCGTCAGCGCCGAGATCGACACGGCCCGCAAGACCTGCGCCGCCGGCAATGACGCCGGCGCGATCTCCCAGATCCGCGCGACACGGACGAAGTTCGGCTACCCGGCAGGCTGACATCCGCCTGGCCAGCGAAGCACGACCGTTGGTTGCTTCGCCCTCCCGGCAATGACAGGGTTCGCCGGTGAAAGCCGGACCGAAGCGAGAGGCGTTGCACCATGATCACCCGCCGCATCTTCGCCGCTGCGCCCCTCGCTCTCGCTGCGCTGCCGCTGCCCGCGCTCGCCGCGCCGCGCACGCTCTCGGGCACGGTCAGCTATCGCGAGCGGATCGCGCTGCCGCCTGGCGCAGTGGTCGAGGTCAGCCTGCTCGACGTCTCGCTGGCGGATGCCCCGTCCCGCACCATCGCCCGTGCGCGGGTCGCCGCGCGCCGGCAGGTGCCGATCCCCTATCGCTTACGCTTCAACGATGCGGTGATCCGGCCCGGTCATCGTTATGCCCTGCGCGCCGAGATCAGGGTGCGCGGCCAGCTCTGGTTCACCACGACCGAGCACCACGCCGCGCTCGTGCCGGAGGCGAGCGGCGAGATCGTCGTCCAGCGCGTCGCGCCGCCGGCCGAGGTCGGCGGTCCCACCGGCTCATGGCGCGTCGAGAGTCTGCGCGGCCGGCCGCTCCCTGAGGGCGTCCGCGTCACGCTGCAGATCGACTCCAATGGGCGCGTCTCCGCCCATGGCAGCTGCAACGGCATGGGCGGGCAGGCGACGATCCGCGACCGGCAGATCCGCTTCGGACCGCTGGTCGGCACGATGATGGCCTGCCCCGAACCGCGCATGCAGGTCGAAAACCAGTTCCGCGCAGCGCTGGAAGCGACGCGGAGCTGGCGCATGGAGCGCGGCGCGCTCACCCTGCTGAGCGGGCGCGGCGCGCGGCTTGTCGTGCTGGCGCGGGAGTAGCGGCCTTCAGGCCGCCAGCCCGCGCTTCTCCAGCAGCGCATCCGGGGTCGGCAGGCGGCCCCTGAACAGCGTATAGGCCTCGGCCGGATCGCGGGTGTCGCCGGCCGAGTAGATGTAGCGCTTCAGCTTGCCGGCGACCTCCGGGGCGAAGACGTTGCCCGCCTCGATGAAGGCGTTGAAGGCGTCGGCGTCCATCACCTCCGACCAGAGATAGCTGTAATAGCCGGCCGAATAGCCGTCGCCCGAGAACACGTGCGAGAAATGCGGCGTGCGGTGGCGCATGGTGATCTCGGCGGGCATGCCGATCCGCGCCAACTCCTTTGCCTCGAAGGCAAGCGGATCGACCTCCGCCGGCGCTTCCAGCGAGTGGAAGGCGAGATCGACCAGCGCCGAGGAGGTATATTCCACCGTGGCGAAGCCCTGATTGAAGGTCTGCGCCCGCTTGATCTTCTCGATCAGCTCGTCGGGGATCGGCTCGCCGGTCTCGGCATGCAGGCAGAAGCGCTGCATCACCTCCTTCGTCAGGAACCAGTGCTCGTAGAGCTGCGAGGGCAGTTCGACGAAATCGCGCGAGACCGAAGTGCCGGCGAGCGAACCGTAATGCACGTCCGAGAGCAGGCCGTGCAGGGCATGGCCGAACTCGTGGAAGAGCGTGCGGGCATCGTCGATCGAGAGCAGCGCCGGCTTGCCCTCCGCCGGCTTGGCGAAATTGCAGACGTTGACGATGATCGGCCGGACCTCACCGTCGAAATTGCGCTGGCCGCGATAGGCGCTCATCCAGGCGCCCGAGCGCTTCGAGGCGCGGGCGAAATAGTCGCCGAGAAAGAGGCCGATATGCCGGCCGGTGGCGGTCTCCTTGACCTCGAAGACGCGGACATCCGGATGATAGCCCTTGAGGTCCGGACGCTCGGCGAAGGAGAGCCCGAACAGCTTGCTGGCGGTGTCGAAGGCGGCGGCGATGATCCTGTCGAGCTGGAGATAGGGCTTCAGCACGGCCTCATCGAGCGCATAGGTCTTCTGCCGGACCTTCTCGGCATAGAAGCGCCAGTCGGACGGGCGGATCGGCGCGTTCTCGCCCTCGCTTTGGGCGAGCGCGGCGAGATCCGCAGCTTCCTGCCCGGCGCGGGCACGCGCCGGCTTCCAGACCAGTTCGAGCAGGTTGCGCACGTTCTCCGGCGTCTTCGCCATGGAATCGTCGAGCTTGAAATGGGCGAAGGTGGCAAAGCCCAGGAGCTTCGCCTTCTCGGCCCGGAGATTCACCATCTCAGCGACGATGGCGCGGTTGTCGGTCTCGCCGCCATTCTCGCCACGCTTGCTCCAGGCGGTGAAAGCCTGCTCGCGCAGCTCGCGCCGCGTCGAAAAGGTCAGGAACGGCTCGATGATCGAGCGCGCCAGCGTCACCGCATGCTTGCCGTCCTGGCCGCGATCGGCAGCGGCACGCGCCATCGCCGCGACGACGAAGGGCGGCAGGCCGTCGAGATCAGCCTCGTTCTCGATGATCAGCGCATAGCTCGCCTCGTCCTTGAGCAGGTTCTGGCCGAAGCTGGTGCCGAGGCCCGCCAACCGCTCGTTGATCGCCGCGAGCCTGGCCTTGGCCTCGCCCTCGAGCTTTGCACCCGAGCGGATGAAGCCGCGATGCGTCCGCTCCAGCAGTCGCAGCTGCTCCTCGCTCAGGCCGAGGCTCTCGCGCGCTTCGAAGACCGCATCGACGCGGGAAAAGAGATCGTGATCCATCATGATCGCCGACCAATGCCGCGACATCACCGGCGACATCTCGCGCTCGATCGCCTGCAGCGCCTCGTTGGTGTCGGCCCCGGCGAGATTGTAGAACACGCCGCCGAGCCGGCTCATGCCACGGGCCGAGCGCTCCAGCGCCTCGATCGTGTTGGCGAAGCTCGGAGCGGCCTTTTCTGCCTTGATCGCCTCGACCTCGGCCCGGTGCTGTTCCAGCGCAGCTGGATACGCCTCGCGGATATGCTCTGGCGTGATCTCGGCGAACGGCGGCAGGCCGAACGGCGTCTCCCAGGCGCGCCCGAACGGGTTGGCAGCGGGCAGGGCAAGGACTTCGGACGCATCGGCCATCGGCAACCTCGATCGGTAAAGGGTCAATCCCGCCCGTAGATATGGGCGAGATAGGACGTCATGAAGGGCGGCATGTCATAAGCCGCGCAATCGGCGAGATTGCGGACGATCACGATATCGGACAATTCCGGCTCGTCCTGTTGCGCGATCCGCGCCAGCATCAATTCACGCGCCTCGCCAGCCGGCAGGTCGATCCCGACCGGGCGCATGAAAGCGACACGACCGGGCACGATCACCGCCGTCCAGCGTTCATCGACGGCAATCTCGTCGAGCGTCAGCCCGGTCTCCTCGCAGAGCTCGCGGGTGACGCTGCCGGCGAGGTCGAGCGTGCCATCCGGGCGGGCATCCTCCCTGTCCGGCGTGCCGGCGGCGAAATAGACCTTGCCGGGGTTGGCGGTGTGATCGCCCATCCGGCCAAGCAGGAAGGCGCCGTCGGCCGCCCGCAGTGCCGCCATTGCGAAGCCATTGCGGATCGCCGGCGGCGGCAGGCCGAAATCGCGCCAGCTCAGGAAGGCGGCGTAATCGGCCTCGAAATAGCCGGCATGGAACACCCCGCCTTCGATCGCGGCGCGATGCTGCAGCATGACGCGGCCGTTGAACATCGCCGGCTTGCCGGCGCTAATCTTCTCCCAATGCGCCGCGATCTCATCGGCGCGATCGCGGGCAAAGCCCCAGTCGAACCCCTCGACCCGCGCCTCGACGCGATCGAGCGCGACGATCTCGCCATCGACGACACCATTCCCCGTCACAGCAGCACGCCCTCGCTCATCACCACCGCAGCGCCACCGATCGTCGCCGAGGCCAGCACGCCGCCCGCGACGGTCAGCGTCAGCTCGATCTGCGAGGGCCTACCCATCTCGTAACCCTGCTCGATGACGAGGCGGTGCGTGCCATCGCCCGGCCGGTCGAACGTCATGATCGCACCGGCGAAAGCGGCGACGGCCGAGCCGGTCGCCGGGTCTTCTATGATCCCGGTCTCCGGCCAGAACATGCGGGCATGATAGTGATGTCCCGCCTCCTCGGTTTCGCGGCAATAGACGAAGGCGTTGCCGTTCTGGGCCGGCGCCATCGTGCGCTCGAACGCTCCGGCGACACGCGCCTTCACGACCGCCTCCCGGCTGGCAACCGGCACCATCGTATAGGCGACGCCGGCCGAGAAGGCGCTCGCCCGATGTCCTTCGAAGCCGAGGTCGGCCACATCCAGCCCAAGCGCCTCCGCCAGCGCGGCATCGGCGACCGGCTGCGCGATCTGCTCCGGCAGCTTCGGCAGCGTGAAGGTGGCGCGGACGCTGCGCGCATTGCCGAGCGCGATCAGGCATGGCACCAGCCCGACCTTCTCTTCCAGCACGAGCCTGTCCACTGCCCGCCCCTCCGCCGCATCGCGCAGCGCCAGCAGCGCAGCGGTGCCGACCGTCGGATGGCCGGCGAAAGGCAGCTCCTGCCCCGGCGTGAAGATGCGGATGGCGGCGCGATGGGCAGGGTTCGCCGGCGGCGCGACGAAGACCGTCTCGGACAGGTTGAACTCGCGCGCGATCGTCTGCATCGCCGCGCTGTCCAGCCCGTCGCTGTCGAGCACCACAGCGAGCGGATTGCCGGCATGCGGCCTGGTCGTGAATACGTCGAGCGTGACGAAGCGGCGGCTCATGCGGTCTCCTTTGGGATCGAGAGCTCGATCGTCAGCGGACAGTGGTCCGAGGCCTTGGGTCGGTCCCAGCCGACGCGCGGATAGCGGTCGCAGGTCAGAGCGAGCTTGGCCATCGAGCGATCGGCCTCGCGCGGATCGAGCGGCACGCGATAAGGCAAGCCGCGCCGGATCATCTGCATCGCCGGGTTCGGATTGGCCGCGGCCAGCGCCGGCGAAAGCAGGATATGGTCGAGCGGCATATGGCTGTCGACCAGGCTTTGGCACTCCTCCGACCAGTAGCGCCGGAAATGTGTCCAGCGCTCATGCGGCGGCAGGCTCTCGATCGGATCGACGGCGAAATCCTCCAGCAGCGGCTCGATGCCGCTGTCGCCCTCGTCGACCGGCGCCGCCAGCGGCCCGAGCCCGATGCGGTAGCCATTGAGATCGCCGAGGATCGCCCAGTTCGCCTCGCGCCAGCCCGGCCCGAACCAGTCCTTGACGATTGTCTTCACCGCCAGCGCCTCGGCCCGGCGGATCGGCAGGGTCGCCTGCCGGCCATCGTCACGGCCATTGTTCATCGACTTGAAGTGGCAGCCGAACAGGGTGAGCCGCCGATCGCCGAAATCGAGCTCGACCGCCAGGCAATCGCGCGCGAAGACCTTGTCGCGCGGATTGATGCCGAAGGCGGCGATCTCGGGTGAGAACGCCTCCGCATCCGCAAAGCTCATGCCCTTGTAGGAGCGCACGGTGACCTGCGGCGGCTTCACCAGATCGCGCCTTGCGGCGAAGCCGATGTCGATATTGCGCCGGTCATTGCCGTCGAGCAGCGTGAAATGGCCGTAGCGATGATCGGCGATGCGGTGGACGTAATTGGCGAAGAAGGCCTGCAGGCTGGCGAGCGAGTCGACCTCCTGCAGCATCCAGAGATCGGCATTGGCCTCGGCGATAGCGAGCGCCGTCATCTGGCGCTTGTCGTCCTCGAGCGCGACCGCGAGCGAGCGCTCGACCGCATCGCGCTCGTCGGCGCGCGGGAAATGAAACAGCGACATCGCCGCTGCCGTCTCGGTCCGCCCACCGGGCTCGAAGCGATGGCGCGTCAGCAGGTTCTCGACGTTGAAGGTGCCGAGGCGCAGCTTCATGCGCGTCAGACCGCCTCGGGCGCGAAGAGCTGCGATGGCGTGACGAACTCGTCCTGCGCCGCCACGGTCAGTATCTCGCGCGAACCGGCCTCCTTGGTCCGCTTCAGCAGCCCGTAGATCGAGGATGCCGCCTTGCCGAGCGCGCTCGCGGCCGAGCCGTCGCGCAGATAGTGCACGAAGAACAGCGCAGCGATCGCATCGCCGGCACCGTTGATGTTGATGTCGATCTTCGGCGTGCGCACGCGATAGGTGCCCTGCCCGTCCGCCGCCATCAGGTCGATAGAATCGCCAGGGGTCTCGTTGGTGATCAGCGAGGTCACCAGCACGACCTTCGGCCCGGCATCGCGCAGCGCCTCGACGGCACGATGCGCGTCGGCCAGCGTCTTCACCTCGACATCGGTGAGCAATTCCAGCTCGAACTGGTTCGGCGTGACGATGTCGGCGGCCGGCACCGCCTGCTCGCGCATGAATTCCGGGATGCCCGGCCGCACGAAGACGCCGCGGCCGACATCGCCGATCACCGGATCGCAGCAATACATCGCCTTGGGATTGGCCTCGCGCACTCTGGCGACGGCGGAGAGGATGGCGTGGCCGATATCGGCCGAGCCCATATAGCCGGAGAGCACGCCATCGCATTTGGGAAGCACGCCGCGCTCGCCGATGCCCGCCATCAGCTCGTCAATCGTCGCGCCGTCGAAGACCTGCCCCTTCCAGGCGCCGTAGCCGGTGTGGTTCGAGAACTGCACGGTATGGATCGGCCAGACCTCGACGCCGAGGCGCTGCATCGGGAACACGGCCGAGGCATTGCCGACATGGCCATAGGCGACATGGGACTGGATCGAGAGGATGTTCATGGAGGATAGGCCAGCCTTCGACGACACGACGCGGCGAACCTAGCGGCTGGCGGGGCCCGCGCCAATCGAAAGCGGTGATGGGAGCGATCAGCCCGGCGCTATGGGCTCGACAATCGCGCGACGCCAGCCGTGTCGGTGAACTGGGTGAGGCTCTTCAGCTTGCCGTCGGCGATGGTGAAGATGTCCATGATCTCGAACGCAGCGCTGCGCCCGGTCGGCCTGCACTCGACATTGGCGCGCCAGTGCAGCGTCGCCTTGTCGCCGTCCACAGTCAGCGCAAGCTCCTCGATATCGCTGAAGACATAGGTCGCGATCAGCCCGGCCATCTGCTCGCGCACGGCCGCCTGCCCCTCGGGCTGCACGAAGACCGCGGCAACCTGCGGCCCACCGGCCAGCCGATAGCTGCAATCGGGGTGCATATAGCCCATCAGGGCATCGAGGTCGCCGCGGTGGCGGGCGGCATAGGCATTGCGGATCAGGGCTTCGACGGCAGCACGATCGGTCATGACACCTCTCCTTGCGTCAACCGCCACTCTCACGCCGTGGCGACTGCAAGTCCAGCGTGCTGTTGCCTGGACCTGATCAGGCCGGCGCGCCCATGATGTAGGGAACGCTGGCGATGACGATGGCAAGCTGAACAGCGTTGCACGCCATGCCGCCGCAATGCAGTCGGCGCAGACGGCGGCCGACATCGGCTGGCCAGGCGGCGATCTCGCCGTCCATCCGAGCCAGGAACCAGCGCCGCCCCAGCAGCGTCGTCGCCAGGACACCGACACCGATGACGAAGGCCCAGCGCTCCGTCAGCGCGAAGACGATAGTCCCGACGATGGCAGCGACGGCAAGCACCTGGAAATAGGCGCTGAACATCATCCGCATCAGCCGGGCGACCGGCAGGACATCAAGCTTCACGAACAGGAAGCCGGGGGCCGCCAGCAGCAGATAGCCCATCGGCAGGATCAGGATGACGAAGGCGAACAGGGCGGGGGCATTCGGCGTCATGCGAGCACCTTCTGGCCTCCTCCGCCGGAAGGGTTTTTCAGCGGACGCCGCCGCAATATTCATCCACCTGCAGTTGCAGACAATTGAACTTTCGGCTGATGAAAATCGAGCCGACGACCGAACGAATACAGGAAGAAGCGCGTTCGAAATCGAGACAATCCTCTGCCCCCGAGACGTCCCTTCAGAATCCGGCCCAGCCGCCGGGCAAAAACTGAGCCTAAGGTCTAGTTGTAGAAAATTGAATTCTTTATCACGCTACCTGCCGCAAGCTGGATGCTTGACGCAACAGCGCACCGGCCTGGCAATAAAAAGAAAAAGGAAGAACCAGAACAGCGGAGGATAGCGATGAGCAAGTTTTCCTGGCTTTGGCGCACGGTAAACAAGAACAAGCTCCAGGACAATGACAAGACGTCTTCTGAACAACCTGAAGGTGGCGATCGCCGTCGCCTGCTGCAGGCGCTTTCCGCGCTGGTCGGCGGCAGCGCCCTGACCGCGCTGTCGCCCCCCGCCGAAGCCAAGGATTCGAGCGAACTGCCGCCCCCGAAGCGGGCGCTGACCGGCCGCGATGCAGCCGGCAAGTCGGTGTTCAAATCCTTCGACGTCACGTCCAAGGTCGTGGAGATCGACTCCAATCCGGGACTGACCTTCTACGAACTCTACAGGACCGAGGGCGTGCCTCAGCTCACCGGGTTGGAGCCCGACCCGATGCTCGCGGGAACAGTCGCCTTTCCCGGGCCGGGCGGCACGATGTTCCGCCTGATCTCCTATCCGCCGCGGCGCCCCGAGGGCTGGAAACCGCCAGCCGGCGTGACCTTCAAGAGCGCGCTGGAGGAAATGTCGGAGAAGGTCCCGCGCATGGGCGACCATTTCGATCTCAGCGCTCCGGGCATGCACACCTCCGACACCATCGACTACGGCGTCGTGGTGCGCGGCGAGATGACGCTGGAGCTGGACGACGGACAAAGCGTCCATCTGCGCCAGGGCGACTGCATCGTGCAGAACGGCACCCGGCATCGCTGGCGCAATCCGCTCCCGGAGCCCTGCCTGATGGCGTTCATCTCAGTGGGCGGCAAGCGGGGTTAGGGCCTTCTCCTTCTCCCCTCGGGGGAGAAGGTCCCCGCAGGGGGATGGGGGCGGCATGACTGGGTGAAACGAGAAAGGGCCGCTGACGCGGCCCTTCCCTCATCCGTCAGCGCTTCGCGCTGCGACCTTCTCCCCCGAGGGGAGAAGGATTTCTGCAGCTATTACGATCCCGCAGCTGCCTTCTTGGCGAACGAATCGATGAAGGTCTTGGTCAGGTCGACATTCGAGTTGGTCAGCTCGGGATCGAGCAGCTTGAGCGAGTCGTACATGCTCTTCATCGCGTCGGCGGTCGGGATGCCGGTGCGCGAATAGCTCTCCTGCGAGTTCTTCACCGCGGTCAGGTAGAGCGGCTTGTCGCCAAGATGGTATTCCGGCGGCACGAGGTCGGCGACATCCTGCGGCTTGGCCGTCTCCAGCCATTTCAGCGACTTCATCAGCGCGTTGACGAGCTTCTGCGTCGTCACCGGGTTCATCTCGGCGAAGTCGTTCTTGAGATAGAGCACCGCCGCCGGGTTCGAGCCGCCGAACAGCGCCTTGGTGCCGGCCTCGGTACGGGTGTCGATCAGCGAGACGATGTCGCCATCCGATTCCAGCTTCGAAGTGACGGGGTCGAGATGCGAGATCACGTCGACCTGCTTCTGCTTGATCGCTGCGACCGCGCTGGCACCGGCGCCGACGCCGATGATCGCGGCGTCGGTCGCCTTCAGCCCCGCCTTGACCATGGCGTATTGCGCCGTCAGCGCCGTCGAGGAGCCGGGCGCGGTGACGCCGATCTTCAGGCCCTTGAAGTCGGCCGCCGACTTGACCTTGTCGGCGAGGTCCTTGCGCACCGCGATGGTGATCGCCGGGAAGCGCCCGAGCTCGATCACGGCGCGGATGTCCTGGCCCTTGGCCTGCATGCGGATGGTGTGTTCATAGGCGCCGGTGACTACGTCGACCGAGCCGCCGACGAGGGCCTGGAGCGACTTGGCGCCGCCGCCGAAATCGTTGATCTCGACGTCGAGCCCCTGATCCTTGAAGAAGCCCTTCTTCTCCGCGACGGTGAGCGGGAGATAGTAGAGCAGCTGCTTGCCGCCGACGCCGAGCGTCAGCTTCGGCTTCTCGGCATTCTGGGCGAAGGCCGGCGAGACGCCGAGCGCAGTGGTGACAGCGAGCGCGGCAAGCGCCGCACGACGAGTGAAAAACATAGGTTTCCTCCGGTTGAACGATGACGCGCTTCGAAAAAGGCGCGATTTCGCGACGAAGATAGGCGCATTGCCGCAAGCGGGGCAAGCGCAGGCATGCCGCTACAGAGCGCGCGAAACCGGGGCCGATCGCCGCGGAAGCGACGGGAAAGATTCAAGGCTTGTTAAAGCTCGCCTTCCACACTGGCTGGATGCGGTGAATCCCGACGACGCCTCGACGACGGCTTTCGACCAGAACGGACGAAACAGGAGACGGTCATGGTGGACGCAGTAGCGGCCCGGACTGCGCCTTTCCCCTACGCCACCCCACACAGCGCGCCCTCGGCAGGCGCGCCGGCTCCGGACAGGGCGAGTTCGTCGCCTGCCGTGATGGCATCGGCAACGCCTGATCGGGACGACGCCGTCATCCTCGACCTGTCCGACCAGGCCCGAACAGCCCTGGCTCAGGGCAGCACCGCTGCGCAGGCACCAGGAGCCGGCGTCGACGACCCAGCCGAGCCGAGCTGGGTCGAAAAGCGCTTCAAGCTGATGACCGAGTACACGGCGCTTCAACAGGAACTCGCCTGGCTCAGCGACCGAACCATGGCTCATGCGCTCGACGAGATGTTCCAGGGAGCCGTCGCGCCGCAGGACGGGAGCGGCACGGCGGACAAACAGGGGCAGTTCGATCGCGACATGCAGCGGCGCGAAGAGCTGATGCCGCGCTATGCCGAATTGATCCGGCTGCTCGGAGCCCAGCCCGGCCAGAAGGGCGCGGACGAATCGAGCTAGTGAAAAACGCGGCTCGCATAGAGCGCGATGGCGAAGCAGGCGAGCGCGATGCCGAGCAGGAGCCAGTTCGTTTCCGTCGGATTCTCCAGAGCCGCATTGGACGGGTCCTGCGGGTCGTAATGCACCTCGACCGGTGCGCCGGCCGGATAGCGATCGGCGATCCCTTGCGCAAGGCTCTCCGAGCCCGAAACCTCGAGGCCGAGCTTCACCTGCCGGCTGTGCAGGCGATTGCCATCGACGGTGTAGGCGAACTCGACGACGGGGAGATAGGTGGTGCGCGTCTTGCCGTTCTCCGTCGAGCGGCGTTGCTCGACGGCACTGGAGACGACCTCCCCCGCCGTAACCGGCCAGGCATTGGCGCGGGCGAGATAGCGCCGGTGTCCGACGAAGAACAGCAGCGCCGCAGCGCCAAACAGGCCGGCGAACAGCATCACCGGGACATCCGCATCCGGCATGCGCACCTTGAGGACTTCGGCCCCTTGGGTACCCACCCAGTAGAGCCCCCAGACGAGGATCATGACGACGAGCAGTGCGAGGCTGCAACCCTTGACCGCGCCCTTCGGCGCCTCGCGCTCCAGCACGCAGTCGCTGGGATCGGCGGGGTCGTAGTAGACGGTCACGTTCGCACCGGCCGGGTATTTCGCCAGCGCCTCCAGCGCAAATTTGCCGCTGATGTCGCCGAGGCTGACTCGCGTGCCCTGATAGGTCACCCCACCGACCGAGAAGGAATAGGTCACGGCTGGAACATTGACGGCGGTGCCGATCTCGTTGCCTTCAGGCGGTCGCCGCACCCCCATCTGCGATCGGATGACGCGCCCCGGCGCCTGCGACCAGTTGCTGGCGCGCCGCACTTTGAGCACGGCATTGATGATCATCGCCGCCACCATCACCACCATCGGCAGCGCGATCAGCGCGATATTGCCCATGGTCGTTCCGGCGAAGGGCAGCCGCTCGACCCAGCTCTCCGGCAGCACCTCCGCGATCACGAAGATCAGTGCCAGTGAGGCGACCACCGCCGCGACCGCCCAGGTTGGCGGCTCGCCCCTGGCCTCGGCCGCCTTGGCCGGCGACGCCTGGCGCTGCCAGGCCAGCTTGCCCCGCCAGCTCTTGTCGCCGCCGAGATAGGCAAGCAGTATCCGCTTCAGCGTCGCGGCATCGACCGTCTCGGCGGCATCGAACCGGGCCTTGCCGGAATGATAGGCCAGCCGGAACCGGCCCTTCCCTTCCAGCTCCGCTTCGACATAGCCGTCATCGTCGGAGAGGTTGATGAACCAGTCGGGATCGTCGCCGCGCTGATCGATGGCGCGGGTGACGTCCTCCCGCGTCGGGTCGGCCGTGATGCGATCGCAGACATCGAGTTCCATGATCGCCCCCGACAATGGAAGGGCAAGGATGGCGCTCGTTTGCTCCGGGAATCAAGCGGAGCTTACGTTAGGTCGTGGTGGTCGAGCTCTGCCCTGGCCGCCAGACGAGCAGCCGGTTCTCCACCAGCGTGACGATCGAATCGATCAGGATCACGAAGATCGCCAGGATCAGCATGCCCGAGAACACCCCGGTGACGTCGAAGACGCTCTCGGCCTCGTGGATCTTGTAGCCGAGCCCGGCAGAGGACCCCAGATATTCGCCGACCACAGCGCCGACCAGCGCGAAGCCGACCGAGGTGTGGAGCGAGGAGAACATCCAGGTCAGCGCCGACGGCCAGTAGACATGGCGGAAAAGCTGGCGCTCGTTCATCCCCAGCATGCGGGCATTGGCCAGCACTGTCGGCGAGACCTCGCGCACGCCCTGGTAGACGTTGAAGAAGACGATGAAGAACACCAGCGTGAAGCCGAGCGCCACCTTCGACCAGATGCCGAGGCCGAACCAGAGCGCGAAGATCGGCGCCAGCACGACGCGCGGCAGAGCGTTCGCCGCCTTGATATAGGGGTCGAACACCGCCGCCAGCAGCGCGTTCCGGGCGAAGGCGAAGCCGAAGAAGATGCCCGCGGCCGAGCCGATCACGAAGGCGAGCACCGTCTCGGTCAGGGTGATGCCGAGATGCCAGTAGATGTCGGCGCCGGTGAGCTGCTTCCAGGTCCGCGCCAGCACGTCGGCCGGCGTCGAGAAGAAGAACTGCGTCGTCTTGATGTCGCCGAACAGGCTGGTGGTGGTGACGACGTGCCAGATCGCCAGGAAGACGATCATGACGAGGACCTGGAGCGAAAGGAGCTTGACCCGGTTCATGACGCGGCCCCCTCGACCAGTTCCTTGCCCTCGCCCATGGCGTAGGCCTTCTGCACCTCGACCCGGAGCGAAGCCCAGATGTCGCGATGGATCTCGTGGAAGGCCTTCTCCAGCCTGATCTCGGCGATGTCGCGCGGGCGGGCCAGCGGCACCTTGTAATCGGCAACGATGCCGGCGGCGGGGCCCGCTGTCATCACCACCACCCGGTCGGAGAGCGCGATCGCCTCCTCGAGATCGTGCGTGACGAAGATCAGCGCCTTGCGGTCCCGGCTCCAGAGGTCGAGCAGGAGATTGCCCATGATCTGGCGGGTCTGCGCGTCGAGCGGCCCGAAGGGCTCGTCCATCAGCAGGATCTCGGGATCGCGGATCAGCATCTGGGCGAGCGCCACGCGCTTGCGTTGCCCGCCGGAGAGCATGTGCGGATAGCGCTCGACGAAGGCGCGCAGGCCGACCCGTCCGAGCCAGTCACGCGCCCGCTTGTCGGCCTCTGCATCGGAGACGCCCATCGGCTCCAGCGCGACCTTGACGTTGTCGAGCGCCGTCTTCCACGGCATCAGCGCGTCCTGCTGGAAGAGATAGCCGGCGCGGCGGTTGAGGCCGGAGAGCGGCTGGCCGAAGATCGTGACCTTGCCGGCGGACGGCGTCAGCAGGCCGGCGGCAGCGTTGAGCAGGGTCGACTTGCCGCAGCCGGTCGGCCCGACCACCGAGACGAATTCGCCCGGCGCGACGGCAAGGTCGACGCCCTTCACCGCCTGGTAGCGGCTGCCGCCCTTGAGATGGAAGGTGATGTCGATGCCGGCGAGCCTGACCGCCGGCTGCTCTCCTGCCGCGCCCCTATCGCCGGGCGGGCTGACCTTGGACTCCATGGATGATCCCGTTCCCTGCCGTCGGCGCCATCCCGGCGCGCGCGGCTTATCTCCGTTCGCGGGGAGACTAGGCGATCGGATCGTGAAGGCAACCCTGCGACACCGCGTCTGGCAAACGACACCGCGCTGGTAGCGAAAAGTCGACGCTTCTGCTCTATCGCTGGCCTGATCACAGGAGGAATCGCCCACCCATGCTTCAGCTCGAACAATGGATGCAGGACCTTGTCGAGTTCATGCATGCCAACCAGCAATGGGCGATTCCGATCGTCTTCCTGATCGCCTTCGCCGAATGCGTCGCGGTCCTGTCCTGGCTCGTCCCGGCGACGGTGTTCTTCACCACCTTCGGGGCGATCGCCGGCGCCTCCGGGCTCAACCTCGTACCGCTCTCGCTGGCGGCAGCGCTCGGCGCGGCCTCCGGCTTCTGGATTTCGTATTGGGTCGGGCTCGTGCTGGGCCCACGCGTCGGCGACCACTGGCCGTTGCGCGACAATCCCGCCCTGCTCCAGCGCGGCCATGACTTCTTCGAGAAATGGGGTGTGCTCGGCGTCGCCATCGGCCATTTCTTCGGACCGATCCGGGCGGTGGTCGCGCTTGTCGCCGGCATCGTGAAGATGCCGTTCTGGCCCTTCCAGATCGCGAACTTCGCAGCGTCCTTCGCCTGGGGCTTCGGCCTGATCTACGGCGCCGGCCGCTTCTCCGAATACATGCTGCGCTTCGCCGGCAAATAGCGGCGAAAACCCGGCGGAAAGCACAACGCCAGCTGAACGCTCGACTCAGATCGCGTTCAGCCGCGCCGGCCGAAAGTCCGGCCATCGCGTCGAGACCGGATGTTCCGGTCATTACCGGCGCGGCGGCGCGGATGGCCCGGCATCCACGCAGTTCAGCTCCTCCGGGCAGGACTTAACAGGAGTCCACGCCATGACGATGTCTCGTTTCGCTATCGGCCTCGCCGCGCTCGCCCTCGCCGCCGGCCCGGCCCTCGCACAGACCGCGACCCAGCCCACCACCCCGGCCAAGCCGGCAGCGCCCGTGACCACACCTGCCGCACCGGCTGCCCCGACCGCCAAGCCCGCGGCCCCCGCCGCGACCCAGGCCCAGGCCAAGAAGGTCAACATCAACACCGCCAGCGCCGCCGAGCTCGAGCAGCTCAAGGGCATCGGCGAGGCCCGCTCCAAGAAGATCATCGAGGAGCGCGGCAAGGCGAAGTTCAAGAACTTCGACGACCTGGTGAAGCGCAGCGTGCTGCCCTCGAACGTCGAGACCGACATCAAGGATCACGTCACCTTCTGATCCCGCTCATGCAAAAGGAGCCGGCCGCTGTCGCGGCCGGCTCTTTCGTTTTTACCGATCGCGGGCTGGGCTCATTCGGCCGCCCTGAGAAAGACCACTCGGCTGGCCGTGGCCCCGTTGGCTTCCGGACTGCTCCGCTCCGGCTGAACCGGCGCTCCTGCGCTCAGGCCACGCAAGGCCTGGTCGACGCTCTCGCCGCCCGCAAGGCCCCGCCGTTCCTCGGCGCGCAGCGAAATGATGCCAGTAGGATCGCCGAAGAAGGGCGCCGCCGTCGCGTCGCGCAGATCGCTGTCGCGCAGACCGAGATCGCGCAGATCGCGCTCGCTCATGTCGCAGAGGGTTCGATAGTCGCGGCGCGACTGCAGCCAGTGGTCGACTGCCCCGAGAAGCCGGCCAAGCAGGTCGAACACCGCGAGCACAGGCTTGGCCGATCCGATGATGAAGCTGATCATGACCTGTCTCCGTCGTTGTGGGACGGAACAGGACACCCTTGGGCTGACAGCGGCTGTCAGAAGCTCCAGGGTTCAGTGACAGCTTCTGTCAGCGGTGATCGTGCGAGCTCGATGGAGGGCATGATCCCAAGCGAAAGCCAGCCCGGTCAGGGTCTGACCGGGCCGGCTTCGAGGCATTTGGCACGCTACAGCAGGCCAAAGACGATCATTATCACCAGGGCGAACGAGGCGCCCAGCGCCAGATGCGCGACCTTGAACTGAAAACCCTGGGACGCAGGCATCGATCGGATCGGTGTCATCATCGCCTCCATCTGTTCAGCCTGAAATTGCTTCGTCGGGACATGTCTTTCGTGTCGGATATGTCAGGTCGCACCGGGCTCAGTACGCCCACATCTCGGCAAGGATCCAGCCGACGATCGCCAGCGCCAGTCCGGCGACCAGGACGACCAGCACGGGCCGGTCGAGGAAGCCTTGCCGCGCCTCCACCGGCGTCTCGACAGCCGGATCGGAGTCGGAGTGGACATCCGCCCGCATCGGCGGGATCGGCGCGCCACCCTTCTCCGGAATGCGCGCTTCGCGCACCTTCACGTCGTCTTGCATGACGGCCTCCGTCTAGCCTGGCCGTCAGCCTCCGACGGCGCGCATCAGCACGCTCGCCAGCAGCGTGACGGCGAGAAAACCACCCAGCAGCAGGATCGGGAGCTGATCGTCCCAGGATGCCGGCCTGGCGACATCGGCGAGCCCGTGGCGGGCATGGCGCTGATGCAGCCGCTCGATCGCCCTGTGCGTCAGCTCGTCCTGATGGGTCATCGCACGCTCCTGCAGCTATCGACTGGAGCATCAACGCCCAGCGCGGAGGCCGGTTCCCGCGACGGGTTCCTTCAACGCGAAACGGGCGCCTGTGGAGGCGCCCGTTCCCATTGTTGTCAAGCAGTTGCAAGCGTTTCCGGAATCAAATTCACACAGCGTTGAATCTGCGTGCGAAGCCGGGTGTTCGCCTCAGTTCTTGGTCTTGTCGACCAGCGCCTTGGCCTTGATCCAGGGCATCATGTCGCGCAGCTTGGCACCGACTTCCTCGATCGGGTGGGCGGCGTAGCGGGCGCGGGTCGCCTTGAACGAGGTCTGGTTGACCTTGTTCTCCAGCATCCAGTCGCGGGTGAACTTGCCCGACTGGATGTCGCTGAGCACGCGCTTCATCTCCGCCTTGGTCTCGGCGGTGATGATGCGCGGGCCGGTGACGTACTCGCCATACTCGGCCGTGTTCGAGATCGAGTAGTTCATGTTGGCGATGCCGCCCTCATAGATGAGGTCGACGATCAGCTTCACCTCGTGGAGGCACTCGAAATAGGCCATCTCGGGGGCGTAGCCGGCCTCGGTCAGAGTCTCGTAGCCAGCCTTGATCAGCTCGACCAGGCCGCCGCAGAGCACGACCTGCTCGCCGAACAGATCCGTCTCGCACTCTTCCTTGAAGGTGGTCTCGATGATGCCGGCGCGGCCGCCGCCATTGGCCGAGGCGTAGGAGAGGCCGAGGTCATGGGCGTTGCCGGTCGCGTCCTGGTGGATCGCGATCAGGGTCGGCACGCCGCCGCCGCGCTGGTACTCGGAGCGGACGGTGTGGCCCGGGCCCTTCGGGGCGACCATCAGCACGTCGAGGTCCTTGCGCGGCTCGATCAGGTTGAAATGGACGTTGAGGCCGTGCGCGAACAGGAGGGCAGCGCCTTCCTTCATGTTGGCGTGCAGCTCGTCGCGATAGATGTCGCCCTGCAGCTCGTCGGGGGTCAGCATCATCATGATGTCGGAGACCTTGGCGGCCTCGGACGGGGTCATGACCTTGAAGCCGGCCTCTTCGGCCTTCTTGCGGGTGGCCGAGCCGGCCTTCAGTGCGATGATGACGTCCTTGACGCCGGAATCGCGCAGGTTGAGCGCATGGGCATGGCCCTGGCTGCCGTAGCCGACGATGCAGACCTTCTTGCCCTTGATCAGGTTGATGTCGGCGTCGCGATCGTAATAAACGCGCATGTTGGCGTCCTTCCTTGGGGTTGATCTGTTTGCTTCAGGCTTTCGGTACGGTGTTCGGCCGCCCGTGAAGTGCGAGGAACTGGTCGGTGGCCCGGGCCGCGTCGCGCTGGATCTCGGCCTTGCCCGAGACGAGCGCATCGCCGAGCAGCAGCCTGATCTGAACGTCGCGGCCGACCAGGCCGAAGAAAGTGCGGAACGCCGTCTCGGCGTCGTCGAAATCGAGCAACCCGGCGGCGCGGCCAGCCTCCAGAACAGGCTTCAATCGCTCGCCGATGGCAACGCGCCCGTTCGCCAGCACGATCCCGCCGAGATTGCTCTTGCCTGAGGCCGCATGGCCGATGGCGGCGCGATTGAGCGCGATCGAGGTCTGGCTCGTGATCACGCTCAGCCAGTTCTCGGCAAAGTCCCGCAGGCTCTTGCGCAGCGTCGCCGCATCGAGTGCCTGGCGATCATAGTTGTCGGCACGGACCTTCGAAGCCTGCCACTGGACCGTCGCGGTCAACAGGCCGTCGCGGTCGCCGAACCATTTGTACAGCGTCTCCTTCGAGCAGCTCGCGCGCCGCGCCACCGCCGTCATGGTGAGCTGGTCGCCCTGCTCCACCATCAGCGCCAGCACGGCGTCGAGCACGGCCTGCTGCCGCTCGCTCAGCGCTTCGCCTTGGCTATGGGTCGGAGTGTCGCTCATCGATCCGCAGAGTACCGTACGTTACGGTTCTGGCATCTAGCGCACAGCTTGCCGGGGCGCAAGGGCACGCCGGAGAAATTTCATCGCTACTTGCGCCGCCAGGGCACCTATATCTTCTCCACGAGACAGCCCTGCCGGAGCCCGCGATGACACAGCCTACCCCGCCTGCAGCCGCCGAAGTCCTTGCCTTCTGGCGCGACGCCGGCCCGGACAAATGGTTCGCAAAGGACGATGCCTTCGACGCCGAGATCGCCCGTCGCTTTCGGCCACTCGTCGATGCCGCCGCGCGCGGCGAGCTCTCGGCATGGGAGGAGACGCCGGAGGGCGTCTATGCGCTGCTGGTCCTGCTCGACCAGTTCCCGCGCAATCTCAATCGCGGCTCGGCTCACGCCTTCGCCGCCGATCCGCTGGCACGCGAAGTCGCCGGCCGGGCGATCGCGCGCGGCTTCGACGAGGCCTTCGACAATCCGGAAAAGCGTTTCCTCTACATGCCTTTCATGCATTCGGAGGATCTCGCCGACCAGGAGCGCTGCGTCGCCCTGAGCGAGGCTTCGGGCGATGACGACTCGACTAAATACGCCATCATCCACCGCGACATCATCCGCGATTTCGGCCGCTTCCCCCATCGCAACGCCGTCCTCGGCCGAGAGAGCTCGACCGAGGAGCAACGTTTCCTCGATGATGGCGGCTTCAGCGGCTGATCAGCCTCGTATTGCTTTCCGGTGAGCCTCGGCCAGCTCGGCCATGCTCTTGAAATGGAAGTCGACATTCGGCCGGTTCGCCGGAATCTGCGTGGCCCCGCTCCCCGCCATGCCGAAGCGCCGGTCGATCCAGGCGCGTGCCAACCCGGCCCGCTCGGCCGGGACATGGTCGTGGAACAGACTCTGCGCCGTATGCAGCACGTCGCCGGCCTCGAGGCCGAGATCGGCCTCCAGATGCGCGAGCAGATGAGCGAAGTTGCGCGGGTCGGGCTTGTAGGAGCCGATATCCTCGGCGGTGTAGATCGCGTCAAAGGTGACGCCGAGCTTGCGATTGCTGGCGGCGAAACTCGTGCGATCGACATTGGAGAGGATGACGAGCTTGTAGTGCCGCTTGAGATAGGCGAGCGCCTCGGCGGAATCCGGGAAGGCGGGCCAATCCGGCACCGAGCCGCCGAAGCGCTCGTTCAGATCGGCATGGATGTTGACGCCGAGATCCCTAGCCAGGCGGGCATGGACGGCGGCGAGCAATGTCGAATAGCGCAGCGACGGCCCCGCCTCCTCCACCTCGCCCTCGATCTTGCCGAAGCGAGCCAGCGCCTCCTCGCGGCCAAGATCGAGCCGGCCGGCGCTGATCAGCGGCTGCAGTGCGTTCCAGATCCCGGTCTCCCAGTCGATCAGCGTGCCGTAGCAGTCGAAGGTCAGAACCTTGAAATCGGTGAGTTTCATCGCGAATGGTCCTCATGGATGCGGAGTTGCATCGACCATAGCGAGCGCCCGCACCGCCGTGATGAGGCGAAGCTCCGAACGACTTGACCGAAGCTGCGCTTATCGGCTCCGGCCCGCGGCGCGGAACTCGGACGGTGTCAGGCCGAAGCGTCGCTTGAACTGCCGGTTGAAGGACGAAGCGTTCTGGTAGCCGAGGCCATAGGCGATCTCAGAGACCGGTAGCGCCGTCGCGACCAGCTGCTCGGCAGCCTCGTCGAACAACCGGGTCAGCTGTGATTGCTTCGGCGATTGTCCGGTCGTTGCCCGGAACAGGGCATGGAACCGACTCTGGCCGAGGCCGGCCGTCCGCGCCATCTCGGCGACGCTGCCTGCCCCGCCCTCGTGGGCAACATCGAGCACTCGGCCCTCCGCCCGCGACAAGGGCCTGGACGCGACGGTCGGCTGGATCAGCTGCAGCCCCGTCATTGCCATCCGCGCTGCATCCTCGGCCCGGCAGGCGCCGGCTTCGACCTCGGCCCCGAGCTGGCGGAACATCCGCCACAGCCAGGGCTCGACCCGCGTCAGCGACGGCACGGCATCGCGCAGCAGCGCCGGCTCGGCTTCGCCGGCGAAGGCTCCGGCCTCGACGTCGAGGATGAGCATGCTGCAGTCGGCGGTCGGCTCGAAATCATGCTCATGGTCGCGCGGGATGATGGCGACGCAGTTGCTCGACACGACGCTGTGATGCCCCTCGACATCGAGCCGCATCGCGCCCTGCATCGGCAGCAGGATCTGGCTGTAGTCGTGGCGGTGGCGGTCGCCGCCGCGATAGCTGCGGAGTTCGAGTTGGATCGACATCATCCACTCATGTGCAAGAGGTCATGCCGCGCATTTGCCGCCGATCGGCACAGACGATCAAGAGCCCTCAGCCACCCGTCGCCTGCTGCGCCACGATCCGCTGCAGGAAGATCGCCGCGACCGTCAGCACGAAGCCGGCCCACCACATCGGCGAGCGCAGGCTCTTGCCCGAGCCCAGTGGCTCGGCTTCGGCCTGGCCGGTCAGGCGCTGATAGATCGGCCAAGCGAAGCAAGCGAAGCCGAGGGCGCCAAGGCCGAGCGAGATTTCATTCAGTCCGATCGTCACCGCTCAGCCCCCTCCCCGGCGAGCGCCGGACGATCGCTTTCAGCAGCAATCGCAGGCTCCTTCAACCCCAGCCGCCGCAAGGGATCGCCGATCAGTCCGGAGACCAGCAGCGCCAGCATCCGGTCGATACCGGGCAAGCGCGCCAAAGGCGGCACCACCCGGTCACGGACCAATGGCAGCACGGCGCTGTCCGATTGATAGAACGGCGTGAACATCCGGCTCGCCGCCTGGTAGAGCCGGACATGCCAGCGGCGAAGCTGCGCATAGCGAAGCAGCGCCGCATCGAGATCAGCGGCCTGATCGAGCGCCATCGCCAGCGCATAGGCATCGAGCAGGGCCATGTTCGCTCCCTGCCCGAGCTGAGGGCTGGTCGAATGCGCGGCGTCGCCGATGAAGGCGATCCGCCGGCCATAAGGTCGCGGCAGCGTCTGGTGGCGGTAGTTCGCGAAGGTCAGTTGTGCGGGCTCGGTGATATGCGCGAGCAACGGAGCAGTCGCCGGCCAGACCCGCTCGACCTCCCCTTTCCACGCCGCGAGGCCAGCACTGCGCCAGGCATCGAGCGCATCGGCCTTCAGGCTCCAGAACAGAGCCGCCTGTGGCACCGGCTCGCCGCCATGGCATCCGATCGGCAGCACCCCGACCATCACGCTGGCGCGGCGATAACGCTGTTCCAGCGCATGGCGGTCGAAGCCGGTGCCACCGAGCGGGACATTGGCCCAGAGCGCGCCATAGCTCAGCGGCACCCGCACTGCTGGGCGAAGGGCATGGCCGAGCAGCGGCGAGCGTGTCCCCGACGCGTCGACGACGAGATCGAACGGACCGATGCGGCTGCCGTTTGCCGTAGCCAGCGAGACCCCGCCATCGCCGGAGGCATCGACATCCCCCACCTCGATCCCGGTCTCGATCGCGACCGATCGCTTCCGCACGGCCGCGAACAGCGTCTCGAACAGCGCCGCGCGGTGGATGCCGACGCCGAAGCGCTCCCGCTTCAGCGCCGCATAGCGCACATCGAGCACCACCGAGCCGGTGACGGCGTTGAGACCGAACAGCCGGTCGATCCGGCTGCCGGCAGCGATCAGCGATGCGGCGAGGCCGAGCTCATCGAGGACGGCGAGCCCGCTCGGCTGCAGGATCAGGCCGGAGCCGAGCGGCTGCGGCTCGTTGAAGCGCTCGACCAGCGTGACGGTGTGGCCGGCCCGTTCGAGCAGCAGCGCCGCCGCCAGCCCGGCGGTTCCGCACCCGATGATCGCGATCGTAAGGCTGCGACTCATGCCGCAGTCAGCTTAGCGCGCTTTCCGTTCGGCCGGGATCGGCCGAACGAAGAGAATTCGCGCAGAATCAAAACGTCACATCGCCTCCGCGCCGCGGCTCATCGCCGCGATGCCGGTGCGCGAGACCTCGGTCAGACCGACCACCGTCATCAGCTTGATGAAGCGCTCGATCTCCTCGGTCGCGCCGGTGAGCTCGAAGACGAAGGAAGTCAGCGTCGCATCGAGCGTGCGCGCGCCGAAGGAGGCGGCGAGCCGCATCGCCTCGACGCGGTAGTCGCCCTTGCCGACGACCTTGACCAGGCAGAGCTCGCGCTCGACCGCCTCACCCTGCAAGGTGAGATCGACGACGCGATGGACCGGCACCAGCCGGTCGAGATGCGCCTTGATCTGGTCGATCACGTTCGCCGTGCCGGAGGTGACGACAGTGATGCGCGAGAGGTGCTTCTCGTGCTCCGTCTCCGAGACGGTGAGGCTCTCGATGTTGTAGCCGCGGCCGGAGAACAGCCCGGCGATGCGGGCGAGAACGCCGGGCTCGTTGTCGACGATCACCGCCAAAGTGTGGCGAGCGATCGGCTGGGCGGTCGGGGCGCTGGGATAGTGCGTCGTGTTCATGTCTGGGCTCGGCTTCGGCTGATATGCGGACGGAAATCGGTGAGGATGGGCTCGTCGAGCTCGTCGACGGCTACGATCCAGGGCTCGGCCAGCGCGGCTTCGCGCCAGGCCTTGAACCCCTCGGTCGATTGTACCGCCTCGACATAGGCGGCGCTGACCGGATCGAGCGCGACCGAATAAGTGGTGAAGCGGGTCGCCACCGGCGCGAACATGGCATCTGCCGCGCTGAACTCACCGAACAGGAAGGGGCCGCCTGCCCCGAAACGCTGGCGGGCATCGCGCCAGATCTCGGTGATGCGCGCGATATCGGCCGCAACCGCCTCGCCGCGATCGCGCGCTGGATGCACCCAGGCGAGGTTCATCGGGCAGGCACCGCGCAGCGCCGTGAAGCTGGAGTGCATCTCTGCCGAGATCGAGCGGGCCAGTGCCCGCGCCGCCTTGTCGCGCGGCCAGATCGACAACTCCGGATGGGTTTCGGCGATGTACTCGATGATGGCGAGCGAATCCCAGACCGCGATCGCGCCATCGACCAGCGAGGGGACCTTGCGGGCGGGCGTATAGTCGGCGACGGCGCGCTTCCAGCCGGGATCGTCCATGGTCGGCCCGAACGGAATCAGCACCTCCTCGAAGGGAATGCCGAACTGCTTGAGGACGAGCCAGGGCCGCAGCGACCAGGAGGAATGGGTCTTGTTGGCGATGATCAGCTTCATGGCGCGCTCCATCCTGCGAAGGGAGCGCGGACGCTATCGAGACACGGAACGACGATCCCGCGCCTTTTCGTGATCTCATTCATGACCTGAAGCAATCGGCGGGTCACGCCGCCTGCTCCATCGCCAGCGTGAAGTCGAGGGCGGCCTCGACATGCAGCGCCGTGGTGTCGAAGGCCGGGATGTCGAAATCGGCCTGCGAGACCAGCAACCCGATCTCGGTGCAGCCAAGGATGACGCCGTCGGCGCCTTCTTCCCGCACCGCCCTGGCGACGATCTCGCGATAGCGCGCTCTGGAGGCCGGCTCGACCACTCCGCGGCAGAGCTCCTCATAGATGATGCGGTGGACATCCGTCCGCTCCGCCTCGTTCGGCACCAGTGCCTCCACGCCAAAGGCGCCGAGCCGGTCACGATAGAAGCGCTGCTCCATGGTGAAGCGCGTCGCCAGCAGCAGCGGCTTGCGCGCTGTCGTCTTGCGGATCGCCTTGGCGGTGACGTCGGCGAGGTGCAGGAAGGGCAGGTTCGTCGCCTGCGTGATGTGATCGGCGAGCTTGTGCATGGTGTTGGTCGCCAGCACGATGCAGACCGCCCCGCCCTGCTCGAGCCGGCGCGCGCTCGACGCCATCGCCGCCCCGGCCCGGTCCCAGTCACCCTTCGCCTGCATTTCGGCGATCGGCGAAAAGTCGACCGAGTGCAGCAGGACGTCGGCCGAATGCAGCCCGCCCTGGCGCACCCGCACGCCCTCGTTCAGCAGTCGGTAATAGACCGCCGTCGATTCCCAGCTCATCCCGCCGATCAGCCCGATGGTCGCCATGTGGTCCCCCACTCAAATCTGCCGGATCATCCCGGGCGAGCGCAGCTCGACCCGGGATCCACTCCTGAACGGCTCCGGCATGGATCCCGGATCGGCGCCGCTCCGCGGCTTGTCCGGGATGACGGGAACCGGGTTTGGGCTCAGACGAGCTGCTTGCCCTTGGCGTCGATGATCTCGCCGGTGTCGCCCTCGAAGTCTGGCAGGATCATCTCGTTATGCGCCTTGCCCGACGGGATCATCGGGAAGCAGTTCTCTTCCTTCGCAACCAGGCAGTCGAAGATCACCGGCCCGGGCGTTTCGATCATCTGCATGATCGCGGCGTCGAGATCGTTCGGGTCAGAGCAGCGGATGCCGTGGCCGCCATAGGCCTCGGCCAGCTTGACGAAGTCCGGCAGCGAGGCCGAATAGCTCTCCGAATAGCGCCCGCCATGAAGCAGTTCCTGCCACTGGCGCACCATGCCCATGTATTCGTTGTTGAGGATGAAGATCTTGACCGGCAGCCGGTACTGCACCGCCGTCGACATCTCCTGCATGTTCATCAGGATCGAGGCCTCGCCGGCAACGTCGATGACGAGCGCCTTGGGGTGCTTCATCTGCACGCCGATCGCCGCCGGCAGGCCGTAGCCCATGGTGCCGAGGCCGCCCGAGGTCATCCAGCGGTTCGGCTCCTGGAAGCGCAGATACTGCGCCGCCCACATCTGGTGCTGGCCGACTTCGGTGGTGAAGTAGGTGTTGCGGTCCTTGGTCAGCTCATAGAGCCGCTCGAGCGCATATTGCGGCTTGATCACCGAGCCGGACTGCTTGTAGCCGAGGCTGTTCCGGGCCCGCCAGGCGTCGATCTGCGTCCACCAGGCGGTGAGCGCAGTCTTGTCGATCTGCGGCGAGGTCTCGCGCCAGACCCGGACCATGTCCTCGAGCACATGGGCGCAGTCGCCGATGATGCCGATGTCGACCTTGACGTTCTTGTTGATCGAAGACGGGTCGATGTCGATGTGGATCTTCTTGGAGTGCGGCGAGAAGGCGTCGAGCCTCCCCGTGATCCGGTCGTCGAAGCGCGCGCCGATGTTGATCATGACGTCGCAGTCATGCATGGCGAGGTTCGCTTCGTAGGTGCCGTGCATGCCGAGCATGCCGAGCCACTGCTTGTCGGCGGCCGGGAACGCGCCGAGCCCCATCAGGGTCGAGGTCACCGGATAGCCGGTCAATCGCGCCAGCTCGCGCAGCAGCGCCGAAGCGTGCGGGCCGGCATTGATGACGCCGCCACCGGTATAGAAGATCGGCTTCTTCGCCTTGGCGATCAGCTCGACCGCGGCCTTGATCTTGTTGAGGTCGCCCTTGACCACCGGCCGATAGGTCTTGTGCTGGTTGTCCCGCGGGCGGCTATAGGCGCCGGTCGCGAACTGGATGTCCTTGGGGATGTCGATGACGACCGGCCCCGGCCGGCCATTGGCCGCGACATAGAAGGCCTCGTGCAGGACGCGCGGCAGGTCGGCGATGCTCTTCACCAGATAGTTGTGCTTGGTGCAGGAGCGGGTGATGCCGACCGTATCGCATTCCTGGAAAGCGTCAGAGCCGATCAGATGCGTCGGGACCTGGCCAGTGATGACGACGAGCGGGATCGAATCCAGCAGCGCATCGGTCAGGCCGGTGACGGCGTTGGTCGCGCCGGGGCCCGAGGTGACGAGCACGCAGCCGACCTTGCCAGGCGCCGAGCGGGCATAGCCCTCGGCGGCATGGACTGCACCCTGCTCGTGGCGGACGAGCACGTGCTTGACCTTGTCCTGCTGGAAGATCGCATCGTAGATCGGCAGCACCGCGCCGCCGGGATAGCCGAAGAGATGCTCCACGCCCTGGTCCTGGAGGGCGCGAACGACCATCTCGGCGCCGGTCATCATCTCGCTCATAACGGTCTCCTGCGGAGGTCTGTCTGTCGGTGTCGGTCGGAAAAAGGCAATAAAAAAGGCCCTCGGAGGGGCCTGGGCGTGCGCTGGCGTCGGGGACGCCCGGTTGTTAAACCGGCCCCTACCAGCGCACCTGTACGATAATAAGCTTGCGCATGTCGCAGCCCTGTCGAAACGAAAGTTGCCGGACGCTAAACGAGCAGCGCCGCATGGTCAAGCGGGATTAGAGCCGGCAATCGAGGCGTCATTGGCGCAGGCGGCGAGCGCCACATCCAGTGCCGCCTCCGGCGCGGCGGCGATCCAGCCCTCCATCTGATGACGGAACCAGGTCACTTGCCGCTTGGCATAGGCGCGCGTATCTGCCTTGCCGCGCGTCACTGCCTCGTCCAGCGAAAGCGTGCCATCGAGATAGGCGATCAGCCCCGGCACGCCATGGGCGCGCATCACCGGCAGCAAAGGATCGAGCCGGCGCTCGCGCAGGGCCGCGACCTCGTCGAGCGCGCCTTGGCTCATCATCACATCGAAGCGGGCATCGATCCGCGCGCGCACCAGCTCACGCTCCGGCGCAAGGAAGAGCTTGAGCAGTTCCTGCCCCGCCAGCGGCCCCGGCCGTCTGGAGCCCTGGAACGTCGCCAGCGAGCGCCCGGTCGCCTCGAACACCTCCAGCGCCCGCATCACCCGCAGGCGGTCGCTCGGCCGCAGGCGTGCCGCCATCTCCGGATCCTTGCCGGCGAGTTCGGCATGCAGCTCGCCGGTCTCGCGCTGCTCCGCCCTGGCTCGGAACGCGATGCGAACCTCGTCCGGCACCGGCGGGATATCCGAGAGCCCCTCGGTCAGCGCCTTGAAATAGAGCCCGGTACCGCCGACCAGCACCGGCAGCGCGCCCTGCCCGGCCAGCTCCTTGAGCAGCGCCGTGACCTCGGCCGCATAAGCCGCTGCCGAGTGGTTCACCGCACCGTCGATATGGCCGTAGAGCCGGTGCGGCACCTCGCCCATCTCCTCGGCCGTCGGCCGGGCAGTGATGACCTCAAGGTCGCGATAGACCTGCATCGAGTCGGCATTGACCACGACGCCACCGAAACGGCGGGCGAGTTCGACCGCCAGCGCCGACTTGCCGCTCGCGGTCGGACCTGCGATGAGCACCGCGCTGTATCTCACCTGCTGTCCGGCTCCCTCATGACCCTCGTCGCCACTCTCGTCTCCGCCCATGGTCAGGCCCTGCTCGACGACGGCCTGCTCGCCCGCCTCAGCGCCGCCGCGCCCGGCCCGGCAAGGACCGAGCGGCTCGATGGCAAGATCGCGGCCGACCTCTTCGCGGAAGCCGGCGATGCGCGCAAGCTCGAAGCGACGTTGCGCGAGGCGCTGGCTGGCGCCCCGGTCGACATCATCGTCCAGCCAGCTGCGGCCCGCCGCAAGCGCCTGTTCCTCGCCGACATGGATTCGACCATGATCGGCCAGGAGTGCATCGACGAGCTCGCGGCCTATGTCGGCCTCAAGGAGAAGGTTTCCGACATCACCGAGCGCGCCATGCGCGGCGAGCTCGAATTCGAGCCGGCGCTGCGCGAGCGCGTTGGCCTGCTGAAGGGCATCGCGCTCAGCGTCGTCGACGAGATCATCGCCAAGAGCATCACCCTGACGCCCGGCGGCAGCGCTTTGGTGCGCACCATGCGCGCAAATGGCGGCTATACCGCGCTGGTCTCGGGCGGCTTCACCGTCTTCACCGGCCCGATCAGCCAAACGATCGGCTTCGACGAGCATCGCTCGAATATCCTGCTCAGCGAAGGCGCCCTGCTCTCGGGACTGGTCGCCGAGCCCATCCTCGGCAAGCAGGCCAAGCTCGACACGCTGGTCGAACTACGGACCCGCTTTGGCTTGCCGGACGAGGCGACCCTCGCCGTCGGCGACGGCGCCAACGATCTTGCCATGCTCGGCGAAGCCGGGCTCGGCGTCGCCTATCGCGCCAAGCCGGCAGTCGCCGCCGCGGCCGATGCCCGCCTCGACCATGCCGATCTCACCGCTTTGCTCTATGCCCAGGGCTATCGCGGCGACGAGATCGTCCGGAGCTGAGCCTCAATCGACAATAAACAGTCGCGCTCCGTTTGGGGAGCGCGAACGGTGCGGCTCGGCCTTGTCCGCGACCTGGTAGCTCATCCCGGCTCGCAGCCACATGACGCGGCCATCGGCCAGGGTGGTCTCCAGTTCGCCCTCCAGGCAGAGCAGGATATGCCCCTTCTCGCACCAATGGTCCGAGACATAGCCGGGCGAGTATTCGACCATCCTGACGCGGATCGGGTTGTCAGCCGGCCCGAAGCGGCGCGTGCGCCAGGTCGCCTGCCCCTGCTCTCCCGCAAAATATTCAGGCTCGACGGTCGACCAGTCGGTCGTGCCGAAGGGGATGTCGCTCATGCGCATGGACGGCCTCTCTGACGCGTATCCCGGAAACCTGCCGGAGCAGCCATCACGCCGCCAATGCAAAAAGCTGATGGCGACGATCAGCGACAACAAAAAAGGCGGCCCGGAGGCCGCCTTTCCTTGATCGATCGTTGAGAGGCGATCAGCTCATCGTCACCGCGACGAAGCGGACCTCGCCCTGGGCGTTCGAGACCAGCAGCAGGGCCGACTTCTTGCCCTCCTTCTTGAGAGCGTCGAGCCGCTTGGTGACGTCCTCCGGCGAATTCACCGGCTCCTGGCCGACTTCGACCACGAGCTCGCCGACGAGGATACGCTTGTCGGCAGCGTTGGAGTTGGCATCGACCTTGGTGATGACGACGCCCTTCAGCCCGTCCTTGATCGAGTAGCGCTTGCGCAGATCGTCGTTCTGCGCCGAGAACTCCAGGCCGAGCGCCGAGGCGGTCACCGGCTTGGCGGCCTCGCCTGCGGGCTTGTTGGCCGAGGCCTGCTGGACCTTCTCGCCATCCTCGAGCCGGGCGAGCTTGACCGTCTTGCTCAGTTCCTTGCCCTTGCGCATCACCTGGATCGGCACGTCCTTGCCGACCGCAGTGCCGGCGACGATGCGCGGCAGTTCGCGCGAATCCTTGACGTCCTTGCCGTCGAACTTGACGATCACGTCGCCGACTTCGAGGCCCGCGGGCTTGGCCGGGCCCTTCTCGTCGATGCCGGCGATCAGCGCGCCGCGGGCGGTACCGAGACCGAGCGCCTCGGCGGCAGCGTCATCGACATTCTGGATGCGCACGCCGAGCCAGCCGCGGCGGGTCTCGCCGAACTCCTTGAGCTGGTCGACGATGTTCGTCGCCAGCGAGGACGGCACGGCGAAGCCGATGCCGACCGAGCCTCCGGTCGGCGACAGGATCGCGGTGTTGATGCCGATCACCTCGCCGGCCATGTTGAACAGCGGGCCACCGGAATTGCCCTTGTTGATGGCCGCGTCGGTCTGGATATAGGTGTCGTAGGGACCCTGGTTGATGTCGCGGTTGCGGGCCGAGACGATGCCCGACGAGACCGAGCCGCCAAGGCCGAACGGGTTGCCGATCGCCATCACGGGATCGCCGATCCGCATCTTGTCGGAATCGCCGAACTTGACGAAGGGCAGCGGCTTGTCGTGCTTCACGCGCAGCAGCGCGAGGTCGACCTTGGTGTCCTTGCCGACGACCTCGGCCTTGAGGCGCAGGCCATCGCTGAACACCACGGTGATCTCGTTGGCGTCGCCGATGACGTGGTTGTTCGTCACGACGAGGCCGGACGGATCGACCACGAAGCCCGAACCGGCCGATTGCGAGCGGCGTTGCTGCGGCGGCTGGTTCTGGTTCTGGCCCTGCTCGCCGCCGCGGCCGCGGCGGTTGAAGAATTCCTCGAACAGGTCGCCGAACGGCGTGTCGGGGCCGAGCTGCGGCAGCTGCGGCAGGTTGCGACCGCGCGTCTCGCTGGTCGTCACCGCCGCGATGTTGACCACGGCCGGCATCACCCGCTCGGCGAGATCGGCCAGCGAGATGGTGGTGCCGTGGGCCTGCGGCGTGGCCTGGACGTTGCCAGGCGCCGGCGCAGCCTGGGCGAAGGCAGGCACCGTCGCGAACGCCATGCCGGCGACCGTCGCGATCCGCGCCAGACGGTAGGCCTGGGAATGTGTGAGTGCCATCGATGTCCTCATGATCATGATGATGTCAGCGCCAAGAGACCGAGGTGGACGGGATCGCCTTGGCGGCATTGCAGCGCAGCCGGAATCCGAACGCAACTTAAGAACGCCAAAATACGGCGGAAGGGCGACGCAAGATCGCGTCATAATGCCGTGATCGCCGGAAAATGGCCCGGAGCCCCGGCCGAACCCGAGCGGCTCCCGTTTGAGAGCTTCAGAGCAGGATCCGCCCGGCTCGCAGCGCAAGCCGGGCGGATTCCGTTCCCGTCAGCTGCGCGCCAGCCAGACCAGACCGACGCCGACGATTGCCGAGACGATGCCGATCAGGCGCATCCGATCCGCCGGAGTCTCGGAGGCGCTGCGCAGCGCCTCCTTGGCGATCTCCGGTATCGACGCGAAAAGCAGTCCCTCGATGGCGAAGACCAGGCCGAGCGCCGCGAGGAAATCTGTCATGCGCAGCGCTCGGTCATATGATCAGGGCTTCGGGGCCGCCGGCGTCGCCGGGGCTGCATCGGTTGCCGCGCCGGCGCGCTTGCCGGCAGGGTCGTTGAAGAAGCGGAAGAACGGCGAGTCGGGCGTCAGCAGCATGCGCGTATCGCCGGACTTCAGGCTCGCTTCGTAAGCCTGCATCGATCGATAGAAGGCGAAGAACTCCGGATCCTTGCCGAAGCCCTCGGCGAAGATGCGGTTGCGCTCGCCTTCGCCCTGGCCGCGGATCTCGTCGGATTTCCGCTGCGCCTCGGCGACGATGATGATCGCGTCGCGTTCGGCCCGCGCCCGGATTTCCTGCGACTGCTGGCCGCCCAGCGCACGCGCTTCCGCCGCCTCGCGCTGGCGCTCGGTCTGCATGCGCTGGAACACCGCCTGCGAGTTGGCAGCCGGCAGGTCGACACGGCGCAGGCGAACGTCGACCACGGTCATGCCGAAGCGGCCTGCCTCGCGGTTCACGTCGTCGCGGATGCGATTCATCAGCCGCGAGCGGTCGTTGCGCACCATCGAGGTGAACGTCGCCTCGGCCAGGACCGAGCGGACGTTACCGTTGACGATCGAAGCGAGCTGCGAGTTGGCGCGCGGGATGTTGTTGACCGCCTGGAAGAAGCGCAGCGGATCGGAGATCCGGTAGCGCGTGAAGGCGTCGACCACGAGCCGCTTCTGGTCGGAGGCGATGATTTCCTGCGCAGGCAGGTCGAGATCGAGGATGCGGTTGTCGAGATAGGTGACCTGCTCGAACGGCGCCGGCAGCTTGAAATAGAGCCCCGGCTCGGTGACGACGCTGCGCACGGCGCCGAAGCGCAGCACGATCGCCGACTGGGTCTGCTGGACGACGAAGGTCGCGGCATAAAAGACAATCGCGACGATGGCGACGAGCGCCAGCACGGCAATGCGGAGGAAGCCGTTCATCGCGTCGCTCCCTGCTGGGCCTGGCCCTGGTTCTGGCCGGCCGGCCGGCGCTGCTGATGCTGGCCGATTTCACCGAGGGGCAGATAGGGCACGACGCCGTTGCCGGTGCCGTTCTGGTCGAGGATCACCTTGTCCATGCCGCCGAAGACGCGCTCCATGGTTTCGAGGAAGAGCCGCTCGCGCGTGACGGCGGGGGCGTTCTTGTATTGCTCATAGACCGAGTTGAAGCGGCTGATCTGGCCAAGCGCCTCGTTGACCGTCTGGTCCTTGAAAGCTTCGGCCGACTGGATGAGCTGGGCCGCCTTACCGCGCGATTCCGGCACGACCTGATTGGCATAGGTCTCGGCCTGGTTGCGCAGGCGCTCCTGATCGGCACGCGCCGCCTGGACGTCGCGGAAGGCGTCAATGACCTGCTGTGGCGGGTCGACCTTCTGCAACTGCACCAGCCGGATCTGCACGCCGGCCCGGTAGGTGTTCAGCGTGTCCTGCATCAACTGGCGCACTTCGGTCTCGATCGCGGCGCGGTCGGTGGTCAGGACGGGCTGGATATTGCGCCGGCCGATCACCTCGCGCATCGCGCTCTCGGCCACGGCCTTCACCGTGCCCGGCGGATCCTGGATGTTGAAGACGAAGGCCTCGGGCGCGCCAGGGTCGATCTGCCACTGCACGATCACGTCGATGTCGACGATGTTCTCGTCGCCGGTCAGCATCAGGCTTTCCTCGGCGATATCGGTCTGGCGCGAGGTGCGCGCCGATTCGACCGTGCGGAAGCCGACCTCGGTGGTGATGACGTTGGTCACCTGCGGCTTGATCACGCTGCCGATCGGATAAGGCAGGTTGTAGTTCAGGCCCTGCCCGGTCTTGCCGACATATTTGCCGAAGATCAGATTGAGGCCGACCTCGTTGGGCCGCACCGTGTAGACGCCGGTGGCGAGCCAGAGCAGCACGAGGCCGAGGCCGACGAGCAGGAACCCGCGCCCGCCGAGATTGCCGCCCGGCATGAAGTTCTTGAGCCGGTCCTGGCCGCGCCGGATGATCTCCTCGAGATCGGGCGGAGTGTTGCCGCCGGAAGGACCACCGCCGCCCCAGGGGCCGCCGCCATTGCCGCCGCCGCCGCGCTGGCCCCAGGGACCACCGCCACCGCCGCTGCCACTGCCGCCGCTTCCACCGCTCTGGTTACTCCAAGGCATGCCTCAGCCGTTCCTCATTCTTTGCTTCGACCGTGCATAGCTGAACGGTTGAACGCTGTCAGCGCCATCAGGCGCAATGGGCGTTGAATTGGGCATCGGCCACGGATTCGTCAACGACGCAAGCGCCTTTGGTCGTAGACCCTTCGTCGCAGCCTTCTCCCTCGAGGGCTCAAGCGACCCGATCCAGCGTCGCGAAAGCGAAGGGGAACTCGTCCTCCGGGCCCGCCGGATGCTCGCTGCGGGCGCTCTCGCGGAAGGCCGAACGGTCGAAAACCGGGAAGACCGCATCCCCCTCGGGGTTGGCATGGACGAAGGTCAGCTCCAGCCGATCCACGAAGGGCAGTGCCTGCGCATAGACCTCGCCGCCGCCGGCGACGATGACGGCGCGCGCGCCCATCGCCTGCCCAAGCCGCTGCGCCGTCTCCAGCGCCTGGTCGAGTGTCGGCACGACGTAAACGCCGTCCGGCCCGAACTGCGGATCGCGCGACAGGACCACGCTCTGGCGCCCCGGCAAGGGCTTGCCGATCGACAGGAAGGTCTTGCGGCCCATGATGACCGGGCAGCCCATGGTCAGTTCGCGGAAGCGGCGCAGATCGGTCCGCAGCCGCCAGATCAACTGGTTGTCGCGGCCGATCACACCATTGTCGGCGATCGCCGCGATCAGGACGACGGGCAGCTTGCTCACCCGCTCAGCCTCCGGCCGCGAGCTTGTGCAGCGCCTGTCCGTCGACCCGCTTCACGGTCCACTCGCTCTGCGCCACCGCGCCGATCGAACGGTAGAATACCCGCGAGGGTTCGTTCCAGTTCAGCACCCACCAGGCGAAACGCGACAGACCTTCGTCGACGCAGCGCCTGGCGAGACGCACCATCAGCGCCTTGCCGATCCCGCGCCCGCGCTGCTCGGGCCGGACATAGAGGTCCTCGAGCCAGATGCCGTGCCGGCCGGTGAAGGTCGAATAGGTGTAGAACCAGATCGCGAAACCGGCGGGAGCGCCGTCCCATTCGGCGATGTCGCAAAACACCTTGGGGTCAGGCCCGAACAGGGCGGCCGCCATGTCGGCCTCGTTGGCCTCGACCTCGTGCAGCAGCTTCTCGTATTCGGCGAGCTCGCGCACGAAGGAAAGCACCAGCCCTTCTTCGCCCGGCCGGGCGGGACGGATGGAGAGAGTCATTTGGATGCCGGCTTTCCGCTAGCCAATAGCTTCTCATCCAGGAGTTTTTTTCTCCTCCGAGCTTCAGCTGGCTTCACATAAAAATGCTCAAACAGCTCCTCGATCAGATCGAGGCACCATTCAGCTTCGTGCGGTTCAACCGCTATTACTTGAAGGGTGGTCTTATCCGTAACCGGGTGAGCAGAAAAATTACCGAAATTTCTGATCGCATCGATCGTCGTCCTCAATGATTCTGGTATCACGAGCGACGGATCGGAGGCAGCTAATAGAGCGTCTATCTCTTTGGAGAGATCTCGCTCTTTAATCCCGCGATCATGCAATATCCCCTGCAGGCAGCGTCGAGCAAGCGCCGCCGAAGCCTTAGGGCTGTCAGCGAGAACTAGGCAAGCCTCACGGTAATCCTCTGCCAAATGAACTGGCACTTCACCCGATACAGGCGACCGCAGCACGCTCTTAGGCTCAACTAGCCTGCCTTCCACTTCGGAATTTGGTGCCAAGTTAAAAATGTAATTTGAACATGCAGAGCAATGCCGAACTCGCAGTAGCCATCCCGTTATCTGGTGGCCATGCATAACTCTCATTATTGTCTGATTGTCGTGAAATGCGATATTACAATGAGGGCATTTCATCTTTTATCCCTTAGACAGCGATCGGCGCCTTGATCGCCGGATGCGGGTCATAGCCCTCGATCACGACATCCTCGAAGCGGAAATCCTCGAGCTTGCGCACCGCCTGATTGAGCCGGAGCGTCGGCAGCGCCCGCGGCGTCCGCGACAGCTGCTCGCGCGTCTGGTCGAGATGGTTGAGGTAGAGATGCGTGTCGCCGAAGGAGTGGACGAAATCACCGACGGCGAGTCCCGTCACCTGCGCGACCATATGGGTCAGCAGCGCATAGCTCGCGATGTTGAACGGCACGCCGAGGAAGACGTCCGCCGAGCGCTGGTAGAGCTGGCAGGACAGCCTTCCGTCCACGACGAAGAACTGGAACAGGCAATGGCAGGGCGCCAGCGCCATCTTCGGGATGTCTGCCGGGTTCCAGGCCGAGACGATCAGCCGGCGCGAATCGGGATTGCGCCTGATCTCGTCGACCAGCCAGGCGATCTGGTCGATCATGCCGCCGTCCGGCGCCGGCCAGGAGCGCCATTGCCTGCCGTAGACCGGGCCGAGATCGCCGTTCGCATCGGCCCATTCGTCCCAGATGGTGACGCCGTTTTCCTGGAGATAGCGCACATTGGTGTCGCCGCGCAGGAACCAGATCAGCTCATGGATGATCGATTTCAGGTGCAGCTTCTTGGTCGTGACCAGCGGAAAGCCCTCCGACAGGTCGAAGCGCATCTGGTGGCCGAACAGAGCGAGCGTGCCGGTCCCGGTCCGGTCGTCCTTGCGGACGCCTTCGTCGAGGACGCGCTGCAGAAGGGCATGATACTGGTGCATTGAACCCGAATTCGAATCTGAAAAGCCCGAGATATTAGCGCTCAGGACATTAGCGCCATCCGCGCCGGCGCGCTCCCCGCCCGCCGCAGCTCTCAACCGCTTTTCACGCAGCCCTCGCGGTATCGAAATAAATCGTGATCGCTCCGGATATTGCAATGGCGAGGCGGCGCCCCAATGTGAATGCCCGGTGAACAGAAGGGGCGCTTCGGGCCTGCGCTTGGAGCATCGGATGAAAGCGGCTTCCGGTTTCCGGAACGATCCGATGCTACATCAAAAGCCCGGCTGATGAGGATCGTATCATGAGCAGACTATCCATGCTGGCCGCGCTGCTTCTGGCAGCCGGCCTGGCAGGGCATGCTTCGGCGTCGGCCTCGGCCGAAGCCAAGCCTCAGAACCCGGCGACCGCCACCGCGCCGAAGATCACGGAGTCCCAGGCGCGCTCGATCGCCTTCCGCCACGGCCTTGTCCACATCGAGGAGATCGCCCTCTCCGATTGGCGCTGGGAGATTGCCGGGCGCGCCCAGGGCGGCGTCGAGGTGACGCTCGATCTCAATGCCTATGACGGCACCGTGGTCGGCGGCGCGGCAGCGCCCTGAGCCATCTAGGCTCCTGAAAGAACCCTGAAGCCGCGGGCGTTTCCCGCGGCTTTTGCGCGCTTGCGCAGAAATTAGCCGGGACGGCCTCCTGCTCTCTTTCCCCGCGCGCGCTCAGTCCCTATATTCGCCTTGCCGTTCGCAAGACCGGCTATGGCGATAAACGGACTTCGGAATAAGCCTTTCGGACCCGGGGGCGGTACCCGGCGCCTCCACCACAGCCCTGCGGCGCGAGCGGCAGGAGACTTGCAGCCCGCTGGGTTGCAGGGCTGCGGCGGGGGCGAAATAGGATCGACGAGGGTGTAAAGGTTGTTCTTTTGCTCGGCATGGTTCCGCCGTTATCGGGCCTAAAGCATAGTTGCCAACGACAACAATGCTCGGGTTGCTGTCGCCGCGTAAGCGGTGCTGGTTCCCAAACCAAAGCCCTTGCGTTTAGCCGCGTAAGGCGGGGCTCGGAGGCGCCTGGCAACAGAAGCCTCCACTTTTTTGTCTGGCTCAAGCAGCCGGCACGGAGCAGCAGGGGAGGCCCTTCCTTTGCATCAGAACTGCTCTAAACTAATGGAATCGGTCACGTTTTTCGTTTCGGGGAGCTTCCCACCGGTCGCGGCGTGATCTAGAGGAGCGGAAACGGAACCCGGACCTGATGACCAAGGATATTCTCCGCTACGACCTGATGGTGCAGGACGCGCTCAAGGGCGTCGTCCGCAAGATCCTGTCCGAGGCGGGCCGCGACGGGCTCCCGGGCGAGCATCATTTCTACATCACCTTCCGGACCACCGCGCCGGGCGTGCGGCTGTCGCAGCGCCTGCGCGAGAAGCATCCGGACGAGATGACGATCGTGCTCCAGCACCAGTTCTGGGATCTCAACGTCAGCGACCACGCCTTCGAGGTCGGGCTCTCCTTCTCCGGCGTGCCGGAGCGGCTGCTGATCCCCTATGACGCGATCACCACCTTCTTCGATCCGTCCGTCCAGTTCGGCCTGAAGTTCGAGACGCAGGACGCCGCCGGCGAGGCGCAGGCGAGCGAGCCGGCCGCCCCGGTGAAGGCGCCGCGCGGCGCCGCCTCCGAGCCCAGCATCGCCCCTGCCGCGCCACTCGCCTTGCCGCCCAAGCCAGCGCAGAAGGCGCTGCCAGCGAAAGCGAAGGATGCTGCCGAGGCGGATGCCGAGGCCAAGCCCGAGGCCGAGGAGGAAGGCGGCGCCCAGGTCGTCAGCCTCGACGCCTTCCGCAAGAAGACCTGAGACCAGCCTAGAGGCCCCCTGCCATGACCGGATTCCGCAGCGAGACCGATTCCTTCGGTCCGATCGACGTCGCCGCCGACCGATACTGGGCGGCGCAGACGCAGCGCTCGCTGCAGAACTTCAAGATCGGCGGCCCGGCCGAGCGCATGCCACTGCCGGTCGTGCATGCGCTGGTCCTGGTCAAGAAGGCCGCCGCCACGGTCAATGCCAAGCTCGGCCTGCTCGACGGCAAGGTTGAGAGCGCGATCGTCCAGGCTGCTGACGAGGCCCTCGCCGGCAAGTTCGACGAGCATTTCCCGCTCGTCGTCTGGCAGACCGGCTCCGGCACCCAGTCGAACATGAATGTCAACGAGGTCCTGGCCAACCGCGCCAACGAGATTTTGGGCGCCGGCCTCGGCAAGAAGAGCCCGGTCCACGCCAACGACCACGTCAACAAGGGCCAGTCCTCCAACGACAGCTTCCCGACCGCGATCCATATCGCCGCCGCGCTCGCCGTCTCCAAGGAGCTACTGCCGGCGCTGACCCGGCTGAAGGACGCCTTCGACGCCAAGGCGAAGGCTTTCGCCGACCTCGTCAAGATCGGCCGCACCCATCTCCAGGATGCGACCCCGGTCACGCTCGGCCAGGAATTCTCCGGCTATGTAGCGCAGATCGAGCTCGGCATCGCCCGCATCGAGCAGACACTGCCCGGCCTGCTGGCGCTCGCCCAGGGCGGCACCGCGGTCGGCACCGGCCTCAACGCCCATCCCGATTTCGCCAGGGCTTTCTCGGCTGAGGTAGCCAGGCTGACCGGCCTGCCCTTCCGCACCGCCGACAACCTGTTCGAGGCGCTCGCCAGCCATGGCGCGATCTCCTACAGCCATGGCGCGCTGACCGCGCTCGCCATGGACCTGTTCAAGATCGCCAACGACATCCGCCTGATGGGTTCGGGCCCGCGCTCCGGCCTCGGCGAGATCAGCCTGCCGGAGAACGAGCCGGGCTCCTCGATCATGCCGGGCAAGGTCAACCCGACCCAGGCCGAGGCGCTGACCATGGTCGCGACCCGCGTGCACGGCAACCAGGCGACCGTCGCCTTCGCCGCCAGCCAGGGCCATTTCGAGCTCAACGTCTTCAAGCCGGTGATCGCGCAGGCGTTCCTCCAGTCTGCCCGGCTGCTCGCAGACGCGGCAGACAGCTTCCGCACCAATTGCGTCGAAGGCATCGAGCCTAATCGCGAGCGCCTCGCCGAGTTGCTCTCGCGCTCGCTGATGCTGGTGACGGCGCTCGCCCCCGCGATCGGCTACGACAAGGCCGCCAGCATCGCCAAGGCCGCCCACCACAATGGCACGACCCTGCGCGAGGAAGCGCTGAAGGCCGGCGTCGATGCTGACCTGTTCGACAAGACCGTCGTCGCCGAAGACATGCTCAGCCCGGGCTGATCATGGCCGAGATCGTCAATCTCCGCCGCGCCCGCAAGGCCCGCGACCGGGCGAGCGCCGAGGCGCAGGCCGAGCAGAACCGGATCGCGTTCGGCCGGACCAAGGCCGAGCGCAAATTGACCGAGGCGGAGAAGGCGCTTGCCGAGCGCCGCCTCGAAGGCCATCGGCTCGAGGGCGATCCCGACGGCAAGGGCAAGGCGTGAGCGGCAGATTATGAGCGGTTTGCGCAAGCGCTCCCTCGCCATCGCCGGCCACCGCACCAGCGTCTCGCTCGAAGAGCCCTTCTGGGAAGCGCTGAAGGAGATCGCGGCGGCCGAGAAGCGACCGATCGCGAGCCTTGTAGTCGAGGTCGATTCCGGCCGGGGCGAACTCAATCTCTCCTCGGCATTGCGACTGCGCGTGCTGGCGCATTATCGCGGACGCGCCGAGACCGCGAAGCTCACGTCTGCGGACTGATCAGCAGGCGGCGTGCCGTCTCGACCACGGCGCGCGTCAGATCCGCCAGCCGCTCGGCCGCGACCCGGTTGACCTGCCAAAACAGCGGCGTGTCGAGCGTCTTGCCGGGCATGAGCTCTCGCAATCGTCCGGCATCGAGATGCTCCCGCACCAGCAATTCCGGATTGGCGCTCCAGCCGATGCCAAGCAGGCACGCATCGACGAAGCCATGCGTCGAGGGCACCCAATGCACCGGGTGGGCAGGGCTTTCGCCGAAGGCAGCCTCCATCCACTGGCTCTGCAAGCGGTCCTTCTGGTTGAAGATGAGCGAGGGCGCCTGCGCCAGCGCCGGCAAGGTCGCTCCGTCAGCGAAATGGCGCGCCATGAACCCCGGGCTCGCCGTCGCGAGATAGCGCAGCGAGCCGAGCGGGATCACTCGGCAGCCCTGGATCGGCTTCTCCAGCGCGGTGACGGCAGCAAGCACTCGCCCTCGCCTCAGCCACTCGGCCGTATGCTCCTGGTCGTCGACGGCGATGTCGAGCAGATGCGGGCTCCGCTCCGCAAACGTCGCGACGGCACGCAGGAACCAGGTGCCGAGGCTGTCGGCGTTGGCGGCAACCCGCAACGTGACGCGCTGTTGCGGCTGGTCCGGTTCGGCCAGCGCCGGCAGCCGCGTCATCAGCTCGCCTTCGAGCAGGCCGACCTGCTCCATATGCCGGCAGAGCCATTCGCCCCGTTCGGTCGCGGTGCAGGGCTGGCCCCGGATGATCAGCACTGTCCCGAGCCGTTCCTCGAGCTGTTTCACGCGCTGAGAGACGGCCGACGGCGTGACATTCAGCGCCTGCGCCGCCTTATCGAAACTGCCGGTCCTGACAACGAGCGAGACGGCCTGCAGAGCGGGATAGTCGAGCATCGCATTAGCTCAGCTTAATCAGCATAACGATGTTTAACTACACTAAGGCACACCAGGCAGCTAGGCGGGGACACAGAAACTGGACCGCCACCCATGCCTTTCTCCGTCTATGTCACCGGCTTCACCATGGGCCTCAGCCTGATCGTCGCGATCGGGGCCCAGAACAGTTTCGTTCTGCGGCAAGGCCTCAGGAACGAGCACGTCTTCGCGGTCTGCCTCACCTGCGCGCTCTCGGATGCGGTGCTGATCCTCGCCGGCGTCGTCGGCCTCAAGCAGGCGACGGCGCTGCTGCCCATGCTCGAACCGGCCCTGCGCTATGGCGGCGCCGCCTTCCTGATCTGGTATGGCGCACGCAGCCTGCTCTCGGCCCTGCGTTCCTCCGAGGCGCTCGCGGTCGGCACCGCCAGTGGCGCGACGCTCTCCGCCAGCCTCGTCACCTGCGCCGCGCTGACCTGGCTCAACCCGCATGTCTATCTCGACACGGTCCTGCTGATCGGCAGCATCGCCAGCCAGTTCCCCGGGCAGGAACTGATCTTCGCCGCCGGTGCGATGACCGCCTCGTTCCTGTTCTTCTTCGGCCTCGGCTATGGCGCCCGCTGGCTGCGCCCACTCTTCGCCGATCCCAGATCCTGGCGTGTTCTCGACGGCATCGTCGCCGCCACCATGTGGGCAATCGCCTTCAAGCTGCTGCAGGGCAGCTGAGCGATCACACCAAAACGAAAAGCTCGCCAGACCAACAACTTGCGAGCAAAGGCTGAATCAGCCCCGCACCTGCTTGAATCAGTTTGCCAGCGCCTTGACTCAATTCTGCAGCGGCGAGCGCGAGAGCGGCCGCGGCACCGACTGGATGTCGAGCGGCGGCGGCAATGGCGGCGCTTCTCCACGCGGCCTGCCATAGCCGGGCGGATCGCCCGGAATGTAGGAAGGCGGCGCGCCCTGCAGGATCATCGGTCCGGGCCGTCCTTCGATTGCAGCGCGGATTGCAGCCTGCCTTGCCCGCTCCTCGGCTTCGGCCCTGCGCCGCTCGTCCTCTGCCTTGCGCAGTTCCTCCTGGCGTTTCGCGATCTCCGCCTTGCGGGCCTCCTCGGCGATGCGCGCCTCTTCCAGCTTGCGGGCGATCTCGGCTCGGCGCGCCTCCTCGGCTTGCCTGGCTTCCTCGGCGCGCCGGGCGATCTCGGCCTTGCGAGCCTCTTCGGCGAGTCTCGCCTCCTCGGCCTTGCGCGCCTCCTCCGCCCGCTTCTCCTCGGCGATGCGGCGCTCCTCCTCGGCCTTCAGGAACTCGGCGAGCTTGCGCTCGTTCTCGCGGAGCTCACGCTCGGCCCGCAGGCGGCGGATGTGCATCGCCCGTTCGCGCTGATCCGCCTCGAAAGCCTCGACCCGCTCGATCTCGCGCGCCAGCGCCCGCGCCGCCACCACATTGGAAAGCGCGCCGACATCGGTCTCGCGCCGCGGCGCGTCGAGTGGCCCACGCCAGGCGACGCCGACCTGCGGCATCTGCTCCGGCCAACCCTTCGGCGCCGCGCCGAGCGGGCGCAGGTTCAAGCGCAGATCGGTCGTCATCGCCCGCCAGTCGACCAGCCCGGTCGCCTCGGCCCTGAGGCCCGCACGCTCGACCGAGACGGGCGAGACGCGCAGCACGCCCGCCGCCTGGGTGAAGGGGATGGTGACGTCGCCAAGCGGCCAGCTCGCTTTCTCCAATGCCTCGCCAATCCGGTCCTGCAGGCGCCCGGTCTCGCTCTCGGAGGCGTCTTCCCCCGTCGTTGCGATCACCTTCGAGATGGCAGTGGGGTCGAAGCGGGCCATGCCAGCGCCCGCAACGCTGATCGAGCCGGCACCGCCGAGCGCCGCAATCAGCCGTGCCGGGCTCTCGCCCGAGCCGCCAGCCTCGAAGCTCCCCGACAGTTTTCCGGTCAGCGCACCCTTGGTCAGCGCTGCCAGGTCGAGCCCGGCGAGACCGAGCTTGCCATTGATCTGCGCCAGCCCGCCATCGCGACGCGCGGTGAGCCGCCCGCTGACCTCGCCGCCGGCATGGCTGCCGCGGAGATTGTCGAGGACGAGCCCGTCCGGCCCTGCTGTCAGGTCGAGCCGAGCCTTGGACAGTGCGATCTTGTCGGTCAGGTCGAGCCGGTCGGCGGAAAGAGCCAACCTGATCTCCCCGAGCCCTGTCGCGCCCTGGAAGCGGCTCGGTGACCACTGGCTGCCCGCGACCGCCTGCGACTGGCCGAGCACCGCCGTGAGCGCAGGCTGCAAGGCGAAATAGGGCAGATCGAGCCGCCCGCCGATCCCGCGCTCGGCCGAGAAGGTCAGCACGCCGCGCGCCGCCTTGCCGCCGGCGTTGACGACGAGATCGTCGAGCCGTGCCTCATCGCCGAAGGTGACACGGCCGGAGGCATCGAGGACGCCATCCGGAACCAGCCGCGCCAGCCCATCCGGCAGGACCTGGTCAGGCCCGTCGGCCTGCAGGCTGAGCCGGGCCGCGTCTCCCGCTCCTTCCAGAACGAGCATCAGCCCTGGCCCGGCGAGCGAGCCGACCGGTCCATTCTGGCCAAAGCCGAGCGAAAGCTCGCCCGAGCCGCCTCGTGCCGGGCGCGGCAGGCCGAAGGCGGCGAAGGCGCGGCGCCGGTCGTCGAGCGAGAGCTTCACATCGCCGCCATTCCACTGGCCGGCGGCACCGAGCTTGCCGTTGAGCGAAAGCCGCCCGGCCTGGGCCGATCCATCCGCCACGACGCTGGTCTCGCCATTTGGCGCGCGCGCCAGCTTGAACCCGGCATCGATCCCGGCGAGCCCGTCCTCGATCCGCGGCAGCACGCGCCGGAAGCCCTCCGGCAGCAGCGGCCCGGCCAGTGCCGTCAGCGCGGCGAAGCGCGGCGCACGCACCCGCCCGGCGATCTCGCCGCCACCCGGCAGCAGCGCCCCCTCGCCCTCCACCTTGACGCCGCCGAAGCCATCGACCGCGAGGCGGCTGAGACGCCAGTCGCTGCCCTGCCGGGTCAGCGCGAGCCGGGCCGAGCCCGGTGGGGCCGAAAGATAACGCAAACCGTTCAGGGTGAGATCGAGCGCGAGATCGCGGCGGCCGACGAGAGCGTTGAGGCTGTCGCCGGCCGGCAAGGTCGAGAGGTCGAGCCCATTCAGCGTCAGCTTTGCATCGAGCCGGCCTGGCGTGATCGCGCCAGAACCTTCGAGCCGCGGCCCCGAGCCCGCCCGCGCGCTCATGCGGGTGATCGCGAGACGCTCGCTGCTCCAGTCCAGCGTCGCCGTGCCGTCGAAGCTGCGCAGCGCAGCGAAGCTGTCGGCCAGCCCGGCTTCGACACCGAGCCGCGCCAGCGCCAGCGCCGCCCGGCGCGCGTCGGGCGCCTTCGCCTCGAGGGTGCCGCGAAAGCCCTGGTCATCAAGTGCCCCGCGCGCCTCGATGACCGCGTTGGCGATCTTCACCGTGGCGTTGCCATCCTCGATCCCGTCGCCGTCGAGCTTGCCGCGCAGGGCAAAGCCGCTGAAATCCTCGCCGCGCCAGACGATCTGGTCGAGATCCAGCGAAAGCTCGACCGGTCCCGGCAGCGCCTGCAAGGCACGCTGATAGCCCGGCCGCTGGGCCAGCGCCTCGCTCAGCGCATCGGCATCGAGCCGGCGTGCCTTGAGCTGGAGGCTGCCCTTGCTGTCCGCCGGATTGAACGAGCCCTCGCCTTCCAGCCGCGCGGCTCCGCCGGCGATCTCGATGGCGAGGCCCGAGAAATCGAGGCGCCGGCTATCGCCGCTCACCCGTCCGGCGAGACTGACCGCCCCGCCGGGCGCGATCGTGAAGCTGCCCTCCAGCCCGGGCCGAACGCTCTGCTCGGCACCAGCCAGGATCAGCGAGCCGTCGAAGCCGAATTGCGTCTGCTCTCCGGTGACCGAGGCCTTGGTCCGCAGTCGCCCATCGGCTTCGATCGCGCCGGTGGCGAAGCGCAGGGACGAGCCCGCGATCTCGCCTTCGACACGCCAGGGTCCGTGCAGGGCAACGGCCGAGACGTCGACCGAGATCGGCGCCAGCGTCTGCGCCGGCTTGCCGGACTCGCGCCAGATCACGGCCGAGCGGCGGATTGCCAGCCGATCGATCGCCGTTTCGCTCGGCAGGCCAGCGCCCTGGCGGGCCGGCAGCGCGATGCTGCCGGTCTCATCAGCGATGAGATTGAGCGTCAGGCCATCGACCTCGGCTTGGACCAGCCTGAACTCGCCGCGTGCCAGCGGCGCCAGCGCGAGCTCGGCCGTCAATGTCTCGATGGTCGCCGCACTTGCCGCGCTGCCGCCGGAGCCGAGGCGCACCTGGCCCAGCACCAGCCGCGGCGATGGCAGGAGCCGCAGCCCGATCTCGCCGGCGACGCGTGTCTCCACGCCGAGCGCGGCGCTGATGCGCTGCTCGAAATGGGGCCTGTACTCGCGCCAATCGACGAAGCCCGGCCCCAGCAGCGCGGCCAGCAACGCCGCGACGAGCAGCCCGGCCAGAAGGGTCAGGGCCTCACGCACGCTCTTGCATTGATCCTCAACATGTCGACGGCGCAATCATGCACGCAAGTCGCGGCAGGATCACGACATTCTTGCGAATGATCCCCGTTCGGAATGTCACAAGGCGATGATCTTGCCGGGATTGAGGATGTTCTGCGGATCGAGTGCGCGCTTGATCAGCCGCATCGTGGCGAGTGCGGCCGGGCTGTGCTCGATCGTGAGGTACTTCATCTTCTTCTGGCCGACGCCATGCTCGCCGGTGCAGGTTCCCTCCATGGCCAGCGCCCGCTTGACCAGCCGATCGATGAAGGCCTCGCAGCGCGCGACCTCGTCGGGATCGTTAAGATCGACCAGCGGCTGCGTATGGAAATTGCCGTCGCCGACATGGCCGACGATCGGCGCGATCAGGCCCGACGCCTCGATGTCGCGCTTGGTCTCGTCGACGCATTCAGCCAGCCGCGAGATCGGCACGCAGACATCGGTCGCAACCGATTCCGCGCCGGGCCTGAGCGCGCGCGCCGCCCAATAGGCGTCGTGCCGCGCCTGCCACAGCTTCGTGCGATCCTCCGGCCGGGTTGCCCAGTCGAACGACCCGCCACCGAATTCGGCCGCGATCTCGCCGAAGCGCTCGGCCTGTTCCTTCACGCCCTCCTCGGAACCATGGAACTCGACGAACAGCATCGTCGTCTCCGGCAGGCCGAGCTTGGAATGCAGGTTGACGCCGCGCATCATCACGTCATCGACCAGCTCGATCCGCGCGATCGGCAGGCCGGACTGGATCGTCATGATCGTCGCGTCGCACGCCGCCTTCACCGAGGGGAACGCACAGACGCCCGCCGACATCGCCTCGGGAATGCCGTGCAGCTTCAGCGTCACCTCGGTGATGATGCCGAGCGTGCCTTCCGAGCCGACGAGCAGGCGGGTGAGGTCGTAGCCAGCCGAGGATTTGCGCGCCCGGCTCGCGGTCTTGACGATCGAGCCGTCGGCCATCACCGCGGTCAGCGCGATGACATTGTCCTTCATCGTGCCGTAGCGCACGGCATTGGTGCCGGAGGCGCGTGTCGCCGCCATGCCGCCGATCGAGGCGTCGGCGCCGGGATCGATCGGGAAGAACAGCCCCTGGTCACGCAGGTGCTCGTTCAGCTCCTTGCGGGTGATGCCGGGCTCGACGGTGCAGTCCAGGTCCTCGGCATGGACCGCGACGACCCGCTTCATTTGCGACATGTCGATGCAGACGCCGCCGAAGGGCGCGTTGACATGGCCCTCCAGCGAGGTGCCGGTGCCGAAGGCGATCACCGGAACCCCGTGCTTGGCACAGAGTTTCACGATGGAGGCCACCTCTTCGGTGCTCTCAGGATAGACCACCGCATCCGGCGGCTGGTTGGGGATCCAGGTCAGGGTATGGCCGTGCTGTTGCCGGACCGCGAGGCTGGTGACGAGCCGGTTGCCGAACAGCGCCGCCAGTTCCTGCGTCAGCGCAGCGACAGCTTGCGGCGATGGCGGCAGCTCTGCGGCAGGAGCAGAGGTGGCTTGAGGCACGGCAGTGGTAGAAGGCATTGTCATGGCTGGAGAACTTCGCCTAGTCTGGAATGGTTCGGCCTTGAGAGCAGCGGCTCGTGTTGTTTTCACGCGCCGCGACCGCGCCGGCAAGGGCCGGCGGTGCAGAGCCGCCTACGCATCGACGAAAGACGGACCGAAAGGAGGAGCCGATGCCGGACGATATTCGCACGCCCGCTTTGTTTTTCGCTCCCTTCGTCTCGTCCCCCATGCGGGTCGAGCCGCACTGGATCGACTATAACGGCCATCTCAACATGGCCTATTACCATGTCCTGTTTGACCGCGCGGTCGACGAGGCCTTCTCGCTGATCGGCCTCAACCAGGACTATGTCGACAGCCGCCACGCCTCGTTCTTCGCCGCCGAATGCCATGTGCTCTACAAGCGCGAGCTGACGGAAGGCGATCTCGTGCGCGTCACCGCGCAACTCATCGCCTTCGACGACAAGCGGCTGCATTATTATCTCGAAATGCGCCATGCCAGCGAAGGTTGGCTCGCTGCGACCTCCGAGAACCTCTCCTTGCATGTCGACATGACCAGCCGCAGGGTGACGCCCTTCCCGCCCGACATCCTCGCCAATCTCGCGATCATGAAGGCGGCGCATGCGCAGATGCCGCGCCCGGCCACGGTCGGTCGCATGATCGGCATGCCGCAGAAGAGCGCGATCACCCTCGGCGAACCGGCGCCGGAAGCCGAACGCGAGACGGAGACGCGGCACTAGCCGCGCTCGCTATTTGGCCCGTCTAGCGCTGCGGATAAATGGTTTCGCCGCGCTTGAGCATCGCGACGAAGGCCGCGATCTTCTTGCGCCGCCCGGCTTCCGTCTTGAGATTGTGGACGCGGAACGCCAACGCAAAGCGGTTCTGCGCGCTCAGTTTCGCGAGCATCTCCTTGGCCTGAGGCTCTGCGTCGATCGCAGCCTGGAGATCGTCGGGGATCTTCAGGTTTCGGCCGGCGCCATAAGCGCGCGCCCAGCGACCGTCGGCCTTGGCGGCATCGACCTGCACCAGGCCGTGGCCGGTCATGCGCCCCTCCACGATCAGGCGGGCGACATTGTCGACATTGATCTGGCTCCAGATGCTTTTGGCTGTCCTCGGCGTATAGCGCTGCAGATAGCTGCGCTCGTCGAGCCCCTTCTTGACGCCATCGATCCAGCCCCAGCACAGCACGACGTCGATCGCTTCCTTGGGTGTGATCGAGCGCAGGCCGGATGAGAGCTTGTGGATCTTGATCCAGACTTCGTCCGTGCGGTCATGATGCGCGCCAAGCCATTCGTAGAAGCGCGCGGCATCCTCGAATTCGCGGACCTTGTCAGGGTCGACCACAACCGGCGCCATCGCTGCTCCAACATGTTCAGTTCGGCCGAAAGGCCGCACGCCGCTCTACGCGCCGAGAAGGTTCGCTCCTGTCAGCACAGAAGCCGCTGACCGAAGGCCAGCCGGCTACTCGTCGCCGTCCGGTATCTTCAGCAGGTGGCCACAGGCTTTGCAGTGCACGGCGTCGGGCTCGTGGCGCTGAAGAGCGCATTGCGGACAGGGAAAGGTCACCTTGTGCGGGCGGAACACCGCCTGCGCCAATCGAACGAACAGCGAAATGCCGGTGATCATCACCACGATCGAGGTGAGCTTGCCGGCGATGCCCGGCAAGGTGATGTCGCCGAAGCCGGTCGTCGTCACCGTCGTGACGGTGAAATAAAGCGCCTCGACATAGCCCTCCAGCCCCGGCCGGCTCATGAAGAAGAAGGTGTAGACAAAGCCGCTGACCACGAAGAGGAAGGTCGCCAGGTTGATCAGGGCCCGCGCCACATCCTCCCAGTCGCGGTAGCGCGTCTCGCGCAACTGCGCCCAGATCAGGCCGCGCTGCGACAGCGACCAGAGCCGCAGGATGCGCAGGAAGCCGAAATTCTCCAGCCATTGCGGCGCCAGCAGCGTCGCCAGGATGAAGAGGTCGAGCAGCATGGTCGGCTGGCGCAGCAGCCGCAGCATGTTCGAGGAGGCGAGGAAGCGCGCCGCGATCTCGGCGGCGACGATGATCGCGACGGCGTAGTCGAGCCAGAGGAATTCCGGCCGGTCGCGCAGCATCGGCGTCGCGACGAAGAAGCCGATGATCAGGATATCGACGATCAGCGTCGCGAACCGGAAGCGAAGCGCCATCGGCGTGCGGCCATGATAGAGCTGCCGGAGCCGGTCGCGCAGGCCGGAGCTGCCATTGCTGCTGTCGTCAGGATCGGCGGCTGCACTCATCCCATCGGCGTAGCAGCGCGGCGGCGACGGCGTCCAGCCCCGGCGCTCACGCCGGCCGGATCGCGACCGCCTGCACGCTGTAGCCGCCGAACAGCCGCGTGGTGCCGCCGATGGTCCCGGTCTCGGCGCAGAGATCGGTCACGACCATATCGAGATCCCGGCGCGGCGTGACATGGAACAGCGCCAGCCAGCGGTTGAGCACCGCCTTGAACGGCCCCGGCAGATGCGCCTGGTCGCCGAAATCGACGATATGCAGCGCGCCGCCGGGCGCAACAACCTGCATCGCCTGCGCCAACGCTTCGCGCCAGGGCGGGATCATCGAGAGCGCATAGGAGATCACCACCCGCTCGAACCCAGCGCGGCCGAACAGCGCCTGCGGGTCGAAACTGGTCGCATCGGCCTGCGCCAGCGTGATGCGCTCGGACAAGCCGGCCTTCGCTACCTGTTCGCGGGCGGTGCGCAACATCTCCTCGGAGACGTCGAGCCCGTAGCAGCGCACAAGCGGGTAGCGCTGCGCGATCTTGATCAGGTTCCGGCCGGTGCCGCAGCCGACCTCCAGCACCGCACCGCCCGGTGGCGGCTTCAAGCCTGTGATCAGCCCGTCCCGGCCGAGCAGGTAGAACTTGCGGGTCGCGTCGTAGATGTGCCGCTGGAAGCGATACATCCGGTCCATCAGGCCGGCGGCATCCGCCCTGCCCTCGACCGCACTCACGCAGCCGCTCCGCGGACATAGAGATGGAAGGCGCCGTAGATCGAGGAGCGGTCGCGCGCCCCGAGTTCGCGGCTGCGCTCTTCCTGATACTGCCATTGCGACAGGATCGCCTCCGGCACGCGGCCGGGCAGCAGGCGCTCGTCGGCGGCGGTGCGGAAGATCACGCGGGCGCCAGGCGCGGCACTGCGGGTGATCTGCGTCCACAGCGCCGTCAGATCGGCATCGTTCATCCAGTCCTGCGCATCGAGCAGCACGAAACCGTTGCAGCTTTCGGCCGGCTGCTTTTCGAGGAAGGCGGTGATCGCGCTCTGATGATAGGAGACGCGGCCGGCGCGCGCCTTCACCGTCTCGAAATTGCCCTGTTCCAGATAGGGCGGCACCGCCGCATCAGGCTCCGGCCCGTAACCGCGGCCGAAGGCCTGCCAGGCGAAGTAATTGGTCTTGAGGTCGAAGCCGCAGGCCAGCCGTTCCAGCCGATGGCGCAGCACGGCGCGGATACCGGCATCGCCATCGGCGGCCAGCGCCTTGTATTGCGCCGGCGGGATGCCGAGCCCGTAAAGCGAGGCCGGCTGGCGCACCAGCCAACGCACCAGCTTTGTCTCGAACACCGGCGCCAGGTGCCGGTCGAACAGCGCCCGCTGCTCCTCCATCGTCTTGGCCTGCAGCATCACCCTTGGGTCGCAGCCGAGCCGGCGGGCGAGGAAATGCCCGGTGCCGATAAAGCGGCCGAGCAGGCCGTAGCGGTAGAAATTGCGGGCGAAGACCTCGACCCGGCGCCGGCCGGCAATGTTGCGCCCTTCCCAATAGGCGCGGCTGACGGCGTCGAGCCGCAGCGCGATCAGGCGGTCATAGATCTCGACATTGGCCTTCGACTGCGCCTGCCCGAAGAAGCGGCGAAAGACCGCGTGATCGTCGATCTCGGCCAAGGCAGCCAGCTTGAGATGGCCGAGCGCGATATGGGCGCCGTTGAGGTCGATCGCGCTGATCTTCGCCGGGTCGGCGGTGAGATAGGACAGGATGTTGCAGGAACCCGAGGCGATCGCGACGAGATGGTCGCTGGGCTGCAGCGCCAGCGCCTCCATGTCGACGACCGGATCCTCCCAGATCTGCGGATAGACCAGGCCGGAGAAGGCGAACGTGAACATCCGCTCCAGCATGCCGGCGCGCGAGAGCGGCTTGCTGCGATGGACGGCGGTGGTCAGCCCGAGATTCGTCGTGCGCTTCACCGCGCGGATCGTCTGCGTCACGAGAGCCTCGTTTCCGCCCATTGCGATGGCGAGCCGACTAGAGGAGTCGCGTGACGGTTGGGTGACGCGCCGGGCGCCCGGAGAAGAGACCGGTCGCCGCCCAACGCGGATGTGAAACAGGCCGTGTTGCAGAGGGCTGAAAACAGGAAGACAAATCCCCATATCTCGCGCGACAATCGAACAAGAGCTGGTGGAAAGGAGCCTTGCATGGGCCTGATGGACATGTTCGCCAAGACAGGGAAGCCGGCAGAGCGTGAATTCCCCTTCCAGCTCAGCGATGCGGAGTGGCGCCAGAAGCTGACGCCGGAGCAGTACCAGGTGCTGCGCGGCCACGGCACCGAGCGGGCCGGCTCCTGCGCGCTGAACTTCGAAAAGCGTGCCGGCACCTTCTCCTGCGCTGGCTGCGGCCAGCCCTTGTTCCGGTCGCACAAGAAGTTCGAGAGCGGCACCGGCTGGCCGAGCTTCGACCAGCCGCTGGAAGGCGCGGTCGAGGAGAGCGAGGACTACAGCTATGGCATGCACCGGGTCGAGGTTCACTGCGCCAATTGCGGCGGCCATCTCGGCCATGTCTTCCCCGACGGCCCCCCGCCGACCGGCCTGCGCTACTGCATCAACGGCGTGGCGATGGATTTCGCCCCGGAAGCGGGGTGAGACCCTCACTCCGTGACTAAGCGCGGGGAACCCTCTCCGTCCAGGAGAGGGTTCCCCGCGCTGTCCGAGCCTCAAATCTCCGGCACCGCCCGACGTGCCAGCGTCGCCGCATCGACCGCCAGCGGCAGGTCGCCGAAATGCCCGGACCAGTGCCCGCCGAGCCGCGTCGCGACGAAAGCATCAGCGACCGCATGCGGCGCATGGCGGATCAGCAGCGCGCCCTGCAACATCAGCGCCAGACGCTCGGTCAGCAGCCGCGCCTGGCCTTCATGGCGGATCAGGTCATGCAGGTCGTTCTCCAGCGCCTGCAGCGCCGCATCATAGCGCCGGTCCTGGCCGGAGACAGAATGCAGTTCCGCGCGCAGCGCCTGCAGCGAGCCCGGTTCGCGCTCCAATGAGCGCAGCACGTCGAGGCAGATGACGTTGCCCGAACCTTCCCAGACAGAATTGAGCGGCGCCTCGCGATAATGCCGCGCCATCGGGTTCTCCTCGATGAAACCGTTGCCGCCATGGCATTCCAGCGCCTCGGCCACGACCGCCGGCGTGCGCTTCGCCACCCAGTATTTCGCCAGGGGCGCGCCGACCCGGGCCAGCAGCTTCTCGCTCTCCGACTGCTCCTGCCGGTCGACCGCGGCGAAGAGCCGGAAGGCGAGCCAGGCGGCGGCCTCGGCCTCGATTGCGAGGTCGGCTAGGACGTTCTGCATGATCGGCTGATCGATCAAGAGGCGCTGGAAGGCGGTGCGGTGCTGGGCGTGATGGCCGGCGAGCATCACCGCCTGCCGCATCAAACCGGCCGAGGCCGCGGCGATGTCGAGCCGCGTATTGTGGTTCATCGACAGGCCGGTGCGCAGCCCCCGGCCGGGATCGCCGAGCATATGGCCGATCGCGCCCCTGAACTCGACCTCGGAGGAGGCGTTCGAGCGGTTGCCGCATTTGTCCTTGAGGCGCTGGATCGCGATGCCGTTGCGCTCGCCATCCGGCCGCCAGCCCGGCACGACGAAGCAGGAGATGCCCTCCTCATTGCGCGCCAGCGTCAGGAAGACATCGGAATGCGGCACCGAGAAGAACCATTTGCTCCCGTGCAGCGAATAGGTGCCGTCGCGATTGTCATAGGCGATGGTCTGGGTCTGGCGCAGGTCAGAGCCGCCTTGCGTCTCCGTCATCGCCATGCCGACGGTCGCGCCAGTCTTCCCGGCGGCAGGCCCCTGGTTCTTGTCATAGGTCTTAGAGGAGATCAGCGTCCCCCATTGCGCCCACAGCGCCCGATCCTGTTTCAGCACCGGGATCGCCGAATAGGTCATCGAGATCGGACAGCAGATGCCGCTCTCGCAGCCATACCAGAGATATTGCAGGGCGGCCCGCGCCACCTGCGCCCCCGGCCCCGGCTTGTTCCAGGCGAGCGCATGCGTCTCCTGGCCGATGGCGCGGGTCATCAGCGCATGCCAGGCCGGATGGAACTCGATCTGGTCGATGCGATTGCCGAAGCGGTCATGGCTGCGCAGTTCCGGCCCGTGCCGATTGGCGAGTCTGGCCATCTCGATCGTCTCGGCCGCGCCGACCGTCCGCCCGGCCTCGTGCAGCCGCTCATCGGCCCAGCCGGCATCGAAAGCGGTGATCGCCGCCTTCAGCACGGGATCGGCGGCATAAGCGTCGTAATCGGCCAGCGGCGGCACCTGGTTGGTGACCTGATGGGCGTGCGATGCCTGGGCCATGGGCTTCCCTTCCGATCCGCGAACCGCCCCCGTCATTAACCAGCAGACTATGCTGATGCCCGGGAATTGCGAACCTGCCCGATTGCCGCCCGAGTTCACCCGGCACTTCGCCGCGCGCCGTCATCGGCGCGAGCCCATGGAGAACCTTCACGTGCTGCGACGCGTCCTGAGTACCCTCGTGATCACACTGGCCGCCGGCTTCGGCCTTGCCGCCATTCCGGCAAAAGCCCAGCCCCAATCAGCAGTGAAGGTACAGGCTGGCGATGGCCGGCCTTATGAGATCGCCGACAGCGAAGTCTGGGACGTGCCCGATCCGGTCTCGCGGCGCGGCTACCAGGTCTTCGTCGCCCTGCCGCCTTCCTACGCCAAGGAGCCGCAGCGGACATATCCGGTGCTCTACGTCACCGACGCCGACTACGCCTTCCCGATCCTCCGCCAGATCAGCCGCCGCCTGAACGGCGAGGGTCCCAAGGTCGAGGAGTTCATCCTGGTCGGCTTGTCCTATGCCAACGGCGAGGACGGCGCGGCCAGCCGCCGGCGCGACTACACGCCGACGCCGAAAGGGGCTGACGACGACACGCATGGCAAGGCGGGAGCCTACCAGGCTTATCTGCGCAATCAGGTGAAACCGTTCATCGCCCAGCGCTATCGCACCGACCCGGCGCGCAGCGTCTTCCTCGGCCATTCCTATGGCGGGCTGCTCGGGGCTCAGATCCTCCTCACCGAGCCCACAATGTTCAGCGGCTATATCCTCGGCAGCCCGTCATTCTGGTTCGCCAGAGAGCATTACCGCGAGCTGGAATCCGGCTATGCCGCCCGCAGCAAGGACCTGCCGGCCAAGGTGTTCCTCTATGTCGGCGAGTACGAGACAGTCCGGAAAGGCGATCCGCGCTTCAACAGGACCGGAGACATGGTCGGCGACAACCGTGCCTTCGAGAAGGCTCTGAAGGAGCGGAAGTATCCGAACCTCGGCCTGAAATCGGTCGTCCTAAACGACGAGGACCATCTGACCGTCGCCCCGCGCGGCTTCACCCAGGGGCTGAGATACCTGCTGCCATCGCGCTGATGCGGCGGGGTTTATGATCGCCTGCTCGCCATCGCGGAAAACCATTCCTGATGGCGAGCAATCCAAGACGCCTGCCCCTATATTGACCGTGAACGAATCACGATCACGCAAGCCAAGCCATTGTCCGACCAGAGCACCTCCGCCCCCCTGCCCCGTCCCGGCGGTCTCGCCGCGCGCGCCGCCGCGCAGCCGGCGGCCGGCTATCTGCAGGGGCTCAACCCGGAGCAGCGCCAGGCGGTCGAGGCGACCGACGGGCCCGTGCTGGTCCTGGCCGGCGCCGGCACCGGCAAGACCCGCGTGCTCACCACCCGCATCGCCCATCTGATCGCGACCAATCGCGCCTACCCCTCGCAGATCCTCGCCGTGACCTTCACCAACAAGGCGGCGCGCGAGATGAAGGAGCGCGTCGCCCATCTCGTCGGCCCGGTCGCCGAGGGCATGCCCTGGCTCGGCACCTTCCACTCGATCTCGGCCAAGCTGCTGCGCCGCCATGCCGAGCTGGTCGACCTGCGCTCCGATTTCACCATCCTCGACACCGACGACCAGATCCGCCTGATGAAGCAGGTGATCCAGGCGGAGGGCATCGACGAGAAGCGCTGGCCCGGCCGGATGCTGGCCGGCTTCATCGATAGCTGGAAGAACCGCGGCCTCGCACCCAAGGATGTGCCGCCGGGCGAATCCGGCGTCTTCGCTTCCGGCAAGGGCGGCAAGCTCTACGCCGCCTATCAGGACCGGCTGAAAACGCTGAACGCCGTCGATTTCGGCGATCTGCTGCTGCACTGCCTGACGCTGTTCCGCGCGCATCCGGAACTGCTCGCGAGCTATCACGAGCGCTTCCGTTACATCCTCGTCGACGAGTACCAAGACACCAACGTCGCCCAGTATCTCTGGCTCAGGCTTCTCGCCCAGGGCCGCCGCAACATCGCCTGCGTCGGCGACGACGACCAGTCGATCTATGGCTGGCGCGGCGCCGAGGTCGATAACATCCTGCGCTTCGAGCACGATTTTCCGGGCGCGACCGTGGTCCGGCTCGAGCGCAACTACCGCTCGACCGGCCATATCCTCGCCACCGCCGCCAAGCTGATCGCCCGCAATGAGGGCCGTCTCGGCAAGACGCTGCGCACCGAGGACGAGGCCGGCGAGAAGGTCACCATCACCGGCGCCTGGGACAGCCAGGAGGAGGCCCGCCTGATCTCCGACGAGATCGAGGCGATGCAGTCCAAGGGCGAGAACCTCTCCGAGGTCGCGATCCTGGTCCGCATCTCCGCGCAGATGCGCGAGATGGAGGAGCGGCTCATCCATGTCGGCGTGCCCTATCGCGTCATCGGCGGCCCGCGCTTCTACGAGCGCGCTGAGATCCGCGACGCAATGGCCTATCTGCGCTGCGTGGTGAGCCCCACCGACGACCTCGCCTTCGAGCGCATCGTCAATGTGCCCAAGCGCGGCCTCGGCGACGCCACCATCCAGCTGCTGCACAATTACGCTCGCGCCGCGCAGATCTCGCTGCTGCAGGCGGCCCGCGTCGTCGTCGAGAGCGACGAGCTCAAGCCCAAGGCCCGCACGACCTTGCGCGAACTGGTCGAGGCCTTCGCCCGCTGGCAGGGCAAGGCCGAGGCGATGCCGCAGGGCGAGCTCGCCGAGCTGGTGCTGGAAGAGAGCGGCTACACCGAGATGTGGCAGAAGGACCGCTCGGCCGACGCCGCCGGGCGCCTGGAAAACCTCAAGGAGCTGGTGCGCTCGCTCGACGAATTCCCCGACCTGCCGTCCTTCCTCGAGCACGTCTCGCTGGTGATGGACGCCGACAGCGGCGATGGCGGCGCCCGCGTCTCGATCATGACGCTGCACGCCGCCAAGGGTCTGGAATTCGACACCGTCTTCCTGCCCGGCTGGGAGGAAGGGCTGTTCCCGAGCCAGCGCGCCCTCGACGAGAACGGCCGCGCCGGGCTCGAAGAGGAACGCCGCCTCGCTCATGTCGGCCTGACCCGTGCCCGCAAGCGGCTGAAACTCTATTTCGCCTCGAACCGCCGCATCCACGGCCTCTGGCAGTCGAGCCTGCCCTCGCGCTTCATCGACGAATTGCCGGAGGACCATGTCGAGGTCGTCCAGGCGCCGACCGCCTATAGCCAGGGCGGCTACGGCGCCTCCCGCTTCGAGCGCATGGAGAGCTTCGGCTCCTCCTATCAGACGCCGGGCTGGCAGCGCGCCCAGGAGAACAAGGCCAAGTTCAACTCCGGCGGGGGCTCGGGCTTCTCCGACGCCGGCCAGCGCGGCTTTGGCCAGGGGACCGGCTTCGGCAGTCGCCAGCGTGGCCCGATGCTGATCGAGGGCGAGCTGACGGCAAAATCGACGGGAAGCTCCGCCTTCGACCCCGGCGCCCGCGTCTTCCACGTCAAGTTCGGCCCCGGTTCGGTCGCCAGCGTCGACGGCAACAAGCTGACCGTCGATTTTGACAAGGCCGGTCGGAAAATGGTGCTGGACTCGTTCGTTCAGAAAGCAGGCTAGGGTCCGGTCTCGCGATTCCCGGAGACCGCCCCATGCATCCCGACATCATCGTTACCGACAGTATCGACGAGACCTTCCTGTCGGTGCTTCAGGAGGGCTTGCGGGGCTATAACGAGGAACAGGCCGGCGCGACCGATCTGAAGCCGATCCAGGTCAAGATCCGCGATCCCGAAACCGGCGCCCTCGCGGGCGGCCTTTCCGGCCGGACCTCGCGCGGCGTGCTCTTCATCGACTATGTCTATCTGCCGCAGAGCCTGCGCGGCTCCGGTGTCGGCAGCCGCATGCTCGCCATGGCCGAGCATGAGGGCAAGAGGCGCGGCTGCAGCAAGGCGGTGCTCTTCACCATCACCTTCCAGGCCCCGGACTTCTACAAGCGCCTCGGCTGGAAGGTCCTCGGCGAGGTCGCGCCCAAGCCGCCCGGCGCCACCCGCATCTACCTGACCAAGGACCTGTGAGCACCGGCGATCTCGGCGTTTCGCGCTGCCGGCTCGCGACGGTGTGATCGCTCCGGCCTCTCCCTTGCCTTGACGAATCTACTTACTAGTAGGTAGAAAACTGCATGACCAACCCCTCAGCGACCTATGACGACATCCTGCGCTGCGCGCGGTCGCTGCTGATCGAGGGCGGCTATAACGGCTTCAGCTATGCCGACATCGCCAAGGTAGTCGGCATCCGCAATGCCAGCATCCACCACCATTTTCCGACCAAGTCCGAGCTCGTTCGCACGCTCGTTGCCCGCTATCGGCAGGAGGCCGAGGCAGGCATTGCCGCGCTGGAACGTCAGGTCGCCGACCCCGCCGATCAATTGCGCGGCTATGTCGGCTACTGGGAAGCCTGCATCGTCGATGCCAGTGCTCCGCTCTGCCTCTGCGCCCTGCTCGCAAGTCAGATCCCGGTGCTGCCCGAGGAGATCACACTGGAGGTGCGTGCGCATTTCAGGACGTTCTCGGCCTGGCTGACCTCGCTGCTCGAACGCGGGGCACGACAAGGCAGCCTGCATTTCACCGGCACGGCCAAAACCGAGGCGGAAGCCTTCCTGGCCGGCGTCCATGGCGCGATGCTCTCGGCGCGCGCCTATGGCGATCCCAGGATGTTCGGCGTCATCACCCGCCCGCTCCTGGAGCGCCTCACGATCCGGAACTAGAGCACTCCGCCCGGCGGGTGAAAGCATCGCCTCCAAACCTACCGACTAATAGGTAGATACATCCCCCCCTGACGGCCGAAGTGCTGGCTTTCGCTGCCTTCAGCCACTCGATGAAAGGACACTCCTCATGTTCGGCATCTCGACGCTCGGCTGGGTGCATACGCTCGGCAGCCTTCCCGCCATTCCGGCAGCGGCCTACATGCTCGCGGTCCACGGCCGGATCGTGCCGCGCTCGCCGGCCGGCACGATCTATCTGGTCTCCATGGTGATCGGTGCCGCTACGGTCTTTCTCGTCGGGCATCAGCCGGTGAGCTACGTCATCGGCACGCTGACGCTCCTGCTGCTCGCTTTGGGTTATTCCGTCGGCCACCTGCCGATCTCGCGAGCCGTCGCGACTTATGTCGAGACGATAACCCTCAGCGTGACGGTGTTCCTGCTGATGCTGCCGACCGCCACCGAAATCCTGCGCCGCGTTCCCGACGGCCATCCGCTTGTCACGGACTTGAAGTCCCCGCTGCTTCTCAGCGTGCAGGGCGGCATCCTCGCCGCGCTCGTGATCGGAGTGACCGCGCAGATCATCTCCCTGCGCAGGAAGGGCAAGACGGCGGCCGCTTGAGCCAAGGCGTTCGGCCTGACGGCCAGCCCTCTACCCTTCCTCCCGCTCCCGGAATGCCCGCCGCGCCGCCGAGACCTCGGCATGATAGGTCTCGGCCCAGGTCCAGACCCCGCAGAAGGCCGCGCTGAGCTCGCGGCCAAGCTCGGTCAGCGTGTAGTCGACATGCGGCGGGATCACCGGGTGGACGGTCCGGACCACAAGCCCGTCGCGCTCCATCTCGCGCAGCGTCTTGGTCAGCATCTTCTGGCTGATGCCGCCGACGAGCCGCCCGCATTCGGTGAAGCGCAGCGTGCCGTGCTCCTCCAGTGCCTCCAGCACCAGCATCGTCCATTTGTCGGCGACCTGAGCGATCACCTGCCGGACCAGCGATTCGACCGCCTTCGAGACCGGCGGGATCTCCTCGCTGCGCTTGTGCATCGCCGCCATCGCCTCGCGGATCGCATGCATACCGACACTTTCCTTTTGGTGCGTATCGAACTTTTGGGCGCCTTCTTTCCGCTGGAGAGTAGCGACGCCAGCTGATGTCTCGCAACCAGGAAAGGGATTTGCGATGAACATCAGCGGCAACACCATTCTCATCACCGGCGGCGGCTCCGGCATTGGCCGCGCTCTGGCCGAGGCCCTGCACAAGGCCGGCAACCAGGTCGTCATCGCCGGTCGACGCGAGGCGCTGCTCAATGAAGTGACCTCGCACAATCCAGGCATGGAGGCGCTCCTGCTCGACATCCAGGACAAGGACGATGTTGCCGCCTTCGCCAGGCAGGCGGTCGAGAGCTTCCCGGCCCTCAACGCCGTCATCCACAATGCCGGCATCATGCGCAGCGAGGCGGTCGCCGCCGGCGACTTCCTCGCCACGGCCGAGGACACGGTTGCGACCAATCTGCTCGGCCCGATCCGGCTGACCGCCGCGCTGCTGCCGCATCTCCTGAAGCAGGAGCGCGCGGCGATCCTGACCGTCTCCTCCGGCCTCGCCTTCGTGCCGCTGGCGACGACGCCGACCTACAGCGCGACCAAGGCGGCGATCCATGCCTGGTCGATGGCACTACGCGAGCAGCTCAAAAAGACCTCGGTCGAGGTCATCGAGATCGCCCCGCCCTACGTCCAGACCGAATTGCTCGGCCCGCAGCAGGCGGTCGATCCCGCAGCGATGCCACTGGCCGAGTTCATCGCCGAGGTGATGGCGCTGCTCGAAAGCCAGCCTACCTCCGGCGAGATCATCGTCGAGCGCTGCAAGCCGCTGCGCTTCGCCGCCGAGAACGGCCAGGTCGCGGCGATCTTCGCCCAGCTCAACGCGCAGCACGGCTGAGCGCCCCCCGCGCAGGTCGTCCCGGACAAGCCGCATCAGCGGCGCCGATCCGAGACCCATACCTGAACCGTTCTGGCATGGGTCCCGGGTCTCCCTTCGGTCGCCCGGGACGACCAAGAAGGTGGCTGAACGGAATGACAAGCCGCCTCGCCCCTGCTAAGCCGCGCCCATGCGCGAAGGCCTCCTCCCCGCGACGGTCGCGACCGTCCTCGAACTCGAAACCAGCGGCGACAAGGCCCGCGCCTTGACCGAGCTCCTGGGCGAGGTATTCGACCCCACAGAAACGGCCGTCTCCGCCTTCGAGGTCGAGAGCGGCGTCACCACCCTGTCGCTGAACGCGCCCTGGAAGGTCGAGATCTATTTCGCGACGCACCCGGACGAAGAAGCGGTGCGTGACATGCTCAGGCCAATCGTCGGCGACAGCATCGACGCGACGCCTTTCACCACGGTAAAGCAGCAGGATTGGGTCGCCGCCAGCCTGGACGGCCTGCAGCCGGTGCGCGCCGGCAGGGTCCTGGTCCACGGTTCGCATGACCGCGACGCGGTCAAGGTCAACGACGTCGCCATCGAGATCGCGGCGGCGCTCGCCTTCGGCACCGGCCATCACGGCACCACCGCCGGCTGCCTGCTGGCGCTCGACGCCGAGCTGAAGAAGCGCCGGCCACGCAACGCCATCGATGTCGGCACCGGCACCGGCATCCTCGCGCTCGCGCTCGCCAAGCAGGTCAAGCGCAAGGTCGTCGCCGGCGATATCGACGCGATCGCGATCGAGGTCTCAGCCAGCAATGCCAGGATCAACCATGCCCCGCAGGCGCTCGACCTTTATGTCGCGCCGGGCCTGCGCCATGCCAAGGCGGATCGTCCCCGCCATTTCGACCTGATCTTCGCCAATATCCTGGCCGGCCCGCTGCGCAAGCTGGCACCCGCGATCGCCCGCGCGCTCTCCGATGACGGCGTGGTGATCCTGTCGGGGCTGCTGGAAATGGACGTCGCCGGCGTGCTCTCGGCCTATCGCCATCAGGGGCTGGCGCTGGCCAAGCGCTCCTCGCGCGAAGGCTGGGCAACGCTGGTCATGAAAAGAGGCGGCGCAGCCGCCAGGCCGCGCCGCCTCTACTAGGCCCTACACTTCGAACAAGCGGCAGCGGATTTCGCCGCCATGCCTGCTCAGAAGCCCAGGTGGCCGTACTTTCCTTCGGCTTCCGCCTGCAAAGCGCGGGCGTCGTGCCAGACCGCGGCCGCGAACTTGGCGGCGTCGACGATCGAGTCATAGGCATGCTTGACGATGGCGATCATGGTCCTGGTTCCTTGTCTGTTGCGCGCGGCGCGGTTCGCGGCCTGCGGCGCTTGAAGATCAACGGTTGAAAGGCAGCTCGGCGTCGCTTTTCAGCGTCGTCGCCGGGAAGCCACCGAGCACCAGCTCACTCTCGCGAACCAGGTAGCTGTGTGCGCGCAGCTCGCGCAGGGCCGAACGGCGGCGGCTCTCGATCATCGCGGCATAGAGACGCTGCCAGAAGCCCTGGCCAGCGGTCTTGGTTTCCGTCGTCTCGGCGCGGGTCGCGGCCGGAAGGACGTCGGTGGAATTCAGCACATAGGTCATAAGGGTCTCTCCTCGAGATCACGAAGGACAGTCCCGGTCGCTTCCTCGTTCTCTTATGCGACTAAAGTGGGCCGTCTTCGCACTTGCGAGAAGATATGTTCGCATATGCACAACATGCAAAAAACGCATGACAGAAACAGAATTACATTAACGAGTGCGAATTTCGCATAGCGATGAGGCAGATCGCTCAAATGCGAGCCAGCGTCCGCCTGCTGCGAAAGCAGGGGCGAAACGGCAGTTTTGCACTGGCCTTTCAGGCGCGCGGAAGCGAGTGTGGCCGCAAATCCCGCTTTGCCGAGCCCGACATGACCGATTCCCGCGCCACCTGCCGCTTCCAGTCCTTCTCCGAACCGAGCGACCCGTCCCAGGTCGCGCCACGCGTCGCGGCCTTGCGCGCTGCTTTGGCGAAGCAGGGCCTCGACGGTTTCATCGTCCCGCGCGCCGACGAGCACCAGGGCGAGTACGTCCCCGCCCATATGGCGCGCCTTGCCTGGCTGACCGGCTTCACCGGCTCGGCCGGCCATGCCGTCGTCCTCGCCGACAAGGCGGCGCTGATCGTCGATGGCCGCTACACCATCCAGTCCGCCGCACAGACCGACACCAGCGTCGTGACGCCGACCAAGATGGAAGAGACGCCGCTAGACAAATGGGTCGAGGCCAATCTGCCGGCGGGCGGCAAGCTCGGCTACGATCCCTGGCTCCACACCGTCGACGGCGTCGCCAGGCTGGAAAAGGCCGTAGCCTCGGCCGGCGGCATGCTGGTGCCGGTGACGCCGAATCCGATCGACGCGCTCTGGAGCGACCGCCCGGCCCCGCCGACCGCGCCGGTCAAGGCGCATCCGGCCGCCTATGCCGGCGAGAGCGCCGCCAGCAAGCTCGCCCGCATCCAGCAGGAACTTGCCAAGGCCAAGGTCGATGCGCTCGTGCTCTCCGATCCGCACGCGCTGGCCTGGACCTTCAACATCCGCGGCGGCGATGTCGAGCACACGCCGCTGCCGCTCGGCTATGCCATCGTGCCGCTCGAGGGCCGCCCGACCGTCTTCCTCGCTCCCGAGAAAATCACCAACGAGGCCGGCGACGCCATCGGCGCGCTCGGCGAGATCGCCCCGCCACAGGCACTGGAGCAGCAGCTCAAGGCGCTCGGTACCAACAAGGCCAAGGTCCGGCTCGATTCCGCGACGGCCGCCTCGGCGTTGGCGACGCTGATCCGCGATGCCGGTGGCATGCCCGAAGCCGGCACCGACCCGATCGCGCTGATGAAGGCGAGGAAGAACGAGGCCGAGCTCGACGGCAGCCGCCGGGCACATCTGCGCGACGGCGCGGCCATCGTCCGCTTCCTGTCCTGGCTGGCGCGCGAAGCGCCGAAGGGCGGCCTGACCGAGATCGACGCCGTAGCGGCGCTGGAAGCCGAGCGGCTGAAGACCGGCGAATTGCGCGACGTCTCCTTCACCACCATCGCCGGCGCCGGCCCGAACGCGGCGCTGCCGCATTACCGCGTCACCGAATCCAGCAATCGCAGGATCGAGCCCGGCATCTTCCTGGTCGATTCCGGCGGGCAATACGAGGACGGCACCACCGACATCACCCGCACCATGGCGGTGGGTGAACCGACGGCCGAGATGCGCGACCGCTATACCCGCGTGCTCAAGGGCCATCTCGCGATCTCGCGCGCCGTCTTCCCGAAAGGCACTTCGGGCGCCCAGCTCGACGCCTTCGCCCGCGCTCCGCTCTGGCAGGCCGGGCTCGATTTCGACCACGGCACCGGCCATGGCGTCGGCAGCTATCTCTCGGTGCATGAGGGGCCGCAACGCCTCTCCAAGCTCGGCACCACGCCGCTCGAGCCCGGCATGATCCTCTCGAACGAGCCCGGCTACTACAAGGAAGGCGCCTACGGCATCCGCATCGAGAACCTGATCGTGGTCGAGGAGCGAGTGATCCCGGGAGGTGACCGCACCATGTACGGCTTCGAGACGGTGACCTGGTGCCCTTATGAGCGGGCGCTGATCGACCTCTCGCTGCTCGACGAAGGCGAGATCGCCTGGATCAACGCCTATCATGCTGAGGTCTGGAGCAAGCTCGCGCCGCTGGTCGAGGGCGAGGCGAAGGCCTGGCTGGAGCAGGCTTGCTTGCCGTTGTGAGAGCAGCCTCCTTCTCCCCTCGGGGGAGAAGGTGCCGGCAGGCGGATGAGGGCAGCACGACTGGGTGAGCCACCCTTCCCTCATCCGTCAGCGCTTCGCGCTGCCACCTTCTCCCCCGGAGGGGAGAAGGAAAGGAGCTCTCACCCCCACAGATTGGTCGACAGATACTTCAGCCCGGAATCGCAGACGATGACGGCAATCGTCTTCCCGGCCTCGCCCCCACGCAGCAGCTGAACCGCTGCCGCGACATTCGCCCCGGCCGAGAAGCCGCCGAAAATTCCCTCGAACCGCGCCAGCAGCCGCGTCGTCTCGCGCGCCTCCTCGCCGGTCACCTGCAGATAGCCGTCGACCGGCACATCCTGGAGGAAGGCAAGATCGGCCATCGAGTAACCACCACCCTGGATCGGATGATCAGGCCTGGCGACCGTCTCGCCCGCCGCGGCGGCAGCTCCCGCCGGCTCGACGACGTAGCAGCGCAATGTCGGGCTGCGCTCCTTCAGCACTCTGGTCACCCCGGCATAGCTGCCGCCCGAGCCGATGAAGTCGACGAAGGCGTCGATCGCGCCACCGCTCTGCTCCCAGAGCTCCGGCCCGGTCGTCCGGTAATGCGCCAGCCAATTGCCGTCGCGGTGGAACTGGTCGGCGCGGAAGGCGCCGCGCTCCTTTGTGATCCGCTTCGCTTCGCGGTCCACGAGTTCGAGATCGCCGCCCGAGACCTGCCCCGGCACCGAGCCCGGCAGTTGCTCGACCAGCACGACCTCGGCCCCGAGCGCCCGCATCATCCGGGCGCGCTCCTCGGAATTGCCTTTCGACATCACGGCGATGAAGGGGTAGCCCCTGATCCCGCAGACGATGGCGAGCCCAGTGCCCATATTGCCGGAGGTGAGCTCGACCACGGTCTGGCCGGGCTTCAGCGCACCGGACGCTTCCGCCTCCTCGATGATACCGAGCGCGGCCCGGTCCTTCTTCGAGAAACCGGGATTGAGATAGTCGAGCTTGGCGAAGACGGTCCCGCTGACGCCGAGATGCCGCGTCAGCCGATCGAGCCGCACCAGCGGCGTATCGCCGATCGCCTCGACCACGGAATCCATCACGGGGCGCATGCGTCTCCTCCCGGTCGGTTTCAGGCCACCATGCGCAAGGCAACCACGGTCGCGACCCCTACGGCAACCACGCCGAGCAGCGGCAGCCGCGTCGCCGCAAGACCGCAGACCAGTGCCGCCACCGTCTCCGGCCAGCCCGTCGCGAGTGCGCTGGGCGCGATCACGGCGATCAGCACGGCCGGCGGGATCGCATCGAAGGCGGCCTGCGCCCGCGGCGAGAGGTTGAGCCGGCCGACGAGGGCGAGGCCGGCAATGCGGGTGAGATAGGTCACCAGCGCCATGCCGAGGAAGGCGGCGAGATTGATCGGGTCGAGGCTCATTCGGCCGGGCTTTCGACGGGTTTCTCGGCGAGGTCGCCGGCAGCGGTCCAGGCTGCGGCGAGGCCGCAGAGCGCGCCCGCCAGCACATGCCAGGGCGGTCCGGCGAGCTTGTAGGCCAGCGCCGAAGCGATGCCGGCGGCAGCCACCGTCCAGGCCGTGACCCGGCCCTTCCAGAAGGCAGCGGTCAGGGCGATGAACAGCGCGGTGAAGGCGAAGTCGGCGCCATAGCGCTTGGGGTCGCCCAGCGCGGCGCCGATGATCGCGCCGGTGGTCGAGGTCGTCAGCCAGCCAAGCACGAAGGGCACGATCATGGCGAACCAGTAGGCCGGCGTGACCGGATGGCTGCGCGCGCGCTTCTCGGCCAGCGCCCAGTTCTCGTCGGCCATGTAGTAGAGCCCGCCGAAGAGCTGCGGCGTCGAGAAGCCCTTGAGCTTCGGCGCGATCGAGGCGCTCATCAGGATGTGGCGGGCATTGATCAGCGCCGTGGAGAACACCAGCGCGAAGATCGGCGCCGGGTGCGTCCAGAGCTCGACCGCGGCGAATTGCGCTCCGCCGGCAAAGACCAGCACGCTCATCAGGAAGACCTCGAACGGCGAGAGGCCCTTGCCGGCGGCGAGCGCACCGAAGAGCAGGCCGATCGGCACGGCCGCCAGCGCTGCCGGCCAGATGTCATTGAGCCCGGCCCGGGCTTCGTCTTTCCAGCTCATCGTCTTGTCCATCAGCCGTGATGGGCGGCGCGGAAGACGCCCGGCGTCACGCCAAGCCTCGCCTTGAAGGCGCGGGTCAGATGCGCCTGGTCGCAGAACCCGGTGGCGGCCGCGACCGCACCGGGGGATTCGCCACGCCGCAGCCGCTCGCGGGCGCGGCGGACGCGGACATCGACGAGATAGGCATGCGGCGTCAGCCCGGTCTCACGCCGGAAGGCCCGGATAAGGTGGTGCCGCGGCAGGCCGGAGCGCTGCGTCAGGTCCGCCAGCGACAGGTCTTCGTCATAGCGCTGCTCGAGCAGCTCCTTCGCCTGCGCGATAGGCCCGCGCTCGCGCCCGATGTCGCGAATAGAGAGATCGGCATGGCGCGACAGGCACCAGGCATAGGCGCGCAGCAGGCCTTCCTCACCGGCGAGGCCGTCGCCACCCTCCTCCAGCGCGCGATGCGCCTCCGAGAACAGCGCCGAGCCCTCCGGGTCCTGCACGGTCGGCTCGGGGAAGAACGGCGTGCCGATCGTCTCGTCGCCGGTCAGCGAGATCGCGACCTCGCGCATCAGCTCGATCGTCGGATAGGTCATCCGGTAGCGATAGCCGCCCTCGCTCGGCGCACCGTCATGGACGTCGAGCGGATGGTTGAAGACGAGATCGCCGGTGCGGGCGAAGAGCGTGCGGCCGCGCGCATGCCAGAGCTCGCAGCCCGAGAGGATCGTGCCGACCGCATAGGTCTCATGGGCATGCGGCGAATAGGTATGGGTCGAGAACCGCGCCGACAGGCATTCCAGCCCGGAGAAGCGCGCCGCCGTGAACAGGCGGGCGTGCTCGCCCTCCCGGAGCGGCATCTCCTGCAATGCGTCGCCTTGGCTGATCAGATCCATGGCGCAAGATAGAGCGGAACCGCGTCCGCATGTCTTGAAGAAAAGTGATGGCGACGATCACGCGATCGTCGCCATTTGTCAGGAGTCAGGGACGCGGCGGCTCCTTGCCAGCGACCAGCACCAAGAGCGCGCCTGCGAGCGTCGCCAACGCCATGTAGCCGATCGGGCCAAGCCCGCCGACATGGTTGACCAGGAGGCCGCCCAGCACGGCGCCGCTGGCGATCGCGACCAGGAAGGCCGCCGTCACCAAGCCGCTTGCCGATTCGGCGTGATCGGCCGCAACCCGCACCATCCAGGTCTGGAAACCGACGGGCGCGAAGCCGAAAGCGAAGCCCCAGAGCGCGACCGTGATCCCCGCGACGATCGGCGAGGCGCCGAACTGGAGCATGACCAGCGCCAGCACGCCGATCGCCAGCGCGAAGGAAACGATCGCAAGCTTGACCCCGCGCCCCGCCACCGCGCCGCCGGCGAAATTGCCGACGACATTACCAAGGCCGTAGCCGAGCAGCACGATGGTGATCGCCGCGACGCCGAGCTGCGGCGCATGCTCGAGGAATGGCCGGATATAGGTGAAGCCGGTGAACTGCCCGGAGATGATGACGAGCACCGAGATCAGCATCAGCCGGATGCTCGGCCGCGAGAGCAGCACTCCCAGAGTGCCGAGCCGCGGCGCCGCCTGAGGCGGCAGAGACGGCATCGTCGCCAGCAGCGCCAGCAGGGCGACGCCGGCAAGCGCAGCCGACAGCCCGAAGACTGCCCGCCAGCCGATCAGGGAATCGAGATAGGCTCCGAGCGGTCCGCCGCCGATGAAAGCCGCCGAGACGCCGGCGGAGATCAACGCCAGCGCCCTTGGCACGGACTGCGCCGGCACGAGCCGCAGCGTCAGCGCCGGCGCCATCGACCAGAAGCCGCCGAGCGCAAGACCGAGCAGGAAGCGCGCCGCCAGCAGCATGAGAAAGCCGTTCGCCAGCGCCGTGACGAGGCTCGACAAGGCAAGCAGCGAGAGCAGCGACCAGAGCACGAGGCGCCGGTCGAAGCGGCTGGTGACGATCGGCGTGAAGATAGCGGCGGCGACGCCGACCAGCGAGGTCACGGTGACGGTCTGCCCGGCGGCGCCGACGCTGATCGAGAGATCGGCGGCGATCGAGGTGAGGACGCTGGCGGGCAGGAATTCGGCGCTGACCAGGGCGAACACGCCCATGGAGAGAGCGAAGACCGCCGGCCAGACGGCCGTGCGCTCTTCGGGCACGATGCCGACGAGTTCGGCATCGGCTGTGGCTGACAAGGAATCCGACATCGGATGCTCCAAAAAAGACCGGAGAAGTTCGGACACCGGAGTTAGGCGTGACCGCCTGGAGCTTCCATGCTAGAAAATCCGATATGCTTGCCCAATCGTCCAGAAAATCGGGACCGGACCCGCTCACGGAGATGCTCCGCGGCCTCCGCCTCGAGGGTGTGGACTATGCCCGATACGAGATGACGACGCCGTGGTGTCTGCTGTTCCCGGCCCAGCCGGCGGCCCGCCTCCACTTCATGGCCGAGCGGGGTTGCTGGCTGCGCACGCCCGAGGGCGAGTGGTGCCGGCTCGAACAGGGCGATGCCGTGCTGATGCCGCGCGGCGTCGAGCATGCGCTGGCCAGCGAGCCCGGCCTCTCGGCGAAACCCAATGGCAACTGCGCCTTCCAGCATTGCTGCGGCGAGATCGCCGAGGCGCGCGGCGGGGCGGGAGAAGGCGATGCGACCTTGTTCTTCAGCGCCAGCCTCTGCTTCAACGTCGATGCCCAGCACCCGATGCTGCGGATGATGCCGGAACTGATGTGGGTGCATGAAATGGCAGTGCACGAGCCGGCAATCCCGGCACTGCTCGGCACCATGGCGTGTGAACTTGCGCTCGACCGGGTTGGCGCCGGCGGCATACTCACCCGCCTCGCCGATGTCGTCGCCGCCGCCCTGATCCGCTCTTGGGTCGAGCGTGGCTGCGGCAGCGCCACCGGCTGGGTCGCCGCCGCTCGCGATCCCGATATCGGCCGCGTCCTAGCCGCGATCCATCTCAACCCGAGCGAGGATTGGACGGTCGATGCGCTCGCCCGGGTGATGCACGCTTCGCGCTCCGCTTTCGCCGAGCGCTTCGCCAGCGTCGTCGGCGAGACCCCGGCCCGCTATGTCCTGCAGGTCCAGATGCACCAGGCCAGGCAGTGGCTGGAGCGCGACCGGATGCGGATTTCGGCCGTGGCGCGCCGCCTCGGTTACGATTCGGAGGCGTCCTTCAGCCGCGCCTTCAAGCGGGTGATCGGCAAGCCGCCGAGCCATTTCCGCAATACCGAGCCGCCGATCCGCGCGACACGGCCCGTCGACGCCTCCCCTGCCGGCAACGTCCCGGCGCGTATCACCGACCAATGACCGCCACGCCTTCGACGGAACGACCATGAGCATCCGCCAGCAACTGATCGAGCGCTTCTTCCGCTATGTCGCGGTCACCAGCCAGAGCGACATCAGAGCAACGACGCTGCCGAGCACGCCGGGCCAGCAACGCCTCGCCGAATTGCTTGCGGACGAACTGCGCGGGCTCGGCCTCGACGATGTCGCGATCGACGACCGCGCCACCGTCACGGCAGTGAAGCGCGGCACCGTCGCCGGCGCCCCCAAGATCGGCTTCATCGCCCATCTCGACACCTTCGACGCCGGCCTGTCGCCCGATATCCGCCCACAGCTTCTGCGCTTCGAGGGCAAGGACCTCTGCCTCAACCGCGACCAGGACATCTGGCTGCGCGTCGCCGAGCATCCGCAACTCAGCCACTGGCAGGGTGCCGAGATCATCACCAGCGATGGCACCAGCGTGCTCGGCGCTGACAACAAGGCGGCGATCACAGTGATCATGACCCTGCTCGCCAACCTCAGGCCGGAGGACAAACATGGCGACATCGCCGTCGCCTTCGTCCCCGACGAGGAGATCGGCCTGCGCGGCGCCAAGGTCCTCGACCTCGCCCGCTTCCCCTGCGACTTCGCCTATACGATCGATTGCTGCGAGCTTGGCGAAGTCGTGATCGAGAACTTCAACGCCGCCGCCGTGGAGATCACGCTCACAGGCGTCAGCACCCATCCGATGTCGGCCAAGGGCGTGCTGGTGAACCCGGTGCTGATGGCGCAGGATCTCATCAGCCGCTTCGACCGCTCTGAGACGCCGGAGAACACGGAGGGGCGCGAAGGCTATGTCTGGTTCAACGCCATCACCGCCAATGCCAGCGAGGCGAAGCTTGGGGCGCTGATCCGTGATTTCGACCGGCAAAGCTTCGAAGCGCGCAAGCGCCGCTTCAGCGAGGTCACCACCGAGATCGCCGCGCTCTATCCGACCGGCCGGGTCGAGTGTGTGGTCAGCGACACCTATGGCAACATCCATGACAGCCTGGGTGACGACCAGCGCCCGGTCGAACTGCTGTTCGGCGCCCTGGAAGCGCTGCAGATCCGCAGGATGCAGATCCCGATGCGCGGTGGCACCGATGGCGCGGCGCTCTCGGCCCGCGGCCTGCCAACGCCGAACTTCTTCACCGGCGCCTATAATTTCCACTCGCGCTACGAGTTCCTGCCCGTCCCGGCCTTCGAGAAGTCGTATGAGGTGGCACGGATGATCTGCACGCTAGCGGCGCAACCGCGGTCGGCGACAACCAACTTGCGGTAGCTCCGAAGTTCGTTGAAATGATCGGCAGGGTCTGGCGTCGGGGCGCAATCTTGCAGGTCAAATCACTGAAAGGCGGCCTGGAGTTCCGTTTCCCGGGACAGCCGACGATCCAACTCTATCTTGGCATGCCGCTCGTCGCGACGTTGCTCACCTATCCGCTCTGGCGCGGCTTCCGTGCGGACGGATTGATCGCTGCGGTTCTGGTCGGCATCGGCGCGATGCTGTCGGTGCTGGCCCATGAGCTCGGCCATGCCGCCGTGGCAAAGCGGGTCGGATTGAAGCCCTCGCTCATCCGGCTGTACGCCCTCGGCGGCGACGTGACGTGGCAAGCCAAGCACTGGACCCGTGCCGAGGAGCAGCGGATTCTGTGGGCCGGGCCGCTGGTCAATCTCCTGCTCGGGCTAGTCTGCCTCGGGGCCTACTGGCTGCTCCTGCAGGCGCCTGCATTGCTAGGAATTGCCGATCCCGAGCATGGGCGCACCGTGTTCCTGTCGCCACCGCCAAAGTTTGACCCGGTGCCGCTTCGCGTCCTGCACTGGCTGGGCTGGATCAATCTCGTCCTCGGTTTCCTCAACCTCCTGCCGGCCTATCCCCTGGATGGCGGCAGGCTGGCGCACAACTGGATCGAGCGGCGCTATGGCAGGGCTCGCGCGCTGTTCTGGCTCGGCCTCAGTGGCACTGGGCTGGCGATCCTGGCCAAGCTCGCCTTCGTCATGAGCCTTCTGGCGGGTATGCTGATCTGGGCCCCACCAGACTTCGCGCCGAACTGGGCCGCCTTCAAGAAGGGACGCCGCCTGCTCGCGGCCAAGCCGCAGGAGCCCTGAGCCAGCGCCGATCCGCCTCTACCCACCCACCAGCTCGAACCACCCTGCCTCGTCGATAACCTTGACACCGTGCTTGGCGGCGTCCTTGAGCTTCGAGCCGGCTCCTGGCCCCGCCACCAGCAGATCCGTCTTCGACGAGACCGAGCCGGCGACCTTCGCGCCGAGCCGTTCGGCCATCGCCTTGGCCTCGTCGCGGGTCATGCGCTCCAGCGCGCCGGTAAAGACGACGATCTGGCCGGCGACCGGGCTGGACGAGGCCACCGCCTCCAGCGGCTGCGGCGTCACCTCGCCCAGCAGCCGGGTGAGCATCTGCTGATTGTGCTCCTCGGCGAAGAACTGCAGCAGCGCCTCGACCACGGTCGGACCAACGCCGTCGATCGCATCGAGCGCCGCGCGCTCCTCGCTCTCGGGGTTCTCGGCGGCGAGGCAGGCGGCCTGCAGCGCCTCGAACGAGCCGTAATGGCGCGCCAGCAGACGGGCATTGGTCTCGCCGATATGGCGGATGCCGAGCCCGAAGATGAAGCGGTTCAGCGGGGGCCTGCGCCGGTCGTCGATGGCCTCGAACAGCTTCTTGGTGCTGGTCGCGCCGAAGCCTTCCTTGTCCTTCAGCTTCTTAAGGTTCGCCGCATCGCGCTCAGCCAGCGTGAAGATGTCGGCCGGCTGCTTCACTGGCAGGTCGGGATCGTCGTGGAAGAATTCGATCTGCTTGTCACCGAGCCCGTCAATGTCGAGCGCATCGCGCGAGACGAAATGCTTGAGACGCTCGACCGCCTGTGCCTCGCAGATCAGCCCGCCGGTGCAGCGGCGTACCGCATCCTCCTTGCCCGAGCGCGGATTATGCTCGCGCACCGCATCCGAGCCGCAGACCGGGCAACTCGTCGGGAAGACGTAGGGCTGTGCATCGGCCGGGCGCTTGGCGAGATCAACCGCCTCGACGCGCGGAATCACGTCGCCGGCGCGCTTCACCGTCACGGTGTCGCCGATGCGGATGTCGCTGCCGTCGCGGATCGGCAGCCCCTTCGAATCGAAGCCGCGGATATAGTCCTCGTTGTGCAGCGTCGCATTGGTGACGACGACGCCGCCGACCGTCACTGGCTTCAGCCGCGCAACCGGCGAGAGCGCCCCGGTGCGGCCGACCTGGATGTCGATCGCTTCCAGCACGGTGGTGGCGAGCTCGGCCGGGAATTTATGCGCGATCGCCCAGCGCGGCGCCCGCGCGACGAAGCCGAGCCTGGCCTGCAGCGCGAGATCGTCGACCTTGTAGACTACGCCGTCGATGTCGTAGCCGAGCGTGGCGCGCTGCGCCTCGATCGACCGGTAATGCGCCAGCAGCGCCTCGACGCTCTCGCAGCGCGCCATCAGCGGATTGGTCTTGAAACCCCAGCGCGCGAAGGCCTCGACCACGCCGAATTGCGTTGGCGCCGGCAGGACCGGCATCTCGCCCCAGGCGTAGGCGAAGAAGCGCAAGGGGCGGCTCGCCGTGATCGAGACGTCGAGCTGGCGCAGCGAGCCGGCGGCGGCGTTGCGCGGATTGGCGAACTCCCGTTCCTCCTTCTCGCGCTGGCGCTGGTTGATCGCGGCAAAATCGGCATGGCCGAGATAGATCTCGCCGCGCACCTCGGCGATCTCAGGCACGTCCTTGCCCTTCAACCGGTGCGGGATCTCGGAGATGGTGCGGGCATTGGCTGTGACGTCCTCGCCCTCCTCGCCATCGCCGCGCGTCGCGGCGCTGACCAGCTCGCCCTTCTCATAGCGCAGCGAGAGCGAGAGCCCGTCGATCTTCGGCTCGGCGGTGAAGGCGATCGGCTGGTCGTCCTTGCGGCCGAGGAAGGTCCGCACGCGGGTGACGAAATCGGCGATGTCCTCGTCGGCGAAGGCATTGTTGAGCGAAAGCATCGGCACGCGATGCCGGATCTTGGCGAACTTGCCTGAGGGCTTGGCGCCGACCTTGTCGGACAGCGCCTCGGTGCCTTTCAGCTCTGGGAAAGCGCTTTCAAGCGCCGTCAGCCGGCGGAACTTCGCGTCGAAGGTCGCGTCGTCCATGATCGGCGCGCTATCGCTGTGATAGGCCTCGTTCGCCGCGGCGATCTCGGGCGCGAGCAGCTGGTGCTCCGCGCGGGCGGCTTCGGGCGTCAAATCTTCGACGGGAGTGGGAACAGTGTCGGCCATGGCGCAGTTCTAGTTCAGGGGAGGTTTCCTGCGAAGCGCCTGTTTCACGATTTGGGTACGCCGATTTGTGGCAGGAGCGCGTCGGGTGTAGGCTTCCCCCGCTGAAATGGATGCTCGACGCCTCGCAGGTCTTGACCGGAGGATCGCGTCAGGACCGCCTAGGCGAACCGGGCCGCAACCGGGAAGAACGCCATGGCCGATACCCATATCCATCATCCCCCGATGGCGGCGAACGATGCTGCGCCTGCCGATGCCCTGCCGGTCAATGAGATCGGCATCGCCGACATCAAGGATGCGCTCAGGCAGGGCTATGCCGATTTCATCGCCCAGCCGAGCCACCTGCTCTTCATCGCGCTGATCTATCCGATCGCCGGCATCCTGCTCGCCCGGCTGACGGTGAGCTACAACATCTTCCCCTTGCTGTTCCCGCTGGCCTCGGGCTTCGCCCTGCTCGGCCCCTTCGCCGCGATCGGCCTCTACGAGATCAGCCGCCGCCGCGAGCTCGGCATGGACACCTCCTGGAAGCATGCGCTCGACGTCGTGCACTCGCCCGGCATCGGCCAGATCGCGACGCTTGGCGCGCTGCTGATGGGCGTCTTCCTCGCCTGGCTGTTCAGCGCCTGGGTGATCTATCGCTGGCTGATGGGCGATGTCCCGCTCGACTCCCTCGAGGGCTTCATGACGCCGCTGCTGACCACGGCGAACGGCTGGACCATGATCATCCTCGGCAATGCGCTCGGGCTGCTCTTCGCCATCCTGGTGTTCTCGATGACGGTCATCTCCTTCCCGCTGATGCTCGACCGGCATGTCAGCATGGGGACCGCGGTGAAGACCTCGATGGCGGCTGTCGAGAAGAGCCCCGGGGGCATGCTGTACTGGGCGCTGACGCTCACGGCGTTGCTGGTGCTCGGTTCGCTGCCGGTGCTGGTCGGCCTGATCGTGGTCATGCCGATCCTCGGCCACGCCAGCTGGCATCTCTACCGCAAGGTCGTGCCGCGGTAGGCGCCGCTTACCAAACAAGCGCGGGATCCCCTCTCCCGGATGGGAGAGGGGTAGGGGTGAGGGGCCGCCGCCTATTGTTGGGGCGAGGCGGAGCCGCCGCGCCTTCTGTGGATAAAGGCAGGCCCTCACCCCTGCCCTTCTCCCACACGGGAGAAGGGTTCCCCGCGCTCTTCAACCCCTCAATGCTGATCGACAGAGACCTCGCGCGTCAGCCCGCGCCGGACCAGCCCGACCGCGAACAGCACCGGCAGCGAGGCGATCAGCCCCATCGCCGAGAGCTTGCCCCACAAGGTCTCGTCCTCGTTGATCAGCGTCGCGATGAACGCCGGCAGGGTGAACTTCGACGGCGTCTGGATGAAGAGCAGCGCGAACAGGAATTCGTTCCAGCTCATGATCGCGACGAACACCGCGGTCGCGACCAGTCCCGGCATCAGCAGCGGCACGACGATCTCCAGCAGCCGCTTCACGAAACCGGCCCCGTCGAGCATCGCCGCTTCTTCAAACGAGTAAGGCACGTCGCGGACGAAGCCGAGCAGCATCCAGATCGCGAAGGGCAGCGCCAGGATCTGGTTGGCGAGGATCAGCCCGAGATGGGTGTCGAGCAGCCCGAGGGCCCGCAGCACCTGGTAGAGCGGGATCGCGAGCGCGATGGGCGGCGCGAGCTTGATCACCAGCACGAAGCCGAGGAAGACGATGTCGAAGCGCTTCGGCAACTGGAAGCGCGCCAGCGCATAGGCCGCCGGCAAACCGGCCAGCAGCGACAGCCCGACCGTGCCGAGCGCCACCACGACGCTGTTGAGCCCGAGCCGCCACATCCCGCCGTCTAGCAGCACGCGGTAATGCGCCAGCGTCGGATCCTGCGGCCAGAGCGCGATCGAGGTCGAGACATATTCGGCCGGCGGCTTGACCGAGGTCGCAACCATCCAGACCAGCGGGATCAGCGACAGTGCGCAGAGGCCGAAAGCGGCGATGATCCGGATCATCGGCCCGCCCCCTTGAGCAGCGAGGCTGCATAGACGACCGCGAGCAGGCCGGCGACGGCGATCATCACCACCGCGGCGGCCGAGGCCAGGCCGATGTCGAAGAAGCGGAAACCCTGGCGGTAGACGAACATCGAGACCGTCTCGGTCGCCTGCCCTGGCCCGCCGCCGGTCATGGCATAGACCTTGTCGAACAATTTGAAGCTGTCGACCGAGCGCAGCAGCGCCGCGACGAAGAGATACGGCGCGAGCAGCGGCAGCGTCATGTCGCGGAAACGCCGCCACGGCCCGGCGCCGTCGACGCGGGCGGCTTCGTAGACATCCTGCGGGATCAGCCTCAAGCCCGCGAAGATGATCAGGAAGGCGAAGGGCGCGGTCTGCCAGACGTCGACCAGCACGATCGACCAGAGCGCGAGATTGGGATCGAACAGCCAGGGCACGCCGGGCAGGCCGACCGTGCGCAGGAGGTTGTTGAGGAAGCCGAGATCGAAATGGAACCAGGCGCGCCAGATCGCAGTCACCACCATGGTCGAGAGCACGAAGGGCGCGAGCAGCAGCGTCATCACCAAGGTGCGGCCGGGAAAGGCGCGGTCGAGCAGCAACGCCAGCCCCAGGCCGGCTGCGACCTCGAGCACTGTCGACACCACCGTGAACAGCACGGTGTTAGTCACCGCCTGCCGGAAGAAGCGGCTGTCCCAGAGCTCGCGGAAATTCTCGAGCCCAACGAACTTGGCGTTCTCGAAGCCGTAATCGGTCGCGAACAGGGAGAGCGCCAGCGTCCGCCCGAGCGGATAGAGCGTCAGCCCGGCGAAGATCAGGAGCGCCGGCGTCAGCAGGAGCCAGGGCAGTAGGCGGCGTGAAGCGGTCATTACGTCCAGACGGAATGCGGGCCGCCTCGCAGCGAGGCGGCCCGCGTTAGGGTCAGCGCGACAGCGCGCGAGCGATCTGGGCGTTGGCTTCGGTCAGCGCCTGCTTGGGCTGCATCTGGCCGATCAGCGCGAGCTGGAGATAGTCGCCGAGGATGGTCTCGACGCGGGCCCACTGGCTGATGCGGGGACGCGCCCGGGCAACGTTGAGCGCCTCGAGCTGCGCCGGGTACCAGCGGTACTTGGCGACGAGATCCTTGTCGTTGAACAGCGCCGCGAGGGTCGGCGGGTTGCCGGTCTCGAGCGCGATCAGCTTCTGGTTCTCAGGCGAGGTGACGAAGCGGATGAAGTCGGCGGCGCGCGCCTTGTTCGGCGAGTCCGCCGGAATGGCGAGCAGCCAGGCGCCGAGCATCGGCGCCGGGCCCTTGACCTCGCCGGGCGTGGCCACGACCTCGACCTGGTTCGCCACCTTCGAGGCGTTGCCGTCGAGCGTGCCGGCCCAGGACGACCACATCTCGACCGCGATCGCAGCGCGGCCCTGCTGGATCGCGTCGCGCAGTTCGGTGGCGTTGTAGGTCTCGACGCCCTTCGGCGCGAGCGGCTTGAACGAGAGGAATTGGGTCAGCGCCTTCTCGGCTTCGGGCGTGTCGAGCACGGCCTTGCCGTCGGCGCTCACCACGTCGCCGCCATGCGCCCACAGCACCGGCAGGAAGGAGGTGACGATCGGGTTGCCCTTGATGCCGCGGAAGACGAGGCCGGAGACGCCCTCTTCCTTCGACTGGATCGCCTGCGCCGCCTTGACGACGTCACTCCAGGTCTTGGGCCGCTCGAAGCCGTGCTTGGCGAGCAGGTCCTTGCGATAGGCGAACATCGCGATGTTGCCGACGAAGGGCGCGGCATAGAGCTTGCCGTTGTGCTTGGAGACATCGATCGCCGACTTGACGAATTCGCCCGGCAGGCCGCCGACGGTGTCGAGATCGGTGAGCCAGCCGCGGGCCATGAATTCGGGCGCCCAGATATCGTCGAGCATGGCGACGTCGGTCGCCGCCGTCTTCTCGCGCGCACCGACCGCGAGGCGCTCATAGAGCGGGCCGCCGCCGAGCTCGAGCCGCTCGATCTTCACGCTCGGATTCTTGGCCTGGTAGAGCTCGACCATCTTGGCCAGCGCCGGCGCGAAGCCGGCATCGCGCCCGGCGATCACCAGCCGGTCCTGCGCGGCGGCGGGCAGAGCGAGCCCGGCCAACATCAACATGGCGCCGAGCGCCTTACCCATTGTCCTCATCGCGATCCCCCGTCCGGGTCTCTGCCCGGCCGGGCATTGTGGGAGCGGATGGCTGGGGAGTGCAACAGATATACGACGATTTTGGAACAATCCCGCGCGGCAGCGCGTTCGACTGATGCTGCGGCGCGACGTGGCGCCGCGTCAGCCGTGCAAGCGCGGCACCGAACAACCAGCGGGGGGTTCCGCCATGAACAACATCATCTACCTGGTCGGCCTGGTCGTCGTCGTCCTCGCGATTCTGTCCTTCCTCGGGCTGCGTTGATTGCGGCAGCCAGAGGCCAAGCGCACAACGCTGCTCCAGCCGTCATGCTCGCCCCTGCGGCGAGCATCGACGTCTTGAGCACCACCCGACTGAAAGGAAGACGTGGATGGTCGGCACAAAGCCGACCATGACGATGAGGCGTAGGTTCAGCCTATCTCAGCGGTCGTCGCGGCGCGGCTTCTTTGCTCCGAACGGCTTCTTGCCAGTAAAAGGCTTCTTGGCTCCAAAGGGCTTTTTCTCGCCGAAGCTCTTGCCGGCCGGCCGGCTATCTCCGGCGCCCGAGCGCTCACCGCCATGCGACGCGCCGAACGGCTTCTTGTCGCCCTTGAACTTGCCGGCGAACGGCTTGCCGCCATGGTCGCCCTTCTTGTCGAAGGGCCGCTCCGGCCGCAGGATCGCGGTTTCCTCATAGACCGGCTCGCGGTCACGCCGCGTCGGATCATAGGGCTTGGCGCCGAATGGCTTGCCCTTGCCCTCATAGGGCTTGCGCGCCGTCGAACGCTCGTCGCGCTGCTCGCGCGCCGGATGAGCACCGCGCGGCGCATGGCTCGCCTTCTCGGCGAAGGGCTTGGCCGGGCGGCGCTCCTCCTCGCCGGTCACCGGCTCGATGATGATCTTGTCGCGGTCGACAGCACGGGCGAGCTGCGCGAAGCGCTCGGCAACCTCCGCATCGATCTCGACCTTGGTCTCCTTGTCGAAGATGCGGATCGCGCCGACCTCGTCGCGCGTGATCTTGCCGCGCCGGCACAGCATCGGCAGCAGCTGGCGCGGGTCGGCGCCATCCTTGCGGCCGATATTCAGGCGGAACCAGACGGTATCGCCGCGCGGACCCGACCTCTCGCGGCGCTCCGGCCGCTCGGCGCCACCATGCTCGCGCGGCCTTGCGTAATCCTCGTTGCTGCGCACCGGACGGCGTTCGTCACGACCGAAATTGGGGTCGCCGACTTCCTCGGCCGCTGGCAGGCGCGAGCGATAGACCCGCACCAGCGCTGCCGCGATCTCCTCCGTCGAGCGCCCCGCGAGCAAAGCCGCGACCATCGGCGCATCGTCCTCGCTCGCCTCGCCGGAAAGCAGGGGATCGCTCAGCAGGCGCTGTTCGTCGAGCACGCGGATCTCGTCCTGCGTCGGTGGGCCGGCCCAGCTCACTTCAATCTTGGCCTCGGCGATCAGCATCTCGGCCTTGCGCCGGCGCGAGGCCGGCACCAGCAGCACGCTCGTGCCCTTGTTACCGGCGCGGCCGGTGCGGCCCGAGCGATGCTGCATCACCTCGGGATCGTTCGGCAGCTCGGCATGGATGACCAGCGTCAGGCCGGGCAGGTCGATACCGCGCGCCGCGACGTCGGTCGCGACGCAGACGCGCGCCCTGCCGTCGCGCAAGGCCTGCAGCGCCGAGTTGCGCTCGCTCTGGCTGAGCTCGCCCGAGAGCGCCACGGCCGAGAAACCGCGCTCCAGCAGGATCGCCTCGAGATGGCGCACCGCGTTGCGGGTGTTGCAGAACACCAGCGCGGTCGGCGAATCGTGGAAGCGCAGCAGGTTGACGACCGCGAGCTCGGCTTCCTTCGGGAAGACGCGAATGGCGCGGTACTCGATATCGGCATGGCCGCGCTCGCCGCCGGCGACCTCGATGCGCAGGGCGTCGCGCTGATAGCTGCGCGCCATGGCGATGATCGCTTTCGGCAGCGTCGCCGAAAACAGCAGGCTGCGGCGCTCTTCCGGCGCGGACTTCAGGATGAATTCGAGATCGTCGCGAAAGCCGAGATCGAGCATCTCGTCGGCTTCGTCGAGCACGACCGCCCGCAGGCCCGAAACGTCGAGGCGGCGGCGTTCGATGTGGTCGCGCAGACGGCCAGGCGTGCCGACGACGATATGCGCGCCCTCGTCGAGCAGCGCCGCCTCGCGGCGCGGATCCATGCCGCCGACGCAGGAGATCACGCGGGCATTGGTCTGCTTGTAGAGCCAGCCGAGCTCACGCTGGACCTGGAGGGCGAGCTCGCGCGTCGGCGCCACGATCAGCGCCAGCGGCCGTTCGGCCCGCGGCAGCACCTCGGCATCGCCGAGCAGGTCGGCGCCGATGGCGAGCCCATAGGCCACCGTCTTGCCCGAGCCGGTCTGCGAGGAGACCAGCAGGTCACGGCCGGCGGCTGCCTCTTCCAGCACTGCGGCCTGGACGGGGGTCGGCTCGCTGTAATTACGGTCGGCGAGCGCCCGCGCCAGCGGCGCACTCGTGGAGATGAAGGACATCGATGTTAGGCCTTAGATTGCAGCTGGCGGGTCGGCAGCACGCAGAACGAGGGGCGGCGCCGGACGCGGCACCGCGATATTGCGCTGCACATAGAGGAAATCGTGGGAAAAGGGAATGCAGCATCGGTTCATCCCGTATGCGGCAGCGGATGCCGGCCATGCCGCCCGCTCCGTTGTCAGCGGCGAGAGCTGCATGGTCTAAGCATATCACACTGGAGCGAGGGTCTGTGGAGATGAGCGAGACTTGGCAACGCTTCGGCGCCTACGACGTGCTCACGCTCCACGACGGGATCTTCGAGGCGCCGCTTGATGTCCTGATCCATGCCGATGGCGAGGCCGCGCGCGACGAGGCCGTGGCACGGTGGGGCAAGCCGAAAGTCAGCATCCCCGTCAACTGCTTCGCCCTCAAAGGCGCCGACGGGATCACCCTCGTCGATGCCGGCACCGGCCCCTCCTGGGGCTCGGCAATGGGCCATGCTCCCGCCGCCATGGCTGGCGCCGGCATCGCACCCGAGCAGGTCGAGCGTATCCTGATCACGCATCTCCATGGTGACCACGCGCTCGGGCTGTTCGACGGCGAGAGCGCCCGGTTCCCCCATGCCGAGATCATCGTGCCCGAAGCCGATTTGGGCTTCTTCGGCGACGAGGCCAATCGCGCAACGACGCCGCAGAACCGGCAAGGTGGCTTCGCCGTCACGGCGGCGGTGAAGAAGCACTATGCCGGCCGCATCCAGCCTGCCCCGGCTGGCATCGTGCGCCCCGGCATCACATTGATCCCGCTCCCCGGCCATACCGCCGGCCATAGCGCCTACCTGATCGAAGGCGCACAGAGCCTGCTGCTCTGGGGCGATGCGCTGCACCTCTCGGACCTGCAGGCCACCGATCCAAAGATCGGCTTCGTCTATGATTTCGACGCGGCCACTGCCCTCGCCTCCCGCCGCGCGATCCTCGAACGCGCCGCGCGTGAAAGCTGGATCGTCTCAGGCGGCCATATCGAGAGCTTCAGGCGCGTCATCGAAGGCAGCGCGGGCTACGAGTTGATCCCAGCCTGAACGGATGCACCGCTAGCCGCGCATCCCGGCTGCATCGAGCAGCTTGCCGGCGGCCGCCCTCGCCTCCTCGGTGATCGAGGCGCCGGCGAGCATGCGGGCGATCTCCTCGCGCCGGGTGCCGTCCAGCAAGGGCGAGACCCGGGTGACGGTGCGCTCGTCGGCCCCCTGCCCGCCATCGGCCGACTTCGCGATCAGGAAATGCTGGCCGGCCTTGGCCGCGACCTGTGGCGCATGCGTCACCGAGATCACCTGCACGCGCGCCGCCAGCCGGGCCAGCCGCTCACCGATCGCATCCGCCACCGCACCGCCGACGCCGGTGTCGATCTCGTCGAAGACCAGGGTCGGCGCCGAGCCGCGCTCGGCCAGCACAACCTTCAGCGCCAGCATGAAGCGCGAGAGCTCGCCGCCCGAGGCGACCTTCATCATCGGCCCCGGCCGCGTCCCCGGATTGGTCTCGACCCAGAACTCGACGCGGTCGAGCCCTTCCGGCCCGCGTGCATCGGGGTCGCTGTCGATCTGCGTGATGAACCGCGCCCGCTCCAGCTTGAGCGGCGGCAATTCCGCCTTCACCGCCGCATCGAGCGCCGAAGCAGCCCTGATGCGCCCTGCGGACAATGCCGTCGCCAAGGCGACATAAGCCGCTTCGGCTTCGGCGAGCTCCGCCTCCAGACGCTTCAGCGAGCCTTCGCTCTCATCGAGCGCAGCAAGATCGGCCGCCATGGTCTGCGCCAGCGCCGCCAGCGCGTCGACCGGGACATCGAATTTGCGAGCCGCCGCGCGCAGCGCAAACAGCCGCTCCTCGACGCGCTCCAGCACGCGCGGATCAAATTCGGCGGCGCGCACCGCCGCCTGCAGCGTCTCCCCTGCCTCCTCCAGCGCGACCACCGCCGTGGTCAGCGCCGCGATCGAGGGCTCGACAAGCTCCGGCGCCTGGGTGGCGCGTCGCTCCAGCCGGCGCAGCACGCCCGACAGGGCGGAAACAGGCGAAGCGGTGCCGCCGACCGCCTCATAGGCTTCGATGATGTCGCGGGCGACCTTCTCGGCAGACATCATGCCCTGACGCTTTGCCGCGAGCGCGTCCTCCTCGCCCGGCTCGGGTGCGAGCTTGCCAAGCTCGGCCACGGCATGGCGCAGGAAATCGGCCTCCTTGCGCGCGGTCTCGACCCGGATGCGCTGGCTCTGCAGGGCCTGGCGCGCCTTTTTCAGCGTCTCGCTGGAGCGGGCGACCTCGGCCGCCTGCGCGGCCAGTTCGCCGAAGCTGTCGAGGATGGTGCGATGCTGAGCCGGGTCGGTCAGGGCCCGGTCGTCATGCTGGCCGTGGATCTCGACGAGCGCCGCGCCGATCATGCGCAGGATCTGGACGCTGACCGGCTGGTCGTTGACGAAGGCGCGGGTGCGCCCGTCGGCATATTGCACGCGCCGCAGGATCAGGTCGCCATCGGTGTCGATCTCCTGCGCCTGGGCGAGGGCCCGCGCCGGATGCGCCATCGGCAGGTCGAACACGGCACTGACCTGGCCTTGCGTCTCGCCATGACGCACCAGGCCGCCGTCACCGCGCGCACCCAGCGCCAGCGCGAAGCCGTCGAGCAAGATCGACTTGCCGGCGCCGGTCTCGCCGGTCAGCACGCTGAGCCCGTCCTCGAAGCCCAGGTCGAGCCGGTCGATCAGAACGATGTCGCGGATCGAGAGCTGGGCGAGCATGGCGACTCAGCACCCTTGTGCCGGCTGCGGATGACCTCGCCGGGGCACCGGCAGACCGGCTTAGAGGCGGCCGAGACCGGTTATCCCGACGACGGCGCGGGTAAAGCCGTTGAAGGTCCGGCTGATATAGGAGCCGCGATCCTCCCGTGGCTGCAGGCCGCCGCTCTCCAGGAGCGTATAGGCGTCCTTGTACCAGGGGCTGTCAGGGAAGTTGTGGCCGAGCACCGCCGCGGCGGTCTGCGCCTCGTTGGTGATGCCGAGCGCCATATAGGCCTCGGTCAGGCGCATCAGCGCCTCCTCGACATGGCGCGTGGTCTGGTACTTGGTGATGACGTCGCGGAAGCGGCCGACGGCGCCGGTGTAGTTGCGCTTCTCGAGATAGAAGCGCCCGACATTCATCTCCTTGCCGGCAAGCTGATCGCGCGCGACCAGCATCTTCTCGCGCACGTCGAGCACGTATTCCGACTTCGGATAGCGGTCGAGCAGTTCCTGCATCGCGCGCAGCGCCAGGTCGGTACGCTCCTGGTCACGCGTCGCGTCCGGGATCTGGTTGTAATAGGACATCGCCAGGATGTACTGCGCGTAGGCCGCGTCCGGGCTCGCCGGGTTCTGCGCCAGGAAGCGCTTCGAGGCGGTGATCGCGTCGTCGTATTTCTGCGCCTCGTAATTCGAGTAAGCGGCCATGATCAGGCCCTTCTTCGAATAGGGCGAGAACGGCGCGTTCTTGTCGATCTCGTCGAACTTCTTGTTCGCGCCTTCGGTGTCGCCGTTCTGGAGACGGGCGAGGCCCTCATTGTAGAGCTTGTCGGCCGGAACCTCAGCCACCACCTCGGGCTTGTAGGTCTCAGGGCGATCGAACGGGTTGAGCGAGCTCATCGTGTCGCAGCCGCCGAGTGCGGCCGCGAAGGCAAAGGCCAGCACGAGGCGCTTGCCGCCGCTGGTCGATTCGCCGGAGTTGATTGTCTTCAGCCGCATGACGCTCACTTCATCCGTCCTTGTGACGCCCTTCGGTAAGAGCGCGCGAAATGGCTTTAGCTCAGAAGCAGCCTTTTCGCCAAGCGTGACGGGCGCTTCATGCAGTGCGCTCGCCGTTTCCAACAGGAAACGGGCGAATGCAAGGCGTGGCGTCGCGTAATACCCTGCTCAGTGCAGGTCGGGCGCGAGCGCGGCAGGCACCGGGCCGGCCGCCATCTGCACCGCATGGTGGGCGAAGACCGGCTGGGCCTCGACGATCGCGTAATTGGCGCGGTCGGCGAACAGGGCCTCGAGGATCCGGACATTCATGCGATGACCGCCGCAATAGGAGCGGAACTCGCCGAGGATCGGGTAGCCGGCGAGCGCAAGGTCGCCCACCGCGTCGAGAACCTTGTGGCGCACGAACTCGTCGGCGTAGCGCAGGCCTTCGGGATTGATCACCTTGTCGTCGCCGATCGCGACGGTGTTGTCGAGCGAGGCGCCCAGCGCGAAGCCGGCCTTCCAGAGCTGCTCGACATCGCGCATGAAGCCAAAGGTGCGGGCGCGGGAAATCTCGCGGGCATAGGCCTCGGGGTCGAGATCGAAGATCTTGCGCTGGCGGCCGATCGCCTTGGTGTCGAAGTCGATCTCGACATCGAGGCGGAAGCCGTTCTCCGACGGAGCCAGCTCGGCGAAGGCGCGGCCCTGCTCGATGCGGACCGGGCGCAGAACCTTGAGGTAGCGGCGGGTCGCGCCAAGGGCGACAAGGCCGGTCGCCTCGATGGCGGAGACGAACTCGGCGGCGCTGCCGTCCATGATCGGCATCTCGGGACCGTCGATCTCGACCAGCACATTGTCGAGGCCGAGGCCGGCGCAGGCCGACATCAGATGCTCGATCGTGGCGACGGAACCGGAGGCCTGATCACCGATCACGGTGCACAGCTCGGTGGCGCTGACCTTGTTGTGGCGGGCGTGGATCAGCTGCTCATGGCCGCCTTCGAGGCCCTTGCGCAGGAAGACGACGCCGGAATTGGCAGTGGAGGGCCGCAGGGTCAGGCAGGCGGGAGCCCCGGAATGAACGCCGATGCCTTGGAGGGTCACGGGCGAGCGTAGGGTCGTCTGCCGTTCAGCCATCATACTCAGTATCCGTCTTAAGCGCGACGATCCCCAGGGCCAGCGCCTTGTGGCGCAACCTCTTCAGCGATCGTGCGGTTCCCTGATGTGCAGCGAACTCAGGACTAATCCCGAATCCCCTTACCCGGTGATGCGCTGCAAGATACGCGCAGGCGCATTGGCTTCAAAATCACGCTTTCTTTCGCTCTGTAACAGAGATTACAAAGCCAGAAAATCTTAACCATCTGCTTGATGTATATGGTTTTTCAGACGTTAAAAAAGGCCCGGCGGCCAGTGCCGCCGGGCCTTTTGTTAAACCGGTTGAACCGGCCGGGAAAGCTCAGTCCGAAAGCTCAGTTCGACTGACGGCGCAGGAAGGCCGGGATCTCGAGCTGGTCTTCTTCCGTATTGCGGGCCGGGGCGGCGCGGCCGAGCTGGTCGAGCTGGCCCTGGGCTGGCCGGGTCGCCGGCGCCGGCGGGCGGCGCATGAACTCGGCATGGGCAGCACTTGGGCCGGCGGCCGGAGCCGGCGGAGCCTGACGCGGCGCCGGAGCCGGCGGCGCCATCGGAGCCTCAACGTACTCGTCCTCCTTGCGGCCGAAGCCGACCGAGGCGAGGCGCTGCATCAGCGACATGCGCTTCTGCTCGACCGAGGCCGGCGCAGGAGCCGGCACCGCGCCGCGGCTCTGCGCGATCTGGTGCTGGGCCGGCAGCGGCAGGTCCTCGACGCGCGGCATGCGGGTCGGGCGGATCACCGCGCGCTCGGGCATCGGCGGGATGAAGCTGTCCTCATGATGCGGCAGCGAGGCTTCGGCGATCGGCGCCTCGACGACGGGCGGAGCGACCATTGCCGGACGCGGCTGGGCCGGCTCGATGCGGACATCGGCAGCGAAGCTGACCGGGGCCGGCGCAGGAGCGCGGACGGGCTCCGGCATCATGGTCTCGGCGACGGGAGCCGGCATGGGCGCAGGAGCAGGCGCCGAGGCAGAGGTGCGGATGTTCGGGACGGCCGAACGCAGCCGTGCCTCGGCCTTCAGGCGCTCGGCAACCTCGGCGATACGGGCTTCGGTCGGGTCGAGCTCGCTCTGGGCAGTCATCGGCTTGTCGATGCCGGTGGCGACCACCGAAACGCGCATCGTGCCTTCGAGCGCTTCGTCGAAGGTGGCGCCGACGATGATGTTGGCCTCGGAGTCGACCTCCTCGCGGATGCGGGTGGCGGCCTCGTCGACCTCGTAGAGCTTCATGTCGCGCCCGCCGGTGATCGAGATCAGCAGGCCGCGCGCGCCCTTCATCGAGACGTCGTCGAGCAGCGGGTTGTTGATCGCGGCCTGGGCGGCCGAGAGCGCACGCTTCTCGCCCTGGGCCTCGCCGGTGCCCATCATCGCCTTGCCCATGCCGCGCATCACGGCGCGCACGTCGGCGAAGTCGAGGTTGATCAGGCCGGGACGGACCATCAGGTCTGTGATGCAGGCGACGCCGGAGTAGAGCACCTGGTCGGCCATGCCGAAGGCGTCGGCGAAGCCGGTGTTCTCGTTGGCGACGCGGAACAGGTTCTGGTTCGGGATGACGATCAGCGTGTCGACGGCCTCGTTGAGCTCCCCGATGCCGGCCTCGGCCATGCGCATGCGGCGCTGACCCTCGAACTGGAACGGCTTGGTAACGACGCCGACGGTGAGGATGCCCATGTCACGGGCGACGCGGGCGATCGCGGGGGCAGCGCCGGTGCCGGTGCCGCCGCCCATGCCGGCAGTGATGAAGACCATGTGCGCGCCGGCCAGATGATCGCGGATCTCGTCGATCACCTCTTCGGCGGCCGCGCGCCCGACTTCCGGCTGCGAGCCGGCGCCGAGGCCCTCGGTGACCTGGAGGCCCATCTGGATGATGCGCGGAGCGCGGGCGAGTGCAAGCGCCTGCGCGTCGGTGTTGGCGCAGACGAAGTCGACGCCATCGAGCCCGGCCTCGATCATGTTGTTCACGGCATTGCCGCCGGCGCCGCCGACGCCGAACACGGTGATCCGGGGCTTCAGTTCCCGGATGTCCGGGGCTTGCAGGTTCATCGCCATGATTGCCTCTTTCACTGTCTTGTCCGGCTCCTGGCGGGCCGTCCCGTCTTCCACGCCAGGGGCCTTAAGCCCCGCTCTGCTCATACTCACCCCGGTCCGCATCGGCCTTTCGGCGGTGCGGGCCGCAACTCTAGAAGCTCTCGCGCAGCCAGCGGCCGACGCGGGAGAAGTAGCCATCGGTCGCATGGGCGAAGAAGGACGCCCCCGCCCGTGGTTCGAAATGTTCGACATGCGCGACCTGCGGGTAGACCAGGAGGCCGACCGCCGCCGCGAAGGACGGGCCCTTGCCCGCTTCCGGCAAACCCTTGATTCCGAGCGGCCGACCGGTGCGGACCTGGCCGCCGAGCACGCGCCGCGCCACTTCCGGCATGCCGGTGAGCTGGCAGGCACCGCCGGTCAGGACAACGCGCCGCCCGGCCTCGGCCGAGAAGCCGGATGCCTTCAGCCGGTCGCGCACGAGTTCGAGAATCTCCTCGACGCGCGGCTTGATGATCCGGACCAGATGCGACTTCGAGAGATGGTTCGGCGTGTCGCGCTCGTCGTCGTCGACCTGCGGCACCGCGATCATGTCCCGCTCGTCGGAGGGGCTGGCAATCGCCGAGCCGTGCAGCGTCTTCAGTCGCTCGGCGGCGGAGACCCGGGTCGAGAGCCCGCGCGCCACGTCCATGGTGATATGGTTGCCGCCGACGGCGATCGCGTCGGCATGGGTCAGGTGCCCGCCGGAGAAGACGCCGAGCGAGGTGGTGCCACCGCCCATGTCGACCACGACGACGCCCATCTCGGCCTCGTCGTCGACCAGCACGGAGAGACCCGCCGCATAGGGGCTCGCGACCACCGCCTCGACCTCGAGATGACAGCGCTCGACCGCGAGCATGACATTGCGCGCCGCCGCCGCCTCCGCCGCCACGACATGCATGTCGACCGAGAGCGAACCGCCGATCAGCCCGCGCGGATCGAGCACGCCGGGCGAACCGTCGAGCGCGTAGCCGGTCGGCAGCGCATGCAGCACCGCCTTGCCCGGCCGGATCGCATGGGTCGCAGCAGCGGCAAGCACCCGCTTCACATCGGAATCACCGACCGAGCCGCCGCGCAGATCGACGCTGGCCTGATAATGCTGCGAGTTCAGCCGGCCGCCGGTCAGGTTGACGATGACGGACTGGACTTCGACCTTGGCCATGCGCTCGGCCGCGTCGACCGCAGCGCGGATGGCGCGCTCGGCGCTTTCCAGATCGATGATCGCGCCGCCCTTCAGGCCGAGCGAGCGCTGATGGCCGATGCCGATGATGCGCGCGACATGGGTACGCCCGCGCAGCCGCTCGTTCGCCTCGGCCGGGTTCAATTCGGCGATCAGGCAGACGACCTTGCTCGTGCCGATGTCCAGAATCGACAAGGTCGCGCTCTTGCGCGACGACAACGGACGCATCCGCGGGGTCAGACCTTGCGAGGTCAAGCTCATGCCTCGCCGCCCTTCTTCTTGGTCTTGCTCTTGAGCTGCTCGAACCGCGTCGTCGCGGCCTCTTCGGTCAGGCGCATGGTCACCCGGTCAGGCTGGCGCATGTCGATGGCGATCAGGTCCTTCTCGCTGATTCGGAAGTCCTGTTCGAGGCTGGCCAGGCGCTTCAGCGCGGCGCCGGCGCCCTGCTCCGGCAGCCGGACATCGGCGCCGGTATCAAGCTTCAGGTTCCAGCGCCGGCCGGCAACGAGGCTGCCGGCGCGGATGCGCGAGCTGAAGGAACCGGCCTCGCCGAGCAGCGCGATGTAGTCCTTCGCCCGCTTGTTGGCGTCGGGCCCGACGACCAGCGGCAGGTAGGCGAAGCGGCCGTCATCCATCTTGTCGATCACCGTGCCGTCCTGCGCGATCAGGAAGAGATCGCCCTTGACCTGCCAGAGCGCATAGGGCTCGCGCTCGACCAGGTTGATCGAAATCTCGCCAGGATAGAGCTTGCGGACAGAGGCCTCGCGGATCATCGGCGTCGCCTCGAGCCGCTTGCGCGCCTCGTCTGCGTCGAAGAAGGCGAGCGAGATCTTGGGGTCGATGCCGGCGGCGACCAGGACCTCGATCTCGGAGAGGCCGCTGAGGCCGGAGATGGTGATGCGGTCGATGCCGAGGCCGACGAGCCGGGCCAGCGCATGCCTGGGCTCGCCATAGTTCTCGCGGAAGGTCTCGTAATGGCCGCCCAGGATCGCTCCACTCACGCCCGTGAGCACGAGGAAGCCGATCGCCAGGAAGGAGCCGAGGCCGCTCGGCAGCCGCTCGGCCAGCGGCACCGCGACGGCGCTGCGCCGCGAGCCGCGGAACCAGCGGCGCGAGCGCTCGCCGACGAGGAGCTGCGGCCCCGTCACGCGCATCGGCAGGTTGGCCCCGGTGAACACCGGTTCCACCTTCACCGATTCAAGGAGGCGTCCTCGACGATCCATTTGACGAGCTCACCGAAGTTCATGCCCGCATGGGCGGCTAATTCAGGCACAAGGCTGGTTTCGGTCATGCCGGGCTGCGTGTTGACCTCCAGCCAGACGAGCGTGTCGCTCTCGTCGTCGTAGCGGAAGTCTGAACGGCTGACGCCGCGGCACCCGATTGCTTGATGCGCCGTTAACGCACACTCTTCGATTTGGCGGTAAAGATTCGGTAAAATTTGCGCCGGGCAGATGTGGATTGAACCGCCTTTGGCATATTTGGCGTCGTAGTCGTAGAACTCCCCCGTCGCCGCCCGAATCTCCGTTACCCCCAAGGACTTGCCGTCCATCACCGCGCAGGTCAGTTCGCGCCCGGCGATGAAGGTTTCGGCCAGCATGATCTCGCCGCAGGGCCAGTCTGGCCGGGCGATCTCCTGGGGCGGGTGCTCGCGGCCTTTCTTAACGATCACCACCCCGACGGAGGAGCCTTCGTCGATCGGCTTGATCACATAGGGCGGCGGCAGGGGATGCCGTTTCGCAGCCTCGAAGCGCGAGACGGTCACGCCTTTCGCCACCGGCACGCCGGCGGCCGCCACGACCATCTTGGCCTTGTCCTTGCGGATGGCGAGCGAGGAGGCCAGCACGCCGGAATGGGTATAGGGGATGCCGAGGATCTCGAGCACGCCCTGGATGGTACCGTCCTCGCCGTAGCGGCCGTGCAGGGCATTGAAGGCGGCGTCGGGCTTCAGCTTCGCCAGCACCTCGGCAACGTCGCGGCCGACCTCGACGCGCGTGACACGATAGCCGACGCCTTCCAGCGCCCGAGCACAGGCCGCGCCGCTGCTGAGGCTGACCTCACGCTCGACGGACCACCCGCCCATCAGCACTGCGACATGCTTGCTCATCAAGGTTCCTGACACCGAATTCCTGGGTCCGAACCTGAGCCGAGATGGTTAACGGCGCGTTAACGATGCACCCTGCCGGTTAATGACGAGCCGGCTGTTGCACGCCGGACTCACTCCCCCTCACCGGCCGCAACCTTGGCCAGCAGGGCCTTGAGCTGCTCATGTTCAGCTGGACTGAGCGCCGAAATCAGCGCCGCTTCCGTCGCCACATGCGAGACCACCAGCCGCTCGATTAGCGCGAAACCGTCCGGCGTCAGCACGATGCGCAGGCTGCGTCGGTCCTGTGGATCGGCCTGCCTTGCGATCAGCCCGCGCTTCTCCAGCCGGTCGAGCCGATTCGTCATCGCCGAGGTCGAGAGCATCATGTCCTTGGCAAGCTCGGACGGAGTCAGCGAACCACCCTGCTCGCCCTGGCGGCGCAGGGTCATCAGCACGTCGAAACCGGCGAAATCGAGGTCCTCCCCGATCAGGTTGCGCCCGACGCCGAGGCGAACGCGTTCGGCCGCTCGCCAGATCGCGCCACAGACCGCCATCGGGCTCGCGTCGATATCCGGTCGCGCCCGTCGCCATTGCGAGAGGATCGAATCGAGCGGGCCACCCTGCCCGGCTTCGTCAGCTTGACTCATGGAAATCCCGCGCCTAATTATCCCGCATCAAATAATTCGATCTCGAATTATCTCTTATCGAATAATCCTACGCATACACATCCCGCGATGCAAAGGGAGGCCACCATGGCCGACAGCAAGACCCGCATCCTGTTCACGACAATCCTGGCGCCCGTCCTCTGGGGCACGACCTATGTCGTCTTCACCCAGACGCTTCCCGTCGAGCACCCCCTGCTGGTCGGGGCGCTACGTGCCCTGCCGGCCGGCATCCTCCTGATGCTGCTCGGCCCCGGCCTGCCGCCACGCGACAAGCTCCTGCCGCTCGCCATCATCGGCTTCGCCAATATCGGCCTGTTCTTCGGCATGCTCTTCCTCAGCGCCTCGCGCCTGCCGGGCGGGCTCGCCGCCACGCTCGGCTCGATGCAGCCGCTGCTCGTCGCCTTCCTCGCCTGGCCGCTGCTGCTGCGCCGCCCGCGTCTCGGGCAGGTGCTCGCCGCCCTCGCCGGCACGCTCGGCGTCGGCCTGCTGGTGATCGACAATACCGTGAAGCTCGACGCGATCGGCGTCATCGCCGCGCTGATCGGCGCCGCCTCGATGGCGACCGGCACGGTGCTGATCGAGCGCTGGGGCAAGGTCGGCACGCCGCTCGCGCTCGCCGCCTGGCAGCTCACCCTCGGCGGGCTCCTGCTCCTGCCGGTCGCGCTCCTGGTCGAAGGCCTGCCGCCGATGCCGACAATCCGTAACCTCGCCGGCCTGAGCTATCTCGTGGTAATCGGCACCGCCTTCGCCTATTGGCTCTGGGTGCGTGGCATCGCCGCGATCGGCACGGGCGTCGCGTTCCTGAGCCTGCTCAGCCCGCTGGTCGCGACCTTCCTCGGCGCCGCCCTGCTGAATGAATGGTTCAACGCCCAGCAATGGCTCGGCATCGCCATCATCTTCGGCTCGACCGTCATCGGCATCATGCTGTCACGGCGCAAGACGGCCGAACCGGCCGCCCCGGTTCAAGCCGCGACGCCGAACCGCTTGATCTCCCAGTGCAGCTCGTAGCCTGAATTGTCCTTGACGCGGCGGCGGACCTCTTCGCCCAGCCCCTCGATATCGGCGGCGCTCGCACCGCCGGTATTGATCAGGAAGTTGCAGTGCATCTCGGAGACCTGCGCTCCGCCGATGCGCAGCCCCCGGCAGCCGGCGGCATCGATCAATTGCCAGGCCTTGCCGCCCTCGGGGTTCTTGAAAGTCGAGCCGCCGGTGCGCTCCTTGATCGGCTGCGCCGCCTCGCGCGCCGAGGTCACCCGCTCCATCTCGGCGAGGATCGCGGCCTGGTCGCCCGGGCGGCCCTGGAACAGCGCCGAAGTGAAGATGATGTCGCTTGGCGCCGTCGAGTTACGGTAGCTGAAGCCCATATCGGCATGTGAGAACGTCACGATCTCGCCCTTGCGGGTAACGCCGCGCGCCTCGACCAGCACATCGGTGGTCTCGCCACCATGCGCGCCGGCGTTCATCCGCAGCGCCCCGCCGATGCAGCCGGGAATGCCGCGATAGAAGGCGAGGCCATCGAGCGAGGCGTCAGCAGCAGCGCGTGCCACCTTCACATCCGGAACGGCGGTGCCGGCGCGCAGACGATCGCCGTCCTCGCGGGTGATCTCGCCAAAAGCCTTGCCGGCGAGGCGGATGACCACGCCGGGAATCCCACCATCGCGCACGATCAGGTTCGAGCCGAGCCCGACCACGCTGACCGGGATCTCGGCCGGCAGCTTGCCGAGCAGGTAAGCGAGATCCGCCTCGTCGGCTGGAGTGAACAGAATCTGCGCCGGCCCGCCGACACGGAACCAGGTCAGCCCCGCCATCTCCTGATTGGCGAGCAGCCGCCCGCGTAATTCAGGCGCGGCGGCGCGGAGGTCGGGAGTGATGTCTTGGAAAGGCATGAGCTTACCCGCGCGTCTCCTTCTCCCCTCGGGGGAGAAGGTGGCCCGGCGAAGCCGGGTCGGATGAGGGCCGCCCGGCGAGGCCGACATGTTCGGCGATCTCGCGGAGGACGAATTCGAGGTTTCCTAGAACCCGCTCGTTCGAAAAGCGCAAGACCCGATAGCCCTCGCTCCGCAGAAAGGCGTCGCGACGCCTATCCCGCTTTTGCGCGTCGTCGATCTTGTGAGGCTCGCCATCGAGCTCGACGATCAGCCGAAGTTCGAAACAGCAGAAATCCGCGATGAACGGCCCGATCGCCATCTGGCGCTTGAACTTGAGGCCAGCGAAGCGGCGGCCACGCACCGCCTGCCAAAAGGCAGCCTCAGTGCGCGTTGGCTCCCGGCGCTGGTCGCGGGCGAAGGAGAGAGTACCGGCCGTGTTCTTGCGCTCCACGACCGGCCCTCATCCGTCAGCGCTTCGCGCTGCCACCTTCTCCCCCGAGGGGAGAAGGAAGAGAGGCAAGCTCGCCCGGCAAGGCATAAGCCCACTGCGTGATGTTCCCAGCCCCGAGGCAGACCACGTAATCCCCCGGCCCGGCGAGATCGGCGACCATGCCCGCGAGCTTGTCGGAGGATTCGAGCGGCAGCGCATGGCGATGACCGCGCGCCTTGATCGCCGCCACCAGCGAGTCGCGATCCGCACCCACGATCGGCTGCTCGCCGGCCGCATAGGTGTCGGCGATGATCACCGTGTCGGCGTCGTTGAAGCAGGCGGCGAAGTCGGCGAACAGGCTCGACAGGCGGCTGTAGCGATGCGGCTGCATCACCGCGATGACCTTGCCCTTGGTCGAGGCGCGCGCCGCCTTGAGCACGGCAGCGATCTCGACCGGATGGTGGCCGTAATCGTCGAAGATCAGCGCGCCGTTCCACTCGCCCGTCCTGGTAAAGCGGCGCTTGACGCCGCCAAAGCCGGCAAGCGCCTCGCGGATCACAGGCACGGGAATGCCGAGGTCATAGGCGACCGCGATCGCCGCCGTCGCGTTGAGCGCGTTGTGATGGCCAGGCATCGGCATCAGGAGATCGCGGACCACCTCGTCGCGGCCGGTCTTGCGGTCGCGGATGAGGAGCGTGAACTTCGCCTGCCCGCCGGAGAGGTCGATGTCGATCAGGCGGAAATCGGCCTGCGGGTTCTCGCCATAGGTGACGACGCGGCGGTCCTCGATCTGGCCGACGAGACCCTGCACCGTCGGGTGGTCGATGCACATCACCGCGAAACCGTAGAACGGCAGGTTCTCGACGAAGGAGCGGAAGGCCGCCTTGATCGCGTCGAAGGTGCCGAAATGGTCGAGATGCTCGGGATCGATATTGGTGACGATCGCGACATCGGCAGGGAGCTTCAGGAAGGTGCCGTCCGACTCGTCGGCCTCGACCACCATCCAGTCGCTCTCGCCCATGCGGGCATTGGTGCCATAGGCGTTGATGATGCCGCCATTGATCACGGTCGGGTCGAGCCCGCCCTTCTCGAGCAGCGTCGCGACCAGCGAGGTCGTCGTCGTCTTGCCATGCGTGCCGGCGATGGCGACGCAGGATTTCAGCCGCATCAGCTCGGCCAGCATCTCGGCCCGGCGCACCACCGGCAGGCGCTTCTCGCGCGCAGCCATCAGTTCGGGATTGTCGCGCTTGATCGCGGTCGAGACCACGACGACCTCGGCCTCGCCGATATTCTCGGCCTTGTGGCCGACGAAGGTGGTGATGCCCTTTTCGGCCAGGCGCTTGACGTTGGCGCCATCGGAGGCGTCCGAGCCCTGCACCTTGTAGCCGAGATTGTGCAGGACTTCAGCGATGCCGGACATGCCGATGCCGCCGATACCGACGAAATGGATGGAGCCGAGCTTCGGCGGTAGCTTCATGATGGATACGTCCTGAAAGGTTCAGCCCTGGGCGGTCTGCAGCACGAGCCGCGCCAGGCGGTCGGCCGCATCCGGTATGCCCGCGCTCTTGGCCGCCTGAGCCATCGCCGTCAAGCGCTGTGGCTCGGCAAGCAGCGTGGAAAGCTCGCCGGCGAGGCGCCGTGGCGAGAAATCGTTCTGCAGGATCGCCATCGCTCCGCCGGCCCTGGCGAGCACGCCGGCATTGGCGGCCTGGTCCTGATCGAGCGAGCCCGGCAGCGGCACCAGCAGCGACGGCCGGCCGATCACCGTGAGCTCGGCGACGGTAGAGGCGCCGGAGCGCGCGACCACCAGCTGCGACGCTGCCATCCGGGCCGGCAGGTCCTTGAAGAAGGGCGCCAGCTCGAACTTGATGCCGAGCGAGGAATAGATCTTCCTGACGCGCTCATCGTCCTCCGCCCGCGCCTGCTGGACGATCGCCAGGCGGCTGCGCTCCTCGGCGGAAAGCAGTTGCATCGCCGGCGGCACGATGTCCGCCATCACCCGCGCGCCCTGGCTGCCGCCGAAGACGAGGAGGTTCAGCCGCCCCTCCGGCTCGGCATAGGGCGAGGCCGCCTCGATCACCGCCGGTCGCACGGGATTGCCGACCTGCGTGCATTTCTGCGCCTGCTCCGGCGTCAGCCCGCCGACCTCGGCGAAGCCGGTGGCAATCGCCTTGACCCGGCTGGCGAGGAAGCGGTTGGCCCGGCCGATCACAGCGTTCTGCTCGTGCAGGAGTGTCGGCACGCCCATCAGCGCCGCGGCGAAGACCGGCGGCACCGTCGGATAGCCGCCGAAGCCGACGACGATGGCGGGCTTGAGCTGCTTGATCGCCTGCCGCGCCGCGAGCCCACCCTTCAGCAGCACCAGCGCCGCCTTCGCCATCGCGACCGGCGACTTGCCCGAGGGCGTCGCCGCCGGCACGGCATGGATCGATTCGGCCGGGAAGTTGCCGGCGTATTCGGCGGCGCGCGTATCGGTGATCAGCGCGACCCGTGCGCCGGCACGGTGCAGAGCATGGCTCAGCGCCTCGGCCGGGAAGAGATGCCCGCCCGTGCCGCCCGCGGCGAGCACGACGAGCGGCGCCTGCCCTGCTGCGCTCACGAGCGCCGCCCCGGCTCGCCGAAACTCTCCGAGCGCGGCCGCTTGCGGGTCAAGGCCAGCAGGAAGCCGGTACCCAGCGCCAGCGAGATCAGCGAGGAACCGCCATAGGAGATGAACGGCAAGGTCATGCCCTTGGCCGGCATCATATGCAGGTTCACCATCATGTTGATCGCGGCCTGGATACCGAAGAGCAGGGCAAGGCCGGTGACGCCGAGGCGCACGAACGGATCCTCGGCACGCTGCGCCACGAACAGCGCCCGAAGCACGATGATCGCGAACAGCAGCACCAGTGCCATGCAGACGACGATGCCGAACTCCTCGGCGGTCACCGCGAAGATGAAGTCGGTATGCGCGTCGGGCAGGATGCGCTTCACCGTGCCCTCGCCCGGCCCCTTCCCGAACCAGCCGCCCTGCGCGAAGCTCTCCAGCGCCGTGTCGACCTGGAAGGTGTCGCCCGAGCCCTTGTCCATGAAGCGCTCGATGCGGGCGCGAACGTGCGGGACCAGCTCATAGGCGATGAACAGGCCGACGGCGCCGATGCCGCCGAGCCCCATTACCCAGAACCAGTGCAGGCCGGCGACGAAGAACAGCCCAGCCCAGACCAGGGTGATCAGGATGGTCTGGCCGAAATCGGGCTGCAGCACGAGCGGCACGATCGTGATCGGCAGCAGCAGGAAGGCGATGATCGTGCCTGGCAGCTCGGGCCGGCGATGGCCTTCGGCGAAGGCCCAGGCGGCGAGCACGACGAAAGCCGGCTTGACGAATTCGGAAGGCTGGATCGAGCCGAGCGGCCCAAGCGTCAACCAGCGCTTGGCACCCTTGACCTCGACGCCGAAGAACAGCGTGGCGACCACGCCGGCGAGCGAAAACAGGAAGATGATCAGTGCGATGCGGCGCACCTGGCGCGGCGCCAGCAGCGAGGTCGACAGGAAGATCGCCAGCGCGACCAGGAGATAGACCACCTGGCGGTTGACGAAATGGAAGGTCGAGAGACCGAGGCGCTCGGCGACCGGCGGGCCGCCCGCCATCAGCAGCACGACGCCGGAGACCATCAGCGCCACCAGCGTCGTCAGGATGATGCGGTCGATCGACCACCACCAGCGGCCGCTCAGGCTCGGTTCTGCGCGCGAGACCATCGTTTACAAGGCTCCGTACGGGCGGGCAGATCGAGGGCGCCCGCTCCGGCGAATCACTCTGTCAATGAATGGTTAGCCGATTGATTCCGATCCCTGGTTTCCGGCCGGACCGGGCACGCCTGCCAACAGGCTTCTCAGCCTTCGGAGTACGGCCTGCCATCCTTGTGCAGGAAGCGGCCGTCCCTGCTCGGGCTCATCATGTCGATGTCGGAGCAGGTGATTACGTCGTCTGGAGAGCGGCTGCCGACCTCGAGATAGACCGCGACCTCGTCCGAACGGTTGATCATGTGGTGGCCGTTGCCGCTGTTCCTGGCGAAGGCGGCGCAATCGCCGGCGCGCAGCACAGTCTCGCCGTCGTTCTCGACGAGGACCAGTTCGCCTTCGAGCAGATAGACGAACTCGTCCTCATGCGAATGCCAGTGGCGCTGGCTCGACCAGCCGCCCGGCGGCAGCCGCATCAGGTTGACGCCGAAATCGGTCAGGCCGCCGGCATTGCCGAGCCGCTTGCGGATGCGCTCGGCACAAGGGGTATCGAACGGCTTCGGATAGCCCGAGCCCGTGCGTTCGGGCACCGCTGCGACGTCGATCTTGGGCATGAAGATCTCCCCAGTGCAGGGAACTCCGCCACAGAGCTAGCCGCTACGCCAGCGCCGCGACGCGTTCCACCTTGATCTCATCCTCATGAGCGCGGGCCTCGACCAGATCATAGGCCGCCTGCATCCGCAGCATCGTCTCGGCCCGAACGCCGAACGCCTTCTCGAAGCGGATGGCCATCTCGGCCGACAAGGCGGCCTTGCCGTTCAGGAGATTGCTCATAGCCTGCCGCGTCACGCCCAGTTTCTCGGCCGCGACCGTCACGCTCAAACCATAAGGCTCGACGATCTCGGTCCGCAGCCATGCGCCAGGATGCACGGCGAAGCTCGAATGAAGCTTGATGGCCATCAGTGATAATCCTCCAGATCGATATCCTCGATCGCAAGAGCCTGATTGACGCGAAACGTCATACGCCAGTTCTTCGTCACGACGAGCGACCATTCGCCTACCCGGTCGCCCGTGAGCTGATGGGCCCCGTAGTTGGGCGGGTTCTTGAGTTCATCGGCAGCGTCGATCGCAGCCAGATAGGCGAGCATGTTCCGCAGGCGATCGACGAGATTGCCAGGCAGGCCCTTGCTCTTCCCGGTCTCTGCGAACTGGCGAAGCGCTTTGTGCCTGATGCTCGCAATCTCCATGGGAAGGAGATTGCCGCGAAAATTGTAGCGCGTCAATTGTCACTTGACATTTAAGCTACCGCTCGATCGCCTCGAACCCCGGCAGCGCCTTGACCAGCGTCCGGAAGGCATCGCCCCGCACCTCGAAATTCGGGAACTGGTCGTAGGACGCGCAGGCCGGCGAGAGCAGCACGGCGATCTCGCCGCTGCCCTGCTGCGCCAGCGCAGCCTTGGTCGCAGCCGCGACCGCGACGTCGAGCGTGCCGCTGCAGTCGTAGGCGACGCGGCCGTCATCGTCGAAGGTCGCGGCGAAGAGGTCGCTCGCCGCGCCGATCAGATAGGCCCGGGCGATGTTGGGAAAATAGCGCCGCAGCGACTCGATCCCGCCTTCCTTGGCCTTGCCGCCGAGGATCCAGAAGATCTCGCGGAAGGAGGTCAGCGCCTTCTCGGTCGAGTCGGCATTGGTCGCCTTGGAATCGTTGATGAAGACGACGCGGCCGATCCGGCCGAGTTCCTCCATCCGATGCTTCAGGCCGGGATAGCTCTTGAAGCCGGCGGCGATCTCCTCGGCCGTCAGGCCGAGCGCCGCGCAGGCGGCGAAGGCCGCTGCCGCGTTCTGGGCGTTGTGGCTGCCGCGCAAGGAACCGATGCCGGCAAGATTGGCGACGACCCTGGGCTTGCCGTCCTTGACCTCGACGATGCGCGTGTCGAGCTGGCCGGCATTGGCGGTCACGCCGGCAAAAACGCCCTCGTCGAGCGGCTGCTCGCCGCTGATCTTCACGAGCGGCTTGCCAGAAGCCGCACGCCGCCGCGCCATCTGCTTCGACGGCTCGTCGTCTACACCGACAACCGCGACGTCGGAGGCGGTGACCAGCCGCTCCTTGATCGCGCCATAGGCTTGGAAGGTACCGTGCCGGTCGAGATGATCCGGCGTCAGGTTCATCTGGATGCCGACCGTCGGCTTGATCGAGGGGGCCAGGTCGATCTGGAAGGTCGAGCACTCCACCACATGGATGCGGTGATCGGCCGGAGGCTCCAGCGCCAGCACGGCGGTGCCGATATTGCCGCCCATCTGGACGTCGCGGCCGGCAGTCTCAAGCACATGCGCGATCAGCGCAGTCGTGGTCGACTTGCCATTGGTGCCGGTGATGCAGATCACCGGTGCGGAGGGGGCGATCTTCGCCCGCTCCAGGAAGAACAGTTCGATGTCGCCGATCACCGGGACATTCGCAGCTTTCGCCTTCTCGACAGTCCAGTGCGGCACGGGATGCGTCAGCGGCACGCCGGGCGAGAGCACGAAGGCGGCAAAGCCGGACCAATCGGCGCTCGCGAGATCGACAACCGCAAGCCCCTCGGCCGCAGCCTTGTCGCGGCTCGCCTGATTGTCATCCCAGCAGGCGAGTTCGGCGCCGCCGGCAACGAGCGCGCGCGCCGTCGCCAGTCCCGAACCGCCAAGGCCGAACAGGGCGAGCGTCTTGCCCGCGAACACGGTGACGGGTGTCATCAACGCAGCTTCAGCGTGGCGAGGCCGACCAGCGCCAGCACCACCGAGATGATCCAGAAGCGGATCACCACCTGCGGCTCGGTCCAGCCCAGCTTCTCGAAATGGTGGTGGATCGGCGCCATCAGGAAGACGCGCTTGCCGGTGCGCTTGAACACTGCGACCTGGATGATCACCGAGAGCGCCTCGACCACGAACAGGCCGCCGACGATGGCGAGCACGATCTCGTGCTTCACCGCCACCGCGATGGTGCCGAGCATGCCGCCAAGGCCGAGCGAGCCGGTGTCGCCCATGAAGATCTGCGCCGGCGGCGCGTTGAACCAGAGGAAGCCGAGACCGGCGCCCATCATCGCGCCGCAGATCACGGCAAGCTCGCCGACACCCGGCACATGGTGGATCTGCAGGTAGTTGGCGAAGATGGCGTTACCCGCGAGATAGGCGATGAAGCCGAAGGTGCCGGCCGCGATCATCACCGGCACGATGGCGAGGCCGTCGAGCCCGTCGGTCAGGTTCACCGAGTTGCCGGCGCCAACCACGACGAAAGCGGTGACGACCGGGAACAGGATGCCGAGCGGGATCATCCATTCCTTGAGGAACGGCAGCGCGAAGCCGCTGGCGATCGCGGGCGGGCTGACCTGCATGATCGCCGTGCAGGCGGCGAGCGCGATGACGATCTCGAAGCCGAGGCGCGCCTTGCTGGAGAAGCCCTTATGCGACTGCTTCGTCACCTTGAGGAAGTCGTCATAGAAGCCGATCGCGCCATAGGTCGCGGTGACGCCGAGCACGATCCAGACGTATGGGTTGCGCAGGTTTCCCCAGAGCAGCGTCGCGACGAACAGCCCGGTCAGGATCATCAGGCCGCCCATGGTCGGCGTGCCGCGCTTGGCGAGATGCGATTCCGGCCCGTCGGCGCGAATCGGCTGGCCCTTGCCCTGCTTGATCCTGAGCCAGGAGATCGCCGCCGGCCCGAAGAAGAAGACGAAGAGCAGCGCCGTCGCGGTCGCCCCGCCGGCGCGGAAGGTGATGTAGCGGAAGACGTTGAGGACCGGGAACGATCCCGCGAACTCGGCAAGCCAGACCAGCATCGAACCCCGTTCCTTACTCAGTCGTCGGCCTGGACGACCGGGAAGCGAGCCGTCATCGCCTTGACGATCGGCCCCATGCGCGTACCCAGCGAGCCCTTCACCGTGACGACGTCGCCGGCACGGACCGCATCGAGCACATAGGGCTCGAGGCTGCTCGCCTGTGCGGCATAAGCGCCACGGCGGTGCGAAGGCAAGGCGTCGTAGAGGGATCTCATCAGCGGACCGCAGGCGAAGACGAGGTCGATGCCGTTGCCGGTGACCGCGTCGGCGAGCCCCTTGTGCAGCTCCGGTGCAGTTTCGCCGAGCTCCAGCATGTCGCCGAGGACAGCGATCCGCCGCCCTCTGCCCGAAACTGGCATGCGCCCGAGATTCTCGATCGCGGCCCGCATCGAGGCCGGGTTGCCGTTATAGCTCTCGTCGATCAGCGTGAATGGACCGGCTGGCGCATGCAGCACCTGCCGGGCGCCGCGGCCCGAGGGCGGCGTCAGGTCGCCGAGCGCCAGAGCGGCCAGAGCGAGATCGGCCCCGAGCGCTTCGGCCGCAGCCAGTACGGCGAGCGAATTCAGGACGATATGCTTGCCCGGGCTACCCAGCTTGTAGGTGACTGGCCGGCCCATGACATTGGCTTCGGCGGTCGAGACATCGGGCTTCAGCGCACAGCCGAGCAGCCGCACGTCCGCCTGATCGCTCTCGCCGAAGGAGACGACGCGCCCTGCCCCGGCTGCCAGCGCCAATTCGCGCAAGAGGCCGGTCTGCTGGATGTCGGCATTGATGATCGCCGTGCCGCCCTGCTTCAATCCGTTGAAGATCGCCGCCTTCTCGCGGGCGATCCCCTCCAGAGATTCGAAGGCGGCAAGATGCACCGGCTGGATCGTGGTGATCACGGCGACGTCGGGCTGGACCATCCTGGCCAGCGGCAGGATCTCGCCGGGTGCGTTCATGCCGATCTCGTAGACACCGTAGCGCACGTCTCGCGGCGTCCGGGTCAGCGTCAGCGGCACACCCCAATGGTTGTTGTAGGAGGCGACCGGCGCATGCGTCTTGCCCTGGCGCGACAGCACCAGCCGCAGCGCCTCCTTGGTGCCGGTCTTGCCGACCGAGCCAGTAACGGCGACGACCCTGGCGGTTAGCTCCGCACGGCGCGCCATGCCGGCCTTTTCCATACCGCGGAGCACGTCAGGGACGATGGCGAGCGGCGCATCGGCCGGGAAGGAACCGGCATGGACTTCGTCGACCACTGCGAGCGCCGCGCCCTTCTCGAGCGCCGCAGCGACGAAGTCGTGCCCGTTGCGCGCTTCCCCGGTGATCGCGAAGAAGGCCTCGCCCGGCTCCAGCGTGCGCGTGTCGATCGAGGCGCCGGTGACGGCCGCCGGCACAGGCCCTTGCGAACGGGCGCCCATCGCCTCGATCAGGCGCGCGCCGGTCCACAGCGGTTCGGTGGTCATCCCCGTCTTCCCCCAGCCAATGCCGCGATCGCCTCGCGGACCACCTCATGGTCCGAGAATGGCAGCGTCCGATCGCCGATGATCTGGCCGCTTTCATGGCCTTTTCCGGCAACGACGAGGACATCTCCAGGCTGCAGCATGGCGACGCCCGCTGCGATCGCCTCGGCCCGGTCACCGATCTCCTTGAGACGCTCCGGCGCTGCCGCCAATACCTCGGCGCGGATCGCCGCCGGGTTCTCGCTGCGCGGATTGTCGTCGGTGACGATGGCAATGTCGGCGCCGTCAGCAGCGATGCCGCCCATCAGCGGGCGCTTGCCGCGATCGCGGTCGCCGCCACAGCCGAAGACGCAGATCAGCCGGCCGCTGGCGTAAGGGCGCAGGGTCTTCAGCACCGCCGCGAGCGCATCGGGCTTGTGGGCATAATCGACCACGACGAGCCCGCCATTGTGCTCGCCGACCCGTTCCAGCCGGCCCGGCACGCCCTGAAGGCCCGCGATCGCCCGCACCGACGCCACCGCATCCTCGCCCGTCGCGATTGCGAGCCCGGCTGCGACCAGCGCATTGCCGGCCATGAAGTCGCCGACCAGCGGCAGCAGCACTTCAGTCGTCGCGCCGTCGACGGCTACGGTCAGGCGCTGCGAGAAGCCCTCACGGGCGACATCGAGCAGTTTCAGGCGGTCGCCCTGCCTGCCGATCCCGATCACAGGACGGCTGCCGGCCTTCGCCGCTGCCTCAGCCCTGTCAGCATAGGGCTCGTCGCGGTTGACCACCACCGGCGCGCCGGCCGGCAGCAGCTCCCAGAGCCGCAGTTTGGCCGCAAGATAGTCCTCGACGCTCGGATGGTAGTCGAGATGGTCGCGGCCTAGATTGAGGAAGGCGCCGGCGGACAGCCTGACGCCGTCGAGCCGGTGCTGGTCGAGTCCGTGCGAAGACGCTTCCATCGCAAGATGGGTGATGCCGTCGCCGGCCAGCCCGTCGAGCGAGGCGTGCAGCGAGAGCGGGTCCGGCGTGGTCAGCGAGCCGTAATCGGCCCCGTCTTCAGTGACGATGCCGATGGTGCCGACGCTCGCCGCCTTGCGCCCGAGCGCCTTGAAAATCTGGCGGGTGAACTCGGCGACCGAGGATTTGCCGCTGGTACCGGTCACGGCGACGATCGTGCCGGGCTGGCGCGGATGCACCTTGGCCGCAGCCCGCGAGAGGGCGAGGCGCGGATCGCCGACCTGGGCATAGGCGATCCCGGCCGGCAGCTCGGCCGGTCGCGGTCCGCTGGAGACGATCGCGACCGCACCGCGCTGGACGGCGTCGCTGATGAAGCGGGCCCCATCAGCCTTCGCGCCGGCAAGCGCGACGAAGGCATCGCCGGGCACGACCTTGCGGCTGTCGAAGGCGACGCCGCCGACGCGGCGCGCTCCTGCGTCAGGGAAAGCTCCCGGGAAGAGCTGATCGAGGCTGAAGCCGGTGTCAGTCACAAGCGGATATCCTTGCCGGGCGCGAAAACCCGCGCGTCAATCTCGGGCGAAGCGGAGCGTAACCCCGAGAAGCTCATGCAGGATCAAGCTCCCATCCGTCCAGAGATGCCCGGGGCAGGCCCGAGCATGACGCTCCCCTATCGCGAGCCCCACGCCCCGAGCTTGGCCATCAGCGGGAACGGCGACGGCGGCGGCTCGAAGCGCGGCGCCATGCCGAGAATCGGCGCGGCGCGCTCGATCACCTTGCCGGTGGTCTTGCCGGCGTTCCAGGCCGCGGTCGAATAGCCGCCGCTCTCGGCATAGCCCTTCGGCTCGTCATAGATGGCGAGGAAGACGTAGCGCGGCTTGTCCGACGGCGCGATCGCCGTGAAGGTGGTGAAGTTCTTGTTCTTGGCGTAGCGGCCGTTGATGACCTTCTCGGCCGTGCCGGTCTTGCCGCCGACGAAATAGCCGGGAATGTCGGCGAAGCGGGCCGAGCCCTTCTCGCCATTGATGCGCATGATGAAGCGCATGGCTTCCGAGGTCTCCGGCTTGATCACCCGGACCGCGTCCTTCTTGGCTTCCTCCTCGGAGCGCTTCAGGAAGGTCGGCTTGATCAGGTAGCCGCCATTGACCAGCGCGCCCACCGCCGCCAGCGCCTGGATCGGCGCGACCGCGAGGCCGTGGCCGAAGGCGATCGTCGCCGTGTTGATCTCGCCCCAGCGCTGCGGAACGATCGGCGCGGCGCTTTCCGGCAGCTCGGTCGTCATGCGGTCGAGCTGCATCATCTTCCTGAGGAAGGCCTTGTGGCCCTCGACGCCGACCGAGAGCGCCATCTTGATCGAGCCCATGTTCGACGAATGCAGGAACACCTCCGGCACCGTCAGTGTGCGGCCGGTGCCGTGGTATTCCTTGATGACCTGGCGGCCGAACCGCATCATGCCGCCGGCGGTCGAATAGCTCGAATTGATGTTGGCCTTGCCGGAATCGAGCGCCATCGCGATGGTCAGCGCCTTGAAGGTCGAGCCCATTTCGTAGACGCCGACATTCATCCGGTTGATCCGGTCCTTCTCCAGCGCGTCGACCGGGTTGCCGGGATCGAAGTCGGGCAGCGAGACCAGCGCGATCATCTCGCCGGTATTGACGTCCATGACCGCGCCCGCCGCCGCGATCGCCCGGTATTTCTCGATGCCCTTGACCAGCTCGTCGCGCAGCAGGTGCTGGACGCGCATGTCGATCGAGAGCTGCACCGGCTTGAGGTCGGAGGCCTGCACAGCGAAGCCCGCCCCGTTCAGGTCCTGCAGCCCTTGCGAGTCGATGTATTTCTCGATGCCGGCGATGCCGATATTGTCGACATTGGCGAAGCCGAGCACATGGGCAGCGACATTGCCGTTCGGATAGACGCGCTTGTTCTCGGGCACGAAGCCGACGCCGGGGATGCCGAGCCGGTGCACCTCAGCCTGCTGGCGCGGCGTGATCTCGCGCTTGATCCAGACGAAGCCCTTCTTGGTGCCGAGCTTCTCGCGCAGCTCCTTGGCGTTGAGGTCGGGCAGGACCGCGGTCAGGAGCTCGGTCGCCTCGTCCTTGTCGAGGATGTTGCGGGGCTCGGCGAAGACCGAGACGGTGCGGATGTCGGTGGCGAGCTGGATGCCGTTGCGGTCGAGGATGTCGGGCCGGGCCGCCGAGATCGCGTTCGAGGTCGCCCGGCGCAGGCCGACCTGGTCGCTCGGGAAGGCGCCGAGCATGACGAGCCGGCCGACGATCGCGAGAAACAGGCAGCTGAAGCCGAGGATGACGAGGCCGACGCGCGGCTCGCTCTTCTCGCCGCTCATCCGGAAGATGTCGCGCAGCCACTCGGTGCGGAAGCGCCATTTCGGCTTCGCGACCGCGGGCTTCTCGATCGGGGCGGCGGCGATCTCGGGCGCGGCGCCCTGCTGGTCGAGCTCCTGGCTCATGGGCGGGCTCCCGGCGTCGTCGCGGTGTTGCTCTTGCGGTCGCGCGGGGTCTCGGTCGGCAGGCCGAGGCCGAGATCCTCGAGCTTGCGGCCGATCGAATCCACCTTCGGCCCGCGATTGGGGATGTCGGACAGCCGCACGATCTGGTTCGTCTGCAGCATCTGCAGGTCGAGATGCTTGTCGGCCAGCGCCTGCAGCCGCTCCGGGCGGTTGAGGAACTGCCATTCGGCCTTCAGCACCGCGATCGCCTCGCGCTCACGCTGGGCCTTGGCTTTCAGCTTCTGCAGCTGCTCGGCCTGCAGCGTCGTCTCGTATTTGATCGAGTAGGCATAGAGCGCCGAGGAGACCAGCGCGCCGATGGCGATGATGTGCAAGAGCTTGATCACGCTCAGCTCCTCCGGCGGGCTTGCGGCGCAGGGACGACGGCGAGTTCGACAATGTCGGGATCGGGCGCGCGCGATGGCGCCTCGGTCCGCTCGGCGGCCCGCAGCTTGGCCGAGCGGGCGCGCGGATTGGCCCGCGTCTCGGCTTCGGAGGGCGCGACCGGCCCCTTGGTGACCAGCTTGAACGTCGCCTGCGGCGCGGCCGTCGCCGGAGCGTGGCGCGAGCCGCCCGGCGCCCTGCCCGAGCGCTCGGCGAAGAACTGCTTGACGATCCGGTCCTCGAGCGAATGGAAGGTGACGACGGAAAGCCGCCCGCCCGGCGCAAGCACGGCCTCGGCGCCGTGCAGCGCCCGGACCAGCTCGCAGAGCTCGTCGTTCACCGCGATGCGCAGGCCCTGGAAGGTCCGCGTCGCCGGATGTGCTCCGCCCGGCTCGCCGCGGACGATGCCGGCGACGAGATCGGCGAGCTGCTTGGTCGTCGTGATCGGCGCCTTGCGCCGGGCCTCGACGATCGCCCGCGCCACGGCGCGCGAGCGCCGCTCCTCGCCGTAATGGTAGATGATGTTGGCGAGCACGCCCTCATCCGCCTCGTTGACGAGCTCGGCCGCGCTCTGGCCGCTCGCCGCCATGCGCATGTCGAGCGGCCCGTCGAAACGGAAGGAAAAGCCGCGCTGGGCCTGATCGAGCTGCATCGAGGAGACGCCGATATCGAGCACGACGCCGTCGAGCGGCGCCATCTTGAAGCGCTCGGCCTCTTCCGCCAGCGCGCCGAAACGCGCTTCGGACAAAGTCAGCCGCCCGCCCATCGCAGCGACGAGGCCGGCGCCGCCGGCGATCGCGCTCGGGTCCCGGTCGAGCGCCAGCAAAGTCGCCTTCGGCTCGCGCTCCAGCAGCGCGCGCGAATAACCGCCGGCTCCGAAGGTACCGTCGAGATAACGACCGCCTGCCTTGAGCGCGAGCGCATCGAGCGCTTCGTCCATCAGTACGGGGATATGCGACTCGCTGGTCATGCCGGCCTCGCGCCCAATGTCCGCCGGACGTCGCGCAGCTTCGCCCTGGCCTCCTCGAGATGCGCCTTGAAGCGCTCCGGCTCCCAGATCTGGAACTTGTGGCCCTGCCCGACGAAGGTGACGGTATCGCCGATGCCGGCATGCGCCTTCAGCGTCTCGCTCAGCATGATCCGCCCTTCCGGATCGACCTTCAACACCTCCGAGGTGCCATTCAGCGCCGTCGAGAGCGACTCCCACTCCTCGGAGAAAGGCGAGAAGCGCGACAGGATCTCGTCGATCGTCGCGCGCAGCGCATGGCCTCCGCAGTCGAGACTGAACTGGTCGAGCGCCGGATAGACGTAGAGCCCCTCGTAGCCGTCCTTCACCAGCACGGCCCGGAACGGAGCCGGGATCGAGACCCGCCCCTTGGCATCGAGCTTGTTGGTGAAATGGGAGACGAAGCGGTCCGTCAACGCCGCCTCCTGGTCGGACTTCCAACCGCGCCGCGAAGGCGCAGAGCGAGCCGGCATGCGCCGGCGATCGATACTCCCGCCGAGCCCGACATGGCAGGGCCGTCAGCCAGAATCCGCGCGGCACACGGACCCTGACTTGATGCTTGCCTGTCGGTCTCGACGGGATGATTTGGGATAGCATGGGACAATATGGGCGTCAACGGATCCAACGCTGCGGACAGGGGTCTATCCGAGCCTGCGGACATCACAGCCCGTTAAGGTTAACTATCCGTGAAGGCGAGGTTTTTCGGCGCGCGAACGCCAGCGCGCGGTAGCGCTTCAGCCAGATGGCCGGAACGTGCTGCGTAGAAATATTTTGGAGCTACCGCCCCGCCCGCCGGGCCTCAGCCCTCGTCTGCCGCCCGGCGGAGCAGCGCCTCGCGCAGGGCCTGGACATCACCGAGCAGGCGAGCCGGCGGCACTCCGCTGTCCTCGACCGCGCAAGGCACTGGATTGGGGGCATTGCCTGCCTTCTCGCGCAACCCCTGCCCTGCCTCGGTCAGCTCAACCAGCACCTGGCGCTCATCCTCGCGACCGCGCTTGCGCAGGATCAGGCCGTTCCCTTCAAGGCGCTTCAGCAGCGGCGTCAGCGTGCCGGAATCGAGCATCAATCTGTCGCCGATTGCCTTCACGCTCTGGCCGTCCTGCTCCCACAGCACCAGCATGACCAGATATTGCGGATAGGTCAGCCCGAGCCCGGCCAGAAACGGCCGATAAGCCCGGTTGAAGGCATGGGCCGCCGAATAGACCGCGAAGCAGATCTGCTCGTCGAGCCCGCGCACCGTCGTCGCCTTTGCATCTTTCGTCATAGCCTTGCCGCCTATCGCCCGCACTATGGACCCGTGGACAGGGAGAGCGATCCGATCGGATTGGAACAACTCACCCAGGAAACAGTCTCCCCTGCGATGAAACCAAGATAGCCTCTCATCGCATCGAACGCCGCCCGTTCACGGAAATGTGAATTGCAGACAATTCAATTGTGCACAATCTAATTCACATCGACCACGGCGGACGGCCCGCCCAGCAAGGAGAGCAGAGATGAAGATCCTCTACACCGCCCATGGTTCCGCCACTGGCGGCCGCGAAGGCCAGGCCGCGACCGACACCGGCAACGTCAAGCTCGTGCTGAACACCCCGAAGGAGCTCGGCGGCGGCGGTGGCGAGGGCACCAATCCCGAGCAGCTCTTCGCCATGGGCTATTCGGCCTGCTTCCTCGGCGCGCTGAAGTTCGCCGCCGGCAAGGAGAGCGTGAAGATCCCGGACGACGCCCGGGTCAGCGCCGATGTCGGCATCGGTCCGCGCGATGACGGCAAGGGCTTCGGCATCGCCGTCAAGCTGACGATCTCGGCGCCCGGCATCGACAAGGCCAAGCTCGAGGACCTCGTCCAGAAGGCCCATATCGTCTGCCCCTATTCCGACGCGACACGGGGCAACATCGACGTCCAGCTGACGGTTGCGGCCTGACCCTGCGCAACCCATCTGATCCTCACGGCCGGACATTCCTCCGGCCGTGAGACGATTTGGCCTGCCCCCCGAGGGCGGACCTCGTTTCCGGAAGCCTCAACCTCCAAAGCCTCTGGAACATCCCATGATCGATCGCCGCCATTTCCTCGCAGCGGCCGCGGCCACTGCGCTCGCGCCCGCCCTCCCCGCCGCAGCCCGCGCGCCTCTCGCCGGAGACCAGGTGCCGGGCGTCTATCGCCGCAAGCTCGGCGACCTTGAGATCACCGCGATCCTCGACGGCTACATTCCCTTTGATACCAAGGTCTTCGGCGGCAGCGACCCCGCCGCGATCCGCCAGAGCCTCGCCAATGCCGGTCAGGGCGAGCGCCTGCCCACCGCAGTCAACACCTTCGTCATCAACACCAAGGACAGGACCTATCTGCTCGACACCGGCGCCGGCGCCTGGAATGCGATGGGCGACACCATGGGCCGGGCCGAGAGCAATCTGCGTACCGCCGGCATCACGCCGGAGCAGATCGACACGGTTATCCTGACGCACGCCCACCCCGATCATCACGAAGGCCTGCTCACCGCGCAGAAGACGGCGCGCTTCGCGAATGCCGAGCTGATCATCAACGAGACCGAACATGCCTTCTGGCACGATGACGGCATCCTCAACCAGGCTCCGGCCGAGGTGAAACCCTTCTTCGCCTCGGCCCGGAACGCGCTCGCGCCCTATGCGAGCCGGACCCGAAAGGTGAAAGCGGGCGAGGTCGCCCCTGGCCTCACGCTCGAGCATGCGCCCGGCCACACCCCCGGCCACAGCATCCTGCGTGTTGCATCGGGCAATGAGCAGCTCCTGCTCGTCGGCGACAGCATCCACAATGTCGTGATCCAGACAGCGCAGCCGGAGGTGACCTTCGTCTTCGACGCCGACGGCAAGCAGGCGGCAGCCTCGCGCCGGCGCGTGCTCGACATGGCCGCCACCGACGGATTGCTGATCAGCGGGGCGCACATGCCTTTCCCCGGCTTTGGCAAGGTCCTGAAGGACGGCCCGGCCTTCCGCTTCGTTCCCGCCGATTGGAGCTACGTACTCTGATCGCAGCCGCTGCAAATGCGAAAGGGCCGGGATCGCTCCCGGCCCTTTTCTCTAGGATGAGGGTGCCAGCCGGCCTGTAAGCCGGGTTCTGGACGGCCGGGAGCAGGCTCCCGCAGGAACTTGCCCCCGACGTGACGGCCATTCCTCTGGGACGCGCATTGCTGCGCGCCTCGAGCAACCAACCCGGACGACTGGACCTGGAAACCGGCCCCTCCTCCCTTGCGGGCGAGCATCGTCCCTATTCGGTTTTGCTCCCGGTGGGGCTTGCCATGCCGTCCCCGTTGCCGGGTCCGCGGTGCGCTCTTACCGCACCTTTTCACCCTTACCGCGTGCCGAAGCCCGCGGCGGTTCGATCTCTGTGGCGCTTTCCCTGGGGTCGCCCCCGCCGGACGTTATCCGGCACCGTGTTTCCGTGGAGCCCGGACTTTCCTCCCCTGCCGAAGCAGGAGCGGCCGTCCGGCCGACTGGCGGGCTCCCTCTGCGCTGGAAAGGCCGGGGCCGTCAAGCAACAGCGGTAAGAACTCAGTTGCTGGCGGAGATGGTGTGTGCGCTGCCGGAGATGCTGCGGACCTTGGCGCAATAGGTACGGTTGGCCCCGCTCATGCGGGTCGCCATATGGCCGCTCTGATACTTCATCACGGTGCGGCAGGTGTCGCCGCCGGCGAGGCGATAGGCCTGGCCGAGATATTTCATGGCGTAGCGGGCATTGGTGTCGGCATCGAGCAGGCCGGAAGCGCCGCCGCTGTAGCCGACGCCGCGCGCCGTCTGGTGGCGGATCTGCATCAGCCCGTAATTACCGGCATTCGATGCGCGCGGATTGTAGCGGCTCTCGATCCGAACCACCGCATCAGCCAGCGCGAACGGCACGCCATTGGCCGCGGCATGACGGGCGACCAGGGCGCGAAGCCCTTCCGAACCGGCCGGCGCTGCAAGTGGGGTACGGGCTGCACGAGCGGTCCTGCCGGCCTTGGCTTGAGCCTTGCGCCCACTCTTCGTCTCCGCAGTTTCGGTCGTCGACTTCTGCGAATCCTGCCCTTGCTCGGCAGCGGCGGCCTGGCGCCTGATTTCGGCCTCTCGCACGATGAAGGCGCGGGCGTCGGTCTCGGCGTTCACCTGGGCGGAAGCGGGTTGAAGAAAGGCCAGGCAAATCGCGAAGGCGGCGCAGCCGCTACCAGAGATTTTCATCATGCAGGAGGAGCCTCATCTATCGACAGGAACCAAAAACGGTGCGGCGAAATGATAGATGAATGTGACGACAATCCGGCCGATACGAACAAATTTCAATCGATTCCGAAGGAAGATCGATTACTTTAGCCTCGGTTCGAAAGCAGTAATTATCATGTATTGAGCGTTGGAACGATTCATCCTCGCCGGCGTTGACGCAGTCATGGCAGCGGGTCAAATCATTGCCGTATTGCGACCGCAATTCCCGTTCGCAATGCAATAAAGTCGGCTCCGGCCGGGACCGCTCTGCTGGATACGACCCGAGAAGGGGGAATGAGATGAAGGCATTGATCGCAATCGCGGTTGTCGGGCTCACGCTCGGCGCCTGCACACCGCATGAGGAACGTGTCGGCGGCGGCGCCCTGGTCGGTGCCGCGACCGGTGCCGTGATCGGCGGGCTCGCCACCGGCCGCGCGGGCGGTGCGCTCGCCGGCGCCGCGATCGGCGGCGTGGGCGGCGCCATCGTCGGCTCGGCCACCTCGCCCTATCGCCGCGGTGGCTATTATTATGACGACGGCTATGGCGGCTGCCCCTACGGCTACTACCGCGACTATTACGGCCGGCTCTATTGCCGCTGAACCGCTCGCATTCTACGCAGGAGCCGCGGCCGATCCGGCCGTGGCTGGATGAACGATGACATCGTCTTTCTGGGGGGCTCTGGGCGGCGGCGGCCTCGGCTTCGCCCTGGGCGGGCCACTGGGCGCGCTCATCGGCGCACTCGCAGGCCACGTCCTGGTCGACCGTGAAGGCGCGCTCTTCGGCCCTGCCCCCAAGCAATTGGTCTTCACCACCGGCCTGGTCGCGCTCGCCGCCAAGATGGCGCGCGCCGACGGGGTGGTGACGCGCGACGAGATCGCCGCCTTCGAGCGCATCGTCGATGTCCCGGAGGAGCAGAAGGCCCAGGTCGAGCGCCTGTTCGACCTCGCCAAGCAGACCAGCGCCGGCTTCGAGGCCTATGCCCAGCAGATCGCCGAGGCCTTCCGCGACGAGCCGGCCTTGCTGGAGGACGTGCTCGACGGCCTCTTCCTGATCGCCGCCGCCGACGGCGCGATCCACGAGCGCGAGCACGCCTATCTCCATGACGTCGCGACGATCTTCGCCATTGACGAGGCCGGCTTCGCCCGCATCGAGGCGCGCCACCTGCGCCGCCGCGACGACCCCTATCTCGTGCTCGGCGCCAACCGCGAGATGAGCGATGGCGAGTTGAAGCAGCTGCATCGCCGCCTCGTCCTGGAAAACCATCCGGATCGCGAGATCGCCCGTGGCCTGCCGGAAGAGGCGGTCTGCATCGCGACGCGCCGCCTCGCCGCCATCAACGCCGCCTGGGATGCGATCGAGAAAGAACGCGGCATCGGCCGTAGAGAACCGGAGCCGGCGTGAGCCTCACCCTCGAACCCGATAGCCGCTTCGCCGCCAAGGTCTTCCCCTCGCCCAACCATGGCGAGCGCAAGTTCAGCGATGGCAAGAATCCGGAAAAGGACCACGGGCGCCGGCCCGACACGCTGATCCTGCACTACACCGGCATGCCCGATGCCGGCGAAGCGCTGCAGTGGCTGTGCAACCCCGCCTCGCAGGTCTCCTCGCATTATTTCGTCTTCGAGAACGGCCACACCCTCCAGCTCGTGCCCGAGGAGCGCCGCGCCTGGCATGCCGGCGCCTCGCACTGGGCCGGCGAGACCGATCTCAACTCGGCATCAATCGGCATCGAGATCGCCAATCCCGGCCACCCTGGTGGCCTGCCCGATTTTCCCGAGGCGCAGATCGCCGCGACGCTGAACCTCTGCCGCGACATCTGCGAGCGCTGGCGGATCCCGCCCGAGCGCGTCCTCGCCCACTCCGATATCGCGCCGGGCCGCAAGATCGATCCCGGCGAGAAATTCCCCTGGCGCCGCTTCGCCGAGGGCGGCGTCGGCCTCTGGATCGAGCCCGCGCCGATCAGGGGCGGCCGCTTCTTCGCCCGCGGCGATGCCGGCCCGCCGGTCGAGGCGCTGCAGGCGATGTTCGCCATGCTCGGCTATGGCGTCTCGGTCGATGGCGTCTTCGACGAGCGCTTCGAGGCCGTGGTCGCCGCCTTCCAGCGTCATTGGCGACCGGAAAAGGTCGACGGTGTCGCCGACGGTTCGACCATCACGACGCTGCGCGACCTGCTGGCGCTGACGCAGGAAGCGCGGACCGCCTGATCGTCTGGTCTGCCGCCATCCCGGCCCGAAGGAGCGGCAATCTTCGTTAACTCTTCGGCCCTAGCGTCGCGGAAGCCGCTCACATCACCGACCCAAGGCTAAGGGCCGCCGCATGCCGCTCTCGGACGCCGAAGCCAGACGCCTCTACGATCAGGCCGCACTGATGGCCTGCATCGGCGCCTGGGAATGCCGGCTCGCCGATACGCGCCTGAGCTGGACCGACGGCATCTACGACCTGTTCGGTCTGCAACGCGGCTGCGCCATCAACCGCCGCTCGATCGTCGAGCTCTACCATGACGAATCCCGCGCCGAGATGGAGCGCCTGCGCGGCCGGCTGATCGCCAGCGGCCAGGGCTTCGTCATGGACGCCCGCATCTGCACCGCCAGCGGCGCCGAGCGCTGGATGCGCCTTTCCGCTTCCGTCACGCATGAGCACGGCCGGGCGGCGCGCATCCACGGCGCCAAGCAGGACATCACCGGCGAGAAGGACATGTGGATGGGCTTGCGCCGGCTCGCCTATAGCGACCCGCTGACCGGCCTCGCCAATCGCCGCGCCTTCGAGATGCAGCTCTCGGACCTGCGCCGCCACACCGGCGACGCCTGCGCGCTCGGCCTGCTCGCCATCGTCGATCTCGACAACCTCAAGCCGATCAACGACCGCCTCGGCCATGCCGCAGGCGACGAATGCCTGCGCCAGATCGCCATGCGGCTGGAGAGCGCGCTCAGCGACGCCGCGATCATCGCCCGTATCGGCGGCGACGAGTTCGGCCTGCTTCTCTGCTCGGCTGCCGGCCGCCCCTATCTGCTCCACCGGCTGGACCAGGCGCAGAAAGCGCTGTCGCGCCCGGTCACCTGGCGCGGAACGACCATCGAGGTCAGTGCCTCGATCGGCGCCACCATCCTGCGGCCAGGCCTGCTGCACGATCCCGAGCGGCGCTTCGCCGAGGCGGATTCGGCGCTCTATGTCGCCAAGGCCGCCGGCCGCAACTGCCTGCGCCTGTTCGGCGATCCCGTCGAGGTCGCGGGCGACGTGGCGATGGTCAGCGCCGGCACGATGCATGTGGTCTGAGCGAGTGCCTGGCAGGGGATCTGCTCCCGGCTGCGGCTGATATTCGTCCGCTCCCGCCCCTGGCGAACTGCGAGCAGGCCACTTCATGGCGAGCCGACTGGCTCGAAGGGAGAGGTAGGGATTGGGCCGTCCGCTTGCCGGCGAATGTCCCGAAAAGCGCGGCGATCTTCGGCCCAGCCGTTGCCGATTGTGCTTACTTCGTCGGCCGGGAGCGCGCAGTAAGCTTGTTTCCGTCCGGATCACGGAGGTAAGCGACGAACGCACCATTCGGGCGCTCGCTGGGTGGGCTCTCGATCGCCGTCCCACCATGCGAGGTGCCAGCCTTATGCCAGGCGAGGACATGGTCACGGCTCGCAGCGGCGATGCCGATCGTCCCACCGTTGGCCGCGGTCGCTGGATTGCCGTCGATCGGCTTCGTGATCATCAGCCGACCGCCCATGTGGGCATAGATCAACCTGCCCCTGGCATCCATCTCGCCGGGCTCGCCTCCCAACGCGGCGAATGTGGCGTCATAGAAATCCCTGGCCCGCTCGAGGTCGTTGCTGCCGATCATGACGTGAGTGAACATGTTTTCGCTCCAAAGAGGGCCTGTGCGAGATAATCACAGCCGAACGCGCAGACGACCGGCCGACCGCGAATAGACCAATGATTATCAGGCTATCCTGTGCGGCCTTTTGGAAAAGATCAGTCCTTTCGCAAGGCATGCCCGCAGAGTTGGCGGCAAGCTGCGCACATACCCTCCCCAGGAGATCCAGCGATGACGCCCGGGCGAATGCCTGCTCGCGGCTGCCACACCAGTCTCCGTGGCCACATCATCAACGCCAGGCTGGACCACGAGCCCGGCAACCTCTTCGCAACCTTCTTTGACCAAACTTCGCCGGCGGGACAGCTCCGGCTGACGATCTCGTGCGGTGCACGAAACAGCGGCCCGCGCTCGCTGAACATCAGCGAACATTTCCATTCAGGCGGCGTTGCCATTGCAAGTGCGATGATCGCCTCAGCTAAACCAGGAGACACCTCATGCGACATCTCGTGATCGCGGCCGCCCTGTTCATGGGCTCGGTCGCCGCGGCCAGCGCCGCACCGGCCGCCACTCATGACGGTGCGCTTGCACCCACGGTCGCGCAGCAGCTCGACCGGCTACCCGCCGAATTCACCGCCAGCGCCGCCAAGCTGCGGCGGATGCAGATCATCCAGGACAATCTCGATCGCCAGCGCTACGGGCGCAGCGGTGGCTACCGACGCGACTACGGCGGCGGTTACGGGCGCGGCTACGGACGCGGTTACGGCGGTGACGGTTATCGACGCGGATACGGCGACGGCTACGATCGCCCCCGCTACGATCGCTGGTGAGGCATGGCGGCCTCGCTGGCAAGCGGGGCCGCTGCATGCGCCGGAAGGCGTGAAGGGGTCGAGAGGGATAAGAACCGTCCCTCTCAGAATCCCAACTTTCTTCCAAAAAAAACGTCCCGCCTTGTCGGAACTTTGCTCCCTGCTTCGTCCTTGAGCTGACAGGCCGCCATCTGGTCTGATGAGGCAGCAAGGAGCACAGCGATGAAGGTCATCCAGAATCTCTGGTTCGACAAGGACATGGACGCGGCGATCAGCCTCTACACCTCGCTGATCCCGAATTCGGCTCTCGAATGGACCAACGCCCTGCCGGCGGAATCGCCAAGCGGGCCGGCCGGCAGCGTCAAGATCGCCTTCTTCACCATCGGCGGTCAGCGTTACCAGGCCTTCGAGGCGTGGCGCTCCGATGCCTTCAACCATACCTTCTCGATCATGGTCGAGTGCGAGACACAGGCCGAGATCGACCGGCTCTGGGAGGCGCTCGGTGAAGGCGGCAAGTTCGAGCAATGCGGCTGGCTGAAGGATCGCTGGGGCCTGTCCTGGCAGATCGCGCCCAAGCGCCTGGGCGAGCTCGTCCGCGATCCCGATCGGGACAAGGCCAAGCGCGTCGCCGAGGCGATGCTGAAGATGGTCAAGCTCGACATCGCCACGTTGGAAGCCGCGGCTAAGGATTGAAAGCGCTCAGGCGGCTTCGGCCGCCTGCCCCATGCGCTCCTTCAGGCGCTTGCCGACCTCGACGATCGCCTCGATCGCCGGCATCAGCTCGAGGCCGAGTTCGGTCAGCCCGTACTCGGCCGAGGGCGGCGAGCTCGGCACGACGCACCGCGCGACCACGCCCCTGTTTTCGAGATCGCGCAGCCGCTCGCTCAGCATCTTGGCAGAGATCTGCGGCATGTCGTGCCGCAGCTCGCCGAAGCGGCGCGGGCCGGCGCTCAGATACCAGATCACGTTCGGCGTCCAGGCTTTGCCGAGCACCTGCATGCAGGTGCCCACCGCGCAGGTCGGCGGCGGGTTCTTGGCCCGATTCTTCCGTATCTTCAAAGCCATGAGGAGAATTCTCCGGTTACCGGGAAGATACCGGAAAATTCAGTAACCACAAGTTACCGGGTATACAAAAGTTATCTCACCTCCTACCGCTGAGCCGCCCGCCAACACGGAGACGGATCAGCATGAAACTCTATTACGCCCCCGGCGCCTGCTCGCTCTCGCCCCATATCGCGTTGCGCGAGGCCGGCCTGGCCTTTGCGCTCGAAAAGGTCGACACCAAGACCAAGACGACCGAGACCGGCGCAGACTTCACTGCCGTCAATCCACGCGGCTATGTCCCGGCGCTTGAGCTCGACAACGGCGAGGTGCTCACCGAAGGCGCCGCGATCGTGCAGTACATCGCCGATCTGAAGCCGGAGGCGGAGATTGCCCCGAAGGCCGGCACATTTGCCCGCGCGCGGCTGCAGGAAGAGCTCAATTTCGTCTCGTCCGAACTGCACAAGGGCTTCAGCCCGCTGTTCAATACCGCAGACAGCGAGGAGAACCGGGAGGCTGCCAAGCAAAAGCTCTCACGCCGTTTCGACAACGTCGAGGCGAAGCTCGCCGATGGCCGCTCCTACCTGCTGGGCGAGCGTTTCAGCGTCGCCGACGGCTATCTCTTCACCGTGGCGAACTGGGGCGGCCATGTCGGCTTCCCGCTCGACCGCTGGCCAAAGGTCCAGGCCTTGATGGCCCGCGTCGCGGAGCGCGCCACCGTGCAGGCCGCAATGAAGGCCGAAGGCCTGGTCAAGTAAAGCCATGGAGCCGCGTTTCGCAGAGATCGTCGCTGCGCTCGGCGACTACTTCGACGGCCTCCATCACAGCGACGCCGACAAGCTCGGCCAGCTTTTCCACCCGCAGGCGATCTATGCCTGCGGAACGGAAGGCAGCCTGACCCATCTCACCATGGATCAGTACCTGCCCATGGTGGCGAAGCGTCCTTCGCCGGCAAGCCGCGGCGAGCCCCGGCGCGACCGCATCCTCTCGATCGAGTTCGCCGGCCCGGTCACCGCGCTGGCCCGCGTCGAATGCGCGATCGGTCCAAAGCGCTTCACCGACCTCCTGAGCTTCATCAGGCTTGATGGGCGCTGGCGGCTGATCGCCAAGGTCTTCCATTTCGACCTCGATGAGACAGCCGCCTGATTAGTCGAGAGTGACCCTGCCGTCGGCGGATATTCACGCCGGCGGCCAGTCGATCGCTCGCCAGTCTTGTGACGCACAGTCACCCGAATGTCGTACGACCTGCCTAAGGACTCCGCTGGCCAGGTGGGGGCCGGCACGGAGAAGCACGCGCGTCCATTGCCGGGCACGCCTGTTGCCGCTTGCCGTGACGCCTCGACCCGGCGGTAGACGCGACCGCGCACATTTGTCGGAGTCGAGAGCATGCAAATCGACATCTTCACGCAGGTGATCGTGCCTGTGATCGGTGGCCTGGGCATCTTCATGCTCGGCCTCGAATTCATGAGCAACGGCATCCAGAACCTCGCCGTCAACAAGATGCGGGCGCTGCTCGCCAGGATCGCCGGCACGCCGGCCAAGGGCGTCCTCGCCGGCACCTTCATCACCGGCGTGATCCAGTCCTCGACCGCGATGACCGTCATGGTCGTCGGCCTCGTCAACGCCGGCGTCATCGGGCTGCGGCCCGCGATCTCGGTGATCATGGGCGCCAATATCGGCACGACGCTCGGCAACGGCCTGATCGCGCTGCCGCTCGGCCCGCTCGGCCTGTTCCTCGCCGGCATTTTCGCGCTGGTGCACATCTTCGCCAAGACCGACAAGGTCAAGAACATCGCGCTCGCCTGCATGGGCTTCGCGCTGATCTTCTATGGCCTCAACCTGATGACCGGCGGCCTGCGCCCCCTGCGCAACATGCCGGAGGTGATGGGCGTCATCTCCTCCCTGAAGGCCGACACCTATCTCGGCCTGCTCTACTGCGTGCTGATCGCCGCCGGCATCACCGCGATGATCCACTCATCCTCGGCGACGATCGGCATCGTCATGGGCCTCGGCGCCGCCGGCATCCTCGATTGGAAGACCGCCGTTGCCTTCTCGCTCGGCGCCGATCTCGGCACCACCATCACCTCGTGGATGGCCTCGCTCAACCTGACCAAGAACGCCAAGCGCGCGGCTTACGCCCATATCTCCTTCAACATCATCGGCGTCGCCATCACGATACCGCTGTTCTTCGTTTCGATGGACGTGCTGACCTGGGCGATGCAGTGGTTCGGCGGCAATCCCGGCATCCCTGTCATCAAGGACGGCAAGGAAACCTTCCCGCTCATCCCGGTCGCGATCGGCCTCTATTCGACCTTCTTCAACATCTTCAACACCGTCCTGCTCTTCCCCTTCGTCGGCGTCTTCGAGCGCGTCCTGATGAAGGTCGGCGCCACGGCGACGGACGAGATCGAGGACTATTCGGCGCCACGCTTCCTCGCCAAGGCCACCGATCACGCCCATGCCGTCGCCAACATCCAGAAGGAGACCGGCCGCTATCTCCAGGCGGCGCAGCTCTTCCTCGACATCGCCCGCGACAAACCGGATGCGCCGCAGAAGAGCGACGAGCACTACGCTGCCATCGACATCCTGAACCGCGACATCCGGGCCTACACCTCCGGCATGTTCACGCCAGAGATGCCCTATGCCCGCGCCGACCTCGTCGCGAGCCTGATCGAGGAAGAGGACTTCACCGCCAGTCTCGGCGAGACCCTCTACCAGATCGCCCGCCGCATCGAGCGCCAGCCCTTCAGCGTGCCCGGGCGCGAGATCGTCGACAGCGTCATAGATCAAGTCGCCGAGGCGATGCGCGCGATCGTGCCGGCCGGACCGGATGCTCCGCTGGTCTCCGCGGAGGCGCAGCCGCGCATCGCCGCCCTGACGAGCGTCCGCGAGCGCTGCCTGCGCCTCGGCGCTGAACTGCCCTGGGTCGAGCGCGGCGCGATCCTGGCGCTGCTCGGTTCGGCCGAACGCGCCTACTTCCTGATCGAGCGCATCGACGCCGAACGCCGCTCGGTCTCGCGCGTCGTGCCGGTAGCCGAGACCAGCCAGCAGAGCCGCGAGGTCGGTGGTTTCAGCGCCGCTGCCGTGCCGGCCTGAGCGATCCGCTCCTCATAGGACTGTGGACAGGCCGCCATCGTGCGGCCTGTTTGCCGTTCCAGCTGAATTTTTGTCGTGATTGCAGGCGAAGAGGAGCGGTCCGCAATGACGGTGCAATGCGCGAATTGTCGCCTGTTCGCCCCAAAGGCGCGGCGATCGATCGATACGAGGACAGCTATCATGACGTCGAAGGCGATTTTCCTCCTGGCGCCCGCTCTGGCGCTCCCGGCCGCTGCGGCTTGGGCCGATGACGGCCTGACCTGGGGTGTCCGGCAGGATGGCGAGGGCATCGTCGTCGCCTATGAGATGCCGCAGACGGACGACCAGCGCCTGTTCTTCTCCTGCGACTTCGCCAGCAAGAGCCTGACCGTGCGGATTCCTTTCTTCAAGGAAGGCATGAAGGACAATGCCGTCACCACCGCCAAGTTCTCGTCCAGCGGCGGGCAGGCGGATGTCGGCATGAAGCTGATCAGCGACGAGATGGGCAATCACTTCGAGGCGACGACGACATTGTCGCCCGCGCTCCAGGCGGTGCTGCGCAAAGGCAAGAGCCTCACCCTGCGCGTTGAGGGCGAGACGCAGAACTTCCCGCTCGCAGCGGGACAGAAGGGCTTTGCCGTGCTGGCGCAGCGCTGCGGGGGGTAAAGAGCTGCGGCAGCTCTCGCGCTGCCGCTGCCTCCTCCGGAGATCTTACTCCGCCGCCTCCGCATAGGCACTCGGATCGTAGTTCAGGATCGGCGCCAGCCAGCGCTCGACCTCGCGGATGTCCATGCCCTTGCGGACCGAATAATCCTCGACCTGGTCGCGCTCGACCTTGGCGACGCCGAAGTAATAGGCGTCAGGATGCGAGAGATAGAGGCCCGAGACCGATGAGCCCGGCCACATCGCATAGCTCTCGGTCAGCTTGACGCCGACGCGCGGCTCGGCCTGGAGCAGTTCGAACAGGGTCGCCTTCTCGGTATGATCGGGCTGGGCCGGATAGCCCGGCGCCGGCCGGATGCCCTGGTATTCCTCGCGGATCAGGTCCTCGTTCGAGAAAGCCTCGTCCGGCGCATAGCCCCAGAACTCCGTGCGCACGAGCTGGTGCATGCGCTCGGCAAAGGCCTCGGCGAAGCGGTCGGCCAGCGCCTTGACCATGATCGAGCGATAGTCGTCGTTGTCGCGCGCGAACTTCTCCGAAATGCGCTCTTCTTCCGCCCCGGCCGTGACGACGAAGGCACCGATATAATCGGGCCGCTCGATGCCCTCGGGCGCGACGAAGTCGGAAATGCACATGTTCGGCTTGCCGTCGCGCTTCGAGAGCTGCTGGCGCAGGCCGTGGAAGGTCGCGAGCGTCTCCTGCCGGCTCTCGCCGGTATAGAGGCGGATGTCGTCGCCGACCGCGTTCGCCGGCCAGAAGCCGACCACCGCCTTCGGGTTGAACCAGCGCTCCTCGACGATGCGCTTCAGCATCGACTGCGCATCGTCCCAGAGCGCGCGCGCCGCCTCGCCCTGCTTCTCATCCTCGAGGATCGCGGGGAAACGCCCCTTCAGCTCCCAGGTCTGGAAGAACGGCGTCCAGTCGATCACCGGCACGAGATCGGCGATGTCATAGGTCCGGAACACGCGGGTGCCGAGGAAGGTCGGCTTCGGCGGCTGGTAGCCGGCCCAGTCCGGCTTGAAGGCGTTGGCGCGCGCCTTGGCCAGCGGCAGACGCTGCTTTTCGGCCTCGGAGCGGCGATGGGCGGCGGCGACCTTCTCGTACTCGGCCTGGAGACCCTCGACATAAGCAGGCTTCTGCTCCTGCGAGAGCAGGCTGGAGACGACGCCGACGGCACGCGAGGCGTCGGTGACATAGACCGCCTGGCCCTGATTATAGGCCGGGTGGATCTTCACCGCGGTATGGACCCGGCTCGTCGTCGCCCCGCCGATCAGCAGCGGAATGTCGAAGCCCTCGCGCTCCATCTCGGAGGCGACGGTCACCATCTCGTCGAGCGAAGGCGTGATCAGCCCGGAGAGGCCGATGATGTCGACCTTCTCCTTGCGCGCGGTGTCCAAGATCTTCTGCGTCGGCACCATCACGCCGAGGTCGATCACCTCGTAGTTGTTGCACTGGAGCACAACGCCGACGATGTTCTTGCCGATGTCGTGGACATCGCCCTTCACCGTCGCCATCAGCACCTTGCCGGCAGCCTGGCGCTCGGCGCCGCCATTGAGGCGCTTCTCCTCTTCCATGTACGGCATGAGATAGGCGACAGCCTGCTTCATGACGCGGGCCGACTTCACCACCTGCGGCAGGAACATCTTGCCGGCGCCGAACAGGTCGCCGACGACGTTCATCCCGGCCATCAGCGGCCCTTCGATGACGTGCAGCGGCTTCTCGGCCTGCGTCCTCGCCTCTTCCGTATCGCGGTCGATGAACTCGGTGATGCCGTTGACCAGCGCGTGCTTGAGGCGCTCGTGCACATCGGCCTCGCGCCAGGCGAGGTCCTTGCCCGAGACCGCCGCCGAGCCGTCGCCCTTGAAGCGCGGCGCGGCGTCGAGCAGCCGCTCGGTCGAATCCTTGCGGCGGTTGAGGACGACGTCCTCGCAGAGCTCGCGCAATTCCGGATCGAGGTCGTCGTAAGAGCCGAGCTGGCCGGCATTCACGATGCCCATGTCCATGCCGGCCTTGATGCAATGGTACAGGAAGACCGAATGCATCGCCTCGCGGACCTTTTCATTGCCGCGGAAGGAGAAGGACAGGTTCGAGACGCCACCGGAGATATGCGCATGCGGCAGCGTCTCGCGGATCGTGCGGGTCGCGTTGATGAAGTCGTTGCCGTAGTTGTCGTGCTCCTCGATGCCGGTCGCCACCGCGAAGATGTTCGGATCGAAGATGATGTCCTCGGGCGGGAAGCCGGCGACCTCGGTCAAGAGCTTGTAGGCGCGGCTGCAGATCTCGATCTTGCGCTCATAGGTGTCGGCCTGGCCGGTCTCGTCGAAGGCCATGACCACGACGGCCGCGCCATATTGCCGGCAGATGCGGGCGTGCTCGAGGAAGGCTTCCTCGCCCTCCTTCATCGAGATCGAGTTGACGATCGGCTTGCCCTGGATCGTCTTGAGACCGGCCTCGATCACATGGAACTTCGAGGAATCGACCATGATCGGCACGCGGGAGATGTCCGGCTCCGAGGCGATCAGATTGCAGAACTCGGTCATCGCCTTCTCGGAGTCGAGCAGGCCCTCGTCCATGTTGATGTCGATGACCTGCGCGCCATTGGCGACCTGGTCGCGCGCCACATCGAGCGCGGCGGCATAATCGCCATTGGTGACCAGCTTGCGGAACTTGGCCGAGCCGGTGACGTTGGTGCGCTCGCCGACGTTGACGAAGGGAATGGTCTCGTCGAGCGTGAACGGCTCGAGACCGGCGAGCCTGAGGTAAGGCTTCGGCTCCGGGATGGCGCGCGGCGCCTTGCCGGCGACGGCTTCGGCGATGGCGCGAATATGGCCGGGCGTCGTGCCGCAGCAGCCGCCGACCATGTTGACGAAGCCGGCATCGGCGAACTCGGCCAGCATCTTGGCAGTCGCTTCCGGCCGCTCGTCATAGAGGCCGAACTCGTTGGGCAGGCCCGCATTGGGATAGGCGCAGACAAGGGTGCCGGCGACGCGCGACATGTCCTTGATATGGGCGCGCATCTCGCGGGCGCCGAGCGCGCAGTTGAGGCCGATCGTCAGCGGATCGGCATGGCGCACCGCGTTCCAGAAAGCCTCGACCGTCTGGCCCGACAGCGTGCGGCCGGAAAGGTCGGTGATCGTGCCGGAAATCATCACCGGCAGCTTCGAGCCCTTCTCGCGGAAGACCTCCTGGATCGCGACGATCGCGGCCTTGGCGTTGAGCGTATCGAAGATCGTCTCGATCAGCAGCAGCTCGGAGCCGCCATCGATCAGGCCGCGCACCTGCTCGGCGTAGGCATCGCGCACTTGGTCAAAGGTGACGGCGCGAAAGCCGGGATTGTTGACGTCGGGCGAGATCGAAAGCGTGCGGTTGGTCGGTCCGATCGCACCGGCGACGAAGCGGCGGCGACCGTCCTCCTTGCGGGCGATCTCGGCGGCCTCACGCGCGATCCGGGCACATTCGACGTTGAGCTCGTAGACGATCGCTTCCATGCCGTAATCGGCCTGGGCGATCGAGGTGCCGGAGAAGGTGTTGGTCTCGACGATGTCAGCGCCGGCCCGGTAATAGGCCAGATGGATGTCGCGCAGCGCATCCGGCATCGTCAGCGCGATCAGGTCGTTATTGCCCTTGAGGTCGTGGTTCCAGCCCTTGAAGCGCTCGCCGCGGAAATCGGCCTCGGTCAGCTTCAGATCCTGGATCTGCGTCCCCATCGCGCCGTCGAGGATGAGGATGCGCTCGGACGCGGCCTGGCGCAGGGCGCGCACGATCTCGGCGCCGTCAGCTAGGGTGGGCTTGTAATCGGACATGGGCTTACTCCGCCGCCGCCTGCTGCGCCTGCGCCTTCTCCGGCTTCAGGCCAACGAGATGGCAGATCGCATAGACCAGATCGGCCTTGTTCATCGTGTAGAAGTGCAGGTCGGAGACGCCGCGATCGATCAGGTCGAGCACCTGCTCGGCGCAGACGGCGGCAGCGACCAGCCGGCGCGTCGCCGGGTCGTCCTCCAGCCCTTCGAAGCGGTCGGCCAGCCATTGCGGCACGCTCGCCCCGGTCCGGCGGGCAAAGCCGGCGGTCTGCTTGAAGTTCTGCACCGGCACGATGCCGGGCAGGATCGGGATCTCGATGCCGCTGGCACGGACCTTGTCGAGATAGCGGAAATAGACGTCGTTATCGAAGAAGAACTGGGTGATCGCCCGGGTCGCGCCGGCATCGACCTTCTTCTTCAGCGCATCGATGTCGGCATCGAGCGAGGCGGCCTCCGGATGCTTCTCCGGATAGGCCGAGACGGTGACCTCGAACTCGCCGATCTTGCGGATGCCTTCGACCAGGTCGGAGGTCTGGTGATAGCCCTCGGGGTGCGGCTCATAGGTGGTGCCGAGCCCGCCGGCCGGATCGCCGCGCAGCGCCACGATATGGCGCACGCCCGCCGTCCAGTAGGAGCGGATGACGTCGTCCACCTCGGCGCGAGAGGCGGAGACGCAGGTCAGATGCGCTGCCGGCTTCAGGCCGGTCTCGTCGATCATGCGCTTGACGGTGTTGTGGGTGCGCTCGCGGGTCGAGCCGCCGGCGCCATAGGTCACCGAGACGAAGGCCGGCCCGAGCGGCTCCAGCCGGCGCACGCTGTCCCAGAGATTGACCTCCATCTCCTCGTTCTTCGGCGGGAAGAACTCGAAGGAGACGCGCGGACGGCGCGAGCCGTGGCGGCTGGGGCGGAACGCGTTCATCACGCAACCTCACGATCGAACTGGCGAATCGGAAAATCACCCTGGAGGCGCCGATCGCGCCCGCGCCAGAGCATGACGCCGAGCTGGCCGCAAGCCCCGTCGGGTGCCGTGACCTCTTCGGCAAGGTCGCAGTCGAGGCCGGCTTCGGCGAACCAGGCTGCGATCTCGTCCTTCTCGAAGCCGAGACGACGATGAGCGTGCTCGGTCCGCAGGAACTCCATCTCGTGCGGCGCGAAATCGACCAGGATCAACCGCCCGCCCGGCGACAGCAGCGCCGCCGCCTCGCGCAGGGCGCGCGCCGGATCGTCGAGGAAGTGCAGTACCTGATGCACGATCACCAGGTCGAAGGAGCCGCGGGCGAAGGGCAGCGCATAGATATCGCCCTGCCGGAGCTCGACCCGCGACAGCCCCGCCTTTTCGAGATTGGCGCGGGCCACCGCCAGCATGGCGTGGCTGGCATCGACACCAACCGCGCGGGCTGCCTTGGGCGCAAGGCGCTCCAGCATGCGCCCGGTGCCAGTGCCAAGATCGAGCAGCGCCTGCAGCGGCGTCTCGCCGACCGCCGCCTCGACGGCAGCTTCCACGGCGGCATCCGGTACATGCAGCGAACGCAACTGATCCCATTCGCGCGCGACATTGGCGAAATAGGATTGCGCCGCCGCCGCCCGTGTCGCCCGGACGGCAGCAAGACGCTCGCCATCGGCGGCAAGAACCGGGTCGGCGGGGTCGAGATCACGAGCGAGAGCCAATGCCAGCGCACCGCCCGGCGTCGCATCGTCGAGCCGGAAGAAGGCGAAGGCGCCTTCCCGCGAGCGGCGCAGCAACCCGGCCTCGGCCATCAGCTTCAGATGGCGCGAGATGCGCGGCTGCGACTGGCCGAGAATGTCGGTGAGATCGGAGACCGAGAGCTCGCCTTCCGCCAGCAGCGCCAGGATCCGCAAACGGGTCTCCTCACCCGCCGCACGCAGCGAGGCCAGCAAGGTCGGCAGCGAATGGTGGAAGCGGCTGGTCACCTGCGGGCGCCTCGAAATTCTGTGAAAGATATAAAGATATCTTTATGTCAGATACGAGGAAGATGCAAGCCTGTTCGTCCGATATTCCAGTCGACGCCGACGGATCAAACAAACGCGGGATCCCCTCTCCCGGATGGGAGAGGGTAGGGGTCAGGGACCGCCGCTGATTGTTGAAACGCAACGGCGCCGTTGCGACTTCAATGGGCGAGGGCAGGCCCTCATCCCTACCCTTCTCCCATACGGGAGAAGGGTTCCCCGCGCCCTTGATTGCTATCGCGCAGCTGCCAGCATCGCCTCACGCAACACGCTGAAGATACGTGGATCGGCAGCCTGCGCCACATTGAAGCGCATGAAATGCCGGGCCGTCTGCGACAGGCTGAACGCGTTGCCCGGCGCGAGCACAATCCCCTCGCCCAGCGCATGCCGGGCAACCTCCCCCGCGTCGAGCTCGTCAGGCAGGCGGCCCCACAGGAACAGCCCGCCGCGCGGCGTCAGCCAGGGCTCGATGTCGAGCGCGGCGAGCCGGCCACGCGTCTGTGCCATCGCTTGCGCCAGCCGCTGGCGCAGCGCCTCGACATGGCGGCGATAGCTGCCGTCCTTGAGGATATCGAGCACCAACTCGGCTGCAAGCCGCCCGCCACCGAAGGACAGCGCGACCTTGAGATCGGTCAGCCCCTCGATCCAGTCCGGCCGTGCCGCGATGTAGCCGCAGCGCACCGAGGCCGACAGTGTCTTCGAGAAGCTGCCGATCTGGATCACCCGCTCCAGCCCGTCGAGCCCGGCGAGCCGCGGCGCGACATCCGGTTCGAGATCGCCGAAGATGTCATCCTCGACGATGGTCAGGCCAGCCTGCTCGGCGAGCTTGAGCAGGCGATGCGCCGTCGTGGCCGAGAGCGTCGCGCCGGTCGGGTTGTGCAGCGCTGAGTTGGTGACGTAGAGCCGCGGCCGGTGCTCGCTCAGCGCCTGCGCAAACAAGGCAATATCCGGCCCCGACGGCGTATAGGGCACGCTGACGATCTTCGCCCGGTGCGCCCGCAGCAGCGCCTGGAAGTTGAAATAGCAGGGATCGTCGACCAACACCGTGTCGCCGGGCTCGAGCAGGAAGCGGCAGACGAGATCGATCGCCTGCGTGCCCGACTCGGTCAGGACGATCTGGTCGGGCGAGGCCTCGACGCCGCGCTCGGCCAGGCGATGCGCGAGGAGATGGCGCAGCCCGGCTAAGCCGAGCGGCGTGCCGTATTCGGCCAGCGTCGCCGCCTCGGCCCGGCCGAGCTTGCGCAGCGCCTTGCGGATCGAGGCTTCCGGCAGCCAGTCCGGCGGCAGCCAGCCGCAGCCGGGCCTGAGGCTGTCCGCGCCGGCATCGAGCGACTGCCGGGCGATCCAGAGCGGGTCGACCGCCCGGTCGAGCTTCGGCGCGACATCGGCGAGCGAGAGCGGCGGCAGGCGCCGGACATAGAAGCCCGAGCCGCGCCTTGCCTGAACCGCCCCTTCGGCCGCCAGCCGCTCATAAGCCTCGACCACCGTCGACTTCGACACGCCCATGCTCTCGGCAAGGCCGCGGATCGAGGGCAGCTTGGCGCCCGGCGTCAGCGTCCGCCCGGCGATCCGCTGCCGTATCGTCGCCATGACACGGCCGACGAGCGTGTCGGCGGCCGCCGCAGCCTCGCCTGATTCCTTAATCTGTACTGCATCCTGCATCAGTACAGATTGCCGGAACTGTACCGGACTGTCTCTGGAAATCTTCACGCACTCTCCGCATGCAGGCCAGCCTCAGGAGGTATCATGGACAAGACTGCAAACGGCCTGCTCAACGGCTTCATCGGCGTCGTCATCTTCAGCGGCTCGCTGCCGGCGACGCGCGTCGCCGTCGCCGATTTCGATCCGATCTTCCTGACCGTCGCTCGCGCCGCCATTGCCGGCCTGCTCGGGCTCGCCCTCCTGCTTGCATTGCGCGAAAAGCGCCCCGCAACCGCCGACCTGTTGCCGCTCGCCGTCGTCGCGCTTTGCGTCGTCGTCGGCTTCCCGCTGCTGACGGCGCTGGCGCTGAAGCATGTCACCTCCGCCCACTCGATCGTCTTCATCGGCCTCTTGCCACTCGCGACCGCGATCTTCGGCGTGCTGCGCGGCGGCGAGCGACCGCGCTTTGCCTTCTGGCTCTTCGCCATCCTCGGCAGCCTCTGCGTCGTCGGCTTCGCCTGGACGCAAGGCATCGCCGCCTCCCCGGTCGGCGACCTCTTGATGCTCGCCTCGATCATCGTCTGCGGCCTCGGTTATGCCGAGGGTGGCCGGCTGTCGCGCCATCTCGGCGGCTGGCAGGTGATCTCCTGGGCGCTGGTGCTATCACTGCCGATCATGGCCGGCCTCTCGCTGGCGACGCTGCCGGCCTCGTTCGCGCAGGCGGGCGGCCCGGCCTGGCTCGGCCTCGCCTATGTCTCGCTGTTCAGCATGCTGATCGGCTTCGTCTTCTGGTATCGCGGCCTCGCCCAGGGCGGCATCGCCGCGGTCGGGCAGCTGCAATTGCTGCAGCCCTTCTTCGGCCTGGCGCTGGCCGGCCTGCTGCTCGGCGAGACTGTCGGCTGGCAGATGATCGCGACCTCGGCCGCCGTCGTGCTCTGCGTCGCCGGCGCACGGCGCTACGCGCGCTAGAAGGGAACATCGGACAAATCGAGATCGAGAGCCGCAGCACGCCCTGTCGCAAGCGCGTGCTCACCGTCCCGGCGGGGGCCGGCTCTGAGTGGGGCAGCGAGCCTATCAGCTTCGGGCGCAGTGCTTACAACCGCAGGCCTGCAGCCTTCGTCACGCCTACCAGTCCTTCGGCTGCGTTCAGAGCAGCTTCAGGTCGCCTGCAGCGGTCTTGCCGCGCTCGGTCTTCAGGTCGAAGGAGAGCTTCTGTCCCTCGGTCAGGGACATCAGACCTGCTTCCTTGACGGCCGTGATGTGCACGAACACATCCTTGCCGCCGTCAGCAGGTTGAATGAAGCCATAGCCCTTCTCGGTATTGAACCATTTGACGGTTCCGGTCGACATCGCCGCATCCCTCGGAGCATCCGTGGTCGTAACGGAGCCCTCTCGGCAAAGACGTCGAAAAGGCCCCGCGCAGCAAGAATTGACCGAAAACGCAAGCTTGTCGAGATGAAACCGCCGGCAGTTGCCGTTACGTCCGCTTAAGGCTTTGCCAGCTCGAATTGCGTCCTTACCGATGCGAGTGAAGAGCCCCCAAGATAAACTTCCACGATACCCGGATCGAGCTGGTAGCGGCCGTCATCGTCATGGCCGCCGAGCGCCTTGCCCTCCAATTTGAACCGCACTGTCCGGGTTTCGCCCGCCTTGAGCGCGATCTTCTCGAAGCCCTTGAGCAGCCGAAGCGGCCGCGACCGTTCCGCGACCGGCTGGCGGATATAAAGCTGTACGACTTCCTGGCCGTCGCGGTCCCCCTGATTGGTCACGTCGACGGCGATCTCCGTCGCGCCATTGAACGGCACCCTGGCGTTCGTCACCCGCGGATTGGCATAGGCGAAGCGGCTATAGGACAGGCCGAAGCCGAACGGGTAGAGCGCCTCGTTGGCCTCATCCATGTAGATGGATTCATAGCGCTGGCGGATCTTCTGCGGCCGCCCCGTCGGCAGCTGGTCGTAATAGACCGGGATCTGCCCGACCGAGCGCGGGAAGCTCATCGGCGTGCGCCCGGCCGGATTGACCTTGCCGGCCAGGACCTCGGCGATCGCGGCGCGCCCCTCGGTGCCGCCATGGAAGGTCTGGACGATCGCGGCGACATGCTTGTCGGCCCAGCTCAGGACCAGCGGCCGTGCGGTCGCCAGCACCAGCACCACCGGCTTGCCCGTGGCGACCAGCGCCTCGAGCAACTCCTGCTGCACGCCCGGCAGACTAAGATTGGTGCGCGAGGCCCCCTCGCCCATGAACTCGCAATCCTCGCCGAGCATGGTGACGACGAGATCGGCGGCGGCCGCCGCCTTCAGCGCGGCGTCCTTGTCCTTGAACTCAGTGCCGCAAGCCTTGGTAAAGGCTGGCTCGTAGGTGACGGTGACGTCCGAAGGCAATTGCTCGCGCAGCGCATCCGGCAGCGGCTGCACGACGCGTCGGCCTAGCCCAGCCGGATCGGTCCAGACCCGCTCGTCCTCCGGCACCGCCATGGCGCCGATCACCGCGACCGACTTCACAGCCGGCGCGATCGGCAGCGTCTGCTTGTCGTTCCTGAGCAGGATCACACCCTCGCGCGCCGCCTGGCGCGCGACCTTGCGGGCTTCCTCGGTCTGCATCAGCGACGGCGCCGCCGCCACATCGACGTCCTGCCGCTCGAACAGGCCAAGATGGTACTTCACCCTGAGCACGCGCCGGACGGCCTCGTCGAGCGCCTTCACCGGCACGCGGCCAGCCTTCACCTCACCCGCGAGGTGCTTGTGGTAGACATCGCCCATCATATCCATGTCGATGCCGGCGAGCAGCGCCTTGCGGGCGGCCTCGGCGTCATCCTTGGCGATGCCGTGCAGGCGCAATTCGGTGATCGAGCCGAAATCCGAGGTGACGAAGCCGCGGAACCCCCATTTCCCGCGCAAAAGGTCGGTCAGCATGCCGCGATGGGCCGTGGCCGGCATGCCGTTGAGGGCATTGAACGCCGCCATCGCCGTCATCGCGCCGGTGTCGAAGGCCGCCTTGAACGGCGGCAGGAAAAGGTCGTGCAGCTGGCTGGTCGGGATCCAGGTCGAGTTGTAGTCGCGCCCGCCCTCGGCCGCGCCATAGCCGACGAAGTGCTTGACGCTCGCCGCGACGCCGCCGCGCTGATAGCCGCGGGTGCGCGCCGCCGCGATCACGCTGGCGAGGTAGGCGTCCTCACCCGCGCCCTCCAGCACCCGGCCCCAGCGCGGATCGCGCGAGATGTCGACCATCGGCGCGAAGGTCCAGTTGACGCCGGCGGCCCGCGCCTCGCGCCCGGTCCAATAGGCCGCCTGCTCGATCAGTTGCGGATTCCAGCTCGAAGCCTGGCCGAGCGGCAGCGGAAAATAGGTCGAGAAGCCGTGGACGGCGTCGAGGCCGATGATCAGCGGGATCTTGAGGCGCGACTGCCTGACAGCCTCCTGGACCTGCCGAACCTCCGCCGGCACGACGAAATTCATCACCGCGCCCATGCGGCCGGCCTTGACCTGATTGATGTCGAAGCCCTCGCCGCGCCCGGAGAGGTGGAGCTGGCCGACCTTCTCCTCCAGCGTCATCCTGCCGATCAGCGCCGTGATCTTGCGCTCGATCTCGGCCGCCTCGCGCCCGGTCTTCCAGCCGACGCCCTCCTGCTGAGCGGAGGCGACGGTCGCAAGGCCGCAGAAGAGGAATGCAGCGACGAGCCGCAGAAGCATGAGCACTATCTCGCAGAGCAGACGGACGGGGTGAGCGGCCCCTACAGGATCGGGCCGCCCGGCTCAACCGCTGGCATCGCCGCATCGCGATGAACAGGGCCTGAAGCGGGCCGCATCTCAGGACGCGTGGCCTCCGCGGTTGCCTCCCGCTTCGTTCCATGCGACCGAGCGAACGGAGAAAACGCGGGATTTGGCGACTATGGCCCAGCTTCTGACCATCGAGGATTTGCGTCTGCAGGCAAAACGCCGCGTCCCGCGCATGTTCTACGACTATGCCGATTCCGGCGCCTGGACCGAGAGCACCTATCGCGCCAACGAGGCCGATTTCGCCAATATCAAGCTGCGCCAGCGCGTCGCAGTCGACATGACCAACCGCACCCTGGCCTCGACCATGATCGGCGAGCAGGTCTCGATGCCGGTGGCGCTCGCCCCGACGGGCATCGCCGGCATGCAGCACGCCGATGGCGAGATCCTCGCCGCCAGGGCAGCCGCCCGGGCCGGCGTGCCCTTCACGCTCTCGACCATGAGCGTCTGCTCGATCGAGGACGTCGCCGAGAACACCGACAAGCCGTTCTGGTTCCAGCTCTATGTGATGCGCGACCGGGTCTTCATCGAGCGCCTGATCGACCGCGCCAAGGCGGCCGGCTGCTCGGCGCTGATGCTGACGCTCGATTTGCAGATCCTCGGCCAGCGCCACAAGGACATCCGCAACGGCCTCTCCGCGCCGCCCAAGCCGACCATCGCCAATCTGATCAACCTCGTCTTCAAGCCGCGCTGGTGCATGGGCATGCTCGGCACCAAAAGGCGCAGCTTCGGCAACATCGTCGGCCACGCCACCGGCGTCGGCGACATGACCTCGCTCTCCGCCTGGACCGCCGAGCAGTTCGACCCGACCCTGAGCTGGGACGACGTCAAATGGATCAAGGACCGCTGGGGCGGCAAGCTGATCCTCAAGGGCATCCTCGACGCCGAGGACGCCGAGCTCGCGGCCCAGAGCGGCGCCGATGCGCTGATCGTCTCTAACCATGGTGGGCGCCAACTCGACGGCGCGGTCTCCTCGATCGCGGCCCTGCCCGGAATCGTCGAGCAGGTCGGAGGGCGCATGGAGGTCTGGATGGATGGCGGCGTCCGCTCCGGCCAGGACGTGCTCAAGGCGGTGGCGCTCGGCGCCCGCGGCGTGCTGATCGGCCGCCCCTTCCTCTATGGCCTGGGCGCCATGGGCGAGGACGGCGTCAAGCTCGCTCTCGACATCATCCGCAAGGAGATGGACATCACCATGGCCCTCTGCGGCAAGCGCGACATCCAGGATGTCGACGCCAACATCCTGGTGAAGGGCAAGGCGTGAGGCCCACGGCCCCCATTGATTGGGCCGGCGCAACCGGCCCAATCAGCGCCTGCCCGCCAGCAACCGGTCACGGCTTCGAGAGGCAGATCAGCAGGGATTGACTTTCCATGTCACCGGAATAAATGAGCAATCACTCACTCATTCAGATTTGATCCGTTCATGGCCCGTCCCCTCAGCGAAGCGAAGCGCGAAGCGATCCTGGCCGCCGCCTGCAAGCTGGTGGCGGAGCATGGCACCGGCGCGCCGACCGCCAAGATCGCCAGGGAGGCCAAGCTCGCCGAGGGCACGCTCTTCACCTATTTCGCCAGCAAGGACGAATTGCTCAACCAGCTCTATCTCGAGCTGAAGACCGACTTCGCCAGGCTCACCGTGCCCTCCTATCCCAGCCATGGCAGCGTGCGCGACCGGTTCGAGCATTTCTGGAACGGCTTCATCGACTGGGGCGCGAAGCATCCCGCCAAGCGCAAGGCGCTGCGCCAGCTCGCCGTCTCCGGCCGGATCACCCAGGAAACCCGCGACAGGTCTGCCGTCGCCTTCGCCGAGATCAGTGCCATGTTCGAGCAAGGCCACCGCGAGGGCGTGCTCAAGGACCAGCCGCAGAGCTTCATCGGTGCGGTGCTCGACGCCATCGGCACCATGACGCTCGACCTGATCGCGCAGGAACCAAACCGGCACGAGCACTACAGGAAGACCGGCTTTTCGGTCTTCTGGGACGGCATTTCCGCCTGAACGCTAGCCGAGGCAGAGGGCGCCTGGGCTTTTTCGATCAATTTAAATGAGCAAGCACTCACTCACAATGTCGAGAGGACAGCACATGACGAAGACCTGGCTGATCACCGGCGCCTCCCGCGGCCTCGGTCGCTCGATCACTGAGGCCGCCCTCGCCGCCGGCGACACTGTCGTCGCGACCGCCCGCGATCCCGGCCGCCTCGCCGATCTCGAGGCCCGCTACCCCGACACGCTGCTCTCCTTCGTGCTCGACGTCACCGACATGGCGGCCGCGAACGTGGCCGTAACCGTTGCGGTCGACACCTTCGGCCGGCTCGACGTACTCGTGAACAATGCCGGCTACGGCCACGCCGCCGCCTTCGAACAGACCAGCGAGGACAGCTTCCGCGCCCAGATCGAGACCAATTTCTACGGCGTCGTGAACCTCACCCGCGCCGCGCTGCCGGTGCTGCGGGCCCAGCGCGCCGGCCACATCATCAACATCTCTTCGGTCGGCGGGCGGACCGCTACGCCCGGCCTCAGCGCCTACCAGTCGGCGAAATGGGCGGTCGGCGGCTTCAGCGAGGTGATCGCCAGAGAAGTCGCGCCCTTCGGCGTGAAGATCGTCTGCGTCGAACCCGGCGGCATGCGCACCGGCTGGGGCGAGGTCGCCCGCGGCAACACCCCGGCGGTGATGCCGGACTATCAGCCCAGCGTCGGCGCCGTGCTCGACCTGCTCAGGACCTATGTCGGCAACGAGATCGGCGATCCCGAGCGGATCGCTGGGGTCGTGCTCGACCTCAGCCGCCGCGAGACGCTGCCGGCCCATCTCGTCCTCGGCAGCGACGCCCTCTTCGTCCTCGCGCAGGCTGACGCGCAGCGACAGAAGCAGGCGGCGGAATGGGCGGAGGTCAGCCGCTCCTCGGATTTCGTCGGGACGGACCTCGTGGCCCTGCAGAAGCTGCTCGGCGGGGAGGCTCGGGCATAGCGGTCGGCTTCTGCCCTGTTGCGGAGGTTAAGAGGGCCTCTTCAGGATAAGGCGCGGGAGTTCTCGCCTGAGGACTCCTATTGCAATTGCGCCAGGACGATTTCACGCAAGACCCGCGTCGGCGGCATCCACTGGTCTTCCCGCTCGTAGTTTCCGGCTGTCACCGCGATGACCAAGTCGAGCGCGGGGATAACGAACAGCCGCTGGCCTCCCTCGCCTTGCGCCATCCACATGCGCTCCAGCCGGCCGACGGCCCAGCCCTTCGGCTTACCGAAGGCGATGTCGAGGACAAACCACTGATAGCCGTAGCGGCGAAGCTCGTCGGCGCTGACGAAAGGGGTCACGCAGCGCGCAAGCCATTCGGCGGGGACGACCGAACGTCCGCTCACCTGGCCGCCGTTCAGCATCATCATGCCGATGCGCGCAAGATCGCGTGTCGACATCCGCACGCCCGATGCGGCAATCGGCTCGCCATCATCATCCGTCACCCATTCGGTCGCCCCCATCCCCAGGGGTCCGAACAGGCTTTCGCGAGCAAAGTCGTGGAGCGCTTTGCCCGTGCCCTTCGCGATGATGCGGGCCAAAAGTGCTGTCGCTCCGCCGCAATACGCCCAGTGCGCACCCGGCACATCGATCACCGGCCGCTCAAGGATGTAGCGATACCGATCCGGCGCAGCGTCCATCGCAATCTCGCTGTTGCGAGGGTCGGAATACGGGAAGCTGCTTTCGTCCCAGTCGGTGCCCATCGCCATCGTCAGCACATGCTGGATCAGAAGCCGATCACGGCCATCCCGATGCGCGAGATCGGCGTGTTCCGGGAATGCGGAGAAGAGCGGCGCTTCCGGAGGTGGTACCTGTCCCTGCTGCAGCGCGATGCCATAGAGCAGGCCGACGATGCTCTTCGAACAGGATCGCAAATCATGCAGCGTGTCGGGCGTGAAGACGACATGGCCGAGCGCGCCGACGCCGCGGGCGCGATCCTCGCCTCCGAAATAGCGTTCGAGGACTGCCTTGCCGCTTCGCAGCACGACGAGCCCGTGCAGGTTCCAGACTTTCCCGTCGGCTATGGCCTGATCGAGCCGAGCGCCGAGACCGGGCAAGAAACCCTCGTCTTCGGGGGCGGCCTTTGCGAACCAGCCGGGATCATCGCCGGCAGGGGCAGTAGAGTGCTGCATCATGATCGAGGCTCCGACCGGCGCGCTCATTCTTAAGCAGGATGGCGGCTTTCCGGAACCACCCCAGAGCTTACAAGCTACCGGCTTTCGACATTCACACCGTCATGCACTCGATCTGGCCACCCGATAGAAAAAGCCCGCGCCCCGTTTCCGGAGCGCGGGCCGTTTTGAATCCTGCGCCAGCGGCTTAGCGCGTGAACTTCTTGTACTGGATGCGCTTCGGAATGGTGCTGTCGATACCCAGCCGGCGCTGCTTGTCTTCCTCGTAATCCTGGAAGTTGCCCTCGAACCACTCGACATGGCTGTCGCCCTCGAAGGCGAGGATGTGGGTGGCGATGCGGTCGAGGAACCAGCGATCGTGGCTGATGATCACGGCGCAGCCGGCATAATCCTCCAGCGCCTCTTCGAGCGCGCGAAGGGTATCGACGTCGAGGTCGTTGGTCGGCTCGTCGAGCAGGAGGACGTTGGCGCCGCTCTTCAGCATCTTGGCGAGGTGGACGCGGTTGCGCTCACCGCCCGAAAGCGAGCCGACCTTCTTCTGCTGGTCGCCGCCCTTGAAGTTGAAAGCCGAGCAATAAGCCCTTGAATTGATTTCTTTCTTGCCGAGATAGATGATGTCGTTTCCGCCCGAGATTTCTTCCCAGACATTCTTCTTGTCGTCGAGCGAGTCGCGGCTCTGGTCGACATAGCCGAGCTGCACGCTCTCGCCGATCTTGATCGTGCCGGCATCCGGCTTCTCGACGCCGGTGATCATCTTGAACAGCGTGGTCTTGCCGGCACCGTTGGGGCCGATCACGCCGACGATGCCGCCCGGCGGCAGCTTGAAGGTGAGGTCATCGATGAGAAGCTTGTCCTGGAAGCCTTTGGAAAGCCCCTCGAAATCGACGACGTTGTTACCCAGCCGCTCGGCGATCGGGATGATGATCTGCGCGGTGTCCGGCCCCTTGTTCGAGGCCTTCTGGACCAGCTCGTCATAGCGCTGGATACGGGCCTTGCTCTTGGCCTGGCGCGCCTTCGGCGAGGCGGCCATCCACTCGGCCTCGCGCTCCAGCGTCTTCTGGCGCGAGGCGTCCTCGCGGCCTTCCTGGGCGAGACGCTTCTGCTTCTGCACCGACCAGGCCGAGTAGTTGCCCTCATAGGGGATGCCCTGGCCGCGATCGAGCTCGAGGATCCAGCTGGTGACGTTGTCGAGGAAGTAGCGATCGTGGGTGACGATCAGGATCGCGCCCGGATAGGTCCGCAGATGCCCTTCCAGCCAGGCGGTGGTCTCAGCGTCGAGATGGTTGGTCGGCTCATCGAGCAGCAGCAGCTCGGGCTGCTCCAGCAGGAGCTTGCACATGGCGACACGGCGGCGCTCGCCGCCCGAGAGCTTGCCGACCTGCCAGTCGTCCGGCGGGCAGCGCAGCGCGTCCATAGCCTGGTCGACCTTGGAATCGAGATCCCACAGGCCCTTGGCCTCGATCTCGTCCTGGAGATTGGTCATCTCGTCCGCGGTCTCGTCCGAATAGTTCATGGCGAGTTCGTTGTAGCGGTCGAGGATCGCCTTCTGCGGGCCGACGCCGAGCATGACGTTCTCGCGGACGGTCAGCGTCTCGTCGAGCTTGGGCTCCTGCGGCAGGTAGCCGACGCGCGCGCCTTCGGCGACCCAGGCCTCGCCGGTCCACTCCTTGTCGAAGCCGGCCATGATCTTGAGCAAGGTCGACTTACCGGCGCCGTTGACACCGAGCACGCCGATCTTGGCGTCCGGATAGAAGCTGAGATGGATGTCCTTCAGGACCTGCTTGCCGCCCGGATAGGTCTTCGACAGGCCGCGCATATGGTAGATGAACTGACGAGACATGGGGCGTGCGGGCTCCGCTTCGGACTGGGCGCTGAGGCTTTCGGGAAATCTGGCCGCTATGTAGCGACCAGCCGCCCTGCCCGCAACCGTCCAGCCCGCTCCGAAGCCGCAGACCCGCTCAGCGGCGCGCCCTTTCGTCGGACGACCGCTTCTCCACCTCCCCTCCCAACCGCATTCCGGCGCCGTCTCCGGGCTCCAGCCCAAAGGCCTACTTGCGACTCAATCATATGATGATATGATCTATCTATGGCTCGCCCTTCGAACTTCCATGCGCACCTCGTCGACCGGCTCGGCCGGGAGATCGTCTCCGGCCAGATCGGGCTCGATGGGACACTCCCCCGGGAAGACGAGCTCTGCGCGCGCTACGGCGTCAGCCGCACCGTCATCCGCGAGGCGACCAAGACGCTGCAGGCGCTGGGGCTGATCGTCACCGGCCCGCGCGTCGGCTCGCGGGTCCAACCGGTCTCGGCCTGGCGCCTGCTCGATCCGCAGGTGATGGGCTGGATGACGGATGCCGACATGGCGAGCGGCTTCCAGCGCGACCTGCTCGAACTGCGCGGCATGATCGAGCCGACGGCCGCCGGCCTCGCGGCCGAGCGCGGCACCGAACAACAGATCGCCGAGATCACCGCCGCGATGACCGCGATGACGGCTGCGGACGACAAGCCGGCCCACCAGACCGCCGACTACCGCTTCCACGAAGCGATCCTCGAGGCCTCCGGCAACCTGCTGCTGATTCAGCTCAAGCCGATCCTGCAGGCCGTGCTGAAGGCCTCGTTCGGGCTCTCCATGCACGACCATGAGCGCGCGCGGGCCTCGCTCGCGATCCACCGCGTCGTCACCGACGCCATCGTCGCCCGCGATCCTGAACGTGCCAGGCGGACCATGGCCGAGCTGATCGCGGTCGCCCGCGCCGACATGGAAAACGCCGCCCGCATCAAGACCGAAGCGCCCAGATCCGAAGCGCCGAAGAGCGCCGGAAAGCCGACAACAACAGACCAACGGGAAACGTCCAATGCTGCGTCACGCCGAAAGGTGGGTCTTACGCGCGCTTGAGTTCAGCCTCGTCGCCCTGCTCGCTGGCATGGTGGTGATGGTGTTCGGCAATGTCGTGCTGCGCTATCTGTTCAACTCCGGCATCGACGTGTCGGAGGAGCTGTCGCGCTATTTCTTCGTCTGGCTGACCTTCATCGGCGCCGTCGTGGTGATGCGCGAGAACGGCCATCTCGGCGTCGACAGCCTCATCGGAGCGCTCGGCGACAAGGGCCGACGCCTCTGCATGATCGTCAGCGACGCCATCGTCTTCATCTGCTGCCTGATGCTGCTGGAAGGTACCTGGAAGCAGCAGGCGATCAACGAGACCTCCGTTGCCCCGGTTACCGGCATCAGCATGGCCTATGTCTACGGCGTGCTCTATTTCGCCGGCGCCGGCATCGCGCTGATCACGCTCGGCCGCCTGTTCCGGGCGCTGACCGGCAAGCTCGGCCCGTACGAGCTCGCGGAATTCGCCGGCGACTACAGCGCCAGCCCCTCGCATAATCTCAAGGGGCACCTGGAATGACCGTCGCCGTCTTCCTCGTCTCGCTCTGCGGAGCGATGGCGCTCGGCATGCCGATCGCCTTCGCACTGATCGTCTGCGCCGTCTGCCTGATGTTCTGGCTCGGCGTCTACGACACCCAGATCATCGCGCAGAACATGATCATCGGCGCGGATTCCTTCCAGCTCCTCGCCATTCCCTTCTTCTTGCTCGCCGGCGAATTGATGAATGCCGGCGGCCTCTCTAAGCGCATCGTCAACTTCGCGCTCTCGCTGGTCGGCCATCTCCATGGCGGCCTCGGCTATGTCGCGATCTTCGCGGCGATCATCATGGCCTCGCTCTCGGGCTCGGCCGCGGCCGACACTGCGGCGCTCGCCTCGATCCTGCTGCCGATGATGCGCAGCGCCGGCTACGATGTCGGCCGTTCGGCCGGCCTGATCGCGTCCGGCGGCATCATCGCCCCGATCATCCCGCCCTCGATCGGCTTCATCGTCTTCGGCGTCGCCGCAAACCTGTCCATCACCAAGCTCTTCCTCGCCGGCGTCTTCCCCGGCCTCCTGATCGGCCTCTCGCTGGTCATCGCCTGGTGGATCGTCAGCCGCCGCGATCAGCTGACAGTGCTGCCGCGCCGGACCGGTCGCGAGCGCCTGCAGGCGACCTGGGACGGTTCGCTCGCGCTCTTGATGCCGATCGCGATCCTCGGCGGCATCCGCTTCGGCATCGTCACGCCGACGGAAGCGGCTGTAGTCGCAACCGTCTACGCGCTGATCGTTGGCATGTTCGTCTATCGCGAGCTGAAGCCGAGCGACCTCTACCGGGTGACGCTGCTGGCCGCCAAGACGACCAGCGCCGTGATGCTGCTGGTCGCCGCGGCCGTGGTCTCGGCCTGGCTGATCACGCAGGCCAACATCCCGGCCGAGCTCTCCTCGCTGCTCGAACCCTTCATGGGCAACAAGACCGTGCTGATGATCATCATCATGCTGCTGGTCATGGCGGTCGGCACCGCGCTCGACTTCACCCCGACCGTGCTGATCCTGACGCCGGTGCTGATGCCGATCGTCAAGCAGGCCGGCATCGACCCGATCTATTTCGGCGTCCTTTTCATCATCAACAACGCCATCGGCCTGATCACGCCGCCGGTCGGCATCGTGCTCAACGTCGTCTGCGGCGTCGCCCGCGTGCCGATGAGCGCGGTGATGCGCGGCGTCTGGCCGTTCTTCATCGCCCAGTCGATCGCGATGTTCCTGCTCGTGCTGTTCCCGCAGCTCGTGATGGTGCCGCTCGCCTGGCTGAGCGGCCGCTGAGACAAAGCCTGCCCCACCAAAACCCAAGAAGAGTTCAGTACCAGGGAGTAGATCATGACCAAGGCAACTCGGACCAAGACAGCCCGCCTCCTCTCGCTCGTCGCCGGCGTCGCGCTCGCGGCTATCGCCGGCACCGCCCAGGCGCAGATCAAGGAGCGCAATATCCGTGTCTCCAACGGCATCAACGAGGATCACCCGGTCGGCAATGGCGTCGCCAAGATGAAGGCCTGCATGGCCGAGAAATCCGGCGGCAAGCTCAAGCTCCAGGCCTTCTGGGGCGGCGCGCTCGGCGGCGACCTGCAGGCGACGCAGGCGCTGCGCGCCGGCACGCAGGAGATGGTGATCACCTCGTCCTCGCCGCTGGTCGGCATCATGCCCGAGCTCGGCGTCTTCGACCTGCCCTTCCTCTTCACCGACGAGAAGGAGGCCGACGCGGTGCTCGACGGCGCCTTCGGCAAGTACATCTCTGACAAGCTGCCGGGCTTCGGCGTGGTCAACCTCGCTTATTGGGAGAACGGCTTCCGCAATCTCACCAATTCGAAGCGGGCCGTGACCAAGGCCGAGGAGATGACCGGGCTCAAGGTTCGCGTCATGCAGAACAACATCTTCCTCGACAGCTTCAAGACCATGGGCGCCAATGCGACGCCGATGGCCTTCGGCGAGGTCTTCGCGGCGCTGGAGACCCATGCGATCGACGGCCAGGAGAACCCGCTCGTCACCATCGACACCTCGAAGCTCTACGAGGTCCAGAAGTATCTGACCCTGTCGCGGCACGCCTATACGCCGTTCCTGATGCTCTATTCGAAGAAGCTCTGGGACCAGCTCTCGGCCGAGGAGCAGAAGATCCTCAGCGACTGCGCCATCGTCGGCCGCGACGAGGAGCGCAAGGTCTCGCGCGAGCTCAACGACAAGTCCCTCGCCAATCTCAAGGCCAAGGGCATGCAGGTCAGCGAGGTCAGCGCCGAGGAGCTCGCCAAGATGCGCGACAGCACCCAGGCCGTGTACCAGCGCCACCAGGCGACGATTGGCAAGGACACGATCGAGCGCATTCAGGCCGACCTCGCCAAACTGCGCGGGAAGTAAGCGAGCCCACCGACGCCGTCATGGTCGGGCTTGCCCCGACCATCTCGGAAACCAGCGCCCTCCAGTCATGAGATTCTCGGGTCAAGCCCGAGAATGACGCCTGATCTGCGCCCCTCTTCCAACCGATCCGGACCACCCATGAAGATCACCGCCCTCGAAACCATCCGCCTTGCCGAGTTCGGCAACCTCGTCTGGGTGCGCCTGCACACCGATGACGGGCTCGTCGGCCTCGGCGAGACCTTCATGGGCGCCGCCGCGGTCGAGGCCTATCTGCATGAGAGCGTCGCGCCCAAGCTGATCGGCCAGGATCCGCTGCAGATCGAGGCCCGCAATGCCAGCCTGAACAATTATCTCGGCTGGCGCGGCTCGGGCGTCGAGACGCGCGGCAACTCGGCCGTCGACCTCGCGCTCTGGGACATCTACGGCAAGGCGATCGGCCAGCCGGTCTCGATCGCGCTCGGCGGCCGCTCCCGCGACACCATCCGCACCTACAACACCTGCGCGGGCTACAAATACATCCGCGACGCCCGTGCCCAGAAGGTCGCGAACTGGCATGTCGGCGAGCAGGGCGGCCCCTATGAGGACCTCGAAGGCTTCCTCTACCGGGCCGACGAACTGGCGCATTCCCTGCTGGAGCAGGGCATCACCGGCATGAAGATCTGGCCCTTCGACATCGCCGCCGAACGCACCGCCGGCTGGGACATCAGCCCGCAGGAGCTGAACACGGCGCTGGAACCCTTCCGCAAGATCCGGAGGGCGGTCGGCGACAAGATGGACATCATGGTCGAGTTCCACTCGCTCTGGAGCCTGCCCATGGCCAAGAAGCTAGCCGAGCGCCTCGCCGAGTTCGACACCTACTGGCACGAGGACCCGTTCCGGCTCGACAACGTCCAGGACCTCGGCGAATACGCCCGCCATTCCAAGGCCTGGGTCTGCGCCTCGGAGACGCTGGCCTATACCCACTCCTTCCGCGACTATCTCGAGACTAAGGCGGCCGGCGTGGTGATGCTCGACCTGTCATGGTGCGGCGGCCTCTCGGAAGCGCGCAAGATCGCCGGCATGGCCGAGGCCTGGCATACCCCGGTCGCGCCGCATGACTGCACCGGCCCGGTGGTCTATGCGGCGTCGTGCCATTTCTCGCTGCACGCCCGCAACGCGCTGATCCAAGAATCGGTCCGTGCCTTCTACACCGGCTGGTACACCGAGCTCGTCACGGAGCTGCCGGCGATGAAGGACGGCATGATCACCGTCTCGGAAGCACCGGGCCTCGGCCTCGAACTGCTGCCCGGCCTGGAGAAGCGCGCCGACGCGACCGTGCGGGTCAGCAAGGGCTGACGCTTCACAAACCCGCCAGCCGGCTTTTCGTGGTCCGGCTTTTGCGGGAAGCTCCCGGTGCACCAACTGCTCCGGGAGCCGACGATGACCGTTGCGACGATGCTATGGCGATTTGGTCTCGCCGCCATCCTCGCGACCGGGCTCGCCGCCCCTGCCCTCGCTCAGGCGAATGAGCCCGGCTGCCGGCCCGAGATGGCCTCGCTCCGCCTGCCGATCCAACGCGTGAACCTCGGCAAGGACGAGGTGAAGCTGACCTTCGTCGGTCACGCCACCTTCCTGATCGAGACGGCCAGCGGGGTGAAGGCGGCGACCGACTACAACGACTATGTCCGTCCGCCGGTGACGCCCGACATCGCTACGATGAACAAGGCGCATTCGACGCATTATTCGCGTGCGCCGGATCCCGCCATCAAGCAGGTGCTGCCGGGCTGGGACCCCTCAGGCAAGGGCGCCGCCCGTCACGACGTCACGATGGGCGACCTGCGCGTGCGCAACGTCCCGACCAATATCCGCACCTATGGCGGCGACACCGACTATGACGGCAACTCGATGTTCGTCTTCGAGATCGGCGAGCTCTGTATTGCCCATCTCGGCCATCTCCATCACCCGCTCGAACCCGGCCATTTACGCGCGCTCGGGCGGGTCGATATCGTGCTCTTCCCGGTCGATGGCAGCTATACGCTCGACCAGGAGGGCATGCTGGAGGTGCTGAAGGCCGTGCAGGCCAGGGTAATGATACCCATGCACTTCTTCGGCGGCGGCACGCTCAATCGTTTCCTCGCCCGCTCGCAGGACCTCTGGCCGGTCGAGCGGCGCGAGCGGCCGGAGATCGTGTTGTCGAAGGCGACGCTTCCGACGAAACCGACGATCATCGTCCTGCCGGGGCACTGAGCCTCAGGTATTCACCCCGCCATCGATGGCGATGCCCGCGCCGGTGATGAACCGCCCTTCCTCGCTGGCGAGATAGGCGATCAATCCGGCGATGTCCTCGGCCTTGCCGTAGCGTGGGATCGCCATCTTGGCGCGCTGGTCGTCGGCATGGTCGCCATCGGCCGGGTTCATGTCGGTATCGGTCGATCCAGGATGGACGACGTTGACGGTGATGCCGCGCGCTCCGAGATCGCGGGCGAGGCCCTTGGTGAAGCCGATCAGCGCCGCCTTGCTCATCGCATAGAGGGCGATGCCCGGATCGGTCACGCGCTCGGCCAGGCATGAGCCGGTGGTGATGATCCGCCCGCCATCGGGCAGATGCTTCGCCGCGGCCTGCGAGGCGACGATCACGGCGCGGACATTGACGGCGATGACCTTGTCGATCTCGTCGAGGCTCCAGCTCCCGACCTCGCCATAGTGCCAGATGCCGGCATTGTTCACGAGGATGTCGAGCCCGCCGAGCTCCGCCGCGGCCTTGTCGACGGCCGCCGCGAGCGCCGCCGGATCGGCACTGTCGGCCTGCAGCACCACGGCCTTGCGTCCGAGCGCCCGAATCTGGCCTGCCACGGCCTCGGCCTTGTCGCGGGCGTGCTCATAGGTCAGCGCCACATCCGCCCCGTCCTGCGCCAGCCGGAGCGCGGTCGCCGCGCCGATGCCGCGGCTGCCGCCGGTCACCAGAGCCCTTTTGCCAGCCAGTTCCGTCATGGGTTACCATATCTGTAGTAATTGATACAGATATCGATGCCTCGCTTGCCCCAAAGCGTCAAGCGATTTATTTATCGGTCGATACAGAAAGGTAGCGATCATGGCCGAACGTGGCCGCCCACGCGCCTTCGACCGGGCTGAAGCCCTGCAGAAGGCCATGCTGCTGTTCTGGGAGAAGGGCTTCCAGGGCGCCTCGATGAGCGAGCTCACCGCGGCGATGGGCATCAATGCGCCGAGCCTCTACGCCTGCTTCGGCAGCAAGGAGGCGCTCTATCGCGAAGCGCTGGCGCTCTATGAGGCGGGCGACGGCGCCGAGCTCGCCGCCGCGATCGCCGCCGCACCGACCGCCCGCGAGGCGATCGGGATCTACCTGATGCGCTCGGCCGCCCTGTTCAGCCGCCCCGGCAAGCCGGCCGGCTGCATGGTCGTGCTCTCAGTCATCCATGCCGCCGGCACGAGCGACGAAGCCGGCCGCGCCCTGCGCGATGCCCGCGGCGAGATGCAGGGCGTGATGGAAGCGCGCCTGCGGAACGACATCGCCCGGGGCGAGTTGCCCGCAAGCTGCGATCCGCCGGCGATTGCCGCCTTCTACGCCACGGTGCAGCAGGGCATGTCGATCCGCGCCCGCGATGGCGCCAGCCGCGTCGAGCTGGAGGCGGTGGCGCAGGGCGCCATGGCGGCATGGGCCGGCCTGACCGGAGCCCGCGCCTGATCTTGCAGCAGCCCGCGCCATCCGCTTAACCCCTTGCTCAGCTTGATCCGAAGCTTCGCTGGGCAGGACAAGCATGCTCAGGCACGCTCAGGCCGCGCAATGGAGCCTGGCATGATCCGTCTTCTCGCTGTCGCCACTCTCGCCATGGCCCTTCTGCCGGCGAGCGCCGAAGCCGCCAAGTTCCGCTTCGGCGGCCGTTCACACGCCACGCCGACGAGCCAGGGCCACCGTGACGGCTCCCATCTCGTCGCGACGCCGGCTTTGCGCAGCCGCCAGGGGGAAAGCGCAGCCGCGAACCAGCCGCTCCGCAGCGCGACACCAACCACCGTCGCTGCAGCCAACGCGACCGACCTGCGGAGCACACAGCCGGCGGAGCCGCAGATCTGGTGCCGTTCGCAGACGGTCATCGGCGGCTTCTGCGTGATGAACTGAGCGCCGCTCAGGCCGCCTCCGGCCTGTCTCCGACCTGCATCGCCCGCCAGCGTCCGGGCGATTGCCCATAGGCCTTGCGGAAATGCCGGGTCATATGGCTCTGATCGGCGAAGCCGCTCGCCGCGGCCGCCTCGGCCAGCTCTTCGCCCTGGCGGATCAGCAGCCTTGCCCGCTCCAGCCGGCGCATCACCAGGTAATGATGCGGGCTGGTGCCGTAGCGGCGGCGGAACTGCCGCGCCAGCGCATAGCGGTCGAGCCCGGTGATCGCTTCCAGCTGCGTGGAATCGATCGCTTCGTCGCGGCTCTCGCTCAGAAAATCGCGCGCCCGCTCGCAGGCCCGCATCGCCGGCGTCTCCGCCCCATCAAGCCCACAGGACGGATCGAGCTTGAGCAGCGCCTCGGCCAGCGCCCCGACCGCTGCATCGCGCTCCAGCGGCTCCAGCCCATGCCCGACATCGCCGAGCAGGCCAACCAGCGCCCGCATCAGGCTGCCATCACGGCAGACGGCATTGCCGATGAACGGCATCGCGCTGGCGCGCCCGGCGAGCGCCGCCATGATCAGGCCGGGTTCGACATAGGCCATGCGGTAGCGAAAGCCGCTCTCGATCCCGGCCCGGCCGTTATGCAATTCGTCCGGATGCAGCACGATCAGGTCGCCCGGCGTCGAATCCCGCTGCGCGCCGCGATAGTCGAAGCTCTGCACCCCGCTGATCGTGTAGCCGATCGCATAGGTGTCGTGCCGGTGGGTGTCATAGGCATGGCCGCTGAAGAAGGCCTCGATCCGCTCGATGCCTTCGCCATCCGGCGCCGTACGGATCCAGTCGCCGGACGAAGCGGTGGCGCACGAACGTTCAAGACCCACCGGCTTGGTGGGCTCTATCGCTGTCGTCATGCGCTTCGACACCAAGATTGCCATCATCGTCCATGACGAGCTCGCCGCTTGGCAGAAGCTCAACGTCACCGCCTTCCTGTCCGGAGGGTTGGTCGCCGCCGCGCCGGAACTCGGCGGTCAAGCTTACCGCGACGGCTCCGGCCAGGTCTACGGCCCGCTGGTGCGCCAGCCGATCCTGATCTTCGCCGCGAGCTCGGCCGACCTCACCCGCGTGCTGCGGCGGGCCGGCGAAGCTGGGCTAACGCCCTCGCTCTACACGCGCGAGTTGTTCGCGACCGGCCATGACGAGGCCAATCGCGCTGCGGTCGAGGCGGTGACGACCGAAGCGCTCGACCTCGTCGGCATCGCCCTGCACGGCGAGCGCAAGGCCGTCGACAAGGCGATCAAGGGACTGAAGTTGCACCCCTGAGCAGGTTCAGCCAGTGCGCGCCAGGCGCCCCTCCAGCGGATAGGCCGGATCGCTATAGCCCGGCGTCGAGGGATGGCCGGTTGGCACGAGTCGATCGACCAGCGCCTCGTCCTCGGCGGTGAAACCGGCTGACAGCGCCGAGAGATAACCCTGCCATTGCTCCATGGTGCGCGGGCCCGCCACGGCCGCGGTCAAGAGCTTGTTGTTCAGCACCCAGCGGACCGCGAACTGCACGGGCGTCAGGCCGCGCGCTGCGGCATGGTCGCGGATCGTGCGGGCAATGATCAGCGATTCCTCGCGCCATTCCGTCTGCATCAGGCGCTTGTCGGCGCGCCCGGCACGGGTGCCTTCCGGCGGCGCCTGGCCGGGCTCGTATTTCGCCGTCAGCACGCCGCGCGCCAGCGGCGAATAGCTGGCGACGCCGAGCCCGTAATAGCCGCAGGCCGGCAGATGCTCGACCTCGGGCATGCGGTTCATCGCGTTATAATAGGGCTGGCTGACCACAGGCCGGTCGATGCCGAGCTCGTCGCAGAGCCGGCAGATCTCGGCAACACGCCAGCCGCGATAATTGGAGACGCCGAAATAGCGGATCTTGCCGGCCCGCACGAGGTCGCCGATCGCGCGGATCGTCTCGGCCAGCGGCGTCGTATGGTCTTCCTTGTGCAGGTAGTAGACGTCGATGAAGTCGGTGCCGAGCCGCTTCAGGCTGGCATCGCAGGCCTCCAGCAGCCATTTGCGCGAGAGCCCGCGCTGGTTCGGCCCATCGCCCATCGCGTTCGCCGCCTTGGTCGCCAGCACCCAGCCATTGCGGTTGCCGGCGATGGCGCGGCCGGTGATCTCCTCCGAGCGCCCCTCGGCATAGACGTCCGCCGTATCGATGAAGTTGATCCCTGCCTCGGCGGCGCTGTCGATGATCGCCCGCGCATCCGCTTCCTCGGTCTGCGCACCAAACATCATCGTGCCCAGGCAGAGCGGCGAGACCTTGAGGCCGGAGCGGCCGAGCGCGCGATAATCCATGACGAAACCTCCAGAACAGGCGGGCAACCTGCCGCAGAGCCGGTCTCCGCACCAGCGCGGCTGACGCAACGCTGCCGCGCGCAAGAGAATCCTTAACATTTCGTGCCAGGCTTCTCCGATGGCAGCCATCCCGTCCGATCCGGCACAACTCGCGGCGCTCATCAAGAGCCAGAATCTCGCGACCCTGCTCGCGACGATGACTGGCAATGGCGGCCTTGCCGCCGGCAAGACAGTCGAAGCCAAGCTTGTCGCGCTCGATCCTGACGGCAACGCCACCGCTTTGGTCAACGGCGTCAAGGTCGCGCTCGTGCTCGCCGGCCCGGAGGCCAGACAGGCAGCTTTGCAGCCGGGCGCCAGCCTGATGCTCAAGCTCGCCGCACCGGCCGAGCCTGGTGCGCCATTGCAGGCGACGCTGGTCGGTGTTCGCCCGGCGCCTGCCAACAGCCTCAATACTCCGGCGGCGCCCGCGCAACAGACGGCTGGCACCACGCCGCCAACTCCGCAGCAAACACAGGCGGCCACCTCGGCGAGCGCCCCGCCCGCAACCGCGCAGCCATTGGCGGGCGCCAACGCCTTGCAAGCCGGTCACACGCCACTCACCACAACAACCGCTGCTGTCGCTTCCCAGACCGCCGCCTCGCCTCGCGCCGTCGCCGGTCCTCTGCTCGGCGCGGCGCTCGGACGGCAGGACAGCCTCGCCCCGCTCTTCGCCAATCTCGGCAGCCTGGCAAAGGGCTCCGTCGCGCTGACCTTGCCGAAGCCCTTGATGGCCCTGGTCGACCAGATTCTGGCCCAGCGCCTGCCGACTGCCGAAGCGAGGCCTGTCACGGCCGAGGCGCTGAAGGCAGCGGTCGCCCGTTCCGGAACCTTCCTCGAAGCCAGGCAGGCGGCGGGAGAAGCCCCGACACCACAGACCGACCTGAAGGCGGCCCTGCAGAGCCTGCGCGACCTGCTGAAACCAGCGGTCGAAGGCGCGTCGCCGGCAAGATTGCCACTCCCCGGCGAGGCCGCGAACGAAGCTGCGCCGCAGCCTGGGCGTCCGCTCCCGCGCAGCACGCCCGAGCAAGACGCCGCCGCCTCGACACCGGCCAAGGCCCGCCCTGCCCCGCCGCGAGACGGCCTGCTGACGCCTCAGGCCGCCACCGAGCCGAGCCTGAGCAGCGCCGCCCGGCCGGCCGCAATCGCGCAGACCCTTTTTGGCCAGGCCGAAGCGGCGCTCGACCGCATCGCGCTCGCCCAATACGCCTCGCTGCCGCAGGAAGCCGCCCGGCTCGATCAGCAGCCGCCGGCGCGCTGGCTAACAGAAATTCCGCTCGCCCTGCCGAACGGCACCGCCGTGCTGCCGCTCGAGATCGAGCGCGATCCACCGCAATCCGGCTCGGCTACGCCCGACGCACCGCTCTGGCGCGTACGCTTCGCGCTCGATGTCGAACCGCTCGGCGCCTTGCAGGGCGTAGTCACCCTGCAAGGGCGCGCCATCGGCGTCTCCTTCTGGGCCGAGCGCGAGGATACCAGCCGGCTGCTGCGCCAGGCGACGCCCGATCTGGAGAGCTCGCTGCTGAGGTCGCGCTTCGACAGCGCCGAGTTCGAGGTCTTCACCGGCCATCCGCAAAAGGCCAAGGCGGCGGCCGGCCAGTTCCTGGACCGGCGCTCATGAGCCAGTCGCAACCGCTGCCGCTCGCCGTCGCGCTCGAATATGACGGCCAGGGCGCGCCGCGCGTCACCGCCAAGGGCCATGGCGTCGTCGCCGAAAAGATCATCGAGACCGCACGCGAGCACGACATCGCGATCGAGCAGAATGCCGCCTTGGCGCAGGCGCTCTCGGCGGTCGAGCTCGAAGACAGCATCCCCGAGGAGCTCTATCTCGCCACCGCGCAGGTGATCGCCTTCGTGCTCGGCCTGCGCCGCCGCGGTGGCCCCTCTCGCCCATGACCGTTTCGATCGCGGTCCGCCGCCTGCCGGCCGGGACCTATGGCGCGACACTCGCCGAAGCCTTCGCCGATCTCTGCCGGCGCGCCGATGCGCCCAATCTGCATATGGCGCCGGCCGCTGTCGCGGCGGCGCTGGGTTTCGGCATCAACGAAGACGATATCGTCGTCCTCGCGGTGCAGGAGCAAGGCGACGAGCGCCTGCTCGGCCTCTGGGCGCTGCGCCGAACGCGCAGCCTCCATAGCGGGCTCGCCCCAGTTCTCGAAGCGCCGCTGGTGCCGCTCTACGAGGTGTCCTCGGCCCCGGTGTTCGACCGCGAACGCGCGCATGACGCCGCCGCAGCGCTGATCGCGGCCATCGTCGAGGCACCCGACCTGCCGAAGGTCCTGAAGCTGCCTCTGTTACCCGTGGCGGGCAGCGTCTTCACCGCATTCGAAGCGGCGCTGGCAACAACAGGCAGCACCATCGCGAGCTTCGAGCGCTGGCAGCGGCCCATGCTGATTCCCGAGCTCGGCGACGACGCGGAGCGCTATCTGCGCCGCACCCTCGGCCAAGGCTATAAGAAGCGGATGCAGCAACATCGCCAACTGGAGAAGGCCGGCACGCTCGCCTATCAGCGCCATCGCGGTGCCAACGCCATCACCGCGCTGGAGGAGTTCCTCACGCTCGAAGCAGCTGGCTGGAAAGGTCGCGGCGGCACGGCCCTCGGCAGCCTGCCCCGCGACAGCGCCTACATCCGCAAGATCGTCGAGAAGTTTGCCGCCACCGACGGAATCCGCATCGACCTGCTGCGGCTCGATGATCAGCCGATCGCCGGCGGGCTGCTGCTTGATCTCGCCGGGCAGGCTCATTTCCTCAAGATCGCCTATGACGAGGACAAGTCCCGGCTCTCGCCCGGCCGGGCTCTGGCCATCGAGATGCTGCGCGCCGACTTCGCTGCCGGCCGCCCGTTCCGGCTCGACAGCGGTGCCGGCGATCGGGTCGATCCGTCGGCCTATCCCTGGGGCGAGCGGCAGGAGATGGCGAATGCGATCGTCGCGCTCGCCGGCCATTCAGCCGCCCTGCCGCGCCTCGCGGCTACGGCACGCATGCGGTTGAGACACTGGCGCGACCGCAGCCCGCGTTGACCGGGGCCGCAAGCTGCTCGATAGACGGTGGACGAAACGCCGCGTCTGGCACGAGGAGGATCATGCGCGTTCTGGTGACGGGGGCGGCCGGCTTCATCGGCAATGAGACAGCCCGGGTTCTGCTTGAACGCGGTGATGAGGTCGTCGGCATCGACAATCTCAACGACTATTACGACCCCGCTTTGAAGCAGGCGCGACTCGCTCGCCTCGACGGCCATAACCGCTTCAGCTTCGAACAGCTCGATCTCGCCGATCGCGACGGCATGGCCAGGCTCTTCGCGGAAGGGCGCTTCGAGCGCGTCGTCCACCTCGGCGCCCAGGCCGGCGTGCGCTTCTCGATCGAGAACCCGCAAGCCTATCTCGATTCCAACCTCACCGGCTTCGGCCATGTCCTCGAGGGCTGCCGCCGCAATGGCGTCGAGCACCTCGTCTATGCCTCGTCCAGCTCGGTCTACGGCGCCAACACCCGCACGCCCTTCCGCGTCGAGGACAATGTCGACCACCCGGTCAGCCTCTACGCCGCGACCAAGAAGGCGAACGAGGGCATGGCTCATGCCTACAGCCATCTCTACGGGCTGCCGACCACGGGCCTGCGTTTCTTCACGGTCTATGGCCCCTGGGGCCGGCCCGACATGGCGCCGATGATCTTCACCCGGAAGATCCTGGCCGGCGAGCCGATCGAGGTCTTCAACGAAGGCAAGCACGAGCGCGACTTCACCTATGTCGACGACATCGTCGAAGGCGTTGTCCGCGTGCTCGACCAGGTCGCCGCGCCCGATCCGGCCTGGTCGAGCGACGAACCCGGCCCCGCGACCTCCTCTGCGCCGTGGCGACTCTACAATATCGGCAATTCCGACCCGGTTCCGCTGATGGAGTTCATCGCCACGATCGAGCAGGCGCTCGGCAGGAAGGCGGTGATGGAGATGAAGCCGCGCCAGCCCGGCGACGTCTTGCGCACCGCCGCCGACGTTTCGGCGCTGGAGGCGGCGGTCGGCTTCCGCCCGCACACCCCGCTCGCAGAGGGTATCGGGCGGATGGTGCGCTGGTATCGCGACTTCTACCGCGTCTGAGGACCCACCATGGCATCGCCCGCGAAGATCGGCATCGTCACCGTCTCCGACCGCGCCTCGGCCGGCGTCTATGCCGACGAGGGCGGCCCGGCCATCGTCGACTACTTCGCCAAGGCATTGGCCAGCCCCTGGCAGGCGGTAACCCGCGTCATTCCCGACGAGCGCGCCGGCATCGCGCAGACACTGACCGAGCTCGCCGACAAGGAAGGTTGCTGCCTGATCGTCACGACGGGCGGCACCGGCCCGGCCCCGCGCGACGTCACGCCGGAAGCGACAGAGGACGTGATCGACAAGCTGATGCCGGGCTTCGGCGAGCTGATGCGCCAGGTCAGCCTTGCGAAAGTCCCGACCGCGATCCTCTCGCGCCAGCTCGCCGGCATTCGCGGCAAGTCGCTGATCGTCAACCTGCCTGGCCGCCCGCGTGCGATCGCCGAATGCCTCGACGCGGTGATGCCGGCGATCCCCTACTGCATCGACCTGATCGAGGGCCCCTATCTCGAAACCGACCCGGCGGTCATCGTCGCGTTCCGGCCGGGGCAGAAGCCGAAAGGGTGAACGATACCTCGACCGATACCACCCGCCTCTCCTTATGAGCGTTTATCGGATGGTAGCTTCGGTGCTGTAGGACTAGACGGACCAGTTTCCGCCGGAAGTTCGATATGACTGCAAAGATCGTCCCCCTCGTCATGGCCGGCGGCTCCGGCACCCGGCTCTGGCCGCTTTCGCGCGACACCATGCCCAAGCAGTTCATCGCGCTGCTGGATGATGGCCTCTCGACCTTCCAGGCAACGCTGCAGCGCCTGATGGATCCGGCTTTCGGCGCGCCGATCGTCATCACCAACAATGATTTCCGCTTCATCGTCGCCGAGCAGATGCTGGCGCTCGGCATCAAGGGCGAGATCGTGCTGGAGCCCGAGCGGCGCGATTCCGCCGCGGCCATCGCGGTCGGCACGGTCATGGCCGGCAAGCGCGATCCGGAAGCCGTCTGCGTCGCGCTCGCCTCCGACCATGTCGTGAGCGATGCCGCAGCCTTCCGCGGGGATTGCAAGCGTGCCACACGCCTGGCCGCAACCGGCCTGATCATGACGCTCGGCATCAAGCCGACGCATCCCTCGACCGCCTATGGCTATCTCGCTCCCGGCGAAGCGCTGTCAGAGCCTGGCGCCAGCCGCCTCTCCCGCTTCGTCGAGAAACCGAAGCTCGATGTCGCCGAAAAATACGTCGCCGAAGGCTATCTCTGGAACAGCGGCAATTTCCTGTTCTCGGCCAAGACCATGCGCGATGAGCTCTCGCGCCATGCCCCCGCCGTGCTCTCGGCGGCCGAGGCCGCGGTCGACAAGGCCACGCGCGATCTCGACTTCCTGCGGCTCGATCCCGAAAGCTTCGGCAAGGCCACCAAGATCTCGATCGACTATGCCGTGATGGAGCGCACCGCTCATGCCGGCATGCTCTCTGCCTCTTTCGACTGGTCGGATGTCGGTTCCTGGGATTCGATCCATGCGATCAAGCCGCAGGACGGCGACGGCAATGTGCTGGAGGGCCCGGCGGTCGCGCTCGACACCCATCGCTCGCTGATCCGCAGCGAAGACGTGCTGACCACCGTGGTCGGGCTCGACGACGTCGTCGTGGTCTCGACCCGTGACGCCGTGCTCGTCGCCTCGATGGCGGCGGCCGGCAAGGTCAAGACCCTGGTCGAACAGATGAAGGCCGAGGGCCGCCCGGAGGCCAGCGAGCATTTGCGCATCTACCGGCCCTGGGGCTGGTATCAGCGCATCGACATCGGCGCCCGTTTCCAGGTCAAGCACATCCACGTCAAGGAGGGCGGCCAGCTCAGCCTGCAGAAGCATTTTCACCGCGCCGAGCACTGGGTCGTGGTCAGCGGGACGGCCGAGGTCACGCTCGACGATACTGTCCGCTTCGTCCACGAGAACGAGTCGGTCTACCTGCCGATCGGCTGCACGCACCGGCTGAAGAATCCCGGCAAGATCGGGCTCGAGCTGATCGAGGTCCAGGTCGGCAGTTACACAGGTGAGGACGATATCGTCCGCATCGAGGACATCTACGCGCGCAGTTGAGAGCCTCCTCGCAACACGCCCCTCTTATCGACCTTGGAAAGTGTTCCATGTCGGGTCGCGATACGCGGGAGCCCTCTCCCGGCACGGGGGAGGGTTGGGAGGGGGCAGAGCCGAGACTGGTCCAATGTAGCGCCGGCCCCCTCTCCATCTCTCCCCCGTTCCGGGAGAGAGAGCCTGTCGGGGTTACGCAGCCCTCGCTGTAATGGCGCGCTGCCGTCCAGCCTCAGCCCTTCTCCAGCTCCTGCCCTATCGCGCGGATCAGCTCCGGCGAGAGCGGGTCCAGCCGCGAGCTGAAGCTGCCGACCAGGCTGCCGTCGCGGCCGATCAGGTATTTGTGGAAGTTCCAGCTCGGCAATTCGCTCGGGCGCTGATTGGCGGCCCAGCGATAGAACGGATGCGCATCCGGGCCGCGAACCACATTCTTCTGGGTGATCGGATAGTTCGCGCCATGGCTCTGGCGGACCGCTTCGGCGATCGCCGCGCCATCGAGCGGCTCTTGCCCGCCGAAATCATTGCTCGGCACCGCGATCAGGATCAGGCCGCGCTCGCGATAACGCTCCCAGAGCTGCTCCAGCCCGGCGAACTGCCCGGCCAGCCCACATTGCGTCGCCGTGTTGACGATCAGGATCGGCTTGCCGCGATAGGCCGAGAGCGGGATGCGCCCCCCTTCGGCCCGGTCGAAGCTGAAGGCGTAGGCGTTGGCTTCGCCCTGCGCGGCAAGCGCCGGGACAGCGGGTGCAAGCGCGAGCAAGGCGAGAATCTGGCGGCGATGGAAGCGCATGGGCAAGCTCCGCGATGCTGCCAGGCTACTTCCGAGAGAGCCTACTCGCAAAGTAAGATATCCGCGAGCGGTCTTTTCCCTTCCCCCCGCTTGCGGTGGGAAGGGCTTTCGCCGCGGAGCCCGTCAACGAAAAACGCCCCGGCGCGGGCCGGAGCGTCGATCATTCGCCAGGGAGGCCGGCCACTCAGCAGGCCAGCACCTTCTTCACGCGCACCTCGAGATCGCGCAGCTCATAGGGCTTCACGACATAATGGTCGGCGCCGTTGCTGGTCGCCTCGTCCATCTTGTCGACCGAGCGCTCCGAGGTCGCCATGATGATCTTGATCTGGTTGAGCTCCGGCACCGAGCGGATGGCACGCAGCAGGTCGATGCCGCTCATCCCGTCCATGTTCCAGTCGAGCAGCAGCAGGTCGTAGCGCTTGACCTGCATCTTCATCAGGGCCTCGCGGGCGTTCTCCGCCTCGTCGATGTCCTGGAACTCGATCTGCTTGAGGAAATAGGTGGCAAGGCCGCGCATGCTCTTCTGGTCGTCGACCACGAGGATGCGGTAGTCGCTTCTCGCCTTTGACATCGTACTCTCCTATGGCATCGGACCGAAAAGTGGACTCCACTTTTCGGAATAATCCGATGCGATAACAATGCGATAGATCACCGCGACCGCGTCCGTTCGGACGCGCGATGATCTACGCGGTGCGCTGCTGCGGGCGTTCGCCCAACAACCCCGCGACGGCGCCTCCGATCTGGTCGAGCGGTACGACCCGTTCGGCGGCGCCCAACTCGAACGCGGCTTTCGGCATCCCGTTTACCACACAGGTCTCGCCACTTTGGATTAACGTCGCAGCCCCTGCTTTGCGCATGGCTAACAAACCGTCAGCGCCATCGCGGCCCATGCCGGTAAGCAGCACGCCGATCGCCTGCGCCCCGAGCGCGCGAGCGACCGAATGGAACATCACGTCGACCGAAGGGCAGTGCCCGCTGACCAACGGCGCGTCCTTGAGATGGCAGATCAGTTCGCCGCGGCGCTCCTCGATCTCGAGATGCTTCGGGCCGCCCGGCGCCACCACCGCCATGCCCGGCCGCAGGCGGTCGCCATCGGCGGCTTCGCGCACGTCGAGCCCGGTCGCGGCCGAAAGCCGCGCCGCGAACTTGGCGGTGTAGCCAGCCGGCATGTGCTGCACCACGGCGATCGGCAGGCGCAGATGCGCGGCATCGCGCATCACCGTCTGCACCGCCGGCACGCCGCCGGTCGAGGCGCCGATCGCGATCAGCGAGACCTTGCCGTGACTGGCTGGCGCATGAGACGCCACCGCCGGCCTGGCCGGCGCGGCCACCGCTGGCCGCTGTTGGGCCGCGAGCCCCTTGGCGGCCGCGAGCATCCGCCGGCTGGCCGAGGCGCGCTGCAGCGCCGCGGCGACATGCTTCATGAAGCCTTCGAGCGTATGCGTCGAGCCATCGGGCTTTTCGATGAAGTCGATCGCGCCGAGCTCCAGCGCCTGGATGGTGTTGTCGGCGCCCGGCCCGCCGAAGGCCGAGACGATCAGCACCGGCAGCGGGTCCTGCTTCAGCACCCGCGCCAGCAGCTTGAGGCCGTGCCGGCCGGGCAGTTCGAGGTCGAGCGTCAGGATGTCGGGCCGTAGATCCTGTATCGCGTCCCAGCCCTCCTCGGCGCTGCCGGCGACGCCCATCACCTGGAAGCCGGGCGTCGAGTTGATGATCTGCGTCATCAGCTTCTGCATCAGCACGGAATCGTCGACGACGAGGACTTTCACCGGGCCGGCGGACGAGGTCATGCTCATCACCAGATCTCCACTTCGCCAGCCACCGGCTGCGTCTTGAGGCGGTTGAGATAGGCAATTTCCTGCTCGCGCTCGGGATCGCGCGCCGCCTGCTGGACGTGCTGGACCCAGGCACGCCCCGTCGCGGGCTGGTAGTGGATGCGGCGCGAACGCGTGCCGCCGACATCCCTGGATACCACCGGAATGCCCTCGCGGGTGAGGAACTCGTTGACGAAGATGATGTTGCCCTCGCCGATCGCCAGCATGGTGGCGCCGGAGAGCACGCGGGCACCGCCGAAGACCTTGGCCTCGAGCTGGCCGCGCCTGGCGCCGCGCTTCAACAGGCCGTTGATCAGCACCTCCATGGCGGTGTCGCCATAGCGCTCGCCGGCGCTGGCGTCGGTGCCGCCATTGTTCTTCGGCAGCAGGAAGTGGTTGAGCCCGCCGACGCCGATATTCGGGTCGCGCATGCAGACCGAGACGCAGGAGCCGAGCACTGTGGCGACGATCTCGTCCTTGGCCGAGGTGATCTCGTGCTCGCCCGGCGCGACTGTGATGATGGTCGCTTCGAAGCGCGGATCGAAATAGCGCCGTGAGGATCGGGTCAGGCTCATGCCGTGCGCTCGTAGATGGTGCGGCCGATCAGCCGAAGCTGGGGATGCGGCTGCGGCAGGGATTCGGAGTGGCCGAGATAGAGGAAGCCGCCCGGCTGCAGCAAAGCGACATAGCGGTCGAGGATCGCAGCCTTGGTCGGCGTGTCGAAATAGATGAAGACGTTGCGGCAGAAGATCACGTCGAACGGCCCCTTCATCGGCCAGCGCTCGATCAGGTTGAGCCGTTTGAAGGCGATGAGCCGCTTCAGGTCCTCGGCGATGCGGGCTTCGCCGCGCGCGCTCTGGCCTTCCAGCCTGAGCAGTGGGCGCAAGTCGGCCGGCAACCGGTCGAACTGCTCGGCCGGATATTGCCCGGCTGCCGCCCGGTCGAGGATGTCGGTATCGATGTCGGTCGCGAGGATCTTGAAGTCGAGATCGCTGCGATGGCCGATCACGTCGCGCGAGATCGCGGCGGCGCTGTAGGGCTCCTCGCCCGAGGAGCAGGCCGCCGACCAGATCCGGATGCGCCCGCGCCGCCCTGCCCGCTCCTGGATCAGCCGCGGCAGCACGTCCTTGCGCAAATGGTCGAAATGGTGGCGCTCGCGGAAGAAGGCGGTGTGGTTGGTGGTGACCGCGTTGATCAGCTCGGGAATCTCGTCGACCGCCGCCGGCGTGCGCAGATAAGCGCAGTATTCCGCGATCGAGCCGAGGCCGAGCACCTTGACGCGCCGCGCCAGCCGGCCGCGCGCCATCGCCTCCTTGTGCTCGCGGATGACGATGCCGGCGTGCTCGTAGACAAGCTTGGCCACCAAGGCCATGTCGTCGCGGCTGAGCGTCGTGTCCGACTGGACGGGTTGCGGGGCAAGCATGCTCTGACCTTGGTGACGAGACTTAAGAGTCCGCCCACTCATCCATCCGGCCGCCACCGGCGATGCGGCGGCGCGGAGCGGCGGGGCGGGCTTCGGTGGAACGATGATGGTCCTGGCGGGCCGGCTGGCGCCGCGGCTCGCTCGGTGTGTGGGCCGGCAGCGAGCGCGCATGAACCATCGGCCGCTCGAAGTGGAAGACGTCGGCGAGATCGCGCAGCGCCTGCGTCTGTTCGGCGAGGCTCGCTGCCGCGCCGGCGCTCTGCTCGGCCAGCGCCGCGTTCTGCTGCGTCGCCTGGTCCATCGCCGAAACGGAACGGCTCATCGCAGCGATGTCGCCGGCCTGACCGGCACTCGCCTGCGAGATCTCCGACACCGTCGCCGAAACCTGCTCGACCGCCACGACGATCTTGCCGAGCGTCTCGCCGGTCCGGCGCACCAGGCGCACGCCTTCGGCGACCTGCGCGTTGGAGTTGGCGATCACGCCCTTGATGTCCTTGGCGGCCGTGGCCGAGCGCTGCGCCAGGGTGCGCACCTCGCTCGCCACCACAGCGAAGCCCTTGCCGGCATCGCCGGCACGGGCTGCCTCGACCGCGGCGTTCAGCGCCAGCAGGTTGGTCTGGAAAGCGATGCCATCGATCACGGAGACGATCTCGGCGATACGCGCCGAGGACTGCTCCATCTGCCCGATCGCCGCGATCGTCTCCGCGACGACCTGCTGCCCGCTGCCGGCAACCGCCATCGCCTCGCCGGCGAGCTCGGTCGCGGCGCGCGAGCGGCCGGCGCTCTGCGTGATCGAGGCCGCGAGCTGGCCGGTGGTCTCTGCCGTCTCCTCCAGGCCGGCTGCCGACTGTTCGGTGCGCCCGGCAAGATCGACCGCGCCCGCCTTGATCTCGACGGCCGTCGCCGCGACATGCGCCGCCGCCAGCTGGATGCCGGAGACGGTCTGCGTCAGCCGCGCCAATGTCTGGTTGAGGCCGGACTTCAGCTCGCCGAGCCGCCCGTCATAGGCGCCGTCGACGCGGCCGGTCAGGTCCCCTTCGCTGAGGCCCGCCAGCACCGCGGCGAACTCGTCGGTGGCGGCCTCGACGATCGCGTTGATCTCGTTGACGCCCGTGGCGATGCGCTGCAGGGCCTCGGGCTTGCCGGCGAGTGGCACGCGCCGGGAGAAATCGCCCTCGGCCGCAGCGGCGACGACGGCAGCGACCTCGTCGGCGGCCCGCAATTCCTCGGTCAGCTCGCGCCATTCGATGGTCGAGCCCAGCCTCTGGCCGTCGGGCTGCGTCGTGACGGTCAACGTCAGACCGACCATGCGCTTGCCAAGCGCGACGCGCATCGCGCGCGCTTCGGGAATGCCCTGCGGGCCGGTGAACAGCTCCAGCACCTTGCCGAGCATGTCCTTGGCCGAGACACCCGGGAAGGCGGCGCGGAAATCCTCCTGCGCCTCGCTGAAGAACTTTAGCAGCGACTTGTTGACGTAGACGATCCGCCCGCTCGCATCGCAGACCATGATCGCAGTGCGGCAGCCGTCGAGGGCCGCCCGGATCCGCCCGGCCTCGACCGAGCTTTCCTGGACCTGGCGCAGAGCCCGCGAGAGCTGGCCGATCTCGTCGCGGCGGGCGAGTTCCGGTAGCGCCTCGGACGCGCCTTCCGAGAGCTTCTCCATGCCCTCGCGCAGCGCCGTGACGGGCCGGGCCAGCGAACGGGCTACGAGCCAGCCGAGGCCGGCGGCGAGAGCGACGCCGGCAACACCGAACGACAAGGCAGTGCCGGCAAAGCCCGACAGCGCCGCCTCGACCTGCTGGCTGGACAGGCCGACGGCGCCAAGCCGGGCGATTGCGCTCTGCTGGACCGCGTATGCGACGAGCCCACCCGAAACGGCAGCGCCGCCGGCGAACAGCGCCGGCAGCTTGACCGAGAGTTTCGAGAAGGCGCCCAGCTGAGTCATCGGTTCTTTTTGTCTCTCAGGCGTTCCTGGCCATCATTCGGCATTCCGGCTGGGCGCTACCGGCAAGGCCGACGACGCTCAGGCGACGCGCAGTTGCTTGTCCTGGTTGTCGCCGCCGTCGCGGATCACCGCGGCGAGGTCGAGCAAGGCGACGATCTCGGTGTCGAGCAGGACGAGGCCTTCGATCAAGCCGTGCTCATCGCGCTCGAGGTCCGGCGCCGGCCTGACCGCGCTGACCGGCACGTCGACGATATCCGAGACCGAGTCGACCAGCAGCCCGGCGGTCTTGTCCTCGACATCGACGACAACGATCACATGGGTCGCCGTCGCTTCGGTGGAGCCGAGGCCGATCGCGGTGCGCAGATCGTAGACCGCGAGGATCACGCCGCGCAGGTTGAGCACGCCGCGCACATGCGGGGCCGCATGCGGCAGCGGCGTCGTCGCCTGCCAGCCCTTGATCTCGCGGACCATGCCGACATCGATGCCGAAGGTACGGTCGCCGACCCGGAAGGTGACGATCCGGCGCGCAGCGGACTCAGGCTGCGCCGAGGTGAAGTGCTTTTCGCTGAGCTGCAGGGACATGGTTCATCCAGCCAGTTTGAGTTCGGGAGCGGGTTGGCGGGTACCCGAAGCCGCCACGCGCAGCATCGAGTCGACGTCGAGGATCAGGGCGACCAAGCCGTCGCCGAGGATCGTCGCAGCCGAGGCGCCGGCGACCGCGCCATAGTTCGACTCGAGGCTCTTCACGACGACCTGCTGCTGGCCGACGATCTCGTCGACGGCGATGCCGACATTCCCGCCGCGCTCGGTCTCCGCGATGATGATGATGTTCTCGTCGCGCGTGCCGGCCGAGCCCATCACGGCGCCCAGGCGATGCAGCGGCGTGATCTCTCCGCGCCAGCGCAGCACTTCCTGGCCGAAGGTCAGGTGCTCGATCGGCGTGTTGGCGAGGTGCTGCGTCTCGATCACGCTGGCGATCGGGATGACGTAGCGGTCGTCGCCGCAACGGATCACCATGCCCTCGAGCACGGCCAGCGTCAGCGGCAAGGCGAGGGTGAACTTGCAGCCGCGGCCCGGCTCGGAATCGACGCTGATGCGCCCGCCGAGCGATTCGACATTGCGGCGCACCACGTCCATGCCGACGCCGCGCCCGGAAATGTCGCTGACGGCGTCCGCGGTCGACAGGCCGGCGGCGAAGATCAGCTGGTCGATCTCTTCCGGCGCAAGCTTCTCGTCTGCGCCGACGAGACCGCGGGATTTCGCCTTGGCGAGCAGCCTGTCGCGACCGATGCCGCGCCCGTCGTCGGTCACCGAGATGACGATGCGGCCGGCGCGATGCTCGGCGATCAGCCTGATCGTGCCTTCCGGGTTCTTGCCGGCGGCGATGCGCTCCTCCGGCGTCTCGACGCCGTGATCCATCGAATTGCGGATCATGTGGGTGAGCGGATCGGCCAGTTCCTCGATGATCGTCTTGTCGACCTCGGTGTTCTCGCCTTCGAGGACGAGCTTCACTTCCTTGCCGAGCGTCTGGGCGAGCTCGCGCACCAGGCGCGGCATGCGCTGGAACACCGCCTTCACCGGCTGCGCGCGCACCGCCATGACATGGTCCTGCAATTCACGCGTCTGGCGCGACAGGGTCAGGATGCCTTCGGCGGTCTTGGCGTACACGTCATAGGGCAGCGAGCGCACGCATTCGACCAGCATGGACTGGGTGATGACGATCTCGCCGACCAGGTTCATCAGCCGGTCGATACGATCGAGATCGACGCGCACGCTGACCGCCTGGCGCTGGCGCGCGGCGGCCTCGTTGGAGACAGGCCGCGCAGCCGCACGGGCCGCCGCCGGAGCAGCTGCAGGCGCGGCGGCGACGGGAGCCGCCGCGGGAGCAGCGGCTGGCTGGATATCGGGCTGCGGCGCGGCATCGGCGGCCGGCCCGAGCCGGGCAAGGATCGCCGACAGGTCGGCGGCGACGTTCTGCGGCACCTCGGGCGCAGCAGCAGGGGCCGCCTCGGCCATGGGCTCCGCAGCGGCTTCGGTATCCGGCAGGACCTCGACCTCGAACTCCTCATTGGCGAGGGTGAAGTCGAACTTCGCAACAATTTCATCGGCGCTGAGCTCGGTGCGCATCATCACCGTGAAGCGCATATGGCAGTCGGTGACGTCGAGCGTCTCGAGCGCCGGCACATGGCTGAGGTCGCAGGCGACCGAGACGATCTCCTCGGCCGGCAGGATGCCGATGGCGACGCGCGGCTCGATCACCCGGCGGAACAGGTCGGCTTCCGGCGTGATCTTGATGCGGACGTCGTTGCCTGGCCTCCGGGCGGGCGCAGCGGCGACGGGCTCGTCGTCGTCCCAGCCGTCATTGGCCGCAGCCGGGGCCGCCGGAGCAGGCGCGCCCATCTTGGCGTCGACCATGGCGAGCAGATTGCCGAGCGCGGCGATGCCGACGGGAGCGTCGGCCGCAGGAGCGGCGGGAGCGGCAGCCTTGGCCTGACCGACCTGTTCGAGCGCGGCCAGCAGGTCGGGACGAACCGGCGCAACCTCGTCGTTGCGGGCGGCGGCGACCAGATCCGCGACGGCATCCGAACAGCGCAGGAACAGGGTGAAGGGCGCATCCTCCAGCGCGACGCGACCGGAGCGCAGATGGTCGAGCGCCGCCTCGAAGACATGGGCGAAGCCGACGAGCTCGGTGCAGCCGAAGGCGCCTGCGCCACCCTTGATCGAGTGGATGGCGCGGAAGGCCGCGTTGACATCCTCGGAATCGGTCGAGCCTTCGTCGAGCGCCTGGAGTTTCTGCTCCAGTGCGCCGAGGAGCTCCTCGCACTCCTGGAAGAAGGTCTGCTTGAGTTCCGCCAGGGGATCCATGGACCGCCTCAGTTCTGGTAGCGCGCGACGAGGCCGAGCAGGGTGTTGGGTTCGAATGGCTTGACCATCCAGGCGCTGGCGCCGGCACGGCGGCCTTCCGCCTTGATCTCGGCGCCGTTCTCGGTGGTCAGCACGATGATCGGGGTGTTCTGGCCGGCCGGGCGCGCGCGGCAGGCGCGCGTGAACTCGATGCCGTCCATCACCGGCATGTTGAGATCGGTGATGACAAGGTCAGGCTTGAACTGATCGAAGCGCGCCAGCCCCTCTTCGCCGTTCTCCGCCTCCGCCACCTCGTGGCCGGCATTCCGCAACGTCATGCTGAGCAGGCTGAGCAAGGTCTTGGTATCGTCGATCGCGAGGATCTTCATCGCGGGATCACTCCAGAACGAGAGCGCTTTGCGTCGGGTCGAACCCGATCGCCTGAAAAGACTGGCGGCACTCGTCCGAGACCGCCTTGAGCGTGACGCTGAGGCCGCGCGCCTTGGCGCTGTTGGCAGCAGAATGCAGGAGCTGGATCCACAGGCTCGGGAACGGCCCGGCCTCGGCACATTCGACCGCGATGCTCTCCTTCTGCTCCAGCGCGACGAGGAGCTGATTACGGAAGGCAGCAGCCTCTGATCGACCGAGGAAAGGCGGAAGGGAGACGGTGATGACCACGGCGGCGCGCCCTGTGTTTATTGACTGGGAAGCATCTCCGGGATTGGTAAAAATTTCGCTAACCGCCCCGGTTCGCGGCAAGGATTGTGACCGTTCCGCGGCAGCTTCGTTCAACGTCAGAACAGATTGTTGCTGATCGCGCGCGGCACCAGCGAGATGCTGCCGTTCGCTTCCTTGTACTTGCGCGGTATGTTGATGATGCCCGAGAGGTGGAGCCAGAGATTGTTCGGTGAGATCGGCTTGATGATGATCTCGTGCGCGCCGAGCTTGGCAGCCTGCACCACGGCGCGCCGGTCGGGCTTCTCCATCATCACCAGCACCGGCGCCTTGGCGAAGGGCGAGGTCTTGAAGGAGCGGATCGAAGCCAGGCACTTCACGCTGTCGCCGTCGGGCAAGTCCCAGTCGAGCATGACGATGTTGGGCTGCTTCTGGATGAAGGTCGTCGCCGCCGTGGCGAGATCGGCGGCCTCGAACACGCGCTGCAACTGCGCCTGGTAGAGCATGGTGCGGATGATGCGCCGATAGTGCGGGCTGGAGTCGATCAGCAGCACCGAGAGATTGGGGAAGGATGGCGCGATATGCATGTCCGCAACTCGAAACCCGTACTCGACTAAGACACTCGCAGACGGCGGTTAAGGCTCCGCCCAACTCCCTCAGACGCTGAGCCCGAACCGGACCCCGCCCCAGTGCCGGCCCCGCACGACGATCGGGGCCGAAAGATCTTCCATCACCAGGAAATTGCCGCCGCCCATGTCGCGCCGATAGGTCTGCAGCAGGAACGGCTTCTGGTTGCGCGCCGCGGCGAGGCCGGTGCGATCGTTGAAGATGCGCCGGTTGCGGCAATTGGCGTTGTTCCAGACCGGGTCGTGCCCCTGCGGCTGCGAATATTTGCGGTTGTGCGTCGGCAGGTAGCCGTTCCGGTCAACCGCCGCGCAGAAGACGATCCGCTTGCTCGCCGTGAGCATCTTCTCCTGCACCGAAGGCAGCAGCCGGTCGGTCAGCTCGGTGAAGCGGCAGAGGAATTGCTGGGGATCGCTGCCGGGGATCGGCCTGTAGGCTTCGTCGAACAGGTCGGCCTGACTGGCCTGCCCCGTCGCCAGCGCCTGCTCGAACAGGCCGGCGATCGCCGCCGCCGCCTCGAGCGCGATCTCGATCATGTCCGATTGCGGCGTGCGCACGCCCGAGCTCGCGATCGCTCCGAGGACCGCCTCGCTGGTCGAGACCAGCGACGCCCCGCGCCGGGCCGCGACCTCGAGATTGCGGCCGGACTGGTCGACCCCGGCGACCAGTCCCTTGATCTCGTCGCCGACCTGCGCGAACGCCGCCGCATTCTCGCGCGCCGGCGCCGAGATCGAGTCGATCTCCGAGATCAGCCCGACCACCGAACGGCCGAAATGGTCGAGCTCGCCGATCTGCTGCGAGATGCCCTGGCTCTCGTCGCTGGCGCGCCGTGCCGCCTGCGCGTTCGCCTCGCTCTGCTTCGCAAGCTGATCCACGGTCGCGACCAATGCGTCGAGCTGCTTGGCGCTGGCCGCCGTCGCATCGCGCGTCTGCTCGGCGAGCTGCTTCACCGCCGCAGCGATCACGGCGAAGCCGCGCCCCGCGGCACCGCTGCGCGCCGCCTCGACGCCGGCATTGATCGAGAGCAGCTGGATCTCGCGCGTGATCGTCTGGATGGCTTCGCTGGCTTCGCGCGCCTTGTGGGCGCGCCCGACGGCCTCGTTCAGCGCCTGCGAGATCGACTGGGCACCATCAGACAATTCGGCGATGTCGTTCTGCGCCGCGTTGAGCCCTTGCCGGACCGCACCGGTGACGCGCTCCAGCCCGCTCTTGACCACGGAGGCCGCCTGCTGGGCCGTATCGGCCGCCTGCTGGATCGCCTGGTTCGAGCGCGAAACCTGTTCGACCGAGGCGACGACGCGGTGCAAACCGTCGGTCTGCCGGTCGAGCTCGGCGTTGACGTCGCCGACACGCCCGGAGATGTCTGTGATCTCGGCACTGAGCTTGCCGAAGCGTTCGGCGATCTCGCGTACGGCTCGCGCCGCCGCTTCCGCCCCCGGCGCATCCTCATTGACAGGATCAGGCAGCTTCAGGGCCAGGGCGTGCATCGCTCGGCGCTTCCTTCTTGGAGTTATGCCCGCCGAACCTAAAGGAACAGGGTAAATCCGCGGTTAAGCGGCCCTGTCGGCAATATCTGCGTGGTTCCCTCGGCCCAGCGCGACCGCTAGGCTGGCGCCGCAGGACAGCCCCGGGGGCGGAAGCCGCTTGAACAGCCGACAGCTCGAAACCTTCGCCGCGGTGATGAAGGCCGGCACGATCTCGCGCGCCGCCGAGCTGCTCGGCGTCACCCAGCCTGGCGTCAGCCGCGCCATCGCCGAGCTGGAGAAGTCGCTCGGCTTCCTGCTGTTCGACCGCATCCGCAACCGCATCGTCGCGACGCCCGAGGCCAAGCTGTTCTATGCCCAGGTCCAGGCGTCCTTCCTCGGCATGGACACGCTTCGCGCCACCGCCGCCCGCATCCGCGACCATGGCGCCGGCCAGTTGCGCATCGGCTCGCTCTCGGCGCTCGGCTCGTCGCTGGTGCCACGGGCGGTGCGCCGCTTCCGCGACCGGCGCCCGGAGATCGCGGTGACGTTGATGGTGCTGCCCTCGCGCGATGTCCGCGACGGCGTCGCCTCCGGCGCCTTCGACATCGGCCTTGCCGCCGACGAGATCGACGTCTCCGGCGTGCTGCACCAGCCCTTTGTCCAGCCGCGCGTGCTCTGCGCCCTGCCGCTCGGCCACCCGCTAGCCGAGAAGGAGCTGATCGGCCCGGCCGATCTGCACGATCTGCCCTTCGTCGCCTATGTGCCGGAGGATCGCGCCCGTCAGAGGCTCGACCGCATCTTCGCGGAAGCCGGCGTCAAGCCGCGCATCGTCGTCGAGACCATCTATGCCGCCACCGTCTGTGCCCTCGTCGCGGAAGGCGTCGGCGTCGGCCTGGTCAGCCCCTATGCCGTCGCCGGCGCCGACCCGACCCGGCTGGTGCTGCGCCCCTTCGAGCCGGAAGTGCAGAGCCGCAGCCTGCTGATCCTTCCGCTCGACCGGCCGAAATCGCAATTGGTGCGCGACTTCATCGACTGCCTGATGGAAGTCCGCTAGCCGGCCAGACCATAACACCCAGGCATCGAGCCATGAGTTTTGCCTGATTGCCGGCAAGACCCCGCAGAGGGAACCTTTCTTCCACGAAAGGACCCTCTCCCATGCATGACGCGACCCGCAGCGTTCACCATCCCGCTGTCAACGAAGAGGGCTATGCCAGCCTGACGGTGCCGACGCACCGCGCCTCGACCATCGTCTATCCCGATGCGGCGAGCTTCTTCGCCCGCAAGCATCGCGGCTTCGACGGCTACACCTACGGCCTGCACGGCACGCCGACGCATCGCACGCTCGAAGCGCAGCTGACCGCCCTGCATGGCGGGGTGCGCACGGTGCTCGTCCCCTCCGGCCAGGCGGCGGTCACCATCGTCCTGCTCTCGGTGCTGCTGCCGGGCGACAAGGTGCTGATCCCCGATCAGGTCTACCAGCCGGTCCGCAGCTTCTGCGAGGACTATCTGAAGCCGCGCGGCATCGACTACGGCGTCTACGACCCGCTGATCGGCGCCGGCATCGCCGATCTCATCGACGACAAGGTCAAGCTGGTCTGGGTCGAGTCGCCGGGCTCGAACACGATGGAGGTGCAGGATATCCCCGCTATCGTGAAGGCGGCGAAGGCCAAGGGCGTGCTCGTCGGCTGCGACAACACCTGGGCGACGCCGCTGATCTTCAAGCCGCTGGCCCATGGCGTCGATTTCGCCTGCGAGGCGCTGACCAAATATGTCGGCGGCCATTCCGACCTGCTGCTCGGCTCGGTCACGGTCGCCGACCTTGATCTGCGCGAGACGCTGAAGGTGACGCTGCGCGGTCTGGGTGTCGGCGTCTCGCCCGACGAAGTCCAGCTCGCCTTGCGCGGCCTGGAAACTCTGGCGCTACGCCTTAGCCATATGGGCAAGGTCTCCGAGGACTTCGCCCGGCGCCTTTCCCGCTCGCCCGCGGTCGAGACCGTGCTGCATCCGGCCCTGCCCTCCTGCCCCGGCCATGAGTTCTGGAAGCGCGACATGGGCCGCTCGTCCGGCGTGTTCAGCGTCGTGCTGAAGCCGGTGCCGCAGGCGCAACTCGAAGCGGCGCTCTCAGCGCTCAGGGTCTTCGCCATCGGCGCTTCCTGGGGCGGCACGCGCAGCCTGATCGCGCCGCTGGCGCCCGAGGGTGACCGCAGCGTCGTGCCCTGGCCGCATCAGGGCCCGTCGCTGCGCATCAGCATTGGCCTCGAGGACCAGGACGACCTCTGGAACGATCTCGACGCCTTGCTGGTCGCGCTCGAACCGCCGGCCGCCGCCAAGGTCGCCTGAGGCAGGGAGACGAAAGACGACGAACGTGGCGGGGCAGCGTCTCCGCCGCGACGGGAGAGCTTTGCCTGATAACAACGACAGGGGATCAACGATGAAACGGACCTTGCTACGCCTCACCGCCGCGTTCGCGCTCGCCGCCGGCTTCGCGGCCCCCGCCTCCGCCGACACGCTTCAGATGATCCGCGACCGCGGCAAGATCATCTGCGGCACCAGCCCCGGCGTCGCCGGCTTCTCCACGCAGGACGCCAATGGCCGCTGGCAGGGCTTCGACATCGATATCTGCCGGGCGCTCGCCGCGGTGATCTTCAACGACACCGAGAAGGCCGGCTTCGTCTCGCTGACCTCGAAGGACCGGCTGATCGCGCTGCAGGCCGGCGAGATCGACGTGCTGCCGCGCACAACGACCTGGACGCTGTCGCGCAATGCCGGCCAGGGCGTCACCTTCACCACCGTCAACTATTACGACGGCCAGGGCTTCATGGTCTCCCGGAAGCTCGGCGTCTCCTCCGCTGCCCAGCTCGGCGGCGCCTCGGTCTGCGTCGCGCAAGGCACGACCAGCGAGCTCAACCTCGCCGACTATTTCCGCAAGCTCGGGGTGAAATACGAGGCCGCCGCCTTCGGTACGTCGGAAGAAGCACTCAAGGCCTACGAATCCGGCCGCTGCGACGCCTACACCACCGACATCTCCGCCCTCTCGGCCGTCAGGATGAAGCTGCAGGACCTCGACGACCACGTCATCCTGCCGGAAGTCGTCTCCAAGGAACCGCTCGGCCCCTGGGTCCGCACCGGCGACGAAACCTGGTTCAACCTGGTGCGCTGGACCGTGCTCGCGCTGATCAACGCCGAGGAGCTCGGCATCACCAAGGCCAATGTCCAGGAGATGCTGAAATCGTCGAATCCCGAGGTTAAGCGTTTCCTCGGCCTCGACGGCAAGATGGGCGAGGCGATGGGCGTCACCAACGACTGGGTGGTGCGCATCATCTCCGCTGTGGGCAATTACGGCGAGAGCTTCGAGCGTCATCTCGGCAAGAGCTCGCGCCTGCAGCTGGCGCGCGGCCCCAACGAGCTCTGGAGCAAGGGCGGCATCCAGTACTCACCGCCCTTCCGGTAGGCAGCGAGGCAGGCACAGGGAACCGCCGGGCTCTCCGGCGGTTGTTTACTCCGTTACATCACCAAGGAGTACTGCCCGTGCCCGCCATCAAATCCCTCCTCGCCGGCGCTGCCGCCCTCATGCTGGTTTCCGGCTCGGCCATCGCCCAGCCGCGAACGCTCGGCCCACAGACCGGCACGGTCAAGATCGAGCAGATTTCCGTCGCCTTCATCGCTTCGGGTGAGCTCGGCGGCGGTACCTTCACCTATCGTGGCCGCTCCTATCCGATCTCGGTCGGCGGGCTCGGCATTGGCGGCATCGGCGCCTCCCGTGTCCTCGCCAGCGGGCGCGTCTACGGCCTGACGACCCGCAACGACCTCGCTGGACCCTACGTCCAGCTCAAGGAAGGCTGGGCTGTCGGCCGCGCCGGCCAGGGCCGCGTCTGGCTCAAGAACGACAAGGGCGTGACCATCAGCCTCGACACCCGCCGACAGGGGTTGCAGGCGACGATCGGCGCCGACGGCGTGGTGATCGCGTTCAAGTAAGCGAGACCACCGGCAGGAAGGCACTCAATGGCGGCCGGGCGGATGCTCGGCCGCACTCGTTTAACGGCTCTCAGCGTCCAACCGCGCATACTCCGCCGCCAGAAAATCGAGCAGCGCCCGGACGGAGGGCAGCAAGCCGCGCCGAGACGGAAACACCGCGTGGATGATGCCGGCGCGCGGCGCCCAGTCCGGCAGGACCTCGATCAGCCGGCCTGCCCTGATATCCTCGATCACCACCATGACCGGCATCTGCACCACGCCGACGCCTTCAAGCGCGGCATGGCGCAGCGCCACCATGTCCTCGGTGACGAAGCGTGGCTGGTGGCGGATGCTGGCCTCGGCGCCATCAGGCCCCTGCAGCCGCCATTCATGACCCGGCTGCGTCCCGCCCCATGACAGGCTCGGCAGCGTACCGACATCGGCGGGCACCGGCGTGCGCCCGAGCCCGGCCAGCAATTGCGGCGCCGCCACCAGGCATTGCCGGCTTTCGGCCAGCACCTTCATCACCAACTCGCTTTCATCCAATGGCGGGAAACGCACCCTGATCGCGATGTCGAAGCCCTCGCGGATCACGTCGACGCGCCGGTTGGTGCTCTCCAGCTGCACCTCGACCTTCGGACACGCCGCGAGGAAGCGGGCGATCATCGGCCCGACCTGGAAATAGAGCACCGCCGACGGGCAAGCGACGCGCACTACGCCCTGTGGCGCGGCACGGGCCCGGTCGATCGCCTCCTGCGCCGCCTCGGCCTCGACCATCATCGCGACGCAATGCTGGTAGTATTCGCGGCCGATCTCGGTGACCGCGAAGCGCCGCGTCGAGCGCTGCACCAGCCTGACCCCGAGCCGCTCCTCCAGCAGTGCCAGCCGACGGCTCAGCCGCGAGCGTGGCATGCCCATCGCACGGGCGGCCGCGGCGAAGCCCTGATGCTCGACCACCTGGGCGAAGAAGTAGAGGTCGTTCAGGTCCTGCATCGCACCACCATTGTCCTATCAATAGGACAGAGTGGCGGGATTATGCCGGCTACTGCGCCTTCTGTCCCGCTCATAATCTTCTTGGCAACACGGCGCCGCATCGGCGCCTCCAAGGAGACCAGGCCATGCGACAGGTTCGCGGCATCTACAGCAGCCCCGCCGCCCATTGGGTCGGCGACGGCTTCCCCGTCCGCTCGATGTTCTCGCACGCCGCCCAGGGCGAGCATGTCAGCCCCTTCCTGCTGCTCGACCACGCCGGCCCTGCCGAGTTCGCTCCGGCGGGCAAGCCGCGCGGCGTCGGCGTCCACCCCCATCGCGGCTTCGAGACCGTCACCATCGTCTATCAGGGCGAGGTCGAGCACCGCGATTCCACCGGCCAGGGCGGGCTGATCGGCCCCGGCGACGTGCAGTGGATGACTGCCGCCTCCGGCATTCTGCACGAGGAATTCCACTCGCAGGCCTTTACCCGCTCGGGCGGCACGCTCGACATGGTTCAGCTCTGGGTCAACCTGCCGGCGAAGGACAAGGGCGCAGCTCCCGGCTACCAGACCCTGCTCGACAAGGACATTCCGGCAGTCGCGCTTGAAGGTGGCGCCGGCACGCTGCGCGTCATCGCCGGCGACTATCAGGGCCATGCCGGCCCGGCCCGCACCTTCACTCCGATCGACATCTGGGACCTCAAGCTGAAACGCGACGGGCAGGTTTCGCTCGCTCTGCCGGAGGGACGCACGCTCGGTCTCGTCGTCCTGCGCGGCAACGTCCTGATCAATGGCGCCGACAAGGCCCGCGAGGCTCAGTTCGTACTGTTCGATCCGACCGGCGGCGAGATCGCGATCGAAGCGGAAACCGACGCCGCCGTGCTCGTCCTCAGCGGCGAGCCGATCGACGAGCCGGTCGCGATGCACGGCCCCTTCGTCATGAACACCAATGCGGAGATCCGCCAGGCCATGGCCGATTTCCAGAGCGGCCGCTTCGGCAAAATCCCGGCCTGAGCGCCGGCACCGGCGCTGTCCGCCGCCGCGATGCCGGACATTCCTCGCAACGGAGAAAGACCATGACCAAGCCCTATACCCGCCTCGACAAGGACAAGGCCGTCGTCCTGCTGGTCGACCACCAGACCGGCCTGCTCTCGCTCGTCCGCGACATCGACCCGGACAAGTTCAAGAACAACGTGCTGGCGCTGGCCGACCTCGCCAAATACTTCAAGCTGCCGACGATCCTGACGACCAGCTTCGAGGACGGCCCGAACGGCCCGCTCGTTCCCGAGCTGAAGCAGACCTTCCCGGACGCGCCGTTCATCCCGCGCCCCGGCCAGATCAACGCCTGGGACAATGAGGACTTCGTCAAGGCGGTGAAGGCGACGGGCCGCAAGCAGCTCATCATCGCCGGCGTCGTCACCGAGGTCTGCGTCGCCTTTCCGGCGCTGGCCGCGATCGAGGCCGGCTTCGAGGTCTTCGTCGTCACCGACGCCTCCGGCACCTTCAACGAGATCACCCGCCATTCCGCTTGGCAGCGCATGTCCGATGCCGGCGCCCAGCTGATGACCTGGTTCGGCGTCGCCTGCGAACTGCATCGCGACTGGCGCAACGATGTCGAGGGCCTGGGCGCGCTCTTCTCGAACCACATCCCCGACTACCGCAACCTGATCACCAGCTACACCACCGTCTCGGCGAAGAAGGCCTGATCGGCGAGGAGCGCAGAGCAAACGACGCCTGCGCTCCACCTTCTCGCCCCGCAAAACCTCCACGGAGATCTGTCATGACGACCCCCGCCAACTTCAACGGCCAGCGCCCGGTCATCGACCCCAGCGATGCGGTGATGCTGCTGATCGACCATCAGAGCGGCCTGTTCCAGACCGTCGCCGACATGCCGATGCCGGTGCTGCGCAATCATGCCGCCGCGCTCGCCAGAATGGCGACGCTGAGCAAGATGCCGGTGATCACCACCGCCTCGGTGCCCCAAGGGCCGAACGGGCCGCTGATCCCGGAGATCCATGAGAACGCGCCGCATGCGCAGTACGTCGCCCGCAAGGGCGAGATCAACGCCTGGGACAATCCCGACTTCGTTGCGGCGGTGAAGGCGACCGGGCGCAAGACCCTGATCATCGCCGGCACCATCACCTCGGTCTGCATGGCCTTCCCGGCGATCGCCGCCGCTTATGACGGCTACAAGGTCTTCGCCGTGGTCGATGCGTCGGGCACCTATTCGAAGATGGCGCAGGAGATCACGCTCGCCCGCGTCGTCCAGGCCGGCGTCGTGCCGATGGACACCGCCGCCGTCGCCTCCGAGCTGCAGAAGAGCTGGCATCGCGACGACGCTGAGCAGTGGGCACAGGTCTATACCAGGATCTTCCCACCCTATCAGTTGTTGATCGAAAGCTATCTTAAGGCCCAGCAGGTCGAGAAGGACCAGGAACAGCTAGACTCCCAGCGCGGCTGACCTGTCATGCTCGTGACTGGACAACTGCCCTAGCAAGCTCAACTTGAACCGCCGGAGCTTCCTCGTTCCGGCGGCCTCCCGTGACAAGAGGATGATCCCGATGACGAAGGTTCTGGTTCTCTACTATTCCAGCTACGGCCATATCGAGACGATGGCGCAGGCGGTCGCCGAAGGGGCGCGCGAGGCCGGCGCCGAGGTGGTGATCAAGCGCGTGCCCGAGCTGGTGCCCGAGGAGGTCGCCCGCAAATCCGGCTTCAAGCTCGATCAGGCCGCGCCGATCGCCACCGTCGACGAGCTTCCGAACTACGACGCCATCATCCTCGGCGTTCCCACCCGCTTCGGCAACATGCCGGCGCAGATGAAGAACTTCCTCGACCAGACCGGCGGCCTCTGGTTCCAGGGCAAGCTGATCGGCAAGGTCGGCAGCGTCTTCACCTCGACCGCGACCCAGCATGGCGGCCAGGAAAGCACGATCCTCTCGACCCATACCGTGCTGCTGCATCAGGGCATGGTCATCGTCGGCCTGCCCTACAGCTTCCAGGGCCAGATGTCGCTGAGCGAGATCACCGGCGGCTCGCCCTATGGCGCCAGCACCATCGCCGCCGGCGACGGCTCGCGCCAGCCGTCGGAGAACGAGCTCGCCGGCGCCCGCTTCCAGGGCAAGCACGTCGCCGGCATTGCGGCCAAGCTGGCGGCGGGCTGAGACCCAACCGAATCCGCGGTCCGGCAGCGCTGCCGGGCCGCCTTGTCTTGAGCCGCACCGCGGCTTCAGATTGTCGCTGCGCCCGCACGCGATAGCCAGGTCGGCCGCAGCCAGAGAGGAATGCCCGATGGATACCGGCGTCGTCGACAACCCCGACCAGCATCGCTTCGAGCTCGACATCGATGGCGAACTCGCCCTCGCCTACTACAAGCTCGACGGCGACCGCATCGTGCTCACCCACACCGAGGTGCCGCAGGCCCTCTCGGGCCAGGGCGTCGGCTCGCGCCTGGCCAAGGGCGTCTTCGAGCAGATCCGGGCGTCGGGCCGCAAGGTCGTGCCACGCTGCTCCTTCATGGCCGGCTGGGTCAGTCGCCATCCGGAATATGACGACATCGTCGTAGGCTGAGCCCGGCAGCTCGGCCCGCTGCGGCGGAGCGACGCTACTTCATCGCGTCCGGCTGCACCGTGGTTGCCTCCGCGATCGGTCCGGCGCTCCGGGCCGGCAACGGCCGGTCGCGTTGCGGCCATTGCAGTGCGAGCATCGCCGCCGCCAGCCCGATCCCGAGCAGGTCGGTCAGCCAGTCCGGCTTCACCAGGCAGAAGGCGGTCGCGACGAGGAGCGCGCGCTCCCAGATGGCGCAGCGCCGCAGCAGATAGCCGTGCAGGCCCGCCGCGAGCAGGCCGATGCCGATGCAGGAGGCGATGAAGCGCCAGATGATCGTCGGCCAGTCGCCGATCATCAGCAGCGCCGGCTCGTAGACGAACATGAACGGCACGACGAAGCCCGCCGCGCCGATCTTCACGGCCGCCCAGCCGCTGCTCCAGAGATCGGCCTTCGCCAACCCGGCCGCGGCATACACCGCGAGCGCGACTGGCGGCGTGATCGCCGAGAGGATGGCGAAGTAGAAGGCGAACATGTGCGCCGCCGGCATCATCACGCCGAGCTTGATCAGCGCCGGCACCAGCAGCGAGGTCATCACGATATAGGCCGGGGTGGTCGGCATGCCCATGCCGAGCACGATGCCGGCGACGCCGGTCAGCAGCAGCGCCAGCAGCAGGTAGTTCTGCGACAGTCCGATCACGGCCTGGGTGAAGACGATGCCGGCGCCGGTCAAGGCCACGACACCGATGACGATGCCGGCGCAGGCGCAGGCGAGCGCCACGGCAAGCGCATTGCGCGAACCATCGATCATCGCGTCGATGATGATCGGGATGCGTACATTCACCCGCGTCGAGGCGCGCAGCGCCGCAACCGGGAAGCAGAGCAACGTCCCGGCCAGCGCGGCGAGCGGAGCGCTGTAGCCGGAATAGAGCACGGCGAGGATGGTCAGCACTGGCAGGAAGAGATGGCCGCGCTCGCGCAGGGTCGTACCGAGCTTCGGCAGTTCGCTGCGCGGCACGCCCATGATGCCGTGGCGCTTCGCCTCGAAATGCACCGCGGCGAAGCAGGCGACATAGTAGAGGATAGCCGGGATCAGCGCCCAGATCACCACCTGGCCATAGGAGACCGACAGGAACTCGGCCATGACGAAGGCCGCCGCCCCCATGATCGGCGGCATGATCTGGCCGCCGGTCGAGGCCACCGCCTCGACGCCGGCGGCGAAATGCGGCTTGAAACCGGTCCGCTTCATCAGCGGGATCGAGATCGGCCCGTCGACCATGACATTGGCGACGGCGCTCCCGGAGATGGTGCCGAACAGGCTCGACGACACCACCGAGACCTTGCCGGGCCCGCCGGCCGTGTGCCCGGTCAGCGACAGCGCGAAATCCATGAAGAGCTGGCCCGTGCCGGTCCGCTCCATGAACGAGCCGAACAGCACGAAGATCATCACATAGGCGGCGGAGACGCCGAGCGGCGCACCGAAGATGCCTTCCGTCGTCATGAACAGCTGGTCGAGCAGCCGCATCGGCTCGACCTTCGCGACGAAGAGGCCATAGACGAGGAAGACGATCGCGGTCAGCGGCAGCGCCCACCCGATTAGCCGCCTGGTCGCCTCGAGCAGCAGCACGATGAGGATGACCGCCATCGCCATGTCGACCGGCGTCATGTCGTCGACATAGTAGATGCGGTTGACGATGTAGTCGTAGTTCCAGAACAGATAGGTGATCGGCGCCATCGCCAGAACGAGCAGCGCGTAGTCGAGCAGCGAGGGCGCGGCATCGCTCCCGGCCCGCCGATAGATCAGGAAGGTCAGCGTCAGCGCGAAGAGCAGATGCGTGCCGCGGAAGATGATCGCTTCCGGCGTGCCCTGCCCGCCCAGGATCGGCGGCAGGATCACCCACATATGGTAGAGCGCCATCGCGACCGCGATCACGGCCGTGACGAGCCGAACGATGCCGGCATGGCTGAAATCGAACCGGAATTCCGGCTTGGGAACGCTGATATCCACTGGCATGTCCCGGCTCTGGAGCCGATCGCGGGCCGTCGCGCGCATGCGCCGCGCAGGCCGATCGGAAGCTTGTCGGAGAGCGCGCGCCGGAAAGGCCCGGCGCGCCGGGTTAGCGATCGGTTCTCAAGGCTGCCGCCAGCCGCTCACTTGGCGGCGACGGTGATGCCCTTTTCCTTGTAGAAGCGCACCGCGCCGGGATGGAACGGCACGCCGACATCCTCCGCCATGATCTGTGGCGTCAGGCCGGCCATTGTCTTGCTGGTCGCCGCCAGCGCCGGGACGTTGTCGGCGATCGCCTTGGTCATCGCATAGACCTGGTCGGCCGGCAGCTTGCAGGAGGCGACGATGTGGGTGGCGTAGCCGATCACCTTCACGTCCTCGGCCTGCTTCGGATAGGTGCCTTTCGGCACCGTCACCAGCGTGTAGCCGGGGTTGAGCTTGCGCATGCCGTCGAGATCGGCCGAGAGGTCGAGCAGCTTGACGTCGCGCGCCGAGGCGAGATCCATCACCGCGCCGGAGGGGATGGCCGTGCCGAGCGAAAACGCCTGGGCATGGCCGTCCTTCACCTGCTCGACGGAGTCCGTATAGGAGACGAACGAGACCTTGACGTCGCTATAGCTCATCCCGTGCACCTTCAGCAGCTGGCCGGTAATGAGCTCGCCGGTGTTGCCGCGCGGCTGGGTGGTGATCGCCTTGCCTTTCAGGTCCTTGACCGTCTTGATCCCGGAATCGGCCGGCACCAGCATCTGGAAATACTGCGGGTAGAGCGAGGCGATGTTGCAGATGTTCTCGTGCTTCTTCGGGAACGGCGCATTGCCGGCGAGCCCGTCGACCGTCGAGATCGAGTTGCCGAAGCCGACCTCGGCCTTGCCGTCCTCGATCGCGCGGACATTGGCGATGCCGGCGCCCGGCAGCGACTGCACGGCAAGGCCGGGAACAGCCTTCTCCCACATGTCCTTGAGCTGCCCACCCAGGGGCACCCAGACGCCGCCCTGCGGCCCGGTCATCAGACGCATCTCGGCAGCAGCGGCCGGCGCGGACAGCACCGTCGCGACTGCGAGACACAAAGCTGCACTGCTCAGTCTCGTCATCGGATTTCCTCCCTTTGAAACGATTGAACCTCGCCGCCTCTTGGGGGCGGTCGGGCAAACGCCGGCAGAACCGGCGCGACAATCATCGCGCCAAAGCTAGCGATTGAGGGCGGGCTGGCAAGTCTGGTTGTGGAAGTCGTGCATTAGTCGTCCTGCGCGAGCGGCCTCCGGGCTCGCAGGGCCGTTGCCGCTGCGCCCCGCTGATGCTAGGCCTGCCGCGGGCCGGTAGCTCAATGGTTAGAGCTCGCTGCTCATAACAGCGCCGGTGCCGGTTCGAGTCCGGCCCGGCCCACCAAACCGCCCCTCACGCCCCGCCGATCAGGATCCCCGCCGCCAGCACCAGCGCGCCGCCGAGCACGACCTGGAAGGTCGCGCGGGCGAAAGGCGTTTCCATGTAGCGGTTCTGGATCCAGACGATCGCCCAGAGCTCGATGAAGACCACCACGAGCGCGATCGCTGTCGCCGTCCAGAAGGACGGGATCAGATAGGGCAAGGCATGGCCGAGGCCGCCGAGCGCGGTCATCACGCCCGAAGCCAACCCGCGTTTCCAGGGCGAGCCGCGGCCGGAAAGCTTGCCGTCGTCATGCGCCGCCTCGGTGAAGCCCATCGAGATGCCGGCGCCGATCGAAGCCGAGAGACCAACCAGAAACGTTGTCCACGGGTTCTGCGTCGCGAACGCCGTGGCGAAGATCGGCGCCAGCGTCGAGACGGAGCCGTCCATCAGCCCGGCGAGGCCCGGCTGGACCCAGGTCAGCAGGAACTGCCGGTGCGCGGCCGCGTCCTCCGTCGAGCCGGCCTCGCCCTTGAGATGGTCCTCGGCGAGTTCCTCCGCCTTGCTCTCGTGGCCAGCCTCCGCCCGCGCCAGGTCGCCGAGCAGGCTGCGCGTCTGCGCATCCGTGCTGCGGCCCGCGGCGGCGACATAGAAATCGCGCGCCTGGCGCTCCATGGCCGCCGCCTCCTCGCGGATGCGCTCGAGGCCGAGCGTCTCGACCAGCCAGACCGGCCGACGCTGGTAGAAGTCGGCGACATGCTCGCGCCGGATCGGCACCACCACCTCGCCGAAGCGGCGGCGGTAATCATCGAGCAGGCGGCGGCGATGCCCGTCCTCCTCTGCTGCCATGCCGTCGAACACCGCCGCCGAAGCCGGATAGTCCTTGCGCAGCTTCTCGGCATAGACGGCGTAGATGCGGCCATCCTCCTCTTCCGAGGCGATCGCCAGCGCCAGAATCTCGCGCTCGCTCAGGCTGTCGAAGCGGCGCCGGCCACCGAAGCCGGCGGGCAGGAACGAGGATAGCATCGCAATCTCCTTAGAATGATTCTAAGATAAATATCGCACCATCTCGCGACAAGCCGCCCCAAACGCAACGCCCCCCGCCTTGCGGCGGAGGGCGTCGGGATATCCGGCGATGACGTCGTGCGTCAGGCGGCCCGCGCCTGCTCGTGATCGTGCTCCGCCCCGCCTTCGCGGAAGCTGAAGCGCGAGATGTGCTCCTTCAGCGAGCGGGTCTGCTCATCGGTGAGGGCGAGAGCAGCATTGGTCTCCTCGACCAGCGCGGCGTTCTGGTGCGCCATGGTGCCGATGCCGTCGATCTCCTTATTGATCGTCGAGACGTCGCTGGCCTGGCCGCGCGCCGTCTGCGAGATGCCGTTCATCAGCGCCGAGAGATCGTTGACCGAAGTCAGGATGCTGCCGAACACGGCCGAGCTCTGCTCGACCAGGCCGACGCCGACCTTGACGTCGCCATGGGCGGCCTCGACCAGCTTCTTGACGTCGTTCGAGGCATCGGCCGAACGCTTGGCGAGGCTGCGCACCTCGCTGGCGACCACCGCGAAGCCCTTGCCGGCATCGCCGGCGCGAGCCGCTTCAACCGCTGCGTTCAGCGCCAGCAGGTTGGTCTGGAAGGCGATCTCGTCGATCATCGAGATCACCTCCGAGATCTTGCTGGAAGAGGTACGGATGCGCTGCATCGCTTCCAGCGCCGAGGCGACGACCTGCTCGCCCTGCTGGGCGCGCTCCTCGGCGCTCTGGGCCATGCCGACAGCGGCGGCGGCATCCTTGGCGGTCTTCTGGACATTGGTCGCGAAGGCGCCGAGCTGGTTGGTAGCGACCGAGACGGCGTTGCTCTCCTCGGAAGTACGCTCGGCAAGGTCGGTGACGCCGTCGAGGATCTCGCTGGTCGCGCTGCGCACGGCCGAGACGGTCTCGGAGAGGCGTGCCAGCGTGCTCTCGAACTCGCCGGCGAGGCTATTGGTGCCGTTCTTCAATTCGGCGAAGGCGCCCTGGTAGCGGCCCTCGACGCGGGCGACCAGATGGCCGTCCGAGAGATGGCCGAGGACCTCGCAGGTTTCGGACAGGCCGGCCTGGACCGTCTCCAGCAGCTCGTTGACCGAAGCTGCCAGCGCATTGAGCTCGGCATCGGCGAAGGTCGCGTCGACCCGGCGGCTGAAATCGCCCTGCGCCGCTGCGGCGACGACGACCCCGAAGGCTTCGCCGAGCTCGGCCATCATCTGGCGGCGCTGCTCCTGGGCGCGCTCCTCATCCTCGACCTTGGCGAGTTCGGCGGCGCGCAGCGCCACCGCATTGTCGCGGAACAGCAGCACGCTCTTCGAGATGTCGGCGATCTCGTCACTGCCCTTGGTGTCGACGGCCGTCTCGAGCTGTCCGTCGGCGATCGCCTTGGTCGCGGCCCAGAGCTTGTTGAGGCGGCCGACGATCTGGCGCCGGACATAGAACAGCGACAGCGCCAGAGCGACGAGAAGCGAGCCGAGGCCGATCATGCCGAGCCAGAGCTTGCTGGTCTCGATCAGCTCTTTCGTCGAGCCGACGGCGGCCTGCGCCTCGCCGCGCGCGCCCTGCACCAGCGCATCGACCTCGCGGCGCAGCTGCGCCGCCGCCTGATCGATCTCCTTGAGGCCGCGGTTGATTCCCTCGCGGGTGGTGATGTCACGGTTGCGGATGTCGACCAGTCCGTCGCTGCCTTCGCCGATCCCGATCAGGTCCTCGACCGTCTTGGCCCGCGCCTTGTTGGCGGTGATCTTCTCGGCGTCGGCGAGCAGCGTCCGCAGCCGGTAGGCGATGCCGTTGAAGCGCTCGCGGGCGAGGCTCAGCTTTTCCTTGTCGTTGATCTGGGCGATCTCGCGCAGCACGCCGACCATCTCGTTGACATTGGCCTGCAGGGTGCGGGCCAGGTCGAAGATCGCGAAGTCGCGATCCATCAGCGTCTTGACCGCACCGGTCAGCGCCTCGCCGGAGAGTACGGCGAGATCGTCGAGGCCGAAGGTCACCGCGAACTTGGCCTGCTCGGCCTCGCCGCTGGCGGCCTTGACGAAGGCCTCATAGGCGCCGCCGAGCCTCTCCAGCGCCGCGGCGCCTTCGGAGGCGTTGCGCAGGCGCTCGCCGGTCAGGTCGTTGATGTCGTTGATCTGGCGCGAGAGATTGTCGAGCGCGGCCTGCGCCTTCTTGTTGTCGACATTGCCCTGCTCGCCGATCTTGCGGACGAGGTCGAACTGCCGGGCCTCGACCTTGTCGAACTCGCCGGTCAGCGCAGCGCGCTCGCGCACCGTCTGCACTTCCATGAAGCGCGGCGCCAGCGCAGTCGAGGCGGTGGCAGCCTGCGACAGCTCGAGCGCCAGCTCGACCACCGGCATCTTGCGCTCGACCATCTCGGCGACTGTGCTGCCGACCCTGCCATAGGAGAACCAGGCGACCAGCGAGGCCGCGATCGTCAACACCGTCAGGACGCCGAGCGCGGCATAGATCCGCGCTGCGATCCCGATGCGCGAGCCCTTCTGGCGCGCAGGCTTTTCAGTCTTCGACATTGACGCGGTACTCCTGAAGGCATTCCCGGCAGCGCGGCGCTGGCCGAGGTCGGACGCGGACATGGGCTAGCAGCCGACGAGGGTCAGCCGCGGAATGGAAATGATCGTGATGATGAGCGACAGCGGCTCGTCGGCGCGGCGCCTCGATGCGGCGACGGCGCGAGCCATGCTTCATGCGCCGACGGATGACGGCGGCCGATCATGCAGGACCTCCCAGCCCCTGGCAGACCGGCCCCGATGGACCGATCTGCGGCAGAATTGCGGAGGTCCGCTTAAAGAACGCTTAAGTTGCCGGATTCTTCTGAATCACTCGCCGATCGAGCCTCTTCACGGCTCGTTAGGAATTGCGGCGTCGTCCCCTACCCCGCCGACAGCGGCGGCACGGGACGCGGCTTGCCGTCATCGTCGATCGCGACGAAGGTGAAGGTCGCGTCGGTGACCTTCTCGTGCAGCGTGGTGCGGAAGCGCCTGGCCCAGGCCTCGACCTGGATCTTCATCGAGGTCCGCCCGACCGATTTCACCGAGGTGTAGACGCTGAGCACGTCACCGATCTTGACCGGGCGGATGAAGGTCATCGCCTCGACCGCGACCGTGACCACGCGCCCCTGCGCCCGGTCGACCCCGGCGATGCCGCCGGCCTGGTCCATGCGCGACATCACCCAGCCGCCGAAGATGTCGCCATTGGCGTTGGTGTCCGCCGGCATGGCGATGGTGCGAACGGTCAGGGTGCCGCAGGGTTCTTCGGCAGGTTTCACGCCGGGCTCAGTCATCGTTGGCCTTCCCCTCTTCGATATGGAAGGAGTGGAGCACACGATGCAGGATCGGCGCCAGCACGAAGCCGGTGGCGATCACCACAAACAGGCCTGAGAAGATCGCATAGAAGCCGGCGAAGAGCTTACCGTCTGCGGTTTTGAGTTCGGCGACCGGCCCCATGCCGGAGAGGATCATGGCCGCATTGACGAAGGCATCGACCCCGCTCATGCCTTCGCTCGCGGCATAGCCGATCATGCCGATGCCGAGCCCGACGACGGTGAGCCCCATCCAGAGCAGCATCGCCCGGCCCATGCGCAGCGCGAAGCGCCGTATCGGGACCAGCCGCTCATGGCGACGCTCGAATTGCAGCATGGGTTCGCCCCTGGGAGGTTGAGTGCAGCTTGGCGAGCCTGCATGCTGCGTCAAGCCGTTCAGGGCAGGAGGAAGCGCGATGTCCAGCCCGCCACCGATGATCTGCATCTCGCTGCGCTATGCCGATGCGCCCCGCATGTATGACTGGCTGATCGCGGCCTTCGGCTTCGAGAAGCATGCCGCTTATTATTCCGACGACGGCAAGACCCTGCTCCATGGCGAATTACGCATGGGCGAGAGCTTCGTCATGCTCGGCTCATCCGAGAACAACGAGTTCGGCAAGCTGGTCTCGCGCCCGGCCGAGCTCGGCGGCACCACCGCCTCGCCTTATATCGCGACGACGGGGATCGACGCGCTCTGCGAGCGCGCCCGTGCCGCGGGAGCGGAGATCTGCATGGAACCGACCGACCAGCCCTATGGCAGCCGCGACTTCATCTGCAAGGACCCGGAAGGCCATGTCTGGTGCTTCGGGACGTACCGGCCGGGCGACAAGCCCGCCTGATCAAGCCGCCGCCAGCTTCGGCCGCGCCTTCAGCATCAGCCAGCAGACGATCGAGAGGTTGATCAGGTTCCAGGCGAGGCCGTTGAGGAAGGCGAGCCTGTAGGACGAGGTCGCGTCGAAGATCAGGCCTGAAACCCAGCCGCCGAAGGCCATGCCGAAGACCGTCGCCGACATCACCACGCCGATGCGCACGCCCGCCTCGCGCGGCGGCATGTAGTCGCGGATGATCACCGCATACATCGGCACGATCCCGCCCTGGAACAGGCCGAAGATGCCGGTGACTATGAAGAGCGAGCTCAGCCCGTCGAACCAGAGATAGAGGAAGAGCGCCATGCCCTGCATCACCGAGGACAGGGCGAGCGTCGCCGTGCCGCCGATCTTGTCGGCGACGAAGCCCGAGCTGATCCGGCTGACGATGCCGAGCGCCATCATCACCGTCAGCATCTCGGCGCCGCGGGCGACGCCATAGCCGAGGTCGCTGCAATAGGCGACGATATGGACCTGCGGCATCGACATCGCGACACAGCAGCAGAAGCCTGCGACGACCAGCAGCAGTTGCAGCTGGTTCGGTGACAATCCGAGGCTGCCGCGCGCCCCGGCGCTCACCGCCTCCGCCGCGGCGATGCTCGCCGCGTTCGGCCGGCGCCGGAACAGCGGCGCGAGGGGCATCATCACGACGAACGCCGCGATGCCGAGCCACAGATGCGTCGTGCGCAGCCCATAGGTCTCGACGCCCCAGTTGATCAGCTGCGGCCAGAACATGCCGGCGAGATAGCTGCCCGACGCCCCGAACACGACGGCAAGGCCGCGATAGCGCCGGAACCAGTGCGAGAGATCGGCGATCAGCGGCGAGAATCCGGTCGCGGCGCCGAGCCCGATCAGGAAGCCATGCGCCAGCGCGAACTGCCAGAGCGAGCCGGCGACCGAGGCAAGCGCATAGCCACTGCACAATAGCACCGCGCCCAATACGATCGGCCAGACGATGCCGACGCGGTCGGCCAATCGGCCCATAGCGATGTTGCCGACGCCGAAGCCGATCATCGCAAAGGTGTAGGGCAGCGAGGCATCGGCGCGCAGCACGCCGAATTCCTGCTGAACCGCCGTCACCACCACGACCGCCGACCAGGAGCCGACGCAGGCGATCGTCCCGACCAGCAGGGCAAGTCCCAGCCTCATCCAGGCATAGGCAGAATCCGGCGCATAGCGCGCATCCTGGGCGTTCATGTTTCCTCGCCATGCGGTCGGAGAAAGTTCTTCTCCGTGCCTGAGCATTAGGCAGCACGCCTGTTCGCCACAAGCGCATGGGCGATGGGCCGATGCGGCGCGGATGGGGGGTCGGCGGCGGCTCGCTTCTTCGTTCGACTTGCATCGCGTAGGGGCCACGGCATGCTCGGCACCCGACTGGAGGGGTGATGGCGAGGATCTCAATCTACGGCGCCGGCGCGATCGGCTGCTATCTCGGCGGGCGGCTCGCCGCCGGCGGCGCGGAGGTCGGTTTCATCGGCCGCCCGGGCGTTGGCGATGAACTCCGGCAGCATGGCCTGAGGCTGACGCATTATGACGGCCGCGACTGGCGCGTTCCGCCAGAAACCATCGCCTTCTCGACCGAGCCGGCTGCCGCCGCGGCGGCCGATCTCATCCTCGTCACCGTGAAATCGGGCTCGACTGCGCAAGCCGCGGCAGAGCTTGCCGCCCTGGCTGCTCCGAACGCCATCGTGATCAGCTTCCAGAACGGCATCGGCAATGCGGATGTGCTGCGCGCCGCCCTGCCCGGCCGCAGCGTGCTCGCAGGCATGGTGCCCTTCAATGTCATCAGGCGTGGCGCTGGTGCCTTCCATCAGGCGTCGGAAGGCGAGCCCGAGGTCGAGGACGCAGCCGCGCTCGCGCCTTTCCTCAGCGATTTCACTCGCGCCGGTTTCGTCCTGCGCCAGCACCCCGACATGCTGCCGGTGCAATGGGCCAAGCTGCTCCTTAACCTCAACAACGCCGTCAACGCCCTCTCCGGCCTGCCCTTGCAGCAGGAACTGGCGCAGCGCGCCTATCGCCGCTGCCTAGCGCTGGCGCAGACCGAAGCACTCGCCTTGCTGAAGCAGGCGGAGATACGGCCCGCGCGGCTGACGCCGTTGCCGGCAAGCTGGATCCCGGCGCTGCTGCGCCTGCCAGACGCGCTCTTCGCCCGGCTCGCCCGCAAGATGCTGGCGATCGATCCGTCGGCGCGCTCCTCAATGGCCGACGATCTCGCCGCCGGGCGCAGGACAGAGGTCGACTGGATCAATGGCGAGGTGGTCAGGCTGGCAGAGCGGCTCGGCCAGCGGGCGCCGGTCAATGCGCTCCTGATATCGCTGATCAAGGCGGCGGAAGCAGGCGAGGCGAACTGGAGCGGAGAGGCCCTGTTCGCCGAATTGCAGACTGGCGCCGGGCGGGGCTAGCTCAGCCCTTGCGGCCGGTCAGGTCGGCATATTGCTCGGCTGGCAGCGGGCGGCCGAGCATATAGCCCTGCATGTAGTTGCAGCCCTCGTCGATCAGGAAGTCGAGCTGCTCGCGCGTCTCGACGCCCTCGGCCACCACCTCGATGTCGAGCGCATGGCCGAGCGCGATGACGGCGCGCGTGATCGCCGCGGCCTCCGAGGCGACGCCGAGATTGGCGACGAAGCTGCGGTCGATCTTCAGCGTCGAGAGCGGGAACATGTGCAGATAGGAGAGCGAGGAATAGCCTGTCCCGAAATCGTCGAGCGCGATGCGCACGCCGAGCGCCTTGATCCGGTGCAGCACCAGCATGGTGCGGTCGAAATCGGTGATCATCACCCCTTCGGTGATCTCGAGCTCAAGCCGCTCCGGCTCCAGCCCGGTCTCGACCAGCACCTCGTCGATCAGCCCCGGCAGGTCGCCATGGCGGAATTGCAGGGGCGAGACGTTGACGGCGATGCGCAGCGGCTTTGCCCAGCTCGCCGCCTCGGTGCAGGCCTGAACCAGCAGCTCGCGCGCCAGTGGCAGGATCAGCCCGCTCTCCTCCGCCGCCGGGATGAATTCGGATGGCGGGATCACGCCGCGCTCGGGATGGACCCAGCGCGCCAGCGCCTCGAAGCCTGTCAGATTGCCGCCCGCCGAGAAGACCGGCTGATAGTGCAAATGCAGTTGCTTCTGCGCGATCGCGGCTGAGAGATCCTCGGCGAGGTGATGAGCGAACGATACCGCATCCGCCCCGACCTGCGGCCCGCTGCTGACATCGACCAGCACGTTGACGGCGCCGGTGAGCTTGCCCTGCGCATCGTAGAGCGGCGTCGGCAGCGGCATGAAGCGCACGCGGCTGCCATCGGGCCGCTCGGCCAGTGCCTCGATACCGCGAACCGCGCGCCCCTCGCGCAGCGCCACGGCCAATGGGCAGTCCTCATGCGCCAGCGGCGAACCGTCGATATGGAAGAGACGATGGGTGATGCACCAGCGGTCGTGCCCGAGCTGCGGCTGCCGCCCGACGAGCCTGGCAGCCGCCTGATTGAAATAGGTCACGACCCCGTCGGCATCCGTCGCATAGAGCGCGAGCGGCAACTGCGCCACGACCTGCCGGAACCAGCCGTCATCGGCGGCGGCGCCTCGCACACTCGCAGACTCGTCCGGCTTCTGATTGCCGGGGGGATTGGGAGGCATGCGGGCGATCTCGACACGGCGAACAACGTGACGACATCAAAGCTGGAAAAACCGAATAAAGTTTTAAATGGCGACGGCGAATCTAATCCCGTAACGCAATAGCCGCTTTTCCGGGGACGAAAAACAGCGACAAAGCTCGTATTAATTGATTCAAATTTGCGCAATACCCAAAGGAAACCGTAATGGATGCGCAGATTTAAAATTTTGAACCAGCACTGAGCCAATGAATTTTGAAACAACTTCCATGATTAGAACAGGGAATACCCGAAATCCTATTTGAACAGGCGTTCGCCCTGCTCGTCGATCAGCTGCCGGGCCTTGACGATCGCGAAATCGGCCGCCTCGTCGGCGCCCGGGAAGCGGTCAGCCCGGATGAAGCGATGGCTCTTCACCTCGCCGTCGATCTCTTTCTCGATCACCCCGGACAATTGCTGCTGCCCACCCTCCGGGAACGGCGTGGCGTGGATGGTGAAGCCCTTGTACTCGATGGTCTTCAGCGGTCCGGCGGGCGTAGCCGGCTTGGCATCCTTGCGGCCGAACAGGGATTTGAGGAAAGACATGGCGCGCTCCGTGTGACCGGCGCTGTATAGCGCAGATGCGGCCCGCTTGGCCAAGAGGCGGGGCACGCGAAGAGCGATGGGCATTCGCGTCCAAGGAATCCCCTATCGCGTTCCTCGCCCCTAGCGCAGGGATGCCTGCGTCACCATGTCCTAGTCAGACAGGGCGAAAAAGCCGAGCCCGTCCGCCCGTCGTGCCCGCCTTGGCCCGCTCTGTCGCAGGAGCAGCCATGACGCGCTTCCTCAAATCCTGCTTGCCGATCCTGCTGGCCTTGCCGCTGTCATCCGGCACCGTCCAAGCCCAGGTACCCGCCGGCGTTCCCTGCGCCGAGCGCAGCATGGCGACGACCCAGCTGCATGAACTCTATGGCGAACGCCGGATCGGCTACGGCCTCGCCGCCAATGGCAGCGTGATCGAGCTCTTCGCCTCTCCGAACGGCTCCTTCACCGTGTTTGCGACCTTGCCCGACGGCATCAGCTGCCTGATCGCCACCGGCCAGTCCTGGGAGCCACCGCCCGAGCCCGAATATTACGCCGGGCGGTGAACGGCGGCACCTCCGTGCATCCGCTCCCACGGCTCCCAGCTTTGCCCTTCCCTCCCCTGCAACCGCCCAAGACAGGCGGCGGCTTGCTTTTTCCATCAATAATACCATACGGTATTGTACTAATCACGAGGCACCTATGAACGCTTGGCTCGCCCTTGCTGCCGCACTCGCGGCTGCCACGACCTTGATCCACGCAGTTCTGGGCGGCCGGCATGTCGCCGCGCCTTTGCTCGCGGCCGAGCGGCTGCACGCCGTGCCGAAATTCACCATGTATTATTGCTGGCATCTGGTGACGATCGTGCTCGCCGCGCTGGCGCTCGCCTTCGGCCTCGTCGCGACCGGCCATGGCAGCCGCGACCTCGCTCTATTCGCCACTGCCGGAGCTGCGCTGTTCTGCCTCTGGAGCCTCGGCATGATCGGGCTGTTCCGCCTGCGGATCGCGCATTTCCCGCAATGGGCGCTGTTCGCCGCGATCACCCTCAGCGGAGCGATCGGCCTGTGGTCGTGACCTCCCCTGCGCCGCGCCGCTTCCGCCTGAACGATTGGCTTGCGCTCGGCCTCGATGCCCTCGCCGAGCAGGGGCCGGCAGGGCTGACCATCGAGGCGCTTTGCCGCCGTGCCGGCAAGACCAAGGGCTCGTTCTATGCCCATTTCCCGGCGATCGAGGCCTTTCTCGCCGCGCTCGCCGCACATTGGCGCGAGACCTACACGCTTCGGCTGATGCAGGAGGTCGAGAACGGCGTGCCGACACAGGACCGCCTGATCGCGCTGGACAGGATGGCGCTCGCGCTCGACTTTCGTGTCGAGCAAGGCATGCGCCGGCTCGCCCAGCTCGATCCGGGCGTCGCGACGACCTGCGCCGAAGTCGACCGCGAGCGCGTCGCCTATCTGGAGATGCTGCATGGCGAGAGCGGGCGCTTCACAGCGGAGGAAGCCCTCGCGCTCGCCCGCGTCGAATACGCCGCCTATATCGGCTTCCAGCAGCTCGACCTCGGCCTGTCACCGCAGGATCTGCACGACTGCTACGGCAGCTTCATGCGGCTTTTGCACCGCCCGGCCAGTGGCTGACGGCTCAGGCGAGATGCAGCACGACCTCGCGCCGGTGCGGGCTGGTGCGGTGCTCGAACAGGTAGATGCCCTGCCAGGTGCCGAGCACCAGTCGCCCGCCGCTCACCGGGATCGACAGCGAGACCGGCAGCACCGCCGCCTTGATATGGGCCGGCATATCGTCCGGGCCTTCGGCGCGATGGGTGAGGTAGGCCATAGCCGGATCGTCCGCCGGCGGCACGAGGCGCGCAAAGAAGGCGGCAAGGTCGCGCCGCACATCCGGATCGGCATTCTCCTGGATCAGCAGCGAGCAGGAGGTGTGGCGCACGAACAGCGTCAGCAGGCCGGCCTCGACCGCTGCCTCGCGCACGAAGCGAGCGACCGCATCGGTGAACTCGTAGAGCCCCGCCCCGCGCGTCTCGATCGCAAGGCGGGTCTGCTTGCCAGCCATTACCGCTCGGTCAGCGCCAGCTTGGCGCCGAGCGCGACGAAGGCCGCCGCGAAGGTGCGCCGCAGCCAGGCCATCACCGCCGGCCGGCTCACCACCTTGTCGCGCATCGCCGCGGCGAACAGGCCGTAGAGCGCGAAGACGACGAAGGTCATCGCCATGAACACGCCCGAGAGCTCGAGCATGCGCGCCATCGGGCTCGCCTCATTGGCAGCGATGAACTGCGGCAAGAAGGCGACGAAGAAGATCGACAGCTTCGGATTGAGCACGTTGAGGGCAAGGCCGTCGACCAGCACGCGCCAGGCCGAGCGCTTGTCGGCCGCGGTCTCGACGCTGAGCGCGCCTTGCTCCTTCAGCGTCTGCCAGGCCATCCAGAGCAGATAGGCGACGCCGGCATATTTGACGATCGAGAAGGCGAGCGCGCTGGCATGCAGCAGCGCCGCAAGGCCCATCATCGCGGCGATCAGATGCGGTACGATGCCGAGCGTGCAGGCGAAGGAGGCGAGCACGCTGGCCTTGGCCCCGCGCGTCAGCCCGGCGGCGATGGTGTAGATCGCGCCCGTTCCGGGCGAGGCGACGATGATCAGCGAGGTCAGCAGGAATTCGAGGGACACAGCTTCACTCCAGCTCCAGCGACGCTGCCGGAGCCGCATCGATATCCCTGTCTCGGGCGCCTTGCTAGCCCAGCCCCTCGAAGATGCCGCCGATCACCGTCACGACGGCTTCGCCAGTCGCGACCACGGCGGTCCCGGCGCCTTCGATCACGGTCCCGACGGCCTTGACCGCCACGCCGACCGCCTCGATCGAGACATTGCTGGCGAGATCGAGAACGCCGTCGACGATCTCGGCGGCGCCCGAACCTTCTTCTTCCTGCTTCTTCGCCTGTGGCGGCAGATTCGCCTGCAGCGCCGCCTTGGCGGCTTCGATCTCGTCGGCGCTCGGGATACCGGCCATCTCTGCTCCTCCAAGGGAAGACCCGCAAGGGAAACCCCGATTGTCGGGGTGACCTTAGCAGAACTGTGGCGGCCAGGGCCGATTTTGCTTGCCTCCTGCGTAAACGAACCGTAAGGGCGGCGCTGCGTCCCCAGGGACCGCCGTAAGCGTCTCACGTCAGGCAACGCATCCACCACGGCCTGATGCCGCCGGGATGCAATGAAGCCATGACGGCGCGGCCTGTCCTTACGGATGTTCCCATGAACCTTTTCCGCAAATTGCCGGCGCGCTATGGCGCGCTCGTCACCCCCTTGATCCTATCGGGCCTGATGACGCTGATCGTCTCGGGGATCTCGACCCTGCGTGTGCTCGGCCCGACACCAGCCTTCCTGCAGGGTTGGCCCGGCGCCTGGGGCCTGTCCTGGCTGATCGCCTTCCCGGTCCTGCTGCTGGCCCTGCCGGTGGCGCGCCGGCTCACGACGATGCTCGTCGCGCCGGCAGGCTGATCACTGTGGAAAGGGCGGCTCCTGCTGCCCTTTCCAAGGCGTCGCAGGTCGAAAACCGCGCTGGAAAGCCCAATGCCGCCCTGCGGCCTGCGGTCGATGCCAAGCGCGCGCGACCAATCTTCGCACGGGGCCGTGGAACGGCCCCGTGCGTCTCCGAGATATCAGCAGGCCACCTCCAGCAAAGGCGGAAACATGCAGAAGAATGTTTCAGTGGTTATTTATGACCTTCACACGATCAGCCGGTTCTTTCGCTCCTGCGCGCTCCTCCTCGCCAGCCAGCAATCCCTGAGGATCGAATGGGAGACCTATCGGGACAGCAAGGTCATCAACGCGATCTACACGGTCTTCTTCTGGAAGGAGCCGCCCGGCATCGCCGTGGTAAAGGAAGGCGCTCCGGAGAAAGTCGAACGGCGCACCAACGAAATGCATGAGCGCTTTCTGTCGACCTGGGTCCGCAAGCTCTCCGAAGAGGGGCCCGGCGCAGCGCAAGGATATGTTACGACCATAGGCCAGCTCCGCGACATGGCGCGGAAGGACATGCAGAATTTTTACCGGAACGCCTCGGACATCAACAACGATGTCATCCGGGAAACTCAGGACGGCATCAACAATCTCGCCGCCATCAAGCTCGGCGCGCAGATCGGCGTCGCCGCGATCGGGGCCGTCGTCGGCATCGGCTTCGTCGCCCCCGCCTTGGTCGGCGGCGCGCTGACCGCGGGCGGCGGCCTGACGATCCTCGGCGTCGAGGCCGGGGCGGGAGCGGCGGCGTTCGGAGCCACCGGCCTCGCTCATTCCGTCACCCATTCGGTCATCAAGAATTGGGACGCCGGCGCCGGTGCCCAGGTTGCGGGAATTGCGATCGAGAAGAGCAAGGCCAAGGCCAGCGACCTGGCGGGAACCGGGGCCCAGCGCGTGCTCGACAAAGCTCTCGCCAACTCGGCGAACGCCGAAAACATCGTCCGCTCGGTCCAGGGCGAGATCAACAAGCAGTCGAACCGGCTCGCCCAGCAGACGCTGACCAGGAAAGCGGCGGAGAAGGCATCCAGCCGCATAGCCGCAGGCAATGCGCAACTGGCGACGCGCACAGCGGAGCTGGCGGCGCGCAACCGCAACGTCACGCTCGCCAGAGCCGGCGGCGTGGCCGTCCCCGTCGTCTTCGCGGCCTGGGACATCATGGATGCGATCAGCGATTATCGCGAGACCACGGCCGCCAATCGCTAAGGCACTCCCGAGCGGCAGGACGCCGGTGACGGAACCGGCCTCGCCAAAATGAAACGGGGCGCCGAAGCGCCCCGTTCGATATCCGGATCAATTGTCCAGGAAGCTCCGGAGCTTGCGGCTCCGGCTCGGATGCTTGAGCTTGCGCAGCGCCTTCGCCTCGATCTGGCGAATGCGCTCGCGGGTGACGCTGAACTGCTGGCCGACCTCTTCGAGGGTGTGGTCGGTGTTCATGCCGATGCCGAAGCGCATGCGCAGCACACGCTCCTCGCGCGGGGTGAGCGAGGCGAGCACGCGCGTGGTGGTCTCGCGCAGGTTCGACTGGATCGCCGCGTCGATCGGCAGGATCGCGTTCTTGTCCTCGATGAAGTCGCCGAGATGGCTGTCTTCCTCGTCGCCGATCGGAGTTTCCAGCGAGATCGGCTCCTTGGCGATCTTCAGGACCTTGCGCACCTTCTCCAGCGGCATGGCCAGCTTCTCGGCCAGCTCCTCCGGGGTCGGCTCGCGGCCGATCTCGTGCAGCATCTGGCGCGAGGTCCGGACGATCTTGTTGATCGTCTCGATCATGTGCACCGGAATGCGGATGGTGCGGGCCTGGTCGGCGATCGAGCGGGTGATCGCCTGCCGGATCCACCATGTCGCGTAGGTCGAGAACTTGTAGCCCCGGCGATACTCGAACTTGTCGACCGCCTTCATCAGGCCGATGTTCCCCTCCTGGATCAGGTCGAGGAACTGCAGGCCGCGATTGGTGTACTTCTTGGCGATCGAGATCACGAGACGCAGGTTCGCCTCGATCATCTCCTTCTTCGCCTGCCGGGCCTCGCGCTCGCCCTTCTGGACCATCAGCACGATCTTGCGGAACTCCTGGATCTCCAGGCCGGTCTCCGAGGCCATCGTATGGATGTCCTCGCGCAGGTCCTTGATCCGGTCCTTCTCCTGCGCGACGAACTCCTTCCAGCCGCGCGAGCCGAGCTTGGAGACGCGCAGCAGCCACTTCGGATCGAGCTCGCCGCCGATATGCTGCTTCAGGAAGTCGTCGCGGGCGACGCCATAGCTCTCAGCCAGACGCAGCAGCCGGGTCTCGTGCGAGATCAGGCGCTTGTTGATGTCGTAGAGCTGCTCGACCAACGCCTCGATGCGGTTGTTGTTGAGCGAGAGCGACTTCACCGAAACGATGATGTCGTCCTTCAGCTTCTTGTACTTGCGGTCCTGCGACGGCGAGAGCTTGGCATTCTCCAGCCGGCCGGCGATGTCCTGGTCCTGCAGGCGGCGCAGCTTGGTGTAGTTGCTGGCGATCGAGTCGAAGGTCTCGAGCACGCGCGGCTTCAGCTCGGCTTCCATGGCCGAGAGCGACACGTTGTTCTCCATGTCGTCGTCGTCCATGCCCTCGGGCGGGGTCTCGCCCTCGGGCGCAGCCTCTTCGGCTGCCTCGGCCCCTTCCTCGCCCTCGCCCGCCATCTGCTCGGGGTTCTTGCCGTCGGGGCCGGCATAGGTCGCTTCGAGGTCGATGATGTCGCGCAGGAGGACCTTGCCCTCCATCAGCTCGTCGCGCCAGATGATGATCGCCTGGAAGGTCAGCGGGCTCTCGCAGAGCCCGGCGATCATCGCCTCGCGGCCAGCCTCGATGCGCTTGGCGATCGCGATCTCGCCCTCGCGCGAGAGCAATTCGACCGAGCCCATCTCGCGCAGATACATGCGGACCGGATCGTCGGTGCGCTCGGTCGGCTCGAGATTGCGCTTGGTCTCGACCGGCAGCGCCGAGCGCTGCGCCTCGACCATGTCGCCGCCCTCGGCCTCGTCCTCTTCGCCATCCTTGCCGCGGGCCGCACGCTCCTCGCCGGCCGCTTCCGGATCCTCATTGTCGACGACATTGATGCCCTGCTCGCTGAGCTGGCCGAGCACGTCCTCGATCTGCTCGGAGGAGAATTCCTCCGAAGGCAGGACCTCGTTCAGTTCGTCATAGGTGACATAGCCGCGCTTCTTGGCGAGCTTGATCATCCGCTTGACGGCCTGATCGGTCAGATCGAGGAGCGGGCTGTCCGTGCTCGGGGGCGCTTCCGGGGAACCCGCTTCGGACTTGTCCCGCTCGCTCACTTTGGTCGCCATCAATCAGCGCTCCACCATCTTGCGCGCCGGTGCTCTGGCTCCGACGCATAAAAGGGCGCCGCGGCAGCCATCGCTGCCGCGCACCCACCCAACTCATCCGCCGCAGATAGCACCGATCATCGTTGATGAATCGTGCACCATCTCAAAGCCGTCCTCGAATCTGCCGACGAAAGCAACGGACCGGCCTGGTCACTTCTCCGGATTCGCCTCGGTCCCCTCGATCGTCTCGAGGCGAGCCTTGACGTCCTTCATCCAGGCGAAATTGGCTTCCGTTGGTTCGTCAGCCAATGCGCGTTCGGCTGCCTTCAGCTCGCTATGTAGCGTTCGTGCGCGATGATGCAAGACGAGAGCCTGACGAATCGAATCAAAAACCGATTCAGGATCAGCCGTTTGCGCGAGCTTCAGCCGCTCGGCCGGCTGGGTGACCGCGAGCAGCGCCGCCCGCGCTTCCGCCACGCGGGTCTGCTCCAGCCGGCGCCCGAACGCCTCCTGGTCGAAGCTGCCATCGAAAGCCGCTTCGACGAGCGCCTGACGGAAACGCTCGGCCGCAGCCCCATCGAGCGCAAGCTCGGCGATCTCGTCGACGCAGCGCATGACGAGGTCCGGATGGCTCGCCAGAGCCAGCAGGATGAACGCCTCGCGCGTGTTCTCTCCGTGCCGGCGCTGCATCAGCGGCGAGCCGGCGAGTTGCGGGCTCGGCCGCACCAGCGACAGCGGCGGCCGCTCGGGACCACGCGGAAAGCCGCGCGCGCCACCGCGCGCATTGCCGCCGCCAAACCCGCTCTGGCGCCGCCCCTCGAAACGCTCCCGCTGCGGCGGCGCGAAGAGCTGGGCAATGCGCTCGTCGATCTCGCGGCGATAATGCCTGCGCGTCACCTCGTCGCGAATCAGGCCGAGCGGCTCCTTCAGCCTGCGCTCGAAGGCAGCACGCCGCTCGGGCGTGTCGAGCTGGCTCGCTTCGAACTCGCGGGCCCAGAGCATGTCGACCAGCGGCTTGGCCGAACCGATCACCTCGGCGACCGCCGGCTTGCCGCCGGAGCGGGCGAGATCGTCCGGGTCCTGTCCCTCGGGCAAAAGCGCGAAGGAGAGCGAGCGCCCCGGCTCCAGCATCGGTAGCGCGAGGTCGATCGCCCGGCCCGCCGCCTTGCGGCCGGCCTTGTCGCCGTCGAGGCAGATCACCGGCTCGCCAGACATGCGCCAGAGCAGGGAGAGCTGATCCTCGGTCAGCGCCGTGCCGAGCGGCGCCACCACCTGCGGGAAGCCGGCGAGCGTCATCGCGATGACGTCGACATAACCCTCGACCACGATGACCTGGCCGGTGTCGTGCGCGGCCTTGCGGGCATTGTGATGGTTGAACAGCAGCGCACCCTTGTGGAAGAGCGGCGTCTCCGGCGAGTTCAGGTACTTCGCCGGCACGTCGGCGCTCATCGCCCGGCCGCCAAAGGCGATCACCCGTCCGCGCGCATCATGAATCGGGAACATGATCCGGTCGCGGAAGCGGTCATAGGGCACGGCGATCTCCTCGCCATGCACCAGGAGCCCGGTCTCCATCATCGCATCGGCGCCGACGCCCTTCCCCGCGAGATGGTCGCGCAGCGCGAAGCGGTCCGGAGGGGCATAACCCATGCGGAAGAGCCGGCGCGCCTCCCCTTCCAGCCCGCGCCCTGACAGATAGCGCCGCGCCAGTCCGCCGCGCTCCGATTGCAGCTCGGCCTCGAAAAAGCGCGCCGCCAGCTCGACGACTTCGTGCAGCCCCTTGCGCTTCTCTTCCTGAGCCTGCGCCTCGAAGGACACCTTCGGCAAGGTGACGCCGGCCTCCGAAGCGAGCTTCTCGACCGCCTCCGGGAAGGAGAGCCCTTCGGTCTCCATTACGAATTTGAAGATGTCGCCGTTCTTGCCGGAGGAGAAATCGAAGAACGAGCCCTTCTGGTCGTTGACGAAGAAGGACGGCGTCTTCTCGGCATTGAAGGGCGAGAGCCCCTTCCATTCGCGACCGGCCTTGGCAAGGCGCACGCGCTTGCCCACGACCGCCGAGACAGGCAGCCGCGCCTTGATCTCCTCAAGGACGGAGGGCGGGAACTTCATGGCTTCCTATCTGGCGATGCGAGACGGCTCTGCCAATCGCCGATCGCAACACTCCCACTCTTATCTGCCCTTTCCACAGCGTCGTGATAGCCGACCCCGCTGCCGATGTGAGACAGCAGCACACTCGCACTGCGGATTACGGCGGCACCGAGTCGTTCACGGACAGTGCAGCGGGTCGTCCGCCAGGGCCTTCGCCACGCCCTCGATCGGCAGCAGGATGGCGGCGTCTCCGGCCCGCAATTCGATCCGTTTCGCATCGCGCAAGGCTGCCACCACCGGCTTCATCTGCGTGGTTCCGAAGCCCGCATCGGGTTTCCAGGTCAGCTCGACCTCGTCGATACCGGCCTGGGCCGTGACCGGCACGCGCGTCGCCTTGCCGTCGGCCACGATCTCGATCACCGCCGGCAGGGCGTCCTTGAGCTGCGTCCTGGGCAGGACGGCAATCAGGTAGGGGCCGCTCGCGATCGCCGGGTTGGCGCGGGCAGCCGCCGAATCCCCGCAATAGAAGGTGAGCCGCGTCCCGTCGGCGCCGCTCACCCCGGCATAGGATGTGCCCATCTGGTAGCCGGTGCCCCAGCCTTCCGATTGGGCCAGAGCAGCCGAGCCTTGCAGGGCGAGACCGAGCGTCAGGACAGCGATCGACCGTTTCGACATCGGAAGCCTCCCTTGCCGAAACGCTGCCCGTCGATCTGGCGAGAATGCCGCCGCGGATCAGCCGCCCAGCAACTGCTTTACCATAGGGGAGACCTTGGCGAAGTCCATCTGGCCGGCATAGGCGGCGCGCAGGGCGCCGATGACCTTGCCCATGTCCTTGACGGCGGAAGCCCCGGTCTCGGCGATGACCTCCTCGATAGCCGCCTTGATCTCCTCGTCGCTCATCTGCTTCGGCAGATAGGAGGAGATCACCGCAACCTCGGCGCGCTCGCCTTCGGCGAGCTCGGGCCGGCCATTGGCATCGTAGATCGCGATCGATTCCTGGCGTTGCTTGATCATCTTCTGCAGCAGGGCGAGGATCTCGTCGGCCGTTGCCTCGCCCTTGCCGGCACCGCGCGCCTCGATGTCCTTGTCCTTCAGTGCTGCCTGGATCAGGCGGATGGCGGCGACCTTGCCCTTCTCGCCGGCCTTCATCGCGGTCTTGAGGTCGGCGGTGAACTGCTCGCGCAGAGTGGACATGATGTTACGAACCTTCTTCATTCATTGACGGGGCGCGGCCGCCTGATTAAGGCTCGCGCTCCAGACCGGCAGCGCCATTTCGCGCAGCCTTCACGCTTGCCGCAGCTTCCAGCGGCCTGGACGAGACATAGACATGACCGCTCACGAAGGAAACCCCGCCTCCCAGGGCTGGCAAGGGGGCACGCAAGAAGGCTGGGTCGAGCCGCGCGCAACTGCCGTGCTGGTGCTGGCCGACGGTACGGTGCTCGAAGGCTTCGGCCTCGGCGCGACCGCACAGGCGCCCGGCGAGGTCTGCTTCAACACGGCGATGACCGGCTATCAGGAAATCCTGACCGACCCGTCCTATGCCGGGCAGATCATCACCTTCACCTTCCCGCATATCGGCAATGTCGGCGTCAACGAAGAGGACACCGAGACGGTCAACGCAGCCGCCTCCTCCGGCGTGCGCGGCGTCGTTCTGCATGCCGAGGTCACCCAGCCCTCGAACTGGCGCGCGGCCAAGCATCTCGACGCCTGGCTCAAGGCCCGCAACATCGTCGGCATCTGCGGTGTCGATACGCGCGCCTTGACCGCGCTGATCCGCGAGAACGGCATGCCCAACGCCGTCATCGCTCATGACCCCGCCGGCAATTTCGACATCGAGGCCCTGAAGAAGGAGGCCGCGGCCCTACCCGACATGGCCGGGCTCGACCTCGTGCCGCTCGTCGCCGCGACCCAGCGCTATGACTGGGACGAGACGCCCTGGCAGTGGCCGCGCGGCTACGGCAAGCGCGAAGCTGCGGCGCATCGCGTCGTCGCCATCGACTACGGCGTCAAGCGCAACATCCTGCGCCTGCTGGCCAAGGCCGGCTGCGAGGTCGAGGTCGTGCCCTCGACCGCCAGCGCCAAGGACATCCTCGCCCTCAATCCCGACGGCGTCTTCCTGTCGAACGGCCCGGGCGACCCGGCCGCGACCGGCGAATATGCCGTGCCGGTGATCAAGGAACTCCTCGACCTGAAGATCCCGACCTTCGGCATCTGCCTCGGCCACCAGATGCTGGCGCTCGCCATCGGCGGCCAGACCATGAAGATGAAGCAGGGCCATCACGGCGCCAATCATCCGGTCCAGGACAAGACCACCGGCAAGGTCGAGATCGTCTCGATGAACCACGGCTTCGCCGTCGATCCGGCGACGCTGCCGGCCAACGCGACCGAGACCCATGTCTCGCTCTTCGACGGCTCGAACTGCGGCATCGCCCTGAACGACCGCCCGGCCTTCAGCGTCCAGCACCATCCGGAAGCCTCGCCCGGCCCGCAGGACAGCCACTATCTCTTCACCCGCTTCGTCGAGCTGATGGAAGCGGAGAAGGCGAAGAAGGCCGCCTGATCACGGAGGGTGTCATGATCCACCAGTTGCGCATCTACGAGATCTTCGAGCGCAACAAGGTGGCGTTCCACGCCCGCTTCCGCGATCATGCCAGCCAGATCATGGCCCGCCACGGGTTCCGCATCATGTCGATGTGGGAAACGCGCAGCGCCGGTCGCACCGAGTTCGCCTATCTCCTCGCCTGGCCCGACCTCGAGACAAAGGCGGCGCGCTGGGCGAGCTTCATGGCCGACCCTGAGTGGATCGAGATCAAGCGCGTCAGCGTCATCGAGCATGGCGACCTCGTCGGCGCGATCGAGGACCGCGTTCTGCTGCCGACCGACTATTCCCCGCCGCTGTGATTGACAGGCGCTCGTAATTGCCTCGCCTTCACCGCTCATCGTGGCTCTGTGAAGGCGGTGACCACTCTCAATCCCCGCATTGCACGAGAAAGTGGACTTCCTTCAGAAATGCGTGCTTTGATTGCGACGCTGGTCGCAAGAAACATCAGGGAAAAGGGTAGCGGCTCGGCTTGGGGGAGCGATGGCTACAGACGTCCTGACAATCTCGTCGTTTGACGAGGCTCTCGATCTATTTTTAAGACTAACGGAGAGCGAAGAAGAATTTGAACAACGAATTGAGATTGCGCCAGGATGGGTTACGCCGCACGTCTATATTCCTAAGCCAGAGGTAGATTCTTCGATCTCACCCCCGTTTATGGAGGCATTCCTACACCTCCAAAAAGAACTATTTCAACTTGCTGCACTTGCAAAATCAGGCGTCTCTCACGTCAATCAACTTAACGAAATAGATAGACATGACTTAGAGATCTCTGTAAAAGTAACTTCCGGCAGCTCGAATCTCGTCTCCGACTTAGCAAAGCCCATAGAACGGTGCTTTAAGATCATGCTCGGAAAGATGACAGGACGCCAAGCAACGATTGTCATCCTCGGAATCTCGATGCTAATCGCCGGCACAATTGGCTGGTCATCGTGGCTTGAGCAGCAAAAAACCATCAAGATTGAGGAACTAAAGAGCAAAGAGCACATTGAAGCACTCTCAGCGCTTAAATTCGCCAATGAAAATCAGCTAGAAATTTTTAAGATGCTGATGCAAACCCTTGAAAAGCAAGGAAAGGTTGGCACTCAATCTCAAGATTTGATCGACTCTTCATTTGGCGCCCTACTGAAAGCAGCATCAAAAACTGAAAAAACTGAAATAAATGGACAGAGGCTGACTGCATCAGAAGCTTCATCACTAAGAACATCCTCTCGATCTTACGCCATGAACAGGATAATTCGAGAGAAAATGCGTGTTGTAGATATGAACACCGCCGCTGAAGTCGATGCAATGATCCTTATGCGGCCCGTGTCCAAAGAGCAGTTCAAAATGAAACTATCAGAAACTCTCTTTATGTCAGATGATAGGACAAAATTATTTGAAGCTCTTGAAAATAGAACAGAGATTGAAGTCGAACTTTCACTCCGCGAGGTAGAAGGTGAAGTAAAAACTGTAACTTTTTTACGAGTGGCTCCTAGGTAAACATTTGCGTTCCGAAATCGACCTGGCCAACGGCGCCCAATCCGAGCAAGGTTGACAGCCCGGCCCGCCCGCGCTCTAAGCGGGCCATGACTGGTCCCTGCCTGCTCGCCCGCAACTATTACGCCCCGTCCTCATAGAGGCGGTGGCATTTTCATGTCTCAACCGCCGCGCTGGCGGTTGAAATCAGGCAGTCACCCGGCATCGCGGCCCCTCCAGAGGACCACGCGATGCTTGCCCCGAACAAGACCAATCCCTCCGTCGGCCTGATGGGCTTTGGCGCCTTTGGCCGCCTGATCGCCCGCCATCTCAAGCCGCATTGCCGCTTGCTGGTCTTCGACCCGGCATTGCCGGCCGATGCCGCCTCAAGCGGGATCATCGCCGCCGATCCGGCCGAGATCGCCGCCTGCGATATCGTCATCCTCGCCGTGCCGGTCGCGGCTCTTTCGGAGGCGATCGCCACCCTGCGCCCACATCTGCGCGCCGGCGCGATCGTCGTCGATGTCGGCTCGGTCAAGATCGGCCCGGCCACGACCATGCTCGCCGAGCTGCCCGAGGACGTCGAGATCGTCGGCACCCATCCGCTCTTCGGCCCGCAGAGCGGCCGCGACGGCATTGCCGGCCTGAAGATCGCGATCTGCCCGATCCGCGGCGCCAGCGCCTGGCGCATCGCCGCCTTCCTGCGCCGCGTGCTTGGTCTCAAGGTGATCATGACGACGCCGGAGGCTCACGATCGCGAGGCGGCGCTGGTCCAGGGCCTGACTCATCTCATCGCCAAGATCCTGGTCCGGATGGAGCCCCTGCCCCGCCGCATGACCACGGCGAGCTTCGATCTCCTGATGCGTGCGACCGAGATGGTCCGCCATGACAGCCCGGCGGTCTTCATGGCAATCGAGCAGGCCAACCCGCATGCCCGGCCGGTGCGCGACCGCTTCTTCGCGCTGGCCGAGGAGATGCGGGCGCATCTCGATCGCTCGACCATTGATGGCACCAGCCCTCAGCCGACGCCGGAACCGCAACGCGCCCTCTCCCCCCTTGTGGGGGAGAGCTGGAGAGGGGGGTAGTCAGCCGTGCGGGGAAAGATTTGCTCCATGGTCGAAACCTCCCCGAGAAGGGCAGCGCCCTGCATACCCCCCTCCCAACCCTCCCCCACAAGGAGGGAGGGCTGCGCCTCTGCCGGTAACCTGTCGCCAAGCCGAAACGATCTGATCCGAGCGGCCGCTAAATCGCCTTCGCCTCGGTCCTCAGGAAGCCAGCGAGCTTGCCCGCCGGCAGCCCGGCTTCGTGTGCGATCCTTGTCGCCAATGCCACCGCCGCCGGGCGTGGCTGGCCCATCGGCCGGTCGAGCCAGTAGGAGACCGGGTTCAGCGCCGTGCGCTGGTCGACCCTGACGATCCGCCCGGCATCGACCTGCGCCTGCGCCAGAGGTGGGCGCGACAGCGCCACGCCGAGCCCGCTGGCTGCAGCGTCGAGCACGAGATTGTAGTCCTCGAAGCGCCGATCCTGCTGGCGCGGCCGGAAATCGAGCCCCTGCGCATTGAACCAGGCGCGCCAGCCGGCGGCGTCCGAATCATGGATCAGCGGCTGGTCGAGGAAGCGCTCCGGCCTGCCCTCGCCGATCGCCTTGGCCAGCTCCGGCGAGGCGACCGGATAGCACCACTCCTCGAAGAGCTGCACCGAAACCCTGCCCGGCGTACCGCCGCGGCCGCAGCGAATGGCGAGGTCGATGCCCTCCTCTTCAAGGTCGACCTTGCGATGGTCGACCTGCAGCATGATCCGCACGGCAGGGTCGCCGCTCTCCAGACGCTGCCAGCGCGGCATCAGCCAGAGCGAGCAGACCGATGGCGTCGCGCTGAAACGCACCACCGCCGTGCCGCGCGGCTCGCTCCAGCGATCCGACGAATCGGCGAAGACCGAGAAGGCCTCCTGCGTGCGCTGGAACAGCCGCTGCCCCTCCGGCGTCAGCGCGACGCCGCGTGCCTGGCGCTCGAAAACCCGCAGGCCGAGCCAATGCTCGAGCTTGGCGACCTGCCGCGAGACCGCGCCATGCGTCAGGTTGAGCGCCTCGGCCGCAGCCGAGAAGCTGCCGGAGCGGGCAGCGGCCTCGAAGGCGCGCAGCGTGTCGAGTGGTGGAAGCGGCGAGCTGTGATCCATACTCACAGCTCGTCATTGAATTACTCGTTTGTCAATCAGCTCACCGAGGCGCTTATCGGAGGGGAACCGTCATTCGCCCGAAAGAGGCCCGTCATGACAACCGTCCCCTCGGCCACCCGGCCCGGCTCCACCCTCGACGCCATGCTGCTCTTCACCATCCCCTTCACCGTGATCGCCTGGGCCTCGTCCTTCCCGGCGATCCGGGCCGGCCTTGCGGGCTTCGGCGCGCTCGAACTGGCCGCCTTGCGTTTTGCCATCGCCGGCGTATTCGCGGCGCTCTTCCTCGCCGTGACGCGCCCGAAGCTGCCCGAACGCGCCGACATCTGGCGCTTCCTCACCGGCGGCATCGTCTTCATCGCGCTCTATGCGATCTTCCTCAATCTCGGCCAGCGCGTCGTCCCGGCCGGTGCGGCGAGCTTCATCATCAACACCAATCCGATCATGACGGCGGCGCTCGCCATGCTGGTCCTGAACGAGCGTTTCAGCGCCCTCGCCTGGGCTGGCACGGCGCTGGCCTTCGCCGGCATCGGCGTGATCGCTCTCGGCAACGGGCTCGATCTCAATATCGGCGTCAGCGTCCTGCTGATCCTCGGCGCCGCCCTGTGCAATTCGGTCTCGACCGTGGTGCAGAAGCCACTCTTTGCCCGCCACAGGCCGCTCACCGTCGCAGCCTGGAACATGACGCTCGGCGGCCTCGCGCTCACGCCCTTCCTGCCCGGCGCGCTCGAGCAGTTGCCGGCCGCCCCGGCGCAGGCGATCTGGTCGGTGGTCTGGCTCGCTCTGGTCTCCAGTGTCGTCGCCTACGGCACCTGGGCGATCACCCTGTCGCGCCTACCGGCCGCCCGCGCCGCCAACTTCCAGTACTGCGTGCCCCCGGCGGCGATGCTGATCAGCTTCCTCTGGCTCGGCGAGGTCCCGACCGCGCTCGGCCTGATCGGCGGCGCCATGGCGCTGGCCGGCGTGGTCCTCGTCAACCTGAAGCGGTGAACCCATCGTCATTCTCGGGCGGCGCACAGCGCCGACCCGGGAATCCCATGACGAGAAGGCGCCGGCCGGAGCCTCCTCCGGCCTGAGATGCTCGGGTCAAGCCCAAGCATGAGGTGCCTTCACTGACCGCCCTGCGCTCCCACCTGGCTCGCTTCGATCCCCAAGATCATTGCCGGCGCAGGCGGTCGACACGGTCTCCCGTCACGCGTCCTCCGCCGAGATATCCTGGCGCAGAGATAATTATCTTGACGGAAAGATATCTCTCGGCTAGATATCTTTTCGTCAAGATAAATCGATCCGCGATCAGCCAGGGAGGCAGCTATGTTCAACGTCCTTCGGTCCGAAGATCAGCAGCGCGGCGCCAATCGCACGGTGCGTTTCGAGGGTGAGAAGCTCGGCGGCCCGGTCTCGTTCTTCATCGTCGACGCCGAGCCCGGCCAGGGCTCGATGCTGCACGTCCACCCCTATTCCGAGACCTGGATCGTCCGGAAGGGCGAGGCCGAGTTCACTGTCGGCGGCGAACGGACGCGCGGCTATCCCGGCGACGTCGTCGTCGCCGCCGCGGACATCCCACACCGTTTCGAAAATGTCGGCGATGGCCGGCTGGAACTGATCTGCGTCCACCCGAACGGGCGGATCCTGCAGCAGAACCTCTGACGGTCACCGAGATGGCACGCCCGGGGCGGCACGCGCTTTTCAGCGGGACAACGCCCCGGGGATCTTTGCAGCCATGATCAGCCAGGCGCGTCAGGCCTGGAGACGCCCGGCCTTGATGTACTCGACCATCTGGCCGACCACCGTGCCCCAGCCCTCGTGGAAACCCATCTCCTCGTGCTGCTTGCGGCTGGCATCGTTGCCATGGATGGCGACGGCCCGATAATGCGTGCCGCTGCCGTCCCGGGCGAGGTCGAGGATGGCGGTGAAGAACGGGTTCGGCGCTGGCCGATAGCCGCCGAGAAGCGTGTCGGTCATGACCAGCCGCTCCAGCGGCTTCACCTCGAGATAGCATTGGGTGTTGGGATATTCCTCGCCCTCGGGCGAGCGCATGGTGAAGTTGATCGCGCCGCCGGGGCGCAGATCGAGATCGCAGGCGGTGATCAGCCACGGCTTGGGCGCGAACCAGTTGCGCAGGTGCTCCGGCGTCGTCCAGGCACGCCAGACCAGCTCGACCGGGACATCGAGCTTGCGTTCGAGCACCAGGTCGAGTTCGGGATTGATCGTGATCGCAGGCAAGGTCATTTGCTCTCCTCTTCCTTCAGGCTCATGACATAGGCGTCGAAGCGGTCGAGCCGGCGCGTCCACAGATTGCGCTGGCGTCCGAGCCAGTCCTCGGCGAGCTTCAACTGATCGGCGGCCAGCTCGTAGGTCCGGACGCGCCCGGCCTTGTGCGAGCGCACCAGGCCGCTGGTCTCGAGCACCTTCAGATGCTCGACGAAGGATGGCAGGGCCATCTTGTAGGGCGCAGCGAGCTCGCTCACCGAGGCCGGCCGCGACGTCAGGCGCTCCAGCACATTGCGCCGCGTCGGGTCCGACAGCGCCCGGAAGATCTGATCCACGATGACGGCATTGGCCGCATGCGGTGTGGGTGAGCCGATTTGCGGTGTCATGGTGTCGCCCTTCGGCCCCTGCGCCGGAGGCATTGATAGGCGGACTTAATACTTAGGTCAATTCCTTAGTTTTGAAACGCAGCTATTGGGGCTTCGCCTCGGCATGTGTTGAGGAACCGCGCCGGAGACCCCTCTCCTGGAAGGAGAGGGGTAGGGGTTTCGTGGCGAAAGGACTGTTGCGGGTCCGGAGAGCACGCTCCGCAAAAGTGCGATCCACTTTTTGCGATCAGATGATGCCCCATCGGGAGGCAACCAGCAGCAAGCCTCGCGGTGGTGAGCCGGCGGGGCTCGTTTTCTCGTCAGCCTGTCTCAGGCCTCAGCGAACAGCCGCCGCTGCAATTCGTCCCAGAGCTCCGGCGTTTGCGCCGCCAGGATGCCGAAGCCCTGTTCGGCCGGCCTGTAGGGGCTCCCGTCGAAACGCGCCGCCCGGCCGCCCGCCTCTTCGAGGAAGAGCGTGCCCGGCGCATGGTCCCAGGGCAATCCGCGCCAGAACATGACGAAATGCTGCTCGCCACGCACGATCGCGGGATATTCCTCGCCGGCGCAATGCATCCCCGGCGTGATGGCGGCAAGATCGCGGCCATTGGCCTGCACCCGCGCTGTGATCTCGGCGGGCAGGAAACGGGTCAGCACGCCGCCGCGCAGCGCGCTCCACGGTGGCGCCCGCCCGACCCGGACGCGTTCGCCATCGATCCAGGCGCCGGAGCCGCGCTCGGCAACGTGGATCGCCCCGGTCGCCGGGCTCAGCATCCAGGAGGCTACGGGCTCGCCCTCGCGCAGCAGCGCCACCATCATCGAGAAGCACGGGCTGCCCTTGACGAAATTGGCGGTGCCATCGACCGGATCGACCACGAAGACGGTGCCCTCGCCCAGCCCCTGCAACAGCTCCGGCCGGGCCGAGACCGCCTCCTCGCCGATCACCCGCGATCCCGGCAGCAGCTCAGGCAGGCGGACATCGAGCAGCCGCTCCGCCTCCTCATCGGCAATCGTGACCTCCTCGCCCGGCGATTTCACCCGGACTTCCGTCTCACCCAGCTTCCGGAAGCGCGGCATCACCACTTCAGCCGCGACCTCGCGCAGCAGATCCGAGACCTGTTCGATCAGCATGGTCGAGCTGCTCCCGAAATCCAGATGTTCGCCATCATTGCAGGAAACCCGCCTGGACGAGCTGCCGCGAGAGATCGGCCGAGACGCGCTCGACGCCGAGTTCGGTCGGCCCTGCTCGCCAGACCCGCTTGTCCGCGTCTCCGGTCAGCACGATCTCAGTCACAACCTGGCGGGTCAGCGGCGCTGCCGCGAATGCTTCGACCATGCCGCGCAGCATCGTTGCGGAAGGCATGCTGTCGGCGCCTCCGATCTCGTTCGCCCCAGCACGAGCCCTCAACTGCTGAAGTCCGGGCACGGCATCCGGCACCGCACATGCGAGTCCGACCCTCGCCAGATGAGAACCGGTCGGCAATTGCGCCCCGATATGGGCTGCCTGCGCGTGGCACCGGACGCGCTTGCCAGCCTCGACCATGAGCCGCGCGAACAGCTTCAGTTGCTCCTTGCTGGCGCCGGCCGGAGGCCTCGACATGGCATGTTTGAGAGTCCAGCCGATCGGATCGGCGGTCCGCTTCAGGTCGATATAGTTGATCCCGCCGTTCGAAGCGCCCCATTCGCGCTGCAGGCGCAAAGCGCTCGTCCGGTCGTAGTTGAGCCAGGTCCGATAGTAGAGCTCCGCGGTCTGTTCCGCCGTGAGCGGCGAAGCCTGAGCCGCCGCACCGCAAACACCACCGGCCCAGATCATGCAGATCAACAGGAGTTTCGGCAGATGGCTTATCGGTCTCGTCACAAGCCGTCTTCGTGTCGAGACCAGTCTGATGCGAGGGCCGACAGGATTCGACGGCACCGTCAAAATCCCCTCGCCTCCAACTCTGCTTCCGCCTCGGTGATATAGTCCCGGATCACCGGCACGGCGCTCTTGTGCGGGCCGAGCAGCAACTGGAAGACCATGTCGCCGCCGATGTCGAAGGAGATCGAGCAGGCGGAGAGGTAGAACTCCCACATCCTTGCAAAGCGCTCGCCCAGCATCGTCACTACCTCCGGCCGATGCGCCATGAAGCGCTCGCGCCAGGCTTCCAGCGTCCAGTGATAGTGGCGGCGCCAGAACTCGCAGTCCGAGTGCCAGAGGCCGGTCTGCTCGACAGCGGCGAAGACCTCCGACAGCGCCGGGGCATAGCCGCCGGGGAAGATGTACTTGTCGAAGAACGGACCGGTGAAGCCGGGGGGGCCGACGCGGCCGATGCAGTGGACGAGCGCGATGCCATCGGGGGTCAGGAGGTCGCGAATCTTCTCGAAATATTCGAGGTAATGCGCAACGCCGACATGCTCCATCATGCCGACCGAGACGACGCGGTCGAAGCTCCCGGTCAGCTCGCGATAATCCTTGTTGATGAAGCTGACGGCATCGCCGACGCCGGCCGCCTCGGCCCGCTTCTGCGCCGCCGCCATCTGGTCGGGCGAGACGTTGAGGCCGGTCACCTTCGCTCCGCAGGCCTTGGCGAGGTAGATCGACAGCTCGCCCCAGCCCGAGCCGATGTCGAGCACGCGCATGCCGGGCTCGATCTTCAGCTTGGCGGCGAGATGCCGGAGCTTGGCCTTCTGCGCGTTCTCGAGGCCAACCTCGGGGCTGTGCCAATAGGCACAGGAATAGGTCATCGTCTCGTCGAGCCAGAGCCGGTAGAACTCGGTCGGGATGTCGTAGTGGTGCTTGACCTTCTTGCCGGCGACGCCGAGCGGGTTGTGCATCCGCCAGCGCCGGATCTTGAAGCGCATCTTGCGGATCGCCGCCTGCAGCGGGTGCTTGCGCAGTTCGCCGCGCTGAATCCAGAACAGCGTCAGCAAATCGTGGATGGTCGAGCCGTCCTCGAACTCGATGCGCTGGTCCATATAGCCTTCGGCCAGTGCGAGCTCGGGATTGAGGAAGAGCTCGCGCTCGATCTTGGTGTCCTTGAAGCGCACCGTCACCTCGCCAGCGACGACGGGTTTGCCGGCGAAGACGAATTCGGTCCGCCCCGGCCCGAAGACATGCCGCTGCCCGTCCGGCGCGATCACGGTCAGGCGCCCCTTGCGGATCGAGCGCTTCAGCAGTTTCGGCAACAGCAGCATGGTCGGGCAGGCTCCGGTCGGTCGCGCGCAAGCTATTGGCTCAGCAGCCGTGCCGTAAACCCCGCATGCAATCAACCTGCTCTGCACGCGCAGCGCAGCCATGCTAAGGGCTAGCCGCGAAGGCGCCCCCTCGAAACGGAGACCCGATGTCCTGGCGTGATTTCTGGAACGGCGAGCACGCGATCTACGTCTCGGATCGCCACAAGGCCCTGCATTATCGCCGCATCGCGCAGGATATCGCCGCCGCAGTCCCCTCAAAGGACGCCGCCGTGCTCGATGTCGGCTGCGGCGAGGCGCTCTCGGCCGATCTCGTCGCTAGCGCTTGCGGGAAGCTGATCCTGTGCGAAGCCGCCTCGACGGTCCGCGAGAAATTAAGAGCCCGCTTCGGCAGGCTCGCCAATCTCTCTGTCGTGTCGCCAGAAGAGGTCGAGGCCATGCCGGATGATTCGCTCGACCTCGTCGTCGCCAATTCGCTGATCCAGTATCTGAAGGAGGACGAGTTGAAGCCGGCGCTGGCGACCTGGCTCGCCAAGCTCAAGCCCGGCGGCGAACTCATTCTCGCCGATGTGATCCCGCCCGATCTCTCGCCTTTGACCGACGCGACCGAATTGCTCGGCTTCGCCTGGCGCGGCGGCTTCTTCGTCGCTGCGCTCGGCGGCCTCGTGCGCACCGTCTTCTCGGATTATCGCAAGCTGCGGGCGCAATACGGCCTCTCAACCTATAGCGCCGTCGGCATCACCGCGCTGGTCGAGGCCGCCGGCTTCACGGGCGTCACGCGCCGCACGAATTTCGGCCATAACCCGCATCGTATGGCCTTCTCGGCCAGGAAGCAGGCTACGCCGGAGGCTCCGACGCCATGACCTCGCTCGCGCTCGCCTTCACCGTCGTCACATTGGCTTTGGCCGGCGCCATGGCCGGCTTCTTCTATGCCTATTCGATGTCGGTGATGTGGGCGCTGGATGCGGTCGACCCGAAAGCCGCGATCGCCGCGATGCAGAGCATCAACATCGTCGTGCGCAACGCCATCTTCTTCCCGGCCTTCTTCGGCACGCCGGTGGTGGCGCTCGTGGCCGCGGGTCTCTGGCGCGCGCAGGGCGCGAGCAATGTCGCGCTGCTGCTGGCGCTTGGAGCCATCGTCTATCTGATCGGCACCTTCCTGGTCACAATCGTGCTTAACATCCCAATGAACGAAAGGCTGGCCCGGACGAATATCCCAGCGGAGGTCGAAGCCGCCCGCACGATCTGGGAGGCTTATTCGATCCCGTGGACGCTCTGGAATCACATCCGCACGGCATCGAGCTTTGCGACACTCGTGCTCACCGGCTGGGCGCTCTACCTCGCCGGTCGCCACGCTCCGACGTGGAGCTGATCAGGCACTCTCGCGATCGGCGAAGGAGAAGAACTTGTGCCCGGCGAAGGTGAAGACCATCACGATCAGCGTGGTGACCACCTGCATCGGCAGATAGGGCAAGCCGGCGACCTTGACGAAGAGGTGCATCAGCACGCCGGTCAGCAGGAAGCCGCCGAAGGCGATCAGGCCGAAGCGCCAGCTCGCCTCGCCATGGGTGCGCGTCGCCTCGAAGGTGAGCCAGCGGTTCAGCACATAGGAAACGACGCCGCCGAGCACGAAACCGGCCAGCGAGGCCGCAACGGGATCGGCTTCGCCGAGCTCGACCAGGCCGATCAGCAATCCGTAATGTGCGACCGCCGCCATCACGCCCGAAAAGGCATAGGCGATGACCTGGCGCGTATGGCGGGGAAGACGGTTCAGCATCCGGGATGCCTATACCCCGGATGCTGAACGGAAGCCTATGGCTATTCAGCCCGCATCGCTGCCGGCGAGATTGGCCGGCATACCCTCGACCGGCAGGTCGAGCGCCTGCTTCAACGTCTCCAGATTGTATTCGCGCATGCGGCCATTCGTGGGATCGCTGACATAGGCGCTGCCGCCGACGACCGCGAGCGAGGGGGTCGGTGTCTTCGCGCCGTACTGGCAGTCGAAGGCCGGCACGGCGTCGAAGCTGGCGAGCTCCTTCCAGCCGGCGATGTCATAGACCCGGAGCTTGCCGTCCGGCGTCAGATTGGCGAGCCGCCGGCCATTGGCCGAGAGCTCGAACTGGCAGGCTGACTGGCCGCCCGGCACCGGCAGGACGTCCGCTGAGGTTAGCGACTTGGCGGTCGGATCGACCCGGAGCAGCCCGTCATAGGGCGAGGTCTTGCCGTAATTGGCGACCATGAACTTCGCGCCGGCCTTGGCCTTGATCGTGCTCAGCCGGCGCTCGTCGGGATAGGCGAGCTTGTGGGCGCTGAACTTGGCCCCGGCCTGCGACAGCACCAGCATGCCGCCGCCCTCCCCTTCAGCACAGCCGAAGACGTGGCGGCCATCGGCGGCGGCATGGCCGTGATAGAGCTTGCAGGAGGCGTCGGGCTTGGCCGGGTCGTTGAAGCTGGCGAGCTTGCCCCAGCCGCCTTTCGTCCGGTCGAGGATCTCGAAGCCATCAGGCCGCGACGAGGCGCTCTTGTCTTCGCCCTTCACATAGACCGGGTTCGGCACCGACATCAGCCAGCGCCCCTCGCCTAGCGGCACGACGATGCCATGCTGCGGCCCGGGGCTCGGCCATTCCGTCAGCGCCGGCTTGTCCTTGGAAAGGTCGTTGATCGCGACCAGCACCGCCTTCGCCGTGCTCTGCCCGTCCCAGGGGCGGATGCCGTCATAGAACAGTGCGAGCTGGCCATGGCCGGAGATGACATGGGCCGGCTTCTGGCCGGTGAGCGTCAGGTCGAGCAGCTTCACCGGCCCCTTCTCGATGTCGTTGTGGTCGCCATGCGACTCGATCGTCAGGCCGGTGTCGAGGAAGCGGAGCGTGCCGGCATCGTCGCCGGTCTTGACCACCACGAAACGGCCGCCCTGCGCCGTGGCGAAGCCGGGATTAGCCTTGGGCAGGTCGAAGCTGTGGGTGACCTCGCCGGTGTCGAGATCGAGCACGCGCACGACCGGCTTCTCATGGTCGGCGAAGACCAGCCGGCCGCGCAGCACGGCATGGTCATGAGCAAGGGCCGGCAGACTCGACAGCACGGCCGAGATGGCGAGCGAGGACAACAGGGAAAGCGAACGCATCATAGTCTCCAGGGCGGACGGGAAAGGGGGAGGTCTCAGGCAGCGGTCGCGCGGCGCCAGGCCGGGAACGGGTCGGGCAAGTCGCGATAGCGCTCGGGCTTGAAGGCGATGGTCGGCGTCTCGCCGATGAGGCAGGCATCGAGCCCGGCACGGATAGCGCTCTCGTCCATGCCGGCACCAATGAAGACCAGCTCCTGACGGCGGTCGCCCCAGACCGAATGCCAGTGCCGGTTCAGGATGGCGCGCCAGTCCGGATGGTCGGGCCAGCGCGGGCGCGGCACGGCGGCCCACCAGAAGCCCATCGCCTCGGTCCGGCAGATGCTACCTGCGAGCGACATCTCGCCAACCCATTCCGGCCGCGTCGCCAGCCAGAAATGGCCCTTGGCCCGGATCAGCCCCGGCCAGCTCTGCGCCAGGAACGCGTTGAACTTTTCCGGATGGAAGGGCCGGCGCGCCCGGTAGACGAAGGACGAGATGCCGTATTCCTCGGTCTCCGGCACATGGTCTTTGAAGCCGTAGAGCTCCTTGTGCCAGAGCGGGTGCTCTTGCGCCTTCTCATGGTCGAACAAACCGGTATCGAGGATCTGGTCGAGGCTAACGCGGCCGAAATCGGCCTCGATCAATCGTGCATCCGGATTGAGCGCCCGGATCACCAGTCTCGCCTGCGCCACCGCCTCCGGCCCGGCATCGCCGACCTTGTTGAGCACGACGACATCGGCGAATTCGATCTGCTCGACCAGCAGGTCGACCAGCGTGCGCTCGTCGCCCTCGCCGGCCGTCTCGCCGCGCTCGCGCAGGAAATCGCGCGAGCCGTAATCCCTGAGCAGGTTCACCGCATCGACCACCGTCACCATGGTGTCGAGCCGGGCGAGGTCGGAGAGCGAGAAGCCGTCCTCATCGCGGAATTCGAAGGTCGCGGCGATCGGCAGCGGCTCGGCGATGCCGGTGCCCTCGATCAGCAGGTAGTCGAAGCGCCCGTCACGGGCGAGCCGGCCGACCTCGGCCAGGAGATCGTCGCGCAAGGTGCAGCAGATGCAACCATTGCTCATCTCGACCAGCTTCTCGTCGGTGCGCGAGAGATCGCCGCCGCCGGACCGGACGAGATCGGCGTCGATGTTCACTTCGCTCATGTCGTTGACGATGACCGCGACCTTGCGGCCCTGGCGGTTGTTGAGGACGTGGTTGAGCAGCGTCGTCTTGCCGGCGCCGAGAAAGCCGGAAAGCACGGTGACGGGAAGGCGGCCATCCATCTCGGATCTCATATTTTGTTACGTTGTAACATTTCATAGCGAGAGCGAATTGCGGACGCAAGGCTGCCGTGCAGGCACGTCGCTGGCCTTCCACAGCGCGCGCCCTAAGCTCGCCTTCTCATGCGATGGAGGAGCCCGCGCCATGATCGAGATCGACCTCTTGGTGCGCGCCGAATTCCTCTATCCGGTCAGTCCCGGCATGCCGGTGATCCCCGATGGCGAGGTCGCGATCGCGGGCGGGCGCATCCTCCATGCCGGCCCGCGCCAGCCGGAGGGACATTGGGCGCCGGCCCGCACGCTGGATGGTGCCGGGCGGGCCGTCCTGCCCGGCTTCGTCAATTGCCATTCGCATGCCGCGTCACTGGTCTTCCGCAGCCAGACCGACGACCACGCGGCCAAGGGGGCGCTGCTCGAAGTCGCCTTCCGGATGGAGAAGGACATCAGTGAGGACGAGTGGGCGCTATTGGCGGAAGCCGGCTGCGCCGACATGCTCCAGGCCGGCATCACCACGATCAACGACATCTGGTACGCGCCGCACCGGCTCGCCGAAACGGTCGAGTCTTGCGGCCTGCGCGCGCAGATCGCCCACAAGGTCTTCGATGTCCGCTTGCACGAACTCTGGCGCGGCGACTACACGCATCATCCTGACATCGGCGAGAAGCGCCTGCGCGACGGCGTCGCCTTCGCCGAGCGCTGGCATGGCGCCGCCGATGGCCGCATCACCGCGCGCATCGGCACGCACGCCACCGACACCTGCTCGGCCGAGCTACTGAGGACCGCCCGCGCCGAGGCGAACCGGCTCGGCATCGGCATGCACATCCACGCCGCCCAGAGCATCGCCGAGGTCGAGCAGATCAAGGCGGCCCATGGTTGCGGCCCGGTCGAGTTTCTCAGGGACGTCGGCATGCTCGGCCCGGATGTCGTGCTCGCCCACCTCGTCTTCGCCGATACCGGCGATCTCGATGCGGTCGAGGGGAGCGGTGCGGCCTACGCGCATTGCCCGACGATCTATCCACGCCGTGGCCGCTATCCGCCGCTGGAGGACATCATGGCGCGCGGCATTCCGACCGGCTTCGCCACCGACTGGATGCTGAACGACCCGTTCGAAGGCATGCGCAACGCCCTCAACGCCATGCGGCTGCGCCTGGGCAGCCCGACCGCCCTCTCCTGCGCGCAAGCGCTGGAGCTGCACACGATCGGCGCCGCCCGCGTCATGGGTCTTCAGGACGAGATCGGCTCGCTGGAGCCGGGCAAGAAGGCCGACCTGATCATGGTCGACATCGATCGCCCGCACCTCCAGCCCTATTACGGCGACTATGCCGCGCTGGTCTATTACGCACGGGCGAGCGACGTGGTGACCAGCATCATCGACGGCACGATCGTCGTGGAGGATGGCCGCCCGACCCGCATCGACCGCGAGCGGACGATGGCAGGGATCAGGGAGAAGGTGCCGGGCTGGCGCGGAAAACTGGCGGCACTCGGCAGCCGGGCGGTCTTCGGCCCGGGCTGTCCCTGCTGCGGCTGATCTAGTCGGCAGCCGCCGCCGGTTCAGCGATCAGCCTGCGGGTGACATCGCTGGCGATGTCGAGCAGGTCTGCAGCTGCCGGCGTTCGCGTGCCCGACGTCAGCAGGCGCACCTCGATCGGCGGCAGCTCCGGCAGGCCATGCTCGGCGGCGACATCGCGAACCGCGCCCGGCAGGCGGTGACGGGTCCGGACCGAAACACCATGTCCTGCCCCGAGAGCGGCCCACAGGCCCGGAAGGCTCGGCGTCGTCAGCGCCATCCGCCAGCGCAGGCGCTGCCGGTCGAGGGTCTGGAGCGCGGTCTGCCGGAACAGGCAGGGATGGTCGAACAGCACGAGCGGCAGCTCGGTCGAGCCGGGTCGCTGCATGGTCTCGGCAGCCAGCCAGACCAGCGGCAACGTCGCGACATGCGCACCGGCCGTCGATGAACCCGCCTTGAAGAAGGCGAGCGCGACATCGAGCCGGCCGGCCTCCACCTCCTCCTCCAACGCGTAGTTGCGCCCGGCGCGGACTTCGAGATGGGAATTCGGTCGCTGCTGCGAGAACAGCCCCAGCACCTCCGGCATCACGTCCTCGAAAAAGTCCTGCGGCAAGCCGAGGCGCACCGTGGCCGCCCCTGCGCTGTTGCCGACAGCCGCCGCAGCCTCGTCGTTCAGCGCGATGATCTGGCGGGCATAGCTCAGCAGCGCCTCACCGGCCTCGGTCGGCACCAGCCCGCGCCCGTCGCGGCGAAACAGCGGACGCCGCGCCTGCTCCTCCAGCTTCTTGAGCTGCATGCTGACCGCCGATTGCGACCGGCCGAGTTGCGTCGCAGCGCGGGCGAAGCTGCCGAGTTCGACACCGACCACCATGGCCCGCAGCGCATCCATATCGAAATTCGCCGACATCGACCCGAATTCCTGAAGTCAGACTTACAATCATTTCGTTATTCGGAATGATCCTGCATTGCTAGCGTCCTGTCCAGCGGCCTTGTGGCCGGACCAGCCCCTGGAGGACAGCGAATGCAGCCCGATCTCATCGAACAGTTGAAGACACTCACCACCCCGCATCTGGCGGATGGCTGCCTGCGCTGCGGCGTGCCGATCCGCTTCGCGCCTGCGGGCTTGCGGCCCCTCGCCCAGGACATGGAAGTCCGCGGCCGAGCCCGCCCCGTGCGCCATGTCGGCAGCATCGATGTCTTCTTCGAGTTGCTCGAGCACGCCGCTCCAGGTGAGGTGATCGTCATCGACAATGGCGGGCGCCTCGATGAGGCCTGCATCGGCGACATCGTTGCGATCGAGGCCAAGGCGGCCGGCATCGCCGGCTTCGTGATCTGGGGCCTGCACCGCGACAACCGCGAGCTCGCCGAGCTCGGCCTGCCGGTGTTCAGCCTCGGCACACTGCCGACCGGGCCGCAGCGCCTGCATCCGCGGCCGCACGACCTCTTCCGTCAGGCACTGGTCGGCCAGCACGGCATCGCCGAGACCGACTATGTCGCCGCCGACAGCAACGGCGTGCTGTTCCTGCCCGAAAGCCGGATCGAGGACATCGTCGCGGCTGCGATCGGCTATCGCGAGACCGAGGCGCGCCAGCTCGCGGCGATGCGCGCCGGCCGCAGCTACCGCAGCCAGACGCGCTTCGACCAGTACCTGGCGACGCGGGCGCAGGACCCGGCCTACGGCTTCCGCCAGCATCTCAAGGACATCGAGGCCGCTGGCGAGGTCTGAAACGCCTCCCCATCACGACGTCAGCGGCGCTCCAGCTGCCCCCATCACGAGACATCGCAATGACCAAGCAGATCCGCATCCATGAGAATGGCGGCCCCGAAGTGCTGCGCTACGAGGAGGCCGCGCTCGGCGTCCCCGGGCCGGGCCAGGTTCGTCTCCGCCAGACGGCCGTCGGCCTTAACTTCATCGACGTCTACCAGCGCAGCGGCCTCTATCCGCTGCCGCTGCCGAGCGGCATCGGCCTGGAGGCGGCTGGCACCGTCGAGGCGGTCGGCGACGGCATCGCCAATCTGCGGCCCGGCGATCGCATCGCCTATGCCGGCGGTCCGCCCGGCGCCTATGCCGAGGCGCGCATCATGCCGGCCGCCCCGCTGGTCAAGCTGCCCGACGCCATCAAGGACGAACAGGCCGCGGCGATGATGCTGCAGGGCCTGACGGCCTATTACCTGATCCACCGGACCTATCGCGCCAAGCTCGGCGACACCGTGCTCCTGCACGCCGCGGCCGGCGGCGTCGGGCTGATCGCCTGCCAGTGGCTCAGCGCGCTCGGCGTCACCGTGATCGGCACCGTCGGCAACGAGGAGAAGGCGGCGCTGGCTCGGGCCCATGGCTGCGCCCATACGATCCTCTATCGCGAGGAGAACATCGCCGAACGAGTGCGCAAAATCACGGACGGCGCCGGTGTCCCAGTGGTCTTCGATTCGGTCGGCAAGGACACCTGGGAGGCGTCGCTCGACAGCCTGAGCCCGCTCGGCCTGATGGTCAGCTACGGCAATGCCTCGGGCGCGGTGCCGCCCTTCGCCGTCGGCCAGCTCGCCAGCAAGGGCTCGCTGTTCGTGACGCGGCCGACGCTCGCGACATACATGGCCAGGCGCGAGGACCTCGAAACTGCCGCCAACGCGCTGTTCACCGTCGTCGCCGACGGCACGGTCAAGATCGCGGCGCTGCAATCCTACCCGCTCGCCGATGCCGCGCAGGCGCATCGCGACCTCGAGGCCCGCAGAACCTCCGGCTCGACGATACTCATCCCGTAGCGCCGACCTGCTGACCGCGGATCAGACGTCGAGCTTGATCCGCGGTACCGACGGGTCGCGCCGCGCTGTCTCGATCACGCTGTCGAGCAGGCCGGGAAAGCGCCGGTTGAACTCCTCGCGGCGGATGCTGAGGAAGCGCACCGTGCCCTCCGACCGCGAGCGCGTGATCCCCGCCTCGCGCAACTTTGCGAAATGGTAGGACAGCAGCGAGGGCGAGGCGAGCTCGGTGAAGGCGCCGCAGCGCGCCTTGTCGACCTCGTCGCAATCGGCGAGCGTCACCAGGATGCCGAGCCGGATCGGATCGCCCAGCGCCGCGAACACGTCGGCCGGCAGGACGTCCTCGATCTCGGGATGGAAGAGCTGCTTCATCACCTCCGGCTTAATTGCATCGGCCGCTCCTGACAAGTTTCAATGATCCTTGAATTTAGGATTGACTCATGGTTGGCCGACGCCCATGTTTCAACAATCATTGAAATAGTCGGCAACTCCCCACGGAGCGCATTGCCATGGATATCCGTCTCCTCCTCCTGGCCGGCGGCGCCTTCGCCATCGGCACGGGCAGCCTCGTCATCACCGGCATCCTGCCCAATCTCGCCGCCGCTTTCGGCGTCAGCGTCGACACGGCCGGCCTGCTGATCTCGATCTTCGCCATCGCCTATGCCATCGGCTCGCCGGTGCTCTCCACATTGTTCGGCAATCTCGATCGCAAGCTCGTGCTGGTCGGCTCGCTCGCCATCTTCACCCTCGCCAATCTCCTCGCCGCCTTCACCAGCGACTTCGCCTGGCTGATGCTGGCGCGGATCGTCATGGCGCTCGGCTCCGGCGTGTTCATGCCGGCGGCGAACGCCGTCGCGGTGGCGCTGGTGCCGCCGGAACGCCGGGCTCGCGCCATCGCGCTGGTTACCGGCGGCATGACCGTGTCGCTGATCCTGGGCGTGCCGCTCGGCACCGCCGTCGCCACGCTCGGCTGGCATTTCCCGTTCCTGGTCGTGGCGCTGTTCGGCGCGCTCGCGCTCGCCGGCCTCCTGCTCAAGATGCCGGCCGGCCTGCCGCGCGGCACCAACACCCTCTCCGAGCGGCTGCAGGTCGCGCGCCGCGGCGACGTGCTGCTGGCGCTCGGCACCACCGCGCTTTGGACCACTGGCGCCTTCACGCTCTACACCTATGTCGCGCCCTTCCTCTCGGCCCATGCCGGCATTTCCGGCCACTGGCTGAGCGCGACGCTGGTCGTCACCGGCATCGGCTCGGCGCTGGGCAATCAGTGGGGCGGCCAGGCCAGCGACCGCTTCGGCCCGGTGCCGACGCTGACCTTCGTGCTGACCCTGCTCGCCGCATCGCTGGCCGCTGCCTCTCTCGTCGCGGTGACGCTGCCGCCTGCCGTGGCGATCTTCGTCCTGCCGGTGATCCTGATGATCTGGAGCGGCGCCGGCTGGGCCGGACATCCCTCGCAGATGTCGCGCCTCGCGGCGATGGCGCCCGATGCGGTCGTGGTCGCGCTCTCGCTCAACGCCTCGGCGCTCTATATCGGCATCGCCGCCGGTGCCGCGCTCGGCCAGCAGGTGCTGCGCCACGGCGCCTCCTGGGAGCTCGGCTTCGTCGGGGCTGCCTGCGAGCTCGGCGCGCTCGGCCTGCTGCTGATCGCGACGCAGCGGCGCAAGGCGGCGGCGCGCGAGGCCGCCCGCGTCAGCGAGGTCGCGGTCGCTCCGACTGCGCGCTGATCGACATCAGCCGATCGATCGCTCAGCCCGCTCGCCAAAACGGCGGGCGGGTTTGTCGTTCCCGGTTCAGGCCCGGACCTCGAACACCATGTTGAATGGCGTCTCGGTGGCGCGGCGGAAGCGGGTGAAGCCGGCATCCATTGCGACCTTGCGCAGACGCATCTCGCCAGCCTGCGCACCGAGGCCGAGCCCGACTTCCTGCGCCATCGAGGCCGGCGTGCAGATCATCGTCGAGGCGCCGTAATAGATCCGGCCGACCGGGTTGAGGTTCTGCTTCAGGCTGTCGTGCGCGAAGGGCTCGACGATCATCCAGGTACCGCCTTCGGCCAGCGTCTCCCTGACATGGCGGCCGGCCCCGACCGGATCGCCCATGTCGTGCAGGCAGTCAAACATCGCGACGAGATCATAGCTCGCCGCAGGAAAATCCTTGGCGCTGGCGCGCTCGAAGACGATGCGGTCACCAACCTCGGCCTTGTCCGCCGCCTCCCTGCCCTTCTCGATCGAGGGGCCGTGATAGTCGAAGGCGTAGAAGCGCGACTTCGGATAAGCCTGCGCCATCAGGATGGTCGAGGCGCCATGGCCGCAGCCGACATCGGCGACGACGGCACCCGCTTCGAGCTTCGCTTTGACGCCGTCCAGCGCCGGAATCCAGCTGCTCACCAGATTGGTGTTGTAGCCCGGGCGGAAGAAGCGCTCGGTGCCGCGGAACAGGCAGTTGCTGTGCTCGTGCCAGCCCAGGCCCGCCCCGGTCTTGAAGGCCTGCTCGACCTTGGGCTCGTCGACCCACATCGACTGGACGATCTCGAAGGCGCCGGCGAAGAAGGCCGGGCTGCCCTCCTCGGCGAAGGCCATGGCCTGCTCGGGCGACAGGCTGAAACTGTCACTCCCTTCATCGTACTCTATGTACTCCGCCGCGGCCTGGGCCGAGAGCCATTCGCGAACATAGCGTTCCTTCAGGCCGGTCCGGCTGGCGAGTTCCGCGGCCGTGACCGGTTTGCCATCGGCCATCGCCTTGTAGAGGCCGAGCTGGTCGCCGAGGACGATGAGCGAGCCGGTGACGCAGGCCCCGACATCCCCGACGAGACGTCCCACCAAGGCATCCAGTTTCTGCGGATCGGATTCACGCATGGCCAAGCTCCTCTGGTTGGGGAGGGCGTGGCCGGGGCCTGACGCGAACCGGCTCGACGCCATCGCGGAAGCCGATGCTATACCCCGCTCGGAGGGGCTCAACTGCGCAAAGGGAGAGTCTCGTTCGCCTGTGCGCGCATGACAGGAAGAAGCGCTTTCCGCTTTCCCCCGCCGCCTTGCCCGTCTATAGCGAGCGCCTAGCATTCATCTTTGGCGCTCGCTGGCTTCCGCTCGTTTCGATCGGAGGGGCCGTGCGCGCCCGCACGGAACCGGTCGAGCCCATGCCCAAGCGCACAGACATCAAGACGATCCTGATCATCGGCGCCGGCCCCATCATCATCGGCCAGGCCTGCGAGTTCGACTATTCCGGCACCCAGGCCTGCAAGACGCTGAAGGCCGAGGGCTACCGCATCGTCCTGGTCAACTCGAACCCGGCAACGATCATGACCGACCCGGAGCTGGCCGATTCGACCTATGTCGAGCCGATCACGCCGGAGATCGTCGCCAAGATCATCGAGAAGGAACGCAACGTCCTGCCGGGCGGTTTTGCCCTGCTGCCGACCATGGGCGGCCAGACTGCGCTCAACTGCGCCCTCTCGCTGGAGAAGATGGGCGTGCTGGAGAAGTTCGACGTCGAGATGATCGGCGCCACCGCCGACGCCATCGACAAGGCCGAGGATCGCGAGCGCTTCCGCGAGGCGATGACCAAGATCGGCCTCTCGACCCCGCGTTCGCACCACGTCAAGACGCTCGGCGCCGCGCTGGAAGCGCTGGAGGATATCGGCCTGCCGACGATCATCCGCCCCTCCTTCACCATGGGCGGCACCGGCGGCGGCATCGCCTACAACAAGAGCGAGTTCATCGAGATCTGCGAGCGCGGCATCGACGCCTCGCCGACCAGCGAGATCCTGATCGAGGAGAGCGTCCTCGGCTGGAAGGAATACGAGATGGAGGTCGTCCGCGATAAGGCGGACAATTGCATCATCGTCTGCTCGATCGAGAACCTCGACCCGATGGGCGTCCACACCGGCGATTCGATCACCGTCGCCCCGGCGCTGACGCTGACCGACAAGGAATACCAGATCATGCGCGACGCCTCGCTGGCGGTGCTGCGCGAGATCGGCGTCGAGACCGGCGGCTCGAACGTTCAGTTCGCCGTCGATCCCGAGACCGGCCGGATGATCGTCATCGAGATGAACCCGCGCGTGTCGAGGTCGTCCGCCCTGGCGTCGAAGGCGACCGGCTTCCCGATCGCCAAGGTCGCGGCGCGGCTCGCCGTCGGCTACACGCTCGACGAGATCGAGAACGACATCACCGGCGGCGCGACCCCGGCCTCGTTCGAGCCGACGATCGACTATGTCGTCACCAAGATCCCGCGCTTCGCCTTCGAGAAATTCCCCGGCTCCGAGCCAACCCTGACCACCGCGATGAAGTCGGTCGGCGAGGCCATGGCGATCGGCCGCACCTTCCAGGAATCGCTGCAGAAGGCGCTGCGCTCGCTGGAGACCGGTCTCGACGGGCTCGACGAGATCGAGATCGAGGGCATCGGCCAGGGCGACGACAGGAACGCGATCAAGGCCGCGCTCTCGACCCCGACGCCGGACCGCATCCTGCAGATCGGCCAGGCGATGCGCGCCGGCTTCACCGACGAGCAGATCCATGAGAGCTGCAAGGTCGATCCCTGGTTCCTCGAGCAGATGCGCGGCATCGTCGACGCCGAGGAGAAGGTCCGCAAATTCGGCCTGCCACAGACGCCGATCGCCTTCCGCCAGCTCAAGGCGATGGGTTTTTCCGACAAGCGCCTCGCCGCCGTCTCCGGCAAGAGCGAGGCCGAGGTCAGGACGCTGCGCCGCTCGCTGAAGGTGCGCCCGGTCTACAAGCGCATCGACACCTGCGCCGCAGAGTTCGCCTCGCCGACCGCCTATATGTACTCGACCTACGCCATGCCGTTCGCCGGCGCGCCGGCCGACGAGGCCAAGCCCTCGGACGCCAGGAAGGTCGTCATCCTCGGCGGCGGGCCGAACCGCATCGGCCAGGGCATCGAGTTCGACTATTGCTGCTGCCATGCCTGCTACGCCCTGCGCGACGCCGGCTACGAGACCATCATGGTCAACTGCAATCCGGAAACGGTCTCGACCGACTACGACACCTCGGACCGGCTCTATTTCGAGCCGCTGACCGCCGAGGACGTGCTCGAGATCCTCGAGACCGAAAAGCAGGCCGGCACGCTGCACGGCGTCATCGTCCAGTTCGGCGGCCAGACCCCGCTGAAGCTGGCGCATGCGCTGGAACAGGCCGGCATCCCGATCCTCGGCACCACGCCCGACGCGATCGACCTCGCCGAGGACCGCGACCGCTTCAAGCGCCTGCTCGACAAGCTGCATCTCAAGCAGCCGAAGAACGGCATCGCCTATTCGGTCGAGCAGTCGCGCATGATCGCGGCCGAGCTCGGCCTGCCCTTCGTCGTGCGCCCGTCCTATGTGCTCGGCGGCCGCGCCATGGCTATCATCCGCGACGAGGTGATGTTCGAGGATTACCTGCTCGGCACCCTGCCCTCGCTGATCCCCTCCGAGGTCAAGGCCAAGTACCCGAACGACAAGACCGGACAGATCAACACGGTTCTCGGCAAGAACCCGCTGCTGTTCGACCGCTATCTGTCGGATGCGATCGAGGTCGACGTCGACTGCCTCTGCGACGGCAAGGAAGCCTTCATCGCGGGGATCATGGAGCATATCGAGGAAGCCGGCATCCATTCCGGCGATTCGGCCTGCTCGCTGCCGCCGCGCTCGCTCTCGCCGGAGCTGATCGCCGAGCTGGAGCGCCAGAGCAAGGCGATGGCGCTCGCCCTCGACGTCGGCGGCCTGATGAACGTGCAGTACGCCATCAAGGACGGCGAGATCTACGTGCTCGAGGTCAATCCGCGGGCCTCGCGCACCGTGCCCTTCGTCGCCAAGGTGATCGGCCAGCCGATCGCCAAGATCGCGGCCCGGCTGATGGCCGGTGAGAAGCTCGCGAGCTTTAACCTGAAGCAGGAGAAGCTCCAGCATGTCGGCGTGAAGGAGGCGGTGTTCCCCTTCGCCCGCTTCCCCGGCGTCGACGTGCTGCTCGGGCCGGAGATGCGCTCGACCGGCGAGGTCATCGGCCTCGACCGCTCTTTCGACGTCGCCTTCGCCAAGAGCCAGCTCGGCGCCGGCTCGAAGGTCCCGGTCAAGGGCACGGTCTTCGTCTCGGTCCGCGACGAGGACAAGCCGCGCATCCTGCCCTCGATCGTGGTTCTCGCGGAGCTCGGCTTCCAGATCGTCGCGACCGGCGGCACGCTGCGCCTGCTGCAGGAGAACGGTATCCGCGCCAGCAAGATCAACAAGGTGCTGGAAGGCCGCCCGCACGTCGTCGACGCCATCAAGAACGGCGAGATCCAGCTAGTCTTCAACACGACCGACGGTCCACAGGCGCTGGCGGACTCGCGCTCGCTGCGCCGCGCGGCCCTCTTGCACAAGGTGCCCTATTATACCACCTTGGCCGGAGCGATCGCCGCGGCGGAGGGCATCAAGGCCTATTGCAGCGGCGATCTCGAAGTGAGGTCGCTGCAATCCTATTTCGCCCGCGCCGCCTGACCGGCCGCGCGGCGAAGTAGTTTTCTGACGATCGAAAGCGACGCGGGGTGCGTTGGCCATGGCCAGCGCACATCGGTCGTTTTTCTATAACTGGGACGGGACGATGGAAAAGGTTCCTATGACCGCGGGCGGCTTCGCCGCTCTCGAAGTCGAGTTGAAGCAGCGCCAGCAGGTCGAGCGCCCGCGCATCATCCAGGCGATCGCCGAGGCGCGCGCTCTGGGCGATCTCTCGGAGAACGCCGAATACCACGCCGCCAAGGAAGCCCAGTCGCTGAACGAGGGCCGCGTCATGGAGCTGGAATCGCTGATCGGCCGCGCCGACATCATCGATGTCAGCAAGCTCGGCGGCGACACGATCAAGTTCGGCGCCACCGTCACCCTGATCGACGACGATACCGAAGAGAAGAAGCTCTACCAGATCGTCGGCGAGCCGGAATCGGATGTGAAGTCCGGCAAGGTTTCGATCGGCTCGCCGATCGCGCGCGCCCTGATCGGCAAGAAGGTCGGCGATTCCGTCCACGTCAACACGCCCGGCGGCGGCAAGTCCTACGAGGTCGTTAACGTCGCCTTCCGCTAAGCGAGCGGAGTGACTTGGCCAGCCCGGCGGCAGCTCCTAGATTAGAGGCCTGCCTGCCGGAGACCACGCCATGACCACGCGTCGCGCATTTCTCACCGGGTCCGCCGCGCTCGCCGCCGGCGGGCTCGTTTCGTTTCCAGCCCTGGCGCAGGCGGTCTCGATCGGCGCGATCAAGGTCGACGCCCGCAGCCTCGGCCCGCTCGGCTGGGGTGAGAACGCCCCGCGCATCGCCCGGGCCTTCGAAAGCCGGCTCGCCAGCGAACTCCTCCCCTTGCGCCGCCGCGGCAGCCCGACCTTGCATGTCACCGTGCTCAGCCTCTGGCTCGGCGCGGGTGTCGGCGGCGGTATGCGCGGCGACGGCAGCGGCGGCAGCGACGACAACATGCTGAGCATCATCGAGGTCCCCGGTCGCGGCGGCCCGCTCGTCAGCCGCGAGATCCGCTCGATGCTGCCATCCAGCTCCGGCGGCGCCTGGTATCGCCCGGATGTCGACCAGCGTCGCATCGCCGCCTTGCTCGAAAACAACGCCCAGTGGATCCGCCGATATCTCGGCGCTTGAGACCATGCTCGCGCGCCGCGCCATCCTGGCTGGCCTCGCCGCCATCTTGCTGGCTGGCTGCCAGACCACAACGCAAACCGCCTCCCCCGTCGCGATCGGCAGGATTCGCGTCGACACGGGGCCGCTCGCCGCCAAGGGGCAGAGCGCCATCGCGGCCGCGATCAAGCCGATGCTGGAGCGCGAGCTCGCCGGCCTGCGCAATGCAGGGCGAGGCGACGCGACTCTGCTGGTCAGCGTCACCGGATTGTACCTGACGAGTTATGCCGGCGGGCAGGCGGCGACGCTCGGTAACGACACGCTCGAAAGCGAAGCGGTACTCATCGGCCCGGATGGCCGGGAGATCGCCCGCTATCCGATCATGTCGATCATGGCGCCAAGCTTCAGCGGCGCCTGGTATCTGCCGGATATCAACCGGCGGCGGATCGATGCCTTGGTCGCGAACAATGCGCAATGGATCAGGCGGACGCTCGGAGGCTGAGCAACCGCGTTAAAGCGGCGCGATCGGCGCGTCCTTGACCCGGTCGAGCGCCAGCGCCGTGCGGACATTGCGCACATTCGGCAGCGCCGTCAGATCGGCGACGAAATCCTGGAAGGCCTTCAGATCGGTCGCGACGCATTTCAGGATGAAGTCGATGTCGCCCGACAGCGTCCAGCACTCGCGCACCAGCGACCAGCTCCGGATGCGCTCCTGGAAGACGGAGAGGTCAGCCTCGGCCTGGCTGGCGAGGTGGACGAAAGCGAAGCAGACGACCTCGATGCCGAGCTTGCGCTCGTCGAGCAGGGCGCGATAGCCGGTGATCACGCCGGCCTCTTCCAGTGCGCGGACGCGCCTGAGGCAAGGCGGCGGCGAGATGCCGACCCTGCTCGCAAGCTCGACATTGGTCATGCGCCCGTCACTCTGCAGCTCCGTCAGGATGCGGAGATCGATCTCGTCGAGTTTGGCGCGCACAAATCCTCCTGAAAAATGGCCGCGCAGGTGTAGACGGGCCATCGACGCGTTACAAGGCGTCGATCCACGCCAATCCCGGGCCAAGCCGCCGTGCCGACAGAAAAGACGCCTTCCCTCTGGGTTCTGACCGACGGCAAGGCCGGCGACGAGATGCAATGCCTCGGCGTCGCCGAGCGCATGGGCGTCGTCCCGGAGATCCGCCGGATCAATCCGGGCAAGCCCTGGAGCTGGCTGATGCCGCGCGGGCCGATCGATCCGCGCGAGGCGCCCGACCGGCCGGGCAGCCCGATCCGCCCCCCCTTCCCCGACATCGCCATCGCCTCGGGCCGCCGCGCCGTGGCCTATCTGCGCGCGGTCAAGAAGGCCTCGAACGGCAGGGCGTTCACCGTCTTCCTCAAGGACCCCCGTACCGGAGCCGGCACGGCCGACCTGATCTGGGTCTCCGAGCACGACCGCCTGCGCGGCGACAACGTGCTGGTGACGATCACCTCGCCGCACCGGCTCGCGCCACAAGCGCTGGCCACCGCCCGGACTTCTCCGCCACCGGAGATCGCCGCCCTGCCTTCCCCCCGCGCTGCCGTGCTGGTCGGCGGCGACAGCCGCCACCACACGTTCCGGCCGGAGGATATCGAGCGCTTCGCGCGTGAACTCGATGCGCTCGCCGCCTCCGGCGTCGCGCTGATGGGCTCGCGCTCGCGCCGCACCCCGCCGGCGCTCGACGCTGCGATCGGCGCGGTCTTCCGCCGGCATGGCGGCTGGTGGTGGGACGGCTCGGGCGCCAACCCCTATGTGCCGCTGCTCGCCAATGCCGACGCCATCGTCGCCACCGCCGACTCCACCAACATGATCGGCGAGGCCGCGGCGACCGGCGTGCCGATCCTGGTCTTCGAGCCGCATGGAGGCCACGGCAAGCTCGCCAGGTTCCTGGAGGCGCTGAAGCGTCACGGCGCTGTGCACCATTTCCAGGGCAAGCTTGAAGGCGAACGCTACGAACCGCTAGACTCGACCGCAACGATCGCCACCGCCATCTACGAAGGCTGGCGGCGTCACGAGGCAGCGATGGGGCTGGCATAAGGCCGCCCCGATACCGATATCACCGGCTCGCGCCGGCTCAGGAAGCAAAGACATGGCCCATATCCACGCCAAGGTGATGATCATCGGCTCCGGCCCGGCCGGCTACACCGCTGCGATCTATGCCGCCCGCGCCATGCTGGAGCCGGTGCTGATCTCCGGCCTGCAGGCCGGCGGCCAGCTCATGATCACCACCGATGTCGAGAACTATCCCGGCTTCGCCGACGTGATCCAGGGCCCCTGGCTGATGGAGCAGATGCAGGCGCAGGCGCAGCACATGGGCACGAAGATGGTCTCCGACCACATCGCCCGCGTCGACCTCTCGCAGCGCCCGTTCCGGCTCTGGGGCGATGGCGGCGACACCTATTCCTGCGATTCGCTGATCGTCTCGACCGGCGCCCAGGCCAAGTGGCTCGGCCTTCCTTCGGAACAGGCCTTCCAGGGCTTCGGCGTCTCGGCCTGCGCCACCTGCGACGGTTTCTTCTTCCGCAACAAGCAGGTCGTCGTGGTCGGCGGCGGCAACACCGCGGTTGAGGAAGCGCTCTATCTCGCCAATCTCGCGTCCAAGGTCACGCTTGTGCACCGGCGCGATTCGCTGCGCGCCGAGAAGGTGATGCAGGAGCGCCTGTTCAAGCACCCGAAGATCGAGGTGATCTGGGATTCGGAGGTCGCGGAAATCCTTGGCGGCACGCAGCCCCCCTCGGTGACCCATGTGCGCCTGCGCAACCTGAAGAGCGGCGCCGTGCAGGATCTGCCCACTGACGGCGTCTTCGTCGCCATCGGCCACAAGCCGGCGACCGAGCTTTTCATCGGCCAGCTCGCCATGCGCGATTCGGGCTATCTCGAGGTCACGCCCGGCACGACCCAGACCAATGTGCCCGGCGTCTTCGCCGCCGGCGACGTCACCGACGAGCATTACCGTCAGGCCGTGACCGCGGCCGGCCTCGGCTGCATGGCCGCGCTCGACGCCGAACGCTGGTTGATGGCGCAGGAGCTGGGCGTGCGCGAAGCGGCGGAGTAGCCCAAGCCCGCACCCATCACTGGAGTTGATCAATTCCAGCACGATATTAAGGGCTAAAATCAACGGTCCCGGCAAAGGAGTCGTTGACCGGACAACTCTATCCCCCCATCATGCGTTGAACGCATAACACGGGGGGAAAGCGGTGGATTGGGACCGCATTCGTATCTTCTACACGGTTGCTGAATCGGGAAGCTTCACCAAGGCCGGTGACGGCCTGGGCTTGAGTCAGTCGGCTGTCAGCCGCCAGATCGGCGCGCTGGAGCGCGAATTGCGCGCGCCGCTGTTCCATCGGCATACGCGCGGGCTCATTCTCACCGAGCAGGGCGAACTGCTCTGGCGTGCCGCGCGCGAGATGACGCAGCGCCTGGAACGGACCCGCGCCCAGCTCTCGGAAACGCGCGAGCATCCGTCCGGCGAGTTGAAGGTCACCGCGACACGCGGCCTCGGCGGCCACTGGCTGACGCCGCGGCTGGCCGAGTTCCTCGACCTCTATCCCGACATCAAGGTCGAGCTGATCCTCACCGACGAGGAACTCGACCTCTCGATGCGAGAGGCCGACATCGCGATTCGCCTGCGCCAGCCGCAGCAGCCGGACCTGATCCAGCGCCGGCTCTTCACTGTGCACTTCCACGTCTACGGCGCGCCGGCCTATATCAAGCGCTTCGGCGAGCCGAAGAGCTATGAGGAACTCGACAACCACCGGCTCCTCTCCTTCGGCGCGTCCTCGCCATCCTATCTGACGGCGGTGCACTGGCTCGGCACGCTCGGACGCGACCAGCGCAACCCGCGCGCCATCCATCTCACCGTCAACAACATCACGGCGATGAAGCGCGCGGTCGATTCGGGCGCCGGCATCGCCATCCTGCCCGACTATCTGATCGAGGCCGGCTCCCCGCTCGTGCAGCTGATGCGCGAGACCGAGATGCCGCAGCTCGAAAGCTATCTGGTCTATCCGGAGGAGATGAAATCGGTCGCCCGCGTGCAGGTCTTCCGCGATTTCCTGATCCAGAAGTCCCAGCGCTGGACGTATTGAAAAACGAGCAGGCGCTGCTGCAAATCCTGGCAGCGTCGTGCCTCATGCCGGCTGCGCATGCGTGCCACGCGCGGTCTCTTGGCAATTGTGACGAATTCTAGCAATGAGTCATGTTGCCAGCGCATAACCGACCCGCCCAATGCTGCATTGCGAAAAGGCAGGGCCTGCCCGATATTCAGATCACGGTTGTTCGGAACGGGCTCCGCATCTCCTCCCGGCGTTGAGTTCGTTCCAGCCGTTCCCCTCTGAGATGTTTGGCGCTTTTGCGCTGGATGTTTCAAACTTTCAGGCCGGCTCCTTCGGGACGCCGGCCTTTTTTCTTGCCGCCTTCAGCGACATCTTGCCAGACCTGATCGCGCACCACCTCATGACGGCGAGCCGCGCCGTCATTCCTTTCGCTGGGCGAACCGAAGCGTCTGGCGCGCGTGACAACCGGCGTGACAACCGGAATGTGAGGGGACAGGCGCGGAGCGCCTATTTCGCCGTCCTGACCTCGCTGCGGAACAGCGTGATCCAGTCGTCCGAGCCGATGCCGCGGCACTCACCCATGAAGCTGAACGCCGTCAGGGCGAAGCCGCTGCCGGTCCAGGCATAGCCGCCCAGGGCGCCGCAATCGCCGATGCCGCGGCCTTTGGCGAAATAGTCGATGCGGCCGGTCTTCGGCTCGAACGCGCCGTTGACCAAGGTGTTCTTCTCGCTGTCGTCGGTCCAAGGGAAGTCGACGGGCTTGGCACTCGCCACCATCCCGTTCTCAACGATCCAGAAGGCGTTGGAGGCATTGTAAGCGCCGAGCGAGCAGGTCAGCGAGACCAGGCTGCGCCTCGCGTCGAGGCGCCAGGCCGTATCCTGCTTCGTGGTCATCTCGCCATCCTCGCACTGGTCGGGATCGCGCTGCGCGATCTGCTTGCGCAGCGCTGCGGCGAGCGCCTTGGCATCCTTCTCCGAGAGGGCGCCGCTGGAGGGCCTGGCCGTGATCACCGGCAGCGCGGGAGCGGCCGGGACAGTTCCGGCGCTGCCTTTCCGAATCAGGGCCGAGGGCGTGTTGAGCCTGCCTTGCTGCTCGTCGATCCAGAGCAGCGCCGCGACGGCCCCGGAGAGCGAGACTTCCGCCTTTACGCCGGGGGCGGCCACCGACAGCTTCGTCGCCTTGCGCGCTGCTTCGATGAACGCGGCCATCTCGGCCGGCTGGAAGGTCACCGTCGCCAGATCGCTGCCGGCGGAGACCGGCATGGAGCTGCCACCGGCCGGGAAAGCAGCCCCGTCAAGCTTGAGCTCGACGGATGGAGGAGGCTTCTGCCATTCGCCGCTCAAGCGCAGGATCAGCGTGGCCGCGCCATCCGGGCCGGCCGGCCGCTCCAAGCGCAGATAGGCGATGGTGTCGATGCCATCGGAGGGCACGGACAGCGCCGTGCAGCTCTTGAGATTGTCGCAGCCGGCCATCCAGTCGCGGAAGCCCTTGGGCTGAGGCACAGCCGCCAGGGCGAGTGCCGGCAGCATGGCCAGCGCGCTCCCCGAAACGAGCGCTCTCACCCGATCAGGATACCTGTTCCCAGCGCTGTGCCGCATCGTCGTCATCCGCCTTGGCTTCGACCCAGCCGCCGAGCGTGCCGTCGGCGAGATGCTCGCGCTTCCAGAACGGGGCGCGGGTCTTGAGATAGTCCATCAGGAAATCGGCGGCCTCGAAAGCCTCGCGGCGATGACTGGAGGCAGCGATGACCAGCACGATCTGCTCGCCCGGCCTGATCAGCCCGAAGCGATGGATCGCGACGAGACCGGACAGCGGCCAGCGCCCGGCCGCTTCGGCGGCGACGCGCGCGATCTCGGCCTCGGCCATCCCTGGATAATGTTCCAGCTCAAGCGCCGCGAGCCGGCCGCTCTCGTCGCGGCAGAGGCCGGCGAAGCTCACGACGGCGCCGATATTCGTGTTGCCGGCCGTCAGCGCCGCGATCTCGGCGCCGATGTCGAAATCCTCGCGCTGGATGCGGACGAGCGGCGTCATGGCCTTAGCCTCGTCAGCCACCGGTCATCGGCGGGAAGAAGGCGATCTCGCGGGCGCCCGAGATCGCCGTCGCCGGCTTGGCATGGGTCTGGTCGATGGCGGCGCGCACGATCGATTCGTTCTCGAAAGCGAGCTCATAGCCCTCGCCGCGGCTCTTCAGCCAACGCACCAGGTCGGCGATGGTCGCGGTGCCGACTGGCGGCGTCACGGTTTCCTCAGTGAGGCCGACGCGCTCGCGCACCCAGGCGAAATAGACCAGCCGCAGGCTGGCGGATTCGGTGATGGCCGTGCTCATGGCGCGCGCTCATCCTCTTCGACGAGATGCCGGATGCCGGAATTCAGATAGTCCCAACCGGTGTAGATGGTCAGAACCGCCGCGATCCACAACATCACGATCCCGATCTGGGTGTTGTGCGGCAGGACCTTGTCACCGGCAGGGCCGGCGACAAGGAAGCCGAGCGCGAACAACTGCGCCGTGGTCTTGTATTTGGCGACCTTGCTGACGGGGACGCTGACCTTCAGCTCGGCCAGGAACTCGCGCAGGCCCGAGACCAGAATCTCGCGACAGAGGATGACGATCGCCGCCCAGATCGCCCAGCCCTTGATCGTCTCGGTGTGGACCAGCATCAGCAGCAGGGCGCAGACCAGGAGCTTGTCGGCAATCGGGTCGAGCATGCGCCCGATCGCCGATTGCTGGCCCCAGCTGCGGGCGAGCCAGCCGTCGAGATAGTCGGTGACGGCGGCAACGACATAGATTCCCAGCGCCGTCCAGCGGGCCCAGTCGTCCCAGGGCCAGAACAGCAGCGCCACCAGCGCCGGAATCGCAACGATCCGGCCGTAGGTGAGGAGATTTGGCAGGGACCATGGTCCCCTGCGGCGGATGGCTTCGTTGAGACTCGTCACGACACCCACCAAAACAGCGCCTTCATGACAGCGTCAACACGCAAGAGCGTGACCCCGCCATTCCGATCAATGCTCATGGAAATGGGCGTGCACCGCCTTGGCCGTGGCGGCATTCACCCCCGGCGTCTTCATCAGGTCGTCGAGCTTGGCGCGCTGGATCGCCTTCACCGTGCCGAAATGCAGCAGCAGCGCCCGTTTGCGCGATGGGCCGATGCCCGGGATTTCGTCGAGCGGGTTGGTCTTGATGTCGCGCTTGCGCTTGGCGCGGTGGGTGCCGATCGCGAAGCGATGCGCCTCGTCGCGCAGGCGCTGGATGAAGAACAGCGCCGGATCGCGCGGCGGCAGCTTGAACGGCTCCTTGCCGACCATGAAGAAGGTCTCGCGCATGGCGTTGCGGTCCTCGCCCTTGGCGATGGCGACGAGCGCGATGTCGGTGACGCCGCATTCGGCCATGATCTTGCGGGCAGCCTCGAACTGGCCCTTGCCGCCGTCGACGATGACGAGATCGGGACGCGAGGGGAAGGCTGAGTCGTCTGTGTCGTCGCTCTCAATGGGCTTTGATACTGCCGAAAGGGGCGCGTCCTCTCCCCCCTTGTGGGGGAGAGCTAGAGAGGGGGGTATGCCACCCTCGACATTCGGTGAGCTGGGCTCAGGGATGCTTGCGGGTGCGATCCCCCCCTCCCAACCCTCCCCCACAAGGGGGGAGGGCTCCCGCGCTTCTTCAGATAGGTTGGGAGCAACCCCGCTCTCCTTCGCCAGCCGCGTAAAGCGCCGCTTCAACACCTCGCGCATCATGCCGAAATCGTCTCCGGCGATGGTGTCGGCCGAGATGTTGAAGGTGCGGTAATGGCTCTTCATGAAGCCGTCCCGCCCGGCGACGACCATGCCGCCGACCGCGTTGGTGCCCATGATGTGCGAGTTGTCGTAGACCTCGACGCGGCGCGGAGCCCTCTCAAGGCCGAACGCCTGTCCCAATGCATTGAGCAGGCTCTGCTGGCCGGCGCTGTCGGCGAGCTTGCGGGCGAGCGCTTCATGCGCGTTCTTCTGGGCATGGGCGACGAGATCGCGCCGCTCGCCGCGCTTGGGCGTCGCGAGTTCGACCTTGCGGCCGGCGCGGGCGCAGAGCGCTTCGGCGATCAGATCGGCCTCGGCCAGTTCGTGCGAGAGCAAGACGAGCTTCGGCGGCGGCTTGTCGTCGTAGAACTGGGTGACCACCGAGGCGAGCACCTCGGCCGGGGTCAGGCTCTTGTCGGCACGCGGGAAGAGCGCGCGATTGCCCCAGTTCTGCTTGTTGCGGAAGAAGAAGATCTCGACGCAGAACTGCCCGGCCTGCTCGTCGATGGCGAAGACGTCGGCCTCCTCCACCCCTTGCGTATTGATGTCCTGCCCGGCCTGCACGGCCGACAGCGCCGCCAAGCGGTCGCGATAGCGCGCCGCCTTCTCGAATTCGAGCTCCTCGGCCGCCGCCTGCATGCGCTCGGAGAGCAGCTGCTTCACCGCCGATGAGCGGCCGGACAGGAAGGCGCGCGCCTGATCGGCGAGACCCTGATAGTCGGTATGCGAGATCTCGCCGGTGCAGGGGCCGGAGCAGCGCTTGATCTGGAAGAGCAGGCAGGGCCGGGTGCGGTTCTCGTAATAGCTGTCCGAGCAGGAGCGCAGGAGAAACGCCTTCTGCAGCGCGTCGATGGTGCGCTCCACCGCCCAGACCGAGGCGAAGGGGCCGAAATAATCGCCCTTGCGCTGGCGCGAACCGCGATGCTTGGCGATCTGCGGCGCCGGATGGTCGCCGGAGAGGAAGATGTAGGGGAAGGATTTGTCGTCGCGCAGCAGCACATTGTAGCGCGGCCGCAGCTGCTTGATCAGATTCGATTCGAGCAGCAGCGCCTCGGTCTCGGTGCCGGTGGTGACGAACTCCATGTTCGCGGTCTCGGCGATCATCCGTGCCACGGCGTTGGTGTGCGCCATGCCGCGGGCATAGGCGGTGACCCGGTTCTTCAGGCTCTTGGCCTTGCCGACATAGAGCACTTCGCCGGCGCGATCGAACATCCGGTAGACGCCCGGCTTGTTCGGCAGGTGCCTGGCGAAGTCGGCGATCACGTCGATCCCGGCCTTCAGCGCGCCGGGGGCAGCCTCGCCGAGATCGAGCCCGGCTTCGGGCGCGGGAAGGATGTCCTCCTCGTCCTTGAAGTCGTCGTCCGGCAATTCTTGTCCGGCTGGCTCTTGGCGTTCGCGATTCATGACCTGCATGTAGGATGCCGCAGGCGCTTCGTCATGTCAGGAGTGCGACCAGGATTTCGGTGCTGTCTCTAGGCCGCGGCGATGCAATCGATCTCGATGTCGAAAGGCCCGAACCAGACCGGCACGCACAGAAAGATGCGGGCCGGCGGATCCTTCGGGAAATAGCGGGCATAGACCGCGTTGACGGCGGCGAACTTGTCGGGGGAGGTGCAATAGACATTGCATTTGAGCGCGTTCGCCAGCGACGAGCCGGCGGTTTCGAGACAGAGCTTCATCTGCTCCAGCACGAGCTCCGTCTGTCGTTCGATCGGCGCCTGGGCGATTTCTCCGGTTGCAGGGTCGAAGGGCGGCATGCCCGAGACGTAGAGGGTATCGCCATGACGGACCAACGGCGAGAACGGTACTTTCAGGCGCTCGCCCCAGGTCGAGAACGGCTCGACACGAATGACGTCTCGTTTCATCGAGGACTCCGGCCCTGGAGGTTGAAGCGGTAAGAGATGCCGCCACCCTAGGGAACGCAGCTATGCGATTCGAGCGCGAACGCTACGGTCCGCGCCGAAACGTTACACCCGGCGCCAGCCTTTTCACTTGACCGTGTCGCCATGGCGCGGCCATCTCCGCCGCGCCCGAGCCGCGAGAAGCCCATGCCCGTCTTCGCCCTCCCCTTTCCGGTGATCGATCCGGTCGCGCTGCAGCTCGGCCCGCTCTCGATCAAATGGTACGGACTCGCCTATGTCGTCGGCCTGCTCGGCGGCTGGTGGTATGCGCGCAAGCTCGCCGCGACCGAAGCGCTCTGGGGTGGACGCAGGCGGCCGGAGGTCGATTCGCTCGACGATTTCCTGCTCTTCGCCGCGCTCGGCGTGGTCATCGGCGGCCGGCTCGGTTTCGTGCTGTTCTATAATCTGCCGGAGTATCTCGCCAATCCGCTTGAGATCTTCGCGGTCTGGAAGGGCGGCATGTCCTTCCATGGCGGGCTGGTGGGCGCCGCGATGGGCCTGTGGGTTTTCGCCATCAGGCGCGGCTATCCGCCGCTCTCGGCGCTCGATCTCGGTGCAGCGGTGGCGCCGATCGGCCTGTTCCTCGGCCGCATCGCCAATTTCGTCAATGGCGAGCTCTGGGGCCGGCCAGCGCCTGACGTGCCCTGGGCGATCGTGTTTCCGCATGGCGGGCCGGTGCCGCGCCATCCGAGCCAGCTCTACGAGGCTTTCAGCGAAGGGCTTCTCCTGCTGGTGCTGCTGATGATCCTGGTCCGCCTCGGCGGGCTGAAGCGGCCCGGCCTCGTCGCCGGCCTGTTCGGCATGGGCTACGGCATCGCCCGCACGACCTGCGAATTCTTCCGCGAGCCCGATCCGCAGCTCGGCTTCCTGTTCGGGACCAGCTGGCTGACCATGGGCATGGTGCTGTCGGCGCCGCTGTTCCTCGCCGGTCTTGTCCTTGTCCTGCGGCGCAAGGAGCCCGCGGAAGCGTGAGTCTCCTGGCGCAGGAACTCGCGGAGCTGATCCGCCAGGAGGGACCGCTCAGCGTCTCCCGCTACATGGCGCTCTGCCTCGGCCATCCCCGCCATGGCTACTACATGAAGCAGGACCCGTTCGGCGCCGACGGGGACTTCACCACCGCCCCCGAGATCAGCCAGGTCTTCGGCGAGCTGATCGGCCTCTGGGCCGCGAGCCTCTGGCAGGCCATGGGCGCGCCGGCATCCGTCCGCCTCGTCGAGTTGGGGCCGGGACGCGGCACGCTGATGCAGGACATGCTGCGGGCGGCGCGGGCCTTGCCCGGTTTTCGCGAAGCGCTGTCGGTCCATCTGGTCGAGATGAGCCCGGTGTTGCGCGAGCGGCAGAGGGTGACGCTGGCCGCGGTTGGGGTGGAGCCGCACTGGCATGATCGGATCGACCAGGCCCTGGACGGGCCGACGATCGTCATCGCCAACGAATTCCTCGATGCGCTGCCGCTTGATCAGTTTATCCGCACGCCCGAGGGCTGGCGCGAGCGGCTGGTGGGATTGGATGACGAAGGGCGGCTCGCTTTCGGCCTCGCGGGCGAACCCGACAACTCGCTCTCGGTCGCTGCTCCGGCCAGTTCCGTGCTGGAACAGCCCGCAGCCGCATTGGAGGCGGTTGCGGCCATCGCGCGGCATGTCGCGGCCGAGGGTGGCGTGGGACTGTTCATCGACTACGGGCCGGCCCGCTCCGGCTTCGGCGATACGCTCCAAGCCCTGAAGCGCCATGCCTTCGTCGACGTGCTGGCAGAGCCGGGCGATGCCGACCTCACCGTGCATGTCGATTTCGCCCGAATGGCGCAGGCGGGGCTGGCCGCGGGAGCGGCAGTGCATGGCGCCGCCACCCAGCGCGATTTCCTGCTGGCGCTCGGGCTGCAGCAGCGATTCGAGGCACTGTCCCGCCGCGCAACGCCGGAGCAGGCGCAGACGCTCGCAGAGGGCGTCCAGCGCCTGATCGACACCGGGCCGACGGCGATGGGCGAGCTCTTCAAGGTGCTGGCCGTCGCGGAGCGGAACCTGCCGCTCCTGCCCGGATTTGACCTTCATCGCCTGCCAGAGCAGGGCTGACTTCAAGAATGGACGCGCCGCCATGTTCATCACCTCGCCCGACCTCGCCCATGAATCCGGCATCCGCCACGCCTTCTTCACCCGTGAGGGCGGCGCCTCCGGCGGGATCTACGCCTCGCTGAACGGCGGGCTCGGCTCGAACGACGACCCGGCCCATATCGCCGAGAACCGCGCCCGCATGGCCGGGCAGATGGGCGTCGAGCGCGACCGGCTGGTCAGCGTCCATCAGGTGCATTCGCCGGATGTCGCCGTGGTCACCGGCCCCTGGCCGGCAGAGCGGCCAAAGGCCGATGCGATGGTCACGATCGCTCACGGCGTCGCGCTCGGCATCTCCACCGCCGATTGCGGCCCGATCCTGTTCGCCGACTCGGAGGCCGGCGTCATCGGCGCCGCCCATTCCGGCTGGAAGGGCGCCTTCACCGGTGTGATCGGCGCAACCGTGACCGAGATGGAAAAGCTCGGTGCAAGGCGCGAGCGGATCATCGCCGTGCTCGGGCCGACGATCAGCGCAGCGGCCTATGAGGTCGGCCCGGAGTTCATCGAGCGCTTCAAGGGCGAGAACGCGACCTTCGCGCGCTTCTTCCATGCCTCGGAGCGGCCGGCGCATGCGATGTTCGACCTGCCGGCCTTCATCGCCCACCGCGCGCAAGAGGCCGGCATCGGCCGCTTCTACGACATGGGCCTGTGCACCTATGGCGACGAGGCGCGCTTCTACAGCTATCGCCGCACGACTCACCGGCAGGAGGCCGATTACGGGCGGCTGATCTCGGCGATCGCGCTCGGCTAGATCGCGCTCGAACCGGCCTGCGCGGCAGAGCGGGTGACGATTCCGGTGGTTAACTCCGCGCAACGCCTCGTTGCAGGGCCGGCTTCTGTCGATGTCGAGTTGCGTACACTTTGACGCAGGCGCATCCTTCCTTCGCCATCCACCTTGGCTGAAGGATTGAACATGGAACAAATCCTGATGAATCTGGTCGCAGGCGCGATCGGTGGCAATGCGGCAGGCAAGGCCTCGCCGAGTTTCGATATCGGTACGATCGGCAATACGATCGCAGGCCTCGTCGGCGGTGGCGTACTCGGCCAGTTGATCCCGGTCCTGCTACCTGCCATCTCCGCTGCGGCGATGGGCGGCAATCTCAGCATCGGCGGCATCGTCACCAATCTGATCAGCGGCGGCGCCGGTGGTGCCATCCTCACCGCGATCATCGGCGCCATCAAGAACAAGGCCTCGGCCTGATCCTTCCGCCCCCGGAGCTGCCGCCCCGGTGGCAGCTCCCCTCACGACAGGCTCAGTCGACGATGTCGGGCGTGCGCCAGGCAATGTGCTGGCCGGCATCGACCGCGATCATCTGTCCGGTGATCGCCCTGGCCCGCGCCAGATAGAGCACCGCCTCGGCGATGTCGGCGGCCTCGACCTTGCGGCCGAGCGGTGTGCCGCCGGCCTCTGCCGCCAGCAGCACCTCGCCGTTGTGCGGGTTGGCGAAGGTCGGCCCCGGGCCGACCGCGTTGACCCGGATGCGCGGCGCCAGCGCCTGCGCCATCGTCGTCGTCGCCGTCAGCAGCGCCGCCTTGGTCAGCGTGTAGGAATAATATTGCGGCGTCAGCTTCCAGACGCGCTGATCGACGATGTTGACGATCGCGCCCTGGCGCTCCGCGGGCAAGCGATTCGCCATCGCCCCGGCGAGCACCGAGGGCGCCCGCAGATTGATCGAGAACTGGCGATTCCACGTAAGTACGTCCAGTGCCAGCAGATCGTCGACCAGGAAGCTCGAGGCGCTGTTGACGAGCAGGCTGACAGGGCCGAGCGCGGCTTCTGCCTCCGGCACGATCCGCTCGACCGCCGCAGGATCGACGAGGTCGGCGACGACGACATGGGCCCGGCCGCCTGCCGCGCCGATCTCATCCGCCAGCGCCAGCGCATCGGTGCGCGAGCTGTTGCAATGAATCGCGACCGCATAGCCGGCCTCGGCCAGGCGCAGGACAATGGCGCGGCCGATGCGCCTTGCCCCACCGGTGACGAGGGCGACCTCAGCCACCGGCGCCTCCATTGCCGTTGCCGCGGGCGCTGCGGCGCTGGAGCCGGCGCTCCCAATGCTTGGCGACGCGCAGATAGCGGTAGAAGGCGTAGTTCATCGCGGTCATGAAGCCATAGACCCCGCGCAGAGCGTGGCGCCGCCCGATATAGGCCTTGATGAAGTTCGCTGGAAACTCGGCAACGAGGCGCAAGACCGACAGCGTCTCGCCGCGCGCGTCGAGATCGTCGGCCTGCGCATCGCTGTAGGCATTGAGCTTCTGCATCTGCTCGCCGAGCGAACGCACCGAATAATGATGGATCGTGCCCTTGAGCTTGCCGACGCGCGCGCCTGGCGCGAGGTCGACACGGTCATGCACCGGCGACGGCGAATAACGCCCCTTGTCGGCCCGGTAGAGACGGACCGGTGAAAGCGCATAGGCGAAGCGATGCGGCGCGCCCTCCCCCGGGAAGATCTCGGCGATGCGCAGGCGATAGGCGTCGCAGGCCGGCTCGCCCCTGGCGAACAGCGCGGCGATCTCGGCGACGAGATCCGGCGGCGTCACCTCATCGGCGTCGAGATTGAGCAGCCAGAGATGACGGCACTGCTCCTCGGCGAAGCGCTTCTGCGGACCATAGCCCGGCCAGCCGCGCTCGATCACGCGGGCGCCGAGATTCATGGCGACGTCCTGGGTGCCGTCGGTCGAGCCGGAATCGATCACGACGATGTCATCGCTGAGGCCGCGGACAGCAGCTATGGTGCGGCCGATGCGGTCGGCTTCGTCGCGCGCGATGATGAAGATCGAAAGCGGAGGCACGCAGGTCTCGACGGGAAAGGCGGGGCCAGTCGGCTAAAGCACGCGTCGCGGCAGGCTGCAAGCAGTCGGCGCATGACGGAACTGCGTCGGCGAGGGAACCAAAAGCCGATCCAGGCGATTATGTGATCGCGGTCCGTAGTCGTTGCCGTTGCGTTAGTATTCGGTTAGCCAATTCACACTGCCTTAACAAAGACTAACCGAAATTGACCAATATGCCTTGCTTGTTCCGGATCGTGCCGCAATTTCGCCTCGGTCTGACCTGCTGATGTGTTCTTGCCGCAACAGACACGGCCCGCCACCTGCCTTATAACGAGGCTACTGGGATCACCCGCCGGCCAGCGCCGGGAAATACGATGACTAAGGAGTTTGTTATGAAGAAGTATCTGCTTTCGGGCGTTGCGGCCCTCGGCCTCATCGCCGCCGGCGCTGCCTCCGCTGCCGACCTGCCGAGCCGCAAGGGCCCGGTCGTTGCTCCGGTTTACGTTCCTGCCTTCACCTGGACCGGCTTCTACGTCGGTGCCAACGCCGGCTACGGCTGGGGCAACATGGACTCGCGTGGCGTCAGCGCCTTCGGCGATCTCGACGGCTTCGTCGGTGGTGGCCAGATCGGCTACAACTACCAGCTCGGCCAGATCGTCCTCGGCGTTGAAGCCGACTTCCAGGGCGCTGACCTGAAGGCTGGTCCGAGCTTCGCTGGTCTCGGCATCGTCGGCGAGGGCAAGACCGAGTGGTTCGGCACCGTCCGTGGCCGCGTCGGCTACGCTTTCGACCGGTTCCTGCCCTACATCACCGGTGGTTTCGCTTACGGCAACGTCAAGACCACGCTGGCCCCGGGCGTCACCATCAACGGCCTGAACTCGGACGACAACACCCACACCGGCTGGACCATCGGCGGCGGCGTCGAGTACGCTTTCACCAACAACCTGGTTGGTGGTGTCGAGTACCTCTACGTCGACCTCGGCGACAAGAAGGTCTTCGGCGGCGCCGACAAGGTCGGCACGGACTTCTCGCTCGTCCGCGCTCGCCTCAGCTACAAGTTCTGATTTTCTCCTCACGGAGACAGAACGGACCCGGTGGCTTCGGCCACCGGGTTTTTTGTTGCCTACTCGTTGAAAAAACCACGGCGTCACCCTGGACAAGCGGCGAAGCCGCGCAGCTCCGGGATCCATCGTAGGGCTCCCCAGCCCCACGATCGATCCCAGGGGGGCTCGCCCAGGATGGCGAGTGTGGTCCAGTGTGAAGTCAGCCCTTGAAGCGCGTCGCCTCGAAAGCCGGCACCTTGGCGGCGAAGCCGTCGAGCCAGGCGACCAGCGCCGGATGACCGGCCCGCCACGCCCCGTCAAAGCGCAGATCGAGATAGCCGAGGGCGCAGGCGAGCGCGATCTCGCCGATCCGCGGCCGATCGTAGACCGGCGGCGCGGCTTCAAGCGTCGCAAGCGCCCGGGCGATCTTGCCGGCCTGGTTCTCGGTCCAGGGCTGGCTGCGCATTTCAGGCGCCCGCAAGCGAACCTCATAGACCTGCAACAGCCCGGCATCGCAGATACCGTCGGCGAGCGCCTGCAGGCGCAATTGCGCAAAGCGCCCTTCCCCGGCCGGGAAGAGCCTGCCGCCGCCGAGATGATCGAGATATTCGATGATCACGCGCGAATCGAACAGCGTCGAGCCATCCTCGAACACCAGGGTCGGAACCTTGCCGAGCGGGTTCTGGCGGCGCAGCGATTCCGCCGGGTCGTTTGTGTCGGCCGGCACCACCTCGATCCGCTCCTCCAGCCCGAGCTCGGCGATGGCGATCTTGACCTTGCGGCCGAAGGGCGAGGTCGGGGAGGAACGCAGGATCAGCATCGGGACAGCCTTCGGTTTGGCGGAAAGAGCGGATAGGTCGCCGCGCGTCCTCCCGGACGCATGGCGGCGATCTATCTCCTTGGCAGCTATCGGATTTTCCGAAAAGTGGCTTCCACTTTCGGTTCGATACCCTAGCCGTCGGAGCGGGTCGCCTCGCAGCGATAGCGCGGGCGCGGCCCCTGCGCGAGCCGTTCGCACAGGGCCGGCAGCAGGATTTCGGCCTCCTGTGCAAGCAGCCAGGGCGGGTTGACGAGGAGCATCCCGGTCGCGCTCAGGCCACCGGCGGCGTCGGGGCGATCGACGTCGATCTCCATCCGGAGCAGCCGGCCGATGCCGGCATCGAGAATCGAATCGAGCAGGCCCTCGATCGCCCGTTCGTCCTTGATAGGATACCAGAGCGCATAGATGCCGGTCGGCCATTTGCGATGCGCGGCGATGAACTCGGCGGCGAGCGTCGCGAACTCGTCCTTCTCCTCGAAGGGCGGATCGATCAGGACGAGGCCGCGCCGTTCCTTGGGCGGGACATTGGCGCGCAGCGCCGTCCAGCCGTCGATTTCCAGCGCCTTGCAACGTTCGTCGCGGCCGAGCGCCTGGGCAAGCTTGCGGTAGGTGTTCTCGTGCAGCTCGGCGGCGATCAGCCGGTCGTCCGCCCGCATCGCATGGCGGCAGAGCCAGGGCGAGCCCGGATAGGCCTCGGCGCCGTACCGGCTGCGGGCGGTGGCCAGCGCCTCGCGCCAGGGTTTCAGCAGCTCTTCCACCGGCGGCGCCAGCGGCGCCTGGTCGAGCCGCGCGACGCCGTCGCGCCATTCATGCGTCTTCAGCGCCTCCTCGGAGCCGAGATCGTAGCGACCGGCGCCGGCATGGCTGTCGATCACGCGCCAGGGCTTGTCTTTGGCGTTGAGATGCGTGAGCACGCGCATCAGCACGACATGTTTGAGCACATCGGCGAAATTGCCGGCGTGGAAACCGTGGCGGTAGTTCATCGGGTCAGCGGATCGCGTTGACGCGGAAATCGCGGGCGCGGCAGCCCGAACGATCGACCTCGCCGCAGCTGCGGAAGCCGCGCAGATCCTTGCTGAAGCAGATTCGCACCTCCTCCAGCACGCCGCGCCGACAGGAGACCGACATCATGTCGGTCCGCAGGCCCGGATTGGCATCGACGAAGGCGCGTTCGAGATCGAGCGCAGTCCAGCTGCGCTCGCTGTCGACGCTGGCCAACGCCGGCGGAAGCTTGACCTTCTCCCGGGCGCGGCGGACATCGGCGAAATAGTCGGACGGGCTCGAGCCGGAGCAGGTGCCGTGCTTGCGCCACTGGTAGCGCGCGAGACTCTCGGTCGGGAACAGGCCCTCGGCCTGATCCATCGCCATGCGCGACGGGCTGCGGCCCGACGGGCCGCAATCGCTCGGAAATCCCCGCTCATATTGCGGCCAGAGGCCGTGCACGACGAAGCCGAGATTCGCGCCCGGAGCGCATTGCTCACGATTGCGTCCGCGCCCGCCGTCGAGCTCGCAGAAGCCGGGCGACCAGGAGAGCGCAAGCACGTAGAAATCGAAATCGCCCGGCGTGCCGCCGCGATCATAGCGACCTTGCGCCGAGGCTACGCCGCCAAGTGCAAAGAAGGCCAGCAGGCCGGCGGCGATTCGCTTCAGTCGCATGGCCACGCCCGGATCAGGGACGGGCCATCTTGCAATCGGGCGCGTAGGAGCGGTGGCGGTCGAGCCCCGAGACGCACCAGTTGACGTTCCAAGTGTAGCCGAACAGGCCGAGATTCTCGCGGACGGAATAATCGACCCGGCGCAGCACGCCATCATTGGTCAGCACGCGCGCGGTGCAGAAACGGCGCGGAATGAAGTCCGCGCCCCAGGGACGCCAGGCGATCGGCTGGACGCGATCGAAATTGACGGCCTGCAGCGGCCCCCAGAACTTGGATTCGCGCGAATTGAAGCGGCTAGTGATCTCGCCGATCACCGCCGGATCCTCGCAGGCCGGCAGGTTGCCATACATCGGGATAATGCGCTCTTCGGCGCGGTCGGCAGGATGGACGTAACGTCCGCCTGCCGCTTGGGCGGACAGGCCACTCAGGCAGATCGCGGCGGTAAGGGTGGAGAAAAGGGAAACCCGGCGCATGGGGGCCTCGTATGGGGAGAAGTTCGCTGCCGGCACGATGGCGACGGGGCCGGTCACGGTCAAGGCGGTGACAAGAAACTTATTTTAAAGTTGAAATTGACGCTCGCAAAACTAGTATACTACTATGAGCGCGCTCTGAACCCGTGATATGAAGGGACATGGCTTTGGCTACCTGATGTTTTGTTGGCCCTATCTCTAGCGTTGAAAATATTCACGTGGGGGGCAGCGACATGAATAACGCTACAGATATATTAGCGAATACAGAATTTATTCAACAGCTTATCAATATCGCGGAGCGTTGGCACCAAGGCGGCTTCTTTATCGTCGAGCTTCCATCGCGGGCGACTTATTGGTCAGATGGACTCTTTACATTAATCGACTCCGATCGCTCCGCATTCATTCCCAACTTCGCTTCCATCAATAATTTTCAGCATCCTGATGATCGACGCTCAACGGCCGAGCTCGAGATCGTTCTGATGGAGGCAAGTTCTTTCAACCGAGAATTTCGGGTGATCACCACCCATGGCAGGCTGCGGTGGATTTCCTGCCATATCGAATTCCAGACGGATGCGGCCGGCAGGCCTGTTCGAATGATCGGCATGTTGCATGATATTTCGGAGCTGCATGAGGCACAGCGCTTGTTGACGACCCATCGCGAGCGATTCAACGCTTTGACTAGCGCCTTACCGATGTTGGTCTGGAGCGGGCGCCCGGACGGGCATGTTGAAAGCTTGATCGGCTGGCGCCGGCTGACAGGACAGGACGACCGGCTTGCTGAGGGTTCCGGCTGGATCGAGTACGTTCACCCAGACGATCGGGAGATCACCTGCCAGCGCTGGGATGCCGCGGTCGCGAGTGGCGAATCATATAGCAGCGAGGTCCGCGTTCGGACCGTCGATGGCTCCTACCGGTGGCTTGCGGCAAGCGCAAAGCCCGTGCGGAGTGCTGATGGTGCGATCATCGAGTGGATCGGCCTGGCAACCGATATCCATGATTCCCGCGTTTGGCAGATGGATCCAACCGACTCCATCGATGTGACAGGAGGGCAGATCAGGGCAGCACGTGGATTGCTCAACTGGTCAGTAAGTCGGCTCTCGATCGTGTCGGGAGTGGCGAGTTCTGCGATAAGGCGCATCGAGGAGTTCGATGGCGTAACCAGGGGAGAACGTGACTTACGAGCCTCGTTGAAAAATTGCCTGAGGCACGCCGGGGTGGAGTTTATTTTCCCACCAAATGGCAAGCCTGGAATTCGGCCGGCGTAGTGATCGGCCGCAAAATCAAATTTGGTGCTGAGATCACGCCCAGCATCCGAATTTGATCTCCAATCCGGAAAAATGTCCATCGCAGAGATGGACCTCTCCGAAAGCAGCGGAAAAAATTGCCAGCAAAGCAAACGGAAAGGCTCGGGACCCTATTTTTTGCCGCCCCGCTACCTGTTCTCGGTAACGCTCTGGAAATTTTGGTTAGCAGATATTTAATGCAATTAAAACATGATACCCATGCAAAAAAAGCATGGAGGGGGACATGAACTCTAATGCAAGAAGCGCCTACGCCGAACGCTACGTCGATCGGAAAAAAGACCGAAGCAAATCGTCGCCTGAGCCCGAAGAATTTATCGTTTTAGGCTCAACTGAACGTGATGCGTGTCAATATATTGCCGAGCTTTGCGAAGGGTTGCTGCTGCTCAATGGCGTTTCACGCTTACCTAAGCTCGGATTGCAGCTGATGCTGCTTCATGCGCTTTGTTTGGATTATGTCGCCTACGCGCAACGGAATAGCGCAGCCGCAGCGGCATGAGATACCGACTCTCAGGTCGGCCAGCTGGCCGACCTGCAATTGAACGATGCAGCTCGCTGATATGCGATTGCGTCGCCTGATCTGACAGTGCCTAGCACAGCTCTGTTGTTCAACGCCGCGCTGTTCGCCGAAGCCAAGAAAGAATGGTCGGGGTCAACCCAACCATTGCAATGCAGATCTCTTTCTCAGGCCGCGGCCTTGGAAGCCTGCCGAACCTCGTCCGAATAGTCTTCCATGATCACCTTGCCCATATTGCCGGTGACGAACTTGTAGGGGCCGATCTCTGAGACCAGCGTCACCTCGGCGGCCGAGCCGGTGATGAAGCACTCGCTGAAGCCTTCGAGCTCTTCCGGCCGGATGCGGCGCTCGACCACCTCGAAGCCACGCTTCCGGCACAGGTCGACCACCGACTGGCGGGTGATGCCGTTGAGGAAGCGGTCGGCCAGCGGGGTATGGACCACGCCGTCCTTGATGAAGAAGATATTGGCGCCAGTGCACTCAGCGACATTGCCTTCCCAGTCGAGCATCATCGCATCGGCATAGCCGGCGCGCTCCGCCTTATGCTTGGAGAGCGAGCAGATCATGTAGAGCCCCGCCGCCTTGGCATGAACCGGCGCGCAGGCCGGATCGGGCCGGCGATAGGTCGCGAGGTCGAGGCGCACACCCTTCAGCTTCTGCGCCATGTCGAACATGCTCGGCCACTCCCACACCGCGATCGCCGTGTGGATGGTGTTGTTCATGCCCGAGACCGCCATCATCTCCGAGCCGCGCCAGGCGACCGGGCGCAGATAGGCGTCCTTCAAGCCGTTCTCCTTCAGGCAGAGATATTTGGCGGCATCGATCTCGGCGACCGAATAGGGGATCGTGAAATCCATGATCTCGGCCGACTTGTGGAAGCGCTGCGAGTGCTCGGTGCACTTGTAGATCACGCCGTCATAAGAGCGCTCGCCCTCGAAGACGCAGGAGCCGTAGTGCAGGCCATGGGTGAGTACGTGCACCTTGGCCTCCTTCCACGGCACGAGCTTGCCGTCGAACCAGATGACGCCGTCGCGCTGGTCGAAAGGAATGACAGACATGGTACAGTCCTCCAGGTGCTCTTCTTGCAATCACTCCGCCACATGCCGGAGGGGCGTGCAAGCGCGGTATCTATGCTGCGCCGGAAGCGGCGCCCGCGACATAATCGGTCGCTCCGCGTGCTTGACCGGTAATCTTACGTCTGAGATATGTCAACAAGGCTGACATAAAAAATGAGCGTGACGTTGAGCACACCCGTATTGCAACCAGCGCCTGCCGCCCCCCCCGAGGCGCCTGATACCCCCGTGCCTTACGAGTTGATCGAGCTGTTCTTCTTCGCCTATCGCGACTTCGTCGGCGATCCCGACCGCATCCTCGCCGATTACGGCTTCGGCCGCGCCCACCATCGCGTCCTGCATTTCGTCCAGCGCCGGCCGGGCCTGACCATCGCCGAGCTGCTCGACATCCTGCAGATCACCAAGCAGAGCCTGAACCGTGTCCTGAAGGAGCTGGTCGAGACCGGCTTCGTCGAGTCACGCACGGGCACGCAGGACAAGCGCCAGCGCAATCTCTACGCCACCGAGGCCGGCCGCGAGCTCGCGGTCAGGCTGGCGCAACTGCAGGGCAAGCGCATCAATGGCGCCCTTGCCCAGGTCGGCTCCGAGGCAGGCGAGGTCGTCGCGCGCTATCTGGCGGGCTTGATCGACCCGTCCGAGCGCAAGAAGGTGCAGGACGCGCTCGCCGGGCCGCGGTGAGAGGTTCGACGACGACACGGAACGATGATGCGCAGGATTCTCTTGAGCCTCGCCGCCGCAATGGGCCTCGTGACCGCGGCGCAGGCGCAAGATGTGACTGCAAGCCTCAAGGGCCCCGCCGCCGAGAGCGTCGCCCGCTATCTCAAGCAGACCCGTATCCCCTGCTATACGCAGAAGGGCGAAGGTAAGTGCCCGATCATCGACACCGCCGCCGATGCCAGCCTGTTCCATGGCCGCTTCGAGAACGATCCGACGCCCCATGCCGTCGCCTTCGTCGGCTACCAGTATGACCAGACCGGCACTGCAGTGAGCCAGATGGCCATCGTGTTCAGGAAAGCTGGCGGCCGCTGGGTACCGGTCGGTCGCGTCGACGAGACGATCGGCTCCGAACCGCGCCAGGTCCAGTTCGGCCGGGGCATCATCACCTATGTCGGAACGGTGCTTGGCCCGAAACATCCCCGCGCCAATCCGACCGGACGCGGCCGATTCAGCCTGAAACTCACCGACCACGGCGTCATCTTCAGCAAGGAAGTTCATTAAACATCGAAATCGCGCAGCCCGCCGCAGGCGTTGCAGAACGTTAGACAATGTTATCTGAGACCTCGCCAAGATCGGGCCGACGCCTGACCGGCTGTGCTATCCTTGCGGGAGCAAGGTGGTGCGCAGAGCCGGCGCCAGCGACGAAAAGGAGCCCAGATGGCGGCCAGCGTGCTCAAGCCAGTGCCCGACGAGGCCCCGCATATCCTGGTGGTCGATGACGATCGCCGCCTGCGCGACCTGCTGGCGCGCTTCCTCGGCGACCATGGCTACCGCGTCACCACCGCCGCCAACGCCGCCGATGCCGATACTCGCCTCGGCCATCTCGTCTTCGATGCCATGGTGCTCGACGTGATGATGCCCGGGGAGAACGGCTTCGACTTCGCCCGCCGCCTGCGCCAGAGCTCGCAGGTGCCGATCCTGATGCTGACCGCCCGTGCCGATTCGAACGACCGTATCAACGGCCTGGAGATCGGCGTCGACGACTATCTCTCCAAGCCCTTCGAGCCGCGCGAGCTGATCCTGCGTCTCGGCAATGTCCTGAAGCGGAACGCCCAGCCCGAGGCGCCGGCCGCGCCGATGCGGCCGGACTATGTCCGCTTCGGCCCCTTCGTCTACGGCCTCGCCCGCGGCGAACTGCGCCAGGGCGAGGACTCGATCCGCCTGACCGAGCGCGAGCGCGAGATCCTGACCACCCTGGCCGAGCGCGCCGGCGAGCATGTTCCGCGCGAACAGCTCGCCGCCCAGGGCTCCGCCGCCAACGACCGCACCATCGACGTGCAGATCAACCGGCTGCGCCGCAAGATCGAGCGCGACCCGGCCGACCCGCTCTATCTCCAGACCGTGCGCGGCATCGGCTACCGCCTCGTCGTCGACAGGACCTGACCGGCATGGCCGACGCTTCGCTCAGGCGTCGCCTGGTCCCGCTCGCCGCGCGGACGCTGGCGAAGCTGCGTATCGCCTGCAGCAAGGGCATGTCGGCGCTCTCCGCCGCGATCACGCCGCTTCGGCGCCTGCCGGACCGCTGGCTGCGCCCGGTCGCGCGCATCATGCCCAAGGGGCTCTACCCGCGCGCGCTCGTCATCGTCATCGCGCCGGTGGTGCTGCTGCAATCGGTCATCGCCTATGTCTTCATGGAGCGGCACTGGCAGACGGTGACGCAGCGTCTCTCCTCGGCAGTCTCCTCCGAGATCGCGACGCTGATCGACGTCTATGAGAGCTATCCGCAGGATGACCAGGCGACGGTGCTCGGCCGCATCGCCGAGGAGCGGCTCGGCATGGATGTCGAGATCCTGCCCGACACCGACCTGCCGGCGCCCGGCACCCGCCCTTTCTTCTCGCTGCTCGACAGTGCGCTCTCGGCCGAGCTCGCCCAACAGGTCAAGCGACCTTTCTGGCTCGACACGGTCGGCCGCTCCAGCCTGATCGAGATCAGGATCAAGCTCGGCAAGGACGTGATGCGGGTGCTGACCCGGCGCAGCCAGGCCTATGCCTCGAACAGCCACATCTTCCTGCTCTGGATGATAGGGACCTCGCTGATCCTGCTGACCATCGCGGTGCTGTTCCTGCGCAACCAGATCCGGCCGATCCTGCGCCTCGCCGACGCCGCCGAAGCCTTCGGCAAGGGCCGGGACGCCGATTTTCGGCCGCGCGGCGCACGCGAGGTCCGCCGCGCCGGCAACGCCTTCATCGAGATGAAGCGCCGCGTCGAACGCTCGATCGGCGAGCGCACCATGATGCTGAACGGCGTCAGCCACGACCTGCGCACCATCCTGACCCGCTTCAAGCTCTCTCTTGCCCTTCTCGAAAAATCGCCCGACCTCGAGGCGCTGGAGAAGGATGTCGACGAGATGAGCCGCATGCTCGAGGACTATCTCGCCTTCGCGCGCGGCGATGCCGGCGAGGCGCCGGTCGAGACCGACATCCGCGCCTTGCTCGAGACGCTCAAGGCCGATGCCGAACGCCAGGATCACCAGACCGAACTCACCGTCGTCGGCGACCCGCTGGTGGTCGTCCGGCCTGACGCGATCCGGCGCCTGCTCACCAATCTGGTTTCGAACGCGGCGCGCTTCGGCGACCGTATCGCCATCCGCGCCACCCATGACGCGCGCTATCTGATCGTCATGGTCGACGATGACGGCCCGGGCATCCCGCCCGAACTGCGCGAAGACGTGTTCAAGCCGTTCTTCCGGGTCGACGAGGCGCGCAATGTCGACGGCGGTGGCACCGGCCTTGGCCTCGCCATCGCCCGCGACATCGCCCGCTCGCATGGCGGCGACATCATGCTGGGCGAGTCGCCGCTGGGCGGTCTGCGTGCCACGGTCAGGCTGCCGGTCTGAGCTGGCAGCGCCCGAATCTGCACTGTCTTTCCGTGGTTTGCGCAGCAAAAAGCCCGGAACCCATGAACACTGGCCACCGCGACTTTCCGGCAGCATCGTGTCCATGAGTTCCGGGCTCACGCCTGCGGCGTGCCCCGGAATGACCGGCAGCGGCTCAGTGGCTCCACAAGGCCTTACGGGCCGAGCTGTTGACTCGCTCGACGTCGCTGCGGGAGAGCGCGATGTCGGAAAGCGCCTGGTCGTCCATGCCATAGAGCGTGCGCGCGCTGGCCCGCTGCGCAAGCCAATCCTCGAACCGCAGGAACAGGCCAGTCAGGCCCTGAGCCGTCTGCTGAGCGGAGGAGGTGGAAAGATTTTCTGTGGCGGTCGTGGCCGGCATGGCGGCCTCCTTTGATCGATTTAACGCCATTGAATTTGGGGCTTGCGGCCTCTCGAAGCAAATGAGAACTTCTTTGTCTCAGCCCAAGTAAAACTTGGCCATTCCATGATCCGTCGTCGCCTGCCGCCCTTGACTTCGCTACGCGCCTTCGAGGCCGCCGCACGGCATCTCAACTATGAACGGGCGGGCGACGAGCTCGCCGTCACCGCCAGCGCCGTCGGGCAGCAGATCAAGACGCTCGAGGCCTGGCTCCAGCGCCCGCTCTTCACCCGGCTGCCGAGCAAGGGCATCGCGCTGACCCCGCTCGGCCAACGCTATGCCGCCTCGATCTCGCAGGTGCTCGACCAGCTCGACGAGGCCACCGCGCGAGCCTTGCGGCCGGACACCGCCAACATCCTGACGGTCAGCACCATGCCGAGCTTCGCGCTGAGCTGGTTGATCCCGCGGCTCGGCGCGCTCAAACAGCGCCACCCCGAGCTGGAGGTGCGCATCTCGGTGTCGATGCACCTCACCGACTTCACCCGCGAGGATGTCGACATCGCCGTCCGCTACGGCCAGGGCGCTTATACCGGCCTGCACTCCGAACTGCTGATGACGGAGACCTTCTTTCCCGTCTGCAACGCCGCGCTCCTCAACGATCCAGACCGGCCTTTGCGCGAGCCGTCCGATCTGCGCCATCACACCCTGCTGCATGAGCTGGCAGAGGGCATTCCCGAATATGTGACCTGGCCGCAATGGCTCGCCTATGCCGGCGTCGACGACATCGACGCCTCGCACGGCCCGCGCTTTTCCCATACATTCCTTGCCCTGCAGGCGGCGTCCTCGGGCCAGGGCATCGCGCTCGCGACCAGCGCCCTGATCGGCGACTATCTCGAAGCCGGCCGCCTGGTCCGCCCCTTCCCGCAGCAATTGCCCGGCGCCTACCAATATTACGTCGTCTGTCCCGAAGCCGTGGCGCAGCGCCCGGCGATCGCGGCCTTCCGTCGCTGGATCCATGAGGAAGCGGCCCAGCATGCGACACTGCGCTGAGCCTAAGCTCAGCGTTCCGGCCGGATCACCGGCAGTTGCGCCAGCCGGCTGGCGGCGTGATCGAGAAAGGCGCGCACCTTCGGCTGGAGATGCTGGCCGCTCGGCACGACGAGCTGCACCGGCGAGGCCGGCGGCTCCCAGTCGCGCATGATCCGGATCAATGTGCCGGCCTCGATATCGGGCGCGGCCTGGTACGATAGCGCACGCGCGAGGCCACGGCCGGAACGCGCCGCGATCAGGACCGATTCGATCTCGTTGACGATCAGGCGCGGCGCCACCTGCACGGTCGCACTGCGCGCATCGCCGGCAAAGCGCCAGACCATGCTCTGGCCGGCGGCGATGCTGACGATGGTGTCGTGCCCGGAGAGATCAGCCGGCCGGGTCGGTGTCCCCCGACGCTCCAGATAGGCCGGCGCCGCGACCAGCACCCGCCTGACCTCGCCGACCTTGCGGGCGACCAGCCGCGAGCTCGGCAAGGCCCCGATCCGGACCGCCAGATGCAGCCCCTCCTCGATCAGGTCGAGATTGCGATCGGCCAGCACCAGCTCGATCTGGATCTCCGGGTGCAAATCGAGGAACTCGGCGACGACCGGCGTGACATGGCGCCGGCCGAAGGCGGTCGGCGCCGTGATCCGGATCAGGCCGCGCATCGGCGCCGCCGTCACGCCCGAGAGCGACGCGTCATACTCCGAGAGGATGTTGCGAGCGGATGCTGCGAGCTCCCGTCCCGCCTCGGTCGCCATCAATTGCCGGGTCGTGCGCGCGATCAGCCTGACGCCGGCGCGTTCCTCCAGCGCCGCCAGCGCCCGCGTCACCGCTGGACGCGAACGCCTGAGCTGGCGCGCCGCGCCGGCGAGACTGCCGGTGTCGATGATCGCGACGAAGATGGCGAGCTCGTCGAGCCGGTCCATGATCATTCCATCATTCGAAATTCTGATTTGCCAGCCTACCAGCTTTCATCACTTCGCTGAAACAATCACATTCGACCCGACATCACCGCGAGGCCTCTATGACCCCTGCCAAGATCACGCTCCACGGCACGCCCCTCTCGGGCCACACCCACCGCGTCGAATTGCTGCTGCGCGCGCTCGGACTGGAGTTCGATGTCGTGCCTGCTCCCGCCGACGTCCGTCGCAGCGAGGCCTTCCGCAAGCTCAACCCGCTCGGCCAGATCCCGGTGCTGCAGGACGGCGACCTCACTTTGGCCGACAGCAATGCCATCCTGGTCTATCTGGCCAGGCGCTACGCTCCGGACAGCGACTGGCTGCCGCAAGAGCCGGTCGCGGCGGCGCAGGTGCAGCGCTGGCTTTCGATCGCCGCCGGTGAGGTCATGCATGGCCCGGCGATCGCCCGGATGATCGCGCAATTCAAGTACGAGGACGATCCGGTGAGGGCCGAGCGCATCTCGGCTCGGCTGCTTCCCTTCATGGAAGGGCACCTTGCTGGTCGCAGCTTCCTCGCAACCGAGCATCCGACGATCGCCGACCTCGCCTGCTATTCCTATGTCGCGCATGCTCCTGAGGGCGGCATCCCGCTCGACGCCTACCCGGCGGTGCGAGCCTGGCTCAGGCGCGTCGAGGCCCTGCCCTTCTTCAAGCCGATCCCGCCCTCGCCCATTCCCACGAAGGGCTGAGACCATGGATGCCTCGCCCTTCCACGCCGGCGAGCTGGAGGCACAGGCGCTGGCCGGCGAGAGTTCGCGCGGCGCCGGCATCCGCACCTTCATGCCGGACCAGCATCGCGATTTCTTCGCGCTGCTGCCTTATCTGTTCGCCGCGGGGCGCGATGAACGGGGCAAACCGATCGCGACGGTGCTCACTAGTCCGGAGGGCTTCGCCACCAGCCCGACGCCGAACGAACTCGCCATCGCCGCCCTGCCCACCCCGGGCGATCCGGCCGATGTCGCATTGGGCATCGGCGCGCCGATCGGCCTGCTCGGGCTCGATCTGCGCACGCGACGGCGCAACCGCGCCAATGGCCTTATCAGCGAGCGCGATGGCAGCGGGCTCAAGGTCGCGGTGAGCCAGAGCTTCGGCAACTGCGCCAAGTACATCCAGGTCCGGCAGCACGAGCTGGTGCCAGCCGCCGCAGCTGCCACCGAAGAACTGGGCAATCTCGATGCGGCGGCCAGCGCCCTGATCGCAGAGGCGGACACCCTCTTCATCGCCAGCGGCTCGGAGAGCGGGCTCGACATCTCGCATCGCGGTGGCAGGCCGGGCTTCGTCCGGATCGAAGGCAATCGGCTGAGCGTGCCGGACTTCGCAGGCAACAGCTATTTCAACACCTTCGGCAACCTGCTGCGCGAGCCGGCGACGTCCCTGCTCTTCATCGACTTCGCCAAGGGCGACGTATTGCAATTGCAGGGCGTGGCGGAGGTCGTCTGGAGCGGCCAGGAACTGGTCGGGCTCGATGGCGCCAGGCGCCTGCTCCATGTCGAAGTGACGCGCGCCTGGCGACGCAAGTCGGCGCTGCCTCTGCGCTGGAGCGAAGCCGAGCCGGCGCCGACCACGCTGGCTACGGGAATCTGGCGGCAGGATCGCGCCGCCTGACTCACAGGCTCAGTAGAGCCGCCCGCCCTTCGGCACCTCGAGCGACGGGCCGATCAGCACGACCTCGCCGTCGGCATCCGGCACCCCGAGCGTCAGCACCTCGGACATGAACTTGCCGATCTGACGCGGCGGGAAATTGACCACCGCCAGCACCTGCCGGCCCGGGAGATCCTCGGGCCGGTAATGCCTGGTGATCTGCGCCGAGGACTTCTTGCGGCCGATCGTGCCGCCGAAGTCGATCACCAGCTTGATCGCGGGCTTGCGCGCTTCGGGGAAGGGAGCGGCTTCGACGATGGTGCCGACACGGATGTCGACCTTGAGGAAATCGTCGAAGCCGATCTCAGCGGCAATCTCGCTAGGCGTGCTCAAAATTCCTCCCAGCCGCGATCGCCGCCATTGGCGACCTTGCGCGCGGCGCTGCCATGGTTCGGGGCAGGCGCGGCCGCCATGGCGCGCGCCGGACGCGGCGCAGGCGCCGCAGCCTGCGCCATCTTGCCTGCCATCGTCCTCAAGGCAACCACGTCGCCGCCAAGACGGAAACGCCCGACCAGCGCGGCGAGCCTGTCAGCTTCCTGCGCCAGCGCCTGCGAGGCGGCGGTCGACTGCTCGGCCATGGCGGCGTTCTGCTGCGTCGCCTGGTCCATCTCGTTGACCGCGGTGTTGACCTCCTGCAGCCCGGTCGCCTGCTCCTGCGCGGCCGAGGCGATCTCGGCGACCAGCGAGGTGGCGCGGGTGATCTCGCCCGACATCCGCTCCAGCGCCGTTCCGGTCTGGCCGACCAGCGCGACACCCTTCTCGACCTCGACGCTGGAGGCGGTGATCAGCCCCTTGATCTCCTTGGCCGCGTCCGCCGAGCGCTGCGCCAGCGCACGCACCTCGGAGGCGACGACCGCAAAGCCCTTGCCGGCATCGCCGGCGCGCGCCGCCTCGACCGAGGCGTTGAGCGCGAGCAGGTTGGTCTGGAAGGCGATCTCGTCGATGACGCCGACGATCTGCGAGATCTCCTCGGAGGATTTCTCGATGCCGCTCATGGCGGCGACGGCCTCGCGGACGATCTGGCCGGACTGCTCGGCCTCGCCCTTGACCTGGGTGGTGGCCTGACTGGCCTGACGTGCGCCCTCGGCGGTCTGGCGCACGGTCGCGGTCAGTTGGTCGAGCGCCGTCGCGGTCTCCTCGACCGAGGAGGCCTGCTGCTCGGTGCGGCTGGCGAGGTCGTCCGCCGCCTGGCTGATCTCGCCGGCCCCCGCCTTCATGCTCTCGGTATTGGTCGCGATCTGACGCATCGTCTCTTCGAGATGCGCCATCGCCGCGTTGAAGTCGTTCTTGAGCTTGGCGTATTCGGCGCTGAAGGCGGCTTCGATCCGGTAGGTCAGGTCGCCTTCGGTCAGGCGCTCCAGCCCGGCGCCGAGCGCATCGACGACCACCGCCTGCTTCTTCGCCTCCTCGCTGCGCTGCGCCTCGTTGAGGCCGCGCTGCGTATCGGCGGCACGGCGCTGCTCGCCGGCATCGGCCTCGGCCTGAGCCTTCTCGGCCTCGACCTGCTGCTTCGTCAGCGCCGCGTCGCGGAAGACGACGAGGGCGCGCGCCATGCTGCCGACCTCGTCCTGGCGCTCCTGATAGGCGATCGGCGCCTTGAGATCGCCAGCTGCCAGCGTGCTCATATTGCCGGAGACCGTGCGCAGCATCCCGGAGGCGCGGCGGCTGAGGAAGACGACGAGGCCGAGCAGCAGCAACGCCAGCGGCACTAGGACGACCGCGACGTCCTTGATCAGGCCATAGAAGGAGGCTTCGACGGCGTGGACATGCATGCCGGTACCGATAGCCCACTGCCATTTCGGCACGCCGACCACGTAGGACACCTTCAGCGACGGATCCTTGTCGCCGGCCTTCACCCAGAAATAGTCGACGAAACCGGCGCCCTTAACCCGGGCCGTGTCGGTCAACTCCTTGACGAAGAGCTTGCCGGTTGGATCCTTGAGCGGCGACATGTCGGTGCCGACCAGCTTCGCATTGGCATGAGCGATGTTGAAGCCGTCATAGCGGATGACGAAGAAATAGTTGCCGTCATCGAAACGCGCATTGGTCACGGCATCGATAGCGAGCTTTTGCGCGTCGGCATCCTTGAGCTCGCCCTTCTCCACCTTCGCCACATAGGCGTTGACCGTGGAGGCGGCGGCCTCGACCGCGTTCTTCACCTCGGCCCGCTTCAGGTCGAGCATGTCGATCCGGGCCTGGTTGAGCGTCACGGCGACGCTCGCGACGGCGACGACAGCGGCCAAGATGGCGACCAATCCGAATGAACGGCTGATCGACAGCGCAGTAAGCTTCTTCAACACAGACATGTCGCCCCTCGCGAACGTGATTCTTCACATTCGCGCGGAACGGCTAATACCCGCTTAACGCTGTCACTTTTTTGCCACAATCGGCAGTTGCTGACTGCAACCAATAGTTGTTGTCAGATGGCAGCGGCATAATCGTCGCCGTCCTCCTGGCGCATGCGCTCACGCCTGGGCGTGCGCCGCACCCCGGAGCAGAGCGAGCGCGCCAGGCCACGCAGCGGCGCCGTCAGTCGATGAACGTCCTCGACGCGGGCCATGATTTGGCCGGCCGTCTTCAGCTCGCGGTCGAGCTTGGCCATGGTGCGCGACAGCTCCGGCTCGTCATCCTCCAGCCAGGTGTCGAGCACGCGCGCCATCAGCAGCGTCGCGCCGCGGACCCGAACGGAGCCGAGATCATCCTCGGTCGGGATGCCCGCCGAGGCGAGCAGATAACGCCAGGAATTCAGCGAATTGCGCCCGAGCGCCGCAAGCGCCAGCGGCTGGCGGCGCAGATGCGGCATCAGCGCCTTGAGTCCCGCCTTGTAGGGCGCGAGCGCATCGAGCCGGCGCATCACCAGGTCGAAGACGCGCTCCTTGTAGGATTCTTCCATGAGATCCTCGGAACTGCCGGCGAGCACGGCATCGTCGAGGATGCGGCCAAGCCCGCCGAGAATGGCGAGCTTGGATGGGAAGAGCCCGCGCAATTCGGCGAGGCTGACACCGGCCTCGCGGGCGATCGCCGGCAGTTCGATCTCGTCCCAGCCCTGCGTCGCCGCCAGCCGGAACAGGGCATCGACCACGGCGCGCCGCGGATCGGGCTTGGCCGCCGGCTTCTCAGTCTCGGGGGAAACGGGTTTGCGCGCCATCGGCTTCTCTCCTGTCGCGAGCAGATCGAGCAGGATGTTTCTGGATCGGTTCGATCCAAAATCATCGTGATCTATGAGAGAAGCTAGGACGTGACCGCGGCGCTTGAAAGGCCGCTTCAGCCGGAAAGCTCCTCGGCGCGACGCTTGGCGGCAGCGACAGCACGTCGCATCAGGGGCGCGAGGCCATTATCGGCCATCAGCACTTCGAGCGCGGCGGCCGTCGTGCCACCGGGCGAGGTCACGTTCTGCCGCAAGGTCGCCGGCGGCAGCGGCGACTGGAACAGCATCTCGCCCGCGCCCTCGACCGTCGCCCGGGCGAGGCGCTCGGCGATATCGGCCGGGAGGCCTGCCGCGACACCGGCAGCCGCGAGGCACTCGACCATGTTGAAGACATAGGCCGGCCCCGAGCCCGAGACGGCGGTGACGGCGTCGATCAGCCCTTCGTCGCCGAGCCATTCGACCTTGCCGACGCCGGCGAGCAGCGCATCGGCCAGTTGCCGCTGCGCCTCGCTGACGCCCTTGCCCGCCGCGGCGGCGGTGACACCGCGCCGGACCGAGGCCGGCAGATTCGGCATGGCGCGCACGATCGCGTTCGCATTGGGCAGGCGTGCCGACAGGTCCCCCAGCGTCTTGCCGGCGAGGATCGAGATCAGCAGCGTCTTCGGCCCGATCAGCGCCTGCACGGCAGGGGCAGCCGTGTCGAGCATTTGCGGCTTGGTCGCCAGCACCACCACCTCGGCAGGCTTCGGCGCGGCTGGATTGACGCTCATGCCATGGGCTGCGGCGAGCGCCTGCATCTCGTCGGAGATATGCGGGTCGAGCAGTGTGACCCCCGCACCGTTCACGCCGATGCTGAGCCAGCCTTCCAGCATGGCGCCGCCCATCTTGCCGGCACCGACGAGGGTGAGGGTCTCAGGAAGCGGGCTGGCCATGGCGTGTCTCCGGTCGATGCGCGGTTGCGCATGGACCTGAACCGCCAAGCAAGGCCCGGGTCAAGCCCGGACCAGTTGGCTTTCACGCCTCGCCGACCGTCTCCAGCAGCGCGCCCTCGAGCGCTTCGCGAGCGTTCTTGCCGGCCCAGACCACGAACTGGAAGGCCTGATAGTAGCGCTCGCAGGCGTCGATCGCCGCCTTGATCAGGCCCGCGGCCTGCTCTTCCGTCGGCTCGGCTCCGCCCGAGAGCAGCAGCGCATGGCGATACATCACCACGTTCTCACGGCTCCACAGGTCGAAATGCCCGAGCCAGAGCTGCTCGTTGACCAGGCTGACGAGGGTCATCACCTCGTTGCGCCGCCGGTCCGGCACCCTGAGGTCGAAGGCGCAGGCGATGTGCAGCGACTCGACCTCGGAAAGCCAGGTGATCGCGACATGATAGTCGGCCCAGCCGCCGGTGACGGAGACCGAGAGTTCGTCGTCGCTGTCGCGATCGAAGCTCCAGTCGTTCAGTGCGGCGAGGCGTTCGACAAGATCGAGCGGGTTGGAGGGGCGTTCGGTTTCAGCGTCCAGATCAAGGTCCATCATGCCCAAGGTCCAACAGCCGGCGCAGGCCCTGACGGCAGGCGCGGCCTGTTCAAGAACGGGAACACGGCGACTGGAAAAGCGTAAGGCACGCAACCCGACCAGAAAATCACTGGTGTGATCTTCGCTTCATCGGCCGGCCCTCAAGTAGAGCCCACCGACGAATCACCTCTCTTCATCGACGATAGCTCAGGCGAGTCAGGAGCCCTAACAGAACCTGCGCGGTTCTGATCGAGCCCTTCGGCACCCGGTACGCGATGCAAGCTCTGCGGATTCGACGCCTGCCTCAATCCCTCAAGGGGACTGTCCACAACACGAAGCTGTTGGCCGGCCGCAGGCCAGACTTGACCGAGGACTTACTTCGACTCGGACTTGGCCTCGAGCGCCGCCAGCCGGGCCGCGAGCTTGTCGTTCTCCTCGCGCGCCAGCAGCGCCATCTCGCGCACCGCCTCGAACTCCTCGCGCGTCACCACGTCGAGGTCGCGCAGCAGCCGCTCGATCTGGGTCTTGACCACGGTCTCGACCTCGCGACGCACGCCCTGCGCCGCGCCGGCGGCATCGGTCGCCAGCCGGGCGATGTCGTCGAGGATACGGTTGGACGTGCTGACCATCGAAGCTCTCCGGCAGGCGCTCCATGCGCCCTCGCGGGAGATATGGCGAAGGAGCGCCGGGAGCGCAATCGCCACGGCACAGCCGCCTCGTTTCGCCCCTCCCCCGCCCTATCTGGACCTCGGGGATCGTTGCGCCTAAAACGGTCGCCGCAGGGAAGACCAGCAATCCAAGCCCGAACAAAGGGCGGGAGGCGTCATGTCGGTACGTTTTAACGGCCTCGTTCTGGGGCCGCTCGCCGCGCTTGCACTCGCAGGCTGCCAGGAAACCACCACCGCGAACGCGGCCCGGCCGCGCGTCGATGCGCCGGGTGTCCCGGTCTCGGTCCAGAGCATCTCGGGCGCGCCCGACCAGGTGACGGCGCATTTCGCCGGCCTGCTCGGCGAGGCTGCGGCCGAACGCAAGATGGAGATCGTCCCCGGCGACAAGCCGGCCCGTTTCCGGGTGCGCGGCTACCTCACCGCCCAGCCGACCGAGGATGGCCAGACCGCCCTCGCCTTCGTCTGGGACGTCTATGACGAGAGCAAGAAGCGCGCCCAGCGCGTCCAGGGCGAGAGCCTCGGCCGCCGTGGCGGCGGCGGCGACCCCTGGGCTGGCATCGACCAGACCATCGTCGCCAAGGCCGCGTCCGAATCGGCCGACGCGATCGCGAGCTTCCTGACGACCGCGCCTGTGCCCGAGGCGAAACCCGACGCCAAGAGCAAGACCCGCACCGCCCAGGCGGCGCCGGAGAAGAATCGCTAGAACTTTCGCATTCGGCCCGGAGCACCTTCGGATCGAGTCGATTCACGATATCCCGCAGGACGTGCAGCGCGCCTCGGTGCAGTGCAGCATTTGCATGGGGATGCTGCGCCTCTTTTGTCGACTCGGCGTCATCACGCTGTTATGAGCCCTTCGAAACTGAGCCGCCCCCGCTCGGGCGGCTCGCCTTATTCTGCGTTTCGGGTGCACCCGGCATGGCCTCCTCCTTCAAAGTCGTCGCCGGCAATTCCAATCGCCCGCTCGCCGAAGCCATCTGCAATCATCTCGATGTCCCGCTCGCCCGGGCCCAGGTCCGGCGCTTCGCCGACATGGAGATCTTCGTCGAGATCCAGGAGAACGTCCGCGGCCAGGATGTCTTCGTCATCCAGTCGACCTCGTTCCCGACCAACGACCATCTGATGGAGCTGCTGATCATCACCGATGCGCTGCGCCGCTCCTCGGCCAGGCGCATCACGGCGGTGATCCCCTATTTCGGCTATGCGCGGCAGGACCGGCGCGCCTCTGGCCGCACCCCGATCTCGGCCAAGCTCGTCGCCAACCTGATCGCCCATGCCGGCGTCGACCGCGTGCTGACGCTCGACCTGCATGCCGGCCAGATCCAGGGCTTCTTCGACATCCCGACCGACAACCTGTTCGGCGCCCCGCTGATGGCGCGCGACATCAAGGACCGGCTCGAGTGGAAGAACGCCATGGTCGTCTCGCCTGACGTCGGCGGCGTGGTCCGTGCCCGCGCGCTCGCCAAGCGCATCGACGCGCCGCTCGCCATCGTCGACAAGCGCCGCGACCGGCCGGGCGAGTCCGAGGTGATGAACATCATCGGCACGGTCGAGGGCCGCTCCTGCATCCTGCTCGACGACATCGTCGATTCCGGCGGCACGCTGGTCAACGCGGCCGAGGCCCTGCTCGCCCAGGGCGCCCGCGAGGTCTACGCCTACATCACCCATGGCGTGCTCTCCGGCGGCGCCGTGGCGCGCATCGCTTCCTCCAAGCTCAAGGAACTGGTGATCACCGATTCGATCATGCCGACCGAAGCGGTGAAGGTGGCGCGCAACATCCGCGTCATCTCGATCGCCGGGCTGATGGGCGAGGCGATCGAGCGCACCGCGAGCGAGTCGAGCGTCTCCAGCCTGTTCGATTGAGGGGAGGCGCGCGATGGCGGCCCTCTCGGCCGGCGCGGACCGAGCCCTTGTCCTCTTCTCCGGCGGTCAGGATTCCACTGTCGCCCTGGCCTGGGCACTGGAGCGCTTCGCTGCCGTCGAGACCATCGGCTTCGACTACGGCCAGCGCCATCGCGTGGAACTGGAGTGCCGCGAGGCGATCCGGAACAAGTTCTCCGAGCTGTCGCCAGCCTATGCCAGCCGGCTCGGGCCGGACCATCTGCTCGACCTGAAGACGCTGGGTGCGATCTCCGACACCGCGCTGACCAGCGAAAGCGAGATCGCCTTCGCCGAGACCGGCCTGCCGACCACCTTCGTTCCCGGCCGCAACCTGATCTTCCTGAGCTTCGCCGCAGCACTCGCCTACCGCCGCGACTGCAAGCACATCGTGCTCGGCGTCTGCGAGACCGACTATTCCGGCTATCCCGACTGCCGCGACGACACGATCAAGGCGATGCAGGTCGCGCTCGGCCTCGGGCTCGACCGCAGGCTCGTGCTGCACACGCCGCTGATGTGGCGCGACAAGGCGCAGACCTTCGCCCTGGCGAAGGAGCTCGGCGGCGAGCCCCTGTTCGAGCTGGTGGTCGAGGAGACGCATAGCTGCTATCTCGGCGACCGCAGCAGGCGCCATCCCTGGGGTTATGGCTGCGGCCATTGCCCGGCATGCGACTTGCGAGCCAGGGGTTTTGCGGCTTATGAGGCCGCGCCGGACGACAGCGGACCTAGAGGCTGTTAGCAACCATGACGATTGATCGGCAGCGCCAGATCGAGGGCTATATCGCCCTCGTCCTCTTCACCCTGACCATCCCGCTCGCCAACTGGATGATCGGGAATGTCGGCACGGTCTGCGTGCCCGACGGCCCCTGCCTCGTGCCCGTCGCGCCCGGCATCAAGGCGCCGAGCGGCGTGCTGATGGTCGGCCTTGCGCTCGTCCTGCGCGACATCGTCCAGCGCCGCCTCGGCCCGTTCGCAGGCCTCGGCGCGATCGCGATCGGCACGCTGATCTCCGGCATGCTGGCTCCGCCGGCCATCGTCCTGGCTTCGACCACGGCCTTCCTGCTCTCCGAGCTCGCCGATTTTGCGGTCTATACGCCGCTGCAGCGCCGCCATTTCGTCGCAGCGATCGCGGCGTCGAGCGTGCTCGGGCTCGTCGTCGACAGCCTGGTCTTCCTCTGGCTCGCCTTCGGCAGCCTCGATTTCCTCACCGGACAGGTCATCGGCAAGGCCTGGATGGTGCTGCTGGCATTGCCGCTGATGCACCTGCTGCGCCGGCGCGACGAGCGTATCGGACTCTCTCCCGCCTAGATCATCGCGCGTCCGAACGGACGCGGCCACGATGATCGATCACAGTGTCATCGCATCGGATTTGTCCGAGAAGTGGAATCCACTTTTCGGTCCGATGCGATAGCAGAACGATCTGCATTCGGTTTTTTAATCAATTGCGATCATCTTGCTCGCCTGAAGATCAGAAAGCCGACAATTCGATCCAAGCGGGAAACGGCGATTTCATGCCCCTGCGGCATAATGGCTGCTCCCGTTCCGCCGAGAGCCCCTATGCGCCGTCCCGATTCCGTCGAGCGTCTGCAAGCCCTGCAAAACGCCATCCTGGAATCGATCGCGCGCGGCGAGGAACTGGCCGCGATCATGACCACGCTCTGCGAGCAGGTCGAAGCGCTCGCTCCCGAGGTGGTCTGCTCGGTCGTCACCATCGACGACGATTTCCGGCTGCGGCCACTCGCGGCCCCGAGCTTGCCGCGCGCCTATGGTGAAGCGGTCAACGGCACGCCGATCGGACCGCGCGTCGGCTCCTGCGGCACGGCGATCTACCGCAAGAGCCCAGTCGAGGTGACCGACATCGCCACCGACCCGCATTGGGAAGGCTATCGCGAACTCGTGCTGCCGCTCGGCCTTCGCGCCTGCTGGTCGAGCCCGATCGCGGCACGCGACGGTCGCGTCGTCGGCAGCTTCGCCTTCTATTATCGCGAACCGCGCGGGCCGGCACTGTTCGAGCGCCAGATCGTCGAGACCTGCGTGCATCTCTGCGCGATCGCAATCGAGCACGACGAGGTGAAGACCCGCAATCACCGCCTCGCCTATTTCGACACGCTGACCGGCCTTCCGAACCGGGCCCGCTTCAACGAGGCAATTGGCCAGGCGACGCGCCGGACCTCGTCGCGCTTCGGCCTCATCCTGATCGACATCGACCATCTCAAGGCGGTCAACGATACCATGGGCCACGCCGTCGGCGACCGGCTGATCGAGGCCGTCGGCGCAAGGCTCGCCGCGGTGGCGCCGGAAGGAACGGCGTTCCGGATCGGCGGCGACGAATTCGCGGTCCTCGTGCCCGGCTGCGACAAGGCCGGGCAATTGCGCGGCGTCGCCAATGCCATCCTCGCCGCCATGCATACGCCGATCGATTGCGAGGGAACCAGCATCGTCCCCAGCGTCACCATCGGCGGAGCTATCGCCGGGGAGGATGGCATCGACAGCGTCACCTTGCGACAGAACGCCGATTTCGCGCTCTATCATGCCAAGGAAACGCGGCGTGGCGGTTATGTCCGCTTCAAGGGCGGCCTGCGGACTTCGATGACCCGCCGCATCCAGACGATCCGCAGCGTCGGCGACGCGCTCGGCGCCGGGCGCCTGATCCCCTACTATCAGCCGATCATCCGGCTCGACAGCGGCGAGATCCGCGGCATGGAGGCGCTGGCGCGGCTTCGTCTCGACGATGGGCGCGTGGTCGCCGCCGGCGAGTTCCAGGACGCCCTGCTCGATCCCAAGCTCGCCTATCGCATCTCCAGCCAGATGCTGCCGGCGATCGCCACCGACATGGCGCAATGGCTGCGCGAGGGCCTGCCGATTCCGCATATCGGCCTCAACGTTACCTCCGCCGATTTCCAGAAGGGCGATCTCGTCCAGCGCATCGTCCGGGCCTTCGAACGGGCCCAGGTGCCGCTGGATCATCTGGTCGTCGAGATCACCGAGCAGGTGATCATGGGCGGGCGCCGCGACGGGGTGGCGCGCACCATCGCAGGCCTGCGCGAGCGCGGCATCCTTGTCGCGCTCGACGATTTCGGCACCGGCTTCGCCTCGCTGACCCATCTGCTCGATTTCCCGGTCGACACGATCAAGATCGACAAGTCCTTCGTCGCCGACATCGAGGGCGGAACCCGGAACGGCGCGATCGTCGAGGCGCTGATCGGCATCGCCAGCCGGCTCGGCATGCGGATCGTGGCCGAAGGCATCGAGAACGACGGCCAGGCCCGGCGCCTGGCCGCGATGGGCTGCCGCCTCGGCCAAGGCTATCATTATTCGCGCCCGATGCCGGCCGAGGCGGTCCCCGCCTTCGTCGGCAGTTTCAGCCGTGCGCTGCCAGGCTCCCTATCGCGCCCGGCCGCCAGCGCCGCCTGAAATCCGGCTCCGGACTTGAGATTGTCGCCGGTTTCGCCTATGAGCCTGCCTGCGCCCCACTGACACCCTTGGAGGCAGGGGCGCGAACCGCAATGGCCGCCAGCAGGCGGCCATGTCTTTTGAAGAACTAAGGATCAGACACATGACCGCCGTGAAGCAGATTCAGGCTTCGGCGCGCGCCCAGGTCGGCAAGGGGGCCGCCCGGGAAGTTCGTCGCCAGGGCCTCACTCCCGCCGTGATCTATGGTGCGGGCGAAGCCCCCGTCGCCATCGCGCTCGATGCCAACAAGACCCGCCAGATGATCTATGCTGGTCACTTCCTGACCACGCTGTTCGAGATCGACGTCGATGGCAAGAAGACGCGCGCCATCCCGCGCGACTACCAGCTCGATCCGGTGAAGGACTTCCCGATCCATGTCGACTTCCTGCGCATCGCTGCCGGCCAGACCATCAAGGTCGAGGTTCCCGTGCACGTCGTCGGCCAGGATCAGTCGCCGGGCCTGAAGAGCGGCGGCACGCTGCAGATCGTCGAGCACTCGCTCGAGATCGAAGTCGCCCCCGAGAGCATCCCTGAATTCATCGAAGTCTCGGTTGCGGGCCTCGCGGTCGGCGACACCCTGCATGCCGACGCGATCAAGCTGCCGGCCGGCGTGACGCTGCTGGCGCGCGACAACCCGACGCTCGTCACCATCGTGCCGCCGACCGTCGAGGCGGAAGCCCCGGCTGCCGAGGCCGAGGCCCCCAAGGCCTGAGCCGGTCTTTCGTCAGCTTGACGAAGCCAACGGACGGCCGGGCATGCCCGGCCGTTTTGCTTTTGACGACAGATTAGCGGACATCGAACAATGCTGATCTTCGCCGGCCTCGGCAATCCCGGCCAACGCTACACCCGCAACCGCCACAATATCGGCTTCATGGCGGTCGCGGCGATCGCCCGCGCCTGCAACGCCTCGCCCTGGCGCGCCCGTTTCCAGGGCTATGCTTGCGAAGCGACGATCGGCGGCGAGAAGGCCCTGCTGCTGCTGCCACAGACCTATATGAACGAGTCCGGCCGCGCGATCGGCGAAGCCGCGCGCTTCTTCAAGGTCGCCCCCGCCGACGTCGTCGTCTTCCATGACGAGCTCGACCTGGCCCCCGCCAAGCTGCGTGTGAAGCTCGGCGGCGGCAATGCCGGCCATAATGGCCTGCGCTCGACCACCGCCGCGATCGGCAACGATTATCGCCGGGTGCGGATGGGTATCGGCCATCCCGGCGACAAGGCACTGGTCCACGCCTATGTGCTCAACGATTTCGGCAAGGCAGAAGAGCCTTGGGTCGAGGACCTCTGCTCTGCCTGCGCCGACAATGCCGCCCTGCTCGCCACCCATGACGACGCCGGCTTCCAGAACAAGGTCCACTTGTTCATGGAGGCGCGCGGTCATGGCGCGGTGAAGCGCCTCGGCGAAAAGGCCGAATAAGGCTCTCCTTAAAGCGGCAGCTGGGCCCCTGCCCTGGCGATCGTCACCCGGCTGCTCGACAGGCTGCCATCGGCCTGCCGGCTCGCGGTCAACGCCACCTGCGCTCCGGCGACGAGATCGGCAACCTGCGCCGGCGCGGCCATGATGATGTTGGCTTCGGGCGTGATCGCGATCGTCTGCTCGCCGCCCGGATAGGTCAAGGTAACGCTGCTGCCGTCGACGCGCGAAACCGTTTCGGCCACGGTCGCGTTCGTCATCGTCGCCTCCGGCAGCACGGCCCAGGGCCGGTGCCCCTCGCCCGTGCCGCGCATCGCCTCGGGGAAGATGAAGACCTGCACGGCCGTCAGCCCGCCCTCGGCTCGCCGGGCACCGACGCCGATGAAGCTGCCCTTCTTGATGTCGGCCATCCCGGCCTTGACTACGGCGCCGACCGAATAGTTGGGCGCGAGCGCGACCGTCGTCGCGCCCTCCTGCGTCTTCACCGTCAGCGACTGGCCGTCGAGCCGTTCGACCGTGCCGCGTATGCGGGTCTGCGGCGTCTGTGCCTGTGCTCCTGCGGCAAAGAGCGTGACGAGGCCGATCAGGGCAAGCGAGGGCAGGCGCATGGAGCAGCTCCGGTAGCCGGTCTTTTTCCGTCGCGCCCACTCGTGCGCGTGCGGCGATCGGGCCGCCATGCACGTTCGCGTGATACGGCCGTTCTCTCAGAAACTGACCTTCAGCCGTGCCTGCCCGCCGATACGCTGGGCGCTGTCGGAAATCTCGCCGTCGAGATGCGCACCGATCGTCACCGACGGGCCGAGCTTGAAGTCGAGCCCCGCCGCCAGCAATGCGCTGTTGCGCGGGGCGCGAGCGCCTTCGATCACGAAGCCGGAGCCAGCCAAGCCGGTCAGCGACGCACTCAGACTGGCATCACGCTGATAATAGTGAGCCCAGGACGCGCGCAGATAGCCCGCGAGCGCCCGGCCGCCCAGCGCACTGCCATAGTCCAGTTGAAGGCCGAGCTCGCTGCGCGAGGTGAGGTCGGTACGCTTGGCCAAAGCGAGCGCGACGGCATTGGCCCCGGTCCAGCTCGCCTCGACGCGGGCCGGGCTGGAGGCTTGCACGGCCTGCAGCGCTGCCAAGGGCGACAGGGTGAAGTCTCCCCAGTTGGCGAGCGCCGAGCTCGCCTGGAGGCGGCCGCTCCAGGCGGTCGTGGTGTAGGACGAGGACAAGGCGCTGCCGAGCAACGGCACGCTGCGCTTCACCTCGGTGTCGAGCACGCCATAGCCGAGCGCCGCTGCGAGATTGACCGCCCCCAGCCGCGCCGTGCCGTAGAGGCCGGCCTGGAAGATATCCGCCTCGGCCTTGCCGAGCCCGCCCGCCAGTGACGCTTTCGCACTGCCGCCCGAGAGCGCAAAACCGATTATCGAACCGGGAGCGATCTGCAGATCGGCGCCGGCTGCCAGATGCGCATCGTCGAGATCGCGCCGCGCCAAGCCGATCCGGGCCGAGCCGTCGGCGCGGCCGGATCCCCCGAACGCCGCACCCCAGACCGAGTAGCGCGGCGCCTGCAATGGCTGCGAGACCTCCGTTGCAGCCGGGCCCTTCGGCGCCAACGCTGAGAAAGCCGCCAACCCTGCCGGCTGCCCCGCTGCTCCACGTCCCGCTGCGAACGGGTCGAGCATCGCCCGCAGGAACTGGTCGGCTGCCGAGAACGCCATCGCCGGAGCCGCCGTATGAACCTCGCCCGAAAGCTGGTTCACCGCGGCGGGAATCGATGCCGCCGGCAGATTGTAGATGGCGAACAATGCAGACACGTCCGCACCACCCGCAACCGCCCGGTCGAGCCCGCTGGCGACCGCATGCGCGTTGGACGGCGCTGCCACCAGATCGGCCAGCGACTTGGGAGACAGCGAGATCAGCAAGTCGTTCGCGGTATAGGTGACGTCGATGGCGATGCCTGCTCCGAATGCGGACGACGAATCCACCGTGCCGAAACGCGTGCCACCGAGACCGCCTTGGGCCGAGACCAGGGTATAGGACGTCCCGAAGGTATAGCTCCCCGACAGCCAGCTGAGCTTCAACGTGCCCGCCAGGCTCGCCGTGCCGGTCACGTTGATGCGGTCGGAGCTCGTTCCCTGGATCTCCGCCTGATAGGTCGACTTCGCGCCCATCGTCAGGTTGCCGTTGATCGTCAGCGTGCCCGGCGAATTGCCGGGGGAGATCGTGCCAAGCACCGTCGTCGATGGCAGTTGCCCTGTGCCGCTGATGGTGCCTTGCTCTCCGACCGTCACACTGGAGAACGTAGCCAGCGACCCCTCGGCGATGAGGACGCCACCGGTCACCTCCATCGACCCGGTGAAGGTGTTTTTATCGCCGCGCAGTGTCGTCGTCCCGCTTTCTTGGACGATCGTGCCATTTCCGGTGATGTCCGCGTCGACGACGTAGTTCGTTTCCGTGTGATTGAAGACGAGCCGCCCGGTTCCGCGGCCGAAACGGATCTCTGAGACATCCAGGGTGCCCGCCGACTGCGCCTGCTGGCCCGACGCCGCGCCGATGTTCACAGTACCGGTCGAGCCGGTCTTGTTGGCAATGACCAGCATCCCCGAGCCATTGTCCACACTCACCTTGCCGCCATTGTCGACGGTAAGCTCGCCAGTGCCGAGATTGCCGACCATCACATAGACGGTGCCGAGCCATTGCGAGTTCGCGCCGGTCACGCGCAGCTCCCCGCGCGATCCAGTCTCGTACGCCAGGATCCCCTGCTTGGTCGTGAAGGTGGCGCCGTCGGCGACGGTCGCGCTCCCTTGACCGTTCATGCCAATGACCGTGAAACCAGTGCTCGTCAGCGTCGTGCCGGCGCCCTCGAGGGTGAGGGATCCCTGTCCCCCGGCGACCCATCCCAGGTAGACGTTGTAGGATACCGTTACCGTGCTGCCATTCGAGACGGTGGCATCGCCACGACCCGATTGGCCGATCATCAGCGCGCCCCGGACGTTCCAGCTCGCCGCATCGACGGTGGCTGTTCCGGTCGCTCCTGCATTGTAACCCAGGGTGACCGCGCGATCGTCGGCCTTGGCACCCGCCAGAATCTGGTATGAGCCCTTGCCCTGATCGCCGACGACGTGACCGTTGCCGTTGTACCAGGACGTCCCGGCTCCGGTAACGACGATGCTGCCGGAACCGGTGGTGAAGACACCGCTCCGGACGAACTGGTTGAAGCTCACGCTCGCGCCGTTCGAGACGGTGAACGTGCCGCTGCCTCTATAGCCGAGGTCGAGATAGGTGCCGTTCCACGTGCCGTGATCGACATGCGCCGCCCCGGTCTCCCCGGCGAGATTGCCGATGGTCACGTAATCGGTCGTGGTGATCACGCCTCCGGACGCCACGGTCAGCGACTGGCCGGCCCCGGCGGCACCGATGCCAAGCGTCTTCGCGGTGGCACCGGGTGCGGTGATCATCGGCGCGATAGCCGAACCGGATCCGATGAGGACGGCAGTCGCCCCTGTGGGAAGGGCTCCGGTCGACCAGTTGCCCGGCGCATACCAGTCCGATGTGGCGCCTTGCCATGTGGTTTGCGCGAAACCGGGCGTAGCGGCGAACGCAAACAGGCTCGCCGTCGACATGACAGCCGCCTTGGCACCCACCGAGGCGGCACGACCTAGGGTAAGCATAGTTATCTCTGAAATATCTGAGGAATTCGGAAACCATGAAACCTAACGTTACACTCTCCCCCGACCAATCGGATTCTCGGCTGAAATCCGATGAAATGTGAACAGCCGTACAAATCGTGCGCTGGCCGCCCTCTTGCGTGATTAGAGTGAGAAGGCATACTCGGCGATTCACGAACCTTCCGCTGAGGAAGCGACTCTCGTCCTCGCGGCGACAGATCCGGACATCACCGTGGCCATGCATGCTGCGGGGGCAGGTGAACCCTGCGCCATCTTGTCTTTTGGCGCTCGGGCGCCAATAAGGCCCGAAGCATTCACATCATCATCTCGTCACCGCCCCTTTCGCGGCGGCAACGCAACGGATCAGCCAGCATGGGCTTCAAATGTGGTATCGTCGGCCTGCCGAATGTCGGCAAGTCGACCCTCTTCAACGCGCTGACGCAGACGGCGGCGGCGCAGGCGGCGAACTATCCGTTCTGCACGATCGAGCCGAACGTCGGCGACGTCGCCGTGCCCGACGAGCGGCTTGAGCAGCTTGCCGCGATCGCCGGCTCGAAGGAGATCATCCCGACCCGGCTGACCTTCGTCGACATCGCCGGGCTCGTGCGCGGCGCCTCCAAGGGCGAAGGCCTCGGCAACCAGTTCCTCGCCAATATCCGCGAATGCGATGCCATCGCCCATGTCGTGCGCTGCTTCGAGGATGGCGACATCACCCATGTCGAGGGCAAGGTCTCGCCGGTCAACGATATCGAGATCATCGAGACCGAGCTGATGCTCGCCGATCTCGAAAGCCTCGAGAAGCGCGTCCTGCCGCTGGAGAAGAAGGCCAAGTCCGGCGACAAGGAGGCCAAGGAAGCCGCCGACCTGATGAACCGCTGCTTGGCGCTGCTGCGCGAGGGCAAGCCGGCCCGCCTCGTCCAGGTCGCGGCCGAAGAGCGCAAGGCGTTCGAGATGCTCGGCCTGCTCTCTTCCAAGCCCGTGCTCTATGTCTGCAATGTCGAGGAAGCCAGCGCCGACAAGGGCAACGGCTTCTCCGAGCAGGTCAAGGCTCGCGCTGCCGAGGAAGGCGCCGTCGCCGTCGTGGTCTCCGCCAAGATCGAGAGCGAGATCGCGGTGCTGCCGGCCGGCGACCAGAAGGACTATCTCGAAGCCGTCGGCCTCGACGAGCCCGGCCTCAACCGGGTCATCCGCGCCGGCTACGCCCTGCTCAACCTCGTCACCTATTTCACCGTCGGCCCGAAGGAAGCCCGCGCCTGGACGATCGAGAAGGGCACCAAGGGGCCGCAGGCCGCCGGCGTGATCCATACCGATTTCGAGAAGGGCTATATCCGCGCCGAGACCATCGCCTACCCGGATTACATCGCCAACAAGGGCGAGGCCGGCGCACGCGAGGCCGGCAAGTTCCGGCTCGAAGGCAAGGAATACGTCGTCGCCGACGGCGACGTGCTGCATTTCCGCTTCGCCAACTGAGCCTCCACCGCCGGAGCGGACACCGCTCCGGCGCCATGTCCGGTGAGCATTCGGAGTTTGCGCGTTTTCCACTCGATTGCCGGCAGCCTCCCGCGCAGGATACGCGCCTGATCAACGAGATGGACTAGCGATGCTCTACTTCGAGGATTTCGTCCCGGGCTCTGTCCACGAATACGGCTCGCTTCCCGTCTCGCAGGACGACATCCTCGCTTTCGCGGGGCGTTTCGATGCGCAGGATTTCCACATCGATCCCGACAAGGCCAAGGCGAGCTTCGTCGGCTCGCTGATCGGCTCCGGCTGGCACAGCTGCGCCCTGCTGATGCGGCTCGCCGCCGAGGCCTTCTTCCTCGACACGACCTCGATGGGCTCGCCTGGCGTCGAGGAGGTCAAATGGCTGCGCCCGGTCAAGCCTGGCGACACGCTGCGCCTGCGCTGGACTATCGCCGAGACCAAGGAATCGCGCTCGCGACCGGAGATGGGGCTGGTGAAATTCCGCTTCGAGCTGCTCAACCAGCGTGGCGAGCCGGTGGTCGAGCAGAACAACTGGGTGATGTTCGGCCGCCGCGGCTCAGGCTTCGAGGCGGCACGTGGCGACTGGCTGGCACATCCTGCGAGCTATGAGCCACCGCAGGTGACCGTCGCCGTCGAGCCGCCCTCAAGGCCGACCGCCCCTCCCCGCTATTTCGACGAGCTGGCGATCGGCGACAGCTACGAGCTCGGCAGCCTCGTCTTCACCCCGCAGGAGATCGTCGCCTTCGCCCGCTCCTTCGATCCTCAACCCTTCCACATGGACGATGAGGCGGCGCGCAGGAGTTCCTTCGGCAGCCTCTGCGCCTCCGGCTGGCATACGGCGGCAGGCTGGATGGCGGCGATGGTCAGCCACCGCCGCCGGCAGGAGGCCATGCTCGCCCCCGATGCAGCTCCGCGGCTCGGCCCCTCGCCCGGCTTCAAGAACCTGCGCTGGCTGAAGCCGGTCTATGCCGGCGACCGCATCACCTATCACTCGGCCGTCGCCGACAAGCGCCCGAGCTTCTCGCGGCCGGACTGGGGCCTGTTCTTCCACCACAACACCGGCGTCAACCAGAACGGCGAGACGGTGTTGAGCTTCGACGGCTGCGTCTTCATCGAACGCAAGCCGGGCTGAGGCGGGCGTGGCTCAACTGGCGGCGCGGCGCAACACCGCCGGCGGGCTTGCCAGCTCGATGCGGTCGCGGCCATTGCGCTTGGCGGCGTAGAGCGCCTCGTCGGCATTCGCATGGAGGCTGGTGCCATCCAGCGGCCCCTCCCCGGCGCATAGGCCGATCGAGACGGTCACGCCCGTCAATTCGTCATGTAGCAGGCGCCAGGGCACGCGGCGCAAGGCACGGCGAATGGTCGTCGCCACCTCCTTCGCAGTCGCGATCGACGCGTCGCCGAGCAGGACGCCGAATTCCTCGCCGCCGATCCGGGCAACCAGCGTCGAGGCCTGGGTGACCTGGGCCGCGATGACTTCGGCGATCGCCTTGAGGCAGGCGTCTCCGACGAGATGGCCGAAGCGATCGTTGATCGTCTTGAAGTGGTCGACGTCGATCATCATCAGCGCCAGCGGCTCCGGCCGGGCGGCGGCATCGGCGAGCCGTGTGACGAAGCGGCGGCGATTGGCGAGGCCGGTCAGGCCATCGGTTTCCGCCAGCTCCGCCAGCGCCGCATTGGCGCGGCGCAACGCCTCCTGCGCTTCCAGCAGCTCCATCTGCTGGCGCTTGGCGACGGTGATGTCGGCATGGGTGAAGAAGCTGACGCCGCCCTTGCTATGCCGCGCGATCAATCTCAGCCAGCGCTGGCCGGGCAGTTCGATCTCGAAGGGAACGCCGTCATAGCGCAGGCCGTTGCTGATCGCCGCGCGCCAGGCCCCAATGGGCGAGGCGCCGCGCCAGCACCAGGCGATGATCTCGTCCAGGCTACGGCCGACCACAGGCGTGCCGCTGGGCAGGTCGTAGAGCCGCCGGAAGGCGTTGTTGGTGGCGATCACCCGCTGCTTCGCATCGAGGATCGTGGCGCCGTCGGGGATGAAGCGCAGCGCGTCCATGACCGGCAACACCAATTCGGGGGCCGCCTCGGACGGGGTCTCGACATCGAGCGTCTGCCAGAGCCGCACCCGGCCGCCATCCGGAGCCCGCAAGGATGAGGCGCGCAGCTTGCGGCCGTTATGGATGAATTCGAAGGGCTGCGTCTGGTTCTCGTGGCGGGTCACGCCTTCGGCGACATGCCGCGCGATCTCCGGCATCTCCTCGGGCGAAAGCCTGAGCTGATAAAAGCGCTGAAGGTTGTCGGCATAGGGCTCACCGACATAGATCTCGCCGACGTCCTCGGGGAATATCTGCAGGAAGGTCTGGTTCCAGCACAGCGCCCGCATCTGCGCATCGTATTCGCAAACGCCGATACCAAGGGCGTCAAGCGAGTCGAGCAGATAGCGCGAGAGCTTCATCCCGCCCTCAATAGAGGAGAGCCGTTAACAACCGGTGAGATCGGCCCTTAAGATCAGCCGACCTTGCCGTAACCTGCGAACTTCGCTGAGACACGCACCATCTCGGCCGCATCGAGGATGACCGGCTCGAGCCCGGCAGCGAGCAGGTCGAGATACTGCCCGGCGAGGTTCTCGACCTCGGCGACGATGGTGTGCGCGCCCGCCAGGCTCGCCCCCAGCGCGATCACGCCGTGATTGGCGAGCAGCACCGCCTTGCGGCCGTCCAGCGCCCTGACCGCATTCTCCGCCAGCTCCGGCGAGCCGAAGGTGGCATAGTCGGCGCAGCGGACATCGGCCCCACCACAGAGCGCGATCATGTAGTGGAAGGCCGGGATGCCCCGCCGGGCGCAGGACAACGCCGTGGCGCGTGGCGAATGCGTGTGGACGATCGCCTGCGCATCCGGCCGCGCCTTGTAGATCGCGACATGGAACGGCCATTCCGAGGACGGCTTGCGCTCGCCCGAGAGCACCGCGCCGTCGAGCGACAGGTAGATGAGGTCCTGCGGTCGCGTCTTCGCATAAGGCAGGCCGGATGGCGTGATCAGGAAACCGTCGCCGAAGCGCGCCGAGACATTGCCTGATTTCGACGGGCAGAAACCGGCCTTGTCGATCGCCCGCGCGACCGCGACGATCTCCTCGCGCAGTGTCAACTCCTTCATGCCGCCTGTCCCTGTGCGAGGTCCGGAAAGAGCCGGGCCAGCCCCTCGGCGCTCGCCGGCGCAATGCCGCGTTCGGTGATCAGCCCAGTCACCAGCCGCGCTGGCGTCACGTCGAAAGCCGGGTTGCAGGCCGCGCTACCCGGCGCCGCGACCTGGAAGAAGCCGGTACGGCCATCCTCGCTCTGGCCGAACAGATGCGTGACCTCGCGCTGGCTGCGCTCCTCGATCGGGATGTCCTTCAGCCCGTCAGCAAGCGTCCAGTCGATCGTCGGCGAGGGCAGCGCCACATAGAACGGTACGCCATTGTCCCTCGCCGCCAGCGCCTTGAGATAGGTGCCGATCTTGTTGCCGACGTCGCCGGTGGCGGTCGTTCGGTCGGTACCGACGATCACCATGTCGACCTTTCCATGCTGCATCAGATGCCCGCCGGCATTGTCGACGATCACCGCATGCGGCACGCCATGGCTGCCGAGCTCATAGGCGGTCAGCGCCGCGCCCTGGTTGCGCGGTCGGGTCTCGTCCACCCAGACATGGACGGCGATGCCGGCGTCATGCGCCAGATAGATCGGCGCCAGCGCCGTGCCCCAGTCGACGGTGGCGAGCCAGCCGGCATTGCAATGAGTCAGGATGTTGACCGGCTCGCCCGCCGGTTTCTTGGCCGCGATCTCACGGATCACGCCGAGCCCATGCTCGCCGATGGCATGGCAGAGCGCGACATCCTCGTCGCAGATCGCGCCCGCCTCGGCATAGGCCGCAGCGACCCGCTCGGCCTCCGGCAGGTCGATCAGGCGCTTGCGCATCCGCGCCAGCGCCCAGTGCAGGTTGACCGCCGTCGGCCGGGTCGCGCCCAGCAAGGCAAGGGCCTGTTCCAGCGCAGCATCGGAGGCATCGACCCGCAGGGCGAGCGCGACGCCATAGGCCGCGGTCGCGCCGATCAGCGGGGCGCCACGGACGGTCATATGGCGGATCGCATGCGCGGCTTCTTCGGCGGTCGCCAGCCGCACCGTCTCGAAATGGAAGGGCAGTCGCGTCTGGTCGATGACCACAACGCCCCAGCCGTCATCGTCGAGCCAGATGGTGCGGTAATGCCGTCCGTGGATCTTCATGGCGTCAATGCCCCGCGAAGGAGACCAGCGTACGCACCGGCACGCCGAGCCGCCTGATCTTGTCGGCACCGCCGAGGTCCGGCAGGTCGATGATGAAGCAGGCGGCGACGACTTCAGCCCCGAGCGAGGAGAGCAGCTTCACCGCCGCCTCCGCCGTGCCGCCGGTGGCGACGAGGTCGTCGACCAGCAGCACCCGCTCGCCGCGCGAGACCGCATCCTTGTGGACCTCGATCTCGTCGGCGCCATATTCGAGCGAATAGGGCATGCCGACCGTCTCATGCGGCAGCTTGCCCTTCTTGCGCACCGGCACGAAGCCGGCCGAAAGCTGATGCGCCACGGCGCCGCCAAGGATGAAGCCACGGGCCTCGATCCCGGCGATCTTGGCGATCTTCAGGCCGGCGAAGGGCTGCACCAGCTCGTCCACGGCGCGGCGGAAAGCGCGGGCATCCCCGAGCAGCGTGGTGATGTCGCGGAACTGGATTCCCGGCGCCGGATAATCGGGGATCGTCCGGATCGCATTCTTCAGATCGGCGAGCGCGCTACGGTCCATGACAAAGTCCATCGGCTGGGGCGGCTCCTCTTAACCCGAGGTGGCCGTTCCGGGAAAGCCGGAGCAGCGTCAGCCCTGCGCCTTCAGCACGCGCCCGGCCACTGCGTCGAGCTTGGCCAGGAGCCTGGGGTCGCGATGCTCCGGCGCCGTGACGATGGCGAAGTCCAGAGCATTGTGCGAACCAGCCGGGCAGGCCTCACGCTCACGCGGGAAATCGGCGGCAAGCCGCGCCACCAGCCTGCGCGCCTTGTCGGCATTGGCGTGCAGCACCGCGATCACGGAGGCGACATCGACCGCGCCATGCTCCTCGTGCCAGCAATCATAGTCGGTCACCATCGCGACGGTGGCGTAGGTGATCTCGGCCTCGCGGGCGAGCTTGGCCTCCGGCATCGCGGTCATGCCGATCAGGTCGTAGCCGAGGCCCTTATAGGTCAGCGATTCCGCCAGCGTCGAGAATTGCGGGCCTTCCATGGTGACGAGCGTGCCCCCCTTGACGAAGGGCAGATCCTCGGCGGTGGCCGCCGCGGCGATCCGCTCCTGCAGGGCCGGGCCGACAGGATGCGCCACCGAGACATGGGCGACGCAGCCCTTGCCGAAGAAGGAACTGGCGCGCCCTGCGGTGCGGTCGACGAACTGGTCGACCAGCACGAACAGGCCGGGATAGAGCTCGGCCTTGTAGGAGCCGCAGGCCGAGAGCGAGACGAGGTCGGTCACCCCTGCCCGCTTCAGTACGTCGATATTGGCGCGGTAGTTGATCTCGGAAGGCGGGATCGCATGGCCGCGGCCATGGCGCGGCAGGAAGACGATTCTGGTCTCGCCCATCCGCCCGATCCGGAGCACGTCGGACGGCTCGCCCCAGGGGCTCTCGATCCGCTCCTCGCGCAGATCGGTCAGGCCCGGCAGGTCGTAGATGCCGGAGCCACCGATGATGCCCAGAACCGCTTCAGCCATGCCTTGGTCTCCGATGATTGCCCGGATAAGGATCGAGATTCGTGACAGCCGTAACACGGCGGCACGCGATCGAATGCAGCCCACAAACGAAAAGGGCCCCGTCACCGGGGCCCTTTCCAACTCAGATCTCACTCAGTGCGCCGAGGCGTGGTCGGGCAGGCGCGACCAGATCTTCTTCTTGGTGAAGTAGAGCAGCCCGGCGAAGAGCGCGAGGAAGATCATCACCTGGAAGCCCATGCGCTTGCGCGCCTCGAGATGCGGCTCCGCCATCCAGACCATGAAGGCGGAGACGTCCTTGGCGTATTGCTCGACCGTCTCCGGCACCGGCGACTTGCCGTCCGCCCCCTTCGGGTACTCGACCTGGCCGTCGCTCAGCGGCTTCGGCATCGCGATCAGGTGGCCGGGCATGAAGTTGTTGTAGTTCTGCCCCGGCAGCAGCGTCACGCCGGCCGGCGGCTCGGCATAGCCGGTCAGGAGCGCGACGATATAGTCCGGCCCCTGCTCCTGATACTGGGTGAAAATGTCGAAGATGAAGGTGGGGAAGCCGCGCGTATAGGTGCGCGCCTTGGCCAGCATGTCGATCGGCGGCGGATAGGCGCCGCCATTGGCAGCGCGGGCCGCCTGCTCGTTCGCGAACGGCGCCGGGAAGGCGTCGGCCGGACGGCCGGGACGCTCGAACATCTCGCCAGAATCGTTCGGGCCGTCCTTGATGTTGGTGTAGCTCGCCGCCAGCGCCGCGACCTGCGAAGCGGTGAAGCCGGGGCCGCCCGGCTGCGCCAGGTTGCGGAACCGGATCAGGCTCATCGCATGGCAGTTGGCGCAGACTTCCTTGGCGACCTTGAAGCCGCGCTGCAGCTGCGCCTGGTCGAACTTGCCGAACGGGCCGGCGAACGACCAGTGCTGCGCCGGCGGCTTCGGCGCGCCTTCGGCTGCCAGGGCAGGCGCGGCGACGGCGAGGGCAAAGCCAGTGACGAGACCGGCGAGCGATAGGCGGAGGGACATCTTGCTCATGGTCTCGTTCAGCCCTTGGCCTGCGGTGCCGAGGCGGTGGCGTGGCCGAGGCGTGCGCCCGAGCCGCCGAGCACCGAGTCGGCGATGGAAGTCGGCAGCGGGGCCGGCCGTTCGAAGATGCCGATCAGCGCCAGCGCCAGGAAGAAGCCGAAATACAGCACCGTCAGGATGCGCGAGATCGTGACATAGGGCTCGTCGGCCGGCATGGCGCCGAGATAGCCGAGGCCGATGCAGACCAGCACGAACATCCAGAAGAACTGGCGCGCGATCGGGCGGTAGGTCATCGACTTGACCTTGGAGGTGTCGATCCAGGGCAGGAAGGCGAGGATCACGATCGCGCCGCCCATGGCGAGCACGCCGCCGAGCTTGTCGGGAATGGCGCGCAGGATCGCGTAGAACGGCAGGAAGTACCATTCCGGCACGATGTGGGCGGGCGTCGAGGCCGGGTTGGCCGGAATGTAGTTGTCGGCGTGGCCCATGAAGTTCGGCTGGTAGAAGACGAACCAGGCGAAGACCAGCATGAAGCAGACCATGCCGAACAGGTCCTTGATCGTCGCATAGGGCGTGAAGGGAACGGTGTCCTTCTTGACGTCCTTGACCTCGACGCCGGTCGGGTTGTTCTGGCCGACATGGTGCAGTGCCCAGATGTGCAGCCCGACGACGCCGGCGATCATGAACGGCAGCAGGAAGTGCAGCGAGAAGAAGCGGTTCAGCGTCGGGTTGTCGACCGAGTAGCCGCCCCACAGGAAGGTGACGATCGTCTCGCCGATCACCGGCAGCGCCGAGAACAGGTTGGTGATGACGGTCGCGCCCCAGAAGGACATCTGGCCCCAGGGCAGCACGTAGCCCATGAAGGCCGTGGCCATCATCAGGAGGAAGATGATGACGCCGAGGATCCAGAGCACCTCGCGCGGCGCCTTGTACGAACCGTAGTACAGGCCGCGGAAGATGTGGATGTAGACCGCCACGAAGAACATCGAGGCGCCGTTGGAGTGCAGGTAGCGCAGCAGCCAGCCGAAGTTCACGTCGCGCATGATGTGCTCGACGGAGTTGAACGCCATGGTCGCGTTCGGCGTGTAGTGCATCGCCAGGATCACGCCGGTGATGATCTGCGCCACCAGCATGAAGGCGAGGATGCCGCCGAAGGTCCACAGCAGGTTGAGGTTGCGCGGCACAGGATAGGAAACCGCGGAATCGTGCATCAGCCGCACGATCGGCAGCCGCGCATCGAGCCAGCGCTCGATCCCGGTCTTCGGTTGGTAGGTGCTGTGCCCGCTCATGCTCGCCTCAAGCTCTCTCAATTCCGCTCGATGCCGTCCTCGCCTTCAGGAGGCTCAGCCGATCTTGATCTTGGTGTCCGCAGTGAACGCGTAGGGCGGCACCGGCAGGTTCAGCGGCGCGGGACCCTTGCGGATGCGGCCGGAGGAATCGTAGTGCGAGCCGTGGCACGGGCAGAACCAGCCATCGAACTCGCCCTTCGGCTCGCCGGGGGCGTTGCCCAGCGGCACGCAGCCGAGATGGGTGCAGTTGCCGTAGACGATGAGATAGCGCTCGTGGCCCGCCTTGGTGCGCTGCTCGTCGGTCTGCGGATCACGCAGCGTCGCGACATCGACGGCCTTGGCCTCGTCGATCTCCTTCTTGGTGCGGTTGCGCACGAAGATCAGCTTGCCGCGCCAGAACAGCTTGATCGCCTGGCCTTCCGCGATCGGGCCGAGGTCGAGATCGATCGGCGCGCCGGCGGCGACGACCTGCGCGTCGGGGGCCAGCTGGCCCAGCAGAGGCACGACGACGGCGGCAGCGCCGACGGCGCCGAAAGCGCCGGTCGTCAGCATCAGAAAATCGCGGCGGGTGGGTTCGGTGCCAGTCGTATCGGTCGCGTGCGCCACGATCCAGTTCCCTGCTCGGCTGCCGGCCTGGCCGGCTGAAACAAATCAAGCGCCCCATGGGGGCGCGGGCGCACAGCCGCCTTGCGGCGGCGCGTCGCCTGCCGCGCTCTTTGGCATGCAGTTTTGACGAAGTCTACTGTCGCGCGTGCCGCAGCCCACTGCATCGCAGCAATGCCGCCGTGCAGTTTACTCAGGCCGGAATCCGCTCACTGTCGGCCAATGCGAGGAAGCCGCCGGACTGCCGGGCCCATAGACGGGCATAGAGCCCGCCGCGACGCACCAGCTCGTCATGGCTGCCCATGTCGACGATCCGGCCCTTGTCGAGCACGATCAGCCGGTCGAGCGCGGCGATGGTCGAAAGCCGGTGCGCGATCGCGATCACAGTCTTTCCTTCCATCAATGTGGAAAGCTGGGCCTGGATTTCGGCCTCGACCTCCGAATCGAGCGCCGATGTTGCTTCGTCCAATATCAGGATAGGAGCGTCCTTGAGCAGCACGCGGGCGATCGCGATACGCTGACGCTGGCCGCCCGACAGCTTCACGCCACGCTCGCCGACACGCGAATCGAAACCCTGGCGGCCATCCTGGTCGGAGAGGCCAAGAACGAAGTCGTGCGCCGCCGCCCGCTTGGCAGCAGCGGCGATCTCATCCTGCGTCGCGCCGATCCGGCCATAGGCGATGTTGTCGCCGATCGAGCGATGCAGCAGCGAATTGTCCTGCGTGACCATGCCGATCTGGCTGCGCAGCGATTCCTGCGTGACATGGGCGATGTCCTGCCCATCGATCAGGATCCGGCCCGAATCGAGCGGGTAGAGCCGCAGCAGCAGGTTGACCAGAGTCGACTTGCCAGCCCCGGACGGGCCGACCAGCCCGATTTTCTCGCCCGGCCTGATCTCGAGGTCGAGATTCTCGAACAGCCCCTGCGGCTTGCCGTAGTTGAAGCGGACATGTTCGAAGCGCACCCCGCCCTGCGCCACCTGGAGCGGCACGGCGTCGGCTGCGTCCGGCAGGTCGTGCGGCTTGGCGATCGTCTCCATGCTCTCCTGCACCGAGCCGATATTCTCGAAGATGCCGCGCACCAGATGGATCAGCCAGCCCGACATCTGCACGAGGCGCAGCACCAGCCCGATCGAGGCCGCGACCGCACCCGGCGTCATCTCGCTTTGGCTCCAGAGATGCAGGCAGAGCCAGGCCGTCGCCACGACCAGCAGGCTGTTCATCGTCTGCAGGATGACGCTGACGCCGGTGATCAGCCGCGACAGGTTGAGGAAGGAGGCGTTCCAGCGCGTCAACGAGTCGCGCACGGCCGAGCGCTCGGCATCGGCGCGGGCGAAGAGCTTCACCGTCAGGATGTTGGTGTAGGAATCGACGATGCGCCCGGTCGTGCTCGAACGTCCCAGCGAATTCGCCTCCGAGCGCTTCTTGGCCCGCGGCACGAAGTAGATCAGCAGCGCGACATAGGCCGCCAGCCAGACGATCACCGGCATGGCGAGCCAGAGGCTGGTCGATCCGAAGAAGCCGATCGCGACCGAGGCGAAGATCAGCGCATACCAGAGATCGTCGATCACCTCGATCGTCGCGCCGCGGATCGCCTGCCCTGCCTGGATCACCCGCGACGAGAGCCGGCCGGCGAAATCGTTCTGGAAATAGGAGAGCGCGTGGCCGAGCGTGTAGACATGGTTGCGCCAGCGGATCTGGTTGGTGATCTGCGGCACCACCACCTGGTCGACGATGGCGTGGTTGGCGAAATAGACCAGCGGCCGCGCCACGGTCACCACAAGCGCCGCGCCGATCAGCAGCCAGCCATGCTCACTGAAGACCTGTTCGGGCGAGTTCTTGGTCAAAAGGTCGACGAACCAACCGACCATCAGGTACATCGCCGCCTCGATGCCGGAAAAGCCGAGGCCGGTCAGCATGATCAGAGCCATCCAGCCCTTCACGCCCCTGATGTGGTGCCACATGAAGCGGAACACGCCGGTCGGCGGCGTCTGCCGCTCGTCGAAGGGCGCGAACACGTCGATGCGGCTTTCAAGGAAACGGAAGAGCGGGGCGAACATGGACTTGAGGAGGCCCTCCTCGGGCAGCTGGCGATGACGACGCTTCGTTATATGGGTCCACTGCCAAATGAAGGCCAGAGCATGGCCGAGCTGCTGCTTGACGCGTGCCTTGCGTGGGCAGCATGACGCCCCTCATGCTACGCCTCGCCCTCTACCAGCCCGACATCCCGCAGAACGCCGGCACGATGATCCGCCTGGCGGCCTGCCTTGGCATTGCCGTCGACATCGTCGAGCCGGCCGCCTTCGACGTCTCCGACCGCAATTTCCGCCGTTCCGGCATGGACTATATCGAGCGGGCGGCGGTGGCGCGCCATGATTCCTTCCGCGCCTTCGAGACCTGGCGGCGCGAGGCCGGCCATCGTCTGGTCCTGGCCGAGACCGACGGCGCCTGTGCCCATATCGACTTCGCCTTCCGGCCCGGCGACATCGTCATGGTCGGGCGCGAAAGCGCAGGCGTTCCGCCGGAGGTCTATGCTGCGGCGGAAGCCAGCGTGCGCATCCCGATGCGCCGTGATTTGCGCTCGCTCAATGTCGCCATGGCCGCGGCGATGGTAGTGGGCGAGGCGCTGCGCCAGCTCGGTGCCTATCCCGCACCGACCGACGCCTGATGAAGAGACCGCACATGACCGCACAAGCCACGCCAACCCCAGCTGTCGATCCCGCCGTCGTCGAAGCCCTGAAACCGCGCGCCGCCGCCTGGTTCGAAAGCCTGCGCGACCGCATCTGCGCCGCCTTCGAGCAGATCGAGGATGAGGCGACCGGCCCATTTCCCCCTGAGACCGACCAACCCGGCCGCTTCGTTCGCACGCCCTGGCAGCGCAGCAACCATGACGGCGCGCCCGGCGGCGGCGGCGTGATGGCGCTGATGTCGGGCCGCGTCTTCGAGAAGGTCGGCGTCCACGTCTCGACCGTGCATGGCAGCTTCGCGCCGGAATTCGCCGCACAGATTCCCGGCGCCGCGGAAGACCCGCGCTTCCACGCTACCGGCATCTCGCTGATCGCCCATCCCTGGAATCCGCACGCGCCGACCGTGCACATGAACACCCGCTTCGTCGTGACGACGAAGCCCTGGTTCGGCGGCGGCGCCGACCTCACCCCGGTGCTTGATCGCAGGCGCACCCAGGACGATCCCGATGCGCAAGCCTTCCATGCCGCGATGCGCGCCCCTTGCGAGGCCCATGCCGGCGTCGCCGACTACGAGCGCTTCAAGGCTTGGTGCGACGAGTATTTCCACCTCAAGCACCGTAACGAGCCGCGCGGTATCGGCGGCATCTTCTACGACTATGTCTGGACCGGCGATCCGGAAGCCGATCTCGCCTTCACCAAAGCGGTTGGCGAAGCCTTCCTCGACATCTATCCGCGCATCCTGCGCGGCAATCTGGCGACGCCCTGGACGGACGCCGAGCGCCATGAGCAGCAGGTCCGCCGCGGCCGCTATGTCGAGTTCAACCTGCTCTACGACCGCGGCACCATCTTCGGCCTGAAGACCGGCGGCAACGTCGCCTCGATCCTGTCCTCGATGCCGCCGACGGTCAGGTGGCCGTGACGTGACCGCCGGCCCGGTGCGCGCGTCCTCCGCCAAATGAAGGACGCGCCAGGGAGAATCCTGCCTTAGGCCACGGTGACGGAGCGGTCGATCACGGCGGGAACGATATGGCGAGACTGACACACGAGCTTTTCGTCCGAGCCAACGAGATCACGCTCGGCGACGCGGCGGTCGACAACGAGACAAAGCAGCAGATTCGCGCCAAGAAGCTCAACGTCACCGACCGCCTGGAGCAATGCGCCGTCAACGACGGAGCCAATATCCATCAGGGCAAGCCGCCCGGGCCGCATGTCCGCATCATTCACAGGGCCCTGATGAAGCTGCGTGAAGCTTCCGCGGCGAGCCCGGATCTCAACCTCGACGAAATCGAGGGCGAGAGCTTCAACGCGATGATCAAGGCGCTGAAGGCGACGCCGCCGATCTCGCCCGACGAGCTGAAGCGTGGCAGCTACGGCCCCTCCACGGTCGCCCTGGTCTACGCCTACAAGAAGGCCAGGGACATCCGGCGCTCGGCGCAGGCGGCCGTCGACAAGGTCGTCGGCATCCAGACGATCCAGTCGCTCGATGCGGATCTCAATCTGGCCGACGCCAAGCCCGCTCCGGCGCCGGAACCGCAGGCTGCGAAGCCGATGGACATCTTCATCAAGTACAGCGGCTTCGGCAAAGGCATCGCCCCGGGCTCGTGGGACCATGTCACCGACAACCTCTTTCAGAGGACGTTCGTGACTCCGGCCTATCTCAATACCCACGAGAAGCCGATGATCGCCACCTTCTTCGGTGGCCGGGGCGGGCAGGATCCAACCGCAGAGGTCGTCAAGAGAGTCAGGGCGGTGCGTCGCCGCGCGCCCAAGGGGGTCACGGTCGTCGTCGCCTTCAGCGCCGGCGGGTTTTCAGCCTTGCACACCGCCGCCAAGCTGACGGGTCTCGGTATCCGCATCGACTTCGTCGGCATCGCCGACGGCGCCTTCTTCGTCGAGGATGGCGACGTGATCGGCCTGGCGCCGGCCCGGATCAAGGCGCCGGGCAGGATCAATGCCGTCAAAACCCTCAACACCTTCCAGCAGCTCGGCCACGAAGTGCTCCGCGGCAAACCGCCCAACGTCAACACCATGGGGCTTCTGCCGGGAACGGAGGTGCATGGCTCGATCGCGGGGCTGACCGACGACGAGCTCACGGAGGCGAACGACAAGACGATCAGGGAACTTTCGCTGAGCTCCGACAGGATCATCGAAATCCCGATGATCAGGAAACATCGTGTTTCCGACCCCGCGCACATCCGGGCCGTCGCCGCTGGCCAGGACAAGATCAGCGCCGAGGTGTCTCGCCTGTTTGCGCCCTGACCTCGGCGCCGACGGCCTTCGCCGCGACCAGCGCCATCTGCGCATCGCGATCGGCCGGGCACCCCGCCTCGATCCAGGCCTCACGGGCCGCCTCGAGCACCTGCCCGACCTTCGGGCCGGCGTCGACGCCGAGTGCCAGCACATCCTTGCCGGTCGGCAGGAAGGGTGGCGTCCGCACCAGCTCGGCGATCAGCGCTTGCGTGTCAGCCGATCCGCCATCCGCTCCCAGAAGCACCAGCCCGCCCGCGACCGCATCGGCTCCGATGCGATGAGCCAGCCGCCGGAGCGCCGCGATCTCCGGCAGGCTTCCTCTCCCCGACAACGCCTCCAGCGCCGCGGCGATGCCGGAAATCCGCTCGAACTCTGCATTGGAGAGCCGCAGCCGCTCGCGCAGCCTGAGCGCATCCTCGTCGACAGCGACCGCCAAGGCCGCCAGCCGAAAGGCAGGATACACGCCCTCCCCCGGCCCATCGGCGATCGCAGAAAAGCGCGACAGGTGCGGAACGCCGCCGATCACCGGCATCAGCAACCCGGCGCCGGCCATCACCTGCAGCGTTTCCGTTGCACGCGGCGCAACGAGCAATTTGCGCAGCTCCGCCCAGACCCGCTCGCGCGACAGCCCGTCCAGGCCAGCGCGCCCGGCGATGCAGGCATCGAGCGCGCCCCGATCCGGCTCGCCGACGCCGTAGCGGGCATGGAAGCGGAAGAAGCGCAGGATACGCAGGAAATCCTCGGCGATCCGCTCGCCTGCCACACCGATGAAGCGCACCCGCCGCACTGCGAGATCGGCGAGCCCGTCGGCATAGTCGTGCAGTTCGCCCGTCGCATCGAGCCCGAGTGCGTTGATGGTGAAATCGCGCCTGAGCGCATCCTCGCGAAAGTCGCGGCCGAAGGCGACGACGGCGTGGCGACCATCCGTCTCGACATCGCGGCGCAGCGTCGTGACCTCGAAGGGCGCGCCGTCGATCACTACGGTGACGGTGCCGTGCTCGACCCCGGTCGGCACCGCCTTGAAGCCCGCAGCGCGCGCCCGCCGCATCGTCTCTTGCGGCAGGCAGGTCGTGGCGACGTCGATATCGGCGACCGGTTCGCCCAGCAGCACATTGCGCACCGCGCCGCCGACGATACGGGCTTCCTCACCATCACAATTCAGGGCGGCGAGTAGCGCGGCGACGTCGGCGCGCGCCAGCAATTCGCCGAGGCGTTGCCGTTCGACACCCATCATCGCTTCGGCCGGTCGTCGAACTCGCCGGGAACCAACTTGCCGTTCTCGACATGCGGCGGCACGAACGGCCCGGTATGGCGCGGCGCGACCAGGCCGGCATAGATGAAGGAGCCGATGCCCAGCATGAGCCCGACCACCGACAGCCAGAACAGATGGCGACTCCAGTGCTCGACATCGAACGGATTGCGCCGCCGGATCACGAGATAGCCCGCGAACAGGCAGAACGGCAGGACGAAGAGCAGGAACTCCTCGATCAGCGAGCGCAGCATTCGGCGTGACCTCTTTAACCGGCCAGCCGCTCGTAGAGATTGCGGATCATGCCGGCCGTCGCTCCCCAGATATAGCGATCGCCATGCGGCATCGCATAGTAGGTGCGATAGCGGCCGCGGAATTCGCGGCCATGGCGCTGGTGATTGGCCGGATCGAGCAGGAAGGCAAGCGGCGTCTCGAAGGCCTCGTCGACCTCATGCGGGTTGATCGTCAACGCCAGCGGCGGCTCGACCAGCCCGACCACCGGTGTGACGCGATAACCGGTGCCGGTGAGGTAGGCGTCGAGATAGCCGACCGCCCTGACCTTGCCGGGGGCAAGCCCGACTTCCTCCTCCGCCTCGCGCAGCGCCGCGACCAGGGGCGAGCCGTCGGTGGCGTCGATACGCCCGCCCGGAAAGGCGATCTGCGCCGAATGGCTGCGCAACGACGCGGCACGCTGGGTCAGGAGCACGGTCGGCTCGCCCGGATGCAGCACGATCGGGATCAGCACCGCCGCCTCGACCGCGCTGGCTTCGTCGGGGATGTCGATCGGATCGGACTGGAGATCGTGATCGCCGCGCGGCCGCGCGATCAGGTCGCCATGGGCCGGCGGCTCAGGCCTCAAGGTGCGGTGCAGCAGCGCTTCGAGGTCGCCCCCGTTCCAGAACGCCGTGTCGGCGAGCCGCTTGGCAAGATGCTGCATCAGAATCCCTCGATCTCGCTGGCCGGCGCGACCACGTGGAAGACGCCACCGGCCGCGATGCCGAACTGCGCCTCTTCGCCGCCCTCCCTGATCTCGCCGAGCGCCAGCAGATCATAGGTCAGTGCCCGCGTGAGCCGGGCCCAGAGCCCGCGCCGGACATGCACATAAGGCTTCACGCCCTCGTTCGCAGCCCTCTCGAAGCGCAAGATATTGTCAGGCCCGACGGTGACGAGATCGTCGGTGCGGGTCCGGAAGGCGATGCTGCGCCGGTCGCTCTCGCCCTCCACCGCCATCTCGACGGCCTGGAGCGGCGCATCCTCGACGGTGATCCCGACCTTCTCGACCGGGGTCACGAGAAAGTAATCCTCGCCCTCGCGCTTCAGCACCGAGGAGAACAGCTTGACCAGCGCCGGCCGCCCAATCGGCGTGCCCAGATAGAACCAGGTGCCATCCGCAGCGATGCGCATGTCGAGATCGCCGCAGAAGGGCGGGTTCCAGCGCTCCACCGGCGGCAAGCCGCGCGACGGGCCGCTCCCGAGCGCGCTCAGCAGGCGGTTCATCGCGCCCGCGGCCTCTCCAGTCACATCACCTCGCGCTTTCGTCATCGGCATGCCGGTTGCATCGCTCTCTCGCCTTGAACTCTACATAATCGTGAAGCGGACTGTTGTGCACCGCCGCCCTCTGCCCCTTGAGCATGCTCCCTGCGAGGGTCAGAGTTTGGAATCGGACAGGAAGGCCCGCGAGCGTGAGGCTGAAGGAGATCGCAATGGTGGCGCAAGCCCGTGACGCAAACGCCCCGATCAACCTCGACACCGGCATTGTCGAGGCGGCGGAAGCGGCCCTCGCCGCCATCGGCGCCGCCCGCGCCGAGATCGGCCAGGTCATCTTCGGCCAGCAGAAGGTGGTCGATCTCTCGCTGATCACCCTGCTCGCCGGCGGCCACGGCCTGCTCGTCGGCGTGCCCGGCCTCGCCAAGACCAAGCTGGTCGAGGCGATGGGCACGGTGCTCGGCCTCTCGGCCCGCCGCGTCCAGTTCACGCCCGACCTGATGCCCTCCGACATCCTCGGATCCGAAGTGCTCGACGAGAGCGAGGGCGGCAAGCGCCATTTCCGCTTCATCAAGGGCCCGGTCTTCGCCCAGCTCTTGATGGCGGACGAGATCAACCGTGCCTCGCCGCGCACCCAGTCGGCCCTGCTGCAGGCGATGCAGGAGCATCACGTCACCGTCGCGGGCGAGCGTCACGATTTGCCGGCGCCCTTCCACGTGCTGGCCACCCAGAACCCGATCGAGCAGGAAGGCACCTATCCGCTGCCGGAAGCCCAGCTCGACCGCTTCCTCCTGGAGATCGACGTCGGCTATCCTGATCGCGAGGCCGAGCGCCGCATTCTGCTGGAAACCACCGGCGCCGCCGAGCACAAGCCGGTGCAGGCGATGACGGCCGAGACGCTGATGTCGACGCAGCGCCTCGTGCGCCGCCTGCCGGTCGGCGAGGCCGTGGTCGATGCCATCCTCGACCTCGTCCGCTCGGCCCGGCCCGGCGACGGCGAGAAGGCGATCACCGACAAGCTCGCCTGGGGCCCCGGCCCGCGCGCCAGCCAGGCGCTGACCCTCGCTTGCCGCGCCCGTGCCCTCGTCGAGGGTCGCCTGGCCCCCTCGATCGACGACGTTGCCGCCCTCGCCGCTCCCGTGCTGAAGCATCGTATCGCATTGACCTTCGCCGCTCGCGCCGATGGCGAGACCGTCGAGGGTATCGTCGCCAAGCTGGTGGAGCGTCTGGGTTGAGGGCATTCTGATGCTGCGCACCCGCGTCCTCGGCCAATCCGAGCGCCAGCCGGGCCAGCCGGTCCTCAAGGCGTCGCTCGATCTCGCCGCACGCCTGCCCAGGCTGGTGCTGGAGGCGCGGCGGGTCTCGGCCAGCGTGCACGGCATCCATGGCCGCCGGCGTTCCGGCCCCGGAGAGACCTTCTGGCAATACCGGCCGCTGGTCACCGGGGAAGCCGCCTCGCGTATCGACTGGCGCCGCTCGGCCCGCGACGGCCATCTCTTCGTCAGAGAGCGCGAATGGGAGGCCTCGCACGCGATCTGGCTCTGGATCGACCGCTCGGCCTCGATGGGTTTTTCATCTTCGCTCGCCCAGGTCAGCAAGGTCGACCGCGCCTTGATCGCCGGCTTCGCGCTAGCCGAAACGCTGGTCGAGGGCGGCGAGCGCGTCGGGCATCTCGGCCTGACCCGGCCGATGGCCTCGCGCCGCATCGTCGAATTGCTGGCGCAGGCGATCCTGGCCGACCGCCGCAATGGCGAGGCCGACCTGCCGCCGGAAGAGCCGCTGCCGCGCCTCGCCGACGCGATCCTGATCACCGACGGTCTGACGCCGGCCGCAGCACTCGCGAAACGCATCGCCACGTTGGCCAGCAGCGGCGCCAGAGGCCACATCCTGCTGATCGCCGACCCGATCGAGGAGACCTTCCCCTTCTCCGGACAGGCGGAACTATTCGATCTGGAGGATGGTCTGACGCTGCGGGTCGGCGATGCCGGCAAATGGGGCGAGGACTACCGCGAGCGGCTGCAGGCCCATCGCGACGCCATCCGCGAAGCCTGCCGCCATGCCGGCTGGACGCTGACCCTGCACCGGACCGACCGGCCGGCCAGCGAAGGCGTCCTGCGCATCGCCAGCCTGATCGCCGCCTCGCGCGGCGGCCCGGCCGGCTAGCGGGAGGAGACGACGATGCTCTCATCGCTGCCGATCGCCTTCTCTGCCCCGCTGGCCCTGATCGCGCTCGCCCTGCTGCCCGTGCTCTGGCTGATCCTGCGGGTGACGCCGCCGCGGCCGAAGCGCATCGACTTCCCGCCTTTGAAGATCGTGCGCGACCTGATCCCGCAGCGCGAGACGCCGGCGCATACGCCCTGGTGGCTGCTCGCCCTACGCATGGCCGTTGCTGCCCTGGCGATCCTCGCCGTCGCCGGCCCGGTCTGGAACCCGGTGCGCGATGCTGCTGCTTTGCGCGGCCCGCTGCTGCTCCTGGTCGACAACGGTTTTGGCGCCGCGACCGACTGGCTGGAACGCCAGGCCATCGCCGAGAGCCGCATCATGGCCGCCGCGCGCGAAGGCCGGCCCGTCGCGGTCGTCGGCCTCGCCGAGGCGCCGGCCGGGATCGCGCTCGCCGAGCCGCAAGGCGCGCTCGAGCGTCTGCGCGCGCTCGGCCTGCAGCCGCATGCCCCTGATCGCAGCGCCCATCTCCAGCGTCTCGAAGCCTTCTGGCGCGCCCAGCCCCAGGCCGAGACGGTCTGGGTCGCAGATGGCCTCGGTGTCGGCGGCGGCGATGCCGATTTTCTGGCGCGGCTGAAGCAGGAGGCGAGCGCCAATCGGCTCTCGATCCATGCCGGCCCGCCCGAGCAGCGTGCCCTCGCCGCGCCCGAGAACCTCGCCGGCGCGCTGACCGTCAAGGTTCTGCGCCCGACCACGAATGCCGCCGCGAGCGGCCAGGTCCGCGCGCTCGACCTCAAGGGCCTGCCGCTCGGAGATGCCCCCTTCGTCTTCGGCAGCAGCGATCTCGAAACGACCGCGCGCCTCACCCTGCCAATCGAGGTCCGCAACGCCGTCTCGCGGCTGGAGATCGCCGGCGAGCGCAGCGCCGGCGCCGTCGCTTTGCTCGACGACCGGGCCAAGCGTCGCCGCGTCGGCATCGTTTCCGGCGCCACAGCCGATACCGCCCAGCCGCTGCTCTCGCCGACCTATTACGTCTCGCGCGCGCTCTCGCCCTTCGCCGAGATCCGCGAGCCGCGAGCCGGCTCGACCGACCCGGTCGGCGAGTTGCTGGCGCAGAACCTCTCCGTGTTGATCCTCGCCGATATCGGCGCGCTCGATGGCGACACCGCCGCCAAGGTCTCGGCCTTCGTCGAGCGCGGCGGCGTGTTGCTGCGCTTCGCTGGAGCCCGCCTCGCCGCCTCCTCGGACGAGCTGACGCCGGTGCGCCTGCGCCGCGGTGGCCGCACACTCGGCGGCGGCCTCTCCTGGGAGGCGCCGCGCAAGCTCGCGCCCTTCACCCGCGAGAGCCCCTTCTTCGGCTCGTCCCTGGCCGAGGATGTCCGCGTCACCCGCCAGATCCTGGCCGAGCCGGAGCCGGACCTCGCCCGCAAGACCTGGGCGGCGCTGGAGGACGGCACCCCGGTCGTCACCGGCGAGCGCCGCGGCGACGGCGTGCTCGCCATGGTCCATGTCACCGCCGACACGACCTGGTCGAACCTGCCGCTCTCCGGCCTCTTCGTCGAGATGCTGCGCAAGATCGTCGCCATGTCCGGCACAACGGCCGCCGAGAGCCAGGGCGGCGAGATCAAGGTCGAGACCCTGTCGCCGACGCGCGTCCTCGACGGCCAGGGCGCTTTCCGCTCACCGCCGGCAACCGCGCAGCCCGTCGCACGCAACTTCACCGGCCGCGCCACGCTCGCCCACCCGCCGGGCATCTATGGCCCGACCGACGGGGCGATGGCGGTCAACACGCTGGCTCCGGCGGATACGCTGGCAGCGCTCGACCTCGCCGCGCTGGGAGCGCCGATGCTGCCTATCGACCAGCCCGTCGCCCGCGACATCCGCCCGCAACTCCTGGTGCTGGCGCTGCTGCTCCTCGTTGCCGACACGCTGGCGACGCTCTGGCTCGGAGGCCGGATGAACCTCGCCCGCTTCCGCCGTGCGGCCCCTGCTGCGCTGCTCCTCGCCGTCGCCCTCGTGGCCCTCCCTGGCCCGGACACTGCGCAGGCCCAGCAGCAGCCGGCGCCCCCTGCCCCGCCGGCCGATCAGCGCCCGCCGGTGCCGCGCGATCTCGTCACCGCCGCGAGCGCGACCCGGCTCGCCTATGTCCTCACCGGCGACAAGACGGTCGACGACATGTCGAAGGCTGGCATGGCCGGCCTCAACATCGTGCTCGGGGCCCGCACCGCGCTGGAGCCGGGCGAAGCCGCCGGCGTCGACGTCTCCCGCGACGAGCTCGCCCTCTACCCCATTCTCTACTGGCCGGTGGTCGCTGGCCGGCCGATCCCCTCGGCCGAGACGCTGCGCAAGGTCGAGGCCTATATGAAGGGCGGCGGGCTGGTGATCTTCGACACCCGCGACGCGCTGAACGTGCGGCCCGGCGGCGGCACCACGGCGGAGGGCGATCAGCTCCGCCGCATGCTGCAGACGCTCGACATCCCCGAGCTCGAGCCGATCCCGCGCGACCACGTCCTGACCAAGACCTTCTACATCCTCGACGGCTTCGTCGGCCGCTATGACAGCGGCACGACCTGGGTCGAGGTTCTTCCGCCCGCCAGCGAGGATGGCCGCCGACCCGCGCGGGCCGGCGACAATGTCTCGCCGATCGTGATCACCTCGAACGACCTCGCCTCGGCCTGGGCCGTCGGGCGGCGTGGCGAGGCGCTCGTGCCGATGTCCGGCTCCGATCCGCGCCAGCGCGAGATGGCGCTGCGCGCCGGCGTCAATCTCGTGATGTACGCGCTGACCGGCAACTACAAGGCCGATCAGGTCCATGTCCCGGCCCTGCTCGAACGCCTCGGTCAGTAGCGAAGGAAATCCTGCCCGATGTGGAGCCTGACCTTCGCCCCGCTCGTCCCGCTGCCGCTGCTGATCGGCCTCGCCGTTCTGGCCGCGGTCGCCGCCGGCATGGCGCTCGTGCTGGCCGGACGGAGCGCGATCCTGCGTGCGCTGGCGCTCACGGTGCTCGCCGTCGCCCTCGCCGATCCCTCGCTCGTTTTCGAGGATCGCGAGCCGGTCAAGGACGTCGTCGCTGTCGTCGTCGATAAATCCGCCTCGAATCGCCTCTCCGACCGCTCGCAGCAGACGCAAGCCGCCCAGGCCGAGGTCGAGCGGCAATTGCGTGGGGTTTCCGGCGTCGAGGCCCGCACGATCGAGGTCACCGACCAGCAGGGCGCCGGCGACGGCACCCGCCTGTTTGAGGCGCTCGCCTCCGGCCTCGCCGACGTGCCGTCCGAGCGCGTCGCAGGCGCGATCGTTCTGAGCGATGGTCTCGCCCACGACGCGCCCGCCACGGCCGAGGCGCTCGGCCTGCGCGCTCCGCTGCACGTGCTGACCACCGGCCGTGAGCGCGAGATCGACCGGCGCATCGTGCTGGTCGATTCACCGCGCTTCGGCATCGTCGGCAAGGAGCAGAATGTCCGCCTGCGCGTCGTCGAGAAGGGCGGGCCGGGCCGGGCCGCGATCACGGTACGCCGCGACGGTGAGATCATCGCAAGGCGCGAGGCCATCGCCGGCGAGACCGTCCAGGTGCCCGTCCGCATCGATCGCGGCGGCCCGAACGTCATCGAGATCGAGGCCGCTCCGCTCGACAACGAGCTGACGCTCGCCAACAACCGCGCCGTCATCACCATCGACGGGGTGAGAGACAAACTGCGGGTGCTGCTGGTCTCCGGCGAGCCGCATCCGGGCGAGCGCACCTGGCGCAACCTGCTGAAGGCCGACGCCAATGTCGACCTCGTCCATTTCACCATCCTGCGTCCGCCGGAGAAGCAGGATGGCACACCGATCAACGAGCTCTCGCTGATCGCCTTCCCGACGCGCGAGCTGTTCCAGGTCAAGATCAAGGATTTCGACCTGATCATCTTCGACCGCTACGCCAACCAGTCGATCCTGCCGCTGGTCTATTTCGACAACATCGTCCGCTATGTCCGCGACGGCGGCGCCCTGCTGATTGCGGCCGGGCCGGAATATTCCGGCGCCCAGTCGCTGGCACGCACTCCGCTCGGCCAGATCCTGCCGGCGCAGCCCGATGGCAGCGTCATTGACGAGGCCTATCGCGCCCGGGTCAGCGAACCCGGCAAGCGCCACCCCGTCACCCGCGACCTGCCGGGCTCCGAGGTCGAGCCGCCGCGCTGGGGCGAATGGCTGCGCATGGTTGGCGCCCGTACCCGCTCGGGCTCTGCCGTGATGACCGGGCCGGGCGAGCGCCCGTTGTTGCTGCTGGCGCGTGAGCAGAAGGGCCGCGTCGCGCTCTTCCTCTCCGACCATGCCTGGCTCTGGGCCCGCGGCTTCCGCGATGGCGGCCCGCATCTCGATCTGCTGCGTCGCCTCGGCCACTGGCTGATGAAGGAGCCGGACCTCGAGGAGGAGGCGCTGCGCGCCAGCGCCCGTGGCCGCAACATCGAGATCGAGCGCCAGACGCTCGGCGACAACCCGGCTCCCGCGCTCATCACCGCGCCCGACGGTTCGACCCGGACCGTGCCCTTCGAGGCCGGCCGCCCCGGCCTCTTCGTCGCCCGTACCGCAGCGAGCGAGTTCGGCCTGCACAAGATCACCACCGAGAACCTGACCGCCTTCGCCAGCGTCGGCCCGGAGAATCCGCGCGAATTGATGGAGGTGGTCAGCGACCCCGGCAAGCTCCAGGCGCTCGCCGAGGCGACCGGCGGCTCCTCGCGGCGGATCGGCCAGGAGACCGGCTCGGGCGTCACCATCCCGCGCATCGTGCCGGTCCGCTCCGGGCGACAGTTCGCCGGCGCCGACTGGATCGGCCTGCGCATCAGCGATTCCGGCATCGTCCGCGGCGTCTCGATCTCGCCGCTCTTCGTCGGGCTGATCGGCCTTGCCATCCTGTTCGGGGCGCTGGTCGCCGGCTGGATCGGCGAGAGCGGGCGCAGGTTCAAGCGCGAGGCGTGACCACAATCGTCATGCTCGGGCTTGCCCCGAGCATCTCAGGCAAGATGAGGCTCCAAGCAGCGTCTTCTCGTCATGAGATGCTCGGGTCAAGCCCGAGAATGACGCCTTGACCTATCTCAGCGCCGCCACCGCGCCACGACGCTGCGCCAGCACGCCCTCGACCAACTCCAGCGCCAGGAAGCGCCCCGGATCGGCTGGACCGGGCAGGATCAGATGCCCCGGCTTGACCGGCTTGAAGCCGAAGCGGACGTAATAGGGCGCATCGCCGACCAGCAGGATCAGTTCGTGGCCGTGCTCGCGCGCCGCCTCGATCGAAGCGTTCATCAGCGCCGCGCCGATGCCACGTCCCTCGAAGGCGGGATCGACGGTGAGCGGTCCGAGCATCAGCCCTGGCCCGCCACCGGCAAGGATCGGCGTCACCCGGACGGATCCGACCAGAAAGGTGCCGACATGGCTGGCGAAGGACAGTGCCGGGTCATGCGGCGCACCTTCACGCAGGCGCGAGGCGGTGCGCGCATAGCGGCCCGGCCCGAAGGCGCGCTCGTGCAGGCGCTCGATCGCCGCGGCGTCGCCAGGCAGCTCCTGGCGGATGGTGAGGGGAAGCGAGGTCATGGTCGGGATCGCGGCATGGCCGAATTCGGCGTGATTGGCAATGGCCTCACACCGGCCGTGCCCACAGGTCCTGATGGCCGATAGTCACAGAGGCGCCGCGCTTGGCCTCCAGCCAGTTTGCAATGGTCTCTGGCGAGACATGGCCTGTCTCCGTCACGGCGGCGGCGATCCCGGCCGCCAGTTCTCGAACGAGATCGACGTGATCCACGCCTAGCTGCCATGGGCTCTCGCCGACCGTCACCGCTGTGCCAGCCTTGCGGAAGGCCTGCGCCAACGCCTCGGTGGCCTCCGGCCCGGCAGCGGGGCCGAAACCCTTGTCGCTGTGCTGGTGATGGTGGAAAGCCGCCAGCATGCGCTGATCTTCCGGATGCGCCGGTTCCCAGCTCTCGCGCCCGTCATAGGTCAGCACGGTGTAGAGCGGCAGCCGCATGCTGACGAGCGAAGCGACGAAGCGCTCGAGCCAGCGCACCGAGGCAAGATCGAACAAGGCCGCGGCCGTGACGAGGTCTGGCTGCCAGCCGAGCACCCATTCAAGGTCCTTGGTCAGGTCCGCCTGGCGGAAATCGACCGTCAGCGTCTTGTCGTCCTTGCGCAGCACGAGTTCCTCGCCCTGCTCCTGAGCCTCGTCGGCCCATTCGGCGAGCTTGCGCCGCGCCACGGACAACAGGCGCGGATCGGCATCGACCAGCGTCCAGTGTTGGCGAGCAGGCAGCACGCCGTAGCTGCCGCGCAGGTTCGAGCCGGCGCCGCAACCGAGGTCGATGATCGAAAGCGATTGCCGGCCAGCGAAGGTCGAACCCACCGCTGCCAGCACCTGCGGATTGCGGGCTGCATGGTCGGCCGGTTCACGCAGAGCGAGCCAATCGGGAGAAAATCCGCTCATGGGAATACCTTCGCACAGACTTCAGCGACGATCGTCGCAGTCCCGCGCCAGCGCGGCAATGTACCGGCTGCCTGCCAGGCTGCATCGGAGCGCCGCAGACGCTCCTGCCTGTCATCCAACAACCGTGCCAGCCCGGTACGCAGCGCCGCGACATCGCCAGGCGGCACCTTCAATGCAGCCTCGTCAGGCGCCGTCTGCGCCGCCGCACCGCCCGTGGTGCATAGGATCGGCAGGCCGCGCGCCAGCGCCTCGGTCAGCACCATGCCATAGCCCTCGAACAGCGAGGGCATGACGAAGAGATCAGCCTTCGCATAAGCGGCGTCGAGCTCGGCTTGTCCGAATGCTCCGGCGAGCCTGACCCGCTCGGATAGGCCGGCGGTCACGATCTGCTTTTTCAGCGCCGCCGTCGTAGCAGGAACGCGATCATCGGCGCCGACGATGGTGAGACGCCATGGCTTGTCGGTCATCCCCTCCAGTGCCGCGATCAAGACGTCATAGCCCTTGCGCGGCACGAGCGAGCCAACCGCAAGCAGTTCGACGGTCTCGCCATCGGAGCCGACAGCGCGCTCCGCCGGATCGACGCCCGGTTCCGCCACGGTGACCTTCTCCGCCGGTACAGCGAAATCGGTGACGAGCAGCCGCTTCGTCGTCTCGCTCGTGGCGATCACCGCCGACGCATAGCGCAAGGCCGCCGTCTCCCGCCTGACGAACTCGGTAGCCTGCGCCGGTGTCAGTCCCGTCTCAAGCCCGAGCGGATGATGCACCAACGCGACGACACGGCCTGCGAGCCCGGCCGCGACGCTCTCGGGAAAGGCGCCATAGGCGAGCCCGTCGATCAGCAGCACGCTGTCATAGGGCTGCGACAGGATCGCCCGCCCGGTCTCGGCGAGATCGGCCTCGCCTGGATTGGGAAAACTCGCCGGCAGCGGCAGATGCCGCGCCGCGACGCCCATCTCGCTCCATTCCGCCAGCAGCCGCCGGTCATAACCATAGCCGCCGGTCGGCAGCGAGAGATCGCCGGGAATGGCGAAGACGATCTCGCTCACGCGAGCGCGCCCTCATAGCTCGCCCGCGCCAGATCGGTCTCGTGCAGCGTAACGCGGATCCTGGCGAGATCGGCGGCATCGGCGCCGAGCTTGCCGGTGCGGGCCGCCAGTGCCATCGCGTCGAATACGTATTTGCAGAGAAATTCGGTGGTGGTCAGCACGCCCTCGAACTGCGGCAACGTGTCGAGGTTCTTGTAGTTCAGCGGCTTCAGCGTCTCGTTCAGCACGGTCAGCGCCGCGCCGATATCGACCACCACGTTCTGGCGGGTGAGGTTCTCGCGGAAGAAGGCGACATCGACGACGAAGGTCGCGCCATGCATCGCCTGCGCCGGGCCGAAGAACGGATCGGGCAGCGAATGGCCGATCATGATGCGGTCACGGACTTCGACGGAAAACATGGGGCAGTCTCCTTCTGCGCGCGCAGTCTTGGCGAAGGCCGGGGCGCGGCGTCAATAGCGCAAGACGGCGGTCAGCCCCGCGCCGGCGAACAGCGCCGGCAATCGCGCAGACGCATCCCTGAAGGCGATCTCGTCGGTGATCAGCGCATCGAGCCGCTCATCCGCCAGCAGCGCCAGAGCGGCCTGCATGCGGCGGGCATAGTCGAAGCGCGGCCGACGCGACGGCGAAACCTGCCCGACCTGCGAGGAAACCAGCTGCAGGCGCCGGGCATGGAAGGCGCCGCCAAGCGGGGCCGCGACGCTGCCCTCGCCATACCAGCTCAATTCGACGATGCGTGCCTCGAAGCCGGCTGCGCCGATCGCGGTCGCGAGGCCGGCGGCGCTCGCACTGGCATGGAAGACAATGTCGGCATCCACAGGGCAATCGGCCGGCAGCGCAAAGCGGCAGCCCAGCGCCTGCGCAAGCCCGGCGCGGCTTTCGTCGAGATCGACGACCGTCACTTCCGCCCCCGGCAGCCTGGCCGCGATGAACGCCACCAGCAGGCCGAGCACGCCACCGCCGACCACGACAATGCGATCGGCCGGGCCGGAGCCGGCATCCCAATGCGCGTTGAGCGCCGTTTCCATATTGGCAGCGAGCACGGCGCGTCTTGCCGGAAGCGCCTCCGGCAACAGAGTCACGCGGTCCGCAGCAACGACGAAGCGATCCTGATGCGGATGCAGGCAGAACACCGTCCGGCCAAGCAGTTCGTCCGGCCCCGCATCCACCATGCCAACGGCGCAGTAGCCGTATTTCACCGGGAACGGAAAGGCGCCCTGCTGGAGAGGGGCCCGCATGCGCTCATATTCACTCTCGGGCACGCGGCCTTCGAAGACCAGCCGCTCGGTGCCGCGGCTGATGCCGCTCCACAGCGTGCGCACCAGGCAATCGCCCGGCCCGGGCGCCGGCAGCTCCTCGATGTTCAGGACGCATTCACGCGCGGCGGCATACCAGAGCGCGGTCGCCTGCGCGCTTGCTTCATTCGCAATTGCCGGCTTTACCACGCATCGCCCTCCGCGCCGTTCCCCGCCAGCCTCGTGAGCCCATGACGGAAACCGCCATGAACCAGCGTCCCGCTCCGACCACGTTCCAGGCGGCGGCGCAAGAGGACAGCAGGCTGACGCCCGCGGGCTTGCAGTCGGTATCGACCTTGCGGGCGAGGCGCTTTCTGGTCGCGACGTTGAACCTCGCGACGCTGGCTGCCCTGCTCTGGGGCCTCGCGCATGTGCTCTCGGCTGGCGGCTGGAGCCTCGCCGACATCGCGATCTTCATCGCCTTCCTGTTCGGCGCCCCCTGGACCGTGCTCGGCTTCTGGAACGCCGCGATCGGGCTCTGGCTGCTGCACGGCACCAAGGACGGGCTCGCTCAGGTCGCGCCCTTCGCCGCGGCCGGCGAGGCACAGACCCCGCTCGCGATCCGCACAGCCGTGCTGATGACGCTGCGCAATGAGGATCCGGCCCGCGCCTTCGCCCGGCTGCGTATCGTCAAGGAAAGCGTCAACGCGACCGGCGAGGGCGGCTGGTTCGACTATTTCGTGCTCTCCGACACCAACGACCCTGCGGTCGCGGCGCAGGAAGAGGCGCTTGCCGCCGAATTCTCCCGCGATGCCGGCGAGGATTGCACGATCGTCTATCGTCGCCGCAGCGACAATACCGGCTACAAGGCCGGCAATGTCCGCGATTTCTGCGAGCGCTGGGGCGATCGCTACGAATTGATGCTGCCGCTCGACGCAGACAGCGTCATGTCCGGCGAGGCGATCGTGAAGCTCGCCCGGATGATGCAGGCCTATCCCAGGCTCGGCATCCTGCAGAGCCTGGTCGTCGGCATGCCGAGCAAGTCCGCCTTTGCCCGCATCTTCCAGTTCGGCATGCGCCACGGCATGCGGCCCTACACCATGGGCTCGGCCTGGTGGATCGGCGATTGCGGCCCGTTCTGGGGCCACAACGCCATGGTGCGGATCGCCCCCTTCCGCGATCATTGCCATCTGCCGACCGTGCCGGGCGGGCCGCCGCTCGGTGGTCCCATCATGAGCCATGACCAGGTCGAGGCGACCCTGATGCGCCGCGCCGGCTACGAGGTCCGCGTGCTCCCGGTCGAGGCCGGCAGCTGGGAGGAGAACCCGCCGACCATGCTGGAATTCGCCCGGCGCGACCTGCGCTGGTGCCTCGGCAATCTCCAGTACCTGAAGATCATGGACATCCCCGGCCTCAAGGCGATGAGCCGCTTCCAGCTGGCCTGGGCGATCCTGATGTTCATCGGTCTCCCTGCCTGGACACTGATGATCGCGCTCCTGCCGCTGAAGGTGCTGGAGGATCGCGGCATCGCCGATTACCCGGCCGGCTTCGCCGCCTTCCTCTATGTGCTGTTCTTCGCGATGTATCTGTCGCCGAAGCTCGCCGGCTTCGCCGACATCCTGCTGACGAAGGATGGCACGAAGCGCTATGGCGGCACCGCCCGCTTCGTCGCCTCCTCGCTGATCGAGATCGTCTTCGCCTTCCTGCAGGGCGCGGTCTCGACCTTCCGAACGACGCTGTTCATGGTCGGCCTCGCCTTCGGCAAGGCGAAGATCGGCTGGAATGGCCAGGCGCGCGATGCCCATGCCCTCTCCTTCGCCACGGCCTGCGCCGGCCTCTGGCCGCATCTGCTGTTCGGGCTGTACATTTTCGGCACGCTCGCTGTGCTCTCGCCGACGGTGCTGATCTGGTCGCTGCCGCTGACCGCCGGCTACGTCCTCGCTATCCCCTTCGCAATGCTGACTGCGGCGCCCGCCCTGGGAGCCTGGTTCGTCCGCACCGGCCTCTGCGGCATTCCCGAGGATTTCGACCCGCCGGCCGAGATCGTCGCGATCCAGGGCGGCAAGGCGCGATGAAGCCGGTCGCCTACCCGGAGGGCACCGCCCGGAGCCTGTCGCGCTCGCTGCGCGTCTACCATGGCGACCACGTCCGCAAGGCGGCGATGGATTCGCTCTATGCCCGCTTCCTCAGGGCCGGCGATCTAGCCTTCGACATCGGCGCCCATGTCGGCGACCGCATCTCCTCCTTCCGCCGGCTGGGCGCCCGCGTCGTCGCGCTCGAGCCGCAGCCCGGCCCCGCCCGGGCGCTGCGCCTGATCCATGGCCGCGATCCCAAGGTGACGCTGGTCGAGGCCGCCTGCGGCGACAGCCAGGGCAGCGCGACACTGAGGATCAACAGCGCCAACCCGACGGTGTCGACCCTCTCGGGCGAGTTCGTCGATGCGGCCCACGGCCAGGATGGCTGGCGCGAGCAGGTCTGGGACCGCGAGCTCACCGTGCCCTGCTCCACGCTCGATGCGCTGATCGGCGAGCATGGCCTGCCCGCCTTCATCAAGATCGATGTCGAGGGCTTTGAGGCGCATGTCCTCGCCGGCCTCTCGCAGACGCCGCCTGCCCTCTCCTTCGAGTTCACCACGATCCAGCGCGATGTCGCGGACGCCTGCCTCGCGCGGCTCGAAGCGCTTGGGCCCTATCGCTTCAACGTCGCGCTCGGCGAGAGCCAGCAACTCGCCTTCCCTGAACCGATCGGTGGCGAGGCGATGCGCGGTTACCTCCACGATCTCCCGCATGATGCCAATTCGGGCGATGTCTACGCTCTGCTGTCGCGCTGATCTCTCCTAAGCGCCGCTCTGCCCCAACCAGGCGAGCCCGGCCGCGATGAGCAGGCCGAGCCAGCCGGGGTGCCGGCCTTTGGTCGCATAGAGTACAAGGACTGAGCCGGCGAGCGTCGCGATCGCGATGATGCGGATGTGAAGCTTGTGCGTTGTCAGATCGGGCGCCCCGGCGATCACGATCAGCAGCGCCGCCAATCCCCAGCCGAGCACTGAGGTCAGGTGCCAGTTCGCCCAGAGTATCCGCAGATGCCGCTCGCGCAGCGGCGGCGGCGCGAGAAGCGGCACGATCGTCCCTGCCCGCAATTGCCGGAAGATCAGGATCTCGCCGATCACGGAATGGACGATGCCGATCAGGATCATCAGCACGCCGGAGGCCAGCAGATAGCTTTGCATCGAAGGCGGTCCCTGCACGTAAGGACCGGGCGCGCCTCACGCAGCGGCAATCTGGCCTTGCCCGCGTCGATTGCGAAAGCTGCCACGGTGTCGCGCTTTCTTCGCAGGCGCATCGGCTCTATGACCCGGCTCAGCCCACATTCATCTTGCGCTGTCCAGGCTGACCACGAACGCAACCGACCAAGGATGACCATGCTCGCTCTCGTTCGCCCGCTCGCCATCTCCATGACGCTTCTGCTGACCGCCGCCGCGGCCCACGCCGCCGGCGACGTCGCCGTAGAGGTCAAGAACGAGTCGGAGCAGGTTGCCTGCGCCGAGAAGGACAACGTCACCATCAAGGCGATCTCGCCCGAGGTCCGGCGTTTCCGCATCGAGGCGGCGCACCCGGCCTATATCGCCGGCCTGCTGCGCGACAACTGGGACGCCGACTGGACCGATTGCGACATGAGCGGCGATCCCGTCCACAAGGCACCGGTGCCGCCGCAACGCATCACCTTCTACGAGAGCATCGAGTACTGGCTGGTCGGCTACACTTTCGAGAGCTTCTGGCGCCCGGCCGAGACGACCTTCCGGGTCGGCGACCGCGTCGAGAAGGGCCTCCATCTCGTCCAGCTCTGGAAGCTCGGCAAGACCGGCTCCTACGAGGTGCTGGTCGTCTATCCGCAGGACGGCTACTGGCGCGTGCGGCCGCTGCCACCGCAGCAGCTCTCGGCTGCCGCCTATGGCTCCTCCTTCCTGTTCGGACCGGTCGAGCAGGATGGCGCCCGGCCGGTGGTGAACATCAAGGAGATCGCCTTCGATCCCAAGACGCTCTCCTTCAACCTCGCCTTCAAGGATGGCAGCTCGGGCACGCTCAAGCTCGACAGCGTCGACGAGAACCGCATGGTGCTCGACGCCGTGCTCGACAAGCCGGTCGCCGGCGGCAAAGCCTTCGCCGCGCTGCGCTCGATGTATGTCACCGAGTTCAACAACGACGTCGCCCGCATCGCCATCCGCGAGCCCGGCGCCAAGGGTTGGCGCGAGGAGGCCCTGATGCCGTTCACCGGCGGCAAGGCGACCGATGTCTGGATGGGCCGCACCACCCATTCGCGCCACAACACCTCCTCGCCCGACATGGTCTTCCGCAGCTTCTCCAGGGACCCGAATCCGCCGGCCAAGCCGGAGGCGAAGAAGTAGCTCGCCACTCTCCTTTTTCCGCGCGTCATCCCGGACAAGCCGCGCCAGCGGCGCCGATCCGGGATCCATTCCGGAACGCTTCTCGGTGAGGTTCCGGAATGGATCCCGGATCTCCCTTCGGTTGCCCGGGATGACCAGCGCTTGATTATCGATACGAGTGATCGATCAGGCTGCCCCAATGGACACCAACACCATCCTGAGCCTGATTCTCGGAGCCGCTCTCGCCGGCTTCGTGCAGGGTCTCTCCGGCTTCGCCTTCAGCCTGGTCTCCTTGTCGGTCTGGGCCTGGACGCTCGATCCCAAGCTCGCCGCGGTCATGGCCGTGTTCGGCGGTTTGACCGGCCAGACCATCGCGGCCGTGACGGTGCGCCGCGGCTTCGACTTCGCCCGGCTCTGGCCCTTCCTGCTCGGCGGCCTCGCCGGCATCCCGGTCGGCGTCCTGCTATTGCCGCTGGTCGATGCCAACCTGTTCAAGGCCGGGCTCGGCATCCTCCTGGCCGTCTGGTGCCCGATCATGCTGTTCGCACCGCATCTGCCGCCCGTCCGCTTCGGCGGGCGCCTGGCCGACAGCGCGATCGGGCTCGGCGGCGGCATCATGGGCGGCTTCGGCGGCTTCTCCGGCGTGCTGCCTACGCTATGGTGCAGCTTACGCCGCATGGACAAGGACGTGCAGCGCTCCATCGTCCAGAACTTCAACCTGACCATGCTCGCCGCGACCATGCTCGGCTATGTCCTGGCCGGGAATGTCACGCGCGAGATGTGGCCGGCCTTCGCCATCGTCGCGCCGGCGATGCTGATTCCCTCGCTCCTCGGCGGAAAGCTCTATATCGGCATCAGCGATCAGGCCTTCCGCCGCATCGTGCTGACCTTGCTGACGCTGTCCGGCCTCGCTCTGCTGTCCTCGTCCCTGCCGCGTCTGCTCGGTGTCTGATGAGGCGGAACCCAGACCATCCGCTCAGGTTATCGATGACGTACCGGTCCTAACGGGCTAGCTTGCCGCCTCGATCCGACTGATGAGACCGACCCATGCCGCGTTTTGCCGCCAATCTCTCGATGATGTTCAACGAGTGGGAATTCCTCGACCGCTTCAAGGCGGCGGCCGAAGCCGGATTCGAATCGGTCGAGTTCCTGTTCCCCTATGAACACGCACCGGAGAAGGTCGGCCTCGCGCTCGCCGGCGGCGGGCTGGAGCAGGCGCTGTTCAACCTGCCGCCCGGCGACTGGGCCAAGGGCGAGCGCGGCATGGCCGCCCTGCCCGGCCGCGAGGATGAGTTCCGCGCTGGCATCGAGACGGCGCTGGCCTATGTCCACGAGACCGGCGTCAAGCGCCTGCACATGATGGCCGGCCTCACCGACCCGAACGATCCGGCGGCCCAGAAAGCCTATCGCACCTCGCTCGCCTACGCCGCCGACAAGCTCGGCGAGCACGGCGTCGACCTGCTGCTCGAGCCGATCAACGGCAAGGACATGCCGGGCTATTTCCTCAATGATTTTGATCAGGCGGCGGCCTATGTCCGCGAATCCGGCCGGCCCAACGTCAAGCTGCAATTCGACATGTATCATTGCGAATTGATCCACGGCGATGTCGGGGCGCGGCTGGAAGCGCTCTACCCGCTGGTCGGCCATGTCCAGATCGCCAATGCCGAGGGCCGGCACGAGCCGGACGGCACCCGGCCCGACTATCCCGCGCTGTTCGCCCAGCTCGATTCGCTGGGGTATCCCGGCTTCGTCGGCTGCGAGTATCGCCCCCGCGCCGGCACGCTCGAAGGCCTCGGCTGGTTCTCGCCCTGGAAGAAGCACGCGTGAGCTCGGGCTTTCCCCATCCGGTGCTCGTCGCCGATATCGGCGGCACCAATTGCCGGCTCTCGCTGGTCCCGACCCCCGGCGCCCTGCATGAGCCGCTGGCCCGGATCAGCACCGGCGCGCATCCGACGCCGGAAGCTGCGCTCGGCTCGGTGCTGTCGACGCTGACGGTGAAGCCACGCTCGGCCATCCTCGCCGTCGCCGGCCCGCTCGACGGGCGCAAGGCCCAGCTCACCAATGCCAGCTGGCATTTCGACGGCCCCGAACTTGGCCGGGCGCTCGGCTTCGAGCAGGGTCTGCTGGTCAATGATTTCGAGGCGCTGGCGGCCTCATTGGCGGTGCTCAGGGATCGCGACCTGGTCAATCTCGTCCGCGGCCAGCCCGAGCCGGAAGGCCCCCGCCTCGTGCTCGGCCCCGGCACCGGCTTCGGCGCTGCAGCCCTGCTGCGGCGCGGCGACACCGGCATGCTGGTGCCGACCGAATCCGGCCATATCGGCATCGGCCCGGAGGACCCGGCCGAAGTGAAGCTCTGGCCGGCGCTGGCCGAGGGCATCCCGCGCGTCACGATCGAGGAACTGCTCAGCGGCAGCGGCCTCATCCGCTTTCATCGCGCAGTGATGCGTCAATCCGACGTCGCCGAGCCCGATGTCAGCGCCGCCGACGTCACCGCGCTGGCGCTCGACGGCAATCCCGGCGCACTGATGGCGGTGGTCTGCTTCTGGCGGCTGCTGGCGCGCGTCGCCGGCGATCTCGCGCTCGGCTTCAAGGCGACGGGCGGCGTCTATCTCGCCGGCGGCATCGCACCGCGCATCTTGCCGCTCGCCGACAAGGCGACGATCCACGCTGTCTTCGCCGGCAAGCCGCCGGTCGAGGATCTCGCCGCCCGCTTCGCGCTCAACGTGATCACCGCCGACGATCCCGCCGAACAGGGCCTGGCCGCCATAGCCTCGGCTCCCGGCCGCTTCGGTCTCGACGATCCCGCGCGCTTGTGGTTTGCCTGAGCGCAGCCACACTCGCCTTCCCCCTTTCAAAGACGATCTGCACCTTGCCCCAGCTCTACGGCATCCAGGTCCTGCGCGCGCTTGCGGCGCTGATGGTCGCCGTCCATCACGTCCAGGCCGATGCCGGCTTTCTCGCAGCCAGAGCCGGCACCGCCTTCGCGCCCTCGCATGCCTTGCCCTGGAATGCCGGCGTCGACCTGTTCTTCGTCATATCCGGCTTCATCATGGTGCATTCCTCGGCCGGGTTGTTCGGCAGGCCGGACGGAGCGCGCCTGTTCATCGCCCGGCGCATCGCCCGGATCGTGCCGCTCTACTGGGCAGCAACCACGCTCTTCCTCGTCGTGCTCCTCGCCTCGCCTGCGCTGCTCAATTCGGGTGCCCCGAATCTCCAGCAGATCGCCGCCTCCTATCTGTTCTGGCCGATGGCGAATGCGGTGGGCGAGCTACAGCCGATCTATTCGCTCGGCTGGACACTGAACTACGAGATGCTGTTCTACGCCCTGTTCGGTGCAGCGCTGCTCGCGCCGGGACGGCTGGTCGTGCCGCTCGTGACCGTGGCGCTCGCCGGGCTGGTCGGAGCGCAGACTCTGACCGGACCGCTCGCCCTGCCCTTCGGCTTCTGGGGCCAGCCGATCGCGCTCGAATTCGCCGCCGGCATGGCGGTCGGCCTGCTCCGCCAGAATGGCCTCCGGCTCGACGGCCGCCTGCGCTGGCTGATGGCCGCGGCCGGCATCGGTTTGCTCGTTGCCGCCGCCGGCGATGGCTGGGCCCAGACCGCCTGGGGGGCGGTCGCGCTGCGCGGGCCGGCGGCGCTGCTCCTGGTCACCGCCGCGGCCTGCGGGCGCAATGTCACCGCCCCTTCGGCGCTGGTGAGATCGCTCGCCATCCTGGGCGATGCCTCCTATGCGCTCTACCTTGTCCACCCTTTCGCGATCCGGGCGCTGCGCGAAGTCTTCGCCCGGATTGCTCCAAATGCGACCGGCCTGTTCATCGTGCTGGCATTGGTCACGGCCGTGTTCGCGGCGCTGGCGGTCTACCACTGGTTCGAGCGCCCGATGACGAAGGTGTTGCGGCGGGCTCTGCGGGCCTGAGAGGCCTACGTCTTCTTCAACCTCATCCCCTTCAGCGACTGCCCGACCACGCCGCCGTCGCGCCGGCGCTGCGGCCGCTTGGCGACGATCGTCTCGACGTGACTTTCCTGCGGGAAATAGCCGCGCTCCAGCACTTCGAGCGTATATTCCTCATAGGTCAGCCCGAGCGCCTCGGCCCGTTCCTGTCGCCGAAGCGCGATCTCGCGCGGTTTCTTCCAGGCCTTGCGATGGGCGAAGCGCCAGTCGAAAGAATGACCGATCTCGCTCTTGTCGGTTCGCGGCTTGCGCTTCTTCTCCTCGAGCGGCGGGCCGCCATTGTCGCCGATACGGGCGGTACGAGGCTTGCGGAGAGCCGGCTGTCTCATGAGCATTATCTCATATGAGATACAAATCGTATCTCATAGTGGATCAAGCAAAAGCACTCGGCAAGACCCGACAGGGTGACAGGCGCGTCGCCGCAGTCTATCCCGCCCGCCATGGCTCCTTTGCTCCACCTTCGCGACGTCGCGCTCACCTTCGGCGGCCAACCCTTGCTGGAGGGCGCGGAAATCGCCGTCTCGGCCGGCGAGCGGGTCTGCCTGGTCGGCCGTAACGGCTCCGGCAAGTCGACTTTGCTCAAGATCGTGGCAGGCATCGTCGAGCCCGACAGCGCCGAGCGCTTCGTCCAGCCGGGCGCGACCGTCCGCTATCTGCCGCAGGAGCCCGACTTCTCCGGCTACAAGACCTCGCTTGCCTATGTCGAGGCGGGCCTGGGGCCCGGCGACGATGCCTATCGCGCGCAATACCTGATCGAGGAACTGGGCCTGACCGGCGAGGAAGACCCCGCGAGCATGTCGGGCGGTGAATCGCGCCGCGCCGCGCTCGCCCGCGTGCTCGCGCCCGAGCCCGATATCCTGCTGCTCGATGAGCCGACCAACCATCTCGACCTGCCGGTGATCGAATGGCTCGAGCAGGAGCTGAAATCGCTGCGCTCGGCCATGGTGCTGATCAGCCATGACCGCCGCTTCCTGAGCTCGCTCTCGCGTGCCACGATCTGGCTCGACCGCGGTGTCACCCGCCGTGTTGAGCGCGGCTTCGGCGAGTTCGAGGCCTGGCGCGACGAGGTCCTGGCGCAGGAGGAACTCGACCGCCACAAGCTCGACCGCAAGATTGCCCGCGAGGAGGACTGGCTGCGCTACGGCGTCAGCGCCCGGCGCACCCGCAACCAGCGCCGGCTCGGCGAATTGCATGGCCTGCGCGAGCAGCGCCGCACCGCCCGCCAGGCCGTCGGCTCGGTCAGGCTGGAAGCGAGCGAGGCGCAGGCCTCGGGCAAGCTGGTGATCGAGGCTGTCGACATCGCCAAGGCCTATGACGGCCGGCCGGTGGTCAAGGACTTCTCGCTGCGCGTCGCCCGCGGCGACTGCATCGGCATTGTCGGCCCCAACGGCGCCGGCAAGACGACGCTGATCAACATGCTGACCGGCGCGCTCAAGCCCGATTCCGGCACGGTCAAGCTCGGCGCGACGCTCGAAATGGTGACGCTCGACCAGCGCCGCGAAAGCCTCGACCCGGCGACGCCGCTCGGCGATGCGCTGACCGGCGGTGGCTCGGACCAGGTCATGGTCGGCGGCACGCCGCGCCACGTCATCAGCTACATGAAGGACTTCCTGTTCCAGCCGATCCAGCGCGGCACCGCGGTCGGGGCGCTCTCCGGTGGCGAACGCGGCCGGCTGATGCTGGCCCGCGCGCTCGCCAAGCCCTCGAACCTCCTCGTGCTCGACGAACCGACCAACGATCTCGACATCGAGACGCTCGACCTGCTGCAGGAACTGCTCGCCGACTATGGCGGCACCGTCCTGCTGGTCAGCCATGACCGCGACTTCCTTGACCGCGTCGTCTCCTCGACCCTGATCTCGGATGGGGACGGCGTCTGGACCGAGTTCGCCGGCGGCTATTCCGACATGCTGGCCCAGCGCGGCCGCGGCGTCGGCGCCAAGGTACGGGCCGTTCCGGTGAAGGGATCGGCGGTGCCGTCACCGACGCCCGCTCCAACCGCCAATACCGCTACTGCGAAGCGCAAGCTCTCCTTCAACGAGCAGCACGCGCTGAAGACCCTGCCGCAGCAGCTCGACAAGCTGCAGGCCGAGGCCGGCAAGCTCAATGCGGCGCTGGCCGGTGATCTCTACACCCGCGATCCAAAGCTCTTCGCCAAGGCGACGGCAAGGCTCGACGAGGTCACACGTGAGATCGCGCAGACCGAGGAGCGCTGGCTCGAATTGGAGATGCTGCGCGAGGAGATCGGGGCTTAGAGCCGTAAGCGCTCTCTCCGTCATGCTCGGCCTTGTGCCGAGCATCCACGTCTTGAACAGCGCCCCCGATCGATGAAGACGTGGATGGTCGGGACAAGCCCGACCGTGACGAGAATGCCAAACTGCGCGATCGGCCGCCCAGCCCATACAATTCCGCTATCCGGCCAATCGCGAAAGCGTATTTATCCCGCCGGCCAAATCGTCCCACAGTCGGCGTGCAGATAGAATCCTCGAGGAAGCACCATGAGATTGAAGGGCAAGACGGCGCTGATCACCGGCGCGGCGCAGGGCTTTGGCCTCGGCATCGCCGAGACCTTCGTGCGCGAGGGCGCGCGGGTCGCGGTGCTCGACATCAACGGCGACAAGGCTCGCGAGGCCGCCAAGGCGATCGGCCGCAAGGCCTTTGCCGTCGCCTGCGATGTCGGCAAGGCCAAGAGCGTCGATGCGGCCGTGGCCAAGGTGATCAAGCGCTTCGAGCGGCTCGACATCGTCGTCAACAATGCCGGCATCAGCCATCGCAACCAGCCGATGCTGGATGTCACCGAGGCCGAGTTCGACCGCGTCTTCGACGTCAACGTCAAGTCGATCTTCCTGATGGCCAGGGCGACGGTGCCGCATTTCCGCGAGCATGGCGGCGGCGTCATCCTCAATATCGGCTCGACCGCGGGCGTGCGCCCGCGCCCGGGCCTGACCTGGTACAACGGCTCGAAGGGCGCCGCGAACCTGCTCTCGAAGTCGATGGCGGTCGAGCTTGCGCCCGACAGGATCCGCGTCAACGCCATCGCTCCCGTCGCCGGCGAGACGCCGCTGCTCGCGACCTTCATGGGCGAGGACACCCCGGAGAAGCGCAAGGCCTTCACCGCGACGATTCCGTGGGGCCGGTTCTCGACGCCGCAGGACATCGCCAATGCCGCGCTGTTCCTGTGCTCTGACGAATCCGAGATGGTGACCGGCTCGATCCTGGCGGTCGACGGCGGCCGCTGCGTCTGAGGAAACACGTCATGCTCGGGCTTGGCCCGAGCATTTCTTGCCGGAGGAGGTTCCGTTGGCACCTTCTCGTCCTGAGCTTCTCGGGCCTGCGCTTCGCTCCGCCCGAGAATGACGGCTAGACTATCCCGCCGCCGGTCAGCGGCATCAGCTGCAATTGCTTGACCGTGCCGTCGAGATCGAAGGCACGGCGCTCCAGGCTGATATGCGGGGCCGCCGGCGGCCCCTCTATGCGCAGCAGATGCCAGCAGGCGAGCTCGCCATGGCCGCCGCGCGGGCCGATCGAGGCCGAGGGCACGCCGACGATCGGCACGTCATGATCGAGGCCAGGTCGCCAGGCCAGCGAGAAACGGTGGTTGTGCCCGTGCAGGACGAGCTCCGCCCCCACCCGGCGCAGCATCTCCTCGAAGGCGTCGGCATCGACCAGCTCGCGCGTTCGCCGCGCACCGCCGACATAGGGCGGATGGTGGATCAGTACGACGCGGATCAGCCCATCGGCCTTGGCTTGCGCCAGCAGCTTCTCGGTGACGGCGATCTGGGCCGAGCCGACGCGCCCGGTCGCCATCAGCGGCATCGTCGGAATGCCGCTGTTCATCCCGATCAGCGCGACCGGGCCGCGCTGGCGATACCAGGGATAGCCCGCCTCACCGCCATCGCCGGAGCACCAAGGCTCGAGCTCATGCGAAAGCGCAGCGAGCGACGAGCGCGTATAGCAGTCGTGATTACCGGGCACGAAGCTGACGGTATCGCGCGGGCCCAGCGTGTCGAGGAAGGTGAATGCCGTCTTGAACTCGGTCGGCAGGCCGATATGGGAGACATCGCCGGTGCAGGCGATGTGGTCAGGCTTCTGCGCCAGGATGTCGGCGACGATCAGCCCGAGGATTTCCATGTCATGGGCGTGGCGCCGCTTGCGTCGCCAGTTGACATATCCGGTCGCACGCTTGCCGATCAGCTCGCGCAGCGAGAACTTGGTCAGCGGCCCGAGATGCGGGTCGGAGAGATGCGCGAGCGTGAACACACACAAGCGCTTGCCTTCAACGCCCGCGCCGCGTCAAGCATGACGGCGGCGGCGGGCGAAGATGACGCAGCCTGAAAGGCTCAGTTGGCCGAGCCCATCAGCTCCGAGACGATGCGCGGATCGGTCAGGGTGACAGCCGGCTTCCAGACGAAGCGGGGCTTGGCGTTCAGGCGGGCAGTGATGAAGGCGAGAAGCATGGTAATTTCCCCAGCGGTAACGGCGTGAGCTTGTGACCCCTATTTAAGGCGCGTTTGTGTTATATCGAGAGGGGAAACAGAGTTCTGTTATGCGTCCATTGCATAGACAATTAACCCGGCAGCAGGATTTGCCGACATCGTGAGCAACGAGGACGGATCCGGCCCGCGCTCCGGCGCATCAGGGATCGAACGGGTGCCGCGCGGGCTGCGGCGGCTGGCCGGGAAAACCTTGCACCTCTATTTCCGCCTGCGCCGCGGCATGACGCTGGGCGTCCGCGCCGCGGTGCTGAGCGAGGCTGGCGAGATCCTTCTGGTACGCCATACCTATACGCCGGGCTGGCACATGCCCGGCGGCGGGGTCGAGCCGGACGAGACGCTTCGCGACGCGCTCGCCAAGGAGCTGCGCGAGGAAGCCAATATCGCGCTGACCAGCCCGGCGGTGCTGCACGGCATCTTCCTCAACCGGCATGTCTCCGTGCGCGACCATGTCGCCGTCTTCATCGTGCGCGCCTTCGCGCAGAGTGCGCCGAAGCAGCCGGATCACGAGATCGCCGAGGCGCGCTTCTTCCCGCTCTCAGCCCTCCCGGACGGGACGACACCGGGCACACGCCGCCGGCTGGCCGAGATCATCGAGAGAAACGCGCCGCCTGCAGAATGGTGAGCCCTACTTCGCCCCCGGCAGCATCCGGCGCAGCACGCCATCCTTGCGGATGACGTAATGGAACAGCGCCGCACCGATATGCGCGCAGACCAGCAGCGCCAGCAGGATGGCGAGCCAGCCATGGACGAAGAGCACGCGCTTGGCCGCTTCCTCGTTCGGCGCCGCCAGTGCCGGCAGGTCGAACAGGTTGAACACCATCAGCGACGGGAAGAGCGAGACGCCGATCCAGCCGAGCATCGGTACGATCAGCAGCAGGCCATAGAGCGCCCAATGCACGAGGTGCGAGGCCGCCTTCTGCCACCATTCCAGCGTCGGCTCGTCCGGCGGCGCGCCATGCAGCAGCCGGTAGAGCAATCGGCCGGCGCTGAGCCAGAGCACCAGGAAGCCGAGCAGCTTGTGCGAGGAATAGAGCGCGTCGGTCACCCCGTCCCAGATGTCGAGCGTATTGCCGCGATAGGTCATGGCGAGCCCGAGCGGGATCATCACGAACACCGCCGCGACCGTGATCCAGTGCAGGGCGCGCGCCGTTGGACTGTAAACGGCGCCGCGGCCCGCGTCCGTCGTTACCGGGTCATGTCCCTGCGTCATTTCCGTTATGCGCTCCCGATCGCCATATCTGGTCAGGGTCCGCTGCCGCGACTATTCATCTGGTGTTCAATCTCGCGCTTTTATAGGCCAGTCTGCAATCGGTCGTCGGCCGGGCCTGTTGCGGCCCTGTCCTGGGAACCACGCAGAAGCGGATACGTTGTAGGAACGCGGTGTTGCATCGGATGCATCTGTCCAGGCGAGACGCGCGTAGCTAGCTCACATTCCTCCGCGCCTTCGGGCGCAATCTGACGGACTTTCCGATGCCTCAGTCGCGTAAGCTTTTCGACCGGCCGGGCGAGACCGATCTGGTCGCCGTCGACCGCGCCCTTGCCGAGTTCCGCGCCGCCCGTCCGGTGCTGCTGCGCCAGGGCGAGGAGCTGGCGCTGGCCCTGTCCGCCGAGCTCGCCGAGGCCGATCTTACAGCCCGTCTCGATTTCCTCTCCGCCGGCAAGGCTCGCCTCGTGCTGAGCGCTGCGCGCCTGCGCCGCCTCGGCGCCAAGGGACGCACCGAGACCGGCACCCTCGCCATGCCGGCGATCGACCTTGCCCGCATCGAGACCCTCGCCCTCAAGCTCGAAGCCCGCGTCGACGCCCCCGTCGGCCCGGCCAATGCGCTCGACAACGCCGCGCTCGAACTTGCCCGCCTTTCACTGGTGCTGCCGGCCGTGATCCTCGTCCCGGTCCAGGCCGCCCAGGTCGCAGGCGAGCCGCTGATCGAGGTCACCATCGACGCCGTCAACGGCTATCGCGCCGCGCAGGTCGCGCGGCTTGCCATCGTCGGCCGCGCGCCGGTGCCGCTGGAAGGCGCGCCGGAGACCGAATTCGTCGTCTTCCGCGGCGGCGAGGGCCTGCGCGACCAGGTCGCGATCATCGTCGGCAAGCCGGACCTTTCGGCTGCCGTCCCGGTGCGGCTGCATTCGGCCTGCCTGACAGGCGACCTGTTCGGCTCGCTGAAATGCGATTGCGGCGACCAGCTGCGCGAGACCGTGCAGTGGATGGCAGAGAACGAGGGCGGCATCCTGCTCTATCTCGACCAGGAAGGCCGCGGCAACGGCATCTCCAACAAGATGCGCGCCTACAAGCTGCAGAGTCAGGGCTGGGATACCTACGACGCCGACGAGGTGCTCGGCTTCGATCTCGACCAGCGCCATTTCGACTTCGCTGCTGCAATGCTGAAGCAGCTCGGCGTCTCCAGCGTCACGGCGCTGACCAACAATCCGCTCAAGATCGGCGCGATCAAGGCCGCCGGCCTCGAAGTCGCAGCGACCCAGCGCGTGCTCGGCCGCCCGAACGTCCACAATGTCCGCTATCTCGCCTCGAAGCGCGACCGCGCCGGCCACTTCATCGACATGGACGCGCTGATGGCGCGGGCCGCTCCGAAGGATTGATCCCAAGCCGGGCCTGGGGCAGGAAGCCCTCATGTCCGATGCTCCCCTGCCAGATCGGGACCACCACGAGACCGAGCCGCCGCCCGCCCCCTGGCCGACCGCCAGGGTGATGCTGCTGGTCTGTGCCGGCTGGCTGGCGCTGTCCTGGCCCTGGCTTTCCGGCGCAGTCACCGTGCCCTGGGACGCCAAGGCGCATTTCCACCCGCAGCTGCAATTCCTCGCCAGCGCCCTGCACAAGGGGCTCTCGCCGTTCTGGACGCCCTTCGTCTTCGCGGGGTCACCGCAGGTCGCCGATCCGCAATCGCTGATCTTCTCGCCGCCCTATTTCCTGATCGCTCTGCTCAATCCCAGCCCGGATTTCCGCTGGAGCGACGGCGCCCTATTAGGGTCGCTGCTCGTCGGCGCGCTCTGTCTCGTCCTGCTTTTCCGCGATCGCGGCTGGCATCCGGCCGGCGCCGTGGTCTGCGCTCTCTCCTTCGCCTTCGGGGCGGCCGCGGCCTGGCGCATCCAGCATGTCGGGCAGGTACTGAGCCTGTCCTATTTCGCGGTGACGCTGCTGCTGCTCTCTCGCGCGCTCGAACGCAGCTCCTGGCGCTATGGCTTCGCGGCCGGGCTCGCCGCCGGCTTCATGGTGCTGGGGCGTGATCAGGTCGCCCTGCTCGGCGTCTACGTCCTCGCCGGGCTGGTGCTCGCCGCCATCGCCATGGCCGACAGGCCGCTCGCGGCGCTGCGCGCCAGCCTGATGCCACTGCTGCTCGGCGTGCTCGGCGCCACGTTGGTCGCGACCATCCCGATCCTGCTCACCGCCGTACTGGCGGAGGAGTCGAACCGGCCGGTGATCGATCTCGCCGGCGCCGGCAAGGGCTCGCTGCATCCGGGCTCGCTGCTGACCGGGCTGATCGCCAATCTCTATGGCGCCTCGGGGCCGCTGGAGAATTTCTGGGGCCCGCCCAGCCCGGCCTGGGAGAAGCGCTTCGGCCCGCTCGACCTCTATCTCGCCCGCAATATGGGCGAGCTCTATCTCGGCCTGCTGCCGATCCTGCTCGTCGGCGGCGTCGGCATCGTCCGCGGCGCCCTGCTCCGGCGCGAGATCGTGGCGCTGAGCGTGGCCACACTGATCGTGCTGGTCTTCGCGCTCGGCCGCTACACGCCGGGCTTCGCTGTGCTCTTCCACCTGCCCGGCATCGACTTCTACCGCCGCCCGGCCGACGCGCTTTTCATTCTCGGCGCGCTGCTCTCGATCCTCGGTGGCTATATAACCCATCTCGTCCTGACCGATACCGCCCCGCGCCCGCGCGGCTGGCAGATCGCACTCGAAATCATCCTGCTGCTGGCGGGCTTCACTGCCGCGATCTGGCTGGCATGGACGGTCGGCCGCCTGCATGTCGCCTTCGTGCCGCTGGTGACGGCTGGCCTCTGCCTGACGCTGGTCGCCGGTGCGCTGGTCGCGGCGCGCGGGCTCGCTCTGCAGGGCGCCGGCATGGCCGCGACCATCATCCTCGCCATCGCCATGGTTGTCGATCTCGGCGTCAACAACGGCCCGAGCGAGTCGACCGCCTTGCCGGCCGGGATGTACGAGGTGCTGCGCGCCGACAGTACGAACGAGACCATCGCCCTGCTCAAGCGCGAGACCGCCCGCACCGCCGGCCCCGATCGGCGCGACCGCATCGAACTCGCCGGCATCGACTTCCACTGGCCCAATGCCAGCCTCGTCCACGGGCTCGACAACACGCTGGGCTACAATCCGCTCCGGCTCGGCCTCTACAGCGAGGCGACTGGCGCCGGCGACCATGTCGCCTTGCCCGACCAGCGCACCTTCTCGCCGCTGATGCCGTCCTATCGTTCACTGCTCGCCGACATGCTCGGCCTGCGCTTCATCGCCACCGGCGTCCCGGTCGAGGAGATCGACAAGCGGCTGAAGCCCGGCGACCTCGTCCAGATCGCGCGGACCAAGGACGCCTATGTCTACGAGAACCCGCGCGCCTTGCCCCGCGTGCTCCTCGTCACGGAGGCGCAAGCTGCCGATTTCGGCGCCATCCTGAAAAGCGGGCAATGGCCTGTTGGCTTCGACCCGCGCCGCACCGTCCTGTTCGACAAGGCGCCCCCGCCGCTGCCGACCGGCCCGGCGCAAGCTGGAAGCGTCCGCATCCGCAACTACGGCACGACCGATGTCCTGCTCGACGTGGACGCGCCGCGCGGCGGCTTTGTCGTGCTGAACGATGTCTGGCAGCCCTGGTGGCAGGTCGAGGTCGACGGCAAGCCGGCACAGCTGCTGCGCGCCAACGTCATCTTCCGCGCCGTCATGGTGCCGCCCGGCCGCTCGACGGTGCGCTTCGTCTTCCGCCCGCTCGACGGGCTCTATCACTCGATCGGCGAGCGGATCCGCAAGGCGAACCCGCCGCCGGTCTGATCAGCCCAGCGCCGCCATCGCCGCGACCGGCAGGGGCCGATGCGCCGCCAGCACCCGCTCAAGCCCATCGGGCACCACCGCGCCATCGCAGATCGTCTCGTCGCGATGGATGCCGCCGGCGATGAACAGGCTATCAAAGCCCATCATCTTCGCGCCAGCGAGGTCGGTGCGCACGGCGTCGCCGATCACCAGCACGCGCGCCTGATCGACGTCGCGCCCTGCCCGTGCCTCGCGGGCGGCAGCGAGAGCGAGGTCATAGGCCGGACGGTGCGGCTTGCCGGCCCAGGCGACATGGCCGCCGAGCTCTTCATAGATCGTCGCCAGCGCTCCGGCGCAGGGCAGAAGGTCATGGCCGACATGGACGACGAGGTCGGGATTGCCGCAGATAAAGGGCAATCCGCGCTTGGCGAAGCGCGACAGCAGCGGTCGGTACTGCTCCGGCTGCTCCGTACGATAATCGTTGAGCTCGGTCGCGACGACGAACTCGGCGTCATCCTCGCCGACGATCTCGACGTCGAAGCCCTCGAACACCGCCCGGTCCTGCGGCCAGCCGATATGATAGGCCTTGCGCAGATGCGTCTCGGCGATCAGCGCGCGCGTCACGTCGCCCGAGGTCACCAGCCGATCCCAGGCGGCGCGCGGCACACGCTTGTCGTCGAGCACGCCGGCGATCTGAGCCGAAGGGCCCGGCGCATTCGAGAGCAGCACCACCGTGCCGCCGCCCTCGCGATAGCGCATCAGCGCCTCGCAGGCCGGATCGAGCGCCAGCACACCGTCATGGACGACGCCCCAGACATCGCTGATCAGCACGTCGTAGCGGGCGAGCAGCGCGCCCGCTTCCATCAGGACTGGAACGCTCATGCCCGGCCAGCCACTTCCTGCGCGATCCGCGCTTCCACATCGGCGCGGCGTGGCAGCGGCGCCACCGCGCCATAGCCCTGCGTCGAGAGCGCTGCCGCGACATTGGCATAGGCGCCGGCAGCGAAGGCATCGCCCGTGCGGATGTATTCGGCGAGGAAGGCACCGTCATAGCAGTCGCCGGCACCGGTCGCATCGATCGCATCGACCTTGATCGGCACGAAACGCTGGCGGCTGGAAGGCGTCGCGACCAGCGAGCCTTCATGGCCGAGCGTCAGCGCCACGACCTTGGCACCGAGCTTGAGATAGAAATCGACGATGGCGTCGGGCTGCTCCAACCCCGTCAGCAGCTTGGCGTCGCCGTCGCCCGGCAACACGATGTCGGCCATCCCGCAGGCGGCGTGAACGATCGCCCGTGCCCGCGTCAGCGGCCAGAGCTTGAGCCGGAGATTGGTGTCATAGGCGGTGAGCACGCCGTTCTGGCGCGCGATCGCGAAGGCTTCGAACACCGCGTCGCAGGCGCTCGCCGAGATCGCCTGGCTGATGCCGGAGGCCTGGATCACCTTGGCGGAGGCGATGAGATCCCTAGGCAATTGCGCCGGGCCATAGAGGCTCGCGGCCGAGCCGGCGCGCAGATAGGAGAAGACATGGCCCTGCGGGCCGTGGGAGACGAAATAAAGTCCGGTCGGGGCCGAAGGATGGGTCGAGACATGGGCATGGTCGACGCCCTCCGCGGCCCACAGCGACCGCCACGTGCGACCAGGCTCGTCATCGCCGAGCGCGCCGACATAGGCGACGCTCGCCCCTTGCCGGGCTGCCGCGACCGCACAATTGGAGGTGTCGCCGCCGAGGCCGAAACGGTAGGCGCCCTCTTCGCCTCGCGTCGCGTTGAACTCGCCGAGAGGCTCACCGATACAAACGATATCCGTCATCATCCCAACCGAAACCGCCGGCCGCGAGCGCGGCCGCCCTTTCCCTAGAGCACGCGCCGATCAGTTTGCAACGCAATCTGATCGGATAACGCGTTCGCTCTCATGAGCTTGGAGACGGATTCGCTGATCAGGCTGATTCAAGCTGATCAGATCTGCCTCTGGAGCATGTTCGGCAAAAGAGGAAAACCCTCGCCGGCAGGCGCCTATTCCGCCGCCTCCCGGCTTTCCGATGCGACCAGCAGCGCATCGGCCAGCCGCACGATCTCCTGGCGCAAGGCTGCTTCTCCCGCCGCCTTGCCGCCATTCTGCTTGCGCAGCGCCGCGAGCTCGCGCTTCAAGCCTGCCCGGTCGGCACGGGCCTGATCGCGGGCGCCCTGGATTGTACCGATCTCGGCATGCAGCGCCTCGGCCATCTCATCGCGCTCGCGCAAGGCAGCGCGATGAGCGACCGCCTCGCCCGCCATCTGCTCCTTCAAGCGGGCCTCGGCCGCAGCCGCAGCCTCGATCTTGCCCTCCAGCGCCTTGATCCCCGCCAACGTCTCCGCATGCTCGGCGGATGCCTGGTTCATCGCCGCCTCCTGTCTTGCGATCTCGGCGCCGAGCTTGATGGCGTTCGCATCGGCCGTGCGCAGCGCCGCCTCCGCCTCGTTCGCGCGTGTCGTCAAGGCGTCGGCCTGCAATCTCTCGCTGTCGCGGTCGAGTTTCATGGCGGCAAGGTTGGTCCGCACCTCGGCGAGCGCCGTCTCGGCGGCGGCCAGCCGCGCCGACAGATCATCGCGCCCGGCTTCGAGCTTGAGCCTGAGCGTGCCGGCCTCGACCAGAGCGACACGCTGGAGATCATGTTCGCTGGTCAGCGCCGACAGGGCCTGGTCGCGCTCGGCGAGCATCGTCCCGGCCTTCTCATGCAACGCCCTCAGCTCGGCAAGCTCATGGCTGCGGGCGGCGAGGTCGGCCGAGGTACCGCTGAGCGACTGCCGGGTCTCGGCCAGTTGCGCTTCCAAGGCGGCAAGATCGCTGACGCGGCTCGACAGGGTCGCCTGCGTAGTCTGGTGACCGGCGCTTTCGCTGGCCAGCATCTCCCGCGCCTGCGCCAGGTCCTGCGTCCTCTGCCCGAGTTCGCTCTCGAGCGCCTCGATCCGCTGCTTGCGCTCGCTGAGGTCGGTTTCCAGCCGGCCGATCGTCATGTCGCGCCGGCCGATCTCGCTCATCGCACCGGCCTTGGCGGCAAAGCCGCTCTCGGCCTTCTGTTCCAGCGCCCGCTCGCGGACCGCCAGTTCAGCGCGCAGGTGATCGCGGTCAGCGGCGATCTCGGCGAGCGACAGCGGGAATGCGGCCTCGGCCCGGCGCCGTGCCAGCCGATCGGCCCTGCGGCTCAGCGCCGGCAAAGCCGCAAGGGCGAGCAGGCTTGCCGACAGGAAGCCGAGCGCGACGAGCATGGCGGCTTCGATCAAGGCGAGGCGGCTCCCATGTCTGTGATCAGCCTGGGCTCAGGCTGCCATGCCTTGATAGATAAGGCCAGCAGCCGTGAATTGTCAGGTCAGAACGGGTTCCACGTCGCCTCGGGCGTGAACTTCAGATAGCCGAGATTGACGCCAAGCCTCCAGCCGACGCCGGTGCGGATCGGCACGACCATGACACCGCCGGCCGTCAGCGCCGTGAAGCCGAACCCGCCGACGAAATAGACCGAGCCATCGACGCCTCCGAAGCGCTGATAGAGCGCACTCACGCTCGGCAGATTGTAGACCAGCATCATCGTGCGGGCGCCGTCGCCGCCGAAATCGAAGCCGACTGACGGCCCCTGCCAGTACACTTTGCGGTCGCCGGCATTGCGGGTGAACAGCGTGCCCTCGCCATAGCGCAGCCCGCCGACGAAGGCACCCGACGCCTCCTGGCCAAGCACATAGCCGTTCGGCTCGCCCCAGCGGCGCACGGCTTCCTCGATCGTCAGCGCAAGACCACGCGAGACATTGCCGAAGAACTGGTGGCCGGAGCCGACCAGTTCGTTCTGGGTGAAGGAACGCTCGGCCTGCTGGGCGGCAGCGGGACCGGCGGCCAAGCCTGCGCCGAGCAGCAGGGCGCTGGCGAGCAGGGTGCGGCGGGTAAAGTTCATCTCATCGTCTCCAGGCAAGCGCCGGGCATTGGGCATTCGGCCTCCTGCCGGGGTGGCGTCGACGGCGGATCGCGCGAATCCACGCGGTCACGGTAACCTCCTGGATACGCCGTATGTGTATCCAAGCAGTGAACTGCGGCGCAGGACGCGCCGTGACGCGACTAACGACCAAGGATTGGTGGGCGATGAAGGCCGCAGCAAGGCATGCCGGGATTGTGATCGCCGGCATTGTGACGGGCTGCGTTCTCCTTCTCGCCGCGCCGACGGGGCGGGCATCGGTCCTTCCGCCGGGCCTGCCGGAACTCCCCGGTCTCGGCGAGGCCATGCAGCGCGACAACCGGACCGGCCTTGCGCTCTCGGGCTTCGATCCCGTCGCCTATTTCCTGAACGATGCAGCAGTGCCGGGGCTGCCTGGCTACGAACTGCTCCATGACGGCGCGGTCTGGCGCTTTGCCAACGCCGCCAACCGCGATGCCTTCCGCGAAGCGCCGCAGGTCTATACGCCGCGCTTCGGTGGTCTCGATGCCAGCGGCGTGGCGGATGGGCGCGCGGTCGATGCCGATCCGCATTACTTCGCCGTCATCGGCTCGCAGCTCTATTTCTTCCGCAACGACGAGAACCGCCGGCGTTTCCTCAGCGAGGCGACCTTGCGAGTGAAGGCCCAGGAGCGCTGGGCGGCTGTTACGAACCTGATCGCGCGCTAGATCACGATGATTTTGGATCGAATCGATCCAAAATCATCGTGGTCGATTCTTGGAGCTTAGAGCAGGATTTCTGCGAAAAACCGGCTCCCACTTTTTCGTATCCTGCTCTGATGCCGAATCAACTGCAGCGACAGGTCGCCGCCTTCTCGATGGCGAGCCGGGCCAGACGCTCGCAGCTCGCAGCGACGAAGGGCGGATTGCGGAAGTCCCGGTCGGCATGGCCATAGCCGGGCTTCTCACCCTCGAGGGTCAGCACGATACCGCCCGCCGCGGCGAGGATCGCGTCACCAGCGGCGATGTCCCATTCCATGGTCGGCCCGCCGCGCACATGCAGGTCTGCCTCACCCGAGGCGATCAGTCCGAACTTCACGGCCGACGACACCGGCGCGCCGTCGCCTTTCGCGACCGCGGCCGCAACGCCGGCGCTGACCGGGTCGCCATGGAAGCGGCTGACCAGCATCAACGGCCCTTCCACCGGCTCGGCCCGGACATGGACCTGCCGCGCCGCGCCAAGCGGCATCGCCTCGGCATCGAGGTCCTGGGTGAAACTGCGCTCGCCTCCAAACCAGAGCCGGCCGATGGCCGGCGCGGCGATCGCCCCTGCGAGCGGGCGTGCGTCCCGGATCACGGCGATGGCGACGCAATAGCTGTCACCGGACGCGAGGAATTCACGCGTACCGTCGAGCGGATCGAGCAGGATGAAGACGGAAGCCGGCGCGACCTCGCCGACGCTCTCCTCGCTGATCACCGGAAAGCCCGGCAGCAGCTCGGCCAGTGCCTGCTTGGCGGCGAAATCGGCGGCAAGGTCGGCGGAGCAGACCGGCGAGCCGTCGGCCTTGAGCTTGACGTCCCGCGCCGCTCGCTTCGCCAGCAGGACCGCGGCGGTGCGCCGCGCTGCCTCGCCGAGGGCGCGCGCCAGCCCGTCCCGGTCGGTCAGGCGTGGATCGTCATGAGCGATGGCCATCGTTCGAACCAGTCTCGCCGGCGCCGTGTGCCATTCTCTGTTTCATGCCGGGCGGCGCCTCCGGCGATATCACGTCATTAGCTAGTGCATGGCGCGGTAAAGAAAAAGCCGGCTCGCCTTCTGGCAGCCATCTTGCCGGGGCATGCCGGCAGGATACGTCCGCATATTCCCACCCGAGCGCGCCCACGAAGCTATGGTTAACCAGCTGCAAACCAGCCTGGCGCATGCTTCACCACCGACATGGGGCGCGCGCCGCCCTGATTCTCTTGACCGCAGGACCGGATCATGACCGCCATCTCGCTTGAGCCGCTCGATCTGGCCGCGCTTCTCTGCAGCCGCGTCTGCCATGACGTGATCAGCCCGGTCGGCGCGATCGTCAACGCGCTCGAAGTGCTCGAGGAAGACGATCCCTCGATGAAGGAGTTCGCGCTCGACCTGATCAAGAAGAGCGCACGCAACGCCTCGGCCCGGCTGCAATTCGCCCGGCTCGCCTTCGGCGCCGCCGGTTCGGCCGGCGCGATGATCGACCTTGGCGACGCCGGCGCCGTCGCCAACGGCTTCCTCAACGACGAGAAGCTCTCGCTCGACTGGGAGGCGCCGCGCGCCCTCTTGCCGAAGAACCAGGTCAAGCTCGTGCTCAACCTGCTCGTATTGGCGACGCAGGCGATCCCGCGCGGCGGCAAGATCACCAGCCGCTGCACCGTGACCGGCGAGCAGGGCAGCTTCGCCATCACCGCCACCGGCTCGCATGCGCGCATTCCCGCCCATGTCGAGGAGCTGATCGCCGGTCGTTCGGAAAGCGGCGCCATCGACGCCCATGCGGTCCAGCCGGTCTACACCGGCATGGTCGCGCGTGCCGCGGGAATGAAGATCTCCTTCTCGATAGAGGGCGACACGGTCAGCATCGGCGCCGAACCGGCCTGACGCGTTAGGGAAAACCGTCCGTCGCCAGGATTCCATGCGGTTTCCGCTCGCTCTCAACTGATCATAAACCCTTGCGCCGCAATATCCGCGGCAGCATCGGTGGCGTGAGTGAGCGGTCCTTACATGGACGAGTTGCTGCAAGAGTTTCTGGGAGAGACCGGCGAGCACCTCGACATGGTCGATCGGGAGCTTGTCCGCTTCGAGCAGGAGCCGAACAACGGCGACATCCTGCGCAACATCTTCCGGCTCGTCCACACGGTCAAAGGCACCTGCGGCTTCATCGGCCTGCCGCGACTGGAGGCGCTGACCCATGCGGCCGAATCCGTCATCGGCCAGTTCCGGGACGGCGCGAGCGTTTCCTCCAGCGCCGTCACCGCGATCCTCGAGACGATCGACCGGATCAAGGAGATCATGGCCGAGCTCGCCGAGAAGGGCCAGGAGCCGCCGGGCCATGACGGCCAGCTGATCGACGAGTTGCGCGGCCTGGCGGAGCGGGCCAAGCAGGAGCTGGCCAGGCGGCAGCCCCAGGCCTCGCTCGATCCCGTCGCCGCCTATCTCGCCCGCACGGCTGAAGCGAGATCGACAGAAGCGGCCAACCCGCTCGCCTCAGGTTCGATCCCGGATGAGATGGACCTGGTTTTCCGCACTGCGCCGAGCCCGCTCGACCAGCCCGGCATGGCTCATGGCGAGACCGTCCGCGACGCCAGGGCGACCGGCCCGGCAACGCTGCGCGTCAATGTCGACACGCTCGAGCATTTGATGACCATGGTCTCCGAACTGGTGCTGACCCGCAACCAGTTGCTCGAGATCGCCCGCCGGCAGGAGGATGCCGGCCTCAAGGCGCCGCTGCAGCGGCTCTCGCTCATCACCGCCGAACTGCAGGACGGCGTGATGAAGACGCGCATGCAGCCGATCGGCAACGCCTGGTCGAAGCTGCCACGCATCGTCCGCGACCTCTCCGCCGATCTCGGCAAGCAGATCGAGCTGGTGATGGAAGGCGCCGAGACCGAGCTCGACCGCCAGCTGCTCGACCTGATCAAGGACCCTCTCATCCACATGGTGCGCAACTGCGCCGACCATGCGATCGAGGAGCCCCAGGAACGCACCGCGCTGGGCAAACCGGCAGCCGGCACGATCCGCGTCTCCGCCTATCACGAGGGCGGCTCGGTCACGATCGCGATCTCGGATGACGGCCGCGGCATGGATGTCGCACGCATTCGCAGCAAGGCGATCCAGCGAGGCCTGGCGAGCGAGGCCGAAGCCGAGCGGATGAGCGAGTCGCAGCTCCTGCGCTTCGTCTTCCACCCCGGCTTCTCGACCTCCGATTCCGTCACCGCCATCTCCGGGCGCGGCGTCGGCATGGACGTGGTCAAGGTCAATGTCGACGCGATCGGCGGCATGATCGACATCGCCAGCATCGCCGGCGCCGGCACCACGATCACGATCAAGATCCCGCTGACGCTGGCCATCGTCTCCGCCCTGATCGTCGCGACCCAGGGACAGCGCTTCGCCATCCCCCAGGTGGTCGTGCGCGAGCTGGTGCGCGTCAAGGCCAATGGCGAGCACCGCATCGAGCGCATCAACAACGCGCCCGTGCTGCGCCTGCGCGAGCGGCTGCTCCCGATCATCGCGCTGGCCGGGGTGATGAACCGGACGACGGACGCAGGCATCGCCGATGACGGCTTCATCGTGGTGACCCAGATCGGCGAGCGTCAGTTCGGCATCCTCGTCGAATCGGTGTTCCACACCGAGGAGATCGTGGTGAAGCCGATGTCGACGCGGCTGCGCCATATCCCGCTGTTTTCGGGGAACACCATCCTGGGCGACGGCGCCGTGGTGCTGATCGTCGATCCCAACGGCGTCGCCCGCCTCGTCGGCGTGGCGGCAGCGCAGGACGAGATCACCTCGGACGACCCCGTCGAGATCGGCTCTCCCGCCGAGCGCACGACGATGCTGGTCTTCCGGGCCGGCAAGGACACGGTGAAGGCCGTGCCCCTCTCCCTCGTCACCCGGCTCGAAGAGGTCGAGGCCGGGCTGTTCGAGAATGGCGGCGGACGCGCGTTGCTCAATTACCGCGGACGGCTCATGCCGGTCGTCCCGGTCGAGGGCTGCACCCTCCGCCAGACCGGCCTGCAGCCGATGGTGATCTTCTCGGAAGGTGATTTCAGCATGGCGCTGGCGGTCGACGCCATCGTCGACATCGTCGACGAGGTGCTCGACATCGAGATGCTGGCCATGCCCGAGCAGGGGCTGCTCGGCTCGGCGATCATCCGCGGCCGGGCCACCGAGATCCTTGATCTCGCGCATTATCTGCCGAAAGCCAATCCCAACTGGCTGCATCTGCGCCGCAGCGAAACCGGCTCGCCGCGGGTCCTGCTGATCGAGCCCTCCGAGTTCCTGCGCGAGATGCTCGCCCCCGTGCTGAAGGCAGCTGGCCTGCAGGTCGTCCATGCCTCGGATCCGGCGATGGCCGCCGGTCTCGCCTCCGGCAGTGCCGCGCTCGACGCCGTCGTCATCGACATCGATCGCGACGCCGACGCGGCCTTCGCCCTTGCCGCGCGACTGCGGGCTGAAGATCGTCATGCCAGGCTGCGCATCATCGGGCTGACCAGCCTGCCGACTCCCGAAGCGCATGTCGCCGCGATCCAGGCGCAGTTCGACGAGGTCGTCGCCAAGTTCGATCGGCGTGCGCTGATCGCCGAGCTGGCTGAGACCGGCCCCAGACTGAGGCGAGCCGCATGACCGAACCGCGTGAGGACAGCCCGTCCGGTCTTGCCGCCTTCGAGGACTCGCTCGACTACGTCACCGTCACGGTGGGCGGGCAATTGCTCGGCCTGCCGATCGGGCGCGTGCAGGACGTGTTCATCGCCACGCGCATCACCCCGGTGCCGCTGGCCCCGTACGAAATCGTCGGCCTGATCAATCTGCGCGGGCGCGTCGTCACTGCGATCTGCATGCGTCGGCGCATGCGCCATGCCGACACCGGCGCCGTGCCGACCGGCACCGAGGAACACGAGCTCACCGCCGTCGGGCTGGAGCAGGCCGGCGAGGCCTTCGCCCTGATCGTCGATGCGGTCGGCGAGGTGATGCGCCTCAGCCGCACGACCTTCGAGCCGGTGCCGATCCATCTCGACCGCGCCTGGGCGGCTATTGCCAAGGGCGTCCACCGCCTCGACGACCGCCTCCTGGTCGTCATCGACGTCGACGCCGTCCTCAACATCGAATTGCCGATCGCCGCCTGACGATCCGCCGCCTGGAGCCATGTCATGAAATATTGCCTCGTCGTCGACGACTCCGCGGTCATCCGCAAGGTCGCCCGCCGTATCCTGGAAGGGCTGCAGTTTCGCATCGCCGAGGCGGAAGACGGCGCGCGCGCCATCGACGCCTGCAAGGGCGAGATGCCGGACGCAATCCTGCTCGACTGGAACATGCCGATCATGGACGGCTACGACTTCCTGCGGAACCTGCGCCAGATGCCCGGCGGCAAGCGGCCCAAAGTGGTGTTCTGCACCACCGAGAACGACATCGCCCACATCGCCCGCGCCATGCATGCCGGCGCCGACGAGTACATCATGAAGCCGTTCGACAAGGAGATCGTCGCTTCGAAGTTCCACCAGGTCGGCCTGCTCTAGAGTTCGCGCTGCGCCCTCCAGTCCCGCTCTCCCATCGCGTGCCTCCATGATCGCCACGCCGCATTTCGCCGACCGGCAAGCAGCGCGCCCGAGCACCGTGGTGATCGCCGACGATTCCGTCGTGGTGCGGGGCCTGTTCGCGCGCTGGCTCGGCGAGAGCGGCCGCTTCCATGTCGTTGGGGTCGCGGGAGATGGCGAGGCTGCGATCGAGCATGCCGGGCGCCACCATCCCGACATCATGGTGCTCGACCTCGACATGCCAGTGCTCGACGGCGTCGAGGCCCTGCCACGGATCGTCAAGGAGAGCCCCCGGACGGCCGTCCTGCTGACGACCACGCTGACCGAGCGCAATGCCAGGCTGGCGATGCAATGCATGAGCATGGGGGCCGTCGACGTCCTGCCCAAGCCCGACAGCCGCAGCGGCCTGACGCTCTCGCTGGACTTCCGCAGCGAGCTGCTCGGCAAGCTCGGCAGCATCGCACAATCCCGCCTCCGCGACGGCGAAGCGGCCGCCGATAGCGTCCTCTCCGTCGTGCCGCCTAGCGGAGTCGCCGACCTGCGCCCGCTCGTCTCGGTGATGCCGCGCTATCTGGTCGTCGGCGCCTCGACCGGCGGGCCACGAGCCGTGGCGCGCGTCCTGTCCGATCTCGGCGGAGCCCTCGCCAATCTGACTACCCTGGTCGTCCAGCACATGCCGCCGCTGTTCACGGCCTCATTCGCCGACCAGATCGCCCAGCAGCTCGGCGTGCCGACGCGCGAGCCCCATGACGGCGAGCGGCTCGCCCGCGGCACGATCTATGTCGCACCGGGCGGGCGCCATCTCGGTATCGAGCGCAAGCTCGGCCACATCGTCGCCAGCGTCAGCGACGGGCCGCCGGTGAATTTCTGCCGCCCGGCGGTCGACGTCCTTTTCGCAGACGCCGCTCGCCATCTCGGCCCGGCCGCACTCGGCGTGGTCATGACCGGCATGGGCAGCGACGGGACGGATGGCGCAACGGCGCTGCGCCGCGCCGGCGCCGCAGTGATCGCCCAGGACGAGCCCTCGAGCACGGTCTGGGGCATGCCGGGCTCGGTGGTGCGCGCCGGCCAGGCCAGCGCCGTGCTGCCGCTCGGCGGCATCGGCCCCGCCATCCGCTCCCTCGTCGGCGGAGGTCGTCCGGCATGACCGAGCTCGACTTCGACTTCCTGCGCATATTGCTGCAGCGGCGCTCCGGCCTCTTCCTCAGCACCGAGAAGCGCTATCTGGTCGAGAGCCGCCTGGGCATGCTCTGCCGCCGCCGTGGCATCACCGGCATTACGGCTTTGGTCGTTCAGCTGCGCACCAGCCCCGCTTCCGACCTCGAAGCCGCGGTCATCGAGGCGATGACGACCAACGAGACGCTGTTCTTCCGCGACCGCACGCCTTTCGACCTGTTCCGCGACGTCGTGCTGCCCGAGAAGCTCGCTGCCAATGCCGAGAGCCGGACGCTGCGCATCTGGTGCGCTGCGGTCTCGACCGGCCAGGAAGCCTATTCGCTCGCCATGCTGCTCGACGAGGCTGCCGACCGCTTCGCCGGCTGGACGATCGAGATCCTCGGCACCGACATCTCCCTCGAGGTGCTCGACCGGGCCCGCCAGGGGCTCTACAGCCAGTTCGAGGTCCAGCGCGGTCTGCCGATCCAGCTCCTGCTCAAGCATTTCCGGCAGGAGGGCGACAAATGGCGCCTGTCCGAGCGCATCCGCGACATGGTCAAGCTCAGGCAGCATAACCTGCTCGAGCCGAGCCATCAGCTCGGCCAGTTCGACGTCATCTTCTGCCGCAACGTGCTGATCTACTTCGACGTCCCGACCAAGGCGCGCGTCATGGCGGCGCTCGCCGAGCGACTGGCCCGAGGCGGCGCCTTCATCCTCGGCGCAGCCGAGACCGTGATCGGCATCACCACGACCCTGGTGCCGGACCCGCAACACCGGGGCATCTACCGGGACGCCGCATCGACCCCGCAGGCGCGGCGACCGCCCTTCCCTGCCGCCCCCGAGCTCGGCGGCCCATTCTCCTCGCGGAAGATCGCGCGGCCCTGAACGCACCGGCGCTGGTTGACGACGCGCTGCTGCCGACAAACAAAAACCCCGCCTCGCGGCGGGGTCCCCGTTCACCTGTCGTGTACATCCGACGATCAGGCGATCTAACTGTTAGGCGTCGACGATGACGCCATGATGACGATATCAGGCCGGGATGCGCTCTTCGGCGTCGTTGGGCTCGCGCAGCACATAGCCGCGGCCCCAAACCGTCTCGATGTAGTTCTTGCCGTCGGAGGCGTTGGCGAGCTTCTTGCGCAGCTTGCAGATGAAGACGTCGATGATCTTCAGCTCGGGCTCGTCCATGCCGCCGTAGAGGTGGTTGAGGAACATTTCCTTGGTCAGCGTCGTGCCCTTGCGGAGCGAGAGCAGTTCCAGCATCTGGTATTCCTTGCCGGTCAAGTGCACGCGGGCGGCATCCACCTCGACGGTCTTGGTGTCGAGGTTGACGACGAGGTCGCCGGTCGTGATCACCGACTGGGCATGGCCCTTCGAGCGGCGCACGATGGCGTGGATGCGGGCGACGAGCTCGTCCTTGTGGAACGGCTTGGTCAGGTAGTCGTCGGCGCCGAAGCCGAGGCCCTTCACCTTGTCCTCGATGCCGGCGAGGCCGGAGAGGATCAGGATCGGCGTCTTGACCTTGGCGACGCGCAAGGAGCGCAGCACCTCGTAGCCCGACATGTCCGGCAGGTTCAGGTCCAGCAGGATGATGTCGTAATCGTAGAGCTTGCCGAGATCGACGCCCTCTTCGCCCAGATCGGTCGTGTAGACGTTGAAGCTCTCGGACTTCAGCATCAGCTCGATGCTTTGAGCGGTCGCGCTATCGTCTTCGATCAGCAGAACCCGCATGTCACGTCCCCAATTTCGCCCCGAGGCAGCGATTTCGCTCAACCGCCCACAACCCTCGTGGTTATGGGGGGACGAACGCTTGCCCGATGAAACGCTACGCGACACGCTACGGGGAAATGGTTAACAAACCCTGATTCCCGCACGCAAGCGCTTCTTGGCAAAAGGTTGACGATCCTTGTCGAGGTGAGTCGAATTTGACACGGATCGTTCGAGCTTCGGCCGCGAAAGCGCCTTTCGCGGAAGCCCGTGTCGCGGAAACAGGCGAAAATCGCCCGACTCTTTGGCACGGCTTCGAAACGCAGTGTTAATCACTCCGCTTAATGGAAGGTAAACGACAGGGATCATGAGCGGCGCACGACCAGGCCAGGATCGGTTATCCACACTCGCGACGATGATCGGCGAGCTCGATGCGACGTCCGTCTATGGCCGCGTCACCGCCGTGCGCGGCCTGCTCGTCGAGGTATCCGGCCCGATCGCGGCGATGAGCCTCGGCGGCCGTGTCGGCATCGAGATCGCGCCCGGCGTCCGCGTCCCCTGCGAGGTCATCGGCTTTTCCGGCGAGAAGGCACTGGTCATGCCTTATGGTGGGCTCGACGGCGTCCGCCGCGGCTGCCCTGCCTATGTCGACCGCGCCGTCGCCGGCCTGCGCCCGACCATGGCCTGGCTCGGCCGCGTCGTCGATGCGCTCGGCCGGCCGGTCGATGGCGGGCCGCCGCTGCCGCAGGGCGAACACACCATCCCCTTCCGCAACGACCCACCGCCGGCCCATGCCCGCAGGCGCGTCGGCCCGCCGCTCGATCTCGGCGTGCGTGCCCTCAACACCTTCCTGACCTGCTGCCTCGGCCAGCGCATGGGCATCTTCGCCGGCTCGGGCGTCGGCAAGTCGGTGCTTTTGTCGATGCTGGCGCGTTATGCGCGTGCCGACGTCAACATCATCGGTCTCGTCGGCGAGCGCGGCCGCGAGGTCCAGGAGTTCCTGCAGGACGATCTCGGCCCGGATGGTCTTGCCCGCTCGATCGTCGTCGTCGCGACCTCCGACGAGCCGGCGCTGATGCGCAAGCAGGCGGCGCTGACGACGCTGACCCTTGCCGAGTTCTTCCGCGACCAGGGCCTGCAGGTGATGTGCCTGATGGATTCGGTCACGCGCTTCGCCATGGCGATGCGCGAGATCGGCCTCGCCGCCGGCGAACCGCCTACGACCAAAGGCTATACCCCGACCGTCTTCGCCGAACTGCCCCGGCTGCTCGAACGGGCCGGCCCCGGCACCGGCGACGGCGCGATCACCGGCCTCTTCACCGTGCTGGTCGATGGCGGCGACCATGACGAGCCCGTCGCCGACGCGGTGCGCGGCATCCTCGACGGCCACATCGTCATGGAGCGTTCCATCGCCGAGCGCGGCCGCTACCCGGCGGTCAACATCCTGAAATCGGTGTCGCGCACCATGCCGCGCTCCTGTGACCCACTTTATTATCCCGTCGTCCAGAAGGCGCGCGCCACGCTCGCGACCTATGCCGACATGGAGGAACTGATTCGGCTCGGCGCCTATCGCCAGGGCGCATCGGCCGAGGTCGACGAGGCGATCCGGCTCAATCCCGAGCTCGAGGCCTTCCTGAAACAGGCCAAGGACGAAGCGACCCCGCTGGGCGACGGCTATGCCCGGCTCGCCCGAATCATGGGGATGTGAGCGGCGCTACAGCCGCCCGACATGGTCGAGCAGCGCCAGCGCCGCAGGCGAAGCCCAATCCGCCTCGCCGAGCATGTAGCCGCGCACGCCGCCGCGCCGATCCGTGACATAGATCACCGGCAATCCTTCGGCTGTCGACAGTGGTTGCCCTGCCCCCGATGCCGCGATGACCTTGCCGCCGCGATCGTAGAAGACAGGCAGGCGCTTGATGCCGAGGCGCTTGAGATACGCTCCGACATGGGCCAACTCGCGCTCGTCGGTGCTGATCGAGACGATCTCGACGTCGCGCGCCTTGAGTTCGGCAAGCTGCCGCTCGAAGCGCGGCAAGGTGATTCGGCAGACCGGGCACCAGGTCGCCCAGAGATAGATCAGGTTGACCTTGCCCGGGACCAGCCGGGCAATGGCAGGCTTTCCGTCGAGGCCCTGCAAGGCAAGCGGCGCCATCGGCTCGACCGGATCGAGCTCGATGAACTGGTAGCGCGCCGTCCGGAACTGCGGCAGCCGCGCCTGCGCCAAACCCGGCGCTGCGAGCAATCCGAGCGAGACCTGCAAGGCAAGGCGGCGAGTCATCGGATAGGGCGGCATCAGGTTCTGGCACTCGCTCTCACTGGAAAGGCAGCGTGATAGGTCGGGGCCTGCGCAGCGCCTAGGCACGATCGCGTCAGTGATGCAGCTGAGATTGGACGCAGCCGAGCTTGTCCTTTCGGAGGTGCGTTCACCTGCGCAGCCGCCGCACCAATACGATCATCGAGAACAGGGCGATGCACTGGATCGCAGCCGAGACCATCAACGTGCCCGAGGCCCCGAGCCGCTCGATCATCAGCGCGAACAGCAGCGGCGCGGCGGCGAAGGTCAGGTTCTGCGGCACGGTCAGGCGGCCGAGCATCTCACCGAAGCCTTTGCGGCCGAACAGGGAAAGCGGCAGGGTCGCGCGCGCCACGGCGATCACGCCCATCGCGGCATTGAACAGCATGACGAAGACGATCGCGACCGTGCTCGACCCCGGCGCCAGTGACAGCAGCAGGCAGGCGACGGGTCCGAACACGAGCCCCGCCAGCGCCACCTTCTCGACCGGAAGGCGCTCGCCCGCCACTGCGTCGACCGCCCGGGCCACCATCGTGGCCGGGCCGCTCAGCGAAGCGATCATCACCGCGGTCGCGCCTGATATCCCCGCGCCCTGCATCAACCCGATGATGTGCAGCGGCAGCCCCCAGGAGACCAGCCCACTCGCCGAGAAGCTCAGCGCCAGCAGCCAGAAGATCCCCACCCGCTGACCGGGCGGTACCCGGCCCTGCTCCTCGGCCGGCGCGACGGATGGCCCGGGGTCGGCCAATGGCTTGGCGCGATAGGCCGGGATCGCCAGATGGATCGGTAGCACGACCATGAGCTGGATCGCGGCGAACACGAAAAGGCAGGCGCGCCAGCCGTATTCAGCGCTGAGCCAGGCGGCCAGCGGCCAGAACACGCTGGACGCGAGGCCGGTCACCAGCATCATCAGTCCGATGACACGGCGGGTACGCTCGCCCATCAATTGCGCCACCGTGACATTGCCGGTGTTGGCAAGCTGCATCGCATGGCCGACGCCGATCACGAGCCAGGTCGCAAAATAGCTGATCGGCCCTTGCGCCAGTGCCAGCAATGCCAGCCCTAGCGCCGAGATCAGCGCGCCCAGCGCCATGGCCTGGCGCGTGCCACGACGATCGAGATGGCGCCCGAGCAGGGGCGAGATCAGCGCTCCGATCACCAGCAGGATGGTGATGCCGCCAAAGACAATTGTTGGGCTGAGGCCGATATCGCGTTCGAGATAGGCCGCCAGAACCGAGGGCGAATAATAGATCGAGCCCCAGCCGATGATCCGCGTCAGCGCGAGTCCGGCCAGCAGCAGACTGTATTCGGGGAGGCGGCGCGAGGCGGGCAAGGACGTGTCCGGCGCGTTGTCTCACGCGCCCCTTGTTTTGATTCGCATGAGACTAGCGCGAGCCATGCTCGGCCGGCAGAGCGCGGCACGCACCCTTCTCATGCATCGAAAGCGAGCGATCCTGGTAAGGAACGGTCAACCTCCTTGGGCCATTGTACTTTTCGTCTCGCGGGTGTTGGGCGGCGAGCCGAGGGGTCGGCTCATCGCCATGCGTAATCAGGAGTTCGGCACGACATGAAGTCGCGAGAGACCCTTTTGCGTCTCAAACGCTTCCAGGTGGACGAGAAGCGCCGCCGGGTAAGCCAGATTGAGATGATGATCGCGGAATTCAACCGTATGGCTGGCGATCTCGATCGCGAGATCCAGAATGAAGAGACCCGTGCCGGCATTTCCGACCCGGCCCATTTCGCCTATCCGACCTATGCCAAGGCAGCGCTCGGCCGTCGCGACAATCTGCGTCAGTCCGCCGACAACCTGCAAGGTCAGCTCGACGAGGCCAAGGGCGAACTGCAGGAAGCCTTTGAGGACATGAAGAAGGTCGAGATTCTCGACGATCGCGAGCGCGCCTCCGAGCGTGCCGCCGAGGCCGCCCGCGACCAGGCGATGATGGATTCGATCGGCCTGCGCACGCGGGCCTGACACGAACCTATTCGATCACCGGACAATGCGGGACGGCGCTGCGCGGCATCGCCCCGCCAAGGCGCGGATCGTCGACGACCTCGACCCCGCGCCTGAACGCCGAAAAGCCTGAGCGCTGATAGAATTCGACTGCGCCCTGATGGTCGAGCGTGCAGGTATGCACCCAGAAGCGGCTGATCGGCCTGGCCCAGGCGCGCTCCAGCGCCCGGTTCATCAGCCAGCGCCCGGCTCCCTTGCCGACGACGCTCTCGTCGAGGCCGAAGAAGGCCAGCTCGCCCTCGCCTTCCACCCGGAAATCGAGCTCGAGCAGGCCGACATCGCGCCCGCCGAAGCGGACCGCGAAGAACTCGACCAGCGGATCGGCCAATATCCCCTGCAGCTCGGCCACCGGCTTCACCAGCCGGCTGAACCACATCCAGCGCTCGCCGAGCAGGCGATAGACGGCCAGATAGCGCGCCACGTCATCGCGCCCGATTGCCTCGAGCGAGAAGCCCTCGACACCCGGAGGGTCGGCCCGCCGCACCGGCGCGGACACCATCTCGAGCGAGGTCACGATCGCGGCGATCTTGCCGGCGGGCAGATCGGTGGTGCCGTTCAGGCTGATGGCGAAGGTCTCGGACATGGTCTCGGGCGCGGCTTCCTGCATCGGCAGCCGCATCAGCGCGGCTGCACGCTCTCTGCTATCGCTTGGCTCCGATTCCGTCGAGCAGGGTCGTTATGGCCAGCGCCGCGACCTGTTCGCTGCTGGCGCCGCTGGCGCGCATCCACTCCGGCACGCGGTTCAGCCCGCCGAGGAAATACGGCACCAGCAATTGCAGATCCTGCCCATTCGAGGCCTCTCCGCTGGCGACACCGCCCGCGAACAGATCGTGCCAGAGCTGGGCGTATTTCTCGCGCATCTTGCGGCTGCGCCGCTTGATGATCGGCGGCAGGTGCTCGTAGACATGCATGTACTTCTGGTCCTTGCCGACCAGGCTCGAAACATGCAGCCCGACCGCCGCGGACAACCGGTCTGCGAACGGAGCCTCCTTCGGCAAGCCGCGCATCGTCTCCGCCAGGCGGGCATAGAGCGTCTCGATACCCTGGTTGAGGATTTCCTCGACGATCTCGTCCTTCGACCTGAAATGGTAATAGAGGCTGCCCGCCTTCATATCGACCAGCGCTGCCACCGCCCGCATCGTACAGGCGTCATAGCCCTCGCGGACGATGATCTCCGCCGCCGCGTCAAGGATCTCGTCCCGTATCGTCCTTTGCTTCGTCGTCGCCGAGCCGGCCGCCACCGGCTTTCCCGCATTGCGCGCTTTCATCCTGGATCCGCCCGTCCCCAGCGTTCGCGACGACCCGCCCCCTTTCGGGTCGACCATGCGTCCATCCGGAAGCGCATGATTACCGTCACTACTTTCCCTTGCGCTGAGGATCAAGGCGACAACCTTTCCGTTCAAGCTGAAATTCCATAGTCATCGCGTAAATTTTAAACCGAACGATAGTTTGATTTATCTTGTCGCAAGGACTTCCAGACGGTTTTTCAGCGCCGAAATCATCGCTGCGCGATCGCGCTCAGCGGAACGACCTGAGCATGATGGATTGACCGCGCGGGACGACACCGGCCTCGCAGGAGCGACATGACCGTGGCCCCGATGGGTCAGTGCTTGCCGGAGACGTCCTCGCGCTGATGCTTGCCGGCCGCCAAGCCATCGGGGTCGTCCGGCTCGTAAGGGGCATGCGGCCCGGTCGGATGGACGGAGCGGGGATTGGGGCCCGCCCGCCGCTGCTCATGCGCGCCGGACTGGCCGGGGCGCGGCGCAGTCACGAAAGCGGCGGGGGTATCGGTCAGGCGTTTCTCGTGCTTGTTCGGCATGAGGCGATCCTCTCGGGAGGAGAACTGCCTCATGCCCCATGAGTTCCGACGTAAGCGGCTAACCCGCCATGCCTGCGTCGACATGCAGCGCAAAGCCGCGCGCCTCCGGCGCGCCCAGCTCGGGCCGCAGGGTCATCGCCGGGATCAGGTAGTCACCGAAATTCTGGCGGCGGTAGCGGATCGGCACAGTCGTCGCCAAGGTTCGCATGCGCTCGCGCAGCTGTTCCGCCGCCCACTCGAAATCCGCCTCCTTGAACCGGTCGACCCGGTAGACGACGTGCGGCGGCAGCACCTCGTAGCCGGGATAGTAGAGAATGCCGTGGTTGATCGGAAACAGCAGGTCCTCGATCGGCCCGTTGATACCGCGCGGCGAGTAGTGCTCTTCCCAGCCGCCGGCAGTGACGAGCAGCATGGCGCGCTTGCCCGCCAGCGTGCCCTCGCCGAAGCGATTACCCCAGCGCTTCTCGCTATGCTCGCCGACGCCATAGGCGAAACCATAGGCGAAGACCCGGTCGACCCAGCCCTTGAGGATCGCCGGCATCGTGTACCACCACAGCGGGAACTGCAGGATCAGCGTGTCGGCCCAGAGCAGCTTCTCGATCTCGGCCTTGACGTCGGCGGTCAGCGTGCCCTGCGCGAAAGCCTGCTTCGAGGCGGCGCCGGCGGCGAAACGTTCTCCCTCGGGCCAGCTCGGGAAATCGGCGCGGCCGACCTCGGACTTCCAGCCCTCGGCATAGAGGTCGCTGACGCGGACCTCATGGCCCTGGGCTTCCAGTTCGGCAACGGCGACGTCGCGCAGCGCGCCGTTGAGCGAGCGGCGTTCGGGATGGGCGAAAACAAGCAGGACCTTCATGGCGGAGCCTTTCCGAGAGGATGAGGCTTTCCAGCTAGGCGCTACTCCGCTTCCGCGCTACAACGGCGCAATGGATATGATTATGCCATTTCATGGATAAATCAGATATCACCCTGGAGCGCATGCGCAGCTTCGTCCGCGTCGCCGAGCGCGGCAGCCTGTCGGCGGTGGCGCGCGAGCTCGGCCTCGGTCAATCCACGGTGACGCGGCAGCTCAACGAGCTGGAGGAGGCGCTCGGCATCGCCCTGCTCAGCCGCACGACCCGCCGCGTGACGCTGACCGATGAAGGCAGCCGCTATTATCAGCATTGCCTCGCCATCCTGTGCCTGGTCGAGCAGGCGAGCGACGAGGCCCGCAGCGCCGGTGGCGCCCCTGCCGGCACGGTGCGTCTCTCCTGCACCGCCTCTTTCGGCATCCTGCATGTCACGCGGCTGCTCTTCGCCTTCCAGGATCGGCACCCTGGGATCGACATCGATCTCAGCCTCAGCGACGAGCGCATCGACCTCGTCCGCGAGGGCATCGACATCGCCATCCGCCTCGGCCCTCTCGCCGACAGCACGTTGAAGCTGCGGCCTCTCGGCCGATCGCAGCGATTATTCGTCGCTGCACCGCATTATCTGGCCCGGCACGGCACCCCGACCTCGCCGGACGACCTCGCCCGGCATCAGGGCATCCGCATGACCAACGTCGCCGGCAGCGCCCTGCTCGCTTTCGCGGGCAAAGCCGGGGAGCGGTACAGCGTACCCTTCGACGGACGGCTGCGGGTCAATCACGGCCTGGCCGTGCGCGAGGCCCTCCTCGCCGGCCGCGGCATCGCCCCCACCCATCGCTGGCTGGTCAACGATCTGCTCGCCTCCGGCCAGTTGGAGCCGATCCTGAGCGGCTACACCCTGCCGAGCGTGCAGCTCAGCATGTTGATCGTCCCTGAGCGGGCGGCCGTCGCGCGCGTACGCCTGCTGATCGATTTCCTGGCGGCCGAGATCGCAACGCTCCCCGGTATGACGCCTGCTTGAGCAGGGCTTAGCGCAGCAGCGACTGGCCGGTCATCTCGGCCGGCTGCTCCAGGCCGAGCAGCGCGAGCAGGGTCGGCGAGACATCGGCGAGACGCCCCTCGGCCAGCTCTTTGGCCTGCCCGCCGATCAGCATCACCGGCACCGGGAACGTCGTGTGCGCGGTGTGCGGGTTGCCGGTGACGGGATCGACCATCAGCTCGGCATTGCCGTGGTCGGCGGTGACCAGCAGCGCCCCGCCCTTGGCGAGGATGGCCTGCGCGATCTGGCCGAGGCTCGCATCGATCGTCTCGACCGCCTTGATCGCCGCCGAGAGCACGCCGGTATGGCCGACCATGTCGGGATTGGCGAAGTTGAGCACGAAGAGGTCGTACTGCCCGCTCTCCACCGCGGCGACGACCTTGCCGGTCAATTCGGGCGCCGACATCTCCGGCTGCAGATCATAGGTCGCGACCTTCGGCGAGGGCGTCATGCTGCGCTCCTCGCCCTCGAACGGCTCCTCGCGCCCGCCATTGAAGAAATAGGTGACGTGCGGATACTTCTCGGTCTCGGCGAAGCGGATCTGCTTCAAGCCTGCCTTCGACACCGTTTCGCCCAGCCCGTTGGCGAGGCTCTGCGGCGCAAACAGCGCCGGCATGATCGGGTCGAGCTCGGAGCTGTAGGAGGTCATCCCGACCGCGCCGACGAGCTTGGGCATGCGCGGGCGCGGGAAGCCGCTGAACGCGGCGAACAGCAGCGGCGCCAGGATCTCGCGGATGCGGTCGGCGCGGAAATTGAAGCTGAGCAGGCCGTCGCCATCGGCCATGCCGCTATAGCCGCCGATCACCGCCGGCTTGATGAACTCGTCGTTGATAGCGGCGGCGTAGGCCGCCTCGATCGCCGAGCCGGCAGTCGGCATCCGCTCGCCCTCGCCGAGCGCCAGGGCCTTCCAGGCGAGCTCGACGCGCTCCCAGCGATTGTCGCGATCCATCGCGTAATAGCGGCCGCAGACCGTCGCGACCTTGACCTGCGCCGGCAGCGCGGCTTCGAGCGCCGCGACATATTCGGCTGCCGAGCGTGGCGGCGTATCGCGGCCATCGGTGAAGACATGAACCACCGCCGGCACGCCGGCGGCGACGACGAGCTTGGCCAGCGCCACCGCATGGTCCTGATGGGCGTGGACGCCACCAGGCGAGACGAGGCCGAGGATGTGGCAGGTGCCGCCGCTGGCCTTGAGCCGGCCAATCAGCCCGCTAGCGTCGAGCGCCTGCTTCAGCGTGCCGTCGGCAACCGCCTGGTTGATGCGCGGCAGGTCCTGCATCACGACACGGCCGGCACCCAGATTGAGGTGGCCGACCTCGGAATTCCCCATCTGGCCCTCAGGCAGGCCGACATCGAGGCCGGAGGTGCGCAGGAAGGCATGTGGCGAGGAGGCCCAGAACCGGTCGAAATTCGGTGTCTTCGCCAACAGGACGGCGTTGTTTTCCCTGTCGTCGCGCCAGCCCCAGCCATCGAGGATCATCAGCATGACGGGGCGGCTGGACATGCGCGTATCCTATGCATCTGCGAACAAGTGCTTGTGCGGATATCACGCTCCGCGCGGCCAAGGCGAGCGCTATCATCCCAATCCGAGTCATCCCGACCAAGCCGCAAAGCGGCACAGAGCCGGGATCCATTCCGGAACAGTTCAGGCATGGATCCCGGGTCTCCCTCCGGTCGCCCGGGATGACAATGCGGGTGATGGAAGGAGTTGCCATGCCGATCAAGGCCGTCGTCTTCGATGCCTATGGAACCCTGTTCGACGTCCAGTCGGTCGCCGGCGTCACCGAGGACGCCTTCCCCGGCCATGGCGAGACCATCACCCAGATCTGGCGCCTGAAGCAGCTCGAATACACCTGGCTGCGAGCCTTGATGGGCCGCTACGAGGACTTCTGGAGCGTGACGCAGGCCTCGCTCGACTTCACGCTGAAGACGCTCGGTCTCGAAGCCATTCCCGATCTCCTCGCTCGCATCGCGGCGGCCTATGATGCGCTGGCGCTCTATCCGGAAGCGCTGACGGCGCTGCAGGGCCTTGCTCCGACCCGCCTCGCCATCTTCTCCAATGGCAGCCCGGCCATGCTGACCAATCTCACAGGACAGGCCGGGATCGACGGACTGCTGGAAACCGTGATCAGCGTCGACGAGATCAGGACCTACAAGCCCGATCCGCGCGGTTATCGCCTGGTCGAGGACCGGCTCGGGCTGTCGAAAGACGAGATCCTGTTCGTCTCCTCCAACGGCTTCGACATCGCCGGCGCCAAAGCCTATGGCATGACGGTGGCGCGCATCGAGCGTGTAACCTTAAAGGCCCTGCGCGACGAACTCTCAGGCGCAGCGCTGATCGGGCCCAAAAGCCTGTTCAAGGCGCTGCGCATGCAGGAGGAGCAACTCGGTGCGGGTGCTGATCTCACCATCTCGGCCTTGACCGAACTCGTCCCCTACGTCGCCGCGCGCCGCTGAGCCTTTGCCTCCAGGAGACCATCCATGATCCGCTTCTACTACCACCCCTCGCCCAACCCGGCGAAGATCGCGCTCTTCCTGGAGGAAGCCGGCCTGCCTTATGAGCTCGTGCCGGTCGACACCCGCAAGGGCGACCAGTTCAAGCCGGACTTCCTCGCCATCAACCCGAACGGCAAGACCCCGGCCTTGACCGATGGCGATGTCCGGATTTTCGACAGCAACGCCATCCTGCTCTACCTCGCCGAGAAGACCGGCCAGTTCCTGCCGCCGGACACGCCCGAAATGCGCGGCCAGATGCTGTCCTGGCTGATGTTCGTCGCCACCGGCATCGGCCCCTATACCGGCCAGACCGTGCATTTCTCGCGCTTCGCGCCGGAGAAGGTGCCCTATGCGATCAACCGCTATGCCCGCGAGGCCGAGCGGCATTGGGGCCTGCTCGACGACCAGCTCGGCAGGCATCGCTACATGCTCGGCGACGATTATACGCTGATCGACATGGCGGTCTGGGGCTGGGCGACGCGGGCGCAGTTCGCCCTCGGCGACGAGGCCTTCGGCAAGCTCACGAACGTCAGGCGCCATCTCGACGAAATCTCGGCCCGCCCGGCGGCGCAGCGCGCCGTCGCGCTCAAGGATCAGTTCGCCTGGAAGACCGAGGTCGATGACGAAGCGCGGAAGATCCTGTTCCCGTCGAATGCGTTTTTGAAGGCTTAGGCCGATCGACCCTCATGCTCCGGTCAAGCCCGAGCATGAGGGTCGTTGCTTCACACCACCGCGGTCAGGCCGCCATCGACCATCAGCAGATGGCCGCTGACATAATCGGAGGCTTCCGAGGACAGGAAGATCGCCGCGCCCGCCAGCTCCTTGGTCTCACCCCAGCGACCGACCGGAGCGCGGCTCTTGACCCAGTTCGAGAAGGTCTCGTCGGCGAGCAGCGCCTGGTTCAATTCGGTGACGAAATAGCCCGGGCCGATCGCATTGACCTGGATGTTGTGCTTGCCGAGTTCGGCCGCGAGACCCTGCGTCATCAGGGCGACCGCGCCCTTCGACGCCGTGTAGGGCACGATGCTCGGCCGGCCGAGCTTGCTCATCACCGAGCCGATACTGACGATCTTGCCGCGGTTGCGCGGCGCCATGCGCTTGGCGACCGCCTGGGTGACATAGAACACCGAGTGCAGGTTCGTCGCGATCAGGAAGTGCCAGTCCTCGGCCGGGAACTCGACGAAGGCGCCGCGCCTCTGTGTGCCGGCATTATTGATCAGGATGTCTATCGGCCCGACATCCGCTTCGATCTTCGCCACGCCCGCCTCGACCGCCTTCTGGTCGGTGACATCGAAAGCGGCGACGGAGGCCTTGTGGCCAGCCGCCGCAATGGCGCTGCGCGCCTTCTCCAGCTTGGCCGCATCGCGCCCGTTCAGCACGACATGGGCGCCCGCGGCGGCGAGGCCTTCGGCGATGGCGAGGCCGATGCCCTGGCCGGAACCGGTGACCAGCGCGATGCGCCCGTCGAGCTTGAACAGATTGAGCGACATCCTATCCTCCCGAGACTTGCCCTGACCTTACCGCTTGTTAGCGTCTCAAGGGTTGGGTAAGCGCTTTAAAACGATTAGACAACCAGCCAGACGTGTCGCAGCCGCATGGCTGCCGCCCCTTCAGGAGTTCCGCCATGCGCGCCGTCGTGATCCATGCCGAGAAGGATTTGCGCGTCGAGGACGCCGCCGTACCGGAACTCGGCCCGCTCGGCGTCAAGGTCAAGATCAAGGCCGGCGGCATCTGCGGCTCCGATCTGCACTATTATCTCCATGGCGGCTTCGGCACGATCCGGGTGCGCGAGCCGCTGATCCTCGGCCACGAGATCGCCGGCGTCGTCGAGGCTGTCGGCTCCGAGGTCAGCCGGGTCAAGCCGGGCGATCTGGTCGCGGTCAATCCGAGCCGGGCCTGCGGCCGCTGCCGCTATTGCCAGGCCGGCCAGCAGCAGCACTGCCTCGACATGCTGTTCTATGGCAGCGCCATGCGCTTCCCCCATGTCCAGGGCGGCTTCCGCGAGATCCTGGTGATCGAGGAGCGCCAGGCGGTGAAGCTGCCGGCCCATGTCGGCGCAGCGCAGGCCGCCTTCGCCGAACCGCTCGCCGTCTGCCTGCACGCGGTCAAGCGCGCCGGCGCGCTGCTCGGCAAGCGCGTCCTCGTCACCGGCTCCGGCCCGATCGGCGTGCTGACCGTAGTCGCGGCCCGCGCCGCCGGCGCTTCCGAGATCGTGGTCACTGACGTCGTCGACGGCCCGCTGCCGACCGCCCTCAAGATGGGCGCCACGACCGCGATCAACGTCATGGCGCAGCCGGAGCGGCTGAAGGCCGATTATGGCGCCGAGAAGGGCGCCTTCGACGTGATGTTCGAATGCTCGGGCAACCAGCATGCGCTGACCGGCGCCTTCGATGCGCTGCGCCCCGGCGCGGTGATAGTCCAGATCGGCGTCGGCGGCAATTTCACCATTCCGATGAACGTCGTCGTCGCCAAGGAATTCGACCTGCGCGGCTCGTTCCGCTTCCACGAGGAGTTCGACTGGGCGGTCGAATTGATCGCGTCCGGCCGCATCGACCTCTCGCCGCTGCTGACCGCCTCGATCCCGATCGAGCGCGCGGTCGAGGCCTTCGACCTTGCCGCCGACAAGTCGAAAGCGATGAAGGTGCAGCTGGCGTTCTGAGGAAAGCCGTCATGCTCGGGCTTGCCCCGAGCATCTCAGTCCGGATGAAACTCCGGCCTACCCCACCCGCCGCAACGCCGCATCGGATTGCAGAGCGTCGATCACGACGCCGTCGCGCCCGCTGTGCTTGACACGGTAGAGCCCCGCATCGGCACGGGCGGCGGCGTCGGTCAGACTGTCCTCCGGCAGCGCCATGGCCGCTCCCAGGCTCGCGGTCATCGGCACTGCGCGGCCGTCACTCAGCGTCACCGGCGCCTCGCGCAGCAGCGCCGCGATCTTGTTCGCAACCAGCGCCAGCAACTGCGCCGTGCAATCGCTGATCAGCAGGATGAATTCGTCGCCGCCCCAGCGCGCGCAGGCATCGTAGCTGCGCAGGGCAGGAAGCATCCGGCGCGCGCAGGCGACCAGCACCTCGTCGCCGGCCCGGTGGCCATAGTCGTCATTGACCAGCTTGAAACGGTCGAGATCGACGATGATCAGGCCGCAGGCCGTGCCGCTGCGCTGCGCCCGGTTCTGCTCGCGCGCGAAGGCTTCCTCGAAGCCGCGGCGATTGAGCACCGAAGTCAGCGGATCGTGCTGCGCCAGCTCTTCGAGCTTCTGCGTGCGCTCGCGCACCATCGCCTCGAGCCGGCCGGTATTGTCGCCGACGGCCTGGGCCATCTCGTTGAAGGCGCGCGACAGCCGGGCGATCTCGTCATTGCCGTCCTCCTTCGCAACCGCGGTGAAATCGCCAGCGCGGACCCGGGTGACGCCCTGCTCGACCCATGCCAGCCGGTCGAGCACCTTGCGCTTGAACAGGACAGTCAGCAGCCCGGCCACGGCGATGAGGATCGCGACCATCAGCCCGGCGATCGGCGCGAACAGCTTGCGGTCGATGATGGCGTCGACATCCATCACCGTGACGTTGAACCAACCGAGCCGGTCTAGGAAGCCGACGCCCACCAGCACCTCATGCCCGTCCATCTGCATGAAGCGCGAGAGCACCAGCGCCTCGCCCTTGGCGACGCGCTGCATCATCCCGGCGAGCGCCTTGCGGTCGCCCTCCTCGTCGAGCAGGTTGAAGATGGTCCGCTTGGCCGAGGCCTCCTTGGTCAGGCTGTGGAAGTCGACGACGCGCGGGTCGCGATGCGCCTGCACCGCGCCCTGCAGGTCGACGAACATGCTCTGCACGCCGGTCTGCGGGAACTCGACGACCTCCTTGATGAACTGGGTCAGGTCGACGCCGGTGCCGATCAGGCCCAGCACCTTGCCGTCCTTCTGGATGATGCAGTTGATCCAGACCTTGGTGACCGACAGCACCTCGTCACGATTGACGTTGAGATGGCAGCCTTTGCCGAGCGCACGAGTCTTGAAGTACCAGATGTCCTGGGGGGCGTCCGGCGAGACCGTATAGCGCAGCCGGTTGTGCTCGTAAGCGTTGTCCTTGTCGTTGAAATAGTAGTGGCCGCTCTTGTCGACCACGGCGAAATAGCTGCGGTCGGTGAAGGAAAGCCGATAGTGCTCGAGCTCGGCGAGGCCGCGCCTGGCCTTCTCCGGATCGGTCTCGTCCTGCGCCCATTCGACGATCACCGGCGCGCGCGCCACCGTCTCGGCCAGCGACACCTCGCGCATCAGCGCTTCCAGCCCGCGATAGCGGTCGAACAGGATCTGCTTCTCGGCGAAGAGCGTGCCGAGCTTCACCACCGTGCCGTTGACCATCCAGAGGAAGATGCCTGATGCCGGCAGCGCGATCGCGACAAGCGTCGCCAGCACGAGCACGAGCACGCGCGCCTTCAGGCCCGAATTGGTCCAGGCGGTCCGCAAACCCATCTCGTCGGCATCTCCCGCGCTCTCCGACATCTTCGGAATCGCGCGGGCGCATGGTGGCCGGGATATGGTTTACGTTTCGTTGACGAATAGGGTGGGCGCCGTGCCCGGCCGTAAGGGCTAGAACAGCCCCTCGATCTGGCCGTGCGCGTCGATATAGATGCGTTCCGCCGCCGGCTGCCGCGGCAGGCCCGGCATGGTCATGATGTCCCCGCAGATCGCGACGACGAAGCCGGCGCCGGCCGAGAGCCGAAGCTCGCGCACCGGCACGGTGTGGCCCGACGGCGCGCCGCGCAAAGTCGGGTCGGCCGAGAAGGAATATTGCGTCTTGGCGACGCAGACCGGCAGGTTGCCATAGCCGGCCGCCTCGAGCTCGGCGAAACGAGCGGTCACCTTGGCGTCGGCCGAGATGCCGGCCGCGCCATAGATTTCGCGCGCGACCGTCTCGAGCTTCTGGCGCAGCGGCATCGCGTCCGGATAGAGCGGCGCGAAATCGGCTTCGCCGCTCTGCGTCAGCGCCGCAACCTTGGTCGCGAGCTCTTCGGTGCCGGCCCCGCCTTCCGCCCAATGCTGGCAGATCACCGCCTCGACGCCGAGATGGTTGCGGCAGAAATTCTGGATCAGCGCGTGCTCGGCAGGCGTATCGCTGGTGAAATGGTTGATCGCGACGATCGCCGGCACGCCGAACTTCCTGACGTTCTCGACATGGCGGGCGAGGTTGGAGAGGCCCGCCTCCAGCGCCTTGAGGTTCTCGGTGCCGAGCATGTCGCGAGCAACGCCGCCATGCATCTTCAGCGCACGGACGGTCGCAACCACCACCGCGACATCGGGTTTCAGCCCCGCCTTACGGCATTTGATGTCGAAGAACTTCTCGGCCCCGAGATCGGCGCCGAAGCCGGCCTCGGTCACGACATAGTCGGCGAGCTTCAGCGCGGCGCGCGTCGCGATCACCGAATTGCAGCCATGGGCGATGTTGGCGAAGGGCCCGCCATGGACGAAGGCAGGCGTGCCTTCCAGCGTCTGCACCAGGTTCGGCATCAGCGCATCGCGCAGCAGCACGGTCATTGCGCCCTGAGCGTTGAGCTCGGCCGCCGTGACCGGGCGCTTGCTGCGGGTGCGGCCGATGACGATGCGGCCGAGCCGCTCCTCCAGATCGGCGAGGTCCTTCGCCAGGCAGAAGATCGCCATCACCTCGGAGGCGACAGTGATGTCGAAGCCGTCCTCGCGCGGGAAGCCGTTCATCGCGCCGCCGAGCGAGGAGACGATCGAGCGCAGCGCCCGGTCGTTCATGTCGACCACGCGCCGCCAGGCGATATGACGTTCGTCGAGGTCGAGCCCGTTACCCCAGTAGATGTGGTTGTCGAGCATTGCCGCCAGCAGGTTGTGGGCGCTGGTGATGGCGTGGAAATCGCCGGTGAAGTGCAGGTTGATCTGCTCCATCGGCACGACCTGAGCATAACCGCCGCCGGCCGCCCCGCCCTTCTGGCCGAAGCAGGGGCCGAGCGAGGGCTCGCGCAACGCGATCATGGTGCGCTTGCCCAAGCGCGTCAGCCCGTCGCCGAGACCGACCGTCGTCGTGGTCTTGCCCTCGCCGGCCGGCGTCGGGCTGATCGCGGTAACGAGGATGAGCTTGCCGTCCGGCTTTTCGGCGAAATCCGGGATCGCGCCGGTGTCGACCTTGGCGATGTACTTGCCATAAGGCTGCAGCGCCGCATCGGGGATGCCGGCCACCTCTGCGATCGCGCCGATGGGCCGCAGGGTCGCCGCGCGGGCGATCTCGATATCGGTCGACATGCCGTTCCCTCATCGTCTCGTCGGATGGAACGCCTGTGCCGGCCAATTCCTCGCAGGGCGGACTATTGCCAAAAAGCGCCCGCAATCGCCAGCGCTCGGGCACATGGACGCAATGTGCCCACAGAAGACTTCACGCCTTCCCCGCCATCACAGTTCGGCGAGGCACTGCCTCTGCCCGAAATCGGACATCGGTCGCATGGAAAGAGGGTGATGCCGCAGGCGTGAGGAGAAGCCATGACAGATATTCCAAGTCGCCGCGACCTGCTCGCGCGCCTCTCGGCCGCGGGCTTCGCAAGCCTCGCCCTCCCGGCCGACGCACTCGCGCAGGGCGCCGAATTGCCGGCGACACCGGCCTGCGAGGGGCATGCCGCTGCGACTCCGCGCCAGACCGAAGGCCCCTATTTCACGCCCTCCTCGCCACAGCGAGCCGATCTACGGGACGACGGCAATGGCACGCTGCTGGTGCTGAGCGGTTTCGTGCTGACCCGGCAATGCCGGCCGGTTCCCGGCGCCCTGCTCGACTTCTGGCATGCCGATACCTCCGGGCAATACGACAATCGCGGCTTCCGCTTCCGCGGCCATCTCTTCGCCGACCAGCAGGGGCGCTACCAGCTCGTCACCCGCGCGCCCGGGCTCTACACCGGCCGCACCCGCCATCTCCATGTGAAGGTGCGAGCGGGCGGCCAGAGCCCGGTGCTCACCACCCAGCTTTATTTTCCGGACGAGCCCGGCAATCGCCGCGACGGCCTGTTCGACCAGAAGCTGTTGATGACTCTCCGCCCCGCAGAAGGCGGCCAGCTCGGCCGTTTCGATTTCGTGCTGGCAGCCTGAACACTATAGCCGCGCCTGCGGATCGGGGTGGCCGTCGATCCGCATCTGGAACAGGAAATAGGTCGGCGAGCAGAAGCCGTAATCCTTCACGGTCGAGGTCGCGCCGGGCACATCATCCGGGATCGCCTGGCACATGTAGTCCTCGCGGCAGAAGCTGGTGGCGCTGCAGGTGCCGCGATTGCCGCGGGTCACCGCCTTCGACAGGCAGTCGTCGAAACGATTGGTCGCGACGCAATCGTCGAAGGCCTTGCCGCCGGCGAGCCCGCAGATCTCGTCCGGCACCTTACCGTTCGCGAAGCCGGCGAAGGTCCGATCGGCCGGCGTGCACTGGCGATAGGCCATCCCGGCGGGAACCCCGATCTTGGCGGGCCGGCAGTTGAAGGCGGTCTGCGAAAAGCCGGTGGCGAAGGCACCGAACTGCCCGGTCTTGCGATAGCGGTCGAGATAGGGCTTGCCGACAGCGGTGGTGATCGCGCCGGTCAGGCAGGGCTGGCCGGAGAAGTTGCGGGCCTCGTCGAGCCTGATGCATTGGCCGAGCTCGATCCCAACCGCCTTGCTCTCGACCAGAGGCTTGCAGGCCGCACCGGCAGCACAGCCCCAGCTCTCGCCGAAAGCCTTCGCGCTCTCGCCTGTGAGGCAAGGCATGGTCAGCGCCGCCGGCCGATAGGTGAAGGGCTGCTCCACCTGCCAGCTTGCCGGCGGCGCGAAGGAAGGCGGGCGATAGCGCTCCGGCTCGGCGCCATGGGCAACCGCTGTGGCATAGGCCGCGCGGCGAAAACCCTCGGCATAGAAATGCGGGGAAATCCCGGTCTTGATCCGGTTCAGCGCCGAGGTCGAGCCGTCGTCGAGCCCGAACATGTGGAAGCCGGCGGTGGCGCCGGCCTGATGGCAGCCCATGCAGGAGCCGTTGTCGAGCCGCTCCAGCAGCGCCTTCTCGCTGCGCACCAGCCGGGTCGCGCGAAAATCGAGCCCGGCCAGCGCGCTCGCCGGCAAGGCCTCGGTGAAGGGATGATTGGCCAGCCGGGCGCTGCCGAAGGTCGAATAGGAGATCGCCTTGGTCGCCAGGAAGCGCTCGGGCAATTGGTAGACGCCCCGGTCGATCGACGGGAGATTGGTCCTGACATAGTCGATCAGGCCCTGCCGGAGCGCCGCATCGCTCTTCAGCTTCGCCACATCAGGCGTGTTCTCCAGTGGCTTGGGTTTCAGCGTGAGGCCGCCCTCGCTCCGGCCAGCCGCGAAGATGCGCTGCAGATAGGCAGCCTGCCCGCCGAACTCGGTTTCCATCCCGGACGGGAAGCGCACGATCTGGGCGTTGAGCTCGATCTGCTTGAGGCTGATCCGCTCCTTCGAAAGCGGCCCGCTGGCGAGTTGCCGCGCAAAGGCGGCCGGGTCGCCGCCGGGCGCGATCGACCAGGCCTGCGCCGCCTCGCGGCAGGAGCCGCCCTCGCCCGCCTTGACGCTGAACACCGCATTGAGTGTGAACGGCAGGCGTGAGGCCAGCCGGCGCTTCAGCTTCGCATCGTCGAAGGCATAGGCCAGCCGGTAGATCAGGCGGACCTCGCCGCAACCGCGCTCGCCGAGCAGCGTCGCGAAATCCTGTCGGTCGAGCCGGTTGACCACCGCGGTCAGCTGGAAGCGCGCGATCGGCGAGCGCAGCCAGCGCAGGTCGATCACACGGCCGACATTCCCGTCGGTGACCTCGTAGAGCTTGCGGCCATTGGCCAGCATCTCGGCGCGCAACGCCGTGACGTCTTCGCCCACCTGGCTGGCGATGGTGCGAAAGGCAGGATTGTCGCGGGCGAGATCGGCCGTGCTTCCAGCCCGGCCACCGCCGAGCACATCGGGCAGCCCGTAGCCGGTTGCTTCAAGGCGTCGCAGCGTGGCGACATCCTGGACATCGAGCAGCGGCTCGGTTGCTCTGGCGGACGCGCTCGCGGCGATACAGGCCAGCACCGCCAGACCAAGCCTGCGCCGACCCGCCCCCCGCATGACGTCCGTCTCCGGCCAATTCGCGCCACCTTGCGCAAGGGAAGGATAGCGTCACGCCTGCCAACGTCCAGCTGGAACCGATCGCGCTGACTGCCGACCGGTCAAGCCGAGCTGCGCTTCTCGCGCAATTCCCGCGCCTTGCGCGCCAGCTCCTCGAACTCAGCCCGCATCTCCTCGAGCTTGTCCTCGTCGAGCTCTTCGAGATCGAGCAGTTCCTCGCGCGCCCCTTCGAGCTTGTTGATCAGCTCGTCGAGCTTGATCTGCATCGCCGCCGTATCGCGGTTCTGGCTGTTCTGGATGATGAACACCATCAGGAAGGTGACGATCGTCGTCGAGGTGTTGATCACCAGTTGCCAGGTGTCGTTGAAGCCGAAGAACGGCCCTGACACCGCCCAGACGACGATGATGGCGAGCGCGACGAAGAAGGTCTGCGGCTTGCCGGCCCAATGCGCCGTCGCCTGCGACAGGCGGGTGAAGAGGGAGCGGGTGCTGCCCGCCGCAATGCTGGTTGCCATGGCTGCCCTCCGGTTAGGCCTGCATCGATCAACACCGATCGCGCGCAGGCGTTCCCGGAGGGCGATGGCTCGGAGTCAGTAGACGACCACCGAACGGATCGACTTGCCCTCATGCATCAGGTCGAAGCCGTGATTGATCTCGTCCAGGCTCAGCTTGTGGGTGATCAGGTCGTCGATGTTGATCTTCCCCTCCATGTACCAGTCGACGATCTTCGGCACGTCGGTGCGCCCGCGCGCCCCACCGAACGCCGTGCCCTTCCAGACGCGGCCGGTGACGAGCTGGAACGGCCGGGTCGCGATCTCCTTGCCGGCCTCGGCGACGCCGATGATGATCGACTCGCCCCAGCCGCGATGGCAGCACTCCAGCGCCTGGCGCATCACATTGGTGTTGCCGGTGGCGTCGAAGGAGAAATCGGCGCCGCCGCCGGTCAGGTCGACGATCGCCTGCACCACCTTGTCGTTGCCGATCTCGGCCGGATTGATGAAGTCGGTCATGCCGAATTTCTCGGCCATGGCACGCTTGGCAGGATTGATGTCGACGCCGATGATCTTGTCGGCGCCGACCATGCGGGCGCCCTGGATCACGTTGAGGCCGATGCCCCCCAAGCCGAAGACGACGACATTGGCGCCAGGCCAGACCTTGGCCGTGTAGATCACCGCGCCGATGCCGGTGGTCACACCGCAGCCGATATAGCAGATCTTGTCGAAGGGCGCGTCCTCGCGGACCTTGGCGAGCGCGATCTCCGGCAGAACGGTGAAGTTCGCGAAGGTCGAGCAGCCCATATAGTGGAACACCTCGCCGCCATCGCAGGAGAAGCGCGAGGTGCCGTCCGGCATCAGCCCCTGCCCCTGCGTGGCACGGATCGAGGTGCACAGATTGGTCCGGCGCGACAGGCAGGACTTACAGCTGCGGCATTCCGGCGTGTAGAGCGGAATGACGTGGTCGCCGGGCTTCAGCGTAGTGACGCCCGCGCCGACCTCGCGCACGATGCCCGCGCCCTCATGGCCGAGGATCGCCGGGAACTTGCCCTCGGAATCCAGGCCCGACAGCGTATAGGCGTCGGTGTGGCAGATGCCGGTCGCCATCACCTCCACCAGCACCTCGCCGGCCTTCGGCCCGCCGATCTCGATGGTCTCGATCGTCAGTGGCTTGCCGGCCTCCCAGGCCACGGCTGCACGTGTCTTCATTTCAGCATCCTCCTTCAGAGCGTTGCCCGCGCCTATTTCAGATAGGTTCGCAGCATCCGTATGATTTCGTCGAGCTCGGCTTCGGGCTCGAAACCGGCCTGTTCGTCGCCGCGATGTCCATGTCCGAGTGCAAGACCGAAGGTCTCGCGCAGATGGCTCTCCAGAACCTCGGCCATCAGCCCGTTGGCAGCCCCGCGCAAAGCGGCGATCTGTTGCAGCAGCGCGCTGCAATCCACGCCCGCCTCGACCGCGCGCTCCAGCGCCTCCGCCTGCCCCTTGATGCGGCGCAGGCGCGCGACGGCACGCTTCTTGTCATCCGGGCTATGCGGCATGGCGCTTCATGCCATAGGGCTAGGATACTCCATGGGAGTATGTCAACCGACAGCCCTGCTCCAAAACGAAAGCCGCGCGAGCGAGGCTCGCGCGGCTGTTTTCTTTGACTGTCGGACTTGGTCAGTACTTGCGGACGACCGGAGCCGGCGCGTAGGCGACCGGGCGCTCGACCGGGCCGCAGCAATCGGGCTCGCCGAAGTTCCAGCGCATGCCGATCTTGATGTCGTGGCTATCGATGTCCTTGATCTTGAGCGGCCCCTGCACCTGCCCGCCATAGGCGTTGACGAGGCGGCCCGACTGGGCATCGCCGAGGTTGAGGTAGCGATAGCCGACTTCGAGGGTCAGGTTCTTGTTCACCTCGTAGCCGACACCGGCCATCAGCGCCCAGGCGACACCGCTCTTGGTGCCGGCATTGGCGGTGCCGAGCGTGCTGTAGCCAGGGCCCCAGCCGCCTGGGTTCAAGGTGCTCATGACGCCCTGGTCGGTGACGCCGTGGATGCGGTTGCTCGCATAGCCGATACCAGCGCCGATATAGGGCGTCAGGCAGTTCCAGGTGCCGAGGTCGACATAGGCGTTGAACAGGGCCACCATCGAGCTGAGGTTGCCCTTGTAGGTGTTGTGCAGGACGGTTCCGCCGCCGAGATCGACCTGGTCGGTCGCACCGAAGCTGCCGCCGCCGCGATACTCGAAGGTACCGTCGACGCGGAACCAGTTGTTGAAGCGGTAGCCGATACCGAGGCCAGCGAAGAACGTGGTCGAGCGATCTTCCTTGGCAGGCCACGTTCCGTTCGCCTGGCGAACATCTTCCTGCTCGTACTTGCCGTAATTGGTGATGCCGACGCCGATATCGCCGCGCAGGTAGATGCCCGACGAAATCGTGCCGCGCAGTTCGGGCGGCGGCGGAGGAACAGGCTGGGCCATCGGAAAGTCTGCGGCACTGGCGATGGCGGATGCGCTCACGGCCATGGCGCCTGCAAGCGCAAGGGTCTTCAGGCTGCGCATGGCAGGCCCCTTCGAGTTTGCATGCAGCTGGACTCAAGTGCACGCGAGTTACCGATGGGGAAACCTTGCCAGAGATTTCTTAAACGAGACTTAACCCTAAAAACTAACCCTATCGATGCGTAAACGGCAGCATTGAACCTGGGAGCTCAGCTTCCGCGAAGGCTTTCATCGGGCGAACCGGGCCACCTCTCCAGGACAGCGCCTTGTCATTCAGATCGCGTGAAACGGAGTGCCAAAATCGATCGCAGGGCTCAGCGCCCTACGATAGATTCCGGAGCTGCCAGCCTTTGGTGCTCGCCCGGGATAATTGCGCAAGGGCTGCGGCAGCCGCTCAGGCCGCCGCCTTGGTCACCGCCTCGACCACCCCGTCGACCGCCCGCAGGACGAGATCGCGGTCGTCGCCCTCGGCCATGACGCGGATCACCGGCTCGGTGCCGGAGGGACGGATCACCAGCCGCCCACCCTCGCCGAGCAGCTGCTCGGCAGCCTTGATCGCGCTGACGACCGGCTTCTCCTCCAGCGGACGGCCCTGCTTGTAGCGGACGTTCTTGAGGATCTGCGGCAGCGGCTCGAAGCAGTGGCAGACCTCGGAGACCGGCTTCTCCTGGCGCTTGACCACGGCGAGCAATTGCAGCGCCGCGACCAGCCCGTCGCCGGTCGTGCCGTAATCGGAAAGGATGATGTGGCCGGACTGCTCGCCACCGAGATTGAAACCGTTGGCCCGCATATGCTCCAGCACATAGCGATCGCCCACCGCAGTGCGTGCCATCGACAGGCCAAGGCCCGCCAGATAGCGCTCCAGGCCGAGATTGGACATCACGGTAGAGACGATCCCGGGCGCCGAGAGCCGGCCGTCCTCCTGCCAGCTGCGCGCGATCACCCCCATGAGCTGGTCGCCATCGACGATCTGCCCCTGCTCGTCGGCGATCAGGACCCGGTCGGCGTCGCCATCCAGAGCAATGCCGAGATCGGCGCGCAATTCGCGCACCTTGCTCGCCAGCGCCTCCGGCTTGGTCGAGCCGACATCCTTGTTGATGTTGAAGCCATCGGGCTCGTCGCCGATGGTGATGACCTCGGCGCCCAGTTCCCAGAGCGCCTCGGGCGCAACCTTGTAGGCGGCGCCATTGGCGCAATCGAGCACGATGCGCAGGCCGTCCAGGCCGAGATTGCGCGGCAGGGTCCGCTTGGCGAATTCGATATAGCGGGCATGGGCGCTTTCGACGCGCTTGGCCCGGCCGAGCATCGCCGAAGACGACAGTTGCTTGCCGAGATCGGAATCGATCAGCCGGGTGATCTCCGCCTCGACCTCGTCGTTGAGCTTGTAGCCGTCCGGGCCGAACAGCTTGATGCCGTTGTCCTCATAGGGGTTGTGCGAAGCCGAGATCATCACGCCGAGATCGGCCCGCATCGAGCGGGTCAGCATCGCCACCGCCGGCGTCGGCATCGGGCCGAGCAGCAGCACGTCCATGCCGACGGAGGTGAAGCCAGCAACCAGCGCGTTCTCGATCATGTAGCCCGACAGGCGCGTATCCTTGCCGATCACCACGCGATGGCGGTGCTCGCCGCGGCGGAAGGCGATGCCCGTGGCCTGCCCGACCCGCAGCGCCAGATCGGGCGTGATCACACCGTTGGCGCGTCCGCGAATGCCATCGGTGCCGAAGTATTTGCGTGTCATGAGGTCAGTCCTCGGAGCCTTGCCCGGCTCGTTGCTTTTGCAGCTCATACAGGCTCTTTGCCTGCTCAGCTTCTCACAAATTGTGTCGGACCGTATCCGCCAGGCACCGGCTATCCCCAGCCCGCATGGCTGGCGGAGGCCCGCATGACAAAGGGCGGCTCGAAGGCCGCCCTTTGATCGTTCAGGATTTGGTCGCGCCGTCAGGCCTGCGGCTGCGGCTCCAGCCCGGCATCGGGCTCGTCGCGCTTGCGGCCCTTGCCGGCGCTCGGCACGGCCGAGCCGCGCGGGGCGTGCGGCGTGTCGGCGTCGTCGCGCGCGGGACGCTTGCCGGCGATTAGGTCGCGGATCTCGTCGCCGGTCAGCGTCTCGAACTCGAGCAGCGCCTCGGCCACCGCGACGAACTCGTCATGGTGCTTGGTCAGGATCTCCTTGGCGCTGACATAGCCCTCATTGACCAGGCGGCGGACCTCGCTGTCGATCTTCTGCGCGGTCGCCTCCGACAGGCTCTGGCTGCGGCCCATCGACATGCCCAGGAAGACCTCTTCCTGGTTGTCGCCATAGGCGACCATGCCGAGTTCGTCGGAATAGCCCATCTGCGTGACCATGGCCTTGGCCATCTTGGTCGCCTGCTGGATGTCGCCGGTGGCGCCGGAGGTGATGTTCTCCTTGCCGAAGGTGATCTCCTCCGCCACGCGCCCGCCCATGGCGACCGCGAGCTGCGAGGTGAACTCCTTGTACTTCATCGAGTAGCGATCGCCCTCGGGCAGGAACTTGACCATGCCGAGCGCGCGGCCGCGCGGGATGATCGTCGCCTTGTGCACCGGCACGCCGGCCGGGACATAGAGGCCGACGATGGCATGGCCAGCCTCGTGATAGGCGGTCAGCTTCTTCTCCTCCTCGGACATCGCCATGGATTTGCGCTCGGCGCCCATCATGACCTTGTCCTTGGCGTCCTCGAACTCGGCATGGGTGACCATGCGCTTGCCCCGGCGGGCAGCGAGCAAGGCGCCCTCGTTGACGAGGTTCATCAGGTCGGCGCCCGAGAAGCCGGGCGTGCCGCGGGCCAGCACCTTGAGGTCGACGTCCGGAGCGAGCGGGACCTTGCGCACATGCACGCGCAAGATCTTCTCGCGGCCGGCGACGTCCGGGTTCGGCACGACGATCTGGCGATCGAAGCGGCCGGGACGCAGCAGCGCCGGGTCGAGCACGTCCGGACGGTTGGTCGCGGCGATGATGATCACGCCCTCGTTCGGCTCGAAGCCGTCCATCTCGACCAGCAGCTGGTTCAGCGTCTGCTCGCGCTCGTCATTGCCACCGCCGAGGCCGGCGCCGCGATGGCGGCCGACCGCGTCGATCTCGTCGATGAAGATGATGCAGGGCGCGTTCTTCTTGGCCTGCTCGAACATGTCGCGCACGCGGCTGGCACCGACGCCGACGAACATCTCGACGAAGTCGGAGCCCGAAATGGTGAAGAACGGCACGTTCGCCTCGCCGGCGACGGCGCGCGCGGTCAAGGTCTTGCCGGTGCCGGGAGGGCCGACCAGCAGCACGCCACGCGGAATGCGGCCGCCCAGGCGCTGGAACTTCTGCGGATCGCGCAGGAACTCGACGATCTCCTGCAGGTCTTCCTTGGCTTCGTCGATGCCCGCGACGTCCTCGAAGGTGACGCGGCCATGAGCCTCGGTGAGGAGCTTGGCCTTGGACTTGCCGAAGCCCATCGCCCGGCCGGCACCGTTCTGCATCTGGCGGGACATGAAGATCCACAGGCCGATGAAGATCACGAAGGGCAGCGAATTGACCAGCAGCGCCATGAACCAGGGCGTGCCCTCGGAGGGAGCGCGGGCCGAGACCTGCACGCCCTTCTGCGCCAGCGTCCGAACGAGCTGCGGGTCGTTGTACGGCGCATAGGCGACGAAGTTGCGGCCATCGGTAAACGTACCGGTAATCTCGGGCCCGGCCACCACGACATTGGCGATACGGCCGGCCTCGGACTCGTTGATCAGCTGGCTAAAGGGGATTTCATTGGTGCTGGCACGCTGGCTCGGGCTCTGGAACAAGGTGACCAGCGCCAGGACCAGCAGGAAGATCACCACCCAGAGGGCGAAATTGCGGAAATTCGGATTCATTACGGTTCCGATCCGCTCGCCGGCGGGATTGCCGCGCGAGCCTGTGGTTTTCGCTGCTTAATCTAGGGCCGCCATGCCCCCTTGCCAAGGGAAGCCTGACCCTTCTTAGGGTTATACCGTCGCAGGGTGAACGCCCCGGCGCCTTTCGCCTTCGCGCATCAGCGTCAAAACGCCATCGCCGGCCAGCGACAAGCGAAAGCCGCCGAGCGTGCGCCGCAGCGCCCTACCCTCGCGCGCCGCGGCGATCAGTACTTTCGCGCAATCCTCGAGCCGCGCGAGACGCGGCGGTACGCTGGCCTGCGCCTCGCCATCCTGCGCCGCGGCAAGCGCGAGCCCCAGGCTCCGGATCGCGATTTCCTCAGGCTCCCCGCAGAGCCGCGCGAAATCGAACCAGCGCTTGCCGTCCTCATCCCCGGCCGGCACGCTCGCCAAGGCACGCGCCGCCAATCTGTCGAGCGCCTCGTCGGCCCGCGCCAGCCGATGCGCGAGCTGCCCGAGTCGCCCGACGGTCAGCCCTTCACGGGCCAGGACCGGCAGCATTCCGCGCCAGCGGATGCGGGCGAAGCGCGGATCGTCATTGGACGGGTCGCGGATGAAGGGAAGCCCTCGTGCCTCGCAAGTCGCGACAAGCCGAAATTTCGCGATCCCGAGCAGCGGTCTCGCCAGCACGATCCCGTTCACCGCGCTGCGCGGCGCCATACCCGCAAGGCCGGCGAGACCGGAGCCGGCCGCCATGCGCATCAACAGCGTCTCGGCCTGGTCGTCGGCAGTATGCGCGGTGACGATCGCGGTAGCGCCTGGCACCCTCGCCTCCTCCGCCAGCAGCGCATAGCGCGCCGAGCGCGCCTTCTCCTGCACGCCGGCCTGCGGCTTCGGGCCCTGCCAGCGCCGCGTACGATGCTCGACACCAAGCCTCGCGCACAGCTCGCCGACCATCACTGCCTCCTGCGCCGCCTCGGGGCGCAGGCCGTGATCGATGGTGACAGCCAGGAGCCGCGGACGCCCCAGCCCGGCCCATTCGGCGAGAAGTGCGAGAAGAGCGATGGAATCCGGCCCGCCGGACACGGCGACGATGAGCGCATCCTCGCCGGCGAGCGGGCGGAACAGGGTGTCGGCTTCCGCCGCCGTCAGCGGCTCGGAGTCGGCAGGTTCTGCGGGCGCCGCGGTCAAGCGCAGCGGGCGCGCTGCCGTTCGCGCTCGACACCCTGGCGCACCGCATTCGAAGCGGCCGGATAATCGACACCGACCTTGGCGAAGGTGGCGCAGGCCTGGTCACGCGCGCCGAGCCCGTTCAGGGACATGCCGAGCTTGAGCAGGCTGTCGGCGCCCTTGCCGGCCTTCGGAAAATCGCGCGAGATCTTCAGGAACTGCTCGGCTGCCTCGCGATAGCGCCGACGCTGGTAGTAGCTCTCGCCGAGCCAGAAGGTCGCGTCGGCCGCCAGACGGTCGCGCGGATAGCTCTGCAGGAACTCGCGGAAGCTCATCTCGGCGCGCTCGTATTCCTTGCGCAGCACATGGGCGTAGGCGACGTCGTAGAGCTCGCGCGGACTGCCCGCCTGCCCCGTCGCCGCGACGCTCGAGCCGCGCGGCGTCGCCGGAGGCAGCGCACCTCCCGGAACCGGACGCCCGACGCTGGACAGGTCCATCGGGCCCTGCCCCTGGTCCCCGGCGAACTCCTCGTCGATGATCTGGCCGAGCTGGCGCGGTCCGCCTGCGGCGCCTGGCTGGGCGGCGGGATCGAAGGCGTCGCCGCGGCGCTCGCGGCCCGGCGTCTGCTGGGGAGCGGCCGGACGAGGCGCCTGCGGCGCCGGCGCAGCAGCTGCGCCGCCACGCTGTCCGCCGCGCTCGGAGAAGCGGAAGTCGACATCTTCCTGCATCTTGCGCAGCTGCTCGGTCAGCCGCCGGTTCTCGAACTGGAGTTGCTCGATCTGGCCGGAGAGCTGGCGCAGCTGGTTCTCGAGCCGGCTCGTGCGCACCACGAGATCGGCCGCATCCTGCGCGGCGGCAGGCTGGGTCAGGCCGATCGCCAGCAGCGAAAAACCGGCAAGCAGGGCATGCCGCAGCGAGAGCCGCTTCCGGCCCGAAATCGAAATCGTCGCAAAGCTCATATCAGGCAAAACCGCATCGCCCCGGGGACTGACCTTATCACACGCGAATACCGCGGCCAAAATATGGAAAAGCCGGCGCTTTCCTTGCGGTAAGCGCCGGCCACGTCAAGCTTTTATCGAGCTGTCCGGTTCAGACGCCGCCGGCGCCGTCGAGCACCGTCACGGCGCGGCGGTTCTGCGACCAGCAGGAGATGTCGTTGCAGACCGCGACCGGCCGCTCCTTGCCATAGGAGATGGTGCGGATGCGGTTGCCGGGGATGCCGCGCGAGGCGAGGTAGTCGCGGACCGTCTGGGCGCGGCGGGCGCCGAGCGAATAGTTGTATTCGCGGGTACCGCGCTCGTCGGCATGGCCTTCGATGGTGAAGGTGTAGCGCGGATAGCGCTGCAGCCAGCCCGACTGCTTGTCGAGCGTCGCGACCGCGGTCGGGGTCAGGTCGGTCGAGTCGGTCTCGAAGAAGACGCGATCGCCGACATTGACGACGAAGTCCTGGGCGCTGCCCGGCGTGGCGGCGCCGCCGGCGCCGAAGCCGTCGGCGTTCTGGTCCTTGGCGCAGGCGCCGAGGGCGAGCGCGCCCATCAGGGCGGCGGCGATGCGCACGGTACGGGCGCTGGCTGCGAAGGAAGCGAGCATGTCAATTCTCTCCGAATTTCGGGCGCGGAGCGCGCCGGGCGGCGTCACGCGTTATCCCAATCAATGATGTGTCAACCTAAACGAGACCTTGCCAAAACAAGGCGAAGTGGCGGCATTGCGGCGTATGGTTAACCAAATATGGCCGGAAACCGACGGTTCGATGATGTTGTATTCCTGCATCAGCGCGGCACGCGCTAACGCGCGGCGGTGAGCAGCGGCGACCAGGTCGGATCGGAGGCGAAGGACGGCGTCGGCACCGGCACCTCGACCCGGCCGGTGATGTCGACCATGTAGAGCTTGCCGCCGGACTGCCCGCCGGGATCCCGGAAGAACATGATGTACTGGCCATTCGGGGCCCAGTTCGGCGCCTCGTTGTGGAAGCTCTCGGTCAGGATGCGTTCGCCCGAGCCGTCAGGCTTCATCACGCCGATCCCGAAGGTGCCCCCGCCCTGGCGGGTGAAGGCGATGAGGTCGCCGCGCGGCGACCAGGACGGCTGCGAATAGGAGCCCTGGCCGAAAGAGATGCGCTTGCCCTCGCCGCCCCCGGCGCCCATCACGTAGAGCTGCTGCGAGCCGCCGCGATCGCTCTCGAAGACGATCTGCGACCCGTCGGGCGCATAGGACGGCGAGGTGTCGATCGCTGCCGTCGACGTCAGCCGCTGCGTCGTGCGCGAGCCGATGTCGATCGCGTAGAGATTGGCGTTACCGCCCTGCTGCAGGCTGAGCGCGATGCGCGCGCCGTTCGGCGAGAAGCGCGGGCTCGTGGTCATGTCCGGGAAGTTGCCGACGACCTGGCGCTGGCCGGTCTCGATATTGAGGACATGCACGCGCGGCTGTTCGCCGGTGCGCTGTGCCATGTAAGTGACCTCCTGGGCTACCGGCGAGTAGCGCGGCGTCACCACCGAGGTCTCGCCGCCGGTCAGGTAGCGCACATTGGCGCCGTCCTGGTCCATGATGGCAAGACGCTTGCGCCGGGCCTCCTTCGAGCCGGATTCGTCGACGAAGACCACGCGGGTATCGAAGAAGCCGCCGACGCCAGTGATCTTGGTGAAGATCGCGTCCGAAATGATGTGCCCGACCCGGCGGGAATTGTTCGGGTCGGTGAAATATTGCTGGCCGTCGATCTGCTGGCCGGCGACCACGTCCCAGAGCCGGAACTCGGCCCGCAGCCGCCCGCCCTCGCGCGCAACGCGGCCGATCACCAGAGCCTGCACGCCAGCCGCCTTCCAGGCCTCGAATTGCGGCGCCGCGTCGAAGGGCGGGTTCTTCTCGGGATGGCGCGCCTTCTCGATCGGCACGAAATAGCCGCAGCGCTTCAGGTTGTTGGCGATGATACCGGAGACCAGCCCGCCGCCCTCCCCGGCGAAATCGGCGACCGCGATCGGCATCGGCTGGAAGGTGCCCTTGCGCAGGTCGATCACCAGCTCGGCCCGGGCCGGCGCGACGAGCTGCGGCAGGATGAGCCCGGAGCCAGCGAGTGCGAGTGCGCCGCGGCGGGTCAGCCCGGAGGGACGAGAAATGGAATGATCAATGCGGTCCATGGCGGTCACAGCACGTCCCTGGCGTCGAAATTCACGATGACGTCGCGCCAATCGTCGTAATAGGCAGCAAATTGCGCGGGAATGCGCAGCGGCGAGCAACGGCGCGTCGCCGTCAGCGCCGAGTCCGCCGCGACCCGGAAGAGCGGGTCCGACGAGGAGTTGGTCACACTCGCCTGGCCGATCAGCGAGCCGTCGGTGTTGAGCTTCATGCGCACCTGCGGCACCACCGGCTTCGAGGCGCTCTGCAGCGCGATCGGCACGTTCCAGCACTTCTGGAGCTGTTCCTGGATGATGCCCATCAGCTGCGTTCGCAGCGACGGCGAGAGCTTCTGCGCGGAGCCGGTCTGGGTGCCGAGCGAGGCGGTCCGGTTGATCTGCGGCGCACTCGATCCCGAGGACTGCGCCTGCTCCTTCGATTGCAGCAGCTTGGCGATGTCGTTCGGGTTGAAATTCTTGGCGATCTCGGCTTCGCGCTTGGCCTTGGCTTCCGCCTCGCGCTTCGCCTTTGCCTCGGCCGCGATCTTGGCCTTCTGCTCGGCTTCAGCTTTCGCCTTGGCTTCAGCGACGGCCTTCTCCTTGGCGGCCTTGGCCGCTTCGGCGCGCGCCTGCGCCTCCGCTTCGGCCTTCGCCTTGGCGGCGGCCTTGGCCTCCTGCTCGGCCTGCTTGGCCTTGCGCTCGAGCTCGGCTTCCTCGGCGAGCTTGGCCTGTTCCTCGCGGCGCTGCTCCGCTTCCTGGGCGGCCGCCTGCTCGGATTTCTGCGGCGGCTGCTTCACCGGTTCGGCCGGCGGTGTCGGCTTCGGGGTCGGACGGGCAGGCGGCAGCGGCGCAGCGGCATTGTCGTCGGCGACCTTGAGCTCGGGCGGCCGCGAGGGCGGCGCCGGCGTATCCTGCTTGGCCTCGCCCGCTTCCTTGCGCTCGACGATCTCGGACTGGCGCTCCGCCCGCTGCTGCGGCTTCTCCTGCACCTTCTCGGCCTGGCGCTCACCGCGGGTGACCTGGTTCAGCGCGGAAGGGTCGATCACCTCGACGGCGATCGCCTCCTGATGCTCGGGCAGCGGCGTCGCACCGGCAAAGGCCAGCAGCCCCGCGACCAGGACGGTCGCGTGGCCCAGGGCGGAAACCGCCAAGCCCGGCTCTGAGCGCGAAAGCATCAACGCAACGGCACCTTCTCGTTCAACGCGAATGTGGTTCGGTGACCAGCGCCACGCGCTTGAAGCCGGCGCTGGTGATCGTCGCCATCACCGAGGCGACGCGGCCATAGTCGACCTGCTTGTGGCCGCGCACATAGATCCGGTCCTCGAAGCCCTGCTTGGCGAGGCCCTGCAGCTTCTGCACGAGGTCGGGCTCGAGCGTCGGCTGGTCCTGCAGGAAGATCTGGCCCTTCTCGTCGATGGCGATGGTGATCGGCTTCTGATCGACGTTGATCGGTTTGGCGCCGGTCTGCGGCAGGTCGATCGGCACGCCGGTCGCGATCAGCGGCGCGGCGACCATGAAGATGATGAGCAGCACCAGCATGACGTCGATGAACGGCGTCATGTTGATCTCGGCGATGGCTCCGTGGCGACGCGGTCGACGCCCGCGGCGCCCCCCGGCCTTCCCGCCGGCAGCGGCTGACATTCCCATTGTCTACGCCCTCACGCCGCCAGACGTTCGTCGATCTGCCGCGACAGGATCGCGGAGAATTCGTCGGCGAAGGCCTCGAGCCGGTTCTGCGCCTTGGCGACCTCGGCCTGCAGCTTGTTGTAGGCCATCAGCGCGGGGATCGCGGCGAATAGGCCGATCGCGGTGGCGAACAGCGCCTCGGCGATGCCGGGCGCGACGACCGCGAGCGAGGAATTCTTCGAGACCGCGATCGCGGTGAACGAGGTCATGATGCCCCAGACCGTGCCGAACAGGCCGATGAAGGGCGCCGACGAGGCGATGGTCGAGAGCACGAGCAGCTTCGATTCGAGCCGTTCCGCCTCGCGCTGGATGGTGACGTCGAGCACCTTGTCGATGCGGGCCGACAGGCTCGCGACCGAGCGCCCGCCATTCTCGAAGGAGCGCTTCCATTCGCGCATCGCCGCGACGAAGACGGCGGCCATGTCGTTGACCGGCCGGTTGGAGAGGTCGCGATAGAGCTCCTCGAGCGAGCGCCCGGACCAGAACACCTCCTCGAACGCGTCCATGTCCTGGCGCGTGCGGCGATACAGCAAGGTCTTGTCGATGATGATCGACCAGCACCAGATCGACGCCGCCAGCAAGCCCATCATCACCAGCTTGACGACGATGTGGGCGTGCCAGAACAGCGTCCAGAACGACATGTCGACCTGCGGCGCGGCCTGCGCGATCTCCACGGCGGGGTTCATCCTGTCACCTTTCTCTCTCGAGCCTGTACCGACCAGGCTGTCACGGCCTGATCGAATCCGGCTCTGGCCGACGCGAAACCGAGTGCGGCCTCGCGCAGCCTGTTCTTTGCGCCGCGAAATTCGCGCCGCCGCCCGTTTCTGCGCTCCGGGGGTATGCCATTGACACCAATTGCCGCTGAATTCGGCGAAAGATGGGCCAAACGGCGATGTTCCCGTGCGCCAAAGGCCTTGTGTCCGGTTACGTCACCGTCAAGGTTAAGGGCCTGCATGGTTAATATCGCGTTATGACGGCCATGCGGCCGTCGGCGGGCGACCTGGCGGCGACCGAGGGTTGGGGCGATGCGGTTTGGCGAATGGCTGGCAGGCCAAGTCCGGAGCTATGCCCGGAACTATGTCTGGAATCGCACGACGCTGAGCGCGATCCTGATCGTCTCGCCGGCCATCCTCTCCTCGATCGCGACCTTCGCCCTGTCGAACTCGCTCGACCGGCGCAGCGCCCGCTTCACCGAGGAGCGCGATGGCATCGCCCGCGACCTCGGCGCGCTGGACGGCCATGTGAAGAGCTTCGAGACCCTGCAACTCGGCCGTGGCGCCCTGCTCCTGGTGCTGAACGGCTCGCAGGCCGACATGCAGTACAAATACCTGCTCGACCGGCTGTTCCGGCTGAACGCCAAGCAGACAGTGCGCCGTATCGCAGCGGTCGTTCACCCGCAGGATTGGCAGAGCCGGATGGCGCCCTATGACGCCCTCGTCGACCAGGAGTACAGCGACGCCGGAACGATCCAGAGCATCCAGGCGATGGAGAACGCCATGGTTCTGGAGGCGAGCGAGAAGCTGACCGCGCTCCAGCTGCGTCACAACATCGTCACGGGGCGTATCGCCAAGATCGAAAGCCTGAAGGCGCAGATCACCGCTGTCCTGGCTTCGCTGACCTCTGCTCTCACCATCGTGATCTTCTTCATCACCACCAACAAGCAGAAGCCCGCGCCGGCCACCGCACCAGCAGCGCCGGAAAAACGCCAACGGCCCGCCTCCGTAAGGAAGCGGGCCGCCGACGATCGATAGCTCTGAAAAGGGGCGATCAGGCGCTTTCGACAGTATCGGTGCCGGTGCTGGGGCGGCGCGTATTCATGAACTCGTCGAACTCGGCCTTGTCCTTGGCCATGCGCAGCCGGCCGAGGAAATCGTGGAACTCGCGCTGCTCGTCCTCGAGACGACGCAGCGTCTCGTCGCGGTATTCGTCGAAGGCGCGGTTGCCGCTCGACGACGGGCCGCGGCCCCAGCCGCCGAAGCCGCCACGGCCACCCCACTGCTGGGCGCCGCCCATGCGCTCACGCAGGCGCTCCATCTTGTCCTGCAGGCGATTCATCCGGTGCTCATAGCGAGCCGGTCCGCAACCATGTCCCATGCGTCCACTCCAGAAAAGAAAGGCCAGGGTCGCCAGACCCAGCGGCCAGAAGATGATGAAGCCGAGCACCGCGAAGGCGATCCAGGCTCCCTTTCCATATTCGTCAAGCTTCGCGACGATCGGCATCGATCCCTCTCGAACCTGAATGGCAGCGGCGGATGCCGCTGCCGGCCAACCTCCCGATCGGCTCTCGCCGACCGTGTGAATGTAAATCACATTCACATATCTGGACGCCACTGCCAAGGCTTTCAAGACGGCCGGATCAAAAATTTCGGAAGGAGGTCAGCCTGCCTGGTCGGGCGGCAGGCCCAGACCCTTGAGATAGATCAGCATTCCAGCTTCGAGCAGGTCGGAGGCCGACATCGGCAGTGGGCGCCGGCCGGCATCGGCGCGGCCGAACAGAGCGGCGACGCCGTGCGACATCGCCCAGATATGCAACGCCATCATCAGGGCCGGTGGCCTCTTGCCCTGGGGCAATGCCGCGATCAGCGTCTCCGCCGCCTGGCGCAATTGCTGGAACGAGCGGTCGGCGGCAGCGCGCAATTCCGGGCTGGCATCGAGAGGAACGCCGGCCTCGAACATCGCCGAATAGAAGGCCGGCTGGTCATGAGCGAAGGCGAGATAGGCCCGGCCGAGCCGATGGAATGCCGTCTCCGGATCGGGCCTGCCATTGTCCCAGGCCTTGGCGAGGGCAGCCTCGAAGGCGGCAAAGCCGTGGACCGCGACATCGGCGAGCAGTTCGTCGCGGTCGCGATAATGCCGGTAGGGTGCCGCCGGGCTGACGCCGGCCATGCGCGCGGCCTCGGCGAAGGTAAAGCCATTCGGCCCCTTCTCGCCGATCAGGCCGAGGGCGGCGCGGACCAGCGCCTCCTTGAGATTGCCGTGGTGGTACCCCCGCGGCTGCTCGGGCTCGTTGCGTTTCCAGCTCATGTTACGGGCCCTAACATGGCGATCCGCCAGCGTCGATGCCAGCCACCGCAGGAGCGATCAGAGGATTTCGAGGCCGAGGCGGTGCCGCAGCACGTCCGGGATGCGCCGTGCCTTGCCGCCGCCGACGCAGGCGACCTTGACCTGCGCCGTGACCAGCACCTCCTCGCCGCGCAGGATGCGCTGGTCGAGTTCCATGGTCGCGCCACGCGCGAGGGTCGGCTTCGTCTCGATGGTCAGGAGGTCGTCCATCACCGCGGGCCTGACGAAATCGATCAGCATGCGCCGGACTGCGAAGCCGAGCGCAGCATCGCCGTCGAAGAGCTCGCGCTGCTCGATCCCGAGATCGCGGATCAATTCGGTCCGGCCGCGCTCCATGAAGCGCAGATAGGAGGCGTGGTAGACGACGCCGGAGAAGTCGGTGTCCTCGTAATAGACACGGACGGAGATACTGTGAGCGGCGGCCATAACGGTCTTTCCGGGAGATAACGCGGGCGTTCTAGACCGCCATGCGCGCCCCGGACAACCTCATGGAACGCGCCCCGCCGCTCAGCGCTTGCAGGGCTTGCCCATGAACGAGCCGCAATCATAGGGCTGCGCCAGATCGCGCCGGACCGAGTTCTTGCCGGCGCCGATATCGTCGATGCGCCAGCCCCCGCCTTCCTCGACCATGCGGAACGGCACCGACATGGCCTTGCCGAAGCTGCGGAAGCTCGCCGTCACCACCGCCTTGCCGCCGGCCGGTCCTTGAGTCACCGTGACCTTGAGGTTCTTCACCTCGCCATCCTGGCCCTGGATGAACGGATCGGCGCCGATATGGCCGATATCGCCGCTCTCGTCCTGGTAGCGGTCGTCGCGGGCGAACAGCGCTGCCAGGCTCTTGCTCATCAGCGCATCGCGATGCGGCGGGCGCCAGGGCGGCTCGCCGCCGCCGTCCAAGGTCTTCTGCGTGGCCGCATAGGCCTTGCGCACGGTGGCGTCGGGCGTGGGCTCTGCGGCATGGCCAGCCACGGAAACCAGCATCAGGCCGGCCAGTATCATTGCAGATCGCATATCGCTTCTCCCAGCCTCGCCTGATCGAACCCGATGACAGCACGATGGGCAGGAGGCCGCATCATCCAAATGCGGGACAACCTTCGTCCGGCATCAATCCTCGTCCCCATCCCCGAACAGCCCGAACTGCGCGCCCTCGCGGCTCGGCTCGGGCATGCCGAGATGCCGGAAGGCGTGCGGCGTCAGCAGCCGCCCGCGCGGCGTGCGCTGGATGAAGCCCTGCTGCAGCAGGAAGGGTTCGATGATCTCCTCGATCGCATCGCGCGGCTCGGAGAGCGAGGCGGCGATGGTCTCGATCCCGACCGGGCCGCCGCCGAAATTGATCGCGACCGTCGTCAGATAGCGCCGGTCCATCTGGTCGAGGCCGATCGCATCGACATCGAGCAGGCCGAGCGCCTTGTCGGCCACCTTGCGGGTGACGATCGCGTCACCGTCGACGATGGCGAAGTCGCGCACGCGCCGCAGCAGCCGACCGGCGATGCGCGGCGTCCCGCGCGCACGACGGGCGATCTCGTTCGCCCCGTCATCCGACATGGGAACCCCGAGCACCCGCGCCCCGCGCGCGACGATGCCCTGCAATTCCTCGACGGTGTAGAACTGCAGGCGGATCGGGATGCCGAAGCGATCGCGCAGCGGCGTCGTCAGCAAGCCAGCGCGGGTGGTGGCGCCGACCAAAGTGAACTTCGGCAGGTCGATCTTGACCGAGCGTGCCGCCGGCCCCTCGCCGATGATCAGGTCGAGCTGGTAGTCCTCCATCGCCGGATAGAGGATTTCCTCCACCGCCGGATTGAGGCGGTGGATCTCGTCGATGAAGAGCACGTCGCGCTCTTCGAGATTGGTCAGCTGCGCCGCAAGGTCGCCGGCCTTGGCGATCACCGGCCCCGAGGTCGAGCGGAAGCTGACGCCGAGCTCACGCGCCACGATCTGCGCCAGCGTCGTCTTGCCAAGGCCGGGCGGACCGACGAACAGGACATGATCGAGCGCATCGCCGCGGGTGCGGGCAGCGTTGATGAAGACCTGGAGATTGGCGCGCGCCGCCGCCTGCCCGGTGAAATCGGCAAGCGAGAGCGGCCGCAGCGAGGCTTCGCTGTCATCGTCGCGCTTGTCCGCCGTCATCAGGCCGGGACGCTTCGGCTCACTCACAATTCAATCTCCAGCTCCAACGCATCATGCACCGGGATGTCCTGGTAGCCGGTCTTGATGATCGTCGGAACCATGGCGCGATAGGCGTCGATCGCCTCGACATAGAGGCCGGAGAAGCGGAAGCCGTGCTTCTGGTAGAAGACCAGCGCCGGCATGTTGTCGTTGGTCAGCATCGCCCTGAGCTTGCGCGCGCCGGCCGCCTTCGCCGCCGCCTTCACCGCCTCGAGCATGCGCGAGGCCGCGCCCTCCCCCGGCTTCAGCGAATGCAACGCGCACAGCACTGCGATATCGCCGTCGCGCGTCCAGCTCGCCACCGCCAGCAATTCGCCCTCGGCCGTGAACATGCCGATCAGGGGCAGTTCGGCGCAGTCATAGAGCTTCGAGCCGATCATCATCCGATGCGAGCCCCAGTGCCGCATCATCAGGGCGAGGAAGGCCGACTTGTCGGCGATCTCGCGGAAGATCACCGCCGGTCCCTTCTTCATTTCGCCAGCTCCTTCAGGCCGAGCCGGATCAGTTGCGCCGTACCGGCGCCCTCGCCCGCCTCGCGCGAGGCAGCCGCGATCGCCGCGACCGCCTGCGCCTGTGGGTAGCCGAGATTGGTCAGCGCCGAGACCGCGTCCGCCACCGGCTGCGGCAGCCGCTTGTCCTCGAGCGCGCCGGAGAGCTGCGCCAGCCCCGGGTCGACATGGCCGAAGGCCGGCGCCTTGTCCTTGAGCTCGGCGCAGATGCGCTGGGCGAGCTTGGGACCGACGCCCGGCGCGCGTGCCACTGCCGCCTTGTCGTTGGTTGCGATCGCGGTCGCGAGCGCGCCGGGCTCGAGCGTCGAGAGGATGGCGAGCGCGACCTTGGCGCCGACGCCCTGCACCATCTGCATCAGCCGGAACCAGTCGCGCTCGTTATCCGACATGAAGCCGTAGAGCCGGATCGCATCCTCGCGGACATGCGTCTCGATCGACAGCGCCGCCGCCTCGCCGATCTTGGGCAGGCGCTGCAGCGTGCGCGAGGAGCACTGCACGACATAGCCGACGCCCTGCACGTCGACGATGACATGGTCCTCGCCATACGAATCGATGAGGCCCTTGAGCTTTCCGATCATGCCTCCTGTTAGCATGGCCGCAGCCCGCCGCCAGACCGGATCATTCGCGGCGATCATGCGTTCTCCACCGGCGATGCCCGGGAGCTCGATGTGCTGACGAAAACGAGGGATCTGCGGACCGGCCGCTCAGTCTGGCAGGACAAGCGACCGCCACGCTTTCCAAGGCACGAGATCACCGGCGACACGCAAGCCGACGTCGTCGTCATCGGCGCCGGCATCTCCGGCGCGATGCAGGCCGACGCGCTGAGCACAGCTGACTTCGACGTGCTGGTGGTCGACCGGCGCGGCCCGGTCCGCGGCTCGACCCCGGCGAGCACCGCTTTGCTGCAATACGAGATCGACCAGCCTCTGACGAAGCTGACGCGCCAGATCGGCGAGGACGCCGCGATCCGCGCCTGGCGCCGCTCGCGTCTCGCCCTCGACAGTCTGGCGGCACGGATCCAGGAACTCTCGATCGCGCGCGTCGCTCGCCGCGACTCGCTCTACCTCGCCGGCGATGTGCTCGACGCCGATGCATTGGCCCGCGAGCACGAGGCGCGCCGGCACGCCGGGCTGGAGACCGCCCTCCTCAATGCCGACATGCTGAAGGAGCGCTTCGGCATCGAGCGCCCCGCTGCCCTGCTCGGCTACGACAATCTCGAAGCCGATCCAGTCATGCTCGCGGCCGGTTTCCTGCGCGCTGCTCTCGCCCGCGGCGCCCGTCTCGCCTGGCCGGTCGAGATCGTCGACCTCGACACCAAGCCGCGCTCGGTCAGCCTCCGCACGCGTGAAGGCCACCGCATCCGCTGTCGGCACCTCGTTTTCGCCACCGGTTACGAACTGCCCTTCGGCATGCTGCCCAGGGGCCACAAGGTGCTCTCCACCTGGGCTCTGGCGACGGTGCCGCAGACGAGGCGCCTCTGGCCAGAATGCTGCTTCATCTGGGAGGCATCCGACCCTTACCTCTATCTGCGCAGCACCCGCGACGGCCGCGTCATCTGCGGTGGCGAGGACGAGGATTTCGTCGACGAGGACAAGCGCGACGCCCTGGTCGAGCGGAAGACGGCCGCGATTCGGCGCAAACTCGGCGAGCTCCTGCCGCAGCTTTCGACGGAGGTCGACTATGCCTGGACCGGAACCTTCGGCACCTCCGAAACCGGACTGCCGACGCTGGGGCCGATGCCGGACCTGAGGAATTGCTGGGCGGTGATGGGCTTCGGCGGCAACGGCATCACCTATAGCCGCATCGGCGCAGAGATCGTGCGCGCCGGCCTGCTCGGCAAGGCAGATCCGGATGCCGAGATCTATGCCTTCCGCAGCTGATACTGTGCCAGCAGCGCCCGGGCACCGCGGTGCTGCGCATGGCAGATCGCGACAGCGAGCGCATCCGCCGCGTCGGCGCTGCGCGTCTCGGCCTTGGGCAGGAGCACGCGGATCATCGCCTGCACCTGCTTCTTGTCGGCATGGCCAACGCCGACCACGGTCTTCTTCACCAGATTGGCGGCGTATTCGGCGACGTCGAGCCCGGCCAGTGCCGGCACGACCAGTGCGATGCCGCGTGCCTGTCCGAGCTTCAGCGCCGATTGCGGATCGCGGTTGATAAATGTCTCCTCGACCGCGGCCTCCTGCGGCCGATGCCGCGCGATCACCTCGGTTATGCCCTCATGCAATTGCCTGAGACGATCGGCCAAGGGCTGCTTCTCGTCGCTTTCGACCACGCCGCAGGCGACGAAGGAGAGCTTGGTTCCCTCACTGATGACGAGACCCCAGCCAGTCTTCCTGAGACCGGGATCGAGGCCGAGAATGCGAATCGGATCGGACATGCGCGAACGCTATTCCCGATCTGGCTCCGACGCACCCTGTCGCCGCGAAAGAGGGGTCGAGGCGCGAGCCCCGACCCCGTCTTGCATGACGCAACCGCGGAACGGCTTGCTCAGGCGCCCTTCAGCCGGGTGTTGCACTGGCTGTAGTAGCCGCCGCCCTTCTGGATCCATTTCAGGTCGCCATTGCCGCCATTGGCCTTGTTGGCGTTGTACTGGTCATTGCAGGTCTTGAAGCGCTGCTTGCCGGCCGAGAGGGTCGAGTATTTCGGATCGACCTTGCTCGGGAACGTGGCGTTGCCGGCCGAAGCGGGGGCCGCTGCGGGCTTGGCGGGAGTAGCGGGCGCACTGGCAACCGGCTTGGCCGGAGCGGTCGTGGTCGCCGTGGCAGGAGTCGCAGCGGCAGGAGCAGCCGCGTCGCCGCATTGCGCCTTGCGGAAGTCGTTCCAGGACTGGCCGCCGAGCGTGTTGCCGGTCTTGGCAGCGTTATACTTGGTGCTGCACTCCTTCATCGTCAGCGCGAGCGCCGGCGACGATGTCTGCAACATGAAACCGCCGCTGAGCGCGAGAAGGCCGGCGGCAAGCGCGAATCTGGTGCGTGTCATGAGCGTCATCCCCTATGGGGCCGGGTGGGCGCTGCGTCGGCCTGGCGGGACATTCCGGGAGGTCACGCGGCAGGAGGACGCTAGGATCGCCAAGATGAACGCAGGATGATGGGCTCCATTAAAGTTTCGTAACGTACTGCCTCCGTCGCGCTGGCCATCCGCCTCCGCGCAAGAGCCCATCCAGCCGGGAAGCAGAGCGAAAGACCGGGACGCAGCCCAGGCATCGATGAGCCGGGCTCATCGATGCCATCACTGCAACGGGGGTTGATCGTTTCGCAGCTTGCGTGGAGGAAAGAAAATCCTTCTCCGGCGGCGTAATGACCGAACTCCTTCCCCTGCTCTTTCCCGGCGTCACGCTCCAGGGCATCGTCGTCCTCCTCGTCGCAACCTTTCTCGGCGGGCTGGTGCGCGGCTTCACCGGCTTCGGCTTCGCCATGGTGTTCATGCCGCTGGCCTCGGCCGTGCTCGGTCCCGTCGCGGCGCTCGGGCTGATCTGGGTGATCGACATGCCCTTCGCCTTGCCCATCGGGTTCCGGGCGGCCAAGCGCGCGGAATGGGGCGAGGTCATCCCCCTGCTGATCGCCGCGACGCTGACCCTGCCAATCGGCATCGCCCTGCTGACCTGGCTCGACCAGCAGACCATGCGCTGGATCCTGGCGCTGCTCGTGCTGGCGGCGGTCGCGCTGATGGCCTCGGGCTGGCGCTATCACGGCAAGCCCGGCATCCCGCTCTCGCTCGGCGTCGGGGCAGCGTCCGGCCTGTGCAACGGCCTCGCCAGCATCGGCGGCATGCCGCTCGCCGTGTTCTGGCTCGGCGCCCAGCGCAACGACCGGCACAAGACCCGCGCCAACCTGCAGACCTATATCGGCCTCAGCACCTTTGTCAGTGGCACGATCCTGGCGCTCAAGGGCATCATCACGCTCGCCTCGGCGCTGATGGCACTGCCGCTCTTTGCGATCTACGGCATAGGCCTCTGGCTCGGGACGCACGCTTTCGGCATCGCCTCCGAGCAGACCTTCCGCCGCATCGCCTATCTGACGATCTTCCTCAGCGCCCTCGTCAGCCTGCCGCTCTGGGATGCACTGATCGGGCGCTGACGGGAGCCGTCATGCTCGGGTTGGCCCGAGCATGACCATGGACAGGTCTCAGCCGAGCTTGGCCATGATGTCGTCGGCGATCTCGAAATTGGCGAAGACGTTCTGGACGTCGTCGTCATTGTCGAGCGCTTCCATCAGCTTCATCATCGAGGCCGCCTTCTCCTCGTCGAGCGGCGCCGTGGTGGTCGGCCGCCAGACCGGCTTGGCCGAAGCCGGGGCGCCGAGCGACGCTTCCAGCGCCTTGGAGACCTCGTTCAGGGCGTCGAAGGCACACAGGATGGTGTGGCCGTTCTCATCCGAGATCACATCGTCGGCGCCGGCCTCGATCGCCGCCTCCATCACCTTGTCGGCGTCCCCCGCCTCCGGCGCATAGCTGATCTCGCCGACGCGGTTGAACATGAACGAGACCGAGTTGCTCTCGCCCATCGCCCCGCCCGACTTGGTGAAGTAGGAGCGGACGGCGGAGGCGGTGCGGTTGCGGTTGTCGGTCAGCGCCTCGACGATCACGGCGGTGCCGCCGGGGCCATAGCCCTCGTAGCGGACCTCGTCATAGTTCTCGCCCTCGCCGCCGAGCGCCTTCTTGATGGCGCGCTCGATATTGTCCTTCGGCATGTTCTCGGCCCGCGCCGCCAGCACGGCCATGCGCAGGCGCGGATTCATGTTCGGGTCGGGCATGCCCATCTTGGCGGCGACGGTGATTTCACGGGCCAGCTTCGAGAACAGCTTGGAGCGCACCGCATCCTGCTTGCCCTTGCGGTGCATGATGTTCTTGAACTGTGAATGGCCGGCCATACGCCCTGATCTCCGCTGTTTATGCGCCGGCCGGCTTATACCCAGCCGGCTCGGCGCGAGGCAAGCGCAGCCGCAGCCTTTCCAATCTACTCGCTCTCCACGCCAGGCTTAAGCGTTTGTTGGCGAACTGCCAGCAATGTCGCTGTCGAGCCTCCCAGCGGAATCGAACACAGCGCGCATGAGCAACTCCATCGTCGAGCATACTGCGCGCCTGCGGACCTTCCGGATCGACGCCACCGACATCGGCCAGCTGCGGCAGCAGGCGGACTTCGCCCGCCGGCGCCTGCCGACACTGCTGCCGGAGCTGCACTCGCATTTCGAGGCCTGGCCCGAGATCCTGAGCGCCATGCAGCGGCCGGACGTGCATGAGCTGCGGCTGGCGCACTGGATCAGGCTGGTCTCGGGCGAGCTCGAGGACGGCTATCTGCAATCGGCGCACGCCCTCGCCAGCATCTTCAACGACAATGGCGTTCCCCCCCATGCCGTCGCGATCTGCCATGCGATCGTCGGCAACGCGGTCGGCGCCGAGCTCGGCCTGCTGCGTGACGGCCTCGCCAGGCTCAGCCATGTCTGGCAGGCCAAGGAATACAACCGGCGCATCGCCCTGCGCGCCGCTTTGAACAAGGCGATCCAGCTCGATCTCGAGCTGCTGCTCGAGACTTATAGCCACGTCCAGCACGAGAGCCGCGAGCGGACAAGGCGCGAGATCTCGGCCTTCGAGGTGACGATCCGGGAGGTCGTCGGCGCGGTGACCGGCAGCGCCCGCATCGTCGAGGACATGGCCCATACGATGAACGGGCTGGTGAAGGAGACCGGCACCCAGGCCGTCGCCGCCGCACGGGCTTCGGACGAGGCCTCCGACAATGTCGGCAGCGTCGCCAGCGCGACCGAAGAACTGTCCATCTCCCTCAGCGCGATTTCCGGCGAGGTTGCCCGCGCCACGACCAAGGCGCACGATGCGAGCAATGCGGCGCTGCGGACAGAGGCGATCGTCAAGGGGCTGGCGCAATCGGCGCAGACGATCGGCTCGATCGTCGACCTGATCCGCGACATCGCCGCACAGACCAATCTGCTCGCACTCAACGCTACCATTGAGGCGGCCCGCGCCGGCGAGGCCGGGCGCGGCTTTGCGGTCGTCGCCCAGGAGGTGAAGCAGCTCTCCGCGCGCACCGCCAGGGCGACCGACGAGATCGCCGCCCAGGTCCCGGCCATGCAGGCCGCGACACAGGAGGCCGTAGAGGCGATCGAGAGCATCGTCGGCTTCGTCGGCGACATGGACCAGACGACGCTGACGATCGCGAGCTCGGTCGACGAGCAGCGGGCTGCGACCCAGGAGATCGCCCGCAGCATCAGCTTCGCCTCGCAAGGCACGCAGGAAGTCGCTCAGGCCATCGCCAGCGTCAACGACTCCGCCCAGGCCGCCGGAACCGGCGTCGGCGAGATGCTAGGCCTCGCCCAGACCTTGGCCCAGCGGGCCGGGACGCTGACCGAAGCCTTCGAGAATCTGAGCAGGCAGAACCGCGTCGCCTGAGCGGAACCCGCTGCATCGGCCAGTCCGCCCACTTCCGAAACGAGAAACGCCCGGCCTGAGCCGGGCGTTCTTGTTCTGCGAAAGCCGGTGTATCGGCCTACAGGATCGTCACGCCGCCTTCCTGGCGCCGAAGGTCGGGTCGAGCTCGCCCTTGGCGTAGCGCTTGGCCATGTCGGCCAGCGTGATGACGCGCTTGATCTTCGAGGCCTGGCCGGCGGTGTTGAACTCCTCCAGCCGCTTCTTGCAGAGCGCGGTCATCGCCTCCATCGCCGGCTTCAGGTACTTGCGCGGATCGAACTCGCCGGGGTGCTCGGACAGGATCTTGCGGATCTGGCCGGTCATCGCCATCCGGTTGTCGGTGTCGATGTTGATCTTGCGCACGCCGTGCTTGATGCCGCGCTGGATCTCCTCGACCGGCACGCCCCAGGTCTGGGGCATCTTGCCGCCATACTGGTTGATGACGTCCTGCAGGTCCTGCGGCACCGAGGAGGAGCCGTGCATGACCAAATGCATGTTCGGCAGCTTCTTGTGGATCTCCTCGATGACATGCATCGCCAGGATCGCGCCGTCGGGCTTGCGGGTGAACTTGTAGGCGCCATGCGACGTGCCCATGGCGATGGCGAGCGCATCGACCTTGGTCTCGGCGACGAACTTCACGGCTTCGTCGGGGTTGGTCAGGAGCTGGTCGTGGCTGAGCTTGCCCTCGAAGCCGTGGCCGTCCTCCTTCTCGCCCTCGCCTGATTCAAGCGAGCCGAGCACGCCGAGCTCGCCTTCGACCGAGATGCCGCCGAGATGGGCCATGTCGGTGACGGTCTTGGTCACGCCGACATTGTAGTCCCAGTCGCCCGGGGTCTTGCCGTCGGCCTTGAGCGAGCCGTCCATCATCACCGAGGTGAAGCCGGCCTGGATCGCGGTCATGCAGGTCGCCGGCTCGTTGCCGTGGTCGAGATGCACGCAGACCGGGATATGCGGATAGATCTCGGTGACCGCGTCCATCATGTGCTTGAGCATGATGTCGTTGGCGTAGGAGCGCGCGCCGCGCGAAGCCTGGATGATCACCGGCGCGTCCGTCGCGTCGGCAGCGGCCATGATCGCGAGCGCCTGCTCCATGTTGTTGATGTTGAAGGCCGGAACGCCATAGTCGTTCTCGGCAGCATGGTCGAGCAATTGGCGAAGCGTGATGCGGGCCACGATGATCCTCCGGTTGGGCTCTGCTTTATCCGGAGGGTTTAGAATCGAACTGTGGCAGACGCAAAGCGAAACCAGCCAGAAAAGTGAACGCGATCAGCGGCCGCGTGCTTTCAGCACCCCGACGCGCTCCTCTCGCTCAGCCCTTCCGCAGCGCCTCGACGCCCGGCAGGGCCTTGCCTTCCATCCATTCGAGGAAGGCGCCGCCAGCAGTCGAGACGTAGGTGAGGTCCTCTGCGACCTCGGCATGGTTCATCGCCGCGACCGTATCGCCACCGCCAGCAACAGCGACGAGCCTGCCGTCGCGGACGCGCTCCGCCACGGCCTTTGCCACCGCGACCGTCGCGGTGTCGAAGGGCGGTAGCTCGAAGGCGCCGAACGGCCCGTTCCAGACCACCGTCTTCATGGTGTTCAGCTTGAGCACGACCTCGGCGACGCTGAGCGGGCCGGCATCGAGGATCATCTCGTCGGGACCGACTTCGCCGATCGAGACGACGCGATGGCCGGGGTTGGCCCTGAATTCGCGCGCCACCAGCGCATCGACAGGCAGGATGATCTCGCAGCCGGCTGCCTTGGCCTTCGCCTCGATCTCGCGGGCGGTCCCGGCGAGATCGTGCTCGCAGAGCGACTTGCCGACATTGACGCCGCGGGCGGCGAGGAAGGTGTTGGCCATGCCGCCGCCGATGGCGAGCACGTCGACCTTCTGCACGAGGTTCCCGAGCAGTTCGAGCTTGGTCGAGACCTTGGCGCCGCCGACGATCGCCATCACCGGCCGGGCGGGATTGTCGAGACCGGCCGAGAGCGCTTCCAGCTCGGCCTGCATGGTGCGCCCGGCATAGGCCGGCAGCAGATGCGCCAGACCTTCGGTCGAGGCATGGGCGCGGTGGGCGGCCGAGAAGGCGTCGTTGACATAGAGATCGCCATTGGCGGCGAGCGCCTTGACGAATTCGGGGTCGTTCTTCTCGTCGCCGGCGTGGAAGCGGGTGTTCTCCAGCAGCAGGATCTCGCCATTCTTGGCCGCAGCGATCGCCTTCGGCGCTTCCGTGCCGATGCAGTCGCCGACGAAGATCACCGGCTGGCCGAGCGCATGCGCCAGCGCCGGCACGACCTGACGCAGGCTGTTCTTCTCGTCGCGTCCCTTCGGCCGGCCGAAATGCGCCAGCAGGATGACCTTGCCGCCCTTCTGCGCGATCTCGCGGATCGTCGGCAGGATGCGGTCGATGCGGGTGGTGTCGGTGACCCTGCCCTCCTCCATCGGCACGTTGAGATCAACGCGGACGAGGACACGCTTGCCGGCGAGATCGGCGTCGTCGAGGGTGCGGAAAGCGGGCATGGCGGGCTCTCTTACAGGCGTTGAAACAGGCTGGGATAATCGATGACGAGGCCGTCCTCGTCGACCGGAAGCTCGGCGGTGAAACTGCCATCGGCCGTCTCGAACCGGAAGAGCCTCGGCGCGATGCAAGTGTAGATCTGCTCGGTGACGAACGGCTCGAAGCTGTCGAACGGTACGAACAGCATGGCGATGCGCCGTTGCTCGCCCGGTTCCCAGGCGAGGCGGCGGATCGGCAGCGTGTTGGTGAAGGGCGTGGCCGAGAGGTCGATGTCGATACAGGCGTCGAAAGCCGGCAGATGACCGCTCGACCTGTCGTGCCAGGCGCCGTCGCGCCGGGTCATGGCGAGACCACGACCATCGGTCGTCGCGATCTCGAAGGAGCGGACCGCAAAATCGGCGTCGCCATCGATGCGATAGCGCGCACCGAAGCGCTGTCCCTCACGTTCGCCGAGGATCACGGCATCGGCGCGAAAGCCGTTCGCCTGCGCGCGCAATGTCAGATGTTCGAGTCCGTCACCTTCCAGCGCCCGCCAGCGGACACTGCGCCCGTCCGCAAGATCGGCGGCCGGGCGAAAGCTCATCGCGGCAGGATCGGCGGCAGCACGCCGGGAACGCCGCTCTTCAATACGATCACCGTCAGGATAACGGTCAGAACCGCCGTGACGATGCCGGTGAGCAGCAGGGCGCCGAAGCGCGGGGTCGAATTGACGCGCTGGCGCAGGGCCGAGAGCTCCTCGCGCAAGCCGGCGAAGTCCATGGTGCCGGCGGCAAGATCGACCTTCTGGGCGCTGCGCTCCAGCGAGGCCTCGGCGCGGGTCAGCACCGCCTCGTAGCGCGCGAACTTCTCCTCGATCCGCGCAGTCTTGTCCTCGATGCGCGAGAGCTGGTCGAGCTTGCGCGGATCGCTCGGCGCGAGCGGCTCAGCCGGCTTCGCCTCTGTGGCGCGCGCCGCGGCGATCTCCGCCATGCTCGGGGCCGGCGGCACGATGACGGCCTCGGGAGACGTGGTCGACGTGGCGACGGTCGGCTCGATCTTGTTCATTGCGCGGTCCGTTCCTCGGCGGCGTGGAGGCGGCCGCACCAGATAGGCGCGGCCGCAGCGTTTGTATGGATCAGATGAGCTTCGCCATGGCGACGGCGGTGTCGCTCATGCGGTTCGAGAAGCCCCACTCATTGTCGTACCAGGTCAGGATGCGGACGAGCTTCTCGTCCAGGACCTTGGTCTGGTCGAGCGCGAAGGTCGACGAGGCCGGATCGTGGTTGAAGTCGATCGAGACGTTCGGCTGATCGGTGACGGCGAGGATGCCCTTCAGGGCGCCGCGCTTGCTCGCCTTGATGATGGCGTCGTTGATCTTCTCGACCGTGGTCTTGCGCTTCGAGATGAACTTGAAGTCGACGACCGAGACGTTCGGCGTCGGCACGCGGATCGAGGTGCCGTCGAGCCGGCCCTTGAGCTCGGGGATGACGAGGCCGATCGCCTTGGCGGCGCCGGTCGAGGTCGGGATCATCGACATCGCGGCGGCGCGGCCGCGGTAGAGATCCTTGTGCATCGTGTCCAGCGTCGGCTGGTCGCCGGTATAGGCATGGATCGTGGTCATGAAGCCCTTGTCGATGCCGACGGCGTCATGCAGCACCTTGACCACCGGCGCGAGGCAGTTGGTCGTGCAGGAGGCGTTCGAGACGACGATATGGTCCTTGGTCAGGGCCTCGTTGTTGACGCCGTAGACGACCGTGAGGTCGGCGCCGTCGCAGGGCGCCGAGACCAGCACGCGCTTGGCGCCAGCGGCGAGATGGGCCGCCGCCTTGTCGCGGGTGGTGAAGATGCCGGTGCATTCCAGCGCGATATCGACGCCGAGCGCCTTGTGCGGCAGGTCCTTGGGATCGCGGATCGCGGTCACCTTGATCGGGCCGCGACCGACATCGATCGTATCGCCGGAGACCGTCACGGTGCCGGGGAAGCGGCCATGCACGGAGTCGAAGCGGAAGAGATGGGCGTTGGTCTCGACCGGGCCGAGATCGTTGATCGCCACGACCTCGATGTCCTTGCGCTTCGACTCGATGATCGCGCGCAGCACGTTGCGCCCGATACGGCCGAAGCCGTTGATCGCCACCTTGACCGTCATCTCAATCCTCTCCTTCGCCATTCGCCGGCAGAGCCGGCGTCATTCACGCGGGCAAATCGGCCAAACCATGGCGGAACGCAAGGGCAGGCCTTAAAAATTTCAAGGAGGTCAGCCGTTGTGACGCTTGATCGCGGCCTCGGCCACCGCTTCCGGCGTGATGCCGAAATGCTTGAAGACCTCCTTGTAGGGCGCACTCGCGCCGAAGGAGGACATGCCGACGAAGCCGCCATCGGCGCCGATCACGCCATCCCAGCCGAAGCGCACGGCGGCCTCGACCGCGACCTTGACCGGGGCGTCGCCGATGACCGCGGCCTTGGTCGCATCATCCTGCTCCAGCAGCGCTTCCAGCGAAGGCACCGAGACGACGCGGGCGCGAATGCCCTTGTCGGCCAGCAGCTTGCGGGCAGCGACCGCGATCTCGACCTCGGAGCCCGAGGCGAAGAGCGAGACCTGCGCCTTGCCACCTTCCGCCGCCAGCAGCTCATAAGCGCCCTTGGCCGAACGGTTCGTCGCCGAGGCGTCGGTGCGGACCGGCGCGAGGTTCTGGCGCGAAAGGGCGAGCACAGTCGGCCCGTCAGTGCGCTCCAGCGCGATCTGCCAGGCTTCCGCCGTCTCGATCGCATCGGCGGGACGCAGCACGCGCATGTTCGGCATGGCGCGCAAGCTGGCGATCTGCTCGATCGGCTGGTGGGTCGGCCCGTCCTCGCCGAGGCCGATCGAATCATGGGTCATGACGTAGACGACCGGCAGCCCCATCAGCGCGGCGAGCCGCATCGACGGGCGGGCATAGTCGGCGAAGACCAGGAATGTGCCGCCGGCGGTGCGGAAGCCGCCATGCAGGGTGATGCCGTTCATCGCCGCGGCCATGCCGTGCTCGCGGATGCCGTAGCGGACATAGCGGCCCTTCGGGGTCTTCGGCGTGAAGTCCTCGGCCGCCTTGGTGCGCGTGTTGTTGGAGGGCGTCAGGTCAGCCGAGCCCATCACCAGCTCCGGCATGACCGGCGCGATGGCTTCGAGCGCCAGTTCGGACGCCTTGCGGGTCGCGACCGTCACCGGGTTCGCCGCCAGCGCCTTCTTGTGGGCGACCAGCGTCTTGGCGAGCTTGGCCGGCACAGTATGGGCCAGGCGACGCTCGAACTCGCCGCGCTTGCGCTCGGACAGCGCCGCCAGGCGCTCGTTCCAGGCCTTGCGTTCGGCGAAGCCGGTGGCGCCGAAGCCGCGCCAGGCCTTGAGCACGTCGGCCGCGACCTCGAACGGCCCGCCAGTGATGCCGAGCGCCTTCTTGGCGGCGGCGAGCTCTTCGGCGCCGAGCGGCTCGCCATGCGCCTTGGAGGTGCCGGCCTTCTTCGGCGCGCCGAAGCCGATCACGGTCTTGCAGGCGATCAGCGTCGGCTTGTTCGACTTCTGGGCGCGGCGGATCGCCGCCTCAATCGCGTCGGGATCATGCCCGTCGACCCGCTCGGCCTTCCAGCCGCAGGCCTTGAAGCGCGCGACCTGGTCGACCGAGTCGGAGATCGAGAGCGGTCCGTCGATCGAGATGCCGTTATCGTCCCAGAGCACGATCAGCTTGTTCAGCTTCTGATGGCCGGCGAGCGCGATCGCCTCCTGGCTGATGCCCTCCATCAGGTCGCCGTCGGAGGCCAGCACATAGGTCTTGTGGTCGACCAGCTTCTTGCCGAACTCGGCGGCGAGCATGCGCTCGGCCATCGCCATGCCGACCGCGGTGGCCAGTCCCTGGCCGAGCGGGCCGGTGGTGGTCTCGACGCCGGCGGTCATGAAGTTCTCGGGATGGCCCGGCGTCTTCGATTCGAGCTGGCGGAACTTCTTGAGGTCGTCGAGCTCCATGCCGGGCGTGCCGGTGAGATAGAGCAGCGCGTAGATCAGCATCGAGCCATGGCCGGCAGAGAGCACGAAGCGGTCGCGATCCGGCCAGCGCGGCTCGGCCGCATCATATTTCAGGATGCGGGTGAACAGCACGGCCGCGACATCGGCCGCGCCCATCGGCAGGCCGGGATGGCCGGACTTGGCCTGCTCGACGCCGTCCATGGCGAGGGAGCGGATGGCGTTGGCGAGCCGCTCGTGCTGGGCGCGGTCGATCGCAGGCGTCGTCATGGAATCTCTCCGGCGGGGGCGGAACGAGGCTCGTACCGAAGCTGGCCGGCGGCGAGCAGCGAACTCTTGAGAAAAAAGGTCGCGCGTTCGATAGGCCGCCCGCTCAAGCGGAGTCAATTCGCCTGCAAGGACGCAGATATCGAGTTTTCCCCACGCTTCGATCGGACCGCACCGGCCAAAGCGCTTTTCACGGCGATATTTGTTAAACTAGGCTTCCGAATCGGATGAGCCGGCTTCCCCGGCACGCAAAGGAAGAAGCGTGGCGTCTCCAGCACTGGATCACGCCCTGTCGCGCCTCGAAGGCGCGCTCGGCCAGCTCGAAGCAGCCGCCCGCAGACGGCTCGAGGTCGAGCGTGGCCGCGCCAATCTCGAAACCGAGCTCACCTTGATGCAGGACGATCGCGCCCGCCTCGCGGTCGAGCTCGACGGCGCCATGGCCCGGATCGGCCAGGTCGAGGGCGTGGCGCAGGAGGTCGACCGCAAGCTCGACCGCGCCATGACGGCGCTTGCCGAAGTGATCGCCCGCGTCGAGGTCCAACCCGACGAAGAAGCCGAGCAGGACGCCTGATGCCCCAGGTCAACGTCACCATCTCCGGCAAGGCCTACCGTATGGCCTGCGGCGAAGGCGAGGAGCCCCATCTGGAGGCGCTCGCCCAGCTCTATGACGGCAAGATCGAGGAAATGCGCCAGGCCTTCGGCGAGATCGGCGACATGCGCCTGCACGTCATGGCAGCACTGATGGTCGCCGACGAGGTCACCGAGCTGAAGAAGAAGGTCGAGACGCTGGAGGGCCGCCTGCACTCGCTGCAGGGCGATGCCGGCTTCGCCGACCAGCGCGCCGGCGAGGTCGAGGAGAAGGCCGCGGCCGCACTCAATGCCGCAGCCGAGCGCATCGAGAGCGTGGCGAAGAGCCTGCTGCCGGGGCAGACCGGCTGAACGGGACGACTGCTGCACCTATCGCCTTTGCAATTCCTCAATCATGCCCGACTGACGCTTCCGGACAGAAGCGAATCGATGAAGGCGGCGACGATGGGCGACAGGGTACGGGTGGCGGTTCTCCTCGGGGGCAGATCTTCCGAGCACGAGGTCTCGCTGATGTCCGCCGCCAATGTGGTCAAGGCGATCGACAAGGCGAAATACGACGTCGTGCCGATCCTGATCACCAAGGCCGGCGCGTGGCGCGAGCTCGAATTGCAGAATGGCGTCCTGCCCGACCCGATCCCGCAGGACGGCGCCGAGCTGTGCCTGCTGCCCGGCGGGAACGGGCGCCTGCTGCGCCTGCAGGACGGCGCCGCTCCGCAGGCACTGCCGAAGATCGACGTGCTCTTTCCGGTGCTGCATGGCCTCGACGGCGAAGACGGCTCGGTCCAGGGGCTGGCTCAGGTCGCCGGCATCCCGCTCGCCGGCTGTGGCATCGTCGGCTCGGCCAATGCGCTCGACAAGGACATCGCCAAGCGGCTGCTGCGCGAGGCCGGCCTCGGCGTCGCCCGCTCGCTCACCGCCCGGCTGGGCGAGGCGCTGAGCTTCGAACAGGCCAGCGCCGCGCTCGGCCTGCCGCTCTTCGTCAAGCCCGCCCGGCAGGGCTCCTCGGTCGGCGTCAGCAAGGCGACGGATGCCGAAAGCTTCCAGGCGGCGCTCGCGGAAGCCTTCCGGCACGATCGCGTGGTGCTGGTCGAGGAGTTCATCGCCGGCCGCGAGATCGAACTCAGCGTGCTGGAGCAGGCCTATGGTGAGACCATCGTCTCGCTGCCCGGCGAGATCGTCGCCGCCGCGAGCCATGGCTTCTACACCTATGAGGCCAAATATCTCGACGAAGACGGCGCCCGCGTCGAGGTGCCCGCCCATCTGCCGGAGGAAACGATCGCCAATCTGCAGGAGCTGGCCAAGCGCGCCTTCTATGCGCTCGGCTGCGACGGCATGGCCCGCGTCGACTTCTTCCTGCGGCCGGACGGCAGCGCGCTGGTCAACGAGGTCAACACCATCCCCGGCTTTACCGACATCAGCATGTTCCCGAAGGCGCTCGCCGCCAGCGGCGTCGCCTATCCCGACCTGATAGACCGGGTGATCCGGCATGGGATGGCGCGCGGGGCGTGAGGCGAAAAATCCTGACGGGTTTTCGCTGGCCGCCTCTGGCGCTTTGCCGGCATGCGCCCTACCTTGTCGCGGCGGGGCTGCCTGGTGCGTGCGAGTCATGTATTCCCGGGCCCATACGACTCCCTAGGGAGCTGTCCCTGACTGGGTCCCTGGACCCGGACACACGGCGCCCACCTACTTTGTAGGTGTCCCGGGATCGAAATCTCCACGGCCGAGGTGGCTCCGCAGCCCATGACCGACAGCGTCTCTCTCGCCCCTTCCCCCCGCAAGGCAGCGCTCCGCGTCGAGGCGCTCGCCCGGCGCGATGCCCTCGAGCTCGACGACCGCCTGATCTGGGATGAGGCCATCGTCGAACGTGTGCTGGCACTCCCAGTATTCACGCAAGGTCCCGTCTCCGCCTATTGGCCGATGCGCTCGGAGGCCGATCCGCGCCCGATCCTCGAAGCCCTTCACGAGCGCAGCCTGCCGCTCTGCCTGCCCGCGATCGCCGGGAAGCGCATGCATTTCCGGCGCTGGGCGCCCTGGGAGCCGATCGTTCCCGGCGGCTTCGGCACGCTGGTGCCGGCTCCCGAGCAGCCCGAGATCAGGCCGACGATCCTGATCGTCCCGCTCGCCGCCTTCGACCGGCGCGGCTACCGCATCGGCTACGGCAGGGGCTATTACGACCGCGCCATCACCGAGCTCGAACCGACCCTGACCATCGGCATCGCCTACGCCGCACAGGAGATCGCCGAAGTTCCGGCCGAGCCGCATGATCGCCGCCTCGACTGGGTTGTCACGCAGGACGAGGCGATCCGCTGCGGTTGATTTCGCCGCGGCGATCACGTCATTAGCGGCTGCGCCTTTCCTTCAAGACGCCGCCGTCCCGCCGTGTTTTCTCGAAACCGCAAAGTTGTCACCGCGCGGCCTGGGAAGAACCGGGACGATCGGCTTGCGTGAAAGCGCAACGGGACGGGCCGTAATCGGACAGCTCAATGGTTGGATCGTGATATGCGTCTGCTCTTTCTCGGTGACATTGTCGGGCGCGCCGGCCGCCTCGCTGTCCAGGATCGTCTTCCCGGCCTGCGCGAGCGCTGGAAACTCGACTGCGTCGTGATCAATGGCGAGAACTCCGCAGGCGGCTTCGGCATCACCGAGGCGATCTGCGACGAGACGCTTGCCGCCGGCGCCGATGTCGTCACGCTCGGCAACCATTCCTGGGACCAGCGCGAGGCGCTGGTCTTCATCGAGCGCCAGCCACGCCTGATCCGCCCGGCGAACTATCCGCCCGGCACGCCCGGCCGCGGCGCGACCGTGATCGAGGCAAGGAACGGCGCCCGTGTCCTCGTCGTCAACGTCATGGGCCGGCTGTTCATGGACGCGCTCGACGACCCCTTCGCCGCGCTGGAGCGCGAGCTCGCCGCCTGCCCGCTCGGGGATGCCGCCGACGCCGTCATCGTCGACGTCCACGCCGAGGCGACCAGCGAGAAGCTCGCCATGGCCTATTACCTCGACGGCCGCGCCAGCCTCGTCGTCGGCACCCACACCCATGTCCCGACCTCGGACACCCGCGTGCTGCCGGCCGGCACCGCCTACCAGACCGATGCCGGCATGTGCGGCGACTACGAGTCGATCCTCGGCATGCAGAAGGAAGAGGCGATCCGCCGCTTCCTGCAGAAGACGCCGGGCTCGCGGCTGGAGCCGGCACTCGGCGAGGGCACGCTCTCCGGCATCGCGGTCGAGACCGACGACCGCACCGGCCTCGCCAAGGGAGCCTGGCCGGTGCGCCTCGGCGCCACGCTCGCCGAGACCTGGCCGGCTGCCTGGGACGCATAGGCCGACCGATGTCGCAGTTCTTCTCCGCCCTGGTCGCCGCCTTCGTCGGCTACTCGGCCTCGGTCGCGGTGGTGCTCGCCGCCGCGCAGGCGATGGGCGCCACGCCGGCGCAGACCGTCTCCTGGGTGGCGGGCCTCGCCATCGCGCAGGCGCTTGCCGGCTTCTTCCTGTCCTGGCGACACCGCATGCCGATCATCTGCGCCTGGTCGACGCCTGGTGCGGCGCTGATCGCCTCTGCCAGCGGCGCCGATATCGCCTCGGCCGTCGGCGCATTCCTCGTTGCCGCGGTGCTGATCATGGCGACCGCTGCCTTCCGCCCGCTTGGGGCGCTGGTCGGGCGCATTCCCATGAGCATCGCCTCCGCCATGCTGGCCGGCGTGATCTTCCGCTTCGTCGTCGCCGTCTTCGACGAGATGCGGCTGCAGCCGATCCTGGTGCTGACGCTGCTCGTGGTCTTCCTGCTGGCGCGGCTGTGGAGCCCCTTCCTCGGCGTGATCGCGGCTTTGGGCGCGGGGCTTGCGCTCGCCTTCGCGACGGGCACCGCGACGCTGCCGGCCGGACCCGTCGCCCTGACCCATATCGAGCTGATCGTCCCGCATCTCGATTTCACTGTGATCGCCGGCATCGGCATCCCGCTCTATCTCGTCACCATGGCGGCGCAGAACCTGCCGGGCTTCGCCGTACTGCGTGCCGCCGGCTACCAGCCGCCGACGGCCTCCTGCCTGTTCGTCACCGGTCTGATGTCCTTCCTGACCGCGCCGACCGGCGCGCATATGGTCAACATGGCGGCGATCAGCGCCTCGATCTGCACCGGCGCCGACACGCATCCCGACCCGAAGGAACGCTGGAAGGCCGGCATCTGGTATGCGCTGTTCTACCTCGCTATCGCCGCCACCACGGGCCTGTTGCTGGCGCTGATCCTCGCCATGCCGAAAGCGCTGATCGTCGCCGTCGCCGGCCTCGGCCTCGTCGGCTCGCTGACAGGGGCGCTCGGCCAGGCGATGGGTAGGGACAAGGACCGCTTCGCCGCGGTCGTCACCTTCGCCGTCGCCGCCTCCAGCCTGTCGCTGTTCGGGGTCGGTTCGGCCTTCTGGAGCCTGGTCGCCGGGCTTATGGTCTTGACATTGGACCACGCCGCGGGCCGTTTGCGCGGACGATCATGAACACATCTGTCCCCCGCACCCGCCTGATGCTCGTCACGCCGCCGATCTCCGATCCCGGCGCCATTTCCTTTCGCCTGATGCAGGCCTTCGCCGGCGGCGATGTCGCCGCCGTGCTGCTGCGGCTCGCGCCCGGCGACGAGCGCAGCCTGACCGAACGGGTCAAGGCGCTGGCTCCGCCGGTGCAGGCGCAGAACGTCGCCCTGGTGGTCGAGGCCTCGGCGCAGGTCGCCAGCCGCGGCGGCGCCGACGGCGTCCATCTGACCGCGGGAGCCGAAGCCATCGCCGAAGCCCGCTCCAGCCTGAAGCAGGAGCGCATCATCGGCGCCGGAGGCTTGCGCTCGCGCCATGACGCCATGGATATCGGCGAGACCGGCGTCGACTACGTGATGTTCGGCGAGCCGCGGGCGGACGGCTCGCTGCCGGCACTGCCGGCGGTGATCGAGCGCGCCTCCTGGTGGGCCGAGATCTTCGAGACGCCCTGCATCGCCTATTGTCCGGATGCCGAGTCGGTTCCGGCCCTGATCGAGACCGGCGCCGAATTCATCGCCCTCGGCGAATGGGTCTTCGCCGAGGATGTCGACATCCGTGCAGCGGTCGCGCAGGCCGATGCCGCGATCGCCGCGCAGCACGCCCGCAGGACGGCGCGATGAGGCTTGCGCTCGCAGCGCTCGCCCTGACGTTCGCCCTCCCAGCCTCCGCGGCGGAGCCGGACCTCGCCTACGGCGCCTACCAGGCCGGACACTACCGGCGAGCCCAGGCGGAAGCCCTGAAGCGGCTCGAGGCCGATCCGAAGGACGCCGCGGCGATGACGCTGCTCGGCGAGATCTACCGGCAGGGGCTCGGTGTCCGCATCGACCCCAAGGCCGCGGCCGACTGGTATCGCCTCGCGGCAGAGAAGGGCGACATCAACGCGATCTTCGCTCTCGGCATGGCGATGCTGGAAGGTCGTGGCCTGACGCGCGATCCGAAGGCCGGCGGCGCCCTGCTGGAGAAGGCAGCCGCCGCCGGGCATCCCGCCGCCAACTACAATCTCGCCCTTGCCCTGCTCGCAACCGGGCGGCCGCAGGACGACCAGCGCGCCATCGCCTGTCTCAGGATCGCTGCCGCGGCCGATCTCGCCGACGCCCAGCACGCGCTCGGCGTGCTCTACAAGATGGGCCGCGGCGTCGCGCAGGACGATACCGTGGCGGCCGAATGGATGGGCAAGGCAGCCGCCAACGGGCTGATCGCCGGCGAAGTCGAATATGCGATCATGCTGTTCAACGGCGACGGCGTCGCCAAGGACGAACGCGCCGCGGGGAAGCTCTTCATACGTGCCGCCAACAAGGGCAACGCCATCGCCCAGAACCGGCTGGCCAAGCTCTACCAGTTCGGCCGCGCCGTCCCGCCCGATCTCTCGGAGGCGGCGGCCTGGCACCTCGCCGCGCGCGCCCAGGGCCTTGCCGACGCCACGCTCGACCAGGTTCTGGAGCGGCTTTCGCCGGAGCAGCGCGCTCGCGCCGCCCGCCTCGCCGCCGACCGGATCGAGGCCACGGCCTTGACGACGCCGAGCCAACCGAGCAAGTGACGGCTTGAAGCCGCGCCGCGCTGCACCTGCAACTCGGCCGCTACCGCTCTTTGATAGCCTGTTCCGTTCTGCCGCGCCTGTCGCGCCCCGAGGTTTGACCTATGATCCGCTCCCCCCTGATGACCGTGATGACCGATGCCGTGATGAAGGCGTCGCGTTCGCTGAAGCGCGATTTCGGCGAGGTCGAGAACCTGCAGGTCCTGGCCAAGGGCCCGGGCGATTTCGTCTCCAAGGCGGACCACAAGGCCGAGGAGATCCTGCGCGCTTCGCTGGAGAAGGCCCGCCCCGGCTATGGCTTCGTCATGGAGGAGAGCGGCATCGTCCAGGGCACGGACGAAAGCAATCGCTGGCATATCGACCCGCTCGACGGCACCCACAACTTCCTGCGCGGCATCCCGCACTGGAACATCTCGGTGGCGCTGGAGCGCGACAACCAGTTCATCGCCGGCGTGATCTACGACGCCGCCAAGGACGAGCTCTTCATCGCCGAGAAGGGCAAGGGCGCCTATGTCAACAACCGCCGCCTGCGCGTCTCCGGCCGGCGCGAATCGGCGGACATGCTGATCGGCATGGGCGTGCCGCATATCGGCAAGGGCGGCCACCCGCTGTTCCTGAAGGAGCTCGGCGCGGTGATGAGCCGCTTCGCCAATGTCCGCCGCATGGGCTCGGCCGCGCTCGACATTGCCTATGTCGCCGCCGGCCGCATGGACGCCTATTGGGAACGCGGCCTCAACACCTGGGATTTCGGCGCCGGCGCGGTGATGGTGCGCGAGGCGGGTGGCACCTTCGGCACGCTCGACGGCAAGCAGCCGACCTCGGCCAAGGACGTGATCTGCGGCAACGAAGCCGGCGAGCCGGCGTTGCGCGCAGTCCTCAAGACGGTTCTTTGACGAAACTGAGGCCGTTTTCGGCTTGATCCCGGCGTGGCGGGAGGCGACAGTCGCCGCCGCGACGAAACCGGATCGGATGAGCAGGTATGGCCAATGACGAGGCGGCCCCGGAGGTCCCGCCGCTGGAGCCCCCAGCGACGAGCCCCAATCGGCCGCAGACGTTCCGCTTCTCCCGCCCGCTGCGCTATTTCTTCCGCGCACTGGTCTTCCTCGCGCTGATCGGCTTCCTGATCTTCATCCTGCAGGACGGGCTGCGCACCGCCTTCATGACCAATCCGGGCCTCAACGGCCTGATTGTCGGCGCGCTCGCGGTCGGTGTGCTGCTGTCGCTGCGCGAGCTCTGGCGCATCGACAGCGAAGCCCGGGCCGCCACCCGCCTCGCCACCGACCCGTCCGGCGCCACGCTGCGGCGCAACCAGGTGATCAGCCCGCTCGCCCCCGTGCTGCCGGCGCTGGAGCAGCGCAGCCTCGCCCCCAGCCAGGCGGCGACCCTGCTCGAATCGATCGCGGTCCGGCTCGACGACGGCCGCGAGGTGCTGCGCTATCTCGCCGGCCTGCTCGTCTTCCTCGGCCTGCTCGGCACCTTCTGGGGCCTGCTCGAGACCGTCTCCTCGGTCGGCAACGTCATCAAGAGCCTGCGCACCGGCGCGGAGGCCGGCGTGCTCTTCGACGAGCTCAAGGCGGGCCTTGCCGCCCCGCTCGCCGGCATGGGCCTCTCGTTCTCATCCTCGTTGTTCGGCATCGCCGGCTCGCTGATCCTTGGTTTCCTCGACCTCCAGGTCGGTCAGGGCCAGCGCCGCTTCCGCAACGAGGTCGAAGGTTATCTCGGCACCGCCACGGCGCATTCCGCGACGATTCCGCTGGCGATGCCGGTCGCCGGCCCGACTGTCGCCGGCGACGTCGTCGTCGAGCGCCTCGACAAGCTCCAGGCCGCCATGCAGGACGGCTCCAACAACCGCGCGGCGACGCAGGCGCTGGCCAATCTCGCCGAGGGCATCCAGGGCCTCGTCCAGCACATGCGCTCCGAGCAGCAATTGATCCGCGACTGGGTCGAGGCGCAGGCCGCGCGCGAGAAGGACCTGAAGCGCCTGATCGAGCGCCTCGCCGCCGAGCGCGTGAGCGAGTCATGAGCCTGCCATGGTGCTGCGGCATCGCAGGGGCGACTGAGAGGGAAGGCTGAGCATGGCCCTGTCGCGCTCGCATCGCCGGGAAGAGGTCAATTTCTGGCCGGGCTTCGTCGACGCGCTCTCGACGATGCTGATCGGCATCGTCTTCCTGCTCTCCGTCTTCGTCCTCGGCCAGTTCTTCCTGTCGCAGGAGATCTCCGGCCGCGATACGGTGCTCGACCGGCTCAATCGCCAGATCTCCGAGCTCAGCGACCTGCTCGCCCTCGAGCGCTCCAGCGGCAAGGAGGCGAAGGATTCGCTGGCCCTGCTGCAATCCTCGCTCGCCAGCGAGCAGGCCGAGCGCGCCCGCGTCCAGGGCCTGCTCGACGGCGCTGCCCGCGCCAACGCGCCGACCCAGCTTGCCGATACGCAAAAGGCGCTCGACGCCGAAAAGCAGCTCTCCGCCAAGGCGCAGGCCACCGTCGAGCTGGTCAACCAGCAGATCGTCGCCATGCGCCGCCAGCTCGCCGCGCTGGAGGAGGCCATCGCCGCCTCCGAGGCGAAGGACAAGGAATCGCAGGCGCGTATCTCCGAGCTCGGCTCGCGCCTCAACGTCGCACTGGCCCAGCGCGTGCAGGAACTGGCGCGCTATCGCTCCGACTTCTTCGGCCGCCTGCGCCAGGTGCTCGGCACGCGGCCCGACATCCGCGTCGTCGGCGACCGCTTCGTCTTCCAGTCGGAGGTGTTCTTCGATGCCGGCCAGGCCGTGCTGAAGCCGGAAGGCCGCGGCGAACTCGACAAGCTCGGGGCGATCATCGCCGATCTCGCCCGCGAGATGCCGCCCGACCTGCCCTGGATCCTGCGCGTCGACGGCCACACCGACAACCGGCCGATCCGCTCGCCGCAATTCCCGTCGAACTGGAGCCTGTCGACCGCGCGCGCCGTCGCCGTGGTCGAGTACCTCGTCAGCAAGGGCATTCCCGCCGACCGCATCGCCGCGACCGGCTTCGGCGAATTCCAGCCGCTCGACGTCGCCAACAATGACGACGCCTGGCGCCGCAACCGCAGGATCGAGTTCAAGATCACCGAGCGGTGACGGAGTCGGAACGCGCGCGCCTCAATGCCGCTGGGCGATCTGGATCAGGTTGCCGCAAGTGTCGTCGAACACCGCGGTCGTGACCGGGCCGAGATGGACCGGCGGCTGGGTGAAGGCGACGCCCAGACCCGCAAGCCTCTTATGCTCGGCATGGACATCCTCGACCCCGAACGACGTCGCCGGGATGCCGTCGGCCACGAGCGCGCTCTTCCACGGCTTCGCCGCCGGATGCTCGTCGGGCTCGAGCAGGAGCTCGACGCCGTCGGGGTCACCGGCGGAGGTCAGGGTGAGCCAGCGATGATGGCCCATCGGGATGTCGTGCTTCAGTTCGAAGCCGAGGATGTCGCGGTAGAAGCGCAGTGCCTTCTCCTGGTCATCGACCAGCAGGCTCGTCACGACGATCTTGATCGGCATCGCTCGTCTCCTTCTCCGGCGGCTCGGCCAGCGGCCGCATCCACACATCCCACATCCGGCGCAGCGGCGAGCGTTCGAGGAAATGGTGTTTGCTACGCCAGCGCCATTCGGTCCGCAGCAGACCGGCCTCCTCCAGCACCTGCAGATGCTTCGACAGGGCCTGCCGCGACAGGCTCGCCCCGTGCCAGCTGATCAGGCGGACATGCAGTTCGAACAGCGTCTGACCGTCACGCTCGGCGAGCTCGTCCAGCATGCGCCGGCGCGTCGGATCGGCCAGCGCCCGGAAGAGGCGATCGAAGTCCATGACTTGTTGCTAGCACGCCGACTGCAGTCATGCAACTGAATGGTTACATGATGACGCCCCATAGGCGCCATCGTCGGCTGAGCGCAAACCTATGCGCGCAGATCCCGCAAAAAGCGGCGGCACGCCATGCCTTCACGCTAGGTGCATCGTCCCGCGTCCATGCTAGGCTTACGACTGGTATGGTAGTATCCCAGACATAGAACGCCGCAGCCGTGCCGGGCAGGAGCAGCATGATCGATATCCGCATCACCCCCGACAAGAACGAGCTCGGCCGGCAGGCCGCTGCATTCGGCGCCGAGGCGATCCGCGCGGCGATCGCGCGCCATGGCGAGGCGACGATCATCGTCGCCACCGGCGCGAGCCAGTTCGAGATGCTGCAGAATCTCGTCGTGGCCGAAGGCATTGACTGGTCGAAGGTCACCGCCTTCCATCTCGACGAATATGTCGGCCTGCCCGAGAGCCATCCGGCGAGCTTCCGCGGCTATCTCAGGGAGCGCTTTCTCGCCCCGCTCGCGGTCAAGCCGGCCTTCAATTTCGTCAATGGCGAGGGTGACCCCGCCGCCGAGACCAAGCGCCTCAACGCGCTGATCGCCGGGCGCCGCATCGACCTTTGCTTCGCCGGCTTCGGCGAGAACTGCCACCTCGCCTTCAACGACCCGCCGGCCGATTTCGAGACCGAAGAGCCCTATATCGTCGTCACGCTCGACGAGGCCTGCCGCAACCAGCAATTCGGCGAGGGTTGGTTCGAGAGCTTTGCCGCCGTACCGGAGCAGGCGATTTCGATGAGCATCCGCCAGATCCTGAAGAGTGAGCTGATCATCCTTTCAGTGCCGGACGCCCGCAAGGCGCAAGCGGTCAAGGATGCGCTCGAAGGCGAGATCACCCCGCTGCACCCGGCCTCGATCCTGCAGCGCCATCCCAACACAGTGCTGTTCCTCGATCCGCCGGCCGCCTCGCTGCTGAAGACGGGCTGAGGCGGATATGCCCGTCTCGCCCGGCCTGGTCGACCTCCAGATCAACGGTTTCGCCGGCGTCGACTTCAACGACCCGGCGATCACGGCGGCCGATCTCGACCAGGCGCTGGAGGCGATGCTCGCGACCGGCGTCACGCATTGCCTGCCGACGATCATCACCGCCCATCCGCATGAGCTGGTCGAGCGCTTTCGCGCGCTCGACGCCGCCGTCGCCGGCAGCAGGCTCGGGGCGCTGATGTGCCCGGGCTACCATCTCGAAGGGCCGTTCCTGAACCCGGCGCCGGGCTATCATGGCTGCCATCCGCCGCAGGCGATGACGGGGGCCAGGCCCGAGCTGATCGCCGAGGTCGAGCGCGGCCTGTCGCGGCCGATCCTCATGGTGACGCTCGCCGCCGAAAGCGAGGGCGCCGTCGCCCTGACCAAGACCCTGGCCGATGCCGGCAAGATCGTCGCCATTGGTCACTCCGCTGCCGACTTCGATCAGGTCGCGGCGGCAGCCGATGCGGGGCTCTCGCTCTCCACCCATCTCGGCAATGGCGTGCCGCAAACGCTGCACAAGCTTGCCAACCCGATCTTCGCCCAGCTTGCCGAGGACCGGCTGATGGCCGGCTTCATCGCCGACGGCATCCATGTCCATCCCAAGGCACTCGCTGCGCTGATCCGGGCCAAGGGCTTCGAGCGCTCGATCCTGGTCACCGATGCGGTGGTCGCCGCCGCCGCACCGGTCGGCCGCTACCATTTCGCCGGCATGGCCGTCGATCGCATGCCCGATGGCTCGGTACGGCAGGAAGAAGGCCTGCTCGCAGGCTCGGCGCTCTGCCTCGACGAGGCCATCAGGAATGTCGTCGCCTGGGGCATCGCGACGCCCACCCAGGCTTTCGCCATGGCCTCCGACCATGCGCTCGCCGCGATCCGGCCGGCGCTGTCGGCGCATGGCCTCGTGCTTGCGAAGGGTGAGGTCGAATGGTCGGATGATCTCTTCGTCCGGCGCGTCCGTCTCGCCGATCAGGAACGCCGCTACGACGCATGAGCGCCGCCATGGACGGCGCAACAACAAGAGGGGAAGGCAAATGACCAGGCATCTCAAGGGTATCGACCGTCGCACCGTGCTCGGCGGCTTAGGGGCGCTCGCCGCCGGCGGGCCGGCGCTCGCCGCTTCGCCGCCGCTGCCGACCAGCCCGGTCGTGATCAGCGTCATGGATGTCGGCGGTGCGCTCGCCTTGATGCAGAAGGCCTTCGAAGATTACCGCACGGCCAATCCCAAGCTGGTCTCGCGGATAGCCTTCGTGAAGGCCCCTGCCCCCGAGCTCGCCAGCAAGCTCAAGGCGCAGCAGGATGCCGGCAAGGTCGATCTCGACCTGATCCTGACCGGCAGCGACGGCCTTGCCGCCGGCCTGGAGCAGAAGCTCTGGCAGAAGATCCTGCCGGACTTTTCCGACAAGTTCCCGAACATCGAGGCCAATTACGAGCCGGCCGCGCTCAACCTGCACAAGGCGCAGGGCGACGGCTTCGGCGTCGTCGTCAATTACTATCCCTCCGGCCCGCTGCTCGAATACATGCCCGACCGGGTCAAGAACGTCCCGACCACGGCCGAGGAACTGCTCGCCTGGGCCAAGGCCAATCCGAACAAGTTCATGTATGCCCGCCCGACCAATTCCGGCCCGGGCCGCACCTTCATGATGGGCCTGCCCTATCTCCTCGGCGACAAGGACCCGCAGGACCCGGTCGGCGGCTGGGACAAGACCTGGGCCTATCTGCAGGAGCTCGGCCAGTACATCGAGTACTACCCGGCCGGCACAGGCGCGACGATGAAGGAGTTCGGCGACGGCTCGCGCGACATCATCATCTCGACCACCGGCTGGGACATCAATCCGCGCGCACTCGGCATCGTGCCGAAGGAAGCGAAGATCCAGACGCTGAAGGGCTTCCACTGGGTCTCCGACGCCTTCTTCATGTGCGTGCCGAAGGGCCTGCCCAATGACCGGCTTGCCGTGGTGCTCGACATCATGGCGCATGTGCTGACGCCGAAGATGCAGGCTTATTCCTATGACGAGGGCTATCTCTATCCGGGCCCGGCGGTGAAGAACGTGCCGCTCTCGCTGGCGCCGGAAGCGAGCCAGAAGGTCATCGCCGAGTTCGGTCGGCCGGAATATGCCGACCTCATCGCCAACAACCCGATCGAGCTGCCGTTGAAGCCCGACAAGATGGTCGTCGCCTTCCGGAAATGGGACGAGCTGGTGGGGGCGAAGCGGGCGAAGTGAGGCTCCACGCGAAACCCCTCTCCCGGATGGGAGAGGGGCAGGGGTGAGGGACCGCCGCTGATCGCTGAAACGCGCGAGTGCCGTAGCACCTTCTATTGGTAGGGCAGGCCCTCATCCGGCGCTCCACGCCACCTTCTCCCATCCGGGAGAAGGAAAAGGCGTCGCGGGTCCGCATTGTCACCAATTGACTTCCCTGTCCTCCTGCGCTTTTCATCGCCGCAGAGCGCATGGGGCGCCACCAGTCCGCGGCAAGGGAGCCTGCTCCCACCCATATCTTGAGCGAAGACATCGCATCATCGCTTTCTTCCGGCCTGTCGAGCGGACATCAGGCTTTTCTCGGAAGGAAGACCCATGTCTGATCCCACCCGCGAACTCACGCCCCGTTCCAACCTCGAAACCGTCCGCCGTCAGGCCAAGCGCTGGCTGAAGGAGATCGAGGCCGGCGACACGGAGGCCCTTGCCCGCTTCCGCAAGCTGATCCCGAACCATGCCGGCGCGCCGAAGCTGCGCGAGGTCCAGCACGCGCTCGCTCGCGACTATGGCCTCGCCAACTGGGCGGCGTTGAAGCAGGAACTCGCTGCGCGCGAGGTCGCAGCCCGCGGCCATGCAGCGCTCGTCGCGCTGTTCCTGGAGAAATCGGCGCTGCGCTACGGCGTCAGGCCGGGCACGCAAAGCTGGGGCGAGTACGAGGCCGACCGGCCGGCGCGCGGCGCGCTGGCGCAGCGCCTGCTGGAACGCCATCCGGAAATCATCAGCGACAGCATCCACACAGCCGTCGCCGCCCATGATCTCGATACCGTTCGTGGCTTTCTCAGCAAGGATGCGGCACTCGCGGACAAGCCGAGCGGATTCGATGGCTGGACGCCGCTCGTCCGCCTCGCCTTCACCCGCCTGCCGAGCGAGGAGCTGTCCCGCAACGCCGTCACGATCGCGCAGCTCCTGCTCGACCATGGCGCCGACCCGAACGCGCTGTTCAGCGACGGCACCAACCATTTCACCCCGTTGACCGGTGTCATCGGCGGCGGCGAGAACAGCCAGCCGCCGCATCCGCAGGCGCAGGCGTTGGCACGGTTGCTGATCGCGCACGGCGCCGATCCGCTCAATGGCCAGGCGCTTTACAACTCCTCGCTCGGCGCCGACGACGTCACCTGGCTCGATCTGCTCTGGAACGAGACGGAGAAGCGCGGCGAAACCCAGCGCTGGCATGAGCCCGTCCGCGAATTGCCCGCGCCGCCGCTCGACTACCTGCTCGGCAATGCCGTGCCACGCCAGCCCAGGCGCGCCGCCTGGCTGCTCGCCCATGGCGCCAACGCGCAGGCGCTCAACGCCTATTCGAAGCAGAGCCTGGTCAGGCAGGCCATGCTCGACGGCCGCAGCGATCTCGTGCGCCTGCTCGTCGACAATGGCGCGAGCCCGGTCGAGCTCGATGGGCAAGAGGCCTTCACCGCCGCGGTCGCCCGCGGCGACGAGACCGAGGCCCATAGCCTGCTCGCGGGCAATCCGGAGTTCCGACTGAACCCCGCGCCGCTCTTCGTTGCGATCCGGCAAGGCAAGCCCGAGATCGCAGCACTCGCCTTGCACCTGGGCGTCTCGCCGGATGCACAGACTCGCGATGGCGTCCGCGCTTTGCACGAAGCTGCCGGGAACGATGCGATCGAGATCGTCGCGCTCTTGGTCAAAGCAGGGGCAGAGATCGATCCGATCGAGCGTCCCTATGGCTCGACCCCGCTCGGCTGGGCAAGGCATCAGGGCGCCAGCGCCGTGCAGGTCTATCTGGCCTCGCGCAGCCGCGACATCCAGGCTCTGTGCGAAGCCGCCGAGATCGAGCGGCTGGAAACGCTCTTCGCCGAGGAGCCGACGCTCGCCAATGCGCCGGCGCGGGCCGGCGAGCCGCCGCTATTCTGCCTGCCCGACGACGACACCAGCGCCTGCGATCTCGTTGAGTTCCTGCTGGGAGCTGGTGCCGATCCGGCGGTGCGCAACGCGGAGGGGCTGACGCCGGCGCACATCGCACGCAAGCGTGGGCTGCTGGATGCCGCGGCGCTGCTGGAAGCTCACATTCTCCCCTCGGGGGAGAAGGTGGCAGCGCGAAGCGCTGACGGATGAGGGAAGGACGGGCCGTAGCCTGCCTTCGTCTCACCCGGTCGTACTGCCCTCATCCCCCTGCCGGGACCTTCTCCCCCGAGGGGAGAAGGGAGCTACGCCGCCTCCAGCCCAAACTGGAGCGCAGCGAGGCGCGCATAGAGCCCGCCCTCGGCGACGAGGGCGGCATGCGTGCCTTCCTCGACCACGCGTCCATCCTCCATCACCAGGATGCGGTCGGCCGACAGGATGGTCGCAAGGCGGTGCGCGACGACCAGCGTCGTCCGCCCCTGCATCAACCGGTCGAGCGCGTCCTGCACGGCACGCTCGCTTTCCGAATCGAGCGCCGAGGTGGCTTCGTCCAGCAGCAGGATCGGGGCGTCCTTCAGCACGGCGCGGGCGATGGCGAGGCGTTGGCGTTGGCCGCCCGACAAGGTGACGCCGCGCTCGCCGATGATGGTGTCATAGCCCTCAGGCAGGGCCCGGATGAAGCCATCGGCGGCGGCGAGTTGCGCGGCTTCCTCGATCTCAGCCCGGCTCGCGCTCGGGCGGCCATAGGCGATGTTGTCGGCGACGGAGACGCCGAACACGGTCGGCTCCTGCGGCACCAGCGCGAAACGGCTGCGCCAGTCAGTCGGGTCGGCTTCCGGCCCGGCGACGCCATCGACGACGACCCGGCCGGCGAAGGGGTCATAGAAGCGCAGCGCCAGTTGCAGCACCGTGCTCTTGCCGGCGCCTGACGGACCGACCAGCGCAACCCGCTCGCCCGGCTTGATCGCAAGATCGAGATCGGCGAGCGCGAGATTGCTGCGGCCGGGATAGCGGAAGGAAACACCCTCGAAGGCGAGCGCGCCGACCGGCGGTGTCGGCAGCGCCTTGGGATGCGGCGGCGCGGCGATGGCAGGCTTGGTCGCCAGGATCTCGCCGAGCCGTCCGGCCGCACCCGCTGCGGCCGAGATGTCGCCATAGACCTCGGAGAGCTGGCCGAGCGAGCTTGCCGCCAGCACAGCGTAGAGCACGAATTGCGACAGGCGCCCGCCGCTCATCCGCCCGGCGAAGACCTCGGTCGCGCCGACCCAGAGCACCAGCACGACGCTGGCCGAAACCAGGAAGATCGCGATGCCGGACAGCCAGGCGCGCGAACGCGTCGCGTCGCGCGAAGCGTCATAAGCGCCATCCGACGCCCCCTGGAAGCGCTGCGCCGTCGCGCGTTCGGCGCCGAAGGACTGCATGGTCCGAATCGCGCCGATCGCCTCAGAGGCAAAGGCCGAGGCGTCGGCGAGCCGGTCCTGCGCGGCGCGGGCGCGCTTGCGCACGCTGCGGCCGGAGAAGACCAGCGGCAGCACGACGAGCGGAATCGCGCCGATCACGATCGCCGAGAGCTGCGGGCTGGTCGCGACCATCAGCGCCAGCGCACCGAGGAACATGATGCCGTTGCGCAGGGCGATCGAGGCGGTCGAGGCGAAGGTCGACTTGATCTGGGTGGTGTCGGCGGTCAGGCGCGAGACCAGGTCGCCGGCCCGGCTGGCATCGAAGAAGGCCGGCTCGAGCCGGGTCAGGTGCGCGAAGACGTCGGCCCGCAATTGCGAGACGACGCGCTCGCCGACCGTCATCACCAGGTAGAAGCGGAACGAGCTCGCCAGCGCCAGCACGGCGACGACGCCGATCAGGATCGCGAAATAGGAATTCGCCAGCTGCTGCTCGCCGCCGGAGAAGCCGACATCGATGACGCGCCTGACCGCCATGGGCAGCGCCAGGGTCGCGACCGAGGCGACGATCAATGCGACCAGCGCGAAGGCGATCCGCTGCTTCTGCGCCAGCGCATAGGGCCAGAACGAGCGCAACGCGCTGAAATCCGGCCGCGCCTTTTTGTCTTCGTTGTTCTCGTTCGCCACGCTTACCTATCCCGAAAAGCTTGCGCCGTCGCCGCGGCTGCGCTATGGGCAGCCGACTTCACGACAGGCTCATACGAATTGTTCGAAGAGCCGGCGATGTGCGCCGTGTTCCGGCCACCCGCTTTTCGACAATTGAGGATTTCGCCATGAAGACCGGCATTCATCCCGACTACCACACCATCAAGGTCGTCATGACCGATGGCACCGAATACTTCACGCGTTCGACGCTGGGCAAGGAGGGTGACACCCTCAACCTCGACATCGACCCGAAGACCCACCCGGCCTGGACCGGCGGCACCCAGCACATGCTGGACCGCGGCGGCCGCGTCTCGCGCTTCAACTCGCGTTTCGGCGCGCTGGGCGCCCTCGGCAAGAAGTAATTCGGGTTTTTTGGGCCTTCCGGCCCGAAACCCAGACAAAGAAGCCCGGCCTCGCGGCCGGGCTTTTTGCATTCATGGCGACGATAGGCCGCGGTCGGGCTTGCCGTCATTCTCGGGCGTAGCGAAGTGCAGACCCGAGAATCTCGTGACGAGAAGGCGCCTTGAGAGCCTCATCCGGCCGGAGATGCTCGGGTCAAGCCCGAGCATGACGCCACGTCGATCAGCCCAGCAGGCCGAGCCGGGCCTGCAGGCTCTCGATCTGGCCGCGCACCGGATTGACCGGCGCGGGGCGAACGGCGCCGGACATCTGCTGGTCGAGATTGCGGATGCGCTCCTGCAGGCGGATCGAGTGGGCGATCAGGTCGCGCAGGCGCTGCGGCAGGCGCGCCGCCTCGGCACTGCTCGGCTGCAGCATCGGCTCGGCGATGCGCACCTTGTTGTGCTCGTTGCGCGCCTGATCCGCGCTCATCTCGCCCTCGGCGACGGCGCGCTGGACCAGGAGCCAGGAGGCGATCTGCATCAGCCGCGTCGTCAGGCGCATGCTCTCGGTCGCATAGGTCAGCGAGACCTCGCGCGGCAGGGCGGCCGATTCGGCCCGCCCCTCCCCGTCGAGATAGGAAGCGGTGGCCTCGACCAGCCCCATCCCCTCGCGGAACAGCTGCATGAACGCGTCGGACTTGACGAAGCTGCGCGCAAACGGGATCGCGCCATCGTCGGCCTCGGGCCTCAGCATCGTCAAATCGGTCATCCCATGTCTCCAATCGGCACAGTGGCGCGCGATCGAAGGACGCGACGCCGGACTGGCCGGGACATCGCAAGGATAACGCCATCACTCTGTCGGCGCCGTGGTAACGTGTCGTTAAGGTTAACGGTGCGATGGTCCGGCCCGTCGAACGCCCCACCCTGCCCGGCAATCCGGGCAGCAGACAAAAAAGAGCCGCCCCGAAGGCGGCTCGAAGGTCAACAGGGAGGCGTCAAACAGAGTGGGCAGGAGCCACTCGACATCCAGACAAACTGGATGATGCGATTCATACTTTGGAATCGTTAAGCGGCCGTTAACGCCGCCCGAAAACGCGACAAATTCGAACGATCCTGACGCAATCCAAAGCCTCAGCGCGTCACCGTCAGCTTCAGGCCGAAACGCTCGCTGACGAAGCGCTCGCCGAGCGAATAGCGATAGGTGCCTCCCAGGCTGACACTGGGCGCGATCTCGCGCCGGATCTCGATGCTGTGGCCACCGAGCACCGTGACCGGCGCCTGCATGATCACGATGGTCTGTGGCCAACGGAGCTGGAAAGCGGCGAGCGGCTTGCCGCCATCCTCGCGCAGTCCAATCCTGGCAGTGTCCTCGACGGCGAGCGCCGGCATGGCGGCGAGCAAGGCCGTGGCGAGTGCGACGAAGCGCATCGTCTTGTCTCCTGTCGAAAGGCAGGCGCGCGATCGGGGGCGGCGTGCAGCCGTCTCTCCGCTCGTTTCCACCTGTTGTCATTGTCGGAAGCGACCCCGGCCGAGACGTTGCGTCGGCGCGGGCGGGCGGCATTCGGCCGCCTTCTGTTCACGTCCTCAGGATAGGCGCTTCGGCCCGCCCTGCGAAGATGAATATCCGTTCATCCGCTGGCGCATCTTGTCGCGTGGCGGGAAGGACTCACCCGCGAGTGGAAATGCCACTCTGTCCGTTGTCAGTCTTGACCGTCGCGATTTCGCCTCAGGCCTTCTTGAAGAAGGCGTCGGCGGCCGAGCGCGAGGCCGACTTCTTCTCGCGCGCGTCCTTCAGCCGCTCGATCTCCGCTTCCAGAAGCGTGATTCGCTCGTCGAGTTCAGCGACCGCGAGTTGCGACAGGTCCTGCCCAAGCTCATGGGCCCGCTTCGGCGCAGGGCGATCATCATCGAGAAATCCAGCCATCGTAGCCTCGCCTTGCATCCTCGGAGGGCGGGAGCTTAATCGGACACGAACGCCAGCACCACAGGCGAGGAGACTCCGCATGACCGCCCTGCCCGCAATGATGACCGCCATCGGCTTCGATGCCCCCGGCGGTCCGGATGTGCTCAAAGCCCAGCAGCGGCCGGTGCCGCAGCCCGGCCCGGGCCAGCTCCTGGTCCATGTCGCGGTCGCCGGCGTCAACCGGCCCGACGTGCTGCAGCGCATGGGCGGCTATGCCCCGCCACCCGGCGCGTCCGACATTCCCGGGCTGGAGATCGCCGGCCGGATCGTCGCTCTGGGCGAAGGCGTCTCGCGCTACGAGGTCGGCGATCAGGTCTGCGCGCTCGTCGCCGGCGGCGGCTATGCGCAATATGCCGTTGTCCATGAGGACAATGCCCTGCCGATCCCGGCCGGGCTGTCGCTGGAGGAGGCCGGGGCCCTCCCCGAGACCTATTTCACCGTCTGGACCAATGTCTTCCAGCGCGGCGGGCTGAAGAAGGGCGAGAGCTTCATGGTGCATGGCGGCACCTCGGGCATCGGCACCACCGCGATCCAGCTCGCCAAGGCTTTTGGCGCGACCGTGCTGGCGACTGCGGGATCGGACGAAAAATGCGCGGCCTGCCGCGCGCTCGGCGCCGACCACGCTATCAACTACCGCACCGGGGATTTCGTCGCGGCGGCGAAGGCCGCGACCGGTGGGCGCGGCGTCGACCTGATCCTCGACATGGTCGGCGGCGACTACATCAACCGCAATTACGACGCCGCCGCCGAGAGCGGTCGCATCGTCCAGATCGCCTTCCTCAACGGGCCGAAGGCCGAGGTCGATTTCCGCCGCCTGATGATGAAGCGCCTGACCCATACCGGCTCGACCTTGCGCCCGCGCACGATTGCCGAGAAGGCTGCGATCGCGCGCGAGCTCGAGGACAAGGTCTGGCCGCTGCTGACGAGGGGGCGCTGCAAGCCGGTGATCCACGCTCGCTTCCCGCTGGCTGAGGCTGCGCAAGCGCATGCGCTGATGGAGAGCAACGCCCATATCGGCAAGATCGTGCTGACGACCTGATCCATCGGATTGATTGGACAGCCTTCCCGGCTTTGCCTATAAGGCGCCATCCTCCTCATCGTCGATGATTTGGATGACCGGCCGGGGCGGCCGGTCTGCGCCCGAGAGCTATTGCCCGCGACATTCCAGGAGACGGCCCGTGTCACAAACGCCGCTGATGCCGAAAGCCACTGCGGTCTGGCTGGTCGAGAACACCTCGCTGACCTTCGAGCAGATCGCCGAGTTCTGCAAACTGCATCCGCTGGAAGTGCGCGGCATCGCCGACGGCGAGGTCGCGGCCGGCATCAAGGGCCTCGACCCGATCACCTCCGGCCAGCTCACCCGCGAGGAGCTCGAGCGCGCCGCAAAGAACCCGTCGCACCAGCTCAAGCTCGCCGAGCGCAAGGTCAAGGTGCCGGAGATCAAGCGCACCAAGGGCCCGCGCTACACCCCGGTCTCGAAGCGCCAGGATCGCCCGAACGCGATTCTCTGGCTGCTGCGCAACCATCCCGAGCTCAAGGACGCGCAGATCATCCGCCTGATCGGCACGACCAAGACGACGATCGCCCAGATCCGCGACCGCACGCACTGGAACACCCAGCAGCTGCAGCCGATCGACCCGGTCAGCCTCGGCCTGACCTCGCAGATCGACCTCGACTTCGAGGTGGCCCGCGCCGCCAAGGAGCGCCCGGCCATGGTCCTGCAGAACCCCGGCTCGACCCTGCTCCCGGCCGAAGAGACCACCGCGCCCGAGCCGGCGCCGTCCTCGCAGCCCTTCGCCGACATGAGCCGGCCGAAGCGGCAGGACGAAGAGAAGATCGACGTCGATTCGGTCTTCGCCAAGCTGAAGCAGCTCAAGCGTCCGGCCGACGACGAGGACGACGACGGCGGCTACTGAGTTCGGCTGACCAGACCACGATTGGAGGCGAGCGACGATGACAACGGACCTCGCCTTCAGCTTCCTCGGCAGCGGCGCGCCGCCCGTCAGCCTGCGCCGTGCCGGCCCTGCCCATCTCGTCGAGGCGGGCGGCAGCAAGGTCCTGATCGATTGCGGTTCCGGCGTCAGCCAGCGCCTCATCGCCGCCGGCCATGCCGGAGCGCAGATCGACGCGCTCATCGTCACCCACGAGCATTCCGACCATCTGGTCGATTTCTATCAGCTGATCGTCTCGTCCTGGCATCAGGGCCGCAACCGGCCCTGGCGCGTGCTCGCGCCTGCTCCGGCACTCGCCAATATGCGTGGCCAATACGAGGCTTTCGCCCGCGAGCGTGCCTTGCGCATAGCCTTCGAGAAGCGCCCCGATGCGACCGGCCTGGAGGTCGTGTTTGAGGAATTGCGCGAAGGGCCTGTCGCCGGCATGGAAGGCCTCGGAATCGAAGCCTTCCTCGTCGATCACAAGCCGGTCGAGCCTGCGTTCGGGCTGTCCTTGTCGGCCAATGGCAGCCGCGTCGTCTTTTCCGGCGACACCCGCCTGACGCCTTCGCTCGAGCGGGCCGCGCAAGGTTGCGACCTTCTGGTCTGCGAAGTCTTCATCGACAGCCAGATGCCGGTGACCGCCGGCGTGCGTTCGGCCGAAACGGTGGCCTCGGTCCAGAGCTATCACATGACCCCGGCAGTGGTCGCCGGCCTCGCCAAGCGCGCCGACGTCAAGGCGCTGGCGCTGACCCATCTCGTCCCACCGGGAGCCGACACTGTGGCGCTCTTCGCCGAGGTCCGGGCCGGCGGCTATACTGGGCCGCTGATCGTCGGCGAAGACCTGATGCGGCTGGAATTGCCGGCGCGGCTATTGCGCTGGAACGGCGCCGCACTGGGATTCTGAGACCTTGCTCAGGCCGCTCGGCGTCGGACAGCTCCGGCCTGTCCGCGCTCGAACCGGAAGCCGCCCGCCAGTCTCGTAACCGCTTCAGCCGCCTCCGCCATGCCGCGCCCTGCCGCAGCGGTGCGCTCCGCCGCCTGCGCATTATCCTGCGTGGCCGTGTCGATCTCGGCCAGCGCCCGCTCGATCGCACCGACACCCTGCGATTGCTCCGCCGTCGCCCGGCTGATCTCGCCGAAAGCCTGCGCGACCTCTTCGACCTCGCCGGAGATCGCATTGAGGCTGGCACCGGCCTCGCGCACCAGCTTCACCCCCTCGTCGACATGGACCTTGGTCTCACTGATCAACGCCCGGACGTCGCGTGCCGCATCGGCAGATTGCTGGGCGAGCCGGCGGACCTCGGTCGCGACCACGGCGAAGCCGCGCCCGCCTTCGCCGGCCCGCGCCGCCTCGACCGAGGCGTTCAGCGCCAGGAGATTGGTCTGGAAGGCGAGCCCGTCCATGACCTCGACGATATCGACGATCCGGCGCGCCTGCTGGTCGATCTTGTCGATCGCATCGACTGCACGGCCCGCCACCACGACGCCCGATCCGGCATCATCGGCAGTAGAACGCGCCTTGCGCGCCGCGGCCTGGACGATGTCGGAGGTCTGCCGGACGGTGGCCGCGATCTCCTCGATCACGCTGGAGGTGTCCTGGACCGCATTGGCCTGGCTCTGTCCGCGTTGCGACAAATCGAGCGTCGCCGAGAGGATGTCGTCGGCGGCGCTGCGCGTCTGCGCAGCGTTATCAGCCACAGCCGCCAACGCTCCGGCGAGCGCCTCGGCCGAGCGGTTGAAATTGCCGGCGACGGCGGCGAGCCGTCCCTCGAAGCCGGTCGACATGCGCGTGCTGAGGTCGCCGTCGGCCAGCGCCGAGAGCGCATGATCAGCCTCGTCCAGGAAGGATTCGCAAGCCTGCGTCAGCTCGTCGATGCCGCTTACCAGCGCGCTGAACCGGCCGAGATCGTCCCTGCGGACGGTCCTGGCCGAGAAATCGCCGCGCTTGGCCGCATCGACGACGCCGGCGACGGCCTCGAGCAGATGCGCTTCGACCGCGGCGCGCTCGGTCTCGCTCGCTTCGCTGTCATGCCGGAGCGTTTCGGCACGCTCCTGATTCGCCAGGGCCGTCGAGGCTGCCTCGTCCGCCTGGCTGAGAGCCGCCGCCAGCCGTTGCGCGATCCAGATCAGCGCACCCGCCTCGGCCAGCAGGATGACGGCGTGGACGACGACGCGGGCGAATTCGCTGCCATCGGGGAACACAGCCGCGGGATAGACGAAGTTGAGCACGAGGTGGTGCACCGCCACGACCACCGTCGCGGCGAGGATCGAGCGCCAGCAGCACCAGGCCGTCATCACCGCAAGCGCGGCGAAGAAGGCCATGTGCATGTCGATCTGGTAGCGCGTGCCCTCGGCGGCAAAGACCAGTAGCGCAACCTGCCCATTGACCGCGATGGTCGAGATCAGGCGCGTAGACAGGCCTGTTCCGTCCGAGCGCCAGGCCAGGGTCGTCGCCACGGCGAGCAGCATCGAGACCAGCCCGATGGCGACGAGCGCCGGGTGACCGGCGAACCAGGCCACGGCGCAGGTCACCAGCACCAGCAGCCATTGCCCCGTCATCAGCGGCCTGGCGAAGGCGTGGCGGAACGTCTCGAGGCTCTGGCTCATGGGGACCGTCTCGCTGGGATGAGGGAATCGCGCGCCTGGCCGGAGCAGCCGCCGCCCAGTCCTGCCAGGACGAGCGCGGCGCCGGATTGATAGAGGCGCGCTGAGAAACCGGGAATATCCGAACGGGCCAGCAGGCCGAAGCGGCCGATCGGCGCGAGAATGACGCCGTCCGCCCGGCTCACCGCTTCGGCGGCCATAGCGGAACTCGTGGCGAGCACGACGACGACAGCCCCGTCGCGCGGAGCAAGGACGACGCCGACCGGCGCGAGCAACGCACCGATCGCCAAGGCCAGTAATCCGACGCGTGGGCGAGGCGTCATCATTTCAGATCCGGCGGGATAACAGCCTGCGATCTTGGGCGATTTTGCTTAAAGCAACGTAAAGTTGCACGTCCGCCGCATAGTAAAACTGTGCTTTCCCTGCATAATCGGGAGAGCCTTCAACCCAATCCCCTCCCCTTCAGCGCCGTCCCGATCTCGCCGAGCACGGCCGGATCCTCGATCGTCGCTGGCACAGCGTAGTCCTCGCCATCGGCGATCTTCTTCATCGTCGCGCGCAGGATCTTGCCGGAGCGGGTCTTCGGCAGCCGCGCCACGGTGATCGCCAGCTTGAAGGCGGCGACGGGGCCGATCTTGTCGCGTACCAGCCCGACCAGCTCCTTCTCGACCTCGGCCGGCGACTGCGTCACCCCGGCCTTCATCACGACGAAGCCGCAGGGCTGCTCGCCCTTGAGCGCGTCCCTGATGCCGACGACGGCGCATTCCGCCACCGCCGGATGCGAGGCCAGCACCTCCTCCATGCCGCCGGTCGAGAGCCGATGGCCGGCGACGTTGATGATGTCGTCGGTGCGGCCCATGATGAAGACATAGCCGTCCGCATCGATGAAGCCGGCGTCTGAAGTGTTGTAGAAGCCGGGATAGGTCTCGAGATAGGCGCTGCGGAAGCGGGCATCGTCATGCCATAGCGTCGGCAGCGCGCCGGGCGGCAGTGGCAGCTTCGCCACGATCGCGCCCATCGTGCCGGCCGGCACCGGCCTGCCGCCCTCGTCGAGACACTGGATGTCGTAGCCCGGCAGCGGCACACTCGGCGAGCCGTGCTTGATCGGCAGCAGCCCTAGCCCTACCGGATTGCCGACCATGCAGGCGCCGGTCTCGGTCTGCCACCAATGGTCGACCACCGGCACCTTCAAGACGTCCTCGGCCCATTTCAGCGTGTCGGGGTCGGCCCGCTCGCCGGCGAGGAAGAGCGTGCGGAACTGCGAGAGGTCGTAGTCCTTGAGATAGGTCGCCTGCGGGTCCTCCTTGCGGATCGCCCGGAAGGCGGTCGGGGCGGTGAACATCGCCACGGCCTTGTACTCCGAGATCACCCGCCAGAAGGCGCCGGGATCGGGCGTGCCGACCGGCTTGCCCTCGTAGAGGACCGAGGTCGCGCCCTGGATCAGCGGGCCGTAGACGATATAGCTGTGACCGACGACCCAGCCGACATCGGAGGCGGTGAACATCACCTCGCCGGGCCTGACGTCGTAGAGCTGCGTCATGGTCGCGAGCAGCATGACCATGTGCCCGCCATTGTCGCGCACGACGCCCTTGGGCCTGCCCGTGGTGCCGGAGGTGTAGAGCACATAGAGCGGGTCGGTCGCGGTGACCTCGACGCACTCTGCCTTCCGCCCATTCGCGCGCGCAGCGGCGACGAGCGTGCGCCAGTTCTTGTCGCGGCTGACATGCATGGAGGCGTCGACCTGCGGCCGCTGCAGCACGATGCAAGCGTCGGGCTTATGCGTGGCGAGATCGATCGCCGCATCGAGCAGCGGCTTGTACTCGACCACGCGCGTCGGCTCGATGCCGCAGGTCGCGGTCATAATCAGCTTGGGCGTGGCGTCGTCGATGCGGGTCGCCAGTTCCTTCGCCGCGAAGCCGCCGAACACCACCGAATGCACCGCGCCGATGCGGGCGCAGGCCAGCATGGCGAAGGCCGCCTCCGGGATCATCGGCATGTAGAGGATGACGCGGTCGCCCTTGCCGACGCCCTGGTCCTGCAGCACCGCCGCCAGCGTCGAAACCTCGTCGAGCATCTGCGCATAGGTGTAGCTCGCCTTGGTACCGGTGACCGGGCTGTCATAAATCAGCGCGGTCTGCTCGGCGCGGCCATCGCGGACATGCCGATCCAGCGCATTGAAGCAGGTGTTGCAGCTCGCGTCGGGGAACCAGCGGCCATAGATGCCGGCGCTCGCGTCGAAGATCTGCTGCGGCGGCTTGATCCACTCGATACCCCCGGCGATCTCGGCCCAGTAAGCTTCAGGGTCCCGCTGCCAGGCGGCATAGATCTCAGCATAGCGGCTTGCATGGCTGGCAGTCATGAAAAGCGTTCCTCTTCGCCTGGCATTGGGCCTAGAGCTGAACTCCGGGCTGGCCGTCTGCGGGCCGGATTTGGCGCGGGATCGTGCCCATGTCCGCCGCTTGCGTGCAAGCACCGCGATCTCAGACTTTCAGCGCAACCGGATGGGCTGCGCTGCACATCCCGCGCGTTCCTGCCTTTGCCCAGGCCATGGCCTTTCGACCTGCATGACCTTCGACCTCACCTTCTTCGCCGTCATGGTCCCGGCCGTCGTCCTGATGGGGCTGTCCAAGGGCGGCTTCTCGGGCTTGAGCCTGCTCTCGCTGCCACTGATGGCGCTGATCGTCTCGCCGGTGCAGGCGGCGGCGATCATGCTGCCGATCCTGATCATCCAGGATGTCGTCTCGGTATGGTCCTATCGCCATGATTTCGACCGCCGGAACCTCGCGACGCTCATCCCCGGCATGCTGCTCGGCGTCCTCGCCGGTTATCTGCTGGCGGCGAAGGTCTCGGACGCCATGGTCGGCCTCGCCGTCGGGGTGATCTCGATCGGCTTTGCCCTGCGCCGCCTCCTCGCCGGCAAGGCGACGGCCCAGCCAAAGACCACCGCCAACTACGCGGCGGGCACCGTCTGGGGCGCGATCTGCGGCTTCACCAGCATGATCGCCCATGCCGGTGGCCCGCCCTTCCAGATCTACACCATGCCGCAGCGCCTGCCGCCGGCGGTCTTCGTCGGCACCGGCGCGCTGTTCTTTGCGCTGATGAACTGGATCAAGGTGCTGCCCTATTTCATCCTCGGCCAGTTCAGCTCGCAGAACCTGCTGGCTTCGGCCGCACTTGCGCCGGTCGCGATCCTCTCGACCATCGCGGGGGTCTGGCTGGTTCGGCGCGTCCCGGCCGAGCGCTTCTACACCATCATCTACTGGCTGCTGATCGCGGTCGGCGTGAAACTGATCTTCGACGGCCTGCGTCCGCTCTTCGGCTGATTGCGGGAGGCGAAGCGCGCTTCTAGGCTTGTCGACGACAACCGCCGGGAACGCCCAGAGCCATGCCGATCTCTCCCTACGACACCGATCTCGATCGCAACCCGGCGAACTTCCAGCCGCTCTCGCCACTGCCCTTCCTCGAGCGCGCCGCCAGCGTCTTCCCGGACCACATCGCCGTCATCCACGGGCCGCTGAAGCGGACCTATACCGAGCTCTACGCCCGCACCCGCCGGCTCGCCTCGGCGCTGAAGCAGCACGGCATCGGCAAGAACGATACGGTCGCGGCGATGCTGCCCAACACCCCGGCCATGCTCGAATGCCATTACGGCGTGCCGATGTGCGGCGCCGTCCTCAACACGCTCAACACCCGCCTCGACGCCGCGATCATCGCCTTCTCGCTCGACCATGGCGAGGCCAAGGTGCTGATCGCCGACCGCGAATTCTCCAGGACGATCAAGGAGGCGCTGGCGCTCTGCAAGGTGAAGCCGCTGGTCATCGACTATGACGACCCGGTCTATGACGGGCCGGGCGAGCGCCTCGGCAGCGTCGAATACGAGGACTTCCTCAAGCAGGGCGATCCCGGTTTCGACTGGCTGATGCCATCAGACGAGTGGGACGCGATCGCGCTGAACTACACTTCCGGCACGACAGGTGATCCCAAGGGCGTGGTCTACCACCATCGCGGCGCCAATCTCCTGGCGACCTCGAACGTGCTCACCGGCGGCATGGGCAGGCACCCGGTCTATCTCTGGACCCTGCCGATGTTCCACTGCAATGGCTGGTGCTTCCCCTGGACGATCTCGCTGCTCGCCGGCACCCATGTCTGCCTGCGCCAGGTCCGGGCCAAGGCGATGTACGATGCGCTCGCCGACCATGGCGTCACCCATATGTGCGGCGCGCCGATCGTGATGTCGGCGCTGCTCAACGCGCCCGATGCCGAACGTCGCAGCTTCCCCCAGAAGGTGAATTTCTTCACCGCCGCCGCCCCGCCGCCGGAAGCCGTGCTCGCCGGCATGGCGCAGGCCGGCTTCAACGTCGTCCATCTCTACGGTCTCACCGAGGTCTATGGCCCCGCCGTGGTCAACGAATGGAACGGCGCCTGGGACGCCCTGCCCGGCGGCGAGCAGGCGGCGCTGAAGGCGCGCCAGGGCGTGCGCTATCCGGCGCTGGAAGGTCTCGACGTGCTCGATCCCGAAACGATGGAGCGCGTCCCGCGCGACGGCACGAGCCTCGGCGAGGTGATGTTCCGCGGCAATGTCGTGATGAAGGGCTATCTCAAGAACCCGAAATCGACGGCAGCGGCCTTCGCGGGCGGCTGGTTCCATTCCGGCGATCTCGGCGTGATGCACCCCGACGGCTACATCCAGCTCAAGGACCGCTCCAAGGACATCATCATCTCCGGCGGCGAGAACATCTCGTCGATCGAGGTCGAGGATGCGCTCTACAAGCACCCGGCGGTGCAGGCCGCCGCCGTCGTCGCCCGCCCCGACGAGAAATGGGGCGAGACGCCCTGCGCCTTCGTCGAGCTGAAGCCGGGGCAAACAGCTACGCAGGACGAGATCATCGCCTGGTGCAAGACGCTGCTCGCCTCGTTCAAATGCCCGCGGACTGTGGTCTTCACCGAGGTGCCGAAGACCTCGACCGGCAAGATCCAGAAGTTCAAGTTGCGCGAGATGGCGCGGGCGCTGTGATGGCGCGCTCGACAGCGGCGCCGGTCATTGCGCTCATGGCCATGCTGGCAGCGCCGGTTCGGGCCCAGGAGACATCCGTTGCGCTCCTCGGAAACTGGCAAGGCACCTATATCTGCGCCCAAGGCAAGACCGGGCTGACGCTGACGATCGACCGGCAGGACGGCAGCACGTTTTCCGGCGTCTTCCAGTTCTACCCGCTGCGCGAGAACATCACCGTGCCCGAAGGATGCTTCACGGTGTCGGGCCGCATCAGAAGCGGCGGAACGCTCGACGTCGCCGGCTCCAAATGGATCAAGCGGCCGGCCGGCTACATCATCGTCGATCTCCACGGCCGGGTCGGGCAAGGCGGCACCAACATGGCGGGAACCGTGGCGACACCGGGCTATGGCAGGCTGTGCTCCCGATTCGAATTGACGCTGACCACCGCAGAGCCTGCACCGGATGGAGCCTGCCGCGTGGAGGCCCCGGCGGTCAGCTCAATCCCTCGAAGCGGCGAAATCTCCCTCGCCACCGCTCCCTGAAACGAGACCCCACCGGCACCAGGCCCGGCATGGCGTTGTCATCGTGTCGGTGCCCTCTGCTGCCATGGCAGTGCGCATGTCGGCGATGGCGCGATCACAGCGGCGTTGTCTATAACCTGTCCAGAAACAGGCTGGAGCGCTCGGGATGACGGAGAAGAGCTGGGACAGGGTGCCGATCGAGGCACAGAGCATCGACGCCCCCCTGTCGCGCGCCGCGATCTTTCTCGTGGTCACCGTCGGAAGCGAGCAAGCCGCGCTGACGAAGGCCTGCGCGGCGCTCGACGGGCTCGACGATCTCGTCAAGACCGTCGGGTTTCGCGATCTCTCCGCCCGGCTCTCCTGCATTGTCGGCGTCGGCCGCGACCTCTGGGACCGTCTCGGCCTCGACAGGCGGCCGCGGGAGCTGAAGCCCTTCGCGCCGATCAAGGGGGCGGTCCACGACGCTCCCTCGACGCCGGGCGACCTGCTTTTCCATATCCGCTCGGAACGCCCGGATCTTTGCTTCGAATTCGAGCGCCTCCTGCTCGACAGCCTCGGCGACAGCGTCGCGGTCGTCGACGAGGTCTCGGGTTTTCGCTATTTCGACGCGCGCGACCTCCTGGGCTTCGTCGACGGCACCGCCAACCCGACCGGCCTCGACCTGCCGGCATCGTCGCTCGTCGGCGACGAAGATGCCGCCTTCGCCGGCGGCAGCTACATCGTCATCCAGAAATATCTGCACGATCTCAAGGCCTGGGCAGAGGTTCCGACGCCGCTTCAGGAAGCGATCATCGGGCGCACCAAGATCGACAATGTCGAGATCGACGACGACGACGCGCCGCGCAAATCGCACAAGTCGCTGGCCACGATCGTCGATGCCGATGGCAACGAGCACGACATCCTGCGCGACAACATGCCGTTCGGCCGGCCCGGACAGCGCGAGTTCGGCACCTATTTCATCGGCTACTCGCGCTATCTCTGGGTGATCGAGACGATGCTGCAGCGCATGTATGTCGGCGCCCCGCCCGGCGCCTACGACCGACTGCTGGATTTCTCGACGCCGCACACCGGAACAACCTTCTTCGCTCCGGCGCGCCCGACGCTGGAAGCGCTGGTGCAGGCCGCGCAGGAGAAGCTTGACGCGTCCTGACCGGTCGAGGCCGGCAAGCTTCGGAGCTGAAGGAGATGACGTCGTTGTCGTGACGGCATGCTTGGTGCTGCCCGCTTCATGCGCTGCGGAGAGCACCGGCAAATGCGCACCACCGGGGGCCACTCAGGCACGCGAGGCCGCGCCGTCCTCGACACGGTCGACCACCTCCGAAACCGGCTCGCGCTTCCATCCGAGAAAGACGAAGACGACGAAGGCAGTGACAACCGTGACGGCACAGAGGATCAGGAGCAGCACTGCGAAGGCGTCGCCATAGCCGGTGATCAGCTCAGCACGATTGGCTACCGGCATCGCCTCTGCCGCGCCGGCGAGGTTCCCTGTAACCAGTCTCTGGGCAGCAGGCCCCGCCTGGCCCACCACCCCACCGTCGGCCGCAAGATGCCGTGCCGTCAGCGCCGACAGGACGGCGCCCACTATCGCCAGCGCGATTCCTTCTCCGGCGACGCGCGTGGTGCTGAAGATGCCCGTGGCCATGCCGGCCCGCTCCTTCGGCACGACGCTCACGGCAAGGCCGTCCATCAGCCCCCAGGGCAAGCTGATGCCTATGCCGATCAGCATCATCGGCATGATGACGGCCGTGACGTCGCCGCCAACCGGAATTCGGCTCAGCCAGAACAGGCCGAGCGCACAGACCAGCAGGCCGAGACCGCAGATCGTGGCAGGCGTGAGCCAACGGGTCAGCAGCCCGGCCATGAGCGGCAGAACCAGCAGCGGCGCCGATAGCGCGATCATCAATCGGCCCGCTGCGATCTCGCTCAGGCCCTCGATGCCGATGAACCGGATCGGCAGCAGGATCAGCAGGACGACGAAAGCATAGGCCGGCGCCGCCGCCAGCAACTGCACGCCGACGAAGCGCGGATAGCGGAACAGCGTGAGATCCAGCATCGGCCGGGCGACGCGCCGCTCGATCATCCCGAAGGCGACGAACATGGCGACGGCGCCGGCGAGCAACCCAAGCACTTCCGGATCGGTCCAGCCAAGCTCCGGCACCAGCAGCACGCCATAGGTGAGCAACGCCAGGGCGGCCGTGAAGCTGAGTGCACCCGGCCAATCGAGGCCGCGGGCTTGCGGATCGCGGGATTCGGACAGCCTCCGTGCACCGAGCAGCAGGGAGAGCAAGGCCAGCGCGACGACGAGGCCGAATATGCTGCGCCAGCCGAACGCATCGATCATCATGCCCGATCCGATCGGGCCGAAGGCGAGGCCGAGGCCGAAGCTCGTGCCGACGATGCTGAAGGCGCGTACGCGCGCCGCGCCGTCGAATTCTTGGGCAAGCGCGGCCATGCCTCCGGAAAAGGCCGCCGCAGCTGCCGCGCCCTGCACTGCCCGGCCGAAGTCGAACCAGACGATGTCAGGGGCCGCCGCAAGCGCAGCCGAAACTGCGGCAAAGGCTCCAACACCGATCAGGAAGACGCGCTTGCGGCCATAGGCGTCCGCCAGCGCACCGGCCGCCATCAGACTGGATCCGAAGGTCAGCATGAAGGCGTTGGTGACCCAGTTGAGGGCAATCGGGCTGCCACCCAGCGTCTTGCCAATGGCCGGGAGTGCGACCGCTGTCCCGGTGAAGGTCAGCGGCATCGCAGCCGCCGCGAGGCAGACAGACAAAAGCACGAGCGCCCGCTCGGCCGCACGCGACCGCGAGATCTGATCCGTCATGATGAGCTGGTTCCGTTCGCTGTCTCGGGACGCGATGCACGGTGGCTCCGTCATCTCCCGACTGAAAGCATGCTATGTCGGACGCAATCACTCAAAAAGATGAGCGTAATTCCAGTCATACTGGAATAAAACGCTCGAATGTATATGCGAGAAGCCAAGCATGGACAAGCTGAACGGACTGATGCCCTTCGTACGCACCGCCGATCTCGGCAGCTTCGCCGCAGCGGGACGTGTTCTGGGAATCTCCGCCTCGGCGATCGGCAAGGCTGTGTCCCGGCTTGAGGGAGAGCTGGGGGTCCGGCTCTTCCAGCGCTCGACCCGCAATCTGCGCCTGACCGAAGAAGGCCGTGCCTTCCATGAGCGCTGCCGGCGCATTCTCGACGATCTCGACGATGCCCGCTCGATGGTCGCGCAAGCGGCGGAAACCCCGCGCGGCTCGCTGCGCATCAGCGCGCCGATCGTCAGCTACCATCTGCTGCTGCCGGTGCTGCCCGAATTCATGGCGCAGTATCCCGATATCGAGGTCGATATTGATTTCAGCGACCGTATCGTCGACCTGATCGAGGAAGGGATCGATGTCGCGGTCCGCAGCGGCGAGCTGCCGGATTCCCGCCTGATGACGCGTCCCCTCCGCCCGTTCCAGATGCTGCTCTGCGCCGCCCCTTCCTATCTGGAGCGTCACGGTGTTCCTGCCTCGCCGAGCGATCTCGACCGGCATCACGGCATCCGCTTCCGCTTTCCCAACAGCGGCAAGATTCAGCCCTGGCCGCTGCGCCTGCCTCCCGGCCAGCAGGTTCCGAGGCCGCGAACCGCGCTGGTCTGCAACAACATGGAGGCAGTCCGAGGGGCCACGGTCGCAGGACTCGGCATTGCCAGCATGCCAGACTTCCTGGTGCGCGGCCCCCTGGCTAGCGGCGAGCTCCAGACGCTCCTGGACAGCGAAGTCGAGGGTCCAGGCCAGTTCAGCCTGATCTGGCCATCCAACCGCAATCTGTCCCCGAAAGTGAGGGTGTTCGTCGATTTCGTCGGACGGCAGCTGTTCTCGACGCGCTGCGACCTCATGGCCGGCATCAAGGCAGGCTGAGCGTCGCTTGCCATAGCCTCAGGTACTGCTGGGATCGACAGCCGCCCAGTCTCCAACACGTGCCAGGAATCGATCCGCCGCCGCGAGTTCGATGACGGCGATCCACTCGTTCGGTTGATGCGCCTGTGCGATCGAGCCGGGCCCGCAGACCAGGGCCGGTATTCCAGCCTGTTGGAAGAAGCCAGCCTCGGTCCCGAACGGCATGGCAAGCGGTGGCCACAGGCCGCCGAGCCCGCGCGCCGCCGCCACAACCGGGCTGTCCGCGGCGCAATCGAGCGGCAGGACACGCGCCAGCGGCAGCGTCTCGACGCTCACCCCGTCAGGCAACCCAGCGACGAAGCCCTCCACCTCGGCAAGCACGAAACCAACGGCAGTATCGTCAGGCGGCCGGAACTCCCAGACGACCTCGCAGCGTTCGGGAACGATGTTGATGGCGCTGCCGCCCGCGATCTTGCCGATGTTGACGGTGGTCGCACCCCGGCCATCCTGCCTTCCGAAGCCGGCGAGCGCTGCAACGAAGGCAGCCGCCGGCTCGATCGCGCTGGCGCCGAGGCGCGGGTCGCTCGAATGGGCGGCTCGGCCATGGAAAACGCTGCGATAGCCGTAGAAGCCGCGATGGTTGAGCCCGATGCGCATCTGCGTCGGCTCGCCGATGATGGCGAGTGCCGGAGGTGGGCAATGGGCCAACATGTCGGCGATCAGCAGGGGAACACCGAGGCAGCCAACCTCCTCGTCATAGGACAGAGCCAGATGGATCGGCCGCCGCAGCTCTCGGGCCCGCCAGCCCGGGACGGCTGCGAGGCAGGCCGCGACGAAGCCCTTCATGTCGACGGCGCCGCGGCCATGCAGGCGCCCATCCCGGCTCGCGAGCGCGAACGGATCGCTCGCCCAGTCCTGATCATCGACCGGGACGACATCGGTATGGCCGGAGAGGACGATGCCACCCGGCTCATCCGGCCCGATCGTCGCCAGGATATTGGCCTTTTCGCCAGAGGCGTCGCTGGTCAGGCGGACGCGTGCACCCGCGCCGTCGAGATAGTCGGCAATCCAGTTGACCAGATCGAGATTGGAGCGCCGCGAGGTGGTGTCGAAGGCCACGAGCCTACGCAGGATCTCGACCGTATCCATGGCGCCCCTCAGAGCCGGGACGAGCCGGCTTGCCGCGCCAGTCGTAGCCGGGCTCCAGCCCAGGTCCCGGTCGCCAGGAAGAAGCCGGCGAGGATCAACGCCATGCCGACGAGGTGGAAGCCGCGCACCGGCTCGCCCAGGATCGCTACCGCGAGCAGGGCCGTGAAGAGCGCGACCAGATGGAACGAGACGCCGGTCACGCTCGGTCCCAGCGTCGCGACGCAATGCCCCCAGAGGATGAAGGCGATCAGCGAGGCGAACACGCCGATATAGAGAACCGCTGCCATCGAGCCGGCATCGGTGGGAATACGCGCGCCTTGCGCCAACTCGAACGCCCAGAACGGCGCAAGCACCAGCAGACCCGCCGCCATGGTCGCAGCCAGGAAGACGAGCGGGCTCAAGGTTGCCGGCTTGCGCCGCAGCAGGACGGAATAGATCGCGTAGTTGGCCACGGCGATCAGCACCAGGAACTCGCCGCCATCAGCTCGCAATCCGCCGAGCTGTTGCAGGTCCCCGCGCGCGACGATCCAGACGACACCGGTGAAGGACAATGCGATGCCGGCGAGAGTCCGGCCCGAGACGCGCTCGACGCCGAGCGCGAAAGCCGCGAGCGGCACCATCAGCGGCAGGGTCGAGTTGAGGAAGGCGACGCTGGCGGCCGGCGTCGTCCGCAGAGCGAGATAGCCGAGCGCGTTGTAGCCAGCGATGCCGAAGGCCCCGCAGGCAACGATGAGAACAAGGTGCTGCCGCAGCAGCGCCCGCTCCCGCCAGGCCTGCCGGCCGATGAAGGGAGCAAGACAGGCCAGCGCCACGAGCCAGCGCCCGACGGCGAGCGAGACCGGCGGGAAGCTTGGCCCGAGCGCCCGGCCGAGCACGAGATTGCCCGCCCAGAACAGCGGCGGCAACCAGAGCAGCAGGAGCGGCCGCGCCCAAAGCCCTTTCAACAGCGCGGACATGGCCGGCCTCACACGCCGTCGAGGCCGATGCGCAGGCGCCGGTTGTGCCGGCCCTTATTATCGATCTTCAGGATGCGCAGCGGGCGCGACGCCCCGGTCGACGCCAGATGCGTGCCGCCGCAGGCCTGGCGATCGAGCCCGGCGATCTCGACGATCCTGATCTTGCCATCGGCCGTGGGCGGCGGCGTGACCGAGCGCGAGCGGATCAGGCCGGGCTCGTCGAAGGCCTCGTCTTCGCCGACATGGGTCTCGCGGACCGGCAGATCCTGCCTGATCACATCGTTGATCGCGCCCTCGAGACTGCGCAGGCGCTCATTATCGGCCTCCGGCAGATCGAAATCGATCCGCGCCGTGCCGTCCTCGTTCATCTGGACGCCGGTGACGAGCGCGCCGTCGAAGCCCTGATAGACCAGCGCATTGACGATGTGCAGATCGGTATGGAGCTCGCGCATGAGCTGCCGGAACGGGCGATCAACCTCGGCAACCACGTTCCCCGAAAGCAAGATCGGCTCGGCGAGCAGATGCCAGATGCCGTCGGCCTGCGTCTCGAAACCCGCAATCGCGACCGCGCCGCCCGACCATTGCAATGTGCCCTTGTCGGCAAGTTGGCCGCCGCCGCCAGGATAGAACGGCGAGCGGTCGAGCCGGATGCGGCCCGGCTCGGCAGCCGTCACCACGGTTTCGAGGGCGAACACCTCCGGCTCGTCCAAGCAGAAATAGCGCGTCACACGAAGACTCCTTTTCAGGGGAGTCTGGCGATCGGGATCAGCGCGGTATTGGCGGAAATTGAGAGGTCAGCGGGCGCGGCCGGCAGCGCCCGCCCGCTGATACTGCAGGGGCGTGATGCCGAAGGAGCGCTTGAAGTGCCGGGTCAGCGCGCTCTGGTCATAGAAGCCGCTGGCCAATGCCGCGTCCGCGATGGGTGCTCCGGCCTTCAATTGCCGAATCGCCGACTTCAACCGGAGCTGGGTCAGATAGGCGTGGGGCGTCAGCCCGGCTGTGCGCTTGAACAGGCTAATGAGCTGGAACGGGGTCATGTCGATCCAAAGCCCCATCTCGTCGAGGCTGAGCCCGCTTTCCGCATGCTGCGAGGCCATCCGCTTGATCACGCGTGAAAGTGCGGCCTCGTCGCGCGGCGCGGTCGGGATCGCGTGGGCGCCGTCGCCATGGCGCGCGAAGAGCTGGCCGAAACTGGCGACGAGGAGCTCGCGCTCTTCGAGCGGATCATGGCCGTCGTCCAGGCTGCGGTGCAGCCGGCTGAAAGCCGCGATCAGATCGGTATCGCCGAGGACATTGCGCATGAAATAGGCCGGGCGGTCGATGCCGAGATCGGCCGTGACCTGATCGATGGCGGGCTGCGTCAGATAGAACGAGCGATAGCGCCAGCGTTGGCTCCAGCCCATGCGGCCGGAATGGGGCTCGGCGGGGTTGAAGACCAAAAGCACGCTCTCGCGGGCCTCGTCGCTGCGGCCCCGGCTCTTGAACTCGGAACCGCCGCTCTCCGTCACCGCGACGACGAAGGCATCGTGCTGGTGCGGCGCGTAGTCATGCGTCGTGAAGTCGGCATGGAGACAGCTGAGCCCGTCCACGCCGGTCGCGTTCCAGTAACGGGTGGTGTTGTGTCTATCGACACGGGCCAACGGCGCATCCCTCTCGGCTGCGCGCATTCTCGCACGATCTCTCGGTCGCGTCCAAGCCCGGCATCCGTGAGAGCCGGCGGCGCCGGCGGCAAATCGGAACGCTGGTGACCACAAAAAACCGGCCCCTTTCGGGGCCGGCGAAGCGCGCCTTGCGCGAATTCGTCGCGGGCCGCCGCGGCCCGCCTAGTCATCTCAGTGTAACGTCGGTGCCGGCATGGTCAGCCGCACGCGCTCGATCTCATCCTTCAGCAGCAGCTTCTTCCGCTTGAGCTCTGCCACGCCGAGATCGTTGGACGAGGGGCTGGCGACCGCCTGGGCGATGGCTTCCTCGAGCTGGCGATGCTTGCGTTCGAGCTCGGCGAGATGTGTCTGCAGCGACATCTGGATCCTCCTGATGAGCGTTCTAGCAAAAGAAGTCTGACACAGAGCCGGCTTCACGTCTGCGGGGCAGACGTGCACTGCACCATGAGTTTCTGTGATCCCTTCCGAGACCTTTCCCGAGGCGCGTGAATGCGAGCGAGCCGGCCCGCATCGCGCCGGCGACACCTTCCGGCATCGGACCGAAAAGTGGAATCCACTTTCCGTAGGAATCCGATGCCGAAACAAAGAGCTAGATCGCCACTTTGCGTCCGGTAGGACGCATGGCGATCTTGCCGGGGCCGCCTGCGCCTGCGCATAGTCGGCCGCGATCGCGGCGATGATGAGACGGCTTCATGGGATTCGAACTGAGCCAGGAGGAGATCGAGGTCCTGCAGGCCGAGCTCGCCCGCTTGCGCGAGGAGCACCGCGACCTCGACAGCGCCATCGATGCGCTCGAACGGCTCGGCCCGGTCAACCAGATCCAGATCCAGCGCCTGAAGAAGCGCAAGCTCTATCTGCGCGACCGCATCTCCCATCTCGAAGACCAGCTGACGCCTGATATCATCGCCTAGAGCCCGCTCCGACCGGTTTGCCTGCAAGCCGATCGGCAAAGCGGTCTCTGAAGCAAGAGCAAGAGACGGAAATTCCGCGGGAATCCCGATTCGGCGCTTGCCTGTGACGCTGCGGCCGGTCTAGATCGCGCGCTTCCTCCCTCCTGCCGGGAAGCGCTGATTTCATGGCCGAGCCGACCCCACCCGTCGCCATCATCATGGGCAGCCAGTCCGACTGGGCGACGATGCGCCACGCCGCCGACACGCTCGGCGAGCTCGGCATCGCCTTCGACGCCCGGATCATGTCGGCGCATCGCACACCGGACCGGATGTACGCCTTCGCCAAGGGCGCCAGGGCGGAAGGCTTCAAGGTCATCATCGCCGGTGCCGGCGGCGCAGCGCATCTGCCAGGCATGACGGCCTCGCTCACGCCCCTGCCCGTCTTCGGCGTACCCGTCGAATCCAAGGCGCTCTCCGGCCAGGACAGCCTGCTCTCGATCGTGCAGATGCCCGGCGGCATCCCGGTCGGCACGCTCGCCATCGGCAAGGCCGGCGCGATCAACGCCGCTTTGCTCGCCGCCGCCGTGCTCGCCCTTTCCGACGAAGCGATCGCCGAGCGGCTCGACGCCTGGCGCGCCAAGCTGAGCGCCGCCGTCGCCGAGCGCCCGAAGGACGACGCATGAGCCAGCCCGATCCGCGCGGCCTCGGTCCCGGCGCCGTCCTCGGCATCCTCGGCGGTGGCCAGCTCGCCCGCATGCTGGCACTGGCCGCGGCGGACCTCGGCGTGCGCGCCCACATCTTCGCGCCCGAGCCCGACAGCCCGGCTTACGAGGTCGCCGCCCGCCACACGATCGGCGCCTATGAGGACGAGGCGGCTCTCGCCAGCTTCGCCGACGCCGTCGACGTCGTGACCTACGAGTTCGAGAACGTCCCGGCCGCGACCGCCGCCTTCCTCGCCGCCCGCACGCCGCTGCATCCCGGTGCGAGGGCGCTCGCGGTGACCCAGGATCGCCTCACCGAGAAGCGCTTCGTCGCCGATCTCGGCCTTGCCGTGGCCCCGTTCGAGCCGGTCGACTCGCTCGCCGATCTGGAAAAGGCCGTCGCGAAGCTCGGCCGACCTGCCGTGTTGAAGACGCGGCGCTTCGGCTATGACGGCAAGGGCCAGGTCAAGATCGCCGACGGCACCGATCTCGCGCAGGCCTGGGACGAGATCGGCCATTTCCCGGCGATCCTCGAAGGCTTCGTCACCTTCACACGCGAAGTCTCGGTCGTCGCCGCCCGCGCCGCCGACGGCTCCTTCGCCGCCTTCGACGTCTGCGAGAACGAGCACCGCGACCACATCCTGGCGCTGACGCAGGTTCCCGCCCGGATCGGCGCAGCCGCGGCGGACGCCGCGATCGAGGCGGCCCGGCGCATCGGCGAGGCGCTCGGATATGTCGGCGTGTTCGCCGTCGAGTTCTTCCTGGTCGAGGGCAAGGGCGGCGAGCAGGTCGTCGTCAACGAGATCGCCCCGCGCGTCCACAATTCCGGACACTGGACGAGCGAGGGCGCGCAGACCTCGCAGTTCCACCAGCATGTCCGCGCCGTCTGCGGCTTCCCGCTCGGCGCGACGGCGCGACGCGGGCGCGTCACCATGCAGAACCTGATCGGCGATCAGGCGAATGACTGGCGGGCCATCCTGGCCGAGCCCGGCACGCACCTGCATCTCTACGGCAAGCGCGAGGCAAGGCCCGGCCGCAAGATGGGCCACGTCACCCGCGTCCTCCCCGAGGCCAGCTGAACGGCGAAGCGCTCCACCCCGCGAAACCCGCGTGTTTCCACGCGTTTTGCGGCACCGCAGCGTGGACAGGCTTCGGGAATTCTGGTAACCGCACGACCTTCGCGGCGATCTCTCGGACGGGAGGTCGCCGCCCCGATTCCGGACCACCGACAACGACGGACATAGAGACGTGCAGGTTCTCGTTCGCGACAACAATGTCGACCAGGCGCTGCGGGCGCTGAAGAAGAAGATGCAGCGCGAGGGCATCTTCCGTGAGATGAAGCTCCGCGGCCACTATGAGAAGCCTTCGGTCAAGAAGGCGCGCGAGAAGGCCGAGGCTGTCCGCCGCGCCCGCAAGCTGATCCGCAAGAAGCTGCAGCGCGAAGGCCTGCTGCCAGCCCCGGTCAAGCCGAAGCGCCCAGAGCGCCCCGCTCGGCCGGCGGTCTGACCACGCAAGGGTCCGGCGGCCGCCGCCCGCTACTGTTCTGATATCCGTGCGCGCCTGGGGCTTCTCCAGGCGCTCTTGTTTTTGGTGGCGTCGTTAACCAAACTTTGTCAGGGCTTGGGCGTTTTGGAGGATGGCGGCGCACCGGGGCGGTGGCGCCGCATGGCAGGCGAAAGTTCGAAGCGATGGATAAGAGCATGCTCACAGGCAGGAACTGGCTGATCGCGACGGGCCTCGCGCTCGCGCTCGCAGGCTGCGACACGGTGAGCATGAGCTCCGGCGCCGGCGTCGCCGAGCTCCAGACCGAGAACACCGAGGCTGCGAGCGTCAACATCGGCTCGCTCAGCGAGGTGATCAACCGCAACCCGAACGACCCGCAGGCCTACAACACGCGTGGCGCAGCCTATGCCCGGATCGGCCGCTACTCCGACGCCATCTCCGATTTCACCAAGGCAGTGCAGATCGACGCCAATTTCGCGCCGGCCTACACCAATCGTGGCCTGGCGCTGCGCCAGAGCGGGCGCAACGATGCCGCGCTGCAGGATTTCAACCGCGCCACCACCGCCAATCCGAACTACGCCCCGGCCTTCGTCGCTCGCGCCAACCTGCTGCGCCTGCAGGGCAACAGCCAGCAGGCCTTGGGCGACCTCAACACCGCGATCCGCCTCAATCCGGAATCGGCCGAGGCCTTCCACGCCCGCGGACTGGTCCATCAGAAGGAAGGCCAGCACCAGCAGGCCGTCACCGACTTCGACTCGGTGATCGACCGCAACCCCTATACCGCCCCGCCCTATATCGCCCGCGGCGAGAGCCTGAACGCGCTCGGCAAATACGACTCGGCGCTCGAAGACTTCACCGCCGCGCTCAATGTCGACAACCGCAATGCCTCCGCCTGGGCCGGCCGCGGCTTCGCCTTCGAGAAGCAGGGCAAGAAGACCGAGGCGAGCGAGGCCTATCAGCGCGCCCTCGGCCTCGACGGCAACAACCAGATCGCCCGCGCCGGCTCGGCTCGGCTCGGCGGCGGCGGGGGCATGTTCCGCTTCTAAGGCCTTTCGGCTACTGACGCACCGCAGTCATTGTCTCGCTGCCCGTCAGCCGGTTCGCGCCAAGATCGGCGAGGAAGCGCTGGAGCTCGGCGATTGAACCATGGGCCCGCAGATCACTGTGGTTCCCATCGGGAAAGCCGACGAAGCGCTTCGGCGGATTGGCGAGTGCGAACAGCGCCTCGCCCTGGCTGAACGGGATGACGTTGTCGCGCTGGCCATGCAGGACAAGTAGCGGCGCCTTGACCTTGCCGATCAGCAGATCCGAGCGGAACTGGTCCTTCATCAACAGGCCGACCGGTATATAGGGGTAGCGTAGCTGCGCCACCGAGACAGTGGACATATAGGGCGCCTCGAGGATGACCGCTTTCAACGGTGCCTCCGCCGCCAGTTTCAGCACCACGCCGGTGCCGAGCGACTCGCCATAGCCAATCAGCCGCTCCGCGCCGAAGCGTGCCGCGGCGGCGGCATAGGCGGCGCGCGCATCCAGCGCCAGCCCGTCCTCGCTCGGCGAACCGGTCGAGCCGCCATAGCCCCGATAGCTCACGGCAAACAGGCCCGTTCCATCCTCGGTCAATAGCCGGAAGCGCGACTGTCGTCCCCGGCCGGCGAAGTTGCCGGCATTGCCGTGGAAGAACAGCAGCACCGGCTTGCCCTCGCGTGGCGGCACCACCCAGGCGATCAGCTTCTCGCCATCGGCCGTGGTCAGCTCCGTCTCCTCGGCCCCGGGCAGGTTGGCGCTCGCAATCTCGGCACGGGCCGGATTGCGCGGATACAGCAGCTGACGCTGCTGGACATAGAGCAGCACCAGCACCGCGACATAGGCACCCAGCGTCCCGACAGCGAGAAACTTCAGGATCCTGCGCATCACCGGCTTCCTTCAGGCCCAGCCCGAAACGAAAGGGCCGGCATCGAGCCGGCCCTTTACGACGTTCCGATGACGGATGCGCCGGCTCAACTGCGCCGGCGCCTTGACGATTCCGTCAGTACCGCGCCTTCGCCGCTCAGTAGAGCAGCAGCGCCAGCAGCATGAGGACGAAGGGAACGAGCGTGGCGCGCCAGCCGATCGACGGAGCGGCGATGCCGATGCCGGTGCCGACCAGGGTCAGCAGCGTGCCGATGATGGCCGTGCCCCAGGCATGCTTGGTGCCGCCGACGGCGAGCGCAGCGACGATGGCAAGGCAAGCAACCGTACCGACCTCGGCGAAGTGCACGAAGCCCGTATAGGTGCGCTCGTGCTCCGGATAGTCCATCTGCGGAATGTCGGCAGCGTGTCCGTGGTCGGCCATGAAGAAAGTCCCGAATTCAAACCCTGTCCTGACGCCCTGTAGCGCACCTGAAAAGGGTCGGCAACGGAGGGCCGGAGTGGCGACGGCCATTTTCTGAACGACAACGGCACAACGCTACGGAAAAAGGCGCAGATATCGCCGGCCGCAGCGGTTTGGGTCACGAAACAGGCGGCGCGACTTATGGCAGCAGCTCCGGCGGAACATGATGGGGATCATAGCTGCGCGGCCGATTCTTCTGCACCCAGCCATGGAGACCGGCGACGAGGAGGCCGCCGGCCATCGTAGCGGCCAGCATGCGAAGATCACCGGTGAGCAGCACGAGGACCAGCGGCAAGGCGGCGAAGAGCAAGGCGGCGATGACGAGCAGCACCTGCATGACCTGCAGCCGCCCCTCGCTCACTCCAGCCGAGAAGCGCACGGCACCTGTCGGCCTCGCCGCGAGGGTCTTGTGCAGGTCGCGAACGAAGCCAGCATAGACCGGGCCGCGCTCGTCATCCGGAAAGCCGAAGGCGCTGCTGCCGACCACCTGCAACGGCGTAGCCCCGCCGAAATGGATGATACAGCTGCCGAAATCGCCATGCCGGTCGATATAGGCAACCGAGAGATCCACGGCGCTGATATCGGAGAGGAGCCGTGAATCCTCGCCGGTCGCGGTCGTCCAGAGCAGGCGATGACCCGTGATCGCCACGCCCTCATCCGACAGCTTGAGCGCGAACCGGCCGGGATTGCGCCGCACGAACAGGCCGTAGTCACGCCGCTGTGCCTCGTCCCCACTCGCGTCCAGCATCACGTCCCTCCAGTGGGGGATTGTGCCGCACAGGCGCGAAATTGACGATGCCAGCGATCAGTGAGCTGCGAGCCCGGCCGCCGCCAGCGCCGCCCCCTGCTCGCTCGCCACTCTGGCGACGCTGAAAGCCTCGATCTCCTGCTCGAACAGCCGGTGGAAGTTGAGCTCGGCATCGAGATGCAGGAAGACGCCCCCCAAGCCGATCGCGGCCCGGTCCATGAAGACGAATTCGCGCGGCACGGTCACCGGTCCGCGCGCCTTCAGCGCCGAATGCACCTGGAAGGCCTGCTTGCGGCCGTACTCTGCGGGGCTGACCCCTTCGGCGATCCGGCGCGTGCGATCCTCCAGCAGCGGGCCGTAGATGAACTTCGCCCAGATGTTGAGCGTGTCGATCAGTTCCTTGTTGAGCCCTTTGAAGCCCCAGACCTCATAGGCATGGACGACGCGGGCTTCCTCCCCAGTGAGCAGGCCGCGATAGAGATCGACCACGCCGCCGACGAAACTCGGCGGGAAGATGCGGATGCAGCCATAGTCGAGCAGGTTGATGCCCCCCGGCTCGCCGCCCTCCTGGAAGACCGTGTAGTTCCCGAGATGCGGATCGCCATGGATGACGCCGTGATGGCTGAACGGCCGCCACCAAGCCCGGAACATCGCGGTCGAGATCCGGTCGCGGACCTGCTGGCTCGCCTGCTTGTGGTTGAGGATCTTGTCGCCCTCGAGCCAGCCCATGGTCAGGAGCCGCCGCGTCGACAGCTCCGGCACGACCTCGGGCACGCGCACCTCAGGCGTTGTGGCCAGCATCCGCTGGTAGAGCGCGACATGCTTGGCCTCGCGGCGATAGTCGAGCTCCTCGCGGACGCGGGCACTGATCTCCTTGGCGATCTCGCTGGTGTCGATCACCGCGCCCATGCGCCGATGCAGGCCGAACAGGATCTCGAGCTGGGAGATGTCGGCTTCGACAGCCGATTCCATGTCGGGATATTGCAGCTTGGAGGCGACCCGCACGCCGTCGAGCGTCGTCGCCCGATGCACCTGCCCGAGCGAGGCTGCCGCAGCCGGCTTGAGATCGAACTCGGCGAAGCGCTCGCGCCAGTTCGCGCCGAGCTCGGCCTGCATGCGGCGCTTGACGAAGGCTGCGCCCATCGGCGGCGCCTCCGATTGCAGCTTCTGCAGTTCGGCGGCGTATTCCGGCGGCACCACATCAGGGATGGTGGCGACGAGCTGCGCCACCTTCATCAGTGGGCCCTTGAGGCCGCCGAGCGCCTTGGCCAGCGCCTCGGCATTGGTGGCGTTGCGGCCCTCCAGCCCGAACAGCTTGGTGCCGGCGATCCGCGCCGCCACCCCGCCGACATTGGCGCCGACGCGGGCATAGCGCGCCGCGCGGGCGGAGAATCGATTGGCTTCGCTATCGCGTTCGGACATTTGGGCTCGCGAGGCAATGACGGCTGTCACCGATGTAGGCGCTCCGCTGGGGAAAGCCAGCCGACACGCTGTCTCAGGACCGCCCGGTCTGCGCGATCGCCACCGGAAAGCCGCGGCCGAGCGAATTGGCGACCATGCAGATCGCCTTGGCCTTTTCGATGACGGTGCTAGCGTCGGAGCCGTCCTCCATTTCGCACTGAACACTCATGGTCGCCGCCGTGGTCAGCAACGGCGCTCCTTCCAGCTCGACCGTGACCGAGACGGCGATCCGCCCAAGCCCGACGCCGAGTTCGTGCGCGGCATAGCGCAGATCGTTGCAGAAGCAGCCGCCGAGCGCGAGCAATTGCGCACCGTTGAAGCCAAGCCCCATGCCGCCGGCCTTGCCCTCGGGACGATCGACGACGACCGTATGCGCACCAGCCCAGCCCATCGCCGCCTGCGTGCCCTCGACATTGCGCAACTCGATTGTCACCGCCGCCATGGCCCTCTCCCCGCTTGCCAGAAGTGCGAGAGGCTAATGGCTGACATCCGTCGCCACCACTGTTCCGGTCATGTCGCGAGTTGTGCCCTGACCTCCGCCACGCTCGCAGGCCTCCCGCCGGCCGCTTCGACCTTGCTGACCATGTCGGCGATCAGCTGCGCATTGCTGCGGCTCTCGCCGAAGAGCGCATCCTCCAGCCCGGCGCGGACATGGACACCGTGCGCGACCGCCGGCGCGACAATCTCGCTGAGATCGACGCCGAGCCCTGCGATCATCACCGGCGCCTGCGGCGCGCACTCTGCCAGCAAGGCGAGATGAGCCTCCAGCGCATAGGGTTTCGGCGGAAAGCCCCAGGCGAAGGCGTCGGAGAACATCAGCCGGTAGATCGGGCCGGGCATGCCCGGATAGGCCTTCGCCAGCGCTGCACCGAGCCGGGTGAAGCCGGGCTCGTAGATCGCATAGCTCGGATGGATCTTGTGCTTCTGCGCCACCGCCATCCCCTCGCGGATATGCTCGCCGGGGTTCTGGTAGATGAAGCCGGCCTCGCCCTGAGGGATGCCGGCGAAGGTCGTCCAGTTGCACGAGCCGGGATCGAGCACGCCCCATTCGACCAGGCCACGCTTCGCCAGTTCCTCCAGATGCGTGTAGCGGCCGGAGCCGATCATGTCGCCAGCGTAGCCCGAACCAAGGATGGGAATGGTCGGATAGACGATGGCGTCGACCTTGGCCCGGATGCCCTCGATCGCCTGGGCATAGAGCTCCCAGTCGTCGCGCTGGCGGCCGGTCTCGAGATCATAGACATGCAGATGGACGATCGCAGCGCCCGCTTCGACCGCGGCGATCCCGTCGGCGACGATGTCGGGGATCGCGATCGGGATGCCGGGCTGGCGCTCCTTGCCCCACGGGCCATTGATCGCGGCCTCGATCCAGATCGGGGTTTTCATGCCGGCGCATCCTTCGGCCAGTTGTCGCGGATCCAGCGCGTCAGACCCTCCTCCTCGACCTCGCCGGCGGCAAGCGCGAGGATGATCGCCGCGGCGTCGGCTTCACTCGGCGCGAAGTCGATCCCGTTCAGCCGAAGGAAGATGATCAGCGCCAGCAGCGAGACACGCTTGTTGCCGTCGATGAAGGGGTGATTCTTGGCGATACCGAACGCGTAGGCCGCCGCGAGTGCCGCCATGTCGGTCTCGCCATAGGCGAAGCGGTTGATGGGGCGCACCAGAGCGGATTCCAGAAGGCCCCGATCACGAATGCCGTCGGGGCCGCCGAAAAGCGCCAGTTGCTCGGAATGGATATCGGCGACGACGTCAGGGGTGAGCCAGAACGGCTCCGTCATTTCGCCAGCTCGCGCAGCGCATTGGCGTATTGCTTCATCGCCTTGCGCGCGATCGCCATGGTGCGCTCGTGCAGATCGTCATGAGGCGACAGCTTGAATGCGCCTTCCGGCTGCTCGATCACGGTCAGCTTGTCGCCTTCCGCCAGTTTCAGCCGCGCCAGCAGTTCCTTCGGCAGGATGATGCCGACCGAATTGCCGATCTTGCGGACCTGCAGGACCATGGCCTGCTCGCCGGCGGGCTTCTCGGGCTTGTTCATGGCAGGCTCCGCCACTTGTCTGTTGTACAAACTGTATAACAGACAAGCGGCAGACAGTCAGCCTAAAGCGGCCGACATCCGCGGACCGCCCCCGCGCAATGGGAGGCCGCCTTTTACGGTCTCGCCGCCTCACTCGCCCTTGTTGACCGAGATCGGCTTCAGCACGTTGCTCGGCTGGACATACTTTGCGACCAGCGCGTCATAGGTGCCGTTCGCCTGCAGCCGCTCCAGCGCGCCCTTGACCGCATCGCGCAGCTGGCCGCCCTCGGCGGTCTTCGGGAACGGGATGCCGGTGAGCGAGCGGGTAAAGGGCTCGCCGAGCGGGATATAGGTGTTCGGCTCGAGCTTCTGGAAGTGGCTCATCGTCTCGCTGCCCTGCACGCCGCCCTGCAGGCGCTGCGTCTTGAGCTGGGTGCGGGCGTCGACCGAGCCCTCAGTGCCGACCACGGTGATCGCCGGCTTGCCCTTGGCGACGCAGTTGGCATCGCTCCACTCGCCGATCTGCTTTGGCCAGTTGGTCGAGCGGCTGGCGCCGACGCTCTTGCCGCAGAGATCCTCCACCGACTTGATCGTCGAGGCGAAGGCGGTGACGGTGTAGAACTGCGCGCCCGAGACCATGTAGTCGACGAAATCGACCGTCTCGCGCCGGGCCGGCAGATCGCTCATCCCGGCCATCACCATGTCGACGCGGCCGGTGGTCAGCGAGGGCAGCATCTGGGCGAAGGCGGTGTCCTGCCACTCGGCCTTGACGCCGAGCTCCTTGGCGATCGCCTCGCCGAGCTCATAATCGAAGCCGGCCATCTGATTGGTCGCCGGGTCCTTATAGACGATCGGCGCGTAGTTCGGCTGGGTCGCGATGACGATCTTGCCGGCGGTCTTGATCCGGTCAGGCAAGGCCTGGGCCTGGGCGGCGAGCGCGGTGCCGGCGAGCAGCACGGCGGCGAGCGAAAGGCGAAGCATGGTGGTCTCCCTCTTGTCTTTGCTTAGGTTCACTTGGTCTTGGATCATTTGAGGACGGCGGCGATGAAGTCGCGGGTGCGGGCCTGGCTCGGCGCGACCAGCACCTGCTGCGGCGGGCCCTGCTCGACGATCTCGCCCTTGTCCATGAAGACGACGTCGCTCGCGACCTCACGGGCAAAGCCGAGCTCGTGGGTGACGACGATCATCGTCATGCCGGTGGCGGCGAGGTCGCGCATCACGTTCAGGACTTCGCCGACCAGTTCGGGATCGAGCGCCGAAGTCGGCTCGTCGAACAGCATGACCTGCGGCTTCATCGCCAGCGCGCGGGCGATGGCGATGCGCTGCTGCTGGCCGCCGGACAGCTCGATCGGATAGGAATCGCGCTTCTCGGCGAGGCCGACACGCTCGAGCAGCGCCATCGCATCCGCAATGATCTCGCGGCGCGGCCGCTTCAGCACCGTGAGCGGGCCCTCGATGATGTTCTGCAGCACCGTCATATGGTTGAACAGGTTGAAGCGCTGGAAGACCATGCCGGTCTTCAGGCGCTGGCGCGCGATCTCGGCGTCGCTGAGCTCGTGCAATTCGTTGCCGACGCGGCGATAGCCGATCAGCTCGCCGGCAACGGTGATCGCGCCGGCGTCAATCTTCTCGAGCTGGTTGATGCAGCGCAGCAGCGTCGACTTGCCCGAGCCGGACGGGCCGATGATGCATTGCACCGCGCCCGGCTCGACCGAAAGCGAGACATTGTTCAGCGCCTTCAGCGGCCCGAACTGCTTGGTGACGCTGGCGGCGACGACGATCGGGGACAGAGCGGTCACGCGGCGGCCTCCTCGGCGACCTGGGGCTTGGCGCGGCGCTCGCCCCGGCCCTTCGAGAAGGCTCGTTCGAGGAAGAACTGACCGATCTGCAGCAGGGTGACGACGAGCAGGTACCAGCCGGCCGCGACGATCAGCAGTTCGATGACGCGGGCATTGGCGTAGTAGACATTCTGCGCGTTGCGCAGGATCTCGGAGAACTGGATCACACTGGCGACCGAGGTCAGCTTGACCATGCTGATCACCTCGTTGCCAACAGGCGGGATGATCACCCGCATCGCCTGCGGCAGCACGATCCGGCGCAAGGTCGTCAGCCGGGTCATGCCGATTGCCTTGGCGGCCTCGGTCTGCCCGAGATCGACCGAGAGGATGCCGGAGCGGACGACCTCGGCGGTGTAGGCGCCCTGGTTCATGCCAAGGCCGAGCAGCGTCGCCATGAACGGGCCGATGATGTCGATGGTGCGCCACTCGACCACGCCGGGGATGCCGATTGTCGGGAAGACCAGCGCCAGGTTGAACCACAGCAGCAATTGCAGCAGCAGCGGCGTGCCGCGGAAGAACCAGATGTAGAACAGCGCGACGCCGCGCAGCACCGGGTTCGGCGACATGTACATGATCGCGAAGACCACGCCGAGCACGATGCCGAGCCCCATGGCGCAGACGGTCATGATCAGCGTGTTGACGAGGCCGGCGAGGATGGCCGGCGCGGTGAAGAACTGCGCCACCACCGGCCAGGCGATCTGCCCCTGGGCGAAGGCTTTCACGATCCAGGCCAGCACGAACAGGATCGCCGCGGCGGCGATCCAGCGGCCGTAGAAGCGCTTGGGAACGATGGTCAGGCCGGCGAGCTCGGCGAGACCGCGATCCGGCATCGTTTGGGTTGCACCGCTCATGCCGCGCGCTCCCTCGTCCACTGCGTAAAGCCGCCGAGCCAGCCGCGGAAGCGGTCGATCTGCTCGACGACCCGCGCCGGCGCCGTGCCGCCATGGCCACTGCGGGCCGCGACCGCCGCATCGAGCGTCAGGACCTCCAGCACGCTCTCGTCGAGGCGCGGATCGATCGCACGCAGTTCCACCGGCTCCAGCCCTTCGAGCTCGCGGCCCATTTCCTCGCAATAGCGCACCAGCGCGCCGCTGATCTCATGTGCCTCGGCGAAGGGCACGCCCTTGCGGGCGAGATGATCGGCGACTTCGGTCGCGAGCGCAAAGCCCGAGCCGGCCTGCGCCCGCATCACCTCGGGCCTGGCCTCCATCGTCTCGACCAGCCCGGCGAAGGCCGGCAGCACTTCGCCGAGCACGTCGACCGCATCGAAGGCGGCACGCTTGTCCTCGGCAAGGTCGCGGTTATAGGCGAGCGGCAGGCCCTTCAGAGCGCCCAGCATGGCGACGAGATCGCCGGTGAGGCGCGCCGCCCGGCCGCGCGAGATCTCGGCGATATCCGGGTTCTTCTTCTGCGGCATGATCGAGGAGCCCGTCGCGAAGGCATCGTCGAGCACGACCCAGCCGAACTGGCGCGACGTCCAAAGCGTCACCTCTTCCGCCATTCGCGACAGGTTGGTCGCCAGCATCGCCGACACGAACAGGAATTCCGCGACATGGTCGCGCGCGCCGACCGCATCGACCGAGTTCTCGCAGGGGCCGTCATAGCCGAGCGCCCTGGCGCTGAGCTCCGGCGTCAGCGCAATCGCCGAGCCCGCCAGCGCGGCGGCACCCAGCGGCGAGAGCGAAGAGCGCTTCTCCCAGTCCTGCAGGCGCGAGGCGTCGCGCGACAGCGCCTGGCCGTGCGCCATCAGCCAATGGCCGAAGGTGACGGGCTGGGCGCTCTGCAGATGGGTGAAGCCGGGGCAGACCGAGCTTGCGTGCCGTTCGGCCTGGCCGGCGATCGCCTCGAGCAGCTCGGCCAGCATCGCACCGATCGAACGCGCCTCGGCCCGCAGATAAAGCTTCAGGTTGTTGGCGGCCTGGTCGTTGCGCGAGCGCCCGGCCCTGAGCTTGGCGCCGGTCGCGCCGATCCGCGCGGTCAGCACGCGCTCGATGAAGGTATGGACGTCCTCGTCGCTCTCGTCCGGCGTCAGCGTCCCGGCGGCAAGATCGGTGGCGATCGCCTCCAGCGCCGCGACGATGGCCTTGAACTCGTCCTGGCTGAGCAGTCCGGCGCGTTCGAGCTCAGCCGCATGGGCCTTGCCGCCGGCAATGTCCTGCGGCGCGAGGCGGGCATGGGCGCCGGCCGCGCTCGACAGCTTCATCATGCGCGGATCGGGCGATTTGCGGAAACGACCGCCCCAGAGACGCGTATTATGGTTCATGGTGCTCTCCCCTTGCCTGAAACACTGCCCTCTTGACCGCGCAACCGGCAAACGAAACGATCTCCTCAAGGGTAGTCGCTGAAGGAATATCTGTTTGGCCGGTCGCAACCTCCCGCCATCGACCACGGCGCTCCGGGTTTTCCTCGCCGTCGCCCGCCTCGGCTCGACGGCGAAGGCAGCGGGCGAGGTGCACCTGACGCAGAGCGCGGTCTCCAAGCAGATCCAGGCGCTGGAGGATCATCTCGGTACCGAGCTGTTCGAACGCAGCCCTGCCGGGCTGAAACCGACCGAGGCCGGCACGATCTATCGTCCTTATGCCGAGGCCGCGATCGAGCAGATGGAGCGCGGCGCCCGCCGCCTCGCCGAGCGCGCCGCGATCGGCCGGCCGATCCGCCTGCACATGATCGCCATCGCCGGCGAGCGCTGGCTGATGGAGCGCTTCCCCGAATTCGCCCAGGCGCACCCCGAGATCGACGTCCAGTTCACCAATTTCGTCAGCGAGAAGGAGATCGAGGAGGCCGATCTCGAAATCGTCCACGGCTTTGGTCCCTGGGAAGATCGCGAGTCGCACTACCTGTTCGGCCGCCGGGTCGCACTCGTCGCAGCACCCGCAGCGCTCGAACGCCTGGGCGGCTTCACCCGCGCCGCCGATGTCCAGAAGATGACGCTGCTGCAGCATTTCCAGATGCCGGCCTTCTGGGCCGAATTCACCGAAGCTCACGGCCTGCGCGGCGCAGTGCCGGCCCACACCGTGCGTTACGGCTATTATTCCGTGATCATCCGCGCCGCCGTCGCCGGGCTCGGCGTCGCGCTCGCCCCACATTGCTATGTCGCTGAGGAGCTGGCCTCTGGCGCGCTGGTCAATCCGCTGGACTTAAGCTTCGACAGCGCGACCGGCTGCTGGCTCACCGTCAATCCGCAGAGCGAGCGCAGCCCGGCCCTCGACGCACTGGTCACCTGGCTCTGCGAGGAGGGACACCGCTTCGACGCGACGGGTTGAGCCCCTCCCCGGCATGCTCTAGACCGACCGCCATGCTTCCGATGGCGAAGGCCCGATGCGCATAGCCGTGACCGGACGGACCGGGCAGGTCGTCCAATCCCTTCTCGCCCGCGCCGAGACGGCAGGTGTGACCGTCATCCCGGTCGGCCGGCCCGAGCTCGATCTGGCGCAGCCGGAAGGCGTTCGGCAGGCGCTCGCCAACGCGCAGCCCGACTGCATCGTCAACGCCGCCGCCTACACCGCCGTCGACAAGGCCGAGACTGAACCCGAGCTCGCTCTGCGCATCAATGGTGAAGGCGCCGGCGCGGTCGCTGTCGCCGCTGCGGCGCTCGGCGTGCCGCTGATCCAGATCTCCACCGACTATGTCTTCGACGGCATGGCGCCGCAGCCCTGGCGCGAGAGCGACGCCACCGCTCCGCTCTCGGCCTATGGCCGCTCGAAGCTCGCCGGCGAGAAAGCGGTCATGGCTTCCGGCGCGGACTGGACGATCCTGCGCACCGCCTGGGTCTACAGCCCCTATGGCGGCAACTTCGTGAAGACCATGCTGCGCCTTGCCGAAACCAGGGACGAGCTCGGCGTCGTCTCCGACCAGCAGGGCTCGCCCACCAATGCGCTTGATCTCGCCGAGACGATCATCGCAATGGCGAAGGCGCTGGTCGCACGCCCCGGAGATGCCTCGCTGCGCGGTGTCTTCCACGTCGCCGGCACCGGCGAGGCGAGCTGGGCCGATCTCGCAGAGATCGTCTTCGCCGCCTCGGCAGCGCTGGGCGGACCAAGCGCCAGCATCAAACGCATCGCAACATCCGACTACCCCACCCCCGCCCGCCGTCCGGCCAATTCCAGGCTCGACTGCAGCCTGCTCGCCGAGCGCCACGGGCTGCGCCTGCCGCTCTGGCAGGAATCCGTGCGAAGCTGCGTCGCCGCGCTGCTGGCGCAGCCCAAGAACTGACAGCTTGAGAGCTGAAGGAGCCGTCCATGAAAGGCATCATCCTCGCCGGCGGCAGCGGCACGCGGCTTCACCCGATGACCATGGTGACGTCGAAGCAGCTCCTGCCCGTCTACGACAAGCCGATGATCTATTATCCGCTCTCGACGCTGATGCTCGCCGGCATCCGCGAGATACTGATCATCTCGACGCCAGACGATGCACCGCGCTTCGAGGCGCTGTTCGGCAGCGGCGAGCGCTGGGGCCTCAAGCTCTCCTATGCGGTCCAGCCGAAGCCGGAAGGCCTGGCGCAGGCCTATCATATCGGCGCCGATTTCGTCGCCGGCGGCCCCTCCGCCCTGATCCTCGGCGACAATCTCTATTACGGCGACGGCCTCACCGACGTGCTGCATCGCGCCGCCGCCCGCCAGAGCGGCGCCACCGTCTTCGCCTATCGCGTCAGCGATCCCGAGCGCTATGGCGTCGTCTCGTTCGATGCCGCCGGCAAGGCGCTCTCGATCGAGGAGAAGCCGAAGGTCCCCCGTTCGCACTGGGCGGTGACCGGCCTCTATTTCTATGACGCCGAGGTCGTCGAGATCGCCCGCAAGCTGAAACCCTCCGCCCGCGGCGAGCTCGAGATCACCGATATCAACCGTGCCTATCTCGAACGCGGCGCCCTCAACGTCGAACGGCTCGGGCGCGGCTATGCCTGGCTCGATACCGGCACGCCCGAATCCCTCATCGAAGCCTCGGAATTCGTGCGCACGCTGGAGCGCCGCCAGGGCTTCCGCATCGCCTGCCCCGAGGAGATCGCCTTCGAGAACGGCTGGATCGGCCGTGAGCAATTGCGCGCGCTCGGAGAGACCCTGTCGAAGAGCGCCTATGGCCAGTATCTGCTTGGCGTCGCCGGGCGCGAGCGGCGGGCCTGACGCCGCACTTCCCCTGACGATGCAGAGCGCTCATGCTGCATCGACAGTGGCCGAGAACGATGGGCTGGCCGAGATTGCATCGCAGCCGCGCCGAAGACGCGCACGAGGACCGAAGCTTCCATGAATGCCCCCGCCGCCACGCCGGCCACCACCCGGCATCCCGCCCTCGATGACCTGACCGCTTCCCTGCGCGAGCTTCTCGGCCCGCGCTGCTCGACCTCGGACAGCGAGCGCGAGCATCACGGCCATGGCGAATCCTATCACCCGACCAGGGCGCCTGACGTCGTCTGCTATCCGCTGACCACCGAAGAGGTCAGCCAGATCGTCAAGCTCTGCCATCAGGCGAAGGTGCCGGTCATCCCGTTCGGCGCCGGCACCTCGCTCGAAGGCCATGTCGTCGCGCTGCATGGCGGCGTCTGCATCGACCTCTCGCGCATGAACGCGATCACCGCCGTCAATGCCGAGGATCTCGACTGCACGGTCGAGGCCGGCGTCACCCGCAAGCAGCTCAACGAGCACCTGCGCGACACCGGCCTGTTCTTCCCCGTCGATCCCGGCGCCGACGCCACCCTCGGCGGCATGACCGCGACGCGGGCCTCGGGCACCAATGCGGTGCGCTACGGCACGATGAAGGACAATGTGCTGGCGCTGACCGTGGTGCTCGCCGACGGCACCATCCTGAAAGCCGGCGGCCGCGCTCGCAAATCCTCGGCCGGCTACGACCTCACCCGCCTCTTCGTCGGCTCGGAGGGCACACTCGGCGTCATCACCGAGGTCACCTTGCGCCTCTACGGCATTCCCGAGGCGAGCTCGGTCGCGGTCTGCTCCTTCCCGGACATCGCCAGCGCCGTCAATTGCGCGATCGAGACGATCCAGTGCGGCATCCAGGTCGCTCGCGTCGAATTGCTCGACGAGACCTGCATGCGCGCGATCAACCGCCACAACAATCTGAGCTATCCCGAGACGGTCGCGCTCTTCCTCGAATTCCACGGCACGGAAGCGGCCGTGGTCTCGCAGGCCGAAACGGTGCAGATGCTTGCCGAAGGCCATGGCGGCGAGGGCTGGCGCTTCGCGACCAGCGCCGAGGAGCGCAACAAGCTCTGGCAGGCAAGGCACAACATGCATTACGCGCTGCTGGCCTTGCGTCCCGGCGCCAGCAGCTGGGGCACCGACACCTGCGTGCCGATCTCCCAGCTCGCCGCCTGCATCACCGAGATCAAGGAGCATGCCAAGGATGCACCCTTCCCGGTGACGGCGCTCGGCCATGTCGGCGACGGCAATTTCCACATGGGCTTCCTGATCAGGATGGATTCGCCCGAGGAGATCCGCGAGGCCGAGCGGCTGAATGGCCTCCTGGTCAACCGCGCCATCGAGCTCGGCGGCACCTGCACCGGCGAGCACGGCGTCGGCTACGGCAAGGCGAAATTCCTGCGCAAGGAGCATGGCGACGCCGCCGTCGAGGTGATGCGCACGCTGAAGGCGAGCCTCGACCCCGACAACATCATGAACCCGGGCAAGGTGCTGCCGGCCTGACCACGGCAGCACCCGCCCTTGTACCGCTTCGCCTTGGGCGTGACCGCAGCGCACAACTGTTTTACATGCAAATGGAACGGTGACCCCTGAGGCGAGTCGGCAGCGCATGGACGACGCGGCGGATGCGGAAACGCAGCACAAGAACCACGCGGTCTATTTCGTGCCCGGCCTGCATCGCGGCCTGCGTGTCCTCGAGATCGTCGCGGCGGCGCGCCGCCCCCTGAGCATCACCGAGATCGCCTCGGAGCTCGGCCTGACGCGCTCCTCGGTCTTCCGGCTGATCTATACGCTCCGGCATATGGGCTTCCTTGAGGAGGAGCAGTCGAAGCAGTTCGCGCTCGGGCCGCGCGTCCTCAATATCGGCTTCGCCTTCCTGGCTTCGAAGGACATCATCGAGATCGCCCGCCCCGAGCTGGAGGCGCTGCGCGACGAGACGCTGGTCTCGGCGCACCTCGCGATCCGCGACGAGCGCGACGTGCTCTATCTCAGCTGCGTCCAGACCCGCTCGGGCTTCCTCAGCAACATGAATGTCGGCTCGCGTGTGCCGGCCTATGCCTCGCCGATGGGCTGGCTGCTGCTCGCCGGCCTGCCGCAAGCGGAGCTGGAGGAGCTCTTCCGCAAGGAGCGCTTCGTGCCGCTGACCAGCCAGACGCCGACCTCGACGCCGGAGCTGATCGCCACCGTCGAGGCGGCAGCGGCGCGCGGCCATGTCGTCAGCCGCGGCGTCATGGAGGCGGCCGGCAGCTCGATCTCTGCCCCAATCATCGACCGGCGTGGCACCGTCGTCGCGGCGATCGACATCTCCGGGCCGGATTCCGCCTTCGACCTCGACCAGATCGACGGCCGCTATCTCGCCGCGGTCAGGGCTGCGGCGAAGCGGATTTCCGAGCGGCTGGGCTAGAGGCCGAGGATCGCCCGCGCCTCGGCCGGTGTCGCGAGCGCGCCACCCAAGTTCTCGATGATCGTTCCGGCTTTCTCGACCAGCTCGGCATTGTCGCGCGCCAGCACGCCCTTGCGGACATAGACATTGTCTTCCAGCCCGACCCGGACATGGCCACCGAGCAGGAAGGCTTGCGCCAGCAGCGGGAATTCGTGCCGGCCGATGCCGAAGGCCGCCCAGATGCAGTCCGGCGGCAATTGCGAGGCGAAGTAGACCAGCGTCTGCGGGTTCGGGATCGCGCCATAGCGCACGCCGAGCACGATCTGGATCAGCAGCGGATTGCGCAGAACGCCCTCCGCCTGCAGGGCCTTGGCGAGCTGCAAATCGCCGCCATCGAACAGCTCCAGCTCGGGCAGCACGCCGGCGGCATAGATGCGCCGCGCCATCTCGGTGACGTTGCGCGGCGTGTTGATCACCACGGCGGTCCCTGAGAACATCGTGTTGAGGTCGAGCGTGCAGATCTCCGGCTTCAGTGCCTCGACATGCGCGACCCGCCGCTCCGGCGTGGTCAGCGTCGTGCCGGGCGCCGCGACCTTGGGATCGTCGATCCCCGGCACGAAGCGCCCGCCCTCCCCGGTCGAGAGGTTCAGGATGACGTCGGAGCCGGATTGCCGGATGCGGTCGACGATCTCGCTGAAGAGGGCAAGGTCCATGGTGCCCTTGGTCGTGGCGGGGTCGCGGGCGTGCAGATGCACCACCGCCGCGCCGGCCTTGCCGGCTTCGATCGCGGCGTTCGCGATCTCGGCCGGCGTCACCGGCAGGCCGGGATGTTGCTCGCGCGTCGTCAGATTGCCGGTGACGGCACAGGTCAGGATGGTCTTGCGCGACATGGCAGCGTCTCCTCAGGCGGCGCTGCGGGCGACGGGCAAGGTCGCGGCCAACGCTGCCCCGAGCTTCTCGACGATCTCGTCGACATGGCCGGCATCGATGGTAAAGGGTGGCGCCAGCAGGACATGGTCGCCATTGACGCCATCGGCCGTGCCGCTCGACGGGTAGCAGATCAGGCCCAGCCCCTGGGCCGTCTGCTTGATCCGGGCGGCCAGCCCCTCCTTCGCTGGGAAGGGCTGCTTGCTGTCGCGGTCGGCGACCAATTCGAGCGACTGGAGCAGCCCCCTGCCCCGGATGTCGCCGACATGCGGATGCTGGCCGAAGGCCTCGTTCAGCCGGCGCGACAGCAGTGCGCCCATAAGCTGGACATTGTCGAGCAGCCCCTCCTCCTCGATCGTCTCGATCACCGCGATCGAGGCGGCGCAGGCGACGGCATGGCTCATATAGGTATGGCCATTGGCGAGCAGGCCGGAGCCCGCCTCGATCGCGCCGGCGACTCGCTCGCTCGCCATGGTCGCGGCGATCGGCTGATAACCCGCCCCCAGCCCCTTGGCGATGGTGATGATGTCGGGCCTGACGCCTTCCTGCGCGCTGACGAACATCGCCCCGGCGCGGCCCATGCCGCACATCACCTCGTCGGCGATGAAGAGTACGCCATGGCGGTCGCAGATCTCGCGGATGCGGGCGAAGTAGCCGGGAACCGCCGTGACGCTGCCGAGCGTCGCCCCGACGATCGGCTCGGCGATGAAGGCCGCGACGCTCTCCGGGCCGAGCCGGTTAATCTCGGCATCGAGCTCGTCGGCGACGCGCAGACCGTAAGCTTCTTCCGTCTCGCCCTCGTGCTGGTCGCGATAGGCGTAGCAGGGCGCGATCTGCGAGGTCTCGATCAGGATCGGCTGGTACAGCGCCCGCCGGCCGGCATGGCCGCCGACCGCGAGCGCCCCCAGCGTATTGCCGTGATAGCTCATCCGCCGCGAGATGAAGCGGCTGCGCTCTGGCTGGCCGATTTCGACGAAATACTGCCGCGCCAGCTTGAGCGCCGCTTCCATCGCTTCCGAGCCACTGCCGAGGAAAGCGACGCGCCCCCTGCCGAAGCCGGCCGGAGCGCGCTCGATCAGCATCTGCGCCAGCGTCTCGCTCGGCTCGTTCGTGAAGAAGGAGGTGTGGGCGTATTCAAGCTTGCCGAGCTGCGCGATGATCGCCGCGGTGACGCGGGGATGACCATGGCCGAGACAGGACACCGCCGCACCGCCGCTGGCATCGAGATAGCGCCTGCCCTCGGCATCGACGAGGTGGACGCCCTCTCCCGCAAGAGCGAGCTGCGGCGTGCTGCGGAGGTTGCGATGGAGGACCGCGGACGCGCTCGCCCGGGGGCTGGGTTGTGACATGCCGCTCTCCGCAACCGGAAGAATTGTGTTGATATGCAAAACACATTTTCGTATGAGAAACAAGAACGGAGTGGCCGAGCCTTGAGCCCGCGATCTTTGAGCCCATCACGGCAGCGTCCCTTTCACGGCATCCGGGTGCTCGACCTCACCCATGTGCTCGCCGGCCCGTTCTGCGCCTATCAGCTCGCTCTGCTCGGCGCCGATGTCGTCAAGATCGAGCCGCCGCAGATGCCGGACACGGCGCGCGGCCGCGGACCGGATGACGCCCTCAACGCCGTCGGCCTCGGCATCAACTATCTCGTGCAGGGCTCGAACAAGCGCTCGCTCGCGCTCGACCTCGCGAGCGAGGAAGGCCGCGCGATCCTGCTCGATCTCGTCGACGGCACCGATGTGCTGGTCGAGAATTATCGCGCCGGCGCGCTGGAGGCCCTCGGGCTCGGAGCGCAGGCGCTGTGCGCCCGCAATCCCCGGCTGATCCATTGCTCGATCACCGGCTTCGCCCGCGGCCATGAGCGCGAGGCAGTCAACGCCTATGACAACGTCATCCAGGCTGCCTCGGGCGTGATGGCGCGCACCACAGGGCGCTCGGGCGAACCGGTGAAATCAGGCGCCTCCTTCATCGACTACGCCACCGGCTATGCCGCCGCCTTCGCCATCTCGGCCGCGCTGTTCCAACGCCAGGCCAGCGGCAAGGGCCAGGTCATCGATTGCGCCATGTTCGACACTGCGCTGACCCTGATGGCGCCGGAAGCTGCGGCAGCGCTCTATGAAGGCCCCGTGCAGCCACGCCCGAAGGAAGCCGGGCTCGGCACCTATGAGACGGCTGACGGCCTGCTGATGCTCGGCGCTTTCAACGCCCGGCAGAACAGGCGGCTCTGGGAGGCGCTGGACCGCCCGGACTTCGCCGCCCTCGATGGCTGGCCGGCGCTCTGGGGCGCCGCGCAAGCGATGCGCGAGGCGCTCGTTCCGATCATGCTCACCCGCTCTGCATCGGAGTGGGAGGACTATCTCCACGCAATCGGCATCCCGGCGGAGCGCGTGCGCACGCTGGATGAGGCCGCCCGCCTGCCACATCTGCGCGAGCGCGGCTTCTACCATGCGCTCGATGCCGCGCTGACCGGTGCCGCCCCCGTCACCGTGCCGCTCGCGCCCTTCACCTATGCCGCCGCCGGCCCGGCGATCGACCGGCCCCCGCCGAGGCTCGGCGAGCACAGCGCCGAGATCCTCGCCGGCATCGGGCGCTCACCGGCTGAGGTCGAGGCCCTGAGAGCGCAAGGCGTGATCGCATGATCGCCGCCACCTTTCCCCGGCACGAGGCCGAGCTCTTCACCCGCCTGCCGCAGGATCTGCACTGGACCGGCGAACCGACCGACTGGGTCCGCACCACGCGGCCCGGCCAGCGCCTGCATTCCTTCCTGGAAGGCCCGTGCTTCGATGCCGACGGGCATCTCTGGCTGATCGACGTGCCTTATGGCCGCTTGTTCAGGATCGCGCCGGACGGCAACTGGCAGCTCGCCTTCCAGTATGACGGCGAGCCCCATGCCTTGCGCCCGCGCGGCGACGGCACCTGGCTCATTGTCGACTACCGCCACGGCCTACTCGCCTTCGATCCCGTCGCGAACTCGGTGACGACGCTCTGCGCCCGGGTGAACACCGAGCCCTTCCGCGGCCTCAGCGACCTCACCATCGCCCCGAATGGCGATGTCTGGTTCACCGATTCCGGCCGCACCAGCCTGTCCGACCCGACCGGGCGGGTCTACCGCTTGCGCCAAAGCGAGACGAAGCCCGAGCTGATCCTGGCGAACGTGCCCTATCCGAACGGCATCGCGCTTTCGCCTGATGGAAAGCTGGTCTATCTCGCCGCGACGCGCGCCAATGCCGTCTGGCGCTTCATGGCCGAGGCGCCCGATCCGGCCTGGCCGATGGTCGGCACCTTCCTTCAGCTCTCCGGCGGCCTCGGCCCGGACGGGCTGGCGGTCGATGCCTCCGGCCGGCTCGCCATCGCCCAGGCGCAGGCCGGGCGGCTCTATCTCGTCGATGCCCTCGGTGATCCGCTTGCGGTCGTGCACACGCCGGGCGGGCTCTGGACCACCTCCTGCGCCTTCTCGCCGGACCAGTCGACGCTGTTCATCGTCGAGGCGCAGACCGGCAGCGTCTTCCGCATTCCCATGGCCACGCTTCTCGCAGACTCCGCTTCAGGACATCGCTCATGACCATGCTGACGAAGGACACGCTCAAGGGCTTCGTGCCGGCCATCGTCACGCCCTTCGACGCGCGCGGCGAGATCATGGCCGACGCCTTCGCCGATATCGTCGAGCACCTGATCGGCATCGGTGCGCAGGGCATCTGCGTCGCCGGCGACAATGGCGAGAGCTGGGCGCTCGATCGCGACGAGCGCGCCCGCCTGACCCGCATCGCCGTCGAGCGCAGCGCCGGCCGGGTGCCGGTGATGATGGGCTGCACCGCGCCGGGTTCGCGGCAGACGATCCAGTACGCACAGGCGGCAAAGGAGGCTGGCGCCAGCGGCATCCTGGTGATGCCGCAGACCTATGTGCTGAAGGCGACGCGCGAGGAATTGCTGCGGCGCTTCGAGCTGCTCGGCAAGGCGGTCGACATGCCGATCGTGCTCTACAACTCGCCGCGCCGCGCCGTGATCGAGCTCTCGATCGACGATGTCGAGGCAATCGCCGGCGTCGCGCCGGTCGTCGGCATCAAGGAATCCAACCGTGACATCGGCCATCTCACCCGGCTGATCCGCCGCATGGGCGACAGGATCGCGGTGATGGTCGGCCCGGCCTATTACATCCTCGTCGGCAGTGCTCTCGGCGCGCCCGGCTTCATCGCCACCGGCCCCGAACTCCTCGGCAAGACCGCCGGCCGCCTGATGGAGATCGGCCGCAAGGCGCCCGATGCCGGCTATGTCGATGCCCACAACAAGCTGACAATCGTCTACGAGACGCTGATGTCGCTCGGCACATGGCCCTCCTCCTTCAAGGCGGCGCTGAACCTGCAGGGCCTGCCGGCAGGCGTGCCGCGCGATCCGCTGCTGCCGCTCGGCGGAGCACAGCTCGACAAGCTCCGCACCACCCTCGACGAACTCGGCCTGCTGCCCGGCCGCTGAGATGGCGGGCGACCTGCACATCGGCTCCGCCCGGACGCGGACGGTGAGCTTCCGCTTCGACGGCGAGGCGCTGACCGCGCGGGAGGGCGAGACCCTCGCCGCGGCGCTTTACGCGCAGGGGCGGCGCACCTTGCGCATCAGCCGCGACGATGGTGGCCCGCGCGGCGCCTTCTGCTTCATGGGCGTCTGCCAGGAATGCGTCGTCGCGATCGACGGCCGGCTGACGGAAGCCTGCCGCACGCCGGTGCGCGAAGGGCTGGTCGTGGAGAGCGTGCGGTGAGCGACTACGACCTCATCGTGCTCGGTGCCGGCCCGGCCGGCGCAGCGGCAGCGATCAAGGCTCGCAGACTCGGCCTCCGCGTCGCCGTGATCGACGAGGCGCCGGCGGCCGGCGGCCAGGTCTACCGCGCGCCCTCTCCCGCATTGACCATAGCGCGGCCCGATGCCGACCGGGCGAAAGGCGACGACGTGCGGGCGCGGCTCGCCGCCAGCGGCACCGTCCTCTACGCCAACCACCGCGTCTGGTCGCTGACTCCCGGTTTCTCCGTCATCTCGATCGGCCCCGACGGCCCGCTGACGCTCGAAGCATCTAACCTCATCGTCGCCGCCGGTGCTATCGAGCGGCACATCCCCGTTTCCGGCTGGACCCTCCCCGGCGTGATCGGAGTGGCCGGCGCGACCGTCCTGCTCAAGGCCCATGGCGTGCTGCCAGGCCGCCGCGTCGTCGTCGCCGGCTCCGGGCCTTTGCTTCTGCTCGTCGCCAGCAAGATCATCGCGGCTGGTGGCGAGGTCGCCGCCGTGGTCGATGCCGCGCCGCGCACGGGCTGGCTCGCCAGGGCCGGCGCCATGCTGGCCCGGCCAGACCTGATGGCGAAAGGCTCGGGCTGGCTGCTCGCGCTGCTGAAGGCGCGGGTGCCGATCCATTCTGGCGCGGCGATCCGTGCCATCCACGGCACCGACGGCGTCGAATCCGTCACGATCGGCCGGGTCGATCGCGACTGGCGGCCGGTCGGCGCTGCCGAGCGGAGGGTTCCCGCCGATGCCGTCTGCCTCGGCTTCGGCCTGTTGCCTTCGACCGAGGTCACGCGGCTGCTCGGCGCCGAGCATCGCTATGAGCCGGAGCTGGGCGGCTGGATCCCGGCCGTAGATGCCTCGCTGCAGACCTCCGTGCCCGGTCTCTTTGTTGCCGGTGACGGAGCCGGCGTGCGCGGGGCCGATGCCGCCCCGCTCTCCGGCGAGCTTGCGGCGCTCGGCGTTATCAGCCGGCTCGGGCGTGGCGGCGATCTCGCAGGCGAGGCTACGAAGATTGAAGCCGAATGGCACAAATCGGGCCGCTTCGGCGGAGCGATGTCGGCGCTCGCCGTGCCGCCACCCGCCGCCGCCGCGATGATCGCCGCCGGGACGACCGTCTGCCGCTGTGAAGGCCTCAGCCGCGCCGCCCTCGACGCTGCGATCGTAGCCGGCGCCCGAACGCTGGCCGATCTCAAGGCGACGACACGCTGCGGCATGGGCCCTTGCGGCGGCCGGGTCTGCGGCGAGGCGGCGGCGATGCTGATCGCCGTTGCAACCGGCTGGGATCGCGAGGCGATCGGCCAGCCGAGCGCCCGTCCGCCCTTGCGCCCGGTGCCGCTCGCCGCGATCACCGGCGCCTTCGACTATGACGACCTGCCCATCCCCGCCCCGGCCCCGCTATGAGCGCGCTCTACGATCTCGCCGTCATCGGCGGCGGCATTCTGGGCGGCGCCGCAGCCTGCCGCGCGGCGGAAGGCGGAATGCGCACGATCGTTTTGGAGCAGCAGACGCTCGGCAGCGGCGCCTCGGGCGTCAATGCCGGCACGCTCTCGCTGCAGATCAAGCGCGTCAAGCTGATGCCCTATGCGATCAAAGGCCATGAGCTCTGGGAGCAGGCCGGCGAGCGCGTCGGCTTCCACAAGACCGGCGGCATCACCCTTGCCTTCAACCAGCGCGAGGCCGAGCTCCTGCACGAGCGCATGGCGCTGAAGCGCGAGGCCGGCGCGCCGATCCAACTGATCACGCCGGCGCGCGTCGCCGAGCTCGAGCCCAATCTGTCACGCAAGGTCGTCGCCGCGAGCTGGTGCGCGCAGGATGGCTATGCCAATGCCAGCCTGTCCGGCGCCTATTATCGGACGCTGCTCGATGCAGCCGGCGTCGACATTCGCGAGCGCACCCCGGTCACGGCGATCGACCGCAGCGGCGGCGCCTTCCAGCTCGCGACGCCGGCAGGCACCATCCGCGCGACCCGTTTGCTGCTCGCCTGCGGCGCCTGGCTGAAGGGTGCTGGCGCGCTGCTCGGGCTCGATCTGCCGGTCCGCGCTCGGGTCAACACCGTCTCGGTCACCGAGCGCGGGCCAGCCCTGGTCGGCACGGTGATCGGCCACGCCACCGGCCTGCTCACCTTGAAGCAGAAGCCGAATGGCAGCGTCCTGATCGGCGGCGGCTGGCAGGGCACGGGCTCGCCGGACGAAGGTCGCAGTTCGGTCGATCCGGCGACGCTGCTGCCGAACCTGCGGCTCGCCATGTTCGCCGTGCCCGGCCTCGACCGCTTCCGCGTGGTGCGATCCTGGACCGGCTTCGAGGCCAATGTGCCGGATTTCTACCCGCTCGCCGGCGCAGCGCCCGGCATCGACAACGCCTTCCTGCTCGGCTGCGTTCGCGGCGGCTACACCATCGGCCCCTATATCGGCGCGCTGATGGGCGATCTCATCCTCGGCCGCGAGCCGGAGCTGCCGCTCTTCGATCCCGGCCGCTTCGCGACGACGGCGGCAGCGGCTTGACACATGCTTGGAGCTCCTTCGGCCAATCTCCACCGTCATTCCGGACAAGCGGCGCAGCCGCGCAGTTCCGGAATCCATCGTAAAGCGCCGTTCCCTACGATGGATTCCGGCGCTCCGCTTCGCTACGGCCGGAATGACGATGGGTTGGTTAGAAGCCTGCTGGATTGAATAAAACAAAGTTTTGTATATAAATAAAAAGCAAAACCAAGGAGAACGGCATGCCGCAGGAATCGTCGATCGAGGTCGCGCGATGAGCGCTGCGCCCGTCACCACCAACCGGCTCGCGCCGCTCGCCGAGGACACGGTCGGCCCCTACTATCCCTATTCCTTCATCGATGGGGACCGCAGCGACCTGACGCGCCTGCATTACGGGCTGAGTGTTGGCCCGCAGGGGCAGCAGATCATCCTGCGCGGGCGCCTGCTCGACAGCGACGGCGCCATCGTCGACGACGCGCTGGTCGAGTTCTGGCAGGCCAACGCCGCCGGCATCCTGCGCACGCCGGACAATGACGGCCATCCCCTGCTCGACCCATTCTTCGATGGCTTCGGCCGACTGATCACCACGACCGAGCCCTTCGCCTTCAGGACGGTCAAGCCCGGCGCGCTTCCCGCTGAGGGCGGCATGGCGGCGCGCGCGCCGCACATCACCGTGACGATGTTCTCCGACGGGATCACCCGGCTGGTCACGCAGATCTTCTTTGACGACGAGCCGGTGGCGAACGCGCAGGACCCGCTGCTCGCGAGCCTGCCTGTGGAATTACGCGAACGCCTCGTCGCCAACCGGGTCGCGGCGCCCGAGGACGGTCCCGCCGTCTACGAGATCGCGATCGTGATGCGCGGCCCGGGCGAGACGCCCTTCTTCGACGATCTTTCGAGCTGAGCGGAGGCAAGCGATGTCCCTGATCATCGACCGCGGTCGCCTGATGCTGCCGGGCCCGACCGACGGCGCCGCCGAGCGGCGCGTGCCGAGCGAGCGGCTGCACCTGATCCCCGAAGCGGCCCGGCGCAGCTTCGTCCCCTGGGTCGCCGACCTGCCCGGACTCAAGCTCGGCGAGAACGACCTGACCCGGATCGCGCCCGGCCGGCCGCAGGCGCAGGGCGAGGTCATCGAGATCTCCGGCCATGTCCTCGACGAGTTCGGCCGCCCGGTCCGCAACACCCTGGTCGAGATCTGGAACGCCAACAAATGGGGCCGCTACACCCATGTGAAGGACCCGGTGCGCGAACGGCTCGATCCGAACTTCCTCGGCTTCGGCCGGACCATGACCGACGAGGCCGGCCGCTATCGCTTCCGCACCATCATGCCCGGCTCCTATCTGGCACGGCCGGACATCGACCGCTGGCGCCCGGCCCATGTCCATGTCTCGATCCGCGGCGGCTCGGCGCGGCTGATCGCCCAGATGTATTTCGCGGGCGATCCGCATCTCGCCCGCGACCCGATGTTCATCCTGCTCGGCGAAGCCCAGCCGCGCCATTTCGGCAACCTGGCAGGGCAAGGTCCGAATGGCGAAGCGCTCTATCGCTGGGACATCGTGATCGGCGGGCGCAACACCGCCTATTTCGAGAGCTGAGGCGGCCCAGCTAGGTCGCCTTACGCCGCTCGGTGACGGTGAGCGCGAGGCCGCCGAGCACGAGCAGGACGCCGAGGACGAAGAACAGTCCGAGCTCGTCGCCGAACATGGCGGCCGCGGCGGCGACACCAACGACCGGCTGCAGATACTGGATGCCGGCGGCGATGCGCGCCGGCACCGTGCGCAGCAGATGCAGCCAGAGGAACAGGCCCGCGACCGTCACCACGATGCCCAGATAGACCGCCGTCGCGAGGCCCGTGGTCGTCACCTCGAACGGCACATGCGCCATCTCCCAGGCCGCCCAGGGCAGCAGCGCCAGGAAGCCGAAGACGGTGCTCCAGGCGGCGACGGTCGCGGTGCCGTATTGCTCGGTCAGCTCGACGCTCCAGACATAGTAGAAGGCGATGGTCAGCGCCGAGAGCAGCACGAGTGCCGCACCGGTGAGCGTGGTCTGCGAGGTCGCGACGGCCGCGTCGCCGCGACCCGAGGCGACTAAAGCGATCCCGGCAAAGGCGGCGAGCAGCCCCAGCGCCTGAAGACCCGAAACCGATTGCCGCAGCCGCATCGCCGCGAAGACGACGACGAAGATCGGGATGGTCGCGGAGATGATGGTCGCGACCGAGGCCGAGGTGCCGACGACGCCGAAGGTCTGCGCCACCTGCCCGATGCCGATGCCGAGCACGCCGAGGGCGGCGATGCGCGGGAAGGCTCGACGCGGCAGGCGCTGCTTGCCGATGACGAGCAGGAACATCAACGGCAGGGCGATCCCGAAGCGCAGCGCGGTCAGCGTCAGCGGCGGCAGCGTGAGCAGGCCGAGCTTGGTGATCGGGATCGAGACGCCCCACATCAGCGCGAGCAGCAGCATCGCCGCGAAGCTGCCGACGGATGGGCTGTAGCGGGTGGCCAGCGCCGTTTGGCTCATGAGGCGGTCTTCATGCGTTGGGAGCGCACTGCGAAGGCGTTGCGTGACCGCAGGCTGTAGGCCTTCCGCTATCGCCCGACAAACCATTTGTCGTCACGTCATGAGTGAGCAACACTCACGCATGATGTCGATGTTCACCCGCCTTCCGCCGCTACAGACACTCCGCGCTTTCGAAGCGGCCGGACGGCTGTCGAGCATGACATTGGCGGCGCAGGAGCTGAACCTCACCCACGGGGCGGTGAGCCGCCATGTGAAGACGCTGGAAGCGCATCTGGGCGTTCCCCTGTTCGAGCGCCTGACTCGGCAGATCGTGCTGACCGAGGCAGGCGCCGCGTTCCTAGCGGTCGTTGCCCGCAGCCTGGCCGAGCTGACACGGGAAGCCGAACGCCTGCGCAGCCTGAACGTCGCGACGCGCCTGACGCTCAGCACGAGCGTGTCGCTGGCCAGCAAATGGCTGGCGCCGCGCCTGCACCGGCTGATGGTCCGCCTCCCGGACTATGACGTCCATCTCGACGTGACCGACATCAATGTCGATCTTTCCGACGGGCGCATCGACGCCGCCGTGCGCTATGGCGCCGGGCAGTATCCGAACGCGGTCGCCGAACGCATCCTCGACGAGACCGTCACGCCCGTCTGCAGCCCGGCTTATCGAAACAGGATCGGCACCAGCGCATCACCCGAGGAACTGGCGAGCTGCACCTTGCTGCACGAGGATCGCATGCTGGCGAACTGGGAGCAGTGGTTCGCGCTGGCCGGCCTGGCGAAGCTGCGCAGCCGCGGCCCGGCCTATAGCCATGGCAGCCTCGCCATCGAAGCGGCGCTACGCGGCGAAGGCGTGGCGCTCGGGCGCAGCATGCTCGTGGCCGAGGACCTTGCGGCCGGACGCCTCGTCGCGCCCTTCCCCGAGCTGACTCTCAAGGCCGAGCGCGGCTATGATCTGGTCTATCGTCCGGGCAACCAGGACCACCCGAAGGTCCGTGCGGTGCGCGACTGGCTCGCCGACGAGATCCGGCTTTTCCTGAGCAGCGTCGGCCGATAGGCCGACGCGAGGATGACCGCAGCTTGGGAACGTCGCTCACTCGTAGCGCGCTTCCAGCCGCCGATCGATCGCCAGCGCCGCCAGCGTGCAGAGCGCACCGGAGAGCAGATAGACGCCGACCCAGGCGAGGCCGAAAGTGCTCGACAGCGTGAGCGCGACCAACGGCGCAAAGCCCGCGCCGAGCAGCCAGGCGAGGTCGGAGGTCAGGGCCGCGCCGGTGTAGCGGTATTGCTGGCCGAAGCTCGAGGCGACTGCGCCGGCCGTCTGGCCGTAGGACAGGCCGAGCAGCCCGAAGCCGATGATCACATAGATCGTCTGCCCCGCCTGGCTGTCGCCGAAGAGCAGCGGCGCGACGATGCTGGACAAGCTGAACAGCCCGATCATCGCGCCGGAGAGCCACAGCGTGTAGCGACGCCCGATCTGGTCGGCGATCAGGCCGGAGGTGACGATCGCCCCGGCGCCGACGACACCGCCGGCCGCCTGCACCAGCAGGAACTCCGAGACCGAGCGGCTGGTGAAGAGGTTGATCCAGCTGACCGGAAAGATGGTGACGAGATGGAAGAGCGCGAAGCTCGCCAGCGGCACGAAGGCGCCGAGGATGAGCGTGCGGCCATGGGCGCGGACGAGCTCGGAGAGCCGCACCGGCACCAGCTCGCGCGTGGTCATCAATTCAGCGAACTCGTGGGTCGCGACCATGCGCAGCCGGGCGAACAGCGCGACGACATTGATCGTCAGCGCCACGAAGAAGGGATAGCGCCAGCCCCAGCTCAGGAAATCCTCCTTCGAGAGCGCGCCCTCGAAATAGGCGAAGAGCCCGGCGGCAAGGATGAAGCCGAAGGGCGCGCCGAGCTGCGGCAGCATGGCGTACCAGCCACGCCGATTCGCGGGCGCATTCAGCGCCAGCAGCGAGGACAGCCCGTCCCAGGCGCCGCCCAGCGCAATGCCCTGCAGCAGGCGGAAGGCGGCGAGGATGATGCAGGACCAGATGCCGATCGTCTGGTAGCCCGGCAGGAAGGCGATGGCGGCGGTCGAGCCGCCGAGCAGGAAGAGCGCCGCGGTGAGCTTGGTCGTCCGGCCGTAATTGCGGTCGATCGCGAAGAACAGCACCGAGCCGAGCGGGCGCGTCACGAAGGCGAGCGCGAAGATGCCGAACGCGTAGAGCGTGCCGGTGAGTCGGTCGACGAACGGGAAGACGAGCTCGGGGAAGACCAGCACGCAGCCGAGGCCGAAGACGAAGAAGTCGAAATATTCCGAGGTTCGCCCGATGATGACGCCGAGCGCGATATCGGCCGGGGTGACATGGTCCCGCCCGTGATCTTCCGCCGGAAGGGCCGATGGCTGGATCGTCGCGTCAGCGCTCATGACCGCGAATTCCTAAGCTGGCGGCCGCCCGGAGAGACCGGACTTGCCCGCACCTCTGACAAATGGATACGGTGGATAGAAGCAACACGTCAAACTGCCGCAATGGGACAGATTGTCTTATGTGCGGCGCGAAAGAATGGACCTAGAGAACGTCAGTTCCCGGAACGGGGAGGCCTCGACTCTCTTGCGGATCTTTCGAATCATAGCGGTTCTGCCGCTTTTCGCGCTGCTCGGCGGCTGCCAATGGGTGCTGCTGGCGCCGTCAGGCGATGTTGCGCTGCAGCAACGAAACCTGCTGCTGGCCTCCACCGCGCTGATGCTGCTCGTCATCGTCCCGGTGATGGCGCTGACGATCTTCTTCGCCTGGCGCTATCGAGCTTCCGCCAAGGCCGCCTATGACCCGGACTGGAACCATTCACTGCCGCTCGAGGTGGTGATCTGGTCCGTGCCGCTGCTGATCATCATCGTCATCGGCGCGATGACCTGGATGGGCACGCATCTGCTCGATCCCTACCGGCCGCTCAACCGAATCGCCGCCGGCAAGCCGATCGTCGAGGCGCGCGCAGGCAGCAGCGCGGTCAGGAAGCAGCCGCTGGTGATCGAGGTCGTGGCGCTCGACTGGAAATGGCTCTTCCTCTACCCGGCGCAAGGCATCGCCTCGCTCAACGAGGTTGTCGCGCCGGTCGACCAGCCGATCGAGTTCCGCATCACCTCGTCCGCGGTGATGAACTCGCTGTTCATCCCCGCGCTCGCCGGCCAAATCTACGCCATGCCGGGCATGCAGACCAAGCTCAACGCGGTGATCAACCATCCCGGCGAGTTCGAGGGCTTCTCCGCCAATTACAGCGGCGCCGGCTTCTCCGACATGCGCTTCCGCTTCCGCGGCGTCGACGATGCGGCCTTCGGCGAGTGGGTGCAAAGCGCGATCCGGGGCGGCAGCACGCTCGGGCGCGAGGAATATCTCGTGCTGGAGCGGCCGAGCGAGCGCGAGGCGGTCCGCTATTTCCGCGATGTCCCGTCCGATCTCTTCACGGCGATCCTCAACATGTGCGTCGACCGCGCCAAGATGTGCACGCGCGACATGATGGCGATGGACGCCAAGGGCGGAGGCGGCAAGGAGGGTATCCATACCGTCGCAGCCCTCGAATACGACAAGAGCGTGCGCCGCGGCGGCCAGCCGCTGCCCCCACGTCCTTTCGTGATGGCGATCTGCACGCCGACCGATGTCTACGGCGCCGCGGGCCTGTCAGCCCGCGCCGTCAACTAACCTGACCTGCGCCGGCGAGCCGAGGGAAGCATGACCTCCTATCCCGACTGGTGGAAGCTCATCTTCGGACGCTTCACCTTAGAGGCGATCCCCTATCACGAGCCGATCCTGATCGGGACCTTCGCGGCCGTCGCGCTCGGCGGGATCGTCGTGCTCGCGCTGATCACCCGCTACAGGCTCTGGGGCTATCTCTGGCACGAATGGTTCACCAGCGTGGACCACAAGAAGATCGGGATCATGTACATGATCCTCGGCGTCATCATGCTGCTGCGGGGCTTTGCCGACGCGCTGATGATGCGCGGCCAGCAGGCGATCGCCTTCGCCGGCAACGAAGGCTATCTGCCGCCGCACCACTACGACCAGATCTTCACCGCCCATGGCGTGATCATGATCTTCTTCGTGGCGATGCCGTTCGTCACCGGGCTGATGAACTATGTCGTGCCGCTGCAGATCGGCGCGCGCGACGTCGCCTTCCCCTTCCTCAACAATTTCAGCTTCTGGATGACGGTCGGCGGCGCCGTGCTGATCATGGCCTCGCTCTTCATCGGCGAATTCGCCAAGGTCGGCTGGCTCGCCTATCCGCCGCTGTCGGGAGCCGCCTACTCGCCCGGGGTAGGCATGGACTACTATCTCTGGGGCCTGCAGATCGCAGGCATCGGCACGACCTTGTCAGGCGTCAACCTGATCGCGACCATCGTCAAGATGCGCGCGCCCGGCATGGATATGATGAAGATGCCGGTCTTCACCTGGACGTCGCTGTGCACCAACGTGCTGATCGTCGCGACCTTCCCGATCCTGGCCGCGACCCTCGCGCTGCTGACGCTCGACCGCTATGTCGGCACCAACTTCTTCACGAACGATCTCGGCGGCAACCCGATGATGTACGTGAACCTGATCTGGATCTGGGGCCACCCGGAGGTCTACATCCTGATCCTGCCGATCTTCGGCGTCTATTCCGAGGTCGCCTCGGCCTTCTGCGGCAAGCGCCTCTTCGGCTACGCCTCGATGGTCTACGCCACGGTGGTCATCACCATCCTGTCCTACCTGGTCTGGCTGCACCACTTCTTCACGATGGGCTCGGGCGCCAGCGTGAACTCGTTCTTCGGCATCACCACGATGATCATCTCGATCCCGACGGGGGCGAAGATCTTCAACTGGCTGTTCACGATGTATCGCGGCCGCATCCGCTTCGAGCTGCCGATGATGTGGCTGCTCGCCTTCATGATCACCTTCGTCATCGGCGGCATGACCGGCGTGATGCTGGCGGTGCCGCCGGCCGATTTCGTGCTGCACAACAGCCTGTTCCTGATCGCCCATTTCCACAACGTCATCATCGGCGGCGTGGTCTTCGGCGTCTTCGCCGGCATCGCCTACTGGTTCCCCAAGGCCTTCGGCTTCAAGCTCGACCGGTTCTGGGGCGTCCTTTCCTTCTGGTTCTGGGTGATCGGCTTCTACGTCGCCTTCATGCCGCTCTACATCCTCGGCCTGATGGGCGTGACGCGTCGGCTCAGCCGCTTCGAGGACCCTTCCCTGCAGATCTTTTTCGTGATCGCGGCGGTCGGCGCGGTGCTGATCGCGCTCGGCATCCTCTGCTTCCTGATCCAGATCGGCGTCAGCATCCTGCGCCGCGAGCAGTTGCGCGATACCACCGGCGATCCCTGGGACGGGCGCACGCTGGAATGGTCGACCTCCTCGCCGCCGCCGGCCTATAACTTCGCCTTCACGCCGATCGTTCACGACCTCGACGCCTGGGCCGACATGAAAAAGCGCGGCTTTACCCGCCCGCTCGCCGGCTTCCGGCCGATCCATATGCCCAGGAACACCGGCGCGGGCGTGATCATTGCGGGGCTGGCAACGCTCTGCGGCTTCGCCCTGATCTGGTACATCTGGTGGCTGGCGGCGCTCTCCTTCGTCGCCGTGCTCGCCACCGTGATCATCCATACCTTCAACTACGACCGCGACTTCCATATCCCCGCCGACGAGGTCGTGCAGGCGGAAGATGCGCGCACCCAGCTTCTGGGCCGGGCCTGAGGGGCGATGATGGCGAAAGCAACAGCGCAGGCTGCAGGCACCGTCCCGGCCTTCTACGTCACCGAGGAAGAGCACGCGCATCCCGGCGGCTCGACCATGCTGGGTTTCTGGCTCTATCTGATGAGCGACTGCCTGGTCTTCGCAGTCCTCTTCGCGACCTATGGCGTGCTCGGGCGCAACTATGCCGCCGGGCCGTCCGGTGCCGATCTGTTCGACCTGAAGCTGGTCGCGGTCAACACCGCGATGCTGCTGTTTTCCTCGATCACCTATGGCTTTGCCATGCTGGCGATGGACAAGGGCCGGCAGGCGGCGGTGCAGGGCTGGCTCGTCGTCACAGCGCTGTTCGGCCTCGCCTTCCTCGGCATCGAGCTCTACGAGTTCGCCCACCTGATCCATGAGGGTGCGACGCCGATGCGCAGCGCCTTCCTGTCGTCCTTCTTCACCCTGGTCGGCACGCACGGGCTGCACGTCACCTTCGGCCTGATCTGGCTGGCGGTGCTGATGACGCAAGTCTCGAAGCACGGGCTGATCGAGGCCAATCGGCGCCGGCTGATGTGCCTTTCCATGTTCTGGCACTTCCTCGACGTCGTCTGGATCGGCGTCTTCACCTTCGTCTACCTGATGGGCGTGCTGAAATGAGCCAGAACCAGGCGAAGGCACAGGGCGGCCATCACGACGCCCATCATGACGAGCACGATGCCCATGGCGCGGCGCATGGCAGCATGCGCGGCTACGTCACCGGCTTCCTGCTCTCCGTCGTCCTGACAGCGATCCCGTTCTGGCTCGTCATGAACGACGTGCTCGGCAATTCGACGCTGACGGCGATCGTGATCATGCTCTTCGCCGCCGCGCAGATCGTCGTGCACATGATCTATTTCCTGCACATGAACGGCCGCTCGGAGGGCGGCTGGACCATGCTGGCGCTGATCTTCACGATCATTGTCGTCGCGATCGCCCTCGCCGGTTCGCTCTGGGTGATGTTCCACCTCAACGCCAACATGATGCCCGACATGCACCGGATGTGAGGCTAAGGCCATGTCGGCCGGCGCGAAGCGACGGCGCGGCAGCGCCCGGGCGATCTTCATCGCCGGGCTCTGCCTGGCAACGCTGGTCTTCGCCGGGCTCAGCCTCTGGCAGGTCCAGCGGCGCGGCTGGAAGCTCGACCTGATCGCCCGCGTCGAGGACCGCCTGCGGGCAGCGCCGGTCGCCGCACCCGGCCCAGCGGATTGGCCGGCGATCACGGCCCAGGCAGACGAATACCGCCGCGTCACCCTGCAGGGCCGCTATCTCGACGCTCCGGAGACGCTGACCATGGCGGTGACCGAGCGCGGCCCCGGCTTCTGGGTGCTGGCGCCGTTCCGTGCCGATGCCGGCTTCACCGTCCTCGTCAATCGCGGTTTCGTGCCGGACGACAAGCGTGCTCCCGACGAGCGCCGCAAGGTTGCCGCAGGCGAAACGAGACTGGCCGGGCTGCTCAGGCTGACCGAGCCGGGCGGCGGCTTCCTGCGCACCAATGATCCTTCAGCCGGCCGCTGGTATTCGCGTGACGTGGCAGCGATCGCGGCGGCGCGGCAGCTCGGCCCGGCCGCCCCCTATTTCGTCGATGCGGATGCGAGCGCTGAGCCCGGCCCGCTGCCGCAGGGCGGCATGACCCAGGTCGCCTTCCGCAACACCCATCTCGTCTATGCGCTGACCTGGTTCTGTCTCGCTTTGATGAGCGCCGGCGCGGTGACCTATCTGGTCAGGGCCGGATCGGACGAGGCCCAGGCGGACTGACAAGCGGCGGAAACGAAGCGTCGGGCGCCCGCGATCAGGCGAGCTCGCTCGCCCCGATCTCATTGAGCAATGCGAGCTGGCTCGCCGGGTCGGCAGCGCTTTCGCCGGCGGCCCTGCGGAGGAAGTCGGTGAGCCGGTCCAGGGCTTGCGCCGCGATCCCGGCGGAGAGCGGCTGGCGGTCATAGGCCTCGACGAAACGGCCGGCGAGATCGGTGAGCAGGCGCAGCAGCGCAGCCTGCTCGGGCGCGTCGACGCGCAGGGCCAGTGCCCGGTCCTGGAATTCGACATAGGTGCGAAGGCTGCCCTTCTGCTGCAGCAGCCAGTTCAGAAGCTCGTTCATGTCATCTCCGCGAGGGCGCGGCCTTGTTCGTGTTGAGGTGGAGTGGATTGCGGATCAGCTTCGCGGCGCGAGCCGGGCGCGACCGCCATGACGGGTCGACCAGGCGACCGGGTCGGCCAGGAAGCGCTCGATCTCGGCGCGGTCCTCCGGCGCGAGGCCGCCACCGCCCTCAGCAAGCAGCACGTCGCCCCAGTTCGCGAGAGCATGGAGCGTCAGGCCCGCCTCCTGCAGCCGGGCATCGGCACCGGGGAAGGCGTCGTGATAGAAGATCGTCAGCACATGCTCGACTTCGGCTCCCGCCGCACGCAGGCCGCGGACGAAGTTGAGCTTGCTGCCGCCATCGGTGGTCAGGTCGTCCATCAGCAGGACGCTGAGGCCCTCGACCGACCCGCCCTCGACCTGGGCGTTGCGGCCAATGCCGAGCGGGCGCTTGCGGACATAGCGCAGCTTCAGCGCCAGCCTGTCGCCGAGCCACGCCGCGAAGGGGATGCCGGCCGTCTCGGCACCTGCGATCGCGTCGAAGCTGCCCGGCGGAAAAGTCGCGGCCGCATAGCGGGCGGCAAGATCGCTGACCGCCTGGCGCAGATCGGGGTCGCCGAGCAGCAGGCGGACATCGACATAAACAGGGCTCGCCCAGCCGGCGGCCAGGATAAAGGGCTGCTGGCGGCTGACATGGATGGCGCCGGCCCTGAACAGCAGCTCCGCGACCTCGCGGCCGATCTCGTTCGCGCTCATCGCACCGCCTCCCTGATGGCGTCCCGCATCACCGCGATCCCGGCGAGGAAGTCCTCGATCGCCATCGCCTCATGCGGATTATGCGATCCGTTCTGGTTGCGCACGAAGATCATCGCGCTGGGGATGCCGGCATTGGCGAAGACCGCCGCATCATGGCCGGCTCCGCTCGGAATGTCCTCGTCGGGCAGGCCGAGATCGCGGGCGGCCGTCTTGAGCCTGGCAATCCAATCGGCATCCATCACGGCAGGAGCGGATTCGAGCCGACGGTCGACACGGAACTCGACCCCCCTCTCCTCGCCGATCAGCCCGCACTCCGAGAGGAAGAGGTCGTAGAAGGCCTCCAGCGTCTCGCGGCTCTGGCTGCGCACCTCGAAGGAGAAGCGCACCGTGCCGGGAATGCGCGCAATGGCATGCTCCTGCGGATCAGTGCCGAGCACGCCCGCTGTCACGACTACGTCGCGGCCGCGTTCCAGCAAGGTACGCCAGTGCCGGTCGAGATGGGTGATCAGTTCCGCGGTTGCGAAGACCGCGTCGCGCCTGAGCCAACGCGGCACCGCGCCGGAATGGCCGGCCTCGCCGAGGCATTCGACCTCGCGATGCCGGATATTGCCGCGGATGCCGGTGACGATGCCGACCGGCAGGTCGCGCGCGACCAGCACCGGCCCTTGCTCGATATGCAGTTCGATCCAGGCCGCGACGCTGGCCGGATCGAGCAGTCGCTCGCCCTTCTCAACGCGGGCCATGTCGATGCCCACCGACGCCATGCACTGCGCGAGCGTCCACCCGCTGGCATGGTCCCGTACCGAAAGATCGGCGGCCGAGAGCCTCCCGAACAGGGCGCTGGAGCCCATATAGGCCCGGCCGAAGCGGGAGCTTTCCTCGCCGCGCAGCGCGTAGACCTTGATCGTCCGGCGCGGGACGAAGCCTTCCTCCCTGAAACGGGCGATGACGGCGAGCCCGGCGATGACGCCGGCGGCACCGTCGAAATTCCCGCCCTGCGGCACGGAATCGAGATGCGAGCCGCAGGCGAGGAAAGGCAGCTCCGGCTCGCTGCCCGGAAGCGTCACGACAAGATTGGCACCAGCGTCCCGCTCCGTCGCGAAGCCGAATTCGCGCGCCTTCGCCTCGACGATGTCGAGCGCCAGCGACTCGCGCTCGCTATAGGCCTCGCGGGTAATGCCGACACCGTCACCCGTCGCCTCGCGCAAGGCATCGAACAGCGCCTCGGCGAGGGCGCGGTCACCCTCGTCGCCGCTGAAGACATTGCGCATCTCGGCAGCCTGCGCGCTCACGAGACCGGATCCAGCCAGGCGAGGTCGGGCTCATCGGCCTCCTCGATCACGACGCCGCGGATCAGCTCGGCGACGCGCGGGATCTCGCGGCGCAGGCAAAAAGCCTCGAGCCCGTCGATGATCGTCGTCATCGCCGCCGGCTGCAGGAAGGTCGCGGTGCCGACCTGTACGGCGCTGGCGCCGGCCAGCATGTACTCGACCGCATCATCGGCGGTGGAGATGCCGCCGCAACCGATCACCGGGATCTTCACCGCCTTGGCGCATTGGAAGACCTGGCGCAGCACGATCGGCTTGATCGCCGGCCCCGACAAACCGCCCATGATGTTGCCGAGGCAGGGCTTGAAGCTCTTCAGGTCGATCGCCATCGACAGGATGGTGTTGGCGACCACGACCGCATCGGCCCCGGCCGCCTCGGCGGCGCGCGCGACCTCAGGCACGTCGCCGGTATTAGGCGTCAGCTTGACCCAGAGCGGCAGCTTTGTCGCCTTGCGCAGTTCACGCGTGACCTTTTCGGTGGACTCAGGCCGCATCGCGAAGGCCTTGCCGTCCTCCTCGATGTTCGGACAGGAGATATTGGCCTCGATCGCGGCGATGCCGGGGATCGAAAGTTCCGCCGCGAGGCTGGCGAAGCCCTCCGCCGTCGGCGCCGAGATCGAGACGACCAGCGGCGTGTCATAGGCCGCGTAATGCGGCATGGTGTGCTCGATGAAATAGGGCACGCCCTTCGAGGGAATGCCGATGGCGTTGATCAGCCCGCCCGGCCGCTCGACCACCCGCGGCAGCGGATTGCCGGCACGCAGTTCGCGCGTGATCGTCTTGGTGACGAAGGCGCCGAGCCGGTTGAAGTCCATCACCTTCTCCAGCCCCTCGGCGAAGGTGCCCGAAGCCGGCATGACCGGATTGCGCAGGGTCAGCCCGCCGATCCTGACGGAGAGGTCGACTTTGCCTGTCGCGTTCATGGCAGCGCCTCCATCAGGTCGAAGACCGGGCCGTCCCAGCAGACACGCCGGTTGACGATCTCGCCATTGACGTTGAAGTCGCGGACGCAGCAGTAGCAAAGGCCGATTCCGCAGGCCATCTGCTGCTCCATCGCGACCTGTCCGGGCAATCCGAACTCGCGCGCCAGGCGCTGCTGCACCCGCATCAAACGGCTCGAACCGCAGGTGAAGAAGGCATCGCAGCGCCCCTCGGCGATCTGCCGGCGCAGGATGCGCTCGACATTGGCGGGCCCGCTGGTCTGTTCGGCATCCGTGACGGCGATGACGTCGGCGCCATGGCGATGGAACAGCTCGACCGAGACGAGAAGCTCCGGCCGCCTCGCGCTGAAGATCGCCGTCACCTGCGTGCCATTGGCCTTCGCTGCTCTGGCGAGCGGGGCGAGCGTCGCCAGCCCTGCCCCGCGCCCGACGGCGACGATGTGGCGCCAGTCTGGATCCAGCGTGAAGCCGACGCCGAGCGGGCCCATGATGTCGAGCCGGTCGCCCGGTTGCAGCGTGTCGAGCCCGCGCGTGCCGGCGCCCGTCACCTTGTAGAGGAACTCGACCTGGCGCTTCTCGGGATCGGCTCCGTAGAGGCTCATCGGCCGGCGCAGGAAGGGCTGCTCGCCCGCCGGTTGCGGACAGAGCAGCTGGAAGAACTGCCCCGGCTGGGCCGCTGCAGCCGCTTCGCTGCAATTGACCACGAGATGCCGATACTCGGCATTTACAGCCTCGTTGCGGACGACCTCGGCGAGCTCGGCGACGACGCTCGCCTTCCACGGCGCCGAAGAACAGACGGCACCCGCGATGGCCGCGCCGGAACGCGCGGCCTGCGACTGATCGTGCTGGATCGACATCACAATGCCCTCGTGCTCAAGCGAGCTCGGCGCCGCGCCGTTCGGGGATCAGCAGCCACATGGCGAGGATGTCGAGCACATAGAGCGTCGCCAGCAGCGCGATCGCCATCTCGAAGCTGTAGGCCGCCGCGATCGTCCCGACCACGAGCGGGCCGAAGCCGCCGACGCCGCGCCCGATGTTGAACAGCACGTTCTGCGCCGTCGCCCGCGCGGCGGTCGGGAAGAGCTCGCTGATCAGCGCGCCATAGCCGCCGAGCATGCCGTTGACGAAGAAGCCCATCACCGCGCCGGCGACCAGGAGCTGGAACGGGTCGGTCAGCCGCGAATAGACGATGACCATCACGGCGGCGCCGAGCATATAGCCGAAGAAGGCCGGGCGGCGCCCGATCCTGTCGGCTATATGGCCGAAGGCATAGATGCCGACCGCCATGCCGGCGATGGTCACCGAGGTCCAGACGGCCGATTGCGTCAGGGCGAAGCCGAAGCGGGTCGCCAGATAGTTCGGCAACCAGATCATCACGCCGTAATAGCCGAAGTTCTGGACCGAGCAGAGCACGACCATGCCGAGGCTCAGCTTCGTCGTGTCCCAATCCTTGACCAGCAGGCGCAGCGCCGATTCCTTCGGCCGGTCCTTGCTGCGGGCGACGAAAACCTCGGGCTCATGCAGCGAATGGCGGATGAAATAGGCTGCGACAGCCGGCAGGATGCCGATGGCGAACATGCCGCGCCAGCCGATCGTCGGCAGCAGGATCGGGGTCGCGATCGCCGCGGCGAGCACGCCGACCTGCCAGCCGAGGCCGACATAGGAGGAGGCGCGCGCCCGCTTCGAGGCCGGCCAGGCTTCGGCGACCAGCGCCATGCCGATGCCGAACTCGCCACCGAGGCCAAGGCCGGCGATGGTGCGGTAGATCAGGAGATCCCAATAGCCTTGCGCCAGCGCGCACATGCCGGTGAAGACGGCGAAGAGCACGATCGTCCAGGTCAGGACGCGGACGCGGCCGATCCGGTCGGAGAGCATGCCGAAGCCGATGCCGCCCAGCACCGCGCCGACCAAAGTGGCGGTGACGAGCGAGGCGGCCTGACCCTGGGTGAGCTGCAGATCGGCGGAGATGGTCCGCAGCATGAAGCCGAGGATCAGGAGGTCGAAACCGTCCATGGCGTAGCCGATGGCGGCGCCCCAGAGCGCCTTGCGGGCCTTGCCGTCGACTTCGGTCGGAGACGATAGGGCGATGGAGCCGCCCATGGCGGCCTGGTTGTCACTCACGGCGAAGTCCCCCGTTTCTGCTTTTCTTTGCGATGCGCACCAAAACGCCAAAGCACCAGCGCGCGCTTCCGCGCGCGGCTGCCGGCCGGTCTCGAGACTATTGGAGTTTGGGCGCTCGCCCACTTTCCCAGGGCGCTTGCCTGCGCCGCTTGACGGCCGAGACATCGAGTTCGACCGCGGGAAACCCGCCACGGCACCGGAAAGCCCGATGCCATCGTGTCATCACCCTATCTCACGCCAAAATCTCAATTGCAAGAACAATCTCAATTTTGCGACAAACCTTGAGCCGATGTTAAGCCGCCGACGAGGATTGCTCTTTCATCGGCGGCGGCGCGATCGCCGAGCGATCAAGCGCGGCCCGCAGCGTCGCCCCGGCCTCGCTGCCCTTGAGAGCGCGGCGCCAGAGCCCGTCGGCGATGTCCTCGTAGAGGCGCACCGGCTCCTCGTCCGCGGTCAGCATGGCGATGCCGGAGCGGAGATTCGGCAATTCACCGCCGAGACGGAACGGGCTCAGTCCCAGCAGCGTCTTCTCCGCTGTGCGAAAGAGCTGGAAGGTGATGTTCGGCACCGTCTCCTCGATCAGGCCGATCTGCACGCCCATCGGCTCGCTCTCGATCAGCCCGATCAGATGCTCGACCTCGATGCGCGCCGCCAGGCGTCGCCGGGCCTGCTCGGCGGCCGGCAGGTTGAAACGTCCGACCACGCCCAGCTTCAGCCAGCGCTCGATCTCAAGGACATTGACGAAATTGACGACGCTCAGCCGGCGGCGCTTGCGGGCATTCTTGCGCTCGTCGAGGATCGCGATGATCGCATCGATCTCCGCCACCGCCTGCTCGCGCGCGACATGGGGCGGCAGCGCCTCCACCAGGGTCTGCCGCAAATGAGCGGAGTAACCATCCGAGGTCAGGAGGTAGGACAGCGGCGGAAAATGCGCGATGACCTGGTCGGCCTGTTCCTCGACCTGCCGCATGCGCTCGAAATAGCTGAGCGGGCTGGAGTAGTACTCGACCCCTGCCCCGAGCAGCGAGGCGACGGTCGTCTCCAGCAGCGTCGCCAGCCGCTCCAGGGTCTCGATCTTGACGACGCCCCCGGCCTCGATCCGGTAGACTGCGGCCCGCGAAATCCCGAGGCGTTCGGCGACATCCTCGGCCTGCAGCTGGCGTCCCAGACGATAGGCCTTCAGCCGCTCACCGATTTCCTCGAACCGGATTGCCATCGAGCCGACCCCATCTGCCGCATCATCTGAATCTCAGATTTTAGACAGCCTAGTCGATCCAAGACGCGATGCGAAGCGTGATCGGCGGTTTTCAACGCTCTGTATTACACATCGCGGCGAACCTGGATGCGCCGAACCTGCGGTACCCGCTCGATCAGCCCGGCTTGATGCCGGCTTCCTCGACCACGCGATTGGCGCGCTGGATCTCGGCTTCGATGAATTTGGCGAAGCTCGCCGGGTCTTCGGTCACGGCTTCCGCACCGAGCGCCGTCAGCTTCTCGACGATCTCGCGATCCTTGGAAGCCGCTTGAACCGTTGCGTTCACGCGCTGCACGGTCTCGGCTGGCAGGCCCTTCGGACCCCAGAGGCCGTACCAGAGCGTGAAGTTGAGATCGGCGAGCCCCTGCTCGCCGGCGGTCGGCACGTTCGGCAGGAGCGCACTGCGCTGCGCGCCCATGATCGCGAAGGCACGGACCTTGCCGTCGGTGACGAACGACAGGGCCGAGCCGAGCGGAGCGACCATCAGCGGCACCTGGCCGGCGACCACGTCGGTGATCGCCGGAGCCGTGCCGCGATAGTTGACCAGCTCGGCGCTCGTGCCGGTGCGGAGCTTGAAGCTCTCGGTGGCGAGATGGCCCATGCTGCCCAGCCCGGAATTGGCGAAGGTGAACTCGGTCGGCTTCGCCTTCATCTGCGCGATCAGCGCCGGCAGGGTCTCGGGCGTCTTCATCGAGCCGATCAGCACCATCGGCGAGGTCGCGAAGCGCGAGATCGGCGTAAAATCGGCCTTCGGGTCGTAGGACACGCTGCGCATCACATGCCTGGCCATGATGTGGATGTCGGCATTGGTCAGATAGGTCGTGCCGTCGGGCGCGGCCCTGGCGACCTCGGCTGCGCCGAGCGTGTTGCTGGCGCCGGCCTTGTTCTCGACCACCCAGGATTCGTCGAGCGCCGGCGCAACGCGCTGGGCGTAGAGCCGGCCGATGACGTCGATCGCCCCGCCCGCAGCGGCGGGCACGATCAGCCTGACGATCTTGCGTTGGGCGAAGGCGGCACGCGGCGCGAGCGCGGCGCCGGCAAACCCTGTCAGGGCGGCACGTCGTGTGATGATCACCTGGTTTCCTCCGGATTGGGCCGCGTTGCTCGCGGTTCTCGGGTTCAGTTCGAAAGGCGGCCTGTGGTCCTCGACCTCGGCTTGCAGCGAAACCCGGTGCGGCAAGGCGGCGCCGTCAGATGCATTCGCTGCTCGCCTTAGAAGATAAGGACGCATACTTATTATCAGTATGCATTACATCTCGATGCTGTCAAACGGCGAGCAGCTCAAGCCCGGCGAAACGGAGGTCGCGCGGCCGCTTCGGCCCCAATTGCAATGTCGGAAGAAGCTGCGCCCTCAGGCGGCGTCGGAAGAGCGAACCGCGTCCAGCCGCAGCGGCACGCGGGAGGCTTCGTTGTTGAGCTCGACGAGCTGCCCGAGCATGCGCATGAAGATCTCGCGATCCTCCGGCGCGAGCGGGGCAAGGATGCGCTCCTGCGCCCGTTGCGCCAGGGGTCCGGCTTCCTGCAGGACGCGCTCGCCCTTAGGCGAGAGGTGCAGAACCTTGATGCGCTTGTCGCCCTTGCTGCCCGAGCGCTGGATCAGCTCCTTGGCCTCCATCCGCTCCAGCACATTGCCGAGCGTCGAGCGATCGAAGGCGACGAGCGCCGACAGGCGGGTCGCATCGATGCCGGGATTGTCACGCACCGTGACCAGCGCCGCGAACTGGACGGGGGTGAGATCCACCGGCGCGCATTCCTCGAGAAAGAGCGAAACGGCGATCTGCTGCGCGCGGCGGATGAGATGGCCGGGCATATGATAGATATCGTCCATCGACATCGTCGCTTTGCCTTGGTGGGTGGCGGGTGGATTCTGCCACTCAAATGTTCACGCCGCGGGCTCTTCGTCAGCCGAAGCTGGCTCGGCTCGGTCGCTAGACCTTCGGTATAGATCGTATGCTTTCAGTCCGTAAGCGGTCAAAGCACCCCGCTTTGCCTCTATCCGGACCAAGCACCCGGACATTCGCACCTCAGCCACAGTTGACACCGGAAAATCTGCGAGTATCCTGTTAATCAGTATACGGACGATTTTTCAGAGATCGCCGGATGGGAGGCTGACCCCAGCGCTTTTCGGGCGCTGGAAGGCTGGCGCCGCTCGCGCAGCGGCAGGCCGCCTCTGCATTCCTCCGTCTCTCGGATCGTCAACCCGACCTTGCAGCCGATCAGCGAGGCCCGGCCCGCAGTTTCGATCAAGGCGATTTCGGAGAGAGCGAGCAATGTGCACGTCTGACCATGGCAATCACCCCATCGCCGTCGATGTGGCCGACACGGCCGCCGCCTCGGTCGCGCCCTCCCCGGAGATCGTCGAGGAGCTCGTCGCCGCCAATCACATCCTGTTCGACCAGGGCGTCGTCGACGCCTTCGGCCATATCAGCGTGCGCCATGACAAGCGGCCCGACCGCTTCCTGCTCGCACGCAACATGGCGCCGAGCCGGGTCGCAGCCGAGGACATCGTCGAGTTTACGCTCGACGGTGAGGCGGTGAATGCCAATGGCCGCAAGGTCTATCTCGAGCGCTTCATCCACGCCGAGATCTTCCGCCGGCGTCCCGACGTGATGGCGGTGATCCACAGCCACTCGCATTCGATCGTGCCGCTCAGCGTCGTCAAGGGCATGCGGCTCAGGGCGATGTTCCACATGGCCGGCTTCGTCGGCCAGGGCGCGCCGGTCTTCGAGATCCGCGAGGCTGGCGGCGACGCCACCGACCTTTTGATCAGCAACAACCATCTCGGCCGGGCGCTGGCCGAGCATTTCGACGGGCACGACATCGTGCTGATGCGCGGCCATGGCTCGACCGTGGTCGGCGGCTCGATCAAGCAGGCGGTTTACCGTGCCGTCTATGCCGAGCTCAACGCGCGCTACCAGCTTCAGGCGATGCAGCTCGGCGAGGTCACCTATCTCACCGAGGGCGAAAGCCGGGCCTGCGTCGCCAGCATCGAGGCGCAGGTCCACCGTCCCTGGGAGATGTGGCTCGAACAGGCCCGCACCCGCCGGCGCTGAGACGCCGGCCGCGTTCGATCCCCTCAATCGTCCTGCCTCACCGAAGGTCGCCGCCATGCAGTTCCATCTCAACGGCTTCCGGACCGGCGACCCAGCCGTCTCCGAGCCGGCCACCGATCTTGCGTCCTCTGCCCGGGACACCCTGCCGCAGGAGGTCGATGTCCTGATCGTCGGCTGCGGCCCGGCCGGGCTGACACTGGCGGCTCAACTCGCGGCCTTTCCCGGGATCACCACGCGCATCGTCGAGCAGAAGCCGGGCCCCCTGGAGCTGGGACAGGCGGATGGCATAGCCTGCCGCACCATCGAGATGTTCGATGCCTTCGGCTTCTCCGAGCAGGTGCTGAAGGAGAGCTACTGGGTCAACGAAACGGTGTTCTGGAAGCCCGACGCAGCCCGGCCGGGCGCGATCACCCGCAGCGGCCGGATCCAGGATGTCGAGGACGGGCTCTCCGAATTTCCGCATGTCATCCTCAACCAGGCGCGGATCCACGACTTCTTCCTCGACGTGATGCGCCGCTCGCCCAGCCGGCTTGAGCCCGACTATTCCCGGCGCCTCGTCGACCTCCAGATCGACAACGCCTCGTCGCACCCGGTGACGGTGCGGCTGGAGCGTGTCGATCCCGCCCATGAAGGCGAGGTCGAGACCGTCAGGGCCCGCTATGTCGTCGGCTGCGACGGCGCCCGCAGCGCCGTGCGCAAGTCGATCGGCCGCACCTTGCAGGGCGATTCAGCCAACCAGGCCTGGGGCGTCATGGACGTCCTCGCCGTCACCGATTTCCCGGATGTGCGGCTGAAGGCGCTGATCCAGTCCGCCGGCGAAGGCACGATCATCATCATCCCGCGCGAAGGCGGCTATCTGATCCGCATCTATGTCGAGCTCGACAAGCTCGCCGCGAACGAGCGGGTCGCGAGCCGCAATATCGGCGTCGAGCATCTGATCGCCGCGGCACAGCGTATCCTGCGCCCCTACACTTTCGAGGTGAAGGAGGTCGCCTGGTGGTCGGTCTACGAGATCGGCCAGCGCCTCTGCGACAAGTTCGACGATGTGCCGGCGGGTGAGGTCGGGCAGCGCCTGCCCTCCGTCTTCATCGCCGGCGATGCCTGCCACACCCACAGCCCGAAGGCCGGCCAGGGCATGAACGTCTCGATGCAGGACGCGTTCAATCTCGGCTGGAAGCTGGCCGCGGTCCTGCGCGGGCAATGCCCGCCGGAGCTGCTGCACAGCTACTCGGCCGAGCGCCAGGCGATCGCCAAAGAGCTGATCGATTTCGACCGCGAATGGGCGAAGATGCTGAGCGCCCCCCTGAAAACCTCGGACAATGGCGAGGGTGTCGACCCCAAGGAGGTCGAGGCCTATTTCGTCAGGCATGGCCGCTACACCGCGGGAACCGCGACCCGCTATGCACCCTCCCCCCTGACCGGCGAGTCCACTCACGCCCATCTGGCGACGGGATTGCCGATCGGCGCGCGCTTCCAGTCCGCCCCGGTGATCCGGCTCGGCGACGCCAAGCCGGTCGAGCTCGGCCATGTCGCGCGGGCCGATGGCCGCTGGCGCCTCTACGCCTTCGCCGACCGGGCCGATCCGTCCTTGCCGACCTCGCGCCTGCGCGCGCTCTGCGAATACCTGGCGAATTCACTCTCGTCGCCCCTGCGCCGCTATACCAAGCCAGGCGACGATATCGACGCAGTCATCGACCTGCGCGCCATCCTGCAGCAGCCTCATCGCGAGGTCGCAATCGAAACCCTGCCGGGCCTGCTGCTGCCGCGCAAGGGCCGTCTCGGCCTGATCGACTACGAGAAGGTGTTCTGCCCCGATCTTCGCGATGGCGAGGACATCTTCGACCTGCGCGGCATCGACCGCGAACGCGGCTGCCTGGTGGTCGTGCGGCCCGACCAGTACGTCGCGAACATCCTGCCGCTGGATGGCCACGCCGGCCTGACGACCTTCTTTTCAGGCTTCATGCCGCCTCGGTCGGCAGGCTGAGTCAGCGCGCTGACCAATCTGTTGCTCGCGCGCGGCCAGCGCGCGCCTCCCGCCCCGCACCGGCTCGATTGCCAAGCGCGGAGCAACTCCATATGTCCGGTCGGGTCTATTCCCTCGCTGGCCAGGATTTCCGTTGGCCAAGCTTCCGGTCTCGCTTCCATGACACGCGACATCGCTGCGCGGCGGCATCAGGCCATCCTGGCCACTCTCGACCAGCAGGGCTCGGTGACCGTCGAGGAACTGGCCCAGTCGCTCGACGTCTCGCGCGAGACGGTCCGGCGCGACCTCAAGGCCCTCTCGGCGAACGGCTTGCTCTCCGTCGTCCATGGCGGTGCGGTCCGACATGAGCGCTCGGAAGCCTCCTTCGCCAGCCGCCGGACGGTGAACCGCACGGGCAAGGAGACAATCGCCGATCTCGCCATCTCGCTGCTCGGCGACGGCATGACCGTCCTGCTCGACTCCGGCACCACGACAGAGGCTCTGGCGCGTGCGCTGGCACGCTCGGATCGCAAGCGGCTGATCGTGCACACCACCTCGCTCGAGAACGCGCGGCTGGTCAGCCGGCTGCCTGGCACCCGTGTCTTCCTGATCGGCGGCGAATTCGACCGCAACGAGGACGCGACCGCCGGCACCGAGACCTTGCGGGCGATCGCCCGCCTCTCCGCCGACATCGCCTTCATCAGCGTCGGCGGCGTCGGTCCGGATGGACGCCTGACCGACTATACCCGCGCCGGAGCGGCGATCCGCAGCGCGCTGCTGGGCGCGGCCGAGCAGGGCTTCCTGATGGCCGACGCCAGCAAGTTCGGGCTCGTCCTGCCCAGCCGCATCGGCGGCGACGAACCCTGCGCCGGCCTCCTGGTCGACCAGGCGCCGCCCCCGCCCATCGCCGCGAAGCTGGCGGAGCGAGGAGTCGCAATTCGCATTTCTTGATTTGACCGATTTTGTGGTTTTTTGTTGTTTTATGAGTCAAGCGCGCTAGACTGCCTCCCATCGCGGAGGCGTTTCCATGTCCATTCCCACCCAGTCTCGTGTCGTCATCATCGGCGGCGGCATCATCGGCTGCTCGCTCGCCTATCACCTGACCAAGCTCGGCTGGCGCGACGTGCTGCTGCTGGAGCAGGGGCGCCTGTCCTGCGGCACCACCTGGCATGCGGCCGGCCTCGTCGGGCAATTGCGCAGCCAGTCCAGCATGACGCGGCTCATCCGCTATTCGACCGAGCTCTACTCCTCGCTCGAAGCTGAGACCGGGCTCGCCACCGGCTGGAAGCGCTGCGGCTCAGTCTCGGTCGCCCGAACGCCCGAACGCATGACGCAGCTGCGCCGGACGATCTCGGCCGCCCGCGCCCAGGGCGTCGAGATCGAGGAGCTCAGCCCGAAGGAGGCCGGCGACAAATGGCCGGTGATGCGCAGCGACGATCTCGTCGGCGGCGTCTGGCTCCCCGGCGACGGGAAAGCCAATCCGTCCGACATCACCCAAGCGCTGGCGCGCGGCGCCCGCAATGGCGGCGCGGTCGTGCGCGAGGGCATCCGCGTCACCGGCGTGGAAACCGACAAGGGTCGGGTCAAGGCCGTGCTCACCGACCAGGGCCGCGTCGAATGCGAGGTGCTGGCGATCTGCGCCGGGCAGTGGTCGCGCGAGGTCGGGCGGATGTGCGGCGTCTCGGTCCCGCTACATTCGGCCGAGCATATGTACATCGTCACCGGCAAGATCGAGGGCGTGACGCCCGACCTGCCGGTGATGCGCGATCCCGACGGCTACATCTACTGCAAGGAGGAGGTCGGCGGCCTCGTCATGGGCGGCTTCGAGCCGGACGCCAAGCCCTGGGGCATGCAGGGCATCCCCTACCCGTTCGAGTTCCAGCTCCTGCCCGACGACTGGGACCAGTTCGGGATCCTGATGGAAAACGCGCTGCAGCGTGTGCCGGCGCTGGAGACAGCCGAGATCAAGACCTTCCTCAACGGACCCGAGAGCTTTACCCCCGACAACAACTTCCTGCTCGGCGAGGCCCCGGAGGTCGCCGGCGTCTATGTCGGCGCGGGCTTCAACTCGATGGGCATCGCCTCGGCCGGCGGCGCCGGCCGGGCACTGGCCGAATGGATCGTCGCGGGCGAGGCGACCAGCGATCTCTGGCCGGTCGACATCCGCCGCTTCGCCGATTTCAACAACAACCCGGCCTGGCTGAAGGACCGCATCAAGGAGACGCTCGGCCTGCACTACGCCATGCCCTGGCCGAACCGCGAGCTCAATACCGCAAGGCCGTTCCGGCGCTCGCCACTCTATGATCGCCTCGCCGCCAAGGGGGCCGTCTTCGGCTCGAAGATGGGCTGGGAGCGCGCCAACTACTTCGCCCGCAGCGAGGACGAACGCACGATCGCCTACTCCTTCGGGCCGCAGAACTGGTTCGAGACAGTCGCCGCCGAGCATCGCGCCTGCCGCGAAGCCGCCGGCCTCGTCGACATGAGCAGCTTCGCCAAATTCCTGCTGCAGGGGCCGCGGGCCGAGGCCGCACTGCAGCGCCTTGCCGCCAACGACGTCGCCGTGCCGGTCGGCACCTCCGTCTACACCGCCCTGCTCAATACGCGCGGCACCTTCGAGAGCGATCTCACTGCCGCACGCATCGCGCCCGATACCTATCTGCTCCTGACCGGCACCGCCCAGGCGACGCGCGACGCCCACTGGATCAGGCGGCAACTGCCTGATGGCGCGACGCTGACGGACGTGACCTCCGCCTATGCCGTGCTCTCGCTCGCCGGTCCCATGGTGCCGGAGATTCTGGCTCGCGTCTCGCCGACCTCGTTCGACCTCGCCGACTTCCCGGCCAACGCCATCCGGCAGATCACCATCGGCTACGCCACGACATGGGCCTGCCGCCGCTCCTATCTGGGCGAGGGCTTCGAGCTCTATGTCCCCGCCGAGTTCACGCCCGCCATCTACGAGGCGCTGCACGAGGCCGGCGCCGATCTCGGCCTCGTCGATGTCGGCTACTACGCCGTCGACTCGCTGCGCATCGAAAAGGGCTTCAGGGCCTGGGGGCGCGAGCTGACGCCCGACGTCAACCCCTATGAGGCCGGCCTCGGCTTCGCGGTGAAGCTGAACAAGGGCGATTTTCTCGGCCGCGAGGCGCTCGTGACCGCGCGCGCGGCGCCCCGGAACAAGCGCCTCATCGCGCTGGCCGGCCCCCGCCCGGACGGGCAGATGGCCTGGGGCGGGGAAGCCATCCTGGCCGACGGCAAACCGGTCGGCGAGATCACCTCCGCCGCTTTCGGGGCGAGCATGGATGGCGTCGTCGCGCTGGGCTGGGCGCAGAGTGACGAAGCGATCGACCAGGCCTGGCTCGATGCCCGCACTTGGACGATTGACCTCGCCGGAACGATGGTACCCGTCAGCGCCAGCCTGGCCGCGCCGCTCGACAGGCGCTCTTAGACGATCCCCGCCTGCTCGCAGGCCCCTCAGGCAAACACGACATTGCGCCTCTGCGCCCGCAGGCGCGGATCATGCGAGCGGATCTGCACCGGCCTGCCGTCCAGCACCTCGAAGCAGCGCGCCAGCGTGTCGTCGGAGAGCCGCTGCATCGCCTCATGGGTGAAGAAGGTCAGGTGCGGGAACAGGATGACGTCGTCGCGGCCGAAGAGCGGACTGAGCAGGTGGCCTTCCCGCGCGAGCGGCTCCTGGCTGTAGACATCGAGGCCAACGCCGCCGAGCCGGCCGGCCAGCACCGCCTCGACCAGCGCCGCCTCGTCGATCAGCGCACCGCGCGAGACATTGACGAGGATCGCACCGGGCTTGAGGCAGGCAAGCTCCGCCCGGCCGATGACATGGCGGGTCGCGTCGTTCAGGACGCTATGCAGGGAGACGAAGTCGCATTGCCGCAGCATGGCGTGGAGGTCATCGACCTTCTCGATCCCCGCGGCGGCCATGGTGTCGGCATCGACATGCGGATCGTAACCGAGGACGCGGGCCCGAAACCCCTGCCCCGCCATCCGCGCCATGCTGCGCCCGATCTTGCCGGCGCCGACGAGCCCGAGCGTCGCGCCGGCGATGTCGCGGCCGAGCCAGCGCTGCGCCGGCCAGATCCAGCCCTCGCTCTGCATGGCGCGGCCGATCTCGGGCATGCGCCTGGCGAGCGCGATCATCAGCGCGAAGGCTCCTTCCGCGACGGTCTCCTCAGCATACTCAGGCACATTGACGACGGGGATGCCGCGCGCCATCGCCGCCGGGATATCGATCGCGTCGATCCCGACGCCGTATTTGACGATGCCCTTGAGCCGTTCGGCCGCGGCGATTACCCGCGCCGTGATCGGCGTGTAGCACATCAGCAGGAGGTCGGCGTCAGCGACCTCCCGCGCCAGTGCCTCCTCGGAAATGCCGTCGGGCAGCGTGACGAGCTCGATGCCGCGGGCGCGCAAGCCGGCGTCGATCTCAGGGCATTCCAACTCGCGGTCGGTGCGGACAGCCTTCATCATTGTCCCCTCAACCCGCCAGGATCGCCTGCTCGACGATCTCGAGCGCGCGATCGAGCTCGGCGCGGGAGATCACCATCGGCGGCGATAGGGTCAGGACATTGCCCTGGCTGATCTTGAAGCTGAGCCCGCCTTCCAGGCAGCGATAATAGACGCGCTCGGCAAGCGCATTGTCGGGCGTGAAATCGGCACGATCGGAGACCAGTTCCACTCCGAACAGCAGGCCGCGCCCGCGGACATCGCCGATCGCGGGGCAGCGTTCGCTGAAGGTCCGCAGGCGATCCATCGCATAGGCGCCGAGCTCGGCGGCCCGCTCGGTCAGCCCTTCCTCGCGGATGATCTGGATCGTCGTCAGCGCCGCACGGGTGGTGACCGGATTCTTCTCATGGGTGTAGTGGCCGATGGCGTAGCCGCCGGCGACGTCCAGGTCGCGGCGGGCGATGACCGCTGCGATCGGCAGGACGCCGCCGCCCAGCGCCTTGCCGAGCACGACCATATCCGGCCGCACCCCGTCATGCTCATGGGCGAAGAAGCGCCCGGTCTTGCCGAGCCCGGTCGGGATCTCGTCGAAGATCAGCAGCGTGCCGTGCCGGTCGCAGGCCTCGCGCACGCTCTTCCAGAAGCCCGGCGCCGGCGGATAGGGCGTCGCCCGCATCGGTTCGGCGACGACGGCAGCGACATCCCCTTCCCTCGCCAGCACATAGGAGATCATTTTGGCGCAGGCGCGGGCCGAATCCTCCAGGTTGTCGTGACCGTAGGCGCAGTTGCGGGTGCCCCAGGGCGCGACATGTTCGGCGCCGGGCAGAAGCGGACCGGCGATGCCGGAGCGGAAGGTCGCTTCGCCGCCGACGCTGGAGGCGCCAAAGCCGGCGCCGTGGAAGGCGTCCCAGAAGGACAAGGTCTTGAAGCGGCCGGTCGCGGCGCGGGCGAGCCGCAGCGCGACCTCGATCGCATCCGAGCCGCCGGTGGTGAAGAGCACCTTGCCGAGATCGCCCGGCGCCAATCGGCCAAGGGTCTCGGCGAGTTCGACCGCCGGCTCGCAGGTGAAGCGGCGCGGCGAAAAGCAGAGATCGTCGAGTTGCTGCTTGATCGCCTCCTTCAGGCGCGGATGGCCGTAGCCGATATGGTGGACGCTGTTGCCATGGAAATCCATGTAGCGCCGCCCCATCGTGTCCTCGATCCAGATGCCCTCCGCCCTGGCCATGGCGGTGAGGCACGGGCTCGACAGGCTCTGATGCAGGAAGGCGGCGGAATCGCGCGCCAGCAGCTCGCGCGTCGCCGCATCGCCGATGCCGGCATTCCAGCCGCTGCGGGCCGCCGAGGTGTTGGATTCGCCCTCGGTGTGAATGATCGCGGATGCTTCGGCGCGCATGACCTGGTCCCGGTTCGCGCCTCTGCCCGGCGCTGCGAGACGGAGAATGGCGGCAACCCAACGATCTGAAAAATCGTTAATTCATATCCTTTGATAAATTTTAGCGATATGATGCCAGCTCCCTCCGATCGGGTCCCATCGCCATGCGCTATGTCCAGCTCCGCGCCTTCCATCAGGTCGCGTTGTCCGGCGGCTTCTCGAAGGCGGCACAGGCGCTGCATCTCACTCAGCCGGCGATCTCCGACCAGGTCCGCCGGCTGGAGGAGGAATATGACGTTGCCCTATTCAGCCGGCGCCATCGCCAGATCGTCCTGACCGAGGCCGGCAACCGGCTGCTCGCCGTCACGCATCGCCTGTTCAGCGCCGAAGGCGAGGCGCTGGAGCTGCTGCAGGAGGAACGCTCGCTGCGCACGGGCGCGCTGCGGATCGTCGCCGATTCCGTCCAGCATGTGCTCGACGTGCTGACCGCCTTCCGCGAGCGCCATCCCGGCATCCAGGTCAGCGTCGCGCGCGGCAACACCGGCAGCATCGTCGAGATGCTGACCGGCTACGAGGCCGATATCGGCGTGCTCGGCGAACTCGGCGACGAGCGCCCGTTCGAAGTCCTTCCGCTCAACATCTCGCCGATCATCGCCTTCGCTTCCCGCAGCCATCCGGCGGCGGCGAGGGCGAGCCTTTCACTGGCGGAGCTTGGCGACTGGCCGCTGATCATGCGCGAGCCGGGCTCGCGCACCCGCCAGATGCTGGAGCAGCGGGCGGCGGAGAGCGGCATCGCGCTGCGCTATGCGGTCGAGGCCGAGGGGCGCGAGGCCGTCCGGGCGATCGTGGCCGCGGGCGGCGGGATCGGCTTCGTCTCGGCGGCGGAATTCGGCGAGGACGATCCGCGCCTTACCAGTATCGCGCTCGACGGGCCGCCCCTGCTGATGCGGGAGACGCTGATCTGCCTGCACGAGCGGCGCAACAGCAAGGCGATCCAGGCCTTCTTCGCCACAGCGCGAGCTTTGCGCAATCCGCCTGATTAGTCCGCACGCGGAGTCGCTTGAGCCAGCTTCTTCACTCCGCCGCGCGCAGGAGCCGGCTGCCGATCAGGGCGCCCTTCTGTTCGAGCAATCCATGCACCGTCGCGGCGATATGGGCGTCGATCCGCTTGAGGTCGCGGGTGATGTCGAGCTGCAGCGCGCTGACGACGACGGCCTCGCGATGGCCGGTGCGCATCTCGGCGAGATGGGACTCGATCGCCTCTCGCTCCAGCTCGCGGAAGGTCTCCTTCTCGCGCACGATCCGGCGCGCCGTCGGCTCGTCCTCGGAGATGAAGACGGTGATGGCGAGGCGCAGGTGATCGCGCAGCCGCTGGTGCATGTCGGCGATACGCTCCAGCGCCTCGGGCGGCAGCCGGCGCTGGTCGCGGATGCGCTTGCCGGCCATCTGCATGAGGTTCTTCTCGACGATGTCGCCGATATGCTCGAGGTTGATCGCCAGCACGAGCACGGCCGAGAGCCGGCGCTCGTCGGCTTCCGACAGGGCCGCCCGGGCGATCGCGCCGACATAAAGCTGGATGTGGTTGAACAGGCTGTCGAGCACGTCGTCGGCGCGGCTCACTGCAGTGACGCGCGCGAGATCATCGCCTTCGAAAGCCGAGAGCGAGGTCTTCAACATGTCGTCGACGACGTCGACCATGCGCAGCACCTCGCGCGTCGCGTTCGAGAGCGCGATCGTCGGCGTCGCCAGAGCGGACTTGTCGAGATAGCGCGAGCGCGACGGATCGGCCTCCGGGGCCGGCTCGGGCATGACGCGCATCAGCAGCCGCGCGATCGCCGGCAGCGGCACGAGGAAGAGCGCCGCCATTGCGAGGTTGAAGGCGAGGTGGAACAGGGCCGCCGCCTGCGCGGGTGCAAGCGAGAGCTGCCCGACGAACCGCGTCAGCAGCGGCAGGAGCGCCAGCCCGAGCAGGCAGCCCAGCACCCGGTTGGCGATATTGCCGAGCGGCACCCGGCGCGCCGCGGCATTGCCCTTCAGCGCCTGGACGAGCGGGTTCATCGCCGTGCCGAGATTGCAGCCCAGCACCATCGCCAGCATGGTCGGCGTGCCGATCACGCCGGTGGCGGCAAGGCTCATCACGATCAGGATGGCGGCGAGCGAGGAATGGGCGGCGAAGCTGAGCGCCGCCGCCAGCAGCAGGGCGATCAGCGGATCGTCCGAGAGCGAGCCCAGCACGGTGCGCAGCACCTGCGAATGCTCGACCGGCCCCATCGTGCCCTGCATCAGCCGCAGTGACAGCAGCATCAGGCCGAGGCCGAAGAGCGCCTTCGCCGTCTCCCGGGCGGGAAGCCGCCCGAAGCGGCGCATGCCAGCGTAACCCGCCAGGATCAGCAGCGGCACCAGCGTGCTCGTATCGAAGCTGACAAACTGGACGATCAGCGTCGTGCCGACATTGGCGCCGAGCATCATCGCCAGCGCCGGCGCGAGTGCGATCAGCCCCGCCCCCGAGAAGGAGGCGATCATCATCGCCGTGGCAGTGCTGGACTGCAGGCCGGCGGTCACCAGCACCCCTGCCCCGAAGGCGCGCCAGCGGCTGTCGAGCCCCGTCGCCAGCACGGCGCGCAGGCGGCTGCCGAAGGCAGCGGAGATGCCCGCCGTCACCATCTGCACGCTCCAGAGCAGCAGCGCGACCTCGCCGGCGAGCGCGAGCAGGATCTGGGTCGGCGTCTGTCCGGTCATGGCAACGCGCCCGGAGGAGCTAGCGCTGGCGCCAGCGTTGCAGGCGTCCGAACACCAATCGGTCGAGCCCGACATGAGCGAGCTTCACGGCGATGGCGGTCAGCATGATCACGCTCGCCATGCCGGCGGCCGAGGCGATGGCGCCGGCCTCGTCCATGTGGACGATGGCGATCGAGGCGAGCTTGGTGTCGGCGCCGTAGAGGAAGATCACGGCCGAGACCGTGGTCAACGCGTTGACGAAGACATAGACGGCGATGTCGAGGATCGCCGGCAGGCAGATCGGCGCGGTGACGCGCCGGAAGGTCGACCAGAACGGCACCTTGAGCGAGGCGGAAACCGATTCGAACTCGCCGTCGATCTGCTTCAGGCTGGTCAGGGCGGTGATGTGCCCGACCGTGTAGAAATGGGCGATCGTGTTGATCACCAGGATCGTCAGCGTCCCGTAGAGAAAGCCGAGCGGGTTCCAGCCGGCATTGAAGAAGAAGACGTAGCCGAGACCGAGCACGAGCCCCGGCACCGCCATCGGCAGCATCGCCAGGAACTGCGCGAAGGCGCGCAGGCGCGGGAACAGCTTCAGCTTCTCGATCAGATAGGCGCCGGTGAAGATCAGCGCCGTGCCGATCACCGCGGTCAGCGAGGCCAGCAGCAGCGAATTGCCATAGGTCGTCCAGCCCTCGGGGTCGACCGCGGCGAAGTCGTAATTATTCAGCGTCAGCGACAGGTTGTAGGGCCAGTATTTGACGAAAGAGCCCCAGATCGCGATGCCGTAGGGGCCGACGATGGCGAGCGCCGTCACGCTGACGAAGGCGAGAAGCGCAAGGTCGCGGCGCCGGTCGGGCCGCGGCGCATAGGGCACGGCGCGGGCCGAGAGCATGGCGCTCTGCCGGCGCTGGACGGCGCGGTCGACGAAGAAGGCGAGTACGGCCGGCACCAAAAGGATGATGCCGACGACGGCGCCCATCGGGAAGTTCTGCTGGCCGACGACCTGGCGATAGGCATCGGTCGCCAGCACGCTGAACTGCCCGCCGATCACCTTGGGAATGCCGAAATCGGTGATCACCAGCGTGAAGACCACGAAGGCCGCGCTGATCACGCCATAGCGCGCGCCCGGCAGCGTGATCGTATGGAAGATGCGCCAGCGCGTCGTGCCCATCGCCTCGGCCGCCTCGCGCAGCCGGCCGTCAGACAGGCTGAGCGCCGTGACCAGGATCAGCACGGCATGGGGGAAGCTGTAGAGCGCCTCGGCGCCGATGATGCCGACCGGCCCATAGAGTGAGGCGCCCATCATCCAGGATTTGAGCAGGCCCTGATTGCCGAAGATGTAGATCAGCGCCAAGCCCGACAGCAGCGAGGGCGCGAAGACCGGCACCATCGCCGCGGCATAGAACAGTCCGCGGCCGGGAATGCAGCTGCGGCGCAGCGCGTAGGCGTAGAGAAAGGCGAGCGGCAGCACGATTGCGGTGGTGACGCTGGCGACGAGCACGCTGTTGGTCAGCGAGGAGAGCAGCGTCGGCGTCGTCGCATAGCTGACGAAGTTCGCCAGCCCGACGAAGCGCCCTTGGGTATCCTCCAGGCTCTTGGAGAGCAGCGCCCAGAGCGGCAAAGCGATGATCAGGATGAGCACCGCGCACAGCGCCAGGATCAGCACGCCTGCGACATGGCGTTCGCTGAGCCGCGGCGGCGAGAGCTTCACGGTGGCATTCGTCATCGTCAGCGGTGTCGCGGCATGGCTCATCGACCACCCCCGGCAAAGACGTGCAGCGCCTCGGGCGGAAAGGCAACCGTGCGCACCTGTCCCGGCAGGATGCCGAGATCGCGCATCGCATTGGTCGAGAAATCGGCGGCGATCCGCGTCGAGCGCGAATTCGTCGGCTCCAGATGCGCCCGGCAATAGGAGCCGAGGAAGGAGAGATCGCCGATCGTCGCATCGAAGCGGTTCGGAGTCTCGGCCGTGATCGAGCGGGTGCGGACCTCTTCGGGGCGCATGGCGAGCCGCACCGGCGTGCCCACGCTGAACGGCGCGGCATTGGCGACGAGCAGGTCGAGTTCGCCGACGCGTACCTGGCCCGGCCCGGTGACGACGGCGTCGAGGAAGGTCATATGGCCGACGAAATCGGCGACGAAGGGCGTGCGCGGGCGGCGGTAGATCTCCTCGGGCGTGCCGACCTGCTCGACGGCGCCGTTGCTCATCACGACGATGCGGTCGGCCATGGCGAGCGCCTCCTCCTGGTCGTGCGTCACCATGATCGTGGTCACACCGAGGCGCTGCTGGAGGGAGCGCATCTCGTCACGCAGCCTGAGCCTGACCTTGGCGTCGAGCGCCGAGAGCGGCTCGTCGAGCAGCAGCAGTTCCGGCGAGGTTGCGAGCGCGCGGGCGAGCGCCACGCGCTGCTGCTGGCCGCCCGAAAGCTGGATCGGGTATTTCTTGCTCTGGTCGGGCAGGCCGACGAGCGCGAGCAGTTCATCGACGCGCCGGGAGATCTCGGCCGACGGGCGGCGCCGGTTGACCAGGCCGTAGCCGACATTGTCGGCGACGGTCAGGTTCGGGAACAGCGCATAGGACTGGAAGACGATGCCGAAATCGCGCTCGGCAGGGCTCGCACGGGAAACGTCGCGCCCACCCATCTGGATGCTGCCGCTGTCCTGCAAATCGAGGCCGGCGATCGCACGCAGCAGGGTGGTCTTGCCGCAGCCCGACGGGCCGAGGAAGCAGACGAACTCGCCGCGGTGGATATCGAGATCGATGCTGCGCAGGGCCTGGAAGGCGCCGAAGCTCTTGGCGAGCTTGCGGATCGAGATAAACGGAGCCGTGTTCGTGCTCATCGTGCCGACCTTCATCTGAACGCGCAGCTGGCTTTGGGCGCGATCTGCCATCGCGCCTTGCATGAATCGCGCCGGCAGGGCCCGCCGCGGCGAGCCATGCCGGCGCGGTGGCATCAGTTCTTCGGCGCCGCCTTCGACTCGTAGCGCTTCGACCATTCGGCAAGGACGCGGTCGCGGTTATCGGCCATCCAGGACAGGTCGTTCCTGATCATCCCCGCTTCGGCATTGGCGGGATAATTGGCCGGCTTGTTCTCGACACCGCGCGCGGCGACGATGGCATAGGTCTTGGAATAGAGCTCGTTGGCCTCCTTGGTGGTCGACCAGTCGGCGATCTTCTTGGCGACGCCGAGGTTCTTGCTGCCCTTGACGATCGCGCTCGCCTCCATCTCCCAGCCGACGCCCTCCTTCGGGATCACCACCTCGATCGGTGCGCCCTTGCTCTTCTCGGAGGCGCCGCGCATGTCGAGCGCGAGGCCGACGGTACGCTCGCCGCGGGCAGCCTGGACGCAAGGCGCAGAGCCGGAATGCAGATAGGCGGCGATGTTCTCGTGCAGCCCGTCCATGAACTTCCAGCCCTCGGCCTCGCCCATGCTCTGCAGCCAGCCGGCGACCATCAGATAGCCGGTGCCGGACGAGGCCGGATGCGGCATCACGATCTTGCCCTTGAGGGCCGGGTTGAGCAGGTCCTTCCAGGAGGTCGGCACCGCAACGCCCTTGGCCTCGGCGGTGTTGAAGCAGACGACGCCGAGATAGGCGTCCATGCCGGTCCAGGTGTAGGGCTCGTTGCCGTCGCGGAAGACCGGCTTCAGCGCATCGGCACCGTTGGGCTTGTAGGCTTCGAGCAATCCGGCCTTCTCGAACATCAAGAGGCTCGAAGCGGCCAGGCCCATCACCATGTCGGCCCGCGGATTGTCCTTCTCGGCCAGGAAGCGGGCGGTGATGACGCCGGTGGAGTCGCGGACCCAGACCACCTCGGCCTCGGGCACGGCCTTCTCGATCGAAGCCTTGAACGGCGCGAGCTGGTCGTTCTCCAGGGCGGTATAGACCGTCACCTTCGTCTTCTGCGCCTGGGCGACGCCGGGAAGCGCGAGTGCAAAGGCGCCGACGAGGCAGGTAGCAAGCCAGTTCTTCATGATCTCATCCCCTCTTTATTGATCGGTTTGAACGCTCTTTCGACGTTTCTTCCCCATGACATGCAAAAACGCAGGCGGATCGCTCCGCCTGCGTCGGTCTTCTCAGGTCACGCGCTCCAGGGCATCGACCATGTCTTGACGTTGGTGAAGGACTTCATGGCCTCGACGACGCCCTCCTTGTAACCGAGGCCGGAGTCCTTGATGCCACCGAAGGGCGACATCTCGATCCGGTAGCCCGGAACCTCCCAGAGATTGACGGTACCGACCTCCAGCTCGGCGACGAAGCGCTGGATGTAGTCGTAGCGGTTGGTGCAGATGCCGGAAGACAGGCCATAGGCAGTCGAGTTCGAGATCGCGATGACCTTGGCGATGTCGTCGGGCACCCTGATGATCGGGATGACCGGGCCGAAGGTCTCCTCATGCACAAGCTCGCAGGTGTAGGGGATCTTGTCGACCACGGTCGGATGAAACAGCGCCCCTTCGGCGCGCTTGCCGTAGAGGACCTCTGCCCCCTTGGTCACCGCATCGTCGACACGGGCCTGGAAGAGCGCGGCCGAGCGGGCGTTGATGACGGTGCCGACATCGGTCGCCGGGTCCATCGGGTCGCCGCATTTGAGCTTCTTCGCCTTCTCGACGACGAGCTTGGAGAAGGCGTCGGCGATGCTCTCGACCACCAGGATGCGCTTCACCGCCGTGCAGCGCTGGCCCGAGTTCTTCGTCGCGCCAGTGACGGCAAGCTCGGCCGCCTTGTCGAGATCGGCATCCTCCATAACGATCAGCGGGTCGTTGCCGCCGAGTTCGAGCACGATGCGCTTGTAGCCGGCGGTATTGGCGATGTGCTTGCCGACCCGGACCGAGCCGGTGAAGGTCACCAGATCCGCATCGGGATCGGTGATCATCGCATCGCCCATGGTCGAGGGATTGCCGGTGACGACCGAGAGCATCTCCGGCGGCAATCCGGCCTCGTAGAGCACGTCGGCCAGCGCCAGCGCCGTCAGCGGCGTCAGCTCGGTCGGCTTCAGCACCAGGCGGTTATTGGTTGCGATCGCCGGCGCCAGCTTGTGGCTGACCATGTTGAGCGGGTGGTTGAACGGCGTGATCGCCGAGATCACCCCGAGCAGCGGCTGGCGCGTCGTGAAGATCTTGCGGGCCTTGCCGTTCGGCGAGATGTCGCAGGAGAACATCTCGCCATCGTCCTTGATGGAGAGCTGGGCCGCGAAGGACCAGACGTCATAGGCGCGGCTGGCCTCGTAGAGCGAGTCCTTCCAGCACAGGCCGGCCTCGGCGGTGATCAGCCGGGCGAACTCCTCCTTGCGGGCGAACAGGAGTTCGGCCGTCTTCTGCAGGATGCGCTGGCGCTCATAGCGGGTCAGCACCGGCTTGAACGCCTTGGCTTTGGCGAAGGCCTCGCGGACATGTTCCGGCCTTGCCGCGGGAATGAGCCCGACCACGCTGTCATCGTAGGGATTGCGGACCTCGACCATATCCTCGGTCGAGACCAGCTTGCCGGCGATGCGCATCGCCTCGCGCCGCACCGGCGGCTTCACGGTCGCGTTCATCGTCAGTGCACCAGGTTCAGGGCGACGTCGAAGACGTCGAAATTACGCAGGATACGCCCGTCCGGGACGGCGATCGGCCGGTTGGCGATCATCGGCACGCGCTGCTCGGTGATGCCGCCATGCGAGCGCAGCGGCTCGGTCAGGCCGGAGAGGTCGTGCCTATTGGGCGAGGTGCCGATCACCTTCTGCCGGGTCGAGATCGCGACGACGTCACCGATCCGGTCGGCCGGCAGTTCGAAGCGCTCGCAGGCCTCGGCCGCCGTCACTGCCAGGGCGATGCCGTCGAGGCCGGAGATGCGGGCAGCGACCTCTTCCTGGCTGGCCCCCTCGGGCAGGTAGACCGTGGCGAAGGAGCCGAGCGCACCATGGTGGACGACATAGGGGTCGGTGATCGGCAGGATCACCCGCATCGTGCCCTTGCCGTACCACTCGTCCATCAGGCTCTGCAGATAGACGACATCCGGCTCGCCATTGGCGAGGTGCTTGTCGTTCATGCCGTGATCGGCGGTGATGACGAGCGTGCAGCCGAGCGCATCGAGCTTGCCGACATAGCCGTCGAACATCGCATAGAAGCTGTCGGCCATCTCCGAGCCCGGCGCGGCCTTGTGCTGCACATAGTCGGTGGTCGAGAGGTACATCAGGTCCGGCTTGAAGCTCTCGAGCAGCTTGACGCCGGCAGCGAAGACGAACTCCGAAAGATCGGCCGAATAGACCGACGGCACCGGCATCCCAACGAAATCCAGCACCTTCTCGATGCCGTTCTCCGCCTTGTTGGCCTTGTCGGCCTTCTCCGAGGAGAAGGCGATCGCGGTGCCCGACCCGAAATCGAGGCCTTTGCCGAGCAGGGTCCTGAGCTTGTCCTTGGCGGTGACCATCGCGACCTTGAGGCCGGCCTTCTGGAACTCGGCGAGGATGGTCGGGGCGCGCAGGAAGCGCGCATCGTTCATCATCACCTCTTCCCTGGCCTCGCGGTCGTAGAAGAAGTTGCCGGCGATACCGTGAACCGCCGGCGGCCGGCCCGTGATGATCGAGAGGTTGTTCGGGTTGGTGAAGCTCGGGATCACCGAATAGGCGTAGGTGCTCGCCCCCGCCTTCATGATCCGGTCGAGGTTCGGGGTCAGCCCCTTGGCGCTGGCCGCCTCGATATAGGCCGGCTCCGAGCCGTCCATGCAGATCACCACCGTCGGACGAGCCGGGCGGGCATAGCCGCGGCCATTGGCGATGACCGCGCCGTCGATTTTCGTATGGACCGTCATGATGTGCTCCTCAGGCGGCCGACTTCAGGCCGACGCCCATCTCGTCGAGGACCGACGACACGGTGGCGACGAAATTGCGCATGTCCTGCGCGCCGAGCGCGCCGATGCAGCCGATCCGGAAGCTGTCGGCGACTGTGAGCTTGCCGGGATAGATGACGTAGCCGGCGTCCTTCAGCGCGTCGTAGAAGCTCTGGAACACGAAGTTCTTGTCCTGCGGCATGTGGAAGGTGACGATGATCGGCGCCTGCCGGGCCGGCGGCAGCAGCGTGCGGAAGCCGAGCTCCTGCATGCCCTCGATCAGGATGCGGGCATTGTCGGCATAGCGTTCGCCGCGCCCGGCGACGCCGCCCTCGGCCCAGAACTCCTGCAGCGCCGCATGGAAGGCGACGATGACGTGGATCGGTGGGGTGAAGCGGTACTGACCGGTGCGCTCGAAGCCGGCGTTCTGGTCATGGAGGTCGAGCACCAGCGTGGTGGCGTTGCCCTTGGTCTCGGCCAGCGCGCTCTTGCGGGCAATGACGAAGCCGAGGCCGGGAACGCCCTGGATGCACTTGTTCGAGGAGGCCGCGACCGCGTCGAAATAGACCTCGCGGCTGTCGAGCGGCAGGGCGCCGAAGGCGCTCATCGAGTCGATCAGCAGCCGGCGGCCATGGCGCTTGACCAACGCGGCGACCGCCTCGACCGGGTTGCGGATGCCGCTGGTGGTCTCGCAATGGACGGTGAAGACGTGAGTGATGCCGGCGTCCGCCACCAGCATGCGATCGACCTCGGCGAGATCGGGCGGCGTGTCCTCGGCGGTCTCGTGGACGACGACGGCGCGCCCAGCGATCTCCACGATGCGCTTGGCGCGCTGGCCATAGGCGCCGTTGATCAGTACCAGGATCTTGCCGTCGCGCGGCACGAAGGTCGTCAGCATCGCCTCGACGGCGAAGGTGCCCGAACCCTGCATCGGCACGGTGACGAAGTCCTCGCCGCCATGGATGACCTTCGGCAATTCCTCGAGAACCGCCTTGTTGATCCCGACGAACGTGGCGTCGCGAGAGCCCCAGTCGTGCACCATCGCTTCCTTGATGGCCTTGCTCGTCGTCAGCGGACCGGGCGTCAGCAGAAGAGGATCACCGGTTTCGGAGGAGGCAGGGCGACGGGCCTGGGCCATGATGGTCTCGCGATGTCGTTGCGGCGGGTGATCTCGACGCTAGGATCGCGGTTGACATAGGTCCAATACATCGTTTCCATATCATCCATAGATAGGATCTATGGCATGGCCATCAGCTATTCTGGGCTCTCCGCCTTCCATGCCGTGGCCGAGGCGCAGAGCTTCACCGGCGCCGCCAGGACGCGCAATGTCAGCCAGCCGACCCTCTCCGCCCAGGTCCGCGGGCTGGAGGACGCCTATGGCGTCAGGCTGTTCGATCGCGCCGGCAGGCAGGTGAAGCTGACCCCGCTGGGGCAGAGCCTGTTCGTCATCACGGCCAGGCTGTTCGCGGCCGAGGACGAAGCCCAGTCCCTGCTCGCCGGCAGCCGCACGCTGCAGCGGGGACATCTGCGGATCGCGGCCGACAGCGCCACCCATGTCATGGCCACCCTCGCCCGCATGCGCGAGCGCTATCCGGGCCTGACCTTCTCGCTGACGATCGGCAACTCCTCGGAGGTCGTCGACCAGATCATGGACTTCGCCGCCGATGTTGCGATCACCGCACGCGCCAATTCCGACCCGCGCATCTACAGCATCAAGCTGCGCTCGGACGATCTCGTCGCCTTCGTCTCGGACCAGCATGAGCTGGCAAGGCACGAGCACTTGCCGATCGAGGCCTTTGCCGGCCAGGACATCGTCCTGCGCGAGCGCGGCTCGATCACCCGGGAGGTCTTCGAGAACCGGCTGTCGGTCGCCGGGATCAAGCCGGCGAACCTGCTGGAAGTGCAGTCGCGCGAGGCCGTCCGCGAGGCCGTCGCCTTCGGCTTCGGCATCGGCGTGGTCTTCGCCTCCGAGTTCAGGCCGGAAGCCGGCCTGAAGCGCATCGTCATCACCGGCGCCGAGTTCGATGTCGGCGAATACGTCGTCTGCCGGGCGGAACGCCAGCGCCTGCCGCTCGTGCGCAGTTTCTTCGAGACGGTTCAGGACCTCTGAAGGGCGGCCTCGCCGGGGAAACTCGCACCATCAGGCTCAGGGCGCCAGCTTCGCCGAGCCGTGCCGTCAGGGACCGAGAACCGTGAGGAGGATGCGCGCCGGCAGGTCGCCGACATTCCTGAACCAATGCTCGGTATCGACCAGCACCGTCGCGGTGTCGCCGGCTTCCAGCGTGATCGTTTCCTGCCCGGCGTGGATCTCGAGACGGCCGGCGAGGATATGGAAGATCTCGCGGGTTCCAGGCTTGTGTGCAGCGAAGCGGCTCGAGGTCGCCCCCGGCGGAACACCGTAAGACAGAAGCTCGACATCCGGGCTGGGCCGCGCCAGCGCCAGCCGCTCGATCCCTGTCGCCTCATCATAGAAGCGCAGATTCTCGCCCGCACGGGTGATCTCGGCGTTGTCTCGCTCCACCAGCTCCGCCAGCTCCAGGCCGAGCCCCCGCGCGATGGCGATCGCGTTGCGCAATGTCGGGCTGAGCAGCCCGCGCTCGACCCGCGACAGCGCTGCCGCCGAAACGCCACTCGTCCCGGCGAGCTGGTCAAGCGTCACGCCGAGCTGCGTGCGGCGCGTGCGCACCGCATTGCCGAACCGGACATCCTGGTCCTGCGACTCTGCCTCCACGCTACGCCTCCGCGCTTGACAATTTGCATATTAGCAAAAATAATTTCTTATCTGCAAATTGAGATTGCCCCATGTCCACCTTCCTCAGCGCGCTGCCGGCGCTGTCCACCGTTCTAGCTCTCGCCTTCGGAGCGCGCTCGCTCCACGCCGCCCTTCTGGGCGTGGGCACTGCCGCGCTCGCTATCCTGCTCGCCTTTCCGCTCTCGCCGGACAGCATCCTGCCCACCACCTTGCGCTGGACCCCCATCCTGATGGAAGTCCTGCTGATCGTCGCAGGCGGGCTGCTGCTGTCGGAGGTTCTGCGGCAGGCCGGTGGGCAGGCTGCGCTGGCGAGCTGGATCCGCGGACGCGCCGGCCAGGGCGTCGGCGCCATCCTGCTGGTCGTGCACGGCGTCACCCCCTTCGCTGAGTCGCTGACCGGCTTCGGCATCGGCGTGACCATCGGTATACCCTTGCTGGCGCATTTCGGCCTGCCAGCGCGCAAGGTGGCGGTGATCGGCCTGCTCGGCCTGTGCGCCGTGCCATGGGGCTCGATGGGGCCGGGAACGCTGATCGCGGCGACCATGTCCGGGCTCTCCTTTCATGATCTGGGCGTCGCATCCGCGGCGATCAGCATCATCCCCTTCGTAGTGACCGGGGTTACCGCCGCCTGGCTCGCGGCCTCGCCAAAGGAGCGCGGCAAGGCTGTCCTGCAGGGGGCGCTATCCGGCGTCGCGCTGACGCTCGCGATCGCGGCCGCCAACCTCCTGTTCGGAACGGCGCCCGCTGGCGCCATCGGCGCGCTCGTCATGATTGTCCTGCATGTCCTCGCCGGGCATCGGCGCGGCGGCACCGTGCAGCTCGAAGCCGTCGGGAACCGGGCACTGTGGAGCTACGCCATTCTGCTCGGCGGCGTGCTGATCGCCGGCTGGGCCGTGCGCACGAGCGGTCTCTCGGAGAACTGGCGCTATCTCGGCTCGCCTGCGCTCTGGCTGTTCATCGCCGCAGCCTGGTTCGCGCGCGGCCGGCCTGCGCCTCAGTCCTTGCGCAAGGCCTGGGCGTCCTGGCGCGAGGTTGCGCCAGTCACGGGCCTGTTCATCCTGCTCGGCATCCTGATGGCGGTGTCGGGCATGGCGGCGCACCTGGCCCGGACCCTGGCGGGAGCCGGCACGGCCTACCTCGCCGCTGCCCCGTTCGTCGGCGCGGTCGGCGGCTTCGTCACCGGCTCCAACGCCGGCGCGAATGCGATGTTTGCGACCACCCAGGCCGAGATCGCGCGCTCGCTCGGCGTCGACGTGCTCTGGTTCATGGCGATCCACAACGTCGCGGCGGCCTTCCTGCTCATGGCCTCGCCGGGCAAGATCGAGATGGCCGTGCAGCTGTCGCCGGCTGGAGCGGCCGAGCATCGGCGCTGGGTCCAGCTGGCGGCGCTGGGCGTCGCCCTCGTCGTCGTCTCGGCGCTGGCAGTGCTGAACATCATCCTCGGTGGACGCTGAGCGACTTGCTGAACGCAGCGCTGTCAGGCCCGCTGGCGGATGATGCTGTGCATCGAGAAGCGCTCGGCCGGGTAGATGTTGTGCGAGATCTCGAAGATCGTGTTCGGATGCGCGACATAGCGGCGCTTGACCACCAGTGCAGCGCTGTGCGGCTGCGCCTTCAGCACCGCGGCGAGCTTCGGTGAGAGGTTCGTCGCGGTGATCGCCTGCTCGACATGGTCGAGGCGCAGGCCGAACTGCTCGAGCACGATCTCGTAGATCGCCCGGTCGCCGCGCTGGACCTGGTCGCGATCCGGCGTGAAGCGCTCCGGCACCGCGACCTCGGACCAGCACAGCGGGGCGCCGTCGCTGCGGGTGGAACGCAGGCCGGCGACCCGGAACCAGCGCTTGTCGGGAAGCTCCGAGAACTCGTCCGAACCGGTGACGAAGCCCTCATAATCGATCGCGAGCGTCGTGCTCTGCGCGAAATCGAACAGGCTGCGGATGTCGCGCATGCTGTGCACGTAATGCGACACCGGCTTGTGCGAGAGCACGACCGTGCCGGTCTTGCGGCGGCGGCCCAGCAATCCCTGCTCGGTCAGGACCTTCATCGCCTCGCGGATGGTGTGGCGGCCGACGTCGAAGCGCTCCTGCAGCTCCTGCTCGCTCGGGAAACGCGCCCCGAGCGGATAGAGCCCCCGCGCGATCTCCTCGGACAATTCGGCCGCGAGCGCGGCATGCCGTGAGCCTGACTGCTGCTTGTCCATAGTGCCGAATGATTAGCCGCCGGAGCGGCGATGCTAGGCATCGGACCAGCGGAATGGCAAGCGCCGACACCGGACATATTGCGGCTTTACGCCGGTTTTTCGCGCCCGGACCGGGCATCGCAGCAGGCCGCGCAAGCTCCGGATCATATCATTCGACAATAATGAAGCGTGACACTTGATCTCGATCGCCTCCCGTCATATTCGTCGAACAAATAGACCTCGACCGATGAGGCGGCCCTGCGGGGCAGCGATGCGACAGGGAGCGTCATGATCGAATCCGTCCTGGCCGGCCTGAAGGTCGTCGACCTCACGCAGAACGTGGCCGGGCCCTTCTGCACCCAGGTGCTCGGCGATTTCGGTGCCGAGGTCATCAAGGTCGAGCGCCCGGGCCGCGGCGACGACACGCGCGACTGGCGCCCGCCAGAAATTGGCGGCCAGTCTTCGACCTTCCTCTCGCTGAACCGCAACAAGCGCAGCGTCTGCATCGATCTCGACACGCCCGGCGGCATCAGCCTGCTGCGCGAGCTCGCCGCGGGTGCCGACATCTTCATCCATTCGATGAAGCCCGGCAGCGCCGAGGCGCGGGGCTTCGGCGCAGCGGAGCTGACGGGCCTCAATCCGCGCCTGATCTATTGCGCGATCAGCGCCTTCGGCCAGAACGGACCGCTGAGCCGTCTGCCCGGCTACGACCCGCTGATGCAGGCCTTCACCGGCGTGATGAGCGTGACCGGCAGCGAAGGCGACGATCCCGTGCGTGTCGGCGTCTCGCTGATCGATATCGGGACGGGGATGTGGGCGGCGCTCGGCATCTTCGCAGGCATCGTCCAGCGCGCCAGGACGGGCGTCGGAACGGTGGTCGAGGCCAGCCTGCTCGACACCGGCGTCAACTGGATGACCGTGTTCGTCGCGAGCTATCTCGCCACCGGCGCGCTGCCCCGCAAGATGGGATCGGCCATGGCGATGACGGCGCCCTATGAGCTGTTCCATGCCGAAGACGGGCAGGTCTTCATCGCCGCCGGCAATGACGGCCTGTTCCGCCGCGTCTGCGAGGGGCTGGGCGATGCCGCCCTCGCCGACGATCCGCGCTTTGCGACGAACCCGCTACGCGTCGCCAATCGCGAAGCTTTGCGCGCCGCCCTCACGGCGCTGACCTCCCGGCTCAAGGCCGGCGAGATCGTCGCGCGGCTGCGCCGGGCCGGAGCGCCCTGCAGCGAGATGCACGACGTCGCGCAGATGCTCGCGAACGAGCAGGTGCTGGCATCGGGGATGATCGCGCCCATGCCGGTCGACGGCGTGCCGGAGCATCGCGTCGTGGCGCTGCCGCTCAAGCTCGACGGGGCGCGCAACGGGCCGCCCCGCCCTCCCCCAGAGCTGGGCGGCGACACGGCCGCGGTGCTGGCCGAATTCGGCATCGGAACGCAGCGGCTCGCGCAATTGCGCGCTGCCGGAACCATCGGCTGAGGCACAGGCCGGGACGAGGCGAGAGATGGACTTCGACTACACGCAGACACAGCAGGAGATCCGCGAGGCGGTTCGCAGGCTCTGCACCGAATACGGCCCGGACTACTGGCTGACCTGTGACGAGCAGGGCGCCTACCCGGAAGCCTTTGTCCAGGCCATGACCGAGGCCGGCTGGCTCGCGGCACTGATCCCGGAAGCCTATGGCGGCTCCGGGCTCGGCGTCATGGAGGCCTGCCTCATCCTCGAGGAGATCAACCGCTCCGGCGGTAACGGCGCCGCCTGCCACGCCCAGATGTACACGATGGCCTCGCTGCTCAATCACGGCAGCGAGGCCCAGAAGCGGAAGTACCTGCCGAAGATCGCCGATGGCACTCTCCGGCTGCAGGCCTTCGGCGTGACCGAGCCGGATGCCGGCTCGAACACGCTGAAGATCAAGACCTTCGCGCGGAAGGTGCCAGGCGGCTACGTCATCAACGGCCAGAAGATCTGGACCTCCCGCTACTTCCAGTCGCACATGTATCTGCTGATCGCGCGCACGACGCCGATCGAGGAGGTCGAAAAGAAGACCGACGGGCTCAGCCTCTTCCTCGTCGACATCGCCAAGGCCGGCGCCTCGCTCAAGGGCCGGCCGATCCGCACGATGATGAACCACCACACCAACGAGGTCTTCATCGACGATCTCGAGGTCGATGAGGAGGACCGCATCGGCGAGGAAGGCAAGGGCTTCCACTACCTCGTGGATTCCCTCAACTCCGAACGCCTGCTGGTCTGCAGTGAGTCACTCGGCGACGGCAAGTGGTTCGTCGAGCAGGCCTCGCGCTATGCCGGCGAACGGCGCGTCTTCGACCGGCCGATCGGCCAGAACCAGGGCATCCAGTTCCCGATCGCCAAAGCGCACATGAACGTCCAGGCGGCAGAGCTGATGCGCAACCGGGCGGCCGCATTGTTCGACCAGGGCAAGCCCTGCGGCACCGAGACCAACATGGCGAAATACCTCGCCACCGAAGCGAGCTGGGAAGCGGCCGAGGCCTGCATGACCACCTTCGGCGGCTATGGCGTCGCCTGCGAATACCATGTCGAGCGCAAGTGGAAGGAGGCGCGCCTGTTCCGCACGGCGCCGATCTCCAACAACCTGATCCTGGCGCAGATCGCCCAGCACGCGCTCGGCATGCCCCGCTCCTACTGACCGCAACCGCCCGGAGGACCGCGATGACGCTTCAACCCGGCAAACAGGCCGCCGCATCGGCGACACAGGACCTCGTCCGCTTCGTCACCTCCGCCACGGTCGACGAAACCGCGATCGCCCAATCGGTTTCGGTCGTGCTCGATACGCTGGCCGTGACCATTGCCGGCGCTGTCGAGCCGGGCCCGGCCGCCCTGCAAAGAGCACTGGAGCCCGATGCACGCGGCGGCGCCGTGCCCTCCTTCTGGACCGAGGCGAGCTATCGCGCCGACGATGCCGCAATGCTGTTCGGCATGGCGAGCCATGTGCTGGATTACGACGATGTCAGCATGCTGACCGTCTGCCATCCGAGCGCGCCGGTGCTCTCGGCCCTGCTGGCGGTGGCGCCCCGCGGTGAGACGAGCGGGCGCGACCTGCTCGAAGCCTTCGCGATCGGGACGGAAGTGCTGATCCGGCTCGGCCAGGCCATGGGCTTCCGTCATTACGCGCTGGGCTTCCATGCCACCGCCACCCTCGGCGCGGTCGGCGCGGCGGCGGCCTGCGCCAGGCTGATGAAGCTCGATGAAGGCCGCACCCGCCACGCCCTCGCGATCGCGGCCAGCCTGTCGTCCGGCCTGCGCAAGAACTTCGGCTCGATGGTGAAGTCGCTGCATGTCGGCATCGCCGCGGCGAACGGCCTGCGCGCTACGCGGCTGGCCGCGGCGGGTGTCGAGGGCGCGGCCGAGCCGATCGAGCGCGAGGGCTTCCTGCACGCCTTCTCCGGCGGCGAGACCGATCTCTGGCCGGTGGGGCTCACGCTCGGAGCGCCCTTCGCCATCGTCGAGCCCGGTTTCGAGCAGAAGCGCTATCCCTGCTGCTACATGCTGCACAAGATGATCGAGGCGACGCTGGCGCTGCGGCGCGAGCACGCTGTTGCCCTCGCCGACGTCGCAGCCATGCGGGTCGAGATGCCGCCGGGCGGGACCAAGCCGCTGATCCATCCCATCCCGAAGAGTGGCCTCAACGGCCTCTTCAGCGCGCCCTATGCCGTTATCGCCAGCCTCGCCGACGGTCGCATCGACCTGACGAGCTTCACCGACCCGGCGGTGCTGCGCCCGGACATCCAGGCGCGGCTCGCCGATGTAACCGTCGTCGAGGTGGCGGGAACAGCGCAGAAGGGCAGCGATCTCGGCAGCGCGCCGGTCACCGTGACGCTCGGCCTGCACGATGGTCGCACTTTGTCGCGGACGATCACCGCCTCGCCGGGGTCGCGCCAGGACCCGCTCACCGGCCCGCAGCTCGCAGCGAAATGGCTCGACTGCCTGCAGCGCGCGCAGCCGGCACTCGCCCGGGAGGACGCGCAGGCGCTGTTCACCGAGGGGATGTCGCTCGCCCGGCATGGCGAGGTCGGCGGCTGGCTGTCCCGCCTGCGCGGCAGCGCGGCGCGCCGGCAGGCGGCCTGATGCGGGAGCAGGAGCGATGCCGATGACGCAACACGCCTTCGAGACACTGAGGATCGACCGCACGCAGGAGCACGTGCTGGAGGTCACTCTCGCCCGACCCGCCGCGATGAATGCGCTCAATACCCAGATGGGCCGCGACCTCGTCGCGCTCTTCGAGGCGATCGCGCTCGATCCGGAGGGCCTGCGCTGCATCATCCTGACCGGAGAAGGCGAGAAGGCCTTCTGCGCCGGCGGCGACCTGAAGGAGCGCCGCGGCATGACCGACGAGCAATGGCAGCGCCAGCATGTCGTGTTCGAGCGCATGGTGCGCGCCTTGCTCGACTGCCCGGTTCCGCTGGTCGGCGCCGTCAACGGCGCGGCCTATGGCGGCGGCTGCGAGATCGCGGCGTGCTGCGACTTCCTCTATGCGGCGGAACATGCCCGCTTCGCCCAGAGCGAGGTGACGCTCGGCATCATGCCCGGCGGCGGCGGCACGCAGACGCTGCCGCGCGCGCTCGGCGAACGCCGGGCCAAGGAGCTGATCCTGACCGGCCGGCCCTTCACGGCGGCGCAGGCGGAGGAATGGGGCTTCGTCAACCGCGTGCTCCCGCTATCGGACCTGCTGCCGCAGAGCCGCGAGACCGCCGCCGCGATCGCCCGCAATGCGCCGATCGCCACGCGCCAGGCCAAGCTCTCCATCCATCGCGGGCTGCAGATGTCGCTGCGCGACGGGCTCGCCCTGGAGATCGAGGCCTATGCGAGGATGGTCCCGACGCAGGACCGCCATGAAGGCATCAGCGCCTTCAACGAAAAGCGTCCACCGCGCTTCGAGGGCCGGTGAGCGCCATGGCGGAACCCGTCCTGATCCGCGAGGTCGGCCTGCGCGACGGCCTGCAGATGGCGAAGACCGTCCTCTCGACCGCACAGAAGCTCGACTTCGCCCGCTCCGCCGTAGCAGCCGGCCTGCGCGAGATCGAGGCTACCTCCTTCGTGCCGGCCCATGTCATCCCGCAATTCGCCGATGCCGCCGAGGTCGCCGCCGGCGCGAAGGTGCTGGCAGGTGCAACGGTCTCGGCCCTGGTCGTCAACCTGAAGGGTGCGATCCGCGCCTTCGATGCCGGCCTGCGCAAGGTCAACTACGTCGTCTCGGCGAGCGAAGCGCACAGTCTCGCCAATGCCCGTCGCAGCACCGACGCCGCGCTGGCGGAGTTCGGGCTGATCGTCGCAGAGCGCCGCTCCCGCAACCTCGACGGTCAGGTCGTGCTCGGCTGCGGCATTGCCACGGCCTTCGGTTGCACATTGCAGGGCGAGGTCCCCGCAGCCCGTGTCGTCGCGATCGCCGAGACGCTCGCTTGCGAGGGCGCCGACGAGATCATGGCGGCCGACACCGTCGGCTATGGCGACCCGCGCCAGGTCCGCCATATGTTCGAAGCATTGTGCCGTACCGTCGGCACCATCCCGCTCGCCGCCCATTTCCATGACACCCGCGGCCTCGGCCTCGCCAATGTCGCGGCCGCGCTCGAAGCCGGCGTCCGCCGTTTCGACGCCTCGCTCGGCGGGCTCGGCGGCTGCCCTTTCGCCCCGGGCGCCACCGGCAATATCGGCACCGAGGACTGCGCCTTCATGCTCGAGGCAATGGGCTTCGACACCGGCATCGAGATCGAGGCCCTCCTGGCGCTGCGCCGCCGGCTCGAAAGCTGGCTTCCTGACGAGCGCTTCTCGGCCGGGATCGCCCGCGCGGGTCTGCCGAAAACCTTTCGTCGCATGGCGGCGCCCGACTGACCTCAGCGGATTCCAACGAAACCAAGCGGGCGAGCACAGCCCCGCACCAGCAGGGAGGGAAGACCATGAATCGCAGAGAATGCCTTCTGGGGCTGTCGACGCTGCCCTTGCTGGCCGGCGGAGCCGCGGCGCAGAGCTACCCGACCCGCTCGCCGATCATGGCCAATGGCTATCCGCCCGGCGGCTCGACCGACGTCGCCGCGCGGCTGATGATCGAGGGCATGGCGCCTGAGCTTTCCGGCCACCGCCTCGTTGTCGAGAACCGGCCGGGCGCAAGCGGCACCGTCGCCGCAACCTGGCTCACCCGGCAGCAGCCTGACGGCTACAGCCTGCTGCTGTCGGAATCCTCGTCCTTCGCGATCTGGCCCGCCATGCACGAGGCCGGCACGAAATACGACCCGCTCAAGGATTTCGACTGGGTCGGGACGGTCTGCACCGCGCCGATGGCGTTTATCGTCAGCCCCAATTTCCCGGCGAAGACGGTGGCCGAGGCGATCGAGCTGCTGCGTACGCCGAAATCGGCCGATCTCAATTATTCGAGCTCCGGCGCCGGCTCGATCCCGCATATCGGCTGCGAATTGCTGCGCCACCTGGTCGGCCCTTCCAACCAGTCGCGCCATGTGCCCTATCGCGGCGGCGCGCCGGCGGTGCTGAGCGTCTCGACCGGCGAGACAGCTTGGGGCGTCGCCTCGCTCGGCTCCGCCACCGGCCTTCTGGAAGGCGGCGCCCTCCGAGCGCTGGCCGTCACCAGCCCGCAGCGCTTCCCGCTCTTCCCGGATATCCCGACCTTCAACGAGCTCGGCTTCAAGGAGATGGAGCTGAACATCTACTATCTCATCCATGGTCCGGCGGGGCTGCCGCGCGACGTCCTCAGCCGGCTGAACCGGGCGAGCGCAGCCTCATTGAAGCAAGAGGTCACGCGCGAGCGCTTCCTGAAGGCCGGCATGGAGCCATGGGTCGGCGTCAACACGCCCGAGAGCACACGTGATATCGTCGCGGCCGAGAATGCGCGCTTCCGCGAGATCGGCAAGCGCACCGGCGTGAAGATCGCGGGCTGAGGCATCCGCCGGGCACAAGCAAGGATCGGGAGCAATGACCGCGGCAATCCTTCTGAGCGAGCATGGCGGGCCGGATCGGCTCGAACTCAGGCAGGTCGCCCTGTCCCCTCCGGGACCGGGCGAGCTCCGGCTGCGGCAGACCGCGGTCGGCGTCAATTTCCACGACGTCTATGTGCGCTCGGGCCTTTACCGCACGCTGCCCCTGCCCGGCATTCCCGGCATCGAGGCCAGCGGCGTGGTCGAAGGCCTCGGCGCCGGTGTCGACGGTTTCGCCGTCGGTGACAGGGTCTGCTACGTCACCGGCAGCTATGGCGCCTATGCCGCCGGGCGCAATCTGCCAGCGGCGCTGGCACTCAAGCTGCCGGCGGAGGTCGGCGACGAGGCCGCCGCCGCCACGATCCTCAAGGGCCTCACCGCCTGCATGCTGCTGCGCCATGAATACGCGGTCGGCCGAGGAGATTTCATCCTGGTCCACGCAGCGGCGGGCGGCGTCGGCCAGTTGCTTTGCCGCTGGGCACGGCATCTCGGCGCGACGGTCATCGCCACCGTCGGCGATGCCAGCAAGGAGGCGGTCGCGCGTGCCTGCGGTGCGCAGCATGTGATCACCGGCGCCATGGACGATCTCCCCGAGCGTGTCCGGCAGATCACAGGCGGCGAAGGCGTCGCCGTCGCCTATGATTCCGTCGGCCGCGACAGCTTCCAGGCCTCGCTGGCGAGCCTGGCCTGGTTCGGCAAGCTGGTGAATTTCGGCCAGAGCTCGGGGCCGGTCCCGCCCTTCGAAGTCTCGCAGCTCGCGGCCCGCTCGAACGCACTGTCACGGCCGATCGTGTTCCATTATCTGCGCGACCCAGCTCGGCTGCAGCGAATGGCGGGCGAGGTCTTCGCCCTGCTCGGCCAGGGCGTCCTCACGGCAGAGATCGCCCTGCGCCTGCCGCTCGCGGAGGCCAGCCGGGCACATGCCCTGCTGGAGGCACGCCGAACGATCGGGCCGACCATCCTGCTGCCCTGACCGACGCGTTCCGCCGCTGTCACAAGCCCCCTGCCGTGCCGGCCGCCTCGCGACCGTCTGCGGCCCGCGAAACCTATCGCAGGGGTGGTCGAGACCAGTTCTCGCAACCGGCGATCCGGGCTTCAGCATAAAAAGTCGAACAAAATACAAGAGCGCTGTCACCAGCTCTTGACAGCCATTCGCAACCCTTCCTTATTTGTCCGACATAAAGCGCGACGCCATGCAGCGCCGCACGTTCGGGGAAACGAAGAGAAGGGCCGTCCCATGCGCATCTCCCTCAGTCTCGCCGCTCTGGCGCTCTGCCTCTCCGGCGGCGCTGCAAGCGCCCAGGAGCGGGTCAAGCTCGGCGTCCTCAGCGACATGGGCGGTGTTTACGCCGACATCACCGGGCCGGGCTCCATCGCGGCCGCCCGGCTGGCGGTCGAGGATTTCGGCGGCAAGGTGCTGGGCCAGCCGATCGAGCTGGTCACGGCCGACCATCAGGCCAAGCCCGATGTCGGCTTGTCGATCGCGCGCGAATGGCTCGACAATCAGGGCGTCAGCGCCATCGTCGACGTGCCGGTATCCTCGATCGGCCTCGGCATCCAGGCACTGACCAAGGAGAAGCGGCGCGTCTTCCTCAACACCGCCGGCGCTTCCTCGGACTTCACCGGCAAGGCCTGCTCGCCCTATGCCACGCAATGGGCGATGGACACCTACACCATGGCCTCCAGCGCAGGGCGCGCCCTGGTCAAGGCCGGCGGCACCAAATGGTTCTTCATCACCGCCGACTACGCCTTCGGCCATGCGCTGGAGCGTGATGCCTCGGCCGCGGTCAAGGACGCCGGCGGCAGCGTCGCCGGCGGCGCCAAGCACCCGCTCAACAACCAGGACTTCGCCTCGCATCTGCTGCAGGCGCAATCCTCCGGCGCCAATGTCGTCGGCCTGGCGAACGGTACCGGCGACACCGTGCGCTCGATCAACCAGGCGCGCGAATTCGGCCTCACCGCCGCCGGCACCAAGATCGCCGCGCTGGTGCTGTTCATCAGCGACGTCCACGCGCTGGGCCTGAAGGCGGCGCAGGGCACGGTCGTGACCGAGTCCTTCTACTGGGACCGTACCGACAGCACCCGCGCCTGGGGCAAGCGCTTCATGGAGCGCAACAATGGCCGCGCGCCCGGCATGTACCATGCCGGGCTCTACAGCGCCGTGACGCATTATCTCAAGGCCGTCGAGAAGGCGGGGACGACCGATGCCGACAAGGTCTCCGCGGCGATGCGCGAGACGCCGATCAAGGACGCCCTGATCAGCAACGGCCATATCCGCGCCGATGGCAAGGTGATGCAGGACTACTTCCTGCTCGAGGTGAAGAAGCCGGAGGAGTCGAAGGGGCCGTGGGACTACTACAAGGTCCTCGCCACCGTTCCAGCCGAGGACGTCAGCAAGCCGCTGTCGCGCAGCGAATGCCCCGCCGTGAAGCTGCCGGGCTGAACCCGTATCCGCGGCGAGGAAGTGGCGGCGACACCGGCATGGAAGAGAGCTTCGACTATGTGATCGTCGGGGCCGGCTCGGCGGGATGCATCCTCGCCAACCGGCTCAGCGAGGATGGCCGCTATTCGGTCTGCGTCCTCGAGGCCGGTCCGCCCGACCGCAATCCCTACATCCATATCCCCGCCGGCTTCATTAAGACGCTGACCAATCCGGAGCTGACCTGGGCCTTCCCGAGCGAGGCGACCGCCTGGACCGGCGGCCGCAGCATCCCGCTGCGGACCGGCCGGACGCTGGGCGGGTCGAGCTCGATCAACGGCCATGTCTACAATCGCGGCCAGCGCGCCGATTTCGACATCTGGGCGCAGAAGGGCAATACCGGCTGGGCCTATGACGACGTACTGCCCTATTTCAACCGCAGCGAGACGCGTTCCGGTGCCAGCGGCCGGGGACAGGACGGAGCCCTCCCGGTCACCGACATCGACTGGCGCCATCCGCTCTGCGACGCCTTCGTCGCAGGGGTCGCCGGCCTCGGCCTGCCGCGGAACCCCGACTACAATGCCGGCCGGCAGGAGGGCGTCGGCTTCTACCAACGCCTCATCCGCGGGGGCCGGCGCGTCAGCTCCGCCCGCGCCTTCCTCAAGCCGATCCGGACACGGCCCAACCTGACGGTCCGGACCGATGCCCGCGTGCTGCGGATCATCATATCCGAAGGCCGGGCGAGCGGGCTCGTCTACGCCCATGGCCCTAATCTGACGCACACCCGCAGCATCTGCGCCCGGCGCGAGATCATATTGTCCAGCGGCACGCTCAATTCGCCCCGGCTGCTGCAGCTCTCTGGCATCGGCCCGGCCCCGCTGCTCGCCGAGCTCGGCCTGCCGCTGATCCATGCCAGGGCCGGCGTCGGCGAGAACCTGCAGGATCACTTCGCCGTCCGCCTCGTCGCCCGCATCCGCGGCGTCGACACGATCAACGACCGCGTGCGCGGCCCGCGCCTGCTCTGGGAGGGGCTGCGCTGGCTGGCCAGGCGGCCGAGCATCCTCGCGCTCAACCCCTCGCTCGCCTATGTCTTCGCCAAGTCGGACCCACTGCTCGACGACAGCGACCTGCAGTTCACCTTCACGCCGGCGAGCTATCGCGAGGGCTCGGTCGGCGTACTCGACGATTTCTCCGGCGTCACCTGCGGCGCCTGGCAACAGCGCCCGGAGAGTCGCGGCCATGTCAGGCTGCGCACGCCCGATCCGGTGCAGGCGCCGCTGGTTCAGCCGAACTATCTCCAGCATGAGCACGACCGGCGTGTGCTGGTCGCCGGGATCAGGCTGGCGCGCTCCTTCCTCGGCACGCCGGAGATGGCGCGCTATGTCGAGCGCGAGGAGCTGCCGGGTCCGCAGGCGCAGAGCGACGACGAACTGCTCGACTTCGCCCGCCAGCGCGGCTCGACGGTGTTCCACTTCACCGGCACCTGCAGGATGGGGCCGGCGAGCGATCCCTTCGCCGTCGTCGATCCGCAATTGCGGCTGATCGGCATCGACGGGCTGCGGATCGCAGACGCCTCGGTGATGCCCGATATCCCCTCTGCCAACACCAATGCAGCGACATTGATGATCGCCGAAAAGGCCGCTGCGATGATCATCGCGGCCCGGACCGGGCATCGGGCCAGCGGCATGTCCCCTTCGCCGATGCAGGTGGCGTCATGACCGATATCCCGCGGACAGGTTTCGTCGCCGGCGAGAAGGTTCCGCTCGACGCGGCAATGGTCGAGCGCGCCGTCGCGGGGCTGGCCGCCGCCGCCGGAACCGTCCGCGCGACCAGCAGCTTCGATCGGGCCGCTGTTCTCGACAAGGTTGCAGCGGCACTTGGCGCGGAGCTGGAGAGCATTGCGCGGAGCTTGGCCGAGGAGAGCGGCTATCTCGGCGTCACCGACATGAAGCTCGAGACGCAGCGTGCCATGGAGGTCTTCCAGCTCGCCGCAGCCTATGCCCGCGTCGGCACCTCGGAGACGCTCAATGTCGACGCGGTCGAGCGCGCCCGCGGCGCCGTCGCGCATATCCGGCGCGAGCCGATCGGACCGATCCTCGGCATCACCGCCTATAACGGGCCGCTGCTGATCTCCGCTCACAAGCTCGCGCCCGCGATCGCCGCCGGCGCGCCGATCCTGCTGAAGCCGTCGCCGCGTGTGCCACAAGCGGCAATCCGCCTGGCCGAGCTCGCGGTCCGCGCCGGCTGGCCCAGCGAGGCTGTCGCAGTCCTCGATCTCGACGATGCCGGGACGATGGCGCTGATCGAAGACCCGCGCCTGCCGGTGATCAGCTTCACCGGCGGCGGCTTTGGCTGGACGATCAAGGATCGCGTGCCGCGCAAGCACGTCCATCTCGAGCTCGGCGGCGTCGGAGCCGTCTTCGTCGCGGCCGACGCCAATGTCGAGGCCGCGGCCCGCGAATGCGCGGCGGCCGGCTTCGTGCGCTCCGGACAGTCCTGCATCTCGGTGCAGCGCATCTATGTCGAGCGCCCGGTCTATGACGAATTCGTCCGCCGCTTCGCCGAGCATGTCCGGCCGATGCTGCCCGGCGGCGCGGCCGCGATCAGCCCGATGGTCGACGAGGCCGCCGCCGGCCGCGTCATGGCGCTGATCGAGGATGCCCTGGCCAAGGGCGCGCAACTGGTCTGCGGCGGCAGCCTGGCACAAGCGGCGCTGGCGCCGACCGTGCTGGCGGGCGCCACCGGCGCGATGACGGTGATGCGGCGCGAGGCCTTCGGCCCGGTGGTTGCCGTGGCGCCGGTCGCCGGCGTCGAGGAGGCGATCACCGAGATCAATGCCGTCGAGGGTGCGATCCATCACGGCATCTACACCGCCGACATCGACACCGCCTTCGCCATGGCAGACCGCATCGAGGCGGGCGGCGTGATCATCAACGGCCCCGGCACCTGGCGCGTCGACCACATGCCCTATGGCGGAACCGGAACCTCCGGCTTCGGGCGCGAAGGCGTCCGCTATGCAGTCGAGGAATTCACGCGGCCGAAGGTCATCGTGGTGAGACCCTCCTTGCGGGCACGCGGCTGATCGCCGGAACGAAATCGGCAGCGCACCATGTCGGCCTCGTCAGGCCGCTACCGACAGCAATCCGATCTGGCGCGCGAGCCTTGTGCACTGCTCGCGGATGTCGGGAATGGCGACGGTCTCCCAGAACGCCGCCCGTGTCAGCGGCCCGATCGCGAAAAGCCGGCGCGAGGCCGCCCCCATGGCATCGAGCACGGCATGATCGGCCGAGACATCGATGCCGATGCGCAATGCGTCGACCCGCGCCAATCCCTGCCGCAGCAGCGACTGCAGGGCTGGGTTGCTCGAGAGACTGGGATCGCCGGTGATCCCCCTGCAATCGATGATGCTGCCGACCGACAACGTCTCGGGAGCGGACTGGCCGCGCGGGCGATAGGATACGCAGAGCCCGTGCTCGCCGGCCTCGCTGGACAGCATCCTGCCCGAGAGAATGCGCAACTGCCCGCTGGCGATCGCCTCCTGCAGCCGCCTGTCGGCCTGCGGCGCCATGCGATGGCGATGCACATCCCAATGCGCCCGCGCATGCTCGAGCAGCCGCGCTTTCGACCGGCTCGACAGTTTCCACCAGATCTCCTGGCTGAAAGGCCGCACACCGTCGACGACGCCGCGCCAGTCGCCGTCCTGGCGCTCCTGATCGGCGAGCCTGGCTCGGAACCAGCGCAGGAGCGTCGCACCGCTGGCGCCGAAGGGAATGTCTTCCTTGTCGAAGCGAACAGGCGAGGCGTCGCGGTGGACCCGCGGCAGCAGCCCACGCCGCGACAGCGCGTGAATCGGCTCGGCATATCCCGACTGCAGCAGGGTCAGGACATAGTCGACCATCGACAGGCCGGTTCCGAGAATGAGGATCGGCTTGCCGGATTCTGCCGCAGCGTCCGCTTCGACGGTCCATGGGCTGACATGGCGATCGGCCTGTTGCCAGTCATAAGCCTCGTTGCCGGTCGCGAGGATGGCGACCTGCCCGAGATGCGTCGTGCCGTCGTCGAGCGTCGCGACAACCCTGCCCGCCCTCTCCTCGATGGAGTGGCATTCGCCCCGGACGATGGTCAGCCGGTCCTCCCCCGCCGGTCCGGCACGCTCCTGCGAGACCAACTGGGACATGTACTCGCCATAGAGATGGCGCGGCGCGAAGCAGTAGGGATCCGGGCAGGGCTCGAACCGGCTCGCGGCTGCCTCGCTCAGCCAGCGCCAGAAATGCAGCGGATCGTCCGGAAAGGCGCTCATGTTCGCGGCCCGGACGTTCAGAAGATGCTCGGGACGATCGGTCGAGAAGGCGAGGCCGGGCCCGACCCGCTCGCGGCGCTCGATCAGCGTCACCACGCAATTGTCGCGCGGGTCGCGCAGCAGGTGGAACGCCATCAGCACGCCGCTGGCACCGCCGCCGACGATGATGATGTGCTTTCCCGGCGCGGCAGTCACAGGCGAGATTTCCGCTGCATTCGGTCTCCGCGGCTAGGGTCACTGCGCGGCCGGAACAATGCGGCAGCACGATCTATCTCGTTGTTATCGCGCCCGATTTTCTCAAAGGAAGGCTTCGACCGTTCGGCCCGATGCGATGGACCCAACGACATGGCTACCCCACGATAAATCAAATAGGCAAGGCCATCGCCGCGACGGAACGGTTCAGCGCAGGAGCCCTGAGCGCGCTTGACACCATTTGTCGCGGGGGTCGCCGCGACGAGCCATCTCGTCCAGAAAACAGACCCCGGCGCATAGCTGATGACAACGGGAGCGTGAGCCAGGGCCGATATCGACGCCTGGCATCTCGGCCCTCGGAATCGATCGCGCTGCATCCGGACGCTTCCGCCCGAATGCAGCGCGACCTCAAGCCGCCCTGCCGGTCAAACCAGGTCGGCCCGAGCCGATCCGGTTCTAGCCGCGCGAAGCCGCGATGCTCTCGTCCCGCAGGCGTTCATAGCTCGCCTGGTCGACCGGAGCCGCCTCGGGATTGCCGAGATCGTTCATCCGGACGCGGTAGGTCTCGCGGGCTGACCAGCAGGCAGCTGCCGCGATGACGCAGATCGCGAAGGCGATCGAACCGACCACCAGCGGGACATTCTGCGAGCCCGGAGGAGCGACCGTGGCGAACAGCGCCGGCAAGAGCGCCGTGGCCGCAGTGCCGACGTTCTGCGAGATCGCCATTGAGGAGACGCGGGTCCTGGTCGGGAACAGCTCCGGAAAGAAGCTCGGGAAGATCGCGTTGTAGCCCTGGTAAACCACGCCCCACATCAGCAGCGACATCACGATGGCCAGCGGCACGCTGTGGATCGAGATCGCATAGAGATAGCCGAAGGCGAGCAGGCCGGAGCCGAGGGCTCCGATGATGATGGGCGGCCGACGGCCGATCTTGTCGGAGAGGTTGCCGACATAGGGGATCACCAGGCAGGCGACGATGTTCCCCATCACCGGGATCCAGAGATAGACGTCCTTGTGGAAGCCGATGCCATAGGCAGCCTGGACCGCATAGGCGGCGCCGAAGATGGTGGCGACGACCGGGATGACGTTCATCAGCGCCATCAGGACAACGCGGATCATGTCCGGCCAGGTGGTCTGGATCGCTTCGATGACCGGCGAGCGCGGCGTCGCGTTCTGGCTGCCCTCCTCCTTGAAGGCCGGAGTCTCGTCGACCTCGCGGCGGATGATCCAGCCGGCGATGATGACGATGAAGCTCAGGAGGAAGGGAATGCGCCAGCCCCAGCTGTTGAAGGCGGCTTCCGGCATGAAATGGGCCAGCGGCAGGAAGACGGCCGCGGCCATGATCTGCCCAGCCTGCACCCCCTGCAGCGTGTAGCTGGCATAATAGCCGCGGCGGCCGAAGGGCGCGTGCTCGAGGATCATCGAGCTCGCCCCCGAGATCTCGCCGGCGACGGCGAAGCCCTGGATCAGGCGCATGATGACGAGCAGGATCGGCGCGAGGATGCCGACCTGCTCATAGGTCGGGAGCAGGCCGACCGCGATGGTCGAGAAGCCCATCAGGAACATGCACAGGATCAGCACATTCTTGCGGCCATGCGTGTCGCCCCAGTGCCCGAGCACGAAGGCACCGATCGGGCGGGCGACGTAGCCGACGCCGTAGGTCGCCAGCGAGGCGACGATCGCCACGGTCGGATTGCTCGACGGAAAGAAGATCTGCGGGAAGATCAGCGACGCTGCGGTCGCGTAGATGAAGAAGTCATAATATTCCAGCGCCGAGCCGATCCAGCCGCTGGCTGCCGCCTTCTTCGATTGTTGCCTGTGCTGGATGTCAGCATGCAAAGCCGCCGTCATGTTCCACTCCCGATATGATTGATTTGTTTCTGTTTTATTGCGTCGCGACATGTCGCGCGCCGCGTATTCGAGGCAGGCATAGGCCGCGACGATCCGGCGCCGCTCCCGTAAGACGCGTAGAAACCCACGACTTGTTTGAAGTCCGGCCGTCCCCGACGGCCTATCTCACTTGCAGGGGAACCCGGGACGAGAAGCAGATGGTTCGTAAGCCTGGCCGTGCCGCAGGATCGGCTCTCATCGACAGTGGCGCGAAAGCGGCCGCGCGAGCGTCGAGTAGCCCATGGCAGGGGTAGGTCTCGTGCAATCTCTCCTCCTGCTCATAACCTACCAAGCCGAAATCGCGATGAATAATGCAAACTACGCCGAAATTCATAATCTGGAGATTATGCATCTTTAAAAAAGTGCTCGGTCGAACAGCCCGGCCGGCATGCCTTTTCCGCTGAACCGGCCCCTCGACAAGCGACCAATGAACAAAGCCTCCGGCACCATCGCGGCACATATCCCTCAGCCGCGGCCTGAAACGTTTCAGATGACCTTCGGGCTACACTTCCTCCGCCAGCCGGGTATCGTTGCCCGGCGAATCCTCGCCGGCCTCCGGCCAGGCGAGCTTCGGGCATGCAGGCGCGCGCCGTCGCGAAAGGGCAGATGATGAAGACGTCAATCGCAACGGTCTCGCTGTCCGGCAATCTTTCGCAGAAGCTCGAAGCCATTGCGGGCGCCGGCTTCGATGGCATCGAGATCTTCGAGCAGGACTTTCTCGCCTCGGATTTCACGCCCGGCGAGGTCGGCCAGATGGTGCGCGACGCCGGGCTCGAGATCACCCTGTTCCAGCCTTTCCGCGATTTCGAGAGCCTGCCCGAGCCCTATCGCAGCCGGGCTTTTGCCCGCGCCGCCCGCAAGTTCGAGCTGATGAACCAGCTCGGCACCGATCTCGTACTGGTCTGCTCTACCACGCATCCGGCCGCCATCGGCGGCATCGACCGCATGGCCGCGGACTTCCATGAGCTCGGCGACCTCGCCAAGCGGCACGGCGTGCGCGTCGGCTTCGAGGCCCTGTGCTGGGGCCGCTTCGTCAACGACCATCGCGATGCCTGGGAGGTGGTGCGACGCGCCGACCATCCCAATGTCGGCCTGATCCTCGACAGCTTCCACACGCTCGCCCGGCGCATCGATCCGGATTCGATCCGCGCGATCCCCGGCGACCGGATCTTCTTCGTGCAGCTCGCCGACGCGCCTGCGATCGACATGGACCTGCTCTACTGGTCGCGCCACTTCCGCAACATGCCGGGCGAAGGCGATCTCGACGTCACCGGCTTCATGCGCGCCGTGACCGCGACGGGCTATGCCGGGCCGCTGAGCCTGGAGATCTTCAACGATCAGTTCCGCTCGGGCCTGCCGCGGCTGGTGGCGCAGGACGGCCATCGCAGCCTGATCGCGGTGATGGACCGGGTGCGCCGGGCCGAGCCGGCGCTGCCTGCGGACCTGCCCGCCTTTGCCCCGCCGGCCCCGGTCGCGGGCGTCGAGTTCCTCGAATTCGCCACCAGCGCCAAGGAAGCGCCCGGTCTGGAGGCGCTGCTGCGCTCCTGCGGTTTCGAGAAGACCGGCAACCATGTCTCGAAGCCGGTGGGCCTGTGGCGGCAGGGCGGCGTCAACGTATTGATCAACACCGATGCCAGCGGTTTCGCCAACAGCTCCTATCTCGTCCACGGCACGGCGGTGTCGGAGATCGCGCTGATGCTGCCCGATGCGCGTGCCGCCTTCGAGCGCGCCAGCGCGCTGCTCGCCCAGCCGCATGCGCAGGCCGCGGGTGAGGGCGAGCTGAGCATCCCCGCCATTCGCGGCGTCGGCGGCAGCGTCCTGCGTTTCCTGGACTCGACCTCCGATCTCGGCCGCATCTGGGACATCGACTTCAGGACGAGCCCGGCAGGCGCGGGCGCAGGGCTGACGCGGGTCGACCATATCGGCCAGACCATGCCCTATGACGAGATGCTGAGCTGGTCGCTGTTCTACACCAGCATCTTCGATGCCCATAAGTCGCCGGTCGTCGACGTCGTCGATCCCGACGGGCTGGTCCGCTCGCAGGCAGTGCAGTCCGGCGGCCTGCGCGTCACCCTGAACGGAGCCAGCGCGCGCGGGACCCTGGCCGGGCGCTTCATCGAGGACAGTTTCGGCTCCTCCGTCCAGCACATCGCCTTCGCCAGCGACGACATCTTCGCCACCGCGACGGCGATGGCCGGGCGCGGCTTCCCGGTGCTGCAGATCGGCGCGAACTACTATCACGACGTCGAGGCGCGCTTCGGCCTGCCGCCGGCGCTGGTCGAGCGGATGCGCCTGTCCAACATCCTCTATGATGAGGATGCGGGCGGACAGTTCTTCCAGTTCTATTCGGCGCCGCGGCCCGACGGCTTCTTCTTCGAGATCGTGCAGCGGCAGGGCAATTATCAGGGCTATGGCGCCCCGAACGCCCCCTTCCGCATCGCCGCCCAGAAGCGCGCAGCCCGCCCGGCGGGGATGCCGAAGCGCTAATCTTGCCGGTCGGCGTTCTCCTTGGTCAGCCGCTCCAGCAGGTCGAGGCCGGGGACCGCCGGCCCGCCCTGGCGCTTGGTCAGGCCGACCGCACCCGACAGGAAGCGCGCGCCGGTCGAGATCTCGCAGAGGTCGCCGCGGTCGAGGTCGTCGGCGACGACGCCGCGCGAAATGAACCAGACCGCATCCGAGCCGAGCAGGATCGCGCGCCCCACCGGCAGCGCGACCGTCTCGAAGGCGGGCTGCAGTCCGGCCAGGTTGAACGTCATCAGATAATCGTCGACTGCCCGGCGGATGATCGCGGTGGCGGGCGGCAGCAGCACCGGCACCCGCGCCAGCAATTGCGCCACCGGCTCGCCGCGCAGCGGATGGTCGCCGCGGGCGACCAGCGTGATCTCCTCCTCATAGAGATGGGCGAAGACCAGGCCGGCCATCTCGCTGGCCACCGGCATGCGCCCGAGCATGAGGTCGATCGCTCCCTCGCGCAGCAGCCCGACCAGATAGGAATGCGGCCCGGTTTCGATCGCCAGCACGGTCTCGGGCGCGATCTCGCGGAAGCGCAGCGCCACGCGCGGGAACAGGCGCGTCGCTGCCGTCGGCAGCACGCCGACCCGGATCGTGCTGCCCGGCGCGCCCGGATGCAGCGCCGCCGCGCCGGCTTCGAACGCCTGTAATCCGATGCTGGCATGGCGGCGGAAGAGCGCGCCTTGCTCGGTCAGCACGAGACGCCGCTTCTCGCGTCGGAACAGCGGCGTCGCCAGCAAGGTCTCCAATTCCGCGAGGGTGCGGCTCAGGGCCGGCTGCGTGATACCCTGGCGCCGTGCGACCGCCGACAGGCTGCCCTCGACCGCAATGTCCAGGAAAGCCCGGATATGACGCAGCTTGACGGCAGGGTGCATAATCATTCGATTATGGATCCAAGCGATCTTTGCATTATTCGGGTCGGTTTCACCCTGATAGGTTATGGCCAGGAGGAGAGAACATGCAAGCCTTGCCCCGTCCCTACGGAGCTCTCCACTATCGTGCGGACGGCCCGGCGGACGCTCCGACGGTGATCTTCGCCAACTCGCTCGGCACCGATCTGCGGCTCTGGGATGCGGTCCTGCCGCTCTTCCCCCGGGATTTGCGCTATATCCGCTATGACAAGCAGGGCCACGGCCTCTCGACGCTGGGCAGCGGCACCGACATCGCCGACCACGCCGACGACGCCATTGCGCTGATCGAGGCGGTCGCCGGCAAGCCGATCGTCTTCGTCGGTCTCTCGATCGGCGGCCTGATCGGCCAGACCGTGGCGAGCCGGCGTCCCGAGCTGGTCCGGGCTCTCGTCCTCTCGAACACCGCCGCCCGGCTCGGCACGGTCGAAAGCTGGCAGGCCCGCATCGACGCCATCGCCGGCCATGGGCTGGAGCATATCGCCGACGCCGTGATGGAGCGCTGGTTCGCTCCCGCCTTCCGCGCCACGCCCGAGCTCGCGCTCTGGCGCGCCATGCTGACCCGGACGCCGGCGGACGGCTACATCGCCGCCTGCAGGGCGCTCTCCCGGGCCGACCAGACCGCCGCGACCGCGGCCCTGCGCCTGCCCGCTCTAGCGATCGCCGGCGATGCCGACGGCGCCTCCCCTGCCGAGCTGGTCGAAGCAACCGCCGCGCTGATCCCCGGTTCCGCCTTCCACGTCATTCCCGGCGCGGGCCACCTGCCCTGTGTCGAGAAGCCCGCGGCCTATGCCGCCATCCTGTCCCCGTTCCTGAGGGCCCACGCCCATGACTGAGCTTGCCAAGAAGGGCATGTCGATCCGCCGCCGCGTGCTGGGCGAGGCCCATGTCGGCCGCGCCGAGGCCAACAAGTCAGAGTTCGACGCCCCGTTCCAGGCGCTGATCACCGATGCCGCCTGGGGCCATGTCTGGGCCCGTGACACGCTGCCGACGCGCGAGCGCTCGATGATGACGATCGCGCTGCTGGCCGGGCTCGGCAATTACGAGGAGCTCGCCTTGCATCTGCGCGCCACGCGCAACACCGGTGCGAGCCAGGACGACGTGATGGAGGCTCTCCTCCACGTCGCGATCTATGCCGGCGTCCCGCGCGCCAACCACGCCATCAAAATCGCGAAGGACATCTTCGCAGCCATGGCTCAGGAAGAGCCGGCTTAAGGGACGAGAGGAAACGCCATGAAACCAGCGGAGTTCTACCAGCGCGACCGGACCTGGCAGCCGCCGGCGCTGACGCCCGACTACAAGACCTCGGTCGGGCGCAGCCCGCGCCTGGCGATGCTTTCGCTCCAGGGCTCGATGTCGGAAATCACCGGCCCGACCTTCGGCCACAGCGACATCGACCCGATCGACAACGACCTGATCAAGAACTACGCCAAGACCGGCGACCCGGTCGGCGAGCGCATCATCGTCCATGGCCGCGTCCTCGACGAGAACGGCCGCGGCGTGCCGAACACGCTGGTCGAGATCTGGCAGGCCAATGCCGGCGGGCGCTATCGCCACAAGAAGGACAGCTATCTCGCGCCGATCGACCCGAATTTCGGCGGCTGCGGCCGCACGCTGACCGACGAGAACGGCTACTATTTCTTCCGCACGGTCAAGCCCGGCGCCTATCCCTGGCGCAACTGGGTCAACAACTGGCGACCGGCCCATATTCACGTCTCGGTCTTCGGCACGGCCTTCAGCCAGCGCCTGATCACCCAGATGTATTTCGAGGGCGATCCGCTGATCGCGAAATGCCCGATCGTCGCGACGATCCCCGACCAGCGCGCCATCGACCAGCTCATCGCGCCGCTGGACCTGAACGCCGCCGTGCCGCTCGACTGCCTCGCCTACAAGTTTGACATCGTGCTGCGCGGCCGGCGTTCGACCCTGTTCGAGAACCGCCTGGAGGGCAACTGATCATGGTCCAGTCCCTGCCCTATCTGAAAGAATCCGCCTCGCAGACCGCTGGTCCTTACGTCCATATCGGCCTGGCGCCGGGCGCGGCGGGCTTCGACATCTATCGCCAGGAGCTCGGCCAGACCATCGCCGGCGCGGACGTGCCCGGCGAGCGCATCCGCATCGAGGGCCTCGTCTATGACGGCACCGGCGCGCCGGTGAAGGACATCCTCCTGGAATCCTGGCAAGCCGACGCCAACGGCATCTACCCCCATCCCGAGGATCCGCGGCATGGCGAGGTCGCGCCCGGCTTCCGCGGCTGGGGCCGGATCATCACCGATTTCGACAGCGGCCTCTGGAGCTTCGAGACGATCAAGCCGGGTCCCGTGCCGGGGCGCAACAGGCGCATGATGGCGCCGCATATCAGCCTCTGGCTCGTCTCGCGCGGCATCAATATCGGCCTCAACACCCGGATGTATTTCGACGACGAGGACAACAGCGCCGACCCCGTGCTGGGCCTCGTCGAGCAGGAGAACCGCCGCCGCACCCTCATCGCAAAGCGCACCGCGCCCGGCGTCTACCGTTTCGACATTCGCCTCCAGGGTGAAGGCGAGACCGTGTTCCTGGACGTCTGAGCCATGACGCAGCCCTGCATCATCTGCGTCGCCATCACCGGCTCGCTGCCGACCAAGGCCAACAACCCGGCGGTGCCGATCACCATCGCCGAGCAGGTCGAGAGCACGCAGGAGGCCTTCGAAGCCGGCGCCAGCATCGCGCACTGCCATGTGCGCGACGACGAGGGCAAGCCGAGCTCGGACCCCGAGCGCTATGGCCGTCTGAAGGAGAGGCTTGAGAAGCACTGCCCCGGCATGATCATCCAGCTCTCGACCGGCGGCCGCTCGGGCGCCGGCCAGGCCCGCGGCGCCATGCTGTCGCTGCGGCCGGACATGGCCTCGCTCGCCGTCGGCTCGAACAACTTCCCGACCCGGGTCTACGAGAATGCGCCAGATCTGGTCGACTGGCTCGCCGCCGAAATGGTCACCCATGGCGTCAAGCCGGAGATCGAGGCCTTCGACCTCTCGCATATCCTCAAGGCGCACGAGATGTGGCAGCGCGGCCAGATCGTCGATCGCCCCTACGTCCAGTTCGTCATGGGCGTGAAGAATGCGATGCCGGTCGATCGCGACGTGTTCGACTACTACATCCGCACCGTGAAGCGGCTCTTCGGCGAGAACGCGCCCTGGTGCGCCGCCGGCATCGGCTCGAACCAGATCGTGCTGAACGAATGGGCCATCGCCAGTGGCGGCCATGCCCGCACCGGCCTGGAAGACAATGTCCGCCTCGACCGCGAACGGCTCGCGCCCTCGAATGCGGCGCTGGTGGTGCGGGCGACAGAACTCTGCCGGAAATACGGCCGCCCCGTCGCGACCTGGCAGCAGGCGCGCGAGATCCTCGGCATTCCCCTGAGGACGGGCAGCGCCGGCTGAGGCCACGCCGGCCTCCCCACTCCGGAACAGGACGGAAGACGCCATGATCAGCGGCAAGACCAGGCTCATCGGCCATCTCGGCTTCCCGACCGAGAGCTTCAAGGCGCCGCTGATCTACAACCCCTATTTCGAGCGCGACGGCATCGATGCGGTGGTCGTGCCGATGGGCAGCCGCAGCGAGGACTATCCCGATTTCCTCCGGCTGTTCTTCCGGCTCTCAAACGCCCATGGCGCGCTCGTCACCATGCCGCACAAGGTGGTGACGACCGATCTGGTCGACGATCTCATGCCGACCGCCGCGATCGCCGGAGCCTGCAACGCCGTGCGCCGCGAGGCCGACGGCCGGCTGACCGGCGACATGTTCGACGGCGAGGGCTTCGTGCGCGGCGTGCTGCGCAAGGGCCGCCAGGTTGCCGGCACCAGGGCGCTCGTGGTTGGCGCCGGCGGCGTCGGCTCAGCGATCGCCGCATCGCTCGCCAAGGCCGGCGTCGCCGAGCTCGGCCTGTTCGACATGAATGGCGGGGCAGCCGCGGCGCTGGGCGGGCGGCTGACGCGCTATTACCCCGCGCTCAAGGTTTCGACCGGCTCGAACGATCCGGCCGGCTTCGACATCGTCGTCAACGCAACGCCTTTGGGGATGAAGCCCGGCGATCCGCTGCCGCTCGACATCGCGCGCCTGCCCGCCTCCGCCTTCGTCGGCGAGGTGGTGATGGCGCAGACCATCACGCCCTTCCTGGCGGCGGCGCAGCAGCGCGGCTGCCAGGTCCAGGTCGGCACCGACATGCTGTTCGAGCAGATCCCGGCCTATCTCGAATTCTTCGGCCTGCCGACGACCACCGCCGAGGACCTGCGTGCCGTGGCTAAGCTCGGCTGAGCAGCCGCCCGCTCAGAACGGCATCTTGCAGTCCTTGCCATAGGCGTCAGGCAGCCCCTCGGCGATCTTGCTTTCGATCTGCGTGGCGTAGCTGCCATCCGAGCCCTTATTCACCGAAACGAGGTAATAATCCTGGATCGGGAACTGGTTCGGCCCGATCGCGAAGCGCCCGCGCACGGAGTCGAACTTCGTCTTGCGCAGGGCCTCGATCAGCTTCGTCCGGTCGGCGATGTCGCCCTTCAGGGAGGTCGCGGCAGCGTTCAGCCAGATCGCCGCATCATAGGCGTGCGCGGCATAGTTGGCGGGCGTGTACTTGTACTCCGCCTTGAACGTCTCGACGAAGGCGCGGCTCGCCGGCACGTCGAGCGCGGGGGACCAGTTGGTGACGCCCGACGTCCCGACCGCCGCATCCTGGAGCGCCGGCAGGTTGGTCTCGTCGATGGTGTGGGCCGAGAGCATCGGCAGCGTGACGCCGGCCTGCCGCCATTGCTTGACGAAGGTGACGCCGAGGCCGCCCGGCATGAAGACGAAGGCCGCGTCCGCCTTCGCGGCGACGATCTTGGCGAGATCGCTGGAGAAGTCCGGCTGCGTCAGCGGCACGAAGATCTCGTCGACGATCTCGCCCTTGTATTCGCGTTTGAAGCCGGCGATGACATCCTTGCCCGCCTGGTAGTTGGGCGCGACGACCACGATCTTGCGATAGCCCTTCTGCGTGGCGTGACGCCCCATCGCCTCGGCGTTCTGGTCGTTCTGGTAGGCGGCCGAGAACAGGTAGGGACTGCATCTCGCTCCAGCGATCGGAGACGGGCCGGCATTGGTGCCGATGAAGACGGTCTGGCCGTCGACCATGCGCCGGGCCGTCGCCATCAGGATGTTGGAGAAGACGACGCCAACGATGGCGTCGACCTTGTCGCGCTCGATCAGTTGCTGCACGCGCTGGATGCCGACCTCCGGCTTCAACTCGTCGTCGACGACCAGCACCTCGGCCGGAATGCCCGCGATCTTGCCGCCGAGCTGCTTGATCGCGAGCTGGAAGCCGTCGCGGGTATGCTGGCCGAGCACCGCCGGCGGCCCGGTCAGGGTGGTGACGAGGCCGATCTTGATCGATTTCGCCGGCTCGGCCGACACGGTCGTCGCGAGGGCAGTGAGAAGCGCCAGCGCGCTCGCAGTGATCCTGAGGCTATTGGACATGTCGTTGCTTCCTCCCTGATCCCTGCTCTCAAGCGATGCCGTAGCGGCCGGGCGCGATCACGCCGGCCGGGTCGAGTGCGGCCTTGATCGCCGTGCAGCTATCGCGGAAGGCCGGCATGGCCTGGCCCATATGCAGCGCGTGGTAGTCGAGCGGGGCGCGGCCGACGAAGATGCCGCGCTCGGCATAGGCCCGGGCGAGCGCCTCGTAGCAGGCGTTGGCGCGGGCGTTCTCGTCCGGGTTCTCGCGATCGAAGGTGATGACGTGCAAGCCCCTGGCGAAGCGGGCGCTGCAGACGTTCATGATCATGTAGTCCATGCCGTGCTCGGCATAGATCCGGCGCGAGATGCGCTGGCATTCGTTGGCGATGCTGCCGACCATCGGCGTGCCCGGCAGGAACCAGAGATTGCCGCCGCCGGGCCGCCATTTCAGCAGGCCGAGCTCGCCGACGCCGGGCACGCCCGAGCAGGCATTGATCGCGACCTGCAGGGCGTGGAAGCCGAGCGCCTCCTCATGCGGGATGTAGGTCGCCTTGCCGGACTTGCCGAAGGCGGCGCGCACGCGCTCGATCTGCGGTTCGATCGCGGCCATGCTCGGACCATAGAAGGCGCCCGACACCGTCCAGGCGCCGAGCCTGTCCTTCTCCCGCAAAGCGCGCCGGCCCGCATCCGAGATCGAGGTACGGCTGCCGGGTCTGTATTCCGGACTCGGATGCTCGGAACCGCAGAGATAGACGTCGTTGGCGACGCGCAGCAGCGTCGGCACGAAGTTGGAGAGCTTGAGCGCCCGGCAGATGTCGACGATCTCGGCGAGGTCGTCATCGTCGGGATAGGTGAAGTGGAAGCTGCGGACAGCCGGCGGGCGCGGCAGCAGCCAGATGCCCATGCGCGTGACGATGCCGAAATTCGATTGGGCGAACAGCCCGTCGAGGATCGGGCCGAAGCTGTACTTGCTGACATGCCAGTTCGGCAGCTCGGAGCCCGCGAGCGCGCCGTCGCCCGTGCGCAGCACCTCGCCATTCCCCAGCACGATCTCCATGCCGCAGGAGAAGCCGAAATGGTCGAAATAGGGACCGTAGCCGGCGCCCTTGTCGAGCGCATTGCCGAGCATGCCGCCCTGCGGCGGACCGGAGGTGACGTCGACCATGAACTTGTCGCCGCGCCGGACCAGCTCGTCATACATCGCCTGGTAGCTGACGCCGGGCTCGACCACAGCGAAGGCTAGGGTCTCGTCGATCTCAAGGATGCGGTTCATCCGGCGTCCGAGATCGAGCACGACCTGCCCTGCATGCACCGCCGAGCGGCTGCCGAGCCCGATATTGTTGCCGGTGCTGACCGGATAAAGTGCGACGCCATGGCGGTTCGCCGCCTTCACGATCGCCTGCACCTCGGCCGTGCTGCCGGGATAGATCACGCCGAGCGGGCGCCGGTCGCCGCCCGGCATGGTGTTCTCGCCATAGCGGCGCAGCGTCTCCTCGCTGCGATTGATCCACTCGGCCCCGATCGCCGCCGCGACCTCGTTGAAGAATGCCTCCGCCATGCCGGCGTCTCCCCTCTGTTGTCCTGTGTCTTTGCCGGTCACCAGAAGCCGGCATCGTCATTCGGCGCCGGGGCGGCAGCCACGGCCGGCGCCTCCTCACGCTGCGGTGCCGGCCGGCTCGTCAGTGTCACGCCAGCGAGGGCCGGCGGCAGCGGACCGCCCGTCGCCCAGTCCAGCAGCTCGGCGGTGTGCGCCATCGGCGCGCCGACATAGCGCCGCAGCTGCGTCAGGCAGCCGATATTGCCGGCCGCCACCACATCCGGCGCCGTACTGTCGATATTTCCTGCCTTGCGCTGGCCCAGCGTCTCCGCCGTCGCAGGCTGGAGCAGGTTGTAGGTGCCGGCCGAGCCGCAGCAGAAATGCTTCTCCGGCACGTCCACCACCTCGAAGCCCGCGGCGCGCAGCAAATCGCGCGGCGGCCGGGTGACGCGCTGGCCATGCTGCATCGAGCAGGCATCGTGATAGGTGACGCGCAGGCGCGGACGCTCCTGCGCGACCGGCCGAAGCCCGATGCCGGCGATGAATTCGGTGACGTCGCGGGCGATACTGGCGATCTCCTGCGCCTCGCCGGCAAGCGCCATCCGGGCGAGAAGATGGCCGTAATCCTTGACCGTGGTGCCGCAGCCGGAAGCGTTGACGATCACCGCGTCGAGCCCCTCGCCGCGGCGCTCGCGCATCCAGGCGCGGACATTGGCGGCGGCTGCCGCCATCGCCTCGTTCTCGCGGCCCATATGCAGCGTCAGCGAGCCGCAGCAGCCAGCGCCCGCGGCAACGACAACCTCGCAGCCATGCCGTGTCAGCAGCCGGATCGTCGCCGCGTTGATGTTGCCGTCGAGAGCCTGCTGGGCGCAGCCGGCGAGCAACGCCACCCGCGCCCGCTTCTCGCCCTCCGCCCTGAATACCTGCGGCGCCAGAATCTCGGTATGCGTCCGCTCGGGGATCATCGCCAGCAGCGGCCGCAGCCGCACCGGCAGCAGCCTCTGCAGGGGCCGACCGAACCGGCCGAGCTTCAGCGCGACCTGAAACAAGCGCGGCCGCGGCAGCACGAAGGCAAGCAGCGCCCGCAAGGCGCGCTCTGCCGGCGGGCGGCGATGATGGCGCTCGACATGGATCCGGGCCCGGTCGATCAGATGCGCATAGTCGACCTTCGCCGCGCAGGTGGTCATGCAAGACAGGCAGGAGAGGCAGCTGTCGAGATGCGCGACGGTCTGCGGCTTCGGCGGCCCGCCGCTCTCCAGCATGGCGCGGATCAGGTCGATGCGCCCGCGCGGGGATTCGTTCTCGTCGCGGCTCAGCACATAGGTCGGGCAGGTATTGGTGCAGAAGCCGTAATGCACGCAGGTTCCGAGGATGTCGGCAGCTTCCCGGATCGCGGGATCGCGCAATTGCTCGGCCGTGAAATCCGTCTGCATCGCTTCTCTGCCCCTCCGATCGGAAAGCTAGGAAGGGAGGCCGGGCGGGGTCTCGGCGCTGCGTGCAGAAAATTCCGGCTTTGAGTGCAAACCATTCTTATGAAAAGCTGGACCCGTCCCGGCAGGTTCTGTCGACTGACGGGCGGAGAGGGTCATGGGGACCATTGTCTGGGGCACGGAAGGTCTCGAACCCGATTCCGGGTTCGACTATTGGCGCGAGACCGTCTGCCGCGCCGTGCTCAACGTCACGACCGAGGCGCCCGATCCGCAGGAGGCCTTCCACGGCTCCATCACCGGGCGCAGCTTCGGCGATGTCAGAATCGCGAGCTTCCGCTCGACGCGGCACGACGTGGTGCGCACCTCCCGCCATGTCGCACAAGGCGACGACAGCGTCCTCGTCAGCCTGCAGGAGCGGGGCGAATGTCGGCTCTCGCAGGGCGACGAACGGCTCCTGCTCAAGCCCGGCGAGATCGGGCTGGTCGATGGCGCGCGGCCGTTCCGCCTCTCCTTCTCCGAGGATGTCCGGCGCGTCGTCGCGGTGCTGCCGCGCCGCACGCTCCTGCTCAAGGCGCCCTGGCTCGTGCGCGGCCGTCCGCATCGCATCGCGCTGTCCTCGCGCTTCGTGTCGCTGGCGCGGCGCCATCTCCTCGAGCTCGCCCGGCATGGCGAGGTCATCGACGAGATGTCGGCGAGCCTGCTCGCCGATAATCTCTGCAATCTGATCGGGCTGTCGAGCGACGCCGCCGGCCCCGGCCCCGACCGTTTGCATGAGGCGATCCTCGCCTTCTGCCGCGGACGCCTCGGCGACGAGACGCTCTCGCCCGGCACCGTCGCAGCGCATTTCAACATCTCGCTGCGCACACTGCATGCGCGTTTCGCCGCAACCGGCCAGAGCTTCGGGCGCTGGCTGCTGGCGACGCGGCTGGAGGAGAGCCGCCGCGCTTTGCTCGATCCGCGCCGCGCCGGCGAGGGTATCGCCGCCATTGCCTATTGCGCCGGTTTCAACGATCTCTCCGTCTTCAACCGGGCCTTCCGCAACCGCTTCGGCACGACACCGTCCGATCTGCGCGGCACGAGGCGCAACTGAGCGGAAGGTCGCGACCGATGACTTGGAATGGAGCGCCGGGCCCTCGACGGCCCGCAGGAATCCCGCTGGCCGGGCTCCTCAAGGCGGCCCTGCTCGCCCTGCTGACCGCGCTCGCCTTCCCGGCTGCCGCGTCCGATTGGCAGCGCTATGGCAATGCCCGTTTCCAGTACTGGATCGATATCCCGCCCGGCTTCTCCAAGGTCGAGGAAGCCGACAATGGCGATGGCGGCCTTTCTTCCTCTTCAGACGGCGCTGCCGAATTGCGGGTCTGGGGCAGCTACCCGACCGAAGGCAGCCTTGCAGCCGAGGCCAGGCAGCGCCAGGCATTCGACCAGCGCGACGGCTGGAGCATCAGCTACCAAACGCAGAACAAGAGCGGAGCCGTCTGGTCCGGAGCCAAGGGCAACCGCATCGTCTATGCGCGCGCCATCCCGGGCTGCGATCAGGCGGTGGCCTATTTTCGCCTCGAATACGATCGCGAGCGGCAAAAGGCGTTCGACCCGGTGATTTCGAGACTGGTCAAGTCGTTCCGAAGCGGCGACTGCCGGGCCCGCTGAACGCCCTCACCCCTAGGCCAGCTTCGTGCCCGCCCAGGCCGCGACGGTCTTCGCCATCGTCCCAAGGTGCCCGCTTGGCGAAAAGCCGGACGCCTTGCGCGGCCGCAGGTCGTGATCGCCATCCTCGAGCCAGAGCATCTCGATCGCCGGCGACAGGCTATAGCCGCCGACCTCCTCGCGCGTGCCGAATTCGTCGCGCGTGCCCTGGATGATGAGCGTCGGCGTCCTGAGATCGGCGAGATGCTGCGTCCGCAGCTGCTGCGGCTTCGCCGGCGGATGGAACGGGTAGCCCAGGCAGAGCAGGCCGCTGATCCGCCCGGCCGCGAACAAATCGTCGGCGATCATGCTGGCGACCCGCCCGCCCATCGACTTGCCGCCGATGATCAGGGATCGCGACGGCCCCAGCGCCTCGATCGCGGCCCGGTATTCCGGATTGAGCGTCTCAGCCCGCGGCGGCGGCTTGCGCCCGGCCTCGCTGCGGCGGCTGGCCATATAGGCGAACTCGAAGCGGGCGACGCGAAAGCCCTCCCCGGCCAGGCTCCCCGCCGCAGCGGTCATCGAGGCGGAATCCATCGGAGCCCCGGCGCCATGGGCGAGGAGAATGGTGTGCCTGGCCTGTTCGGGACCGTCGAAGAGGAAATGCATGTGTCTCTCCACCTGTCCCGAGCGCGGGACATCGGCAGGCTGGACCTGCGCAGCGCAAGCTAGAGGGTGCCGGGTTCCCGCGGAACCACCCGCGTCATGCCGGGCGAGCGCGGCTCGGCCGAGGATCCACATTGGAGCCGCCAGCTGCGACGACTCGCCACAGCCTCGAACAGGTCGCCCTCCAGACGGAATGAAGCATTGCTATTATATAGATGCTTATGACTTCTCGAACCAAGCAGCCGCCGCCGACCGTGGGCTTCCTGCTCCACGACGTCGCGCGCCTCCTGCGCAAGCGTTTCGAGCAGCACGCCCGCGATTCCGGGCTGACCCGTTCGCAATGGCAGGTGCTGGCCTATCTCGACCAGAATGCCGGCATCCAGCAGGGCGCGCTGGCCGAGTTGATGGATGTCGAGCCGATCACGGTCGGGCGCCTGCTCGACAAGCTCGAAAGCTGCGGCCTGGCGGAACGCCGGTCGCACGCCACCGACAGGCGCATCTGGCAGCTCTATCTGACCGAGAAAGCCCGGCCGAAGCTCAGGGAGTTGCTGGCGCTCGGCGAGATCACCCGGGCGGAGGCGTTCGGCGACATCCCACAGGCCGAGCGCGACCAGCTGCTCGCGACGCTGGGGCAGATGAAAGCGAATCTGACGGCCGCCTGCCAGGTGCCGGTGGCCGAAAGGCAGGTCCAAAATGGATGACTCAGCCAGAAAGTCAGACGTCCCCGCCGAGGCGGCTCCCGCTGCGGAGTCCGAACCCGCCTCCCCCGGCAACGTGACCGCGATCCCGCGGCCGGAGCTCAGGGCGGCACCGCAGCCGGCGGCCAAGGCTCCGGAGACCGCAGCACCGGCTGCCACGCCGGCAACTGCGGCACAGGCCGGGCGCAGCCGCACGCGCCGCATCCTCTTCGCGCTGCTGCCCGTCGCCCTCGTCGCGGGCGGCTATTATTACGTCGTTGGCGGGCAGGTGATGTCGACCGACAACGCCTATGTGCAGGCGGATATCCTGGGCATCTCGACCGATGTCGCCGGCATCGTCGGCGAGATCGACGTCCGCGACAACCAGGCGGTCAAGGCCGGCGACGTGCTCTTCCGGCTCGACAGCAAGCCGTTCCGCTTCGCGCTGGAGCGGGCCGATGCGCAGATCGGCATGGTCGGCAACGATCTCGAGGCGCTGAAGGCCAGCTACAAGGGCATGCAGAGCCAGATCGAGCAGGCCCGTACCGACATCGCCTTCTACGAGACCGCATTCAAGCGCCAGCAGGACCTCGCCACCAAATCCGTCGCCTCCCAGGCGACCTACGACCAGGCCAAGCACGATCTCGACAGCGCCCGGCTCAAGCTCGCCCAGCTCGGGAACCAGCTTGCCGGCATCGCCGCCAGCCTCAACGGCAGGCCCGACGCGCCGGTCGAGGACCACCCGCGCTACAAGGATGCGGTCGCGGCCCGGGCCGAGGCGCAGCGCCAGCTCGACCATACGACGGTCCGCGCGCCGATGAACGGCGTCGTCACCAATGTGCCCTCGCTGCAGAAGGGCCAGTACCTGGAGGCGGCGACCAATGCCTTCAGCCTGGTCTCGACCGAGCATGTCTGGATCCAGGCCAATCCGAAGGAGACCGAGCTCACCTGGGTGAAGCCGGGCCAGAGCGCCGAGGTCTATGTCGACACCTATCCGGGCGCCGTCTGGAAAGGCACGGTCGACAGCATCAGCCCGGCCTCGGCCGCGAGCTTCTCGCTGCTGCCGGCGCAGAACACCAGCGGCAACTGGGTCAAGGTCGTGCAGCGCATCGCCATGCGCGTGAAGATCGAGACCCCGCCGGACGAGCCGCTGTTGCGCGCCGGCATGAGCGTCACGCTCGACATCGACACCGGCCACGCCCGCGGCCTGCCGAGCTTCATCTCCGACGCCGTCGGCAAGAGCAAGACCAGGTAAGAGGCCCGCCATGGCCAGCGCAGCCGCCACGGCCGGGGCGCCCGTCGCCAATCGCGGCGCCATCACCGCCTGCGTGATCCTCGCGGTGATCATGCAGGCGCTCGACACCACCATCGCCAATGTCGCGCTGCCCTATATCCAGGGCAGCGTCTCGGCGAGCGCCGACCAGATCAACTGGGTCCTGACCTCCTACATCGTCGCCGCGGCGATCATGACGCCGCCTTCCGGCTTCCTGGCGGCGCGCTTCGGCCGCAAGCGCGTGCTGTCGGTGGCGATCATCGGCTTCGTCGTCGCCTCGATCCTGTGCGGGGCGGCGCAGTCTCTGACCCAGATCGTCGGCTTCCGGCTGTTGCAAGGCTTCTTCGGCGCCTCGCTCGTGCCGCTCTCGCAAAGCATCCTGCTCGACATCTACACGCCGGAGGAGCGCGGCTCCGCCATGGCGCTGTTCGGCATCTCGGTCATGGTCGGGCCGGTGCTCGGCCCCGTGCTCGGCGGCTGGCTAACCGAGAACATCTCCTGGCGCTGGGTGTTCTACATCAACCTGCCGCTCGGCGCCCTGGCACTGGCCGGCGTCTCGATCTTCGTCACCGAGACCAAGTCGAGCGCGCTCGCCAGGCTGGACTGGATCGGCTTCGGCGCGCTCAGCCTCGCGATCGCCGCGCTGCAGCTCTTCCTCGACCGTGGCGCCCAGCTCGACTGGTTCGACTCGCTGGAGATCATCGTCGAGGCGGCGGTCTGCGTCGCGGCCGTCTACATCCTGATCGTCCACACCTTCACGGCGCAGAACTCCTTCATCAAGCCGCGCCTGTTCCTCGACCGGAACTTCAATGTCGGCCTGATCTTCATCTTCATCGTCGGCATCTGCTACCTGGCCTCGCTGGCGCTGCTGACGCCTTACCTGCAGACGCTGCTGGGCTATCCAGTCGTCACCGCCGGCATCGTCATGGGGCCGCGCGGCCTCGGCACCATGGCCTGCATGTTCCTCGTCGGTCGGCTGATCGGCAAGGTCGACATCCGCATCCTGCTCGGCGCCGGCTTCCTGGTCAGCGCCTGGGCGATGTACGACATGGCCGGCTGGACGCCCGACGTCTCGCAAGAGCGGATCATGCTGACCGGCTTCCTCCAGGGCGGCGGGCTCGGCCTGCTCTTCGTGCCGCTGACGACGATCACCTTCGCAACGCTGCCGGCGGAGTATCGCGGTGACGGCACCGGCCTCTACAACCTCTCGCGCAATATCGGCTCCAGCGTCGGCATTTCGCTGGTCAGCTACCTGCTGACCCGCAACGTCCAGGTGAACCACGCCGAGATCGCGAACTATGTCACGCCCTATAACCGCCTGTTCGAGTTGCCGGCGATCAAGCACGCCTGGGATCCGGCGACGCTGGCCGGGCGCGCCGCGCTGGACGAAGTGATCACGCGGCAGGCGATGATCATCGCCTATATCGACGACTTCAAGCTGCTGATGATCCTCTGCCTCGCGGCCTTGCCGTTCCTGGCGCTGCTGCGCACGCCCCGCCGGCAGGACGCGCCCGCCGACGACCACGCCGTGGCGCTGGACTAAGGGGGGTCTCGCCCTGCGCCATCGCCTCCGCCGGGCCGTGAAAAGCAGACCCTCGGCAATGTCTACGACCTTGGCAGTAGACCGGCCTGTGCTAGCCTAGATTTAGAGCGGGATAAAAATCCGCCACCGGCTCCGCCGTTGGACACCTTCGGCGCGGCCGGCCACGCAGGGAGGTGAATGCAATGCGGAAGGCACTGATGGCCGCCGTCGCGGCGTGCGCTTTGATTGCGGCCGGAGGCACCGGCCAGGCTCAGGAAAAACTCAAGATCGGCGTCTTGGCGACGCTTTCGGGTGCGCTGACCTCGGGCGGCGAGGACGGCGTGCGCGGCGCCCAGATCGCGCTGAAACAACGTGGCGGCAAGATTGCCGGCCGCGAGGTCGAGTTCATCATCGCAGCGACCGATGCCAGCCCGGACTCGGCGCTGCGCGCCGCGCGCAAGCTGGTCGAGCAGGACAAGGTCCAGCTCATCCTCGGCCCGCTCTCGGGTTCCGAGGGCATCGCGATGCGCGATTATTCGAAGACGGTGCCCAACGTCACCGTGGTCGATGCGTCCTCGGGCGCGCTCGAGACGACCTACGTCAATCCGTCGCCGAACTATTTCCGCTTCAACAGCAACGGCGCGATGTGGATGGCCGGGCTCGGCGAATACGTCTTCAAGGACAAGGGCTACAAGAAGCTCGCCGTGATCGGCGAGGACTACTCCTTCCCCTATACGCAGGTCTTCGGCTTCGCCCTCGGCTATTGCAAGGCCGGCGGCCAGATCGTACAGCGCCAATGGGTGCCGCTCGGAACCAAGGATTTCGGCTCGGTCATCGCCAATATTCCCGATGATGTCGACGCCGTCTTCCTCGGCCTCGGCGGTGGCGACTCCGTCAACTTCCTCAATCAGTACGGCCAGACCGGCGGCAAGGCGAAGTTTGTCGGCGGCTCGATCATGGTCGACCAGACCGTGCTGTCCTCGCGTGGCGCGGCCAAGAAGCTCCTCGTCGGCACGCCCTCCTCGGGCGGCGTCGCCGATGCCTGGGACGACCCGAAATGGAAAGCCTGGGTGAAGGCCTATCAGGACGCTTTCCCGGCGGACAAGCGCTTCGCCAGCCCCTCGCTGTTCGCGACCAATTATTACAATGCCTTCAGCGGGATGGCGGCGGGACTGGAGAAGGTCAATGCCGACCTCTCCGACGGCGGCGCCAAGTTCCGGGCCGCACTCGCCAAGGTCGAGCTCGATGCCCCGAACGGGCCGATCAAGCTCGACGACGACCGGCAGGCGATCGCGACGACCTTCATCACCGAAGTCGTCGAGGCGCCGAACGGTGACCTCACCAACAAGTTCGTCCGCACCGTCCCGAATGTCTCGAAGACGATGGGCCTGTCTGCGGACGCCTTCAAGGCCGTCGGACTGCCCTCCCGGACCAATCCGGAATGCAAGCCCTAGTCGTTCCTACCGACTGACTCCCCGGACGGGAGCGCGCCAAGGATCGCGCCCTGTCCGGCCAGCCGTCCCGCTCCGGTCAACGACGTCGCGCGCTTCCTGAATGCGGCGTTGGGCGAAGGCTCACCTGATGAGGCAGCCTTAGGCCCACCGGGCTTTGCTACGCGAGGAGCCATGAGTCGCGCAGTCGCGGTCTGCCACGGTCCGTTCGGACGGGTGTCGATCTACGACCTCGATCGCCCAATGGTGGTGCATGCCCACCGCGAGGCTCATCTGATCTTCTTCCTCGACGGGTCGCGCGGCCTCGTGACCGTCAATGACCGCACGGTCCGGGTCGATCCCTTCATGGGCGTTGCGGTCAATCCCTGGGAACCGCACAATTTCCAACCGGAGCAGCCGGGTTCCTTCGGCCTGTTCCTCGTCATCTATCTCAAGCCGGAATGGCTGGCGGCGCAGGCCATGCCGTCGGCCAGTTCGTTGGTCTTCCCGTCATCCGAGCTGGTCGTGACCCGCGAGCTCGCCGCCTGGCGCGACCAGGCGGTCGAGATGCTGCTGTCGCAGCATCGCGAGCTCAACCTCGCCCCGGTGCTGATGGCGCTGGCGCAGGCTTCCAGCGAGCCGATCGGACCCGAGCTCGTCTCTTCGCTGCTACACGACACCTCGGCAGGTGCCCTCGATCGGCGGGTGCTGCGCGCCTGCCGTCTGCTGGAGCAGCATACCTCGTCCGAAGGCGCGCTCGCCCAGATCGCGCGCGAGGCCGGGCTATCGCGCGCCCATTTCTTCAAGCTCTTTCGGCAACAGGTCGGCGTCACCCCGACGGTCTTCGCCAATACCGCCCGTATCGACGCGGCACTCGAGAGGATCGTGCTGTCGAGCGACCCGGTGACCAGCATCAGCCACCGCCTCGGCTTCTCCGGCCAGAGCGTGTTCACCCGCTTCTTCACCGCTCATGTCGGCATGGCACCGCGCGACTATCGCCGGGTGCTGCGCACCGTCGGACTGCCGCAAACGCGGGCGAGCCATGTCTGACTTCATCGGCCGCCGCCCGATCTGGTCGCTGGTGATCCTGATCGCGGTCGCCCTGCTCCTCTTCCTGATCTTCGCGGTCTGGACGCCGTGGATGGAGCTGACCTTCGGCAGGAAGCGCGTCTTCCTGAGCGCGCTCTTCAACGGCATCACGCTCGGCGGGCTCTATTTCCTCGTCGCCAGCGGCTTCACGCTGATCTTCGGCCTGATGCGCAACGTCAACCTCGCGCATGGCTCGCTCTATCTGTTCGGCGGCTATGTCGGCTACAGCATCGGCAACCTGACGGGATCCTGGTTCGCCGCGCTGATCGGCGCCTTCGTGGTCGTCGCCCTTGCCGGCATCCTGATGCAGGTGCTGCTCTTCCGCTGGATGGAGGGCCAGGACCTGCGCCAGACGCTGGTCACGATCGGCCTCTCCATCATCGTCGCAGACCTCCTGCTCTGGGGCTATGGCGGCGACACCTTCCAGGTGACGACGCCGGACTGGCTCTCCGGCCCGGTGCAACTGCCCTTCATCGTCGCGCTGCGCAGCAATGGCGAGGCGGTGATGATGATGTACCCGCTGGTCCGCATCGCCATCCTGATCGGCGCGATCATCCTCGGCGTCGCGATGTGGCTGGCGCTCAACCGCACGCGGATCGGCATGCTGGTCCGCGCCGGCGTCGATGATCGCGACATGCTCTCTGCGACCGGCGTGCGCGTGCAGCTCGTCTTCGTCATGGTCTTTGCCTTCGGCGCCGGGCTTGCAGGCTTGGCCGGGGTCGTCGGCGGCACCTTCCAGTCGCTGCAGCCGGGCGAGGATACCAAGATCCTCCTGTCCTCGCTGGTCGTCGTCATCGTCGGCGGCATGGGCTCGATCCCCGGCGCGGCGATGGGCGCGCTCATCGTCGGCCTCGCCGAGCAGTTCGGCTCGGTCTACATGCCGACCTATGCGGTGATGCTGACCTTCGTCATCATGGTCGTCGTGCTGGCGATCCGGCCGCAGGGCCTGGCCGCGGTGAGGCGCTGACGATGGCGCTGGCCGAACCCCGCCTCGCAATCGCGACGCCGCGCCCTCGCGAAGGACTCGCCGAGGTGATCGCCCGGCAGGGCACCGCCTTCTGGATCGTCGCGGCGCTGCTCCTGGTGATGCCGCTGATCGCGAGCCCGTTCTGGCTCGTCCAGATCCTCGCCTACGCGATGATCCTCGGCATGATCGCGCTCAGCCTGATGTTTCTCGCCGGCTATGGCGGCATCGTCAGCCTGGTGCAGATGACCGTCGCGGCCTTCGCCGCCTATCTCGTCGCCATCTTCGGCGACAGCGCCATCACCCAGATCAGCCTGAAATGGCCGTGGTGGACGGCGGTGCCGGTCGCGATCCTGCTCGCCACCCTGTTCGGCACGCTGAGCGGCGCGCTCTCGGTCAGGACCGAGGGCATCTACACGATCATGATCACCCTCGCGATCGGCTCGGCCTTCTATTACCTCGCCCTGCAGAACTACACGATCTTCAATGGTTTCAGCGGCTTCAACGGCGTGATGCCGCCGGTCTTCCTCGGCATCGACTGGGGAAGCACAATGCCGTTCTACTATCTGACGCTCGGCTGCGCCGCCCTCGCCTATGCCGGGGTCGTCTATGTCTCGCGCGCACCTTTCGGCCTTGCCCTGCAAGGCACACGCGACAATCCCCGGCGCATGGCGGCGCTCGGCTTCGACGTCGTCGCCCATCGCATCGCAGCCTACGCCTTCGCCGCGGTGATCGCCGCCTTCGCCGGCGTGCTGCTGGTCTGGTACCAGCGCCAGGTCTCGCCCGGGACGGGCGGCGTCGGGCCGGTGGTCGACATGCTGATCATCGCCGTGGTCGGTGGCCTCAGCCGCCCGATCGGCCCCTTTATCGGCGCGCTGGTCTATGTGCTGCTGCGCACCTTCGCGCTCGACCTGCTCGACTGGGTCGGGCTCGAAGGCAAGCGCTATCAATTGCTGATCGGCGTCGGCTTCCTCGTCATCGTGCTGTTCTCGCCGGACGGGCTGGTCGGCATCTGGCAGCGCCTGCGCGAGCGCTATCGCAAAGGCCGCGAGGCACAGGACGCGCAGATGCGGACCGGCGGAGGCGCATCATGAGCGCCGTGCCGAGCCTGGAACGGCTGAGCAGCGCCGGTTCGGCCAATGCGCTCGAACTGCGCGGAGTCTCGCGCCTGTTCGGGGCGCTGGCGGCGCTGTCCGACGTGACCCTGTCGGTCCGCCCCGGCGAGCGGCGGGCGGTGCTCGGCTCGAACGGCGCCGGCAAGACCACATTGTTCAACTGCGTCACCGGCGATTTTTCGCCGAGTTCCGGCGTCATCCGCTTCTTCGGCGAGGATGTGACGGCCTTTCCGCCGCATGAGCGCATCCGCCGCGGGCTCCGGCGCACCTATCAGATCTCCTCGCTCTTCGCCGGGCTGACGGTACTCGAGAATGTCTATCTCGCCTGCCGCGGCGTCTCGCGGAACCGTTTCTCGCTCAGGCGGCCGCGGCGCGACGACACGCTCCAGCATGCCGCCGAGAGCCTGGTCGACGCCGTCCATCTCAGCGCCGTCAGGGACCGGCTGGTCGGCGAGCTCGCCTATGGCCAGCAGCGCCAGCTCGAGATCGCGCTCGCCTTGTCGGGCGCGCCGCGTTTCATCCTGTTCGACGAGCCAGCGGCTGGCCTGTCGCCGACCGAGCGGGCCGACCTCGTCCAGATCCTGACTTCGCTGCCGGCCCATATCGGCTACATCATCATCGAGCACGACATGGACGTGGCGCTGCGCGTCGTCGAGAGCGTGACGATGATGCACAATGGCCGCATCTTCAAAGAGGGGCGGCCGGACGAGATCGAATCCGACCCGGAGGTTCAGGAACTCTATCTCGGAGGCGGTCATGGCTGAGCGCCTGAAAGCCCCGCCGCCGGCCGGCATACCCGTCCTGCAGATCGCCGGCCTCAACGTCTTCTATGGCCGCTCGCACGCCGTCCAGGGCGTCGACCTCACGCTGCAACACGGTGTCCTCTCCGTCGTCGGTCGCAACGGCATGGGCAAGACCACCATGTGCAAGGCGATCATGGGTTTGGTGCCGATCGCCTCCGGCTCGATCCGCTTCTTCGGCGAGGAGATCGCCGGCCGCTCGCCGGCCGAGGTGGCACGGCTCGGCATCGGCTATGTCCCGCAGGGCCGCCGGCTCTGGCGCTCGCTGACGGTCGACGAGCATTTGCGGCTGATGCAGCGCGGCAAGCGCGGCGCCTGGACGCCGGAGCGCATCTACGAGGTCTTCCCGCGCCTGGCCGAGCGCCGCAACAATGGCGGCGGCCAGCTTTCCGGCGGCGAGCAGCAGATGCTCGCGATCAGCCGCGCGCTCCTGCTCAATCCGCGCCTGCTCATCATGGACGAGCCGACCGAGGGCTTGGCGCCCGTCATCGTCGCCCATGTCGAGGAGATGCTGGTCCGCCTCGCCGAACAGGGCGATGTCGCGATCCTGGTGATCGAACAGAACATCGGCGTCGCCACCCAGATGTCCGATCCCGTGGCGATCATGGTCAACGGCCGGATCAACCGCATCATCGCCTCGGCGACTTTGGCCGGCGACCGCGACCTGCAACAGCGCCTGCTCGGCGTCGGCCGCCATGGTCATGACGAGACCGACGCGGCTTCGGACGCGGCGCCGGCAGCCGGAACCGCCCGGCCTGCCGCTCCCGCACCGGCTGGCCCGACCCGCGTCTACATCTCCAACCCGGTCATCCCGAACCGCTGGTCGCAACCCGTGCCGGCGGCGCGGATCGAGGCGCAGGCCCGCACCATCTCGCGCCCGACATTGGCGACGCGCGACGGCCAGCCGGTCGGGGCGATCCGGCCACTCGCGGCTGCGGCGAGCAGCGAACCCTTTGTCGTCATCGCCGGCACGCTCGACACCAAGGGCGAGGAGCTGCGCTTCATCCGCGACCTGATCCGGGCGGAAGGGCTGCGCACCCGTCTCGTCGACCTCTCGACCTCAGGCCGTAGTGCGGGCGGCGACGTCACCCCGCAGGAGATCGCCCTCGCCTCGCCCAAGGGTTCGGCCGGTATCTCCTCCGGCGATCGCGGCACGGCGGTCGCGGCGATGACCGAGGCCTTCAAGGCCTGGCTGCCGCGCCAGCAGGGCCTGCTCGGCATCATCTCGGCCGGCGGCTCGGGCGCGACCGCGATGGTGACCCCGGCGATGCAGGCGCTGCCGGTCGGCCTGCCCAAGCTGATGATCTCGACCATGGCCTCCGGCGATGTCCGCGCCTATGTCGGCGCCACCGACATCGCGATGCTGCACGCCGTCACCGACGTGCAGGGTGTCAACCGCGTCTCGCGCCTCGTGCTCGGCAATGGCGCGCATGCCATCGCCGCCATGGCCAAAGCCCGTCTCGCCGAGCTGAAACCTGATGCCCCCCGACGCCGCGAGGCCGAGAAGCCGCTGGTCGGGCTCACCATGTTCGGCGTCACCACCCCTTGCGTGCAGCAGGTCTCCAGACTGCTCGCAGACGACTGGGAGCCGCTCGTCTTCCACGCCACCGGCACCGGCGGGCGCTCGATGGAGAAGCTGGTCGAGTCCGGCCTCGTCGGCGCAGTGATCGACGTCTCCACCACCGAGATCTGCGACCTGCTGATGGGCGGCTTCCTGCCGGCGACAGAAGATCGCTTCGGCGCGATCATCCGCACCCGCATTCCCTATGTCGGCTCGGTCGGCGCGCTCGACATGGTCAACTTCTTCGCGCCCGAGACGGTGCCGGAGCGCTATCGCGGCCGGCTGCTCTATCCGCATAACCCGCAGATCACGCTGATGCGGACCACCGCGGAAGAGAACGCCCGGATGGGCCGCTGGATCGGCGAGCGGCTGAACCAGATGGAAGGGCCGGTCCGTTTCCTGATCCCCGAGCTCGGCGTCTCCGCGCTGGATGCGCCCGGCCAGGCCTTCCATGACCCGGCCGCCGATAGCGCCCTGTTCCAGGCGCTGGAGCAGACGGTGCGCACCGGTCCGAACCGGCAGCTCATCCGCCTGCCGCTCCACATCAACGACCCCGCCTTCGCTGCCGCTCTGGTGCAGCAGTTCCGCACGCTGCATGGCGGCCGGCGGCGCGAGCGGGCCAGCGGAGGCAGGTCATGACGCGTTTCGACAAGAAGGCCCTGCTGAAGCGCTTCCGGGCGATGATCGCCAAGGGCGAGCCGATCGTCGGCGGCGGCGCCGGCACCGGCCTCTCGGCCAAATGCGAAGAGGCCGGCGGGATCGACCTGATCGTGATCTACAATTCCGGCCGCTACCGCATGGCCGGCCGCGGCTCGCTCTCCGGTTTGATGCCCTATGGCGACGCCAACGCGATCGTCATGGAGATGGCAGCCGAGGTGCTGCCGGTGGTGAAGAATATCCCGGTGATCGCAGGCGTCTGCGGCACCGACCCGTTCCGGCGCATGGACGTCTTCCTGGATGAGGTCCAGCGCATCGGCTTCTCCGGGGTGCAGAACTTCCCGACCGTCGGGCTGATCGACGGCACCTTCCGCGCCAATCTCGAAGAGACCGGCATGGGCTACGGCCTCGAGGTCGAGATGATCGCGTTGGCCAATGCCAAGGGGCTGCTGACCACGCCCTACGTCTTCTGCGAGGACGATGCGCGCGCGATGGCGAAGGCCGGCGCCGACATCATCGTCTGCCATCTCGGCCTCACCACCGGCGGCTCGATCGGCGCCGAGACGGCGCTCAAGCTGAAGGATTGCCCGGCATTGGTCGAGAGCTGGGCCAAGGCTGCGCTCGCCGTGAAGAAGGATGCGATCATCCTCGTTCATGGCGGGCCGGTCGCCGAGCCCGCCGATGCCGACTTCATCATGAAGAACACGGTCAACTGCCACGGCTTCTACGGCGCGTCCTCGATGGAGCGCCTGCCGGTCGAGGTCGCGATCCGCGACCAGACGCGCGCCTTCAAGCAGATCAGCCGCTCGGCGGCGACGGGAAAGCCGGCGCGCAAGGCCGGCAAGACGAAATGACCCGGGCACGGGCGGGAGGATGCTGACATGACGGGACAGCTGATCGGATCGCTGATCCTCTGGCTGATCGTGGCGGTGATCGTCATCGCCATCGTCGTCTATCTGGTGAACTGGCTCTATCGCCGTTCCTCGAAGGAGGTCTCCTTCGTCCGCACCGGCCTGTTCGGTGAAAAGGTGGTGATCAATGGCGGCGCCTTCGTGCTGCCGATCATCCACGACGTCACGCCGGTCAACATGAACGTGCTGCAGCTCGCGGTAACGCGGGCGAACAATGACGCGCTGATCACCCGCGACCGGATGCGCGTCGACATCGACGCCGAGTTCTATGTCCGGGTGAAGCCGGAGCGGCAATCGGTCTCGGTTGCTGCCGCCACGCTCGGCCGGCGCACCCTGCAGCCGGACCAGCTCAATGCGCTGCTCTCCGGCAAGTTCATCTCGGCCCTGCGTACCGTCGCCTCCGAGATGACGATGGAAGAGATGCACGAGCAGCGCGGTTCCTACGTCCAGCGCGTCAAGGATGCCGCCGCCGAGGCGCTCGACCAGAACGGGCTCGTGCTGGAATCGGTCGCGCTGACCGATCTCGACCAGACCGACCTGCAATATTTCAACCCGTCCAACCGCTTCGACGCCGCCGGCCTGACGCGGATCATCGAGGAGATCGAGGACAAGCGGAAGCTGCGCAACGACATCGAGCAGGACTCGATGATCCGCATCCGCACCCGCAATCTCGAAGCCGAGCGTCAGGCGCTCGACATCGAGCGCGAGAGCGAGGCGGCGCGGCTGGAGCAGCAGCGCGAGATCGAGATCAAGCGCGCCATGCAGCGCGCCGAGGTCGCCCGCGAACGCGCCGTCCGCGACACCGAGGCCGAGCAGGCGCAGATCACCTCGCGCGAGGAGATCGAGAAGTCGCGCATCGCCAATGAGCGCGCGATCAGCGAGGCGCGTATCGCCTCGGAGAGGGACATCCGCCAGCAGGAGATCGCCCGCACCCGCGCCGTCGAGGAGGCCGAGATCGCCGCCCGCGAGCAGGTCGAGAAGGCACGCATCGCCAACGAGCAGACGATCAATGCCGCCCGCATCGCCTCCGAGCGCGAGATCCGGCAGAAGGAGATCGAGCGCACCAGGGTGCTGGAGGCCGCCGAGATCGAGGCCAGGGAGGCGACCGAGAAGGCTCGCATCCTGCAGGAGAGCGCGGTCAATGCCGAGCGCATCGCTCGCGAGCAGGAGGTCCGCAACCGCGAGATCGAGCGCACCCGCACGCTCGACCAGGAAGACATCGCGGCACGCGAAGCCGTCGAGTCGGCGCGCATCGTCCAGGAAGAGCGCGTGCGCTCCCTCCAGATCGCCCGCAACAAGGCGCTCGACGAGGCCGAGATCGCGGCGCGCGAAGCGGTCGAGAAGGCCCGCATCGCCCAGGAGGACGTGATCACGGCCGACCGGATCGCGCTGGAGCAGCGCAAGCGGCTCCTGGAGATCGGCCGCACCGAGACAGTGGACGCCGCCGAGATCGCCGCTCGGGAGACGGTGGAGAAGGCCCGGATCAGCCAGGAGCGGATCGTCTCGGCCGAGCGCATCCGCCGCGACGAGGAGGTCCGCAACCTCGAAATCGCCCGCAACCAGGCGATCGACACCGCCGAGATCTCGGCACGCGAAGCGACCGAAGCCGCCCGCATCGCGCAGGAGAAGGTCGTCGCCGCCGAGCGCATCGCCGCCGAGCTTTCGACCAAGGAGCTCGAGATCAAGCGCAACGCCGATCTCGATGCCGCCGAACTGAAGCGCCGCGACGCGGTCGAGCGCCAGCGTATCGCCACCGAGCTCGGGCTGGAGAAGGAGCGGATCGACTCCAGCAAGACCCGCGAGATGCTGCAGATCGCCCAGAAGAAGGCGGTCGAGGTCGCCGAGGAAGAGCGCGCCATCGTGCTCGCCGCGAAGAAGGTCGAGCGCACCGACGCCGACAAGGCGCTGCGTCAGGCCGAGATCACCGCGCGCCAGCAGGTCGAGACCGTCGACATCGCCCGCGAGCAGGCGCTTGAAGCGGTCAGGATCGAGCGCCGCCGCGCGCTGGAGCAATTGGAGATCGCCCGCAACCAGGCGCTGCAGGAGGCGCAGATCGTCTCGAACGAGGAGATCGAGCGCGCCCGCATCTCCTCCGATCGTGGCCTCGACGAGGCCCGCGTCGGCCGCCAGCGCGAACTGCGCAAGCTCGAGATCGAGCGCGAGCGCGAGGTCGAGTCCGCCGCCATGGACAAGGCGATCGCGCTCTACGCCAAGTCGCTGGAGGAATCGGCGGCACAGGCCAATGCCGAGATCGCCCGCGCCAAGGCGGTCGAGGCCGAGGAGAAGGTCAAGACCGTCCGCGAGAGCGAGGGCGCGAGAAGGCGCAAGACCGTCGAGGTCCTGCTCGCCGAGAAGGCCGCCGAGGAAGCCCGCATCGCCGCCGAGGCCGAGAAGGTGCGCCGCGCCGTCGAGGCCGAAGCGCAGAAGCTGCTCTACGAGGCGGAGAACGTGCTCAGCGACGGCGCCCGCTACGGGCTGTTCCGCCGCCGCCTGCTCGACAAGATCGAGGGCATCGTGCGCGAAAGCGTCAAGCCGATGGAGAAAATCGAGGGCATCCGCATCCTCCATGTCGACGGGCTCGCTGGCGGGGCAGGAGCGAGTGGTGCTGGCGGCGCGGCACGCTCGCCCACCGACGAGGTCATCGAATCCGCCCTGCGCTACCGCGTCCAGGCGCCGATGATCGACCAGGTGCTGAAGGAGATCGGCATCGAGGGCGGCAACCTCGCCAAGATGGGCGGGCTGATGCGCGAAGCCTCCGACATGCAGCGCGTCGCCAAGGAAGCGCAGCCGGCCAAGCCGAAGGGCGGGACCGGCGGCACCGGCGGCGAATCCGGCCCGGCCGAGAAGGCGTGAGGACGAGAGCATGGCCCGCGTCTACGTTTCCAGCGTCATCGCCGCCCCGGCCGCCAAGGTCTGGGCCCGCGTGCGTGACTTCAACGGCCTGCCGAACTGGCACCCTCGCATCGCCGAGAGCCGGATCGAGAATGGCGAGCCGGCCGACAAGGTCGGCTGCATCCGCGCCTTCTCGCTGCGTAGCGGCGACCGTTTGCGCGAGCAGCTGCTCGGGCTCTCCGACTACGACATGTTCTGCACCTATTCGATCCTGGACTCGCCGATGCCGCTGACCAACTACGTCGCGACGCTCCGGCTGACGCCGATCACCGACCAGGAGCGGACCTTCATCGAGTGGTCGGCCGATTTCGACTGCGCGCCCGACAAGGAGGCCGAGCTCATCGCCGGCATCGGCACCAATGTCTTCCAGGGCGGCTTCGACGCCCTCAAGCGCGCCTTCGGGGGATAGCCATGCCCCATGTGGTCCGCAGCACGATCATCGATGCGCCGGTGGACCGGCTCTGGTCGGTCCTGCGCGACTTCAACGGACATGACCGCTGGCACCCGATCGTGGCGAGGAGCGAGATCGAGCGCGCCTACCCGTCCGACCGGGTCGGCTGCATCCGGCGCTTCCAGCTGCGCGACGGCAGCGAATTGCGCGAGCAGTTGCTGACCCTCTCGGACCTCGAGATGACCTTCAGCTACTGCCTGCTCGATACGCCGATCCCGCTGTTCAACTACGTCGCCCATGTCCGTTTGCTGCCGGTGACCGACGGCAATCGCAGCTTCTGGCACTGGGAGAGCCGCTTCACCACGCCGCCCGGACGCGAGGCAGAACTCGCGCAGCTCGTCGGCGACGAGGTCTACACCAACGGCATCGAGGCGGTGCGCCGCCTGCCGGCGATCGTCGGCGAGGAGGCTTGACATGCTCGACCTCAGAACCTGTGCCAGCCTGTCGGAAGCAGCCGGCATCCTCTCCGGCGACCGCCAGGCGCTGTTGATAGGCGGCGGCACGCTGGTGATGCGCGACGTCAACGAGGGCCGTTTGACCGATGGCACGCTGGTGCGCGTCACCGATCCGGCCTTCCGGCAGATGAGCACCGGCGGCGCCCGCGTCGAGCTCGGCGCGGGCGTGACCATGGCGATGGTGCTGGCCAATCGCGACCTTGCCTGCCTGCACGCCGCGGCGCGCGCCATTGGCGGGCCGGCGGTCAGGACGATGGCGACGATCGGCGGCAATCTCTTCGCGGCTGCGCCCTATGGCGACTTCACCGTCGCGCTGCTGGCGCTCGATGCGCAGGTCATCCTGCAATCCGGCTATGGCTCGGGCCGGGCGGTGCCGCTGGAGGATTTCCTCAGCGCCCGCGAGCGCGGCGGCCAGGGGTTGGTGACGGCAGTCCAGTTCGCCCGGCCGCAGAACTCGGCCGAGTTCCATTTCCGCAAGATCAGCCGGGTGAAGCCGAAGGGCATCTCGGTGCTCTCGATCGCGGCGCATCTGCCGCTGTCGGGCGGCCGCGTCGCGCAGGCGCGTGTCGCCTATGGCGCGATGGCGCCCACCCCGATCCGCGCCCGCGGCGTCGAGCGCGCGCTCGACGGCAAGCCGCTCGACCAGGCGGCGATCCAGCTGGCGAAGCAGGCGGCGCTCGAAGGCTGCCGCCCGGCCACCGATGCAATCGCCAGTGAGTGGTACCGGCGCGAGATCCTCCCCGTCCATCTCGGCCGGCTGCTCGCCGGCGAGCCGCGCTGAGGAGGCGCCGATGGCCAAGCTCCCGCTCCAGTTCCGGCTCAATGGCAGCGACCGCGCCACCTTCGTCGACCCGGCCAGCAACCTGCTCGACACGCTGCGGCGCGGGCTCGGCGATTTCGGCCCGAAATACGGCTGCGGCCAGGGCACTTGCGGCGTCTGCACCGTGTTGGTCGACGGCGAGCCGCAGCTCGCCTGCCTGACGCTTGCAGTGTCCTGCGAGGGCCGCCAGATCGAGACGACGTCCGGCATGGCGGATGGCCCGAACCTGCACCCGCTGCAGGACGCCTTCATGGACCATTTCGCCGCCCAATGTGGCTTCTGCACGCCGGGCATGCTGACCGCAGCGCGGGCGCTGCTGGCGAAGAACCCGCAGCCGAGCCGCGAGGAGGTCGTCGAGGCGATCAGCGGCAATATCTGCCGCTGCACCGGCTACGAGCCGATCATCGCCGCCATCCTCGCCGCGGCGAACGCGCCCGGCGCGCGCCGAGCTTGAGGGAGGTCGCCATGGCAACGATGGAGATGCGCAAGGACCTCTTCGCCGACGAGCGCGACGACAATCTCAACGTCATCGGCAAGGGCGTGCAGCGTCAGGACATGCCCGGCCATGTCACGGCGCGCACCCGCTTCTTCGACGACCACGCCTTCGACGGCATGCTGCATCTGAAGGTGGTGCGCAGCCCTCATCACCATGCCCGCATTCGCGCGATCGACATCTCGGCCGCCGAGCGCGCGCCCGGCGTCAAGCGCGTGCTGCGCGGCGCCGATGTGCCCGTGAACAAGAACACGCTGCTCAGCCTGATCAATTTCGGCAAGGACGACGAGCCGTCGCTGGCAGTCGGCAAGGTCAGCTACAAGGGCGAGCCGGTCGTCGCCATCCTCGCCGACAGCGAGGCGCAGGCGCAGGCTGCCTGCAAGCTGGTCCGGATCGATTACGACCCGCTGCCGGCAGTGTTCGACGTCGAGGAGACGCTGAAGCCCGGCGCACCGGTGGTCAACGAGACCTATCCCGGCAACTACTTCGAATATCACGAGCGCTTCGACCATCAGAAGCTGCGCTTCGGCGATGTCGAGCGCGGCTTCGCCGGCGCCGACATCGTGATGGAACATCGCTACCAGATGTCGCCGATCGAGCATGCGCCGACCGAGACCAACGGCTCGATCGCGGCGCCCGAGCAGAACGGCCGTTATCTCGTGCACTCCTGCGCGCAGGGCCTGTTCTTTGCGCTCGGCACCACCGCCAAGATCGTCGACGTCGAGTCGAACCAGCTGCATTTCATCGGCGGCACGGTCGGCGGCGGCTTCGGCGGCAAGGTCGACTCGCTGACCGAGCCGCTCGCCGTGCTCGGCGCCATGCTGACCGGTCGGCCGGTGCGCTTCGTGCTCGATCGCGAGGAGGAGATGCTCTACGGCTCGCCGCGCGGGGCCGAGCGCATCTACATCAAGGACGGGCTGATGCGCGACGGGCGGATCGTCGCCCGCCATATCCGCAGCTATTTCGACGCCGGCGCCTATACGCGGCTGTCGAGCTATGCGGCGATCAAGTGCACCGCGCATGTGCCGGGGCCCTACTGGATCCCCAACGTCGCTTCCAACATCTATGTCTCCTACACCAATCGCTGCCCCTCGACCGCGATGCGCGGCTTCGGCGTCACCGCGGTCGATTTCGCGCTCGAGGTCCAGATGGACCGCCTCGCCGAAGCCGCGAACATGGACCCGATGGAGCTGCGCATCCTCAACGCCTATCGCGATGGGGACATGAAACCGCATCGGCGCGCCGCCAAGAACACGGCACTGGTCGAATGCGTGCAGGTCGCGGCTGAGAAAGCGAACTGGCCGCTGTCGGAGCAGGCGAAACGGGCGTCCTCGTTGATCGGCGGCGGCGCCGGCGAGCGCTCGCAGATCCCGGCGACGCAGCTCGATGCCCGCGGCCAGATTGGCCGCCCGGACTCGCGCAATGGGCCGGTGACGCAGGTGCTACCGGCCGGCACGAGCCGGATCGCGCCGAGCAAGCAGCCGGTGATGGAAGGCGCTCGCGACGGCCGCGCTACGCCGACGCAGGTTCCGCGCTACGAGCCGCAGCGGCCGGTGGCCCCACCGCCTCAGGCTTACCAGCCTGCGCCGCCGCCCTATCAGCCAGCCGGGTCTTATTCGCCGCCGCCGGCTTATCAACCGGCAAGCCCGCCCCCTGCCCCGCCGGTCGCGCCGGCGCAGCCCCAGCACGGCGCGGTACGGTTCTCGTCGGTCTTCGGCACGAGGAGGCGCTGACATGGCTCGTCACGAAGGCCGCGGCATGGCCTCGGTGAATTATCCGATCGGCATGAACCTGGGCGGCGATCCCAGCCAGGCGCTGATCCATTCCAACCCGGACGGCAAGTTCACCGTCGCGCTCTCGGCGATCGATCTCGGCCAGGGCATGAAGCAGGTCTCGCGCCAGATCGCGGCCGAGACGCTCGGCGTGCCCGTCGAGGACGTCTATGTCGACACCGCCGACAGCGACACCGGCCCGCACGATATGGGCTCCTTCGCCTCGCGCGGCACGCACCGCATGGGCAACGCCATCATCGTCGCGGCGCGCGAGGCGCGCGGCGTCCTGCTCGAAGCCGCGGCGGAAGAACTCGAGGTCAACGCCGCCGACCTCGTCACAGACGGGCGCGGCAACATCCATGTCCGCGGCGCCCCCTCGCGCAGCATCACGGTCAAGGCCACGGCGCAGGCGGCGCAGTTCAAGCAGGGCAAGACCATCGCCGGGCGTGGCATCTTCCTGATCCCGCTCTCGGCCGTCGATGCCGAGACCGGCGAGATGAACCCGAACACCGCCTTCGCCCATGCCTGCCTCGTCGCCGATGTCATGGTCGACGACGAGACCGGCGAGGTCGAAGTGCTCCGCATGACCAGCGCCTATGAGCTCGGCCGCGTCATCAACCCGCGCATGGTCGAGCAGCAACTGGTCGGCGGCGCCTGGATGGGCATCAGCCACGCGCTCTACGAGACGCCGGAGCCGTACTACCCCAATCCGGAACACGGCCCGCGCGACTTCAACGAGTATTTGATGCCGGGGCCGGGTGACATCGCGCCCTATCACGTCACCGTGCTGGAACGGCCGGCGCCGGACGGGCCGTTCGGCGGCAAGGGGCCGGGCGAGATGTGCGCCAACCCGGTGCTGCCGGCGATCGCCAACGCCGTCTACAACGCCGTCGGCGTCCGGGTCGATGAGTTGCCGATCACGCCGGAGAAGATCCTGCGCGGCCTCAAGGCGAATGGCGGCGTCAAGCCCGGCCCGCGCCGCGGCGGCCCGGTGAACTGGCGGTGAACCGATGGCGCTGAGGACGACCGTCGCCGGCATCTCCAGCCCCGAGGACCTCGCCGAGGCCCTGCAGGCGGCGATGTATCTCGCCGATGACGGCATCGCGACGGCCGGCTACCTCTCGCTCGCGCTCGGCAAGCCGCTGCTGCTGGAGGGCGCGCCCGGCGTCGGCAAGACCGAGGCCGCCAAGGCGCTCGCCGGCATCCTCGGGCGCCAGCTCATCCGCCTGCAATGCTTCGAGGGCATCGACGCGGCGGCCGCGCTCTACGAATGGAACTACCCGCGCCAGATGCTCGCCATCCGCCAGGCCAAGGAGGGTGAGCAGCTCGACATCTATCGCGACGACTTCCTGATCGAGCGGCCGATGCTGACGGCGCTGCGCCGGCCGGATCAGGTCGTGCTGCTGATCGACGAGATCGACCGCTCGGACCACGAATTCGAGGCCTTCCTGCTCGAATTCCTCTCGGATTTCTCGATCTCGATCCCCGAGCGCGGCACCTTACGTGCACCCGAGCGGCCGGTGGTGATCCTGACCTCGAACCGCACCCGCGAGCTGCACGAGGCGCTCAGACGCCGCTGCGTCTACCACTACATCGCCTATCCGGAGCCCGAACGGGAGGCGCAGATCATCATGCTGCGCTCCTCCGCCGTCGCCGAGAGCACGGCGCGTGCCGTCGTCCATGCCGTCGGGCTGTTGCGAGAGGAGCCGCTCGCCAAGCCGCCGGGCGTCGCCGAGGCGGTCGACTGGGCCGAGGCCGCGACCGCGCTGGCGCAGAGCGGCGCGCCCTGGCCGGAAGCCTTTCGCCGCTCGCTCGGCGCCGCGATCAAGGACGAGGAAGACCTCGCTCACTTGCGTCCGCGTCTGCCGCTGTTCATTCCGGGGCTGGCTGCATGATCGCGCCTCTGCCTCCTGCCATCAGGCTCTTCGTCGCCTTCCCGGCGCTGCTGCGTGAGCACGGCATCGCGGTCGCGCCCGAGCAGACGAGCAGCTTCCTGATGGCGATCGAGCTGCTCGGGCCGCGCAGCGTCGAACATGTCCGCAAGGCCGCGATCGCGACGCTCGCCCCCCACCCCGAGCAGCGCGAGCGCTTCGATGCGCTGTTCGACCTGCATTTCCTTGGCGGCGCCCTCGCCGAGCCGGGCGATGACGATTTCGCGCCGGACGAGGACATCTCGGTCCAGGAGGATTCCGGCTCGCGCGAGGTGCTGATCGGCGAGGAGGCCAACGAAACCGGCCAGGTCGCGACCGGGGCGGAAGCCCTGTCGATCCGCCAGCTCAAGGCGCTCGACGACAACGAGACCTTGCGCCGTTTCGGCCGGGCGCTGCCGGCCGCCCTGCCGCGTCGGCGTGGCTATCGCCACCGGGCTGCGCGCCGCGGGCCGATGGTCGATCTCGCCCGCAGCCTCAAGGACGCAATCCGCCATGACGGCGAGGTGATGAGCCTGAAGCGGCTCCGGCGCGTGACGCGGCCGCGGCCGATCCTGCTGCTGATCGACGTCTCCGGCTCGATGAAGCAGCGCAGCGACGCCAATCTCGCGCTGGCGCATACGATCATCCACGCGACCCGGCAGGTCGAGGTCTTCACCTTCGGAACCCGCCTCACCCGCGTGACCCGGGCGCTCAGGCGCAAGCGCCGTGAACAGGCGCTGGCCGAGGCCTCCGGCCTCGTCGCCGACTGGGATGGCGGCACCCGCATCGGCGATGCGCTGCAGGCCTTCCTCGCCGTGCCGCGCTTCGCTGCCTACGCGCGCGGCGCCGTCGTCGTCGTGCTTTCCGACGGCCTCGAACGCGGCGACCCATCGGCGCTGGTCACAGCCGTCGCAAGGCTGGCCCAGCGCGCCCATCGCATCGACTGGCTGACGCCGCTCGCCGCCGATCCCGGCTACCGGCCCGAGACCGAAGCGCTCCGGCTGATCGCGCCGCGCCTCGCCAGCCTCTCGGATGGCGCCAGCACGGCGCGGATCTGCCGGCACATCCTGTCACTCGGAGGCTCGCTAGCCGCATGACCGGTCTCGTCGATTCCCATTTCCACATCTGGCGGCAGGCCGACCTGCCCTGGCTGCTCGGCCCGATGCAGCCACGCATCTTCGGACCCTATGAGCCGATCCGCCGCGACTATCCGATCGCCGAATACCTCGGGGATTGCCGGCCGGCAGGCGTGACGCAAGCCGTCTATGTCCAGGCCAACTGGGCGACCGACCGTTATCTCGACGAGGTCGCCTACGTCTCGCAGGCCTCTGACGAAACCGGCTTCCCTATCGCCATCGTCGCCTATGCCGACATGCTGGCGCAGGATGCGCGTCCGCAGCTCGACCTGCTCGCCCGCAATGCCCGTGTGCGCGGCGTGCGCATGCAACTGCACTGGCACGAGAACACGCTCTACCGCTTCGCCAGCGGGCCCGATCTCGCCCGCGACCCGAGCTTGATCGCCAATGTCGGGCGGCTGGCGGAGTACGGCTTCAGCTTCGACCTCCAGGTCTTCGCCGGCCAGATGGCGGGCGCGGCCGAGCTCGCCGCCGCCTGCCCGAAGGTGACCTTCGTCCTCCAGCATGCCGGCATGCTGGAGGACCTTTCGCCGGAGGGCATCGCCGCCTGGCGCGAGGGCATGAGGCTGCTCGCAGCCCAGCCCAACATCGTCAGCAAACTTTCTGGCCTCGGCACCTTCCAGCGTCGGAACGATCCGGAGCAGATCGCCTTCATCATCGGCGAGACGCTTGCCTTATTCGGCCCCAAGCGCTGCCTGTTCGGCTCCAATTTCCCGATCGAGAAGCTTTGGACCTCCTATGCCGAGCTGATCGCCGCACATCGCGCCGCCGTGCCGCAAGCCGCGCTGGCCGCCGTGTTCAACGAGACCGCGAGGCGGGTCTACCGCCTCGGCCAATAATCAAGGGGAGGACGTTCATGGCCCTCGAAATCAAGATCCTCGACTATGGCGATATCGAGCTGGAATCGAGCTTCCTCGTCCTCGGCCGCGATTGCGGCCGCACCCGCCGTGTGCCGACCTATGGCTTCCTGATCCTCGGCGGGCCCTGGCCGGTGGTGGTCGACACCGGCTACCGCCACAACCAGATCATGGAGAGCCTCGGCATGCGCGGCCTCCAGTTCCACGAGAACATGATCGAGAACCAGCTCGCCAAACACGGCGTGCGGATGGGCGATGTGCGCTATGTCATGCACACCCATCTCCATATCGACCATGCCGGGAAGGACGAGCTCTTCCCGATGAACACCACCGTGCTCGTCAACCGGCGCGAGCTCGAATACTCCGTCTCCGGGCTGATGCACCCGCAATACCCCGCGCCCGACATCAAGCACCTGATCGACCGTTTGCACACCCGCGATGCGCTGCGCTTCGAGGACCTCGAACTCTCGGGAATGATCGAGCTCTTCCCCGGCTGCTATCTCGAAGCCGCCGGCGCTCATACCGAAGGCTCGATGAACGTCCATGTCGATACGAACGAAGGCCGCGCCATCATCTGCGGCGACGTGATCTACGATTTCAACGACCAGATCGTCTCCCCCTTCCACGAGCTCCACGCCAACGAGCCGCGCACCACCGGCAATCACGGCGTTTCCAAGCGCGAGGAGAAGGCGGCGATCAAGAAGCTGCTCGCCAACGGCGCCTTCCTGCTGCCGGTGCACGACAAGCCGGCCAAGATCGCCCATGGCCAGGTCGTCGGCCGCATGGACATGGCGGTGCCCGGCCCGGTGGTGCAGTCGCTGCCGGCGCGCAACTGGTTCGCGGCGTGAGTACCATTTCAGCTGTCGGGGAAAGATGCTCGCTTTCCCCAGCCCTCATCCTGAGGAGCCGCGCAGCGGCGTCTCGAAGGATGGTTCAGCAAGCGCTGGAACCAACTGGAGCATCCTTCGAGACGCGCCCTGCGGGCGCTCCTCAGGATGAGGGCTGGAGGATCCCAACAGAGGCCCGTCTCGGCCAGCCGAAGTCTGCCAACGCTATTCACGGTGTTCCATGACCACCCACACCGCCGTCCAGCCCGGCTTCGCGGACCTGATCGACCTCTGGGCGCCGGTGCGTCAGCTCGGCACCGGCTTCGAATTCTGCGAGGGACCGATCTGGCATCCGCAGGAACAGCATCTGCTGTTCTCGGACATGCCGGGTGATGTCCGCCGCCGCTGGGATAAGGGCGGCGTGCGCGAGGTCAGGCGGCCGGCGAACAAATGCAACGGCATGACCTACGACGCCGCACTGAACCTGATCGTCTGCGAGCACGCGACCTCGTCGCTGGTACGCGAGCGGCCGGACGGGCAGCGCGAGGTCATCGCCTCGCATTTTGAGGGCATGGAGCTCAACAGCCCGAACGACGTCGTGGTGAAATCGGACGGCGCGATCTACTTCTCCGACCCCTGGTATGGCCGCATGCCGGTCTTCGGCGTCGAGCGGCCACGCCAGCTCGGCTTCCAGGGCGTCTATCGCATTCCCCCGGAGGGCGGAGCGCCGCAGCTCCTGGTCGACCGCTATCTCTTCGACCAGCCGAACGGGCTCTGCTTCTGCCCCACGGAAGACCGGCTCTTCGTCAACGACACGGTCCAGCACAATATCCGCGTCTTCGACGTCAAGCCCAATGGCCGGCTCGCCTCCGGCCGCATCTTTGCCTCCGGCATCGTCGGCTCCGAACCCGGTGTCCCCGACGGGATGAAATGCGATGCGCAGGGCAATATCTGGGTCACCGGCCCGGGCGGCGTCTGGGTCTACTCGATCAAGGGCGAGCTGATCGGCAAGCTGCGCGTGCCCGAGCTCGTCGGCAATCTGACCTGGGGCGGCCCGGACTGGCGCACGCTCTTCCTCACCGCGAGCCATTCGCTCTATGCGGTCGAGACCAAGGTCGGGTCGCGGATCGAGCCCTATATGAAGGCGGGTGGGAGCGCGCATTCGAGCCGCAACGCGCCGACGGAGAGGCCGATGGCCGATGCTGGCCCTGCCGCCTCCATTTCGGCGAGCGGCGTGAAGAAGGCTGCCGCCGGCTACCGGCTCGACCCGTCGCGCTGTGCCCTGATCATCCAGGACATGCAGAACGACGTCGTCATGGAGGGCGGCGCCTTCGCCGCTTCGGGCTCGCCGGAGCATTGCCGACAGCAGAACGCGATCGCCAATGGCGCGCGCCTGGCGCAAGCGGCGCGGGCGCGCGGCATCCCGGTGATCCATGTCTGGTTCATCGTCGAAGCCGGCACGCCGGGCGTCACCATGAACGCACCACTGTTCGAAGGGCTCGCCGACGCCAGGGCGCTGGTGCGCGGCACATGGGGTGCCGCAGCCGTGCCGGGCCTGGAGGCGCAAACCGGCGACCATGTCGTCGAGAAGCAGCGCATGAGCGCCTGGGAGGGCACGCGGTTGGAGACGGTGTTGAAGGCGCTCGGCCGCGACATCGTCATCGTCACCGGCGCCTGGACCAACATGTCGATCGAGCACACCGCCCGCACCGGCGCCGACAAGGGCTATTTCATGCTGGTGCCGGAAGACGCCTGCTCAACGATGAACGCCGAATGGCACACCGCTTCGGTCAATTATGCGCTGCAGAACGTCTGTGTCGTCACGGATGTCGATGCGGTGATCGCCGCGACGGACGACAGAACCTGAAGCCGCCGCTGGAAACATCGCGACAGCTCACCTCGCCGCGTCCGCTGGAACACCGATGACGTCGGCGAGCACACCGGCCCAAAGTGCGTAGCCCGCCGCATTCAGATGGACGCCGTCAGCCTCGTAATAGCGGCCCATCGGCCGGCCGTTCCGCCCGATCAGGCAGCTGCCGACATCGACATAGCCGCCGGCCTGATCGCCTGCATGGCTGTCCCTGAGCAGCGCGTTGAAGGCGTCGAACTCGCCGGCATGGAGCCAGCGTCCAGGACTGTGCTTGATCGAGAGGCGGTGGATCGGGACGGCGCCGAACTTCTCCCGGAGCCGCAGCGTCAAACGTTCCAGCGCTTCGAAGGCCGAGCCGGCGTCGAGCCCGTCATTAGCGATGTCGTTCTCGCCGAAATAGAGCACGATCCGCCCGGGCTCGACGAGATCGAGCAGGGCGTCGCAATAGCGCAGGCCGCTCTCGGCCGTGCCGCCGCCGAAGCCGAGATTGGCGACCTCCAGCGAGCCGAAATCCTCGGCCATCCGGTCCCAGTAGCGGAAGGAGGACGAGCCGAAGAAGACAACCGGCTTGCCGGCGAAGCGCCGGCGCATGATCTGGCCGCGCACCGCGAGCACGTCGTCGTCATAGCGCGTGGTGGTCCATTCCGCAGGGAGGGACGGCGTGGCGACAGGAGCGATCGAAGGATGCCGGTTCACGGAACGGGCCTCATGAGCAGGGAACGGCAGCGAGAATGCGGACGAGGCGCGCGCCGGGTCGTCATCACGCTCTCCGTCCGGAGAGGCGGGGATCGATGCGCTCGCGCAGGGCATCGCCGAGCACGTTGATTGCGATCACCAGCAGCGACAGGAACAGGCCGGGAAAGGCGATGATCCAGGGCGCGACGCGGAAGAACTGGCGCCCGCCCGCCATGACGTTGCCCCAGCTCGGCAGGTCCGGCGAGATGCCGACGCCGATGAAGCTGAGGATGGCTTCGGCGAGGATCGCCGAGGCGCAGACGAAGGTCGCCTGGACCACGAGGGCCTCGGTCGCGTTCGGCAGGATATGCCGGATAAGGACGCGCGGCGTGCTCGATCCGATCGCGATCGCCGCGTCGACATAGGGCAACTCGCGCAGGCTGAGCACCACGCCGCGCATCAGCCGCGCTGTCCGCGGGATCTCCGGCACGCTGATCGCGATCATCACGGTCGCAAGGCCGCCGCCGAGCAGCGAGGCCAGCGCGATCGCCAGCAGCACGCCCGGAATGGCCATCAGCCCGTCCATGATGCGCATCAGCACGGTGTCGGCCAGCCGGACATAGCCGGCCACCAGCCCGATCAGCCCGCCCGCTAGCAGGGTCAAAACCGAGACGCCGAGTCCGACCATGAGCGAGGTCCGGGCACCCGACAGCGTCCGCACGAAGATGTCGCGGCCGAGATTGTCCGTGCCGAACCAGTGGGTCGCGCCCGGCGGCTGCAGCGCCTCGCCCATGTTGAGATCGCTGCTGTAGCCGAGGATCGGCGGCGCCAGCAACGCGCAGGCTGCGACCGCCGTGACGATGGCGAAGCTCAGGCCGATCACGACCGTCGACGCCTTGAGGGAGCGACCGGCGCGGACCATTTGCGGCTGGGAGCTCATGAGCGCATGTCCTGCCGGATCCGCGGGTCGAACAGCGCATAGCTGAGATCGACGAGCAGGTTCACCAAGACGAGGACGAAGGCGAAGACCAGCATCACCCCCTGCACGACCGGGTAGTCGCGCGACAGGATGGCATCGACGGTCAATCGCCCGATCCCCGGCAGGTTGAAGACGGATTCGGTGACGACCACGCCGCCGAGCAGGGCCGCGAAGGAAGTGCCGACAACGGTCACCACCGGCACGCCGATATTTTTCAACGCATGCGTGGCGACGACCTTGCGCTCGGGCAGGCCCTTGGCCCGCGCGGTCCGGATATAGTCCTCCGACAGGACGTTGAGCAGCGTCGCCCGCGTGATCCGGGCGACCAGCGCGGCGAAGAGCAGAGTGAGCGCCACCGTCGGCAGCGTCAGGCTGCGCAGGCTGTTCCAGAGCCCGCTCGCCAGCGGCCGATAGCCCTGCACTGGTAGCCAGCCAAGCTCGATCGCGAAGACCTGCATCAGCGCGTAGCCGATTACGAAGACCGGGATCGAGAAGCCTGCGACCGAGAGCGCCATGACGACATAGTCGGTGACCAGGCCGAGACGCCGGGCGGCGAACACGCCCGCCGGCACCGCGACGAGGACCGAGAGCAGCGTAGTCGTAAGCGCCAGCATCAGGGTCGGCTCGGCCCTCTGCAGGATCATCGTCGCGACCGGGCGGCCCGAATAGACGGAGACGCCGAGATCGAACTGCGTCAGCTGGCGCAGATAGATCAGGAATTGCACCACGAGCGGCTGGTCGAGATGCAGCCGCTGGCGGATCTGCGCGATCTGCTCGGCACTGGCATTGTCTCCCGCCATGGCCGCCGCCGGATCGCCCGGCCCGATATGCAGGAGCATGAAGACGACGACCAGGACCGTCAGCATGACGGGCAGCGTCGCCAGGAGCCGCGAGAACAGAAAGCGCGCCATGAGCAGACCTTGAAGGCACGGGCCGGACGTTTCGTCCCGGCCCGCCGAGTTGGACAGTGCGACAGGATCAGTCGGACTTGCGCACGTTCCAATAGGTCAGGGTTGCCCCCGGGACGAAGCCCGACACGCTCTTGCGCCAGGCCGACAGGTCGTTGAACTGCCCCAGCGGGATATAGGTCACGATCTCGTTCGAGCGCGCCTGCATCTCGACAGCGATCGCCTTGCGCGCCGCATCGTCGGAGGCCAGCAGGAATTTCTGCCAGAGCTCCTGCAGGGGCTTGTCGCAGGGCCAGCCGACGAAGGCCTTCTCGCAGGCGCCGGTGACATAGGGGTTGGTCAGCGGGTCCATCAGCGCATCGCCGGCGAAACCGGTGATGAAGACGTTCCAGCCGCCCTGCTTCGGCGGGTTCTTGTTCGTCCGGCGCGTGAACATCGTCGCCGTGTCCATCTGCACGTCCTCGACGGTGAAGCCGGCCTTGCGCATCGCATTCACCATCACCGTGCCGACGTCGCGCTGGACCTTGGCATCCATCGGATGGAGATAGACGATCGGCGTCCCGTCATAGCCGGCCTCCTTCAGCAGGGCCTTCGCCTTCTCGAAGTCCTGCTTCATGAAGCGCTCGCTGCCGACATCGGTCTCATAGGGGCTGCCGCACATGAAGAGCGCCGGGCAGAGCTGGTAGAGGTCCTTGCGGCCGCCGAAGACGGCCTGCATCGAATCCGACTGGCTGATCGCGTATTGCAGGGCCTGCCTGATCTTGACGTTGTCCATCGGCGGCTGGGTGTGATTGATCACCACCTGGAAGTTCTTGCCGAGGATGGGCGCCTTAGCGACCTGGATCGACTTGTCCTTCTCCAGCACCGGCAGCATCTCGGCGGGCACCTCGGCGACATAGTCGATCTCGCCGGCCAGCAGCGCGTTGACCGCGCTGAGATCATCGCTGAACTGGATGCGCTCGATGCGATCGACCCCGGCGGCTTTCCCGCCGGCAAGGCCGGTCGGCGCCTCGCTGCGCGGCTTGTAGCCCGCATGCCTGGCGACGACGAACTTGACGCCCGGAACCCATTCCTCCGGCAAGAGCTTGAACGGGCCGGAGCCGACGAATTCCTTGAGCTCGGTCGTCGCCGGCGTCCGGGCGAGCCGCTCCGGCATGACGAACAGCGGATAGGCGGTCATGCGGGCGAAGCCGTCGATCAGGCGGGCGAAGGGCTCCTTCAGCCGGACCTCGAACGAGGTCGCATCGATCGCCCTGATCGCGTCGAGACGCTTCTCGACCTCGGCCCCGAGACTGTCCTTCTTCATCCAGCGTTCGATCGAGGCGACGCAGTCCGCAGCGGTGACGGGCTTGCCGTCATGGAAGCTCAGGCCCTGGCGCAGCTTGAAGACATAGGTCTTGCCGTCATCGGAGAGCGTGTGGCTTTCGACCATCTGCGGCTGGGCGCGATAGTTGCCGTCCAGCGAGAACAGCGTGTCGTAGATCAGATAGGCCATGTCCCGGACCGGATAGGCCGAGGTGAAGAGCGCATCGAGCTGCTTGATGTCGCCGGTGTTCTTGATCTTGAGGACCGTTTCGGCCCCTGCCGGGCCGATGGACGCCGCAAGGCAGAGCGATCCGGCCAGCCCGGCCGCCATCACGGTTCTCAACATCGTCCCTCTCCCCGATGGCCAGTGCCGCCCGGTGCGTGCCGGGCCTGTCGTTGTGCGCCGAAGCTAGCGAAGCTTGCCGCTTGCACATAGGGCCGGAGTTGTGTTTCAGATATACCAAATTGTTATATCCGAGAGGCATAACCAGAGTGAAGCTTCGGCAGCTCAAGAACTTCCTGGTGATCGCCGAGACCGGCAGCCTGATGAAGGCCGCCCTGCATCTGGGCGTGGCGCAGCCCGCCCTCAGCCGGGATCTCCGACAACTGGAAGAGGAGCTTGCGACCCGCCTCTTCCACCGTGACGGACGCGGCGTCTCGCTGACGCGCGACGGCGCAGCATTCCAGGCTGCGATCGCCCCGCACATGGCAGGGCTCGACGCGGCGAAGCAGGCCCTGGTCGGCCGGCGTGCCGGCTATGCCGGCTCGATCCGCCTGGCCTGGACCGGCACGATCAGTATCCCGCTGGCGACGCCGATCATCTCGGCCTTCACCCAGCGCTTTCCCGAGATCGAACTGCACGCCCGCGGTGGATCGAGCCTCCACATCGCCGAATGGGTGGCGCGCGACGAGATCGACATTGGCATCTTCAATTCGGAACGCCCGGCCACCGGCGCGCTCGTCGAGACATTGGCCCGCGCGCCCCTGTTCCATGTCGCGCGAGCCGACGGACCAGTGCCACCGACCATCACCTTTGCGGAGGCCGCCGCCGGCCCTCTCTTCGTTCATAGCCGGCAGAATGCGCTCGGGCGCATCGTCGAGGCTTGCGCCCGCGAGCACGACATCCCCTTGAAGATCTATGCCGAGGTCGACGACTTCCTGGCGGTCCGGCCGATGATCGAGGAGGGGCGAGCGGCGGCGATCGTGCCGCGCAGCCTTCTCTCTGGCGACGATCCGGCAAGGCTAGCCGTACGGCGCGTGACGGAGCCGGACCTGACCTTGTATTTCCACCTCGCAGTCTCGAAGGTCAAACGCAGCCGCCCCGCAGTCGTTAGCCTGGCCGATGTCATCAGGTCCGCGGTCGCAGATGCGACCCAGGCCGGCCAGTTCGACGGCGAACTCCGGAATTGAGCAGACACGGCGCGTGCTCCTGCGAAGCTCCTCAGCAGGGATGACTAGGCAGCCTCGCCAGCGAGAAGCGCGCGAAAGGCCTGCTCGGGCCGACCGACATAGCGTTCCTTGTGCCGCAGCATGACGAAGTGGCGGGAGGGGATCTCCGCCGTGACTTCTGCGAGCAGGCCCGAGCCCAAGGCGTTGGCAACGACGAGCCTCGACATCAGGGCGGCAGCGGAACCTGCATCGACAGCCGTGCGCACGGCTTCGTTGGCGGGCAGTTCCAGCAGGACGTCGAGATCGGCGACCGAGCGCCCGGCGCCAGCGAGAACCGCCTCGAGCGCCTGCCGCGTCCCTGAACCCAGCTCGCGCAGGACCCAGGGACTTTCGATGAACTCCGCTGGATCGATCCGCGCCCTGCCCGCCCAGGGATGACCGGGCGCGACGACGATCGCCAGCTCGTCCGTCGCGACGGCCTCCTGCGCCAGCAGCGGATCGTCGATCTCGCCCTCGACGAAGCCGATATCGGCAAGACCATCATGGATGGCGGCCGCGACCGTCTCGGTATTGCCGATCACCAGCGGCGTCTCGATCCCCGGATGCCGGGCGCGAAACAAAGCGAGCTTTCGCGGCAGCCAATAATTGCCGACCGTCTGGCTCGCGGCCAGGGACAGCCGCCCGCGCTTCAGCCCGGCAAGGTCGGACAGGACCCGCTCGCCCGTCGCGGCGCGAGCGAGGATCGCGCGCGCCTCGGTCAGCAACAGGCGCCCCGCATCGGTCAGCACGATCCGGCGCCCGACCCGGTCGAACAGCTTCACCGCATGGCGATGTTCGAGGGCCGCAATCGCAGCGCTCGTTGCCGACTGCGTCAGGTTCAACTCTGCGGCCGCGCGCGTGACATGCTCGCGCTCGGCGACCGCGACGAAGATGCGAAGCTGTTCGAGTGTCATGGGCGTCGATCATTCCGCGCGGCCCCGAGCAGGCTCTGGCAAACACCCGGTTTCCGGCCGCAAGACAGGCCACACAAAGAATGATCGATTTTTCCGATTGAAACAAGAAAAACAACACGTTGGATTGCTTAAGCCAAATAGCCCAGAACCCGCGCATCCAATGGCCGGGTACTGTGATGACGCTCGAAAGCCCAGATCGGACGAGTTTGGTTGACCAGGCAGCCTCGGGCGCCAAGCGCATCGGCCCGGGCCTGCTGCTGTGCCTGGCCGTTTCGGTCGCCGCGCTTGGCGCCGAACATCTCGAAGCCTGGTTCTTCCAGCGCGCCTGGCTCGAAGCGCTCGTCCTGGCGATCCTGCTCGGCACCCTGGTCAGAAGCCTCTGGAAGCCCGATAGCCGCTGGCGCCCCGGCATCTCGTTCTCGGCGAAGACGCTGCTGGAGATCGCCGTCGTGCTGCTCGGCGCCTCCCTGAGCGCCGCCACGGTCGCCGCCACCGGCGCCCCTCTCCTCCTCGGCATCGCCGCCGTGGTCTTCGTCGCGATCGGCCTGAGCTACGGCATCGGCCGTCTGCTGGGGCTGTCGAAGCGGATGGCGATCCTCGTCGCCTGCGGCAATTCGATCTGCGGCAACTCGGCAATCGCCGCTACGGCTCCGGTCATCGGCGCCGATGGCGACGACGTCGCCGCCTCGATCGCCTTCACCGCGGTGCTCGGCGTCGTGGTTGTGCTTGGCCTGCCGCTGCTGATCCCGATGCTGGGCCTCAGCGTCCATCAGTTCGGCATCCTGTCGGGCCTGACGGTCTATGCCGTTCCCCAGGTCCTCGCCGCCACGGCGCCGGCAGGCGCCGCCGCGATCCAGATCGGCACCCTGGTCAAGCTGGTGCGCGTGCTGATGCTCGGGCCCGTCATCCTCGTGCTGTCGCTGCTGTCGAGCCGGCTGCGCGATGAGACCGACAAGCCGGTCGCGCAGAGGACGGCAGAGAATTCGGCGCCGCGCCCGATCGGGATCCATCGCCTCGTGCCCTGGTTCATCGTCGGCTTCGTGGTGATGGCGGCGCTTCGCTCGGCCGGGCTCATTCCGGCGGTCCTGCTGCCGCCGCTGGCCACCGTTGCGAATGTGCTGACGATCGTCTCGATGGCGGCGCTCGGGCTCAGCGTCGACATCCGCTCCGTCGCCAAGGCCGGCCCCCGCGTCACCGCCACGGTCGTCCTCTCGCTTCTCGCGCTCGGGGTGATCTCGCTCGGCCTCATTCGCCTGCTCGGGGTGGCCTGAGGCCGGCCCGTCAACGTGCGGTTCGCGAGGGGCTCGTCAGAACTGCAAACGCGGTCGCTGTCGCGATCAGGACGATAGCCAGAAAGACCATGACCGCGCCGACGCCGAAACTCGCGGCGATCGGCCCCGTGCCGGATTGAAGAATGGCGGCACCCGCGAAGAACGCGAGATTGACGGCCGCAAGCGCCTTTCCGACATTCTCCGGGGCGACGACGACCCGTGCCATCGCGAACAGGAGCGGCTGCGACGCCAGCGCTGCGCCGAGCACGAAGAACGCAGCGACATCGAAGCCCGGCGGGAGTTGCGCCACTCCCACTGCGCTCGACAGAAGGCCACTCGGTCCGCCGGCGGCGACCGCCAGCAAGACAGCGGCTGCGACGAGATGGGTCAGCGTCAGGACGAGCCGGCGGTGGCCGAAACGCCGGTCCGCGATACCGTAGAGCATCGGGCCGGCGACGAGCGCGAGCGTCAGGGGCAGCAGGGCGTTGCCCGCTTCCAGCCGGGAGACATGCTTGATCTCCATCAGCCAGACGCCGCCCCAGAGCCCTCTTATCGCGATCCCCGCAGCGAAGGAGGCGAAAGCGAGGATCACGACGCCCCGCACGGCCGGCGAGAGGCCGATCCTGACGACCTGCCGCGCCTCGGAGCGCAGCGTGGCCTTGCGCTCGCTCGTGTCCGGTGCGGCTTTCGGCACGGTCAGCCAGACGAGAAAGGCAACGGTCACCGCCAGTGCGGCGGAGAGGCCGAAGCCGGTGCGCCAGCCATGGTGCTCGACGAGCCAGGCCATGGGACTCGCCGAGAGGAGCATCCCCGAATTGCCGACGCCCTGGATCAGGCCGGACCACAAGCCGAACTTCTCGGCCGTGAGCGTCTTGGCGGCCAATGTCATCGGGCAGAGCAGCATGCCGCAGCAGCCGATGCCGAGAATGATCTGGGCGATCAGGAAGCCTGCCGCGCCCCCGATGCAGGCGGCCAGCACGGCTCCGATGGTCACGATCGCGAAAAGCGTCAGCGAGACCGAACGGACGCCATAGCGGTCAAGAGCGACGCCGACCGGGATCTGGCCGGCGGCGAAGGCGAAGTGATAGGCCCCCGTCAGGCTGGCCAGCGTATCGGGCGAAACCGCGAGGTCGGCAGCGATGACGTCCGCGGCAACCCCGGGCAGGGTTCGCAGCAAGTTGGAGAGCATGTGCCCCAACGCGAGGACGAGCAGCGGCGTGCCGAACAGGAATGCGTTGCGGACAGCGCTTCCCTCAGGCTGTCCGCGGGTGTCCGCGATGGACGTCACGATGTCCTCGCTTGTCTGACGTTCTGGACGAGTTTCATGGCGGGGCGCTTCTCCGATGCCACCATATGAACCTGCGGCGGAAACGCCGGCAGATGGATTGAGGCATGGCGGCCCGTCATTTGCGCCGCGTCCGGCAGATGCGGCGGCAGCTAGCCGCCGGTCTGCGTCCGCTGCCCTGCTGCCAGCCTGGCCTCCAGCCACAGGCTGTAGCGGGAGGCGCAGAAGCAGACGATGAAGTAGACTAGGGCAGCGAAGACATAGGCTTCCCGGTAGAAGCCGAGCCAGTTCGGATCCGTCGCCGAGACGCGCGCCGTGTTCAGGAAGTCGAACATGCCGATGATGATCACCAGCGTGGTGTCCTGGAAGATGCCGATCGCCAGATTGACGAGTGGCGGGATCACCGCACGCAGAGCCTGCGGCAGCACGACGAGGCGCATCGTCCGCCAATAGGACAGGCCCAGCGCCTTCGCCGCCTCGTATTGGCCTGCCGGAACAGCCTGCAAACCACCGCGGACGACCTCGGCGAGATAGGCGGCGACGAACAGCGCCAGCGCCACCTCGGCCCGCAGGAACTTGTCGATCGCCGAGCCGGCCGGAAGCATCAGCGGGAACAGCAGCGTCGCGGCATAGAGCACCGCGATGAAGGGCACGCCGCGCAGCACCTCGATGAAGATAATGCAAAGGAGCCGTACGCCGCCCATCGTCGAGCGGCGGCCCAATGCCAGCAGGATCGCCAGCGGAAAAGCGCCCGCGAATGCGCCGATCGCCAGCAGGAAAGTGACCGGCAGCCCGCCCCAACGCTCCGTCGGCACGAACTCACCGGCGGGCCAGCCAAGCAGGAGCAGCGGCACGCCGAGCAGCGCGGCTCCCCAGAGAATGAGCAGGCGCCGCCCCCAGTATCCCGGCCAGGCAGTGACACCGAGCAGCGCCAGCATGAGGAGCAGCGCCAGTCCGGCCCGCCAGTGCAGATGCGGCGGATAGAAGCCGAAGGTGATAAAGCGCAGTTTCTCGCCGATGAAGGCCCAGCACGCTCCTGTCCCCGCCGCCGCGCAGGCAGCAGCATCACCTTGCCAGACCGCATCGACGATGGACCAGCGCAGGAAGGGCGGTGCGAGCCATAGTATGAGAAAGGCGACCCCGAATGTGATCGCGATATTGGTACGCGAGCCGACGAGGCCATCGCGCAGCTTGCGCCAGCGCTCGCTTCGCGGGGCGAGTGCAGCCTCCTCCGTCATTGCGCTCATGCGGCGGACCGCTCCCGCAGCGCCCAGCGCCGGTTATAGGCGTTCATCGCGATGGAAACGGCCAGACTCAGCGCAAGGTACGCCAGCATCATCACCAGGATGGCTTCGAGCGCTTGTCCGGTGGTGTTGGCGGTGGTGTTGAGGATGTTGACCAGATCGGGGAAGCCGATGGCGACCGCCAGGCTCGAATTCTTGGTCAGGCTGAGATAGCTCGACGTCATCACCGGGATGATGACGCGCAGGGCCTGCGGCAGCACGATCAGCCGCATGATCCGGCCATAGGACAGGCCGAGCGCCCGGCCCGCCTCCCACTGCCCTGCCGAAACGGAGAGGATGCCGGCACGAACGGTCTCGGCGATGCTGGCCGACGTGTTGACGACGAGCGCGATCAGCAGGGCCATGAATTCCGGCGAGAGCGAGATGCCGCCCCGGATATTGAAGCCGGCCAGCCTCGGCAGATCAATCGCTGGCGTGGCACCGAAAGCGGCGGCAATCGCCACCGGCAATATCGCCGCGGCAAGGATCAGTGCCGCACTCCGCTTGAAGTTCGAGCGGCCGGTCCGGCGCGCTCGCCATTTCAGCGCGGCGCCGACCAGCACGGCGAGCAGGAAGCTGCTCGTCAGGATCGCCGGGGTCACGCCGTCATCGGCGATGAAGGGAAAGAAAAAGCCGCGATTGCTGAGCAGGACGCCGGGCAACGGCGCCAGTGCCTGTCGTGGCCCGGGCAAGGCGTGGAACAGCGCGTTCCAGAAGAAGATCTGCAGCAGCAATGGCGTGTTGCGAACGATCTCGACATAGGCCTGCACCAGGCGCGACAGCAGCGGGTTCGACGAGAGCCTGGCAATGCCGAGCGCGACACCGAGGATGGTGGCGAGGATGCAGCCAGCCAGCGAGACGCGCACGGTGTTGAGCAGACCAACGGTGATGGCGCGCAGATAGCTGTCGCCGGCCGAATAGGCGATCAGCCCCTCGCCGATCTCGAAATTGGCGGCGTGGCCGAGGAAGCCGAAGCCGGGCGTCAGGCCGACCCGCGCCATGTTGTGTACGAGGTTGCCGCCGAGCAGCGCGAAGCCGAGACCGACGATCGCGAAGATCGCGAGCTGCGTCAGCGGCTTCTCACCCCACCATTCGGTCAGCGCACGCACGAAGCCGGGCCCTTTCGGGCCCGGCACGGCCGCCTGCAAGGATGCGGGAGAATTCATCCCTGGGCAGCGACGCTCAACGGAACGGCGGCGAATAGAGCAGCCCGCCCTGCGACCACGGCTGGTTGTAGCCGCGCTCGAAGCCGACCTTGCTCTTCTTGCCGATATTGCGCTCGAAGATCTCGCCGTAGTTCCCGACCGCCTTGACGATGTTGTAGGCAAACTTCGGATCGAGCTCGAGCGCTTCGCCGAGCGACTTGTCGACGCCGAGGAAGCGCTTGATGCCGGGATCCTCGCTCTTCAGGAACTCGTCGATATTGGCCTGGGTGATGCCGTATTCCTCGGCCTGGATCGTGGCGTAGACGGTCCAGTTGACGATCTCGAGCCAGCGATCGTCGCCCGAGCGGACAGCCGGAGCCAACGGCTCCTTCGACAGGCGCTCCGGCAGCAGCACATAGTCGTCCGGCTTGCCGAGCTGGATGCGGCGCAAGGCGAGGTCCGAGGCATCCTGGGTCAGCGCATCGACGCGGCCGGATTCAAGCGCGTTGACGAACTCCTTGGTCTCCTCGATCACCACCGGCTTGAAGCTCTTCTTCGTCTTGCGGAAGAAGTCGGCGATGTTGAGTTCGCCGGTCGTGCCGCTCTGGATGCCGATCGTGGCGCCGTCGAGTTCGGCTGCCTTGCTGACGCCGAGCGCCTTCTTCACCAGCAAGCCCTGGCCGTCATAGAAGACGATCGGGCCGAAATGGAAGCCGAGCTTGAAGGAGCGCGTCGCCGTCTGGGTGACGCCCGAGAGCAGGATGTCGAACTCGCCGGCCTGCAGCGCCGGCAGCCGCTGCTGCGGCGAGGACGAGGTGAAGCTGACCTTCTCGGCATCACCGAACACGGTCACCGCCAGCGCCCGGCCGAAATCGACGAAGAAGCCCTGCCATTTGCCATTGCTGTCCGGCGCGAAGAAGCCCGGCGAAGTGCCGACGCCAACCTTGATGGAGCCGCGCTGCTTGATCGCGTCGAGCGTTGGCCCGGCCCAGGCGGCGGTGCCCGCCAGCAACCCGGCCAGCACGACGGAATAGCCCAGCCCACGTCCGAGCCTGTTGGATGTCACGAGCATGATGATCCTCTCGATGTGAGCGCTCGCGAATGGACGTCGAGCCAGAAAAATAACTCACAATATTAATGGATAATTCAAAAGACCGTTCCTTATGTCAAATAGAATGTTCTTTTTAAGAAACGATATCGACGAAAAGAAATTCCCGCAAAGCAGGCTCACGGAGAAGAGGTTTTCGCCATTGTCATCGACGAAGGGAGCCTCCAGGACAAAGAGTGGCCCGACTCGGAGCAAGATGCCGAAGCAGTTGGATCCGGAGAACAGATTTCCTCCATCACTGGAATAATTAGTCTATTAATTTAATTGACTAATTGACCTCCTGCCCTAGCCTTTTGGGCCTGGAGGCGAGCATGACCCGTACCCGACAGCTCCATCTCAACGTCAATATCCTGCATGGCGGCTTCTACGCCTCGGCCTGGCGGGCGCCGCAGGCCGATCCGCGCGCCAGCATCGATGTCGATCACTATGTCCGCACCGCGAAGATCGCCGAGCGCGGCAAGCTCGACGCGATGTTCCTCGCCGACCAGCCGGCGCTGGAGGACAGGGCCGAGGAGAAAAGCTTCAACGGGCTGGAGCCGACGATCACGCTGGCGGCGGTCGCCGGGGCGACGAGCCATCTCGGGCTGATCGCCACGGTCTCGACGAGCTACAACGAGCCCTACAACATCGCCCGCCGCTTCCAGTCGCTCGACCTGCTCAGCGGCGGCCGGACGGGCGTCAATCTGGTCACGACCGCGAATGGCGCGGCGTCCGCCAATTTCGGCCAGAGCGTGATGGAGCATGGCCGCCGCTATGCCCGCGGCCAGGAATTCGCCGAAGTGCTGCTCAAGCTCTGGGACAGCTGGGAGGACGGAGCTTTCGTCGGCGACAAGGCCAGCAACACCCTGCTCGACAAGCACAAGATCCACCGGATCGAACACGAGGGCGAGTTCTTCAAGGTCGCCGGCCCCCTGAGCCTGCCGCGCTCGCCGCAGGGCCACCCGCTCATCGTGCAGGCCGGCGGCTCCGAGGACGGCCGCGACTTCGCCGCGCGCTACGCCGACGCCGTCTTCAGCGTCGGCGAGGACGAGGAATTGTCACTGGCCTATATCGGCGACCTGCGCCGCCGTGCCGTCGCGAACGGCCGCGATCCCCGCTCGATCGTTGCCTTGCCCGGGCTGGGCACGCTGATCGCCTCGACCGAAGCGGAAGTGCACCGGCGCGAGGAAGAGCTCGGTTCGCTGATCAATCTCAACTATGCGGTGCGCCGCATCAGCGGGACCTTCGGGCAGGACCTGTCGCATCTCGATCTCGATGCGCCCTTCCCCGACCTGCCGATTCCGCCCAATGGCGGCATCACCTTCGCGAGGGCGACACTCAACTTCGCCCGCAAGGGCAACCTCACCTTCCGTCAGCTGATCCACAAGCTCGGCGGCGGCATCGGCCACCGGGTCGTGGTCGGCACGCCGGAAGCGGTCGCCGACGATCTCGAAGCCTGGTTCCGCAGCGGCGCAGCCGACGGCTTCAACCTGATGCCGGACGTGCTGCCCGACGGGCTCGAGATCTTCGTCGATCACGTCGTGCCGATCCTGCAGAAGCGCGGCCTGTTCCGCACCGAGTACCGCGAGACGACGCTGCGCGAGCGCTTCGGCCTGCCGCGCCCGACAAGCCGCTACGCCGAGAGCGAGCGGCGCAGCGCCTGACCTCTCCCTCCCGACCGCCGGGCGCAGCAGCCCGGCCTTTTTCACGGAACGCAAACCCATGTCAGAATTCCGCCCTTCGCGGCGCCAACTCCTCGCAGCCGGCGGCCTCCTCGTCGTCACGCCGGCCGGCCTCGTTCCGGAGGCCCTCGCCCAGGCGCAACTCGCCGCGAGCCCGAAGCGTGGCGGCGTGCTGACGGCGCTGATCGATCCCGAGCCGACCGCCCTGCTCTCGGCGGTGAACGTCTCGGGGCCGACCTCCTTCGTCAGCCCCAAGGTGCATGAAGGCCTGCTCGACTATGATTTCGACCTGACGCCGAAGCCGCAGCTCGCCACCCATTGGGAAACCAGCGAGGACGGGCTCTCCTACAGCTTCAAGCTCCGGCAGGGCGTGAAATGGCATGACGGGCGCGACTTCACCGCCGATGACGTCGCCTTCTCGCTGTTCTTCCTCAAGGCGCACCACGCCCACAACCGCAGCACCTTCGCCAATCTCGCCGAGGTCAGGACGCCCGATCCGCACACCGCGATCGTCGTCTTCTCGAAGCCGGCGCCCTATTTCCTGACGGCGCTGATCGCCTCGCAGGCACCGATCATCCCCAAGCACCTGTTCGAGGGCAAGGACCCGATCACCAACCCCGCCCACAACAACCCGGTCGGCACCGGCCCCTTCGTCTTCAAGGAGTGGGTGCGCGGCAGCCATATCCTCTACGAGCGCAATCCGAACTACTGGGACCAGCCCAAGCCCTATGTCGACCGGCTGATCGTCCGGGTCGTCACCGATCCGGCCGCACGCGCCGCCGCGCTCGAATCCGGCACGGCCGACATCTCCGGCGACAATCCTGTGCCGCTCGCCGAAGTCTCGCGCTTCACCAAGCTGCCCAATCTGGCGGTCGAGGAAAAAGGCTCCGCCTATTCCGGCGACATCAACCAGCTCGTCTTCAACCTCGACAATCCCTATCTCAAGGAGCGCAAGGTCCGGCAGGCGATCGCCCATGCGATCGACAAGAAGGCCTATCTCGACATCGTCTGGTACGATTTCGGCGAGATCACCAACGGCCCGGTCGTGCCGGCGCTGAAGCAGTGGGCCGCCACCGACCTGCCGGTCTACGCCTTCGATCCCAAGCGTGCCGAGGCGCTGCTCGACGAGGCCGGCTTCAAGCGCGGCGCCGGCGGCATCCGCTTCAAGCTCACCAACGACTACCTGCCCTATGGCGAAAACTTCAAGCGCGGCTCTGAATTCATCAAGCAGGCGCTGGCGCGCATCGGCATCGAGGTGACGATCCGCGGTCAGGACTTCGCCAGCTATATCCGCCGCGTCTACACCAATCGCGACTTCGATTTCGCCAATGCCTGGCTGAGCAATTACTTCGACCCGACGGTCGGCGTGCAGCGGCTGTTCTGGACGCAGAACATCAAGAAGGGCACGCCGTTCTCGAACGGGGCGAACTACAGCAATCCCGAGGTCGACGCGCTGTTCGAGGCCGCGGCAGTCGAGCCCAATGTCGAGAAGCGCCGGGAGTTGCTGCGCAAGGTCCAGCATCTCCTGGTCCACGACCTGCCGCATTACGACCTGATCGCGCAGAAAAACCTCACCGTCTTCAACAAGCGCGTGAAGAACCACACCGTTTCCGCCAACGGACTGCGCGCGAACTTCGCCGACGTCTATATCGAAAGCTGAGATCGATGGGTGCCTTTCAAACGCCGAGCGCTGCCAGTCTCCTGTCGCCAGCACTCACTCTCCCCGCAGCGGCAAGGCCGGACGAGCTCGCCGCAGTCTTCGCCGAGATCGCGCTGACCTCGTCCGAGCGTGATGCCCGGCGCGAGCATCCTTTCGATCTCCTGACAAAGCTGAGGGCCCTGCGCTTCGGCGCCCTGCGGCTTCCCGAGAGCGACGGCGGTGCCGGCGCCTCCTGGCGCGAAGTTCTCGGCGCCCTCGTGCGGCTCGGCGAGGCTGATTCCAGCGTTGCCCACATCTTCCGCAACCATTTCTTCGTGACCGAACGCTTCATCACCGGCCGCGAGCCCGGCTACAACCCGGCCTGGCGCAAGGCGGTGGCAAGCGGCGCCCTCATCGGCCTCGCCACCACCGAGCTCGACCGCAAGCAGACCGGTGGACGTGGCGATCTCAAGACCCGGCTGACGCGCGACGGCGACGGCTATCGCCTCGACGGCACCAAGTTCTACAGCACCGGCACGCTCTATGCCGATCTGACATTGGTCCGGGCGATCTCGCCCGAGGGCGAGGATGTCTCGCTGATCATCCCGACCGATCGCGAAGGCATCGAGCGCCTGGACGACTGGGACGGCATCGGCCAGCGCGTGACCGGCACGGGAACCACCAATTTCCACGGCGTACGGGTCGAGGCCGACGAGTTGCTGACGGATGCGACGCCCTATGTCCAACCCTTCGCCAGCACGATCGCGCAGACGATCGTGACAGCGGTCAATGCCGGCGTACTCCGCGCAGTCCTGCGCGATGCCAAGTCCCTGCTGCTGAGCCGCAAGCGGAATTTCTATTACGCGCTCACGGAAACGCCGCATGAGGACCCGCTGCTGCAGCAGACGATCGGCCGGATCGCCAGCGAAGCCTTCGTCGCCGAGCTCGGCATCCTCGCCGTGGGCGACGCGCTCGACGTGGTCGCCGCGCTCAGGGCTGCAAACCCGGACGATGCCCGCCTGCCTGCGCTTGTCCACGAGGCCTCGCTGACCGCCGCGAAGACCAAGGTCGTGGTCGACGAATTCGCGCTGCGCTCCTCGACCGCGCTGTTCGATGTCGGCGGGGCTTCGGCCGCGACGCTGCGGCAGAATCTCGACCGGCACTGGCGCAATGCCCGCACCCTCTCCTCGCACAATCCCGCCAGCTACAAGGCGCTGGCGCTCGGCGCCTACGAGCTCAAGGGCACTCCGCTGCCGGCGCTCGGCTTCTTCTGAGATCGACCGATGTCACGGCCGGCAACCGGAGCCGGCCCCTGCTTCCACCTGAATGGACATTCTTCATGACCGACTACCGTCCGCTTGGACGCACGGATCTGCGCGTCTCCGCCATCACGCTCGGCACCATGACCTGGGGCCAGCAGAACACGGAGACGGACGGGCACGCCCAGCTCGACCGCGCCCTCGACGCCGGCATCAACTTCATCGACACGGCCGAGAGCTACTCGATCCCGCCGCGCGCGGAGACGCAGGGCTCGACGGAGCGCATCATCGGCACCTGGCTGAAGGCGAGCGGCAAGCGCGACAGGATCATCCTCGCCTCCAAGGTCGCCGGCCCCGGTGACCGCAACTATCTGCGCAAGGACGGCAGCCAGCCCCGCCTTGACAGGAAGAACATCGATGAAGCCATCGACGCCTCGCTGAAGCGCCTGCAGACCGACTATCTCGATCTCTACCAGTTGCACTGGCCCCACCGGAACGTCCCGCTCTTCGGCGGCGGCTCGCATGCTCCCAATCGCGGCGGCGACGGCTCGGAGGTGGCGATCGAGGAGACGCTGGATGCACTCGACGGCTTGGTGAAGTCCGGCAAGATCCGCCATATCGGCCTGTCGAACGAGACCGCCTGGGGCCTGTCCCGCTTCCTGCACCTTTCGGAGACGCGCGGCTTGCCGCGGGTCGCCAGCGTCCAGAACGCCTACAACCTGCTGAACCGCACCTATGAGGTCGGACTCGCCGAATTCCACGAGCGCGAGCAGGTCGGCCTGCTCGCCTATTCGCCGCTCGGACAGGGCTTCCTCACCGGCAAGTACCAGCGCGGCGCCCGCCCGGCCGGAACCCGCACCACCCTGTTCGAGCGCGGCCAGCGTTATCAGAAGCCGGGCACCGAGGCGGCGATCGAGAGCTATCTCGCCATTGCCCGCGACTTCGGCCTCGACCCCGCTCAGCTCGCCATCGCCTATGTCGCAAGCCGGCCCTTTGTGACGTCCGCGATCATCGGTGCCACGACCCTAGCCCAGCTCGATGCCGATCTCGCTGCGCTCAAGGTGAAGATCACACCCGAGATCGAGGCGCGGATCGATGCGGCCCATCAGCTCCATGGCAGCCCGGCGCCATGAGGGCGCGCAGCCCATCGTCTCTTAAAGAGAACGATATCGATCGATCTTCGTGAAGACGCTTCTCTGAGGCTGAGCAATGCAAGTAGAACTAGCCACAAAAGATAAATCTTCCGTGGCTACGGCGCTCCAGACAACGAAACACTCCTCCAGTTTGTTCTTTAAAAAGAACATTCTCGTTGACGCCTGCGCCGTTGAACCACAAGCTTCGGCATGGTTCAGCGCGACCTGAGACAAAGGTCGCAGCGGCATTTTCAGGAGTTCGACATGGCGATTTGGAAGAAGCTGTCGCGCCGGCAGGCAGCAGCCTTGATGGTCGGTACGGCCCTCTCCTTCAGCCTTGCCGGCCCGGCGTCCGCCACAGAGGGTCAGCTGCGCATCGCCAAGCAGTTCGGCGTCGTCTATTTGCTGCTCGACGTCGCCGCCGAGCAGAAGCTGATCGAGAAGCACGGCAAGGCGGCCGGCGTCGATATCAAGGTCGAATTCACCCAGCTCTCCGGCGGCGCGGCGGTGAACGATGCGCTGCTTTCAGGCTCGATCGAGATCGCCAGCGCCGGCGTCGGCCCTCTCTTCACACTGTGGGATCGCACCAAGGGCAAGCAGAACGTCAGGGGCGTCGCCTCGCTCGGCAATTTCCCCTACTATCTCGTCACCAACAATCCGAACGTGAAGACGATCGCCGACTTTACCGACAAGGACAGGATCGCCCTGCCCGCCGTCGGTGTCTCCGTGCAGTCGCGCATCCTGCAATGGGCCTCGGCCAAGCTCTGGGGCGACAAGGAGTTCGCCAAGCTCGACAAGATCAGCGTCGCCCTGCCCCATCCCGAGGCCGCCGCCGCGATCATCAAGGGCGGTACCGAGATCACCGGCCATTTCGGCAATCCGCCCTTCCAGGAACAGGAGCTGGCCGAGAACCCGAACGCCCGCATTGTGCTCAAATCCTACGACGTCCAGGGCGGGCCGGCCTCTTCGACCGTGCTCTATGGCACCGAGAAATTCTACAAAGACGCACCGAAGACCTATCGCGCTTTCCTCGACGCGCTCGACGAAGCCGCGAAGTTCATCACCAGCAACCCCGAGCAGGCCGCCGACATCTACCTCAAGGCTAATGGCGGCAAGGGCGACCGCAAGCTGCTGCTCCAAGTCATCAGGAATCCCGAGGTGACCTTCAAGGTCGAGCCGCAGAACACGCTCGGCCTCGGCCAGTTCCTGCATCGCGTCGGCGCGATCAAGAACGAGCCCAAGGCGCTGACGGACTATTTCTTCACCGACCCGCGCATCGCCGCGGGCAGCTGAGCGCCGGCCATGACGCTCGTCGCCGACGAACTCCTGCGCGACAGCTCGGTCGCCGAGATCCGACAGGCGCGCGCGGCGCAGGGTGCGTCAGCAGCAGCAACGCCTGACGCCAGCGCTGGCCCGCTCCTTCAAGTCGACGGCGTCAGCCTCGAATACCGCACGGCCGAGACGATCGTGCGCGCCACCCACCGGGTCGGCTTCGATGTCCATGAAGCCGACCGCTTCGTGCTGCTCGGCCCGTCCGGCTGCGGCAAGTCGACCCTGCTCAAGGCCGTCGCCGGCTTCATCGCACCAGTCGAGGGCAAGATCAGGCTCAGCGGGCGGCCAATCCGTGGGCCGGGGCCTGACCGCATCGTCGTCTTCCAGGAATTCGACCAGCTCCCGCCCTGGAAGACGGTGCTGCAGAACGTCGCCTTCCCGCTCACAGCCTCGCGTACTCTTCCGCGCCGCGAAGCGCTGGAACGGGCCCACCACTATGTCGAGAAGGTCGGGCTCGCCAAATTCGCCGACAGCTATCCGCACCAGCTCTCCGGCGGCATGAAGCAGCGCGTCGCCATCGCTCGCGCCCTCGCCATGCAGCCGAGCATCCTGCTGATGGACGAGCCCTTCGCCGCGCTCGACGCACTGACCCGGCGCCGGATGCAGGAGGAATTGCTGGCGCTCTGGGACGAGGTCCGCTTCACCCTGCTCTTCGTCACCCATTCGATCGAGGAGGCGCTGATCGTCGGCAACCGCGTCGCGGTGCTCTCACCCCATCCCGGCCGACTGCGGGCCGAGTTCAACAGCCACGAATTCGATCTCGCCAGCACCGGCGGCGCTCCATTCCAGGCCGCCGTACGGCGCCTGCACGAGCGGCTATTCGAGCATGAGCAGGCCGGCGCCGGAGAGGCAACGCCGTGAGCCTCGCCCAGCCACCGATCCGGCCGGAATATGACCAGCCGCTGCCGCCCTTTGTCGCAACCGTCGTCGAGCGCCCGCGCCCCTTGCTCGAGCGCCTCGCCGGACAGGGCTGGCTGCGCAAGGGCCTGATCCTGGTCGTGCTGGCGCTCCTCTGGGAGGCGCTGGCGCGCTGGCAGGACAACGAGCTCCTGCTGCCCACCTTCCTCGCCACGGTGCAGGCCCTGTTTGAGGGGCTGGCGAGCGGCGAGCTGATCGAGCGGGCCCGGCTCTCGTTGATCGTACTGGCGCAGGGCTATGCGGCGGGGCTGACGCTCGCCTTCCTGCTGACGACGCTGGCGATCTCGACTCAAGTCGGCCGCGACCTGCTCTCAACCCTGACGGCAATGTTCAACCCGCTGCCGGCGATCGCGCTCCTGCCGCTGGCGCTGCTCTGGTTCGGCCTCGGCTCCGGCAGCCTGATCTTCGTGCTGATCCATTCGGTGCTCTGGCCGGTGGCGCTCAACACCTTCGCCGGCTTCCAGGGCGTGCCCGACACGCTGCGGATGGCCGGCCGCAATTACGGGCTCAGCGGCCTGCGCTATGTCTTCGGCATCCTCGTGCCGGCGGCGCTGCCGGCGATCCTGTCCGGCCTCAAGATCGGCTGGGCCTTCGCCTGGCGCACGCTGATCGCCGCCGAGCTGGTCTTCGGCGCCTCATCGGGACGCGGCGGCCTCGGCTGGTACATCTTCCAGAACCGCAACGAGCTTTACACCGACAAGGTCTTCGCCGGCCTGCTGCTGGTGATCCTGATCGGCCTCATCGTCGAGAACCTCGTCTTCGCGGCGATCGAGAAGGCGACGATCCGGCGCTGGGGCATGGCGCGCTGATGCCACTCTCGCTCGCACTGACCCATGCCTTTCTGCACGGATATCCGTCCATGACCGCTGCCCTGCACTTCGTCGACGTTCCTTCCTCCGCGATCTCCGAGGCCTCCGCCGGAGACGATCCGAAGGCCTTGCTGCGGGCGCGCTATCGCACCGAAGGGCAGCCGGAGCCGGCGCACTGGAACGAGGTCATCGGCCAGATCCTGGCGCATCGCTCGGTGCGCTCCTACAAGCCCGATCCATTGCCTGAAGGCACAATCGAGACGCTGGTCGCGGCGGGACAATCCGCCGCCAGCTCGTCCAACCTGCAGACCTGGAGCGTGGTCGCCGTCTCCGATCCCGCCCGCAAGGCGCGGCTCGCCGAGGTCACCGGCAATCAGAAGCACATCCTGCAGGCCCCGACCCTGCTGGTCTTCCTCGCCGATCTCAACCGGCTGGATGCGCTCGGAGCCGCTCGCGACCATGCAGTCGATGCGCTCGACTATCTCGAGACGTTGTTCGTCGCGATCATCGACGCAGCACTCGCCGCGCAGAACGCCGTGCTGGCCGCTGAGAGCCTCGGCCTCGGCACGGTCTATATCGGCGCCCTGCGCAACGATCCCGAACGGGTGGCGAAAGAGCTCGGCCTGCCGCCGAAGGTGTTTCCCGTCTTCGGCCTCTGCCTCGGCTATCCCGCCCCCGAGGTCGTCACCGGCATCAAGCCACGCCTCTCGCCCGCCCTTGTCCTCCATCGCGAGCAATACGGCGCCGGCTACGCGCCTGAGCCGGTCGCAGCCTATGACGCGGCGATCCAGGATTTCCAGAGCGAGCAGCGGATTCCGCAGGTGCCCTGGTCGCGCCAGGCGCTCGCACGCGTCGCCGGGCCGCAATCCCTGAGCGGGCGCGACCGCATGCGCGATGCGCTGACTGCACTCGGCTTCGCGCTGCGCTGAGGTGTCTCCGCGGCCGCGGCGCTATAATGGTGACGTGAAACGAAATGGCGGAGCCCCGCCTCGGCGGGATCGACGATGAGCTGGATCGACGTCACCTATCACCTGCGCGGCTCGCCCGAGGATGCCCAGGCGCGTGCCCGGGCGATCGCTGTCGAGCAGAGCATCGAGATGCCGCCCGAGGCGGTCGACGATCCCTTCGTCCTCGGCGAGGTCCTCGGGCGTGTCGTCGCGGTCGAGCCCGAAGGCAACGGCCTGCATGCGATCCGCATCCTGCTCTCCGCCGCCACGATGGGCGACGATGCCGGGCAGCTCCTCAACATGCTGTTCGGCAACTCCTCGCTGCATGATGACCTGACGCTCGCCGAATTCGCCTTGCCACCCGAGCTGCGTGCCGGGTTCGGCGATGGCCCGCAGATCGGGCTCGACGGCCTGCGCCAGCGCGTCAATGCGGCCGGGCGTGCCCTGACCTGCTCGGCCCTGAAGCCACAAGGATTGCCGCCGGAGGAACTCGCGCGCCTGGCCGAGGCCTTCGCGCTCGGCGGCATCGACTATGTCAAGGACGATCACGGGCTGGCGACGCAAGCCTACAGCCCATTCCCGCAACGCGTCGTGGCCTGCGCCGCGGCGGTGCGTCGCGCCAGCGCCCACACCGGCCATCCGACCCGCTATGTCCCGAGCCTCTCCGGCAGCCTCGACGCCGTGCGTGAGCAATTGCGCATCATCGGCGAGGAGGGGCTCGACACGGCGATGGTCGCGCCAGCGATCCTCGGCCTTTCCAATGTCCAGCAGCTCAGGCGGGATCATCCGGATATCGCATTCCTCGCCCATCCCAGCCTGGCCGGCGCGGCGCGGATCGACCCGGCCTGCCTGACGAAGCTCTGGCGACTCGCCGGCGTCGACGCGATGATCTTCCCCAATCACGGCGGCCGCTTCGGCTATTCCGTGCAGGCTTGCCAGCGTATCGCGCAGGCTGCGCTCGCGCCCGAGCCCGGGCTCGCAGCGATCGCCCCGGTGCCGGCCGGCGGCATGAGCGTGGCGCGGGTGCCGGAGATGCTCGACTTCTACGGCCGCGACGTCATGCTGCTGATCGGCGGCAACCTGCTCGCCAAGCGCGACAGATTGAGCGAGGCCACGGCCGCGTTCGTCGCCACGGTCCATCAGCACTCGCAAACGCAAGCCCTGGCACAAGCCCATGCCTGACGCGACCAAGGATGTTCCCAACCTGCGCCGGCAGGAAGACGGCTTCGCCTGGCAGGGCGTCGAGCGGCTCGCCTACAAGCAGGATGGCGATGCGCCCTTCCGCGACGTCTCGCGCCAGATCCTGTTCTCGCGAGCCGATCTTGCCGGCGAGCTGCGCTATTTCGAGATCGGCCCGGGCGGTCACACCACGCTGGAGCGCCACGGCCATGTCCATGGCGTCATGATCGTGCGCGGTCGTGGCCGCTGCCTCGTCGGCTCCGAAGTGAGCGAGATCGGCCCGCTCGATCTCATCACCATCCCCGGCTGGACCTGGCACCAGTTCCGGGCCGCCCCTGGCGAGCCGCTCGGCTTCCTTTGCCTGGTCGATGCCACCCGCGACCGCCCGGTGCTGCCGACGGCAGAGGAGCTTGCCATCTTGCGCGCCACTCCGGAGATCGCAGCCTTCCTCGACGGCTGAACCGCAGCCGAAGCACCATCGCCCGGGCAGCCCCCTGCAATCCCCTCGCCTTGCAGTTCCCGGAAAATAGATCGATATACTGTACTTCTAAGCGGGGGACGGGCTGTGCTGACCAACAAGGGCAAATACGGCATCAAGGCCATGGTCCATCTCGCCAAGCTCGAGGCTGGCGAGACCGCGCAGATCGCCGAGATCGCGCAGCGCAACAACATCTCGAAGAAGTTTCTCGACGCCATCCTGCTGGACCTTCGCAATGCCGGCATGCTGCGCAGCAAGAAGGGGCCGGGCGGTGGCTATGCGCTGGCGAAACCAGCCCGGACCATCAAGGTCGGCGCCGTCATCCGGGCGCTGGAGGGGCCGATCGCGCCGATCGATTGCGCCAGCCAATCGGCCTTCAAGCCGTGCCAGGATTGCGGAGACATCGGAGCCTGCGTCGTCCGTGGGGTGATGCGCGAGGTGCGCGACGCCATGGCGGCGGTCGTCGACAACACCACGATCGCCGATCTCGTCAGCCGCGCCGCAGCCCACAAGCCGGAGATCGACTTCGCGATCTAAAATCTATTTCTTTAGTAGACAAATTATCACAAGAACCTATTTTCGATCGGAGCGGAAACCGCACTCCGGTGAAATCATGAATCAACAGTTCGCCCCGCCCGTCGCCGCCGATATCCATTCCGACGCGTTCAAGGCGGTGATGCGCAATGTCGCGGGCGCGGTCAGCATCATCACCGCCTCGCATGGCGGCGAGCGCGCCGGCCTGACCGCGACATCGCTGACCGCCCTTTCGGCCGAGCCGCCGACCGTGATCGTCTGCATCAATCGCGGCGCCTCGGCCTGGCCGAAGATCGAGGCGGCCGGCCATTTCGCGATCAATGTCCTGGCCGCCCGCCACCAGGCGATCGCCGACCGCTTTGCCGGTCGCGGCGGCTTCAAGGGCGAAGCCCGCTTTGCCGACGGCGACTGGACGACACTCGTGACCGGAGCCCCGACCCTCGTCGGCGCTCTCGCCGTCCTGGATTGCGAGACAGACGAGGCGATCGAGCGTCACTCGCATACGATCCTGATCGGCCGGATCAAGGCGATCCGGCAGGCGCAGGACGAGGGCGCTCTGCTCTATTGGCGCGGAATCTACGGCAAGCTCGACGAGACGCTGCAACATGGCGCCGGCATCTGAGCGACGGGGCGACTCTCCTACCTCTCCCGTCCGATGGCAGAGTATCGTTCTCTAATCAGGTCCAATTTTGCCAAGTCGTTTTATTGACCGAACAAGCCTTTGGCACCGATGATGGCATGATGAAAGGAGGCGCCGCATGGCCATCCTCATCGTTCCCGGATCAAGGGTAAAGTCTACGGATTGGCAGGCCCGCTGGGAAAGCCGGCTCGACTTCGTCGAGCGCGTAGAGCAGCCCGAAACACGCCGCCCGCATCTCGATTCATGGCTCGAAACCTTGCGCGAGCATGTCGGACAGCGCCCCAATGCCGTGCTCGTGGGCCATGGGCTCGGCGCGACAGCCATCGCTCATCTGGCAGCGCGCTATCCCGATCTGCCGATCCGCAGCGCGATGCTGGTCGCCCCGGTCGACCCCGAGGCGAGAACCGCGGTCGCCGCCGGCTTCGCCTCGTTCGGCCCGCTGCCCTGCGACCCGTTCCCGTTTCCGGCCTTCGTCGTCGCAAGCCGCACGGATCCTCACATGGACATCGAGCGGGCGCGCATCTTCGCCAATATGTGGGACGCCGCCTTCATCGATGCCGGCAATGCCGGGCATCTCGATGCCGAGAGCGGCCTCGGCGACTGGCCCGCGGGTCTCGACCTGCTCGAGCGGCTGACCGCTTTCAGTACGCCTCTCGGCAGGTCTGTCGAGCGTTTTCCAGCACGGTTCAGCCTGCACTAGGCCCCGAGGCGAAGAGCGCTTCGGCAGGCTCTAATAATCTATAAAATTAGTAGATGGATTGAATGTCGCTTTCCCGCTTGTCCGGCGTCCTGCGCAAGACCCTGATCCAGGCCGTGCCCACGGCCATCGGCATCGTCATCCTCAACTTCCTCCTGCTGCAGCTGGCGCCGGGGGACGCTGCCGACGTGATGGCCGGCGAGGCGGGCGCCGCGACCGAGGAAACGATGGCAATGTTGCGCAAGCAGTTCGGCCTCGACCTGCCGGTGCTCGACCAGCTGCTCGCCTATCTCGGCCATCTCGCGCAGGGCAGTCTCGGCTTCTCGCCGCGCTACAACATGCCTGTCGCCGATCTGATCGCACAGCGCCTGCCGGGCACCTTGCTGCTCATGGGCCTTTCCCTGTCGCTGGCACTGCTGCTCGGCATCGCACTGGGCACGGTGATGGCCCTCAACGCCGGGCGCTGGCCCGACCGGCTCATCTCCGTGGGTTCGCTGGTCTTCTATTCGGTGCCGGGCTTCTGGATCGGCCTGATGCTGATCGTGCTGTTCTCGGTCAAGCTCGGCTGGCTGCCGAGCGGCGGCGCGGAGACGATCGGGGCGGGTCTTTCGGGCCTGGACAGCCTGCTCGACAAGGCCCGCCACATGCTCCTCCCGGCCGCCTCGCTCGCGCTCTTCTATGTCGCGATCTACGCCAGGCTGACCCGGGCGACGATGCTCGAGGTGGCCTCGCAGGATTTCATTCGCACCGCGACGGCCAAGGGCCTGACGCCCTTCCACGTCGCGACCCGGCATATCCTGCGCAACGCGCTGCTGCCGGTGACCACGCTCGCCGGCATGCATTTCGGCGGCATCCTCGGCGGCGCCGTCGTGGTCGAGACGGTCTACAGCTGGCCCGGTCTCGGGCGCCTCGCCTTCGAAGCGGTGATGCGGCGCGACTTCAACGTTCTCCTTGGCGTGCTGCTGCTCTGCTCGCTGCTCGTCATCATCGTCAACATGGTCGTCGACCTGCTGCAGGCATGGCTCGACCCGCGCATCGAGGTCCGCTGATGGGTGTGATCGAACGGTCCCTGAGCCATTCCGAGGCGATCGTCTGGGCCGGGCCGACTTCCGAGCCCCTGGTGCTGCCGGGCCCTGGCTTTGGCCTGCTCACAAACCGGGAGGACGACGCAGCCAACGCACCGGATGCGCAAGCGCCCGCCCCGGTCGTTGCGACTGCCCCCTCGCCCTCCAACGGCCAGCGGGCGCTGAAAGCCTTCCTGCGCAACCCGTCGGGCCTGGGCGCGCTGGCCTTCCTTCTGCTCGTCGCGGGTATCGCTCTCGCCGCGCCCTTCCTCTATCCCGACGACCCGCTCGCAATGGTCGGCCGGCCCTTCCTCTGGCCCGGGCAGAACCCCGAATTCCCGCTCGGCACGGATTCGCTCGGCCGCGACGTCGCGGCAGGGTTGGTCTGGGGGGCGCGCATCTCGCTGCTGGTCGGCTTCACGGCCATGGCGCTCGGCGTCAGCGCCGGGATCGCGGTCGGGGCGACGGCCGGCTATTTCGGCGGCTGGATCGACGACGCGCTGGTGCGGCTGACCGAGGTCGTCCAGACCGTGCCGAGCTTCGTGCTGCTCGTCGTGCTCGTCGCCATCGCCCAGCCCTCGATCACCACCGTGACCGGCGCGATCGCGATGGTGACCTGGCCGATGGTCGCTCGCCTCGTGCGCGCCGAGTTCCGCTCGCTGCGCGAGAAGGATTTCGTCACCGCGGCGCGCGCGATCGGTTCCGGGCCGGTGCGCATCATCCTGCGCGAGATCCTGCCCAACGCGCTCTCGCCGATCATCGTCACCGCCTCGGTGCTGGTCGCCTCGGCGATCCTGATGGAGTCGGCGCTGTCCTTCCTCGGCCTCGGCGATCCCAATCTGGTGAGCTGGGGCAGCATGATCGGCGCCGGCCGGGAATTGCTGCGCACGGCCTGGTACCTCACCGCCATTCCCGGCTTCGCTATCGTCCTCACCGTGCTGGCGCTCAATCTCGTCGGCGATGCGCTGAACGACGCGCTGAACCCGCACCTCTCGGCCGGGCGCTGAGACAGCTCTCCCCTACCACAGACAAGGACACCAGACGTGACTGCCATCGACTACCGCCATCTCGGGCGCTCGGCCCTGCGCGTCTCGCCGCTGACGCTCGGCACAATGATGTTCGGCCGCGAGACGGATGAGGCGACCTCGCACCGCATCATCGACAAGGCGCGCGACCAGGGCATCAACTCGATCGATACCGCCGACGCCTACAGCAAGGGTGAGTCCGAGCGGATCACCGGGCGCGGCATCGCCAAGCAGCGCGATCACTGGGTGCTGGCGACCAAGTTCGCCAATGCGCTCGGCGACGGGCCGAACCAGCGGGGCATCTCGCGCAAATGGATCGTCGAGAATGTCGAGGCCAGCCTGAAGCGGCTCGGCACCGACTATATCGACATCCTCTACTTCCACCGCGCCCCGTTCGACGAGCCGCTAGGCGAAGCCGTGCGGGCCATCGCCGACCTGATCCGCCAGGGCAAGCTGCGCTATTTCGGCGTCTCGAATTTCCGCGGCTTCCGGATCTCGGAGGTCGCCCATCTCGCCGACCAGTACGGCATTGATCGTCCCGTCGTCAGCCAGCCACTCTACAATATCGTCACCCGCACCGCCGAAGCCGAGCAACTGCCGGCGGCGGCCTTCAACGGGCTCGGCGTGATCTCCTACAGCCCGCTCGCCCGCGGCGTGCTCACCGGAAAGTACCAGCCCGGCGCCGAGCCTGCGCCCGACAGCCGCGCCGGCCGCAAAGATCCGCGCATCCTCAACACCGAGTACCGCCCGGAATCGCTCGACATCGCCCAGCGCATCCAGCGCCATGCCGCCGTCCGTGGCATCTCGGCGCTCGACTTCGCCCTCGCCTGGGTCCTGCACAACCGGCTCGTCACCTCGGCCATCGCCGGGCCGCGGACTGAGGCTCAATGGGACAGCTACCTGCCGGCGCTGGAATACCGGCTCACCGCCGAAGACGAGGCCTTCGTCGACAGCCTCGTCCCGCCCGGCCACGCCTCGACCCATGGCTGGAACGATCCGAGCCACCCGCCGGAAGGGCGCGTGTCGCACCCGTTCGCAGAGGCGACTGCGGCCACGGCGCAGAAGGCAGCTTGAGGCGACGCCCATAACGACCGAAAGCCCCGCAGACGAGGCCTGCGGGGCTTTTCAGTGCTCCAGCGCTTGTTTCAGAGCCGCAAGCCCCGCTGCTTCAGCAGCGGCAGGATGCGCTCCTCGAAATGATCGAAATCGGCCTTGAAGTCATAGAAATTGATCTGCAGCCCGTCGATGCCAACAGCGTGCAGCGCGGCGATCTTGTCGACCACCTGCTCGGGTGAGCCGATGATCTCGATATTGCCGCCGAGCCCCAGCCCCTGCTTATGGGCGGCATCGGCGCGGCCACGCCAGGCATGGGCGTCGCTGTCATAGCCCTGATTGGTGCCCTTGCCATGCGCGGCAAAGGTCGGTCCCGCCTGCACCGGCTTGTTGTCGTGGATCGACTGCGCATAGGCCTGCGCCTCGCTTTCCGTATCGCGCGAGACGATGATCGGGTTGATCAGCGTCTTGGCCTCGCGGCCGAAGGCGCGCGCCCGATCCTTGATCGCGGCGATATGCGGCGGCAGCGTCGCCAGCGCGCTGTCGATATGTGAGCCACCCGGCGAGGTGATGAAGACCAGATCGGAATGCTTGGCGGCGAAATCGATGCCGGCCGGCGAGCCGGTGGCGTTGACCAGTATCGGCCGGCCGTAGAGCGGCTTCGGCGTGATCCAGGCATCGTGCAGGCGCCAAGGATTGAGCCTGCCTTCATAGGAATAGTTCTCGTCCTCGCTCCACAGGCGGCCCAGCACGTCGAAAAGCTCGTCCGCCATCAGATAGCGCTTGTCGTGCTCGATGCGTTGCCGGCCGAACATCTCGTGCTCGACGGCGCGGTGACCGGTGACGATGTTGATGCCCCAGCGCCCCTTGCTGATGTGGTCGAGCGTCGCGCCGAGCTTGCCGAGATGCAGCGGGTGCCATGGCCCGTAGAGGACATGGATCGTCGAGATCAGCAGGATGTTCCTGGTGATCGCCGCCATCGCCCCTAGCGCGACGAAGGCGTCGAGCGAGGCGTCGCCGTCATAGCCGCCCTTGGGCAGCCATTGCGTGCGGCTGAAGGCGATCTCGAAGCCGAGTTCATCGGCCCGCTTCACCAGCTCCGCATTGTAGTCGAAGGTCCAGGTCGAGCTCGTCGGCAGGTCCGAGAAGCGGATGTCCTGCAGATTGAGAAAAAGGCCGAGCAGCAGCGGCTGCTTCAATGCCCGCGAGAGCGGGCTGTCAGGATAGTCGGTCTGCCGGCGCAATGGCGGGCCGGCCCGGTCTTCGGCGAGCGCGGTCATCAGCAATCTCCGATCGTCGCGAGGGATTAATCGGGCAGGCCAGTCACAAAGCCCGAAGCCTCAAGATCAGCGACCATCACCCTGCCGGGACGCTATCACGGCAAGAAAAGCGCTTCTTTCCATATGCGAATGCCAAATTAGTCTATTTTTCTAGTATACTATATTGCCTGTAAAGCGACAGCCATCCTAGGCTTGGCCATTCTCCTCGCATCGCAGAGCAAGGCCATGTCCGCGCGCCTCTTAGCCACCGCCGTCGCCACCCTGCTGGCCGCGGCGCTACCCCTCTCCGGCGCTCTGGCGCAGCCCAAGCGCGGCGGCACGCTGAACATGCTGGTCGAGCCCGAGCCGCCGGCGCTCTCGACCATCGCCCATACGGCCGGCCCCTCAACCAAGGTCAGCGGCAAGGTGCTGGAGGGGCTGCTGACCTACGATCACGACTTGACGCCGAAGCCGCAGCTCGCGACGGAATGGGCGATCAGCGAGGATGGGCTGCGCTACTCCTTCAAGCTGCGCGAGGGCGTGCTCTGGCATGACGGCAAGCCGTTCACCTCGGCCGACGTCGCCGCCTCGATCGCCATCCTCAAGCAGTACCATCCGCGCGGGCGCGGCACCTTCGCCAATGTCGTCACGGTCGAGACGCCGGACCCGCTGACGGCGGTGATCGTGCTGTCGAAGCCGGCGCCCTATCTGATCAGCGCCTTCGCAGCGTCCGAGTCGCCGATCGTGCCGAAGCACCTCTACGAGGGCACCGATCCGTCGACCAATCCGAAGACGAACGCGCCGGTCGGCACCGGCCCCTACATCTTCAAGGAATGGGTGCGCGGCAGCCATGTCGTCTATGAGCGCAACCCGAACTATTGGGACAAGCCCAAGCCCTATATCGACCGGCTGGTGGTGAAGTTCATCCCGGACGCCGCCGCCCGCGCCGTCGCCTTCGAAGCCGGCTCGGTCGATCTCGGCGGCGAGACGCCAGTCCCGCTCTCCGAACTCGACCGGCTGAAGAACGACCCACGCATCGGCATCGAGGAGAAGGGCTACTCCTACAGCCCCTCGGTGCAGCGCATCGAGTTCAACTTCGAGAACAAATACCTCAGGGATGTGCGCGTGCGCCGCGCCATCGCCCATGCGATCGACAAGCGCGTGATCCTGAACACGGTCTGGTACGGCTATGGCGAGCTGACCGCGACGCCGATCAGCGCCCGCCTCACCCGCTTCCACGACCCGTCCGTGAAACCCTACGCCTTCGATCCGAAGAAGGCCGAGCAATTGCTCGACGAGGCCGGCTTCAAGCGCGGCGCCGACGGCGTGCGCTTCCGGCTCAACCACGACTTCCTGCCCTATGGCGACGGCTATCGCCGCACCGCCGACTATCTACGCCAGGCGCTGTCGAAGGTCGGCATCGAGATCACCATCCGCTCGCAGGATTTCGCCACCTATATCCGCCGCGTCTACACCGAGCGCGACTTCGACTTCACCAACAACTCGATGGGCAACACCTTCGACCCGACGGTCGGCGTGCAGCGCCTCTACTGGTCGAAGAACTTCAAGAAGGGCGTGCCGTTCTCGAACGGCTCCGGCATCAACAACCCGGAGATCGACGCCCTGCTCGAGGCCGCGACCGTCGAGCTCGACCCGGCCAAGCGCAAGCAACAATTCGCCCGTTTCCAGCAGATCGTCGCCGAGGAGGTGCCCTCGATCACGCTGCAGACGCTCGCCAACCTGACGATCTACAACCGCAAGGTGAAGGATCACACGGTCGGCGCCGACGGGCTCAATGGCAACCTCGCCGATGTCTGGATCGACCAATGACCGACCTGCCTTCTTCCTCCGCCAGCGAAGCGCTCCGCCTGCTCGGCCCCTTCCCCGACAACTGGGTCCCGGTGCGGGACGGCATCGACCATGACGTCGTCATCGTCGGCGGCGGCCATACCGGCGCGACCTTCGCCTTCGCCCTGCAGCGCGCCGGCATCCGCCGGATCAGCGTGATCGATGCCGCCTCCGACGAGGCCAGTTCCGGCGTCTGGCTGACGCGGGCACGGATGAACCTGCTGCGGACCCCGAAGAATCTGCCGGGCCCCGAACTCGGCGTGCAGGGCCTGAGCTTCCAGGCCTGGTACGAGGCCCGGCAGGGCAGAGAGGCCTATGCCGACCTCGTCCGCATCCCGCGCCGAGACTGGGCCGACTACCTCTCCTGGTTCCGCGCCACGCTGGGCCTGAAGATCCGCTACCGCACGCGGCTGCTCCGGATCGAGCCCGCAGCCGATCATCTGCGCCTGCATCTCGATATCGACGGGCAGCAGACGATCGAGACGGCGCGCAAGGTCATCCTCGGCAATGGCGTCGCCGGCAGCGGCTATCCCTACCTGCCGCCGGTGCTGGAGGCCCTGCCGCCGCATCTGCGGGCCCATACGTCGGAGGTCATCGACCTCGCCGCGCTGCGCGGCAAATCCGTCGCGGTGCTCGGCGCCGCCGCCTCGGCCTTCGACGCGGCCGGCGCGGCGCTGGAATCCGGCGCCCGCGAAGTCCATCTCTTCGCCCGGCGCGACCATATCGCAGCCACCCCGGTGTCGCGGGTACGCGGCTACCCCGGCGCCTATGACAATTACCGGCATTTGCCGGACGAGATCCGCTGGCGGCAGGCCTTCCGCTTCCGCGACGCCGGCTCGACGCCGACGCCGGATGCGATCGAGCGCGCCGTGCGCTTCGCGAACTTCCACATTCACCTGTCTTCGGAGTGGCGCAACGCCCGCGAAGAGGACGACCGCATCGCGGTCGAGCTGGAGGCCGGCAAGTTCTATTTCGACTTCGCCATCGCGGGCACCGGCTTCCGGGCAGATCTGGCGCGCCGGCCCGAGCTCGCCGAGATCGCCGGCGAGGTCCTGCTCTGGCGCGACCGCCATGCCCCGCCGGATGCCGAGCGGGACGATGACCTCGGCGCCCATCCCTATCTCGGCTTCGGACATGAGCTGCTCGAGAAGACGCCGGGCGCCGCGCCGCAGCTCCACAACATCCATGTCTACAATCCCGGCGGCTTCGTCAGCTTCGGTCTGCCGATCGGCGACGTGCCTTCGATCCGCCGCGATGTGCCAGCCGTCGTCTCGGCGATCAGCCGCGACCTGTTCTTCGCTGATATCGAGCACCACCAGACGCGCTTCACATCCAGCATCGCGCCGGAGTTCAGCGAGGAGACGTGGCGCTCGGCCGTCTGGAGCGGCGCGCGGCAAGCCGCCGAATAGGGCTACGATCGGGCGCCGGGCTTCTTCGGAAAGCCCGGCGCCATCGATCAGAACACCCGCCCGGCCTTGAGGAAGGTCGTCTCGTCGTTGATGAAATAGTCGCCGATGGCGCGCGCCTTCTGCCGCAGCGGATTGTGCGTCGAGAGCGTGCGGATGTTGCGCCAGTGACGGTCGAAATTGTAGCGGCTCGCCGTGGTCGAGCCACCGCCCGTCTCGAACAGTGCCTCTGCCGCCTTCAATGCCTGCGGATAGACCGCGATTTGCGTGCGCGACACCGCAAGCGAGCCGGCCAGCAGCAGGTCGTCAAGCTCGGGCGCATTGCGACCGAAGCCCTCGGCCGAACGGTCGAGCGCCGCGGCGGCCGCCGTGATGGCGGCGTCAATCGCGAAGGAGGTCGCGGAGATCTCGCCTACCACCTGCTGCACGAAGGGATCCTGGCGGCCGGTCTCGGCCGCGCTGTGCAGTGCCGCGCGCGCGTCGCGCTGCGCATAGGCAGTGGCATCGCTGACGATGTTGCGGACGATGCCGGCGGCGCAGGAGACCAGATGGAGCTGGCGCAGCGACGAGGTGTGGCGCCCGATCGCCAAGCCGAGCTGGCGATAGGTGACCTCGCCCGGATGCACAACGACATCGTCGAGCGTGACGCTGCCGCTAGCGGTCAGGCGCTGCCCCATCCCGTCCCAGTCGTCATGCACGGTGATGCCCGCCCGGCTCGTCGGCACCAGCACGCCGACCGGCCTCTCCTCCTCGTCCTGGGCGCTGAAGACCGCGTAATCGGCGAAGGCCGTGCCGGTTGCGTAGAACTTGCGCCCGACCAGCCGGAAGCCGTCGCCGTCGCGAAGGAGGCGCGTCGTCACCTGCCCCGGCTTGGCGGTGCCGAGCTCGGTCGAAGCGCCCGCAAAGAGAGACCCATCCAGCACGAGGCCGAGCAACTCGCGGGAACGCGGCGTGTCTTCGCCCAGGACATGGGTCTCGGTGAAGTTGAAATGCGAGCGCAGCGCATGCGCCACGTTCGGATCGGCCGCGGCGAGCGTGACGATGACCTCGAACAGGTCGCGCAGGCTGCCGCCGGGGCCGCCGAGACGGGCCGGCACGCGCAAGGCGCCGAGGCCGGATTCGCGGAACAGGCGGAAGCTCTCATACGGCAACTCGCGCCGCTGCTCGCGCTCGGAGGCACCGATAGCGAGGCGGCGGGCAAGCTCGGGCAAGCGCGCCAGCAGCTCCTCCCGGCCCGAGCCGGCCGGCTTCGCATCGCGTTTCAGAGCAGCACTTCCCGCTCGCGTCATATCGGCAGCTCCATCTGGCAGGTGAACGACCGCGGCCGTCCCTGCTCCAGAGGGCATGGCGCACATCGCCATGTCAATAGTCTACTAATTTAGAGATTAAATGACCCAGCACCGATCTTAGCACGGAGACACAGCGCTTCTCGGGCCCGCCATTCACTCAAACGGAAATTATTGATGGCACGCGGCCGCATCCACAAAATCCTCTCCCAAGTTCGGCACAAAATTAGATTATCTATTTTATAGACTAATAGGGCCTCGCTGCTAGCCTAACGGTATTCGGCCTGCAGATCGGCAGGCCGCAGTTCCGCCAGCAGCGTGACAGAGGCTCATGACGACCCTAGCCGACACATCCCTCCATCTCCTGCGCGAGCGGCAGCAGCCACGGCCACTCGCCTGGTCCGGCCTGAGCGCAGGGCTCGCCTGGGCTGCACTCGCCATCAGCGCTGTCGCCTGGCCCGATGTCAGCGACTGGCTGGAGACACGCCGCTTCGCGCTCGGCGCGGCGATCTTCGCAGCCGGCTTCATCAGCCTGACCATTGCCGGTCGCTGGCTGCCACGGGCCGGCGACTGGATCCGCGAGGCAGGACCATGGGCGACCGCCTCGGGCATCGCGCTGACGCTCTGGCAGCTCGCCTCGGCCAAGTTCGGATGGCTGCCTTTGCCCTTCTTCCCGCCGCCGCAGGCACTGCTGGAGGTCTATACCGAGGACTATGCGACGCTGGGCGCCAGCGTCTTCGCCTCGATGAAGCTGCTGGTCACCGGCTTTGTCGTCGGTGCGGTGCTCGGCTTCCTCACTGGCGTGGCGATCGGCTGGTCGCGGCAGGCGGGCTACTGGGTCCATCCGGTGCTGCGCTTCATCGGGCCGCTGCCGGCCACCGCCTGGCTGCCGATCGCCTTCTTCGCCTTCCCGTCGAGCTGGAGCGCCAGCATCTTCCTGATCGCGCTGGCGACCGGCTTTCCTGTGACGGTGCTGACCTGGTCGGGCATCGCCAGCGTCAACAGCCGCTATTACGACGTCGCCCGCACGCTCGGCGCCCGGCCCGGCTTCCTGATCCTGCGCGTCGCCGTTCCCGCCGCTTTGCCGCATGTCTTCGTCGGCCTGTTCATGGCGCTGGGCTCGGCCTTTTCGGTGCTGATGGTCGCCGAGCTGGTCGGGGTGAAGGCCGGCATCGGCTTCTACATGCAATGGGCCCAGGGCTGGGCCTCCTACGCCAATGTCTATGCCGCGCTGGTCGTGCTGGCCCTGCTCTGCTCGGGCTCGATAACCCTGCTGTTCCGCCTGCGCGATCGCGTCCTCTCCTGGCAGAAGGGTCTCGTCCAATGGTAGCGCTCGCCTTGCAGCCCGCCGCCCGGCCCATCGCCGGCGCCTCGCTCGCGATCGACAAGGTCAGCCACGCCTTCGATCTCGATGGTTCGATCCTGCCCGTGCTCGACCATGTCAGCCTCGACGTGAAGCCGGGCGAGTTCGTCGCCCTGCTCGGCCCCTCCGGCTGCGGCAAGTCGACCCTGCTGCGCCTCGTCGCCGGGCTGGAGCCGCCACGCAGCGGAACTCTGCGCGAGGACGGCAAGCCGATCGCCGGCCCCCACCCCTCACGCGTCGTCGTCTTCCAGGACCCGACCCTGTTCCCCTGGCTGACCGTCCGCGACAATGTCGCCCTCGGCCCGCGGGCACAGGGTACGCTGAAGGAGCAGTGGCCGCGCGTCGACGAGACACTGGCGCTGGTCGGCTTGAGCAAGTTCGCCAACGCCTATCCGCACCAGCTCTCCGGCGGCATGGCGCAGCGTGTCGCTCTGGCGCGGGCGCTGGTCAACGACCCGTCGATCCTCATTCTCGACGAGCCGCTCGGCAAGCTCGACTCGCTGACGCGTCTGACCATGCAAGCCGAGCTCGTCTCGCTCTGGCAGCGCAAGGGCTTCACCGCGATCCTCGTCACCCACGATGTCGAGGAAGCGCTGTTCCTGGCGACCCGCGTCGTCATCTTCAGCGACCGCCCTGCGAGCGTGAAGGCCGATTTTGCGGTCGACTTGCCCTATCCGCGCCATCGCGGCGATCCGCACCTCGCCGAACTGCGGCGCGAAAGCCTTGGCCTGCTCGGCCTCGACGCCAACTGGTAGCCGCCCCTCCCGCCCGTTTCATCTTCATCCAAGGAGATTCCGTCATGTCCGACAACAATCCGCTTCTCTCCCGGCGCACGCTCATCGCCGGCGGCTCCGCACTCGCGCTTGGTGCGCCGATCGCCGCCGGCTTCGGCTCGGCGCCTTCTCTGGCGCAAGGCGGCCCGCATAAGCTCAAGCTCGGCTGGAGCGGCACCGGTATCTGCCTGATCTCGGTGCCGGCGGCGGCCGAGAAAGGCTTCTTCACCAAGCACGGGCTCGACGTCGAGATCGTCAAGTTTGGCTCGAACTTCGACGGCAGCCTGGAAGCCGTCGCCTCCGGCAAGATCGACGCCACCGTCAACTTCATCCTGCGCTTCCTGAAGCCGCTGGAGCAGGGCATCAACATCCGCTTCACCGGCGCGCTGCATGGCGGCTGCATCCGGGTGATCTCAGGCGTGGGCTCGCAGGAGGTCGACTACAAATCGCTCAAGGGCAAGTCGATCGGCGTCGTCGACATGGCGAGCGCCGGCAAGAACTTTCTCGCCGTCCAGCTCTTCAAGGCCGGCATCAACCCGGCCAACGAGGTCGACTGGCGCGTCTACCCGGTCGACCTGCTCGGCGAAGCGATCAAGAAGGGCGAGATCCAGGCGGCCGTCGATGCCGACCCCGGCATCTTCCTGGTGCTCAAGAACAATGAGGGCAAGCTGCACGAGATCGGCGGCCTGCTCACCACCGATCCTTACAAGGACCTGTCCTGCTGCGGCATCGCGGTGCGCAAGGACTTCGCCGAGAACAACAAGCCGGCAAGCGCGGCCCTAACCCGCGCCTTGCTCGAGGCCGCCGACTGGGTCAAGAACAACCCGGACGAGGCCGCGCAGATCTTCTCCGCCTACAGCCCGATCGCCAAGCCGATCCTCGGCGAGATCATCCGCAGCCATACCCATGAGCACCATTTCGGCTCGGGCAAGCGGCTGCGCGAGGAGGTCGCGCTCTATGCCGACGATCTGCGCTCGGTCGGCGTCATCCGCCCGCGCACCGATCCCAAGGCGCTGGCCGAACGCATCACCGTCGACGTTCTCGGCTGACGTTCCCCCAGACGGATGCCGGCCGGCATCCGCCAACCCTCCCCGTCATCAGGATGCCCATACCGTGACTGATCACGCGATCACGGACAGGACTATCGCGGGCGCGCCAGCCGACATCAGCCAGCGCGACCTCAACCTCGTCTTCGCCACGCTCGCCTGGAGCGCCGCCGGTGCGATCACTTTGCTCTGGCCGAATATCCGCGACTTCGCCCTGACTACGCATCTCGCCGCCGGGCAATGGCTGATCGGCGCGGTCCTGCTGCTCGGCTACGGGCTCGGCCCCCGCCTGCGCGGCGTCGACCGCTGGCTCAGGAAGAACGGCCCCTGGCTGATCGCCCTGCCGGTGCTGCTCTCGATCTGGCAGATCGCCTCGGCCAAGACCGGCTACTGGCCGCTGCCCTATTTCCCGCCGGCGCAGGGCCTGCTCGAGGCCTATGCCAGCGACTATCCGCGCCTGCTCGAAGGCATCCGGGCCTCGCTGGTGCTGCTCTCGCTGGGCATCGCCTTCGGTGCGGTCGCGGGCTTCCTCACCGGGCTCGCCACCGGCTGGACACGGCGGGTCGGCTACTGGACCAGCCCGATCCTGCGCTTCATCGGGCCGATCCCGACGACGGCCCTGATCCCGCTGGTGCTGTTCCTGTTCCCGTCGAGCTTCAGCGCCGGCGTCTTCCTGGTCGCGCTGGCGACCTGGTTCCCGGTGACGATCCTGACCTGGTCGGGCGTCGCCGCGGTCGACAAGGCCTATTACGACGTCGCACGCACGCTCGGCGCCAGCCAGCGCTTCCTCCTGCTGCGCGTCGCGATCCCGGCCTCGCTGCCGCATCTCTTCGTCGGCCTGTTCATGGGGCTCGGCCACGGCATCGCCGTGCTGGTCGTCGCCGAGATGATCGGGGTCAAGGCCGGGCTCGGCTACTACATCGACTGGGCTCGCGGCTGGACCGCCTATGGCCATCTCTATGCCGGGCTGCTGGTCATGGCCGTGCTGTTCTCCGGCCTCACCACCCTCCTCTTCCGCATCCGTGACCGGCTTCTCGTCTGGCAGAAAGGCGTCGTGCAATGGTGATCGAATTCCCGAGCGGAGAAGCCACAGCCTCTCCCACGCGGCGCGAGGCCGTGATCACGCTCGCGCTGCTGGCGATCGTCGGTTCCACTCCCGCGCTCGCCCATGCCCATCTCGTCAGCGCCAGCCCGGCGGTGGACAGCACTGTCCGGACCGCTCCACGCGAGGTCTCGATCAGCTTCACCGAGAAGCTGGAGGAGAAGCTCTCCAGCATCGCCGTGAAGGACGCCAGCGGCCGCCGCGTCGACAGCGGCGCGGCCCGTTTCGCCGACACCAGCGGCAAGAAGCTCCTCGTCGCGCTGAACGAGCTGGCGCCCGGGCGCTACAGCGTCGACTGGGTCGCGGCCTCGGTCGACACCCACCGCACCAATGGCAGCTTCGCCTTCACGGTGAGGCCCTGACTTGGCCGGCGCCGCCCTCGACCTCCTGCTGCGCCTGGTGCGCGGCATCGAGCTGATGGCGGCGCTGACGGCGTTCGGGACGCTCGCGATCGCGCTTCTGATCCCGCGCGCCTCCGGCGATGAGCATCCCGTCGAGCTGGTCCGCCCCGCCCTGCAGTCTCTGTTGCGCCACGCGATCATCGTCGCACTGCTCGCCTCCATCCTCTGGTTGCCCCTGCAGGCGCTGCGTGCGACCGGCAGCGAGCTCGACCTCTTCGCCGCGACCCGTCTCATCGCCGTCGAGACGGTTTTCGGCCATGCGCTGCTGCTCCGCTTCGGATTGCTGGCGCTCATACTCGAAACCGCGGGCGACCTGCGCTCGCTTTGGCGCGTCGGCTTCGCCGCCTTGCTGGCGGCGGCGGCCGTGACCTTGCAGCCCTGGCTTGGCCACGCGGCCGCGGCATCGACGCCGACCCTGCCGGTCCAGATCGCGCTGCATACGGCAGCAGCCGGGCTCTGGATCGGCGCACTGCCGGCCCTGCTCCTCGTCGCCGCCCGGCTACCGGTTGCCACGGCGGCATCGACAGTCCGGCGGTTTTCCTGGCTCGGCCTCGTCGCCGTCGGCACCATCGCAGCGACCGGGTTCCTGCAATCCCTGCCGCTCGTCGGCGATCTCGGCGGCCTGTTCGGCACACCTTACGGTTTGCTCCTGCTCGGCAAGGCGACAGTGTTTGTAACGCTGCTGGCGCTCGCCGCACTGAACCGCTTCGTATTGACGCCCAGGCTGGCTGCCGGCGCGCGCCGGCCGCTCCTGATCAGCATCGCGATCGAGCTTGCTCTCGGCATCGCTGTGATCGCGATGGCGGCCTGGCTCGCCAATCAGCCGCCGGGAGCCCATGAGCAGCCGGCCTGGCCGTTCCCGCTCCAGCCCGATCTGTCGCGGATCGACGAGGCCTATTTCGCCAAGGAGCTCTGGCGCGCGGCTGCGCTGGCAGGCGTCGTCGGCGCAGGGCTCCTGGCCTTGTTCTGGCGCCGGACACGCCTCGTCGGGCCGCTCGCGGCCGCAATCGCCGTTGCGCTGCTGCCCTTCCCAAACCTGCCCTTGCTTGCCAAACCTGCCTGGCCGACCAGCTTCCAGCGCTCGGAGACCGGCTTCACCGCCGCTTCGATCCTGCAAGGCGAAACCCTACTCAAGCGCTACTGCACGCCCGACTGCTTTCGGCCGCGCGACGATCCCTCCGATCCGACGCCCTATGGGCTCTGGCAGCGCCCCGACGGCGATCTTTATGGCTGGCTGACGGACACCTTCGACCGGATCGGCCACAGCCCCTTCCCGCATGGCACGATCGCCAGCCTCGAACCGCGTGAGCGCTGGCAATTGATCGACTATTTCCGCGCCCGCATCGCCGGCACCTCCGCCAAGCGCAGCGGAAGCTGGCGCCATCCGGTGCTGACGCCGGACTTCCCGGTCCTCTGCCGCGATGGCAGCAGCGCGATGCGCGACATCCTCGGCCGCTCCGGCCCGATCGAAATCACGATCGCCGACGACCTCAGGGCCCGCCTGGAGCCCACTCCGGGCGGCATCAAGCTCACACGCGTCCTGCTTCTTTCCAAAGAGCGCCAATCCATTCCCGACGGTTTCGACTGCCTGTCGAGTTCGCCGGATGCGCTCGCAGCGCTCGCCCTGATGGCCGGCCTCGACGAGGTGAAACTCGGCGGGGTGCGCCTGCTCATCGACGCCAATGGCTGGCTGCGCAGCCGCATCCTGCCAGTCGATCCCGAGGCCACCTCATCCACCGGCTGGCGGGACGAACTCACTCGCATCGCCGCAGAGCCGTTCGAGGCCGGCGGCATCGGCACCCACCGCCATTGATCATCCCAGCAAGGAGCACGCCGCCATGAACATCGCTGCGCCCAAGGACAGTTTCGCGGCAGCCGCTGCGCCCGTCGGCCCGCGCTCGCCGGAGCTGGCTGAGCTGATCGCGCGGATCGGCGAAGGCGCCTCCGAGCGTGACCGCACCCGCACGCACCCTTATGCCCAGGTCGACCTCATCCGCGCTGCCCGCTTCGGCGCCTTGCGGGTGCCGCTAGCGCATGGCGGGGCCGGCGGCTCGCTGCGCGACCTGATCGAGGCGATCATCGCGCTCGGCGCCGCCGATCCGAATGTCGCACACGCGCTGCGCAACCATTTCAGCTTCGTCGAGCGCTTCGCCCAGCCGGCGCTCGATCCGCAGAACGGCCGCTGGCTTGCCGAGGTCGTCGCCGGCAAGATCTTCGGCCTGGCGGCCGGCGAGCTGACCGCCTTGCCGGTCGGCGGCAGCCCGCTCGAAACGCTGCTGACGGCCGATGGCACCGGCTATCGGCTGAGCGGCGAGAAATACTACAGCACCGGCACGCTCTATGCCGACTATGTCGTGGTGCGTGCCCAGGACGAGGCCGGCCGGCTGGCCTCCGCCATCCTGCCGGTCGATCGCGACGGCATCACCCGCCTGGACGATTGGGATGGCGTCGGCCAGCGCCTCACCGGGACCGGCACGACGCGGTTCGAGAATGTCCGGGTCGAGCCCGACGAGATCGTCTGGGACGAGGCCGGCGGCAGCTATGCCCGCCCCTACCACACGACCTTGCCGCATATCTTCGTGACCGCGGTCGTCGCCGGCATCATCAAGGCCGTCGCGCGGGACGCCATCGCCCTGCTCCATCGCCGTGGCCGCTCCTTCGCCCATGCGCCGGTGGCGATACCGGCGGACGATCCCTTGCTCCAGCAGGTCGTTGGGCAGGTCGAAGCCGCCGCCTTTGCTGCCGAAGCGACCGTGCTCGCCGCGGCCGAAGCGCTCGACCGGGCGACGGCTTCGGCCAGCGGCGGCGCCATCGACGAAGCCCTCGCCCATGACGCTGCCCTCGCGGCGGCCAAGGCCAAGATCATTGTCGACGAGCTCGCGATCCGCGCCGGCTCGCAACTCTTCGACGTCGGCGGCGCTTCGGCCGCCAAGCGCGAGAGCAATCTCGACCGGCACTGGCGCAATGCCCGTACGCTCGCGGCGCACAACCCGGTTTCCTACAAGGCGCAGGCGGTCGGCGCCCATGCCGTCAGGGGCACGGCCCTGCCCAAGACCGGCTTCTTCTAGAGACCTGCCCCGACAAGCCGGCGCGGCCTGCTACGGCCGCGCCGATCCTCTTCAGTTCCCAGGAAGCCCAGCCGATGAGCATTGCCCCTTCCCCGACAGCCAATGTCCTGTGGTTCCTGCCGACCCATGGCGATGGGCGCTATCTCGGCACCGCCCAGGGCGGGCGGCAGACCGATTTCGGCTATCTGCGCCAGGTCGCGCAGGCGGCCGATCAGCTCGGCTATTACGGCGTGCTGCTGCCGACCGGGCGCAGCTGCGAGGATTCCTGGATCGTCGCCTCCGCAGTCGCGCCGACCACGCAGGAGCTGCGCTATCTCGTTGCCGTCAGGCCCGGCCTGCAATCGCCGACGGTGGCCGCGCGCATGACCGCTACGCTCGACCGCGTCAGCAACGGCCGGCTGCTGGTCAACGTCGTCACCGGCGGCGACCCCGTCGAGAATGCCGGCGACGGCATCTTCGCCGATCATGACGAGCGCTATGCGGTGACGCGCGAGTTCCTGTCGATCTATTCGGCGCTGCTGCGTGGCGAGACGGTCGATCATCACGGTGCCCATCTCAAGGTCGAGGGCGCCCAGCTTCTCTATCCGCCGGCGCAGGAGAACGGCCCGCCGCTCTATTTCGGCGGCTCCTCGCCGGCCGGCATCGCGGTCGCCGCCGACACGATCGACAAATACCTGACCTGGGGCGAGCCTCCCGCCGCTGTCGCGCAGAAGATCGATGTCGTCGACAAGGCCGCCAGGGCAGCAGGCCGGAAGGTCTCTTTCGGCATCAGGCTGCATGTCGTCGTCCGCGAGAGCGAGGACGAGGCCTGGGCCGCGGCCGACCGGCTGATCAGCCATCTCGACGACGAAACGATCGCCAAATCGCAGGCGACCTTCGCCCGCATGGATTCCGAAGGACAGCGCCGGATGTCGGCGCTGCATGGCGGAAGGCGCGATCGGCTGGAGATCTCGCCCAATCTCTGGGCCGGGATCGGCCTGGTGCGCGGCGGCGCCGGCACCGCGCTCGTCGGCAACCCCGAGCAGGTCGCGGCCCGCATCCGCGAGTATCAGGCGCTGGGCATCGACAGCTTCATCCTCTCCGGCTACCCGCATCTGGAGGAGGCCTATCGCTTCGCCGAGCTGGTCTTCCCTTTGCTCGACCTCAACCATGGCAGGCCGCGCTTTTCCGGCGTCGTCAACAACGGCCCCTTCGGCGAGACCATCGCCAACGACGTCAAGCCGGCCCAGCGGCGCGCCACGAGTTCCTGAGACGATGCGAGCGGTGCCTGCCCGGCACCGCTCGCATTCGAGCAAGGCAGGACCTTGGCGGGGTTGGTCAGCGGGTTTCCGGCTCGCCCAAAGAGAGCATCAGCCGGTTGGCCCAGTTGAAGAACGAAGCCGCGTGGATCAGGTCGGCGATCGAGAGATCGTCGAGACCAAGGCGGCGCAGCTTGGCGACATGGCTCTTGTCGAAGGTGATCGGCGTCGCCGTCAGCGCCACCGAAGCCTCGATCACGGCGTTCCAGAGCGGATCGATATCGACGCCGACGCCCTCGTCGAGCAGGCGCTGGACATCGTCGCGGCGCTTCGAATGCGTCGTCGCGAAGCGGGCGTGGACCGAAGCGCAGTAGATGCAGCCATTGCTGCGCGAGACTGCAGCTGCGGCAAGCTCGCGCTCGGCCCGCGGCAGGCCAGCGCGGGTGTTGTAGAAGATGTCCTTGTCGGCCAGCGTCCGGGCGCGAAGGATATCCGGATCATGCGCGAGCAGCCGGAAATACGGGCTCTTGGCGCGAGCGATATCGACCAACCCCTGCTTCTGCCGCTCCGTCAGGGCATCTTCGGGAACGGGGTCGAGCCAGGCGTTCCAGCCGAGTTCGTCCTGGGTGAAGACAGTCGGGATCGCGGCCTTCGGATGGTCGAGTGTCGTGGCGGTCATCGGATCGCTCCTTTGTCGCGTAGCGTCAGGAACCGAGGACGCGCAAGCCATGCGCGGCGCGGATCTGGAAGGAGAGGAAGGCGACGATCTGCGACAGGGTCACGATCGCGGCCGTGCTCCAGCCGGCCTGCCGCAGAAGCGAAAGATGCGGCCCCTGCGCATCACGCGGGTGGAAGACCAGCAGGTGGACATGTTCGAGCGCGGCCGAAAGCCGCTCGCCCAGAGCGGAGCGCGCCGACGTTTCGAGCCTGAAGAGCGGCCCGGCGAGGTTCTCGCGCGAGAGCGGCCCGCTCGGATAGGCGCCGTAAGGGCCTGTCGTGGCAGCCCTCCTGGCCTGGCTGCGCAGCACGCCGATCAAATCGGCCCCTTCGGGTCGCTGTTCGAACCGGAGCAGATAATGGTTCGCGGCCGCGCCTTCGGCATCGTGCAGCAACGCGACAAAGGCAGCGATCGCCAGGCGTTCGGCTGCCGAAACCGCCGTCTCGTCGCCACTATCGAACAGCGCCTCGTAGCTGTCCTGGATGTTGCGGCGCGTCTCCGGCCGCTCATGCCGGATCACGTCGAGCGCGGAGCCGGCGGCAACCCCAGCCAGACGGTCGAGGACATCCTGCGTTGCGTGGTCGGTCATGATGGCCTCACGGTTGAAGAGCGGCAGCGGCAGCGTGAAGTCGGGGCGGCTGCCGATCGCGGAGCGGCGGGCGCCAGCCGAGTGCCGGCGCAACCTCGGATGCGGTGAGCTCGATCGAGCGCAGGACCGCTGGATGCGGCGGATCGACGGAATGGACCTGGAAGACGATGTCCGTGACGCGCGGCAGCACGCTGTCCGCTTCCAGCGAGGCGATGACGTCGTCCGGCGCGCCCACATGCGTGTCGAGCGTTCTGATCAGCCCCGGCAGGCTGCGATCGGGAATGACATGGCCACTGGCGAGGAAGCGGTCGAGCACGCGATTGAGCCCGATCTCGGCCAGCTTCAGCGCCTCGGCGCGGTTGTCGGCGACGAAGAGCGAGCGCGAGGCCATGATGCGCGGCGGGGTGCCGGCCGGCAGGTTGGCAAGATAGGCATCGACGATCGGGTGCTGGATCTCGGGCAGGGTCGCGTCCGGATTGTCGCGGCTGCGCGGCTGGGTCCGTGACAACATCAGCCCGGCGCCGGCCTTGCCGATGCGTTCGGCGCCTGCGGCCGAGAACGTCGCATGCCAGACGCGGTCCGCCAGGGTGCCAGCCTCGGGGTAGAGCCGGTTCCGCTCATGGCCGAGCGCCTCGCCCCGCCAGGCAGCGAGCAGCCTGTCGAGATGGCGCGCGAAGATCTCGCTGCGCGCCTCCTTGTCGATCCCAAAGGCGAGGAAGGTCTCGGGTGTCGTGCCGGTGCCGACGCCGACTTCCAGCCGCCCGCCCGAGAGAAGGTCGACCACCACCGTGTCCTCGGCGGTGCGGACCGGGTTCTCCATCGGCAGGATGATGATACCCGTGCCGAGCCTGATCCGGCTGGTCCGCGCCGCGACATAGGCCAGGAAGGGCAAGGGCGAGGGCAAGCCGCCCTCGTCGCGGTGGAAGTGATGCTGGGCGACCCAGGCGCTGTCGAAGCCGTGGCGCTCGGCATGGGCGATCTGCTCGGCCGCCAGCCGATAGCGCTCACCGGCGGGCGCGTCGTCGAGCAGACGGGTGAAGAAGCCGAGACGTTTCGTGCTCACGGGCCTGCTTTCCTCATGTCTCGATGCCGGCGAAAGACAGGGCGAACGGCCCTTCCCCGCGCCGATGCAGACGCTCGGCCACTGCTCCGCGTCCCGCTTGTTCAGGCGACAGCAGGCTGATCCGCGTCGACCCGAGGTCGAGGAAGGTAGCCTTGGCTTCGAGACCCGGAAGAACGCCGGCCACAATCGGCTCGGCGCCCGTCAGGGCCTGCCAGCGCCTGGTGGAGGCCGTGAGATCCCCGACAGCGATGCTGATGCCGGCAATCCCGGTGGCACCGTTGGCATGCTCCGGCGCTGCAGGAACGCGCAGCGCGCGCGGTGTCACGTCGGCGCAGAAGAACGGCAGGTCGGTCGCCTCGGGCCGAGCGGTGCGCCAGATCAGCGTCTCGCCATCGGGGCGCTTGCGACCGCCATCTTGCGGCGGGCCGTAGCCGAGCCCGGCGGCGCCCGCTTCAGCCAGCACGGCATCGAGATCTTCGGGCAGCAGGGCAAGATCGATCGGGCCGGGCCCATCGCCCTGCAGCACGCGCCACCAGAAGAAGTCCGGCTGCGGCACGGGAAAGGCGATGATCTCGATATAGGCGCCATCGGCGAAGGAGATCAGCGCGTTGACGCTACCGCGCGGATGCGTGCCGCCCGGCTCCACCGTGAAGCCGCGGGCGCGCCAATCGGCGACGGCCCGGTCGAGATCGTCGGTGACGATGACTGCGTGGTCGATCCGAAGTTTCTGTCTGGTCATGCTGCCTCCGCGCCGCCGAGATAGGCGTCCCTGATCCTCGCATCGACGAGCAGGTCGGAGGCCCTGCCTTCGAGCACGATCCGCCCTGTCTGCAGGACATAGCCGCGATGGGCGATCCGGAGCGCCAGGCTGGCGTTCTGCTCGACCATGAAGATGCTGACGCCCCGGCCGTTGATCTCGCGGATCAGCTCCAACACGCGCTCGACCCAGAGCGGCGACAGGCCCATGGTCGGCTCGTCCATGATGACGACGCGTGGCCGGCCCATCAAAGCGCGGGCCATCGCGACCATCTGCTGCTCGCCGCCCGAGAGCGTTCCCGCCTGCTGCGAGAGCCGCTGCGCGACACGCGGGAACAGCGCCAGCACACGATCGAGATCAGCGGCGATCGCCACCTTGTCGTCGCGGGTGAAGGCGCCCATCAGCAGGTTCTCGCGCACGCTCATCGCGCCGAACAGGCGCCTTGCCTCGGGCACGGTGCCGACGCCGAGCCGCACGATCTGCGGCGTCTTCAGCTTCAGGGTCGAAACACCGTCGACGCGGACATCGCCGGCAGATGGTTTCACCAATCCGAGGATGAGCTTCATCGTCGTTGACTTGCCGCTGGCATTGCCGCCGAGCAGGCAGACGATCTCGCCCTTGCCGACCTGCAGCGACAGCCCGAAATGGGCCTGAACCGGGCCGTAGAAGGTATCGACGCCCTGCAGTTCCAGGATCGGAGATGCGGTTTCGCTCATCGCCAGCCTCACGCGCTCGCCGCAGCAGGCAGGGCGGCATGGACGGCGTCGACTGCCCGGCTCTCGCCACCGACGCCGCCATGGCCGAGATAAGCCTCGATCACTGCCGGATCGTTGCGCACCGCAAGCGGCAGGCCCTCGGCGATCTTGCGGCCGTCGTCGAGCACGACGACGCGGTCGGAGAGCCGCATCACCATGTCGAGCTTGTGCTCGATCAGGAGGATGGTCTGCCCGCGCGCCTTAAGGCCGGCGATGATCTCCAGCATTTCGGCGGTCTCGGTCTGGTTCATGCCGGCGGTCGGCTCGTCGAGCAGCAACAGCTTCGGCCTTGCGGCAAGCGCCCGCGCGATCTCGACACGGCGGCGATTGGCATAGGACAGGCTGTAGGCCGGCTGGTCGATGCGCGGCAGCAGCCGCTCGCCGAAGATCGCCAGGATCTCGCGAACCTCCGCGCGCAAGGCAACATCCTCCGCCTTGACCGAAGGCGGGCGGATCAGCGCCAGCGCCAGCTCGGCCAGCGGGCCGATCACCGGCCAATCCGGCCGTACTGCGTGCAATCGGCGATGGGCGCCGACCAGCACATTGTCGGCAACGCTGAGATTGGCGAAGACGCGGCCGTGCTGGAAGGTGCGGGCGAGCCCGGCGGCAGCGACCGCCTCGGGTGGTCGGCCGGTGATGTCCGTGCCGTCGAAGCGGATAGAGCCCTCATCGGGCCTGTCGAGACCGCTGATCAGGTTGAAAGCGGTCGTCTTGCCGGCACCATTGGGGCCGATGACGCTGACGAGCTCGCCCTCGGCGATCGCAAGGTCGACGCCGGCGACGGCGGTGAGGCCACCGAAGCGGCGCACCAGCCCGCGCACCTCGAGCAGCGGGCGGGCCGCTTCGACAGAGGGCAGCGGAAAGGGAGCAGTCATGGCGCTTCTCCTCAGACCGTGCCGAGCAGGCCTTGCGGCCGGAAGCGGACGAGCAGCAGGAGCGCAATCCCGTAGAGCAGGATGCGGTACTCGGCTGCGACCCGGAACACTTCGGGCAGGCCGATCAGCGCGAGCGAGCCGAGAATCGCACCGCCGACATTGCCCATGCCGCCGAGGATCGCGATGGTCAGCGCCAGCACCGAGATCTGGGTGTTGAAGGTCTCGTGGTTGATGAACGAGTACATATGCGCGGTGAAGGCGCCGCTGATGCCGGCGAAGAAGCCACCGAAGGCGAAGGCGAGGCCCTTGTAGCGGTTGAGCCCGATGCCGAAGGAGCGCGCCGCGACATCGTCGTCGCGCACCGCCCGGAGCGTGCGGCCGAGATGCGAACCGAGCAGCCTGAGCTGCAGCAGCGCGAGGCCCGCCATCAATGCGAAGGCGAACCAGTAGATCGCGTTGGTGTCATAGAGCGCATGGCCGAACAGCTCGAGCGGCGGGATGCCGGCGACGCCGATCGGCCCATGCGTCACGCTCTCCCAGTTCAGGATGACGAGTGCGACGATCTCGCCGATGCCGAGCGTCGCGATGGAGACATAGTGGCCGCGGAGGCGAAAGGCCGGCGAGACCAGCAGCGTGCCGAGGCTCGCCGCCGCCAGGCCGCCGCAGAGCAGTGTCAGCCATACCGGCCAGCCGAAATCGGAGGCCAGCAGCGCCGAGGTATACCCGCCGATGGCGAGCAGCGCGGCGTGGCCGAGCGAGACCTGCCCGCTCGTGCCGGCGACCAGCGTCAGGCTCAAGCCGAGCAAAGCATAGAGCCAGGCATTGGTCAGCGTCTGGATCAGGTAGCCATTGTCGATCAGAACAGGCAGCGCGATGAAGAAGACGGCGGCTGCGGCGACGAGCGGGATCGGCAGCGCGGCCGGCTTGCTCGGCGCGACGAAGGTGCTGGTCATCGGCTCGGGCGGAAGCTGGCGGCGGCTGGCGAACAGGCCGTTGGGCCGCAGCACCAGGATGGTGATCAGCAGGATGAAGGCGAAGAGGTTGCGATAGCTGGTGCCGAGCAAGGCGACGCCATAGCTCTCGATAATGCCGAGCAGGAGCGAGCCGACGATCGCGCCGGGCACGTTGCCGACGCCGCCGACGACCTCGGCGACGATGCCCTTCAGCGTTGCCTCGAACCCCATCGTCGGCGTGATGACGTTGTAGTACATCCCGACCAGCACGCCGCCGACACCGCCCAGCGCCGAGGCGATGGCGAAGACGATCATGTTGACCTTGTCGACATCGACGCCCATGGCCCGCGCCGCATCGCGGTCGAGCGCCGTGGCACGCACCGCCCAACCCCATTTCGTCAGCTTGAGGAAGGCGAACAGTGCAGTTGCGGCGGTGATGCCGATGCCGCCGATCAGCAGGTCGAGCACGCCGATCGAGCCGCCACCGATCTCGATGCGCCAGTTCGGCAACTGCATTGGCACCGAGCGCGGATCGGGGCTGAACAGGATCTGCACGGTCTGGTCGAGCACGAAGCTGAGGCCGATGGTCGCCAGCAGCGGTGCGATGCGCGGCGCGTCGGCGAGCGGGCGGATGCCGAAGCGCTCGATCAGGACGCCGAGTCCGGCGGTAAGCATGACCACCAGCGCCAGCGTCACCGGAAACGGCGTCTGCAGCACGGAGACCGCGACCCAGCCGACATAGGCGCCGACGACATAGACCGAACCATGCGCAAAGTTGATCAGGCGGCTGACGCCGAAGATCAGTGCGAGGCCGACCGCCAGCAACGCGTAGATGTTGCCGATGATCAGGCCGTTGACGGTGTGGTCGAACCAGGAGGTCATCGGTCGGCCTGAGGCGTCAGTTCGTCTTCACCCCATCCCACAGCGTGAAACGTCCATTACGCACCACGAGCTGGGCACTCTGGGCGCCCAGGATGCGGCGCGTCTGGGTGTCGAATGTGGCTTTGCCATAGACCACGCTCGGCACGTCCTTCACCTTGGCCAGCGTGTCCCGGATCGTGGTGCGGTCCAGGTTCGGCGCCTCGCGCAGCACCTGGCCGAAGAGAACCACCGTATCGTAGGCATAGGCGTTGAAGGCGTCGGGCTCCTTGCCATACTTCGCCTTGAACGCGGTGACGAAGGTCTGAACCTCGGGACGCGGATCCTCCGGGAAGAAGCGCGCATTGGTGAAGACGCCTTCCGAGGCTTCGGCACCGAGCTCGATGAATTTCGGCGAATAGATCGAGCTCGACGCCGCGATCGGAACGGTGACGCCGGTCTGGCGGGCCTGGCGGACGATGAGGGCGCCATCGGCATAATAGGAGACCAGGAAAAGCCCGTCTGGCTTGGCGTCGCGAACGCGCACCAGCGTCGAGCGGAAGTCCTTCTCGTCGGGCTGGTAGCCTTCGGCGGCGACAACCTCGGCGCCCAGCTCCTTGGCCGTGGCGGCGAAATGGTCCTTGCTGGTGCGGCCCCAGTCGGTGTTCAGGAACAGGATCGCGATTCGCTTCAAGCCGACCTTGTTGACGACATAGGTCGCATTGAGTGGCTGCTCGTCGGCCTGGCTGACCGAATTGCTCCAGATGAAATCGCCCGTCTTGGTGAAGTTCGGATGCGAATTGGTGAAGCCGAACTGGACGAGGCCGGCGCGCTGATAGATCGGCGACGCCGCCATCGAGGCTGGGCTGGCGAAATCGCCGAGCTCGGCGACGATGCGCTTGTCGGCGACGAATTTCTGCGCGACCGCGACAGTCTGCTTCGGGTCGCTCTGCGTGTCCTCGAAGACATAGCGCAGCGGCCGGCCCTTGATCCCGCCGGCGCCGTTGATCTGGTCGAGCGCGAGATCGAAGCCCTGCTTCCACTGCGCCCCGTATTGCGCATTCGGCCCGGTCAGCGGTCCGCTGACGCCGAGCAGGATCGGCTCGCCTGCCGGCTCCGCGGCACGAGAAAAGCCGGAAGCAGATGCCAGAACGATAATGGCGGCCACAGAGCTCAAAAGCGCGCGACGGCTGGTCATGATGCTGCTCCGGAAGAGGCCTTTCGCCGCCTCGCCGGCGGCCTGTGCTATGCCCTTCAGAGTGCGCCCCGGCTCGCAGACCGGTCAATGAAACGTTCTTTCAAAAGAACATTCCCTGGGGAATGCAAATCCTCCCCGTTGCCCCAAGAGAGAAAATTCTCTCCAATCACGGCGAGTTTCGTGCCCTTCTTGAGAAACGGTCCACGTACTTCTGCCCCCGGCATGAAGCGCGGGCCACACTCCGGCAACATTGTTCTTTACCAAGAACGACCTGAATGCGATCGACCACGACAGGCTGCCGCAGGGGTCGTATTGCAGGCGTCGAGCTCCTTCGGCTCTGCTTCAGGCTTCGAGTGCCAGCACCGCGAAGCTCGCCAGCCAGTGCTCGCCCATATAGTCGCCGGCGATATGCGGCATGCCGGCCGCCAGATGCCGGTCCGCCGCCTCCTCGGCAACGGCGCGGCGCGCATCATCCGCCGGCAACGCCGAGGCGAGCGCGCGCCAGCACCAGGCACGGCTGAGGTTGAGGCCGTCGAGATGGGCGATCTTGCCGTCGGAGCGATCGGTCACCGTCGCCGGCCGGAACAAGGTCGCCGGCTCGCGCTGCGCGATGCGGGGCAGGAAGCGCTCGAGCCAGGGCAGGAACTCCTCCGCCGGCAGCAGGCGGCGCATGCACTCGGCCTCGATCAGCGCCGAGGACTGGAAATCGTCGCCGCTCGGCTCGCCCCAGGCCGGGCAGTCGACATCGGCGCCATACCAGCGCCGGCCGGTCTCACCGAGCAGCGCCGCAAGATCGCGGTCACCGGTGACGACGGCGTAGTCCATCGCCATCCGGAGGCCGAAGGCCGTGTTGAAATGGGTGCCGACCCGCACCGGATAGGTCGCGAGCGGCAGGAAATCCCGGAAGCGCTGCGCGAAGATCTCCGCCAGCGGCCGCAAGCGCTCCGACCGGCGCCGGTCATCGTGCAGGGCGAGCTCCTCGGCGAGCTTCAGCAGCCAGCCCCAGCCATAGGGGCGCTTGAAGCCGCGCGCGGTCGGGGCCGCCAGATAGGCGCACTCCACCGCGATCTTCTCGGCGACGAACTGCTCGTCGAACAAGGCGCGGATATCGGCCGCAACCGGCATCTCCGGGAAGAGCCGCAGCAGCCGCGCCAGCATCCAGTAGCTGTGCACGCAGGAATGCCAGTCATAGCTGCCATAGAACACCGGGTGGAGCTGGCTCGGCGTCTGGGCATCTTGCGGGCCGGCCAAAGTGTGGTCGGGCTTGTTGGGATATTCGCGCCGGACATGGCCGAGCGCGATGCCGGCGAACCGTGCCGCCAGTTCGGGCGTGAGACTAGGTTTTGCCATGACCGATCCTTTTCCGCTGGCGGCTATCCGGCCTGCATCAAACGCTGATTGCTGACAAGGCTCGCGAGGCGCGCCTCAGATGCTGGCGATCAGCCCGCCAATGACGCGAATGACGCTGCCCGTGGTGCAGGAGGCGCGCTCACTCGCAAGGAAGGCGACCGTGTCGGCATTCGCCCGCCGGCGAACGCCCCAGCGGGATCGTGCCGGCGCCTTCCGCGCTCACCGCCTCGACTGAGCGTCCCTCACCACGGCGATCGCGCCGTCGAGCCATAGCGTATCCCCAGGCATTTTCGAGCGAAGTGGACACCAGTTCGCCTGAAGGCAATGCGATAAACCAAGGGCGTGCAGCAATTCCGGGATTCGGAGAATTGCGGGATTGCTCTCGATTCAGTTGTGCTCGGGAACCAGGGCAGCAAGATCGTCGGTCACGCGCACCTCCCAGGCGATTGCCCCCTGATGCCGGCTCATCGACAACGCATTGTCGAGCAGGGTGACCGGGTCGTCTGCCCCCACCTTGCAGCGGCGGGCGATTTCAGCCTTGAGGCGGAGCATCTCGGGCATCTCCACAAGCTCGCCGCTGACTTGGCACCGCGTCATCACCGCGTCGAGAAGCTCGGCCGCTTCAACGCATCGTCCATCGCGCAACAATGCGCGCACCAGCGGAATGGACAGCGGCATCGTCTGCAGTTCCAGGTGTGAATCGTTGAGAAGCGAGATGCTGTCCTCAAGTCTCGCAATGCCGGCTGTCGCCTTTCCGCGATGAATGTCCAGCACGCCCCGCAAACCGCTCGCGGCAGCCATGAATGGGGCTAGCCCGTTCAATTGTGCACATTCGCTGAACGCGACGAGCGCCTCTTCCGCCTGGTCGAACTCATCCATCCAGATGGATATCGACAGCGCCCAGATCTGCGCCAGGCAATAGGAAACGGGGTGATCGAGCTGGGCAGCGCCAGATACGGCCTGCCGGGCCACGGCCACCGCTTCTGCCGGGTCTCCGGATAGCCATAGGGCGCGGGCGAGCATGATGGCCGCGCGTGTCCGGTGATCGATCCCGTAACGGACTGTCGAGACGCGCACCGACGGAGGGAGCAGTCTCAGCGCCTTCTTCAGATCCCTGAGCGCCTGCTTCTGATTGCCTCGGATATGATGCGAGGTGCCGGATAGTGAATGAGCAATCCCAAGTGCATGATCGTCATCGATCCTGTTGGCGACCTCCATCGCCATGTCGGCATATTCTGCCGAAGCAGCATGTTCCCCGATGCGCTTGTGGAAGATGTGGAGGAGCCCAAGTATTCGCAATTGGCTCCAGTGATCGTCGAGGGCTGTCGCGACTTCAAGCGCGCGGCTGAAGGCGCTCCCCGCTTCTGCAAAGTTGCCTCGGGCGAACATCAGCGAGATTCCCAATGCGCCCTGCAATTCGAGTTCGGCCTCCGTCCCGCGCAAGCCATCGTCGATCTCCGTGATCGCGCGGGCACACCAGCTTCTGCACTCGATCAGGTGGGACGTGTTCATGAACACGCGCGCGCTTGCGGCGGCCAGCCGAACGCCCAGCCTGCTATCGCCGCTCTGGCCGAAGCTCCAGTCGAGCGCGGCGCGGATGTTGCCGAGTTGGTGGTTCAGGTGGCGCGCATCGAGAAGGCCGACCTCCTGCGCGGCGATGGCCTCAAGTTCGGTCAAGAAGAAAGTCGCGTGCCGTTTGGCAATCTGGCCCAATGCATCCGCCGCGCCGGAAAGGAGGCGGTGCTTCGCATAGGCGCGGGTCATTTCAAGAAGGCGGAACGAGTCCGTGCCATGGGATCGATCCACCGTGACGAGCGATTTTGTCGCGATTGCATCAATGGCACCCGCAACGTCATCAGCCCCGAGATCCGCGTCGGAAACCACCGCCAAGGCCGCGTCGATCGAGAATGCTCCGACGAAGATCGCAAGGCGTTCAAGCACGGTTCGCTCGACATCGGACAGGAGCTCGAAACTCCAGTCGAGCGTGGCCTGCAGGGTCCGCTGCCGCGGCTGCGCGGTCCGAAATCCAGACCAGTTGAAGCTCAGGCGCTCGCCCAGTTGGCGGGCCGTCAGGGATGCGCCATGCGTTGCGACGCGTACAGCTGCAAGCTCGATCGGCAGCGCCATCCCGTCCAGACGATGGCACATGTCCGCGATAAGGCGGGCTGATGCTTCGTCAAGATCGAAAGAACTGTCCGCGGCTGCTGCGCGATCGCAGAACAATTGGATTGCGGGATAGGTCAGTAATTGTTCGAACGAGAGTTCAGCGGGATTATTGGGATATTCGAGCGCATCGAGCCGGTGTATGTGCTCGCCCCGCACCCGCAGTGCCTCCCGGGACGTTGCCAGGATGCGGACCTGTGGAGCTTCGATCATGAGACGCTCGACGAGGCGCGCGACTTCGTCAACCACATGCTCGCAATTGTCGAGCAAGAGCAGCAAATGGCGGCTGCGGACATGGCCTACGATAGTCGCGAGCGGGTCATCGCCATGCAATGGGGTGCCGAGTTCGCCCGCGACCGTAGACAGGACAAATGCCTGATCTTCAAGCATGCCGAGGTCCACGAAGGCCACGCCATCCTCGAATTGCTCGGCCAGGGTATGGCCGAGCACGACCGCGAGTGACGTTTTCCCCACGCCGGCCGGGCCGACGACCGTGAACATCGGCGCGGTGGCCATTCTGTCTTGCAGCAGGCGCAGATCGTGCTCACGCCCGATCAGGCGGGGGAGACGCGCCGGGAGCTTCGATACAGTCCGCGGGTGCTCGACTGTTCTGTCTACTGACAGACGCGCCGTTGCCGGCTCCCCCTTCCTGACCGGCGCGACGAATGCATATCCGACGCCCACCTGCGTTGCGATGTACCGGGCTCCGCCCTCTCCGTCGCCGAGAAGCTTTCTCAGGTTTGCCATATGAAAGCGCAGACTACCGTCCTCGACGACGACATCCGGCCAAACCCGCTTGATCAACTCGCGCTTTGACAGGACACGCCCGGGCTGTCCGGTCAGAACGCCCAACAAATCGAGAGAGCGCCCGCCGATCTCGATTTTCCGACAATCTTTGGTAAGTAGCCGCTCATTGATCGAGAGAGAGAAGGGCCCGAATGAAATAAGGTCAGAAACCCCGTGTCGCTCTGAATAATCCCGAACCGGATCAGCCTGTTTCACAGCCGCTCTCCCAGAACAGACGCGCGTGGGTATTCGGTCGTTCGCCTGTACGCAAACATGGCTGCGGTTCCAATCATACGAACGGTTACTTTGCCTGCGGACACGATCGGAGCCGCAGTCGTCGCAGCTGGTGCAACAGGAGCCGCTCGCGGCTCGACACTCCGGATCTCTTGGTCCGCCATGCGCATGAGCCCCCATCCAGGTGCTCAACTTCCGGCCGGAGCGGACCCAAGGGGCACCGTTCACGCGATGTCCATCTGTCCTGAATGCGAGCGCGGCGGATCCGTGGCGCCGCATGCGCCTTAGTCGCGCTCATCGGGCCAGGCTTCCGCCGGTTTGCCGATCGGCGGTGCATCGCTCCCATGGCTGATCAATCTCATCCCATGCGGGGCTCCTCGATTTCAACTTGACTGATCATTCCATAATTGCTAACAAGGCCCCATGGCAAGACCAAAGGAGTTCGACAGACAGGAGGCCCTCGACGCGGCGATCGGCGTGTTCCGCGAGCATGGCTACGAGGGCACCTCGGCCGGAATGCTGATCGACGCGATGAAGATTGGGCGGCAGAGCCTTTATGACACTTTCGGAGACAAGTGGCGGCTCTATTGCGAAGCCCTACAGAGCTACGCCACGGCCGAGACCAGCGCGCATCTTGCCGCCTTGAAGGGTGGGGAGAGCGCTCTCGGGGGAATCCGGGGCATGATCGGGCGCGTCGTGGCAACGGCGAGAATACCTTGCCTGGGAGTCGGGTCGATCTGCGAGTTTGGGGAGACACGGCATGAGCTCGTCGAGATCAGAGCCGCGGCGGGACATGTCCTGCATGTGGCCATGGTCGAGAAAGTACGTGCCGCCCAGGCGGACGGCGAGGTGGCGACGGAGCTGGACGCTGACGATGCTGCGATGTTCCTGACGGCGAGTATCGCCGGCATCCGGATCGCGGGACGCAGCGGCGCCCCGGAGACACGCTTGCACGCGCTGGGGGCCCTCGCCTTGCGGGCTCTCGGCTGATTTTTTGATTTGTTTTGGAACGATCATTCAAGTTGGAGAAATGACCATGCGCATCGTTGAAATGAATCGGGCTGGCGGTCCGGACGTCATTGGCCTCGTCGAGCGGCCCGATCCGCGGCCGGGGCCGAACGAGGCCCTCGTCGAGATCGCTGCGGCCGGCGTGAACTTCATGGATGTCGGCGTCAGGCAGGGCCTGTTCTGGACCGATCAGCAGGATCCGAAGCCTCTCGGCGTCGAAGGCGCGGGCAGGATCCTCGCGGTGGGAGACCAGGTTCGCCATCTCGCGCCCGGGGACCGCGTGGCCTGGATCTATGCGCCGGGAAGCTATGCTGATCGCGCCGTGATCCCGGCTGATGCGCTCGTGCCGGTGCCGGACGCGATCGACGACCGGACTGCGGCTGCCGTGATGATGCAGGGGCTGACGGCCAGCCACTTCGCGACAGATTTCTACCCGGTCCAGCCCGGAGATGTCGCCCTCGTCCATGCGGCGGCGGGCGGTGTCGGCCAGTTGTTGACCCAGATCATCAAGTCGAGAGGCGGGCATGTCATCGGTCGCGTTTCCGGAGAAGAGAAGGTCGCGAGCGCGAAAGCTGCGGGCGCCGATCATGTGATCGTCGACATGGACGGGAATTTCGCGGCCGAGGTTCTGCGCCTGACCGGCGGCGAGGGCGTGAATGTCGTCTATGACGGTTCGGGACCGAAGACGTTCCAGGGTTCTCTCGATTCGCTGCGCCGATCCGGCACTTTCTGCTGGTTCGGACCGGTGCTCGGTGGTCCCGGCGCCCTCGAGATCACGAGCCTGCCGAAGAGCGTCAAGATCGGTTACGCGACCTTCTTCGACCATATCCATACTCCCGAACTGCTGCGCGCCCGGGCGGCGCGCCTGTTCGACTGGATTGTCGCGGGAGACCTCACCGTCCAGATCGGCGGCGTCTACCCTCTTGCCGAGGCCGCACGCGCGCACGCCGACATGGAAAGCCGCAAGACGACCGGCAAATTGCTGCTGATCCCCTGACCATCCGATCGACAGCGTGGCTCTGGAAACGCGGCCGGCCGTGCTCGGCCGCGTTCATGCCAAGAGAGGGATGGCTCGGAACAGGCCTCCCCCATCTGCGGCCGAGCGGGTGCCGCCCCGGCCTTGCCGGTTGGGCACCGGTTCGTCGAGGGACGCCAGGTGACCGACAACGAAGCAAGCCGCGCGGTGGCCGGCTGTCACGGCCCTGAGGCAAGGCCTCTCCCGCCGGTCGCCCATGCCGGCGAAATGGCTTGGGATACAAGGTCTCCGATAGAGCCAAGGCCTCCCAGATCGGGGCGCCGCACAGATCTTGAAGGAGGAAGCTGGAACATCAGCCGATCGATCGCAGCTGCGAATTCGGACCGGTCTTCAGCCTGTTCACCGGTCAGTATCGCGGACCATCCCAAAGCATGCGAGCGCTGTGCGCGGATCCATTGCTCCTGGCGGGGCGCCGTGCGGGGAACGTAGAGCGTCGGGATGTCGAACGACAGGGCTTCGCAAAACGAATTGTAGCCGCACATGGCAATCATCGCCCGGGCGCCTGCAACGAGATCCTGCATGCGAGGATCAAATCTCACGATCTTGACGTGCCGCAGCGTGCTCGCACGGCGCTGAAGATCCAAGAACTCTTCGCAATGCATGTATGGACCGGTGACAATGACGGTATCCAGTTCCCGGCTCGCACGAAGGCCGTCCAACGCCGCGGAAAGGAGGGGATAGCCATCGCCGCCACCGCCCGCAGCGACGAGCAGGTAATTGCCCGAGCGATGAGGATGCAGGGCCCCGCAAGAGGCCGAGCGCGCCAGAAACCCGGTAAATCTGACCCTGTCGCGAAGTCGCTCGGGAAGCGGAATGCCTTGCAGCGGGTCATAGAAGTCCGACGGGCCATACACCCACAACTCGTCGTAGAAGCGTTCGATGCAGGCGGTCGCCCCCTTGTGCTGCCATTCCAGGCGAAGCGTATCGGGGGCATCGAGAACGTCTCGCAGGCCAAGCACGATCGTTGATCCGATATCTCTCAGGACTGCGAGGGTAGGCAGCAACTCGCCTTCGAGGCCGCCCGGCTCCTTGTCGACGATCATCAGATGAGGGCTGAGCCGGGCGGCTTCGGTTCTTATGATGGCTCGGCGTACAGCGATCGTTTCCGGATATGGCACAGCGCTGTTCCATGAGACGTAGGCACCGCTGGCCAGTTTTTTTACCGGAGGCAGTCTGATCTGTCGGATGCGGTCGCCATCCGGGAAAGCGGCGACATCCGGAGCCCCGGTCAGGATGGTCACCTCGATTGCTGAATTCTGGCGCGTGAGGGCCTCTGCGATCACCCGGCTACGGCGCAGATGCCCCAGGCCGAACGTATCGTGACTGTACATCAGCACGCGCAGGGGCAAGCGCGTCCGGCTCAGCCCGGGCCGCCCTGGGGGCGTGAGCAACGGGGCATGATCGTCCGATGAAAGGCTTTCGAGCCACATGCCAATTCTACCGGTACGGTTTACGCCTGCGGGATGTCTTCGCAGCAGGTCGGCGGGCTCCGCACTTTGCCCTGGCGTCGGGATGCGTGCTCTGTCCTTGATCGCGATCGGGGCTATCAGCTGTCATGGAGCCTCCGGAAACGGCATATTCCAGTTTCACCCGAACATGGCGTTCGGCCGAGCGAGCAGGCAAGTTTGGAAACAACGGGCTCTGTTAGATCCTGTTAGGCGGCCGGAGACTGCCTGCTCGTACCCTGGCCGGACGGTTCATTCCTGTGGCCGGCCGCCACAGGCGCGGCGTCTGCAAGCCCTCGCATCGACCGGGCCGGCATAAGACCGGAAGGCGCCGCAAATGCCTTCGATCACCGCCACCGGGTTGTTCCACGGGACGAAGGGGCGCTTCTCGCACGCTGCGCATGTACGATATTGAATAGCCACGCCAAGAGCTCCCGGGGGAAGGCTAACCCGCGCCCCGCTGCAAGGATCGATGAAGGGGCGGTTGCCCCTCCCCGTTCATGTGCTGCGGAAAGCTGATTGCTGTGGCTCAACGGGGCAGCAGGTTCTGCTTTGCGAGAGCCACCACCTCGTCACCCCGTCCGCTCATCACGGCGCGGAGCGCCCACAGCCCGAACCCCTTGGCTTGGTCCAGTTCGATCGTCGGCGGGATCGAGAGCTCCTGCGTGGCCGTCACCACGTCGAGCACGGCCGGCCCGTCATGGGCGAGCACGCTGGCCACGGCATCCGGCAGATCGCCGGGGTCCTCGGCCCTGACGCCATGGATGCCCATGGCACGCGCCATCGCGGCGAAATCGGGATTTTCAAGGTCGGTCCCGAGTTCGACGAGGCCGGCGGCCTTCATCTCCAGGGCCACGAAGCCCAGTACGCCGTTGTTGAAGATCACGACCTTGACCGGCAGCTTCTGCTGCTTGAGCGTGATCAGGTCGCCCATCAGCATGGTGAAGCCGCCGTCGCCGGAGAGCGAAACGACCTGCCGGCCGGGCTGTGCGGCCTGGATGCCGATGGCCTGCGGCATGGCGTTGGCCATCGAGCCATGCACGAGCGAGCCGACCATCCGGCGCTTGCCGTTCATCGCGAGATAGCGCGCTGCCCAGATCGTCGGCGTGCCGACATCGAAGGTGAAGGCTGCATCCTCTGCCGCGATGTCGCTGACGAGCTTCGCCAGGTACTGGGGATGGATCGGCTTGCGGCCTGGCGTGCCGCGCGCCAGCGCGTCCAGGCCTTCGCGGGAGCGCCGGTATCGGGCGAGGCTGTCGTCGAGATGCTGGCGGTCCTGCTTCACGGAGAGCTTCGGCAGCAGGGCCTCGATCGTCGCCCCGACATCGCCGACGATCCCGAGATCGAGCTTGCAGCGCCGCCCGAGCTGGGAGGCGCGGATATCGACCTGCGCGATCGTGATGTCGCTCGGGAGGAACTGCTTGTAGGGAAAATCCGTGCCGAGCATCAGCAGCAGGTCGCAGGCATGCATCGCCTCATAGCCGGAGGCGAAGCCGATGAAGCCGGTCATGCCGACATCGTAGGGGTTGTCGTATTCGACATGCTCCTTGCCGCCCAGCGCATGCACGATCGGCGCCTTCAAGGCCTCGGCAAGCTGCATCAGCTGCGGATGCGCGCCGGCGCAGCCGCGGCCACAGAACAGCGTCACGCGCCGTGCCCCGTCGATCAGGTTCGCCAGAGCGGTGACCTGCGCATCGGCAGGCCTGACGACGGGTGCCGGCGGCAACAGGCCTGCTGCCGGCGAGATGTCGCGCAGGGGCGCCGGCTTCAGCGCGACGTCGCCAGGAATCACGATGACGGAGACGCCGCGCTCTCCAACGGCGGCGCGGATCGCGTTTTCCAGCACATAGGGCATCTGGCTGGGATCGGTGACCAGCTCGCAATAGACGCTGCACTCACGAAAGAGATTCTGCGGATGGGTTTCCTGGAAATAGCCGCCGCCGATCTCCGCCGATGGAATCTGCGCGGCGATGGCCAGCACCGGCGTGCGACTGCGCTGGGCATCGTAGAGACCGTTGATCAGGTGCAGATTGCCCGGCCCGCAGGACCCCGCACAGACCGCGAGCGCCCCGGTGACCTGGGCTTCGCCGGAGGCAGCGAAGGCAGCCACCTCCTCGTGCCGCACATGAACCCATTCGATCTTGCCGGCCTGACGCAGCGCCTCGGTCAAGCCGTTCAGGCTGTCCCCGACGACACCGTAGATGCGCTCGACCCCGGCCTCGCCCAGGGTCTCGACAATCAGGTCTGCGACATTGCGTTTGGACATGTTCCTGCTCTCTCCAGCGCTTTCGAAAGGGTCCTGTGTCCCTGGCGGTCCTCGCCGATATCGAACGCCTTGGTAGCGCTTCGGCATTCCGGCGCGATCCGCTCATTGAATCAGCGTTGCGCGATGACGGCGCAATCATACGCAGGTGTGCAGCCGGCATCCCCGAGCCGGCTCGGCCTTGGCAACCTCTTCGCCCTGCAATGGGGATCCGTCGAACGCGGCACGGACCGCCGCCATACCCCAAGGCGGACTTAGCTCGCGCTTATGTTTCACCGAGATTATTTCGATGTTGTGGCCGGGAACGCAACGATAACGTCCCTGAAAAGGTCCATTTCGCTTCCGCTTTGAGAAGCACAGGACGTTTCAGGGAGCCTGCGGACATGTATCGGCCCAATATCCTCAAGCAACGCCTCAAGAACGGAGAAAAAGTCTTCGGGAGCTGGAACGTCCTTGCCAGCGCCTTCGCGACGGAGGTGATGGGCTATGCGGGTTTCGACTTCATCATCATTGATCATGAGCACGGCGTCGGCGATATGACGACGCTGGGGCATCAGTTCCAGGCTCTATCGGGCACTGGGACCACCGCGCTGGTCCGCGTTCCCAGTCATGACAGCGCCTATATCCGCCGGACGCTCGATCTCGGTGCCGCGGGGGTGGTCATACCGAGCGTGAACACGGCCGCGGAGGCGCGCGCCATCGTGCAGGCCTGCTACTATCCCACATTCGGATCGCGCGGCGCGGCTCCGGGCACGATCCGGGCATCGGGCTTCGGCGCGGAAGCTGGCCTCTATGCCCGCACGGCGAACGAGCACACGCTCGTGATCTGCCAGATCGAAACCGTCGAAGGCGTGAACAACGCCGCCGAAATCGCCGCCGTGGATGGCGTCGACATGATTTTCGTCGGCCCCTACGACCTCTCGGCATCCGCCGGCTTCATGGGCGAAATGAACCATCCGGAGGTCGTGGCGCTGATCGAAAAGGCCGAGGCGGCTGCAAAGCAAGCCGGCAAGTCGCTGGGCTCGATCCTGAGGCCCAGCGTCTCCCTCAAGGAGGTCTACGAGCGCGGCTACCAGATGATCTCGACCGGCAGCGATTCGACCCGCCTTCGCGCCGCCTGCCTGGCAGACATCGCGGCGTTCCGTCAGGCCACCGCAGCGGACGCGGCCTGAGCCGTCAAAGGGAGACAGCCTTGTCCAGCACAAGCGTCAACATCGTCCTCCGGGCCTATGACCAGTTCTGCCCGCTCATCCTCGGTGCCATCGACACGCCCGGCTTCGATTTCGACGTTCGGTTCCGGGCGCCGCTCTCCAATGAATTTCCGGAGGGCATTCACGGCGGCGAGGTTTCCTTCAACCGCTATGTGATGGCACGGGCGAATGGCGACGACCGGCTCGTCGGCCTGCCGGCCTTTGTTCTGCGGGGCTTTCGCCATCGAAACTATATCGTCCGTCGCGATTCCCCGCTGGAAAGCCTGTCGGAGCTCAAGGGCAAGCGCGTCGGCTCGAACTCCTGGAGCGATACGGGGACCATGTGGGCTCGCGCAGCGCTCCGCGAGGCCGGGGTCGAGGTCGGCGACGTGCAATGGGTGATCGGTCACCTCGACGACAAGATCCGAATGAAGCCGAAGACCCCCTTCGACGTGGAGCCGCCGCATGGCTCGACGTTCCTGGCCGGGGATCAGACGCTCATGGATGACCTGAGGGCCGGAACCGTGGACGCGGCGACGACCGCCTTCATGCCGCCGTCGGTCTATGAGGTCGGCGGCGAGTTCCGCAGGCTCGTCCGGGATTTCCGCGCCGCCGAGAGCGGATATCACCGGCGAACCGGCGTCTATCCTGCCTTTCACATCATGGCGGTCCAGCGTTCCTTCGCGGAGACGAATCCGCGGGCGGTGCTGGCGCTCTATGATGCGTTGATCGCCTCATGGGAGAACTGGTGGCTGAAGCTGAAGAACTTCGGCGAAGCCTCTCCCTGGGCGATCGAGGAGGCGGAGACGATGATCCGCGACTTCTCCGAAGACACTCCGCCGTTCGGGTTGGACAAGCCTGCGCACAGGACGATGCTGGCCGCGATGTGCCATGAGCAATACGCTCAGGGCCTGGTCGGGACGGCCGCCGATCCGGCGCGGCTCTTCAGCGATTTCGAAGAGATCGCGAAGGCCGCCGGGCGCTGACCGGCGGAGCGGGAGCGAGGCTTCCGACGGGCCAGCCTCGGCGGCACCTTGCCGCGCTGCCGAGGCGCGCATCGCACGCCGCGATCACAAGCGGGAGAATTCGATGTCCTGCCACGTCGCCTTGAAATGGGTCGCGAATGCCTTCGTGAGCTCGGTTGCACGGCGGTTGGGATAGATCAACTCGATCGAGACCCCGATCATCGGTGTGAACGGACGATAGGACAGTCGGTCCTTGGGGTGGTAGCGGAGAGAAAACTCGTCGACGAGGCCGACGCCGATCCCGTTTTCGACATGCGGGTAGACGGCCGTGACGCTTTCGACCGTCAGCCTCGCTTCCGGGCGGGGCTTGCTCTTGTCGACGGCCCTTTCAAACTGCTCCAGAAGCCATTGATGCCCCGGCGGATATGAAACCATCGGATGCTCGATCAGATCGTCATAGGTGATCGATTCCCGGCTTTCCAAAGGGTGGCCCTTCGGCATGATGCAGAAGAGGCGGCCGGAGCAGACCTTCTCGACCAACAGCCCCTCCTGCTCGGCCTCGCCCGTCTGGAAGGAGATGCCGATGTCGGCGCCCTCCGCCGCGACGGCGTGATAGACGTCCTTTCGCGGGCGAATGAGCAGATGGACCCGCGCGTCCAGCCGCCCCTGCAGAAAGCGCTGCAGCGCCATCGAGACGATGCCGTTCCCCAGCGGGCGGATGGTCGCAATGCTCATGCGTTGCGAGACGCCCTTCTGGATCATCGCGATGGCATCGGCGATCGCCTGGAAATACTTGAAGTTTCGCTGCAGCGCATCGAACAGGAGCCGCCCCTCGTTCGTCGGCACCAGCCGGCCGCGGTCCTTCTGGAACAGGGTGAGGCCCAGCTGGTCCTCGATCCTGCGGATCATCGTGCTTACGGTCGGCTGGGATATGTGAAGGCCTTCCGCCGCCGCGGTGATGCTGCCGGCGGCGACGACGGCGTAGAAGACCTCAAGCTGGCGCAGACTCATAGCTCCCAGCGATGAAAGCATCGCCATTGATAGCTCCCTGATTGTCGGCGGCGGGACGACGCTGCGAAGCCTTCAACAGGCCGAAAAGAATCGCGGAAATCAATAAAATTCTGAGAATCCAGCCGCATTCAAAAAATATAGCGAGAGAAAGGCTCACCCGGGCTCACAGCAAATAACATAGTCCATGACTATGCATCACCCAAACTTTAGCCCTTTTATAGCCGCGCCATAGCACCCACTAATTTGCGCGCCTCCCTGAATGCGATCGAGGGCTTCCTGGAGGCGGGCAGCAGGTTCGATTGCCGATGGAGGATCGACAGTGACCGGCATAATGGCTTTGAAAGATAGCCCGTCATCGGGCGGCGTCCGATCCCAGACTTCCCGGGACGTCCTGCGGGCGATCACGCCGGTCAACCACCTGCATCGGCTGGGTATCGCTGCAACTCTCTGCCTCCTGGCGCAGTTCTGCTGGCTCGCTCTCAACAACGAGAATTTCCAGTGGCATGTCGTCCTGAACTGGCTTTTCGACCCCTCCGTCATTAGCGGCCTTTACGTGACCCTCGGCCTGACGGTCGTCGCGATGCTGCTGGGAAGCGTCATCGGCCTCGGCCTGGCGATCTTCAGGCTGTCCGAGAGCCGGTTCGTGTCGGCATTTGCCGGGATCTACATATGGTTCTTTCGCGGGACCCCGATGCTCGTCCAGCTGATCTTCTGGTACAATCTCGCGACGATCTTCCCGCAGCTCTCGATCTCCATCCCGTTCGGGCCGACGCTGGCCAGCTGGGACACCAACGCGGTGATCACCCCATTGACGGCAGCCATCGTCGGGCTCGCCCTCAACGAAGCCGCCTACATGGCCGAAATCATCCGGGCCGGCCTGCTGTCGGTGGACCGTGGCCAGAGCGAAGCGGCTGCGGCCTTCGGCATGACGCGGGGCCGGGCGCTGCGGCGGATCATCATTCCGCAGGCCATGCGTTCGATCGTGCCGCCGACCGGCAACCAGCTCATCAGCATGATCAAGGGAACCTCGCTGGTCAGCGTGATCGCGATGAACGACCTGCTCTATTCCGTGCAGGCGGTCTACAATCGCACGTTCGAGGTCGTTCCCCTGCTGATGGTGGCGGTGATCTGGTACCTGGCCGTCACCTCGATCCTCAATGTCGGGCAGTCCTATATCGAGCGCTACTACGCCCGCGGCGAGCGTAGCGCCCGCTCCGGTGGCGAGGCGCGAAGCGCCAAGCAGGCGGAGGGCGTGCGATGACTATCCTGGCTTCGTCGGATCGCGGCCGGGGCGCTTCCCCCGCCCTCGTCAGCGCGCGCAACGTTCACAAGGCCTATGGTTCGCAGGAGGTGCTGACGGGCATCGACCTGGATGTCGATACCGGCGAGACGATCGTCATTCTCGGTCCGTCCGGCTCGGGAAAATCGACCTTCCTGCGTTGCATCAACCATCTCGAGACGATGCAGCAGGGCTCCATCGTCGTGGACGGGGAGCAGGTGGGGTACCAGCTCCGGCACGAGCGACTTTACCGCGTCAATTCGCGAGCCCTTGCACGCCAGCGCAAGGGCATCGGGATGGTGTTTCAGCAGTTCAATCTTTATCCCCACCTGACGGTGCTGCAGAACATCATCGAAGCTCCGGTCGGCGTCTATGGCGAAAGGCGTTCCGAAGCGGTCGCCCATGCCCACGAGCTGCTGGCGCGGGTTGGCCTGTCCGAGAAATCCGACGCCTATCCCCGGCAGCTGTCCGGCGGACAGCAGCAGCGCGTCGCGATCGCAAGGGCGCTTGCGATCAGGCCGAAGCTCATTCTCTTCGATGAGCCGACATCGGCACTCGATCCGGAACTCGTCGGCGAAGTCCTGGCGACCATGAAGGACCTTGCGACGCAAGGCCTGACGATGATCGTGGTCACGCACGAGATCGGCTTCGCGAAAGAGGCGGCGGATCGCGTCGTCTTCATGGATGGCGGCAAGATCATCGAGGTCGGCCGCCCCGACGAGGTGCTGACCAACCCGACGCATCCGCGAACGCGGGCGTTCCTGAACCGCTTCATCTAGCGGCAGGCGGATACCAACCAAAAAAAGAGGGGTTAAAATGGCGCTCAATCGTATCGGGATGGCGATCGCATCGGCGGTTGTCGCTCTGGCTTCTCCCTCCGCTGCCCAGGACATCCCGGCGCAGGCGATGAACCCCACGATCCGGGCCCTGTTGCCGGAGAAGATCAAGGCGCAGGGCTATCTGGTCGCGGTGAACAGCGGGTCGTATCCGCCCTATGACATCATCATCGGGACGAACGAGCTGCAAGGCGTCAGCAACGACGTCGCCATCGCCCTCGGGCAGCTCTTCGGCGTCGAGATTCGTCACCAGACGGTGAGCGGACTGGCTGGAATGCTGGTCGGCTTCGGCACCGGCCGCTACGACCTGGCCATCGGCCCGAACGGAGATTTTCCGGATCGGCGGGCAAAGATCGATTTCATCGACTGGGTCCAGGAATACGTCGCCTTCGCCGTTCAGAAGGGCAACCCGAAGCAGATCAAGACGCTGGACGATGTCTGCGGCCTGAACATCGCCGTCATGGCGGCAGGCTCGGCGGAGAGGGTCCTCAAGGCGAAGGCCGAGAACTGTGCGGCCACGGGGAAGCCGATGACGGTTCAGTCGTTCCCCGACCAGAATGCCGCGATCCTGGCCGTGCGGTCGAAACGCTCCGACGGCTTTTTCTCCGGCCAGGCGCCCCTGACCTATTTCGTCAGCCAGTCGCCGGACACGCTGGATCTCACCGGCACGAACCTTCCGAACGGCTTCAGCGACGTCTACCAGGGCGCTATCGCGCCCAAGGGGTCGGATATGAGCAAGGCCGTGCTTGCCGCGTTCCAGGAGCTTTTCGCCAACGGAACCTACGAGAAGATCATGAAAAAATGGAAGATCGAGCGGAATATGATCAGCAAGCCGGGGGTTAATCTGACTCCGGAAATGGAAATCTTCAAAGCAAAGCAGTAAAGGCGAATGGACTATGCAGCTTTCTCTCGCAACGTGGCGTGACGTCGAGCAATACCTCGTGACTTCCAGGGGGATCATCATTCCCGTTGGAGCGACCGAGCAGCATGGCCCCAACGGGCTGATCGGGACCGACCATCTCGATGCCGAGTTCATCGCCAAAGGAGTGGGCGACAAGATCGGCGCGATGGTCGCGCCGACGCTCGCCTACGGCATGTCGCAGCATCATCTCGGCTTCGCCGGCTCGGTGACCCTGCGGCCCTCGACGATGATCGCGATGGTGGCCGATATCGTCCGCTCCCTGGCACGGCACGGCTTCGAGCGTTTTTTCTTCATCAACGGGCATGCCGGCAACATCGGGACGATGACGGCGGCCTTCGACGAGATCTATGCCTCGCTCTCGCTTCAGCCGAACGGCCACCCCTCGCCGATCCGCTGCCGGATGCTGATGTGGTCCGACGAGAAGCGCGCAAGCAGCATCGCCGAGGAGCTTTATCCCGGCGTCAACGGCGCTCACGCCACGGCCGCCGAAGTCTCGCTCAGCCAATTTTATCACCCTGAGACGGTGAAGCCCGTGGAGATGTCCCCTGAGGTCGCCCCGCCCTTCGCTCCGTTCTATGACTGCGTCGACTTCAGGACGCGCTATCCAGACGGCCGTATCGGCTCCGCGCCGTCGCGCTCGAGACCAGAGCACGGCGAGAGGCTCTTTGCCGCCGCGGTCGAGGATATGGTCGAAGCCTACCAGGCTTTCATGGCGTAATGGGTTTTCGACCCGGGCCCGCCCAACAGCGTCAAAACGAGAGCAACTCCGCAATTCTCCGAAGCGTGGAATTGCTCTATGCCTTTGTTCTATCGCACCTTCCGCGCGCAAACCGGTATCCACCTCGCTCGAAAATGCTCTGTAGCATCGGACCGAAAAGTGGAATCCACTCTTCGGAATAGCCCGGTGCGATAACAATGCGGCGGATCATCGTGACCGCATCCGCTTGGATGCGCGATGATCTGGGCGCGCGCATGCTCGTCGGGAATCCTGCGCGAGGGTCGGTGTTCCATACGAAGGTGTGGATGAATTCAGCGGTTGCCCGGGTCGAGGATCGCGGCAAGATGGGCGGCGATGATGTCCGGCTCGACCGGCTTGTCGAGAAACGCACGGGCGCCGGCCGCCATCACACGATCGCGCGTCGCAGCCGTCGGGAAGGCCGTCATGAAGATCATCGGAAAGCGGCGCCCCGCCGCAACCAGCTCTGCCTGAAGCTGATCGCCCATCATCCCCGGCATCTGTATGTCGGCGATCATGCCATCCGGATCGCCGCTCTCGCGATCGTTCAGAAATTCCCGCGCCGAGCCATAGCTGCGGGCCTCGTATCCGAGCGAGCGGATCAAGCTGGAGAGAGAACTGCGAACGCCATCGTCGTCGTCAACGATCGCGATTATCGTCATGTGCTTCATATCCGCCATTCTGCGAGCCGGCAGGAGCGCCAAGGGAAAGCTCATGCGTGCAGTCCGACGCGTTATGGCGAATTGCGAATGCGGCGGACATCATACGCAGGTTTACGGTTGGACGATCAGGAGCGCGGGATGCCCAGTGCTTCCGCGATGCGGACGAGGTCCGCAAGTGTGCGCACATTCATCTTTCGCATGACGTTGCCGCGATGGATCTTCACAGTGATTTCACTCAGGCCGAGGGCGCCTGCGACCTGCTTGTTCATCAGGCCTGAAGACACATGCATCATCACCTCCCGTTCGCGCGACGTCAGTGTTCGGTAGGCGTCGCGAAGGCTGTCCAGCGCGGCCGAGGCGCTGCGCCGCTGCTGATCGCGTTGGATCGCTGCCATGACGGCGTCGAGCATTTCCTGAGCGCGAAACGGCTTCGCCAGGAAGTCGACCGCCCCGGCCTTCATCGCCCGGACCGTCATCGGAATATCTCCGTGCCCGGTCATGAAGACGATCGGCAGCTCAACTCCCCGCTGAATGAGCTGGCTCTGGAAGTCGAGGCCGCTGATGCCCGGCAGCCGCACATCGAGAATGATGCAGCCCGGCACGTCGGGAAGCTGCTCTAGCAGCAGCTCCGTCGGAGAGCCGAAGAGACAGGTCGTGAATCCGACGGATCGGAACAGGCTGTCGAGTGAATCGCGCACAGCAGGATCGTCGTCCACGATCACGACGAAAGGCGAACTTGGAGACGTTGAGGCCGCTCTCGCGGAAACCTGCCCGTTCATACCGATGCACCATGCTGGGAAACCGGAAGGATGAGGCTGAAGATTGCTCCGCCGTCAGGCGGGCTCTCCGCCATCAGGCGGCCGCCATGGGCTTCCGCGATCGTACGACAAATCGCAAGCCCCATGCCCATCCCATCCGGCTTGGTCGTGAAAAAGGGGGCAAACAGGCGTTCGGGATCATGCCGCGAGATACCCGGGCCGGAGTCACGCACTGCGATCGCGACCTCTGTCGGGGAAATCCGGGACGCCGTGATCGTCAGCAGCCGCTGGCCGCCGTGTTCGACCATCGCCTGCCGAGCGTTGACCATCAGGTTCACGACGACCTGCTGAAGCTGGACCCGGTCTCCGATCACCGGGGAAAGGCCGATATCGACCTCCGAGCGCAGCTCGACATGTTCCCGCGCCAGCTCGCGCTGGACCAGCTGAATCGCCTCTTCGACCAGCCCCGCAATCTCGATCTCGCTGGATCGGGGCGCGGCCTTGGTCAGGAAGGCCCTGATCCGCTTGACGATCTCGCTCGCCCGGCGCCCTTCCGAGACGACCCGCTCCAACGCCGTGCCGGCTTCGGACAGATCGGGTTGGCCACGCCGCAACCAGCGCAGCGCGGCCTCTCCGCTGGTGACCACCGCCATCAGCGGCTGGTTGACCTCATGCGCAATCGATGCGGTGAATTCGCCGAGCGTCGCGACGCGCGCCGCATGGGCCAGCTCCGCTTGCGCCTGCAAGGCCGCGTCCTGAGCCTTCCGGCGTTCCGTGGCGTCGACGGCGAAAACCATCACCTTGCAGTCGCTGTCATCGGGCGCGGGAAAGGTCAGGGCGAAGATCACCGGGATGCGGCGGCCATCGCTTCCGACGACTTCGGTCTCGTCTTCGAAGAAGGGGTCACCCCGCGCGAAAGCGGCGAGCGCCGAACCGAACGTCGTGTCCCCCTCGCTCAGGATGTCGTCCACGGAACGGAGAAAATCTTCGGTGCTTTCAACCCCCACCATCGCCAGGAAAGCCGGGTTGACATCGATGATCCGTGCGAGCTGGCGCGCCTTCACGATGAAGGCTGGGTGGTTTGTCAGGTAGCGTGACAGCGAAGCGCCATCGTTGAGCCCCAGAGCGGCAAGTTCGGCACGGACCGCGCTCCAATCCTCTTCGATGAGGCCTACCCTGCTGGCCTTGAACATGCGCCGGTAACGCCGCTCGCTTTGGACGAGCGCAGCATGCGCGGCCTCGCGCTCGGTGATATCGGTGTTGGTCTCCAGCACGCCGACGATCCAGCCCTTTGCGTCACGCCGCAGCGCCCAGCGACTCTCCACGACGATGCGTTCACCCGTCCTGGTCCAATGGACCAGCACGCCGTCCCAGCGGCCGGTCATATGCAGGGTCTGATTGATCGTGGCGCGCGGGAGTGCGTACTCCGTCTTCAGGAGTTCATCGGCGATCCGGCCTACAGCCTCCGCCGGCCGCCAACCATAGACCTCTTCCGCAGCGCGATTCCAGAACGTGATGCGTCCCTGCGAGTCGCGCGCGAAGGTCATATCGTGAGACAGGTCGAGCAACCGCGCCTGTGCAGCGAGCGTGGCGGTGTCGGCCTGGCTCTTCAGGGCGAGCAGGCTCGCGATAGCCGTCGAGGCCAGGCTGACCAGCCCGCGCAGCGCCGGCGCGCCCGCGAGGAGCAAGCCGTGCACGACGAGATAGGCGGTGACGATCAGGAACAGGCTCGACGCCGCGGCCACGAGGATGTCCCCTCGCCGGCCCGTCGCCGCCGCCAGCAGGATCACCAGCACATAAAGGACCGCAACCGCGCCTTCCAACGGCGAGAGCGTGTCGAACAGAAAGATGCCGAATGCCAGCGCTCCCGCCAGGAGGCGCAACACGGTCACGTTCATGCCCGATACCGCTTTGGAGGCCCGCGGCATACCGGCGCCCAACGCCGCGGGGGGCGAAGAGGCAAGCCGATTGAAGAAGGGGCGGTGTGACATGGAAGGCAGCGAACTCCGGTCACGGCGCGAGGCCGAGTAGAAGGGTAGATCATCCAAGCGGTCGCTGTTCGGCCGTCGGCGCGATCCTTTCAAGAAATAACAGGGCCGATCGCCCGAGCCTGCGACCTCTGGCGTGCAGCCCGATCTCGGTGTGCGGGTTCCGCATCGGTCGTCGAAGGAAGCCCTGAGCCTGACGAGGAAGGCAATAGAGACGACCCGGTCCTCGTTCTCAAGGTTCTCCTCGTCGTGGCGACATCACCGGGTTCCGCGCAAAAGCAGGGCCAGGACCACATGAGCGAACCGAATACGAACACAAGCATGAGGCCGGCATACTTTCGTCGGCTTCGGCATGCAGCGATCGGGACAGGCTGTCGGTGCGACGCTTGCACGACATCACAGCAATTAACGGGCGCGGGCGCGGCGCGAGGCGTATCGGTTTGCTGTCCCGATTACCTTGCGAAGGAGAGCAGTCATGAGCGAAGGATCCGTCGCCACCGATCCCCAACGTCGCGAATTCGTCCGGCTCGCAGCCGCCGCGGCAGCCGCTCTCGTGGCTGGCAGCGCCTCGGCGCAGACGACTGCCTCGCCGTCGACACCGCCGCGCGCCGCCGGTTCGCTCGGGCCGATCAAGCAGGTGGACGCCGGCGTTCTCAGCATCGGCTATGCCGAGATGGGGCCGGCTACCGGCGCGCCGATCCTGCTGTTCCACGGCTGGCCCTACGACATTCACGCCTTCACCGAGGTCGCGCCGCGTCTCGCCGACAAGGGCTATCGTGTCATCATCCCGCATCTGCGCGGCCACGGTTCGACCGTCTTCCGCTCCGCGGCGACGCCGCGCAATGCGCAGCAGGCGGCGCTGGCGGCCGACGGGATCGCACTCATGGACGCCCTCGGCATCCAGAAGGCCATCGTCGCAGGCTTCGACTGGGGGGCGCGAACCGCCAACATCATGGCTGTCCAGTGGCCCGAGCGCTGCAAGGCGCTTGTCTCGGTCAGCGGCTACCTGATCGGCAGCCAGGCCGGCAACGCCAAGCCCCTGCCGCCAAGCGCGGAGCTGCAATGGTGGTATCAGTTCTATTTCGCGACCGAACGCGGCAAGGCCGGCTATGCCGCCAACACCAACACCTTCAACCGCCTGATCTGGCAGCTCGCTTCTCCGCAGTGGAAGTTCGACGACGCCACGTTCGAACGCTCGGCGACGTCCTTCGTGAACCCCGACCATGTCGCCATCGTCATCCACAACTACCGCTGGCGGCTGGGGCTCGCGCAGGGCGAGAGCCAATATGACGGGTTCGAGGCCAAGCTGGCCGGCGCTCCTCCGGTCACGATCCCGTCGATCACGATGGAGGGCGATGCGAATGGTGCCCCCCATCCCGACCCGGCGGCTTATCGGGCGAAGTTCACGGCAGCTTACGAGCATCGGCTGATCACCGGCGGAATCGGCCACAACCTGCCGCAGGAAGCCCCTGCAGCCTTCGCCCAGGCGGTCCTCGACGTCGACAAGCTGGCAGGATGAGGCGTCCGGCGCGCGCAGCCCATGCCGTGCGCGTCGAGAGCTGCCCAAGGAGAGTTGCATGAAGAAAACGATCGCCTGCGCCTTCGCCGTCATCACGGTCTCAGTGGGCGTCTCGGCCTATGTCTCGGCCCAGGCTCCCGACGACCAGGCAGCGCCGGTCTACGGCGTGAAGCTTCCGGAGGGCTACCGCGACTGGAAGCTGGTCAGCGTCGCCCAGGAGAACGGGCAGAACAACGATATCCGCGCCATCCTCGGCAACGAGATCGCGATCAAGGCCTATCGGGAGAATATCCGGCCGTTTCCGGACGGTGCGATCATCGCCCGGCTGGCCTGGCGTTACGAGTCGTCCCCGCGCAACGACACCGTCTTTCCGGCTCCGCAGTCATTCGTGGCGGGCCCGCCGACGAACGTCCAGATCAGCGTGAAGGATTCCAAGCGCTATGCCGGGACCGCCGGCTGGGGCTACGGCCAGTTCGAGAACGGCCTGCCGACGAAGAATGTCGCTGCCGTGCAGTCCTGCTTCGCCTGCCATGCCAAGCTGGAGAAGCTCGAGGCCAAGGCGGACTACGTCTTCACCCATTACTCGCATTGACGCCGGTTGGGCGGTCTCGGGCCGCTCCCCCAGGCGCGTTTCCTGAAACGGCAAGGGCCAGCCCGCGAAACACGCGGCCTGGCCCTTCTTTCGTTCACCGTGCTTAAAACATCGTCCTCGCAGCAGCTCGGCAGCAAGCTCATTGCAGGAGCTGCAAACGGGTTGCGGCCGGCTACGCACAACAGCGTACCCGGCCGCAGTTTCTCGTCATGCTCCGGGGATGCCCCCATGGAGCGGCTTCGGCTCAGCGTGCGGCCGCCGCCTTCTCGATCAGCGTGGCCACGGCGGGCGCATGCGAAACCATCACGACATGCGATGCGCCCTTGACCTCCACCGTCTGGCGCGACTTGGCGCGTTCGGCCATGAAGCCCAGTGCGGCGGGCGGGATGTTCTTGTCCTGTGAGCCGTAGATGAACCAGGACGGCACGCTCTTCCAGGCCGGTGCCGTCGAGGCTTCCGTCAGTGCAGCTTCGGCGATCGGCCGCTGGCCGGCAGCCATGAGACGCGCCTGGGATGCAGGCACGTCCGCGGCGAACTGCTGCGGGAAACGCGATTGCTCGATATAGAGGTCGTTCCCGCCCGAGGTCAGCTTGACCGGCGGAGCGAGCGCGCCGCCGAGCGTGCTTCCTGGGAACTTGCCGGTCAATCCGAGCGCGGTCTCGCCGGCCTCTGGCGCGAAGGCGGCGACATAGACGAGTGCCTTCACGTTGGAGCGCCCCTCTGCCGCCTCACTGATGACGGAGCCGCCATAGGAGTGGCCCACCAGAACCACCGGGCCCTCGATGCCCTTCACGACGCCGGCGACGGCATCGGCATCGGCGCGGACGCCGCGGAGCGGATTCGCGGCCGCGACGACCCTGTAGCCGCCCCGCTGGAGGATGCTGATCACGCCGTTCCAGCTCGACGAGTCCGCGAATGCTCCGTGGACGAGCACGACCGTCGGCTTGGCCGGCCGGGCCGGCTGCGCCTGCGCCATCGGCGCGACAAGGTGAGCCGCGAGCACCAGCCCGCCAGCGATGAATCTGTTCATGTCGATCTCCTCTCGAAGGCGGCTCAGACGAGCGCGACGACGGCGTCGATATTGCCTTTGATTGCCTTGGAATACGGGCAGGTCCGGTGCGCTGCCTCGATGATCTGGCGCGCGACTGCAGGATCGACGCCGGGAACGCTGACGTTCAGGCGCGCGGCGAGCGAATAGCCTTCATCCCCATGCCGCAGCTCGACCTCGGCATCGATGGCGACGCTAGCCGGCAGGATCACACCCTTCGACTTGGCCGCGATCGCCATCGCTCCTTCGAAGCAGGCTGACCAGCCGGCCGCGAAGAGCTGCTCGGGGTTGGAGCCTTCGCCACGGCTGCCGGGCGGTGCGAGCTTGATGTCGAGGCGGCCATCCGAGCTGCGGGCGCTGCCTTCGCGGCCGCCGACGACATGGACATTGGCGGTGTACAGGGTCTTGGTATCGGACATGGTTCTTCTCCTACGGGTGGGGGGTCGATCAGCGGAACGCGCGGAAGGCGGCGCGCACTTCCTGCGCGAAGATCTGCGGCTGTTCCCAGGCGGCGAAATGGCCGCCATTGCTCGCCTCGTTGAAGTAGACGAGGTTCTTGTAGCAGCGTTCCGCCCAGCTCTTCGGCGCGCGGAAGATCTCGCCGGGGAACACGCTGACGGCGACAGGCAAGTCGATGAGGCCGCGCGCATTGAAGTTGTTGGTGTGGTCCTCCCAGTAGATCCGGGCGGCGGAGGCACCGGTGCCGGTCAGCCAGTACAGCGCGATGTCATCGACGATCTCGTCGCGGGTCAGGACACGCTCGGGCTGGCCGCCGCTATAGGTCCACTGGGCGATCTTCTCGTACATCCAGGCCGCCATCCCGGCCGGCGAGTCGACCAGCGAATAGCCGATGGTCTGGGGCCGGGTGTTCATCATCGCGGCGTAGGCGGAATTGTCCCGATAGAACGCTTCGAGCTGATCGAACGCGCCACGCTCCTTGGCGGACAGCGTGGCGGGAGCCGGGTCGCCGGCCGCCAGGACCTTGGCGATCTCGGCGGGCACCACCGCGGGCATGTTCAGGTGAATGGCGCGCAGCCCCGGCACGTGCTGGAGCGCCATGCGCTGGGAGATCACGGAGCCGCAGTCGCCGCCCTGGCTGACATAGGTCTCGTAGCCCAGGCGGCGCATCAGGACCGACCAGGCGCGCCCGATATGATCCGATCCCCAACCCAGCTTCGTCGGCTTCGCCGAAAAGCCGAAGCCCGGGATCGAGGGGATGACCAGATGGAACGCATCGTCGGCTGTGCCGCCATGCGCGGTCGGATTCGTCAGCGGGTCGATGGCCTTGAGGAATTCCAGCACCGAACCCGGCCAGCCATGGGTCAGGACCATCGGCAGTGCGTTCTCGTGGCGTGAGCGGACATGGATGAAGTGGATGTCCAGCCCGTCGATCTCGGTCAGGAACATCGGCAGCGCATTGAGCTTGGCCTCGACCTTGCGCCAGTCATAGTCGGTTGCCCAATAGCGAAGCAGCGGCTCGATCGTTTGGCGGCGAACCCCCTGATTGTCGTCGGGAGCCGGCTCCATATCCGCCCAGCGGGTTTCGGTGATGCGGCGCTTCATCGCAGCGATGTCCGCCTCCGGAACCGCGACCTTGAACGGCCTGATCGCGCTGCTGGCGGCAGTCTGAGCGCCTGCAGCGGAGGGGAGCGCACTTGCGGCCCCGGCAAGCGCTGCGCCCACCAGAAACCGGCGACGCGAGGTCGAGACATCTTCAAGCACTTGCCTTCTCCTTGAACGGGGATCCGAATTGGTCGATCCGAACGTAGAGAGGCGGCTGCGCGACGCTCGTTAGCTTCGATGATGACGCGTTAGCGCCTCACCATGCCCGGGCAATATCCCGCACCCGGCAAGGCCGCAGGCGGCCGATGATCAGCTCGTGCTGTCATCAACTAACAGGGATCGCCGCACCATAACGTGAAACCGTTGTGCCCGGCCTTCAGGTCTGGAGAGAGACGTCCGCGCGCAGAGACGTCCGCGCGAAGAGGCACAGATCATGCTGGCACCAACCCACTCCCGAAGATTTGCCACTGCCGTGCTCTTGGCCGCAGGCGCGGCGGCTGTGGCCGGCGTGACCGGCGCCATCATCGGTCCGGGCTTCGGCTCCGCTCCGCTCCGCGTCGGGGCCATTTCCTCCGCTCCGATCGGCGCGACCTCCAACCCGATACCGGCGCTTCAAAGTGCCGGGCTCTGGCTCTCCGGTGTTCCAGGTGGCCCGCAGGCACTCCGCGGCCGGGTCGTCGTCGTCAATTTCTGGACGTACTCGTGCATCAATTCGCTGCGCGCGTTGCCGTACCTGCGCACATGGAACGAGCGTTATGGGAGCAAGGGGCTGACCGTGGTGGGCGTTCACGCACCCGAATTTCAGTTCGAGCATGACCCTGCGAAGGTGCGGCTCGCCGCGAGGCAGCTTGGCGTCTCCTATCCAAATCTCCAGGACAACAACTATGCCGTCTGGCAACAATTCTCCAACGAGGGCTGGCCGGGATTCTATTTCATCGACGCTCAGGGGCGCATGCGCGGCTACCGTGTCGGCGAAGGGAAATATGCCGAAGCGGAACAGTTCATCCGGGAGCTTCTGACGGAAGCGGGGCAGGACCTTTCGACAGTTGAGACTGCCCCCATTATCGGCACCGGGATCGAGGCCGAGGCGGACTGGGCCCATCTTCGATCCCCCGAATCGTATGTCTCATACGGCAAGGGCGAGGGCTTCTCCTCCCCCGGCGGGTTTTCCCCGGATGCATCTCGCGACTATGGTCCAGCTTCGGAACTGATGTTGAATCGCTGGGACCTCTCCGGCTCCTGGACTGTCGGACGCGAGTTCACCACTCTCGACCAAAGCGGCGGCTCGATCCGGTTCCGCTTTCAAGCACGCGACATGCACCTGGTCCTGGGCGGGGCGGCAGATGGCGAGCCGATCCGGTTCCGGGTGACAATCGACGGCAGCGCTCCGGGGAACGATCACGGCGCAGATGTGGATGCCGACGGCTGGGGAGCGGTAAAGGAAGACCGGCTCTACCAACTGGTGCGGCAATCAGACGAGATCGTGGACCGCACCGTCACCATCGAGTTTGCGCGACCTGAAGTCCGCGCCTACGCATTCACATTTGGTTGAAACCGTCGCGCGTTCGAAAGCGCGTCGCTTTACCGGAACACTAATCCAGAACAATGCAGCAGCGTCTTCGGATTGCGTAACATCCAGCACAAACACGGCCATCGTATTCGGAATGCTCGTTCTTCAGCTGTTCTGGAGCCGCCCCGCAACTACATGAAGCGCGGGGCTGCTCTACATCCTTGTTCAATCGCATTTTATTTACGCGAACCGGTGCCCGTCTCGCTCGAAAGTGCTTTATTAGCGGCTGTTGCGCTGGACAAAGCTGATGACGGCTCCTGCGAAGACTTCGGCCTTCTCGACATGAGCCAGGTGGCCGCATTCGGATAAGAAGAGCAGATCGGAATTGGGGATGGCCGTCGTCAATGTCCGCGCCCAATAAGGCCCGCAGATGAAGTCAGCCTCCCCGACGATGACAAGTGTCGGCAGGTCAAGGTCGGCCAGTGCATCTCGAACGTCGAACGGCAGGCGGTCCCCGACAACGAAGGTAAAGTGCATCTCCTCCTGCATGGCAGCCAGCGGGAGGCTCGGACTATAGGGATCAGCAAAATAGGCAGGCAGCAAAGCTCGCATTGTCTGCGTATAACTTGCGTCATCGCTGATCGACGGGACGGCTTCCCAAGCCTTCAGGACGGCTTCTGCTCTTTCGTCGCCGCGATGGCGGGCTGCGAACGAACGGACATTCGCGTCCGCTTGCTCAAGGAACCCGGGGCCGGTCACAGCCGATGTGTCATATAGGATGAGGCCTGCAATTCGATCCGGATCGGAGAGCGCACAGTGCTGCACGACGAAGCCGCCATGCGAATGACCAAGCAGATGCACATCTCTCAAGCCAAGGGCGACCAGGAATCCTCGCAGTTGTTCGCTGTAACGTTCGACGCTGTATCCCATCGGGTGTTCAGCTAAACGATCGGACGCGCCAGTGCCGACAGGCTCCAGATAGATCATCGTCAGTTGATCCTCGAGGAGTGGCATCCGCAGGTAGTTCCAGGTGGCCCCGGGGCCTCCGGCATGGACCACGCATACTGGGCCTCGTCCCGCGACGAAGTACGATTGTTTGAGCCCCCCGACGAAAACAGTGTGGTGTCCCGACGATAGCGCCGCTGGCATATCCATGACGTTTTTCCCAAGCTGGTTGGCTGCTTCGCAACGCTGGACTTCCGTGCGGCTGCTGATGTGCGTTCGCCTGTCGAGGCGCCGGCATCCGAGCGTCCGTCGAAGAACCAGTCGACAGACGGTGCCGCCACCGCAGCCTCAACACCAGTTAGATGCTGTGAGCGCCTGTTCGACGGCCATCACCAATCCACATTTGCACCACGGGCTCGGCAGGAATTCCGGCCACGGGATGCCTCCCTTCGCCGCGTCCCTCCTCCTCTGCCGGTTCGGTTTGGATTATGATTGCCCAGTTGATGACCAAGTTGGCGGGGAATACGAGTGATCAACGCAATCAAGGTCGCTGCGCGTGGCTGGTGTTTTGCCGCGCTCTCTATGCCCATCTTGGCCGAGGTGATTGAGCCGAAGCCCTTGTCATCGCTCAACATCAAGCCCGGCATTCCGCGGACGATCGAGATCGCCCTCGCTAGGTAGATTAGCGCGAAACCCTCGCAAAGCCCTCCATAGCATCTGGCGGATACTTCAATCCGCGCTACATCTGGTCAGGAGTGAGAGATGATAATTTCAACTCAAATGACAAGGAACTATCCAAATTTGGCAAAATGGATTAGCGAAAATTTGCCAAAAGTAAAAAACAAAGCCAAGATTTACAAGTCATTTCTTAAATATTCAGAGTTAAACAAGACAGTTGGCAGCGCAGCTTTGACGCTAGGGAACACACCAACAATAGACTATCGATTTATGCCAGGTTCAAATGGCCAATTCGAAGGAGAAACATTCAAGGACACCGTTTTCATTTCGAACGAAATCTGTGATAAATTTGAGAATTCAGCCAAGGACGCCAAAGATAAGAGAATGCACATTCTGATAGAATCCACGATATTGCATGAGATGGTGCATTGGGGAGATTTCAAAGACGGCATCGATCAGCCAGATGAAGAGGGTAAAAAATTTGAAATAGCGGCCTATGGAAAAGACATCAATAGGTATTGGTGATGCCTAAAATACTTCGTATAGGAATAAGTATCGCCAGATGCCTTATGGCATCATCCTTAATAATTATCATTTTTAAATTCGGAGGAGGACCAGTGATGGCACAAGATAAAAGTATTGAAAAAATTCTTAACACCTTGATAAACAATTCTGAACTTGAAAAATACTACCATGTGGACGTCCGCCCTGAACGCAAGCCCCTGATAATCGCACTCAAGGGAGTTAAAGTCGGAGACGGCATTTCGCTAAACAAATTCAACGTTCCGGTCGAAATTCGCGAGGGAGACGCTAAAGGCGCTGGCGTTCTAACCGTCAATTTCGTTAAGTCGGGCAAGGACACAACCGAGATCGAATTCACCTACGCCGCCGAGGGCTTACGCGGTCGGGCAACCTTCGAGACAGCAGGTGACAAGGTCGTGCTGCGAAAATTTTCGATCATCGAGGGCTGAGCCGGACCGCTGCCGCGTCGTTGACCTGCGTGGCAGCGATACTATCCGGAGATGCGCTCATCATGCCATCCGTATTCTGCGCACTCCCGCAGGCGACCTTACTACGGTCGACGCTACGCCAGTGATCAGGAAGCCTACGAGGCCTTCACGGCCCGCCTGGAGGGCCATGACGCGGTCCTGACCAGCTCGCGGGCGGAGCGCCCGTCCTGGCGCGATGACGAGGCCGTTGTGGCGGCGCACGATTGAGCGCAACGCCTAGACGGGATTAGCTGCCGCCGCAATCAGCAGACTGGAGGACCAGACGGAGAACAGGCAGCCCAAACCAAAACGCGCCAATCTCCCCAAACCGGCGAAATCGCCGAAAATCAGGGATAAAAATCAAAGAGTTACGGAGACCGCAAAAACCGAATGGCGCTCCCATGGGGAATCGAACCCCAGTTTTCGCCGTGAGAGGGCGACGTCCTGACCGCTAGACGATGGGAGCAGCGCGGCAAGGCCGTCCGTATAATCGGCACCGGCCCGCGCCGCAAGCCCTTCCGTGCAGTCGAAGACGAAAAACCTGCGGACGAGCAAAGACCTCGTCCGCAGATGATCGCCCTACCCCTACTCCGCCGCTTGCACGCCCTGCGCCGGAACCAGCGCCGGATAGTCGGTGTAGCCCCTGGCGTCGCCGCCATAGAAGGTCGCGACATCCGGCGTGTTGAGCGGGGCGTCCAGCTTCAGCCGCTCCGGCAGGTCGGGATTGGCGATGAACAGCCGGCCGAAGGCGATGAGATCGGCTTCGCCCTTCTCCACCGTCTCGATCGCGAGTTCGCGGGTAAAGCCGTTATTGGCGATGTAGGCGCCGCGGAAGGACTTGCGCAGGGCCAGATAGTCGAAAGGCAGGTAGTCGCGCGCATCGCGCGTCGCGCCCTCGACGACGTGGATGAAGGCGATGCCGCGCTTGTCGAGTTCGCCGACGAGATGGCCGAACAGTGCCTGCGGGTCGGAATCGCGGACATCGTTGGCCGGGCTCACCGGCGAGATGCGGATGCCGACTCGTTCCTTTGGGAACACCTTGCTCACCGCGTCGACCACCTCCAGCGTCAGGCGGACGCGGTTTTCGATCGAGCCGCCATAGGCGTCCTGACGCTGGTTCGAGCCGTCGCGCAGGAACTGGTCGAGCAGGTAGCCATGGGCGCCATGCAGTTCGATGCCGTCGAAGCCTGCGGCCTTGGCGTTCTGCGCGGCGCGGACATAATCGGCGACAATGCCGGCAATCTCGTCGAGCCGGAGCGCGCGCGGCTCGGATACCTCGGCGAAGCCGCTCTCGATATAGGTCTTGGTCTTAGCCTGCAGCGCCGAGGGCGCGACCGGCGGCTGGTTGCCCGGCTGCAGCGAGACATGGCTGACACGGCCCACATGCCAAATCTGCGCGAAGATCACGCCGCCCTGCTCGTGAACCGCATCGGTCACGGCTTTCCAGCCGGCGACCTGTAGCTCGCTGTATATGCCGGGCGTCCAGATATAGCCCTGGCCCTGCTGCGAGATCTGCGTCCCTTCGGTGATGATCAGCCCGGCACCGGCACGCTGGCGGTAATACTCGACATTGAGCGCGTTCGGCGCATCATCGTGCTTGTTGCTGCGATTGCGGGTCAAAGGCGCCATCACGACGCGGTTCTTCAACTCGAGATCGCCGAGGCGGAACGGCGTGAACAGCTTGGCGGGGGAGGCATGACTCATCGTGGCGATCCTTGTCGCGAAGCGGCGCTAAGGCCGCAGGAGGCATCCATGGCGCCGGTCACCGTGAGGCGGGCCGGGGCCGTCGCAAGCAAGATAGGTGAGATGGCAGGGAATGGCAGGGGCTGCCCTGCCCTGCTCGCGAGAAAGCGAAGACACTCTCCTTGCGGCCTCCATCGCGCATGAGCCTTTCCGAAAATCCCGAACAGACCGGAAAAACCCTCTCCACGCGCTGGCTGCAGCGTGGGCGCAGCTGGCTGCGAACAGGCATCGGCAGTGCCGTTGGCCTCGTCTATCCGCCCGCATGCGTCGGCTGCCGGGCTGCCACGAGCGAGGCGCAGGGCCTGTGCGCCCAATGCTGGGCCGGGCTCGGGCTGATCGAGCGGCCCTATTGCGAGCGGCTCGGCACGCCCTTCGAGGTCGATCTCGGCCCGGGGCTGATCTCGCCGGCGGCGATCGCCGATCCGCCGGTCTTCGCTAGGGCCCGCGCCGCCTGCCGCTTCGACGGCACCGCGCGCGAACTGGTGCACCGGCTGAAATATGGCGACCGCACCGAGCTCGCCCTGATGCTCGGGCGGATGACGGCGCAGGCCGGCCGCGAGCTGATCGCCGAGGCCGATCTCGTCGTGCCGGTGCCGCTGCACCGCTTCCGCCTGTGGACGCGGCGCTTCAACCAGGCGGCGGCGCTGGCGGCGGCGATCGCCCGGCAATCGGGCCTGCCAGCTGCGCCGCAGGCACTCGCCCGCGTCAAGCGCACGAGACAGCAGGTCGGACTGACCAAGGCCCAGCGAGCCGACAACCTGCAAGGTGCCTTCAGGGTCCTGCCAGCCATGCGCCCGCTGGTCGAGGGACGGCGCATCCTGCTTGTCGACGATGTCCTGACCACCGGTTCGACTGTCAACGCCGCTTCGCGCGCCTTGCTGCGCGGCGGGGCGAGCGCCGTTGACGTACTGACCTTCGCCCGGGTCGTGACGGAAGCGTGACGGCTCCCTATATTGCCAGGCGAAGCATTCTTTCGGGATAGGCTAATGCCGCAGGTCACGATCTACACCACGGGCTGGTGCCCCTATTGCCATGCCGCCAAGGCGCTGCTGACCAGGAAGGGCGTCGCCTTCGAGGAGATCGGCGTCGATGGCAAGCCGGAGCTGCGCCAGGAGATGACGGCCAAGGCCGGCGGGCGCACGAGCGTGCCGCAGATCTTCATCGGCGGGCGCCATGTCGGCGGCTCCGACGATCTGCACGCGCTCGATGCCCGCGGCGAGCTCGACCCGCTGCTGAAGGCCGCCTGAAGGAGATCAGCCGATGACCGCGCCACGCTTCACCGCCGCCTGCGTCCAGATGCGTTCGACGCGCGATCCCCTGCGCAACCGCGACGACGCGGTCCGCTTGATCCGCGAGGCTGCGGCCGCCGGCGCGAACTTCGTCCAGACGCCGGAGGTCACCAATCTCTGCGAGCGCGACACCAAGGTCCTGCGCGAGACCAGTCAGAGCGAGGACCAGCATGAGGTGTTGGCCGGGCTGCGGCAGGTGGCGCACGAAACCAAGGTGTGGCTGCAGATCGGCTCGCTCTCGGTCAGGGCCGGCGAGAAGATCGCCAATCGCGCCTATATGATTGATCCCGCCGGTGAGATCGTCGCGCGCTACGACAAAATCCATCTCTTCGACGTCGATCTGCCCAATGGCGAGACCTGGCGCGAATCCAACACCTTCACTGGCGGCGACCGGGCGACCCTGGTCGAGACGCCCTGGGGGCTGGTCGGGATGTCGATCTGCTACGATGTCCGCTTCCCTTATCTTTATCGCGCCGAGGCCGAGGCCGGCGCCTTCATGCTGACCGCGCCGGCCTGCTTCACCCGCCAGACCGGCGAAGCGCATTGGCAGGTGCTGCAGCGGGCGCGCGCCATCGAGAACGGCGCCTTCATGATGTCGGCGGCTCAGGGCGGCCTGCATGAGGACGGCCGCGAGAGCTATGGCCACTCGATCATCGTCGATCCCTGGGGCCGCGTGCTGGCCGAGGCCGGCAACGAGCCCGGGCTGATCATGGCCGAGATCGACCTTGCCTTGGTCGCTGACGCTCGCCAGCGCATCCCGACCCTGCGCCACACCCGCTCCTTCGCGGTCGAGACCCGCAAGGGCGAACTGCGGCTCGACGCGGCGGAGTGAGCGCGAAACTTGTCGCGGAACGGCCGCGCCCCTATCTGCAGCCGTTCCGGCAGGCCTTTTGAGTAGACATGATCCGTTACACCCTGATCTGCGACAACGCCCACGAGTTCGAGAGCTGGTTCGCGAGTTCCTCCAGCTTCGACGAGCAGGCGAAGCGCGGCTTCGTCACCTGCCCGGTCTGTGACAGCGCCAAGGTCGAGCGCGCGGTGATGGCCCCCGCCGTGGCCCGGACGGATCGTGGCCCGCGACCGGCGGAACCTGCGCCTGAGGCCTCGGCACCATCGCCCGCACCCGTTCCCTCCCCTGCCCCCGCTCCCCAGCCGGCCGCGCTGATGGGCGAGAAGGAGATGGCGTTCCGTGCCATGCTGACCGCACTGCACGAGCATGTCGCCGCCAACGCCGAGCCGGTCGGCAAGCGCTTCGCCGAGGAGGCGCTGAAGATCCATCACGGCGAGACCGAGAACCGCGCCATTTATGGCGAAGCCTCCGCTGAGGACGCCCAGATGCTGCATGAGGAAGGCGTCGAGTTCCTGCCGCTGCCGCGCCTGCCGGAAGGGCGGAACTAGCACCCTGTTCCATCACCAGGATTGGTCATCCCGGGCGACCGAAGGAAGACCCGGGATCCATTCCGGAACCTATCCGATGAAGGTTCAGGCATGGATCCCGGATCGGCGCCGCTTCGCGGCTTGTCCGGGATGACTTAGGAAGGTGCATCGCCTCTCTTCCCAATCCTCTTGCATTCCCCACATCGCGGGCATATACCCGCACCTATGTCGGTTCCCTGCATCTGCACGACGCTGCGCTCGGCCTCGCGCCGGATGATCGCCTTTTATGACGAGACGATCGCTCCGGTCGGGGTCAATATCGCGCAGTTCAGCCTGATGCGCTCGATCGCCCGCGTCGAGCCGGTGACGCTGACTGCGCTCGGCCGCCGGGTCGAGCTCGACCGCTCGACTATCGGCCGCAATGTCCGCGTGCTCGAGAAGATGGGTCTGGTCGAACTCGGCCGCGGCAAGGATCAGCGCGAGGCCACCGTCGCGCTGACCGGGGCCGGACACAAGGTTCTGGAAGACGGCGCTCCTCTCTGGGACGGCGCCCAGAAAGCCCTCGACGACCGCCTCGGCGTCGAATTCATGCGTCAGCTCCACTCCGCCCTCGATTCACTCTGATTTTCTGAAACAGATACGGGCATATACCCGTAAATAAGGAACGCCCCATGCCGACAGACCTCGCAGACCAACCACAGCCCATCGGCCTCGCCGCCGCCTTCGCCCGTCGCGGCATCCATTATGGCTGGGCCGTGGCGGCGGTGACCTTCCTCACCATGCTGGTCACCGCCGGCGCCGTCGGCGCGCCGGGCGTGCTGCTCCTGCCGCTGCAGAAGGAATTCGGCTGGGCGACCTCCGAGATCTCCTCGGCGCTGGCAGTCCGGCTGCTGTTGTTCGGGCTGATGGCGCCCTTTGCCGCCGCCTTCATGAACCGCTTCGGCGTCCGACCCGTCGCCCTCGTGGCGCTCAGCCTGATCGCGGCGAGCATCATCGGCTCCTTCTTCATGACGCAGCTCTGGCAGCTGGTGCTGCTCTGGGGCTTCGTGCTCGGCTTCGGCACGGGCCTGACCGCCATGGTGCTCGGCGCCACCGTCGCAACGCGCTGGTTCGTGCAGCGCCGCGGCCTCGTCGTCGGCCTGCTCACCGCCAGCACCGCGACCGGCCAGCTCGTCTTCCTGCCCTTGCTCGCGGCCCTGACCGAGCAGGTCGGCTGGCGCGCCGCCATGACCTTCGTGCTCGGCATGATCGCGCTCGCGGCGATCGGCATCCTCGCTCTAATGCGCGATCGGCCGGTCGATGTCGGCCTCGCCCCCTATGGCGCAACGCAGATCGTGCCGGCCCCGGCTCAAGCTGCCAGCCTCGGGGCGATGCTCGCCTCGCCACTCGTCGCGCTGCGCGATGCGGCGAAGACCAGCACCTTCTGGATCCTGTTCGGTACCTTCTTCGTCTGCGGCGCCAGCACCAACGGGCTGGTGCAGACCCATTTCGTCTCGCTCTGCGGCGACTACGGCATGGCGGCGGTGACGGCAGCGAGCGTACTCGCGGTGATCGGCATCTTCGACTTCCTCGGCACCGTCGGCTCCGGCTGGCTCTCGGACCGCTATGACAGCCGCTGGCTGCTGTTCTGGTATTACGGCCTGCGCGGGCTCTCGCTGCTGTTCCTGCCCTTCACCGACTTCTCCTTCTACGGCCTTTCGATCTTCGCGATCTTCTATGGGCTCGACTGGGTCGCGACCGTGCCGCCGACGATCAAGATCGCCGCCGACCGCTTCGGTGAGAAGGCGACATTGGTCTTCGGCTGGGTCTTCACCGGCCACCAGCTCGGCGCCGCCTTCGCCGCCTATGGCGCCGGCTTCAGCCGCACCGTCTATGACAGCTACCTGCCGGCCTTCTTCATCGCCGGCGCGCTCTGCCTCTTCGCCGCCGGCTTCTGCATCATGATGCGCGGCGGCGAGGCCAAGCCCATTCCCGCCGCCGCCTGAACGGAGACCTCGCGATGACCTCCCTGCCCTATCGCAGCGCCCTGATCGTCGGCGCCGGCTCCGGCATCAGCGCCTCGGTTGCGCGTGCCCTGGCAGCACAAGGCGTCAAGGTCGGCCTCGCCGCCCGCAACACGGAAAAACTCGCCGCGCTCGCGGCCGAGACCGGGGCCACAACCTTCCAGGTCGATGCCTCCGATCCGGCCGCGGTAGCTAGCTTATTCGAAGCGGCAGACGACGGGATCGGCGAACCCGATATCGTCGTCTACAACGCCAGCGGCCGCCTGCGCGGGCCGATCGCCGAGCTCGATCCAGCTGCTGTCGCGCAGGCGCTCGCCGTCACCGCCTATGGCGCGTTCCTGGTCACGCAGCAGGCGGCGAAGCGGATGCTGCCGCATGGACGCGGCGCGATCCTGCTCACCGGCGCCACCGCCGGCATCAAGGGGTTTGCGCTGTCGGCGCCCTTCGCCATGGGCAAGTTCGCCTTGCGCGGCCTTGCCCAGAGCGCCGCGCGCGAACTCGGGCCGAAGGGCATCCATGTCGCGCATTTCGTCATCGACGGCGTCGTGCGCAGCACCCGCCATCCCGATGCGAACGACAACACGCTCGATCCGGATGCCATCGCCCAGAGCTATCTCGATGTACTCAGGCAGCCGCGCAGCGCCTGGTCGCTCGAGGTCGAGCTCAGGCCCTGGGTCGAGAGCTTCTGACCTCGTTCAGAGCTTCTCCATCGGTGGCACCTTGAAGGTTTCGACCGTCGAGGCGCCGCCGGCGAGCAGCACCTCCCATTCGGCCTCCGCCTTCACTCGCGCCAGGCAGGGCGCGAGCTTGGCCTCGACCAGCGCATGCGGCACGAAGACGAGGCCGTCATCGTCGCCGACGACGAGGTCATGCGGCTGCACGGCGACGCCGCCGAAGACGATAGGCCCGTTGACGATGCCGCGCTCCATCGAGGAGGGGCCGCGCGGCATGACCCAGCGCGAGAAGAAGACGAAGTCCGGCCATTGCGACACTGGCCCGACATCGCGCACCGCGCCGTCGACGACGACGCCGGCAATGCCCTTGCGCCGGGCCGCACCACCGAGCAGGTCGCCGATCATCGCCGCATCCTTGCGCCCGCCAGCCGCGACCACGATGACGTCGCCGCGCTCGGCAATGCTGATCGCATGGTGCACCGGCCCGTAATCGGCCGGCTCGCACCAGGCGGTGATCGCCTGGCCGACCAGGCGCTTGCCCGGCGCGAAGGGTCGTATCGGCCGGATCGCCGGATCGGCATGGCCGGTGCCGCCGAGCTGATCGGCGATCACCGAGCTCGGCACCGCCTGCCAGGCGTCGATCAGGGCTTGCGGCAGGCGTGGATGGGCGGGCGTGGCGAGACGGGTCGGCATCGGCGTTTCCTCGGTTCTTATGGCTTGTTGATTCAGGCCGCCCGGCCGGGCCGCTCGGCGAGCAGGCGGCGTACCGCCCGTTCGAGCCGGCGCACGCCCTCGACCAGCACCTCCGGCGGCGAACGCGTGAAATTGACCCGCATCGCGCTCTTCAAGGCGCCCGAAGGGTCGAACACGCTCGACGGCACGAAGGCGACATTCTCTGCCAGCGCATGGGAATAGAGCGCATCGGTGTCGATCGCCTCGTCCTTGGCGCGCATCCAGACGAACATGCCGCCCGGCGGCACCTCCCACTCGAACCAGTCGGAGAGATGCGCGGCCGCGGCAGCGCAGAGCGCATCGCGACGCTCACGATAGGTCGCTACGATCTTCGGGATGTGCTGCGCCTCGAAATCGCTCTCGATCATCTCCAGCGCGATCGCCTGCGTCAGCAGGCTGGAGGCGATGTCGGTCGACTGCTTGGCCAGCGCCAGCGTCGAGATCAGCGAAGCCTCGGCCACGACCCAGCCGACGCGCAGGCCTGGCGCCAGGCTCTTCGACAACGTGCCGAGATAGATCACCGGCCCGGCATAGGCGCCGTTGGGATGGCGCTGCGCATGATGGGCGAGAAGGCTCGGCCCGGCCGGCCCGTCGAATTGCAGCGGCAGATAGGGGTCGTCCTCAAGCAGCCAGGTCCCTGCCGCCTCGACCTTGTCGAGCAGAGCCGCGCGCTCATCCTGCGAGACCAGCACGCCGGTCGGGTTGGAATAGTTCGGCACGGCATAGACGAACTTGGCCTGGCGCAGGGCCGCATCGTGGCCGGGCGCCTGCAAGCTCCAGTCGAGCCTCTCATAACGCGGCATGCGCGGGCGCCAGGCGTCGAGCGCGCCGAGATAGGTCGGGAATTGCGAGAGGATCAGCTCGCCGGGATCGACCAGCGCCTTGCCGACGAGGTCGAGTCCCTGCATCGCACCGGTCGTCAGCAGCACGTTCTCCAGCCCGAAGCGACGCCCTGTCGTGGCGCTGAAGCGCTCGGCGATCGCCGCCCGCAGCGCCGGCAGGCCCTCGATCGCGCCGTATTCCAGGATCTGCGTGCCCCAGCGCGTCAGCGCCCGTTCCTGCGCCGCGCCGATCGCCTCGACCGGGTAGATCTCGGAGGCCGGCAAGCCGCCGGCGAGGCTGACCACCTCGGGCCGCCCGCCGATCGCCATGAACTGCTGGGTGATGCTGTTGCCGGTCGAGAGCCAGCTCGCCAGGGCGGGTCGCTCTCCCGGCCGCCGCGCATTCGATGTCACCATGACGCCTGCACCGTTGTTCCTTCGAGCGGAAACCATCGCCCTGACGCGAGTATGTAGCAGGTCAGGCGCGAGACATCCGTGCAATGATAGACTGCTTTACAGGATCGGCGCGATTTATCACCTTCAGGCGAAATTTCAGGAGTGAAATTCGCTCATGATCGATTTGGATCGCATCGACCGGAAGATCCTGGCCACGCTGCAGCAGAACGGCCGCATCTCCAACCTCGACCTCGCCGAGGCGGTCGGCCTCTCGCCGACGCCGTGCGCCCGCCGCATCAAGCGACTGGAGGAGGCCGGCGTCATCGAAGGCTATGCGGCAAAGATCAGCCCGGCGGCGCTCGGCTTCAGCATCTGCGTGATGGTCAGCGTCAAGCTCGCCAAGCAGAGCCCTGACGCCGCCGAGCAGTTCATGACCGCGATCCGCGCTCAACCAGAGATCACCGAATGCCTGCTGGTCACCGGCAATGTCGATTATCTCCTGCGCGTCTGGGTCAAGGACATCGAGGCGCTGCGCAGTTTCATCAGGGAAGCCCTGCAGGCGATCCCCTGCGTCGCCGAGACCTCGACCATGGTCATCCTGGAGACGCAGAGCGCGAACCGGCTGTTGAACGTCCCAGTCCCAGGCCGGAAAGCCCGGCCCCGCGGGGCCGACCTCCCCGCAGATCGGGTCTGAAACGGCTCATCCGAAGGTCGCACACGACTTCCGCGGCCCACTGGCGTTATCTTCGCTGCAGTGCAACAATCGAGATTGCACGAGCACAGCAAGACGGCACGGCAGGGAGCGAGCATGAACGCGATCGATCCGCTTCGGAATCAGGTCCAGCGCGACAAGCCCTGGATTTTCCGGACCTATGCCGGCCATTCCGACGCGTCAGAATCGAACAAGCTCTACCGGACCAATCTCGCCAAGGGCCAGACCGGTCTCTCCGTCGCCTTCGACCTGCCGACCCAGACCGGCTACGACCCCGACCATGTGCTCTCGCGCGGCGAGGTCGGCAAGGTCGGCGTGCCCATCACCCATCTCGGCGACATGCGGGCCCTGTTCGACCAGATTCCGCTGGCGCAGATGAACACGTCGATGACGATCAACGCGACGGCGGCCTGGCTGCTCTCGCTCTACATCGCCACCGCCGACGAGCAGGGCGCCGACCGCGCCGCCTTGCAGGGCACGACCCAGAACGACCTCGTCAAGGAATACCTGTCGCGCGGAACCTATGTCTTCCCGCCGCGCCCCTCGATGCGACTGACCACCGACATCGTCGTGTTCACGGCGCGCGAGCTGCCGAAATGGAACCCGACGAACGTCTGTTCCTATCATCTGCAGGAGGCCGGCGCCTCACCGGTGCAGGAGCTCTCCTTCGCCTTGGCGACCGCGATCGCCCTGCTGGAGTCGATCAGGGCCCGGCCGGAGGTTGCGCCGGAGGAGTTCGGCAGCGTCGTCGGCCGCATCTCCTTCTTCGTCAATGCCGGCATGCGCTTCGTCACCGAGCTCTGCAAGATGCGGGCTTTCGTCGATCTCTGGGACGAGATCACGCTGAAGCGCTTCAGCGTGCTGGAGGAGCAGCACCGCCGCTTCCGCTATGGTGTCCAGGTCAACTCGCTGGGGCTGACCGAGCCGCAGGCCGAGAACAATGTCTACCGCATCCTGATCGAGATGCTGGCGGTGACCCTCTCGAAGAAGGCGCGCGCCCGCGCCGTGCAATTGCCGGCCTGGAACGAGGCGCTCGGCCTGCCGCGCCCCTTCGACCAGCAATGGTCGCTGCGCATGCAGCAGGTGCTGGCCTATGAGACCGATCTGCTCGAATTCGGCGACATCTTCGATGGCTCCAAAGAAATCGACGCCAAGGTCGAGGCGCTGAAGGCCGCTGCGCTGGAGGAACTGGCCAAGATCGACGCGATGGGCGGCGCGCTCGCCGCGGTCGAGAGTGGCTACATGAAGATGGCGCTGGTCGAGAATGGCGCCCGGCGCATCGAGGCGATCGAGCGCGGCGAGCAGGTCGTCGTCGGCGTCAACAAGTTCACCACCAGCGAGCCCTCCCCGCTTTCGGCCGGCGACGGCGCCGTCGTGACCGTTCCGGATTCGGTCGAGATCGAGGCGGTCGGCCGGCTGAAAGCCTGGCGCGCCGCGCGCGACGGCAAGGCAGTCGAGGCCGCGCTCACCGAGCTCGCCAGCGCGGCCAAGGAGGACCGCAACGTCATGCCGGCCTCGATCGCCTGCGCCAAGGCCGGCGTCACCACCGGCGAATGGGCCCAGACCCTGCGCGAGATCTTCGGCGAGTATCGCGCCCCGACCGGCGTCGACACCACCAAGCTCGGCGACGATGCCGGCCTCGCCACGGTCAAGGCCGCCGTCGCCAAGGCGACCGAGCGACTCGGCCGGCCGCCGCGCTTCCTCGTCGGCAAGCCCGGCCTCGACGGCCACTCGAACGGCGCCGAGCAGATCGCCGTGCGCGCCCGCGACGCCGGCATGCAGGTCTCCTATGGCGGCATCCGCCAGACGCCCGAGGAGATCGTGACGCAGGCCAAGGAGACGGACGCCGACATCATCGGGCTCTCCATCCTCTCCGGCTCGCATTTGCCGCTGGTTCGCGACGTCACCGCGCGCCTGCGCGTCGCCGGAATGGATGTTCCCGTCGTGGTCGGAGGCATCATTCCCCCCGATGACGAGAACGCGCTCCGCAATATGGGCGTCGCCCGGGTCTACACGCCGAAGGACTTCGCCCTCGACGGCATCATCGGCGATGTCGCCGGGCTGGCGGCGAAGAAGGGCTGAGGGCTGGTTCGCCACTCAATCATTGTCATCCCGGACAAACGGCGATAGCCGCGCCGATCCGGGATCCATTCCTGAGCCTTTCCGATCGAGGTTCCGGAATGGGTCCCGGGTCTCCGGAGCCTGCCTTCGGGCCGACCGAAGATCGGACCCGATGGGTCGCCCGGGACGACTCGTATCACGCGAGCCACATTCCCCAGCTCTCCGCAGGCGCGAAAAGAGCTCAGGCTTCCCCAAGCGCGTGCGGATGATTATCGTCCCGAAACCGCTCGATTGTCGCCATAGTCCTGGCGTCGATCGGGTTGAATGGCGGCAGCCGGCAGGGCCGCAAGGGATTCGCTGAGGAGAGGAATGAGCGCATGCCCGCATGGCTGCAGACCAATTTGACCGGGACCAACATCCGCGCCGCCTTCATCGGCGCCATGGGCCTTGCCCTGGCGGGACCCGCCGCGGCCCAGACAATGGGCTTCGACCCCAGCGATTTCGGCAAGATCAGCATGCCGCGGCGCCAGAGCACCGGCGACGCCGCCACCCAGATCGAGAACAACAAGGGCGCCTTCGAGCCGATCGCGGAGCTCGATCAGCGCGATCCGCTCGCCAAGATGGCCAAGCCCATCGGGCGCCTCGACATCCTCCTGAAGGACAACAAGACGGGCAAGCAGTCCGGCGCCCATTGCACCGGCGAGCTGCTGCCGGGCGACTATGTCCTCACCAACCACCACTGCCTGCCGCAGAGCGGCGAGATGACGCCGGTGCGCGCCATCATCGTCATGGATTTCCTGACGCAGGACGGCAAGGGGGCCAAGGTCTTCGAGCTCGACCCCAAGCCGGTCGAGTTCAACGCCAACCTCGACTACGCCATCACCAAGGCGAAGGGCAATCCGACCGCGACCTATGGCTCGGTCAAGCTCGCGGCGACGCCGTCCGGCGGCGCGCCTTCACTGATGGTGATCCACCACCCGGCCGGCCGCCCGAAGGTGATGAGCCGCTTCCGCTGCATGGCGACGCGCCAGCAGGGTGACGCGGCCGAACTGCGCCATCGCTGCGATACGCTCGGCGGCTCGTCCGGCTCGCTGCTCTACAATGCCAGCAATGCCGGTATCGCCTTGCACAAGCAGGGCGGCCTCGCCCCCAACGACCCGAACAGCTACAACACCGCGACCAGCATGACCGCGCTGCTCCAGGCCAGCCCGCTGCTGCGCAAGATGGCGGGAGCGGGCGGACAGGCCCCGGCTGCGGATGGCGGCGGTTCGGTCGCCTCGGGCGGCGGGCAGGACGACCAGCCGAGCTCGACCGAGCGCAGCACCCTGCGCGGCTCCGACAATCTCGACACCGACGGGATGAACTCGCTGCTGAAGAACTGAAGCGGGGCATCATTCGGGGGCGCCGTGGAACGGCGAACCCGGCCCCATGAACACCACGCTATTCCAGATCGTCATGCTCGCCCTTGTGGCGAGCATCCACGTCTTGGACACCGCGCTGCCCGAAGCAAGACGTGGATGGTCGGGACAAGCCCGACCATGACGGAAAGGGCAGTTGTGAGCTCAGGCCTTCAGCCAGCCTCGCCGTGACTGCGCCCGTAAGAATTGCGCGACGGCGAGTGCCAGCCGGCGAGCGCGGCCGGATCGGCCTCGTAGATCTCGACCTTGAGCGGGTGGCAGACGGCGACGTCGCTCGAATGGGTCTGGCCGCAATCGCCGCCCGGACAGGCCGAGATCGCCCCGAGCAGGTCGATCTCGGCGAAGAGCTCGAGGAAGTCGCCGGGCCGGACCGGGCTCGCCTTCATGAAATACTGCTGCGTGTCACGGGTGAAGCCGGTGCACATGAAGACGTTGAGCACGTCATGGACATGGTGCTCGACCTCGCGTGCCGAGAGCCCCCTCGCCTGTCCCAGCGCCCGGGCGAGGTTCGAATGGCAGCAATGATGGTAGTCGCCGCCATCGCCGAGCAGCCGGTGGGTATAGGGATCGCAGCGCGTGCCGATCACGTCGTGCACGCCGGCGCCGTCCTGGTCGAAACCGTACCAGCCGAGCGTGTCATGGGTGATCGTCGCCATCGGCCGCAGATGCGGCAGGCTGCTCCAGAGCCGATCGCCCAGCCCGACATGGGTCGCGTGAAGGGCACGCGTCTTGCCGCTGAAGAAGCGCTCGTCGAGATCATCAGCGTTCCAGAGATTGAGGTCGCCGACCTGCGGCCCCTCGATGCTGACGACCCGGAAGAAGTGGCCTTTCGGCACGCGGAAGCTGCCGGCCTCGCGCGGCGGCACGATGATCTCGTCGCGCTTGGTCAAGGTCTGGCGGGCACGCGCCAGCATCGCCATGTCGGCGCCGGGCAGGCTGCCATTGGGATAGACCACGACCGGCGGCTTGCGCCGGCGCTCCTCGGCATCGACGGGGGCGATCACCTGCGAATCCATGGTCATGACTTGCTCCGCCGACGTAACTGTCCGCGGATTCCCTATCGGGAGCGGCGGGCGCGGTCCAGACTGCGGAACGTCAGACCAGCCCGCTGCTCTTCAGCGTCTGGTAGGCCTTGAGGATTTCCTGCAGCCGGCCTTCGCGCGAGCGGTCGCCGCCATTGGCGTCGGGGTGGAAGCGCTTCACCAGCTCCTTGTAGCGCGCCTTGATCGCGACGCGGTCGGCGCTCTCGTCGAGGTCGAGCGTCTCCAGCGCCTTCTTCGCCAGCACACCGACCCTGGGCTCGGCCCGTTCCTGCTCGCGGCCGGCGCGGCCACGGAACAGGTTGAAGGCATCCTGCATCTCCGGCCCGCCGGCCTCGCGCCCGCGCTGCGCCATCCGCGCGGCACTGGCGTTGACGCCGAGCTTCCAGGTCGGCCGGTGGCCGATCTCCTCCTGCTTGGCATAGGCCGCCAGCGCCTCGTCGTTCATGCCGGCGAAGTAGTTGTAGGTCGCGTTATAGGCCTTCACATGCTCGAGGCAGAACTGGAAGAACTTGCCTTCCTTGCCGCGCCCCATCGGCGCGCGGAACTCGCCCGCCTTGGCGCAGCCGGGATGGTCGCAAAGACGCGCATCGGCCTCGACCACCTCCTCCGCCTCGGAAGGGCCGATCCTGATCCGGTCGAAAAGGCGCGAGCTGAAGTTCATCGTCTCATGGTTATGCGGGCGGAACGCTGCGCCGACAAGCCGGCCGCCGCGCGGATCGTTCCGCGCTTGCAGCAAGCCGATCGCCTTGGCGGCAGCTTGACCCTGATTGCTTAAGGAACCCGGCTCAGCCGAAGCAGCCGGGACGCCCCCTAGATAGTATTCTCACGCTCCGAACTCAACGGCCGCACGCCGCATCGCCCCCGGCAGCAAGTGCACGCTTCGACATGAGAGCCCGGAAAATCCGGCTCCAATGAGGCAGCGCCGCAGAAGCTCGATCTTGACCCTCGGGCGCAGATGGGTGTTCTCGCAATCAAGGGGCGTCAGCGCTCCACTTGCTCACGAAAGAAACCCGCATGCCGACCATGGCCGACCGGATCGCCGGCAAGCTCACCACCGAGCTGACGCCCGAGCATCTCAAGGTGATCGACGAATCCCACCAGCACCACGGCCATGCCGGCTGGCGCGAGGGTGGCGAGACGCATTTCCGCGTCGAGATCGTCTCGCCCGCCTTCACCGGCAAGAGCCGGCTGGAGCGCCATCGCCTGGTCAACGCGGCGCTCTCGGAAGAACTCGCCGGCGGCGTGCACGCGCTGGCGATCGCGGCGCGGGCACCGGGCGAGGCCTGAGCCTCAGGCCGCCTTCCGTTCCGGCGTCGCCAGGTAGATCGCGGTCGAGAGCAGCAGCAGCGCTGCAAAGCCCCAATGCATGTTGGCGAACGCAGCCGCCGCACCCTGCCCGTCGGCCCGCTGCGTCGCGACGAACCAGCCGGAACCCCACTGGATCAGCCCGGCCCCGGCGATGAACAGGAAATTGATGAAGGTCATGCCGCGCCCGACCAGGTGCGCCGGGAAGAACTCGCGCGCATGTGCCATCAGGATCGCATAGGTGAAGCCGGTTCCGCCGATGATCGCAAAGAGCAGGATGGCGCCGGCCAGCGACTGCGCGCCGATCAGCGCCAGCAGCGCGAATCCGATACCAGTGGCCACGGTGCCCCAGGCGACCAGCGCCTTGCTGCGACCCGCCCGCTTCTGCAGCGCGCCATAGACGAAGGCGCCGACGACCATCATCGTCGCCATGCCGAGTGCGGCATGGCCGGCGGCGATGCTGTCGAGCCCGTGCACCTGGGTCATATAGGGCGCGATCCACAGGCCTCGCGCCGTCGCGATGATCGCGTAGCCGACGAGGGTGATCGGCGCGAGCAGCCAGAGCGGCCCGATCGCGACAATGCTCTTCAGCCCCTGCAGCAGCCCCTCATGCTTGCCCGAAGCGTCGGTTACTGGGGGCGGATCGCGCACCAGCGCCGCGGCGAGCATGGTCGCAAGCAGGAAGGCCACGGCGAAGGCGAGCATGGTCGGGCGCCAGCCATAGGCCTGGGCCGCCAACGCCAGAGGCGCAGCGCCGACGAGATTGCCGAGCGAGCCGAGGCCGATGAAGATCGAGGTCAAAAGGCCGAAGCGCGCCGGCGCCTCCGTTCGCGCAAACAGATAGAGCGACGACATGAAGATCGGCGAGCAGCCGACGCCGACCAGCGCCATCGCCGCCGTGGCGGTGCTGGCATTGCCGGCCTGCGCGAACAGGAAGGCGCCGACGGAGCCGATCGCCATGGTCACCGCCACCGTCCGGCGCGGCCCGAGCCGGTCCAGCGCCCAGCCGACCGGAAACTGTGCCAATGCGAAGGCGATGAACCACGAGGCTCCGAGCAGGCCGAACTCGGCCGGCCCGATGCCGAGGTCACCCATCACCGGCGCAGCGATCACGCTCAGGAAGGAGCGATAGAAGATCGACAGCACATAGGCCGGCAGCAGCGCGAAGAAGATGGTCACGCCGCCCCCCGGCCCATGTCAGAACAGCCGCCGACTTGAACTCGTCGGCTGCCCTCGCCTCACTTCACCCGCTCGAGCACCGATACGTAGTTCGCCACCGCAGCGCCGCCCATGTTGAAGATGCCGCCGAGGCGTGCATCCTTCACCTGCATGCCCTCCGGCGCTTCGCCGACGAGTTGCATGGCCGAAAGCACATGCATGGAAACGCCGGTCGCGCCGATCGGATGGCCCTTGGCCTTGAGGCCGCCGGAGACGTTGACCGGCAGCTTGCCGTCCTTCTGCGTCCAGCCTTCCTTGATGGCGCGGGCGCCCTCGCCTTCCTTGGTCAGGCCCATCGCCTCGTATTCGAGCAGCTCGGCGATGGTGAAGCAGTCATGCGTCTCGACAAAGGAGAGATCGTCGAGCGCGACGCCGGCATTGGCCAGCGCCTGCTGCCAGGCGCGCGCGCCGGCCTCGAACTTCAGGATGTCGCGGCGCGACAGCGGCAGGAAGTCCTGGACATGGGCCATGCCTCGGAAGCCGACGGCGCGGCGCAGGGTCTTGGCGGTCTCTTCATCGGCAAGCACGAGCGCGGCGGCGCCGTCCGAGACCAGCGAGCAATCGGTCCGCTTCAGCGGGCCGGCGACGTACGGGTTCTTCTCGCTCTCCTCGCGGCAGAAGGCGTAGCCGAGATCCTTGCGCATCTGGGCGTAGGGGTTGTCGACGCCGTTCTTGTGGTTCTTGGCCGCGATCATGGCGAGCGCGTCCGACTGGTCGCCATGGCGCTGGAAATAGGACGAGGCGATCTTGCCGAACACGCCGGCAAAGCCGCCCTGAACGTCGCTCTCCTGTGCGAGATAGGAAGCCTTCAGCAGGTTCTTGCCGATCTCCGGCCCGGGCGTCGTGGTCATCTGCTCGACGCCGACGACCAGCACCACCTTGGCCGCCCCCGCCTTGATCGCGCGCACGCCCTGATGAACGGCCGCCGAGCCGGTGGCGCAGGCGTTCTCGACGCGCGTCGCCGGCTTGAAGCGCAGCGCCGGATCGGCCTGCAGCACGAGGGAAGCGGTGAAGTCCTGGGCCGAGAAGCCGGCGTTGAAATGACCGAGCACGATCTCGTCGACCTGGTCGGCGGTAATGCCGGCATCGACCAGCGCGTCGGTGGCGACGCGAACAATCAGGCTCTCGACCGTCTCGGTATCCTGCTTACCGAAAGGCGTGTGGGCCCAGCCGACGATTGCAGCGCTCATAGCCATCTCCTGGTTGATGTGCAGATACACTATATCTGCCTCCGCGCACTCGCGGCCACAAGCCGGCAAGCGCGCATTCCTCCTGTGCGAGGAAAGGCCAACGAACCCGGTCCGAGTCAAGCTGAACCATGGCCCTGTGTCAGCGCGCGAAGGCCCGCTCTGCGATCAGGACATGGCAATCGCCTCAGCGCAATTGCTTCTCGACCGCGGACAGTGCCTTGTCCTTGCGGCAGGCCGAGAGCGGCCGCGCCTTGGCCGAGACGACCTCCAGGATGTTCTTCTCCTCGGCATCGACCTTCACGGTCAGGCAGGCGCAGCCATAGCCGTAGCTGGCATTGCCGCTCTTGCGCCATTCACCCGGCTTGTAGGGCGGCGACCAGTCACCTTCCGCCTGATGCCCGCCCTGCACTGCGATCGTCCACTCGCCATCCTTGTCGTAGAGCGAGGCATTGCCCGGGGTCGGATTGTCGAGCCAGCCGCAGCGCTGCTCGCTGCCCGGCTGCTGCGCCGTGGCTGAGCCGGCACCGAGGATCAGGGCCACCGTGGCCGCGGCGAGTGACCGGCGGATCATAGGAAGAACCTCGATTGGCTGGTGAAGCGGGCTCCCGGCAGCGGCATGCCGGCGAGGCTGGAATCGATCGGCGGCGCGAAGGTGATCGGCCGCTGCGGCCCGGCCGCCAGCAGCACGGCCTCGAACACCTCGGCGATCGCGGCGATGTCCTTGGCGTGATCGGAGCCGTTCACCATGGCGCGCGCGCCGGTATAATTGCGCGCCTTGCCACTGAAATAGGTCGAGAACTTCCTGCCGTTGGCGAAGCCATCTCCGGTGAGCATGCCATGCGACATCACCGCGTAGGCGATGGCCGGCGTCTTCACCAGTTCCGGGTCGAGCAGCAGGTTGAGCCCCTGGCCGATGGCGACACCGGTCGTCGCATAGTTCGACCACCAGGTCAGCTGGACATAGCCGCGCCCGAAATAGGCGAGCTCGGTACCGGTATCGTCGTTATAGGCCTTGACCGCGGCGCCGCCATCGACCGTGCCCATCTTGGCGCCCTTGGTCAGCTTCGAGACCACGCCGCCCGCAGTGATCTTGAACTGGTCGCCATCCTGCTCGGTGACGCGGACGCTGCCGTCGGCGAGCTTCGCGACCTTGACCGGCTCGTGATATTTGCGGCCCTTGCCATGGCCGACCTCGTCGACCGGCGCCATCGTCATCAGCCAGGCGCAACGCTTCAGCATCACGGCCTTGCCGGCCTTGTCGACCAGCGGCTTGCCCTTCTTGTTCTTGGCCTGCACGAAGCTCGTGACCGGGCTCGTGGTCTCCCAGGCGACGGTCGCCAGCATATAGGCGGCCCAGCGCACATCGGTGATGCTGGTGTCCCGGTTGATCAGGCGCAGCAGCACCAGAAGGTCGGGAATCGCATTGGCGTTGTAGCGCGGCTTCTTGCCGAAACGGTCCCGGAATTCCCGTTCGAAGATGCGCTCGTCATAGGTCCCGACATAATGATAGGTCGCCGCCATCATCCATCTCCGTAAGCCCGTCGCTTCGGGCGTACGCAGCGACTGCGACAAATCCGTGTCTCGATTTTTAAATCGCCAGCAGAAGTAGAGCCCCGACGCCGGCGACGATCATCGCCATGCCCAAAAGCTCGCGCCAGCTCGTGCCCTCAGAGAAGATCCGGCGCGAAGCGATCTGCGCCAGCGGCACCTCGACCAGCGCCAGCGTGCGCACATTGGCCGCCGTCGTCAGCGAGAAACCGAGGAACCAGCATTGCGACGCGGCTGCACCGAGGAAGCCGGCAGTAAGCGAGCGGCGCCAGTTGCGCAGGCTGAGGATCAACGCCGGGCGGTTGGCGACGAGCATGTAGAGCGTCAGAAGCAAGGTCTGCAGCGCCAGGCCCAGAGCGAGGATCGTCGTCGCCCGCATCAGGAAATGCCCCTCGGGCAGGGCCTGGATCGCACCGCGAAAGCCGATCGCCGAGAGCGCGAAGGCGGCGCCCGCGCCGATCCCGAGCGCAGCCGGGCGCATCCCCGCCGCGCTGAGCTTGTCGCCCGGCTTCCACGACATCAGCACGACGCCGGCAGTGGCGACGACGATCGCTGCGAATTTCGGCCAGCCCAGGGCATCGCCGAGCAGCGCCGCGCCGAACAGCGCGACCTGCACCGGCTCGGTCTTGGTGTAGGCGGTCGTCACCGCGAAGGAGCGTTCGCGCATCGCCGCCAGCATCAGCGCCGTGGCGAGGATCTGCGTCAGAGCCCCGAAGACGGCAAAGCCGAAGGCGCGCAGATCGGGTATCGGCGGCAAGGCACTGCTGGCGAGGCAGACCAGGACGAGGAAGAGCAATGCGAAGGGCAGGCCGAACAGGAAACGCACCTGCGTCGCGCCGACGACGCCGATCACCTCGGTCAGCGAGCGCTGAGTCAGGTTGCGCGCGGTCTGGAGCAGCGAGGCGGCGAGCGTCACCGGTATCCACAGAAGGCTGAAGCTCACGCGCCGAAGTCCCGTAGAAAGAGCAGCGCAATGCTTTGGACTGCTACGCCACGCTAGGCAAATCACCCGATGAAGGGTAGGTATGCGTCATGAGCGAGGCAGGATTGTCGCCCGCCGTCTCGAAAATGCCTCAAGCGTCGCGTTGAAGCCCCAGGCCCCCGCCAAGACAGGTTCAGACCTCAGCCGATGATCGCACTTCGCCTCGCCGCCGGCGCAACCCTCGCCTCGCTCCTCGCTGCCGCCGTTCCGGCTCAAGCCGGCACGAGCGTGGTGGTCGACGCCTCGAGCGGCGCCGTCCTGTCGAGCGAGAACCCGACCCAGGCCTGGCATCCAGCCTCCACGACCAAGATGATGACGCTTTATCTCGCGCTCAAGGCCGTGCGCGCGGGCAAGCTCGGGCTCGAGACCGCGATCCCCGCCTCGAAGCGGGCTGCCAGCCAGCCGCGGGTCAAGGTCTACATCAAGGCCGGCCAGGAAATCACGCTCGACAACGCCATGCGCATCATGATGGTGAAGTCGGCCAACGACATCGCCTATGTCATCGCCGAAGGCGTCGGCGGCGATGTCGAGACCTTCGTCTCGATGATGAATGCCGAAGCCCGGCGGCTCGGCATGAACGACACCCATTTCGTCAACCCGAACGGCTGGCACCATCCCGACCAGCAGACCAGCGCCCGTGACCTCGCGGTGCTCGCCATGGCGCTGATGAGCGAGTTCGGCGAGTACTCCGACTACTGGAACACCGGCGCCGTCCAGCTCGGCAAGCAGGTGCTGAACAACACCAACGGCCTGGTTGGCCGCTATTACGGCATCAGCGGCATGAAGACCGGCTTCGTCTGCGCCTCCGGCTTCAACGTCGTCTCGACCGCCACGCGCAATGGCCGCACCCTGATCGCCGTCGTGATGGGCGCCAGCTCAGGTGCGGAGCGCACCGTCAAGGCAGCGCAATTGCTCGACGAGGGCTTCGGCAAATGGGGCGGCTTCGGCGGCAGCATCGCCAGCATGCCGTCGGGCAATGGCGGGCGCGCCTACAGCATCTGCGACAGCGTCCGCCGCGGCGGCCACGCGTTGGGCGACGACACCGAGACGTCCGGGCCGATCAGCTTCATCTCGACCAATAGCGGCATCGGCGGCAATGCCGAGGGCACCTCGGACCGCTTTGCCGTGGCGGTACCGCAAGGCGGCTCCTCCGGCTCGGTTCTGACCCGCGCCCCTTCGGGCCGCGTCACGCTCGGTCCGCGCGCCAAGTTCGAGCCGATCCAGGTCTCCTTCGGCCGCTCGCCAGGCTCCGCCTCGGCCCCGCTCGCCGCCAATGTCGTCGCCAGGCCCGACACCCAGGTTGCGCGCGAAACGATCCAGCCGGGCGCGCCGGTCGCCGCCGGCCTCGTCTCCGGCAACCGCACCTTCTCGCGCAATGGCGCGATCCCGCCCACCTCCTCCGCCTTCGCGCCAGTCACGCCGACGCCGGAAGAGCGGCCTGCTGCGGCTGCGCTCGGCTCCGGCCCCTTGCGCCTGCAGGGAGCGATCCAGCCCGGCGCCGCGACGCCCGCGAGCCTGCGCCCGGGCGCAGCCGCCGGCATCAAGGCTGCGAACAAGCCGGCCGCCAAGCCATTGCTGACCAGGTCAAAGCAGGAAAAGGCAGAGCCGGCCAAGGCCAAGCCGAGCCAGGCGCAGGCCAAGCCGCTGGCGAAGCCGCCGGCCAGGCCGGGAGCGAAGCCCGCCGCCAAACCCGACGCCAGCAAGCCCGACGCCTGATCCGCCGGCGTGACGTGCAGGAGCGCGGCGCGTCATCGGCCCAGCACGGCCTTGCACTGGCACTCGGCTCCGCTGCCGCCTTCGGCACCAACATCGTCAGCGCCCAGCTCGCCGGCCATGCCGGACTGAGCGGGCCGCTCATCGTCTTCTACCGTGTCTTCCTGATGCTGGCGCTCGTCGTCGGCGCAGCGCTGATCTGGCGTGCCAGCCTCGCCGTGCCGCGGAAGCATTGGTCGGCGCTCGCTTTGTTCGGCCTCAGCACGGCACTCACCGCCTGCGCCTATCTCTCTTCGGTCGCCTTCCTGCCGATCACGGTGGCGGCCGTCGTGTTTTATACCTTTCCGATCCTGATCGTGCTCGCCGAGCCGTTCCTCACCCCGGCCCGCTTCAGCCTCGACCGGGTGGTGATCGCGCTCGTCGCCTTTCTCGGTGTCGCCATGGTGGTCGGGCCCGACTGGCACGGGCTCGATCCGCGCGGCCTTGCGCTTGCGTTGGCTGCGAGCGTGCTGGCGGCGGTGCAGTTCTTCTCCGCCGCGCGCTGCGCCGAGACCGGAACCATTCCGAAGCTGTTCTGGTCGCATCTCGTCATCCTGCCGGTGACGCTGGCGATCCTCGCCCTCACCGGCTTGTTCCAGCCGCCTTCAGCCCTGCTGCTCGCGCCGGTCGCGGTCGCGATCACCATCGGCGGCTACCTGATCGGCTTCCTGTTCCAGGTGATGGCGCTCGCCCGCGTCGCGCCCGGCCCGGCCGCGCTCGCCTTCTGCGGCGAGCCGGTCTTCGCCGTGGCGATTGCCGCGGTCTTCCTCGGCGAGCGCGTCGGCTCGCTGCAATATGCCGGCGGCGCCCTTGTCGTCGCCGCGATCATCGCCAATGTAATATTGGAACAAAAGCGAGCCCGCCGATTGCCGGCGGTGACCGCGCCCGGAACCTGATCCCCGATGCCCGAGCAGCCCACACGCCCTGCGCCGATCCCACTGACGCTGCTGACCGGCTTCCTCGGCGCCGGCAAGACCACTCTGCTCAACCGCCTGCTCAAAGACCCCGCGCTGGCCGACACGGTCGTGCTGGTCAACGAGTTCGGCGAGATCGGCCTCGACCACCTCTTCGTCGAGGGAATCGAGGACGGCATGATCCTGCTCGCCTCGGGCTGCCTGTGCTGCACCATCCGCGATGACCTGATCGTCACGCTCGAGGATCTGCTGCGCCGGCTCGACAATGGCCGCGTCGCGCCGTTCAGGCGCCTGGTGATCGAGACCACTGGCCTCGCCGACCCCGCGCCGGTCCTCAACGTGCTGATCAACCATCCCTATCTCGCCATGCGCTTCAAGCTCGACGGCGTCGTCACGCTGGTCGACGCAGTCAACGGCATGGCGACGCTCGACGCCCACCCCGAGGCGCTCCGGCAGGCGGTCGCCGCCGACCGGCTGGTGCTGACCAAGACCGACATCGCGACCGACGCAGATGCCGTTGCGGCCCTGCGCAAACGCCTCGGCGAGCTCAATCCGGGCATCGCGATCCTCGCACCCGACGCCCCAGCCGAAGCGATCGTCGGCGCCGGCCTCTACGATATCGCCGAACGCCCGGATGACTTGCGCCGCTGGCTCGCGGCCGAAACGCTGGAGGGACATCATCACGATCACGACCACCACCACGATCATGGCGAGGCCCACGGGCACCACCATCACGGCGGCCACGGCCATCGCCACGACGTCAACCGCCACGACGCCAGCATCCGCGCCTTCACGCTGACGGCGGAGACGCCGATCCGGGAGGCGACCTTCGACCTGTTCTGGACCCTGCTGCGCTCGACCCATGGTGCGAAGCTGCTGCGGCTGAAGGGGCTGGTCGCCCTCGCCGAGCATCCGGAAGGGCCGCTGCTCGTCCACGCCGTCCAGCAGATCCTGCATCCGCCGGTGCTGCTGCCGGCCTGGCCCGATGCCGACCGGCGCTCCCGCCTCGTCCTGATCGTGAAGGATCTGGAAGAGGAGACGGTCGCCCGGCTCTGGTCGGCCTTCCTCGGCCGCTCCGCCCCAGCTCAAACCGAGGCTCATCACCACCATCACGCCTGACTGGCTCAAGCATCGGACCGAAAAAGTGGATTCCGCTTTTCGGGAGAATCCGATGCTCCGACAAAGCCAGATCGCCACTTTGCGTCCGAAAGGACGCGGGGCGATCTGGCCGGCCCACTTCTTGGTTCGCCACGCGCAGACCCCTGCCCCGCCTTGCGCCTACGTGCCGATCCGGCACGGAAGCGCACCGAAGCGGGGCGAGCCGCGAAAGGGCTGCGCCATGCCGAACCTCGCTGCATTCCCGGCTGCGCCGGACGAGACCGCGCCGAGGCAGAATGCCGCCTTCGGCCCGGCTGGCCTCACGATCGAGCGCCGCCCGCTCGCCGCCTGCGCCGCGATCGAGGCCGAATGGCGCGACCTCGCCGGCCGCGCCATCGAGCCGAATCCGTTCTGCGAGCCCGATTTCGCCTTGCCGGCCGCGCAGCATCTCGTCGACTTCCGCGACATCTCGGTACTGCTGCTCTGGGATGGGCCGGCCACATCGCGTCGCCTGCTCGGCTTCGTGCCAGCCCGCCTCCGGCGCAGGCTGCTGGGCCAGGATGAACTGATCGGCTGGAACAATCCCCGGCTCGGCCTTGCCGCGCCGCTGATCGACATCGATCAGGCCGAGCGCGTCGCCGCCGCACTGCTTCACATCCCCGGCCGCTGGGGCCTCGCCAATACGCAAAACCTGCAGCTGAACCGCCTCGACCTCGACGGCCCACTCCTGCACAGCCTCTTGCAGGTTGCCGAGCACACTGGCCACGCCTCCGCACTCGAACCGGCACCGGCGCCGCTGGCCACCGCGGACAGGCCCGATCTCGCCGCTCTCCGCCATGGCCTGTCACGCCATGGCAAGCTCTCCTTCGCCGAATCCGGCTCACGCCAGGAACTGCGCGACATGGTCGAGCTGCATCTGGCGCTGGAAGCCTCGGGCTCTCTGGCGCGCGCCGGAGGCGCCGCGCTTCAGGACATCCGCGAGAGTGCCTTCCTGCGCGCCATGACCCGCAATCTGGCACGCAGCCATCGCTGCCGGGTCGGCCTGCTGAGCCTCGACGACAAGCCGGTCGCCGGCGCGATCCTGATCGGCAAGAGCCCGCGCCTCTGGCTCTATTCGGGCACGCAGGACGAGCGCTTCGCCAGCTTCGCACCGCTGGCCCAGCTCGTCGCCTGGCTCGGCCGGCGCGGCCGCCAGCGCGAGATCGTCGCCGACATGCCGGGCCTCCATATCGTCACGCTGCCGCTGCGCCTCGGCGACATCCGCCTGTCCGCAACCGCGAAGGCTGCGCGCCGCACGACGCCGTTCAACCGGCGTCGCGCAGCAGCCGCCTGATGATCTTGCCGGTGGTGGTCATCGGCAGTTCCTCGCGGAACTCGATCTCGCGCGGATATTCATGCGCCGCGAGCCGCTCGCGCACGAAGCCCTGGATCTCCGCGACGAGTTCCTTCGACGGCGAATAGCCCGCCTTCGGCACGATGAAAGCCCTGACGATCTCGGTGCGCAGCGCGTCGGGCTTGCCGACCACCGCCGCCAGCGCGACCGCCGGATGGCGCAACAGGCAGTCCTCGATCTCGCCCGGCCCGATCCGGTAGCCTGACGAGGTGATGACGTCGTCGTCGCGGCCGACGAAGCGGATATAGCCCTGCGCATCCTGCGAGCCCTGGTCGCCCGTCGTCATCCAGTCGCCGATGAACTTGGCTTCGGTCGCCTCCGGCTTGCGCCAGTAGTGCAGGAACATCACCGGATCGGGCCGGCGCACCGCGATCTGCCCTTCCTCCTCCGGCTCGCAGAGGCTGCCATCGGGCCGGATCACCGCGACCTCATGGCCTGGCACCGCCTTGCCGATGAAGCCCGGCTTGACCACGCCGATCGCAGCGCAGGAGGCAAGCACGAGGTTGCACTCGGTCTGGCCGTAGAATTCGTTGATGGTGAGGCCCAGCTTCTCGCGGCCCCAGGCCAGCGTCTCGGCGCCGAGCGACTCGCCGCCCGAGGCGACCGTGCGCAGCTTGAGGTCGTAGCGCCCGCGCGGATTCTCCACCGCCCGCAGCATGCGCAGCGCCGTCGGCGGGATGAAACAGTTGCGCACCCCGAGATCGGCCATCAGCCGGAAGGCCTCGTCGGGATCGAACTTGGCTGCCGGCCGCGCCACGATCGGCACGCCGTGATGCAGCGCCGGCAGGAGATTGTTGAGCAGGCCGCCGGCCCAGGCCCAGTCCGCCGGCGTCCAGAGCAGGTCGCCCGGCTGCGGCAGGAACTCGTGCGGCATCTCCACGCCAGGCAGATGGCCGAGCATCACCCGGTGGCCATGCAGCGCACCCTTGGCGTTGCCGGTGGTGCCGGAGGTGTAGATCATCAGCGCCGGGTCGTCCGGCCCGCTGTCGACCGGTGTGAAATCCTCGCTTTCAGCCTCGAGCAGGCGCGCGAGCCCTTCGGCCTTTCCATCCGGCCCATCGGCGGAGATCACCAGTTCAAGGTCGGGCAGCTTCTCCTCGATCTGGCCGAGCTTGCCGAGGCCCGCGGCATTGGTCACCAGCGCCTTCGCCCCGCAATCGCGCAGGCGGTAGGACAGCGCATCCGCGCCGAACAGCGCCGCCAGCGGCACGGCGATGGCTCCGAGCTTGTAGGCCGCCATATGGGCGATCGGCACCAGCCGTCCCTGCGGCAGCAGGATCGCGACCCGGTCGCCCTCCCCGACACCGCGCTTGCGTAGCGCATTGGCCAGCCGGTTCGACTGCGCCCGCAACTCACCATAGCTGACCGGCACGACCGACCAGTCCGACTGGATTTCGAGGATTGCGACCTTTGCCGGATCGATCGCCGCCCAGCGATCGCAGCAATCGACGCCGATATTGTAGTGCTCCGGAATCCGCCAGCGGAACGCGGCGCGCAGGCGCTCATAGTCGCGGATATCGGGAAGCATGCGGCAGGCCCAGGATGACGGATCGAGCACGCGCCGGTTGGCGCCCGCTCTTGCAAAAAGCGGCGCACGATAGGCGAAGCCCGAAGCCGCTGTCACCTTGGCCTAAGGTAAGCCGGTCTGCCGTTCAGAACGCCCGCTCGGCCTCCGCCGGTAGGAAGCCCTCGGCGAAGACGTTGCCGGCCTTCGCCTTGTCCTTGAACGAGACTGTCAGCCCGATCTGGTCGAGCCCCTTCTGCCAGCGCACCTGATCGATGCCGCCGAAGCCGTTCGCCTTGACGTTGGGGGTCATCACATAGTGGTCGAGCGCCATCTTCAGACGTTCCAGCTCGATCTCGGGGCGGGCGCCTTCGTTGCGCTGGAGAACACCGGCGATCGCCGCCTCCGGCTCGGCGACGACATCCCGGACGCTGCGCGTGATCGCCCGCAGCAGGCCGCGCACCGCCTGCGGCTTCTCGGCTAACAGCTTCGGCGAGACGATGACGGCGTTGCCGTAGAGCTCGATGCCGTAATCGGCCATCAGCAGCATGACGATGTCGTCGGCCGGCACGCCGCGCGCCTTCAGGTTGATCAGCGCGGTGTGAGCGAAGCCGAAGATCGCGTCGAGCTCGCCCGATGCCAGCATCGGCTCGCGGACGGCGAAACCGATGTTCTCAAGCTTGATCTTGGCGTCATCGATGCCGTTGACCTTCTTGAACACCGACCATTGCGCGAAGGCGCCGTCGGCAGCGGGCGCACCGAGCTTCTTGCCTTCCAGGCTCTTCGGGTCGCTGTTGATGCCGCGGCTCTTGCGCCCAACGATCGCGAAGGGCGGGCGGTCATAGACCATCATCACCGCCTTGAGATCGATCGTCGGCTTCTCGTCGCGGAAACGGATCAGCGAGTTCACATCGCCGAAGCCGGCATCGAAGTCGCCGCTCGCGACCCGCGGAATCGCTTCGCGAGAGCCCGCTCCTGGCTCGATCGTGACATCGAGCCCCTCGTCGCGGAAATAGCCCTTGTCCAGGGCGGTGAGGAACAGCGCCGCCGGCCCCTCGAAGCGCCAGTCGAGCGTGAAGCGTAACGGGATCGAAGCGGCTGCAACGGGCGCATTGTGCAGCCCGGCCCAGGCGACAAGACCGGTTCCTGCGAGGAAACGCCCGAACCCGCGCCGGGAGATCGGCGCGCCAAGCAGGGGCATGGCAACGGACATGGCAAACTCCGGAGCGACCATAGCCGACACGGACGCAAATGCCTCTCCGACAGGGCTCACGGAGCACCATACCGGAGACGCAACGCAACCAAGACCTCCCTAGCGGGCAGGTCAAGCGCCAACAGGGCGAGAACGCGGCGAAATCGCGGAAATGGTTACGTTTTTCTGCGGCAGTGCTGCAAGAGTCACAAGGGCAGCGCCCCGTCGGTCTTGACCTCCTCCATCACCGCATAGGTCCGCGTCTCGCGGACGGCCGGCAGCGCCAGCAGCACCTCGCCGAGGAAACGGCGATAGGCGTTCATGTCGGCGACGCGGGTCTTGACCAGATAGTCGAAGCCGCCGGCGACCATATGGCATTCCAGCACCTCGGGAGCCCGCTTCACCGCTGCGGCGAAGCGCTCGAATGCATCGGGCGTCGTCTTGTCGAGATAGACCTCGACGAAGACCAAGAGATGCAGGCCAAGCTTCACCGGATCGAGCGTGGCGCGATAGCCGGTAATGAAGCCCTCGCGCGCCAGCCGCTTCAACCGCTCGCCGGTCGCAGTCGGCGACAGGCCGACCTTCTCGGCCAGCTCGACACCCGCCGCGCGGCCATCGTTCTGGAGCAGAGCGAGCAGGCGTCGGTCGGTTCGATCAAGAACCGGATTATTCTCAGCCATATGAAATTCCTACGAGATAAATCACTATATATTCGCTGAAATCTCCATTGATATCCAGCCTGCTTGCGATGATCCTGCAGATCATCCCGCCGCCGAGACCCGGAGCCCGTTTCATGGCCGCCCCTGCGCCCGTCTTCCACGCCCCCTATGCCGAGGACGATGCCGCGATCGCCGGGCGTCTGCTCTCCGGCGGCCGCCGCGATCCCCTGGCCAAGGCCAGGATCGACGCTCGCGCCACCGCGCTGGTCGACGCGATCCGCACCCGCAAGGTTGGTCTGGGCGGCATCGAGGAATTGCTGCGTGAGTATTCGCTCTCGACCAAGGAAGGTCTGGCGCTGATGGTGCTGGCCGAAGCGCTGCTGCGCGTGCCGGACGCCGCCACCGCTGACCGGCTGATCGAGGACAAGCTCGGCCAGGGCGACTTCGCCCATCACGAATCCAAGTCGGACGCCTTCCTGATCTCGGCCTCGTCCTGGGCGCTCGGCATCACCGCCCGCATCATCCAGCCGGGCGAGACCCCGACCAGCATCATCGGCAACCTCTCCAAGCGCCTCGGCCTGCCCGCCGTGCGCACCGCGACGCGCCAGGCCATGCGCGTCATGGGCAACCATTTCGTTCTCGGCCAGACCATCGAGGAGGCGCTGAAGCGCGCTCGCTCCGGCTCAGGCAAGCTCTACCGCTACTCCTTCGACATGCTCGGCGAAGGCGCCCGCACGCAAGGAGATGCCGACCGCTACTACGCGTCCTACGCCGATGCGATCGACGCCATCGGCCGCTCCGCCGGCAACGATCGCCTGCCGAACCGTCCGGGCATCTCGGTCAAGCTCTCGGCGCTGCATCCGCGCTATGAGGCGACCAATCGCGAGCGCGTGCTCGCCGAGCTCACCCCGAAGGTGATCGAGCTCGCCCGCCAGGCCAAAAAATACGACCTCAACTTCACCGTCGACGCCGAAGAGGCCGACCGGCTCGAACTCTCGCTCGACGTCATCGCCGCGGTGATGGCCGATGCTTCGCTCGCCGGCTGGGACGGTTTCGGCCTCGCCATCCAGGCCTATCAGAAGCGCGCCTCGGCGGTGATCGCCCACATCGCCGCTCTCGCCGAAACCTATGACCGCCGCCTGATGGTCCGCCTGGTCAAGGGCGCCTATTGGGACACCGAGCTGAAGCGCGCCCAGGAGCGCGGCCTGCCCGACTATCCGGTCTTCACCCGCAAGGCGATGACCGACCTGAACTACGAGGCCTGCGCCAAGCAGCTCCTTAGCCTTCGCCCGCGCATCATTCCCCAGTTCGCCACCCACAACGCGCTCACCGTCGCGACCGTCGCCGAGCTTGCCGGCGACGCCGAGAATTTCGAGTTCCAGCGCCTGCACGGCATGGGCGAGGCGCTCTATGAGCGCCTGCTGCAGTCGGATGCCGGCTTCGCCTGCCGCACCTATGCGCCGGTCGGCGGCCATCAGGACCTGCTCGCCTATCTCGTCCGCCGCCTGCTCGAGAACGGCGCCAACTCCTCCTTCGTCTCGGTCTCCGGCGATCCCGACATACCCGTCGCGACGCTTCTGGTGCCGCCGGCCGACATCATCGGCTCGCCCAGCGCCGCCCGCCATCGCCGCATCCCGCTGCCGGCCGAGCTCTTCGGCACTTCGCGCCGCAACTCCGCCGGCGTCGAGCTCGGCGATGCGCAGAGCCTCTCCGCCCTCCTCGCCGAGGTCCACGCCGCCGCGGCCAAGCCCGTGCCCGAGGCAGTTCCTCTGATCGACGGCAAGCCCGGTACCGGCACCGCCCGCGACGTGCTTTCGCCGATCGACGGCAAGCCGGTCGGCCGCGTCACCGAGGGCGATGCCGCCAGCGCCGAGAAGGCGATGGCCGCCGCCAAGGCCGGCTTCCACGCCTGGAACGCGACACCCGCCCGCAACCGCGCCGCGTCCTTGCGCCAGGCCGCCGATTTGATGGAAGCGCGCCGCGGCCCGATCCTGGCGCTGCTCCAGTCCGAGGCCGGCAAGACGCTGGACGACGCCATCGCGGAACTCCGCGAAGCCGTCGACTTCCTGCGCTACTACGCCGCCGAAGCCGAGGCCAAGTTCGCCGTGCCGAGCGCGCTTCCCGGCCCGACAGGCGAGGACAACCGCCTGATCCTGCGCGGCCGTGGGCCCTTCGTCTGCATCGCGCCGTGGAACTTCCCGCTGGCGATCTTCACCGGCCAGGTCGCCGCCGCGCTGGTCGCCGGCAACAGCGTCGTCGCCAAGCCGGCGCCGCAGACCCCGCTGATCGCCGCGCTCGCCGTGCGCCTCCTGCACGAGGCCGGCATCCCGAAGACTGCGCTGCACTTCGCCCCCGGCGACGGCAAGCTCGGCGCGGCGCTGGTCGCGCACAGGGATGTCGCCGGCGTCGCCTTCACCGGCTCGACAGCGACCGCCCGCGCCATCAACCGGGCGCTCGCCGCCAAGGACGGCCCGATCGTCCCGCTGATCGCCGAGACCGGCGGCCTCAACGCCATGATCGTCGACGCGACCGCGCTGGCCGAGCAGGTCGCCGACGACGTCGTCCTCTCCGCCTTCCGCTCGGCCGGCCAACGCTGCTCGGCTTTGCGCCTGCTCGTCGTGCAGGAGGACGTCGCCGACAAGATGGTCGAGATGATCGAAGGCGCCGCCCGCGAGCTCACCCTCGGTGACCCCCGCGCGATCGAGACCCATGTCGGCCCGGTGATCGACGCTGCCGCCAAGGAGCGCCTCGACGCCCATATCGCCGCGATGCGCTCAGCCGGCCGCGTGACCTATGCCGGCAAGACGCCGGCGCTGCCCGGCACCTTCATCGCCCCGCACATCATCAGGCTCGACAAGGTCGCGGATCTTGCCGCCGAGCATTTCGGCCCGGTGCTGCACGTCGTGCGCTGGAAGGCGGGCCAGCTCGACAAGGTGCTCGCCGAGATCGAGGCGACCGGCTACGGCCTGACCTTCGGCCTGCATTCGCGCATCGAGGCCACGGTCGAGCTGGTCGTCGACCGGCTCTCGACCGGCAACATCTATGTCAACCGCAACATGATCGGCGCGGTCGTCGGCGTGCAGCCCTTCGGCGGCCATGGCCTGTCCGGCACCGGCCCCAAGGCCGGCGGCCCGAACTACCTGCCCCGCTTCGCCACCGAGCAGACGGTGACGATCAACACCGCGGCGGCCGGCGGCAACGCCAGCCTGATCGCGATGGGGGAGTGAGAGACAGCGCCCTTCTCCAGCCCAGCGCGGGAGCTCTCCCCCCTTGTGGGGGAGGGTTGGGAGGGGGGTGACCGGGTGAGCGTCGGATCGCCTGCGATCAGCCGTGCGGCTGACTTACCCCCCTCTCCAACTCTCCCCCACAAGGGGGGGAGAGGGCGCGTCGCGCTTCCCTTGCTTACCCCGCTGCCCTTGCTGCCGCCTGCTTCAGCCGCGCCAGCGCTTCCTCGGCCCCGGCCTTGACCGCCGGATCGGTCACCTGCCCCTCGGCCGCGACGCGCTCGGCCAGAGCCGCGACGCTGAAGTCGCCGCCGCCGGCCGCGAGCTTCAGCACGGCATTGGCGAGCACGTTCGGCCAATAGGCCGCGCCGCCCTTGGCCAGTCCCTTGGCTTTGCGGCCCTCGAATTCCTTGGTGAGCTGTTCGGGGGTTTTTCTGGCCATGGCGTCGGGCTTTCGGTGAATCGCTGTTGAACGCGAGCTTATAGCAGCAAGGCCGGAAAGGGCGCGCGAACCTCGACCCATCCTTCTCCCGCATCGAAGTCGGGTCTACCCGACTTCGATCACTCTGAGTGCTGATCTCGGGTAAACCCGAGATCAGCGGAGAAGGTGGCGCGGAGCGCCGGATGAGGGCCTGCCCTTGCCGCAGAAGGCGCAACGGCTCCGTTGCATTTAAGCGATCGGCGGCAGGCTCTCATCCCTGCCCTTCTCCCACACGGGAGAGGGGTTCCCCGCGCTTGTCCTTTTGCCGCTCACCCCGGGGGCATCCCGACCGCCTCGATCCGCCCCTCATGCCACGCGACCCGCCGCTCAGCCTCCTCCCAGGCCGCGTCGGCGGAGAGGCCGGCAAGGCGCAGGCCGAGCGCTTCCTTCAGGGTGGCGCGCTCCTTGTCGCTGAAGCAGGTCCGCAGGAAGGTGTGAGCGCAATGCTCGCCGCCCGGCCCGACGCAGGCCTGCGCCCGCCGGCAGTCCGGCAGGGTGCAGAGATAGCGCCAGCATTCCAGCTGCGTCGCCACGCTGCGCAGCAGGATCGGCCGCTCGCGCTGGAAACGCTCGAACTCCTCTTTGGTCGCGCCGCGATGGTCGGGATTGCGGGGCATGGAGTGCTCCTTTCCTGAGGTCTGTGTCCGAAGGCGAAGGAGCGCGGGAGCCCTCCCCCCTTTGTGGGGGAGGGTTGGGAGGGGGGTGACTGGGTGAGCGTTGAATCGCCAGCGATCAACCTCACGGCTGACTTACCCCCCTCTCCAGCTCTCCCCCACAAGGGGGGAGAGGGCGCGTCAGCGCTTCCCGCGCCCAAGCGTCGTCCCCGCCCGCAGGCTGCTCCTGCGGGCGTTGTCGTATCTGAGGGGCAGCGGAGCGCCGCGAGGCGCTGGTTTGGTGATCCGCTTCCGTTGAGCCAGGAAGCGGCGCGGATGGATTGAGCCACCATCCGCACGCCCCGTGGCGCTCCGCCAGGCGGCGATTTGAAAGCTCCGGGCCGCGCTTCTGTCGTGCCGGCATATGCAGCCGGCGCGGTCTAGCGAGCTCCTCGCGCAGGGATCGTAGTGTCCCCAGGTCGGTTCCCGAAGCCTCCCGGGAGCAAGGCGCAACCCTCGCCCGCAGGCGCCGCACCCACCCCACCAACAGACATGCCTCCGGTCGGCCGCCCCTCGGGGATGGGATGGTTCCGATCATACGGAAGGTTGGGAGGGCGGGGATAAGTTTGCGGGCTATCCCCATCGAGCACCGGAACCTCAACGTAGAACCCCTCTCCCGGATGGGAGAGGGGCAGGGGTGAGGGACCGCCGCTTATCATTGGAGCGCAACGGCGCCGCTGCGCCTTCTGCGGATAGAGCAGGCCCTCATCCCTGCCCTTCTCCCACACGGGAGAAGGGTTCCCCGCGCCCTTCCGTCATGGTCGGGCTTGTCCCGACCATCCACGTCTTTGCATAAGGCCCAAACAAAAATGCGAGTCCGCTCAGTGACTTATATAAGTATATGATTCTAATTGATTTTCTCTTCGCAAAAGATAGAATCAGCTTGGGATTCCGATATCGGGCTGTGGACGATTCGATCCATGGCGTCTGATGGGACGCTCAGCAATTTGAAGCTGGGCTAGCCGCCCCCGGATTAGACGGTGTTGGGTCCCACCATTGTCGTGGGTAGCCGAAGTACTCGAATATTTCTTTTTGCTCTGGCAGTAAGTTTGCCATCTTGAAGGACGGCATCAGCTTGAGCCCGTATCCTGAATAGGTGCGGAATCCCTCATCATCAAGAATGGAAGCCACCCTCGGTTTGAGTGCCTTGGCAAAACGCGGATCACAAGCTCCAGTATCGAATTTATCACAAGCCTTGAAGAATGCACTTGCTGCAATGTCAGCAAGTTGAAGCCCACCGCGCTCGAAAGACGGGGCGATCTCCACCAACTCACGAGACATAACGCTCCAACGTAAATCACCGAGCGGCAAGAATAGATTTCCAGCACTCGATTTCATTCTTAACCAGTCAAAATAGGTCTTCATCTGAGAATAAGAAAGACCACCACGATTGCTAAAAACCAATTTTAGCTTCTCGGGCGTTTGGAAATCGTGAATCGAACGCTCCTCAACCCAATGAGTCACACGCTCCAATAAAATTCGTGTCAACCAGCAGTAAAACCAGTTTGTATCAAGGGATCTCAATTCCGCAAATTTGTTCCTCCAGCCCTTCATATTCTTCTTGTTAGATGCAACAATAAATATGCGACATGGAAATTTGGCCAGAAGTTCGCATGAATGGAGCCTCTTAGCTTCGTTCATTTTAGCGAAATGAAGCTGGTTTGATTGGAAATTTTTGAACTGGGCCGCAATCTCGCGCACTAGAGTATCACAGCCGGCCTCGTTTTGTGCTCGGACAACAATGGCTGAAACAATCAGCCATTCGCTAGAGCCATTCTCGTCCACCGGCTTAACGCGCTTTAGGCCGGGATCACCCGACTCATCAATGTACGCTACGTAGCGATAAGGCGACATCGACTCGGAAGAATTCATGATCGCTAAGTACTAAATCCATCTCGAAAAGTACATGGCTATGCCAATTGCTTCTGAAGGCACAATGCCCGTATCCGCTTGACTCCCCCCGCCCCTCCATCCTACGCCCATCGACGGGACACGCCGCCCCAACGCGGCGCGCCCATCTGTAAGGATGGAGACATCGATGGCGAATACGATTCCGGCAGCGCGCCCGCGCGTGCCGCATTTCTCGTCCGGCCCCTGCGCCAAGCGCCCCGGCTGGAACCTCAAGGCTCTCAGTGACGCGGCGCTCGGCCGCTCGCACCGCGCCAAGATCGGCAAGGACAAGCTGAAACTCGCGATCGACCTGACGCGCGAGGTGCTGCAGGTCCCGGCTGATTACCGCATCGGCATCGTGCCCGCCTCCGACACCGGCGCCATGGAAATGGCGATGTGGTCGCTGTTGGGCGCCCGGGGCGTCGACATGGTCGCCTGGGAGAGCTTTGGCGAAGGCTGGGTCACCGATGTCGCCAAGCAGCTCAAGCTGGCGGATGTGCGCACCTTCACCGCCCCTTATGGCGAACTGCCGAACCTGAAGAAGGTCGACACGAAGAACCGCGACGTCGTCTTCACCTGGAACGGCACCACCTCGGGCGTGCGCGTCGCCGATGCGAGCTGGATCGCTGATGACCGCGAGGGGCTGACGATCTGCGACGCCACCTCGGCCGCCTTCGCCCAGCGCCTCGACTGGCCAAAGCTCGATGTCGTCACCTTCTCCTGGCAGAAGGTGCTCGGCGGCGAGGCCGCGCATGGCATGATCGTGCTCTCGCCCCGCGCGGTCGAGCGGCTCACGACCTACAAGCCGGCCTGGCCGCTGCCGAAGATTTTCCGCATGACCTCGGGCGGCAAGCTCTCCGAGGGCATCTTCGCCGGCGAGACGATCAACACGCCGTCCATGCTCGCGGTCGAGGATTACCTCGATGCGCTGGCCTGGGCCAAGAAGGTCGGCGGCCTCGACGGGCTGGTGAAGCGCGCCGACGGCAATGCCCGCGTCATCGCCAAGTTCGTGCGCGAGAACGACTGGATCGACTTCCTCGCGGTCAAGCCGAAGACGCGCTCGAACACCTCGGTGTGTCTCAAGTTCACCGACCCGGCGGTGACGGCGCTGCCGGCCGAGGCTCAGGCGGCTTTCGCCAAGCAGGTCGTCTCGATCATCGAGAAGGCCGGCGCCGGCTACGATCTCGGCCATTACCGCGACGCCCCTCCCGGCCTGCGCATCTGGTGCGGCGCGACCGTGCAGAGCCGCGATCTCAAGGCGCTGCTGCCGTGGATCGCGTATGCGTTCGCGGAAGCGAAGGCGGGGTTGAAGAAGGCGGCCTGAGGCGCTTTGCCCTGTCATTCCGGGGCGCGGGCTTTCGCCCGCGAACCCGGAACCCACGACCGGGCGAGCCCTTCCAACCGCTTCAACCAGAACCGCAGCATTGCACCCCGTCATGGGTTCCGGGTTCGGCTTCGCCGCCCCGGAATGACTGGCGGGGCGCCCTCCCCCTTCCCAGCGCCGAAACGCTCCTCGTGCAGCGCGGCGCAGCCGGAGCCATCACATGCCCGCACCCAAAGTCCTGATTTCCGACGCCCTCTCCCCCGCCGCCGTCCAGATTTTCAAGGATCGCGGCATTGACGTGACCTTCGATCCCAATCTCGGCAAGGACAAGGACAAGCTCGCCGCGATCATCGGCGACTATGACGGCCTCGCCATCCGCTCGGCGACCAAGGCCACTGCCAAGCTGCTGGAGCAGGCGACGAAGCTGAAGGTGATCGGCCGCGCCGGCATCGGCGTCGACAATGTCGAGATCCCGGCCGCCACCAGCCGCGGCGTGATCGTGATGAACACGCCCTTCGGCAACTCGATCACCACCGCCGAGCACGCCATCGCGATGATGTTCGCGCTCGCCCGGCAGATCCCGTCGGCGGATGCGTCCACCCAGGCCGGCAAGTGGGAGAAGAACCGCTTCATGGGCGTCGAGATCACGGCCAAGACGCTCGGCCTGATCGGCTGCGGCAATATCGGCTCGATCGTCGCCGAGCGCGCCATCGGCCTGCGCATGCGCGTCATCGCCTTCGACCCCTATCTCTCGCCGGAGCGGGCGGTGCAGCTGGGCGTCGAGAAGGTCGAGCTCGACGAGCTGCTGAAGCGCGCCGACTTCATCACCCTGCACGTGCCGATGACCGAGAAGACCAAGAACATCCTCTCGGCCGAGAACCTCGCCAAGACGAAGAAGGGCGTGCGCATCGTCAACTGCGCCCGCGGCGGGCTGGTCGACGAGGCCGCGCTGGCGGAGCTGATCAAGTCCGGCCATGTCGCCGGCGCCGCCTTCGACGTGTTCTCGCAGGAGCCGGCGGAGACGAACCCGCTATTCGGCCTCGACAACGTCGTCTGCACGCCGCATCTCGGCGCAAGCACCAATGAGGCGCAGGAGAATGTCGCCTTGCAGGTCGCCGAGCAGATGAGCGACTACCTGCTCAAGGGCGCGATCACCAATGCGGTGAACTTCCCGTCGATCTCGGCGGAAGAGGCGCCGCGGATCAAGCCCTTCGTCGATCTCGCCGAAAAACTCGGCTCCTTCCTCGGCCAGCTCACCGAAGCGCCGGTCAAGGGCATCCGCATCGAATACGAAGGCGCGGTCGCGAGCCTGAACCTCAAGGCGATCTCGGCGGCGGCGATCACCGGCGTGCTGCGCCCCTTCCTGCCGGAGATCAACATGGTCAACTCGGCTATGGTGGCGAAGGAGAAGGGCATCGTCGTCGAGGAGCTGACCCGCGAGGTCGCCGGCAATCTCGAAAGCGTCATCCGCATCGTCGTCGAAGCCGAGGACATGCCGCGCCATGCCTCGGGCACGGTCTTCCATGACGGCAAGCCGCGCATCATCGAGATCCGCGACATCCAGGTCGACGCCGAGTTCGCGCCGCACATGCTCTATGTCCGCAACGCCGACAAGCCGGGCTTCATCGGCGCCTTCGGCTCGCTGCTGGGCGAAGCGGGCGTCAACGTCGCGACCTTCAATCTCGGCCGCGACAAGCCGGGCGGCGACGCGATCTGCTATGTCGCCGTCGACGAGCCGGTCTCGGACGAGCTGCTGGCGAAGATCCACGAGATCCCGATGGTCAAGCGGGCGCGCCGGCTGAAGTTCTGAAGATCACCCGGCTGATCTTGGACGCTGACGGACATCCGAAAAGGGGCGCCATCCAGGCTAAGCGTGGACTGGCGCTCCTAGGCTACGCGATGCTGGCGCTCGGCCTGCCCCTGGCACTGATCGCCGCATCGCTTCCGGCCAACGAATACCGGGATGCGCTCGGCATCGACGCGCTGGACTGCGACGGTCCCGCCACCGTCTTCATCCTTGCCGTCCCGGCCCTGCTGATCTTCGGGAGCGGCCTCGTCATCAACGGCATGGCCTGGCGCAAGCGCTGGCGCCTTGTGCTGGCCTTGGCCTGCGCCGTCATCTGCGCCGCGTTGATCGCGAATCTGACCCGCGCAATCGTCGAGGACCGCGAGCAGGCGATGGCTTGCGGGTCGAGATAGCGAGACCGCCTCGCCGAGGCAGTCCGAGCGTCAAACGCTCGCCGCAATCACCCTCCCCTGTGGCGGCCCGACACAGGGGATTTTTTATGCCGACCCGCCTTGCCTTTGCCGCCGCCCTCGCGTGCCTCGCCGCTTCCCCCGCCTTCGCTGACTGGGACAAGGCCAAACTCGACAGCGGCATCCGGACGATCGAGCAGAGCACGAAGGGCCGCATCGGCGTCGGCCTGATCGACCTGAAGGACCGCAAGAGCTGGTCTTATCGCGGGACCGAGCCCTTCCCGCTGCAGAGCGTGTTCAAGCTGCCGCTCGCCATCGGCGTGCTGCAGGCGGTCGAGGCCGGCAAATTCAAACTCGACCAGCCGATTACCGTAACCCGCAACGATCTCTCGCTCTATCACAGCCCGCTCGCCAAGGCCTTCAAGGGCGAGCGCAACGACTATCCGCTGCGCGAGCTCCTGACACGCTCGACCGCCGAGAGCGACAACACCGCAGCCGACCTCTTGCTGCGCCTGATCGGTGGCCCGCAGGCGCTGACGGCCGTGCTCAAGAATGGCGGCATCACCGGCATCTCGGTCGACCGCTATGAGCGCGTCTTCCAGCCGGAGATTTTGGGCCTGCCCGGCTATGGCTGGAACGAGGCGATCGACACTGCGAAGTTCTATAAGGCGATCCAGGCGATCCCCGCCGCCGAGCGCAGGAAGCGCCTCGCGGCGACGCTGACCGACAAGCGCGACGCCGCGTCCCCCGAGGCTTCGATCGCCTTCCTCGAAGGCCTCGCCAAGGGCAACTGGCTGCGCGAGCCCGCCCATGCCGCTCTGCTCGACAAGATCATGCTGGAAGCCAAGACCGGCCCGAACCGGATCAGGGCCGGCCTGCCGAAAGGCGCGCGCTTCGCCCACAAGACCGGCCTCGGACCGAGCGCCGACGGGCTCAACCACGCCACCAACGATATCGGTATCGTCACCCTGCCGGATGGGCGCCGTTTCGCCATCGCGGTCTACCTCGCCGGCGCGCAAGTCGGCGAGAAGGAGCGCGAGGCGGCCCATGCCGCGGTCGCGAAGCTAGCGGTAGAAAGTCTGCGCTAGGCCACCAACCGGACGGCTGCCCGGCGGAAGCTCCTGTCGCCACACGGGAAAGTTGCGTTGACAAATGGGGGGCAAACCCCCATTTGTAATGCTCGATCTAGGCCGAACGAATTGGCCCGCGCTGTTTTTGCGCACCGCTGACGACCTTCCTGCTCAAATCGAAAACATGCGTGGTATGCGGCTGCGTGTGAGTTACCAACCGCAAGAAGGAATATGACTATGGCCAACGGTACAGTGAAATGGTTCAACGGCACCAAGGGCTTCGGCTTCATCCAGCCGGATGATGGCGGCCAGGACGTGTTCGTCCACATCAGCGCCGTCGAGCGCGCCGGCCTGCGCGATCTGCGCGACGGCCAGAAGATCTCGTACGAGCTCGTCCAGGACAAGCGCTCGGGCAAGATGTCGGCCGACAACCTGCGCGCCGAGTGAGCTGACGCGCTGTCCAGCGTGAGAGACCAGCGGCAGGCGACCATGGATGTACTGGCGCCAGGCCCACTCCACGCGGGGTAGCTCAGGAAGGGTCGGGATCTACCCGGCCCTTTTTTGTTTTCAAGAGATGTTCGGCCGAGGCGTTTCGACCAGACGTCTCGACCAAGTGCTTTCACAAGAAGGAAGTCCGAATGCAGGTTCTCGTCCGCGACAACAATGTCGACCAGGCGTTGCGCGTCCTGAAAAAGAAGATGCAGCGCGAAGGCGTGTTTCGCGAGATGAAGCGGCGCTCGGCCTATGAGAAGCCGTCCGAAAAGCGCGTTCGCGAGAAGGCCGACGCGATCCGCCGTGCCCGCAAGCTCGCCCGCAAGCAGGCGCAGCGCGAAGGCCTGCTCCCCGCCCCCAAGCCGAAGCCGCGTCCGGCCCGGCCGCCGCGTCCGGCAGCCGTCGCGTCCTGATCCTGATCAGAGGAGCCGCTGCCATGGCAACGAAAGGACTGACCGCCGAGCAGGCCAAGCTTCGCGCGGAACGGAATTTCGCCAAGACCGAGCAGCGGCGACAGGAAGCTGAGAACGCCATGGAGGCGGTTCAGGCTGAGCGGCGGGCCGTCGCCGAGAAGACCGCGAGGCTGCGCGCGTTGCGCCTAGCCAAAGAGGCGGCGGACGCACAGACCGCCGCCGAGCTATCGGCGGCGAAACCAGCGGCAGCGAAGAAACCTGCCGCCCGTCGCACGGTCGGGAAATCCAGCGTCGCGCGCTGACCCGCAGGCGGCGCAGAATACCGCGGCCGCCGCTATCCCGGTCTTATTTCGGCTGGCTTTCAAGCCCTGCAAGATAGCTGCTCAAGGCCCGCTCCGGCCCATGCCAGGAGGCGCCCTTGCCCTGCAGTTCCGGCGCTTCCTTCCAGCCCGGCTCGATCCCCGTCATGTTCGGCAGCAGATGCGCGATGCCCTTGTGGCAGTCGATGCAGGTCTTCTCGCCCGTGGTCAGGAAGCGGCCATGGATGTCGGCGGCGCGCCGCGTCTGCTTGGTGAAGTCCATCGCCACGGATGAGTGACAGTTGCGGCATTCGAGCGAGTCGTTGGCCTTGAGCCTGGACCATTCGTGCTTGGCGAGCTCGAGCCGCATGTCCAGGAACTTCTCGCGCGTCGAGATCGTGCCGAAGATCTTGCCCCAGACTTCCTTGGACGCCTGCATCTTGCGGGCGATCTTGTCGGTCCAGTTGTGCGGCACATGGCAGTCCGGGCAGGTCGCGCGCACGCCAGAGCGATTGGAGAAGTGCACCGTCGACTGCAGCTCCTGATAGACGTTGTCGCGCATCTCGTGACAGGAGGTGCAGAATTTCTCGGTGTTGGTGATCTCCAGCGCCGTGTTGAAGCCGCCCCAGAAGATCACGCCGCAGACGAAGCCGCCCAGCGTCAGGAAGCCCAGCGGCAGATAGGCGCTCGGCCGGCTGATGATGCGCCAGAAGGCGACCACCATGCCCCAGAGCCGCCAGAAGAGCACTTTCAGCTTGCTCATCACCGCGCCCCGCTACGGTTTACGGCCGACATCTTGGGCATCCTGAAAGAGATTGGGCACCAGCGGCGGCACATCGGTCTGCTGGACATGGCAGGCCGTGCAGAAATAGCGCCGCGGCGTCACGTCGGAGAGCACCTGCCCGTCGCGGTCCTGGAAATGGGTGACGCTGATCATCGGCGCGCCCGAGCCCTCGGTGAACTCGCGCTTGTGGCAATCCATGCAGCGATTGGTGTTGAGCGTCAGCTGGTAGCCGTCAATCGCGTGCGGGATGACCGGCGGCTGTTCCGGATAGTTGCGCATGCGCCTGACGTCATCGACCACCGGCCGGCCGAGCGCCGGCACGCGTTCGAGCGCCATCGGTTGCGGCGTCCCGGTGAGCCGCGGCACGTTTCTCACCGGTGCGCCATCCTGCGAGAGGGCCGCGCCGAAGGCGAGGACGAGGCAGGCCGCCAGCGCGGCCCCGAGGAGGGTCGGCACGCGCATCAGGCGGTGACCGGCAGGATCTTGACCGCGCATTTCTTGAAATCCGTCTGTTTGGAGATCGGATCGGTGGCGTCCAGCGTCGTCTTGTTGATCAGCTGGCTCGCATCGAACCACGGCACGAACACCACGCCGGGCGGCATGCGGTTGCGTCCGCGCGTCTCGATACGGGTGCGCATCTCGCCGCGCCGGGAGATGATGCGAACTTCGGCGCCCTGGTTCAGCCCGCGGCTGCGGGCGTCCTCAGGATGCATGAAGCAGCGCGCGCCCGGGAAGGCCTTGTAGAGCTCCGGCACGCGCATGGTCATCGAGCCGGAATGCCAGTGCTCGAGCACGCGGCCGGTGACCAGCCAGAAATCGTACTCGCCATCCGGCATCTCCGCCGGAGGCTCGTAGGGCACCGCGATGATCCGCGCCTTGCCGTCCTTGTTACCGTAGAACTCGACGCCCTTGCCCGGCTTCACATAAGGGTCGAGCCCCTCGCGATAGCGCCAGAGCGTCTCCTTGCCGTCGACCACCGGCCAGCGCAGCCCGCGCACCTGATGGTAGAGATCGTAGGGCCCGAGATCATGGCCATGGCCGCGGCCGAAGGAGGCGTATTCCTCGAACAGCCCCTTCTGCACATAGAAGCCGAAGGCCTTCGCCTCCCGGTTCTCATAGCCGGGGTCGATCTCGGAAACATCGAACTTGTCGACATTGCCGTTGCGATAGAGCACGTCGAACAGGGTCTTGCCCTTGTAGTTCGGATTGGCGTCAAGGATCTCGGCCGGCCAGACTTCGTCGGTGGTGAAGCGCTTGGAGAACTCCATCAATTGCCAGAGATCGGAGCGCGCCTCGCCGGGCGCATTGACGAGCTGGTGCCAGACATGGGTGCGCCGCTCGGCATTGCCGTAGGCGCCCTCCTTCTCGACCCACATCGCCGCCGGCAGGATCAGGTCAGCCGCCATCGCGGTCACCGTCGGATAGGCGTCGGAGACGACGATGAAGTTGTCGGGGTTGCGATAGCCCGGATAGGCCTCGTTGCTGTTGTTCGGCGAGGCCTGCAGGTTGTTGTTGACCTGGATCCAGTAGAAATTGAGCTTGCCGTCCTTGAGCATCCGGTCCTGCTCGACGGCGTGGTAGCCCGGCTTCTCCGGGATGATGCCGTGCGGGACGCGCCAGATCTCCTCGGCATGCTTGCGATGCTCGGGATTGGTGACCGTCATGTCGGCCGGCAGGCGATGGGCGAAGGTGCCGACCTCTCGCGCCGTGCCGCAGGCCGAGGGCTGGCCGGTCAGCGAGAACGGGCTGTTGCCGGGCTCGGAGATTTTCCCAGTCAGCAGATGCAGGTTGTAGACCATCTGGTTGGCCCAGACGCCGCGCACATGCTGGTTGAAGCCCATCGTCCAGAACGAGGTGACCTTGCGCTTGGGATCGGCATAGAGCTCGGCGAGCTGCTGCAGGAAGCCGGGCTCGACACCGGTCAGGCTTGCGACCTTCTCCAGCGTGTAGTCCTTCACGAAGGCGGCGAAGGCCGCAAAATCGATCGGGGTCGTCGCGGTGACGTCCTCGGCTTTCCTGGCCTTGACCTCGCGCGGATCGTCCGGCCGCAGGCCGTAGCCGATATCGGTCGCGCCCTTCACGAAGGTGGTGTGCTTGTCGACGAAGTCCTTGTTCACCCGCCCGGTCGTGATGATGTGGTTGGCGATGTAGTTCAGGATCGCCAGGTCCGTGCCCGGCTTGAACACGATCGGGATGTCGGCAAGGTCGGAGCTTCGATGGGTGAAGGTCGAAAGCACCGCGACCTTGACATGCGGGTGGCCGAGCCGGCGGTCCGTCACCCTGGTCCACAGGATCGGATGCATCTCCGCCATGTTCGAGCCCCAGAGCACGAAGGCGTCGGCATGCTCGAAATCGTCATAGCAGCCCATCGGCTCGTCCATGCCGAAGGTGCGCATGAAGGCGTAGGCTGCCGAGGCCATGCAGTGGCGGGCGTTCGGGTCGAGATTGTTCGAGCGGAAGCCGGCCCGCATCAGCTTGGTCGCGGCATAGCCCTCGAAGATCGTCCACTGGCCGGAGCCGAACATGCCGAGCGCGGTCGGCCCCTTCTCCTTCAGCACGCGCTTGGCCTGCGCCGCCATGGTGTCGAAGGCCTCGGTCCATGACACCGGCGTGAACTCGCCATCCTTGGCGTAGACACCGTTCTTCTTGCGCAGCAGCGGCTGGGTCAGACGGTCGTTGCCGTACATGATCTTGGAGAGGAAGTAGCCCTTGACGCAGTTGAGGCCGCGATTGACCTCGGCCTTCATGTCGCCATGGGTGGCGATGACCCGGCCCTCCTTGACGCCGACCATCACGCCGCAGCCGGTGCCGCAGAAGCGGCAGGGCGCCTTCGACCAGGAGATCTTCAGCGCATCGACGCCGCCGGAAACCGGCTGCGCCACGGCTTCGGAGCTGACATTGGCAGCCAGCGCGGCGATCCCCGCGGCCTGGGCCTTGAGCAGTTCGCGACGGGACAGGCTCATCTGTCGTCTCCGGTGTCGTCGAGGGGTTCGATCTGCTCGAACACCATGTTGGCCGAGAACACGCCGTCCATCAGCGCCATGATGGTGAGGCGGCTGCCGATCTCGCCGCTGCTCTGCCCTTCGATCACCACGACGATCTTGCTGCCCTCGACCGCGCGCACCTCGGTGTCCGGCAGGGCGGCGATCTGGCGGGCGATCTCGGCGCAGCGCTCCGGGCGCGCAGTGACGACCGCGCTTGAGATGTGGAAGAAGCGTTGCGGACGAGCGGAAGCGAGGTCACGCTCAGGCAGGATGTCGCCGGTGAGGAATTTGCGGCGGTCGATCTCGCGCTTGCCTGTCAGCATGGCGAGACCTCAGTGCGGCGAGCCGGGAGGCCCGGGCGGTCCGAGGACAATCTGGGACATCCAGATCAGGAACCCGTATCCGCCGACGATGCCGACGGCGACGATCGGCCAGATCAAGACCGCCAGCGTGAAGAAGGCCAGGAGCTCGGCCTTCCTGGTCGGCTGCGCCGGGGGCACTTCAGCAGTGCCCGCAGGGTCAGGTCCCATCGCCAGTCTCCATCGTCATCGGCGCCGGCGATCACATATCGCCGTCAGCCAGATTGGAGCTTGTCAAAGGAGCTTAGTCCTCGCCCACAAGTTGTCCAGCCCGGCGCACCCCGCAAGGTTAGCGGGGCACGGCCGGACTGCTTTGACATGGATCAATTCCAGGAAGGGCAAGGCCCGATTTCAGCGCAGCGGCAGATGGAGCGCCCGCCAGAACCACCAAGGAGAGAGGCCGGCTACTGCAAGGCGGACGTCACGATGGCGCGAAGACCCGCATAGCCTTGCACGCACTGCTTATCCTATGAGAGGAGGCGCACAGCAGACCGTCGCCGCACGCAAACGTGCCGAGGATTCGATGAACGTGTTCAGCCGCAAGCCACTCCGCGTCCTTGTTGTCGACGGCTACAAGCGCGAGGGGCGCGAGGAGTACATTCGCGACGCCGGCGCGACACCGTCGGAGGCCTATGCCGCGGAGCTGCGCCGGATCGAGCCCTCGCTGATCACCGATATCTGCTTGCCGGCCGACGAGGGCGCCAACCTGCCCGACGGCGCCGGCCTCGCCTCCTATGACGGCATCGCCCTGACCGGCTCCTCGCTCCACATCCACAGCCCCGAGCCCGCGGTGACCCGGCAGATCGAGCTGATGCGGGCGATCTACAAGAGCGGCACGCCCTGCTTCGGCTCGTGCTGGGGCATCCAGATCGGCGCCGTCGCCGCAGGCGGCACCGTGGCGCTCAACCCGAACGGGCTGGAGATCGGCTTCGCCCGCCGCATCGCCGTCAACGAGGTGGGGGCAAAGCATCCGCTGCTCGCCGGCCGGCCCGCCGCGTTCGATGCCCCCGCGATCCATTTCGACAGCATCATCGCCCCGCCCAGCGACGCGACCATCCTGGCATCGAACGCGATCAGCCCGATCCAGGCCGCCGAGTTCCGCCAGGACGGCGGCGTCTTCTGGGGCGTGCAGTACCATCCGGAATTCTCGCTGCGCCTGATCGCAACGATCCTGCGGCGGCACAGCAAGACCCTGATCGAGCGCGGCCTGCGCAAGGACGAAGCCGCGGCGACCGCCTGGATCGCCGATCTCGACGCGCTCGACGCCGACCCCGCCCGCCACGACCTCGCCTGGGGCCTCGGGCTGGATGAGGAGGTGATCGACCCGGTCAAGCGCGTGACCGAGCTGCGCAACTTCCTGGAGATGCGGGTGAAGCCGCAGGCGAGCGTGCGCGGGCGAGCGTGACCTACGCTGCTTCGGCTGTCCTGTTCGCCGACGCAAACACCTTCCCACCCAGCTTCCGCGCCGTGTCGAGATGCTCGGACATCTCCGGCACCGGCACCAGGAATTCCGAGGTCACGACCGGCGCGCCGCAATAGCCGAAGATGCCGTGGTCGATCTGCGTCTTCATCGCGCCGTAATAGCCATGGCGGGCGAAGGTGCGCATGTCCGCTCCGGCGAGCGCGACGAGATGGACCGGCAAATGCCCGAGCTTCTTGACCGTCTTCATGTCCTCGAGCTCGTCATAGGCCCAGCCATTGGCGAAGACCCGGTCGATCCAGCCCTTCATCAGCGCCGGCATCGACCACCAGTAGATCGGATAGACCAGCACCAGCGCATCGGCCCGGTCGACCCGCGCCTGCTCGAAGGCGATGTCGGCCGGCTGCGCGATCTCGCGGCGATGGGCGGCAAGATCGTTCAGCGAGAAGCGCGGATCGAAGCCTTCCTTGGCAAGATCGGCGATCTCGACGGTATGGCCGGCGCCGGAGACACCAGCGGCCAGCGCCTGCGCTACGGCATGGCTGAGAGAGTTCGGATCGGGATGGGCGACGACGACAAGCGCATGCATGGGATGTCTCCGGCAGTGATTGCGGTCCGCGATGGATCGCTATATACTTTTAGTAAGTTACTTTTGGTACATAAGACATGTCAACCCCGGACACCGAACGGCCGCGCCGCCAGCGCCTGACGCGCGAGGACCGCCAGCGCCAGCTCATCGAGACCGCCTGGCGGATCGTCGGCGAGGAAGGCACCGATGCCCTGACGCTCGGCCGCCTCGCCGAGCGCGCCGGCGTCGCCAAGCCGGTGGTCTACAGCCATTTCACCACCCGCAATGGGCTGCTGATCGCGCTCTATCGCGACTTCGATGGGCGCGAATACGCGATCATGGAGGCGGCGCTCGATGGCAGCGAAGCCACGCTCGCCGGCAAGGCCAGGGCGATCGCCTCGTCCTATGTCGATTGCGTGCTGGCCCAGGGCCGCGAGATCCCCGGCGTCGTCGCGGCCCTGGCCGGCTCGCCCGAGCTCGCCGCCGTGAAACGCGATTGCGACCTGATCTTCCTGGAGCGCTGCCGCGGCCTGCTCGCGCCCTTCGCCGACGGCCGCACAATCCCGACCGCGGCTTTACGCGCCATGCTCGGTGCCGCCGAGGCGCTGTCGGATGCCGCCGCGACGGACGAGATCGGTGCCGACGAGGCCAAGCGGGAATTGTTCGAGACGATTACCGCCATGGTCGCGCGCAGCGCGAAGGCCTGATCCGCGCTTCGGGGTTCCCCATGCGCCGCCCACCTTGTAAACGCGCGGCAACTTCAGTCTCGCAAGCGTCCCGGACATCATGATTCGCCTCGAAAGCATCGGCAAGCAGAACGGCCAGCAGATCATCTTCATCGAGGCCTCGGCAGCGCTGCAGAAGGGCGAGAAGGTCGGCCTCGTCGGCCCCAACGGCGCCGGCAAGACCACCTTGTTCCGGCTGATCACCGGCGAGGACCTGCCCGACGAAGGCCAGGTCAGCGTCGATCGCGGCACCACCATCGGCTATTTCAGCCAGGATGTCGGCGACATGAAGGGCCGCAGCGCCGTCTCCGAGGTGATGGACGGCGCCGGTCCCGTCAGCGTCATCGCCGCCGAGCTGAAGGAACTGGAAGCGGCGCTCGGCGATCCCGACCGCGCCGACGAGATGGAAGACCTCATCACCCGCTATGGCGAGGTCCAGGGCCGTTTCGAGGAGCTCGACGGCTATGCGCTCGACGGCCGCGCCCGCGAGGTGCTCGACGGCCTCGGCTTCAGCCAGGAGATGATGGAAGGCGATGTCGGCGCCCTCTCCGGCGGCTGGAAGATGCGCGTCGCGCTTGCCCGCATCCTGTTGATGCGGCCCGACGTGATGCTGCTCGACGAGCCGAGCAACCATCTCGACATCGAGAGCCTGATCTGGCTGGAAAGCTTTCTCAAGGGCTATGACGGCGCCCTGCTGATGACCTCGCACGACCGCGAGTTCATGAATCGCATCGTCGGCAAGATCGTCGAGATCGATGGCGGCACGCTGACCAGCTATTCCGGCGATTACGAATTCTACCAGCAGCAGCGCGCGCTGGCCGAAAAGCAGCAGCAGGCGCAGTTCGAGCGCCAGCAGGCGATGCTCGCCAAGGAGGTCGCCTTCATCGAACGCTTCAAGGCGCGCGCCTCGCATGCGGCGCAGGTCCAGAGCCGGGTCAAGAAGCTCGACAAGATCGAGCGCGTCGAGCCGCCCAAGCGCCGCCAGACCGTGCAGTTCGAGTTCCAGCCGGCGCCCCGCTCGGGCGAGGATGTCGCCACCCTCAAGAACGTGCATGTCCGCTATGGCAGCAAGACGATCTATGAGGGGCTCGACTTCCAGGTCCGGCGCAAGGAGCGCTGGTGCGTGATGGGGGTGAACGGCGCCGGCAAGTCGACGCTGCTGAAGCTGGTCGCCGGCGCCACGCAGCCGAACGAAGGCACGGTCGTTGTCGGCGGCACCGTCAAGATGGGCTATTTCGCCCAGCATGCCATGGAGCTGCTCGACGGCGACGAAACCATCTTCGAATCGCTTGAAGGCTCGTTCCCGCAGGCCGGGCAAGGCTCGCTGCGCGCCCTCGCCGGCTGCTTCGGCTTCTCGGGCGATGATGTCGAGAAGCGCTGCCGCTTCCTCTCCGGCGGCGAGAAGGCGCGCCTCGTCATGGCCAAGATGCTCTACGATCCGCCGAATTTCCTGGTGCTCGACGAGCCGACCAACCATCTGGACATCGCCACCAAGGAGATGCTGATCACGGCGCTGGCGCAGTATGAAGGCACCATGCTGTTCGTCAGCCACGACCGCCATTTCCTGGCGGCGCTCTCCAATCGGGTGCTCGAGCTGACCCCGGACGGCGTCCATAATTACGGCGGCGGCTACACCGAATACGTCGCCAGCACGGGCCAGGAAGCACCGGGCCTGCGGAGCTGAGGGCCGGCAGGCGCCTCCTGTCGGCAACACGCCAACGATCAGTGTATCTTAGCGACAATTGCCCTGAATTCGGCGGCTAAACTACCAGGACGCGAATTGCGCATGGCGATCTTGTTGGCGCCGGCGCGTCGTGCAAGTCTATCTCCTGCTTCCCCGACTATGCGTATGTCTGCCTTTCGCAAGGACAGGTGGCCCGACCGGGCAGCCTCGACTTGGCTGCGAATGGAGATGGCAGATGGCCGGCGATCTCGATTTGCTGATCGGAACCTGGACGGTCCGGGTCAAGAGTTGGGTCTGGGAATACGACTTCCGCAGCGACGGCGGCGTGACCTGGCGCGATCTCGGCAGCATGGAAAGCGGCGTCGGCAACTGGGCCGCCACCTCCAAGCTGGTCAACATGTGGTGGAAGGGCTCGACCACGCGCGAGAGCTGGCAAAGGCCGCTGACCGCTGGCAACGACCACACCTGGTACGAAGCGCCCTATTATCGCGGCAAGTACCGAATCGAGAAGACCGGCTTCGTTCCGCCCTCGCCGACCCCGCCGTCAGGGCCGACCGATGCGACCCGCATCGACGCCGCCTGGGATGCGAGCCGTTCTTCGCTCCGCTTCGCGCTGAACCGGCTGAAGCTACTGCAGCGGCAGATCAAGTATTTCGAGGACTCGCATGGCAGCGAGGACGCCTTCAACGAACTGCGCCGCAATTATCGGCGCGACATGGCGGTGATCTCGCGCAAGCTGCTGGTACCATCCAATCCGATGGATCCGGCTTTTCGCAGCGCGCTGGCGAGCGCCGTCAACCTGATCGAGCAGAACCTGGCCCTGCCCAAATCGCTCAACGCGGCGCGAGCCGGCGGTAAATGCACGGACCCCAGGCCGGCCTTCGCCTGGACGACCCCGGGGCGAAAGCCGCCCGACACCGATCTCTGCACCTCCTGGTTCGGCTCGAGTGCCGATCTCCAGCGTGACGTCGTCACGCATGAATACTTCCACACGGTGGGGCTCGGGGACATCTCGGTCTCGACCACTGCCAACGCGCTCGGCAATGCCAACACCATGGCCCAGGTCGTCGCGTTCCTGCACGATCGGGCCCGGCAGAAGAATTCCGACGGCAACGAGCAGATGGTTCCGCCACTGCCGACGCCCTGACGTAGCGAAAACCACGCTGATACCGGCAAGGGCCTGCCATCGTCGCCGGGCGGTGATGACGCCTTCGCGGCGCTGTCCCGCGTTCCGGCCCAATTCCGCCCTCGCCGCGCCGAAATCCAACGGACAAATCGCGGGCGCTTGATTTGTCGGGGGACAGAAATGATGAAGACTGGACTGGCCGCAGCCTTGATGTTCATGCCGAGCCTCGCCGGCGCCGCCGAGATCGAGCTTGCCTCGAAGATCGACCGCGTCACCGTCTATCCCGACGGCGCAGTCGTGACTCGGCTCGGCAAGGCCTCGCTGCTGGAGGGCGTCTCGCAGATCGTGCTGCGCGGCCTGCCCGCCAGCGTCGATCCCGCTTCGATTCGGGTCGAGGCGCAGGGCGACGGTTCCTTCGCGATCGGCGCTGTCGATGTCCGCCAGGTTCCAGGCGAGGCCCGCCCGGCACTCGACCAGGTGCTCGAAGGCAAGATCCGGGCACTGCAGGGCGAGAAGGCGAAGCTCGCCGGCGAGATCAGCGCGATCGAAGCCAAGCGCGCCACCATCGAGAATTTCGGCAAGATCGGCCCGGACAAGCTCGGCCCCGACGGCAAGGCCCTGCCTGTCACCGACTGGCCAGCCGTGTTCGACGCGATCGGCACCGCTTTGGTCAAGGTCCAGGGCGAATTGCTCACTTTGCGCAACCGCATCACCGATCTCGATGCCGAGGTCGCCGCGCTGGAGAAGGCCCGGCCTTTGGCGCCGCGAGCCGGCCAGCCGAAGCGCGACGTCGCCATCGCCGTCGAGGCCAAGGCGCCGGTCGCAGCCGACATCTCCGTCAGCTACCGCGTCGCCGGTGCGAGCTGGCTGCCGGTCTATGAAGCCAGGCTGACCACCGGCAGCGCCAATGCGGCCGAGATCGCCTTCACCCGGCGCGCCGAACTGCGCCAGCGGACCGGCGAGGACTGGAACGAGGTCGCGGTCGAGCTTTCGACGACGCGCTCGGCGCAAGGGACGCGCGCGCCGGAGCTGGACCCGCTGCGCATCGCCTTCTACGAGCCGCCAGTGGTCTACGAGGAGCGGGCACGCTTGCAGAGGCAAGCCTCCGAACGTGCGGCGAGGCCCCCTGCCATGGCGCTCGCCCCTGCCCCCATCGCGCCCGATCAGGCTCTAGGCGCTGCCGCCCCCAAAGAGGCCGAGGTCCAGACCGCCAGCGTCAGCGCCGGCGCCTATCAGGCGAGCTTCAAGGTGCCCGGCCGGGTCAGCATCCCGCAGGACGGCTCCAGCAAGGCGGTGGTCCTGACGCAGGGCAAGGTCAAGCCGGAGCTGTCCGCCCGCGCCACGCCGGAGCTCGAGAAGAAGGCCTATCTCGAAGCGAGCTTCAACCACGAGGACGAGGCGCCGCTGCTCGCCGGCGAGGTCTATCTTCATCGCGACGGCGCCTATATCGGCAAGGGCCGGCTCGCGCAGGTCGCGCCGGGCGACAAGGTCGAGCTCGGCTTCGGCGCCGACGATCGCCTCAAGGTGACGCGCGTCCCGGTGCGCCGGCGCGAGAACGATTCCGGCTGGCTCGGCTCGACACGAACCGACCAGCGCGAGTTCAAGACGGTGGTGAAGAGCCTGCACGCCCAGCCGGTCAAGCTGACCGTGACCGAGCGCGTGCCGTTCTCCGAGAACAGCGCGATCACGGTCGAGCTTTTATCGCAGAGCACGCCGCCGACCGAGAAGCAGGTCGGCGACAAGCGCGGCGTCTCGGCCTGGAGCTTCGAGCTCGCGCCCGGCGCGCAGAAGGAGATCCGCCTCGCCTACCGGATCAAGTATCCCGGCGACCGCGAGGTGATCTTCGACCAGACGCGGCGGTAAGGCGCCCTACTCCGCCGCGATCGCCTGCCAGCCCTGGCCGAGCTCCTGCTCGACCAGGCCGACCCAGTAGCGCACGCCAGCCGGGATGATCTCGTCGTTGAAGTCGTAGAGCGGGGTGTGCAGGCCGGCGAAGGAGCCGTCCGCCTCGACGCCGTTGCCGATGCGCATGAAGGCGCCGGGGCAGACCAGCATCATCTCGGCGAAGTCCTCGCCGCCCGTGCCGCGCAGCATCTGGCCGTTGACATGTTCGGCCCCCACCGCGCTCGAAGCCGCTGCGACCGCGACCTGGACCTGCTCGGCCGCGTTCACCAGCGGGCTGGTGCCGCGATGGTAGGAAGCTTCCGCCTCGCAGCCCCAGGCCTGCGCCGTCGCGGCCGCAAGCTCGGCGATGCGGCGCTCGACCAGATCGCGCACATCCTTCGAATAGGTCCGCGCCGTGCCGCCGATGACGAGTTCCGACGGGATGACGTTCGAGGCGTTCACGTCGCCGCCATGGATGAAGCCGACGCTGATCACGGCGGTGTCGAGCGGCGCGACATTGCGGCCGATGATGCCCTGCAGCCCGAGCACGAAATGCGCCTGCGCATAGGTGATGTCGGTCGAGCGATGCGGCTGCGAGCCGCCATGACCGCCGACGCCGCGGAAGGTCACCCGCCAGGAATCGGCCGACGCCAGGAAGGGGCCGACCGCGGTGCCGAAATGCGATGCCGGCAGGCCGGGCGTATTATGCAGGCCATAGATCGCATCGCAGGGGAAACGCTCGAACAGCCCGTCGGCGAGCATGGCGTTGGCACCGCCGCGGCCCTCTTCGGCCGGCTGGAAGATCAGGTTGACCGTGCCGCCGAAATCCCGGTTCTCGGCGAGATAGCGCGCCGCCGCGAGCAGCATGGTGGTGTGGCCGTCATGGCCGCAGGCATGCATCCGGCCGGGGAATTTCGAGGCGTGCGGCAGCTCCGTCAGTTCCTCCAGCGCAAGGCAGTCCATGTCGGCGCGCAGGCCGATGGCGCGCTGGCCGGGCCCGTTGCCGCGGATCACGCCGACGACGCCGGTCTTGCCGACAGTCTCGGTGACCTCGACACCCCATTCACGCAGCCTGTCGGCGACGAGCCTTGCGGTGCGATATTCTTCCAGGCCGAGCTCGGGATGCGCATGGATGTCGCGGCGGATCGCCGTGAACTCGGCGTGATGTTCGCCGAGCCAGTCGTCGAGCTTCGTCATGATTGTCATTCCCCAGCCTGCGGCGTTCTGTTGCAGGCATGGCTCATGCCATTGCCCGTCGCCGCGCCCTCTTCTCATACGTCCGATCGCCGCCAACTCATTCTGCTAACAAGGCAAAACAGCCATGCCTGGGGAGACTGACGAGCGGTGATATCGGGTACGAGGAGGCCGGAGAAGAGCGCTCAGCCCGCCATCGCGACTTCGGCGCCACGGCCGAGATCGGCCATCCATTGGCGATAGCGCGGCTGGGCTTCGAGCTGGTGGGCATAGTGCCGGCCAAGGGCAGCCGTGAGCTTGCCGCCGCGCTTCAATTGTGCGTCGGCGAAGCCAATCATCACCGAGTTCGGCCAGGCTTGCGGCCGGATGATGCGCAGGCGGGCGAACAGGGCATCTTCCCCCTCCTCGGGTTCAACCTGCGCCATCAGCGACAGCATCGCCGCCGTCGAGCGCGAGATGCCCATATGGCAATGCACTAGCAGGTGCCCCTCCTGCCGCTTCAGCGCGGACTCACGCAGCTTCGCGCCGAAATCGAGGATCTCGGCGACATGCGCATCGGTCGGATGCACGCGGCCTTCCTGCGGCGTGATGATGTCGTGAAAGCGCAGGGTCGTCCGCTCATGCGCCTCATAGGCCACGAAGGATTGCAGTTCCGGCAGATCGGGATCGAGCAGCGACAGCACATGGCTGACCTTGCGCGTGCTCTGCGCCGGCAGCTCCTCGATCCCGCAGACGGTGAGCGTCGAAATGGCGATCGGCAGCATGGGAATTCTTCCTCGATATTGGAACAGCCAACCGAAGGTCGGCCCCGATGGGCCGCTCGGGACGACATGGGAGCGCAGTAGCTTCCTGCTCGCCATCTCGCAATCGCCATGGGTGCCGGGCCGCCCTGCATCGTGCAGCGCCAACCTGCGCGCCGCGCAGATTATTCCCCGGCTTTGCGCGCGTCAGCCTTGACCTTGCCATTCTCTTGGACGAAGAGGGCTTGCAAGGACCTCACCCGAAACCCCGGCCTTGCGCCGGGGTTTTTGTTCGTGCGGGCGCTTGCGTCGGCGTGTTTCCGATCGAGCGATGGGAATCCGCGCCGACCCTGTAAGTCAGCGAGAGGGAATCATCCCCATGGCGAACGTGGTCGTGGTCGGCGCCCAGTGGGGCGACGAGGGCAAGGGCAAGATCGTCGACTGGCTGTCGAGCCAGGCCGATGTGGTGGTGCGCTTCCAGGGCGGCCATAATGCCGGCCATACCCTCGTCATCGACGGCACCGTCTACAAGCTCTCGCTGCTGCCCTCGGGCATCGTGCGCCCCGGCAAGCTCTCGGTGATCGGCAACGGCGTCGTCGTCGATCCCTGGCATCTCGTCGAGGAGATCGCCCGGTTGCGTGGCCAGGGCGTCGCGATCTCGCCTGAGAACCTGCGCGTCGCCGACAATGCGACGCTGATCCTGCCGCTGCACCGCGAGCTCGACCATTTCCGCGAGACCTCGAACTCGGCGCTGAAGATCGGCACCACCAAGCGCGGCATCGGCCCGGCCTATGAGGACAAGGCCGGCCGGCGCGCCATCCGCGTCATCGACCTCAAGGACGAGACCGTCCTCAAGGCCAAGATCGAGCGCCTGCTCGCCCATCACAACGCGCTGCGCCGCGGCCTCGGCATCGACGAGGTCAACGGCGTCGAGCTGCTGAAGCAGCTGACCGAGATCGCGCCGCAGGTGCTGCCCTATGCCGACACGGTCTGGGCCCTGCTCGATGCCGAGCGCCGCGCCGGCAAGCGCATCCTGTTCGAGGGCGCGCAGGGCGCCCTGCTCGACGTCGACCACGGCACCTATCCCTTCGTGACCTCCTCCAACATCGTCGCCGGCCAGGCCGCGACCGGCTCCGGCCTCGGCCCTTCCGCCGTCGGCTATGTGCTGGGCATCGCCAAGGCCTACACCACCCGCGTCGGCGAAGGCCCGTTCCCGACCGAGCTCTTCGACGAGATCGGTGAATTGATCGGCCAGAAGGGCAAGGAATTCGGCGTCGTCACCGGCCGCAAGCGCCGCTGCGGCTGGTTCGACGCCTGCCTGGTGCGCCAGACGGTCAAGACCTCCGGCATCGACGGCATCGCGCTGACCAAGCTCGACATCCTCGACGGTTTCAAGGAGATCAAGGTCTGCACCGGCTACAAGCTGGACGGCGAGATCCTCGAGCACCTGCCGGCGGGCCAGCGCGACCAGGCAAGGGTCGAGCCGATCTACGAGGTGATCGAGGGCTGGGAGGGCTCGACCGCCGGCGCCCGCTCCTGGGCCGAATTGCCGGCGCAGGCGATCAAATATGTGCGCCGCATCGAGGAACTGATCGGCGCCTCCGTCTCGGTGCTGTCGACCAGCCCCGAGCGCGACGATACGATCCTGGTCCAGAACCCGTTCGAGGGTTGACGGGCCGGGCCAACCCGGACATGTGAGGCCAATGGCCGATTTCCACCCCATTCTGGCGCGTGCGATCGCCGGACTGACCGACAAGTCTCCGGAAGCACGCCGCGCCGTCTACGATCGCGCGCGTACGGCGTTGCTCGCGCAATTGCGCAGCCTCGACCCACCGCTTTCCGAAGCCGACATCACCCGCGAGCGACTCTCGCTCGATGAGGCCGTGTCGCGCATCGAGGCGGAGATTGCGCTCGCCGAGGCGATCGAGCCGAGCCTGCCGCCGCTCCCGCTGGACGAGCCGCCGGCTGCTCCAGCGACGCCGCCCGCGCGGCCGGAGCCGAAGCCGCGCCCTGCGGTATCGCAGGAACCGCCGCGCTTCGAGGAGCAGGCCGCTCGTGACGAAGCCCAGCCAATCCGCCCACGCGTCGCACCGCCGCGCAAGCGCAGCGTCAACCCTGGCCATGTCCGCACGGCCATCGTCGGCGGTGGTGTTGCGCTCGCCGTCGCGGTGATCGCCGGCGCGGCCTACTACGTCAACAAGGTCGCCCCGCAGGACCAGCAGGTCCGCCCGCGCGTCGAAACCCAGGCCCCCCCGGCGCAGCAGGACCAGGCCGGCAAGATCAACGAGCGCGCCGGCGGGGAGACCGCCCCGACGCCGAGCCAGCCTTCCGGCCAGCGCCCGAGCCAGCAGGCTGGCGCCCAGCCCGGCAGCGACATCGCCGTCGCCCAGCGCGCCATCCTCTATATCGAGGTGCCTGAGACCCCGCAGCAGCCCCGCACCGTGCAGGGCCGCGTGCTCTGGCGGCTCGACAGCGACAGCGCCGGTCCCGGCCGGCCGGTCGAGACGATCGTGCGCGCCACCATCGAGATCGCCGATGCCGGGCTCTCGCTCGACTTCACCATCCGGCGCAACACCGATAGCGCCTTCCCGGCCTCGCACATCATCGGCATGCGCTTCACCACTTCGGGCGAGGCTGCGAACGACGCGATCCGCGAAGTCGGCGTACCGCAGTTCAAGCTCGAGGAGGGCGAGCGCGGCGCGCCGCTCTCGGCGATCTCCTCGGCGCTGGGCGAGAACCTGTTCGTGGCGGCCCTCTCGAACGTTCCGGTCGAGTCCGAACGCAATCTCGATTTGCTGCGCAACCGCAACTGGATCGACCTGCCGATCCGCTTCAACTCCGGCCGGCGTGGCATCATCACCTTCGAGAAGGGCGGCGCCGGCAACCAGACGATCGGCGATGCGCTGAACCGCTGGCAGGGCTGAGGCGAACCGGGCGCCTCAGCGCTCCCGTTGCACTGCCAGCTGCCGCATGACCTCGACCATCACGGGGTCCTTGCCGGCGGCATAGTCGGCGAAACCAGGCGCAATGGTTACGGCCGGCTGGAGATCGCCGGCCGGCACGCCGTAGATGTAGTTGAGCAGGAAGCAGGTCGTGATCTGCGACAGGCTGCAGCCTCGCTCCCAATCATGGAAGGCGGTGGTGTAGCGCACCGCGATCTTCGCGTTCGGCAGTTGCGTGCGCCCTCCCTCGCCCCAGAACTGCGAGCGGTCGCCCATCGCCTCGCCGACGAGGATGGCGCGCGCTCCAGCGAAATATTTCAACCTTGCCGCAGTGCTGATCGCCGCAGAGAAGGTGTGTGCGCTGGTCAGGACGAAAAGCCTGCCGGACGCAGGCAGCAACTCCGGCAGCCGGCGCGTGAAATCGGCCGTCAACATATAATTGCCGCCGGGATTGAAACGCAGATCGACGACGGCATTGCGAATGGGTTTCTTCGCCGCTTCGTCGAGCATCCCGGACAGATAGGCGGGCAGGTCGACCGGCCCCTGATCGCTCACACGGTTGATCTGGACATAGAGCAGATCGTCAGCCGGATAGGCGTGCCAGTAATTCGTGTCGAGATGCGTCAGATAAGCCGGCAAGGTGACGCCATCGAGAACATGTCGCCATCCGCTCGATCGAGCTGGCGGAGCCAGATTGTCGCTTGGCCATACAAGGCGCTCCTGAGATGGCCGAGTGGCCGCCTTGGCGACGAGTTCGACCGAGCCGACGGCCCCATCCGCAAAGCGTATCTCAAAGCGATTGCCATCCGCCGTCGCGGCCAGGCCGGCCGCATGGAGCAGCTCCGGCGAGATCAGGACGTTCGGCACGAGTTCCCGGGCGAGATTTGCGGGCCCGCCGACATAGGGACGCAGGGCTTCGGCCAATGCGGCGGTCGTGCGACCGTTGACGCCGAGCATCTGTCCGCCGAGGAGATGGCGCCTGTCCTCGTCGGTCGCGATCACGAACAGCCCGTCGGCGAACCAGCCGAGCCGGATCGGCACGGCGTTGAAGCCATGATCGCCGGCAAGCCCGAGCACATTGGTATGGCCGTTGTCGGCCAAAGCCACGGCCTTCGCCGCCGCCATCGCCAGGCCGGCCCGGTCGAGGTCGCCGGCGCGCGGTTCGAGCGCGGCAATCGCCCGGTCGAATGCCACGCGACTTTCGGCGGTGAAGCTGCGCTCGACCTCCGGCAGGCGGCGCAGATGGGCGAGGTCCTGCAGGTTCCTATCACGCTGGGAGCCGACCGCGGAAACGCTCGCCGCCGGATAGGGCTTCAGCGTCGAATAGAGGATGAGGCCAAGCGGGACCGCGACGAGAGCAAGCAAGGCCGCAGCGGCTGCCAATAGCCTGAGCCCGCGCCGTCGCCGTGATCGCCTGGGAACCTCACCGTCTTGTCGCATGGGCCTGACCGATCTCCGCGGGAGGGCGCCACGCTTACCATCGATCAGGACATTTGGCGGCAGCACATATGCGGCTGCCGCCCGGCGACTCAGCCACCCGAGACCTTCTGGTAGTCCTTCACGTCGGAGAAGCTGATCTCGGGCGCGCGCTCGGCGTCGTATTTCAGGGTGAACTGCGACGAGGCCATGAAGACCGGGTCGCCGTCGAGATCATCCGCCATCGAGGACGGCTTGGCAGCGGTGAACTTCTGCAGCGCCGCCTTGTCGTCGCTCGAGATCCAGCGTGCGATCGCGAACTGGCAGGGCTCGAAATCGACGGGGAGCGAATACTCCGCCTCCATGCGCTCCTTGAGCACGTCGAGCTGCAGCGCGCCGACGACGCCGACGATGGCAGGGGCGCCGTCATGCGGCAGGAAGAGCTGGACCACTCCCTCCTCCGCCATCTGCTGCAACGCTTCGCGCAGCTTCTTGGCCTTCATCGCGTCCTTGAGCTTGACGCGGCGCAAGATTTCCGGGGCGAAGCTCGGCACACCGCGGAAGACGATGTCCTCGCCCTCGGTCAGCGTGTCGCCGATGCGCAGGGAGCCATGGTTCGGCAGGCCGACAATGTCGCCGGCAAAGGCCTCCTCGGCGATCGAGCGGTCGCGGGCGAAGAAGAACTGCGGCGCATTGATCGGCATCGGCTTGCCGGTCCGGACGAGCTTGGCCTTCATCCCGCGCGAGAGCTTGCCCGAGCAGATCCGCATGAAGGCGATGCGGTCGCGATGGTTCGGATCCATGTTCGCCTGGATCTTGAAGACGAAGCCGGTCATCTTCGGCTCGCCCGCCTCGATCGGCCGCTTGTCGGCCGCCTGCGCCCGCGGGCTCGGAGCCAGCTTGCCCAGCGCGTCGATGAGGTCGCGCACGCCATAGTCGCGCAGCGCCGCGCCGAAATAGACCGGCGTCAGATGGCCCTCGCGGAAGGCCTCGAGGTCGAAGGGCTTGCAGCCCTCGCGCGCCAGGAAGACCTCCTCGCGGAAGGTGTCGACAGCGCCATGGGGCAGGAGTTCGTCGAAGAGCTTGTCGTCCTCGCCGTCGACCTTCTGGCCGGCGTCGCTCTCGTCGCCCTTCTGGTTGCGACGCAGGGTGTTCGAGGCGAGATCGAGCGTGCCGACGAACTCGCGCCCGCGCCCGACCGGCCAGGTCATCGGCGCGACGTCGAGCGCCAGCGTCGTCTCGATCTCGTTGAGCAAGTCGAAGGGATCGCGGGTCTCGCGGTCGACCTTGTTGATGAAGGTGACGATCGGGATATCGCGCAGGCGGCAGACCTCGAACAGCTTCTTGGTGCGCGCCTCGATGCCCTTGGCGGCGTCGATCACCATCACGGCGCTGTCGACCGCCGTGAGGGTTCGATAGGTGTCTTCCGAGAAGTCCTCGTGGCCGGGCGTGTCGAGCAGGTTGAAGACGTGCCCGTCATATTCGAAGGTCATCACCGAGGTGACGACCGAGATGCCGCGCTGGCGCTCGATCTTCATCCAGTCGGAGGATGTCTGGCGCCGGCCGGCCTTGGCGCGGACTTCGCCCGCGAGCTGGATGGCGCCGCCGAAATAGAGCAGCTTCTCGGTCAGCGTGGTCTTGCCCGCGTCCGGGTGCGAGATGATGGCGAAGGTGCGCCGGCGCGCATGGGGCGCCGCGGCAGCCGCCGCGCTGTCGATGGTCGAAAGATCGGTCATGGCGTGGTCAAGACAGGATGCCGCCCCTCCTGTCAATCGGGCGAGGTGTCATCACGGCGTCGTGGTCCGCCTGCGCTCCCAACGCAAATTTAACCAAACCATGGCCTTATGGGCGATGGGTCCCTCGCTGCGCACCGAGACAAAGCCGCGGCCTGCCGTTTCGCGACACAGATGGCCACGCTGCGCACCATCTCGAGCCAGATCCTCGCCGCGATATCGCTTCTCGTCATCGCCGCCGCCCTCGCCATTGGCCTCGGCGTCCACAGCCTCAGCCGCTATGCCACGATGACCAACGAGATGCAGTCGGTCACGCATCGCTCCGCCATCGCCGAGCGGATCAATGGGCTGGTCAACGCCGTCGTCATGGAATCGCGCGGGATCTACATGAGCGAGGGCGCCATAGGAGCGGAGCGCTTCGCCCCGCCGCTGCTGCAGAACCTCACCGAGATCGAACTGCTGATGGCCGAGTGGCTGCCGCTGGTCGAGGTACAGGAACGGGCCGACTTCGAACTCCTGGAAGCGCGTGTCCGGGAATTCATCCAGTTCCGGCGCGAGATCGTTCGGCTCGGGCGCCAGGGCGCCACGGCAGCGGCGCGCGCAGCCGGCAATGACGATGCCAATCGCGACAACCGCAAGGCGCTCAACGAGACGTTGAAGCGGATCGCGGGCAACTATGACAGCCGCAGCACCGCACTCGATGTCAGGCTCGCCGCCCTGCAGCGCGACAGCGTCGACCTGCAGATCGGCATCGGCAGCGCGCTGATCCTGATCGGCCTGATCCTCACCTTGCTGGTCGTGCACCGGCGCGTCGCGCGCCCGCTGCAGAGGCTGGCATCGGCGATGCGCAGCCTCGCCGATGCCGAGACGATCACGGCGGTGCCGCTGGTGCAGCGTCAGGATGAGATCGGCGACATGGCGCGCGCCGTCGAGGTCTTCCGCGACCACGCCCAGGCCCGCGAGACACTCGAAGCGGCAGCCGCGCACGCCGAAGCCGGGCGCACGGCGCGCCAGCAGCGGATCGCCGAGGTGGTCGCCGCCTTCGATGCCCGCCTCGCGGGCGCGCTGGAGACCGTCGAGACCGGTGCCCACACGCTGGAGGGCGCCGCACGAGCGGTCAGCGAGATCGCCAGCGCCCGCACCGTGCAGATCGACGGAGCGCAGAACGCCTCGCAGGACGCCTCCGACAAGGTCCAGCACGTCGCCGTCGCGGCCGAGGAACTGTCCAACTCGATCGCCGAGATTGCCGACCGCGTGGCGCGTGCGAGCGCCATGGTCAGCAGTGCTGCACGAGACGCACAGGGCGTGAGCCGGCGCGTCGACGGTCTCGCGCAGGCCTCCGAGCGCATCGTCAGTGTCATCGACCTCATCCGCGACATTGCCGAGCAGACCAATCTGCTCGCGCTCAACGCGACGATCGAGGCCGCCCGTGCCGGCGAGACCGGGCGCGGCTTCGCCGTCGTCGCCGCCGAGGTCAAGACCCTGGCGAGCCGGACCGCCGAGGCGACCAATGGCATCGCCAGTCAGATCGAGGCCTTCCGCGGCGAGGCCAGGGACGCCGTCGCCGCGATCGGCGCGATCGCCGCGACGATCACCGACGTCTCGCAGCATACCGGCGCCATCGCCACCGCGACCGAGCAGCAGAAGAGCACGACCTCCGAGATCGCCCGCAACGCCCAGGCAACAGCCGACGGTGCCGCGACCGCGGCCTTTGCGCTGGTGAGCCTTGCCGCCGCCTCGGGCGAGGCGACCGGCGCCGCCGCCGACACGCTGCGCACCGCCGAGAACCTCGCCCGCGAGGCGGAGGCGCTGCGCGGCGCCGTCGCGACCTTCTTCGGTCAGATCAAGGCCGCGTGAAGCAGCCGCCCGATCTTCAGTTCTTGAGCCGGTAGCCGGTCTTGAAGATCCAGGCGATCACCGCGATGCAGGCGCCGAGGAAGACCAGCGTCATGGTCAGGCTGACCGCGATGCCGACATCGGCCGTGCCGTTGAAGCTCCAGCGGAAGCCGCTGATCAGGTAGACGACCGGATTGACCAGCGTCACCGCCCGCCAGAACGGCGGCAGCATGTCGATCGAGTAGAACGAGCCGCCGAGGAAGGTCAGCGGCGTGATCACCAGGAGCGGGATTGCCTGCAGCTTCTCGAAGCCGTCGGCCCAGACGCCGATGATGAAGCCGAACAGGCTGAAGGTCGCCGCCGTCAGGATCAGGAAGAGCAGCATCCAGATCGGGTGCTCGATCTTCAGCGGCACGAACAGGAAGGCTGTGGCGAGGATGAGCAGGCCGAGCAGCACCGACTTCGTCGCCGCCGCCGCGACATAGGCGAAGACCGCCTCCCACCAGGCGACCGGCGCCGAGAGCAGTTCGAAGATCGTGCCGACGAATTTCGGGAAATAGATCGCGAAGGAGGCGTTGGCGATGCTCTGCGTCAGCAGCGAGAGCATGATCAGGCCGGGCACGATGAAGGCGCCATAGGGCACGCCGTCGATCGCCTGCATATGCGAGCCGATCGCCGCGCCGAAGACGACGAAATAGAGCGAGGTCGAGATCACCGGCGAGAGCACGCTCTGCAGGGGCGTGCGCCAGGTGCGGGCCATCTCGAAGCGGTAGATCGCCTTGATGGCGTGGAGATTGACGCTCATGCGTTCGCCCTCAGCAGGCCGACGAAGATGTCCTCGAGCGAGGACTGGCTGGTGCGCAGGTCGCTGAAGCGGATGCCGGCCTCGGCCAGGTCCTTCATCAGCGCGGTGATGCCGGTGCGCTCGGCCTTGGTGTCGTAGGTGTAGACGAGCTCCTCACCCTGCGCCTGCAGCGTCAGCCCGTAGCCGGACAGCGCTTCGGGGACCGCCGCAAGCGGCGCCTGGAGGTGCAAGGTGAGCTGCTTCTGGCCGAGCTTGCGCATCAGTTCGGCCTTCTCCTCGACCAGGATGATCTCGCCCTTGCTGATCACGCCGACCCGATCGGCCATCTCCTCGGCCTCCTCGATGTAATGCGTGGTCAGGATGATGGTGACACCGCTCTCCTGGAGGCGGCGCACCAGCTTCCACATGTCCTGACGCAGCTCGACATCGACGCCGGCGGTCGGCTCGTCGAGGAACAGGATCTGCGGCTCATGCGCCAGCGCCTTGGCGATCAGCACGCGCCGCTTCATGCCGCCCGACAGCGTCATGATCTTGCTGTCGCGCTTGTCCCAGAGCGAGAGGTCGCGCAGCACCCGCTCGACGATGGCCGGGTTCTTCGGCTTGCCGAACAGGCCGCGGCTGAACGACACCGTCGCCCAGACCGTCTCGAAGGCGTCGGTGGTCAACTCCTGCGGCACAAGGCCGATCCGGCTGCGCGCGGCGCGGTAGTCGCGGATGATGTCGTGGCCGTCGGCGAGGACCGTGCCGGTGCTCGGCCGGACGATGCCGCAGACGATGCTGATCAGCGTCGTCTTGCCGGCGCCGTTCGGCCCGAGCAGGGCGAAGATCTCGCCGCGCCTGATGTCGAGGTCGACGGTTTTCAGCGCCTGGAAGCCCGAAGCATAGGTCTTCGACAGGCCGGATATCTGGATGATTGGTTGCATGGGCGAACGCTATACTCGCAGCACGGCAAAGGGATGAAGCAGGATGGTGCCGTTTCGCCCTGCCGGCACGACATCCCGCGAAACAAGAATGGCCGGGCGAGCCCGGCCATAGCAAGTCCTTCTACCAGATCCTGTCAGCGCATGAAGAACCAGAGCAGGATGATGATCGGGATCGGAACGCCCACCAGCCACAGAATGATCGAACGCATCGACGCTAACCCCTTGATTGTCATCGGATGTAGATGACGGGACAACGTCGCGGGAGGGCCGGCGGTTCCGCCGCCCGGCAGCAATCTCACTTGTAGGCGATGCTGTCGATGATCGCCGACATCGCCGCATCATGCGTCTTGTGGCCCTCTAGCGAGGCCCAATAGGTCATCATGATGATCTTGCCGCTCGCAACGTTCGGATTGATCGCGATGTAGCGGATCAGCGACTCGCCGTCCTTGCTCTTGGCCTTGAGCTCGGTGAACGACCAGGCCTTGCCCTTGACCTCCTGCTTCACCGTGTCGGAGGCACCGGTGATCGTCACGCCTTCCTTCTCGAAGTAGACGTTGTGTTCCTTCTGGAGCGTGTCGAGTTCGGCGGGCGCGATCAGCTCGAACCAGAGATAGATCTCCTCGTCCGGCGTCCTGATCTCGACGCCGCGCTTGATCTTCGCGGTGGTCCAGGCATCCGGCACGGTGACGACCGCGATCGGATCGACATCGGTGATCTGCAGCGCTCCGGCAAAAGCCGGCACGCCGCTGAAACCGGCGAGCGCAAAGGCCAGCGCATGGATGGTCTTCCGCAACATGAGCGTTCTCCCCCGGGATCGGCCGGGTCCCGCGCCCCTGCGCGCACCGTGATCCGCCAGGCGCGAGGGTGTGCCACAGCCCTCGGGGATGACAAGGCAGGCAGGGGGTGTTCAGGCCAGTTCGCTGGCGCTCGGGTGCCAGAGAAGTTGATAGCCGTTCACAAGCGCCGCCAGAGACGTCGGCGGCGTGACGACGGCGACCTGACCGGACGGTCGCGGCCGGCTCGCGACGTAACCAGAGGGCGACCAGAGCAGGGCCTTGTCGCCGCGCAAGGCCAGGAACTCGCCCTCGGGGGTGGCGATCATCGCGCCGTCCGGCAGGCTCTCCGCCGGCATCCGGTGCAAGCGCTTGCGCCTACCGTCGCGCCGCTCGCGATCGAGCCGTTCGTCGATGGTGGGAAAGAGTGGGACCTCGGCAAGGCCAAGCCCGGCGACCAGCGCCGCCCGGTAGGCATGGGCGTCGCTGCGCCGGCATTCGACGCAAGGCCGGTGACCGGCGGCGAGCGCCGTCACCTCGTCGCAGAAGAACAGCTCGGTGTAGTAGCGGCCCCAGACGTCGCGCTGGCGCCCCTTGAAGGACAGCACGCAGCAGATCCACTGGCTCGTGGCGTAGAGCCGCCTCGGCAACGCCTTGGTCACCGGGTCATGAAACTTGCCGCCGCGATTGCCGAACAGCAGGCCGCGCGCCGGATCGGCGAAGAGCGAGCCATCGGGGCGGATGCGATTGGGCAGCGGCATGTGGCGACCCTAGGTCGTGGCGACGCCGGATCATGTCACCAGCGAGCTACCCTTGCGACACCTTGCCGGACTCGCAGCTCGCGACGCTTTCCGGCAAGCTCCTTGCGTGCGGAAGAAGCCGAAAGGCACACGCGGGGGCTGGCCTGCATGGATCAGACGACAGAGAGCATTGCGCCACCTCTGGCCGCACATCCCTCGCGTGGCGCGATCCTCGGCGAGATCCATGCCCGCCCTTTCGCGCCGCTGGCGACGCCACAGCGGCTGCTGCACTTCGCCTTCATGACCGACCAGGCGCAAGCCGCCGCCGATCGCGACGCCCTTGCCCGCTTCTGCGCCGAGCGGGGCGTGCCCGGCCCGGCGGAGGGGGCGAAGCACCATCGCACCAGGCTCGGCGAAACCAGCCTGCGCTGGGAGCAGCACAGCGAATTCACCACCTATACCTGGGAGCTGTCCTCCCCCGGCATGCTTCCCTTCCTGCCCGCGACCGCGGTCCTGCCGCACGGCATGCACGCTCTGCCGCAGCCCGGCCCGCATCTGGCAGCGATCGATCTGCATCTGCTGCCGGAGCGGGCAGCGCCCGAGCTCGATGCCGTATTCGATGCGGCCAGCCTCGCCGCCTCGCTGGTCGATGGCGAGGCGGCGATCGCCGCGACCGATTTTCGCGCAGGCGCCGACGGCTTCGTGCGCATCCTGGTGCTCGACCGGGCCTTGACGCCGGCCAAGGCCGGCGCGCTGGCGCAGCGGCTGCTCGAGGTCGAGACCTATCGCGTGCTCGCCTTGCTCGGCCTGCCTGAGGCTCACCGTCTCGCTCCCTCCGTGCGCCGCACCGAGGAGGCGCTGGTCCGCATCGCCGGCACGATGATGCAGACCGACGGGCTCGCCGCCGACAATGCCCTGCTCGACGAGATGACCGCGATCGCCGCGACGATGGAGTCGGAAGCTGCCTCGTCGAACTACCGCTTCGGCGCCAGCCGGGCCTATGACAGCATCGTCGGCCAGCGGCTGGAGGCGATCGACGAGGCGCCCTATGGCGGCTGGCCGACCATCGCCGCCTTCCTGTCGCGGCGGATGGCGCCGGCCATGCGCACCTGCAACATGCTCCAGCAACGCCAGCTCGACCTGTCGCGTCGGCTCGCCCGCGCCGCCAACCTCCTGCGCACCCGCGTCGATGTCGCGCTCGAACAGCAGAACCGCGACCTGCTCTCGGCGATGAACGACCGCACCCGACTGCAATTGCGCCTGCAGCAGACCGTCGAGGGGCTCTCGGTCGCGGCGATCGGCTACTATGTCGTCAGCCTGTTCGGCTATCTCGCCAAGGGCGCCAAGGATGCCGGCTTCTTGCCTGTCGATGTCGGCGTCGCGACCGCGCTGTTCGTGCCGGTCGCGATCCTCGGCGTCTGGCTGATGGTCCGGCGCATCAGGCACGGCCACCGCGACAGCTAGCGCTGCACGATGACCTTGGTCCCGGGCCTGACGCGATCATAGAGATCCGTCACGTCGCGATTGGTCATCCTGATGCAGCCCGAGGATACCGCGGCGCCGATCGTGTCGGGCTCGTTCGAGCCATGGATACGATAGAGGCTCGATCCCAGATAGATCGCCCGTGCGCCGAGCGGGTTCTCCATCCCGCCCTCCATGTAGCGCGGCAAATCGGGCCGGCGCTTCAGCATCGCCGCCGGCGGGCGCCAGTCCGGCCATTCGCGCTTGCGCGAGACGATCTTGGTGCCGGACCAGCTGAAGCCCTGCCGGCCGACGCCGACGCCATAGCGGATCGCCTGCCCCTGTCCGAGCACGTAATAGAGCCGCCTCTGGCTGGTCGAGACCACGACCGTGCCGGGCGCCTGCTTGCCGTTCCAGGGCACGACCTGACGCGGCACCGGCTGCTCGCTGAAGATGTTGAGGAAGTCTGCGACACCGCGGCTGAGCGCGTTGGAATAGGCGTAGGCGGGTGCGCAGAAAGCGAGACTCGAAACGATAACAATGGCGCGCAGCATGATGATCCCTGCAACGCCCCCCGCCCGGATTTAACCGGAAGAGGCAAAGCGGGGTCAACCCCGGCCTAGCCGCGCAGCCCGGCCGTGATCGAGCGGCGATAGGACAGCGCCGCCGGAATGAGCGCCGCCAGCGAACCGAGCAGCAGGATCAGCCCGACCTGCGCCAGCTCCGCCGAGCCCAGCGAAAAGGAGAGTCGCAGACCCGTCTGCAACTCGAACAGGCCGGAGACCGCGAACGTCGCCGCAGCGCCGAGCCCGAGGCCGGCGAGACAGCCGGCCGCGACCAGCCCGGCCATACCGAGCCAGACCACCAGCAGCACATAGGCCGGCGGCGCACCGAGCGCGCGCAGCACGGCATAGCGCCGCCGCCTCAGCCCGGTCACCGCGACGAGCAGCAGGAAGATCGCCGCCAGGATCAGCACCGCGTTGAGAACGGATGCGACGCTGAGCACCTGCCCGACATCGCCGAGCGTCCGATAGAGCCCGACCAGCACCTCGGCCGGGAAGAAGGCCATGGTGCCGCCCTGCCGGTAGCGCGCCCTGAGCGCATAGGCGTCGGCGACCGCCTTCGGCTTCACCACCAGCGCCGGCACGCCGGGAATGCGTTGGCCGTCGAAGGGCGGGCCGAGCGCGGCATCCTCGCCGGCATGGCCGTTGCCGAGCCCATGCACCTCCCAGACGCTCTCGACCGGCACCAGGATCGCCCGGTCGAAGGGCGAGCCCAGCCGAGGCAGGCGGCCGACCGCGACATAGGCATGGCCCTCATGGCGATGGCTCGCCTCTTCCGCGTCCGCGACGCCGCGCTTCGGCCAATGTCCGGCGATGGCATGAGACGGCTCGATCCTGTCGCCGAGCTTGTAGGTGACGTCGGCGCCGAGCACCGCCTCGCCCTCGCGCGCGAACAGGCGGCCCTCGCTCGGTTGCACCCGGCCCCAGCGGCCGGCGAAGGCGAGCGTCGTGCCGATCACCGGATGGCCGCGGGCGATGTCGCCGAAGGCGAGCGGCGCGACGGCGGCGACGCGCGGATCGCGGGAAAGCTCGTTGAGCAGGCGCCCGTCGATCAAGGGCAGCGCCTCGGGCTGCAGATAGATCGCCGACATCACCAGCTGCGTCTGGCTGCCGGGCGCACCGATCAGCAGGTCGAAATCATCCGCCGCCTTCGCCGAAGCCTGACGCAGCGCCCGCTCCTGCGCGCCGATGGCGACACCGATCGCCACCGCCAGCGCAACCAGCGTCACGATCGCCGCCGCCGTCCAGCGCAGCGCCCTGAGATCAGCGATGACCATCGGCAGCGGGTTCACGCCGCCGCCTTCAGCTGGAGCGGTCCATCGCCGATCACCGCGACCTGCTGCATTCGCGCCAGCAGCGCCGGGTCATGCGAAGCACAGAGCAGCGTCGCGCCGCTTTCCCTGGCGACCTCGACCAAAAGGGTCCCGACCTCGGCCGCATGCGCCGGATCGAGGCTCGCCGTCGGCTCGTCGGCGAGGATCAGCGCCGGTGCGTTGAACAGGGCCCGCGCGATCGCGACGCGCTGCTGCTCGCCGCGCGAGAGCACGGCGGCGCCCCGGCGCAGATCGGTGAGGCCCATGCGCCCGGCGAGCGCAGTCGCACGCGAGACCTGATCGCCCGTCTGCCGCCAGCCCGAAAAGCTCGCCGGCAGGGTGATGTTGGCGAGCACGTCGAGCTCAGGCACGAGGTGGAAGTCCTGGAAGACGAAGCCGACCGTCTCTCGGCGCCAGCGATCGCGCGCCGCACCCGGCAGCGCTGAGACCATGACATCACCCCAGCCGATGCTGCCGGCATCGGGCAGGAAGAACCCGGCGGCGAGATGCAGCAGCGAGGTCTTGCCGGAGCCGGATGGGCCGCGCAGGCCGATCAGCGCACCGGGCGGCACGACGAAATCGGGAATATCGAGCACCCGGAAGGGCCGCCCGTCGCCATCGCGATGATCAACCTGGATGCCGGAGAAATGCAGCGGCCGAGCCGCGCCCGTCGGCCGCTCAGACACTGTGGAAGCCGGCATCGACGAGCCTGATCTGGCTGACGAAGCCGGTCTCGGCATCGGTCGAGGAGCCGATCTCGAGCCGGCCGCTGACCGCGACTTTCTGGCCGGCGCTGACCATCGGCGTCGCAGCCCGCATGAACACCACGACGATGTCGACCGGCCAGTCGGCATCGGACTGGCAGAACGGGCAGATCGCCAGCGGCTCGCGCGTCAGCACGAAGAAATGGCTCTCCGGCTTCAGCGGCGGCGCCATGTAGCCGACCATCCTGACCGGCTTGCCGCGCAGCGAGGTCGCCCGATCGGAGAACTGGAAGCCGAGCACGCCGAAAGATTTGTAGAGCCCGTCGAAGGTCAGCGTATCCGCGTTGGCGGCAAATGCAGGCAGCGGAACGGGTAGCGCCGCGAGCCCGATGAGGAGCCCGCGGCGGGAAAGCGTCGGGAGCAGGTGCGGCCGATGCGAGATCATGCGTCCTGCTCCAGTCTAGATCACTTGCCGCCGAGGGCCAGCGCCTCCGCCATGACGCGGAAGACGAAGACGTTCGGCTTGTGGCCGCGGAAGCGCTCGGCGCCCGGGCCCATGGCAGTGAGCAGCACGTCGTCGGCCGCATGGACGCCGGAATTGGCGTCGAAGGGCAGGTTGCCCTGCTTGCGGGTGGCGAGCGGCCCGGTGCAGTCCTTCTCGTTGGCGACGTTGGTCTTGCCGTCCGGGCCCTTCACGGCCGGGACGCGCTCGCCATCCATGTACGGCTTGCCGGTGTCGCAGGTATCCGGATAGCTGCCGAAGGCGACGGCGAGACGGCGCGAGGTGTCGACCTTGGTCGGGTAGCCGTCGGCATCACGCGGACCGTAATTCGGCGGCAGCGATTCGTTGTAGGTGCCCAGCTTGTCGCGCAGCAGCTGGCCCGGGCGATCGTCGTCATAAGTGCCGATGATCGAGATCGGATGGGCGTGGTCCGGCACGACGATGATCAGCGTGTCGTTGCGATCACCGGCAAACTCCTTGGCCGCCTTGACCGCGTTGTCGAGCATGATCGTGTCGAACACCGCGCGCTCCCAGTCGAGCGAGTGGCTGTACTTGTCGATGCGGGCCGATTCCACCATCAGGAAGAAGCCGTCCTGGGCGCCCTTCAGCATCTCGATCGCGGCCTTGGTCTGCTCGACCACGTCCGGCTGGTCCGGAAACTTCGAGATCGAGCCCTTCTTGGCGAGGCGCAGGTCGAAAGCGCCGTCGATGTTCGAAGTGTTGTAGAGGCCGAGCAGCTTCTTGGAGCCGCCAGCGACCGCAGCGTTCATCTCGGTCTTGGTGGTGGCGAGCGCGTAGCCCGCTTCCTTGAACTTGGCGATGAAGTCGAGATCGTCGGTGCGCTTGGTGCCAGGGGTCGCCTTCGGCAGGAAGTTCGGCGAGCCGCCGCCCATGATCACGTCGGGCTGCACGTCGAAGAACATCTTGACGATGTCGTTGTAGTCCGAGCGGCGGCGGGTATGGGCGACCATCGAGGCCGGGGTCGCATCCTCGATCTCGGCATTGGTGACGACGCCGATCGCCATGCCAGAGCGCTTGCGCTTGATCACCTCGGAGATCGTCTCGACCTTGGGATGGTCGAGCGTCAGGGCGTTCTTGGCGCAGTAGATGCCGAGCGCATTGACGCAGGACTTGTGGCCGGTGGTGTAGGCGCTGGCAGAATTGGCGCTGTCGGTGACGATCGAGTCGGTGCCCGAGGTCGAGATCAGCGCCATGTTCGGCATGTCATCGATGGCGAGCTCGCCGCCATAGAGGCCCTGCTCCCAGCCCTTCGACAGGATGCGGGCCGCGGTGCGATGCGCGACCGACATGCCGTCGCCGACGAAGAGGATGACGTTCTTCGCCTTGCGCTCGGGCGTCGCGTAGACGGTCCAGTTGACGGTGGCCTTCTCGCTGCCCTGCGTCGCCTCGATGACGTACTGGCCGGCCGGCAGCTGGGCGCCGCGCAGCCAGAGCGCCGAATGCTTCTGGCCTTCCTCGTTCTGGACGAACTGGGCCTCGCGGCCGAAGGCCTCGTTCACCGGCTTGCCGTTGATCGTGACCCTGACATCGGCCGAGGCCGGCGCATTCGGGAACTCGACCTTGAAGTCGAAGCGCGAGCCCTCGAGGATCTCGGCACGGTTGAGCGGATAGATGGTCTGCGCCGTCGCCGGCGCCACGCTGGCGAGCATCGCCGCCGCCATCAGCCAAGTTCGCTTCTGCATGATACCCTCTCAGCCCCAGTGAATCCGGTGGCCGGTCCGTTAGGCGCACGAGATGACACTATGATTACTGCGGCCTTGACAAAATTGTAATGTTATAACAGATAGATACTGTTGAGATCGACGAACTTCGGATGTCGTGTCTACTTCGCTGGCGGCGGCAACGAACAGTCGTGGTGCGTATGCTAAAGCTCCCTCCGTAAAGGGGGACGGCAGATGAGCACCGCAAGCGATGCCCGCTTCTGGGACCGATCCTCGAAGAGCTATGCCAGGTCGCGGATTTCCGATCAGGCGGGGTATGAGCGCACGCTGGAGCGGACGAGCGCCCTGCTGAAGCCCGACGATCGCGTGATCGAACTCGGCTGCGGCACCGGGACGACGGCGCTGCGGCTTGCCGCTGCGGTCGAGAGCTATCTGGCTACCGACATTTCCGCCGGCATGATCGCCATCGCGCAGGAGAAGCTTGCCGCAAGCCCGATCGCGGGTCTCGCCTTTCGCGCCGCGACTGCCGAGGCGCTCGCTTCCGAAGCCGCTCGGTTCGATACGGTTCTCGGCTTCAACTATCTGCATCTGGTCCGCGACCTCCCCGGCACGCTGCGCAGCATCCATGCCTTGCTCGTGCCGGGCGGCCTGTTCATCTCAAAGACGCCCTGCCTCGGCGACATTAACCCCCTGATCCGCCTTGCCCTGCCACTGATGCAGATGATCGGAAAGGCGCCCTATGCCGGCGTTTTCAGCGCGCGGGAGCTGAGCGGTCTCATCGCCGCGGCGGGCTTCGAGGTCATCAGCACGGAACACCATGCGAGCAAGGGCAAGGACAGTCGCCCCTTCATCGTCGGTCGCAAGACATAGCGTGAGAAGGCGGGACCGGACGGAGCTATTCGCGCCTGCTCGCGTTTCAATCAGCGAGCGTCGGGCGAGCCGGGCTTATCCTGACAACTCCTGACAAAACGCTTCCTTATCAGCCTCGTCATTGCATGAGGAAACGCCGAAAGGGACACTGCCATGCTGACCTTCTATCACTCGCCGCAGTCGCGCTCCTTCTCGATCCTCTGGCTGCTCGAGGAGCTCGGCCAGCCCTATGAGATGGAGATCGTCGACATCCGTGCCGAGGGCGGCCCGCCGGAGAGCTACCGCGCCATCCAGCCGCACAAGAAGGTACCGGCCATCGTCCATGACGGCATCACCGTCACCGAGCGCGCCGCGATCTGCCTCTATCTCACCGAGCAGTTCCCCGAGGCTGGCCTGGCGCCGGCGATCAGCGACAAGGACCGCCCGGCCTTCCTGACCTCGCTGGTCTATACCGACGCGGTGCTCGACCCGATCATCGCGACCTCGATCCACAAGTTCAAATACGAGGCGCGCGGCTTCTCCTTCGGCTCGCATGCCGACACGGTCGCCAATCTCGCGAAGAAACTCGGCGAGCAGCCCTATGCCGCCGGCGAGCGCTTCACCGCCGCCGACACCCAGCTCGGCGCCGGCATCCATTTCGGCATGAACATCGTCGGCGTGCTGCCGCGCCTGCCGGTGTTCGAGGCCTATATGAGCAGGATGATCGAGCGCCCTGCCCTGCAACGGACCATGCAGAAGGACGGCACGCTCGAGCCCGGCCAAGTGCCTTGAGGAGGCCTACTCCTCCTTGAAGCCATAGTCGGGAATGCCCTGCTCGTTGCCATAGTACTTGTACGGCAGGAACTTGCCGGACATGGCGATCCTGACGCGGTCGCCTTTGGGGTTCGGCTCGCGCTCGAAGGCGATGTTGAAGTCGATCGCCGACATGATGCCGTCGCCGAACTCCTCCTCGATCAGGGCCTTCCAGGCGGGGCCGTTGACCATCACCATCTCGTAGAAGCGGTAGATCAGTGGGTCGGTCGGCGGCATCGGCGTGCCGGTGCCGCGATAGGGCACCTCGTTGAGCATGCGCTTTTCGGTTTCAGAGAGGCCGAACAGCGTCGCGGCCTTTTCGGCGAGCGGCTTCACCAGCTTCATCTGACCAAGCAGGGCGCCGATCACCAGCACCTCGGACATGCCGCCGATCTCGTCGGTGATATGTTTCCAGCTCCAGCCCTTCTCGCGCTTGATGTCGAGAATCTTCTCGGTGAGCTCTTCGCGCTTCATCTCGTCCTCGCCAATCGCAGCCGCCGATCGCAGCGGTCGGCAGGGCGGCTAGCAAGCGATGGGCCAGAAGGGCCGGGAGAGATGCTGTGGGCGTGCGCTCAGCGCCGCCCGAGCCGGAACTGCTCCAGCGCCGCGATCTGCTGCGCGACCGGGGAGACCTGCGCCGCCAGCGAGATGCCCTCGAAATGCCGGCGGCCGCGGAAGCGCGCGCGCTCGAAATTCGAACGGCCATCGAAGGCGGCGTTGCTGAACCAGGCGCCGCGGTCGAAGCGAGCCGCGGCGAAGTTCGCCATCTGCCCGAACCGCGCCTCCTCGAAGCCAGCATTGCCGGCGAACTCGGCTTCGCCGAAATCGGCCGCGCCCGCGAAGCGGCAATCGCCGAAGCCTGCCTCGCCGGCATGGCGCACGCCGCGGAACTGCGTCACCCCATCGAAGCGCGAACCGCGGAACCAGGCATCGCCGGCGAATTCCGCCTCGACGAAGCAGGCCACGCCTTCGCAGCGGATGTCGCGGAACTCCGCCGTGCCATGCAAGGTCGCAGCGCCGAAATCGGCATCACCCGCGAAATGCGCCCGGTCGAAGAAGGCGTCGCTGCGGAAGCTGGCGTCGCGGAAGCTCGCCGGCCCGTGGAAATGCGCCTCGGAGAACCAGGCGTCGCCGCAGAAGGCACTACCTGAAAAGCGTGCCGCCGCCGGGAAGACGATGCCGGCGACGTTGAAATCGCCCTCGAAAATCTCATCGACCAGCTCGACATCGGCAAAGAGGCGCCAGAGCGCCAGCAGCGCACCGTCGGTCCCGATTCTGCCCCGCAGGCGCGCCATCTCACCGGCCCAGCCATTCCAGGCCGCAGCGCCCTCGCCGAGCCGCGTCAAAATCGCCTCGCGCCGCGCCGCCATGAAGGCGGAAGCCTCCGGCCCGGCCGCGCCGAAGCGCGCCGCGCGCTGCGCAGCGGCAAAGCCGGCCTGATGCGGCCGCGCCCAGGAATTCGCCTGCAGCAGTTCGGCGCGCGCATCGGGCACGAGCCGGAACAGACTGGCCATATCGGGAGACGCCCTCAGTTAACGATTCATTAGCCATATGCGAGCCGTCGACATGGTTCAATCGCTGCTTTGCTCGCAATCACCGCCGAGCCCCTGCGCCGATGGGCCATACACCCCCGCATTTCATTACCCGGCGCAGCACATCGTTAAGGCTACAGCCTGATAAGCCTCTCTGGCGTAAGGCATTTGAAGTATTTTCAGGGTGATCCTGAGCTGTATCTGCCACGCGGACTGCCAGCGCCGATGAACGCCCTCCTGCCGCCGATCCTGTTTATGGTTCCGATCGATGCAGTGGCGCCGTCGACATCGAAGCACCATATTGGTGAGAACGATGCGGTGAAGGCCGACGGTGGCGAGCTGATTCCCACCATCTTCACTGCCCAGAACTGAGGGACGCCATGAACCTGCTGGCCCGCTTCATTCTCCGCCTCGGCGCCCTCCTCGCCCCGGCTCAGCCGCAGATGAAGCCGATCCCGGTCCCGGTGCGCCGCCCGCAAACGCAGCGCTGAACCGGCGGCAAACGCCTCCCATCCCTTAGCGAGCGAGCTGTCGAAAGCCCGCTCCCATATGATCTCTCTTCGCATCGTCAAGGGTCGGTCTCAGGCCGCTCCGGCCTTGACAGCAACGCGTCCGCCCCCAACTCTATGGGTATGACGACGAAGCACCGCCTCGTATTCCGGGTCGCCCCGATCGCGGAATCCTAGCCCCGGACTCGGCCCGAGCGCGCCCCGAGTCCAGGGGTGCCGTCGATGCTGTCCGCCGCCATGGCAGCACGATCCTCCAAGGCGTCTCCCCCCGAAAGAACCTCCCAGACTTTGCCGGTCGCGCCCTGGCGCCGTCGTCGCGCGCGTCATCGCAGGACACCAGACCATGACCCAGCTGAACCAGAAGACCCATCGCAAGCCGAAGATCATCGTCGGCGAGATCGACCATGAGCGCCTGACCGGCCTCGCAACCACGGCGCTCGAGCGCATCCCGGAGGTCGCCGAGGAACTGCTCGCCGAGATGGACCGCGCCAAGGTCGTCGCGCCGGCGAAGCTGCCGGCCGACGTCGTGCGCATGGGCTCCTTCGTCACCTTCGATTCCGACAGCGCCCAGCATCGCCGCGTCCAGCTCGTCTATCCCGGCGAGGCCGATATCGAGCAGGGCCGCATCTCGGTGCTGACGCCGATCGGCGCGGCGCTGATCGGCCTTGCCGCCGGCCAGTCGATCGCCTGGACCGCCCGCGACGGCAAGAAGCATGTGCTGACGGTGACGGCAGTCGAGCAGCCGGCCATGGCCGCGGCCTGAGCGGATGAATATCTCCTCCCCTCGCCTGCGAGGGGAGGACGACGCCGTGCTCAGCCGGCCGCCATCACCTTCATGATCTCGCCCTCAGGCTCGGCCCAGCGCAACTCACCCAAACGCAGCATCGCGTTCACATGCGCGAAGACCTCGCTGAAAGCGAAGGAGAGCTGGTGCGGATCGAGCGGCCGCGTGAACATCACCGGTACCAATTCGGCGACCGAATGCGGCCCCTTGGCGACTGCGCCTGCGATCAGCCGGCAGCGCTCGGCGTGATGGGCGCTGAGCGCGGCACAGCGCTCCTGCAAGCCGTAGAACGGCAGCTGGTGCCCCGGCAGGACCAGCGTCCCCGTCGGGATCGCCTGCGGCAGCGCCTTGAGCGAGCGCAGATAGAGGCCGAGCGGATCGCCTTCTGCATCCACCGCCCAGACGCTGATGTTCGGCGTGATCTTGGCGAGGATCTGGTCGGCGGCGAGGAAGACGTTCGCCTCCGGGCAGTGGAACATCAATTGCTCCGGCGCATGGCCGTCGCCCGCCAGCACGAAGAAATCGCGCCCGCCGATCCTGAGGACATCGCCGGCAACGACCCGGGTGAAGGTCGGCGGCAGCGGCGTGACCTGCCGGAGATAGCCATGGCCCAAGGTCGAGACGACCTGCGTCACCTCGGCCGAGAGGCCGTGGCGCTGATAGAACTGCTTGTAGACCGGTGCCTCGGACGCACCCGGGCTGAGCGAGATGTTGAGGCAGCCGAGATAACCGGTCTGGCTGGTCAGGAGCGGCGTGCCGAAGCGCTCGCAGAGCCAGCCGGCGAGACCGATATGGTCGGGATGGAAATGCGTGACGAAGAGCCGGGTCAGGCGCTTGCCCGCCAACGCCCCTGCCATCAGAGCGAGCCAGGCCTGCTTGGTCGCCTCGTCCCCGATGCCGGTGTCGATCACGGCGAAGCCGTCGCCGTCCTCGATCAGGTAGATGTTGACGTGGTCGAGCCGGAACGGCAGCGCGATCCGAGCCCAGAAGATGCCGGGCGCAACCTCGATCAACTGGCCCGGTGCCGGCGGTTCGGGAAAGGGGAAGGTCAGGCCCTGCGGATCGGGAGCGTGCAATTTGGTCAGCCCTGAACAATGTCTACAGGTTCATAGCAGGCAGTGATCGCGCCGGACAACGGTTGTTAAGCCTCGCGCGGCAAGATTGCATGATGAGCGATTTCGACACCCTGCGGCGCGACTGGCTCGCCCATCTCGGCCATGAGCGCCGGCTCTCGCCGAAGACGCTCGAGGCCTATGGCCGCGACATCGAGCAGTTCGCCGCCTTCCTCACTCATCACCTCGATGCGCCGCCGACATTGAAGGCCGTCGCCGCCTTGAAGCCGGCGGATCTGCGCGCCTTTCTCGGCTATCGCCGCCGCGACGGCGTCGGCAACCGCACCCTGATGCGCCAGCTCGCGGCACTGCGCTCGCTCGCCCGCTTCGGCGAACGCAGCGGCAGGTTGGCCGCAGCCGCCTTCGCCGCGACGCGCGGGCCGCGACTCGGCAAGGGCCTGCCGCGCCCGCTCGACGCCAAGGCCGCCGCCGCCGTGACCAAGGCCGACAGCCGCGCCGGCGAAGAACGGCCCGACTGGGTGCTGGCGCGCGATGCCGCCGTGCTCTCGTTGCTTTATGGCAGCGGTCTGCGCATCTCCGAGGCGCTCGGCCTGAAGCGTTCACAAGCGCCGGTCAGCACCGCCGATGCGCTGACCGTGCTCGGCAAGGGCGGCAAGACCCGGATGGTGCCGGTGCTGCCAGTCGTGGTCGAGTCGATTGCGGGTTATCTCGCACAATGTCCGTGGCGGCTGGCGCCCGAGGGACCGCTCTTCGTCGGCGTCAAGGGCGGCCCGCTCTCGCCCCGCATCATCCAGCTCGCGGTCGAGGGCCTGCGCGGCTCGCTCGGCCTGCCCGGCAGCGCGACGCCGCATGCGCTGCGCCATTCCTTCGCCACCCATCTGCTCGGCCGCGGCGGCGATCTGCGCGCCATCCAGGAGTTGCTCGGCCACGCCTCGCTCTCGACGACACAGATCTACACCCGTATCGATTCAGTCCGCCTGCTGGCGGCCTATGATTCCGCCCATCCACGGGCTCGGGGATAGCGCCCTTACCTTTGGTAAAATCGTCTTGATTCCGTCGCACGGACCGGCCATCAGGCCCGGCCTTCCCGAGGGAATCACATATGGCCTCAGCCGCACCAGACGTCACCGAAGACAGCCCGCCGACCAGCAAGACCAACAAGCGCATAGCCCTTTTGATCGGCGTGCTCGCGCTCCTGCTCGCCTTCTCCGAAATCCTCGGCAAGAACGCCGAGCAGGACGCGCTCTCCAGGAACATCGAGGCCTCCAATCTCTGGGCCTTCTTCCAGGCCAAGACGATCCGCGGCACGACGCTGCGCACCGCCGCCGACGCGATGGAGGTCGAGCTCGCCGGCTCCACCGATCCGGCTGTGCGCGAGCGCCTGCAGAAGCGCATCGACGGCTGGAAGGCGACGATCGCCCGCTACGACTCCGAGCCCGAGACCAATGAGGGCCGCAAGGAGCTGATCGCCCGCGCCAAGGCCGCCGAAGCCAGGCGCGACATCTCCAGCGCCCGCGACGACAAATACGACATCGTCTCGGGCCTGCTGCAGATCGCGATCGTCGTCTCCTCCGCCGCGATCATCACCGGCGTCGCCCTGCTCGCCTGGACCGGCGTCGGCCTTGGCATCCTCGGCTTCGTCCTGATGGTGATCGCCGAAGTCGCGCCGACCGCGCTGTTCTAAGCGAGCGAACGGCGCGACCGCTCAGTAGTGGATCGCGCCCTTCGAACCGCCGCCGCAGGCAATGGCGTCGCCATTGATCGCGACGCTGCGCGGCGAGGCCAGGAAGGCGACGATGTCGGCGACCTCGGCCATGTCGACCAGGCGGCCGATCGTGACATTGGCGGCCATGCGGCGCTCGACCTCCTCGGGCGCCAGCCCTGACGCCGCCACCCGGGCCGCGACCACGCCCGGCGTCTTCTCGGTCCGCGTCGTGCCGGGATGCACCACAGTGACGTTGATCCCTTGCGGGCCGAGCTCGTCGGCAAGGTTCTTGGTCAGCGCCGCCACTGCGACATTGCGGATCGAGCCGATGGTCGAGCCGGTCAGCCGCGCCGCCAGCCCGCTGATGTTGATGATCCGGCCCCAGCCATTGGCGGCCATCACCGGCGCCGCCTCGCGCGCCATCCTGAGATAGCCCATCACCTTGACGTTGACGTCGTCGAAGAACAGCGCGTCGGTGATCTCGGCGAGCTTGGGCGGCGTCGCCTGACCGCCGGGCTTGGCCGCGGCATTGACCAGGATGTCGAGCCCGCCCAGCGCCGCGACGGTGCCGGTGACCACCGCCTTCACAGAGGCATCGTCCTGGGTGTCGACGATGAGGCCGACGACCTTGCGGCCGGTCTCCTGCGCGAGTTCCGTCGCGGCGGCGTCGAGCTCCACCTGATTGCGCGCGGCGATGACGACGTCGACGCCCTCCAGCGCCAGCTGCCGCGCAATGGCGCGGCCGATCCCCTTGCTGCCGCCCGTGACCAGAGCGCGCTTGCCGTTCAGCATCAGATCCATGGTGAAGTCCTCGAAGACAGAATAGCGGGGCGCGCAGCTTGCGACGATTCCCCCAGTTTCGAGGGCATCCTGCGTGAGCCGCGCGACCCGGTCCAGCGCACCTGTCACACCCCTGCCCCGCTTCGCTCGCGAGGGCGGTTGACTGACCCATATCTCTGTGGTTATGAATTAATCCATAGCCAACGAGTTATTAATCGTGATGTCAGACGCCCACGACATGCTGTTCAGGACGCTCGCCGACCCGACCCGGCGCGCCATCTTCGAGCGCCTGTGCCGCGACGGCGAGCTGACCGTCGGCGCGCTGACCGCGCAGGCTGGCGTCTCGCAGCCAGCCGTCTCCAAGCATCTTGGCGTCCTCAAGCAGGCCGGGCTGGTGCGCGACCGGCAGGCCGGCCGCCAGACCCACTACAGCGCCCAGCTCGGTGCGCTCAGCCCGCTGATCGACTGGACCAGCCAGATGGCCGGGTTCTGGGAGGCGCGGTTCGACGACCTCGAAAACTTGCTCGCAAGGATGGATCAATGACCACCGCCACGCAGACCCGCTCCGTCACCGTCGAGCGCGAGATCGCCCACCCGCCGGAGAAGCTCTGGCGCGCCCTGACGCAGCCACACCTGATCGCGGAATGGCTGATGAAGAACGACTTCGCGCCCGTCGTCGGCCATCGCTTCAACCTGCGCGGCGAGTGGGGCGGCGTGCTCGACTGCGAGGTCCTCGACATCGAGCCGAACCGGATGCTGGCCTATAGCTGGGACTTCGCCCATGACGATCCGGCCTTCAACCTGAAGAGCACGGTGACCTTCACCCTGACCCCGACGCCCAGGGGCACGCTGCTGCGCATGGAACAGGCAGGCTTCCGGCCCGAGCAGAAGCAGGCCTTCGGCGGCGCCAAAGCCGGCTGGCAGGAATTCCTCGGCAAGCTCGAGCAGGTGCTGGAGCGGGCAGAATGACCATGCCGACCGCCATGTTTGTAAGGGCGCTCTCATGACCTTGAACAACGTCATCCGGCAGGGCCATCGCTGGCTCGCCATCATCTTCACGGCGACCGTCATCGCCAATTTCATCGCGATGGCGCTGGGACAGCCGCCGGCCTGGATCGTCTACTCCCCGCTGCCGCCGCTTTTCCTGCTGATGTTCTCCGGCCTCTACATGTTCACCCTGCCCTATGTCGGCGGCCAGCGACATGGGCGGCGGGCGGAAGGCTAGGAGCGGAGCGATGGCCGGCAAGACCTCGAAGGCGGCAGCGAAGCCGAAAGCCGAAGACGGACAGCCCGTGCTGCTCTCGGGCGGCAATCCGCAGATCGCCAAGGGCTATGGCGAAGAACCGGTGCAGGCCTATATCGCCGCCATGCCGGGCTGGAAGAGCGCTCTCGGCGCCCGCCTCGACGCGCTGATCAGTGCCGCCATCCCCGGCGTCAGGAAGGCGGTGAAGTGGAATTCGCCGCTGTACGGGGTGGAGGACAACTACTGGTTCCTCGGCATCCACGTCTTCGCAAGGTACGTGAAGGTCGCCTTCTTCCGCGGCGCTTCACTCGATCCGGTCCCACCCGGCACCTCCAAACAGAAGGAGGTGCGCTATCTCGACATCCGCGAGGATGACGAACTCGACGAGGCTCAGTTCACCGCCTGGGTGAAGCAGGCGGCCGCCTTGCCCGGCGAGAAGATGTGACGACGAGGATATCGGCCCGATGAAGCAGACGAACGACAAGGCAGGCGATGCAGCCTCCGCCTCCGAGCAGATCGATGCCCGGATCGCGGAACTGACCGACTGGCGCGGCGCAGCGCTCGCCAAGGTCCGCGCCATCATCAAGCAAGCCGATCCCGAGGTCGAGGAGACCTGGAAATGGCGCGGCGTTCCGGTCTGGGAGCATGCCGGCATCATCTGCACCGGCGAGACCTATAAGGCCGCGGTCAAGCTCACCTTCGCCAAGGGCGCTTCGCTGCCCGATCCCGCCGGCCTGTTCAATTCCAGCCTCGACGGCAACACCAGGCGCGCCATCGACATCCATGAAGGCGACGCGATCGACGAGGCGGCTCTGGCGGCGCTCATCCGCGCGGCAGTAGCGCTGAACACCGCCGGGAAGAAACCAAAAAAGGCCTGATCAACCCGCGTGCTGGGGAGCGCGCGGCCACTCCGGCCCCTGCCCGCGCAGCCGCTCCCAGGCCCGCGCCATCTGCAGCACGCCGAGATCGTCGAAGCGCTTGCCGGTGATCTGCAGGCCGATCGGCAGGCCGGATGCTGTCATGCCGGCATGGACCGAGATCGCCGGCTGGTCCGACATGTTGGCCGCCACTGTGAAGACGATGTGCTCGAAGGGCCGCTCGGGATCATGGATCGGCGAGGCCAGCTCGGCGGCAAAGCTCGGCACCGGTGAGACCGGCGACAGCACATAGTCGAAGGGCTGAATCGCCTTCAGCGCGGCATGGCGGATCGCCAGCATCTGGCTCATGCCGCGATGCACCTGCGCGCCGGTGAGTGTGCGGCCGCGCTCGGCCCAGGCGTAGATGTAAGGCAGCACCTTGTCCTGCCGCTCCCGCGGCAGCGAACCGATCTCGGCCCAGGCGCGCTGGCGCCAGAAATCGTCGAGCCCGTCGAGCATGTCCTGCGTCAGGAAAGGCGGCGCCAGTTCGACGATCGCTCCCACTCTCCGAAAGGCGTCGGCCGTCCTGGCGATCGCCGCCCTCACCTCCGGCTCGACGGGCAGGCCGATGCCGGCTTCGAGCTGAAGCCCGATCCTGAGCCCACGCGGCTCGCGCTCGAGCTCGCCCCAGGCGATTTCCTGCGGCGGCAGGCTCATCGGGTCGCGCTCGTCCGGCTTGGAGAGTTCGCGCATCATCAGCGCAGCGTCAGCGACGGTGCGGGTCATCGGCCCGGCGACGCGGCCGTAATAGGTCGGATCGATCGGCACGCGGCCGAAGCTCGGCTTCAGGCCGACGAGCCCGCACCAGCCGGCCGGCAGGCGGATCGAACCGCCGATATCGGTGCCGACATGGAAAGGACCGTAGCCGGCCGCGCCGGCCGCAGCCGCGCCGGCCGAGGAGCCGCCCGGATTCTTCGAGAGGTCGAACGGGTTGCGCGCCAGCTCGTGGAAGCTCGACAGGCCGGAGGAGAGCATGCCGTAATCGGGCATCGTCGTCTTGGCGAGGATGACGCAACCGGCCTCGCGCAGGCGCTGCGCCGGCGGGGCGTCCACTGCTGCAGGAGCAAGCTCCATCGCCGCCGTGCCGAGCGGAACAGGAGTGCCCCTGGTCGCGATGTTCTCCTTGATCGTGCAGGGCACGCCGTCGAGCGCCAGCGCCTCGCCACGGCGCCAGCGGCCTTCGCTTTCCTTGGCGGCGACGCGGGCGCCCTCCGGATCATAGGCATAGAGCGCCTTCAGCGACGGCTCCCAGATCTCGATGCGCTGGATCACCGCTTCAGTGACCTCGACCGGCGAGAGCTCACGCGAGCGGAAGGCCCGGAGCATGTCGACGGCGCTGAGATCGGCGAACTCGATCATGAGTGGAACTCCGCATGCATAGTAAGATCAATCGCGAGAACGGCGCATCCGCGGATCGACCGCGTCGCGCAGGCCGTCGCCGAGCAAATTGAAGGCCAGCACCGAAAGCGCGATCGCCGCGCCGGGGAAGATGGCGAGCCAGGGCTGCGCCGCCATGAAGGTCTGGGCCTCGTTGAGCATCCGGCCCCAACTTGGCGCCGGCGGCTGGGTGCCGAGGCCGAGATAGGACAGGCCGGCTTCGGCGAGGATGGCGAGCGCGAACTGGATCGTCGCCTGCACCACCAGCACGCCGGCGATGTTGGGCAGGACGTGCTGGCGTGTGATCGCCATCTCGGTCAGCCCGGCCGCACGCGCTGCCAGCACATAGTCGAGCGCCCAGCATTGCAGCGCCGCGCCCCGTGCGAGTCTTGCGAAATAGGGCAGGCTGAACAGCGCGATCGCGATCACGGCGTTCATCATGCCGGGACCCCAGACCGCGCTGATCATGATCGCCGAGAGTACCGCCGGAAAGGCGTGGCTGAAATCGGCCATGCGCATGATCAGGTTGTCGAGCCACCCGTCGCGCCTTATCGCGGCGATCAGCCCGAGCGCGCTGCCGATGGTCAAGCCGAGCCCGACCGCGCCCAAGCCCACCGCCAGCGAATTGCGCGCGCCGACCATGATCATCGAGAACACGTCACGGCCGAACTGGTCGGTGCCGAACCAGTGCTCGCCCGAGGGCGGGCGCAGGCGCTTGAGGATCGCCATCTGCGTCGGCTCATAGGGCGTCCAGGCGTAAGATGTCAGCGCCATCGCCACGACGAGCCCGCCGAGAAGCAGGCCGGCCAGGAAGGACGGCGAGGCCCACCAGCGCCGCGGCCGGGAACGGGGCGCGACCGCGCTCATGTCGCCTGCCGCAGCCGCGGATCGATCAGCCCGTAGAGCAGCTCGATCGCGAAATTGATGAAGACGACCAGCGCTGAGAACAGCATGACGAGGTCCTTGACCACGATCAGGTCATGCTGGGCGATCGACTGGAAGACGAGGCGCCCGAGCCCCGGCAGGGCGAAGACATTCTCGATGATGATCGCTCCTGCGAGGAGCACGGAAAACTGCAGGCCCAGCACGGTGACGACCGGGATCAGCGCATTGCGCAGCACATGGCGCAGCATGGTCCGTCGCCGGCTCACCCCCTTGGCCCGGGCGGTGCGGACATAATCCTCCTGCATCGTCTCCAGCATGGCCGAGCGGGTGACGCGGGCGAGGATCGCCGCCTGCGGCAAAGCGAGCGCGATGGCCGGCAGCAGCAGCGAGCGCAGCGCGGGCCAGAAGCCGGCCTGCCAGCCCGGAAAGCCGCCGGCCGGCAGCCAGCCGGCGCCGACCGCAAAGACCAGCACGAGCAAGAGACCGAACCAGAAATTCGGGATGGCGAGCCCGGCCTGGGCGAAGACCATCACCGCGGCATCGCCCGCCCGGTTGTGGTTGGCCGCGGCGAGCGCGCCGAGCGGAATGCCGATGGCGGACGCCAGCAGGATCGCCATCGAGGCAAGCGGCAGCGTCACAACCATGCGCTCGCCGATCAGCTGCGTCACCGGCACGCGATAGGTGTAGCTGAGGCCGAGATCGCCGGTGACGAGCCCGCCGATCCAGGAGAAGAAACGCAGCAGCGCCGGCTGATCGAGCCCCATCTCGGCCCGCAGCGCCGCGAGCGCTTCCGGCGCCGCATTGAGCCCGAGCGTCACCGCCGCCGGATCGCCCGGCAGGATCTCCAGCACGAGGAAGATGACGATCGCCGCGCCGAGCAGCGTCAGGGCGAACGACAGCAACCGCCGCAGGAGATAGCCCGTCATCGCGGCAGCCTCAGCGCCAGCGCACCTCCGCCAGCGGCGTCAGCGGCAGCGGCCAGTCGGTCCACATGCCCTCCAGATCGGCCTTGGTCACCGTGATCTTCGGCAGGATGAAAAGGAAGCCGTTGACCGCGTCGCGCGCCAGCATGCGCTGGGCGTCGCCATAGAGCTTGTTGCGCTCGGTCTCGTCGACGGTGCGGTCGATCTTGTCGATCAGCGCCTTGAACTCGGGATTCCGGTACTGGAAGTAGTAGTCGTCGCGCGCGTAGTTGGCGATGTCGAGCGGCTCGGTATGCGAGATGATGGTGAGGTCGAAATCCCGCGCCTTGAACACTCGTTCCAGCCATTGCGGGAATTCCAGCGGCTCGATCTTGGCGGTGATGCCGATCTGGGCCAGCAGCGCAGCAATGATCTCGCCACCCCGACGAGCATAGGCCGGCGGCGGCAAACGCAGCGTGCATTCGAAGCCCTTGGGGAAGCCGGCGGCCGCCAGCAAGGCCTTCGCCTTGGCGAGATCGACCGGATAGGTCTGGGTCAGGTCGACATAGGCCGGGTGCAGCGGCGAGAAATGGCTGCCGATATAGTCGAGATCGAAGCCGTAAATGCCGAGCGCGATCGTCTTGCGATCGAGCACATGCGAGATCGCCTGGCGCACCCGGATATCGGTGAATGGCGCCTTGGCGTTGTTGATGGCGAGGATGGTCTCGCCTTCGGTCTTGCCGAGCGTGACCTTGAGCTTGGGGTCGGCCTTGAGCTGCGGGATCGCCTCCGGCGCCGAGAGATTGGTGAAGACGTCGATGTCGCCGGCGCGCAGAGCTGCGACCTGCGCCTGCGGATCGGAGATGAAGCGGAAGACCGCCTTGGCGAGCGACGGCTTGGCGCCCCAATACTCGTCGTTGCGCGCCAGTTCGAGCCGATCGCCGCGGTTCCAGCGTGCGAACTTGAACGGGCCGGTGCCGACCGGATTGGTCTTGTTGTTGGCCGCGGTCGCCGGCGAGACGATGACCGCATCGCCCCAGGACAGGCCGTAGACGAAGTTCGCCGTCGGCTGCTTCAGCTTGATGATGACGGTGATCGGATCGGGCGCCTCGATGCTCTCGATCGGCGTGAAGATCCAGCGCTGGGCATTGGTCGAATCGGGCGCGACCGCGCGTTCGAAGGAGAACTTCACGTCGCGCGAGGCGAACGGCGTGCCGTCATGGAAGCGCGCATTCGGCCGGAGCTTGAAGGTGTAGGTGAGATTGTCGGGCGCGAGCGTCCAGCTCTCGGCCAGCGCCGGCCCGAGCTTGCCGGTGCGGTCCATCGCCACCAGCCCTTCGAAGACGTTCTGTAGCGTGACCTCGCGTATCGCCTGCGCCGCGCCAGAGGTCGGATCGAGCGTCGGCGGCTCCAGCGTCATGCCGATGGTGACGCCGTCCTTGGCCTGCGCGAGCGCGGCGAGCGGAAGCTGGGTTGCGAGCGCGGCGAGGCCCGCTCCCGCCAGAAGATCGCGCCGCGTCGTCATCGTCCGCCTCCATCGTCGTTGCGGCGCAAGATGGCGCGGGAACGAAGCGGGAGGCAAGAGCGCTGAAGGGCGCGGGAGCCCTCCCCCCTTGTGGGGGAGGGTTGGGAGGGGGGTGACTGGGTGAGCGGCTTGAGCCTCTGCTCACGATCAGCCACACGGCTGACTACCCCCCTCTCCAGCTCTCCCCCACAAGGGGGGAGAGGGCAGGCTGCGCCACCCGCGCAAAAGCTCAAACAAAATAATCCGGATAGCTCGCCTTGAGATGCACCAGATCGGGCAGCAGCGTGCCGAGATGCTGGCGCATCGCGACCACCGCGGCGGGAGCATCGTGCCGCCTGATCTCGTCGACGATGGCAAGGTGTTCGCGGATCACCATCGCCATCCGCCCCGGCACCGGCAGGGTCATTCGCCGGCAGCGGTCGATCTGGCTCTTCGCCGCCTGGGCGAGCTTCCAGACGCCGGGATAGCCGGCGATGTCGGCAAGCACCTCGTGAAAATCCTCGTCGGCGAGGTGGAAGCGCTCCTGATCGCCCGCCTCATGCGATTCATGCAGTACCGCGATCGTCGCATCGAGCCGGGCGATGTCGTCCGCGCTGGCCATCCGCGCCAGCACCTCCACCGTGGCGCATTCCAGCGCCTGGCGGATGAACACCGCCTCGGGAATCGCGCTCGTCGGGATCCGGGCGACGAAGGTGCCGGCCTGTGGGAAGATCTCGACCAGCCCCTCTTCCTTCAGCCGGATCAGCGCTTCGCGTACCGGCGTGCGGCTCATGCCGAAGCGGTTGGTAAGATCCTTCTCTGACAGGGGCACACCCGGCCGCAGCACCATGTCGAGGATCTCGCGACGAAGCTCGTCCTGCACGACGGAGGCCGCCGTGGCGCGCCCTGCCGACGCTCCGGCCAGACGCTGCGGCTTGCGCTCGCGTCGTGAGGCTCGGGCTTCGCCTATCCCTAGCGCCTCCGACATCGTCCTATCCTAGCCATGATCGCTGCCTTATTGGACCACGATGCGCGCTCCGCGGCCAATCAGGGCGTAACACGGCCGGTCAGTGCATACTAGTATATTAGTATATTGACATCACCAGCGCCGGCCCTATGGTCCGGCCCGACAGAGGAAACGCCAGCGATGCTGCTGCACGACGATCGTCTTTTGCCTGCCGAACCGGTGACGCGCGGCATTGCGCGCCGCCTCTATGCCGGCGTCCGCGACCTGCCGATCATCTCGCCGCACGGCCATACCGATCCGCGCTGGTTCGCCGAGGACAAGCCCTTCCCTGATCCGGCGACGCTCTTCGTCAAGCCTGACCACTACATTTTCCGCATGCTCTACTCGCAGGGCATCCGGCTCGAGCAGCTCGGCATCGCCCGCAAGGATGGCGGCGAGGTCGAGGGCGATCCCCGCCAGATCTGGAAGCTCTTTGCCAGCAACTGGCACCTGTTCCGGGGCACGCCGACGCGGCTCTGGTTCGAGCACGCCGCCTTCTCGATTTTCGGCATCACCGAGCGCCTCTCCGCCGAGAGCGCCGACCGCATCTATGACCGCATCGCCGAGCAGCTGGAGCAGGACGCGATGCGTCCGCGCGCACTGTTCGAGCGCTTCAAGATCGAGGCGATCGCCACCACCGAGGGCGCGCTCGATCCGCTGAAGTGGCACGACATGATCAGGGCCTCGGGCTGGGGCGGCAAGGTCGTCACCGCCTATCGCCCTGACAGCGTCGTCGACCCCGAATTCGAGGGCTTCAAGGACAATCTCGCACAGTTCGGCGAGCTGACCGGCGAGGATGTCGCGAGCTGGAACGGCTATCTCGAAGCCCATCGCAAGCGCCGCGGCTATTTCATCGAGCGCGGCGCGACCTCCTCCGACCATGGCCATGCCACGGCCCGCACCGCCAATCTGACGCCGGCCGAGTGCGAGAAGCTGTTCGCCAAGATCCTGAAGGGCAAGTTCTCGGCCGAGGACGCCGACCTATTCCGCGGCCAGATGCTGACCGAGATGGCGAAGATGAGCCTCGATGACGGGCTCGTCCTGCAGATCCATCCCGGCTCCCACCGCAACCACAACCCGCACCTGTTCGAGCAGTTCGGCCGCGACATGGGCTCCGATATCCCGCGCGGCATGGACTATGTCTCGGCGCTGAAGCCGCTGCTCGACGCGGTCGGCAACGAGCGTGGCCTCACCGTCATCGCCTTCACCCTCGACGAGACCAGCTATTCGCGCGAGCTCGCCCCGCTCGCCGGGCATTATCCGGCGCTGAAGCTCGGACCGGGCTGGTGGTTCCTCGATGCGCCCGAGGCGATGCTGCGCTTCCGCGAGCTCACCACCGAGACCGCCGGCTTCTACAACACCGTTGGCTTCAACGACGACACCCGCGCCTACCTCTCGATCCCGGCGCGCCACGACGTCGCCCGCCGGATGGACTGCCACTACCTCGCCAGGCTCGTCGCCGAGCACCGTCTCGACGAGGACGAGGCCGCCGAAGTCGCCCACGATCTCGCCTACCGTCTGGCCAAGGAGGCCTACCGGCTGTGACCAGCGCTGCAAAAACCATCGACGAACGCCAGGCCGCCCATCCGCGCGATGTGCGCGGCTATGACACCGAGACGCTGCGCCAGGACTTCCTGATCGAGCGCATCTTCGTGCCCGGCGAGGTTGCGCTGACCTACAGCCATTACGACCGCATGATCGTCGGCGGCGCCATGCCGGCGGCCAAGCCGCTGACGCTCGATCCGTTCCCGCCGACCGGCACGCCCTTCTTTCTGGCACGGCGCGAGCTCGGCGTGATCAATCTCGGCGGCGCCGGCTCGGTCAGCGTCGACGGCGAGCGCTTTGAGCTGCCCAGTCTCGACGCGCTCTATGTCGGGCTCGGCGCCAAGGAGGTCACTTTCGCCAGCGCCGATCCGGCGAACCCGGCCAAGTTCTACCTGACCAGCGCGCCGGCGCATCGCGAAGCAAAGCACCAGCTCATCCGCAAGGAAGACGCCAACACCATCCATCTCGGCTCTGCCGAGACCTCGAACAAGCGCACCATCCGGCAATACATCATGCCGAACTCGACCGGCACCAATCAGCTGGTGATGGGCATGACGGCGCTGGAGCCGGGCTCGGTCTGGAACTCCATGCCCTGCCACACCCACACCCGGCGGATGGAGGCCTATCTCTACTTCAACCTCGACCCGGCCCACCGCGTCTTCCATTTCATGGGCGAGCCGCAGCAGACCCGCCACCTCCTCGTCGCCAACGAGCAGGCGATCATCTCGCCGAACTGGTCGATCCATTGCGGCTGCGGCACCTCGAACTACTCCTTCGTCTGGGCCATGGCCGGCGACAATGTCGAGTTCACCGACATGGATGCCGCCCCGGTGGAGACGCTGCGCTGATGGCGACGGCCTCGCCCTTCTCGCTGGACGGCCGGACGGCGCTGATCACCGGCGCCAATACCGGCATCGGCCAGGGCATTGCCCTGGCGTTGGCTGAGGCCGGTGCCAAGGTCGTAGCAGCCGGGCGTTCGAGCATGGCCGAGACGGAGACGCTGATCGCCGAGGCCGGCGGCACCTGCCTCGCGCTTCAGGCCGATCTCCAGCAGGACGGCATCGCCGCACGTGTGATCGAGCAGGCTCAGGCGCTCGCCGGCCCGCTCGACATCCTCGTCAACAACGCCGGCATCATTCGCCGGGCCGATGCGCTCGATTTCAGCGAGAGCGATTGGGACGAGGTGATGAATCTCAACCTCAAGGCCAACTTCTTCCTGGCCCAGTCCTTCGCCAAGGCGGCGCTCGCCGCCGGCCGCACCGGTCGCATCGTCAACATCGCCTCGCTGCTTTCCTTCCAGGGCGGCATCCGCGTCGCCTCCTATACGGCGAGCAAGAGCGGGCTCGCCGGCCTGACGCGGCTGCTCGCCTGCGAATGGGCGGGCAAGGGCATCAACGTCAATGCGATCGCCCCCGGCTATGTCGAGAGCAATAATACGGAAGCCTTGCGCGCCGATCCTGATCGCAACGCCGCGATCCTCGCCCGCATCCCGGCCGGGCGTTGGGGCAAGCCGTCCGATATCGGCGGCGCGGCCGTGTTCCTGGCGAGCGATGCCGCGGCCTACATCCACGGCGCAATCCTTCCTGTCGATGGAGGCTGGCTGGCCCGATGAGCGACCGTCTCAACTCATTCTTCCAGCATGACGCCGAGATCGCCTGGGAGCCGACCGAGCCCGGAGTGAAGCGCAAGATCATGGCCTATGGCCCGGACCTGATGGTGGTCCGAGTCGTCTTCGAGCGGGGCGCGATCGGCAAGGCTCACCAGCACCCGCACCGCCAGGCGTCTTACGTCGAAAGCGGCGTCTTCGACGTCACCATCGACGGCAGGACCAGCCGGCTTTCCGCCGGCGACACCTTCTTCGTGCCCGAAAACCTCGTCCACGGCGTCGTCAACATCGAGGCCGGGCAACTGATCGATTCCTTCACGCCGATGCGGACGGAATTTTTGTGAGAGCTCGCCGTGCCGGCCGTGCCGGCGCGGCTCCCGTCTGGGGACAAGAACGACCGGAATAAGCCGGCGACTTTATTGGGGAGAGGACAAGACCATGCTCAATCGCAAGACCATGCTCGATCGAAGGAGTTTCTCCGCGCTCGCCGGCGTCGCCTTCGCCGCGCTGCTCGGAACCTCGGCACAGGCGCAGAACGTCACCCTGCGCTCGACCGACATCCATCCGACCGACTATCCGACGGTCGAGGCCGTCCGGCATATGGGCAAGCTGCTCGAGGAGCGCACCCAAGGGCGGATCAAGATCAACGTCTTCCACTCGGCCCAGCTCGGCCAGGAGAAGGACACGATCGACCAGACCCGCTTCGGCGTGATCGACATCAACCGCATCAACATGGCGCCGTTCAACAACCTGATCCCGGCGACCAACGTGCCCTCGCTGCCCTTCATCTTCCGCTCGGTCGAGCACATGCGAAAGGTGATGGACGGCAAGATCGGCGACGACCTGCTGAAGGATTTCGAGAAGCACGATTTGATCGGTCTCGCCTTCTACGATTCCGGCTCGCGCTCCTTCTACAACTCCAAGAAGGCGATCAGCACGCCCGCCGACATGAAGGGCATGAAGATCCGTGTGCAGCAGTCCGACATGTTCGTCGCGCTGGTCTCGGCGCTCGGCGCCAACGCCACGCCGATGCCGTTCGGCGAGGTCTATTCGGCCCTGCAGACCGGCGTCATCGACGGCGCCGAGAACAACTGGCCGTCCTATGAATCGACCCGGCATTTCGAGGTCTCGAAATTCTATTCGGTGACCGAGCACTCGCTCTCGCCGGAGGTGCTGGTGATGTCGAAGAAGAGCTTCGACAAGTTCAACGCCGCCGACCAGGCGCTGATCAAGGCCGCCGCCAAGGAATCGGTCGTCAAGATGCGCGAGCTCTGGGATGCCCGCGAGAAGGCCTCGGAAGCCAAGGTCAAGGCCGGCGGCGCGCAGGTCAACGCGGTCGAGAAGCAGCCCTTCATCGACGCGATGAAGCCGGTCTACGACAAGTTCGTCACCGACGCGAAGCTCAAGGAAATGGTCGCCGCCATCCAGGCGGTGAAGTGAGCTGACGACCGGGGCGGCTTACGGGCCGCCCCTTCCAACTTCGTCATCCCGGACAAGCGGCGAAGCCGCGCCGATCCGGGATCCATGCCTGAACCGTTGCGGCATGGGTCCCGGGTCTTCGCTTCGCTCGCCCGGGACGACTCGCAAGAACTGACAGCGCCGGGACACATCCATGCACGCCTTCACCGCGCTTCTGACGCGCCTCGGCGCCAAGCTCAGCCTCTACGCCCTGTTCACCGCCGGCACCGGCCTCGTCCTGATGACGGTGATGGTCGCCTGGGGCGTGTTCGGCCGCTATGTCCTCAACGACACACCGATCTGGGTCGAGGCCGGCTCGCTCTTCCTGATGTCCTGGTTCATCCTGCTCGGCGCCGCCGTCGGCGTGCGCGAGAGCGACCATCTCGGCTTCGAGGTCGGCCTCGCCATGTCGCCGCCGCCAGTCCGCTCCGCGCTGATCCTGATCGGCGAAGGTCTGGTCTGCGCCTTCGGCCTCGCCATGCTGGTCTATGGCACGCAGCTCGCCGCCGGCACCTGGAGCGACCGCATGCCGATCATCGGCATCTCGCGCGGCTGGGACTATGTCCCGATCGCCGCCGGCGGCGCGCTGATCGCCCTGTTCGCGCTTGAGAAAATGCTGCTCTTCGTCACCGGCGAGAAGCAGGCCCCGCTCGGCTTCGGCCATTTCGGCTCCGAGCAGGAGGTCTGAACCATGGAACTCTGGGTTCTCTTCGGCGTCTTCTCGCTGCTGCTGCTGATCGGCGTCCCCGTCGCCTTCTGCCTCGGCATCGCCTCGGTCGCGACCGTCGTCTATATGGGCCTGCCGCCGGTCGTCGTCTTCCAGCAGATGAATTCCGGCATGAACGCCTTCGCCATGATGGCGATCCCGTTCTTCATCTATGCCGGCGATCTGATGATCCGCGGCGGCATCGCCGAGCGCCTGATCCAGATGGCGGCGAGTCTGGTCGGCCATCTGCGCGGCGGCCTCGGCCAGGTCAATGTCGTGACCTGCACGCTCTTCGGCGGCATCTCCGGCTCGGCCGTCGCCGATGCGTCGGCCGTCGGCGGCCTGATGATCCCGCAGATGAAGAAGCGCGGCTATGACGCCGACTACGCCGTCAACGTCACCGCGAACGCGGCGATCATCGCGCTGCTGATCCCGCCCTCGCACAACATGATCATCTATTCGCTCTCGGCGGGCGGCAATCTCTCGATCGCCGATCTCTTCACCGCCGGCGTCATCCCCGGCCTGCTGCTCTGCGCCGCGCTGATGTTCGCGGCCTGGGCGGTTGCGGTGAAGCGCGGCTATCCGCGCGAGCCCTTCCCGGGCTTTGCCGCCGTCGGGCGCTATGTCGTGCTCGCTTTGCCCGGCATCCTGCTGATCGGCATCATCTTCGGCGGCGTCCGCTCCGGCGTCTTCACCGCGACCGAATCCTCCTGCGTCGCGGTGGTCTACGCCATCCTCGTCACCATCCTGGTCTATCGCCAGCTGACCTGGACGGCCTTCGTCGAGGCGACGCTCGGAGCCGTGCGCACCACCGCCATGGTGCTGCTGGTGATCGGCGCCGCCGGCTCCTTCGGCTGGCTGATGGCCTTCCTGCAGGTGCCGCAGGCGACGATCGCGGCGATGAAGGCGGTCTCGGACAATCCGATCGTCATCCTGCTGATGGTCAACATCATCCTGCTGGTGCTTGGCACCTTCATGGACATGGCGCCGATGATCATCATCTGCACGCCGATCTTCCTGCCGGTGGTCAAGGCCTTCGGCGTCGACCCGATCCATTTCGGCGTGATCCTGATCCTCAATGCCGGCATCGGCCTCAACACCCCGCCGGTCGGCTCGGTCCAGTTCGTGGCCTGCGCCATCGGGCGCATCTCGATCGGCGAATCCATGCGCACGATCTGGCCGTTCTACGGCGCCTCGGTTGCCGTGCTCCTGCTGGTGACCTATGTCCCCGGCATCTCCCTCTGGCTGCCGAGGCTGTTCCATTGACCCGTCTGTCCTCCGCCACTCTTGCCTCGCTTCCGGCCGCCGTCAGGCGGCCGGGCTATGACCGCAGCAAGCTCAAGCCCGGCATCGTCCATCTCGGCCTCGGCGCCTTCACGCGCGCCCATCTATGCGAGTTCACCGACGACGCGCTGGAAGCCGAATTCGGCGCCTGGGGCATCATCGGCGCCAGCCTGCAGCGGCCCGACCAGCGCGACCGGCTGAAGCCGCAGGACGGGCTCTATACCTTCCTGAAGCGCGCCCCGGCCGGCCCTGAACTGCGCGTCATCGGTTCCGTGCTCGACGTGCTCGTCGCGCCCGAAAGCCCGCAGGCGCTGGTCGCCAGGCTCGCGGCACCCGAAACGAAGATCGTCTCGCTCACCGTCACCGAGAAGGGTTATTGCCACGATCCGGCGACCGGCAGGCTCAGGGCTGATCATCCCGACATCATCCACGACCTCGCCCATCCCGATGCGCCGCGCTCGGCCGTCGGCCTGATCGCCGCCGGCCTAGCTGCGCGCAAGGCCGCGGGCCTCGGCCCCTTCACCGCCCTCTGCTGCGACAACCTCCCTTCCAACGGCCATGTCCTGGCCGGTCTCATCAGAGACTTCGCCGCGCTCCGCGACGACAAGCTCGCCGCCTGGATCGAGGCCAATGGCGCCTTCCCCTCGACCATGGTCGACCGGATCGTGCCGGCGACCACCGAGGCCGATATCGCCGAGGTCGCTGGTCTGCTCGGCCTCGATGATGCCGCTCCGGTGATCGGCGAGCCCTTCCGGCAATGGGCGGTGGAGGACGTCTTCGCCGCCGGCCGGCCGCGCTGGCACGACGTCGGCGCGCAGATGGTCTCGGAGGTCGCGCCCTTCGAGTTCATGAAGCTGCGCATGCTCAACGGCGCGCATTCGAGCCTAGCTTATCTCGGCTACCTCGCCGGGCACGAGACGGTCGCGGCGGCGAGCGGCGATCCGGTCTTCGCCCGCTTCCTGCAAGGGCTCTGGAACGAGATCATCCCGACCGTGCCGGCCCCGCAGGGCGTCGACCTCAAGGCCTATGCCAACGACCTGCTCGCCCGCTTCCAGAATCCGGCGATCCGGCATCGCACCTGGCAGATCGCCATGGACGGCTCGCAGAAGCTGCCGCAGCGCCTGCTCGGCACCATCCGCGAGCGCCTGAAGGCCGGCGCGCCGATCGAGCATCTTGCCCTCGGGGTCGCCGCCTGGATGTCCTATGTCACCGGCACCGACGAGACGGGCGCCGCGATCGACGTGCGCGATCCTTTGGCGGCCGAATTCACGACCCGCGCCAAGACTGCCGGCCGCAATGCCGGGGCGCTGAGCGAGGCCCTGTTCGGCATCGGCGCAATCTTCGGTGACGACCTGCCGCGCGAGCAGCGCTTCACGCAAGCGGTGGCGGGTCATCTCGCCAGCCTGTTCCAGAAGGGCGCAAAGGCGACGGCAGCGGCGCTGGGTTGACGACATGCGTCATGCTCGGGCTTGACCCGAGCATTTCGGGCCGGAGGAAGCTCCTATCAGCACCTTCTCGTCCTGAGATTCTCGGGTCTGCGCTTCGCTCCGCCCGAGAATGACGCACCTCTGCCCCTTGATCCCCGCCCTACCCTGGCGCCAGATACAGGCGATGTTCGCCCTCATCGCGAAAGCCCTGACGACCAGCGCCCTCGCCGCCCTGCTGCTCCTGCCCTCAGGTGGAGCGAAGGCCCAGGCGCAGCCGGCCGCGACCTATGTCGTGCCGAACTACTGGGATCCGAACGTCCGGGTCGAGCGGCCCGATCTCGGCCCGCCGCGGGTGATCCGCTTCCTCACTGATGACGACTTCCCGCCGATGCATTTCGCCACGCCGGAAGGTGGCGTCACCGGCTTTTCGGTCGAGCTCGCGCGGGCGGTCTGCGAGAAGCTCGCCCTGAGCTGCACCATCCAGGCCCGCCGCTTCGACACCTTGCTGGATTCCCTGGCCGAGGGGCGCGGCGATGTGCTCGCCGCCGCCATCCCTGTCACGAGCGAGCTGCGCTCGCGCTTTACGGCGAGCCAGACCTATCATCGCTCACCCGCTCGCCTGTTGACGACACGCGGCAATGCCCGGGCCGACCTCGAGCTGGGCGGCCTGCGCGGCACGCGCGTCGCCGTGGTCTCAGGCACCGCGCATGAAGCCTTCCTCGAGCGCCTCGCCCCATTCATCCAGCGCCGGACCGCGCCGGACCTGCAAGCCGCGCTCGCTTTGCTGCGCAGCGGCGATGCCGAGTATGTTTTCGGGGACGGGGTCGCGCTGGCGCTGAGCATCGCCGGCCGCGGCGGCAGCGAATTCGCCTTCGCCGGCGGCCCCTATCTCGAAGCCCGCTATTTCGGCGAGGGCGTCGGCTTCCTGCTGCGCAAGGACGATCTCGCACTGAAGCGGGCGATCGACTACGCGCTGCAGGGTCTCTGGGACGACGGCACCTATGCCAGGCTGTTCATCCGGTTCTTCCCGGTCAGCCCGTTCTGACTATCATCCTTGGCGGGTTGGACCGGCTTGGCCAGGCGCCCTTCCTCAGCCTTGTAGAAATACTGCGAGGCGACGAGCCAGCCCTTGAGCGGGCGCAAGGGCGGGATGCAGGTCAGCAACACCAGCGGCAAGGTCGTGACCAGATGCACCCAGGTCGGCGGGCTGTAGCTCAGCTCCAGCCAGAGCGGGAAGGCGACCGCCGGCACGCAGACGAACATCATCACGAAGAACGCCGGGCCGTCAGCCGGATCGGCGAAGGAATAATCGAGCCCGCAAGCCTCGCAGCGCGGCTTCAGCGTCAGGAAGCCGTCGAAGAGCTGGCCTTCGCCGCAACGCGGGCAGCGGCCGCGCAGGCCGGTCTTGAGCGGAGACAGTGCCGGCCAATGCTGATGTGCCATGTCGTCCTCCTGACGGTGACGCACCATGATTGACTGCATTCACCAGAGATTGACCGCTACATAGCGCCAATATTGATTGCAGTCAATATCGGCACACATGCAACACTGTCGCAGGTCATTCGGCCAGCACAGGGCCGTTATGGCCCAGCGCCTATAGTGCGCGAGCACTCACCTCCGGCGCCTGTTCCAGCGCATGCGCCATGAAGGCGAGCGCATCGCCGAGCGCCTTGCGGCCGATCGGTCCACCCAGGCAGATGCGGGCCGCCTCCGGCGCCGGTCCCTTGGCGGCGAAGGCATCGCTGGCGACGATACCGATCCCGGTCGCCTGCATCTGCCCGACGAAGGCGGCGCGGGTCCAGGGCTGGGGCAGTTCCAGCCAGAGATTGAAGCTCAGCGGATCGGTGCGGTGGAGGCCCGCAGGCAGAATCTCGGCCGCGAGACGCTGCCGCGCCGCCGTCTCTGTCCTGATGAAGGCAAGCAGCGCGTCGGCGCTGCCATCCTCGATCCAGGCCGTCGCCAGCGCCGCGGTCAAAGGTGAAGCCATGATGCTGCTGGCGCGCAGGGCCGCAGCGAAAGGCCAGCCGGAACGGAGGTCCGGCACCACGACATAGGCGAGCCGCAAACCGGCGCCGAGGCATTTCGACAGGCCGGCAATGTGCCAGCTCAGCTCCGGAGCGAGCGCAGCAAAAGGCGCCGGCGCATCGGGCGGCACGAAGCCATAGGCATCGTCCTCGATGATCGCGACGCCATGGCGACGGGCGATTCCTGCGATCTCCTCGCGCCGCCGCTCCGGCATGGTGATCGTCGTCGGGTTCTGCAGGACGGGGTTGAGATAGAGCGCCTTCGGCTTCAGGCGCGCACAGGTCTCGGCGAACGCCTCGGGGTCGAGCCCGTCGCGATCCATCACAAGGCCAGTCAGGGGCAGGCCGAGCTGCGCGCAGATCGAGCGAATGCCGGGATAGGTCAGCGCCTCGCAGAGCACTGCGTCGCCCGGCCTGGCCAGGCTGCTCAGGATCGCCAGCAGCGCCGCATTCGCACCCGGTACGACGAAGAGCTGTTCAGGAGCCGGAGCAAGCCCGCGTCGCCCGAGCCAGAGCCCAGCCGCCGCCTTGTCGGCTGGTGAACCACCGAGCGGCTGATAGCGCAGCAGGCTGACCAGCCGCTCACCGACCTCGGCCATGCCTTGCCGCAACCGAGCGACCAGCGCGGGATCGTCGGGCTCCGGCGGCAAGGTCATCGAGAGGTCGACCAATTCCGGCGCGGACGCGCGCGATATCGAGCCCCTGTCCGGCGTCATGGCTTTCATAGGCACCGCCTTGACGAAGGTGCCCTGCCCCACCCGCGACTCGACCAGCCCGCGCCGCTGCGCTTCCACATAGCCGCGCGCCACCGTGGTGAAGTCGACGGCGAGTGCCTCGGCGAGCCGCCGCTGCGGCGGCAATCTCTCCCCCGCCGACAGCACCCCCGCGGCGATGTCGGCGGCGATCCGGTCGGCGATGGCGAGATAGCGCGGCTTGTCGCTCTGGGTCAGGTCAGGAAGCCAATCCATCGATGCGATCCGTGAAAGCGCAGCACTGAATGGATTGACTGTATATTGTTGCAAAGCCGCGCTGTCACTAGCGGCGAAGCGCTCCACTCAGCCGACGATCTCGCCGCGGAAGGCCCAGCGCGTCATCCGGCGCTCGACCAGCGCGCAGGCGGCGTACATCAGGATGCCCATGATCGCGATGGCGAAGAGGCCGGCGAAGGTCGTGGCGGAGTCGTTTCGGGCGCCAGCCGAGAGCATCAGGAAGCCGATACCGCGATTGCCGCCGACCGTCTCGGAGATCACCGAGCCGATGAAGGCGAGCGTCACCGCGACCTTCAGGCTGGCGAAGAGATAGGGCATGGCGCGGGGTACGCCGACCTTGGTCAGGATCTCCCACTGGCTGGCGCCGAGCGAGCGCATCACGTCGCGCATCTCCGGCTCGATCGTGGCGAGGCCCGTGGCGACGTTCACCACGATCGGGAAGAAGGAGATGACGAAGGCGGTGATGATCGCCGGCAGCGCGCCGACGCCGAGCCAGATCATCAGGATCGGCACGATCGCGACCTTGGGCACCGCGTTGAAGGCGATCAGCAGCGGGTAGAGCCCGGAATAGATGAAGGGCGAGGCGCCGACGGCGAGGCCGAGCAGCACGCCGAAACCGATCGCCAGCACGAAGCCGATCGCCGTCGTCCACAAGGTCTCCAGGCAGTATCTCAGCAGGATGTCCCAGCGCTGGACCATCACCTCGAAGATGCGCGTCGGCCGCGGCGCCAGGATCTCCGGTACGTCGAAGACGATGCAGGCGAGCTCCCAGATCAGCAGCAACCCAGCCATGGCGAGCCAAGGCATGGCGACGAGCAGAACCTGTCTCTGGCGGTCAGTCATGATCTTGGTCCTGCCGGGGCCGCATCACGCATGCTCCATATGGATGCGCTCGCGCAGGTCGTGGACGATGTCGACGAACTCGGCGGTGAAGGTCGTCTCCAGCGTGCGCGGCCGCGGCAGATCGATTTTGCTGATCTTGACGATCTTCCCGGGCCGCCGGCTCATCACGTAGACGGTGTCGGCGAGGTAGACCGCTTCGCGCAGATCATGCGTCACCAGCACGGCGGTGAAGCGCTTCTCCAGCCAGAGCGCCTGCATCACGCCCCAGAGTTCCTCGCGCGTGAAGGCGTCGAGCGCGCCGAAGGGCTCGTCGAGCATCAGGATCTCGGGCTCGTGCACCAGCGCCCGGCACAGGCTGGAGCGCTGCTGCATGCCGCCCGAGAGCTGCCAGGGGAACTTGTCACCGAAGCCGCTCAAGCCCACCGAAGCAAGCAGCGTCTCGACCCGCTCGATGTACTCGGCCTTGTTCGCCCGGAAGCGGCGCTTGTGCGGCTCGACCACTTCGAGCGGCAACAGGATGTTGTCGCGCGTCGTGCGCCAGGGCATCAGGGTCGGCGCCTGGAAGGCCATGCCGACGCCGCGGATCGGCCCCTTTACCGGCTTGCCGTGGACGCGGACCTCGCCGCCACTCGGCGGCAACAGCCCGGTGACCAGCTTCATCAGCGTGGACTTGCCGCAGCCGGATGGGCCGACCACGGCAATGAACTCGCCCTTGGCGATGTCGAGCGTCGCATCCTCCAGCGCCAGCATGCGCGAGGGGCCGCTGCCATAGGCGAGGCTGACCTTGCGCAATTCGACTAGGGGAGTTCCGGCCCGCACTCGCGAGCCCTCATCCTGAGGAGCGGCCGCAGGCCGCGTCTCGAAGGATGGTCCAGATGTCACGGGAGCCTCCTGAAGCATCCTTCGAGACGCCGCCCCTGCCGGGGCGGCTCCTCAGGATGAGGGCTGGAGTGGATAGCCACGTTGGTTACGGCGCGACCATGCGCTCCGACTTGGGCGGCAGGTATTTGTTCGAGAACACCTTGTCGGCCGCCGGTGCGGCCGGCAGGCCAAAGGCGTCGGCGACATCGACGACCGAGCGGGCGAAGCGCGCCGGGTCGACATCGCCCATGCCGTTCTCCTTCACATAGGGCGTCAGCACGTTCATCTTCAGCGACAAATCGAGGCGCTCGGCCTCCAGCTTCTCGTCGATCAGCGGATCGCGCTTCTTCACCGCGGCGAGACCGACCGCCGGATTGGCGGCGACCTCCTTCCAGGCCTTGGCGGTGGCGCGCAGGAAGCCTTTCACCACCTCCGGCTTCTCGGCGAAGGCCGGCGAGACGATGATGCCGTTGCCGTACACGTCCATCTTGTAGTCGGAGTAGTTGAAGGAGACGATGTCCTCCTGCTTCACGCCGCGCGCCTTCAGGTCGAGCACCGACGAGAAGAAATGGCCGCTGATGAAGTCGACCGTGCCCTGCACCATCGACTGCTCGCGCAATTGCGGCGTCAGGTTGACGTGATTGACGGTCTTGGCGTCGATGCCGACCTTCTTGGCGAAGGCCGGAAAGAGCCGGAACGAAGCGTCGAACACCGGCGCGCCCAGCTTCTTGCCGGCGAGATCGGCCGGCTTGCTGATCCCGGTCTTCTTCAGCGTATGGACGCCGAAAGGCGGGAAGTCATAGGCCATGAAGACGCAGAGAATCTCCTTGCCGACGTTCTTGGCGTTGTACTCGATCAGCGAGTTCACGTCGGAGAAGCCGATGTCATAGGCGCCGGTGGCGACACGCTGGACCGCACCGGCCGAGCCTTGGCCGGGATCCATGGTCACGTCGAGCCCTTCGGCCTTGTAGTAGCCCTTCTCCAGCGCCACCAGGAAAGGCGAGGTCGGCCCCTGGAACACCCAGTCGAGCGTGAATTTCACCGCGGTCTGAGCCTGCGCCGGCGACATCGCGCTCAAGCCCAGCACAGCCGCACCGGCAAGCGCAACGCGGCGGCTGACCGCCCATGCCAAACCCTCGCCGGCCCGCTGCGAGCCGGACATCCCCCACTTCACCTCACGAACCATCGAAGCCGACCCCTGCTTATGTTGTACGACGACGCTAGCGGGGGCCGGTTCGGAGTCAATCGATCGGCCGGGGTTGTCTGCCGCTTTTTTGAGCAAGCGTTTTCCATCTTGCCGGCAGATGGCCCCACGGATGTTGCGCCGCACTTGCATATCTGCGAAACCGCCCGCTCCCCTGCCCTATCTTGCGAGACTTGAAGCCAAAATGCCCGCTTTCGACCCCGCGCTCATCGAAGCCGCCCGCGTCTCGGCCGCCTGGCCGTTCGAGGAAGCCAAGAAGCTCGTGGCGCGGCTGCAGAAATCGGGCAAGCAGGAGGTGGTGTTCGAGACCGGCTACGGCCCGTCGGGCCTGCCACATATCGGCACCTTCGGCGAGGTCGCGCGCACCTCGATGGTGCGCCACGCCTTTCAGGTGCTGACCGATGGCGCCATCCCGACCCGATTGATCGCCTTCTCGGACGACCTGGACGGCCTGCGCAAGGTGCCGGACAACGTGCCGAACAAGGAGCTGCTGGCGCAGCATCTCGGCAAGCCGCTGACCGAAGTGCCCGATCCGTTCGGCACGCATGACTCGTTCGGCCGGCACAACAATGCCCGGCTCTGCGCCTTCCTCGATCAGTTCGGCTTCGACTACGAGTTCAAGTCCTCGACCGACGCCTATCGCGCCGGCGAGTTCGACGCGACCCTGCTCAAGATGCTGGCCCGTTTCGACAAGGTCATGTCGATCATGCTGGCGACCCTGCGCGAGGAGCGCGCCGCGACCTATTCGCCCTTCCTGCCGATCCATCCGAAGACCCGGATCGTCATGCAGGTGCCGATCGAGGCGCGCGACGTCGAGGCCGGCACCATCACCTGGACCGATCCGCAGAGCGGCGAGCGCTTCACCACGCCGGTCACCGGCGGCCATGCCAAGCTGCAATGGAAGCCCGACTGGGCGATGCGCTGGGTCGCGCTCGGCGTCGACTACGAGATGGCCGGCAAGGACCTGATCGACTCGGTCAAGGTCTCCTCGCAGATCGCCCGCGCCATCGACGGCACGCCGCCGGAGGGCTTCAACTACGAGCTCTTCCTCGACGAACAGGGCCAGAAGATCTCGAAGTCGAAGGGCAACGGCCTGACCATCGAGGACTGGCTGAGCTACGGCCCGCCGGAGAGCCTGGCGCTGTTCATGTATGCGCGTCCGCGCGAGGCCAAGAAGCTGCATTTCGACGTGATCCCACGCGCGGTCGATGACTACCTGCAGTTCCTCGGCGGCTATGACCGGCAGGACTGGAAGAACCGGCTCGGCAACCCGGTCTGGCACATCCATGCCGGCACGCCGCCGCAGCCGGAGGTGATCGCCACCGGCGAGGGCGACAATGCGGTGCGCACGCAGATCTCGTTCTCGCTGCTGATGAACCTCGTCGCGGTCGCGAACTCCGAGGACAAGGCCGTGCTCTGGGGCTTCCTGCAGCGCTACGCGCCCGGCATCTCGCCGCAGACGCATCCGCGGCTCGATGCGCTCGTCGGCTATGCGCTCGCTTACTTCAGAGACTTCGTGAAGCCGGCCAAGCACTACCGCCCGGCCGACGAGACCGAGCGCGCAGCCTTCACCGCGCTCGACGCCGCCCTTGCTGCCCTGCCAGCAGATGCGAGCGCCGAAGCCGTGCAGGATGCGGCACTCGACGTCGCGCGCGCCATTCCGCGCTATCAGAACCTCACTGCCAAGAACGCCACGCCCGAGCGGCCGGGCGTCTCCGGCGACTGGTGGAAGGCGATCTACCAGGTGATGTTTGGCGAGGATCAGGGCCCACGCTTCGGCTCCTTTGCCGCGATCTACGGACTCGACAACACCCGCAAGCTGATCGCCAAGGCGCTCGATGGTGGCCTGATCCGCGAGCACGAGGCCTTCCTGGCGGCGCGCCAGCCGCTCAGCGCATGAGTGCAGCGGCGGCTGAGGCGGTCGAGAAGGCCATCGCCAGCCGCCGCGCCGTGCGCGCCTTCCTGCCCAATCCCGTCGATCCCGCTTTGGTGCGCCGCCTGATCGAGCTGGCAGCGCAGGCCCCGAGCGGCACCAACATGCAGCCCTGGCGGCTGCGCGTGCTCGGCCCCAGGACCCGCGTCAGGCTTGAAACCGCGCTGATCGCCGCGCTCGATGATCCCTCCCCGCGCGAGGAGGAGTATCGCTACTACCCCACGACGTTCCGCGAGCCCTATCTCTCGCGCCGCCGCAAGGTCGGCTGGGACCTTTACGGCCTGCTCGGCGTCGCCAAGGGCGACCACGCCGGCATGCGCCGCCAGACCGAGGCAAACCTGCGCTTCTTCGGCGCGCCGGTCGCGCTGATGTTGACGGTGGACCGCGATCTCGAAATCGGTTCCTGGCTCGATCTCGGCGCCTTCGTCCAGACCCTGCTGATCGCGGCACAGGGCCATGGCCTCGAGTCCTGCCCGCAGGCGATCTTCGCCCGCTTCCATCAGGTCGTCCGGCGCGAGCTCGGTATTCCCGAGAGCGAAGTGGTCGTCTGCGGCATCGCACTCGGCAAGGCCGATCCGGATGCACCGGCCAACCGGCTCGTGCCGGAGCGCGAGCCGGTCGAGGGCTTCACCAGCTGGCTGGATTAGCCCGAGGTCACTCGGTTCAGAGCAGGAAGTCGGAAGCCGTCAGGTTGATCTCTCCGGCGAGCTCGATCTCGAAATCGGCCACGCGATCGCCATTCATATCGGCCGTGACCAAGGTATTACCGTCGGCGATGTCGTAGCGCACCTCGCCGGCGCCGCCGCTGAAGCCGTCCGTGCCGATGAAGACGAAATCCTGAAAATCGGGTGTTACGGTATCGGCATCCACCGGCAGGCTGATGTCGTCGGCGCCTTGCGTGAAATCGTAGATGACGTCGCGCGTGGCAGCTCCGGGTAGGCTCTCGCTTTCGGTCCAGTAGACGAAGACGTCCCGGCCCACGCCGCCATGGAGGAAATCCTTCCCGGCATCGCCCCAGAGCTCGTCCGTGTAATCGAAATTGGCGGTGTCGTCGCCGCCGCCATAGATCGTGTCCGTGCCGTTGCCGCCGCGAAGGAAATCGGCGCCGTTGCCGCCCTGGATCGTATCGTTCCCGTCGCCGCCAATGAGGATGTCGCGTTCCTCGCTGCCGGAGAGCAAGTCGTTGCCAGCTTCGCCATAGGCGATGCCACCACCGATCACCACGTCGTTCCCGTTGCCGGCATAGATCAGGTCGTACTGGCCGCCGCCGTCGATGAGGTCGTTGCCGTCGCCGCCATAAAGCTGGTCGACGCCTTCGCCGCCATAGAGACGGTCATTGCCGCCGCCGCCATGAATGACGTCGAAACCATCGCCACCGGACAGCATGTCGGCGAGCGTGCTGCCGGTCATATGGTCGTCGCCACCTCTGCCATAGGCGGTCCAACCGGTCGTGCCGGTCTCGGCCACCCAGGTATCGTCGCCCTCGGTGCCATCCCAACGGTTCTGCAGAACGTTCAGGCTCATGCCTCAAGTCTCCTTGACAGCTGGCCCACCCGCTTTCGATCTCCCCGCCGACAGGGTCGGTGTGGGTTACGACATCATGATGGCAGAAGAGCGCGGCCGGGGAATTCCCCGACCGCGCTCGCAAATTCTGCCGGCGCGCCTGCCGGCTATGGAACCGATTGTCGGCTTCAGCCTGCCACGGCGGTGTACTCGGTCTCGACCGAGGAATCGTGGAGATGGTGGTCGTAGCCGTAGATGTGGATCGAGATCGCGTCGCCTACGCCGCGGTTCTGCATGCGATGGATGTTCGGCCCCGTCGGCAGCATGCAGGCGACATAACCGGCCTGGCGCTCATATTCCTGCGTCGCCACTGCACGGCTGGCATCGATGGCGCGATACCAGGTTTCCGTCAGGGCGCCCGTGACCATGCCGAAGCAGCACGAGCAGTGATGATCATGGATGCAGGTCGTGGAACCTTCGCCCCAGACCATCGCCCAGACGCTGACGGCCTCGTTGCCGGCAAGCAGGTTGCGGGCATAGCTGCCTTGCTTGCGCAGCAGCGGGAGGGCCTGGATCAGGTCGGGAACAGCGACCAGCTCGTTGAGGACGGCGCGGGCCGCGGCGAGATAATCGCGCGAGCAGGTGCCCTCATGGGTCCGCAGGGCATTCAGCACCGTGCCGCTCCGCTCCTCGCCGAGAAAGCCCTGCATGTCCCTGATCTCCCGCCGCATCGAATGACAAGGGAATGATAGGCCGGGTCCGGTGGGAATGGTTTGCGATCCGTCGCTGCAAATGGCATAAAATTAGAAACTGATACCAATTTTTATCGATATATGAGAAATAGATTTCTATTCGCGTATAGCGAGTGATATTTCATTCCGAATGAGGCCCGCAGCCATGGCCAAGCTCGACGCCTTCGATCTGCGCATTCTCGCGCTGTTGCAGCAGGATGCCAGCAAGCCGCTGGCGGAGATCGCCGAGGCGGTCGGGCTGTCGCCGACGCCGTGCTGGCGGCGCATCCAGAAGCTGGAAGAGGCAGGCCATATCAGGCGGCGCGTCGCCTTGCTCGATCGCACCAAGCTGAAGGCCGGCGTCACCGTCTTCATCGCGGTCAAGACGGCGCATCATTCGATGGACTGGCTGGAGCGCTTCCACGCCGCCGTGCAGGACCTGCCCGAGATCGTCGACTTCTACCGGATGAGCGGCGAGATCGACTACCTACTCAAGGCCTATGTCTCCGACATCACCGCCTATGACGCGCTCTACAAGAAGCTGATCTCGCGCATCGAGCTCAACGACGTCACCTCCATGTTCGCCATGGAGGAGCTCAAATCGACCACGGCGATCCCGCTCGGCTTCGCCGCCGAAGGATAATGGCGCGGCTCAGCTGAAGCCTTTGCCCTCGGCCGCGAGCTTGCGCAGCAGCGGCGCCGGTTCCAGCGAGGCGTCGCCGCTCTCGGCCGCCTGCTGCTCCAGCCGCTTGACGATCATCCCCAGTCCGACGCTCTCGGCCCAGTGCATCGGCCCGCCGCGCCAGGCCGGCCAGTTGTAGCCGTTGAGCCAGACCGTATCGATATCGCTCGCGCGCGTGGCGATGCCCTCGTCGAGGATGCGTGCGCCCTCGTTGACCATCGGGTCGAGCAGACGCGCCAGGATCTCCTCAGCCGTGAAGCTGCGCCGCGTCACACCCTTGCTGGCGGAGACCTCGGCGATCAGCGCCTCGACCTCGGGATCGCGCTCACCGGCCCGGGCGCCTTCCGGATAGCGGTAATAGCCGCGCCCGGTCTTCTGGCCGAACCAGCCGCGCTCGCAGATCGCATCCGCCACTGCCGCGCTCTTGCCGCGCGCCTTGCGGCTGCGCCAGCTGATGTCGTTGCCGGCGAGATCAGACATGGCGAAGGGCCCCATCTTGAAGCCGAAGCCGGTCAGCGCCGCATCGACCTCATGCGGCAGCGCGCCGGCGACGAGCAGGCGTTCGGCGGCGCGGGTGCGCGCTTCCAGCAGGCGGTTGCCGACGAAGCCGAAGCAATTGCCGACCACGACCGGCACCTTGCCGAGTTTACGGCCAAGGCTGATCGCGGTGGCGATCACATCGTTCGCGACGCCGGCCGGCCGGACGATCTCCAGCAGCTTCATCACATTGGCCGGGCTGAAGAAGTGCATGCCGAGCACATCGGCCGGCCGGCTCGTCACGGCCGCGATCTCGGCGAGGTCGAGATAGGAGGTGTTGCTGGCGAGGATCGCGCCGGGCTTGGCGATTGTGTCGAGTGCTCCGAAGATCTCGCGCTTGACGCCCATCTCCTCGAAGGCGGCCTCGATCACGATGTCGGCCTCGGCGGCGGCGGCAAGCCCGACCGCCGGCGTGATCAGCGCCATGCGCTGCTCGCGCACCGCCTCGGTCATCGAGCCGCGCTTGACCGAGAAGCCATAGGTGTCGCGCACCCGGGCATGGCCCTTGTCGACCTGCTCCTGCGTGGTCTCGATCAACGTCACCGGGATGCCGGCATTGGCGAAGCACATCGCGATGCCACCGCCCATGGTGCCGGCGCCGATCACCGCGGCACGCGCGATCGGGCGCGGCTTCACGCTCTCGTCGATGCCGGGCACCTTCGCCGCCTCGCGCTCGGCGAAGAAGACATAGCGCAGCGCCTTGGAGCGCTCGTCGCCGAGGAGCTTCAGGAACAGCGTCCGCTCGGTCGCGAGCCCGTCCGCCAGCGGCAGCGTCAACGCCGCGCGCACCGCCTCGACCAGCGCCGCGACATTCGGCATCTCGCCGGATTTCGCCAGCGCATCCTTGGCCAGCGCCTCGAAGGCCTCACGCTCGGTGGCCGTCAGCTTGTCGCTGCGCGCGCTGGTCTTCACCGGTGCGCCCTTGCCCGCCAGTTCCTGCGCCAACGCAATCGCAGCCGCGGTGGCATCGCTGTCGACGAGCTTGTCGACCAGCCCGAGCGCCAGAGCCTTCTGGGCCGGGATCGGCTCGCCCGAGAGCATCATCGGGAAGGCGGCAGTGGCTCCGATCAGCCGCGGCAGGCGCTGCGTGCCACCGGCTCCCGGGATCAGGCCGAGCTTGATCTCCGGCAGGCCGAGCTTGGCCGCCGGGCTGGCCACGCGGCCGTGGCAGGCGAGCGCAACCTCGAGCCCGCCGCCCAGTGCGACACCCTCGATCGCCGCGACGACCGGTTTCGGCGCATTCTCGATCGCCGCCAGCAGGTCAGGCAGGATCGGCGGCGGCGGGGGCTTGCCGAACTCGCTGATATCGGCGCCGGCGATGAAGGCACGGCCCTTTGCGGCGATGACCAGCGCTGTCACGGCCGGATCGGCCATCGCCTTCGCCAGCGCATCATTGAGATCGGCCCGGAGCGCGGCCGAGAGCGCATTCACCGGCGGGTTGTCGAGCGTCGCGATGGCGATCTCGCCCTGGCGGGTCAATGTGACGGTAGGCATGCGATCTCCACCCTGTCCTGCCGGCGGCGCGATCGCGCCGCTCAATTAGTTGAAACTTAAAATAATGACGGAGACCCCGCAACGCCTGAGCCTAAGGGCTTCCTTGACCGGCGCAAGCGGCTCCCCCATCGTCTGCCGCCCGCTCCCGGCGGGAAGGACATTTGAGAAAGCTTGCATGACCGAGACCGTTCTGAGCGAGACCCCGGCCGAGGGCGTCAGGCAGATCACCATGAACCGGCCCGACCGGCGCAATGCGCTCGACCGCGCCACCTATCAGGGGCTGATCGACGCACTCGCCGCCGCTGATGCCGACGCCTCGGTCCGGGCCGTCGTGCTCACCGGTGCCGGTGGCTGCTTCACCAGCGGCAACGACATCAAGGACTTCGCCGCAGCGGCCGCGACCGGCGTCGGCGCCGAGATCGCCATCGACTTCCTGACCGCGATCTCGACGGCCAAGAAGCCGATCGTCGCGGCGGCGGAGGGCTTCGCGGTCGGCATCGGCACCACCATGCTGCTGCATTGCGACCTCGCCTTCGCCGGGCGTGGCGCCAGCTTCCGCATGCCCTTCGTCAGCCTCGGCCTCTGCCCGGAGGGTGGCTCGAGCTATCTCCTGCCGCTGATCGCCGGCAGCAAGCGCGCCGCCGAACTCTTGATGCTGGGCGAGGCCTTCGGCCCCGAGGTCGCTCAGGAAGCCGGGCTGATCAACGGCGTCACCGACGAAGGCGACGCACTCGCAGCTGCGCTGGAGAAGGCCAGGGCGCTGGCAGCCTTGCCGCCGCAATCGGTCGCACTGACCAAGTCGCTGCTCAAGCGCGGCAGCGCCGCTGCCGTGGCAGAGACGATCATGACCGAGGCGCGCCATTTCGGCGAGCGGCTGAAATCGGCCGAGGCGCAGGCCGCCTTCATGGCCTTCCTGACCAAGCGCTGACGGCGCGCGACGCCGGCGCCCGTCCGTCGCGCCGTTGTCGCGGGAATCGCGGAACGTCCTGCTCCTCGTCGCGTTGACGCACGTCAGCGATCGCAAGGAGCAGGATGTGAAGCTGAAGGTCGTCGCCACTCTGGTCTATCGCTTCGACCACGAAACCCCGGTGATCGTCGCGATCGAGCCGGCGCGATCCTCGGACCAGACGATCATCTCGGATCGCCTCCTGGTCGACCAGGGTGCCAAACTGATCCGTGACCTCGACGCCGAAACCGGCGCACGCCGTTTCCGGGCCGTGCTCTCGGGTCAGGTCTCGATCCAGTATCAGGGTACGGTCGACAATGGCACGCGCCACATCCTGCATGCCGATGCACGCCAGCATGCCTGGGCCGAACTGCCGGCCGAGGTGCTGCCCTACCTGCTGCCGAGCCGCTTCTGCCCCTCCGACAATCTGATGCGCTTCGCCCAACGCGAATTCAGCGACATCGAGGCGGGCGGCGCCAAGGTGCTCGCCGTCGTCGACTGGCTGCAGGAGCATGTCGATTACGTGCACGGCGTCAGCAATGCGCAGACCACGGCCGAGCAGACCTTCATCGACCGTGCCGGCGTCTGCCGCGACTTCAGCCATCTCGCCATTGCGCTCTGCCGGGCGCTCAACCTGCCGGCTCGCGCCGTCAGCGTCTATGCAGCCGAGCTCGACCCGCCGGATTTCCACGCCGTCTTCGAGGTCTATCTCGACGGACAGTGGTGGCTGGTCGATCCGACGCGGCTGGCCCCGGTCGAAGGCATGGTCCGCATCGCGGCAGGACGCGACGCGGCCGACATAGCCTTCCTGACCAGCGGGAATTTCTGCCAGTGCCTGAACCAGTGGGTCGAAGTCACCGAGATCGGCGATAGCGAGCCTGCGCGGGCGGCCTGACCCGGCGCGGGGCGAACTGCTCAGCCGCGGCAATCAATCATCGTCGTCATCGTCACGACGGCGCCTGCGTCGCCGCCAGCGATAGTAATCGTCATCGCGCCAGCGCCGCCGGTAGCCATCGTCGTCATAGCGGCGGCGATACCAGCGACGGCGCCGGCGATCGTCATCGTCGTCATCATCATCGGCCCGCACCGCTGTCGCGGTCAGCGCCGAACCCGCGATTGCCATGGGCAGCGCAAACAGCGCCAGCCGCAGCAGAGTTCGTCGTCCTTGGTCGGTCTCGCTCATTATCATCTCCCTCGTACCGGCCCTGCTCCATCGCAGCGGGGCAACTTGGCGGATTTGGGAAAAACGAGTGGCGAGCGGCCTTATTCCCGAGGGAGCACGATTTTTTTCGCAAGGGAGCTCAGGCGGGACGCGCCGTGACCAGCCTCCGCGCCCTGAGAAGGCTGCGCGCCAGCGCGGCCAGGAACAGCACCGCCTGCACCACGACGATGCAGGGTCCTGTCGCGACGTCCAGATGGAAGCTCAGGATCGTGCCTGCGACGCTCGACGTCACCGCCGCCGCGACTGCGACCAGCAGCATCAGGTCGAAACGGCGCGTCGTCAGGAAGCCAATCGCGCCGGGCGCGATCAGCATGGCGACGACCAGGATGATGCCGACCGCCTTGAGCGCCGCGACGATGGTCAGCGCCAGCATGGCGAGCAGGCCGAAATGCAGTGCCCTGACCGGCAGTCCGATCGCGCGCGCATGCGCCGGGTCGAAGGCGTGCAGCAGGAAGTCACGCCGCTTCGCCAACATGATGCCGGCGACCGGCAGGGCGATCAGCGCCGTCTCGGCGATATCGCCCCAGGTCACGCCGAGCATGTTGCCGAACAGGATATGCAGCAGGTGCTGGTCGCTATCGACCTTGACGAAGAGCACGAGGCCGAGCGCGAACATGCCGGAAAAGACGATGCCCATCACCGTGTCCTCCTTCACCCGGCTGTTCTCCTTGAGATAGCCGATGCCGAAGGCGCAGGTCAGGCCCGCTGCGAAGGCGCCGATGGCGAGCGGCAGGCTGGCGATATGGGCCAGCACGATGCCGGGCAGCACCGCATGCGAGACCGCATCGCCCATCAGCGACCAGCCCTTGAGCACGAGGAAGCAGGACAGCACGGCACAGACGAGTCCGACCATCACCGCGACGGCAAGGCCGCGCAGCATGAACTCGTGGGCGAAGGGCGCGAGCAGCCAGTCCTGGATCAGGCTCATGCCGCTACTCCCGTGCTAGCCGCCCGGCGCGCGCCGAGGCGGCCATGCTTTGGCGCGAACAGGAAGGCCGCGAGGAACAGCAGCGTCTGGAACACGACGATCAGCCCGCCGGTCGAGCCGTCGAGGAAATAGCTGGCATAGGCGCCGACCGCCGAGGTGACGACACCCATCGTCACCGCGATCGCAATCAGCCGGCCGAAGCGGTCTGTCAGCAGATAGGCGGTCGCGCCGGGGGTCACCACCATGGCGATGACGAGGCAGGCGCCAACCGTCTGCAGCGCCGCGACCGTGCAGGCCGAGAGCAGCACGAAGAACAGGATCTTCAATCGCGTCGGCGAGAGGCCGACGGCGCGCGCCTGGTTCTCGTCGAAGAAGACCAGCATCAGATCCTTCCAGCGCAGCAGCAGGATGGCGAGCGAGACGAAAGCGATGATCGCGACCTGCACGACGTCCTCGTCGGAGATGCCGAGGATATTGCCGAGCACGATCGACTGGACGTTGACCGAGGTCGGGTTGATCGAGACGATCATCAGGCCGACCGCGAAGAAGCTGGTGAAGACGATGCCGATGACGGCATCCTCGCGCAGTTGCGTGCGCACCCTGACCAGCGCCATGGCGAGCGCCGCCAGCAGGCCGGAGAAGAAGGCGCCGGCGGCATAGGGAACCTTCAGGAGATAGGCGAGCGCGACGCCGGGCACGATCGCATGCGCCAGTGCATCGCCCATCAGCGACCAGCCCTTCAGCATTAGGTAGCAGGACAGGAAGGCGCAGACGCCGCCGACCAGGGCCGAGACCCAGATCGCCTTGACCATGTACTGGTAGCCGAAGGGTTCGAGCAGGAGCTCCATCACGGCTGCCCATCCTTCCTGCCGGCGGCAGGCTTCTCATGGTCGCGATCGCCATAGAAGACGAGCGGACGCTCATCATCGGTGATCACGGTGACGCGCCGGTCGTCGGCATCGGCATGCAGGCTCGCCCCTTCCAGGCGGAAATGCCGGAGCGCGCCGCCGAAGGCCCGCTGCAGATTATCCTGGGTGAAGGTCGTCTCGGTCGGCCCCGCGGCGAGCACGGTCTTGTTGACGATCACGACCTGATCGCAGAAATCCGGGATCGAGCCGAGATTATGGGTCGAGACCAGCATCAGCCGTCCCTCGGCCCGCAGCTCCCGCATCAGCTGGACGATCTGGTCCTCGGTCTTGACGTCGACACCGGTGAAAGGCTCGTCGAGCAGGATCACCTGCCCGCCCTGCGCCAGCGCGCGCGCCAGGAAGACGCGCTTGCGCTGCCCGCCGGAGAGCTCGCCGATCTGGCGGCGGCGGAACTCCAGCATGTTGACCCGATCGAGCGCCTGCTCGGCCGCCTCGCGATCTGCCTTTCGTGGCAGGCGCATGAAGCCCATATGGCCGTAGCGCCCCATCATCACGACGTCGTCGACCAGCACCGGGAAGGTCCAATCGACCTCCTCGGCCTGCGGCACATAGGCAACGAGGCCGCGCTTCAGCGCCGCGCGCACCTCCATGCCGGCGATGCTGACCAGCCCTTGCGCCGGCTTCAGGAAGCCCATCAGCGTCTTGAAGATCGTCGACTTGCCCGAGCCGTTGATGCCGACCAGCGCGCAGATCGTGCCGGGGCCGAGCGCAAAGGAAGCATCGTTCACGGCAGTGACGCCATTGGCGTAACGGACGGTGACGCCGCTGACCACGATCGACGGCGTGGGCCCCTGCCCCGGCCGGATCTCGGCGCTCTGCAGGTTCACTGGCCGAACCCCTTCGCGATCGTGTCGACGGTGACCTCGAGCAGCTTGAGATAGGTCGGCACTGCGCCGCGCGCGTCGGAGAGCGAATCGACATAGAGCACGCCGCCATATTTGGCGCCGGTCTCGCGCGCGACCTGCCTGGCGGCGCGGTCCGAGATCGTGCTCTCGCTGAACACGGCCGGGAGCTTGTTCTTGCGGACGAGGTCGATCAGCCGGCGCACCTGCTGCGGCGTGCCCTGCTCGTCGGCGTTGATCGGCCAGAGATAGGCTTCGCGCCAGCCATAGTCGCGGGTGAGATAGCTGAAGGCGCCCTCGCTGGAGACGAGCCAGCGCTTCTCGGCCGGCACCTTGTCGAGGCGGGCGCGCAGAGGCGCATCCATCGCCTTGATCTGCGCGGAGTAGTCGGCGGCGTTCTTGGCATAGATCGCGGCATTGGCCGAATCGGCCTCCGACAGCGCCTTGCGGATGTTCTCGACATAGATCAGCGCGCTCGTCGTCGACATCCAGGCATGCGGATTGGGCTTACCCTCATAAGGTCCATCCTTGATGCCCATCGGCTCGATGCCGGCGGTTACCACCGCGCTCCGGACGTTCTTCACATTGTCGAAGAACTTCTCGAACCAGCGCTCGAGATTCATGCCGTTCCAGAGCACGAGATCGGCCGATTGCGCCTTCACCACGTCGAGCGGGGTCGGCTGGTAATCGTGGATCTCGGCGCCCGGCTTGGTGATGGATTCGACGATCGCGGCCGTGCCGGCGACGTTCTGGGCGATGTCCTGGATCACCGTGAAGGTGGTGACGACACGCAGCGGCTTGCCCGGCGCGGCCTGCGCCAGGGCGCTCCCGGCAGAAGCGGCAAGGCCAAGCGCCAGCGTCGTGGCGGCAGCGAGGCCAAGGAAACAGCGGCGCGCGAACATGGTCTCTCCAATAGCGAAACGGGGGATGAGGTAACGCTATTGCAAACCACTTGCATCTGTCAACGCTTCTGCAAACGATTTGCGATAATCAGGCTTTTGCAAATGCCTCTCAGGGTTGCTACCTCTCGCGCATGAAGGGAATCGACCAGCGCGTGACGGAGTTCGAGCTCCAGCTCCGCAAGGCGGGACTGCGCATGACGCAGCAGCGCCGGCTGATCCTGCGGGTCCTGGCCGAGGCCGACGACCATCCCGACGCGAAGGGCATCTTCACCCGCGCCTTCGTGCACGACCCGACGCTGTCGCTCTCGACCGTCTACCGGACGATGAAGCTCTTGGAGACGCAGGGCGCGATCGAGCGCCACGCCTTCGAGGACGGCGTCTCGCGCTATGAGCACGCCGACCAGCAGCACCATGACCATCTGATCGATGTCGAGACCGGCCAGGTCGTGGAGTTCTCCTCGCCCGAGATCGAGGCGCTCCAGGCCAAGATCGCAGCCGAACTCGGCTACGAGATCGTTCGCCACAAGCTCGAACTCTATGGCAGGAAGCTCGGCCGGAAAGGCCGTCGCAAACCCGGCGAAGGCTGAAGCCGGCTTTTGGCGGCAATGAGTTTACTGAATCTCAATCGCCAGCTTCGATAGCTCACGCAACGGCAACTTGCCTTTCGGAAGCGTGCGTCGGCTTTGAGTGATCGTTTCGAAGTGCCAGCCGCCATTCGCGCGCGGCCAGGCGCCAGCCTCGATACCAAGCTCGTTCTGGGCTGCATGGTCCTGCTCGCGCTCTCGCTTGCACTGGCACTCGGCCTGATCACCATCCTCGGCAATGACTATGCCCGCGCCAGCCGCAATCTCGAGGCTCTCACGGTCTACCGGAAAGTTCTGACCGCAGCGAACCGCCTCTCGGCCGAACGCGGCCCGATGAACAGCGTGCTCGGCGAGGAACCTGCAGCGGACAGCCCTGCCGCGCGCAAGCTCGCCGAATTCCGCGCATTGAGCGATCAGGCCCTGGCCGAGATCACACCCGATGACGGCAGTGAGATCACCCGGCATCTCGTCGCCCGCGACAAGCTGGGCAACGTCCACGCCAGCCTCGTCACGGCAAGACGCGCGGCGGATCGGCTGAGCGCATTGCCGCTGGCCCAGCGGGACACGATCGAGATCCGCAGCGTCATCGCCGGCATGTTCGGGGTCGTCGAGACGATGCGACCGGTGGTGGTCGCTGCGATGGCCGAGCTGACGGAGCACGACAGCTCGCTGGCAGGGCACGCCCTGACCGGGCTGATGCTTGGCGACCTGCGCGAATATGCGGGGCGGCTCGGATCCTTCCTCGCCCCGTCGATCGCTGCGCGCGAACCGCTCTCCGCAATGGCTTACGACGAGCTCATCCTGACCCATGGGCGTGTCCTGCAGATCTGGCAATCGCTGGAACAGCAGCTTGCCCTGCACGCCGACGCGCCCGAACTGGTCGCCGCCGTCGACGAGGCGAGAACCCGCTACTTCCGCGACGGGCTCGACCTCATCGCGCGGCTGAGTGCCGAGGGAAAGACGGGCTACTATTCGGTCACCACCGAACAGATGACCTTGCAGTACGTTCCGACGATGGCGCCGCTGGAACGCCTGCGCGAGAGCTTCCTCGACGACATGCTGGCGCACGCGCAGGCAACCCGCGCGAGCAGCATTCATTGGCTTCAGCTCGTCGCTGCCTTCACCATCCTGATCGTCCTCACCAATCTGCTCCTGCTCGAGCTGGCGCGCCGGCGCATCTTCCGCCCGCTGCTGCAGGCCCGCAATCACATCGTGGCACTCGCCGAGGAACGCAATCTCGACCGGCCGACGCGCGTCAGCAGGCATGGCGGCGAGATTCACGAGCTGTTCGCGGCACTCGAATCCCTGCGCCTCAAGCTACGCGAGCGCCTGCGTCTCACCGAACGCCTGAAGGTACAGGCCGAGACCGACGCGCTGACCGGCCTGCTGAACCGCCATACCTTCGATCGCCTCGGTCAGGACGATTCCGGCTTCGCCGACCTGCCCATCGAAACCGGCCTGATCCTGATGGACATCGATCGCTTCAAGCTGATCAACGACACCCATGGCCATATCGCCGGGGATCACGTCCTGCGGGCCACGGCGGGGCTGGTGGCGGAAATGGTTCGCAAGAACGACCTCGTCATGCGCTATGGCGGCGAGGAGTTCGCCATCGTCCTGCCGAGCACCTCCCTGCGCACGCTGACGCGGATCGCGGAAACGCTGCGCACGGCGATCGCCGAGCAGGCGATCATGCTCGACGACGGGACCGAGTTGCTCGTCACCGCCAGCTTCGGCGTGGCGACCGGCCGACGCGATGGCCTCGGCTGGAAAATGTTGATCGAAGCAGCCGACCAGGCGCTCTACACGGCCAAGGCCGAGGGCCGGAACCGGGTCGGTATCGCCGGCGAGCGCATGCTCGCCGGTAAGGTTGCAGCCGATCGGATCAGGGCGGCCTGAGGCCGCCCCAGCCTCAGCCCGCCTTGCGCTTGTTCTGGCGGTTGGCGATCAGGTCGTCGACGACGGCCGGATCGGCCAGGGTCGAGGTGTCGCCGAGCGCGCCGTACTCGTCCTCGGCGATCTTGCGCAGGATACGGCGCATGATCTTGCCGGAACGGGTCTTGGGCAGGCCGGGCGCGAACTGGATCAGGTCCGGCGAGGCGATCGGGCCGATCTCGTTGCGGACATAGGACACCAGTTCCTTCTTCAGGTCGGCTGAGGGCTTCTCGCCCGCCATCAGCGTGACATAGGCGTAGATTCCCTGCCCCTTGATGTCGTGCGGATAGCCGACGACCGCCGCCTCCGACACCTGCGGATGCGCGACCAGCGCCGACTCGACCTCGGCCGTGCCCATGCGGTGGCCGGAGACGTTGATCACGTCGTCGACGCGGCCGGTGATCCAGTAATAGCCGTCGGCATCGCGCCGGCAGCCGTCGCCGGTGAAATACTTGTTCGGATAGGTCGCGAAATAGGTCTCCTCGAAGCGCTTATGGTCGCCATAGACCGTGCGCATCTGGCCGGGCCAGCTCTCGGCGATGACGAGATTGCCCTCGGCCGCGCCCTCCAGCACCTTGCCCTCGGCATCGACCAGCTCCGGCTTGATGCCGAAGAAGGGGCGCGTCGCCGAGCCGGGCTTCAGCTTGGTCGCGCCCGGCAGCGGCGAGATCAGGATGCCGCCGGTCTCGGTCTGCCACCAGGTGTCGACGATCGGGCAGCGGCGCTCGCCGACGACGCGGTGATACCACTCCCAGGCCTCGGGATTGATCGGCTCGCCGACCGAGCCGAGCAGGCGCAGCGACTTGCGCTTGGTCTTCTTCACCGGCTCCTCGCCGGCGCCCATCAGCGAGCGGATCGCAGTCGGGGCGGTGTAGAAGATGTTGACCTTGTGCTTGTCGATGACCTCCCAGAAGCGGGAGATCGTCGGATAGGTCGGGATACCCTCGAACATCAGCGTCGTCGCGCCGTTGGCGAGCGGGCCGTAGAGGATGTAGCTGTGGCCGGTGACCCAGCCGACATCGGCCGTGCACCAGTAGATGTCGCCGTCATGGTAGTCGAAGACGTATTGATGCGTCATCGCGGTGTAGACGAGATAGCCGGCGGTCGTGTGCAGCACGCCCTTCGGCTTGCCGGTCGAGCCCGAGGTATAGAGCAGGAACAGCGGATCCTCGGCCTTGACCTCGACGGGCGGGCAATGGCCGGAAACCTTGGCGATCTCGTCATGATACCAGACGTCGCGGCCGTCCTTCATGGTGACGTTGCCGCCGGTGCGCTTGACCACGATCACCGTCGCGATGCCGCCCTTCACCTTGTCGTCGGCTGCATCGACATTCTTCTTCAGCGGCACGGAACGACCACCGCGCAGGCCTTCATCGGCGGTGATCACGACCTTTGAATCGGAATCCTCGATCCGGCTCGCGAGCGAATCCGGCGAGAAACCGCCGAACACCACCGAATGCATCGCGCCGATGCGGGCGCAGGCCAGCATCGCATAGGCGGCTTCCGGAATCATCGGCAGGTAGATCGTGACCCGGTCGCCCTTCTTGACGCCCTTGGCCTTGAGCACGTTCGCGAACTTGCAGACCTCGGTATAGAGCTGGCCGTAGCTGATCTTCTTCGACTCGCTGGGGTCGTCCCCTTCCCAGATGATCGCGGTCTGCTTGGCGCGCGTCGCCAGATGCCGGTCGATGCAGTTATAGGCGACGTTGGTGGTGCCGTCCTCGAACCATTTGATCGAGACCTTGCCCGGCTTGTAGCTGGTGTTTCGGACCTTAGTGTAGGGCTTGAACCAATCGATCCGCTTGCCCTGCTCGGCCCAGAACTTGTCGGGGTCCTTGATCGAGGCCGCATACATCTTCTTGTACTTGGCGTCGTTCAGATAGGCCTTCTTGGCCCAGGAAGCCGGCACATCATAGATCATCTCGGTCATAACAGGCGTCTCCCCAGACTTGGGCCGTCATCAGGACCGGCGTGCAGCTCGCGACGGCGATGCCACCGCGATCCGACCGGCCTTTTTCGAGTTGGTCGCATCATAGGGCGCGACGTCACGCCGACAAGCGCCGCGGGCTCGCACTTTCGTTGCTGCGACTTTCGGCGGAAACTGTGGCCGTCAGAGCCCGCCCATCTTGCAGACGAGAGCCCATTCGTCGTCCGTCACCGGCTGCACCGAGAGGCGGAAGGAGGTGACGAGCGACATCTTGGTGAGCTTGGGCTCGGCCTTGACCGCAGCGAGCGAGACCGGCTTCGGCATCGGCTTCAGCGCCTTGAAGTCGACCAGCACCCAGGGCGGACCGGCCTCGACCCAAGGGTAATGCTCCTTGATGACCTCGGCGATGCCGACGACCTCGAGGCCCTCATTCGAGTGATAGAAGAAGACCTGATCGCCCTGCTTCATCGCCATCAGGTTGAGCTTGGCGGTGTGGTTCTTCACCCCGTCCCAATGCGTGCCCTTGGCGCCGGCCTTGATGAGGTCGTCCCAGGAGTAGACCGATGGTTCCGATTTGATCAGCCAGTGCGCCATCAGCCTTCGTCCTCTTCCTTCAGGGGTACAGGCGGCCGCGATGCCGCCTCGCCCTGCTCGTTCCAGAATCGCACCATCTCGCGCGTCAGCCCGGCATAATCCTGCGGGCTGAGCTCGACGCGGACCTCGGCTTCGCCGAAGGGCAGGATCAGCACGAAGCGATGCGTGTCCTCGGCGCGCCGACGGCGCAGCTCGATCACCCGCTGGGCGATGCGCCCGGCGAGCGGCACCGGCTGGCTCTCGGCCACCAGCTCGGCGCCCGTGGTCTTGCGCACCTCGGCGATGCCACGCGCCACGCGCTTCGTCAGATCGGACCAGTCATTCGCCATGCGCGCCCTCTCCGCTCAGTTTTCCGCCCGCACCGGCCGCGCCAGCAGCTCCGCGACAGCTTCACGCACGCCGACCGTTCCGGCGATGACCGCAGCGACCGCTTCCGCGATCGGCATGTCGATCCTCTCCGCCCGCGCCATCTCGACCAGCACCGAGGCGGTAAAAGCGCCTTCGGCCAGCTTGCCGCCGGATGCTTCCATCGGCGGCTTGCCCTGCCCCAGTGCCTGGCCATAGGCGAAATTGCGCGACTGCGCCGTGGCGCAGGAGAGCACGACGTCGCCCAGCCCCGAAAGCCCCATCAGTGTCTCGGCCTGGGCGCCGTGCGCCTCGCCGAAACGGCGCAGCTCGGCGAAGCCGCGCGCCACCAGCGCGGCCCGGGCGCTCTCGCCGAGTCCAAGACCGATCGCGATGCCGGCGGCAATGGCGAGCACGTTCTTCGCGGCTCCACCGATCTCGACGCCGCGTGGGTCATTGCTGTGATAGATGCGCAGTGCGGACGAGTTCAGTGCCTCGGCCAGCGCCTTCGCCAGCCCTGCGTCGGCAGAGGCCAACGTCAGGGCCGTCGGCAGGCCGCGTGCGATGTCGGCGGCGAAGCTCGGGCCGGACAACACCGCCGGAACCGCCTGCGGCAGCGCCTCAGCGATGATCTGCGTGGTGAAGCGCCCGCTGCCCTGCTCGATGCCCTTGGCGGCAGAAATCACCGGCAGCCCGGCCGGCAGCACTGGAGCGAGCAGGGTCGCGGCCGAACGCAAGGCCTGCGTCGGCACCGCCAGAATCAGCGCCTCGGCCTGGCCCAGCGCCGCGATATCTGAAATCGGCTCGATCGCCTCCGGCAGCCTCGCACCCGGCAATCGCGGCGCCTCACGTTGCTTGCGCAAGCTCGCCACCGTCTCCTCGTCGCGAGCCCAGAGCAGAACGCGCCGCCCGGCCCGCGCCGCCGCGAGCGCGAGCGCCGTGCCGAAAGCGCCGGCGCCGGCGACGCCCACCGTCCGGTAGCGACCTTTTGCGCTCACGCCTTCGCCTTGAGTTCGTCGAGCGGCCAGCGCGGGCGCGCCACCGCGCTCATGTCGTCGACGAGGCCGAGGCGCAGGCGCTCCAGCCCGGCCCAGGCGATCATCGCGCCATTGTCGCCGCAGAGCGCCACTGGCGGCGCGACCATCGGCAGGCCAGCCTCGGTCGCCAGCCGCACCAGCCCGTTGCGGATCTGCTGGTTGGCGGCGACGCCACCGGCGACGACCAGCGAAGACGGCTTGATCCCGGCCTCGCGGCAGGCGCGCAGACCGGCCCGCGTGCGGTCGACCAGCACATCGACCACCGCCGCCTGGAAGGAGGCGCAGAGATCGGCGACGTCACGGTCGGACAAGGGCGCGATCCGCTCGGCCACCAGCCGCACCGCCGTCTTCAGGCCTGACAGCGAGAAATCCGGATTGGGCCGCCCGCTCATCGGGCGCGGAAACTCGAAACGCTCGGGATCGCCCGTCAATGCCTCGCGCTCGACGGATGGGCCGCCGGGATAGGGCAGGCCGAGCATCTTGGCGATCTTGTCGAAGGCCTCGCCGACCGCATCGTCGATGGTGGTGCCGAGGCGGAGATAATCGCCGACGCCGCGCACGGCGAGCAATTGCGTATGCCCGCCCGAGACCAGCAGCAGCAGATAGGGAAAGGCGAGATCGTCGGTCAGCCGCGCCGTCAGCGCATGGCCTTCGAGATGGTTGATCGCGATGAACGGCCGGCCCGTCACCAGCGCGATCGCCTTGGCCGTGGTGAGGCCGACCATGACGCCGCCGACCAGCCCCGGCCCGGCCGCTGCAGCAATGCCGTCGACCTCGGAGGGCTTCATGCCGGCGCTCTCGAAGGCGCGGGCCACGATCCGGTCGATCGCCTCGACATGGGCGCGCGCCGCGATCTCGGGCACGACACCGCCATAGGCGGCATGGGCCGCGATCTGGCTGAGAACCTCGTTCGACAGAATCTTGGCCTCGCCGGAGCGTTCGACGCCGACGATCGCGGCGGCCGTCTCGTCGCAGGTCGTCTCTATGCCCAGAACTCGCATGCTCGTCATGGTGTTGGGCGGGCATCGGCACTGGTCGCCGGGCTGCCGCCGAGGTGCGCGGTTTCGCGCGGGGATTTCCTCCGTATAGTGCTGCATGAAGGAGAAGGCCAATGCCCAGCGCTGGCCCATCTACACAGAACCGGAGACCTCGCAGCACATGACGGACATGCCGATCGCCGGTTACGCCATCCATGTCGGCGAATGCCTTGGTTCCGTCACGGAGGCCGCGCAGGGAGCGAGGATCGGGCGCGGATCTCGTATCCGTATCCAGCCCGGCAGCTTCGATCCGGCCTGAGCCGTCCGAGGAGACGATATGCGCGTTTTGGTGTTCAGACCGCTTGAGGATGCCGAGCGCAGTGCTCAGACCTTGCGCGAGCGTGGCAAGGCCCCGGTCGTCGCGCCGCTGTTCCAGGTCCTGCCAACCGGCGAGAAGCCGCCCAAGGGGCCGTTCGACGCGCTGGTGCTAACCAGCGCCAATGCCGTGCCGGCGCTGGAGAGCCTGCCGAAGAGCTGGCGCGGCGCCCTGCCCGCCTTCTGTGTCGGCACGCGCACGGCGGAAGCTGCCGGCAAGCTCGGCTTCACCGCCCACAGCGCCAGGGGTGGACGCGCCGAGCTGCTGGCGCTGATTCTGGAACAGTTGCCGAAGGGCCAGAAGCTGCTCCTCGTCGCCGGTCGCGACCGGTACGAGGACCTGCCGCAGCAATTGCGCGATGCCGGCCACGAGGTGACGATCTGGACCGCCTATGAGGCCAAGGCGGTCGAGGCTCTGCCCGCTGCCGCCGCGGATGTGTTGCGCGACGGCTCGGCCGATGCCGCCCTGCATTATTCGCCGCGCAGTGCCGAGATCTTTTTCGACCTCGCCGCCAAGGCCGGGCTGGCCGAGCAGGCGCAGGCCTTGCCGCAGCTGGCACTCTCGGCCGCGATCGCCGCGCCGCTGATCTCGGCCGGGTCCGACACCGTGCTCGTCGCCGAACATCCCGAGGAAGCCGCGCTCTTCGCCGCGCTCGACCAGCTTCCCGCTCGCACTTTGCTGAGCGGCGATGCTAAGGAGCCGGCAGCGGCGGACGACAGGGCGGACAAGGACGAGATGACGGCGGAACCGAGCAGCGACCAAGGCCAGACCGGCAAGCGCCGCAATCGCTCCGGCCGGACGCCGCCGACCATCGAGCTCGCTGCCACCCAGGCCGTGGAGACGCCGCCCGCGGAGGCTACCGCCTCGGCGACGAGCGCAGCCGAAGCCGAACGCATCGAGACCGCCGCCGAGGCCGTCTTGCCGACCGAGGCGCTTCCCGAGGAATTCACGCCGCCGCCGGTACCCGAGCAGCAGCGCCGCTACAGCCTGCCGACCGTCGCGCTCGCCGGCCTCGCCGGTGGGGTGATCGGCGCCGGCCTGGTGCTGCTGGCTCTGCGCCTCTTCGGCCCCGATGAGGGCGCGCGGTTGGCCGAGCTCACGAAACGCGTCGAGACCTTGCAGACGCAGAGCGCCGCGATCAGCGCCGTCGACCGCAAGGCCGCAGCCGCGGTCGAAAGCGCCGCCAAGGCCAGCAGCGAAGCGCAGGCGAATGCCGCCCGGCTAGCCGAGCTGGCCAAGACGCCTCCTGCCGGGGCAACCATCCCCGCCGGGCTGAACGAGAAGCTCGACCGCGCCGATAGCACAGCCGCCGCCGCTCGCGATGCGGCCGCGACGCTCGGCCAGCGCCTGGCCGGCGTCGAGGCCGCGGCGAAGAACGCCGCCCAGCCGAGCAGGCAGGCGCTCGCCGCGGCGCGCGTCGTCCTGGCCGAGCGCATCCGCGACGCGATCGGCTCCGGCCGGCCCTTCCAGGCCGATCTGACCGCGCTCGGCGACATCCCGGCCGATCAGAAGACAGCGCTCGCCGCCGTCGCCGGCTCCGGGGCTCCGACGCGCGACAAGCTGCTGGCGCAGTTCAAGGGCCACCACGCTTTGTTCGTGCGCGAGACCACGCCGGCCGCGAACAGCTGGGAAGACAAGCTGCTCGGCCTTGCCAGCCGCATCGTCACCATCCGCCCAGTGGGTGATTCCGGTTCCAGTGACCCCGCGACCCTGCCGATCCGGCTGGAAGGCGCGCTCGTCCAGAACGACGTCGTCAAGGCAGCCGATCTCTGGACCCAATTGCCCGAGCCGGCGCGGCGCGGCAGCGAAGCCTTCGGCGCGGCGCTGAAGCAGCGCGCGAGCGCGGAGACGACGATCAACCGCATCGCGCAGGATGCGGTCGCGGCGCTGGGCACGGCAGGCTGAGAGGATAGATCCCGATGGTTCGCGTACTGGTCTATCTCCTCGTCATCGCCGCCCTCGCCGCCGGCGCCGTCTGGCTCGCCGACCGGCCGGGTGAGGTCTCGATCCTCTGGCAGGGCTACCGCATCGAAACCAGCGTCGCGATCGCGGCGATCGGGGTCGTCGTGCTCGCCTTCCTCGCTTTGGTCGCCTGGGCGATCATGCGCTTCGTCTTCGGCCTGCCCTCCGCCTTCGGCTTCGCCTCGCGGGCACGGCGCCGGGCCCGCGGCTTCGAGGCGATCTCGCGCGGCATGGTCGCGATCGGCGCTGGCGACCCCGTCGCCGCCGGGCGCTATGCGGTCGATGCCCGCAAACTCGTCGCCAATGAGCCGCTGACCTTGCTGCTCGAAGCGCAATCGGCGCAGCTCTCGGGCGATCGTGGCCAGGCCGAGGCCGCCTTCAAGGCGATGCTCGACAAGCCGGAGACGCGCGTGCTCGGCCTGCGCGGCCTCTTCGTCGAGGCACGCCGGCGCGGCGACATGGCTGCCGCCCGCGCCTTTGCCGACGACGCAGTGCGCCGCTCGCCCTCGCTCGCCTGGGCCAATGACGCCCTGCTCGACTTTCACACTGCCGCCGGCGACTGGCAGGCGGCCCGCACCGCGGTCGAGCGCCGCGCCGCGCTGCGCCTTGCCGACAAGGGCGAGGCCAAACGCCAGCGCGCCGTCCTGCTCGCAGCCGAGGCGCTCGAGGCCAAGGACCGCGAGCCCGAAAAAGCGCTTGCCGCCGCGCTCGAAGCCGTCAAGCTCGCACCGGGCCTCACCCCCGCCGCAGCTCTCGCCGGCCGGATGCTCTCCGAGCGTGGCGATATCAAGAAAGCGGCACGCCTGCTGGAGGCAGCCTGGAAGCAGGTCTCGCATCCCGACATCGCCGGCGCCTATCTCGACGTCCGTCCCGGCGACAGCGCCCGCGACCGCCTCGCCCGCGCCGAGATGCTGACCAAGCTCAGGCCCGCCGATCCCGAGGGCGTGCTGGCGCTCGCGGGCGCCGCCATCCATGCCCAGGACTTCGCTCGCGCCCGGACCACGCTGAAGCCGCTGCTCGCCGGCGGCGCCTCGGTTCGCGCCTGCCTGCTGATGGCCGAGCTGGAGGAGGCCGAGCACGGCGCCACCGGCCGCGTCCGCGAATGGCTGTCCCGCGCTACCCGCGCCCCGCGCGACGCCGCCTGGGTCGCCGACGGCCTGGTCTCCGACCAATGGCTGCCGGTCTCGCCGATTTCGGGCCGGCTCGACGCCTTCGTCTGGACGGTGCCGCCGGCGACGCTTGGCAGCCAGGGCGCCCATCTCGACGACGATGTCCTCGCGGACATCGATGAGCCTTCTGCGCCACTGATCGAGGGCAAGGCCGAGGTCGCGGAGGCGGTGACGGTTCCGCCAGCAGCCGGGCTCGCTCCGCCTGCCGCGCCCGAACCGCCAAAGCCGGAAGCCAAGGTCGAGGCCAGGCCTGAGCCAGTCGCTGCAGCCGCCCCTCCCCCGGCCGAGCCGGTCGTCGAGATCGCTCCGGCAACGACGAAGCCGGCGCCGCAGCAGGCCAAGCCCGCCCCGGTCGTCTTCCCGGTCGCGCATGCGCCCGACGATCCCGGCCCGGAGCAGCAGGCGCCCGGTGAGACCAAGGGCCGCTTTCGGATTTTTAGCTGACGGTGCCACCATGGTCGAGAAACTCGGCACAGGAGAGGATCCCGCACTCCGCGCTATTGCAGCTCGGCCTCCTCTCGCCGAACTGACATTGTCGGACCTGCAGCGCATCGTCACTGAAGCTCGTGCAGGCGGCCTCTCCGAGCAAAGCGTCGCCGGGCTTCTGGCCGACGCGAAGGTCGCTGCTGAAACGAAGCGCAGGGCCAAAAAATAAGAGCCGTCATTCCGGCCGCAGCGGAGCGGAGCGCCGGAATCCATCGTAGAGTTCAGCGCCCCTCGATGGATTCCGGAACTGCGCGGCTGACGCCGCTTGTCCGGAATGACGATGGCAAGGGTGAAACCTAGCGGGCAGCCCTCAAGGTCTTCTATAGACAGCAGATGACTCCCTCCGAAGCTTCCACCCCGTCCCCCACCGCCACCGAACTCGTCATCGCGCCCGAGCAGGCTGGGCTGCGCCTCGACAAGGCGCTCACTCTGCTCGGCGGCGAGGTTTCGCGCGCCCGCCTGCAGCAGGTGATCAAGGAAGGCGGCGTCAGCATCGACGGGACGGTGGTCGCCGATGCCAGCCGCAAGGTCGCAGCCGGCCAGCGCCTATCCCTGGTCATGCCCGAGGCCAAGCCCGCCGCGCCGATCGGCCAGGACATCCCGCTCACCGTCGTCTTCGAGGACGAGCACCTGATCGTCATCGACAAGCCGGCTGGGCTCGTCGTCCACCCCGCCGGCGGCCATGAAGACGGCACGCTGGTCAACGCACTGATCGCCCATTGCGGGATGAGCCTCTCCGGCATCGGCGGCGTGCGCCGGCCCGGCATCGTCCACCGGCTCGACAAGGACACCAGCGGCCTGCTCGTCGTCGCCAAGAACGACAAGGCCCATCGCGGCCTCGCCAAGCAGTTCGCCGACCATGGCCGCACCGGGCCGCTGGAGCGGGCCTATCTCGCCCTCGTCTGGGGTTCACCGCGCCGGCAGACCGGCACGATCGACGCCCCGATCGAGCGCTCGAATCGCAATCGCGAGAAGATGATGGTGGTCGGCGAGGGCCGCGGCCGTGAGGCGATCACCCATATCGAGCTGATCGAACGCTATCCGCCCCTGCTGCGCGGCCATGAGGAGGTCGAAGCGCTGGCGAGCCTGGTCGAATGCCAGCTCGAAACCGGCCGCACCCATCAGATCCGCGTCCATATGAGCTATATCGGCCACCCGCTGCTCGGCGACCAGCTCTATGGCTCCGGCTTCATGACCAAGGCGAGCCGTCTGCCCGAGAAAGCCCAGGCCGCGCTCGCCGATCTCGGCCGTCAGGCCCTGCATGCGCGCCTGCTCGGCTTCGAGCATCCGGTCACCGGGGAGGAATTGCGCTTCGAGTCGGAACCGCCAGCCGACTTTGCACGTTTGCAAGCAGAACTCTCGATCCTGTGACCGATTTTTGCTGAGCTGCCCACTTTCCGCCACCCTCGCATCGTCTATACTGCGTTGCGAAAGCGGATGGCTAAAGGGGCGCCGCTGGGCATGAAGCAGGCGACTGGACGGAAGTCGTCGCCGAGGCTGCATGCCGGACGATCCTGCCCGATGGAACATCGGGTGGTTGGCTCGCCGTCAAGCGGGAGCCGGAAAGGAGTACGAGCATGGCGACTGCGTCGTTGCCCGTCATGTCCGCGGAGGGCGGACTTTCACGTTATCTGGATGAGATCCGTCGGTTCCCGATGCTGGAGCCGAATGAGGAATTCATGCTGGCCAAGAGCTGGCGCGAGCATGGCGACCGCAACGCGGCGCACAGGCTCGTGACTTCGCATTTGCGCCTCGTCGCCAAGATCGCCATGGGCTATCGCGGCTACGGACTGCCGATGGGCGAAGTCGTGTCGGAAGGCAATGTCGGCCTGATGCAGGCGGTCAAGCGCTTCGAGCCCGACAAGGGCTTCAGGCTCGCGACCTATGCGATGTGGTGGATCAAGGCCTCGATCCAGGAATACATCCTGCGTTCCTGGTCGCTGGTGAAGATGGGCACCACCGCCAACCAGAAGAAGCTGTTCTTCAACCTGCGCAAGGCCAAGAGCAAGATTTCTGCACTGGGCGAGGGTGATCTCAAGCCCGATCAGGTCAAGACCATCGCGACCAAGCTCGGCGTCAACGAGCAGGACGTGATCGACATGAATCGCCGCCTCGGCGGCGATGCTTCGCTGAACACGCCGCTGCGCGAGGATGGCGAGGGCGAGTGGCAGGACTGGCTCGTCGACGACAGCGAAAGCCAGGAGCGCCGCCTCGCCGATTCCGAAGAGAGCGACAACCGCCATCTGGCGCTGCGCGAGGCGCTGGGCGTCCTGAACGACCGCGAGCGCCGCATCTTCGAGGCGCGCCGCCTCGCCGAGGATCCGATCACCCTGGAGGAGCTCTCCGAGGAGTTCGGCGTCTCGCGCGAGCGCGTCCGCCAGATCGAGGTCCGCGCCTTCGAGAAGGTGCAGGACGCGGTCAAGAAGGCACTGGTGAAGATCGAGGCGCCGCGGGCCGCACTGCCCGCGGCCTGATCAGTATAGAGGTTGCAAGGGCTGCAGAGGCAGCCTGAGCGGGCCGAGAAAGACCCTGCCTTCGCGCAGGACCAGCGGCGGCAGCGGCGAAAGCCCTGCCGCCGTATTGCTTTGCCCGCCATCGCCGGTACGCCCGCCGAGCAGGGCACCGAGCCCGGCCGTCAACCCGCCGACCTTGATGCCGGCGATACGATCGACGCCGGCCACCGCCGCCACGACCTTGCCGGCCGGCCGGTGCGCCTCGTCGAGCGTCAACTGGCCGCTCGCCTCCAGCCGCGTCGGCCCCTTGGTCAGAACGAGCTTGGTCACATCCAGGATACCGCCGGCCGTGCGCCAGGCTTCGAGCGCATCGGGGTTGAAGCCGCGCCGGAAGGACAAGGCACGCGACAGGCTGGCCTGCAGATCGAGATCGGCGAGCTGGCCATTGCCGATCAGAGCCTCCAGCGCCGGCAGCACGCCGCCCTTGGCATTGAGCGCGAGATCGACCGTGCCGTCACTGGCAAAGCGCTGCGGATTGGGCCGCAGATGCGCTTCGGCTGCACTCGCACGCCAGGTCTCGGCGGCACCCTGCCCCGGCTCGGTGACGGTCAGCACCGGCTCGCCCAGCACCAGCGAGAAGCGCTCGAAGGCCAGCCCACTGAGATGCAGGCTCGCGGCCAGCCCCTTCCAGTCGAGCGCGGCCTTGCGGCCTTGCGGCAGGCTGGCCAGCATCGGCCCGGTCATCTGCAGGATGATGTGACCGGGCGTCCAGACCTGCGCGACCGCCACCGCCGGGCCGGCATCGAGCTTGACCTCGTCACCCCAGCGCGAGGAGGTCAGCGTCAGGCTGGCGCAGCGCACCTCGATGCGAAAGGGATAGCCGCCGACGCTGCGGTCCCGGCAGGTCCAGTTGCGGCCCGCCCGCGCCTCGCGTGCGATGCCGGCATCGAGCTCCTGGTCGACCTTGCTGCGCGCAAAGCCCCAGATGCCGGACCAGCCGGCGGCAAGGAGCGCCAGCAGCACGAAGGGCGCATAGAGCCAGAAGCGGCCATGCCGGCGCACGGGCGAGGGATCGGACATGCGCGGGCGCTCCATTGCGAAAATCTCGGCAGGTTGATAGCGACCGGGGCCGCGGCACGCCAGCGCTGACGCAGATTATCCGCCAACCGGTCGCGACGCCTCTCTGGCGAGGCAAACGGGCTAAATTGTGAGGGAACGGATGACGGCGCCGCTTCCGCCGGAAGATCTCTGGGTGTTCGGCTACGGTTCGCTGATCTGGCGGCCCGGCTTCGCCTTTGTCGAGCGCTCCGGCGCCCGCCTGCACGGCTATCACCGCGCGCTCTGCATCTATTCGCATGTCCATCGCGGCACACCCGAGGTGCCGGGACTGGTGCTGGGCCTCGATCGCGGCGGCATCTGCCGCGGCGTCGCCTTCCGCGTCCCTGCCGAGCAGGCGAAGGAGACGATCGACTACCTGCGCGCCCGTGAGCAGGCGACCGCAGTCTATCTCGAGCGGCGTCTGACGCTGCGGCTCGACGATGGCCGGCGCCTCAATGCGCTCGCCTACATCGCCGACCGCAACCATGAGCAATATGCCGGCCGGCTACCCGAGGAGGCGGTGCTCGCCCTCGTGCGCCAGGGCAAGGGCGTCTCGGGCGAGAACCCGGACTATGTCCGGCGCACTCATGAGCATCTGCACGAAATGGGCATCCACGACCCGTTGCTGGCGCATCTCGTGGCGGAGCTGGACAGAGCGAGCCTGCCAGGGGCGTCCTGAGCGCTCACGCCTCCGGCATCAGGTCGCAGAGCGCGGCGCGGCGCCCGGCGCTGTCTTCCGCCAGGAGATGGACATGGATCTCGCTGGCGCCGGCCATGGCGACGGCGTCGCGCCAGCGCGTCAGCGCTGCATCGATACCGAACGGGCCGCTGTCGCGCGCCGCGACGATCCTGCGATCCGGCGACACCGCCAGCAGCACGGCATCGGTGAACCCCAGCGCATGCCCATCTTGGATGGCGAAGACCGAGGCGACATAACGCCGCCCCGAGCGACCGCGCCAGGCGGTGAAGCGGCGTTCTGCGAGCTGCGCGGTGGCGCGCAGCGGCATCTCGCGCACCTGCCCCGGCAAGGCTGAAGCATCGTCGAACAGCGGAGCCGCGCGCTCCGCCTTGGCGGGCTGCAGCGCCTCCAGCAGGTTGAGCTGGCGCGGCATCTTGTCGAGCGACCGGTTGCGGTCGAATGGGAAACGGGCTCGGGCCAAAGCAGCCATGTCGTTCCTCCTTTGTTCTAGAACAAAATCGGAACAGAACGATCCAATGTCAAGGCCGATCAGGCGCCGGCCTGCGGCTCCTGCCGTATGCTGACAGGAGCGGGCACTCCGAGCCGCTCGAGCTCGCCCAGCCCGTCCGCGAGGAGGCGGTTGCTCGCAGTCTCGATCTGCTCCTGCAACAGCGCGTGGAACGCCGCCTTGTCCATGCCCGGCTCAATCGCCGGCATGATCTCGACCTTGATCGTACCCGGCCGCTTGATCAGGCTGCGCCGCGGCCAGAACAGCCCGGCATTGAGCGCCACCGGCACGCAAGGCACGCCCAGCTCGGTGTAGAGATGGGTGACGCCGTATTTATAGGCCGGCTCGGCCCCGGCCGGCCGGCGCGTGCCCTCCGGAAAGATCATCAATTGGCGCCCGTTCTGGCCGAGTTCGACCTTGGCGCGTCGGGTCACGGCCTGCAGAGCCCGGCTGCGGGCACCGCGATCGACCGGAATCATCCTGAGCTTGAGCAGGCACCAGCCGAAGAAGGGCAGCCAGGTCAATTCGCGCTTGAGGATGTAGACCGGATTGCGGAACACCGTGATCAGCGCGAAGGTCTCCCAGGTCGACTGGTGCTTGGCCGCCATGATGATGCCGCCGGGCGGGATGTTCTCGACGCCCTTGATCTCGTAGCGCGTCCCCACGATCGCTCGCATCAGCCAGAGCGAAGTCTCGGCCCAGCGAAGCGCGATCATCAGCAGGAAACGTGGCGGCAGCACCATCGTCACCATGGCTGCGAGCACCCAGAATGCGAGATTCAGGTAAAAGGCGATGTTGAACAGGATCGAGCGGATCAGCAGCATGGTCCGCAAGAACCCCGGCAGCCGAGGCGCGTCAAGAGCCCGCCGGAAAGATCAGGCGCCGCGCGCCGGTGCCGGCGCCCGCGAGCGCTTGTCGTAGTCGGGGCCGATCAGCTCGCCCGGCTTGGGCGAGATCGGCTTGCGGCCGCCGATGATGACGGAGAGCCGCGAGGTCTCGGGGTCGGTCTCGAGCTTGCTGCGCAGCGCGGCGACCAGGTATTTGAGGTATTCCGGCACCAGCAGGCGGATCGCGTGCCAGTCGCGCCACCAGCCGGCGACATCGACCTGATCGGTCACCACCGGGTGCGGCACGAAGCGCACGCCGGGCATGGCATGGCGAAGCTCGAGCAGCGTGCGCGGCATGTGGTAGTTCGACGTCACCACCAACAGCGAGCGGAAATCGTGGCGGCGGACCCAGCGGCGCGTCTCGATGGCGTTGCCGATGGTGTTTCGGGCGCGATAATCGAGATCGACACAGCAGGTGAGCGCCTCGCGTGCGCTCGGGTTGAGCTTGGCCAGCTCCTCGCGGCCGGTCCGCTCGTTGACGCCGCTGATCAGCAGGCGCCGTCCGCGATCGGCATTGAGCAGGCTGACGGCGTCACCGATGCGCTGCGCTCCCCCGGTGACGACGACAATCGCATCGGTGCGCGGCGGCGAGCCGGCTTCGGTCAGCGACAGGCCGGTAGCGAACCGGACATAGCCGGCAGCCACGACGAAAGAGCCGAGAAGGAATGTCCAGAGCAGGAAACGGCGAAACCAGCGGCGCCGCGGGGGAGCAGGCGTCGTCATCGGTCGCAAGGCAGCCGGGCTGTCCTCAACGCAGGGAAAATGACCTTGCCGGGTTCCAAGCAGCACCATGAGATCGAAATACTAACGGCCCAATCGGGCACAATGACGGCATTCCCACAACCCCGCCGCGCGGCGAGTCAGCCCATTGCCCTGAGATAATGGCGCACCGTCAACCGCGAGACGAGTCCCGCGATCGTCGCGACCACGGCCGCGACCAGGATGACGACCGCATAGCCGGACCAGCCGATCTCGAAGGCGCCGAACAGCGCCTGCAACTGGTCGGCCTCGGGCGTCGCGCTCCAGGCCGAGGACAGGAATCCGAGCAGCGCGATCGCGATGATCGCCGCCAGTCCCCCGGCCGCACCGCCGCGCAGGCCGAGCGCGACGAAGCGCGTCTGGAATTCGCGGGCGATGAACTCGTCGGTCGCCCCCACGAAATGCAGCACCTCGACCGAGTCGCGGCTGCCGGCCATGGCGCCGCGCGTCGCGAAGGCGACGGCGAGTCCGGCCGCCACCAGCACCAGCAGCACCACCGCGACGCCCGCGAGGATGATCGTGCTGGCCATGGTCGAGAGCCGGCGAACCCAGAGCCTGTGGTCGTCGAGCGTCGCGCTCGGCACCTCGCGCCGCAATGTCTGGCCGAAGGCGACGAGTTCACTGGCGGAGGTCGAGGACAGCCGCAGCACGATCAAACGCGGGATCGGCAGCTCGACGAGGTCGAGTCCGGCGCCGAGCCAGGGCTCGAGCAGCTTGTCCGATTCGGCCTTCGCCATCGGCCTGGCCTCGGCGACACTCGGCACGGCGCGCGCCAGCTCGACTGCGCGGGCGATGTCCTGCTCGATGTTGCGGCGCGGATCGGGCCTGACCTGGATCGTCATCTCGTTGGCGACCGCGCCGCGCCATTGCTCGGAGGCACGGGCGGCGAGCAGCGCCGCGCCGGCACTCAGCGCCGCGAGGAAGGTCAGGATGGCGATGACGACGACAAGCGCACGCCCGGCAACCGAATCCACCGGCACCAGCGGCTGGTCACGGCGCAGGCTCGCCGGCAGGCGCTGGCCGCTGCGCGGCCGCTCATCCTCGGCCTCGTCCATGTCGAGGGGCTCAGGCATCGACATGCAGATGCCCATCCGCCAGCACCAGGCGCGGCGCGTCGTAGAGTTCCATCAGCGCGATGTCGTGGGTCGCGATCACCACCGCCGTTCCCAGCGACTGCAATTCCATGAACAGCCTGAGCAGACGCCGGCCAAGGCCGGGATCGACATTGCCGGTCGGCTCGTCGGCGAGCAGCAATTGCGGCCGGCTGATCAGGGCGCGCGCGATCGCCGCGCGCTGCTTCTCGCCGCCGGAGAGCACCGCCGGCACGGCATGCATGCGCTCGCCGAGCCCGACCCAGCGCAGCAGCTCGACCACCTCGGCGCGATAGCCCGCCTCCTCCTTGCCGAGAACGCGCAGCGGCAGCGCGACGTTCTCGTAGACGGTCAGGTGATCGAGCAGACGGAAATCCTGGAAGACGACGCCCATGCGCCGGCGAAAATCGGTCAACGTGGCGGCTTCGAGGCGCGAGACGTCCTGGCCGAAGAGATTGACCAGGCCGCGCGTCGGTTTGAGCGCCATCAGGACCAGGCGGATCAACGTAGTCTTGCCCGCGCCCGACGGCCCGGTCAGGTACTGGAAGGAGCGCGGCGCGATGCTGAAGTTGATGTCCTTCAGCACCTCCGGCCCCATCCCGTACCGCAAGCCGACATTCTCGAACCGAACCAACGCACTTCCTCTCGCTGATCTTTTCCGAATCGTGCCGGACGGACGCCGAGCCGACACGACCTTACACCGAGACCTCGCCCCGGCGGAAAGCGCCGGCAGGTTTTCCTCAGCCCTGCACGGCGCAGGGTTTACGCGACGTTAACCATAAATCGACCCTATGGGAGGCGGAGTGGCTGGCCGCACCCGCTTGCGCTTGCGCGCAGCGGCGAGAGGATCAGGCTCCGGACCGACATCCTCTGGGATGCAGCGCGGAGCGAGCATTTTTAAGGCCATGCAGATCGTCTGCCCCAACTGCGCCAGCCGGTATGAGATCGCCGAGGCCAAGATCGGGACCGGCGGTCGCAAGGTGCGCTGCGCCAGCTGCCAGACGACTTGGCAGATCGAGGCACCGCAGGCGCTCGAAGCGCAGCCGGCGCAGGAAGTCCTGCAATCCGACCTGGATGCGGCGATCCCGGAGCTTCCCAGTCCGCCCAGCGCCGAGCAGACCGCCGCCGAGCTGGAGGAGGAGCTGCGCCGCGCCGCCGAGATCGACGCCGATATCTCGGCGATCACGTCGGAGCAGGCTGAGCCTCCGCAGCCGGATGCGGCACGATCACAACCTACCAAGCGCAAGCGCGGCTGGGCGGCTCCCCGCAATCCGGCAGCGCACCTGTCATCTGCAGCAGCCGGCATCTTCGTCGCCGTCGGCCTCGCTGCTCTCGGCCTCGGCCTCTGGCAGCGCGAGCGCGTCGTCCGGATGGTGCCGCAATTCGCCGGGCTCTATGCAACGATCGGCTTGCCGGTGAACGTGCGCGGGCTCGCCTTCAGCGCCGTTGAGAGCGAACTGGTCCAGGATCCGCAGGGGCGCTTCCTCGTGGTCTCCGGCGACGTCACCAACATCGCCAAGGGCACGACCAAGGTGCCGCCGATCACGGTGATGGTGCAAAGCGAGGACGGTAAGGTGCTCTATAGCTGGACGACGGAACCACCGCGCCCGTCACTGGAGCCGGCGGAGTTGATGCATTTCCGCGCCCGCCTCGCCTCGCCGCCCAATGACGGGCGCTCGGTGCAATTGCGCTTCGGCACCGGCAGCCCGGACGGCATCGCCAGCCTCCATTGATCCCTCGGCTGGTTTCCACATCGCAGGGGTCCGGCCGCTTCAATTGTCCGTGCATGGACGCTATGACTGGTACCTGAAGAGTTTAGCCCGCGATCAAGGGGCTGCGCGGGCATGGGCTCGCGCCGAAAGGAACGGTCGTCGATGTCCCAGCCCAAGCGTATCCGCGTTCTCTACGACGAGGCGGCAATCGCCGCGCGTAATGCCGAAATGGCCGCCGAGATCGCCGCCAAAGCCGGCGAGGACCTGCTCGTCGTCGCGGTGCTGAAGGGCAGCTTCATGTTCGTCGCCGACCTGATCCGCGCCATGCATCGCGCCGGCATGAGCCCGCAGGTCGAGTTCGTCCATCTCTCGAGCTATCGCGCCGCCACGGTCTCCTCCGGCCAGGTCGAGATACTCAGGGATGTGCAGAGCGACGTCCGCGGCCGCCATGTCCTGCTCGTCGACGACATTCTCGAATCCGGCCGCACCCTCGCCTTCGCCAAGGACCTGCTCGCGGCGCGCGGCGCCGCCCGCGTCTCGACCGCCGTGCTGCTGGAGAAGCCGGCCAAGCGTGCCGTCAACATCGAAGCGGATTATGTCGGCTTCGAATGCCCCGATTATTTCGTCGTCGGCTACGGCATGGACGTCGCCCATTCCTATCGCCAATTGCCCTATGTCGGCGTGGTCGAGACCGCCGACCAGGCCGGCCTGCCGGGGATCTGAAGCGATGTCGCGCATTCTCGTGGTCGATGACGAGGAGAGCCTGCGTTCGCTGGTCGCGCGCGGCCTCGCCATGGACGGGCACGACTGCCTGACCGCCGGCGACGGCGCCGAGGCGCTTGACATCCTGCTGGCCGAGCAGGGCCATTTCGACCTGCTGCTCACCGATATCCGGATGCCACTGATGGACGGCATCGCGCTGGCGCTCGCCGCCAAGCAGCACTTCCCCGACCTCACCATCATGCTGATGACCGGCTATGCCGAGCAGCGCGAGCGGGCCAAGAGCCTAGAGACCATCGTCTCCGAGGTGATGACCAAGCCCTTCACCATCGCCGAACTGCGCGAAACGGTGCTGCGCGTGATCGAGCGCTCGATCGGGTGAGTAGTCGCGAGGCTAGCGATTCAGCCACCAGATCGAGGCGTTGAGCAGGCTCGCGAACGCGACCCAGGCGAGATAGGGCACGAACAGGGCCATGGACAGTCGGTCGCTCAGCGCTGCGAAACAGCGCATCGTCCAGATCATCGCCGCCAGCAGCAACGTGATCACGACAAGCCCGCCTGCCGGGCTGTTCAGGCCGAAGAACACGCAGGACCAGAGCATGTTGAGCGCAAGCTGGACATGATAGGCGAGCAGCGTCTGCGCCTTGCCCGGCGTATCGACCGGCCGGCGAAGCGTGCGGAAGGCCGCCAGCGCCATCAGTGCGAACAGCGTCGTCCACACCGGCGCGAACAGCCAGTTCGGTGGGTTGAAGGGCGGCTTGGCGAGGCCTGCGTACCAGCTCGGAATCTGCGGCACCGTCACGGCGCTGCCGATCACGGAGGCCGCGACGACCGGCAGGATGGCGAAGAGTGCGGCAAGCCACACATTCAGCTGACGATCGGTGTTGCCTGACGATATGCTCATGCGGCGAGAATGGGGTGCGTCTGCGCGCCGCACAAGACGAGCCTCTTGCACTGCAGCAATTCAGATGAGATGAATCGTCTCACATAGTGGAAATCGGATCGCCCTCATGACCAAGCGCCCGCTGCACCCCCGTTCGCTCGCCGCCCAGGCCATGGGCAAGATCGACCCGCTGACCAAGGCCGTGGTGCCGCCGATCCACGTCTCCACCACCTATATCCGCGACGAGGACAACGCCTACTCCTCCGGCTTCATCTATGGCCGGCCGGACAATGAGACCGTGCATGAGGCGCAGGCCGTGCTCGCCATGCTGGAGGAGGCCAAGGCCGGCGCCCTGCTGTTCGGCTCGGGAATGGCCGCGGCGACCGCCGTCTTCCAGGCGCTCTCGCCGGGCGATCATGTCGTCGCCTCCAAGGTGATGTACTGGGCTCTGCGCGCCTGGCTGCTGACCGAGGCGACGCGCTGGGGGCTGAAGATCGACTTCGTCGAAACCGACGATCTCGCCAGACTCAAGGAAGCCGTGAAGCCCGGCGTCACCAAGCTGATCTGGGCCGAGACCCCGTCCAATCCGCTCTGGACCATCACCGACATCACTGCAGTCGCCGAGATCGCCCATGCCGCCGGCGCGAAGCTCGCGGTCGATTCGACCTGCGCCTCGCCGGTTCATACCCGGCCGCTGACGCTCGGCGCCGACATCGTCATGCATGCCGCGACCAAGGTGCTGAACGGCCATTCCGACGTCGTCGCCGGCGCGCTCTGCGCCAATGCCGATGACGAATTCTGGGCCCGGATCAAGACCGTGCGCAAGGGCCAGGGCGGCATCCTCGGGCCGTTCGAGGCCTATCTCCTGATGCGCGGCATGCGCACGCTCCATGTCCGGCAGGAGCGTCAGTCCGCCTCGGCCCTGGCGCTGGCGCAGAAGCTTTCAGCGCACCCGCTGGTCTCGCGCGTGCTCTATCCTGGCCTGCCGCAGCATCCCGGCCACGACATCGCTGCCCGCCAGATGGAAGGCGGCTTCGGCTTCATGCTCTCGGTCCAGGTGATTGGCGGCGAGGCGGCGGCAGTCAGGTCGGCCGCCCATGTCGAGCTCTACAAGCGCGCGACCTCGCTGGGCGGCGTCGAGAGCCTGATCGAGCACCGCGCCTCGATCGAGGGCGCCGGCTCGCCCTGCCCGCCCGATCTGCTGCGCCTCTCGACCGGCATCGAGGATGTCGAAGACCTCTATGCCGATCTCGACCAGGCGCTGAAGGCCGGGCACGCTTGAACGGCTCGGCTTTCGCGCGGCGGCTCTAGAGCATTTTCGAGCGAAGTGGACACCGGTTCGCGTGAAGAAAATGCGATAAAACAAAGGCCTGGAGCAATTTCGCGATTCGGAGAATTGCGGAATTACTCTAGCCAGCCTTGAGTCGAACGAGGTCGGCAGCATCGCGCCGCCGATCCGACGACGGCCAGCTATGGGCCAGGAATTCCGTGTCGTCCGCGCTGACCGCAACCTGGTCGCGGCCGCCCCGCTTGGCTGCATACAGCGCCTTGTCCGCGTCGAGCAGAAGCGTGTCGAAATCGATGACGACGTCCTCGGAATAGGCGACGCCGGCGCTGGTCGTGCTTGTGAACGCGCCGCCTTCCCCGCTGAAATGGCGCTTGGCTAGGCGCCTGCGCACGCCATCGGCCAGTTTCGCAGCCGTGATGAGCGAGGCTCCCGGCAACAGCAACGCGAATTCCTCGCCGCCAAGCCGCGCGGCAAGCCCCCGCGATCGGCAAGACAGCGCCAGGATCTTCCCGAAGCTTCGCAGCACGTCGTCGCCTGCCGGATGACCATGGACATCGTTGGTCGCCTTGAAGTGGTCCATGTCGAAAACGACGAGCGCGGCGGGACCTTTGATGTCGCCCGCAATACGGCGGAGCAGCGCCCGCCGGTTGAGCAGGCCGGTCAGCGGATCGGTCTCGGCATCGCGCTTGTGGCTGCGTGCCAACCGCGCCTGGTTGAGCGCCAGGGAAAGCGCGCCGATGCCGGAAAGGGTCGCCAGGCAGACAACGATATTGAGATCTTCGGCCCAGTTCGACGGAGCCTGCGACAGGAGCCATTCACCATCCTGCAGCAGCAGGATGGCGCAGGGAACGAAGGAGAGCCCCGTCACGACATAAAGAGCCGTCAGCAGCGGGATGGCCAACCGGGCTTCGGCCCGCCCGAGCCAGTAGTCCCAGGCCGTGACGAGAAGGATGATCGTCGCGGCCACATTGAGCATGACGATGGCAGCGCCGTTATAGCCGGCCAGCATCGGCACGGCCATGACGAGCGACGATGCGGTCGCCATGATGGCCATGCTGCGCCAGGGCAGAATGCCGGTGCGGAACTCCCGGCCGGCCCCGAACACGAAGGCGAGGCCAGCCAGCAGGATCGTGTATCCGGCGGCGCCGACAGCCGGCGACATGGTCTGGGCGTACCAGCTGTAGATCAGCACGCCGAGCGCCATGAACGCCACGCCGAATGTCCAGGCTATCAGGAAACGCTCCGTCCTGGAGGCAAGCCAGCTGACGAAAAAGGTGATCGCCAACCCGCAGCCGGAAAGAGCAAAGGCCGTCAGCAGCGAATGGTAGTCCAGCGGCAAGGCATACTCTGGAGTAGTTGGCGGGAGGCGCGCAGGTTATGGAGCGGCTGCCGTTGCGAAAAGTTTAAACCGACTGCGTGGATTCCGAGCTATCGCGGCAGAGAATGATCCGGATCCGCGTCGGGCCAAGCCTCCTGCCTCGCATCAGAACCAGATGCCCTTCGCCGTCGTCAGCAATTGCCGGCGCTCGGCGAGGCCGTTCAGGCCACCATTGATCAACTGGGTGACGCGAGCCGCATCGTCGCGGTCGGCGGCGGCGTTGATCTTGCGATCGCGCCAATAGGCGAAGGCGATCTGCACCGAGATGCGTGGATCGAGCGCCAGCTCCGGCCGCCCCTCCAGATCGACGTTCAGCATCCGGCCGATACGCTTGTAGTTGGCGCGGCCGGTGAGCTGGAAGATGCCGCGCCCATGATAGCGGGCGCCGTCGCCGGGCTCGGTGTTGCCGAGATCCTCGCGGCCTTCGTATTTGGCGAACTGCTTCTTCCCGCCCTTCTCCTCGAGCGTGCGGAAACGATCGCTCTCGAAAGCCGCCTGCGCCAGGAAATGGCAGACGCGCAGCGGCGTCGTTATGTCGGCCTCGGCCGCAAGCCGCGCGAAATGCAGGCTGATATTGCCCATGATATCGGCCTTGCCGATCGGCGCGAGGCGCGAGAGCCGCTCGAAGGTGACGGCAAGATCCGGCTGCCGCGGAACCTGCGGCTCCTCGACCGGTAGGTTTTCGGCTGGCGATCCCTGCATTGACATGGCGGCACTCCTGTTGCGCGTTTGCGCAAGTATGCACCGGTTTCGCGGCACGGGGATAAGTTCGCCGATCGGACCGTCATGGCCCTGAAACAGCCGGCGTCTAGCGAGAGCGCCCGCCCCAAGGAACGCCCGCCATGACCGACGACACCGCTCTCAATCGCCGCGCATTGCTCGCCGGCTTCGGCACTGCCGTTCTCGCTGCCGCCGCGGCAGCGCCCGCCCTCGCCCGCTCGCTGCCCTCCCTGCCGACCAGCAACCTTGCCACCGACACCGGCTATTGGGATGCGATCCGGCGCCTCTACAGCGTCACGCCCGACATGGTGAACCTCGAGAACGGCTATTGGGGCATCATGGCCGAGCCGGTGAAGGCCGAATACAAGCGCCTGACCGACTTCGTGAATTTCGAGAACACCGTCTACGCCCGCAGCAAGATCGGCCAGGACCTCGACGATGTCCGCACGCCGGTCGCCGCCTTCCTCGGCGTCGCCCGCGAGGAGATCGCGCTGACCCGCGGTGCCACCGAGGCGCTGCAGACACTGATCGCCGGCTACAACAAGCTGAAGCCCGGCGACGGCGTGCTCTATGCCGATCTCGACTATGATTCGATGCAGTACGCGATGAACTGGCTGAAGAACCGACGCGGGGTCGAGGTCGCCAGGTTCGACATCCCCGAGCCGGCGACCAAGGCCAATGTGCTTGCCGCCTATGAGGCCGCGCTCAACGCCAATCCGAAGACCAGGCTGCTGCTGCTCACCCATATCAGCCACCGCACCGGGCTGATGATGCCGGTCAGGGAGCTCGCCGCCATGGCCAAGGCCCGCGGCATCGACGTGATCCTCGACGCGGCCCATAGCTGGGGCCAGGTCGACTTCAAGGCCAGGGACCTCGGCGTCGACTTCATCGGCTTCAACCTGCACAAATGGATCGGTGCGCCGCTCGGCGTCGGCCTGATCTACATCGCCCGCGAGCGCCTGGCCGATATCGACACTCATTACGGCGACGAGGACTTCAAGGCGGACGATGTCCGCTCGCGCATCCACACCGGCACGGCGAATTTCGCCGCCCAGCTCACCATCCCGGCCGCACTCGCCTTGCACCAGGAAGTCGGGCCGCAGGCCAAGGAAGCCCGCTATCGTCATCTGCGCAACTACTGGGTCAGCAGGGCGCGCGAACTCAAGGGCGTCGAGATCCAGACGCCTGACGATCCCGAGATGGTCGCCGGCATCACCTCCTTCGCGCTGACCGGCAAGCGCTCGGCCGCCGACTGCAACGCCGTCGTCGCGGCGCTGCGCGACCAGCACAAGGTGATGACGGTTCGCCGCGGCGGCGTCGCCAAGGGCAACACCATCCGCATCTCGCCGGCGCCCTATCTGACAGAAGCCGATCTCGACCGCTTCATCGCGGCGCTCGCGATCGTCTCGGGCAACCGGGCGGGGTGAGCAAGTAGGCCGTCATTCTCGGGCGGAGCGAAGCACAGACCCGAGAAGCCCATGACGAGAAGGCGCTGTCTCGCGCCTCCTCTTGCCTGAGATGCTCGGGCCAAGCCCGAGCATGACGCGGGGCCGTCAGATCAATTCCGCCTCAGCAGGCGCTCGAGATAATCGAGCTCCTCGGTCGGGCGCAGCGGATCGCCAAGGCGGCGCCGCAGCTCCTCGAGGATGCGCCGCGCCCGCTGCGTCGCGCTCTCGTCGGCGCCCGGCACCCGCACGCGGCCATCGGCCCAGTCGCGCTGGCGCTGCGGCCGCCCCAGCGGGTCGTTGTTGTCGCGTTGCTGCGCCGAAGGCCGGCCCGCGGGGCGCCCATCCGGATCGCCATAGGCGTTGTCGTTGCCCTCGCCCTCGCCGGGCTCGCCCTGCATCTGCTGGGCGAGATTCTGGCCGCCCTTGCGCAGCGCATCGAGCGCCCGCCCCTGCGAGTCGACCGCCTCCCCCTCCTGGCCCTGGCCGAGCTGGCCTTCCGCCTCGCGCATCGCGTCCTCGGCCTCGCCTAGCTCGCCGGGGTCGGCGCCCATGCCGCGCATGCGCCGCTGCAGCTCCTGCAGCCGCTCGCGCAGGGCCTGCTGGCGCTGCGACAAGCCTTGCTGCCCTTGGCCCTGCCCGCCTTCGGCGTTCTGGCCGTCCTCCCCCTCGCCGTCCTCGCCCGGCTGCTGCCCGGGTTGCTGGCCACGCTGCCCGCGCTGGCCCTGCTGCCCTTGCTGGCGCTGGCCCTGCTGGCCGGGGCGCGCCTGCTGCTGGCCAGGACGGCGGCCCTGCTGGGTACGGTTCTGGTTCTGCTGGTCTTGCTGGTAGGTCTCGTCGCGCAATTGCTGCTGCTCGCGCGTCATCCGGTCGAGATCGCCCAGCGCCTGGTTCATCTCGCGCTGACGCGGGTCCTGCTGGCCGGGGCGCGCCGTCTTGAGGTTGTTGAGGAGATTGTTCAGCTCCTCCATCAGGCGCTGCGCCTCGGCCATGTCGCCGCGCTTGGTCAGCTCCTCGATGCGGTTGAGCATGTTCTGCAGGTCGCGCGGCGTCACCGTGCGGAAATTCTCAGGCAATTGCGCCTGGTTCTGCTCGCCATTCTGCTGCTGGCGCTGCCATTGCTGCGCAAGCTCGCGCATGTACTGGTCCATCGCGCGGCGCAGCTCTTCGGTGAGCTTCTTCATCTCCTCTTCCGAGGCGCCGCGCTCCAACGCCTGCGCCAGGTTCTCCTGCGCAGCCCTGAGCGCCTTTTCGGCATCGGAGAGATCGCCATCCTCGAGCTGCAGCGCGAGCGCCCACATCATCTCGGCGGCGTCGCGCAGCTGATCATCGCTGGCGGCGCGGCGCAGCCGCTCGCCGATCATGCGCATGCCCAGATAGACGCCGGTCTCCTTCATGAAGCGATCCGGCTCGATCATCAGCGCGTCGAGCGCAAGCTGGACCTTCCTGCGATTGTCGACGTCCATGACGAGCTTGCGCCGCTGCTCGACCAGCGCCTTGGCCAGCGGCTTGGTGAAGGTCCGCTGCGGCAGCACGACCTCGACGGTCTCGCTGCGGCCTTCCTGCCCGGTCTCGTCGCGCGCCAGGAGGCTCATATTGACCTTGGCGCCGGCCCAGGGATGGGCCGAGAAATCGACCGTGCTCTTCATCTCGTCGTCACCGGAGCCTGACGGCGGTACCGGCAGCATTTGCTTGGGCGCCTCGACCAGCGAGCGGCCGCCCGTGATCGGGCCGACGCGCGAGACCAGCACCTCGGCCGAGGCGATGCCGTAATCGTCCTTGGCGCGATAGCTGAGGCCGAGCCCACCCTGTACGCCGCTGACGGCCTTGGGCGACTCGGCGAAGGCGATCTCCGGCTTCTGATCGATGATCGCGTGCAGGCTCAAGGTCTGCGCCGGAGCACCCGAGCCGGTGATGCGCAAGGTGCCGTCGCCAGCGACCAGATAGCGCTTCTCGGTCACCGCAATCGTGTTCGTCGGCGCGGCCTTCGTCTCGACCGGTTTGGCTTCCCCAGGCTTGCCCTCGACGGGCACGGCGTCGAGCCGGCCTGTGGTCGCGACGTCCATGCCGCTCTTGCCGGCGATGCGCACCACCACCGTCGACTTCTCGGGCACGTTGAAATTCGGGCTGGCGAGCTTGGCGAAGTCGATCAGGATCGGCGGCATGCGCGTATAGGCGGGCGGGTCGATCCAGGCGTCGATCCGGACGGCCGCGGCGGCCAGCGCCGGCCCACGCCAGTCGAAGGCGGCGGCGAGCCGCGGCAGGGCCTCATGTCCGGCGACGAAGAAGCCGGCGACGGCTGCAACCAGCGGCGCGGCGCGCAGCGCCCGCCTGTCGCGCCCTGCCATGTGCGGCTGCGGCGGCGCGACCTTCAGCGCCGCGACATGGGCGCTCTGGCGCTGCAGATGCAGCGTCCACAGCGCCTGCGAGACCGGATCCTTGCCGCCGACCGCGAGCGTATCCTCAAGCGAGGTCGCGGGACGGTGAGCCCCATCCATCGAATGATCGAGCCGGGCGAGCGCCTCGCGACGGCTGGGCCAGCGGCCGGTGACAGCCGGCCAGAAGCTTCCCAGCAGGAGCAGAGCAAAAATGGCGGAGCCGGCAGCCCGGCCCCACCAGGGCAGGTGCAGCCAGAGCCCGAACCAGGAAACGGCGAGGAAGGCGAGGACGACGCAGAGCGGTGCCCACAGCTTCGGCCAGAGGCGCTCCCAGGCGAGAGACAGCCGCGAGGCCGCAGTGAGCCGCTCCAGCCGCTTGCGGATCGTACCAACCGAATCTGGCGCCGTGCGGCGCGGTGCTTCGCTCATCCGATGCTCCGAGCCGCCCCCCGCGGCGCCTCTCTTGGCTTCATCGATCGAGCGGAGAGGCTAGCACGTGATTGTGGCGTGACCAGCACCCAGGCACGATGCCCCACAGGCGCTCCGCTTATTGTGAAGCAGGTTCAGGGCAGCCAGGGCGGTGCACGATCCGTGCCGATCAGCTCTTCATAGGTCTGGCGCGGCCGCGTCACCGCGAATTTGTCGCCCTTCACCAGCACCTCGGCGACCAGCGGGCGCTGGTTGTAGGTCGACGACATGCTGGCGCCATAGGCACCGGCGGTCATGAATGCGATGAGGTCGCCCGGTTTCAACGCGGCAAGTTCACGCCCGGTGGTGAAGGTGTCGCCTGATTCGCAGATCGGCCCGACCACGTCATAGGCGACCGTCTTCGCGCTTTCCGCCGGCTCCGCCACCGGCCAGATCTCGTGATAGGCCTCGTACATCGCCGGCCGCATCAGATCGTTCATCGCCGCATCGACGACGAGGAATTCCTTGGTCGGGCGCGGATTGAGATGGAGCACCTTCGTCAGCAGGATGCCGGCATTGCCGACGATCAGGCGTCCCGGCTCGAAGCCGAGCTCGGCGTCGAGCCCTTGCATCAGCTTGGCGACCATTTCGGCATAGGCTTCGATCAGCCCCGGCCCATGGTCGAAATCCCTGGGAACCTCGTAGGGGATGCCGAGCCCGCCGCCGAGGTCGAGCCGGTCGACGCGGTGCCCTTCGGCCCGCAGTGCCAGCACGAGGTCGCGCATCTTGGCATAGGCCGCCTCGAATGCTTCCGTCTCGCGGATCTGGCTGCCGATATGCACGGCGAGCCCCATGATGCGGACGCCCGCCATATTGGCGGCGCGGGCATAGAGCCGGTGCACCTCCTCGAAGGAGACGCCGAACTTGTTGGCCGAGGAGCCCGTGGTGATCTTGGCGTGGCCGCCGGCGCCGATGTCGGGATTGACCCGGAACACCGCCTCCTGGCGCTTGCCCAGCCGCTGCGCCACCTTCGACAACAGGTCGAGCTCGCCCTCGGTCTCGATATTGACCTGGTAGATGCCGGCCTCGACGGCGAAGGCGAGCTCGCTCTCAGCTTTGCCGACGCCGGAGAAGACGATCTTGCTGGCCGGGAAGCCGGCAGCCAGCGCCTTGCGGATCTCGCCCTCGGAGACCGTGTCGGCGCCGGCCCCGAGCGCGGCGAGCGTCTTCAGCACGCCGAGATTGCTGTTCGCCTTCATGGCGTAGAAGACATGGGCCGGCTTGCCCGGTGCGGTCGACGCCATGGCCGCCTCATAGAGGCGATAATGCCGCTCGATCGTCGCCGAGGAATAGACATAGACCGGCGTTCCGACCTGATCCACGATCTCGCGCAGGTCGACATCCTCGGCGAAAAGCGCGCCGTCGCGATAGGCGAAATGATGCATCGAAGGTCCGGAAGGCTGTCAGAGCAACGGGTCGAGCACGAAGGGCTTCTCGGGAACCTCGATCGCCTTGTTTCGCTTCGGCGGCTTGCCGAGCGGCGAAGCCTCCGAAGCGTTGAAGCTGTTCTCGACGGCGCCCGTCTGCTGATCCGGCAGGTCGATCGCATTCTTGGCGTTCGGCGGAGGCTCCAGCGGCCCGCGGCGGCCGCAAGCCGCGAGCGCGAGGCCGAGCAGGCCGACCACCAGCACGGTGCGGCCGAATTTCAGGCGGGATTGCGGCACGAACGATGATCCTTAGGCGAAGCTTCGGAACGAGTGTAGCGAATGGCGCGCAAGCTTGCGAGCTTTTGCGCCGGGATCATGGCTGCGGCTTCGCGTCCTTGGCGAGCTGCTTCAGCCAGCGCTTGGCCTGCCGCTTCACATTGGCGGGAGCGGTGCCGCCATAGCTGGTGCGGCTCTTCACCGAGCGTTCGACGCCGAGCACGGCGAAGATCTCGTCGGAAATCTTCGGCTCGACCTCCTGCATCTCGGCGAGCGAGAGCTTCTCCAGCCCGACGCCCTTGGCGGAAGCGATGCCGACGAGCCGGCCGGTGACGTGGTGGGCGTCGCGGAACGGCATCTTCAGCACGCGCACCAGCCAGTCGGCGAGATCGGTGGCAGTGGCGTAGCCGAGGCCGGCCGCCTTCTTCATCGTCCTCAGGTCCGGCTGCATGTCGCGGACCATGCCGGCGCTCGCGGCGAGGCAGAGCGACAGGGTCTGCACCGCATCGAAAGTGCCTTCCTTGTCCTCCTGCATGTCCTTCGAATAGGTCAGCGGCAGGCCCTTCATCATCGTCAGCAGGCCCTGCAGCGCACCGAAGACGCGGCCTGCCTTGCCGCGCACCAGCTCGGCCGCGTCGGGATTGCGCTTCTGCGGCATGATCGAGGAGCCGGTCGAGAACTTGTCGGAGAGCTTGACGAAGCCGAATTGCGGCGTCGCCCACAGCACGATCTCCTCGGCCAGGCGCGACAAATGCATGGCGCAGATCGAGGCGGCCGACAGCGTCTCCAGCACGAAATCGCGATCCGAGACCGAATCCAGCGAGTTAGCCGTCGGGCGGGAAAAGCCGAGCGCCTTGGCGGTCATGTGCCGGTCGATCGGGAAGGAGGTGCCGGCGAGCGCAGCGGCGCCGAGCGGGCATTCGTTCATGCGCTCGCGGGCATCACGAAGACGGCCGCGATCGCGCGCCAGCATCTCGACATAGGCGAGCAAATGATGGCCGAAGGTGACTGGCTGCGCCGACTGCAGATGGGTGAAGCCCGGCATCACTGCCCCCGCATAGGTATCTGCCTTCTCGGCGAGCGCGAGCTGGAGGTCGGCGACCTGCTCGTCGAGCTGGTCGAGCGCATCACGCACCCACAAGCGCATGTCGGTCGCGACCTGGTCATTGCGCGAGCGGGCGGTGTGCAAGCGCCCGGCGGCGAGCCCGATCCGGTCCTTGAGATTGCTCTCGATATTCATGTGGATGTCTTCGAGCGCGCGCGAGAACGTGAAGCGCCCGGCCTCGATCTCGGCCTCGATGCCCTTGAGTCCGGCGGAGATCACGTCCACGTCGTCCTTCGTCAGGATGCCGGTCTCAGCCAGCATGGCGGCGTGCGCCAGCGAGCCGCGGATATCCTGGCGCCACAGGCGCTGGTCGAAATCGATGGAGGCATTGATCTCCTCCATGATGGCGTCGGGACCTGTGGCGAAACGCCCACCCCACATGCGGTTGCTCACGGCGGTCTTTCCTGCTCTTCAAGGACGCGCGATGACGTCTCGGTCGAAAATAGTGGCGGCTTGCGGGGCCCTGGCGCTGCTGGTGCTCGGCGGCGCAGGGGCCTTCTACTCCGTCCGGGGTGGAGCCGGCAATTCCGTCTGCAGCGCCGCCGCGACGAAGGTCGAGACGCTGCGCCCCCTCGCGAAAGGCGAGGTCGCGGGCGTCGAAGTCGCCAAGCAGCCGGCGCTCCTGCCCGACCTCGCCTTCAACGGCCCGGACGGCAAGCCGATGAGCCTCGCCGCTTTCCGCGGCAAGACGGTGCTGGTCAACCTGTGGGCGACCTGGTGCCTGCCTTGCCTCACCGAGATGCCGGCGCTCGATGAGCTCCAGGGCGCGCTCGGCGGCCCCGATTTCGAGGTCGTGACGATCAACATCGACACGCGCCATCCCGACAAGCCGAAGAAGTGGCTGGCCGACAAGGCCATCACCCGCCTCGCCTATTATGCCGACCCGCAGGCCAAGGTCTTCCAGGACATCCGCTCCGTGAAGAAGGTCGAGGGCATGCCGATCAGCCTGCTGGTCGACCCGGCCGGCTGCGAGCTCGCTCTGCTGCAAGGGCCGGCCGAATGGGCCGGCGCCGACGCCAAGGCGCTGATCACGGCAGCGATCGGCCGGCGTTGAGCGGCGCGCGTCGTCGATCACGGCACTGACATCCACAAGGGCGACAAGCGGCTTCAGGCCTCATCCTTCGATCATGAGATCGCGGGATGCGAACCTGTATCCGCTCAGCCAGTTGCAACATGACCCGCGTCGGCGACGCGGACACCACCGATCGTACAGGAGCGATGCGATGATCCGATTCGACTTGGGCACAATGCGCCATGCCGCCCGAACGGCCCTTCGGCTGGCCATGGGTGGCTTGCTCGCCGCCGGATTGGCCGTGACTGCACAGGCGCAGGATCGCACCGCGATCTCGGGCACCACGGTCTCGCTGGCGCCGCTGAAGGGCTTCGTGCCGTCCAGCAAGTTCGCCGGCCTCGAGCATGCCGAGGCCAAGGCCTCGGTCCTGGTGGTGGAGATGCCGCCCGAGGCGCATGCGCAATTGCAGGCGCTGTTCGGCAACGCCGACACCGCAAAGGCGAACTTCGCCAAGCAGAACATCGTGATCGACGACGCCGAGGACATCGAGACGGCTGGCGGCAAGGGCCGCATCCTGACGGGCCAGCAGAATGTCGCCGGCACCACCTTCGACAAGTGGATCGTGCTGCTCAAGGGCGCCAAGACCGTGATGATCACGGTGCAGGCGCCGGAGGATTCCGATCTCGACGGCGACGATGTCGTCACCATGCTGAAGAGCGTCTCGCTCGGCGCCGAGCCGACGCTCGACCAGAAGCTCGCCGCTTTGCCTTTCCGCATCCGCGCCGCCGAGCCCTTCCGCGTCGTCGACACCTTCGGCGGCCTTGGCGTGCTGATGACCTCCGGCCCGCTGAACGTCGACCCCAAGGGCGCGCAGCCCATGCTGATCGTCAGCTACCAGACTGGCGGCCAGGTCCCGGCCGGCCAGTTGGCCGCCGTCGGCGAGAAGCTGCTGCAGACGACGCGCGGCTTCGAGAAGGCCGAGATCACCAAGCGCGAGACCGTCGCCTTCGCCGGCAGCAAGGACGGCGTGCTGCTCTCGGGCAAGACTGCAGAGGGCAGCACCGGCAAGCGCTTTGCCCAGTATATCGGCCTCGGCGCCGATGGGCGCTTCGTGCGCATGATCGTCAGCGCCGACGAAGCGACCTATCCCTCGCTGGAACCGGCGATCAAGGCGATCGCCGACAGCATCGCCTTCGCCCAGTGATCGCGTGACGCCACGACCCGGCGTCACCGATCTGCAACATTTGCCATGGCCGGCCGGCTGCTCCATACGCTGCCGGCCATGAGCTACACCATCGGCCTCGCCACCACGTTCCACGACCCCGCCATCGCCATCATCGATCCCGATGGCGAGGTCCTCTTCGCCGAGGCCACCGAGCGTTATCTGCAATACAAGCGCGCGCCGAACTGCGAACCGGATACGGCTGTGCGGATGGAAGGCCTGCTCAAGCGCTACATCCCGAAGGGCGCGCAGATCAGGCTCGCGACCAGCTGGGGCGAGGAGTTCACCGGCTTCCTCGACCAGATGAGCCGCGCCGGCTCCTTCAGCCTCGACGCGCTGCTGAAGCTCTCGCCCGCCTTCAACCGCTCGCTCGTGCCCGAGCGCAGCGAACGCGCCTTGATCGCCAACCTGCACCACCAGCAGCAGCGCGCCGGCCTCGGCACCGTGCTCGGCCTCGACCGCGCCTTCGGCGAGGCGAAGGTCGCCGGGATGAAGCGCTATGGCCACCATCTCAGCCATGCAGCTTACGCCTCCTGGTCCTCGCCCTTCCGCGATGCCGCCTGCCTCGTCGTCGACGGCATGGGCGAGACCGGCGCTTCCGCGGTCTTCGCGCTCCGGGACGGCCGCCTCACCGAGCTGAAGCGCCATCGCGGCCGCGAATCGATCGGCTTCTATTTCGGCTTCGTCACCGACCTTGCCGGCTTCGACCAGGCCAAGGGCGAGGAATGGAAGATCATGGGCCTCGCGCCCTATGGCAAAAGCGATCCCGAGCTGCTCGCTCTGCTTCGCAGGCTCTATCGCGTCGAAGGCACCAAGCTCATCTTCTCCGATGCCGCCACGGTCCAGCAGGTCGCCGACGAGATCCTGGCTCGCCGCCCGGCCGATGCGCTCGACAAGGGCTGGGCCGACCTCTCGCGCTGCGGCCAGGACGTCTTCGCCGAGATGATGGAGGCGCTGCTCGCCGAGACGGCAGCGCTCTGCCCCTCGGAGAATCTCGTGCTCGCCGGCGGCTGCGCGCTCAACTCCTCCTTCAACGGCAAGATCGTCGGCCGCCACGGCTTCAAGCGCGTGCACGTCCCCTCCGCCCCGGCCGATGACGGCAATGCGATCGGTGCCGCCTGGCTGGCCCATGCCGAGGCCAATCCGGACTGGCAGGCGCCCAAGGGGCCGATGAGCCCCTATCTCGGCTCCAGCCTTTCCACCGAGCCGTTCGAGCGCATGGCGACCTGGGAGCCGCGCCTGAAGAAGCTCTCGCCCGATGAGATCATCACCGCGACGGCCAAGCTCCTGGCGGAAGGCAAGCTGATCGGCTGGGCGCAGGGGCGTGCCGAGTTCGGGCCGCGCGCCCTCGGCAACCGCTCGATCCTGGCCGATCCGCGCCCGGCCGACGCCAAGGACATCCTCAACGCCAAGGTGAAGTATCGCGAGGCCTTCCGGCCCTTCGCCCCCTCGATCCTGGCCGAGCATGGCCCCGATTGGTTCGAGAACTACCAGGACGCGCCCTATATGGAGCGCACCCTGACCTGGAAGGAGACGGTACGCGATCGCGTGCCAGCAGTGGTCCACGAGGATGCGACCGGGCGCCTGCAGAGCGTCACTGCCGAGCGCAATCCGCGCTACCACGCGCTGATCTCGGCCTTCCACAAGCTCACCGACGTGCCGGTGATCCTCAACACCTCGTTCAACATCATGGGCAAGCCGATCCTGCACACCAGCGAGGATGCGATCCTGATGTTCTACACCTCAGGGCTCGATGCGCTGGTGGTCGAGGACTGGCTGCTGGTGAAGTGAGCGCCCACTTCGGCTGATCAGACACGGGAGGAGCGCGCCATGAGCGACCACAGCCGCTTTCTCTGCGAAGCCATCGAACTCGCGCAGGACAATATGAGGGATGGCGGCCGCCCGTTCGGCGCCGTCATCGTCAGGAACGGCGAGGTCATCGCCAGCGGCGTCAACGAGATCCTCAGGGCCAATGACCCGACCGCCCATGCCGAGCTGACGGCCATCCGCGCGGCGAGCAAGACGCTGGGATCGCCCAACCTCGCCGGATGCGCAGTCTATGCGAGCGGCCATCCCTGCCCGATGTGCATGGCGGCGATGCGGCTCGCCGGCATCGGAGAGGTCTACTACGCCTATTCAAACGACGATGGCGCACCCTTCGGGCTTTCGACGGCTGCGATCTATGCCGATCTGGCCAAGCCGTTCGCCGAGCAGTCGATGGCGATCCGCTACCTCCCGGTTCGCCTGAAGGCAGGTCCCGACCTCTATGTCGAATGGGCCGAACGGCAGGGCAAGTCGGCCTAGGTCTCGGCGAGAAACGAGCCGCCCCGCCCGGCACCATCACAGGACAGCCGGGTCACATCTCTGATCGCTCAGCAAAAAATCGATCCGCCGAAACTGCGGGCGGCGCGTCGGACGCGACCACCCCGCAATCCCGTATCGGCGTTCAGCTCGCCTGCTTGACGGCGATGCCCTTCTCTTCGAGCAGCGCCTGCAATTCGCCAGCCTGGAACATCTCGCGGGTGATGTCGCAACCGCCGACGAACTCACCCTTGACGTAGAGCTGCGGGATGGTCGGCCAGTTCGAATAGGCCTTGATGCCCTCGCGGATCTCCTGATCCTCCAGCACGTTGACGCCCTTGAACGGCACGCCGACGTAAGAGAGGATCTGCACGACCTGGCCGGAGAAGCCGCACATCGGGAATTGCGGCGTGCCCTTCATGAAGAGCACCACGTCGCTGGACTTCACTTCGGCATCGATGCGGGCGTTGACGTCGCTCATGGCTTTATCTCCAAATGCGGGTTCAAGGCCCGCCGGATGTACTCGTTCTAATTCTGGGGAACCGCAGTCGTCAGCGCAAGGGCATGCAGCACGCCGCCCATGTTTCCTTGCAGGGCGGCATAGACCATCTGGTGCTGCTGAACACGCGACTTGCCGGTGAAGGCAGCCGAGGTCACCGTCGCGGCATAGTGGTCGCCGTCCCCGGCGAGATCCTTGATCTCGACGATGGCGTCGGGGAACGCCGCCTTGATCATGCGCTCGATCTCGCTCGCTTCCATCGCCATGATGCGTCTCCTCAGTTGGCCTTGCCGGCCATGTAGTCGGGCAGCCAGCTCTCATGGGTCTTGCTGAGGGCTGCGATCGAGACAGCGGCCTCGCCCGGCAGGGCAAGCGCGCTGCCGCCGGTCTTGCCGATGATCTCAGCCGGCACGCCTGCCGCTTTCGCCTCAGCAACAACCGCTTCAGCGGCGCCCGCCGGCAGCGACAGCAGGTAGCGGCCCTGATCCTCGCCGAACAGCACGGCATGAGCCGGGCCGGCCGGCAGCGCCGTGATGCTGGCGCCGATGCCCTTGGCCATCGCCATCTCGGCGAGCGCGACAGCAAGGCCGCCATCCGAGAGGTCATGGCAGGCGGTGAGGCGGCCCGCGGTGATCAGCGCTCGCACGAACTCGCCATTGCGTCGCTCGACCGCAAGATCGACCGGCGGCGGCGCGCCCTCCTCGCGACCACAGACCGTCGCGAGATAGGCGCTCTGGCCGAGCCAACCCTTGGTCTCGCCGATCAGGACGATCGCCTCGCCCTCGGCCTTGAAGCCGACGGTCGCATGCTTCGTCACATCGGCGAGCACGCCGACGCCGCCGATGGTCGGGGTCGGCAGGATCGAGACACCGTTGGTCTCGTTGTAGAGCGAGACATTGCCGGAGACGACCGGGAAGTCGAGCGCCCTGCAGGCCTCGCCGATGCCGCGGATGCAGCCGACGAGCTGGCCCATCACCTCGGGCCGCTCCGGATTGCCGAAGTTGAGATTGTCGGTGATGGCGAGCGGCAAGGCGCCGACCGCGGTCAGGTTGCGCCAGGCTTCGGCCACGGCCTGCTTGCCGCCCTCGAACGGATCGGCCTCGCAATAGCGCGGCGTCACGTCGGCGGTCATGGCGAGGCCCTTCGGCCCCTCCTCGATGCGGACGATGCCGGCATCGCCGCCCGGCGTCACCGCCGAATTGCCGAGGATCAGCGTGTCGTATTGCTCGTAGATCCAGCGCTTCGATGACAGGTCGGGCGAACCGACCAGCGCCAGCAGCGCCTCGGCGTTCGACATCGGCGGCTTCACGCTGGCGGCCTCGACCACCGGCCGCTTCGGCGTCTCGACCCAGGGCCGGTCATATTCGGGAGCCTCGTCGCCGAGCTCCTTGATCGGCAGGTCGGCCATGGTCTCGCCGTCATGCTTGACGACGAACCGCAGCGTGTCGGTGGTCTTGCCGACCACGGCGAAGTCCAGGCCCCATTTGCGGAAGATCGCCTCGGCCGGCTCCTCATGGCCCGGCTTGATCACCATGAGCATGCGCTCCTGGCTTTCCGACAGCATCATCTCATAGGCGCTCATCTGCGCTTCGCGGCACGGCACCGCGTTGAGGTCGAGCTCGACGCCGAGATCGCCCTTGGCGCCCATCTCGACCGCCGAGCAGGTCAGGCCGGCCGCGCCCATGTCCTGGATCGCGTCGACATGGCCAGCGGCCATGATCTCGAGGCAGGCTTCGAGCAGCAGCTTCTCGGCGAAGGGGTCGCCGACCTGCACGGTCGGACGCTTCTCCTCGGCGCCCTCGTCGAAGGCCGCCGAGGCCATGGTCGCGCCATGGATGCCGTCGCGGCCGGTCTTGGAGCCGAGATAGACGATCGCCTTACCAACGCCCGAGGCCTTGGCGTAGAAGATCTCGTCGGAGCGCGCGAGGCCGACCGCCATGGCGTTGACGAGGTTGTTGCCGTCATAGCGGCGGTGGAAGCCGGTGGCGCCGCCGACATTGGGCACGCCGAAGGAATTGCCGTAGCCGCCGATGCCGGCAACGACGCCGGACACGAGATGGCGGGTCTTCGGATGGCTCGGATCGCCGAAGCGCAGTGCGTCGAGTACCGCGATCGGGCGCGCGCCCATGGTGAAGACGTCGCGCAGGATGCCACCGACGCCCGTCGTCGCGCCCTGATAGGGCTCGATGAAGGACGGGTGGTTGTGGCTCTCCATCTTGAAGACCACGGCGAGCCCGTCGCCGATGTCGATGACGCCGGCATTCTCGCCCGGGCCCTGGATCACCCAGGGCGCCTTGGTCGGCAGCGTCTTCAGATGGATCTTCGACGACTTGTACGAGCAGTGCTCGTTCCACATCGCCGAGACGATGCCGAGCTCGGTGATCGTCGGCTCACGCCCGATCAGGTGCAGGAAGCGCTGATATTCGTCCGGCTTGAGGCCGTGCTCGGCGACCAGCTGCGGGGTGATCTTGATGTCGTTGGGAATCACGCGGCCTGTTCCTGACGGAGGGGGCGAGCCAGAGGCTCGATCTCAAGCGGGGGCAATAGCCTGAAAACGGCCACCGATACAATCGCAGGCGACGCCTACCCGACCCCGATCTCCACCATGGCCGCCCGTAAGCTGGCCGGGATCGGCACCGGCGTCTGCGGACCACGCTCGACATAGACGTGGGTGAAGAGGCCCTGCGCCGCCGTGAGCGCGCCGCCCTGCCGAAAGATGCCGATCCGATAGGTCACCGAGGAACGACCGAGCTTCTCGACCGCGAGCGCGCCTTCGACGATCTCGGGAAAGGCGACACTCTCGAAATAATCGCAGCGCGTGCCGACCACGAGGCCGACGACCTTGCTCTCCTTCGCATCGAGGAAGCCCTGCTCGATCAGCCAGGCGTTCACCACCGTGTCGAACCAGTTGTAATAGATCACGTTGTTGACGTGGCCGAAGACGTCGTTGTCGGCCCAGCGCGTCGGGATGGTGCGGAACAGGCGGAAATCGGCCCGCCCCAGCCTGACCGGCTTCTCGCTCATGGCTTCTCCCCACCCGCCTTGTCGCCGGTGCCGATCTCGGGAACGCCGAGCGCATCCGCCAGCCGGGCCTTGGCCGAGCCGGGCCGCAACGGCTTCTGCTGGCTCTCATGCGGCGCCCAACCGGAGAGCCAGACGATCTCAAACGTCGCGCGCAGGCGCCCATCCGGATCGGAGAACCGCTCGGTATAAATCTCGGCCGCCCGCAGCAGCACGCTGCGCCGCAGCGGCTTGCGGCTGCGCTCGGTCAGCGCATTGGCCCAGCCCATGGCGCGCAGGTCCCGCAGCAGCCCGAACATGTCGCCATAGCGGACGGTGACGCTCTCGCTGTCGATCACGGGGAGCGCGAAACCTGCCCGCTGCAGCAAGCCGCCGAGATCGCGCAGATCGGCAAAGGGCGCGACACGCGGGCTCGCCCCGCCGGTCAATTCGACCTCGGCCGCCAGCAGCGACTGGCGCAATTCGGTCAGGCTCTGGCCGGCGAGCAGGCAGGCGATGAAGAGGCCGTCCGGCCTGAGCGCCCGCTTGATCTGAATCAGCGCGCCGGGCAGGTCGTTGACCGCGTGCAGCGCCAGCAGTGACGCCGCGAGATCGAGCGATTCCGCGGCGAAGGGCAAGGCTTCGAGATCGCCGACGAGCGTGGTGCTCGGCTCAGCGACCTCGGCCATGCGCAGCAATCCGCCCGCCCTCGCCTGCAGCACCGGCTCGGCCAATGGCAGCGGCGTGCCGAGATCGGCCGCCCGTTCGAAGCGGCGCAGCACCGCCGAGAGCCGCTCGTCGAGATCGCCGACGCAACGCGCCAGCAGGAAGTCGGGATAGCCGGCCGTAAGCGCAGCCGACAGGCGGCGGCGATAGAGCGCGCGGTCGAAGACGACGGAGCTCACCGCGCGCCCCGCCTCACTCCATCCCCTCCAGCTCGGCGATCAGCCCCTCGATCATCTTGAGCCCGATCTGCCAGAAGGCCGGATCGCGCGCGTCCAGGCCGAAGGGCTTCAACAGTTCGGAATGATGCTTGGTGCCGCCGGCCGAGAGCAGCGCGAAATAGCGTTCCTGAAAGCCCGAGGCCGAGTTCTGGTAGACGCCGTAGAGCGAGTTCACCAGGCAATCGCCGAAAGCATAGGCATAGACATAGAACGGCGAGTGGATGAAGTGCGGGATATAGGCCCAGAAGGTCTCATATCCCGGCCCGAGCCGGATCGCGGGGCCGAGGCTCTCCGACTGCACGCTGAGCCAGAGATCGCAGAGATTCTCCGCCGTCAGCTCGCCCTGCCGGCGCGCCTCGTGGACCTTGCGCTCGAAGGAGTAGAAGGCGATCTGGCGCACGACCGTATTGATCATGTCCTCGACCTTGGCCGCCAGCATCGCCTTGCGCTGCTTCTGGTCGCGGGTCTCGTCGAGCAGCTTGCGGAAGGTCAGCATCTCCCCGAACACGCTCGCCGTCTCGGCCAGCGTCAGCGGCGTCGGCGCCATCAGCGCCCCGTTCGGCCCGGCCAGCACCTGGTGCACGCCATGGCCGAGCTCATGCGCCAGCGTCATCACGTCGCGCGGCTTGCCCTGGTAGTTGAGCAGCACATACGGATGTGCGGATGGCACCGTAGGATGAGCAAATGCGCCCGGCGCCTTGCCCGGACGGGCCGGCGCATCGATCCAGCGTTCGTCGAAGAAGCGCTGAGCGATCCCCGCCATGTCGGCTGAGAAGTCGCCATAGGCCGAGAGCACCGTATCGCGTGCCTCCGTCCAGGGAATCGTGCGCTGCTCGACCTTGGGCAGCGGCGCATTGCGGTCCCAGTAGTCGAGCGCCTCCTGGCCAAACCACCGCGCCTTCAGCCTGTAGTAGCGATGCGACAGGCGCGGATAGGCCTCGCGCACCGCCGCGACCAAGGCATCAACGACCTCGCGCTCGACCCGGTTGGCCAGATGCCGGGAATCGGCGACGTCCTCGAACTTGCGCCAGCGGTCGGAGATCTCCTTGTCCTTGGCCAGCGTGTTGGTGATCAGGCCGAAGGTCCGCAGGTGCTGGCGGAAGACGGTTCCCAACACCTCCGCTGCCTCCTTACGCACGGCGCCATCGGCGTCCTGCAGCCGGTTCAGCGTCAGTTCGAGCGTGAGGTCGTCGCCGCCGACCTTGAAGCGCAGCGAGGCGATGGTCTCGTCGAAGAGCCGATTCCAGGCGCCGTGCCCGGTGACCGACTTCTCGTGGAAGAGTTCCTCGATCCGGTCTTCGAGCTGGTGCGGCTTATCCTTGGCGAGGTCTTCGAGCCAGGGCCTCCAGTGGCTGAGCGGCGCCTGCGCGGCAGCCTTGGCCAGCAGCGCCTCCTCGATCCGGTTGAGCTCGAGCCCGAAGAACAGCAGCTCGGTCGAGATCGCGGTGACCTTGTCCTGCGTGTCGCCATAGAACTTGGCGCGCTGCGGGTCGGTGGTGTCGCCGGAATAGACCAGGCCCGCATAGGACATGATCTTGCCGACCAGGTCCTCCAGCCCCTCATAGGCCTTGACCGCCTCGGCCAGCGCCGCGCTGGCGTCCTCGCGCCCGGCGAGCGCCGCGAGCTTGCCGCGATAGAGCTCGGCGAAGCGCCGCGCCTCGGTCGCGGCGCGCTCGACGTCGGCAGCGAAGGCCGGCGAATCCATCGCTGGGTAAAGATGCGTCAGATCCCATTCCGGCAGGGTGCCGAGCGCCTCGGCCGCGCCTCCGGCATGGGCGGCGCGTGCGATTGCGGGACGGTCGAAGGGGCGGGTCATGTCGTCTCTGCCTCGGCCTGTCGGGGTCGGTTGTGGCCCTCTCATATGCGCGGCCAACGCCTCGCGATCAACGGCAACGCTGTCACAGTCGCCCGATTTCCCGCAGGCTTCGCCGGCTTAAGCGGGGCTTAACCCTTCTCCCCGACAGTGACCCGAAACGGAACAGCCGATTCCGGCTAACCGCCTGGCCTGCCGAGGTTTCATGTCCGCTACGATCCTGGTCGTCGACGACGATCCCGTCCAGCGCCGGCTGCTCGATGCGATGCTGAAGCGCTTCGGCTACGAGGTTGCCCTGGCGGAAGGCGGCGAGCAGGCTCTGGCGGTCCTCGTCGACGAATCGCGGCGCATCGACTGCCTGATCCTCGACCTCGTCATGCCTGGCCTCGACGGCATGGGCGTGCTCGCGACGCTGCGCGAGCGCGGCAGCGAGGTCCCGGTGATCGTGCAGACCGCCAACGGCTCGATCGAGACCGTGGTCGCGGCGATGCGCGCCGGCGCCTCCGATTTCGTGGTCAAGCCGGCCGGGGCCGAGCGCCTGCAGGTCTCGCTCAAGAACGCACTCAAGCTCGGCGCTCTCGAGCACGAGATCCGCTACATGAAGCGGCGCGCCTCCGGGCAGCTCGGCTTCCGTGATCTCGCCAGCAAGAGCCAGGACATGGGCCGTGTCGTCCAGCTTGCCGAGCGCGCCGCCCGCTCCAACATCCCGATCCTCATCGAAGGCGAATCCGGCGTCGGCAAGGAGGTGCTCGCCCGCGCCATCCAGGGCTCCAGTGACCGCAAGGGCAAACCCTTCGTCACCGTCAATTGCGGGGCGATCCCGCACAACCTGGTCGAATCCATCCTGTTCGGCCATGAGAAGGGCGCCTTCACCGGCGCGACCGAGCGCCATATCGGCAAGTTCGTCGAAGCCAATGGCGGCACGCTCTTCCTCGACGAGGTCGGCGAATTGCCGCTCGATGCGCAGGTCAAGCTGCTGCGTGCGATCCAGGAGAGCGAGGTCGATCCGGTCGGCGGCAAGAAGTCGGTGCGCGTCGACATCCGCATCATCTCGGCGACCAACAAGAGCCTGCTGGAGCAGGTCAAGCGCGGCGAGTTCCGCGAGGACCTGTATTATCGCCTCAACGTCTTCCCGATCACGCTGCCGCCCTTGCGCCGGCGCCGCGAGGACGTCGCCGATCTCGCCCGCGGCTTCCTCGCCCGCTTCGCCGCCGAAGAAGGCCGCAAGCTGCGCGGCATCAGCGCCGAAGCCCTGACCCTCCTCGCCGACTATGACTGGCCCGGCAATGTCCGCCAGCTCGAGAACGCGATGTTCCGCGCCGTCGTGCTCTCCGATGGCGACGAGCTCACCATCGCCGAATTCCCACAGATCGCAGCGCAGATGGACGGGTTCGACGTGCGCATCCCGCCGGCGCCGGCCTCCATCGCCAGCGAGCCGCGTGGCGAAGCGCCGCCGCGCATCATCCAGGTGCCGGTGCGCGATCCCAATGCGCTCGACCTCGTCGCCGGCTCCGACATGCGCACGCTCGACGAGCTGGAGCGCGAGATCATCAAGTTCGCACTGGCCCATTACCGCGGCCATATGTCCGAGATCTCGCGCAAGCTCGGCATCGGCCGCTCGACGCTCTACCGCAAGCTCAAGGATTACGGGCTGATCGAAGGCGAGGACACCGCCGAAGGCGTCGACGCCGCCTGATCGAACCGAATCGAAACACCGTCTGCAGCTCACAGGGGGCGGGTTGCGGAGGGCGAATATCGGCCGCTGTTGCAAGGCGGCATCTTGTCGAAACAGGCCGAGTCACGCAGTTATCGGCGTAGATCGGCCAAGGACCGGGGAAGTTATCGATGCGCCTTCGCCGCCTGGCGGAAACCGTCTCAGCCACTACGCTTGGCCTCTCCCTGCTTCTCGCCTCCGCGACGGCCCAGGAGGCCGCTGGCGACATTGGCGTGCCGCTGCCCGAGCAGCCGGCTCTGGTCATCCTGAACAGCGATACCGGGCCGCAGAAGCTCGACATTCCCGCCCCGGCGGAAGTGACGCTAGACTTGCGCCCGTCGGCCGATTCGCAATCGGCGGACGCAGCCGAGACCAAGGAGATGGTCACCGGCGCGCTCTCGACGAGGCCGGACCGCACCCCGGCAGAGCTCGAGCTCGACCTGCCCGAGCCGGAGATGCCGCCGGTCGATCCGGCGCTGGTGAAGCCGGCCGAGCCCGCGCCGCAGCCGCAATTGGCCCAGCCCGCGCAGATCGACCTGCCGCCTCTTCCCGAGGTTGCAGTCACGATGCCGCCGGGGCTGGAACTTTCCGGCCGGATCGCAGCCCAGGCCGAGATCGCCGCCGCCCTGCCCCGCCTCTCCGCTCGCGAGCGGGCCGACATCGTTGCGGCCTATGCCGCCAACGAGAACCGGCCGTTCTGGATCGACGGCAAGGACCTAGGCACTTCCGGCAAGCAGATCGTCGCGCAGCTCGGCCACGCCAGCGATGACGGCCTGCGCGCCGGCGACTATCTGCTCCCGGTCTTCGAAAGCAGCGACAAGGACAGCCTCGCCGCGGCCGATATCCGGCTCTCGGCGCTGGCCGTGCTCTATGCCCGCGACGCCCGCGGCGGTCGTCTCGACCCGCGCCGTCTGTCGAAGCTGATCACGCCAAAGCTCGAACTGCCCTCGGCGACCGAGGTATTGTCCGAGCTCGCCGGTGCGGCCGATGCCGGCGCGGTGCTCGCCGCCTATAATCCCCGGCATGCCGGCTATCAGCACCTGAAGGCCAAGCTCGCCGAATTGCGCGCCCACAAACCGGAGACGCCGGTCGCCCGTATCCCTGCCGGCCCCATCCTCAAGGTCGGGATGCGCGATGCCCGCGTCCCGCTGATTCGCGCCCGGCTCGGCCTCGGCAGCAGCGAGGAGCCGGTTTATGACCGCTCGACCGCGCTGGCCCTGGCCGACTTCCAGAAGCAGGCGGGCCTACGCGCCGACGGCGTGCTCAGCGACCAGACCGTCGCCGCCCTCGCCATGCCGCGCTCGACCCGGCTGGAGAGCGACATCATCGCCCAGATGGAGCGCTGGCGCTGGCTGCCGAGCGATATCGGCGAGAACCGCATCGTCGTGAACATCCCGGAATACCGGATGCGCGTGATGCATGGCGACAAGCTCGCCTATGAATCGCGCGTGATCGTCGGCAAGCCGGAATCGGCGACGCCGGTGTTCTCGCACCGGATGGAGCACGTGGTCGTCAACCCGTCCTGGTTCGTACCGCCCTCGATCCTGAAGAAGGAGTTCCTGCCAGGACTTGCCAACGATCCGAACTATGCCGCCAGGCGCGGCTACGTCGTGACGCGGGGCAAGAACGGCAGCATCTCGGTGCGCCAGCCGCCGGGCGAGCGCAACGCGCTCGGCTGGATCAAGTTCATGTTCCCGAACGACCATGCCGTCTACCTGCACGACACGCCGAATCGCGGCCTGTTCGGTGCCGGCAAGCGCGCCTTCAGCCATGGCTGCGTGCGCGTCGAGAACCCGTTCGCCCTCGCCGACCAGGTGCTCGGGCCGGAGTGGACGAGCGAACGCCTGAAGCGGCTGATCGGTTCGGGCGAGCGCACCATCAAGCTGCCGCAGCCCCTGCAGATCCATCTCGTTTATGAGACGATCGTCGTAGATGCGGCCGGCGCCGTCACCACCTTCGACGATATCTACGGTTTCCACAGGCTGGTCAGGAACGCCCTCGAGCAGCGTTCCTGACCGTTCCGGCCTGGGAAAAGTCCCATTCGGCACGGTTTCGCCACGATCTGGCGGTAGCGAGCAATCTTGCTTGCCGGATTCCGGCGGGGAGTTGTCTCGCCGGTAACCTCCCGTTAAGCCTTCTCGGCAACTGTTCCTTCACGTTTACCGCTCCGGCTTGCCCGGCGCTTCGAGACGGGTCTGGCAGAGTGAGCAGGTCGAAAGCCGAGATCGCAGCACGGCTCCCGCGGTTTTTGCGGCTGAGCGCGCGTGCCGGCTTCCTGCTCGCCACGAGCGCAAGCGTCCTGGTGCTTGGCGTACGCGGCACGCAGAACGCCGTCGCCAACGGCGACACCCGCACGATCACGATCAAGCATATGCACACCAAGGAGGAGACGACCGTCACCTTCAAGCGTGACGGCCGCTACGATTCCTCGGCGCTGGAGAAGTTGAACTGGGCGCTGCGCGACTGGCGCATCGACGAGCCGATCCGGATGGATCCGCGCCTGTTCGACATAGCCTGGGAAGTCCATCGCAAGGTCGGCTCCGACCAGCCTTTCCACGTCGTCTCCGCCTATCGCTCGCCCGGCACCAACTCGATGCTGCGTCGGCGCTCGCGTGGCGTCGCCAAGCACAGCCAGCACATGCTCGGCAAGGCGATGGACTTCTACCTGCCGGACACCCCGACCGCCCGCATGCGCGAGGTCGCGATGCGGATGCAGCGCGGCGGCGTCGGCTTCTATCCCGGCGCCCATACCCCCTTCGTCCATCTCGATGCCGGCTCCGTCCGCTCCTGGCCGCGCATGACCCGCGACCAGCTCGTCCGCCTCTTCCCCGACGAGAAGACCGTGCACCTGCCGGCCGACGGCAAGCCGCTGGGCGGCTACGAGGTCGCCAAGGCCGAGATCCTCTCCAGCGGCGGCTCGGTGATGGGCTACGCCGCCGGGGATTACGACGAGGGCGCGATCATGGCGTCCAGCGGCGGCGGCAAGAGCTTCTGGGCCGCGCTGTTCGGCGGCGACGACGAGGAGGCAGATGCCCGCCCGACCCGCGGCCGTACGGCCGCAGCGCGTCGCGCGCCGACGCCGCAGCCGACCGTCATGGCCTATGCCGGCGACAGCAACAGCGGCGATGGCGGCCGCTTCGCCGTGTTCAACCCACAGCCGGCCCAGCCCGAGCCGAGCGGCCGCGCCGTTCTCCGCGAGCGCTCGAACCGCGCGACGACCACCACCGCGCCGCCGCCTGAGGAGACGCAGGTCGCTGCCTTGGCTCCTGCCCAGGTTGCGCCGCCCGAGCCGCCGAAGCCCGCCCCGATCGCAACCGCGCTTCCCGTGGCGCGCCCGAGCGGCCTGACGCCGCCGGTGCCAAACCCGCCGGCCGGTTCGCCGCAGCTCGCCGCGCTGGCGGCCGAGGCGACGGCCCTGCCGCTGCCCGCCTCCGAGCAGAAGCTCATCCTCGCCTCGCTACCGCCGCGTAGGCCGACCGACCTGCCGGGCCCGTCGCTTGAAACCATCCTGACCGGCAAGGCCGTCTCGGCCCCGCTGCCGCCGTCGCGCCCGGTCGCGCTGGCCAGCCTGTCGACCGAGGGACTGCGTCTCAACGACGACGCCGAGGACACCGAGAGCGCCGTTCCCGCCGGCGCCAAGCTGGTCGCGATCAATCATCCGATGCCGCCGGTCCGGCCGCGTCCGCCTGGCGCCCCGCCGGAGCAGGCCGGCACGACGCAGATCGCCGCGCGGCCGCGCAGCACCCCGATCGCCGCGGAATACAACGCCGACCGAGCCGGCCTCGACTCGCTCTTCGCCGCCGTCTCGGCGCCGGAGGCACCTGCCGCACGCCGCGCCACCGTCGCGACCGCCAAGGCGAAGGCCGGTTCGGAGGCTCGGGCCAAGGGCTGGGTCGCCGGCGCGAACCCCGCCGCTGCGCTCGGCTTCTCGGCCGCCGAGCCCAGCGATGTCGGCACCAGCGGCTTCACCGGCCCGGCGGTCAAGCCGCTGCCGACCACCTTCGTCCAGAACTGAGCGAGACCTCGGCCTATTCCTTGTCGATCGGCCAGGCCTTGAAGACGTCGAGCGCCTCGCAGGCCGCAGCCTGACGCGCCAGCGCCGGCCAACGTTCCTCCGGAACGAATTCCGGGATGACGAAGCGGCAGAAGCCCCAGGCGATCGCGGCGGCGATATCGCCCGGCCTGAGTTCGGGTCCAGCGCCGATCTCGCCGCGCTGGGCGGCCTGATCCAGCAAGTCCAGAGCCGTGTGGAGCTGCGAGAGGATGCGTTCCTGCCAGTTGTCGTAGCGCTTCTCTTCCGGCCGCTTGCGCTCGTATTCGACCGAAACCGCCTTGTCTGCGGCGACGATGCCGATGCCGGTCAGGCTGAGATCCCTGACCCGCGCCGCCTTGTCGGCCGGTCGCAGCGAGCGCCCGGCGACATCCTCCATATGCTGGATGATCAGCAGGGATTCGCTGAGCACCGTGCCGTCATCGGCGACCAGGCTCGGCGCCTTGATCAGCGGGTTGATCTTGCGGAACTCCGGCATGTGCCGGAACACCGAGACCGAGCGGTGTTCGAATTCGAGGCCAAGCAGGGTCCCGGTGATGGCGGCGCGCCGCACATAGGGGCTGTCGAGCATTCCAACCAGCAGCATCGTGATCTCCCATTGTCGTGGTGGGAACACTGGCCGCTTGCGGACGCCTTGCCACGCAAATTCGGGTGAAGCTCGACTTCACACCATTTGATGCTCGTCGGCGGGATAGTCCTCGGGCGCCAATTCACCGGCCGCGATCTTCGCCTGAACCGCTGCCTGGCAGGGATCCCAGGCGGGGGTGTTGCCAAAGCGTTCCAGCATCAGGTCGATCAACACCCGCACCTTGCCGGGCACATAGGAGCCCGGTGGGCGCACGACATGCAGCGCGCTCTCGCGCATCGGATAGCGCCAGAGGATATGCTCGACCCCCCCGGCCCGGATCGCGTCGCTGGCGATGAAGGTCGGCAGCACGACGATGCCGAGCCCGGCCTCGGCCCATTTCAACAGGGTGTCGCCATTGTCCGAGCGCAGCCGCCCGGAAGGGCGAACAGAGACCCAGCGCCGGCCCATGCGGAAGCCCCAGTCGACGACGCTGTTGCCGGAATAGACCAGGCATTCGTGCCGGGCGAGGTCGAGCGGCGTCTCGGGCCGGCCATGGCGGGCGAAATAATCGGGGCTGCCTAGCACCGCCGCCTTCACCGGCGCGATGCGTCGCGCCACCAGACTCGAATCCTTGAGCGAACCGATCCGGATCGCGGCATCGAAGCGCTCGCCGATCAGATCGACCTGGCGATCGCTGGCTTCGACGTCGAGCTCCAGCTTCGGGTGCCGCTGGGCGAGTTCCGCCAGCACCGGCGCGAGATGCCGGTAGCCGAAGGAGAGCGGCATCGACAGCCTCAGGCGCCCGGCGACACCTTCGGATTGCTGCGCCACCGCCTCGCGCGCCTCGGCGAGCTCGGACAGGATGCGCTCGCCGCGCGCCTTGAACTCCAGCCCCGCCTCCGTGGCGGCGACGCCGCGGGTCGTGCGGCTGAGCAGGCGCGTGCCGAGATCGGCCTCCAGACGGGTGATACGGCGGCTGACGATCGACTTCGCCAGGCCGAGATTATGCGCGGCCCGGCCGAAGCCGCCGGCATCGACGACGGCGACGAAGCTCCTGATATCGTCGATCTCGGACATGAGGCGCTCCGCAAGCGTTCCTGGATGAGCAACAGATTGGTGCCCAATATGGGCATTCTGGTGCGGCAAGTGAACCGCTACCTCTCCCTCATCAAATCCCGCTTTCGCAGGAAGGCCGCCCCGAGGCGCGCTCCGAGACAAACAGCCCCCGTTTCATCGGCCTGCCGGCGTCACACGCGTTCACAGATGAGGAAGCCATGCTCGACAAGCTCAAGAAGCGCCGCACGCAATATGCCCTCGGCAAGAACCTGCCGATCTCCGAAACGCAGGTCGATGCCCTGATCAGGGAAGCGATCCGCCTCTCCCCCTCCAGCTTCAATTCGCAGAGCTCGCGCGCCGTGATTCTCTTCGGCCGGGAGAGCGACAAGTTCTGGAGCATCGCCAAGGAAGCCCTTCAGGCGATCGTGCCGGCGGCCGATTTCGCCGGGACAGCCAAGAAGATCGAAGGCTTCGCCAGCGGCGCCGGGACCGTGCTGTTCTACGAGGATCAGGAGCCAGTGAAGGCGCTCCAGGCCAATTTCCCGCTCTATGCGCACAACTTCCCGGTCTGGTCGGAGCATTCCACCGGCATGGCGCAGCTGGCAGTGTGGACCGCGCTTGCCGATGTCGGTATCGGCGCGAGCCTCCAGCACTACCATCCGCTCGTCGACGCCGAGGTCGCCAAGACCTGGAACATCCCCGCGTCCTGGAAGCTCACCGCGCAGATGCCCTTCGGTTCCAATGAGGCGGGCTTTGCGGAGAAGACCTTCATCGACGATGAGCTCCGCTTCCGCACCCATCGTTGACCGGACGCGGCTCAGGCTGATTGCCTGAAGCAACACAGTGAAGAATAAAGCGCCGCCGGGGGAGCACCCCCAGGCGGCGTTTTTTTGTGCAATGCACACTGATTCCCGCTGAAATGGGCTGTTCCTGCCGGGATTGAGCTCCCCAACATTGGTTTCAAGGCCGCCAGCCGGGCGGCTCGAGCCGTCCAGCGCGCGCCTCGGCGCTTGCAAAGACGCCGCTCCTGTCGGATGCCATAGGGAAATGTCTGCAGGTTTCGCAGTTGCTCGCTAGGCTGAACGGCCGGGCTCACAGCAGGAGGGGGAGCGTAGTGAAGATCGGTTCGCCTAAGGAACTCTTCGCGGGTGAGGCGCGTGTCGCCATGACCCCCGACAGTGCGCAGCAGCTGCAGAAACTCGGCTATGACTGCCTCATCGAGACCGGAGCGGGCCTCGCCGCCGGCTTCACCGATGACGCCTACCGGGCGGCCGGCGTGACAGTCGTCGAGACGGCCGCCGCGCTCTGGGACGAAGCCGACATCATCGCCAAGGTACGTCCGCCCGAGACCGCGGAAGTCGAGCGCCTCAAGGCCGGCAAGACGCTGATCTCGTTCTTCTATCCCGCGCAGAACAAGGAGCTCCTCGAGCTCTGCAAGGGCAAGGACGCCAACGTCATCGCCATGGACATGGTGCCGCGCATCTCGCGCGCCCAGAAGATGGACGCGCTCTCGTCCATGGCCAACATCGCCGGCTATCGCGCCGTGATCGAGGCCGGCAACAATTTCGGCCGCTTCTTCACCGGCCAGATCACCGCTGCCGGCAAGGTGCCCCCCGCCAAGGTGCTGGTGGTCGGTGCCGGCGTCGCCGGCCTTGCTGCGATCGGTACCGCGACCTCGCTCGGCGCCATCACCTACGCCTTCGACGTCCGCCCGGAAGTGGCCGAGCAGATCGAATCGATGGGCGCCGAGTTCGTCTTCCTCGACTTCAAGGGCCAGCAGCAGGACGGCGCCGCGACCGGCGGCTATGCCGCGCCGTCGAGCCCCGAGTTCCGCGAGGCCCAGCTCAAGAGGTTCCGCGAGCTCGCCCCGCAGATCGACATCGTCATCACCACGGCGCTGATCCCCGGCCGCGATGCGCCGGTGCTGTGGACCAAGGACATGGTTGAGGCGATGAAGCCCGGCTCGGTCATCGTCGACCTCGCCGCCGAACGCGGCGGCAATTGCGAGCTGACCAAGCCGGACGAGAAGATCGTCACCCCGAACGGGGTCACGATCGTCGGCTACACCGACTTCCCGAGCCGGATGGCGGCCCAGTCCTCGACGCTCTACGCCACCAATATCCGCCACATGATGACGGACCTGACGCCGGCCAAGGACGGCAAGCCCGTCCACAACATGGAGGACGACGTCATCCGCGGCGCGACGGTGACCTTCGAGGGCGCCATCACCTTCCCGCCGCCGCCGCCCAAGGTCGCCGCGATCGCGGCCCAGAAGCCGAAGGAGAAGGCCAAGGAGCTGACGCCCGAGGAGAAGCGGGCGAAGGAAGCGGCCGCCTTCAAGGCGCAGACCCAGTCTCAACTGATGCTGCTCGGCGTCGGCACCGTGCTGATGCTGATCGTCGGCGCCTATGCGCCGGTGAGCTTCATGAGTCACTTCATCGTCTTCGCCCTCGCCTGCTTCGTCGGCTTCCAGGTGATCTGGAACGTCTCGCATTCGCTGCATACGCCGCTGATGGCCGTCACCAACGCGATCTCCGGCATCATCGTGCTCGGTGCCTTGCTGCAGATCGGCTCGTCCAGCTGGCTCGTCACCTTCCTGGCGATGATCTCGGTGCTGATCGCCTCCATCAACATCGTCGGCGGCTTCCTGGTCACGCGCCGGATGCTCGCCATGTTCCAGAAGTCCTGAGGGGGCCGCAGTGAGCATCGGTATCGTTTCTGCGGCTTACATCTCCGCCGCCATCCTGTTCATCCTCTCCCTCGGTGGCCTCTCGAACCAGGAAAGCGCCAAGCGTGCGGTCTGGTACGGCATCGTCGGCATGGCGCTCGCCGTCATCGCCACGGTCTTCGGCCCCGGCAGCGGCAAGCTCTGGCTCGTCATCGTCATGTTCGCCATCGCGGCCGCCATCGGCTGGCAGGTGGCGATGAAGGTCCAGATGACGGAAATGCCGCAGCTGGTCGCGGCGCTGCACTCCTTCGTCGGCCTCGCAGCGGTCCTGATCGGCTTCAACGCCCATATCGAGCTCGCCTCGGTGATGAAGCTCGATGCGGTGGCCCGCGAGGCGCTGACCGGCTTTGCCGGCGTGCTCGCGCACAAGACCGGGGTCGAGATCTCGATCCTGAAGGTCGAGGTCTTCCTCGGCGTCTTCATCGGCGCGGTCACCTTCACCGGCTCGATCATCGCCTTCGGCAAGCTCGCCGGAAAGGTCGACGGCAAGGCCAAGAAGCTGCCCGGCGGCCATATGCTGAACGCCGGCGCCGCAGCGCTCTCGCTGCTGCTGCTGATCCTCTACGTGCAGGGAGCGGGCTTCTGGGCCCTCTTCCTGATGACGCTGCTCGCCTTCTTCATCGGCTACCACCTGATCATGGGCATCGGCGGCGCCGACATGCCGGTCGTGGTCTCGATGCTGAACAGCTATTCGGGCTGGGCCGCGGCTGCGATCGGCTTCACGCTCGGCAACGATCTCTTGATCGTCGTCGGCGCGCTGGTCGGCTCGTCGGGCGCGATCCTCAGCTACATCATGTGCAAGGCGATGAACCGCTCCTTCATCTCGGTCATCCTCGGCGGCTTCGGCAACACCACCGGACCGGCGCAGGCGATCGAGGGCGAGCAGATCGCGATCGATGTCGACGGCGTCGCCACCGCGCTGAACGACGCCGACAGCGTCATCATCGTGCCGGGCTACGGCATGGCGGTGGCGCAGGCGCAGCAATCGGTCTCGGAGCTGACCCGCAAACTGCGCGCCGCCGGCAAGGAGGTGCGCTTCGCCATCCACCCGGTGGCCGGGCGCCTGCCGGGCCATATGAACGTGCTGCTCGCCGAGGCGAAGGTGCCCTACGACATCGTGCTGGAGATGGACGAGATCAACGAGGACTTCCCGAATACGGACGTCGCGATCGTCATCGGCTCGAACGACATCGTCAATCCGGCGGCGCAGGAGGACCCGAACTCGCCGATCGCCGGCATGCCGGTGCTCGAGGTCTGGAAGGCGAAGCAGGTCTTCGTCTCCAAACGCGGCCAGGGCACGGGCTATTCCGGCATCGAGAACCCGCTCTTCTACAAGGAGAACACGCGGATGTTCTACGGCGACGCCAAGAAGAGCCTCGACGAACTGCTGCCCAAAATCGCCTGATCGCACAGGCCGTGCAGCCCGGGCACCGGGCTGCACGAGCGACTGGCAGAAACAGAAAAGCCCGCCCAGCGACATCGCCGGGTGGGCTGTTTTTTTTTGCGAAGGCGCTGGTTCAGGCGGCTTTCGCCAGCTCCGGCGCAACCGTAAAGGGCGCAGCCGTCTTGGCCTTGACCTCGTCGAGCGTCACGTCAGGCGCCAGCTCGATCAGGGTCAGTCCGCCGCCCTTGGCCTTGTCGCAGGCCATGACGCAGAGATCGGTAATGATCAGGTCGACCACGCCCGCGCCGGTCAGCGGCAGCGAGCAGCGCTCCAGCACCTTGGATTCGCCCGCCTTGTTGGCGTGATCCATCACCACGATCACCTTCTTGACGCCGGCGACGAGATCCATCGCGCCGCCCATGCCCTTCACCATCTTGCCGGGAATGGTCCAGTTGGCGATGTCGCCATTGGCCGCGACTTCCATGGCGCCGAGGATGGTCAGGTCGATATGGCCGCCACGGATCATCGCGAACGAGTCGGCCGAGGAGAAGAAGCTCGAGCTCGGCAGGATCGTGATCGTCTGCTTGCCGGCATTGATCAGGTCGGGGTCGGCCTCGCCCTCATAGGGGAAGGGACCGATGCCGAGCAGGCCGTTCTCGGATTGCAGCGTTACGTCGACGCCCTCGGGGATGTAATTCGCCACCAGCGTCGGGATGCCGATGCCGAGATTGACGTAGAAGCCGTCCTGCAGCTCCTTGGCGGCGCGGGCGGCCACCTGTTCACGGGTCCAGGCCATCAGGCGGTCTCCCTCTTGCGCTCGGTGAGCTTCTCGATCTTCTTCTCGTTGATCGTGCTCTTGATCAGGCGGTCGACATAGATGCCGGGCGTATGGATCGCCTCGGGATCGAGCGAACCGACCGGCACGATCTCCTCGACCTCGGCGACGGTGACCTTGCCGGCGGTCGCCATGTTCGGGTTGAAGTTGCGCGCGGTGCGCCGATAGACGAGGTTGCCGGCCGTGTCGGCCTTCCAGGCCTTGACGATGGCGAGATCGGCGCGGAGCCAGGTCTCGCGAACGTAAAGCTGGCCCTCGAACTCCTCGACCGGCTTGCCCTCGGCCACCACCGTGCCGACGCCGGTACGGGTGTAGAAGGCGGGGATGCCGGCGCCGCCGGCGCGGATACGCTCGGCCAGCGTGCCCTGCGGGTTGAGCTCCAGTTCGAGCTCGCCGGAGAGATATTGCTGCTCGAACAGCTTGTTCTCGCCGACATAGGACGCGATCATCTTCTTGATCTGCCGGGTCTGCAGCAGCATCCACAGGCCGAAGCCGTCGGCGCCGGCATTGTTCGAGATCACGGTGAGGTTCTTCACGCCGGCATCGCGGATCTGCGGGATCAGGCTCTCCGGGTTGCCCGACAGGCCGAAACCGCCGGACATGATCGTCATCCCGTCGAACAGCAGCCCCTCCAGGGCCGCCGCCGGGCTGTCATAGACCTTCTGCGTCATTCAGTTTCACTCCCGTTGTCCTTGGATCGCCTTGGGCGGCTTGCCGTCAGGCGCGTTCGAGTCCGATGGCGATGCCCTGGCCGACACCGATGCACATGGTGGCGAGCGCGCGGCGCTTGCCAGTGAGCGACAGCTCCAGTGCGGCGGTGCCGGCGATGCGGGCGCCCGACATGCCGAGCGGATGGCCGAGCGCGATCGCCCCACCGTTCGGGTTAACATGGGCGCCGTCTTCGGCGATGCCGAGCTCGCGCAGCACGGCGATGCCCTGGCTGGCGAAAGCCTCGTTGAGCTCGACGATGTCGAAGTCCGTCGGCTTGATGCCCAGCCGTTCGCAGAGCTTGCGCGTGGCCGGGACAGGCCCGAGACCCATGACGCGCGGCGCGACGCCGCCGGTGGCGCCGCCAAGGACACGCGCCAGCGGGGTCAGGCCGTATTTCGCCGCCGCCTTCTCGGAGGCGACAATCAGCGCCGCGGCGCCGTCATTGACGCCTGAGGCGTTGCCGGCGGTGACCGTGCCGCCTTCCTTCCTGAAGGGCGTCGGCAGCTTGGCGAGCTTCTCCAGCGTGGTGTCGCCGCGCGGGTGCTCATCGCTCTCGACGCGGACGGGTTCGCCCTTGCGCTGCGGGATGACGACCGGAACGATCTCCTTGCCGAGCCGTCCGTTCTGCTGGGCCGCGACAGCCTTGAGCTGCGAGCGCAGCGCAAAGGCGTCCTGGTCGGCACGGCTGATCTTGCAGTCGGCCGCGACGTTCTCGCCGGTCTCCGGCATGGAATCGACGCCGTATTGCGCCTTCATCAGCGGATTGATGAAGCGCCAGCCGATAGTGGTGTCGTGGATCTCGGCATGGCGCGAGAAGGCGCTGTCGGCCTTCGGCAGGACGAAGGGCGCGCGCGACATGCTCTCGACGCCGCCGGCAATCATCAGTTCGGCCTCGCCGGCCTTGATCGCGCGGGCGGCGGCGATCACCGCATCCATGCCCGAGCCGCAGAGCCGGTTCATCGTCGTGCCGGGCACCTCCTTCGGCAGGCCGGCCAGCAGCAGCGACATGCGCGCGACGTTGCGGTTGTCCTCGCCCGCCTGGTTGGCGCAGCCGAAGATCACATCGTCGACAGCGCCGAAATCGACGCCCGGATTGCGCTCGACCAAGGCCTTCAGCGGCACGGCGCCGAGATCATCCGCCCGCACCGAAGACAGGGAGCCGCCAAAACGGCCGATCGGCGTGCGGACATAGGCGCAGATGAAGGCTTCGCTCATGCGGGGCAACCCTTGTTGTTTCCTCGGATGTCATGCGCCGCCGGACGCGACAGATGCAAATTGTCTTTCGTCCGGACTGCCGGCGCCTGCTTGCAGGGGAATATGCAGCAGCGAAACTCTTATGTTAAATGAAATCACTGCCCGAGATAATAAGCGTGAGGTTATCGAACTATGGCCGAGCCGCTCCTGTCGACCATGGATCGGCGCATCAAGTTTCGCCATCTCCGTTGCTTCATCGAGGTCGCGCGGCTGAAGAGCGTCGTCAAGGCGGCTTCGGTGCTCCATGTCAGCCAGCCCGCGATCTCCAAGACCGTGCAGGAGCTCGAAGAGCTGCTGGGCGTAGTGCTGTTCGAGCCCAACCGCCGCACCATGCTGCTCACCGGCGCTGGCGAGATCTTCCTGCGCTATGCCAGCGCCAGCGTCACGGCGCTGAAGCAGGGCATGCGGATGGTCGGCGGCGACGAGATGTCGCCGGAGCATGCCTTCACCGTCGGGGCGCTGCCGACGGCATCGGCCCGGATCCTGCCGGCCGCCATCGCCCATGTGACGCAGCGCTATGAGCGCCTGAGGCCGCGGGTCGTGACCGGGGCGAACGACGTGCTGATGGCGCAGCTCCGGCTCGGCGACGTCGATCTCGTCATCGGCCGCATGGCCGCGCCGGAGACGATGACGGGCTTCACCTTCGAGCATCTCTATTCAGAGCGGATCGGGCTGGTCGTCCGGCCGGAGCATCCCCTGCTGCACGCGGGCGACTTCGCCCCTGCCGCGATCGCACAATATCAGCTGCTGATGCCGCCGCCGGGCTCCGTCATCAGCTCGACGGTCGAGCGCTACATGATCGCCCATTCGATCCAGCCGCGCTCGGGCGTGATCGAGACCGTCTCGGACTCCTTTGCCCGCGGCTATCTCAGGCAGACCGATGCGATCTGGTTCATTTCCGAAGGTGTGGTCACCGAGGATGCCGCCCGGGGCCAACTCGCCCTGCTGCCGGCCCATACGGAAGACACGCTGGGTCCGGTCGGCCTGACGACGCGCGCCGATGCCGTGCTGTCCCTGTCGGCCCAGATCTTCATCACGGCGCTGAGGGAGATCGCCGCCAGCTGGCGCGTGGAAGCCCGGCCCACACTGCGGTTATAGCCTCGAGGCCAGCATCAGGCCTGGAAATCGCCAGAGACCCTATACGATCGCGCTATCCGTCTACCCGCATAGCTAATTGCTGGTGGCAGGCGCTCGGCGTCACTCTCTCCCATGCCCGGCTTCACAAGACGCAAGCGAGGGATCCATGTCTGCATCAGCAAGCGCTGCCATCATCATGTCGACCGCTCTGTCGATTATCGTCCTGGGACTGACGATCTCCACGACGGCGATCCTCCCATCGCCAGCCCGTGCCGCTAGCCTCATCGCGTTGCCGGCGGCAAGGCCGGCCGTCGGCGACTACATCCCCCGATCGATGCACATCATCGGCGTCGATGGCGAAAGCTATCCGCGCGCCTACGGGATGCTGATCTTCGACGGCAAGATCATCGCCATGGTCGACGCGAAAACCCGGAAGATCATGCAGATCGTTTCGGACGAGCCGCTCTGACGCCATACCGATAGGGTGCGCCCCAAAAAGCAGAACCCAGCCGCGAGGCGGCTGGGTTCTGAAAGCTCTCATGTGAAGCCGACCAGTGCCGGCCTATGGGCGATGCGCAGGTTATGGGTCCCTGTACAGCACCTATCTCAGGCGCTCTCGCCGACCGCCTGCAGATAGAGGTCGAGGATCGCCTCTTCCTCCTTGCGCTCATCCAGGTCGCGCTTGCGCAGCGCGATCACCTTGCGCAGCACCTTGACGTCATAGCCATTGGCCTTGGCCTCGGAATAGACCTCCTTGATATCGTCGGAGATCGTCTTCTTCTCTTCCTCAAGGCGCTCGATGCGCTGCACGATGCTCTTGAGCTGATCGCCTGCAACCGGATCGTCCATTCTCAAAACCCTTCTTCGGAATTCGGCCGCAGGGGTTCGCAAGGATGGGCGGCGAGGTCAAGCAAGAACGGCTCTGTGTTCACATCTCTCGCGCCGCAGCCAGCGCTCCCGGCAGCAATCTGACCAGCCTGAGACCCCAGGCGCGGGCCGCATGCGGTTCGCCGATCAGGTCCTGCCTGATCTCGATCAGCGCGTCGAGCAGGCCGCGACGCGTCGCATGGCGGTCGATCGTGTCGCCCGGCAGCCCACCATTATAGGGCTCGTTGTCGCCGACGATCAGGTCGCCCTCCGCCTGCAGCGCCGCGATCAGCGCCTGCGCGAGGCGCCCTTCCCTGTCCCAGAGCACGCCGGCATGCCAGGGCCGCGGCACGCCCTTCCAGAACGGCGTGAAGGAATGCAGCGAAACGATCGCCGGCGGATGCCCGGCAGCGAGCGCCGCCTCGACAGCGGCGTCGATGGCTGCATCGTAAGGCGCGTAATAGCGCGCGACCCGTTCGGCGATGCCAGCCTCGTCGATGCGGGCATTGCCCGGCACGATCGCGCCGTCGGAAATCCGCATCACCAGGGTCGGATCGTCGCGGCCGCGATTGGGATCGATCAGCAGGCGCGAGAAATTGCTGAGCACGGCGGGCGCGCCGAGCGCCTGCGCCATCGCCCGCGTCATCTCGGCCGCACCGATATCATAGGCGATGTGGCGCTCGAGCTGCTGCGGCGGCAGGCCGAGCAGGTTCAGTTCGGGCGGGATCGCATTGGTCGCATGGTCGCAAAGCAGCAGGATGCCCGTCGCCGGATCCCCCGCAATGATCTCGACATCGCCGGGCTGGCGAACCGAAGCACCGCCCTGCAAGCCCTCGTCCGCACGCATCATGACCTCGGACCATCCGTCACATCGCGAGCTGCACCCGCGCCGGCGCGACATAGCGCGCTTTCGCCTCGCCCGGAACGGCAGAGTGGCAAGAATCCACGCTGCCGCGACGTCCTGGAACATGTCCTGATCCCAAATGCAGTATCCACTTTTCCGGGACATGCTCTAGTAACAGGCCGATAAGAGGCTAAGACGAAAGTCGATTGCCACCAGCAGATTCGCACGGGGAAGGCGCTTGGAGCAGCGGCAGGACGCAATCGCGGAGCGGCACCGTATCGCCCGCCGGATTTTCGACACTGCCGTGGACAGGGCCCATCCGCGCAGCTGGCTCGCCGCGCATCTGCCTCCCCCGCCGCCTGACGGGCGCCTGATCCTCCTCGCTGCCGGCAAGGCTGCGGGCAGCATGACCCTGCTCGCCGAAGCCCATTATCTCGACACGCTGAAGCTCTCGCCCGACCGCTTCCTCGGCCATGCCGTGGCGCGCCATGGCTACGAGGCGCAGACCCGCCACATCCCGATGCTGGCCGCCGGCCATCCCGTGCCCGACGAGGGCAGCATCGCCAGCGCGACGCGGGCGCTCGAACTCGCTGCCTCCGCCACCGCCGACGATCTCGTCCTGGTGCTGCTCTCCGGCGGCGGCTCGGCCAACTGGGTCGCGCCCGCCGGCACGCTTGCGCTCGCCGAGAAGCAGGCGGTCAACAAGGCGCTGCTGCGCTCCGGCGCGCCGATCGGCGAGATGAACATCGTCCGCAAGCGGCTCTCGCGCATCAAGGGCGGCCGGCTCGCGCTCGCCGCGGCGCCGGGCAAGCTGCTCACCCTCGCCGTCTCCGACGTGCCGCATGACGATCCCGCCGCGATCGCCTCCGGGCCGACCGTGCCCGATCCGAGCAGCATGGCCGACGCCCGCGCCATCGTCGCCCGTTACGGGCTGACGCTGCCACCGGCGGCGCAGGCCCTGCTCGCCGACGACGCCAGCGAGACGCCCAAGCCCGGCGATCCCGCCTTCGCCGGCAGCGAATACCGCATCGTCGCCCGCCCGGCCGATGCCATCGCCGCGGCGGTGAAGACCGCCGCCGAGGCCGGTTACGAGCCGATCGATCTCGGCCCCGATCTCGAAGGCGAGGCACGCGACGTCGCCGCCGCCCAGGCCGCCCGCGCGAAGGAACTCAAGGCTGCCGGCCGCCGCGCCGCGCTGATCTCCGGCGGCGAGCTCACCGTCACCATCGCCGGCAATGGCCGCGGTGGGCCGAACCAGGAATTCGCGCTGGCGCTGGCGATCGCGCTCGCTGGCGAGCCCGGCATCGTCGCGCTCTCCGGCGACACCGACGGCACTGATGGCGGCGGCGGCGAGGCGACCGACCCGGCCGGCGCGGTCATCGACGAGACGACGCTGGCGCGCGCCCGCGCTCTCGGCCTCGATCCCGCCCAATCGCTGGCCCAGAACGACTCGACCGGTTTCTTCTCGGCTCTCGGCGACCTGTTGCAGACCGGCCCGACCCTGACCAATGTCAACGACTGCCGCGTGATTCTGATCGACCCATGAAACGGGCCATGAGCCGAAGCCGATTTCTCCTTCCAGCGCTTGCCGCCGGGCTGTTCATGGCCGGCGTCGGTCCGGCGCTTGCGGACTTGCGCATGTGCAACACGACCGGCAGCCGCGTCGGCATTGCGCTCGGCTATCGCGATGCGCAAGGCTGGGTCACCGAAGGCTGGTGGAACCTGGCTCCGCGCGCCTGCGAGACCCTGCTGCGCGGCACGCTCGCTGCGCGCTTCTACTACGTCCACGCCGTCGACTACGACAAAGGCGGCGAGTGGACCGGCAAATCCGTCATGTGCACGCGCAACAAGGAATTCACCATCCGCGGCATCGAGGACTGCCTGGCGCGCGGCTATGAGCGCTCCGGCTTCTTCGAGGTCGACACGGGCGAGCAGAAGGGCTGGACGATCCAGCTCACCGATACGGCCGGCACCGCGCCGCGCCCGTGATGCGGCGCAGCAAATCGCTTGCCCTAATCGTTTGAATCGGCGAGGCCTGCCGGAAGCGGGCCCAGATGGTTTCTTTAAGGGGGAGTGACGTGATGAGGCGGGAACGGCGGATCAAGATCATCGCCACGCTGGGGCCGGCCTCGTCCACCTCGGAGATGTGCGCCGCCCTGTTCAAGGCCGGCGTCGACGTCTTCCGCATCAATATGAGCCACACCCAGCGCGAGGATCTACCGGCCAGGATCGCGATGCTGCGCGGGCTGGAGAAGCAGTTCCGCCGCCCGGTCGGCATCCTTGCCGACCTGCAGGGGCCGAAGCTGCGCGTCGGCCAGTTCGGCGGCGATGGCGGCGTGATGCTGGAGAAGGATGCCCGCTTCATCCTCGACGCCGACCCGGCGCCCGGCACCGTCAAGCGCGTGCACCTGCCGCATCCCGAGATCCTCACGGCGCTGGAGCCCGGCCATCACCTCATCCTCGACGACGGCAAGATCCGGCTGGTCGTCGAGAAGGCCTCGCCGAAGCAGGCGGTGACCAAGGTCGTCATCGGCGGCCGTCTCTCCTCGCGCAAGGGCGTCAGCCTGCCCGACACCACGATCCCGGTCTCGGCCATGACCGACAAGGATCGCTCCGACGCCGAGGCCGCGGCCGAGGCCGGCGTCGACTGGATCGCCCTCTCCTTCGTGCAGCGGCCGGAGGACATGGCGGAACTCCGCAAGATCGTCCAGGGCCGGGCGCTTGCCCTCGCCAAGATCGAGAAGCCGCAGGCAGTGCTGCGCCTGCAGGAGATCATCGAGGCCTCCGACGCGATCATGGTGGCGCGCGGCGATCTCGGCGTCGAGATGCCGCTCGAAAAGGTGCCCGGCACCCAGAAGCGCATCACCCGCATGGCCCGCCGCATGGGCAAGCCTGTCGTCGTCGCGACGCAGATGCTGGAGAGCATGATCACTGCCCCGGTCCCGACCCGCGCCGAGGTCTCCGACGTCGCGACCGCCGTGTTCGAGGGCGCCGACGCCGTCATGCTCTCGGCCGAGAGCGCCGCCGGCCAATACCCGATCGAAGCGGTCGCGATGATGAACCGCATCGCCGAGGAAGTTGAGAGCGACTCCGTCTACCGCTCCATCCTCGAATCGCAGAAGGCCGAGCCTGAAGCGACCGGTGCCGACGCCATCGCCAAGGCTTCGCACGAGATCGCCGACGCGCTCAATCTCAAGGCGATCGCCGCCTGGACCTCCTCGGGCTCGACCGCCTTCCGCATCGCCCGCGAACGGCCGAATTCTACCGTAGTCGCGCTGACGCCGAACGCCGCCACCGCGCGCCGGCTCACCCTCGTCTGGGGCGTGCATTCGGTCGTGACCAAGGACGCCAGCGACATCGACGACATGGCCTTCCGCGCCTGCAAGTTCGCAGTGCGCGAGGGCTTCGCCAAGGAAGGCGACCGGCTCATCGTCGTCGCCGGCGTTCCGTTCGGCACGCCGGGCGCGACCAACATGGTCCGCATCGCCTTCGTCGCGAAGGAGCATGTCGAGCAGGCGTGAGCCTACCTTATGCCGGAGGCGTCATTCTCGGGCGAAGCGAAGCGCAGACCCGAGAATCTCAGGACCACATGGCACAGATTGGAGTCTCTTCCGGCCTGAGATGCTCGGGTCAAGCCCGAGCATGACGGACCGCTTGCCATTCCCCTGCGGCCGCCTCTGCTCTACTGCTTGAGTTCCCGCTTTCGGCAGCCAGCGACGCCCATGGCCCTCACCGACATCGCCACCCGGACCTATAACCACAGCTGGCGGCTCGACCCGATCATCCGCAGCCTGCTCGACACCGATTTCTACAAGCTGCTGATGCTGCAGATGATCAGGAGCTTCCATCCGGAGGTGCAGGTCACCTTCGGCCTGATCAATCGCTCCAGGCAGATCCGCCTCGCCGACGTGATCGATGAAGCCGAGCTGCGCGCCCAGCTCGACCATGCCCGTGAGCTGCGCTTCACCAAGAAGGAGCTGATCTGGCTCGCCGGCAACAGCTTCTACGGCAAGACCCAGATGTTCACGCCGGACTTCATCGCCTGGCTCGCCGAGTTCCGCTTGCCCGAATACGAGCTGCGCAAGGTCGACGGCCAGTATGAGCTGACCTTCGCCGGCCCCTGGACCCACTCGATGATGTGGGAGATCCCGGCCCTCGCCATCGTCAACGAACTGCGCTCGCGCCAGGCGCTCAAGACCTGGGATCGCTTCGCCCTCGACGTGCTCTATGCCCGCGCCAAGTCGAAGCTCTGGGACAAGGTCGAGCGGCTGAAGAAGCTGCCCGACCTGCGCATCTCCGATTTCGGCACCCGCCGCCGCCATGGCCATCTCTGGCAGCGCTGGTGCGTCGAGGCGCTGAAGGAGGGCCTGGGGCCGACCTTCACCGGCACGTCCAACGTCCTGCTCGCCATGGAGAACGATCTCGAGGCGATCGGCACCAACGCCCATGAACTGCCGATGGTGCTCGCCGCACTCGCCGACAGCGACGAGGAACTGAAGCGCGCGCCCTATCGCGTGCTCGACGAATGGCGCCAGGTCTATGGCGGCAACCTCCTGATCGTGCTGCCCGACGCCTTCGGCACCACCGCCTTCCTGCGCGATGCGCCCGCCTGGCTCGCCGACTGGACGGGCTTCCGCCCCGACAGCGCCCCGCCGATCGAGGCCGGCGAGCAGATCATCGCCTGGTGGCAAGCCCAGGGCCGCGATCCCAAGAGCAAGCTGATCGTCTTCTCCGACGGCATGGACATCGACTCGATCGAGCAGTCCTACCATCATTTCCACGGGCGGGTCCGCACCAGCTTCGGCTGGGGCACCAACCTGACCAACGACTTCGTCGGCTGCTCGCCAGTCGGCACCCCCGATCTCGACCCGATCTCGCTGGTCTGCAAGGTCGTCAGCGCCAATGGCCGTCCGGCGGTAAAACTCTCCGACAACCCGAACAAGGCGACCGGCGATCCGGCCGAGATCGCGAGGTATCTACGGGTGTTCGGCGGGGCGGACCGGAAGGCGAAGGCGGTGAGGGTTTGAGGCGGGCTTCTGCGCCTCTGCTTTCGACCCAAGTCGATCATTCAGGCAGGATCAAAATGATCAGGGCTCCGTCGCGCCATTTCCGGACATCGGGGCCTGCCTGAAAGCTGACGTTCCCAAAGGGTGAGCAGGCCCTCAAGCCACTTTTCGTCAGCGCTCCGAGACCGTGTTCCCGAGGATGTTCATGCGGATCACGGTGACCCCGCCATCGGCGAGTTCTGGCAGGCGCGCGAACCAGGACTGAACATGCGGGGTTTGATTATGTGCCTCGAAATCGGCCTGACTGGCGAAAATCTCGGTAAAGATGAAATGCCCGGGGGCCTCCCGGCTCTCCTGGAGGAAGTAGAGCAGGTTGTTCGACTCGGCGCGCACCTGCGCCACGAGCGGTAGCGTGATCGCACGCAGGGCGTCTTCCTTCCCCGGCTTGGCGCGAACCTGGGCCACGACGGCATAAGCGTCGGCGGGAATATCGGAATAACGCACGCCGTCGGCGTCTCGGGCGATCGCGCCTCCGGAAAGCGCGGCCGTAGCCAATGCCGCCGACACGGCGCGGAGCGGGAATTTGCGGGGCATTACCGACCTCCTTGCGCTCAACGCGATGACAGGACCAGCTTGCGCCTCGCCTCGAGCGCGCTGTCGAAGACCTGCTTGACCGGCCCCAGAGCCTGCACGAACTCGAGCTGCTCGCCTTCCGGGCCGGTGCAGTAGATCAAGCGCCACCCGTCCGACTTGCCTTCGGTGATGCCGTTGGAATTGGTATCGAGCGGGGCCGCGCGACGCTCGGCCTCGTTCGCCACGGTCACGATGCGGTTCGCGCGGACGTTCGTCATGTCGCGCCGGCCTGATTCCGCCTCGAGGTCGGCGATGAACTGGTTGAAATCGACATCGTCGCGGATGTGAAAGCAGATATGCATCATCCGCGGGAATGCCGGGCTCATGTGGTCGAGCGGCTCGGCGAATGCCCGTGGCCCGCCCATCGGCTGGTCGGCATCGCGATATTGCAGGAGCTCGATCACGACATTGTCGAACTGGACGAAGCGCACGTCGAGCCGCTGCGCACCGCCGCGAAGGTCGGGAATACCCATCGTGCGTGGGTTGACGCCGCGTGCGCGGGCTTCGATTTCCTGGCCGGTCAGCAGTGTATTGTGGATCCGCTCGCCCTGGAAATCGCCATCGCGCATCACCTCGGTTCCACCCAGCACCTCCGTATAGAAGGTGAAGGCACGCTCCATGTTCTGGACCGTGAGGCCGAAATGTTGAACGCCTTGCAGCCGCTGGCCGATCGATCGCTCGCCAGACCTGGCCGATGCTGCGCGCTGTCCCTGCGCGGCGGCTGGCGCGGCCACTCCGGTGACCGATGCTGCCAGCACCGTACCCGCGGTTTTCAGCGCGTCCCGGCGATCCAGCCCCCCTGGAAGCTGTCCATGATTTTCCATCGTCCCTCTCCCTGGCCTTGCACGGGTGCTCGATTGCCGTTCTGAGAGCGGCCATGCGCTCTCGCCACTGCATCGCGCTGCAACTCCCCGCGCCGAACGGTGCGAACCTTGACTTCAGACGCCTACGGCACCGCGGCTGACGCGTATTACAGAATCTTGCTCTTTTGCCGCGCCGAGCGCTCCGATGGGGACCGGATTTCCCGGATCCCGCCGGTCGTTCCGGCAACGCATCGGTGGCCGGCAGCGTAGGCGGAGCCGTCCTGGCTCGGCCTTTCTGACATTCTGCGGATGGTGTAGTTTCGGGCCGCGAAATGCGTCACGGCAGCCTGGAGCACAGGCGTTGAAATTCGAAGACGCCTGGAAGGGGATCGACGGCCAGACAGGCGATGATGGAGGCACCGGCCTCGCGCCCTATAGGTCGATCCATTCCCCACATGTGCCGCGTTACTGGAGCGACCATCTGATCGCACCGGTCCGCACGATCGGTGCCGCTACGGCGACGTCGCTCAAGATGAGCTACTGGTTCTCGACCATCGAGGATTCGCCGCAGGAGGGCGACCCGACATTCGTCAGCGCTTCACTGCGAACGAGCCCTGCCACGGCCTGGCGTGACGCCGCACCGTCGGGCCTGGTGTCGATGTTGCCGTTCGAGGGCGCGCAATGGCGCTTCGAGCAGCCCGTGAGCTTCGTGCAGTTCCACCTTCCTTTCGATCTGATGGGCATGGTCAGCGCTTCGCTGTTCGGCAGGGAGCTCACCCATGATCATCTGCGGATGCCCGCCGACGTGCCGGATGCCCAGCTATCCCGTCAGCTGGATCGCCTTCGGCATAGGGCCTCCCTGATCGAGCCGACAAACCTCCTTCTCGACAGCTGGGCGTTGATCCTCGCCGAGACGTTCCTCCGGCGGCTATCGAGCCACGGCGAGCGAAGCGGGCATGGACCGTTCGGCAAGCTCCCCGCCAGGGGCGTCGCGCGCGTCGTCGATTATATCGAAGATGGCATCGACCAAGACCTGCGGCTGTCGTCACTGGCCGCTATTGCTGGAATGAGCGTCTATCATTTTGCTCGCCGCTTCCAGGAAACGGTCGGCATATCACCCTATACTTATGTGCTGGTGCGGCGCGTCGACCGCGCACGCGCGCTGCTGCGCCGGAGCGACGAGCAGCTCGTCGACATAGCGCTAGCCTGCGGCTTCTCAAGTCAATCTCATTTGACGACGGTCTTCCGCCAATGCCTCGGCGTCACTCCGGGAGAATATCGCCGGCGTGTTCGGGAATGAATGGGTTGGTGTCCTGCGCTCGACAAGCCCGATTGCTCGGGATGATGGATGATCATTCGCGGACCCAGAGCTTCCGGCGAGTTCATGCTGTCCGGCTGCGTTGCACCATAAGTGGACATTCCCGAGGGAGGATACGGGGGGTCAGCTCCCGACCCGAAGCAGGCGTGCCACACAAGCATGCATCGGCAGGCGAGCTTGTGTGACTAGGCAGGAACATACGTCAACCTGATCACGCTCTCGCCAATGCGATCGCTGGCGACGAGGCGGAGCGGCGGCCGGGAGCCTGCGAAGAACGGCGTGCCGCGGCCCAGTACATGCGGGTGGTAGTAGAGCCGATATTCGTCGATCAGACCAAGCTCGGTCACGCTTTGCGCCAGCTTCGGCCCGGACACCGTGATCTCGCCCGCCAGCTCATCCTTCAGCCTGCGGATCGCCGTCGCCAGGTCATCCGCGATAAGCGTTGCGTTGGGTCCGACCGACGCCAGCGAGCGCGACACCACCCATTTCGGCAGGCGCCGCCATGCCGCCGCGAAGTCGCGATGATCCGCAGTCCATTCGGGATGGTCCTCGTCCCAATAGCGCATGATCTCGTACATGCGACGACCATAGACGCTGCCCGCCAGGCCCTGCACATGCTCAATCCAATGGCGGAAGAGCACGGCATCGGGCGCGAAGGCCTCGTGATCGACATAGCCGTCGAGGGACAGGTTCATTCCGAAGATGAGCTTGGCCACGTCGCAACAACCTCCGCCCCCAGGTCTTTAGGAACAGCTCGAGCCGCAGTGAGCTTTGATATGACCCTTGCATGGTTGGCGGCACCAGGATGACAGCAGCGAAGGCCCAGGCCACGGCGAATTCAAGCCTCACTCGCGCAGAGACTGCTTTCGCAGCGCCGCACCCGCTTCCAGCGCATGGCGGCTGTTCCTTGCCGCGCCGTGCAGGTCGGCTATCGTCGTCGCGTTCTCAGGGCGGGGCGAAACTCCCCACCGGCGGTATGCGGCCTCGGCCGTGAGCCCGCGAGCGCCTTTCGCGAGGAAGGGTCAGCAGATCAGGTGCGATGCCTGAGCCGACGGTCACAGTCCGGATGAAAGAGAACGTGCCGTCGTCCGCGCTTTCCGGCGCGGCGCGCGGCCGTGATCGCCTTGGGTGACGTGTCTGTCGCGAAAGGAGATCACTGTGACACTCGCCCGTTTTGCCTTCATCAAAGCCGCCTGGCATGCCGATATCGTCGACCAGGCCCTCAAGGGTTTCCTCGAGGTCATCCCTCCCGCTCAGGTCGATGTGTTCGACGTGCCGGGAGCATTCGAGATGCCGCTGCTCGCGCGCGACCTCGCCGCGACCGGTCGCTACGCCGCCGTTGCCGCCGCAGCCCTGGTCGTGGACGGCGGCATCTACCGCCACGAGTTCGTCGCGCAGGCCGTTGTCGACGGATTGATGCGAGCCGGGCTCGATACGGGCGTGCCGGTGCTCTCGGTCTCGCTGACTCCGCACCATTACCGGGAGGGCGCGCATCACGCCGAAATCTTCAGGGCGCATTTCGTGACCAAGGGCCGGGAAGCGGCGGAGGCGGCTCTGATGATCGTGCGCACCCGCGCCCGCCTCGCGGCCTGACCGCGCCAACGCACGAGGCTGCCTCCCGCGCGATCGGGAGGCAGCCTCGAAGGTCGCTAGACCTCGAGCAGCAGCGGCCTGTGATCGGAAACCTCGGGCTGCTGGACGACCTCGAAGGCGAGAACCTCGACAGCCTCGTTCACCAGCATGTAGTCGGCATAGCGGCCGGGCTTCTTGTAATGGGACGTCCGTGTATCAGTGTGGCCGCGGCCGACGACGAGGTCCTCCAAATCCAGGCCGGCCAGAATCCCGAAGGTCTGGCTGCCGGGCTCGACATTGAAATCGCCGCAGACGACGAGGCGATCTCCCGGTTCCGCCACCGCCTGGACCAAGCCGACCAAGCGACGCGCCTGCTCGAGACGTTCCGGCGTGTCGATCTTGCCGTTTAGATCTCTCAACCCGTGCATATGCGCGATGGTGATCGACCAGCCGCGGTCGAAATCATGGAGCCGGATGACATGAGCGCTGCGTGAGCGCGGATGCTCGCCATAACCGTCGGGAGAAAAGCCCTTGTGCACGAAGCCCTGCATCTGACCGATGATGGGAAACCGGCGGTGGACGAAGGTCGCGAGTCCCCATTGCGAGGGCACGGTCTCCTCGCCATCCCAGAGAATGCCCTGTGCCGCCGGGCAGAAGATCGCGACATGCTCCGGCAGCGCCTCCGACACATCGCGGAAGAAGTTGGCTCGCTGCGGCAGAACATGGTCTCCGTCGCGATAGTCCAGCCACTCCTTCGACGTCGCCGGCGTATGGACGACCTCCTGGAGGCAGAGGACATCCGGCGCTTCCCGGGCGAGATAGGCGCGGACCGCCTCGTGCAGCGTCCCGCCCCAGCCATTCAGGCAGATGATGCGCAATGCGGTAGCCCTCGCCAGCCTAGCCGATCCGGAACACCTTGCCGGTCCCGGCCTCGCGGTAGAGATCGACCCGCTCGCCGTTCCAGTGATAGTCGAGATGTCGGCCCTGCACGGGATTGCCGGCAAGATCGGGCCAGAACAGGCCGGCGCACTCCCCGCCTGGCCGACGCACGCTCGGATAGGCGACGCCATCCGAGCCGGCGGCACGCAGCCTCAAGCCCAGCGCCTGGCTTTCGGCATAGTCGTCCGGCCGCAGCAGCGCGCTCTCCCCCGCCCGCTCGCCGCGCAGATCGTGCAGGCTGGCGTCGATCGACAGCACCAGCTCGCGGAACTGCGAGGTCCAGCCGGGTGCTTCCTTGGTCCGCGCCATGAAGCGACCATGGTGATGGATCGTCTCGAACAGCGCCGTCTCGAAGCCCTCGGCGACATAGAGCACGCCGTAGCTGCCATCGCTGAACCGGCTCGGCCGATCGCGGCTGATATGGGTGAAGGGCGCCATCAGCCAGCTTGCGCCAACCCCGGAGACGCGGCGCGACGGTGGCACCAGGTCGAGATTGCCGATCGTCTCCATCAGGCGCGGATTGGTCTTCATCTCCGCCAGGATCAGCAACGGCCAGTCGGCGGGGTCGGCGATGTCCTCGAACAGGTCGATCGGCGGGAAGGCGCTGCGGATGATACGGACCGCACCAGGCCAAGCGACCAGTGCGATCGGAAACTCGCCCGTGCTCACCAGAGCCCGCGCTCCGCATCGAGATAGCGCCGCACACGCATCAGATCGGTGAGCTCGCCGCCGAGCATGACCTCCAGCGCCGACCTGCCGGCGAAGGCCTCGTTGCCCGCCTTGATCCAGGCATAGCCGCGCTGCGGTTCGCGGAAGATCAGGCGCAACGCCTTGTGGATGCCCATCAGATTGGAGAGCCGCGCTTTGGCATCGCGGTCGATGCGGCCGATCTCGCCCGCCTTCCAGCGCCGATAGCTGCGCACCGGCTGGTCGAGCAGCACGGCGGCCTCGTCGTCGGTCAGGCCCCAGAGCCGGAACAGGTTCACCGACGCGCGGAACATCGCCGCTGCCTCCGTTTCGGTGATCACAGCGGGCGAAAAGGCATCGGGCGAGGTCGGAACCGGCGAGAGCTGGCTCATCGGATAATCTCCATTTGGCAGAAGATAAGTAAAATGCTGCCAAATGGCAAGAGTAGGTGCATGCGTCATTCTCGGGCGGAGCGAAGCGGAAATCCGAGGATCTCAGGCCGAGAAGGCGCTACTGGAGTTCCCCCCGGGCTGAGATGCTCGGGTCAGGCCCGAGCATGACACGCGGGACGCCTCAAGCGTCGCGGCCATCGACCTCGAGCTTGAGCGATTCGACGGCGTCCTTCACCGCGTCGAGTTGCGGATAGATGACGAGCGCCCGCCGATAGGCGACCATCGCGCGCTTGTCGTCGCCTTGCTGGCGCAGGATCGTGCCGAGCCCCATCATCGCGCCGTAATGGCGCGGCTCGCGCTTCAGCGTCTCGGCGATGTCGAGCATGGAGCGAATCGGATCACCCGAAAGGAACAGCGCATTGGCCCGCTGATTCCACCCTTCCGCCCAGTCGGGCTCCAGGGTGACGACCCGGTCGAGCAGTTCGATCGCCAGCGGCAATTCGCGCGCCTTCAGTGCATCCTGCGCCCGGGTCATCAGCAGATCAGCCGTATCCGAGCCTGACCTGGCCCAGCGCCGCTGGATCAGATTGGCGATTCCCTTCGCCTCTTCCGGCGTCTTCGCCGTGGCGAGCCGCTCGAACAGCCGATCGAGCGTGACGGGGCCGCGCGGCGCCGGAGGCTCCGGCAGGTTGGGCTTGTCGTCGCGATCGGCGTGCGGCACAGCGCCGTCGCGCAGCGGTTTGTCTTGCGCAAGGGCTCCGGGAGCAGCCACGAGCAGCAGCCCCGGAATCAGCGCAAGGTGGGCAAGACGAGCGAGTCTCATGCCCTCAAGGTGGGCCTGACGAAGCCCGGCGTCAATTCACGGCCCAGCGAGATCGCTCAGGAAGCGAGGTCGCGCACAAGCCAAAAAAGCGGGCCGCACACTGTGCAGCCCGCTCTTTCAATCTCGACAAGGAAGCTTCCAGCGCGGCCTGACGGCTGCGCGAAACCTCAGCCCTGACGCGCCTTGAAGCGCTTCTGGACCTTGTTGATGATGTAGACGCGGCCCTTGCGGCGCACGAGCTGGTTGTCGCGATGGCGCGCGCGCAGCGACTTCAGCGAATTGCGGATCTTCATAGCCCGTACTCCCATCGGCCCGCCCTGCGGCAGAACCGGTCAAAAACTGAAGGCGACGCGAACCGGACCCCGGTCCTCATCGAGCAAACGACATGCGCGCCTGATGCGATGGCCGGCTGTATAAGGATTTTGCCGGGATTGGCAAGGCCCCGGCGCGTTTTTCCGCAGCGCGATCGCGTGCGTCATGCTCTCGTCGCAATCACATGGCCGCCCTAGCATCCCGGCGGATGCATGCCTAGATTGCAGCCGCAGCAGACCTATCAGGGAGCTTTCTCGATGTTCAACGCCAAGTCCCTCCTCGACGCCCTCGTCAATGCGGGCAGCCAGGCCGGCGCCCAGGGCGGTCAGGCCGGCGGGCTGGGCGGCGTGCTCGGCAATCTCGCCCAGCAGGCCGGCGGCGCCGGCGGCCTTGCCGGCATGGCGGGCCAGATCTTCGGGCAGGCCAGCCAGGGCGTGCAGGACGCCGCCCGCAATACCGGCCTGCAGCAAGGCGCGACCGACATCGTCGGCCAGCTCTCCGGCGGCAAGACACCCGAGCAGTTGATCGAACAGGCCAAGGGCATGCTTGGCGGCAACCAGCTCGCCGCCGGCGCCGTGCTCGGCGGCCTCGGCGCGCTGATCTTCGGCACCTCGGCTGGCCGCTCGATCGCCGGTTCCGCCGCCAAGCTCGGCGGCCTCGCACTGGTCGGTGGCCTCGCCTACAAGGCCTATCAGAACTATCAGGCCGGCAAGCCGCTGCTCGGTGCCGACCAGCAGCCCGCTTTGCCGGCGCCGGCCGGCTCCGGCTTCGAGCCGGAAGCGGCGAAGAACGAGCATGCTCAGCTCTTCATCCGCGCAATGATCGCCGCTGCGGCAGCCGACGGCAAGATCGATGCGACCGAGCGCACCGCCATCCTCGGCGGGCTGCGCGAAGCCGGGCTCGATGCCGAGGCCAATGAGTGGCTTGCGAATGAAATGGCCAACCCCGCGAGCGTCGATGCGCTGGTCGAAGGCGCCGAGACGCCCGAGCTCGCCGCGCAGATCTATACGGCGGCCCGGATCGCCATCAATCCGGACACCCCGGCCGAGAAGGACTTCCTCGCCGGCCTCGCCGGCTCGCTCGGCCTCGATGCCGAGCTGGTCGCCAACATCGACGCCGCCGCGAGCGCCGCGAAGGCCTGACCTGTAACGCAGGTCTGCAGTGCGCCGGGCGCGGATTGACCGCCCGGCGCCCCCAGCCATCCAATGCGGCATGCAATCATCGTCCCCGCATTGGTCGGCGCGCCTGCCGTTCTATTATGGCTGGCTCGTCATCGGCATCGCCTTCGTCACCATGGCGGTGGCCGTCAACGCGCGCACGGCGTTCTCGCTGCTGCTGCCGCCGCTGATCGACGAGTTCGGCTGGGATCGCGGCCTCGCCTCGGGCGCCTTCTCCTTCGGTTTCCTGCTCTCGGCCGTGACCAGTACCTTCGTCGGCCGCATGATGGACAAGCACGGCCCGCGCGTGGTGATCGAGACCGGCGTGGCGATGCTGGCGGCGGGCATGCTGATCGCACCCGCGATCGGCGCAGCCTGGCACCTCTATCTGACGCTTGGCGTCCTCGTCGGCTGCGGCGCCAATCTGATGAGCTTTTCGGCGCAGTCGCTGTTCCTGCCGAACTGGTTCGTGCGCCGCCGGGCGTTTGCGATCAGCATCGCCTTTTCCGGCGTCGGCGTCGGCGCGTTGCTGCTGCTGCCCTGGCTGCAATCGATCATCAGCCGGGAGGGCTGGCGTGCCGCCTGCTGGATCATGGGCCTGCTCGTCCTGTTCCTCCTCGGCCCGCTCAACCTGCTGGTGAGACGCCGGCCGCAGGATCTCGGCCTGCAGCCGGATGGCGAGACTGGCCCGGCGGCCGCCGTCGCCGCGCAGCGCAAGGCGGCTGTGGTCGATCCGGCCTGGGTCGCGGTCGAATGGACGCTGGGACGAGCGCTGCGCACGGCGCGCCTCTGGTGGATCATGATCGGCTATTTCTGCGCGCTGGTCGCCTGGTATGCCGTCCAGGTCCACCAGACCAAATACCTGATCGAGGTCGGCTTCACGCCGCTCATGGCGGCCTGGGCGCTGGGGCTGGTCAGCGCCGTTGCCATTCCCGGCCAGATCGCTCTCGGCGCCCTGTCGGACCGTATCGGCCGCGAATGGATCTGGATGATCGGCTGCCTGGGCTTCGCCATCTGCTACGCCGCGCTGATCGCGCTGGAGCACGCGCCTTCGCCTGCCCTGCTCTACCTGATGGTGATCACGCAGGGCTTCCTGGGCTATGCGATCACCTCGGTGTTGGGCCCGATCGTCTTCGAGATTTTCGAAGGGCCCCATTTCGGCGCGATCTTCGGAACGGTCACCGTGGCGCTGCTCGGCGGCGGCGCGGCCGGGCCGTGGCTCGCCGGCACGATCCACGATGCCACCGGCAGCTATCGCCTCGCCTTCCTGCTGGTCATCGCCTGCTGCTTCGTCTCGGCGGCGGCGATCTGGCTGGCGGCACCGCGCAAGGTCCGGCTGGTGCCGGGGCGGGTCAGGGCGCCCGCTTGACGCCCTGATCGTCCTCGAACACCGGCCGGAAGAAGCTGCGCTCATAGCTGACGATGAAGCGGTGCTTCTCGTTCTCGGCGACCACGGCAAGGCATTCGGCATCCTTGAACGAGGCCTCGCGATAGGCCTCGTATTCCGCGAAGGACGGGAAGCTGAACATCGCCAGAGCGACGTTGGAGGTCCCTTCCGACGGCATGAAATAGCCGTGATGCTTGCCGCCGAACCGCTCGACCAACCGAATCCAGGCCTTGCCATAGGCTTCGAAGGCCGGGAGCTGGTAGGGGTCGACGACGTAGCGCAGATGGCAGGTGATCGCCATGGTCAGGCCGCCTTGGCGTTCTTGAGGAACTCGCCCATCCGCCCGAGCGCCCGCTCGATGTTCTCCAGCGAGTTCGCATAGGAGAGGCGAATGTAGCCCTCGCCATGCACGCCGAAATCCGGCCCGCCGATCGTGGCGACACCGGCCTCGTCCAGCAGCGCCGAGGCCAGCTTCTTCGCCTTCCAGCCGGTCTGCGACACGTTCGGGAAGGCGTAGAAGGCGCCCTTCGGCACGATGCAGGAGACGCCCGGCAGGCCGTTCAGCCCGGCAACCACCGCCTTCCGGCGCCGGTCGAACTCCGCCAGCATCATCGCAACCGCATCCTGTGGGCCGGTCAGCGCGGCGAGCCCTGCCCATTGCGCCGGCGCGTTGACACAGGAATGCGAGTTCACCGCGAGCTTGCGGGCATTGTCGTAGAGCGGCTTCGGCCAGACCGAGAAGCCCATGCGCCAGCCGGTCATGGCATAGGTCTTCGACCAGCCATTGAGCAGGATCAGCCGGTCGCGGATCTCCGGATAGCTCAAGAGGCAGACATGCTTTTCGCCGTCATAGAGCATCTGGTCGTAGATCTCGTCCGACATCACGGCGACATCGGGGAAGCGGGCGAGGCCGGCGACGAGCTTGTCGACCTCGGCCTTGGGCGTGACGCCGCCGGTCGGATTCGCCGGCGAGTTGACGATCAGCAGCCTTGTCTTCGGCGTGATCAGCGCCAGCGTCTCCTCGGCCGAGAAGGCAAAACCGTTCTCCTCGCGGATCGGCACCGGCACCGGCGTCGCGCCGGTGTACTCGATCATCGAGCGATAGATCGGGAAGCCGGGATCAGGATAGAGGATCTCGGCACCGGGCTCGCCGAACATCAGGATCGCCATGAACATGGTGACCTTGCCGCCCGGCACGATCATCACCTCCTCCGGCGAGACCTCGACCGAAAAGCGCTTGTGCAGGTCGGCGGCGACGGCCTCGCGCAAAGGCAGGATGCCGTTGGCCGGCGTGTAGCCGTGATGACCGTCGCGCAGCGCCTTCACGGCAGCCTCGACGATGTGTTCCGGCGTCGGGAAATCCGGCTGGCCGATGCCGAGATTGATGATGTCCTTGCCCTGGCGCTGCAATTCGGTGGCACGGGCGAGCACTGCGAAGGCGTTCTCCTCGCCGATCCGGCCGAAGGATGGGACGACGTGTAGCGTCATGGCGGTTTCCTCTTCGCTTGCAGCGCCACCGGGCGCGTCTTTCACACTCTCTTCCGTGCAAAGCGCCGACCTGGCAAGAGGACCGCGTCCACCGTCACCACGGCGCGCCAAGCCCTGCGGCGCATCTCGACATGAGAGATCCGCGATGCAATCCTGACGTTCATAAGAACGGCCGGATACGCGGCTTCGCCATTGCTTGCCTCGACCGCGACCGTTTGGGGGAGAGACATGGCAAAAGCGACGACACCGGGAAAGCCGCCAGTCGGCCGCACCAGCAAGGCTCCGAAGCCGATCGAGCCAGTGCCTCCGGCGGAAGCAGCGGCCAAGATCGGAGTGGAGCTTGCCCCGGCCCCGGTCGAGATGCCGTCCGACACGGTTTCCGACACCGATGTCCCCGAGATCCGGATCGCCAATCGCTCGTTCAGCGCGGTTCCCAAAGCGCTCTCGGGACGCAGGCTGGATGTCCTGCCGGACCTGCCGGACATCCGTGACCGCATCTACCAGCCCCATTTGCGGGCGTTGAGACCCAGCAGGTACCCGTCGATCCCCTTCAAGATCCGCGATCAGGGCAGCAGCAACAGCTGTACGGGCTATGCGCTCGCCCATGCGGTGGACATGCTGCTGCACCGCGCCGGGCTCGACGCACCCGCGATCAGCGTCAGCGCCCGCATGCTGTACGAAATGGCCAAGCTCAACGACGAGTGGACCGGCACCCGCTATGAAGGGTCGAGCATTCGCGGCGCGATCAGCGGCTTCTACCGCAACGGCGTCTGCACTCAGGCACTGGTCGACGATGACGCGACCGACCCGTGGGTCCTGACCTACGAGATCGGCAAGGAGGCGCGCCAGAACCGGATCGGCGCCTACTACAGACTGATGCCGGACCTGGCCGACTATCATGCCGCCATCGACGAGATCGGCGTCATCGTCGCCTCCGCACAGATTCACTCCGGCTGGGCCAGGCCGGAGAAGAACCGAATCGTGCCGAGCGGCGTGTCCGCCGGCGGCCACGCCTTCGCCATCGTCGGCTATGATGCGACCGGCTTCTGGGTGCTGAACTCCTGGGGCAGTTCCTGGGGCGATGACGGCATTGCCCACTGGTCCTATGAGGACTGGGCCGCGACCGTCATGGATGCCTGGGTGTTGCAGCTCGGCGTCCACGCTCCAACCGCCTTCAGCGCCTTGCCGCGGCGCACGCTCGCCGATGCCGGCATGCTCAAGGAGACAGCACCGTCCCCTGTCAGGACGGATATCGTCGGCCATTTCATCAATATCGATGACGGCGCCTACGTCACCGGCGGCCGCTACTATTCGCCGACGCCGGCTGAAATGAATGAAACCGTCAAACGCCTCGTCGATCCGCAGTCGAACGACGGGCAGGGTTACCAGCATCTCGTCATCTACGCACATGGCGGCCTGAACAGCACCAACGACGAAGCCAATCGGATCGCCACCTGGAAGCGCAATGCGGTCTTCAGCCGCAACGGGATCTACAACTTCCATCTGATGTGGAACACCGAGGCCATCGGCGAGGTCTTCGGCAAGATGTCCGAAGCGCAGGATGGGCGCGCCGCCGGCTTTCTCGGCGACCTCGCGCTCGAGACGCTGTTGCGTCCTCTCGGTCTGCGGGCCTGGCGAAACATGAAGCAGGATGCCGCGATGTCCTTCGCCAAGGGCACGACCTATGACGGCGGCTTCTACGGGCTGAAGCCGCTGCTCCAGGGCCTGGACAAGGCCGGTAAACGGCCATTGCTGCATCTGGTCGGACATAGTGCCGGCGCGATCATGCTGGGAGAATTGCTTGCAGCGATGCCCCGCTTCGGTCTGTCGCAGCTCGAATTCGGCTCGATCCACCTGATGGCGCCGGCCTGCACCGCCGAGTTCTTCCAGGCAACCTACGCACGCTATCTCGCCAAACCCGGCGGACCGGCGCTGAAAGACAAGATCCATCTCTACAATCTCGATGACGAACGCGAGCGGAGCGATGTCGTCGGCTGGGGTGGACCATTCGGCTACAGCCGTTCGCTTCTCTATCTCGTCTCTCGCGCTTATGAGGAGAAAGCCGACATGCCTTTGGCTGGCATGCAGCGCTTTCGCGACGAGCTGCGCCCCTCGGACAAGATTCGGATCGACTATTCGTCGAACGCGAACGACAAGCTCAACCTGACCCGCTCGACCAGCCATGGCGGCTTCGACAACGATGCTGCGACGCTGACCACCATCATGACGCGAATTCTTGGCAAGGCCCCTAAAAAGCCTCCGACCAGCGACGAACTGACGGGCTATTGAAAGCCGGCCACCGGTCTCCGGATAGGGCCCGCCCCCCATCAATGCAGTGCGGCGCGCGAAGGCGAGGCGGCAATTTTCCTGCTTTCGCAGCGCGCGGTTGCGCTGTCTGGGAGGCAGGGGCGCATTTGGAACACTTGCAAACTGCGCCGCGGCGACTTTTGCTGGCGAAGGGGCCGACCAAGCGATTGGCACGGCGCCTCAAGTCGTTGTATGCAGCATACAGCAACTGCGGCAAGTGTTCTTGCCACTTCGCTTGCGATCGGCATGACCTGTCGATCAAATCGATTTAAGACGGTGCCGAAGCGGCGTGAAGGCCGCCTGGCCGTGAGAGGGAATGACGGGATGGCCAAGACGCCTAGTGGGAAGAAGCCGGTCCGCAAGATCAAGCCGGAGCAGTTGCGCTCGAAAGCCTGGTTCGACAATCCCGCCAATGCCGACATGACCGCGCTCTATATCGAGCGCACCATGAACTTCGGCCTGTCGCGCGAAGAATTGCAGTCCGGCCGCCCGATCATCGGCATCGCCCAGACCGGCTCCGACATCGCCCCCTGCAACCGCCATCACCTCGAGCTCGCCTCCCGCGTCCGCGACGGCATCCGCGAGATGGGCGGCGTACCCTTCGAATTCCCGATCCATCCGATCCAGGAAACCTGCAAGCGGCCGACCGCCTCGCTCGACCGCAACCTGCAATATCTCAGCCTGGTCGAGATCCTCTACGGCTACCCGATCGACGGCGTCGTGCTGACCACCGGCTGCGACAAGACCACCCCGGCCCAGATCATGGCGGCCGCCACCGTCGACATCCCGGCGATCGCCTTGCCGGGCGGGCCGATGCTGAACGGTGACTTCCGCGGCGAGCGCACGGGTTCGGGCACGATCGTCTGGAAGGCGCGCCAGATGATGGCGGCTGGCGAGATCGACTATCGCGGCTTCGTCGACCTCGTCGCCTCCTCGGCGCCATCGGCCGGCCACTGCAACACCATGGGCACGGCCTCGACCATGAACGCGCTCGCCGAGGCGATGGGCATGACCCTGCCCGGCGCCGCCGCGATCCCCGCTCCCTATCGCGACCGCTACGAGATGGCCTATCTCACCGGCCGGCGCATCGTCGAGATGGTCTGGGAGAACCTGATCCCCTCGAAGATCCTGACGCGCGAGGCCTTCGAGAACACCATCGTCATCAACTCGGCGATCGGCGGCTCGACCAATGCGCCGATCCACGTCAACGCCATCGCCAAGCATATCGGCGTCAAGCTCGACAATGAGGACTGGACCAAGATCGGCTACGACACGCCGCTGCTGGTCAACATGCAGCCGGCTGGCGAATACCTCGGCGAGGACTACTACCGCGCCGGTGGCCTGCCTGCCGTGATCGCCGAGCTGCTCGAGAAGGGCAAGCTCAAGCCGGCGATCACCGCCAATGGCCGCACCCATGAGGAGAACTGCAAGGGCTTCTTCGCGATCAACCGCAAAGTCATCAAGAGCTACGACGAGCCGATGAAGAAGGAGGCCGGGTTCCTCAACCTCTCCGGCAACCTGTTCGACTCGGCGATCATGAAGACTTCGGTGATCACGCCGGAATTCCGCAAGCGCTATCTCGAGAACCCGAAGGACCCGATGGCCTTCGAGGGCCGGGCGATCGTTTTCGACGGACCGGAGGACTACCACCACCGCATCGACGATCCCGCGCTCAAGATCGACGAGCACTGCGTCCTGTTCATCCGCGGCGTCGGCCCGGTCGGATATCCCGGCGCGGCCGAGGTCGTGAACATGCGGCCGCCGGATTACCTGATCAAGAAGGGCGTCACGGCGCTGGCCTGCGTCGGCGACGGCCGCCAGTCCGGCACTTCGGGCTCGCCTTCGATCCTCAACGCCTCGCCGGAAGCGGCGACCGGCGGCGGGCTGGCCTTGCTCAAGACCGGCGACAAGGTCCGCATCGACCTGAAGAAGCGCACTGCCAACATCCTGATCTCGGACGAGGAACTGGCGCAGCGCCGGGCCGAGTTCAAGGCCAATGGCGGCTACAAGTATCCGAAGAGCCAGACGCCCTGGCAGGAAATCCAGCGCAAGATCGTCGACGAGCTCTCCGAGGGCATGGTTCTGAAGCCGGCGGTCAAGTACCAGAAGATTCACAAGAAGTTCGGCGTACCGCGCGACAACCACTGAGCGGCGCCACCGCCCTCTCCAGATGCCGTTCGGCGTCTTCGACATCGCCCTGGCAGCGCTTGCCGCGCTGCTGGGAGGCCTGGCCGGCAGGCAGGTCGCGCTGCGCCGGCGCTATCCGCTCGTCCTGGTCACAGCTCTCGGCGCCATTGCCAGTCTTGCGATCACGCTGCTGCTCGGCCGCTATTTCGGTTCGGTCTTCGTCGGGCTTGTCGTTCTGGGGACTGTCATAGTCTTCTGATCGGGCAACCGCCCACCACGGAGAGCGCGATGACCTGGCTTGCCGAGCTGACCGGACTCGATCCGCAGACGACCATGCTGCTGGTCCTGCTGGCCGGGCTCGGCGCCCTGCTTGGCGGCGCCATCGGCCATTGGCGCGGCGGTTCCGGCCGCATCGTCTCGGGCGCGATCATCGGCGCCATCTTGTTGCCCGTCGCCGGCCTCGCCTTCCTGCTCCATCTCGGCATGATGGCCGTGGTTGCGGTGATTGCCGCGGTCGCGGCCATGTTTGCCGGTATTCTCGGCTGATCCCCTGTCGCAGCATGCCCGTCACGCATCAGGGGCCGCACGCCGATGCGTGCAAACGGGGCTGACAAACCGGTGCGACGACGACAATATGGCTCCCCTGAACCTATCTGAAACGATTTAAAATGGCTCAGAGCCCGCAAGTCGACGCGTTTCGCAAACTCCACGAATCCGGCTGCTTCGTTATGCCGAACCCTTGGGACGAGGGCTCGGCCCGCTGGCTGCGCGGCCAGGGCTTCAAGGCTCTCGCCTCGACCAGCGCCGGCTTCGCCTTCACGCAAGGGCGAGCCGACCAGGACGTGCCGCGCGACATGATGCTGGCCCATCTCGCCGAGCTGGTGAAGGCGGTGCCGGACCTGCCGATCAATGCCGATTTCGAGAACGGCTATGCCGACACGCCCGACGGCGTCGCGGCCAACGTCAAGCTCTGCATCGCGACCGGCGTTGCCGGCCTCTCGATCGAGGATGCGACCGGCCGCAGCGACGAGCCGCTCTATCCCTTCGAGTTCGCCGTCGAGCGCATCAAGGCCGCCCGCCGCGCCGTCGACGAGACCGGTACCGGGGTCGTGCTGACCGCCCGGGCCGAATGCTTCCTCACCGGCCATCCCGATGCGCTGAACGAGTCGGTGCGGCGCATCAAGGCTTATGCCGAAGCCGGCGCCGACGTGCTCTACGCCCCCGGCCCGAAGACTGTGGCTGACATCGGCGCCATCGTCGCAGCCGCCGGCGGCAAGCCGGTCAACACGCTGGTCTATGGCGATGTCGGCCTCAGCGTCGCCGATGTCGCCGCCGCTGGCACGCGCCGCATCTCGATCGGGGCGGCGCTCGCCCGCGCCGCCTGGGCCGCTTTCATCGAGGCGACGCGGCTGATCAAGGACGAAGGCAGCTTCAAGGGCTTCGCCGGCAACGGCGCCTCAGCCCCGCTCAACCCGTTCTTCCACGGCGATCTCAAGGCGCGCTCGTGAGCGGGCGGCTTCTCATCGCCCCGCAATGGCTCGGCAAGAGCGGGCTCTGGCAGATCGACGCCAAGGGCACGCGCAAGCCGGTCGATGCCGACGATATCGGCCTGTCCGACGATATCGCCGACCGGCTGGAAAGCTGGATGGACGCCTTCGACGCGATCTATGACGAGGCGAACGAAGCCGCCTCCGACTTTGCCAGCGAGGCTGAGCGGGCCGCCTGGGAGGCGGAAGGCGCGGCGCTCGCCGCCGCCATCGCTGCCGATCTCGGCCCTGACTGGCAGATCGCACACGACTTCACCGCCTGGCGCAGGACGATCAAGGCATGACGACGCTGAACTGGACGCCCCGCCCCTTCCCGCCGGCCAAGGTGCTGCAGGGCCGTTATTGCCGGCTCGAGCCGCTCGACCCGGCCCGGCATCTCGACGACATCTGGCAAGCCATGGACGGCCATCCTTCCGTCTGGGACTGGCTGCCCTCGACGCTTCCGCCGAACCGCGAGGCCTATCGCGAACTGCTGACGATGATGGCGGGCAAGGCCGGGATCATTGCCTTCGCCGTGATCGACGAGGCCGACGGCAAGGCCAAGGGGCATCTCTGGATGATGGAGATCCGGCCCGAGCACGGCGTCTTCGAAGTCGGCTGGATCACCTATTCGCCGTCGATGCAGCGCACGCGCATGGCGACGGAGGCGGTCTATCTCGTCGGCGAATACGGCTTCTCGCTCGGCTATCGCCGCTATGAGTGGAAGTGCAACAACCGTAACGAGCCCTCCAAGCGCGCCGCACTGCGCTTCGGCTTCAAGTACGAAGGCCTCTTTCGCCAGCATCAGGTGGTCAAGGGCGAAAACCGCGACACCGCCTGGTTCTCGACCCTCGACGGCGAATGGCCCAAGGTCGGCCAGGCCTTCCGCAACTGGCTCGCGCCGGAGAATTTCGATGCGCAGGGCCAGCAGAAGACCGCGCTGGGCGACTTCATGAAGACGGCAGGAGCCGCCTGAGATGGCCCTGCGGCGCGCTACGACCGAGGATATTCCGGCGATCGTCGCGCTGACTGAGGCCGCCTATCTGCCGAACGAGAGCATCATCGGCGTGCCGTCGCTGCCGCGCATCGCCGATTATCGTGAGGTGCTGGCGGAGCACGAGATCTGGCTCGCCGAGAGCGAGGGGGCGCTCGACGGCGTCCTCGTGCTCGAGGAGGAGCCGGCGAAGTTCACGCTCTGGAGCATCGCCGTCTCGCCCGCCGCCACCGGCAGGAAGATCGGCTCGCAACTGATGGATTTCACCGAGGAGCGGGCCAGGGCGCTCGGCCACGACGCCGTCCATCTCTACACCCACGAGAAGCTCGCCGACCGCATCGGCTGGTATGAGCGACTCGGCTACCAGACCACCCATTACGAGGATCTGCCGGATCGCCGGCTGATCCATATGCGCAAGAGCCTTCGATAAACCAGCCTCCGATAAGCGGACAAAAGGGAAGAAACGACATGGCAGGACGTTTGAAGGGCAAGGTCGCGGTCGTCACCGCCGCCGGCCAGGGCATCGGCCGGGCGATCGCCGAGGCCTTCGTTGCCGAGGGCGCCACCGTCTGGGCGACCGACAAGGACGTCGCCTTGCTCGAGGGCATCCCGAAGGCGAAGAAGCGCAAGCTCGACGTGCTCTCGACCAAGGCGGTCGAGGCCTTCGCCGAGAAGGTCGGCACCATCGACATCCTCGTCAACGCCGCCGGCTACGTCCATCACGGCACGATCCTGGAATGCGACGACAAGGCCTGGGAGTTCTCCTTCGACCTCAACGTCAAGTCGATGCACCGCACGATCAAGGCCTTCGTCCCCGGCATGCTCGCCGCCGGCAAGGGCTCGATCGTCAACATCGCCTCGGGCGCCGGCTCGGTGCGCGGCATTCCGAACCGCTATGTCTACGGCGCCACCAAGGCGGCGGTGATCGGCCTGACCAAGGCGGTCGCGGCCGACTACATCAAGAAGGGCATCCGCTCGAACGCGATCTGCCCCGGCACGATCCAGTCGCCCTCGCTCGACCAGCGCATCGTCGACCTCGCCAAGGTGACCAAGACGACCGAGGCCCAGGCCCGCCAGGCCTTCATCGATCGCCAGCCCATGGGCCGGCTCGGCACCGCCGAGGAGATCGCCTGGCTCGCGGTCTATCTCGGTTCGGACGAAGCGAGCTACACCACTGGCCAGATCCATCTCGCCGATGGCGGCTTCGCGCTCTGATTGGCGCAGGGGAAACGCCATGCATGTCCTGATCAGCGGCGCCGCCGGCATGATCGGCTCGCGGCTAGCCGCGCGCATCGCCCGCGAGGGCGCCTGCGCCGGCAAGCCGCTTACCCGGCTGACGCTGACCGACGTCGTGGCGCCGCCGCGTCCGGCCGGCTTTGACGGGCCGATCGAGAGCCGCACCGAGGATTCGAGTTCGGCAGCGGTTGCGGCCGAGCTCACGGCCTTGCGGCCCGACATCATCTTCCACCTCGCCGCGATCATCTCCGGCGAGGCGGAGCGCGATTTCGAAAAGGGCTACCGAATCAATCTCGACGGTATGCGGAACCTGCTGGAGGCGATCAGGCAGGAGAGTGCCAGGAACGGGCCTTATGTCCCCAAACTGGTTTTCTCCTCGTCGAGCGGCATCTTCGGTGCGCCCTTCCCGCCGGCGATCTCCGACGAATTCCATGTCACGCCGCTGACCAGCTACGGCGCGCAGAAGGCGATCGGCGAATTGCTGCTCGCCGACTATTCGCGGCGTGGCTTCGTCGAGGGCGTCGGCATCCGCTTCCCGTCGATCGTGATCCGGCCGGGTAAGCCCAACGCCTCGGCCGGCGGCTTCTTCTCCGGCATAATCCGTGAGCCGCTGCAGGGGCTGGAGGCGCTGCTTCCGGTCGAGGATAGCGTCATCTTCACCCATGCCTCGCCGCGCTCGGCCGTCGGCTTCCTGCTGCACGGCGCCTCGCTGACACGCGAGCAGCTCGGCCCGCGCATCAATCTCAGCATGCCCGGCGTCTGTGTCACCGTCGGCGAGCAGATCGAGGCTTTGCGCCGCATTGCCGGCGACAAGGCGGTGAAGCTGATCCGGCGCGCGCCCGACAAGGCCTCTGCCGAGATCGTCAAGGGCTGGCCGACCCGCTTCGACGCAAAGCGCGCGCTGTCGCTCGGCTTCCGGGCCGAACAGGATTTCGACGAGATCATCCGCGTCCATATCGAGGACGACCTCGGCGGCCGCCTACCCAACTGAACGCAGACATAGAGATCGGATAGAAGACATGCATATCCTCGTCATCGGCGGCGCCGGCATGGTCGGCCGCAAGTTCATCGAGCGCCTGGCGCGCGACGGCGGCCTCGGCGGCAAGGCAGTCGACAAGGTGACGGCGCAGGACGTCTTCCCGGCTGCGGCGCCGGCGAACGCGCCCTTCGCCTTCGAGTCGCTGACCTCGGATCTCTCGCAGCCCGGCGAAGCCGAAAAGCTGATCGCCTCGCGTCCCGAACTGATCGTCCATCTCGCCGCGATCGTCTCCGGCGAGGCCGAGGCCGATTTCGACAAGGGCTACCGCATCAATCTCGACGGCACGCGCTATCTCTTCGACGCGATCCGCCTCACCGGCGACGGCTACAAGCCACGCGTGATCTTCACCTCCTCGATCGCCGTCTTCGGCGCCCCCTTCCATGACAAGATCGAGGACGAGTTCTTCACCACGCCGCTGACCAGCTACGGCACCCAGAAGGCGATCGGCGAATTGCTGCTCAGCGACTACAGCCGCCGTGGCTTCTTCGACGGCGTCGGCATCCGCCTGCCGACGATCTGCGTGCGCCCGGGCGCACCGAACAAGGCGGCCTCCGGCTTCTTCTCCAACATCATCCGCGAGCCGCTCAACGGCCAAGACGCGGTTCTGCCGGTCTCCGACCAGGTCCGCCACTGGCACGCCTCGCCGCGCTCGGCCGTCGGCTTCCTCGTCCACGCCGCGACGATGGACACGAACGCGATCGGCCCGCGCCGGGCGCTGACCATGCCGGGCTATTCCGCCACCGTCGCCGAGCAGATCGAGGCGCTGCGCAAGGTCGCCGGCGAGAACGTCGTCAAGCGCATCAAGCGCGTTCCGGATCCGGTCATCGACGCCATCGTCGCCGGCTGGCCGCGCAATTTCGATGCGAAACGCGCGCCAGCGCTCGGCTTCAAGGCGGAATCGAGCTTCGAGGAGATCATCCGCGCCCATATCGACGACGAGCTCGGCGGCACCTTCGTCGCGTGACGTAAGGCGTGATGCTCGGGTCAAGCCCGAGCATCACGACCCGGCCTTAAGGCAGCTTCTTCAGCATCAATGGCGCGCCGACCGCCGGGTCCTTGCGCCATTGCCCGCCTTCGAAGACCAGCTCTACCTTGTGGCCCTTGCGGGCGATCAATTCGAGGCGGCCCGCCTCATACCGCCACGCGACGGGCGAGAAGATCGTCAACCCGGTATCGGGACAGAGCCCGTCGAAGCTCGTCGTGAACGCGCCCGCATTGGCCGAGGGGCTCGTCGACAGAGCAAGCTTGCAGACCTCGCGCCCGACCTGCCGCATCACCGCATAGCGTCCGGGTACCGTCGCCGGAGCTGGCGCGCTCGCCGGATCAACCGTGGTCGGGCGCGCCGCCTCCGTTGCAGCCAATTCCGCCCGGCCGGGCGCCGGACGCTGCTGCGCCCGCACATAACCGGCGGGATCGAGCCCATATTCCGCGCCATCGCTGCCTTTGCCGCGCCGTCCTGGGTCAGCCTTTTGGCTGAAGACGATCACCGCCTTGCCGTGGCCGTCGAGCAGCCTGGGAGCGCCGTCCGCCACGTCCCAGGCGACGACCCCGGTGAGGATCGGCAGAGCACGCCGGCACGTCGCCGGGAACCTGACCTGCCGCCCCTGCCCGGCCGCCTCGGTGCCGAAGGTGACCGTGCATTCGCGCGCCGCTCCGAGCTTCTCGAGGTCCCAGGCGCCGATGAACGGCTTCAACGCCTCGGGAGCCCGCTCGGCGCCGCGGGGCAGCGCTTGCGTCTGCGCCGCCGCCGGCGAGCCAATGAGCAGCACCAGAGCGGCGATTGCCGCCCCGCGCCGCATTCCCGTCGTGATCAGGCTTTTGTCCATGGCGTCTCGGCAACCGGTGTCAGAGGACCCTTGCCATCGAACCATGAAACAAGATTGTCGACCAGCAGCTGGCCCATCTGTTCGCGTGTATGCACGGATGCCGAGCCGACATGCGGCAGCAGGACAATATGATCCATCGCGATCAGCTCGGCCGGCACGCGTGGCTCGTCCTCGAACACGTCGAGGCCGGCGGAGAGGATCGTCTTGGACTTCAACGCCTCGATCAGCGCCTGCTCGTCGATCACCGTGCCGCGGCCGACATTAACGACGATGCCGTTCGGCCCGAGCGCCTTCAGCACCTCGGCATTGATGATGTGGTAGGTCGAGTCGCCGCCCGGCGCGACCGAGACCAGCGTATCGACATCCTGGGCCATCTCGACCAGCGAGGGATAGTAGCGATAGGCGACATCGGCCTGGCGCGAGCGGCCATGATAGGCGATCGGCACGTCGAAGGCTTCGAGCCGGCGCGCCACCGCCTTGCCGATCCGGCCGAGGCCGACGATGCCGATCTTGCGCTTGCGCAGCGAGGTGGTGAGCGGATAGGCGCCCTGCAGCCACTTGCCGGCGCGCAGATAGCGATCGACCTGCGGCAGCTGGCGCACGGTCGACAGGAGAAGGCCGATGGCGAGGTCGGCAACCTCGTCGGTCAACACATCCGGCGTGTTGGTGACGACGAGGCCGCGCTTGCCGGCCGCCTTGGCGTCGACATTGTCGTAGCCGACGCCGAAATTCGAGACGACCTCCAGCTTGGGCAGCGCATCGAACAGCGCGTCGTCGATCCGCACATGCGCGCCGCCGCCGGCGACGCCGCGCACCCGGTCCTTCACCGCAGCCAGCGCCGCCGGGCGGTCCTGCTCCTTCCAGAGCTCGTGCACGATGAAGCGCGCCTTCAGCTGATCGGCGGCATAGGCCATCAGCGGCCCGGTCATGATGATCTCGATCTTGTTCTGCGCGGTCATGGCCCTGCTTTCGTGGAACGCCTGCTGGCTTGATTTCAAATTCTTAAAACGATTAAATCAATCTAGCTGCGCGGACGCCGCCGGGGAATTCCCATAGCCGCAGACAGGGGCTGCTTGCAAAGCCGGTCATGCCATCCCGGCTCGGCTGTCGATTCAGCCCGATATAGTATGATTTAATCACGCCGTTTTGCTCGTATTTGCGTCAGCTCGACCGGCGAGCAGGCGCAAGGTGCTGTTCAGGCTGTCGATCACCAGCCCGCTCATCCGCGCCGCCGCGAGGTCGCCATCGCGCTGCACGATCGCGTCGAGAACGCGTTCGTGATCGATCAAGGACGCGGTGAAGAAGAACTGGTCGTCCGGAGCCTTGAGAAAGAGCGACCACTGGATCGTCGCGCAGACGACGGGCGCGAGGCATTGCAGCGGCGGATTGCGGGTCGCGGCAAAGATCGCCTCATGGAAGGCGAGGTCGGCATTGACGGTCGGCTCGGCATAGGGCGGGTTTTCCGCCATGCCACGAAAGGCCGCCTCGATCCGGCTGAGATCGGCATCGCTGCGCCGCTGCGCCGCCAGCCGCGCGGCGCTCGGCTCGACGAAGAGCCGAAGCTCGAACAGATCGCGGATGAATTTCTCGTTGGGATCGGCCTTGAAATGCCAGGCGAGCACATCGGGATCGAGCAGGTTCCAGGCCTCGCGCGGCGCCACCCTCGTGCCGCTCTTCGGCTTGGCCTCGACCAGTCCCTTGCCGCTCAGGAACTTCACCGCCTCGCGATAAGCTGTACGCGAGACCGAGATTTCGTCCTTCAGATCGTCCTCGTTCGGCAGCAGCGACCCTGCAGGCGAAGCGCCGGTGATGATCGCCACCGCGAGCCTGTGCGCCACCTGGCCGAACAATCGGTCGGGGTTGAGCCTCGTCGCGCGCGCTTTGACATGAAGCTGCATCGAACCGCGCTTCTCCTCCGTGATCGCCAGCATGCGAGAGCTCGCCCGCTGCCTGTCCAGCGCTTGACACGCCTGTTTCTATCGTATGACTTTATCCGGGAACGGGGTTGACGCAACAGGCGGCTCGCCTGGGTTGCGCGGCTTCGTCTCGATCGGCCATCAGAAGCCGATGTTCTGCAACGCCGCCGGCGGGGATTGTGTCAGGCACCCCGGGGTAACCTGAAGAGCGGGAGAAACAACCAAGATGGCATCCGTCCAGATTGCCGACGTGCGCAAGGCCTATGGCTCGACGCAGGTCATTCACGGCGTCGACATCGACATCAACGATGGCGAATTCGTCATCCTCGTCGGCCCGTCGGGCTGCGGAAAGTCAACCTTGCTGCGCATGATCGCCGGCCTCGAGAACATCTCGGGCGGCGAGATCCGCATCGGTCAGCGCGTCGTCAACGACGTGCCGCCGAAGGAGCGCGACATTGCCATGGTCTTCCAGAACTATGCGCTCTATCCGCATATGACGGTGGCCGACAACATGGCCTTCTCGATGAAGCTGCGGAAGGCGCCGAAGGCCGAGATCGACGAGCGCGTCAACAAGGCAGCCGGCATTCTCGGCCTCGACAAGCTGCTTGACCGTTATCCGCGCCAGCTCTCGGGCGGCCAGCGCCAGCGCGTCGCCATGGGCCGCGCCATCGTGCGCGATCCGCAGGTCTTCCTGTTCGACGAGCCGCTCTCGAACCTCGACGCCAAGCTGCGCGTGCAGATGCGCACCGAGATCAAGGAGCTGCACCAGCGCCTGAAGACCACCACGGTCTACGTCACCCACGACCAGATCGAGGCCATGACCATGGCCGACAAGATCGTCGTGATGCATGACGGCATCGTCGAGCAGATGGGCGCCCCGCTCGATCTCTACGACAACCCGGCGAACCTCTTCGTCGCAGCCTTCATCGGTTCGCCCTCGATGAACCTGCTGAAGGGCACGATCCGCGCCAACGGCTTCGAGACGCAAGGCGGCGTGATCTGGCCGATCGGCAAGCATCCCGCGGATTCGAACGATCGGGCTGCCGTGCTGGGCATCCGTCCGGAACATCTCATTCTCGATCCGAGCGGGCTTCCCGCAGAGGTCGTGGTCATCGAGCCGATGGGCTCGGAAACCCAGGTCGTCGTTCGCTGCGGCGGGCAGGACCTGACCTGCGTCTTCCGCGAACGCATCACCGCCAGGCCCGGCGAGACGATCAATATCCGTCCCGACACCTCGGTGACGCATCTCTTCGACGCCGCCAGCGGCAAGCGTATCTGAAACTTACGGGCCGCTGCACGGAGAACACTCCGGCAGCGGCACCGTCCCGACAAATCGCGACGAGGCTCCCATGCAGGGCCTCGCGGCAACCCGGAGGAGACAACCGATGAGCATTTCCAGACGTGACGTATTGATCGGCGGCGCAGGGCTCGCAGCCGGCGCTACCCTTGCCGCACCATCGATCGCCCAGACCGCCAATATCGAGAAGGGCGCGACACTGCGCGTGCTGCGCCCGACCAAATTCGTCGATCCCGACCAGACCATCTTCAACGAGAACACCGAAGCATTCACCAAGGCGACCGGCGTCCAGGTCCGCGTCGATTACGCGAGCTGGGAGGATCTGCGCCCGCAGACCGCCGTCACCGCCAACACCGGCGCCGGCCCTGACGTCGTCGTCGGCTGGGCCGACGATCCGCACATCTTCGCCGACAAGCTGATCGACCTGACGGCGGTCGCCGAAGACCTCGGCAAGAAATATGGCGGCTGGTACCCGGTCGCCGAGAAATACGGCAAGAAGGACAAGACCAACCAGTGGATCTCGATCCCGATGGGCGGCTCCGGCGGCCCGGCGGTCTATCGCGAATCCTGGGTCAAGGAAGCGGGCTTCGACAAGTTCCCGACCGACCATGCCGGTTTCCTCGACCTCTGCCGCAAGCTCAAGGCCAATGGCCACCCGGCCGGCTTCGCGCTCGGCAATGCGGTCGGCGACGGCAACGCCTTCTGCAACTGGCTGGTCTGGTCGCATGGCGGCTACATGGTCGACGAGAACAACAAGGTCGCGATCAACAGCAAGGAGACGATCGAGGCGCTGAAATACGCCAAGGCGCTCTACGAGACCTTCATCCCTGGCACGCTCTCCTGGCTCGACATCAGCAACAACAAGGCGCTGACGGCGGGCGAAGTCGGTCTGACCCAGAACGGTGTCTCGCTCTACTTCTCGATCAAGAACTCCAAGGACGAGAAGACCGCCGCGATCGGCAAGGACCTCAACCACGCGCCGATGCCGGTCGGCGCGGGCGTGGGACGGCCGACGGAGACGGCGCTGGTGATCAACGCCATGGTGTTCAAGCACACCAAGTTCCCGAACGCGGCCAAGGAATATCTCCGCTTCATGATGGAGAAGGAACAGTATGACAAGTGGCTGACCGGCTGCTTCGGCTACTGGACCCAGCCGCTGAAAGGCTATGCGCAGAGCAAGGTCTGGGAGAGCGATCCCAAGATCCTGGTCTATCGCGACACCTGGGAGCGGGCTCTGTGGAGCGGCTACAAGGGCGCGATCACCGAGGCGGCCGGCACCGTCAACGCCGAATACGTCATGGTCCAGATGGTCGCTTCCGTCTGCGCCGGCCAGGCGACGCCCGAGCAGGCGGCAGCCGAGGCCGAGCGCCGCGCCAAGCGCTACTACCGCACCTGATCATCCGTCGACACCGCGCCGCCTACCGGCGGCGCGGCTCCATCACGGGATAAAGCGCCATGACGATTGCGGCGGAGGCCCGGCCGACTCCCCAGCCCGAACAGGGCTGGCTGGTCAGGCTGTTCGACTACAAGCCATTCCTGATCTTCATCTGCCTGCTGCCGGCACTCGGCCTGCTGCTGGTCTTCCTGAGCTATCCGCTCGGCCTCGGCATCTGGCTCGCCTTTACCGATACGCGTATCGGTCGCAGCGGCATCTTCATCGGCTTCGAGAATTTCGAGTCGCTCTGGCACGACCCGGTCTTCATCACCTCGGTCTGGAACACGCTGCTCTATACCGGCGTCGCGACCGTCGGGAAGTTCGGGCTCGGCCTCTGGCTGGCGCTGCTGCTCAACAACCACCTGCCGTTCAAGTCGCTGCTGCGCGCGCTGATCCTGGTGCCCTGGATCGTGCCGACCGTGCTCTCGGCCATCGCCTTCTGGTGGATCTACGATCCGCAGTTCTCGATCATCTCCTATGTGCTGGTCGACGTGCTCGGTTGGCGCGACACCTATATCGACTTCCTCGGCTCGCCCTGGCCGGCCCGCTGGTCGCTGATCGCCGCCAATGTCTGGCGCGGCATCCCCTTCGTCGCGATCTCGCTGCTCGCCGGTCTGCAGACGATCTCGCCGGCGCTCTACGAGGCGGCGATGCTCGACGGAGCCAATGCCTGGCAGCGCTTCCGGCATGTCACTTTGCCGATGCTGATGCCGATCCTGGCGATCGTGCTGACCTTCTCGGTGCTGTTCACCTTCACCGACTTCCAGCTCGTCTACGCCATCACCCGCGGCGGCCCGATCAACTCGACCCACCTCATGGCCACCCTCGCCTTCCAGCGCGGCATCCCCGGCGGCCAGCTCGGCGAGGGCGCGGCGATCGCGGTGGCGATGATCCCCTTCCTCGTGATGGCGACGCTGTTCAGCTACTTCGCGCTCGCCCGCCGCAAATGGCAGCAGGGAGAAGACAATGACTGACCAGGCCTCCCCTGCCCCGCGTCCGCATCTCGTCGACAAGGAGCGGACCGGCGTGATCGACTGGTCCTCGGGACCACGCCGCTTCATAACGCTCTATCTGCCGCTCTCGATCTTCGTGATCGTGCTGCTGTTCCCGTTCTATTGGATGGCGATCACGGCGATCAAACCGAATGGCGAATTGCTCGACTACAAGAACAACAATCCGTTCTGGGTGAAGTCGCCGACACTGGAGAACATCAACAAGCTGCTCTTCCAGACCGACTACCCGCAATGGCTGCTGACCACGATGACGGTCGCGACAGTCGCGACCGCCCTCTCGCTCTTCGCCAGCGTGCTCGCCGCCTACGCGATCCAGCGCCTGAAGTTCAAGGGTTCGAACTATGTCGGCCTTGCCATCTACCTGGCCTATCTGGTGCCGCCCTCGATCCTGTTCATCCCGCTGGCGACGCTGATCTTCCAGTTCGGGCTGTACGACTCGCAGCTCGCGCTGATCCTGACCTATCCGACCTTCCTGATCCCGTTCTGCACCTGGCTCCTGATCGGCTACTTCAAGTCGATCCCCTACGAGCTCGAGGAATGCGCCATGATCGACGGCGCGACCCGGTTGCAGACGCTCTGGAAGATCACTCTGCCGCTGGCACTGCCCGGGCTGATCTCGGCCGGCATCTTCGCCTTCACCCTGTCCTGGAACGAGTTCATCTACGCGCTCGCCTTCATCCAGTCGGCCGAGAAGAAGACGGTGCCGGTCGCGGTGCTGACCCAGCTCGTCGAGGGCGACGTCTACCATTGGGGCTCGCTGATGGCCGGCGCCCTGCTCGGCTCGATCCCTGTCGCGATCCTCTATTCGTTCTTCGTCGACTACTACGTCGCCTCGATGACGGGTGCGGTGAAGGAGTAGCTCCGGGCGGGCGGCCTGGCCGCCCGTCTTCCAACCAAGGCAAATAATTGTGACTTCAATCGCCTTCGTCGGGCTCGGCGCCATGGGCGCGCCGATGGCCGAGAATCTCGTCAAGCGCCAGTTCCGCGTCACAGGTTTCGACATGAGGGAGAGCGCCCGGGCCGCGCTCGTCGCGGCCGGCGGCCACGCCGCCGACAGCGCGGCAAAGGCCGCGGAGGGCGCCGATACGCTCGTCCTGATGGTGGTCAACGCCGCGCAGGCCCGCTCGGTCCTGTTCGATGCCGGCGCGCTCGATACGCTGGCTCCGGGCGCTACCGTCATCCTGATGGCGACCTGTCCGCCGGGCGAGGTCGAGGCCATAGCCGACGCCGTGACCAAGACCGGCCGGCATTTCGTCGATGCGCCGGTCTCGGGCGGTGTGAAGGGCGCCGAAGGAGGCACGCTCACCATCATGGTCGGCGCCTCCGCCGACAGCTTCGCCAGGGCCAAACCAGTGCTCGATGCGATGGGAGACAAGGTCTTCCATGTCGGCGGGAAGCCGGGCCAGGGCGCGACGGTGAAGACTGTCAATCAGTTGCTCTGCGGCGTCCATATCGCAGTCGCGGCGGAGGCGTTGTCGCTGGCGCAGAAAGCCGGCATCGATGGCAAGGTACTGTTCGAGATCATGGGCGGCTCGGCCGCCTCGTCCTGGATGCTCAGGGATCGCGGCCCACGCATGCTCGAAGACGAGCCGCCGGTGGCCAGCGCAGTCGACATCTTCGTCAAGGACCTCGGCATCGTCCTCGACGCCGGCCGTGCCGCCAAGGCGGCCTTGCCGCTCGCAGCGGCCGCGCACCAGATGTTCCTCGCCGCCTCGGGCCTTGGCCATGGCGGACGCGACGACTCGCATGTGGTCCGCGCTTACCGGGCGCTGAACCGCAAGCCGGACAACGATGCCTGATCCAGCTTCAGCGCGCGGTCTTCGGCGGCGCCGTGGTCCCGCGCACCACCAGCTCAGGGGTCAGCACGGCGCGCTGCGGTGGCGCTGCGGGATCGGCGATACGGCGGAGCAGCATCTCGGCGGTCTTGCGGCCCATCTCGTCCTGAAAGTTCTTGACCGTGGTCAAGGCGGGGTACCATTGCGAGGCTTCCTGAACATCGTCGCAGCCGATGATCGAGAAGTCCGCACCGGCCTCCAGGCCGCGATGACGCAGGCCGAGCATCGCGCCGAAGGCCGTGAGATCGTTGAAGCAGACTGCAGCGGTGGGCCGGTTCGCCGCGTCGAGCACCTTCTGGACACCCTTCAGCCCGTTCTCGCGCGTCCCATAGGCCGAGTAGACGATCGTCGGGTCGAGCGGCAGCCCGTGCTTGGCCAGGGTCTCGCAATAGCCGCGATAGCGGTTGCGTCCGGTCGAGATCAGCGGGCTTTCGCCGAGAAAGGCGATGCGGGTGTGGCCGAGGCCGAGCAGGTGCTCGACCGCCAGCACCGTGCCGTGCCGGTCGTCCGAGCCGACGAAATCGAGCCCGATGCCGGGAATTTCGCGGGAGAGCTGAACCAGCGGCACTTGCGCCGCCATCAGATGCTGCAGCGTCTCCGCCGTGGTGCCGCCGGCCGGGCAGATGATCATGCCGTCGGGGCGATATTCCTTGAGCGTGGTGAGGACACGGTCCTGCCGCTGGAGGTTCTCGGCATAGGTGCCGAGCAAGATCGAGCGGCCATGCGCCGCCGCCGTCTCCTCGATCGCCGCAAGCAGCTCGGCGAAATAGGGATTGGTGATGTCGTGGAAGCCGACGCCGAGGATATTGGTCCGATCGGTCCTGAGCGAGGCCGCGCTGCGGTTGTAGCTATAGCCCATCTCGCGCGCGATCTGCTGCACCCGCAGGCGCGTGCCATCGGCAACCAGCGGACTTTCACGCAGAGCGAGCGAAACCGTCGCGGTCGAGACCTCCAGCCGGTCGGCGATGATCTGCAAGGTAACGCGACCCCGGCCACCGGGTTTGACGCCCGCCTTCCCCGCCCCCGAAGGGTCGCGCGAGTGTCCGTCATTCGCCATCGATCGCTTCTCCTGAAGCCGGTACGCCGATGCATTCAACCAGTTCTTGGCCAAATCGTTCCGCATTGCATTGTTCCATCTCATAGAATTCGGAGAAACTGAAGATGAGCGCGACTAAAGAATCGATCGGCTTCATCGGCGTCGGTTACATGGGTCAGGGCATGGCGAGTTGCATTCTCGCCAAGGGCTTCCCCCTCACCGTCATGGGCCACCGCAATCGTCGGCCCGTCGAGGAGCTGAAGGCCGAAGGCGCCACGGAGGCCGCCACGCCCAGGGAGCTTGCCGAGAAGGCGAGCATCATCTTCCTCTGCGTTACCGGCTCGCCGCAGGTCGAGCAGGTCGTCAATGGCCCCGACGGCATCGCCGCCGGCGCCAGGCCCGGCACGGTCATCGTCGACTGCTCGACTTCCGACCCGGTCTCGACGATCGCTCTGGCGGAGCGGCTCGCTGCCATCGGCCTGCACCTCTGCGACGCTCCGCTGGGCGGAACACCCGCCCAGGCGAAGCTCGGTCAACTCTCCACGATGATTGGCGCCGACAGCGCGGTTTTCGAGCGCATCCGCCCGGTCTGCGAAGCCTGGGCCCAGAAGATCGTCCATCTCGGCCCGGTCGGCGACGGTCATAAGATGAAGTTGCTCAACAACTTCCTCTCTCTCGGCTATGGCGCGATTTATGCGGAGGCGCTGACCCTGGCGCAGAAGGTCGGCATCACCCCGCAGACCTTCGACAGTGTCATCACCGGCGGGCGCATGGAGTGCGGCTTCTACCGGACCTTCATGCAATATGTGCTGGAGCGTGACCGCGACGCCCACAAGTTCACGCTCTCCAACGCGCTGAAGGACGTCCGCTATCTGGAGAGCCTCGCCAATGCCGCCGGCGTCCCGAACCCGGTCGGCGGCGCCGTCAAGAACGTCTATGCGGCGGCCGTCGCCAGCGGCAAGGGCGAGGACTACGTGCCGATGCTCTCGGACTTCGTCGCCGGCCAGAGCAAGGTCTCGCTCGGCTGAATCCGGCGATCGTGCCATAGCGGGACGCGCCCGGAGCACATCTGTGCCGAACGCGGTAGCCGGTAGCCCGGTGCGGTGCAAAACCGTCATCATGGCCTCCATCCACGGATGGAGGCTTCAAGAGCTGTGCCAGCCCTGCCGGATCAATCGAGCCGGGCTGAGCCCTCGGGCACATGCCGAACGCGCTCGCGATAGAGCAGATAGAGCCCCGATGCGATGACGATGCCCGAACCGATGAAGGTGAAGCGGTCGGGAATCTGGCCGAAGACGAACCAACCGAGCAGGATCATCCAGACGATCTGGGAATAGATGAACGGCGCCAGGATCGTCGCCGGCGCCCGCTGATGCGCCAGGATCAGCAGCCAGTGGCCGACCGCGCCGAAGAAACCGGTGCCGCACATCAGCAGCCAGCTTTGCCAATCCGCCGGCCACGACCAGTACAATGGCACCAGCGGTAGCATGATCACCACCCCGCCGATGCCGGAGTAGAACATCGTCGTCTGCGGCGAATCGCTCGACGCCAGCATCCGCGTCGACAGGGCATAGAAGGCGTAGCAGAAGCAGCCGCAGACACTGAGCAGGGCCGCCGGATGCAGGCCGCCCAGTCCCGGCCGCGTCACCACGAGGACACCGAGGAAGCCGACGCCGATCGCGATCAGCCGGCGCGGCCCGGCCCATTCGCCGAGCAAGGGCCCGGCGATCAATGCGACCAGCAAGGGTGCTGCGAACATGATCGAGACCGTCTCGGCCAGTTGCAGATATTGCAGGGCAACGAAGTTGAGAGCGGTCGAGCCGAGCAGCAGCAGCGAGCGGAAGCCCTGTAGCCAGGGCCGCTTGGTCCGGGTAATGCCCGGATGGCTCCAGGGATTGAGCAGCAGTGAGACCAGCGCGACGCTGATCACGTAGCGCGCCAGCACGACCTGCATCGGATGCATCGTGCCGCCGAGCCATTTCGCACAGGTGTCGAGCAGGGAGAAGCAGACGATCGCCCCGCTCATCAGGGCGATGGCGGTCAGGCGTGTCCGGCGCGTATCCGGAAGCGGAGCGGGAGCGGCCGACACGATCTCGTCATGCTCTGGAGGAATGACGAGACATAGATGAACCGATTTAAGGCTTGAAACCAGCCCGCCAGCGCATGAGAGTCATGTCACTGGCGCGTTCAACCTCAAGCTGCGTCTTCGGCCTCGTCATCGACCTCGTCGACATCGGCGCCGGCCTTGGACAGGCCCTTCGACGCCTTGCGCAGCAATTTGCGCAATTGCTTGCGCTCCTTGGCGTCGAGCTTTTCGAGCAGTTCTTCCTCGACCTGGTTCCAGACCGCATCGAGCGCCGCCGCGGTCTTCTGGCCGTTCTCGGTCAGCGCCACCTGCACCAGCCGGCCATCGCGACCGCCCCCCTCGCGCGTCACCAACCCCTGCAGCGAGAGCCGGCCGATCGTCTTGGACACTGTCGGGGGCTTGACCCGCAGCAGGGTAGCAAGCTCGCCCATCGTCATCGGGGCGCCTTGCAGGGATTTCAGCGCCTGTTCCTGGCCCGGGAAGAGCCCAAGCGCATTGAGGCGCTCGCCCATCCGTGCCCTGTGAAGTCGCGCCGTCACCAACAAGGCACGGCCGACGCTTTTTTCGAGGGACTTGGTCATGAGCCGGCCCTTGGAAAAGGTTGCGGATACTTTTCGCCGGCTGTGCAATCGCCCGCCTTCATGACAGGCCGATGACAATTGTCAGACAGGCTTTTGAATCCGTGCGATTTCCTGTTCGACCCTGGCGAGAAAAGCTGCCCGGCTCTGCGGCGTCGAGCGGTTCATGTCGTAATGGGCGAGATAGGAGACCCGCGCCGCCGGATGGCATACCGCCCGCAGGCCCCGCTTGATCTGCCGGCGCGGCGGGTCGCCCATCAGGAAAGTCCGCCAGCGCGAGCCGCCATAGCTCGTCACCGTCGTCAGCCGGCGAATATTCCAGAGATTCGGGCGGATCGAACCATCGACCAGCTTGAACGAGACGCCGGGCAGGAAGACGCGATCGAAATAACCCTTCATGATCGCAGGATAGCCGTAGTTCCAGACCGGGAAGCACAGGAACAGCGCTTCCGCCTGCTGCAAGCGCTCGACATAGCCGGCTACATTCTTCTGATTGCTGGCGAGATCATGATAGCCGACCCGCTCCTCGCGGCTCAGCACCGGATCGAAGCCCTCGGCATAGAGATCGCAATCATCGACTTCGTGCCCGGCCCGGCGCAGGCCGGAGACGAGTGTCTCATGCACCGCCGCCCCGAAGCTCTGGGGGTCGGGGTGGGCATAGAGGACGAGCGCCCGCATCGCTCGGCTCAGTTGCCGACGCCGGCTTCGCCGAGCGCCTTGAACAGGAAGGTCTTGCCCGAGCGGTAGTCGTAGTTCGGGTCTTCCCAGGCGATCATCTTGCCGGGATTGAGCAGCCCCTGCGGATCGGCCTCGCGCTTGAAGGCGAGCTGGACCTCGTCGGTCTGCTTCATCCCGCCCTCCTCCAGCGTATAGCGGTGCGGGTTGAAGATCGGCGCGCCCATCTCCTCATGGATCGCCATGATCTCCTCCAGCCGCTCCTCACTGGTGAAGCGCACCAGCGGCAGGCCGAAGCAGGTGATCTTGCCGTCGAAGCGAACGAATTCGAGATGGCAGGTGACCTCGTCACCGAAGCGGGTATGAATCTTGTCGACGAGATCAACCTGGTTCGGGAAAGGATAGAGCACCTGCAGATAGGTGATCGACGGATCGACGCGCAGCGCCCGCAAGGTGGTGTGGTTCCAGCCGAGCTCGAAGGTCGGCGGCAGGCCCTTGGCCTCCTCCGCTGACAGCTTGTCGGAGCGCATCAGCACTTGCGAGCTGCCGAAGCGGCGGGCGAAGGCCAGCATCGACTCGACCGCGAAGTCGGCGACCATGATCATGACGCAGTGGCTGTCGCGCGGCAGGAACTTCCTGTGGCGCAGGAAATAGTCGTGCGGCGCCGGGGCGGCGACCACGGCGAGGTTCTTCAGCGCCAGCCCGTCCTGCTCGCCGAGCGCATTGGCGAATTCGGTCGCACCCCGCAAATCGCCGAAGCCGAGGATGACATCGACCCAGGCATAGGCCGGGCCGAGCGGCATCTCGACCTGCGTGATGATGCCGTTGGTGCCGTAGGCATGCGCGACCTTGTGCAGGTCCTCGCCCTGGAGCTCGAGGATGCGCGGGGTGCCTTCCATGGTCGCGACGCGCAGCGAGATGATGTTGCCCCAGTCGCGCAGGCCGCCCCATTTGATCGAGCCGACGCCACCGGAGCCGCCGGCAATGAAGCCGCCGACCGAAGCCGTGTGATAGGTCGACGGGTGCAGCCGGATCTCCTGGCGGGAGTGGGCGCGCGTCTCCTGGTCGATCTTGGCCAACACCGCGCCGGGCTCGGCGACGTAGCGCCCGGCCTCGATGCTCGTCACCTTGTTGAAGCCGGAAAGATCGAGCACGATCCCGCCCGAAAGCGGCATGGCCTGGCCGTAATTGCCGGTGCCGGTGCCGCGCGGCGTCACGGGAATGCCGAGCGCATGCGCCGCCGAGAGCGTCTCCAGCACCTGCGCTTCACTGGTCGGCGAGACGATGATGTCGGCGACGACATGGTCGAGCTGGCGCTTCAGCTTCGGCGAATACCAGAAGAAGTCACGGCTCTTCTGCTTGACCAGCGCCGGATTGTCCTCGGTGCGGATGCCGTTCAGGCGGCACTTCAGGGCATCGATATCGTAGCGTACGGTCATGCGGAGCGGCTCATCAGGAAATCGAGTTCGCGATAATCGGGCAAAGTACGGTCGATGGCGCGACCATTGACCAGAACGGTCCGGTCAGCCTGCGGCCTGGCGAAGAATTCCGTCCAGTCGCGGGCGCGGGTCAGGACCAGGTCGGCAGGGCCGCCCACCGCGATGCGGCCGGCGCTCGACAGTCCCATGATCTCGGCCGGCGTCGCAGCAACCGCCCTCGCCCAACCCCGGTCGGAATGGTCGAGCTGGAGGATGCGGGTGCCTTCGCGCAGCGTCTCGACGAGGTCGAGATCGCCATAGGCGTAGAACGGGTCTCGCGTATTGTCGGAGGCGATCGTCACCGGCACGCCGGCGGCCTTCAGCTCGTGCAGCGCCGTGACGCCGCGCCAGCGTGGCGTGCGTCCGCGCTGGCGGTCCTGCAAATACATGTTGCACATCGGCAGCGAGACCACGGCGATGCCGGCCTCCCTGACCTTGGCGATGATGCGCCCCTCGTCCTGCGGTGTCTGCAGCGAAAGCGAGCAGCAATGCCCCGCCAGGATCTTGCCCGCGAAGCGATGGCGCAGCGCCGCATCGGCGATGTGCTCGAGCGAGCGCGCCGCGGGATCATTGGTCTCGTCGACATGAAAGTCGAGATCGAAGCCGTGTTCGATCGCGGTCCGGAACAGCGTGTCGAGCCCGGCGTCGAGCTCCGGCACCATATAGGTGACGGCGCCGAGGAGGCGGTCGCCATGATCGGTCACGGCCTTCGTGATCGCCTGCATATGCGCGGGATCGACGGCGGCATCGACACCGAACAGCGGCGACGCCTGCAGCACGATCCGCCCGGCCCATTCGGCCCTGAGCTCGGCATAAACCGGCCAGGAGATGCCGATCTGCTTGCCGAGCGAGTCGAGATGGGTGCGGATCGCCGCCGTGCCATGGGCGTAGGCGCAGCGCAGGCCAAACTCCATGCGCGCCCGCACGTCCCCGGCCGACCAGTTCGCCTCGCGATCGGCCGCGACCGCGCCCAGCGCGCCCATGAAGCTGCCGTCCGGATTGGGTCGGCGCGGCCAGATATGGCCCTTGTCGAGATGAGTGTGGACGTCGACCAGCCGCGGCAGCGCGATACCGCCATCGAGATCGAGCGCCGGCACTGCATCGAGCGCAGGCGTGCCCGCCGGCAGGAGCGAGGCGATGACGCCGTCCTCGATGGCGATGTCGAGCAGCGCCAGGCCGTCGCGATCGCTTGCCAGGCTGCCGGCCTCGACCAGGCAGGCAGGCGCCCTGGCATTGCGCAGCACATAGCTGCCGGAAGCCGGGATTGCTGCAAAGCCGGTGGCCACGTCAGTCGTCTCCGGCTTGCAAGCCGCCCTCTGAATCACTTGCGGACCATGCTGGCAAGGCGCGCTCCGATCAAGCGGCGCGAGCGGCACCCCCACCCGCCGGAGATTCAACGCAAGGCGGCCCTTGTCCGTTCTGTCGCGATGCAGCAAGAGAACGGCGCAGGGCATCAAACCGGAAACGGGAATCCGCTTTTCGATCCGATGCCTCACCAAGGAGCTGGTCATGACGGCACGCATCATCGACGGCAAAGCGGCGGCGGCGGAACTGCGGGCCGAGATCGGTCGCGAGGTCACAGCGCTCAAGGCGGGCGGCAAGCCTGTGCCGGGCCTGCATGTCGTGCTCGTCGGCGAGGACCCGGCCAGCAAGGTCTATGTCGCCTCCAAGGAAAAGCTCGCGGCCGAGATCGGCATGAACTCGGTCGCTCATCGCCTGCCTGCGGAGACGACCGAAGCGGCGCTGCTCGCCAAGATCGCAGAGCTCAACGCCGATGACGGCGTCGACGGCATCCTCGTCCAGCTGCCGCTGCCCAGGCATATCGACACCGGCCGCATCATCGATGCCATCGACCCGGCCAAGGATGTCGACGGCCTCCACCCGATCAATGCCGGCCTGCTAGCTGGCGGCAAGAACGGCCTCGTCCCCTGCACGCCGCTCGGTTGCATGCTGCTATTGAAGCAGGCGCTGCCATCGCTGTCCGGGCTGGAAGCGGTCGTCATCGGCCGCTCGGAACTCGTTGGACGTCCGGTGGCGCAGCTCCTCCTCCAGGCGGACTGCACTGTCACCATCGCCCATTCGCGCACGCGCGACCTGCCGGCCGTGGTGAAGCGCGCCGACATCGTCGTCGCTGCCGTCGGCCGGCCGCGCATGGTCAAGGGTGACTGGATCAAGCCGGGCGCAACGGTGATCGATGTCGGCATCAACCGCATGCCCGACGGCAAGCTCGCCGGCGATGTCGATTATGCCGAGGCTGTCGAGGTCGCCGGTGCGATCACGCCTGTCCCCGGCGGCGTCGGCCCGATGACGATCGCCTGCCTGCTGCGCAACACGCTGACCGCCTATCGCGCCCGGCGCGGATAGCCCGAAAGCCGATGCCGGCGTTAACTATACATTAACCAAGAATTTGTGCGCCGCCGCGGACGGGAGCATGGTCGGGCTCTCGACTGAAGCGGAGGCGCGCCATGCACGCCACGACGATCGACATCGCCCGGCACAATGCCGACCTGTTCGACCGAACCGAGATCGCCGAATGGTACGGCGGGCAGAGCCTGTTTGCCTCCGAGGCGGTGATCCTCGAGCGCTTCCACGACGCCTATGCCGGCAAGCGCCTGCTCGACCTCGGCGTCGGCTCCGGCCGCACCACGGGAGCGCTGTTGCCTGACGTCGCCGACTATGTCGGGATCGACAAGGCCGATGCGATGCTCGCCGTCGCGCGGCGTCGCTTTCCGGGCGCGACCTTCCTCGACATGGATGTCCGCGCGATCAGCGAGTTCGGGCCGGGCCGCTTCGACTTCGTGCTCGGCGCCCTCGCCATCCTCAGCGCCTTCGACCACGCCGAGCGCCTCGCGGTCATCGCGAGCGTGCACGAGATCCTGGCACCTGGCGGCGTCTTCGCCTTCTCGTTCCACAATCGCGCCTGGCACCGCGCCGGCGGCATGCCGCTGCATGCGCGCTCGTGGCATCCGCGCGAGATCGTGAACTCGGTGCATCCGCAGAGCTGGATCAACTATCTGCGCCTGCGGCCCTTCGCGCATGAGGAGGCCGACTACGCCATCCATGTCGACCCGGCCCATCGCTGGAGCGGGCTGTTCTATTTCGTCGACCTGGCGACGCAGGAACGCCAGCTCGAGGCGGCCGGTTTCGAGGTCCTGGCTCGCTTCGGCGAGGACGGCCGTCCGCTCGCGGCGGATGACGACACCAGCCGCGACGGTCTCCTGAACCTCGTCTGCAAAAAAGCCGGCGCGCCACACTGACGCGCCGGCCCCGAAACTGAAAGCATGGCCGCCGGAGCGGCCTCGCCTCACATATGGATCGGGCGCTTGTCGACGGCGAGCGCCGCTTCCTTGACCGCCTCGGCCAGCGTCGGATGGGCATGGCAGGTGCGGGCCAGATCCTCGGCCGAGCCGCCGAACTCCATCAGCACCGTCACCTCGGCGATCAGGTCGCCGGCATGCGGGCCGATGATGTGGCAGCCGAGCACCTTGTCGGTCGCCGCATCGGCGAGGAATTTGACGAAGCCGTCGGTGTGCCGCATCGCCCGCGCCCGGCCATTGGCCGTGAACGGGAACTTGCCGACCTTGTAGGCGACGCCCGCGGCCTTGAGCTCCTCTTCGGTCTTGCCGATCGCGGCGACCTCGGGGGCGGTGTAGACGATGCCGGGAATGGCGTCGTAGTTCACATGGCCGTGCTTGCCCGCGAGGATCTCGGCGACGGCGACGCCTTCATCCTCGGCCTTGTGCGCCAGCATCGGCCCGCGCACGACATCGCCGATCGCGTAGATGCCGTCGACATTGGTCTTGAAGTGATCGTCGATGATGACGCGGCCGCGCTCGGTAGCGACGCCGGCCTTATCGAGCCCGAGGCCGTCCGTGTTCGGACGACGGCCGATCGCGACCAGGACGATATCAGCGTTCAGCGTCTTGGCCTCGCCGCCCGCGGCCGGCTCGACGGTGACGGTGGCGCCGCCCTTCTTGGCCACGTCGACCTTGGTCACCTTCGAGCCGAGATGGAAGGTAAAGCCCTGCTTCTGCAGGATGCGCTGGAACTGCTTGGCGATCTCGTCGTCCATGCCCGGCAGGATACGGTCGAGATATTCGACCACCGTGACCTTGGCGCCGAGCCGGGCCCAGACCGAGCCGATCTCCAGGCCGATCACGCCGGCGCCGACCACCAGCAGCTCCTTCGGCACGGAGGTGAGCTCCAGGGCGCCGGTCGAGGTCACCACCGTCTTCTCGTCGGTCGTGACGCCAGGCAGCGCCGCCGATTCCGAGCCGGTGGCGATGACGATGTTCTTGGTCGTGAGCTCCTGCGTCTTGCCGTCCTCGGCGGTGACGACGACCTTGCCGGCGGCCGGGATCGAGGCCGTGCCGTGGAACGGATCGATCTTGTTCTTCTTCAGCAGGAAGGCGACGCCATTGACGTTGGCATCGATGGTCTCCTGCTTGTGGACCAGCATCTGCTTGAGATCGAGCTTGGGCTTGCCGACGCTGATGCCGAGGCTCGGGAAGGTGTGGCTCACCTCGTCGAACATCTCGGAGGCATGCAGCAGCGCCTTGGAGGGGATGCAGCCGACATTCAGGCAGGTGCCGCCATGCGTCTTGCGCTTCTCGACCACCGCGACCTTGAGGCCGAGCTGGGCGGCGCGGATGGCGCAGACATAGCCGCCGGGGCCGGTTCCGATGACGACGAGATCGTAGGACATGGTCTCTCTTCCGTTCAGACTTTACGATTGCTGTTGCGCCAGAGGCGCGTTGAAGGCCCAGACATGGCCGAAGGGATCGCGCAGGCGGCCATAGCGGGCGCCCCAGAACACGTCGCTCGCCGGCATGACGACATCCGCGCCGGCAGAAGCGGCCCTGGCGATGGCGGCATCGACATCGGCCGGCGCCGGCAGGTTGATGCTGATCGTCATGCTGGCGCCGCTGCGCGAATGCGGCGCCAACACATCGCCGCCGAATTCGGGGAATTCGTCATGCAGCATCACCTCGCTGCCGAACATGGCGAGGTTGGCATGCATGACGCGCTCGCCATCCTCGGCCATCGCCTTGAAGGCGCACTGCGCCCCAAAAGCCTTCTCGTAGAAGGCGATCGCCGCTTCGCCGCCCTTGACGCAGAGATGCGCCTGGATCGGTGGCGGGTTGGGTCCGAAGGCCATGCTCCCTCCTCCTTCCGGGATCAGACCAGCAGGCGGGCCGCCATCAGCGCCAGGCCGACGACAGCGGCCAGCCAGACCAGGCTGCGCCAATATGGGATGCCGGTGAGATAGAGCGGGATGTAGACGATGCGGGCGATCAGCCAGACCACAGCCCCCATGAAGCCGATACCGTCGGCGCGGCCACTTGCGACCAATGCCGCGGCCAGTGCCACGAAGGCCGGATAGGTCTCCAGATAGTTGCGCAGCGCCCGCTCGGCCCGCCCGGCGACGACGCCTTTCGGTCTCACGCCTTCGTCGCGCGGTCCGGCATTCCAGGCCGAGCCGAGCTCGCTGGTCGCCGCGATCGCCTGCGCTCCGATATGGACGAAGAGCAGGGCGACGCTCGCGACGATCAGCGAGAGCATGGTTTCGCCTCAGAGGTCGAGGACGAGGCGCGCCGGGTCTTCCAGGCCTTCCTTGATCCGGACGAGGAAGGTCACGGCTTCCTTGCCGTCGATGATGCGGTGGTCATAGGAGACCGCCAGATACATCATCGGCCGGATCACGATCTGGCCGCCGACCACCATCGGACGCTCCTGGATCTTGTGCATGCCCAGGATCGCCGACTGCGGCGCGTTCAGGATCGGCGTCGACATCAGCGAGCCGTAGACGCCACCATTCGAGATGGTGAAGGTGCCGCCCTGCATGTCCTCGATCTTGAGCGAACCGTCACGCGCCTTCTTGCCGAGGGCGCCGATCTCCTTCTCGACACCGGCGATCGAGAGCTGGTCGGCATCGCGCACCACAGGCACGACCAGGCCCTTGTCGGTGCCGACGGCGACCGCGACATGATAGTAGTTCTTGTAGACGATGTCGGTGCCGTCGATCTCGGCGTTGACCGAGGGAATTTCCTTCAGCGCCTGCACGCAGGCTTTCACGAAGAAGCCCATGAAGCCGAGCTTCACGCCGTGCTTCTTCTCGAACACGTCCTTGTACTGGTTGCGCAGCGCCATGACGTTGGTCATGTCCACCTCGTTGAAGGTGGTCAGCATTGCGGCGTTGGTCTGCGCTTCCTTGAGGCGGCGCGCGATGGTCTGGCGCAGCTTGGTCATCTTCACGCGCTCTTCGCGCGAAGCGTCGTCCGGAGCCGACGGGGCGCGGACCTGAACCGGAGCCGCAGGCGCAGCAGCGGCGACGGCCGGGCCGGCCGCGATCGCCGCGAGCATGTCGCCCTTGGTGACGCGGCCATCCTTGCCGGAGGCGGCGACCTTTGAGGGGTCGACACCGCTCTCGGCGGCAAGACGCGAAACGGCCGGGCCGGAATCGGCCGCCTTGGTGGCAGCTCCCGTAGCCACCGGAGCCGGAGCGGCGGCAGCGGGCTTCGGCGCTTCGGCGGCTTTGGCCGGAGCGGCAGCCGCCTTGCCGTCGCCGGCCGCGATCGTGCCGAGCAGCGCGCTGACGCCGACCGTCTCGCCTTCCTTGGCGACGATCTCGCCGAGCACGCCGGCGGCCGGAGCGTTGACCTCCAGCGTCACCTTGTCGGTCTCGAGCTCGACCAAAGGCTCGTCCGCCTTCACCGCGTCGCCGGGCTTCTTGAACCACTTGCCGATAGTGGCCTCGGAAACGGATTCGCCGAGGGTCGGAACGCGGATTTCGGTCGCCATGTCAGGCCTCTTCTCGTGTCTTTTAGATCAGGCGTAGGGTCAGACCGCGAAGGTCTCATCCATGAAAGCGTTGAGCTGGGCGAGGTGCTTCGACATCAGGCCGGTCGCAGTCGCGGCCGAGGCCGGGCGGCCGACATAGCGCGGCCGCTTCGACTTCGAGCCGGCATGGCCCAGCACCCACTCCAGATAGGGCTCGACGAAGGTCCAGGCGCCCTGGTTCTTCGGCTCCTCCTGGCACCAGACGACGTCGGCGCCCTTGAAGCGAGCCAGCTCCTGCGCCAGCGACTTCAGCGGGAACGGATAGAGCTGCTCGACGCGCATCAGGTAGACATCGTCCAGCCCACGCTTCTCGCGCTCCTCCAGCAGGTCGAAATAGACCTTGCCCGAGCAGAGCACGACGCGGCGGATCTTCGAATCCTTGACCAGCTTGGTGGTTGACTTGCCGCGCTCGGCATCGTCGTGCAGCACGCGGTGGAAGGTCGAGCCTTCGGCCAGCTCGCTGAGATCGGAGACGCAGCGCTTGTGGCGCAGCAACGACTTCGGCGTCATCAGGATCAGCGGCTTGCGGAAGTCGCGCTTCAGCTGCCTGCGCAGGATGTGGAAATAGCTCGCCGGAGTCGAGCAGTTCGCCACCTGCATGTTGTCCTCGGCGCACATCTGCAGGAAGCGCTCGAGACGGGCCGAGGAGTGCTCCGGACCCTGCCCCTCATAGCCGTGCGGCAGCAGGCAGACGAGGCCCGACATGCGCAGCCACTTGCGCTCGCCCGAGGAGATGAACTGGTCGAACACGACCTGCGCGCCATTGGCGAAGTCGCCGAACTGCGCCTCCCACATCGTCAGCGCATTCGGCTCCGACAGGGTGTAGCCGTATTCGAAGCCGAGCACCGCCTCTTCCGAGAGCATCGAGTTGATGACCTCGTAGCGCGACTGGCCCTCGCGGATATGGTTCAGCGAGGTGTGGCGGGCTTCGGTCTCCTGGTCGATCAGCACAGAATGGCGCTGCGAGAAGGTGCCGCGCTCGCAATCCTGGCCGGAGAGGCGCACCGGATTGCCGTCGAGCAGCAGCGAACCGAAGGCCAGCGCTTCGGCCGTCGCCCAGTCGATGCCCTGCCCGCTCTCGACCGCCTTGCGGCGGTTGTCGAGGAAGCGCTGGATCGTCTTGTGGACGTTGAAGCCTTCCGGGACCTCGGTGATCTTCTGCGTGATCTCCTTCAGCACCGCTTCAGGCACGCCGGTCGCGCCGCGGCGCGGATCATCCTCGTCGGCGCGGATCGCCTTCATGCCGGCCCAGCGGCCGTCGAGCCAGTCGGCCTTGTTCGGCTTGAAGGCCTGGCCAGCTTCGAACTCGACCTCGAGCTTCTCCTTCCAGGCAGCGCGCATCTGGTCGAGCTCGCCCGGCTGGATCACGCCCTCGGCCTCGAGCTTGGTGCTGTAGAGCTCCAGCGTCGACTTGTGGCCGCGGATCTTGCGGTACATCAGCGGCTGGGTGAAGCCCGGCTCGTCGCCTTCGTTATGGCCGAAGCGGCGATAGCAGAACATGTCGATGACGACCGGCTTGTGGAACTTCTGCCGGAACTCAATCGCGATCTTGGCGGCGAAGACGACCGCTTCCGGATCGTCGCCGTTCACATGGAAGACCGGTGCCTCGACCATCTTCGCCACGTCGGACGGATAGGGCGAGGAGCGCGAATAGCGCGGATAGGTGGTGAAGCCGATCTGGTTGTTGATGATGAAGTGCAGCGAGCCGCCGGTGCGGTGGCCCTTCAGCCCGGACAGGCCGAGGCATTCGGCCACGACGCCCTGGCCGGCGAAGGCGGCATCGCCATGGATCAGCAGCGGCAGCACCTTCGAGCGCTCGACGATGTCGCCGAACTGGTCCTGCTTGGCGCGCACCTTGCCGAGCACGACGGGGTCGACGATCTCGAGATGCGAGGGGTTGGCGGTCAGCGAGACGTGGACATTGTTGCCGTCGAACTCGCGATCGCTGGAGGCGCCGAGATGGTACTTGACGTCGCCCGAGCCCTCGACGTCGTCAGGCGCGAAGGAGCCGCCCTTGAACTCGTGGAACAGCGCGCGATGCGGCTTGCCCAGAACCTGGGTCAGCACGTTGAGGCGGCCGCGATGGGCCATGCCGAAGACGATATCGCGCACGCCGAGCGCGCCGCCGCGCTTGATGATCTGCTCCAGCGCCGGAACTAGCGACTCGCCGCCATCGAGGCCGAAGCGCTTGGTGCCGGTGAACTTGAGGTCGAGGAACTTCTCGAAGCCTTCCGCCTCGACCAGCTTGTTCAGGATCGCGCGCTTGCCCTCGCGGGTGAAGGCGATCTCCTTGTCCGGCCCCTCGATCCGCTCCTGCAGCCAGGCCTTCTGCTCAGGGTCGGAGATGTGCATGAACTCGATGCCGACCGTGCCGCAATAGGTCCGCTGCAGGATCGCCGTCATCTCGCGGATGGTGGCGAACTCCAGGCCGAGCACGTTGTCGATGAAGATCTTGCGGTCGAGATCGGCCTCGGTGAAGCCGAAGGCGGCCGGCGACAGCTCCTCCGGATCCTTCTGGCTCTCGATACCCAGCGGATCGAGCTGGGCGTGGAGATGGCCGCGCATGCGGTAGGCGCGGATCAGCATGATCGCGCGGACCGAGTCGCGGGTCGCCTGTTGGACGTCAGCGGCGGACAGGGTCGCGCCGGCAGCCTTGGCCTTGGCGCCGAGCTTCTCGCCGACAGCCTTCTCGACCGCGGCCCAGTTGCCGTCGAGCGCCGAGACCAGCTCGCCACCGGCCGGGATCGGCCAGTTCGGCCTCTTCCAGGACGCGCCCTTGGCGTTGTCGACAACGACCTGCCTGTCGTCGTTCAGCGCGGAGAAGAAACCCTGCCACTCCGGATCGACCGACTTGGGATCGGCCTGATAGCGGGCGTAGAGGTCCTCGATATAGGCCGCGTTGCCGCCATAGAGGAAACCCGTCTGCGCGAGAGCCTCGTTGATGTCCTGGCGAGCCATGGTGCTGTCGTCCTGTCCTGACTTACCGCGTCGTGCCCGGATGAATCCGGTAGCCGTCTAGAAATGTTCAATTGCAGCATCGGGGCGGCATGGCCGGGAAAGCCCGATCATGCCGCGCTCCGAAGCGCATCAGCCCTTCAATACTTCGACCAAGGTCTTTCCAAGGCGCGCCGGCGACGGCGAGACCCGGATACCGGCCGCTTCCATCGCCGCGATCTTGTCCTCGGCGCCGCCCTTGCCGCCCGAGATGATCGCGCCGGCATGGCCCATGCGGCGGCCGGGAGGAGCCGTGCGGCCGGCGATGAAGCCGACCATCGGCTTCTTGCGCCCGCGCTTGGCCTCGTCCTTGATGAACTGAGCCGCGTCTTCCTCGGCCGAGCCGCCGATCTCGCCGATCATCACGATCGAGGTGGTCTTCTCGTCCGCGAGGAACATCTCGAGCATGTCGATGAACTCGGTGCCCTTGACCGGGTCGCCGCCGATGCCGACGGCCGTGGTCTGGCCGAGGCCCTCGTTGGTGGTCTGGAACACCGCCTCATAGGTCAGCGTGCCCGACCGCGAGACGATACCGACCGAGCCGGGCTTGAAGATGTTGGCCGGCATGATGCCGATCTTCGACTCTCCGGCGGTGACGACGCCGGGGCAGTTCGGCCCGATCAGGCGGGTCTTCGAGCCCGAGAGCGAGCGCTTGACGCGGACCATGTCGAGCACCGGGATGCCCTCGGTGATGCAGATCACCAGCGGAATCTCGGCGTCGATCGCCTCGCAGATCGCGTCGGCCGCGCCCGGCGGCGGCACGTAGACGACCGAGGCGGTCGCGCCGGTCTTCTCGCGCGCCTCGGCGACGGTGTCGAAGACGGGCAGGCCGAGATGGAGCGAGCCGCCCTTACCGGGCGAGGTGCCGCCGACCATCTGCGTGCCATAAGCGATCGCCTGCTCGGAGTGGAAGGTGCCGTTCTTGCCGGTGAAGCCCTGGCAGATGACCTTGGTGTTCTTGTCGATCAGGATGGACATCGGTTTACCTCAAGCCTTCTTGATCGCAGCCACGATCTTCTGGGCGGCGTCGTCGAGATCATCGGCCGGGATGACGTTCAGGCCCGAGGTCCGGATGATCTCCTTGCCTTCCTCGACATTGGTGCCTTCGAGGCGCACCACCAGCGGCACTTCGAGGCCGACCGCCTTCACCGCCGCGATCACGCCGCGAGCGATGACGTCGCACTTCATGATGCCGCCGAAGATGTTGACCAGGATGCCCTTCACCTTCGGGTCGGCGGTGATGATCTTGAAGGCCGCGGTGACCTTCTCCTCGGAAGCGCCGCCGCCGACGTCGAGGAAGTTCGCCGGGCTCTCGCCGTAGAGCTGGATGATGTCGAGCGTCGCCATGGCGAGGCCGGCGCCGTTGACCATGCAGCCGATCGTGCCGTCGAGCGCGATATAGGCGAGGTCGTACTTGGACGCTTCGATCTCCTTGGCGTCTTCTTCGGTCTCGTCACGCAGCGCCATCAGCTCGGGATGGCGGTAGAGCGAGTTCGAGTCGAACGAGACCTTGGCGTCGAGGCACTTGACCTGACCCTGCGTCGTCACGATCAGCGGGTTGATCTCGAGCATCGCCATGTCCTTGCCGACGAAGGCGGCATAGATCTGGCCGAGGACGCTCGCAGCCTGCTTGGCCTGGTCGCCGCTGAGGCCCAGCGCCTTGGCGACGGTGCGGCCGTGATGCGGCATGATGCCGGTCGCAGGATCGACCGAGAAGGTCAGGATCTTCTCGGGCGTGTCATGGGCGACCGCCTCGATGTCCATGCCGCCCTCGGTCGAGACCACGAAGGCGACGCGCGAGGTCTCGCGATCGACCAGCGCCGAGAGGTAGAACTCCTTGGCGATGTCCGAGCCGTCCTCGATATAGAGGCGGTTGACCTGCTTGCCGGCCGGGCCGGTCTGCAGCGTCACCAGGGTGTTGCCGAGCATCTCCTTGGCGTGGCTCTCGACCTCTGCGATCGACTTGGCGAGCCGCACGCCACCCTTGGCGTCGGCCGGCAGTTCCTTGAACTTGCCCTTGCCGCGCCCACCGGCATGGATCTGGCTCTTCACCACATAGAGCGGTCCGGGCAGCTTCTTCGCGGCCTCGACGGCCTCCGCCACCGATAGCGCCGGGAAGCCGGCGGAGACGGGCGCGCCGTACTCCTTGAGAACCGCCTTGCCCTGATATTCGTGGATGTTCATGCCTGATGTCCTGTGCCGGTAAAGGGAGAGGCGACAGCCTGACGACCGACGTTGCCGCCGGCCATCACGCCATCCGTCTGTCTCACGCCAATGACGCGTCGATGCTCTTGCAGGCGTCGATCAGGCTCTGGACCGAGGCGACCGACTTGGCCAGCATCTCCTTCTCGGCGCCGTTGAGGCGGATCTTGACGACCCGCTCGACGCCCTTGGCGCCGATCACCACCGGCACGCCGACGAACATGTCCTTGACGCCGTACTGGCCCTTGAGCGCGGCAGCCGCCGGCAGCACGCGCTTCTGGTCCTTGAGATAGCTCTCGGCCATGGCGATCGCCGAGGCGGCCGGGGCGTAGAAGGCCGAGCCGGTCTTCAGCAGGTTGACGATCTCGCCGCCGCCCTTGCGGGTACGCTCGACGATGGCGTCGAGGCGCTCCTGCGTCGTCCACTTCATCTTGACGAGGTCGGGCAGCGGGATGCCGGCGACGCCCGAGTAGCGGACCAGCGGCACCATGTCGTCGCCATGGCCGCCGAGCACGAAGGCCGAGACGTCCTTCACCGAGACCTTGAACTCGTCGGCGAGGAAGTGACGGAAGCGGGCGGAGTCGAGCACGCCGGCCATGCCGCAGATCATGTTGGGCTTCAGGCCCGAGAACTTCTGCAGGGCCCAGACCATCGCGTCGAGCGGGTTGGTGATGCAGATCACGAAGGCCTTGGGAGCATACTGCTTGATGCCCTCGCCGACCGACTTCATCACCTTGAGGTTGATGCCGATCAGGTCGTCGCGGCTCATGCCGGGCTTACGCGGCACACCGGCGGTGACGATGATCACGTCGGCGCCCTTGATGTCCTCGTAGGAGTTCGTGCCCTTGTAGCCGGCGTCGAAGCCGTCAACCGGAGCGGACTCGGCGATATCCAGGCCTTTGCCCTGGGGAATGCCCTCGGCGATGTCGAACAGGACGACGTCGCCCAGTTCCTTGAGGCCCGCGAGGTGCGCGAGCGTGCCGCCGATCTGTCCGGCGCCGATGAGGGCGATCTTCTTGCGGGCCATTGCCGAATCCTTGTTGTTGGATGCGAGAGCAGTTGAAGCCGAAAAGCCGACGGTTCTTTGACGCAAGCCGCTTCCGGGCTCAACCCCGCGCGTAAAGGGACATTGGAACAGTCCGAAATGGCCGTTACGACAGTCCTGGCGGAGAATGCCGAAAGAAAACAACTCGTTAGAAGCTAGCCGCCCGTGATGAGCCGTCAAGCTGCCTCACAATAGGGCAGTTACAATTTACAAAATCTGTCATTTTTTTAGATCACGCCGGTCGCAAGCGTGCGAAGCGCCACCCTGATCAGGGTCGCGAGCCTGGCATCGACCGATTCCTGCGGGACATCCGCCTCCAGTTCCAGCGCGGCAGGATGAATGAAACGGTGGGTGGCGTCGATCACGAAGGCGATAGCGCGGTCGCGGTCACGCGGCTCGAAGGCACCGGTCGCGATGCCGTCGTCGATGACGCGCTCGAACAGCGCTCGTACCCGCGTGCGGTTGCGCCGGCTGATCGCATGGCGCTTTGCCACGGCCTGCGACAGCGCCGCGAACAGATGCGGCTCCTCATGCAGCAGGGTGCGGTTCGCCTTGGCCAGCGCCAGGATCAGGCGCTCGAGCTTGTCCTCCGCCGGGTCAGGCCCGTCAGCGATGTCGGCGAGCGAGCGCTCGGCCGCCTTCAGCCAGACATCGACCACCGCATCGATCAGCGCCGTGCGGGAGGGGAAGTAGCGGTAGACATTGGCATGGGTCATGCCCGCCTCTTCCGCCACCGCGACCACGGTGAAGCGGCGCAGGCCGTGCTGGCGTAAGTGCTCGCCGGCGACCGAGAGGATACGCATCTCGCTCGGTTCGCGCGGGGTCGCCACGCTCAGGTCTCCACCAGCCCGGTCGCGTCGCCGCTCGCAGCCGAGTCGGCCCGGCCATGCGGCAAAGCGAGATACTCTTCCGAGCGCATCTCGATCAGACGCGACACCGTCCGGTCGAACTCGAAGGCCTCGCGACCGGCGTGAGCGACATAGAGGCCGGTCGGCTCCGCCGCCGCCGAGGCGACGAGCTTCACATGGCTCTCATAGAGCGTGTCGATCAGGATGATGAAGCGCTTGGCCTCGTTGCGCCGCTCGATGTCCATGATCGGGATGCAGTCGAGGATCAGCGTGTGGAAATGCTGCGCGAGCGCGAGATAGTCCGAGGCGCCATAAGCCTGGGCGCAGAGATCGGAAAAGCTCGCCCGCGCCACACCGCCCGCCGCCTGCGGCAGCTTCAATTCATGGCCCTTGATCGCGATCATGGTGGGGGAACCTTGCGCCACGCCGGTGAGCTGGCTGAAGGCCTTGTCGAGCGCGGCCTTGGCCTTGTCGTCGGCGGGCACGTGATAGGTCGGCGCGCCGCCGAGCTTCTCCAGCCGGAAATCGGTGCGTGCATCCAGCTTGATCACATCGACCTTGCTGGCCAGCAATTCGATGAAGGGCAGGAAGAGCGCCCGGTTGAGCCCACCCTCGTAAAGCCGCGACGGCTCGACATTCGAGGTCGCGACCACGGTGACACCGTCGGCGAACAGCTTGGTGAACAGCCGACCCAAAATCATCGCGTCAGCGATATCGGTGACGGTGAACTCGTCGAAGCAGAGCAGGCTCGCTTCTTCAGCCAGTTCCGCCGCAACCGGCCCGATCGGGTCCGGCTCCTTGACCGTCCCGGCCTTGAGCGCCTGGCGGTAGGCGTGAATGCGCTCATGCACATCAGCCATGAAGGCGTGGAAATGCACGCGCCGCCGTGCCGCGACCGGAACCGTCTCGTAGAACAGGTCCATCAGCATGGTCTTGCCGCGGCCGACAGAGCCCCAGATATAGAGCCCCTTGACGGCGTCCGCAGCCGGTTGCTTGCGCCCGAACAGCCAGCCGAGCGCGCTGCTCTTCTTCGCCAGCTTGCGGCTGGCGAGGGTTTCGGACAGCGCCTGGAGCCGCCTGACGACGGCGACCTGCGCCGGATCGCGCTCGATCGCGCCCGAGGCGACCAGGGCGTCATAACGTTCGGGGAGCGTGGCGGACATGGCCTGGAGGCGGGACAGCAAGAAGGGACGTCGGCTTCCGGGTTACGGCAGGGCGGGCCGCCCCGCAACCCTCGGCGAGACCGACGGGCTATGCGGCCTGCCGCGGGCGTTGCCAGCCGGCGCGCAGATGGCGGGCGAGCTCGCGCGCTGCTTCCGAGGGCTGCGAGCGCGAGAGGTGCAGCGTGATCGCGAAGGGCGGCAGCTCCGGCAATCCTTCTGATGACCCGAGAATATCGAGGTCGGGCGGCACCGTGCAGGCGAGCCAGGCGGTGATGGCAAGGTCGGTCCTGACCGTCGCTGTGGTCGCATCGATATTGCCGTTCTCGAAGACACTGCGCCAAGCCTTCCCCTGGCCATCGAGTGCCGTCGTCACTGCCGGGCGGAAGGCGCAGCTGTCCGCAACCAGCGAGAGCGGCAAAGGCTGCTTCAGATGGGCCATGCCGGCCCTGGCGCCGACCCAGACCAACCGCTCGATGCCGAGGCATTCGCCGCCCGCCGCCGCAAGCGGCTCCTCGACCAGAGCAAGATCGACCTCGCCCTTGCCGAGCGCCTCCAGCAATTGCGGCGAGGAGGCACAGACCAGCGAGATCTCGACCAGCGGGCTCGCCTCGGCAAAGCCTTTCAGGATCGGCGCGAGCGCGGTACCGACGAGATCATAGGGGACGCCTAGCCTGACCGTACCGGCGCAGCCCGTCGTCATCTCGGCCCAGATCTCGTCATTGAGACCGATCAACCGGCGCGCCTTGGCGAGCAGGCGTTGCCCCGCTGCGGTCAACTTCAACCCGCGCCGCTCGCGCAGGAACAGGCCCTGCCCGAGCCGCCGCTCCAGTCGCATGATCTGCTGGCTGACGGCGCTCTGCGTCAGATGCAGCGCATTGCCGGCCACCGTCATGCTGCCATGGTCGGCGACGGCGACGAAGGCCCGGATCAGTTCGAGGTCGAGATTGCGCATATCCAGCATTATGGATCGTGATGCTGGATCGCTTCAACATTCGTTTTCATCATCCAACTGACACGCCTAATCCCATGGCTCCCGCCCGGAGCCATCCATGTCGCCAGACCAGATCCTGCCACTTATCGCCTTCGCTGCCGTCGCGATGGTGACGCCGGGCGCCACCACCACGCTCGCTACCGCCTCGGGCGCCCATTTCGGCTTTCGCCGCTCCTTGCCCTTCATGATCGGCGTCGCGATCGGTGTGGCCGGGATGGCAGTCGCGGCCGCTGCCGGCCTCGCGAGCCTGCTTCTGGCAATGCCTTCGCTCGAATTGGCGATGAAACTCGTCGGCTCGGCCTATCTGCTCTGGCTCGCCGTCAAGATCGGGCGCAGCGGCCCGCCGCATCTCGACCGGAGCATCGCCAATCCGACCAGCTTTCTCGGCGCTGTCTGGATCCAACTGCAGAATCCCAAGGGCTGGGCCGTCACGCTCGGCGCCGCGGCCTCCTTCAGCGAGCTTGCCCGCGGCGCAGGTGAACTCGCCGCCTTGCTCGGAACCGTCTTCGGCGTTCTCGCCTTGCTGTCACTGATGCTCTGGTGCGTCGCAGGCCTGCTTCTGGCGCGGCTCCTGCGGCAGGTCTGGCAATGGCGCGTCCTCAACATTGCGTTGGCTCTGGCGCTCGCCACCTCGATCCTCACCATGTGGCGTTAGCGCGCAGTCTTAACCATTCCGGCCATTTTTACAGGCATTTAGCCGTAAATTGCCGCAATCGTGCCTCTTGTATTCCCAGATCGGAAGCGCATCTTGCTCACCGAGTTAGGGAAGACACGCCTCCTTTGGGCAGCGCCATCCGCGCTTTCACAGGAGCTGCAATTGAATCGTTCGATCAAGTCTGGCGCCAAGGCCAGGCACGGCGAGGTCAGGCGTCTCTGGCCTGCCGAGCGCGATCTCTTCACCGCCCATCTGCTTCGCCTCGACGCCAACACTAGGCGCGAGCGTTTCGGCACGGCGGTCACGGATGATTTCCTCCGGAACTACGCCGAGACCACCTTCGGCGTCGGCGGGCTCGTCTACGCCTATGTCGAAGCCGGCGAGGTCCGCGGCGCCGCCGAATTGCGCGGGCTGGAGGACATCGTCATCCAGACCGGCGAAGCCGCGTTCAGCGTCGAGCGCGACTGGCGCCGGCGCGGCATCGGCGGGGAGCTGTTCGGCCGCCTGATCACGGCGGCGCGCAACCGCAACATCCGCACGCTCTACATGACCTGCCTGCCCGAGAATGCGGCGATGCGGAATCTCGCGCGCAAGTTCGAGGCCGAGATGGTCGGCGGCTACGCTGATGTCGAGGGCCGGATCGCCACAGGCGCGCCGACGCCGTTCACCTTGCTGGACGAGGCCCTGGACAACGCCCGCAGCTTCGCGACCCTGTCGCTCTCGCTGCAGCGCAAGTTCTGGCCGCAGGGCTTGTTCAGCCGGAGTGCCTCGCGGCACTGACTGGTGATCTAAATCACCATCTCGTCATGGTCGGGCTTGTCCCGACCATCCACGTCTTGGCGTTGCCGATCGAATGCGGTGTTCAAGACATGGGTGCTCGCCACAAGGGCGAGCATGACGCGTTGGGAGCGCCTCGCAATGACGCTCGATCCCGCCCTCAGCGGTTCATCGAGAGCCCGGCGCCCGATTTCGTGATCGCGCCGTTCATCGCGCCGCCGCTGCCAACGCGCAGGCGCGCCACCACCGAACCGCCCCGCTGGTAGAGGTAGACCTCGCCGTCGCGGTAGTCCCAGGCATTGACCTGCTGCAGGTCGCGATTGCTGCAGCCCGTGGCGTTGGCGCGGTAGAGGTCGAGCGAGGGCGAGCTCGACAGCTGCACCCGACAGGAACCGCCGGTCGCTTCCTGCGCCGTCCAGTTGCCGATAACGCCGTCGCGGTTCGAGACCGCGCCGCCGCGCGTCGAGCCGCCACCGGGCGTTGCACCTGGATTGGCGTTGGCGACCTGGTTGCTCGGTGGCGCTGGCTCGACCGGGCGCTGCTGCTGCACCGGCGGCTGCTGCCCCGGCTGCGCCGCCTGCGGATCGAAGAACGGATCGTTCTGGGGCGGCATGCCGCCCGCGCCCGGCGCGGAACCGCCAGGGGGATAGCCGCCCGCCTGCGGCGGCTGCCCGCTCGGATAGCCGCCCGGCGGCGGCAAGGGCTCGGAAGTGATCGGAGCCGACTGGATCGGCGGCGCCGATTGCACAGGCTCGCTATAGACCGGCGCACGCGCCACGGCCTGGCCCGAACCCGAGCCATATCCACCGAAGCGCTGCGATCCCGCGCAGGCGGTCAGCAGCATGAGAGGCAGCAGGCTCGCAGCCCGCAGCAGCGCAGAAGTCCTCAAGCTCATCCCCGTCGTCTCGCGCAGTCGCCGTCCGAAGGCATTGTGCCCACCCTGCCTGAACGCGGCATGAAATCTGGCATGCGCGTTCAAGGCTGCAAAAGATGCGATGGTCAAGTCTCAACATGGTTTTGCAGCACGCATATGGCGTGGCAGAACGGTGCCCCCGCCATCCGGACCATCAGATGAAGCCGCTCGCCCCCTCCTCGATCCGCGCCCCCTTCGCCCGCTACAGCCATGGCATCGAACTGCCGGCCGGCCAGCGGCTCGCCTTCTGCTCCGGCCAGCTCGGTATCGCCGCCGACGGCACGATTCCGGAAGGTGCCAGGGAACAGGCCGATCTCTGCTTTTCCAACATCGCCGCGATCCTGGGCGAGGCCGGGATGACGCTGAAGGACATCGTCCGCATCAACGCCTACGTCACCGACCGTGCCCATATGAAAGGCTATATGGACTCGCGCGACGCCCATGTCGGCTCCCCGCCGCCGGCCTCGACCCTGGTGATCGTCTCCGGCTTCACCCTGCCGGAGTTCAAGGTCGAGATCGAGGTGGTCGCAGCCGCGCCCGAGAAGCGGCGCAAGCCGGTGCGCAGCAAGAGCGCGCCGCAGTTCTAGCCGGTCACCGTCAGCTCGCGTCGGGCGCCCGCCAGGGGAAGCTCCAGGTCTCCGTCAGGGTCTTGCTGCCGCTCTTCAGGAAGGCACGCATCTCGGCGAGCTGGCCCGGCTCGACCACGATGTCGATGAAGGCGCGGAAGCCCTCCGTCTTCGGATTCGGCACCAGGAAGGCACGGTTGATCCGGCCATAGGCGATCGAGGGCACGATCTCGACTTTTTCCGGCTGCTTCAGATAGTAGCCGAGATCGCCGCCGGCAAAGTCGACGATGAAGCGCCGCGTGTTGTCGGTCACGGCCTCGCCCGAGCCGAGCGCCTTCGGCTTGGCCTGGTAGGTGTTGATCGCCCGCCCACCGGGATGCAGGTCGCTGGAATCCAGCATCGCGGTCAGCTTGTAGCCGAAGCGGAATTCGCGCCCCGGTTCGAGCACCGTCTTGGGCGCCCAGAGCGCAACGATGTTGTCGTTGGTCTCGTCCGTGGTCGGCAATTCGATCAGCTCGACCACGCCCTCGCCCCAATCGCCCTGCGGCTCGATCCAGTAGGACGGCCTGAGCTCATAATTGAGATCGAGGTCCTGGTAATGCTCGAACACCCGGTCGCGCTGCATCAGGCCGAAGCCGCGGACATTGCGCTCGACGAAGGAGGAGGCTGCCGGGACGCGGGCGTTGCGCAAGGGGCGCCAGATCCACTCGCCGGTGCTGGAATGGATCAGCAGCCCGTCGGAATCGTGCAGCTCGCTGCGGAAATCGTCGTGGAAGCGCCGGTCGTTCTCGCCGGTGAAGAACATCGAGGTCAGCGGCGCCAGGCCGAGCTTCTCGATCGGCTTGCGCGGGAACAGCGCCGCGCCGACATCGACCACGCTGTCGCCATCGGGATAGATGTGGAAGCGATAGGCTCCGGCGACGGAGGGCGAATCGAGCAGCGCATAGACCGTGATGCGGTCGGCATCGGCTGCCGGCGTCTCCACCCAGAACTCGCGGAAGATCGGAAACTCCTCGCCGCCCGGCACGCCTGCGCCGATCGAAAGGCCACGCGCCGAGAGGCCATAGCGCTGCCCGCGCCCGAGCACGCGGAAATAGCTCGCGCCGATGAAGGAGATCAGCTCGTCGAAGACCCTGGGATCGTTGAGCGGGTAGTGCAGCCGGAAGCCGGCGAAGCCGAGATTGACCGGCAGCGGTTTGTCGAACTTGGTCCGCCCGTAATCGAAGAGGTTGGCGGCATAGGGCACCGGCGTCGGCACGCCGTCGCGGATCACGTTCACCGTCACCGGCCGGGTGAACAGGAAGCCGGGATGGAACATCTGCATGCGGAAGCCGGAATTCGACTGGGCGAGCAGCGCCCGCTCCGGCCGGAAGCGGACCTCGCGCCAGGCGTCGAAATCGAGCCGCGTCAGCGCTTCCGGCAAGGCCGGCCCGGCTTCATAGGGCACGGCCGCGATCTCGCGAGCCCGTCGCACCATCTCGTCGAAGCCGAATCGCGGCTGCGGCGGCGCCTGCTCGGGCTGCTGCGCCAGCAAAGCCTGCGGCGCGGCGGTAGCGCACAATGCGGCGCTCAGCCCGGCCAGAACCCGGCGGCGATCGGTAACCGTCATGATCGAAGCTTGCCCCTTGGATATAAGCGCGCGAAGGCGCGCTGCGCCAACGACTTAGGCGATGAAATGGGGCTGGTCTAGGGCACTGACATGGCCTGCGCGAGCCAGCGTTAAAAGGAAATGAGAGCAGCGCCCGGCCACCCTGCTCCTGTCCTGTAAAAAATCCGGTCCCGGCCGTCAGAAAAAACTTGAAGCACCCGTCCCTCGCCCGTATATGCAGCTCACCCAATTCGCACGTGCCTGTGGCCGCGTGCTGGTCGGTGGGCATCCGGACAAGAGGCCGGACAGCCGCCAGGGATGGGAAACGGATGGAGGGGGATGGATATCCCCTCAAATCACGCTCCCGGTTCTCGCAAGAGAGCCGCTCCCGAACAGCGACCAGCAGCCGGAGGCAAAACCGGCGAACCCCGAATCTCCACGGGGGACGCAGCTTAAAGCAACGACGGAGCGGGCTTTTTTGGTCTCGCCGGCTTTCCACAGGCCGGCACCGAAGAGGCTTGTCCTTCATTGCCGGCCGTGCGGGGTCTCCCCAATCGACGGTGTTTCGGGTCCGGACGTTTCGTCCGCAGTCCGTAGGCGTCTCCACAGCGCCTCGGGTCGCGGTCGTTTCAACCGGCTACACGTCGTATCGGCGCCGCTTGCGCCGAAGGGAGCTGCGTCTCATGACCGAGCGCATCCGTGAATTTCTGCGTGACCGCCGCGAGGACGGCCCCTGCGTCGTGATCGACCTCGAGGTCGTTCGCGAGAACTATGTCGCCTTCTCCCGGGCGCTGCCGGACACCCGCGTCTTCTACGCGGTCAAGGCGAACCCGGCGCCGGAAGTGCTGCGCCTGCTGGCCAAGCTCGGCTCCTGCTTCGATTGCGCCTCGGTCGTCGAGATCGAGCTGGCGCTTTCGGCCGGCGCCACCGCTGACCGCATCTCCTACGGCAACACCATCAAGAAGGAGCGCGACGTCGCCCGCGCCATGGAGCTCGGCGTGCGCCTGTTCGCCGTCGACTGCGAGGCCGAGGTCGAGAAGATCGCCCGTGCCGCCACGGCCACCAAGGCCGAAGGCGCGCGCATCTTCTGCCGCATCCTCTGCGACGGCGCCGGCGCCGACTGGCCGCTCTCGCGCAAGTTCGGCTGCGTGCCCGAAATGGCCGCGGACGTGCTTGAGCACGGCCATCGCCTCGGCCTGCAGGCCTACGGTATCTCGTTCCATGTCGGCTCGCAGCAGGCGAACGTGAACGCTTGGGATTCGGCCCTGGCCTCGGCCTCGGCCGTGTTCAAGGAGTGCGCCACCCGCGGCCTGTCGCTGTCGATGGTCAACCTCGGCGGCGGCTTCCCGGCGCGCTACCTGAAGCCGATCCCGGGCGTCCCGGCCTATGGCGATGCGATCTTCCAGGCGCTGTCGAAGCATTTCGGCAACCGTCTGCCCGAGACCATCATCGAGCCGGGCCGCGGCATGGTCGGCGAAGCCGGCCTGATCGAGGCTGAGGTCGTGCTGATCTCGAAGAAGAGCGAGGACGACCAGGTTCGCTGGGTCTATCTCGACATCGGCAAGTTCAACGGTCTCGCCGAGACGATGGACGAGGCGATCCGCTACCCGATCCGAACGATCCGGGACGGCGACGCCACGGTTCCCTGCGTGCTCGCCGGCCCGACCTGCGATTCGGTCGACGTCATGTACGAGAAGACCCCGTACATGCTGCCGTTCAGCCTGGAGATCGGCGACAAGGTCCTGATCGAGGGCACCGGCGCCTATACGACGACCTATGCGGCCGTCGCCTTCAACGGCTTCCCGCCGCTGAAGCAGTACGTCATCTGACGAATAGGAGCGCGCCACCGCGCTCCTGACCAATCGGGTCCGGCGAAGCGCCCTGCCACCTATCGGCAGGCTGCCCGGGAAACCGGGTGGAGCGTTCGTGCCTCCAAGAATGGAGCGCGGGCGTGGCTCCCGCCGGACCCTCTTCCACACAATCCCTTGTTTGTGGCCGCGTCCGCGCGGCGCCGGGAAGGTCCGCGTGATGGCGGGCGCTCCGGCAGGAGGTGCGTCATGATCACGATCCGCGACGAGATCGAGACCGATATTCCGGCCCGCGAGGCCCTGCTCGACCGCTGCCTCGGCGAGCGCCGTACGGTGAAGTCGAGCGAGCGGCTGCGCGAAGGCCGCCTGCCGGCCGACGGCCTGGCCCTGACCGCGGAGCGCGACGGCGCCGTCGTCGCGACGGTGCGCCTCTGGCATGTCGAGGCCAATGGCAAGCCAGCGCTGCTGCTCGGCCCGCTCGCGGTCTCGCCGGACCTGCAGGGCGAGGGCCTTGGCAAGGCGATGATGCGCGAGGCGATCTGGCGCGCCGCCTGCCGCGGCCATGGCGCGATCCTGCTCGTCGGCGATGCGCCCTATTACCAGCGCTTCGGCTTCACGCCCGAGCCGATGGCCGAGCTTGCCATGCCCGGCCCGTTCGAGCGCGAGCGCTTCCTCGGCCTGGAACTGCGCGAGGGCGCGCTCCGGGACGCGAGCGGCGTGCTCAAGGCCACGGGGGCGCTCGCCCCGGCCGAGCGAATGGACGGTCTCCGACGTCGCGCAGCCTGAGCTTCCGGACACCACACCATCCTTGACGGGCAGGCCTTAGGGTCTGCCCGTTCTGCGTTCTGAAGCCCGCCATTTCACCGGCCTCGTCGTCGAAACGTCATCCGAGGTTCACCAGACCGTCGTCCGGCACCGCCATCACCCCCCGCGAAGGCAGGGACAATGGCAGACACGGTTCTGGCAAACGGATTGGCAAGGCCGCAGGCGCTGCAGCTCGCTTCCTGGCGACCGCACCGGTCGACGCTGCTCGCTTTCGGTTTGCTGGCCCCCTCGCTCATCCTGCTGACGCTGTTCACCTACTGGCCGGTGGCGCAGGTCTTCTGGCAATCGCTGCACAACCAGCAGAAGGTCGGCGGCCCGCAAGCCTTTGTCGGGCTCGCAAACTTCGCGGCGCTCTTCGCCGATGCCGCCTTCCGCAAGGCCCTCGCCAACAACCTGCTCTACGCATTCGGCACGGTGATCCCGAGCCTTGTGCTGGCGCTCGGCTTCGCCATGGCGCTGGCCCGGTCGAGCCGCGTCAACGCGCTGTTCCGCTCGCTCTTCTTCCTGCCGGTGTTGATCCCGCTCGTCGCAGCCGCCTCGGTCTTCCTGTTCGTCTTCCTGCCCAATGCCGGGCTGCTCGACTACCACCTCGCCAAACTCGCGATCTCCGGGCCGAACTGGCTGGGCGATCCGGATATCGCCCTCTGGTCGATCATGGGCCTGACGATCTGGAAGAACGCCGGCTACTACATGCTGTTCTTCCTCGCCGGCCTGCAGGCGGTTCCAGCCGACGCCTATGAAGCGGCGATCCTCGACGGCGCCAATCCCTGGCAGCGCCTGCGCTACGTCACCCTGCCCTATCTCAAGCCGACGATCGGCTTCGTGCTGGTGATCGGGTTGATCAATGTCGTCACGCAGGTCGACCACGTCTTCGTGCTGACCAAGGGCGGCCCGTCCGACTCCACCAACCTCCTGCTGTTCTACGTCTACCAGCAGGCGGTTGAGAGCTACGACGCCGGCCGGGCGGCCGCGGGCACGCTGGTCATGCTCGCGCTGCTGCTCATCATCTCTGCGGGTTCGCTGCGCACGCTCGAGCGCTCCTTCGGGGAGCGCGGCCAATGATCGATGCCTCGACCGGTGTCGCCAATCGCGAGATCACGCCTCGGCTCGGCTACGCCGCGACCTTGCTGCTCGCCGCGCTCTGGATGGTGCCCTTCCTCTGGATGCTCGTCGCCGCCTTCAACCCGCATACCTATGGCGGCTCGGGCATGGCCTCGCTGGTGCCGTCCTATCTCCCGACGCTCGGCAACTTCGCCGAGGCCTGGGCTTCGGCCGACTTCCCGCGCTACGGCCTCAACACCGCGATCATCAGCTTCGGCATCCTCGCCGTGCAGATCGTCACCATCACGCTGGCGGGCTATGTCTTCGCCCGCATCGACTTTCCCGGCCGGACGCTCTGCTTCTACCTCTTCCTGCTGCAGCTGATGCTGGCACCGGTCGTGCTCATCGTCCCCAATCTGGCGATGATCGCCAGGCTCGGCCTCTATGACAGCCTGCTCGGCGTGATGGCGCCCTATTTCGCCTCAGCCTTCGGCACTTTCCTGATGCGCCAGGCCTTTCTGGCGATCCCGCGCGAGCTCGAAGACGCCGCGCTGATCGACGGAGCCAGCGTCTGGCAGCGCATCGGTTTCATCTATCTGCCTCTGGCGAAGCCCTCGCTGATCGCCTTCTCGATCGTCTCCGTCACCAGCCACTGGAACGAGTTCCTCTGGCCGCTGATGGTGATCAATTCGCCGGACCTGCGTCCGCTCACTGTCGGCCTCGCCTCGTTCACGCGCGGCGCCGAGGGCGCGCAGGCCTGGGGCGTCATCGCCGCCGGCACCCTGATGGTCAGCGCACCGCTGCTGATCGCCTTCGCGCTGTTCCAGCGCGCCTTCGTCAGTTCCTTCGTCTCGTCAGGCATCAAGTAACGGGGTCCAGACAATGACCAGCACCACCCGCAGATCGGTTCTCGCCGGCGCAGCCCTGGCTGCCTCCTTCGCCATCGCGCCCGCCTTCGCGCAGGCGCCGACGGAGATCGACCTGTTCTTCCCCGTCCCGGTCGACGGCCAGCTCGCCCGTGACATGACCGCCCTGATCAAGGAGTTCAACGAGAAGAACCCGACGATCAAGGCGACCCCGGTCTACACCGGCTCCTATGACGAGACCCTGATCAAGACCCGCGCCGCGATGAAGGCCGGCAAGCCGCCGGCCGCGGCGATCATGTCGGCGAACTTCCTGCTCGACCTCAAGATCGAGGGCGAGGTCCAGAAGCTCGACGACCTGATCAAGGCCGACGGCAAGAACAATGACGGCTTCATGGGCCAGTTCTTCCCGGCGCTCTATGGCAATGCCGTGATCGAGCGCTCGGTCTACGGCGTGCCCTTCCACAATTCGACGCCGCTGCTCTACATCAATGCCGAGCACTTCAAGGAAGCCGGGCTCGACCCCGAAAACCCGCCGAAGACCTGGGACGAGTTCGCCGCCGCAGCCAAGAAGCTGACCAGGCGGGAAGGCGACCGCGTTACCCGCTGGGGCATCTCGATCCCCTCGCAATACGACACCGGCGGCTGGATCCTGCAGGCGCTGACCTATTCGAACGGCGGCCGCTGGTTCAATCTCGATTACGCCGGAGAGGTCTATTACGACGCGCCCTCGACCCTCGGCGCCCTGACTTTCTGGAATGACCTGATCGTCAAGCAGAAGGCTCTGCAGCCTGGCGTCCAGCAGGGCGGCGCGGTCACCACCGCCTTCCTCTCGGGCCAGGCCTCGATGATGCTGACCTCGACAGGATCGCTGACGCATGTCCGCAACAACGCCAAGTTCCCGCTGAAGGTCGCCTTCGTGCCGAGGAACCTGCAGAATCAGGTGCCGATCGGCGGCGCCTCGCTGGTGATTCCGACCGGTGTCGATGGCGAGCGCAGGAAGGCTGCCTGGACGCTGATCAACTGGATGACCTCGCCGGAGAAATCCGGCTGGTGGAGCCGCGCCACCGGCTACTTCGCCCCGAATATGAGCGCTTACGACCTGCCGGAGATGAAGGCCTTCCTCGAGAAGAACCCCGACGCCAAGGTCGCGGTCGACCAGCTCGCCTACGCCAAGCCCTGGTTCGCCACCTACAAGACCGTCGTCGTTCGCAAGGCGATCGAGGACGAGCTTCAGGCCGTGCTCTCCGGCAAGAAGCAGCCGAAGGAGGCGCTCGCCTCGGCCCAGAAGACCGCCGACGAGATCATGAAGCCCTATGTCGAGCAGACCGCGCTCAAGCTGCCGACGCAGTGACCTGACAAGAGAGCCGTATCCGGATCCAGGCCCGGATACGGCTTTTTCCCTCCCGAAATGGCTGGGTTGAGCCCGGCCATGACGCCTTCCTCCCGGACAAGACGACCATGCTGATCGCCCACCTCACCGACCTGCACATCCGCCCGCTCGGCAAGCCGGCTTACCGCGTCTCCGAGACCAACGCCCTGACCGAGCGCGCGCTCGACGTCGTCGCAGCCCTGCGCCCGCAGCCGGATGCGCTGGTGATCACCGGCGATCTCACCGATTGCGGTCTCGCCGAGGAGTACGGGCTGCTGGCGAACCTGCTGGAGCGCATCGAGGTGCCGGTCCTGCTGCTGCCGGGCAATCACGATCGCCGCGAGACCCTGACGGCGGGCCTGACGCTCGGACCGCACGCCGTGCTCGACGACGGCTTCGTCCAGTTCAGCGCCGATCTCGGCGATATCAGGCTGATCGGCCTTGACACGCTGCTGCCCGGCCAGAGCGCCGGCGCGCTCTGCGACAAGCGCCTCGCTTTCCTGGAGAAGGAACTCGCCGGCGCGAACGGCAAGCCGGTGGTCATTTTCATGCACCACCCGCCTTTCGATTGCGGCATCATCCACATGGACCGCATCCGCCTCATCGAAGGCGCCGAGGGCTTCCGCGAGATCGTCGCCCGCTACCCGAACGTCGAGCGCATTCTCTGCGGCCACCATCACCGGCCGATCACGACGCGCTTCGCCGGCACGACCGCGCAGATCGCGCCGAGCGTGACGCATCAGGTCACGCTCGATCTTGCTCCGGAGGGGCCGGCGACCTTCCATATGGAGCCGCCCGCCTATTACCTGCACAGCTATCGCGCCGGCACCGGCCTCATCAGCCACATGGCCTATGTCGAGCGCTATCCCGGCCCCTACCCCTTCGTGCTCGACGCCGACTATCCAGGCGCGCAGGCCTGACATCACCCGTCCGGCGCCCCTCCCGGTTGACCCTGGGGGCGCCAGGCCATACCAGCGTCCGCTTATCCTCAACCAGACCACCCAGGAGTGAAAAAGAATGACGGATTGGCCCGTATACGGCGAGATCAGCGGCCCGATCGTGATGATCGGCTTCGGTTCGATCGGCCGCGGGACACTGCCGCTGATCGAGCGGCATCTCAAATTCGACAAGAGCCGGTTCGTTGTGATCGCACCCGACGACGACAACCGCGCCCTTCTGGACGAGCGCGGTATCCGCTTCATCCAGGAAGCCGTGACGCTCGAGAACTACAAGACCATGCTGGAGCCGCTGCTGACCGCGGGCGGTGGCCAGGGCTTCTGCGTCAACCTGTCCTGCGACACCGGCTCGCGCGACCTGATGGAATTCTGCTCCAGCCTCGGAGCCCTCTATATCGACACGGTCAACGAGCCCTGGCTCGGCTTCTATTTCGACGAGACGAAGGGCCCGGGCGAGCGCTCGAACTATGCGCTGCGCGAGATGACTCTCGCTGCCAAGCGCGCCCGCGCGCCGGGCTCGACCACGGCCGTCTCCTGCTGCGGCGCCAACCCCGGCATGGCCTCCTGGCTGGCCAAGAAGGCTCTGCTCAACATCGCCTCCGACATGCGCCTCAACGTGCCGCAGCCGACCACCCGCGAGGAATGGGCCGGGCTGATGAAGCAGGTCGGCGTCAAGGGCATCCACATCGCCGAACGCGACACACAGCGCTCGAAGAACCCCAAGCCGCCGGGCGTCTTCGTCAACACCTGGTCCGTCGAGGGCTTCATCTCCGAGGGTGTCCAGCCGGCCGAGCTGGGCTGGGGCACCCATGAGAAGTGGATGCCGGACAACGCCCGCACCCACGAGACCGGCTCGCAGGCAGCGATCTACCTGATGCAGCCCGGCGCCGAGACCAAGGTGCGCAGCTGGTGCCCGACCCCGGGCCCCCAATACGGCTTCCTGGTAACGCATAACGAGTCGATCTCGATCGCCGACTACTTCACCGTACGCGACGAGGCCGGCAAGGCGATCTACCGGCCGACCTGCCACTACGCCTATCACCCGGCCAACGACGCGGTACTCTCGCTGCACGAGATGTTCGGCAATGCCGGCCGGCCACAGGAAGAGCACCACATCCTCGAGGAGAACGAGGTCATCGACGGCATCGACGAGCTCGGCGTGCTGCTCTACGGCCACGACAAGGGCGCCTACTGGTTCGGCTCACAGCTCTCGACGGACGAAGCGCGCAAGCTCGCCCCCTACCAGACCGCGACCGGCCTGCAGGTCACGTCCGCCGTGCTCGCCGGCATGGTCTGGGCGCTGGAGAACCCCAAGGCCGGCATCGTCGAGGTCGAGGAGATGGATCTCGACCGCTGCCTTTCGATCCAGATGCCCTATCTCGGCCCAGTGAAGGGCTACTACACCGACTGGACGCCGCTCGATGGCCGCCCGGGACTGTTCCCGGAGGACATCGATACCAGCGATCCCTGGCAGTTCAGGAACATCCTGGTGCGCTGACGCCAAAGCAAAAGGCCCGCCTCACGGCGGGCCTTTTCAGTTCATGCGTGCCGCCGCTCAGAAACGCGGCGTCGAGAAGCTGTTGGCGAAGGGGTTGGCGCCCGAGCCGATGCGCGAAGGCAGCGTGCCTTCGCCATAGAGCTCGCCGGACGAAAAGTAGACCGGGCTCGCGACGATGTTCTGCGTCGCATAGCGGTTCATGCTGCCGACGGGCACGACCTTGCCGGCGTCGAAATAGCTGCGCTTCTGGACGGTGACACGCAGCGGACGGCGCTGCTGCTGCGCCTCGGCCACAGACGCAGCAAAGGTAACGGCTGCGACCGACAAAGCGAGGCCGGCGGCGAGACGGGAAAGCGAACGCATGACGATCTCCTGAAGCGGTTGCCCCCGCCGAGATTGCGGCGAACCGGCTATCGCCGACGATACAAGTCCAGAGTTAATGCTTTTATTGCGCCTCGCCAGTGCACGGCCGCAACACGAGGCCGTTACCGCGTCTGCGCATGCTTGGCGCTGGTCGGCCGCAGTGCCGGGGCCTTGCCGTCGGCATCGAGCCAGGAGCCCTTGCGGCCGGTTGCCGCCAGCCGCGGCACCGAGCAGCCCTGCCGGCGGTTGAGTTCGGTGCGGGCGAAACTGGCGCGCAGCTCGGGATCGTCGCCGGCGCTCAGAAGATCGATCCGGTCGATCAGGCAGATCAATTGCGCCCGGTCGGCCGGCCGTGCCTCGCTGCCGCACCACCAGCCGGAAAAGGAGAGATGCGCCGATGCGTCGAGATGGCGGAAGGCGATGCAGGCCCGCCCTGCCGCGCCGTCGCTCAGGCCGATATCGGCAGTCTCGACAGTGCCGAACTTGGTCTCGATCATGGTCGCCGCGCCGCTGCGCCCGACCGAGAGCCCGCGCGCCGCGCTTTCGCGCACCAGCGTGATCACGAAGGGTTGCGCCAGCCCGGCGAGCGCCTTCTGCACCTGCGCATCGCGATTGACCTGGAACTTGAGCGACAGGAAGGACTTGCTGTCGGCGAATTCACCGAAGCTCAGCACGTCCTCGCGGCGTTGACTGTCCTGGCTCCGCCGCGCCTCATAGGTGCTGCGCTTGTCGAGCTCGGGCGATTCCAGGCCGAACAGCGCGATCGGGCGGCCGATCATCACCCAGCCCTCCTGCCCGGCGGCGATCGGGAGCGCCTGCAGGCGAACGTCGCGGATCAGGGGAGCTGCCGAAGCTTCGGCCGGCGAAGCGAGGCTCGCCAGTGCCGGGTCCGAGGAGCCCGACGAAAGACCGGCGACGAGCACCGCGGTCAGGCTGACTCCGGTCAGGGCCGCCAGGCCGCGCCAGACAAGGCCGCCGGTCAGGCCGATCGCGCCGGAACGGAGGGCGCGCCGGACCGGCCGCATGATCCGTGCAAGGCCGGTCTCGGCTGCGTCGGCGACATCCACCAGCCGCGCTGCAAGATCGAAGCGGCTCGGTGCGGCGTTCGCCAGGTCCTGCAGACGCGGCTGAAGGCGTTGCCCGCTTTCCTGCAGGCGCAGCTTGAAACGCTGCCAGATGGCGCTGATCTCGTCCCCGGACACGACAATACCCAACCCGTTGGACGGCCCACACCCCTGCAAGCCGCTTCGTCCCACTCGCAGGTGAGCTTTCACTGGCTGCCATGAGCAGGCCGTTACCGGGCGCGATCCATCGCGAAACAGGGTCAATGGCCGGTAAGGAGGCAGGGTTAATGGCGAAGCGCCAGCAGGACGATTGACTTTTTACGGCAGCTTGTGTTTGGGATTGCGCGCCGGACACTTATCTCCCGGCTTCGCGATGATGCTCAGGTTGGCTCAGTGACGTTCCGTCTGACGACGAAAACCACGACCAAAACGACGGCCGGGAAAACCCGGACGTCGCACTGACACGTCGCCTCGATTCCGGGTTCTCCCCCCCGGCCGGGGTCAACCGGCCGAACCCGCAAGCGAGATGAGCGGCGACGGCCTCCCCGGGGAGACTGAACCGGTTTCGCCAGAAGGAATTACCAGCATGAGCTTCAAGGTCGCGATCGTCGGCGCCACAGGCAATGTCGGCCATGAGATGCTCGACATCCTCGCCGAGCGCGCTTTCCCCGTCAGCGAGGTGGTGGCCCTTGCCTCCTCCCGCTCGGTCGGCACCGAGGTCTCCTTCGGCGACAAGACGCTGAAGGTGAAGGCGCTCGAGCATTACGACTTCTCCGACACTGACATCTGCCTGATGTCGGCCGGCGGCGCGGTCTCGAAGGAATGGTCGCCGAAGATCGGCGCGCAGGGCGCCGTCGTGATCGACAACTCGTCGACCTGGCGCATGCACCCTGACGTGCCGCTGATCGTGCCCGAAGTGAACGCCGCCGCCGCGGCCGGCTTCAGCAAGATGAACATCATCGCCAACCCGAACTGCTCGACCGCGCAGCTCGTCGTGGCCCTGAAGCCGCTGCATGAACGCTTCGGCGTCAAGCGCGTCGTCGTCTCGACCTATCAGTCGGTCTCCGGCGCCGGCAAGGAGGCGATGGACGAGCTCTTCAACCAGACCCGCTCGGTCTTCGCCGCCGGCGAGGTCGAAGCGAAGAAGTTCTCCAAGCGCATCGCCTTCAACGTCATTCCGCACATCGACGTCTTCATGGAAGACGGCTTCACCAAGGAAGAGTGGAAGATGATGGCGGAGACCAAGAAGATCCTCGATCCGAAGATCAAGCTGACCGCCACCTGCGTGCGCGTGCCGGTCTTCATCGGCCATTCCGAGAGCGTCAACATCGAGTGCGAGAAGCCGATCACTGCCGAGGAGGCGCGCGAGGTGCTGCGCACCGCCCCCGGCATCCTCGTCATCGACAAGCACGAGCCCGGTGGCTACATCACCCCGCACGAGGCGGCCGGCGAGGATGCAACCTATATCTCGCGCATCCGCGAGGACGCCACGGTCGAGAACGGCCTCGCCTTCTGGTGCGTTTCGGACAATCTGCGCAAGGGCGCCGCGCTCAACGCGGTCCAGATCGCCGAGGTGCTGGTCAACCGCAAGCTGATCCAGCCACGCAAGCAGGCGGCCTGAATCGAGCCGGCTGATTTAAAGAAAATTTCAAGGCGGGCCTCGTGCCCGCCTTTTTCTTGCGCGGACGCATGGCGGCCGTGCCGGATTTGCGCGAGGGATCGCCCGGATCATCGGCTAGGGTCAGCCGGCCCATCGAGATTCGCCAAAGCCCTTGCCCGACACCTTGACCAGAGTGCCTCTGCCGGTCGAACCAGCTCCGGCCGAGCCGCCGCAACGCCCTGCGCCGCGGCGCGACAACAGCCTGCGTGGCATCGGCCTGATGCTGCTCGGCAGCGTTTTCCTCTCCGCTGCCGACGTCGCCTCGAAATACCTGACCGCCACGACACCGGCGATCCAGGTCGTCTGGCTGCGCTATGCCGCCTTCGCCCTGATCATGCTGGCGGTCGCCGCCCCCGGCGGCTTCGCGCAGCTGAAGCCGCGACGAGCGAGCATGCAGATCCTGCGCGGCGTCGCCGTCACGGTCTCCTCGATCCTGTTCGTCTCGTCGCTGCGCTATCTGCCGATCGCCGATGCGACCGCGACCAGTTTCGTCTCGCCGCTCTTCGTCACGGCGCTTTCGATCCCGATCCTCGGCGAGAAGATCGGCTGGCGGCGCTGGACCGCGACCGCCGTCGGCCTGATCGGCGTGCTGATCGTCGTTCGTCCCGGGGGCAGCGATTTCCAGGCGGCCTCGATGCTGCCGGTACTCTCGGCCGCGACCTGGGCTTTCGCCCTGATCGTCACCCGGATGATGAGCGCCACCGAAAACCCGGTCACGACGCTCGCCTGGTCGGCGGTCGTCGGCTGCATCCTGCTCTCGGCGCTCCAGCCCCTGACCTGGCAGCCGCTGTCGACGGAGGCGCTGCTGGTCGGCCTCTTCATCGGCGTCTCCTCGACGGTCGGGCACTGGTTCGTGATCCAGGCCTTCCGGCATGCCGACGCTTCGCTGCTGGCGCCGTTCTCCTATGTCCAGCTGCTCTGGGCTTCGGCTTTCGGCTTCATCCTGTTTTCGGTGCTACCCGATGCCTTCACCTGGTTCGGCTCGGCGATCATCATCGCGTCGGGCCTCTACACCGCCCATCGCGAACGGATCAGGGCCCGGAAGGTCACCGGGAGATAGGCGAAGCTGCATCCAGGCGAAGGTTGGCGCTCTATCCAGAGCATCGTCCTCATCCTAGCCTCGCATCGTAATGACCTCTTTCATTCGGCTCGGTCGCCGAGCCTTCCTCACCGCCGGCTCGGCCTTGCTATCGGCCTGCTCGCCGCTCGGCTTGCTCAATGCGTTCACCCCGGCCGATTCGGGCGGCCGCCTCGCTGCGGGCGGCCTCGCCTACGGCCCGGACGAGCGCCACAAGCTCGATGTCTATGTGCCCCAGCAAGGCGCAAGCCCCATGCCGGTCATGGTCTTTCTCTATGGCGGGGGCTGGAACAGCGGCGAGCGGTCGGACTACGGCTTCGTCGGCCGTGCCTTCGCGGCGCAAGGCTTCGTCACCGTCGTCCCCGACTATCGCCTGGTCCCGCAGGTCCTCTTCCCTGCTTTCGTCGACGACGGCGCGCTGGTCCTGCGCTGGGTCCGCGACCACATCGCGCCCTATGGCGGCGATCCCACCGGGATCGCGCTGAGCGGTCATTCGGCCGGCGCGTACAATGCGATGATGCTGTCGCTCGACGGGCGTTTCCTCGCCCGAGCAGGATTGCCACCCCGCTTCATTCGCAGCGTCGCCGGCCTAGCTGGGCCCTATGATTTCCTGCCGCTCGACGACCCGCGCAGCATCGCCGCCTTCGGCGAATTCCCGCGTCTCGCCGAGACACAGCCGATCAGCTTCGCCAGCGCCCTTGCGCCGCGCATCTTCCTCGCCACCGGCGATGGGGACGAGACGGTCAGGCCGCGCAACAGCGTCGCGCTCGCCGCGAAACTTCGGGCTACCGGGGCAACGGTCGAGCTGAAGAGCTATCCCGGTCTCGGCCACGCCGGCATCCTGCTCGCGCTGAACGCCGGCTTCCGCAGCCGCGCTCCGGTTCTCGCCGATATCGTTCGCTTTACCCGCGCTCAGCCCCGTTTGTCCGCGACGCCATAGCGGGTCATGAACATCGTCACCGCCTCGCCGACGACGCGCGCGATCTCGTCCTCGCTCGGCGGCGTGCGCACCGCATTGAACAGGCGCGGGCGCATCAGGGTCGATTGCGCGAGGTCGACGAACTGCGCCGCCGCCAGGGCCGTGTCCGCGATCGCCAATTCGCCCTTGGCGACGCGCTGATCAAGAAATGCCGCCAGATGCCGCGCGCCCTGCATCGGGCCGCGCTCGTAGAATTCACGGCCGAGATCGGGCATGCGCTCGGCGACCCCGAGCACGATCCGGTGTGCGCTCATCGCGAAGGGGCCGGTCAGCAGCCGCACCAGACCGGCACCGAAATTCGTCAGCGCAAGGGCAAGATCAGGCTCTTCGGCGAGGGCCTCATACATGCCCTGCTTCTGCTTCTCGCGCTCGCGTTCGATCAGCGCGACGAAGAGATGCTCCTTGTCTTCGAAATAGACATAGAGCGTGCCCTTGGAGACGTTCGCCGCCGCGGCGATGTCGTTCATGCTGGCTGCATCGAAACCACGCGCCGCGAACACGGCATGCGCCCCTTCCAGAATCTGGTGGCGCTTCTCGGGATCGGCGCCCGCGACCCGCCGGTTGCGGGAGATCGCCTTGACATGTCGCGGCTCGAGCGTCGCGCTCATTCTGTTCCATCCGTCCCGCGCATAGTCGCGCTTGCAAAAATAATCGAACCGATCGGTTCGAATTCCTCTTGATATGCACCCCATACGGCGCTATTTCAAGCGCAATCGAACCGAGTGGTTCGAAACCAGATTGTCAGGGCATTGTCACCATGACTGCCGAAACCACCCTTGAAAAGCGCCTTGAGCCACGCCGCGACCGTTTGAAGCTGGTCGACCCGGCGCTGGAACAGACTCCCGCGCCCCTCGAAAACCGCAAGCCGAGCGAGGACGTCGCCGCCCCACCCCAGGCCGGCGAGAAGCCGGCGCGCAAGCGCAGCGGCGTCAAGCGTGTCGCGCTGATCCTGGTCGCCGGAACGGCCCTCGCCGCCGGCCTCTGGTATGGCATCGACTGGTGGCGCAATGGCCGCTTCATCGTCTCGACCGACGACGCCTATGTCGGCGCCGAGATGGCGACGATCTCGGCCAAGCTGCCCGCCAACATCGCCACGATCGCGGTGACGCAGAACCAGGAGATCAAGGCCGGCCAGCCCCTCGTCAAGCTCGACGATGGCGACCAGCGCATCGCGCTGGAGAGCGCCCAGGCCAAGAGCGCGACTGCCAAGGCGACGCTCTCACGCATCGACGCGCAGATCGAAGCCGCTCGTGCCAGCCTCCAGCAGGCGCAGGCGCAGCAGATTTCGGCCGAGGCCGCCGTCACCCGCACCACCGCCGATTTCGACCGCGCCCACAACCTCGCCGCCAAGTCCTATGGTTCGCAGGCGACCCTGGACGCCGCCACCGCAGCACGCGACCAGGCCGTCGCCTCGCTCGCCAGCGCCAAGGCCGGCGTCGTGCAAGCGCAGGCCAATATCGAGGTGCTGAAGGCACAGCGCGTCGAGGCCGCCCGCCAGATCGACGAGCTTAAGGTCGCCGAGGACAAGGCCGCGCGCGATCTCTCCTTCATGTCGATCTCGGCGCCGATCGACGGCCTCGTCGCCAACACCAACATGCAGCTTGGCGATCTCGTCAGCGCCGGCAAGCGCCTGATGTCGATCGTGCCGCTCGACAAGGTCTATGTCGACGCCAACTTCAAGGAGACGCAGGTCGGCCCGCTGAAGATCGGCGACAGGGCGAAGATCACCGTCGACGCCCTGCCCGGCCAGGTCTTCGACGGCACGGTCAGCGGCATCGCCGGCGGCACCGGCTCGGTCTTCACCTTGCTGCCGCCCGACAACGCCACCGGCAACTTCACCAAGATCGTGCAGCGCGTGCCGGTTCGCATCGCCCTGTCACCTGAATCCGCCGGCAAGCACATTCTGCGCCCGGGCATGTCGGTCGTGGTCTCGATCGACCCGCGCCCGAATGCGGCCAGGTAATCGGAGCCCGTTCCGACCGGCTTGCGCGCCAACCGGTCGGCAAAACGGTCTCATACTGAAAGTGAGAGACGGATTCACCGATCAGATCGATCCCAGCTGATCGGATCCGGCTCTCGCCGGGCCCTCGACCCGAGGAGCCGTTCCTGACCGGGGAACGGCGATGCGCCAAGGCTCAACCGCCCCTTCTGGGCCAAAGCGCACCGCGCCTCACGGCGCTCCTCGGGCCGAGGGCCCGGCTTCGTAAACCAGACAGAAATCTCCTGTCGAGGAGGCCGCATGGCCACCGCCACGACCGCCATCCCGGCCGCCGCACCGGCTGCCGACGCCATTCCGCTGCGCCGGATCTTCGCCTTCCTGGCGATGGTCTTCGGCATGTTCATGGCGATCCTCGACATCCAGATCGTCTCGGCCTCGCTCGCCGAGATCCAGGCCGGCCTGTCCGCGTCCAGCGACGAGATCGCCTGGGTCCAGACCGCCTATCTGATCGCCGAAGTCATCATGATCCCCTTGTCCGGCTATCTCAGCCGGGCGCTGTCGACCCGCGTCTTCTTCTCGATCGCCGCCGCCGGCTTCACGGTCTCGAGCATCCTCTGCGCCACCTCCAGCTCGATCAACGAGATGATTCTCTGGCGCGCGATCCAGGGCTTCATCGGCGGCGGCATGATTCCCGGCGTCTTCGCCGCGGCCTTCACCATCTTCCCGGCCTCCAAGCGACCGATCGTCTCGCCGCTGATCGGCCTGATCGCGACGCTCGCCCCGACGATCGGGCCGACGGTCGGCGGCTATCTCAGCCACGCCTTCTCCTGGCACTGGCTCTTCCTGGTCAATGTCGTCCCCGGCATCGCCGTCACCATCGCGGCCTGGAACCTGATCGACTTCGACAAGCCCGATCACAGCCTGCTCAAGCGCTTCGACTGGATCGGCCTCGGCGCCATGGCCGCCTTCCTCGGCAGCATGGAATACGTGCTCGAGGAAGGCACGCGGCTCGACTGGTTCGAGAGCCACGAGATCGTCCTGTTCTCCTTCGTGATGGTCGTCGGCGCCGTCCTGTTCTTCTGGCGGGCGCTGACGCGCGACGATCCGCTGGTCGATCTCTACGCCTTCAGGAACCGCAACTTCGCCTTCGGCTCGCTGTTCTCCTTCACCATGGGCATCGGCCTTTACGGCCTGACCTATCTCTATCCGGTCTATCTCGGGCGCATTCGCGGCTATGACGCGCTGATGATCGGCGAGACCATGTTCGTCACCGGCCTCGCCATGTTCCTGACGGCGCCGATCGCGGGACGCCTCTCGGCCAAGCTCGACCCGCGCATCATGATGATGATCGGCTTCGGCGGCTTCGCGCTCGGCACCTACATCGCCTCTGGGATCACCGCCGACTGGGACTTCTATGAGCTCCTGGTGCCGCAGATCCTGCGCGGTTGCTCGCTGATGCTGTGCATGGTGCCGATCAACAATCTCGCCCTCGGCACCTTGCCGCCGCAGCAGCTCAAGAATGCCTCCGGTCTCTACAACCTCACCCGAAATCTCGGCGGCGCGGTCGGGCTCGCCGTCATCAACACCCTGCTCAACAGCCGCACCGACCTGCACATCACGCGCCTGCACGAGGCTGTCGCCGCCGGCCGTCAGATCGCCGAAGAGAACCTCGCCTCGATGACGCAGCGCTTCATCGAATATGGCGACGCCGCCCAGTCGATGGCGCTGAAGCTGCTGACCCAGCGGGCTCACAAGCAGGCGCTGGTCATGGCCTTCGGCGACGTCTTTCTCGGCCTGACCGTGATCTTCGGCGCCCTGGTGCTGCTGTCCCTCTTTATGACCAAGCCGCCGGCGGCCAAGCCTGGAGCCGGGGGCGGCGGGCACTAGGAGGCTCGCCAAATGGGTCGCCTGCACCGTGGACAACCCCCTGATGCGTCTTGCCGCAGGTGCGAAGAGATTGACAGTCGGCTTCGGAGACGGCAAAAATACTAACAATATCAGTAGTTTAGATAAATTCTAAACTACAGCACGGCGATTTTCGAGTTGGAAGGCGTTCATGAGCATTCTGTCCCTCAAGGATGGCAGCCCGGCGCGAGCCCAGGCGGAGCAGATCCCCTGGCCGCAGAAGGCCCCCGCCGCCTGCCCGATCAGCGCGGTCAAGGCGCGCCTGCGCAGCGTCGGCCTGCGTCCGACCCGCCAGCGCATGGCGCTGGGCTGGCTGCTCTTTGCCAAGGGCGACCGCCATGTCAGCGCCGAGATGCTCTACGAGGAGGCGCTGCGTGCCCGCGAGCCGCTCTCGCTCGCGACCGTCTACAACACGCTGCGTCAGTTCTCCGAGGCCGGCCTGCTGCGCCAGGTCTCGGTCTCCGGGCCGAAGACCTTCTTCGACACCAATGTCTCGGAGCACCACCACTTCTACAACGAGGACGACGAGACCGTCGTCGACATCCCGGGTTCCGAGATTCACGTCTCGGGCCTGCCGGTCGCGCCGGAAGGCATGATGATCTCCTCGGTCGAGGTGATCGTGCGCCTGCGTCGCGCCGATGGCGAGGAGACGGTGACGAAGGTCGCCGGGGGCCACCGGGCGTGATCGTCTGCTCCTGCAACGTTCTTTCCTGCCGTCAGATCAAGGGCACCATTGCTCCTGACGGCAGCGGTCCGCGCACTGCGGGCGAGGCCTATGATTGCCTCGGCTGCAGCCCGGACTGCGGACGTTGTGCCCGCGAAGTCCGTTCCCTGCTCGTTGAGGCGCGCGCCGCCTGCGCCAGCCAGTGCCATAGCTGCGCCAGCCACGATGTCGAATGTGCCGTGCATGTCTCGGTCGGCCTGATGATGGCCGGCATCGAGGAGAACGACGACCGCGTCGCCGCTTGAGGGCGCCGCGGTTTTTCTCCTCCGTGGGCGTTTTTCCGCCCTTCCCTTTTCGCTCCAGCCGCTCTACATTAGGATCATTCTAATGTAGTCGATTGCGAGGAGAGCGGCATGAAGGGCGACAAGAAGGTCATCGAATACCTCAACAAGGGCCTGCGCTCCGAGCTCACGGCCATCAACCAGTATTGGCTGCACTACCGGATGCTCGACAATTGGGGGCTGAAGGACATGGCCAAGACCTGGAAGAAGGAATCGATCGAGGAGATGGTCCACGCCGACCGTTTCGTCGACCGTATCCTCTTCCTCGAAGGCTTCCCGAACCTCCAGACGCTTGACGCGCTGCGCATCGGCGAGAACGTCAAGGAAGTGATCGAGTGCGACCTCAAGGCCGAGGTCGAGGCGCGCTCCCTCTATCAGGAAGCTGCGAAGTACTGCCGCGATGTTGGCGACTACCCCTCCGAGGACCTGTTCAAGGCGCTGATGAAGGACGAGGAAGGCCATATCGACTTCTTGGAGACCCAGCTCGACCTGATCGGCCGCATCGGCCTCGAGCTCTACACCCAGAAGCATGTCGGCGGGCTCGAGGGCGACGAGCACTGACCTTCGGCAGCAGTTTCAAAGGGGCGATCGACCGGGCCTGGTGACAGGCCCGGTTTTTTTGTTGCACAAGCGCCTCCCCAAACGCTGCAACGCGTGCCAGAAAGCGGCCCTCGGCATGAAGGGGTGGGCGAATGGGTACGATCGTCGCAGTCGCGCGGGACGAAGGCCACCGCTTCAGCAAACCGCTCCTGCCGGCGATTCGCCTGCTCGCCGGTCTCGGTGTCGAAGGAGATGCCCATTGCGGCGAGACGGTGAAACACCGCTCGCGCGTCGCCGTCGATCCGACGCAGCCGAATTTGCGTCAGGTCCACCTGATCCATGCAGAGCTGTTCGAAGAGCTCGCAGCTGGCGGTTTTGCGCTCCGGCCCGGCGATATGGGCGAGAACGTCACCACGCGCGGGATCGACCTGCTTGCCTTGCCCACCGGCGCCCGCTTGCGGCTCGGCTCCGACGCTCTCGTCGAAGTCACCGGCCTGCGCAATCCATGCGTTCAGATCGAGGCCTTCCGGCCCGGCCTGCTCAAGGCCGTGCTCGGCCGCGACACCGACGGAAACCTGATCCGCAAGGCCGGCGTCATGGGAATCGTGCTGGAGGGCGGCGAGGTCCGCCCCGGCGATTCGATCGAGATCGGCTTGCCCGCCTTGCCGCATCGGGCCCTCGAACGCGTTTGAGGCGGCGGAGCCTTCCGGCCCGCCGCCTCATCGAAGCGTCAAGAACACAGGCCGGTCAGGCCGATACAGCCTGACCGAAGGGATGCGCTCGCGAACAGCTACTCAGAGGAAGCTGATGTTCGCAGCCTCCGGGCCCTTCTTGCCGGCGCGGATCGAGAAGCGCACGCGCTGCCCGTCCATCGGCGGCTGCAGGCCGCTGCGGCTCAGCGACGAGACGTGCAAGAACACGTCCGGCCCACCCTTGTCGGGGGCGATGAAGCCGAAGCCACGATCGGTGTTGAAGAATTTGACGGCGCCGTCGAACGGGCCTTCCATCGGGGCGCTCGCGCCACGATCGAAGCCGCCGCGATCGCCGCGGTCGAAGCCTCCGCGGTCAAAGCCGCCACGGTCGCCGCGGTCATAACCGCCGCCACCGCCATAGCCACCGCCGAAATCGTCACGCGGCGGGCGCGGCGAGAACGGACGGCCACCGCCACCCGGGCCGCCGGCGCCACGCGGCGCGGCAGGGGCTGCGGTCGAGGCATCGATCTCGTGGACGGAGACGACCTGCAGGCCGCGCCGGCCTTCGCCGAGATCACAGATGATGGTCGCACCGGGCTGCAGATCCTGCGGATCCTGCGGGCCGATGGCCGAGATGTGGAGAAACACGTCGCCGGAACCGTCCGCCGGAGAGGCAAAGCCGAAGCCTTTCTCCGGATCGAACCACTTGACCTTGGCTTCGATATTCTCGTGGGTGACGAAGGGCGCCGGGGCGGCGGGCTTACGACGATCGAACATGCAGCTTCAACGATAGTGACCGGGAGCACGCAATCTAGCGCAAGCTTCCGGGTTCGTCATCGGTGCGGCGCAGCAAAAATGCTTGTCCGGCGAAATCGTGCCGGATCGCAAATTTTTTCCCCAACGACCGCCGTTTCAAGCGGCGGATTGCTTAAAACTCACCCGTTCCGGAGCAGACGTCAACTGTCCTGTCCGGGCTCCGCTTCCGAGCAGCGGATCATTTGCACCTTTTTCGGCATTTCGCCGACGGCCGGGATGAACTGCCCGGTCTGTGGATCGAGCAGCATGAGCATGCCAGTCGCGACCGCGAAGTACGCGCCGTGCAGATGCAGCCTGCCCTTGCCCTCAAGAATGCTGATGCAAGGGAAGGTGCGCAGGTTCGCGAGCGACTGCTGGACCGAAAGCAGAGCGAGGCGCTCGACATAATCGTCCAGGGTCTCGTTCCGGCCGCGACCGCCTGAGCGCCTGGCCGCGGGCTCGACCAGCGTGATCCAGCGGCCGATGAAATCGCCGGACGACAGCGGTCCCTGCGTATCGTCGGCGAAGGCCTTGATGCCACCGCAGCGGCCGTGGCCGAGTACGACGATATGCTCGACCTTCAGCGCCTGGACACCGTATTCGAGCGCGGCCGAGGTGCCGTGCAGCTGATCGTCCGGCGAGAAGGGCGGGATCAGGTTGGCGATGTTGCGGATCACGAACATCTCGCCAGGGCTCGCATCGAAGATCACCTCCGGCGAGACGCGCGAATCGCAGCAGCCGATCAGCATGATCTTCGGCGTCTGCCCGCTCTCGGCGAGCTTTTCGTAGCGGCTCTGCTCCCGGACGAAGCGGTCGTCGAGGAAGGCGCGATAGCCTTCCGTCAGGCGCTGCGGGAACGGCTGAGGAGTTGGCTGGTCCATGGCGCAAGTAAGGGCCAGAAGGCGAGTGCCTTCGTCAAGAGCCGCCGGTGATGATTCTGCTGCAGCGCAGCATCAAATCTCGCAAAGCCGCTTCTGCAATCGCGCCGCCAGCACCTCGCCCTCGCCCTGGATCAGGATGCGCTTCAAGCGCGCGCTCGCACCGGCCGTCAGCGAAACGTGCGAGCGGGGGACCGAAAATTCCTTGGCCAGCAGCGCGATCAGCGCGGCATTGGCCTCGCCCTCGCTGGGCGCAGCCCTGACCCTGGCTTTGAGCACCTGGCGCCCGTCGGCCAGCGTTTCGACGCCGTCGAGACCATCGCGCCCGCCGCGCGGCGTCAGGCGAATCGAGAGCGCCAGCCCATCGGGCGTGGCGGACCAGGCAGCCAACCGGCTAGAAGACGTTGGGATAGATGTAGCGGGTGATCACGCTCTGGATGAAGAAGATCAGCAGCAGCAGGATGATCGGCGAGATGTCGATGCCGCCGAGATTGGGCAGCATGTTACGGATCGGCCGCAGCGCCGGCTCGGTGATGCGGTAAAGGAAATCCCAGACCGTCGAGACGAACTGGTTGCGGGTGTTGACGACGTTGAACGCGATCAGCCAGCTCAGCACCGCCGAGGCGATCAGGATCCAGACATAGAGGTTCAGCGCCAGCATCACGACGTCGAGAACGGCACGCATCGAGCAGCATCTCCGAGAAGGCCGGGCGCTCTGCGACGAGCCCCCACAAAACTCCTGCCGCAAGCGATTGACAGGAGCGCAACGCAAGGCCTAGAAGGCCAGCGCCCTGGGGGCTGTAGCTCAGATGGGAGAGCGCTGCAATCGCACTGCAGAGGTCAGGGGTTCGAATCCCCTCAGCTCCACCAGGCCCAACGACTGATCGTTGATCTCCCAAAATCATGCCGCTGAAGCAGCTCGAGCGATAGCGTCGCCTTGGCTGCCAGCGCTTGCGGTGCCTAGTATCGGAGCCCCGCCTCGAGCCGCCCGGCAGCGCGACGATGACCCGCTACCCCATGTTCAACCCGCAGCTGCTGCAGAGCTTCGTCGCGGTCTGCGAGAGCATGAGCTTCACCCGCGCCGCCGAGCGGGTCTCGCTGTCGCAATCGACCGTCAGCCAGCAGGTCCGGCGGCTGGAGGAGATGCTGGGCAGGCCTCTGTTCGAGCGCAACCCTCATCAGGTCCAGCTCACCGAGGAGGGCAGCCGGCTGCTGAGCTATGCAAGGCGCATCCTGGCTCTGCACGAAGAGGCCCATGACGCACTGACCGGCTTCTGGCGCGACGGCGTCCTGAGGCTCGGCATGCCCGAGGATTTCACCGTCCCGACCGCCGGCCTGCTCGCCGGGTTCAGCCTGGCGGAGCCGCATCTGCGGCTCGACGTCACCAGCGGACTCAGCGCCGATCTCTACAGCGCCTATGAGCGTGAGGAACTGGACCTGATCCTGGTCAAGCAGCGCCGCCGCCAGCCACCGCGCGCCGCGCGGCCCGAGCCATTGCTCTGGCTCGACAGCCTGGCCCACCCCGCCATTGAGCGAGCGCCGGTGCCGCTGGCGGTGTTCCCGCTCAACGGGCTCTACCGCGAGGAACTGTGCGAGGCGCTGGACGGTCTCGGCATACGCTGGCGCGTCAGCTACGCCAGCACGAGCCTGGCTGCTCTCATCGCCGCCTCCGCCGCTGGTCTCGGCCTGACCCTGCTTCCGGCGAGTTGCCGACAGCAGAGCCACCGTGTGCTTGGGGCGGCGGAAGGCCTGCCGGACGTGACCGGCTTCGAACTGGCGCTCTACTACCGCGACAATGCTCCGGACGCGGCCATAGCGCTCGCCGGACAACTCAGCGCCTTCTGCGGGCTGGAGCCATAGGCGGTTTTTTTGAGGCTCGCTTCCGGCTATCGGCCTGGACACATTGATCATTGTCAAATCGAATGATCATCATGGGCAAACATCGCTGCCACCGCGGACGCCTCTCCCGTAGATGGAGCGGCACCAACATCCAGTCCGGGGAAACGACATGGGCAGCGTGCAGCACCAGAGCCGCAGGGGCTTTCTCATGCAGACGGGTCAGCTTACCACAGCCGCCGCGGTCATCGGCCTTGCCGGTGGCGGCGCCGAAGCGGCTCCGAGCAAGCCCGAGAAAGACACCGGCAAGACCAATGTCACGACACTGACGGCTCCCCACTACTATCTTGGCGGCGTCCGGCTCGAAGACGGCTTCGATTATGACGGCGACATCGTGGTCGGCACCCGCACCAGCCTCTACACGCTGGAGATCAAGGACGGGATAATCGCCGCCCTGCATCCGGCCGGCGCCGCCCTCTCCGCCACCTTGCCGCGCTACGATGCCGGCGGCCAGCTCGCGCTCCCGGCGATGCGCGACATGCACATCCATCTCGACAAGACCTTCTATGGCGGCCCCTGGCAGGCGCCACGCCCGCGCCAGGGCAAGACGATCATGGACATGATCGCGCTGGAGGAGAAGCTGATCCCGACGCTGCTGCCGACCTCGCAGGAGCGTGCCGAAGGCCTGATCGCTCTCCTGCAGTCAAAGGGCACCACCACCGCCCGCAGCCATTGCAACATCGATCCGGTCAGCGGCCTGAAGAGCCTGGAGCACCTGCTGCTCGCGCTCGAAAAGCACCGCGATGATTTCAGCTGCGAGATCGTCGCCTTCCCGCAGCACGGCCTGCTGCACTCCAAGGTCGACGGGCTGATGCGCGAGGCCATGAAGATGGGCGTGCAGTATGTCGGCGGCCTCGATCCGACCAATATCGACAAGGCTATGGAGAAGTCGCTCGACGCGATGTTCCAGATCGCGCTCGACACCGGCAAGGGCGTCGACATCCACCTGCACGAAACCGGCCCGTCCGGCGCTGCCGCGGTCACCTACATGATCGACACCGTCGAGAAGAACCCGGCCCTGCGCGGCAAGGTGACGATCAGCCATGGCTTTGCCCTGGCGACCATGGCGCCCGGCCTGCAGGCCGAGACGATCCAGCGCCTTTCGGCCCAGAAGATGACGATCGCCTCGACCGTGCCGCTCGGCGCCCTGACGATGCCGCTGCCGCAATTGCAGGACAAGGGCGTCTTCGTGATGACGGGGACCGACAGCGTGATCGACCACTGGTCGCCCTTCGGCAGCGGCGACATGCTGGAGCGGTCCTATTTCTACGCGCAGGTCTACCGCAACTCCGACGAGTTCCGTCTGTCGCGCTCGCTCGCCATCGCCACCGGCGGCGTCCTGCCGCTCGACGACGAAGGCAAGCGCGCCTGGCCGAAGGTCGGCGATACCGCCGGCTTCACCCTGGTCGGCGCCAGCTGCTCGGCCGAGGCCGTCGCCCGCGTTCCGGCACGCAGCGCCACCTTCCACAAGGGGCGGATGGTCTATGGCAGCGTAGCCAAGGCTTGACGCTCATAAGGCCGAGACGAGATTGCCGGCGCGCCCGAGGTCCGGGCGCGCCGCACCTGTTCCTGCTCAGCCCTTGAGCCTGGTATTGCACTGGCTCCAGTAGCCGCCACCCTTCTCGATCCACTTCAGCTCGCCATTGGCATTGGCGGCCTTGTTGGCGTTGTACTGATCGACGCAGGTCTTGAGGCGCGCCTTGCCGGCCGTCTCGTCGGAGTACTTCGGCGACACTGCCTTCGGGAAGACCGCGGCCTTGGCCTTGCCGGCGGGCTTGGCCGGAGTGGTCGCAGCCGGCGTCGCCGCCGGGGCCTCCGTCACCGCCGCCGCCGCATCGTTGTCCGAGGCGTCGTCATCGGCGCAGTTGGCCTTGCGGAAATCGTTCCACTTCTGGCCCTTCAGCGTGTTCGCCTTCTTGGCGTCCTGATATTTGGTGCTGCACTCCTTCATGGTCAGGGCCGAGGCCGGCGCGCCGGCGAGGCCCATGGTCATCAGAGCAAGAGCGGTGGAGAACAGAAGCGTCTTCATGTGCAGTCTCCCTAGATCACGATGATTTTGGGTCGAACCGATCCAAAATCATGAACGTGATCGATTCTAGAGCTTAGAGCAGGATTCCTGCGAAAAACCGGTTCCCACTTTTTCGCATCCTGCTCTAGGCGATGAGTCGAGCTCGCCGCAGCGAGCTTAACCAACGATGGAAATCTCTGCCATCGCCCTGCGGCAACTTCTGGGCTAGTTGCGGGTTCCATCAGACCGCTCACAAGGGATTCCCCGATGAAGATCGCTTTTGCCTGCGCCATCCTTACTCTCGGCCTCACCGCCTGCACGACGCTGGAACAGCGCGTCAGCGGCGCGGCGGTCGGCGCCGGTACCGGGGCCGTCGTCGCGGGACCGGTCGGCGCCGTGGTCGGTGGGGCTGCCGGCGCGGTCAGCGCTCCGGCCGTGGTCCGCACCACGCGCCGTGCGACGCGCTAATCCGGACTGACGGCGGAACTCCGCCGCCGCTCCCTCGTTTCGACCATGAAGCCATTCGAGCCCACGGAGTCGAACGATGGACAACGACAAGCGCCTGCCGCCGGACGTGCCCTCCAGCGAGGATGAGATCGACCGTGCGACAGGCAGCGTCGCGGCCCGGGCCGCGGACCTCGCCAACCGCACCGCCGAGACCGTCAAGGACGGCTATGGCCGGGCAAAGGAAAAACTCGCCGAGATCGATCCGCGCGACACGCTGCGCGATGCAAGCCGCTATGCCCAGGAAACCGGCGAGGCCGCGGTCGAGACCGTCAACCGCCATCCGCTCGCAGCTTTCGCTGTCGGCGCCCTCAGCGTTGGCCTGATCGCCTGGGCGATGACGCCGCGTCGCTCCAGCTGGTCGAGTTGGCAGCCCGACACATCGGGCTGGAGCCGCATGCTGCGCGATTATGGCGACCAGGCGCTCCGCGCCGGGCGTGATTTCGTCGGCAGCGGCCGCGAGCAGCTCGAGCGCAGCCGCGATTATGCCGCCCGTGGCCAGGACTATCTCGACATGGGCCGCGACTATGCTCGCGAGGGCGGGCAGATGCTGATGAAGCGCGGCGAACGCGAGCCGCTCGCCGCCGTGGTCGGCGTCGGGCTTGCGCTCTATGTGATCGGCTCGCTGCTGAGTAGCGGCGGTACTAGCGGCCAGTCGCAGCCCGCAGCTCGCCGCCGCGCCAAGCGATAATCGAGCAGCAGGCGTCAGCCCCGCCGGGAGGCCTTCTCCGCCTGGCGAGCCGCCTGCTTCTCGGCCTCGCCGGCACGCACCAGGCTCTTGATCGCGAGCGGGCGCTTGCCCGACCTCTCGGCGATGACGCGATCCTGTTCCTGGATGGCGTCCAGCGCGGGATCGTCGCCATCGATCCCGCCGAGCAATTCGCTCGGCACGCGGCGGTTGGAGCTGCGCGAGCCGTCTTCGTAGAACACGTCGAACAGCACGAAGGCGGCATCGAGCGGCTTTGATTTCTTGCGAGCCATGGTTTGGATCCTGTCGGTTGGGCGATCCACCCGGCCGCTGCGCTGATGGCGGGCCGAAAGATCGCGAGGCCGCGCGAGGCAGCAGAATGCGATGGGGGCGAGGTAGACCCGTCCGGCTGGCAAGGCAAGCGGAACGGAGCATTGGCGGTGGCGCGGCCTAGGTCAGGCTCAGCGTCTCGGCGATCTCGGAATCGAGCACGAGGTCGTCGCTGGCGCCCATCAGCCAGAGCTTATTGGCTGTGAAGCGCAGAATCGGCCTGTCCCACCAGTGCCCGACTAAAGCGGCGAGCGCGGCTGCCTCGGCAACGTCGAGATCGTCGCTGAGGTTCCAGATGCCGACGACATAGAGATCGCTGGTCGGCCGCCCGAGCGCGCGCTGGAGGAGATGGAGCGCGTTCTGCCCGTCGCGGCGCTCCGGATAGAGCCGGAGATACAGCCGGCCGCGATTGACATTGCCCGAGAACAGGCCGCGCAGCTCCATGGCGACCGGCCCGATGCGCGACAGCGCCTCTCGCGCCGCAGGATCGATCACGGGCGGCGCACCGATCGAGAGGGAGCCGCACACCGTCGCATGCAGCTTCGCCTGCCGCCTGCTGACGATATCCCAGGCGATCTTGCTCGCGAACGGAGCCTCGCGCAGCTCCTGCTCGAGCTCCCGGTAGGCCGGCGCCTCCTGCAGGCCGAGCGTCGGCACGACCAGCGAATAGATCGGCGGGTGCCGGCCATTGTCGTAGTGGGTGCCGTCCTTGCGCGCGATCGCCTTGGGATGGGCCGGATCGATCAGCGGCAGATGCGCCAGGCGATAGCTGCCGTCGAGCGTCATCCCGGCACCGGCAGCGAAGGCCGTGCGGCTGCGGAGATAGGCGAGGTCTTCGTCGCCGATCAGGTCGATCCCGGCCGCCTCGCTCACGCCTTCAGCATCCACTCATGCGCGGGATCGTTGTGGAACTTCCAGATCCGCTTCGGCCCGGCCATGACGTTGAGATAATAGAGCTCGTAGCCATGCGGCGCGCCGACCGGGTGATAGCCCCTCGGTACCAGCACGACGTCGCCATCCGAGAACGCCATGGTCTCGTCGAGCGAGCGATCGTCGGTATAGACGCGCTGGAAGCCAAAACCCTGCGGCGGGTTGAGGCGGTGATAATAGGTCTCTTCCAGCAGCGATTCCGCCGGCAGATTGTCCTGGTCGTGCTTGTGCGGCGGATAGCTCGACCAGCAGCCCGAGGGCGTGATCACCTCGACGACGAGGAGTCCGTCGGCGGCTTCCGTCTCCGGCAGGATATTGCGGACATGGCGGGTATTGCTGCCCTCCCCGCGGGTCAGCGAGCCGACATCCGCAGGGCCGATGACTCGGGCCGGCCGCGCTCCGGCCTTGCCCGGCGCCGAGCAGATCGCGATTTCGCACGGCCCTTGCGCGGTGACGCTCCACTCCGAACCCGCCGGCACATAGAGCGACCACGGATCGGGCTCGAACGGCGAGGAACGCCCGCCGATCACGCCGAAGTCCTCACCCGCAGCACTGGCCGCAACCTTGCCGGAGAGCAGGACGAGGCAGTGCTCCCTGTCGCCGGTCTGGCGCGACAGGCTCTGCCCGGCGGCGAGCTTGTGCACGGTGAAGCCAACATGCTCCCAACCGGCCGTTTCGGGCGTGACCTCGTGGATGCGCCCCTCGGCATCGGGCGCCTGCGGCTTGACCAGCAGCTTCGACATGACCGTTCCGGGCTCAGGCGAGCCCGGCCTCCTTCAGGCTCTGCTTGAGATGGGCAACGCCCTTCTTGGCATAGGTCAGCGGATGCGCCTTCTCGGGATCCTGCTCGGCCTCGACCACGACCCAGCCGGAATAGCCCGGCAGCGCCTTGAACACAGCGGGGTAGTCGACCATGCCGTCGCCCGGCACGGTATAGACGCCGAGTTCGCTGCCCTTGCCGAGGATGGCGTCGAGGAAGCTCCAATCCTCGCGGCGCGCCTGCTCCATCACGCCCTTGCGCACATCCTTGGCATGAAAGTGGCTGATGCGGGCGCGGTAGCGCTCGGCAAGCTTCACCGGATCGGCCCCGCCCCAGGTCGCATGACCGGTGTCGAGCAGGAGATGCACCGCCTCGCCCGTCGCCGCCATGAAGGCGTCGATATCGGCCTCGCTCTCGACGATCGTGCCCATATGATGGTGGTAGACCAGCCGGACGCCCTCGGCGAGCGTGCGCTCGGCAACCTCAGTGATCCTGCGACCGAACTGCGCCCAGTCGCCCGCCGCCATCACCGGCCGCTGCGACAGAGGCTTGCTGCGGTCGCCATGGATCGCGTTCGAGGTCTCGGCGAAGACCAGCACGGTCGAGCCCATCGCCTTCAGCAGGTCGAGATGGGCACGCAGATGCTTCATCTCCTCATCGGCATCGCGCTTCAGCAGCTCCGCCGAATACCAGCCGGAGATGCAGGCCATGCCGAAGGGATCGAGCGCCGCCTTCAACGCGTTCGGCTCGCGCGGGAATTTGTGGCCGAGCTCCATCCCGACGAAGCCGGCTTCGCGAGCCTCGGCCAGGCAGGTTTCGAGCGGAGTCGCGCCGCCAATGTCCTGGAGATCGTCATTCGACCAGCCGATGGGGTTGGCGCCGATACGGATAGGCATGTCGTCCTCTTCGATTCAGTTGTCGCGCGCGGCGAGCGCGCCGTCATAGCGCTTGCGCGCCGCCTTGACCTCGTCGCGCACCGAAACCTCCGGCACCGCGACCTCCCACCAGTGCCCACCGGCATCGGTCGAGATCAGCGGGTCGGTGTCGATGACGATGACGCTGGTACGGTCATGCCCGCGCGCCTCGGCGAGCGCAGATTCCAGCTCGGCCAGACCAGCGACCTTGCGCGCGATCGCGCCCATCGAGCCGGCATGCGCGGCAAAGTCGATCTCCGGCAGAACCTCGTGTCTGCTGTCGCGCAGGAGATTGTTGAAGGATGCGCCGCCGGTCGCGTTCTGCAGGCGGTTGATGCAGCCGAAGCCTCTGTTGTCGAGCACGACGATGGTGAGCTTGATGCCGAGCATCACCGAGGTCGCGATCTCCGAATTCATCATCAGATAGGAGCCATCGCCGACCATGACGAAGACCTCGCGGGCAGGATCGGCGAGCTTCGCACCGAGGCCGCCGGCGATCTCGTAGCCCATGCAGGAATAACCGTATTCCATATGGTAGCCGCCGGGCGCGCCCGGCTGCCAGAGCTTGTGCAATTCGCCCGGCAGGCCGCCGGCTGCGCAGAGCACGACATCGCTCGCCCGGCTCTGGCGCTGCACCGCACCGATCACCTGCGCATCGCTGGGGAGCGTCTGGTTGCTCATCGCCGTGTAACGCGCGGCGGTTTCGAGCCAGGCATCGCGGGATGCCTGCACCTGCGCGCTCCAGCCGGCCGGCGCCTTCCAGCCCGACAGCGCGGCTTCCAGCTCGGCGAGGCCGGCCTTGGCATCGGCCACGAGCGGCCGTCCGCCATGCTTGGCCGCGTCGAAGGCTTGGGTGTTCAGCCCGATGATCTTGCACTCCGGATCGGCGAAGAGCGCGCGCGAGCCGGTGGTGAAATCCTGCAGGCGCGTGCCGACCGCGAGCACGACATCGGCATGCTTCGCGGCGTCGTTGGCGGCGCCGGTGCCGGTGACGCCGATCGCGCCGAGATTGAGCGGATGATCATGCGGTAGGGCACTCTTGCCGGCCTGCGTCTCGGCGCTCGGAATGCCATGCGCCAGGCAGAAACGGGCGAGCTCGCTTTCGGCCTCGCTGTAGAGCGTGCCACCGCCGGCGACGACCAGCGGCCGCTTCGCACCCTTCAGCAGCGCCACCGCCTGCCCCAGCTCCTGCTCGTCCGGACGCGTCCGGCGTGGCTGCCAGATCCGCTCGGCGAAGAAGCTTTCGGGATAATCATAGGCTTCCGTCTGCACGTCCTGGCACAAAGCCAGCGTCACCGGTCCGCATTCCGAGGGATCGGTCAGCACCTGCATCGCCCGCTCGAAGGCGGGGATCAGTTGCTCTGGCCGGGTGATGCGGTCGAAATAGCGCGAGACCGGCCTGAAGCAGTCATTGGCCGAGACGGTGCCGTCGCCGAAATCCTCGATCTGCTGCAGCACCGGATCAGGCCGGCGCCCGGCGAAGACGTCGCCGGGCAGCAGGAGCAGCGGCAAGCGATTGACATGCGCGACTGCGGCGGCTGTGACCATATTGGTCGCGCCCGGTCCGATCGAGCTGGTCACCGCCATCATCCGGCGCCGGCGCGAGGCCTTGGCGAAGGCGATCGCCGAGTGCGCCATCGCCTGCTCGTTATGGGCGCGCAATGTCGGCAGGATGTCGCGGGCGCCATGCAGCGCCTCGCCGAGCCCGGCGACATTGCCATGGCCGAAGATCGCCCAAACGCCGGCGAAGAGCGGCAGCGTGCGGCCACCGACGACGGCCTTCTGCGCCGCCATCGCTGCCACCAACGCCTGCGCCATGGTGAGCCTGATCGTGCTCATGCTCGCAATCTCCTCAGCGGCCTTGCCAGGCGTCGACCAGCCGGCCGAAGCGCTCGGCCATCATCGCGGTCGCGGCCTCGTCGTCGAGCTTGCCGGCGAGCCAGCCGCGCGCCGCCTCGCCAAAAATGCTGCGCCCGACCGCGAAACCTTTCACCGTCCTGGCAGTCTGCGCCAGCCGGAACGCCGCCTCCAGCTCCGGCAGCGGCGCATCGAGCCCGAGCAGCACGACACCGCGGCAATAAGGATCGTTTTCGGCAATCGCGGCGTCGACCACGGCCCAGGCCGCCGCGCTCGGCTGCCCCTCCAGCTTCCACCAATCGGGCCTGATGCCGATCGCGTACAGCCGGCGCATAACCGAGGCCATGGTGTCATCGCCGACCGGCCCGTTCTTCGAGCAGATGATCTCGACCAGGAGCTCGCGGCCGACCTGCCGGCAGGCGAGCGCGACGCGCTTCAAGGTCGCCTCCTGCTCGGCCTTCAGCGCCGGATCGTCATCCGGGTGATAGAAGGCCAGCACCTTGGCGACATGGTCGACCGGCCATTCGTTCAGGGCCGCGCCGAGCGAACCGTCCGCATCGGTTTCGAGCCGCAGCGGCCGCGAGCCCGGCACCTCCAGCGGCCGCGCCACCCAGAAGCCGTGATCGCCGGCGCGGAATAGCGCCTCGCGGCCATGGCGACCGTCGAGCAGCATGCCGAAGCCGTCGCTGCCCTTTGCGATCCGCGCCGCGGCATCGACGGCGAGCCGCTTGAAAAGCTGGATGCGCTCGCGCGGCACGCCAGCCTCGTCCGCCATCGCCTCGATCTGGGAGCGGTGATCGATGGCAAGAGCCATCAAAGTCGCGGCCTGCGGCCGGCGCGTCGTCGCCCAATGGACATGATTGATCGCCACGTCATGGCGCAGCGCGCGATGGGGCGAGCCATGCTTCAGGAAGAACTGCAGCTCCGCGAAAGTCGGGCTCTCCGGCGAGCAGAGCAGTCGCGAGACGGCGAAGGCGCCGCAGGCATTGGCCCAGGTGCAGCAGGTCTCGATCGGCTCGTCACGGAGATAGCCGCGCAGGAAGCCGGACATGAAGGCATCGCCGGCGCCCAGGACATTGTAGACCTCGACCGGGAAGCCCGGCCCCTTGATCCCGTCCTCGATCGAAGCGGGGATGGCACCCGGAAAGACCACGCAGCCCATCGGGCCGCGCTTGCAGACGATGGTCGCCTTGCTCAGGGCGCGGATGTTGCGGATCGCGGCGAGCGTGTCCTCCGAGCCGCCGGCGGCGTGCAGTTCCTCCTCGGTGCCGACGATCAGGTCGCAGTCCGGCAGGATCGCCTGGAGATGCTGGGTGACGCTGTCGGAACGGATATAGCGCTCCTCGCCCGCGCCATGCCCGGCGAGGCCCCAGAGATTGGGCCGGTAGTCGACATCGAACACGACCTTGCGGCCATGTTTGCGGGCAAGCGCGATCGCCTTGCGCTGCGCCTTGGCGGCGTTCGGAATGGCGAAATGCGTGCCGGTGACGACGACAGCCTTGGCCGAGGCGATGAAGGCCTCGTCGATCTCGCTTTCGTCGAGCGCCGCATCGGCACAGTCGGTGCGGTAGAAGATCAGCGGGAAGGTCTTCTCATCGCGCACGCCGAGAATCACCAGCGAGGTCAGGCGCTTGGGATCGACGACGACGCCCCTGGTCTCGACGCCCTCGCGCTGCAGCTGCTCCAGGATGAAGCGGCCCATCTGCTCGTCGCCGACGCGGGTGATCACCGCCGATTTCAGGCCGAGCCGGGCAGTGCCGATCGCGATATTGGTCGGGCAGCCGCCGACCGCCTTGGAGAACGAGGCCATGTCCTCCAGCCGGCCACCGATCTGCTGGCCGTAGAGGTCGACCGAGGAGCGGCCGATCGAGATCAGGTCGAGCACGGCTTCAGGCATCGGGGCGGGCTTTCTCGGCGGTGCCGACGGCGAGCGTCATGGCGAGTGCGAAGGTGGCGGACATCGAGCGGAAGGCACCGTAATCGGCCTCCTCGACCTCGAGCCAGAGCGAGCAATGCTGGGCGAGCGGGCTGAGCGCGCTGTCGGTGATCGCGATCACCGGAATGCCCTTGGCATGAGCCTGCGCTGCGATTCCGACCGTCGCCGGCGTGTAAGGCGCGCAGCTGACGGCGACGACGACGTCGCCTTCGCGCGCGATCGCCGCCTGCTCCGGCCCGAGCGAAGCGATATTGTCGACCAGCACCGCCCGGATGCCGAGCTTGCCGAAGGCGTAGGCGAGATAGGACACCACCGTGAACATCCGGCGCGCGCCAACCAGGATGATCGTCTCTGCCCCGGCGAGCAGGTCGGTCGCCCGATCGACATCACGATAGCGGACGGTCGCCTGCAGCCGTGTCAGCGAGCTGCGACTGGCCTCGACGAAACCGTCGAGCAGCACCTGCGCCATGTTCGGGCCGGCGGCGCCCTCATCACGCAAGGCCGCGAGGCGCTCGCGATAATCGGGGAATTGCTGGCGCAGCCGCGAGCGGAAGAGCTGCTGCAATTCGCTGAAGCCGGAATAGTCGAGCGCCTGGGCGAAGCGCACCAGGGTCGAGGCCTGCACGCCGGCCTGCTGCGCCACCTGCGCCGCGGTGCTGAGCGCCATGTCATCGGGGTTGGCGAGCGCATAGTCGGCGACCTGCCGCAAGCGTTTCGGCAGGTTCGGCCCGCGCTCGCGCAGCAGGGCGACGAAGCCGTCGAAATCGTCCTTTGGCGTTTCCTGCTGCACTTGCGACGACATGGGGAACGGGGCTCTCATGGCCTTGACTTGCGCCGGCAGAGAATGGAATGTTTGTTCCATTAGTCAAGCGCAATAAAAATAATGTGCCATTGTGACAATGGCGCTCCCAGGGAGAAACCGAGGTGCCCGAGCCAACCCACTTTCGCCGCGACCTCGACGGCAAGGTCGCCGTCGTCACCGGCGGCAGCCAGGGCCTTGGCGAGGCGATCGCCCGGGAATTCGCCGCGCGCGGCGCCACCGGCCTTGTCCTCACCGGCCGCAATCGCGAGCGCGGCGAAAAGGTCGCCAACAGCCTGAAGGCGGCCGGCTGCAACGCCCTGTTCCACGCCGCGGACCTTGCCGATCTCGACGCCGTCCGCGGGATCGTCCCGGCCGCCGAGCAAGCTTTCGGCCGGCTCGACATCCTCGTCAACGCTGCCGGCGACACCGATCGCGGTACGATCTTCGATACCAGCCCTGAGCTCTATGCCCGCATCATGGCGGTTAACCTGACCGCGCCCTTCTTCCTGATCCAGGACGCCGCGACCCTGATGCGCAAGCAGGGCATCCAGGGCGCCATCGTCAACATCCAGTCGATGTCGGCCCATGGCGGCCAGCCCTTCCTCTCCGCCTACAGCGTCTCGAAGGGCGCACTGGCGACTCTGACGAAGAACGCCGCCTACGGGCTGCTTTCCGACCGCATCCGCGTCAACGGCCTCAATATCGGCTGGATGGCGACGCCCGGCGAGGACGCGATCATGCGCCTGCGCCATGATGCGCAGGATGGCTGGCTGGAGAAAGCAGAGGCCGGCCGTCCCTTCGGCCGCCTGATCGATCCGCGCGAGGTCGCCAAGGCCGTCGCCTATCTGGCGTCATCCGAATCGGGGCTGATGACAGGCGCCAATGTCGACTTCGACCAGACCATTCTCGGCGCGCACGACTGAGCGCCGGAGCACTCTCGAACCGCAGGACCACGGACGTGATGAGATTTGGATTGCTGGGCGCCGGCCGGATCGGGCGCATTCACGGGCTCAATGTGGCGGCGCGCTCCGATGCGCAGCTGGTCGCGCTCTCCGACGCTTCCGCCGAGGCCGCCGCCTCGCTCGCTCAGGCGTCCGGCGCCAAGGTCGCCAGCACCGAGGCGATCCTCGCCGATAGCGGCATCGACGCCGTGGTGATCTGCACGCCGACCGACACCCATGCAGACCTGATCGAGGCCGCCGTCTCGGCCGGCAAGGCCGTGTTCTGCGAGAAGCCGGTCGATCTCGACGCCGGCCGCATCCGCCGCTGCCTCGAGGTGGTCTCGAAATCCGGCAAGCCGCTGATGATCGGCTTCAACCGCCGCTTCGACCCGAACTTCGCCGCTCTGGAAGGCCGCCTGCGCGCCGGCGAGGCCGGTGCGATCGAGATCGTCAGCGTGATCTCGCGCGACCCCGGCCCGCCGCCGGTCGAGTACGTCAAGCGCTCGGGCGGGCTCTTCCGCGACATGATGATCCATGATTTCGACATGGCCCGCTTCCTCCTCGCCGAGGAGCCGGTCGAGGTCTTCGCGCTCGGCTCGGCGCTGGTCGATCCGGCGATCGGCCAGGCCGGCGACGTCGACACCGCCGCCGTGCTGATGCGCACCGCCAGCGGGCGTATCGCCCAGATCTCCAATTCGCGCCGCGCAACTTACGGTTACGACCAGCGCATCGAGGTGCATGGCTCCAAGGGCATGCTGCGCGCCGGCAACATCCACGAGACCACGGTGGAGATCGCGACCGGCGCCGGCTTCCGCGCCGACCCCGTGCAGAACTTCTTCCTGGAGCGCTATGCCGCCGCCTACCGCACCGAGCTCGACGCCTTCGTCAGCGCCTGCCGCGACAAGCGCGCGCCCTCGCCGTCGGGCCTCGATGGGCTGAAGGCCCAGATCCTGGCCGATGCCGCTACCGAATCGCGCCGCACTGGCAAGCCGGTCGCCGTCTCGCTGGAATCGCTGTGATGACGCCTGCCGAACTCGATCTGCGCCAATACGCCGTGCTCGGCCTCGTCGATGAGGCGAGCCGGCTGGCGCTCGATTATTTCGGGCGCAAGGACAGTCTCGGCATCAGCATGAAAGGCGCGCAGGACTGGCTCACCGTCGCCGACGGCGCGGTCGAGACTTTCTTGCGCGAGCGTCTCGCCGTACTCTTCCCCAATGACGCCGTGATCGGCGAGGAAGGCGGCGGCGAAGCGGCCGATGCGGTCTGGATCATCGATCCGATCGACGGCACCTCGAACTTCGCCCGCGGCGACCGCACCTGGTGCATCTCGATCGGCCTCTTGCTCAACGGCGTGCCCGAGATCGGCATCATCTCGGCGCCGGCACTGGGTGAGGTCTATTTCGGCCGCCGTGGCCGCGGCGCGACCATGAACGGCGAACCGATCAAGGTCTCCGGCACCGCCGACATCCGCCGCGCCTATCTCGAATTCGGCTGGTCGACGCGCGTGCCCACCGAGGAATACCTCGCGACTGTCGGCCGCGGCTTCGCTGCCGGCGCCTCGGTCAAGCGCTCCGGTTCCGGCGCGCTCGGCCTCTGCCATGTCGCGATCGGCCGCACCGAAGCCTATGCCGAACTGCACATCAACGCCTGGGACGTCGCCGCCGGCTTGGTGATCGCGACCGAGGCCGGCGCCGACGTCAACGACTTCTTCGCGGGCGATGCGATCAAGGCCGGAAATCCAGTGCTGTGCTGCACCCCGGAGCTGACTGCCGAACTGGAACGCATCACCGGAATAGTAAGCCGGCACAATAGCCGTTGATCTTTGCCGACGACCGGTCACTATCGACCCAACAAGAACAGACAGAACCAGATATCGGGAGGAAGACCATGCAGAAACACCACTGGCTTCGCGCCGGGCTTTTTGCGGCCGCCACGAGCGCGGCCTTCGCCGCGGCTCCGGCCCAGGCCCAGGGCTCGCTCGTCATGTATTGCGGCGTGCAGGAGGAATGGTGCCGCGCCATGAGCGGCGCCTTCGAAAAGGAAACCGGCATCAAGGTCGCGATGACCCGCAAATCGGCAGGCGAGATCTACGCCCAGCTCAAGGCGGAATCGTCCAATCCGCGCGGCGACATCTGGTGGGGCGGCACCGGCGACCCGCATCTGCAGGCGGCCGAGGAAGGCCTGACGCAGGAATATGAGTCGCCCGCCAACAAGGACCTGCACGAATGGGCGCTGGCGCAGTGGGAAGCCGCCAAGAAGCGCTCGGTCGGCATCTATGCCGGCGCGCTCGGCTTCGGCTACAACACCCAGCAGATCAAGGCTAAGGGCCTGAATGAGCCCAAATGCTGGGCCGACCTGCTCGATCCCAAGCTGAAGGACGACGTGCAGGTCGCCGACCCCAACTCGTCCGGCACCGCCTACAACCTGCTCGCCACGGTGGTGCAGCTGATGGGCGAGGACAAGGGCTTCGACTATCTCAGGGCCCTGCACAAGAACATCAGCCAGTACACCAAGTCGGGCGCGGCGCCGGCCAAGGCGGCGAGCCTCGGCGAGACCGCCGTCGGCATCGTCTTCATCCATGACGCCGTCGTCTTCGCCGTGCAGGGCGACCCGATCAAGGCCGTCGCCCCCTGCGAGGGCACCGGTTACGAGATCGGCTCGATGTCGATCGTCAAGGGTGCGCGCAATCTCGACAACGCCAAGAAGTTCTACGACTGGGCGCTGACCCCGGCGGCGCAGGCGCTCGCCGCGCCGGCCAAGTCCTACCAGGTGCCGTCGAACAAGAACGCGCCGGTTCCGGCCCAGGCTCCGAAGATGTCGGACATGAAGCTGATCAAGTACGACTTCGTCAAATACGGCTCTTCGGCCGAGCGTGTCCGGCTGCTGACCAAATGGGACAAGGAGATCAAGGCGCTTCCCAAGTGAGCGCATGCTGATCGCTGACATCTGAGACGAGAGGCGAGAGACGATGCGTCCCGCGACGAGGCTTGCGCTGCTGGCCGGTTGGCTCGGCTATGCGCTCATCCCCTGGTACCTGCCCGAAGGGATGAGCCTTACCGGCTATCCGTTCGGCAAGGCCGGAACGGCGCTGGCGCTCGTGCTCTCGGGGGCAGCGCCCTGGCTTGCGCCGGTCGGCATCGCCCTCCTGCTCGCCAGCCTGTTCGCCTTCCGGCAGGAGAATGCCGGCACCGGCAAGCTCCTGGCCTGGATCGGCTTTGCCGGCCTCGCCTTCTTCTTCGCCCAGGGCTTCTCCGTCACGCTCAAGGACCAGGGCATGCCGGCGCTGGCTGCCCTGCTCGGCGGGGTGGGCGCTGCCCAGCCCGGCATGGGCTTCGGCGCGCTGATCACCCTGGTCTCGCTGCTGCTGCTGCTCTGCCACGGCCTCGCCTATCGCGGCCTGTGCCGTGGCGACCTGTTCACGACCTCCTCGATCGGCATCGTCATCATGCTGATCGCGCTGTTCATCTTCCTGCCGGTCGCGGTGATCCTGCGCAGCGCGCTGGTCGATTCCAGCGGCGCGCTCGTCTTCGGCGAGTTCGTCGAGCGCCTGTTCAGCCCGACGATCTGGGGGCTGGGTTGTCTCAGCGCCAACACCAATTGCGGCGTCGCCTGGAACACCCTGATCCTGGCGGTGCTGACCGGGCTGATTACCACCCTGCTCGGCCTCGCTTGCGCATTGCTGATCCTGCGCACCGGCATGCCCGGCAAGCGCGCCATGCGCCTGCTCACCGTGCTGCCGATCATCACGCCGCCCTTCGTCATCGGCCTGGCGCTGATCCTGCTCTTCGGCCGCTCCGGCCTGTTCTCGACGCTGATGTTCGACTGGTTCGGCATTCCGCGCTCGCGCTGGATCTATGGCCTGCCCGGCGTGCTGCTCGCCCAGGTGCTCGCCTTCGCCCCGATCGCCTTCCTCGTGCTGATCGGCGTGGTGCAGGGCATCGCGCCAAGCCTGGAGGAAGCCTCGCAGACGCTCGGCGCCAAGCGCTGGACCACCTTCCGCACGGTGACCTGGCCCTTGCTGCGGCCGGGCCTCGCCAACGCCTTCCTGCTCGGCTTCGTCGAGAGCATGGCCGACTTCGGCAATCCGCTGGTGCTCGGCGGCAATTTCGAGGTGCTCTCGACCAAGATCTTCTTCGCCGTGGTCGGCGCAGCGCACAACCAGGGCCAGGCGGCGGTGCTCGCCGTCGTCCTGCTCGGCTTCACGCTCGCCGCTTTCTGGGCTCAGCAGCGGTGGCTCGGCGGCAAGTCCTACACCACCGTCACCGGCAAGGGCGATTCCGGCCTGCCGACGCCATTGCCGCGCCGCATCACCTGGATTTCGGCACTGGTGATCGGCCCCTGGGTGGCGCTGACCGCGGTCATCTACGTCGTCATCCTGATGGGCGGCTTCGTCAAGACGATGGGGCGCGACTACACCCCGACGCTGCAGCACTACATCACCGGCTTCTCGATCGATTTCAGCCGCGGGCTCTATTTCGACGGCTCGGCCTGGCCGTCCTTCTTCACCACGCTGAAGCTCGCGGCGATCTCGGCGCCGCTGACCGCGATCATCGGCCTGCTCACCGCCTATCTCCTGACCCGTCAGCGTTTCGCCGGCCGCGGTGCGCTGGAATTTGCGACCATGCTGAGCTTCGCCATTCCCGGCACCGTGCTCGGCGTCGCCTATATCCTCGCCTTCAACGTGCCGCCGGTCGAGATCACCGGCACCGGACTGATCCTCGTCATCGCCTTCGTCTTCCGCAACATGCCGGTCGGCGTGCGCTCCGGCATCGCCGGGCTGTCGCAGATCGACAAGAGCCTGGACGAGGCTTCGGCGACGCTGTCGGCCCGCAGCTTCACCACGCTCTGGCGGGTGGTGCTGCCGCTGCTGCGCCCGGCCCTCGTCGCCGCGCTGGTCTACAGCTTCGTGCGCAGCATGACGACGGTGAGCGCCGTGATCTTCCTGGTCTCGGCCGAATACAACCTCGCCACCGCCTATATCGTCGGCCGCGTCGAGGCCGGCGAGTTCGGCCTCGCCATCGCCTATTCCTCGGTGCTGATCGTGGTGATGGCGATCGGCATCAGCCTGATCCAGCTCGGCGTCGGCGAGCGCAAGCTCGGCCGGCGCGGCACCACGCCCGCACTCGCCTCCTCCGCCGCCGAGCCGATCAAGTAAGGATACGTTGCAGCCATGCCCAAGGCCGGCCCTGCCTCCGTCGAGTTCCGCAATGTCAGCATGCGCTATGGCGCAGTGACGGCGGTCGACAATGTCAGCTTCTCGATCGAGGCCGGCAAGCTCGTCACGCTGCTCGGCCCCTCCGGCTGCGGCAAGACCACGACTTTGCGCATGATCGCCGGGCTGGAGATCGCCAGCGAAGGGCAGATCATGATCGGCGACAAGGACGTGACCCGGCTCTCCGCCGCCGATCGCGACGTCAGCATGGTCTTCCAGTCCTATGCGCTCTTCCCGCATATGAGTGTGCTCGAGAATGCCGCCTACGGCCCGACCGTGAAGGGCCTGTCCAAGGCCAAGGCGCAGGAGATGGCGCTGGAGAAGCTGGCGCTGGTTGGCCTCAAGGGCTTCGAGAAGCGTTTCCCCTCGGAGCTCTCAGGCGGCCAGCAGCAGCGCGTCGCCGTCGCCCGCGCCCTCGTGCTGGAGCCGCAGGTGTTGCTCTTCGACGAGCCGCTCTCCAATCTCGACGCCAAGCTACGCCGGCGCGTGCGCGAGGAGATCCGCGAGCTGCAGCAGGCGCTCAACCTCACCGTCGCCTATGTCACGCACGATCAGGAGGAGGCGCTCGCCGTCTCCGACCGGATCATCGTGATGTCGAACGCCCGCATCGCCCAGCAGGGCACACCGCGCCAGCTCTATGAGGAGCCTGCCGACGCCTTCGTTGCCGACTTCATCGGCGATGCCAACATGGTCGAGGTCACCGTGACATCAGTTGCCGACGGGCGTGCGCAGGTGGCGATCGGGCCGGCCAGCGTCTCGTTGCCTTCGCGCGGCCTGCAGCCGGGACCTGCAAAGGCGGCAATCAGACCGCAGAGCCTCCTGGTCTCGCGCCATGAGAGCCAGGGCACGCTGCCGGGTAATGTCCGCAAATGCGCTTATCTCGGCAACCATCTCGACCTGATGATCGAGACCGCCGTGGGCGAGCTCTTCGTCATCAGCCACGATGTCGACGACATGTCGCTGCCAGGCACGCCTGTCTGGCTCTCCTTTGCCAGCTCGGGCGTGATCCTGGTGCCCTAGAGCCGGATGATTTCAGATGGAATCGCCTGGCGATGCCATCTGAAATCTGAATCCGTCTCTCATCAAAGAGTTAGAGCAGGATCACAGCGAAAAACCGGTTCCCACTTTTTCGCATCCTGCTCCAAGCCTCCGCCGATCGGCCTCAGCCGCCGACGTGGAAGGAATAGCTCGCGCCGATGCCGACCGAGAACTGGTTGCGCTGGCCGAGCTGCTCGACGAGCGGCGAGTTGCCGGCATCCCCGACCAGGCGGTCATAGCGGGCGAACAGCGTGGTCGAGAAGCTCGGCGACCACGCATATTCCAGCGACGAGGCGAGACCGACCGATTTGGCGCCGGCGCCGGGCTTGTAGGCCTGGATCGTGCCGTTGAGCGCGGCTTCGCCCGGGAGAACGCCGAAGTTCCTGCGCATATAGGAAGCGCTGCCGAGCGAGGCGCGCGGACCGACCGCGAAGGTGAAGGCGCCGAAGCGCTCGACCCAGTCGGCCGAGAAGTCGGCGACCACGCCATGGTGGCCGTTGAAGCCCTGGCGGACCTCGACGCGGGTGCGCAGCCGCTCGGGAATGACCCAGTACTCGGCGAAGACGCCAGCCTCGATCGCCCAGGGCACGTCGCGCATGCCCAGAAGCCGGATGCTCGAGCCCGAATAACGGCCGGAGCGATAATTGCCGACGACGCCGACATCGAAGCGGTCGGTATCGTAGATCGCATAGTCGAAGCTGTCGTCCGGAGCGCTGAAGCCGGCCGGCTCGCCGGCACGACGCCAGGACAACGAGGGCATGAAGGACGGCCCGGCCGAGTTTGCCCCGTCATATTTTGGGCCGACCTGGAAGGAGCCACCCAGCGTGACGATCCAGCCCTTGGCCGGCGTCGGATCGGTCAGGACCTTCTTGGTATCGTCATCGTCGTCGTCATCGTCGTTCGCCCGCACCGCTCCGTTCGAAAGGACGAGCAGCGCGGCGATCCCGGCCAGGACGGCGACATGCCGGCGTCGAGACCGGCTTTCGCGACGTACGAGAGAAAGCATGGAAGGGGTCATCCCGTGAGTCGTCAGTCCGCGATGGCGCGGCCCAGCCTAATACCGAGTTTCTTAATGCGGTGCCAAAGGCTTCTTTCCGCTATGCCTAGCAATTTCGCAGCCCTGACCTGCACGCCGTCGCTGCGCCGGAGCGCCTCGATGATGAAATCGCGCTCGATCCGTTCAAGCTCGGCGTCGAGATCGCGGGGCAAGGTGTCGCGGTCGCTGCGGCGTGTGGTGCTGAACAGGTCCTGCGGCAGGTCGGTGGCATCAATTGTTGACGTCTTGGCGACGATCACCGCCCTTTCGATGCAGTTGTGCAGCTCCCGAATGTTGCCCGGCCAGTCATAGGCGGCCATCGCAGTCAGGGCGGCCGGCGAGAACCCGCTCGCCCGCTTGCCCATCGCTTCGGCGAGCTCGGCGAGGAAATGCGACGACAGCAGCGGGATGTCGTCGGCGCGGTCACGCAGCGGCGGCAGCAGGATCGGGAAGACGTTGAGGCGATAGAACAGATCCTCGCGGAAGCTGCCTTTGTCGACGGCCTGCCGCATGTCCTTGTGCGTCGCCGCGACCAGCCTGACGTCGACCGTCTGGGTCCGGGTCGCGCCGACCGGCTCGAAGCTGCGCTCCTGGATCACCCGCAGCAGCTTGGCCTGGATCGGCAGCGGCATGTCGCCGATCTCGTCGAGGAAGAGCGTGCCGCCATCGGCCGCGGCGAAACGCCCGGTGCGGTTGGCGAGCGCCCCGGTGAAGGCGCCCTTCACATGGCCAAACAGTTCGCTTTCCAGCAGGGTCTCGGGAATTGCCGCGCAATTGACCGCGATGAAGGGCTTGTTGCGCCGCGGGCTGTTGAAGTGGATCGCCTTGGCGACCAGCTCCTTGCCGGTGCCGCTCTCGCCGTTGAGCAGCACGGTCGCCTTTGTCTCACAGACCTCGGTGACCTGCTCGATCACACGACGGAACGAGGCGCTGTTGCCGATCAGCGTGTCGAAGCTGTAGCGGCCTTCGAGTTCGCTACGCAGCCTTTCATTGTCCCGCACCACATCGGCGAGGCGCAGCGCCCGCCTGATCGTGGCCGAGACGTCATCGATCTCGAAGGGCTTGGCGATGTAGTCGAACGCGCCCTCCTTGACGAGGTCGACCGCGTCGCGCACCGCGGCGAAGGCGGTGATGATGATGACCGGCACCTCCGGCCAGCGACTGCGGACCTCGCGCAGCAGCGCCCGCCCGTCCATCACCGGCAGCCGCAGGTCGGTCAGCACCAGGTCGAAGCGCGCCTGCTCGAGCTCGCCAAGCGCGGCGCGCGCGCTGTGGACGGCCGTCGCGCGGAAGCCGAGGTCCTCCAGTGCCGCCGCCAGCACGTCGGCAAGCCGCACCTCGTCGTCGACGACCAGGATGGAATGGCTCATGCCGGCGCCCCCGGTTTCGCTCGCGGCAATGCGATGGTGAAGGCCGCTCCCCTCCCCGGCTCGCAGACGCAGGTGGCGCTGCCGCCATGGGCTTCCGCCACGGTCTGTACCTTGGCAAGCCCGAGCCCGGTTCCCTTGGCCTTGGTGGTGAAGAACGGGTTGAAGATCTCCGGGCGGATCGCGTCCGGCACGCCTGCGCCTTCGTCGCTGATCGTCAGCGAGACGCTCTCCCCGGTAGCACGCACGCTGGCATGGATCGTGCCCCCCTCCGGCATCGCGTCGATCGCGTTGAGGACGAGGTTGAGGCAGGCCTGGTAGAGCTGGTCGGGGTCGCCGAGGACGGTGGCGCCGCCACTGGAATCATCGACCGAGAGTTCGATCTTCTGGCGGGAGAACTCGGGCGCCGCGATGGCCCCTACGCGATCGATCACCGCGCGCAAGGGGAGCTCGACCTTTGCCGGCGGCTTGGGCTGGGCGAAATCGAGAAAGTCCCGCACCAGCGTCTCGATGCGACGGACCTCGTCGATGACATAGCCCAGCATCTTCTCCTCGGCCCCGCCGAGCTTGGCGCGGTTGCGCACCACCTCCGTCGAGGTCTTGATGATCCCCAGTGGATTGCGCACCTCATGGGCGATCACCATCGCCGCCTGGCCGAGCGCCGAAAGCCGGTCCTTTCGCCTGAGCTCTGCCTCGAGCTCCTGCAGCTTGCCGAGCTGTTCGGCCATGCCGTTGAAACCGGAGGCGAGCTCGACGATCTCGCGCCCACCACCCGCCGAGACGCGCTGGCCAAAATCCCCCGCCGCGATCGCGCGCACGCCATGGGTCAGCGCGCGCAGGGGGCGCACCAGCAGATCCGAGGTCAGGATGCCGACGACGATCGAGATCGCGCTGCCGAGCAGGAAGATGCCGAGGAACAGGCTCTCCCGGCCGAGCTGCTCGAAGAAGCCCGCCTCGCTGCGCATGCCGATGAAGCTGATCGCGGCAAGCTGGCCGTCAATGCCGCGCAGGCCCGCATAGACGGCACGGTAGGCGCCGCCATCGGCATCGGAGTCGAAGATGCCGTCCTCTCCGGCCTCCAGCCTGGCTCTTATGGCCTCCGGCACGACGGCTGCGCGGTCGGAATGCGTCTGCATCACCAGTTCGGGCTTGCCGTCGAACAGGGCGAAGAAGCGGATCTCAAGCGCCGTCACCACCTTGATGCCGCCGAAAGAGCTTTCATCGAGCCAGGTCCCGACCAGGAGATTGGCTGGCTGGCCGCCGATCTGCACGGCCTGGACGGCGCCCGCCATGATCCAGCGCTTGCCGTCGGTCTCGATCCGGAACAGGCCGAGGCTGGTCTCGGTCGGCAATGGGGCGAGGCTGCTGAAATCGCGTGTTTTGAACAGCACCTCGCCGCCCGGACGATAAATCGCGATCAGGTCGTAGCCGACCGAGTTCAGCACCGCGAACTCGCGCTCGACAGTGCGCTGCATCTTGTGGTCATCGCTCGACTGCTCGAGCCGGTGGCCGATCACGCCGGCAACGCGCTGCGCCTCCTGCGTCGCCTCGGCGATCTCCAGCGCGAAGAAGCGTGAGGTATCGCCGAGCCATTGCTCGACATTGTCCTCGAAGGCGTCCGAGATCAGCTTGGCAGCGATGAAGGCGGAGGCCAGCATCGCCGGCACGCTGACCAGCATGAAACCGATCACCAGCCTGAATCGGAGCGAGGCCATCCGCGTCGACATGCTGGATCTCGTTTCCTTCAGCTTCGGCCGCCGGCCGTCGTCATGGCCGCCGCGACCAGGTGTCGTCGTCGCAGATCAGGCCGCCGAGCACGCAGCCGCGCACCACGAGACTGCCGGAACGGTCGAGTTCTAGCGTCGTGCGATAGGTCTTGCCGTCGGCCGGGTTGTAGCCTTCGCCCTCCAGACCGCCCTTCGCGGCCGGCTTGAAGCCGGAGAGCACCTGGAGTCCCATCAGCGAGCGCTTCCGCAGCCCCTCATTGGGGTTGTAGATGTCGAACCGCTCCTCTTTGAGCCAGACGATCTTGCCGCACAGCGCCGGGCCGCAGCGGCTGATCGCGATCTCCGATTCTCCGTCCGAATCGCGCCAGCGCCCGACGATGCCGCCCATCGTGTCGGCCAGGGCTGGCAGCGCCGCCATCAGGGCGGCGGCGATCAGCGAGGCCAGGCCAAGTCCAGGGCCAAATCCACGTCTCATTCGTCACCCCCGAGCAGGAACACGCCTGCGATGATCAGCGCGATGCCGCCTGCACGAACCAGGTCGATGTGCTCGTCGAAGGTGAACCAGGCGAACAGCGGAACTGTGACATAGACCAGTCCCGTCATCGGGAAGGCACGGCTGAGCGGCATGTCGCGCAGGATCGCCATCCAGACGACGAAGACGCCGATATAACCGAGCGTCGCCAGCCAGACGCCCGGCAGCGAGATAGCCTTCGCCATCATGGCGAGGCCGAAATCCATGTCGCCGATCCCGTCGGCGCCCCATTTGAAGGCGAGCTGCGTGCCGGTGTCGAGCACGATGAAGGCGAGCCAGATCGCGAGCTGGCGACCCCATGCATTGCTAGCCGGTGGCGAGATGCTGCTCATGCGGCCTTCTTTCGGGCGATTGCGGCAAGATCGGGGTCGAAGCGCTCGAAGCCGAGCCAGGGACTCAGGGACCGCAGCGCCCATTGCAGAGGCGCGAGCCGGTGCCGGACCAGCAGGGTCGAGGGCACCAGCCGGCTGCCGAAGCGCAGCTTGGAGGCATAGGCCGTCTGGCCGCTCTGGAGCTTGTGGATGCCGCGCTCCAGGCAGAAGCGGACATTCGCCATCCAGCTCACGGCATAGAGGTTGTGCTCGCGCGCCAGCGGGTAGCGCATGCCCAGGAACTTGTCGATCACCCGGTCAGGCTCGACCAGCAGCAGGTTGAAGGCGGCAAGCTCCTCGCCGATCCAGTAGAGCACGAACACCGCCCGCTCGCCGAGGGCGCGCGAGACCGCGCCGAAATAGCCGGGCGGCAGCACTTCGAGCTCGCCATAGTCGAGCCCGCTCTGGGCTCGCGTCGCCTCGTAGAGCGCGTCGATCTTCGGCTCCAGCCCGGTGATGTCGGTGTGAAAGGCGATGCGGACCTCGCCGGCCTTGGCGAGCTTGCGCTTGATGTCCTTGCGCGTCGCCGCCGAAAGCGAGGCGAGATAGGCCGCCTCGTCCTTGAAGGGCATGTCGAGCAGCGCGATCGGCAGGCTGCCGAGCCGGGCGAAGCCGGCCTGCTTCAGCACATCGCCGACACTGTCTTCTTCGGCCGGCGCGAGGTCCTTCCAGACCACCAGATGCGCCCTCTCCTCGGCGGCCTGCCGCTCCAGCGCGGCGGCGAGCGCCTGGAAGGCGGCGGCGCGCCCGGCGGCATCGAGCTTCGGCGAGAAGCCGAGATGGCAGCGCTCGGCATAGGGCGAGCCCACGCAGAGCACCTTCAGGGTGACGAGCCCCGGCACGCGGCGGTACAGCGCGTCGCCGAGGCTCCTGAGCTTGCCCTGCAGCGGCGTGTCGAGCCGGTAGTTCAGCCGGAAAAACGGCGCCACGGCGATGACCTCGCCGTCAGATTCCGCACAAGCCGCCGCCATGCGCAGACCGATGCCGCTCTGCTCGGCAATCGCATCGCAGGCGCTGTAATAGGCATGGCATTCGGCTTCGCCGGGCAGGCAGTCGTCCCAGGCGGCAGCGTCGATCTCCGCGATGCCGGCCAGGATACGGCCTTCGGGCGTGCTCATTCGGCTGCCACGACACGCAGCGGCGTCACCGGGCGATGAGCCTTGGCGAGCCGCGAAGCCAGCGCCAGCGAGCGCTCGATCACGATGTCATGCTGCTGGTCGATGGTGACGAGGTGATAGCTGTCGTCGAGGATCACCGCATCGACGAGCCCGCCGAGCTTGCGCTGGATCTCGAAGGCGTTGCTGAGGTCGGCGATATCGTCTTCGCGCGGATGGACCAGCAGGGCCGGGCATTTGACTTGTGGCAGCTCGCGGCGCGTGACCGCGATCAGATCCCACATCTCTTTCAGCGAGCCCGAAGGCGTGCCGAGCAGGCCGGCCTCAGAGCTGTCGCCGCTCGCCAGCGACGAGACCACCAGAGCGCGGGTGCGCGTGTCCTTCAGCCCATAGGGCTCGCGCTCGACGAAGCGGTAGCGCCGCCCGAACGGCGTGTTGATGAACCAGCGCAGCAGGAAGGCGTAGCGCGGGATCGACCAGCCATCATACCAGAAGGTCGGGGCGTAGAGCGCGAGCCCATCGACCTGGGTTGGGCGCTGCGCGGCCACATGCATCGCCAGCACCGCACCCATGGAGAGCCCGCCGACGATCACCGTATCGCAGATTTCGCGCATGCGCTCGAGTTCGTCGAAAACGCTCTGCGTCCAGTCGCGCCAGCCGGTGGCGAGGATCTCCGCCTCCCCGGCACAATGCCCGGCGAGCTGCGGGCAGTGCACGGTATGGCCGGCGCGGTGCAGCGCCCGGGCGACGAAGCGCAGCTCGACCGGCGTGCCGCCGAGGCCGTGGATGAGCAGGAAGCCGGTGCGGTCACCGGCGAGGCGGACGCTGAAATCGCGCTGGGTCATCGGAACATGTCCGTCAGGCTGTTCTGGCGACGATGATGACGCCGCAAGTGATGAGGAAGGAGCCGAGCCATTGCCGCCGGCCGACGCGCTCGCCGAGGAAGACGGCGCTGGCCAGGGAGATGGCGAGGAAATTGGCGCTGGCGATCGGGAACGCGATCGAGAGCGGCACTTCCGCCAGGATGCGCAGCCAGATGAAGAATTCGGCGACATAGGTCGCGAGCCCCGCGGTGATCCAGCCGCAGCGTGCCACCGCCGCCGCAGTGGCCCGGAAATCGGCCCCCTGCGGCAGCCGGTCGGCGCCGATCTTGAAGAAGATCTGGCCGGCGACGTCGCAGATGATCGATGCCACGAACCAGAGGATGATCGTCGTGTTCATGACAGAACCCGCTGGAAGCAGTCGATCAGGCTCGCATTGACGCGGGCATTGACGGAGAGTTGCTCGGGCGTCGGCCTGAAGCGCGGCGGATGGTCGAAATAGGCGAGTGTCGCGCGGAACGGGTCGCTGAAGCGCGGCTCCGACCAGTCGCCGCAGACATCGGCGCCGACGATCCGGCGCTCGCTCGCCAGCCGCTCGAGCGCCACCAGCAAATGGCTCAGCGGCAGGTCGCCCTGGTCCCAGTTGGTGCAGGCGTCGCCCGGCCCGAGCACGTCCTTGTCGATCGTCAGCCAGACCGACGTGGTCGGAATAGCTGCGATCAATTCGTCGAGGAAATCCGACCAGTCCTCGTCGGCGAGGTTACGCCAGTGCAGATGGCCGCCTTCCTGCCGGAAGCTCGCGGTCTCGCCATAACGCCCCCAGACCCGCGACGGCGCGTGCCGCCAGGGATAGAGCGCGATCCGCCCGTCGGCCACCGCCCGCAAGTTTGCGAACTGCCATTCCGGGCGCACGAGATCGTCACTGCACGGGCCGATCGTCACGACCTTATGGACATCAGGCAACTCCAGCGCCCGGTTGACCCAGGCACCGCAATTCACCGTGGCGGGGAAGCTGACCCAGTCGGGATGGTTGTCGAAATGCACCACCGTGACCGGCTCCTCGACGCGGCTCAGCAGCGCCGAGGTGACGTGATGGAAATCGCCGGAACCGTAGAAGAAGACGGGCACGCCCTGCCCTTCGCCGTCGCGTTGGCCAAGGCGCTGCAGCAGCTCGGCCTTGGCCCGGCGGCCCGCGACGATGCGCAGGGCGCCAGCAAGATCCGCCGCCTCGATGCGGGCGGCGAGGCCCGCATCGATTTGCCGGCGCAGCGGCTCCTGAGCCGCCACGCTACCGTCGAGATCGATCACGCGCAGGCGCAAGGCCCGTCTCCACTGCTCAGGCGCTGGCGACGCGGGCGAAGAGCTGGTCGAGCAGCTCGATCGCGAGGTCGATCTCGGCATAGCTCATGGTCAATGCCGGCGCGAGGGTGATGACGTTCTTGTAGTAGCCACCGATGTCGAGCACGAGGCCATAGCGCTTGCCGCCGGCCTCGAGGTCGGCCTTCATGCCCTCGTCGCACATCAGGTCGACCAGCCGCTTCGACGGGGTGAAGCTGTCATGCGGCTCGCAGATCTCGATCCGCAACGCCATGCCGAGCCCGTCGACCTCGCCGACGATCTTGTGGCGACGCTTCAGCCCCTGCAGGCCCTCGAGGAAATACTTGCCCTTGGCCATGACCATGGTCTCGTAGTCCTCTTCCTCCATCATCTTCATCGCCTCGAGCGCGACGGCGGTGCCGAGCGGGTTGGCGTTGAAGGTGGAGTGGGTCGAGCCCGGCGGGAACACGGTCGGGTTGATCAGCTCTTCCTTGGCCCAGATGCCGGAGAGCGGGTTCAGCCCGTTGGTGACCGCCTTGCCGAAGACGATCACGTCCGGCTGCACGCCGAAGTGCTCGATCGACCAGAGCTTGCCGGTCCGGTAGAAGCCCATCTGGATCTCGTCGACCACCAGCAGGATGCCGTGCTGATCGAGCACCTTCTTGAGCTCGATGAAGAAATTCGGCGGCGGGATGACGTAGCCGCCCGTGCCCTGCAGCGGCTCGACATAGAAGGCCGCATATTCGGCCTCGCCGACCTTGGGGTCCCAGACGCCATTGTATTCGCTCTCGAACAGCCGGGCGAACTGCTGCACGCAGTGATGCCCGTACTCCTCCTTGCTCATCCCCTTCGGGCCGCGGAAATGGTAGGGGAACGGGATGAAATGCGCGCGCTCGCCGAAATGGCCGAAGCGGCGGCGATAGCGATAGGACGAGGTGATCGCCGAAGCGCCGAGCGTGCGGCCGTGATAACCGCCCTCGAAGGCGAACATCAGGCTCTTGCCCTTCTTGGCGTTGCGCACGAGCTTGAGCGAGTCCTCGACCGCCTGGGCGCCGCCGACATTGAAGTGGACGCGGCCCTTGGTGCCGAACTTGCGCTGCGCATCCTGGGCGATCATCGCCGCGAGCTCGATCTTCTCGCGATGCAGATACTGGCTCGCCACCTGCGGCAGCGTGTCGATCTGGCGCTTCAGCGCATTGTTCAGGCGCGGATTGGCGTAGCCGAAATTGACGGCCGAGTACCACATCTGCAGGTCGAGGAAGCGGTTGCCCGCCGCGTCGAGCATGAACGAGCCTTCGCAGCCCGAGAAGATCTTCGGGAACTGCGTGTAGTGGACGGTGTCGCCATGCGAGCAGTATTCGGCCTCGAGCGCGAGCAGGCGGGCCTCTTCCTCGGCCAGCGTCGCCGCCGGCGCCGAGGAAACATCGACCGGCTCGGCGCGGTCGAGCAGGGTGAAGCCGTCATCCATTGATCATGTCCTTGCGTGCAGGGGCTGCCGTTTCCGTCGAGGTTTCCGACAGCAGGGTTTCGAGGAGGCCGACGGCCTCCGAGAAGGTGTTGAACGGGCGATGGCTGATGCCGCTCTCGCGGCAATGCGCGATCAGGCTCTTCTTGGCGAAGACGAGGTCGGCCTGGCCCGCGACGCAGAAATCCGAGCGACCATCGCCGACCAGCAGGGTCAGCGGCCGGGAAAGGCTGCTGGCGACGCGGCACTTGCAAGTGCCGCTCGCGCAGCCCCCGGACGGGTCGGCATGCGGCGAGGTCAGCCGCCAGCGATCGCCGGGCAGCGGCTCGATATGATTGGCGACGACGGTGAGGCCGCTGAGGCCGGCGCGGCCCAGCAGCGCGTGGATGGTGCGGTCCAGCCCGTCGGAGACGACCGTGACCGGGATCCCGGCACGCTGGCAGAGCCGCACGAAGGCAGCAAAGCCCCAGTCGATCGCCAGCGAGGAGACGAAGGTGTCGAACACGTCGGGCGAGGCGTGCAGCAGCGCGACCTGACGCGCCATGCACTCGCGCGAGCCGATCTTGCCGGCAACCCAATCCGCCTCGATCTCTTCCCAGCCCGGCTCCGCGAAGCGCTGCAGCACGCAGTCCGTCGTATCCTCACGTGAGATGGTCCCGTCGAAATCGACGATTGCCTGCCAATTCATGCCCGCAGCACTCCAGCCAGTCCGCGCGCCGTTCAGCAACCATCATGCCATACACCAAGTCGTTGAAATATCGAGACGAAGAGGCTGAGATCCCAGGCTGAAGATCCCGTCTTTTTGGAGATGGCTCCATTTTTTGGAGCCTCACACTCAGTCTACGAGCGGAGAGCTTGCCCGAGGATTGCGCAGCATCGGCGGCAGAGCAGGTCGCAAGACCACAATGTCTCGTGAAGGCCGCCCAGCATCCAGCGCGCCACAGAACCGATCTTGCCCCCGCACGAACGATTCGAACCACCAGAGCCACACCGGCGACACAAACCGTCTTGACTCATCGTCGAGCCGGCGTATTGTTCCTTTAATTGCAACTTAAGTTCCATTTTTTGGAACTTTTTTGGAAGCGACCCGGATGTCCATCCTGACGGCAGCCGCAGATGTGCTTCGTTGCTTCTCCAGCACGCGTCACGACGTGACCGTGACCGACCTCGTGACTCTCCTCGGCATGCCCAAGAGCAATGCCTCGCGCCTGCTCAGGGCAATGCGCGACGAGGGGCTCCTGGAGACGGTCGGCGACAGCAAGCGCTATCGCCCGGCGTTGCTGCTCGCGCAGGTCGGCCAGCTCTATCGTTTCGCGGCATCGCTGATCGATCGCGCTGACGCCGTCGTCGGGCGCGTCTCCGACCAGATCGGCCATACCGGCTATATCAGCGTGCGCCGCGGCACCGAGATCATCGGCGTCACCGCTCACCCCGGCCGGCATGCGCTGCGGGTCGTCACGTCGATCGGCGACCGCATTCCGGCCTTCGCCTCCAGCACCGGCCGCGCTTTGCTCGCAAGGCTTTCCGACGCCGAGGTCCGTGCGCTCTACCCTGAGGGCTTCATCGCGCCATCCGAAACCGCGCCCCGCGACATGGACGAGCTTTTGGCGCGGCTGGCCGAGACCCGCCGCAACGGTTTCGCCGAGTCCCATGACGAAGCCGTGCGCGGCGTGCGCGCCATCTCGGTCGGCCTCGGCGATCCCACCACCGGCGACGAGGTCGCGCTCTGCATCTCCTTCCCGGCCGCGACGGTCGCGCCGGGCGAGCGTCTTTCCATCATCCGTTCCCTGGCCGAAGGCGCTGCCGAGATCGCGGCCCTGACCCAGGACAAGCGCTTCTTCCCCTTGAACCTCTCACCTTCGGAGACTGCTCCATGAGCAATCGTTGGCGTATCGGCTTCGACATCGGCGGCACCTTCACCGACTTCATCCTCTATGATGGGCAAGAGCGCTCGGTCCGGCTGCACAAGCGCCTGACCACCCCGCACGACCCGTCGGAAGCGGCGTTGATCGGCCTCGGTGAGCTCGTCGAAATGGCCGGCATCACGCTCGCCGATGTCGGCGACATCGTCCATGGCACGACGCTCGTCACCAACGCCGTGATCGAGCGCAAGGGCTCCAAGCTCGGCCTGATCACCACCAGGGGCTTCCGCGACATCCTCGAAATGGGGACCGAGCAGCGCTACGACATCTACGATCTCTTCCTGACCTTCCCCGACCCGCTGGTCTCGCGCGAGCATCGCCTCGAAGTGCCCGAGCGCATGGACCGCGACGGCAAGGTCGTGACCGCGCTCGACGCCGAGGCGGTGCGCAAGGCCGCCCGCGAGCTCGCCGCCGCCGGCTGCGAGGCGATCGCGGTCTGCTTCCTCAACAGCTACCGCAATCCCGCCAATGAGCAGGAAGCCGGCCGCATCGTGCGCGAGACCTGCCCGGAGCTCACCGTCTCGCTGTCGAGCGAGGTCGTCGCCGAGATCTGGGAATACCAGCGCTTCGTCACAACCGCCGCCAACGCCTATGTCCAGCCGCTGATGCGGCGCTATCTGGAGCGCCTGGAGCGCGAGCTCGCCGCCCGCTCCTTCACCGGCGCGCTCCGGCTGATGCACTCGGCCGGCGGCCTGGTCTCGCCCGAAACCGCCCGCACCTTCCCGATCCGCCTGCTCGAAAGCGGCCCGGCCGGCGGCGGCCTCGCAACGGCCCTGTTCGGCGAGCTCGCCGGCCACAAGGACGTGATCTCCTTCGATATGGGCGGCACCACCGCCAAGGCCTGCATGATCGAGGATGGCCGCGCCGAAATCGCGCCGATGCTGGAAGCCGGTCGTGTCAACCGCTTCGCCAAGGGCTCCGGTCTGCCGATCAAGGCGCCGGTGATCGACATGATCGAGATCGGCGCCGGCGGCGGCTCGATCGCGGCGATCGACGAGGTCGGCCTGCTCAAGGTCGGCCCGCATTCGGCCGGCTCCGACCCCGGCCCGGCCTGCTACGGCATGGGCGGCGTGAAGCCGACCGTCACCGACGCCAATCTCGTGCTCGGCTATTACGATCCCGGCTTCTTCCTCGGCGGGCGCATGGCGCTCGATCTGGAGGCCGCCCGCAAGGCCGTCTCGACCGTCGCCGAGCCGCTCGGGCTCTCGATCGAGGAAGCCGCCTGGGGCATCCACAAGGTCGTGGTCGAGAGCATGGGCGCCGCCGCCCGCGTCCATCTCGTCGAGAAGGGCAAGGACCCCCGCCATTACGCCATGGTCGGCTTCGGCGGCGCCGGCCCGGCCCATGCGGTCGACGTCGCCCGCGTGCTCGGCGTCAAGCAGGTCATCATCCCGCCGGCCTCCGGCGCGGCCTCGGCACTCGGCTTCCTCGCCGCGCCGCTCTCCTTCGATCAGGTGCGCTCGCTGCCGGTCGAGTTCTCGGAAGGCTTCGACGCCGCCGCGGTGAACCGTGTGCTGACCGAGCTGGAAGAAGAGGGCCGCAAGCACCTGATCGAGGCCGGCGTGAAGCCCGCCGATGTCACGGTCGAGCGCTCGGCCGACATGCGCCTCGTCGGCCAGATGCACGACATTTCCGTGCCGCTGCCGTCAGGCACCATCGATACCTCAAGCCTGGAGGCGATCCGCGCCGCCTTCAGCAAGACTTACTCCGCCCGCTACACCTCGGTCTATGAGGGCGCACGGCTGGAGGCGATCAACTTCCGCGTCCGCTGCGCCGGTCCGGTGCCGACGCTCTCGCTCTCCGGCGCGGCTGGTGGCGGCGATGCCACCAACAAGGTCAAGGGCAGCCGCCGCGCCTGGTTCGAGGGCGGGTGGAGCGAGGCCGAGGTCTATGACCGCTACGCCCTGCGTGCCGGCGACACCATCAAGGGGCCGGCCATCATCGAGGAGCGCGAGGCGACCACGATCGTCCCGCCCGGCGACAGTGTCAGCATCGACGATGTCCTGAACCTGATCGTCCATGTCGGCCAGGCCAGTGCCGCCGAGACCACGATCACCGCCGACATGCCGCTGGCGGAAGCCGCGCGCCGCATCGAGGCCGATCCGATCTCGCTGGAGATCATGTGGAGCCGGATGATCAACGTCGTCGAGGAGATGTGGCTGACCGTCTGCCGCACCGCCTTCTCGCTGGTGATCTCGGAGGCGCAGGACTTCGCCTGCGAGCTGCTCGACCCCGAAGGCGAGACGCTGGCGCATTCGCCCCGCGCCATGCCGGTCTTCAACCTGACGCTGCCGCGCGCGGTGAAAGCCCTGCTGGAGCGCTACCCGGCTGATACGCTGAAGCCCGGCGACGTGCTGATCACCAACGACCCCTGGCTCTGCGCCGGCCATCTCTTCGACATCGCCATCGTGACCCCGGTCTTCCTGGGGAACCGCGTCGTCGGCCTGATGGGCACGGTCGGCCATGTCTCCGACATCGGCGGCACCAAGGACTCGTTGCGGGCCCGCGAGATCTACGAGGAAGGCTTCCAGATCCCGCCGATGAAGCTCTACGAGGCCGGCAGGATCAACGAGACGCTGGTCCGCCTGCTGGCTGAGAACGTGCGCAATTCCGAGCAGGTGCTCGGCGACCTCCATTCCTTCGTCGCCGCCAATGCGATCGGCGCCGAGCGACTGCAATCCTTCCTCACCGATTACGGCATGCAGGACCTCAGGGCACTCGCCCATGTCGTGCAGAGCCGCTCCGAGAAGGCGATGCGCGAGGCGATCCGCGCGCTGCCGGACGGCACCTATCACGGCACCGTCTCGAACAACCCGCTCGGCACGCCGATGACCTATCCGCTGGCGCTGACGGTCAAGGACGACACCATCCATCTCGACTTCGCCGGCGCGCCGCCGCAGCTGCCGCAGGGCGGGCTGAACTGCACGCTCAACTACACGATGGCGCACGCCACCTACCCGCTGAAATGCATGCTGACGCCGTCGGTGCGCGGCAATGCCGGCTGCTACCGCGCCTTCTCGATCGATGCGCCCAAGGGCTCGATCCTGAACTGCGACAAGCCGCTGGCGGTCAACCTGCGCACCCGCACCGGCTGGTACCTCGCGCCGAACATCTTCCGCGCCTTGTCACAGGCGGCACCTCGCCAAGTCCAGGCCTTTACCGGCCTGCCGGTGGCGGCGAGCGTCTATGGCCGCGACCAGGCCGGCGACACCTATTCCGACATGCTCTTCGTCGGCGGCGGCCAGGGCGGCTCGGCCCATGGCGACGGCAAGTCGGGCCTGCTCTACCCGACCTCGGCGGCCAACACCTCGATCGAGACCTTCGAATCGCGCGTGCCGGTGCTGGTGGTCGAGAAGACCTACCTCACCGACTCCGGCGGCGCCGGCCGCCAGCGCGGCGGCCTCGGGCAGCGGGTGCGCCTGCGCAAGCTCTCCGATGACGGCCTGCCGACGCTGGTCTCGCTCTATCCGGAGGGGGTCAACAACCCGATCCCGGGCCTGTTCGACGGCAAGGCCGGCGGTGGTGCCTCCGGCCGGGTCATCGACGAGCAGGGCCATGTGCTGAAGGACGTCGGTACCGGCGAGCTCGTCCAGGTCAAGCAGCCGCACGAGATCGTCGAGCTCGTGCTCGCCGGCGGCGCCGGCTACGGCCCGGCCGCCGAGCGCTCCCGCGAGGCGATCGCCCGCGACATCGCGCTCGGCCTCGTCTCGCCGGAAGCGGCGAAGCGCGACTACGGCATGCATGCCGCCCATGCCTCCCAGGATGTCGGCGAAGCCAAGACCGGCATCCTTGTTGCCTGACAGATCGAACAGACAAGCCCGTAGGGGCAAATGAGGGGATTGAGGCATGACGACGCAAAATGACGGGGTGCCTCAGCGGCACCCCAGCCTGTTCGAGCCAGCGACGCTGGTGCTGATCGCGATCCTTTGCGTCTTTGGCGCAATTATCGGGATGCAGCTCTTGGTGTCGCTGGGGATCACCGCCAACACCTCGCTGATCGGCGCGCTCGCCGCCATGGCGCTGGCGCGCGTGCCGCTCGCGATGTTCGCGCGCTACCGCTCGATCCACGTCCAGAACCTGGCCCAGAGCGCGATCTCCTCGGCCACGTTCGGCGCGGCGAACAGCCTGCTGCTGCCGGTCGGCATCCCCTGGCTGCTCGGGCGGCCGGACCTGGTGCTTCCCATGCTGGCAGGCGCCTTCTTCGCCATGCTGCTTGACGGCTACCTGCTCTACCGGATGTTCGATTCCCGCGTCTTCCCGGCGACCGGCGCCTGGCCGCCGGGCGTCGCCGCCGCCGAGGCGATCAAGGCCGGCGACGAGGGCGGCCGCAAGGCGGTGCTGATGGGCGTCGGCTTCGTCACCGCGATCCTCATTGGCTTCGTCAAGGTACCGCTGGCCTGGATCGGTTTCGCTGGCTCGGCCGCAATGTCGAGCATCCCGATGTCCGCCTTCGGCGTCGCCTTCATCGGCAATATCTGGGCGCTGGCCATGTTCGGCATCGGCCTCTTGCTGCGCGGCTATTCCAGCCAGATCTTCGGCGGCCCGCTCTTCGAGACCATCATCCCCAAGGGCGACCTGATGGCCGCCTATATCCCGCATGGCTTCATGATCGGCGCCGGCCTCGTCGCACTGCTCCAGGTCGGCCTCCTGCTCTTCCGTCGCGACGAAGCCCAGAAGCAGGCAGAGGCCACCTCGGGCACCACCGACGCGGAGGTCAAGCGCGCGCTCGGCCTCGGCACGATCGGCTACCTCATCATCGCCGTCTTCCTCGCTCTGGTCGGCGGCCTGATGACCGACATGTCGATCGGCATGTTGATCCTGTTCGTGCTCTACGCGGCCTTCGCGGCCTATGTGCATGAACTGATCGTCGGCCTCGCCGCGATGCATTCCGGCTGGTTCCCGGCCTTCGCGGTGGCGCTGATCACCCTGATCATCGGCATGCTCATCGGCTTCCCGATGCCGGCACTGGCGCTGCTCGTTGGCTTCTCGGCCGCGACCGGCCCCGCCTTCGCCGACATGGGCTACGACCTCAAGGCCGGCTACCTCCTGCGCGGTAACGGCGCCGACCCCGCTTTCGAGCGCGAAGGCCGCCGCCAGCAGCTCTTTGCCGCGATGTTCGCCTTCGTCGTCGCCGGCGCGGTCGTGCTGGTCTCCTACCAGTCCTTCTTCGACCGGAACCTCGTCGCCCCCGTCGACAAGGTCTATGCCGCGACGATCAAGGCCGGCGTCGCGCCCGGCGTCGCCTGGCAGCTCTTCCTCTGGGCGATCCCCGGCGCGATCCTGCAATTCATCGGCGGGCCGAAGCGCCAGATCGGCGTGCTCTTCGCCACCGGCCTCCTGATCAACTTCCCGATGGCGGGCTGGGCGGTGCTGGCCGGCATCCTCTGCCGGCTGGTCTGGGAGAAGCTGCGCGGCACTGATGGCGAGGGCGACATGGAGGTCTTCGCGGCCGGCGTCATCGCCGGCGACGCGATCTTCTCTTTCTTCGACTCCGTCCTGAAGAACTTCAACAAGCCCTGAGGGTACAAGGCCCGGGCCGGCATCGGCCCGGGCCATTCACATCCGGGAGGAAGCAGCCATGGCCAAGCTCGGCACTCTCACCATCGGCCAGGCGCCGCGCGCCGACATCACGCCGATCCTCGATGCGGTACTGGGCGCCGAGTTGCCCCGGCTGCATGCTGGCGTGCTCGACGGCTTGTCGCGTGAGGAGATCGACCGCGACTTCGCGCCTCAGCCCGATGGCGCGCTCCTGATCACCAAGCTGCTCGACGGAACCTCGGCCGTCATCGACCGCCAGCGCACCGAGCGGGCCGCGCAAGCCAAGCTCGCCGCGCTCGAGGCGGCCGGCTGCAGCACGATCCTGATGCTCTGCACCGGGCATTTCGCAAGCCTGCGGACAGCGCGCGCCCGGCTGATCGAGCCCGACCGCATCCTGCCGCCGACGGTCGCGGCGCTGGTCCAGGATGCGCAGCTCGGCATCATCGTGCCGCTCGCCGAGCAGATCGCCTCCGAGGCCGGGAAATGGGCGCCGCTCGCCCGTCCGCCGATCTACGCCGCCGCCTCGCCCTATGGCGGCGACGGCCTGACAGTCGCTGAGGCGGCCGAAGCCCTTGCCGAACGCGGCGCCAACATCCTGCTGATGGACTGCATGGGCTTCGTCGAGCGCCATCGCCAGGACGCGGCCGCTGCCGGCCTCCCGGTCATCCTGTCGAACGCGCTGATCGCCAAGATCGTCTCGGAAGTGGTTTGAGGGCCGCAGCCTCAGCGCTCTCTAGACCGCGCTATTTGCTCCCCGGCGGCGTGCCGTGGGTGTGAAAGCTCTCGATCGTCTTCAGCCCCCAGGCTTGTCCCTTCTTCCGCTCCTCCTCCGTCCAGGTTACCGTCTGCCAGTCGGGATCGAGGATCAGGCGCGCGCCGGCGTTGGCGATCTCGACGCGATTTCCGGCGGGCTCGTAGACATAGAGGAAGAAGGTCTGCTGCACCGCGTGCTTGTGCGGCCCGGTCTCGATGAAGACGCCGTTCTCGAGGAAGAGATCGGCCGCCTCCAATATGTGCTCGCGCTGGTCGACGGCATAGGTGACATGGTGGAAGCGCCCGCGCGCCGGGGTGTGGTCGCGGGTATAGGCGATGTCGTAGCTCTTGTTGTTGACGGTGAACCAGCAGCCGCCGACCTCGCCTGAATCGAGCACGATCTGCTCGGTCACCCGGCTGCCCAGCGCCTTGGGCATGAAGTCGCGGATCGCTGCGACATCCTGCGCCAGCAGGTTGAGATGGTCGAGCCGGCGCACGGCGCAGCCGCGGCCATGGTTGCGCTGGGCCTGGTTCTTCAGGGCCGGCCGCTCCTTCTCGGGAGCGGCATATTTGTTGGTCTCGAAATAGATCTCGAAGACATGCTCGTCCGGATCGCGGAAGCGATAGGCCCGGCCGTGGCCGAGGTCGCCCTCGCTCCAGCCGATGCCGCAGCCCATCGCCTCGATCGCCGCGACGCGGCGCAATAGCGCCGCCTCGCTCGAGGCGCGATAACCGATATGGCCGACGCCCGTCGTCTTCGCCGCGGTGAGCTTCAGCGTGTGGAATTCGTAGTCATCCCAGGCACGCAGGTAGACGCTGTCGCCCTCGCGCCCGCTCTCCGTCAACCCGAAGATGTCGACGAAGAAGTCGAGGCTCTCCTGCGGCTTGTTGGTGAAGAGCTCGACATGGCCGAGATGGGCGATGTCGAAGCAGGGCTCGCTACTCATCCCCAGACTTCCTTGGCAACTTCGAGGATGCGCGAGAGCTTGGCCCACTGCTCATCCTCGGCCAGCACATTGCCTTCCTCGGTCGAGGCGAAGCCGCATTGCGGCGAGAGACAAAGCTGCTCCAGCGGCGCGTATTTCGAGGCTGCCTCGATCCGGCGCTTGAGGTTGTCCTTGCTCTCGATCTCGCCGAACTTCGAGGTCACCAGCCCGAGCACGACCTGCTTGTCGCCCTTGGGCAGGAAGCGCAGCGGCTCGAAGCCGCCGGAGCGGTCATCGTCCCACTCCATGAAGTAGCCGTCGACATTGATCTCGTTGAAGACCATCTCGGCGACCGGCTCGTAGCCGCCAGACGCGATGAAGGTCGATTTGAAGTTGCCGCGGCAGGTATGGGTGGTGATCTGCATGTCGGCGGGCTTGGCCTTCAGCGCCGCGTTGAGCACGTCGCGATAGATGAAGACCAGTTGCTCCGGATCGTCGCCGCGCTCGGCCAGCATCTTGCGCTGCTCGGGATCGCAGAAATAGGACAGGCTGGTGTCGTCGAGCTGAAGATAGCGACAGCCGGCATCGTAAAACGCCTTGATCGCCTTGGCGTAGACCTTGCCGAGATCCTCGTAATAGTCCTCGATCCTGAGATAGGCGCTCGGATCGATCGCCTTCCGGCCGCCGCGATAATGCAGCATGGACGGGCTCGGGATCGTCATCTTCGGCACACGGCTGGTCGTCGAGGCCAGGAACTTGAAATGGGCGAGATGCGGGTGATCGTCCGGGAAGTCGAGCTTGCCGGTGACGCGGACCGCATGGCCCTTGGTGGTGACGCCCTTGAACTGAATGCCTGAATCGGTCTCGAAGCTGGTGACGCCGGAGAGGCCGTCAAGGAAGTCGAAATGCCAGAAGGCGCGGCGGAACTCGCCATCGGTCACCGCCTGCAGGCCGACCTCCTCCTGCTTGCGCACGAGCTTCCTGATCTCCTCGTCTTCGATCGCGGTCAGCTCGGCCTGACCGATCTCACCGGCAGCAAGCTTGGCGCGGGCGTCCTTCACCGGCGCGCTGCGCAGCAGGCTGCCGACCATGTCGCCCCGGAACGGCGGCTTCTGTCTCTGGCTCATGGCGTTTCCTTTCCCTGGTTCTGTCGTTGGCTCAGGCGGCTGCGAGGCCGAGATGGCGCTCCAGCCGTGACGGGTCGGCGAGGAGTTCGGCACTCCCCGCGGCGAGGACGATGCGGCCGCGCTCGAGCACGACCGCCTCGTCGGTGAGCTCCAGGATCTTGCGGGCATGCTGCTCGATCACGATCGCCGAGAGGCCCTCCTCGCGGACGAGGCGCTTCAGGGCGCGCAGCAACTCCTCGACGATGATCGGCGCCAGCCCCTCGGTCGGCTCGTCGAGCAACAGGAGCTTGGGATTGAGCATCAGCGCCCGGCCGATCGCCAGCATCTGCTGCTCGCCGCCGGAAAGCTGGTTACCCAGATTGCCCTTGCGCTCGGCGAGGCGCGGAAACATCGAAAAGACGCGCTCGGTCGTCCACGCGCCCGGCGTCGCCACGGCGGTCAGGTTCTCCAGCACGGTCAGTGATTTGAAGATATTGCGCTCCTGCGGCACCCAGCCGATGCCGGCATGCGCGCGCTGCTCGGGCGAGGCCGTGGTGAGGTCGCGCCCGGCGAGGACGATGCGGCCGCCGCGCCGGCGGGTGACGCCGATGATGCTGTTGACCAGCGTCGTCTTGCCGACCCCGTTGCGGCCGAGCAGCGCCAGCGAGCGCCCCTCGGCGAGCGAGAGATCGATGTCGAACAGCACCTGGGCTTCGCCATAGCCGGCGCTGAGGCGTTCGAGTTTCAGGAGCTCAGCCATGGCCATGCTCCCCGAGATAGGCGGCGCGGACAGCCGGATCATTGGCGATCTCGGCCGGCGTGCCGTCCGCGAGCAGGCGGCCATTGACCAGCACCGTGATCCGCGTCGCGAAGCGGAAGACGAGGTCCATGTCGTGCTCGATCAGCAGGACCGAGACATCCTCCGGCAGGCCGGCGACCGTCGCCATCAGCTCGCGCCGCTCGGCCTCTGGTACGCCCGCCGCCGGCTCGTCGAGCAGCAGCACGCTCGGCTTGGCGGCAAAAGCGGCGGCGATCTCGATCTGGCGCTGCTTGCCATAGGGCAAGGTCGCGATGCGCTCGTCCATGATGTCGTCGAGCTTGAAGCGGGCGAGGATTTCGGCCGTCTCGGCGACGAGCTCCTTATCCCTGTCGAGCGTACGCAAGAGCTGCCGGCCACGATCGAGCCGCTCTGAGATCACCAGCGCGATCATCTCGACCGGCGTCATCGTGGCGAAGAGCTGGTTGATCTGGAAGGTGCGCGCCAGTCCGCGCCCGACCCGCGCTTCGCGCGGCAGCGTGGTGATGTCCTCCCCCATAAGTTCGACCCGGCCTGAGCTTGGGCGCAGCACCCCAGTGAGCTGGTTGACGAAGGTGGTCTTGCCGGCGCCGTTCGGGCCGATCAGCGCGTGGCGCGCGCCCTTCGCCAGGGTGAAGTCGACATGGTCCGTCGCGGTGATGCCGCCGAAACTCTTGCAGAGATCGAAGGTCTGGAGCGCCACACTCATGTCGGCGACCTCCGGCCGAGGCCCCCGATCCGGCCGACCACAGCCTTGATCCCACCGTGGATCAGCTCGCGTCCGCCGAGCACGAACAGGACGAGGAACAGCCCGATCCAGAACATCCAGTATTGCGGCGTGAAGCTCGCGATCACGTCCTGCAGCAGCTTGAAGGCGACCGCGCCGATCAGCCCGCCATAGAGATAGCCGGCGCCGCCGATGATCAGCACCAGCATCAGGTCGGCCGAGCGATGGAAGGCGAGCACGTCGAGCGAGACAAACTGCGTGGTCTGGGCGAGCAAGGCACCCGCCGCCCCGGCATAGGCCGCCGCGAGCGTATAGACCGCAACCAGCCGCCAGTGCAGCGGCACGCCTGAGGCCGAGGCGCGCAGGGGATTGTCGCGGATCGCCCGCAACGACAGGCCGAAGGGCGAGCTCACGATGCGCCGCGCCAGCACGAACAACACGAACAGCACGGCGAGCGAATAGAGATAGGCGACGCTGCCGAAGATATCGAACTCGAACAGCCCCAGCACCGGCCCCATCATGATGCCCTGCAAGCCATCGGCACCGCCGGTGAGCCAGCCGAGCGAATTCGCCAGCTCCCCCAGGATCAGCGCGACGCCGAGCGTCACCATCAGCCGCGTCAGGTCGCTGCCGCGCAGGATCAGCGGGCTGGTGAGAAGCCCGAGTAGGCCAGCCGCACCCATGCCGACGGCAAGACCCGCGACCGGATCGGCGCTGGCGTGTTTGGCGAAGAGCCCGGCGGCATAGGCGCCGAAGCCGAAGAAGGCGGCATGCCCCAGCGAGACGATGCCGGCATAGCCGAGGATCAGGTCGAGCGAGAGCGCGAACAGCCCAAGGATCGCGATCTCGTTGAGAATCAGCAGCTGGCGCGGCAGCAGGAAGAAGGCCGCCAGCGCCAGGACCCAGAACACGATCTCGGCCGGATGCCAGCGCCGTGCGCCATAAAGCGAGCGCCGGACACGCGCCTCGATGCTCTCCCCGCTCATGCCCGTCCCCTGGCGAACAGGCCGTGCGGCCGCGTGATCAGCAGGACCACCATCAGCGCATAGATGATGAAGGCACCGAGCTGCGGCACCAGATACTTGCCAGCGACATCGGCGACCCCGAGCAGCATCGCCGCGAAGAACGGTCCGGAGATGGTCGAGGTGCCGCCGACCGTCACGACGATCAGGAAGTAGATCATGAACTTCAGCGGGAAGGTCGGGTCGAGCCCCATCAGCTCGATGCCAAGCGCGCCGCCGAGGCCGGCAAGCCCGGAACCAAACGCAAAGGTCAGCGCGAACAGCCGGTTGACGGGGATGCCCAGCCCACGCGCCACCCTGGCATCGTCGACCGCGGCCCGAAGCCGGCTGCCGAAGCGCGTATGGGTGAAGGCCCATTGCATCGCGAAGACGAGCGCGCCGCAGAGCAGGATGATGAAGAGCCGATAGCGCCCGACGCCGATCCCGGCGACGTCGAAGCGCCCGCTCAGCCATTCCGGCAGGTGCACGAATTGCTGGCTCGAGCCCATCAGATAGTCGGCGCCGGCGACCGCCATGAACACCAACCCGATCGAGAACATCACCTGGTCGAGATGGCTCTTGGCGTACATCGGCCGGTAGACCAGCCGCTCCAGCATCAGCCCCGCAAGCGCGGCGGCGAGGAAAGCCGCCGGCAAGGCCATCAGGAACGGCAGGCCGAGCCGCTGCATCGCCAGCACGGTGACATAGCCGCCGAACATGGCGAAGGCGCCGTGGGCGAGGTTGATGAAGTTCATCAACCCCATGGTCACGGACAGCCCGCAGGCCAGCACGAACAGGATCATGCCGTAGGCAACGCCGTCAAACAGGATGGTGAGCACGTCGGGTCCGCCCTGCCCGGCTTACTTCTTGGCCTTGGTCGGGTCCTTGACGTTCGGGATCGTCTCGAACTCCTGATTCCAGAGCTCACCGTTCACGCGCTCGACCTTGCGGATATAGACGTTCTGGATGATGTCGCGCGTCTCGGGATCGATCGAGATCGGCCCGCGCGGGCTCGTCCAGCTCATCCCCTTCATCGCGGTGACCAGAGCCTCGCCGCCTTCGCCCTTGGTCTTCTTCAGGCCTTCATAGAGCGCGTGCATGCCGTCATAGCCGCCGACCGCCATGAAGTTGGGGCGCAGGCCCGGATTGGCCTTCTTGAAGCCCTCGACGAAGGCCTTGTTCTCCGGGCTGTCATGCGAGGCCGAATAGTGCTGGGCGGTGATGACGCCGAGCGCGATGTCGCCCATGCCGTTGAGGATGTCGTCATCGGTCAGGTCGCCGGTGCCGATCAGCTTGATGCCGCTCTTGTCGAGGCCGCGCTCGACGAACTGCTTCATGAACTGGGCGCCGACGCCGGACGGCACGAACACCAGCAGCGCCTCCGGCTTGGCGTCGGCGACGCGTTGCAGGAAGGGCGAGAAGTCCGGGTTCTGCAGGGGCACGCGGATATTCTCGACCTGGCCACCGCCGGCCTTGAACGCCTCCGAGAACGAGCTCTCGACGTCATGGCCTGGGCCATAATCTGAGACGATGGTGATGACGCGCTTGGTACCCTGCTTGGCGATCCAGGTGCCGAAGGGCGAACCGATCTGCGGCACGACCTGGCTGGTGCGCACGATGAAGGGCGAGCGCTCGGTGATGATGCCGGTCGCCGCCGCCATCACCACCATCGGCGTCTTGGCCTGCGTCGCCAGCGGGGCGGTGGCCAGCGCCAGCGGCGTCAGGCCGAAGCCGGCAATCGCGGTGACCTTGTCGTTGACGATCAGCTCCTGCGCGATGCGGCGGGTGACGTCGGCAGTGCCGGTGTCGTCCTTGACGATCAGCTCGACCTTCTTGCCGGCGACGGTCGCACCCTTCTCCTGAATGTAGAGATTGGCGGCCGCGGCGATCTGCCGTCCGGTCGAGGCGAAGGGGCCGGTCATCGGCAGGATCAGGCCGATCTTGACCGCATCCTGCGCCAGAGCCGCGCCGCTGACCGAAGCGGCCAGCGCAAGGCCGAGCATTCCTTTGAGAACAGTCCTGCGAATGGTCATGTCGTTCCTCCCGAGTGTTTAGCCGAGCCCCTTGCCGGGGCCTTCCTTGGATTATTCGCCTTCGTCGTCGCGATAGACGAGGCCCGCTTTGGCCAGGCCGTCGCGCATAGCGTACATGTCCAGCCCCAGTTCGCCAGCAGCCAGGCGTCTACGCTTTTCGTCTTCATTGGCCTCGCGCTTGCGGCCGGCGGCTGCCACCGCCTCCGCATCGCCTCGCGGTACCACCACCACCCCGTCATCGTCGGCGACGATCACGTCGCCGGGATGGATGAGCGCCCCGGCGCAGACCACCGGGACGTTGACCGAGCCGAGGGTCGCCTTGACCGTGCCCTTGGCCGAGATCGCCCGCGACCAGACCGGAAACCCCATTTCGGTCAGCGTGCGCACGTCACGCACCCCGGCGTCGATGACGAGGCCGATGCCGCCGCGCGCCTTCAGCGAGGTCGCCAGCAGGTCGCCGAACATGCCATCGGTGTTGTCGGCGGTGCAGGCGACGACGAGCACGTCGCCCGGCTGCACCTGCTCGATCGCGACGTGGATCATCCAGTTGTCGCCGGGCTGGGCCAGCACTGTCACGGCCCCGCCGGCGATCTGCGCGCCGGCATAGATCGGCCGCATATAGGGTTTCAGCAGGCCGCTCCGGCCCATCGCCTCATGCGTGGTGGAGACGCCGAGCGCGGCGAGATCGGCTATTGCCGCGGCCGGGGCACGCTTCTTCGTGCGGATGACGACAGGGTTCATGCCAGCGCCTCCAGCGCTTCCGGGAAGAGGCGCTGATAGGCCTCGCCATAGGTCATCGCCTTGCCGGAATTGCGTCCGCCCTGCATGCCGCGGTTCAGCGCGACGCGGGTGTAGTATTCCCAGAGATGCTTCTGCGCCGCGAGGATCTCGAACGCCTTGCGCTTCTGCTCCCAGACCTCGTCGATGTTGAGGATGACGTTCGGCTTGAAATTGCACTGCTCGGGCTGGTGCGGCTCGAACAGGAAGACCGGCGGCGCGGCATAGGCGCGATTGGGATCGGGCTTGTGGCCGGCCGCCTGCGCGATGATGCGGGCCTCCTGGGCGAAGCGCGTCGCCTCGGGATGGTCGACATTATAGGGGTCTTCGAGCGCATGGGTCAGCACGAAGCTCGGATTCAGCTCGTGGAAGATGTCGATGGCGCGCTCCAGCATCGGCTCGGTGGTGCGCAGCGGATAGTCGCCAGCATCCATGAACTCGATCTCGGCGCCGAGCGCCGTAGCAGCGGCTTCCGCCTCGTCGCGGCGCTGCGCCTTGACCTCAGTCATCTGCACGCCAGCCTTCTTCCAGGCGAATTGGCTCTCGCCGCGCTCGCCATAGGACAGGCAGAGGATCTTGACGCGCATGCCGCGCTTGGCGTGCAGCGCAATCGCTCCGCCGGCGCGCCAGACGAAATCGCCGGGATGGGCGGTGATGACCAGGCCTGTCTTCTGGGCGCTCATCGGATGCGCTCCTCTCTCACAATCTGCCGGCCGGCACGAAGGCCTGCCCCGCCATCAGGATACGGGCGGTGCGCAACAGCCCGGCCCGCTCGACCACCGGCTGCTCGGCCGTTCCACCGACCGTCAGCGTCACCGTGAACTCACCGGTCGGGTGCTCGACCGACAGCGTCCGCTCGCGTCCCTGCGGCATCACGACGACCGAAGCCGCAGGCGATCCCGGCAGCACGGCGGCGGTCGCGACCGTCACCGCCGCGAAGACGCCGATCGAGGCATGGCATTCATGCGGGATGAAGCTGCGGGTCGAGATCGCCCCGCCGGCCTGCGGCGGCGCGACCAGCGCGATCTTCGGCACGACCTTCCTGGCGACGTCGCCGAGATTCATCAGTGGTCCGGCGGCGAGACGGATGGCCTCGATCCGGGCCTTGAGCTCGGCATCCTCGTTGAGCTGATCGCGCGGCTCGTAACCCGTCCGCCCGACATCCGTAGCCCGCATTACGATCACCGGCATGCCATTGTCGATCAGCGTGCACGGCACGCCCTCGATCACGTCGACGACATTGCCGGTCGGCAACAACGATCCGCAGACCGAGCCTTCGGCATCGAGGAAGCCGATATCGATCGGCGCCGACGTCCCCGGCACGCCGTCGATGCGCGCGGAACCCTCCGCGCTCGCCTGCCCGTCCGGCGTGTCCATGGTGAGGTCGGCGATCGTTCCGGTGTTGATCGTCCTGACCCGCACGGTGGTGCGCGCACCGCTCGCCTTCACCAGACCGCGCGAAAGCGCGAACGGCCCGATCCCGGCGAGGATGTTGCCGCAATTCGGCGTAGTGTCGACAGAAGCTGTCTCGACGCCGACCTGCGCGAACAGGAAGTCGATATCACAGCCGGGCTCGCTCGAAGGCGAAACGATCGCGACCTTGCTGGTCAGAGGGTGAGCGCCGCCGAGCCCGTCGACCTGGCGCTTGTCTGGCGAGCCCATCACCGCCAGCAGTAAGGCGTCACGCGCGGCGATGTCTGCCGGCAGATCGTCGCGCAGGAAATAGGCGCCCTTGGAGGTGCCGCCGCGGATCAGCATGCAGGGGATGGCGAGCTGGCCCATCGCTTCACTCCGCCGCCTTGATGCCGGCGCGGGTGATCACGTCGCGCCAGAGCACGAGTTCCGAGCCGATCAGCTTGCCGAAACCCTCCGGCGTCTCCGGCCGGGCGATGGCGCCGTCCTTGGCCAGGGCCGCAGCGAAATCGGGCTGGCCGAGCAGTGCGTTGATTTCGCGGTTGAGCCGCTCGACGATAGGGCGCGGCGTGCGCGCCGGCGCCACCATCCCGTACCATTGCACCGCCTCGAAATCCGGCAGGCCGCCTTCTGACAGCGTCGGCAGGTCCGGCGCGAAGCCGACACGCTCGCGCGCGGCAACGCCGAGCACCCTGAGCTGGCCGCCTTCCGCCAGAGGCAGCACCGCCGGCCCGCCGGTCAGCGTGAACTGGATGTTGCCGGCGACGAGATCGTTCACCGAGGGCGCGGTGCCGCGATAGGGCACATGCGTCGCCTCGATGCCGGCGCGATGGCAGAAATAGGCGGTGGCGATATGGGCGGCGCTGCCCTGCCCGCCCGACGAATAGTTCAGCTTGCCGGGGTTCGCCTTGGCATAGGCGATGAACTCGCTGAGCGTCTTGGCCGGCAGCTTCGGATTGATTGCCAGGATGTTCGGCAGCATGGCGACGAGCGCGACCGGCTGGAAATCCTTGATCGGGTCATAGGGCACGTTCGGATAGAGCGAGGGCGCGAAGGCGAGCGTGCCGATATGGCCCATCATCAGCGTGTGCCCGTCGGGCTCGGACTTGGCGACCTGCCCCGAGGCCGTCATGCCGCCAGCGCCCGGCCGGTTCTCGATCACGAAGCCCTTGCCGGCAATGCTGCGCTCGAGCTTGTGGGCGATCAATCGCGCCAGCACGTCGGTGCTGCCGCCGGGCGTGAACGGCACGACGACCCGGATCAGCTGGCTCGGCCATTCCGGTTCGGCACGCGCCGGCGCCAGTCCAGTAAGGCCAGCAAGCCCGAGACCGGCGAGGACGGAGCGACGATCCAGCATCACCGGGCGCCCTCCTTGCGACGAACCCCGCGCAGCTGGGCGTCGGCGATCGCCTGGGCGAGGCCCGGATGGAGCCCCGCGACACCGAGCATCTCGGCCGCCTCGCGCATCTCGGCCGAGCGGCGCACGCCATGGGTGGCGACGCGCTCGCGCATGTCGGCGGCGAGTGCATGGAAGTCGATCGAGGGGAAGGTCGCGTGCAGGCTGGCGAAGACCGGGTCCTTGACGTCCCAGGCTTCGCAGGCGGCGGCGCAATCGACCATCAGCGCCTCCAGCCCCTTGATCACGATCGAGCGGCAGAGCTTCATCGCCGAGGCCCGGCCGTAGATATCAGAGACCGGCGTCAGGTTCATGCCGAGCCCGTTGAGCGCCTCGGATACGGCCTGCGCCTTGGGCCCGCCGGACAGGATCGCGACCTTGAGCCCGGGCTTCAGCACCGGCGCCATCACCGCGGCTTCGAGATAGTCGGCGCCGCTCGCGGTCACCGCCTGCGCGGCTCGCTGCTTGGTCGAAGGCGCGGCCGAGTTGACGTCGACGAATATCTGGCCGGGCTTCAGCCAGGCGGCCGCCTCACTCGCCACGGCTTCGGCGCGATCGGCGGTGACGGCCGAGAAGACAAAGGCTGCGCCCTGGCAGGCTTCCTGCGCCGAGGAAACACGGGTAACGCCAAGTTCCGCCGCGGCCGTCTCCAGGCGGCTGCCAGCCTCGCTGCCGAAAAGCAGGTCATAGGCGCGGATGGCGACGCCTTCATTGGCCAGCAGGCCGCGCGAAAAGGTCTGGCCGACCTCGCCGAAGCCGATGAAGGCGATCGCTGCCGTGTTGGCGCCTGCCATTGCTGGCCTCTCCTCGCGCGTTTCGTCCCGCCGCGAAGTTCGGCCAAAGCCATTCTGCCATCAAATGATAAGAATGCAGCGATTGATTACTTTTCTTCATCTCGTCGCGGCACAATGCTGCGCTTCAGCGCCTGGCTCAGCAGCCCGATCAGGTCGCGCGTCACCGGCCGCACCGGCACCGATTTGCGGGTGATGATGCCGAGCGTGCGGGTCACCGCCGGCGAGCGCAGGGGAACCGCGACGAGTTCGCCGGCATCGACGACGTCGAGCGCAAGCTGCGGCACCACCGCGTAGCCGATGCGCGAGCGCACCAGACTGACCGCCGTGACGACGCGCTGGACCTCGTAGCGCCAGGTCAGGCTCTCGCGCCGGGCGCCGAGCGCATCGTCGATCAGGATCCGGTTGCCGGTCTCGGCGCTGATCCGCACCAGCGGCTCGTCCTGCAACTGCGCCCAGGTCAGCGAAGCCGCCTGCGCCAGCGGCATCGAACGATGACTGACCAGCACGAAGGGCTCCTTGACGACCGGCTTCAGCTCCAGATCAAAGCGATTGGCGGCGACGATGGTGACGCCGAACTCGGCCTCGCCCGACTGGACCTTGTCGGCGATCTCGGAGGCGGAGTTGTCATGGATGCGGACGCCGACGCCGGGATGGCGCGCGGCGAAGGCAGCGATCACCGCCGGCATGCAATGGGCCGCCACCGTCGGCAGGCAGCCGAGCGAGACCTGCTCGTCACCCTCGCGCAGATCGACCTTGACCTCGTTGATGGCGAAGCCGAGGTCCTCGAAGATGCGACGCGCCCGTGGCAGCAATGTCGTGCCGGCGGCGGTCAACGAGACCTGACGCGTGGTGCGCAGGAAGAGCGGCGTTCCCAGCGATTCCTCAAGCTTGCGGATGCGGTGGCTGAGCGCCGTCTGCGACAGGTTGAGATGCGAGGCGGCCGCGCGGAAGCTACCGCGCTCCGCGATGCTGACGAAGGCCTGGAGTCCGAGAACGTCGACCCTCATCAGAGTCCCTGCCCCTTTGCCGCGATGAGATCGGCGAGGCGGACCAATTCCGCCAGCGTCGCGGCGCCCATCTTCCGCATCACCTGGCCGCGATGCACCTTCACGGTCACCTCGCTCAGGCCGAGATCGGCCGCGATCTGCTTGTTGAGCCGCCCTTGGGCGACGAAGGCGAGAACCTCCTTCTCCCGCACCGTCAGCGTCGCGAAGCGCTCCTTCAGCTCCGCGAGCGCCGCCTCGTCCCGCCACCTCGCCTCGTCCTTCTCGATCGCCATGCGCACGGCGTCGAGCAGGTCCTGCTCGCGGAACGGTTTCAGCAGGAACTCGACCGCGCCGGCCTTGATCGCCCGCACCGCCATCGGCACGTCGCCATGGCCGGTCAGGAAGACGATCGGGATCGGATCGTTCAGCGTGGCCAGCTCAGCCTGGAAATCCATACCGCTTGGGCCGGGCATCCTGACGTCGAGGACGAGGCAGGAGGGCGTATCGGGCCGCCGGGCCAGCGCGAACTCCCGCACCGAGGCAAAGCACGAAACGGCATAGCCGACCGAACGGAACAGGCTGTCGAGCCCCTCGCGGACGGAGACATCGTCGTCGACGACGAAGACGGTCGCTGGCTGCCTATCCATGCTGACGATCCGATGCCGCACTGCCCACCGGCAGGGTGAAGCCGAAGACCATGCCGCGCGGATGATTGACGGCGGCATAGATCGTCCCGCCATGCGCCTCGACGATCGAGCGGCTGATCGCCAGGCCCATGCCCATCCCGCCCGGCTTGGTCGAGTGGAAGGCCTCGAAGACCTGCTCGATCGCAGCCGGCGACAGGCTGACGCCGGTGTCGCGCACACTCACCGTGATCGCGCGGCCATCGCTGGCGGCGCCGACCAGCAGGTCGCGCGGCCCTGTCTCCAGCCCGCCCATCGCCTCGGCGGCATTGATCACCAAATTGAGCACCACCTGCTGGAGCTGGACCTTGTCGCCGAGCGGTTGCGGCAGATCGTCGGCCAGATCGGTCTGGAGCACCACGCGATTCCTGCGAAGCTCACCGCGGGTCAAGACGAGGACTTCCTCGATCAGGGCGACCAGATCGAGGAGATCGCGCGAGGGCGGAGCCTTGGCCACGAGGTTGCGCACGCGGCCGATCACCTCGCCGGCGCGGTCGGCATCCGCCACGACGCGCTGCAGCGCCTGCCGAGCCTCACCAGAATCGGGCGGCGTTGCCGCGAGCCAGTGCAGGGCGGCGTTGCCGTTGGCGGCGATCCCGGCGAGCGGCTGGCTGACCTCATGGGCTATCGAGGCGGTCAATTCGCCCATGGTAGTGACACGCGCCATATGGGCCAGCTCGGCCTGGGTCTGGCGAACTCGCGCCTCGGCCTCCTCGATCCGCAAGGCGAGGTAGGCGGTCGCGCCGATGGCGATCAGGCTCAGCGCTCCGTTCGCCAAGCCGGTTTCCTGGATCCCGCGCGGCGTCAGCAGATAGCTCAGCACCGTCAGCACGGCGCTGCCGGCGCCGAACGAGACGACCACGGCCGGCCGGTCGAACCTGACCGAGATCAGGATCACCGCGACATAGAGGACGGCGACCGCGATCTCCAGATTGGTGAAGGTGTCGCCGACGAAGATCGCGGCCATCGCCATGATCAGGCCGAGCCAGAGCCATGGTCTTTCGATGCGCATTCGCTCGCGATCGCGCATCATGCCTCGCCCTTCGCCGCCGGCCCGTCTGACCAATCTACCGGACAAGACAGGCCGATGGCCGCTCTGTCCAGTCCGGGCATCAACTCGGATTGTCCAGCGTGAACAGGTCGGCGTCCTCGTCATAGGCGAAGTATTCGCCATAGCGGGCCCAGTTCGTCACCGCCTTCAGCGTCGTCGCGGCATAGTCCTCCGACATATGGTCCTCGAGCTCGTCGCGGAAGCGCGGGGCCGGCGCCTTGTGGCTGGAGCGCTCGTCGAGCACGCGCCGGATATGGGCGGCGAGCGGCACATAGGCCGCGAGCTGCTGGGCGAAGAGGCGCTTGCGTCCGTCGACATCGGCGTCGGCGAAGCGTAAGCCGGCGGCAGTCAACCTGATGTCGCCGCCTTCGAGATCGGCGAAGCGCAGCAGCTGCAGCGTCTCGGCCACCGGGAAGAGATCGTCGATCTCCAGATGCAATTCGGCCGCGAGCGGCGGCAGATCGGCCTCGCCCCGATAGGGCGCGCCGGCGATCGTCTCGATCAGCCCCGCCATCAGATTGGTCGAGACCCGCGGCAGCGCCATGGCGATCCCGGTGCCGGGGAAGAAGCCGTCGCGCGCCGGCGTGCCCGCCTTCGCGGTCATGCGTGCATAGATGTCCTCGACCAAGGTGCGGAAGGCGGGATCGAGGCGGCCACGCGGCTGCGGCAGCTCGACCTTCAGCTCGGCGATGACGCGGCCGGGATTGGAGCCGAAGATCAGGATGCGATCGCACATCAGCACCGCTTCCTCGATATTATGCGTCACCATCAGGATCGCCTCGATCGGCATCCGGCTCTCGCACCAGAGGTCGAGCAGGTCGGTGCGCAGCGTCTCGGCGGTGAGGACATCGAGCGCCGAGAACGGCTCGTCCATCAGCAGCACCTTGGGATGCACCACCAGCGCACGCGCCAGGCCGACGCGCTGGCGCATGCCGCCGGAGAGTTCCTTCGGATAAGCGCTCTCGAAGCCGTCGAGGCCGATCAGGTCGATGGCGGCGAGCGCGCGCTTGCGCCGTTCGGCCGGCGCGACGCCCTGAGCCTCCAGCCCGAGCTCGACATTCTCCAGCACGCTCAGCCAGGGGAATAGCGCAAAGCTCTGGAACACCACGGCGACGCCCGAGCTCGGCCCGGTCACGGCCCGCCCCTCGAAGGTGACGGTGCCGCCGCTCGGCTGGATCAGCCCGGCTATCGCCCGCAGCAGCGTCGACTTGCCCGAGCCCGAGCGGCCGAGCAAGCCGACGATCTCGCCGGGCCTGAGCTCGACATCGACCTTGTCGAGGACGACCAGCGAGCCGGCCGTACCCTTGTCATAGCTCTGGCAGACCTCTTTGGCACTGACGAGCGGAGTGGCCTTCCCGGCCTTGAAATCGCGGGTCGCGATGATCTCGTTCATGGCGGCATCCTCCTGCGAAAAGGGTCAGTCGAGGCGCATCCGGCGCTCCGCCATCACATAGAACGGGCGCCAGAGCAGGCGGTTGAAGAGCGTGACGAAGAGCGACATGACGGCGATGCCGAGGACGACGCGCGGGAAGTCGCCGGCCTCGGTCGCATTGGCGATGTAGGCGCCAAGACCATAAGCCTCGAGCCTGGTGTCGCCCCAGCTCGCGACTTCGGCGACGATGCTGGCATTCCAGGAACCGCCGGACGCGGTCAGCGCACCGGTGACGTAATAGGGGAAGATCCCCGGCAGCATGACGCGCCGCCACCACGTCCACGAGCGCAACTGGTAGACGCTCGCCGCCTCGCGCAGATCGGTCGGGAAGGCGCTCGCCCCGGCGATGACGTTGAACAGGATGTACCATTGCGTGCCCAGCACCATCAGCGGCGAGAGCCAGATGTCGGGGCTGGCGCCAGTCGCGACGATGGTGATGACCGCGAAGGGGAACAGCACGTTCGCCGGGAAGGCTGCGAGGAACTGCGCCACCGGCTGGACGCGCTCCGCGACGGCCGGGCGCAGGCCGATCCAGACGCCGAGCGGGATCCAGATCACACTGGCGACGACGATCAGCAGGGTGACCCGCAGCAAGGTGACGAGGCCGCGCAGCAGCGGGTCCCAGGCATCAGACCAGGACAGGCTCTGCCCGAGATAGGCGATGGCGGTCCACATCGCCCAGGCGCCGATGGCGAAGATCAAGGCGAGCCAGGCCCGGTCGAGCATCGTGCTGGTACCCGCACTGACCTCACGGCGCGCCGGCTGCACACTACGGACGCGCACCAGCAGCAGCCGGCTACCCAGCCAGACAAGCGGAGCCGTCAGGCGCTTGAGCAGGCGGGTGCGCCGGGCGAGCGCATGCACCCAGGAACGCGGCTTCTGCTGGCCGGCGGTCTGCTCGAAGCGGAACTTGTCGGCCCAGGCGACGATCGGCCGGAACAACAGCTGGTCGTAGAGACCGATCACGATCGCCATCGCCAGCACCGCCCAGGCCACGGCGGTGAAATCCTGCTCCTTGATGGCGAGTGCCAGCCAGGAGCCGAGGCCCGGCAACTGCACGGTGGTATCGCCGACGGTGATCGCCTCGGACGCGACGACGAAGAACCAGCCGCCGGACATCGACATCATCGTGTTCCAGACCAGGCCGGGCATGGCGAAGGGTGCCTCCAGCCGCCAGAAGCGCTGCCAGGACGACAGCCCGAAGCTGCGGCTGACCTCGTCGAGATCGCGCGGGACCGTGCGCAGCGACTGGTAGAAGGAGAAGGCCATGTTCCAGGCCTGGCTGGTGAAGATCGCGAAGATCGAGGCGCATTCGGCGCCGAGCTGGCTGCCCGGGAACAACCCCATGAAGAAGGTGACGGTGAAGGTCAGGAAGCCCAGCACCGGCACCGACTGCAGGATGTCGAGCGCCGGAATGATCACCATCTCGGCGCGCCGGCTCTTGGCCGCCAGCGTCGCGATGGTGAAGGTGAAGACGAGCGAGGCGATGATCGCCGCGAACATCCTGACGGTCGTGCGCAGCGCATAGTCCGGCAGCAGCGCCGGATCGAGGACGACGGGCTCGGTGGCCAGGCCCGAGAGCGGCGCGCGCATCGCCGCCGCGCTGTGCAGCGCGAGGACGGCGAGCGCGGCCAGCAGCGCGAGTGCGGCGAGGTCATAGAGATTGGGCAGGACGCGGTTGCGCGCCAGGGTAGCGAGCGCGCTGCGCCCGGCCTCACGATTCGACAGAAACGCCATGGGAGCCTCGGCGGTAAGGAGGCGGCCGCGACCGGCGGCCAGACTTGCGGACGATGCGCTCTGCTCAGGCAGCGCGCCTGCGAGGTGAGCGACGACTGCCGTCCTCGTCACGGCACTCGCCACCCTCGCTGCGCCAGCGGCACTCGAGACGCCCATCCGTGGCACTGACCCGCCATTCCGCAACCAGAGCCCGCCGCCTCGGCATGGCCGCGTGCGGAAGCGTGCGGCTGCTCCGGCGAAGGCCGGGCCATCCCGGCGCCTGCATAGAGGCGGTTACAGAATGCCGAAATGCGACGACGTTGTTCATGGCCCACCTCTCCGATCCCGGTGGAGCCGTCCGAAGAATGAGCGGGGCACATGACGACGCGCGCCGCAGCGAGTGCTGCGCGCGATCGGTCGGCATGGCCACGTCCCTGCGACGGAAAGCCGGCTGTTTCGAAAGCGCTTCGCGGTCAGCGCCGCGAAGACGTCCGCTCTCTGCGCCCTGGAGCAGCCGCGATCAATCGGACGATGGGATCGCGGCCGATACCTTGGTATAGCGCTGCCGCCACGACCGGCGGCTCTGGATCAATCGGCGCGGCCGCGCGCCTCGACCGGCCATTGCGCCACGAGATCACCCCCGCGCACGACGTGCAGAACGTCGTGCAGATTGATCGTCGGATCGCAATGCGGGATCGTGCATTCGACGACCGTGCCGATCGGCAAGGTGCCCTGCCCTTCCGCGGGCAAGATGCGGCCGAACTCGTCGCCGCACCATTCGATCCGCCCGACCAGCTCGCCGGCCAGGAAAACGCGCGGCGGCGGGCCGTCGAGCGCAAAGCTCTTGCTGCCGCCATCGGTAATGGCGAAGCCGAGCGAGCTGTGCCCGATCACGGTAACGGCGATGCGCAGCGCCGGCTTGAATTCCGGGCCGCCGCGGCCATGCATGTCGACGCTGTCATAGGCTTCGTCCATGAAGACATAGGAGCCAGCCTGGATCTCGGTCAGCAGCTTGTCCTCGCCGTCGAGGAGATGGCTGCCGGTGCCGCCGCCCGAGACGATCTCCGGCGCGAAGCCTGCCTCGCGCAAAGCGTGGAGCATTGAGGCAAGCAACCGGCCCATCTCCTGGTTGGCGGCGCGGCGCGCGGCGAAGTCGTCGATATGCTGGACGCGGCCCTGATAGGCCTGGACGCCGCGATAGCGCAGTCCGTCCAGCCCGGAAACGAGCCTTGCCAGCTCGACCGCCTCGGCCGGCGTCGCAACGCCGCTTCGCTTCAACCCGACATCGAGATCAACCAGCACGTCGAAAGCCGTGCCATGTCGCTGCGCCGCCTCAGCATAAGCCGTCGCAAGATCGGCCCGATCGATCACGACGCCGATGCGCCCGCCAGCCGCCGCAGCGCGCGCCAGCGCGTCGATCTTGATCGGGCTGGCGATCGGGGCGCTGAGCAGGAGGTCGCGGACACCGCCCTCGAACAGCGCCAGCAATTCGCCCGGCTTGGCGCAGCAATTGCCGAGCGCTCCCGCCGCCATCTGCCGGCGGGTGATCTCGGCGCATTTATGCGATTTCGCATGCGGCCGGAGGTTGAGCCCGGCCTTGCGGCAGGTCTGCGCCATTAGCGCGATATTATGCTCGAACAGGTCGAGGTCGAGCACCGCCGCCGGTGTCTCCAAGCGCGCTCGGCTGCCTTGTTCGCCAACGAGTTTTTGGTTGAGCGCAGCCGCTCCGAACAGGGCCTTGCTCATGTCCTTGCCTCCGCAAGTGCGACGCGTCGGTGGGTCGTGGCGTCGCGATCGATGCTCACGCCATCGGCGGCAAAGACCACGCCATAGTCACACGCGGCCCCCTCCACCGTGACCTTCCCTTCCCGCAGGTCGTCTTCGACGCGGATTGGATCGCGCTGCAGCGCATCGCCATAGCCGCCGCCCCCTGCCCCGATCAGGCGGAAGACGTCGCCGGCGCGTGCGGTGAAACTCTCCATCGGCATGGTCGGCAGGCCCTGCTCCGTGCCGTCGGCGCGGATCAAGATGTGAGCGGAAGGCGCTCCAGGGCTGCCGCCCTCGAAGCCGAAGGGCGGGTGATCGCGGCGATCACCGCGCAGCACGAAGCGGATCGGCGCCAGAAAGCGGAACTCGCGGATGAAAGAGAGCCCGCCGCGGAACTCGCCCGGCCCGCCGGTATCGGGCACCAACCCATAGCGCAGCACCTCGACCGGCATGTCGGCCTCGATCATCTCGACCGGCTGGTTGGAGAGGTTGGCGGCAGGGTTGGAGATGCCCTCGATGCCGTCCTTGCCGGCGCGCGCACCCCAGGTGCCGACCACCATTTCGTTGAGCACGAAGGGGCATCCCTCATGCGTGCCACCGCCCGCCAGCAGATAGGGCCCGCCCTCGGAACCGCCCATGGCCCGTTCCGGCACGATCTGCGCCAGCGCCTGCATGATCGCATCGAAGACGCGATAGCCGACGACGCCGCGCGCGCCGCAGGCGGCGGGATAGCGCGGATTGACCAGGCAGCCCTCGGGCGCGCGGACCGTGATCGGCCGCAGATACCCCTCGCAATTCGGGATGTCCTGCTGCGACAGGCAGCGGATCGCACAGAAGGAGGCCGATTCCGGCAGCGAGATCGGGCAGTTGATCGAGGCCGCGACCTGCTCGGCCGTGCCGGTGAAGTCGATGTCGATCGTGTCGTCGGCGACGGTGACGGTCGCGACGATCGGCAGCGGCTGCGGGTTCTCGCCGACGCCGTCGATATAGTCGGTGGCGCGATAGACGCCGTTCGGCAAGGCCCGGATGACGTCGCGCATCATCGCCTCGGCATGGTCGTGCAGCGCGTCGATATAGGCGTCCAGCTCCTGCGCGCCGTAGCGGCCGATCAGCGTCTTCAGCCCCTCTTCCGCGACGTTGCACGCGGCGATCTGGGCGCGGATATCGCCGAGCACCTCGACCGGCGAGCGCGTGTTCGCCTCGAGGATGCGGAAGACCGCGTCGACCGGCTCACCGGCCTCGTAGAGCTTCAGCAGCGGCAGGCGCAGGCCTTCCTGCTGGATTTCGGTCGCATAGATCGCGACGCTGCCGGGCACGATGCCGCCGAGATCAGTGTGATGCGCCACCGTGGCGGCAAAACCCGAGAGTCGCCCGGCGACGAAGATCGGCTTCAGGATGTAGATGTCAGGCAGATGCTGGCCGCCCGAGCCATAGGGGTCGTTGGCGATCAGCACATCGCCCGGTTTCAGCCCGTCGCCATAGCGCTCTCTAACGAAGCCCATGATGCGCGGGAAGGAGCAGAGCTGGATCGGCAGGGTCAGGCCCTGCGCGATCACCCGGCCCTTGGCGTCGCAGAGCGCGGTCGAATAATCCATGATGTCGCGGACCACAGGCGAATAGGCCGAGCGCATCACGATCAGCGCCATCTCGTCCGCCGTCGAGGCCAGCGCGTTGCGGATCACTTCGAGGGTGATCGGGTCGATCTCGCACATGCTCATGCGGCCTCCAGGGCGATGTCGATATTGCCGGCCTCGTCGAGCCGCGCGCTCTGGCCGGGGCCGACCACGCAGGTGCAGTCGTATTCCTCGATGACGAAGGGCCCGCGCCGCGCCGTAGCATCGAGGTCGGCCCGGCCGATCACGGCGATCGAGGCAGCCGGCCCACTGGCGTTGAAGGAGACGGTCCGGTCCGCCCGCCGCATCGGCGCTTCGGCCGCGAACTGATGGCGCGGGGCGATCAGCGGCAGGCGCGCCGTCAGGCGGGCGTTGACGAGATGGACCGCATCCTTCTGCGAGCGATGGCCATAGGTGCGCTCGTGCTCGCGGTGGAACAGCTCGCTGAGCTCGGCGAGGTCGAAGCGTTTCGCCGGTACGGTCAGTTCATAGGCCTGGCCGACATAGCGCAGGTCGGCGGCATAGCGGAATTCCGCCTGCGCGAGATCGTAGCCTTCGAGCGCGAGGATACGGCTGGCATCGGCGCCGAGTTCGGCGAAGAGCTGTTCCAGCCCGGCATCGTCGAGTTCCCCTGCCCGCCGCCGCGACGGCCGCACGAACTCCTGCTCGACATCGGAACGCAGCAGGCCGAGCGCACTGAAGACGCCGGCGGCGCGCGGGACGATGACGCGCCGGATGCCGAGCGCCATCGCGACCTCGGCTGCAACCACCGGCCCGTTGCCGCCGAAGGCGACCAGGGTCGCCTGGCGCGGATCGCGGCCGCGATAGGTCGAGACCGCCTTGACCGCCCGCGTCATGGTGGTGACCGCGAGCGTCAGCACGCCGCGCGCCGTCTGCTGGAGGTCGAGACCGAGCGGGCGGGCGACCTGGTCGTTCAGCGCGGCGCGACCGGCATCGGCTTGCAGAGGGAAGCTGCCGCCGGCGAGCGCGATGTCGTTGATGTAGCCCAGCGTCAGGAAGGCGTCTGTCAGCGTCGCCTGCTTGCCGCCGAGCCCGTAGCAGACCGGCCCCGGCCAGGCGCCGGCGCTCTGCGGGCCGACCGAGACCTGGTTCATCCGGTCGATCGCGACGATGCTGCCACCGCCGGCCCCGATCTCGGAGACGTCGATGAAGGGCATCTTGATCGGATAGCCGCCGCCCTTGACCAGCTTGCTCGACAGGTTGATGCCGGCGCCGACCTCGTATTCGGTGGTGCGGGCCGGTTCGCCGTGCTCGATCAGAGCCGCCTTGGCGGTGGTGCCGCCCATGTCGAAGGAGATGATGCTCGGCTCGTCACCGCCTGAGACCAATCGCGCACAGGCGATGACGCCCGCGGCCGGACCGGATTCGACCAGCGAAGCCGCCCGCTTCACCGCCGAGCCCAGCCGCATGATACCGCCGCCGGAATGCATCATCTCGACCTGGCAGCCGACGCCGATCGAGGCGAGCCGTGCCGTCAGCGCACTGGCATAGTTGCGCACGACCGGGCCGATATAGGCGTTCACCACCACGGTCGAGGTCCGCTCGTATTCGCGGATCTCCGGCAGGATCTCCGAGCCGCGGCAGATATAGACGGCCTCGCCGAGCTCAGCCCGCAGGATCTCCTCGGCCTCGATCTCGTGCTGCGGATTGGCGTAGGCGTGCAGGAAGCTGATCGCGACAGCCTCAACGCCCTCCTCGCGGAAGCGCTGCGCCGCCGCGACGACATCCTCGCGAGAGAGCGGCACACGCACGGAACCATCGGGGCCGAGCCGCTCATTGACCTCGAGGCGCAGGCGCCGCGCCGCCAGCGGCTTCGGCTTGTCGTATTGCAGGTCGTAGAGCACAGGGATGCGCAGGCGGCGCATCTCGAGCACGTCGCGGAAGCCTGCGGTCGTCAGGAGACCCGTGCGGGCACCCTTGTATTCGAGGATGGCGTTGGTCGCGACCGTCGTCGCATGGACGATGCCGGTGATGCGGTCGGGCGTGGTCTGGTAATCCTCGACCAGCGCCTTCAGCGCCTGGGCGATGCCGCGGCTGTAATCGTCCGGGGTCGAGGGCACCTTGCGGGTCTCGATCAGCCCGTCATCGCGCGCGACCACGACATCGGTGAAGGTGCCGCCAATGTCGATGCCGATCCGGTAGCTATGCTGCGCCATGGATGTCTTCCCGGGGTTCTGGAGCCGCCGCGCCGGCACGGACCGGCAACGGCGTGCGCCGGCCGGCGAGGCCTTTCGGCACGGCGGCGATGAGGGCTTGGGTGTAGGGGTGCTGCGGCCGGTCGAGCACATCGAGGCAGGGCCCCTGCTCGACGATCGTCCCTTTCCGCATCACGACGATGCGGCTGCACAGCGTGCGCACCAGAGCAAGGTCATGGCTGATGAAGAGCAGCGTCAGGCCGAGCTCGCTGGTCAGGCGCGAGAGCAGGTTGATCACCTGCGCCTGCAGGGAGACGTCGAGCGCCGAGACCGGCTCGTCGGCGATCAGCACCTCCGGCTTCATCGCCAGCGCCCGCGCCAGGCCGATGCGCTGGCGCTGACCGCCAGAGAGTTCATGCGGCAGACGCGGCCCGATCTCGGGACCGAGCCCGACCAGCGTCAGCAGGTCTGTGATCTCGCTGTCGCGCTGCGTCTTGGGCACGCCGCACAGCGCCAGCGTCTCGCCGAGGCAACGCGCCACGCTCTTGCGCGGGTTCAGCGCACTGCTCGAATCCTGGAAGACCATCTGCACCCGCCGGCGCCACGGCCCGGCATGGTCGCGCATCAGTTCCGACATCGGCGCGCCGTCGAGCAGCACCTCTCCGGACGTCGGCTTCGCCAATCCGACCGCAAGACCGGCCAGGGTCGACTTGCCGGAGCCGCTCTCGCCGACGATACCGACGACATCGCCACGCATGACGTCGAGGCTGACATCGTCGAGCGCGACGAGCCGGCTGTCGCGCCCGAGCAGGCGGTCGAACAGCCCGCCTTGCGGGAAGGATTTCGAGACGCCGCGCAGCGACAGGATCGGGCCGGTCATCGCGGCCTCCAGCAGGCGGTGCGGTGCCCGGCTTCGGCGATGAGCGCCGGCATCTCACTGGCGCAGGACTCTATGGCGTCGGGGCAGCGTGGCGAGAAGGGGCAGCCTGCCGGCAGGCGTCCGAGCCGCGGCGGCGCGCCCTCGATCGCGGTGAGCGGGCCGACCGGGCCGGAGAGGCTGGGCACGCAGGCCTTGAGCAAACCGGTATAGGGATGGCGCGGCGCGCGCTCGATCGCCTCCACCGGCCCGTCCTCGACGACCTTGCCGCCATACATGACGACGACGCGGTCGACGATCTCGGCGACGAGCTGGAGGTTGTGCGAGATGAAGACGACGGCGAGGCCGAGCTCCCGGCGCAGCTCTGCGATCAGGTCGACGATCTGGGCCTGCACGGTGACGTCGAGCGCGGTGGTCGGCTCGTCGGCTATCAGCAGGCGCGGCCGGCAGGCGATCGCCATGGCGATCAAAGCGCGCTGGCGCATGCCGCCGGAGAATTCATGCGGATAGGAGGCGAGGCGCCGGCCGGCCTCGCGGATGCCGACGCGCTCGAGCGCCTCCGCCGCGATGCGCCTGGCTTCGGCCGACGAGACGCCACGATGGGCACGAACCACATCGGTGATCTGGCGGCCGATGGTCAGCGCCGGGTTGAGCGAGCTCTGCGGGTCCTGGAAGACCATGGCAATGTCGCGCCCGCGCAGCGCCCGCATCCGCTTCTCATCGGCGGCGAGCAAATCCTCGCCGTCGAAGAGCACCCGCCCGCCGGTGGCCCGCGCCGGCGCGCCGAGCAGGCGCATCACCGCCAGCATGCTGAGGCTCTTGCCCGAGCCGGATTCGCCGACGATGCCGACGGCCTCACCCGGCGCGACGGAAAAATCGACGCCCCGCACCGCCTCGATCATGCCGCCATCGGCCGAGCGGAAGCCGACGCGCAGGCCCTCGACGCTGAGCAAAGCCGGGCTCATGCGACCAGCGTCCTGGCTTCGCTGCGCGGGTCGAACAGCTCGCGCACCGCGTCGCCGAGCAGGTTGAAGCCGATCACCGTCAGCGAGATGGCAAGGCCCGGAAAGACCGGCAGCCACCATTCGCCGGAATAGATCGCGCTGCGGGCATCGGAGAGCATGGTGCCCCAGCTCGGCTGTGGCGGCTGCACGCCGAGGCCAACGAAGCTGATCGAGGCCTCGATGACGATGCCGATCGCGACCAGAAGCGTGCCCTGCACGATGATCGGCGACAGGCAGTTCGGCAGCACGTCGCCGACGACGATCTGCCAGTGCGAGGCGCCCTGCAGGAAGCGGGCGCGGACATAGTCGGCCCCGGCGATGCGCCTGGCCACCGCATAGGTGACGCGGGCGAAGACCGGCGAGAACAGGCCGCCGACGAGGACGACGATCTTGACCTCGTTCGGCAAGAGCAGCGGCCCGACTGGCAATGGGCCGACACCAAGGATGCCGACGATCGCGATCGCCCAGACCAGCAGCGGGATCGAGGCGACGCCGTCGACGATACGCATCACGACCTGCTCGCCGAGCCCGCCCTTGTAGGCGGCGAAGATCCCGGCGGAGACGCCGATCAGGGCACCGATCAACACCGCGCCGATCCCCACCGAAAGCGAGGCGCGCGCGCCGAACAGGATGCGGCTGAGGACATCGCGGCCGCCCTGGTCGGTGCCGAGCCAATGGCTGGCATCGGGCGCGACCAGCCTGTCCTCGATGTTGAGCGCGAGCGGGTCATAGGGCGCGATCAGCGGCGCGAAGATCGCGGCGAGCACGATCAGCCCGACGATGCCGGCGCCTAACCAACCGCTCCAGTCGAGGCCATCGAGGGCTTTGCGCAGGCCGCTCATGCCGCCGCCCTCTGGCGCGGATCGAGCACGCGGTTGATCAGGTCGGCGCCGAGATTGGCGAAGACGAAGATCGCGGTGAACAGGAAGACGATGCCCTGCAGCAAGAGGAAGTCGCGCTGCGAGATCGCGTTCAGCAGGGCGCGCGACAGGCCGGGGATGTTGAAGACCTGCTCGATGATCAGAGCCCAGCCGAACATGTAGCCGAAGGAGAGCGCCGCGAGATTGACCACCGGCGGCAGCGCGTTGACCAGCGCGTAGAACACCACCTGGCGCGAGGAGAGGCCCATGGCACGGGCAGTGCGGACATAGTCCCCGCGCAAGGTCTCCTGCAGGCTGGCCTGCGTCATCCGCGCCAGCACGGCGATGTAGTAGACCGCGAGCGAGAGCGAGGGCATCAGGATGCTCTGCAGGTGCAGCGTGAGGCCGGCCGAGAGCGGGACATAGCCGCCGGGCGGCAACAGGCGCAGATCGACCGCGAGGAAGCGGATCAGCACGATGCCGAGCCAGAAGGCCGGGATCGACAGGCCGAGCACCGAGGCGAAGCGGCTGACCCGGTCGAAGGCGCCGCCGGGCTTGAGCGCGGAAAGCACGCCGATGCCGATGCCGAGGACGAGCGCGATCAGGAAGGCGAAGAGCACGATCGCCAGCGTCACCGGCAACGCATTGGCGATCTCGGCCGCGACGTCGCGGCCGGTGACGAAGGACTTGCCGAAATCCCCGCGCGTGACGTCGCCGAGCCAGGCGGCGTATTGCGAGAGGAAGGACCGGTCGAGGCCGTGCGCCTGCTCGAACTGCGCGATCTGCTCGACCGTCGCATCGGCCCCGAGCACGATCCGGGCCGGGGAGCCCGGACCGGAGCGCGTCAGCGCGAAGAGCGCGAGACCGACGAAGAGCAACGTGCCAATCGAGGAGACGATACGGCCTGCCACCAGGCGGAGCATGAGCGATCAGCCCCTCAGAGCTTTACGTTGCCGACGCTCATCGTCAGCGCCTGGTTCACCTTGAAGTCCTGCACGCCCTGGCGCCAGAGATTGGAGGCGTGGACGAAGCCGAGCACGCCGATCGGCGCGTCGCGGGCCAGGATCATCTGCATCTTGCCGTAGATGTCCTTGAGCTTGGCCTGATCGCTTTCGGCGAAGGCGGCCGACATCAATGCATTGAGCTCGGCATTGTCGTAGCCCGTGCTCTTCGACAGGAACTGCCCGGGCATCACGGTATTGGCGATCGTATAGGTCGGCTCGCCCGGCGACATGTAGACCTGCATCGCCATCTGATGCTCGCCCCGGGCGATCTGCTGGATCAGCACCGAGAACTCGTAGACCTTGAGGTTGAGCTTGATGCCGATCTTGGCGAGCTGTGCCTGGAGGAAGATCGCCGCGTCCTTGGTGTCGAGCAGATAGGGCTCGGCCTGGATGCTGATGTCGATCTCGGCGCCGTTAGGGTATTTCGACTTGGCCAGGAACTGCTTCGCCCTCTCCAGGTCGAAGGCGATTTCCTTGTCGGCCTCGGGATTGTACCACCAGCCCCGCGGCGGCGCGAGCCCGCCGGTCGGGTCGAGCAGGCCGTAATAGACCTTGTCGGCTATGGTCTTGCGATCCGTGGCGCAAGCCAGCGCCTTGCGGAAGTTCACATCGTCGAACGGCGCCTTGAGGTTGTTGGTGAACATCAGCAGCGAGCCGCCCAGCGTCGGCCGCGAGGCGCCAGTCACGTTCGGCATGGTCTTCAGGCGATTGAACTCGCGCGGCGGCGGGGCGCTGATGATGTCGACCTGCCCGGTCAGCAGATAGGCGACGCGCGTCGCATCCTCGGGGATCATCTTGACCACGAGCCGGTCCCAGGCCGGGAGGCCCTTGCGCCAGTAGTTCGGGTTCTTCCTGAAGCTGATGTAGTCGTTCGGCTTCCACTCCTCGAAGACGCCGAAGCCGGTCCCGACGCCCGCGGGCCTTTGCTTGAAATACTCGTCGCCATGCTCCTTGCGCGAGCCGGCCGGGAAGATGCCCATGTACTTGGTGAGGAAATAGACCCACTGCCCATAGGGCTCGGCGAGCTCGACCTGGACCTTGAGCGGATCGAGCACAACGACCTTCGCGATCTTTGCGAAGATCGGCCGACGGAGCGCCTTGTTGGCGGGGTCGAGGAGATAGTCGAAGGAGTATTTCACGTCCTCCGCCGTCATCTTCGTGCCGTTGTGGAAGGTGACGTCGTCACGCAGCTCGAAGGTGTATGTCTTCTGGTCGGCCGATACGGTCGGCAGGGCCTTGGCGAGCTGCGGTTTCAGCACGCCGTCGAGATCGTATTCGACCAGGTTCTCGAACACGGTCTGGCCGAGCACCATGGCGTCGTGATTGAGCTGGTTTATCGGATCGATGGTGATCGGATTGCTCGGCAGGACGATGGTCAGCGTCTTGCCGTTGTTCGGTTGGGCGTGGAGCAGGCTCGCGGGCAAAAGGCCACCGAGAGCGCCGCCTGCTGCAGCTGCGAGAAACGCACGGCGATTTGTCGGCACGGTCAGCATCGGAGTCCCCCTGTTTTATTGGCAATGCCTTGGCGGCGCCGGAGACCGGCGCCGCGCCGAACTTGGGAAAGCTAGAATGCTGAAGCGGCGAATAAAAATAAGAAGTGCTTGCCGCTTGATTGCCTCCGGCTATCATCTCTGGCGATGCGCTATACCTTCGGTCAGGCGGAAGCGTTCTACTGGGTGGCCCGGCTCGGCGGCTTCCGCGCCGCGGCCCTGCACCTCAACCTGTCGCAACCGACCGTCAGCCTGCGGATCAAGGAGCTCGAGCGCATCCTCGGCGGCGAGCTCTTCGACCGCTCGCTCTACCGCCCGGTGCCGACGACGCTGGGCAATGCGATCTATGCCGATGTCGAGCGCATGCTGGCTCATGCCGAGCAGGTGCAGCGCCACAGCAAGGACGGCCTGCGCGGCAAGAGCCTGCTGCGCATCGGCGCCGCCGATTCCTTCGCCGCCGCCATCCTGCCGGAGCTGCTCGCCCAGCTGGCGCGCCGCCATGCCGAATTGCAGGTCGACGTCACCGTCGACTTCAGCACCAGGCTCGAGCAGCTCCTGCTCGACCGCTCGATCGACATCGCCTTCCTCTCGCAGCCGCGCGCCCATGAAGGGGTCACGATCATCCCGCTCTGGCTGATCGACCTCGTCTGGGTGGTGGGCGAAGGCCTGCCCTTCGCCGGCAATGTCGCGACGCCGGAGAACCTGGTCGACCTGCCGATCTTCACCAACAGTTCGCCGTCCGGCCTGTTCACCACCATCCAGATGTGGTTCGGCGCGCATGGGCTGAAGCCGCGCCGCCTCAACACCTGCAACCCGCTGACCGTGATCGCCCGCCTCGCCAGCGCCGGCACCGGAGCGGCGATGATCCCGCGCGAGATGATCCACCTCTCCGGCGAGAAGCTTGCGCTGCGGGTGCTCGAAGCCGATCCGCCGATCCCCTCGCACAATCTTTGCGCGATGTGGTGGAACAACGAATCCGCCGACGAGTGCGGCTATCTCGCCAATCTCGCGCGCGAAATCGCGACGGGCTGACGCAGCGCCATGCCCTCTATCCAGGCGAACTGCCGGAATTACGGCCGAAACAGGGCATAGCCGCCGGGCCGAGCATGCATTACGCTCCCCTTCGGGCCATCTCATAATAGGCCAGCTAAGACAGGGGAATATGATGGACGAGCGTACGCTGAGCGGCTTGATCGAGAACGTGAAGGATGGCGCGATCTCCCGCCGCTCCTTCATTCGCAGACTGGCTGCTGTCGGCATCACCGCGCCGATCGCTTCGCAGATCCTGGCCTGGAACGACGTCGCGATGGCGCAGGCCTCGCTGCAATACAAGCCGACCAAGGCCGGCGGCGGCGGGCCGCTCAAGATCCTGCTCTGGCAGGCGCCGACCCTGCTCAACCCGCATTTCGCCAGCGGCACCAAGGACCAGATCGCCGGACGCATCTTCTTCGAGCCGCTCGCCGGCTGGGACAAGGACGGCAACCTCACCCCGCAGCTTGCGGCCGAGGTGCCGACGCGGGCCAATGGCGGTCTTTCCGAAGACGGCAAGGTGGTGACCTGGAAGCTGAAGCAGGGCGTCAAATGGCATGACGGCAAGCCCTTCACCGCCGACGACGTCGTCTTCACCTGGGAATATGCCGCCGATCCTGCGACCGCCGCCTACACCACCGGCTCCTACACCAACATCAAGGTCGAGAAGGTCGACGACCACACCGTCAAGGTCATCTTCAAGGAAGCGACGCCGTTCTGGGCCGATCCCTTTGTCGGCGTCGTCGGCCAGATCATTCCGAAGCACCATTTCGGCGAGTACAAGGGCGCCAAGTCGCGTGAAGCCCCGGCCAATCTGAAGCCGGTCGGCACCGGCCCCTACAAGTTCGTCGAGTTCAAGCCGGGTGACATTCTCACCGGCACGCGCAACGAGGATTATCACGTCAAGAACCAGCCGCATTTCGACACGATCGAGGTCAAGGGCGGCGGCGATGCGGTCTCGGCGGCCCGCGCCGTGCTGCAGACCGGCGAATTCGACTACGCCTGGAACCTGCAGGTCGAGGACGAGGTCCTCAAGAAAATGGAGACGGGTGGCCGCGGCAAGGTCAGCGCCGTGCCGTCGGGCGACATCGAGTTCATCATCCTCAACACGACCGATCCGTGGACCGAGGTCGATGGCGAGCGCTCCAGCATCAAGACCAAGCACCCGACCCTGTCGGACCCCAAGGTGCGCCAGGCGTTCAACCTGCTGATCGACCGCGACTCGATCCAGAAGTTCATCTATGGCCGCGGCGGCCGGGCAACGGCGAGCTTCGTCAACGAGCCCAAGCAGTTCCGGTCGCAGAAGCTGAAATACGAGTTCAACATCGACAAGGCCAACAAGATCCTCGACGAGGCCGGCTGGAAGCGCGGTTCCGACGGCATCCGCGAGAAGGACGGCAAGAAGCTCAAATACGTATACCAGACCTCGATCAACGCCCCGCGCCAGAAGACGCAGGCGATCATCAAGCAGGCCTGCCAGAAGGCCGGCATCGACCTCGAGCTGAAGTCGGTGACGGCGTCGGTGTTCTTCTCCTCCGACGTGGCGAACCCCGACACCTACACCAAGCTCTACGTCGACATCGAAATGTACACGACGACGCAGCCGCAACCCGATCCGGAACGCTTCCTCAACCAGTTCACCTCCTGGGAGATCGCCAACAAGGAGAACAAGTGGCTAGGCCGGAACGTCTCGCGCTATTCGGATCCTGCGGCCGACGAAGCCTACAAGGCTGCCCAGAAGGAGCTCGACCCGGCCAAGCGCGCCGCGTTGCTGATCAAGGTCGACGAGATCTTCTGTGAAGCGAATGTGATCCTGCCTCTGCTCTCGCGCACCCGCGTCGCCGCTTCGGTGACCAACCTGATGCACGATCACAGCGGCTGGGACGTCGACACCTGGAACGTGGCTGCCTGGTATCGCAGCTGAGGCTGGCTAAACCGCTCGCGGACAACCCTTACCGTCCGCGAGCGGCCCCTGCCGCTCCACGCGAGCTGCCTCGGCCCTGGTGGCGTCCCATCGCCATCAGCGCGTGCGGCTTGCTTTAGCGACACCCCGCTTCACGGAAATCCTTGATGGCGACTTATCTTCTGCGGCGATTGCTGATCGCCATACCGAGCCTGCTCGGCATCAGCCTGATCCTGTTCACGGTCCTGGCGCTGGCGCCGGGCGACCCGTTCTCGGAGATGGCGACGAACCCCAACGTCCCACCCGAGGTACGCGAGGCCCTGCGCGCCAGCTTCGGCCTCAACGACCCGATCATGGTGCGCTATCTGCGCTGGCTCTCGGCCATGGCGCAGGGCGACTGGGGCTTCTCCTTCGCCAGCCGGATCAATGTCGACACCCTGATCCTGCAACGCGTGCCGACCACGCTCTTCGTCGTCGGCACCTCGCAGATCCTGGCGCTCTGCATCGCGCTGCCGGTCGGCATCTTTGCCGCGACGCGGCCCTATTCGGTCTTCGACCAGATCGCCAATACGCTCGCCTTCGTCGGCTTCTCTCTGCCGACCTTCTTCACCGGCCTGCTCCTGATCCTGCTGTTCTCGATCAAGCTCGACTGGTTCCCCTTCGTCTATCGCTCCGACATCGCGGCCACCGGCTGGCGCTGGTACTGGGAGATGTTCCGCCAGGCGATCATGCCGATCACGGTGCTCGGCCTGTTCCAGGCGGCGTCGTACACGCGCTATGTCCGCTCGGCCGTGCTCGACGTGATCCGGCTGGACTACGTCACGACGGCACGCGCCAAGGGCCTGAGCGAAAAGCGGGTCACGCTCCGGCACATCACCCGCAATGCGCTGATCCCGGTCGTGACGCTCGTTGCCCTGCAGATGCCGGCGGTCTTCGGCGGTGCCATCGTCACCGAGCAGATCTTCCGGATCCCCGGCATCGGCTCGCTGCTGATCGACGCGATCCTCGCCAACGACACCCCCGTGATCATGGCCGTGACCTTCGTCTTCGCCTGCCTGGTCGTCCTCTTCAACCTCATCGCGGATCTGCTCTATGGCTGGCTCGACCCTCGCATCTCCTTCGGCTGATCCGGCCGTGGGCAACGCCGGGGCGACCATATCGGTCTCGCCCGGCCGTGAAACCTGGCGGCGCTTCCGCCGTCACAAGCTCGCCATGACGAGCGCGGTCATCCTCGCCTTGCTGATCCTCGGCGTCGTCGTCGGCCCGTGGTTCTGGCCCGTCCCGATCAACGACATCGACTTCTCGGCGCAGCTCCAGGGCCCGTCGCTGGCGCATCCCTTCGGCACCGACGATCTTGGCCAGGATATCCTGGCGCGGATGATGTATGGCGGGCGCATCTCGCTCGCCGTCGGCCTCGCCGCCATGGTGGTCGCGACCACCGTCGGCGTCCTGATCGGCGCCACGGCCGGCATGTCGCGCAAGATCGCCGACCCCGTGCTGATGTGGGTGACGGACCTGTTCCTGTCGCTGCCGCAGCTGCCGCTGCTGCTGCTCGTGATCTACCTGTTCCGCGAGCAGCTCAAGGCGGTCTTCGGCGTCGAGGGCGGCGTCTTCATCCTGATCGTCGTCGTCATCGGCGGCCTGCGCTGGATGCCGGTCGCGCGGCTGGTCCGGGCACAGTTCCTCTCGCTGCGCGAGAAGGAGTTCGTCGAGGCCGCCAAGGCCCAGGGCGCCACCAAGTTCCGCCAGATGACGCGGCACATCCTGCCCAACGCGGTCGGCCCGGTCATCGTCGCCTCGACGATCGAGGTCTCCTCGGCGATCATCGCGGAATCGACGCTCTCCTTCCTCGGCCTCGGCTTCCCGCCTGATATCCCGACCTGGGGGCGTCTGCTCTTCGATGCCAAGGACCATCTCGACACCGCTCCGCACTGGGCACTGTTCCCCGGCGCGGCGATCTTTCTGACCGTCCTGTCGATCAATTTCATCGGCGACGGCCTGCGCGACGCCCTCGACCCGCGCCGCGTGATCTGAGCACATGACGCGACGCCGCCAGGCTGCTGATCCGGCCTGGCGGCGCCGTCGCCGCGGCCGGCTTGGCCTTTGACCGCGCGGTGAACAGCCGTCAACATCCGCAGGCTCGATCGCTTGCGGCGCATCGATCCCTGTAGAATCGTCCCGCCGGCCGAATCGCGCCAGAATTCGGAGCGCCGACAGGGGAAGCAGGGCTGATGGATCCGCTATCCAGCGACCGGCTCGTCATCGTCGAGGACGACCCCGTTACCCGCGCGGTCATAGCGGGTTACTTCACCGACCAGGGCTTCCAGGTCGAGGAAGCCGAGACCATCGCTCAGGCCAAGCAGGCAGTGCGACGCTTCAGGCCGGACCTGATCTTCATCGATGTCGTCCTGCCCGACGGCGACGGCCTAGAGCTCGCCCGGGAACTCCAGTCGACCTCCGATGCCGGCATCATCTTCGTGACGCGGCGCGATGCCGATGTCGATCGCATCGTCGCGCTCGAGCTTGCCGGCGATCACTATGTCAGCAAGCCAGTCGACCTGCGCGACCTGCTCGCCCGGGCCCGCTCGCTGCTGCGCCGCCGCCGGACCGAGCGCGACACGGCGCGCCGCAATACCGTCGCGATCTTCGGACCGTTCACGATCGACCTGCTGCGCCGCGAGCTCGCGATGAACAATGGCGAGCCCATGCGCCTGACCCGCGGCGAGTTCGACCTCTTGGCCGCGCTCATCGAGAGCAATGGCCATCCCCTCAGCCGCGACTATCTGATCGAGGTCATCAGCAACCGCTTCACCGATGTCGACGCACGCAGCGTCGATGCCCTGGTCGCGCGCCTGCGCAAGAAGCTGGGCGATACCGCCAAGTCCGGGATCATCGCGACCGTCAGCGGCAAGGGCTACAAGATCGGCGTCCCTGTCGAGCGCATCTAGCGCGCCGGAGGCGATGACGGCATTAGCCCTCGAGCGCCCCGATCATCTCCACCCGTGCCGCATGCCGGCCGCCTTCGAACTCGGCCGCCAGGAACGCATCGACGATGTCGAGCGCCAGCCCCTCGCCCACCACGCGCGCACCGATCGACAGCATGTTAGCGTCGTTGTGCTGGCGGATCATGCGGGCAGAGAACGTGTCGGAGCAGACGCCGCAGCGGATGCCCATGACCTTGTTCGCCGCCATCATGATGCCCTGCCCGGTACCGCACAGGATGATGCCGAGCCGGCAGTCGCCGGAGGCGACGAGCCGAGCCGCCGCTTCGCCATGCTTGGGATAAGGCGTGCTCTCCGGCACCGTTGGCCCGATATCGACCACAACCCAGCCCCGGGCCGCGACATGAACGGCGATGGCCTGTCGGAGCGGGATGGCGGCATGGTCGCTGGAGAGGACGATGCGGTTGCTGGCTGTCATGGCGAAGTCGCCCCTTTTCCGAAGGCCGGCCGGCAACCCGGCCGGGTTGGATCAGGCGCGTCTTGTCTCGCCCGCATCTTGTCTCGTCAATGCCTCAGACTCTCGCGCGCCGGCCGGATCGGAAAGTGCCAGGGGGCCATCTGATCTCAGACTGCCTCGGCAGCCGCCGGTGTCTCCGCCTCCAGCATGGCCAAGGCGTCCAGGGCGTCGCTGCGGGCCAACCCGAGCGCCTCGACGGCAGCCATGAGCGCTTCCCGGTCGGCTTTCGCCGCGTCGCGTTCGAGCGCGCTCGCGAGGGCAAGGACCTGCCCGAGCCCGACCGCCCCGGCCGAGCTCCCCAATTGATGCGCCAGCCGCCGCAGCTCGCTTCGATCGGACACTGGCAGGGCGGCCTGCATCTGGGTCAGGATCGCCCCAGACACAGTCGCGAACAGCACCACGAGCTGCCGCGTGCGCTCATGGCCGATCAGCCCACGCTGCGTCCGGAAGAAGGCAGCATCGACGGGCTGCTCGGCCGAAAGCGCCACGACCTGGCTCCGGCCAGCGCGGCGGCTGCCGCGTCCGATCACCTGCAGCAGGGCGGCGGAGGTGATCGGTTTCGACAGGATCGTGGTCAATCCCGCCGCACGCATGCGCCGCATCGTCTCCGGCGAGACATCGGCCGTCAGTGCGACGATGCGCGGCTGCGCGATCCCGGTGATTTCGCGGATCGCCAGGGCGGTCTCGATGCCGTCGATTCCCGCCATGTGCATGTCGAGCAGCACGAGATCGAAGGACCGCCGGCGCAGCGTCTTCAGCGCGGCCTCGCCGGAAGCGGCAGCCTGCACCTTGTGGCCGGCCTTGCCGACCATCAGCCGCGCGACCTCCCGCGTGACCGGATCGTCATCGACCACGAGAATCGTCTGCAATTGCCCCGTCGCCACCTCGCCTGGCCGGGCCGCGGCCTTGGCCGCCGTCACCGGAAGCCTGACCGAGAAGGTGCTGCCCTGACCTCTGGCGCTGGCGACGGAGATCGAGCCGCCCATCAGCTCGGCCAGCTTGCTGCAGATCGCCAGGCCGAGCCCGACGCCACCATTGCGCCGCCCGGTTTCCGGATCGACCTGCACGAAATCCTGGAAGATCTGCCGTTGCATGACCGGATCGATACCGATGCCGGTATCGCGAACGGTCAAAGTCAGGTCGAGGCCTTTCCCCGGCGAGGCGCGCTGCAATTCGGCCCCGAGTTCCACCTTTCCCTGCTCGGTGAAGCTGATCGCGTTGCGCAGCAGGTTGACCAGGATGCGGTGGATCTTGCCGGCATCGCCGTGCAGGCGCAGCCCGTCGGACGGTGGGCGCAGCGTGAGGGCAAGACCCTTCTGCTCGGCCAGCGGCCGCATCAGCGCCACTGCGGCGCCAAGGAGAGCGCCGAGGTCGAAATCGCGCCGATCGAGACTTTCGGTTCCGGCTTCCAGCCGCGACAGGTCGAGCGTCGCATTGGCGAGGTCGACCAGCGCCTCGCCCGAGGTCGCGGCCATGGCCACGAGGCGGCGGTCGCGCTGACTCATGCGGCGGCGGTCGATCAGCTCGAGGACGCCGAGCACGCCGGCCAGCGGCGTGCGGATGTCGTGCCCGACCACCGCCAGGAACCGGGACTTGGCTCGCGTAGCTTCCTCCGCCGTCCGCTGCCCTGCGGAAGCCAACTGCAGCGCCTGTTCCAGGGCCGCGGTGCGCTCGGCGACCTTGTCCTCCAGCACGGCGCGGCTTTCCGCCAGGCGCTCGGCCATCACGTTGAATCGGTCGCCCAGTTCCTGGAGCTCATCACCGGTCCGGATCGCAATTCGCGCGTCGAGCTCGCCGCGGCCGATCCGCGCGGCCCCCTCGCCGAGGGTCTTGATCGGCGCGACCAGCCTGCGGCTGAGCATGATGCCGGCCAGCACCGCGACCAACAGGGCCAGGAGCAGCACCGTGAGCGAGCGCAGGATCGAGGCATGGATCGGCGCGAAGGCTTCGCTCTCCGGCAGGTCGATCACCACGTTCCAGTCGAGATCCGGAACCGGTGCCATGACCGAAAGGACGCGCCGTCCCTCGATATCCGTCACCGAAAGCCCGGCTCTGGCCGCTCCTGCGGCTTCATGTGCGTTCACGAGCGCGGCGAGGTTGGTGTTGCGCAGCACGAAGCGCAGGTCGGGATGGGCGATCAGTCGCCCGGAGCGGGTGACGATATAGGCGCGGCCGGCCTCGCCGACCTTGAGGCGCGAGACCAGTTCCCGGATGAAAACGAGATTGACGGTCGCCCGCGCGACCCAGTGGGGAGGCGACGCCGCCCGCTTGAGCAGCACCATATGCGGTTCCGAGCCGCGCCGGAATTCAACCTCGCTGTGGAAACTGCCCTGTGCCAGGGCCGCCTGGAAGCCGGGATCGGTCGACCAGTCGGTGCCGCCATCCGCCCGGTCGCGCGCGTAGCGCGACAACAGCAGCTGCTCGCGCCCCACCGGGTCGATCTGGCGTAGTTCGAGGACGGCGGGAACCTGCCGCATCAGCCGCAGGCCGTCGAGCCGGCGCTCCTCCGGCGAATTGCTGCTGGCGCCGCTCTGGGAGGCCCAGTCGAGATGCCCCATGATGTCGGCGACGAAAGCGCCGATCCTCTGGGCCGCCGCCCTGGCCTGCTCCTGCTGGACCCGGACCAGCAGCGCCCTCTGGTCGGAGAAGGCGAAGAAGGTCGCGATCGCCGTGTTGAGCCCGAGCGCAAGGCAGATCGCAAGGCCGACGAAGAGCGCATATTTGCGGGCGAGCTCGCCGCGCCGGCGTGGCGTGCCCTCCTGTCCTGCCGGACGATCCTGCTGCGTCACGACAGGATCCGTTGTGCACGAATCCGCAGCGAGGCCGGCAGGCTCAGCCCCAGCGCCGCAACCGCCTTCTCATTGATGACCAGTTCGAAGCTGCGCGAGAATTGCACTGGCAGTTCGGCGACGTCGGCCCCGCGCAGGATGAGGTCGATATAGGAGGCCAGCATCTCGGCTGTCTCCTCCCGCGCCCCGGCATAGGACATCAATCCGCCCTGCAAGGTGAAGGTATCGAACGGATAGATGGCGGGCAGGGCCAGGCGCGCCGCAGTGGCAGTGCAGAGCGCAGCGTTTCGGTAGGTGAAGCTGTCAGGCAGGAAGACCAGGCCGCCACCCGCTCCCTTGTCGGCGAATCCCGCGATCGCGCTATCGATCGCGGATGGTTCGGTCACCTGGATCGTCTCGAAGGCCAGCCCTCCGGCTGGCGTCGTCGCCTGCAGGCGCGCGAGATAGGTCGCCCCGGCCGCCGGCGTCGTATGGGGATTGAAGACCACGCCGATGCGCCGCGTCGCCGGCGCGATCTCGGTCAGAAGCTCGACCCATTTCTCCGACATGGCAGGGTCGTTGTTGCTGAAGCCCGTGGCGTTTCCGTCCGGGCGTTCGAGCGAGCGCACGAAGCCGCTCCCGACCGGATCGGAGGCCGTCCCGAACAGCACCGGAATCCGCCGGGTCTTCGCCAGCACGGCCGCAGTCTCGGCGCTGGAACCGACGACGATGATGTCCGGGCTCTCGGCGACCACCTCGGCGGCGCCTCGGGCAAGGTCCGCCTCGCTCGTTCCCCAGACTCTCCAGCTGACCCGCAGATTCTTGCCTTCGACCCAGCCGCGATCGGCCAGCAGCCGATAGAGCTCGGCCACCCGCGCGCTCACGATGGGATGGTCGAGCGGCAACCCGATCAACATCGAAATCCGCTTGACCGGCTCCGCCGAGCGCGCCGGCCGCCCCGATAGCGCAAGGCCGCATGTTGCCAGGGCAACCAGGAGGGAGCGGCGATACATGCAGTGAACCAGATGAAGGAAGGAGCCGGCCGCTCCCTAGTGGATAATTTGCATGCTCCGCCCGTTCGCGTCGAGGGGAGATGGTCGCGGAAGGCAGGGAGCGGCCTTTCCCGGCATTTTCAGCGCGTGCGGCACCGAAAAACTCCCATGGGAGCACTCCCGAGCCGGCGAATCTGCCGCACTTTCACTCCGGGATCGCAACTGCTAGACGGGGGCCGATCGCGCGTGCACGGCGCAAACAGGTTCACGAATTATGCTTCTCCGCGTTGGCACCCGCCGCAGTCCCCTTGCCATGACGCAAACCAACTTTGTAATTGGTTCAATTCAGGCATTACATCCGCATATCGAATTCGAGATCTGCCCGATCTCCACGGTCGCCGATCGCGACAGGGTTTCCGAGTTCCATCAGTTCGGCATGATCGGCGTCTTCACGACCGAGCATGAGGAGCAATTGCTTCGCAAGGACGTCGATTTCGTCGTCCACTCCCTCAAGGACCTGCCGACCATCCTCCGCGACGGGCTGACGCTGGCTTCGGTGCCCAAGCGCGAAGATCCGCGCGATGTCCTGTGCGGCTCGGCGCTCGAAGACCTGCCGGAAGGTGCGCGGGTCGGAACCGGCTCGCTGCGCCGCCGCGCGCAGATCCTCAGCCTGCGTCCCGACGTCACCGTTGTTCCCATCCGCGGCAATATTGGCCCGCGGCTCGCCAAGATCGAAGGTGACGATGCGCTCGACGCCGTCATCCTGGCCCATGCCGGGCTGGAGCGGCTCGGCCTCGGGCGCAAGTCGTCCGAATTCCTCGACCCCGTCGCATTCCCCTATGCCGTCGGCCAGGGGGCGCTGGGCATCGAGGCGCGCAGCGAGGACAGCGAGTTGGTCGAGATCCTGCGCTCGATCGAATGCAGGAAGACCCGGGCCGAGGTCGATGCCGAGCGCGAGATGATGCATGCGCTCGGGGCCGGCTGCAGCCTGCCCGTCGGCGCCGTCTGCAACTGGCAGGACGAGCGGCTCAGCCTGCAGGCCCAGATCACCTCGCTCGACGGCCATGAGCGGGTCGTCGCGACGCAGGACGAGCCGGGCGAGCAGGCGAAGGAGCTCGGCCTCGCCGTCGCCGAGACACTGAAAACCCGCGGCGGCGAGAAGATCCTGCAGTCGAGCTATCGGGAATTCTGCAGCCACTTCAAGATGCTGCAATCCTGAGGCGGCTTCGGCACTCTACCGAAGCCACTGCGATCCAGGCCGCCTCACGCGGCCGTCGATTGCGCCATCGTCTCCATCGCTACCGCGATCGCAGCCTCGGTCGCCTCGATATCGGCGAGGCTATGGGCCGATGACAGGTAGCAGAGCCCCCGCGGCAAGGTCATCACCCCCTGCCTGAGCAAGGCGCCGGTGAAGACCAGCGTCTTGTCCTTATCGACCTTTGCCGTGTCGCGCAGCGTCTCGACCGGCCCCGTGGCGGCGAATATCTGCAAGGCCGCTCCAGACTGGCGCGCCCGGACCGGAACGCCGCGACGCGCAGCCTGATCGTTCAGAAACCCGCACAGCCGCGCCGCGAACCCGTCCATGCGCGGATAGATCTCCCCGCGCTCGGCCTGCAGCACCTTGAGGCAGGCGATCGCGGCTGCCACCGAGAGCGGGTTGCCGTTGAAGGTGCCGCGATGCATCAGGCGCCCGCTCGACAGAACCTCCATCGCCGCGCGGCTGCCCGAGACCGCGCTGATCGGCAGGCCGGCGCCAAGCGCCTTGCCGAGCACGCTGATGTCCGGCGTCACGCCATAGCGTTCCTGCGCACCGCCGAGGGCGAGGCGGAAGCCGGTGATCACCTCGTCGAAGATCAACAGCGCGCCGCAGCGCTGCGTTGCCGTCCGCAGCCGCTCGAGGAAACCGGCCGGCGGCTCGAAGCAGCCGCCATTGATCGCCGCCGGCTCGACGATGACGGCGGCGAAGCTGGAATCGAGCACCGCCTCGACCTGCCCGGCATCGCCCCAATCCAGCAGCGTCACGCTCTGGGCCGCCTGCGGGTCCTGGCCGAGGGCCGAGGCGCCGTCCTGCCCGATCGCGTTGCCGACATGGATGCCGTCAGCCCAGCCATGGTAATTGGCCCGGAACTTGATGATCTTGACGCGTCCCGTCGCGGCGCGCGCGACTCGCAGGGCGAGCTGGATCGCCTCGGTGCCGGTGCTGACGAAGCTGGTCTGCTCGGCCGAGGGCACGCAGGCCGCGATCAGCTCGGCCAGCTCGGCCTCGCCGCGATGCACGCTCGCGGTCCGCAGGCCGCGGCTCAGCTCGTCCTGGACGGCGGCGATCACTGACGGAGGCGTATGGCCGAGGATCAGCGGGCCGTAACCGAGCGCGTAATCGACGAAACGATTGCCGTCGACGTCGACGACATGGGCGCCCTCGCCGCGCTCGATCGTGATCGCCACCGGATTCTGCGTTGCGCGCGGGGTCGAGGAGACGCCATAGGCGAGATGGGACAGCGCGGTCTTGCGATGCGCATAGGAGCCGGCGAAGCGCTGGCGGTCTGCGGCGTCGAGGCTGTCACTCATCACTGTCTCGCAAAGGCGTCGGGTGGGCATCAAAACAGCGAAATAGGTATCAATGATATAAACATAATACAACATACTTCCGCGAGCAGCGGGCCTGATTGGTATTCCAGACCATACATGCTAGCGATTCCCCACGACGAATCCGGAAAGGCAATCCATGGCGAGACCGCAGACGGGTACGGCGGCTGAGCGGCCTTCGTCGGAACGGGACGTCATTCCGCTCTATCACCGCGTCTACGTCATGCTGCTCCAGAAGATCATGGACGGCTCCTATCCGCAGGGCTCCCCGATCCCGAGCGAGGACGACCTCGCCGAGACCTTCAGCGTGTCGCGGGTCACCATCCGCAAGGCGATGGAAAGGCTGGAGCGCGAGGGGCGCGTCCTGCGCCAGCGCGGCCGCGGCACCTTCCCGCTGACGCCGGCCAACGAGGCCGGCGAGTCCGCGAGCCAGCTGCTCAACAACCAGATCTCCCTCGCCCGCAAGACGAAGATCGTCCTGCTGGCCTATGACTTCGTCCGCCCCTCGCCCTTGCTCGCCCAGACCTTCGACATCGCCGACGGTACGGAACTCCTGCGGATCGAGCGCGTCCGGGGCGACGAGCGCTCACCGATCTCGCACACGCTCTGCTATCTCCCTGCCGACCTCGCCCCGCTGGTGCCGCGCACCGCGATCTCGTCACTGCCGGTCTCGGCCACGCTCGCCGCCGCGGGCGTCAAGCTCGCCCGCTTCGAGGAGAGGATCACGGCCGTACTCGCCGATTCCGATGTGGCGCCGCATCTCGACGTCGCGATCGGCACGCCACTGGTGGCGATGACCCGCCATGTCCGCGACGAGGACGGACGCCTGATCGAATTGCTGCAGGCGCTCTACCGGCCCGACCGCTACGAATATCGCGTGCAGTACTCCATCGACGGCCAGAATCTCGGCACGCCCTGGAAGGCGATGATCACCGACAGCGGCGCCGCTTAGGACGCCGCTGCCGGGCTCATGCATCAGCGCCGGATGAACGGGTTCGGGATGTCCGTCGCCGTCGAGATCCAGACGCTCTTGGTCTCCATGTACTCCCGGATGCCGGCGATGCCGCCCTCGCGGCCGACACCGCTCATCTTGAAGCCGCCGAAGGGCGAGGTCGTGCTGGTCGAACGGTAGTTGTTGACCCAGACAGTGCCGGCGCGGACGCGGTTGGCCATGGTCAGCGCCCGGCGCATCGACTGCGTCCAGATGCCGGCGGCAAGGCCGAACTGCGTGTCATTGGCAATGCGGACCGCCTCGTCCTCGTCCTTGAAGCGGATCACCGACAGCACGGGGCCGAACACCTCCTCCTGGGCGATGCGCATGCCGTTCTTCACGTCGACGAAGATGGTCGGCTTGAAGAACAGCCCCTTCGGATAGCCCGGCACCGAGGCCGGCTCGCCGCCGGCGACGAGACGCGCGCCTTCGGACTTGGCGATCTCGACATAGGACTTGATCTTCTCGAGCTGCGGCCTGGTCGAGATCGGCGCGACCTGCGTCGCCGGATCGGAGGGATGGCCGAACCTGACATCGGCGATGAAGGCCTTGAGCTGCTCGACGAAGGCGTCGTGGATCGTGTCCTGCACCAGCAGGCGCGAGCCGGCGACGCAGGTCTGGCCCGAGGCCGCGAAGATGCCGGCGACGGCGCCCTTCACCGCCTGGTCGAGCTCGGCATCGTCGAAGATGATGTTCGGCGACTTGCCGCCCAGCTCCAGCGTCACCCGCTTCATGTGGCGGGCGGCCTTCTCGTTGATCATCCGGCCGGCCTCGGGGCCGCCGGTGAAGGCGATGCGCTCGACCAGCGGGTGGCTGATCAGCGCGTCGCCGACCTCAGCGCCATAACCGGTGATGACGTTGACGACCCCCTTGGGGAAGCCGGCCGCCTCGACCAGCTTGACGAATTCGAGCAGCGAGGCCGAGGTGAACTCGGACGGCTTCAGCACGACGGTGCAGCCGGCCGCCAGCGCCGGCGCCAGCTTCAGGCTGGTCAGCGGCAGCGGCGAATTCCACGGCATGATGCAGGCGACGACGCCGATCGGCTCGGGCTTGGTGTAATTGAACACGCCGGGCTTGTCGGTCGGGATCACCGTGCCTTCGATCTTATCGGCCAGCCCGCCATAGTAGTAATAATAGTTCGCCATATAGCGCATCTGCATCGACAGCTCGGCGAAGAGCTTGCCATTGTCGCGCATCTCGACCCGCGCCAGCCAGTCGGCATTCTCCGTGATGAGGTCGCCGAGCTTGCGCATCAGCGCGCCGCGCCCGGAGGCCGAGAGAGCCGGCCACGGCCCTTCCGAGAAGGCGCGATGCGCCGCCGTGACCGCCCGCTCGACATCGGCTGCATCCCCGCGCGCCACCCAGGCCCAGTCCTCGCCCGTCACCGGATCCGACGTCTCCAGCCAGGCATTGCTCGCCGGATCGACGAAGCCGCCGTCGATATAGTGCTGATAGCGATAGCGCTGGTCCGCATCCTGCTTGGTCGGGCGGATCGCGGACGAGATCGGATCGAGCGAGAGCGTGGCTGCGGTCATCGGAGGTTCCTGGAGAGCACGGCGACGGGTTGCCGTTGACAGATATGTATCATCATCATATCAAAAATACCAATACGCTTGTCACGCGGATGGCAGGCGGCTTGACGCGGCAGCCGCACTGCCGTCGATGGCCGTCGAAATCCGGGCTTGATATCCATAAGAACGAGGGGATGAGCATGAAGACGACGAGATTTGCCTGCGCGGGGCTGTTCGCGCTCGGACTGACCGCAGCAGCGGCTCCTGCTTTGGCGCGCGACCTGATGGTCGTCGGCTTCGGCGGCGGCTTCCAGGACAATGCCCGCAAGCACCTGTTCCAGGGCTATGCCGCCGAGAAGGGCGTCAAGGTCGCCGACGACGTCTATAATGGCGAGATGGCCAAGATCTATTCGATGGTGAAGTCGAACGACGTCACCTACGACGTGATCATGGTCGAGGCGCCCGAGCTCGCCCGCGGCTGCGAGGATGGCGTCTTCGAGAAGCTCGACTGGAGCGTGATCGACCAGAAGAAGTTCATCCCCGGCGGCACCACCGCCTGCGGCGCCGGCGCCGTCGGCTGGGGCGTCAGCCTGTTCTACGACCAGGCCCGCACCGCGACCGGCCCGGCCAACTATGCCGAACTCTGGGACATCCAGAAGTTCCCCGGCAAGCGCTCGCTGCGCTCCGGCGCCAAGATGACGCTTGAGATCGCCCTGATCGCCGACGGCGTGCCGGCCGCCGATGTCTACAAGGTGCTGGCCACGGCGGACGGGCAGAAGCGCGCCTTCACCAAGCTCGACCAGATCAAGCCGCATGTCGTCTGGTGGAAGTCGGGCACGCAGCCGCTGCAGCTCGTCGGCTCGGGCGAGGCCGCCTATGCCGTCGGCTATGTCGGGCGCACGATCCGCGCCAACGAAGGCGGCGCCAAGTACCCGGTGCAGTGGAACACGCTGCTGTTCTCGTTCGACTACTGGACTGTGGTGCGCAACTCGCCGAACAAGGCCGAGGGCATGAAGCTGATCAGCTACATGACCGACGAGAAGCCGCTGACCAGCCTGGCGCAGGATTGGGCGGTATCGCCGGCCAACACCGCCGTCGCCAACAACCCCGAGGTCATCAAGAAGAATCCCGGCATGGTCGCCAACCACGCCAAGGAGGGTCTCTTCATCAACACCGAGTTCTGGGTCGAGCACGGCGAGGATCTCGAGGCCCGCTTCAACGCCTGGCTCGCCAAGTAAGCCGTCGAGCAGGCACGGGGACTCGGCATGTCACGACGGAACCTGCTGGCGGCGGCGCTGATCGCGCCCCTCCTGCTCCTGGTCACGCTGAGCTTCCTCGTCCCGCTCGGGGCGACGCTCTATCGGGCGGTCGACGATTCCGAGTTCTCGACCACCCTGCCCCGCACCACTGCCTTGCTGCGCGCCTGGGACGGCAAGGACCTGCCGCCCGACGAGACCTTCGCCACGATGGTCGAGGAACTCCGCACCGCGCAGCAGAACCAGGAAGCCGGGGCCGTCCTCAGCCGCCTGAATTTCGAGGAGACCGGCCTGCGCAGCCTGTTGCTGCAAGCTGCGCGCGCTTCTTCTCGCCTCGCCCCTCCGATGAAAGACGGCCTGATCGCGCTCAACCCGCGCTGGGGCGAGCCTGAGCTCTGGCGCATGTTCAAGCGCGCGACCGGGCCCTGGACCTCGCTCTATCTGCTGCGCTCGCTCGATATGCGGCCGACCGACAAGGGTATCGTCCATGCCGGTGCCGAGGATGCGATCTTCCTGCCGCTGTTCTGGCGCACCTTCGAGATCAGCCTGATCGTCACGGTGATCTGCGCGCTGCTGGCCTACCCCGTCGCCTATACCCTCTCGATCCTGCCGCAGGGCTGGGCCAATGCCGGGATGATGCTGGTGCTGATCCCGTTCTGGACCTCGATCCTGGTCCGGACGACAGCCTGGTTCATCATCCTGCAGCGCGAAGGGCCGATCAACGCGCTGCTGATGGCCTTCGACATCGTCAACCAGCCGCTGACGATGATCTTCACGCGCTTTGCCGTCTATCTCGCCATGGTCCACGTGCTGCTGCCCTTCGCCATTCTGCCGCTCTACGGCGTGATGAAGGGGATCAAGCCCGATTATATGCGCGCCGCCGCCTCGCTCGGCGCGCCGGGCTGGCGCCGCTTCCTGCGCATCTATCTGCCGCTGACCATGCCTGGCGTCGCCGCGGGATCGCTGATGGTGTTCATGCTCTCGGTCGGCTTCTACATCACGCCCGCCCTCGTCGGCGGTTCCGGCGACCAGATGGTCAGCTACTTCATCGCCTTCTTCACCAACACCTCGGTGAACTGGGGCATGGCCGCCGCGCTGGCGACGCTGCTGATGGCGATGACCGCACTGCTCGTCATCGTCGCGCGACTGATCGTGCCCGGCTTCCGCTCCGGCAATGTGAAGGTCTGAGCGATGGCCGGCACTGCTCCCTCCGCTCCTGCACGCAAGCTCTCGGCCGGGCGCCTCGCACTGGCGCTCGCCACGGCCCTGATCCTGCTCTTCCTGGTGGCGCCGATCGTCGTCGTCTTCCCGCTCTCGCTCTCCTCGGGCGAACTGCTGGTGCTGCCGACGCCGGGCTACTCGCTGCGCTGGTACGAGGACTTCTTCACCTCCAGCCGCTGGCTCAGCGCCACCTGGAACAGCTTCGTCGTCGGCATCGCCACCATGATCCTGGCGACGCTGCTTGGCACCCTCGCCGCCTTCGGCATCTTCCTCGGCCGTTTCCCCGGCAAGGCTCTGCTGCTCGCCATCCTGTCGCTGCCGATGGTGACGCCCGTCATCGTCACCGCGATCGCCATGTATTTCTCGCTGTCGCTCGTCGGCCTCGGCTCGACGCTGACCGGCCTGATCCTCGCCCATACCGTGCTGTCGGTGCCCTTCGTGTTGCTGACGGTGCTGGCCTCGCTGCAGACCTTCGACCAGAACCTGCTGCGCGCCGCCGCCAGCCTCGGCGCCAATCCGGCGATCGCCTTCCGCCGCGTCGTGCTGCCGCTGATCGCGCCGGGCGTGGCGACGGGCGCGCTCTTCGCCTTCGCCACCTCCTTCGACGAGCTGATCGTGGCGCTGTTCATCGCCAGCCCCGGCCAGTTCACGCTGCCGCGCCAGATGTATGCCGGCCTGCGGGAGTTCCTGAGCCCGACCATCGCCGCCGCCGCCGTGCTGCTGATCCTCTTCTCGGTGCTGCTGCTGGCCCTCAACGAATTCATCCGGAAGCGCGCGCAGGCCCGCGGGGCCTCCCCCTCCGGCCCGACCGCATGAGTAGTGGCATGAGCGACCCCATCATCGTCTTCGACAAGGTCACCAAGAGCTATGACGGCGCGACGCAGGTCGTGAAGTCGCTCGATTTCAAGGTCGAGCGCGGCGAGTTCGTCACGCTGCTCGGCCCCTCCGGCTCGGGCAAGACCACGACGCTGATGATGCTGGCCGGCTTCGAGGATCCGTCCGGCGGCACCATCACCTTCGACGGCCGCCCGCTGAACAACGTCCCGGCCCACCGGCGCGGTATCGGCGTGGTCTTCCAGAATTACGCGCTCTTCCCGCATATGAGTGTCGCCGCCAACCTCTCCTTCCCGATGGAGATGCAGAGCGTCGGCCGGGCCGAACGCGAGGAGCGGGTGCGCGGTGCGCTCGACATGGTCAAGCTCGGCCATCTTGCCGACCGGCGCCCGACCCAGCTCTCCGGCGGCCAGCAGCAGCGCGTCGCGCTCGCCCGTGCTCTGGTCTTCCGGCCCAAGCTCGTGCTGATGGACGAGCCGCTCGGCGCGCTCGACAAGCAATTGCGTGAGCACATGCAGCTCGAGATCAAGCACATCCACGAGCAGCTCGGCGTCACCGTGGTCTACGTCACCCATGACCAGGGCGAGGCGCTGACCATGTCGAACCGCGTCGCCGTCTTCCATCATGGCCGCATCCAGCAGCTGGCGCCGCCGACCGAGATCTACGAGAAGCCGGCCAACGCCTTCGTCGCCTCCTTCATCGGCGAGAACAACAAGCTCGACGGCACCATCTCCGCCCGCGATGGCGCCCAGTGCCTGCTTCGTCTCTCGGATGGCAGCGAGGTCCGCGCCATGGCCGGGACCGACCTGCCGGTCGGCGCGCCGGCCGTGCTGGCGCTGCGCCCCGAAAAGGTGCTGATCGGCCCGGCCGCCGCCGGCGAGAACCGCTTCGACGCCGTGATCGAGGAGCTCGTCTATTACGGCGATCATACCCGCCTGCGCCTGCGCCTCGGCGGCTCCGACAGCTTCACCGCCCGCCTGACCTTCCGCGATGGCCTGCCCGCCCTGCAGCGTGGCGAGCGCATCCCGGTCGGCTGGGCGGCAGCGAACTGCCTCGTGCTCGGCCCCGAAGAGACTTGACGGCCGATTCTGGCCGCTCTTGCTAAAACATATTAAGTAGCATACTTAATACAAATAGATGCGCGGCGCTCGGCGCCGCCGCGGAGGATGTCCATGACCACCAGCCTGACAACGCAAGTGATCGTAGCCGGCGCCGGGCCGGTCGGCCTCGTCGCGGCCCTGATCCTTGCCAGAGCGGGCGTCGATGTCGTCGTGCTCGAAAAGCGCGCCGCCCTCACCGCCGCGTCCAAGGCCTCGACCTTCCACCCGGCGACGCTGGAGATCCTCGATGAGCTCGGCGTGCTCGCGCCGATGCTGGCCGAGGGCGAGATCGTCAAGCGCATCCAGTACCGCACGCCGGACGGCCCCTTCGCCGAGTTCGTCCTCGCCGATCTTGCCGAGCGCACCCCCTTCCCCTTCCGGCTGCATCTGGAGCAGGCGCGCCTGACGCCGCTGCTGCTGGCGCAGATCGAGACGCACCCCAATGCGCGCGTGCTGTTCGGCGCGGGTTTCGAGGCAGTGGCGCAGGACGGGAATGGCGTCACCGTCACCGCCGATCGCGACGGTGAGAAGCTGATCATCACCGCCGATTACCTGCTCGGCACCGACGGCGCCCGCAGCACCGTGCGCGAGGCGCTCGGTATCGCCTTCGACGGCATGGTCTATCCGCACAAGGTCCTGCGTGTCATGACCTCGGACGATCTCGATATCGTACTGCCGGGGATCGCGCCGATCACCTATCTGCACAATGGCTCGAAGTCGCTGAGCTTCCTCAAGATGCCGGATTGCTGGCGCATCATCATCCGCGTGCCCGGCGACGTGCCGGACGAGACAGCCTTGCAGGATGGCTGGTTCGCCGATCGCATCCGCGAGGTCATGCCGAGCTGGACGACGCCACCCACCGTGCTCGGCCGCGACGTCTACGGCGCCAGCCGCCGCGTCGCCTCGCACTATCATGTCGGGCGCGCCTTCCTCGCCGGCGACGGCGCCCATGTCACCAACACCCGCGGCGGCATGAACATGAATTGCGGCATCCACGATGCGAAGGCGCTGGCTGAGGCGATGATCCGCGCCCTGCGCGAGCGCCGGCCGGAGCTGGTCATCGCGGCGGCCGCCGAGCGCAAGCGCATCGCCGAGGAGATGCTGATCCCGCGCACCGACCGCAACGTCGCCGGCGGCGAGGACTGGCTGCAGAAGGTGCGCGACCTCGCCGCCTCGCGCAGCAGCGCCATCGACTATCTCGCCGCTGCCGCGATGCTCGACATGCTCGAACGCCCTGCCCGCGCCGCCTGAGGGACACCATGGATCTGTCTGAACTCGCCACGCAGCCCGCGCTCGGCCTGCTCGTCCCGCCGGCCAACCCGACCGTCGAGCCGGAGATGAACCGGCTGATCTCCTCGGGCGCGCGGGTCTACGCCACGCGCCTGCCGGTGATGCCGGACACGACGCTGGAGCAGCGCAACCGGGCCTATATTGCCTCCTACCAACCGGCCTTGAAAACCTTCGGCAGCCTGAAGCTCGACGCCGCGACGGTCGCGCTGACCGGGCCGAGCTACCGGCTTGGCGCCAGCGCCGACGACGCATTGGCAGCATGCCTCTCCGAAGCTGCAGGCTTTCCTGTGGAGACCGCAAGCGGCGCGATCCGCCACGCACTGAAGGCGATCGGCGCCAGGCGCATCTGCCTGTTCTCGCCCTATCCGGCCTGGCTCACCGAGGAGGCCGCCGGCTACTGGACCGGCGCCGGCTTCACCGTCGCGCAGGTGGTCAAGGTCTCCGAGACCTTCCGCGCCTATGAGCTGACCACGGAAGAGGTCGAGGAAGCCCTGCGCCAGGTCGAGACGAACGGCATCGACGCCATCGTCATGAGCGGCACCGGCATGATCACCCTGCCGGCCATGTTGGGGCGCGCCGAGGGCTCGGCCCCGCCGCTGCTCTCGTCCAATCTCTGCTGCGCCTGGTGGATGATGAAGCAGGCGGGCGTGAAGCCCGGCGCGTTGTTCACGCGGGCCTGTTCCAAATTGAGCGCGACCCTGGGCTGAGCCGGGTCCAGCTCAGCGGCCTGGCCGGTGGGCGACGCATTTGATCTCGACCAGCAGGCCGGGATGGGCGAGCTCGGAGACGCCGATCCGCGTCCAGGCATAGCCTTCGCGCGGGACGAGGCGGTTCTTGACCTCGCGGAACACGTCCATGTGGCGCGCCATCCCGACATGGTAGGTGGTGACGTCGACCATGTCGGCGAAGCTGCAGCCGGCCGCTTCCAGAACGATCCGGACATTCTCCCAGGCGGCCGCGAACTGCTCCGCCGGGTCCTCGATCACCTGGAGATCGGCGGTGCGGCCGACCTGGCCGACGACATAGACGATCTCGCCGACGCGCACGGCCGGCGCATAGCCGGCCCGCTCGACGATGGCGCGCATCGATTCCGGGACGATGATCTCGCGATCGGCCATAAGGGTCCTCTCAGGCGTCATGCTCGGGCCTGTCCCGAGCATCTCATGCCGAATGGGGCTCTGGAGCACACTCGTCCAGAGATTCCCGGCTCTCCGCTGCGCTTCGGCCGGGAATGACGTCTGGCGGAAGCCTCAACCCTGCACGCCGGTCGGCAAATCGTCGCGGACGGCGAGGCCGCCGAGATAGTCCTTCACCTCGGCCGACGGGATCACGTCGGCATATTTGCAGTTGAGGTCGAACAGGTTGATCGCATGGCTCGCCTGGAAGCGGTCAAACGCCGTCTCCTCCGGGATCACCACCTTGAAATTATAGGAATAGGCGTCGACCGCCGTCGCCCGCAGGCAGCCCGAGGTGGTGCAGCCGGTCAGGATCAGCGTGTCGACGTCGAAGAAGTTGAGATGACTCATGAAGATGGTGCCGAAGAAGCAGGACGGCTTGCGCTTGCCGATGCGGATGTCCTGCGGGCGCGGCGCCAGCGGCGCGACGGTCTGGGTCGCATGCGTCCCCTCGGTCGAGGTCTTCTCGGTGCCGCGATGGTTCTTGCCGACCTGCACGCCGGAATCGATCATGTCCGGCCGGCGGGCGCTCTCGGTGTAGAAGACCGGGATGTTCTTCTCGCGCGCCATCTCCAGCAGCGGCACGATATGCTCGACCGCGGCCCAGGCTTCGGGGCCGCAATGGGTGCGATACTGCTTGAGGCCTTCGAGGATGTCCTCCGGCTTGTCGCCGCAGAAATTGTACTGGACGTCGATGATGAACAGGGCCGGGCGCTTGCCGAAGCCGCCGCGCTTGCCATAGCCGGCCTGCGCATAGACCTGCTTGTCGCGCTCGGTCAGGAAATCGTCCCAGATTCGCTTGGTCATCGTCTTCAGCTTTCAGTCTCAGGAGCGGTGCAGATAGCGGCCGGCCGGCGTCGCGCGTGCCTCGGCATCGACGGCGCCGTCGCTGGCGATGACGCGGCCGCGCAGGATGGTGCGCACGGGCGCGCCCTTGAAGCGCATGCCCTCGTAGGGCGAGTAGTCGGAGTGCGATTCCTGCGTCGCCGGATCGACTAGGACTTCCTTGTCCGGATCGACGACGACGAGATCGGCATCCATGCCGACGGCGATGCCGCCCTTGTTTGGGATCGAATAGAGCCTGGCGACATTGGCGCTGGTCGCGGCGGCGATCTGCTCGATCGGCAGCCCGCGCCTGTGTACGCCCTCATGGATCAGGATCGGCAGCAGCGTGCCGAGGCCGGGGAAGCCGGCGCTCGCCTTCCAGATGTCCGGGCCCTTGGTCTCGCGCTTGCGCGGCACATGGTCGGAGCCGATGGTCGAGATCGTGCCGTCGCGCACGCCCTCCCAAAGCGCCTCGACATCGTTCTCAGACCGCAGCGGCGGATTGACCTTGCCGAGGAAGCCGATCGGCGACTGGCTGGTCAATGCCAGATAGTGGCTGCAGGTCTCGACATGGATCGGCGCACGGCCGGGCCGCTTCGCCCGGCGTACGATCTCCAGGCTCTCGGCGCTCGACATGTGCACGATGTTGACCGGGCACTGCGCCTTCTCGCCGAAATAGATCACGCGGAAGACGTTTTCGGCCTCGAGGAAACCGGGGCTCTGCTCGTCCCAGGCGGGCAGGTCGTTGCGGCCGGCTTCCTTCAGCGGCTCGCGGAAGACCGGGATGACCTCGACATTCTCGCAATGCACGCCGACGACGCCGCCCTTGATGCGCGCACCCTGCAGCAGCGCCCGGTAGAGCAGGCCGTCATCGATCTCGGTAAAACCCTTCGCCGCGCCCGAGGCGCCCTTGTACATCAGGTAGACCTTGATCGAGGTCACGCCGAAACGCTCGGCGCACTCCGGCAGCGTCTCGATGTGCAGCTTGCTGGTGACGCCGAAATGGAAGCCGAAGTCGATCAGCGACTGGCTCTCGCCACGCTCTTTCCACGGCCCGGTCGACTGGCGCAGATCGTTGGAGCGGTGGAAGGTCATCATCCCGGTAACGCCGCCAATGGCGGCGGAGCGCGATTCGGTCTCGAAATCGGTCTCGTTCGAACCGAAGCCGATATGGGTGTGCGGGTCGATCAGCCCCGGCATTACCCATTTGCCACGGCAATCGATGACCTCCTTGGCGCTCGCCTGCTCGCCCGGCGCCAGCAGCGCGGCGATGCGCCCGTCCTTGACCGCGACCGAGCCGGTGCGGACCCCGACGCCCGGGAAGACGATCTCGCCCCCCGCCAGCAAGAGATCGAAACTCATGGATGCTCCGTCGTGACCAGGGCCGGCGCGGTGCGCCGGGTGAAGAAGGCGAGGACCTCGGCCATGATGCCGCCGGCGCGCAGGCAGGCGCGCTCGCTCTGGGTCGAGACATCGGCCGTGACCGAGAAGCGGATGGAACCGGCTGCGCCCGTAGCAACGACCGTCGCCGAGCCGGTGCCGTCGATCGCGGCGACAAGCCCCTCGATGTCGACGGTCTCGCTGCCGTCGAGGCCGAGCTGGCGCCAGCCGTCGCCATCGGCGAAGCGCAGCGGCACCACGCCCATGCCGATCAGGTTGGAGCGGTGGATGCGCTCATAGCTCTCGGCGATGACGGCACGCACCCCGAGGAGGGCCGAGCCCTTGGCCGCCCAGTCGCGGCTGGAGCCCATGCCGTAATCCTTGCCGCCCAACACGACCAGTGGCACGTTGCGCTCGGCATAGGCGCTCGCCGCCTCATGCACGGAGACGACCTCGCCTTCCGGCTGGAGCTGCGTCCAGCCACCCTCGCGGCCGGGCACCATCTGGTTCTTGATGCGCAGATTGGCGAAGGTGGCGCGCGCCATCACCTCGTGATTGCAGCGCCGGCCGACATAGGTGTTGAACGCCTTCGGCTCGATGCCGAGCCCGATCAGATAGCGCCCGGCCGGGCTGTCGACCGGGATCTCGCCGCTCGGCGAGATGTGGTCGGTCGTCAGCGAGTCGCCATAGGCGCCGAGCGCGCGCGCGCCCGTCAGGCGCTCCGGCACACCCTCGCGCGCCCGCTCGCGGGCAAGCTCCAGGAAAGGCGGCTCGACCAGATAGCTCGATTGCGGGTTCCAGCCGAAGCGCAGGCCGCTCGGTGCGGCAAGCTCGTCCCAGAGCAGCGTCGACGGCGTCTCGCCATAGACTTCACGGAACAGGCGCTCATCACCTGCGCGGGCGGCGAGCGTGGCGATCTCTTCCTCGCCCGGCCAGAGATCGGCGAGATAGACCGGCTTTTCCGCTTCCGCGCCGTTGAGCGGCTCGCTTTCGAGATCGATGTCGATCCGCCCGGCCAGCGCGAAGGCGACGACCAGCGGCGGCGACATGATGTAGTTGGCTCGTACCTGGCGATGGATGCGGCCCTCGAAATTGCGGTTGCCCGAGAGCGCGGCGGCGGCGACCAGCCCCCCGGCATCGATCGCCTGCGCCATCACCGGCAGCAGCGGGCCGGACTTGCCGCCGCAGGTGGTGCAGCCATAGCCGACCACGCCGAAGCCAAGCTGCTCCAGCGGTGCCAGCAGGCCGAGTTCGTCGAGATAGCGCGTCACCACGCGCGAGCCCGGCGCCAGCGAGGTCTTGACCCAGTCGGGAACGTTGAGCCCAGCAGCCACAGCATTCCGCGCCAGTAGCCCGGCAGCGATCATCACCGCAGGATTGGAGGTATTGGTGCAGGCGGTGATCGCCGCGATCGCCAGCGCGCCATGCCGAAGCTCTGCCGAGCCGGCGGGTGTCGAGACCGGAACGGCCGCGCCGGGATCGGCGGCAAAGCCGCCCTCCGCCAGCGGCTGCGGCAGCCGGCCCGCGAAATCCGTCGCGACGGCGGATAGATCGAGCCGGTCCTGCGGGCGGCGCGGCCCGGCGACGCTGCGGCCGACCTTAGCGAGGTCGATCTCGATCACGCGCGAATAATCCGGATCGGGCAGGCCGGGCTCGCGGAACATGGCATTGGCCCGCGCATAGGCCTCGACGAAGGCGGCCTGCTCCGGCGAGCGCGTGCGAGAGAGATAGGCGATGGTCTGCGCATCGATCGGAAAGAAGCCAGCGGTCGCGCCATATTCCGGCGCCATGTTGGCGAGCGTTGCCCTCGATGGCACCGACAAAGTCGCCGCGCCCGGCCCGAAATATTCGATCACCGTCGCAACGACCCGCTCGCGCCGCAGCCGCTCGGTGACGGTGAGGACGAGGTCGGTGGTGGTCGCGCCGGCCGGCAGCGCCCCGATGAGCCTGACGCCGACGAATTCCGGCACCGGGAAGACATAAGGTTGCCCGAGCATCGCCGCCTGCGCTTCGATGCCGCCGACGCCCCAGCCGAGCACGCCGATGCCGTTGATCATCGGCGTATGGGAATCGCCGCCGATGACGAAGTCCGGGCAGGCGATCTCGCCGAGCGATGTCGCGACCCGCGTGACCACGGGAGCGATGTGTTCCAGATTGACCTGATGGATGATGCCGGTGCCCGGCGGATAGACACGGACGGAGCGAAAAGCCTGCTGCGCCCATTTCAGGAAGCTGTAGCGCTCGCCATTGCGCTCGAATTCGCGCGCCATGTTGCGCGCCATCGCATCTGGCGTAGCCGAGACGTCGACCTGCAGGGAGTGGTCGACGATGACGTCGACGGGAATGCGCGGCTCGACGCTGGCCAGATCGCAGCCGGCCTCGGCAACGGCATCGCGCAACGAGGCGAGATCGAGCAGTACCGGCAGGCCGCTGGAATCGGGCAGGATGACGCGGCCGACGGTCAGCGGCACGCCGACGCCATGGTTCTCGCGCCACTGCAGCATCGCCGCGACCGCGTCCGCACCGATATTGGGATCGCAGAGCCGACCGCGTTCGAGATTCTCGACGAAGACGCGGCAGGCGTAGGGCAGCGCGACAAGCGAGACACCGGCACGCTCGGCCGCACGGGCGACCGAGACGTAAGCGCCCGCCGCAGCAGCGCTCTCCAGGGGGTTATCGGACGTCATGACGTCGGCCATTTCGCCGTTCGCATCGTTCTCACTCGCCGAAAATGAAAGGGGGGTCCATAAATGTCAACACTTTCAGAAAAGTATTTTTCTACAGACATTTTGGCTCTCGAACGTCCGACGGCTAAACCAGTATCGCATTAAATACTGAGTCTACCACACGAGGCTCTGCTGGCCGGATTCTGGCAAGCGCCCTTCAAAACTGTTGACACATTTTCAACCCGCTCCTAACGTTCGCGCATGGATCTGCAGGAAGCGGCACCCGGCGAACGGCGCCCCGAGACGCTCGGCGAAGAAATCTTCGGCCGCATTCTCGATCTGATCTACAGCACCGAACTCGCGCCCGGCATGGTCGTCAACGAATCCGTGCTGGCCACGCGCTTCGGCGTCAGCCGCGGCCCGGTCCGCGAAGCGATCCGCCGTCTCCAGGGCATCCAGCTCGTCTCCCGCGAGCCGTTCCTGCGGGCGCGCGTCGTCTCGCTCTCGTCGCAGGCGATCCTCGAACTCTTCCAGATGCGCGAAGCGCTCGAAGGCTATGCCTGCCGCCTCGCCGCCCAGCAGATGAGCGAGGCCGAGATCGACGCGCTGATCGCCGATCTCGAGGCCGCCCATTCCGGGCACCAGCCCGAAGGCGCGCGCTTCGATTTCCACGAGCGCGTCGTCCGCGCCAGCGGCAACAGCCGCATCATCGACAGCCTCTGCGGCGATCTCTACCACCTGCTGCGCATCTACCGGCGCATCTCCGGCGCCGTGCCGGAGCGCAAGGAGCTCGCCTTCACCGAGCACTGGCAGATCCTGCGCGCCATCAAGATGCGCGACGGAGCCCTCGCCGAATCCCTGATGCGCTCGCATGTCGAGCGCGCCGGCCGCCATGTGCTGGCCCAGGTTCCCGAAACACCATCCATTGCTGCCGCCGATGCGGAGAAACGAGCATCATGATCGCCAGACGCGAGATTTCGGCTCCGGCCGCCTTCCGGGCCCTGCTCAATTCCGGCGAGTTCATCGTCTCGCCCGGCGTCTATGACGGCTACAGCGCCCGCCTGGTCGAGGCCGCTGGCTTCAAGAGCGCCTGCACCAGCGGCGCCGCCATCGCCAATGCGATCCTCGGCGTCGAGGACCTCGGCATGATGGGGCTGAACGAGAACGTCAATCACTGCCGCCAGCTCGCCCGCTCGATCGCGATCCCGCTGACCTGCGACGCCGACAATGGCTACGGCAACCCGATGAACGTGCACTACACCGTGCAGATGTTCGAGGAGGCCGGCGCTGCCGGCGTCAACCTCGAGGACCAGGTCAGCCCGAAGCGCTGCGGCCACATGCCGGGCAAGGAAGTCGTCTCCAGGGAGGAGATGGTCAAGAAGATCGAGGCCGCCTGCCTCGCCCGCCGCGACGACGACTTCGTCATCATCGCCCGCACCGACGCCCTCGCCGTCGAGGGTCTCGACGCGACGCTGGAGCGCATTCGCGCCTATGTCGCGGCCGGCGCCGACGCGATCTTCCCTGACGCGGTCAAGACCGAGGACCAGATTGCCCGCGTCGTCGAGGCAGCCGGCGGCAAGCCGGTCTCGATCAATATGGGCTTCGGCATCCGCCCGCGCCCGACCACGCCGCTGATCCCGCTGCCGCGCCTCAAGGAGCTCGGCGTGCGCCGTGTCAGCCTGCCGCGCATGCTGCCGGCCGCCGCGATCAAGGCGATGCAGGAAGCGCTCTCGGTGATGCGCGGCGTGATGGAAACCGGCATCCCGGCCGACCGCTCCGACCTGCTCGTCGGGATCGAGGAGATCTGGAACCTGATGGGCTTCCCGGCCATGCAGGCGCTGGAGAAGCAGCTCCTCACCACCGACCATTACGAGACCAAGTACAAGGCGGCGGCGAAGGCCTCCTGAGGTGGAGCGGGCCATGGCGTCCGCCGAGCCTGACCTCGCGGTCGACGTCCTCGTCATCGGCGCCGGCGGCTGCGGCCTCGTCGCGGCGCTCGCAGCGCATGAGGCGGGCGCCGAGGTCGCGGTCGTCGAGAAGCTGCCGCGCCTCGCCGGCAACACCATGCTGTCGAGCGGCTCGATCCCCGCAGCCGGCACACGCTTCCAGGTCGCAGCCAGCATCGCCGACGATCCCGCCCGCTTCGCCGCCGACTTACGCCGCACGGCCGGCCCGCACGAGGCCGAGGCACTGGTCGATCGCCTCAGCGAAATCTCGGCGCCGATGGTCGAATGGCTCGCCGATACCATCGGCCTGCCGATCGAATTGATCGGCGCCTATCGGCATGTCGGCCACAGCGTCAACCGCCTGCACGCCGTGCCTTCGCGCCGCGGCTCCGACCTGATGCAGGGCCTCTGGCAGGCGGCGGAGATGCGCGGCATTCCGGTGGCGCTGGCCACCCCAGCGACGACACTTCTCGTCGAAGATGGTGCCGTCCGCGGTGCGCGGATCCAGACGCAAGGCAGCGAGGAAAGCCTGATCGCCGCTAAGGCGGTGATCCTCGCCTGCAACGGTTTCGGCCATGACCGCCAGCTGCTCGCCCGCCACGCGCCCGACATCGCCGGAGCCGAGTATTTCGGCGCGCTCGGCAGCGATGGCGAGGCGGTGCGCTGGGGCGAGGCACTCGGCGCGCGCCTCGCCAATATGGGCGCTTACCAGGCTCATTCCGCCATCGCCCAGCCGCATGGCGAGCTCGTCACCTGGACGGTCGTCGAGAAGGGCGGCGTCATCGTCGATGAGAGCGGCCGACGCTTCGCCGACGAGACCCTCGGCTACTCCGCCTTCGCCGCGCCGGCCCTGGCGCGCGGCGGGCGCCTGTTCGCGATTTATGACAGCCGCATCCGCGAGGCGACCGCCGCCGGACAGCCGGATTTCGGCGTGCTCGTCGCCCATGGCGGCGCCCCCGATTTCGCCGATGCCGAAGCGCTCGCCACCGCCTGCCGGCTTCCAGCGGATACGCTCACCGAAACGCTGGCGCTGGCTGCCGGCGCAGCCAAGGGCGACCGTCCGGATGCCCTCGGCCGCAAGGCCTGGGGCATGGGGGTGCTGCAGGCACCTTTCGTCGCAACACGGATCGCGCCGGCACTGTTCCACACCCAGGGCGGCCTGCTCGTCGACGAGGAGGCCCGGGTCCTGCGCGCGGATGGCGGCATCGTGCCGGGCCTCTATGCCGGCGGCGGCGCTGCCGCAGGCATCAGCGGACGGGCAGGCGGCGCCGGCTATGCCTCGGGCAACGGCCTGCTCGCGGCGCTCGGCCTCGGCTTCATCGCCGGGCGAGCCGCAGCCGGCCAAGCGCAAGCGACCTAAAGGGGCGCGCGGCCGATGGATCTCCGGGCGCTGCGCTATTTCCGGACGGTCGCCGAATGCGGCAGCTTCAGCCGCGCCTCGGAGATGCTGCGCATCTCCCAGCCGGCCGTGAGCCGCACCATCCGCGAGCTCGAAGCCGAGCTCGGCAAGGAGCTGCTCGAACGCGGCCGCGACGGCGCCCGCCTCACCGAGGCCGGCCGCATCCTGTTCGAGCACTCAGCCCAGCTCCTGCGTCAGGTCGAGCAGGCCGCCAGCGACGTCCGCCGCGGCGCTGCCGCCCTGACCGGCCGCCTCACCATCGGCATGCCGCCGGGCGTCGGCCATCTGCTGGCGCCGCCCCTGCTCGCCCGCTTCAGCGCCGCACATGAGCAGGTCGAAATCAAGATCGTCGGCGGCTTCTCGAGCCAGCTTCACGACCTGCTCGCTCGCCGCCAGCTCGATCTCGCCTTCGCCCATGATCCTCTCCCTCAGCGCGGCCTCAAGGTCACGCCTCTGCTGCGCGAAGAGGTCTTTGTCGTAGGGCTGCCCGGCAGCCTCGGCGACGGTCGCGGCGGCTTGCCATCGGCCGAGATCGTCAAGCTGCCGCTGATCCTGCCGAGCCGGCCGAACGCCTCGCGCCGGCTGCTCGACGCCTGGGCTGCGCGCGAGGGCTTGTGGATCGACGCCCGCTACGAGGTCGACGATCACGTCATCACCAGCGGGCTGGTCAAGCGCGGCCTCGGCGTCAGCCTGATGACCCGCGCAACCCTCGCCGCCGGCATGCTCGCCGGGGAGATCGAGGTCCGCCCGATTGCGCCGCGCGCCTATTGGCCGCTGGCGCTGGTCGAGCTCGATTTGCCTTCGCCCGCGGGCATCGCCAGCGAATTCGTCCGCATCGCCCGCGAGATCGTGCGGGAGATGACCGAACAGGGACGCTGGCCCGGCGCCATCGGGCCCGAGTGACCGTTTTCAGCCTGGCGCCACCAGCGAGGCCCCACCGCAGACATAGAGCGTCTGGCCGGTGATCGCCCCTGCCTCCGGCGCCAGCAGGCACTGCGCGAGATAGGCGACTTCGTCCGGCGCAATCAGCCGGCCGATCGGCAGCGAGACGGAAGGCGCCTCACCGCGACCGGGATCGCGCAGCATCGGCGTGTCGGTCGCCGCCGGTGCCACGACATTGACGGTGATCCCGCGCGGCGCCAGCTCGAGCGCCAGGCTGCGGGCAATACCGTGCAGCGCAGCCTTGGTCGCGGCATAGGCGCCGCGCCCGGGCCGGCCGAGCGCGCCGCGGCTCGACAACAGCACGATACGCCCCCGCCCATCGGGCAAGGTTGGCACGAGCTCGCGCAGGATCGCGATGGCGGCGCCAACATGCAGCCGCCACAGCACCTCGACATCCTCGTCACGTATCTCAGCGATGCGCCCCGTCCGCATCAGCCCGGCGCAATGCACGAAGGCGTCCGGCCGCTCCGCGATGATCGCCGGCAGGACGCCCGCCAGCGCTGCCGCATCGAGCAGGTCGAGCGGGATCGTGCGCAGGCCGGCAGCTTCAGTCTCGGTCGGCGCCGGCTGGCGGTCGATGCCGGTGACGCGCCAGCCGGCCGCGAGCAGGCGCTGCGCCAGAGCGAGCCCGATCCCGGACGAGCTGCCGGTGATCAGGGCGTGACGTGACATTGCCGCCTCAGCCATGGGCCAGTTCCGATTCCGGCCGCATCGCCCCGGCATCGATCACCAGCCGCTTGCGCAACAATGGGACGACCTTCTCGGCGAATTTGGCGAGCCCCTCCGCCATCGGGTGGAAGCGCAGCATCAGGCAATCGACGCCGATGCGCTGGTAGGCCTCGATCCGCTGCGCCAGCAGCTCCGGTGTGCCGACGAGGCCGGCGCCGAGCCCGCGCGCTGCCACCGCGGCGATCCGGCTGCGCTTGCCGTAGTCCAGCATCTCCTCGGCCTGGGCATAGGCCTCGTCCAGCGTATCGGCGCAGATCACATGCGCGCTGAGCCCGATCCCGAGCTCGCGGCCATGGCTCGCCGCGAGCGCCTTCATCTCGGCGATCTCCTGCGTCATCACCGCGAGATTGTCGTCGTAGAGTCGATAGTCGGGCACGTAATCGGCGAACCAGACATCGCAGCTTTCTGCCACCAGCGCCTTGCCCTCCGGCGAGCGGCTGGCGGCATAGATCGGTGGCGGCGAGCGGCGCGCCTTCAAGGGCAGACTCGCTTTCTCCACCGTGTAGTAGCGGCCGCTGAAGGAGAACGCCTCTTCAGTCCACAGGCCGCGCAGCACCCGGACGAATTCGCCCAGGCGCGCGGCACGGTCAGTGCTGTTTTCCAGCCAGCCGCCATTGCCGAACAGGTTCAGCTCGTCTGGCCACCAGCCATTGACCAGGTTGATCGCGAAGCGCCCGCCGCTGATCCGGTCGAGCGAGGCGCCCATCTTGGCCACCGCCTGCGGCGTGACGATGCCGGGATGGGCGGCGACCATCAGTTCCATCCGCCGCGTTCGCTGCGACAGCGCCGAGGCCATGACCCAGGATTCGAGATCGGGGCCCAGCCAGCGCTCGGCGATCAGCGAGATCGAGAACCCGGCTTCTTCCGCCTGCTGCAGGATGCGCGCGGCGAATTCGAAGGAGGTATCGGCCACTCCACCGGCGCCGGCCGTGCCGAGCTCGGCGATCGCGCGCTCCATCTCGGGCTCGGCGCGGATGGTGTGGGGCAAGGGCGCCCAGATTCCCAGTCTCATGGCGTGGTCCCGGTCGATGTGAAGCTCGCGGCGTGCTGCATCGACGCCAGACCGGCAAGCGTGGACGCTTGCGATTGGGCGAAGGCAAGCACCTGCTCGCCGACGCGGCCGAGATCGGCGGTGACCGCGGGGTCGTTGCAAATTCCGCCTGCGAACAGGCCGGGCACGGTGCGGATCGTCGCGCCATAGGGCGTCAGCCAGCCGCGCAGGGCATGCGCGATCGTCCGTAGCGTCGCCAGTGTCTGGCCCGCCGCCTGCCAGCCGGCGGCACAGGCGATCAGCCCGATCGGAACGCCGTCGAGATAGGGCCGCGCCTCCCCCGACAGCTCCTCGGCATAGTCGAGCGCGTTCTTGATCAGGCCGGAGATGGTGCCGTGATAGGCAGGGCTCGCGATGATCAGCCCGTCGCAATGCATCAGCGCCGAGACCAGTGCGGCGGCCCCCGCATCGCGGCTCGCGACGCCAGGCTGATAGAGCGGCAGCAGCAGCTCGCGCCCGGCGAAGATGCGGATCTCGGCTTCCTCCCCGATCGCCTCGCAGGCCTGGCGCAAGGCGAGCTCGGTCGAGGATTGCTCACGGGGCGTGCCGCCGATGCCGACGATCAGCGGTTTGACGGCAGGTGTTACGGCGGGAGGGGACGTGGCCAGCATGGTCTCCGGCTCGAACGGGACTGATGACGCCACGAAACCGGGTCCACGGCCCGACGTCCAAGGCCGTTTCGTCATCGCCCCATAAGCAGATTGCATGCAGGTTTCGTCAAATACTGTTGACACTATCTGTGACCGCCCCCGCGCCACCACCAACGCCCGCCACGCACCGACACTCCTCGTCTCGACAGAGGTGGGCGGCGGGACACCGCCGGGCAGGGCTTCAATCGACAGCAGCCGCTTGACTGCCTGCTTTCGAGACACATGCAGAAATATGCGCCAGGCTGCACGGTAAGAAGTGTTGACATTTTCTTGCATACAGCAAAGGCTCAGATATCGCGCCTGGCCGGGGCACCGTGCCCGGCACGCGCCGATCAGATCGGAACGAGGGAAGACAAACGATGAGCGGGATGGACGATGCGGGGATCGGGAGGCGCGCCCTCCTCGGCGGACTCGTCGCCACGGCCGGGCTCGGCCTGGCGAGCAGAGCGGCCTTCGCCTTTCCGACGCAGCCGATCACCTTCGTCGTGCCCTATGCGCCAGGCTCGACCGACCAGTTCGCCCGCGCCTTCGGCACCGAGCTGGAGAAGATCCTCGGCAAGAACGTGCTGGTCGAGACCCGGCCCGGCGCCGGCGGCACGATCGGCGCGAACTATGTCGCCAAATCGGCCAAGCCCGACGGCCACACCATGCTGTTCTCGACCTCGGCGCCGCTTTCGGTCGCGCCGCACCAGAACCAGCTTCCCTATGCGGTGTCCGACCTGCGGCCGGTTGCCCGCGTCGGCCTCGGTCCCAACGTCATGGGAGCCCGCATCGGCGCGCCCTTCAACGACGTGAAGAGCCTCGTCGCCTATGCCAAGGCCAATCCGGAGAAGGTCACCTTCGGCAGCGCCGGCACCGGTGGCGGCACGCATCTCTCCGGCGAGGCCTTCGCCCTGGCCGCCGACATCAAGCTGACCCATGTGCCCTTCCCCGGCGCGACGCCGGCGGTGGCGGCAACGGTCGGCGGCACCATCGACCTCGCGCTCGGCTTCGCCCAGTCGATCGTGCCGCAGGCCAAGGGCGGGCGCATGATCCCGATCGCCCAGTTCGGCAAGACGCGCGCCAAGATCCTGCCGGATGTGCCGACCTTCGCCGAATCCGGCGTCGATCTCGCACTCTCGCCGCTGGTCGGCATCTGGGCGCCGAAGGCAACACCCGATGCGGTGGTGCAGCAGCTCGCTGCCGCGATCGAGAAGGCCAGCACCGGCCCGGCGGTCATCGCCTTTGCGCAGAGCACGATGACCGAGGTCGAGTTCGCAGGCCCCGACGTCTTCGGCCGCGAGATCGCCGAGGAAAGCGCGATGATGAAGCCACTGCTCGTCAAGCTCGGCCTGGCCAAATGAGCGACTCGGCGAGCGGCCGGCAGAACGGCCTGATCGACAGGCTGCGGCCACGCCTCGGCGCGGTCGTCGGCATCGCCTGCGGCCTGATCGGAATCGTCGCCTCGCTGCAGCTGCCGCTCGGCACGAGCCGGCTGCTCGGCCCCGGCGCGGTGCCGCTGCTGCTCTCGCTGGCAATGACCGGCCTGAGCCTCGCCCTGTTCGTCAAGCCGGGCCCGGACGAGGCCGACGCCGACGAGGAGGATGGCGGCCTGCACGGCGCGATGATGGTCGCGCTCGTCGCGCTGATGATCGGCGCCTTCGCGCTGCTGCTGACCTGGCTCGGCTTCATCGTCGCCGGCATCGCGCTGATGTACGGCCTCTACGCTGTCGGTGAGGAAAGGCTGGTCTCGGCGAAGGCCCTCCTCCGGGCCGTGCTGACCGCCCTCGCCGCCTATCTGCTCTTCGTCGTCGCGCTCTCGGTCAACATGCCGGCCGGCACGCTCTGGGGTTACTGATGGAAGGCTTGCTCGGAGGATTCATCGTCGCCCTCAAGCCGATGAACCTGGTGTTCTGCTTCGGCGGCGCGCTGATCGGCACGCTGATCGGCGTCCTGCCCGGGCTCGGGCCCACGGCGGCGATCGCCATGCTGCTGCCGCTGACCATCGGGCTCGACCCGGTTTCGGCGATCATCATGATCGCCGGCATCTATTACGGCGCCAGCTATGGCGGCTCGACCACCGCGATCCTCGTCAAGATCCCCGGCGAGGCCCAGAGCGTCGTCACCTGCCTCGACGGCTACAAGATGGCGCAGCAGGGCCGCGCCGGCAGCGCCATCGCCATCGCCGCGATCGGCTCCTTCGTCGCCGGCACGGTCGGCGCGCTCGCCATCGGCCTGATCAGCATGCCGCTGGTCGAGTTCGCCATCCGCTTCGGGCCGGCCGAGAACCTGTCGCTGCTGCTGCTCGGCTTCATCGTCATCCTGGTCCTGGCCAAGGGCAACGTCGTCAAGTCGCTGATCATGATCGCCGCCGGCCTCTTGCTCAGCATGGTCGGGCAGGACGTCATCACCGGCCAGCCGCGCTTCACCCTCGGCATCCCCGAGCTCACCGACGGCTTCGGCGTGGTCGTGGTCGCCATGGGCATCTTCGGTCTCGGCGAGGTCTTCGAGAATGTCGAGAAGTTCCGGACACGCTCGATGCAGGCCGTGCCGGTCGGCAGCCTGATGCCGACGAAGGAGGACTGGAAGCGCTCGGCCATGCCGATCGCACGCGGCTCGGTACTCGGCTTCCTGATCGGCCTGCTGCCGGGCGGCGGGGCGACGCTCGCCTCCTTCATCTCCTATGGCGTCGAGAAGAAGTTCACCAAACATCCCGAGGAGTTCGGCAACGGCGCCGTCGAGGGCGTCGCCGGGCCGGAAGCCGCCAACAATGCCGGCGCCGCCGGTTCCTTCATCCCGCTGCTGGCGCTCGGCCTGCCGGGCAACCCTGTCACCGCCCTGTTGCTCGGCGCCCTGATCGTCCACAACGTCACGCCCGGCCCGCTGATGATCCAGGAGCGTCCGGAGATCTTCTGGGGCGTGATCGCCTCGATGTATGTCGGCAATGTCATGCTGGTGGCGCTGAACCTGCCGCTGATCGGTATCTGGGTGCAGCTGCTGAAGGTGCCTTATCGCGCGCTCTACGCCGCGCTGATCCTGTTCATGATCATCGGCGCCTACTCGCTCAACAACAATCCGGTCGAGGTCCTGCTCCTGCTGCTGTTCGGCGTGCTCGGCTACGGCCTGCGCAAGCTGCGCTTCGATACGGCGCCGTTGATCCTCGCCTTCGTGCTGGGCGGGCCGATCGAGTTCAACCTGCGCCAGACCATGATGCTGGCGCGCGATCCGCTCGACTATCTGATGGGCCGGCCGATCGCCTTGACCATCCTGGCTTTCGGCCTGCTGCTGATCGTGCTGCCGATGTTCTCGAAAGTGCGGCAGAAGCTGATGGTGGCAAGGGCTGTCAATGAGCTCTGAAGCGATCCTCTCCCCTGCCCTGGCGGCCGAACGCCATGACGGCCCGAAAGCGCTCGCACTCCGCTATCTCGCGGCGATGGAGCGGCGCGACATCGACGCCGCTCGCAGCTTCGTCTCCGCGGATGCCGCATTCATCTTCCCCGGCGGCGTCAGGCGCAGCGATCTCGCCGCCATCGTCAGCGGCTCGTCCGGCCGCTATCGCAACATCGCCAAGCACATTGAGCGCTGCGACCTCTGCGAGAGCGCTGACGGCACGGCGATCGTCTACGTCCTCGGCAGCCTCTATGGCCATTGGCCTGATGGCACCGCCTTCTCCGGTATCCGCTTCGTTGACCGCTTCGAGATTGCCGGGGGATCGATCCAGCGCCAGGAGGTCTGGAACGACAGCGGCGAGGCGCGGCTGGCGGCGCAGGCGCAAAATGCCGGCTAAGGCTCCGTTCTCGACCGACAACCTCGAAGAGGTCCATGCAATCTTCGGCGATTGCTCGCAACGACGGGCAGCCGGCCGAGGCAGCAACGGTTGACAGAGCCGAGATTTCGGCACGTACTGAATCCGCTAGGTGACTTGTGCTGGATGCTCCCTCTGCAAAGATGGGCCTCCAGGGAAACATTTCGAACCGGCGCTTTTCCTCTGAGCCCGCAAGGGCCAGGGCGAAGCGCCGGTTTTTTTGTTTCGGTCACCCCGACGTCGCTTGCGAGGGGATAGGGATGACCGACAGGCCGAATGCAGCAGAGCCCGCTCCCGCGGCCGAGATGATCCTCCACAACGGCGTGATCCGCACGATGGACGCAGCGAACCCGCTGGCGGAGGCCCTTGCCGTCGCCGGCGGCCGGATCGTCAGGCTCGGCGCGCGCGAGCAGGTCATGGCGCTCGGCGGAGAGGCAACCACCCTCATCGACCTCGGCGGCCGCATGCTGATGCCGGGGCTGATCGATTTCCACGTCCACCTCCTCCCCAGCATGATCGCGCGCCTCCATACGACGGCGCTCGATACGGCCGACGATTTCGACATGATCCTGCGCAAGATCGAGGCAGCCTGCGCCCGCCAGGACGGCCGCGACTGGGTCGTCGCCGGTGCCTATGGGGCGCTCGCTCTACGCCGGATGCGCGAGCCCGGCGCGCTGGCGGCCCTGGATGCGGTCAGTCGCGGTCGGCCCGTTGCGATGCAGCATCTGAGCGGCCATGGCTATTTCGCCAACTCCGCCGCCTTGCGGATCGCGGGCATCGACGCCGCGACGCCGAACCCGCCGGATGGCGAAATCGTCAAGGATGCCGCAGGCGAGCCGACGGGCCTCCTCATCGAGTCCGGTGCCTGGCCCGTCACCGACGCCATCCCCGAACTGTCTGCGGCCGGAAAGGCCGAGGCGGCGCGCGCCTCGATCGCCTATCTCAACAGCCTCGGCATCACCGGCTTCGCCGATGCATCGGCGAGCCTGGAGTCGCTGGAGTTCTACCGGGCCCTCGACGATGCCGGCGCCCTGACCTGCTGGGCTGCCTTCCATCTCGCTCTGAGCCCGACCTGCTCGGGTTATGCGGCCGACGAGGCCAAGCTCATGCGCGAGCAGCGCCGCGAACTCTGCGGCCCGCATATGAACGCCGATTTCGCCAAGATCTTCCTCGATGGCGTGCCCTCGCTGCGCACGGCCGCGATGCTCTTTCCCTATGCCAGCGCGCCCGACGAGGCGCCGGTCGCGACCTCGCTGACACCGGACGAACTGACCGATGCCATCGCCGATTTCGATCGCGACGGTATCGGCGTGAAGGTGCATGCCGTCGGCGATCGCGCCATCCGCATGGTGCTCGATGCCGTCGAGCAGGTGCGCCTTCGCAATGGTCCGGGCGGACCGCAGCACCAGATCGCCCATGGCCAGTTCATCACGGCGGCGGACATTCCGCGCCTGGCGAAGCTCAACGTCCTCCATGACATGTGCCCGCCGCTCTGGCATCCCAATTCCGCGAGCCTGACGCATGAACGGATGGTCGGGCCCGAGCGCTATGCGACGGTCTGGCCGGTCCGCGACATTCTCGCCGCCGGCGCTGCCGTCGTCGCCGCCTCCGACTGGCGCACGATCGCGCCGGACCTCGATCCCTGGGAGGCGATGTGCGGTCTCGTCACTCGGCGCGATCCGACCGGGCGTCATGACGGCGCGCACGCCCCCGATCAGGCCGTCAGCGTCGCCGAGGTCCTGCCGCTCTATACGGCCAACCCGGCCGCGGCCATGCGCCTTGGCCATCGTACCGGCCGGCTCGCGCCGGGGCTGTCTGCGGACATGATCATGCTGGACCGCGACCTGATGACGATCGATCCGCTGGCGATCGCGCAGACCAAGGTCCTCGCCACCTGGTTCGAGGGCAGGCTCGTGCATGGCAGCGCCTGAGCAAGCTGCCGCGCCGCAGCCGGAATGACATGACGACACAATCGACAAGAGGGGAGATCGGGAGCATGCACCGCCGCCACTTCATCGCCGGGGCGACAGCCGCCGCCGCAGGACTTTCCATGCCGCGCCTCGGCCAGGCCCAGGCGAACCGCGCCCGTACCCTGCGCTTTGCCCCCCATACCGATCTGAGCTTTGTCGATCCCGGCTGGACCCTGGCCTATATCGCGCGGAACCACGGCTTCATGGTGTTCGACACGCTCTACGGGCTCGACTCCAGCTTCGAACCTCAGCCCCAGATGGTAGCGGGGCATGTGGTCGAGAACGATGGCCTGTTGTGGCGGCTGACCTTGCGCGACGGACTGCTCTTCCATGACGGCACGCCGGTGCGCGCCCAGGATTGCGTCGCCAGCATCCGGCGCTGGGCGTCTGCCGACGCCTTCGGCCAGAAGCTGATGGCCGCGACCGACGAACTCTCGGCCGCCTCCGATCGCGAGATCCGCTTCAAGCTCAAGCGCCCCTTCCCCCTCCTGCCCGCGGCGCTCGGCAAGGCCAGCCCGTATATGTGTGCGATCATGCCGGAGCGGATCGCCCTCACCCCGCAGACGACGCAGATCACCGAGGTCATCGGCAGCGGCCCGTTCCGCTTCCTCGCCTCGGAGCGGGTGCCGGGCGCCTCCGCGGCCTATGCGAAGTTCGACCGCTATGTCCCGGCTTCCGGCAAGCCGAGCTTCATCGCCGGCGCCAAGATCGCCCATTTCGACCGGATCGAGTGGGTCACCATTCCCGATGCCGGCACGGCCGCGGCCGCGCTCCAGTCGGGCGAGATCGATTGGTGGGAGGCTCCGCCTCCCGACCTGATCCCGCTGCTCAAGGGCAACGGCAAGGTGGCTGTCGAAGCGCTCGACCCGGCCGGCTCGGTCGGCGTGTTCCGGTTCAACCATCTCCAGCCCCCCTTCAACAACCCGGCGATCCGGCGCGCCGTGCTCGCAGCAGTCGACCAGGCCCCGTTCATGCAGGCCATCGCGGGCGACGATCGGGCGATGTGGAACGACCGGGTCGGCTATTTCACGCCCGGCACGCCGATGGCGAACGATGCGGGCATGGCCGGGCTGTTCGGCCCGCGCGACCTCGCCAAGGCCAAGCGCGACCTTGCCGCCGCCGGTTATCGCGGCGAGCGGGTCGTGCTGCTCGCGGCCTCGAACATCGATGCGATCAACGCACTCGCCTTGGTCGCGCAGGACCTGCTGACCCGCATCGGCATGAATGTCGACTATGTCTCGACCGATTGGGGCACGGTGATGCAGCGGCGAACCAGCCAGCAGCCGGTCGAGAACGGCGGCTGGAGCGCCTTTATCGGCACCTGGTCCGGCAATGACCTGGTGAATCCGGCGGTCAGCATCAGCCTGCGCGGTGACGGCAAGGCGGCAGGTGGCTGGCTGACCTCTCCCGAGATCGAGCGGCTGCGCGACGCCTGGTTCGAGGCGTCTGACCTCTCCGAGCGCCAGCGCATCTGCCGGGCGATCCAGGAACAGGCCTGGCAGGACGTGCCCTTCATCCCGCTCGGCCAGTGGAAGACCCAGAGCGCTTGGCGCACCAGCATCACCGACCTGCCCCGCGGCATTCCTCTCTTCTGGAGCGCGCGGCCGAGCTGAGCGGGGCGCGCCAGTCCCACTTCGCCGCACCGGTCAAACCGCGATGATGTCCGTGGTGAATGTCTTCACGACTCCGGCAGGATCGCGCGTCGAGCGATCGACATGGCCGGCAGCCGGATCCTGGCGGAACGCGGCGTTGCCGACCGGCTCCGGCAAGCCCTTGCCAAGCGGAATGTCTATCGTAGGCCCCAGCCCCTCAAAGGAGAGGGCCATGATGAGCCAGGCGGCGAACGGGTCGCCGCCCGAGCCGCCACCTCCAGGGCGTTTCCGGGGCCCCTTCCTATGCGGCCGTCAGGAAGCCTGTCACCGCGTCGAGGAATTCCACCGGCCGCTCGACATTGAGCATGTGAACGCCCGGCATCAGCACCAGCCTGGCGCCTGGAATCGTCGCGGCGATCTCCTCGCTGTGGCTGGCTAGCGTCACCTTGTCATCTATGCCACCGATCACCAGGGTCGGCGCCTTGATCAGCGCGATCGTCCGGCGCAGATCGTTGTCGCGCAGCGCAGCGAAACATCCGGCGAGACCTCGCGGCGGCGTCGCCAGCACCATGGCCCGGAATGTGTCGACGATCTCGTTCGGGCCAGCCAGCATCGAGGCCGGGAACCAGTTGCGCATGAACTGGTCGGCCGTCTCCGACATGTCCTTGACCGCGAGCACCGCCCGGATCTGCGCATCGAAATTGGAGGGCGGCCCGAGATGGGCCGCGGTGTTGGAGAGGACGAGCCGGCCGATCCGATCCGGCGCATGGACGGCGAGCCACTGCCCAATCCAGCCGCCCATCGACAGGCCGCAGAAATGCGCCTGCTTGATCTCCAGCGAATCGAGCAGCTCGACCACGTCGCGTCCCAGCCGATCGACCGAGTAGGCGCCGGCCGGCGTATCGGACTTGCCGTGCCCGCGAAAATCATAGCGCAGCACGCGGAAGCTCTCCGACAATGTCCGCACCTGCCCGTCCCACATATGGAACGAGGTCGCGATCGAATTCGACAGCACCAGGACGGGCCGGTCGGCGCCGCCGGTCAGCTGATAGGCGATGCGGCAGCCGTCGCCGGCGGTGAAATGAAGGGTCTCGGTCATCTTGCTCTCATTGCTGGTTTGGTTCGGGTTGGCGGTGGTCCGCGCCGCGCCGGCGCTGGAGCCGCCGGCCGATTGGGCTGCGGCCAGGCCGGGCGCCATGAGTGCGGAGCCACCGAGCGCGATCGCGCCGCGACGCGTGACGAAACTGGCCATGCCGCATGTCCTTCTGATCGAACGGGAGGCCTGCTCTGGCCGGCCGCGGGCCCCGGTGGATCGAGCGCCGGCCGCAGATATCGCTAGGCCATGTCAGCGTCGCAGAATATTACTATGTTTCGATAATCTCTGTCGGAAATTATGACATTGAACGAGCTGAAGCTTCACGATCTCCGATGTTTCGAGGCCGTCGCCAGCCAAGGCAGCTTTCAGGCCGCGGCGCTCGCCTTGAATCGCTCGCACCCATCCGTGTTCGCGGCCGTCGCCCGCCTCGAGCAGGTGCTCAAGCTGACCTTGCTCGACCGCAGCGGCTACAGGGTGAGCCTGACCGAGGCGGGAGCATTGTTTCATGCACGCGCCCGGCTGATGCTGCGCGAGCTCGACCACCTGCACGGCTATGCCGATCAACTGGCGAGCGGAGAGGAAACGATCCTGCGCGTCGTTCTGGGCGATGTCTGCCCGCGGCCATCAGCCCTGCGCCTGCTCAGCCGGTTCTTCGCCGGCCACAACCGGACGCGTCTTCATCTGGAGTATGAGACGATCAACGGGCCGCTCGAACGCCTGCTCGACGGCAATGCCGACCTGATCCTGCATCGCGCCGACCCGTCGGATCCGCGTCTCGAACGGATCGATCTCTGCGCCGTCGAGTTCGTTCCGGTGGTGGGGCCGGGGTTCCTCTCATTCGCGCCCGGGCCAGCCATTACGCCCGCGCGGATGCGGCCCTACACCCAATGCGTCATCCGCGACACGGCGCGGCAGCCTTCACCGGACAGCTATTTCCTGGTCGAGGGCTCGCAGCGCTGTTCCGTCCCGGACCATCAGATGAAGAAGGAGCTGATCCTCCACGGCCTCGCCTGGGGCCATCTGCCGGCCTGGCTCATCGACGAGGAACTCAAGGACGGCAGGCTGCTCTCGATCGCTGGTGAGCATCTGCCCGGCCGGGTCGAGACCGTGGCGGCCATACGCCGGCGCGATCGATTCCATGGGCCCGTCGCGGAAGCGCTTTGGCAGCACCTGCGGGCGCAGCCCGCATCAATCACCAGCGATGTCTAGAATCGTTTATGTGCGCGCCATTCCCGGGCGCTGATACGTGGCCGCTTCTTGCGCTTGCACAAAGCGTCGTCAAACGCGACGCTGCATCAATAACCAGCTCGCGTTGAGCGGCTATAGCATCGGACCGACAAGTGGAATCCACTTTTCGGAAAAATCCGATGTGAGAACAAAGTGATAGATCATCGTGACCGCGTCCGATCGGACGCGCGATGATCCAACCCGCCGTCGCTCAGGGCGACGCCTGCGCCTGCCGGGTCGCGCGTAGCACCTCGCGCGGCAGCACGCCGGTCTGGCGCTCGACCATGCGGTGCACGACCGGCGGCTCAGGCCCGATATGCAGCTCTCTGACCCGGTCGCCGATTTCGGCGTCGGCCTGGGTGACGCGCTGGGCCTGGCGGACATATTCGACCCAGGTCGGGCTGTCGTAGCGCTCGATCCAGAGCTCGGCATCGGTCAGGTCGCGCAGCAGCGACCAGTGGCGGGCGCCGTCGCGGCGGCGGATACGCCGGCGCTCCTCCATCGCCTTCAGGAACTCGACCACGTCCTCCTGCTTGATCCGCCATTCGATGGTGACGAAGACCGGGCCGCTGCGCGGCTCGATCTCGACCGCGACTTCGGGCTTTCGCCATCGGCCGAGAGGATCGAGATTGAGTGCCTCGAGCGGCGGCAACTGATATCTAAGCCCGACGGCTGCGCCGAAAACGAGCGCGGCCGCCGCGGCGGTGAGGCCTCCGGCCGGGCCGGAATGAAGGGTGACCCAGCCCCAGGCCCAACTGCCCGCGGCCATGCCGCCGAAGGCCGCCATCTGGTAGAGCGCAAGCGCGCGCCCCACCACCCAGCGCGGCGCCGACAGCTGCACCGTCGAATTGAAGGTCGAGAGCGCCAGCACCCAGCAGGCCCCGCCGACCGCAAGCGCCGGCATGGTGAGCCATAGGGTCGGGCTCAGTCCCACCACCAGGGCCGCGGCCGCATAGGCCAGGAAGGTCAGGCGCACGAGGGTCTCGGTGCTGAAGCGACGGCGCAGTCGGGCGCTGACGAAGGCTCCGGCAACCGCGCCTGCGCCGAAGGCTCCCAGCAGGATGCCGTATGTCAGCGGGCCGCCGCGCACGAGATCGCGTGCGACCAGCGGCATCAAGGCCAGGCCGACGATACCCCCGAAGCCGAAAAGGGAGGCGCGCAGGATGACCGCGCGGATATTGGGCGACATTGCGACATAGCGGAGACCGGCACCCATCGCGAGCCAGAACGTCTCGCGCGGCAGCACGCGCTCGACGCGCGGCGGCTGCCAGCGGGCCAACACGACGAGCAGGCCGATATAGCTGAAAGCATTCACGACGAAGGCTGCGACCGCGCCGAAGGCGGCGACGATGGCGCCGCCGATCGCCGGGCCGACGCTGCGAGCGATGTTGAAGGCGACGCTGTTCAGCGTCACCGCCGCCGGCAGCTCGGGTCGCGGCACCATGTCGCCAACCGAGGACTGCCAGGCGGGGTTGTTGAGCGCGTTGCCGCAACCGAGCAGGAAGGTGAAGGCGAGCAGCAGCCAGGGCGAGAGCAGCCCATGCCAGGCGAAGACCGCCAGCATGATCGAGACAGCGAGCATGAAGCTCTGCGCCGTCAGCAGGATGCGGCGGCGGTCGTAATTGTCCGCGATCGCGCCGGCGGCGAGCGAGAACAGCATCACCGGCAGCGCGGTCGAGGCCTGGACGAGCGCGACCATGTCCGGCGAATCGGAAAGCGAGGTCATCAGCCAGGCGGCGCCGACCATCTGGACGAGGCCGCCGAAATTCGAGGCAAGGCTTGCAATCCAGACCGCACGGAAGATCGGCTGGCGCAACGGCGCAAAAGCCGAATAGCGCCCGTCATGAGGCTTCAGGCCCTCGGCGGCGAGGTCGGCTTCGGCGGTCTCGGCAGTGGTCTGCGTGGCGGGCTCATGCGGCATGTCACAGTTAGAGCATGCCGGCGGGCAATGGGAAGCCGCGCTTCGCCATTGTCCGTCATGGCCCGCCTTACAAGCTGCTTCCCGGCATCGGTTCGCGCGGATGCCGGGCATCCGCACGAGCTCGCGAACGAAAAGGATTCATTTGGTAGACCTGACGCTGTCCGCGTCCGAACATCATTCCGATCCGAGATGGCTCGCCCCGATGCCATTGACGAACAGCCCGATCGTCTCGCAGGCGATGTGGTCGACCGAGAGTGGCCCGGCCGGATCGTGCCAACGGGCGATCCAGCTCAGAGCGCCGGCCGCGGCGAAAGCGAGCAGCTTGGGGTCGCAGGAGCGGATCGAGCCATCGGCGATCCCAGCCTCGATCAGTCCGCGGAAGCGCTTGTCGATCTTGCCCTTGAGCCCGCGCAACTCCTTGCGGGTCTCGGCCGGCAAGGGATCCTCGCCGACCAGGATGAGGCAGCGCCCGAAATCCTCGGTGACGATATGGGCGTATTCGGTCCACAGCACGATCAGCCGGTCGAGCCCGCTGCCGCCGCTGCGCCTGGCCTCGGCCACTGCGGCGGCGGCATCGAGCCGTTCGAGCCCGATGCGCACGCATTCGAACAGGATCTCGTCCTTGCTGCGGACGTAGTGGTAGATCGTCGGCTTGGTGACGTTCAGCCGCTCGGCGACGTCATCGAGCGAGGTGCGGTGGAACCCCTGCTCGGCGAAGGCCTGCGCCGCGACGCGCAGCACGGCCTCGCGCTTGAGCGCGCGCTCGCGCTCACGCTCTGCCGGCGTCTTCCAGAGGGCTGTCGCCATGGTCGGCTCAGGCCCGCTCGATCGCGAGCGCGATGCCCTGGCCACCGCCGATGCACATCGTCACCAGCCCGTAGCGCCCGCCGCTGCGCTTCAGCTCATAGGCCGCCTTCAGAGTGATGATCGCACCCGTCGCCCCGACTGGATGGCCGAGCGCAATGGCGCCACCATTGGGATTGACCTTGGCCGGATCGAAGCCGAGTTCCTTGGCCACCGCACAGGCCTGGGCGGCGAAGGCCTCGTTCGATTCGATCACGTCGAAGTCCGCGAGCGAGAGCCCGGTGCGCTTGAGCAGCGCCTGCACCGCCGGCACCGGGCCGATGCCCATCACGCCGGGCTCGACGCCGGCATGGGCGTAGCCGACGATGCGGGCGAGCACCGGCTTGCCTTCGCGGCCGGCGCGGCCCTCTTCCATCAGCACCATCGCGGCGGCGCCGTCATTGATGCCCGAGGCATTGCCGGGCGTGACCGTGCCGTCCTTCTTGAAGGTCGGGCGCAGGCCCTTCAGCGTCTCGGCCGTCGTGCCGGGCTTGGGATGCTCGTCCGTATCGAAGCTGATGGTGTCGCGGCCCTTGCGCACCTCGACCGGCAGGATTTGTTCCTTGAAGCGGCCAGCATTGATTGCCTCGGCCGCCCGGCGCTGGCTTTCGGCAGCGAAGGCGTCCTGGGCTTCGCGGTCGATGCCGTAGCGCTCGGCGACGTTTTCGGCGGTGATGCCCATGATGCCGTTACCGAACGGGTCGGTCAGGATGCCGGTCAGATGGTCCGAGGCGACCGTGTCGCCCATGCGCTGGCCGAAGCGGGCGGTCGACAGCAGATGCGGCGCGCGGCTCATCGTCTCGGCGCCGCCGGCAACAGCGGTATCGCAATCGCCGAGCATGATCGCCTGGGCGGCGGAGACGATCGCCTGGACGCCCGAACCGCAGAGCCGGTTCAGCGTCAGGGCGGGCACTTCGACCGGGATACCGGCGTCGATCGCTGCGATGCGGGCGAGATAGGCGTCCTTCGACTCGGTCAGGATGACGTTGCCGAACACGACATGGCCGACCTCGGAGGCCGGCAGGTCGGCACGGCGCAGCGCCTCGCCGACGCAAGCGGCCCCGAGCGCGGTCGGCGCATGGCCGGAGAGCGCTCCGCCGAAGGTTCCAATCGCGGTGCGGACGCCCGCGGTAATGACGACATGACGGCTCATGGAATTGCTCCTTCAGGCTGGTTCGGCGTGCCGCTCGGGCTTGTACAGGCCCTCGATCTCGGCAGCGTATTTTTTCGCGATGCTGGCGCGGCGCACCTTCATCGTCGCGGTCACCTCGTCATCGTCATGGTCGAGCTCCTTGACGAGGAGGTGGAAGCGCTTGAGCTGCGCCACCGGCGCGAGCTGGCTGTTCGCCTGCTCGATCTCGACGGCAATCAGGTCGCGCACGCGTTCATGCTCGGCGAGGCTGCGGAAATGGGTGAAGGCGATACGGTTCTCCTCCGCCCATTTGCCGACGGTCTCGGCGTCGATCTGGATGAGGGCGGAGGGATAGCGGCGCCCGTCGGCGACGACGATGCACTCCTTGATGAAGGCGCTGCCCTTCACCGTGTTCTCGATCTCCGACGGGCTGAGGTTCTTGCCGCCGGCGGTGATCATGATGTCCTTGAGACGATCGACGATCCTGACCTGGCCGGCCTCGATCACGGCGACGTCGCCCGTGTGGAGCCAGCCTTCGTGCAGCACGCCTGCCGTCGCCTCGGGATTACGGAAATAGCCCTCGAAGACGATATCGCCGCGGATCAGCAACTCACCCTGATCGCCGAGCTTGGCCTCGGCTCCCGCCACCGCTTCGCCGACCGAGCCGGGGAGCAGGTGTTCCAGGCGCTGGCCGACGGACATGCCCGACGTCTCGGTCAGCCCGTAGACCTCGACCAGCGGCACGCCGAGCGTGCGGAAGAACTGCACGATGCGCGGCGGGATCGGAGCCGCGCCGGTCAGCGCGATCCTCGCCTTGCGCAGGCCGATGAAGTTCTGCAGCGGGCGGAAGATGACGAGGTGATAGAAGCCTGCGATCGCTTTCTCGCGCAGGCTGCGTGCGGCCTTCGGCTTGGTGGCGAAAGGCTCGCAGGCGGCAAGACCGGCCTCGAACAGGCGTCGGCGCCAGCCGCCGGCCTCCATCAGCTTGATATGGATCGAGGCGTGCAATTTCTCCCAGATGCGGGGCACGCCGAGGAAGAGCGTCGGCGCGATCTCACGCAGATCTTCCTGCACCGTGCGGATCGACTCGCCGAAGGAGACGCAGGAGCCTGAATAGATCGGCGCCATCGTGCTCAGCATCTGCTCGGCGACATGGCAGAGCGGCAGATACGACAGGTTCGTCGTCGAGGCATCGTAGCCGAGCCGCTCGACAACGCCCGCCGCCTGGGCGCGCATGTTGCGGTAGCTCAGCATCGCCCCCTTGGGCTTGCCGGTCGAGCCGGAGGTATAGACCATCAGGCCGATATCGGCCGGCGTCTGCGCGGCGAGGCAGGCTTCGACCAGACAGGGGTGCTTCGCCTCGTGTTCCGAGCCGAGGCGCAGCACCTCGGCGAAGGCGACGACCAGCTCCGAGGCATAGCCCCGCAGCCCCTTGGGATCGATCACCACGATGCGCTTCAGCCGCGGCAACTCCTCCAGCCGCTCAAGCACCTTGTCGGTCTGCTCCTGGTCCTCACAGACGACGATCTCGACCTCGGCATGGCCCAGCACATAGGCGACCTCGTTAGCCGGGCTGGTCGCATAGACGCCGATCGCGACCGCATTGACCATGCCGGCGCCGAGCTGGGCGACGACCCATTCGGCCCGGTTCTCCGACAGGATGCCGACATGACCGCCCTGCTCCAGGCCGAGCGCCCGCAGTCCGAGACCGAAATGGCGAGCGCGCCGGTCGTACTGCGCCCAGCTGATCGGCAGCCAGATGCCGAAATCCTTCTGCCTGAGCGCGATACGCTCCGGCATGGTGCGCGCATTCTCGCGCAGCATCTGCGGCAGAGTGAGATTGGGAAGCTCGCGCATTGCCGTCCTCACGAGAGCCAGCGCTTGCGGCGCTTGTAGTGCTTGATGTCGCGATAGCTGCGCTCAGCCCCGGCGCCACCGAGGCCGAGATAGAATTCGCGCACGTCCTGGTCGCGCATCAGCTTCTCGACGGGACCGTCGATCACGACCTTGCCCATTTCGAGGATGTAGCCGTAATTCGCCACCGCGAAGGCCACGGCGGCGTTCTGCTCGACCAGCAGCATCGAGACCTTCTGCTCGGCATTGATGCGGGCGATGATCGCAAAGATCTCCTCGACCAGCTTGGGCGCAAGGCCGAGCGAGGGCTCGTCGAGGAGGATCAGCGAGGGCCGGGCGATCAGCGCGCGCCCGATCGCCAGCATTTGCTGCTCGCCGCCGGAGAGATAGCCCGCAAGCCCTTTCCGGCGCTCGTGCAGCCTTGGGAAATAGCTGTAGACGAGATCGAAATCGGCTGCGGGCAGCTTGCGCCCGGTCAGCGCGAAGGTCGCGGCGGTGAGGTTCTCCTCGACGGTCAGGTCCTCGAATATCCGCCGCCCCTCCATCACATGAAAAAGACCGCGCCGGACGAGCCCGTGCGGGGTCAAGGCAGCGATATCGTCACCGCGGAAGCGGATGGCGCCGGCGGTGACGTCGCCATCCTCGAGCGAGAGCAGGTTCGACACCGCCTTCAGCAGCGTCGACTTGCCGGCGCCGTTCGAGCCGAGAAGGGCGACGATCTCGCCCGCCGGCACCTGCAGCGACAGCCCGCGCAGCACCTGCACGGTCCGGTTATAGACCACCTCGACATTGTTCACGTCGAGCAGCGCGGGACCGGCCATGACCTCTAGCCTCTCACTTAGCCGCCGCCGTTACAGCTTGATCCAGTCAGAGGCCGGCTGCATCTGCTTGGCCTTGGCGTCGAAGCGGTAGATGCGCCCGACCGGCACGGAATTGCCGGGGATCGAGATCGGCACGCCGAACAGGCCGCCAGTGTCGAAATCCTTGATGCTGTTGAGCCCGGCCTTGAGGTTGGCGCCGTTGAGTTCCTTGCCGGCGTCGAGCGTGCGCTTGACCGCCTCGGCCATCAGCATCGCGGTGACGAAGCCCTGCAGATAGCCGGTCGATTGGTATTCCGGCCGCATCTGCCGGATCTTCTCCAGCATCGGCGAGGAACCGTCCTTGTCGTAGTAGTAGCGGTAGGGCATCACGCCCATGAAGCCCTCGGCGGCGTCGCCCATGCGCTGCACGGTCGAGTTGTCCATGGTCCAGAACGTGCCCATGAACTGGCTCTTCATGCCCATCTGCTTCGCCTGGGTGACGAATTCCGGGATCGGCGCCAGCACATAGCCGTGGAAGATCGTGAAGTCGGGATTGGCGCGGCGCAGCTTCAGCACCTCGGTGGAGACGTCGACGCTGCCGGGCGGGGTCACGATCTTCTCGACAACGCTGAGCTTCAGCTCCTTGGCGACGGCCTCGCTCGGCGTAATCGGGTCACGGCCGAACTCGCTGTCGGAATAGACGAAGGCGACGCGGGCGCCCGGCTTCTCCTTGGCGATGTAGCGCAAGAGGATGCCGAACATCTCAGTGTAGTCGGGGCCAGCCATGAACTGCAGCGGGAACTTCTTGGGATCGTTGAGCTCGGTCGCGAAGGAGGCGCCGGCCATGAGCATGCTGCCGCGGCGCTCGAGCTCGGGATTGATCGTCTTCGAGAAGCCGGTCGAGTCGCCGTAGTAGAGCGAGACCTTGTCCTGGCCGGTGATCTTGTTGAAGGCGGCGACGGAGGCGTCGACCTTGTAGGCGGTGTCCTCGGCGACGTATTTGATCTTGCGGCCCTTGATGCCGCCGCCATCGTTCAGGATCTTGAGATAGTCCTGGATGCCGGCATGGATGCCGACGCCGGCGAAGGCGAAGACGCCGGTCAGCGGGATCGAGCCGCCGAGCACGATGTCGCCGCCCTCCTGTGCTGCGAGCGGCCTGACGCCGAGCGCCAGCCCGCTGGCGAGCGCTGCGGTGCCGGCGAGAAGCTGGCGCCTGTCGATGAGCTTGGTCATGTCATCCTCCCCAAGGTTTGGCTGCTCTTGCCGGCAGCGGTTTCAGTAAAGTTCTCAGGTCCTGAACGGCCAGAGATGGAAGAAGCGCCGCAGCCGCCGCCAGATCTCGGCGAGACCGCGCGGCTCGAAGATCAGAAAGCCGACGATCAGCCCGCCGAAGACGATGGTGCGCACCGGCGCCAGCGCCGCGAGCGCATCCGGATAGAACGGCGTCGCCCAGTTCGCGACGAACTTCAAAAGCTCGGGCACCAGCGTCATGAAGACCGCGCCGAGGATGCCGCCGAGGATCGTGCCCATGCCGCCGACGATGATTGCGGCGAGATAGAAGATCGAATTGACCAGCGGGAAGCTCTCGGGCGTGACGACGCGGAAGAAATAGGCCCAGAGCCCGCCAGCGAGCCCGGCATAGAAGGACGAGATCGCAAAGCTGGTCAGCTTGTAGCGCAGCAAGGGAATGCCGAGCACCTCGGCCGAGATGTCGCGATCGCGGATGGCGATGAAGGCACGCCCGATCCTGGTCCGCAGCAGGTTGGCGGCGCCGAGCACCATCAGGCAGGTCACCGGCATGATCAGCCAGTAGAGCAGGAAGGGCTGGTCGAGATTGAGGCCGAACAGGCGCGCCGGCGGCATCGACAGGCCGCGCGACTCGCCTGTCAGCGACCAGTGCGAGAACAGGAAGTGCAGGATGACCGAGGCCGCGATCGTCGCGATGGCGAGGTAGAGCCCCTTCACCTTCAGGCTGGGGATACCGACGAGGATACCGACCATCGCGGCTAGGCTGGCGCCGATCAACAGGTTCAGCAGGAAAGGCGTGCCAAGCCGGATCTCCAGCACCGCGACCGTATAGGCGCCGACGCTCATGAAGGCGGCCTGGCCGAGGCTGACGAGGCCGGTATAGCCGGTGAGCAGATTGAGGCCCGTCGCGCTGGCGACATTGATCGCGCAGAGACAGGCGAGGAAGAGCCAATAGGGGCTGGCGACGAACGGAAAGGCGATTGCGGCGAGTGCAAGCAGCACCAAGAGCCCGCGCTGTACCGACGTATCGAAGAGCGCCTCGTCGGCGGCATAGCTGGTCTTGAGCGTGCCGATCCGCATGGCGCTAGAGCCTCTCGATCTCGTGCGTGCCGAACAGGCCGTAGGGGCGGACCATCAGCAGCACGAGCAGCAGCGCGAAGGTGACGACGAGCTTGAACTCGCCGCCGAGGAAGGCCCCGGCAAGCGCCTCGACCAGCCCGATCAGGAGGCCGCCGACCAGCGCCCCGGTGATCGAGTCGAGCCCGCCGATGATGACGACGACGAGGACGGAGAGGCCGAACACGCCCATGGTCGGCGAGATCCCACCGATCGCCCCGACCAGCACGCCGGCGCCGGCGGCAGTGGCGCAGGCGAGGATCCAGGCGATGGAGAAAACGCGGGGCACGTCGATGCCGACCGAATAGGCAGCGCCCTGATCGGCCGCGGTCGCCTTCAGCGCGACGCCGCCGCGCGAGAAGCGGAACAAAGCGAGGAAGAGCCCGATCACCACCGCCGCGGCGACGAAGCCGATCGCGACCTTCGGCGCGAGATAGGCCTCGCCGATGAAGACCGGCGCCGAAGGCATGAATTCGGGCAGGCGCAGCGGGTCGGCGCCCCAGCCGAGCTGCACGACGCCGGCCAGGATCGAGCCGAGACCGATCGTCACCATGAACACCGAGATCGGGCTCTCGCCCAGCATCGGCCGGATCAGGCTGCGCTCGACCAGCCAGCCGAGCGCGCCGCCGGCGGCGATGGCGAGCGGCAATGCGAGCCAGGGCGAGAGGCCGAGCCCCGCTGCAAAGCCGAGGAAGGCATAGCCGCCGAGCATCAGGATCTCGCCGATGGCGAGGTTCACGACCCGCGTGGCCTTGTAGATCAGCACGAAGGCGACGCCTGTCAGCGCATAGAGCGCGCCGGCGCCGAGGCCGGCGAGGGTGACTTCGGCGAGGAAGAGCGCGTCCATCACGCCACCTCCGCCTTGATGCGACGTGCGATCGCGCCGACATCGCCCGAGCCGAGATAGGCCGCGATCACCGCGTCGTTGCCCTGGACCTCGCGCGGCGTGCCGCTGGCGATGACCTGGCCGAAATTCAGCACCACGACATGGTCGGAGATGTCCATCACCATGCCCATGTCGTGCTCGACCATCAGGATGGTGACGCCCCATTCCTCCTTCACGTCGAGGATGAAGCGAGCCATGTCCTCGGTCTCCTCGCGGTTCATGCCCGCGACCGGCTCGTCCAGCATCAGGATGCGCGGACGCATGGCGAGCGCGCGCGCCAGCTCGACGCGCTTCTGCAAACCGTAGGAGAGGGTGCCAACCGAGGCGTTGCGGATGTGCTGGATCTCGAGGAAGTCGATGATGCGCTCCTCGATCTCGGCCCGGAGTTCCAGCTCCTCCTTCTGGGCCCGGCCCCAATAGAACAGTGCGTCGAGCACGCCGGTGCGCATATGGGCGTGGCGGCCGAGCTTGATGTTGTCGAGCACGGTCATGCCGCGAAACAGCGCGATGTTCTGGAAGGTGCGGGCAAGGCCGCGGGAGGCGCGCTGCGGGGCGCGTACGCCCTCCAGGCTTGTCCCGGCGAAGCGGATGCTGCCGGACTGCGGCCGGTAGAAGCCCGAGATCGTATTGAACAGCGAGGTCTTGCCGGCACCGTTCGGCCCGATCACCGCGGTGATCGCGCCTTCCGGCACGCTGAAGGAGACGTCGCTGAGCGCGCGCACCCCGCCGAAGGCGAGCGAGACGCCCGAAACCTCCAGAATGGGCGAAGCCGTCATCTCAGCGCCCCTCGAACTGCGGCGGCCGCTTGGTCAGGAAGGCCTGCACGCCTTCCTTGAAGTCTGCCGTGCGCGTGCCGGCAAGGAAAGCCTCGCGTTCGAGATCGAGCTGGGCGGAGAGATCGTTGCCGAGCGAGCGGCCAACGAGATGCTTGATCCGGCCGTAAGCCGCCGTCGGCCCCTGCGCGAGCCGGCGCGCCAGCGCCAGCGCCTCGCTCGCCAGATCGACGACCGGCACGACGCGGTTAACCAGCCCGAGCGTCAGCGCCTCAAGGGTGCCGACAGGCTCGGCCAGCAAGGCGAGTTCGAGCGCCTTGCGCTCGCCGACGAGCCTGGGCAGCCGATAGGTCGCCGAGCCGTCGGGAGAGGCGCCGATGCGAGAATAGGCCATGGTGAAGACGGCATCGTCAGCCGCAATGCAAAGGCCGCAGGCCATGGCGAGGCTGAAGCCCGCCCCGGCGACCGGGCCCTGCACGGCCGCGAGCGTCGGCAGCTTCAGCGCGTCGAGCGCACGCAGGGCGGCATGAAACGGGTCGATGATCGCCTCGACCGCTGCGGCCGGGTCTTCCGCCGCGAAGCTGGCGACATTGCCGCCAGCACAGAAGGCTCGCCCCTCGCCGCGCAGCAGCAGGGCTCGTGACGTACCATCCTGTTCGATCCGTGCGAGGGCATCCGCAAGACCTCGCGCCATCTGCGCGTCGATCGCGTTGAGCACGCGCGGACGATTGAGCGTGACGGTGGCGACGGCCTGCTCAATCGTGAGCAGCACCGGGCTTTCGGCCTGGTCCATGACGTTCCCCTTGAGTCCGCGGTCGTTTGCCGCCGCGGTATCTCCAGCTCTACTCGATATTCCTGAGCTTACTCACGAGTAAGGCGAAAGCTGGCGGCCTGCGCTATGCGCAATTGCGCACGGCCGGGATTGTCGAAACGGAACAACCTGATCGAACCGGACGCCGAATGTTGAGGACGTGATCTGACGCCGTACGGTCTGAGAGGCTGACAATCGCCAGCGGCACCGGATGCTTGACGTCGGCACACATCGCCACGTCAAGGCATGCTGCCCTGGCCATCTTCACATTTTGTCACGTCCTGGCCCCGCGACAGCAGCCTGATCGATCATCAGGCTGATCGCTGCGGTCCAGGAGAAGCGGCTGCCGCCCAGCCCTTCGCCGGAGGTCGGGTCGAAATATTCGGCGATGCCGCCATCCCGCATCAAGGCCTGTGTCGCCTGGTGGATCCGGCTGGCGAGGGCCGCATGCCCATAGCGCTCGAAGCCCTCTGCGATCATGAAGTTCACCACCGCCCAGATCGGGCCTCGCCAGTACCGCTTCGGCTCGAAGCGGGGATCGAGCGGCGAGGTGCTCGGCACCGGATAGGGCGCCCTGGCGAGCCAGGCTTCCAGCTCGTCGGCAAGGGCAGCGGCCTGCCCGGCCGAGGGGATCCCGGCAAACAATGGCAGCAGGCCGGCCGAAGTCGAGGCATCGACCGTGCTGCCTGTGCCGAGGTCGAGTGCCTGGTAAATCCGCCGATCCTGGTTCCAGAGGCTTGCGAAGGCCGCGGCCCGGCGCGCCATCCGCGCCGCGATCCGGCTGCGTTCCGCTTCAGTGCCGAACTGCTCTGCCAGCACCAGCAGGTCTTCGTCGGCCTTGTGCAGGATGGCGTTGGTCGCGACATCGACCAGCCTGAAGGGCGAGACGCGCCACATCGCTGCGGGCTCCCAGCCATAGCTGGCATAGAGATCGACCAGCGCGATGAAGCGGCGATAATCCTCGTCCTTGGGGCGCATCTCGGCGCCGATATGCGAGGTGTCGCGGCGCCGGATCGGCGTGGTCGGCTGGAGCGTCAGGCGCGCCATGGCCTCGTCCCAGGCCGGGCTGTTGTCCATGCCGGACTCCCAGGGGTGCAGGATGGCGACGAGGCCGGTCCTTTCCGGGTCGCGAGCCGTCTCCCACCAGTCATGCGAGGCGAGCGCGCAGCGATAGAGCCGGGCGGCTCGAGCCTGTGCGTCAGGCCCCCGTGCGATCTCGAAGACGCGGCGCAGCGCCGTGGCGAAGACCGGCGGCTGAGTGATCCCGGAGGTCGGGATGGCATGGCGGGTGCGCCAGACATCCGGGCCGGGAAAATAGTCGTCGCTCGGCGCATGGAAGACGATATGCGGCACCATGCCGTCATCCCATTGCCCCTCGACCAGCCGCTCCAGCTCGCGCCAGGCGCGCTCCTTGTCGAAGGTTGCCCAGCCCATCGCGACGAAGGCCGAATCCCAGTTCCACTGGAACGGGTAGAGCCGGTCGGTCGGGACCGTGTAGCCGCCGCGGTCATTGGCGCGCAGGATGGCGCGGGCCGCCTCGATATCGATCGTCGTCATGTTCTGGTCCATCATTGCGTCGGAAGGGCCCGGCCGGAGGCCGGGTCCATCCACACCAGTCGTTTCGGGTCGGGCTTGAGGCCGATGCGGGTGCCCGGCCTGTGGCCGCTGCCGGCGGGCGCGGCGACGCGCAACAGCGTCGCGCCGCTGCGGCCGGTGACGAGATCGTGCGCGCCGAGGGGCTCGACCACCGCGATGTCGAAGGGCAGGCCCTCGCCGGCCGCGACCGGCATCAGGTCTTCGGCCCGGATGCCCATCAGCAGCTCGCCCGAGGCCTTGGGCGCCGGCAGGCTGGAGCCGGCGAGATCCAACCGCGCATCGGCGACAGAGACCGGCAGGAAGTTCATCGGCGGGCTGCCGACGAAGCCGCCGACGAAGGTCGTCGCCGGGCGCTCATAGACCTCCGTGGGTCGGTCGATCTGCTCGATGCGCCCGCCATGCATCACCGCGATCCGGTCGGCGAGACCCATCGCCTCGGTCTGGTCGTGGGTGACGTAGATCGTCGTGGTCCTGGCCTCGCGCAGCACCGCCTTGAGCTCGGCGCGCATTTCGAGCCGCAGCAGCGCATCGAGATTGGAGAGCGGCTCGTCCATCAGCAGCACCGGCGGCTCGACTGCGAGGGCACGGGCGACAGCGACGCGCTGGCGTTGCCCGCCCGAGAGCTTGGCCGGATAGCGGTCGAGATAGGGCGTGATGTGCAGGAGCTCGGCCGCCTTGCCGACCTGCGCCTTGATCCTAGCCTCGTCGGCGCCCTGCATGCGCAGGCCGAAGCCGACATTCTCGTAGACGCTCATATGCGGGAAGACGGCGTAGTTCTGGAACACCATGGCGAGCCCGCGCCGGCGCGTCGGCACCTCCGTCAGGTCGCGCCCGCCGATGACGATGCGCCCGCTGGTGGCGCTCTCCAGCCCGGCGATGATCCGGAGCAAGGTGGTCTTGCCGCAGCCGGAGGGGCCGAGCAGGGCGACAAACTCGCCATCAGCGACGGAGAGGTCGATCTGCTCCAGCGCCCGCGTCGCGCCGAAGGATTTGGCGATGCCGTCGATGGTGATCTCGGCCATGTCGTTCCCCGTCAGCGGTTGGCGATGCCCCACATCGCGAACAGGTATTTCCGGACCGCGAAGATGAAGGCGAGCGAGGGCAGGATCAGCAGGAAGCCGCCGGCGAAGCGGAAATGCAGCGGCGATTCCGCCAGCACCGTCAGCAGGTAGGCGGTGAGCGTACGGTTCTTCACCGAGAGCACCGAGGCAGCGAAGACCTCGTTCCAGGAGATCACGAAGGCGAAGATCGCCGCCGCCGCGATGCCGGGCAGCGCCAGCGGCAGCACCACGTTGCGGAAGGCCTGCCAGCGGCTGCAGCCGAACACCCAGGCGGCCTCCTCGAGCTCACGCGGGATCGCCTGGAACAGGCTCGCTGAGACCAGTGCCGCGAAGGGCAGCGCCAGCGCCGTGTGCACCAGGCCGACACCGAAGGCGGTGTCGTAGAGCCCGATGCGGATGAAGGCGACTGTCAGCGGCAGCGCCAGGATGGCTAGCGGAAAGGCGCGGGTCAGCAGGATCAGCAGGCGATAGGCGTTCTGGCCGCGGAAGGAGAAGCGCGCCAGCGCATAGCCGGCCGGGGCTCCGAGCCCGATCGAGAGCGCCATGCAGGTCAGCGCCGCGATGATGCTGTTGACCATCGCTGGCCAGACGCCTTCGACGGCGAGGAAGGTCTGCAAAGCGGTAAGCGAGGCATCGCCCGGCCAGAGCGATTTCGGCCAGCGGAACACGCCGCTGCGCCCGCCGAAGGCGCCGAGCGCGATCAGCCAGATCGGCACCAGCACCCAGGCGCAGAGCGCGACGACGCCGGTCCAGAAGACGGTGCGCTTCAGCCCGCTCATGGCTGCTGCTCCGCCGGGACGCGCAACACGCGCAGGTAGATCGCCGTCGCCGCGAGCGAGATCACCACGATCAGCATCGCGTAGGCGGCGGCGACGCCGGTGTTCTGGTTGGCGTTCTGCCAGGTGTAGGCTTCGCCGACGAGCACCGGGAAATTGGTGCCGCCGATGGCGTAGACCACCGCGAACACCTCGAAGGCCAGCACGGTGCGCAGGATCAGCGCCGTCTGGATGCTGGGCTTGAGAAGCGGCAGGGTGATGCTTCGGAAAATCGTCCAGGGCCGGGCGCCGAAGACCTCGGCCGCCTCGCGATACTCCTTCGGGATCAGCTGCAGGCCGGCGACCAGGATGACCAGCACGATCGCGGTGGCGCGCCAGATCTCGGCGAGGACGACGCCGAGGAAGAGCGTGCCGGGCGTCTCATAGGTCAGCCAGGCGGTCGGTCCGTCGATCAGCCCGAGCCCGTAAAGGGCGCTGTTGAGGTAGCCGCGATCCTGCAGGATCGCGAGCCAGACCAGGCCGGCGGCAAGATCGGAGACGCCGAGCGGGATCGTCCAGACCCAGAGCACGAGATCGCGCCCGCGGCCGATCTTCTCGATCATCACGCTCATGCCGAGGGCGAGCGCGAGCTGGATTGGCACGACGACGAGGACGAGCAGGAAGGTGTTGCGCAGGGCCGGGCCGAAATTCAGGTCGGAAACCATGCGCCGGTAATTGCCGAGCGAAGCCGCCCCGCCTTCGCTGAAGGAGAGCGCGATCGTCTGCACCAGCGGCAGCAGGAAGATCGCCGCCAGAAAGAGCAGCGATGGCGCCAGCAGCAGATAGGGGAGAGCTCGCGACTGCGCTCGCTTCATGGTGGTCCCGGCGGCAGCTTACGAAACAGCGGAAAAAGCGGGCGGCCCGCAAGCCGCCCAGTGGGGAGGAACGGTTCGGCTCAGTTCACCGGGCAGGCGCCTTCGCTCGCCTTGTCCGGCGCCCAGCACGGCGCCTTGGTTCCCTCCATCAGACCCTTGAGCACCACAGCCTGCGCATCGAGCACCGCGCGCGGATTCTCGCCGCGCAGCACGATGCGCTGGAAGCTGTCGGAGAAGACCTTGTTGAACTCGCCGCCCTTGTCGCCGAGCCCGATCGGCAGCAGCGCCGGCAACGCATCCTTCGCCCCTTGCGTCTTGGCGACGCCCTCCGCGATCAGCTTGATGCCCGGCGAGAGATCGGCCGGCAGATCGGCCTTCACCACCGGGAAGAAGCCGACCTCGGCCGCGGTCTTCACCTGCGTCTCGGGCTTGGTCAGATGCTCGATCACCGCAGCGGCTCCCGCCCGGTCGGGCGCGCCCTTCGGGATGGCGAGGCCGGCGATGACCGGCATGTAGCCCCGCCCCTTCGGACCGGCCGGCGCCGGGAAGGTCACGTATTTGTCCGGCTCCTGCACCAGCGCGTCCTTGACGCGGGCGACATGGTCGAACGCGACCCAGACCTCGCCGGCCATCAGCGGCTCCTGCATGAAGTCGTAGCTGGTCGAGTTCGGATTGACGTATTGCCAGAGGCTCTTGAACTTGCCCCACATCGCCTCGGCTTCGGCCGAGCGGAACGGCGTCACCACCCCGCCGGTGAAGGAGGGGTAGAGATAGCCCTGGTAGAACCGCGGCATCAGCCCTTTCGGTCCGGCTGGGAAGCCGATCAGGCGCTTGCCGGTCTTCTCGGTCAGTGCCTTGCCCCAGGCTTCGAGCTGGTCATAGGTCAGTGCGTTGACGTCGGCACCGGCCGGCAGCGAGGCGAGCGCCTCCTTGCGCGCGACCATGATGTAGGTCGCCTGCATCCAGGGAATGTAGACCTGCTTGCCGGTACCGAGCTTGCCGAGCTCCATCAGCCCTTGCGGAATGCCGCGATCAGCGAGCCTGGCGGCGATGTCGTCGATCGGCTCGATATCGCCGGAGGTGACGAGCGGCTGCAATTCGCCGTGCAGCGCTCCGGCGAGGCTGATCGTACGCTTGCCGGCCTTGCCTTCGGCCTTCATGCGCACGTCGAATTGCGGGGGCTCCTCGACCAGATAGGAAACCTTGCCGGGCACGCCCTTGAGCAGGACCTGGCGGACCTTCTGCGCTTCCTCGACCGGGCGTAGCTGCGTCGACAGGAAGTTGACGTCCTGGGCGGTGGCGAAGCTCGCGGTGAGCAGGAGCGCGCCGGCGCTCGCAAGAATGGCTTTCATCATACCCTCCCTCTGCAGTCGTTTTCGTGCGGCCTTGCCGACCGCTTCAGTCCAGCTTTGGAAACTCAGGCTTCGCCGCTCGACCCTCGCGGGATCTGGCGCAGGCTAAGCACGGTCGAGAGCTCGCGCGGATCGCCTCCGCCCATCCGGGCGAGCACCATCGCGGCGAGCCGCATGCCGACCTCGGCCGGCGGCAGTTCCATCGTGGTCAAGCCCGGCCGCGCATAGGAAGCGGCGGGAATGTTGTCATGGCCGGTGACCGCGATATCCGGGCCGATGGCGAGGCCGGCCTCGACCACGGCCTGCATCGCTCCGAGGGCCATCCGGTCGGTGGCGCAGAGCAGCGCGGTCGGTGGCTGTGGGCCGGCCAGCAGTTCAGCGGCGAGGCGGTGGCCGTCCGCTTCGGTCGGCTCGCCCTCGACGAGGAGCTGCCGTGCCGCCTCGTCGAGGCCGCCTTCCGTCATCGCCTGCCGCCAGCCGGCAGCGCGTAGCGTCGCGAAGGTGAGATAGGACGGGGCCGACAGATGCGCGATCCGGCGATGGCCGAGCCCGATCAGCCGCGTCGTCAGTGCCTTGAAGCCGGCCTCACCGTCACCGTCGACGAAGGCGTAGGGCCGCTTCGTCTCGGTTCGGCCATGGCAGATGAAGGGGACGCCCTTCGCCTCGAGATAGGCGACGCGCTCGTCATGGCGGCGCGTGCGGGCGATGATGAAGGCATCAGCCCGGCCGCTCTCGACCAGCCGGCGATAGGTCGCCATCTCCTCGAGGCCGGGGCGGGCCGCGAGCAGGATGAGGTCGTGGTGCTCGGCCGCGAGCTTTTCCCCGATCGCCGCCAGCAACTCCGCGAAGACCGGCTCGTGGAAATGCCCGGGCTGCGCCGGCATGACGAAGGCCACCGTCTCGCCCGCCCCCTTGCGCAGGCGGCGGGCGGCGCTATGCGGGCGATAATTGGCTTCGCGCGCCGCATGCCGGACGCGCTCGCGCGTCGACTGGGCAACGTCGGGATAGTCGTCGAGAGCCCGCGACACCGTGGTGATCGAGAGCCCCAGACGCTGCGCAAGGGCCTTGAGAGAGCTCAAAACCGGTCTCCAAAACGTTTTGGAACGTTATCCTGCCGATGCCGCGAGTCAACTGTCCTGCGCTGCGCTGGATGAGTCGCTGCGGTCGGTGGCGGTATCTGTCATCGATCAAAACGGTCAGGCGCGGCTTGAGCGCGCGATCCCATCCGAGGTCCCGGCCTGGTCCGCTGTCTGCAGGAGTTCGGCGGGCCGACCCACCGAGCCGGCCCTGAGGCGGGCACGCTAGAGCATTTTCGAGCGAAGCGGACACCGGTTCGCGTGAAGAAAATGCGATAAAACAAAGGCGTAGAGCAATTTCGCGATTCGGAGAATTGCGAGATTGCTCTAACCCGACCCCTGACTTACGGCCTGACTGAGACTGGCTTTGATGTCGTCTGCATGGAAGCGCGCCAGGTGAACGTGGCGCTCCCGGCAATGCGCAACAAGACTGACAAGCACGACGCCCGCGACATCGCTCATTCCACGATTTTGATGTCGAGTTCACGGATCAGCCGACCGAACCGCTCGATATCCCCGTTGACGAGGCTCGCCATGGCCGCGGGCGAGCCCGGAGCGGCGACGAGGCCGCTGGCTTCCAGCTTCGTTGCGATTTCCGGCGATTTGATCGCCTTGGCCATCGCCTCGTTCAAGCGCTCGACGACAGCCGGCGGTGTCCCGTTCGGCGCCGCAAGACCAAAGAAGTTCGGGATCAGGGGATCCTCCGCCACCCCGAGCTCGGTCATGGTCGGAACGTCGCTCAGCTGCGTGAGCCGGCGCTGGTCCCCCACCGCCAGCGCCTTGATCTTGCCGTCCTGCATCAGCGACAGCGCCGCAGGCGGCGTGGCGATGGTCAAGGCCACCTCGCCCGTCGCAACCGCGGTGACGGCCGGCGGGGCTCCACGATAAGGGACGTGAACCATCCTGACGCCGAGCTTGCGTGCCAGCGCCTCGATGTTGAGGTGTGCCATGCTGCCCTTGCCGAAGCTCGCATAGGTCAGCTCGCGCTGCTTGGCGAGCTTCGCGAAATCCGCAAAGCTGTTCACGCCAAGCCCGGGATTGACGACGAGCACATAGGGGCCTTCGGCAACGACCCCGACATAGGCGAAATCACGCTTTCCATCGAGCGCCTGCTGCGGCATCAGGATCGGGTTGATGCCGAAGACCTCGCGAGGGGCCATCAAGAGCGTGTACCCGTCGGGTTGCGCGCGGGCGACCGCCACTGCGCCGACCATGCCGTTGGCCCCGGGCCTGTTCTCGACAACGACAGTCTGGCCAAAATCCACCCGCATCCTCTCGGCCACCAAACGGGCAGCCAGGTCGACGGCTCCGCCGGCCGGATAGGGGACGACGAGCTGGATTGGCCTGGCCGGATAGGTGCCGGAGCCCTGGGCGAAGGCGGGCATCGCCAGACCTGCGCCGGCGAGCGCCAGAAAGGCGCGGCGTGACTGCGACACGGACATGATGACCTCCCTCCTGCTTTTTATGAATGAAGCTTACGGCTCGTCTGCGCCCCGAACGCGCCGGGTCCATTGCTCCCAGGCACGGTCCATGGCGAAGGGCGTCAGGTTGAAATCGGAGGCGGCCACCGCCTCGGCCGCTGTCAACCGACGCAGCGTCCCGACCTGAGCTGCCTTCAGCTGCACGTCGGCGTTGCGGGCCCCATAGATCGATCGGAATGTCAGCTCACGGACCGAACGCCCAGCCACCGTGGCCCCGTGGCCCCGCATCAGCACGGTCCAGTTGGCGCCGAGGGTCCGCGCCAGGGAATCCCCCTGCTGCCGCGTCGAGACGATCAGGTTCGTGTCCCCGAACTCGTCCTGGCTGTCCCAGAGAGGCACGGTCGCGCCCATGGTCGCGCCGAGATGAAAGACCGGGACAAGCTCGGCATCGCTCGTGCAGAACGGCATCATCTGCGGGGCGTGGTGATGGCAGACGGCGACCACATCCGGCCGGGCGCGATAGATCGCTCCGTGTATGCTGCGCTCGGCGAAGATCCGCGCCTCGGACTTCGAGACGAGAGCGTCGTCCAGGTCGAATATCAGGATATCTTCGGCGCCGACCAGTTCGGCTGCGCGCGTGCGCGGCATCAGATAGTGGCCGGGAGAATTCGGATGGCGGGCCGAGACGTGCCCGAAGCTGTCAATGATCCCTTCATGCGCCAGGATGCGGCTGGCATCCACGATCTCGGCGACAGTCCGCTCCAGCTCCGGCGATCCTTGCATCGGCCCGGCACCAACGGAACCTTCCAAACCTTGCCGCATGAGACCACCCCGACAAACGTGCGCTCTTGCATCGTCGAGGAGAGCTTCATCCCTTGCTCAGGGCAAATCCAATGCGAAGCGCTTAGCTCAGAGCTAAGCGTTTCGAGAGGGCTCGGTGACCGCGAGCGGATGGCCCAGCCCCCGCATGGCCGCTGAAAGCGTCGTCATCGCCGAGCTGACCGCCTCGCGGATCACAGGCAGTGATGCGAGCTGGCCTGCCTTGCGCGAGCCTGCGAGGAAGAGCGTTCGCCTGAGGACCGGGGAGACGATAGGCTGAACGTGGAGTGTTCCGGCCGCGACTTCCGCCAGCACCGTGCCATAGGGCAGGATGCCGGCTCCCGCCCCGCGTGCGACAAGGGTCTTGATGCCCGAGATCGAGCGGATCTCGTGGCCCACTTCGATGTGCAGGCCCTGCCCCGCGGCGGTCCTCTCGACGAGGGAGCGCACGCCATCCCGCGCTTCCGGCAGGATCAGCGGATGGCTCAACGCGTCCGCGAATGCGATCGCGCCTGCGTCGTTGCCCCCTCCCACCGTCACCAGCACGAGATCCTCCTGGTAGAGCGCCCGCTTCCAGAAGCCGGACAGGTCGGCGACGTCATAGGCCAGGATCAGGTCGAGCTCACCTCGCTGCAGGCTGTCCACGAGGAGATGGCTCATTTCCTCGGACAGGCTGAGGGCGAGCTGCGGCGCGCGCTCGGAGACCGCCAGCAGCAGCTCCGGCCCAATGATCTGCATGAGGCTGGGCGTCAGGCCGAGACGGACAGCTTCACGCGCGTCCTCGGTGACTTCGCGCCGAGCCAGCTCGACGAGATCGAGGATCTGCACGGCCCGCTCGAACAGCTTCTCGCCCGCCGCGGTCGGTGAAACGCCGCGGGAATGGCGGGTCAGGAGGGCGACACCAAGCCCCTCTTCCAGCTGCTTGATCTGCATGCCGAGCGCGGGCTGGGCAATCCTGAGCTCGTCGGCCGCGCGTGTCATGTTGGCGGCCTCGACGACGCGGACGAAGTATTTGAGCTGGCGCAGATTCACGTCCTCTCCTTTCGGATGGAGCAATCTGCCATGATCGGCGGTGAGGCTACGAGTCGGAACGGGCTCGCGTTTTCCAGCCCGGCTCGGAAGTGGCCAGTTTCAAACGATACCGCGCCTCGCATAGACCGGTCGTAAACCTTGCGGCGCAAGCTGAGTGTCATGTTCTGAAGATGTTCCTGAGGGGATTTTTCAATCGAGTGATTCTTTTCCAATGATTTCCGGAGCTTTGCGATGTGCGCGTCGCCATGATGAAGGTGAGATTCTGCCGCCGCTCACCCGATGTCATCCACTCCTTCGTTGGTCCGTCGGTGATGTGCCGGGTCATTCTAAGTGCTCCCTCTCTCCCACCAGCAGCGCCGCGGAGAGCCATCCTGGAGAAATCGCCATGGCAGAACCCGCCTCGACATCCGACGGAAGCTGGCGGAGCTTTGCCGCCGCGCTGCTTTTCTCGTTCGCTCTCGCGACTCCTGCGTCTGCACAGAACGTGCCCGTCACCGTTGGCGCGAGCCCGCCGGAAGACGTGGTAACGCTGGCACCGGGCGGTATCGAAAAGGCCTTGGCCGGATTGCCGGCGACGATCGAGGATATCCTGAAGCGCAGCGGCTTGCCTGGTGCTGCCGTGGCCGTCGTGCATGGCGGCAGGACGGTCTTCGCGCGAGGTTACGGCGTCCGGGAATTGGGCAAGCCGGCCAAGGTAGACACCGCTACGGTCTTCCAGATCGCATCGCTGTCGAAGCCGATCGCGGCCACGGTCGCGGCAACGCAAGTCACGGCCGGCCGCATCACATGGGACGACAAGGTCACGAAATACCTGCCCGAATTCAGGCTCAAGGACGCCTATGTGACGGCCAACGCCACGGTGGGCGACTTCTATGCGCACCGCACGGGCCTCCTTCATGCGGCGGGCGATGATCTCGAGGATCTGGGCTTCGACCGGAAGACAATCCTCGAAAGACTGCGCCTCGTCCCGCTCGCGCCGTTTCGGATCAGCTACAACTACGCCAATTTCGGCATCACCATCGGGGCGGAGGCCGTTGCCGCGGCGGCTGGGGTCGCGTGGGAGGACCTATCCCGGCAGGCGCTTTACGAGCCGCTGGGAATGAGCTCCACCAGCTCGCGTCATGCCGACTTCCTGGCGCGCGATAACCGGGCAACGCTGCATTCCCTGGAGAACGGACGCTTCGAAGCGCGCTTCCGGCGCGATCCGGACCCGCAATCGCCCGCTGGCGGCGTGTCCTCCAATGTGGTCGATCTCTCGCAGTGGCTGAAGCTCCTGCTGGCGAATGGCCGCCATGACGGGCGGCAGCTGATCGCGCCCGAGGCTCTGCTGCCCGCGCTGCGTGCCCAGGCCTTCAGCGCCCCCGCCGATAGCGTCGGCTCGCGCTCCGGCTTCTACGGCTTCGGCTTCAACGTCTCCGTCAATGCCAATGGGCGGCCGAGCCTGAGCCATTCCGGCGCCTTCGCGACCGGGGGCGGCACCAATGTGCAGATTCTGCCCTCGGCCGACCTTGCGATCGTCGCGCTGACCAATGGCGCGCCGGTGGGAGCGGCCGAGGCGATCACGACCAGTTTCATGGAAACCGCCCAGTTCGGGGCGCCGACGCGCGATTGGTATGCCGTGATGAATCCGCGGCTGCTGCAGATGTCCGCTCCCGCTGGCGATCTCGCGGGTAAGACGGCTCCTGCTTCCGCGGTGCCCGCGGCCGCTCTGGGCGACTATGTCGGCACTTATGACAGCGCGTATTTCGGGCCGGCCCGGATTTCGCAGAGCCAGGACGGACTCGTTCTGCATCTCGGCCCGGCTGCGTTTGCCTTGCCCCTGAGCCATTGGGATGCAAACAGCTTCGCCATCTCCCCGCGCAGCGAGAACGCCCCTTACGGCTCACGCTCTTCGGTCCGCTTCACGCTCGTCGATGGCAAGGCGACCTCGTTCACCATCGACTATCTCAACGCCGAAGGCCTGGCCGTCTGGACGCGGTGAACAGCCGCTCCTTGCGGAGCACCAGAAGCCGCGGAAAGCAGCATGGCCAGCGTTCGGCGTCTCTTGCGCGGGGGCATCGGAGGAACCACAATCGAGCGGTCCTGCGTCATGACCGCGATTGGCCTCGATGGCATCCGATACCCGCGCGACCGCCCCGTCGTCCTACGAGTTCACGCAGGTATCGGCCGAGGAGTTCGACCCTTCGATCCGATATGACGCGTGGAGGGCGGCCGCCTATCATGCTGTCGATCTCCTGCCGCCGCAGGATGGTGAATTGCTGGAGGGCTCGTCCCGCTTCGTGCGCGGTGACGGCGGCGCATTCGGCTCCCATCAGGGCAGCCGCCGCCGAACCCAGTTTACCTCGCGCGCCCGGAGCGCCGGGCTGGGCGAGTGCATGGTGGTCAATCTGATGGTCGAAGGGGCGGTACGGCTCGACGCGCCCGATGGAAGCCAGCTGCTGGTGCCGGAAGGGTCCCTGGCCATCTACAATGCGACCCGGCCGATGCATTACAGCTGGAGCCGCAGCAAGGAGATCTACCTGCTGCTGCCTCGGGCTGCGGTGCTGCGGAGCCTGCCCGGCGGCGTGAAGGGCCTGTCGCTGTCGCTCGACGCCTCGCCGCTGGCGCCGTTCCTGCGCAGCCAGATGAGCTTGCTCGATCACCATGGCTCGAAGCTCCCGCGCAAGGAACTGGCCGCGATGCTGGACAGCACGATCGCCCTGGCGATGCTGATGCTGGAGGGGTTGAGCAGCGGGCGGGCCGCCGAGCCGGAGGTGGCTGCCAGCGGGCTCTATGCCGCGGCGCTGCGATATCTCGAGGCGAACTGCCAGCGTCCCCAGCTCGATCCCGAGATGATCGCGAGCGAGCTCGGCTGCTCGCGCGCCACCCTCTACCGCGCGTTCCTCGCCAATGGCGCAACGGTGCGGCAGGCCTTGCGCGACATCAGGCTCGATCAGGCCAGGATGAGGCTCAGCAACGCCGCGGCGCTCGGCCTCAACATCGCGGCGGTCGCCTTCGCCTGCGGCTTCGAGGACGCTTCGCTGTTCGCAAAGCAGTTCAGGGCACGCTTCGGCTTGTCGCCGCGCGACTGGCGCGAGCAAGGCCGCGGCGGGTCTCGCCCGAACCCTTCGCCGGCAATCTGACAGGGCCACGCCGGGGTGCGATTCCTGAGACGCCCGAACCAGTATTGAGACGCTGCTGCTATTGCCCGGCGGCCGGCCGCTTCTAATATCCGCGAGAAGGCGATCGCGAGCAGCGCTGCGGAAGCGGCCTGCGATCATGGTGTCGCATGCACCATCGGGAGCTGGCGCGATGTTCTTGAAAACCCTGGCACATTGCCTGTCGCCCCTACCTGAGACAGCTGCCTCGAGCCGGCCCGGAACCGAGTTCGCGGCGGCGAAGAGACATGCCGCATCCGGGCATGGCAGCGTGGTGGCCAGGCAGGCCTGCGGCCGCCTTGGCTCGACGGTGGATCGCTAGCGGTGCGGAGCGTCCCATCTTACGCTCTTGACGCGGATCGTCGCGAGCCTGTGTCGTATTTCGAGCCCGGAGGCCCACCCCGTCAGGGGCTGGCCGACATCTGCATTCCAGCGGCCCCGGACGCCGGAAACCATCTGGCGCCGAAACTTCGGCTGACCTCCCTGGCACTGGGCTGCTCGACCAACAAGGAATTGTGCGCACGCTTCGCGCAGTGCAACCCTCTGACGCTCTTCATCCCTCAGAACGCCTATAAGTGGTTGAGCGGCAAGGCGACGCCTCGCGCCTCCAGCGTCTACGAAGACTGGGCCAGGGTCCTGGGCAAGCCGTTTACCGCCCCGTTCCTCGCTTATGCCTCCTTCGAGGAATTCCAGGCGCTCGTCAGCAAGCATTTCGCCCTGCCGCAAACCGCGCTTGACGGCATCCGCGTCGAAGCTGGCCTGCCTCCGGCGCCTCCCTCCCATGCGCCTGCGCAACTCTCTCCGGGCCTGGTACAGCGTGGCAAGGGCTGGCTGGAGGGCGAGTATCTCGCGCTTTCGCCGGCTTGGGCGAGCACGGAACGAGGGCGGCTGATCGTCGGGATGGCAAGCATCGCGGCTGACGACCAGGGCGACCTGCAGATCCGCTACACCGAGAATCTCTTCGGTCGCCAGGTCGCAATGCGGGGAGCGCTGGTCAGCGACGGGCGCACGGCCCAGAGCGCGCTCACCTGTTCCTATACGCAGCGGCTGTTCTTCCTTGCCCTGAATGTGCCGACGCCACCGGCGAACCTTGTCGGCGGCATCCTCGCCGGTGCCGCCATCCATGACTCGGATGCCCGCGCCTCGGCCTGCCGCATTCTCCTTCTGCGCAGTGCGCCCGGCCTCTCCGAAAGCCTGGCTGCGCGGATGGGCTATATCGACGCCGTCGCCGATGCGTTGCCGGCGGAGTTCGCCGCGCTGGGCTACCGTACCACCGGGCCGATGCCCGCGCTGGCCGCCGGCATCCTCGATTACCTCGGCGCGGACGCTGCGTCCGGCATCTGCGAGGCGGCTCCGAGAAGCCTCGCCCCGCTCGAACGGGACATCGACCGTCTCGCCATCGGCTGAGGCTCAATTGCCGAGCCGGCGCAGGGGGCGCCCGGAGAGCACATTCGCCTCGATCTCTTCCAGGCTCGCGCCCCGCGTCTCCGGGACGTAGGCGAGGCAGAACAGCACGGCGATCAGGCAGACCGCGAGAAACACCCCGATGGCGCCGGACAGGCCGGCCAGCGCGACGAGCGACAGGAAGGTGAAGGCGATCAGCGCATTGAAGAGCCAGCTGGTGGCCGAGGCCGCCGCAATGCCGGATTCACGGATCTGCGTCGGAAACAGTTCCGACATCAGCACATAGGGCAATGGCCCCAGGCTGAAGGCGAAGGCCGCGATGAAGAGGGCAAGGCCTCCGAGGCCGAGCCAGGGCATGGCGAGCAGGCTGGCGCCGACAACGACGGCGAGCCCGGCTGCCATCGCAACCGAGCCCAGAATCAGGAGCGGCCGGCGCCCCAGGCGATCGACCAGCGCCATCGCGGCGATCGTCGCGAGAACGTTGACGAGCCCCAGCCCGAAGGTGGCCGCGAGCGCAGCAGTGCCTTCGGAAAAGCCGAGTTCGCGGAAGATGCGCGGCGCGTAGTACAGGATTCCGTCGATCCCGCTGAGATTCTGCAGAATGAACAGCGTGCTGCAGAACAGCAGGACCGCGATGGTGCTGCCGCGACGGATCTCGCCGGACCCGGCCGAGACCCCGGCTTCGGCCTCCGACGATCTCTCGCGCCATTCATTCGCCAGCCCGAGCGCCTTCGCTGCTTCGAAAGCGCCATCCCGATCCCCTTTGGCCGCAAGCCAGCGCGGGCTTTCGGGCAGGATCTGGATCGCCAGCAGGCACAGGCCGACCGGGAGGACGCCGGCGCCGAGCAGGAACGGCCAGGGCAGGACCGCGGCGAAGCACAATGCGACGCCATAGGCGGCGAGGATGCCGAGCGTGATCGCCAGCTGAAACAGCGAGACCACCGCGCCGCGATAGCGGGCGGGGGTCGCTTCGGCCGCGTACATCGGAACCACCATGGAAAGCAGGCCGATGCAGAGGCCGACGACGCTGCGTCCGACCAGCAACCCTGTCATCCCCGGGCTGGCGACGATGAGCGCATGGCCCAGCACGCCCAGCACGGTCGCCAGCGTGATCGTGCGCCGCCGGCCCCAGCGCGCCGAGACGGCCCCGGCCATCGTCGCGCCGATGAAACAGCCGAGAACCAGGACGCCGACGATAGCCTGCTCGCCGAATTCGGAGAGTTTGAACTCGGATTTGATGAGATCGAGCACGCCGGCTATCGCCGCGATGCCATAACCGAACACGAGGCCGCCCATTCCAACAATAAACGAGATGCCGATAACAGAAATTATACTATCATCATTCCGAGAATTTCCAGTCATTTCCATTTTTTTCCAAATATAGAGGCCAGATTTTCTATCCGAATGCATGCTATAAATGCGTCGGGCGGGGTCAACTGCATTTCTCCGCCGAGGCGTTTGGATTTGCGGCCGGTTGGCTGTCGCTGGAGGAGATGTCCATGACCGATCTGGCCGAAACTCAATCCCGGATTGGCCAGGAGCGGGCCAACCGCCTCGCCATCGACGGCGGTACCCCTGTCCGCAACGAGCCGCTGCCCTGGGAGCTGCCGGGCGCGCATTGGATCGGCGAGGAGGAACGCGAACTGGTCGATCGGGTGGTGCGGGCGCGCAGCCCTTTCCGCTTCTACGGCCCCGATCCGCAGCACATGGTCGAAACCTTCGAGCGGGAATGGTGCGCGGCGTTCGGCCATCGCCATGCGCTCGCCGTGTCGTCGGGAACGGCGGCGCTGACGATCGCGCTTTCGGCGCTGGGCGTCGGCCCGGGCGATGAGGTCTTCGTGCCGGGCTATCTCTGGGTCAGCTGCCTGTCCGCCGTGGTGCGCGTCGGCGCGATCCCGCGGCTGGTCGATATCGACGCGACCTTCTGCATCGATCCCGAAGACCTGAAGCGTAAGATCGGCCCGCATAGCCGCGCCGTCCTCTGCGTCCATATGAGCGGCGTGCCGGGGCGCATCGCCGAGATCGCGGCGATCTGTCGTGAACACGGCCTCGGCCTGGTCGAGGACTGCGCGCAAGCGGCCGGAGCCAGCGTCGACGGCCGCGCCGTCGGCCGGTTCGGCGACATCGGCATCTTCAGCTTCCAGCTCAACAAGAACATGACGTCGGGAGATGGTGGCCTGATCGTCGCCGAGGATCCGGCCCTCTTCCGGCGTATGGTCGCGCTGCATGATCTCGGCTATCCGCGCAACGACAAGGGTCGTCTCGACGCTTCGGACGAGGCCTGTCAGCTCTGGGGCATGGGCGCGCGCATGTCGGAGCTGGCCGGCGCGATGGCGCTGGCGCAAATGCGCAAGCTGCCGCGCATCACGGCAGCGATGCGCGGCTCGAAATGGCGCATCCGCGAGAGGCTCGCCGATCTGCGCGGCATCGAATTCCGCCATGTGCTCGATCCGGCTGGCGATACCGGGCCGTTCCTGCTGATGCTGCTGCCCGATGGCGAGCTGGCGCGACGCTTCGTCGATGCGCTGCGGGCCGAGGGCATTGCCGGCCCGCCGGGCAGCCTCGCCTGCATCACCATGCGGGAATGGGGCATGCACTGGTACTTCAACATTCCCAGCCTGGTGCAGCGCCGCTCCAACAGCCGCGACGGCTTTCCTTGGTCGCATCCAGCGAACGCGTTCGCAGCCGGCTATGACTATGACATCGGCGCCCTGCCGCGCTGCGACGAATACCATGAGCGCGGCGCGCTGCTCGCCATCGGCTCGACGCTGAGCGAGGCCGACGAGGACGATATCGTCACCGCCTTCCGCAAAGTCGCCAGCCGCCTGCTGGCCTGACCGGCGTGCAACCAAGCCAATCGAGGCGGGGATGATGATCTACTACATTGCCGCGATCGCCGGCATCGCCGGTTTCCTGTTCGGTTTCGACGAAGGCGTCATCGCCGGCGCGCTGCATCTCCTGCGCAGCGAATTCACGATCAGCGCCTTCGACGAGGGGCTGATGACCTCGGCGGTGCCGCTCGGCGCGCTCGGCGGGGCCCTGCTGGTCGGCCGCGCCACCGAGACCTATGGACGGCGTGCGCCCCTGCTTGCCGCCGCCGTGCTGTTCGCGCTCGGCGCGCTGTTCTCCAGCATGGCGACGGCAGTGTGGATGCTGACGGCATCGCGGCTCGTGCTGGGCGTCGCGGTCGGAATCGCAGCAATGGTGGCACCGCTCTATATCTCGGAGAGCGCCCCCGCCGAGAAGCGCGGCCTGCTCGTCTCGATCTACCAGCTCGCCATCACCCTCGGCATTCTCGGCGCCTATCTGGTCGATTTCGCCTTCGCGGAATCCTGGCGCCTGATGTTCGTGATGGGCGTCCTGCCGGCGCTGGCGCTACTGGTCGGCATGTATCGGATGGGCGATACGCCGCGTTGGCTCGCCCTGAAGGGGCGGACGGACGAGGCGCGCCAGATGATTGCGCGCATTCGGGAGCGGCCGGCGGCCGATCCGGCCGTGGACTCGGAGCTGGCGAGCATTCGCGCCACCGCCCTGCATGCGGCCGGCCCGGGCAACTGGGCGGATTTGCTCAGCCCGACGGTGCGGCCAGCCCTGATCGTCGGCATGGGCCTGTTCTTCCTGCAGCAGCTCAGCGGCATCAATGCCGTCATCTACTACGCCCCGACCGTGTTCAAGGAGGCCGGCTTCGGCTCGGCCTCGACGCAGATCATGGCGACGATGGGCATCGGCGTCGTCAATGTCGCCATGACCTTCGTCGGCATGCATCTGATCGACAAGATCGGACGCCGCCGCCTGCTCTTCTTCGGCTTCGCCGGTACGGCGCTCAGCCTGGGCATGATCGCGGTGGCGGCGGCGACCGAGTCGGAGGCGCTCGACACACTGGCGATCATCGGCCTGGTCCTCTACATCGCCGCCTTCGCCGCGAGCGTCGGCCCGCTGCCCTGGGTGATGATGTCGGAGATCTTCCCGCTCAAGGTGCGCAGCCTGGGAATGAGCGTCGCGACCATCGCGAACTGGGGCTTCAACTTCCTCGTCGTCTTCTCCTTCCCGATGCTCGTCGGCAGTCTCGGCCTGGGCGGCGTCTTCGCAATCTACGCGCTGGTCTGCGCGATCGGAGTGGTCTTCACCCATCTGCTCGTTCCCGAGACGAGCGGCGTCTCGCTCGAGGAGATCGAGCGACACCTGGAATCGGGCCAGCCCTTCTCGCGGCTGGGCGCCACGGGCGACCGCCTGGTGACGGCATGACGGCGGCGCGAGCAGAAAAGCCCGTCGGAGCATCCGAGCATACCGACCTGATGCGCGGGCATGATCAGGGCCAGGCCGAGGCGCTCGTCTCCGCCTTCATCGGGCTGAGCCCCTATCGCAAGGCGATTGCTCCGCTTCTCGGCGACATCACCCGGATCGCGCTGGCCAACCGGCAGGTCGGCGAGGCGCTCGCCACGGTGGAGCGGCGCGCGGACTTCAGGAGAACCGGCCGGCTCGACCTGGCCGGGCTCGGCAATGAGAAGGCGGTTATCCTCGCCTTCCTCGAACATATCCGCTTCGCTTCGCCGGATTTCCTGCGCTCCGTCGGTGAATGGCCCCTGGGAGAGATCCGTGGCCGAGTCTGATTTCTGTGACGTCGCCGTCGTCGGCACCGGCGCGGGTGGTGGCATCCTCGCCTACAAACTGGCCCGCGCCGGCCTGCGTGTCGTCTCGCTGGAACATGGCGAGATGCTGCCGGAGGACCAGTTCCGGACTGTTATGCCGCCCGGCGCCGGGCGTGATTTCGGCATCGGCCCCGACACGGCCTGGCCGAGCGATCCGCATGACAGCCTGTTCACCCATCCGCTTTTCGCCGACGGCAACGTCGGCTCGACCGCACGGCCGCCAGGCGGCTTCCGGCATTTCCAGGTTCTTGCCGTCAATGGCCTGCAGAACCTCTGGAACGGCGTCAGCGTCAGGTTCTCGGCCCAGGACTTCGAGACCTGGCCGGTCTCCTATCGGGACATGGCGCCGCATTACGACGCCGTCGAGCGCCTGATCGCCGTATGCGGCACCGCCGAGGGGATCGCGGAGCTGCCGGACGGGATCTATTTGCCCCCCAAGCCGCTGCGCCCGGCGGATCGCCTGATCGTCAACGCCGTCAAATCGCTCGGTGAGCCCGACTCGCACGCCATTCCGAACCGCAAGGCGATCAACACCAAGGCCGGCACCGCCCGCGCCTGCATCTCGACCGGCATGTGCACCTCCGGCTGCCCGGTGGGAGCGGTCTACAAATTCTCGACGCGGCTTCTGCCGGAGATCGCCGGCCTGCCGAACTACGAGTTGCGCACCGGGGCAAAGGTCGTGCGCCTGATCCGCGACGGCGACGGCTCGCGCATCACCGAGGTCGAGTATATCGACCTGCGGGATGGAGGCCGGCGACGGCTTCGGGCCAGGACGGTCGTGCTGGCGGCGGGAGCGGTGGAAACGCCGCGCATCCTGTTCAACTCGGCCGACGAGGCCGATCCCTCCGGTCTGTGTAACCGGCAGGATCGGGTCGGAGCCGGCTTGCAGGACAATCCCAAGGTCGTGCTCTCCACCTCGTTGCTCCGGCTCTGGGGCAAGCGGCGCGACTACGATATCGGCTATGGCGATCTCCTGATCCTGATGTCGCAGGCCGGATTGCCGGATGGCTCGTCCTTCCGCTTCATCGGCCATGCGATTCACGGCATCCCGGACGTTCCGCATTACCTCGCCGGCATGCGGCAGCTTCCGTCTTTCCTGAAGGAGCGCCTCGCGCGGTTGATGTTCCACAGCTACGTCACGCTCGGGCTGTTCTGCCGCGGCGACGCGACGCCGACGAACCGCGTCAGGCGTGGCCGCAGCCTTGATGTCTATGGCGTGCCCCAGGTCGAGGTCGATTTCACGATACCGGCCTCGAGCCATCTGATGATGGACGCGATGGCCGCCTGGGGCCGGCGTGTGCTGCGGCGCGCATCCGCGACGTCGATCTATGCCACCCGCGACAATAGCGGGACGGGCATCCACTATGCCGGCACGACCGCCATGGCCGACGATCCCCGGCATGGGGTGGTCGATGCCGATCTCAGAAGCCATGGCATCGACAATCTCTATATCTGCGATGGCGGGGTCATCCCCGATCTGCCGGACAAGCATCTGACCTTGTCGATCATGGCGCTGGCTCACCGGCTTGCCGAGCATCTCGTGACGGAGCAGCACTCCGGGCGAGCCGGAGCCAAGGTCCGGACGAGCAGCGTCGCCTAGGAATCTCCCGTGCGGTTTCGGCATGGACGGTGCCTGATCTCATGGCCAGGCGTTTTCCGCAGGAGCGGCGCGGTCCGAGCGTGCCCTTCCCCATTCCGCTCTCGATCAGGCCGGGGCACATCGGCTTGATCTTCTTGCCGGCGTCGTCACCACGCGGGCCACCGGCTTCACGCGACCCCGCGCCAGGTCAATTCGCTACGACGGAGCACTCAATTGGCGGCTTTTGCTGCCGCCGCAGCTTCGACTGGAGCAAGTCCGCCATTCTCCAAATCGTGGAATTGCTCTGGGCCTTTGTTCTATCGCATTTTCTTCACGCGCACCGGTGCCCGTTTCGCTCGAAAATGCTCTAGGCGATGTAGGTGTTCGGCTCCTGTTGGTAGCGGTCGTTCAGGTGCAAAGTCGCAAATTCGCTCGCGAGCCTAACCCAGGCGTGCCGTCGAGCGCCGTACCACCAGCTCCACCGGCAGCATCGTCGTCTCGGCGAAATGGCCGGCGACGAGCGCCATCAGCGTCTCCGCCGCCAAGGTCCCGATTCGGCCGATCGGCAGATGGACGGTGGTCAGCGAGGGCGAGACATGGGCCGACATATCGAGGCCGTCGATCCCGACGACGGAGAGGCCGGAAGGGACCGATATCCCACGCGCATGCGCCTCCTCCATGCAACCGATGGCGAGGAGATCGATGCCCCCGATCAACGCCGTTGGCGGATCGTCGAGCTCGAGGAGCGTAGCGCAGCCGGCGCGCGCGCCGGCCAGAGTGACCGCCTGCTCGGAATGGAGCTGGTCGGGCAGGCCCAGGCCGGCTTCGGCCAGGGCCGTCCGCACTCCGGCCAGTCTCGCCCGCTGGCGGTCGTTGAAGCGTAGATGGCCAGTGACCATGCCGATCCGGCGATGGCCGAGGCCGATCAGATGCTCGGCGGCGAGGCGTCCGGCGAGCGCATTGTCGATCGCCACCGCCGTGAAATTGCCGTCGCCGCACCAGGTCAGGACGATCGGAACCCGGGCCTCCTTCAGCATGGCGACGGTCTCGGGCGAACGCTCGGCACCGACCAGCATCAGCCCATCGACACCGCGTCCAAGCAACGAGCGCACGGCCTGGGCTTCGGCTGCTGCGTGCCCCTCATGCGAGGCGACGAGGAGCAGGAAGCCCTCCTGCGCCAGCGTCGACTGCATCGCCTGCAGCGCCCGGGCGAAGATGGCGCTGTCGAGCGTCGGCACGATCGCGCCGATCGTCATCGAGCGCCCCGATGCAAGGGCACGCGCCGCGCCATCCGGCAGATAGCCGAGCCGCAGCGCGCTGGCCCGGACTTTCGCGAGCGTCTCCTCCGAGAGCAGATGCGGCTGGGCGATCGCGCGCGACACCGTCGCCGGAGACACCCCGGCGTCGCGCGCCACATCGCTCAACTTGATGCGACCGCCCTGTCTCATGCCGCGCCCTGAAAATTCTTTCATAAGAGATATCGCCGTCATCGCGCGATCTCAAACAAAAAAGCGCATCATTAGCGAGAGATTAGCGCTTGACAGGCGCGAGTGTCTTTGGAAGCTTGAATGAAAGCGCTTTCAATAGATGCGCAACGGGAAACGCCATGATGGGACGAAGGGGATTGGCCGGCCTGACCTCCGTGGCCGCAGCCCTATTGCTCTGGTTCGTAATGACGACGCTGACCGGGCTGGTCTCGCCGGGCCGCTTTCCATCGCCGGCGGAGTTCTGGCAGTCGCTGATCCAGATCGCGACGCGCGGCTATGCCGGGGCGCCGCTGCTCGCCCATGCCGTCCAGAGCCTCAAGCTTGTGCTGTTCGGCTTTGCCGTGGCGGTCGCCACTGGCGTGCCGCTCGGTCTCTGGATGGGTTGGAGCCGGCGGGCCGAGGCGGCGATCAACCCCATCTTCCTGCTGATCCGCCCGATCCCGCCTCTGGCCTGGATCCCGCTCGCCATCCTCTGGCTCGGCCTCGGCGATGCCGCCAAGATCATGGTGATCTGGTTTGCCGCCTTCGTGCCCTCTGTGATCAACGCCTTCGCCGGCGTACGGGCGATCGACCGCCCGATGATCGAGGCCGCGCGCATGCTCGGCACGCCGCGCTGGCGATTGGTTCGGGAAGTCATCGCGCCGGCCGCTTCGCCGATGATCTTCACCGGCCTGCGTCTGTCACTGCAAGCCTCCTGGACGACACTGGTCGCGGCCGAGCTGGTCGGCGCCCTACTCGGCATCGGCTTCGTGCTGAACGTCGCCCAGCAGGACATTTATCCCGGCATGATCCTCGTCGGCATGGTCACGGTCGGCCTGCTCGGCTGGGCGACGACCTGGCTGCTCGCCATGGCCGAGCAGCGCGCCCTCGCCTGGAACATGGCGGCGCGGGACTGAAGCCGATGCGCGACACGCCTCTCTCCCTCACGGAACGGATCGGCTGGGGTGCGCTCGGGCTGGCTGTACTGCTCGGCACCTGGACGCTGCTCACAGCCTCCGGCCTCGTGCCACGCCCGTTCCTGCCGACGCCGGGCGACGTGCTCGGCCGCATGATCGAACTGATGAGCGCACCTTTTGCCGGTGCGACATTGCCGCAGCATCTCGCCTCAAGCTTCGAGCGCTACGCCTATGGCGTGCTGCTCGCGGCCCTGATCGGCGTGCCGCTCGGCCTGCTGATGGGCTGGTTCCACTGGCTCGACGACATCGTCACCCCGCTGTTCGACGGCCTGCGCTTCATCGCGCCGATCGCCTGGGTCCCGTTCGCGGCGCTGTGGTTCGGCACCGGCATGGGCGGGCCGGTGCTGATCATCTTTGCCGGCGCCTTCCCGCCCTGCCTGATCAACGCCTATCGCGGCGCGCGCTTCGTCGAGCCGCGGCTGATCGAGGCGGCGCGCATGCTCGGCACCGGCAATCTGCGCACCATCCTGGAGATCCTGCTGCCGGCAGCCACGCCGTCGATCGTCGCCGGCCTGCGTGTCGCCGCGGGCCTGGGTTGGCAGTCGCTGGTCGGCGCGGAACTCATCGTCGCCGCGGCCGGCGTCGGCTTCATGATGGTGCAGGCGCAGGCGAACGTGGCGACCCCGACGGTGATGGCCGGCATGGTCGCCATCGGCATCGTCGGCATGTTGATCGATGTCGCCCTGCGTCAGGGCGAGGCATGGCTGCGCCGCCGGCGTGGCCTGGAGGCTTGAGGCAAGATGGGTTCGATCCGCTTCGACAAGGTCGACAAGGTCTTCGGTCCGCTGACAGGCGGCGTGAAGGCGCTCGATTCGATCGATCTGGAGATCGCCGAGAAGGAGTTCGTGGCGATCGTCGGCCCGTCGGGCTGCGGCAAGACCACCTGCCTGCGCATGGTCGCGGGCTTCGAGGCGCCGAGCGCCGGCGTGGTCAGCGTCAACGGCAGGAAGGTGACCGCGCCCGGGCCGGACCGGGCCGTTGTCTTCCAGCAATTCGCGCTGTTTCCGTGGAAGACCGTGCGCGAGAACATCGATCTCGGCCTGCGCAACAAGGGCCTGCCGAAGTCTGAGCGCGACGAGCGCATCGCCGGGGCGCTCAGGCTGATGAACCTCGAAAGCCATGCCGATGCCTTCCCGCACCAGCTCTCGGGCGGGATGCAGCAGCGCGTCGCCATCGCCCGCGCCTATGTGCTCGATCCCGAGGTTCTGCTGATGGACGAGCCCTTCGGCGCACTCGACGCGCAGACGCGCGTCGTCATGCAGGAGGAACTGGTACGCCTCGCTCGGGTCAATCCGCGCACAGTGCTGTTCATCACCCACGCCGTCGAGGAAGCGGTCTATCTCGCCGACAGGGTGGCGGTGATGACCCGCCGGCCCGGCCGCATCAAGGAGATCCTCGATATCCGCTCGGTGCGCGAGGCGGAGAACTGGGATCGCCACCAGAAGATCGAGGATGTGATGGATCTCGAATCCTTCGTCCACCTGCGCACCCAGATCTGGAAGTCGCTGCGCGAGGAAAAGGGGCCGCTCGGCGTCTGATCTCGCAGGCCAACACGGCACGGTCGAAGGCCGGCCGAACAAAAGGGAGAGGAACCATGAAACGGATCATCGCTGGAGTTGGCCTGGCGCTTACATTGGGCCTCGCCGCCCCCGGCAGCGCGCAGGCGCAGACCAAGATCGGCGTCAGCTACCAGCCGTCGCTCTACTGGGCGTTGCCCTGGCACTACGCCACGGTCAAGGGCTGGTGGAAGGAGGTCGGCCTTTCCCCTGAATTCTCGACCTTCCCGGCCGGCGCGCCGCAGATCGCCGCCTCGGCGGCGAAGTCCTGGGATGTCGGCGGCACCGGCTCGGTACCGGCCGTGCTCGGCGCGGTGCGGTTCAATATCCTGACCATCGGCATCACCAACGACGAGTCGAAAGCGAACGCGATGATGGTGCGCGGCGACAAGTTCGACGCGATCAAGTCCGATCCCAAGAGCCTGAAGGGTCAGCGCCTGCTTCTGACCACCAATTCGACCGCCGATTTCGCTGCCCGCAAATGCCTGGCGAAATTCGGCCTCGCCTCGAACGACATGCAGTTCGTCAATCTCGGCCAGGCGCAGATCGTCACGGCGATCACCTCCAACAATGGCGATGTCGCCGGCGTCTGGGCTCCGAACACCTATACGCTCGAGGATCGCGCCAACGCGAAATATCTCTGCTCCGGCGCCGATGCCGGCGCGATCGTCCCCGGCGCGCTGATCGTCCGGGCCGATTTCGCCAAGGAACGCCCGGAGGACGTCGCCAAGTTCCTCGCGGTCTATCTGCGCGGCTGGTCCTGGGCCAAGGCGAACATGGCCGAGGCGCAAAAGCTCGCGCTCGACTTCTACAAGCAGGGCGGGCTCGAGGCGACGGCGAAGGCGATGGAACAGGAGTTCGCCCTGCGCCCGACCTTCACCCTCGACGAGCAGCTGAAGCTGATGAGCCGGGGCAGTGGCGCCTCGACCGTCGACGGCTGGTTCTCCGAGATCGGCAAGTTCATGACCGAGGTCGGAACTATCCCGACCAGCCCCGAGGCGAAATCCTACCTGACCGACGACTTCCTCAAGCGGCTCGCCACCGATCCGAAGCTCAAGGCCTTCGCCACCGAATTCGACAAGAAGTGACATCGCCGCGGGTGGCCTCGCGGCCGCCCGCCCACCCGCACGCGTGCCGGATCCCAACCATGGCCATCACCTATCTCAAGACAGCGTCCAAGACCCCGGAGACCGAGACCGATGCGGCGCGAACGGTCGTGAGCGAAATGCTCGCGGCGATCGAAGCCGGCGGAGAAGCGGCCGTGCGCGACTACGCCCTCAAGCTCGACCGCTGGAGCGGCCCGATCGTCCTGGACCAGGAGACCATCGCCGCGCGCATCCGCGACATCCCGCAGGCCGTGAAGGACGATATCGACTTCGCCGCCGGCCAGGTGCGCCGCTTCGCCGAAGCGCAGCGGGATTCGGTCAGGGATTTCTCGCTCGAGCTCTCACCCGGCCTCCAGCTCGGCCAGAAGCTGGTGCCGGTGAACACCGCCGGCTGCTATGTGCCGACCGGGCGCTACGCCCATATCGCTTCAGCCTATATGTCAATCGCGACCGCCAAGGCCGCCGGCGTCAAGACCGTGGTTGCCTGCTCGGCTCCCTATCGCGGCGACAACATCCACCCGCATGTGCTCTACGCCATGACCGTCGCCGGCGCCGATGTGATCATGTGCCTCGGCGGCGTGCAGGCGATCGCGGCGATGACCTACGGGCTCTTCACCGGCAAGCCGGCGGACATCATCGTTGGCCCTGGCAACAAGTTCGTGGCCGAGGCCAAGCGCATGCTCTTCGGCAAGGTCGGCATCGACGTCTTCGCTGGCCCGTCCGAGGTCGCCGTCATCGCCGATGACAGCGCCGATCCGCTGATCGTCGCGGCCGATCTGGTCGGGCAGGCCGAGCACGGCCATGAGAGCCCGGCCTGGCTGATCACCAGCTCCCGGCGCCTCGCCGACGAGGTCGCCCGCCTGATGCCGGAGCTGATCACCGCCCTGCCCGCCACCGCCCGCGACGCGGCCGGCGCCGCCTGGCGTGACTATGGCGAGATCGTGCTCTGCGACACGCGCGAGGAGATCGTCGAGGTCTCCGACCGCTATGCCAGCGAGCATCTCGAAGTGCATTGCGCCGAGCTCGGCTGGTGGCATGAGCGACTGAGCAATTATGGTTCGCTCTTCCTCGGCGAGGAGACCAATGTCGCCTTCGGCGACAAGGTCTCGGGCCCCAACCATATCCTGCCGACCAAGTTCGCGGCGCGTTATTCGGCCGGGCTCTCCGTGCACAAATTCCTGAAGCCGCTGACCTGGCAGCGCATGGACCGGGCCGCCTGTCAGCGCATCGCCCCGGTCTCGGCCCGGATCTCGCGGCTGGAAGGCATGGAGGCTCATGCCCGCACCAGCGATGTCCGCATGGAGAAATATGCGCCCGGCTCGAACGCCGACCTCGGCCGTCCGGTCGAGGCCTGAGCATGTTCCGCCTCGCCTCCCTGTTCGACCTCTCCGGCCGCACCGCCCTCGTCACCGGCGGCAATAGCGGGATCGGACTCGCCATGGCGCGCGGGCTCGGCCTCGCCGGCGCCCGCCTCGTTCTGGTGGCACGCCGTGAAGCCGAGCTGGTGCAGGCAGCAGCGCAGCTCGAAGCTGACGGCATCGAGGCGCGCTGGTTCACCGCCGACCTCGCCATACCGGAGGTGGCCGCGCAGCTCGCGGAGGCCTGCGCGCGCGAAGGGCTCGATATCGACATCCTCGTCAACGCGGCGGGGATCAATCTGCGCCAGCCCTTCAATGTGGTCAGCGCCGAGGCGTTCGACCTGCACATGGCCGTGCATCTGCGCGCTCCTTTCCTGCTGGCACAGCGCTTCGCTCCCGCCATGGCGGCGCGCGGCCATGGCCGGATCATCAACATCGCCTCGCTGCAGAGCTGGCGCGCCTTTGCCGACAGCGCCCCCTACGGCGCAGCCAAGGGCGGTGTGGTCCAGCTCACGCGGGCGATCGCCGAGGCCTGGTCGCGCCATGGCGTCACCTGCAATGCGATCGCGCCCGGCTTCTTCCCGACGCCGCTGACGGCGCCGGTCTTCGGCGATCCCGAACGCTCAGCGCGCAACGCCGCACAGACCGCGATCGGCCGTAATGGCGAACTTGAGGATCTCGTCGGCGCGACCGTGTTCCTGGCCTCGCCCGCCTCGGCCTATGTCACCGGCCAGACCCTTGCCGTTGATGGCGGCTTCACCGCGAAATGAGGATGCTGCCGCGATGAAAGCGCTCGTCTACACCGGCCCGAACCAGCTCGTCTTCCGCGACGAGCCGAGCCCTGTGCCCGAGCCGGGCGAGTTGTTGGTCCGCGTCGAGGCGGTCGGCATCTGCGGCTCCGACATGCACGCCTATCACGGCTACGATGCGCGCCGCCCGCCACCGCTCATCCTCGGCCACGAGGCAGCTGGCCGTATCGTCGGCGGCAAACGCGACGGCGAGCGGGTGACGATCAACCCTCTGGTGGTCGATCCGGCCTGTCCCTATGCGGTCGAGGGGCGCTGGCACCTCTCGCCGACGCGCCAGATCATCTCGATGCCACCCCGGCCAGGCGCCTTCGCTGAGTTCGTCCGCATCCCCGAGCGCAATGTCGTGCCGATCCCGGATTCGCTCCCGATCGAGCATGCCGCCTTGGCGGAGCCCATCGCCGTCGCCTGGCATGCAGTCAGGATCGGCATGGAGAAGCTGCACCGGCCGCTGGCCTCGGCCCGCGTCACGGTGCTCGGCGGCGGGGCGATCGGCCTCGCCTGCGCGCTGGTCGCGCGCCTCTTCGGCGCCGGCGAGATCATGGTCGCGGAAACCAATCCGCTTCGGCGTCGGACGCTCGAAGCCGAGCCGGGGATCGGTGTCTACACGCCGGGCGACGCGGTCGAGCCCGCCGAGAGCAGCATCGACCTCGTCCTTGATGCCGTCGGCGCCGACGCCACCCGCGCCGCTGCCTGCCGCCTCGTCCGCCCCGGCGGCGTGATCGTCCATATCGGCCTGCTGCCCGGAACCGAGGGCCTCGACATCCGCAAGATCACGCTGCAGGAGATCACCCTGAGCGGCTCCTATTGCTACACGCCGACGGATTTCGTCGATACGGTCGGCGCCCTGGTCACCGGTCGGCTCGGCGTGCTCGCCTGGACTGAGGACCGGGCGTTGTCCGAGGGTGCCGACGCTTTCCGCGCGCTCGATACCGGCACAACCGCCGCCGCCAAGATCGTGCTGCGGATCTGAGGCGTTAGCGAGTCCATCGACCGGCCTTCCGGCCTCGCCCCGGAAAGTTCCGGTTCGGCAGCGCAGACCTGAATGGCGGAACCTATTTGGCGGGTGGGGAGCCGAAAAGCAGACATTTCAACCGTCTGCTAGTGTGAAGGGTTTCGGATGCCGGCCGGTGCGGGCGGGTTTGGAACGGGCTGAGGGCCGGCGTTCGAAAGCCTTCACAGGAGCGGACATTCGATTCTTGCCTGGAAGCGGACATCCTGTGCGCCGGCCAGGGCGATTAACCTCGGTTCGCAACCGTCAAGTCTGCGTTACAGGGCGGTGGAGCCGTCGAACCCCAGCGATGTGAGCTACGCTTGGCTGGCTCCACTCACGATGAGTAGCGGGCGCGATCTCGGCACTTCGCGAGGTTTGGCCGAGATCTTCTACGCTCTGACGCTGCCAGCTTCCAGGCTGGCAGCGTCCCGATCAGCCGCTTAGTAGTCCCACCAGGCGGGCACCCAGCGAAAGAGCTTGCCCTCTGCCGCGACGCGCCCGACGGACGGGAAGGGCATATGCGTGGACACGAGCCAGGAGCCGGTCGTTGCCAGTTCCTGCATCAGGCGCAGCCGAACGCGGGTCGCCTCCTCGGGATCGTGTTCGAAACCGTTATGCCATTCGGGATGGTCGAACGAGACCGGGAAGATGGCATCGCCACCGAACATCAGCCTGTCGCTGCCGGATGCGATGCGGACCACGCTGTGCCCAGGGGTATGGCCTCCGGTGCGCGTGACGACCACGCCCGGCGCAACCTGCTGCTCCTGCTCGAATGTGCGTAACTCGGCATGGTACGCATCCAGGAAGCGCCTCGACGCATTCCTGGCGATCTCTGCAAGCGCCGGCGGCATGCCGGTGAGGGAGAAATCCGGCGCTTCCCAGAACTTGGCCTCCGCCGCGGACACATGGATCCGCAGGTCCGGACGCAGCTGCTCCTTCACGCCTTCGACCAGCAGCCCGCCGACATGGTCGAAGTGCATATGCGTCAGCACCACGTCGGTCACGGCAGCCAGGTCGACGCCCGCAGCGGCCAGCCGGTTGCCGAACAGCCCGGCCCGCGTGAAGTCCGGAACTTCGCCGCCAATCCCGCTATCGATGAGAATGGTCTGGTCCCCGCTGCGCACCACGACCGCATTCAGCGCCCAATCGAATGTGTCATGCGCCAGGAATGAACGGTCGAGCCACGCGTTCCGGGTCGCCGGGTCGGCATTGGTCGCCATCGACTCGGCCGGCGGCTCCAGGACGCCGTCGCTGATCACGAGCACATCGATCTCGCCGACCCGCACGGCGTAGCGCGATGGAACGAGGTCGTCGGGCCCCGGCCTGTCGTCGGTCTTAAAGGTCTTCATCGTTTGTGGCTGTCCCACGAGGGCCTCCTGGTAATCCTGCAACTGAGCCGTATCGACCACGTCCTCGGCGGCAACGGCATCGGCAAATAACCTCGGAATGTGTGCCCGGCGGAATCAAGCAACGGTCTAGTCGATGCACACCAATGGATAGGAATGGACCTTTCTGCACTCAGTATTGGATGAGCACGTTCTCGCGTCGCCCGCATTCTTGCTTTCAGCGGCGGCCAATTTCGATGTGCTTGAGCGGCCCGCCGTGCGACAGGAGACCAACCTGACAGTGCGAACCTATGATTTGGTATGGCTCGCCCTATTCCTTGACCCAATCGACCGAAAAACGGGCTCCCAATAGCGTCCCCGGTGCCGTGAGCAGAGCGGCGTCATTAGGAGACAGTCATGAGCCTGGACATCGCCTCACGCCCAAGCAGGACAGGACCCGAGGAGCTCGTTCCATCGCGCTATGCGGTGCAGATCGGCGACATCGAGGTGCTGATCATCAGCGATGGCGTATTGCCGCTTCCGACGAAGATGTTGGGTCACAACGTCGCCGCGACCGAGCGGGCGACGTGGCTGAACGAGATGTTCCTGCCGCAGGACGCATTCGACTGGTCGCTGAACGTCGTCGTGGTCCGCAGCGGCAACCAGACCATTCTCGTCGATGCGGGACTGGGTCTGGACCCGAACCTGAACCTGCCCAAGGCAGGGCAGCTGATCAAGCGACTTGCGGCTGCCGGTATCGACCTCGCATCGGTCACCGACGTCGTGCTGACGCATATGCACATGGACCATGTCGGTGGGCTGCTGGTCGACGGCGTGAAGGAGCAGCTGCGCCCGGACCTGCGGATCCATGTCGCTGCCGCCGAGGTCAAGTTCTGGGAAGCGCCGGACTTCAGCCAGGTCAACATGCCCGAGGGCTTTCCGGATGCGCTTCGCGCTGCCGCCAAGCGGTTCGCGCAGGAATATCGGAGCCATCTGCGACTGTTCGACGATGAGCACGAGGTCGCGCCGGGGGTGATCGTCCGCCGCACCGGCGGCCACACCCCTGGGCACAGCGTGGTCCGCCTGGCATCCGGCGGCGATCGGCTGACCTTCGCCGGCGACGCCGTCTTCACGGTCGGTTTCGACCACCCCGATTGGCACAATGGCTTCGAGCACGACCCCGAGGAGGCAGCCCGCGTCCGGGTTCGTCTTTTGAACGAGCTCGCGGCGACCGGCGAGCAGCTGGTGGCAACCCATCTGCCGTTCCCGTCCGTCGGCCGGGTGGCCGTCGACGGCGACGCTTTCCGCTGGGTCCCGGCCTTCTGGGACTACTGAACCCTTCTCGATCGAGCCGAACCCGAGGCGCCTGCAAGGCATCTCCGGTTCGGCCCAAGGCCCGCCCCACCGGCGCCGTTCGTCCGCAGACCTGACGAACGGCGCCGCATGGATGGCAGCGAACGGAGACATCAGATGAAAATCGTGATTATCGGCGGAACCGGCCTGATCGGCTCCAAGACCGCGGAGCGCCTGCGCCAGAAAGGGCATGACGTCGTTGCCGCCTCACCGAATACCGGCGTCAACACGATCACGGGCGAGGGCCTGGAGGAGGCGCTGAAGGATGCCCAGGTCGTGATCGACCTCGCGAACTCGCCGTCCTTCGAGGACAAGGCCGTGCTCGAATTCTTCGAGACCTCGGGCAGAAACCTGATGGCGGCGGAGAAGAAGGCCGGCGTGAAGCATCATGTCGCGCTCTCCATCGTCGGCACCGATCGGCTGCCGGAGAGCGGCTATCTTCGTGCCAAGGTGGCGCAGGAAACGATCATCCGCGAGGCCGGCATTCCCTATACGATCCTGCGGTCGACGCAGTTCATGGAATTCCTCGGCGGCATCGCCCAGGCAGGAACGGTCGGCGGGACCACCCATCTGTCGACGGGCGATCTGCAGCCGATCGCCTCCGACGATGTCGCCGATTTCGTGACGGAGGCGGCGTTGGCCGCACCGACCGATGGCATCGTCGAAATCGCCGGTCCCGAACGCGCGCGCCTCTGCGATTTCGTCGCGCGCTACCTCAAGGCGATCGGAGATTCTCGCACCGTCGTCCCCGATCCGGAGGCCCGCTATTTCGGGACCAGGCTGGAGGCCGGCTCGCTCGTCTCCGACAACAATCCCCGTATCGGCCGCATCGATTTCGATCGCTGGTTCGCGACGGCTCCCCGGAAGTAACGGCCTGCAGATGAGCCGGCCCCGAACCGGCTCATTGGTTTCCTTCATGAAAGGACGATAAGCATGATCAGATCACTGGCACGTGCCGTCGCGTTGACGGCTCTCCTGTCTGCCCCGGCTCTGGCGCATGACACGCCTGGTGGCGGCGAAGGCGCGAAGGTCACATTGGTCTACGACCACGAACTGCCGAACGTACCGGGCAAGAGCATGCGGGGCGTGCTCGTCGAGTACGCACCGGGCGGCTTTTCGGAGGGCCACACGCACCCGACTTCGGCCTTCATCTATGCGACCGTGCTCGAAGGGGCGATCCGCAGCCAGGTCAATGACGGGCCCGCCACGGTCTACAAGGCCGGCGAAAGCTTCTCGGAACTGCCGGGCGACCGCCACGGCGTCAGCGAGAACGCCAGCAAGACGCAGCCGGCAAAGCTGCTGGCCGTCTTCGTCGTCGATACCGCCCAGCAGGAACTGACGTTCCCGCTCAAAAAGTAGATGGGCTAGCCGGGCTTCGGCCCGGCGCAGCTCCTTTTCAGCCCGGGCGATCGTGATCGAGGCCTCCCTTCATGTTCGGCGATGACCACACCATCCCGCTTGTCCTGATCAACGTCCTGGGACTTGCCGGCATCGTCATCTGGCACATTCAGGGTTGCGACCGCCCGACAGGCCGCCTGATCGTCCAGATCCTGTTCTTCGCCGGCATGAGCCTCGTGCTCTACCTGGGCGGCATCGCTCCGCATCAGCCCGACGATGCCTATGCCGAAGGCCTGACCGCGCTGCTCTCCAAATCCGCCAGGATTCTCTGGTGGACCCATCTCGCCTGGACGATCATCGGCTTCATCCACATCTATGTCAGGCTGAACCGCAAGCCGCGGGAAGCGCACCTGATCCTGGATATGGCCGTTGCGGCCATCTATCTCGGCGTGGCGCTGTCGGTCATGGGCTTCGTCTTCGGCCTGCCGATCGCCACCCTGGTGACGACCTCGGGCGTCGTCGCGCTCATCCTGGGCCTGGCGTTGCAGAATACGCTCGGCGACGTCTTTTCCGGCATCGCACTCACGCTCGGCAAAGCTTATGCCATCGGCGACTGGGTGCAGCTCAGCGACGGTACGGCGGGTCGCGTCACCGAAACCAACTGGCGCTCCACCAATCTTCTGACCGGGTTGAACAACATCGTCGTGCTGCCGAACAGTCTGCTGGCCAAGCAGAGCCTGACCAGCCTGAGCCGTCCCGACGAGTCCCATCTCATCACATTGGGCGTTCGCTTTACCGCCGGGCAAAGGCCGCGCATCGTCGAGGACGCCATGCGATCCGTGCTGGAAGCCAGCACCCGGATCGTCAAGGAGCCGCCGCCGGCCGTCGCCCTGAAGGGCATCGACGCGAAGGCGATCGAGGTGGAACTGCAGTTCCGCGTCGCGAGCCTCGCCACGGGGACCTCCGCCAGGAACGAGATCATCGACCTCATCCATGATCGCTGCGAAGCAAGCGGCCTTTCGCTGGCCGAGCCGGCCTAAGCCTCATTCTTCACGACTCGATTTTCCGGCAAGTCATGGATTTCCATAAGTGCGGCTGCGGCGTCCCGGCGCTAGTTTCTGATGAGCTAGCCAGTCACGCCTTGGAAGACTGGTGCTAGACGAAGCTGCGACGGTTTCCAGGCATTCCGTCTCCGAAAGGGACAGCCGATCATGGTAGCAGCGCTTCGCCGAACGCCGCCGGTGTTGATGATCGTCTCGCTGGCCGTCGGTCTCGCGGCATGCTGGTCGACCGGGACACTCTTCGGCGTCCTGGCTCCGCTGAGCGCATTGTTTCTCAATGCTCGGAGCTATTGGCTCCTGGCGGTCTGGATCGGGCTGCTGATCGCCTTCGCCGCGTCGGCCTTAGCTGCCCTGTTCTATCCGGGAGCCATAAGGGAAGCTGCGCTTTCGCTCGGGGCGCTTGTCGCTGTCGCCGCTTGTATCGGCCTGCTGCTTGTCCCCGCCCCGCTTCGTCGCGGCAACCATTCCGCAGTGCCGCGGCGACCAGAACCGGGGAAGCCGGAGGGGTTCGGGCCCGTTCCGGCGCACGGCGCGATCCACCCCGATGATCGGGCCGCGATCGCGCATGCTGCGGCCTACGCGTTCTGGACGGGCGTGCCTCAGGTGACGGGCTACCGGCTACGCCAGCCGGATGGCAGCTACCACTGGACGGAGTTGCGCGCCGAGCCGGGCTATGGCGTGAGCGTCGACGTCGACGCCATGGTCTCCCGACCGGATGATCGGTGGAGCGTCGCGGAATCCCTCGGAACGACCATGGAGGCGGTCAAGGCAGCCAAGGTGATCGAGAGCCTGCACGGCAAGGCCTGGGCCTTCGATGCGATGGGCAGGTTCACCTATGTCACGCCGGCTGCCCAGGTCGCCATCGACATGGCCCTCGAGGACCTCAACCGCCGCCTCGGCGAACGCGAATTCATCGACGGCGGCGAAGCCGGCTGGATGCGCGGCGTCCATCCCGACGATGTCGACAGGGCAGCCTCCACCCTGCGTCACTGCCTCAAGACTGGCGAGCCGTGGAACATTGAATACCGGATGCTGCGCGCGACGGGGCAATATGTCTGGCACCGCATCTCGGCGCGGCCGACGCGGGATGACGATGGCCAGATCACAGGCTGGTTCGGCACCTCGATCGACATCGACGTCTACAAGAAGACCGAGGCTGCCCTGCGCGCCAGAGAGCAACATCTGGAGCAGTTGATCGACACGGTCCCGGCCATGATCTGGAGCATGACGGGGGCAGGCCATCCCGTCTATCTCAATAGGCGGATGATGGAAGTGACGGGCGCCACGACCGAGACCGTTACGGCTCCTGATGGGTCACTCACGCTCAAGAGGATGATCCATCCCGATTTTCTGGAGCAGGCGGAACGGACATTCGCCAGATCCGTCACGACGGGAGAGCCGTACGCGATCAAATACCTGCAGCATCGCGCCGACGGCACCTATCGCTGGACCGAAACGCGAGCAGAAGCCCTGCGCGATGAGGCGGGCCAGATCATCCGGTGGTACGGCGTATCCGTCGATATCCACGACCTGATCACCACGCAGACGGAGCTGCATCTGCGCAAGCAGGAATTGACGCGGCTCGTCGATCTGGTGCCGAGCTTCCTTTGGCGGCTGACGCCAACTGGGGCGCCGAACTTCTTCAACCGTCGCTTCATCGATTTTCTGGGCCTTGACGAAGGCAGCCTCGAACAGCCTCAGACGGAGCAATATGCTGCGGCGCTGAAGGCCGCGGTCCATCCGGATGACGCCGCTCGCGTGTGGGCCGGTCTCAAGGATTGTCTGAGCAGCGGCCGGCCTTTCGCCATGCGCTATCGTTTGCGCCGCCACGATGGCGTCTATCGCTGGATGGATGGGCGCGCAGAGCCGCTCCTGGACGAGGATGGCAGCATCATCCAGTGGCACGGCTTGTCCCACGACGTTGATGATCAATTGCGGGTGGAGGAGGCTCTCCGGGAAAGCGAGCGTTCGCTGCGCCAATTGGTCGAGACGCTGCCCGCCCTCATCTACTGCGCCGCACCGAACGGGGAGCCGATCTATCGCAGCGAGAAGCTGCGGGAATTTCTCGGCTTCGGGCTCGGCGACAAGGATGAGGAGGGCAAGACGCGCCTGACCGGCACCCTCGACGCGATCATCCATCCCGACGATCTCCCCGACGTCAAAGAGAGATATGCGCATTCTCTGGCGACAGGCTCCCCCTACGCGATGAAGCATCGCCTCAGACGAGCTGACGGAGACTACCGCTGGGTCGAGACGCGAACCGCTGCGATGCGGAATGCCGAAGGTGAGGTCATCCAGTGGAACGGCATCTGCTTCGAGATCGAAGACCAGGTGCGGGCGCAGGAAGCGCTGACATTGACGCAGGAGCGGCTGGCGCGCGCGGCCCAGGCCGCGAGCCTGGCAGAGCTCTCCGCCTCGATCGCCCATGAGGTCAACCAGCCGCTCGCCGCGGTCGTCGCCAACTCGCATGCATGCCAACGCTGGCTCACCTCGGACCCGCCCAATCTGGAGCGGGCACAGAAGACCGTCGAGCGCATCATCCGGGACGCGAATTCCGCCGCCGACGTGGTCGGCAGGGTCCGCGCCCTGTTCAGGCAGACTGTCGAAGCGCGGAGCTTCTGGCAGCTCGACACGATCCTCCACGAGGCCCGGGACCTGATGCTGGAAGAGGCGACCCGGCGGCGGATCCGCATCGAGATCGATGTCGAGCCGGGGCTGCCACCGCTGGCCCTGGACCATATCCAGATCCAGCAGGTTCTGGTCAATCTGATCCGCAATGGCCTCGAGGCGATGGAGCCGACACAGCGCGGGGCGCTTCATATCCGCTCGATGCGTGCCGGCGATCTCATCCGGACCGAAGTCCGCGATACAGGCGCAGGCATCAGCGCCCTGGAGAAGGTCTTCGAGCCGTTCTTCTCGACCAAATCCAACGGCATGGGCATGGGGCTCGCGATATCGCGCACCATCATCGAATCCCATGGCGGGCGTCTCTGGGCCGAGGACAATCAGCCCAGCGGGGCGACCTTCATCTTCACACTCCCTGCCGAAGCGAAAGCGGACCATGATCGTTGACGACACCATCGTGTTCATCGTCGACGATGACGAGGCTCTGCGCGAGGCGCTGGGCGAATTGCTCGAGGCCAACGGGGTCCGGTCGGCGCTGTTCCAATCCGCCGGCGACTATATCGGCGCCGACAAGCCCGATCTTCCGGCCTGTCTCATCCTCGATGTCGAGCTTCCCGATATCAACGGGCTCGAACTGCAACGGCAGATTGCGCGGGAGGACCATCCGCCAATCGTGTTCATCACCGGCCATGGCGACATTCCCTCATCGGTACGCGCCATCAAGCATGGCGCCGTCGACTTCCTGACCAAGCCGTTCAGCGATACCGCGCTTATGGCGGCGATCGGTTCGGCGATCGCGCAGGACCGGGAGACCAGGGCGAAACGTGCCGAGGTCGCGCTGCTGCGGCAGCGTTATCAGGAGCTGTCTCCGCGCGAGCGTGAAGTCCTGCCTCTGGTGGTGAGCGGGCTGCTCAACAAGCAGGCCGCAGCCGAGCTCGGCATCAGCGAAGTCACCCTGCAGATCCACAGAAGAAACGTTATGCAAAAAATGGCGGCGTCATCGCTCGCCGACCTGGTGCGAATTGCGGAGCGGTTGGCAATCCCGATCCAGCATTCGCGCCGGATGGGAGGAATATAGGCTTGCTCACGCACAAATACATCATAGCTGTCGTCGATGACGATCCGAGATTGCTCGAATCGCTTGAAGACCTGCTCGAATCCGCCGGCTATGCCGTTCGTAGCTTCTCATCGGCGGCAGCCTTGACCCGGGCCGGCCTCTCCGGGTTCGACCTCCTCGTCACCGATATCGGCATGCCGGGTCTGGATGGCTTCGAGCTGCGCGACCTCGTGAAAAGGGAGCGTCCGAAGCTGCCGGTATTTCTGATCACCGGGCGCCATGAGATCGCCGATCAGATCAGGGCGCGTGCCGTGGAGAGTTTCTTCTGCAAACCTTTCGACGGCCAGGCCCTGCTCGCGGCAATCGCAGGTGCCCTGCGTCGGTAGCGCGCTCCCGAGCGAAACAGACGCCGGTTTGCGTGAATACAAGCGACAAGTCGCGGAAAATGCTTCTGAGAGATGTGGAAGGTGAACATGATCATTGATCGCTCACTCTCGCCAAGGTCGAGGTCGCTGCCGGTACAACGCCAGGCCGAGGCGAAGCATCCCCTCGTCATCATCGTCGACGATGACGCCTCGGTTCGTGAGGCGCTGTGCGAGTTGATGCTGTCGGCCGGCTTCGAGGCGGTTTCGTTCAGCTCGACCAAGGCACTGCTCGAGACCAGCGCCCTCGAACAGCCGGGATGCCTGATCCTCGACGTTCGCATGCCTGGCTCGAGCGGGCTCGATCTGCAGCGGCATCTGACGTCGAGCGGAAATCCCAAGCCGATCATCTTCCTGACGGCGCATGGCGACATCCCGATGACCGTCCAGGCCATGAAGGCCGGCGCCGTCGATTTCCTGACGAAGCCGGTCCGCGATCAGACGCTGCTGGACGCGGTCAACGCCGCGATCGGGCTGGATGCGGCGCGACGTGCGGAAGCCGCCAGGATCAAGGGCTATGTCGAGCGCTTGCAGACCCTGACGCCGCGGGAGCGCGAAATCATGCATGAGGTGACGCGGGGGCGCCTCAACAAGCAGATCGCCTTCGATCTCGGCATCAGCGAGGTCACGGTCAAGCTGCACAGAGGCAATCTGATGCGGAAGATGGAGGTCGCCTCGATCGGCGAACTCATCCGGGCCTGGGAAGCCCTGCCGGTCAGAATGCGCGCGACCAACGCCGCATAGGACCTTTGAGCGAAACCGGAAGCGGTCGCGGCTGTGTGATGGGATGAACAGCAGGATGGAGCATGTCTCGGGGTTCGAGAGAAACCCGCGACATGCTCCAAGGCGGCAGTCCAGTCACCGCGCCCGATGCGCAAAAACTCGCGCTATGCCGGCGATCAGGTCAGCGCCATGCCGCCATCGACGGTGAGATTGACACCCGTCACGAAGTCGCTCTGCGCCGAGCAGAGGAAAAACGCGGCTTGAGCGAGTTCGTCGGCCTCGCCCATCCGGCCAAACGGGATCACCTGTGCGGCCATCTCCTCGACCTGCGCCAGCGCTTCGGCCGCGACGCCGAGCTTTCCGATGATCGGCGTCGCGGTCGGACCGGGGCTGAGCACGTTGACGCGGATACGCCGATCCTTGAACTCCAGCGCCCAGTTGCGGGCGAACGCCTCGATCGCAGCCTTGCTGCCGGCATAGACGGCGTGGCCGTCCAGCACCTTGCGGCTGGCGATCGAACTGGTCAGCAGGATGGCGCCGCCATCACGCAGCAGCGGGGCGATCTTCTGCACGCCGAAGAAGGTGCCACGCGCATTGGCGAGGAACTGTGCGTCGTAATCCTGCGGCGTCACCGCGAGGCTCGGCTGGATCCGGATGCCGCCTGCATTCGCCATGTAGATATCGGCCTTGCCGAAGCGTTCCGCCACAAGGGCGGCGACGCGCTCATGCGTGGCGAGATCGGCAACGTCGCCGGTAAGACCGATCGCCCTTTGCCCGAGGGCCTCGACGGCTTGATCGACCGCCTCTTCGCGGCGCCCGACAATCAGGACATTTGCGCCTTCGGCCACGAAGATGCGGGCCGTGGCGAAACCGATGCCACTATTGCCGCCGGTGATCACAGCGACCTTGTTCGACAGTTTGTTCATGCGGACCTCCATGTGGAGGATCCGAGATCGGGACGCGCCCGGCTGAAATCAAAATATTCAAAAGTCGATATGATCTATACATATGTATAGATCGGTCTGACATTGAGATTATTGCTCGTAGAATTGCCTGACGCAAGATCAATGGGCCTCGACAAGCCGCGATTCTCTCAACGCATTCACTGCGGTCTCGAAGCCGGCTCTTCAGGAGATGCACAGCCAGGCATCGCCCGGAGGCGTCGATCGCAGCCCCATAGCCGCGCCTCGGAGGCGCCAATGCCGAACGATACATCATCCAATCCGACCGATTGCAGCCGACGCGACCTCCTGTGCGGCGGCGCCTGCGCGGCCGCGGCCGGCACGCTTCCGCTCTCGTCTTTCGCACAGCCCGCCACCGTTTCCACTCGGAACAGCAGAAGGAGCCAACGCATGAACTATGTGACGACCCGTGATGGCGTCGAGATCTTCTACAAGGATTGGGGCCCGAAATCGGCGCAACCGCTCGTCTTCCACCATGGCTGGCCGCTCAGCTCGGATGACTGGGACGCGCAGATGCTGTTTTTCCTGGCGCAGGGCTTCCGGGTCGTCGCGCATGACCGGCGCGGGCATGGCCGCTCCAGCCAGGTCTCCGAGGGGCATGACATGGACCACTACGCCGCCGACGTCGCGGCTGTGGTCGAGCATCTCGACCTGCGCAATGCCGTCCATATCGGCCATTCGACCGGCGGCGGCGAGGCCACGCGCTATGTTGCCCGTCACGGCAGGAAGCGCACGGCCAAGCTCGTCCTCATCGGCGCGGTGCCGCCGATCATGGTCAAGACCGATCGCAATCCCGGCGGCCTGCCGATCGAGGTCTTCGACGGGTTTCGCAAGAGCCTCGCCGCCAATCGCAGCAGGTTCTACACCGATCTCGCGGCGGGACCGTTCTACGGCTTCAACCGACCGGGGGTCGAAGCGGATCCGAGCCTCGTCCAGAACTGGTGGCGCCAGGGCATGATGGGCGCAGCCAAGGCCCATCATGATGGCATCAAGGCCTTTTCGGAGACCGATTTCACCGATGACCTCAAGGTGATCGAGGCCCCGGCGCTGGTGATGCATGGCGATGACGATCAGGTCGTCCCGATCGGCGACAGCGCTCCGCTCACCGCCAAGCTGCTCAAGCGCGCGACGCTGAACATCTACAACAAGCTGCCCCACGGCATGGCGACGACCCATGCGGATGTCGTGAACAGGGACATCCTCACCTTCGTCCGAGGCTGACCCGCGAGGACGAGGTGGCAAATCCGCCTCGTCCTTATTCACGTCGTTCGGCCATCACGACCTTCGGCGCTGGCCCAAGCGCCGGAATTGCTTCTTTGCCATACGGGAAAGCCTATAAATCTGTCTGCTCGGGCAGGATCAAGACATCATCAGCTTCGATACCGAGGTAGCGGACGGTGCTTTCAAGCCTGAAGCGCCCCAGGAGCAGTTGACGGGCGCGCAGGCTGCCGGTGCGCCTGTAGATCGAGGTAACTTTCGTCCGCCTCAGGCGATGGGTCGCATAGAGAGCCGGATCCAGGCCGATCAGGGCGACCCAGCCATCAAGCAAGCGGCCATATTGCTGGGGCGTCACGTGATCGCCAAGTCGGCTACGGCTTGCGAAAGCCTGTCCTGGATCGGCGACGAAGTCCCGAATCCATTTGCGTAGCACATTCTCGTGCACGTCCAGATCGCGCGACGCCTGCGCCACGCTGAGCCTCGCGCTCGGTCAACGACCGCGCTCCAGCTTTCAGGTTGACCCAGCGCTCCTCGATCTCGGTGAGCACAACGAGATGCTTGCGCTTCGCCACCGTCGGATCGCGCGTTCAAAAGCTCTGCTTCTCCTCGCGCTTGCCTGCGAGCTTCTGCAACTCATCCGGGACGCGCTTGCGGAGCCATTAGATGCCGGGCTTCGGATGCTTCCAGGGACGGGCCATTGCGAGAGCCATGCGCACACCCGTGTGTAGCGCTCGGGTGGCTGCGAGCTGTTGGCTTGGCTAAACTCTCTGGAAGATCAATCCCTTAGAGGATCGATGGCGGACAGGGAGGGATTTGAACCCCCGATACCCTTGCGGGTATGCCGCATTTCGAGTGCGGTGCATTCAACCTCTCTGCCACCTGTCCGCGGTCGCTCTGGTCGAGGCGGGGTGCTTACTACACATTGCATCCCCGCTGCACAAGCCTTTCCGGAGCGATGCGTCCACAACGCCGTCATCGCCCTGAAATCAACCGCTGCCACGCTGCTTTTCCTTGACGGCTCGCCCGTGCGCGACTAGGAAGCCGCGTCCGGCGTGGGGAAACCCGCGCCTGATCTCTTTTGGCTGCCGCCGACCACGCCGCTCCAATGCGGCGGGCGCAGCGGGCTTCAAAGAGCAAACCCGACCACGCAACCGACTGCCAAAAAGCCGTCCCGCGTGCGCCCTTCAGGGCACATGACCGGGCGGGGCTCAACATGGAGAACACTAAGATGTTCGCAGTCATCAAGACCGGCGGCAAGCAGTTCCGCGTCGCCGCCAACGACCGCATTACCGTCGCCAAGATCGAGGGCAACCCGGGCGACACCGTCGCTTTCGGCTCTGTGCTGATGCTCACCGATGGCGAGAAGTCGACGATCGGCGCCCCCTTCCTCGGTGACATCACCGTCGCCGGCGAGATCGTCGAGCAGGCCCGCGGCGAGAAGGTCATCGCCTTCAAGAAGCGCCGCCGCCAGAATTCGAAGCGCAAGCGCGGCTTCCGCGCCGAGCTGACCGTGGTGCGCATCACCGACATTCTCACCGGCGGCAAGAAGCCGGAGATGAAGAAGGGCGCCGCCGCCCCCGTCGCGCTCAAGGCCGGCAGCGAAGCCGTCAAGGGCAAGGCCGCGGCCAAGCCTGCCAAGGCCAAGGCGGAAGCCAAGGCCGGGGGCCTCGACGCCTCCAACCTCTCGCTGATCTCGGGCGTCGGCCCGACCATCGAGAAGAAGCTGCGCGCCGCCGGCATCACCTCCTGGAACGACATCGCCGCCTGGACCGAGGCCGATATCGCCAAGTGGGACGAGGAGCTCAAGCTGCGTGGCCGCGCCACCCGCGAAGAGTGGGTCGAGCAGGCCAAGGAGCTGCTCGCCGGCAAGCCGCCGCGGGCCAAGGCCGACCAGGCCGAGCTCGCTTCCGGCGAAGACTACTGACCGGCGCTGACAGGCACCGCGCAGCTTCACGCCCGGTCGGGGTGGCTTTTGCCGCCGATTCGGGTTACATGGACTGAAGAGTTTTTGAGGTAGGGCGTTATGGCTCACAAAAAGGCAGGCGGCTCGTCCCGCAACGGTCGCGACTCCGAAAGCAAGCGCCTCGGCGTGAAGCGCTTCGGCGACCAGGCGGTCGTGGCCGGCAACATCATTATTCGTCAGCGCGGCACCAAATGGCACGCCGGCGTGAACGTCGGCATGGGCAAAGACCATACGCTCTTTGCCACGTCGAACGGTCGCGTCCGATTCACGACGAAGCTCGGCCGAGCTTTCGTGAACGTAGTCCCGGCCCAAGAGGCCGCAGAATAAACGGCGGATAGGGAATGTTCTCGATCCGCCGGTTCCATCGAACCGGACGGATCAAGGGAATAAAAGCCCGAAAGCGGGTTTCCCGAAGGTCAGCGAGGGGGAGATGGGACCAAAGCCCATCTCCCCCTTTCGTTTGCGCCGACGGAGAGACCAGATGTTCCCCGAATTGACGAGAGACGACGTCTTCCGGCTCGAAACCAGGCGGCTGTGGCTGCGCTGGCCGCGGATTGCCGACTCGACCGCCATCCTGCGCCTCGCCGGCGAGAAGGCGGTGGCCGAGATGACGGCGTCGATCCCGCACCCTTATCCGACCCAGGCGGTCGATCCCTTCGTCTTCGCCACCCGCAAGGGCAATGCGCTCGGTGAGCATCTCGTGCTGGCGATCACCCCGCGTGAGAAGCCGAACGAGCTGATCGGCATGATCGGCGCGCACAAGCAGGCGACCGGACGGCCGTTCCTCGGCTACTGGCTCGGCACGCCGCACTGGAACAAGGGCTATGCCACCGAAGCCGTGCAGGCGTTGATCGACACCATGTTCTCGCTGGTCGAGATCGAGGCGATCGAGGCCGACACCCGCGTCATCAACCCGGCTTCGCGCCGGGTGCTGGAGAAGAGCGGCTTTCGGCAGGAAGGATCCTTCCTGAAGTCGCTGCCGGCGCGCGGCGGTCTCTTCCCTTGCGAGCAGTTCCGGCTCGACCGCTCGACCTGGTCGGCGCTGAAGAGCTGGAGCGCCTCAGGCTGGGCGCCGTTGCCGGCTGCCGAACAGCAGCAGCAGGCGGAACGCTTCAGCGAAGAACCCTGCATGGCCTGACGCGAGCCCATTCACATGGGTTCCCGTCATTCCCGACAAGCCGCGATAGCGGCGCTGCTCCGGAATCCATCATAGAGCGCCTGTGCCCTATGATGGATTCCGGCGTTCCGCTTCGCTCCAGCCGGAATGACGGCGCTTTTTAGAGAGCGGCGTGTTGCGCATTGCCCTGCCCGGCGCATACGACTACCTAGCGATCATGAAATTCCTCGACCAAGCCAAGATCTATGTGAAGGCCGGTGACGGCGGCGCCGGCTGCGTCTCGTTCCGGCGCGAGAAGTTCATCGAGTTCGGCGGGCCCAATGGCGGCGATGGCGGACGCGGCGGCGACGTCGTGGTCGAATGCGTGCAGGGCCTGAACACGCTGATCGATTTCCGCTTCCAGCAGCACTTCAAGGCCAGGATCGGCGAGCACGGCATGGGCAAGGACCGGCACGGCGCCAATGGCCCGCCGATCGTGCTCAAGGTCCCGCCGGGCACCGAGATCCTCGACGAGGACGGCGAGACGCTGATCGCCGACCTGACCGAGCCCGGCCAGCGTTTCGTGCTGTGCAAGGGCGGCAATGGCGGCTTCGGCAACGCCTATTTCAAGACCTCGACCAACCAGGCGCCGCGCCATGCCAATCCCGGCCTGCCGGGCGAGGAGCGCTGGGTCTGGCTGCGCCTCAAGCTGATCGCCGATGCCGGTCTGGTCGGCCTGCCCAATGCCGGCAAGTCGACCTTCCTCGCCACGGTGACGGCAGCCAAGCCCAAGATCGCCGACTATCCCTTCACTACGCTCCATCCCGGTCTCGGCGTCGTCCGCGTCGACGGGCGTGAGATGGTGCTCGCCGACATTCCCGGCCTGATCGAGGGGGCGCATGAGGGCCATGGCCTCGGCGACCGCTTCCTCGGCCATATCGAGCGCTGCCGCGTGCTGCTGCATCTGGTCGAAGGCACCAGCGAGCACGCCGGCAAGGCCTACAAGACCGTGCGCAAGGAACTCGCCGCCTATGGCGCCGATCTCGACGAGAAGCCGGAGATCGTCGCGCTCTCCAAGGTCGATGCGCTGACGCCGGAGGCGCGCAAGGAGCAGCTCGCCCGCCTGAAGCGCGCCTGCGGGCGCACGCCGATCGCCCTGTCGGCGGCTTCGGGCGAAGGCGTCGAGGCAGCACTGCGCGCGGTCTTCGCGGTGGTCGAGGAAGCGCGCGCCCAGGAGGCCAAGGACGAGGCTCCGGCGCAGGAGAGCGGCTGGCATCCTTGACGGCTGTCAACAACTGCCGCTTGCGCTGCGGCCGATCCTGGTCTTGAACTCGGCGATTGCCCGCTTCGGACCCATGCCGCCATGCTGAGACGACCGACTGCCCTCGCCTTCTCCACTTTGCTGTTGGCGGGAACCGCCTTGGCCCAGGCGCCGGCGCAACGCCCCGCCCAGCAGCAGCGCCCGGCCCAGGCGCAGGCAACCCCGACGCCCGGCGCCGTCTCCCAGCCCGACAACACCACCGCGACCTATGGCGACTGGGTGATGCGCTGCCAGCAGAGCGTCGCGGCTCGCGTCTGCGAGATCGTCCAGACCCTGGAGCAGCAGGGCCAGCGCGGCCCGATCGCGCTGGTCGCCATCGGGCGGCCGGTCAAGAGCGAGCCGATCAAGCTGGTGATCCAGGTGCCGCCGAATCTGGCGCTCGGCGACAAGGCCAGCGTGCGCGTTGTCGTCGCCGAGAAGGACGAGGCGGTTGCCGTCTTCCAGCGCTGCCTGCCCGGCGGCTGCTTCGCCGAAGCCAGCCTGAGCGACGACGTCTTCAAGCGCTGGCGTGGCCTCAGTGAGGCCGGTCAGATGCGCTATCTCGACGCCGGCAAGCGCGAGATCACGCTGCCGCTCTCGTTCCGCGGCTTCCCGGCCGCGGCCGAAGCGCTGCTGCGCGAGCCCTGATCCTGCGCGTCATGCTCGGGCTTGCCCCGAGCATCTCAGGCCGGAAAAGGTGCTGGTCAGCGCCTTCTCGTCAGAAGATTCTCGGGTCAAGCCCGAGAATGACGATCTTTAATGCGCCGCCGACGGCTTTGCGTCACGCAAGGTCGTCAGCGCCACTGCAACGCAGAAAACCATGCCGGCGATCGCGATCAGCGCGACCGCATGGAAGCCGGCCATGAAGGCCTCGCGCGCCGCCTGCAGCAGATGCGCCGACTGGTCGGGCGTCAGCCGCTCGGCCGCGGCGAGCGCCCCGCCGAGCGTCGAGCGCGCCGGCGCCAGCGTCGTGCTGTCGACGCCCGCGACCGAGAGCCCCGCCATGCTCTGTCGATAGAGCGCCGCACCGAGACTGCCGAAGACGGCGATGCCGAGCGCACCGCCCAATTCGATGCTGGTCTCGGACATCGCCGAAGCCGACCCTGCCCGCTCCTGAGGCGCCGAGCCGACCACGATCCCGGTCGTCAGCGCGATCACCGGCGTGAAGCCGATCGAGAACACGATCGACGAGGCGACGATCTGCACGAGATTGGGCGCAAAGGCCAACCAGGCGAAGCCGAGGCCGGAGAGCACCATGCCACCGGCCATCAGCATCGCCGGCTTGAACCGCACGCTCAGCGGCGTCACCGCGAAGGAGGCGAGCGTGAAGGCGATCGCCGAGGGCAGCGACCAGATTCCGGCTTCCAGCGGCGTCAGCCCGGCGACCAGCTGCAGATACTGCGCCATGAAGATGAAGCTGCCGAACATCACCATGATGCCGGCGAGATTGATCGCCAGCGCCGCCCGGAAAGCGGGAATCCCGAACAAGGTGAGATCGACCATCGGATCGGCGAGGCTCGTCTGCCGGCGCGCGAACACCAGGCCGAGCACGAGCCCGGCAACGATGCAGGCGACGGCATAGGCCGAGAGCCCGAATTCTGCCCAGTGCTTGATCCCATAGATCACCGGCAGGATCGTCGCCAGCGAGAGCAGCGCGCTGACCAAGTCGAGCTTGCCAGCCTGCGGCGCCTTGTATTCCGGCAACAGGATCGGCCCGATCACCAGCAGCACCAGCATCGGCGGCACCGCGATCAGGAAGACCGAGCCCCACCAGAAATACTCGATCAGCGCGCCGCCGATCAGCGGCCCGATCACGGCGCCGGCCGAGAAACTGGCGATCCACATCGAGATCGCGAAGGTGCGCTCGGTCTCGTCCTCGAACATCACCGCGATCAGCGAGAGCGTCGAGGGTGCCAGTGTCGCCCCGGCGATGCCGAGCAGGGCCCGCATCACGATCAGCATCTCCGTGCTGGTCGAGAAGGCGGCCACGGTCGAGGCCAGGCCAAAGGCGGCCGCGCCGATCAGCAGCAGCTTGCGCCGGCCGATCCGGTCGCCGAGCGTGCCCATGGTCATCAGGAACCCGGCAACCATGAAGCCGTAGATGTCGATGATCCAAAGCAGTTCGCCCGCTGTCGGCTTGAGCTCGCGCGTCAGCGTCGGGACCGCCAGGTTCAGCACCGTCAGGTCCATCGAATAGATCATGCAGGGGAAGGCGATCGCGATCAGACCCAGCCATTCGCGGCGGGTGGCTTTACGCGCCGGCGCGGCGGCGTTCGTCGGGGGCGTCACGGCAAAATCTCTTTCAATTTTTTAAGCCGGGACACTGCCAGCAGATTGTGGCAGCTCCTGTCAGCAGCAGCCTGCCACGGGCGCATGCCCGGCATGCTTGTGGCAACGCCGACGCACCACCCTGGCGCTATGCCGGCAGCGCCCGCCGCAGCAGCAGCGTGTCATGCCCGGAGAAGCTGACGATGCGCTCGTCCCGGAAGCCGAAGCGTCGCGCCAGCCGCAGCGAAGGCTTGTTTTCCGGCGCGATCAGGCAGACCGAGCTTTCATGTGTGCCTTGCCTGTCGAGCCAGGCGAGCGCAGCAGTGAGAGCCTCGCTCGCGAAGCCCTGTCCGTGCGCCCAGCCCGCCAGCACCCAGCCAGCCTCGGGAACTCCGCGGATCGACGGTTCGATCGCCCGGTGGAAATCAGCGAAGCCGAGATCGCCAACGAAGCGGCCGCTCGCCTTCTCGGTCAGCGCCCAATAGCCGTAGCCGAGCAGCGGCCAGAGCCCACGATAACGCAGCAGCCGCATCCAGGCGTCCTGAGGCGTCGAGGGCTGGGCGATATGGTGCACCACCGTCGCATCGCTCCACATCTGGGCGAGCGGCTCGAAATGCTCGACGCCGTGCAGGTCGAGGACGAGGCGTTCGGTCTCCAGGCGAATGGCTCAGCCCTCCGCGAATTGCAGCCGGTAGAGCCGCGCATAGGCGCCGTCGCGCGCGATCAGCCCGTCATGGTCGCCGGTCTCCACCACCTTGCCCTCGTCGAGCACGACGATCTGGTCGGCCTCGCGCACGGTCGAGAGCCTGTGCGCGATGACGAGTGTGGTCCGGCCCTTCATCAGCTCCGCCAATGCCTCCTGCACCAATCGCTCCGACTGGGTGTCGAGCGCGCTGGTCGCCTCGTCGAGCAGCAGGATCGGCGCATCCTTCAGGATGGCGCGAGCGATGGCGAGGCGCTGGCGTTCGCCGCCGGAAAGGCGCGAGCCGCGCTCGCCGACCTTCGTGTCATAGCCGTCAGGCATCGCCATGATGAAGTCATGCGCCGCTGCCGCCCTGGCCGCAGCGACGATGTCCGCCTCGCTCGCACCCGGGCGGCCAAAGCCGATATTGGCGCGCACCGTGTCGTCGAACAGCACCACATCCTGGCTGACCACGCCGATCTGGCCACGCAGGCTGCGCAGGGTCACGTCGCGGATGTCCTGTCCGTCGATCTCGACCCGGCCCTCGGTGGGATCATAGAGCCGCGGCACCAGCGCCAGCATGGTCGACTTGCCCGAGCCGGACCGGCCGACCAGCGCCGTTGTCTTGCCGGCCTCGGCGACGAGATCGATGCCTTCGAGGCCGCGCTGGTCGTCGCGATAACGGAAACGCAGGTCGCGGAAGGCGATCTCGCCGCCGTTCACCGCCAGCGGCCTGGCATCCGGGCGCTCGGTGATCAGCGACTTCTCGTCGATCAGCGCGTAGTAGCGCTTCAGCGAGGCACCGGCCTCCTGGACGATGGCGTTGAGATTGCCGAGCGAGCGCATCGGCTGGGCCGCCAGCAGCAGTGCCGAGACATAGCCGGTGAAGTCGCCGACGGTGGAACTGCCCGAGGTGATGCGCACGCCGATCGCCGAGAGCACGCCGGCGACCGCGAGCCCGCCGGCGACCTCGAGCAACGGATCGAGCCGGCCGCGGGCATTGGCCGCCTTCATCTTCAGTGCCCGGATCGTCTCGAAGGCCCCGGCCGCGCGCTCCTTCAGATAAGGCTCGAGCGAATCGGTCTTGGCGACGCGCGCGCCCTGCAGGCTCTCGGTGACCAGGCTCGCCATGATCCCGGTCTGCTCCTGCTGCGAGGCCGCCATCCGGCGCAGCTTCTTGCCGATCCGGCCGATCGGCCTCGCGACGACCGGCGCGATCAGCAGCACGACCGCCGTCATCTTCCAGTCGATCCAGAGCATGGCGCCGACCAGCGCGATCGCCGTCATCACGTCGCGGACCGCGATGTTGACCAGCCGCGTCAGCGCCTCCTTGACGAAGGTGAAGTCGGTGGTGAAGCGCTGCGTCAGCGAGGCCGGGTTTTCCCTCTGGAGCTGCGCGAGATCCGCATCGATCAGATGCGCGTAGAGCGCGCTCTGCATGTCCGCCTCGATCCGGCTGACCACGCTGTTGGTCATGACCGTCTGGGTCAGCAGCGAAAACCCCTTGATCGCAGTGACGATCACCACGACGACCGCGACGGCGTTGACCACGCCGATCTCGAAATTGATCGACTTCGACACCAGCCGCTCCATGCGGCGCACGAAGCCGGTCGCCTCGGCCCCTATGGGATCCGCGAAGGCGTCGAAGGCCGCCTTGATCAGCAGCGGATAGAAGCTCGTCGTCGCCGCGATGAGCACGACGAGGCCGAGGATGGCGAGGAGTTGCGGCGTATAGTGCCGTCCGCGCTCGCGCCAGACTCGGGCGAAAAGCGCAAAGGTGTCGTCGGTGACGCGTCCGATCTTCATGGCGCGCGGCCTAACATGGCCGCCATGCGAGCGCCACTGCCGGTCTTGCTCCGGACACGAAGCTGACGTCCGATGGACATGAGTTGATTCACCAGATTCGAGAGCACATGCCCCTTTCCCCGCCGGCCCGGCCCGGACAGTCCTTCGCCGAGATCGATACGCCCGCTTTGATCATCGATCTCGACGCCTTCGAGCGGAATCTCGTCACCATGGCGGCTTTCGCCGAGGCGACGGGCGTGCGCCTGCGCCCCCATGCCAAGACGCATAAGAGCCCGGAGATCGCCCTGCGCCAGATCGCCCATGGCGCGATCGGGCAATGCTGCCAGAAAGTCGGCGAGGCGGAGATCCTGGTCGCCGGCGGCGTCACCGACGTGCTCGTCACCAATGAGATCGCCGGCGCTGCCAAGCTCGACCGGCTGGCGAAGCTCGCCCGCGAGGCCCGAATCGGGCTCTGCGTCGACCATATCGACGGCGTGCGCGAGGCGGCGGAGGCCGCGGCGCGCAACGACGTCGTCCTCGACGTGCTGGTCGAGCTCGACATCGGCGGGCGTCGTTGCGGCGTCGCTCCCGGCGAGGCGGCGGTCCGGCTCGCCGAGGCGGTGGCGCGCAGCAACACGCTGCGCTTCCGCGGCGTGCAGGCCTATCATGGCTCGGCCCAGCACATGCGTTCGGTCGACGAGCGCAGCGAGGCGATCGAGCGCGCGGGACTGCTGACCCGCAATGCGATCGAGCGCCTCGCCCAGGCCGGCCTCGCCTGCGAGACCGTCGGCGGCGCCGGCACCGGCACCTTCGAGCTGGAAAGCCGCTCCGGCATCTGGAACGAGCTGCAATGCGGCTCCTACATCTTCATGGATGCCGACTATGCCCGGAACCGCATGGCCGACGGCTCGACCTTCCACACTTTCCAGCATGCGCTGTTCGTGCTCGCGGGAGTGATGAGCAAGCCGGTGCCGGACCGCGCCATCGTCGATGCCGGCCACAAGGCCGCCGCGGTCGATTCCGGCATGCCAGTGCCCTGGCAGCGCGACGGCGTGATCTACACCAAGCCCTCCGACGAGCATGGCATCCTGACCGGCGATCCCGTTGCTGTGCCGCATCGCGGCGACCGCATCCTGCTGGTTCCCGGCCATTGCGACCCGACCGTCAACCTGCACGACTGGTATGTCTGCGTGCGCGGCCTTAACGGTCCGGACGCCCATGTCGAGGCGGTCTGGCCGGTCGCGGCACGCGGCGCGCTCGGTTGATTGCAGGAGCCATGATGTCGTCCGAAAGCAGGCATCCACTTTTCGGCATCATGCCCTGATGCTCGCCGAGTTGGCGCTGCAAGCCCTGACGCCGGCTACGCCGCAGGCGCGCCGGTTCGGCCTGCTGCGGGAGGGCATCGCGCTCTGGTCGCGTGGCCTTCGCCAACGCAAGGCCTGGGAGCCGCATCAGGCCCGCTGCCGCGCCATCATCGCCGAGGTCGCAGCCTCCCTGCCGCGCCGCCGCAGGGTCGTGGTGCTTGGCTCCGGCCCCGCCCGGGACATCCCGCTGGACACGCTCTGCGCCAGCTTCGAGGAGGTCGTGCTCGTCGACATCGTTCATCTGCCGCTGCTGCGCCTGAAGCTCTGGCGGCAGGGCAAGGTCAGCCTCCTCAGCCGCGATCTCACCGGCGCCATGGCCTGGCTCACCGGCGAGGCGGAGGGCCGGCAGGACCCGCTGGCCGATCTCGTCGCCAATGACCGCGTCGACCTCGTCATATCAGCCAACCTGCTCTCGCAACTTGCCTGGCCGGTCGCCGACTGGCTCGAGGACAACCCCGCCCGCGCCGCCACCCTGCCCGAAAACCTACCGGCTCGCTGCATCGCCTGGCATCTCGACGACCTCGCCCGCTTCAAGGGCCATGTCTGCCTGATCAGCGATGTCGAGATGGTCGAGCGCGATCGCGCCGGCGCGATCCATGACCGGCTCGACCTGATGTACGGCGTCGGCCTGCCCAAGGAGGACGAGAGCTGGCTCTGGCCGGTCGCGCCCTTCGGCGAGGCCGAACGCGAGCGGGAATATGTGCACAAGGTCTGCGCATGGCGGACGTTCGAGGGCCGCTCGTCAGCTCTCTGACACTGTGTAGACCTTGTGGACCACCCCGTTCTCGGTCCGGTGGGTCCGGAAGCCTCGCGCCTCGTAATAGGCAAGGCCCATCAGGTTGTCGTCGCGGATAGCGGCGTCGATCCGGCCAATGCCGGCCTCCGAAGCAGCCTGCAGCGTGACCGCAAACAGCGTCGTTCCGACACCCTTCCGGCCGACACCCGGCGCGACATGGGTCCCAATGCTCCCCCAGCCATCCGGCGTTCCATAGGGATCGCCCGGCCGCGCCCGGCGCAGGGACTGGAAGCCGACGACCATCCCCGCATCGTCGAGTGCGACCGTGCAGGCGACGCGGTCGGGATGGGCGATATAGGTCGCGAGAACGAAGTCGGGGTCGCTGGGGCGCTCTCGCCCATATGCGGCGATGATGGCGCGCAGGACCGCGCTCATCTGCTCGGCATCGCCAGCGACGGCAGGTCGTGTGCGCATTCCGTCTGGCCCTTCCGCTGCGAGCTTCGCCATCACCCCACCGCCAGCCGCCGCCTTACGATCTCCGCATGGAAACGCGCGCCATGGATCAGGCCCTTGTCGTCGAAGTCGTAGCGCGGATTGTGCAGCGGCGCGCTGTCGCCATTGCCGACGAAGGAGAAACAGCCCGGCACATGCGCAAGGAAGCGGGCAAAATCCTCCGAGCCGGTGAAAGGCTCCGACACCACCGAGACGTTCTCAGCGCCGAGCACATGCCGCGCCGCCTCCAGCGCCGCCTCGGTCTGCGCCGGCTGGTTCACCAAAGGCACGAATTCGCGCGTGTAGGTGACCGACTGTCCGACATTGTAGGCTCGCGCGATGCCTTCGCTGATCACGCGCATCTGCACCTCGATATCGGCGCTGACCTCGGGGTGGAAGCTGCGGGCGTCGCCGAGGATGCGCGCCTGCCCCGGCAGGGCGTTGCGGGTGCCGTCGGTGATCAGCTCCGTCACCGAGACGACGGCGATCTCAGCCGGGCTCAGGCGGCGCGAGACGATGGTCTGCAGGCTGGTGACCAGGGCACAGGCGGCGACGAGCGCCTCGTTGCCGACATGGGGGCGGGCGGCATGGCCGCCGACGCCGGTGAGGACGATCTCGAAATTGTCCTCGGCAGACATGATCGGGCCGATGCGGGTCTGGAACCTGCCGACCGGCAGCTTCGGCGCGTTGTGCAGCCCGTAGATCTCCTCGAAGGGGAAGCGCTCCAGCAATCCGTCATCGAGCATGGCGAGCGCACCGCGTCCCCATTCCTCGGCCGGCTGGAAGACGAAGCGCACTGTGCCATCGAAGCCGCCCTCCTCGGCCAGCAGCTTCGCCGCGCCGAGCAGCATGGCGGTGTGGCCGTCATGGCCGCAGGCATGCATGACGCCGAGATTGCCGGAGCGGTGGGAGAACTCACTTTGCTCGGGGATGCGCAGCGCGTCCATGTCGGCCCGCAACGCGATCACCCGGTTGCCGCTGCCGCGCTTCAGCGTGCCGACCACGCCGGTGCCGCCGACCCCCTCCGCGACATCGTCAAGGCCGAACTCGCGCAGCTTGCTCGCGACGAAGGCACTGGTGCGCATCTCCTCGAAGCCGAACTCCGGATGCGCGTGCAGGTCGCGCCGCCAGTCGGTCATCTCCTGCACGAGCTTGTCGAGATCGATCGTCACGGGGTTGTCCTCGCCTGCTGAATCCGGTCGGAAGACTATGTCCTCGCCAGCGCAAGAGGCGCTGCAATTGCCCGCCCCATTTGCAAGCTTGTTTCGCAAGCGTCCGCTTAGCGATTCAGCCGCACGCTCCCGCTGATCGACAGGTCATAGCCGCCGAACTCCCGCGCCCGCACCGCCATGTCGGGACCGCGCATCCAGGCGAGTAGCTTCTGCGTCGCCGGCTCGAAATAGCTGCGCCGGCGCATGACCAGATCGACATGTTCCCAGACCAGCGGCAGGAAAGTCAGGCCGAAGGCCATTGCGACAGCACGCGCAGCAATGCCGCAATCGGCCCGGCCGGAGCGGATCGCCAGCGCCAGGTCCTGGCCAGTGGCGCAGATGCCGTCGGCGACGACCATGCGGCCGGCCGGAACTCCGGCGCGCTCCAGCAGGCTGAGCAACAGCAATTGCGCCCCGGCCCCGCGCTGGCGCTGGGCGAAGCGCGCGCCCTTGGCCACCGCCGTACCGAGCCCGTTGATCCCGAGCGGATTGTCGGGCGCGACCAAGAGCCCCTGCTCGCGCCGGGCAAAGTTGATCACGACCGCATCGTGCAGCGAGGGCTCCGCCCGGATCGCCGCGAGATTGGCAGCGTCATCATCCGGCGTCGCGTGCAGGTGCAGCGCAGCGATCGCGACCTCGTTGCGCACCAGCCGGTCGAGTCCGGCCTGTGACCCCTCGGCCAGCAGCGCCAGCCCGCAGCCGGATTCGCGGATGGCGAGCTCCAGCAGCGAATCCTGGCTGCCGCCCACGATCGGCGGTGGCGGGACCGCGTCGAACCCGGCCGGACGCGACAACCCGGCTTCCAGCCAGCGATCGAGCCCGGCGCGCGGGAACAGCCATTTGCCGGAGACCTTGGTGCAGGGCACCGCGCCTTGCCCGACCAGTTCGTAGAGCTTGCGCTCCTTGAGGCGCAGATAGCCGGCCGCTTCTTCAGTCGTGAGCCAAGCTTGATCCTGCATCAGCCTGCACATACCTGCGCTGGTTACGGCGTTGGCATTTGGTCGCATTGAACTCTACCAATTGCAAATGCTTGCAATCTCAAGGCGAGCGCGCGGGAGCAGGCTTTGGACGTCGGCGCGATCTTTCAGGCGGCTTTTGCCCTGGTTGTCGGGCTCGATCCCGGCTTCCTCGGCATCGTCCTGCTGTCGCTGCGCGTCACCCTGACCGCCGTGCTGATCGCGGCGCTGATCGGCCTGCCGCTCGGTGCGGCGCTGGCGCTGGCGCGCTTTCCCGGCCGCTCGGCCATCATCGTCTGCCTCAACGCGCTGATGGGCCTGCCGCCGGTCGTCGCCGGCCTTGCCGTCTTCCTCTTGCTCTCGCGCTCCGGCCCGCTCGGCCCCCTCGGCCTGCTGTTCACGCCGACCGCGATGATCATCGCGCAGGTGATCCTCGTCCTGCCGATCGTGATCGCGCTGACCCGGCAGGTGATCGAGGACCTCTGGAGCGAGTACCGGGACCATCTGCGCTCGGTCGGGCTTGAAGGCCTGCGCGCCATCCCGACCCTGCTCTTCGATGGACGCTTCGCGCTGGCGACGGCGCTGCTCGCCGGCTTCGGCCGGGCCAGTGCCGAGGTCGGCGCCGTCCTGATCGTCGGCGGCAACATCGCCGGCTACACCCGCACCATGACGACGGCGATCACGCTGGAGACCTCCAAGGGCGACCTGCCGCTCGCGCTCGGACTCGGCCTCGTCCTGCTTTCGCTGACGCTCGCCATCAACGCAATCGCCTTCGGCGCCAGCCGCATCGGCGCGCGCTATGCCGGTTGAGCGAACATGCTGAGCCAGACCTCGATCCTGCCGCTCACCGTCGAGGCCGCCGCCTTCTCCGGCGACGGCAAGCTGCTGGTCGAGCCCAACAGCTTCACGATTCCCGCCGGTGGCCTGACCGTGCTGCTCGGGCCGAACGGCGCCGGCAAGTCGCTGACCTTACGCCTCTGCCACGGCCTGCTGACGCCGAGCCGCGGGACGGTGCGCTGGGCTGCCGGGGCTGAAGGCCGCGCCAAGCGCCATGCCATGGTCTTCCAGAAGCCGATCATGCTGCGCCGCTCGGTCGAGGCCAACATCACCCACGCCCTCGCCGCCGCCGGCGCGACCGGCCCCGAGCGCAAGGCGCGTGCGGCGCAAGCACTGCAGCGTTTCGGCCTTGCGGAACGCGCCAGCCAGCCGGCCCGCCTGCTCTCTGGCGGCGAGCAACAGCGCCTCGCCATCGCCCGCGCCTGGGCGCTGCGGCCCGAATTGCTCTTCCTGGACGAGCCGACCTCGCAGCTCGACCCCGCAGCGACCCGCCAGATCGAGGAACTGCTCTCCGGCCTCGTCGCCGAGGGCATCACCGTGATGATGTCGACCCATGATCTCGGCCAGGCCCGGCGCCTCGCCGACCGCGTGCTCTTCCTGCATCGCGGCCGCCTGGTCGAGGACGCGCCCGCCAAGGATTTCTTCGCCGGCCCGCACTCGGCCGAAGCGCGCGCCTTCCTCGCCGGCGAACTGCTCTGGTGACCAATAAAGACCAACGACAGGAGAAACGCCCGATGACCGCTTTGCCCCGACGTTCTTTCCTCGCCGCCGGCCTCTTCCTCGGCCTGACCGGCTTCGCCCTCGCCCAGACCCCTGCCACCCCGGCCGGCGAGCGCTTCATCACCGTGGCCTCGACCACCTCGACGCAGGATTCCGGCCTGTTCAATCACATCCTGCCGTTGTTCAAGGCCAAGACCGGCATCGAGGTCCGCGTCATCTCGCAGGGCACCGGCCAGGCCCTCGACACCGCCCGGCGCGGCGATGCCGATGTCGTCTTCGTCCACGCCAGGGCGCAGGAGCTGAAATTCGTCGAGGAAGGCTTTTCGACCGAGCGCCGGCCGGTGATGTACAACGACTTCGTCTTGATCGGCCCAAAGAGCGATCCGGCCGGTGTCGCCGGCAGCAAGGACATCGTCGCAGCCCTGAAGAAGATTCAGGAAAAGGCCGCACCCTTCGTCTCGCGCGGCGACAAGTCCGGCACCCATGCCGCTGAGCTCAATCTCTGGAAGGTCGCGGGCATCGACATCGCCGCGCAGAAGGGCCCCTGGTATCGCGAGATCGGCCAGGGCATGGGCGCGGCGCTCAACACCTCCGGGGCGATGGGCGCCTATGTCCTCTCCGACCGCGCCACCTGGATCTCGTTCAAGAACCGCGGCGATCTCGTCATCTCCGTCGAGGGCGACAAGCGCCTGTTCAACCAGTACGGCGTGATGTCGGTGAACCCCGCCAAGCACGCGCATGTGAAGTTCAACGACGGCAAGCTCTTCGCCGACTGGCTGACCAGCCCGGAAGGCCAGAAGGCAATCGCCGACTACAAGATCGACGGCCAGCAGCTCTTCTTCCCCAACGCCGGCCAGGCGGGAGCCTGAGCCGATGCGCCGGCTCGTCCTCGCTGCCATCGTCAGCCTGTGGCCGGCGCTTGCCTCGGCGCAGCAGGCTGAGAAGCCGGTGCTGCTCCATGCCGCCGGCAGCCTGAAGAACGCGCTGACCGAGGTCTCCAAAGCCTTCGAGACCTCGGCGCGCATTCCGGTCACGACCAGCTTCCGCCCGTCCGGCCTGCTGCGCGAGGCGCTTGCCAAGGGCGAGCCAGCCGAGGTTTTTGCCTCCGCCAACATGGAGCATCCGCTCGCGCTGGCGAAGGACGGCAAAGCCGGCCCCGTCGTGCTCTTCGTCCGCAACGAGACCTGCGCCTTCGCCCGTCCGGGGCTCGACGTGACCAGCAACACGCTGCTCACGCAGATGCTCGATCCGAAGCTCAAGCTCGGCACCTCGACGCCGAAGGCCGACCCGTCCGGCGACTATGCCTGGCAGGTCTTCGCCAAGGCCGAGGCGCTGAAACCCGGCGCCAAGGCGGCGCTGGAGGCCAAGGCGTTGCAACTCGTCGGCGGCTCCAACAGCGCCCCAACCCCGCCGGACCGCAACGGCACCGGTCATCTGCTGGCGACCGGCGCGGCCGACCTCTTCCTGGGCTATTGCACCAATGCCGACCCGATCGCCCGCGAGCAGCCCGGCATCCGCATGGTCAGGCTGCCGGAGAAGCTGCTGGTCGGTGCCGATTACGGGCTGACCGTGATGAACGGCGCCTCCCCGAACGCCTACCGGCTCGCCATGTTCATCCTCTCGCCGGAGGGGCAGCGCATCATGGCGCGGCACGGTTTCGTCGCGCCCGGCCTGCCGCGCGAAGGGAAGTGAGATTTGGCCGCGGCACCCCAGCCGAGCGCGCGCGCCGCTGCCCCGGTGAGCCTGCACGCCGCCGGCAGCCTGCGCGCAGCCCTGCTCGACATCGCCGACGCCTTCCAGAGCGAGACGGGTATCCCCGTCTCCGCACAATTCGGCGCCTCCGGCCTGCTCAGGGACCGGCTCATCAGGGGCGAGACCGGCGAGGTCTTCGCCTCGGCCAATCTGGAGCATCCGCAGGCGCTGGCGCGCTTTGGCCTCGCCGGCCCGGCCGTGCTCTTCGCCCGCAACGAGCTCTGCGCCTTCCTGCGCCCGGGGCTGGTAGCGACAAGCGCCAACCTGCTCGAACTGATGCTCGACCCCAAGGTGAAGCTCGGCACCTCGACACCGAAGGCCGATCCGTCCGGCGACTACGCCTTCGCCGTCTTCGCGAAGGCGGAGGCGGTGAAGCCCGGCGCCAGGGCTGCATTGGAAGCCAAGGCGCTGAAGCTCACCGGTGGGCCGGAGTGCCTGCCGGCGCCAGAAGGCCTCAACGTCTACGGTCACAAGCTGGCGAGCGGCGAGGCCGACATCTTCCTGGCCTATTGCACCAACGCCCAGCCGCTTGCGAGGGAACAGCCGAGGATCGCGATGCTGCGCCTGCCGGACCAGCTCGCCGTCGGCGCGGATTACGGATTGACGGTGCTGAACAAGGCCTCGCCGGACGGCTACAGGCTCGCCATGTACATCCTCTCGCCTCAAGGGCAGGCGCTTCTGGCAAGGCATGGCTTCGTTGCACCGGGTCTGCCGCGCGAGGGATAGCGGAAGGGCGACATCATGGATTGGCAAGCAACCCGGCTGGGTGAGACCGAAGCGCCCTTGCCCGAACGGACCGATGCCCGGCTCGTCTTCATCGGCCGCATCCGCACGCCCTTCGCGACGCGCGACGACTGCCCGCGTCAGGGCCGGCAGGACGGACCGATCTGCCGCGTCGAGATCGATCCGCATTGGCAGCCTGCGCTCAAGGGCATCGAGGCCTTCGGCGAGCTCGACCTGCTCTACTGGATGCATGAAGCCAGGCGCGACCTGCTGACGCAGACGCCACGCGGCGGCGGCACGCTCGGCACTTTCGCCCTGCGTTCACCGGTCCGGCCGAACCCGATCGCCCTGTCGCGGGTGAAGCTTGAAGGCGTTGAAGGCAACGCGCTGCTGGTGCGCGGGCTCGACTGCCTCGACGGCACGCCGCTCCTCGACATCAAGCCATTTCGATGCAGCCATTCGCACGGCACAACGGAAACCTCCCATGCCGCATCCTGACCGCCGCGCCGTCCTCGCTGGCCTCGGCGCGGCGATCGCCGCCCCACGCCTCGCCCGAGCGGCGACCATCCGCGACGGCGCCGGCCGCGAGATCCAGGTTCCCGGCAAGGTCGAGCGCATCTTCCCGGCCGGGCCGCCGGCAGCGATCCTGGTCTATACGCTCGCACCCGACCTGCTGATCGGCTGGCCGCGCGCCAACCGGCCGGAGGAGCGCGAATTCCTGCTGCCCGGCATTGGCGACCGGCCGGAGGTCGGCCGCATCACTGGCCGTGGCAACAGCGCCAATCTCGAAGCCGTGCTGCAGGCGAAGCCCGATCTCATCATCGATTCCGGCTCGACCGGCCGTACCTATGTCGAGCTCGCCGAGCGCGTGCAGCAGCAGACCGGCATCCCCTATGCCCTGCTCGACGGCCGCTTCGACCAGACCCCGGCGAGCTACCGCATCCTCGGCCAGCTCACCGGTCGCAGCGAGCGCGCCGAGACATTGGCGCGCTGGTGCGAGGACAGCTTTGCCACGATCCGGGGCCGCATCACCGCGATCCCGGCAGAGAAGCGGCCGAGCGTCTATTATGCGCGCGGCCCGCGCGGGCTCGAGACCGGGCTCGGCGGCTCGATCAATGTCGAGACGCTGAGTTTTCTCGGCAGCCGCAACGCCGCCGCCGACACACCCGGCAGCGGCCTCGCCCAGGTCTCGCTCGAACAGGTTCTGGCCTGGAACCCCGACGTCATCGTCACCATCGACCTCGCCTTCGCCGAGAGCGTGCGCAGCGATCCGAACTGGGCCGGCGTCAAGGCGGTGCGCGAGGGCCGCGTCCATCTCTCGCCCAAGCTGCCCTTCGGCTGGGTCGACTTCCCGCCCTCGGTCAACCGGGCAATCGGCCTGTGGTGGCTGGCCAAGCTGCTCTATCCCGCGCAGTTCCCGGAGGATATCCGCAAGCTCGCCCGCGACTTCCACACGCTCTTCTACCAGGTGACGCCGAGCGAGGCGCAGCTTGACCGTGTGCTGGCGGGACGCGGATGAATTGATGATCGCCTTGCGGCCGACCGCCCGACTTGCTTCGCTGCACATGCCATGACCTCCTCCCTGCGCGGCAATCTGATCGCCCTTGTGCTGCTGGCGCTCGCCGTGCTCGCCGCCTTCGCGCTCGGTCGTTTTCCGGTCGCGCCCGGCGATCTCGGCCGCCTCTTCTGGTCGCTGCTCACCGGCGAGCCCTCCAGCCTGCCGGCCCAAATCGAGACCGTGGTCTGGAACATCCGCGGCCCGCGCATCCTCGCGGCGATCCTGTGCGGAGCGGCGCTCGCCATCGCCGGCTGCGCCTTCCAGGGCCTGTTCCGCAACCCGCTGGTCTCGCCCGACATCCTCGGTGCGTCCTCTGGCGCAGCGCTCGGCGCCGTCATCGGCATCTATCTCTCGCTCGGCCTGTTCGGCATCCAGCTTGCCGCCTTCGTCGGCGGACTCGTCGCGGTCGGAGCGGTCTATGCGGTGGGATCGACGATCCGGCGCGGCGATCCGGTCCTCGTACTGGTGCTGACCGGCGTCGTCGTCGGCTCGCTGCTCGGCGCCGGCATCGGCCTGGTGAAGTACTGGGCCGACCCATACAACCAGCTCCCGGCCATGACCTTCTGGCTGCTCGGCAGCCTCGCCGGCACGGCCAAGCCCGACCTCATCCCCTTGCTCGGCCCGGTGCTGATCGGCGCCGTCATCCTGCTAGCGTTGCGCTGGCGCATGAACGTGATGTCGCTGCCGGAGGAGGAGGCACGCGCGCTCGGCCTCGCCACCGGTCCCCTGCGGATCGCCATCGTCGCCGCCGCGACATTGGTGACAGCGGCGAGCGTCGCGGCGGCCGGCATCATCGGCTGGGTCGGCCTCGTCGTGCCGCATCTTGCCCGCTTCCTCGTCGGTCCCGATTTCGGCCGGCTGCTGCCGACCGCGGCACTGCTCGGCGGCGGCTATCTCCTTGCCATCGACACGCTGGCGCGCACCGCCGCTCCGGTCGAGACGCCGCTGGGTATCCTCACCGCGGTGATCGGCACGCCCTTCTTCATCTGGCTGCTGGCCTCGGCGCGCGGAGGCTGGTCGTGAGCCTCGTAGCCTCCGCCCTGTCTTACGGTTATCGCGAGCGCGAGATCGGCCGCGACATCGCGCTCGACCTCACTGGTGGGCAGGTGCTGGCTCTGCTCGGCCCCAACGGTCACGGCAAGACCACGCTGCTGAAAACCCTACTCGGCCTGTTGCCGGCAAAGGGCGGCACGCTCACGCTCGATGGCCAGCCGCTGGCGGGGCTTTCCGTCGGCGAACGAGCCCGCGCCCTCGCCTATGTCCCGCAGGTCCATGCCGGCACCTTCGCCTTCGCGGTCAGCGAGGTCGTGCTGATGGGGCGAACCGCCCGCTCCAGCCTGTTCGCCGCGCCTTCGGCGCATGATCGCGACATGGTCGAGGCGATGCTGCAGCGGCTCGGCATCGAGCATCTGGCCACACGCCCCTACACCGAGATCTCTGGCGGCGAGCGCCAGCTCGTCATGATCGCCCGCGCGCTGGCGCAGGAGCCGCGTTACGTCATCCTGGACGAGCCCACCGCAAGCCTCGATTTCGGCAATCAGGGCAAGGTGATGAGCCAGATCCGCCGCCTCGCCGGCGAAGGCCTCGGCGTGCTCTTCACCACCCACGACCCAAACCAAGCGCTGCGCTATGCCGACCGGGCGCTGCTGCTGCGCGATGGCCAGGCGCTCGCCAGCGGGAAGGCGAGCGATCTGCTGACGCCGGAACGGCTCGCCGCGCTCTATGGCGTCGCGATAGAGACCGTCAGGGGCGACGGAAAGCTCGCCTTCCTGCCGGGGTGACGGATGCCTCGGCCAAGTAACCAATCCCGTCACAATCTCCTGATCCGATTTACCTATGGTCAGAACATCGCGTGTGATCGTCGCGCCGCCGGCGGGCCTGCCCGCTTTCGGCAGCACGATCGATTGGCCTGGTCTATGCCTTCGGGGGGATAGTGAATGAAGCGCATCATCGGAGCCGCGCTCCTGGTCGGCCTCGCCGCCACAGCCACTGTGACGAAGGCGGAGGCGCAGCAGCCGACGCAAGCCTCCATCGAAGCGCTGCTGCCGGACTTCGAGAAGCAGGTCGCCGAGGGCATGAAGGCCTTCTCGGTGCCGGGCGTCGCCGTCGGCATCGTCCATGACGACAAGCTGATCTACACCAAGGGCTTCGGCGTCCGCGAGCTCGGCAAGCCCGAGCAGGTCACGCTCGAGACGATCTTCCAGGTCGGCTCGACCACCAAGGCCTTCCTCGCCACGACGCTGGCACAGGCGGTCGATGCCGGCCGGCTCGGCTGGAGCGATCCGGTCATCGACCATATCCCCGAGTTCCAGCTCGCCGACCCCTGGGTCACCCGCGATTTCCGCGTGCTCGACCTCGCCGCCCAGCGCTCCGGCCTGACGGCGTACGTCAACGACGCGCTGACCATGCTCGGCTACGACAAGCAGACGCTGATCCGCTCACTGCGCGTCGCGCCGCAGCTCGGCCTGTTCCGCTCCGATTTCCGCTATCTCAACATCCCGCATGTCGTCGGCGGCGAGATCGTCGCCAAGGTCAACGGCGCGCCGTCCTGGTTCGACTCGCTGCAGAAGAGCCTGCTTTCCCCGCTCGGCATGAACACGACCACGGCTACAGCCGAGGCGATCACTGCCGCTCCGAACCACGCCCAGGGTCACCGCCTGGCCGACAAGGCCGTCGCGGTGCCGTTCCACCCGTCCTTCCCCTATGCGCTCGGCCCGGCCGGGGCGCTGAACTCGAACATCCCCGACATGGCGAGATGGCTGCGCCTGCAGCTCGGCCGCGGCCAGTTCGAGGGCAAGGTACTGGTCTCCGAGGACAATCTCGACGTTACCTGGACGCCGCGCGTCGCGATGAACGAGCGCACGTCCTATGCCATCGGCTGGGTCGCGACCGCGACGCCGCGCGGCCGGATCATCTGGCACAATGGCGGCACCTCCGGCTTCGGCGCCCATACCGGCTTCCTGCCTGACGGCAAGACCGGCATCGTCATCCTGACCAATCTCGAGAATCTCGGCCTGCCGGACGCGCTGGCGATGTGGTTCTACGACCGCGTGCTCGGCAACCCCGCCGTCGACAACGTCGCGCTCGCTGCCGCCGCCACGAAGAAGCGCCGCGAGGCGGCACAGGCCGAGGCCGCCGGCTTCGTGCCCGGCCCGCTGTCGCTGCTCGCCGCGGGCTTCGCCGGCAGCTACGCCTCGCCGATCCTGGGTGACGCCACCGTGGCGCTGGCCGACGGCAAGCTCGGCCTGACGCTGGAGAAGACCGAGGCGCAGCTCCTGCTCGAGCCGAACAAGGACGATCCCTTCCTGTTCCAGGCACGGCTGGCGCCGATCGGCGCTTTCGTCGCGCCCGCCGCGATGTCCGGCGGCGAACCCTTCGTCCAGCTGCGCTTCGAGACCGATGCCGCTGGCAAGATCACCCAGATCCGCTGGCTCAGCCCCGAGCTGCCGCATTCCTTCGCGCGTTCGGCGCAGTGACGAGGGGAGCATCATCATGACGATCCGACCCGTTCTCCTGTCGTTTGCCGCCGCTCTCGCTATCAGCTCCAACGTCTCGGCTGCGCCAGTTTTCGCGCCTCTGCCCGGAACTGCCGCCTCGCTGCCGGTCGAGCCCGCCCGCTCGGCCCTGCGCAAATTCTTCGACGCCCTCGGCGACGACGACGTCCATGACGATCATTACGACTGGAACGACTATCGCGACGCGACCTCGCGCAAGGACCGCATCCGCGACTGGCAGCGCATGCAGCTCGACGCGCAGAAGGACTACTGGCGCCAGCAGAAGGACATGCAGAAGCGGGCGATCAAGGCGCAGCGCGGCTGGTAGATGGCCGGCGCCACGGCCGCAACGTCAGGGGTTGGCAGGAAACCGCCCCACCCCCCTTACCTTTCCCCCTCAGGCTGTTGCATAGTCGCCCAGACGTGGCGTCATGACGCCGCAGGATGGGGAATGGACATGAAGACCTTAACTCTCGCCGCGGCGCTGCTCGCCGCCGGCACCCTCGCCGCTTCCGCGCAGCAGCTCGCGCCCAGCCCGACCCTCGATGCCATCAAGGCGCGCGGCCATCTCGAATGCGGCGTGCATCTCGGCCTGCCCGGCTTCTCCTTCGCCAACGACAAGGGCGAATGGACGGGCCTCGATGTCGATTATTGCCGCGCGCTCGCTGCCGCCGTGCTCGGCGACGCCACCAAGGTCAAGTACACGCCGACCTCGGTGCAGCAGCGCTGGCCGATCCTGCAATCGGGCCAGGTCGACGTGCTCTCGCGCAACTCGACCATCACCTTCTCGCGCAACGCCACGCTCGGCCTCAACTTCCAGGGCATCAACTTCTACGAGGGCCAGACCTTCATCGTCCGCAAGAAGGCCAACGTGAAGGCGGCCGAGGATCTCGACGGCGCCTCGGTCTGCGTCGCCGCCGGCTCGACCGAGGAGAAGAACGCAGCCGACTGGTTCCGCGAGCGCAACCTCAAGGTCACCATCACCAATTTCCAGAAGAACGACGACGCGATCACCGCCTATGACAGCGGCCGCTGCGACGCCTACACCGCCGGCGTCGGCGCCCTTGCCGGCCAGCGCGCCAAGCTCAAGGTTCCGGACGACCACGTCATCCTGACCAAGCCGATCTCGAACGATCCGCAGGGCCCGGTCACCCGCTATGGCGACGAGCGCTGGCAGCTGATCGTGCGCTGGGTGCTGAACGGCACCATCGCCGCCGAGATGCTCGGCGTCACCTCCAAGAACGTCGACGAGATGAAGGCGAACTCGAAGAACACCGAGGTCCGCCGCCTGCTCGGCGCCGAGGGCGGCTTCGGCGCGATGATGGGCCTGCCCGACGACTGGATGTACAAGGCGATCAAGCAGGTCGGGAACTATGGCGAAAGCTATGAGCGCACCGTTGGCCTGGGCTCGCCGCTGAAGCTCGAGCGCGGCCAGAACCAGCTCTGGACCAAGGGCGGCCTGCTCTTCACCCCGCCGTTCCAGTGAGACGCTCCCGTCATGGTCGGGCTTGACCCGACCATGACGGAAACCAGCCTTCGTGTCAGGAGATTCTCGGGTCGCAGCTCGGCTGCGCCCGAGAATGACGCCCCAAGCCGGACGGCCGCCCCTTGAGCAAAGCCCTCGCCTTCATCAACGACAAGCGCGTCCGCGACGTCTTCTACCAGGCGGCGCTGCTCATCGGCCTCGTGGCGCTGCTGGTCTATTTCATCCGCAACGCCTCGCAGAACATGGTCCAGGCCGGCATCGCGTCGGGCTTCGACTTCCTCTGGCGCACCTCCGGCATCGAGGTGCCCTTCGTCCTGACCAACTACACCCAGTCCGACAACATCCTGTCGCTGTTCTGGGCCGGCGTCGCCAACACCATGCTGGTCACGGTGATCGCGCTGGTGCTGTCGACGGCCCTCGGCTTCCTGATCGGCATAGCCCGGCTCTCCTCGATCTGGTTGGTCCAGGCCATCGCCGGCGCCTATGTCGAATTCGTCCGCAACATCCCGCTGCTGTTCTTCGTGCTGTTCTGGTATTTCGGCGTCATCGCCGCCTTGCCGGCACCGCGCGAGAGCCTCTCGGTCTTCGGCGTCGCCTTCCTCAACAATCGCGGCCTGACCATCCCGCTGCCGGACGCCGGCGCCAACTTCAAAGTCGCCTTCATCGCGATCGCGATCTCCTGCTTGCTGCACTGGTTCTTCCTGCGCTGGGCCAAGCGGCGCAAGGAACAGACGGGCAAGGACGCCCCGGTGCTGCGCGTCGGTCTCGTCCTGCTCCTGCTGGTGCCCGCGTTGGCACTCGCCTGGGCGACGCTGGCGACGCGCTGGGACATTCCCGTCCTGCGCGGCTTCAACTATCGCGGCGGCTTCGTCGTCATCCCCGAATTCGTCGCGCTGCTCGCGGCGCTGGTCACCTACACCGCCGGCTTCATCGCCGAGATCGTGCGTGGCGGCATCCAGTCGGTGCCGAACGGCCAGATCGAGGCATCGAGCGCGCTGGGCCTGCGCCCCGGCCCGACGCTGCGCCTCGTCACCATCCCGCAGGCGCTGCGGGTGATGACGCCGCCGATGACCAACCAGTATCTCAACGTGTTGAAGAACTCGTCCTTCGGCGCCGCGATCGCTTATCCTGATGTGGTCAGCCTGTTCATGGGCTCGGCCCTCAACAACACCGGCCAGGCGATCGAGATCATCGCCATGACGCTCGCGGTCTATCTCGTCATCGGCCTCGCCGTCTCGGCCTTCATGAACTGGTACAATGCCCGCATCGCGCTGGTGACCCGATGAGCGCCGCGACCGCCCTCCCGACCAGCTGGCGCGAGCGCCTGTTCGGCAGCCCCACCGTCACTGTGGTGACGCTGCTGCTCGCAGCGCTGATCGCCTGGATCGCCGTCCCGATCATCCGTTGGGCCCTGATCGACGCGACCTGGAGCGGCCAGACCCGCAATGACTGCACCGGCAGCGGCGCCTGCTGGGTCTTCATCAAGGCGCGCTTCGGCCAGTTCATGTACGGGTTCTATCCGATCGAGGAACGCTGGCGGCCGAACCTCGCCGGCATCCTCTTCGCGCTCTCCGGCGCGGCAATAGTCTTCGCACCGAAGCGGTTGAAGCTGGGCCTCGGCCTCGCCGCGCTGGTCATCCTGCCGCCGCTCGGCGTCTGGCTGCTCGCCGGCGGCTTCGGCCTGCGCGCGATCGAGACGCGCGAATGGGGCGGGCTGATGCTGACCGTCTTCATCTCGATCTATGCCAGCCTGATCGCGATCCCGCTCGGCATCCTGCTCGCGCTCGGCCGGCAGTCCGAGCTCAAGGTGGTCAAGCTGATCTCGGTGCTGTTCATCGAGTTCTGGCGCGGCGTGCCGATCATCGCGGTGATCTTCCTGGCCTCGCTGCTGCTGCCGCTGATCATGCCTGCCGGCATCGGCGTCGACCGGCTGGCGCGCGCGGTGATCGGCCTCGGCTTCTGCATCGCCGCCTATATGGCCGAAGCGGTGCGCGGCGGCCTGCAGGCGCTGCCGAAGGGCCAGCGCGAGGCGGCGACCGCGCTCGGCCTCAGCTACTGGAAGGCGACCTGGTTCATCATCCTGCCGCAGGCCCTGCGCATCTCGCTGCCGGCGATCACCAACGAGTTCATCGCGCTGGTGAAGAACACCACGCTGGTGCTGGTGGTCTCGATCCTCGACCTGCTCGGCATCGCCCAGGCCTCGCTCGCCGATCCCGCCTGGGTCGGCATGAACATGGAGGCCTATGTCTTCTCCGGCGCCCTCTACTGGCTGATCTGCTTTGCGCTCTCGCGCTGGAGCAAGAGCCTGGAGACCAGGCGCGGGCGGTAGCGCTCGCAGCGCTCGTCATGCTCGGGCTTGCCCCGAGCATCTCAGGCCGGAGGAGGCTCCAATCGCCTTCTCGTCAGGAGATTCTCGGGTCTGCGCTCCGCTCCGCCCGAGAATGACAGCCTAAGAGTCTCACCCCTTCATGTAATCGTGGATCTTCCGCCCGAAGGGCAGCGTCAGGTCGGCGATGAAGTGATGCGCCCCCAGCACCTTGCGCACCGGCAGGTCGGCCACCGGCGCGTTGACATGCGGGATCAGGTGCAGCCGGCCGGGACCGATCCAGGAGCCCTTCACCGTGATGTCGGTGAGGTTGAGCGCGACGAGCTGGCAGATCTCCGGCTCGCCATCGACGCCGGGGATGATCTTCAGGTTGACCTGCGTCTTGGTCAGCATCGCCGTGGTCTTCACCCCGTTGCCGGCCAGGCTCTCATGCTTGTAGCCCATCGTGCCCATGGCAACCTGCTGGCCGGCATACTCAAGCGTGCCGGTCAGCGTGTCCTTGACCACTTCGAGCTTGGGATGGGCGTATTTCTTGGGGAAGCCCCAGATCTCGCGGCCAGCCGAGATCGGCGGCTCGATGTCGAGATACATCTGCGAGACGAAGCTGACCTCCTCCTCGCCGAACAGGCAGGGGATGACGATGCCGGTCTCGGTATAGGTACCGAAGCCGGAGGAATCCGGCATCTTGATCCATTCATAGCTCACGATCGGCTGTGCGATCGGCATCAGCGGCTCGGGCAGATGATGGCGGATCAGCTCCGGATCGGTCTCGTAGCTGATCACCATGTATTCGCGGTTGATGAAGCGGTACGGCCCGGCCGGATAGCTCGGCCCGGCGAGCGGCATCGAGGGCAGGTCGAGAATGTCTTTACGATTCATGGTCGTGCCCTCACTGCGCGGTCCAGCCGCCATCGACCGGCAGGATGACGCCGGTGATCGACTTTGCCGCATCGGAAGCCAGGAAGACAGCGAGCGCCGCCACCTCCTCGCTGGTGACGAACTGCTTGGTCGGCTGGGCGTGCAGCAGGACATCGTTGATGACCTGCTCCTTGGTGAGATTGCGCGCCGCCATGGTCTCGGGGATCTGCTTCTCGATCAGCGGCGTCCAGACATAGCCGGGGCAGATCGCGTTGGCGGTGACGCCGAAGGTCGCCGCCTCCAGCGCGACCGTCTTGGTCAGGCCGGCGATGCCGTGCTTGGCCGCGACATAGGCACTCTTGAACGGCGAGGCGACCAGCGCATGGGCAGAAGCCGTGTTGATGATCCGGCCCCATTTGCGCTGCTTCATGCCCGGCAACGCGGCACGGATCGCATGGAAGGCAGCCGAGAGATTGATCGCGATGATCGCATCCCATTTCTCGACCGGGAACTCCTCGACCGGCGAGACGAACTGGATGCCGGCATTGTTGACGAGGATGTCGACGCCGCCGAATTCGGCTTCCGCCTCGTCGATCATCGCAGCGATCGCGCCGCCATGGGCCATGTCGGCCGGCGAATAGCGCGCCTTCACCCCGAAATCGGCCTCGATCCCGGCGCGCTCCTGCTCAATCGCCTCGGGAGCGCCGAAGCCGTTGATGACGATGTTGGCGCCTTCGGCCGCATAGGCGCGGGCGATGGCGAGGCCGATGCCGGAGGTCGAGCCGGTGACGACGGCGGTCTTGCCCTTGAGCATGCGTGATCTCCCAACCACGAAAACGCGACGCGAAGCTTGCGTCGCAAGGTCCATGCCGCTGAGGTGGAAGAGCAAGCTGACGGGGCGATGAAGCTTGTCTGACGGGTCGGTGACACCGATATTCGATCCTGCCCGCGTCACATGCCTGTCACCGCCTGCCCCTCAGACATGGGCAAATCCAGCTTTCCCTGACGACCGAGCGAACGGAATCCGCGCCATGAACGCCCCTTTTGCGCCGTCCTCCACCGACCGCTATCTCGGCTGGCGGCCCGAGCGCTGCGACCGCGTCGCGCTCGTGCTCCAGGGCGGCGGCGCGCTCGGCGCCTATCAGGCCGGAGTCTACCAGGCGCTCCACGAGGCTGACATCGAGCCGGACTGGGTATCCGGTGTCTCGATCGGCGCGATCAACTCGGCGATCATCGCCGGCAATCCGCGCGAGCGCCGGCTGGAACGGCTGGAAGCCTTCTGGAACCGCATCACCGACCGCAAGGTCTGGTGGTTCACGCCCGAGGGCGACATCTTCCGTCAGGCGCGCAACGCGACCTCGTCCTTCCTGACCACCATGCTCGGCCAGCCCGGCTTCTTCGAGCCGCGTCGCACCAATGCCTGGCTTGCGCCAGCCGGCGCCAGCGACGCGACCAGCTTCTACGACACTTCGCCCTTACGCGAGACCCTGTTGGATCTGGTCGATTTCGACCTGATCAACAGCAAGAAGGTCCATTTCTCGGTCGGCGCCGTCAACGCGCTCTCCGGAAACTTCGTCTATTTCGACAACACTCAGGAGGAGATCGCGCCCGAGCACGTCATGGCCTCGGGCGCCCTGCCGCCGGCATTTCCGACCGTGCAGATCGGCACCGAGCACTACTGGGATGGCGGCATCGTCTCGAACACGCCGCTGTCGCACCTGCTCGCCCAGGAGGACACGCTGAACTCGCTGATCTTCCAGGTCGACCTGTTCTCCTCGCGCGGCCCGCTGCCACGCACGATGCAGGACGTGATGGGGCGTCACAAGGACATCATGTATTCCTCGCGCACCCGCATGGTCACCGACCTGTTCCAGACCCTGCAGGGCTGGAAGAAGAAGACCCATGACGCCCTCAGCCACATCCCCGAGGACGCCCTGAGCGAGGAAGACCGCAAGCTCCGCGACGAGCTTGCCTTGATCCCCGAGCACACCATCCTGCAGCTGATCTACCAGCAGAAAAGCTATGAGAGCCATGCCAAGGACCACGAGTTCTCGCGGACCTCGATGAGTGACCACTGGCACTCCGGCTATGAGGACACCAAGCAGACGCTGACCCGCAAGGACTGGCTGGTCATCCCGCCCGACGGCGCCGGCATCTGGACGCACGACGTCCATCGCGATTTCGAGCGGCGCTGAGCCTCGGCGCGCGATCAGCGTTCCTGCGGCGGCACATTGCGCAGCAAGTCGCTGCGCTCGCGTCGCTGCTCGGCCGTCCATTGCGAATGATGCCGCTTCGTTCCAGCCGGGCGGTTGGCGAGGCCGAGACCGAGCCCGCCCCAATCGCCGACCGGGCGGACCGGCCGCTGCACGAAGCCGCCACCGCAGCTCGGGCAGACGTTTTCGAGCGTCTTCTCGGCGCACTCCGCGCAATAGGTGCATTCATAGCTGCAGATGCGCGCCTCCAGCGAGGTCGGCGGCAGGTCGCAGTCGCAGAGTTCGCAATTCGGCCTCAGCTCCAGCATGGCGTCTTTCCTCTCTTTGTGGGGACTGGATGCCATGAGCAGGCGATGTCATAAATGACAAGATGACCTCGTTTCCTGCCAGACCTGCCACGGCGCCGATCCGCGTCGTCATCGTGCTGTTCCCGCGCACCAAGCTGCTCGACGTCACCGGCCCCTTGCAGGTCTTCAACGACGTGAAGCGCGCCGACGGCAGCGCCGTCTACGAGATCATCCTCGCCTCCGAGCATGGCGGCCCGGTCGAGAGCGATGCCGGCGTGCCGCTGCCGAGCATCACGCTGAGTGAGGCCGCAGCGCGGCCGATCGATACGCTGCTGGTTTCCGGCGGGCGCTCGGCACTGGACGCAGCCGGCTCGGCAGCGCTGCTCGCCTTCCTGCGCGAGCAGCGCGACAGCGTCCGGCGCCTCGGCTCGATCTGCCTCGGCGCCTTCATCCTCGCTGCCGCTGGCCTGCTCGAAGGCTGCGAGGCGACAACGCATTGGGAATACACCGAGCGCCTCGGCGCGGCCTACCCGGCGACCACGGTCAGGCCGGACGCGATCTTCGTCAGCAATGGCCGGATCTGGACCTCGGCCGGCGTCTCCACCGGCATCGACATGGCGCTCGCCATGGTCGAGGAGGATCTGGGACGCAAAGTCGCGCTCGATCTGGCGCGTGACCTCGTCCTCTACCTCAAGCGCCCTGGCGGCCAGGCGCAATTCAGCGGAGAGTTGCAGCGCCAGTCGCGCGATGCCGCCGGCCGCTTCGAGTCCCTGCACGCCCATATGCGCGAGCATGCCGCCGGCGATCTCTCCGTGCCGGAGCTCGCCCGCGTCATGGCGATGAGCCCGCGCCATTTCGCCAGGATCTATGCGCAGGACACCGGGATCAGCCCGGCCAAGGCGGTCGAGGCCGTCCGGCTCGACCTCGCCCGCGACCTCCTCGAAGAAACGGATATCGGCATCCAGCAGATCGCAGTCCGCGCCGGCTTCGGCGACGATGAGCGCCTGCGCCGCGCCTTCCTGCGCCGCTACGGCGTCGCGCCGGGCGAGTACCGGATGCGCTTCGGGAATGATCGGGCCGGTTAGCTTCGGCCGAGTTCCACCGGCACCGAATAGGAGCGCTTCACCCGCCCGAGCGCGAAGCTCGATTCGATCGAGGCGACGTTGTCGAGCCGCGTCAGCTTGTCCTTGAGGAAGCGCTCATAGGCGGCAAGGTCGCTGACGATGATGCGCAGGAGATAGTCGCGCTGCCCGGTCATCAGATAGCAGTCGGCGACCTCGGGCCAGCGCGAGACCGCCGCGGCGAAGCGGTCGAGCTCCTCCTCGCGCTGGCGCTCCAGCTTGATCGAGGCGAAGACCGAGACGGGCAGGCCGAGCTTCTCCTGGTTCACGATGGCGACATAGCCCTCGATGATCCCGGCCTCCTCCAGCAGGCGCACCCGCCTGGCGCAGGGGCTCGGCGAAAGCCCGACCTTGCCGGCCAGTTCCTGCACGCTGATGCGCCCGTCCGCCTGCAGGGCCTGGACGATACGGCGGTCGATCTCGTCGAGCTTGAACTCTGGCATTTTCCCTCACCTCGTTGGGGGAGCTTAGCGGAAACCGCCAATTCCGTAAGCCGGCGATGCGGTCTTTAGCTGCCTTCCCCAAGGCGATTGTGCATGATGTGTCGGCCCAAGGAGCACCGCGATGTCCGATCCCCGCCTGCCCGTTCTCGCCGAGCTGGAGAAGAAGATCCTCTGGCTGGCGTCGTGGACGATCCACAACGCCAACCACATCCGCGCCAACGAGGACGGGATGAAGGTCGGTGGCCATCAAGCTTCCTCGGCCTCGCTGGCGACGATCATGACCGCGCTCTACATGGCCGCGCTGAAGCCGCAGGACCGGGTGGCGGTGAAGCCGCATGCCTCGCCGATCTTCCACGCCATCAACTATCTGATGGGCCTGCAGACGCAGGAGAAGCTTGAGAACTTCCGCGGCTACAAGGGCGCGCAGAGCTATCCCTCGCGCACCAAAGACATCGACGACGTCGACTTCTCGACCGGCTCGGTCGGCCTCGGCGTGGCACAGACGCTGTTCTCCTCGCTGACCCAGGATTATGTGAAGGCACATGGCTGGGGCAAGGACACGCCCGAGGGCCGGATGGTCGCGCTGATCGGCGATGCCGAGCTCGACGAGGGCAACATCTTCGAGGCCCTGATGGAGGGCTGGAAACACGGCCTGCGCAACACCTGGTGGGTGATCGACTATAACCGCCAGTCGCTCGACGCGGTGATCCGCGAGGGCCTCTATGACCGCTTCGAGCAGATGTTCAGGAATTTCGGCTGGGACGTCGTCACGCTGAAATATGGCTCGCTGCAGCAGGCCGCCTTCAAGGAAAAGGGCGGCGAGCGGCTGAAGGCCTGGATCGATTCCTGCCCGAACCAGCTCTATTCAGCCCTGACCTTCCAGGGTGGCGCCGCCTGGCGCAAGCGCCTGATGGATGATCTCGGCGACCAGGGGCCAGTCACCAAGCTGATCGAGAAGCGCTCCGACGCCGAACTCTCGAAGCTGATGTGCAATCTCGGCGGGCACGATCTGCCCTCGATCCTCGAAGCTTTCGAGGCTGTCGATCATGACCGGCCGGTCTGCTTCCTCGCCTATACGGTCAAGGGCTTCGGCCTGCCGCTGGCCGGGCACAAGGACAACCATTCCGGCCTGATGACCAAGGAGCAGATGGAAGGCTTCAAGGCCGCCAACAAGGTCAGGCCCGGCCATGAATGGGACCTGTTCGAGGGGCTGAGCCTGCCGGAGAAGGAGATCCGCGCCTTCCTCGACAAGGTGCCGTTCTTCGCCAAGGGACGCCGGCGCCATTCAGCCCCGGCCCTGCCGGTTCCGGCCAAGCTGGAGGCAGGCATCCAGGCGACAATGTCGACGCAGATGGGCTTCGGCAAGGTGCTCGACGAATTGGCGAAGCTGGGCGGGCCGCTCGCCGACCGCATCGTCACCACAGCACCCGACGTCACCGTCTCGACCAATCTCGGCCCCTGGGTCAACCGGCGCGGGCTGTTCGCGCGGGCCTCGATGGCCGACACCTTCAAGGACGAACGCATCCCCTCGATGCAGAAGTGGGAGTTCTCTCCCAAGGGCCAGCATGTCGAGCTGGGAATCGCCGAGATGAACCTGTTCATCAACCTCTCGGCGCTCGGCCTGTCGCATTCGATCTTCGGCGAGCGCCTGATCCCGATCGGCACGCTCTACGATCCCTTCATCTCGCGCGGGCTCGATGCGCTGAACTATGCCTGCTACCAGGACGCCCGCTTCATGGTCGTCGCGACGCCGGCCGGCGTCACGCTGGCGCCCGAGGGCGGCGCGCATCAGTCGATCGCGACGCCATTGATCGGCATGAGCCAGGACGGGCTCTGCGCCTTCGAGCCGGCCTTCGTCGACGAGCTCGCCGTGATGATGCGCTGGTCGTTCGAATACCTGCAGAAGGATGGCGAGGGCGATCCGGACGAGCGCACCTGGCTGCGCGACGAGACCGGCGGCTCCGTCTATCTGCGCCTATCGACCCGCCAGGTCGAGCAGCCGAAGCGCGCCATGACGACGGAGCTGGAGCGCGACATCATCGACGGCGCCTACTGGCTGAGGAAGCCCGGCCCGAATGCTTCGGTGGTAATCGCCTATACCGGCGCCGTCGCGCCCGAGGCGATCGAAGCCGTCGGCCTGCTGGCTGAGGACCGCCGCGATGTCGGCCTGCTCGCCATCACCTCGGCCGACCGGCTCAATGCCGGCTGGCAGGCGGCCGAGCGGGCGCGCCAGCGCGGCAATCATGCGGCGACGAGCCATGTCGAGCGCCTGCTCGGCGATCTCCAGCGCGATTGCGGCATCGTCTCGGTGCTGGATGGCCATCCGGCGACGTTGGCCTGGCTCGGCAGCGTCCATGGCCACAGGCAGAAGGCGCTCGGTGTCGAGCATTTCGGCCAGACCGGCACGGTCGCCGACCTCTACCGTCATTTCGGCATCGACGCGAACGCGATCGTGCACGCGGCGAACGCAGCCGCACCGGGCCGGCCAGTGCGGTATCTCAAGGCGCTGCCGTAGGGCACAACGCAGAACCCCTCTCCTGGAAGGAGAGGAGCAGGGGTGAGGTGTTCAGACCGGAAACATTGGCCTGAACCCGACCGCGCGGTGAGTGCTCGCGGAACTGGTCAAGCCGCCCACACCTCACCCTACCCTCTCCTTCCAGGAGAGGGTTCCCCGCGCCTTGGATCAAGCGCCCCGCTTCACCTTCACGCCCGCGATCAGCCACGCCCCCGTCAGGAAAAAGCCGATCAGTACCGCCAGGCCCGCGCGCTGGCTGGCAAAGATCGTCGTCGCCAGAGCGACCAGCGTCGGTCCCATGAAGGACGTCACCTTCCCCGCCAGGGCGAACAGGCCGAAGAACTCGCCGATCCTCGCCGGCGGCGCGATGCGGGCGAGCAAGCTGCGCGAAGAAGCTTGCAGCGGCCCCGCGACGAGGCCGATCAGCAGGCCCAGCCCGAGATAGACCTTCTCCGGCAGCGAGGCGAAGAGGCCATCACCCGGAACCGGCGGCGCAGCCTCGATCACGAAGGCGACCTGCCCCGGCCCGAGCGAGAGGATGCCGACACAGGCGAAGAGCAGGCAGGCGATGGCGCCGAGGATCACTGGCTTGCCGCCGATCGCATCGTCGAGCTTGCCCCCGGCCCAGGCCCCGAGCGTGCCGGTGACGGTGAGCAGGATGCCGAAGACGCCGAGCTCGATCGTCTGCCACCCGAAAACGCCGGCGCCGTAGATGCCGCCGAAGGCGAAGAGCGCGACCAGCCCATCCTGGTAGATCATGTTGGCGAGCAGGAAGCGGCCGAGCCCCGGCAACGAGGGCAATTCGGCAATCGTCGCCTTGAGATGCGAGAAGCCGCCGGCCGCCGCCTCTTTCAACGGGATGCCGGTCCGCGGTGAATCCGGTGTCAGCAGGAACATCGGCGCGACGAAGATCACGAACCAGAGCGCGGTGAGTGGCCCCGAGAAGCGGTCGCCCTCGCGCGCGGCGGCATCGAGCCCGAACAGCGGTGACAGGCCCGCCAGCGTCTTGCCCGTATGCGGATCGGCCGCAAGGAAACCGAGCGTCAGCGTGAGCGAGACCAATCCACCGAGATAGCCGACGGCCCAGCCGGTACCGGAGAGCCGCCCGAGCCGCTCAGGCGGCACCAGCCGCGTCATCATCGCATTGTTGAAGATCGTCGCGAACTCGGCGCCGATCGTGCCGATGACGAAGCCGCAAAGCGCGATCGGCACAGCCCAGGGCGACCCCGGCTTGGCGTACCAGAGCATCGCCGAGCCCGCGACCAGCATGGCGCCGAATACCGCAATCCACGGCTTGCGCGGCCCAGTCCTGTCGGCGATGCCGCCGAGCAGCGGCGAGAGCAGCGCAATGGCAAGCCCGGCGAGGCCCGTCGCATAGCCCCACAATGCCTGCCCTTCCGCCGCATCGCTTGCCAGCGCCGAGGCGAAGAAGGGCGCGAAGACGAAGGTGGTGACCAGCGTGAAAAAGGGCTGCGCCGACCAGTCGAAGAAGATCCAGGCGACGACCGAACGCCGTGGCGGGTAGGTCGCGGGCGGGCTGTCCGCGCCACCGGATTGGGTCATCGCGACATTCAATGGACCGAACCTGTATCGAGAAGAAGCTGGTCATCCCGGACAAGCCGCGCCAGCGGCGCTGATCCGGGACCCATGCCTGAACCTTTATCGGAAAGGCTCAGGCATGGGTCCCGGGTCTCCCTTCGGTCGCCCGGGACGACAAGGAGAAGGGAAACCCGCAAATCACTCACTGCAGCGTCGTGTCCGGATCGGAGCCGCCGCGCGCCAGCTCGATCTCGGTGATCGCGACCAGCACCTCGGCCCGGGTCTTCAGGCTCGGCGCCTCCAGCAGCGCCTGCTTTTCGCGCGGCCCGAACGGGCACATCATCGAGAGCGCGTTGACCAGCGCCTCGTTCGGCGCCTCGTTGACGCCCTTCCAGTCGATCTTGAGCTCGTTTGCCTTGGCGAAGCTGCGCAGCGCCTTGAGCAGGCCAGCGCGATCGACCTCCCCCTCGCCGGCACGGGCCTCGAAATCGACGGCGAAATCGCCATAGGAGACGCGGCCCTGGCGATAGGGCGTGGTGACGGACAGCTCTTCCTCGAGCCGGAAGCGCGAGATGCCGGTCAGCGTGATCACGTAGCGATCGTCGCCGGTCTCGGCGAACTGCGTGATCCGGCCGATGCAGCCGACCTGAAGCAGCGGGGGCACCTGCGCCTGGCGCCCATTCTCCGGCTCGGGCTGGATCATGCCGATGACGCGATGCGTGCGCAGTGCATCGTCGATCATGGCAAGATAGCGCGGCTCGAAGATGTTGAGCGGCATCTGCCCGCGCGGCAGCAGGAGCGCGCCGGCGAGCGGAAACAGCGGGATCACCGCCGGGCAGTCCTCAGGCCCGGAATAGACCGCGTTCATGCCCATCGGCGTGCGCTCCTCTCTCCTCACGAAAACAGCAGGACCGACAGCTTGCGACGGCCCGCGACACTGTGCTCGTCCATCGGCCCCCAGGCCTCGAAGAACTGCAGCAGCTGCTTGCGGGCGCCGTCATCGTTCCATTTGCGATCGGCCTTGATGATCGCAACCAGATGGTCGACCGCTTCCTCGCGCTTGTCGCCGGCGTTCAGCGCCAGCGCCAGGTCGAAACGAGCCTGATGATCCCGGGGGTTGGCGGCGACCCTGGCCTCGAGCTCGGCCGTGTCACCGAGTGAGGCGGCCTGCTCGGCGAGCTCGACCGCGGCCCTGACCGCAACGACGGCTGGATCCTGCGCCTTCGCGTCCGGCACCATGGCGAGAAAGCCCTTGGCACCCTCTATGTCGCCAGCGTCGAGATGCAGGCGCGCGATTCCGGCGATCGCCACGACATTCTCCGGCTCGGCCGCCAGAACCTCGGCATAGAGCTCGCTCGCACCTGCGGCATCACCCGCCTCGAGCGCTTCTGCCGCAGCAGCCAGCACCTCCTCGACCGGCCCCGGCCCCATCGGCCCCACCAGCTTCTCGATGAAGGCTTTCACCTGGCTCTCGGGCTGCGCACCCATGAAGCCGTCCACCGGCTGGCCGCGCTGGAACGCGATCACCGCCGGAATCGACTGGATGCCGAGCTGGCCGGGAATCGCCGGATGCTCGTCGATGTTCATCTTGACCAGCTTGACCTTGCCACCGGCCTCGTTGACCACCTTCTCGATCACCGGGGTCAATTGCTTGCAGGGGCCGCACCAGGGCGCCCAGAAGTCGACCAGCACCGGCTGGTTCATCGATTCGGCGATGACGTCCTGGCGGAAGCCCTGCGTCGTCGTGTCCTTGATCACCCCCTTGGCCGGGGCCGCATCGCCATTGACCAGCATGGCTCGTCCTTCACCTAGCAATCTGTCGACGTGAAAATCGAAAAAACCGGATGCCCGCACGGCGGGCCACCCCATAGATGGGTGGCTTCAACCGTTCTGTCCATCGTCCGGCGGCGTTGGAAGGTCAATGATCGTCGGCTCGTGCCTGACCGCGCGCATGAAGGCGAGCATGTCGTCTCTGGAGATGCCGAGCGTCGCCGTGTTGACCAGAGGATGGAAATTCAGGCGCTCGCCATCCATCAGCGCGGCATCGAGCACCATGGTGACGTCTCCGGCATGATCGTTTGCCACGGCGAAGGCGGTGACCGAACCCGGGGTCACACCGAGCTTCTCCATCAGCAACTCGGCCGAGCCGAAGGACAGCCGCCCGCTGGCGCCGAGCCGCTCGTGCAGCCGTTTCAGGTCGATCCGCGTGCTCTCCAGCGCCGAGACCAGGAAGAGCCTGCCCTTCTTGTCCTTCAGGAACAGGTTCTTGGTGTGATGGCCGGGAACCTTGCCACGCAGTTCCTTCGATTCGGCGACGGTGAAGACCGCGACATGGTCGATGCGCTCGGTCTTGATGCCGAGCTCATCGAGCTTGGCGATGAGAGCGTCGGGGGTGAGAGGCGTGGGCATGCTCGGCCGATCAGGACAGGAAAGCTGCGCGATGCCTAAGGCCGCCCGCCGGCGCAGGCAAGCGATGCGCGGCGTGAAACAGGTCAGATGCCTCTTCGCATCGCTCCGCGCAGCCTATGACAACCGGACATCGCTCGCGTCGGCATGGCACCCGAGCTACCAGGACAACAGGTGTTTCTCCATCATGTCGTCTACCGGATCGACCCATCTGATGGCGCATCCGGCGCTTATCCCGGCTATGACATTGTTTTTTCAGCAGTTTTGCGATCCTGTCACGCAACGATCAGAAAATTGCAACAAGGCGCTTGCGCTTCTCGTCCCGTTGGGCAATAAACCGGCCGCGCCGCCAACACGGCGCGACTGTCTCGGATGCGGGTGTAGCTCAGGGGTAGAGCACAACCTTGCCAAGGTTGGGGTCGAGGGTTCGAATCCCTTCGCCCGCTCCAGACAATCTCAAGGCTTGAGAGGCACGTAAGCGTCGGATTTCCCGGCGCTTTTTGCTTTTTGGGCCTAAGGAATTCGAGGCCATTTCTGAAGAGCTCCGAAAAGCCGTGGTTACCTCGCGGTTACAAGTCCGATCCGGAGCCGTACAGAGCCCCTCGGCCCGCTCCCGCTAATCCCTATTGTTTGAAGCAGTTTTCCCGATGCCTCCGCAGGAAATGCGGATGCGGGCGATCGCGGGCTCGCACAGGCGGTAGTGCTCGACCTGTCCGACAATTGGACGCGAAGCACGATCTATCGAGGTGATCTTCACCGGAGGGCGAGCTGCCAGTTTGGCTTCGAGGCTGTCCTACCAGTCCTCGCCTTCGCCAGGCCTGCTTCCAGCGGAAGCTGTGGACCACGATGGCGACTTGGTATCAGCTCTGCATTCTGTCGTGCTCAGGACGGCTCAAGCCGGTTATCGAGCCTGGTCGGCACTTGCCCCGTCGCGGGAAATCCAGCCCTTGCCCTGCGGCTCGGCCCGCCCCTCCGCTTGCAGCTTAAGGAGATGGGCAGTGACATTGCGTTCAGCCGCCTGGCGCAGCCAGGGATGGGTCTGTGAATAGAGCCTGTCGACCAGATCGCGTGGAGCCACCGGGGCCTCGCGCAAGGCTTCCGCAATCGCCTCCTCGCGCTTGATCCTGTAGTCGAGCAATTCCTGGATATAGGGCGCCGGATCCGATAGCGGCGGCCCATGCCCCGGCAGCAGGAGCCGATCCTGCCGGGCCAGCAAGCGCCGCAGGCTCGCGAAATAGGCGGCCATGTCGCCACCCGGCGGCGACACGACGCTGCTCGACCAAGTCATGACATGGTCAGCGCTGAAGAGGACGCCGTCCGGACGGGCAAAGCAAAGATGGTCGCTGGCATGGCCGGGCGTATGCAGGCACACCATGCCGACGGCCGGACAGCCATCCTTCAGCGGGACATCCGGCTGGAAAGCCGGCTCGGCACTGCGGTGGAATGCGAAGGTTGTGGCTCCTGTCCGTGCCTTCAGCGCCGCGACTGCGCCGAGATGATCCGGATGACTGTGGCTGAGCAGGATCGCAACGACTTGGCCTCCGGTCGCAGCGAGGATCGCCTCGACATGCGCGGCATCGTCTGGCCCGGGATCGAGGACGACCATGCCCTCTGCCGCCTCGATCAGGTAGGTGTTGGTGCCATGATAGGTCATCAGGCCGGCATTGGGCGCCACGATCCGCCTGATTCCCGGCGCGACCTCGCTCGCCAGGCCACGCTCCGGCTCGGGTTCGCTCAGATAGGGCAAGATTGCCCCCCGCAACGACATCTCGGACATTCTCTCCATGACGCGGGCCCCGCCTTACGCCGAGGCCGCGGCGTTCTGCCCGGCCAGCTGGCCGAAGATCAGGGCCATGCCGACATGGCTGGCCGAGAGGTATCCGGCGCCATGGAAGCCGCCGGTCACCTCGCCCGCGGCGTAGAGGCCCGCGACCGGCTCGCCGAAGACATCGATGACGCGCAAGGCAACATCGACCTTGAGGCCGCCGTTGAAATGGGTCGTGCCCGGCACCGTGACGATGCCGTAGAACGGTCCCGAAGCGATGGCGGGCGGCGTACCGGCCGTGCCGACGAGATGGCGCCGGCCGAAGCCGGGATCCTCGCCCCGCCTGACCGCGCGGTTATAGGCCGCGATCTCCAGCTGCGCCTGTTCGGCGTCGAGCCCGGCAGCCTGCTGGAGCAGGCCGAGAAGCTGCTCCAGGGTATCGGCCTTGTGCTCGGCATAGCCGGACAGGACCCTGCCCAGCATGGTGCCGAGATGCGCCTGGCGGATCGCCTCGTCATAGATCTGGAAGATCAGGCCATCGGGCTGTTCGAGCGCCGCCCAGGAGATGTCGTTGTAGAGCCCGGATTCGTCGCAGAAGCGCTGGCCGTCGCGGTTCATAATGACCGCACCCGAATAGACCAGCATCGCCCCCTTGCCGGTCGCCGGGTCGGCCGGACCGGTCGGAGCGATGCCGGCGGTCAGGTAAGCCGTGTCGGCCCCCAGCGCGAGCGCCATGATCAGGCCGTCACCGCGCGATCCGGCGCCGGTGATTGCCAGGATACGCTCGGTCCCCGGCCGGCCATGGTTCCGGATCAGCGCAAGGTTGCGGGTGAAGCCGCCGCTGGCGAGGACAACCGCTCGCGTCGCCGCAAACCTCAGGGTACCGGCGGGCGTATCGACCATGACGGTATCGACGCGGCCTTGTTCGTCGCGCAGGAGCCGCCGGGCCCGGCTGCGGGTCATGATCGAGATACCGCGCTCGCGCGCAGCGATTTCGAGCAAGCGCCCAAGCTCCGCCCCGCCATGCACGCCGGAGCCGGCGATCTCATGGCCCCATGCCTGGTGCATATGCGCGAACTGGAAAGTGCCGGCAAAGCGGACGCCGAGTTCGAGGAGCCTGCGATAAGCCGCTGCCGCGTGATCGACATAGAGGCGGACGAGCGCCTCATCGTGATCGCCGTGATGGGCCTCGAGCAGATCCAGGTAGAGTTCCTCGCGAGACCCCGGTGCCAGATCGGTCTCGCAGAAGGCTGCGTAGCCCGCCGAGAGCCTGGTGCTCCCAGCCGGGCTCGGCTCGCTCTCGATCACGATCACCCGTGCGCCACGATCGGCAGCCTCGATCGCTGCGCTCAGACCAGCGGCGCCGCAACCGATGACGACGACATCCGCCATACGTGCAGGTTCGGGCCCCATCAACGCTCCAATCGACGGGCCACATAGAGCTGGGACGGAACGACAACGACCAGCAGCGCTACCATCAGCAGGATCGCCAGGGCGGCCGCGCCCGGCAGGTCCGGGAACTGCCAGAGGTTCCAGAGGGTCGACGCCGCGACGAGATTGCCGGTCGACATCAGCATCAACGGCACCGTCAGGTCGCGGGCGCTATGGGCGAAGACCCAGAGCCAGCCATTCAGGATCTGCGGCCAGACCAGCGGGAAGACCACCTTGCGCAGCGAGGTCAGCCAGCTCGCGCCGCTGATCAGCGCTGCATCCCCGAGTTCCTTGTGGATCTGGATCAGCGCGCTGCTCATCGTCCGCACGCCGAAGGCGATGTAGATCGTCACATGGCCGAGGACGAGGATCCAGATCGTCCCGTAGAGCGGCGTATTGAGATAGAGCAGCAGGATCGCCAGCACGAGCACGATCGGCGGGATCGCCATCGGCAGGAAGGACAAGGCGTCGAGAATCTTGCCCGCCTTGCTGTTCGAGCGGACCGTGAACCAGCCGATCAGGGACGACACGACCATCACGATCGTCGCGCTCGAGACGACGAGGATGACCGTATTGAGCACGGCGCGCGAGATCATCGGATTGGCCAGCAGGCGACGATAGATGTCTAGGGACAGGCCGCCGAGCGCCGAGAGGCTGGGCGTGCTGTAGGAAGGCTGCAGGCTGACCCAGAGCAGGATCAGCAGCGGCAGCATCATCACCGCGCAATAGCCGAAGGTGAAGCCGAGCGCGGCGAAGCGCCAGCGGCCGAGCTTGATCCGCTTGGGACGAAAGGCCTTCCCTGTCACGACGCGGAAGCGCTCGCCAAGCCGGGTCGCCCGCATATAGGCCCACATCAGGCCAGCTGCGACAACCAGCAGCAGCACGCCGAAAGCCGAAGCGAGACCGTAATTTGGCAGGCCGTTATCGGGCGAAGAAAGCAGGTAGACGCGCGTCGACAGCACCGGAACGTCGGCCGAAAGCCCGATGATCAGCGGCAGGTCGAAAGCCTGGACTACCGCCATGAACATGTAGATGCCGATCGAGAACAGGCCCGGAGTCAGCAGCGGCAGCGTCACCCTTGTGAGCGTCGCCCATGCATTGCCGCCGTGGACACGCGCCGCCTGCTCCAGATTGGGATCCATATTCCGCAGCAGGCTGCTGATCATCACGAAGGCGGTCGGCACGACCGCGAATGCGGTAACGACGATCAGCGACCAGAACGTGTAGATCGTGAGGAGTGGACGAGCGAAGCCGAACAGCTCCCGGAACATCACGTTGAGGGCACCGTTGCCGGGGTTCAGCAACAGGATCCAGCCGAAGCCGACGACGAGTGCGGGCACCATCATCCATGCGAACATCAAGATCCGCACCAGGATGCGGCCGGGCATGTCGGTGCGCTCGGTGCACCATGCGATGGCGGTCGCGATGGCGACGCCGATCGCCATGCTGGAAAGCGCATAGACAACGGTATTCCAGATCAGGCTCAGCGTGCGCGGACTCTGCAGCAGCTGGACATAGTTCTTCAGCGTGAATTCGAGCGTCTCCAGCGGCATCGACTCGGCCGGGGCGAACGACGCCCGGATCAAGACCAGGACCGGTCCGAGAACCAGGATGCTGACGACCGCCAGCAGCAAGGCGAGAACGAGTTTCTGCTGGTCGAGCCTGACACCGGAGCGGCGAGCGCCTGTGACGGAACCGGTCGTCATTGCGGGTTCCGCCCGGAAGGCGGTTTGGCCGCCGGCACAATGACGCAACGCTCCGGCGGCAGCTCGAGGATGAGCTTCTGGCCGACCACGAGCGAGGTATAGGGGTCGAGCATCAAGGTCAGCTTGCGGCCACCCGTCTCGACCTCGGTCTCGACGACATCACCGAGGAAGGTCATGGCATCGACCCGCGCCTTGAAGCGGTTCGATCCCTGCGCCGGATCCGTATCAGGCGCGATCACAATCGCCTGCGGACGGACCACGACCATGACCTGCTCGCCGGGCGCCAGCTCCGAGCCAGCAATGCCCGAGACCGGCCCGATCGCCGTCTGCGCTCGGGCCGTCGCGCCGCCGTTCTCCAGCACGCCGGGTAGAAGATTGCTGCGGCCCATAAAGTCGGCCGTGAAGACGCTGTTCGGCTTGAGATAGATGTCGCGCGGCGAGCCTTGCTGGACGATCTTGCCCGCCTTCATCAGCACGATCTGGTCGGACATGCCGATTGCCTCGACCTGATCGTGCGTAACGAAAATCGTGGTGATCCCAAGTGATTTGACGAGGGAGCGGATCTCGGTACGCATCGTATCGCGCAATTTCGCATCGAGATTACTGAGCGGCTCGTCCAGCAAAAGCAGCCGAGGCTCGTGCGCCAGAGCGCGGGCGAGCGCGACGCGCTGCTGCTGGCCGCCCGAGAGCAGCGGCGCCGGGCGGTCGGCCAGATGGCCGAGTTCGACCATCTCCAGCGCCTTCTGCACACGCGGCCGCACCTCACGGCTCGGGACGCGTTTCACGCCATGGACGAGCGGGAAGGCGACATTGTCGAAGACACTCATATGCGGCCAGATCGCATAGGACTGGAAAACCATGCCGAGCTCGCGCCGATTTGCCGGGACGAGCACGCTCTCGCGCGATGAGAAGACGGCCCTGTCGCCCATCCGGATCGCGCCGGAATCCGGGTTCTCCAGCCCGGCGATGCATTGCAGCGTCGTGGTCTTGCCGCAGCCGCTCGGCCCCAGCAGCGTGAAGATCGCGCCTTCATCGACCTTGAAGGAGACATCCCTGAGAGCCTGAACCTCATCCTGGCCGTGCTGCCCTGGATAGGATTTGACTAGATTCTCGATCACCAGCATCGGTTTTCCGGCTTTCCGTCGGTAAGGGTTGCGCGGAAGCCTTGTGCTGCTCCCGCGCCACTGCCTGCTTGCTCAGCGCGTCATGAGATCGGCGATGGCGTTGCGAACCGAAAGGGCCTGCTTGGTGTCCTCGAGCGAGGTCTCCGTCAGAATCTTGGCGCCACCCTTGACCCGCTCGGCAATCAGCTCGGTGAGCGCTGTGCCCTTGTCCCCGGCGCGCGGCAGCGGCTCCTGGGCGTTGGCGACCGTAATGCCTTCGGTTGTCAGCCAGGCTGCGAACAAGCGCGCGGCATTCGGGTTCGGCGCGCTTTCCGGCACGTAGATGTAGAGATTGTTCAGCGGGATATAATCGCTGAAGAGCTTGAACTTCACGCCTTCGCTGCGGCCTGCAATGTGCAGCGAGGAAACGCCGACCGGCGCCTGCCCAACCGAGATCGCCCGCGTCGCAGCCGCCGTGCCGCGTTCCAGCACCGGCTTGTTGTCGAGCACCGCTTTTGCCATCTTCAGCGTCTCGTCCTTGCCGAGCGCGAAGGAATAATAGTCGAGCGGATTGAGCGAGAAGGCGTTGATCGCGACCCGGCCACGCCATTCACTCTTCAGCAGCTCGGCCCAGGTATTGGGCACGTCCTCATCCTTGATCAGCTTCGGGTTCCAGCCGATGCCATAGGTCGCGTCGAGGATCGGCAGCGCCGCGCCGCGAAGATCCTTCATGACCCGGTTGGTGACTTCCTCCATCTGCGGGAACTGCTTGCCGAACACCGCAGCCCATGGATAGGGCTTCAGAATCTGCCGCTCGAACAGGACCGAAGCCTCCTGGGCGCCGCCGGCGCCGACGACGTCAACGGATCCGCTGGCACGGCCTTTTTCTGCCATCAGCTTGGTGCCGGTCTGGACAGGGTTCGCCGCATTCCATTCGACGGTGACGTTGAGGCCAAAGCGCTCGTTGAAAGCCTTGGCGATCGCCGCATGCGCCGTTGGCGTCCCAGGGCTGCTGACCGCGATGAAGAGACGGCCCTCCTTGCGCGCGCCCTCGAGAATCTGCTCGTAGGTCGGCGTCTGTGCCTGTACGGCGCCGGCCGTCAGAATGACGGTCGCCACCGCGGCAGTGATTGCAAAATGAGAACGAACGATCGCCATTGTTTCCTCCCTGCAGGGTTTAATCCCTGATAGTTCGCCAATTAATTCCATTATATGGAATTTTTTATCGACATTCAGACGACATTCTAGGCGCACGTTGCAGTTATTAGCAAAGCCTGCCTAAATAACTCCACAATGTGGATCAATAGATCTCGATCAGGCCGGCCGCTCCCATTCCGCTGCCGACGCACATCGTCGCAATCGCGCGCCTGGCGCCACGGCGGCGCCCCTCGATCAGGGCATGCCCCAGCATGCGCGCGCCCGACATCCCGTAGGGATGACCGACGGCGATCGCACCACCATCGACATTGAGCCGGTCAGCCGGCAGGCCGAGCTTGTCGCGGCAATAGAGGACCTGGACGGCAAAAGCCTCGTTGAGTTCCCAGAGGTCGATATCGGCGATCGAAAGTCCTGCCCGCGACAGCAGGCGCGGCACGGCGAAGACCGGACCGACGCCCATCTCGTCGGGCTCGCAACCGGCCACGGCGAAATGCGACAACGCGCCGAGCGGCGACAGGCCGAGCTTTTCGGCGAGCTTTTCCTCCATCACCACGCAGGCGGCGGCGCCATCCGAAAGCTGGCTGGCATTGCCGGCGGTGACGGTTCCGCCGGCACGGATCGGCTCCAGCTTGGCCAGCCCCGCGGCATTGGTGTCCGGCCGGTTGCCCTCGTCACGGCTGAGCCGCACGGCGTCCTCGGAGGTCGTCCCCGTCGCCTTGTCGATGACTGTCTTCACGCTATCCATCGGCGCGAGTTCGGCGTCGAAGCGGCCTGCCTCCTGCGCCGCTGCAGTCCGGCGCTGGCTTTCCAGCGCATAGGCATCCTGCGCCTCGCGGCCGATCCCATAGCGCTGCGCCACGACCTCGGCGGTATCGAGCATCGGCATGTAGACGTCGGGCCGATTCGTCTTCAGCCACTCATCGTGGAAGCGATAGGTATTCTTGTGCTCGTTCTGCACGAGGCTGATGGTCTCGACGCCGCCGGCCACGACCGCTTGCGCGCCATGGCTGATAACGCTGTCCACCGCCATGGCAATCGCCTGCAGGCCCGACGAGCAGAAGCGGTTGATGGTTGTGCCGGCCGTGGTGACCGGCAGTCCGGCGCGCAGCACCGCCTGGCGGGCGATGTTGTAGCCGGAAGCCCCTTCCTGCATGGCACAGCCGAGGATTACGTCCTCGATCAGCGTCGGATCGACCTTGGCGCGGGCGACAGCCTCAGCGACGACATGGCCGGCGAGGCTCGCCGCATGGGTGTTGTTGAAGGCGCCGCGATAGGCACGCCCCATCGGCGTGCGCGCGAAGGAAACGATGACAGCCCGGCGCATCACGCCCTCCCCTCGATCGGCGCGCCGGTTTCGCGCTGCCAGAGATCCATCAGCAGCTCGTCACCACCCTCATTGGATTCGAGCCGCCGGAGCCCCTGCGGGTCGATCACCTTGCGGATCAGCCTCAATTCCTCGGCGGTCGGCTCGGGCGTCACTGGAATCTCGCCTGTGGCATGGACGACGAAGCCGGTCTTCTCCTGCACGCGCTCCAGCGTGATGCCCGGATGCAGGGAGACGACGCGCATCGAGCCGCCCGGCCCCTCGAAATCGAAGACGCCGAGATCGGTGACGACGAGGCCGGGCTTCGCACGGCGCACCGGGCGGACCTGACCGCCGCCATCCCCGTTGCCGCGGCCACAGACGAAATCGACCTTGGCGACGATCGTGCGCGGATTGTGCCGCCGTATGTGATAGCAAAGGCTCTCGCAGCCCCAGAGATCGTCGGGAACACCGCGCGCGCCGACGAGCTGCGCCTTCGGCTTGGCCCAGGGGCCGATCACCGAGATGTTGGAGGCGCCATACTGGTCGAGCTGGACCGTACCGATCCAGATCTGCAGCTTGCCGTGGGCAATGAGCTGGAACATCTCCTGCCAGCTCAGATTCATCCGGCTCGAGGCGGCCAGCGTCCACTCGTCGACCAACGCCTTGGCGTGCACGTCGCAATCGGCAGCGGCCCGCGAGCCCGTGGTCAGGAAGAGATCGGGAACATGCAGCGCCTTCGCCAGGCGCGCCGAGAGATCCGACAGGATCGTCGCGCCGACGCCGATGGCGTTGCCGCGGAACTCCCTGGCCATGCGGCTGATCAGGAGCTCTTCGAGCGTGTAGCCGGTCATCGTCACTGCTCCCGAAGCCATGCGGAGAACCATTCGGAATCGGTCGCCCGCTTCTGGTATTCCAGCACCGCCGGCAGGTTGAAGCGGTAGTCGGGGTAGAGCGCCGTCATGCCGGCTCCGCGCGGCGCCTCGATCACGCCGTCGATCCAGAGCCGGGACAGGAAGGTGCCGCCGGCGGTCGCCACATCGTCAGGCAGCTCGTCGACGATCCTCTCGGCCGTGACGAAGACAGTCTTCGCCGCCTGGACGAGGAGCGGGTCGGCATAACCATCGCCGATGATCACCGCATTGCCATGGCGGTCGGCGATATTGGCATGGATGAAGGCGACGTCCGGCCGCAATGCCGGCACCGCCAGCAATTCCTCGCCACTGAACGGGCAGGAAACCTTGCGAAACGGAGCCGTCGGCGTCGTCAGGATGTCGGTGTCGAGCCCGAAGCGCGTCGGCAGGAAGGGCAGGTTCTTCGCGCCGGCCTCGAAGGCGGCGATGATCGTCGCTTCCGAATACTCGACAACCGAGATGCTGCCTGACTCGCGCGCCTTGCGGAAATGCGGCGCGAGCCCGAAAGCATCGAACCCGACGAAGGCGAACTGCAATTCGCGGACCTTGCCGGCCCCGATCAGGAGGTCGACATCCGGGCCGCCGAGCATGGCGACGAGGGTGAGATCGCCGGCATCCGCAGCCGCAAGCGCCCGCGCCGCCGCCATCGGCTTGCGCTGGATTCCGCCACCACCGAACGCCACGGAGCTGCCGGGCGCGACCGCGGCCAGCGCTTTCTCGAGGGTGATCATCTTCGTCATCGTCACTTCCCGTTCTGGCGCAGATCGAGCAGGCGCCGGGATTTTCCGGTGCTGCCGACCTGGGTGAGCGGCAGCAGGCTCGCCGGTGGAACGATCTCCACCGCGACCCGCACACTCAGATCGCGGTGCAGCGCAGCCTCCATCTCGGCGGCGAACACCGCATCGTCGATCTCGTCCGACTTCTTCTCGACCCGCACCGTCATCGACTCCCGGCGCGACAGGCCCTCGCCCGCATAGGCGACGACGCAGAGGAACTCGCCGGTCGCGCGCGGATCGGCGGTGACGGCGCTCTGGCAGGCCATCGGATAGACGTTGGTGCCGCGCAGCTTCACCATCTCGTCGCTGCGCCCGAGGAACATCGAGAGCTTGCGCGTGCACAGGCCGCAGGAACACTCGGAGCGCTCATAGGCGACGAGCAGGTCGCGCAGGTCGTAGCGGATGATCGGCGGCGTGCTGCGATGCAGGCTGGTCACGACGAGATTGCCACGCTCGCCGGCCGGCAGCACCGCGCCGGTCTCGACATCGGCGGTCTCGATATAGACCGTGTCCTCGCTGATGTGCTTGCCGTCCTGCGCCTCGCATTCGAAGGCGATCTGGCCGATCTCATGCGTGCCGTAGTTGTCGTAGACCGGGCAGCCCCAGGCTTCCTCGAGCTGCTTGCGCAGATGGCCATCGACATCCGGGCCCAGGAAGGAATGCAGCCGCTTGGTCTTGAGCGCCCTCAGGTCGAAACCGGTCTCGTTCGCCACCTGGACAAGCCGCGCCAGATATTCGGCGCGGCCATACCAGGCGGTGGTGCCGATCCTCAGCGCGTATTCGAGCTGGCGCTCGCTCGGCGTCACCACGCCCGAGCCGGTCGTCACCGGCATCGCGCCGAGCCAGTGCAGGCAGGCATAGAGCCCGCAATAACCGGCATTGGCCATGGCGAGCGTATAGGTGATCTGCACGGCGTCGCCGGGCCGCGTGCCCTGCGCCCAGAGCGCGCGCGCCGTCTGGATCGCCTGCACTTCGAGCGCGACCGGATCGAACAGGGTCAGGCGCGGGAAGCCAGTGGTGCCGCCTGAGGTATGGACCTTGAACGGCGTGCTCGCCAGATCCTCGGCGGTCACCGGCTGGTGGCTGCCGAAGGGCGGCGCGTCCGCGATCGCCTCCTTGAGGTCGTCGCTGGTGAAGGTCGGCAGCTTCTCGATGTCGTCGAGGCCACGGATATCGCCAGGCTCGATCCCCGCCGCCCGCCAGCGCGTCGCATAGAACGGCGTGCGCCAGGCATCGTCCATGCGCGCCAGGAAGCGGGCGTTCTGCAGCGCGCGCAGCTCCTGGTCGGACATCTTGCCGGTCGTCTGCTGGAAATGCGGCGGCGGCGGGTAGTCCCGCATCAGCCCGTCCCAGTCGACCGACTTCCAGTAATAGGGAACCGCCGGGGCGCTTTCCTCGTCCGTCCGCGCGGGCTTCACCTCGTTGAGAGACACTGGACTACCTCGCTTCCATCTACACCGGCGGCGCTGACGACGGCGCGCTCCGGTGTCAAAAGGCTTTCGATGAACCGGTCGCCGGCGCGCTTGCGCAGCGCCGCGGTGCCGCCGAAGCTGGCATGGAGCCGGCGCGCGCGCTTGAGATAGAAATGCGCGTCGGTCTCCCATGAGAATCCCATGCCGCCATGCAGCTGGATGCAGTCGGCCGTGATCTTCATCGCGGCGTCGGCGGCGATGACCCGGGCAATCTGCGTCGCATCGAGATCGCCGGGCCTTCGCACCGCGTCGGACACGGCGAGCCGAGCATGCGAGAGCAGCGTGAACCCGTCGGCAAGCCGATGCTTGATCGCCTGGAAGCGCCCGATGACCTCACCGAACTGCTTGCGCTGCCGGACATGTGCGACGGCTCGCTCGAAGGCCGCTCGGGCGATGCCGACCAGCTCGACCGCGGTCAGGATATGGATCGGCAGCAGGACGCGCTCGGCCTCGCCATGGCCGCAGCGCGCTCTGGCGATCTCGGCATCCGGCGCCAGCACGACGGATGCGATCGGCGTGGTCGGGTCCATCGGCTGAAGCGTCTGGCTCGTCGCCCCGCCCATGCGATAGAGAACGAAGCTCTGGCCCGCGTCTCCAGGCTCCAGGCGAAGGATATGGCTCGCGCCGGCCGCATGCTCGACCAACGGCAGGAGCGATCGTCCGTCGGAGAGGGATTGCGCCTCGGTGGTCGCGAGCCCGAGCCGCACCGCGCCCTCCGCCAGCTCGCGCAGGAGCGTGTCGCCAACCGCGCCGAAATGCGGCGCGAGCGCGGGCAGGAGTACCGCCGAAAGCGCATACGGGCCGCAGAACAAGTGTGCTCCCATCTCCTCGACGATGTCCGCTGCCTCGGCGAGGCAGAGACCGAGGCCGCCATGACTTTCGGGCACCATGATGCCCGTCCAGCCCATTTCGGCGGCGAGCTGCCAATGGCTCTCGGCGAAGGTCGCGCAGACCTCCCCATCCTGCGCCAGAGCCGCGTTCGGAGCGGCTTCGGCGAGCGTACGCGCCGCGGCGTCGCGCAGCATCTGATCGGAATAGGCCATGGAAACGCCCTGTGTCATCGCGGCAGCTCCAGGCCACGTTCGGCAATGATGTTGCGCTGAATTTCGGATGTGCCGGCCAGGATCGTCTCAGCGCGGGTCCAGAGATAGTCGCGATGCCACAGCCCCTCGGCCGGCGCCGCCTTTTCCTGCGGCCCGTACTGGAAGGCCGGCCCCATGATGTCCATGGCGAGGTCGAAGAGGCGCTGATGCGTCTCGCTCCAGAGCAGCTTCACTGCCGAGCCCTCGACACCGGGCGGCACGCCCTCCTCCGCCTGCTTCAGCATCCGGTCGGCGTGCAACCGCAGGGCATGGGCATCGCAGAACAGGCGAGCGATGGCGTCGCGGATCAGCGGATCCTCGATCGTCTTGCGCCCGTCGCGCTGGGTCGTCGCCGCCAGCCGGACCAGATCCTCGAGCTCGGTCTGCAGCCGCACGATGCGCGGGATGAAATAGGTGCCGCGCTCGAAATTGGCGGCGGCCATGGCGATGCCCCAGCCGGCATTCTCCTCGCCGAGCCGGCAGGCGACCGGCACCTCGACATCGTCGAAGAAGACCTCGCCGTAATCGGCCTCGCCGGTGATCTGGCGGATCGGCCGGACGCGGATACCGGGCAGGTGCATATCGACCAGGAAAACCGAGATGCCGCGCTGGCGCGGCCCCTCGCTCGAGGTCCGGGCGAGCAGGAAGCACCAGTCGCCGAGATGCGAGAAGCTCGTCCAGATCTTCTGGCCGTTGAGAACATAGACATCGCCGCGGCGCTCCGCCCGCGTCGCCAGCGAGGCAAGGTCGGAGCCGGAATTCGGCTCGGAATAGCCCTGGCACCAGATCTCCTCATTGCCGAGGAGCTTTGGAATGAAGCGGTCCTTCTGCTCCTGCGAGCCGAAGGCGATCAGGGTCGGGCCGACGATGCCATGGCCGATCAGATTGACCGCCAGCGGCGCTTTGGCGCGGGCATATTCCTGATGGTAGATCGCTTGCCGCGTCAGCGAGAGCGGCCGGCCGCCGACAGCTTCCGGCCAGCCGAGGCCGGAGAGGCCGGATCGGCAGAGATGATCCTCCCATTCGCGGCGGAAGGCGAGGCGCTGCATCTCGGCCGTGCCATGGCGGGCGCCCGCCAGCCGCGGCAGCTCCTGCGCGAACCAGACCTTGATCCCGGCCCGGAACGCCTCATCGGTCGGCGCGGCGAGAATGGCCGCCGGCGACAGGGCGGCCGCCACCGCGGAAAGGGTATTCATCGCAGATCTCACCGGCGCCCGCGCTCGATCGCGCTCGCCAGACCGCCACCGCGCATCTGCGCGAACTCGTTCGAGACATGCGAAAGCTGGTGGCTGTCGAAATGGGCGGACAGAGCGTTACGGAAGCCCTGCATGTCCATGGTCCGGTTCAGCGAGCGCTTCATCAGCCGCAGCGCGAAGGGCGGCGCGGCCGCGACCTGCTCCGCCATGGCCTGGACCTCGCCTTCGAGTTCGGCCCGGGCGACGACGCGGTTGACCATGCCGGCCACCAGAGCCTCCTGAGCCGAGAGACGCGCGCCGGTAAAGAGGAACTCCTTGGCCTTGCGCGTGCCCATCACCCAGGGATGGACCAGCACCTCGACAGCGGCCGCCCCCATCGAGTGGCAGACCGGATCGGCAAAGAAGGCATCCTCGGACGCGACGACGAGGTCGCAGAGATTGGCGACCATGAAACCGCCGGCGATGCAGGCACCCTGCACCTGCGCGATCGTCGGCTTCGGGCAATCCCAGATCCGCAGCGCATAGTCGAAATAGCGCAGCTGCTCATAATCCCAGCGCTGCTCGACGGTGAAGCCCTGCCGCTTCGCCTGAGCCTCCTTGAGATCGTGCCCGGCCGAGAAGTGATCGCCCTGACCGCCGATCACGATGACCCGAACCTCGGCGTCGGCCGTTGCCGCGGCGAGCGCCGCATCCATCTCGTCCAGCAGGCACTGGCTTTCAGCGTTCCGGGCACCTGGCCGCGCATGCAGGATACGCGCGACCGCCCCCGACACGCTGTACTCGATCTCGCTGAATGCCATGTCGATATTCCATTATATGGATACTTATTGACAAGGCACGCAGCATATCTGCGCAAAATATCGGGTCAATAGAGAATAACAACAAAATATCATCCACTAAGTGGAATAAGAATGCGAACCATCCCGCCGCACAGGCGCCAACGTGCGGACCTCGCCCAGTCCGGCATATTTGGGCCCAGCGATCCGACAGAGGGGCCGCAGCCGCTCCGCTACCACCTTCCCACCATCAAGGAGATCGCCGCGGACATGGAAACGACGCACACGTCCGACAATCAGCTGCGCGCCCCGACCACCAAAGGGGATGACCTGATCGAGGCCGCATTCGAGCGCCGCCGGGACGCACTCCAGCCGCGGCGTCACAACATCGAGCGACGGCACCAGCGACAGACCGAGCAACTCGACCTCACTCACATCGACGGAATGCTCGGCGGCACTGAGGCGAACCGGCTCGATCAACGTTTCATCGGCAATGTTGACGACAAAATCGGCCCGGGCCGCGATGTTTCGTGCCGTGTCCTTCAACTCATCCCCGCGGCGCATGACACTGATCCCGATCAGCGGCGGCTCCGCCCAGAGATAGGTGAAGGCACTGAACGGAGCCAAATTCACCACACCCTCCAGTGACAGACTCGTCACCCAGGCGATCGGGCGCGGAACGATCAATCCGATCAGGAGCCTGTAGACCTCATCGACGGACAGGCTTTCGGCCCTTGCGTTCGTAATTTCCACTATATGAAATATAAAATCTGACTTTATTCCCTATAGCGTTACAAACAGCAATGACATACCGTTATCATTCATAATGATGATCCATATTATGGCATTCAAAGATCTAACATGACCGAAAACCTGCTGCCCACCGTCGCCGAAGTGCTCGCCGCAGAGCTCAAGGCGGCCGGCGTAGAGCTGATCTTCGGCCAGGGCTCGCCCTCCGCCCTCACCCTGGCAACCGAGCGCGGTGGACTGCGGCAAATCGGGTTCCGGACAGAGAACGCCGGAACGGCGATGGCGGATGGCTTCGCCCGTGCCTCCGGCCGCCTCGGCTGCATCGCCACCCAGAACGGCGCCGCCGCGGCACTGGTCGCCGCCGGGTTGAGCGAATCCTTCAAGGCCTCCGTTCCGGTGCTCGTCCTGGTCCAGGATGTCGAACGCTCCCATGTCGACCGCAACGCCTTCCAAGAATTCGACCACGCGACCCTCTTCGCCTCCTGCACGAAATGGTTCCGCCGCCTCGACGATGGCGCGCGAGCCCTCGAAATGCTGCGCAAGGCGATCCTCACCGCGACCAGCGGCCGACCTGGGCCGGTCGCGCTCGCCATCCCGGCCGACGTTCTGGCCGAGCGGGTGCCTCAGTTGCGGGCCCCCCGTTCCGTGCCCGCGGCCTTCCCCGCACTGCGCCAGCAGCCCGAGCCGGCCGCGATCGCCGAGGCCGCGCGGCTGCTCGCCAATGCCAGGACGCCGATCATCGTCGCCGGCGGCGGCGTCCATAGCTCGGGCGCGCAGGCCGAGCTGGCCGGCCTGCAGGAGCGTTTTGCGCTCGGCGTCGCGACGACGATCATGGGCAAGGGGGCCGTGAATGAAGCCGATCCGCTGTCTCTTGGCGTAGTCGGCAGCGCCATGGGGCCCGGCAGCCCGTCGCGGGCGATGCGCTCGCTCATCCGCTCGGCCGATGTGGTGATGTTCGTCGGCAACCGGACCAACGACAATGGCACGGCCTCATGGAGCCTGTTTCCGAACAGCGCCGCGTTCATCCATATCGACGTCGCGGTGGACGAGGCAGTGCGGAACTATCCCTCGCTTCCGCTGATCGGCGACGCTCGCACGACATTGCGCGCGCTAGGCGTCGCTATGGCAGCTCATTGCGATGGCGAAAGCGCCGCGGCGCTCCGCCGCCCCCCGCTCGCGGCCGCCATCGCGCAGGCCCGAGCTGCCGTCGCAGGCGAGGTCGCGGCCGTGAAGCTGCACACGAGCGACCCGATGCGTCCGGAACACCTGATGCATGTCCTGCAGCAGCGCGCTCCCGCCGACACGGTCTTCGTCGCCGATGCCAGCTATTCCAGCCTCTGGGTCTCGCAATATCTGCAGGCCCGCGAGCCCGGCCGGCGCTTCGTGTTTCCGCGCGGGCTTGCCGGGATCGGCTGGGGCTACCCGCTGGCGCTCGGCACTCGCCTCGCCCTGCCCTCCTCTCCTGTCGTCGCGGTGGTCGGCGACGGCGGTTTTTCACATTGCTGGGCGGAGCTGGAATGCGCCGTGCGGCACAGCATCGGCGTCAAGCTGATCGTCCTCAACAATGCTGTTCTCGGCTTCCAGCGCCATGCCGAGATGCTGCGCTTCGGACAGGCGACGGAGGTCTGCGCGATCACCCGGATCGACCATGCGATGATCGCCCGCGCCGTCGGCTGCGCCAACGCCACGGTCACCTCCGCAAGCGAGCTCACAGCCGGGCTCGATGCCATGTTTGCGGCGCAGGGCCCTTTCCTTCTCGATGTCCATGTCGATCCGGAGGCCTATCCGCCGATCGCGGGCTTTGCCAGGCTGCAGGCATCCTGAATGCGCCGGGCCGACCAGGCGGCACAAAGCACCAGCAGTCTTTCCGTCTCTCTTCTCAATGCGTGGGCGGAAGGCTATGTGCTCGACACGGGTCCGCCCTAGCCTATGGTCCGATGAAAAGACCGAATTCGACTGTTCGAGGCCTGCGCCCTGAACCGGGCTGACGGGGAAGCGGAGACCTTCAACAAATGGCTCAGGATGGCGAGAGCACGACGCGGGAGCCCGGCCAGGGCACCCAGGTCATCGACCGTGCCATTTTCCTGTTGCGCTCGATCGCCCAACGTGGCGGGTCGGCGCGCCTCACCGATCTGGCGCGCGGCGCCGATCTTGCGACCCCAACCGCCCGGCGCATCCTGAAGCGGCTCGTCGACCATGGCATGGTCGGGCAGGATCCCGAGACGCAGCGCTACCATCTGGGCATGCTCGCCTATGAGCTGGGGCTTGCAGCGAGCCACCGGGTCGATGTCGCTGCTCGGCTGAAGCCATTGATGCAAAGGCTGGCCGAGCTCTCCGGAGACACCGCCTATCTGGTGATGCGGCAGGATTTCGAGGTCGTCTGCATCGACCGTGTCGAGGGCAACTACCCGATCAAGACGCTGACCCTGAAGGTCGGCGACCGCTACCCGCTCGGCATCACGGCGGGCAGCCTCGCTTTGCTCGGCGCACTGCCGAAAGCCGAAGCCGACGCCATCGTCGAAGCCAACCGCACGGCCTATTCCGAGCGCGGCCACCTCACCGTCGAGCAATTGCGCGACGATCTGGAGAAGACGCGCCAGCGCGGCTATGCACTGCGGCGCGACGCGATCATCGATGGCAGCATCGGCATCGGCCTCTCGGTCCCGAACGGATCATCGCCGCCCTATGCCGCCATCAGCCTCGCCATGGTGCTGGAGCGTATGACCGACAGCCGGCGAGAGCAGCTTCTTGCCATGATCAGAAGCGAGCTGGAGGCCATCGCAGTGCATGCTGGCACCTGACCGGGATATCGCCAGGAGCAACTGCGGTCGCCCCCGCATTTGGGCCATGGTTACCTCGCGGTTGCAGTTCCAGGGCTCTGCGAGCGTTCGTTCCAGTCGCGCGGCTTCAACGAGCACGGGCGCGCGCCCAATCCAGCAGTTGCCTGATGCCGCCGCCTCCACATGCGCACGCTTAACCGCCACGCCGTGAGTATTCTGTTGCATGAGCTGGGGCGTCACGGAGCCATGACGCGGCACGGCTGTGGCGGTGAAGGGGCGGCGGATATCCTGCCCCCTTGCTGGCTCAAAGAAAGCCGATGCTCAACCAGGGAAACGCTGCAATAAGGACGATCGCGACGAGCAGGGCGACAAGGTAAGGTACCATGTTCCACATCGCGTCATCGGGCGAAACCTTTGCGATGGCGCAAGCCGTGTAGTAGCCGTAGCCGAAAGGCGGCGAAAACAGGCCCAGTCCCATCGAAAGCAGCACCACCATCGCATACTGGACCGGGTGGACACCCAGCGACTGGGCGACGGGTACCAGAAGCGGTCCGAACAGGACGATCGCGGGTATGCCTTCAAGGATGCTCCCGAAGATGATGAAGGCGACGATCGAGACCGCGAGGAACGTCAACTTGCCGCCGGGTAGGCCCGTCATCAGCGAGACCAGCGTGTCGGCGAAGCCGGATTGCGTCAGCGCCCAGGACATGGCTCCTGCGAGCGCGATGATGATCATGATGGTGCCGGTCAGCGCGACGGTCTCCACCAGAATCTCGCCCATGCGCGCCAGGGAGAAGCCCCGCATCATCACGGTTCCGACGACCGCCACATAGGCGATGCCGATGACCGCGACCTCCGTCGCCGTCGCGACGCCTTCGAGGACGGCGGCTCGGATGATAAGCGGCAGGGCCAGGGCGGGCATGGCGATGACGAAGGTCTTCCCGATCAGTTTGAGATCGCGCTTTTCCTCGCCCCGGCGCTCGTTGCGGGAGCGAAGCCAAACCGCGACGGCCAGCGCTAGCATGCAGACAACGGCCGGCACGAGACCGCCTATGAAGAGGGCGGCGATCGAGATGCCGGTCACGGAGCCCATGATGATCAGAACGAGGCTCGGCGGGATCGTTTCCGCAGCCGCTGCTGACACGGCCAGCAAGGCAACAATATCGCCCTCCTTCGCGCCGCGGTCCTTCATGGCTGGCGCGAGAATCGGGCCGATCGCTGCCATGTCGGCGGCCTTGGCGCCGGAAATGCCGGATACCAGATACATCGCGCAGAGCATGACGTAGCTCAGCCCGCCGCGCGCCGAGCCGATCAGCGCCGCCACGAAATTGATCATGGCGCGTGCCATGCCGGTGTACTGAATCTGGATGCCCAGGAAGATGAAGAGCGGGATCGTCAGAAGGATGAAATGCGACATGCCTTCATTGATTCGCCCGACGATTACCGTCAGCGGTAGATCGCTGGTGAGCGTGAAATAGCCAACCGTCGCGGCCCCGAACGCGAAGGCGATGGGCACGCCGATGACAATGAGGGCCATGACGCCGACACCGAAGAACAGCAGCAGATTGAGGTTCCCGAGATCTGCCAGCAGCGGAGGCGTCCGTTCAAGGCTGATCGCTATGGCCACGGCGATCACGATTTGCGCGAGGACGGCACGGGCCGAAGAGGCGCGCCACATCTGGATCAGCAGGAACACGGCCATCAGCACGATGCTGACCAGGCTTGCCAGAACCGGAACCGAGCCGGGAATGGAGAGGTTTGGGGTTGTAACGATATGATTTAGCTCGACGAGCTGAAGCGTCGGGACGACTAGCTTGAGGAGAAAGACCAACAGCACGACATGCGCGATGCGCTCGATCCCCGCCCGCCGCTCAGGCGCGAACTTCGATAGGACGAAGGTGAGGCGCAGGTGGATCTTGCGCCTCAGTGCGCTGGCGACGCCGAGCATACCGAACCAGAGGAAGACGAGCATCGCGACTTCCTCGATCCAGGTGATTGGGACATTGAGCAGATAGCGCGCCGTTACCGCCCAGCCGAGCAGGACGATATCGACGAGGAGGAGAGCGGCTGCGACGATATCGACAAGCCTGCCGAGGCCCGATTCCAGCCTGTCCAATGGGCTGAGACCCGTGTGGCCACTGCCGTGACTGACGGCATCGGCCGCTATGAGATCTGTCGCAGCCATTGTCTCAACCCAGCTTGCCGGTGTAGCGCTCGAGCGTGCCCCAAGCCTCGGCTCCGAACTTCTCCTTCCATTCCTTGTAGAAGGTCGATGCAGCCAGCGCCTCGCGGAAAGCCTGGCGGTTGGGCTCGACGATCTTCATGCTCGCGCTGGCCAGCTTCGCGCGGAGGCTTTCATCGAGCTTGACCAGATCGGCGCGTTCCGCGATGGCCGCCTCGGTGAAGCGCCTGGTGACCACGTCCTTGATCTGCTGCGGCTGGCGCTTCCAGAACGGGCCATTCGCCAGCATCCAGAGCCCGTCCCACATGTGGTTGGTCAGGCTGACGAACTTCTGAACCTCGTAGAATTTGCCGCTGTCGACGAGCGGCAACGGATTTTCCTGCGCATCCACGAGCTTGGTCTGGAGGGCAGTGTAAACTTCGCCGAAGCTGATCGATTGCGGTGCGGCGCCAAAGCTCTTGAACAGCGAGGTCGAAAGCGGGCTGGGTGGGACACGAATATGCACGCCGGCAAGATCAGCCGGTTTCTCGATCGGCTTCGAACCGCTCGTGATCTGGCGGAAGCCGTTGTCGAACATCTTGTCGAAGGCATGCAGGCCGGTTTTCTCGAGACCCTGCCTGACAAGGCCGCCAACATCGCCGTCCATGGCTTTCCAGACGTCATCAAGGCTGTTGAAAGCGAAGCCAACGCCGTTCAGCGAGGATGCCGGGGCCAGGTTCGACAGCTGCGCACCGGCCAGCGGATAGAACTGGATCGCTCCCTGCCGCAACTGGGAGAGCACTTCGAGATCGCCTCCGAGCTGACTGTTGGGGAAGACGCGGATGTCGATCTCGCCGTTCGTGTCGGCCTTGATGTTCTTGGCGGCTTCCTCGATCCGCGTGATCATCGGATGCCCGGCAGGCATATTCGTTGCCAGCTTCTGCGTCGCTGCTTGCGCCGGACGGATGATGGCGAAGGTCGTTGCCGCGAAAGTGCCGGACGCGACGAATGATCTGCGTGTGAGCTTCATGTTTCCCTCCGTTTTGTTCTTCTGTTTGCTGCCCCGTCATCCGGGTTTTCAGGCGAGGATCAGGCCCCCGGAAACGTCGAGGATCGCGCCTGTCATGTATCGGGATGCGTCCGAGGCCATGAACAGGACGACATCGACGATGTCCGCAGGCTCGGCCAGGCGCCCGATCGGAATCTGGCCGTTGAGAGCCTGCCCCTCCTCGTCGTTACGCAGCAGACCGCTGACGCGCTCTCCCGCCACCGGGCCGGGAGCGATCGTGTTCACGAGAATGCCGTGACGGGCATACTCGCGGGAAAGATGGCGGGTCATGCCGATCACCGCCGTCTTGGCCGCGGTGTAGGAGCAGCCCAGTAGCGGGCTGACGGAGCGCCCGGCATTCGAGGCGAAGTTGATGATCCGGCCGCCACCAGCCTCTATCATGTGCGGCAGGATCGTCTTCGCGCACAGGAAACTGCCGCGCACATTCGAGGCAAAGACCGAATCCCACTCGTCGACCGGCGTCTCATGCGTGACGCGATAGGCCGCCCCATAGCTGCCGGCCATGTTGACGAGAACATCGATCCTGCCCCAGCGGGACAGCACGGCATCCACGGCCGCACGAACCTCGTTCTCCTTCGAGACATCGGCCACCAGAGGCACGGCCTCGCCATCGGCCTCGGTGATGATCCTGGCCGTTTCGCGTGCGCGCTCCTCGACCAAGTCGCAAATGGCGACGCGGGCGCCGAGCCCTGCCAGCCGTTCGGCCAAGAGCTTTCCGATCCCTCGGCCAGCGCCGGTCACTAGAAAGTTTCGGCCGGCAAAGATGCCCGGCGCAAAGGCCTCACGCGCGGCCACTAGAGAAATCTGGTTCATGGCTGATCCTGTGCGCCCGCAATGCCGCGCGGCGTGACACCAGCGGGCAACGGCAATGGCGGATTGGCGCTTTCGAGATGCTCGACAGTGACGAAGACGAGCGGAGTGTCGCCGATATTATGGAGGTCGTGGACCATGAACTCACCTGCGCCGAAGCGCATGTGGCTGGTCTGGCCGGCATAGTAGGATGACGCTTTGGGCTCCCCGCCGTTGACATGGGATATGGCCTGCCCGGCGCTCAGCGCCGTCCAGAAATAGTCGAGGACATGCCGGTGGAAGCCAATGCGCTCGCCGGGTTCCAGGCGCATGTACCAGACGCGTGCCCGCTCACTTTCGGAGAGCAGGATCTGACCGACGCATGGGTTGAATGCATTGCGCTCGAACTCGGCTTGGAGCGCCGGATCGTAAAGGGATGCCGGATCGCTCATGGCGCCGTCCTTGCCGGCAGGCAGATCATGGGTGTCTCCTGCGTTCACGGGACGATCTTCTTGCGCTGCAGATCGCGGAAGAGGTCGAGGAACATCTCCTCGCTGTCGAGAAACTCGAGGAAGCCGTAGCGCCGGCATTTCGTGGTGTCGGACATCACGTCCCAGTCGTTTGAAAAGGCGTAGTTCGCGAAATTCCAGTTCACGAGCTGCGCGAGCGGGTGCTGCTGCAGGCCTTCGCGCGCGACGATCTTGTCCCAGAGCACGTCGGCACCAGCCATGCGGGTCGGCATGTCGACGGTTTCGACACCACTCGCCTCGAGGCCAAAGAAGCGCGCGAAGACCGGCCACAGGTTCTGGTAGCGGAAGAAGTCGCCATTGGTGATGTTGAAGGCTTGATTGGCACAATCCGGATTGGTCGACATCCAGACCATGGCCCGCGCGAGCAACCCCGCATCCGTGGCCTGATAGACGGAGGTGAAGGCGCCGGGCTTGCCAGGGAAGGTGAAGGGCTGCCCCATCTCCTTCAGCAGCGTCGCATAGGTCGCGATCGTGGTGATGATGTTGAGCGGGTTGCCCAACGCAAAGCCGCAGATCACATGCGGCCGGGCTGCCGACCAGGACCAGCCCTTTCCGGTGCTGGCCTGTTCGGCCAGATCCTGCTGGTCGTAATAGAAATGCGGCACGTCGATCCGCGGGTCCGTTTCCTTCGCAGGGGTTTTGAACGGGCCGAGATACTGTCCGTAATACTTGGTGCCCTGGAGCAGGCAGACATGCTGCAGGTTCGGCGCAGCCGCCTCGATCACCGGCAGGACATTCGCGAACATCTTCGCGTTCGGCGCGCGCGTCTCAGCGATCACCTTGTTGTCGAGATAGGCGCAATAGAAAACATGCGTGACGTCGCTCAAGCCGCCGAGATTGTCCTTGCAGCTTTGCGGATCCATCAGGTCGGCATGCACGAAGCGAGCCTTCGTCTGGAAATACGGCGGCTTGCGCGATACGCCGATCACGTTCCAGTCGGGCTGCCGATCGAGATGCTCGATCAGCGCGCGTCCGGAAACGCCGGTCGCGCCGATGACGAGGGCGGTCTTCTTCTGCATCAAATCTGTCCTTCCTGAACTCCGAAGGCGGGAGGAGGCGGCATCACCACCACATGCTCGCGCAGCAGCGCGTCCTCCCACCGGGCGATTTCGTCGCGGCCGAAAACCTGGTCCTTCCAGGCCCGCAGCCGATCGCGGCCTTGTGCGGCCGCATTTCGTTCGGTGAACCAGAGTTCCACCAGAGCGTCGTAAGGGGCCTCGCCTGTCACAAGCATCAGGTCTCCCTCCACTTTGGAGTTCAACAACTGCCCGGCCTCGTCGAGGCTGAGACGCGCCTGTGACGCCCCCGTGAGATCGCAGAGCCCGGGCTTCACAACCGCAGCGAGGCGTTCAAGGAAGGCCGCGCGAGACTGGTGGGGCGCCCGCTTGAGACAGAGCAGCAGCTTGAACGGCGTCGACGACAATGAACCGGCCCGCTTCAGCCAGCGCTCGCTGGCCAGCAGATGCTCGCGCCGCGCCAGCCAGGCGGATGCATCCTTCGATCCATTGCGGCCGATCTCCGAACCATAGGAAGCCTGGCAAGCTTCGCGCGTGTCGAACCACAGCTGCGCGACACCATCGGCCGGCGGCTCGCCCTCATCCAACGAGAAGCCGAGCATATAGCCGCGCAGACCCGGAAAGGCGGCTGCGATCGGACCATGGATCGTCTCCCAACGTTCCTCGAACGCGGGGCGCGTCAATTGCTCGACGCGCTTCTGGAAAGTCACGAGCTTGATCATCGGCGGCGCGCCAAGCCCGTCACCTGTCCGACGCTGATATCCGTAATCACTGATTCCTCCGACATCCGGCCGTCGTGCTTGCGTCGCGGCTCTTGGCGTGAGGTCAGGCTATGCTCACAGGGGCTTGGCTTGGAACCACCGTTGGTGGACACATACTGTTGAGTGAAACGCAACGATCGGTCGAAGATGAATAGCGGCAGCGAGCTTCAGGTCTTTGCCCATGTCGTTGACAGCGGCAGCTTCGCAGGCGCAGCAAAAATGCTGAACGTGACCCGATCGGCTGTCTGCCGCAGGGTGGATGGTCTGGAGCGCCGCCTCGGCGTGCGACTGCTTGACCGGACAACTCGTCGCCTTTCGCTCACCGAAGCCGGAGAGACCCTGTACCGGCGCGCGCAAACCATCCTCGCGCAGATCGCCGAAGCCGAACTCGTCGTCAGCGAATACGGGGGCGAGCCGCGCGGCACCTTGCGGATCACGAGCCCGATCATGATCGGGTTGCACCGCTTGATCCCGCTGCTTCCCGAATTCCTGGCACTTCATCCCAATATCAAGGTTCATCTCGATCTGTCGGATGATATCGTGGATCCGGCCCTTGCCGATCATGATGTTGGTCTGCGCTGGGGCGCCCCGAAGGACTCGGCCGCGATCATCACGAAAGTAGCCGCGAGCCGGCAGATCATCTGTGCCGCGCCATCTTATCTTGAGCGCCACGGGGCGCCAGAGACGCCCCAGGATCTCTTGCATCACAATTGTCTTCTGATGAGCCGGCTGGGCCTGTTGAGCAATGAGTGGAGCTTTGTCGTCGATGGCCGGCCGTTCAAGCTGAAGGTCCAGGGCAACTATGTCGTCAATGGCGGCCATGGAAACTATGAGGCGGTCGTCTCAGGGCTCGGCATCGGCCGCGTAACCGATCTGCGCGTGGCAGACGACATCCGGACCGGGCGCCTGCGGCCACTTCTCGAAGCTTACGAACCGGAGGACGCCATGCCGATCTTCGCGGCCTACAGAGCAGGCGCCCTGGTACCACCCAAGGTCAGGATTTTTCTCGACTTCCTGCGGCGACGGATGCGTAACCGCTAGGAAATCGGCCGCGCGAAAATCTTCACGCGGCCGGAAGAGAAGTTTTCCTATATCAAGACAGAAGCCACTGGTTGAAGCGCGGCGTGATCTTGCTGCCGTTCTCGGCCCACCAGTCGTAATCCTGGAACACGCCTTTGCTGATGTTCATATCGGACGAGGGAACGTCCTTCAGCCGCTCCGGTGGAAGCAGGGTCAGTGCGTTCTTGTTCACCGGGCCATAGGGGATCAGCTTCGCGTAAGCTGCCTGCTGTTCGGGCTGCAGCGCAAAGGCAATGAACTCCATCGCAGCCTTCTTGTTCTTGGCGCCCTTCAGGATCTGCATTGCGTTGGCGACGAAGAGCGACTGGTTCAGTGTGAAGTCGAGCGAGCCCCCCTCGGCGCGCGGGTCATAGAGGCGCCCGTTCCAGCCCATCGCCAGCGGCACCTCGTCGTCGAGCAGGATCTGGGTCGACTGGGCGCCGGTGCTCCACCAGTAGAGATTGGGCTTGAGCTTATCGAGGCTGCGCAGCGCCCGCTCCAGGTCAAGTGGGTAGAGCTTGTCCTTGTCGACGCCATCGGCCATCAGCGCGATCTCAAGCGTCTGGAAAGGCTGCTTCCACAGGCCACGGCGGCCCTTGAACTTCTGCTGGTCCCACATCTCGGCCCAGGTCTTCGGCGCCACGTCGGACTTGATCGATTTGGTGCTCCAGCCGATCACCGCGGCGGCGACGTCGAAGGGGATGTAGTGGTCGCGCGGCACGCCGGGGATCAGCGCGGATTTGTCGATCACACCGAAATCGAGTCGCTCGAGCAGGCCCTGGGCGCCGAAGCTCGCGGCGATCGCGGCGTCGGCGCTGACGACGTCCCATTCGATCGCGTTGGCCTCGACCATCGACTTGACCTTGGCATAGACGGTCGAGGTCGTGACGATCTCGATGCCGGTCTTCTTCGTGTAAGGCTCGAAGACTGCTTTCTTGAGCGCTTCCTCGGTCTTGCCGCCGGTCGTGGCGATAACGAGGCTGCGGGTCTGGGCACGCAGCACTGTCGGCGCGACGATCGTTCCGGCGAGCGTGGCGCCGAGGCCGGCACCTAGCACTCCGCGCCGCGACATCAAGGTCATGGTCATTGGTTCTCTCCCGTTCGGTAAAGCGGCTGGTCTTCCCTTGCGCCCATGTGCCGCTCCCGCCCCCGGCTGCATGTCGATGGCGAGTCATGAGCAGGTCGATCGGTGGCGGGTGCGCCACGATCTCGCTCTTGCTGGCGGCTACTCAGGAATGATCAGGGTGTCCTTGGCCTTCCAGGTCACGCTCACGGTCTCCCCCAGATCGTGCAGCCTGGCACCGCGCTCGGAGGCCGCCCTGACGATCACCGAACAATTCGGATTAAGGCGGATGCGGTATTTCACGACGCCCGCCAGGTGCACGGCGTCCTCGATCCCGCCGCTGAAGCTGTTGTCGGAGGCCGCGCTGCCTTCCGACAGCTGGATGTTTTCCGGCCTAACGCAGGCGAAGCACGGTCCCGGATGCGCAGCGACGTGCCCGGTCTTCAGCGACAGCCCACTCTGCGTTTCGACGAGCGCGCCGCTGGACGCACCGTCCCGAAGACGGAACAGGTTCGCCTCGCCGAGGAAGTTCGCGACGAAGGCGTTCCGGGGCTCGTCGTAAAGCTCGCGCGGGGTGCCGACCTGTTCGAGCCGGCCGCGGTTCATGATGGCCATGCGATCGGCCATCGCGGCGGCCTCTTCCTGATCGTGCGTGACGTAGAGAACGGTCGATCCGACCTTCCGATGGAAGGCCTTGATCTCGTCCTGCATGCCCTCGCGCAGCTTCTTGTCGAGCGCCCCGAGCGGCTCATCCATGAGCAGAAGCGGCGGATCGTAGACGGCGGCGCGCGCAAGCGCGACGCGCTGCTGCTGGCCGCCCGAGAGCTGCTTTGGCAGACGGTCACCGAGATGGCCGAGCTGGACCATCGCCAGCATAGCCTCGACCTTCGCCTGTGCCTCCTGTTTCGAGGCGCCCCGCATTTCCAGGGGGAAGGCGACGTTTTGCGCGACCGTCCGGAACGGGAACAGGGAGTAGTTCTGGAAGACCATCCCGATATTGCGCTTGTGCGGCGGGCGGCTGTTGATCGCCTGGCCATCGAGCACGATCGAGCCGCTGCTCAGCGGCACGAACCCCGCGACCGTCCCGAGCAGGGTGGATTTGCCCGACCCGCTCGGACCGAGCAAGGCGAAGAACTCGCCGGGCTCGATATGCAGCGAGGTCGGCTGCAGTACGCTCAGCTCGCCATAGCTCTTGGCGACGTCGCGAAACTCTAGTGCGGCACCCCTCATGGCTGGCTCCCAGACGTGGACGGTTCGCTCGCGGCGGCGAAGCGGTGAAGGACGAAGACGAGGACGAGGATCGCCAGCGACAGCGCGAGCACGAGCGTGGCGATGGCGGCGACGGTCGGAGTGAGCGCGTAGGCGAGCTGGTCCCAGATCAGCCGCGGCAGCGTCTCGGTCCGCGGTCCCGTCAGGAACAGCGACAGCATCAGCTCGTCGAACGAGGTGGCGAATGCGAGCACGGCCCCGGTGACAGCGGACGGTGCGATCATCGGCAGCGTGACCTTGCTGAACGCCCGCCACTGATTGGCGCCCAATGTCATGGCCGCGAGCTCGAGCTGGAAGTCGTAGTTCCGCAGCGCGGCGCTGACGGCGACGAAGACCAGCGGGATTCCGACGACGGAGTGGCCGAGGATAGGTGCCCAGAAGGTCCCGGTCAGCCGCAGGTCGACGACGATCGGATAGAGACCGATCGCCAGGATGACATGCGGCAGCATCATCGGCGCGGTGACCAGCACGGCTGCCGGGCGGGTCCAGCCCGCGCGCGATCGCGCGATCGCCAATGCCGCGCAGGTTCCGACCACCGCCGAGATCGCGGCGACCGGCGCGCCGATCAGGACGCTGTTCCAGGTCGCGCGCCACCAGCGCGGCTCGTTGAAGGCCGCCTGATACCAGCGCAGGCCCCATCCGCCCGGCGGGAACCTTAGATAGGCGTCGCTGCTCGCCGAAAGCGGCACCACCACGAGGATGGGCAGGATCAGGAAAAGGACGACCAGTACGGCATATGCCGCGAGCAGGAGGCGCCCGCTCCGGCCACCGCGCGGCGCATCGTTCATGAGGCTCATGGGCGCAGCTCCTTGCCGGGACCGATGAACCAGTTGGCCGTAAAATAGATCGCGGCCGTCACCCCCAGCAGCATCGAGGCGAGAGCGGACGCCAGGGGCCAGTCGAGGAAGGTCGAGGCCTGCTGTTCGATCAGCACCGCAAGCATGGTATTCGACGCCCCGCCCAGCAGAGCGGGTGTGACGTAGAAGCCGAGCGCGGTGATGAAGACCAGCGAAACCCCGGCAGCGATGCCGGGCATCGACAGGGGCAGATAGACGCGCAGGAACAGTTTGACCGGACCGGCGCCCAGGACCTCGCCGGCACGCAGCAATGTCCTGTCCAGCGACCGCAGATTGTTGATCAGCGGCAGCATCATGAACGGCAGCAGGATATGGACCATGCCGATCTGGACGGCGATCGACGTCTGCAGGATCTGGAGCGGCCGGTCGATCCAGCCCAGGCCGGTCAGGGCTTCGTTGAGGACACCGTTCTTCTGGAACAGGATCATCCAGGCATAGCTGCGGATCACGACGCTCGTCCAAAGCGGGATCAGGAGCAGGCCGGTCATCAGGTTCGCCCGGGACGGGCGCAGGCTCGCGACATAGACGGCGAAGGGATAGGCGATGAGCAGGCAAATCGCAGTCACCGAGAAGGCGGTCTGCAGTGTGGTGAGCAGCACGCGCAGATAGGGCCCGCCCGAGAGGATCCGTTCGTAGTTGGACAGGCCGAGGCTCGGCTCGGTGATGCTGCGCGACAGGACGCGCAGCAGAGGCCAGACGAAGAAGAGCCCCAGAAATGCGATCGGCACCACGATGAGCCGCGCATAGGCCATGTTGGCGTCCCAACTGACGTGCGCAGCGTGCCGGGCTCTCCCGACCGGAAAGAGCTTGCGCAATGCGGGAGCACGACGAGTGTCGCTCATCGCAGCCGCCCCCTTCCCCACCCGGGGCCCCTGTCGATCGGCGGCATGGAGCCAGGCGGCCCGTGCGACGCGACAACCGGGCCGGTCATTGCGGGCGCCCGAAGAGCTGGAAGACGTTGCCGTCGGGATCGCTCGCCGTGACGACCCGGCCGTGGGAACCCATGTCGCGCCGCGCCAGGATCGCGCCGCCGGAACGAACCACCGCAGCCTCGGCCTCGGCGATATCCGCAGCCTCGAAGACCGCGACCGCCCCCTGTTCGACCGCCGACTCGTCCGGGCTGCTCAGGGCGAAGTTCGCACCGCCAACATCGAACTGCGTCCAGCGCTCGCCATCGGCGAATTTGGGCATCAGCGCCAGGGCATCGCGATAGAATGCGCTGGCCCGGGCCATGTCGGATACAGGGTAGTAGACGTTCTGAATTCGCTTCACGGTCATGACCGATGCCCCCTGGCTGCGTCAGTAGGCGGTCCAACCGTCATCGGCCGTGATGTTCTGGCCGTTGATGTAGGCGCTCGCCTCCGAGGCCAGGAACAGCGCCACCGGGCTGATCTGGTCGGGCGTGGCACGCGAGGGCCGGGTCGCGAGCCCCTTGTCGCGCAAGGCGATCGCGGCTGGTGACGCCTCGCCGCCGAACTCGCCGGACGAGATGTCGGTCGCGACGGAACCGGGCGAAATCGCATTGCAGCGGATGCCCTGGCTGCCATAGGCGGCGGCGATGCTGCGGGTCAGCCCGATGACGCCGTGCTTCGAGGCTGTATAGGCGGCGCCGCTGCGACCGCCGAGAAATCCGGCGATCGAGGCCGTGTTGATGATCACGCCCCTGCCCTGCGCCAGCATGACCGGCATCGCCGCGCGGCACATGAGATAGGGACCGGTGAGGTTGACGGCGACGACACGTTCCCAGATCTCCGGGGGCGTTTCGAGCAGCGGGCGCTGGCGGTCCGTGATGCCGGCATTGTTGCAGAGCACGTCGATGCGGCCGAACGCCTCGACGACCTGCTTGACCGCCGCATCGACATCGGCGGCGCGGGCCCCGTCGGCGACGATGCCGATCGCCTGCGCGCCCAGCGCACGGGCTTCCTCGGCGGCCTCTTCGGCCCGGTCCTGGCGTATGTCGAGGATCGCCAGCACAGCGCCGGCCCCGGCGAAGTTGCGCACCATGGCGCGGCCGATGCCCGAGCCGCCCCCTGTGATGATCGTGACTTTGCCGGCGACTGAGTTCGTCATGGTCTTCCCCTCTTGATTGCTTGCGGCTTGAGCGGCGCCGTCTTTCGCGTAAGAGCCCGCCGCGATGACCGCGGCGGGTTTTGGCTGGCGCCTGGCTCAGCGCAGGGTCAGGTGTCGCTGGAGGTGTGGCATCACCTCGGAGCCGAAGAGCTCCATCGAGCGCAAGGTCTTTGCCGGCGCGATGCCCGGCAGAGCCATGAACAGGCTCCAATGGGTCGGCTTCAGCGTCTCGAACTGCTTGTCGAGGCGTGCCGCCACCGTCTCCGGATCGCCGATGATCAGGCGATCGGCGAGCTCGTCGAGCGTCGGTTCCCCAGGCTGCGGCTCCTCCTGCAGGATGACGCCGTCAAGCCGCGCCGAGTTGGCGCGCATGGCGCCGGCCACGCGGCGGATGTAACGCGCGGCCTCGGCTGCCTCGAGGGCCTCCTTCCGGTCGCGCGTCACATAGACGTATTGCTGCATCGCGAAGGGCATCGCCTCGGCGTGTCCTCCGACCGCCGTATAGGCATCCAGCGCCTTACCGCGGAACGCCTGGAGCTCCTCCAGCTTGTTCCAGCCCGCAGTGAAGATCGGAACATAACCCTTCGTGGCGATGCGGCGCTGCGTCTCGGGGTCGTTGCCGAGGCCGGCGACATAGACGTCCGGCCGCTTCTGGGTGAAGCGGAGGCTGAAGGCCGTCTCCGGGATGGTGATGTGCTTGCCAGAATATTCGACGCGGCCGTTCTCGATGAACTGCTCGAACACGTCGAGGGTCTCGAGGAAGATGTTGCGGCCCTGCGCGATATCGACGCCGAGCTTGTGGAACTCGTACTGCTGGTAGCCGCTGCCCAGACCGACCACGGCACGGCCGTCACTGACGATGTCGAGCAGGCAGAGATCCTCGAGCATGCGCAGCGGGTGGTAGAGTGGGACCACGATCACGCCGGTGCCGAGCCGGATGCGCTTCGTCCGGCCTGCCATATAGGTCGCCATGCCGATCGGCGCGGGGCAAAGGCAATAGTTCGAGAAGTGATGCTCCGCGAACCAGGCGATGTCGAAGCCGATATCCTCGGCAAGCGTGACCTGGTCGACCGTCTGGCGGAAGACGGAAGCCAGGGGCTGGCTCGTGTCCCGGTACGGCATGAGGCTGAAGAGCCCGAGATGCATGGGTCTATCCTTGAAGATCTGTCTCGTTACGCGGCCGGTCACGCCAGGATCGCCTGTGCCCGGATCTCGACCAGCGCGCCCTTGCCGGCGAGCGCGGACTCGACCGTCGCCCGCGCCGGCAACGCGGCCGGGTCGGCCCAGCTTTCCCAGGCGGCGTTCATCTCGGCGAAGGTGGAGATATCGGTGAGCCAGATGTTGACGCTGACGAGATGCGACTTGTCGCTGCCGGCCTGCGCCAGGTAGCCGTCGATCTGCTGCAGGATGTCGAGCGTCTGCTGGCGTACGTCGCCGGACTTGTCCTTGGCCGTCAGCCCGGAGAGGAAGACGAACCCGCCTGCCTTCAGAGCCTTGCTGAGGCGGCCGGTGGTTTCAAAGCGTTCGATCATGACGTCCTCTCGGATGTTCAGCTGCAATGCCGGTAGCGGCGGTCGTGATAGAGAAGAGGGTCGGTCGCGGCGGAGCTGTGCACCGCTCGGACGAGCCCCATGAAAAGCGTGTGGCTCGATGCATCGACGATCGTCGTCAGCTCGCATTCGAAGGCCACGACGGCTCCGCGCAGCACGGGAGCCCCGGTTTCCCCCTGGTGCCATTCGCCGGTTGCGAAGCGCTGGTCCGGGCCGGCCCGGCCGCCGAAGGCGTCGGCGATCGGCATCTGGCTCGCATCGAGGATGTTCACCGCGAAGAAGCTCGCCCGGCTGATCACCTCGTGAGCCGAGCTCGACTTGTTGATGCAGACCGCCAGCATGGGAGGCTCGGCAGAGACCGAGCAGATCGCAGTGGCGGTCAGGCCGCGACGCACCCCCTCGAAGGACGCGGTGACGATCCCGACTGAGCTCGCGACCTTGCGCATACCGTCCCGGAAGACGGCCGCTGCATCCGGCTCCGTACCCGGATCGTTCGGGATCAGCCTGGACGGCGGGGCCGCCTGCCGGGGTGCGCTGCTATTGGCAACGTCGCGTCCGACCTGCTGCGCACTGTTGTCCATCGTCATCGACGCATGCCTTTCCTCGAATTCGCGGGCGCCACCTGCGGCCTTCATCGAAGATGATAGCGCTAACATTTCTGGGCGAGCTCCGATTTTCGGCTATGGGTGAAGGCTCCTTCGAGCCGACTCGGCTAGACCGAGACGACCCCGCCATTGGCGACGACGACTTCGCCGACGATGTAGCGGTTGCGTTCCGAAGCGAGGAACACGACGATGCCCGCGACGTCATCCGCCTCGGCAGCGTAGCCGACCGGGATCTCGGTGATGCGCTTCGCCAGCCAGCCCTGCGACTTTGCCGTATCCGTCGCGATCGCCCCCGGGCTGACGGCATTCACGATGACGCCACTGGGCGCGAGTTCCCGGGCGAATGACCGGGTCAGGCTGACGACGCCCGCCTTGGCGGCTGCGTAGTGGCAGTTGGTCGGCTTGGCGATATGGCCATCGACGGAGGCGATATTGACGATCCGGCCATAGCCGCGCTCGATCATGCCGTCCATGAAGGCGCGGCTCATCAGAAAGACGCTGCGCAAATTGACGTTGAAGGTGTCGTCCCAGTCCTTGAGGGTGATCTCGCGGACCGGCCGCCCGGCATAGAAGCCGGCATTGTTGATCAGCACGTCGACGGCACCGTTGCGGCCGGCCTTCTCGCCGAAGGCGGCGATGGCGTCCGGGCTCGAGACGTCGCAGACGAAAGTTTCGACATCGGCACCGGAATTGACCAGCTCAGCCTTCGCCGCGTCGAGCGCATCGGCGTCACGGTCGCACAGGACCAGCCTGGCGCCCTGTGCCGCGAGCATCGCCGCGACAGCGAGGCCGAGCCCCTTCGCCCCGCCCGTCACAACGCAGCGGCGCCCCTGAAATTCGGATACGGCCATCGAAATCTTCCTCTAAAGCTCTGTCTGAGACGCCCGTGGGCGCGTGAAAGGTGGTCAGGCAACGGGGCGCAGGTTCGAACGGTGAAACCGGGTCAGAAAGGCCTTGGTTCTTTCGTGCTCCGGCGTCAGCAGGACCTTGTCGGGCGCCCCCTCCTCGACGATGCGGCCGCCGCTCATGAAGCAGACCTTGTCCGCGACCTCTTGCGCGAAGCGCATCTCATGGGTGACGAGGATCATGGTCATCCCCTCCTCGGCCAGCGAACGCAGGACCTGCAGCACCTCGTCCACCAGTTCGGGGTCGAGCGCCGAGGTGACCTCGTCGCAAAGCATGACCTCGGGATTCATCGCCAGGGCGCGAGCGATCGCGACGCGCTGGCGCTGCCCTCCGGACAGGCGCGCCGGATATTCGTTGCGCTTGTCCTGCAGCCCGACCCGCGCCAAGAGCGCCAACGCCTTCTCCGCCGCCTCCTGCCTGGATTCGCCGAGCACAGAGACCGGCCCCTCCATGACATTGGCGAGGGCGGTCATGTGCGGGAACAGATTGAAGTTCTGGAAGACGATGCCGACATTCCGGCGCAGGGCCAGGATGTCACGCTTGGCGACCCGAGCGCCGTCGCCGCTGAAGTCGATCTGCTGGCGCCCGATCTTGACCTGCCCCCCATTGGGCCGCTCCAGCAGGTTGATGCAGCGCAGCAGCGTCGATTTTCCCGACCCGCTCGAGCCAAGCAGCGCAACGACGCTGCCCTTCTCGACATGCAGGTCGACGTTCCTGAGGACCTCCAGCTCGCCGAAGCGCTTCTGGATGCCGATGAGGCTGACGATCGGTGCGGAGGTCGTCATGTCACTCGCCCTTCCTGATGAGCCGCGCCTCTGCGAACTGGGCGAGCAGGGTCAGCGGGAACAGCATCGCGAAATAGATCACCGCGATCGCCGTGTAGACCTCGAGCGGCCGATAGGTCTCGGCCGTGATCCGGCTGCCCTGATAGACGATCTCGGCGATGGCCAGGGTCGAGACCAGGGAGGTGTTCTTCAACTGCATGATCGACTGGTTGACGAACGGTGGGATCATGCGCCGCGCCGCCTGCGGCAGGATGATCCGCCACATCAGCTTGCCGTCGGACATGCCGAGACCGCGGCCGGCATCCCACTGCCCCTTGTCGATCGAACCGATGCCGGCGCGGAAGACCTCCGCGTAAAAGACGCTGCCATAGAGTGTCAGAGCGATGATCGCCGCCGTCTTGGCGTCCATGCTGATGCCGACCAGCACCGGGAATGCGTAGTAAAACCAGATCAATTGCACGAGAAAAGGCGTGCAACGAAAGATTTCGATGAACCCGATGATCGGGTAGTTGACGATCCGCAGATTTGTCATTCGGCAGATCGCGATCGCCATCCCGAGAAGGCAGGCCAGGACGATCGAGATCGCCGTATAGCTCAGCGTCGTCGCAACGCCCTTCCAGAGCAGGTCTTGATACTCCGCCAGAAAACGGAAGTTCCACTGATATGCCATTCCGCTTCCTCCGGGCCGGCGGGCGAATCCAGCGCCCGCCGATCACAACCCTTCGCCGTTAAAACTGAACCTCGGGCGGAATACTCGCCGCATCGATGCCGATATTGGCGAGCCCGTCGGTCAGCCACGTACGGACCTGGCCCATGCCGCGGTGATAGGCGATCCAGACATTGATGAATTCCATCATGCGCTTGTCCGCCTGAGGCACGGTCGCCACGCAGGAATCGGTGAAGACCACCGGGGACGGCACGGACATCTTGCCGAGGCCTGGATTCTTCTTGATCGCATCGAGCCCCAGCAACGGCGTCATGACCATGCAGTCCGCCTTGTTCGAGACCACCGCAAGGATCACCTCGTCGCGGGTCTTGTAGACGGTGATCGTAGCCTTGGGCGCGTTGCGCTTGGTGATCATCTCATGGGCCGAGCCGCCATCGACAGCGATCCGGACCTCCGGCTTGTTCAAGTCCGCCCAGGTCTTGCTCTCGACATTGCGGCAGATCGTGTTGAAGGTGTTGATATGCACCGGATTCGAGAAGTGCATCACCTTGCCTTTGGCAGGGCTCGGGTTCTGCCCGAAATGCACGTCCGTCTTGCCCGACTGCAGATCGAGCACGGCCGTCCCCCAGGATCCGGTCTCGACGACTTCGAGTTCGACACCGAGCCCCTTGGCCATGTCACGGCCCATCTCGATGAAGATGCCGCTCCACTCGCCCGTCTTGCGATCCTTGATATAGTAGGGCGCTTCGTTCGGGATGCCCGAGACACGCAGCTTTCCGCCCTGTGTCACGCGATTCCAGGTCGAATCCTGTGCAGCCACGGGCGCCGGCGCCGCGCAAGCGACCGCGAGCCCCACCGCCGCCACTGCGGCCCGCATCGAGTTCCAGAATGCCATGCTCATCACTCCCCTCGGTCTTGGTTGAATTTATGATAGCGCTCACATAATGCCCGTCAAGCCAGTTCCGAAAAATTTTTGCGGCATTACGGCGATCGCTTGACCGACCACCCTTTCGCACCGTGAGTTTGGAAGCTAATGAGTCTATCGGCAGCGCCGATCGGTGCCGATAACGATCTCAAATCCTGCCACCTTTTCCGGGTGGAAGAGCAGCGTGCTAATGTTAGCGCAATCATGTCGATAACGGTCTAGCGGATATCAAGGATGAAATCTTCGAAGAAGCTCGCCACATCGACCGGCTTTGCGCGCATGTCGGATATCGCGACCCGTGCCGGCGTTTCCCTCATGACTGTCTCCCGAGCCCTGCGGGAGCCGTCCAAGGTTGCCCCGGCGACGCTCGCGAAGATCCGGGCGGTCACCGAGGAACTCGGCTATGTGCCCAATCTGGTCGCCGGCTCGCTCGCGGGGAAGCGCTCCGGCTTCATCGTGGTCATCATCCCCAATCTCAGAGCCGAGATTTACACCGAGTGCTTCGAAGGCATCACCAAGGTCTCCGAGGCTGCCGGCATGCGAATCCTGTTGGGCTGCAGCGGCTATTCGACCGACAGTGAGTTCCGCCTTCTGGAATCATTGATGTCCTATCGGCCGTCCGGCGTGATCCTGACGGGCTACACCCATTCGGCCGAGGTCCGGGACTTGATCCAGAGGATTGGCCTACCGGTGGTCGAGACCTTCAACATCACCGAGACTCCCATCAGCGTCTGCGTCGGGTACTCGAACTACAAGGCGATGTACGACCTGACCGAGGTCCTCGTCAGACGCGGCTGTCGCAACATCGTGCATCTCTGTACCGACTACGCCCCGAATGACCGCAATGCCGATCGGAGGGCCGGCTATGCAGCCGCCTTGCGCGCCAACGGGTTTGCCGAGGACGCTATCCGCTATGTCCCCACCGAATTTACCCATGCCGGAGCTGGCAAGGCGATAGGTGCTTATCTCGACCGCTTCCCGGAAGTCGACGGCATCGCCTGCGGCGGCGATGTACTGGCGATCGGCGCCCTTCTCGAATGTCAGAGCCGAGGGATCAAAGTGCCCAGTCAGATAGCCATCGGGGGCTTCGACGACCTGGAGCTGTCGTCGATCCTGTCGCCGTCCATCACGACCGTCCGAGTTCCGCGGCGTGCCATGGGAGAAGCCGCGGCCGAGCAATTGCTGCGACAGATCGACGGGATAGGCACGCGGCAAAGAGTGATCGACCTCGGCTATGAGATCGTCATTCGTCAGACTGCGTAGACTGCAGCGAGTTCATGAGCTCTTGCAGCGACATCCCTTCCTCACCGCCGGGCAGTTCGTCGGTCAGACAGGCCTCAGCATGGCGACAGTCAATGCTGCCCTCGCCGATCTCGATCGACTCGGCATTGCCGAGGAGGTAACAGGGCGTAAGCGCGGCGCGTGTTCAGCTAGCGCCGCTATCTGGCTCTTTTGAGCGAGGGTACGGACCCGCCGCGAGTCATAACGTGCCCCGGAGATGTCGGCATCCGGCCCTCGGGCTCGGCTCTCGTCAGCAGGAGCACGTGGCTGGTTTCCAGCCAGCCGAGCTGTCAGCGCCTCGTGGCAGGGCAGGCACATTCGCTGAGCCGATGAGCCGCAATCGACCCGAACGGCATCTTCGTCAACCGATCGCCACCAGCGGATCTGGCGCGTCGAATTTCATCGACGATGGCCAAGTCTGGGCTTCGGATAGAGCCAGCCGGATCGGACTGCGCAGCCCAGAGCCTATTCGAGCGAAGCGGGCACCGGCTCGCGTGAAGAAAATTCGATAAAGCAAAGGCCTGGAGCAATTCCACACCTCGGAGAATGGCGAAATTGCTCTGGAGAGTCGTCTGCCACCAGGCGCCCGCTCTGCGCCGGCGCATAGATTCGGCGGGAGATTTGTCAGCTTCAGCGTACCAGGTTGCAGGCTTCGGTGTCAGGAGCTTTGAAGATCTCGCTCCCCGGCAAAGTTTTGACCAGCTCAAGCAGATCCCATTCGCCTTTCGATTCGGCCGGCTTTTTCGCTCGCAGGAGATACATGTCGCGGATGACACGGCCATCGGCGCGAATCGAGCCATCCTTGGTCATGAAATCGTTGATCGGCGTTGCCTTCATTTTCGGCAGGACCTTGCCCGGCTCGACAGCACCCGCTGCCTCGACCGATTTGAGATAGTGCGTTACGGCACCATAGGCGCTGGCCTGGTTCATGTTCGGCATTCTGCCGAACTTCTCCAGATAGCGCTTGGCGAAAGCACGGCTCGCCTCATTCAGGTCCCAATAGAACGCCTCGACGATCATCAGATCGTGAGCGATCGGCAGACCCAGCGCCTTGATGTCGTGGAACGTCAGGGCCGGGGCCGCGACCCGTTGCCCACCGGCGCGCAGTCCGAATTCCTCGACCTGTTTCATCACCGTGACCGAATGCATGGTCGTCGTCATCAGGCCGACGACCGTCGCCTTTGAGGACTGCGCCCGCAGGATGTCGGAAGCGAAGTCGGTCGCCTCGAAGGAGTGCTTCGAAGTTCCGAGCACCTTGCCGCCGGTCGCCGCGACGCGGTTGGTGACGTCCCGCTCCAGATTGGCGCCGTAGGCATAGTCCATGGTGAGGAAGTACCAGCTGTCCTTGGGCGAGCCGCCATAGGCGAGGAAGGCACCATTGGCCTGGCTGTAGGTGTCGTAAGTCCAGTGGATGCCGTTGGGCGAGCAATACTTGCCGGTGATGTCGGTACTGCCGGTGCTGAGATAGACGACGACCTTGTTCTTGTCGCGCGCGAGCTGTTGGACACCGATCGCGATGCTGGTCAGGCCGACGTCGAAAATTGCTTCGACACCCTCGTCATACCAGCGCCGCGCCAGGGCGACGCCGAGATCCGGCTTGCTGAGATGGTCGCCGTCGAGCAATTCAATCGGCCTGCCCAAAACTTTTCCGCCGAAGTCCTCGACGGCCATACGGGCGGCCAGCACCGTTCCACGACCCGAGAAATCGGCTGCGGCACCCGATTGGTCGGTCAGCACGCCGATCTTGACCGGGGTGTTCGACTGAGCGCGAACGGCGGGTTGCGCCGCCACGAGCCCGCTCCATGCGAGAGCCGAGGCGAACATCATCCTGCGTGCGGCAAGCGTAACCGTCATCATGGCCTCCCCTGCGGTTTTTCTATCGTTCTTGGGGCAGAGTTTCAGCCGACTCTGAAAAATAGTCAATGGCCCTACCATTGACACATTATCGGCTTCGACATAGCCCTTGAGCCAACGAGAATGACGTCATGGGAGGCGGAGCCATGCGCCGGATGCGCTGTTACCAGGTCAACGAATTCGGCGGCTCGATCGAGCCGGCGGAGATAGAGCTGCCGCCGCTGCGGGGCGCGCAGGTGCGCCTGCGCGTGATCGCGGCGGGCTTGTGTCACAGCGATGTCCATATCTGCGAGGGCCATTACGATCTCGGCGGCGGCCGCAAGATCACCTTTGCCGACCGCATCAAGTTCCCGCGGGTGCTGGGTCACGAGGTCTCGGGCGAGATCGTCGAACTCGGCCCGGAGGCGCGTGGCGTCGCCATCGGCGATGTCTGCCTGGTCTGCTCGTGGATCGGCTGCGGCGAGTGCGAGCAATGCGCTCAAGGCCTCGAGAACCTCTGCCTCAAGCCGCAATTCGTCGGCGTCAACCGCGATGGCGGCTTCGCCGAATTCGTCGATGTCCCCCATCCCGATTATCTCATCGATCTGAAGGGCCTCGACCCGGTTGCCGCGGCACCCATGGTCTGCTCGGGGCTGACGACCTACAGCGCGCTCAAGAAGTTCGGGCCGCTGGCCGGCCGGCGCCCCGTGGTGATCATCGGTGCCGGCGGACTCGGCCTGATCGCGATCGCGATCGCCAGGATGCTCGACGCCGCCGGCGTCGTCGTCGTCGAGCTCGATGCGGCCAAGCGCCAGGCTGCGCTGGACGCCGGCGCCTTGGCGGCGATCGCGCCCGGCGACGGCGCGACCGACGGCATCAGGCAGGCGGTCGGCGGCTCGGTCTGGGCGGTGCTCGACCTTGTCGGCAGCGGCGCCACGGCACAGCTCGCCGTCGATGTGCTCGACAAGACCGGCAAGCTCGTCGTGGTCGGCCTCTTCGGCGGCGCCGTCGAGCTGCCTGTGCCGATGCTGCCGCTGAAGGTCCTGACGATCCAGGGCAGCTATACCGGTTCGCCGGCAGAGCTGCGCGATTTCGTCGCCCTCGCCCACGCCAAGGGCTTGCCTTCGGCCCCGCTCGACAGGCGTCCGCTGTCGGCGGCGCCGGTGGCGCTGAGGGATCTCAAGGAAGGCCGCGTCGTCGGCCGCGTCATCCTGCAGCCGTGACCGCTACGGGCCCATCTGGGCCGAGCCAATGGAGATGCCGATGAACAGCCATACACCGGCGGCAGCGCCGCATCCCTATCTCACCCAGCCCGACAAGGGCCATTTGATCGACGGGCGAATGGTGCCCGCGCGCTCCGGCCGCAGCTTCGACACCGTGAACCCCGCCACGGGGCAGGTGATCGCCCGGCTCGCCGAGGGCTCGGCGGAGGATGTCGATATCGCCGTCGCCTCGGCGAGGCGCGCCTTCGAGGGGCCGTGGAGCCGCTTCACACCCTATCAGCGCCAGGCATTACTGGTGCGCGTCCATGAACTGCTCGACCGCCATTTCGACGAGCTCGCCCTGCTCGAGACGCTGGACATGGGCGCGCCGCTATCGCGGACGAAGGCGTTCCGGAGCTATCTGCAGCAGGTGGCGCTCTACTATTCGAGCCAGGCGGTGAACACCGCCGGCGAGACATTGCCGAACTCCCTGCCCGGCAGCATCATGACGATGAGCCTCAAGGCGCCGGTCGGCGTCGTCGGCGGCATCATCCCTTGGAACGGTCCGCTGATCAGCCAGTGGTGGCTGCTCGGCGGCGCTCTCGCGACGGGCTGCACGCTGGTTCTCAAACCGGCGGAGGATGCTTCGCTCAGCGTGCTGCGAATGGTCGAGTTGCTGCACGAAGCCGGGATGCCGGAAGGCGTCGTCAATGTCGTGACCGGCTATGGCGCCGTCGCCGGCGAGGCGCTGGCGCGCCACCCCGGCGTCGACCGCGTCGCCTTCACCGGCTCGACCGAGACCGGGCAGCGCATCATCGAGGCCTCTACCTCCAACATCAAGCGGCTCCAGCTCGAACTCGGCGGCAAGTCGCCCGACATCGTCTTCGCCGATGCCGACCTCGACATCGCCGTACCGGGCGCCGCCATGGCAGTGTTCAACAACAGCGGCCAGGTCTGCTATGCCGGTTCGCGGCTGTTCGTCGAACGCAGCATCCAGGCCGAATTCGTCGAGCGCCTCGCCGCCTTCGGCAAGACGCTGCGCGTCGGCAACGGGCTCGACCCGGCCGTGAATCTCGGTCCGCTGATCTCGCAAAAGCAGCTCGACCGTGTTCTCGGCTATATCGACATCGCCGAGAAGGAGGGCGCGGTGCTGGCGGGCGGCGGCGGCCGCCTCGGCGGCGAACTCGCCGGCGGCTATTTCGTCGAGCCGACGATCTTCGCGCAGGTCCGCAACGACATGAGGATCGCGCGGGAGGAGATCTTCGGGCCGGTGATCTCGGTCATCCCGTTCGACACGCCGGACGAAGCGTTGAAGCTCGCCAACGACACCGTCTACGGCCTCGGCGGCGCGGTCTGGACCCGCAATATCGCGACGGCGCTGACGATGGCACGCGGCATCCAGTCGGGGACGGTCTGGGTCAACTGCTACGGCATGGTCGACCCGGCCGTCGGCTTCGGCGGCATCAAGATGAGCGGCTACGGCAACAAGGGCGGGCCGCACCATGTCGACGCCTTCCTCTATCAGAAGAACGTCTACATCAATCATGGTTGAGCGGCGGCGCGAGAAAGGCACGAACTGATGGCGATCGACTTCGAGATCGACGAGGGGATCGCGACGATCACGATCAACCGGCCCGAACGGTTGAACGCGATGGATGCGGATCATTACCGCGCCCTGTCGGAAGCCTGGATCAAGGTCCGGGACGACAACGACATCCGCGTCGCCATCGTCACCGGTGCCGGCGAGCGCGCCTTCACCACCGGAGCCGACATCAAGAGCTTCGTCGCCTCCCCGGCCGATTATTCGCAGATGTGGCTGACGCAGCGCGACCAGCTGCTCAATCGCGGACTGGAGGTCTGGAAGCCGGTGATCTGTGCCGTGAACGGGCTTTGCCTCGGCGGCGGCATGACATTGCTGATGGGCACCGATCTGCGCGTCGCGGCCGAGCACGCCACCTTCAGCCTGGCCGAGGTCAAGCGCGGCGTCATCCCGGCCAATGGCGGCACCCAGCGCGTGCTGTCTCAGCTGCCCCATGCGATCGCGATGGAGATGCTGCTCACCGGCGACTCCATCGACGCGCAGGCCGCGTTGCGCTGGGGCCTGATCAACAAGGTCGTGCCCGCAGGCGAGGTACTGGATGCCGCCAGGGACTATGCCCGCCGCATCGCATCGGCTGCTCCATTGGCCGTGCAGGCCGCCAAGGAGCTGGCCATTCGCGGCAAGGACATGGACCTCACCACCGGCCTGCGCATGGAGCAGTTGGTCCTGAGGCTGCTGCAGGCGACGGACGACGCAAAAGAAGGCCCTGCGGCCTTTGCCAAAAAGCGACCACCCGAATTCCAAGGGCGATGACGACGCGCCAAATGTCGCGACAGGTGCCGCGCACGGCACGCCGCCTTGCAGCAGGAGCAGCTCCCAGATGACTGTCGACCTCGAGATCAACGGGCCGGTCGCCACTGTCCGGCTCAATCGGCCGGACCGGCTCAACGCGCTCTCCGAGGAGATGAAGGAGGCGATGCCCGACATGTTCGGGCAGGTGAACCGCGATCCGGCGATCAAGGTCGTCGTGCTCTGCGGGGCCGGGCGCGGTTTCTGCGCCAGCGGCGACACCTCGACCATGGGCCGGTTCACCGCCGTCTCCGGACGCGAGCGCTTGAAGCGGGCGCATCGGATGATCATCGCGCTGGCCAATATCGAAAAGCCCGTCATCGCCAGCGTTCGCGGGCCAGTCGCCGGCATCGGCTGGAGCATGGCACTGGCCTGCGACATGATCGTCGCCTCCGAGACGGCGGTTTTCTCCCAGGTCTTCCGCAATGTCGGTCTTTCGCCGGATGGCGGCGCGATCTACTTCCTCTCCAAGGTCCTCGGTGAATTGCGCGCCAAGGAACTGGTCTATAGGGCGCGCAAGCTCCCGGCCGAAGAGGCGTATTCTCTTGGTCTCGTGACGAGGCTGGCAGCGGATGCCGAGCTCGAGGCGACGACGCAGACGCTTGTCGAAGAGCTCGTCGACGGGCCGCATTTCTCGTTCGGCACGACCAAGAAGATGTTCAAGCTGCTGCATTCGCCGAGCCTTGAGACCTTCCTCGATGCGGAGGCCTGGGCGCAGGGGGTCAATCTGATGACCGGCGATCACAGCGAAGGCATCCAGGCCTTCGGCGAGAAACGCAAACCGGTTTTCAGCGGACAATAGCCGGCGCAGATCGTGCCCGAGCCCGTGGCATGCTAGAGCGGCTTTCGATCTGATCGAAAGCCGCTCCAGACTCCGCCGATCTTACTCAAGGCGAGATCACCATCCCGGCCGGAGCGAAGCCTCGCCGAGATGACAACGACGGCTCGGTGCGAAATCGGCGCGCTCTAGGCGGCAGGGCGCTTGCGCTGCAATCCCGAGCGGCGGCATTGAGCGACGAGATCGCCGTGTTGATTATAGGCCCGATGCAGGAACGTCACGATGCCGACGTCCGGCCGCGACCGGCTATCGCGCAGCTCAACCACCTCGGTTTCCACCCTGATCGTATCGCCATGAAATAGCGGCTTGGGAAAGCGGACCTCGTCCCAGCCGAGATTGGCGACCGCGGTTCCGAGCGTCGTATCGCCGACCGAAATGCCGACCATCAGTCCGAGGGTAAAGGCGCTGTTGACGAGGCGTTGGCCGAATTCGGTCTGCGTTCGGCAATATTCCTCGTCGAGGTGAAGATAGGCAGGATTATGCGTCAGCGCGCTGAACCAGACGTTGTCGGCTTCAGTGATGGTGCGTCGGATCTCGTGCCTGAAGCTTTGCCCCACGCTCAGTTCGTCGAAAAACAGGCCAGCCATTTGGCTCTCCGCTCTAGACCGGGCAAGCGCCCCGGCGACACAGCGCCGGCCACTCACCATTGACTGAAATATATAATGGTCCTACCTTTTAATTAGCAAATGCCTCGCGCACAAGAGCAATGATGGGAGGATGGTTATGAAGGTAATGTGCGCGAAAGCGCTTTGGCTTGCGGCCGTGCTGGGCTGGCCCGGTTCCGCGACCGCGCAGGACTATCCGCAGAAGCCGATCCGCATGATCGTGCCCTTCGCGGCAGGCGGCGGCACCGATGTGCTGGCCCGGATCGTCGCGAACGGGCTGGCCGAGCGGATGAAGACGCAGGTCGTAGTCGAGAACCGCGCCGGGGCCGGGTCCGTCAGCGGCACGGATGCCGTAGCGAAGGCAGCGCCCGACGGCTACACGATTCTCTACAATTCGGTCGCCTACGCCATCAATCCGGGCGTCTACAAGAGATTGCCCTATGCGCCGGCCGACCTCGTTCCCGTCGCGCTCGCCGGCAGCGCCCCGCTCGTCCTTGTCGCGCATCCCTCGGTACCGGCCAAGGATCTCAAGGAACTGATCGCGCTCTTCAGGTCCAAGCCCGGCGAATACAATTACGGCTCCTCCGGCAACGGCACGACGTTGCACATGGCGGCCGAGATGTTTCGCTCGATGGCCAAGGTCGACATCGTCCACGTGCCTTATCGCGGCGCAGCGCCAGCCATGACCGACCTCATCGGCGGGCGCGTCGCCCTGGTCTTCGACCAGGTGTCGACCGCCGCTCCGCTGGTCGAAGGTGGCCAGCTGAAAGCGATCGCCGTGACAACCAGGACGAGATCCAACCTGCTGCCGAACACGCCGACGCTCGACGAGGCGGGGCTGCCCGGCTACGAGACCTATACTTGGAACGTCGTCGCGGTTCCGCGCGGCACGCCGCAGCCGATCATCGACAGGTTGAACCGGGAGATCGTCGCGCTGATGGGGGACGCGCCGATACGCAAGCGCTACGATGAACTCGGTGCGGAAACGAGCAAGCCCCTATCGCCCTCCGAGGTCGCCGCCTTCGTCAAATCCGAAACCGACAAGTTCGGCGCGATCGCCCGCGAAGCGGGTGTCTCGATCGAGTAGAGAGTAAGAAGGCCTGCCGGCAGGCCGGCAGGCCTGTTCTTTGCCGAGGCGGAATAGAGGCGGCAGGCGGAGCCGCGGCCCCCGTCTACTCGGCAGCGCTGATCCGATCCTCAAGCAGCCCGAGCTCGGCCAGGATCTCGTCGGTATGCTCGCCATGCAATGGCGGCGGCAGGTCGGGTCGGGCGATGGCGCCATCGAAGCGCACGGGCTGTGCGATCGCGTGCAGCGCGCCCGTTTCCGGCCGCGAGTAATCCATCACGATACCGCTGGCCTGCGTATGCGGATGCTTCAGAAGCTGCTCGAGCGAGTTGATCGGCGAGCACGGAATGCCGGCGTGCGACAGTTCCTCATGCCAGTGCGCGACGGTGCCGTGCAGTAGCGCGGCCTGAACAAGCTCCAGCGTGCGCGGGCGATTGCGAACACGGTCGGCGTTGGTGCGGAATTCGGGATCGTCGACGAGATGTTGCAAGCCAGTGGCCGCGCAGAACTTGCGCCAGAGATTGTCATTGGCGACGCCGATCATGATCGGGCCGTCGGCTGCCTCGAAGGCCTGGTAAGGGCAGAGCGATTCATGGCTCGAGCCGCACTTCTTCGGCTGCACCCCGCGCTCCCAGAAGCTCTGCAGATTATAGGCCATCAGGCCCATGGCGGTGTCGTAGAGCGAGACGTTGACGGTACCGCCCTTGCCGCTGCTCTGCCGTTCGAAGAGCTTCGCCAGGATCCCGGTCAGTGCATGCATGCCGGTCATCTGGTCGATCGGTGAGATCGGGCTGCGGATGTGGCTGCCGTTCTCGTCGCCGGTCAGTGCCATCACGCCGCAGAAGGCTTGCAGGATCACATCGTAACCGGGCGCTGCCCGCATCGGACCGGTGCGGCCGAAGCCCGAAATGCTGCAATGGATCAGCCGCGGATTGATCGCCTGCAAGGTCGGCGCATCGATCGCCAGACGTTCGGCGACGCCGGTTCCGAAGCTCTCGACCGCGATGTCGGCGGTCTTCGCCAAGCGATGGACGATGTCGCGCCCACGCTGCGTCTTGAGATCGACCGCGATGCTGCGCTTGTTGCGGTTCACGCTCAGGAAGACCGCACCGAGGCCGGGCGCCCGGAACGGCGGCCAGCCGCGCGTCTCGTCGCCGAGCTCGACGGGCTCGACCTTGATCACGTCGGCGCCCATCTCGCCGAGATATTGGGTGCAAAGCGGACCGGCCAGGACTTTGGTGAGGTCGAGGACGCGGACGCCGTTCAAAGGCTTCGACAATGCGATTCTCCCACGCCGTCACGGACGGCGTTCAACCATGAAGGATTTCGGCCTGCGCTATGGCCCGGTCATTTCTTCTCGATCTTGGCGATCTCGACCAGTTTCACCCAGCGGGCAGCGTCCTCGTCGACATAAGCGCCGAGTTCCGCTGGCGTCGTCGAAAGGATTTCCGAGCCGATCTGGTTGACGAAAGCGATCATCTCGGGCTCGCGCAGCAGCTCGTTCAGCGCCGAGTTCAGGCGCTCGATCACCGGTCGCGGCGTTGCCGCTGGAGCGAAGGCCGCGACCCAGGCCACGATGTTGAAGTCAGGGACACCCAGCTCCATCAACGTCGGGGTATCAGGCAAGGTCGGCACACGCTTGGGGCCCGTCACCGCCAGAACCGGAAAGCGCTTGTCCTGGATCATTCCGAGCGCGCTCGCCGGATCGGGGAAGAAGACGTCGATGCGATCGCCGATCAGGTCCGTCAGGGCCTGCGGCGAGCCGCGATAGGGCACATGCTCCATGTCGAAGCCGAGGCGGGCCTTGAGTAATTCGGCCGAAGCGCGGCTCCCCATGCTGCCGCTACCATAGGAGAGCGAGGGATTGGCTGCCTTGGCGGCCTTGACGAAACCTGCGAAATCCTTCGCCGGCAAGCCCGGCCGGATGGCCAGGATGAACGGGATGCGAATGATACCGCCGACCGGAGCAAAGTCCTTCTTCGGGTCATAGGGCAGGTGCCGATAGACGCTCGGATTGGCCGAATGCGTCGTGTTGGTGGTGATGAGAAGCGTGTAGCCGTCCGGCGTGGCGCTGGCCACCATTCGACTGGCAATGATTCCGTCAGCGCCAGCCTTGTTCTCGATAACGAAACCTTGCCCCAGCTTTCGCTGAAGACCCTCGCTGACCTTGCGGGCGACTGCATCGGTCGCGCTGCCGGCCGGGAATGGCACCACGATGGTGACGGGCCGGGTCGGGAAGTCTGGTCCCTGCGCCCTGCCCGCTGTCGTCGCGCCGACGCACATCGCCGCGGCCAGCATCACCGCGAACGCGTTTAGTTTCGTCATCGTTTGCTCCCTCGCGCTGCTGTCGAGCGTCCCCGGTGTGCGTCAGGCCGTCAGGCGGTCGGTGGCCCGGCTCGTCCGGCAGCTGAAGCCCCGATAGCCGTCTTCCGCGATCTCGGCGCAAATCCTGCGATAGTTCCCGAGTCCCCCGACATAGGGCATGAACATGCGCGTCTTTCCCGGGATGTTGGCGCCCATGTACCAGGAGCTGGCGCTCGGATAGAGCGTCCGCTGGGCGGCGGCGTTGACCTCCTCGGCCCACCGACGCTGGGCCTCCGGCTCCGCTTCGATGATGTCCAGGCCCCGCGAACGCAGATGCGCGAGGCAGGCTGCGATCCAGTCGACATGCTGTTCAATCGAGACGATCATATTGCTCAGGACGGAGGGACTGCCGGGGCCGGTGACCGTGAACAGGTTCGGAAAACCGGCGACCATCAGGCCGAGATAGCTCCTGGGCCCGTCCTGCCATTCCTGCCTGAGCGTCCGCCCACCCTGTCCCGCGATATCGATCGCCGTCAGCGCGCCTGTAAGCGCATCGAAACCGGTCGCGAACACCAGGATATCGAAGGGATGCGTTTCGCCTCCGGCGATGACGCCATCCGGCGTTATGCGTTCGATCGGATGCTTGCGGGCGTCGACGAGCCGGACGTTCTCGCGGTTGTAGGTGGCATAGTAATCGGTGTCGACGCAGATGCGTTTTGCGCCGAGCGGGTGGTCATGCGGCAGCAGCGCGGCGGCCGTGTCGGGATCGGCGACGATCTCCCGGATCTTGCCGTGGACGAAGGCAGCCGCGGTACGGTTCGCCTGCTCGTCGAGCAGCAGATCGTTGAAGGCGTGCATGAAATTCGCACCGCCCTTCTGCCAGCGGCGCTCGTATTCCTGCGATCTTGCCGCTTCATCGACCTGCAGCGCGCCCTTGTCGCTGAATTCGTAGATCGTCCCTGACCAGGTCGTCTCGCGCGCCCGCTTCCTCAATGCGGGATAGTCGCTCTTCCACGATTGCTCGTAAGCCTCGGTCATGTCCCAGTTGCGGGCCGGCACGCTGAAATTCGGCGTGCGCTGGAAGACCGTCAAATGCTCCGCCTGCCGGGCGATCAACGGAATCGCCTGGATGCCGGAGGAACCGGTACCGATCACTCCGACACGCTTGTCGCGGAGATCGACTGGTTCATGTGGCCATTGCGCGGTCTGGAGAATGCGGCCAGCGAAACTGGCGAGGCCGTCGATTGCGGGCAATCGCGAGGAGGAGAGACAGCCAGTGCACATCACGCAATAAGTCGCTTCGATGAGCTCCCCGTGAGCTGTCTCAAGCGCCCAGCGGACGGCCTGCGGATCGAATGTCGCGGCAACGATGCGGGTGTCGAGGACGACGTCGCGGCGCAGATCGAAACGGTCGGCGACATGGTTGATGTAACGCAAGATCTCGGGCTGCGTCGCGAACCGCTCGCTCCAGTGCCACTCCTGCTCGAGCGCCGCATCGAAGGAATAGGAGTACTGCATGCTCTCGACATCGCAGCGCGCGCCTGGATAGCGGTTCCAGAACCAAGTGCCGCCGATATCGCTGCCAGCCTCGTAGACGCGAGCCCGAAATCCTAGGCTGCGCAGCTTGTGCAGCAGGTAGAGACCGGCGAACCCCGCCCCTACGATCGCGACGTCGAGGTCAGATGTCTGCGCGCTCGATTTTGATTGGGTGTGTGCCACGTCGTTTCCCCGCTCGGCGATCTGCGCCTTTCGCGCGTTGGGTCAACGTTAGGCCGGTTCAACTCAATGGTCAAACCATTTGACGATTATTCCGGATTTGCATTAAGAGCTGGCGCAGCCAAGGAGAGAAACGGATGAAACTGCGTTCCATGTTGTTCGTACCGGCCGACAGCGAACGAAAGTTCGCCAAGGCCAATGCAAGCGGCGCCGACGCCCTGATCCTCGACCTCGAGGATTCGGTTGCACCCGATCGCAAAATGATGGCGCGCCAAATGCTGAAGGACCTTGTGCAGCCTGACCCGAGGCGAAGCTGGTCGTTCTGGGTGCGCATCAATGCGCTGGATACAGGCTTGACGTTGGATGACCTCTCGGCAGCGGTGCAGCAAGGCCTCGACGGGATCATGATCCCGAAGGCCAATGGCGCTGCCGACCTTGAGCGGATTGGCCACTATCTCGACGCCCTCGAGGTGCGCAGCGGCATGGCTCGCGGCACGGTAAAGGTCGTCGTCGTGGCCACCGAGACACCAGCTGCGATGTTCAATCTCGGCAGCTATGCGCCGGCGCATGAGCGGTTGGCTGGCTTGACCTGGGGTGCGGAAGATCTTGGCGCCGTGATCGGCTCCAGCGCCAACAAGCAGAGCGACGGCGACTGGACGCAGACCTACCGTATCGTCCGCTCGATGTGCCTGTTCGCGGCGGCGGCGGCCGATGTTGCACGCATCGACACGCTCTATGCCGATTTCCGGGATCCTGCCGGGCTTGAGGAGAGCTGCAGGATGTCCCAGCGTGACGGGTTCACCGGGCGCATCGCGATCCATCCGGACCAGGTCGAGACCATCAACCGCTGCTTCTCGCCATCGGCCGAGGATCTCGCCCAAGCCAGGCGTATCGTCGCCGCCTTCGAATCCCAGCCCGGCATCGGAACGGTCGGCATCGATGGCAAGATGTACGACATGCCCCATCTCAAGCTGGCCCGCCGCCTCGTGGCGGCAGCCGACTGAGATAAATCTACTCGATCAGCAAATCGGACTCCTCGCGTGCCTTGGTCAGGGCACGCGAGGCCTTGACGTGGCGCTCCATCCGCCGATAGGCCGCTGTCCCGTCTCCAGCCTCGATCGCCGCCATGATCCTCGTATGGGCGCCGACGACGGCATGACGAAGCTCCAGCGTGTCGTACTCCTCGACCACCGTCGAGACCGCGACGTCGTAGGAGATGGAGTAGAGGAATGCCGCCAGCAGGTCGTTGCTGCCCGCAGCCGCGACCGCGTTGTGCCAGTCGATGTTAATGGCGGCGAATTGCTCGCGATCCGCGACCGCACCCGCCAGCTCCTCGCTCAGCTCGCGCAGGCGCTGCAGGTCGCCTTCCGTGCGACGCTCCGCGGCCATCCGCGCAAGCGGCGGCTCGAGCGCCTCGCGCGCTTCCTGAAGAGACCTGATCGATATCCGCCGCCCCCGCACGAACTGGGTAACGAAATGCGCCATTGCATCGTTACCGGGCCGGCTGACGATGATGCCCCCGAGGCGACCAAGCTTCGTCTTGATCAGCCCTTCGACCTCCAGCTTGCGCAACGCCTCGCGAACGGAGCCGCGGCTCAGACCGGTTTGCGAGACCAGCTCCCGCTCGGTCGGCAGGCGAGCGCCTTCTTCCAGCGTGCCGTCCAGAATGGTTTGCCTCAACCTGTCGGCGAGCACCTCGTAGGATTTCTGCACTGAAATCCTGCCGAGCATCGGCTCCGAACCGCGTTCCGTATCGCTCATCGCTCTCCTCGACCATAAAGGCTCGGCCAAAACCCTGCTCATTGGCGAAATGGTAGGAGCATATCAAGGCCAAACTTCGAGATCGCCAGCCCTCACGTCGAAATGACCCCGACAGATCATATCAGAATAATCCTGGCGGTTGTGACCTGAGCGGGTCCCGCGCCAAGCGATCCACCGAAATCCTTGCTTTTGCGAGCACCGCTCACCGCCTGCAAAATCATACCTGCGCAGCACAAAAAAGGTCAAACCATTTGACGATTGTCTCCATAGGATTTAGTCGATTCACATAGACCGGCGAGAGAGTGCATGGCTGGCCGGCCTGAAGACAAATCAGGATCGCGTCGCCTGCATGCGAGCTGATGCGGCCATGCCGGCGCAGGGAGGTCGTGCCATGAAGAAACTGCAAAAGGTCATCATCAGCTGCGCCGTGACGGGCTCGATCCACACCCCGTCCATGTCCGAGGCATTGCCGGTCAATGCCGACCAGATCGCCGAGCAGGCGATCGATGCCGCCAAGGCGGGAGCCGCGATCCTGCATTTGCACGCCCGCAACGAGGCCGACGGCTCGCCCTCCTCGGCGCCCGAGGACTATATGCGCTTCCTGCCGCGCATCAGGCAGGACTGCGACGCCGTGGTGAACATCACCACCGGCGGCGGGCTCGGGATGAGCCTCGACCAGCGCCTGCTGGCTGCCAATACGCTGAAGCCCGAGCTGGCCTCGATGAACATGGGCTCGCTGAACTTCGGCCTATTCCCGGCGGCGGAGAAGATCAAGACGTACAAGCAGCCCTGGGAACAGGGCTATCTGGAGATGACGCGCGATTTCATTCTCTCCAACACCTTCGCGCAGATCGAGCGCGGCATCGGTGAGCTCAGCGCGCACGGCACCCGATTCGAGTTCGAATGCTATGATGTCGGCCATCTCTACAACCTGGCCTGGGCAGTCGAGCGCCGGCTCGTCCAGCCGCCTTTCCTGGTGCAGTGCATCTTCGGCGTGCTCGGCGGCATCGGCCCCGACACCGAGAACCTGATGCACATGAAGCGCGTCGCCGACTCCCTCTTCGGCGACGACTACATCCTCTCGGTGCTCGGCGCCGGCCGCCACCAGACCAGCCTGGTCACCATGGGCGCGATCCTCGGCGGCTGCGTGCGCGTCGGACTGGAGGATTCGCTCCATCTCGGCAAGGGCGTGCTGGCGCGCTCGAATGCCGAGCAGGTCGCCAAGATCCGGCGTATCCTCGGCGAGCTCTCGCTGGAGGTCGCGAGCCCCGACGATGCCCGCGCCATGCTCGGCCTCAAGGGCGCTGACAAGACGGCCTTCTAGATCAAGCGAGAGTTCCTGAGATGATCGAGCTGAACGACGACCAGCGAGCGCTCTGCGACGGTGTCGCCGCAGTATGCAGGCGCTTCGACGACGAGTACTGGGCGGCCTGCGAACGCGACGCCCGCTTCCCGCGCGAGTTCCACCAGGCGATGGCGGCCGATGGCTGGCTCGGCGTCACCATGCCCGAGGAATTCGGCGGGGCCGGGCTCGGCGTCACCGAAGCTGCATTGGTCATGCACACGGTCGCCGGCTGTGGCGGCGCAATGGCGGCGGCCTCCTCGATCCACATCAACATGTTCGGCCCGCACCCGATCGTGGTGCACGGCTCACCGGAGCAGAAGCAGCGTTGGCTGCCACGGCTGGTCTCGGGCGAGGATCAGGTCTGCTTCGGCGTGACCGAGCCCAATGCCGGGCTCGACACCACCAACATCACCACCTTCGCCACCAAGGTCGAGGGCGGCTACCGCGTCTCCGGCCGCAAGATCTGGACCTCGACCGCGCAGGTCGCCAGCAAGATCCTGCTGCTCACCCGCACCACCGCGCGCAAGGACGCCAGACGCCCGACCGAGGGCATGACGATCTTCTACACCGATCTCGACCGCTCGAAATTCGAGGTGAAGAGCATCGCCAAGCACGGCCGCGCCGCGGTCGATTCCAACATGGTCTTCATCGACGATGTCTTCATCCCGGAGGAAGACCGCATCGGCGAGGAAGGCAAGGGCTTCAGCTACCTGCTCGACAGCCTGAATCCCGAGCGCGTGCTGATCGCCGTCGAGGCGATCGCGATCGGCCAGGACGCACTCGGCCGGGCCGCGCGCTATGCGCGGGAGCGCAACGTCTTCGGCCGGCCGATCGGCCAGAACCAGGGCATCCAGCACCCTCTGGCCGAGCGCTGGATCGCACTTGAGGCTGCCTGGTTGATGGCGATGAAGGCGGCCACGCTCTACGACGCCGGCAAGCCCTGCGGCGCCGAGGCGAACGGCGCCAAGTTCCTCGGCGCCCGCGCCGGCTACGACGCCTGCCTGCAGGCGGTGATGACCCATGGCGGCATGGGCTATGCCAAGGAATACCAGGTCGAGCGGCTGCTGCGCGAGGTACTGGTGACGCGGCTTGCCCCGATCAGCGAGCAGTTGATCCTCTCGTTCATCGCCGAGAAGGTGCTCGGGCAACCCAAGTCGTATTGAGAGCCGCCCCTGCGGCCGTGTTGGCGAAACCGAAAAGCGAGGATTCATCCCGTGAACAACCGTCAGTGGCGCCTCGCAGAGCATCCCCAGGGCATGCCGAAGGAACAGAACTGGAGCTTGCACGACGCACCGATACCGGAGCCCGGCCCGGGCCAGATCCTGGTCAGGACGCAATGGCTCTCGCTCGACCCCTATATGCGCGGGCGCATCAGCCCCTCGGCGAACTACGCCAAAGGCGTCGCGATCGGCGAAGTGATGCAGGGCGGCGGTCTCGGCGAGGTCCTCGTCTCGAACCACCCGGATTGGAAGCCGGGCGATCTTGCCGAGGCGATGGGCTTCGGCTGGCAGGAATACGTCGTTCTGACGCCGGATCTACCGGGCTCCGCCAAGGCCAACAAGGTCCGCTCCGATCTGGCACCACCGCAAGCCGCGCTGTCCTGGCTCGGCATGCCCGGCCTCACCGCCTATGTCGGGATGTTCGAGATCGGCCGGCCCAAGCCCGGCGACACGTTGCTGGTCTCGGCCGCTTCAGGCGCGGTCGGCCAGATCGTCGGCCAGATCGGCAAGCTTTCCGGGGCACGGGTGATCGGTATCGCCGGCTCCGACGAGAAACTCGCCTGGTGCCGCTCGGTCGGCTTCGACGAGACAATCAACTACAAGACGGTCAACGACCTCGCCGGCACGCTTGCCGCTATCGCCCCGGGCGGCATCGACGTCTTCTTCGACAATACCGGAGGCCCGATTCACGACGCCGCACTGCGCAATCTCGCGACCGCCGCCCGAGTGGTCATCTGCGGGCGCATCGCGCTGGCGAACGATTTCGGCCAGGACGATATCGGCCTGCGCGCCTCCTCGCGCCTGATCGTGACCCGCGCCATGCTGCAGGGCCTCGTCGTCTTCGATTGGTGGCACAAGCGCGACGAGGCTTTCGCCCGCCTGGCGAGATGGCACCGTGATGGGCGGCTGCAGACCAAGGAAGACGTCATCGACGGCTTCGAGCGCGTCCCCGAAGCCTTCCTGCGGATGATGTCGGGCCGCAACTTCGGCAAGCAGCTCGTCAGGCTGGCCTCAGGCTGAGCCCGAGGGACTCAGCCTGCCTTGGCGAAGGGGCAAGCCGCAGGATCGGCCGGAGCGAAGGCTTCGGCCGCCGGCAGCCCCCCGACGACCTTGTAGAGATCCCATTCGCCCTTCGATTCGGCCGGTGTCTTGACCTGCAGGATGACCTGATCGCGCATCACCTGCCCGTCCGGCCGGATCCGGACATTCTTCGACATGAAGTCGTTGACGGGCGTCGCCTTCATATGCGCGACGATTGCCGCATTGTCGTCGCTGCCGACGGCCTTCACCGCTTTGAGATAATGCAGGGTTGCGCCGTAGGCGCTGGCCTGGATCATGTTCGGCATGCGCTTGAACCGCTCGAGGAAGCGCTTGGCGAAGGCACGGCTCTCGTCATTCTGGTCCCAGTAATAGGTCGAGGTCTCCAGCAGTCCCTGGGCGGTCTGCAGCCCCATCGCCTTCACGTCGTGCAGGGTCATGCTGAGCGGCGCGATGAGTTGCTTGGGGCGGATGCCGAACTCGTCAGCCTGCTTGACGACGTTCGGCACGTGGACGCTCGTCGTCGCCAGAGCGAGAACCTTCGCACCGGAGGACTGGGCCTTGAGCAGGTCGGACGAGAAATCGACCGTATCGAAGCCGTGCCTGGCCGAACCGATCACCTTGCCGCCGGCGGCCTGGATCATCGCCGTCGTGTCGTTCTGGACAGTGTGGCCATAGGTATAGTCCACGGTCAGGAAGAACCAGCTGTCTCCGCCGGCCGCGATCATCGCCTTCACCACGCCGATCGCCTGGCTGTAGCTGTTGTGGTTCCAGTGGATGCCGTTGGGTCCGCACTTCTTGCCGGTCAGGTCAGCGCTCGACGACGAGATGAAGATGACGGCCTTGTTCTTGTCCTTGGCGAGCTCCTGAACGCCGAGCGCGACGCTGGTGATGCCGACGTCGAAGATCGCGCTGACCCCGTCATCGTACCAGCGCCGCGCCAGGCTGATGCCGATATCGGGCTTGTTGAGGTGATCGCCCGGGACGATCTCGATTGGGCGGCCGAGGACGGAGCCGCCGAAGTCTTCGACCGCCATCCTGATGCTCATGAACGAGCCCGGGCCGGAGAGATCGACGACGATGCCGGACATGTCGCTGAGGGCGCCGATCCGGAAGGGCTTCCCCTGAGCCGCCCCCCTGCCCGCGGCGAGCAACGGCGCCGACAGAGCAGTTGCGACAAGGGTACGGCGGCTGATGCTGCGAGGCGATGCCATATGCGACTTCATGGTGCTCCTCCCAAAGGCCGCCCGGCCGGTCTCTCCCCGGCTCGTGCGAGACGCGCTGCGCTCGAACCTGCCAGGTTGGCCCTGGTCAGCGGGCGACTTCCCGGCTACGGTGCGAGAAATCTGATAATTGGTCAAACCTTTTTATGATTTACTGATGCGGACGACATTTTTGCCGACGGTGCGGCGGGCGAGAATGTCCTCGTAGCCGCGAATGACGTCCTCGAAGGCGTAGATGCAGCCGACATGAGGCGAGATGCGCCCGTCCTCTATCCATCCCAGCATCCTGTGATAGTCGGCCATCCCCCTACCGCCGGTGGTTTCGATCGCCAGGCGTGCCTCGACGCCGATTATCGAAATCATCTTCACCAGCAGGACATTGGTCTTGGCGAGAGCAGGCAGGCCGGAGGTGAAGCCGACGACCAGGATCCGCCCCCCCGGCGCGATCGCGCGCATCGAGAGCTCGAACGCCTCCCCGCCGACGGGATCGAGATAGACATCGGCCCCCCGTCCCCCGGTGAGCTCCTTGATTCGATCGCGGGCGTTCTCCGTACGCAGGTTGATAACGTGATCGGCGCCAAGGGCCCTGACCTGAGCAAGCCGACCATCATCGCTGCCGGTGCCTATGACTGTGGCGCCCATCGCCTTGCCGAGCTGGACGGCGGCGACGCCGATGCCGCCGGCCGCGCCATGCACAACAAGCGTCTCGCCGGCCTTCAGCCCGCCCCTGTTCTCAAGGGCGTTGAAGCAGGTCCAGTAATTGATCGGATAGGCAGCGGCCTGCTCGAAGGAGATCGTGTCGGGCTTGGCGAAAACGAAGGCCTGCGGCATGACCGCATACTCGGCCAGGCCGCCGCCCTCGAGACTGAACGAGAAGGCAGACACCGCGTCGCCGAGTTTGAACTGATTGACCCCCTCGCCGCAGGCGGTGACGATCCCCGCCATCTCGCTGACCGGGACATAAGGCAGCGGCGGTGTCTTCTGATAGGTGCCCTTGAGCACCAGCGTCTCGCCGAAATTCAAGCCTGCCGCAATCACCCTGATCTGGACCTGGCCGGGCCCCGGCTGCGGAACCGGTATGTCCTCTACGGCCAGGACGAAGGGATCCTGAAACGCCCTGCAGACCCAGGCCTTCATGGTTGAGTCCCCGCTCCGGCGATCGAGAGATCGGCGAGCACTTCCTCGGTGTGTTCGCCCAGCAGCGGCGCGTGCCGCCGGAACTGCGCCGGTGTCGCGGAGAAGCTCGCCGGGTGAACGGGTTGGCGATATCGGCCAAGCAGAGGATGCTCGCGCTCCTCCAGCGAGCCGCAGGCAATGACGTGCGGATCGTCATGGATCTGGTCCGGGCGGTTGACCGGCGCATAGACCGCCTCGACCGTGGCGAGGCGTGCGAGCCAATCCGCCGCCGGGCGCTGCTTCAGCGCCGCCGCGACCTCCTGATTGAGCGATTTCGCATTCGAGAAGCGCTGCGCGATCGTCGCGAAACGGGCATCCGCGAGCAGGTCCGTCCGCTCCAGGACCTGGCATACGGCCTCGAACTCATCATTCGACACGAAGCCGAGCACGATCGGGTCATCCGCAGTCGGGAAGATGTAGCGTATGCTCGACAGCAACCCGCCCTTGCGCACCCCCTCGCCGACCAGCGTGTCCCAGGGCATCGATTCCGGCCAGATGAAGGCGAGCGCCGCATCCAGCATGTTCACTTTCACATGCTGGCCAAGCCCGGTGCGCGCGCGGTGCAGCAACGCCGCCGTGGCCGCCTGGGCGACGATGAGGGAGGTGACCTTGTCGGTGATCGCCTGCTGGACCTGATGGGGCTCGCCGCTCCCGGTATCCGCCTGCACGCTGGCAAAGCCGGCGATCCCTTGCAGCACGACATCGTAGACTCGGCGCCGACGGCCGATCCCGGTCTCGCCGAGCCCGCTGATGGAGACGTAGATGATGTCCTCGCGCAAGGCCCGCAGATCGTCATAACCCATGCCCAGGCGCTCCACCACGCCGGGGCGGAAGTTCTGGACGACGACGTCGCACTGCCTGGCGATCGCGCGCGCGGTCTCGACATCGGCAGGCGATTTCAGGTCGAGCAGCACCGAGCGCTTGTTGCGGTTGACGTTCAGGAACATCGTGCTCATGCCCGCGACGCCTTCACGCGACGAGCCTACCTGCCGGCCTTGATCTCCGCCCGCCGACTCGATCTTGATGACATCGGCGCCCTGATCGGCGAGCAGCATCGTCGCAAAGGGACCGGCAAGGGTCGAGCAGAGCTCGAGCACGCGATAGCCGGCGAGAGGGCCCGTCGGCACGGCATCTTGCGTCATGTCGTCTTCTCCTGCGGCTTGCCTGTTCAACCGTGGCCGAGATAGCCGATCTGGAGCGCCGCGCCGGTCGCCTCGTCGTCGACGCCGCCGCGGAACGAGATCTGGCCGTGATCGATGACGACGATGGTGTCGGCATGTTTCATGGCGTTGGTCGCGAGCTGCTCGAACACCACCACTGCGACGCCCTCCCGGCGCAGCTCGCTGAGCAACGCGTAGACGCGGTCGGTCAGGATCGGCGCCAGCCCGAGCGAGGGCTCGTCGACGAGGACGAGACGTGGCGACGCCATCAGGGCGCGACCGACCGCGAGCATCTGCTGTTCGCCCCCGCTGAAGGTGATCGCGGCGCGTTGCCGCCCTGAGCGCAGCGCCTCGGGCATCAGCTCGTAGATCCGCGCCAGACGCCGCGCGCGCTCGGCGCGGCCGGCGCCGACCGCGCCGAGGATGAGATTCTCTTCGACGGTCAGTTGGCCGAAGAGCCGGCGACCTTCCGGAATCAGGGCGACGCCGAGATCGACCAGACCGCGCTCGCCGGCGCGCCCGCCAACGTCCTGCCCCTCCATCGACAACCGACCCGCTTGCGGTTTCAGGGCGCCGCTGGCGACGAGGGCGAGCGTCGACTTGCCCGCCCCGTTCGGCCCGAGCACAGCAGTGAAGCTGGCCGGTGCGATCGCCAGATCGACACCGTCGAGCGCAAGGACGCCGCTGTAGCGGTGAACGACGTTCTCAAGCGAAAGCAGGGCGGAACCGGTCTTCACGAGGCCATCACCTTTCGTGCCTGAGACAGATCCGATGTCCCGAAATAGGCGCGCAGGACCTCGGGATGCTGCCGGACGTAATCGGGGTCGCCCTCGACCAGCAGGCGCCCGAACTCCAGCGCCACGACCTTGTCCGAGACCGCCATCACCTCCTGAACCGCATGGTCGATGATCAGGATCGAGACGCCGGCAGCGCGCATGGCGTCGAGGATGGTGCGGATGGCGCGCCGCTCTGCCGCATCGAGCCCTGCGAAGGGTTCGTCGAGAGCGATCACCGAGGCGCCGGTCGCCAGGATGCGTCCAACATCCGCGACCTTCTGGATGCCGAAGGGCAACATGTCCGGGAACTCGTCCGCATAGGCCGCCAGACCAAGCCCGGCAAGGATGCGCTCGGCGACGTCGGCCGCAGCAGATTCCGGCAAACCGGCAGCCCGGCGGCGCCCGGCGCCCAGCGCGGCGGCGGTCTCGAAGGTCTGGCGCAAGGTCAGCTCGGCAAACAGCTCGGCATGCTGGAAGGTCCGGCCGAGCCCGGAGGCGATGCGCGCATAGGCGGGCAGGCCGGTGAGGTCTATCTCGCCAAGCCGGACCACTGCGCCCTGGACCGGCTGGTAGAAGCCACTGCAGACATTCAGCAGCGTTGTCTTGCCCGCCCCGTTCGGGCCGATCAGGCCGATCGAGGTTCCCGCCGGCAGGACGAGACTGACCCCGTCCAGGGCCTTCACGCCGCCGAAATGCACCGAGACGTTCTCGAGCCGAAGCGCGGCGCTCGCCGGAGGAAGCAGCTCGCGCACGAGGGCGGTCAGCGTCACGACGTCGACGGCTTCAGCAGGCACCGCCGCACGCGATGTCGGCCGCAGCAGTGTCCTGAGCGAGGGGACGATACCGCGCCTCAGGAACAGCAGGATCAGCACCGTCGCCGAACCGAAAACGTAATAGGCCACGGCCGGAACAGCCCGCGCCAGCTCCGGCACCGTCACGATGAAGGCGGCCCCGAGCAGAGCCCCGAGCGAGCTGCCGGCGCCGCCGACGACGGTCGCCACGATCAGCTTGACGCCGCCGTCGAGGCCGAACCCCAAAGGATCGATATAAGCGATGGAGTAGGCCAGCCCGATCCCCGCAAACGAGGTGATCGCGGCCGACAGGGCGAAAGCGCGGGCATTCTCGCGCTGAGGATTGAGGCCGATCGCCATTGCCGCAGTGCGCTGGCTCTTCACCGCGAGCCAGCCGCGCCCGACATGGCTGTCAGCGACCACGTCGACGAGCAGGAACACCAGCGTCGCCAGTGCGATGCTGAGAACGAAGGCCCCTCCGAGGCTGATGCTCGCACCTGTGAGCAATAGGCGGGGCGGATCGACCGTCATCCCCTGCTGGCCGCCGGTGACCTCGACCCAATGCTCCATCACCTCGCTCGCGGCAAGGCTGAGCGCCATCGTCAGCAGACCGAAATAGAGCACGGAAAACCGGCCGGTGCTGAGCCCCAGCACATAGCCGAACAAGCCCGCCCCGAGGAAAGCGGCGACGAGAACGGCTTCGACCGGCAGGCCAAGGGCCGTGAGATTGGCGGCGAGATAGGCGCCGAAAGCGAGGAAGGCGGTGTGCCCGAGCGACCAGATGCCGGTCAGCCCGGCGAGCATCGAGACCGCGAGCACCGCGATCGAGAAGAAGGCGATCGAGGCCACCACATATTGGGCGTAGCTGCTCAGGACCTGCGGCAAGCTCACCAGCGCAGCTGCCGAAAGACCGATGGCCAGGATGAGAGACCGTCTCGTCAGCGCACTCATACCCGGGCGCTCCGGCCCGAGCCCATGAAGCCGGCGGGCTTGATGAACAGCACCGCGACGATGACGGCGAATACGATGGTGTCGCGATAATTCGCCGACATGTAGCGGCCGACGACATTGTCGAGAATACCAATGACGAAGCCGCCGACCGCAGCGCCCGGCAGGCTGGTCAACCCGCCCAGGAACACGCCGGCAAAGGCGCGGAACAAGGCCGAGAGCGTCAACGCCGCGCTGGCCGAGGTCTCTATGGCCAGGAAGAAGGCGGCAAGGCCGGCAAGAGCGCAGCCGAGGAACCAGGCGAGCGCCGCGATCAGCCCCGGCCGCAGGCCGATGATGCGAGCGGCAAAATGATCCTCGGCGCTGGCGCGCATCTGAATGCCGAGCATGGTGTAGCGGAAGAACCAGGCCACGGCCGCCATTGCGACGAGCGCGATCGCGGACGTCGCGATCTTCGACCAGCTCAGCGAAATGCCGAAGATCGAGATGCTGCCGGAAACGAGTGGCGGCACGGCCAACGGCCGATGGCCCCAGATCGTGGCGATGACGGCATGAATCAGCAGACCAAGGCCGATCGTCACCACCAGCGCGACGAAGAGACTGGCATGGCCGGCGCCGAGCGGGCGGATCAGCACGCGCTCGGTCGCGACGCCGAACAGCCCCGAGAACAGGATCGCCACGGCGAAGCCGGCCGCGACGGAAGCTCCTGCAGCCATCGCCGAAAGGCCGACGAAAACGCCGAGCGTCGCGATATCGCCAATGGCGAAGTTTACCGTATCGGTCGCCCGAAAGATGATCACCAGCCCGAGCGCAAGCAGGGCATAGGTCGATCCGCTGACGAAGCCAGCGGCGATGACGGGAAGAAGGTCCGACATGCTTTCTCGCAATAGGGACAAGTGAAACGGCGCCGGAACACGTTTGACAAAAGCGCGCTCCGGCCGGCGAGCCGTGTCGGTTCTCGGCCTGGATCAGTTCTTGGCTTCGATGAAGTCGCCGACCGTGACCCATTTGCCGCCCTTGAGGACGACGGGTTGCACGGAGCGCGTCCCAAGATGGCGCTCCGGCGAGAACGAGACCTTGCCGATGATGCCGGTGTCGAACTCCTTGATCTTGTAGAACGCCTTGACCAGCGACTCGCGCGTCAGCGGTTCGTCAGCCTGCTTCAGCGCCTCGACCATCACCTTGGCCAGGGCGAAGGTGAGTAGCGAGACATAGTCCGGCTCTTCCTTCGGCGCGTATTTCGCCAGCAGCTCACGGTACTCTTTGACGCCCGGAGCATCCGATTCGAGTGGCAGCGTGTAGTAGACACTTCGCAGCCCCTCGACGGCATCTCCGCCCATTACGACGATCTCCTTATTGACCGCCGGGGCGTAGGAGAAAATCTGCGTCTTGATCGCCTGTTGCTTCACTTCTTTGGCGAAAGCGGCGAGTTCGCCGACGGCGCCCACGAAGACGACAGCGTCAGGTGCCTTGCGCCTGACCTCGAGCGCGATCGGCGCGTAATCCGTCGTTCCGAACTTGACGGACATGAACTCGATCTTGGCGTCGGCAGAGACCGACCTGACCCCCGGCTCCGTAGCTTTGGCCGCCGCCTCGAACTGCGCGACCGCGGAATGGATCACCAGGATGTTCTTGAAGCCGTCCTTTGCCGCCCAATGGCCAAGCACCCAGCATTGATCGTCATACGGCACCTGGGCGCCGATGAGCAGGGGCCGAGGTGGAACGAACCATTTGATGTCGCTGGCGAACGGTATGACGAAGGGCACGCCCTCCTGGGTGAGATAGGGCAGAGCTGCCGAGCTCTGTCCGGTTCCGAACGCGCCCTGGATGGCGAAGACGCCGTCGCTTCCAACGAGCTTTCGCGCCGCGGTGACGCTTTGCTGGGCATTGTACTGGCTGTCTTCCGTGATCAGCCTGATCTTGCGTCCCTTGATGCCGCCCTGATCGTTGATGTGGCTGTAATAGGCGTTGAGGCCGGCGACCCCAGGCAGCCCGTAGACGGCGAGATTGCCGGTCAGCGCGGTCCAGGAGCCGAGCTTGATCTCCGTCGGCGTTACGCCCGGCGTGTCCTTGGCGCCCGCAGCGCCGACACCGAGAGCCGAGGCCAGGAACAGGGCTCCGGCCATGCCGGTCAAAGTGCTTCGCATAGTTTCCTCCCAGGTTCGGCGCTTGGTGCGTCTCGTTCGGCTTGCGACGGGTGTCAGCTCTCCGTCGGCAGCTCTTCGCGCCAATCTAGCCGCGCCTGAAAAACTGTCAAATGGTTAAACCAAAAACAGTTTGATATATTGACGAGCCGCGCGTGCGGCCAACCTCGATCGCCCGCCCTACCGCCGATCCCGCCGAACGAGGCCTCTTACGAAGCGATGAGGCCGCCATCGACATTGATGGTCTGACAGGTGACGAAAGAGGCGTCTTCGCTCAGCAGGAATGCGGCGACGGCAGCGACCTCGGCCGGGCGGCCGATCCGCCCGAGTGGGATTTCGGCCGCAATGGCGTCCTCTCCCTTCAGCGCGATGACTTCGGCCGGCATTGGCGTATCGATCACGCAGGGAGCGAGTGCATTGACGCGAGCATGCGGCGCGAAACGCCGGCCAAGGCCGCGGACGAGGCCGACCAGCCCGGCCTTGGCGATGCCATAGGGCGTGTGCTGCGGTGCGCCCCGCCGAAAGGCTGACGACGAGACGAAGACCTGGCTCATGACGCGCCCCGGATCGCGGGCCGCGAAAGCAGCATGAGCGGCCAGATAGGCGCTGGTGAGATTGCCGGCAATCGCACGCTCATAGACCGCCATGTCGTCGATGCCGTCGGGGTCGCGCTCGAACACCCCCGCGAGGTGAACAAGCCCCGTCACCACGCCATGGGAGCTTGCAAGGAAGCCGCGCGTGTCATCCGCGCGCTCGAAACCACAGACCCGTAAGGTGATCTTGCCGTCGAGGCCCTGGGTCACCTGCCGCAACCGGTCAAGGGCCCGATCGGAGACGTCGGCACAGAGGAGATGCCGGTTGGGGCGCGCCAGTTTTCTAACCGCCTCAACGCCGATGCCACCGGCCGCTCCAGTGATGACGATGGTCTCCATATGGCCACTCCCGACCCGTTGGGTGAAGACGCCGCCCGCGACTCTCGGGGCGCTGGGCAAGACGTCGGCGCCGCAGCACCTGTTTCTTCGTCGGGCTGAGCCTAGAGGCTATTTTTCTTTGGTCAAACCATTATACTGAAATTGTGCATGGCTACCGAAGTGGCCACCAGCCCCGCGCGAAGACCCCGCCCGACAGGAGCTCAGCCAATGGCGCTTCACCCCTTCATCCAGGCCGTGCTCGCAAAGCAGCGCGAGATGGGCCGACCCGCGATTTCGTCGTGCAGCCCGGCCGAGGCGCGGGCCCTGATCGCATCCGGACGAGCGGGCCTGGGGCCCGGACCTGAGATGGCGCGCGTCGAGCAGATCGAGATTCCGACCCGCGGCGGACGCATTCCGGCCCGTCTCTTCGTCCCCGAAGGCGAGATCCGGGCGCTCATCGCCTATGCCCATGGCGGTGGCTGGGTAATCGGCGAACTCGACGATTTCGACAGCTTCGCGCGCACGCTGGCGGCGCGCGCGCAGGCCGCCGTCCTCCTGATCGACTACCGCCTGGCGCCGGAACACCCGTTCCCGGCTGGGCTCGAGGATTGCGAGGACGCCCTCGCCCGGCTGCGATCGACCAAGGAGCTGTTGGGCCGCGAAGTCCCAGTCGTCATCGCCGGGGATAGCGCCGGTGCGAACCTGATGACCGTGGCGGCACACCGCCTGCGTGGCCGGTTCTCGCCGCTGCTCCAGGTCCTGCTCTATCCGGTGACCGATTGCGATCTCGGGCGCGCGAGCTACCGCAGCGAGAGCGACGGCATGCCGATCACCCGCGCCGACATGGTCTGGTTCTTCGATCACTACGTGCCGGACGGGCAGCGCGCCGACCCCGCGATCTCCCCACTCAGGGAGCCTGACCTTTCCGGCATGCCGCGGACGCTGATCATGGTCGCGGAACATGACGTGCTGCGCGACGAGGGCGAGGCCTATGCGGCCCGGCTGCGCGAGGCTGGCACCGAGGTCGAGCTGAAGCGCTATGACGGCGCTCCGCACGGCTTCATCAGGATGCACAACCTCTACGACACCGCGGATCGGGCGGTGAGCGACGTGGCAGCCGCCATTGCCGGGGCATTGGCCTCGGCGCGGGCCGGCGCCTGACCGGAAGGGGAGCGGCCGATGCAGGAGCTTTCAGGCAAGACCGTCCTGGTCACCGGCGCGGCCTCGGGAATCGGCCTGGCGATTGCGAAATCCTTCCTCGCCGCCGGAAGCCGGCTTGCCCTCGCCGACATAGACGAGGACAGGCTGGAACGGGCCGCCGCCGATTGCGAACGCATCGGGCCGGCAGCCACGCCGATCCGGCTCGACGTCGCCTCGGAGGCGTCATGGGCACAGGCGCTGCGGGAGATCGAGGGGCGGCTCGGCCCTGTCGACATCCTCTGCAACAATGCGGGGATCGGCTCGGCGCGCCAGCCGTTCGGGCAAATGACACCCGAGGCGTGGCGGCGGGTTTTCGACATCAACGTACATGGCGTCTTCTATGGTGTTTCGGCGATCCTGCCGGGAATGCTGAAGCGTGCCTCGGCCGCCCATATCGTCAACACCGCCTCGATCCTTGGCCATTTCGCCCGGCCGGATGTCGGTGAGTACGTCGCCGCCAAATATGCGGTCCTCGGCTTGTCGGAAACCTTGCGGATGGAACTCGCCGATACGCGCGTTGGCGTCTCGGTCCTGTGTCCGGGAATGGTTTCCACGCGAATTGGCCAACCATCCGGGAGCCATGGCGAGCCGGGCCCGGTCGCGCCCGCGAGCCCGCAAGCGGGCGCCAGGCCGCAGGGGCTCGAAGCCGACCGGGTTGGGGACGCCGTCGTGGCCGCAGTGCGCGAAGGGCGGTTCTACATCTTCACGCATCCCGAATATGCCGGACTGCTCGGCCAGCGCTTCGACGAGATCGGCCAGGCATTGGCCTCCTCGGCGGCGCTGGGCCCCGCCGAGGACGTCTCCTATCTCGGCAGCGGCTTCAGCAGGGGCTGAAGCCGGCTCGTTCACAATCGCGGCCGGCCATCAGGCGCTTGGCGGCGTCAACACGATCCGGCCGGTCACCTCACCGCGATGCAGCATCGCCATCGCCTCGTTCACCTGGGTCTTCGGCATCTGCGTGATCGGAATTGGCGCCAGCCTGCCCGACTGCGCCAGAGCGACGACATCGCGAAGATCCTGAGGCGAGCCGGTGGCCGAGCCCTGGATCGTGCGAGGACGGAAGATGAGGCTCGCCAGCGACAGGGCAATCTCGCCGCCGGCGACGCCGACAAGGACGAGCTTTCCGCCGCGGGCAAGAGCATCGAGAACGCCGGGAACGGTGCCCGAGGCATTGACGAAATCGATCGCTGCCTTCGCCTGCCCCCCGGCAGCGGCGACGATACGCCCGCTCAACCCATCAGGCGTGCCATCGACAACGGCGGTCGCGCCCGCGTCCAGGGCAGCCTGGCGCTTGCGGGCGTCGATCTCCACCACCGTGATCGCCCGATGCCCGAACGCATGAAGCATCGAGATCGCCGCCAGGCCGAGGCCTCCGGCTCCGACCAAGACCACGGGGTCGTCGGGCGCGATCGGCTGAATCTTCTTGATCGCCGAATAGACTGTGATGCCCGAGCAGGCGAAAGTCGCAGCCAGCGCAGGATCCACGGAGCCCGGATCGACCAGGAATCTGGGATGGGGCGACATCACACGGTCGGCGAAGCCGCCATGGCGGATGACGCCGATGGCGCTCGGCTTGTCGCAGAGATTGTCTTCGCCCGCGCGACAACGCGCGCAATCGCCGCAGCCCAGCCAGGGGAAGACGATCCGGACATCGCCGATCTCGACGCCGTCGGCCTGAGGCCCCTTGGCGACGACACGCCCGACAACCTCATGGCCGATTGCCCGGGGCAAGGTTACGCCACGATCCGTCAGCTTGAGGACATTGCCCCCGCCGAGATCGTAGGATCCCTTCCAGAAATGCAGGTCCGAATGGCAGACACCGCAATGGGTAACCTCGAGCAGGACCTGCGTACCGGCCGGTGCCTCATCGATCACCTCGATACATTGGAGCGGCGCTCCGTTCTCGACTACTGCCCAAGCCCGCATCGTCGTCTCCTGCCCTTGTAGCTCGCTGTTTTGTTGCTGCCCGGCCGGGGCGAAAGGCCTTAGCCCGGCGCGCTGCCGCTGCCGCCGTCCTCGATCTCGATGTCCAGGTCGAGAATCAGGAACGAGAAGGACTTGCCGTGCGCGTCGAGGTTCAGGGAGGTGTTGACCCCGCCCTCGAGCGCGTCTTCCATCACGAAATTCAGGCCCGCGAGATGATCGAGCGCGAAACGGCTGATCTTGCCGCGGAACAGCGACGGATAGGCTTGCCGGATGCGCGCCTCGGTCAAATACCGTTTGATGTCCGGATAGTGGCGCTTGTCATAGGCCCAGACGGCGATGTTGACGGTATTGCCCTTGTCGCCGGCTCGCGCCGAGGCGATCTCCCGCAGCTTGACGATCCTGCTCATGTCTCGACCATCTCGATCCGCGGCTTGACCAGGGTGCGGTCGATAAGGACGGACTGCGTCACGATCGATGGCGTCAGGCGCCCGCGCGCGCCCCCTCCGCCCGCAGGCCCGGCGATCCACAGCGCCTCGACCTCCGCCAGCAATTGCCTGCCGAGCTCGGGATCGACCGTGCGCATCGCAGCGCGCAGCCTTACGTCCCTGGACGGGGGCGAATCCGAGATCGCCGAAGCGTGCAGCGAGCTCATGCCGATGATGTCGAAGCGGATGGCGTCGCGGCAGCGATGCAGCTTCTCCATGCGCAGGCGGACGATCTCCATGGCGAGCCGGGCCCGCTCCGAAGCGCCTGGGCCGGCATAGCTGATCTCGGCCTCGGCGAGGATGCCGCCGTCGAAGCCGACCGTGACCTTGAGGCTGCCCGGGCGCTCGCGTCCGCGCCCGCCTCTGACGCCCACCCGATCAGGCCCGGCCTGGTCGAGCGCGATCTGCGAGAAGTCGGCAGTCACGTCCGGCGTGAGATAAGCGGCAGGGTCGTGGACTTCGTAGAGCAACTGTTCCTTGACGGTATGCCGCGTCACGCAGCCCCCGGTGCCCTCCGGCTTGGTGATGATCGCATCGCCGCTCTCCTCGACCTCGGCGAACGGATAGCCGACAAAAGCGACATCCTCGACATCCTTGAAACCCGGGTCGGCGAAATACCCCCCGGTGATCTGGCAACTGCACTCGAGCAGATGCCCCACGGCCGTGCCCGCCCCCAGCCGTTGCCAGTCGTCGGCGGCCCAGCCGAAACCGTGCATGAGCGGACCGACGACGAGCGAGGGGTCGGCCACGCGTCCGGTGACAACGATGTCCGCCCCCATGTCCAGGGCCGCGGCGACGACGTCGGCGCCGAGATAGGCATTGGCCCCGATCATCGAGCGCCCGGTCGCGGAAATGCTCTCGCCTGTTTCCAGCGACGGCATGGCCGGATCGAGCAGGGACGTGACGTCATCCCCTTCGACGACGGCAATCCTGATCCCGGAAATGCCGAGTCGCCTTGCGGTGGCGGCGATCGCCCGCCCAGCGCCCAGCGGGTTGGCGGCGCCCATATTCGTCACGATACGTGTGCCATTCGCGCGGCAGGCGGGTAGCACGCTTGCAATGCGACGCTCAAGGAGCGGGTTGTAGCCCAGCGCCGGGTTCTGCAGGCGAGCCAGATGGCTCTGTGCGAGCGTGCGCTCGGCCAGGCCTTCGAAGAACAGGAAATCGAGCCGTCCACGTTCGGCCAATTCGATAGCCGGTTCGATCCTGTCGCCAGCGAACCCTGCCCCACAGCCGATACGGATCGTCTTCGACACTTGCCTGCACGCCTTCTTGACCGGCTCAGGCGCGATCTAATCAAGATAACATTATTTGGTCAAACCATTTCCCGGAACCGCTCGTGAACTGGCGCGAAAATGGCAACTGACCGTATCGACCTGGAGCATTTTCGAGCGAACGGGCACCGGTTCGCGTGAAGACAATGCGATAGAGCAAAGGCGTGGAGCAATTCCGCGGTCCGGAGAATTACGGAATTGCTCCAGGATGCGATCCTGAGGGCATGCTTGCCTTGGTCAGCATCGCGATACGCCGCGCCGATCCTGTCCTCTCGCCGCTAGGCTTGCCCCTGCCCTTGTCCCTGCCAGCGTCATAGCCTGACGGCGGCCAAGCAGTGGCGACAAAAAGTGGAACCATTATGGGTTCACCGATGGCGGAATCGAGCGCACCCTCCAATGTTCTGCGAAACCACGAAGCCCCCGCCATCGACCAGCGGCCTCTTGGTTCAACCAGCCGACCATCGTGCGGAGCCCGCCGCTAATCCATTGAGGTATCGACGGATTGGGCAACATTTCGTGCTGCATTGTCTCTTGTCCAAACCGCGACACCAACCGCTGGTGTTGCGTGATTCCCGTTCGCTGATCTGCGGCCGAGATCACGACAGATCGCCCTCACCGAAACGGACGCTATGGTTCCTTCGGGATGCGATGCACTCCCGCGCGTCGTCGCCCCTCTCAGTGTTTAGGCGGCAGATGCAGCTGCACCAATTCGATGCCATTGACGGTTTCGCGCGGGTAGAGCTCATTCACCAGGGGATCATGGCCGGGAATAATGTGACTGTCCCCGGCGACGAGCGTACGCATCCGCCGATAGCTGTCGAGACTCTGCCCGACATCGATGGTGAGCGCGAAGGGCATGTCGTCCCGATAGTTCGCGTAGTAGTGGCTGACATCGGAAGCGAGCAGGATCGGCCCTCGCGCAGTGTTGACGCGGACAGCCTGCAAACCCTTGCTGTGGCCTGGCAGCAGATGCAGCGAGATGCCGGGGAAGAGTTCGGCATCGCCGTCATGGAAGCAGGCGCGGCCGGCATAAGTGCTGCGCACAAAGGCGACGACATCCTCGACATCGAAGGGGAAGCGCATGACGCGGTGGCACATGCAGCGGCCCGTTGCATAGGCGACCTCGGCATCCTGGACATGCAAGGTCGCTTTGGGGAAACGGTCGATATTGCCGGCATGGTCGTAATGCAGATGGGTCAGGATGATCTGTTCGACGCTCTCGGCCGCGATACCAATGCGGGCCAACGCCTCGACCGGGTCGATATCGAGCGGCCGGCCGCGCTCAGCCGCCGCGCGCGCGCCGAAGCCGGTATCGACCAGCACGGTGCGTTCTGCGTTGCGGATGATCCAGACGAAGAAATCCAGCGGCATCGGCCCGTCATGCATGTCGCGCCGGATGAAATTCTCATGGACGCGGCGCTCGGTCGCGCGGGCATAGCGCAGCGCGAGGACCTCATATTCGGGGGTGTCCATCATCACGTCCTTTGCTCTCAGCCGCCGAGATAAATCCGGCGGACATGGTCATCGTCGAGCAGTGCGGCAGCCGGGCCCGCCAGCGACAGCCGGCCGGTTTCGAGGACATAGCCGTAGCTCGCGAGCTTCAACGCCAGCCGGGCGTTCTGCTCGACCAGCACGACGCCGATCCCCTCCGCCGAGATCGAACGGACGATGCCCGCGACCTCATGGATCAGCTTGGGCGCGAGGCCCAGCGTCGGCTCATCCAGCATCAGCAGACGCGGCCCGCTCATCAGCGCGCGCGCAATCGCCGCCATCTGTTGTTCCCCGCCCGAGAGACTGCCGGCGAGCTGGCCGGCGCGCTCGCGCAGCCGCGGAAACAGGTCCCCCACCATGTCGAGCCGCGTGCGGATCGCGGCCTTGTCACGCACGGCATAGGCGCCGATGCGGATGTTGTCGGCCACCGACATCTCCGGGAAAAGCCGGCGTCCTTCGGGACACAGCGTGATGCCGCGACGCAAGGTCTCGTAGGGTGGCAGTCCGGCGATATCCTCGCCGGAAAAGACGATCTTCCCCTGGCCGACGGGGACCAGTCCGGCGATGGCCTTCAGCAGCGTCGATTTGCCGGCGCCATTTGCGCCGAGCACGCAGATCACACCTTCGCGCAGAGACAGCGAGACCTCGCTCAAGGCCTCGACCGCGCCATAGGCAACCGTAAGACCGGAGACCTCAAGCAAACTCATAGTCGGCCCCCAGATAGGCTTCGATCACGGCTTGATCGGCCTGTATCGCTTCGGGCGTGCCGAGTGCGATGCGGCAGCCCTGACGTACCACCAGGATGCGATCGCAGATGCTCATGATCAGCTTCATGTCGTGCTCGACGACGAGGACGTCGATGCCGCGCTCGTCGCGCAGGCGGGCAATGAGCGCCGCCATGACAGTCTTTTCCGTCGGGTTCAGACCGGCAGCCGGCTCGTCCATCAGCATCAGCCTGGGCCGCTGCATCAACGCCATGCCGACGCCGAGGATCTTCTGCAGGCCATAGGCGAGGCTACCAGCGGGCTTGCCCATCTGGTCGGCGAGGCCGATGAAGGCGGCGATCTCGTCGATATCAGGACGCGTGGCGGCGGGTGCACGCCCGGCGAAACATCGGCGCAGGAACGCCAGCGGAGAGTGGATCTCGCCGAACAGGGCGCCGCGGCGGAGATTCTCGGAGACGCTTTCCTCCTTGAAGACGTTGGTCGCCTGGAAAGTCCGGGCGATGCCGAGGCGGGAGACCCGGTCGCTCCTGCTGCCGGTGATCTCCTTGCCGTAGAAGCTGATCCTTCCATCGCTTGCCGGATGAACGCCGGCGATGACGTTGAACAGCGTCGTCTTGCCGGCGCCATTGGGGCCGATCACGCCGAAGATCTCGCCGCGAGCGGTCTCGAACGACATGTCCGACACGGCGCGCAGGCCACCGAAATTGCGGGAGACGCCCGCGAGCGTGAGGCCAGCGGTCATGACGTCGCACGCTGCCGTTTGGCGAGGTAGCCGACGATGCCGTCTCGGAAGAACAGCAGGAAGACGATCAGGATGGCCGCATAGGCCAGCAGCTGGAACTGCTTGGCGTCGCGCAGCAGTTCAGGCAGCGGCACAAGCAGGATCGCGCCGATGACCGGTCCCAGCGGCGTCGCCATGCCGCCGATCACGTTCATCACGATGGCGTCGACCGAGGTCCAGAAGGAGAAGGCCGGCGGCGACAGAAAGCCGAGGTAATGCGCATAGACGCTACCCGCGAGCCCGGCGAAGAAGGCTGTGACGGTGAAGATGCCGACCCGCCAGGACAAGGCATCGAGGCCCAGCGAGCGGCCCAGCGCCTCGTTCTCGTCGAGCGCGGACAGGACAGTGCCGATATCCGAGCGGCGGATAGCCCGGACCGTGAGATAGGTCACCGCTGCGAGCACCGCTGCGAGGCAGTAATAGTGCGAGGCGGCCGTCAGCCGATATCCGAACAGCGCCATCTTCGGAATGCCGAACAGGCCGTTATTGCCGCCGAACAGGCTGGTCCAGTCCTGGAAGACCAGATTGACGATCTGGCTGAAGGCAAATGTCAGCAGGACGAAATAGACGCCCTTGATCCTCAGGAAGAGCGGGCCGATCAGCAGCGCGAGCAGGGCCGCGAGCAACCCGGCGCAGAGGAAGGAGAGCGCCGTCGGAAAGCCCAGCCGCATCGTCAGCAGCGCCGAGGCATAGGCCCCGATGCCCATGAAGGCCACTTGCGCGAAGGAGAGCTGCCCGATCCGCATCATCAGATGCAGGCTGAGCGCGACGGTCGTCATGATGCCGACCATGGTGCCGATATGCAGGATGTAGCGGTCGCCGAAGATCAGCGGCACTGTGGCCAGCACGAGGGCGGCGATGGCCCAGGCAAGCGTCTTCATGCGGCTTTCCCCATCAGGCCGCGCGGCCGCACCAGCACGATGGCGAGCACGACGACGAAGGTTGCGATCAAGGCGAGCGTGCTGTTGCCGAAGGTCGCGGCGACGGATTCGATCACGCCGATCAGCAGGCCGCCGACCACGGCCCCCGGAACGCTGCCAAGGCCGCCGAGGATGACCACGACGAAGGCCTTGAGCATCGGCAGGTCGCCGATATAGGGCCCGACGGTATAGATCGGCGCCATCAGTCCGCCGGCGAGCGCAGCCAGCCCGCTGGCAATGGCGAAGGCGGAGGAATGGATGAAGCCGGGCCGCACGCCCATCAGGCTGGCGGCTTCGGGATCCTGCGCCACGGCCTGCATGGCGAGGCCCGTGCGCGAATATTTCAGGAAGGCGTAGAACAGCGCCAGGATGGCCAGCGAGCAGCCCGCCACCAGCGCGCGATCCTTCGGGATCACCGCTTCGCCGAGGCGCCAGACGCCGGAGATCGGCCGTTCGATCGACTGTTCGGCCGGGCCGAAGACGATCAGCGCCGCAGACTGCAGGGCGATCGCAATCGCCAGCGACATGATCATTCCCGACAATTCGCGCCCGACCAGCGGGCGCAGCAGCAGCCGCTCGATGATCGCGCCCAGGGCCGCCGTCACGATCGCGGCCAGGCCAAGCGCGACGAAATAGTTCAGTCCGAGCAGGCTGTAGAAGACCAGCACGAGGAACCCGCCGATCATGTAGAGCTCGCCATGGGCGAAATTGACCACGCGCATGATCCCGAAGATCAGCGTGAAACCGAGCGCCATGATCACGTAGACGAGCCCGCTCAGCAGGCCGTTGACGATGATCTGCTCAATGGTTGCGAGCATGCGGGCTTCCCTTCGTCCGTGCCGCGGCCGCGTTCAACGGTCGCCACTTGGAGGGGGGAAGAAGGACGCGATCTCAGCCGTCATGAGCGTTTCTCCACTGGCCGGAATGCGGCCTTTTTTCTTTATGATTATCGAAAAGGTTAGACCAAAAAAGGCCAATGTCAATCCGGGGTACTCCCGAGGTGAGGAGTCGAGATAGAAAAAATAATTCAGCAATATCAATATATTAATTCTAAATTCGAGTTCGATCGTGCTGCGCGCAAATGCACTTTTTGGACTGACCATTATAATTATTGACATAAGATCGGGAGCAAATTCTGATAAGCCTTCGCCGGGTCCAAACAGGGCTCGCGGCAGAAGACCCAACCGCGGCCAGAGAACACGCGGGATTGCGAGGAAGCCTGATGTTCGTCGACTATGCCGAGAGCGATGCGATCGCGACCGTGACGCTGAATCGTCCCGAGCGGCTGAATGCGCTGAACGAGCCGTTGAAGCAGGAACTCGGCCAGATCTTTCTCGATCTCGCCTACACCGACGCGGTGCGCGCCGTCATTCTGACGGGGGCCGGACGCGGCTTCTGCGCCAGTGGAGATGTCGGCAATCTCGGCGCGTTCACACCGTTCTCGACCCGCGAGCGTTTTCGCCGGCTGCATCGGGCGATGGCGGCGATCGCCAACCTCGAAAAGCCGGTGGTCGCGGCGGTACGCGGGCCAGCGGCGGGAGTAGGCTTCGCCATGTGCCTGGCCAGCGACATGGTGATCGCTTCCGAAACGGCGCGCTTCTCGATGGTGTTCAAGAATGTCGGCCTGGCGCCTGATGGCGGCGCGGTATTCTTTCTGACGCAGGCGCTGGGGCAGATGCGCGCCAAGGAGCTGGTGTTTTCGGGCCGCACGCTGAGCGCCCCCGAGGCGCATGCGCTCGGGATCGTCGCCAAGGTGGTGCCCGATGCGGAGCTCGAAGCCGAGGCGCGGGCCGCCGCCGAAATGCTGGCGCGCGGGCCGACCATGGCCTTCGGCATCGCCAAGCGGATGTTCAAGGCCATGACGGTGCCGACGCTCGAGGCCTTCCTCGATTTGGAAGCCGTATCGCAGGGGCTCGCCGTGCTGAGCGAGGACCATGCCGAGGGGGTTGCCGCCTTCCTGGAGAAGCGCGCGCCCGTATTCGTTGGCCGTTAGGGAGCGCCATGAACATTCTCATCGTCTTCGCTCATCCCGAGCCGGAAAGCTTTTGCGGCGCCCTGAAAGACGTTGCGGTCTCGACACTGAGCGCTGCGGGGCACGCGGTCGTCGTCTCCGATCTCTATCGCCAGGGCTTTTCGCCGGTCGGCGATCACCGTGATTTCGATCACCCGACCGATGCCCCCTTCATTTACCAGGCCGAGCAGCGACGCGCTCATCGCGAGGGGAGTTATTGCGAGCCGATCGCCGCCGAGCATGCCAAGTTGATGGCGGCGGACGTGGTGATGTTCAATTTTCCGCTCTGGTGGTTCGGCCCGCCGGCGATCCTGAAGGGCTGGATCGATCGGGTCATGTCGGTGGGCTTCGCCTATGACAGCGACCGCCGCTTCGAAGACGGAGGGCTGCAGGGACGCCGGGGGCTGATCACCGTCACCACCGGCAGCCCGGCCGAGCGCTTCGTCAAGGATGGCGCGCGCGCCTATGCGCCCATGGATGAAACTCTGCTCCCGCTTCAGAAGGGGCTTTTCCACTATGTCGGGATGACGGGGCTCGACCCCTTCGTCGCCTATGCCGCAGCGCGCGTCGAACCGCAGACGCGAGCGCGCTACCTGGCCGAGTACAGGGTGCATCTCGAAAAGCAGATCGACGCCTGAACCGGTAGCTTCGCAAGGGACAAAAAATCCGATGGAACTGCCGCTCACCGGCACGAAGGTGCTCGATCTTTCGAAGGTCCTGGCTGGACCGCTCTGCACCCAGCATCTCAGCGATATGGGCGCCGACGTCATCAAGGTGGAGGCCGAAGGCGTCGGCGACGAGACCCGGCGCTGGCCACCCTACAAGGGCGATACCGGCGCCGTGTTCTTGAGCGTGAACCGCAACAAGCGCAGCATCGTGCTGGATCTCAAATCCGAGCATGGCCGCGAGGCTGTCAAGCGGTTGGCGGCTTGGGCCGATGTCGCGATCGAGAGTTTCGCGCCCGGCGTCGCAGCCCGTCTCGGGGTCGATCATGCGAGCCTGCGGGCGACCAATCCCCGCCTCGTCTATTGCAGCATCTCCGGCTACGGCCAGTCCGGTCCCTTGAGCGCGGCGCCGGGCTACGACCTCGTGCTGCAGGCATTCAGCGGGCTGCTGACGATCACCGGAGAAGAGGGCGGCGGGCCGGTGCGCTCGCCGATGTCGCCGATCGACCAGGCCACCGGCATGAATGCGCTTGCAGGCATTCTTGCCGCCCTGCTGCGGCGGGGCCGGACCGGCGAAGGTGGTTATGTCGAGGTTTCACTGTTCGAGACCTCGGTGGCGTTGATGGGCTATGTCCTGCAGAACTACTGGGAGTCCGGCAAGCTGCCGGGCAAGTCCGGTTGCGGGCATCCCTCGCTTTGCCCCTATGACGTTTTCCAAGCCAGGGATCGCGCGATCCTCATCGGCGTGCCCAACGACAATCTGTGGCGGCGCTTCTGCGTCGCGGTCGGCCGAGCCGAACTCGGAACCGATCCGCGTTTTGCCGGCAATGCCGTGCGTGTCGCCAATGCCGGTGAGACCATCGCCCTCGTGCAGTCGATCATCGGGACGGATGACTGCGAACATTGGCTCGGCGTCCTGGCCAGGGCCGGGATTCCGAGCGCGCCGCTGAACACGTTGCAGGATCTGCTGGACCACCCTCACACCAAGGCGCGCGGGCTCGTTACGCAGTATGAGCATCCGGTGCTGGGGCCGACCCAGACGGTGCTGCAGCCGATCACGTTCGATGGCGCGGCCCGCCAGGTTCGGGCGCCGGTGCCGATGTATGGCCAGCATACCGATGAGGTTTTGGCGGAGCTCGGTCTATCGGTGGGGGCGTGAGCCCCCACCGATGAAGAACTCTACTTCTTCTCCAGCCCGCTGACCTCGATCAGCCGCGCCCAGAGCTTGATCTCCGATTTGACGTAGGCGCCGAGTTCGGCCGGCGAGGTCGGCATCAGCGTCGCGCCCATCTTCTCGATGAAGGCCTTCGATTCCGGACGGGCGAGGATCGTGTTGATCTCGGTGTTGAGTCTCCGGACGATCGCCGGATCGGCCTTGGCCGGCATGAAGGCCGCGACCCAGCTGACGACCTCGAAATCCTTGTACCCCAGCTCGATCATGGTGGGGACGTTCGGCAGCAGGGGCAGGCGCGTCCTGTCGGTGACCGCCAGCGCCTTGAGCTTGCCGTCGTTGATCAGGCTGATCGCGGCGAAGGGGTCGGCGAAGAACAGCTTGATATGGCCGCCGACAAGATCGGTCACTGCCTGCGGCGTTCCGCGATACGGTACGTGATCCAGCTTGAGCTTTGCGTCGTGTTTCAACAATTCGCCGGCAACGCGGCTCGAAGTGTTGCCGCTGCCGAAGCTGAGCGGCGTGGTGCTCGCCTGGGCGACCTTGATGAAGCCCGCTAGATCCTGGGCAGGGAAGTCGCTGCGGACGCAAAGCATCTGCATGATCCTGATCAGCCCGCCGACCGGCGTGAAATCGTCGACCGCATCATAGGGTAACTGGCGGTAGAGCGTCGGGTTGACCGCGTGGGTCGAATTGGTGGTGACGAACAGGGTGTAGCCGTCGGGTTCGGACCGCATCACATGCTGGGCGGCGACGATTCCGTCGGCGCCGGGCTTATTCTCGACGATCACTGGTTGGCCCAGCGATTTGCGCAGCTCTTCGGCAATGAAGCGAGCGACGCCGTCGGTGGCGCTGCCTGCCGGAAAGGGCAGGACCATGGTGATGGTCTTGCTGGGATAGGCTTGCGCGAGCGCAGCGACGGGTAGCGCCAATGCGAACCCGAGCGCAAGCAGCGCAGTCTTCAGCCGTTTCATCGAAGTCCTCCCCGGGTTGGTCATATGAGCCGTTCGGCATCTTTGGGTTCAGTGCGCAATGTTCGGCAGAATCGACCTCGCCTCGTATTGGCCGAGTTGGGCGAGCATCATCTCCTCGGTATCGACGAGCGCGTTGAAGCCGGCCTTGCGGATCTTGGTCGTCGAGGAAATCACGTCGTAGTCCCAGCCGAGGCAGAAATCTGCGAAGCCCCAGGATGCGACCCGGTCGATCGAGAGCGGTTGCAGGCCATGGGCACGGACGATCTCGTCCCAGACGGAGGCCTTGTCGGACATCCACTGAACCAGCGAAAAGTGCCGCACGCGCCCGATGTCGAGCCCGAAATGGGCGGCGAGCTTCGGCCAGACCTGTTCCCAGCGGAAGAGATCGCCATTCGTCACGTTGAAGGCCTGGTTCTGCGCTTCCGGCGCCTCGCACATCCAGAATACGGCCTGGGCCAATAGCCTGGCGTCGGTGAGTTCCTGCAGCGCGGTGTAGTTCCCGGGCTTGCCGGGGAAATCGAAGGGCCGCCCGAGATGGCGGCAGATCGCAGCATAGGCGCCGATGGTCGAGAGCAGATTGGGCGCCATGCCGACGGCGACGCCGCTGATCACGCCCGGCCGGCTCGTCGACCAGCTCCAGCCCCGCCGCGCCGATTCCGCGATCAGGAAATCCTGCTGCCCGAAATAGAAGTTCGGCGGAAGGTGGCCAGGGTCGGATTCGCGCGCCGGTGTGGTGAAGGGCCCCAGATGCAGCCCGTACCATTTCGTACCGGCCAGCGCATGAACATGGCGCAATGCCGGATTCTGGCAGGCCAGCACGATATTGCGCAACATTGCGACGTTCGGCTCGACATCCTCGATGCTGACCTTCGAGTAAGGTACCATCGCCGTGTAGAGGGCATGGGGCGCGCGCGCCGCATAGACCAGATGCGTGTAGTCTGCCCCCACCATCGCATTGCGGCAGGACTGCGCGTCGAGCAGATCCGCCGCGATGTAGCGGACGCCGGCTGCGACCTCCTTTGGCGGGTGGCGGCAAAGCCCGGTGACGCGCCAGCCGGGCGTGGCGCGCGCGATATCCACCAGATGCTGTGTCGCGACGCTGGTGGCGCCTGCCACGAGAAGATGCCTGCCTGCCTGCGTCACGGTCCTCGCCCTCCCGCGGCGTCCGATGCGTCAGAAGTTCGTGGCGTCAGCGCCCTTGAGTTCGAGGATCTCGCGGGCCTCGTCGGGGCTCGCCACCGACAGCCCCAGCCCCTCGATGATCTTGCGCACGAGAGCGACCTGCTCGGCATTGGAGGTGGCAAGCCGCCCCGGCCCGGCCCAGAGCGAATCCTCCAGCCCGACGCGGACATTGCCGCCCATCGCCGCAGACATCGCCGCAATCGGCAACTGGTGTCGGCCGGCGCCGAGGACCGACCAGCGATACTGGTCGCCGAACAGCCGGTCGGCGGTACGCTTCATATGTGCGACATCCTCGGGATGGGGGCCTATGCCGCCGAGCAGCCCGAAGACGGACTGGATGAAGAGCGGCGTCTTGACCAGCCCGCGATCGAGGAAGTGCTTGAGCGTGTAGAGATGCCCGATGTCGTAGCACTCGAACTCGAAGCGGGTGTTGTTGTCGTAGCAGGTGGAGAGGATGTATTCGATGTCCTTGAACGTGTTCCGGAAGACGAGATCGCGGGAATTCTCGAGATGCTCGCGCTCCCACTCATGCTTGAAGGTCTTGTATTTGTCGGCGAGGTGGAACAGGCCGAAATTCATCGTGCCCATGTTCAGCGAGGCGACTTCAGGTTTGAACAGCGCTGCCGGCTTCACCCGCTCCTCGACCTTCATATAGGGGCTGCCGCCGGAGGTGATGTTGATCACCGCATCGGTCTGCTGCTTGATCCGCGGCAGGAAACGCTGGAAGGCTTCGATGGTCTGGTCGGGCCGGCCGGTCTGCGGATCGCGCGCATGCAGATGGAGAATCGAGGCGCCGGCCGAGGCCGCGCCCAGGGCCGATTCGATGATCTCCTCGGGCGTGACCGGCAGATGCTCCGACATGGTCGGGGTGTGGATCGCGCCGGTCACGGCACAGGTGATGATGACGCTTCGGCTCCTGGCCATGCTGGCATGTCCTTATGTCGGTGGCCACGCCCTCGCGCGGCCGGAATTGGCTAGATCACCCTGCGCTGACGCAGGTCGGCGATCTCGGCGGGGCCGAGTCCCAGCATGTCGGAGAGCACCTCGCCGCTGTGCTGGCCCGGGTCACCGCTGGGCACCAGTTCGGTCAGAGGGGTGTCCTGGAAGCGCAAGGGCGAACCCGGCAGCACGACATCGCCAAAGCGCGGATGGGCCACTTCGTTGAGGAAGCCGCGCTCGCGCAAATGCACGTCGTTGACAACATCGTCGAGATCGCGAACCGGGGCGCAGGGCACACGGTTCGCGTTCAGCAGCTCGAACAATTCCTGCTTGTCGAAATCCTTCGTGAAGGACGACACCAGCGCATCGACCTCATCCATGCGCGCAACGCGTTCCTTGAGGGTCGCGAAGCGCGGATCATCGGCGAGGTCGGGGCGGCCGACCGTGCGGGCAAGACGGCGCCAGTGCTCGTCAGTCACGCCGATGATGGCGATGTGGCCGTCCTTGGCCGCGTAGACGTTATAGGGGGATTCGGCGAGGCCGCCATGGCGGTTGCCAGTGCGTGCGGGCGCCTTGCCACCACTGCCGAACCACATGCCGAGATTGGAGCTCAGCGAGGCATAAACCGCCTCGATCATCGCAACTTCGACCAGGCGGCCCTTGCCCGTGCGCTCGCGCTCGAACAGCGCCATCGAGACCGCGGTGCAAAGATGCACGCCCCCGAAGAAATCGCAGACCGCGGGGCCCGAGCGGACAGGCGGCTTGTCCGGAAACCCGGTGATGCTCATCACGCCGGCCATCGCCTGAACCGTCAGATCCATGGCCGGGTAATCGCGATACGGGCCGCTCAGGCCGTAGCCGGAGCCGGAGGCATAGATCAGCCTTGGGTTGATCGCCGAGAGTTCGTCATAGCCGACGCCCAGCCGTGTCATCACGCCGGGCGCAAAATTCTCCAGCAGCACATCCGCCTTGCGGACCAGCGCCTGCAGGATCTCGCGGCCGCTATCGCTCTTGAGATCGAGCACGAGGCAGCGCTTGTTCGAGTTCAGCATGGCGAAGGGGAGTGCCCCGCCGCCGACAACCGTGCGCCGGCGCAGGTTCTCGCCACCGGGCGGCTCGATCTTGATGACATCGGCGCCGGCCATCGCCATCAGGAAGGTGGCGTAGGGACCGTTATAGATCTGGCCGAGGTCGAGGACAGTGACACCGGCGAGCGGTCCTGGCCTGGAGGCATCCGGCTGGAGTTGCTGGCTGTCCGCCATGATCAACGGCCCTGGAAGTTCGGCGGGCGCTTTTCAGCGAAAGCTGCCGGGCCTTCCCTAGCGTCCTCGGTCGCCTGGAGCACGCGGTTGATCAACTGCTCCATGCGCAGGCCGGTGGTGAGGTCCATGTCCTTGCCGCGGATGGCCAGCTCCTTGGCGGCCTGCACCGCCAGCGGCGCCGCTGCCGCGATCCGCCGGGCATAGTCCTTGGCGGCGGCGAGCACCTCGCCCTTGGGCACGACCTTGTTGACCAGGCCCCATCTCAACGCGGCCTGCGCGTCGATGGAGTCGCCGGTGAGCAGCATCTCCATCGCGATCGCATGGGGCAGTTGCGACAGCACGCGCTGGGTGCCGCCATTGGCCGGGATGACGCCGCGCTTGACCTCGGCCAGGCTGAAGGTGGCGTGCTCGGCCGCGACGCGCAGATCGGTGCCCATCAGCAACGTCATGCCGCCGCCGAGGCAAAGCCCGTTCACGGCACAGATCACCGGCTTCCAGACCTCCAGTCCGCGATTGAGCAGCTGGTCGCGCTGGGTCAGCCACATTTCGGAGTATGGCAGGGGCGAGGCGATGAAGCTCTTGATGTCGGCGCCGGTGGTGAAGGCGCGCTCGCCGGCGCCGGTGACGATGGCGACGCGGATGTCGAGGCTGTCGCGCACCCGGACCCAAGCCTCGGATAGCCCGCGATAATGATCGGCATCCATCGCATTGAGCTTCTCGGGACGGTTGATGGTGATGACGGCGATGCCGTCCTCGACCTCGAAATCGATCGACATGATGGATCCTTGCGATGCGTTGGGGCCTTGGCGTTTGTTGCGCCCGGCGTTTACCTGGTGCGGCTGCCGAGAAGATTGCGGGCGACGACGAGGCGCTGAACCTCCGACGGCCCTTCGCCGATGCGCTTGATCCGCATCTCGCGATACCAGCGCTCCAGCGGCATTTCCTGCGCGACGCCCATGCCGCCGAGAATCTGGATGCAGCGATCGACGACGCGGCCGGCCGTCTCGGTGGCGAAGACCTTCGCGACCGAGGATTCCATCTTGATGTCCTGCCCGGCATCGGCCCGGCGCGCTGCATCGAGTACCAACAGGCGCGCGGCGCGCAACTCGATCTCGGAATCGGCCAGCATCCACTGGATCGCCTGACGGTCGGCGAGCAGCGCGCCGAAGGTCTGGCGCTGCTTGGCCCAGTCGATCGCGAGTTCGAGCGCGGCCTGGGCGACACCGATGGTGCCGGCCGCATAGGGAACACGACCATGGACGAGCAGGTCGTTGACGAGCTGGAAGCCTTGCCCCTCCTCGCCGATCCGGTTCTCGACAGGGATGCGATAATTCTCGAAATGCAGCTCGAAGGGCGCGTAGGAGCGGATCACGGGGATGACGGTGTGGCTGACGCCGGGCCGATTCATGTCGACGATGAAGCAGGTTATGCCTTCACGGCTCTTCTCGGCGCCGACTCGGGCGAAGACGATGCCCCATGTCGACTCGTTGGCCGCCGTGATCCAGAACTTGGTGCCGTTGAGCACATATTCGTCGCCCTCGCGGCGCGCCGTGGTGCGGATCGCGCGGGCAGGGTCGGAACCGCCGCTTGGCTCGCTGATCGCGAAGAAGGCCTTTTCGCCACGCTCGATCGCGGGCCTGGCATATTTCTCGATCTGGGCCTGGCTACCGCGGAAGATCACGCTCGGCGGGTCGAAGCCGAAGGCGCCACAGGCCGGGATATAGGCTCCCATCCTGCATTTGGCGGCCTCTTCGGCAACGATCACCTGGCCGACCAGGCTCAGGCCGGCGCCGCCATGCTCCTCAGGGCTTTGCACGTTCCAGAGGCCGAGCTCGCGGGCCTTCTTCTGCAGCCTGTCGAGTTGCTCCTTCGGCAGCTTGTAGGCGTCGTGCGGCAGCCCCTCCTCGGCCGGCCTGACGTCGTTCGTCATAAAGCGCCGTACGGTCTCGCGCAGGAGCAGCTCTTCGGATGCGTAGGTGCCGTCCTCACTCTCGTGCGGGCCGCCCTCGCGTCGTGGTGATGCGCTTTGCAGCACGGGTCGTCTCCTCGGCAGTTTCTTGTTCGGAATGGGTCGCGAGCCAATCCATGGCCCGCTCGGCAAAGGCCGCGGTGTGACGCTGCATGCGGCGGAAGGCGGCTGGCGCATCCTGCTTGCGGATCGCTTCGTTGATGCGGCGGTGGATCTCGATCACGCCCGAGCGGACATCGACCGAGTGAAAATCTTTCAGGCTGCTGGCTTCGTGGATATTGTCGGAAATGGCGTTGTAGAAGGCGAGCAGCAGCTCGTTGTGGCTCGCCGTGATGACGGCGAGATGCCATTCGATGTTCACCGTTCGGAAGGTGGCGATATCGTCATAGGAGGCCTCGAGCTGCCGATGTAGCAGTTCGAGTTGGGCAAGTTCCTCCTCGCTGCGATATTGCGCCGCCAGAGCCGCAGCCGAGGGCTCGATCGCCTCGCGCGTCTGAAGAAGCGATTCCATCCGCACGCGGTGGCCGCGAATATAGAGCGTCAAAGACCGTTCCAGCGCTTCCCGATTCGGCCGCTGCACCACCGAGCCGCCATTGCGGCCTGTCTTGACCGCGATGATGCCCTGGACCTCGAGAATGCGCAGGGCTTCGCGCACCGAGGTCCGGCTCAGGCCTGAATGGCTGGCGAGATCGCGCTCGTTGGGCAGCACTGAACCCTCATGGAATTCACCCGCCAGAATGCGCTCACGCAGCTGGTGCGCGAGCATGTCTGAGGCCTTCGGCACGATTACGGGTTCGATCAGCATATTCATCTCCCCTGAAACTGGATGGCTGGTTAGGGCCTGTCAATATCAACTTGCATTCTTTTTAATGGTATGGCCAAATCCTGTTCATGCCGTTTGAAAGGATTGACTATGCCGGTTCGATCGCTCCTTTTCGTGCCCGGAGACAGCGAGCGCAAGTTCAACAAGGCCATGCTTGGCAATGCCGATGCGCTGATCTTCGATCTGGAGGATTCGGTCTCGGTCGATCGCGCCCCCGTTGCCAGGGCCCTCATCGCCGATTGGCTGCGAACCAATCCTCGCGCTAGCCGGACCAAGCAATTCTGGGTGCGGATCAACCCGTTGTCGCAACCGTCCTCGCTGGCCGATCTCGTCGCCGTGATTGGTGGCGAACCTGACGTCGTCTTCCTGCCCAAGACGCAATCGGGCGCCGATGTGAAGCTGCTGGGCGACTATCTGACGGTGCTGGAGGAACGCGAGGACATTCCGCGCGGCGCAACCAAGATCGTGCCGGTCGCGACCGAGACGCCGGAATCGCTGCTCTCCTTCTCGAGCTATATCGGCGCCAGCCCGCGGCTCGCCGGCCTGACCTGGGGCGCCGAAGACCTGGCGGCGGCGCTGCAGGCGACAACCAACCGGCTGCCCGATGGCAGCTACGAGATGACCTATCGAATGGCACGCAGCTTCTGCCTGCTCGGCGCGCGGGCGGCAGGCGTCGAGCCGATCGACACGATCTGGGCCGACTATCGCGATCCCGAAGGGCTGAAAACCGATTCCGAGCTTGGGCGACGCGCCGGCTTCACCGGCAAGGTGGCAATCCACCCCGACCAGATCGACATCATCAATGCCGCCTTCGCGCCCAGCGCCGAGGAAATCTCCTATGCCCAGCAGGTCGTGCAGGCCTTCGAGATGCAAGGGGTCGGCACCGTCGGGCTCAACGGCAAGATGCTCGACATGCCGCATCTCAAGCAGGCCCGCTCGATACTGGCACTGGCCGGCGAAATAGCGGCCAAGGAAGCGGGCCGGAGCAGTGCCGCCCATGTCTAGCGGGGCGCTCGCCGGCATCTGCGTCGTCGAGTTCGCGGCGATCGGCCCGGCCCCGTTCTGCGGGATGATGCTGGCCGATATGGGCGCCGACGTCATCCGGATTGACCGGCCTGGCGCTCAGGACCCGCTGGCGATGAACGCTGTTTTCGGGCGCGGCAAGCGCTCGGTGACGCTGGATCTGAAGAGCGCCGAAGGTCAGGCCCGGGCGCTGGACCTGATCGCGCGGGCAGACATCTTGATCGAGGGCTATCGGCCCGGCGTGATGGAGCGCCTTGGGCTCGGCCCTGAACCTGCGCTCGCGGCCCGGCCCAAGCTGGTCTATGGCCGCGTCACCGGCTGGGGGCGCGGCGGCACGGCTGCGGAGACGGCCGGGCACGACCTCAATTACATCGCCATGTCAGGTGCGCTCTGGCCGATCGGACAGGCCGATGCGCCTCCCCCGCCGCCAATAAATTTCGTCGGCGATTTCGGCGGTGGCGGCATGCTGCTTTTGTCGGGCGTGCTGGCCGCCCACCTCAGCGCGCTCCGGACAGGCCAGGGCCAGACCGTCGACACCGCCATGATGGACGGAGCGCTGATCCAGGCCGCGATGCTCTACAGCCTGACGCAGGATGGCGGCTGGAGCAGCCGGCGCGAAGATAACTTGCTCGATGGGGGCGCACCTTTCTACACCACCTATCGCTGCGCGGATGACGGCTATCTCGCCGTCGGCGCGATCGAGCCCCGCTTCCATGATGTGCTGATGGACGGGCTCGGCCTGCCCCGGCTGACCGCGCATGACCAGATGGACAAGACGCGCTGGCCGGCGCGCCGTGCGCAGATGGCGGCACTTTTCGCCAGCCGCTCCCGGCGCGACTGGGCCGCTCTGTTCGCGGGCAGCGACGCCTGTGTCTCGCCCGTCCTGACGCCAGCTGAAGCCATCCACCATCCCGACCATCTGGCTCGCGAGAGCTTTGTGCAGGTTGACGGCCAGATGCAGCCGGCTCCGCCGATTCGTTTCGGGCGGACCCCTTCGCAAAGGCCTGCGCCCGCGCCGTGTCCCGGCGCGCAGACCCAGGCGATGCTCGCCACATTGTCCGGCGGAGGCGCACGCGTTCCCGCCGGGCAGCTCTAGGAGACCAAGACGCTTACCCCGCCGGACGTTCAAAAAATGGCTCCAGAACGGAGCTTTCACCTTGGGAGGATCAGATGATGCAATTGTCGAGCGTCTTGTCGCGCCGCGCCGTCATGGTCGGCGCTGTCGCTCTTTACGCCCTGGCGCAGGGTGGTGCGGCGCTCGCCGCCGACACCGTCAAGATCGGCGTGATTTCGGCCCTGACCGGCCCGGGCGCGCCATGGGGCATCGCTGCGGCTGAAGGGCCGCGTATCGCCGCCGACGAGATCAATGCACAGGGCGGGCTCGATGTTGGCGGCAAAAAGCTGAAAGTCGAGGTCGTAGCCTATGACGACCAGTACAAGACCGCCGATGCGGTGGCGGCCTTCAACCGCCTGGTCAACCAGGACGGCGTCAAGTTTGTGATCATTCTGTCCTCGGCGGGTACGATGGCCCTGCGTGAGGCGGTGATGGACAACAAGGTCCTCGGTTTCAGCTCGGCCTATACCCGCAAGGCTCTCGACAAATCCAATCCCTATATGTTCCGCCTCTACAGCACGCCGCATGAATATGTGCCGTCGATGGTGGATTGGTTGAAGGCCAATCATCCGACGGCCAAGCGCGTCGCGATCATCAACCCCAATGACGAGACCGGCTGGGACCAGACTGAACTCGGCGAGCGCGTGTTCAAGGAAAAGGGCTTCGAGGTCGTCGGCAAGGAACTCTACGAACGCGCCTTGCGAGATTTCCAGCCGACGCTGACGAAGCTCATGGCCTACAAGCCGGATATCATCGAGCTTGGCGGCACGCCACCCGCCACCGCCGGGTTGATTGTGCGGCAGGCGCGCGAACTCGGCTATACCGGGCTGATCTTCAAGACCGGCGGCGCGGGGCCGCGCGACATCGTGGCGGCAGCTGGAGCCCAAGCCTCCGAAGGGCTGATCAACATGCTCTATGCCGACCCCAACAATGCCGGCTACAAGCGCATCGCCGCCGCTTACGAAAAGCGCACCGGCCATGTGCCTAACGAGATCCTTGTCGCTTATTACGATGGTGCCAGGGCTATGCTGGCAGCGATCTCAAAGGCCGGCACGGCCGACGATACCGCCAAGGTAGCGGCTGCCCTGGCCACAGCCATGCCAATTGAATCCGTTCAGGGCGACAAGCTCAGTCTCGGCGGCAAGCAAGCCTATGGAGCCGACCTCCAGATCGAGACGGTAAACTATATCGGGATCATCAAAGGAGGGCAGCCGGTGGCCATCGGCAAAACGAGGTGACTGACGGACGAAGGAAACCGTCGCCACCAGAACTCCAGAGCATTTTCGAGCGAAGTGGGCACCGGCTCGCGTGAAGACAATGCGATAGAACAAAGGCCTGGGGCAATTCCACGATTCGGGGAATTGCGGCATTGCTCCAGGACTTCAGAGCACGGCGCGACCTGCCGCGACCGTGGGGCGAGACGGTCATCTTTCGACGATAGGATTCGTTGAATTCGCTACAGCCGTGCAGCGGCTTCAGGCCGGCATCTAACGTAAGGCGCAACGGATCGCCTGATGTGAAGCCCAATTGGCAGCCAGAATACCCAATAATTATGAGAAAAGCGCAATGAATCACGTTCCAATATTGAGGAGCGATGGTTCAAATCCCTTCGCCCGGTCAGGCCGGGGCGAGCTTCGGTGAATTGCCGCGAACTTTGAAAGACTCCTTCAAGGCCCAGTTCCTGAAACCTTGCACGCGCGGATCGTCGAAACGGCTTTCGTGGATCAGGAGGTAATATTCGCCGGCGCTGTCGAGCTCGCTGGTCAGCGGAACCGTCAAGCCGCGCATGCCCTCCTCATGCGCCAGGATGATATCAGGCACGAGCGCGATGCCACGCCCCTGGCGCGCCGCATCGAGCGACATGAAGAAATGCCCGAACTGCAGCGTTTGCTCGATCTCGATCGCCGCGCGCACACCATGAGCCTTGAGCCAGTCGGGCCAGGCATGGCGGCGCGTCGAGGTATGGATCAGCGGCCAGCGCGCCAGATCGGCCGGAGTGACGTCCGTTTCGCCGATCAGGCCCGGTGAGCAGACCGGCACCAGCCGATCGGGAAAGAGCTCGTCGGCATGGACACCGTCCCAGCGCGTCAGCATCGACAATTCGATGCGTGGCTGGTTGCGCTCATAGTGCCGGCCCGGCAGGCGTCCGACGCGGATCGCGACATCCGCCTCGTGGGCGAGCAGGTCAGCCGGCTCGATCGACGAGACGACGCGCAGCTCGATCTCCGGATGCAGGCTGGTGAAGAGATGCAGTCGCGGCATCAGCCAGACGGAAGCGATCGTCGGCAGCACCGACACCGTCAACGTCGCCCGGTCCCTGCGCCGGCCAAAGCGGCCAGCGGCGCGCTCGAGCTCGTCGAGCATGCTCTCGACGCTGCGGAAGAACTGCTCCCCCTCGGCGGTGAGCTCGATCCTGCGAGTGAAGCGGCGGAACAGTTCCTGCCCGAGATGAAGCTCGAGCTCCTTGACCTGCCGACTGACGGCGCCCTGCGTCAGGCTCAGCTCTTCGGCGGCCTTGGTGAAGGACAGGTGGCGCGCGGCAGCGTCGAAGCCACGCAGCGCATTCAATGGCGGCAGGCGCCTCTTTCGCATGCAGTACCTCTCGTATGCATGAGATTAGATCATGCATGAGCGCCGAACAATTCGTTTGTGACGACCGGGCGACGGCTTCATCGTCTCGTCAACGCCGGACCTGCCCACGGGCATGGCACCGGTGAACGGGGAACTGCCGATGACGATCGAGCCAGCGATCGCGCTCGCCATGCGCGACATCGCCAAGCGCTATGGCGCGACCTGCGCACTGCGCAGCGCCGACCTGACCTTGCAGGCCGGCCGCGTCCACGCCTTGCTCGGCGAGAACGGTGCCGGCAAGTCGACCCTGGTGAAGATCATCGTCGGCGCGGTGAAGCCCGACAGCGGCAGCGTCTCCCTCGCCGGGAAGCCCGTCGCCTTCCGCTCGGTCGCCGAGGCGATCGCCGCCGGGATCGTGCCGATCTACCAGCATCTCAGCCTGTTCCCCGAACTCTCCGTCCTCGACAATCTCTCCGCCTTCCAGCTTGCTGCCGGCCGCGCCGGCCTCAGCCGCAAGGCGCTGGTGCCGCGCGAGGAGGCGCGGGCCTGGCTCGCTCGCGTCGGGCTCGACCTCGACCTCGACCGTCCGGTCTCATCGCTCTCGCTCGGTGAGCGCCAATTGCTCGAGATCGCCCGCGGTGTCGGCCGCAATTGCCGCATCCTCGTCCTCGACGAGCCGACCGCCGCGCTGAACGGCGCCGAAGCCGATCGGCTCTTCGCCGTGGTCCGCGATCTCTGTGCCGGCGGCACGGCCGTGCTCTTCATCTCGCACAAATTCGACGAGATCGAACGCCTCGCCGACGAGGTCACCGTGCTGCGCGACGGCGCGACCGTGATCGATGCCGCGCCGATCGGCCGGCATGACCGCGCCACGCTAGTCAAGGCGATGCTGGGCATGCAGGTCGAGCACGAGCACCGTTCCGGCAGCGCCCGGGCGGAGGCGGTCCTGACTGCGGCTGGCGTGCGCATGGCGACTGGCCATGCCCTCGACCTCTCGGTGCACGCCGGCGAGATCGTCGGGCTTGCCGGTCTGGTCGGCTCTGGCGCGCTCGCCATCGCCGCGACCATGGCCGGCGCCGCTTCCGGCCAAGGCGAGATCGCTGTCGGCGAGCAGCGCTTCGCCTTGGGCGATCGACGCGAGGCCGTCCGCCTCGGCGTCGCCTATGTCCCGGCCGACCGCCATGCCGAGGGATTGTTTCCGCCAGTCAGCGCGATCGGCAACGCCTCGGCCAGCGCCCTCTCTCGCTTCTCCGCCCGCGGCCTTCTCGGCAAGACGCGCGAACGCGCCGCGATCGAGCCGCTGCTGCGCCGCCTGCATTTGCATCCGGCCCGGCCCGATGCCGAGGCCGCAAGCTTCAGCGGCGGCAACCAGCAGAAGCTGCTGATCGCGCGCTGCCTTGCTCTCCCGAACCTGCGGGCGCTGGTCCTGCTCGAGCCGACGCGCGGGGTCGATGTCGCCGCGCGCGCCCTGATCCACCGAGCCGTCATCGAGATGGCCAGCAACGGCATCGCCGTCCTCGTCGCCTCGAGCGACCTCGACGAGCTGACGGCGCTCTGCGACCGTTACCTCGTGGTCCGAGACGGCATGATCGCGGAGGACCTGCCGGGGAGCGCCTCGACCGAGGCGATCATGGCCGCGCTCGCCGGAAAGGCCGCGGCATGAGCAGCTTTCCAATCGGCGACCGGGGCCCATCCAGCATGCCTGCCAGCCAGCGCCCGCCCGTCATCCTCATCGTGACGGCGCTGCTCTTCGGATTGGCCGCTCTCGCCGTGCCGCGCTTCGGCACGCTCGGCAATATCGAGAACGTGCTGCGCATCGCCGCCATCCTCGGCATCGTCGCCTGCGGCCAAGCCATCGTCGTCATCCTCGCCGGCATCGAGTTCTCCTTCGGTGCCTCGGCGGCGCTGGCGAGCGTCGTCATCGTCATGGCCTTGCCGACAACCGGTGTCGTCGGCGCCTTCCTCCTCGGCAGCCTGCTGATCCTGGGCGTCGGCATGGTCAACGGCCTGCTTGTCGCCCGCTTTTCCGTGCCGCCGGTGATCGCGACGCTCGGCATGCTGATGATCGCATCGGGCCTCGCCGCCTGGCTCGCCGGCGGCCTGCCGATCGATGCGCCGCCGTCGGATGCGTTCTCCTTTCCGGCACGCGGCCGTGTCTTGGGCATCCCCGTGCCGATACTCTGCGCCGCCGCCGCCTTCGCCGTGCTGCATCTGCTGCTCGCGAAGACCCGACTCGGACGCGGCTGGTATCTGGTCGGTGCCAATGCCACGGCCGCCAGGCTCGCCGGGCTCTCCGTGCCTCGCCTCGTCTTCTCCGGCTATGCCGTGGCCGGCCTGTTCTGCGCGCTCGGCGCTGTGATCCTGACCAGCCGCGTCGCCTCGGGCCAGCCCATGCTCGCGCCGAACCTCCCCTTCGAGACCATCGCCGCCTGCGCCGTCGGCGGGCTGCCGCTCGGCGGCGGGCGCGGCAATGTCCTGCAGGTCGCCTGCGGCGTGCTGATCGTCGCCATGCTCAACAACATCGTCGTGCTGCTGAACCTGCCGACCGCCTACCAGCTCATCCTGCTCGGCACGCTCGTCATCGGAGCCGTGCTGCTCCAGCGCGACTGGGCCTTCCTCGGCAACGCGGTCCGCCTGCTGACCAATGGGAGGCGCGGATGAACCAGGTCATCGCTCCCCGTCTGCTCGTCGCTCCCGCAGGCATCATCGCCGCCGGCCTGATCTTCGCCGCGATCGCGCCCGGCTTCCTCTCGCTCGGCAACGCCGCCAGCATCGCCGGCCAGGCCTGGGTCCTCGTCCTGCTCGCGACCGGGCAGATGTTCGCCCTCGCCGCCCGCGGCTTCGACATCTCGGTCGGCGCCATCGCGGCACTCGCCGGAACGCTCGCCGCCATGGCTGCCAACAGCTTCGGGCTGGCGGGCCTGATTGTCGCCCCGCTGGTCGGCCTCGCCTGCGGCACGCTGAACGGCTGGCTGGTCGGCCGCCTTGCCTTGCAGCCGATCGTCGCGACGCTCGGCTCGCTGGTCGCGCTGAAGGGCATTGCCCTGCTGGTCAGCGATGACGGCCAGGCCGTGCCGCTCACGGAGGCCGGCCAGGCCACCAGCCTCGCCTTCGATCCGGTGCTCGGCCTGCCGCCGCTCGCCTGGCTCGCCCTCGCCTGCGTCCTCGGCGCCCAGTTCCTGCTGAGCCATGCCACGCTCGGCAAGCGCATCCTGATGCTCGGCGCCAATCCCGAGGCCGTCGGCCTGGTCGGCGCCGATGCCGGTGCGCTCCAGATCCGGGCCTACCAGCTCTGCGGCCTCTTCGCCGGGCTCGCCGGAGCGCTGATGACGGCGCGGGCCGGCGCCGGCCTGCCGACCGAGGGCGCCGGCATGGAATTGCAGGCGATCGCCGCCGCAATCATCGGCGGGACTGCCCTGTCGGGCGGCGTCGCCAACGCCATCGCAGTCGCTGCCGGCGCCTTCTTCGTCCAGGTCGTGCTGACCGGGCTCAATCTCACCGGGGTCTCGCCCTTCCTGGCGCAGGTCACCGTCGGCCTCGTCATCCTCGGCTCCGGCCTGATGGACACCGCCCTCCGCTCGCTTCTCACCCGCAACCGCCAGCCCAAGGACGTATCGCCATGACATTCCTGTCCCGCCGTAGCCTCCTGCTCGCCTCGATCGCTGCCGCCGCGCTGGCGCAACCAGCCTTCGCCCAGGAGAAGACGATCGGCATCGCCGTGCCGAACCTCGCCTCCTCCTTCTGGATCTCCGCCGTCTACGGCATGGAGAGCGAGGCGAAGGCGGGCGGCGCCAAGGTGCTGAAGCTCAATGCCGGCGGCGACGCCAACGCCTCGCAGCAGATCGCCCAGGTGCAGGACCTGATTCAGCGCAAGGTTTCCGCGATCGTGATCGGCGCCACCAATGGCGATGCAGTCAAGCCGATCGTCGAGCGTGCGATCGAGGCCGGCATCCCGGTCATCGGCATCTCCTCGCCGCCGAACACGCCGAAGCTCGCCTCCTTGGTCAGCGCCGACCATGCCGACATGGGCAAGCTCCAGGCCGAATGCCTGGCCAAGGCCGTCGGCGGCAAGGGCACGGTCGCGATGATGGCCGGGCCCGCCGGCCAAGCCTGGTCGGACCTGCGCGCCAAGGGCTTCCGCGAGGCGCTGGCCAAGGCGGCCCCGGACGTCAAGATCGTCGCGGAATCGCGCCTCGCCGACAATCGCAACGCCGCGCTCGGCACCGCCGAGGACTGGACGCAGCGCTTTCCTGATCTCGCCGGCATCTATGCCGCGACCGACGACATGGCGGCCGGCGTCGTCTCGGCCTTCAAGTCGGCGAGCAAGCCGGTGAAGGTCTCGGCCTCGAACTTCAGCCCGACCGCCCAGCAGATGCTGAAGGACGGCGACATCGCCTGCACCTCGATCCAGCAGGTCGTCGCCCAGGGCAAGGCCGCGATGGCGCAGGCGCTGAAAGCCGCGGCGAAGCAGCCGGTCGAGGCCCGCGTCGTGCTGCCGGCCCTGCTGGTGACGCGTGAGAACGTCGCGACCGTCGATCTCTCCTCGGTCGTCGCGCCGGCCGATTATCGCCCCTGACGGACCCACGCTCATGCTGCCTACCCCTGGACGCTTCCCCTACTCGCCCATCGTCGACCGGCTGGACTTCACCTGGCCGGGCGGCAAGCGGCTCGCCGTCTATGTCGCGCTCTGCGTCGAGCACTTCGCCTATGGCTCGGGACTCGGCCTGCCCTATTCGCCCGGGCTCCAGCACCCCAACACCTATAACTGGGCCTGGCGCGAATACGGCAATCGCGTCGGCGGCTGGCGGCTGATCGAGCTCTTCGACGAGTACCGCCTGCCGCTCTCGGTGCTGCTCAACACCGAGTGCTACGCGCACTGCCCGGAACTGGTCGCGGCCCATCGCCGCCGCGGCGACGAGATCGTCGCCCATGGCCGCACCAATTCCGAGCACCAGAACGGCATGGAGGTCGAGGCCGAGCGCCGGCTGATCGCCGAGGCGACGCAAGCGATCGCGAGCCATGAGGGCGCTGCGCCTGCCGGCTGGATGAGCCCGGGCGCCCATCCCAGCGCCAACACCGAGGACCTGCTCGCCGAGGCCGGCTACGGCTACACCATGGACTGGCCGATGGACGACCAGCCGGTCTGGCTCAGGACCAAGGGCGGCCCCCTGCTGGCGATGCCCTATCCGCACGAGGTCAACGACGTGCCGATGGTCGTGCTGCATGACGGCACGGCTCAGGCCTTCGCCGATATGGCGATCGACAATCTCGACGAGATGCTCGGCCAGTCCGAGCAGCAGGCGTTGGTCTACGGCATGACGATCCACACCTTCATCGTCGGCCAGCCCTTCCGCATCCGGCAGTTCCGCCGGGTGCTCGACCATCTCAACAAGCACCAGGACCGCATCTGGTTCACCACGGCCGGCGCCTGCGCGCGCCATTACGCCAGCCTGTTCCCGGCACCATCAGCCGGCTGAAGACAAGGAAACGCCCATGACCTCCCCTTCCGCACCCGGCGCGCATCCGCGCCGGAGGGTCGCCATCGCCGGTCTCGGCGCCGTCGGCCTCAAGATCGCCAGCGTGCTCGACCAGGGCGTGCCCGGCTGCGAGCTCGTCGCCGTCTCCGCCAATGACCGCGACAAGGCCCGCGAACGCCTCGCCCATCTCTCCCGGGCGATCCCTGTCGTTGCGATCGAGGAGCTCGAAGCACTCGCCGACATCGTCGTCGAATGCGCTCCGGCTGCGCTGCTGCCGGCGATCGCCGAGCCCTTCCTGCGTGCCGGCAAGACAGTGATCGTGCTGAGCTCCGGCGCCATCCTCTCGCATGAGGGGCTGATCGAGATCGCCCGCCAACATGGCGGCCAGATCGTCGTGCCGACCGGCGCCCTGCTCGGCCTCGATGCCGTCACCGCTGCGGCCGAGGGCGTGATCCGCTCGGTCCGGATGATCACCCGCAAGCCGGTGCGCGGCCTCGTCGGCGCGCCCTATCTGATCGAGAACAATATCGCCCTCGACGATGTCCGGGAGCCGACGCGGGTATTCAGCGGCACGCCGCGCGAGGCTGCGATCGGCTTCCCGGCCAATCTCAACGTCGCCGTCGCGCTCTCGCTCGCCGGCATCGGGCCGGACCGGACGACGCTGGAGATCTGGGCCGATCCGGCCCTGACCCGCAACACCCACACCATCGAGGTCGACGCCGACTCCGCCAGCTTCTCCATGACCATCGAGAACGTGCCGAGCGACAACCCGAAGACCGGCCGCATCACCGCGCTCTCGGTCATCTCCTATCTGCGCAAGCTCGACGCTCCCCTGCGCATCGGCTCGTAAGCCGGCTCTCACAAGGAACCCATCATGGATCTGGAAATTGCTGGACGCACGGCGCTCGTACTGGGCGCCGGCGGCGGGCTCGGCCGCGCCATCGCCAGGACACTCGCCCGCGAGGGCGCCAAGGTTGCGCTAGCCGATATCGACGAAAAGGCTCTCGCCGCGACGGCCGCCGACCTCTCCGCCCTCGGCTTAGCCCATCTGGCGCGGCGCTGGGACATCGGCCGCCTCGACGAGGCCGACGGGCATCTTGCCGCGATCGGCGAGGCGCTCGGCCCCGTCGACATCCTCGTCAACAACACCGGCGGCCCGCCGCCGAGCCTCGCCGCCGGCGTGCCGCCCGAGACCTGGACGGCGCAGTTCCAGGCGATGGTGCTCTCCGTCATCGCGCTCACCGACAAGGTGCTGCCGGGAATGCGCGAGCGCGGCTTCGGGCGGATTGTCACCTCGACCTCCTCGGGCGTCGTCGCACCGATCCCGAACCTCGCGATCTCGAACGCCCTGCGGCTGTCGCTGGTCGGTTGGTCGAAGACACTGGCGCGCGAGGTCGCAGCGGCCGGCATCACCTGCAACATCATCCTGCCGGGGCGGATCGCCACCGACCGCATCCTCTTTCTCGACGAGCAGAAGGCCAAGCGCGAAGGCCGCCCGCTCGCCGACATCGTCGCCGAGAGCACGGGCTCGATTCCGCTCGGCCGCTACGGCACGCCCGAGGAATACGCCGACGCCGTCGCCTTCCTCGCCAGCGCCCGCGCCGCCTACATCACCGGCTCGGTCATCCGGGTCGATGGCGGCTATCTCCAGAGCATCTGAAAGGATTTTTGATCATGACCGAACTGCCGCATCGCGACGCCACCTGGCGCGAGGACATCCGCCGCCGCTTCCTTGCCGTCGACACCTCCAATGTCGCCGACGTGCTCGACACGCTCGGCCTGCCGGACCAGGGGCTGGCGCCGCAATTTGCGCCCTATCCGGCGACGACCGGGCAGCTCGCCGGCTTTGCCTATACGATCCGCGGCCAGATGACGCCGTTCCCGCTCGGCGGCGATGCCGAGAAGATGAAGGCCTGCCAGGGCGTCTCGCCCGGCGAGGTCACGGTCTGGAGCGGCGACGGCGAAGGCATCTGCTATTTCGGCGAGTTGATCGCGATCGGCATGAAGGAGAAGGGCTGCGTCGGCGCCCTCGTCGATGGCGGCATCCGCGACATCCGCTGGATCGGGGAGCAGGCCTTCCCGGTCTATGCGCGCTATCGCACCCCGGTGCAGTCGATCGGCCGCTGGAAGGTCAATGCCAGCCAGGTGCCGGTGCTGATGCGGGGCGCGACCAGCCGCTATGTCGAGATCAAGCCGGGCGACTTCATCCTCGCCGACGAGGACGGCGCCATCGCCATCCCGTCGGAGCGGATCGAGGAGGTGCTGGTGGAGGCCGAACGCCTGACCGCAGTCGAGGTCAAGATCCGGCAGGAGCTCTCGCGCGGGCTCTCCCTCGCCGACGCCCTGGCGAAGTACGGCCACGTCTGACCGAACGCTCCGCCAGCGCTGTTGGTCAGGCTGTCAGCGCCTCGCGCAGTGGGATCATGAACTCGCGCGCGAGCTGCGACAGCTCCTCATGCAGCGGATAGCGGATTTTTCCTCGGAGCCACACCGTCATCCTGGACAAGCGGCGAAGCCGCGCAGCTCCGGGATCCATCGTAAGGCACTGAATCCTACGATGGACCCTGGACGAGCTTTGCTCGCCCAGGGGGACGGTATGGCTCCGTGGGAACTTAGCGCGCTCCAGCGAGCGCCTTACGCGCGCGGAAGCACGGTCGCGTAGCGCTCGCGCAGGTCGATCCGCTGCCCGCCCGCGGCGGCCTCGGCCACGGCGAGCGTCGCGATCAGCGTACGCGCGCCGTCCTCGACCGGCTGCAGCGAGGCGGCTTCGCCCCGGACCAGGTCGCGGAAATGATCGAGCTGGGCGATGTAGGGATCGAGCGTCGGCGCATGGACCCGTTGCGCCTGGATCGGCAGGTTCCAGCTCGGGGCGTCACCAGCCTGCGCCCATTGCACCAGATTGGGGAATTCGAGCGCGCCGCGGCTGCCCATGAAGCGATAGCTGCTCTCGCCGCTGAACGGGAACTCCGGGGATTCGCCGACGCCCTGCTCGGTGGTCCAGGGCGAGACGGCGCTGTCGCTGACGAAGAAGGTGCCGATCGTCCCGTTCTCGAACTCGATCAGCACGCCGGCTGTGTCCTCGACGGCAAAGCCGCGCCGGCGATTGGAGAGGACGGCGCCGACAGCCACGATCTCTCCGACGGAAAAGCGCAGGAAGTCGATCTCATGGATCAGGTTGATCAGGACCGGCCCGCCGCCGGCCTGCGTCCGCCAGGGCGCCGCGCTGAAATAGGCCTCCGGCTTGTGTACCGCCCAGATCGCGGAAACCCCGACGAGATCGCCGATCCGGCCCTCGCTCAGCAGGGAGCGCAAGGTCGCGACCTGGCGATGATGGCGGCGATGATGACCGACCAGTGAGCGGATGCCGGCGGCCTTGGTCGCCTCGATCAGCGCAGTCGCTGTTGCCAGCGTGTCCGTCACCGGCTTTTCGATCAGGATATGGATGCCGCGGCGGGCGCATTCGACGCCGTTCTCGGCATGGAGCTGGTTGGGCGAGGCGATGATGACGGCCTCCGGCCGGGCCTCGTCGAGCATCGTCCGGTAATCGGCGAAGACGCGCGCATCGGGGTTCTGGGCCGCGACCTGCTCGGCATTGACGTCGGCGATCCCCGCCAGCGAGAAGTCGGGATGCGCGGCAATCTTGGCCAGATGCTTGCGCCCGATCAGCCCCGCGCCGATCACGCCGATTGCGATGGTCTTCATGCTCCCACGGCTCCCTATGACCGCCATGCATCCCACAATTAACTGCTGGGATAATTGTGCTTTAATTAACCTGATGGATAATTGCTGTCAAGCGCCGTAGGATGAGCTAATCAAACGGGGTTCCTCATCGGAACAGGCAATCGGGATCGCGGGATGACAGCAGCGAGCACGCGCAAGCCGGCGGGCGACCAACCGGCCAATGTCCGCCGCCGGGATCGCGAGAAGACCAAAGCCGAGATCCTGCAGATCGCCTTCGAGGAGTTCGCCGAGAACGGGCTGCTCGGCGCCAATGCCGACGCGATCGCCGCGCGGGCCGGGATCACCAAGCGGCTGATCTTCTACTATTTCAGCTCGAAGGAAGAGCTCTTCATCGCCGTGCTGGAGATGGCCTATGGCAGAATGCGCCAGGCCGAGGAGAGCCTGCACCTCGAGACGCTGGCGCCGGAGGCGGCGATCCGCCGGCTCGCCGAATTCACCTTCGACTTCCATCAGGACAATCCGGAATTCGTCCGGCTGGTCGCGATCGAGAACATCCATCGCGCCCGGCATGTCGCCCGCAGCGAGACGCTCCAGCAGATGACGCGGCCGATCATCGGCCAGATCGAGCGCGTGCTCGCCAAGGGCAAGGATCTTCGTGCAATCAGGCCTGAGGTTGATGCGCACGCGCTCCATGCCACGCTGAACGCCCTGTCGATCTTCTCGGTGGCGAACCGCCACACCTTCGAGGCGCAGTTCCGCTGGGACATGTCCTCGCCGGAGGCGAAGGCTCGCCAGCGGGCCGAGATCGCCGAGGTGCTCTGGCGCTATGTCCGCAGCGACGCCGCCTCCCCTGCGGAAGACGAGGATTAATCCCCGCCCTTGCGCTTGCGACCGCCATCCTCGGCAAGCAGCTCCTTGCGCGCCTTGGCCATGACCTTGCGGGCCTCGTCATCGACCACGGGGAACTGGGGATCGAGCTTTTCCAGCCGGTTCACGATCGCTGCCGCAACGATCAGCCGGGTGAACCATTTGTTGTCGGCGGGAACGACGTGCCAGGGCGCATGCTTGGTCGCGGTCTCGGCGATCGCGTCCTGATAGGCATCCTGGTAGTCGTCCCAGTGCTTGCGTTCGGCGAGGTCACCCGCGTCGAATTTCCAGTTCTTGTCGGCTTCGTCGATCCGCGACAGCAGGCGCCGGCGCTGCTCATCCTTCGACAAATTGAGGAAGAACTTCAGGACCACGGTGCCGTTGCGGGCCAGATGCTTCTCGAAATCGCGGATGCTCTCGAAGCGATCGCGCCAGACATGCTTGCCGATCAGCTTGGGCGGCAGGCCCTGCCTGCGCAGCAGCTCCTCGTGCACGCGCACGACCAGCACCTCCTCGTAATAAGAGCGGTTGAAGATGCCGATCTCGCCGCGCTCCGGCAGCGCGCAGGCGGTGCGCCAGAGAAAATCATGGCGCAGCTCCAGCGAGCTCGGCGCCTTGAAGGAGGTGACCTCGCAGCCCTGCGGATTGACCCCGGACATGACGTGCTCGATCGTCCCGTCCTTGCCAGCGGTGTCGATCGCCTGCAGCACGATCAGCACCGACCAGCGCCGTTCGGCAAAGAGCCGCTCCTGCAGTTCGCGCAGGCGCTTGACGCCGGTCTGCAGCAGATCGCGCGCACCGTCCTTGTCGAGATCGAGGCCGCAGGTCTCGCCGGGGTCGAAACGCTTCAGCTTGAAGTCGTCGCCATCCGTGACCCTGAAGCGCTTGACCATCTCGTCCGGCAGCATGCCTGGCATCCTCTCGCAGAAAGACCTCGGTTCAATCTGTCGCCTCGTCGCCGATTGTCCAGCCTCGCGGCTTCGACCAGACGATCAGCTCCGATAGCGGCAAGCGTGCTCGCGCTGCCGGAAACGCCCCCGTGGCCAAACCGAGCCTGAAAACATTGACCAGACGGTGGCCTGCCGGAATGCCATGCTTTTCGACAAGCCGTCGGTTGCTCGCCGGCCAGTCGGCCAGCACCGAGACCGGACAGGCGGCGAGCCCCTGTGCCGTCATCGCCAGCCAGGCCCGGTAGAAAGCGCGCCCGCTCACGAGCGGATCCTCGCCATCCGGCCGATGGAAGAGTGCGACGGCGGAGTTCGCGAACTTGCCGCGCTCGCTCGCCAGCGTCGCGGCAAGACCCAGCCGACGCAACAGCGGGAACAGCGGGCCGAGCACCAGCCGCGTGCCGAACGCCACCACACCCGGCATCGCCATCGCCTCGGCGCTGAGCCCGTCGCGCTGGTACAACGGATCGGAGCGCGACAGCCGCATCCAGTACAGCAATTCGGCACGATGGGCGTCCTCGCAGAGGAAATGGAAACCAGCCTCGTCGCCGAGCCGCGCGATCGCGTCGACGCTGTCCACGTCGCGGACCAGCCGCACATCGCCGACCATGGCGGAGTACATATGGAGCGCCGCTTGGCCTGCGGCATCGAGGGGCCGGAAACCACCGCGCCAGCTTGTCCGGATCGGGACGAAATCCGCCAGCCCATCAAGCTCGCCGCCCGCAGCGACGGTGATGCGCGCGACGGGCTGCAAGCCATCCGACGCCATGGCGTCGATCAATGGCCCGACCTCCGCGATCCGCAGCCCCCGTTGGCCGAGCGCCAGCGACAGCCCTTCGATCGCGGCACCATGCGAGAGCCTGACATCGTACCCCGACGGATCAGCTGCCGGCAGGCGCCGCGACACATCCTCCAGCAGGAGCAGCGTGTCGCTGCCGATGAGCCGCCAGCGCGTCGGCTGGATATTGTGGACGCTGGGTGCGAGGCGAACCTCGGCGATGAGGTCTTCGAGCAGGGCGCGGTCGAGCATCGTCGTCAGCCTCGCAGGCTCTTGGCGAAGAGATGCAAACGATGCAGCGGCTTTGCTCCCGCCTTCTCGGCTTGCCTGAGGCTCGGCCCGTTGACGTCGGCGATCCAGGTGCCGCCGAGTTCGTCATAGCCGGCTGCCTTCAGCGCACTCGTCACCTTGTAGAGCATGGCGCCGTTGAGCCCGCGATTATGGAAGGCGCGGCTGACCGACTGGTAGACGATGACGGCGCGCCGGTTGGTCCAGCGATGCCAGAGGAAGCGCAAGGGGAAGCTCGGGCCGATCCGCCCGCCAACCGCCCTCACCAGAGGGTTGAGATCGGGGATCGCGATGATCGCGCCGACCGGCTCGCCCTTGTGGTGCACCACGGTCGAGATGCGCTTGTCGATCACCCACATCATGTCGCCGGCCTGGAAGCGGTATTCCTCGGCCGTGGGCGGCACGAACATCGGGTTGGCATCGAAGCCGTCATTGAGGATGAGGCGCGATTCCTCCAGCCGCTCGGCGAAATGCCGGCGGTCGATCGGCATCCAGCGATAATCGGGATCGGCGAGGATCGCCTTTTGCTTGTCGCCGAGCAGTCCCGAGGGATCAACCTCGGCGAGGGCGATCCGGAAGGTCGTCATCGGGAAGGTCGGGGCATAGCCGTTCGCTTCGAGCAGCCGCGCGATATGCGGCGGGCTGAAGAGCATGTCGGTGAAGGGCGTGTTGTCGAAGCCGCCGGTGACGACGCCGGCCTGCTGCATCGCCGTCAGGTTGAAGTTGCCGACGAGTTCCGCCATGCCGCGCTCGCGCGCCCAGCTCTCGGCAGCACCGAGCAGAGCCGAGGCGACCTCGGCATCATCCGCGCAGTCGAAATAGCCGAACTGGGCCCGGGCCGTACCGTGGCGCGCATTCGATGCGTCGTGGATCGCGGCGACGATGCGCCCGAGCGGGCGGCCATCGCGCAGCGCCGTAAACAGCTCGAAGCGGCCATGCCCGTCCTTGACCAGCGGATTGCGCGCGGGATCGAGCATGCGGTCGAAATCGGACCACATCGTCGGCACATAGGGGCTGTCGGCCGGATAGACCTCGGCCGTAACGGCGAAGGCGGCCTTGCGGTCGTTGCTGGTGATCTCGATCATGCCGGAACCTTGCTCGGGGCGCTCGCCAGGAGCCGGCGCACCAGCGCCAGCGCCGTCTCGGTCGCGGGATCGTCCGAGACGACCGGCACGGTGACCAGCAGCAGGTCGAGCGGCTCCTCGCCGAGCACGAGCAGATGGCTGGCGGAATGGGCCGCCATCAAGGCCGCGAGCCGTTCGGCGGCCGGGCTGGTCGAAGGCCAGGGCCAGCTTCGTCCGGAGGCATGAAGCACGGCGACCTCGCGCAGCGCCGGCTTCAGGATTGGGGGGTCGTAGTCGCGCAGCTCGGCCTCGCCGAGCCGGCGGGCGCTGCTGAACAGCGGATGTCCGGCAAGCTGGGCGATCAGCGCCTCCCGCGTCTCCGCCCGCGAGCGGGCGAGCGAGCCAAGGACGCCGGGCGCGGCCGCATCGAAGGAACTCGACAGCGCATCGACCGCGAGCGCGATCGCAAGCACGCCGGCGAGAGTGACGGCGCAGAGCCTGACGCCATGGGCGAGATCGGCGCCGGGCGTGACATGCGCAGCGGCCACGCCCAGCAGCAGCGCGGCGATGACACGCAGGCTGAGCAGGAAGAAGCCCTGCCGGCGCGTCGGCGCCGCCCCACCGGTCACCAGCACGATCGAGACCAGCAGCAATGCGCCGACGCCGCCGAGCCGGACCGGCATGTCCGGCAGCAGCCCGCGGAAATCGCTGAGCGCGAAAGGCAGGATCAGGAAGGCACAGAGTCCGAGCCGCCAGACGCTGGTATTCTCCGCCTCGGTCAGCGATGCCGGGTCGCGCCGGAACAGCAGCGCGCCGCAAAAGGCGACCGTGACGAGTTGGAAGGCGGCCAGCGCCAGATCATAGGCCCAGGGATGATCGGCAAGACCAATGAGGCTGCCGAGCACCAGCAGGCCCGAGCCGGCGAGCACGGCGATCTTGCCGGCGCGCGGCGCATGCCGGCGCAGCATGCCCTCCGTGACGATCAGCGCCCCCAGCGGGAACAGCGCGGCGCAGGACAGCGCCAGCCGCTCCAGCAGAACGCTGCCGCTCCACCAGCTCAGGCCACGCAGCAGGAAGAGCGCGGCGACAAGCCCCATCGCCACGAGAAAGCGCGTCGTCAGCGCCCCGCGCGGATCGCGCCGGCGCAGGGTCAGCATGGCGACGGCAAGCCCGAGCGCGCCGCAGATGTCGACGATGGAATCGGCGACCAAGGCAGGGTTGGCGAAACCGCCGTTCATGGCCCGGCGACCATCTGCTTGAGTGCCCGCACCACGAAGGGCTTCAACAATGCCGCGATCGGCGCCGGCAAAGGCCGCTCGACCGCCGGCCGATAGGGGTTGAAGAACCAGCCGCGGCAATCGGTGCCGGTGCGCTTGCCCAGCGCCAAAGCGATCGCCTCATAAGCCATCATCATGCCAGTGGTGATGACCATCGGCGCGAAGGACATGCGGCTGCGCCGGCCGGCCGCGACCTCGCCGGCGATGGTAAGGTCGACATGATGGCGCGAGCGCGAATGCAGCATGACATGCGTCACCTCGCACAGCATCGCCGCGCGCTTGTCGTCCTCACTGAGCCTGCGCCAGTCCTTGCCGAGCGTTGGGAAGCCGAGCCGCTCCTCCGGGCGCGGATCCTCCGGCCGGACCACGATCACCGAGGGGAGCGGCGCCATATAGGCATCGATCACGCTGGCGTCCGCCGTTTTTGCCGTGCGGTAGAGGTGCAGGCCGGCGGCGATGTCGTCCATGCCGTTGATGATCACCTTGCAGCGCCCCGCGATCTCCGGCAGGCGCTCCGCCCATTCGGCGCCGAGTACCTCGATCTCGATCTCCGGATTGATCGCGCGCGCCGCCTCGGCAGCAGCCTCGGCCTTGGGCCGGCCGACCGTGCCGGCATTGGCGAAGACCTGTCGGTTCAGGTTCGAGACCTCGAACACGTCGATATCGGCGATGACGAAGTGGCCGACCCCCGCCCGGACCAGCGCCATGAAGGCGGCCCCGCCCATACCGCCGACGCCGCAGACGAAGACCGTCGCCTGCCGCAGTTTTGCCTGCTCCGCCTCCGTGACGAAGCCGATATTGCGGGTGGTGAAGAGCTCGTAGCTGAATCCGGGAATCATGGCTTCGTCCTCGCGGCGCGTGGACGCAATGTGCCAAAACGCCGGGTGTCGTCGAGCCAGTGCAGCAAAGGCAGCACCAGCCGCTGCAGCAGGAGGAAGGCGGAAGCGCCGATCAGCCCAGGTAGTGAGGCGCGCGGCACCTGTCCGAGCAGGTAACCTCGCGCCGCCGCCAGATCCATGCGGCCGAGCTGGAGCACGTCGTCGCCGCGCTCGTAGTCCAGCGTCTCCCGGCAGAAATCGTTGTAGCTGACCTCACGATGCTGGGTTGCCTGCTCGAAGCTCTTCTTCAGGTCGTCCGAGCCGCCGGTATAGGCGTCGGTGATGACCGAACGGGCCTCCTCGAAGCCGGCCTCCTCGCCCACGCCGAAGACATGGCGGTGCCCGCGCATGATCTGCCGGGCGAGCGAAAGATGGGCGAAGCTCTGGCGGCTGCTGGCATCCGGCGAGGGATAGACGTCGGAGAAGGTCTCGCAGACCATGCCGACCACGCTCGGCACCTGCGTCACATTCGAGATCCAGCGTGGCCGGAGGCCGCCGCGCACGAACAGCACCAGCACGGTCAGGCCATAGAGCACCCAGGAGAGCCCGCGCCCGCGCACTTCCGGATCGACCATGACGAGGCCGAGATGCGTGACCTGCTCCGGCTCGCCGTTCAGCGAAAGCTGCATCTGCGCCAAAGCGTTGAAGGCGACCGGGCGCCCGGTCGCCGTCTCGCTGATCAGCGTGACGATGCTCTGGCTCAGGCGCTCGCGCTCGCCGGAGAAGACGCCATAGCTCAGCGCGCCCTGCGCCAGCGTTCGCCCCGCCACCGTGCGGAGCTGCTCGACCAGCGCCGCAAGCTCGGCATCGTCGAGCACCACGCCCGGCCGCTCGATGATCCGCGTCGTCAGGCCGGGCGCGGTCGCGAGCGTCAGGTCGAGCGTCGGTCGCCGCAGCGCCTTCAGCCAGAAGCCGAGCATCAAGCCACCGCTGGGGCGGGAGCCTGGGCACGCTCCTTCACCAGCCTGGAGATGCCGGCGAAGTCGAGCTTGCCGGAGCCGAGCACCGGCACGGCCGGCACCACCATCACCTCGGCCGGAATCATCAAATCGGCGGCGCCCTTGCTCTTGGCGAAGGCCTGGAAGGCGGCGCGCGTCGCGTCCTTCTGCTGCGTCACCAGCACCAGCCGCTCGCCCTTGCGGGTATCGGGCAGGCTGGCGACGCCGGAGAGCACGCCCGGCCAGCATTCGGCCGCGAGAGCTTCGACCGCGGCGAGCGAGACCATCTCGCCGGCGATCTTGGCGAAGCGCTTGGCGCGGCCCTTGATGGTGACGAAGCCGTCCTTGTCGATCACGACGATGTCGCCGGTGTCGTGCCAGCCCTCGGGCGGCGGCTCGAGCACGCCGGGGTTCTCCGACTTGAGATAGCCCAGCATGATGTTCGGCCCGGCGACATGCAGCCGGCCGCCCTCTTCGACACCCGGCATCGGCTCGAGCCTGGCTTCCATGCCGGGCATGATCCGGCCGACCGTGCCGAAGCGGTTGAACATCGGCGTATTCAGCGCCAGCACCGGGGCGGTTTCGGTGACGCCATAGCCTTCGAGGATGCGCAGGCCGAACTTCTCGACATAGGTCCGCCGCGTCGTGTCCTTCACCGGCTCGGCACCGGCCACGATGTAGCGCAGCGAGCGCAGGTCGTAAGGGTGCGCGGCGCGGGCATAGCCGGTGAGGAAGGTGTCGGTGCCGAACAGGATGGTGGCGTTGCAGCCATAGACCAGCTCCGGCACCATCCGGTAGTGCAGCGGCGACGGGTAGAGATAGACCGGTACGCCCGAGACCAGCGGCAGGACAAGCCCCGCCGTCAGGCCGAAGGAATGGAACACCGGCAGCACGTTGAAGACCTTGTCGCGCCGGCCGAAATCGATCCGCGCCGCGGCCTGCGCCGCATTGGCCAGCATGTTCCGGTGCGAGAGCACCACGCCCTTGGGCACCCCTTCCGAGCCCGAGGTGAACAGGATCGCGGCGCGGTCAGAACCCTTGGCCTCTTCGATCGGCGTGCCATGGCGCCAGAGCGCCCAAAGCTTGTCACCGGTCGTGACGGTGGCACGCACGTCCTCGAGGTAGACGATCTTGACCTCGCTTTGCAGCGCCTCGATCAGCGGCCCCATCCGGCCCTTCTCGACGAAGGCACGCGAGGTGACGATGGTCTTGACCTCAGCCGCCTTGCAGGCCGCGGCGATGTTGCTGGCGCCGGCGGTGAAGTTGATCATCGCCGGCACGCGCGCCGCCGACATCAGGCCGAGCAGCGTCACCGCCGCGCCATTGGCGTTGGGCAGCATCACGCCGATCGCCTCGCCCTTGCCGGCGAGCGGCATCAGCTTGCGGCCGAGCACCTCGGCGCCGATCAGCAGACGCTTATAGGTCAGGCTTCCGGTGATCGGATCCTCGACCGCGACGCGGCCCTTGCCGTTGATGGTCGCCGCCTCGGCCACCGCGGCGAAGACGCTGCGGTCGATATCGGTAGTCTTGAAGATCAGGTCGGACATGATCTGGTAGAGCGCTGCGCCAGCCGCCTGGCGCCGCGGCTTGCCCTTCAGCTCCTCGGCCACGGTCAGTGAGACCGGCTCCAGCACGGTGACGTGCACCTTGGGGAACCAGCGCCGGCGCACCTGCTCGCGGGTCAAGCGCGAGAAGATCGTCGCCTCCAGCCCCTCGATCCGGACCGGCACGACCTGCGCGCCGGACTTTTCGGCGATCATGCCGACGCCGTCATAGACCTTCATCAGGCTGCCGGTGACGGTAAGGCGTCCCTCCGGGAAGATCACCAGGCTCTCGCCGTTCTTCACGGCGTTGATCAGCGAGCGCGTCGCCAGCGGCCGCGCCGGATCGAGCGGCATGGCACGGGTCAGCTTCAGGAAGGGCTTCACCCACCAGCGCTGGGCGATGCCGTGGTCGATGGCGAAGACCGGCTCCTTGTCGAGGATCGAGAGCGCCAGCGCCGCATCGAGGAAGGAGACATGGTTCAGCGCGATGATCGCGTTGTCCCCGGCCTTGGCGATGTTCTCGCGGCCGGTGACCTCGACGCGGTAGAAGGCGCGGAACAGGATCGAAAGGAAATCGCTGAGCGGATTGGTCGGCAGCGTCCGCAGGATCCAGATGGACGCCGCGATGGTGAGTACGCCGATCAGCAGGAAGAGATGGCTGAGCGTCAGCCCCGCCGCCTGCAGCAGCGCGACCACCACGGCCCCGGCAACCATGAAAGCAGCCGAAAGCACGTTGATGGCGGCGACGATGCGGGCGCGCTTGTCGGCCGGGGCCCAGGCCTGCGCCGCCGCGAAGGACGGCACGACGAAGACGCCGCCGGCGATGGCGAGGCCGGCGAGATCAATGCCGACGCGCCAGGCGGAGGAGCCGGCGAAAAAGGCGCCGATGTCCTGCGCCGGCTGATGTGCGACGATGCCCGAGACGGCCCAGCCGAGATCGAGCGCGAACAGGCCCATCACCACGCCGGCGACCGGCACCGGCAGCAGCACGATGCGCCCGCTCGACAGGAAGGAGCCGATGCCGGAGCCGACCGCGATCGCGATCGCGAAGATGCCGAGATAGGTCGAGACGACCATTTCGGTGCCGCCCATGCCGTTCTTCACCAGCGAAGGCAGCAGCGACATCACGACAGCGCCGATCAGCCAGAACAGCGAGACCATGACACCGGTGCGCCAGAGCCGGGCATCGCCCCAGAGATCCCTGAGCAGGTCGCGGGTCGAGCGCAAGATGTTGCGGTCGACGACGAGATCGGGCGCCGACGGCCCGGTCTTCGGGATGAACAGCGTCGCGACCCAGCAGGCCAGCGCGAACACCAGGATCAGCAGGCTGAGCTGCGCGGCATCGCCGCCTTCGCGCGCCGTCAGGCCGCCGGCAATGGTGCCGAGCAGAATGGCGATGAAGGTCGCGCCTTCGATCAGCGCATTGCCGGCCGGCAATTCCTCGCGCTTCAGATGGTCCGGCAGGATGCCGTATTTGATCGGCCCGAACAGCGCCGCGATCACCCCGAACAGGAAGAGCGCGACGAACAGCACCGGCACGGAATGCAAGATGAAGCCGAGGACCGCGACCGCCGCCGCGCCGATCTCGGCGAGCTTGAGCCGCTGCGCCATCACCGCCTTGTCGAAGCGGTCGGCCATCTGGCCGCCTACGCCCGAGAGCAGGAAGAAGGGCGCGATGAAGAGCCCGCCCGCCAGGGTCACCAGCGCTTCGCCATGCGAGCCGGCGAGCTTGTAGAGGATGATGAAGACCAGCGCGTTCTTGAGGAAATTGTCGTTGAAGGCGGAGAAGAACTGCGCCCAGAACAGCGGGGCGAAACGCCGCTTCAGCATCAATGTGTCGAACATGGCGATCTCACGGGAAGGGACGGTGAGGTTGCATCGGCCGGGCTTTAGCAACTCTTGCCTGCGCCGGCCGATCTCGGTTTGCGGTTAAGCGGGACTTGCCGGCTGAGCGTCAAAGCTCACAGAGCCGGCTTGCCGGCATCCATCAGCAGGCGCTCTGTGCGGGCGTCCTCGATCCGGTTCACCAGCTTCGAGGCTTCGTGCATGTCGCGCACCGTCTTGGTCATGGTGATGCAGGACTGGACCAGCATCACGCAGCCCATCGCCAGATATCCCTTCGCCCACCAGTCGAGCGGCAGGAACAGGACACCGGCGCCGACCATGGCCGCGGCGGCGAAGAAGGAGGCGTAGGTGAAGCTGACCCAGGCGCCGCTATGGGGCTGTGCATTCTGGTTCATGGTTGTTCTCCCGTCGGATGCGTTTGCGGAATGAAGAGGTCAATTCGCCTGGAGCTGCCGGCTGCGCAGCCGCTCCAGCACGTCGTCGGCAGTGCTCCGCAGCCTGGGGCCGAAGCCCTTGGCGGCGAGCTTCTCGGTGACCGAGGCGGCGGCTGCGCCGTCGAGCTCGTCGAGCGCAGTCTCTGCCGCCTCGGTCTCGACCTGGCGCTCGCGCAGGCGCTTCAGGGTCTGCTCGGCCTCGGCCAGCGTCGATTCATGGGCAGGTCCGGTCTCGATCCGGCCCTGCCGCATCTGGCGCACCGCCTCCGAGGCGCGGGCAAGACGCCGGCCGCGATCGAGTTCGGCGATGCGCGCCTGCGCCTGGCCGACATGGCGGCGCAGGCGGACGATCTCGGCGGCGAAGAGAGCCTGCGCGCCCGCCGCCGCATCGCGATCGGCCTCGAGGGCGGCGATGGCCTCGGCGCCCTCGCGGGCCAAGGCCTCGTCGCCGGCGGCAAGCGCGGCGGCGACGCGGTTCTCCAGATCGGCGATGCGGGTCTGGCTCGCGGCGAGCCGCTCGCTCTCCTGCCGGTCCTGCGCGATCGCGACCGCAAGCGCCTTCTTGGCACGCTCGAAGGCGCCGGCGGCATCGCGCATCTGCTGGTCGAGGATGAGGAGCGCGTTGCGATCGGCGAAGCGCTCCTCGGCAATGGCGGCGTTGCCGCGGACGAAGGTGAGAAACATCTTGAGCATTGGCTGTTCCCTGCTATGAACGATGTTCACGAAGCAATGCATAACCCAGCTTTGAACGACGTTCAAGAGATATTTTGAACATCGTTCACAAAATTTGAGATCGACGGAATGACCACCACGGCAGAGCGCCGCGAGCGGCAGCGAATCCAGCTGATCGATGCGGCCGAGAAGGCCATCGCCGAGAGAGGCCTGGCAGGCCTGAAGGCGCGCGAACTGGCGCAGGAGATCGGCTGTGCGCTCGGTGCGATCTACAATCTCGTCGCGGATATGGACGAGCTCGTCCTGCGTGTCGGCTCGCGCACGCTAGCACGGCTCGATGCGGCGCTGAGCGCGGCCGAAGGCGAAGGCGCGCTGGCCTCCGCGGATGCCGCCGCCGACCGGCTGGTCGCGGTCGCCCTCGCCTATTGCGCCTTCGCCCGCGACAACCTGCAGCTCTGGCGCGTCCTGTTCGAGCACCGCATGGCCGAAGGCGCGGTAGTACCGGACTGGGCGGTGAGCGAGCAGATGACGATGTTCCGGCACATCCTCGAACCGCTCGGCATGCTGGTGCCCGAGCGCGGCGAGCCGGAACTTGTGCTGATGGGCCGGACCCTGTTCTCGGCCGTCCACGGCGTCGTCGCGATCGGCCTGGAGGAGAAGCTGATCGCCGTGCCCCGCCGCGATCTCGACCGCCAGATCGAGGGCCTAGTCCGCCTCGTCTGCCGAGGGCTGTCCGTCCCCGCCTGACCGCACCGATCGCCGCCGTCGCGTTGCGGCACCCGGCCCGCATCGCTATCGTCGCGGCGATGACGGCCGCCGACCCCAGCCTCTCGCTCGATGCCTTGACCGATGCGCTCTATCAGGAGCTCCGCAGGATCGCGCATCGCGAGCGCCTGCGCGCCGGCAAGCCGATGACCTTGCAGACCACGGCTCTGGTCAGCGAGAGCTATCTCAAGCTGCGCCAGAGCGCCGGCTGGACCAGCGAGGCGCATTTCCTGGCGAGCGCTGCGACCGCCATGCGGCACGCCCTCGTCGACGCCGCCCGCGCCCGGCTCAGCCTGAAGCGCGGCGAAGGCCAGCGTCCCGTCCCGCTCGACGATCGGCACGATCTCGCCGCTGCCGGCGATGACGAGGTCGTCCGGATCAGCGAGGCGCTCGCCGCGCTCGAGGCGATCGACCCGCGCCTGGTCAAGGTCGTCGAATGCCGCTTCTTCGCCGGCTATAGCGAGGAGGAGACAGGACGCATCCTCGGCATCAGCGACCGCACCGTCAGGCGCGACTGGCTACAGGCCCGGGCCTGGCTCTATCGCGAGCTTCAGGGCTGACGCGGCGCCTTGCCGCGCAGGGCCTCCTCGATCAGCGCCCGCGTCGGGCCGAGCTCGGCGAGATGGGGTGCGCCGGCCGCGCCGGCCTCGCGCAGGATGCCTTCCGCCTGCTCGAGCGCCTGCATCGCCGCAGCCGGATCGCCCCGCGCCAGCAGGATCTGCGAGCGCGCCCCGAGCCCGATCCCGACATAAGGGTGGCGCTCGCCGAAGGCGACCCGCGCCGCCCGCAGGGCCTGGTCGATCTCGCCTTGCGCCTCGGTAAGCCGGTTCTGCACCATCAGCCCGGTGGCGCGGCTCTGGCGCAGCATGATGGTGACGGCATTGCTTTCGCCAGCGAGCGGGGCGGCGATGCCGAGCGCGCCTTCGAGGATCGGCATCGCCTCGGCGAAGCGGCTGCCGGCCATGACCAGCCGGCCGAGATTGAGCTCGATCGCCGCCAGGGCAAGCGAGGGGCCATAGTCGCGCCGTTGCCGTTCGACCGCCTGGCGCCATAGCTTTTCGGCGCCGGCCGCATCGCCCTGGCGCAGCGCCAGCGCGGCCCGCAGATTGAGCACGCCGATCGCGATCACCGAGCGGCCGCGCCCCGACGCGGCCAGCACGCGTTCGGCCTCGTCGAGCGCCTGCGCCGCCACCTCGATCTGCCCGGCCTCCAGCGCATGCAGTGCGAGATTGTGCTGCAACGTCGCGATCTCGCCATTGTCGCGGCCGAACAGGGCCGTGAGCTCGGCGATCGCGGTGCGCAACCGCGCCATCGCCTCGGGACGCTTGCCGGCTTCGCGCAGCAGCCCGGCTTCGACCCCGGCGAGCTCCGCCAGCTGCTTGGGATGGCGCGCCGGCTCAGTCTGGAAGAACCGCTTCGCTTCCAACAACGCTTCCTGCGCCTTGTCGCGCTCGCCGAGCTGAAAGCGGTAGCCGGCCAGCGCCAGCTGCGCTTCGGCCAGCCGCCCGGCACTGCCGCGCACCTGCTCGGCATAACGCTCCATCAAGCGCACGGCCGTGCGCGGATCCCCGATCTCGCCATAGAGCTCGGCCAGGGTCCGCAGCAGCAACGGCGCGTGGGCATCGCCCTCGCGCTCCAATTGCGCGGCGGCGGCATCGAGCACCTGCCGCGCCGAGGCGAAACCGGGCCCACCGCTCTGTGATGCCGCGCGCAGCATCAGCATGAAGCCGTCGCGCAGCGCCGTGGCCCGCTCGTTCTCGGCGGTGCCGGCGAGCCTGGCGATCTCGGTCCGGCGCATCTGCATGACGATGCCGGTCACGCCGGCTCCAAGCGCCGCCAGCAGCAGCCCCGCAGCGATCAGCGGCGTCCGGTTGCGGCGCAGGAAGCGGCGGATGCGGTAGAGCCGCTCGCCGCGTCGCGCCGCGATCGGCTCCAGCCGGCGGAAGCGCCGGATATCTCCCGCGAGTTCGTCGACGCTCTGATAGCGCTCGCCGGCCTCGTAGCGCATCGCCTTCTGCACGATGACGTCGAGATCGCCACGCAGCCGCTCCGGCGCGATGGGGGCCTCCTCGCGCTCGGCCGCAGCCCGGCTGGGCAGCGGCGGCTGGTCCCGCATCACGCGCATCGCCCCGGCGAAGGCCGAGTTCGCCAGCTGCCAGGGTGGCCGCCCCACCAGCAGCTCGAACAGGATCGCGCCGAGCGCGTAGACATCGGTCGCCGTCGTCGGATTGCGCCCCTCGAACTGCTCCGGCGCAGCATAGTCGGGCGTGAACACGACCTGCGTCATCAGTGTCTGGCCGGGCGCTTCCAGCGCGTGGGCGACACCGAAGTCGAGCAGCTTCACCTGCCCCTCCGGCGTGACCAGCACATTGGAGGGCTTGAGGTCGCGATGAACGACGAGGTTGCGATGAGCATAGGCCACGGCCTCGCAGACCTGCCCGAACAGATCGAGCCGTGCTTCAAGCGGGAGTCCTGCCTCGGCACAATGCCGCGTGATCGCCGTCCCTGCGACGAACTCCATGGCGAGGTAGGGCCGCCCGTCCGGCGCCTTGCCGCCATCGACCAGGCGGGCGATGCCGGGATGCTCGAAGCCGGCGAGGACCTGGCGCTCATATTCGAAGCGGGTGAACTGCTCGGCCGCCTCCGGGCGCAGCAGCTTGAGCGCAACGCTCTGCTCGAAGCCACCCTGCCAACGCTCGGCCTGATAGACCTCGCCCTGCCCGCCACGGCCGATCAGCGCCACGATCGAGAAGGCGCCGACCCGCGCTCCGGCCGGCAGCGACTGATACGACATCTCCGGCGCCGGCGTGCCCGCCAGCGGGCCCGCATCGGCCTGCATGAAATCGCCGGCCCCGTCGGCGGCGGCGAGCAGGGCCTTGGTCTCGGCGATCACCGCCGCCGACTGCCGGCTTTCCGCCAGGGCGCGCTCGCGTTCCGCCGGCGAAGCCTCGGCGAGCGCATCGAACAGGTCGCGGATCGCCGCCCATTGCTCCCGGTCGAGATCGACGCGCTGGTTCACGGCAAGCCCTGCTCAATCCTTGCGCGGGCGCACATAGCGCACCACCGGGCGCTCCTCGCCTTCGGTCATCACGTCGATCACCAGCGCCTTGCGGCGCCAGACGAAGACGCATTGGCCAAGGCCCGTACCAGCGCAGACATACATTTCCGGCCGCCCGGCACAGCGCTTGTCGCCGGCCATGCATTGATCGGCATCGGGCAATTTGACCGGCTGCCAATCCTGCCGCAGCAGGGCGGCGCGGGCCTTGCCATAATCCTGGCCGACGAGCTTCGGCAGCGCCTCCGCTGCTCCGGCGGCAACGGCCGCCAGACAGATGGCGAACGCCGCGACGATGATCCCGGATATCCGCATCGCATCCTCCTAGAGATGATCGCTCGCCCTGACCGGCTGGCGCGCCGCCTCGGCCGCCTCGAAGAAGGGCGGCAAATCGCGCACGCCCGCAAGCCCCGCCACCAGCGTGCCGGGAAAGACCTGCACCGCATCGCGGAGATCACCGACCGCCGTGTTGTAGAAGCGGCGCGCCGCGGCGATGTTGGCCTCGACCTCGTCATAGCTGCGCTGCGCCTCGACCATCGGCGCCGAGGAGGTCAGCTCCGGATAGTTCTCGGCCACGGCGAAGAGCCGCGTCATGTCGGCCGAGATCGCTTCTTCCGTCCGGAACTTTTCGGCGATGCCGGCGAAGTCGCGCTCGCCGAGCTTCGGCATCGCCCGCGCCCGCAATGCCGTCAACTCCTCCAGCAGGCCGCGCTCATGCTCCAGGAAGCGGCGGGCAATGGCGAGTACATTGGGGATCAGGTCATGGCGCTGCTGCAGCTGCGCATCGATCGAGCCGAGCGCCTCGCCCACGGCGTTCCGGCGTCGGACGATCGCCGCGTACCAGAGATACATGACAGCGCCGAGGCCGAGCAGGATAATCAGGAAAGCGGTCACGGCATCGGCCCTTTCATCGGGAGGGATCGCTCGGCGGCACGGCCGGCTGTTCGGAGAAAGACGTGCCGGCAGGCATGACGCCGCCCGGCTTGACCGCGACATGCATGGCGATCATCGCGTCGACCAGGCGGAACACCAGCGCGAGTTCGTCTTCGAGATGCTGCAGCTGCGCGGCAGCGTCGTGAGCCTGCAGGCTCGGCGGCTCGAACAGCAGGCGCGTGCCGGTCTGGGCGACGGCGAAGGTGATGCTGTCGCGCTCGACCAGGCAGGAGGGCGGGAAGAAGTCGCCGCCATCGGCCATGGAGAGCAGCCGCTCCATCACCGCCGGCGTCAGCACGGCCCGTGCCTCGACCTGGTCATTGCCATAGACGTCGTAGATCGAGGCGAAGCGCGGGTCTTCCAGCCTGACCGGCATCAGCCCGGACGGAGTCGGGCGCCTCTGGTCGAGCACCATGGTCGTGCCGAGGAAGGGCGTGTCGACCGCGAGCGTGAGCAGGAGGCCGTTGAACACCGTGCTGTTGTTCTTGCCGCTCTTGCGTTCGAGCTCGAGCTCGCTCAGGCGCAGCTCGTAGCCGGCATAGCGGCCGGCAATGGCATCGTCGATCTCGGCCCGGTCGTATCGCGGCAGCAGCCCCCTGGCGGCGAGATCGCCGACCGCCGGGACAGCACCCTCGACATAGCGCAGTTCGCCATAGCGCCGCAGCAGCAGCGGCATCAATTCGCGCTTGAACGTCTTGGCATAGCGCCCCCCGGGAATACTGAGCGCGATCAGCCAGGGCACGGCAGCGCCGAAGCCGAGCAGGAACGGGGCGAACAGCCATCCGGCGAGAATCCCGGAGCTGCTGCCCCGGCTGGGCATCATCAGGAAGCAGATGGCCAGCGCCAGGCCCGCCGGCACATAGAGCATTACCCTGCGGCGGGTGTCCCTGGCGGCTTCGAGCCGCAGCGTGTTCAGCCGCGCGATCTCCGTGGCAAAGCGCGCGGCTGCTTCCGGCGACGCCGTCGCCACCGGCAGGTGGTAGTGCCGGTAGATGACATAGACCAGCGCGGCGAGGATGGCGCTCGGGATCAGCAGCGCCAGCGAGGTCTGGAGCAGGTTGTAGAAGAAGCCGAAGACCACGGCGACCATGACCAGCAGCACGCCCGCGACCGGGCCGAGAAGCCCGGCCATCACCACCATGGCGACGATCGCGAGCGGAACGCCGAACAGCGCCATCATCAGGCAGCCGCCATAGCGCCCGACCTTGCGCTGCGCCTGGCGCATCTCGACGGCGGTGTAGCGCCGCGGCTCGGCCTTCTGCCCGGCCTGCGAGGTGGGATCGGTCATGACGAGGCCCGGCAGAGTGTACTGCGCAGCGGCGAGGCCGGACCGCCGCGAAGATCAAGATGGATGGCGGCGGGCATGCCAGGCATGGTCGTCAGCGTCCCCAATTCGGCCAGGTTCCGTCCAGGCCCCATCGCATCGATCCCTGGACATTCGCTCTATCGTCTCGCGGCTCGGCGAAATCCGTTCCGCCGTCCAGGAAAAGCCCCCCGCAGGCATCCGGCGCCCTTCGGATGAAGGAGGCCGGATGCCCGGCGCGCGTCGCCGAATGGCGGCAATGACGGCGCGCGCGCCATGGGGAACGTCGATCAGCTCGTCGTGCAGCGTAGTTGGCCGCCGATGTTCTGGATGTAGACCCGGCCGCTGCAGCTGGCGAACCGGACCGTCGAGCGCACCCAACGCCCGCCATGGTCGCGGCAGCTGGCGCTCAAACCGTCGCGCCCCTCGCGGATATTGCGGCAACTGCGGTCATAATCGCCGGGAGGAATGGCGAAGGCGGCCCCGGCATAGAGCCCGGCCGCCAAAGCAGCGGCTGCGACGATCGGTTTCATTCCCATTTTCATCCTCCTCGCATGACGGGCCGATGCCTGCCTTGTCCTCTTGGTTACCGGGGCGAGGAGGCTGCCGCGTCCTCCAAATCGAGGAGCCGACATGGCGCGCGAAAAATAACCCTGCATCGCATGTCCGGATTCGCCGCGCGCTTCCGTTTCCGTCGCTGAGACCATCAGCACCGGAGCAGAATTCCATGTCGATCGCGCAGACCTATGCCAGCAGCAGCGCCTCCCGCCCCGCCTGCCGGATGCCGCAGCAGTGGGAGCGGCCGGCCCCGGCGGCGGACGCGATCTGCGTCTTCACGCTCGACGCCGAACTGCGCATCGAGCGGATGAACGCGGCCGCGCTGGCGCTGACCCGAACGGGCATGATCTCGGCGCTGCGCTTTGCGACCCGCGACCGCGAGCTGAACAGCCGCCTGCAGCGCTGGGCCCGGCTCGCGACGCCGGAAGCGGAGCTGCGCCTCGCCTATCGCGACGGCCGCAGCAGCTTCGCGCTCGCCATCTCGCTGGCGGAGGATTGCAACGATGCGGCCGAACCCGCCCGATTCGTCGTCGTGATGCAGGAGCAGGCCGGCGCGATCGACCGCAAGCTCGCCGAGGTCGCCCGCGACCACGGCTTGACCGGCGCCGAGACCCGCGTCGCCGAGCGCCTGCTCCTGGGCGAGAACACGATCCAGGCGGCGCGCGAGCTCGGCGTCGCGCCGACGACGGTGCGCACGCATCTGCAGCGCATCCTCGCCAAGACCGACACGCACCGGCAGAGCGAGTTCGCCTGCCTCGTCGCGCGCTACAGCAACTGAGCCGCGCGTCAGCTCGCCTCGGCGCTCCGGGCTGGAAGCGGCTTACGGTTCCGGCGCCCCCGACCGCGCGGCCTGGGGCGGACGTCGTGCCTTGGTCGAGGCCGAATGGGTCGAGGAACTCCGGCACGAGACGGAAGGCTGGCTCGACAAGGTCGCAACGCCTGTCCGCAGCAGCATCAGGCAGGCCAGCCTCAAGGTCTGCATCGCCAGCAGCGACGTGCACGAGCACGGCAAGAGCCTGATCGAGCATCTCCTGACACGGCTCGACGCCGAGCCGGTCGATGGCGGCACCTCGGCCGACCCCGACGATCTCGTCGCCATCGCGCTGGCCAATGGCTGCGACGTCATCGCGATCAGCACCTATAACGGCATCGCCCTGCGCTTCGCGACCGAGGTGCTGGCGGCGCTGGAGCGCGCCGGAGCGAGGCTCCCCGTCTGCATCGGCGGCCGTCTCAACCAGATCCCCGAGGATTCCAATTCCGGCCTACCGGTCGACGTCACCGACGATCTTGCCCGCCTCGGCGTCATCCCTTGCCCGACGCCGGAAGGCTTGGTCGCCGAACTGGAGACGCTCGCACGGACGCGCTCGGCCCAGGCCGGCGCAGCCTGAGACGGCGCTCCGCCGTGCTGATGACATGATCGGCGCGGAGGCTTCGGGCATGCCGGATTCGGCCTCCCGAAAGGACATCAGCATGACCACCACCCGCAGCCTGCTGGCGGGCACCGCCCTCTTCGCCACGCTCGGCCTCGCCGGCCTGGCCCTGGCGCAGGGTCATCAGGGCCATGGCAGCCATGGAGCGACGATGCCTGCCGCCACCGATACGGCTTCCACTCAGGCCTACAAGGCCGCCAACGACAAGATGCACAAGGAGATGGGCATCGCCTTCAGCGGCGACGCCGATGTCGACTTCGCCCGCGGCATGATCCCGCATCACCAGGGCGCGGTCGACATGGCCAAGGTCGTGCTCGCCCATGGCAAGGACCCGGAACTGCGCAAGCTCGCAGAGGGCGTGATCACCGAGCAGGAGAAGGAGATCGCCTTCCTGCGCGACTGGCTGAAGAAGCAGGGCAAGTAGTTTCGTCACACCGCCCCGGATTCGCCGCGATCCGGGGCGGGCTTGACGCCTGCCGCTTGCCCTGCAGGGCCGGCTTTGGCAGAGAGACGGCGCGACTTGCGTCCACGCGCCCTGCATGCACAAGCCGTGAATCGTAGATGGGCTCTGCTCTCGCCTCCGGCTGCTCGCGGGTTCGATGAAAAAATACCTCGACTATCTCTGGCCGCTGATCGGCCTCGTCGCTGTCGTCTGGTCGGTCGACCTGCTCTGGGACAAGCTCAAGACCGAGGCCCTGACCAATGAGGCCATAGCGGCCCAGCTCGAACAGGCCGGTCTCTGGGACGCGTTCAAGATCGTCGCCACCGGCATCGGCCAGAAGATCGCGCTGATCCCGCCTGCCGCCTTCTTCCACGCTTTGCTGGCGACCCTCGTCGCCTATGCCGCGCTCGCCTGGTACGACCGGATCGCGCTGTTGCACCTGCATCGCGAGAAAGGCATCTCCTGGGCCTATATCTCGCTCTGCTCCTTCGTCACCTACGCGCTCTCGCACAATATCGGCGCCTCGGTCTTCTCCGGCGGCATGGTGCGCTACCGCGCCTATCACGCCAAGGGCCTGAGCGCCGCCGAGATCGCCATCCTGGTCGCGCTCTGCTCCTTTACCTTCGCCTTCGGCACCATCCTGCTGATGGGGCTGGTGCTGATCGGCGAGCCGCAGATCCTGCGGCCACTGCACCGGCTCTCCGACTGGTTCGGCATCGGCGACAAGCAGGCGCGCCTGATCGGCTTTGGCCTGCTCGCCTTCTGCGTGCTCTATACGATCGGCGCCTGGCTGCGCTTCAAGCCGCTCAAGATCGGTTCGTTCGAGCTTGTCTATCCGCGCCTGCCGATCGTCGCCCGCCAGTATTTCGCCGCTCCGCTGGAGCTGATGGGCGCCGCCGGTATCATCTATTTCGCGCTGCCGGAGCAGGGCAATCCCGGCTTCTTCATCGTGCTCGGCGCCTTCCTGATCTCGTTCTCGGCCGGCCTGCTCAGCCAGGTGCCGGGCGGTGTCGGCGTGATGGAGGCGGTGTTCCTGGCGGTGATGCCGGGCGTGCCGGCCCCGGCCGTCTTTGCGGCATTGCTGGTCTGGCGGATGTTCTACCTGATCATCCCGCTGGTGATCTCGCTGCCGATCGTGCTCGCTTTCGAGCGGGCCCAGCTACGCAAGGCGTTGGCTCACGAGACACAGGTGAAGGCGCAGGAGCAGGCGGCAGCCAAGGCCGCGGCGCTGCACATCGACAAGCCGGAGTGAGGCCCAGGTCCCGGCTCTAGCGCTTCAGCGCGATCGCCGCCGCGCCGAACATCAGCAGACTGCCGATCGCTTCGGCCAGCCCAAATGGCTCGCCGAGCGCGAACACCCCGGCCCCGACTGCGACCGCCGGGCTGATGAAGGCGTAGAGCCCGGCGCGGAAGGCACCCCAGTCGCGCACCAGCCTGAGATAGATGGTGAAGCCGATCAGCGAGCCGCCGATCACCAGCACCGCCACCGCCGGCAGCACCGGCCACGCGACCAGCGCGGCGAAGTGGGCCGGCTTCACGTCCTCCAGCAGCGCCGACATCAGGCAGAGCCCGAAGCCGCCGATCAATGTCTGCCAGCCGGCCAGCGTCAGCGTCGGGATGCGGCCCATCACCGGCCGCGACCAGACCGCGCCGAAGCAGTAGAGCAGCGTGCCGGCTGCGACCGCGGCCAGCCCCCAGAGCTCGAGCGGCCCGCCCTTTGCCGCGGCGAGCCCGCCCAGCGCCCGCGTCGAGAACAGGAAGCCGAGGCCGACAGCGCCCAACCCGATCGCCGCGAGCTTGCGCCCGCCGATCGCATGGCCCTCGATCAGGTAGCTGGCGATGATGGTGAAGATCGGGATCGTCGCGAAGTTGACGATCGCCGCGAGTCCGGTCGGCGCCTGCGCCGTGCCCCAGAACAGCAGGGTGTAGTTGCCGGTGTTGAGCAGCAGCGCGGTCATGACGACGCGCGGCCAGGCCTGCGCCGGCACCTTCAGCACGTCCCGGCCGGCCCAGGCCAGCATCAGCGCCCCGGCGATGATGAAGCGCGACGCCGCCAGGAAGACCGGCGGCACATGCTGCGAGCCGACCTTGATCGGCAGCCAGGTCAGGCCCCAGACGAGACACATCAGGGCGAAGAGGGCGGCATTGCGGGACATGGGGCAGCGCTTAGCGAGGGTAGCGGGAAGAACCAATGCCGGCCCGGCATGCGGCCCCGGCGTCGATGGAGGAGCGCCTGCCCCATCCTCTGGCCAACGTCCACGCCGCGCTCTATTATAAGAGAATCAAGGGTATGATGATGGACGATCTCGCGTCAAGATTGGCTGAACGGCTGCGCGGCGAGCGCGAGGCACGCGGCTGGAGCCTGAACGATCTCGCTGAGCGCTCAGGCGTCTCGCGCGCCATGATCAGCCGGATCGAGCGGGGCGAGGCGAGCCCGACCGCAGTGCTGCTCGGCCGGCTCTCCGGCGCCTTCGGCCTGACCCTGTCGAACCTGCTGGCGCGGATCGAGAATGCCGGCGAGCGCGTCCGCCGCGCCAGAGACCAGCCGCTCTGGCGCGATCCCGAGACCGGCTTCGTCCGCCGCGCCATCTCGCCGGCCGGCAATGGCGATCTGGAGCTGGTCGCCGGCGAATTGCCGCCCGGCGCGGCGATCGCCTATCCCGCCAGCTCCTACGCCTTCATCCGCCAGCAGATCTGGATGCAGTCGGGCCTGCTCGACTTCGACGAGGGCGGCATCGTCACCCGGCTTCAGGCTGGAGACTGCATGGAGCTCGGCCCGCCCAGCGATTGCCGCTTCAGCAATCCCGGCACCGAGCCGGCGCGCTATCTCGTGGTGGTGAGCAGGCGCTGACCTCCGTCAGACGCTCCCCACCGTCCTGAGCTTCGCCCGCGGGTGGATCTCGCTCTGCGAGAGCACCGGCGTCTCGCGGCGGAAGCGCTCGATGATCTGGCGCACGAAGGGCCGGGCCATGCCGGATGTGACCAGCGCCGGCATCTCGCCGAGCCGCGCCGCGTCCTCGAACTTCTCGCGCACCTGATGGACGAAGTCCTGCAGCCGCGAGGGCTGCATGGCGAGATGCCGGTCCTCGCCCTGGCCGACGATCGATTCGGCGAAGACGCTCTCCCAGGCCGGCGACAGCGTGATGATCGGCAATTGCCCGTGCTGGTTGGAGAACTGCGCGCAGATCTGGCGGGCGAGGCGGACGCGGACATGCTCGGCGATGTCGCGCGGGCTCCTGACGCTGCCGGCGACCTCGGCGATGCCCTCGACGATGGTGGCGAGGTCGCGGATCGAGATGCGCTCGGCGAGCAGGAGCTGCAGCACGCGCTGGATGCCGGTGGTCGAGATCTGCTGCGGCACGATCTCCTTGACGAGGTCGGCATGATCCTTCGGCAGTTCGCGCAGCAGCTTCTGCACCTCGCCATGCGAGAGCAGCTCCGGCATATGCGACTTCAGCACCTCGGTGAGATGGGTCGAGATCACCGTCGCGGCGTCGACCACGGTGTAGCCGCGCAATTGCGCCTCGTCCTGCAGCGCCCCATCGATCCAGGTCGCCGGCAGGCCGAAGGTCGGTTCCAGCACATTGTGGCCTGGCAGCGTCACGCTGCCGCCCATCGGGTCCATCGCCATGTACTGGCCGGGATAGACCATGCCGTGGCCGGCATCGATCTCCTTGATCTTGATGAAGTAGTGGTTGGCCTCGAGCTGGACGTTGTCGACGATGCGCACCGCCGGCATGACGAAGCCGAGCTCGGCGGCAAGCTGGCGCCGCAGCGCCCTGACCTGGTCGGTCAGCCGGTCGGCACCGCCCGGCGCGTTGACCAGCGGCAGCAGGCCGTAGCCGATCTCGATCTTGAGCTCGTCGAGCTTGAGCAGGTCGTTGAGCGTTTCCTCCTTCGGCGTGCCGTCGGCCGCCACCGGCGAAGCACCTTGCGGACCCTGCGCCGCCGCCTCTGCCTCGCGCGCCTTGGCGAGCTTGCCGAAGTGCCGCGCCAGCCAGCCCGAGCCGGCGGCAAGGGCGAGGAAGGGCAGCATCGGGATGCCGGGCAGGAGCGCGATCAGCAGCATCACCGCCGCCGACATGCCGAGCGCTTTGGGATAGCCGGAGAGCTGCCGACCGAGCGCCTTGTCGGCGGCGCCGCGCACACCCGACTTCGAGACGAGCAAGCCCGCCGCGGTCGAGACGATCAGCGCCGGGATCTGGCTGACGAGACCGTCGCCGACCGTGAGCAGGGTATAGCTGTGCGCCGCCGCGCCGAAGCTCATGCCCTGCTGCGCAACGCCGATGATGATGCCGCCGATCACGTTGATGAAGGTGATCAGGAGGCCGGCGATCGCGTCGCCGCGCACGAATTTCGAGGCGCCGTCCATCGAGCCGAAGAAGTTGGCCTCGTCCTCCAGCGCCTTGCGCCTGACCTTGGCGACATCCTGATCGATCAAGCCGGCCGAGAGGTCGGCGTCGATCGCCATCTGCTTGCCCGGCAGGGCGTCGAGAGCAAAGCGCGCCGCCACCTCGGCGATACGGCCCGAGCCCTTGGTGATGACGACGAAGTTGACGATGATCAGGATGGTGAAGACGATCACCCCGATCACGAAATTGCCGCTCATCACGAAATTGCCGAAGGCCTCGATGACATGGCCGGCCGCGGCGGTGCCCTCATGGCCATGGGCGAGGATGAGGCGGGTCGAGGCGAGATTCAGCGCGAGGCGCAGCATCGTCACGATCAGCAGCACGGTCGGGAAGGCCGAGAACTCCAGCGGCTCCTCGATGAACAGCGCCGTCATCAGGACGAGCACGGAGAGGATGATCGAGAGCGCCAGCAGCAGGTCGAGCAGGATCGCCGGCAGCGGGAAGATCAGCACCACGAGGATGCCCATCACGCCGATGGCAAGGAACAGATCCGGCCGGTTGAGCAGCGTGCCCATCTGGCCGCGCGTCGGCATCGCCATGCCGTTGCCGCTGCCCGCCGTCACATCGCTCATCGAAGAACCGCTCCCACGCGCCACCCTTCCGCAAGGCAGCAGCCGTACCCGGCAATTCTTGCCGGGTGCATGGTGAACGAGTGGTTAAGACGCCTCGAAAAATCCCATCTGGAACCTTTCCCTGAACAGGTCGTTATCGAATGGCCGCGTTCTGGCCGCATTCGGCCGTCCAACTCGCGGTGGGTCGATGACCTCGCCCATCAGGGCCGAAGCCTTCTGGAGGAAATCTTGGATAGACGTTCATTCATGCTGAGCCTTTTCGGCGGTCTTGCCGCGGCAAGCGTCGGCGGCATGGCAATCGCGCAGGCCGCGACCGCAGCTCCCGCCGCTGCCCCACTCCCGAATCCCGAAGAGCTTGCTCCGGCATTGAAGGACGGGCTCGACAAGGCCGATGCCGAGTTCAGCCAGGTCGTCGTGCGCGACCGCGTTGTCGTCCGCCGGCCGCGGCCTTACCGCCGCCCCGTCGTCGTGCGCCGCACGGTCGTGGTGCGCCGGCCGAGGCCCTATCGCCGTCCGGTCGTCGTGCGCCGCCGCGTGATCTACCGCTGACGCCGAGACTATCGGCAGGCGGCCCTAGGGCCGCCTGCCGCCTTTGAAGCGGCGTCAAGCCGGTCTGTCGAAGGGACAAGCCTATTGAACGAGGGACGCGCAAGCCCAGGCGAGATCGTCACCGACATTCCAGCCAGGCTCGACCGCCTGCCCTGGTCGCGTTTCCATACGCTCGTCGTCGTCGCGCTCGGCGTCACCTGGATCCTGGACGGGCTCGAGGTCACCCTGGCTGGTTCCGTCTCCGGGGCGCTGAAGGAAAGCCCGGCGCTCAAATTCACCAACACAGATATCGGCCTCGCCGGCGCCGCCTATATCGCCGGAGCCGTCATCGGCGCGATTCTCTTCGGCTGGCTCACCGACCGGCTCGGCCGCAAAAAGCTCTTCACCATCACCGTGCTGGTCTATCTCTCCGCGACGGCCGCTACCGCCTTCTCCTGGAATCTCTGGAGCTTCCTGCTCTTCCGCTTCCTGACCGGCATGGGTATCGGCGGCGAGTACACCGCGATCAACTCGACCATCCAGGAATTGGTGCCGGCACGGGTGCGCGGCTGGACTGATCTGGTCATCAACGGCTCCTTCTGGGTCGGAGCCGCGATCGGCGGCGTCGCCGCGATCGTGCTGCTCGATCCAGCCATCATCGCCCCCGATCTGGGCTGGCGCCTCGCCTTCTTCATCGGCGCCGGACTCGGGCTGATCATTATGATCCTCAGGCAATGGATTCCCGAGAGTCCGCGCTGGCTGATGAGCCATGGCCGCATCGCCGAGGCCGAGGCCGTCGTCGCCCATATCGAATCCTTCTGCCCGCCACGGCCGGCTGCCGCTCTGCCGACGCTGACCTTGCGCCCGCGGGCCCACACGCCGATGAGCGAGGTCGTCCATACGCTCTTCGTCACGCACCGGCCGCGCACGCTGGTGGCGCTGGCGCTGATGTCGTCGCAGGCCTTCTTCTACAATGCGATCTTCTTCACCTACGCCCTGATCCTGACCGACTTCTACGGCGTCCCGTCCAATCTGATCGGCTGGTTCATCCTGCCCTTCGCCGCCGGCAACTTCCTCGGCCCGGTCCTGATCGGCCGGCTCTTCGACACGCTCGGCCGGCGCCCGATGATCGCCGGAACCTATATCCTCTCCGGCCTCCTGCTCGCCGGCACGGGCTATCTCTTCGCCCGCGAGATGGTCAGCGCCAGCCAGCTCACCCTGTGCTGGAGCGTCGTCTTCTTCTTCGCATCCGCTGCGGCCAGTTCCGCGTATCTGACCGTGAGCGAGACCTATCCGCTGGAAATCAGGGCGCTGGCGATCGCCGTGTTCTATTCCATCGGCACCGGGCTCGGCGGCATCGCCGGCCCCTGGCTGTTCGGCGTGCTGATCGACAGCGGCTCGCGCATCAGCGTGTTCGGCGGCTACCTGTTCGGAGCGGCGCTGATGATCGCCGCCGGGCTGATCGCCTGGCGCTTCGCAGTCAAGGCGGAGCGCCGGTCGCTCGAGGACATCAGCAAGCCGCTGGGAGCGCTATGAGGGCCCGGTGGACGCTCGGCAGGCGATTACGCCTCAAACCATCGCAACAAGCTAACGGCCGGTCTCCCGCGCCGTCGGCCCTTTGTGAACCATTGTCACAACACCAACGTGACGAACGGTCAAAAAGGGGAATAGAGTGGCTTCGTGGGAACGCGGCGCCCGGATCGAACCAACTGGAGGCATGACATGGATCGACGTTCATTTGTTATGGCGCTGTTCGGCGGTCTCGCCGCGGCCAGCGTCGGCGGCATCGCCGCTTCGGAAGCCGCACAGCCCAAGATCGCCCCCCTCCCGGCCAAGAAGCCTGAGGAGCTGTCGGAGGAACTGAAGGAAGGCCTCGACAAGACCGACGCCGACTTCAGCCAGTATTATTATTATCGCAGGCCGCGCTACGTTCGGCGCTATTACTACCGCCCGCGCTACTATTATCGTCCGCGGCGCTACTATTACCGTCGCCGCTACTGGTAAGCGAGCGCCCGAAAGGCCGGAACATTCGTTCCGGCCTTTTTTCTGTTCGCGCCCTGCCAAAAACCATCAGGGCGTATTTCAAAAGCGCGTTGAAGCCCGCTCCCGTCAGGCCGATCCGACCTGATCGGACCCGGCTCTAAAGCGTTTGCGTTCGCGCTTGGCCCGGCTCGGCCACTGGCACGCCGGCGGCGACGTATTCGCTGAGCTTGTTGCGCAGCGTCCGGATCGAGATGCCCAGGATCTTGGCCGCATGGGTCCGGTTGCCCAGGCAATGGTCGAGAGTGTCGAGGATCAGGTCGCGCTCGACATCAGCCACGGTCCGCCCGACCAGGCCACGCGTCACCGCCTCCGCCGTCTGTGCCGCTCGCGAGGCGACGTCGCGGCCACCAGCCGGGCCGAGCGTCTCGCCTTCCGGAGTCAGCATCGCCTCGGTGCCGATCTCGACGCCCTGCGCCAGCAGCACGGCGCGATGCACGGTATTCTCCAGCTCGCGGACGTTGCCGCGCCAGCTATTGCCGAGCAGGAGCTTGCGCGCCTCGGCAGCGATCGGCCGCAGCGGCATGCCGTTCAGCTCGGCGTATTTCTTGGCGAAATGGTCGGCCAGCGCCAGAATGTCACCCGGCCGCTCGCGCAGCGCCGGCAGGCGCAGGTGCACGACATTGAGCCGGTAGAACAGGTCCTCGCGGAAGGAGCCCTCGCGCACGGCGTCGCCGAGATTGCGGTTCGAAGTCGCGATGATGCGCAGGTCCACCTTGACCGGCTGGGTGCCGCCGACCCGGTCGATCATCCGCTCCTGCAGCGCGCGCAGCAGCTTGGCCTGCAGGCGCACATCCATCTCCGAGATCTCGTCGAGCAGGAGCGTGCCGCCATTCGCCTCCTCGAACTTGCCGATGCGCCGGGCGATCGCGCCGGTGAAGGCGCCCTTCTCATGGCCGAACAATTCGGATTCGAGCAGGTTGTCGGGGATGGCGGCGCAATTGACCGCGACGAAAGGCTTGTCCTTGCGCAGCGACTTCTGGTGCAGGTGCTGCGCGATCATCTCCTTGCCGGTGCCGCTCTCGCCGGTGACCAGCACGGGAGCATCCGAGCGCGCGATCTGGTTGGCGAGCTGGACGACGCGCTCCATCGCCGGGTCGCGCCAGATCAGGCTCGCCTTGTCGCCGGCGACGGCGGCGAGCACGGCGGCGATCAGCTCGGGATCCGGCGGCAGCGGCACGTATTCGCGCGCCCCGGCCTGGATCGCGGCAACGGCGGCGCGGGCATCGGTCGAGGTGCCGCAGGCGACCAACGGGGTACGGATGCGCTCGACCTCGAGCGCAGCGATGAGCTTGGCGATCGGCTGCTCGACATCGACCATCAGCAGGTCGCCGCCCTTGGCGCGCAGCACCGCCAGCGCCTGCTCGACGCTCTCGGCATGGGTGACGGCGGCCCCTTGCGACACCGCGATCTTGGCAGCGGTGATGAGCTGGCCTTTGAGGCTGCCGACAATGATGAGGCGCATGGCTCAGGCCTTCCTTGACTGCTGCATTCGCTCCGGCCGGTTCGTCACCGGTCGGTCTTGATGATTTCCGTCATGGTCACGCCGAGGCGTTCCTCGACCACGACGACCTCGCCGCGCGCCACCAGGCGCTCATTGACGAAGATGTCGATGGCTTCGCCGACGCGCCGGTCGAGCTCCAGCACCGTGCCGGGAGTGACGCGCAGGAGGTCGCCGACCGCGATCCGCGACGAGCCGAGCACGGCGGAGACAGTGACCGGCACGTCGAAGACCTGCTCGAGGTCCTCCGCCGTCTTGACCGGGACCGGCCCGGAGCGCGCAACCGAGTCGGAGCCGGCATTGTCGAAGGAGAGATCGGCCGGGTTGAGCGGCGGCAGGTTGAGGTCGTTTTCGTTGGCCATTGTCTCTTACCTCACTGCCGGACCGAAGACGGCCCTGACTGCCTTGTCGACGGCTTCGTCAAGCGCTGCACTGTCGATCGCGATGCCGCCATCGGCCCATTCCAGCCGACCGTCGCCGAGGGCGATGTCGGGCTCGCCCAGCACGACGATGCGGCCTGCGAATCCGGTCTCGCGCACCAGCGCCGACAGCTTGGCCTCGACGGTCTCGACCAGGCTCTCATGCACGCGGATCGCCAGATGCGGCGCGTGCCGGGCATGGGCGAGGCATTCGCGCGCCGCGTCGAGCAATTGCGCCAGCGGCTTGTCGGCCAGGGCCGCACCGGCGAGCCTGCGCGCGGTCGCAATCGCAAGCTGCGCGGCCTGCGCCTCGATCTGCGCCAACTGCTCGTCCTGATGCACCAGCAACCGCTCGCTCTGGCGCACCAGTTGCGAGAGGAGCGCGCCCAGTTGCTGGTCGGCCTCGCGCCGCGCATGGTCGAGCCCACTGTGGAAGCCATCCGCCCGGGCGGCCTCGAGCGCCGTCTCGTCGACTGCCTTGCGGCTATTGCCGCTGAAGTCGGCGGCGAACATGAACTTTTTCGCGGCTGCCATGTCAGTATACCAACTCGTCTTCGGCATTGCCCTTGGCGATGACGATCTCGCCCTTCTCGGCAAGGTCCTTGGCCAGGGTCACCATCTTCATCTGGGCTTCGTCGACCTCCTTGAGGCGCAGCGGCCCGAGACCCTGAATGTCGTCCTGCAGGACCTTGGCGGCGCGCTGCGACATCGCTCCCAGGAAGAAGGCGCGCATTTCCTCGTTGGTCCCCTTGAGGGCGCGCGCCAGCGTGTCCTTGTCGACCTGGCGCATCATGGTCTGCAGGCCAGCCGAATCGAGCTTGCCGAGATCCTCGAAGGTGAACATCAGGGCGCGGATGCGCTCGGCCGATTCCTGGTTGTTGGCGTCGAGCGCGGCGAGGAAGCGCATCTCGGTCTGGCGATCGAAGCCGTTGAAGATCTCGGCCATCATCTCGTGCGGATCGCGCCGGCGCGTCTGCGTCAGCGTCGAGACGAATTCGGTACGCAGCGTGTTCTCGATATGGTCGAGCGCCTCCTTCTGCACCGCTTCCATGCGCAGCATCCGCCCGACCACCTCGATCGACAATTCGTTCGGCAGATTGCGCAGCACATTGGCCGAATGGTCGGGCCGGATGCGCGAGAGGATCACGGCGATCGTCTGCGGATATTCGTTCTTGAGGAAGTTCGCGAGCACGACGGCGTCGATATTGCCGAGCTTCTGCCACATGTTGCGGCCGGCAGGACCGCGGATCTCCTCCATGATCAGCGCGACCTGGTCGGTCGGCAGGATCTTCTCCAGCAACGAGATCGTCCGGTCGAAGGAACCGGTGATCGCCCCAGCGCTGGAAAGCCGGCCGACGAAGTCGAGCATCAGCTTCTCGACCTGATCGGCATCGACCGTGCCGAGCTCGGCCATGGCGCGGGTGATGATCCGGATCTCCTCGTCGTCGAACTCCTGCCAGATCACCCGTCCATGCTCTTCGCCGAGGATGAGCAGGATGACCGCGGCGCGCTGCGGGCCGGTCATGCTGTCGAGCATCATCGGGCTATCGGAATAGTTCGTCACCTCGTCGTCGGAGGCGCTTCCGCTGCGGGTTGCTATGGAGCGTGTCCCGGCCATGGTTCAGGCTCCCGTCACGCCGGTGCTTTCTCGTGGATCCAGCCGCGCAGAACCGCGACGGAATCCGCCGGGTTCTGCGCGACCATGGCGCCGATCTTCTCGACCGACTGGGCCTTGAGCTGACCCTTGATCTGCGCGATCGCCAGCATGCGCTCCGACGGAGCGTCGACGTCGACCTGGCCGGGCTCCCCACCGGCACTACCACCCGCGCTACCGGAGCCCGGCGAGAAGGTCGACGGATCGCCCGTCCCCTGATCGACGACGACCATGCCGTTGCGCATGAAGCTCGGGATCGCCCGGAACTCGCGATCGGGCGCCAGCACCTGCTTGAGCAGCGGGCGCACCACCACCATCAGCACCATCAGGACGAGCAGCGCGATCACGCCCATTTCGGCAAAGCGGACGATGTCTTCCTTGGTGAAGGAAGCGAGCTGCTGCATCAGCGTCTGCTCGACGAGGTCCGTCGGCGCCTGCGGCGCCTCGGCGAAGCGCAGGTTGACGACCTCGACCTGGTCGCCGCGCTGGCGGTCGAAACCGACCGCGGTGCGCACCAGCTGCGAGATGCGCTCCAGCTCCTCGGGCGGGCGCGGCTGGTAGCTGACCTCGTTGCCCTGCTTGCTGTAGAGCCCGTCGACCAGCACGGCGACGGAGAGCTTGCGGATGCGCCCGCCTTCCTGCACCTCGGTCCGGGTGGTGCGCGAGATCTCGTAGTTGACGACTTCCTCGTTCTTCGAGCTGGTGTCGCGCTGGGCGCCCTGCTGCTGGCCCTGGTTCTGCTGCGCGCCCGGCAATTCGTTGCCGACGGTGACGCCCTCGCGCTGCTCGTTCGAGGCAGAGGCCTCGTTACGGTTCTGACTGGAGCGGATGACTTTGCTCTCGGGGTCGAAGGTCTCGGAGCGGCTCTCGATCCGGTTGGAATCGAGCGTCGCCGAGACCTGCACGCGAGCCCGGCCCGGGCCGACGATGCTGGCGACGATATCATCGACCTGCGATTTGATCCGCCGCTCGATCGTGCCCTGGCGCTCGTCCAGCGCCACACCGACCATGCCCTGCTCGCCCTGGGCGCCATCGGCCAGCAGCCGGCCGCGCTCGTCGACGATCGAGACCCGCTCCGGCTTCAGGCCATCGACGGCCGAGGAAACGAGGTGGCGGATCGCCCTGACCTGGGCGTTGTCGAGGTCGCCGGCGAGCTTGAGCGCGATCGAGGCCCGCGGCGGCTCGCGGTCGCGCTCGAACAGGCGCCGCTCGGGGATGACGAGATGGACGCGTGCCGCCTGGACGCGGCTGATCGAGCGGATGGTGCGCGAGAGCTCGCCCTCGAGCGCGCGCAGATGATTGATGTTCTGGACGAAGCTGGTCGAGGAAAAGGCATCGCCCTTGTCGAAGATCTCATAGCCGACGCCGCCGCCGGACGGGATGCCTTTGCCGGCAAGCTCGAGCCTGAGCTTCGGCACATCGGCGCGCGGCGCCAGGATGGTCTGCCCATCGCCGCGCAATTCGTATTTGATCCCGCGCGCGTCGAGGTCCTTGGTGATGGCGCCGACGTCCTGGCTCGACAGGTCGGCGAAGAGCACGCCCATCGCCGGCTGCGACATGCGCAGCATGACGAAGGCGAAGAAGCCGACCAGCGCCAGCGTCACCGCCAGCATAGCCGCCAGCCGCGCCGCGCCGAATCTCCGGAACTGTTCGACTAGCCCGTTCACGCCGTTCTTCCGTCGCCCGGTGCCTGTGAGACCAACGCACAGACGCACCACTAGGCAAGTTTTTCCCGGTGCATGGTTAGCGCCCGGTTAACGACGGTTAGGAAACGGGACAGTTCGGCGCAAATGCCACATCGTCGAAACGCGAAAAGCGCCGGCCTATCGGCCGGCGCTTCCCGAATTTCTGCAGACGCCAGAAGAGGTTACTGGCGGTAATGCTGGATGCGGGTGGTGCGCAGGCCAGCCAGGCCATGCTGGTCGATCGACATCTGCCAGCTCAGGAATTCGTCGACCGTCAGCGTATAGCGCTGGCAGGCCTCCTCCAGGCTGAGCAGGCCGCCGCGCACCGCGGCGACGACTTCGGCCTTGCGCCGGATCACCCAGCGGCGCGTGTTCATCGGCGGCAGATCGGCGATCGTCAACGGGCTGCCATCGGGCCCGATCACATATTTGACGCGCGGTCGCAGCGGCTCGGTCATTGTACTCTCACACAACTCAACAGACCTACTGCCAGAGAGCCTAGCCCGAGCGGGCTTAAATTTTGCCTAAAGCAATCACGCAGGCTTTCGGCATGGCTCATGACGGGTTCGTCAGGACGTGCTCTTCACCGATTTGACCTTGTCGAGCGGAACCTTGATCGCGCCGATCAGCAGCGTCGGCACGGCGGTCGAGAAGTCGATGCCATCGACCTTGCCAGTGATCTCGGTCTTGACCGTGATCGCCGCGCCGGAGACGTCGGTGCCGTCGACCGTGATGGTGTATTCGCCATCGGGCGCAGTGGAGCCCGTCGAGGTCTTGCCGTCCCAGCTATAGGTCTGGTCGCCGGCCGTCAGCGTCTTCGTGCCGGTGTAGACCACCTTGCCGCTGGCATCCTTGATCGTGATCGTGCCGGTGCCACCCTTGGACGCGTTGAGCTTCCATTCGGCATTGCCTTCCTTGAGCGGCGTCGCGGCGCCGTCGGCCGTGACCGTCTGGCCGACGAAGCCGATCGCGCTGGCGCCCGTCGTCGCCTTGCTGACGCCCAGCAGCGCGGTCAGCGTCTCGTTCTGCTTGAGCTGCTGCTCGACGCCGGCAAACTGCACCAGTTGCTGGGTGAACTGGTTGGTGTCGAGCGGATCGAGCGGGTTCTGGTTCCTGAGCTGCGTCGTCAGCAGGGTCAGGAACTGGTCGAAATTGTTGGCGATCGAGGTGCCGCTGCCGGTCGCGGTATTGTTCTGCGCCGCTGCGACCTGCGAGTTCGACAGCTTGCTGGTATTGGAGACGGTCATGGCGCGTCCCTCCTCTAGATGCTGAGATCGACGCCGCCGAGACGGCTGGCGTTCCGCGGCAAGGTCGCGACATCCGTGACGAGCGCGCTGTCTTCGGAGGCCTGGACCCAGGTGCGGCGGCCGCGCGGCGCCTCGTCATCCTGCTGCTGGCGCCCGCCTGCGTGCTCACCACCCGGATCGCGCAGACTGAGATCGATTCCGCCCTCCGAGGGCTTCAGGCCCGCCTGCTCGAAGGCCCGCTCCAGCGTCCGGGCATCGCGCTGCAGCATATGCAGCGTCTCGACCCGGTCGACGGTCAGCTTGGCGCTGACATCGCCCTTGTCCGAAATCTCCAGGCTGACGTCGATGCGCCCAAGCTCGGCCGGATCGAGCCTGATGTCGAAGCGCCTGTTGCCGGCGAGCGCCTGCGCGCCGATCTCGATCGGCACGACATGCAGCGGCGTCGGCCGCCCGGTCTCGCTTGAGACCATCTTGTGGGCCGCCTCGGCCTGGGCGCGGGCGGTCGCCTGGGCGGCGGCGTCGAGTTCGGTCAATGGCGCCTGTGGCGTGGTCAGGCTCTGCGGCCCGGCCGCAAGGATCGCCTGCGGACTCAGAGGCGCGCTTGCCTGCTGCGCGCCGCTGGTGGCTTCGGTCGACGCGGCCTGCGTCGTCTGCCCGGAAACCGGGGCCGCAGTGGCGGCGTCGGCGGCCTTGGTCTCGCTCGCCGCCTTCGTATCGCTGCCAGCGGCGGTGGCGGCGACCTTGCCGGCCTCGCCATCGTCCTTGGCCGTGGCCTGCGCCTCGCCCGTCTTGGTCTCAGCCGTCTTCGCCGCGCCTTGCTCCGTGTCGCCGGACTTGGCCTCGCCCGATTTGCCGTCCGCCCTGGCTTCGGCGCCGGCAGCCGGAAGCTGCGGCTTCAGCCCCGCCTTGATGTCGGCCGCGGCGGCTTCGCCGCCCGCACTCGCCTGGCCGTCGGCCTTCACCGGCAGAGCAGGCGGGACCGGCACGGCAATGACCTCGCCGGTCGCCGGCTCCGTGCTCGCACCGGCCGCCGTCACGGCCTTGCCGTCCTCAGTGGTCGCGCCCTCCGGCTTCGCCGGCTCGCCGCCCTGGAGCGCGATCGCTGCGAGCGCGAGGAATTCCGCGGCGATCGCAGGCGGCGGCACGGGCTGCATCACCGCGCCCGCGGCGGCCTGCTCGTCCGGCGTGCCCTTGCCGATCACCGGCGCCCCGTCGAGGGCGGCAGCCAGCGCGGCCTTGCGCTCCTCGACCGTCTTGCCCCCGGCCGGCTTGTCGCCGGCAGCCGTCCCGCTGGTCTTGGTCTCGCTCGCCGAGGCGTCCTTCACCTCGGTCTTGTCTGTGCCGGCCTCCGCCTTCGTCTTGTCGGATGTCTCGCCGGCGTCCGCAGCTTTCCTGTCCTTGCCGGCATCGTCGGCGCGGGTCGAGGACCTGGCATCGGTCGCGCTGGTCTTGCGGGCGCCGTCATCCGGCTTCGCCTGATCGCGCATGCCGGCGTCATCGCGGCCATTGCGGTCATCGTCGAGACGCGCGCGAGGGCGGTCGTCATCAAGACGCGGACGCGGCCGATCCACCGGCTCCGGCGGCAAGGTGAAAGCCTGATCCGACGCGTCCCGTTCAGGGCTGCGGCGGCTCGGAAACGTGATCTCAGGCAGCGCAGAGGAACGCGAGACCGGCGCAGCTGACATGGGTACTCTCCGGAACGGAACCGTGACGATGTGGCCGCCGCTCTCCCAGCAAGAGGCGAGCCAACCTGAAAGATATTGGAATTCAACGACTTGACTGAATCGATCGGGCCTCTGACCCGGCAGGAATGACGTCCTCGAACGGGAGGACCCGGCAGGAATTGCCGGCCGGATGCTGGCCCGCATCTGTCAAAACCGCTATAGAGCGCCCAAATCCTCGGGCTCGCTTGCCCGAACCCGTCCGGAACCCTGATGACCGTTTCGCTCAACTCGCTCGACATCGCCAAGCCGCCCGCGGCGACACGCGTCGTCGCGGCCATGTCGGGCGGCGTCGATTCCTCGGTGGTGGCGGCGCTGCTGAAGCGCCAGGGTTACGATGTCGTCGGCGTCACCCTGCAGCTCTACGACCATGGCGAAGCCGTGCATCGCGCCGGCGCCTGCTGCGCCGGCCAGGACATCCACGACGCCCGCCGCGTCGCCGAGGCGATCGGCATTCCGCATTACGTGCTCGACTATGAGAGCCGCTTCCGCGACGCGGTGATCGAGCGCTTCGCCGAGAGCTATCTCGCCGGCGAGACGCCGATCCCTTGCGTCGAGTGCAATCGCACCGTGAAATTCCGCGACCTGCTCGGCCTCGCCCGCGAGCTCGGGGCCGATGCGCTCGCCACCGGCCACTACGTCGCCAGCCGCGATCTCGGCACTGGCCATCGCGGCCTGTTCCGTGCCGCCGACGAGAGCCGCGACCAGAGCTATTTCCTCTATGCGACGACGCAGGAGCAGCTCGATTTGCTGCGCTTCCCGCTGGGGGGCCTCGACAAGGCGCAGACCCGCGCGCTCGCAGCGGAGTTCGGCCTCGCCATCGCCGACAAGCCCGACAGCCAGGACATCTGCTTCGTGCCGAACGGCCGCTATGCCGAGGTGATCGAGCGCCTGAAGCCGGGCGCCGCCCGCCCCGGCGCCATCGTCCATCTCGATGGGCGCGTGCTCGGCGAGCATGAGGGCGTGCTGCGCTACACCGTCGGCCAGCGCAAGGGCCTCGGCATCAGCAGCGCCGAGCCGCTCTATGTCGTCGCGCTCGACGCCGAGAACGCGCATGTCATCGTCGGCCCGCGCGAGGCGCTCAGCGTCAGCCGCGTCGACCTGCGCGACCTCAACTGGATCGGTGACGTCGCGCTCGCCGACCTGCCGCCCGAGGGCATCGAGGTCGCCGTCCGCGTCCGCTCGACGCGCGCCCCTCGAGAGGCCCGCCTGCTCGCCGACGACAAGGGCGTGCATGTCCTGCTGACGCAGGGTGAGGAGGGCGTCTCGCCCGGCCAGGCCTGCGTGATCTACAACCATGCCGGCAGCGGAGCCCGCGTGCTCGGCGGCGGCGTCATCATGGCCAAACGGGCGCCCCGCCCGGCGCCGCAGCCCGAGCCCGCCTACGCCATCTCATGACGACGACGAACGGTCTCGACGCCCAAAGGCGCGTCTATGCGGTCTGGGCGAAGTTCTACGACCGGATCTATCAGGGCCTGCTCGCCCGCGCCCAGCGCGAGGCGGTGGCGGCCGCCTGCGCCAGCGGCCGGGAGATCCTCGAGATCGGCGTCGGCACCGGCCTGACCCTGCCCTATTTCGAGCGCGACAAGCAGGTCGTCGGCGCCGACCTCTCGCTCGACATGCTGCGCGTGGCGAGAGCCAAGGTGCTGAGCCAGAATCTCGGCCATGTCCGCGGCCTGATGGTGATGGATGCCTGCCGGCTCGGCTTTGCAGATCGCTCCTTCGACGCGGTCACCGCGCAGTTCGTCATCACCCTGGTCCCCGATCCCGAGCAAGCGCTGGCCGAGATGGACCGGGTGCTGCGCCCGGGCGGCGAGATCGTCATCTCCAGCCGCCTTGTCGACGATGGCGGCTTCGCAGCGCCGTTCTGGAAGGCGGTCGCGCCACTGGCCAGGGCGATCGGCTGGAGCAGCGATTTCAAGGTCTCGCGCCTGACCGACTGGGCCGCCAGCACCGGCCGCTACGAGACCGTCCATGTCGGCCAGGGCTATTTCAAGGTGGTCAGGCTGAGGAAGCTGCGCTGAGCCGCGTCATCAAGGCTTGACGCCGACGCCCCCCGCCCCCTATATCCGCGCCGTCGCGATTGACCGCCGTTCTTAGGCGCGTCGCCATCGGGGCGGGGTAGCTCAGCTGGTTAGAGCAGCGGAATCATAATCCGCGTGTCGGGGGTTCGAGTCCCTCTCCCGCTACCATTTCATCGTACAGCGCCAGTCTATTCCGGACACTTTCCGCTACGGCTTCGCAAGGCCGGTATTGTGCGTCCCGCGCAGCGCGCCGGCCGATTGCCGCACCACTTCCGCGATCTCCAGCAGTTGCTTCGCCAGCGGGCTGGTCTTGCGCCAGACCATGCCGATGGTCCGGGACGGCTCCGGCGCCTTGAAATGCGAGATCGCGACGCAGGCCGAGCGCGTCTCGACCGCCACCGCCATTTCCGGGATCAGCGTGACGCCCAGCCCGGCATCGACCATCTGCACCAGCGTCGACAGCGAGCTGGCATCGAGCAGATCGCGCGACTGCACTGTGCGCGGCTTGGTGCTGCAGAACGACAGTGCCTGCTCGCGGAAGCAATGCCCCTCCTCCAGCAGCAGCAGCCGCATCTCGCGCAACGCCTCGCGATCGGGGGCCGGCTTGCCCTCGTCCGCGCGCGGTCGGACCAGCACGAAGCGCTCGGTGAACAGCGCGACCTCCGCCAGTGACGGTTCCGAGACCGGCAGCGCGACGATCGCCATGTCCAGGCGCCCCTCGCCCAGCTCCTGCACCAGCTTCGGCGTCAGCGTCTCCCGCACATTGAGGTCGAGCTCGCCATGCAGGCGGGTGAGATCGCCGATCAGGCCGGGCAACAGATAGGGCGCCACCGTCGGGATCACGCCGATGCGCAGGCGCGTGACCTGCCCGTCCCGGGAGGCGTGCGCGTAACCTTCCAATTCGTCGAGCGAACGCAGAACGTCCCTGGCCCGTGCGGCGATTTCCTCGCCGAAGTGCGTCAGCCGGACCTGGCGCCTGTCGCGTTCGAACAGCTCGGCGCCGAGCTCCTCCTCCAAGGCCTTGATCTGCTGCGATAAGGCCGGCTGCGAGATCGCGCAGGCTTCGGCAGCGCGGCCGAAATGGCCGTGCCGCGCCAGCGCCTCGAAATAGCGCAGCTGCTTGAAAGTCAGGTTCGTCATAATCACAGCTTATCGTCGCGATCAGAAAATCGGAATTAAAATAATGAAACGGCCCTGCTAAGACCCACCCCGGAACCCAGCCGAGCTTCGGAGAGAGACATGAGCGCGAAGACTGAGGACAGCACGGGCAAATGCCCCGTCGCCCATGGCGGCGGCACCCGTCAGAACCGCGACTGGTGGCCGAGCCAGCTGCCCGTCGACCTCCTGAACCAGCACTCGGCCAAGTCCGATCCGCTCGGCCAGGCCTTCAGCTATCGCGAGTCGTTCAAGAAGCTCGACTATGAGGCGCTGAAGAACGACCTGCGCAAGCTGATGACCGACTCGCAGGACTGGTGGCCTGCCGATTTCGGCAATTACGGCCCGCAATTCGTGCGCATGTCCTGGCATGCCGCCGGCACCTATCGCCTCGCCGACGGCCGTGGCGGCGGTGGCCGCGGCCAGCAGCGCTTCGCCCCGCTCAACAGCTGGCCGGACAATGTCAACATCGACAAGTCGCGCCGCCTGCTCTGGCCGATCAAGCAGAAATACGGCCAGCAGATCTCCTGGGCCGACCTCCTGATCCTCACCGGCAATGTCGCGCTGGAGACCATGGGCTTCCGCACCTTCGGCTTCGCCGGCGGCCGCGAGGACACCTGGGAGCCCGATCACGACGTGAGCTGGGGCACCGAGACCGCCTGGCTGACCCATCGCCCCCTCGACAAGTTCGACGCACCCCTCAGCGCCACCGAAATGGGCCTGATCTACGTCAACCCCGAAGGTCCGGGCGCCAATGGCGATCCGATCTCGGCGGCGCATTTCATCCGCGAGACCTTCGCCCGCATGGCGATGAACGACGAGGAGACGGTCGCGCTGATCGGCGGCGGCCACACCTTCGGCAAGACCCATGGCGCGGCGCCCGAGTCACATAAGGGTCCGGATCCGGAAGGCGCCGAGCTGGAGGCGCAGGGCCTCGGCTGGGCCAGTAATTTCGGCACCGGCCATGGCGCAGACGCTGTCGGCAGCGGCATCGAGGTCACCTGGACGCAGACCCCGGCGCAGTGGAGCAACTTCTTCTTCGAGAACCTGTTCAAGTACGAATGGGTGCAGACCCGCAGCCCCGGCGGCGCGATCCAGTGGGAGGCGAAGGACGCCGAGGCGGTGATCCCCGACGCCCACGACCCGTCGAAGAAGCACAAGCCGACCATGCTGACGACCGACCTGTCGCTGCGCCTGGACCCGGCCTATGAGAAGATCTCGCGCCGCTTCCTCGAGAACCCGCAGGCCTTCGCCGAGGCCTTTGCCCGCGCCTGGTTCAAGCTGACCCATCGCGATCTCGGCCCGCGCTCGCGCTATCTCGGCCCGGAAGTGCCGAAGGAAGAGCTGATCTGGCAGGACGTGCTGCCGGCTGCCGACCATCCGCTGGTCAACGCCGCCGACGTCGTCACGCTCAAGGACAAGATCAAAGCCTCCGGCCTCACCGTCTCCGAGCTGGTCGGCACCGCCTGGGCTTCGGCCGCGACCTTCCGCGGCGGCGACAAGCGTGGCGGCGCCAATGGCGCGCGCGTTCGCCTTGCGCCCCAGAAGGACTGGGAGGTCAACCAGCCGGCCCAGCTCGCCAAGGTGATCGAGGTGCTCGACGGCATCCGCCGCCAGTTCAACAAGGAGGCCGATGGCGACCAGAAGGTCTCGCTGGCCGACCTGATCGTGCTGGCCGGCAATGTCGGCGTCGAGCAGGCGGCCAAGGCCGCCGGCCACGCGGTCGAGGTGCCGTTTACTCCAGGCCGCACCGACGCCAAGCAGGAGCAGACGGAAGTTCACTCCTTCGCGGTGATGGAGCCGGCGCTGGACGGCTTCCGCAACTACCAGAAGCCGGGCGCCAGGGTGCCGGCCGAGGTGGCGCTGATCGACCGCGCCCAGCTGCTGACGCTGACCGCTCCCGAGCTGACGGTGCTGATCGGCGGCCTGCGCGCCATCGACATCAATGCCGACGGCTCCAAGCACGGTGTGCTGACCAACCGGCCGGGCGCGCTGACGAACGACTTTTTCGTCAACCTGCTCGACATGGGCACGCAGTGGAAGGCGACCTCCGAGGCCAAGGACGTGTTCGAGGGCACCGATCGCAAGACCGGCGCCGCCAAGTGGACCGGCACCCGCGTCGATCTCGTCTTCGGTTCGAACTCGATCCTGCGCGCTTTGGCCGAGGTCTATGCCAGCACCGACGCCAAGGAGAAGTTCGTCAAGGACTTCGTCGCGGCCTGGACCAAGGTGATGAACCTCGACCGCTTCGACGTCGCCTGACGGAACGCCCCCCGGTCCGGCATTCTCGCCGGGCCGGGGAGCTCCACCGTCCAGTCAGCGGAGGCGGAGCGCCGCCGCATCACCCTGCGCACCCATGCTGTCAGAAGGCCTATACGCCCCCCGAGGCGAAGGATCCGGAAAAATATAGAACTAAACGAATACTTAGAATCGAAAGAAAGAATACTTTTGACAAATTCGCGCTCGATTTTGCCTGCCCTGCTGATCCGCTCGGTTTAGGAAGCGGTCGTGAATGCAAAAGCGGCTTTCATAATCTGTTCATCGCTAATGTGGTCAACCTGTCCATGTGGGCGATATGAAGGAGAGACATTATGAATCGTCGTTCATTCATCACTGCACTGTTCGGCGGCGTGGCCGCGAGCGCCATCGGCGCGACAATTACAGCGGCACCTGCGATGGCCGCCCCTATCGATAAAGCCGAGCTCGATGCCCTGCCGGCGGAGTTCAGCCAGTACCGTCGCCATCGGCGTCGCCGCGAGGTCTGCACCTTCCGGCGCAACCGCTACGGCCGCCGCGTGCGCGTCTGTCGGACGGTCTACTACTGAAGACCTGGCCCCGGCCCAGCGCCGGGGCTTTTCCGTCCCGAGAGCCGGCCTCCCTCAGGCCCGATCGCTTTCGCCGTCCCGCCGCCCGGCAACCGCATCATCGTCCTGCAGCACCCGCCAGGCCGCCCCGTCGAGATCGGCATACTGGCCGCTGCGCATGCACCAGAAGAAGGCTCCCAGCCCCAGCAGGCCGAGGCCGAGCGCCAGCGGGAACAGAATCACGATGATGTTCATGCCCGTACCTCCGCACTGCTCCGCGCACGCAGCGCATTGAGCGTCACCACCAGCGAGGAGCCGGACATGGCGACGGCGGCGACCAAGGGCGTCGCCAACCCGGCAATGGCGATCGGCACCGCGACCGCATTGTAGAGCACGGCGAAGCAGAGGTTCTGCAGCATCAGTCGGCGCGCCTTGCGGGCGATGTCGAGAGCAGCCGCGACCGGCGCGAGGCTCTCGCCGAGGAAGACGATGTCGGCCGCCGCCTGCGCCAGATGGGTGGCGCTGACCGGCGAGAGCGAGACATGCGCCCCCGCCAGCGCCGGCGCATCGTTGAGCCCGTCGCCGACCATCAGCACCTTGCGGCCATCGGCCGCCATCCGCTCCAGCAGGGCCAGTTTGTCGCCCGGCATCAGGCCGGCATGCAATTCGGTGACGCCGAGCTCGGCGGCGATCGGCGCCACCGCCTCGAACCGGTCGCCGGAGAGGCTCGCGACCTCCAGCCCGGCCTTGCGCAGGGCGGCGATCGTCTCGCGCGCCTGCGGGCGCAGCGCCTGCCCGAGCGCCAGCACCGTGCGGAAGGAGCCATGGCGATAAGCGATCAGCGAGGCGCCGGGATGCAGTGCCGCGACCATGGCCGCCTGCGCCTGCGCACCGCAGAAGGCGACGCTGCCGAGACGGCGCTCGTCGTCGCCTTGTCCAACCGAGAGGCCCTGCCCTAGCTCCTCGTGTGCATCGCCGGCCGGTGACGACACGCCGAGCGCCCTTGCCAGCGCCTGCGCCAGCGGATGCCCGCTCGCCGCCGCCAAAGCGCCGATCTCGGCTCGCCGCTCGCTCGGCAGTGCCTGCGGATTGAGGATCTCCGGTTCCGGCAGGGTCAGCGTGCCGGTCTTGTCGAAGACAGCGATGTCGGCCTCGGCCAGGCGCTCCAGGGCATCGCCCTCCTTCAGCATGATCTTGCGCCTGAACAGGGCGGAGGCCGCGACGACCTGCACGGCGGGAATGGCGAGGCCGAGCGCACAGGGGCAGGTGATGATCAGCACGGTGACGGCGATCATCAGCGCTTCCGGCCAGGCAAGGCCGAAGGCCAGCCAGCCGAGGAAGGTCGAGGCCGCCAACGTGTGCACCACCGGCGCATAGAGCCGCGCGGCGCGGTCGGAAAGGCGGACATAGCGCGAGCGGTTGCCGACCGCCTGGTCCATCAGGCGGTCGATCTCGTCGAGCAGCGTGCCCTGCCCGGCCGCCTCGACCCGCACTGTCAGTGCGCCGGTGAGGTTCAGCGTACCGGCATGGACGCGCTCGCCTTGCCCGATGGCGACCGGCGCGGTCTCGCCGGTGACGAGGCTCTGGTCGAGTTCGGACCGGCCGGTCTCGACGATGCCATCGACCGAAACGCGCTCGCCCGGCCGCACCAGCACGAGATCACCGGGCGCTATCGCGGCGATCGGCATCACCGTCGTGCTGCCATCGGCGGCGAGTCTCGTCGCGGTCTCGGCCTTGAGCGCGGCGAGGTTTCCAGCGAGATCGCGGGTGCGCCGCCGCATCAGCTGGTCGAGATAGCGCCCGATCAAGAGGAAGAAGAGCAGCATGACCACGCCGTCGAAATAGGCGTGGCGGCCATGGTTCCAGGTCTCGGCGACCGACATCACCAGCGCCAGGACGACGCCGATGGTGATCGGCACGTCCATGTTGACCGCGCCGGCCTTCAGCGCCCTGAGCGCACTCTCGAAGAAGGGCCGGCCGGCATAGGCCGCAGTCGGCAGCGCTATCAGGGCGGAGAGCCAGTGGAAGAAGTCGCGCGTCGTCGGATCGATATCGCCGCTATTGCCGGACCAGACCGCGACCGAGAGCAGCATGATGTTCATCGAGGCGAAGCCGGCGACGCCGAGCGCGCGCAGCAGATAGCGCTCCTCGCTCGCGGCTCCCGCCTCCTGCCGCTCGGGCGCGAAGGGATAGGCCTTGAAGCCGAGCGCAGCGAGCTTCTCGACCACCGCTTCAGGCCGCAGCAGCGCCTCGCGCCATTCGACCGAAACGCGCTTCAGCGCCAGGTTGACGCGGGCGCCCAGAATAGCCGGCTCGCGGGCGAGCCCGCCCTCGATCGCCTGCATGCAGCCGGCACAGCGTATGCCGTCGACCGCCAGCTCCATGCTGGCGATGCCATCGTCGCGATGGCGCACGAAGACGGAGAGGTCCTGCGCCGCCATCTCAGCGCTCCAAGGTGACACGGCTGCGCGAGACGAAGACGACCTCCTCCGCGCGCTTCGCCTGCAATTCGAGAATCCAGGCACCGGCCTCGATCGTCTCGAAGCTGGCCTCGTAGCGGCCCGGCCGGCTTTCGCTCAGCGCAAGGTCACGGTCGCGGGCGGAGGTTGCGGGGTGGCGCAGGCGGGCGCTCGCGGCGAGGCCGGTGAGCGGCCCGCCATTGCGATCGGCCAGGGTGACCGTCAGCACCGCGCCCTCGCCTTGCCGGGCCAGCGTCGTGGTGGCGGCCCAGCCGCGCGCATCGCGCTCGTGCTGGCGGGCGATCTCCTCGTTGAAGTGCTGGCTGTCCTCATAGGCGCTGCGGGTCTCGACGCCCGGCATGGTCCGCAGAGCCATCGTCAGGATCGTCGCATTGACCGAGACGATCACGCCGAAGAACAGGATCAGCATGGCCGCGACCATGCCGCCGGTCAGCGCGAAGGGACGGCGCGGTGCAGCCGGGGCCGGATTCTCATAGGGCATGATGATGACTCCGCAGCAGCTCATCGATGGGTCTCCGGCGCCATGAAATGGTCGTCGGCACGCACCGTCTCGCCGGCAAAGAGATCGGACGCGGTGATGGTGATCGCCTGCGAGGGCGCAAGCGGCACGCCGGCCGGGACGGTGACGAGCACGCGCACTTCGCGCGTCGAATCGGGATCGACGATGACGACGGGGCGCAAATCGGCGCTGGGTGGGGCGCCGACCGCTTCGATCCTGATGCCGGGCAGGCCCGAGACGGTCAGGGCAAAGGGCCGATGCTCCGGCCGCTTGTTGAGCAGGCGCACCGCATAGGCGTTGCGGATCGAGCTGTCGCTCAGGGTGACGAACAGCGGCGTGCGCTCGTGCAGCACCGAGATGCCGGCGGTGCTGCGGGTCGCGAGCTGCCAGAGCATGGCGCCGCCGACGATCGCGATCAGCGCCGCATAGGCCAAGGTCCGCAGCCGCACCGGCCGGTAGATCGCGGCCAGCCCGGCGAGGCGGCGCTGGACGTTGCCGTCGGTGTCATAGGCGATCAGCCGGGTCGGGCGGCCGATCTTGGTCATGACGGTGTCGCAGGCGTCGATGCAGAGCCCGCACTGGATGCAGTCGACCTGCGCGCCGTCACGGATGTCGATCCCGGTCGGGCAGACGGCGACGCATTGGAAGCAATCGATGCAGTCGCCCGCCGGCGCGCCCTGCGCCTTCAGCCTCAAAGCCTGCTTCACCGAGACGCGCGGCTCGCCGCGATCGTAGCGATAGGTGACGTTGAGCGCCTCGTCGTCGGTCAGGGCCGCCTGGATGCGCGGCCAGGGGCACATATACTTGCAGACCTGCTCGCGCATGATCCCGGCGAGCGTGTAGGTGGTGAAGGTCAGGATCGCGATCCAGACATAGGCCGAGAGCGGCGCGGTGAAGGTCGCAAGCTCGCGCACCAGGGTCGGCGCATCGGCGAAGTAGAGCACCCAGACGCCGCCGGTCCACCAGGCGATCACCAGCCAGACCGCATGCTTGGCGCTCTTGCGCCAGATCGTGTCGAAGCTCCAGGACTCGGCGTCGCGGCGCATGCGCTCGCGCCGGTCGCCCTCGAAGAAGCGCTCGACGACGAGGAAGAGGTCGGTCCAGACCGTCTGTGGGCAGAGATAGCCGCACCAGACCCGGCCGGCGACCGCGTTCATCAGGAAGAGCACGAAGGAGGCCAGGATCAGCAGGCCGGTGAAGTAGTAGACCTCCTGCGGCCAGAGCTCGATGAAGAAGAAGTAGAAGCGGTTATTGGCGATATCAGCCAGCACCGCCTGGTTCGGGAGGTAGGGGCCGCGATCCCAGCGCAGGAAGGGCAGGAGGTAATAGATGCCCAGGCAGAGGAAGAGGATCAGCCATTTCGCGCGCCGGAACGGGCCCGACACGCTCTGCGGATAGACCTTCCGCGACGCCGCGAAGAGCGGGATGTCGTCAGGATCGGTCCCGGCACTGCTCACGCTACTGCCCTCCCCCCAGCGAGTGGACATAGACGGTCAGCGCCTTGATCGTGGTCTCGTCGAGACGCCCGGCCCAGGCCGGCATCACGCCGTTGCGGCTGTTGCTGATGGTCTCGGTGAGCGAGGCCATGTCCATGCCGTAGAGGCTGATCGCATCGGTGAGGTTCGGCGCGCCGAGCTCCTGGTTGCCCTTGCCCGCCGCGCCATGGCAAGCGGCGCAGTTGTCGGCGAAGACCTTGCGCCCGAGCGGCAGATCCGCCTTCGGCTCGGTTGGCAAGCCGGCGAGCTCGCGGACATGGCTGGTGACGGCTGCAATCTCCTCGCGCTTCAGCACGCCATCGCGCCCGAAGGCCGGCATCTGGCTGACGCGGGTGTCGTTGTCGCCGGCGACACGGATGCCGTGGCGGATGGTTTGCTGGATCGCTGCGGGCGAGCCGCCCCAGAGCCAATCGTCGTCGTTGAGGTTGGGATAGCCCTTGGCGCCGGCACCGCCGACGCCGTGGCACGCCGCGCAATTGTCGCCGAAGGCGGCCTTGCCCTGCGCCATCGCGATCTGGAACAGCGTCGGGTCGGCCTTGATCTGTTCAGGAGTGGCGTCCGCCATGCCGGCGGCCTGCGCTGCGCGCTGCGCCTTGAGCTTGGCCATGTCCGCGCTGATCTCAGCGCGGCTGGCATAGCCGATCACGCCCTTGGTCGTGTCGGTCAAAAGCGGCCAGGCCGGGTAGACGACCCAGTAGCCGATCGACCAGAGGATGCTGGCGTAGAAGATGCCGAGCCACCAGCGCGGCAGCGGCGTGTTCAGCTCGCGGATACCATCCCATTCATGCCCCGTCGTGCTGTAGCCGGTGGCGGCATCGACATTGGGATCGTCGTGCTTCTGGTCCATCGGTCAGTCCTCGCGCAGCGGGTTGAGCGCGGCTTCTTCGAAACGGGCGCGGTTCTTCGGCCAGAAGGCGTAGACGCAGACTCCGAGGAAGACGGCGACGAAGTAGAGAAGTCCGGCGGACTGGGCGAAGCCGGCGAGCCAGTGATAGGTCGTTTGCATGGTCGGGCTCAGCGGATGTTGGCTTTGTCGTCGTAGAGCTTGAAGTCGACCATCGTCCCGAGCGCCTGCAGATAGGCGATCAGGGCGTCGGCTTCGGTGATGCGCTGCGGATTGCCGTCGAAATCGCGCGACTGCGCCTTGGGATAGCGCTTCTCCAGATCGGCCTGGCCGGGATGGTCCGGCGTCGCCTGCGCCCTGAGGTCGGCCTGCGCCTGCGCGATCATCTCGTCGCTATAGGGCACGCCGCCGGCGCGGTTGGCGCGCAGCTCGTCGGCGATGTCGCCGAACGCGAGCTCGGTCTTCTCCAGGAAGGGATAGCCCGGCATGATCGACTGCGGCACGATCGCGCGCGGCTCGGCCAGATGCGCCCGCTGCCACTCGTCGGAATACTTGCCGCCGACGCGAGCGAGATCGGGCCCGGTCCGCTTCGAGCCCCATTGGAACGGCTTGTCGTACATGCTCTCGGCCGCGAGCGAATAGTGCCCGTAGCGCTCGACCTCGTCGCGCAGCGGCCGGATCATCTGGCTGTGGCAGTTGTAGCAGCCCTCGCGCACATAGATGCCGCGGCCGGCGAGCTCGAGCGGCGTATAGGGCCGCATGCCCTGCACCGTCTCGATCGTGTTCCGGAGGTAGAAGAGCGGCGCGATCTCGACCAGGCCGCCGATCGAGATCACCAGCAGCGTGCCGATGACCAGGACGATCGAGTTGGTCTCGAAGATCTTGTGCTTGGCCCAGAGCGAGCGGCGCGGTGCCTTGTGGTCGATGCTCGTCATGATGGTCCTCAGGCAGTGGCGAGCTGGCGCGGCGGCAGCGCATGAGCTTCAGGCGTGTCGGCGGCCTCCTCGCAGCGCACGGTCATCCAGAGATTGAAGGCCATGATCAGCGCGCCCATCAGGAAGAGCGCGCCGCCCAGCGCCCGGATCACGTAGAACGGGTGCATCGCCGCGACGGTTTCGATGAAGGCGTATTCGAGGAAGCCGAGCGAGGTGTAGGCCCGCCACATCAGGCCCTGCAGGATGCCCGAGACCCACATCGCCGTGATGTAGAAGACGATGCCGAGGGTCGAGACCCAGAAGTGCCAGCTCACCAGCCTGAGCGAGTAGAGCCCCTTGCGGTTCCACAGCCAGGGCACCAGGCAGTAGATCGCGCCGAAGGAGATGTAGGCGACCCAGCCGAGCGCGCCGGCATGGACATGGCCGATGGTCCAGTCGGTGTAGTGCGAGAGCCCGTTCACCGCCTTGATCGACATCAGCGGCCCCTCGAAGGTCGCCATGCCGTAGAAGGCGAGCGAGACCACCATCATCCGCAGCACGGGGTCGGTGCGCAGCCGGTCCCAGGCTCCCGACAGGGTCATGATCCCGTTGATCATGCCGCCCCAGGAGGGCATCCACAGCATGATCGAGAAGGTCATGCCGAGCGTCTGCGCCCAGTCGGGCAGCGCGGTGTAGTGCAGATGATGCGGGCCGGCCCAGATATAGATGAAGATCAGCGCCCAGAAATGGATGATCGAGAGCCGATAGCTGTAGATCGGCCGCTCCGCGCGCTTGGGCACGAAGTAGTACATGATCGCGAGGAAGCCGGCGGTCAGGAAGAAGCCGACGGCGTTGTGGCCGTACCACCACTGGAACATCGCATCCTGCACGCCCGACCAGAGGCCATAGGACTTCGGCGACAGGATAGAGACCGGCACGGCGACGTTGTTGCCGATATGCAGGACGGCAATGGTCAGGATGAAGCCGAGATAGAACCAGTTCGCCACATAGATGTGCGGTTCGTTACGCTTCCTCAGCGTGCCCAGGAAGGCCAGGAGATAGGCGACCCAGACGAAGGTCAGCCAGAGATCGGCGTACCATTCGGGCTCGGCGTATTCCTTGCTCTGGGTGATCCCGAGCAGATAGCCGGTGCCGGCGATGACGATGAAAAGGTTGTAGCCGAGCACGACGAACCAGGGCGAAAGGTCGCCGGCAAGGCGGGCCCGGCAGGTGCGCTGCACGACGTAGAACGAAGAGCCGATCAGCACGTTGCCGCCGAAGGCGAAGACCACTGCCGAGGTGTGCAGCGGCCGCATCCGGCCGAAATTGGTCCAGGGCAGGTCGAAGTTCAGGCCGGGAAAGGCGAGCTGCAGCGCGATGATCAGCCCGACGGCAAAGCCGGCGATGCCCCAGACCATCGAGGCGACGGTCGCGAACTTGACCGGCCCCATATTGTAGTTGGGCTTGCCGTCGATCTCCTGCGGCGGGACCGCCGGCGTGCCGTCGAAGCAGCGATTGCCGATCAGGATCATGCTGGCTGCGGCTGCGGCTGCGCCGAGCATGGCGTGGAAGGCGTAGCCGGAGTTTTCGGTCAGTGCGCCGATCAGGATCAGCGGCAGCACGCTGGCGCCCGCGATCAGCATCCCGATCATTTCGCCGACCGTCATTGCCCGGACAGGGCTCGTCGTCGCGCTCACCGCTGACTCCCGCTTCGTCGCAGGCGCTGGGATGCGCCTTCAGCGGGAGACTTAGCGGCCGGTTGAGCGGGGGGCTTTGATCCAGGTCAAGGGCAGGATGGGACGGGCTGCGGCGCGAAGGCGCAGCTCACGCCGCGACGGCGTGCATCCGTTCGGGATTCATCACGCGCACGCCTCCGGGCACGATCAGGATCGTCTTCTCCTTGGCGAGGCGGGTGAAGGTGCGGCTGACCGTCTCGATCGTCAGGCCGAGGAAATCGGCGATGTCCTGCCGCGTCATCGGCAGCGGCACCGTCACCGAGGGCTTGCCGAGCCGGGCCCAGCGCTGCTGCATGCCGAGCAGGAAGCAGATCAGCTTCTCCTCGGCGGTGCGGCGGCCGAGCAGCAGCATCTGCTCATGGGCGAGCGTCAGCTCATGCGTCGCGAACTCGTGCAGGCGCTTGAGCAGATGCGGCTTGGCGTCGACCAGCGCCGTATAGGCGGCGCGCGAGAAAGCGCAGACCGCGACATCGCCGATCGCATCGGCCGAGAAGCCGTAGGCATCGCGCATGGCGAGCCCGAGGAAATCGCCCGGCAGCGCGAAGCCGACGACCTGGCGGCGCCCATCGGACAACAGCTTGTAGAGCCGGATGACGCCGCCGGTGACGTTGTAGACGCAGTGCGCCTCGGCCCCTTGCGTGAACAGCGTCTCGCCGGAGGCAAAATGCGTCGGGTTCGCCAGCTGCTCCAGCAAGGCGAGCTCGTCATCGTTCAGGGAGGCGCAGACGCTGACCAGGCGGACCATGCAGTTGCGGCATCCGCTCTCGCCGTGGGCGGCGGCGCTACACACCGAGGGCTGACAGTTCACAATCGCACCTTCCTGTTCATCGCTGGACCCTACCCCATGCGTGCAGGCTGACAAAGCGTGCGCCCGGCCTCAGCGCCGCGGATTTGATCCAGATCAATGCGGCAATAGGCCCTGCGAAACGAGGTTGCTGCCTGGAAACTCGGGAGAGCCGCACGTGATGGGCGATGACATCTTCGAAGTCGCGCGCATCCTGCCGGGTAGCGCCGACACGGTCTACGGGCTCGTCACCCTGCTGCATCCCGAGCTCACGCCGGATGGCTGGGCCACCTTCGTGCGCGACCATTCGCAGGACGGGGCCCAGCCATCCGGCGTCTTCGCCCTGCGCGACGCGCGCGGCATGCCGCATGCCCTGTTCGGCTTTCGCATCGCGCGCACGATCACGGGCGGCACGACGCTGGAGATCTCCGAGATCGCGATGATGCGGCTGCCCGGAACCTGCCTCGTCGACGCGCTGCTGCGCTTCGCCAACCAGCTTGCGGCACAGCTCGACCTGCCGCGCATCGCGATCTCGCTGGAGCGCTCGGCCGCCTGGCCGCAGGATCACGACGCCCTGCAGCGCTGCGGCTTCCAGATCGACCGTGTCATGGTCCTTGGCCGCGCCAGGCTCGAGCCGGCGGCGTGATCGTCCCGAGCAATCCCTGCGAAAATGCGCAGCGGATCGTGTCCGAGGTTCCGTAAAAACAAAGAGATACAGCATACCCGGCGAAGCAGCTTCACCGGATATGGTTCAGAGGCGGCTGGTTCTAAAGCCGCCACCGGTTCGTCGCCCACCATGCGCCCGCCGCGATGGCGACCATGGCGAGCGCGACTAGAATCGCCTCGCCTATCGGGTCGGCTCCTTCCGTGCGTCCATGAAATTCGCGAACCAGGCGCCGTCGCTATTCCCGCCAGAGCCCTCGCCCTGCTCCGCGGTCACCCGCAACAGCAGCTCGATCTCTTCGAAGGACAGATCATAGAACGGCAGCAGCATCGGATTGCCGACGATCGAGCGCTCGCTCTCGGCCACAGCCTCGCCGTCCATGAACCTCTCCCCCTTTGCGACTGCGTGCGAATCCGTTGCCCCGAAGCTCGCCGAAGCAACAGCAATCGTCAGCGCCTCGCCACACCCAAATGGGGGGTGAGGCGAATATTATTGTTCCTCATGGTACCGATTTCGGCGATTTCGCATAGACCCCTCGGCAGCAGCGCATCTTGAACGGCGACAATGCCAGCGCCAGATGGCGCGGGCGCCGGCAAAACGGCGTGCTGCACCAGCCTCGGACCCGACCATGCCCGCCTCTCTCCAACTCGGCCTCGACACCTTCGGCGACGTCACCGCCAGCCCGGACGGGGTCCTGCTCCCGCATGCACAGGTGATCCGCGATCTCGTCGAGCAGGCGGTGCTCGCCGACGAGATCGGCATCGACTTCTTCGGCATCGGCGAACATCACCGCGCCGATTTCGCGGTGTCTTCCCCGGAGACCGTGCTCGCCGGCATCGCGACGCGCACCAGCCGCATCCGCCTCGGCTCGGCCGTCACGGTGCTGAGCTCGGACGATCCGATCCGGGTCTTTCAGCGCTTCTCTACGGTCGATGCGCTCTCGAACGGCCGCGCCGAGGTCATCCTCGGCCGCGGCTCCTTCACCGAATCCTTTCCTCTCTTCGGCTTCGACCTCAGACAATACGAGGTGCTGTTCGAGGAGAAGCTCGACCTCTTCGTCGAGCTGATCCGCAAGAAGGCCATCACCTGGGAGGGCAGCCTTCGGCCGCCGCTGCGTGACCAGCAGGTCTTCCCGCTATTGGAAAAGGGCGAGCTGACGACCTGGATCGGTGTCGGAGGCAGCCCGGAATCGGTGGTACGGGCGGCACGCTACGACCTGCCGCTGATGCTCGCCATCATCGGCGGGCCGGCCCAGCGCTTCGCACCCTATGCCCAGCTCTACCGCGATGCGATGGGAAAGCTCGGCCACGCCGATCGCCCGATCGGCGTGCATTCGCCCGGCTATGTCGCGGCAACGGATGCTCAGGCAGCCGAGGAGTTCTTCCCCGCCTTCAAGACGATGCGCGATCGCATCGGCGCCGAACGCGGCTGGGGCCCGCTGTCACGCGAGGAGTTCGAGCGCGAGGTTTCGGGCGGCGCGCTCTATCTCGGCTCGCCGCAAACCGTCGCCCGCAAGATCGCCGCGACAGTGAAGGCGCTCGGCCTGCAGCGCTTCCAGCTCAAGATCAGTGCAGGCCCGCTCACGCAGGACAAGCTGCTGCGCTGCATCGAGCTCTATGGCCGCGAGGTCATCCCGATGGTGCGGGAGCTGCTCGCGGCCTGAAGCGCGTCGAGGCGTCACACGGCGCCGTGCGCCTCGACATAGAGGGCGTAGAGCGAGTGCGAGCTCGCCATGTAGAGCCGGTTGCCCTTCGGCCCGCCGAAGCAGAGATTGGCGCAGCGCTCCGGCAGGCGGATGAAGGCGAGCGGCTTACCGGCGGGGCTGAACACCATCACCCCGTCGAGATCCTCCGGCTTGCCGCGCAGGCCGTAGACCTTGCGTCCGCCGACATCGCTCGGCTCGGCATTGAGCGCGCCATTGCTGCCATAGCCACACCAGAGATTGCCGTCGCGGTCGACGCGGAAGCCGTCGAGCGCACCGAAATCGGCGGCATCGACCAGCTTGACCTTGTTCGAGAGCTTGCCGTCGGCGTCGACATCGTAGCTCCAGATGCTGCGGTTCGGCGTGCCCCGCCATTCCACGACATAGAGTTTCTTCTCGTCGGGCGAGAAGGCCAGGCCATTGGGGTTGACCAGATCGGTGATCACCGCGGTCAGCTTGCCGTCCGGCGCAAGCCGGTAGACGTTCGTTGTCGCCTGTTCCGGCTTGGCGCGCGATCCTTCCCATTCACCATTGATGCCGAAGAGCGGATCGGTGAACCAGATCGTGTCGTCCGATCTGACGACAACGTCGTTCGGCGCGTTCAGCCGCTTGCCCTCGAACTTGTCAGCAAGGACGGTGATCTTGCCGTTCTTCTCGGTGCGGGTGATGCGCCGCGTCACCGAGTGCTCGCAGGTGATCAATCGTCCCTGTCGATCGCGGGCATTGCCGTTGGCATAGTTGGCGTTCTCGCGGAAGACGGTGAAGCTGTTCTTCACCTCGTCATATTTCATGATCCGGTTGTTCGGGATATCGCTGACGAGAAGGTAGCGCCCCTCCGGGAAATAGACCGGCCCCTCGGCCCAGCGCATGCCGCTGCCGAGCTGCTCGATGGTGCTCGAATAGATCCGGTACTTGGCAAAGCTCGGGTCGAGGATGTCGACCGCCGGATCGGGATAGCGCTGGTTCGGCTTGAACGGGAAGGCTTGCGCCAGCGCGGGCGTGGCCAGCGCCGAGCCGGCTGCAGCGGCGAGCCCGCCCTTGAGCAGATGACGGCGAAACATGTCGATCATGGCATTTCCCCCTGTGCTCTTGTCATGGATATTCCGTCGAGCGCCGCGATGGCGGCGCCCGTCTCAACCGCTCTTTGGCGGGTCTCTGCCGTCGCGACAGCGGCGGAAGCGCTCTCAGGTCATTTCCAGTCCGGCCGCCATCTCGCGAATTCGGCCTTGGTCTCGGCATTGGCTGGGTAGAGACCGAAGATGCCGCGCCCTTCGCGCACCTTCATCTCGACGAAGTCCTCATAGGCGGTCTGCTCATAGGCCTCGGCCGCGACCTCATTGGCGAGATGGGCTGGGATCACGCAGACGCCCTCGCCGTCGCCGACGACGATGTCGCCGGGATAGACCGCCACGTCGCCGCAGCCGATCGGCGCGTTGATGTCGAGCGCGTGGTGATGGATCAGGTTGGTCGGCGCGCTCGGCCGGTTGTGATAGGCGGCAAAGCCCAGCGCCGCGATGTCGGGGCTGTCGCGGAAGCCGCCATCCGTGACGATGCCGGCGGCGCCGCGCTGCATCAGGCGCGTCACCAGGATGCAGCCAGCCGAAGCCGCGCGCGCATCCTTGCGGCTGTCGATCACCATGACATGGCCCGCCGGGCAGGTTTCGACCGCGACACGCTGCGGGTGCTGCGTGCCCTCGAACACGCTGAGATGGTCGAGATCCTCGCGCGCCGGGATGTAGCGCAGCGTGAAGGCCTCGCCGACCATGCGCGGCGCGCTGGCTGAGAGCGGGCGCACATCCTGGATGAACTGATTGCGCAGGCCGCGCTTGAACAGCGCCGTGGTCAGGGTCGCGGTCGAGACACGCTTCAGCTTCTCGCGATTTTCTTGGGTGAGCGCAGTAGCGGTCATGTCAAAATCATCCTCTCGCGGCCGATAGTCGGCGCGCCATTCCAGAACCCGTCATCCCGGGCTTGCCCCGGGATCCATCGTAGAGCTCAGCACTCTACGATGGATCCCGGAGCTCCGCTTCGCTGCGTCCGGGATGACGGCGTGCTTGTCACTCAGCTCGGCAGATCATTCGATCTTCACATTGGCCTTCTGCGCCACGTCCGCCCAGCGCTTGGTCTCGCTGGCGATATGGGCGGTGAACTCGGCCTGGCTCGAGCCGACCGGATCGACGCCGAGCTTCTTGAGCTGCTCGATCACCGCCGGCTCGCGCATGATCGCCTGCGTCTCGGTGGAGAGCTTGGCGACGATCTCCGGCGGCACCTTCGACGGCGCGAAGAAGCCGTGCCAGGAACTGGCATCGTAGCCCGGAATGAACTCGGACAAGGCCGGCAGGTCCGGCGCGACGGCGAGCCGCTTCGGCGTCGCCGTCGCTAGCGCCCGGATCTTGCCGGCTTCGACATGCGGCCAGGCGATGGTGATGTTGTCGAAGGTCAGCTGGATCTGGCCGGAGAGCAGGTCCTGCGTCACCTGCCCGCTCGACCGGTAGGGCACATGCGCCATGTCGGTGCCGGTCGAGACCTTGAACAGCTCGGCCGCCATATGGGTCGAAGTGCCCGCGCCCGAGGAGCCGAAGGAGTACTTGCCAGGGTTCTTCTTCAGGAGCTCGATCAGCTCCGGCACGGTCTTGGCCGGCAGGTCGATATTGACCATCAGCAGGTTCGGCACGCTCGCTACCTGCGAGATCGGCGTGAAGTCCTTGATGTGGTCATAAGGCATCTTGGTGTAGACGCCGGGATTGATGGCATGGCTGGAGACCGTGCCCATGGTCAGCGTGTAGCCGTCCGGCTCGGATTTCGCGACCGCGGCCGCACCGGTGTTGCCGCCGGCCCCGACCCGGTTCTCGACGATGAACTTGCCGCCGAGGCGCGCGCCCAGCCGGTCGGCCAGGATGCGCCCGAGCAGATCGGTCGTGCCGCCCGCGGCGAAGGGCACCACGATGGTGACGACCCTGGTCCCCGGATAGCCGCTCTGCGCCCAGGCAGGCGTCAAAGCCGGCGCGGCCAACATGGCGCCCGCTCCAGCGAGCAGGCTGCGGCGTGTGATCGATGTCATCCAGTCCTCCCTCGTCATTGTCCATCCGGCCTTGCCGTTCCGGCGTCTTGCGGCCGTCTTGCTCGACTCCATAGCACGCAATTCCAGATTTGAAATCTGAAATTTCAGACTTGATGTCACTTGCGCTTTGTGGTGTCTGATGAGGCAATGGCGATGGGCCAGCGCCGGCATCGAATCGTGCCGCTGCCCCGCCAGAGGAATTGGGATGTCAAACGCGCTCGCGATCGAACCCGTCTCGCCGCATTTGCTGCGCTCCCTGCGCGAGCATGTGCACGAGCGCCTGCGCCGGGCGATCGTCGCCGGCAGCTTCCGCAATGGCGAGCGGCTGAACGAGCGCCAGCTCGCAGACATGCTCGGTGTCTCTACCACGCCGGTGAAGGACGCGATCCGCATGCTGGAGAGCGAAGGGCTGGTTCGGACCGAGGCCCGACGCGGCGTCTTCGTCGAGTTCTCGGCCCGCCAGGCGCTGGAAATGGCGCTCGGCCGCGCCGCGCTTGAAAGCGTCATGACCCATATCGCCGCCAACCGGATCAGTGCTGCCGAGATCACCGAGATGGCTCGCCTGATCGACGAGATGGCGCATGCGACCGAGCACAGCGCGCTGGAGGACCTCGTCCATCTCAACGAGGCCTATCACGGCATGATCCACCGCGTTTCAGGCTGCGCCTATCTCGAGCGCCGGCTCGATGGCCAGCGCATGTACGACCATGCCCAGCGCATCGCTTTGCTCGCCGAGCCGAACGAGCGGCGCCAGGGCTATGTCGAGCACAAGGGCATTTTCGAAGCGCTCGCTGCCCGCGAACCGGCGCGGGCCGAACAGCGCATGCGCAGCCATATCGTGCGCTCCGCCAAGAGCCATGTGCGCCAAGTCTTCGGTGCCAATGCGGAAGGATTGGATTACGATGAGTGACAGGGTTCGCAGTGCGCTGCGCGGCATTTCCGGTGTGCACGTCACCGCCTGGAAGGGCGATGGCGAGGCCGACTGGGCGCTGACCGGCAAGATCGTCGCGCGCATCGCCGAGGCCGGCATCCACAACATCGTCTCGGCCGGCAATACCGGCGAGTTCTACCCGATGACCACGGACGAGGTGGTGCGCAGCCACGCCGTCGCCGCCGAAGCGGCTGCCGGCAAGGCGCTGGTCACCGCCGGCATCGGTCGCTCGCTGCGGGAAGCCGTCGCAACCGGCAAGCTCGCCGCCAAGGCCGGCTGCGATGCGGTGATGGTACATCACCCGCTCGACCCCTTCGCCGCCCCGCAGAGCCAGGCCGACTACATCCTCGCCATTGCCGAGGCGCTGACGATCCCGCTCGTCGCCTATATCCGCTCCGATGCGATCGGCGTGAAGGACCTCGCCCGCGTCGCGACCCATCCCAATGTCGCCGGCGTCAAGTTTGCGTCCTCCAACATGATGCTGCTCGCCGAATGCGTCCGCGCCACGCAAGGCTCGAGCGCCAACTGGATCTGCGGCTTAGCCGAGGGCTGGGCCGCGCCCTTCCACGCGCTCGGCGCCCGCGGCTTTACTTCCGGTCTCGTCAATGTCGCGCCCGAGCGCTCGCTGGCGATCTGGCAGGCGCTGGAGGCCAACGACTACGACCGCGCCCGCCGCCTCGTCGACGAGATCGCCGGCTTCGAGACGCTGCGGACGAAATATGGCAACGGCGCCAATGTGACGGTGGTCAAGGAGGCGCTCGGCCTGCTCGGCACCAATGTCGGCCCGGTCCGCCTGCCCGGCCTGCCCGAGCTGAACGAGATCGAGCGCGCCGAGCTGCGCAAGATCGTCGGCAGCTGGGGCAGCCAGCGGGCGGCGGCGGAGTAACCTCTGTCATTCCGGGGCATCGCGCAGCGATGAACCCGGAACCCACGACCGGGTGAGCCCCTCGTCCAGTGAAAGTCGTTTCACCCAGTCGTGGGTTCCGGGTTCGACCCTGCGGGCCGCCCCGGAATGACAAGTCGTTGAATTCACAAAGAACGCACCGAGGAAACGTCGATGTCCCATCCCCGCAAGACGCCCGACACGCTGCGCTCGAAGCGCTGGTTCGGCGCCAGCGACCTGCGCTCCTTCGGGCATCGCTCGCGGGCGCTGCAGATGGGCCTGAACCATGACGAGTTCATGGGCAAGCCGGTGATCGGCATCCTCAACACCTGGTCAGAGATCAACCCCTGCCACACCCATCTGCGCGACCGTGCCGAGGCGGTTAAGCGCGCGGTCTGGGCAGCCGGTGGCTTCCCGGTCGAGATCCCCGTGATGTCGGCCTCCGAGCAGTACCAGAAGCCGACGACCATGCTCTATCGCAACTTCCTGGCGATGGAGGCTGAGGAGTCGATCAGGTCCCACCCGCTCGACGGCGCGGTGCTGCTCGGCGGTTGCGACAAGTCCACGCCGGCGCTGATCATGGGCGCCTGCAGCGCCGGTCTCCCCTTCATCTTCGTGCCGGCCGGGCCGATGCTGCGCGGCAACTGGGCCGGCAAGACGCTCGGCTCGGGCGCCGATGTCTGGAAATACTGGGCCGAGAAGGAGGCCGGCAACATCTCCGATGCCGACTGGCGCGACATGGAGAGCGGCATCGCCCGCTCGCACGGCACCTGCATGGTGATGGGCACGGCTGCGACCATGATGAGCCATGCCGAGGTGCTTGGCCTGACCCTGCCCGGCGCCTCCGCCATCCCCGCCGCCGACGCCGCCCATCCGCGCATGGCCGCCGCCGCCGGCAAGCGCATCGTCGAGATGGTCTGGGAGGATTTGACGCCCGACCGTATCCTCACCCGCGAGAGCTTCGAGAACGCGCTGACCGTCCACATGGCGGTCGCCGGCTCGACCAACGCCATCATCCATCTCGTCGCCATGGCCGGCCGCGCCGGCGTGCCGCTGACGCCCGATGATTTCGACGCCTTCTCGCGCAAGGTCCCGGTGATCGCGAACCTGCGCCCCTCCGGCGAGTTCCTGATGGAGGATTTCTTCTATGCCGGCGGGCTCCCTGCCCTGCTGAAACAGCTCCAGAGCAAGCTTCACACCGGCGCGATGACCGTGACCGGCAAGCCGATTTCCGAGACGATCGCACTCGCCAAGGTCTACGACGACAACGTCATCCGCCCGCTCGACAGGCCCGTCTCGACCGCCAACGGCCTTGCCGTGCTCAAGGGCAACCTCGCGCCAGGCGGCTGCGTCATCAAGCCCTCGGCCGCAGAGCCGCGCCTGCTGAAGCACTCCGGCCCGGCCCTCGTCTTCGAGGACTATGATGCGATGATGAAGGCGGTGAACGACGAGACCCTCGACGTCACCGCCGACCATGTCATGGTGCTGAAGAACTGCGGCCCGGTCGGCGGCCCCGGCATGCCGGAATGGGGCATGCTGCCGATTCCGAAGAAGCTGCTGAAGCAGGGCGTGCGCGACATGCTTCGGCTCTCCGATGCCCGCATGTCCGGCACCAGCTACGGCGCCTGCGTCCTCCACATCGCGCCCGAGGCCTATATCAAGGGCCCGCTCGCAGCGGTGAAGACCGGCGACATCATCAGCGTCGATGTCGAGGCGCGCAGCATCTCCGTCAATTTGACGGATGCCGAGATCGCCGAGCGTCTGAAGAACTGGACGCCGCCCGACCGCGACTACCCCCGCGGCTGGGGCAAGATGTCGGCCGCCCATATCCAGCAGGCCGATAAGGGCTGCGATTTCGATTACCTCGCCGGCACGGCGAAGGTGGCGGAACCAGAGATCCATTGAGCCCCGTCACATCGCTGTAACCGCGGACGACCAGCTTCGCGGCTCCCAATGGAGCCGCCATGGTCACCCGCCGCAACCTTCTCGCCGCCGGCCTCGCCGCACCCGCTTTCCTGCCCGGATTGGCGCGGGCGCAGGCCGATACGCGGCCGGTGCTACGCGTCGCCGTGCAGGCGTTGCCGCCGACGCTGGAGCCGTTCGAGGCGATCTCGAATGTCGGGTTGCGGCCGACCTATAATGTCTTCGACACGCTCTGGCGCCGCGACTTCAATCGCGAAGCCGCCCAAGGCGGCCAGCATTTGCTGCCGCATCTTGCGACCTCGCTGCGGCAGCGCGATCTGCTGACCTGGGAGGCCAAACTGCGCGACGGCGTGCGCATGCATGACGGCAGCGTGCTCTCGGCCGAGGACGTTCTCTCGACCTTCTCGCCCGAGCGCATGTACGGCAAGGAGGTCCAGCACCATGAGGGCCGCGTCAATTTCGGCCATCTGACCGCGGTGGAGGCGGAAGGGCGCGATACGGTCCTGTTCAGGACCGCGACCCCCGACGTGGCGATGCCGCAGCGCCTGGCTTCCTATGGCGGTTGGATCCATTCGGCGAAGTTCTACAAGGAGCAGGGCCTCGCCGGCATGCGTCTGAAACCGGTCGGCAGCGGCCCCTATCGCATCGGCTCATTTCAGCGCAACCAGCGCCTCGTGCTCGAAAGCCATGACGACTACTGGATGGGCCGCCCTGCCGCACGGCAGATCATCCTCATCGCGGTGCCCGAGGCCTCGACCCGCCTCGCCGGCCTGCATGCGGGCGATTTCGACCTCGTTACCAACCTGCTCCCCGAGCAGGCCGAGACCTTCAGGGGCAGCCCGACGCTGGAAGGCGTCGAGATCGTGCTCGATCTCGCCCATATCCTCTATTACGACACCCGCAATCCGGTGGTCAGGGATGCACGCGTCCGGCGCGGGCTCAACCACGCCGTTGACATGGAGACGCTCGGCAAGTCGCTCTGGGGGCCGCAGTTCCAGCGCATGGCGGCACTGCAGACGCCCGCCTTCGGCGACTATTACGACGCCGGTCGCCGCGGCCATGCCTATGACCCCGACCTCGCGCGCAAGCTGCTTAAGGAGGGCGGTTACAAAGGCGAGGAGGTCGTGATCCGGATCGCGCCGGGCTACTACCTGCAGATGGACCTTGCCGTGCAGGTGGTCCAGCAGATGTGGGAAGCGGTCGGCGTCAGGAGCCGTCTCGAAACCGTCGAGAACGTTGCCCAGGTGATTCGTCCCGGCGCGGATGTCAGGCCGATTTCGGTCTCGTTCCGCTTTCCCGATCCGCTTGGCGGCGGGCTGATGGTCAATCTGTCGAAGGACTACTCGACCCAGAAGAGTGGCTTCTGGCAGCCGGCGAAGTTCAACGCCATCAGCGACGAGCTCAAGCTCGCGACCGACCCGGCCGAGCGCAAGCGGCTCTGGCTGGCGCTGATGGACGAATACGAGGCGGAGGCGCCAGCGCTGACACTCTATCAGGTGCGGGAATACTACGCGAAGCGCCGCGATGTCAGGTGGAACCACTACCCGCTCTACTACATGGATTTCCGCCCCTTCAATCTGAGCTTCGCATGACCCGCGTCATCATCCTCTCTGACCCGCATCTCTCCCCGACCCACGGCTTCTTCTGGCCGAACTGGCAGCTCGCCTGCGACGCAGCCGCCCGGATCGAGGCGGCCTGCACCATCGTCAATGGCGACCTCTGCATCGACGGGCCCGACAGCGACGCCGAAATGGAATTCGCCGCCAAGGCACTGACCGCGCTGCCGGGCATCGTGCTGCCGCTCCCCGGCAATCACGACATCGGCGATGAACCACCAGGCCAGGATCCGAACCAGATCGTCGACGAGCCCCGCCTCGCCCGTTGGGACAATGCGATCGGCGTCGACCGCTGGCGCTTCCAGCTCGACAGCTGGACCCTGCTCGGCGTCAATGCGCAGCTCTTCGGCTCCGGGCTTGCCCGCGAAGCCGAACAAAACGACTGGCTCGACGCCATGCTGACAGAGAGCAAGGGCGACCGCGTCGCGCTCGTGCTGCACAAGCCGCTCTTCGTCGAAAGCCCGGACGAGGCGCTACCGAGCCCCGCCTGCCTTTGCCCTGCTCCGCGCGGCGAGCTGATACAGCGCCTCTGCAAGGCCGATATCCGGCTGATCGTCAGCGGCCACCTGCACGCGCATCGCGATCGCATGATCGACGGCCTGCGCCATCTCTGGGTGCCCTCGCTCGCCTTCTCCGGTAGCCACGGGCTCGACGGTGACGCGCGCTGCGGCTTTGCTGTGCTCGACTTCGATGGCGATGATGTCGGCGTCGAGATCATCAGGCCGGAGGGCCTCGTCTCGCATGACCTCGCCGCCATCAAGCAGCATGGCCGCTACCGCTTCCTGCGCGAGATGCCACCCTCCCCGCCGCTGATAGCAGCCTGATTCCGTCCGGGCAGCGCATCTGGCGCCGGCATCGGGCACCGACTACCGTACCGCCGGCAATCTGACGGCGGGAACGATGACGACGACGGGATCGAATGAACAAGTGCGTTTCGACCCCGCAATCGCCTATGAGATGCCGACCAATTCGCAGATCGAGCAGGAGCGCTGGGTCTTCGCCATGTGCAATGGCCGACGCGACGGCCGGTTTGCCGAGATCGGGGCGTTCGACGGCGTCCTGCACAGCAACAGCTACTTCCTCGAAAGCGAGCATGGCTGGCAGGGTGTCTGCGTCGAGCCGAACCCCGCCCTCTTCGCTCGCTTGAACCAGAACCGCAGCGCGATCTGCCTGGAGCGGGCGGTCTATCGCGAGACTGGCCAGATCCTGTCCTTCATCCCCTCCCAGGAGATCGGGACGCTGGCTGAATTCGCGGGCAATGACCGCTATGCCGACGACCGTGCTCGCGCCGCCGCGACGCATGGGCTGATCCAGGTCGAAACGATCAGCTTCGCCGCGATCGCCGAGATGGCAGACTTCGCCGAAACCGGCTTCGACTATGTCTCGCTCGACACTGAAGGATCGGAACTGGAGATTCTGCGCACGATCGACTTCGCCCGCCACCGCATCGCGCTCTTCACCATCGAGCACAATTTCGTCGAGCCTCGGCGCGAAGAGATGCGAATGTTGCTGGCCGAGGCCGGCTACGACCGCCTCAACGTCGGCTTCGACGACTGGTACTGGCACCCTGCCTTCCTGATCGAGCGGAACCGTGGCGTCGCCGTCGACGCTGGCGCGATCAGCCGGCATTTCAAGAGCATTTTCAAAGACTAACGCCGAAACCGGGCAAACACCTGCCACAACGGATGCACATGGGGCCAGACCGCATCACGAAGGCCTCGGCGGATGTTGACGCAGTTTGGCAACTCTGGAAAAAGCTCGACCGAGAAACGGGCCGCTGGCCGATGCCGCCGCAATTTCAGGATGCACCGTGACGTCGCCAGCAGCCCAGCAGTTCATTGAACGCGTCAACGACCGTTCGCTCGTCGTCGGAATCATCGGCCTCGGCTATGTCGGCATTCCGCTCGCGCTAGCGACCCTGCGGCAGGGTTTTCGCGTCGTCGGCTTCGATATCGATGCTAGGCGCGTCGACGACATCAATGCCGGCCGCAGCGCGATCAAGCACATCCCGATGGAGCCGATCGCGCAGGCCGTAGCCGCCGACCGCTTCGTCGCGACCGCGGATTTCGACCGTCTGGGCGAGCCGGACGCACTGCTGATCGCCGTGCCGACGCCGCTGACCAGGTATCGCGAGCCAGATCTGTCCTATGTCGTCAGGACGACGGAGGCGATCGGCCGGCGCCTGCGCCGCGGCCAGCTCGTCGTGCTGGAATCGACCACCTATCCCGGCACGACCGACGAGATCATGCGCCCGATCCTGGAGAAGGCGAGCGGGCTGAAGAGCGGCGAGGACTTCTTCCTCGCCTTTTCGCCAGAGCGCGAGGACCCCGGCAACCCGGACTTCGGCACCTCCACCATCCCGAAGGTCGTCGGCGGCGACGGCACCGACGCGCAGGCGATGGCGCTGGCGCTCTACGGAGCACTCGTCGTCAGGACCGTGCCGGTCTCCTCGACTGCCACCGCGGAGGCGGTCAAGCTGACCGAGAACATCTTCCGCGCCGTCAACATCGCCCTCGTCAACGAGCTCAAGACGGTCTACTCGGCGATGGGCATCGACATCTGGGAGGTGATCGAGGCGGCCAAGACCAAGCCGTTCGGCTTCATGCCGTTCTACCCCGGCCCCGGTCTCGGCGGCCACTGTGTCCCGATCGACCCGTTCTACCTGACCTGGAAGGCGCGCGAATACGATGTCGCCACCCGCTTCATCGAGCTCGCCGGCGAGATCAACACCCGCATGCCCTATCTGGTCGTCGATCGCCTCGCGACCCTGCTCGACATCCACGGCCGCAAGAACCTGAGCGACGCCTCGATCCTGATCCTCGGCCTGGCCTACAAGAAGAATGTCGAGGACACCCGCGAGAGCCCCTCGCTCAAGCTGATCGAATTGATCGAGAAGCGCGGCGCCCGCACCGCCTTCCACGACCCCCATGTCCCGCTGCTTCCGCCGACCCGCGAGCACCCGACGCTCGCAGGCCGCAGGAGCGTGCCGGTCGACGCTGCCTCGCTCGCCGCTTTCGACGCCGTGCTCATCGCCACCGACCATGACGACGTCGACTATGCGGCGATCGTCGCTGGCTCGAAGTTGGTTGTCGACACGCGCAATGTCTGCACACGGGCCGGCATCAGGGCGGACAACGTCTTCAAAGCCTGATGGCGCCCTGCCGGCGAGGACGGCTCAAAGCTCGGCGTTGAAGGCGATGTCATTGAAAATGGCATAGGCGCGGCCAAGCGCCGAAACGCGGATCGTCGCCAATGCGCCGGCATTGGAGCTTGGGGAGATCGAGCGCTCGCCGCCGAGAATGTTGGCTTCGCCAGCGACGGTATAGCTAGCCGTCGGCACAGCCCGCATCGCGGTCGGGAACGTCAGGACCTGCTGCGAGTATGCGCTGCTCGCCTGATAGACATCGATCAACCAGGAAACACCCGGCCGCCAGTAGTAGCGCTCGCAGAGCTGCCGTTCCTGCGTCTGGCTGCGTGCCAGCCAGGCGCTCGGCACCGTGCCGGTTTCAAGCTTGATCGCGCGGAAGGTCGCTGCCCCCGCCGCCGGCGCGAGCTGAACCGTCAGGTTCCCGGTGTCGCCGGCGGCCGGCGTCAATGCGACGAAGCGGCGGCCGCTTCCCGCGGAGATCGTTCCGGAGACGCTGCCGACCGTCACGTCGAGGTTGCCGCCGCTGAGATCCTCGACCGACAGACATAGCGGCGTGGATGCGAAGGACCCCACACCCCAGAGTGCCGGCTCGACGATCTGCCGGATCGCGCCCGAGGTCAGCGTCAGGTCGAAGCCGCTGCGGCTGAGGCTGGCGCCGCCGGTATGCGCCTTCCAGCGGTCGTAGCCGAATGTTCCCGCGGCCAATGCGCCGCCGGCAAAGCCGCGCTGATTGATCTGCCAGTCGCCGTTGACGAGCAGATTCGGCCGCGGCGTCTCGCGGGCCCAGTTGCTGGCTGGAAGCGTGACCAGCCCGCTCGTCCGGTCGATGACGAGCGCCTCGGTCCAGCCCGCCCCGTCCGGGCTGACCTTGATCCGGAGCTGATCGTCGCCAGCAAGCCCGATCTCCGCCCGGCCGGACCAGTTTTGCTGGAAGAGCAGGCTCGCCGTACGAGCCGCGCTCGCCTTGTTGAGCTTGAGGCGATGGTCGGTGCCCGCGTGAGTGAACAGGGTCGCGTCGGCGGAGACCGAGAGCCGGTTCGTCGTGTCGGCGGTCGCATTCACGCCCCACAGCGCAGCACCAAGGCTGCTCACCGGTTGCGAGCGGCGCCATTGCGTGCCGGTCCAGACATGGTGCTCGGCCTCGTCGCTCACCCAGGCCTGCCAGCCGGAGCGCGGGTCGAGGAAGCTCCAGGCGTCGTCCTCGAAGATCGCAAGATCGTCCTGGTGCCCGGCGAAGACGCCTGTTCCCCCCGCCGGCACGATATAGGCGGCGGTCTCGCCAGGCGAAACCGGCGGGACGGTCTGCGTCCGACTGGCGACGACGAGATGCACCAGCGCATCGAGCCGCATCAGCGCATCGTTATGGGTGACGTGTTTCTGCGCCTGCCCGGCGGCGAGCAGGGGCAGGCCAAGACGCGGCGTATCGCTCATGGAACCTCGCTGGATCGGAGCGGCACGCGGGAGGCGCGCCATGCCAGCCGATTATGCGGGCTCCGAAAGCAGCGGGGATCGATTGCGAATCTATCCCCGTGCCGGGGCGATCAAGCCGGAAAGACGGCCCCGCAACCCTCAGCTCAGCATCCTGGTATCGCCGCAGACCGAGATTTCCTGCCCGGAGATCGTCTTGGCGAAGGGCGAGGCCAGGAAGACGATCTGCTTGGCGATGTCCTTGGGGTCGACGAACTGCTTGATCGAGACGCCGGCGAAGAGCCGGTTGGTCATCTCGTCATGCGAGACGTTGAGCGAGCGCGCCTTGTTGGCGATCACGCTCTGGATGCGCGGCCCGTCGACCAGGCCCGGGCAGATCGCGTTGGCGCGGATCCCGAACTCGCCGAGCTCGGCCGAGAGCGCCTTGGTGAAGCCGATCACGCCCCATTTCGCCGCCGCATAGGGCGAGCGCAGCGGAAAGCCGTGCTTGCCGGCCTGGCTGGAAAGATTGACGATCGAGGCGTTCTTCGACTGCTTCAGGTGCTCGACGGCGAGCCGGGTGCAGTTGAACTGGCCGGTGAGATCGATGGCGACGCAGCTGTCCCAGTCCTCCGGCGCGATCTCGTCCACGCGGCCGGTCGGCCCGGCGATGCCGGCATTATTGACGAGGCAATCGAGGCCGCCCAGCGCCGCCAGCGCCTCCTCGAACAGCCTTGCCACCGCCCTGCGGTCGGAGACGTCGCAGACCGAACGCGTGATCGCCGGATCGCTCTCGGCCATCTCGGCCAGCGCCTTCTCGTCGACATCGCAGATATGGACCCTGGCGCCCTCGGCAGCGAAGGCGCGCGCCGTCGCTCGGCCGATGCCATTGGCGCCCGCCGTCACCAGCACGCGCAATCCCTTGATCGTCAGATCCATCGTTTCCGTCCCTTTTTCCTGCGTTCTTCGGTCGGCCGGCTATTCCGCCAGCCGCGCCGTCCGTTCGATATGCTCGGCCGCGGCACTGATGTCCTCGACCAGCGCCTGCCGCGCTGCTGCCGGATCGCGCCGCCGCAACGCCGCCAGCAACTGCGCATGCGCCACGACGGCACTGCCGCCGTCGAGCCGGCGCGGCTCGTGCCGCATGTCGAGATTGAGGATCGGCCCGGCCTTGAGCCAGAGCCGGGAGATCATCTCGATCAGCGAGGGCATCCCGGCGGCTTCGTAGAGCGCAAAATGCAGGTCACGATTGGCGCCGACCGCGGCAGCCGGGTCCGGCGGGTCCTTTGCGGCGGCCAGAAATGCCGCCTCGTGCCGGGCGACCACGGCGATCTGCGCGTCGGTGATCACCTTCGTCGCCTCCTCGGCGGCGAAGCCCTCGACCACAAGCCTGATCCGGGTGAGCTCGCGGAACTGCGCCAGCGTCAGCACTGGCACCCGCACCGCCCGCCCCGGCAGGACCTCCAGAGCCTTGTCGGCGGCGAGCCGACTCACCGCCTCGCGCACCGGCATCATCGAGACGCCGAGCGCCTCGGCGACGCGGCGCAGCGACAGCTTCTCGCCCGGCGCCAGCCGCCCCGCGATCAGCAGCGCCCGAAGCTCGCCGGTGACTCGCTCGCCCAGCGTCTCATGCTGGAGCGAGCCGACCTCGTCGAGCGCCGACACCTCTCCCGGCTTCCCCGCTCCTGGGGAGGCAGGCCGCGATTGCGGCGCAACAGAGGGCTGGACTCGGGCAACCATGTCTGCCAACCTAACTGTGATCACAGATCACGACAAGCGGTCCGAGACCGCAGAGTGAAGAACGACGATCGACACAATCCGACGCCGAAGAGCGCGGTGCAGTTCTGGGAGGAACGGAATGTCAGAGCAGTCAAGGATCAAGGGCCTCTCGCGTCGTCAGACGCTCGTCGGGCTCGGCGCGGCGGCCACGGGCCTCGTCGCCAGCCCGGCGGTCATTCTCGCACAGACGTCCGAAGCGATCCGCTTCGGCCACCTGACGCCGCGCACCGGCTTTCTCGGCCCGCTCGGCGAATACGGCGTCATGGCCGCCGATCTCGCCGCCGAGGAGATCAACGCCGCCGGCGGCATCAACGGCCGCAAGCTCGAATTGCTCAAGGAGGACTCGGTCAATCCGCAGACCGCCTCGACCAAGGCCGAGCGCATGATCGAGCGCGACAAGGTCGCCTGTATCATCGGCGAGATCTCGTCGGCCTCCTGCCTGACGATCTCGCAGGTCGCAGCCCGCAACAAGACGCTCTTCCTCAACACCGGCGGCAATTCCGATGCCCTGCGCGGCGAGAGCTGCAACCGTTACATGTTCCATGTCGAGCATCAGAACTCGATGTATGTGAAGAGCGCCGGCCGTTCGCTGCTGGCGCAGGGGCTGGTCAAGGGCAAGAAGTGGTTCTCGCTCACCGCCGACTACGCCTTCGGCCATGACCTCAGCAAGGTCGCCAAGCGCTTCATGGAGGCAAATGGCGGCCAGTTCGCCGCCGACAAGCTGGTGCCGACCGACGCGACCGACTTCTCGGCGCTGCTGCTGGAGATCAGGGCGGCCAAGCCCGACCTCGTCATCTCCAACCTCGCCGGCAACCAGATCACCAATTTCCTCAAGCAGTATTCCGAATTCGGCCTGACCTTCCCGGTCGCCGGCTTCGGCTTCGACACCGCCCTCGCCTGGGCCGCCGGCAAGGACAATTTCGGCGGCATCTGGCCCTGCGTCTGGCATCACCTGATCGACACGCCCTCGACCAAGGCCTTCGTCGCCGCCTTCACCAAGAAATACGGCAAGCCGCCGGAGAACCAGGCCTGGGGCGACTATGTCGGCGTCAAGGTCATGGCCCAGTCGATGAACGAGCTGAAGTCGACCGACACCGCCAAGATCCTCGAGCATCTCGAGAAGGGCGCGAAGTTCGACGTGATGAAGCCGCGCCAGGGCTATTTCCGCGCCTCCGACCACCAGCTGATCAGCGAGATGTACACCATCACCGCTTTGCCGGCGGCGCAGGTCAAGAACCAGTGGGACCTCTTCACCTCCTCGCCGCCGGTCCCCGGCCCGAACGAGGACATGGAAGTGATCGCCACCCAGGGCGACGAAGCCGTCTGCAAGATGAGCTGAGCTACTCGCTCAAACGATCCTGTCATCCCGGACAAGCCGCGTAGCGGCGCTGATCCGGGATCCATTCCAGAGCGCTTCAGGAATGGATCCCGGATCTCCCTGCGGTCGCCCGGGATGACGACTCACGAGTCAGACAGACGTTTGCAAAGGCCATCCCTTGCTCACCCTCTTCATCCAGCAGGTGCTGAACGGGCTGCTCGACGGGGTCTATTACCTCCTGATCGCGCTCGGCCTGTCGCTGATCTTCTCGCTCGGCGGCATCGTCAATCTGGCGCATGGCGCCTTCTATGCGATCGGCGCCTATCTCACGATCGTGCTGGCACCGCATATCGGCTTCGGCGGCGCCATCATCGCCTCGCCCGTGCTGGTCGCGCTGATCGGCATCGTCATCGAGCGCGGACTCTTCCAGCGCTTCTATCGCTCCGACCCGATCCTCTCGCTGCTCCTGACCTTCGGCCTCGCCATGGTCGCCGAGCAGTCGCTGCGCATGATCTTCGGGGCGCCGCCGCTCTCCTTCTCGATCCCGCCGGCCTTGCGCGGCCAGCTCTTCATCGGCGACTTCATCTATTCGCGCTATCGCGCCTTGCTGATCCTGATCGCCGCGGCTTGCGTGCTCGGCCTCTGGTTCCTCCTGCAGCGCACCGCCTTCGGCCGCGTCGTGCGCGCCGGCGTGCAGAACCCCGACATGGTCGGCGCCCTCGGCATCTCGCTGCAGCCCTACATGATGACGGTCGCCGGCATCGGCATCGGCCTTGCCGGCCTCGCCGGCGTGCTGCTGGCGCCGATCTACTCGATCCATCCGGCCATGGGCCAGGAGATCATCACCCCGGCCTTCGTCGTCGTCGTCATCGGCGGGCTCGGCTCCTTCTGGGGCGTCGTCGTCGCCGCGCTGATGGTCGGCCTGGTCAAGGGCATCACCATCGGCCTTGGCCTGACGCAATGGTCGACCGCGGTGATCTACCTGATGATGCTGCTCGTCCTGCTCTTCCGTCCGCGCGGCCTGTTCGGCGAGCGCATCCAGCGCTTCGAGTGAGGCCGACATGACCAGCTCCCAGCGCGACTATCTCCCGCTCGCCTTCGCCGCCCTCGGTCTCGCCATCCTGCCCTCGCTGATGCACGCGGTCGGGCTCGGCACCACCTCGGCCACCGAAGTCGTCGTCTTCGCCATCGCCTGCATGGCGCTCAACGTGCTGGTCGGCACGACGGGCCTGGTCTCCTTCGGCCATGGCGCCTGGTTCGGCATTGCCGCCTATGCCGCCGGCCTGATCCAGCGCAACTGGCTGCCCGGCCAGTTCGCCTTGCCGATCCTGCTCGCGGTCGCCCTCGTCGCCGTCATCGCCTTCGCCTTCGGCGCGCTGATCCTGCGCCGTCGCGGCGTCTATTTCTCGCTGCTGACGCTGGCGCTCGCCGCCATGATCTATTCGGTCGCTTTCCGCTGGACCTCGGTCACCGGCGGCGAGGATGGTCTGGGCGGCATCAAGCGCCCGCTCTTCGCCGGCATCGATTTCGAGATCGCCCTGCCCTTCTATGTGCTGGTCGCGACGATCGGTTTCGGAGTCGTCTACGGGCTCTGGCGTTTCCATCGCTCGCCGGTCGGTACCGTCCTCGTCGCCATCCGCGAGAACGAGCAGCGCGCCCGCTTCCTCGGCTATGCCACCACCCGCTACAAGCTCGTCGCCTTTACCGTCTCGGCGGCGCTGACCGGCCTTGCCGGCACGCTCCTCCTCTTCAACAACCGCATGACCTCGGCCGAGCCGATCTCGGTCGCCTTCTCCGGCGAATTGCTGGCGATGGTGGTGATCGGCGGCATGCGCTCCTTCCTCGGCCCGGCGCTGGGTGCGCTCTTCTTCGTCGTCTTCCGCGACCTGCTCTCCAGCGTCACCGAGAACTGGCTGTTCTGGTTCGGCCTGCTCTTCGTCGCCTTCATCGTGTTCTCGCCCGATGGTCTCGTCGGCGTCGGCCAGCGCCTGCTGAAGCCTTTCCGCAAGCAGGCGGCCGAGGATGCAGCGATGTCGGCCCGCAAGGCCGGCGCGGTCGAACTCCCCGCCTTCATGAAGCCGGCTGACGCGAGCGACGGCACCATCCTGACCGCGACCGGGCTCGCCAAAAGCTTCGGCGGCATCAAGGCGGTCGAGAACGTCGACTTGCGCATGCGCGACCGCAAGCTGCATGCACTGATCGGCCCGAACGGCGCCGGCAAGACCACCGCCTTCAACCTGATCTCCGGCATGTTCGCGCCCGATCGCGGCGAAGTCCGCCTGCGCGAGCGCAATGTCGCCGGCCTCTCGCCCGAGGCGATCACCCGGGCCGGCATCGGCCGCGCCTTCCAGATCACCAACCTCTTCCCGGCGCTCTCCGTCGCCGAGAATGTCCGCCTCGCCGTGCAGGCGCGGGCGCCGGAGCGCTTCGGGCTTTGGCAGGCAGCCGGCGGCCTCGATCAGGTCAATGACGAGACCCGCCAGGTCATCTCGACCATGGGCCTCTCCGGCATCGAACAGGCGGAGGCCGGCTCGCTCAGCTATGGCGGCCAGCGCCTGCTCGACATGTCGCTTGCCCTCGCCACCAGCCCACGCGTGCTCCTGCTCGACGAGCCGCTCGCCGGCCTCGCCGCGGCCGAGCGCGAGCGCGTCGGCAACCTGATCAAGTCGATCTCGACCGATCTGCCGGTGCTGCTGGTCGAGCACGACATCGACCGCGTCTTCGCCATCGCCGACCATGTCACGGTGATGAACGAGGGCTCGGTGCTGGTCGACGGCACGGTCGAGGACGCCCGCTCCTCGCCCAAGGTGCAGGAGGTCTATATCGGCTCTGGCGCCCATGCGCTGGCCGAGAAGCCGCGCGAGAGCGCCGCCGGCGACAAGGTGCTGCTCGGCCTCGACAAGGTCGACACCTTCTACGGCAAGAGCCACATCCTGCGTGATGTCAGCTTCGGCGTGCACGAGAACGAGATCGTCGCCTTGCTCGGCCGCAACGGCGCCGGCAAGTCGACCTTGCTCAAGACCATCACCGGCATCGCCCCGCCTGCTTCCGGTTCGATCAGCCTTGCCGGCGACGACATCGCCCGCCTGCCGCCGGCGCAGATCGCCCGCGCCGGCATCGCCTATGTCCCGCAGGGGCGCGGCCTCTTCGCCGGCATGAGCGTCAAGGACAATATGGAGCTCGGGCGCCTGCGCCGCCGCACCGGCAACGGCACCCACTGGAAGGACGAGAAGATCTTCTCCTTCTTCCCGCGCATTCGCGAGCGCTGGCAGTCGCCGGCCGACTATCTCTCCGGTGGCGAGCAGCAGATGGTCGCCGTGGCTCGCGCCCTCTCCGGTGACACCAAGGTGCTCCTGCTCGACGAGCCCTTCGAGGGCCTGGCGCCGGCCGTGGTCGAGGAGTTGTTCGAGGCCTTCGACAAGCTCCGCAAGGAGATCGCCATCGTCATCGTCGACCACCATCTCGACCTGGCACTGGCACTCTCCGACCGCACCGTCGTGCTCGAACGCGGCCAGGTCACCCATATCGGCCCATCCCGCGCCCTCAGCCAGGATCTTGCGCTGCGGCGGCAGGTGCTGTGGCTGTGAACGAGCTTTCTTCTTCGACTGCCATGGACAGGATCGCATGACCAAGATCGCCATCGTCGGCTCGGGCCTGATCGGCCGCGCCTGGGCCACCGTCTTCGCCAGCCATGGCTTCGAGGTCGCGCTGCACGATGTGAAGCCGGAGGCCGCCAAGGCCGCCCGCGTCCATATCGGCAAGAACCTCCGGGAACTCGCCGGCCACGGCCTGGTCGATGATCCCGCGGGCTCGCTCGCCCGCATCCGTGTCGCCAAGGATCTCGCCGATGCGCTGAAGGGCGTCGCGCTGGTCCAGGAGAATGGACCAGAGATGGTCGAGGCCAAGCGCGAGCTCTTCGCGCAGATGGACGCGCTCGCGCCGGCCTCGGCGATCCTGGCCTCCTCGACCTCGTTCATCATGGCCTCGACTTTCTCGGAAGAGCTGAAGGGCCGCGCCCGCTGCCTCGTCGCCCATCCGGTCAACCCGCCGCATCTGGTCCCGATCGTCGAACTCGCCCCGGCGCCCTGGACCGATCCCAAGATCGTCGCCAAGGCCAAGCGCATCTACGAGCAGGCCGGCCAGGTCGCGATCATGCTGCGCAAGGAAAAGCCCGGCTTCGTGCTCAACCGGCTGCAGGCCGTGCTGCTGGCCGAGGCCTTCCGCCTCGTCGGCGAGGGCGTCGCCAGCGCCGAGGACGTCGACAAGACCATCCGCGACGGGCTTGGTCTGCGCTGGTCCTTCATGGGGCCGTTCGAGACGATCGAACTCAATGCGCCGGGCGGGATCCCCGACTACTGTTCGCGCTATTCCGAGTCGCTCGACCGCATGGTCAAATCCTCCGAGGGGCTCGGCAACCCGTTCAAGCCGGAGACGGTCGCCGAAGTGATGCGCGAGTGGCGCGGCGCGCAGGAAGCCGGCCGCGTCAAGCGCCTCAGCGACTGGCGCGACAGCCGCCTTGCCGCCTTGCAGGCGCATAAGCGCGCGGCAAAGCGCAAGCCGGCGTGAGTTTCGAAGATTAGGGATCAGCGAAGGACTTAGATCGCATGGCCAAGAACCGCAAAGTCATCATCACCTGCGCCGTCACCGGCGCGATCCATACGCCCTCGATGTCGCCCTATCTGCCGGTGACACCGGAGGAGATCATCGATGCCGCCGTCGGCGCGGCCGAGGCCGGCGCAGCTTTGGTCCATGTCCATGCCCGCAACCCGAAGACCGGCCAGCCCGACCAGTCGCCGGAGGCCTTCGAGCCCTTCCTCAAGGTGATCAAGCAGCGCTCGAACTGCGTCATCAACATCACCACCGGCGGCGCCCCGACCATGCTGGTCGAGGAACGGCTGCAGCCCTGCGCCCATTTCAAGCCCGAGGTCGCCTCGCTCAACATGGGCTCGATGAATTTCGGGCTCTACCCGATGCTGAATCGCTTCAAGGAGTTCAAGCATGACTGGGAGCGGCCCTATCTCGAAGGCTCGAACGATCGCGTCTTCAAGAACACCTTCAAGGACATCGAGAACATCCTGACCACCTGCGCCGAGAACGGCACCCGCTTCGAGATCGAGTGCTACGATATCGGCCATCTCTACACGCTGGCGCATTTCGTCGATCGCGGGCTGGTGAAGCCGCCCTTCTTCGTCCAGTCGGTCTTCGGCCTGCTGGGCGGCATCGGCCCGCATCCCGAGGACGTCGCCCATATGAAGCGCACGGCCGACCGGCTCTTCGGCGACGACTATCACTGGTCGGTGCTCGGCGCCGGCCGCCACCAACTCCCGATCGCGGCGATGGCGGTCGCGATGGGCGGAAACTTACGCGTCGGCCTCGAGGATTCGCTCTGGCTCGGCCCCGGCCAGCTCGCCAAGTCGAATGCCGACCAGGTCCGCGCCGCCCGCAAGATCATCGAGGGCCTCGGCCTGGAGATCGCAACGCCGGACGATGCCCGCGAACAGCTCCAGCTCAAGGGCGCCGACAAGGTCGCGTTCTGAAATGGCTTGCACCCGCCTCCGGTGAGCTTGGCTCATCGGAGGCCGGACGATAAACCTCGCGGCCGACCCCAGAGCGAACCAGGCCGGCCGCGTACTCAATGCAGATCTTCACCTTCATCCTGATCCTGGTCATGGCGGTGGTAGCCTCGCAGCCGCTGACCCGGCTGCTCAGGATCATCCCGCTGCCGATCGTCCAGATCGCGCTCGGCGCCGCCCTGGCCTGGCCGACCGCCGGCTTCCATCGCCATATCGAGCCGGAGCTCTTCCTCCTGCTCTTCATCGCCCCGCTGCTCTTCGCCGATGCCTGGGAGGCGCCGAAGCGCGAATACCGCAAGCTGCTGCGGCCGATCCTGTCGCTCGCCATCGGCCTGGTCTTCTTCACGACCCTCTTCGGCGGCCTTGCCCTGCACTGGCTGGTGCCGGCCATGCCGCTGCCCGTCGCCTTCGCGCTCGCCGCCGTGCTCTCGCCGACGGACGCAGTCGCGGTCTCCGCCATCGTCGACAAGGAGACCGTGCCGAAGAACCTGATGCATGTGCTGGAGGGGGAATCGCTCCTCAACGACGCCACGGGTCTGGTGATCTTCCGCTTTGCCACCATCGCAGCGCTGACCGGCAGCTTCTCGCTCTGGCAGGCTTCGCTCGCCTTCCTCTTCGCCGTCGCCGGCGGCATCGCCGCCGGGCTGCTCGCGGTCGTGCTCGTCTCCTGGGTCTTGAAGCTGCTGGCGAAATTCGACCGGATCGCACCGGAAGCACAGGTGCTGGTCATCATGTTCCTGCCCTTCGCCGCCTTCCTCGCAGCGGAAGCCATCCACGCCTCCGGCGTGCTCGCCGCCGTGGTCGCTGGCTTCACCGTCGGGCGCACACGCACCGCCAACCAGCTCAGCGTCTCCGCCTACATGCTCGCTCACTCCTTCTGGACGATGCTCGCCTTCCTGCTGAACGGCGCGATCTTCGTGCTGCTCGGCCTGCAATTGCCAGCGATCATCCGCACCGTTCCGCCGGCGCTCATCGACACGCACTGGCTCTGGCAACCGCTCGGCATCATCATCGCGCTGACGCTCTGCCTGATCGTCCTGCGCTATTCCTGGATTTCGATCGCGCTCGGGCTGGGCCGCCTTGTCAGCCGGCTCCTGCACCTGCCGGTGATTCAGGCCAACGCACGTGTTCGCCTCGCCGGCTCGATCGCCGGCGTGCGCGGAGCCGTCACGCTCGCCGGCGTGCTGTCCTTGCCGGTGTTCGCGCTCGACGGCTCACCCTTTCCGGGGCGCGATGTCGCGATCTTCCTGGCCGCCGGCGTGATTCTGCTCTGGCTGGCGATCGCCAGCCTCGGCCTGCCGCCAATCGTACGCGGGCTGGCAGCCGGCCATGGCGCCGCGCAAGCCATCGAGCTGCGGCGGGCGCGGATCGCTGCGACGGAGGCCGCGATCACCCGCCTGGAGGGCGTCGCCCATCGCGGCGGCACCGACGGTGCTGCGACCGTTGACCAGGCAGTGGCGGAGGGACTGATCGCGACCTATCGGCGCCGCCTTGCCCTGCTCGACGACGGCAAGACGCCGCGCGAGGAGGCGGTCGCGCTGCAGCGCTCGGAAAGCACCCTGCGGCAGACCGCTTTGGCGGCTGAGCGCGAGGCCTTGCGCGGCCTGCTCAGGAGTGGCGAGATCGACGATACGACCTTCAACGCGCTGGCGCACGAACTCGTCCTGCACGATGTGCTGGCCGAGTCGAAGGCTGGGTCGCACTGACCGCTGGCTCTATCCCCGCACCGCCAGGATGAACAGGCGCGGAAAGCGCAGCAGTACCTTGCCGTCCGGCTCGAGCGGATAAGCCCTGGCGATCTTCGCGCGATAGCTGGCGAGGAACGCCTCGTGCTCCCCGGCCGGAAGTGGGTCGATATAGGGCTTGAGGCCCGTGCTCTTGAACCACTCGACGATCGCATCGTGGCCTGCGAGCGCATGGACATAGGTCGTCTGCCAGATATCGACCTCGCAGCCGGCTTCCATCAGCCAGCGCCGATAATCCGAGAACGAGCCGATCACCGCCTTCGAGGCCCGCGCATTGGCGAGACGAGCCGCCCATGGCCCTTCGGCCGCGGCTTCGTCCATCGAGACATGCGAGGGCTCGCTGAGATTGTTCGGCATCTGCACGGCGAGCACGCCGCCCGGCGCCAGTGATTGCGCCAGCCTTGCGAACAGGGCCGGGTGGTCGGGAATCCATTGCAGCGCCGCATTGGCGAAGATCAGGTCGTAGCGGCCCTCCGCCGACCAGCTCTCCAGATCGGCCAGCGTGAAGGAGAGCTGCGGCAGGCGCTTGCGCGCCTTCTCCAGCATGTCCGGCGAGGAATCGAGCCCCTCGACGGCCGCATTCGGGAATCGGGCGGCGACCAGCTCGGTACTGTTGCCCGGCCCGCAGCCGAGATCGATGCAGCGCTGCGGATCGGTGAGGCGCACACGCTGGATCAGGTCGAGCGGCGGCCGCGTCCGCTCGTCCTCGAAGCGCAGATACTGGTTCGCATCCCAGTCGACCTTGCCCGCCATCGCGCCTGCTCCGTCCATGCAATCGGAGCGACGGCGTACGCCTCTACAGCGAGCGCATCAAGCCGCCGTCGACGCGCAGGTTCTGGCCGGTGATGTAGCCGGCACCCTCCGAGGCGAGGAAGGCGATCGTCGCGGCGATCTCCTCGCTGGTGCCGTAGCGCTGCATCGGCACGCCGGCGCGACGCTCCTCGGTCTGGGGCAGCGAGTCGATCCAGCCGGGCAGGACATTGTTCATCCGCACGTTCTGCGCCGCATACTGGTCGGCGAAGAGCTTGGTGTAGGCGGCAAGCCCGGCCCGGAACACTGCCGAGGTCGGGAAATTGGCGGCCGGCTCGAAGGCCCAGGCGGTCGAGATGTTGATGATCGCCCCCGACTTCTGCGCCGCCATCACCGGCGCGACCAGCCGGGTCGGCCGGATCACGTTCATCAGATAGACGTCGAGCCCGGTATGCCACTGCTCGTCGGTGATCTCGGTGATCGGCGCGCGCGGGCCATGGCCGGCGCTGTTGACCAGCACGTCGATGCGGCCGAAGCGTGCCATCGTCTCCTCGACCAGGCGCTTCAGGTCGTCGTTCGACTGGTTCGAGCCGGTGACGCCGAAGCCGCCGAGCTCCTTGGCCAGCGCCTCGCCCTTGCCGGAGGAGGACAGGATCGCGACCTTGAACCCGTCCTGCGCCAGCCGCTTCGCCGCGGCCGCGCCCATGCCGCTGCCGCCAGCGGTGACGATAGCGACTTTTTCTCCTGCCATGGGACGCTCCATCTTTCGGCCAAAGGCGTAGAGGCGCTAACAGCTGCGCCACTCGTTCTCGCCTTTCTCGCATTAGACCCATAAACTCGCCAGCCAGTTGGTCAGCGTCATATCGATAGAAAAACTACTGCATGACCGAGCCGCAACAGCGCCTGCCTTCGCTCAACGCGCTGCGCGCCTTCGAGGCGGCGGCGCGGCATCTCAATTTCCGCGCCGCGGCCGATGAGCTCGGCGTCACCCAGGGCGCGGTCGCCCAGCATGTCCGCGGCCTCGAAAGCGAGCTCGGCCTGAAGCTGTTCGAACGCCAACCGCGCCTGCTCGCCTTGACCAGCGCGGGCCGCAGCTATGCGACCCATGTCGCCCGCGCCTTCGCCTTGCTCGCCGAGGCGACCGACACTCTTCGCCCGCAGCCCTTGCGCCTGACGATCAGCGCCACGCCGAGCATCGCGGCGAAATGGCTGGTGCCGCGCTTGCCAGCCTTCACCGCCGCGCATCCGCAACTCGAGCTCAACATTCTCGCCAGCGACGCACTGGCGAACTTCCAGTCGGATGGCGTCGACATCGCGATCCGCCAGGGCCGCCCGCCCTTCGGCCCCGGCCTGACCGCCGACCTGCTGTTCGAGCACGAGATCGTCGCAGTCAGCCAGTCCGCTATGCACGCTGACGAGGAGGAGCTGGCGCGCCTGCCGCTGCTGCGCGACGGGCATGATCTCTGGCCGGAATTCTTCGAGCGCGCTCTGGGGCGCCCCATGCCTCTGACGATCCGCAGCACGCGCTTCAACCAGACCGCGCTCGCCATCGATGCGGCGATCGCCGGTCAGGGCATCGCACTCGCCAGCCGCTTCCTGGTCGAGCCGGACCTCGCTGCCGGCCGCCTCGCGCTGGCGACGCAAGCCAGCATGCGCGGCGGCCTCGATTTCTACGTGGTCAGCGCCCGCAAGCCGCGGCACGCCGAGCAGGCAGCGCAGGTCAGAGCCTGGTTGTTAGCCCAGCGGGGCTGAGCCAGGCGATCAGCCGGCCGTGCGCCGCGACGCTCTTCCTGACCTCAGCCCGTCTCGGCGAACGCCGTCGCCAGCGCGGCGGCGGCTTCGTCGAGCTCGGCCGTCTCATGCGCAGCGCTGACCTGCAGGCGCAGCCGCGCCTCGCCCTGCGCCACGATCGGGAAGGCAACCGCAGGGGCGAAGACGCCCGCCCGGGTCAGGCGCGTGGTCATCGCCCGCGCCCGCTCCTCGCCGCCCACCTTCACGGCCGTGATCGCGCTGTCGCTGTCATGGCAGGCGAGCGCATAGAAGCGCAGCGCCTCGCGCAAATGGGCGACATTGCGCCAGAGCCGCTCGCGGGGCGAAGGATCGTCGCGGCAGATCTTCAGCGCCGTCAGCGCCGTCGCAGCGTTCGCCGTCGTCATCCCCATGGTGAAGATCCAGCTGCGCGACTTGCCCTTCAGCGTCTCGATCAGCGCGCGCGGCCCGGCGACGAAGCCGCCGCTGGCCCCGCCCAGCGCCTTCGACAGCGAGCCGGTCAGCAGCATGTCCGCCGCGCCATTGGCGAGCCCGCAGAGCGGCGCGGTGCCGGTGCCGCCGGGCCCGACCACGCCAGTCGCATGCGCCTCGTCGATCATCAGCAGCGCATCGAATTCGCGCGCCAGCGCCTGGATCTCCGGCAATGGCGCCGCGCCGCCCTCCATGCTGAAGATGCCGTCGGTGACGATCAGCCTGCGCTTCGCCCGTCTTGTCCCCTCCAGCGCCCGGCGGAGGCCAGCGACATTGCGGTTCTCATAGGTCTCGACCTCGGCCCGGCTGAGGCGACAGCCATCGATGATGCTGGCATGGTTCAGCCGGTCGGAGATGATGACGTCGCCGGCCCCGACCAGGGTCGTCAGCACCCCGCCATTGGCGCTGCCGCCGGAGGAGAACAGCGCCACCGCCTCGACGCCGAGGAAGGAAGCGAGGTTCTCCGCCAGCGCCTCGTGCAGCGGCGTGGTCGCGAAGACCGGGTAGATCCCGGTCCCGCTGCCATAGAGCCGCAAGGCCTCGTTGGTCGCCGCCAGCACGCGCTCATCGGTCGAGAGGCCGAGATAATCGTTGGCGCCGAGCATGATTGTATCGACGCCGTCGAGCAGGATGCGCCCGCCGCAGCGGCGTTCGATCACCCGGCGGGTGGGGACATGCGCGTTCATGGCGTGGCCTTCGGCAGCGCGCCGGCGACGAGGTTCTGCCAGTAGCGCAGGACGTGCGGAACGATGCCGTCGTTGAAGACGTAACGGTCGCCGTGCAGGCCCTCGCCGGGGCCGACCTCGCCGGCGCCGATCCAGGCATAGCAACCGCCTGCAGCCCGGATCATGAAGGCAAAGTCCTCGCAGCCCAGGCTCGGCTTGAACTCGGCCATGACATTCTCCGGCCCGACCGCCACAGCGGCTGCCCGCGCCGCCAGCGCCGCCGCCTCGGCGGTGTTGATCACCGGCGGGTAGCCGCGCTTGTAGTCGAGCGTCGCGCTGACGCCATGCGAGGCGGCGACACCCTGCGCGATCTCGCCGATCAGCCGCTCGCACAGGTCCGACAGCGCCGGGTCGAAGAAGCGGCAGGTGCCCTGCAGCCAGACCTCTTTCGGCACGATGTTGCCGACATTGCCGCCATGGACCTGCGTCAGGCTGACGACGATCGGCGTCTGCGGATCGACGGCGCGCGAGACGATGCGCTGCACGCTCTGGATGAAGGCACCGGCGGCAAGGATCGGATCGTCGCCGAGATGCGGCATCGCGACATGGGCGCCGAGCCCGGAGAAGCGCAGCTCGAAATTATCGACCGCCGCCATCTGAGCGCCGGCGCGAGCCGCGATCGTGCCGAAGGGCACGCCCGGCCAGTTGTGCACGGCATAGACGGCCTCGACCGGGAAGCGCTCGAAAAGCCCGGCCTCGATCATCTTCATGCTGCCACCCTCGTTCTCCTCGGCCGGCTGGAAGATGAAATGCACGGTGCCGTCGAAATCCGCGGTCTCGCTGAGCAGCTTGGCCGCCCCGAGCAGCATGGCGCTGTGGCCGTCATGGCCGCAGGCATGCATCACGCCGTCCTTTTTCGAGGCGTAGGGCAGGCCAGTGCGCTCGACCACCGGCAGCGCATCGAGCTCGGCGCGCAGGCCGATGGCGCGCTTGCCGGAACCCGAGCGCAGCGTACCGACCACGCCGGTGCCGCCGATCCCCTCCTGCACCTCAAGGCCGAAGGAGCGCAGCTTGTCAGCGACGAAGCGGGCGGTCTCCACTTCCTGGAAGCCGAGCTCGGGATTGGCGTGGATGTGATGGCGCCAGGCGACGACCTCTGGCGTCAGCCTGGCGATCGGGTCATTGTGCAGCATGGTTCTCTCCTGTCCGTGTCCCAGGATTAGGAGAGCGGGCCGGGCAGCGTCTTGAACCAGATTGACCGATGAGTGAGCCGCGACAGGAAAGTCAGGCGTTCTGGCGCCACGCCGCCTTCCGCGAGCTCGGCCTGCTCGCGGCGCGCTTCCGCGAGCATCGCTATGACCGCCACACCCATGAAGGCTATGTCATCGCGCTGATCACCGAGGGCTGCGAGCGCGTCCGCGTCGGCAGGCAGGAGGTGCTGGCGCCGGCCGGCTCGGTGCTCATCGTCAATCCCGAGGAATGGCACGATGGCGAGGCCGGCGCCGAACAGGGCTGGGCATACCGCACCTTCTATCCCTCGACCGCGCTGCTCTCCGAGATCGCAGCCGAGCTTGGGCAAGCGCAGGCGCCGCTGTTCCCGCAGGCGCTGCTCGACGATCCCGAACTCTCCCGCCTGCTCGCCGCCGCCCATGCCGAATCGACTTCGTCGGATGCGACCCGCGCCGAAGCTTCCCTGCTGACCGCGTTGCGCCGCCTGATCCTGCAGCATGGCGACGCCAGCCGGCCGGCCGAACCGCTCGATCGCTCAGGCGCGAAACGCCGCTTCGCGCGCTATGAGGAGGTGATCGACGACAATCTCGCCGACGAGCTCGACCTGCAGGCGCTCGCCGCAGCTGCCGGCGTCACCCGCTTCCAGGTCATCCGCGATTTCAAGAAGCTGACAGGCTCGACGCCGGCCATCTTCATCCGCGACCGCCGCCTGCGCCGCGCCAACCGTTTGATCCACGAAGGCGCCAGCCTGGCCGACGCCGCCTTCGCCGCCGGCTTTGCCGACCAGAGCCATCTCTCGCGCAGCTTCCGGGCCGTGCACGGCATCACGCCCGGCATGTTCCGCAGGGCAGGCTGAGCACTCTTCTGCAAGCGTCGATGAAACCGCGTCACCTCCTGCTCGCGCTCGTGATCGTCTTCTTCTGGGGCGTCAATTTCGCGATCATCAAGCTCGGCCTGCGCCAGATCTCGCCGCTCGGCCTCGGCGTCATTCGCTTTGTCCTCGCGGCTTTCCCGTGGATCTTCTTCATCAGACGGCCGCCGATTCCGCTCGCGTCGCTGGCGCTCTACAGCCTGCTCATCTTCGCGCTGCAGTTCGGCTTCCTCTTCACTGGCATGAAGGTCGGCGTCAGCGCCGGCCTGGCCTCGCTGGTCATGCAGCTGCAGGTCTTCTTCACCATCGGCTTTGCCGTGCTCTTCCTCGCCGAGCGGCCGACGCGCTGGCAGCTCCTGGGAGCGCTTTTCGCCTTCGGCGGCATCGGCGTCGTCGCGGCGAACCTCGGCGGCGACGTCACGCTCGCCGGCCTGTCGCTGCTGATCCTGGGCGCGATGGCCTGGGGTGGCGGCAACATCGTCTCGCGCGTCATCTCGATGCGCCATGGCGCGATCAACGTGCTCGGCCTGGTCTGCTGGGGCAGCCTGTTCGCCGCGCCGCCCCTGCTGGCGGTGGCGCTGATCCTCGACCCGCAGGGTCTGGCCGCCAGCTTCGCCGGACTCGATTGGACCTCGCTCGGCGCGATCGCCTATCTCGTCTACATCTCGACCCTGTTCTGCTTCGGGGCCTGGAGCCTGTTGCTGGCGCTCTATCCCGTGGCGACCGTAGCGCCCTTCACGCTGCTCGTCCCGGTCTTCGGCTTCCTCGGCTCGGCGGCCCTGCTCGGCGAGGCCATCCAGCCCTGGAAGCTCCTGGCCTCAGCCCTGATCATCGCCGGCCTCATCCTCAACGTCTTCGGCCAGCGCCTGTTCAGGTGAACAGCGGCCGCCGTGATCAGAACTTGTAGGCGAGGCTGGCGCGCACCGCATGCGCCGACGGCTCGTGCTCGACCGTGCGGCCAAGATAGGCGCCGGCCCCGACATGGTCGAAGCGGCCATAATCCGTATAGCGATAGTCGACGCCGAGAATGACATTGTCGGTCAGGGCGTAGTCGACGCCGCCGCCGACCGTCCAGCCGGTCTTCGAGGCGCTGATCGTCTCGCTCAGGCCTGCGAGCGGGCTGACATAGGCATATTCGAGCTTGGTGAAGGCGACACCGCCGGTGGCGTAGATCATGATCCGGTCGAGGCTGTAGCCAAGGCGCGCGCGTACCGAGCCCTGCCAGTCCTGCCGGACCCGGACGGTGCCACCGAGATCGCCCTTCCCTTCATGGCCGTTCATGCCCTCGATGTCGCCCTCGACGCCAACAACGATCGAACCGAGCTGGTAGTTGAAGCCGACACGGGCGCCGCCGATGAAGGAGGACGGGCTGTAGTCGAAGGAGCGGCCGAGCGGCACGCGGCCGACGCTGGCGAATTCGCTCGCCCGGTCGGAGCCCCAGGAATAGCCGACCTGGCCGCCGAGATAGAGGCCGGTCCAGTTGTAGAAGGTCGGCAGCTCCGGCGCCGGCGGCAAGACGCCCCTGCCACGCAGATCGGCTGCCAGGGAGGCTCCGGCGCTGAACAGGGCGATGGCAGCGACTGCAGCTTTCAGCAGGGTCTTCATCGAATTCTCGGGCTCGTAAAGCGGCAACGTCCCGGCGGGACCCGGGCCAGCGCCGCGATGGCGTCAGGAGCGCGATTATGAAAATGTTAAGGTTAATGAACCGCTAAGCAGCCTCCTCGCCGGCGTCACTCTGGAACGAAAACGCCCGTCACGACGTTGGCAAAACCGCAGAGCGATCTACGATCGGCTGCCCCTCGACCGGAGCGCGCATGGCCTATTTCAAGCGACTGACGGGCGCCGCCGGGCTTGTCGCAATGGCCGCCGGCTATGTTCATGGCCTGGTCTCGCGACGGATCGGCGAGCCCTTGCACCAGGCGAGGCGCGGGCGCGGGGCCAGGAGCCCGATCACCCTGCCCTGGCGCGGCTGGAAGGACGTGCTGGCGCGCTTCAGCGCCCGCATCCAGGAAGCGCGCGTGCTCTCGCTCGCCGGCGCCGTCGCCTTCTTCACCCTGCTCTCGCTGGTGCCGGCTTTGTCGCTGCTGGTGACGCTCTACGGCATGCTGTCCGACCCGGCGACGATCGTCGGCCAGCTCGACGAGGTCACCATCCTCTTCCCTGAAGCTGCCCGCGAGCTCATTCGCGAGCAGGCGGTGCGGCTGTCGAGCCATGACGCCGCCAATCTCTCGCTGACCTTCCTGATCGGCTTTCTCGTCGCGATCTGGAGCGCCAATGCCGCGATGAAGGCGGTCTTCGACGCGCTCAACATCATCTACGGCGTGCGCGAGCGCCGCGGTTTCATCCGCCTCAATCTGGTCTCGCTGGCAACGACGCTGAGCGCCCTGGTCGTGCTGATCATGGCGCTTGTCCTGATCGCCAGCCTGCCGGTGGTCACCGCGTTCTTCCCCTTCGGCCACGAGCTGGAGGTCCTGGTCCGCTGGCTGCGCTGGCCTGCCTTCTTCCTCGTCGGCATCACCGCGATCGGCTGCCTCTACTGGATCGGCCCGAGCCGCAAGCCGCCGCGCTTTGCCTGGGTGCTGCCCGGCGCCATCGCTGCCGCCCTGCTCTGGGTCGCGACCTCCATCGGTTTCTCGTTCTATGTCAGCACGCTCGGCCGCTACACCGCGACCTATGGCTCGCTCGCCACCATCGTCGTGTTCATGACCTGGCTCTGGCTTTCGGCGACGATCGTGCTCTCCGGCGCCGAGCTCAACGCCGAGCTGGAACACCAGAGCCGCCATGGCTCGGCCCCGGCGCCTGTCACGCAACTCAGCCGCAACCCGCCGGACGGACGCTGAACCGGAGCTGGAGCACGATGCCACAGCCGCGGGCGCTTGACCTTGCGCGCAGTCGCGGCATCTGTTCGTCGGCAGGCTAGGCCTCGCGCCCACAAGACGGACCCATCATGATCACCGCGACCCGCATCCACCTCACCATCGCCATGCTGATGGGGCTCTCCGGCGTGACGCTGCTCGCGGCCGGCACGCATTCCGGCGCTTCCGACAATGTCCAGATCGCCGGGCAGATGCTGCTCTTCCACGCCCCTGCGGTGATCGCAGCCTGCGCCGCGCGTCGCGCCGAATTGCTCGCCGACTGGCCGGCGCGGCTCGCAATCTCGCTGCTGATCCTCGGCGTCGTGCTCTTCGCGACCGATCTCACAGTGCGCGGCTTCCATGGTGAGCGGCTCTTCCTCGGCGCCGCTCCCGCCGGCGGCTTCATGATGCTCGGCGGCTGGCTCGGGCTCGCCCTTGCAGCTCTGTTCTCCAAGCGCGCCTGACCGGCATCGGCACGCTTTCACAGCCCCCTATCTTCCGCTAGAACGCGGCGCGGCGCGGCTGCCTCCCTGCGCCTTCGCGGAGCCTGCCGATGAACGCCCCACACAATCTCACGCCCTCGCAAGCCGCCGATCTGCTCGTCCAGGCGCTGCCGCACATGCAGCGCTATGACCAGGAGGTGATCGTCATCAAGTATGGCGGCAACGCCATGGGTGACGCTGCCACCGCCGAGGATTTCGCCGAGGATGTAGTGCTGCTTGAGCAGTCCGGCTTGAAGCCGGTGGTCTGCCATGGCGGCGGCCCGCAGATCGCCCGCATGCTGGAGAAGCTCGGCATCAAGTCTGAGTTCAAGCAGGGCCTGCGTGTCACCGACGCCGCGACCGTCGACGTGGTCGAGATGGTCCTGGCCGGCTCGGTCAACAAGGAGATCGTCGGCTACATCTCGCGCGAGGGCGGCAAGGCGATCGGCCTCTGCGGCAAGGACGGCAACATGGTGCTCGCCAGAAAGGCGACCCGCACCATCGTCGATCCCGATTCGAAGATCGAGCAGGTGCTCGATCTCGGCTTCGTCGGCGAGCCCGAGACGGTCGACACCACCGTGCTCAAGGCGATCCTGAAGGAAGAGCTGATCCCGGTGCTGGCGCCGGTCTGCGCCGCCGCCGACGGCCAGACCTACAATGTCAACGCCGACACCTTCGCCGGCGCGATCGCCGGTGCCCTCAACGCCAAGCGGCTGCTGCTGCTCACCGACGTGCCGGGCGTACTCGACAAGGACAAGAAGCTGATCCCCGAGCTCACCATCGAGCAGTGCCGGCGGCTGATCGCCGACGGCACCATCTCCGGCGGCATGATCCCGAAGATCGAGACCTGCATCTACGCGCTGGAGAAGGGCGTCGAGGCCGTCGTCATCCTCGACGGCAAGGTCCCGCATGCGGCGCTGATCGAGCTCTTCACCGATACAGGTTCGGGCACGATCATCCGGAAGTGACGCCAGCCGTCATTCTCGGGCGAAGCGAAGCGCAGACCCGAGAATCTCTGGACGAGAAGGCGCCGGCCGGCGCCTCTTCCGGCCTGAGTTGCTCGGGTCAAGCCCGAGCTGACGGAGTACTTCGCCGTCGCAAGGACTTTGCAAGCATCTTGCATGTCATGATGGCGCCCCCCACATGACATGCCCCGATGAACCAGAATGCACCAATCACCGCCGCCACCCCGCTCCTGCCGGAGCAGGCGGCATTCGGCCATGTCGACCACTGGATCTTCGACCTCGACAACACGCTCTACTCGCACGAGGCGCAGGTCTGGCCGCAGGTCAATGAGCGGATCAGCCTCTATCTGCTCCATCTGTTCGGGCTCGACGGCCTCTCGGCGCAGCAGCTGCGCCGCTATTACTACGAGCGCTACGGCACGACGCTGAACGGGCTGATGTCGGAACACGGTGTCGATCCCGACGACTTCCTCGCCTTCGCCCATGACATTGACCTCACGCTGCTCGATCCCAATCCTGATCTCGGCGCAGCGATCGCCGCCCTGCCCGGCCGCAAGCTGATCCTGACCAATGGCTCACGCGGCCATGCCGAGAACGTCGCCGGCAAGCTCGGGATCCTCCAGCATTTCGAGGACATCTTCGACATCGTCGAGGCCGGCTTCCTGCCCAAGCCCGAGCGCGCGACCTATGAGAACTTCCTCGCCAAGCACGCGGTCGATCCCGCTCGCGCCGCGATGTTCGAGGACATCGACAAGAACCTGATCGTGCCGAACGACCTCGGCATGAAGACGGTGCTGATCGTGCCGCGCACGACCGATCCCTTCCGTGATGCCTCGGAGCAGGCGGTGGTCGAAGCCGCCCACGTCCATTTCGTCACCGATGACCTGACCGGCTTCCTGAAACCGCTGGTCAGATCCGAAGCTTCGTCTCTACCCATTTCCAGATAAGTGAAGTCATCCCGGGCGACCGCAGGGAGACCCGGGATCCATTCCGGAACCTTTCCGATTGGCGTTCCGGAATGGCTCCCGGATCGGCGCCGCTGACGCGGCTTGTCCGGGATGACACCCATAGAGGGTTCAGGCGTAACGCTCCGCCGCAAGCCCGTGGGCGCGGCGTAGCGAAGCAATATCGAGCCCCGGGATCGCCCCGTCGATCACCCGCCAGCGCCCGCCGACCATGACGCGATCGGCCCGATTGGCGCCACACAGCACCAGCGCCGCAATCGGGTCATGCGCGCCCGAGAAACGCAATTCGTCGAGCCTGTAGAGCGCAAGATCGCCCTGCATCCCGACGGCGATCCGGCCGATATCGGAACGCCCGAGGCAGCGGGCCGAGCCCTCGCTCGCCCAGCGGATCGTGTCCCGCGCCGTCACCGCGCTGGCGCTCTTGTAATGCAGCCGATTGACCAGCAGCGCGTGACGCAACTCCTCCATCAGGTTCGAGCCGTCATTGCTGGCCGACCCGTCAACGCCGAGCCCGACCGGTGCTCCAGCCGCTTCCAGCTCGCGCGTCTTGCAGAAGCCCGAGGCGAGCACGCCGTTCGAGGTCGGGCAATGGCAGACGCCGACGCCGGCCTTGCCGAGCCGCTCGCATTCCTCGCAGGAAAAGTGGATGCCGTGCGCCAGCCAGGTCTTCGGCCGCATCCAGCCGGCTTCCTCCAGCAGGTCGAGCGGGCGCTTGCCATAGACCTCCCGGCAATAGGCGTCCTCGTCCTCGGTCTCGGCGAGATGGGTATGCAGCGGCGCATCGAAGCGCGTCGCCAGCTCGGCCGAGGCCGCCATCAGCGAGGTCGTCACCGAGAAGGGCGAGCAGGGCGCCAGCGCGATCTGCACCATGCTGCCCGGCTTGGGATCATGGAACAGGCCGAGCACCCGCTCGCAATCGGCGAGGATCGTGTCCTCGTCCTGCACGACCTCGTCGGGCGGCAGGCCGCCATCCTTCTGCGACAGGTTCATCGAGCCGCGCGAGATGGTGACGCGGATGCCGAGCGCCCGCGCCTCCTCGACGGCGATGTCGACCGCGTTCTCCAGCCCGGCCGGATAGAGATAGTGATGGTCGGCCGCCGTGGTGCAGCCCGACAGCATCAGCTCGACCAGCGCGGCGCGTACCGCCAGGCGCAGGTCCTCGGGTCGCAGGCGCGCCCAGAGCGGGTAGAGCGCCTTCAGCCAGGGGAAGAGCTCGCGGTCGATCGCCGCGGGATGGGCGCGGGTCAGCGTCTGGTAGAAATGGTGATGAGTATTGATGAGCCCGGGCAGCACGACATGGCCGGAGGCGTCGAAGCTCTCGGTCACTGGCAGCGCCGGATAGGCTCCGCTCGCGACAAGCTCGACGATCACCCCGTCTTCGACCACGATTCCGCCCCCGGCATTTTCGGCGAGGATGGCGATCGGGTTCCTGATCCAGATGCGCATGGCGGGTCCGGCGCTCAGTGATTCCTTTGCAAGGACATAGGCTTACGTGACAGCGAAGGCCAGCCCCGCAGCCTGGATCTTCCGGATGAGGTTTTTGCGTGCTCCCGCGCAGGAACACACGCCCAGGGTGAGCAGCTGGCAGCTGTTCGCGCCTGCCAGTTTTCAATAAGCTGTTGGCAAGGCGGCCGGCGGAATTTCCTCCGCGAGGCTTCCGGTCCAACAGGGGAAAACGTTCGCCTTGCGAGGCGAAGCGTGGCTCAAGGAGAGATCCCATGAAGAAACTGTTGCTGGCGACGCTGTCGGCCTCGGCGCTGATGGCGGCGCAGCCGCTGGCGGCCAAGACGCTGGTCTACTGCTCGGAAGGCAGCCCGGAGAATTTCGCGCCGAGCGTCAACACCACCGGCACGTCCTTCGACGCCAACACCCAGATCTACGACACCGTGGTCCAGTTCGAGCGCGGCGGCGTCAAGGTCCAGCCGGCCCTGGCGGAGAAGTGGGACGTCTCGCCTGATGGCCTGACCTACACGCTGCACCTGCGCAAGAACGTGAAGTGGCATTCGAACAAGAACTTCAAGCCGACGCGGAACTTCAACGCCGACGACGTGATGTTCATGTTCGAGCGGCAGTGGAAGGAGGCGCACCCCTATTACAAGGTGACCAGCTCGAACCACTCCTACTTCAACGACATGGGCATGCCCAAGCTGCTGAAGTCCGTCGAGAAGGTCGACGACTACACCGTCAAGATCACGCTGAACCAGCCCGAGGCGCCCTTCCTCGCCGACCTCGCCATGCAATATGCCGGCGTGCAGTCGAAGGAATACGCCGATGCGATGCTGAAGGCCGGTACGCCCGAGAAGCTCGACCAGGAGCCTGTCGGCACCGGCGCGTTCTATCTGGTGCAGTACCAGAAGGACGCGATCATCCGCTACAAGGCCTTCCCCGACTATTGGGCCGGCAAGGCCAAGATCGACGACCTGATCTTCGCGATCACGCCTGACGCCTCGGTGCGCTGGGCCAAGCTGCAGAAGGGCGAATGCCATGTCATGCCCTATCCGAACCCGGCCGATCTCGACGCCATCAAGAAGGACGCCAATGTCCAGATCCTCGAGCAGCCTGGCCTGAACATCGGCTATCTCGCCTACAACACCACCAAGAAGCCCTTCGACGACGTCAAGGTCCGCCGCGCCGTCAACAAGGCGATCAACAAGAAGGCGATCATCGACGCGGTCTATCTCACCAGCGGCGTCGCGGCGACCAACCCGATCCCGCCGACGATGTGGTCCTATAACGAGACCATCAAGGACGATCCCTTCGATCCGGAAGCCGCCAAGAAGGAGCTGGCCGAAGCCGGCTATCCGAACGGCCTGGAGATCGACCTCTGGGCGATGCCGGTGCAGCGCCCCTACAACCCCAACGCCAAGCGCATCGCCGAATTGATGCAGGCCGATCTCGCCAAGGTCGGTATCAAGGCCGAGATCAAGACCTTCGAATGGGGCGAGTACCGCAAGCGCCTGCAGGCGGGCGAGCACCAGACCGGCATGTTCGGCTGGACCGGCGACAATGGCGATCCGGACAACTTCCTGCACACGCTGCTCGGCTGCGACGCGGCCAAGAACAATGGCGGCAACGTCGCCAAGTTCTGCTTCCAGCCCTTCGACGAACTGGTGACCAAGGCCAAGACGATCACCGACCAGGCCGAGCGCGAGAAGCTCTACCGGCAGGCGCAGGTGATCTTCAAGGAGCAGGCGCCCTGGTTCACCATCGCCCATGCCGTCCAGCTCAAGCCAGTCCGCAAGGAAGTGGTCGACTTCAAGCTCTCGCCGTTCGGCCGCCACGTCTTCTACGGCGTCGACATCGGCAAGTGAGCGGATCCATCATCCGCGCCGGCCACCGGCACGGATGATGCTTGCCAACCGGCGTGGCCCGAACGGGCCGCGCCTCCCGGGCCGGAAGACGACGGAGCATGAGGCTTCGCGCCCGATCCGGCCACTGCCTGCCCCTGAGAGATCGCCATGACCCGATCCGCCCGCCCCCTCGCTCTGGCCCTCGGCCTTGGCGCCCTGCTGCTGCCCGCCATCGCCAGCGCCCAGGCGCTCGTCGTCTGCACGGAAGCCAGTCCCGACTTCCTCAACCCGCAGTTCAGCAGCCAGAACACCGCCTATGACGTGGCGGCGCAGGTCTATGAGCGCCTGACGGCGACGCAGCGCGGCGGCTCGCAGATCATCCCGAGCCTGGCCGAGGCCTGGACGATCTCGGACGACGCGCTGAGCTACACCTTCAAGCTGCGCAAGGGCGTGAAATGGCACGCCAGCAAGAGCTTCACGCCGACGCGCGAGTTCAATGCCGACGACGTGCTGTTCTCGTTCAACCGCATGCTCGACCCGAACCACCCCTATGCCAAGGTCGGCAGCGGCAATTTCCAGTTCTTCGGCGAGATCGTGAAGCCGAGCCTCAAGGCGGTCGAGAAGGTCGACGACTACACCGTCAGGATCGTCCTGACCAAGCCGAACGCCCCCCTGCTCTCGGCGCTCTCGGTCGAGCCGATGTCGATCCTCTCGGCCGAATATGCGGCAGCGATGAGCAAGGCCGGCACGCCCGAGCAGATCGACTTCGCCCCGATCGGCACCGGCCCGTTCTCGCTGCTCTCCTACCAGAAGGACGCGGTGATCCGCTTCAAGGCGGTGCCGGACCACTGGACCAAGGCCGCTGGCGACCGCGACCGCATGGCGCTGGTCAACGACCTGATCTTCGTGATCACCCCCGACGCCTCCGTCCGCTTTGCCAAGGTCCGCTCGGGCGAGTGCCAGATCGCGCGCTATCCCAATCCCGGCGACCTTGCCGCGATGAAGACCGAACCGACCATCAACGTCCTGCAGGGCAGCATCGCCGATCAGAGCTTCCTCGCCTTCAACCAGCAGAAGAAGCCCTTCGGCGACAAGCGCGTGCGCGAGGCATTGGCCTACGCCACCAACATCCCGGCGATCATCGACGCCGTCTATCAGGGCACCGGCAAGCCGACCGCCTCGGCGGTTCCGCCCTCGCTCTGGTCGCATGATGCCGACCTCAAGCCGCGCCCCTACGATCCCGACAAGGCCAAGGCGCTGCTCAAGGAGGCCGGCTATCCCGATGGCTTCGAGACGACGCTCTGGGCCATCCCGGTCGTGCGCGCCTATATGCCGAACGGCCGGCGCGCCGCCGAGCTGATCCAGGCCGACTGGGCCAGGATCGGCGTCAAGGCGACGATCCAGACCTTCGAATGGGGCGAATACCTCAAGCGCGGCCGCGCCGGCGAGCACGAGGTCGGCATGTTCGGCTACACCTGGGACTATCCCGATCCGAGCCAGATCCTGTTGACCGGCTGGACCTGCGAGGGTGTGGCGACCGGCGCCAACCGGGCGCGCTGGTGCAACAAGGAGGCCTCTGACGCTCTCGCCAAGGCCAGCACGATCACCGACCAGGCCGAGCGCAGCAAACTCTACAAGCGTTTCCAGGAAATCTTCCACGAAGATGTCGCCGGCCTGCTCTTCGCCAACGCCCAGGCTTTCACGCCGGTGCGCAAAGAGGTGAAGGACTACAAGATCCACTTCTTCGGCGGGCAGCCATTCGTCGGCGTCTCGATCGGCAAATAAAACTCTGCGTCAAATAATCCCGGCGCCGGCATGGCAATCATTGCTTTGCCGGCGCTAGTCTTATTCCTAATGTTGCGCCGCACAATGCCGGCGTTTTTCGAGTCTTGCGCCAAACCCAGGCGCCAATCCCTGCCTTCGGCTCAGAAATCCACCGATTTTGTTGCCGCATTCTTGATCTTTGCGGCGTTCTGGTGTTTGCGCTGCGCCGGAATTCGAATTTGAATAAGATCACAAGGCAGGCCGCCGCGCGACGAGACGCCCGGCCCATAAGACTGGCACAACCATGCTTCGCTTCATCCTGACCAGGGTCAGCCTCGTCATCCCGACCTTCATCGGCATCACGTTGCTGGCCTTCTTCCTGGTCCGGCTCGTGCCGGGCGATCCGATCGAGACCATGGCCGGCGAGCGCGGCATCGATCCCGCCCGCCATGCGCAGTTGCTGAAGGAGTACGGCCTCGACCAGCCGCTCTTCGTCCAGTACGGCCGCTATATCGAGCGCGTGGTCCAGGGCGATCTCGGCAAGTCGATCGTGACGCGCGACAGCGTGCTCTCCGAGTTCGGCCAGCTCTTCCCCGCCACCATCGAGCTTGCGCTCTGCGCCATCCTGCTCGCGCTGCTCATCGGCCTGCCGGCCGGCATCATCGCCGCGGTGAAGCGAAACTCGATCTTCGACCATGGCGTGATGGGGATATCGCTCACCGGCTATTCGATGCCGATCTTCTGGTGGGGCCTGCTGCTGATCCTGCTGTTCTCGGTGCAGCTCGGCATCACGCCGGTCTCCGGCCGCATCGCGGTGCAGTACTTCATCGAGCCGGTCACCGGCTTCCTCACCATCGACAGCCTGCTCGCCGGCGACATCGACGCCTTCTGGTCGGCGCTGTCGCACCTCGTGCTGCCGGCGATCGTGCTCGGCACCGTGCCGCTCGCCGTCATCGCCCGCATGACCCGCTCGGCCATGCTGGAGGTGCTTGGCGAGGACTATATCCGCACCGCCCGGGCCAAGGGCATGGCCCCCTTGCGGGTCGTCGCCCTGCATGCGTTGCGCAACGCACTGATCCCGGTCGTCACCGTGATCGGCCTGCAGGTCGGCACGCTCTTCACCGGCGCGATCCTGACCGAGACGATCTTCTCCTGGCCGGGCGTTGGCAAATGGCTGATCGAGGCGATCAGCCGGCGCGACTATCCGGTCCTGCAAGGCGGAACCTTGCTCCTCGGAATGGTCGTGATGAGCGTCAATCTGCTCGTCGACCTGCTCTACGGCGTGATCAACCCGCGCATCAGGCACGCCCGATGACCCGCCTTTCATCCCTTCGCTCCCATCGGAGCCTTCGCCCATGAGCACCGAGACCTTGCAAGCTCCCGCCGTCAGCGTCGCGCCGCCCCATCCAGCCCGCGAGTTCTGGACTTATTTCAGCGCCAATCGCGGCGCCGTCGCCGGGCTCATCGTCATTGCGCTCGTGCTGTTCTGCGCCCTGTTCGCGCCGCTGATCGCCCCGCATGATCCGAATCTGACCAACAATGCGGTCTTCCTGAAGCCGCCGTTCTGGCAGGAGGGCGGCTCGCTCTCCTATCCGCTCGGCACCGACGCGATCGGCCGCGACATCCTCTCGCGGCTGCTCTATGGCGCCCGGCTCTCGCTGGTCATCGGCATCGCCGTCGTGGCGCTGGCCATCGTCGTCGGCATCGTGCTCGGGCTCGTCGCCGGCTTCTTCAAGGGCATCGCCGATATCGCGATCATGCGGCTGATGGACATCCTGATGACCATGCCGAGCCTGCTGCTCGCCATCGTCATCGTCGCCATCCTCGGCCCCGGCCTGATGAACGCGATGCTCGCCGTCGCCATCGTCGTGCTGCCGCATTACGTCCGCATCACCCGCGCCGCCGTCATCGCCGAATCCTCGAAGGACTATGTCGTTGCCGCCCAGGTCAGCGGTGCGCAGACGGCCCGCCTGATGTTTTCCGAGATCCTGCCGAACTGCGCCGCGCCCCTGATCGTGCAGGCGACGCTCGGCGTCTCCACCGCGATCCTCGACGCCGCTGCGCTCGGCTTCCTCGGCCTCGGCGCCCAGCCGCCGACTCCGGAATGGGGCACCATGCTCGCCGATGCCCGCGAATTCGTGCTGCGCGCCTGGTGGGTCGTCACCTTCCCGGGCCTCGCCATCCTGATCACCGTGCTCGCCTTCAACCTGCTCGGCGACGGGCTGCGCGATGCCCTCGATCCCAAATTGAAGCGCTGATCCCATGCCCCTGCTCGAGATCGAAAACCTCAGCGTCGAGTTCCCGACCTCCCAGGGAACCCTGCGCGCGGTCGACCGCATCGACCTCACCCTCGACGAGGGCGAGGTGCTCGGCGTCGTCGGCGAATCCGGCTCCGGCAAGTCGGTCACCATGCTCGCGCTGATGGGCCTCGTCGGCTATCCCGGCCGCGTCCGCGCCGACAAGCTGCGCTTCGACGGCCGCGACCTCCTGACCATGTCCGCCCGCGAGCGCCGGCAGCTCACCGGCAAGGACGTGGCGATGATCTTCCAGGAGCCGACCACCAGCCTGAACCCCTGCTTCACCATCGGCTTCCAGCTCGCCGAGACCCTGAAGAAGCACGAGCGCATGGACAGCAAGGCGGCCAGGCGCCGGGCGATCGAACTGCTCGAGCAGGTCGGCATCCCCGCCCCGGAAAGCCGCCTCAAGGCCTTTCCGCACCAGCTCTCCGGCGGCATGAACCAGCGTGTGATGATCGCCATGGCGATCGCCTGCAATCCGCGCCTGCTGATCGCCGACGAGCCGACGACAGCGCTCGACGTCACGATCCAGGCGCAGATTCTCGATTTGCTGATGTCGCTGCAGAAGGAGCGCGACATGGCGCTCGTCCTGATCACCCACAACATGGGCGTCGTCGCCGAGACCGCGCAGCGCATCATGGTGATGTATGCCGGGCAGATCATGGAGGAGCGCAAGGTCGACGCGCTGTTCTCCGCCCCGCAGCATCCCTATTCCGCCGCGCTGCTCGCCGCCCTGCCCGAGCGCAGCGAGGGTGCGAACCGGCTCGCCACCATCCCCGGCATGGTGCCCGGCCTCAACGATCGGCCGAAAGGCTGCCTGTTCAGCCCGCGCTGCGCCTACGCTACCCAGCATTCGCGCACGGTCCAGCCACAGCTCCGGCCTTGGGCTGACGGCCATGTCCGCTGCCACTACCCCCTCGGCGATGCCCAGCGCGAGGCGGAGCGCGCCCGCGATGAAGCCGGCGCGACGACGGAGGCGGCCCGATGAGCACTCCCGTCATCGAAGCTCGCGACCTCGTCCAGACCTATCAGGTCAGGCAGGGGCTCTTCCGCCCGCCGGCGCAATTGCAGGCGGTGAACAAGGTCTCCTTCGCGGTCGAGGCCGGCCGCACTCTGGCCGTGGTCGGCGAGTCCGGCTGCGGGAAGTCGACGCTGGCGCGCATGGCGACGCTGATCGAGAAGCCGACTTCGGGGTCGCTGACGCTCGACGGGCTCGACGCTGTCTCGCCACCGGCGAGCGAGCAGCGCCGCCTGCGCCGCACCGTCCAGTTCGTCTTCCAGAACCCCTATGGCTCGCTCAATCCGCGCAAGAAGATCGGCACGATCCTCGAGGAACCGCTGCTGATCAACACCGACCTTTCCAAGGCCGAGCGGACCGAGAAGGCCCGCGCCATGATGGCCAAGGTCGGCCTGCGGCCGGAGCACTATGCCCGCTACCCGCACATGTTCTCGGGCGGCCAGCGCCAGCGCATCGCGATTGCCCGCGCGTTGATCCTGTCGCCCAAGGTCGTGGTCGCCGACGAGCCGGTCTCGGCGCTCGACATCTCGATCCAGGCGCAGGTCCTCAACTTGCTGGCCGACCTGCAGGACGAGCTCAAGCTCGCCTATCTCTTCATCTCGCATGATCTCAGCGTCGTCCGGCACATCGCCCATGACGTGATGGTGATGTATCTCGGCAATGCCATCGAGCATGGGCCGAAGGAGCGAATCTACGCTCGCCCCTTGCATCCCTATACGCAGGCGCTGCTCGCTTCGACCCCGCGCGTCGGCGGTGACAAGCGCGAGCGCATCGTGCTGCGCGGCGAACTGCCCTCGCCGCTCAATCCGCCGACGGGCTGCGTCTTCTCGACCCGCTGCCCCTTCGTTGCCGATCGCTGCCGAACCGAGCGCCCGCAGAAGCGCGAGGTCGACGGACGTCAGGTCGCCTGCCACTACGCCGAAACCTTTTTGGCCAAGTCGGCGGCTTGAGGGCGGAAGCGGCTATCGATTGAAGGCTCGCCCTCGGCAGGCCGGATCATTGCCAGCGAAAGCAAACAGCCCGGGAGCTACCGCTCCCGGGCTGTTTCGTCATTGAGCTCTTCGCAATGGCGAGGCGGCTCACGCCACCTTGGCGATCACCGGCTTGGCTTCCCACTCCTCGCCCCAGATCATCACGGCATGGCCGGGCGAAACCTCGCGGTACTGGCGCACCGGCGGGACATAGTCGGCCGGACGGATCGGGCTCTTGATCTCGTCGTTCGAGACCGGGCGCTTCTGCAGGCGCCGGGCCGGATCGGCGATCGGCACCGCCGCCAGCAGCCGCTTGGTGTACGGATGCTGCGGATTGCCGAAGATCGCCTCGCGCGGGCCGATCTCGACGATCTCGCCAAGATACATCACCGCGACGCGGTGGCTGACGCGTTCGACCACTGCCATGTCGTGCGAGATGAAGAGATAGCCGAGGCCCATGCGGGCCTGCAGGTCGAGCATCAGGTTGACCACCTGCGCCTTCACCGAGACGTCGAGCGCCGAGACCGCCTCGTCCGCCACGATCAGGCGCGGCTCGACCGCGAGCGCGCGGGCGATGCAGATGCGCTGGCGCTGGCCGCCCGAGAACTCGTGTGGGAAGCGGTTCGCCATCTCAGGCAGCAGGCCGACCCGCTTCAGGAGGTCGGCGACCTTGTCGCGCGCTTCCGAGCGGCTGGCGAGGTTGTTGATCAGCAGCGGCTCGGCAATCGCCGCGCCGACATTCATGCGCGGATTGAGCGATGCGAACGGATCCTGGAAGATCATCTGCATGCGCTTGCGCTGCTCGCGCAATTCGCCCTGGTTGAGCTTGAGCACGTCGACGCCATCGAGCAGCACCGAACCGGAGAGCGGTTCGACCAGGCGCAGCACCGAGCGGCCCGTCGTCGATTTGCCGCAGCCGGATTCGCCGACCAGCGCCAGCGTCTCGCCCGCCTTCAGGCTGAAGGAGACGTTCTCGACCGCATGCACCCGGCCCTTGACCGAGGAGAGCAGTCCGGAACGGATCTCGAAGCGGGTGGTGAGGCCCGCGACCTCGAGCACCGGACGCTCGGCCGCCTGGACCGTGTCCGGAACCTCGGTCGGCACGTCGGACAGGCCGGTATTGCGATCGACCACCGGGAAGCGCATCGGCCGCACCTTGCCTTCCATCGAGCCCAGCCGCGGCACGGCCGAGAGCAGCGCCTTGGTGTAGGGCTTCTGCGGGCTGGCGAAGATGTTCTCGGTCGGGCCGGTCTCGATCTCGTCGCCATTGTACATGACGACCGTGCGGTCGGCGATTTCGGCGACGACGCCCATGTCGTGGGTGATGAAGAGGACGGACATGCCCTCCTCATGCTGCAGCTGCTTGATCAGCTCGAGGATCTGCGCCTGGATCGTCACGTCGAGCGCGGTGGTCGGCTCGTCGGCGATCAGGAGCTTGGGCTTGCAGGCCAGCGCCATCGCGATCATCACGCGCTGGCGCATGCCGCCGGAGAAGCGGTGCGGATATTCGTGGAAGCGCGACTTCGCCGAGGGAATCTTGACCTTCTCCAGCAGGCGCACCGTCTCGGCCTCGGCTTCGGAGCGCGACAGGCCGCGATGCAGGATCAGCGCCTCGGCGATCTGGAAGCCGATGGTGAGCACCGGATTCAGCGATGTCATCGGCTCCTGGAAGATCATCGCGATGTCGTTGCCGCGGATCTCGCGCATCTGCGCGTCCGGCAGGGTCAGCAGCTCCTTGCCGTTGAGCTTGATCGAGCCCTCGATCTTGCTGGAGCTCGGCGGCGTCAGGCGCATGATCGACAGCGCCGTGACGCTCTTGCCGGAGCCGGATTCGCCGACGACCGCCAGCGTTTCCTGCGGCTTGATGTCGAAAGAGATGTTGCGCACGACCGGCTTCCAGAGTCCTTCGACCCGGAACGAGGTCGTCAGGTTCGAGACCGAGAGGATCGGAGAGGTCATGCCAGGTCCTTCTTAGCGATCTGATTGGGCTGCAAAGCGGGCACAAGCGCCCACCCCGCGGCCGGTGGGCCGGGTACAAAGTCGGTCCAGAATAACCAGCGCGCGGCAGATGTCAGCAGCCGACGTCACAAAAGATTTGCCACCCTGCCTGCTTTTTACGCCGGAGCGCAGCCGGGTTACACGGCCTGGGCGCAGACTGAGGAACGGCTCGCGCCTGCATTGCATGGCAAAACCGGGCGGCCAACAGCTCCGGCAAGACGCCCTGCCTCGACCTCTGCACCGGCTGTCTCAGGCCGAGCTCACTGCGCCGCGCCAGGGTGACGGCGCTGTTCGCCGCGCACGACATGGATGTGATGCAGCGCTAAGCCCGCTCACATCTTCTTGCCGTCCTTGCCGAACTGCTTGAGGAAGGCGGTGAGATCGGCGATCTCCTTGTCATTCTTGATGCCGGCGAAGACCATCTTGGTGCCGGGGATCTTGGCCTTGGGATCCCGAATGTATTCGGCGAAGACCGCCTC
>NZ_DASZAT010000011.1:0-29209 GCF_035944895.1 Allobosea sp.
GAAAACGGCGTCACCTGCTCGATGAGCCGCTCAAGTAACGTCTGGGACAATGCTGCCATGGAGAGCTTCTTCTCATCCCTAAAAACCGAGCGCATCAGGGACAAGCGCTACCTGACCCGTGACGCGGCCCGGGCTGATGTGCTCGACTACATCGAGCGCTTCTACAACACGATCCGCAGGCACTCGACCATCGGCTATCTCAGCCCCGTCGAGTTCGAAAAGAAGGTCGGATTAGCCTAACCGACTGTCCACAGAACCGGCAGCAGGCCAAACATTGCCAAATCTCGCATACGGCATTCGTGATGCAACCGTGTCCAGATAGCCCAGATGTGACGCGGCTTCAGTGGCGGCTTCGGACCTATAATACGTCCTGTGTTCCAAGCCGGACGCGGATCAATCTGCTGAGCTTCGACAAGCATGACGCATCCTCCATCGGGATGCCGCATCTGAAATCATCATAATGCTTCCGCCGCTCGTGCGTTGCGCCAAAAGAAGACGTCGCCCCGCTGTCGGAAAGCGGGCTCCCACCGCCGCCGGTGGTGAAGGTGACGAGGATTGCGTGCGGAAACACATCGTCGGATTCAATGTACCTGAGGAGTGTGGGCTACATCGTCCCACCTTATGGCTTAAGATCGATCGCCTGGACGATCTTTCCCCATTTGGCGATATCGGCGACCACGAGCTTGCCGAAGCTTTCGGTGTTCGAGGCAAAAGGCTCGGCTCCCTGTTTGGCGAGCACGGCGCGGAAATCGTCCGCCTTCACGATCTCGTTGATGTCGGCGGCGATCCTGGCGACCAGTTTCGGGTCCATGCCGGGCGGCCCGAACACGCCCCACCAGGGCGTGACGTCGAAGCCCGGCACGCCCGATTCCGCAATGGTCGGAACGTTGGGAACCGCCGTCGAACGGCTCGCGCTCGTCACGGCCAATGCGCGCAGGCTGCCTGAATCGATCTGGCCGATGACGGACGGAATCGACGCGACGGCGCTGTCGATCTGGCCGCCGATCACATCCGTGATCGCCTGGGGTGCCCCGCGGTAGGGCACATGCTGGATGCGGATCTTCGCCGCGCTCTTGATCATCTCCGCGATCAGGTGATTGGCTGATCCCGGCCCCGCGCTGCCATAGGTGAGAGCGTCCGGCTTGTCCCGCGCCAGGGCCAGGAGCTCGGAGAAGGTCCTGGCCGACAGCTTCGGGCTCGCGACGACCATGAAGCCCGCCCGAGCGACCGTGGCGATCGGGGTGAAGTCCTTGACGGCGTCGAAGTTCTGGTTGGCGAGGACATGCGGGTTGATCGCCTGCGAGCCCTCATAGGTGAACAGCAGCGTATAGCCGTCGGACGGCGAGATCGCGACGCGCTGGGTGCCGATCGCTCCCGAAGCACCGGCGACGTTCTCGACGACGATCCCGTGTTTCCATTTCTCGCCGAGCTTGTTCGCCAGGGCGCGGCCGACCACGTCTGTGGTGCCGCCCGGTGCCTGCGGAACGATCAGCTTGACGAGGCGCGACGGAAACTCCTGTGCGCCGGCACCCACATGGCACAGGCCCGCCAGCGCGACGCCGAGCAGGATTCCGATCTGACGTTTGAGCATCTTGTTTCCTTCCCTCACAATTGTTGTTGTCCCATCGCACCGGTCTTGTGCCGGCTGCGGACAGTCTGGCCTGCCGCCCGAACGCCCCATCGCGCGCCGCGAACGGTCAGGCTGCTCCCTTCACGGCCGCCTGGTGCCGCCGTCCGGCGCCGGCGAAATCGGCGAGCTGCGCCGCCATGAGCTCGATCTGCGCTGCGGTGTGTTGATCGGAGCAGCTCCCGTCGTTGAACCGGACGATTGCCGAATTGAGCGCGATCCCGAGCGGGGTCGGCCAGCCGCGCAAGGCGTGGACGATGTTACGCAGCTGCGCCAGCACCATGGCCGGCCCCTGGCCGCCATAACCGCAGGCGATCAGGCCGACGGCGCGGGCGTGCAGATAGGGCGAGGAATCCCCGGCCGTCTCCTCGAGATAGTCGAGCGCGTTCTTCACCAGCCCCGACACCGCGCCGTGGTAGCAGGGCGAGGCGATCACCAGGGCGTCGGCCTGGCGTATGGCCGACAGGAACGGCTCCGCCGCCCGCTCATGCGTGCCCGGCTCGTAGAGCGGCAGGATGAGATCGCCTCCTGCGAACAGGCGCGTGCGGCAGCCGAGGGCCTGGACCCTGTCGAGTGCCAGGCGCAGGCTGCGCTCCGATGATGAGTCCGGGCGGGTCGTCCCGCCGATTCCAACAACCAGTGGCGCTTTGTCGATGACGGCGCGGCTGTTCATGGCGATCCTCCGGTGATCATGTCGGCGCCTTACTGCGCGGCCAGCGCGGGCTGCGGTCTCTCGCTGCGCCATGCCCTGGGCTCCGGCCTGGTCAGGCCCAGGTTCCCGCGCAGGGTGCTCCCCTCGTAGTCGTGGTGGAACAGTCCGCGCCGCTGCAGTTCCGGCACGACCAGCCGGACGAAATCCTCATAGGCCCCGGGGCTGTGCGTGGCCGAGATGACAAAGCCGTCACAGGCCTTCTCGAACCATTCCTGCATCTGGTCGGCGACCTCGGCCGGCGTGCCCATGAAGATCGGGAACTCGGAGAGCGTGCCGCGACCGCTGGCGCGGACGAACTCCTCGACCGTCGGATTGGTCTTGCCGGACATCCGGATCGCCCGGTCGCGGATGGCGCGCAGGCCACCGATCGCGTCGAGTTCTTCGTCCGTGAAGGCATCGCCCGGGGCCTTCCGGGAGAAGTCGTAGTTCAACACCTCCGAGAGCAGCGCAAGCGCGTCGGCGGGTTTGGCGAGACTTTCCAGATAGGCGCGCTTGTCCTCGGCCATCGCGCGGGTTTCGCCGACGATCGCGTAGACCGCAGGCGTGATGGGGGTCGCTTCCCGGCCGGCGGCCGCAAGCTGCATCTTCAGCTCGGCATAGGAATTCTGCCCGACGGCGAGGCTGGGATAGATCACGAAGAGCAACTCGCCCCAGCGCGTGGCAAAGGCCTTGCCGCGGCCGCTCTGCCCCGCCTGAATCACGACCGGATGGCCCTGTGGGGAGCGTGGGACGGTGAACGGGCCCCGCGACTGGAAGAACGGCCCGCGATGGTCGAGCCGGCCGACCCTGGCCGGGTCGGCAAAGACGCCCCCCTCGCGATCATGGACGATCGCGCCATCTTCCCAGCTGTCCCAATGGCCGAGGACCACCTCCATGAATTCGTCGGCCCGGTCGTAACGCAGGTCGTGTGCGAGATGCTCGCTGCGCCCGAAATTCGCCGCCTCGGAGTCGTTGAGCGATGTCACGACGTTCCAGGCGGCGCGCCCGCCGAGCATGAGGTCGAGCGAGGCGAAGATCCGCGCGACGTGGAAGGGCTCGTAATAGGTCGTGGAGTAGGTGGCGCCGATGCCGAGCTTCTCGGTCGCCAGTCCCATCGTCAGCGCCGTCATCATCGGGTCGAGTTTCGCTGCCCGGATGCCGTTGGCGACCGTCTGGACGAAATCGTCGCCGAAGCGGTCGGGGATCGCGAGCCGGTCGTCGAAAAAGGCGAGGTGGAACTTGCCGTGCTCGAGAACGCGGCCGATGTGCTCGTAATAGTCCTTGCTGTGCCAGTTCGTCGCCGAGGCCGCATGGCGCCACGATCCGGTGTAATTCGTGCAGTTCTGCGCCTGCATGAAGGCGATGAGCTTCATCTGACGTGACATGGACAAATCCTCCTGCTGTCGGTCGTGCTCGCCGGTCCCTCGGCTCAGACGGCGCCGGCAGCGCGCAAAGCCCCGATCTCGTGCTCGGTCATGCCGAGAATCCTGCCGAGGATTTCGTTGGTGTGTTCGCCGAGAGCCGGCCCGGCATGCTCAAAGGCCGGCGGCGTCTCGGACAATTTCGGAATGGCTGTCGGCAGAACGATCTCGCCGGCTCGCGTCGCGGTGCGCGCCATGTTCTCCCGCGCGGCGTATTGCGGATCTTCGAAGATGTCGGCGATCGAGTTCAGCGGGCCGCAAGGCAGCTCGCCCGCCTCGCAGGCTGCCATCACCTGCGCCGTGGTGCGCGTGGAGGTCCAGCCCTGGACGATGGCGTTGACCTCCTCCCGGCGGGCCAGCCTGGCCTGCATGGTCGCGTATTCGGGTTGCTGTGCGAGCTCCGGGCGCCCGATCACCCGGCTGAGCCGTTCGAACATCTTCTCGCTGGAGCAGGCGATGGCGACCCAGCCGTCCCGTGTCGGGTAATGGCTGTGCGGCACGACATTGATCGTGTCCGCCCCGAGCCGCTCCCGGACGACGCCGTATTTGTCGTAGGCCGGCGCGATCTCGTCGAGCACTCGGAAGACGGATTCGTAGAGTCCGAGATCGATCACCTGCCCGCCGACCTGGTCGACGGTCCGCAGCGCCATCATGACGCCGATCGCCCCCCACATGCCGGACATGTAGTCGGCCAGCGAGGTCGAGCCCGGCATGACCGGCGCGCGGCCCGGCTCGCCGGCCAGGAAGGAGAGACCGCTGAAGGCGTGGGCGATGCGGGCGAAGCCGGGCTTGCCGCGATAGGGCCCTGTCTGCCCGTAGGCGCTGATCCGCAGCAGGATCAGTTCGGGATTGACGGCTTTCAGTGCCTCGAAGCCGAGGCCCCACTTTTCGAAGGTGCCGGGCCGGAAGTTCTCCAGCACCACCTGCGACTTCGCGGCGAGCTGGCGGAACACTTCGGCGCCGGCGGGCGTGCCGAGATCCAGCGTGAGCGATTTCTTGTTCCGGGCCTCGCTCAGCCAGACCAGGCTGTCGCCGCATTCGGTGACCGTGCCGAACTTGCGCAGCGGATCGCCGCTGCCCGGCTGCTCGATCTTGATCACCTCGGCGCCGAAATCGGCCAGGATCGTGCCGCAGAACGGCGCGGCGATGAAGGTCGCGGCATCGAGGACGCGAATGCCGGCGAGGGGCCTTGCCGCGGTCATGACGCGGCCGCCGCCGTCTCGACCAGCTCGGCGCGCACCAGGACGCTGCGCGCGATCTTCTCGACGGCCATGTCGATCAGGACGCCGTCGCGGCCGAAGGCGCCGGCTCCATCGCGGTTGGCCCGCTCGATCTCGGCCAGGATGTCGCGGGCCCAAGCGACCCTGCGCGCGGGCGGCGAGAAGACCTCGTTGGCGAGCGCGATCTGCGAGGGGTGGATCGCCCATTTGCCCTCGCAGCCGAGCGCAGCCCCGCGTTCCGCGCTGGCGCGATAGGCCTCCGGATCGCCGAAATTGGCGAACGGGCCATCGATCGCCCGCAACCCGTAGGCACGGCAGGCATTGGCCATTCTCGCCAGCGCGAAATGGTACTGATCGCCCGGATGCCGCCACCTGGCGCCGGCTCTGTCGCCTGCCAGTACGGCGTAGCGCGGATCGGAGGCCCCGATCTGCTCGCCGCAGGTGCCGAGCTCGATCGAATAGTCGCCGACGCCGAAGATCATGGCTTCCAGGCGCGGCGAGGATGCCGCGATCGCCTCGACATTGGCGACACCGAGCGTCGTCTCGATCAGGACTTCGATCCCGATGCGTTTTTGCCGGCCCAGCTCGCGTTCGATGCCGCCGATCAGCGTGTCGATAAAGGCGACATCGGCAGGCGAGGACGCTTTCGGCAGCAGGACGAGGTCGAGCCGCGGCGCCTGTGTGACCACCTCGATGACGTCGCGCACGCCCCAGGCCGTATCCAGTGCGTTGACGCGGACCGCCATCGTCTTGCGGCCCCAGTCGACCGAGCCGAGCGCGGCGATCGCGGATGCCCGCGCCTCGATCTTGCGTGCCGGGGCGACCGCATCCTCGAGATCGAGGAACACCACGTCGGCGACGCCGGCTGCGGCCTTGTGGAAGAACTTGTCCGAGGTCGCGGGAACGGCCAGCTCCGAGCGATGGAGACGCCGCGGCCCGACATTGCTGAAATGGCTCGACATGATCTGGCTCCACCCTCCGCGACAGGGGAAAGGCTAGGTTCGCCCGATCATTTCGACAAACGGATTTATCTCAATGATTGATCAGATAAATTTCTCAATCTGGCGCGAGGAACACCCCGGTTCGGAACCGCGCGGCGATCAGGCTCGCCAGCGCATGGGCCGGCGGAGAGAGCGCATGTCCTTTCGAGGTGACGATGTTGAGCGTGCGTTCGATGCGCGGATCGACGATCGGCACGGCCCGCAACCCCGAGCCGAGGCGGGCGGGAATCGTGACCTTCGGCAGGATGGCGACACCAAGTCCGGCGCGGGCGAACGCGACCAATGTGTGCGCGTGCAGAATCTCGTATCTGATGTCGAAGGAAAAGCCGCGTGCGGCAAGCTCGCGCTCGAGGTCGCCGCGCAGCGTCGCCGCCTTCGAGTACATCAGCACCGGCATGCCGGCCAGTTTGACTAGCGGGATTTCCGTCAGGGCCCGGTCGTCGAACGCCTTCGGCAGCAGCGCCAGGATCGGATCGTTGGCGAAGGGGGCAAAGCTGAAATCGCCGGACCAGGGCACGTCCGGCCCGATGCCGAGTTCGACGTCCTGCCGCGCGATGGCGTGCAGCATCTCCTGGGACGGCAGCTCCCTCAGCGTCACGCGAATGCCGGGAAAGTCACGTTGATAAGCAGCGAGCACCGAGGGCAGGACGGTCGCCGCGAGGCTCGGTACGCAGCCGAGCGACAATTGTCCCGACTGCATGTCTGCAGCGGCCTTGAGCCGCTGCAGGCCCACCTCGATCTCGGCGAAGCCGCGGCGTGCGGCGCCGATCAGCATCTCGCCCTGCGGCGTCAGCCGCACATGCCGCGTGGTGCGATGGAACAGCTGCATGCCGATCTGCTCTTCGAGCTGCTTGATCTGCATGCTGACGGCGGACTGCGACCGGTGCACGAGTTCGGCCGCCTTGCGGAAGCTGCCGGACTCGGCGACCGCCAGAAAAACCTGCAGCGTCTTGAGATTGATCTGCATCTGCCCCCCAGGATCGGCATCGAAGTGAGCATAAAACCAGATTCCCACTTCGAACGTCTCAATAGCGACGGCCAGGCCATTGGTGGCCATGAGGGGACGGTCTTGTAACTCATCGTGACCGACAGTGACGAAGGCGAGTCTAGGCCCACCTAGCGCATGAGACTCGCCACATCACTCGGGGCAACGCTCAAAGACTAGTTGTCCTGAAGCGACATTCGCTTCCAGTCGGCGCCAAGAGCGGACGTTCGGCCCCTGCCGGGAAGCGGACCTGAAAGCGCTCCAACGAGCGTTTCCTGACCAGGACCACCTGCGGCCATTCGGCATTCGCGGCAGCTTAGGGCGTCATGCAAGATGCGCCGCCGAACGCCCCGTCCTCCAGGACCCGTCTGCTCGACGCAGACGGCCGGCACTGGGTCCCCGTTTGAAGAACGCTGCGCGTGTCCGGCCGTTCAGCGCAATCGCGAGTCGGCCATGTCGCGCAACCAATCCCCGATCAGGCTGATCGACAGCGTCGTGAGGACGACGACGGCTCCAGGCACCGCAGCCATCCACCAAGCGAGAGCGATGTAATTGCGGCTTTCGCTGACCAGCAGTCCCAGCGAGGTCAAGGGAGGCTGCACACCGAGCCCAAGGAAGCTCAATCCCGTCTCAAGGAGGATGATCTCCGGGAAGTTGATCGTCATCTGGACGATCAGAGCGCTCACGATGTTCGGCAGGATATGGCGCAGATAGATGCGCCAGGAATTGCCGCCGAGCACGCGAACGGCATTGGCATAGCCCGCCGTCTCGGCGTCGAGCACGAGCCCGCGCGTTAGCCGCGCATAACGCTCCCAGCCGGCGAAGCCGACGATCAGCACGAGCAGCCAGAAGCTCTTCCCGAAGAAGGCGACGGCCGTAATCGCCAGAACGATGAAGGGCAGCGAGGCCTGCATGTCGACGAGCATCATGATGCCCTCTTCCCACCAGCCGCGCAGGCGGGCGGCGAGCGTCCCGAGCGAAATGCCGATGAAGGCGCCGAGCAAGGTGCCGAAGAGTGCGACCACGATCGAGAAGCGGACGCCGTAGAGCGTCCGGCTCAGCACATCGCGCCCGAGATGGTCGCTGCCGAGCAGGAAGGGATTGTCGTATCCGAGCAATGCAGGCGGGCGCAGGCGCAGCAAGGGCTGCTGTTCCGCGTAGTCATAGGGCGCGATCAGCGGAGCGATCATCGCCACGATGACGACGAGCGCGATCCAGGCGAGAGAGACCGTGACGGCAAGAGGCGGGAGAGCCGGCCAGCGCAGACCGATCGCGGGGCGGGCAATGCGGACGGGATTTGCGCTCATCTCTCAGGCCGCCCTGCGAATTTTGGGGTTGAGCAGGCCATAGGCCAGGTCCACTGCCAGGTTGGCCGTGGTCATGCTGGCGGCGAACAGCATGACGAGTGCCTGCACGACGGCGAGATCGCGCAAGCCCACGACCTCGACCAGCAGCCGGCCGATGCCGGGCCAGCCGAAGACCTGCTCGACGATGATGGAGCCGCCGACGAGCCCGCCCAGCGAGAAGCCAATGATGGTGACGATCGGGATCGCGGCATTGGGCAGCACATGGTTCACGATCGCCGCATGCCGGCTTTCGCCCGCGGCGATCGCGGCCCGGACATAAGGTTGCTGGAGCACCTCCAGCACGGCCGCGCGGGTGAAGCGGGCGACCACGGCGGCACCCGATAAGCCGAGCGTCGCGACCGGCAGGATCAGATGGGCCGGCGTCGCGCTGCCCGAGCTCGGCAGCCAGCGCAGCCCGACCGCGAAGATGAAGATCAGCGCGACGCCGAGCACGAAGTTCGGCAGGCTGTAGCCGAGCGAGCAGATCAGCATCGCGATGCGATCGAGGCTGCGGCCGCGCTTCAGCGCGGCGAGCACGCCGCCCGGCACGCCGATGGCGAGCACCAGCGCGAAGGCACAGCCGGTCAGCGTCAGCGTCGCCGGGAGCCGCTCCAGCACCACGGTCAGCGCCTCCCGGCCATTGGCGAGCGAGCGGCCGAAATCGCCATGCAGCAGATTGCCGGCGTAGGCCAAATATTGCTCCCAGAGCGGGCGGTCGAGCCCCCAGCGCGCCCGGAACAGCGCGACGACCTCTTCGGTGGCGTTGTCGGGCAAGAGTTCGCGGGCGGGATCGCCGGTCAGCCGCATGAAGACGAAGGCGAAGGTCATCACCGCCCAGAGCGTGAGCAGCGCCCTGAGGAGCTTGATGGTCGTGAAGCCAAGCATGGTCCGCCGTCAGTCGCGGAAGGTGACGGCGAATGGCTGATGGTCGGAAGCGTCGGCGTCGGTCAGGACCTGCGTCGAAGCGATCCGGCCGGCAAGGCCCGGCGTCACCAGCACATAGTCGATGCGCTGGCCCGTTCGTGCGTTCCAGTCCTTGTAGAGGGTTGGGCCGCTATCCTCGGCGTTGCCGGCGGCGGCCCAGGCATCGACGAAGCGGTCGGGCAAGGCCAGCCGGCCATAAATCGGGCTGACCGGGCCGACGAGAACGGGATAAGCCGCGCTGTCCGGTGTCAGGTTGAAGTCGCCCATCAGGATGGCCTCGGCCGGCACGGGCGGAGGCGGTTCCTCGAGCCAGCTCGCATCCGGATGGTCGCCATGCGAGGCCGGGCCATCGCTGACGGCGCGGCGGTGAATCTCCATCACGATCCGGGCGTGCTGGAGCCGTTCCTCCTCGCACAGATGCGACAGATGCGTGCTGTAGACGCGCAGCAGGCCGATCGGCGCCTCAATGGTTGCTTCGGTGATCCCGCGCTGGATCGAATGGCCATTGGCCGGGTTGAGCTTCGGGAACAGGAAGGTCCGCGTCGTGATGATCGGCCAGCGCGACAGGATCGCATTGCCGAACTGGCGCCGGACGTTGCGGCCCCCCAGTTGCTTGTGGATGTCGACCGTCGCGCCATAGGCGACGTGATAGCCGCCGAGGCGCTCGGCAATGCGCTCCGGCTGGTGGATATTGCCCGAGCGCTCCCAATGGGCCTCGGCTTCCTGCAGCGCGACGATGTCCAGGCCGGCGAGGACATCGGCGGTCCTGTCGATGTCGTAGCGCCCGTCGCGGCCCTTGCCGTACTGGATGTTGTAGGTGGCGACGCGCATGGTCAAAGCCTCATGGATTCGAACGGTGGCGCCGCGGGCTTCCGCAGGGCGCTGAAATGGCAGGCGGAACTGCGCCCCGGCGCGGTCGCGTGCAGCGCGGGCCGTTCGCCGCGGCAGACCGCCTCGGCGGCGGCGCAGCGCGGATGAAAGGCACATCCGGGAGGAATGGCCGAGGCGCTGGGCGGATCACCCTTGAGTCGCAGCCGCGCGCCGCCTGGAGCCCGTTTCAGGCGCGGCACCGAGGCGACGAGGGCTTGCGTGTAGGGATGCGCGGGTGCGGCCAGGACTGAGGCGACCGGACCTTCCTCGACGATCCTGCCGAGATACATCACCGCGACACGGTCGGCGATGTGCCGCACCACTCGCAGGTCATGCGAGATGAAGACGCCAGCGAAGCCGCGCTCCCGCTGCAGGCCACGGATCAGGGCGATGATCTGCGCCTGGACGGAGACGTCGAGCGCCGAGACCGGCTCGTCGAACACGACGAAATCCGGCTGCGTCGCCAGCGCCCGCGCGATCACGACACGTTGGCGCTGGCCGCCCGAGAGCTGATGGGGAAAGCGCCCGGCCAGCTCCACCGACAGCCCGACGGCTGAGAACAACTGCTCGATCGCCGGCCGGTTCGCCCCGGCTGCCAGCGAGCGGTGGATCGCCAGAGGCTCGACAACCTGGATGCCGACGGGCAGGCGCGGATCGAGCGCCGCCATCGGATTCTGAAAGACGAGTTGCATCCGCGCGCGCAGGGCGCGTTGTTCGCGAGCCGGCAAACCCCGAAGGCTGCGGCCTTCGAAGCGGACCTCGCCCGTACTCGCGGGTTCGAGGCCGAGGAGAAGGCGGCCGAGCGTACTCTTGCCGCAGCCGCTTTCGCCGACGATCGCGAGCATCTCGCCGCGTTCCACCGCGAGGTCGACCTTGCCGACGGCAGCCACCGGCGGAGCGGCAGAGAACCAACCGCCGGCGGAATAGATACGTGACAGGCCTCGCGCCTGCACCAATGGCGACGCTTCAAGGAATGGAGACAAGAGCCCGCTCCCTGATTGCCTGTCGATGCGGACCGCACGATTCCGGCTGTGCCGGGGGAAGCTCGGCCCGGAGACAAGCCCAGCTTCGGCCGTGACGGCTGGTGAGCACTGGGGGGCGGATGGCGCAGTCGCCGATCGCCTCGCCACAGCGGGGCTGGAAGGGGCAGCCGGATGCGGCAGGGAGCCTGTCACCAGGCGTGCCGGGAATGGGTTTCGGTGGCTGGAGCGCCTCGATGTCCGGCATCGAGGCCAATAGGGCACTGGTATAGGGGTGGCGCGGCGAGGCCAGGACGGCGTCGGCGCCCCCCGCCTCCATCACTTTCCCGCCGTAGAGCACGACGACCCGCCGGGCCATTTCCGCGACGATGCCGAGATCGTGGGTGATCAGCAGGATGCCGAGCCCGCTTTCCGCCTGCAGTTCCTCGAGCAGGTCGAGGATCTGCGACTGGGTGGTGACATCGAGCGCCGTCGTCGGCTCGTCCGCGACGAGGAAGCGTGGATCGGCGGCGAGCGCACCGGCTATCATGACGCGCTGTGCCATCCCGCCGGAGAGTTCATGCGGGTAGGCACGCAGGATGCGGCGGGAATCGGCGAGCCCGACACGGGCCAGCATCTCGACCGAGGCCTGCGCGACCGTCCGGCCCGCGGCCGTGCCATGCCGCCGGAACTGCGCGCCGAGATAGCGGCCGACCGTCCAGCGCGGGTCGAGCGAGGCCTGCGGGTCCTGGAAAATCGAAGCGATGCAGCGCCCGCGCAGCGCGGCATGCCGACCGCTAAGCCCCGTTACCTCGATTCCGTCGAGCAGAACCTCTCCCTTGAGCCTGACGATGCCCTCGGGCAGCAGCCCGAGCAAAGCGAGTGCGGTCAGGCTCTTACCTGAGCCGCTTTCGCCCACCAGGGCGAGGATTTCGCCGCTGCGCACTGTGAGGTCGACGCCGTCGACCAGAACCTCACCGCTGCTCGAAGCGAGAGTGAGCCCCCTCGCTTCGAGCAGTGAAACCCCGCGTTGGCGTTCGGACCCGGCCATGCCCGGTCAGGCGAAGGCGAGGTTATAGGGCCGCAGATCCATGAACTCGAAGCTGACGGGCTTCCAGCGGATGTTGCTGCGGACGCCGTAGATCTCGGCGGGGCGATAGAGCACCGCGCCCGGCGCCTCGTCCTCCCAGATGTCGAGCAGGCGCTGGAAGGCGGCCTTCCGCTCCTCGCCGTCGGGCAGGCTGCGCACCTTGGCCGCGAGCGTGTTGAACTCCTCCGGCGCCTTCCAGCCATGCTCGTTCTGCACCGAGCCCTTCGGGCCCCAATCGGTCGGGAGAGGCGTGGTGGCATCCGGGAACTGGAAGCCGTTCGACCAGTTGCGGATCTGCATGCCGGGGGCCAGCACCTGGCTCCATTGGTCGAGGATCTCGATCTCGACATTGAGGCCGGCCGCCTTCCACATCTGCTGCATCATCTGGATGGCCGCGACGGAATTGACGTAATAGTCGTTCAACGTCCGGAACTTCAGCACCTCGCCCTTGTAGCCGGCCGCCTTCAGCAGCTCGCGGGCCGCTGCGGGATCGAGTTTGAAGCCGTGCCGCTTCGCGTCGTAGCTCGCGCCATATTGCGGGATCTGGAAGCCATTGGTGACGCCGGCGAGCCCGCCCCAGAGCGTCTTGTTGATCAGCTCGCGGTCGATGCAGAGATTGAGCGCCTGGCGGATGCGCTTGTCCGAGAGCAGCGGCGCATTCGACTGGTAGACCATCAGGTGCATGTTCTCGATCATGGCCGAGCGTGCCTCGACATGCGGCTGCCCCTTCAGCAGCGGCAGGTTGTCCGGCGTCAGCGCGCAGGCGATGTCGTAGTCGCCGCTGATGAGCCCGGCGGCGCGGGTCGCGACTTCCGGGACGACCTGGAAGGTGACGCGCTGGGCGGTCGGCCTGCCGAGATAGTAGTCGTCGAAGGCTTCGAGCACGACGCGGTCGCCGGGGATGAACTCGACGAGCTTGTAGGGACCAGTGCCGACCGGCTTCAGGCCGAAACCCTCCGGGCCGAGCTCGCGATAGCGCTTCGCGGGCACTACCCAGGCGATCCAGGAGGCGAGCCGCTTCTCCAGGCTGAAATCGTCGGCCCTGGTGCGGAAGCGGACGGTCCTGTCGTCGATCGCCTCGACGCTCTCGAACTCGGCGGAGAAGAGCGGCCCGCGCGGCACCATCGGCTTCGGCCCCCAGGCGCGCTCGGCGGAGAAGCTGAAGGCGACGTCCTTGGCCGTCACCGGCTCGCCGCTGTGGAAGCGGATATTGTCGGCGATCGTGACTGTGAGCGTCCGCCCATCCTCGCGCTTCCAGGCGGAGGCGATGGCGGGAACCAGCGCGGTGGCCGAGCCCGAGCCGTCGGCGAAGAAATCGCGCCGGATCAGCGTATCGAACAGCGCATTGGTGATGCGGTTTCCGACATTGCTGATGGCGTTGACGGGCTCGAGCGTGACGGGCAGCGCCTGCACCGCGATGCGCAGGTTCGGCCGCGAGACCTGAGCGGAAGCCGAGCTGAGGCGCGTGGCGGCCGCAAGCGCAGCGCCGCCGACGACGAGGTCGCGTCGTGACAGAAGGGTCATCGGTGTCTCCATCGGGTCGTTGAGGCGCCGCCCTCAGCGGGCGTCGTATGCCTCCAGGAACGCCTCGGCATCGAGGCGCTGGAAATCGGGGAACGCGGCCTTCAGCCGCTCGTAAGGCCAGTCCCACCAGGCGAGCGCCATGAGCCGCTCGGCGATGGCGAGCTCGTGCCGGCGCTTGATCGGCCTGGCGGGGACACCGCCGACGATGGTGTAGGGATCGACCGGCTTGGAGACGACCGCGCCGGCGGCGATCACCGCGCCCGTGCCGACACTGACACCCGCAAGCACCACGGCGCCGTGGCCGATCCAGACGTCATGGCCGATCGTCACATGCGCGTCGCGTCGCCACTGGAAGAAATCGGCATCGTCCGCTTGTGCGAAGCCATAGCGCTTGGCGCGATAGGTAAAGTGGTGCTGCGTCGCGCGCCGCATCGGATGATTACCGGGGTTGATCCGCGTCGCCGCCGCAATGGAGCAGAACTTGCCGATCGAGGTGAAGTTGGCCATGGCGTCGCGGTCGAAATAGCTGAAGTCGCCCATCGCGACTTCGTTGAGCCTGACGCGCTCGCCAATATCGACATAGGCGCCGAGCGTCGTGTTTCTGATGACGGCGGTCGAATGAACATGGCTGTCATGGCCGATGTCATTCGTATCTCGCACGGACTCGCTTAAGTTCATCGCGGGCAGCGCCTGAGTAGTTGAAGAGGTCCGTACCTCGTTGTACGCATCTCTAGGCAGCCCATATGTCACTCATGTGAAGGCGGACCGGGGCGAGGCGGTTGGGGATGGTGAGGGAACGAGGCCAGATGTACGCGCCGATACCGTTGGACGAGGCCGGGCAGGAGGAAGGCAAGGAACGCGGCGTGCTCTGGAAAGCCGTTGCCGCAACGCTGCGCGCGGAAATCCGCCAGCGGACGGCCGGGCAGCAGCTCGCGACCGAGAACGGCCTGGCCGAGCGTTTCGGCGTCAGCCGCTTCACGATCCGCAGGGCTCTGTCGGAGCTCGAGAAGGAAGGCATGCTCAGGATCGAGCACGGCCGCGGCCTGTTCGTCGCCGACACCGTCGTCCCCTACGCCATCGGGCAGCGTCCGCGATTCAGCGAGAACATGCAGCGGTTGAACCTGGCCCGGGACAGGCAAGTGCTCTCGATCCAGACGCACGTCGCCGATGCCGCGATCGGCGAGCATCTCGCCGTGGAGGCGGGCACGGAACTGCTGCGGGTCGAGACGCTTCTCTGGGTGGAGGGCCAACCGCTCGGCATCAACTGCAATCATTATCCGCTGGCGCGCCTGCCGGGTCTGGAAGAGGCGATGCAGCAGACGGCCTCCAGCACGGAGGCGCTGAAGCGCGTCGGCATTTCCGACTATACGCGCAAGAAGACCTGGATCATCGGCCGGCTACCGACCGAGCGTGAGGCGCGGCTGCTCAAGATCGCCCGCAGCCGCCCCGTCCTCGAAATGCAGAAGATCGACGCCGACAGCGACGGAACGCCGATTTGCTACGGTGTCGGCTGCCACGCTGCCGACAGAATCCAGTTTTTCGTAGAGTAGGCCCGGGGACGCAGGCGCGCCCAAGATGCCGGCCGGAGCGACACATGCGCCAGGAGCTGACCTTGGCGCTTTGCCCGAAAGCGGACCTCCAGCCTGAAGAGTGATCATGCGAGAGCGACGAACTGAGCTCGAGCCAACGCTTTGCTTGTCACGCCGCCCCCTCGAGGATTGCGAGTGCCCGGGTGAAGAAGTCGAACTGACCAAAATTGCCTGATTTGAGCGCCAGTGCCAGGCGACCGTCGCCACTCGAAACAGCGGGCACACCAGGTGCGATCTCGGGCCCGATGTCCAAGGATTCGAAGCCCAGCGCCGAAACTATCGCGCCGGAGGTCTCGCCGCCTGCCACGACCAGCCGTGCAAGGCCCCGGGAGGCGAGGAGGCTGGCGGATCGTGCGAACAACGCGTCGACTGCGCTCGCGACCTTGTCGGCGCCGTAGGTGTCTTGCAGCGCGCGGACCTCGGCCGGCGGCTGTGAGGTGCTGACCAGAGGGGCGCTCCCCTCGTGCCGCTCGACAAACGCCACGACGTCCACCGGCGTGACGAGCCCCCTGATGATCTCGTCGATCGACAAGCGAAGTACCGGATGCCGCTTTTCATGCTCCGCGATCTGAGCGAGCGTCGCGCGAGAGCAGCTGCCGGCAAGGATGGCCGCACGGCCCTTCGCTGGCCTGAAGGCTCGGTGTGTCCCGTCGACCAGCCCGGATCTATGGAAATTGCGCGGCAATCCCAGCGCTATGCCGGAGCCGCCAGTGACGAGCGGCGCGTCGGCACAGGCCTCGGCAATCGCCAGGAGGTCACCGTCGGTCAACGCATCGACGACGACCAGGACCTGGCCGGCATCGGCGCATTCTCGCAGCTGGCCGGCGATCTCGCGACTGCCGCCTCTCACGCGCGGCCAGGCCACGAACCCGACGGGATGACGAGACTGGGCTCGCAGCCATCGCCGCAGGTCGCTGTCGCTCATCGGCGTCAGCGGATGGTTCCGCAGACTCGACTCGTCGAGAGGCACGTCTTCGACGAAGAGATTGCCCATGTAGAGGGTGCGCCCCGCGGCTGGAAATGCCGGGCAGGCCACCACGCCCCGGACACCGAGCCTGTCGGCCAGCGCCTCGCCGACGGGGCCGATATTGCCTTCTTTCGTGGAATCGAAGGTGGAGCAGTACTTGAAGACGACCTGCCGACAGCCCTGCTCCTGCAGCCAGGCCAGCGCCTGCAGGGATTGAGAGACGGCCTCGGTCGGGGGAAGCGAGCGGCTCTTCAGCGCGATGACGCCCGCCTGGCAGTCTGCCGAGGCCCTGCCGGAAGGGATCCCGAGAAATTGCGTGGTGGCGAGGCCGGGACTGCCGCCGCCGCCCTTGGCCAGCGTATTCGCGATATCGCTCGCGCCGGTGAAATCGTCCGCGATGACGCCGATCAGCATGGCCGGCCGTCTTCGACCCGAAACGTGCCGCCGAGCCTGCGCGTTGCCGTCATCGTCACGCCGTCCGCAGGGTCTGGGCGACGAGCTCGCCGAAGCGCTTCGTGCCGGTCTTGCCGCCGAGATCGGGCGTGCGCGAGACAGGATCGGTCAGGACGGTGTCGATCGCCTTGTCGATGGCGTGGAAGGCCTGCTCGAAGGCGGGCAGCTTGCGCGTCTCGCCCAGCCACTGGAGCAACATGGCGCAGGACAGGATCATCGACACCGGGTTGGCCTTGTCCTGGTTCTGGATGTCGGGCGCCGACCCGTGCTGGGCCTGGGCGCAGCAATGGGTGTCGCTTGCCATCATCGAGCCGGCGAGGCCGAGGCTGCCGGAGAGCTCGCTGGCAAGGTCCGAGATGATGTCGCCGTAGAAGTTCGTCGCGCAGATCACGTCGAAACGCTCGGGATTGCGGACGAGATGGGCGGTCGAGGCATCGATCAGGAGGTCGTCGAGCTGCACCTGCGGGAACTCGGCGGCGACCTTGCGCACTTCGCGCAGGAAGAGCCCGTCGGTCTGGTGGAAGCTGTTGGCCTTGTGGACGGCGGTCACCTTGTTGCGGCGCTTGGCAGCGAGCTCGAAGGCTCGCCGAGCAATGCGGTTCGAGCAATGGGCGGTGATCTTGCGCAACGAGATCGCCATGTCCGGCGAAGGCATCAATTCGGCCCAGCCCAGATGCATGTTGCGGTCGGGATAGAACCCTTCCGTGGCCTCGCGCATGATCACGAGGTCCATCGTCTTGCCGGGCTTCATGTTCGACTCGATGAAGGGCCGCGTGCGCGCCGGACGGACATTCGCATAGAGGTCGAGGCCGATACGGAAGCCGGCGGAGACGTTGCGGCCGCCTTTCTCCGGCGCCGGATAGTCGGCATGCGACTGAGTGCCGAGGATGACGCCGTCGAAATCGTTGCGCGCGCGCTCCAGCACGCTGTCGCGCAAGGTCGTGCCGTGCTTTTCGAGGCTCCTGAAGCCGACATCGTCGTATTCGAAGCGGAGGCCGAGACCGAAGCGGTCGCTCGCCACTTCTAGAACGGCCATGGAAGCGGACACGATCTCCGGGCCAATGCCGTCGCATGGCAGGACGAGAATCTTCATCTTGGCTTTCCTCCGGCGTGATCGTGAGTTTGAATTGGCTATTTCATTATATAAAGCCAATCTTGGGTCAAGATGCTCCCGCGCAATTTGCCATCGCGCCTTCGACCTGCGATCACTCATGAAGTTTGAACGGCGCCGGTCATGCCCAATAGCCCCCTCGCTCTTCGCATCGCCAACGACATCATCGCACGCATCGGGATGGGAGAGTTCGGCACGGGCTCGCATCTCGCGACGGAGACCCTCGCCAAGCGCTTCGAGGTTTCGCGCTCGCCGGTCCGCGAGGCGCTGGCAATCCTCTGCGAGCAGGGCGTCATCGAGAATCGCCGGAATCGCGGCTTTTTCGTTCTCGCGACCGAGCAACGCAAAGGTGGTGAGGCATCGACGGAGCCCCTCGGCCCCGTGGACGACGATCCTTACTATCAGCTCGCCGAAGACTGGCTGAAGGACCGGATCGGGGCCGATCAGACCGAGCAGGCCATCCGGGATCGTTATCATCTCACGCGCTCGCAGACGCAGGACCTCTTGTCCCGCGCATCTCGCGAAGGCTGGGCCGAGCCGAAGCCTGGCTATGGCTGGAAGCTGCGCCAGGTCGCCAAGACCGCAGAGGCATTCGAGGAAATCTACCGCTTTCGCGCGGTGATCGAGCCGGCCGCCCTACTCGAGCCCAGCTTCCATTTCGACCGTGCGGTGGCGGCGGCGCTGCGCCGGACGCAGGAGCGTCTGGCCTCGGGAAATCTGGAGGGATTGGCCCCGGCGGCGATGACGGCCGCTGGCGCGGAATTCCACGAGGGCATCATCCGGATGTCGGGCAATCCGATGTTCTTCTACGCTCTCGAACGCGCGAACCAGCTGCGGCGGCTGGCGGAGTACCGGCTGAAAGTGAACCCGCAGCGCATCGCGGTGCAAAGCTCCGAGCATCTCCAGATCCTCGATCTCCTCGCCAAGGGAGACAATCTGGAGGCCGCGCATCTGATGCGGCGGCATCTCAGCGGGGCGCTGGCATCGAAGTCTCCGGTCGTGCATCCGAAATCCGGCGGCGCCGACCGCGCGGCCTAGCCACACCGAAAATCCCAACGAAATCACGGCTCTGGGTGCCGAAGGCGCTGGCTTGAGCATCAATGGTTTTACGGCTTGATAAAACCAATTTACAAAGATAGGCTTTCTCCTACAAGGAAAACCAATGGGAGGAATGGCCATGATCAATCGTCGGCAGTTCGTGCTTGCATCGGCGGCAAGCGCAGGAGTCCTCGGGGCAGGCCTGTCGGCCCGGGCTCAGGAGCTGCCGGCCGGCTATCCCGCGGACTACAAGGCGATGCTCGAGAAAGCGCGCTCCGAAGGCGCGGTCTCGATCTACACCTCGACTGACGACGTGCAGGGGCGCCCGATCGTCGAGGCCTTCCAGAAGGCCTTTCCGGGCATCCGCGTCGACTACAACGATCTCGGCACCAACGGCGCCTATAACCGCATCATCTCCGAAGCCGCCGCGAAACAGGTCGGCTCCGACGTCGTCTGGACCTCGGCGATGGATCTCCAGATGGTCCTCGTCCAGAAGGGGCTCGCCGAAGCCTACAAGTCACCGGAAGCCGCTCGCCTCCCGGGCTGGGGCAATTTCAACGACACGCTCTACGGCACCACGGTCGAGCCGGTTGGCATCCTCTACAACAAGGCCCAGCTCGCCTCGTTCAAGCTCCCGAAGACCCGGGCGGAGCTGCTGGCCTTCATGCGCGACAACAAGGACGCGCTGAAGGGCAAGCTCGCGACCTTCGACCCCGAGAAGAGCGGCACCGGCTTCCTGTTCTTCAGCAACGACGCCAAGACCATGCCCGACACCTTCGACCTCGTCCGTGCCTTCGGTGCGACCGAGGGCAAGACCTATGGCAGCTCGGGCGCGATGCGCGAGAAGATCGTCTCGGGCGAGCACTGGCTGGCGTTCAACATCATCGCCTCCTACGCGATCGAATGGGCGGCGAAGAACCCGGCGCTCGGCTACATCCTCACCTCGGACCACACCGCGGCGTTCTCCCGCGTCGCCAATATTTCCAAGGGCGCGCCGCATCCGAACGCCGCGCGTGTCTTCCTCGATTTTCTTCTGGCCAATTCCGGCCAGTCCGCCCTGGCCTCGGTCGGCGCACCGTCGATCCGCACCGATGTGACCAGCGGTCTCAACCTGACCAGGCTGACGGAAATGGCCGGCGGCAACCTCAAGCCGATCCCGATCACGACCGCGCTGCTCGAGGCGACCGAGCCGAAGAACCGGGCCGATTTCTTCCGCCGCTGGAAGGAGGCACTGCGCGGCTGAGCCGCGCAGTTTCCCGAGGGATCCGATGTCACTCGCAGCTCAAGCGCCCCGCTTCAGGGCAACGGTCATCCTGACCCTGTTCGCGATGGTCGCGGCGCCGGCGGCGCTCATCATCTATCAGAGCTTTCTCAGCGCTCCGTTCTTCGACGAAGCCGCCCGGCCGAGCCTGGAAGCCTATCAGTTCATCCTGACGGATCCCGAATTCTACCGGGCGCTCTGGACGACGACGCTCTATGCCGTCGGCATGGTCGTCGTCGCCGTGCCGCTGGGAGGGCTGCTCGCCTTCCTGATCACGCGCACCGATCTCAAGGGGCGACGCTGGCTCGAGCCGCTGGTGCTCGTCCCGATGTTCCTGTCCTCGATCGTGCTGGCTTTCGGCTACACCGTCGCAGTCGGCCCGTCCGGCTTCGTCACGATCGCGTTCCGGAGCGTGTTCGGCGCGGCGCCGTGGAGCATCTACACGCTTCCCGGCATCATCCTGATCGGCGGTCTCAGCCACGTCCCGACCGTCTATCTCTATGTCGCCTCGGCGATGCGGCGGCTGCCGAGCGACCTCGAGGAGGCGGCCCGGACGGCCGGCGCCAGCGTCTGGCGGGTGTCGCTGGACGTCACCCTGCCCATGGTCCTGCCCGCTCTGGTCTTCAGCGCGGCGCTGAACCTGCTGCTCGGCTTCGAGACCTTCGGCATCCCGCTCGTGCTGGGCGACCCGAACGGCATCCTCGTGCTGACGACCTATATCTACAAGGTCAACACGATCTTCGGCGCGCCGACCTATCAGGTCATGGCTGCGGTGACGGTCTTCCTCATCCTGATCACCCTGCCGCTCGTCTTCATCCAGCGCCGCCTGCTGCGGCATGCCCGCCGCTTCGCCGCCGTGGGTGGGAAGGGGGCCCGCACCAACCTCCTCAAGCTCGGCGCCGCCGGACAGGTCATCGCGCTCTCGATCATCGGACTATGGCTTCTGGTCTCGGTGGTGCTGCCGGTGGGCGGGATCATCCTGCGCGCCTTCGTCGAGAATTGGGGCGAGGGCATCAGGCTCTCCGAGCAGCTGACGCTCGCCAATTTCCAGCGCGTGTTCGAGCTGCCGAGCCTGTCGCGCGGCATCGTCAACACGATCCTGCTGGCGGCCATCGGTGGGGCCGTCGCCGTTGCCTTCTATCTGGTGGTCGGTCTCGCCGGACATCGCAACCATGGTCGGACCGGCACGCTCCTCGACTATTCCGTGCTGGTCCCTCGCGCCTTGCCGGGGCTGATCGTCGGCCTCGCCTTCTTCTGGCTCTTCCTGTTCGTGCCCTTCCTGGTGCCATTGCGCACCACGCTGTTCAGCCTGCTGATCGCCTACATCATCGTCGGGCTGTCCTATGGCCTGCGCATCATCCAGGCGACGCTGCTTCAGGTCGCGCCCGAGCTCGAGGAATCCGCGCGCACCGCCGGGGCGGACACCTTCCGGACCTGGCGCGACGTGGTGATCCCGCTGGTCCGCCCGGGGCTCGCCGGCGCCTGGGCGATGATCATGATCGTGTTCCTGCGCGAATACGCCACGGGCGTCTATCTGATGAGCGCCGGCACCGAGGTCATCGGCTCGCTGATGGTGTCGCTGCTGACGTCAGGCGCGATGGACCAGATCGCCGCGCTCTCCTTCATCTCGATCCTGCTGACCGCAGTCGGCCTGACGCTGGCGCTGCGTCTCGGAGCCAAGATCCATGACTGACCTCGTCGTCAACAACGTCCAGAAATGGCTGGGCGGCGTCCAGATCCTGTCCGGGGCGAGCTTCGTCGCCGAGAAGGGCCGGATCGTCGCGCTGCTCGGCGCCTCCGGCAGCGGCAAGACCACGCTGCTGCGCTGCATCGCCGGTCTGGAGCAGCCCGAGCTCGGCATCATCAGGATCGGCGGCACCACCGTCCTCGATGACAAGGCCGGTGTCGCCCTGCCACCGGAGCAGCGGCAGATCGGCCTCGTCTTCCAGTCCTATGCGCTCTGGCCGCATCGGACCGTCTTCGACAACGTCGCCTATGGGCTGAAGCTGCGGAATGTCCCGGCGGGCGAGATCAAGGCCAAGGTCGAGGCCATCCTGGAGAAGCTCGGCCTCGCGCATCTCGCCGCGCGCTATCCCGACCAGCTCTCCGGCGGCCAGCAGCAGCGCGTCGCGATCTGCCGGGCTCTGGTCTACGAGCCCAAGGTCCTCCTGCTCGACGAGCCGCTGTCCAATCTCGACGCCAAGCTGCGCGAGGAAGCGCGGTTCTGGATCCGCAAATTGATCCTCGACCTGAAGATCTGCGCCATCATGGTCACGCATGACCAGGCCGAAGCCCTGGCGATCGCCGATCAGGTCCTGCTGCTCAAGGGCGGCAGCATCGTCCAGTCGGGGACCCCACTCGAGATCTACAGCAAGCCGGAGACCTTCTACGCCGCCGACTTCATGGGCACGAACAATGTCCTGAGCGGCCGGCTGGTCCGGACATCCGGGCACAGTGATATGATCGATTGCGCCGGCCTGTCGCTGGCGGGCATCTGGAGGGATCGAGAGCCTCCGGCGGACGCGAATTCGGTGCGTGCCGTCATCCGGATGGAAGCGATCTCGGTCTCGCCGGAGCCGAGCCCCGAGAGCGCGCCCTTCGACGTCGAGGGCTGCATCTATCTCGGCGAGAAATGGGAGTACCGGCTGAAGCGAGGCGATCTGCGCCTGCGCGCGCAAGGTCACGAGCCCCTCGGTGCGGCGATCGCTCATTGTCGGATCCCGGCCTCGGCGACCTGGCTCTACAACCCCTGAGGCGGCCATGTCCGATCGCATCCGCATCGCGCTCGTCCACGCGACCCCGGTCGCCGTCGATCCGATCGCGCAGTCCTTTCGGCAGATCTGGCCGGAGGCCGACCCGGTCGGCGTCCTCGATGACGGGCTGGCGCTTGACCGGGCGGCTGCCGGCGCACTCACCCAGGATCTATCGCGTCGCATCCTGGCGCTGGCCCAATACGGGCTTTCGACCGGCGCCAGGGCCGTCCTCTTTACCTGCTCGGCCTTCGGCCCGGCGATCGAGGAGGCGGCTCGCATCCTACCTGTTCCGGTCCTGAAACCGAACGAGGCGATGTTCGAAGAGGCGCTCGGTTATGGCGAGAACATCGGCATGATCGCGACCTTCGGTCCCGCCGTCGCGATGATGGAGCAGGAATTCGCGGAGGAGGCCAAGCGGCTGAATCCGCAGGCGCGGCTGACGCCCTGGCTGGCGGTCGGGGCGATCGAGGCCCTCAGGGCCGGCGATGCCGCGACCCATAACCAGCGCGTGGCCGAAGGCGTGGCGGAACTCGGCGAGCGGGACGCGATCCTGCTGGCGCATTTCTCGACCTCGCGCGCCAGCGATGCCTGCCGGGCGCTGACATCGCGACCCGTGCTTTCGTCACCCGATGCAGCTGTGAGAAAACTTCGGCGCCTGCTCGGGGGCTGAACCTAATCGCTCGAAAAACGAGTCTGACCGGGGAGGTCACCGTGAGGCTACTGACCAAGGGCTTGTTCGGCTTGCTTCTAAGCGCGGCATGGGGCGTTGCGCTCGCCCAGTCGTTCCCTGAGCGGCCGATCACCATGATCGTGCCGTTCGCGGCAGGCGGCGCCGCCGATGCCACCGGCCGCATCCTGGCCGAGGGCATGAGCAAGGCCTTGGGCAAGACCATCGTCGTCGAGAATGTCGGCGGTGCCGGCGGGGCGACGGGAACAGCCCGGGTCAAGAACGCGCAGCCGGACGGCTATACGATCGGCCTCGGCCACACCGGAACGCTCGCCGCGGCCGTCACCGTGATGCCGAAGCTTCCGCATAATCCGAAGACAGACTTCGTCTATCTCGGCGTCGTGGCGGCGACACCGAACATTATCTTCGTCCGCAAGGACTTTCCGGCGAACGACCTGAAGCAGTTCATCGCAGTCGCCCAGCAGAAGCAGGACCAGCTGACCTTCGGCCATTCCGGCAACGGCGCCGCCTCGCACATCACCTGCCTGCTGTTCTTCGGGCTGATCAAGGCGCCGCCGACCTATGTGCCCTATCGCGGCTTCGGCCAGACCGTGAACGACATCATCGCCGGCAAGATCGACGGCTCCTGCGACCTCGTCGCGTCCGTGGCCGGTCAGGCGCAGTCCGGATTGGTGAAGGCGCTCGTCGTCGCCTCGAAAGAACGGTCCGCGACATTGCCGGAGGTGCCGACGGCCGTGGAGGCAGGGCTCCCGGAGTTTCAGGCGGAAACCTGGACCGGCCTCTTCGCGCCGAAGGCCACGCCGAAGCCGGTCCTCGACATCCTGGAGAAGGCCGTCGCGACGGCTTTGAACGACCCGGAGGTCGGCAAGCGCCTCACCACGATCGGCGCGCGGGTACCCGCCGCCGGCGAGCGCGGCGCGGCCGCCATGCAGAAACTGGTGTCGACCGAGATCGATCATTGGGCCGACATTTTGAACAAGGCAGGCTTCAAGCCTGATTGAGCCCGTGCCAACGAACGCCAGAACCGAGTGGAAATCCTTTGAGGTGGCGGGAGAAAGTTTTCGCCGCCTCGACGTCGCGCCGCTCATCGGCACGGATTTTCGACGGTTGCCGCATGTGCTGCGGATCCTGTTCGAGAATGCGATGCGGTCGGCGCCAGTAGAGGAGACAGCGCATCTCCCTGAGGCTTTCCGGGACTGGCTGGAGCAGGGCTCCAGTCTCGTCGAGATCCCGTTCCTGCCCAACCGCATCATGATGCACGATACGACCTGCGGGCCGGCGCTGGTCGATATCGCCGCCATGCGCGACGTGCTCGCCGAAAACGGCCGCGACCCGGACCTGCTGACGCCACGCATTCCCGTGGACGTATCGACCGACCATTCCTCCGGCGTCGACGTCTTCGGCCGTCCCGACGCCTTCCGGCGCAACCTCGAGAAGGAATTCGACCGCAACGCCGAGCGCTATCGCCTGATGAAATGGGCGGCGTCCGCCATGCCGGGAATCCGGGTTCATCCCCCGGGATCGGGCATCATGCACACGATCAATCTGGAGCGGCTCTCCAGCGTGGTCGCCTGCGAGATGCATCAGGGCGAACCCCGGGCGTTCCCCGATGTCCTGCTTGGGACCGACAGCCATACACCGACCGTCAACGGCCTCGGTGTGCTCGGCTGGGGCGTCGGTGGCCTCGAGGCGGAAGGGGCTCTCTTCGGCGTGCCCGTGGTCCTGCGCATTCCCGATGTGATCGGGGTGAAGCTCACGGGCCGCTTGCGCAACGGCGTGCTGGCGACGGACCTCGCGCTTGAAGTCACCCGCGCATTGCGAGCGCTCGGCGTCACCGGCGATTTCGTCGAGTTCTTCGGGCCGGGTGTCTCGACTCTCGCGGTCGGAGAGCGTGCGGCGATCGCCAACATGGCGCCGGAATACGGGGCCTCGACCGGCTATTTCCCGATCGACGAGCGCTCCCTCGCCTATCTCTCGCGGATCGGCCGCTCGCCGCGCGACCGCGCCCTGGTCGAGGCCTACGCGAAGGCTGGCGATCTCTGGTTCGATTCCGGTGCCGAGCCGCGCTTCACGCGGAGCCTCACCGTCGACCTCGACGCGATCGAGGCCAGCGTCGCCGGTCCGCGCCGGCCGCAGGATCGATTGCCTGCGGGCAGGACACGCTCGGCGTTCACGCCTCCGCTGGCGGTTGCGGATGGGCTCGCCGTTCCCGACGGAGCGGTCGTGATCGCGGCGATCACGAGCTGCACCAACACCTCCGATGCGAGCCTGCTCGCCGCCGCCGGCGTGCTTGCCCGCAAGGCACGGGCCCGCGGCTTGAAGCCGCCCGCCTATGTCAAGACGTCGCTGGCTCCGGGCTCGCCGACCGCCGAGCGCTTCCTGCGCCGCGCCGGCCTGCTCGACGACCTCGAAGGGCTGGGCTTCGGCATCGTCGGCTATGGCTGCACGACCTGCATCGGCAATTCCGGCGCCCTGCTCGATGTCGTCAGCGACGCACTCGGCCGGACGGGCTTCCGGCCTGTCGCGGTCTTGTCCGGCAATCGCAATTTCCCCGGCCGCGTCCATCCCGATCTCGAAAACGGCTTCCTGGCCTCGCCGCCGCTGGTCATCGCCTTCGCACTCGCCGGCACGGTCGACATCGACATCACGCGGGAGCCTCTCGGCATCGGCGCCGATGGCCAGCCGGTCATGCTGCGGGAGGTCTGGCCGACGGGAGCCGAGATTGACGAGGCGGTCGCCTCGGGCTGGGACGTCGCCGACTTCGATGCAGCCTATCACGAGGCGGCGACACGCCCGCTCTGGGTCGAGCTGGACGCACCGAGCGGACCGCGCTTTCCCTGGGACCCGGCCTCGACCTATCTGCGCCGGCCGCCCTTCGTCCGGGAGCAGGGACTGCCACTGGCGGCTGGTCATGCCCGCCCCCTTATCGTCCTCGGCGACGATGTCACCACGGACCATATCTCGCCGGCCAATCAGATCCGCCCCGACAGCGCGGCCGGCCGGCACATCGTCGCGCAGGGCGGCGATCCCGCGGACCTCAACGTCTTCGCCTCCAGGCGCGGCAATTTCGAGGTGATGATCCGCGGCGCCTTCACCAACCGGCTGGCGGTCAATCGGCTGCTGCCGGCAGGCACCCCGGCCGGCTTCACCCGGCACGAGCCGTCCGGAGAGATCGTGCCGCTGACCGAGGCCGCCGAGCGCTATGGCCGGGACGGGACGCCACTCGTCCTCGTCGCCGGCGAGCGCTACGGCATGGGCTCGTCGCGCGATTGGGCGGCCAAGGCCGTCGCGCTGCTCGGTGTTCGCGCCGTGATCGCGGCGAGCATCGAGCGGATCCACCGCACCAACCTGATCGGGATGGGGATACTGCCGCTGCTGCTGCCCGAGGGCGTGCATCCCGATCGGCTGGATATCCGTTCGACCGACCTTTTCGAGATCGATCTCGGGCCGGGCCGGCTGGCGCCGCGATGCGAGGTCCCGCTGACCATCCATCGCTCCGATGGCGAACCCGCCCGCCTCGTCTTGCGCGCTGCGATCGAGACCTCGCTCGAGATCACCCTGCTCGAAGCAGGCGGGCTGATCCCGCATGTCCTGGCGAGGCTTCTGCGCGGCCGCGACCCCGTCGCCACGGAGGGCGCATGATGTCTGATGCGGCGATACCCCCGGGGGCTTGCGATTGCCATGTCCACCTGTTCGGGCCAACCGGAACCTATTCCTTTGCGCCGGACCGGGTCTACACCCCCGGCAACGCCGACGAGCCGACGCTGCTGGCCCTGCATGAGAGACTGGGGGTCTCCCGGGTAGTCCTGGTCCAGCCCAGCCCTTACGGGACGGACAACAGCCGGCTCCTGGCTGGCCTTGCCCGGCTGGGCTCTCGGGCTCGCGCCGTCGCCGTCGTCGAGGGCGATGCGTCCGATGATCACCTCGCACGACTGTCGCAGGCCGGGGTCCGGGGCCTGCGCCTCAATGTCGATACGCAAGGGATCATCGACCCGGAGGCGATCTGGGCCAGCCTGCGCGAGGAGGCCGCCCGCTGCGCGGGGCTCGGCTGGCATGTCCAGATCCTGACGCGTCTATCGGTCATCGCGGCCCTGGAGCATCGGCTGGCCACCTTGCCCGCTCCTCTGGTCATCGATCATTTCGGCCGGCCCGACCTTGACCAAGGCGTCGATCAGCCAGGCTTTGTGTCGCTCCTGCGACTGGTGCGAACCGGTACTGTCTGGGTGAAGCTCTCGTCGATCGGTCGGCTGTGCGGCGCGCAGCAGGACAGGATCGCCCCCTTCGTCAAGGCCCTGATCGAGACCCGCGCCGACCGTCTGGTCTGGGGATCCGACTGGCCCCATACCGGCGGCGGGCGAGGCGGCCGGCCGGCTGGCGAGATCGAGCCATTCGCCGAGGTCGACGATGCAGAATCGCTGGCGGCTCTTGCGCGGGCGGTCGGCGATCCCGGCCCGCTCCGCGGGATACTGGTCGACAACCCCGCGAGGCTCTACGGATTTGAGGGATGATGAAGCCTTTCGACACCCCGCCCGAACTGGCGAGCTCCGATCTCGACCTCGTCATCTGCGGCTTCCCCGGCAAGTCGACCTGCCATGGCGGGCTCGGCTGGAGTACCGTCGCGCTGCTGCGGCAAGGCGGCCGGATCGCGCTCGTCGATGCCGGCAATTTCGGGATGCGCAAGCTCCTGATCGAGCAGCTGGCGCAAAGAGGGCTGAAACCGAGCGAGGTCACCGATCTCCTGCTGACCCATTCCCATTACGACCATTCGGTCAATTGGACGCTGTTCCGCGACGCCCGCATCGTGGTGGGAGCGGTCGAAATGGACTGGGCGCTGACGGTGCCCTGGGGCGAGACGCCGGTGCCGGAGCTCTATGTCCGGGCGTTGTCGGACTGGCCGACCTGCGAGAGGGTCGAGGATGGCGCCGAGGTTTTCCCGGGCATGACCGCCCATCTGGCGCCCGGCCATACGCCCGGCTGCCTGATCTTCCATTGGCGCACCCCGGCGCGCGACGTCATCTTCACCGGCGACGCCGCCAAGAACCGGGCCGAACTGATCTCGCGCGACACCGACATGACCTATGACGCCGCCGTCAGCCGTGCGACGATCGGTATGATTTGGGACAAATGGCGCGAACGATCGGGCACCGTCGTCGTTCCAGGCCACGATCTGCCGATGGTGCTCGACGGGAACCAGCCGCGCTATCTCGGCAAGCGAAAGGCATCGATCAGGGCGTGGTTCGGCAAGGACACCGGGACCTTGACCGAGTTGGATCTGGCTGTCGATCAAGATTAGGCACAACAAGCGTCCGCATGGCCTGTCCCGGTCTCGGCTGAGGTCCGGGAGACATCTTGTCGCTAAAGCGGGACCCCGCGCTATCCGTGATCTAGCATCTACGAGCACAAGATTGATCCCGTAGAACCTGGCCTGCTGCCGGTTCTGTGGACAGTCGGTTAGGCTAATCCGACCTTCTTTTCGAACTCGACGGGGCTGAGATAGCCGATGGTCGAGTGCCTGCGGATCGTGTTGTAGAAGCGCTCGATGTAGTCGAACACATCAGCCCGGGCCGCGTCACGGGTCAGGTAGCGCTTGTCCCTGATGCGCTCGGTTTTTAGGGATGAGAAGAAGCTCTCCATGGCAGCATTGTCCCAGACGTTACTTGAGCGGCTCATCGAGCAGGTGACGCCGTTTTC
>NZ_DASZAT010000012.1:0-624080 GCF_035944895.1 Allobosea sp.
GAGGCGGTCTTCGCCGAATACATTCGGGATCCCAAGGCCAAGATCCCCGGCACCAAGATGGTCTTCGCCGGCATCAAGAATGACAAGGAGATCGCCGATCTCACCGCCTTCCTCAAGCAGTTCGGCAAGGACGGCAAGAAGCTCTGAAAGACCACTCAAGACCCGCCGCTCCGGCTTGCGGCGGGTTCGCGGCCGGCGCGCTGCGCCTGAAAGTATTGCCGGCTACAAATTTGACTGGCGAGCAGCCCCCCGAATCACCATATGCTGCCGCCGGAGGGCACATGGGGAAGTTGGCAAGGGCAGCGAAGGCGACCGTCTCGAAGAAGGCGGGCGAGCCAAAAGTTCAGATCGGTGCGATCCCATATCGGCACCGGCCGGACGGTGCTGTCGAGATCATGCTGGTGACGACGCGCGAGACGCAGCGCTGGATCGTGCCGAAAGGCTGGCCGATCCGCGGGCTGAAAGGCCATGAGGCGGCGGCACGCGAAGCCATGGAGGAAGCCGGTCTCCTCGGCGACGTCGGCAAGAAGCCCGTCGGCCGCTACACCTACTGGAAGCGGCGCACCCGCGATTTCGTGCTGTGCAAGGTCAGGCTCTATCTTCTGGCAGTGAAGGAGCAGCTTCCGAGCTGGCCAGAACAGGACCAGCGTCGCTGCCAATGGTTCACCCAGGCCGATGCAGCCGATCTCGTCGATGAGCCGGCGCTCGGCACGATTCTCCGGGACCTGACGTTCAAGGCGTCCTGACGGCCTGGTTCAGCGCGCATCATGGAAGATCAGCCCGGTCGTATAGCGCTCGCCAGAGCGCACCCGACTGACACCATGGCGCAGATTGACGCGATAGGTTCCGCGCGTCCCCTGCACCGGCCGGTGCTGCACGGCAAAGATCGCAGCTTCGCCCTGCCGCAGCGGGACAACTTCCGGCCGGGACTGCATGCGCGGGCGCTGCTCGACCAGAGTGAACTCGCCGCCGGTAAAATCCTTTCCCGGCTCGGAAAGCAGGATCACCATCTGGAAGGGAAAGAACAGGTCGCCATAAAGATCCTGGTGCAGGCAATTATAGTCACCAGCGCCGTATTTCAGTAGCAGCGGCGTCGGCCGTTGCTGGCCTTGCCCATGGCAGAGCGCGAGGAAGTCGTCGAGCGCCTCCGGATAGCGCTGGGCAATGCCGAGCGCCGCATTCCAGCGATTGGCGATCGGTGCGAGGCGGCCATAGATCAACGGACGCAGCGCCGCGATCACATCGGGCAGCGGATGGGCGAAGTACTGGTATTCGCCGCGCCCGAAGCCATGGCGCGCCATGACGATACGGCTGCGGAAACGCTGAGGCTCGGCATAAAGCGCGCGCAATGCGGCACACGCATCGGCATCGAGCAGCGGGCCAGTCAGGCCAACGCCATGCTCGTCGAGCTCGCTCTCGATACGCGGCCAGTCGAGGGCGGCCGCGACGTCATCCACCGCCCGTCCTTCCGTCTCACGAAGCGCCGCTATTGCCATGTTCCACGTCCTTCACCGATCCTGCTGGCGATGAAGAAACGCGTCGGCAGCGGTTCGCGACACCCGGTTTCTGCCTGGCAGGAAGCCGGCGGAGCCATCGCGGCAATCAGAAAAAATAGCCGCTTGACCTTCCCATGATGGGAAGGTGTAGCCATCTTCCAACGAGAGAAGGAAGGTGATGCGTCATGACGATGCATGCGAAGCATGAAGGGTCCGCGAGTGGGCTCAGCGTGATCGATATCCCGGTCGACGGGATGACCTGCGCGTCCTGCGTCGGGCGCGTGGAAAAGGCGATCACGGCCGTTCCCGGTGTGAGCGCGGCTGCGGTCAATCTTGCGACCGGCAAGGCGCGGGTGACGCTGGCCGGAGCTGACATCAGCGCCGTCGCTGATGCGATCCGCGGCGCCGGCTACGAGCCGGCTGCGACGACGATCGCACTGGCGATCTCCGGCATGACCTGTGCCTCCTGCGTCGGCCGGGTCGAGAAGGCCTTGCGCGCCGTGCCGGGCGTTCTGAGCGCCGAGGTCAATCTCGCGACCGAGCGAGCCACAGTCCGGGCCGCCGATGGCGGCATCACGCCGGCGCTCGTCGCCGCCGTCGCGGCCGCCGGCTACGAGGCCAAGCCCCTCGACGAGGGACGCAGCGACGGCGGCGATGCCGCCACTGCGCGCCGCGAGGCCGAGCAGGCCGTGCTCGGCCGCGCGGTCGTCGTCGCGGCGCTGGCGACCCTGCCGCTGCTGGTGCTCGAGATGGGGCCGCATCTGAGCGACACCTTCCATCACTGGCTCTATGCCCGCATCGACGCCTTCGTGCTGAAGCTCATCGCCTTCGGCCTCACCACCATCGTGCTGTTCGGGCCGGGCCTGCGCTTTTTCCTCAAGGGCTGGCCGGCGCTGCTGCGCGGGGCGCCCGACATGAACGCGCTGGTCATGCTCGGCGCCGGCGCGGCCTATGCCTATTCGGTGGTCGCGACCTTCGCGCCGGACTGGCTGCCGGCCGGTACCGACTACACCTATTTCGAGACCGGGGCGGTGATCGTCACCCTGATCCTGCTCGGGCGCTGGTTCGAGGCCCGCGCCAAGGGCCGGACCAGCGAGGCGATCAAGCGGCTAGTGCAGTTGCAGGCGCGCTCCGCCCGGGTGTTGCGTGACGGTGTCGAGAGCGAGATCGCGATCGAGCATGTCCGGGTCGGCGATCTCGTCCTGGTCCGGCCGGGCGAGAAGATCCCGGTCGACGGCGAGGTCATCGACGGCGCGTCCTATGTCGACGAGGCCATGGTGACCGGCGAGCCGGCCCCTGCCCACAAGAGCGTCGGCTCGACCGTGATCGGTGGCACGATCAACCGCAACGGCGCGCTGCGCTTCCGGGCCGATAAGGTCGGCGGCGACACGCTGCTCGCCCAGATCCTGCGCATGGTTGAACAGGCGCAGGGCGCCAAGCTGCCGATCCAGGCGCTGGTCGACCGCGTCACCAACTGGTTCGTGCCGGCGGTGATCGCCGTTGCGCTGGTGGCTTTCGCGGCCTGGCTCGCCTTCGGCCCCTCGCCCGCGCTGACCTATGCCCTGGTCAATGCCGTCGCCGTGCTGATCGTCGCCTGCCCCTGTGCCATGGGCCTGGCGACACCCACCTCGATCATGGTCGGCACCGGCCGCGCAGCCGAACTCGGCATCCTCTTCCGCCAGGGCGCCGCGCTGCAGGGCCTGAGCGAGGTTACGACCATCGCATTCGACAAGACGGGAACGCTGACCAAGGGCCGGCCCGAGATGACGCACCTCATCGCCGCCGAGGGCTTCACCGAGGAGGAAGCGCTGCGCCTCGCCGCCTCGGCGGAAAGCGCCTCCGAGCATCCCTCCGCCGAGGCGATCGTCGCCGAGGCGAAGCGGCGCGGTCTTGTGCTTGCGGCCGCGGCTGGCTTCACGGCCGAGCCCGGCCTCGGCATCTCGGCCCAGGTCGAGGGGCGCGAGATCCTGGTCGGCTCGCAGAAGTTGATGGCACAGCGCAGCGTCGCTCTCGGCGACTTGACGAACAAGGCCGCCGCATTCGCTCGCGACGGTGAAAGCCCGCTCTATGTCGCTGTCGACGGCAGGCTCGCCGGCCTTGTCACCGTGGCCGACCAGGTCAAGCCCGGCACGCCCGCTGCGATCGCGGCGCTGAAGGCACTCGGCCTGCGCATCGTCATGGTGACCGGCGACAACCGCGCCACCGCCGAGGCGATCGCCGCCCGGCTCGGCATCGACGCCGTCGAAGCCGAGGTGCTGCCGACAGATAAGGCGGCGATCGTCACGCGCCTGCAGGCCAATGGCGGCAAGGTCGCCTTCGTCGGCGACGGCATCAACGATGCGCCGGCCCTGGCCCAGGCCGATATCGGCATCGCCATGGGCGCCGGCACCGACATCGCGATCGAGAGCGCCGACATCGTGCTGATCTCCGGCGACCTGCGTCATGTGCCGGAGGCGATCGGCCTGTCCAAGGCGACGATGACCAATATCCGCCAGAACCTCGGCTGGGCCTTCGGCTATAATGTGTTGCTGATCCCGGTCGCGGCCGGCGCACTCTACCCGCTCTGGGGCGTGCTGATGTCGCCGGTCTTCGCCAGCTTCGCCATGGCCTTCTCCAGCGTCAGCGTGCTGGCCAACGCACTCAGGCTGCGCCGCTTTTCGGCGCGGCAGGACATTGCCGCGGCGCCGAACCCGGCCCCGGCCTTCGGGAGGATGGGATGAATATCGGACAAGCCGCCGAGGCCTCCGGCGTCAGCGCCAAGATGATCCGCTATTACGAGCAGATCGGCTTGATCGAGCCGCCGGCCCGTTCGCAGTCGGGCTACCGGGTCTATGCCGAGCCGAACGTCCACACGCTGCGCTTCGTGCGCCGCGCCCGCAGCCTCGGCTTCTCGGTCGAGGAGACCGGGGCGCTGCTGGCACTCTGGCGCGACCGCTCGCGGGCGAGCGCCGACGTCAAGACGCTGGCGCTGAAGCATGTCGCCGAGCTCGAGGAGAAGGCGGCCGCCCTGCAGGCGATGGCAGCGACGCTGCGCCATCTCGCCAGCCATTGCCATGGCGACAAGCGGCCGGACTGCCCGATCCTCGACAAGATCGGTTCGCCGAACTGAGAGCCCGCACAGCAAAATGCCGGAGACCTTTCCAGGCCCCCGGCATTTGCCGATACGGGAAGACTGCGTCGTCGGCAGCGCCGCTCAGCGCCGCATCGCCTCGGCGAGGCGCGGCGAGAAGGTGCGTGTCGGCCGGCGGACGACCACGACGGACCGGTTCGGCGTCATCACCGTGGTGCGGTGCGCAGCCTTGCGGATCAGCGGCACGACCTCGGCGACGGGCACGCCCATCAGCTGAGCAGCGAGCTCGGCCTGGTGCTCCGGCGAATCGCTCATGCACTGCGCCGCCGTCACCGCCTCTTCGAGGGTCGGCAGCTCCTTGCGCGGGCGCAGGATGCGCGGCGGGGGATTCTTGTAGTCGGGCATCTCGATTGCTCCTTGGATGCCTAAAATAGCACTTATTGTGCACTGCACAAGATTTGCTGGATTATTCTCTGCAATGCAACAATCGCAGATCGGACTGGCACGCGATTTGCGCCTTCGGAATGCCTGAAACCGGCCGGAGATTGTCAACCTCAGAGCCGGTTCCGATCGGCCGGCTCGAATCGTCTCCATCGGGAGGGATCTCATGAGTGCAGCGGATGCGGCCATGCGGGCCGCGCAGCCCCGTCGACGCCGCCCACCTGCTCCCGTGCCGGAAGAGCACGAGTTCGGCCGGCTCGAATTGCTGCTGCGCCTGCGCCGCAACCCGCTGACGATCTGGCGCACCCGCCATTTCCGCGAGCCGATCGTCGCCGGCGAAGGTCTGTTCGGCTATGGCGTCGTCATCTCCGATCCGGACGCCGTCCGGCATGTTCTGGTCGAGAACGCGGCGAACTATCGCAAGGACGACCTGCAGCGCAGCGTCCTCGCGCCCGGGCTCGGCGAAGGCCTGCTGACGGCGGAGGGCGAGGCCTGGAAGCGGGCGCGGCGGACCTTGGCGCCGCTGTTCACGCCACGCAGGGTCGCGGCGCTGGCCGAGCGCATGACGGCGCCGGCCGAGCGGACGGTGATGCGCATGGCACGCCGACGCAGCGGCCGCATCGTCGACATCAGCACCGACATGACGCGCGTGACCTACGACATCCTGGCCGAGACGATGTTTTCCAACGCGATCGCCGGCGGCGCCGACGCCTTCGGCAAGGCGCTGACCCGCTATTTCGAGACACAAGGGCGGATCGACCCGCTCGATGTGCTCGGCGCCCCCTCCTGGCTGCCGCGGATCGGCCGCTGGATGGCGCGCCCGGCGATCTCGTTCTTCGAGGCGCAGGTCAAAGCGATCATCGCCGAGCGGCAGGGCCTGCATGCCGGCGGGACCTGGCATCCGGAGACGCCGGACCTGCTCGACGCCCTCCTCGCCGCACGCGATCCCGAGACCGGGACGGGCCTCAGCGACGCCGAGGTCGGCGCTAACATCGTCACCTTCATCGGTGCCGGCCACGAAACCACCGCCAACGCCCTGACCTGGGCGCTCTATCTCACATCGCTCGCACCGGATGTGCGCGACGCGCTGGAGGCCGAGATCGACGCCGCCGGCGAGAATCTCGCCGCTGCCGCCCTGTCGGGCGAGCGCCTCGCGCTCACCCGCGCCGTGATCGAGGAGGCGATGCGGCTCTACCCGCCGGTGCCGTCGCTGTCGCGCACGGCGCTGGCCGACGACATGGCGGGCGCCTGCGCCATCCCCAAGGGTGCGCTGGTGGTGATCTCGCCCTATCTGCTGCACCGGCACGAGACGCTCTGGCAGGCACCGGAGCAGTTCCGGCCCGAGCGCTTCCTGCCCGGCGCCCGCGACGCCATCCCGCGCTATGCCTACCTGCCCTTCGGTGCCGGCCCACGCGTCTGCATCGGCCAGCAATTCGCCATGGTCGAGGCGGTGATCGTTCTGGCCACGCTGCTGCGGCGGCTGCGCTTCGACTATGCCGGCGAGGAGGCGCCGATGCCGGTCCAGCGCATCACGCTGCGCCCGGGGCGAGGCATGCCGATGCGCGTCACCGTGCGGCAGGCCGAAGGACGGCCGCAGCCGACCGCGGCGAATTAACCACAGGCACCGGAAAAGCGTTAAAGATGAGCCCGATGTTTTTAAAGATATCGTGCCGGTGGTGTTCGGCGCGACGGAACAGCCACAACGCGAAACGACGCGGAGCCCCGTCGTTCTTGGCTCTTCGACCCATGACTGGACCGCGAACAATTTGGAACTTGGCAGAATCGTGACAAAGCGTGGCGGCTCTTGCCCAAAAAAGGCCAATATGGAACAGATGCCAGGTGTGGTGCTGCGTGGTCCTGCCCGGTTCTGCGAAACCGGCTCTGCCGGGGGCAAGGGCTACCAGATTGCCGGCACCATCAATTTTGGAAGCAACTTTTTACTGGGGTGACGTAATGCATGCCAAGACCTTGAAGGCCGGAACCATCCTCGTCGCGGGCGCCCTCGCGCTCGGCGGCTGCACCCAGTCGCAGGAACGCGTTGCGGCCGGTGGCGCGCTCGGTGCCGGCGCCGGCGCCCTGATCGGCGGCGCGGCCGGTGGCTGGCGCGGCGCAGCGATCGGCGCCCTGATCGGCGGCGTCGCCGGTCTCGTCATCGCCGACGCGATCGAGAAGGAGCGTGCCCGCGAGGCCGCCTACATCGCTGCTCGCTCGGGCGGCTCGAACACCCAGAGCTTCCGCAACTCGAGCGGCCAGGCCGTCGTGGTGCGCGCCCGCACCGTGCGCACCTACAACAACAGCCAGGGCCAGCGCATCCGCGTCGTCGAGCGCAGCGTAACCCGCGAGGGCAAGGCTGCCGGCACCGACCAGGTCGAGGTCAATCTGGCGACGAACGAAGCGTCCGGCATCTGAGCCGCGGCGAAACGAGAACCGGCCCTCCCTCGCTTGCGAGGGAGGGCCCCCATGAGCACCGAACCGAGATGACTGCGCGAGCGCTGACGAAACGAGCCCTATGCCTGACGGTTGCCTGCCTCGTGGCGGCACCGCCGATGGGGGCTACGGCGCAGACGCAGATGATGGCGGGCTTCGATCCGTACAACCCGTTCGGCTCGGCCGCCCAGATCCTCTGGCAGCGCATCCAGCAGCAATGCCCGCAGCTCAAGCTGCCGGTCACCATCGGCATCGCCTCGCGTCCCGCGACGCGCGACGCCTTCACGACCGACCAGGGCAACAACATCATGCAGCAGATTCGGGCTGCATTCTCGAACATCCCCGGCATCACGATGGCGCCCTGGCTCGACATCGACCCGATCAAGGGCATCGTCGACACCGGCGTGCTCGACAATCCGCTGGCCGGCGACAACAAGGAACAGCTCAGCAAGATCCAGCTCGAGGTCCGGGCTTCCGGCTACAAGGCTGGCGCGGCGACGCGCTTCAACCTGTCGGCGCATGGCTGGAACGGCTATGAGAGCTGCTCGCCGAGCCTCGATCCGTTCCCTGTCTCCCAGGATTTCATCGGCGAGGAATACAGCTCGACCGACGAGCTCTTCAACAAGGTCGCCGCCGGGGTCTGGGCGGCCTCGGTCGATACCGGCAATCCGATGACCTTGTCGGTCAGGATGCTGAGCGGGCTGCCTGTCAGCCCCGGCTGGCAGGAATTCTTCTCCGACAAGCTGCGGCGCGCGCTGAGCAAGCAGAACGCCGAGGAGAAGGAAACCAAGATCCGGGCCGAACGCCACGTTTCGCTGGTCATCGCACACGACCCCGCAACCACCGAGGACAAGCGCTGGGAGGGCATGGTCACAGTCGATCCGCGCCCGCTCGGCTATCGCATCTCGGTCAGCGTCAATCGCCGGAACACGACGCCGGTCTCCGAGGACGGGCTGGTCGCGCTCGACGAATTGCCGACGATGCAGCAATGGGCGGCGCTCGGGCCGGAGGCCCAGACGCCCCGGCTCGACCAGACGCCGATGCGGGTCAATGCGCGGATCGAGGGCGGCCGCGCCCTGCAGCAATATCCCTTCCTGGTCGCGCAGGAATCCTATGTCGAGGTCGACATCCCGACCGCCAGCGTCCGCGGCCCGCACCCGGCCGTGCCCGTCGACGTGCTCGGCCGCAACAACGCCGTGTTGAAGACCATCCACATCGTCAATCCGAGCCGGCCGAACCTGCGGCGCTACAAGCTCGGCCCCGGCGAATACACGATCCGGGTCGCCAGCGCCGGCCCCGTCGCGCAGGACTTCCAGCTGCGCGCGCGCGCCACCGACACCAAGGACATGCTGATGCCGGAGGCACCGGGACGGCTGCTGCGCCGGTTCCAGGACTGGTATGCCAGCGTCTCCGAGGATCCACGTACCGGCCAGCGCACCTGCTATGCCTATACTGCCGCGCAGGAAGCCGGGCCGCGCTACTGGCGCGAACAGGCGCCGTTCATCCTGTTGCAGGCCAGCAGTGCCGGCGTCGGCAACGGCGACCTCCAGCACCTGATCGAGGACAAGCGCTATTACAAGCCGAATACGCCCTTCGAAGCGGTGATCCGGGAAGGTGGCGGCATGGTGCGCCGGCTCAACGCCGCCCCGACCGCCGCGGGCAATTTCATCCGCCCGACGAAGCAGGGCTCGAACGGCCAGCCGATCCTCGATATGGACGCGGTCGCCGGCTACAACAGGGGCACCACGCTCGAGATCCAGGGCACGGCGACCGATGGCCGGCCGGCCCATGTGATCTACTCGCTGCAGGGCTACCGCGCTGCCGTCAACGCCATGTCGCTGGAATGCGGCCGCCGCGACCTCGCCAACGCGCTGGTCTGGAAGTAGTCGCCGGCCTATGCGCTCAGGCCAGCGCCAGCGCGGCCCGCGCCGGTCCCGCATCCTGCGCCGGCTCGAACCGGATCAGGCCTCGACGGACATTGGCGGCCGTGTCGAGCACTGCCGGAAGCGAGCGCGCGGACCGCTCGAGCACACCGAGCATGGCCGGTACGAGGCGGGGATCGTTCCAGACCTCCTGCGCCCGGCGACCGAATGGCGCCAGGAAAGGCTCGACCCCGCTCCAGGCCAGAATGATCTCGCGCGGGCGCGCCGCCGCGGCCTCCAGCCCCGACAGGATGCGCTCGATGATCGGGGCCCAGACGCCGTCATCGTAGCGCCCGACCGGCAGGAGCACGATCAGCCGCGCGGCGCCCAGCAGGGTCGCCTGGGCCTGCGAAGCCGCCTGAGCCGGATCGCGGAACAGGCGCGGCAGCAGGCGCGGCGCCAGGAAGCTCGCATCGACTTCGCGCGCGTCCACGCCGGACGCTTCGGAGAGAGCCAGGCGATGGTGCGTGACATCCTCGCCGGCGTTCGCTTGAGCGAGCGCAGCCGGCAGAGCGGCCGGCAAGGCGGCGAAGCAAACCGATTCTGCCGTCATCGCATCCCGCTCCGTCTTCAACCCGCACCGGCCTTCGTCGGCAGTCCGACGCGGCAGGTTTCCGCAAGTGCAGCCAGCCGGCCGCAAGATCAGGCCCGCACCGACAAGGTCGAGCCGAGCGCATGTCTTGCAAGACGGCGGCCCATCGCGCAAGGTCCGCTTACGTCGCCCCGCCCAATTCGTCTTCCCCGGAGCCTGTTTCCGTGACTCTTTCCGTGGCGCCGGTCGCCATCATCTGGGACGGCTCACGTCATGTCGCCGCGATCTGGCGGGACAGCGCATCAGCCCGCTTCATCGCTGCCGAAGAGGCGAGCGGCCGCATCAGCCTGATCGCCGCCGCAGACGCCGGGACGGCGCCGCTGTTCGCGACCCTGCCTCCCGGCAGCCATGTACTCCATGCCGTAACTGTCGAGCCCGATGGCGGGCTGGTCACGATCCCGGTGCAGCTCGACGACAAGCTGTCGCTGACCGAGGCCGATCGCAGCGCGGCCGACCTGGCACTGGTGCAGACCTATCTCGACGATGAAGGCCGGCTGGCTCAGCAGACCGGCCCCGCCGGCGCGGCCCCAACGGCGCTGGCGGCATTGCTGGCCTCCGGACTCAACCGGGCCAGCGGCTCGGACAGCGAGGGTTATCGGCTGCTGGCCGGCCCCTTCCTGCATCCGGACGACGAACGCGCCACGACGACGACACTGACGGCGCGCCGCGGCGAAGCCGGCGGCCTGACGCTTGCCTTCAGCGGCGACGAGGCCGAAACGGCGGTCGAAGGGCTGCTGGTGGCGCATCTGCCGGCAGCGATGCGCGAGGCGCGGCAGAACCTGGCGCAGATCGACCAGGACCTCCGGCTCTCCATCGAGGCCGAGCTCGATACGCTGGCTGCCTCGCCGGCCGATCAGCGCAACGTCGATGCGACGGGGCTTGGCCGCGTCGCCGCGCTGCGCCGCGGCTTCCGCCTGCTCCGGGCCCGCGCCGAGGCCGAAGGCGGCGTGCTCGCGCTCGCCGACTGGGTCGAGGCGGACGAGATCATCATCTTCGCCGAACCGCGGCGCCAGCTCGTCTGGGCGGGCGATGGCGAAGCCGTCAGCGGCAATCCGTTGACGCTGCGCTGGCAGGAGGGCGCCTTCGCGGTGCTCTCGCATGGCACGCGCTACACGGCATCGGCCGCAACCGGACTGACGCTCGGCCAAAGCGGCGGCAACGCGCTGGTCATTGCGACCGCCGGGAGTGCCGCGCCCTTGCATGACGACCTCGCCCTCGCGGCAGGGCGGCTGGCCGAGGGGCTCTGGCGAGCGACGAGCGCGGCCCGGCCGGCACGCCTCGGCGCCATCCTGCGCGAGATCGGCCTGCGCATGGCCCAGGCGCCGACCGGCGCTCTCGCCCGGCTCGATGCGCGCAGCAAGGCCCCCGAGGCGCCGGCAAGCCTGATGGAGGCGCTGGCCACGACGACAGGACTCGACCCGGACCGCATCGACGAACTCGGCGAGCGCACGCTCACCGAACAGCTCGCCATGCTCCTGCGTGCACTGGCGCAGCCGCAGTTCGCGGCGCGAGCCTGCGCCGCACGCCTCGTTCTGCCCATGCCGGGATCGGCACAGGACGAGGCCGGGCTGGAGCGCCTGCTCGCCTGGTACGAGGACCCCAATCTCCCGCAAGCGCTCGCCCGCGAAGCGATGGCGCTGGCCGGGCATGATCGGCGTGCGATGCGGCTTCTCCACGATGTCGCCGCCAGCGTCCATCAGAGCTGGATCGAGGCCGGGCTCGCCGCCGAGGTCGAGCAGGCGATGGCAGCGGCTGCGACGCAACGCGGGCAGCGCCGGCTCTCCCCGCTCGATGCCTTGTTGCTGGAATTGCGCCGACAGCCGCAGCGACAGCCGACACCGGGCCTCGAGGCGATCGCCCGCATGCGCAGCGAGCTCGGCGATGCCGCACGGCAGGCAAGCCAATCGCCGGCGATCACGGACGAGCTCGGGCGGCGGCTCGGCGAGCTGACCCCTGGCGAGATCGTCCTGCTGCACAGCCATTTCGCGTCCCTGAAACGCGAGGTCGAGCAGGCAGCGGCCGCCGCCGACCTCATCCGCGACTGGGAAGAAGTGGCCGGCTGTCCGGGTCTCGCGGCGCGCGCGCATCGATCAGGCGATCCCGTGCGCGGTGCGCAACGGCTCGCGACGGCCAGCCGCAATTTCGCCGGCTCTCTGTCGCGGATCGAAAGCCTTGCCCCGGCCCTGGCCGAACTTGCCACCGCGATCGACGGGCTGCTCGGCCCGGCCGGCGAGGGCACGGCGCGCAATCAGGCCCTGCGGCAGACGCTCGACGGCTATGGCCGCCTGCTTCTGGCGCAATTGGTCCGGCACGAGGCCGACGGCGCCTTCGCCAGCTTGCCCTTCGCCGGGAAGGCGCTGGCCGATTCTCAGGATACCGGCTTCGGCGCCGCCTATCGCCGGCTGAGGGCGGGCAGCGGCGACATGCTGCCGCGCTATCTCGCCGCCGCCGCCGCGCTCACCGGGCTCGATCACCAGTGGGGCACTGCCCTCGCCGCCAGGACCGGGGCAGGCGACGCTTCGAGGCAGGACGCATGACCACTCTGCCTTGCTACAATCTCGAGACCCGTCTCGGAAGCTTCGCCGCGACCATCGCGCTCGACCGCAGCGGCGAACTGATCGACCTCCTCGCCTTCGAGGCGCCCGAAGACATGGTCAAGGCGGTGACGGTCTCGCTGGTCTCGCATGCGCCGAGCCTTGCCAGCGGCATCGATATCGGCTGGCTGCAAGGCAATGCCCTTCTCGACAAGGCCGCAGTCCGGGCGGGCGAGCGTCTGGTGCTGGGGTTGAAGCGCGAAGCCGTGATGCGCGCCGTGGCGAACCACCGCGCGCAGGCCGATATCGACAGTGACGCCAGCCTCGAGATCGCGTTTTCCACCATCGTCGAGACCGGCAGTGGCACCCGCGCCTCGCCGCGACGCCTCCTCAAGATCGCTGCGCTCGCCGGCGCATCCCAACCTGAATGGCGGATCGAGCCGGTCGAGATCGACCTCGACTCACTGCAGGCCGGCAAGCAGATCGCGATCGGCCAGCTCGCGATCGACATCCCCAAGGACATCGTGCTCGAGGGCCGGCGCGGGCTGACCATCGAGGCGAGCTGCTTCGGTATCAAGGCGCAGCATCTCTCGCTCGGCGTCGCCGCCCCGATGGACCATTCGGTCTCGCTCCGGCGCTTCCCGGATGCCGGCACATCGACCAGCCGGCATCTGATCTGGCTCGCCGATGCGCCGGCGCTCGCCGGCCAGGAAGTGCGGCTCGACGTGACGCTGACGCGCGACGCCGTGCTCGACTTCGTCGACGAGACCAGCCAGGCCAATCCGAAGGCGCCGCTGCAGGTCAGGCTGACCGCCAAGCTCGGCGGCTGGGTCGCCCAGGACGGCGCCGGCCATGATCCGGACGGGCCGGCCAAACCCTGGTCGAGCGCGCTCGAATCCCGTTCGGTGCCGATCCTCAGCCAGAAGCGCGGCGAGGCCGCGCTGACCATCGCCGGACAGCACTTCACCTGCCCGCTCGGCGGAACCGCCCAGTTCGAGATCACGGGTGGGCTCAATGCCGAGGTCGACCCGGACGACGAGACCTCGATCGTGCGCTGCGACGGGCTGGTGATCGACCTGCGCCGCTGGCCGCTGACCCGGACCGCGCCGCTGACCGTCGAGGTCAGCAGCAGGATGGGCGACAGCGAAATCGCCGAGCCGCCCACGCCCTTCCCGCTCGAGATCGTGCGCGAGGGCGATTTCGGCCGGCGCGGCCGTGCCGTCGTGCCGATGCAGAACCTGACGACAACCTTGTCGCGCGCCGTGCGCACCAGCGGCGCCAATGTGCTGCGCGGCGAGATCACCGTCTCGCTGGCGATCAAGGCCGGCGACGAGGCTGGCCGGGCCTTCGCGCAGGCGAGCCTGCCGCTGCGCTATAGCCGCCGCGTCCATCGCCTGCCGATCTGCATCGACCTCGGGGCCTCTGCGACCTCGATCTGGTCGGGCGCACCGCGTGCCGCCGGCCGGGCGACCGAGATCAAGCCGCTGGCGCTCGGCACCTGGCTCGCCGCCCATGTCGATCCGCGCCATGGCGAGGCCGCCCTCAAGGATGCCGGCGCCGCGCCGCTGATCCCGAGCCATGTCGGCCTCGATTCCGGCAACAACCTGCGCGCCGACCACGCGCCGCACGCTTTGCCCGACCTAGCCCTGATCGGCTCCGACCGCGCCAGCGTGGCGCGCCGGCTCAAGGCCTTCGCGCGGCGCTATGACGTCTCGGCGCCGGCCCCGCCGCCACAACCCGGCCTGCCCGAGAGCGGCAAGCGGATCGATTCGCTCAAGCATGCGCTGACCTCCGGCGCGGTCTCGCTGACGCTGAACGAGCAGGTCCATCGCTACGATGCCGCCACCGACCGCGTCGTCGCCACCAACACCGTCGAGATCGCGCCTTTGGTCGCAGACGTGCTCGACGAACTGGTCGACCTTTATGTGCTGCGCCTCGGCGAGGACCGCCTGCGGGTCGAGGATCACGCGCCGCCGCCGGTGGTGCCGCGCATCCTCGTCTCCTGCCCGAGCGGCATCGGCGACGAGATCGCCTCACGCTACCGTGCCGCGCTTGAACTCTTCGCCCAGCGCCTGGAGCGGCTCTTTCCGGGCGCCACCAGCTTCCCGGATGCGGCCGTCACCGTGCCCGAGGCCGTGGCGGCGGCGCGCTATGTCGCCAGCCTGCCGGAGGTGCGGGCCGCCGTGCCGGACCAGAGCGAGGCGCTGCTGGTCACGCTCGACATCGGCGGCGGCACCAGCGACGTCGCGCTCGCCTCGCTGCGGCGCGACGGCGACCGGCTGAACCATCAGACGCTCGCCACCTTCGGCCTGCCCGTCGGCGGCGACCTGATCGACGAGGCGCTGACCGGCATCGCCGCGACCTTGATCGACCGGGCGATGGACGGCCAGGACGCGCATTGGCAGCCAGCCTTTGCCGAGGCTTCGCTCGCCCGCGCCATCCAGCGCGAGGACGCCGCCGCGCTGGCGGCGCGCGGCTGGCTGCGCAACGCGGTGAAGCAGGCCAAGGCGCAGCTCGCCACCCGCCTCAGCGAGAAGGCGCAGGCCGCCGGCACACGCTATCGCTGGGATGCGGACGCCGCCGACGAGACCTTCGACCTCGTCCTTGCCGAGCTGAAACCGGACGGCGATCGGGCGGGCCTCTATGTCGCCCAGAACGAGCCGGCACTGGCCGAGGTCACGCAGCGGCCGGGCCTGCAGCTTACGATCGACGGGCCGGGCAAGTCCGGAACGCGCCGGCTGGTGCTGAAGCTCGCGCGCAGCGCCGTGGAGAAGGGCGCGAGCGAAGCCTCGCAGCACCTCGCCGAGATCGGCGCCGTGCTTGGCGGCCTGCTGCCACGCCTCGCCCGCGCCGCCGGCCCGAACCCGGCGCGCCGGCCGACCGTGATCATGGTGCCGACCGGGCGCGCCGCGCTCTGGCCGCCTATCTTCGAGGCAATCGCGGCGGAAGCCGACGCCAGCCGCGCCGCCTTCCCGTTCGAGCGGCCATTCTCGCCGGCTGCGATGAAGAAGGCCGTGATCGCCGGCGCCGCCATCCTCGGCATCGAGGGCGACATGGCCGGCAGCGCCGTGCAGCACAAGAACCCGCTCGGCATCGCCGCGATGGCGGTGCAGATGCGCGATCTCGGCGCCACCGGCCTGCGCACCGAATTCGCAGCCGAGCGCATCCATTATCTCGGCTACGACATCGGCTCGGGTGCGCGCGTCCATGCCGAACATGACGAGGCGGCGCCCAGCCTCGGCGGGCGCGCCAATCTCGGCCGCCGCTTCCAGTTCGTGCGCACGATTCCGGGCCTCGACCCGCAGGGCAAGGCGCTGGCTCGCCTGCGGCCGCTGCTCGACGGTCAGGACCCGATGGTGCTGCTCGAGGGCGATTCGATCGTCGAAGCGCACCGCGAGGGGCTCGACGGCTTCGGTGTCTGCGAGATCATCAGCGAGGTGCTCTCGCCATCGAGCCGCAAGGTCACGGTCGTCGCCGCCAATGAAGGCTGGGAAGCCTGCTGGCGGATCGAGCACGACCGCGTCTCGCGCATCTACTAGGGGATCGCAGGATCGTCATGGCCCGCACGCGAAAACGGCTCTGGCGCTCACAAAGGCGGGCTTGGCCCGCCTCGTCGCGACCGCAATCCCATCACCCCGCCTTCCCCGCCCGAGTGAGCTGACGCCATGGCCCTGCCTGATCTCATGGACCTGGTGATGCACGACCCGCGGCGGCTGACGTCCTTGCGCGCCGTCGCCGGTGAGCCGGGCGAGGCCATGCCGGGAATCGAGAACCTCTGGCGCAAGCCGGTCTTCAGCCTGACCGCCGGCGGCCAGCCGACCAAGGACGGCAAGGCCTCGCTGGAGGATCTGATCGACCGCTATCGCAGCATCGCACTGACCGATGGCGGCAGCGGCCCGCAGCCGATCGACGTGCCTTTCACCTCGCTGGTGGTGCTGACCGCCGAGGCGCTGCCGGGCGCGCAGGAACTCGGGCGCTTCCTCGCCGACCGGATCGAGCAGCGCTTCCGCGACGTGATCGACCCCGATATCGGCGTCACCGTCCATGTCGAGCAGAGCCTGCATGCGACCGCACCGGTCGCAGTCTATCTCGGTCATGGCGTCCATGCCCCGCCGGCCGACAGCCGGCTGCCGCATGGCGAGGTGGTGATCCGGCAGGATGCGCAGACCGCGATCGGCCAGCCGATCATCGGCGTCAACACGCCGGGCGGGCTCTATTCCGGCCAGGCGCGCTTTGCCTTCTCGCGCAGCGAGATGCTGACGCCGGCGGTGCATCCCGATCTGCCGGGCGGCACGATCTTCTTCCTCGGCCGCTATCCGGTCGACGCCTCCGCCCGCGATGCCGGCGGCCTGCCACTGCTGACCGCCTTGCCGCAGACGCCCGAGGCGCGGGCACAGGCGATCCAGGTCGAGACCCTCGCGTTGCCCGGCGGCAATGTCGATGCCCGCTTCGAGATCCTCGGCGTGCGCCCGCAGGTCGGCCGCGTCTCGCTCGGCCTCGTCGACGTCACGCTCGATCGAAGGCCGTCCCGCCTGCAGGCGCAGCCGCCCAGGGGGCCGCACCTCGCCGTCACCGGCCTCGCCATTCCCGAGAATTTCGGCGGACGGCGCATGGCACGCTACTGGGTCGAGCGCAGCCATGGCGGGCGATTGATGTCCTCGGCGATGCTGGCCCAGCGCGACAGCATCGTCGTGCAGGGCCGCGACGCCCGTCGCTATGACCGGCGCGAGCTGCGTTACAGCCGCGTCGGCGGCGAGTTCCGCGCCGAGAGCATGAGCTTCGACGGTCGCCGCCGCTCGCTGCTGATGCTGGAGGATGGCGAGTTCGGCTATATCGGCCTGCCGCGCGAGCAGACCGCGATCGCCTTCGGCCCGGACCAGTCCTCGCGCGGCTACGGCACCTTCGACTGGCTCGGCGAGGCCGTGCGCGTCCAGTTCGGCTCCGGCGTGGTCGAGCGCCTCGACGACCTCTATGATCACAACCCGGTCGGCTTCATCGCGGCTGCGCCCGATGGCGTCGCCGTGCAGTCGGCCGGCGACATCTGGCTCCTCGGCGGGCGCAAGCCGCAGGCGGCCGGCACCTGCATCATCCCGCCGAACGGCCCCTTCGTGCTCGGGCCGCTGGTGGTCGAGCTCCGGGAGGCCACGCCATGAGCCATCCGCTCTTCCGCAGCCTGAAGCGCAGCCTCACCGCCGTCGCTGTCGGCGCCGTCACCATCGCCGGCTTCCTCTGGCTCTCGGGCGGGCTGATCGGCGAGCTCGCCGCCAGCCGCGCCTGGATCAAGCAGCCCGACTTCACCGAGACCAGCCGCTCGAACGAGGACCTGTTCCAGCAGGGCGTCGCGACCGGGCTGATCTGGCTCGATGCCGCCGGCCCGGTCATCCGCTCGCAGCCTTGCGAAGCGCTCTACGACGCCTCGCTGACCGTGCCGACGCCGCAGGGCACCAAGGAGTTCTCGCGGACCTTGCTCGACCGGCTCTGCAACCTGCCGGCCGGCGCGCAGATCCGCTCCGAGATGCTGGCCTGGAACAACTCCTTCCTGATCGCCGGCGCCCGCGACGACCGCGCGCCCGACCGGCGCTGCGCCGACGGCACGCCGCTGACGCTGCCGGTGGTGCCGGCCGGCTGCCGCCCGTCGAGCTGGACCGCCCGCGTCGCCCAGACCACCGACCTCGCCGCGCCGCTCAACGTGATGCCGAATGCGGTGCCGCCGCCGCGCGACTTCGCCGATTTCGCCAAGCGCCGAGGCAACCAGCTCTCCGACTGGGCCCTGTTCGGCCCCTTGCGCGCGCCCGAGGACAGGCTCGTGCTCTCGACGCGGCTGCCGGCCGGCAACCGCCGCGTCACCGTCGACATGATCCTCGAGCCGGCACGCGTCGTCGTCGGCAATGAGCGGGTCAATCTCGACCCCAAGCGTGACGAGCAGACCGTGCGCATCGCCGGGCTCGCCATCGCAGCCGAGCGCGTCTGCTCCGACAGCGACGACTTCGCGACCTGCGCCGAGGAAGCGCAGCAAGGCCTGCCGCATGGCTGGCGCTTCACCATCACCGGCGCGCGCCGGCGCGATGTCGAGATCGGCTTCGAGGGCCAGCCGGTCCGCGCCGTGCCGCCGCGCGCCCGCGAGATCCTCGGCGGCTCCGGCGTGCAGAGCGAGGACGGCAAGGTCAAGCTCTGGCGCTCCTCGCATATCGAGGCCGATTGCGAGCGGGCCAAGACCAAGCTGGTCTGCGAGCTCGGCTGGCGCGGCGCGGTCACGCAGCGGCGCACCGGTGCAGCCCGCGCGCTCTACTTCGCCGATGGCACGCCGGCGCTCGACAATAACGGCGTGCCGCTGCCGATCGTCGACGAGCTCGGCCTGACCGCGATGATCGGCTATGGCGCCGGCGATGTCGGCTCGCTCTCGGCCGCGCTCGGCCGGGCCCGCACCCGCGAAAACCTGACGCTCACCATCGAGCCGCGCCTGCAGAAGCTGGTGCAGGAAGCGGTCTACGGTCACATGGGCGAACGCCTCGGCCGCGGCAAGCGCCCGCGCAAGCCCGGCCCGCTGCCGGTCAACCTCGCGCCCGAGCAGGAGCCGCCGGACCAGGGCGACGGCCGCGCCGTCGTGCTGCTGATGGATGCCGGCGACGAGCCGGGCTCGCTGCTGGCCCTGGCGAGCTGGCCCGATTTCGTGCCGGGCATGCATAGCTGGGACATCCAGGCACTCTCGACCGGCCGCGACAGCGATTCGCCGCTCGCCGGCCATGGCTGGCGCGCCGGCGACGTCCACACCATGCCGGGCTCGACCTTCAAGCTGGTCACCGGCCTCGCCAGCATCCTCGGCATCCGCGAGCAGCCCCGCTTCCCCGACATGATCCTCGGCCGCACGCCGCCGGGGCAACAGGCGCAGATCTTCGGCATCGGCGGGGGCGGCGGCCTCAATGTCGATGGTGTCGGCATCGCCAACTATGGCGGCGCGGGCTTCAGTTACGGCATCCTGGCGCCGGCGCAGAGCGGTTGCCCGGACGGCGGCCGCGGCGCGCAGATCGGCTTCTGCGAGGCGCTGATCAAGTCGTCGAACCTGTGGTTCGCCGGCATGGCGCTGACCATGGACGGGCGCAAGGTCGGCGGCCGGCCATCGACGCAGCCCGGCCGCACCGGCACGATCCTGGCCGAGCTGACCGAGCATCTCTATCCGATCACCCAGCCGGGCTCGCTCGCCCAGCCCGGCGTCGACCTGACCCGCGGCATCGTGCCGGGCGCGCAGCGCCTGACCGGCGAAGCGCTCGATCTTGCGGTCGAGGACAAGCGCAATGCCCGCCGCATCGACCTCGCCACCAACTCCTACGGCCAGGGCGTGCGCGCGACACCGATCGCGATGGCCTCGATCTACGGTTCGGTCGGCGCCCGCAAGGTGATCCGCCCGCGCGTGCTGAAGCCTGTCTCCGACGTCGCCGAGACGCCGCAGCCGAACGAGGGCACGCCGGTCATCCCCGGCATGGATCCGCGCCAGGCCGAGCCCTTCCTCGACGGCGCCCAGCGCGGCCTTCACGGCGTGGTCAACTCGCCCGGCGGCACGGCGGCCGGCGTGATGGCCTCGCTGCCGCCGGATATCCGCAAGCGGATCTTCGGCAAGACCGGCACCGCCGACACCACCGACGGCATGAACTCGGCCTGGTTCACCGGCTGGATGGACAATGTCGCGGGACGCAAGCGCGTCGCCTTCAGCTGCCTGGTCTCGCATACGCGGGAAACCGGCGGACGCGCCTGCGGCCGCCTGATGGCCAGCCTGCTCGCCAAGGTGGCCGCCCTCGGAGACAAGAAGTGAGCGAGACCACCGCGCTGCGCCAGCTGATGGGGCGCTGGCTGACCTTGCGGCCGTTCCGCCTGCCACGCATCCGCATCGGCGGCGCCGGCGGGGCCGTGACCGGCCTCGTCCTGCTCGCGCTCTGCCTCGCCGTGCTCGGCTTCTGGTGGCACAACACCACCCATCTGATCGAGAGCGCCCGCCCGGTGGTCAGCCTGGAGCGGCTCGATCTCGCCCTCGCCCGCGGCGAGACCGTGACGATCGGCCGGCGCGAACTGCTGCAGCCGCAGCGCTTCGACGCAGCCGAGGCGCGCCATGTCGCCCTCACCCGCCAGCAGGACGGGCGCGTCACCATCCGCAACGTCGCCAATACGCGCCGGCTCTGGCTCGACTATCTCAACGGCGCCGGCAGCTTCTCGGCGCGCTGGCGTTTCCAGCCAGGAGACCGCATCGCCGCCGGTGCGCTCGCCATCGCAGTCGACGAGGCCCGACCCGGGCGCTTGGCGCTGACCCTGACCGAAGCCGGCAAACAGGGCACCCGCAAGCTCACCATCGACAGCACCGGCCCGCTCTCGACGCTCCGGCTCGACGGCAATGCCCTATCCGTCTGCCAGCCGCGCAGCGGCGCCGACCGCATCCGCGAGATCGTCACCGGCCTGATCGCCACCGACGAGCGCGGCGAGGACCGTATCGTCTCGCTCGGTGGCCGCCTGACCTGCTCGGTGCGCGAGGAAGCCCATGTCGGCGCCGGCGCCCTGCCTTTCAAGGCGCTGACCATCGTCGCGCGCGGCGGCAGCTATTTCCTGGCGCCGGGCGATGCCGTCGATGCGCCGCGCCCGCCCGTGCTGTTCGCACGCGGCAACCAGCGCATCACCGACTTCACCGACATCGCCTGGGAGCTCGATCCCGACGGGCCGGCACGACTCAGCCACATGATCATCGGCCGCACCCGCTATGCCGTCGACATCGGCGAGGAATCGAACGGGCGCCTGCCACTGCGCCTGACGCCGCTGAGCAAGACCCACCGCTTCGCCCCCGACGACGCCGAGGCCCTGCGCGCATCCGCGACGACCGACAGCGTCCGGCCGGTGGTGACGCCGCCGCGCCAGCCGATGTCGGCCGCCGAGCTCGGCAACCCGCTCTCGTCGCTCAATGGCGTCGAGCGGATCGTGCGCCTGCTGCTGACCCTCGGCGTCGCCGTGTTCGGCGTGCTCGCGGCGATGCACCACGCCACCCTGTTCCGGCGCAGCGCCATCCTCGTCCGGCTGGTCGGCGCGCTCGGCTCCACCGCCTTCATCGGGGCTACGGCGATGCTGGTGCTGGCGCCCGAGCTGTCGCGGCTCGGCGGCGCCTCGATCTCCTATGAGGCGGCGGTGCACGCCACCATCCTCGCCTATGCGATCGCCTGCATCGCGATCATGATCGGGCCACGCTTCACCACGCCGCTGCGCGTGACCTGGCTCGGCTTCGTCATGCTCTGCTGCCTGGGCAGCCTGACCCTGCTGGCGCTCGGCCTCGATGCGGAGAAGACCGACTTCACCATCCATGCCGAGAAGAACAAGCTGCTGTTCTTCGACCTGATCCCGGTCGTCGCGGTGGTGGTCGCCTTCCAGCCGCAGCGCTCGATCGCGGCGCTGCCGCGCTCCTTCTTCATGGGCGTCGGCTTCAAGGACCAGCTGCTGCGCGCCGTGCCGGCGATCCTGATCCTTGCCGCCTTCATCGCCTGGGGCGTGCTCGGCACCGAGACCGGCGTCGCCGGCTTCCAGCCGGTCGAGCTCGGCAAGATCGCGCTCGTCCTGGTGCTGGCGCACATCTTCCTCGGCTTCTCGCGGATCGACTATTTCTACAACCAGCGCCACTACATCTCCTGGCTGACCGTCAGCCTCGCGACGGTGCTGGTCTTCATCCTGTTCCTGACCGCGGTGCCGTTCCTGAAGAGCGACTATTCGCCGGCGCTGATCATCATCATCACCACCGTCGTGCTCGCCTTCGCCTTCCTCCTGCCGAGCACGCTTAAGCGCCTCTTCGAGATCATGCGCGTCTTCCTGCGCCGCGCCGACGCGCCGCAGCGCAAGGTGCGCCGGCTCGGCTGGCCGCGCGGCGGCGTGCTGGCGCTGGTGCTGGTGGTCCTGCTCGGCATCAACGCGGCGCTGATCTACGTCTTCCCGGGCCTCGTCACCTATGCGATCTCCGGCCAGTGGAGCCTGCCCAAGGAACGGCTCGCCGCAATCGACACGCTGGAGAAGGCGCGCGGCGGCCTGTTCCGCGTCCCGGCCGAGCGCCTGCTGACCTGGTACGATCTCGACCACGCCACCAAGCGCACGGCAACGGCGGCGCAGGACCGCAGCCCGGACGTGATCCACCGCGATCTCGGCTTCCAGCTGCTGCAGTCCAAGGTCGCGCTCGCCGAGATGCCGTGCACGCTGGCCAGGCTCGATCTCGGCCTCGACAAGACCCCGGTCGAGGTCCGCCGCGCGCTCGACGAACTGCCGCCCTCGCCGGTCTCGCTCTGCGCCATGCTGCCGGGCGCCCGCGTCACGCCGATCGCCGAACGCAAGGGCGAGGAGCAGGACGAGACCGTCAGCCGCTTCACCGTCAGCGACCTCGTCCGGTTGCCGGTGGTGCAGAACGACTTCATCGCCACCTTCCTGATGGTGCGCTTCGGCCTGCCGGCAGGGCTGGCGCTGCTGGCGGCGCAGGTGATCACCGTCTTCGGCCTGCTCTCATTGGCCGCGAGCCTGATGCGCGAGCGTGCCATGGGCTCGGCCCAGGAGGGGGCGAACAAGGGCATGGCGATCATCCTGGTAGGCATCGCCACGATCTTCTCGCTGCACTGGAGCATTTCCTGGGGCAACGCGCTCGGCCTGCTGCCGGTGATGGGCCAGCCGATGACCTTCATCGCCGCGGCAACCTCGCATCACATGCTGATGGCGCTGCCCTCGATCGCGATCGCGCTGATCGCCGGCCGGCTCGCCGCGATCCGCCAGCTCTCGCCGACCAGCGATCCGCCGCCCTGGGGCCTGTGGCGCGGGCTGACGCGGGCGGGGCTGTGAACCAGGCCGTCATTCTCGGCCGAAGCGGAGCGCAGAACCGAAAATCTCGTGACGAGAAGGCGCTGGCCGGAACCTCCTCCGGCCCGAGATGCTCAGGTCAAGCCCGAGCGTGCCGCCGGGGCAGCCGCTCAGCGCCGCCTGATCTCGACCGAGAGCGCCCTGGGTTCCTCGAACTGGATCACCGGGAAGGCCGCGATGCCGCCACGGATCGCGTTCGGATTGAACACCACGCGGGTCGACGTCGATTTCGAGGCGACAACGGCAGGTCCAGTCCCGTTCTGGAATTTCGCCTTGGCAGGCGCGACCGGATCGAGAGCCAGCCCGCAGATATCCTGGCCGTCGATCAGGACGCTCGCCATGTCGCCGACGTCCACCGCAGCCTCGCTATAGCGCGGACGCAGTTCGTAGATCTGGGCCTCGCAGGTGCTGCCTGCCGGTGCGGACAAGGTCACCAGCTTCGCCAGCGCGGCGCCCGTCATCGCCACAGGCCCACTTTGGGTGCTGGCATTCTGCTGGCCCAGAGAAGGCGCGGTCTGCTGTCCCAAAGCGGGAGCAGTCGTGCCTTGCTGACTGCCGATCGGCTGACCAGAGGTCGACTGCGACGCTCCACTGGTCCCGGGCTGCGTCAGCGTCGGCGGGACCTGATAGGGATCCTCCGCCGAGCCACCGCGGGTCAGATACCAGCCCGCTCCCGCCGCACCGGCGACGAGCACCAGGCCGGCAGCCGCGATCAGGGGCAGGCGCGAAGGCGAGGAGGCCGTGGCCGGCTTGTCACCCGGCAGCGGCCGGCGCGAGCGCGGCGCCTGCGGGCTCTTCAGCACATCCGCGATCGAGGGGTCGTCCCCAGCGGGACGCGGCTGGACGAGGGTCTGCTCCGGCTGCGCTGCCGCCGTTTGCGCGGACTGCGACTGAGCGGGCTGCTCTGCGCTCCTGGATTCGAACGGTCTCAGGGCCATCGAAGACGATCCCGGTGCTGCCGGCCGATCCGGCGCGGACGCCACGGCCTGCGGTTCGAAAGCACCACTGCGCAGGAAAAGGTCGATCGGCGCAGCGATGTCCGCGAGAGACGAGACCACCACGATATGATGCGGCTGGCCACCGAGAATCTTGCCGAGGATCGCGACGGCGCGCTCGGCTTCTTCCCCACGCGGCACCAGCGCCAGCACCGGGGTGGCGCCATGCTCGGCATCGGCGAAGAGATGGCGGCAGCGGTCGATCTTGGTGGTGAGGTGGTATTCCTGCTGGGTGACGCGCGCCTCGCCCGCCGTATCGGCGACCGAGAGGTCGATCGCGCCGGTGCCCCAGATCACGAGCTTGGCTTCGGAGGCCTTGTGCGTCACCGCCTCGCCATGGACGAGCGCGCAATGGGCGGCCAGCGTCGGCACCATCCAGCTCTTGCCCTGGTCGATCGAGCCGGAGGCGGCGAGGCGATAGCTGCCGCCATCGGGCAGGCCGAGGATCTGGCGCAGGGGTTCGCCGGGACGCAGCAGGTTGCTGTACTGCGTGCTCCAGGGCTCGCAGACCTCGGAGCTCTCGGTCGCCAGCACGACGCGCGAAACCGGCACGCGGGCCGACCAGGCGAGCTTTTTCAGGATGATCGGCTGGTCGGTCGTCGGCACGACGACGAAGACGCCGGAGCGCCTGACGTTCTGATCTCCCGCCATCATGTCTCCCGCAGGCCCTGCCGTCCCATCATGCCGGGCAGAAGCGCTGCTTTTGGCAGCGCTCCCGGCATTACAGCAGATAAACGCCCGCGAGCGGGTTGGCGAGCATCAATCGCAGCAGGTCGCGCTCGGCATCCTGCCGGGGCAGGTCGATGACGATGTGCTTGTCGACCGGCGCCGGCAGCGGCAGGCGGACCACGCCCTCGATCGAGACAACCTCGATCATGGTCGGGGCCGGGTCGGTCTCCGACAGGCACTGGATGACCAGAGCCGGCGGCGCATCGTCCTCCTCGATCACGTCGAGTTCGAACGAACCGATACGGCGGTGGGTCGCGCTGCTGTCATAGGCCGCGGCGGCGAGCTCGCTACGCGCCACGGCCTGGAAGGAGAGCAAGCGGCGGTAGAGCCGTGCAGCCTCCGGATCGGTGCGAATGGCGCGTTCGGCGGCGAAGTTGACGGGCTCGCCACGGACGCGGCGGGCATGCGCCCAGAGATCGGCGCGACTGATGCTCGCGGCGACGGCCTCCTCCGGCTCGGTGCTCGCAAGCGCCGCCAGAACCAGCCTGGCCGTGGCGCGGCCGGCGCGGAGGTCGTCTTCGAGCGGACCCTGGTTAGCGAAGTCTGTCATGGCCGTTTCGATCGCCCTTGATAGCGCTGCGAGAAGACGTTGGTGAACCGCGCCTCGTCGCTGGCGGCCTGGGCGACCAGGTCCGTCGTTTCTCCGAAGCGCTTTTGTTGCCTGTTGATCCGGTGCAGGGCTGCTGCGACCGTTCTCAGTGCTCCCCCATGCCTTGCGAAGGTCAGCGCCAGTTTCGCATCGTCGATCCGGAAGCTCGCACGATCATGGCGCCAGCGCCGCAAAAGCTTCTGTCCCTCGGCCGTCGCGGCATCGCTCTGCGGCCCCTCGATCGCCTCGAGCGCATTGCCTATCAGCAGCAATTCGTCGAGCCGCTTGCCCAAGGCGGCAAGGCTCGCGGCGATGCCGGCATAATCGAACGGCTCCGGGCTCTGGTCGACCTGGCCGCGATTGGAACCGGCGACGCGGCGACTGGCCTCGACCAGGCGATTCTCCCAGGGCGCAACGGCGCGCGAGCGCGCCAGCGTCAGCGGCTGCTCATGGGCGAGCGGCAGGATGGCGAGCGCCCGGCCGATCGCCTCGCGCTCCTCCTTGTTGAGGAATTTCGGCTCGGCCGGCAGGCGCATCAGCGCGGCATAGACGCGCTCGCGCACGATGCCGTCCTCATCCTCCTCCTCGGGCTCCTCGTCCTCGTCCGGTTCGTCGACCTCGAGCTCGCCGAGGATCGCCTGATGGTCGAGCCAGGCGATCAGCGCCTCCTCCGGGTTCTCCGAAGGCTGGCGCGCCATCAGGGTCTCCATCGAGGCCGGCGCCATGAAGTCGCGGCGGCCGACGCTGGAGCGCTCCTCGCGCATCAGGGCGCTGAAACGCTCGGCGAAGCGGGCGAAGCTCCAGGTCTCGCCATGCAGCAAAGCGAAGCTCCAGAGCGCGATCAGATCGTCCGGATCGAATTCGCGCTGGCGCTCACGCCGGCCGGAGGCGTTGAGGAAGGCCTCGCGCTGGCGGATCAGGTCGGCGAAGGCGAGCAGCGGCAGATGGCGCCGGCGCCAGGCCCGCATGAAACGGGCCGGCTCCTGCACCGCACGCTTCATGCCGTCCTCGTCGAAGGAGGACAGCGCGAAGACGGCGTCGAGCGCAGTGCGCAAGGCGACGAGCCCGCCTTCCGAGCGCTCATCCGCTTCGGCCGCGAAGAGGAAGTCGGCGAGGCCGAGCGCGCGCCTGATCCGGCTCCAGGAGAACGAGCGGGTCTTGGCCTCGCCCTTGTCGCCATAGGAGAGCACGATCTCGGCCGCGGAGGCTTCGATGGTCGCCCCGGCGAAGCTGGCGCGCACCGGCCCGTCCTGGCGCAGCGGTCGCAGCAGGATGCCGCTCTCGTCGAGCATGCAGCCGATGGCGGCGTCGCGGGCCGGCATGCGCGGATTTGCCGTCAGCGCCCCGAGCGAGAACAGGACCTGCAACATGTCCCAGAGTGGCAGGTCGGCATTCTCCGACCCGCCACCCGTGATCGCGAGCACGAATTTCTCTGTGTCCCGGGCGGAGAATCGCCGCGAAGACGCGATCGTGCTGATCTCCGCGACCCGTGCAGGGTCAATACCCCAATCCATGTGTCAAATATCCGCATCGAACACCGGCTCGGTCGCGGCGAACGGAACTCCTCCACTCCGTTCGCGCCAAGCCGGCGCATATTGCTGCCATAATTAAAGTAACAAGCCGCCCGGTCGATGTCGACCGGGCGGCTTTTTTGCAAGAAGGCGGCGGGCTTTATGGTTACCCGGCCAGCCAATCCGATCAGCGCGTGGCAACCTTGCTGACGACCACGCGGTTGCCGGAGAAGTTGACCTGACCGTTCAGGCCGACCAGCTCGAGCATCAGGCGGAAGTTGCGGGTCAGGCGGGCCGAGTCGGCCGAGGTGGTGTAGAAGAAATCGGCCGAGGTCGAGGTCATCTGCGTGGCGCGGTGGGCGCGGTAGCAACCCCAGCGGACGAATTCACCCTCGATCCGGTCGACTTCCGTAGCCGTGAAATCGCGCAGCTGGATCATGAAGTCGGTCGGCAGGCTGTTGCAGCCCTCGCCGCTCGCCGCGACCGGAGCCGCGCCGCCGGCGCCACCGCCGAGGACGATGCCGTCCTTGCCGACAGCAGCGCTGCCGCCACCGGCCGGACGGGCGAAGCCCTCGAGCTTCTGGGCGATCGCCGCGCCAAGATCGGCGGCGAGGAGGCGCGAGTGGGTGCCGACCGTCTCGAGCAGGCACTCGGCGCTGCAGGGGTTCGGCAAAGCAGGCAGCTGGAAGCCACCGACCTCGAAGGCCGCGATGAACTGGCCGGAGCGGACATTGAGCACGCGGCCGGCGATGCGGATCTCGGGGAAGCGGATGTCGGCAGCGACGGCGCGGCGGGCCGAGGCGTAGATCTGGTAGACGACCATGGCGTCGACCGGGGTCGAGACAGCGCGGGCGATCTCGATCAGCTCGGCGTCGCGGCGGCGGACCCGGGCGGTCTGGGTGATGCCGAGCGCCAGGCTGGTCTCGTCATAGACCTGGAAGCCGCGGGTGTTGAGATACTCCGAAAGCTGGAGCTGAACCCGGTTGAAGATGCGGTTGTTGCGCGGAACCGTGTCCGGATCGGCATCGTCCGACATCACCAGCAGGTTGATGCGGGAATTCGGCGATTGGGCGCTGGCAACGACGCTGAAGGACATCAGCAGCGCGAGACCGAGCATGAGACGCTTGAACAAAGCCATGACGATGCCCCCTGAGGCAAATGGTTGTTTCGGGAAGACGGTAGAAATCAGCCGGTGATGGCGATGACCTCGACGCGGCGGTTGACGGGAGAATAGGGGCTGCGCGGATTGCGCAGCATGTCCGGACCGAAGCCATGAGCGACGAGGCGGCCCGGCGAGATCTCGCCGTAGGAAACCAGCCAGTCGCGCACCGCAGCGGCCCGATCATGGGAGAGGTCGACATTGTAGTCGTAGTCGCCGTCCCTGCTGGTATGCCCGGCGATCAGGAAGCGCTGATCGAGCAGGATCGGATCGCGCAGCGCCAGAGCCAGGCGCATCAGCGTCGCCTCCGCGCCGGGGCGCAGCGCCGCCGAGTCGTTGTCGAAGAAGACGGTGACTTCGACGCGGCGGGTCAGATCGATCACGACATCCGAGCCATAGCCGCGGGGATGGACCCGGCGCGGCACCGGCGCGACACGGCGCACCACGACCCTGCCGCTGCTGCCACCACTCGAGCGGCCCGGGGCGCGATCATGCGGCGCCAGCGAGCGCAGGATGCTGGTCGCGGCCTGGTCGGTCTGCGCCAGAGCAGGAACAGCACTGAGCAGTGGCAGCGAAAGGACGAATCCGCCGAGCGCCCGGCGGGACATCATCTGGGGAAGCTCGACGTTGTCCTTGCGCTCATCTGCGTTCTTCATAGCCAGACCCCCTGTTTATCCTCTCTTCGCATAGTCCTGTAGCCTCGACAATGCGACGGCCGGCTCGAGCGAGACGGGACGCGGCAATGGCGTTGTCCGAGCCTTGCCACTGTTTGCCGCTTTTTCGCTGCGAACCGCATTTTTTCCTGAACAGCCGATGAATGCGCGCCCCTTGCGCGCGGCCCCTTACGCGCGCGCGTTCCTCATTCAGGCATCGCCTTTGCGCCGGCGTTTGCGAAACCGGCTCAGGGATCGCCAAGGGTCTGGCAACGTGCCCAGCGCACACCCGTTCATGAGGAGACCCGCCATGGGCTTCCAGCTCGACCAGACCACCCGCCTGCGCACCAACCGCCTGCGCCTCGCTGTCGCCGCCCTCGCCGTCATCGTCTCGGCCGGCGCCGGTTTCGCGCAGGCCGAAGGCGGTAACCCCGATGCGCCGAAGGTCGCCGAGCGGCCGCAGTCGCTGAAGCTGGAATTCTCCTCGCGCACCGTTTCGCTCGGCGTCGCCCAGGCGGCCCGCGAGATCATGACGACGCGCCAGATCGCCTTCGCGCCGGGCAGCTGGGAGGTTTCCTCCGACGCACGCCGCGCCATCACCCAGCTGCGCGACGTCTTCCGCGGCAATGCCCCCAAGGGTGCGCCCTTCGCCATCCTGGTCTCGGGCGGCGACGAGGTCGTCAATTTCCGCCGGGCCCGCGCGCTCCGCACGCAGCTGATCGAGATGCAGCTCGAGGATGCCGGCAAGGTCGTCATCGCCGCCCGCGCCACCGGCGAAGGCCAAGCCAATGACGATGGCAAGGCACGGGTCGATCTCGTCCCGCTCGACCCGGCCCGTTGCGGCGGTTGCGGCGATGCGCCCTTCCGCACGCTCGTCCTCGACACCGGCGTCCAGAAGCTGGTGCGTGCCAGCGCCGAGGACGTGGTCGTCCCCGCTTCGCAGGTCGCCGCCAAGGACGGCAAGGACACCGACGTCGCCGCGGCGCCGGTGCCGCCGGCGCGCCAGCAGGCCACCGAGAAGACGGCCGAGCGCACCCAGGCTCCGCGTCCGGCCCCGAAACTGGCGACCGCCCGACAGGCGGAACCGCGTTATGACGGCCGCACCGTCATGGTCGAGCCCGATGATTACGGGCAGCAGCGTCGCCGCATCAGCCGCAGCACCAACCGCGGCTGCGCCATGCCGGACATCGTCATCGACGACTACTATCCCGGCGGCCCGCTCGTCGGCTGCGACGGCAGCTACGGCCCGCGCCCGCGCTGGTGAATTCGAACCGGATCAGAGCCTCCCGGGCGAGCGCAGCTTCGCCGGGGAGGCTTAATCTTTTCGGCCCCGCGCAACTGCGGGGGCAACAAAACCGCCTGGCACCTGCGCTGGCGCTGCTCAGACGATCTGGTTGAGCAGCGCGGCCTCGCCGCGCTCCAGCCGGCCGAGATTGTCCAAGAGGATATCGACGACATTGCTCTCATAGGCGCGGGTCTCGCCCGCGCTATGCGGCGTCAGCAGCACCTGCGGCATCGCCCAGAGCGGCGAGCTTGCCGGCAGCGGCTCCTCGTACACGCAATCGATGCCGGCACCTGCGATACGGCCCGCTTCGAGTGCGGCGATGAGCGCCGGCTCGTCGACGACACGGCCCCGCGCGACATTGATCAGATAGGCAGATGGCTTCATCGCCGCGAGCGCGGCGGCATCGATCAGCCCTTCTGTCTCCGGCGTCAGCGGGCAGGTCAGAGCGACGAAATCGGCCTGCGCCAGCGCGGCGTGCAACTCAGCCGGCGGCACGATCGTCTCGACATTCGGCTCTGACCCCGGCCGGCGGCGCACGCCGATGACGCGCATGCCAAAAGCCGAGGCAATCGCCGCAAGTCGCAGCCCGATGCGGCCGAGCCCGACGATCACCAGCGTGCGGCCGCCGAGCTCGTCCTCGCGGCGGGAACGATCGCTGATCATCGGCCGCCAATAGGCCTTTGCCTGGTTGTCGCGGGCGAGATGAAGCTGACGCGCCAGCGCCAGGATCAGCGAGATCGCGTGCTCGGCCACGGCCCGCTCATTGCCGCCCTGGGCGCTGGCGAGACGGATGCCACCTGCGGCCAGCCTGGGCTTGTCGAACTGGTCGGTGCCAGCGCTGATCGACTGGATGAAGCGCAGCTTGCTCAAGCCCTCCAGCATGTCGTTGCGCCACAGGCCGGAGACGACCAGCACATCGGCTTCCGGCGCGCGGGCCCTGAGATCGTCGAGATTGCGGACCTCGAAGCTCGTCGCCTGGCCGTTGCGGGCGAGATATTCGTCGCGCATCTGATAGGCCGGATGGGCAAAACCGATGGTGAGAGCGGACTGCTTCGGCCAAGGCTGCATTGCGTCTTGTCTCCGGATCGCTGGAATCACCTGACGATAGCGCCAGGGCGCCGCTTCGTCCCGTACACCTCCGCATGCGCCGGCTGCGATGGCCGCGCAGCGAGGTTCAGGCCGGCATGAGCGCCTGCGCCAATCGCGACCAAGCCGCCTCGTCCCCCGGCAGGCCGAAGCGCAGGCGCGAGGGATCGTGCTGGAAGCGGCGGACATAGATGCCCACCCGGCCGAGCCGCTCGAACAGCGCTGGCGCCTGCGGCGTCTCGATCAGGCGATAGAGCACGGTTCCGCCGACGACCCGGCCATGCGGCGCAAGCAAGGTATCGAGCCGCCTGCTGTCGGCAGCGCGCGCTTCGCCCGCGGCGGACAGCCACTGCGCATCGCCGAGCGCGACAGCTCCGACATGCAGCGCCGGCCCGGCCACCGCCCAGGGGCCGAGCATTGCCTGCAGGGCATTGGTGAAGCGCGTCTCGCCCACCGCGAAGCCTAGCCTGAGGCCGGCGAGCCCATAGGCCTTGCCGAAGGAGCGCAGAACGAGAGCCCCTTCCGGCACGATCGGCAGCAGGCTGCTCTCGGGTGCGAAATCGGCAAAGGCTTCATCGACCACCAGCAAGCCGCCTCGCGCTGCAAGCGTACCCGCCAGTTCGACCAACCTTTGCTGCGCGACGACGCGCCCGTCCGGATTGTTCGGATTGACCAGCACCACGACATTGGCGCCCCCGATCTCGGCGAGGTCATCGATCTCGCGCACCGTCGCGCCCGCCCTGCGCCAGGCCGGCGCATGCTCGCCATAGGTCGGGCCGAGCACGGCGACATTCGCAGCCGGGACCAGACGCGGCAGCAATTCGATCAGGATCTGCGTGCCCGGCGCAGCGACGAGGCCGCTTTCGGAGCGAATGCGATAGGCCCTGCGGGCCGCGGCGTGCAGCGCCGCCTCGTCAACCTTACCCGGCAGGCGCTGCCACAGGCTTAACGGCAGCTCCGGAAGCGGATACGAGATCGGGTTGATACCGGTCGAGAGATCGATCCAGGGTTCTGGCGCCTGCGGGAACAGCGCCTGGGCCGTGGCGAGATCGCCGCCATGCCAGATCGCCTCCTTCGTTCCTTCGGCCGCCATGTCGCTCTCCGCAAGCCTGCCGCTCCTCCTCGCCGCCCTCGTGATCGAGGCGGCGATCGGCTATCCGGCGCGCCTGTTCGCATGGATCGGCCATCCCGTCACCTGGATCGGCGCGCTGATCGGCTGGCTGGATCGGAGCTTCAACCACGAGGCCATGAGCTTCGCGATGCGGCGAATGGCCGGTGTCGCCGCGCTCCTGATCCTGCTGGGCGTGACGCTCGTCGCTTCACTGGCGCTTGTCGCGCTCTGCCGCATCGCCGGGCCGCTCGCTCTGCTGTCGCTGGCTCTGCTGGCGTCGAGCCTGCTGGCGCAACGCAGCCTGCATGAGCATGTCGCCCGCGTCGCCGAGGGGCTGGAGCGCGACGGACTCGCTGGGGGGCGCAAGGCCGTGTCGATGATCGTCGGCCGCGATCCTGAGAGCCTCGATGAAGCCGGCGTCGCACGCGCCGCGATCGAGAGCTTGGCCGAGAACTTTTCCGACGGGATCGTCGCGCCGGCCTTCTGGCTCGGCGTCGGCGGCCTGCCGGGCGGGGCGCTTTACAAGGCGATCAACACCGCCGATTCGATGATCGGCCACAAATCGCCGCGCCATCTCGCCTTCGGCTGGGCGGCAGCGCGACTCGACGATCTCGTCAACCTCCCCGCCTCGCGGCTGACCGCGCTGCTGCTGACGGTCGCCGCGGCGCTCGACCGACAGGCCGATGCCGGCGCAGCCTGGCGCGCGGTACGCCGCGATGCCGGTCGCCACCGCTCGCCCAATGCCGGCTGGCCGGAGGCGGCGATGGCGGGCGCGCTCGGGCTTCGCCTCGCCGGTCCCCGCGTCTATGGCGCGGTCAGGGTCGAGGATGGCTGGATGGGCGATGGCAGGGCCGAGGCGACGGCTGCCGACATCCGGCGGGCGCTTGCCCTCTACCGGCGCGCCTGCCTGCTGCTTTGGGGATTGGCAGCGGCCGGGAGCCTTGCGGCGCTCACCCTCTAGAACTCGATCCCCTCCTGCGCCTTCACACCGGCGGCGAAATGATGCTTCACCAGCGTCATCTCGGTCACCAGATCGGCGACTTCGATCAGCTCCGGTTTGGCGTTGCGGCCGGTGACGACGATGTGGAGGTCGGGCCGGCGGGCCTGCAGCACCGTCACGACCTCTGCGAGCGGCAAATAGTCGTAGCGCAAGGCGATATTGAGCTCGTCGAGCACCAAGAGCCGGATGCTCTCGTCGGCCATCAATTCCCTCGCTTTCTCGAAAGCGCGGGTCGCGGCGGCGATGTCGCGGGCCTTGTCCTGCGTCTCCCAGGTGAAGCCCTCGCCCATGGAATGCCAGGAGATCTGGTCGCCGAAGGCTTCCAGCGCCTTGCGCTCGCCGGTCGACCAGGCGCCCTTGATGAACTGGACGACGCCGATGCGCCAGCCATGGCCGAGCGCGCGCAGGATCAGGCCGAAGGCGGCGGTCGACTTGCCCTTGCCCGGGCCGGTGTTGACGATCAGCAGGCCCTTTTCCAGCGTCTTGCCGGCGACTTCGGCGTCCTGCACCGCCTTGCGCTTTTCCATCTTCGCCTTGTGGCGGGCGGCGTCCTCGGCCTCATTCATCATCACGTCACTTCACCTGCATCGGCAATCCGGCGACCATGAAGACCACGCGCCCGGCCTGCGCCGCAAGCCGCTGATGCAGGCGGCCGGCCTCGTCGCGGAAGCGCCGGGCGAGGGCATTGTCCGGCACGATGCCGAGGCCGACCTCGTTGGAGACCAGCACGACGGGAGCGCTCGCCTCGCGGCAGGCGGCGACGAGCTCGCCGGTCGCGATCGCGATATCGCGCTCGGCGAGCAGCAGGTTGGTCAGCCAGAGCGTCAGGCAGTCGACCAGGATCGGCTGCCCCGCCCGCGCATTGCGGATCGCCTCGGGCAGAGCCACCGGCGCATCGACCGTCTGCCAGTCGCGGGAGCGACGGGCGCGGTGTTCGGCGATGCGGGCGCGCATCTCGTCGTCATAGGCCTGGGCGGTGGCGATATAGGTCCAGGGCGCCGGCAGCGCCTCGATCAGCGCCTCGGCATGGCGGCTCTTGCCGGAGCGGGCACCGCCCAGGACGAGGGTGAGCGGGGGAAGGGTCATGCGTGCCGCCATGCGCTTTCGGTCATGGCACTGCATTGCACAGTGCCTGCCGGATGGCTAATGATCGTCGGTGACGGTGCCTCGACAACGAGGTGAAAAGGGAACGCGGTGAAAGGCCGCGGCTGCCCCCGCAACTGTAAGCGGCGCGTCCTGCGCCATCGGCCACTGGGTTTCCCCGGGAAGGCGGAGCAGGACACCGAGCCGTGAGCCAGGAGACCTGCCGTCTTTCGATGTCGTCCAGCAGGCTGCCGGTGGGGTGGCCAAGGAGAACCAGATGAATACGGCTACCGTCACCAGCCAGGCCAGCGTTTCGGAGCGGGCGAAAGCCGTCGCCGCCGCGCTGATCCTCGGCTTCGTGCTGATCTACACCGTCGGCTTCGCCGCCTCGTCCACTGTCCACAACGCGGCGCACGACACCCGTCACGGCCTCGCCTTCCCCTGCCACTAAGGGGAAAGCCACATGGTCACGCGTGTTCTCACGGTCAGCATCCTGGCCGGGCTTCTGGCTGGGCTGCTGATCTCGGCGCTCCAGCACATCACCACCACCCCGCTGATCCTCAAGGCCGAGACCTATGAGGCCGCGCTGCGTGCGCAGGGCGGGCCGATGCAGGCCGCCTTCTCAGGCGAGGCCCGCATCCAACTCGCCCATAACGACCCGAAAGCCGGCGCGGAACATACGGGCGAGCACGAGTGGAAGCCGCAGGATGGCCTCCAACGCACCGCCTTCACCAGCCTGGTGACGATCGCCACCGCGATCGGCTTCGCCGCGCTGCTGCTGGCCGGGATGATCGCCGCGAACGAACAGATCGACCAGCGCCGGGCCCTCGCCTGGGCGGTGTGCGGTTTCCTCGCCTTCGGGCTCGCTCCGGCGATGGGATTGGCGCCCGAACTGCCGGGCTCGGCCGCAGCCGAGCTGCAACAGCGCCAGCTCTGGTGGCTGCTGACGGCGGTGGTCACCGCCGGCGCGCTCTTCGTCTTCCTGCGCGTCGAGGCCTCCTGGGCGCGGGCGCTCGCCGTGCTGGCGCTGCTGCTGCCGCACCTGATCGGCGCGCCGCATCCGGCCACTCCGGAAAGCAAGGTGCCGGCCGAGATCGCCGCGCATTTCGCCGCGCTCTCGCTCGCCATCCAGGCCGCGCTCTGGCTCGTCACCGGCTTCGCCGTCGGCGTGCTCTGGCCCTGGCTCGCTCGCCGCAGCGCCACCGCTGTCGCGGCCTGACGCCTCGCGCGGCCAGCGATGGCCGCGCCAGCCAAGGAGGCGTTTCGATGCTCGAAGGCGATCTTGCCCTCGCGAAGGAGGTCCGGCAGCAGCCGGGCTGCACCATCCATGTCTGCACCACCTGCCGGCGCCAGCGCGAAGACCTGCCGGAGGGCTATGACCAGCCCGGCATCGGCCTCGTGGCGCTGCTGGACGAGCGGCTGGCCGGCAGCGGCATCGCCGTCGTTCCGGTCGAATGCCTCTCCGTCTGCAAGCGACCCTGCACGATCGCGCTCGCTGCCGACGGCAAATGGACCTATCTGATCGGCGATCTCGACGCCGGTCTTCATCTCGACGAGATCGTCAGCGGGGCGGAGAAATTCGCCGCCAGCGCCAACGGCATCGTTCCCTGGAAGGAAAGACCCGCCTCGTTCCGCAAGGGCGTGGTCGCGCGCGTGCCACCATTGCCGCGCCAGCAAGGATCAAACGAATGAACGCTCCCCAGACTGCGACGCTCGGCAAGGTGCCCTGCACGATCATCACCGGCTTCCTCGGCGCCGGTAAGACCACCCTCGTCCGCCATCTCCTGGAGAATGCCGGCGGCAAGCGCCTCGCCGTTCTCGTCAACGAGTTCGGCGATCTCGGCTTCGACGGCTCGTTCATCGCCGGCTGCGGCATCGAGGGCTGCACGCAGGAGGACATCGTCGAACTGCCCAACGGCTGCATCTGCTGCACCGTCGCCGACGACTTCGTCCCGGCGCTGGAGACCCTGCTGAACCGGCCGAACCCGCCGCAGCACATCCTGATCGAGACCTCGGGCCTCGCTTTGCCGAAGCCGCTGGTCAAGGCCTTCAATTGGCCGGCGATCCGCAGCCGCGTCACCGTCGACGGTGTCATCGCCGTGGTCGACGGGCCGGCGGTGGCCGAGGGCCAGTTCGCCGACGATCCCGAAGCGCTGAAGGCGCAGGCCGCGCAGGATCAGGCCGTCGACCACGACAATCCGCTGGAGGAGGTGTTCGAGGACCAGATCCTCTGCGCCGACCTGATCCTGCTCAACAAGAGCGACCTCGTCGACGCGGAGGGCCGCGAGCGGGTCAAGGCCGAGATCGCCCAGCATTTGCCCAAGGCGATCAAGGTGGTCGAGACGGCCCATGGCAAGGTCGAGCCGGCGCTGATCATCGGTCTCGGCGCCGCGGCCGAGGCCGACCTTGCCGCCCGTCCTTCGCATCATGGCGAGGGCGAGGACCATGACCATGACGATTTCGACAGCGTCGCGCTGCCGCTGCCGCAGGCGGCGTCGCCAGAAGAACTCGTCGCCCGCGTCGCCAAGGCGGCCGAGGCCGAGGGCGTGCTGCGCCTCAAGGGCTTCGCCGGCATCCCCGGCAAGCCGATGCGGCTGGTGGTACAGGGCGTCGGCCGGCGCGTTGGCCACCACTATGATCGGGCCTGGGGAGCGGACGAGGCCCGCGACGGCCGGCTCGTGGTGATCGGCCTCAAGGGCTTCGACCGGACCGCCGTGGAAGCAGCGCTCGCAGGCTGATGCGATGCATCTTCTCCCGACCAGCGAGGTGAGGCTCGACGACGGCGAAGACGCCGTCGACCTCGCTTTGCCGCCGGGAGATCTCGTCGTCCTTTCCTTCAGCGACAACGACCTGTCGGCACTGGCGGCGGCCGCGCCCGATAGCGGGCTCGACCTTCGCCTGGTGCCGCTCCGACGCTTCAAGCACCCACTCTCGATCGACCTGCTGATCGAGAAGACGCTCGCCGGCTCGCGCTTCGTGCTGCTGCGCTGCCTCGGCGGGCTCGATTATCTGCGCTATGGCGTCGAGCAGATCGCCGCTGCCTGCCGGCAGCATGGCGTCGCGCTGGCGGTCTTGCCGGGCGATGACCGGGCGGATGAGCGGCTGGCCAGCTACGGCACGGTACCGGCTGAGTTCGCGGTAGACCTGCTCGGCTATTTCCACGCCGGTGGCGGCGCCGAGAACATGCGGCGGCTACTGGGGCGGACAAATGACTATCTCGCCGCGCTGCCCTCATCCGACCCGGCTTCGCCGGGCCACCTTCTCCCCCAAGGGGAGAAGGGTCGGCTAACGAAAGGCGCGACAGCAATGGAAGCCCCCTTCTCCCCTCGGGGGAGAAGGTCCCGGCAGGGGGATGAGGGCCGGCGCGACCTTGCCCCCCTCGAACTCCCCACGCTGTTCGCTCTCGGCCCGAACGCTACGCCCTTGCCTTGGCGCAAAGCGCTCGCAACTCTGCCTACCAACGCACCACTCGTCCCGATCCTCGTCTACCGCTCGGGCGTCGCCGCCGGTGACACCGCCATGGTCGAGGCGATCGCTGCGGCCCTTGCCACACGCGGCCTCAGCCCACTCCCGCTCGCCCTGACCAGCCTCAAGGACGCGAGCGTCGTTGCCGAGCTCGCCGCCCTGATCGCGACGCGCAAGCCAGCCCTGATCGTCACCACCACCGCCTTCTCGGCCCGCGACGGCGACAGTTTCGTGCTCGACGCCGCCGATTGCCCGATCCTGCAGGCTGTGCCGGTCGGCAGCGCGCGAGAGGCATGGGAGGCGTCGCCGCGCGGGCTCTCCGCCGCCGACCTCGCCATGCAGGCGGCCCTGCCGGAGTTCGACGGGAGGCTTGGCGCCATCCCCGTCGCCTTCAAGGAGGAAATCGCTGATCCCGCAACCGGGCTGACGCTGCGACGGCTGGCTCCCGATGCCGAGGGCATCGCGGCGCTCGCCGATCTCGCGGCGAACTGGGTCGCACTCGGCCGCAAACCGCGCAGTGAGCGCCGGATCGCGCTGGTGATGTCGGACTATCCTGCCCGCGGCGGCCGCGCCGGCTTCGCCGTCGGCCTCGATACGCCGGCGAGCGCACTGGAAACCCGGAAGCTTCTGGAGGCGGCGGGCTATGATGTCGGCACAGCCGCAGCCGATACCGGCAACCCGGACGGTGCGGACCTGATGCGGGCGCTCACCGAAGGCCCTGCCGATTTTTCTGTACCGCTGGCCGGCTACCGTGCCTGGCTCACCACCATTCCGGCCGTCGCGCGCGAAACCCTGTTCGCCAGCCACGGCCAGCCCGAAACCGACCCGGCCTGCGACGGCGAGGCTTTCCGTTTCCGGACGGTGCAATGGGGCAACCTCACCGTCGCGCTGCAGCCGGCGCGCGACGCCTCACCCGATCGCAAGGCGCGCTATCACGACCCCGATGCGCCGCCGGGACACGCCTATCTCGCCTTCTATCTCGGCCTTCGCGAGGTCTTCCGCGCCGATGTGCTGATCCATCTCGGCACCCATGGCACGACCGAATGGCTGCCCGGCAAGGCGGTGGCTCTGTCGGCCGCCTGCTGGCCACGGCTCGCGGTCGGCGCGCTGCCGGTGATCTACCCCTATGTGGTCGACGATCCCGGCGAGGCGGCGCCGGCCAAGCGCCGGCTCTCGGCGCTGACGCTCGGCCATCTGCCGCCGCCGCTGGCGAACCATGACACGGCCGGCGAGGCGGCGCTGCTGCGCGATCTCGTCGAGGAGTATTCGCAGGCGCAGGTGCTGGATCCACGCCGGGCCGAGCTCGTCGCACGCGAGATCCTCGACCGGGCCGAGCGCACCGGCCTTGCCGCGGCAAGCGGCGTCACGCCGGATCAGGACATGGCGAGTGCGCTCGCGGCGCTCGACGCCCATCTCTGCGACCTCGCCGAGACCGCCTTCCGCGACGGGCTCCATGTGTTCGGCTCCTCCGGGGCCGATCCCATCTCCGCCGAGAACGAACGCCGCAACCTGCTGAAGGCGCTCGATGCCAGCTTCGTGCCGCCCGGCCCGGCCGGCGCGCCGCATCGCGGCCGGCCTGACGTGCTGCCGAGCGGGCGCAACCTCTCGACGCTCGACCCGCGCGCCTTACCGACCCGCTCGGCCGCAAAGCTTGGCGCCAGGGCGGCGCAGGCGATCATCGCCCGTCATCTCCAGGACGAGGGCGACTATCCGCGCCGGATCGTGATGGATCTCTGGGCTTCGCCGACTTTGCGCTCGGGCGGCGAGGACATCGCCCATGCCCTGCATCTGATGGGCGTCGAACCGCTCTGGGACCATGGCTCGACCCGCGTCACCGGCTTCTCGATCATCCCGCAGGCCAAGCTCGCCGCGCCGCGTGCCGACGTCACCATCCGCATCTCCGGCGCCTTCCGCGACACCTTCCCGGCGCAGATCGCCTTGCTCGATGGCGCCGCGCGCGCCGTTGCCGCGCTCGACGAGCCGGACGACTGGAACGAGCCCGCCGCCGCCCGCCGCCGCGGCGAGGCGGGTGCACGCATCTTCGGTGCCGCGCCCGGCCGCTATGGCGCCGCCATGGCCGACCGGGCGCTCGACGGCGACTGGCAGGCGCGCGCCGAACTGGGCGAGGCCTATCTCGCCGCGACCAGCCATGCCTATGGCGGGCCGGATGGCACAGCGTCGCCTGATGAAAGCTTCACCACCCGGGTCAAGAAGGCCGAGGCCTTCGTCCATGTCAGCGACACCGCCGGGCGCGACATCCTGGAAGCGACCAGCGCCGCCGACGTGATCGGCGGCTTCGTCGCGGCGATGCAGGCCGAAGGTGGCAAGGTCGCGCTCTACAGCCTCGACACCTCCGATCCCGACAGGCCAAAGGCACGCACGCTGGCCGAGGATGTCTCGCGCATCGTCCATGGCCGGCTCTGTCATCCCCGCTGGATCGCGAGCCATCTCGCCCATGGCTGGCGCGGCGCGGCCGAATTGGCAGAAGCCGTCGATGCGCTCTTCGTCTATGCGGCTGCTACCGATGCGGTCTCCGACGGCCTGTTCGACGCGGTCTTCCAAGCCTATTGCGGTGACCCCGCCACCTGGCAGGCGCTGGAGCAGGCCAATGCGCCGGCCGCCGCCTCGATCCGCTCCCGCCTCGCCGAGGCGCAGGAGCGCGGACTCTGGAAGAGCCGCTCGAACTCAGCGGCAATGCTCTCGGGCCGGGAGGCGGCGGAATGAACGCCGCAACCCGCGAGACGATGCGGCGCGGCTGGTGCCCGGGCACCTTGCGACCGATGCTGACCGGCGACGGCCTGCTGGTGCGCCTGCATCCGCCGCGCAATGCGCTGACGCCGGACCAGCTCGCATCCATCGTCGAGTTGGCGAGCCGGCATGGCAACGGCCAGATCGAGATCTCCGCCCGCGGTAATCTGCAATTGCGCGGCATCCGCGAGGACACGCATCCGGCGCTGGTCGACGATCTGCTCGAAGCCGGGCTCGTCGACGAAGCCGAGGGCGACGGGCCGAACCGGCTGGTGCTGACCTCCCCGCTCGCAGGAAGGGCAGCGGACGATCTGCTCGACGCCGCTGCACTGGCTGAGGCGGTCGAGTGCGCCGGCCGCACCGTTTCGGGCCTGCCGGCGAAATTCTCGATCGTGGTCGATGGCGGCGGCGCGCTGGCACTCGATGGCTTCGCCGCTGATCTCAGGCTGCGCGCGGTCGCGGCCGATACGATCGCGTTTGGCCTGCCGGGCGACCTGTGGTTCGGGCCGGTTGCACTGGATGAGACACCGACACTGGCGGCCCGGCTGCTCAGCGGCTTTGCGGCCGCGAGCCATCGCAACCTCGGGCATGTTCGCCGCATGCGCGATCTCTCACCGGATACGCTGATCGCGCTGGCGACATCGTCTGGACTCGGGCCAATGCCGACGCCTGCCACCCGATCGAAGCCCTCACCGGTCGGCCTCTTCGCGGAACGGGACAACAGGATTGCCGTGCTGGCCGGATTGCCCTTTGGCCGAACGGACACAGACGGTCTACGCCGCCTGAGCGAACTCGCTCGCGAGGCCGGCGCCGACGAGATCAGGGTCTCGCCATGGCGTGGCTTTGCCTTCTGCGGCCTTTCGGCTGAAGCGGCGTATCTGTTGCGCGAGAGACTCCGAAACGAAGGCCTGATCGTCGAAGCTGACGATCCACGTCTTTCGGTTGCAGCCTGCACCGGTTCGCCGGCCTGCACGCGCGGTGAGGCGCCGGCCTTGGCCGATGCCGCAGTGCTGGCGGACGCGATGGCACCGCTTCTCGCCGACGGCCTCGGCCTACATGTCTCCGGCTGCACCAAGTCCTGCGCCCATCCCGGCAGCGCCGACCTCACTCTGGTCGGGCGCGACGGGCGCTACGATGTGATCATCGATGGCGGCACCAGCGACACCGCCGTGGCCCATCTTTCGCTGACGGAACTTGTGCGCCGGCTCGAACCGCGTCAGGACATCCGCGCGCGCCTGGAAGCGGCGCGCCACTAGAAGCAGGTCACAGAGTTTGAGCACGCGTCACGCCTATATCCGCGACGGAGCCGCGATCTATGAGCGCTCCTTCGCCATCATCCGGGCCGAATCCGACCTGTCGCGCTTTTCTGGCACGGCCGAGCGCGTCGTCGTCCGCATGATCCATGCCTGCGGCATGACCGACCTGCCCAGGGACGTGGCGATGTCGCCCGATTTCGCAGAGGCGGCCGAGGTCGCGCTGGCGAAGGGCGCGCCGATCCTGTGCGACGCCCGCATGGTCGCAGATGGTGTCACCCGCGCCCGCCTGCCGGCGAAGAACGAGGTGATCTGCACGCTGCCCGACCCGAGCGTGCCGAAGCTGGCGGAGGAGATGGGCACGACGCGCTCGGCCGCGGCGATGGAGCTCTGGCGTCCGCATCTCGCAGGTTCCGTCGTCGTGATCGGCAATGCGCCGACGTCGCTGTTCCGCCTGCTCGACATGCTCGACGACGGTGCGCCGAAGCCCGCGGCGGTGATCGGCATTCCCGTCGGCTTCGTCGGCGCGGCCGAATCGAAGGAGGCGCTGGCGCAGGATGGGCGCGTGCCTTTCCTCGTCGTGCACGGGCGGCGCGGCGGCTCGGCCATGGCGGCGGCGGCCGTCAACGCGCTGGCGCAGGTGAAGGAATGAGCGGCGTGAGCAATGAGGCGCCCCGCACCCTGCTCTATGGCGTCGGCCTCGGCCCGGGCGACCCCGACTACATGACGGTGCGCGCCCGCGACATCATCCTCAAGGCCGACCGTCTCGTGCACTTCTGCAAGCGCGGCCGGCGCGGCAATGCCCGTATCACCGCCGACGCGATCATCGCGCCGGATCCGGCCCGCGAGATCGAACTCGCCTTTCCGGTGACGATCGAGGTGCCGGTCGAGGACGAGGGCTATAGCGGCCCGATCGCCGCCTTCTACGACGAGGCGGCCGAACGGCTCGCCGGCGAGATGGCGGCAGGCCGCAGCATCGCCGTGCTCTGCGATGGCGATCCCTTCTTCTACGGCTCGTTCATGCATTTGTGGCGCCGCCTCGCCCATCGCTTCCCGACCGAAGTGGTCCCGGGCGTGACCGGCATGGCCGGCGCCTGGGCTCGCGCCGACGCCCCGATCAGCTGGGGCGACGATGTGATGACGGTGGTACCGGGCACGCTCGCCGAGGGCGAACTGACCCGCCGGCTGGCGGATACCGATGCGGCAGTGATCATGAAGCTCGGCCGCAACCTGCCAAAAGTGCGCCGCGCGCTGCAGGCGGCGGGGTTGATCAACCGCGCCATCTATGTCGAGCGCGCCACCATGGCCGGGCAGGTGGTGACCCGCCTCGCCGAGAAGGCCGACGACGAAGCCCCCTATTTCTCGATGATCCTCGTTCCCGGCGAAGGGCGGCGGCTGTGAGCGGCTCGCTCGCCATCATCGGCCTCGGTCCCGGCGAAGCGCGCTATCTGACGCCCGCGGCGCTGGCGGCGCTCGAAACCGCCAGCGACCTTATCGGCTACGGCCCCTATCTCGACCGCGTGCCGGCGCGCGCGGGCCAGACCAAGCACGCTTCCGACAACCGCGTCGAGGTCGAGCGCGCCCGGCATGCGCTGATGCTGGCCGCCGAAGGCAAAGCGGTCGCGGTCGTTTCCGGCGGCGATCCCGGCGTCTTCGCCATGGCGGCAGCGGTGTTCGAGGCGTTGGAAGCCGGCGAGCCGGACTGGCGCAAGCTCCAGATCAGCGTCGAGCCCGGCATCACCGCGATGCTCGCGGCCGCGGCCAAGATCGGTGCGCCGCTCGGCGGCGATTTCTGCGCGATCTCGCTCTCGGACAATCTCAAGCCCTGGGAGGTCGTCACGGCGCGGCTTACGGCTGCGCTGTCAGCCGATTTCGTGATCTCGCTCTATAACCCGATCTCGAAGGCACGGCCCTGGCAACTCGGCAAGGCGCTGGAGCTGGCGGCGACGATCCGCGCGGCGGAGACTCCGGTGATCTTCGCCCGTGCCGTCGGGCGGCCCGACGAGAGCCTGCGCATCCTGACGCTGGCGGAGGCGATTGCGGCAGCCGAGACCGCAGACATGGCGACCTTGGTGATGATCGGCGCCAGCGCGACACGATTGATCGCCCGCGAGGGCGAGAACCCGATCGTCTATACGCCGCGCTCGGTGACGAAGAGCCCCTGCGTCACCAGCCAGGGCAGGACCTGATCGATATGCTCGACGGTCTCGACATCGGGCTTGGGCGGCCGCTCGACCATCACCACCGGAAGCCCGAGCCGGCGCGCCGCGATGAGCTTGCCGAGCGTCATCGGCCCGCCGGCATTCTTGCTGACGAGGACCTCGATGCCCTCCTCCCGCATCAGCTTCTCCTCGGCCTCCGCCTCGAACGGCCCGCGCTGCTGCAACACCCTGGCGTGCGGCAGCGGCAGATCGTTCACGGGCTCGATGACGCGGATCAGGTAATGGTGCTGCGGGGCGGCGAAGACATGCGGCAATTCGAGCCGGCCGATGGTCAGGAAGACCCGGCGCGGCTCGTCGCCGAGCGCCTCGACGGCAGCGTCGATGTCGGGCACGCTCTTCCAGCGGTCGCCCTCCTGCGGCTTCCAGCTTTCACGCCGGATCGCCAGCAGCGGCACGCCTTCGGCCTTGCAGGCAGCCTGCGCATGATAAGGCATGATCGCGGCGAAGGGGTGGGTCGCGTCGATGACGGCGACGACGCCCTCGTCGAGGAGATATTGCCTGAGGCCGGCAATGCCGCCGAAGCCGCCGGTGCGGGTCGGCAAGGACAAAGGGCGCGGGTCGGAGGTATGACCTGCAAGCGAGATCACGGCGCGAATTTCGGGTGCCTGTTCGGCCAGGAGCTGATCGAGCGCAGCCGCTTCGCTGGTGCCGCCAAGGATGAGGACCGTCATGGAACAGTTTTCGCCTGAAACCGCCACGCTGTCGAGCGCACCGCCCGGACCCTGGCTGTCGCTGGTCGGGCTCGGCGAGGATGGTCGCGCCGGGCTCTGCGCCGAAGCGCTGGCCGCGCTGGAGAGTGCCGAGATCGTCTTCGGCGGCGAGCGCCATCTCAAGTTGATCGGCGATGTGCCCGGCGAAGCCAGGCCCTGGCCGCAGCCTTTCCGCAACGCGCTACCGGCGATCCTGGCCGAAAAGGGCCGCAATGTCTGCGTCCTCGCGACCAGCGACCCTTTCCACTACGGCATCGGCGCCGGGCTGACCAAGGCGGTGCCGGCGGCGGAGATGCGCGTCATCCCGCAGCTCTCCTCCTTCTCGATGGCCTGCACGCGGATGCGCTGGCCGCAGGAGGAATGCGGGTTGGTCTCTCTGCATGGCCGGGCCCTTCAGAGGATCATCCCTTTTCTCCAGCCGGGCGCGCGGGTTCTTGCGCTGTCCTGGGACGATTCGACGCCGCTCGCCGTCGCCCAATTGATGAGCGCGCGCGGCTTCGGCGAGAGCACGATCACCGTGCTGGAAACGATCGGCGGACCGAACGAACGCATCCGGCAGACCCGCGCCGACGCCTTCGCGCTCGACGGCATCGTACCGCTGAACCTGCTGGCGATCGAGGTCGTCGCCGGCCGCGATGCCCGCATCCTGCCCCTCGTGACCGGGCTTTCCGACGACTGGTTCGAGCATGATGGCCAGCTCACCAAGGCCGATATCCGCGCCATCACGCTCTCGGCGCTGGCGCCGCGCGCCGGCGAACTGCTCTGGGATATCGGCGCCGGCTCGGGCTCGATCGGCATCGAGTGGAGCCTGCGCCATCGCCATAACCGCGCCATCGCCTTCGAGGAGCGGCCGGAGCGCGCCGCCCGCATCGCCCGCAACCGGCTGGCGCTCGGTGCTCCGCCGCTCGAGGTGGTCGAGGGCAAGGCGCCGGAGAGCTTCGCCGGGAAAGCCTCGCCGGACGCCGTCTTCATCGGCGGCGGGCTGACCGATCCCGGCGTCTTCGAAGCCGCCTTCGCGGCGCTGAAGCCGCGCGGGCGGCTCGTCGCGAACGCCGTGACGATCGAGGGCGAAGCCCGGCTCGCCGCGCTGTTCTCGGTCCATGGCGGGAATCTCCGCCGCATCGGCGTTTCGCATCTCGATCCGATCGGGACGATGCATGGCTGGCGCGCCGCGATGGCGGTAACGCAATGGCGGGTGGTGAAGCCGTGAGCGGCATCACCGCCGGCATCGGCCTGCGCCCAGGGACGTCGGAAGCCGATATCGAAGCCTGCCTGACGCAGACGCTAGCCGCAGCCAACCTGCCGCCGGGCGCGATCGAGCGTCTCGCGACCTTGGCCTCGCGCCAAAGCGAACCGGGACTGACCGCGTTAGCTCAGGCCCATCACCTGACCCTCGTCGCTATCCCCGATGAGGCGCTCGTCGGCTTCGAGGCCGCCTGCGCCACGCGCTCGACCCGGATCTCGGGGCTCTACGGCGTCGGCTCGGTAGCCGAGGCAGCCGCGCTTGCCGCGGCCGGGCCGGGCGCCACCCTGATCCAGCCGCGCATCGCCACCGCTCGCGTTACCTGCGCACTCGCCCGGAGCGCCGCGTGACCGTCCATTTCATCGGCGCGGGCCCCGGCGCTGTCGACCTCATCACCTTGCGCGGGCGCGAACTGATCGGCGCCTGCCCGGTCTGCCTCTATGCGGGCTCGCTGATCCCCAAGGCGATGCTCGGCTGGTGCCCGCCCGGCGCGCGCATTGTCGACACCGCCCCGCTCGACCTCGATGCCATCATCATCGAAATCCAGGCCGCCCATGCCGAGGGCAAGGACGTGGCCCGGCTGCATTCCGGCGACATCTCGATCTGGAGCGCGACGGGCGAGCAGATGCGCCGGCTCGACCAGCTCGGCATCCCCTATCAGATCACGCCGGGCGTGCCGGCCTTCGCCGCCGCAGCCGCCGCGCTCAAGCGGGAACTGACCTTGCCGGGCCTGGCGCAGTCGCTGGTGCTGACGCGCACCTCCGGCCGCGCCTCGGCCATGCCGGAGACGGAGAAGCTGGCGACTTTCGCGGCCTCGGGCGCGACGCTCGCCATCCACCTCTCGATCCATGTGATCGAGCAGGTCGTAACCGAGCTGACGCCCTTCTATGGCACGGACTGCCCGGTCGCGATCGTCTTCCGCGCCTCCTGGCCGGAGGAGCGCGTCCTGCGTGGGCGGCTGTCAGATATCGCCGACAAGGTCCGGGCGGCCGAGCTGGAGCGGACCGCGCTGATCCTGGTCGGTCCGGCGCTGGCGGCAGAAGACTTTTCCGAAAGCGCGCTCTACTCCACCGGCTATGATCGCCGCTTCCGGCCGCGTGGAGGCCAGGAATGACTGCGCAGGGACTGCTCATCGCGGCGCCACGCTCCGGCTCGGGCAAGACCACGATCACGCTCGGGCTGCAGCGGGCACTGTCCCAGCGCGGCCTCAAGGTGCGCGGGCTGAAATGCGGACCTGATTATATCGACCCGGCGTTCCATGCCGCCGCGACCGGCTCCCCCAGTGCCAATCTCGACAGCTATGCGATGCCGGACGCGCTGCTCGGCCAGATCGCCCATGAGGCGGCCGGGGGCGCGGACATCATCGTCGCCGAGGGCTCGATGGGGCTGTTCGACGGCGTGCCCGGCCCCGATGGCCATACCGGCACGGGCGCCGACATCGCAGCGCTGCTGGGCTGGCCGGTGGTGCTGGTCATCGACGTCTCCGGCCAGGCGCAATCGGCGGGAGCGGTCGCGCTCGGCTGCATGCTCTACGACAAGCGCATCCGGGTCGCCGGCGTGATCCTCAACAAGGTCGCGAGCGAGCGCCATCGCCGCCTCGCCGCCGCCGGCATGGACAAGATCGGCCTGCCCGTGTTCGGCGCGCTGCCGCGCGAGGCCAGCCTGATCCTGCCTGAGCGCCATCTCGGCCTCGTCCAGGCCGGCGAGACCGAGGATCTGCATCAGCGACTCGATGCGCTCGCCGAAGCTGTCACGGCGGCTGTCGATCTCGACGCCGTCATCGCTGCTGCCGGCGCGACCGCTTTGCCCGCTTCCACGCTTCATATCGCGCCACTGCCGGCCCCGGGCAAGCGTCTCGCCATCGCCCGCGACGCCGCCTTCAGTTTCGTCTACCCGCATGTCGAGGCGGGCTGGCGAGCGCAAGGGACCGCGCTGGTGCCGTTCTCGCCACTGGCCGACGAACCGCCGCCGGAAGGCTGCGATGCCTGCTGGTTGCCGGGCGGCTATCCCGAACTGCACGCCGGCCGGATAGCTGGCGCCGCGCGCTTTCTCGACGGGCTGCGCGACTTCGCCCGGACCCGCCCGGTCCATGGCGAGTGCGGCGGCTATATGGTGCTGGGCAAGAGCCTGATCGATGCCGACGGCATGAGCCATGCCATGGCCGGGCTGCTCTCGGTCGAGACCAGCTTCGCCAGGCGCAAGATGAATCTCGGCTATCGCAATGCGGTGCTCTCCGCTGACGGGCCGCTCGGCCGCGCCGGCGACCGTCTCAGCGGCCATGAATTCCATTACGCGACCGTGATCTCGCAAGGCGAGGACCCGGCCTTCGCGGTGGTCACCGACCCACATGGCTCGGCGCCAGCGCCCGCCGGCAGCCGCCGCGGCCTCGTCTCGGGCTCATTCTTCCACGCCATCGCGGTGCGGGAGGGGACGTGAGTTCGCCGCCCGTCTTCGATGACGGCTTCCGCGACACGCTCGGCGAGCTCCTCGCCTGGCGCCGCGATGTCAGGCGCTTCCGGCGCGAGCCGGTGCCTGAGGCGCTGGTCGCCAAATTGCTCGAGCTGATGCAGCTTTCGCCCTCGGTCGGCCATTCGCAGCCCTGGCGCTGGCTGAGGGTGGACGATTCCCGCCAGCGAGCAGCGGTGCAGGCGAGCTTTTCCCACTGCAATGCCGATGCGCTGGCCGAGTACGAGGGCGAGCGCGCCGCGCTCTATGCCCGCCTCAAGCTCGAAGGCCTGCGCGAGTCGCCGGTGCAGTTCGCGGTGTTCTGCGACCACGCCACGGCGCAGGGCCATGGCCTCGGCCGACGGACCATGCCGGAGATGCTGGATTATTCGGTCGTGGCGGCGATCACGCAGTTCTGGCTCGCCGCCCGCGCCCACGGGCTCGGCCTCGGCTGGGTCTCGATCCTCGATCCCGCCGAGATCGCTCGAATCATCGGCGTCCCGCCGGAGTGGAAACTGATCGGCTATCTCTGCCTCGGCTATCCCGAGGAAGAGCATGAGATACCGGAGCTCGTCCGTGCCGGCTGGGAACGCGACCAGCGACTGACGGAACGCGATTAGAGCTTCCGCCCGGGCGCGCCGCGCAGGCCGAGCGCCGCCAGGATGGCGATCACGGCCGCACCGCCGACGAGCCCGGCCGCCGAAGACCAACCGAACGCTTCGATGACACTGCCGATGGCAACGGGACCGACGACCTGACCAAGATTGCTACCCTGCATCAGCAGACCGATGACGACGGGCGTCAACCCGGCCGCCGGCGCCAGAACCGGCGCAGACGAGAGCAGGGTCGCAGGAATGATGCCTCCGACCATCGAAAACAGGACGCAAAGCAGGAAGGTCGCGGAATCCGGCAGGAGGCCGAGGAAGATGCCGATGGCCGACAACCCCATGACGAGGCTCGCGGCCACGATCAGGCTGACGCGCGAGGCGCCGCGCGCGAGCAACAGGCCCGCAGTGAGGTTGCCGATGATGTTGACGGCGCTGGCGAGGGCGCCGAGCAGACCGGCCGTCGCGAGCGAGACCTGCATGCGCTGCATCAGCAGCACCGGCAGGAAATTGAACAGGGCGAAGAACATCAGCGCGTAGAGCGCGAAAATGAGGCCAAGCAGCGCCGGCCCGCGCGCGCCCAGCACCGCGCCGGCATCGCCGGCAAGAGCCGCCCAGGATGGCCGCGTGCCGCCGCTGGTGTTCGGCACCGTCAACACGGTCAGGACGATCGCGATGGCCGCGAGTACGCCGGTGACCTGCCAGATCATGCGCCAGTCGGTGAGCCAGAGCCCCGCGAGCATGGCGAGCGCGATGCCTGTCGGCATGAAGCAGCTCCACAGCGCCATGACGATATCGCGCTGGGCGGAGCTGGCGACACGCTGGAGGATTGCGGGGGCGGCAATGGTGATCAGCAGGAAGCCGAGGCCCTCGACGACGCGCGAGCCGAGGAGCATCGGAAAGCGTGGCGCCGATGCGCCCAGGAAGGCGCCGAGCGCGACCGCCAGCAAACCGAGCAGCAGAACGCGCCGTGCGCCGAGGCTGATGGCGAGCGTGCCAACCGGGATGCCGCCGACCATGCCGAGCACGGAGAAGATCGAGGCGAGCCAGCCGAGTGTGCCGAGGTCCAGCCCGAACTCGGCCTGCACCAGCGGCATCGCGATCGCCGCCTTGCCGACCTGCAGCGCCGCGACGATACCGCTGGCGACCACGACCGTGACAGCGAGCCAGTCGGTCCTGGCCGCGGGCGTTGCGACAGCGGCTGTCATGAGCGCGATCTCGCGACGACGGTCTCAGCAGGCAGATCGTCCATGCTCTGTTCCTTGGATGGCGCTACGGCGTCCCCCGGAGATGCGGTTTCCCGTCGATCTCGAAAAGTGAGATAATTGGCATCGAGTCGATCAAGGAAATCGATCATGCTCGATGCGCTCACGCTCGACCAGATGCGGACCTTCGTGACCGTAGCCGAAGCCGGCAGCTTCCGCTCGGCAGCGGCGCGGCTGTCGCGGGCCCAATCCGCCATCAGCCATGCCATCGCCAATCTGGAGGCGCAGCTCGGCCTCCAGCTGTTCGACCGCTCGGGCCATCGCCCGGCCCTGACGGCGGAAGGCAAGGCCTTGCTCGCCGACATCAGGGAGGTGTTGCTGCGGGTCGGTGCCTTGAAGGCCCGCGCCCATGGCCTGAGCCGTGGCGTCGAGATCGAGCTGTCGCTGACGATCGACGTGCTGTTTCCCTCGCCACTGATCGGTGCGGCGCTCGCCGGCCTGCGCGAGCGCTATCCTTCGGTCTCGATCAGGCTCGCCATCGAGCCGCTCGGCGGCCCGATCGCAGCCTTGCTGGAGCGACGCAGCGCGCTGGCCATCACGGTCGGCGAGAACTTCCGCGATCCGCGCATCGCGATCGAAGCGCTGACATCGATCGAGATGATCGCCGTCGTTGCGGCGACACATCCGCTCGCCCGGGCAGGCGACGGGCGCGTCCTGTCGCGCTCCGAACTCGCCGGACATCTCCAGATCGTGCAGATCGACCCGACACCGATCTCGGGCTCGCAGGATTTCGGCGTGCTCTCGCCACAGACCTGCCGCGTCACCGGGCAGGACACCAAGCATGCGATGATCCTGGCCGAGCTCGGCTGGGGCCGGCTGCCGAACTGGCTGATCGAGCGCGACCTTGCCGAGGGCAGACTGGTCAGGGTCGCGACCGGGGCGCTCGGCCGGAACGCACAGCTCCCGGCCGAAGCCTATCTCGCCCACCGCCTCGACGAGGCGATGGGCCCGGCCGCGCGCGCCTTCGCCGAGGCGCTGGCGCGGCTTTGCGAGGTCAGAGCGCGACCTTGAAGTCCGCCTCGGTCTTGGCCTTGATCTCGTCGAGGGACACGCCCTCGGCGAGCTCGATCAGGGTCATGCCGCCGCCATTCTCATCGATCTTGAAGACGCCGAGATCGGTGATCACCATGTCGACGACGCCGGCACCGGTCAGCGGCAGGTCGCAGGCCTTGAGCAGCTTCGGCGATTCCGAGCCGTCCTTGTTCTTGGCGACGTGCTCCATCACCACCACGACCTTCTTGACGCCGGCGACGAGGTCCATGGCGCCGCCCATGCCCTTCACCATCTTGCCGGGGATCATCCAGTTGGCGAGGTCGCCATTCTCGGCGACCTGCATGGCGCCGAGGATGGAGAGGTCGATATGGCCACCGCGGATCATGCCGAACGAGTCCGAGGACGAGAAATAGCTCGTCGTCGGCAGTTCGGTGATGGTCTGCTTGCCGGCATTGATCAGGTCGGGATCCTCCTCGCCCTCATAGGGGAAGGGGCCCATGCCGAGCATGCCGTTCTCCGACTGGAGCTGCACGCTCATGCCGTCGGGGATGTAGTTCGAGACGAGGGTGGGGATGCCGATGCCGAGATTGACGTAGAAGCCGTCCTTCAGCTCCTTGGCGGCGCGAGCGGCGATCTGTTCACGGGTCCAGGCCATGTGCGTGATCTCCTCTCAGGCCGTTTCGCGCTTGCGCACGGTGCGCTGCTCGATGCGCTTCACCGGATTGGCGACATGCACGATGCGCTTCACGAAGATGCCGGGCGTGTGCATGTGGTCGGGGTCGATCTCGCCGGCCGGGACGAGATGCTCGACCTGGGCGATCGTCATGCGCGAGGCCGAGGCCATCATCGGATTGAAGTTCCGCGCCGTCTTCCGGTAGACGAGGTTGCCCTCGGTATCGCCCTTCCAGGCATGGACGATCGAGATGTCGGCGAAGAGGCCGCGCTCCATGATGTAGCGCTCGCCATCGAAGACACGCTCTTCCTTGCCCTCGGCGATCAGCGTGCCGACACCGGTCTTGGTGTAGAAGGCGGGGATGCCGGCGCCGCCGGCGCGGATGCGCTCGGCCAGCGTGCCCTGCGGGTTGAATTCGAGCTCGAGCTCGCCGGCGAGATATTGCTGGGCGAAGAGCTTGTTCTCGCCGACATAGGACGAGATCATCTTCCTGATCTGCTTGGTCTCGAGCAGGATGCCAAGCCCGGCGCCGTCGACGCCGGCATTGTTGGAGATGAAGGTCAGGTTCCTGGCGCCGGAGTCGCGGATCGCCTCGATCAGCGTATCGGGAATGCCGCAGAGGCCGAAACCGCCGGCCATGATGGTCATGCCGTCCTTGACGACGCCGGCGAGCGCCGCCTTGGCGTCAGGAAAAACCTTCTTCATCGGGATGCCTTCGTCGCTGGGTGATCGTAAGGGAGCCTTTAAAAACAACTAGCCGAGCGCATGGTGCGGTTGCAACATGCGAAGCTGACGCGCCCGTCATGTAACGATGCGCAGCCGAGGGCCACCAACGGCGAGACATGACAGCCCGGCCCGGCCGATGCTACCAAACGGCGCGCCCTGCCTTCCGGAGCCACGCCCTTGCCCGCTTCCCGCTCCATCCTGCTCATCATCGGCGGCGGCATTGCCGCCTATAAATGCCTAGAGCTGATCCGGCGCCTGAAGGATCACGGCATCGCCTGCCGCTGCATCCTGACCAAGGCCGGCGAGCAGTTCGTCACACCGCTGGCCGTGTCATCGCTGGCGGGCGAGAAATGCTTCACCGACCTGTTCTCGCTGACGGACGAGGCCGATATCGGCCATATCGCCCTGTCGCGCTCGACCGATCTTCTCGTCGTCGCGCCTGCCACCGCCGACCTGATCGCCAAGATGGCCAATGGCCACGCCGACGATCTGGCCTCCACGGCGCTCCTCGCCACCGACAAGCGCGTCCTGATCGCCCCGGCGATGAACCCGCGGATGTGGGAGCATCCGGCGACGCGGCGCAACATGGCAACGCTGCAGAAGGACGGCGTCCTCGTCGTCGGCCCCAATTCCGGCGCCATGGCCGAGCGCGGCGAGAGCGGCCCCGGCCGCATGGCCGAGCCGCACGAGCTCCTGGCCGCGATCGAACTGGCCCTCGCCGGCGACAACAGGCAGACGCCTTCGATCGGTTTCCTCGGACGCCTGCCCGGCGGCGCTCCCTCCGGGCCGAAGCCGCTGGCGGGCAAGCGCGTGCTCGTCACCTCCGGGCCGACGCATGAGCCGATCGACCCGGTGCGCTACATCGCCAACCGCTCCTCCGGCAAGCAGGGCCACGCCATCGCCGCAGCCGCGGCGGCGGCGGGCGCTGAGGTGACCTTGATCTCCGGGCCGGTGACGATTGCCGATCCCGCTGGGGTCAATACCGTCCATGTCGAGAGCGCCCGCGACATGCTGGCGGCGACGGAAAGCGCACTGCCGGCCGATATCGCGATCTTCGCCGCCGCCGTCGCCGACTGGCGTACCGCCGGTGCCGCCGGACAGAAGATGAAGAAGGACGGCAAGAGCCCGCCCAGCCTCGCGCTGGTGGAGAACCCCGACATCCTCGCAACCATCGCGGCGCGCGAGATCGACCGGCCGGCCCTGGTCGTCGGCTTCGCGGCGGAGACGCAGAACGTCGTCGACTATGCTCGCGCCAAGCTGGCGAAGAAGGGCTGCGACCTGATCGTCGCCAATGATGTCGGCGGCACCGGGGTAATGGGCGGCGACGCCAACACCGTCCATCTCGTCAGCAGCGACAGCGTCGAGACCTGGCCGACCCTGCCGAAATCGGAAGTGGCGACGCGTCTCGTCGCCCATTTCGCCGACCTGCTGGCACAGAAGGTCTGAGGTGATGGCGACGCTCCGCATCAGGCGCCTGCCGCACGCCCAGGACCTGCCGCTACCGGCATACGAGACCGCAGGCGCCGCCGGGCTCGACCTGCGCGCCGCTTTGCCGGACGGGCCGCTGCGGCTCGAGCCGGGCGCGCGGCTGCTGGTGCCGACCGGGCTCGTGCTCGAACTGCCCGTGGGAACCGAAGGGCAGGTCCGGCCGCGCTCGGGCCTGGCGCTGCGCCATGGCGTCACCCTGCTCAACGCGCCCGGCACGATCGACGCCGACTATCGCGGCGAGGTCGGGGTCATCCTGATCAATCACGGCCGGGAGGACTTCACCATCCAGCACGGCGACCGCATCGCCCAGCTTGTCGTTGCGGCCGTGCTGCAGGCGGGAATCATCGAGGTCGAGCAGCTCAGCGAAACCACTCGTGGCTCAGGCGGTTTCGGCTCGACCGGGGTGAGCGATGCCGCCCTGCGGCGGGCGGCCGGAGGCAAGGCATGATCCAGCTCTCGCGCCGCAGCCTGCTCGCGGTCACCGCCGTCGTCGACATCGCCCTGCACGCCCGCCCGACCCCGGTCGCGGCCAAGGCGCTGGCGGCGCGGCACGAACTGCCGCCGCGCCATCTCGAGACCGTGCTGCAGGCGCTGGTCAGGGTAGGCATCCTCAAGGGCGTGCGCGGCCCGCGTGGCGGCTACGAGCTGGCCAAGGAGCGCCGCCGGATCACCGCCGGCGAGATCGTGCGCGCCGCGATGCAGGCCAATGCCGACGAAACCCTGCCGCCGCTGCCGCAATCTGCACTGGTGGATGCGGTCATCGACCCGATGATGCAGCAGGCCATGGAGGCCTGGCTCGCCAGGCTCGACGCCGTCTCCGTCGCCGATCTCTGCCGCGAGGCGGAAGAACGCGCAGCGACGGGCAAATCGGCGATCGACACAGATTTCACTATTTGATCTGTTTAATTCTTCATTCCTCGACAGATTCTGTGATTTGATGCTAGGCTGACCATAGGTTCTCGTTTCGGATCACCAGCAAGGAGGCCGCCATGGCCGATGCCGCCCAGAAGCCCGCCCATGTCCCCGGCCGCGGCCGCGTCTACGAGTCGATCACCGACACGATCGGCGACACCCCGCTGGTGCGCCTGAACCGCCTGCCGGCCGAGCGCGGCGTCAAGGCGACGATCCTGGCCAAGCTCGAATTCTTCAACCCGATCTCCAGCGTCAAGGACCGCATCGGCGTCGCCATGGTCGATGCGCTCGAAGCCTCCGGCGCGCTGAAGCCCGGCGGCACGCTGATCGAGCCGACCTCGGGCAATACCGGCATCGCGCTCGCCTTCGCCGCCGCCGCGCGTGGCTACCGCCTGATCCTGGTGATGCCGGAGACGATGTCGCTGGAGCGTCGCAAGATGCTGGCCTTCCTCGGCGCCGAGCTGGTGCTGACCCCTGGCCCCGGCGGCATGCGCGGCGCCATCGCCAAGGCCGAGGAACTCAAGAACGAGATTCCCGGCGCGATCATCCCGCAGCAGTTCGAGAACCCGGCCAATCCGGCGATTCACCGCAAGACCACGGCCGAGGAGATCTGGAACGACACCCAGGGCGCGGTCGACATCGTCATCTCCGGCGTCGGCACCGGCGGCACCATCACCGGCGTCGGCCAGGTGCTGAAGGCCAAGAAGCCCTCGGTGAAGATGGTCGCGGTCGAGCCGGAGGATTCGCCGGTCCTGTCGGGCGGCCAGGCCGGCCCGCACAAGATCCAGGGCATCGGCGCCGGCTTCGTGCCGGGCATCCTCGATCGCGGCGTCATCGACGAGGTCGTCACCGTCGGCAACCAGACGTCGTTCGAGACCTCGCGGGCGCTCGCCAAGGCCGAGGGCATCCCGGCAGGCATCTCCTCGGGCGCAGCCGTCGCAGCGGCGCTGGAGGTCGGCGCCCGGCCGGAGAACGCCGGCAAGACGATCGTGGTGATCATCCCCTCCTTCGCCGAGCGCTACATCTCCAGCGCGCTGTTCGAAGGTCTGTGACGCAAACAAGCCTGCAGATCGTCCGGCTCGGCGAAGCCCTGCCGGGCGATCTGCCCGCCTTGCAGGGCGAGGCGGCGGCCGAAGGCTACCGCTTCGTCGAGGGCATCCTGGAGGAGTGGGATGCCGGCCGCTACGCAGGCGAAGACGAGCGCAATACGCTGCTTGCCGTCTATCGCGAGGGCGTGCTGGCGGCGATCGGAGCGGTGACGCCCGACCCTTACGACCCCGCCCCCGATCTCCTGCGCATCCGCCATGTCTATGTCCGGCCAGAGAACCGGCGCGAGGGCGTCGGCCGCGCCCTCGCCGGCGCGCTGATCCAGCAAGGGCTCGCGCTGGCGCCGCGGCTTTCGCTCAACGCCGCCGATGCCGGCGCATCCGCCTTCTGGGAGGCGATGGGCTTTTCGCCCGACCGCGGCGGCACCCGCCGCACCCATCTGCTGACGCGCTGAGGGGCTCAGTCCCGGAGGGTGACGCGATTGCCCCAGGGATCGACGACCGAGCCAGCATCACCGCCGGACGCCGCCAAGCGCCGGCTCAGCGCCGAGTGGGCCTCAGCATCGCGCGCGACCAGCTCGAAGCTCGACAGGCCCGCCTCGTTGTCCCGGCGCGGGCCGGCGCCGCGGCTGTGCCAGGTATTGGCGGCGATGTGGTGGTGATAGCCGCCGGTCGCCATGAAGCTCGCGCCGGGATAATGCACCATCACCTCGAAGCCGAGCGCATCGCGATAGAAGCCCTCGGCCTGCTGGACGTCGCCGACACGCAGATGGACATGGCCCATCACCGTGCCCTCCGGCATGCCGGCATAGGCTTGGGGCTCGGCGTCGCGCAGCAGCGCGTCGAGGTCGAGCCGCTCGGTCGCCATGGCGATGCGGCCGCCGTCGAGCCGCGGCCATTCGGGGCGGCTGCGATCACGGTAGATCTCGATGCCGTTGCCTTCGGGATCGGAGAGATAGAGCGCCTCGCTGACGAGGTGGTTCGAGGCGCCCTCCAGCCCAATGCGCGTCTCGGCGGCATGCCGCAGCCAGTTGCCGAGATCGCGGCGCGAGGGCAGCAGGATCGCCATATGGAACAGGCCGGCGGCCGAGGAGGGATGCCGGGCGCCGGCTTCCAGCTTCACCAGCGGCTCGCCGCCGGCACCGAGCACGGCGTGGTCCGCATCCTGGCTCAGGACCGAGAGCCCGATAGCGTCACGATAGAACGTCGTCAGCCCGGGAAGATCGCGCACGCGCAGGGACACCGCGCCGATATGGACGGGGGCATCGAGCGCTTCGTTATGCTGGGCCAAGGTCTCTGAGGTTGCGGACACGGGACTGCTCCAAACTTGCTGGCGGCAACGCCGCCTGAGAGCAAGATGGGGCTTTCAACCGCGCTTGTCGCCCCGGGGCAGGACAAGTCCGAAATTGCACTAACGCAATGAGAGGGCACTCAGGGGCGACACGACATGGCTTCGGCGAACCGATGCGTCAGCGCTGCTGCCTGAGCGCCTCGACGAATTCCGCGACTGGATGGACGCGCGGGGTCTCCGCCGCCAAGGCATCGAGCGCCTCAGCGATATCAGCGCAGTCCGCCAGCGTGAGCGCACGCAAGCTGGATGACACCTTGTTGTAGGACGGCGTTCCGCGGCTTGCGATCGAACGATCGACCACGAAGGTCTCGACCGTCCCGTCCAGGCGCTCGACGAAGAGGGCAAGTGAACCGCCATCGGCCGCCGCGGCGCTGTCTGACACCGCCTTGAACATATCGCCCTCCGGGAATCGCAGCGTGCTAGGCCCGCTCCGCCAGCGCCCGCGCGATCGCGGCGCGGAATTCGGGAATGCCCAGCCCCTTCTCGCTGGAGGTCAGCAGCACCTCGGGAAAGGCGGCAGGGCGGCGCTTGATCTCGTCATAGGTCGCCTCGGTCATGAAGGTCTGGTCGGCCTGCTTCAGCGCATCGCCTTTGGTCAGGATGACCTGATAGCTGACGGCGGCCTTGTCGAGCGTCTCCAGCACAGCGCCGTCGACGTCCTTGATGCCGTGACGGGCATCGATCAGCACGTAGACGCGCATCAGATTGGCGCGGCCGCGCAGATAGTCGTGGATCAGCCGCGTCCAGGCCGCGACCTTCTCCTTGCCGACCGCGGCATAGCCGTAGCCAGGCATGTCGACGATGGTCAGGCGCTCGTCATGGCCGACCTGGCGGAAGAAATTGAGCTGCTGGGTACGGCCCGGCGTATGCGAGGTCCGCGCCAGGGCGTTGCGGCGGGTCAGCGCGTTGATCAGGCTCGACTTGCCGACATTGGAACGGCCGGCGAAGGCGATCTCCTGCCCGACCATGGGCGGCAGGTCGTCGATCTTGGTCGAGGCCCAGACGAAATCCCAGGGGCCCTCGAAGAGTTTCCGGGCGGATTCGAGTTCGTCGGCGGTGAAGGGCGTGGTTGTGCTGGCGGTCATGGCCCTTGCCTACACGGCGGCGCGCAGCGCGTCGATGTCCGCGCCGGCGATCAATGGCAGGTTGCGTGCGATCTTGTCCGGCTCCCAGTCCCACCAGCGGATCTCGAGCAGGGCCGCGACCACCTCCGGCGCAAAGCGCAGCTTCACGACGCGGCCAGGATTGCCGACGACGACGGCATAGGGTGGCACGTCGCGGGAGACCTGGGCGCGGGTGCCGATGATCGCGCCATCACCGATCGTGACGCCCGGCATGATCACCGCCTCGCGGCCGATCCAGACATCGTTGCCGATCACCGTGTCGCCGCGCAGGCCGAGGCCGTCGCGGGTGAAGTCCGGCACGTTCTCGAAGCCGAACATGCCGAACGGATAGGTCGAGAAGCCGCCCATCGGATGATTGGCGCCGTTCATGATGAACTGCGCCGCCTGGGCGATCGCGACGAACTTTCCGATGATCAGCCGGTCGCCGATGAAGTCGAAATGATAGCGCACGCAGCGGGCGAGGAAATGCTCGGGCCCGCGCGAGTCGTCGTAATAGGAGTAGTCGCCGACCTCGACGAGCGGGTGGTCGACGACGGCCTTGAGGAAGGCCGTGCCCTTCCAGCCGGCGATCGGGTGGCGGGTTTTCGGATCGGGCAGAGGCATGGCGCGGCACTAAGCACATCGCCGGCATGCGGGACAAGCTCGCGAAACCAAAAGCAAAACGCCGGAGCCCCGAGAGGCGTCCGGCGTTCTGTTCCGTCTTGGCAGGGGCTTTCGCCCCATGCCTCACTTCTTGTTGCTGTTCGCAGGCTTCGGCGGCGTGGCGCCGGCGGTCGCAGCGGCTGGCTTCTTGCCGAACAGCCCCTTGAGATTGTCCCATAACTCGATCTTCACGCCGTGCTTCCTCATGATGAAGCCCTGCTGGAGGACCGAGAGCAGGTTGTTCCAGCTCCAGTAGATCACCAGGCCGGCCGGGAACGAGCCGAGCAGGAAGGTGAAGAACACCGGCATCCAGGTGAACATCATCTTCTGGACCGGATCCGGCGGCTCCGGGTTCATCTTCATCTGCACGAACATCGTGATGCCCATGATGATCGGCCAGATGCCGAGATGCAGCATGGCCGGCGGCGTGAACGGCAGAGCGCCGAACAGGTTGAAGAGATTGGTCGGGTCCGGCGCGGCGAGGTCCTTGATCCAGCCATAGAACGGCGCGTGCCGCATCTCGATGGTGATGAACAGGATCTTGTAGAGCGCGAAGAAGACCGGGATCTGCACCAGCACCGGCCAGCAACCGGCGAGCGGGTTGATCTTCTGGGTCTTGTACAGCTCCATCAGCGCCTGCTGCTGCTTCATCTTGTCGTCAGCATAGCGCTCGCGGATCGCCATCATCTCCGGCTGCACCGCCTTCATCTTCGCCATCGAGGCGTAGGATTTGTTGGCGAGCGGGAAGAACAGGCCCTTCAGCAGGACGGTCACGACCAGGATGGCGATGCCGAAATTGCCGACATGCTTGTAGACCCAGTCCATCACGTAGAACATCGGCTTCGTGATGAAATAGAACCAGCCCCAGTCGATCATCAGCTCGAAGCGCTTGATGCCCTGGTTCTTCTCATAGCCGTCGATCGCCGCGACTTCCTTGGCGCCGGCGAACAGGCGCGAGGAGGCGGTCGCCGAGGCACCCGGCGCGACATTGACGGCCTCGCCGAGGAAGTCGGCCTGGTAGGTCCGCACCGCGCCGGTCTGGACCGAGGAGTAGCGGCCCTCGTATTTCTTGCTCTGATCGGGGATGGCGGCGGCGGCCCAGTACTTGTCGGTGATGCCGACGAAGCCGCCGAGCACGTCCTTCCAGGCCTTGCCATGCGTCGCGGAGCCGAGCGCCGGCTCCTTGTCGATCGCGTCGTAGGTGAACTCCTGCAGGCCCTGCTCGCCGAGCGAGCCGATCATACCCTCGTGCAGCACGTAGTAGCCGAGCGTATGCGGCTTGCCGACGCGCACGACCTGGCCATAGGGGTACAGCGAGACGGCGTTCGTACCCTTGTTCTCGACCTCGTCGCGGATCGAGAACATCGCGTTGTCGTCGACCGCGATCGTGCGCTTGAACGTGAGGCCCTGGCCGTTGTCCCAGGTCAGCGTCACCGGCTTGGCCGAGGTCAGGACCTGGCTGTCGGCGCTCCAGACCGTATTTGCATTGGGCAGCGGGACATTGGCGCCAGGCCCGGCGACCCAGCCGAAATCGGAATAATAGGCGTCCGGCCCACCGGCCGGCGAGAGCAGCACGATGATCGGGCTCTTCGGGTCGACCGTCTCGTGATAGGCCTTGAGCGAGACGTCGTCGATGCGCGCGCCGGTCAGCGAGAGCGAGCCGGCGATCTTGCTGGTGTCGATCCTGAGGCGCGGGCCGGCGGCGAGCGCCGCCTCGCGGGTCGCGGCAGGAGCGGCCGTGACCGGAGCCTGGCCGGGCTGCGCCGGAGCGGCGCCCTGGGCCGGAGCCGGGGCAGTGCCGGGAGCGGCCGGAGCGCCGGAGGGCTGCGTCGCCTGCTGGGTCTGCGTCTGCTGGTTCTGCAGGGCGATCTGCTTCTGCTTCTCCGCCTGCGGCAAGCCGTAGAAATATTGCCAGCCGAGCAGCACGACGACCGAGAGCGTGATCGCCAGCAACAGATTGCGGTTGTCTTCTTTCATCATCCGTCTCGGAGGCAGTCTCGCGGGCCCGGAGGGGCCCTAGGAGGCTTTGCGGGGGGCGGAGCGGCGCTTGCCGCCACCGGCTGGGCGGGCGCGGTCGAACGCGACCGAAAGGTCGGCGATCATCGCGGTGAAGTCGGCCTGGACGGTCTCGGGCCGGGCGACGATCACGAGATCGCAGGGCTTGCCGATCTGCTCTGCGAGCGCAAGTGCAGCAGCAGCGCGCAGGCGGCGGCGAATGCGGTTACGCACCACGGCGTTGCCGGTCTTGCGTGAAGCGGTCAACCCGAGACGCAGAACGTCCTGGCCCGGCTTGTCGAGCACCTGCACGGTGAAGGCGGACGAACGAAAACGGCGGCCGTGCTCGGCCGCCGCGAGAAAGTCCTTGCGTTGCGTCAGACGGGCGAGGCGCATGGCGGTTGGCCAGTCTTCCGGAACAGGCGCGCCTGCAACGCGCGCCTTTGGGCTCATCAGGCCGACAGGCGCTTGCGGCCGTGGGCGCGACGAGCAGCGATGACCTTGCGGCCGCCCGTGGTCGCCATGCGGGCGCGGTAGCCGTGACGGCGCTTACGCACCAGCTTGCTGGGTTGGTAGGTTCTCTTCACGGTCCGTCTCCGGGGCCTTGTTCGGCAGGGCAAGCGCAGCTTCCGCGGGAAAGCCGATGCCAGCCAAGCCTATCATGCAAAAAGGATCCGCGCCGCCGGTAGGCAGCGCAAGTCGCGGGCTTATGGCGGATGGGGGACCCCGAGTCAATGGCGAAACGCCTGCGCCGCACCGTCGCAGCGACGCATTTTGCCGCGCACCTGACTTGCCGCGGACTTGCGCTTGCGGGCCAAAGCGCCGATATAGCGCCCGGGAGGTTGGCGAGGGACGTCTCACTCGCCAACCCGGTCAGATCCGGAAGGAAGCAGCCGTAACGAGACCGAACGGGTCTTCGTCCAACCTCCTACTTTCGCGCAAGTCCTTCAGCGCAACTCTGGCCGCGCCCGGATGCGCGAGCCTCAGCTTCCCTCACATTCCTGACGCGTTCGCGCGCTCCTACGGCAGAGCGGCGTTGACCGGGGCGCCGCGATTGGCGAAAGCAGGGGCATGACCGACGAGACCGTCCCCGCCGACGAGCCGGGTTTCCCCGGCATGGCCCCGGTGCCAGCCCCGGCCGCTGCGCCTGCCGGCTATCGCGTTCTGGCCCGCAAGTACCGGCCGGCGCATTTCGGCGACCTGATCGGCCAGGACGCCATGGTCCGGACGCTGACCAACGCCTTCGCCGCAGGCCGCATCCCGCAGGCCTGGATGCTGACCGGCGTGCGCGGCGTCGGCAAGACCACGACGGCCCGCATCCTGGCGCGCGCCCTGAACTACCAGAACGCCGACGGCAGCGGCGCCCCGACCACCGACCTCTCGCAGTTCGGCGTGCATTGCCAGGCGATCGTCGAGGGCCGGCATATCGACGTGATGGAGATCGACGCCGCCTCGAACAACGGCGTCGACAATGTCCGCCAGATCAACGACGCGGTGCGCTACGCCCCCGTCTCGGCGCGCTACAAGGTCTACATCATCGACGAGGTCCACATGCTCTCGGGAGGCGCCTTCAACGCCTTCCTGAAGACGCTGGAGGAGCCGCCACCGCACGCCAAGTTCATCTTCGCCACCACCGAGATCCGGAAAGTGCCGGTGACGGTGCTGTCGCGCTGCCAGCGTTTCGACCTGCGCCGTGTCGACGCGGCCCTGCTGGTCGGGCATCTCGACAAGATCTGCCGGGCGGAGGGCATCGAGGCCGAGGAAGAGGCTCTCGCCGCCGTGGCCCGCGCCGCCGAGGGCTCGGTGCGCGATTCGCTCTCGATCCTCGACCAGGCGATCGCCCATGCCGGCGGCCGGATCACGCTGGAGGAGGTCCGCAGCATGCTCGGCCTCTCCGACCGCGCGCGTGTCATCGACCTGTTCGAACTGGTGATGAAGGGCGACATCGCCGGCGCGCTGGGCGAGCTTCGGGCGCAATACGACGCCGGCGCCGATCCGGCGGTGGTGCTCTCCGACCTCGCCGAGTTCAGCCATCTCGTCACTCGCCTCAAGCTCGTGCCGGATGCGGCCAAGGACAACAGCCTGTCCCAGGCCGAGCGGGTGCGCGGCGCCGATTTCGCCCAGCGCCTGTCGATCCGCGTACTGGCGCGGGCCTGGCAGATGCTGCTCAAGGCCGTCAGCGAGGTCCGCCAGGCCGACCGCCCGGTGATGGCGGCCGAGATGGCGCTGGTGCGCCTCGCCCATGCCGCCGACCTGCCGACGCCGGACGAAGCGCTGCGCATGCTGCGTGACGGCAGCGGAGCCGTCGGCGGCAACGGCGCGCCCGCTCCGCGCGGGCCTTCGGGCGGCGGCGCGACCGCGCTCGCAGCCCGGCCGGTGCTGGCCAGCGCCAATCCGATGCCCGCCGCGGCGCCGGTAGCACAGGTGCGGGCCAGCGCCCTGCCGCAACCGCAGAGCTTCGAGGAGGTCGTCGCGCTCGCCTCGCGCCATCGCGACATCACCATGAAGCTGGCGCTGGAGCGCGATGTCCGCCTGGTACGCTTTGAGCAGGGCCGGATCGAGTTCGCCCTGGCCGAGCACGGCAACCGCCTGCTCGCCAACGACCTGTCGAAGCGGCTGAAGGAATGGACCGGCCAGACCTGGCTGGTCGCCATCGTCAATGCCGAGGGCTCGGCGACCCTGCGCGAACAGGTGGCGGCCGCGCGCGACAAGCGCGAGACCGATGCGGCGAACCATCCTGCCGTGCGCGCCGTGATGGAGCGCTTCCCGGGCGCGCGCATCGTCGATGTCCGCGATCCGCGCGCCGCCGAAGCCGAGGCATCCGCGACCGCTGCGGGCAGCGACGAGGATTTGCCCGAAGTCGAGCCGCTGTTCGACGACAGCGAGCCTGATTTCGACGGCGTCGAATTCTGGACCGACAACTGACCGCGAAGGGAGCGCCACCATGCGCGACATGATGGGCCTGATGAAACAGGCGCAGGACATGCAGAAGAAGATGGCCGAGATGCAGGCCCAGCTCGACACCCTCGAATTCGAGGGTTCGGCCGGCGGTGGCCTGGTCAAGGTGGTGATGACCGCCAAGAACGTGCTGAGATCGGTGAAGATCGACCCGAGCCTGATGGTTCAGGGCGAGGAGGAGATCCTCGAGGATCTCGTCATCTCCGCCAGCAACGACGCCCGCAACAAGGCCGAGCGGGCCGTGCAGGAGCGGATGGCCGAGATGACCAAGGGCCTGCCGCTTCCCCCCGGCATGCCGAAGCTGTTCTGAAGCAGGCTCGGCGTCATGCTTGGGCCTGACCCGAGCATCTCTTGCAGACGAGCCATCCTGTCCTGAGATGGTCGGCTCAAGGCCGATCATGACGCCCCCGAGACCCAATGTCCCGCACCATCGCCGGCCCCGAGATCGAGCGCCTGATCCAGCTCCTGGCCAAGCTGCCGGGCCTGGGCCCCCGCTCGGCCCGGCGCGCCGCGCTCCACCTCGTCAAGAAGCGCGAGCAACTGCTCGGCCCGCTCTCGGAGGCGATGGCGGTGGCGCGCGAGCGCATCGTCGTCTGCTCGACGTGCGGTAATGTCGACACCAGCGATCCCTGCGGGCTCTGCCGCGATCCGCGCCGCGACGAGAGCCTGATCGTCGTCGTCGCCGATATCGCCGATCTCTGGGCATTGGAGCGCTCGGGTGCGGTCGGCGGGCGCTATCACGTGCTCGGCGGCGTGCTCTCGGCGCTCGACGGCATAAGGCCCGAGAACCTTTCGCTCGACGCGCTGGTGGCGCGCGCCTCGGAACCTGCGGTGAAGGAAGTGATCCTGGCGCTCAGCGCCACGGTCGAAGGCCAGACCACGGCGCATTTCGTCACCGACCTGCTGGCGCATCTGCCGGTCAAGGTGACCAAGCTCGCCCATGGCGTGCCTGTTGGTGGCGAGCTCGACTATCTCGACGACGGCACGCTGGCGGCAGCGATCCGCCAGCGCACAGGCTTCTGACGGACCGTCTCAATCGTCCCAGGGCGAGACGTTCTTGCAGCGATAGCCAACGAAGCACTGCGGCGTGTCACGGGCCGGCACCCAGGCTGGAAAGGTCGTCTCGTCAAACTGACAGAAGCTGCGATCGCGCACGAAGCGGTCATAGGTGAAGCCGCCGGTGCCGAGCACGATCGCGCCATTGGCGAGGACGCTCTGGCGGTTGGCGGCGCAACTCAGCGTCGGCGACTGGGGCCGGCCCTGCGCAGATGCCGCGCCGGCGAGACCGAGGGCGAAAAGAGCAATCAGGATCCGGGTCATCGTTCGACTCCGCCGCGTTAAGCCTGTTCGCATTGTAGCATGGTTGGGCAGCCTGCATTCCCGCTTTGCCTTGACGGCGCCACGGGCTTCCGCCATCGCTCACCCCGTCACGCTCGGGCCTGTCTCGAGCCTTCACGTCTTCCCCTTTTCATCCACGTCTCAAGGCGTGGATGGTCGGCACCGGGCCGACCATGACGAGAGAGAGCCGCTCCATGTCCCTGACTGATCTCGCCGCCACCATCGACGCCGCCTGGGAGAACCGGGCCGAGATCGGCCTCAGCACCAAGGGCGCCGTCCGCGATGCCGTCGAGCAGGCGATCGAGCTGCTCGATTCCGGCCAGGCCCGCGTCGCCGAGAAGGTCGGCGGCGAATGGATCACGAATCAGTGGCTGAAGAAGGCGGTGCTGCTCTCCTTCCGCCTCGCCGACAACGAGATCATGGCGCACGGCCCGGGCGAGGGCGTGTTCTGGGACAAGGTTCCCTCGAAGTTCGCCGGCTGGGGCGAGAACCGTTTCCGCGCCGCCGGCTTCCGCGTCGTGCCGCCGGCGGCGGCGCGCAAGGGCTCCTACCTCGCGCCGAACGTCATCCTGATGCCGTCCTTCGTCAACATCGGCGCCTATGTCGATTCCGGCACCATGGTCGATACCTGGGCGACGGTCGGCTCCTGCGCCCAGATCGGCAAGAACGTCCACCTCTCGGGCGGCGTCGGCATCGGCGGCGTGCTCGAGCCGCTGCAGGCCAACCCGACGATCATCGAGGACAACTGCTTCATCGGCGCCCGGTCCGAGGTGGTCGAGGGCGTGGTCGTCGGCGAGGGCTCGGTGCTCGCCATGGGCGTCTTCATCTCGGCCACGACCAAGATCATCGACCGCGCCACCGGCCAGGTCCATATCGGCAAGGTGCCGCCCTATTCGGTCGTCGTGGCCGGCTCGCTGCCCGGCAAGCCGCTGAACGACGGCACGCCTGGTCCCTCGCTCTACTGCGCGGTGATCGTCAAGACGGTCGACGCCCAGACCCGCGCCAAGACCGGGATCAACGAGTTGCTGCGCGACTGAACCGAAGCGGAGGCGGAGCCTTTGAAGACCCTTCTGAGCGCCGCTTTCCTCTCCCTGTTCACTCTGGCGTCGACGACCGCGCAGGCCGAACCGGTCGCGTTGACGCTGAAGCTTGTCGATGAGGCCGGCAAGCCACTGGCCGGCCTTGGCGTGCGGATCGCGATCGGCTCCGACGCCGAGATCAGCGCGCCAGGCGCCGGGCAGCAGCTCGCCACCGATGCGGGCGGAGTCATCCGCATGCGGGCCGAGGCGACGATCGATCGCCGCAGCGTCCCCTCGACCGGGATCTACACGCGTCACCCGGCCGAATATCTCGTCGTCGGGGTCGAGCTCGACCTGATTGGCCGGCGCGCGCTCTACCGGGTCAGGCTCGACCAGACCAAGGCCGGCACGGTCGGCCAGATCAACGCCTTCCTGCCCGGTGCCGGCGGCCGCTTCGACCAGCCGCTCGCCTTCCACGCCGACACGCAGAGCTGGAGCCTGCCCGACGACCCCGCGGGCCTGCGCCTCACCGGCATCGGCGTCGAGCTCGAGGCGCAGAGCATGACGGGCTCGGCCGAGACCGGCCGCACCATCGCCCTCACCATCGCCAAGCAGAGCTTCAAGCGGCGGTAGAGGGCGATCCTGACATCGCCCGTAAGGCCCGCCGCCGCCGCAGCGAGCCCGGAGAGCAGAACGTCACGCAGCCGGAGCGGGATTGGTCGTCGCGTCCGGGGCGGGGCCGGCCGGCTGCGCGGCCGGCGAGGCGGCGAGCGCGTCGCGCAGCTTCTGCTCCTGCGAATGGTCGAGCGAGGTCTTGAGCACGACGCCACCGGTGCCCTTGATCGCTTCCAGCACCTTGTCGCCGGTCATCTTCTGGATCAGCACGAAGAGCGCGGCGTTGCCTGGCTGCAGGCTGGTGGACAGCTCCTTCATGAAGGCGTCGTTGACGCCGTAATCCGTCAGCGCCCCGCCGAGCGCGCCCGAGGCCGCGCCGATCGCCGCGCCGAAGATCGGCATCAGGAAGATCGCTCCGATCAGCAGGCCCCAGAAGCCGCCCGAGGCCGCCCCGAGCGCGGTGGTGTTGAGCAGCTGGTTGAGCTTGACCTTGCCGTCCTCGTGCATCACCGCGATCGCGGCGTCGCTGATCTGGATCAGATATTCCTTCTGCAGGCCGAAGAGCTTGTGCCGCATTTCCTCGGCCCTGGCTTCGGTCGGATAGACGATGACGACGAGATCGGACATGGCGCACTCCTCTGACGCGACAGCTCAAGCTGCCGCCGCTCTGTGACGGGCTTGCGGCAAACGCGCGACGATGCGGCGCGTTCTGCTACTCCCCGCCCACCTCCTTCGCGGCAGCGATCGCCGAACCGCGCAGCGGCAGCTCCTTCATGCGTAGCAGGAAGAGCAGCGCCAAGGCGAATCCCGCAAAGCTTGCGGCGAAGACATAGCGGAACAGCCCGACCATGGTGGCGCGATCGACGCCGCCGGCCTTCAGCGTCTCGGCCGAGAGCCCGGGGCCGCTGGCGCCGAGGCCGCCGAGCACGATCGCACCGAAGATGGCGACGATCAGCGCTCCGCCGATCTGGCGGAAGAAATTGGCCGTACCGGTGACCGTGCCGAGCTGATGCATCGGCACGGCGTTCTGGATCGAGACGGTGGCGACCGGCAGGAGCATGCCGAAGCCGACGCTGATCAGGGCGAGGACGAGCCCGAAGGCCCAGAGCGGCAGCTGGTCGCCATAGGCGATCAGCACGGCCGTGCCGACGAGCGCGAGGCTCAAGCCCGCGACCGGCACGCGCTTGTAGTGCGTCAGCTTGCCCATCGCCCGGCCCGAGGAGGTCGCGCCGAAGACGGTGCCGCAGGTCAGCGGAATCAGGCCGAGCCCGGAATTGGCGGCGGACAGGCCCATTACCGTCTCGAAATAGAGCGGCAGGTAGATGGTGAGACCGATGAAGGTGCCCATGCCGAAACCGGCAGCGACCGTGGCATTGCGGACCACCGGATTGGCCAGGACCGTCAAGGGAATCAACGGCTCGGCGGCGGTGCGCAGGCGCCAGGCAAAGCAGAGCCAGAGCAGGGCCGACCCGGCGACGAGCCCGAGGATCGGCGGCGAGCCCCAGGGATAATGCGTGCCGCCCCAGGACAAAGCCAGCAGCAGCGTCATGGTCGCGCCAGTCATGAGCAGCGCGCCGAGCACGTCGAGCTTGTGCGGCCGCTCATGCCGCGGCAGGCGCTGCAGGGCCTTGTCGGTCATCCAATAGGCGCCGAGCCCGAGCGGCAGGTTGATCCAGAAGATCACCGACCAGTGCAGTGCCTCGGCGATCAAGCCGCCGAGCACGGGCCCGAGCAGCGAGGAGGTGAAGAAGACGCTGGCGAAATAGACTTGGTACTTGCCGCGTTCCTTGGGCGGGACCATGTCGCCGACGATGGTCTGCGCCATCGCCATCAAGCCGCCGCCACCGAGCCCCTGCACGAAGCGGGCGGCGACCAGCAGCCAGAGCGACGGCGCGAGCGCGCAGGCGACCGAGCCGATCACGAAGATCACGATGCCGCCGAGCATGGTGACGCGCCGGCCATGGATGTCGGCGAACTTGCCGTAGAGCGGTGTCACCGCGGTCGCGGCGAGCAGATAGGCGGTGACGACCCAGGGCAGATGCGTGACATCGCCGAGCTCGCGGCCGATCGTCGGCATCGCGGTCGCGACGATGGTCTGGTCGAGCGCCGCCAGGAACATGGCAAGCATGGTCCCGATCAGGATCGACCGGATATCGGCATGGGAAAGCGCCGCCTGCGCCGGCGGCGTCTCGACCCGCTTGTCCATCGGCACCTGCCCGTCCTGTGCTTGGGGAATGCCTGAGGATAGAGCCCGGGCCCGCCATGCGCCAGAGTCAGGGACGCAAGGCCGCCGCGAAGTGGGTGCAGTCCAGGATTGGCGCGAGCGGCACGCTGCGGCTAGCATGGCGCCTTCCGCTGCGAGGGATCATGCGCGCGTATCTGCTGCTAACCTTGTTGCCGATGATGCCGGTCGCCGCCGAGGCGCTCGAGCTGACCGGCCGCTATGGCTATGCCGGCGAATGGGCGGTGACGGCGACACTCGCCGAGGCGGAGCCCGCCGCTTCCAAACGCAAGCGCGATTTCGCCGGACCGGTGACCTTGAAGCATCTCGCCTTGTGCGGGCCGGGCGAGGTCGCCGAGAAAGCGGGTACGCTCAGCCTGCGGCGCAACGGGCAGCGCTATGCCGCGATGCTGGCGATCGGCGAGGACAGCTGCGCGGTAACCGGCACCCTGGCCGAGGACGGCGTCGCCTTCGCCGATTGCGGCAAGGCCGGAAAGATCCCCCTCAGGCTCTGGCTGAAATGACGATGCTACGCTGTCTGGCTGCCCTCGCAGCCGCTCTCGCCTGCGGCACGGCCTTGGCCGATACGCGGCCTTCGCTGTGCCGGGCCGGCGAGACGGCGATCTTCTCCTGCGCGATCGGCGGCAAGACCGCCTCGCTCTGCGCCTCCGCCGACCTCGGCCCGAGTCAGGGCAGCCTGACCTATCGCTTCGGCCGCAAGGGCGCGATCGAGCTGACGCATCCGGAGGCGCCCGCACTACCGGACCAGGCCTTCAGCACCGCTGTCGTCGGCGATGCCGGATTCGCCGGCGACATCGTCCGCTTCAACCGTGGCGAGACCCGCTACACCCTCTATTCGATCATCGTGAAGGGACAGGGCGAACGCGACGGCATCCGCGTCTCCAGAGCCGGCCGCCAGCTTGCCGACCTCAGATGCAAGGATTTTGCGCTCGGCGCCGATGCCTGGAAACTGCTCTACCGCGCCAAGCTGCCCAAGGCGGAGCCGGCCTCGCTCGACTAGCGCTGTCTCTCCGACTCCGGCACCTTCAGGATCATCGCCTCGTCTGCACCGATCGGGCGGCCATCCTCGGTCTGCACGGTCAGGGTGACCTTGCGGCCGCTGTCGCGCTCGATCAGCGAGGAGTGCAGCTCGCCCGGCCCGAACAGGTGCTGCTCGCCCCATTGCCTGAGCGCCACCATCACCGGGAAAAGGTCACGGCCCTTGGCGGTCAGCCGGTATTCCTGGCGCGCGCCGCCGGTCGCAGCCGGGACGGCTTCGAGGATGCCGCGAGCGGTCAGCGTGCGCAGGCGCTCGGACAGGATGTTGCGGGCGATGCCGAGGCTCTTCTGGAACTCGCTGAAGCGGGTCATGCCGTCGAAGGCGTCGCACACGATCAGCATCGACCACCAGTCGCCGATCGCGTCGAGCGCCCGGGCGCTCGGGCAATAATCGCTGACCAGGCTGCGACGCTTCACCATGGCTGCGGCGTTCTCCTCAAGGCTCCGTGATCACTCTTCGGTTGCAAGATAAAACCGACATCGCTACACCGCAATAAGTTTCATAATGAAACTTATCTGGCGGAGACCCATCCATGCGACTGGACATTGAGGCGGCGCCTGCCGGCGCCGCGAGCGTTGACGCACGCCCATCGCCTCCTCCACCGGCAGCGCAGCTTTCCGCCGGCATGATCCTGCTCTTTGCAGTGGCGAGCGGGCTGGCTGTCGCCAATGCCTACTTCGCCCATCCGTTGCTCGACATCATCGCCGATGATCTCAAGCTCTCGCGGGCGACGGTGGGCCTCGTCGTCGGCGCAACTCAGCTCGGCTACGGGCTCGGGCTGATCCTGCTGGTGCCGCTCGGCGACCTCCTCGACCGTCGCAAGCTGGTCGTGCTGCAATCGCTGCTCTCGGTCGCGGCGCTGATCTGCGTCGCCTTCTCGGTCTCGGGCGCGATGCTGCTCGCGGCAATGGCGGCGATGGGCTTCCTCGCCGTGGTGACGCAGGCCTTCGTCGCCTATGCAGCGAGCCTGGCAAGGCCGGAGGAGCGCGGCCAGGTCGTCGGCTCCGTCACCAGCGGCATCGTGCTCGGCATCCTGCTCGCCCGCGCCATCGCCGGCGCAACGGCCGATATCTCGGGCTGGCGGGCGGTCTACTTGCTGTCGGCGGGAGCGACGCTCGTCATCGCCGCGATCCTGTTCCGGGCCCTGCCGGCCGAGCACAAGCCGCCTGCACAGCTCTCCTATCTCAGGCTGATCGGCTCGCTCTTCACCCTGTTCCGGCAGGAGCGGGTGCTGCAGATCCGCGCGATCATCGCCATGCTGATCTTCGCCGACGTCACCACGTTGCTGACACCATTGGTCCTGCCGCTGGCAGCCCCGCCCTTCTCGCTGTCGCATACGGCGATCGGCCTGTTCGGCCTCGCCGGGGCGGCGGGCGCGCTCGGTGCGGCGCGGGCCGGCGCCTGGACCGATCGCGGCCATGGCCAGCGCCTCACCGGCATCGCGCTTTCGCTGATGCTGTTCGCCTGGCTGCCGATCGGATTGCTGCCGCAGTCGATCCTCTATCTGATCGCCGGCGTGCTGATCCTCGATTTCGGCCTGCAGGCGGTGCACGTCACCAACCAGGCGATGATCTATCGCGTACGGCCGGAGGCGCAGAGCCGCCTGACCGCCGGGTACATGGTGTTCTATTCGATCGGCAGCGCACTGGGCTCGTCGAGCTCGACGCTGGTCTACGCGCAGGCCGGCTGGACCGGCGTCAGCCTGCTCGGTGGAGCGATCGCAGCAATCGCGCTGCTGTTCTGGGCGGCGACACTGAAGGCGATGCCGATCGGGGCAACGCGGGCGGTGACGGGCAAACCTGCCGCGTGAAACGATCAGGGCCGCTGCCTTGCGGCAACGGCCCTGACGCCCCCCTCACCGAAGACCGGTCACTTCAGCTTGGCGGCAATCGCCTGCAGGCCAGCATTGGCGCATTCCTCGTCGAGGTGGCCGCCGGGAGCGCCGCCGACGCCGACCGCAGCGATGACCTCGTCGCCGACCTTCACCGGCACGCCGCCGCCGAGCAGCAGGAAGCCGGGGATGTAGACGAGGTTGCGGGCGCCGGCATTGTTGGCGGCAGCCTCGGCCATGGCGCCGGTGTTGTTCTTGGCGGACACCGAGGTGAAGGCCTTGGCGCGGGCCGCCTCGATGGTGTGCGGGCCGGCGCGGTCGGCGCGGATGGTGGCGAGCACCACGCCGCCACGGTCGACTACGGTCGCCGCGACGTTGAAGTTCTTGGCGGAGCAGGCAGCGACGGTCGCCTGGGCGAGCTCGACGGCGAGCGCGGTCGGCAGAGCGCGGACCTGCACGACCTGGGCCTGGGCGAGCGTCGGCAGGGCGATGGCGGCAGACATCAAGGCAAGACGGGCGAACGACATGACGATCCCTCTGGTGACCACCGTTTTGGTGTGAAGGGACAATGCCGAAGCCGGCTTCGCCCGTGCATCCGGGCGATCCGCGCCGATCTTAGGTAGTTCTACCGATCGGCGCCGACGAGATGCAGCCGGACCATCTCGGCGACCGAGGTCGTCTCCAGCTTCTCGGCGAGATGGGCGCGGTGCGTATCGACGGTGCGCGGCGAGATCGAGAGTGCGCGGGCGATCTCCTTGGTCGAGCGACCCTCGGCGATCAGAGCGAGGATCTCGGCCTCGCGCTGCGACAGTCGGCCAAGCCGCTCACGCGACGAAGCGATGCCGCTCTCGGCAGCGAGCATGCCGTCGAGCGTCGCCAAAGCCGCCTGGACGGTATCGATCAGCACTTGCTCATCGACCGGCTTGGTCAGGAAATCGGCAGCGCCATTGCGGAAGGCGGCGCGGCAGGCCTCGACATCGCCATGGCCGGTAATGACCACGACCGGCCAGCGACAGCGGGCGGCGGCGAGCCGCTCCTGCAGCTTCAGCCCGGTCAGGCGCGGCATGCGGATATCGGTGACGATGCAGCCCGGCGCCAGACCCGGCAGCGCCTCCAGAAAGGCGGCGCCGTCGGCATGCGGCTGGACTTCGAGCCCGACGGTGCGCAGCAGGAAGCCCAGCGCCTCCCTCACCTCCCAGTCATCGTCGATCAAATGGACGAGCTGCCGGCTCATTCGGCCGCCTCCTGACGGGTCGCGCTCGCAATGCGCGGCAGGCGGACGCTGAAGAGTGCGCCGCCCCCGGCGGCATTCTCGGCGGCGAGCGTTCCGTCGAAGCGCTCGACCAGGCGCACGCAGAGGGCAAGGCCGAGACCCAAGCCCGCCGGCTTGGTGGTGAAGAAGGGCTCGAACAGGCGCGCCTGCGCTTCCGGCGACAGGCCGGGGCCGTTGTCGCTGACCACGAGCATGGCATCGCTCCCTTGCGTGCCGACCTCGATGGTCACGCTGCGCTCGCCGTCCCGCCCCTCGACCGCCTCCAGCCCGTTGCGGGCGAGATTGAAGACGACCTGTTCGAGCTGGACCCGGTCAGCCCGCACCAGCGGCTTGCTGCCGTCGCCGGTGACGCGCAGCGTCGCGCCCACGGCCTGCGCGTTCGCCGCGAGAAGATGGACGACCTCACCGGCGAGCTCGGTCAGGTCGACCGTCTCGACGACGGGCTCGGATTTGCTGATCCAGGCACGCAAGCGCCCGAGAATGTCGCCTGCGCGGCGGGCGTTGCGGGCTATAGCCTCGAAGGCGCCGGCCAGCACCGCCTGGTCCGCACCGGGCTGCGCCAGCAGGCGCCGCCCCGCCTGCGCCTGGCCGAGGATCGCGGTCAACGGTTGCGTCAGCTCGTGGGCGATGCCGGAGGCGAGCTCGCCCATGGCGTTGACGCGGCCGGCATGGGCAAGGCGCGCATCCTGCTCGGCCAGCAGGGCCTTCCGTGCGGCCTCGCGCGCCGCGATCCGAGCTTCGAGCAAGCGGTCGACCAGCAATGTGGCGAGGGCGACGAGCAGGCCCGCCAGCGCCAGAAAGGCCGGAGGCGGCAGCGGCCAGTCCGGCGCGCTCGTCGTCAGCGTCAGACGCAAGGGCTGGGTGCGGCTGGCAATGTCGACGCCGAAGGCGCCCGCCGGCTCGGCTGCCGCCTCGCCCTGCTCGATCAGCCGCAGCTGGACCGCAGCCCCCTCCGGCAGTGGCGTATCGCTCGCCGAAAGCCTGTTCATGTCGACGATCAGGGCGAGCGCGTAATGGCCGACGCCGTCGGTCAGCGCGCGCTTGACCAGAAGCAGCCTGCTGCCGCCGTCGAGGGCACGCGTGCGCAGGTTCGATCCGACGGCCTGCCGCGCCTCCTCCGCAACGACAGCGGGATCGGCGGCATCGAACAGAGAGCGCGGCGGGCTTAAGGCGAGGTCGACGACATCGATGCCGACGATGCGCGGATAGAAGCGGACGATGCTGGCAATGACCTGCTCGACGGTCGCGACCGGCGCCGGCTCGGCCGCCTGGACCAGCGCCGACAGGCTGGTCAGATGGGCGTCGTGCTGGTCGACCCGCTGCGAGATCAGGCGGTGCAAGGTCCGCCCGGCCTCCTCCAGCGCGGCGGCGTCATGGCTGCGCCGGCTGAGCGAATAGGCGGCGCAGGCGAGCCCGAACGCGACGAGGCCCGCGACGAGGATGGCGGCGCGGCGCGACCTCCTCAGCATCAGCGTGTCGACCTCCTGCCGGTACCTGCCGGCAAGACTAGCCGGTTTCGCGCCGCCTTACAGTGGCCGGCTGTCGATCGCTAGCCTTCCGCCAGCGCGGCGGACGGCGCGTCGAGCGACAGAACAACACCATCGGGCACGAAATCGAGCTTTGCGGTGCCGCCGAGATAGCTGCCGAGCACCTTCTCAATCATCTGCGAGCCGAAGCCGCGTCGCTGCGGCGGGGTCACCGGCGGTCCGCCGCTTTCCTGCCAGCGGAAGTGGAACTCGCCGCCCTGATTGCGCCAGGAGACATCGACATGGCCGCCCTCCTGCGAGAGCGCGCCGTATTTCACGGCATTGGTGCCGAGCTCGTGCAGGGCCAGCGCCATCGCCAGCGCGCATTTCGAGGAGAGCGTCACCGAGGGGCCGTCGACGGCGAGGCGGTTGCCCGAGCGGTGCGGCGACAGCACGACCTCGACGAGTTGCCTGAGATCGGCGCCATGGCGGCTCGCCATCATCAAGACGTCCTGCGCCGCCGCCAATGCCTGCAAGCGGTCGGAGAGGCGGCGCTTGACCATGTCGAGCGGCTCGTTCGCGCCGCGCAGCGACTGGTTGACGATCCCCGAGACCATGGCAAGCAGGTTCTTGATGCGATGGTTCAATTCGCCTGCGAGCAGGCGGTAGCGTTCCTCGCCGGCATGCATCTGCGTGATGTCGCGCGAGACAGAGAGGATCGCCTCCGGCTTGCCATCGGCGGCAATGATCGGCGAGACCTGCACGTCCCAATAGCGCGGATTGCCGGCGGCGGTGTTCGCCTGACCCTGGAAGCGGTAGCTGTGGCCAGCCCGCGCCGCGGAGAGCGCGGCCTCGGCCTCGGCCTTCCCTGCTCCCTCCCAGAACTGCATCCAGGGACAGCCGCGGATCGTCTCGAAATCGGCGACCTCCATTACGCGCTGGCCGCCCTCGCTCATGAACTCGAGCGAACCGTCGAGGCCGATCACCTTGATGCAATCGTCCGACGCAGCCAGCACGGCGCGCAGGAAACGGGCATCCTTGTCGAGCTGTGTCGGCACGGGCAGGCCTTCGAGTCAGGCGATGAAGACGATACAGTTCGACCGCTAGCGCAGTATCTGTCAAACGCGCATGTCTTTTGACAGGTCGCCTGTCGTCGGCCGCTCTGCGGCGCGAAACCGCCGGAAATCCTTAGCCGCCGAACTGCTCGAGGTTGACGCTGCCGGCCGGCGCGGTCAGCTTGGCGCCTCGTCGCAAGGAGCCGGACATGGAGAGCATCACGCCACGCCAGCGCGAGATCGTGGCGCTGGCCAGGGCGCAGGGACGCGTCAATGTCGAGGATCTCGCGGCGCGCTACGAGGTCAGCGCCCAGACCATCCGCAAGGACCTGAACCAGCTCTGCGACCAGCGCATCATGTCGCGCGTGCATGGCGGGGCCGTGGTGGCGTCCGGCGTCGAGAACCTCGCCTATGAGGCGCGCCGCTTCATCGCCCGCGACGAGAAGGCGGCGATCGGCCGGGCCGCGGCGGCGCTGATCCCGAACGACGCCTCGCTCTTCATCAATATCGGCACCACCACGGAAGAGGTGGCGCGCGCGCTCGCCGACCATCACGGCCTGCTGGTCATCACCAACAACCTGCATGTCGCGACGCTGCTCTACCCGCACCAGAACATCGAGGTGATCGTCGCCGGCGGGCCGGTCCGGCGTTCCGATGGCGGGGTGATCGGCGCGGCCGCCGTCGACCTGATCCGCCAGTTCAAGGTCGACTACGCCGTGATCGGCACCTCCGCCATCGACGAGGAGGGAGCTCTGCTCGATTTCGACTATCGCGAGGTCCGTGTCTCGCAGGCGATCATCGAGAACGCTCGGCAGTGCCTGCTCGTCGCCGACAGCACCAAGTTCGAGCGCTCCGCCCCGGTGCGCATCGGCCATCTGCGCGATGTCGACGTCTTCGTGACCGACCGGCTCGGCCCGCCGGCCTTGCGCGAGCTCTGCCGCAGCGAGGGCATCAGCGTGGTTGAAACCGAAACGCTGGCCGAGCTAGCCCTGCACGCCGAAAGCGAAACCTAAAATTTTCGCTTTGACTTTCGTTTTGCCGTTGCGCGCAAAAAAATCACGCTCTACCGTGCGTTGAAGAGGCGACCGAAAGGGCCGCCTGCGGGAGGAAGCGTGTGACGGCTCCGGTGTTCGACATCGCCATCATCGGCGGCGGCGTGAACGGCTGCGGCATTGCGCGCGATGCGGCCGGGCGCGGAGCCTCGGTCGTGCTGTTCGAGCAGGGCGATCTTGCCAGCGCGACCTCCTCGGCCTCGACCAAGCTGATCCATGGCGGGCTGCGCTATCTCGAGCACTACGAATTCCGGCTGGTGCGCGAGGCGCTGACCGAGCGCGAGGTGATGTGGCGCGCCGCGCCGCACATCATCCGCCCCTTACGCTTCGTGCTGCCGCATCATGCGGGCCTCAGGCCCTGGTGGATGCTGCGGCTCGGCCTGTTCCTCTACGACCATCTCGGCGGCCGCAAGCTGCTGCCGGCGACACGCTCGCTCGATCTCAGGCACGACGCCGCCGGCGAGCCGCTGCAGCCGCGCTTCGGCCGCGCCTTCGAATATTCCGATTGCTGGGTCGAGGATGCCCGCCTGGTCGTGCTCAACGCCCGCGACGCGGCCGAGCATGGCGCCAGGATCCTGCCGCGCACCAAGGTGATCGGCGCGCGCCGCCAGGGCGATCTCTGGGTGGTCACGACCGAAGCCGCCGACGGCACGAAGGCGGAGACCAGCGCCCGCGTGCTGGTCAACGCCGCCGGCCCCTGGGTCGCCGACGTGCTGAACGGCATCGTCGCCAGCAATCGCCCGGCCTCGGTGCGGCTGGTCCAGGGCAGCCATATCGTGGTGCCGCGCCTGTTCGAGCACGATCGCTGCTACATCTTCCAGAACGCCGATGGCCGCATCATCTTCGCCATCCCCTATGAGGGCGACCTCACCCTGATCGGCACCACCGACAAGGATTATGACGGCGATCCCGCGAAGGTCGCCGCCAGCGAGGACGAGATCGCCTATCTCTGCGCCGCGGCGAGCGAATATTTCCGCAAGCCGATCAAGCGCGAGGACGTGGTCTGGACCTATTCCGGCGTGCGGCCGCTCTATGACGACGGCGCCAGCAAGGCGCAGGAAGCGACGCGCGACTATGTGCTGACGCTGGACGAGCCGGCGGGCTCGGCGCCGCTGCTCTCGGTCTTCGGCGGCAAGATCACCACCGCGCGCCGGCTGGCGGAAGCGGCGGTCGAGAAGCTGTCCGCCGCTGTTCCAGCGTTGCGTGCGCCATCCTGGACGGCAGCCGCCCATCTGCCCGGCGGCGATTTTCCGGTCGAGGGCTTCGAGGGGCTGGTCGAGCGCATCTCTGCCGCCCGCCCCTGGCTCGATCGCAAGCTGGCGCGCCGGCTCGCCCGCGCCTACGGCACCCGCGCGGAAACCCTGCTCGAAGGCGCCAAGGCGATGGCCGATCTCGGCCGCGTCTTCGGCGCCGATCTGACCGAGCGCGAAGTCACCTGGCTGATGAACCAGGAGTGGGCCGTGAGCGCCGAGGACGTGCTGTTCCGGCGCAGCAAGCTCGGCCTGCGCTTCTCGCCCGAGCAGCGCCGGTCGCTCGACGACTACATGGCGGCGAAGGCCTCGCCGCCCGCTTCCGCCAGGATGGAGGCGCGCGGATGAGCCTGACTCTCGACAGTCTCAGCCTGACGCGCGGCGCGCAGACCCTGCTCGCCGACATCTCGCTGACGCTGGAGAAGGGCTCACTCAACGTGCTGCTCGGCGCGACGCTCGCCGGCAAGACCTCGCTGATGCGCCTGATGGCCGGGCTCGATGCGCCCAGCAGCGGCAAGGTCCTGGTCGAGGGACGCGACGTCACCGGGCTGCCGGTGCAGAAGCGCAATGTCGCGATGGTCTACCAGCAGTTCATCAACTATCCGGCCCTGTCGGTCTACGAGAACATCGCCTCGCCTTTGCGGGTTGCCGGCCTGCCGGCGAGCGAGATCGAGACCAGGGTGAAGAGCGCCGCCGCGCTGCTGCGGCTCGAGCCCTATCTCCAGCGCAAGCCGCTCGAACTCTCCGGCGGCCAGCAGCAGCGCACCGCGATCGCCCGCGCACTGGTCAAGCGGGCCGAGCTGGTGCTGCTCGACGAGCCGCTCGCCAATCTCGACTACAAATTGCGCGAGGAATTGCGCGAAGAATTGCCACGCATCTTCGCCGAGTCCGGCGCGATCTTCGTCTACGCCACCACCGAGCCGAGCGAGGCGCTGCTGCTCGGCGGCAACACCGCGACGCTGTTCCAAGGACGGGTGACGCAGTTCGGCCCGACCGCGCAGGTCTACCGCCAGCCTGACGACCTCGTCACCGCACAGGTCTTCTCCGATCCGCCGCTCAACACGCTCGCAGCGACCAGGCAGGGTGGCGAAGTCAGGCTCTCGACCGGCCAGAGCATCCCGACCAACGGGGCCTTCGCCGGCGTGCCCGATGGCGCCTACACGATCGGCTTCCGCGCCCATCATCTTGCGCTCGACGCGCTGCCCACATCGGCGATCGCATTGCAGGCGAGCGTCTCCGTCTCCGAGATCACCGGCTCGGAATCCTATGTCCATCTCGATGTCGGCGAGCATCGGCTGGTCGCGCTGGTGCCGGGCGTGCGGCGCCTGGAGCCGGGCACGGCCGTCACCGCCTGGCTCGATCCCGCCCGCATCTTCCTGTTCGACGCGGCCGGCAGGCTGGCGGCGACGGCTCCGGCAAAGGCGGCGTGAGATGGCCCAGATCACGCTCGACAAGCTGGCCCATTCCTACAAGCCCGATCCGCAGGGGCCGCAGGATTACGCCCTGCGCGAGGTCGACCATGTCTGGCGTCAGGGCGGCGCCTATGCCCTGCTCGGCCCGTCCGGCTGCGGCAAGACCACGCTGCTCAACATCATCTCCGGCCTCGTGGTGCCGACGCGCGGGCGCATCCTGTTCGACGACAAGGACGTGACGCAACTGCCGACCGAGGCGCGCAACATCGCCCAGGTCTTCCAGTTCCCGGTTGTCTACGACACGATGACGGTGCGCGAGAACCTCGCCTTCCCGCTGAAAAACCGCGGTGTCGCGCGGGGCGAGATCGAGACGCGCGTCGCCGAGATCGCCGGCCTGCTCGACCTGACCTCGGCGCTCGACCGCAAGGCGAGCCGCCTTGGCGCAGACGCCAAGCAGAAGATCTCGCTCGGGCGCGGGCTGGTCCGGCCCGACGTCGCCGCGATCCTGTTCGACGAGCCGCTGACGGTCATCGATCCGCATCTGAAATGGCAGTTGCGCTCGATGTTGAAGGAGCTGCACAGCAAGCTCGACCTCACCATGATCTACGTCACCCACGACCAGACGGAGGCGCTGACCTTCGCCGACACGGTGGTGGTGATGCACGACGGCGGCGTGGTGCAGACCGGCACGCCGGAAGAACTGTTCCAGCACCCGGCCCACACCTTCGTCGGCCATTTCATCGGCTCGCCCGGCATGAACGTGCTACCCTGCAAGGTCGAAGGCGCGCGGGCCAACCTCGCCGGGCAGGAGATCGCGCTGGCCCGGCACTATCCCGCGCTCGCCGGCAAGGTCGAGCTCGGCATCCGGCCGGAGTATGCGACACTTGCCCCGCGCGGCGCCGGCCTGCCGGTCAGGATCGCCAGGATCGACGATATCGGCCGCGCCCGTATCGCCCGCGTCGAGCTCGACGGCCTGAAACTCGCCGCGAGCGTGCCGGAGGGCGCAAGTTTCGATGGCGATCAGGCGGCGCTCGCACTGCAAGCCGGCCAGATCCACATCTATAGCGACGGACATCTGGTGAAGGGGCAAGCGCTTCCGGGAGGCCAGCCATGAAGCCGGTCAACCAGAAGGCCTGGCTGCTCGTCCTGCCGGTGCTGCTGATCGTCGCCTTCTCGGCGGTGATCCCGCTGATGACGGTGGTGAACTATTCCGTCCAGGATTCCTTCGGCAACAACCAGTTCTTCTGGAACGGCGTCGGCTGGTTCGCCGAACTGCTGGACCCGAAGAGCGATCTCGGCTCGCGCTTCTACGATTCGCTCTGGCGCAACCTCGCCTTCTCCGCGATCATTCTGGCCATCGAGATTCCGCTCGGCATCCTGGTCGCGCTGTCGATGCCGCGCGAGGGCTGGACGGTCTCGGCCACCCTCGTCCTGATGGCGCTGCCGCTGCTGATCCCGTGGAACGTCGTCGGCACGATCTGGCAGATCTTCGCGCGCGGCGACATCGGCCTGTTCGGCGCGGCGGTGAACGGCCTCGGCATCCGCTACAACTACGTCTCCGACCCGGTTGCCGCCTGGATCACCATCGTCGTGATGGATGTCTGGCACTGGACCTCGCTGGTGGCGCTGCTCTGCTATGCCGGCCTGAAGTCGATCCCGGACGCCTATTACCAGGCGGCCCGGATCGACGGCGCCTCGCGCTGGGCCGTGTTCCGCACCATCCAATTGCCGAAGATGAACCGCGTGCTTCTGATCGCCGTGCTGCTGCGCTTCATGGACTCGTTCATGATCTATACCGAGCCCTTCGTCGTCACCGGCGGCGGCCCCGGCAATTCGACGACCTTCCTGTCGATCGAGCTGGTCAAGCTTGCCCTCGGCCAGTTCGACCTCGGCAAGGCCGCGGCGCTCTCGATCGTCTACAACCTGATCATCCTCGCGGTCTGCTGGGTGTTCTACACGGTGATGACCACCGCCGATGCGCGGGCCGACTCTGAAGCAGGGAGGGGCTGATGCGCGGCGGACGGCTGATCCTTGCCCTCTACCTGATCGCGCTGATGTTGCCGATCTACTGGCTCGTCAACATGAGCTTCAAGACCAACACCGAGATCACCAGCCAGCTGACGCTCTGGCCGCATCGGTTCACGATCGACAACTACGTCAAGATCTTCACCGATCCGAGCTGGTACAACGGCTACATCAACTCGCTGCAATATGTGGCGCTGAACACCCTGCTCTCGCTCGCCTTCGCGCTGCCGGCGGCCTACGCCTTCTCGCGCTACCGCTTCCTCGGCGACAAGCACCTGTTCTTCTGGCTGCTCTCGAACCGCATGGCGCCGCCGGCGGTGTTCGCTCTGCCCTTCTTCAACCTCTATTCGGCGATCGGCCTGTTCGACACGCCGCTCGCGGTCGCCCTCGCCCATTGCCTGTTCAATGTGCCGCTGGCGGTCTGGATCCTCGAAGGCTTCATGTCCGGCGTGCCGCGTGAGATCGACGAGACCGCAGCGATCGACGGCTATTCCTTCCCGCGCTTCTTCGTGAAGATCTTCATGCCGCTGATCGCGTCCGGCATCGGCGTCGCCGCCTTCTTCTGCTTCATGTTCTCCTGGGTCGAGCTCCTGCTGGCGCGCACGCTGACCAGCGTCAGCGCCAAGCCGATCGCCGCGACCATGACCAGAACGGTCTCCGCCGCCGGCATGGACTGGGGCGTGCTCGCAGCGGCGGGCGTGCTGACGCTGATCCCCGGCGCGCTCGTGATCTGGTTCGTCCGCAACTACATCGCCAAGGGCTTCGCCCTGGGGAGGGTGTGATGGAACTCGCCTGGATGGCCTGGACCTGGCAGACCGGCCTCTTCTTCGCCGGGATCGCCAGTCTGCTCCTGATCCTGACCCTGCTCGCGATCTTCCGGCCCGAGACTGAGCGGGTCGGCGTGCTGGGGATCGCCACCACCCGCGGCGACCGGCTCTTCATCTCGCTGCTCGGCAGCGCCTTCATTCACCTCGCCTGGCTCGGGATCGTCGGCCAGCCGCTGTGGTGGGCATCCGGCCTTGCGCTCCTCTATGCCGCAGCGGTGTTCCGCTTCGTCTGAAGAGTCAGGCCCAAAAACAAGAAACGACCGGCCCGGAAGAACGGGCGGCACCCCAAGGGAAACGTCGGAGGACAACGATGACGACGCTCAGCAGGACCCTTATCAGCCTTTCCGGTGCGAGCCTGTTTGCACTCGCGCTCGCCGCCGGGCCGGCCCTCGCCGGCCCCGAAGAGGCGCGCAAATGGATCGACAGCGAATTCCAGCCCTCGACGCTCTCCAAGGAGGAGCAGCAGAAGGAGATGGAGTGGTTCATCAATGCGGCGAAGCCCTTCGCCGGCATGGAGATCAACATCGTCTCGGAGACGATCACCACGCATGAATACGAGGCCAAGACCCTGGCCAAGGCCTTCAGCGAGATCACCGGCATCAAGCTGACGCACGACCTGATCCAGGAAGGCGACGTGGTCGAGAAGCTGCAGACCCAGATGCAGTCGGGCAAGAACATCTACGATGGCTGGATCAACGATTCCGACCTGATCGGCACGCATTTCCGCTACAAGCAGACGACCAACCTGACCGACTGGATGGCCGGGCCGGGCAAGGACGTCACCAATCCCGGGCTCGACATCGACGACTTCATCGGCAAGTCCTTCGGCACCGGGCCGGACGGCAAGCTCTACCAGCTGCCGGTGCAGCAGTTCGCGAACCTCTACTGGTTCCGCTACGACTGGTTCCAGCGCGCCGATCTCAAGGAGAAGTTCAAGGCCAAATACGGCTACGAGCTCGGCGTGCCCGTGAACTGGTCGGCCTATGAGGACATCGCCGAGTTCTTCACCAACGACGTCAAGGAGATCGACGGCACCAAGGTCTTCGGCCATATGGACTATGGCAAGAAGGACCCCTCGCTCGGCTGGCGCTTCACCGACGCCTGGCTCTCGATGGCCGGCAATGGCGACAAGGGCATCCCGAACGGCCTGCCGGTCGATGAATGGGGCATCCGCATGGAGGGCTGCCGCCCGGTCGGCTCCTCGGTCGAGCGCGGCGGCGACACCAACGGCCCGGCAGCGGTCTACTCGATCACCAAATATCTGGACTGGTTGAAGAAATACGCGCCGCCGCAGGCGCAGGGCATGACCTTCGGCGAATCCGGCCCGGTGCCGGCCGGCGGCAACATCGCCCAGCAGATCTTCTGGTACACCGCCTTCACCGCCGACATGGTCAAGCCCGGCCTGCCGGTGATGAGCTCCGACGGCAAGCCGAAATGGCGCATGGCACCGTCGCCCAAGGGGGCCTACTGGAAGGACGGGATGAAGCTCGGCTACCAGGACGCCGGCTCGGCCACGCTGCTCAACTCGACCCCGGTCGAGCGCCGCAAGGCGGCTTGGCTCTATCTGCAGTTCATCGTCTCCAAGTCGGTCAGCCTGAAGAAGAGCCATGTCGGCCTGACCTTCATCCGCGAGAGCGACATCTGGGACAAGAGCTTCACCGAACGCGCCCCGCAGCTCGGCGGGCTGATCGAGTTCTACCGCTCGCCGGCGCGCGTGCAGTGGACCCCGACCGGCAACAACGTCCCGGATTATCCGCGCCTCGCCCAGCTCTGGTGGCAGAACATCGGCGACGCCTCCTCCGGCGCCAAGACGCCGCAGGCGGCGATGGATGCGCTCGCCGCGGCGCAGGACTCGGTGATGGAGCGCCTGGAACGCTCCGGCGTGCAGGGTGACTGCGGGCCGAAGCTCAACCCGAAGACCTCGGCGGAAGAGTGGTTCGCCAAGGCCGAGAAGGCCGGCACGCTGGCGCCTCAGCGCAAGCTCGCCAACGAGAAGCCGAAAGGCGAGACGATCGACTACGACACGCTGATCAAGAGCTGGCCAGCGTCTCCCCCCAAGCGCGGCTGAGCCCCCTCCTCCCGGCTCGGACGCGCGAAAGGGGCGCGGCAGCAATGCCGCGCCCCCGATTTTTTGGCTATCCGGAGCAGACACCCTTGCCTTGAGCAATGGCGAGAAGTATATACTTCCTAGTATATACATGAGGCTTCCATGCCCCAAATCGCCAAAGTCTTCCAATCCGGGAATTCACAAGCCGTCCGCCTTCCCAAGGATTTCCGCTTCGATGTCGATGAGGTCGAGGTCTCGCGCGAGGGCGATGCCGTGATCTTGCGCCCAAAGCTCGACACGAATCGGCCCTGGGCCTCGCTGCACGCGGCTATCGCGCGCGGTGTCAGCCCGGACTTCATGACCACAGGGCGTGACCAGAGCGAGGACCAGGAGCGGCCTGATCTCGATCGCCTGTTTCCATGAGCCTGCGGCTGCTCGACACCAATGCGGTGATCGCCCTGCTGACGCACCGGTCGGATGCGTTGCGCCGGCGGGTGGATGCCGCCGAACCCGGTTCCCTGGCCGTCTCGTCCGTGGTCGCGCACGAACTCTACTACGGCGCCTATCGAAGCCAGAAGGTCGCCTTCAACCTCGAAACCCTGCGGCTCCTGTTCGCCGACCTCGCCATTCTCGATCTCGACCGCGAGGACGCCCGCGTCGCCGGTGAGATCCGGGCGGATCTCGCGCGCCAGGGAAGGCCGATCGGCCCTTATGACGTGCTGATCGCCGGTCAGGCCCGAGCCCGCAACCTCACGCTCATCACCAACAACACCGACGAGTTTGCGCGAATCCCGGGGTTGCAGATCGAGGATTGGACTCTTTGATGCACGATCGAGGCATCAGACTGGCCGATCGCAGCAAAAGCTTCCGCAGGCGGTGGAGAGAGCTTCGACTCAACGGATGCGATCCTTGAATCCGGACAGCCCATTTTCTGGGCCCCGTCTGCCCGTTATTGCTGGATAGCGCCCGGATCCATCCACATCACGCCCCAGGCATGGCCGTCGAGGTCCAGGAAGCTGTGGTCGTACATGAAGCCGTAATCCTGCGGCTCGTCGGTCGTCGTCCCGCCTGCGACAAGCGCCGCCGCGACCATCGCATCGACCGCCTCGCGGCTCTCGCGCGAGAGCGTGAGCAGGACCTGCAGTGCCTGGCTGGTGTCGGCGATCGGCTTCGGCGAGAAGCTCGCGAACTTCTCATGGGTCAACAGCATCACGAAGATGGTGTCGCTGATCACCATGCAGGCGGCGGTGTCATCTGTGAATTGCGGGTTGAAGGAGAAGCCGAGCGCCGCGAAAAAGGCCTTCGACTTGCCGAGATCCTTCACCGGCAGGTTGACGAAGATCATCTGTGGCATCTGGTGCTCCTCGGGTCGTTATTGTCCTGGTGGATGCAATGGCCGGTGGGCCGGGAGGATGCCGCCACGCTATGACACGGCCTGAAGCGCCTGCCTGAGCTTCGCCGGTTCGTAGTCGCCAAGACGGGCATCGACCGCCTCATGGGTGCGCTGCCAGATCGGCATGGCGCGCGCCAAGAGCTCAATTCCCTCCGGCGTAATTGCCAGCAGCCGGCTGCGGCGGTCCTTCTCGCCCGCGGTCACGACGACGAGGCCGCGGCGCTCCAGCGGCTTCAGCGCCGCGGTCAAGGTCGTCCGGTCCATGCCGAGCAGGTTCGCCACCGGGCCGATCGGCGGTGGCTCCGGCCGGTTCAGCGACATCAGGAGGGAGAATTGCTGATTGGTCAGGTCGACCGGGCGCAACGCCTCGTCGAACAGCCGCGCCAGCGTCCGCGCCGCGCGCTGGACGTGCAGGCACAGACAATGGTCGCGCACATGCAGTGTCGTGGCGAAGGGGACGAGGGATTCGATGGGTGCTTGCGGTGATTTTGACATCGTTCAGATATGTTGATATCAACCCATCAAGAATAGGCTGAAGGGCTGGATGCTGCAAGGAGGCAATGATGGAGCATCAGGTGGTTTCCCGTTCCGACTGGCTGGATGCGCGCAAGGTCCTGCTCGCCCGCGAGAAGGAATTCACCCGGCTGCGCGACGAGATCAATGCCAAGCGGCTGGCCCTGCCCTGGGTCAGGGTCGACAAGACTTACGTGTTCGATACGCCTGCGGGCAAGAAGACACTGGCCGAGCTGTTCGACGGCCGCAGCCAGTTGGTGGTCTACCACTTCATGTTCGGGCCGGACTGGGAGGCGGGCTGCCCCGGCTGCTCCTTCATGGCCGATCATCTCGGCGGCACGCTGGCGCATCTCAACAACCATGACGTCACGCTCACCATGGTCTCGCGGGCGCCGCTCGCCAGGATCGAGAACTACAAGGCGCGGATGGGCTGGAGCGTGCCCTGGGTCTCGTCCTTCGGCAGCGAATTCAATTTCGACTACCAGGCCTCCTTCACCAGGGAGGAGCTCGCCCAGGGCGCGGTGCTCTACAACTTCACGCAGACGCCGTCGGAGCAGGCCCATGACGAATTGCCCGGCCTGAGCTCCTTCATCCGCAACGAGGAAGGCGAGGTGTTCCACACCTACTCGTCCTATGCCCGCGGCGGCGAGGAGATGTTGGCGACGCTGATGATCCTCGATCGCGCGCCGAAGGGCCGCAACGAGACCTCGACGCTGAGCTTCGTCAAGCGCCACGACGAATACGAGGACAAGCCGAAGACTCACAGCTGCTGCGCTGCCTGAGGCGCCGCAGGCAAGACCACGCGCATAGGGTCGGTGGGATGCCCGCTTCCGCCAGGAGCCGGGCTTGGGGCGCGTGTTTTTCAGCGATCGCTGCGGACCGGCTGCGAACTGCCAGCCGCGGCGAGGAATTTCAACCGGCGCCGAGCCGCTCGCCGCGGTAGACGCCGGAGCGGATCCGGCCCCACCACTCGCGATTCCCGAGATACCAGGCGACCGTCTTCCGCAGGCCGCTCTCGAAGCTCTCCTGCGGCCGCCAGCCGAGCTCGCGCTCGATCTTGCTGGCATCGATCGCATAGCGCTGGTCATGGCCGGGACGGTCGGCGACGAAGCGGATCAGGTTTTCGCGCGGGCCGAGCGCGGCATCGGGCGCAAGCTCGTCCATCAGCGCGCAGATCGCCTTGACCACCTCAAGATTGCTGCGCTCGGCGCAGCCGCCGACATTGTAGCTCTCGCCGATCCGCCCGCTTTCGGCGATCAAAGCGAGCGCGCGGGCATGGTCCTCGACATGCAGCCAGTCGCGGATCTGGGCGCCGGAGCCGTAGACCGGCAGGGCTTTGCCCTCGAGCGCATTGAGGATCATCAGCGGGATCAGCTTCTCGGGGAAGTGATAGGGTCCGTAATTGTTCGAGCAGTTCGAGAGTACGACCGGCAGGCCGTAAGTGTGGTGCCAGGCCCGGACCAGATGGTCGGACGCCGCCTTCGAGGCCGAATAAGGCGAATTCGGCTGGTAGGGCGAGGTCTCGCTGAACAACCCGTCCTCACCGAGCGAGCCGAAGACCTCGTCGGTCGAGATCTGGTGAAAGCGGAAGCCGGCCTGCTCGGCCGGCGGCAGCAGGCGCCAATGCCGCAGCGCCTCCTGCAGCAGCACGAAGGAGCCGACGATATTGGTCTCGATGAAGGCGGCCGGCCCATCGATCGAGCGGTCGACATGGCTCTCAGCGGCCAGGTGCATGACGATGTCGGGGCGGAACTCGGCAAAGGCCTGCCGCATCGCCGCGACGTCGCCGATATCGGCCTGGAGGAACGCCAGCCGCGGATCGTTCGAGACGGGTTCGAGATTGTCGCGATTGCCCGCATAGGTCAGCTTGTCGACGACCAGCACCTGATGCGGTGTCTGCCGGATCAGGTGGCGCACCACGGCCGAGCCGATGAAGCCGGCCCCGCCGGTGACGAGATAACGCTTCACGGCTGGGCCTCGTAGCGGAACGGGCTGACGAAACCGGCAAAGCTAGGCAGGACGGCGTCCTTGCCGGAGAGTTGCGCCTCGGCGGCGGCCACCGGCCAGTCGATCGCAAGCGCTGGGTCGTTCCAGGCGATGCCGCCCTCCGTCTCCGGCGCATAGGGGCCGTCGACCTTGTAGACGACCTCGGTATCGGGCTCGAGCGTACAGAAGCCATGGGCGAAGCCGCGCGGCACGAAGAGCTGCTCGGCGCCCTCGGCGGTGAGCGTCGTCGCGCACCATCTGCCGTAGCTCGGCGACCCCACGCGGATATCGACGGTGACATCGAAGATCGCGCCCTTCAGCACCCGGATCAGCTTGGCCTGCGGCGCTGGCGGCCCCTGGAAATGCAGGCCGCGCACCACACCACGCGCCGCCGAAAGCGACTGGTTGTCCTGGACGAAGACAGCATCGATGCCGGCAGCTGCGAAGGCGTCGGCGCTATAGGTTTCCAGGAAGTAGCCGCGCGCATCGCCGAATTTCTTCGGCCTGATCAGCACGACGGCGGGGATGGCGAGGGGCTCGAAGGCGAACTTGCTCATGCCGCCCTTGAACCCTCGCTGGCGCGCGCCGTCAACGTCCGCAGGAGTCCGTTCCGATCAGATTGCGTCAAACCGACCGGATCCGGCTCGCGCGATCCGCCCGCCTGTCATCGGCTCCAGGACGCCGGTGGTCAGCGGGAAGGAGATCGGCAGGCCGGCCTTGCGGCGCATGGCGAGGAAGGCGAAGCACTCCGCCTCGATCGCATCGCCACGCCAGCCGACGGCCTCGGCCGGAACCGCCTGCGCGCCCGTGCGGGCATTGAGCGCCGCCATGATCGCCGGATTGCGCCGACCGCCGCCGCAGACGATCAGCCGTTCCGGCCTGACCGGCAGCAGGTCGAGCCCGCGCCCGACCGCACCGGCGGTGAAGGCAGTCAGCGTCGCCGCACCGTCCTCGAAGGAGAGGCCTTCAGCCATGGCCGCGGTGAAATCGTAGCGATCGAGCGATTTCGGGTAGGGCGCGAACAGATAGTGGTGCTCGAGCAGCCGCGCGAGCCTGGCCTCGTCGACAGTGCCCGCGAGCGAGAAGGCGCCGTCGCGATCCATCTCGCCCTTGCCGTGCTGCTTGATCCAGTCGTTGAGCGGGGCGTTGCCCGGGCCGGTGTCGAAGGCAAGGACGCGTTCAGCGTCGGCGAAGGCGCTGAGATTGCCGACACCGCCGAGATTGAGAACGGCCGTCTCCTGCCCGAGGCCGAGGCTGCGCAGCAGAGCGGCGTGATAGCTTGCGACCAGCGGCGCGCCCTGGCCACCGGCGCGGACATCCGCGGTGCGGAAATCGTAGACGACGTCGACGCCGAGCTGCCGCGCCATGAGCGCACCGTCGCCGAGCTGGCGGGTATCGCCCTTGCGCTCGCCGGTCGGGGCGCGGTGCAGTACGGTCTGGCCATGGAAGCCGATGGCCGCGACCTCGCCGGCGGCGATGCCCTCGGCGGCAAGGAACTCGGCGACGGCCTCGCCTTGCGCCAGCGTCAAAGCGCGCTCGGCCTCGGCGAAGATCGCCGGCTCCGGCCCCTCGAAACGCCAGGCCAGCGCCGCCTGCACGGCCTCCGCCAGCAGATCGCGGACCTCCTGGCGATAGGGCGAAAGCCGCCACGGACCGAACTCGGCGACGGCAGCGCCGTCCGTGCGGATGGCGGCGATGTCTATATTGCCGTCGAGGACCGTTCCGGTCATCAGGCCGATCGCCCAGGCTGGCTGCATGCGCCGCATCTCCATCTCGCCCGCCATCTCACGCAACTCCGAACGCAAAGCCGCTGCGCGCTTCTGCTGGCATGGCTTTGGCGATGCCTGTCACAGGCCAGCTTCACCCGCAATCCCGTCCAGATTCCGACCCAATCGCTGCTTACGCAAGGCAAGCCTCTTCTGGAGATCGGCCATGCTGACCCGTCGCTTCGTCCTCACCGCCTGCCTCGGCCTCGTTCCAACAGGATCGGTCCTGGCCCAGGCCCTGAGCGGCGGCGTGGGCGCGCCACCGCGAGCCGTTCCCCAGCCTGTCCCCATGCCTGCTCCCGCGCCCGATGTCGCTCCGCCGCCGCCGCGCGCGCCCCGGCCGCCGGCGCCGGCCTATGAGGAAGACGATCAGGATTACGGCATCAGCCGCCGCGAGGCGGTGCGCATCGCCCGCCGCCGCGGCCTGGTCGATGTCGAGAACGTCAGCCGCCGTCGCGGCGTCTGGATCGTTTCGGGCACCGATGACGAGGGCGACGACATCCGCGTCGTCGTCAATGACGAGGGCTATGTCGTCGACGTCAGGCGAGACTGAGCTCAGCCGACCTGCAGCGCCGCGTCGAAGGCTTCCTGCAGCATCTGCCGGCATTGCCGCGCCTGCTCGCGGCTCGGCTCATGCAGGATGTGCGGGGTGATGTCGGCGAGGTCGCGCAAGGCGAAATCGATCGCCGACATCAGGTCGAGCGCATCGCCGTCGCCTGCGACGACCGGCGGCTTCAAGCGGAACTGCAAAACCTGACCCATCAGGACCTGACCCATTACGCGTCTCACGAGACTAAGAAGGCGAATCGTTCTGCCGAGTCTCGCCCGCAATCGGTCAGGAACCGGTTAACGCCGCGCCGACCTCACTTCTTCTCGATATTCCAGAACAGCATCACCGGCGCGGCGAGCACCCCCGAGACGGTGCTGCGCCTGGCATAGGGCTGGTCGAACTGGCCGAGCACACGGTAGGGCTGCATCTCGGCGAGCCGCTTGTGCAGGGCCTCGACCGCCGCCTTGCGGGCGGCATCGTCGGGCGCATCGACCACGGCGCCGCGCAGCTTCTCGGCCTCGGCGTCGCAGGGCCAGCCGGCCCAGGCCTTCTCGCAGGCCATGTTGGTGCCTATATTGGTCATCGGCGACTGCATGGTCGCGCCGGAGGCATAGGTGACGAACAGGTTCCAGCCGCCCTGGTCCGGCGGGCTCTTGTTCTGCTGGCGCGTGGTGACGGTGCCCCAGTCCGAGAACTGGACGTCGACGGTGACGCCGACCTTCTTCAGCTGCGAGGCGGCGACCTCGGCCATTCGGCCGATTGCGGCGATGTCGTTGCTGGTGGTCAGGACCAGCTTCTCGCCCTTGTAGCCGGCTTCCGCCAAGAGCTGCTTTGCTTTCTCCAGATCGGGCTTGGCATAGCCTTCCGTTCCGGCCTGCGTGCCGTTGGGCGCACCGCAGATGAAATAGGCGGCGCAGCGCTTCCACCATTCCTCGTCGCCGAAGCCGCCGGCGAGGAACTCGGCCTGGTCGGTGGCGTAGGCCAGCGCGAGACGGGCCTTCGGGTTGTCGAAGGGCGGATGCAGGCTGTTCGGCCGCAGCATCACCTGGTTGGCGAGGTTGGAATAGCGCTCGACCTTGACGTCCTTCCCGGCCGCGACGACCGGGATCAGGTCCTGGCTCGGCTGCTCCCAGATATCGATCTCGCCGGTCTGCAGGGCGGACGCCGCGGTCGCGGCATCGGGCATGATCAGCCATTCGACCCGGTCGACCTTGACGATACGCCCGCCGGCAAGGCCGTCGGCCGGCTCGGAGCGCGGCACATAGTCCGGATTCCTGTCGTAGACGACCTTGGCGCCGCTGCGCCATTCTGCCCGGTTGAACTTGAACGGGCCGGAGCCGATCGTCTCGGTCACCGGCTTCATCGGGTCGGTCGCGGCATCGGCCTCGCGCATGATCACCGGGATCTGTCCGACGGCCGAGCCAAGCGCGAACGGCACCAGCGCCATCGGCTTCTTCAGCTTGAGCACGAAGGTCCTGTCGTCCTTCGCCTCCATCCCTTCCGTATACTCGCCGAGCTTGCCGCCGATCGTGTCGCGCTTCATCCAGCGCGTCAGCGAGGCGATGATGTCGCGCGTTGTCACCGGCTGACCGTCATGGAATTTGAGGCCGGGCCGCAGCGTGAAGGTCCAGCTCAGCTTGTCGTCCGAGGTCGAGAAGCTCTCGACCATCTGCGGCCTGGGCTGGAGGTTGGCATCCCAGGCGAACAGGGTCTCGTAGATCATCAGCCCGTGCATCCGGGTGATGACGATCGAGGCGGCGACGGGATCGAGCGTCTTGAGATCGGCATGCGGCGCGACACGCAGCACGTTTTTCGGCGCCGGCTGTGCCTGCGTACCAGCGGCAAGGAGCAGCGCGGTGGTGCCGAACAGAGCGGCGACAAGGCGGGATCGGATCATGGCTGGCCTCCCTCGATGCGTTGGAAATGAAGAATGCGCGAGCGATGGCTCGCGAGCCGCAGACTCCCGTCCGGCTGCAGCCAGAGGCAAGGTCGATGCCGCCACGGGCCATGCTTCAGATCGGCCAGCGCCCGTCCGCCGGGCAGCGGCGTCAGCGGGACTGTGAGGCCGATCGTCCCGGCCCAGGGCCAGGACGCCATGCTGTCGGGGCGGATGGTGATCTCGATGCCGAGCCGCTCATCGCGCCAGCGCCCGACGAGCCGCTCGTCCAGTTTGGTCTCAGCCGGCACCGGCAGCAGTCGGCGCGACACGCCGCCGATCCGGCCGCTGAAGGCGCCGTCGGTTTCGGCCTTCAGGGCGATATCGAGATAGGCCGGCAGGCTGCGCAGGCCGCCTTCACCATCCGATACCAGTTTCTCGTAGCCACCCATGACGCTGATCGCGCCGCCCGCGAACTCGGCCCAGAACGGACCTTGCTCGGTGGCGTAGAGTCCATTCGGAACACTCTCCGGATCGCTCGGTAGCGTCTCGCCGGTGAGCGCCGCCAGCACGCGCAAGGCCGGCCAGAGGGCATCCTCCTCGCGATTGGTCAGGACGACGACGCCGACGCCCTGCTCCGGCGCCATCAGCATATGGTTGCGATAGCCGGTGAGCGAGCCGCCATGGCCGATGACACGGGTCTCGCCAAGCCGGCTTGCCACCAGGCCGAGCCGGTAGCCGCTCTCGCTGCCATCGGCGAACTGGCGCGGCGCGGCAAGCTGGTCGAGCAGCCCGGCTTGAGAGCCGCGCCCGGCCATCAGGCCCGCGGCCCAGCGCGCCAGCCCGGCCGCGCTGCCGGCCATGCCGCCCGAGGCCGAGAAGTTGAAGCCATAGAAGCCGCGACGCCAGCCCTGTCCGTCAGGCCAGTAGCCGGTGGCGAGGCCGGGGACGACCTCGCTCTCGTCGGAAACGAAGCGAATCGGCAGTGCGGCCGGCGCCATCAGTTCCTCGACCAGCTGCGCGGCGCCCTTGCCGGTTCGGCGCTCGAGGATCGCCTGGGCCAGGCGCCAACCGGTGTTCGAATAGGCCATCTCGCTGCCGGGTTTGGCGTTGAGGCTCGGCAGGCGGCAGGCGGAAGCGAAGATCTCGGCGGCAGTGAGGCTTGCGGTGAAGGGCGTGCCCTGCTGCCAGAGCGCTTCCATCATGTCGGGCAACGCTCCGGTCATGTCGAGCGCCCGGGCGAGCGGCACGGCGCCAAGCGCCTCCGGCAGCTCGGGAATGAAGCTGCCGAGCGTTTCCTCCAGCGGCACACCCTCGCGCAGCAGCAGGGCGGCGCAGATATGCTTGCTGATCGAGGCCAGCCGGTTCTGCGTATCGGGGGTGAAGGGCAGGCGATGCTCGATCACGGCGAAGCCGCCGCTGGCGCTCTCGCGCACACCGTCGCGGTCGAACAGCACGATGGCGCCGCCCGGCCCGCCCTGCCGCGTCCAGGGCTCGGTGATCGCCTGCGCCTCGCTGCGCCCTTTCGTCCAGTCGGCCATGCGCGTTCGTTCTCCGGCGATTCCGTCCCGGATGGGACTTTCGCGGATATGGATGGGGCTAGGCAATCCTCCTCGTCATGCGTTGGCGTTCAACCCCGTCGTCATGAAAGCGGCACAATCACTGGTCGATCCTGCCGTCGCGCGCCCGCGCGGCGGCGAGCTGGACCGCAGCCCGGCTCTGTCGGAGACTGCGGATTTGATGAAGACATATTGAGGAGGCGAATTGGGATGAAACGCGCGTTTTTCGTGGCCGGGGCGATTGGCCTTGCCGGCATCGTGGCGGGTTGCTCGCAGCCACAGCGCTTCGGCGCGCCGCCGACCGGCCCTGCCCCAGGCGCCACCGCGATGACCAAGCGCATCGTCAGCGACGGCGCCGGTGGCCTGCAACTGCCGGATGGAACGCGCGTCCAGACCGACCAGAGCGGCGGCTTCAACCTGCCCAATGGCGCCTATGTCCGGCGCGATCGCTCCGGTGCGCTCAACCTGCCGAACGGCTCGCGCTGCGTGCCTGACAACCAAGGCGGCTACGTCTGCCCGTGAGGCGAGGCCGGCTCAGGCCGTCTCCGCGACACGGTTGAAGAAGTCGGGCGTGCCCATCTGGCCGCCCTTCAGCACGATATCGAGGCCGTCGAGTCTCGGATCGTCGCTATGGGCCCGGCAGAGCGGCGCGCCCGGCGTGCAGGGCGAGCGATAGGACAGGCCCCAGAGGTCAAGCGAGCGGATCGCCAGCGTCGAGGTGTCGCCGCCGGCAACCACCAGCCGTGCGATCCGCGCCTCGGCCATGATCGCGCGTAGCAACGCGCCGGTCGCGGCAGCGACCTTGCCGGTTTCGGCGGGCGCCCCAGCGGGCTTGTCGGTGATCAGCATGACGTTGCGCTCTGCCAGACGAGAGAGCGTCTCAGCGCGTAGCTCGTCGAGATGAGCGGGCTCGCTGGTCAGCCGCGTCGGATCGATCGCGATCCTGTCATAGCCCTCGGCGAGATCGACCTGCGCGCGCGTCACGGGCGACAGGCTGCCGACCAGCGCGAGCAGATTGCCGCCGGAAGCGGAGCGCGCGAGCTTCGGCATCGCCGGCTGCGCTGCCTGCGGGAAGCCGGCGAAGGCCTGTGCCACCGAGCTCGCGCCGATCGCGAGCATCGCGCCGGCGTTCATCCGCTCGCGCAGCAGCGCACCGATCGCTGCAAGGTCGGACGGGCGCGAGACGTCGAAGAGTACGGCCTCAGGCCGCGACGCCAGCGCAGCATCGAGGCTCTGCCCGCCTCCATCGACCTCATGGCTGCGATAGTCGACGAGGGCGACGCGCTCCAGTCCCTGCGCCGCCAGATGCCTCCGCAAATCGGCTTCGCCCATTGGTGTCACCGGGTGGACGCTCATGGTCGGGTGGCGGTCGATGCGGTGGACGGTGCCGCCCGCTCCCGCCGCAGCGAAGAGACTGCCGAACAGGCAGTAGCGCCCGAGATTGGGCTGACCGCCGATCACCGGCAGCAACGGATTGGAGAAATGCGGCCGCAAGGCGCGCGCCGCCGCGCCAAGGCTGCCGACCTCGGGCGCGCTGTCGAAGGTCGAGCAGCATTTGTAATGCAGCAGGCCGACACCGAGCCCGGCGAAGAAGCGTCCGGCCTCGTCCAGCTCCCGGACCATGGCCTCGGGCGCCATCGCCCGTGTCGCGCCGGCGATGCCAACCGCATCGAGTTGGCCGGCGCTGGCGAGTTGCTGCGATGTCGGAATGCGCAGGAAGAGCAGAGCGCGCTGGCCGGCTTCCGCCAGCGTGGCGAGCGTATCGGTGGCGCCGGTGAAGTCGTCGCCATACCAGCCGTAGCGGGGGCCTGCCTCTGCCATGCTCAGCCGGCGCCCTTGCCGAAGAAGGCGAGCGCCTGTGCGAGCTCGTCATGGCTCTTCGCCGCTTCGCTCAGCGGCACGCCGGCCGCGACCGCCGCCCACGCCTGGCGGATGCTGGCGACGCCCGCCGCCGGCCCGCCGGGATGGGCCAGGATGCCGCCACCGGCCATGAACAGGAGGTCGTCATGGCCGATCGCGTCCCAGGTCGCTTGCGCCGTACCGGCCCATTGCCCGGAGGAGAAGGCCGGCAGGACACGATCGTCGATGCCCTCAGACAGTGGCGTCACGCAATCCTTGGCCGAGGTCACGACCTCCTCGTCTTCCTGTGCGAACTTGCCCTGCAAACCGTGCACATGCATGTGATCGACGCCGGCGAGCCGCCACAGCGTCTGGTAGGCTTGGAAGCCGATACCAAGCAGCGGGTGGCGCGAGAGCGCGCCAAAACCATTGCGGTGGCCGTGCAAGGCGAGGCTGGTCGAGCGGCGCAGCGTCTCGACCGCCGAGAAGCCGCACCAGTTCAGGCTGGCCATCACACAGGTGCCGCCCTCGCGCTCGACCAGTTCGGCATGGCGGCGCATCTGGTCGGTCTCGGCCGTGATGTTGAAGGCGACCATCACCGCCTTGCCGGTGCGATCCTGATGGCGGCGCACCGCGGCCATCACTGCCGGCACGCGCTGGGCCAGCGGCGCATGCACCGGATCGGCGCAGATTTCGTCATCCTTGATGAAGTCGAGCCCGGCCGCGCAGAGCCGGCCGACCAGTTCGGCGGTCTCATAGGGGCGCAGGCCGACATTAGGCTTGATGATCGAGCCGATCATCGGGCCACTAGTCACGCCGGTCGCCCGGCGGGTGCCGGCGATGCCGCGCGTCGGCAGCGGGAAGAGGCGGCGATAGCCGGCCGGCAGGACCATGCTTTCGAGCCGAAGCCCGGTGACCTCGCCGAGATCGAACAGGTTGCCGGCGACGATCGAGGCCAGCGTCGGCAGGTTCGCGCCGACATTGTCGACCGGGAAGGAGAGCGTGATCCGGGCGCGACGCCATGGACCGCTGACGCCTTTCCGCGCCAGCCAGGCATTGGGCAGGCTCGGCTCGGCGGCGCTCTCCAGCTCCTCGACCGCGATGACGGCGGCGCGGGTACGGTCGCGGAGTTCATCCGTCTCGCCGGCGACGCGGGTGAAGGTGCCGCTCGACTGCTCGCCGGCCATGACCTCCGCGACCTTGCGGGGGTCGAGCGGCGTCTCGATCAGATAGGTGGCTGTGAAGCGATCGGCGGTGGACATGTCGCAATACTCACCATCGTGGTCGTCCCGGACAAGCCGCCTCTGGCGGCGCCGATCCGGGACCCATGCCTGAGCCTTGTTCGGAAGGGCTCCGGCATGGGTCCCGGGTCTCCCTACGGTCGCCCGGGACGACCACAGAGACAAATGAAGGCTTCAGAGCTTGCTGAGATCGGGGAAGGGGCGGACCGGATCCTTGCCGTCCCAAGTCTCGGCCGCCTCGCGGATCAGCCGGAACATCTCGCCCTTGGGGCCGGCGACCTCGGAGAGCTCGATCACGGTGCCGGGATGGTAATGCGTGTCGAAATAGATGAAGCGGCCGCGCTCGCCGACCTCGCCCGACATCACCGGCTTGAAGCCCTCGGCGAGGAGCCGCTCAAGGTCGGCATCATAGTCCGAGGTCCAGTAGGCGACATGCTGCAGGCCGCTATGGCCGGCATCGGTGAAGTCCTTGTACATGGACGGCACCGCATTGCGGCACTGGATCAGTTCGATCTGCAGCGGGCCGGAATTGGCGAGCGCGACAGAGTTGTGCGGCTCATAAGCCTCGCCCTTGTAGCGGTAGTTCTTGATCGGGACCTTGGGGTTGTAGAAGAACGGCCCGACGCCGAGCACCCGGCTCCAATAGTCCATCGCCGCCTCGATATCGGGGACGACATAGCCGGCCTGACGGATCTGGCCAAAATGACGGCTCATGGCGGGTGCTTTCCTGCGAAGATGTCTAGAGGAAGCCGATGGAGAACCACGGCACGGCGGCGACGATGACGAGGCCGACCAAAAGGGCCGCGACATAGGCCCAGATGTATTTCAGCCCCTCGTCGGGATTGATCTTCGAGATCGCGCAGGCGCCGTAATAACCGACGCCGAAAGGCGGCGCGAAAAGCCCGATGCCCATCGCGAAGATCACGACCATCGAATAGTGCACCTCGTGCACGCCGATCTGCTTGGCGATCGGGAAAAGCAGCGGCCCGAACAGCACGATCGCCGGGATGCCCTCGAGCACGCTGCCGAGGATGACGAAGGCGACGATCGAGATGGCGAGGAAGCCCCAGGTACCGCCGGGCACCGCCGCCATGACCTTGGCGAGGTCCTGCGAAAAGCCCGACTGCGTCAGCCCCCAGGCCATGGCCGTGGCGCAGCCGATGATGAAGATGATCGCGCCGGTGAGCGAGGCCGTGTCGACCAGCATGCGCTTGAGCCGGCGCCAGTCGAACTGCCGGTAGATCAGGATGCCGGCCAGCACCGCATAGGCGATGCCGATGGTCGAGACCTCGGTCGCGGTGGCGACGCCCTCGACGACGGCAGCGCGGATGACGAAGGGCAGCGCGATGGCCGGCGCCGCGATCAGGCAGAGCCTGCCGATCTCGCGCTTCGAATACTTTGTGACGTGGCTGAGATCCTCGCCCCGGTTGCGCCACCAGACGACGAAGCAGAGCGCGATACCGAGCACGACCGCCGGCAGCATGCCGCCGGTGAACAGCGCCGCGATCGAGACGCCGGTGACCGAGCCGATGGTGATCAGCACGATCGAGGGCGGAATCGTCTCGGTCTGCGCGCCCGTCGCCGAGAGGAGCGCGACGAGGTCACCGGGCTTGGCACCGCGCTTCTGCATCTCCGGGAACAGCACCGGGGCGATCGCGGCCATGTCGGCGATCTTCGAGCCGGAAATACCGGAGACCAGATACATCGCGCCGACCAGCACATAGGACAGGCCGCCGCGGACATGGCCGAGCAATGAGGCCAGGAACTGGATCATGGCGCGCGCCATGCCGGTCATCTCGATCAGCGCGCCCAGGAAGATAAAGAGCGGCACGGCGAGCAGGATGAGGTGGCTCATGCCCTCGTCGAGCCGGCCGACCATCACGACCATCGGCGTCGAGGTCGTCAGCGAGAGATAGCCGAAGGTGGCGAGCGCGAAGGAGAAGGCGATCGGCACGCCGGCGAAGACATTCGCCGCGACGACGCCGACGAAGAAGATGACGAGGTTGAGCTTGCCGAGCGGCTTCAGCACCGGCCCGGCCAGATAGAACAGGCCGATCAGAGCCACGGTGATCCCGACCGCAAGCGCGACGGTCTTCCAGGAGCCGAAGCGCAGCAGCCGGCAGAAGGCGGCGAACAGCATCAGGACGATGCCGATCGGCAGTGCAGCGGCGCGCCAGGAATTGGCGATCTCCAGCGCCGGCGTGACGATGAAGCGCTCGTCCTCGGCATATTCGAGTGCGTCCGGCAGGATCATCACCAGGAAGGCGATCGCCGCGGTGATGGCGAGCGCCTCCAGCAGGATCCGCGCCTGCGGCCCGACGCGGGTGACGAGGCCGGTCATGCGCATATGCTCGCCGCGGCGCAGCGCCACGACCGCACCGAGCATGGAGAGCCAGAGGAACAGGATCGAGGCGAGTTCGTCCGACCAGACGAGCGGCGCATGGAAGGCGTAGCGGGCGGTGACGCCCGCGCCGAGGATGATGATCTCGGCAAGGACGAGCACGGCCGCGACCAGCTCGACCACCGTGCCGACGGCACGGTCGAGTCTGTCCGCGAGGCGACCTAGGCCGGTCGCCGGCGCGGCCGGCGGCGGCAAAGTGGCGGCGTGAGCGTCCATGGCGTTTCCCCGAGATTCGGTCCCGGCAAGCCTCAGGCGAGCTTGCCGACCGCTCCCTCGAGCAGGCTCCAGGCCTCGGCGCCGAAGCGCTCCTGCCATTCCTTGTAGAACCCGCCTTCGCGGAGCTTGGCCCGGAAGCTGTCGGGGTTGGTCTTGTTGAAGGCAAGCCCCTTCGATTGCAGATCGGCCTGCACGGTATCGTTGAGGCTCTTGATATCGCCGCGCTGGGCGACGCCGGCATCGTTGATGGCGGACGCCACGATCTTCTGGATGTCCGGCGGCAGGCCGCGCCAGGCGCGGCCATTGGCGATGAACCAGAAGCCGTCCCAGATGTGGTTCGAGACCGCGCAGCTCTTCTGGACCTCGTAGAGCTTGGCGACCTGGATGATCGGCAGCGGATTCTCCTGCGCGTCGACGACCTTAGTCTGCAGGGCCGAATAGACCTCGGAGAACTGCAGGCTGGCGGGCGCCGCGCCGAGCGCCTTGAACATCGAGATCGAGAGCGGCGAGACCGGCACGCGAATCTTGAGCGAGGCCATGTCGGCCGCCTGCTCGATCGCCTTGCCCGAGGTGGTCATCTGGCGGAAGCCGTTGTCCCACATCTTCTCGAAGGCGTAGAGGTTGACCTTCTCGATCGCGGCCCGGACATGCGCGCCGACCGGCCCGTCCATCGCCTTCCAGACCTGGTCGTAATCGGCAAAGGCGAAGCCGACCGCGTTGATCGCCGCGACTGGCACGAGCGTCGCGATCACCAGCGCTGAGGGGGTGAAGAAGGTGATGCCGCCATTGCGGACCTGGCTCAGCATGTCGGTGTCGCCGCCGAGCTGGTTGTTCGGGAAGATCTTGATCTCGACCCGCCCGTTGGTCTCCTTGGCGACGCGCTCGGCCGCCTGCTGGGCACGAATGTTGAGCGGATGGCTGAGCGGCAGGTTGTTGCCGTATTTCAGCTCGATCTCGGCGGCGCGCGCGATCATCGGCATGCCGATCAACGATGCGGCGGGGGCGGCGGCGAGGCCCTTGATGAGCGTGCGGCGGCTCGGTCCGGTCATGATGTCCTCCCTGGTGGTCCTGATGCGATTTGATCGCTCTTGAGTGCTTGACGCTCAGCATAGAAATCGCATCTGATGGTCTTCAAGCTCAATTTCTGATGGTTTTTGATGGAATGAATGCGCCGGTTCGCAAGCCTGACGATGAGAACGCGCTCCCCCGCCGGCGCCAGATGGCGCGGGTCGAGGATGTCGCACGGCTGGCGGGGGTCTCGACCGCGACGGTCGACCGGGTCCTGAACCAGCGGCCCGGCGTCAGGCCGGCGACGGTGCAGCGCGTGCTGAAGGCGGCTGGCGAACTCGGCTACGTCATGGAAGGGGCGCTGCCGGCGAGCGCGCTCCGCCCCCTGCGGCTCGCCTTCCTGCTGCCGGCCGGCAACAACCGCTTCCTCGGCCTGCTCGGCCGGCTTATTGCGGGATCGCAGGACCAGCTCGCCTCGTTCAACATGCGCGCCCGTGTCGAGCATATCGAGAGCTTCAAGCCGGAACTGCTCGCCCATGAGCTCCGGCGGATCGGCCGCGAGGTCGACGGCGTCGCCTTCATGGCGCTGGAACATCCGACCGTGCGCGAGGCGGTCGATGCGCTCGCCGAGCGCGGCGTGCCGAGCGTCACGCTGATCTCGGACATCGCCAACACCGCCCGCGCCGCCTATGTCGGCCTCGACAACCGCGCCGCCGGGCGCACCGCCGGCCAGCTCATCGCCCGCTTCATCGGGCCGCGCCGTGCCAAGGTCGCCAAAGTGGCGATGATCGCCGGCAGCCTGAGCTATCGCGCCCATGAGGAGCGCGAGATGGGCTTCCTGCATCTGTTCGAGGAGCTCTATCCCGACATCAAGGTCGTCGGCCTGCGCGAAGGCCATGACGACGAGGCCAAGAACTACCGCCAGACCAAGACCCTGCTCGGCCAGCATCCGGACCTCGCCGGCATCTACAATATCGGCGGCGGGCCGGAGGGTATCGCCCGGGCGCTGAAGGAAGCCGGGCGGCAGGATGTCGTCTTCGTCGGCCACGGGCTGACGCCGGAGACGCGCGGGCTGCTCGTCGACGGCACCATGGACGCGGTGATCACCCAGCAGCCGCTGGCGACGCTGATGAGCTGCGTTGCGATCTTCGCAAACCTGCGCGCCGGGCGGCCGGCGGCCGAGGGCACAGCCCGGCCCGGCATCGAGATCGTGCTGCGCGAGAACCTGCCTTGAGTGCCTGATCGCAAGGGCATCTGCTTGCAAAAATAATCGCGGGTCGTCCCGGGCGACCGGAGGGAGACCCGGGACCCATTCCGGAACCTTATTCGGAGAGGCTCGGGAATGGATCCCGGATCGGCGCCGCTCCGCGGCTTGTCCGGGATGACTCGCGTTTGATAGCCAAACTCAATCGCAGAATGGCGCGCTCGGCCGGCCTCAGCCCTGCGCGACGGTCGCTCGCCCGACGATCCCCGCCAGCTCAGGCGACGGGTCGAGCGTGCCGAAGACATAGCCCCAGTCGGCATCGAGCCGCGAGCGGCAGAAGCTCTCGAACACCGCTTCGTCGGCATGCTTCCTGAGTTCGGAGGCCTGCAGCGCATAGGCCATCAGATTGGCGAGCCGGCGGCCATGGCCGTCATCGTTGCGCGGCTTGGCAGCCTCGTCGCCGAGCCGGTCGAGCCAGCGGTCGAGGGCGCGGTTGGCGCCGCGTGCCGCGCCGACCTCGGTCATGAAGGCCTCCTTGGTGCGGGGATCGCGGTTGAAAGCGCGCAGCACGTCCATGCACATCATGTTCGAGGTGCCTTCCCAGATCGCATTGAGCGGCGCCTCGCGATAGAGCCGCGCCATCGGGTTCTCCTCGATGAAGCCGTTGCCGCCATGGCATTCCAGGGCTTCGACGACGAAGGCGGCGGCACGCTTGCAGTTCCAGAACTTCGCCAGCGGGGTGGTGACGCGGGCAAGATGACGCTCCTGCTCTGAGGTCTCCATCGCATCGGTCGCGGCGGCAACCCTGAAGGCCATCAGCGTCGAGGCCTCGGAGTCGATGGCGAGGTCGGCGAGGATATTGGTCATCATCGGCTGCTCGGCGAGCGATGAGCCGAAGCCCCGGCGCGACTGGGTGTGGTTCAGCGCCAGCGTCAGCGCCTGGCGCATCAGACCGGCCGAGCCGACGGCGAAGTCGAGCCGGGTCAGGTGCGCGTGGCTGAGGATCTCCTTGATGCCCGCCCCCTCCTCGCCGACGAGCCAGCCGAGGCATTCGCGGAACTCGACCTCGGAGGAGGCATTGGAGCGGTTGCCGGCCTTGTCCTTGAGGCGCTGGATCTGCAGCCGGTTGCGGCTGCCATCGGGCAGGAAGCCCGGGCAGAACAGGCAGGAGACGCCGCTTTCGGTCTGCGCCAAGGTGAAGAACCCGTCGGATTGCGGCACCGAGAAGAACCATTTGTGCCCGGTGATCAGGTAGACCCGGCCATCGGGCGTATCCTCGAGGAAGCGCGCCGTGGTCTGGGTCTGGCGCAGGTCCGAGCCGCCCTGCTTCTCGGTCATCGCATAGCCGATGCTGGCGCCGGTCTTCTGGGTCACCGGCAGCGGGCGCTTGTCATAGCGGCCCGAGGTGATCTTCTGCCGCCAGAGCGAAAACTCCGGCTGGGCGAGGCCGGGATAAGCGGCATAGGTCATGCCGGTCGGGCAGCCAACTCCGTGCTCGACCTGATTCCAGAGATAGGACAGCACAGCGCGGCCGAGATGGCCGTTCGGCTGGCTCGTCGTCCAGGCGAGCGAGGGCACCTCGTGAGCGAAGGCGAGACCCATCAGTTCGTGCCAGGCCGGATGGAATTCGATCCAGTCGATGCGGTTGCCGTAGCGATCATGCGTCCTGAGCTCAGGCCCATGGCGATTGGCGAGGCGAGCGAGCTCCTGGACCTCGGCATCCCCGGCCTGGGCGCCCAGAGCCGCCGCCTTCTCCGCGACCCAAGGTCCGCCGCGGGCGACGATGCCTTGCAGCACCGCGTCGCCTGTAAAGGCGTTCCAGCCGGTGGCGGGGCGAGCCTGGTTGAGGACCTGATGGGTGGCGTGAGCGTTCATTCCGCCGCCTCCTGCGTCGAGATGCGTTCGGGCACTTCGCAACCAGTAACGCAGCAGCGGCCGGGCTGCTTCGAGACACGCGAGCCGTCGGCGAGCACGCCGCGATCGAGCAAGCTCTCGACCAGCGCGACTTTCTCCATCACCGGATAGTTGCGCCAGATTTCGCGCTTCATCGCCTCGGGCGAGCCGCCGCCATGCAGCGAGATCACCGAATACCAGCCGGCTTCCTTGGACACGGTGAGGTCCTCGATGAAGCGGGCGACTTCGGCCCGCTGCTCATAGGAGATGTCGGGCCGCCCGGTGAGCACGGCCGCGAGCGAGGCCGAGGTCTCGGGATTGTGGTCCTCGTCCGGACCGGGCAGGGCGACGACGAGGCCGCCGGAAACGTAGTGGGCGATGCGGTGCATGTCGTAGATCTTGGTAGCGAGCAGCAGCTTGCCGATATTGGCGAAAACTGCGTCCGGCATCGCCACGCCCGAAGCGTCCTTGCTGCAATAGACGGAAGCCGCGACGCCGCAGGCGAAGAAGCTCTCGGTGATGGTGATCAGCTCGACCAGCTGCTCGCGGACATGGGAATGCCTGTCGGCATCGAGCCCATTGGCCTCGACCATCAGCGCGCCTGCGCCGATCAGGAGGTCGCCGAAGCCGGCCCGGGCAGCGATGCAGCTCTGGCGGTGATGGGTGGCGTAGCTGGTGGTGAGATAGCCGGCCTCCTCGGTCTCGCCGGCCATGAAGACCCGGTCCCAGGGCACGAAGACGTCGTCGAACATCACCGCGCCGGTCGACTGGCCGTATTTCGCCGAGAACTTCGCGGCGGGATCACCCGGCCGCCCGGCGGGGCGCGCGACGATGGTGATCCCCTGCGCGTCGCAGGGCACGGCGCAGCAGAGCGCGAAATCCTCGTCTCCCTTGGCGTGGGTGCGGCAGGGCATCACCAGGAACTCGTGGACGTAAGGCGCGCCGGTGACGATCGCCTTGGTGCCGCGGATGACGATGCCGTCCGCTCGGCGCTCCTTGATATGGACGTAGGAGTCGCGATTGGGCTGCGCGCCCGGCCGCAGCGAGCGGTCGCCCTTGGCGTCGGTCATGGCGACGCCGCAGGTCAGGTCCTCGTCCTGGATGCGGTGCATATAGGCGAGGAAGCGCTGGGTGTAGTCGGTGCCGTGATTGGCGTCGGCCCGGACCGTCGCCTGCAGGATGCCGTTGAAGGCGTCGTGCGTCAGGTAACGCTGGGCGCAGCCGGAGATCTTGCAGACCAGGCGCACCGCCTCGAGCTTGGCGAGCAGGTCGCTGGACGAGGCGTCGATATGGAGCATGCGGTTGACGGTCTTGCCGGAGGAACCCTGCACCGCGGTCATGATCGGGCGATAAGCCTCGTCATGGGCGAGATCATAAGTGACGCCGATGCCGTTGATGCCCGGCAGCAGGAGCTTCTCGTCGGCGACGCTCTCGACCCGCTGCCCGCCAACGAAGACGCGTGGGCGATAGGCGCGCAGGGATTCGCGATAGCCAGCGGCATCCATCAGCATGATAGCCTCCTCCCGAAAGGTTGTTGCCGTTAAAATTGAACGGCGTTAGATTTTCGTCAAGAGACTTGGAGGCGTTCCAGAGTGAGCGAGGAAGCAGCGGGTCGGAAACGTGGTCGCTATGCCGCGACGGACGCAAAGCGCGAGGGCATCGTCGCTGCCGCGCGCACCGTGTTCGAGCGCGAGGGATTGGACGGTGCCTCGCTGCGGGCGATTGCCGCCGAGGCCGGCTATACGCCGGCGGCGCTCTATTTCCATTTCGACTCGAAGGAAGCGCTCTATGCCGAGGTGCTCGGCCACTCGATCGCCGCGCTGCAAGCGGCAGTCGATGCGGCGGTTGCGGCTGCCGAGACGCCGGCTGACCATTTCCGCACCGCCGCCCTCGCCTTCTTCGATTTCTATGCCGCAAATCCACGCGATCTCGATCTCGGCTTCTACCTGTTCCGCGGTGGCATGCGTCCGCACGGTCTCGGCCGCGAGCGCGACAAGGCCCTGAACGAGGCGCTGGAAGCGACCCTGGCGCCGATCCGCGAGGCGGCGCTGGCGCTCGGTGCCGATGCCGCGCAAGCCGACTTGATCATGACCGACGCCTTCGCCCATGCTTCCGGCGTGCTGCTCCTGGCGCATACGCGGCGCATCCGCATGTTCGGCACGCCGCCGCGCGCGCTGATGGAGCGCCATGTCGAAACCGAGCTCGACCGGCTCCTGCGGAGATGACGCCGATGCCCCTGATGAACGTCAATCGGTCCCGTCTCGTGATCATCGACTTCCAGGCGCGGTTGATGCCGGCGATCCATGACGGGCCGCGCCTCGTCGCCAATGCGGCAAGACTGGTGGCGGCGGCGAAGCTGCTGGAGGTGCCGATCGTGATGACCGAGCAGAACCCGGCCGGGCTCGGTGCGACCGTTCCGGAGCTGGCTGACGCTGCACCCGCAATCGCCAAGATGAGCTTCGATTCCTGCGGTGCGCCAGATTTCATCGACGCCATCGCCGGGGACGAGGATCTGATCCTCTGCGGCTGCGAGGCGCATGTCTGCGTCGGCCAGACCGCGCTCTCGCTGCTGGAGAACAAGCGCCGCGTCCTGGTGGTGCAGGATGCCGTCGGCTCGCGGGCGCCGGAGAGCAAGGAGGTGGCGTTGCGCCGACTGGAGCGGAACGGCGCCGAGATCGTCACCACCGAGATGGTGGTGTTCGAATGGCTACGCACGGCCGAGCACCCGCAATTCCGCGCCACCGCCAAGCTGATCAAGTGAGCCCACCCATGCCGCAGCCCGCCTTCTGGTATTTCGACATCATCTCACCCTTCGCGCATCTGGCGCTGACGCGGCTGGGTGCGATCCGGGAGCGCCGGCCGGTCGTGCTGAAGCCGATCGTCCTCGGCGGGGTGCTGAAGGCCTGGGGCCAGCTCGGGCCGGCCGAGATCGCACCCAAGCGCGTCCATACCTACAGGCTGGCGACGCATCTGGCGCAGGCGATGGGCGTGCCCTTCCGCTTCCCGCCGGCCCATCCCTTCAACCCGCTCGCCATGCTGCGCCTGCTGACCGCGCTCGACGGCAGCGAGGCCGCGGTCACCGCCGCCTTCCGCCTCGTCTGGGGCGAAGGACGCGACGCCAATGATCCGCAGGTGTTGCAGGAGGTGGCCGATGCCGCCGGCCGCCCCGATGCCGCAGCGCTGATCGGCGAACAGGTAGTCAAGGACCGGCTGCGCCAGGCGACCGAGGAGGCGGTCGCTGCCGGGGTCTTCGGCGTGCCGAGCCTTCTGATCGACGGCGAAATCTTCTGGGGCGTCGACGCCATGCCGATGGCGCTGGACTATCTCGCCGACTCCGACGCGTTCCGCAGCGGCGAGATGGCCCGCATCTCAAACTTGCCCGAGGGCATCCAGCGACAGCGCTAGACGGGAGGCAGGGAACCGCCCGGCCACAGCCACAGTTTCACGATGTTGTCGGTTTACGCCTCTGACCCGGAGGCGGATGATCCATCGCCGACGACGAAAGGAGACGCTGATGCTGCGCCGTTCGTTCCTGAAATTCGGTATCGCCGGCCTCGCCGCGCCGAACCTGATTCTGCGCAGCGCCGAGGCGACCGGGCAAACCCAGCCCGGCAACCCGTTCATCGTCACCTATTTCGAGGTGCCGGAGATCAAGGGCTCGCGTGATGTCACCGATGCCGGCGACGGCACGATCTGGGTCTGCGGCCAGCGCAATGGCGTGCTCGGCCGCTTCGATCCCCGCACCAGCCAGACCAAGGTGATCCCGCTCGGGGACGGCGCCGCCCCGCATGGCGTGGTGCGCGGGCCGGACGGCGCCGCCTGGGTCACCGAGGGCGGCCAGAACGCCATCGCCCGCATCGACGACAGGACGCACAAGGTCGAGCTGTTCAAGCTGCCGACCGGGCGCGAGCGCGCCAATCTCAACACGCCGGTGTTCGATAAGGCTGGCATGCTCTGGTTCACCGGCCAGAACGGCATCGTCGGCCGGCTCGACCCGAAATCGGGCAAGATGGATATCTTCGACGCGCCGCGCGGCGCCGGTCCCTATGGCATGACCCGCACGCCTTCAGGCGAAATCTGGTTCGCCTCGCTCGCCGGCAACTATATCGCCCGGATCAACACGCAGAGCGGCAGCTTCACCGTGGTCGACCCGCCGACCGAGGGCCAGGGCGCACGCCGGGTCTGGTCGGATTCGAAGAGCCGGATCTGGGTCAGCGAGTGGAACTCCGGGCAGGTCTCGTCCTTCGACAGCGAAAGCGGCAGCTGGAAAGGCTGGAAGCTGCCCGGCCACAAGCCGCGCACCTATTCGGTCTATGTCGACGATGCCGACAAGGTCTGGCTCACCGATTTCGCGCTCAACAGCATCGTCCGCTTCGACCCGTTGACCGAGGAGTTCAACAGCTTCCCGAGCGACAAGCCCGGCGCCAATGTCCGCCAGATGGACGGGCGCAGCGGCGAGGCCTGGGGCGGCGAGAGCGGCACCAACCGGCTGGTGCGGATCCAGACGGTGAAGCCGGCGTGAGGGCGGCCCTCGCGCCGTTGATCATCTTTGGGCTGGCCCTGAGCGGGGCGGCCCAAGCGGAGGGGCAGGCGGCACCGGCCGTGTTCAAGGCCTGCCAGTCCTGCCACAGCCTCGATCCCGCCAAGGCCGGCATGGCGGGGCCGCATCTCGCCGCGCTGAATGGACGGGCGCTCGGCTCGGCCGAAGGCTTCGATTATTCTCCGGCGTTCAAGGCGGCAAAGGCGCAGGGGCTCGTCTGGGATCGCGAGCGGCTGCTCGGCTATCTCGCCGATCCCGACGAAATCGTGCCCGGCGGCTGGATGAGCCCGCCCGCCGGCCTCAGCACGGCGGATCGGGCAGCCCTGGCAGATTACCTGCTCAAGCAGTAACGGCCGTCGTCACAGCGGCTTCTTGATCCATTTGGCGATGACGCCGACGATGCCTTCGCGGAAGAGGAGGACGCAGGCGACGAAGATCACGCCCTGGACGACGAGCACCCAGGAGCCGAGGCCGGCGAGATAGTTCTGCATGGCGACGATGACGGCGGCGCCGACGATCGGGCCGAAGACGGTGCCGAGGCCGCCGACCAGCGTCATCAGCACGACCTCGCCCGACATCGTCCAGTAGACGTCGGTCAGTGACGCCAGCTGGAAGACGATCGCCTTGGTGGCGCCGGCAAGGCCGGCGAGCCCGGCCGAGAGCACGAAGACGGCGAGCTTGTACTGGCTGGCGCGGTAGCCGAGCGAGATGGCGCGCGGCTCGTTGTCGCGGATCGCCTTGCAGACCTGGCCGAAGGGCGAGTGGATGATCCGGTAGATCAGCAGCAGCCCGCCCATGAAGATCGCCGCGACCAGCCAATAGAGGGCGCGGTCGTCGGCGAGGCTGATCATGCCGAGGAGCTTGCCGCGCGGCACGGCCTGGATGCCGTCCTCGCCGCCGGTGAAGCGCGGCGTCTGCAGCGAGAAGAAGAAGGCCATCTGCGCCAGCGCCAGCGTGATCATGGCGAAGTAGATGCCCTGCCGACGGATGGCGAGCGCGCCGAAGACGAGGCCGAGAACCGCGGCGACGGCGGTGCCGAGCAGGATCGCCAGTTCCGGCGTCAGGCCCCAGTTCTTGGCAGTGTAGGCGCTGACATAGCTCGCCATGCCGAAATAGGCGGCGTGGCCGAAGGAGAGCAGGCCGCCATAGCCAAGCAGCAGGTTGAAGGCGAGCGCGAACAGCGCAAAGCACAGCACCTTCATCACGAAGACGGGATAGGCGACGAAGGGCGCGACCGCGAGCAGCACGGCAATCGCGATGAAGAGGTTGCGATGCAGGCGCGCGGCGCTGTCGTCGGTCTCGGCGACGGTGGCGCTGGATTGGGTATCGCTGGAGGCAAGGTCGGTCATGGCTTTGGTCCTTGCGTCAGGCGGCGCGGCCGAACAGGCCGGCGGGCTTCACCAGCAGCACCAGCACCATGATGATGAAGATCACGGTCGAGGAGGCCTCGGGGTAGAACACCTTGGTCAGGCCCTCGATCAGGCCGAGCGAGAAGCCGGTGACGATCGCGCCCATGATCGAGCCCATGCCGCCGATGACGACCACGGCGAAGACGACGATGATCAGGTCGGCGCCCATGTTCGGGTTGACCGCGTAGATCGGCGCGGCGAGCACGCCGGCGAAAGCGGCGAGCGCGACGCCGAAGCCATAGGTCAGCGTCACCAGCAGCGGCACGTTGATGCCGAAGGCCTGGGTCAGGGTCGGGTTCTCGGTGGCGGCGCGCAAATAGGCGCCGAGCTTGGTCTTCTCGATCATGAACCAGGTGGCGAGGCAGATCACCAGCGAGGCGACGACGACCCAGCCGCGATAGGTCGGCAGGAACATGAAGCCGAGATTCTGGCCGCCGGTCAGCTGCGGCGGGATGCCGTAGGGCAGGCCGGAGGAGCCGTAATAATTGCGGAACAAGCCCTGAATGATCAGCGCCAGGCCGAAGGTCAGCAGCAACCCGTAGAGATGGTCATACTTTGCGATGCGCGCCAGGAAGACCCGCTCGATCACGATGCCGGTGGCACCGACCGCGATCGGTGCGATCAACAGCGCGGCCCAGTAGTTCACGCCGAGATAGTTCAGGCACATCCAGGCGACGAAGGCGCCCATCATATACTGCGCCCCATGGGCGAAGTTGATGATGTTGAGCAGGCCGAAGATCACCGCCAGCCCGAGCGACAGGATCGCATAGAATGAGCCGTTGATCAGGCCCAGAAGGACCTGGCCGAACAGCGCCTGCGGCGGCACGCCTAGAAGTTCGAACATCGGATCGACCGTTCCGTGAAAACTGATCCGGGGCCGGCTTCGGCCCCGGAGAGAGACGTCGTGCGGAGCTGTCAGCCCGCCGTCACTTGACGAGCGAGCAGCCGGTCTCGGCGAGCGGCTGGAAGGCCTCCTCGCCGGAGAGCACCGCGATCTGCTTGTAGTAGTCCCACGGGCCCTTCGACTCCGACGGCTTCTTGACCTCGTAGAGATACATCGAGTGCATCTTGCGGCCGTTGACGCGGATCGAGCCCTTGCCGAACAGCGGATCGTCGGTCGGCATCTCCTTCATCTTGGCCATGACCACGGCAGAGTCCTTGCTCTTGGTCGCCTCGACGGCCTTCAGATAATGCAGCAGGCCGGAGTAGACGCCCGCCTGCACCATGGTCGGCTTCTTGCCGCCATTGAGCTTGGCGAAGCGCTCGGAGAAGGCGCGGGTGCCGTCGTCGCGATCCCAGTAGAAGGATTCGGTCAGCACCAGCCCCTGCGCCGCCTGCAGGCCGAGCGCGTGCACGTCGCTGGCGAAGGTCAGGAGGCCGGCGAGCTTCTGGCCGCCCTGGGTGATGCCGAACTCGCTCGCCTGCTTGACCGAGTTGGTCAGGTCGCCGCCGGCATTGGCGAGGCCGATGACCTTGGCCTTGGAAGCCTGGGCCTGCAGCAGGAAGGACGAGAAGTCCGTGCCCGGGAACGGGGTGCGCACCGCGCCCAGCACCTTGCCGCCGGCCTTGGTGACGACGGCCGCGGTATCGCGCTCGAGCGCGTGGCCGAAGGCATAGTCGGCGGTGAGGAAGAACCAGCTGTCGCCGCCGGCCTTCACCATGGCGCCGCCGGTGCCCTGCGCGAGCGCATAGGTATCGTAGGTCCAGTGGATGGTGTTGGGCGAGCAGGCCTTGCCGGTGAGGTCCGAGGTGCCGGCGCCGGAGTTGATCAGGATCTTGTTCTTGTCCTTGGTGATCTGGCTGACCGCCAGCGCCACCGAGGAGGTCGGCACGTCCAGGATCAGGTCGACGCCGTCCTGATCGTACCACTGCCGGGTGATGGTCGAGCCGACATCGGGCTTGTTCTGATGGTCGGCCGAGACGATCTCGACCTTGATGCCCTTCTCGGCCGCCTTGAAGTCCTCGACCGCCAGGCGCGCGGCGATCACCGAGCCCTCGCCGGACAGGTCGGCATAGATGCCGGAGCGGTCGTTGAGCACGCCGGCCTTGACCGAGATCTGCTGTGCCAGCGCCGGCGCGGCCATCAGAGCGCCGAGCGCCGTGGCCGCGAGCAATGTCTTGAGATTCATGTTGGTCTCCCTGGGGATGTCTGAATTGCGACGGTTCTTGTTGGACGCTTAGCGTCAGACTCCGAGATAGCTGTGGAGCTTGTCGATATTGGCGTCGAGGTCTGCGTTCGGGATCATGTCGACGACCTTGCCCTGCTCGACGACGTAGTGGCGGTCGGCGACGGTCTGGGCGAAGCGGAAGTTCTGCTCGACCAGGACGATGGTGAAGCCCTTCTGCTTGAGCATGCGGATGGTGGCGCCGATCTGGTCGATGATGACAGGCGCGAGCCCTTCCGTCGGCTCGTCGAGCAGGAGCAGGTTGGCGCCGGTGCGCAGGATGCGCCCGATCGCCAGCATCTGCTGCTCGCCGCCCGAGAGCTTGGTGCCCTGGCTTTTCAGCCGCTCCTTCAGGTTGGGAAAGAGCGTGAAGATCTGCTCGACCGGCAGGCCGCCCGGCTTCACCTGCGGCGGCAGCATCAGGTTTTCCTCGACCGAGAGGGTCGAGTAGATGCCGCGCTCCTCCGGGACATAGCCGATGCCGAGCCGGGCAATGGCACGCGAGGGCAGCCCGATCGTCTCCTGCCCGGCGAAGGCGACCGAGCCCTTGCGCTTGCCGATCACGCCCATGATCGATTTCAGCGTCGTGGTCTTGCCGGCACCGTTGCGGCCGAGCAGCGTCACCACCTCGCCCTCGCCGACATCGAGCTCGACGCCGTGAAGGACATGGCTCTCGCCATACCAGGCTTCGAGCCCGCGCACGGCGAGCAGCGGCTTGCCGCCGGCCACGGCCGGGCGCTCCAGCACGGCTTCAGTGACCATGGCCGACTCCCGATCCGATATAGGCTTCGACCACGCGCGGATCCTTGGAGACGGTGGCATAGTCGCCCTCGGCCAGGACCTGGCCGCGGGCGAGCACGGTGATGCGGTCGCAGAGCGCGGCGACCACCGAGAGATTGTGCTCGACCATCAGGATGGTGCGGTTGGCCGAGACCTTGCGGATCAGCGCCTCGATCCGGTCGATGTCCTCGCGGCCCATGCCGGCCATCGGCTCGTCGAGCAGCAGCATCTCGGGGTCGAGCGCCAGCGTGGTCGCGATCTCGAGCGCGCGCTTGCGGCCATAGGAGAGCTCACCCGCCGGCAGTTCGGCGAAGCTCGACAAGCCGACCGCATCGACCAGGCGCAACGCCTCCGCGTCAAGCGAGGACAGCGCCCGCTCGGAGCGCCAGAAGTCGAAATTGTCGCCGCGCTTGCGCTGCAAGGCGACGCGGACATTGGTCTTGACCGAGAGCTGCGGGAACACCGCCGAGATCTGGAAGGAGCGCACCAGACCGAGCCTTGCGATCTCCGCCGGCTTCTCGCGGGTGATATCGCGGCCGTTATAGACGATCTGCCCGCGCGTCGGCGGCAGGAACTTGGTCAACAGGTTGAAGCAGGTGGTCTTGCCCGCCCCATTCGGCCCGATCAAAGCGTGAATCGAGCCACGACGAACCTTCAGATCAACCCCGTTGACAGCTGTGAAGCCGGCAAATTCTTTCGTCAGGCCTGAGGTCGAGAGAATAGTATCCTCAGACATCCCTGGATAACCTTGCCCATTGTTCAATTGTTCGTTTCCCGGGCGGCATGCTGCACCGCGCATAACGCCCATGTCAACGGCGCGGGTGTGCGCAGAACCCCATACCGAGCCCGCGAAACGCCCGCCGCTAGACAAAAGGCTTAGAGCCGGCTTGCGCCCGGATCAGCTTCGTGCCGCTGCATCCGGCGCGACCGCAGCCGCAAACACCGCCGCGACCTCGCGCAGCCGGACGAGATAATGCTCGCAGGAGGGCTGCTCGCCATATTTCGCACCGGCGGCCGCGCGGACCAGCGTCGCAATCAAGATCTCCAGCGGGAGCCCACTGCGCGCGATCGCGATCTCGCCGCGCGTCTGCGCATCCTCGAACAGCTGCCGGGCGAAGCTGACGAAGGTCGCCTCGAAGGCGGCGAGCTCGGCTCCGGCGATGGCGACCATCACCGCCTTGAGCTCGCCGAGATGTTCGCCGGCGCTGAAGGCGGCAAAGGCGGTGCCGTGATGGGCCTCCATCAGCGCTGCGAGCCGCTCCGGGAACGGGCCCGGCATCGCCAGCGCCTCGCGGCAACGTGTCTCGACACGTCCGCCGAGGCCCGCGAGCATGGCCCGGAAGACGTCGTCCTTGCCCTTGAAGTGGAGGTAGAGCGTGGCGCGGGCGACCCCGGCTTCGCGCGCGATGTCGTCCATCGAGGTGCGCTTGTAGCCATAGCGGGCAAAGAGACGCAGGGCCGCCTCCGCGATCTGCTCGATGCGGCCCTTGCCGTCCTCTGCGGACGCTACGGAACTTTCGCTGCGGTCGCTCATTTGCAGTCTTGACAGAATCCAAACTGTCGGCGACTATTCTAGTTAGACGCAAAACGTCTAACTCGTCTAGTCGCGCGACCCAAGACGACGGATCACCGCCCGCCTTCTGATATGTCAGAACGGGCCTTCGAGCGAGCCTCGATCCGGCAGCCCTGGTGCCGCGCTGTGTCATGCCCAGCGCCAGAGAGGCAGCCATGGCCCATACCATCACAGTCAACGGAACGCGCCACAGCGTCGATGTCGACGACGACACCCCCTTGCTCTGGGTGCTGCGCGATAATCTGCAGCTGACCGGCACCAAGTTCGGCTGCGGCGTCGCGCAATGCGGCGCCTGCACCGTCTATATGGACGGCCAGCCGCTGCGCTCCTGCTCAATGCCGGTCTCCGCGATCGGGGAGGCGAAAATCACCACGATCGAGGCGCTGGCCGGCAAGGAGGCCGAGGCGGTGCAGGCCGCCTGGGTCAAGCACGACGTGCCGCAATGCGGCTATTGCCAGTCCGGCCAGGTGATGAGCGCGATCGCCCTGCTCAAGGAGATCCGCAAGCCGAGCGATCGCGACATCGACCTCGCCATGAACGGCAATCTCTGCCGCTGCGCGACCTATGTCCGCATCCGCGCCGCGATCCATGACGCCGCACGCACGCTGGAGGGCTGACCATGACCGCGCATGACATCTCCCTCTCGCGCCGCAATCTCCTGAAGGGCGCCGGCGCGCTCGTGATCGGCATGAGCCTGCCGCAGGCCGGCCGGGCGCAATCGGGCGCCGCCCAGGTGTTCAAGCCCGGCGGTGCCGCCAGCTTCGCGCCGAACGCCTTCGTCCGGATCGCCGCCGACGACACGGTGACGGTGCTGGTCAAGCATATCGAGTTCGGCCAGGGCCCGTTCACCGGCCTCGCCACGCTCGTCGCCGAGGAGCTCGACGCCGACTGGGCCCAGATGCGGGCCGAGCACGCCGTCTCCGACCCGAAGCTCTACGCCAACCTCGCCTTCGGCATCCAGGGTACCGGCGGCTCGACCGCGATCGCCAATTCCTGGGAGCAGATGCGCAAGGCCGGCGCGACCGCCCGCGCCATGCTGGTGCAGGCGGCGGCCGAGGCCTGGAAGGTGCCGGCGGCCGAGATCGGCGTCGAGAAGGGCGTGCTGAAGCATGCCTCCGGCAAGCAAGGCCGCTTCGGCGAGTTCGCCGAGGCCGCGTCGAAGCTGCAGGCTCCAGCGGAGGTCAAGCTCAAGGATCCCGCGCAGTTCAGGCTGATCGGCAAGGACGGCGCGACGCCTCGCCTCGACAGCCTGGGCAAGTCGACCGGCAAGGCGCAGTTCACCATCGACATCCATACGCCGGAGATGCTGACGGTCGTCGTCGCCCGGCCGCCGCGCTTCGGCGGCAAGGTCACTTCCTTCGACGCGAGCGAGGCGAAGAAGATCAAGGGCGTCGTCGACGTCAAGCAGATCCCCTCGGGTGTCGCCGTCTATGCGACCGGGACCTGGCCGGCGCTGAAAGGCCGCGAGGCCCTGAAGGTCACTTGGGACGAGAATGGTGCCGAGAAGCGCGGCAGCCGCGAGCTCTTCGCCGAATATCGCAAGCTCGCGCGCACGGAAGGCACCATCGCCGGCAAGCATGGTGATGCCGAAGCGGTGCTCGCCAAGGCCGAGAAGGTGATCGAGGCGGAATATGCCTTCCCCTATCTGGCGCATGCACCGATGGAGCCGCTCGACGGCTATCTCGAATGGAATGCGCAGGGCGCGCTCGCTCGCCTCGGCAGCCAGCTCCAGACCGTCGACCACATGACGATCGCCAAGATACTCGACCTCGGACCGGAGAAGGTCACGGTCGAGACCGTGCTTGGCGGCGGCAGCTTCGGGCGGCGCGCGCAGCCGACCTCCGAGCTCGCGGCCGAGCTTGCGCAAGTGGCCAAGGCGATCGGGCCGAACCGACCGGTCAAGCTGGTGCGCACCCGCGAGGACGATCTCTCCGGCGGCTATTACCGCCCGCTCTTCCTGCATCGCCTGCGCGGCGCGGTGAAGGACGGCAAGATCACCGCCTGGAGCGCCTCGCTGGTCGGCCAGTCCTTCCTGAAGGGCTCGCCCTTCGAGGCGATGATCAAGGACGGGATCGACCCGGTGATGGTCGAGGGCGCCAACGAGTTGCCCTATGAGATCGCCGATTTCCGCTGCGACCTGCACACCGTCGATGTCGGCGTGCCGACCTTGTGGTGGCGTTCGGTCGGCCACACCCATACCGGCTATGCGGTCGAGTGCTTCATCGACCAGTTGCTGCAGGCGGCCGGGCAGGATCCGGTCGCCGGGCGGCTCGCCTTGATGGGCAAGCAGCAGCGGCTCGCCAATGTGCTGAAGGCGGTCGCGGACCTCGCCAAATGGAACGGCCCCGGCCCGGTCGACGGCCGCGCCCGGGGCGTCGGCGTGGTCGAGAGCTTCGGATCATATGTGGCGCAGATCGCCGAGGTCTCGCTCGGCGAGGGTGGCGAGCCCAAGGTGCACAAGGTCTGGTGCGCGGTCGACTGCGGCGTGGCGGTCAATCCCGACATCATCCGCGCCCAGATGGAGGGCGGCATCGGCTTTGGCCTCGGCCATGCCCTCTATGGCGAGCTGACCCTCGACCAGGGCCGGCCGGTCCAGGGCAATTTCGACAGCTACCGCTCGCTGCGCATCAACGAGATGCCGGAGGTCGAGATCAGGATCGTGCCCTCGACCGAGAAGCCGACCGGCGTCGGCGAGCCGGGCGTGCCGCCGATCGGGCCGGCCGTCGCCAATGCGCTGGCGCGGCTGGGACGCGAGCGGCCGCTGTCGCTGCCGATGGTCGGAGGGACGGTGTGATGCGCTCGCTCGCCCTCGCCACCACTGCGGCGGCCGTCACCTTGCTGCTCGGCAGCGCCTTGACGCTGGCGCAGACTGCACCAGCACCGGGCGGGGCATCTCTGCGCCCCGCCGCCAGCTTCGCCGGCATCGCCAATCAGCGCGACCGCTCGGTCGCGCTGTTCACCGAGATCGGCAAGGTGCTGCAGCACCCGCGCTGCATGAACTGCCACCCGGCGACGGAGCGGCCGCGCCAGAGCGATATGAGGCGTCTGCACCAACCGATGGTGGTGCGCGGCGCGGCTGGCCATGGCGCGCCCGGCCTCGCCTGCACCACCTGCCATGGCAAGCAGAACTTCGACCCCGCCGGCATTCCCGGCGACGGCCACTGGGCGCTGGCCCCGGCCTCGATGGCCTGGGAAGGCAAGACGCTCAGTCAGATCTGCGAGCAGCTCAAGGACCAGAACCGCAATGGCAGCCGCGACCTCGCGGCGATCGTCAAGCACGTCACCAGCGATACGCTGGTGCTCTGGGCCTGGAACCCCGGCAAGGGCCGCCAGCCGGCGCCGGGGACCAATGCGCAGTTCGGTGAATTGATGCAGGCCTGGGCCGATAGCGGCGCGGCCTGCCCGGCGGGTTGACGCCTAGCGGAACGGCGGCTCGTCGAAGCTCCTGAGCTTGCGCGAATGGATCGATGAGCCGGCTTCCTTCAGCTTCTCCAGCGCGGCGAGGCCGATCTTCAGGTGCTCGCCGACGGCCCGTTCATAGAAGGCGTTGGCGGCGCCCGGCAGCTTGATCTCGCCGTGCAGCGGCTTGTCGGAAACGCAGAGCAAGGTGCCGTAGGGCACGCGCAGGCGATAGCCCTGCGCGGCGATCGTGCCCGATTCCATGTCCACCGCAATGGCGCGCGACAGGTTGATGCGCTTGCGCTCCTTGCTCCAGCGCAGTTCCCAATTGCGGTCGTCCTGGGTGACGACGGTGCCGGTGCGCAGGCGCTGCTTCAGCCGGTCGCCCTTCTCGCCGGTGACCTCGGCCGCCGCCTCTTGCAAGGCAACCTGGACCTCCGCCAGCGCCGGGACCGGCACGTCGGGCGGCACCAGCTCGTCCAGGATGCCGTCCTGGCGGAGATAGGCGTGGGCGAGGACGTAGTCGCCGATGATCTGCGTCTGGCGCAGGCCGCCGCAATGGCCGACCATCAGCCAGCAATTGGGCCTGAGCACCGCCAGATGGTCGGTGATGTTCTTGGCGTTGGAGGGGCCGACGCCGATATTGACCAGCGTCACGCCCTCGCCGCTCTCACGGATCAGGTGATAGGCCGGCATCTGGAAACGGTGCCAGGGTGCCGACATCACCCGCTCGGCGGCGCTGACATCGATGCCATCCCGGTCGATGCGGATGCCGCCCGGCGCGACCAGTGCCTGCGCCGTGCCGGCCTCGATCTCGGCCAGGGCCAGCCGGACGAACTGGTCGACATAGCGATGATAATTGGTCAGCAGCACCCAGGGCTGCACGACGCGCCAGTCGGTGCCGGTGTAGTGAACCAGCCGCCGTAGCGAGTAATCGACCCGGACCGCATCGAACAGCGAGAGCGGGCGCGGCTCGCCCTCGACGATCTCGAAGGTGCCGTCGGCGATCTCATCGCCGACCAGCGCCAGCAGCGGCGTCGGGAAATGCCGGGCGAGCTCGGCGGCCGTGACCGCGCCGCGGCCGAGTTCGTCGCCGCCGTCGAGCGCGTAGGGGTAGGGGATTTCCTGATTGCTGACCCCGGTCTCGATGGTCGCGCCGTATTCCTCGACCAGCGGCTGGAGCTGGTCGAGCAGATAGGCGCGGAACTCGGCGGGCTGCGTCACCGTGGTCGAGTAGATGCCCGGCATCGCGAACTTGGCATAGCCGCGCCGCGTCGCCGCCGGCAGCTTCGACGGCTCGTAGGTTACGCGCAGCATCGGGTAGCGATAGAGCGCCCGCTCCTCCAGCGTCGGCGGCTCGGCGGTGGTGAAGAAGCGCTGCAAATCATTGCGCAACGCCGTCCGTGCCTGCTCGTAGAGCAGTACCAGCCGATCGACGGCCTCCTGCGGGGTGGCGGCGATCTCGAATGTCATGCCCGAACGATCCTCTCGTTCGGGGTGCTTGTAACTGCGCCGGGGAGCCTCTGACAACAGCGTCGAAACGAAGCGCTTGCAGACAAGCATATTTTGGATACAATTATCCTATGCTAGCTTCCCCGCTCACCGCTGCCACGACTGCATCCGCCCTCGCCCAGCGCCTGCGCGAGGCGATCGATGCCGGGCGCTGGCGTCCGGGCGAGCTGTTGCGCCAGGAGCAGATCGCCGCCGAATATGGCGTCAGCCGCATTCCGGTCCGCGAGGCGCTGGCGCAGCTGCAAAGCGAGGGCCTGCTCGAGATCGCGCATTATCGCGGCGCCCGCGTGAGCCGGCCGCAGCCCGGGGAGATCGACGAACTGTTCGATCTCAGGCTGATGGTCGAGGGCGACCTCCTGGCGCGGGCGCTAGGCCGCCACGACCAGCGCTCGCTGCGCGAACTGACGCGGCTGCAGGACAGGCTGGAGGATGCCGACGACCAGCTCGGCTGGATTTCCGGCGATATCGCCTTCCATGAGGCGCTGTATGCGCCGGCCGAACGCCCGCGCAGCCTTACACTGTTCCGGCAGCTGCGCGCGCCGATCGATCGCTTCAGCGCACAGGCGCTCGGCCCCGGGGCGCGCAAGCAGGGCTGGGCGGACGAACACCGCCGGCTGATCAGTGCGGTTGCAGCCAGCGATGCGGCTGCCGCCCGGACGATCCTCGAACAGCATCTGCAGGCGACGCGGGCCGTGGTGCTCGCTGCCTGCTCCGAACAGGGAGAGAGTTGATGGCGACGCATGGCGCGACGATCACCTGGCAGCGCGGCGAGGAGGAAGCCTTCCTCGACAACCGTTACAGCCGCGCCCATCTCTGGCGCTTCGATGGCGGGGCGGAAGTGCCGGCTTCGAGTTCGCCGCATGTGGTGCGCACGCCTCTCTCCAACCCGGCCAATGTCGATCCGGAGGAGGCCTATGTCGCGGCCCTGTCGAGCTGCCACATGCTCTGGTTCCTCAACCTGGCAGCAATACGCGGCTACCGGGTCGACAGCTATGCCGACGCGGCCGAAGGCAAGATGCTGAAGAACGTCGATGGCAAGGAATGGGTCGCGACGGTGACGCTGAAGCCACATGTCGTCTTCAGCGGGCCGAAGGCGCCGGACGAGGCTGCCGTCGAAGCCCTGCATCATGACGCTCATGCCAACTGCTTCCTGGCAAATTCGGTGCGCTCAGCGCTGGAGACGCAGGGCAGCTGGGATTATCAGGGCGCAGCCTGAGACAAGCACGGTCGCTCGCCTATTACTGCGCCGCGAGCAGATCGTCCTCGGCGACGAGCCGGCCAATGAAGCCGAGCTGGTGATCGACGCAGGCCTCGCGCTCATAGCGCGCCATGACGGTCTGGCGCGCTGCCGCGCGCAGCGGCGCCACCGCGGCCTGCCGGTCGAGCGCAGCGATCACCGTCCTCGCCAGCCTGGCCTCGTCGAAGAAGGGGGCGAGCAGGCCATTGACGCCGTGGCGGATCACCTCCTGCACCGGCGGCGTCGCCGAGCCGACGATCAGCGCGCCGCAGGCCATCGCCTCCAGCATCGACCAGGACAGCACGAAGGGAACGCTCAGATAAACATGGGCGGCCGAGACCTGGAACAGCCTGACCAGGTCGGCATGGGCGAGCCAGGGGATATGGACGATGCGGTCGCCGAGACCGGTCTCCTCCAGCATCACCTCACGCCAGAGCCGCCCGTCCGGACGCGGCCGGCCATAGCCCGGCCCGTCACCGCCGACCGCTACGAAGACCACATCGGGCCGCTCCTGCGCGATCCGTGCCGCCGCCCGCATGAATTGCGGATAGCCGCGATAGGGATCGAGATCGCGGGCGGCAAAGGTGACGACGGGATCGCCGGGACGCAGCACGCGCCCGTCAGGCAGAGTGAACGTCGCCTGCCCGTCTGGCCGACAAAAATGGATGTCGATGCCGTCATGACAGACGGCAATGCGCTGCTGCAGAGCGCGCGGATATTGCCGCTGCTGCCAGCGGGTCGGCGCATAGGCAAAGTCGAGCGTCTGTAGCGTCACCAATTGGGCGGCGTTGCGCATGCGGATGCGCCGCCGCTCGGCCTCCGGCACGGTGAAGGCCGGATCGAAGTCGAGGTCGGAACCGGCAGCGTTGTAGAAATACTCGCAATAGCCGATCAGCGGCACGCCCGGCATCGCATCCTTGGCGAAGAGCATGCCGCCCCAGCCGACATGGCCGAGAATCGCGTCCGGCCGGTCGTGCCGATGCAACCTGCTCAATTCAGCGGCAACCGCCTCGCCGGTGCGCACGTGATAGTCCGTCGCAGCCAGCGTCGCATGCGCGGTCGCCGGCTCGCCGACGGAATAGGCGATCTGCCTCACTCCCGGGCGATCCGGTTCGGGCTTCTCCGTCACCAGCGTGACCTCGCCGCCCTCGGCGACGAGGCGCTGGATCAGGTGAGCGAATTGACCAGATCCTGAACGATGAACGAATAGGACGTGCATGAGGCCAGCAGAATCCCGCCATAACGCAAAGCATCGCCCCACCATTGTTCGAGGCGGCGCAGCGTGTCGTGAGTGGTCTGGAGGTCGCCCTCGGTGTCGATATCCTGGCCCTGGCCGAACTGGCTGGTCTCATCCAGGAGCTTCAACCGCTCGACGAGAAGCTGCCCTTTCGGCGAGAGCGAGATTCGGGCGAGGCGGCGGTCGCGCGGCGAGGCTCCCCGCTCCAGATAACCGCTCTCGACCAGCTGTTTGAGGTTGTAGGAGGCATTCGAGCCGACATAGTGGCCGCGGTCGAGCAGGTCGCGCACCGCGATCTCGCCGGAGCCGATGGTGAACAGCACCATCACCTGCGAGGGCGAAATGTCGTCGACGCCGAGCTTGGTCAGCTCGAGCCTGAGATAGTCGAGGAAACGCCGGCTGACCCGCTCGACCATGCGGGCAAGGTCGAGCTGCGACACCGGCGCCCGCGCCGGTGCTGATTCGGCTTCGAGGCGGCGGATGCCGTCGGGGGGATCTCCGTTGAAACCATTGCCTAGGAATCGAGCGCCGTCATGGGGTTTTAGATGCATTCCCTACTCCGCCTGATCTCGAAATGAGCAGTCAGCCCTCCGGGCCCCTTCGGCTGACGAATAGCCTATACGCAAAGCACATGCCACCCCGAACAGCGCGGAATTAAGATTTTATCGAACTCAACATAGTCATGAACTGTTTCAAAATTTGAAATTTAGCACGCTTCTGCCATATTCTCGGTAATTGCCGTTATTTCACAAAGCTTCATCTGTCATATTATAGACACGACTTGTGTGGCACGCTTTTATAACGCTCAGAACCTGCCGTATCGGCATAGGCGCCGATAGCGCCATCTGATGGCCAGCCCCATCCGGAGACCTGCATGAAGGTTGCGACCCAGCCTGCCGACGTCCTGATTCGTGGTCTGCAGCGCGGCTTTGCCGGAGGGCTGGCCTATGCCGCCTTCCTCAGCTTCTGCGTCAACATCCTGCTGCTGACCGTGCCGATGTTCATGCTGCAGGTTCAGGACCGCGTCATCGTCAGCCGCAGCTATGACACCTTGACCATGCTGCTGGTGATCGCGGTCGGGGCGCTGGCGCTCTATGGCACGATCGAGTTCATCCGCTCGCTGACCTTCCAGGCGATGGCGAGCATCCTCGCCCGCCGGCTCAACCTGCCGGCGCTGCAGGCCGCCGTCTCGACCTCGCTGGAGAAGGGCTCCGGTCAGGCGACGCAGGCGATCCGCGATCTCAACGAACTCCGCTATTTCATCGCGAGCTCGGCGATCGGGACGCCGCTGGAGGCGATGTGGTCGCCGATCTTCCTGGCCGTGCTCTTCGCCTTCCACTGGATCTACGGCCTGGTCGGCCTGGCCTCGCTGCTGATCCTGCTGCTGCTCGGCGTCGTCTCGGACATGCTGACCCGCCGGGCGTTGAAGGAGGCGAACGAAGAAGGCGTCGCCTCGATCAACGAGATCAGCGCCAGCTTGCGCCATGCCGAGACGATCGAGGCGATGGGCATGCTGCCGGCCCTCTCCAGCCGCTGGCGGGCCAAGCAGATCGCCATGCTGGAGCATCTCGATCTCGGCACCCGCCGCGGCAAGTTCATCGCCGCCATCACCCGCGCCAGCCGCATGACCATGCAGCTCGCCATCTATGCGACCGGCGCCGTGCTGATCATCCGGCACGAGGTCTCGGCCGGCACGCTGATGGCCGCCAGCATCCTGCTCGGCCGTTTGCTGGCACCATTCGATTCGATGATCACCGACTGGCGGCAATGGGTGCTCGCCGCCGCGGCCTGGAAGCGCGTGCGCGATCTCCTGCAAGCGCAGAGTTCGCAGCGCCAGAGCGTGCCGACCCCGGCGACTGAAGGAGACCTCGTCATCGACCGGCTGGTCTACGCGCCCAAGGGCGGCGAGCAGACGGTGATCAAGGGCGTCTCCTTCACGCTTGAGCCGGGTGACGTGCTCGGCCTGGTCGGGCCATCGGGAGCCGGAAAGTCGACGCTGGCGCGCCTGATCGTCGGCGTGCTCAAGCCGAATGTCGGCGGCGTCTATCTCGACGGCCACAACACCTATCTGTGGGAGCGCGGCTCCTTCGGCGACATGGTCGGCTATCTCCCGCAATCGGTCTCGCTGCTCGACGGCACCATCGCCGAGAACATCGCCCGCATGCGCAAGCCAGATCCGCACGCCATCCTGGAAGCGGCGCGCATCGCCGGCGTGCACGAGCTGATCGGCCGCCTGCCGCTCGGCTACGACACCAATGTCGCCGACAGCGACTTCAAGCTCTCCGGCGGCCAGCGCCAGCGCATCGGCCTGGCGCGGGCGCTCTACGGCATGCCGCGTCTCGTCGTGCTCGACGAGCCCAACGCCAATCTCGACACCGAGGGCGAGCAGAGCCTGATCCGGGCGATCAACGCCGCCCGCGAAAGCGGCGCGATCGTAATCCTGATCGCGCACCGCCCCTCGGTGATGCAGATCGTCGACAAGATCCTGGTGCTGCGCGAGGGCCGCGTCGCCCAGTTCGGTCCGCGCACGGCGATCTCCGGCATGATCACGCCGGCCGGCGTCGTCGAGCTCGAACCGGCGAAACAGACCCCTGCCCCGCGTGAGGTGAGCGCATGAGCGAGCTTCCGATGCTGCGCCGGCCCGACCGCGCGCTCGTCCCGATGAAGAGCGAGGCGGAGCCCGAGGAGCGCATGCCCTCGCTGCGCAATCTCGTCCTCGCCGGCGTCTGCGCGGTGGCGATCGGCTTCGGCGGCTTCGGTGCCTGGGCGGTGACGGCCCGCCTCGACAATGCCGCCGTCGCGCAAGGAACCGTCATCGTCGATAGCCGGCGCAAGACCGTCAGCCATCTCGAGGGCGGCATCCTCAAGACCCTGCTCAAGGCGGAAGGCGAGCGCGTCGCCCAGGACGAGCCGTTGCTCAGGCTGGAGGATGCCCGCGCCCGCGCCGAGCTGCAGCAGCTCGAAGGCAAGCGCGTCGGCCTCGACGCCAGGCTCGCCCGCCTTCGTGCCGAACAGGGTGATGCGACGCAGATCGATTTCCCGGATGATATCGAGAAGGCACAAACGCCGATCGCACGCGAGGTGGTCAATGCCGAACGCGCGCTCTTCCGCGCCCGCGCCCAGGTCTATGACGGCAAGACCCGCATCCAGCAGCGCGTGATCGAGCAGCATCAGGCCGAATCCGAGGCGCTGCAGGCGCAGATCGACGCCGTGCGCAACCAGCGCACGCTGATCGACGACGAGGTCAAGACGATCGCCGAGCTCTATGAGAAGCGCTACGCCAAGCGCTCTCAGCTCGTCGAGCTGCAGACCCGCCAGAGCGAGCTCACCGGGCGCGCCGGCGAGATGAAGGCACGCAAGGCCAAGGCCGAACAGGCCGTCGCCGGCGCCGAGCTTGAGATCAAGGCGATCAGCCTCGATCGCCAGAGCGAGATCGCCAAGGACCTCCAGGACAGCCAGCTCCAGCTCTCGGAGGTGGTCGAGCGCATCGTCCAGGCGCAGGACGTGCTGCGTCGGCTGGTGGTGACCGCGCCGCAGGAAGGCATCGTCGCCAATATCCGCATGCGCACCGCCGGCAGCGTCGTCACGGCGGGCGAGGCCATCCTCGACATCGTGCCCGAGCAGGAACCGCTCGTCGTCGAGGCCAAGGTCGACCCGCGCGACATCGATTCGGTCCGGGTCGGCGCCGATACCCAGGTCAGGCTCACCGCCTTCAACGCCCGGATCATGCCCCCGCTTCTGGCGAAGGTCAGCTATGTCGCCGCCGACCAGCTGATCGATGACAAGACCGGCAATGCCTTCTTCATCGTCCGCGCCGAGATCACGCCGCAGAGCCTGAAGGAGAACAGGGTGACGCTGCATGCCGGCATGGCGGCCGAGGTGCTGATCGTCAACGGCCGGCGTTTTGCGGCCGACTACCTGCTCTCGCCCATCCGCGACAGCTTCAACCGCGCCTTCAGGGAGGACTGAGCCGCGGATCTGGCGGCCGGGATCGAGCAACATCGCCGACCGATCACAACCCGAAACAATATACTTCGAAATCCATATCAAGTTCCCAGCATAATCCTCGTTTGAACAATATATAAATCAATATAAACTTTGCTGCATCGCAAAATGGTCATAATATATTGCTTGATACGACACTCTTCTTGGCTACTCTTCCGAGCGTCGCACGATGGCGAACCTGTTTGTTCGCTGTCGAAATCGCACCGTGACCCAGAACGAGCGGCGGACGTTCTCCGCACATCTGGTGGTGCTCTCTGATCACCGAGGAGGTGACGAATGGCCACGATCGAAGGCAGTGCATTCGACGATTTCTTGATTGGGACACGCTTCAGTGACGTGATCCTCGCCGGCGCCGGGGACGACATCGTCCATGGCGGCAACCAGGTGGATTCTCTCTTCGGCGAAGAGGGTGACGACCTGCTTTACGGCGATGCCGGCAACGACTTCCTGTCGGGCGGCGAGGGCAATGACGCTCTCTTCGGCGGATTGGATGACGATATCCTCTCCGGCGGAGCAGGCAATGACAGCCTGTTCGGCGGCGAGGGCAACGACGTTCTCGACGGCGGCGACGGCAACGACATCCTGCGCGGCAACAATGGCGACGACGTGCTGCGCGGCGGCGACGGCGACGACATCCTGCAGGGCGGGCCGGGCGACGACATCCTGCTCGGTGGCGCCGGCAACGACGTCCTTCAGGGCGGTGACGGCGCCGACGTGCTCGAAGGGGGCGCCGGCAACGACGTCCTCCAGGGCGGCAACGGCGACGATCTGCTCTTCGCCGGCGCGGGTGACGATATCCTCTCCGGCGGCGCCGGCGACGACGTCTTCATCTTCAATGGCGGCGGCGGCAACGACGTCGTGCTCGACTTCGATGCCGGCCACGACCTGCTGCAGATCTCCAACGGCATCAACGGCACCGATATCGGTTCGGCCGAGGACGTGGCGGCGCGCGCCACCACCGTCGGCGGCAACGCCGTCATCGATCTCGGCAATGGCGACACCGTGACCATCGTCGGCGTCACCGCCGAAGACATCCAGGCCGATCCGAACTCCTATTTCTCGGTCGCCTGACGCTTCGGGGCGCCGGCCGGACTTCGGTCCGGCCGGCGCCTCTCCCTGCCCCTTCGGAACAGGCTTTTCATGCTCTCTCTCGCGCCCGCGCCTGCCACGGACGGCCTGAGCCCGCAGCTGCATCTCTCCAGGCTGAGCGGCTCGGTCTTCCTGCTGAGCTGGACCATCGAAGCCCCCGTGCTGTCGCGGCCGCGCATTTCGCTTGCGGCACGCGAGAAGCGCCTCGCCTCGGGCTCGGTCGTCCTGCCACTTGGCGACGGACGTCTGCGCGTCGTCGTCGTCTTCCGCCATGGCGGGCCCGGCGAGGTCGTCGCGGCGCTGTCCGACGATCATCCGGGCGGCGACACCACCGCGCGCTTCGATCCAGATCTCGTCCACGGCATGGCCGATGCGGAGGACCTTGTCCGCGATGCCACGCCCGACGCGCGCCGCATGCTCGCCAACGCATTGGTCGGCCATTGGCCCACCTTGTTCGGGCTGAGTCAGGCTGCGGGCTATCTCGGCTTCCTGCGCCAGTTCCTGCTGATCCTCGCCCGCAAGCCCTCGGCGGCGTCCCCGGTCGCCCGGCTCACCGAAGGCAAGGTCCTGCTGGAAACGACGGTTCCCGGCCGGCTCTCCGGTGTCCGCACCGCCTATCGGCTCGATTCCAGCGGCCTCTCCCGCTTGCCCGGCCGGCCTCGGCTCGGCCGCACCGATCGCGCCGGCAACCGGCCGCTGCACCTGATCATCGACGAATTCCCACCGCAGGCCGGCGGCCTGCTGGTCCTGCAGGCCGACTCCGGCCTGATCGTCCGCTCCGTCGCCGCCCGGCAGGACATCCCTTCGCTCGGACGCTGGTGGGCCGGCAAGGCGAGCCAGCGCGACGGCTTGCGCAGCTGGCTGGTCGAGCAGCTCTCCGGCCTCTCCGAGCAGGGCCGCCTGCTGGCGATCGAGATGCAAAGGCGGCTGCCGCTTGCGGCGCAGACCGTGCGCCGCAGTGACGACCTGCCCTCGGCCGAGCTCGACCTCGCCGTCACGACCCCGGCCGGGCTGCTGCTCGGCGGCTGGTATCGCGATGCCGAGGGGCTGCTCGACGAGATGCTGCTGCATCGCTCCGAGGGCGAGCCGACGCCCGTGCTCGAGAGGCTGGACCATTTCCCCGCGCTGCTGCCCGCCGGTTCGAATGGCGACGTCAAGCGCGCCACCGGCTTCGCGGCGCTGATCCCCTGCTATGCCGGCGGCGCTCCGGTGCTGCAGCCGCGGGTCGAGCTCAAGCTGAAATCCGGCACCGTGCTGTCGCTGCGCCCCAACGCGCAGCCGGCGGACGCCATCGCCATCCGCGCCCGGGCGCTGGCCGCGATCCCTCCGCAGCATCTGACCGCAGCGATGCTGGAGCGAACGATCGCCCCGGTGCTGGCCGACTGTCAGGCGGCCTTGCGCGAGAGCCTGCCCGAGCCGCGGATCAAGAGCTTCGGCAAGGGCCCGGCGAGCCCCGCCGTCTCGGTGGTGATCCCGCTCTACCGCGTCTACGATTTCCTGCGCGTCCAGGTCTCGGCTTTCGCAGCCGATCGCTGGTTCGCCGAGAAGGCCGAGCTGATCTATGTGCTCGATTCGCCCGAGCACGAGGGCGAGGTCGCCCATCTGCTCGGCGGGCTTTTCCTCGCCTATGGGCTGCCGATGCAGCTCGTGGTGATGGGCCGCAATGGCGGCTTCTCGGCCGCCTGCAATGCTGGCGCGGCCGCCTCGCGCGGGCAGGCGCTGGCGCTGGTGAATTCCGACGTCATCCCCGACAGCGAGGGCTGGCTGCCGGCGCTGCTGCAGCGTCTCGAACCGCATCGCCGCACCGGCGCGGTCGGCCCCAAGCTGCTCTATGATGACGGCTCGCTGCAGCATGCCGGGCTTTTCTTCAAGCGCGACAGTAAAGGCACCTGGCTCAACCATCATTACTTCAAGGGCATGCCAAGCCATTACGCGCCGGCCAATGTCGAACGACCGGTGCCCGGTGTCACCGGCGCCTGCATCGTCATGCCGCGGGCGCTGTTCATGGAGGTCGGCGGCTTCGACGACAGCTATGTCATCGGCGACTACGAGGACAGCGATCTCTGCCTCAAGATCGCCCGGGCCGGGCTCGGCATCGTCTATGTGCCGAGCGTGTCGCTCTATCATCTCGAGCGCCAGTCGATCTCGAAGAGCCTCGACTACACGCGCGGCGTCGCCTCGCAGCACAATTCCTGGCTCCAGACCAGGCGCTGGGACGGCGAGATCGAGGCGCTGATGGCTGCGGTCGACAAGCCCGCGGCGCAGGAGCCTGCGCCGGCGCCGGCCTCACGTCCCGATCCCGATTTTCTTCTCTCCCGCGCCAATCTCAGAAGGGCGACAGCGGCATGACGGCGAACCTCGCCCTGCGACAGACCACGGAACCGGCTCCTGCGACCTTGCCGGCGACGCCAGAGCTCGCCTGGCTGATGGCCCATGTCCAGACCAACCGTTTCCTGCCGCACCCGCCGCCGGATTCGATCTTCGTCGGCGATGGCGATTATCGCGCCATCGGCGCCGAGTTCCTCGGCCATTTCGTCCGGATCGGCCGGTTGCAGCCGCATGAGCGCGTCTTCGACATCGGCTGCGGCATCGGCCGCATGGCGGTGCCGCTGACGCAATATCTCGACCCTGATCGCGGCAGCTATGACGGCGTCGATCCGGTGATGGACGGCATCCTCTGGTGCGCGCAGACGATCACGCCGGCCTATCCGCGCTTCCGCTTCCAGCGCCTCGACATCGCCCACCCGCTCTACAATCCGCAGGGCTCGCTGCCGGGCAACGAGGTGCGTTTCGGCTTTCCGAACCAGAGCTTCGACTTCATCATCATGACCTCGGTGGCAACGCATCTGCCGCCCGACGAGCTGGTGGTCTACCTCAACGAGGCGGCGCGCTTGCTCGCGCCGGGCGGACGGCTCTTCCTCACCGCCTTCGCGCTCGACGGCCAGAGCACCGGCCAGGAGCGCCTGAAGTTCCGGCGCTGGGGCGAGGGTCCCGGCTGGTATGCGATCGAGGAGGCGCCGCTGGCGGCCGCCGGCATCGATGCCAGCTTCCTGCTGGAGCACGCCACCCAGGCCGGACTTGCTGTCGAGCGGCTCGACCCCGGCCATTGGCGCGGCCAGAGCGCGGCCCATTACCAGGACCTGCTGGTCGCGGTGAAACCGGGGGTCCAGCGATGAGCCGCCGCATCCTCGTCATCGCCCATAACCACCCCGATTTGCATCCGGGCGGCACCGAGATCTTCGCGCACGACCTGGCGGGCGCCTATCGCAGCGAGGGTTGCGAAGTCCTGTTCCTCGGCGCGACCAATGCGATCCACCGCCAGCCACATCCCGGCACCGCCTTCCAGGCGACGGGCGCCGATGGCGACCTTTTGCTATGGAGCGGCCATTTCGACCGCTTCCATCTCAGCCAGATCGACCATTACGGCACCTTGCAGGATCTCGGCTCGCTGCTGACCGAATTCCGGCCGGACGTGATCCACATCCATCATCTCGTTCTGATCGGCGCCGAGTTCCTGGCTCTGGCGCGGCGACTGCTCCCGCAGGCCTCGATCGTGATGACGCTGCACGACTATTATTCGATCTGCCATCATGACGGGCTGATGGTGCGCACCAGCGACAGGCAGCGCTGCACCGGAGCTTCGCCGGCAAAATGCCATGGCTGCTTCCCGGAGATCGGCCCGGATCGCTTCCTGCTGCGCGAGCGCTTCCTCAAGACTCATTTTGCCGCCGTCGATCGCTTCGTCTCGCCGAGCCGCTTCCTGCGCCAGCGCTATATCGACTGGGGCCTGCCGGGCGAGAAGATCGAGGTCATCGCCAATGCGCGGCCGGTGCAGATGCCGGTGCCGCACCGGCACACTCACGGCCCACGCAATCGCTTCGGCTATTTCGGCAACCTCAACCCGTGGAAGGGCGTGCTGCCGCTGCTGCAGGCGGCGAAGCTCCTGCGCGAGCAGGGCGCGGGCAGTTTCGAACTGCGCATCCATGGCGGCGCGCCGTTCCAGAGCGAAGCCTTCACCAGCGCGCTCGACAAGGCGCTGGCAGAGGCCGGCGCCGAAGTCGTGCATTGCGGCCCCTATCGCCGCGACGAGATTCCGGGGCTGATGGCCGAGGTCGATTGGGTGGTGACACCCTCGATCTGGTACGAGAACGCGCCCCTCGTCATCCAGGAAGCGTTCCAGCACCTCAGGCCGGTGATCGCCAGCGATATCGGCGGCATGGCCGAGATGGTGCGCGATGGCGTCGACGGGCTGCACGCCCGTCCCAGCGATCCACGCCATCTCGCGCAGGTGCTGGCCCGCGCCGCGAGCGAGGACGGGCTCTGGCATCGCCTCGTCGACGGCATCGAGACCCCACCCGGCATGGACGCCTGCGCGCAGGCGCATCTTGCCCTGTTCGATCAACTCAAACTGGCGGAGGCGGCATGACCAGCATGACGACGATGCACAGTCCGGACGGTAGCGTGAGCGAAGCGAGCGAGACCCCGGCAAAGCTCAACGGGCGCGTCGATGCGCTCGACGGCAACCGGCTGCATGGCTGGATCTGGGACGAGGCCCGGCCCGAGGAACGGCTGACCGTGCGCCTGATGCGCAATGGGCTCAAGGTGCAGGAGGCGGTAGCCGATCAGGGCCGCATCGACCTGCGCCGCAACGGCATCGGCGACGGCCGGCACGCCTTCGCCATGGAGCTCGACGACCGCACCGCGGCGGTACGCGACTCGCTGACCATCGTCGGCATCTCGCCGAGCACCGGCGCCGAGCTCGAACTGCGCCTGCCGCCGCCGGCGGAACTTGCGGCGGAGGCGGCGATCGCCGTGCCGCTCGCCCGCTTCTTCGACCGGGTCGAGGCGCTGATCGCGCTGCAGCGGCGCTCGCAGCTGACCCAGAAGGAATTGCTCGACAAGGTCGGCGAGCTTGGCGTGCAACTTGCGCAGCACCGTCAGCGCGAGGCCGAGGCGAAGCAATCGGAGGAAACCGAGGGCAATGGCGCGATCGCGTCCCGTCTCGGCGAGATCGACGTCTTCCAGATGCGCTTCGACCAGACGTTGCGGGCCTTCGACGACCGGCTGGTCGCGATCCGCAAGGAGGCGAAGGCGCCGCTGCGGCAGGTCACCGTCGTGCTCGGCTTCCTCTCGGGCCTGTCGGCGCTGCTCTCCTTCGTCACGCTCACCATCATGCTGATGGGCAGGTGAGGCGATGAACGAGGTCATCATTCCCGAACGGACCATGATCAGCCCGGCGCCGACCGTGGCCTGGACCCCGCTCGGCGAGAACGCGATCCTGGTGATGAGCGCCTGCGATGCGCTGCCCGGCAAGGTGCCTGTCGCGGTCGACGGCAATCCGCGCAACCGGGTCGAGACGATGGCGTTGACCTGGCGTCGGCCGCAGGCCGATGCCGCGCATGCCACCGGCTTCCTCTGCCTCGCCCCCGCTCCTTCGCCGGATCGTGCCGGCTCCGGCGCGATCCTGCTCGGCCGGCCCGGCCGTCCCTTGCGCCTGATCCTGGCACCGAAGCCGATGCCGCTGCAGGCCTTCCTCGCAGCGCTCGCGGAGGAAGCTGGCCAGTCCTTCCCGACCGTGGTCGACGGGCTGCTGGAGGTGCTCCTGTCCGGCAAGTCGAACCCGCGCCGCCTGCGCGCCGTCGGCATGCTCCTGCAATCGGTCGCCAAGCCCGGTGGCTTCGTCGAGGTGATGGGCCCGCTCGACGAGGGCATCTTCCTGCAAGGCTGGACCTCGAACTTCGCGGCCGGGCGGACCAAGCTGCTGATCGCCCATGGCGGGCTCTCGCCGGCGGTGCTGGAAGCCGGGACCTTCCAGCGCGACGATCTCGGCGAGGGCGCCTGCGGCTTCTTCGGCCTGCTGGAGGAGTGCGCGATCCGCCATCCCAGCGAGATCGAGCGATTGTTCTTCCGCGCCAACGACGGCTGGCGGGCGCTCGAAGTCTATGACCGCCACGTCCTGCTCGAGCAGATCACCGTGCCCGGCCATCTGCGCGACGGACTCCAGCGCGGCAGTGCGCCGCCAGCGACCGCAGAGAAGTTGAAGCACGCTTCGCAGCGCTTCGACGGACGCGACACCATCTCCTTCCTCGAACAGCCGGTGCGCGCCGGTATCGACGACGCAACCATTGTCGAGGGCAGTGGCGTCCTGATCATCGGCTGGCTGTTCGATCCCGAACGGCAAGTCGGCAATGTCGTCCTGCGCAGCGGCACGCAGTCCTGCGCCATCGACGCGATCTGGACGCGGGCCGTCAGGCCGGACGTCACCGCCGCCTTCGCGGAGGACCCACGCTTCGGCCCGGCCATGGCGAGCCGGCGCAACAGCCATGGCTTCATCGTCTTCGCGCCCAAGCTGCTGCCGGAGCCCGGCCAGCCGCTCTATCTCGAATTCGAGATCGAGGGTCACGGCCCGGCCTTCCTGCCGCTGGCGCCCGGGCGCAATCCGGCGCGGCGCGCGCTGGAGCGGGTCTTCGGCCTGCTCGATCCGCGCTCCTCGACCGCGACCGCCGTGGTCGAGAAACAGATCGCTCCGGCCCTCCAGGCCGCCGAGATCCCGGCGCCCAAGGCGATCGAGACGCATGACATCGGCCGCTTCAACGCCGATGCGGCACTCGGCCTGGTGATCGGCCTCGACCAGCGCCAGCGCGAGCTCTCCAGCCTGTTCGCCTTGCTGGCGATCGACCCCGAGGTCAGGCCGCTGCCGATCGTCGTCGCCGCCCCCGGCGAAAGCTTCGACCGGCTCGGCGCCGAAGCGCGCCGGTTGGCGAAGTTCTACGGGCTCCAGGTCCGGCTCGTCCTGGTCGAGGGCGTCGAGGACAGCTGCGATGCGCTGGAGGCGGGCGTGCGCGCCTGCCGTTTCCAGACGGTGGCGCTGCTCTCCGGCGCCGCCCAGATCCGCATGCCCGGCTGGCTCGGACGACTGGAGCGCGCCTATCGCGGCCGTGGCGGCCAGTGCGTGGCGAGCCCGACGCTGCTGTTCGAAGACAATTCGATCCGCTGGGCCGGCGCCTGGCTCGAAGGCGAGGGCGCCAACCGGCGCGTCTACAACCGCTTCGTCGGCTATCCCCTGGATGCGATCGGCAGCCTCGGGCCGATGGAGGTCGCCGCCGGCGCGACCGAATGCTGCGTGATGTCACGCAACGCCTTCCTCGAGGCCGACGGCTTCTCGCGCAGCTATTTCACGCCCAGCGAGAAGGGCCTCGATCTCTGCCTGAAGCTCAGGATGAACGGCGTGCCGTCGCTCTGGGTGCCGGAGGTCGAGATCTATGTCGTCGAGGACGCCGAGACCCGCCCGCATGTCGGCGCGCTGATCAATCTCGCCGACCGCACCAGTTTCGACCGGCGCTGGGCGCTGGCCATTTCCAACATGAGAGGATGAGCATGCGTATCCTCGTCGTCTCGCACGGCCACCCTTCCTTCTCGCTCGGCGGCGCCGAAGTCGCCTCCTACAACCTGCACAAGGGCTTCCAGGCCAGCGCCGAGGTGGACACCCACTACCTCGCCCGCGTCGGTGCGCCGACGCCGCGCCATGCCGGCACGGCCTTGATGAGCCTGCGCCAGCGCGGCGGCGAACTGCTCTACTACGCCGAGGAGTACGACCACTTCCTGCTCTCGAACCGCGCCACCGACGAGATCGAGCGCGATTTCGTCCGCGTGCTGCGCGACCTCAAGCCCGACGTGGTGCATTTCCACCATTTCATCGGGCTCGGCCTCGAATGCATCTTCGCGGTGCGCGACACGCTGCCGGATGCGCTGATCGTCGTGACCTTCCACGAATACCTTTCGATCTGCCACCACCACGGCCAGATGGTGAAGACCGGCGCCTTCAAGCTCTGCTACCGGGCCTCGCCAAGCGACTGCAATGCCTGCTTCCCGGACATCTCGCCATCGCGCTTCCTGGCGCGCGAGACCTTCATCAAGGGCATCCTCAACCTCGCCGACCATTTCATCTCGCCGAGCCGCTTCCTCGCCGAGCGCTACCAGCAATGGGGGCTTTCGGCCGAGCGCTTCTCGGTGATCGAGAACGGCATCGACGTCGCCGAGGTCGCCCCGCCACGGCCGGGTCCCCAAGAGAACGGCCGACGCTCGCGCTTTGCCTATTTCGGCCAGCTCACGCCCTATAAGGGCGCCGACGTGCTGATCGACGCCGTCACCCGCATCCCGGAGGAGGTCTGGGGCGAGGACAGCGTGCTCCTCGTCTATGGCGGCAATCTCGACCGGCAGCCCGAGGCCTACAAGAAGAAATTCACCGACCTGGTCGAGGCGGCCGGGCGGCGCGTGCGCTTCTGCGGCCCCTTCCAGAACCACGAGATGCCGAATCTGATGCGTTCGGTCGACTGGGTGGTGATGCCTTCGGTCTGGTGGGAGAACTCACCGATCGTGATCCAGGAGGCCTTCTTCCACGGCCGCCCGATCCTCTCCAGCAATCTCGGCGGCATGGCCGAGAAGATCAGCGACGAGGTCGACGGGCTGCATTTCCGCTCCGGCAGCCCGGAGGACCTCGTCGACTGCATGACCCGGGCGCTGAGCGAGCCCGGGCTCTGGGAGCGCCTGCGTGCAGGCATCAAGAAGCCGCTCAGCCATGTCGACTGCGCCGAGCAGCATCTCGCGCTCTACCAGCGCCTGATCGCCGAGCGGGGCGTGCCGACCCCGGCCAATCGCGCCGCCGCGCCGATGATCGCGTGAGCCGCGCGGACACAAGAAGGGAGAACGCAACCATGGCCCGCATCCTCGTGATCAGCCCTTCGGGCGAGGTCTACGACCACGACAATGTCCGCTGGTACCGCCACGCCGACCTGCAGAGCCACATCAATCACTACCACAACATCGGCGACGCCTTCGTCTTCGATTCCTCGCTGAAGCTGCTCAACTTCGAGACGCTCGAGGAATTGCCGATCACCAGCATCGATCCCCAGCAGATCGACCGGTTCAACGCCGAGTTCGACTATGTCTTCCTGCGCGGCTCCAACTATGTCCATGCCGGCATGAACTGGAGCCGCACCGCCGAGGTGCTGCGCCGGCTGAAACTGCCGGTGCTCGCCTTCGGCATCGGCGCGCAGGCGCCGGTCAGCGGCAAACTCGAACTCAGCGAGGACAGCAAGACCGTCCTCAAGCTGATCTCGGATTCGACCGCCTCGGTCGGCGTGCGCGGCACCTATTCGGCGCAGGTGATGCACGAGCTCGGCATCAAGAACGCCCGGATCATCGGCTGCCCGACCGCCTTCCGCAACAACCGGCCGGACCTCGCCATCCGCCTGCCGGCGCTCGACGCTATCAAGCAGGTCGGCGTCACCCTGCGCCGCGAGGTCTCCAAGCACTACGCCAAGGACATCAAGCGCTACCTCACCTTCCACCGCGACCTGGTGAAGGCGATGGCGGATCGCTTCGAAGTCACGCTGATGTCGCAGGGCGAAGTCGAGGAGAAGAAGCTCGCTTTGGGCACGCCGGAGCAGAAGCAGGAAGGCATGGCCGCGCTGCGCGAGAACGGCTGGGCGATGGCCTGGTATCTCGATGAGCAGATGGAAGGCCTCTACCGCGACCGGATGTTCTATTCGGATGTCGTCGCCGGTTACGAGCAGCTCGTCCGCAAGCTCGATCTCGTTCTCGGCTACCGGCTGCACGGCAATCTGATGGCGCTCGCCAATGGCACGCCCTCGATCTACTTCACCTATGACAGCCGCACCGTCGAGTTCGCCGAGACCTTCCAGATCCCGAGCGTCGACGTCTTCGGCGACAAGCCGTTCAGGCTGGAAGAGTACTGGGACCAGGCGCTCTTCGACCGCTTCAACGCGGCCTACGCCCGGACCTATGGCGCGATGAGCGCCTTCCTCAGCGAGAACAAGGTCGACCACAAGATGGTCAGGCCCGCTGCCGCCGCCCCGTCCGCACCGCCGGCTCCCGAGCCGGAAAGGAAGGTGGCATGAGGAGCGCCCGCACCGCCCTCGCCTGGCTGCCGGCGGTATTGCTGGCGGCCACAATTCCCGTCGCTGGCCTTGCCCAGCCGGCGCCGGGTCCGAAAGGGCCCGGCTACCGGCTTGAGATCGCGCCCGACGCGAAGGAGGAGACGGTCGTCTCCTGGGCGCGCGAGCGCTGCGAGGAATGGGACCTGCCGGACGCGCCCCTGCGCGCCTTCCGCGACAACAAGGGCGAGGTCGTCGCCTTCGCCAGCCATTATCGCAGCCGGCCGCTGATCGGCGGCAATCTCGGCGCGATCCGCAAGAGCTGCGCGGTCTCCTTCGAGGCGAAGAGCAGCGCCGATCCCAGCCAGTTCAGCGACAAGAGCTGGATCGCCGCGACCTGGACCGGCGATGGCCGCAATGTCGAGGCGCTGGTCCATGCCGAATACCATGCCGACAAGCATCCCGGCGCCTGCCGTTTCAAGGATGCGATGAGCTGCTGGTACAATGTCGTCACCGCCGCCCACTCTGCTGACGGCGGCCTCAGCTTCAAGACCGACGAGCCGCGCCCGCTGGTGGCGGCGCCGGGCTTTCCCCAGGAGGTCGGCCAGGGCCGGCATCGCGGCTTCTTCAACCCGTCGAACATCGTCCAGAAGGACGGTGCTTGGTACGCGCTGATTATGACCACCGGCGGCGAGGGCCAGAAGAACGGGGTCTGCCTGTTCCGCTCGACCAACATCAAGGACCCGACCTCCTGGCGCGCTTTTGACGGACAGGACTTCACCGTCCGCGCCGTCGATCCCTATCGCGACGATCTCAGCCAGGCGCGCCCCTGCCAGACGCTGAAGCCGCTGCCGACCAATGTGGGATCGCTGACCCGGCACGAGCCCAGCGGGAAATGGCTCGCGCTCCTGCATCTCGGCCCCGACCCGAGCCAGAACATCGCTGGCGGCCGCGTCGCCTATAGCTGGTCCGACGACCTGATCCGCTGGTCGCCGCTGCAGACCCTGATGGTGCAGCCGACGATGTGGAGCAAGAACTGCAGCGACCGGCTGCGCTACGGCTACGGCGCCCTCGCTGACCCCGTCTCGCGCTCGCGCAATTTCGAGACCACCGGCGACGAAGCCTATCTCTTCATGACCAGGATGAAGGTCGCCGACTGCAAGCTCGGCCCAGACCGCGATCTGGTCCGCCTCAAGGTTCAGTTCGTCAAGGAGGGGCCATGAACGCGCCCGTGCTCAATCTCGGCTCCGTGGTCTCGGCCGAGAACGCCATCAAGATCCTGCGCGCCACCACCGGCGAGGTCGTCGTCGCGATCGGGCGCCGGCCCGATCGAAGCTGGCCGGCGCTCAAGCTGATGCTCGACGGGCAGGACTACGCCACCATCCATCCCGGCGCGATCGTCACCGGTGACGCCGACGTCGCCGAGCTGACCATCCCGCTGCCCGGCCTGCCCAATGGGCGCCCCCACTCGGTCGCGATCGCCGACGCAGCCACGGGCACGCTCGCCCCGGGCTCGAATCTGCGTCCGATCGCGACCGAGACCAAATTGCGCGCGCTGGTGATCTATCCGGCCGGCGAGGTGCATGAGCACGACAAGGTGCGCTGGTACCGCGCGCCGATGGAGAAGCTGCTCTCCGACTACTTCAACATCGGCGACATGATCGTCTACGATTCGACGCTGAAGCTCCTGCGCTATGCGCATCTGGAGCCGATGAAGATCATGTCGCCGACCGAGGCCGACATCGAGCGCTATGCCAGCGAGTTCGACTTCGTCTTCGTGCGCGGCTCGAACTTCATCCATGAGAACATGGAGTGGTTCCGCGCCGTCGAGGTGCTGGAGCGGGTCAAGCTACCGGTCTACGCCATCGGCGTCGGTGCGCAGGCGAGCCAGAACCGCAAGATCGAGCTGCCCGAGCCGTCCAGGCGCTTCTGGTCGATCGTCGCCGAGCGCTGCGCCTCGATCGGCGTGCGCGGCGCCTTCAGCGCCGAGACCCTGCGCCAGAACGGCATCCGCAATGTCGAGGTCGTCGGCTGCCCCTCGATCTTCCGGACCCGCAACCGCGACCTCAGGATCCGCATCCCCGACCAGCGCGAGATCCGCAAGGTCGCCTTCAGCCTGCGCCGCGAGGCCGACAAGAGCTACACCGCCGACCCAGAAGCCTATCTGCGCAACCAGAAGGCCGCGCTGCTCAAGGTCGACGCCCAGAGCGAAATGGTGATGTCCTCGCATGGCGAGCAGGAGGAGAAGGCGTTCTTCCTGCGCGACGGCGCCGCGAAGGAGAAGGCGGTCGCCGAGTTCGTCAGGACCAAGTGGTGGGACGGCCCGGACGATGCGCCGATGCGGCGCATCTACGAAAAGCAGCTGTTCTCCTTCTTCGACGTCGAGCGCTATGACGAGTTCGCCCGCTCGATCGATCTCGCCGTCGGCTACCGCGTCCATGGCGTGCTGCCGGCCGTCGCGCATGGCGTGCCCGGCGTGCTCGTCGCCTATGACACCCGCAGCCAGGAATTGGCGGAGACGCTGAAGATCCCGGTCGTGCCGGAGGCGGCGCTGGCCGAGGGCGGCTGGCGCGCCGTCTACCAGGAAGCGGCGCTGAACAACCTCGCGAAGAGCTATGCCGCCTCCTACGACCGGATGCGCGGCTTCCTCGACCGCAACGGCATTCCCCACCGTATGTGAACAGACCCGGCGCGGCGAAGACCGCGCCGGTTGGAGGAAACGCCCGGAGGTCACCGGGCCATCAGCAACCGCCCGGCAAGCTTACGAGACTTCCCCAGTCCGCAGCGTCGAGCCCGAGAGGTTTGCAGAACCAGGAGACGATCGATGAAGATCGAATACGATGCCGGCACGGCCCTTTCCATCATGCGCGGCAATCCCGTGCGCGGCTGGACCTCGGGCAAACCCGAGAAGATGGCCAAGGAGCGGCTGACCACCGGCAACTACCTCGCCGTCCAGCACAAGCCGAAATTCAAGATCGACCCGACCTGGCCGATCTTCACCATGGGCTCGTGCTTCGCCCGCGAGGTCGAGAACATCCTGATGATGCGAGGCCTGCCGCTGCTGCTGCGCGGCCATGGCGTGCCGGCCGAGCATTTCGAGAGCTGGAACGAAGAGACCGGCCGCGGCGGTGGCGCCGATCGCGGCCAGCTTTCCCGCGGCGCGCTCAACAAGTATTCGGTCCGCTCGATGACGCATGAGCTCAAACGCGTGCTGCGCGGTGAGAGCTATCCCAATGACGGGTTGATCGAGCTTGCGCCGGGACAATGGTTCGACCCACATGCCAGCGGCCTCAGGCTGCTCGATCGCGACACCGCCTTCGCCAACCGCAAGCGCCTCACCGAGGCGACGGCGACGATCAAGCAGGCGCAGATCTGCTTCTTCACGCTCGGCCTGACCGAAACCTGGCTCGATGCCGAGACGGGGATCGCCATGAACGCCCATCCCGGGCCGAGCTGGCTGCAGCGCATGCCGGAGCGCTTCCGCTTCGTCGATTACGGCTATGACGCGACTTTGGCGGATATGCTCGACATCATCGGTTTGATCCGCGAGCACTGCAATCCGGAGATGCGCTTCGTCGTCACGGTATCGCCGGTGCCGTTCGGTGCGACCTTCAAGGATGCCGACGTGATCGTCGCCAACAGCGCCTCGAAATCGCTGCTGCGCGCCGTTACCGAGGAATTGTTCCGGCGCTTCGACTATGTCGACTACTTCCCGAGCTACGAGATCGTGCTCAACTCGCCGCGGGCGATCGCCTTCGAGGACGACCAGCTCCATATTGCCCGCGAGATGGTCGCGCATGTGATGACGACCTTCCAGGGCGCCTACCTGCCGCCGGTCGAGCAGCCCCAGGCGGCCTGACCACAAGCGGATCGCCCTGAGCGGCCTGCCATGCCAAGATGCGCCGGGCGCCGGTGAACGGTCCCCGGCGCAGGCTTGTCCGGTGGCCGTCCGACCGCCCGATCAGGATCGGGAGGACGAGATGAACGTCGCCAATCTCCAACTCGAAGGCATGCTGCTGGCCTTCACCGCGGTGCTGCGCTCGCTGGTCGCATCCGGCGCCCTGAGCGAAACGCAGCTCAAGACAGCGCTGACGGAAGCTGAGCAGACCGGGCTCGGCGACCGGCAGCGCTGCGAGCAGCTCAGCCCGAGCCAGCGCGATTCGCTCGCCTTCGCCGCCCGCTTCCTCTCCATCGCGACACGGGCGGAGAGCGGGATGCGGCCCTTCTCGGAGGTCGCGCGCGAGGTCGGCCGCACGACCTGAGCCTGCGACCTCGCGCCGCCCTCACCCGCTTGTCATTGGCTTTTCGCGGCGGAAGCAGGCATCTGATCAGCATGACCGCGACGAGCCTTTCGCGCCGGACCACACACCGGCTGTTGCAGCGTGCCTCATTGGCGCTGGCCCTGCTGGCGCCTGCGCCCTTGCTCGCCGCCGAATCCGCCGCCGTCACCTCACCGCGCGTTACCGCGACGCTCCTGTCGAGCCGCGATGCCATAGCACCCGGCGAGCGCTTCCAGGTCGCCCTCACCCAGAAGCTGGCGCCGGGCTGGCACAGCTATTGGCAGAACCCCGGCGATTCCGGCGAGGCGACAAAGATCGACTGGACGTTGCCGGACGGCGTGAGCGCCGGCGCGATCCAGTGGCCGGCGCCGAAGGCGATCCGGGTCGAGCCGCTCGTCAATTTCGGCTTCGAGGACACCGTCGTTCTGCCTGTCGAGATCTCGGTCCCGGCCAATGCCAAGCCCGGCGAGACGCTGACACTCTCGGCCAAGGCGACCTGGCTGGTCTGCGAGAAGATCTGCATTCCCGAAGAGGGCGCCTTCACGCTCGACGTGCCCGTCGCAGCAGCAGCCCAGGTCGATAGCGCCGCGCAGGCGCAGATCGATCAGGCCATCGCTGCCCTGCCGAAGCCGGCCGGCTTCACCGCCAAGCTGACGGCAAAGGGAGAGGACAGGCTCGCGCTCACCTTGCCCGGCCTGCCGGCTGGCGCCGGCGATATCCGCTTCTTCCCGGTCCTCGACACGCTGATCGAGCACGCAGCCGAGCAGCCGCTGGCGAACGGCGCGCTCACCCTCACCCGCTCCACCGCCTTCAAGGTGGGCGCGCCGACGACCGACGGCGTGCTCACTTTCACGGAAGGCGGCAGCAAGCGCGCGCTTGCGCTCAGCGCCGAGGTCGAGCCCGCCCTGCTGCAGGCCGCAGCCGCTCCGGCGCAAGCGCCAGCAAAGGTGACGCTGCCGCCGCCCCCGGCCGAGGATCTGACGCTGCTTCTGGCACTGGCCTTCGCCTTTGCCGGCGGGCTGATCCTCAATTTGATGCCCTGCGTGCTGCCGGTGCTGTTCATCAAGGCGCTCGGCTTCGCGCAGGTGGCGCAGGCGAGCCGCGGCGAGGTCCGCCAGCAGGGCCTGCTCTTCCTCGCCGGCGTGCTCGCGACCTTCTTCGTGCTCGCCTCGGCCGTGATCGCGCTCGGCGCCGGCTGGGGCTTCCAGCTGCAGTCGCCGCCGCTCGTCATCCTGCTCGCCGTGCTGATGACGCTGATCGGCTTCAACCTGATCGGCGCCTTCGAGATCGGCGGCCGCCTGCAGGGTGTCGGCGACGGGCTCGCCAGCCGCAGCGGCCCGGTCGGCGCCTTCATGACCGGCGCGCTCGCCGTCGTGGTGGCGACGCCCTGCACCGCCCCGTTCATGGGCGCGGCCATGGGCTACGCGCTGACGCAGCCGCCGGCCGCGGCGATCGCGATCTTCATGGCGCTGGCGCTCGGCTTCGCCGCACCGGTGGTCGCACTGTCCTTCGCGCCCGGGCTGCTGCGGCTGCTGCCCAAGCCCGGCCGCTGGATGATCGTGCTGAAGCAGGCCTTCGCTTTCCCGATGTTCGCGACCGCGATCTGGCTGGTCTGGGTCGCGACCATGCAGGCCGGCGCCGATGGCGCCCTCGCCGCGCTCGTCGCGATCCTCGTCGCCGGTTTCGCGCTCTGGCTGATCGGCGTCACCCGCGGCAGCGGCCGTGCCTTGCGCGCCGTCGCGGCTGCAGTCGCCATACTGCTCGTCGGCGCGGCCTCTGCCTTCGTCATCGAGAGCGCGACGCCCTCGGCCCAGCCGACCGCCCAGGCCGGAACGGATGCGCCGGGGGTATGGTCGCCGGCGCGGGTGGCGGAACTGCAGGCGCAAGGCAAGCCGGTCTTCGTCAACTTCACTGCCGCATGGTGCATCACCTGCCTCGCCAATGACCGGGTCGCGCTGTCGCGGCAGGAGGTGAAGGACGCCTTCGCCAAGCTCGGCGTCCGCTATCTCAAAGCCGACTGGACCAATCGCAATGCCGAGATCGCCGCGACGCTGGCCGAGTACGGCCGCGCCGGCGTGCCGCTCTATCTGTTCTATCCGGGGACGAAGGGTGCGCAGGCCGAGGTGCTGCCGCAATTGCTGACGCCCGAGACCGTGGTGAGCGCTGCACAGCGCGCCGCCGGCAAAGAGGTGAAGACCGCTACCGCACGATAACAGAGCACTGCCCACGCCAACCCCTCTGCCACCGACCAATGGAGACAGACATGACCGACGTGACCAGACAGCTTTTCATTGCCGGCCTTGCCGCCACCGCACTGGCGCTCGCCTCAGGTGCCGCCTTCGCCCAGAGCGCGGCCAAGCCCGGCGCCAAGGCGCCCGATTTCTCGGTCGTCGACGTCGACGGCAAGCTGCAGAAGCTCTCCGACTATGCCGGCAAGACGGTGATCCTCGAATGGACCAACCATGACTGCCCCTATGTCCGGAAGCACTACAACAGCGCGACCATGCAGACCCTGCAGAAGGACATGGCCAAGGACGGCATCGTCTGGCTCTCGGTGATCTCCTCACCCGCCGGCGAGCAGGGCCATGTCGACGCCGCCAAGGCCAAGGAACTCACGAAGACGCGCGACGCCGCCCCGGCCTCGATCCTGCTCGACCCGAAGAGCCAGCTGGCGCGCGCCTATGGCGCCCAGACGACGCCGCACATGTACATCATCGATCCCAAGGGCACGCTCGCCTATGCCGGCGCGATCGACGACAAGCCCTCGTCGAGCGCGTCCAGCCTGACCGGCGCCAGGAGCTATGTCCGCCAGGCGGTGGCCGAGCTCAAGGCCGGCAAGGCGGTCTCGGAGCCGGCGACCAAGGCCTATGGCTGCGTGGTGAAATACGCGCCCGTGAGCTGAAGCTCGGCACCAACGCTCAAAGAGAGGCGCGGGGAACCCTTCTCTCGTGTGGGAGAAGGGCAGGGATGAGGGCCTGCCCTATCCGCAAAAGGCGCAACGGCAACGCTCCGCTTATCGATCAGCGGCGGTCCCTCACCCCTGCCCCTCTCCCATCCAGGAGAGGGGTTCTACGTCGCGGTTCGAGCTCAAGCCTTCCCCAGCCTGACACCGCTCTGCGCATCGAAGACGTGGACCTTGTCAGGATCGACCGAGATCCAGAGCCGGCCGGCCTGTGCCGCAACCTCTCCCGTCGCCGCCTGCATGACGAAGGGCTTGCCCGCAAGCTGGCCGTGGAAGAGCTGGGTCGCGCCGAGCTCCTCGATGAACTCGACGTCGAAGGGCAGCGAGCCGACCGCGCCTTCCGAGGCGATCTCGATGTCCTCGGGCCGCAAACCCACCTCGACCGCCGTCCCGGCAGGCAGATCCTCGCGCAGGTCGCGCGCCTGCAGCAGGGCATCGCCAAGCGCGATGATGCCGTGCCCGTCGAGCTTGGCCGGCAGCAGGTTCATCGGCGGCGAGCCGATGAAGGTCGCGACGAAGCGGCTCGCCGGCTTGCGATAGACATCGGCCGGCAGGCCGATCTGCTCGACCTGGCCGCCATTCATCACCACCAGCTTGTCCGAGAGCGTCATCGCCTCGACCTGGTCGTGGGTGACGTAGATCGCCGTGACGCCCAGTGCCCGCTGCAGTTTCTTGATCTCGACGCGCATCTGCACGCGCAGTTTGGCGTCGAGATTGGAGAGCGGCTCATCGAACAGGAAGACCTGGGGCTTGCGCACGATCGCGCGGCCCATGGCGACGCGCTGGCGCTGGCCGCCGGAGAGCTGGCGCGGGCGGCGCTGCAGGAAGGGCTCGATGGCGAGGATGCGGGCGGCCTCGGCGACGCGCTTCTCGATCTCGTCCTTGGGCGTGCCGCGATTGCGCAGGCCATAGGCCATGTTGTCGTAGACGCTCATATGCGGATAGAGCGCGTAGTTCTGGAAGACCATGGCGATGTCGCGGTCGGCCGGCTCGACCTGGTTGACGACACGGCTGCCGATCGCGACTTCGCCGGCCGAGATCGTCTCCAGTCCGGCGACCATGCGCAAAAGGGTCGACTTGCCGCAGCCGGATGGGCCGACGAGGACGCAGAAGCCGCCATCGGGGATGTCGAAGGAGACGCCCTTCACCGCCTCGACGCCGCCGGCATAGATCTTCTTGACGTTGCTGAGCGTGACCTGAGCCATTGGCGGGCTACTTCTCTGTCTCGACGAGGCCCTTCACGAAGAGCCTCTGCATGGCGATGACGACGAAGACCGGGGGCAGCATGGCGAGCATGGCGGTGGCCATGGCGAGCTGCCATTCGGTCAAGGCATCGGAGGTGGTGATCATCTTGCGGATGCCGATCACGATGGTCTGCATCGAGTCCTTGGTCGTGATCAGCAGCGGCCAGAGATACTGGTTCCAGCCATAGATGAACTGGATGACGAACAAGGCCGCGATCGTCGTTAGCGAGAGCGGCAGCACCGTGTCCTTGAAGAACTTGAACGGGCCGGCGCCGTCGATCTTCGAGGCCTCCAGCAGCTCGTCGGGAATGGTCATGAAGAACTGCCGGAACAAGAGCGTGCCGGTGGCCGAGGCGATCAAGGGCACAGCCAGGCCCTGATAGCTGTCGAGCATGCCGAGATCGGAGACGATCTTGAAGGTCGGGAAGATGCGGACCTCGACCGGGAGCATCAGCGTGACGAAGATGATCCAGAAGGCCGCCATCCGGAAGGGGAAGCGGTAGTAGACGATCGAATAGGCCGAAAGCACGGAGATGAAGATCTTCCCGATCGCGATGGTCATCGCCATCACGAAGGAGTTGAACATCATCCCCAGCACCGGCTCGCGGGTCGAGGACGAGGTGCCGACGAAGAGGATGCGATAGTAGTTTTCGAAGAAATGCGGCCCGGGATAGAGCGGCAATTGCCCGTTGATGATGGTGGCGTTGTCCCAGGTCGAGGCGACGAAGGTCAGCCAGACCGGGAAGGCGACGATCAGCACGCCGATCGTCAGGATGACATAGGCGATCGCATCGCCCAGGCGGCGGTCCTCGACCATCAGCCCTGCCCTCCCCGGTCGCTCAAGAGTTTCGCCAGCGCATCGGCCGAAGCATCGAGGAAGGCCTTGCCCTTCTCCGCCGTCGCCTTGCGGGCATCGCCGATCACGCCGGTCTGCGTCATCTCGCGGAAGGGCCGGTACTGGCCGACCGTCGGGCGGGTCAGCGCGGTGAGGTCGGCATCGAGCATGCCGAAGGCTTCCGGCAAGCGATCCTGCCTCACCGTCTCCGGCGCCAGCACCATCATCATCGAGGTCTCGACCTCGCAGGCGTGCAGCACGCTGATCTGGTCGTCCATGAACGGCGCCATCGCCTCCTGCGCCAGCAGGAAATAGGTGGTGGCGCGGATCTGGAGCGAGGTTTCCCTGGCGAAGTCCGGCAGGAAGGCGCCGAGTGCTGCGATGTTGCCGCCATGGCCGTTGACGATGACGACGCGGTGGAAGCCGTGGCGCTCCAGGCTCTTCAGCAAAGCCAGCAGCACGGCGCGATAGGTCGGGATGTCGAAGGTGAAGGTACCGCCGAAGGCCATATGGTGCTCGGCCATGCCGCACCACAATGTCGGCGCGACCACGACCTCGACGCCATCCGCGCGCTCGGCCGCGAGCCTGCAGACGCCGCCGCACAGGATGGTGTCGACGCCGACAGGCAGATGCGGGCCGTGCTGCTCCATCGAGGCGACCGGCAGCACGACGACGGCATCCTTCGCCGCCTTCTCGCGCAATTCCTCGGCGGTGAGGTCCTGCCAGAGCACCGAGGTCATGGGCGCGCCTTCAGCATCGGAGTGAAGAAGAGCTCCGCCAGCGTCTGCGCCACCCAGGGCGCTCGCGCGGCGGCCTCCGCCTCGTTGATCGAGATCATGGGCGTATAGCTCAACACCTTGTAGGGCCCGTCCTTGCGCATCTCGAACAGTGAGCCGGCGCTCAAGGACCGCAGGATGAGCGTCAGGTCGCGGTTCCTCAGGCTGCCTGTCGGCTGCGAGATGCCGAAGCGGACGTGCAGGATGCTGAAGATGTCGAGCCCTTCCTCGGAGGCGCGACGGTCGAGCGTCACGTCGTCGGAAGGGGTCGGCACCGCGACGAAGGCGATCTTTGCGGCATCGGCCTGCTTGCGCATCTCGCCGATCAGCAGCTTGCAGATGCGGTCGGACCAGGCCAGCTCCGTGCCCGGGCCGCAGTTCAGCACCACACCCCTCCAGGCGTCGATCACCCGGCCTTGCGCCGCCGCCAGAGCCGGCGCGAGGCAGAGGCCCGCGAGCGCCACGAAGCCGAGGGAGCGGCTCCACCGCATCAGTAGTTCACCTTGCGCTCGATGAAGCGGAACTGGATCGCGGTCATGCCGATGACCATGATCAGCAGGATCACCGACTGCGCCGCCGAGCCGCCGAGATTGGCGCCGCCCTTGCCATCGGAATAGACCTTGTAGACCAGCGTTTCGGTCGCGCCCGAAGGGCCGCCGCCGCTGATGGTGTCGATGATGCCAAAGGTGTCGAAGAAGACGTAGACGAGGTTCACGACGAGCAGAAAGAAGGTCGTCGGCGAGAGCAGTGGGAAGACGATGGTCCAGAAGCGCCGCATCGGCCGGGCGCCGTCGATCACCGCCGCCTCGATCACGCTCTTGGGGATCGATTGCAGGCCGGCGAGGAAGAACAGGAAATTGTAGGAAATCTGCTTCCAGGTCGCGGCCAGGATGACCAGCGTCATCGCGTCATTGCCGTTGAGGCGCGGATTCCAGTTGAAGCCGAGCGACTGCAACCCGCGCGCCAGCATGCCGAGCGAGGGGTCGAACATGAAGATCCAGAGCACGCCGGCGATGGCGGGGGCGACAGCATAGGGCCAGATCAGCAGGGTCTTGTAGATTTCGGCGCCCCGGATGGCGCGATCCGCCATGACCGCGAAGAGCAAAGCGAGGGAAAGCGAGAGAACCGCGACGAAAACGGAAAAGACCGCGGTGTTGATCAGCGCCTTGTAGTAGCCGGGATCGGCGAACAGCTCGCGATAGTTCTCGAACCAGACGAATTGCGTCGAAATGCCGAAGGCGTCCTGCAGCAGGAAGCTCTGCCAGACCGCCTGGCTCGCCGGCCAGTAGAAGAAGACGATCGTGATCGCGAGCTGCGGCAGGAGCAGCAGCAGCGGAATCGTCAGCCCCTTGAAGTGAGCATATTTCTGCATCGGCCAGCCCGGCGGCAAGGAAGGCCGGGATCATGATCCCGGCCTTCGATCAGTCTTGTCTTACTTCGCGGTGCGCTCGAACTGGCGCAGCATCTGGTTGCCGCGCTCGGCTGCGGCATCCAGCGCCGCCTGAGGCGTCTTCTGCCCGTTCAGCGCCGCCTCCAGCTCCTCCGACCAGATGTCGCGAATCTGGACCAGACTGCCATAGCGCAGCCCCTTGGAGTTGTCGGTCGGCTCCTTGTTGTTGAGCTCGAGGATCGGGGTCTCGAGATAGGGCTTGTCCTTGTAGAAGCCGGACGCCTTGACCTTCTCATAGGCCGCCTTGGTGATCGGCAGATAGCCGGATTCGGTGTGCAGCTTCACCTGGAGATCGACATTGGAGAGGAAGGTGAAGAACTTGGCGACGCCCTTGTACTCGTCGGCCTTCTTGCCGCCCATGACCCAGAGCGAAGCGCCGCCGATGATCGAGTTCTGCGGCGCGCCGGCAGCCTCCGGATAATACGGCATCGCCGCATTGGCCCAGTCGAACTTGGCGTTGGCCTTGACGTTGCCGAAGAAGCCCGAGGAGGTCAGCATGATCGGGCATTCGCCCGAGGTGAAGCGACCTTCACCGGTATTGGTGCGGCCGGAATAATCGTAGGTCTTGTCCTTCTGCAGCTCGGCCAGATTGGTCCAGTGCTTGAGGAACAGCGGACTCTTGTTGAAATTGAGGACGGCATCGAAGCCGGCCATGCCGTTGACCTGCGTCGAGAGCGGAATGTTGTGCCAGGCGCCGAACTGCTCGATGTTGGCCCAGGGCGCCCAAGCATTGGTGAAGCCGCACTTGTCCCAGCCGGCAGCCTTGAGCTTCTTGCCGGCCTCGAAGACCTCGGGCCAGGTCTTCGGCGGCGCATCGGGGTTGAGGCCCGCCTTCTTGAAGGCGTCCTTGTTGTACCACATCACCATCGAGGACGAGTTGAACGGCATGGAGAGCATCTCGCCCTTGGCCGTCGAGTAGTAGCCGGTGATCGCCGGCAGATAGGCCTTCGGATCGAAGGTCTCGCCCGCTTCCTTCATCAGCTCGTGCACGGGCTTCACCGCGCCCTTGGCCGACATCATCGTGCCGGTGCCGACTTCGAAGACCTGGAGGATGTGCGGAGCGTTGCCGGCGCGGAAGGCGGCGATACCGGCGTTCAGCGTGTCGGGATAGGACCCCTTATAGGCGACGACGACCTTGTAGTCCTTCTGCGAGGCGTTGAATTCCTCGGCCAGCTTGACGACGACGTCGTTGTTGGCGCCGGTCAGCGCGTGCCACCACTGGATTTCGGTCTGTGCCAGGGCCGGCGAAGCGGCGACGAGCGCGAATGCGCCGACCGCGGTCAGGGTCATCGATTTGAAGGTCATGATCAGCTCCCTCTCAGCCCCCGATACGCGCGGGCGTTCTTGTCGTTGGTGCGCAAGCTAGCATGAAGCCGGGGCGACAGTTCAATGACAAAACGATGACATTTCCGCCCCGCTGTGGACGCGCATCCGCGCACTTGCGATTTCCCGCGGAAGCGGCTGTTCTTCGCACCCAACCTGTACACTGCACACAACCTGGATCAGCCATGCCCTCGCTCTCGCTTACGCCCGCCAACACCCTGCCGGCCGATGCCGACCGCGCCGCGCTGGCCGGCCGGGTCTGGCGCCCGGATCTCGCCGGACCGTCCGTGGTCAAGCTGCAGGGCGAGACCGTGATCGACGTCACCGCGACCTTCCCGACCATGCGCGATCTCTGCGAGACGGCCGATCCGGCGACGGCGCTGCGCGCCGCTGCTGGCGAGAGCCTGGGCTCGCTCGCCGATCTCCTCGCCAACAGCGCGGCCGCCAGCCGCAATGACGGCAAGCCCTGGCTGCTCGCCCCCGTCGACCTGCAGGTGGTCAAGGCCGCCGGCGTCACCTTCGCCGTCTCGATGCTCGAGCGCGTCATCGAGGAGAAGGCGCGCGGCAACCCGGCCGCCGCCGCCGCAATCCGCACCGAGATCGGCAAGCTCATCGGCGACGACCTCTCCAAGCTGAAGCCTGGCTCGCCCGAGGCGATGAAGCTGAAGGAGGTGCTGATCGCCCAGAACAGCTGGAGCCAGTATCTTGAAGTCGGGATCGGGCCGGACGCCGAGATCTTCACCAAGGCGCCGCCAATGTCGGCGGTCGGCACCGGCGCCGATGCCGGCCTGCACCCGGCCTCGAGCTGGAACAATCCCGAGCCGGAGATCGTGCTGGTCGTCGCCTCGGACGGGCGCATCGTCGGCGCCAGCCTCGGCAACGACGTCAACCTGCGCGATGTCGAAGGGCGCTCGGCGCTGCTGCTCGGCAAGGCCAAGGACAACAATGCGGCCGCCGCGATCGGCCCGTTCATCCGCTTCTTCGACGGTGATTTCTCGCTCGACCATGTCCGCCGGACGACGGTGAGCCTGACCGTCGCGGGCGAGGACGGCTTCACGCTGGAAGGCTCGTCCTCGATCGCCAAGATCAGCCGCGACCCGGCCGACCTCGCCGCGCAGATGATCGGCCCGCACCACCAGTATCCGGACGGGGCGGTGCTCTATCTCGGCACCATGTTCGCGCCGATCAAGGATCGCGACGCGCCCGGCGGCGGCTTCACCCATAAATACGGCGACGTCGTCACTATCTCGGCGCCCGAGCTCGGCGCGCTGGTCAACCGCATGCGCCGCACCGACGAATGCGAGCCCTGGCGCTTCGGCGCCTCGCATCTGATGCGCAACCTGGCGAAGCGCGGACTGCTGTGACGCGTCTCGCTTACATCGACTACCATACCTGCGGCGAGCCGGTGCGCATCGTCACGTCAGGCTACCCGCAACTCACCGGCGCGGGTATCCTCGACAAGCGCCGGCAGGCCCGCGAGCAGCACGACCATTTGCGCCGCGCGATGATGCTGGAGCCGCGCGGGCATGACGGCATGTACGGCGTCATCCCGGTCGCGGCGAGCCACCCCGAAGCGGCCTTCGGCGTGCTCTTCACGCACAATGAGGGCTATTCGACCATGTGCGGCCACGCGACGATCGCGCTCGGCCGCTATGCGATCGAACAAGGGCTGGTCGAGGCGACCGCACCGGTCGCGCGCTTCGCCATCGAGGCGCCGTGCGGGCTGGTTCGGCTCGCCTGCGAGGTCGAGGGTGGTAAGGTCGGCAATGTCAGCTTCGAGAGCGTGCCGGCCTTCGTCGAAGCACGCGACCTCGTCGTCCCGGTGCCCGGCTATGGCGATATCGTCACCGACATCGCCTATGGCGGCGCCTATTACTGCATCCTGCCGGCCTCGCGCTTCGGGCTCGACCTGATGCAGACGCCGGTCGAGGACATCGTCGCGGCGGCCGGCGCGCTGACCGACCAGGTCCGAGCGAGCCGCAGGATCGCGCATCCGACCGAGCCCGATCTCGGCTTCCTCTATGGCACGATCGTCACCGACGAAGCCGGGCCAAGCGAGGACAGCTTCAATCTCTGCGTCTTCGCCGAGCGCCAGATCGACCGCTCGCCGACAGGCTCGGGCGTCACCGCCCGCATGGCGCTCGACCATGCCAAGGGGCTGATCCCGATCGGCAGGAGCCGCAATATTCGCAGCATCACCGGCGGCACCTTCACCGGCAAGGTGATCGGTCCCGTCGATTTCCCGGCCGTCGGCGCCGTCACGGTCGAGGTCGGCGGCCGCGGCCATCTCGCCGGCGAAGGCAGCTTCGTCATCGAAGCGGACGATCCGCTCGGCCACGGCTTTGCCCTGCCGAAGCGCTTTGCCGAGATCGCCGGTTAAATCAGGCGCCCGCTGTAACCCGCAGCGACAGCGCGGTCTCGATCGCGAGCCGCAGGTCGCGCGCCGCCCCGCTTACATCGTCGCCGCCGAAGAGCGCGCCGATCACCGCGACGCCATCCGCGCCCGCCGCGATCACCGAGCCGGCATTGGCAGCGGTGATGCCGGCGATGGCGCCGACCGGCAGGGCGCCGAGCGCGCGCGCCGCGGCCCGGCGCAAGGTGGCGAGCCCGTCGAGGCCGAGCGCCGCACCCGCATTGTCCTTGTGCGCGGTCGGAAAGACGCCGCCGATGCAGGCATAGTCGATTTTCGCCGATGCCAACTCCGGCAACTCGCTTTCATGCTTCAAGGTCGCGCCGATAATGGCGCGCGGGCCGAGCAGGCGGCGGGCATCGACCGGTTTCATGTCGTCGGCGCCGAGATGGACGCCGTCGGCACCGGCGGCGAGCGCGACATCGACGCGGTCGTTGATCAGGAGTGGCACATTGGTGCCGTGCAGGGCAGAGCGGATGGCGCGCGCCTCGCGCACCATCTCGCGCGTCGTCTCGGTCTTGGCGCGCAGCTGGATCAGCGTCGCGCCGCCCTCGACGGCGGCGCGCGCCAGGTCAGCCATGGAGCGGCCATTGGCGATCTGCGGATCGACGATGCCGTAGAGGGTGATATCGACGGTCACGGGCGCGTTTCCATTCTGGCGGCGAGCGTCGCCGCATCCATCGCCGCGACCGCGTCGATCAGTTCGACCTCGAAGCTGCCCGGGCCGCGGCATCGCTCGGCGGCGATTTCGCCGGCAATGCCATAGGCGGTCAAGGCCGCCGCCGCCGCGACCGCCTTGTCGGCCTCGACGGCGCAGCAGGCCGCGATCAGCGCGCCGGCGGCGCAGCCGATGCCGGTGACCCTGGTCATCAGCGGATGGCCATGCGCGACGGCAAAGCTCGCCGCCTCGTTCTCGATCCGGTCGACCTTGCCGGTGGTGACGCGGGTGACGCCCCTTGCCGCAGCGAGATCGAAGGACAGCGCCGCCATCTCGGTGGCGTTGCCGCGCACCAGGATATCGGGCAGGCGCAGCACCTGCCCGGCGATGTGCCGGCGCAGCGGCGAGAGCTCGACGAAGACCGGGTCGAAGACCACAGGCTTGCCGCGATCGCGCGCCACCTCCAGCAGCTTGGGGATGGCGAGCTCGCTCTCGGCATTGATGGTGCCGATATTGATCAGGATCGCACCGGCCCCCTCCGCCATCGCCGCGACCTCGTCGACATGGATGGCCATGGAGGGGATCGCGCCGAAGGCGAGCAGCATGTTGGCGGTGATGTTCTGCGCCACGGTGTTGGTCAGGCACTGAACGCGCGGGCGAACCTCCGCCACGCGCGCAAGAACGGCGGCGACGCGCGTCGCATCGAGCCGGTCCATGGTCAAAATTTCGCTCATTCGGCTGCCGGCAGATAAAGATTGCCGCCCTTCTTGAGGAACTCCTGCGACTTCTCCGCCATGCCCTGCGAGGCCATGGCTTCGAGCGCCGCGCGCTCATTGTCGCCCATCGCCTGCACCTCGGCGCGCAAATCCTGGGTGATCTTCATCGAGCAGAACTTGGGCCCGCACATCGAGCAGAAATGCGCGACCTTGTGGGCATCCTTCGGCAGGGTCTCGTCATGGAAGGCGCGAGCCGTGTCGGGATCGAGCGCCAGGTTGAACTGGTCCTCCCAGCGGAAGTCGAAGCGGGCGCGGGAGAGCGCGTCGTCCCTGAGCTTCGCCGCCGGATGGCCCTTGGCGAGATCGGCGGCATGGGCGGCGATCCGGTAGGTGATGACGCCGGTCTTGACGTCGTCGCGATCGGGCAGGCCGAGATGCTCCTTCGGCGTGACATAGCAGAGCATGGCGCAACCGAACCAGCCGATCATCGCCGCGCCGATGCCCGAGGTGATGTGGTCATAACCCGGCGCGATGTCGGTGGTCAGCGGTCCCAGCGTATAGAACGGAGCTTCGCCGCATTCGCGCAACTGCTTGTCCATGTTCTCCTTGATCTTGTGCATCGGCACGTGGCCGGGGCCCTCGATCATCACCTGGCAGCCCTTGTCCCAGGCGATCTTGGTGAGCTCGCCCAGCGTCTCCAGCTCGGCGAACTGGGCGCGGTCATTGGCGTCCGCGATCGAGCCCGGACGCAGGCCGTCGCCGAGCGAGAACGAGACGTCGTAGCGCCGCATGATCTCGCAGATCTCGTCGAAGCGCTCGTAGAGGAAGCTCTCCTTGTGGTGCGCCAGGCACCAGCGCGCCATGATCGAGCCGCCGCGCGAGACGATGCCGGTGACCCGCGATGCGGTGAGCGGCACGTAGGGAAGCCTGACGCCGGCATGGATGGTGAAGTAGTCGACGCCCTGCTCGGCCTGCTCGATCAGCGTGTCCTTGAACACCTCCCAGTCGAGCTTGATCGGATCGCCGCCGACCTTCTCCAGCGCCTGGTAGATCGGCACGGTGCCGATCGGCACCGGCGAGTTTCTGAGTATCCAGGAGCGGATGTTGTGGATGTTGCGGCCGGTCGAGAGGTCCATGACCGTGTCGGCGCCCCAGCGGATCGCCCAGACCAGCTTCTCGACCTCCTCGGCGGCGCCGGAGGTCACGGCCGAATTGCCGATATTGGCGTTGATCTTAACCAGGAAATTGCGGCCGATCGCCATCGGCTCGAGCTCGGGGTGGTTGATGTTGGCGGGAATGATGGCGCGCCCGCGGGCGATCTCCTCGCGGACGAATTCGGGGGTGACGAATTCCGGCACGGACGCGCCGAAGCTCTCGCCATCGGCATGGCGCTCCCGGGCACCCTCCAGCATGGCGGCGCGGCCGAGATTTTCGCGATGGGCGACGTAGATCATCTCGGGCGTGACGATCCCGGCCCTGGCGAACTCGTATTGCGTCGTCATCTGGCCGGGCTTCGCCTGCAGGATCGGGCGCTGCGCGGGACACGCCGGGACGAGCTGCTCGGCCGAGATGTTGCCGTTGTCGGCGGCGGTCACGGAGCGGCCCTTGACCACCTCGAAGCCGCGGGCATCGAGCCAGGTCCGGCGCGGCTGCACGAGGCCGGCATTGAGGTCGATCGTCGCATCGGTCTCGGTATAGGGACCGGACGGGTCGTAGATGCGCACCGGCGGCTCGGCATCGGTGGTCAGCACGACCTCGCGGAAGGGTACGCGCATGTCGGGATGCTCGGGCGCGGCGACATAGATCTTGCGCGAGCCGATGATCGGGCCGGTCGTCACCGTCTGCGGTGCGGCCTTGACGCTGTTCTTCTGGGGCTTGGTGTGGGCGTTCATCGAAAGGATCTCCTCCCTTGCAGGTCCAGGAGATCCGGGGCGTCTGACGGTCCAGTCGCTGTCTGCGGATGCACTTGTGGCGCAGCCGCGTTCCAGTCCCTCCGCCGGTATGACCCGGATCAGGTTCGATGGGTTCGGCCGTCAGGCCATCTCAGCTCTTATCGAGCACCCCTCGGAACGAGGCGGAGGTTAGAACCGTCGTGATGTCAGCGCAACTGGCAAAGGACCACGGCTTAGCGCCGCGCGGCCATGCACGGGAAACAACACCGTTGGCGGAAACGAAAAAATCAGAGGGTGATGTCGAGATTGGCGCCTTGGCCGGCGGGGAGCATCGCTTGCTGCTGATCGGCAGCCTGCTGGAGCATGGCGACCAGCGCCTGGTCGGAATCGGCGTTCTGCTTGACCATCTCGATCTGCAGCGCCTGCTGCGTCGCAGCCGACTTCATGCTGATCAGGCTTTGCGCGATCGCGACCGACATCTCGCTCATGACATAGCTCCTCGCCGCCACCATAGGTAGCGAGCGTTACCCGAATCTAAACCCGAAGCGTCAGGCTCTAGCGAGTGGGCGCGATGATCGACGGCACCGGCTTCGGCATGGGTATCTCGCGATTGGGCTCCGGCGGCCCCGAACGATCGCGTGCCAGACGCTCGCGTTCACGCGTCGCCTCGGTGCGATCGGAGCGCGGCTCAAGCTTCTGCACCTCGCCCGCATTCGGCGCCATCGGCACGCCCGGCGCACGCTCCTGGCGTGGTGTTTGCGGCGAAACGGACTGAGCAGCGGCAGCTTCCGCCGCCAGCAACCCTACAGTGATCAATCCGAGCAGGACCCATGAGTTTTTGCGCATGGCATTCCTCCAGTCAGGCAGGTGCAAGGCGAGCCTCCCCGCTAGAAGAACAGGGGCGGCCGGCGATTGTTCCGACCGACCCCGATAAAGGCGCGAAGCAGCCCAAAGGCTGCTCCGCTTGGTGTCACTGCTGGTTCTGGCCGGTGAGCAGGGGCGTGATCCGGCGCAGCGTCACGCGCCGGTTCTCGCGGGAATCTCCCTGCGTCTGCACCTTGAGGTACTGCTCGCCATAACCCTGCGTGGTCAGATTCTCGGCCGGGATGCCGAAATCGCGGGTCAGAATCTCGGCGACCGATTGCGCGCGCCGATCCGACAGCGAGATATTATCCACGTCCGAGCCGACCGCATCGGTGTGGCCCTCGACCATGAAGACCTCGTTCGGCGCGCGCTCGACCGCCTGGCGCACCGCCTGCGCGATGACCCTCAGGCGCCCGGCCTGGTCCGGCGTGACCGTCCAGGAGCCGGAGTCGAAGTTGATCGTGTCGATGTCGACGCTGCGCATATGGGCGCGCAGATCGGGCGAATAACGGACTTCGTCGAGGGTGTAGCGGCGCGGCACCGGCGCGACCGGCGGGGCGGTGATCGTCTCGTAGATCAGCCGCTCGTCGGCACGCTCGGCGTCGACGATGTAGCGCTCGCGCGGGATGCGCAGCTGCGGCGGCGGCAACACCACCACCTCCTCGGCGAAGCGGGCCTGCTGCCCGTCGCGGCGGATGTTGTCGATGATGACGAACTCACCGCCGTCGCGCTCGCGCCGCGAGCGTCGGATCAGCCGGCCTTCGGCGTCGGTCACCGTGACGATCTGCGTGCCGTCCGGACGGTCATAGACCGTGACCGTCTCCTCGCCGCGGCGCTCGCTGCGCGTGTCGAGGCCGAGATCGCGGAAGCGCTGCGTCTCGTCGCGGCGGATGATGACGCGATCATCGTCGCCGCGGATGATGGTGCGGCCGGGCTCGCGGATGATGGTGACGTCGCCCTCGCGACGCTCCTCGCGCCGGCTGCGGACATCGTCGAGCCGGTTCGCGCCCTGCGTCGCCATGATGCCGCCGATCGCGGCGGCGCCAAGACCGATCGCGGCCGCGCCACCAAGGCCGATACCGCCGCGACGGCCCTGCCGGTCAGGCGCGGGCTGGCCGGGCATGCCGGGCTGCGGCTGGGCCTGACCGGGCGCAACGCCCGGCTGCGGCGGGACGCCTGGCGCACGGCCAGCATTCGGCACCGGAGCGGGCTGGCCGGTTGCTGGCTGACCGGCGCCGAGCGCGCCCTGGCCAGGAGCCGGCTGGGTGGGCGCCGCTTGCCCCGGCGCAGTCTGGCCGGGCTGGCGGCTGAGACCGGAGGGCTGCTGGGGCTGGGCCGGAGCCGGCTGCGACGGGGCCGTGCCGGGTTGCGACAGGGCTCCCGGCGCGCGCCCGGCATTCGGCGCTGCCGCCGGCTGACCGGGTGCGGGCTGGCTCGGGGCTGCCTGCCCGGGCTGACGGCTCAAGCCGGGCTGCTGTTGCGATGGAGCCGGCTGAGACGGAGCCGTGCCAGGCTGCGACAGCGCGCCGGGCGCGCGGCCGGCCGGCGGTGCAGCGCCAGGCTGTCCGTTCAAGCTGGGCCGTTGCTGGGATGGCGTCGGCTGAGACGGAGCGGTACCCGGTTGCGACAGGGTACCCGGCGCGCGTCCGCCGCCCGGCGCAGTGGAAGGCTGGTTGCCGCTGCCCGGAACAGCCTGCCCCGGCGTGGGGCGGGAGGGCGATGACGGAGCGGTGGCGGGCGGCTGTCCCGGCGCCGTCTGCGCAGGCGGCTGACGACGCTGGCCGTTGTCGCCCGATGGCGCTCCCGAAGCATTGGGTTGGGCCGGCGGCGCACTCGGCCGCGCTGGCGAGGCTGGCGGCGCGATCTGGCCGGGAGCCGGCCGCTGCGGCGCCCCTTGAGGCGCAGATGGCGCGATCTGGCCCGGCGCAGCGCCGGCTGGCGGCGCCGGACGGCGCGGCTGCTCGGGCTCGGCCCGGTTGGCCGGAGGCGCGGCCTGCGGCGCGGACGGAGGACGTGGCACGTTCGGAGCCGCACCGGCCGGGCGTTCCGGCGCAGCAGGCCGGCCTGCTGGCGGCTGGCCCGGAGCAGGGCGGGCGCCGGGGCGCTCCTGGCCACCCGGGGCGGGGCGCTCCTGCCCACCGGGCCGCTGGCGACGCTGGTCCGGCCGGTCGTCATCCCCGGATTGGGCCTGCGCAAGCTGGAGCGATGGAGCGGCGAAACTGCCCTGCGACAACACGATGGTGGGGATGAGAGTGCCGATCAGGAGCAGGTTTTTCGTGCGCGTCATGACATCCGTTTCCAGTTGTTCTTCCGGAGATGAACGCCCCCGCGCCCTGAATTCCGAATGAACCGAAAACGGCCGAAATCGGGCACGGTTCCCGCTGACCCTACGGCAGCCGGCCCGAAATCGCGCTGATATCAGAGGCCTGCCTGCGCCTTCACATAGGCCGCGATCTCGGCATGCGTCGCGAACCAGACATCGCCCCTGGCCTTGGCGTGCCGCACCAGCTCCTCGAGAATCCAGAAGCGCGAGCGGTAGGTGATGACATGCGGATGCATGGTCAGGAGGAAGAGCCCACCCTCGGCATGGGCGCCGTCGAATTCGCGCTTGAAGATGTCGAACACGGCCTCGGGCGAGGTGTAGGGCCGCAGCGCCTGGAAGCGGTTCATATTGAAATAGACCGCATCGTCGCGGATCCACTCGACCGGCAATTCGACCATGCCGGTCGGCTCGCCCTTCTCGACCAGCTCGTAAGGGTCGTCATCGGCGAAGAGCGAGGAATCGTAGATCAGGCCAAGCTCGCGCTCGACCGCGAGCGTCACCTCGGAGAAATCCCAGGACGGGGTGCGCATGCCGACGGGACGGACGCCGGTGATCTTCTCCAGCGTGTCGGCCGAGCGCAGATGCAGCTCGCGCTCCGCGTCAGGGGGGACAGCCGTGTTGACCTCATGGATCCAGCCGTGGAGGCCGATCTCATGGCCCTCCGCGACGACGCGGCGCTGCTCGTCGGGATAGAGCAACGCGGTCACCGCCGGCACGAAGAAGCTCGCCTTGATCTCCTCGCGTGCCAGCATGGAGAGGATGCGCGGCATGCCGGCGCGGTTGCCATACTGGCCCCAGGACAGCCGGCCGACCGATTTGCCGCCGTCGCGCAGTTCGTTGGTCTCGTGGTCGACATCGAAGGAGAGCGCCACGGCGCAGCGCGCGCCGCCCGGCCAGCTCTTCGGCTTGAGGTTCCGGCCGGCTCTCACCTGCTCGACCTTGCCGCGCCAGGTCTCCTCCGGCCATTGCCAGGGCTTGAGTTCGGTCATGGCGTTCCTCCAGAATTCAGGCGGCCGCTTCAGGCAGCACCGGCACGGCCGCGAGCAGTCGCCTGGTGTAGTCGTGCTGCGGGTTGTCGTAGACCTCTCCCGCCGGCCCTTCCTCGACGATGCGGCCGCGATACATCACCGCGACCCGGTCGCAGAGATGCCGGACCACCGAGAGGTCGTGCGAGATAAAGATCAGGGTCAGGCCGAGCTCGGCCCGCAGGCGCATCAGGAGATTGATGATCTGCGCCTGGATGGAGACGTCGAGCGAAGCGACCGGCTCGTCGCAGACGACGAGATCGGGCTGCATGGCGAGCGCGCGGGCGATGGCGACACGCTGGCGCTGGCCGCCGGAGAACTGATGCGGATAGCGATCGGCAAAGGCCGGATCGAGCCCGACCGCTGCGAGCCAGTCGCGCACGTAAGCCGCCGCACCCGCCTTGCCGACCAGCCCATGGGCGAGCGGCCCCTCCGCGATGCCGTCGCCGATCCGCATGCGCGGGTTGAGCGAGGCGAACGGGTCCTGGAAGATGGTCTGGACCCGGGTGGTGAGCTTCTTCGGCTCCGCGCCATCGCTCATCACCGGCCGGCCCTCGAAGCGGACAGTCCCTGAGGACGGCGCGTAGATGCCGGCGGCCATGCGCCCGAGCGTCGACTTGCCGGAGCCGGACTCGCCGACCAGCCCGAGCGCTTCGCCGCGCGGCACGATCAGGCTGACATCGTCGACGGCCATCACCGCCGGCGGCGGCTGCACGAGGCCGAGTTTCTGGCCGAGACCGCGCAGCGCACTCGGTCGCGTCTCGAAGCGCTTGCTGACGCGATCGGCGACGAAATAGGGCGCGCCTGGCACGGGCGCAGCAGCGGCTGCCGCCGGTTTGCGCGCGGGCGGCGCGGCATCGGGCACACCGCCGCCACGCAGGAGCAATTCCCCAGGCTTGGCCCGCGAAGGCAGCGCATCGAGCAGAGCGCGGGTATAGGCGTGCTGCGGCCGTGTCAGTACATCGAGCGTCGGGCCAGCCTCGACGATCTTGCCGAGCCGCATCACCGCGACATGCTGGGCAATCGAGGCGACTGTCGCGAGGTCGTGGCTGATCCAGATCAGCGCCGTGCCGAGCTCGGCGACGAGTTCCTTCATCTCGGCCAAAATCTCGGCCTGAATGGAGACGTCGAGCGCGGTCGTCGGCTCGTCGCAGATGATCAGCTTCGGCCGATGCAGCAGCGCGATCGCGATGGCGACGCGCTGGCGCATGCCGCCGGAGAGCTGATGCGGGTAAAAATCGACCGTCGCCTCGGGACGTGGAATACGGACCTGGGCGAGGCCAGCGATGGCGCGCTGACGCGCGTCGGCGGCGGAGACCTTCTCATGCGCCTCGATCGCCAGCCTGATCTGTTCGCCAATGGTCAGCACCGGGTTCAGCGTCATCAGCGGGTCCTGGAAGACCATCGAGACGACGCGGCCGCGCAGCTTTCGCAATTCGTCCGGCGGCAACCCGACGAGTTCATGGCCTTCCAACTTCACTGAACCGCCGGCGACACGGCCGGGCGGGTCGATCAGGCCGATGATCGAGAAGCCGGTGACGCTCTTGCCGGAGCCGGATTCGCCGACGAGGCCCATCACCTCGCCGCGGCGCAAAGAGAAGGAAACGCCGTCGACCGCCTTCACCACGCCGGCGCGGGTGAAAAACTGCGTGGTGAGGTCGGTGACTTCGAGCAGCGGCGCTGCGGCCGCATCCGCCCTCATCGCTTCAGCCTCGGATTGACCTGATCGCGGATCTGGTCGCCGACCAGGTTGATCGCGACGATCAGCAGGATCAGGGCAAGGCCGGGATAGATCGAGATCCAGTAGCGGCCCGACAGCATGTACTGGAAGCCGTTGGCGATCAGCGAGCCCAGCGAGGGCTCGGTCACCGGCAGGCCGACGCCGAGGAAGGAGAGCGTCGCCTCCAAGGCGATGGCGTTTGCGACCTGCACGGTCGCGACCACGATCAGCGGCGGCAGGCAGTTCGGCAGGATGTGCCGCCAGATCACCTGCCGGGCCGGCAGCGGCGTCGAGAGGGCCGCCTCGACATAGTCCTTGCCGCGCTCGGCCGAGGCCGCGCCATGGGCGGTGCGGGCGAAATAGGCGTATTGCGCGGCGACCAATGCAGTGACGAGCTGCGCCTTGCCCTGGCCGAGCAGCGCCGAGATCACCAGCGCCAGCAGGATCGCCGGGAAGGCGAGCTGCAAGTCGATGACGCGCATGATGAAGGCCTCGCGTCGTCCGCCGAGATAGGCGGCGGCGATGCCGAGCGTGACGCCGATGGCGAAGGCGAAGGCGCCGGCGACCAGCCCCATCTGCAGGGAGATGCGCAGGCCGTAGAGGATGGCCGAGAGCAGGTCGCGCCCCTGCGCGTCGGTGCCGAGCCAATGGGTATAGCCGCCGGAGCCGACATAGCCCGGCGGGCGGCGGGCATCGGAGAGGACGAGATTGGCGAGGTCGTAGGGATTCTGCGGCGCGATCAGCGGGGCGAGCAGGGCGACGCCGATCATCAGGGCGACGACGACGAGCGCCGCGACCGCGATGCGGCTCTCCCTGAACTCGTCCCAAAAGCGAGCGATGGGCGCTTCCTTGCGCATCATGCCCGTCCCTTCCGCAAGCGCGGATCGAGCGCAAAATAGGTCAGGTCGACCAGGAAGTTGATCATGATGAAGACGAAGGCGACCAGCATCAGATAGGCGACCATCACCGGCCGATCGAGCGACTGTATCGAATCGATGATCAGCTTGCCGATGCCGGGCCAGGAGAAGATCGTCTCGGTCACCACCGCGAAGGCGAGCGTCGAGGCGAATTCGAGGCCGAAGACGGTGACGAGCGGGATCGAGATCAGGCGCAGCACATGCCGGCGCAGGATGACGCCTTCGGAGATGCCGGCGGCGCGGGCGAATTTCACGGTGTCGGTCAGCATCACCTCGCGCGTGCCGGCCCGCGCCAGCCGCGTCATCAGCGCGAGCTTGAAGAAGGCGAGGTTCAGCGCCGGCAGCAGCAGGTGCGAGAGGCCGTTCAGCGTCAGGAAGGTCCACTCGACGCCGAACAGCGAGGCGGTCTCGCCGCGACCGCCGGCCGGCAGCCATTGCAGCTCGACGGCGAAGGTCATGATCAGGACGAGGCCGATCCAGAAGGTCGGCACGGAGAAGCCAAGGATGGACAGCGCCATGATCAGCTTGGACAGCGGGCTATCGGGGCGGTAGCCGGCATAGATGCCGGCGGGGATGCCGATCAGCGCAGCTCCCAGGACGGCCGCCAGCGTCAGCTCCAGCGTCGCCGGCAGGCGCGACAGGATGAGCTCGAGCACCGGCATGCCGAAGACGAAGGAGCGGCCGAAATCGCCGTGCAGGACGCGGCCGAGAAAGGTGAAATACTGCTCCCAGAGCGGCTTATCCAGGCCGTAGCGGGCGATGGTGTCGAGCCGGATGTCCTGGCTGACATCGGGGCCGATCAGCACGTCGATCGGGTTGCCGATGGCGTAGACGCCGACGAAGACCAGCGCCGACATGACCAGCATGACGGCCAGCGCCTGCAGGACGCGCTCGATGATATGGGTCAGCATCGGATAGACATTCGTCGCCGCTGCTTCGCAACCTCCATGCCAAAGAGAGAGGATTCGTCGCCGCTCTCTTGGATCGAGACAGCGGCAGCGTAGTCCATCACGGCCAGCTCTCGACCATCACCGCGCGTGTCTCCTCGACGCCGACGGCCCAGAGCGCCAGCATCTCCTCGTCCGGTCGATGGTAGCGACCGTGGAAATTGCCGTCGCCGAGGATCTCGCGCTTCCGCTGCGGGCTGGCGGCCTGGTAGAGCGCGGGGTCGAAGGGCGGCTTCACGCCATCTGGCAGAGCAACGCCTTCGAGGCGGGTCCAGGGAAAATTCTCCATCCAGGAAGCGTGCGATGCGGCCATGTCGACCGCCCTGACTGCCTTCTGGAAGCGCGGGCCGGCCCACCAATTGTGCATCTTGACGCTGGCGTCGGGCCGCTTGCCCATCCACTCGGTCACCGCCGTCATCACCGGCGCATTGCCGCCATGGCCGTTGACCAGCACGATGCGGCGGAAGCCGGAGCGATAGACGCCCTCGAGCAGGTCCTCGAGCAGCGCGACATAAGTGGTCATCCGCAGCGAGATCGTGCCGGGATAGGCGGTGAAGCCCGGCGTCATGCCATAGGCCTGCACCGGGAAGACCGGGATGCCGAGCGGCTCGGCCGCCTCGGCGGCGACGCGCTCGGACAGGATCGCGTCGGTGGCGAGGCTCAAATAGGCGTGTTGCTCGACGCAGCCGAGCGGCAGCACGCAGCGGTCGTCGCGCTTCGCCTGCTCTTCGATCTGCATCCAGTTCATCCGGGCGACGAGCACGGCCTGATCCTTGCGTTTCGGCGAAACCGCGTCATCCTTGACAGTCGCATCAGCGACCGTCAAGTTCCATATGGAACTAAATCGGATGTCAGAGATGGCACGCGCCCCGACTTCCCTGTCCAAGCTCGACCCAGGCCGAGAGGCGGCGCTGCGCGAGCTCGACCCGCTCACCGTCACCAAGCTCTGGGACAATCCCTGCTGGCTGTCCTTCCGGCTCAACTTCATCGCCTTCCGCTTCAACGACCCGGTCTATCGCTGGATCGAGACACGCTACGGGCTGGTGCGGCCGGAATTCGTCGCGCTTTATGCCGTCGGGCTCAAGGGCGGCGTCGCGGCCAAGAACATCGTCTCCTCCGCCGGCCTGCCGAAGAACACGCTCTCGCGCGCGATCCAGAAGCTGCTGCAGCGGCGCCTGCTCAAGCGCGAGACAGATCCCACCGATCTGCGCAGCTATGTGCTGGCGCTGACGCCGGCCGGGCGCGCCATCTTCGACGAGACCATGCCGAAGATGGTGGGACAGCAGACTGCGATGCTCGCGGTGCTGACCGAAGCCGAGCAGAAGCAGCTCTGCGAATTGATGGACAAGATGGTGATCGCCTCCCCGGCGTGGCCGGCCGATCTCGAACCCGAAGGGACCTCAACATGACCAAGCCTTTGCCGCACCGGTCCCCGCTCTGGCGGACCGCCGCCCTCGCCGCCCTGATCGGCCTGCCGCTCTGCGGCGCGGCAACCGCGCAGACGCTGACGATCGGCGTGCGCGCCGGGCCTGAATCGATCGACCCGCACTTCACCGCGACCGGCACCCATGCCGAGGCGCTGAAGCATGTCTTCGACACGCTGACCTGGTCGGGCGACAAACTCCAGATCGAGCCGCGCCTCGCTCTGAGCTGGAAGGCGATCGAGCCGTCCGTGTGGGAGTTCAAGCTGCGCCCCGGCGTCAAGTTCCATGACGGCTCCGACTTCACCGCCGAGGACGTCAAGTTCTCGATCGAGCGCATTCCCGTCGTCGCCGGCCCGAATCCGACGACGATCTATGTCCGACGCGTCAAGGAGGTGAAGATCGTCGATCCGCTCACCGTCCACATCGTCACCGACGGGCCGGCGCCTAACCTGCCGAACGATTTCATCCGCCTGTTCATCGTCTCGCACAAGGCGGCGGCCGGGCTGACCAAGGACAATGCCAACGACGCCTTCAACACCGGCAAGGCGGCGATCGGCACCGGCCCCTACAAGTTCGTCTCCTGGACGCCGAAGGACCAGCTCGTGCTCGAGCGCTTCGACGGCTACTGGGGCGAGAAGGAGCCGTGGCAGCGCGTGCTGCGCAAGGAACTGCCGAACGACGCCGCCCGCGTCGCCCAGCTCAAGGCGGGCCAGGTCGACATCATCGTGCGCGCCCCGGCCTCCGACGTTCCGACGCTGAAGCGCGACGCCAAGCTCTCGGTCGCCACGATCGACACGGTCTATGTCTTCAACATGGAGCTGGACATGCGGGACAAGTCCCCGCAGGTCAGCGCCAAGGACGGCTCAGCCCTGGCCAAAAACCCGCTGCAGGACGCCAAGGTGCGCGAGGCGATCGACCTTGCCATCGACCGGCCGGCGCTGGCCGAGATCGCGATGGAGGGCCTGGGCGCCCCGGTCAACCAGCTGGTGACGCCGGATATCGCCGGCTACAACAAGAGCCTGCCGCCGCTGAAGCCGGATCTCGCCAAGGCGAAGAAGCTGATGGAAGAGGCCGGCTATCCGAACGGCTTCAAGGTCTCGTTCTCCTTCACCAGCGATCGCCTGCCGGGCGACCGCCAGGTCGGCACCTCGATCGCGCAGATGCTGGCGCGGATCGGCATCGACGTGAACGCCAACGCCCAGCCCGGCGCCGTTTTCTTCCCGGCACGTCTGCGCGGCGAGTTCTCGATGTCGATGTCGGGCTGGGGCACGCTGACGGGCGAGGCGAACTACACGCTCTCCTCGGTGGTGCATTCGAACGATCCGGCCAAGAAGCTCGGCGCCTTCAACGTGCTCGGCTACAAGAACGCCGAGCTCGACAAGCTGATCGAGGACGCCGCGGTCGAGATGGACGAGGCCAAGCGCAACGACCTGCTCGCGCAGGCCAACGCGATCGTCGCCAAGGACCGGCCACGCCTGCCGATCGTCGCGGTCGGCTCGGCCTGGGCGATGCAGAAGGCCAAGGTGACGATCCGCCCGCGCGTCGACGAGGATACGCTGGCGATGGACATCAAGCCGGCGAAGTAAGCCACCGACTCTTGTTCCGTCATGGTCGGGCTCGTCCCGACCATCCACGTCTTCGCCTCGCTAGCCGAAGGCGGTGTTCAAGACGTGGATGCTCGCCACAAGGGCGAGCATGACGGCGGCGCTTACCTCGGCAGACAAACAATGCTTGGAACGATATCATGACCATCGCTCTCGCCATCCATGGCGGCTGCGGCACCTTGCCCAAGGCCGAGATGACCGACGCCGAATGGGCCGAGGCCAAGGCCCACCTCGCCAAGTCGTTGCGGGCCGGCTGGGCTGTTCTCGCCAAGGGTGGCAGCGCGGTCGACGCGGTCGAGGCCGCCGTGCTGGTGATGGAGGATTCCGTCCATTTCAACGCCGGTCATGGCGCCGCCTTCAATGCCGATGGCGAGCATGAGCTCGACGCTTCGATCATGGATGGCTCGACGCTGGCTGCCGGGGCGCTCTGCGCGGTCAAGCGCATCCGCAACCCCATCAGCGCCGCCAAGGCGCTGATGCATCGCGGCGATCCGCTCTTGCTGACCGGTCCGGCCGGCGACGCCTTTGCCCAGACCGAGGGGCTCGACATGGTCGAGAACGAGTATTTCTCGACCGAGCGACGCCGCAAGAACCTGGCCTCGATGAAGATCCGCGAGCTCGTCGGCACGGCCGGCGAGGCGAGCGAGGCCGAGAAGCACGGCACGGTCGGCGCGGTCGCGTGCGATTCCCATGGCCATCTCGCCGCCGCGACCTCGACCGGCGGTTACACCAACAAGCCTCCGGGCCGCGTCGGCGACTCCCCGATCATCGGCGCCGGCACCTATGCCCGCGACGGGCGCTGTGCGGTGTCAGGCACCGGCAAGGGCGAGTTCTTCATCCGCTACTGCATCGGCCACGAGATCGCGTCGTTGATCGGCTATGCCGGCCTGTCCCTGAAGGACGCGGCCGACCGCGCCATCGCCGAACTCTCCGCCCACAAGATCGGCGCGGGCCTCGTCGCCGTCGGGGCCGACGGCACGATCGTCGCGCCCTATAATTCCGAAGGCATGTATCGGGGATGGGTGACTCCCGACGGGCTCGTCCATGTCGCTACCCATGCCGACGTCGAAGTGATGGGGCAGGCATGACGACCGAACCCATCCTGATCTGGGGCGCCGGGGCGATCGGCGGCACGCTCGGAGCCTATTGGGCGCGGGCCGGGGTGCCGGTGCTGCTGGTCGACATCGTTCCCGAGCATGTCGAGGCCTGCCGGACGTCGGGGCTCTCGATCACCGGGCCGGTCGAGGAGTTCCGGCAGGTCGTGCCGGCGGTGACGCCGCAGGAATTGACCGGCAGCTATTCGCGCATCGTGCTGGCGGTGAAGGCGGGGGCGACGGAAGCTGCGCTCGCCGCGCTGAAGCCACATCTCGCCGAGGGCGGCTTCGTGCTCTCGGCCCAGAACGGGCTCAACGAGATCACCATCGCCAAGGCGGTCGGCGAAGAGCGGACGATGGGCTGCTTCGTCAATTTCGGCGCCGACTGGCACGGGCCGGGCGAGATCCTCTACGGCAATCGCGGCGCCGTGGTCGTCGGCGAGCTCGACGGGGCGATGACCGCCCGGGTGCGCGAGATGCACCGGTTGCTTGCACTGTTCGAGCCCGGCGCGATCCTGACCGACAACATCTACGGCTATCTCTGGGGCAAGCTCGCCTATGGCGCGATGCTGTTCGGGACAGCCCTGACCAACGACTCGATGTCCGCGAACTTCGCCGATCCGCAGCGGCTGCCGGTCTGGCTGGCGCTCGGGCGCGAGGTTGGTGCGGTGGCGGCGGCGCGCGGCGTCACCTCGCTCGGCTTTGGCGAGTTCAACCCCGCCCTGTTCGCGCCGGGTGCGCCGGATGGTCCGCAAGTCGAAATCATCCGCTGGCTCGCCGACTACACCTCGAAGACAGCCAAGACCCATTCCGGCATCTGGCGCGACCTTGCCGTGCGCAAGCGCAAGACCGAAGGCCAGGCGCAGATCGGCATCATCTCCGCGCTCGGCCGCGAGGTCGGCGTCGCCACGCCGGCGCTGGAGCTGCTGGTATCCCTGATTCAGGACATCGAGGAGGGCCGCCGCCCGATGTCCCTGGACACGCTGAAGGTATTGATCGACCGATGCAGATCCGCTTCGACGACCGCGTAGCCCTCGTCACCGGCGCCGCGCAGGGGATCGGCCGTGCCATCGCCGCCGCGCTGGCGCAGGCCGGCGCCCGCGTCCATCTCGCCGATCTCGATGCGGACGGTGTCGCCGCCAGCGCCAAGGCGCTCGGCGCGAACGCTCATGTCGCCGATCTCGGCAGCCCGGAGCCTGCGAAGGAGCTGGTCGGCAAGGTCCTCGGCGCCGAAGGCCGGCTCGACCTTTTGGTCAACGCTGCCGGCGGCGTGCGCGGGCAGGTCGGCCGGCCGATCGAGGAGATCTCGGAGAGCGACTGGCGCGCCGTCTTCGCCGCCAATGTCGACGCCGCCTTCTTCCTGTCGCAGGCGGCTGCTCCCGCGATGAAGCGGGCCGGATACGGCCGGATCGTCAACATCTCCTCGGGTGCCGGCCTGCGCCCCAGCCTGACCGGCATCCAGGCCTATGCCAGCGCCAAGCATGCGCTGGTCGGGCTGACCAGGCAGCTCGCCTGGGAGTTCGGTCCTGATGGCATCACCGTGAACTCGGTCGCGCCCGGCTTTGTCCGCTCCAATCCGGCGACCGAGCGGCAATGGGAATCCTATGGGCCGGAGGGCCAGAAACGGCTGATCGAAGGCATCCACACGCGCCGGCTCGGCACATCCGAGGACATCGCCCATGCCAGCCTGTTCTTCCTCTCCGAGCAGGCGAGCTGGGTGACCGGCCAGATCCTCTCGGTCGATGGTGGGCGATCCTGAAGGATCCCAGGCTCGCAACGCCCTGCTCGACACCGCGGCGGCGGAGCCTGTTTTTCGACGATTGACAAACTGCGAAACGCAGTCGAGATTTCATACGCATACAAACGAATTTTCGCCCCGGCTTGTTGCAGCGCGCTGCACTGGCCTAGGGTAGGAAATCGCGCAGCGAGGGGCTGTGGATGCGTAAGACGAGCGATCAACGGGAGAGCCACCGAATGGACCGTCGCCAATTCGTCAGCGGAGCTGCGCTCGGCGCCGTCGCGCTGGCCACGCCGTCTCTGCTGCGCGCCCAAAGCGCGCCGATCAAGATCGGCGAGATCAACAGCTACACCTCGCAGCCGGCCTTCCTGAAGCCCTATCGCCAGGGCTGGGAGCTGGCGCTGGAGCAGGTCAACGCCGCCGGCGGCGTGCTCGGCCGCAAGGTCGAGACGCTGTTCCGCGACGATGCCGGCAAGCCCGAGGATTCGGTGCGCCTCGCCGGCGAGCTGATCAATGCCGAGAAAGTCGACCTGCTCTCGGGCGGCTTCCTCTCCAATGTCGGCCTCGCCATCGCCGACTACGCCCTGCAGAACAAGCGGCTCTACGTCGCCTCCGAGCCGCTCTCGGACGCGATCGTCTGGGCCAAGGGCAACCGCTACACCTTCCGCCTGCGGCCCTCGACCTACATGCAAGCGGCGATGCTGGTCGAGGAAGCGGCCAAGCTCCCGGCGAAGAAGTGGGCGCTGGTTGCGCCGAACTACGAATACGGCCAGTCGGCGGTGAAGTGGTTCAAGGAGCTGCTGAAGAAGGCCAAGCCCGATGTCGAGTTCGTCGCCGAGCAGTTCCCGGCGCTCGGCCGCATCGATGCCGGCGCCACCGTGCAGGCGCTCGAGGCGGCCAAGCCCGATGCGATCTTCAACGTCACCTTCGCCGCCGATCTCTCGAACTTCGTGCGCCAGGGCAACACCCGCGGCCTGTTCGAGGGGCGTACCGTGGTCTCGATGCTGACGGGCGAACCGGAATACATGGATCCGCTCGGCGCCGAGACGCCGATCGGCTGGATCGTCACCGGCTATCCGCATGCCGACATCCAGACGCCGGATCACGTCAAGTTCCGCGACGCCTACAAGGCGAAGTACAACGACTATCCGCGCCTCGGCTCGGTCGTCGGCTTCGACACCATGAACGCCATCGCTGCCGGCATCGCCAAGGCGGGCACCACCGACAACGAGAAGCTCATCGATGCCATGAAAGGGCTGAAGTTCACCTCGGCCTTTGGCCCGGTGGAGTTCCGCGCCTCCGACCACCAGGCGACGCTCGGCGCCTATGTCGGCAAGACCGCGGTCAAGGACGGCAAGGGCGTCATGGTCGATTGGCGCTATGCCGACGGCGCCAAATACCTGCCGTCCGATGCAGAGGTGAAGACGCTTCGCCCGGCGGGCTGAAGCGCCAGGCTTCGACCTGATCTAGACTAGGCTACCCGGCCGCGGCTGAGCGCTGCGGCCGTGGGGGGATTGCGCCCTTTTTCGGTTGTTACGACGGGACCTCGCATGATCGATCTGATCTTCGCGCAGACGCTCAACGGCCTGGCCTCGGCTTCGTCGCTCTTCCTCGTCGCCTGCGGGCTGTCGATCATCTTCGGCGTGACGCGGATCGTGAACTTCGCGCATGGCTCCTTCTACATGCTCGGCGCCTATCTCGCGTTCACGCTGGTCTCGCGCTTCGGCCCGGCCGATGCGCTCGGCTTCTGGGGTGGGGTGCTCCTGGCGGCTGTCATCGTCGCGGCGCTCGGCGCACTCGTCGAGATCGTCATCCTGCGCCGAATCTACCAGGCGCCGGAGCTGTTTCAATTGCTCGCGACCTTCGGCCTCGTGCTGATGGTGCAGGACATCGCGCTCGGCATCTGGGGTCCGGAGGACAAGCTCGGCCCGCGCGCACCCGGCTTCAAGAGCTTCGTCGTGCTGATGGGCAGCCGCTTCCCGAGCTACGAGCTCTTCCTGATCGTGGTCGGGCCGATCATGCTCGGCCTGCTCTGGTTCCTGTTCCAGAAGACGCGCTGGGGCACGCTGGTGCGCGCCGCGACGCAGGATCGCGAGATGGTCGGCGCACTCGGGGTCAACCAGCGCCTGCTCTTCACCTCGGTCTTCGCCTTCGGCGCCGGTCTTGCCGCACTGGGCGGCGCCTTGCAGCTGCCGCGTGAGGCGGTGAACCTGCACATGGACCTGTCGATGATTTCGGAGGCCTTCGTCGTCGTGGTCGTCGGCGGGCTCGGCAGCGTCACCGGCGCCTATCTCGCCGCCGTGCTGATCGGCATCATCCATGCCTTCGGCATCCTGGTCTTCCCGAAGATCACGCTGGTGCTGGTCTTCCTGGTGATGGCCGTCGTCCTCGTGATCAAGCCCTACGGCCTGATGGGTAAGCGCCCGGTCGGCACCGCCCATGCCCATGGCCCGGTCGAGCCGCTGCTCCTGCCGGCGAACACGAACGTCAAGCTGATCGGGCTCGCGGCGCTCGCCGTGCTGCTGATCGCGCCCTTCATCGTCGCCGACCACTGGCTGCTGACGCTGACCGAGCTCTCGATCTTCGCGCTCTTTGCCGCTTCGCTGCACTTCATGATGGGTCCGGGCGGCATGGCCTCCTTCGGCCACGCCGCCTATTTCGGCCTCGGCGCCTATGGCGCGGCGCTGGCGGTGAAGTGGCTGGGCATGCCGATGGTTCCGGCGCTCGCCTTCGCACCCTTCCTCGCGGGCATCGCCGGGGTCGTCTTCGGCTGGTTCTGCGTCCGGCTCTCGGGCGTCTATTTGGCCATGCTGACACTCGCCTTCGCCCAGATCGCTTGGGCGACCGCCTTCCAATGGGTCGACGTCACCGGTGGCGACAACGGCATTTTGGGCGTCTGGCCGGCGGCCTGGGCGAGCTCGAAGCTGGTCTATTATTACCTGGCGCTGGCGGTCTGCGTCGCCGCGATCCTCGCGCTTCGCATCATCGTCTTCGCCCCCTTCGGCTACGCTTTGCGGGCCGGGCGCGACAGTCCACTGCGGGCCGAGGCCATCGGCCTGCCGGTGATGCGGATCCAGTGGATCGCCTTCATCATCGCCGCTGTCGCGGCGGGCATCGCCGGCGCCCTCTTCGCCTTCTTCAAGGGCTCGGTCTTCCCGACCTATATGGCGATCCCGCGCTCGGTCGACGGGCTCCTGATGGTGCTGCTCGGCGGCGTCCAGACCGTCTCGGGCCCGATCGTCGGCGCCTTCGCCTATATGGGCCTGCAGGAGCAATTGATGAAGGCGACGATGTACTGGCGCTTCGTCTTGGGCGCCTCGATCGTGCTGCTCGTCATCCTGTTCCCGCGCGGCCTGGTCGGCACGGCACTGGCCTTTGCCGAACGGCGCCGCGAGGCCGAGCCTGCTCCTCCCGTCACCGCCACGCCGGAGCCCGCCCGATGAGCCCGGTCCTCGAAGTCCGCAATCTCGGAAAATCCTTTGGCGGCGTGCGCGCTGTCGACGATGTCAGCTTCTCGGTCGAGGCTGGCAAGCTGCTCGCGCTGATCGGCCCCAACGGCGCCGGCAAGACCACCTGCTTCAACATGCTGAACGGCCAGCTCCCCTCCGACCGCGGCGAAGTGATCTTCGACGGCCGGACGATCACCGGCCTGAAGCCGCGCGAGGTCTGGCGCCTCGGCGTCGGGCGCACCTTCCAGATCACCGCGACCTTCGCCTCGATGAGCGTGCGCGAGAACGTGCAGATGGCGCTGATCTCGCATGCCGGCGAGACCTGGACGCTGTTCGGCCGGGCCAAGGACCGCCATGTCGCCGAGGCCGACGCGCTGCTTAGCCAAGTCGGCATGCTCGATCAGGCCGAGCGCGCCTGCGGCGTCCTCGCCTATGGCGACCTGAAGCGGGTCGAGCTCGCGGTCGCGATCGCCAACAAGCCAAAACTCCTGCTGATGGACGAGCCGACCGCTGGCATGGCCCCGCGCGAGCGCATCGCGCTGATGGCGCTGACCGCCGAGATCGCCAGGGAGCGCGGCATCGCCGTGCTGTTCACCGAGCACGACATGGACGTGGTCTTCGCCCATTCCGACGCGATCCTCGTGCTCGACCGCGGCAAGCTGATCGCCAAGGGCCGGGCCGAGGAGGTCCGCAACGATCCGGCCGTGCGCGCCGTCTATCTCGGCTCCGGCGCGACCTCGGGAGGCCATTGATGCTCGAGATCGAAGGCCTCAACGCCTATTACGGCCGCGCCCATATCCTGCACGGCGTCGGCTTCTCGATGGGGCGCGGCGAGGTGCTGGCCCTGATGGGCCGCAACGGCGCCGGCAAGTCGACCACCATGAAGGCGGTGATGGGCCTCGTGCCGCCGCAGGCCGGCCGCGTCACCTTCGAGGGACACACCATCGTCGGCCGCGAGCCCTTCGAGATCGCTCGCCTCGGCATCGGCTATGTCCCGGAGGAGCGCCGCGTCTTCTCCGAGCTCAGCGTGATGGAGAACCTCTCCGTGGCGCAAAGACCTAAGCGCGAGGGCGCGCCGCACTGGACGCCGGAGCGGCTGTTCCAGCTCTTCCCCAATCTCGGGCGCATGCGCGACCGGCAGGGTGGGGCGATGTCGGGCGGCGAGCAGCAGATGCTGACCATCGCCCGCACGCTGATGGGCAATCCCAAGCTCGTCCTGCTCGACGAGCCCTCGGAAGGCCTCGCCCCAGTCATCGTCGAGGAGATGGCCAAGACCATCCTGGCGCTGAAGGGGGAAGGGCTTTCGGTGCTGATCTCCGAGCAGAACCTGCACTTCGCCGGCTCGGTCGCCGACCGCGCCACCATCATCGAGAAGGGCCTGATCCGCTTCACCGGCACGATGGACGAGCTCAAGGCGGATGAGGCGGTCAGGGCGCAGTATCTGTCGGTCTGACAAACGAAAAACCCCGGAAGCTTGCACTTCCGGGGCAGGTGCCCGGCCGTGACCACGGCCCGGGGGGAGGAGCCTTACCAGCCGGCGAGGACCGAGCCCTTGAAGCGCTCGGCGACGAAGGCCTTGATCTCGGGGGTGTGATAGGAGGCGAGCAGCGCCTTGACCCAGGGCTTGTCCTTGTCGGCCTCGCGCACGGCGATCAGGTTGACATAGGGGCCCTTCGGGTCCTCGCGCAGGATCGCCGAGGTCGGCTCGATCTTGGCGTCGACGGCGTAGTTGGTGTTGATCGCGGCGGCAGCGACGTCGGCGAGCGAACGCGGCGTCTGGGCGGCCTCGATCTCGATGATCTTCAGCTTCTTCGGGTTGCTGACAATATCGGCGACGGACGGCTTGAAGCCGACGCCATCCTTCAGCTTGATCGCGCCCTTGTCCTGCAGCAGCAGCAGCGAGCGGCCGCCATTGGTCGGATCGTTCTGGATCGCGACGGTGGCGCCATCCGGCACCTCGGCCCAGCTCTTGTACTTCGAGGAGTAGATGCCGAGCGGGAAGTTCACGGTCAGACCGACGCTGACCAGCTTGAAGCCGCGATCCTTCACCTGGTTGTCAAGATAGGGCTGGTTCTGGAAGGAATTCGCCTCGAGCTCGCCGGCGGCCAGCGCCTGGTTCGGCACGACATAGTCGGAGAACTCGATGATCTTGAGATCGAGGCCGTTCTTGGCGGCGATCGGCTTCACCTTCTCGAGGATCTCGGCATGCGGACCGGGCGAGGCGCCGATGCGGACGACCTGGTTCTGCTGGGCGAGCGCCGGGGCGGCGAGGATGAGAGAGGCGGCAAGGCCGAGCGCGAGGCGACGGCTGAGAAGGGTGGACATGGTAGCTCCTTGGTGAACTGAACGGGCTGGAAGCGGAAGGGGGTCAGGCGTGACGCAGGCGCTTGTTGAGGCGACGCGAGAGACGATCGCCGACGCTCTGCACAGTCTGGACGAGGACGATCAGCACGGCGACGACGATCGCCATCACATCCGGCATGAAGCGCTGATAGCCATAGCGGATGCCGAGATCGCCCAAGCCTCCGCCGCCGACCGCACCGACCATGGCCGAGAAGCCGAGCAGGCTGACCAGCGCCAGCGTCAGGCCGAGCACGATCGCCGGCAGCGCCTCGGGCACCAGCACCTTGCAGACGATCTGCAGCGGGGTCGCGCCCATGGAGCGGGCCGCCTCGACCAGGCCCTGATCGACCTCGCGGATGGCGCCTTCGATCAGGCGGGCGATGAAGGGCGTCGCCGCCACGGTCAGCGGCACGGTCGCGGCGAAGGTGCCGATCGAGGTGCCGGCGATCAGCCGAGTGAACGGGATGATCGCAACGACCAGGATGATGAAGGGCGTCGAGCGCGTCGCATTGACCAGCGCGCCGAGCACCGCGTTGACCGCAGGCGCCGCAAAGAGCTCACCCTTCTTGCTGGTCGCCAGGAAGACGCCGAGCGGCAGGCCAAGCGCGGTGCCGAGACCGGCGGCGATCGCGACCATCAGCAGCGTATCGCCGGTCGCCTCGATGATCAGACGGATGAGTTCAGGAGACATGGCCGACCAGCTCCGCCTTGAGATCGAGGGATTTCAGCGCGCCGAAAACGGCGGCGAGCTCGGGCTCGCTCGCCGGCACCGAAACCAGCAGGCTGCCGAACGGCTTGTCACCGATCGCGTCGATGCGGCCGGCGAGGATGTTGACGTCGACGCCGATCACGGCGCTGAGGCGGCTGATCACCGGCGTCGTCGCGTTCTCGCCGGTGAAGGCGATGCGCAGCACGGCGCTGTCGCCGGCGAGCGCCTGCTTGTGGATGCGGCCGGCGAGATAGTCGGGCACCTCGACGCCGGTCACGGCCTCGACGAAGCTCGCCGTGGTCGGATGGCGCGGCCTTGTCATCACCTCGAAGGTCTCGCCGTCCTCGACGATGCGGCCGCCCTCGATCACCGCGACACGGTCGCAGATTTCCTTGATCACCGGAATCTCGTGGGTGATCAGCAAGATGGTGATGCCGAGCTCGCGATTGACCTGCTTGAGCAGGGCCAGGATCGCGCGGGTCGTCTCGGGATCGAGCGCCGAGGTCGCCTCGTCGCAGAGCAGCACCTTCGGCTCGGTCGCCAGCGCCCGGGCGATGCCGACCCGCTGCTTCTGGCCGCCGGAGAGCTCGGCCGGAAAGCGTTCGCGCTTGTCGGCAAGCCCGACCAGGTCGAGCAGGCGGCTGACCTGCGCCTCGATCTTCGCCCTGGGCACGCCGGCGATCTCCAGCGGCAGCGCGACATTGTCGAACACCGTGCGCGAGGACAGCAGATTGAAATGCTGGAAGACCATGCCGGTGGCGCGCCGGCGCTCGCGCCAGCCGGCCTCGGTCAGGTTGGTGACGTCCTCGCCCTCGATCAGGATGCGGCCGGAGGTGGCGCGCTCCAGCCCGTTGACCAGGCGGATCAGCGTCGACTTGCCGGCACCGGAGCGGCCGATCACGCCGACGATGCTGCCGCGTGGCACGGCAAGATCGATGCCGGCGAGCGCCGTCACCGGCTCCTGGCTGTCACGGCTCGCGAAGGTCTTGCCGACCTGCTCGAAGCGAATGATCGCATCGGCGGGCGGCGCTGGAACAAGGCCATCGACGCGAAAGGCGCCGGGCTTCACGGGGGCGTTCATCATGACCTCAGAAATGCGTGTGGCACGACCAGTGCGCAATGCCCAATTGCTCGAGCGTGACCTCGCGGATCGAGCGGCGGCGCTCCTCGGCGCCGAGCTCGGCGAAAGAGCGCTCCTGCCAGCGCGGCTCGCCGAGTTCAGCGGGCGCGGCCCGCTCGAACCAGGCGGCGAAGGCCGCGCGCAATGTCTCGAACAGCGTCACCGACCTGCTCCTCAGGCCGCCAAGCGCAAGCCGGGACGCGAACGGACGAGCTGGCGCGCCGCCAGTTCGGCCGCGACCGGCGTGGCGAAGCGCTGGCCCTCGAGCCGGTCGAACGCGGCAGACGCGGAGATGAAGGTGTAGAAGCGCTCATCGGCGCCGCGGGCGACGAGACCGGCCTGGGTCTCGCCGACCTCGATGACATAGGCCTGGCGGGCCGGCGGATTGGAAACGATCTGGGACTGGAACGACATGACGATCTTCGCCGCGTTGCGGCGCCCTCTTAGTGGTGATGTCGGAAGTGATGCCGGTAAACGGCGTCAACGCTGGATCAGCGGCGACAACAACACATCATCGAACGGACGAGCGGTTCGACAGGGCGGAGAACGGAGCCGGTCATGTTCATCTCCTCAAGCTGGGGAGCCCACGACCACGTCGTGGCGCTTTAGCGTTTGGTGACGCGGCGCAAGCTGCTCGCTCAAATCTCCGCGGCCATCGGTCACCCGACGACATCCGCAATCTAGGCGGCGTCGTTCTACATGTCAATCCAAACGTTCTTTTAAAGGTACACGCCAATCAGGAAGAGCCTTTCGCCGAACGGCCGGAGAAGGAAATTTTCTTTTCCGACATAGCCCATTCCTCCCTCGGCGTAGAACAACATGCCATTCTGGCGTCGCCGGCCCGACCTGCTATCGTCCGCCCCGACTCAAGGTGGGGGTGGGATGAACGACAGGACGGACAGCGCCAGCATCGTGGACGGGCGGATGACGCTGCCGGGCGTGGCCGGCGCCTTCGTGCAGGACGCCACCAGGCCGCTCGCCTTCACGGCCGACGGGCTCGTCGCGATCTCCGGGCATGAATGGCGTGACGGCGTGCTGCACGATGCCGCCCGGATCGAGGGCCATGCCCGCCCGGATGGTGCAGCGCTCGCCCGGATCGGCCAGGCGGAACCGGCGCAGGATCTGTCCCTGACGATCCGCTCCTTCCCCGGCGACAGCGCGCCATTGCTGCGGCTGAGCTTTCCCGCCGGGGCCCAGGGCGATCTCGACGCCCGGCTCGCCGCCGAGCTCTTCCTGCCGCAACCCTTGTTCGCGGGGCTGCGGCAGGATCTCGCCGAGGGCCGCGCCGGCAGCCTCTCCTTGGCCGCGACCACCAATCTCTGGCTGCGCGAGGGAGCCGGCGACGACGCGCCGCCGGTTTTCCATCTCGCGCCGGAGGCCGATGGCCGGCCGGCACAGGCGCATGGGCGCGTGCAGAGCATCAGCTGGCGGCCTGCGGAAGCGGTCGATCCGGCCTTCCTCGCGGCCGGGCAGCCGGATCAGGAAGATGAGCCGCCGGAAGACCCGGTCTCCGAGCAGCTGCGGCGGATCAACTGGAGCCTGAAGCAGGTCCTGATCATCCTCGTTTTCCTGATGCTGATCATCGCGCTGAAATAGGGCTCACTCTTCCTGCGAGCGTCGGTTCGCGTCCGTCTCGTAGACCTGCTCGTTCTCGATCCATTTGCCGTCGAGGCCGCGGCCGCGGTTGAGCTGCGTCTTGTCGCGGTTGGAGAGCACCTTGTGGTCCTGAAGCGCAACCGGCCGCGTGCTTGTCGCGCCGGTGCCGTCGCCCTTGCCCTTGATGCTCGGACCGAGCTTCCCGCCAGCATTGGCCATCATCGTCTCCTTTGCGTGCGTTGAGCCCCCATGCCTTTGCCAACGCCCCGACCCGGCGATGGTTCGCCTTGCGAACTTCGCCCGCCGGCCTGCGTTGTCCCTGATGCAAGCCAGGAGGCGCCGATGCTCGACATCCTTCCCGCCGCCGACCATGTCGCGGCCTTCCGCATCACCGGCACGTTCGACGAGCCGGATTTCGACCGGCTGATCGCCGAGATCGAGAGCAAACTCGAACGCCATGAGAAGCTCGGCATCCTTGCCGATCTCACCGGCTTCGAGGACATGACCTTCCGCGCCGGCCTGAAGGATGCGCGCTACGGCTTCGGCAAGATCCTGCAATGGCATCGCTTCCCGCGCGAGGCTGTCGTCACCGACAAGGGCTGGATCGAAACGCTGGTCGCGATCGCCGGGCCGCTCGTGCCCTTCGTCGAGGTCAGGAGCTTCAAGCCCGACGCCTTCGACGCAGCGCTTGCCTGGGCGAGCGAGATCGAGGGCGGACCCGGCGCCTGACGCCCCGGGACGCTGCCGGAGCACAACGAAGATGAACGGCGGCGAACAATTCCGTTCACGCGGAGTTCCAAACAGATCCGCTTTTATCGCGGCAACCAAAGGAGATGCCCCATGCGACACCTTCTCATCGCCGCGGCGATCGCGCTCGGCGCCGCCGTGACCCCGGCCGCCGCCAGCGAAGCCTTCAGCGGCGCGGCCGCGCTCGACAAGGTCGAGGCGACCTATGTCCGCCACAACCGCGAGCACCGGATGTGGGAGATCCAGCGCAACATGGAACGCCAGCAGCGCTATGGCCGCCACCATCGCGGCTATGACCGCGGCTATGGCTACGGCCACCGTCGCGGCGGTCCGCCGCCCTGGGCCCCGGCCCATGGCCGCCGCCATCACGACCGTTACGACCGCTTCTAGGCGGTCGCCGCGCCCTTCGCCTCCCTGTCCCCCAGGGCGAAGGGCGCGGAAGTTTTACAGCCTCCTTCTCCCCTCGGAAGCTCCCTTCTCCCCTCGGGGGAGAAGGTCCCGGCAGGGGGATGAGGGCGGTTCGACCGGGTGAGACGCCGAGCGTCGGGCTGGACTTCCCTCATCCGTCAGCGCTTCGCGCTGCCACCTTCTCCCCACCAATGTCGGCTGTTGCCGACATTGGCACTTTGAGTTGCCCATCTCGGGCAGGCCCGAGATGGGTGGGAGAAGGATTAGCACCGCGCCTCCCGCGCCCAAGCTTTTCCCCGCCCGCAGGCTCATCCTGCGGGCGTTTTGCATATGAGGGGCAGCGGAGCGCCGCGAGGCGCTGGTTTGGAGATCCGCTTCCATTGAGCCAGGAAGCGGCGCGGATGGATTGAGCCACCATCCGCACGCCCCGTGGCGCTCCGCCAGCGGCGATTTGAAAACTCCGGGCCGCGCTTCTGTCGCGCCGGCCTGAACCGGCGCGGTCTAGCGAGCTCCTCGCGCAGAGGTCGTAGTGCCCCCAGGTCGGTTCCCGAAGCCTCCCGGGAGCAAGGCGCAACCCTTGCCCGCAGGCGCCGTACCCATCCCGCCAAACGACATGCCTCCGGTCGGCCGCCCCTCGGGGATAGGATGCGGCGGATTATACGGGAGGTTCGGAGGGCGGGGATAAGGTTGCGGTCTATCCCCATCGAGCACCAGAACCGCGACGTAGAACCCCTCTCCCGGATGGGAGAGGGGCAGGGGTGAGGGACCGCCGCTGATTATTAGAGCGAGGCGGCGCCGCTGCGACGTCAATCGGTTAGGGCAGGCCCTCATCCCTGCCCTTCTCCCACACGGGAGAAGGGTTCCCCGCGGTTCACCCGCCTAGTTCCGCAGCGCCGCCCGGATCGCCGCGACCACCGCATCGCGATCATCCAGCACCTGCCGGTTGGTGAAGCGCAGCACGGTGAAGCCGTACCGCTCGATCTCTTGCGTCCGCGCCGCGTCGTAATCCTGTTCGTGGTCATGCTGGGCGCCATCCAGCTCGACGATCAGCCGGCGTTCGATGCAGATGAAGTCGACGGTGTAGCCGAGCAGCGGCACCTGACGCCGGAACCGGAGACCGTCGAGCCGGCGATTGCGCAGCAGCTCCCACACGACCTGCTCGGCCGGCGTCGCGCGCCGGCGCAGCCTGCGGGCGAAGCTGCGTTGCTCGGTGGTCATCGGGCGAGGATGCCTCGGCAGGCGGCGGAACCGCAACGGCTTCGCTGCGATATGGATCGCCGGAACCTCGGCCCTCCCTTCTCCCGGATGGGAGAAGGTGGCGCGAAGCGCCGGATGAGGGCCTGCCTTTGCCGGAGAAGGCCGCAGCGGCGCCGTTGCATTCAGATGATCAGCGGCGGTCCCTCACCTCTGCCCCGCTCCCACTCAGGAGAACGGTTCTCCCCCTCGCACTTTCTACTAAAATATCTAAATCTGAATCCCTGTATGCTCTTCTATTTTCTTCTTTATAAGTCCTTTGGCTAAATCTTTTAATAAATCAATGGTGAAGCCTCCGGCTCGTTCTGCTCCTTTTTTTGTTTTAGACCATACCTCTGGATCTCTTACGCTATCTGCAAAATCGTATCCTATCATTGTTGGTCTGATACCCATATCAAACCGCATCAAAAACGGTCGCCCACTGGTCGTTTCTGGCTTCGCGATATGATGATTTAGCAGCCCAGCCTCGACCAAAAGCTCGATATGAAAGTCGATTTCTTCTTTCTTGTAGCCATCAACGACTATTGATTTCTTGCTGACACGAGCCGCCTCGACATTTTCGAACGATAAAAGAATCTCTCGAACGAGGTCCATATTTCGTTTCATCAAAATCTCCAGACAATAAGCTACTCATAACAACAATATGAGCTATAGAAATATAGTACGAGCAAGATACCTACCTCCGCCTCCCCCGCCTCTCCCCCGCCCCCTTCGGCCGCGCCTCCGGCACCGGGCCCATCTCGTCGAGCGTCGGCTTCCTCGGCCGCGCCACGCTCGCCTTCGGCTTCCCCTCGCCGCCGCCCCAGTTGTGCGGGCCCATATCGGCGTCGGTCGGCTTGCGGGCGCGGGTCGGCAGGTTCGCCGAGGCGCCGTAGCTGCGCTCGCCCTGGTATTTGCCGGCGCTGCCCTCGACATCGCTCTGGCGGGCGAGCGGGTCGTCGGCGATGGCGAGCTCGGTCGCCTGCAGGCGCTTGATCTCGTCGCGCAGGCGCGCGGCGGTCTCGAATTCGAGATCGGCCGCAGCCTCGCGCATGCGCTTTTCGAGATCGGCGATCGCGGCCTTGAGGTTGTGGCCGGCGACCGGCCCCTCGACCAGGCCCTTGTCGACGGTGACATGGTCGCGCTCATAGACCGAGCCGAGGATGTCGCCGATGGCGCGCCTGATCGTCTGCGGCGTGATACCGTTGGCGGCGTTGTAGGCCTCCTGCTTCTCGCGCCGGCGATTGGTCTCGGCCATCGCCCGCTCCATCGAGCCGGTGACATGATCGGCATAGAGCACGACCTTGCCGTCGACATTGCGCGCGGCGCGGCCGATGGTCTGGATCAGCGAGGTCTCGGAGCGCAGGAAGCCCTCCTTGTCGGCGTCGAGGATGGCGACGAAGCCGCATTCGGGGATGTCGAGGCCCTCGCGCAGCAGGTTGATGCCGACGAGGACGTCGAACGCGCCGAGGCGCAGATCGCGGAGAATCTCGATGCGCTCGATCGTGTCGATGTCGGAGTGCATGTAGCGCACGCGCACGCCGTTCTCGTGCAGGTATTCGGTCAGATCCTCGGCCATGCGCTTGGTCAGGACGGTGACGAGGGTGCGATAGCCCTTGTCGGTAACTTCCTTGACCTCGTCGAGCAGGTCGGCGACCTGATGCTTGGCCGGGCGGATCTCGACCGGCGGGTCGATCAGCCCGGTCGGGCGGATGACCTGCTCGGTGAAGACGCCGCCGGTCTGGTCCATCTCCCAGCCGCCGGGCGTGGCCGAGACATGGATCGAGGACGGGCGCATCGCGTCCCATTCCTCGAAGCGCAAGGGCCGGTTGTCCATGCAGGAGGGCAGGCGGAAGCCGTATTCGGCCAAGGTCGCCTTGCGGCGGAAGTCGCCTTTGTACATCGCGCCGATCTGCGGCACGGTGACATGGCTTTCGTCGGTGAAGACGAGGGCGTTGTCGGGCAGGTATTCGAACAGGGTCGGCGGCGGCTCGCCCGGCTTGCGGCCGGTGAGATAGCGCGAATAGTTCTCGATGCCGTTGCAGGAGCCAGTCGCCTCGATCATCTCGATGTCGAAGGTGCAGCGCTGGTCGAGCCGCTGCGCCTCGAGATAGCGGCCCATGCGGTTGAGCTCGTCGAGGCGGCCCTTGAGCTCCTCCTTGATCGACTTGACCGCCTGGTTCAGCGTCGGGCGCGGCGTGGTGTAGTGCGAATTGCCGTAGACCTTGATGAATTCGAGCTCGCCGGTCTTCTGGCCGGTGAGCGGATCGAACTCGCTGATGCTCTCGACCTCGTCGCCGAACAGGCCGATGCGCCAGGCGCGGTCCTCATAGTGGGCCGGAAAGAGCTCGACCGTGTCGCCCCTCACCCGGAAGGTGCCGCGCGCAAAATCGTGCTGGACGCGCTTGTATTGCAGCGCGACGAGATCGGCGATCAGCTGGCGCTGCTCGATGCGCTCGCCGAGCTTCAGCGAGAAGGTCATCGCCGTATAGGTCTCGACCGAGCCGATACCGTAGATGCAGGAGACCGAGGCGACGATGATGACGTCGTCGCGCTCCAGCAGCGAGCGCGTCGCCGAATGGCGCATGCGGTCGATCTGCTCGTTGATCGAGGATTCCTTCTCGATATAGGTGTCCGAGCGCGGGACGTAGGCCTCCGGCTGGTAATAGTCGTAATAGGAGACGAAGTACTCGACCGCGTTGTCGGGGAAGAAGCTCTTGAACTCGCCATAGAGCTGGGCCGCCAGCGTCTTGTTGGGAGCGAGGATCAGCGCCGGGCGCTGCGTCTCCTCGATCACCTTGGCCATTGTGAAGGTTTTTCCGGAACCGGTGACGCCGAGCAGCACCTGGTCGCGCTCCTGCCGCCGGACACCGTCGACGAGATCGCCGATCGCGGTCGGCTGGTCGCCGGATGGAGAGAACTCCGATTTCATCTGAAAGCGCACGCCGCCTTCCGATTTCTCGGGGCGCTCGGGCCGGTGCGGCGTCCAGGGCTTGCCGGGCTCGATGAACGGGCTGCCGGTCTCCAGCAGCGCCTGCAATGACTTCGCCGTCAGCGAGGCCGCGCTGTCGCTGTCGGGATCGAAGGCCGAGTCGGCCTTCTTCGAAAGCTTGCGCGGCTTCTTCTCATCGGCATCGCCCGGCCGCGCCTCATAGCCGGCCTGCGGCGCGTCGCTGAAGCCGGCCGCGCCACCCGGCACCGCCTTGCCGCGATTGATCGCCGGGTTGAGCAGGTCGGCGAGATAGCCGTCGAGCGGCTTGAGCTCGGGCTTGCTCGCCTTGGAGTTCGGCGTGCGGGTGGCGGCGGATTTCTTCGCAGCCTTGAGCTTGGCGGCGGGCGTGGTGTCGGTGCTCTTTGGCATGGCCGCAATATGGGCGTGATTTGCGGCGGATGCGAGAGGGTCCAGGCGGCGGAGATGCGGCTGGTGACAGGAGTTGGCAGGAGCGTGCGGTGGACGCCGGAGGGTCGTCACATCCTTGCGGCGCAGTTGGCCGGCGTACGAAGCAGCTGGCTCGGCGCCCGCGGCAGCTTGCGCCCCGCCGGGCGGTCGCGCAACCGGCGGCTGTGCCCCGATTGCCTTTGGTCAATGGCTCTGGCTAGTTGCGGGGCATGAGCCAGATCCTAATTCAAGCCTATCTCAACGACCTCGACCGCGTCAGGAAGTTCTCAGGCTCCCTCACCGAAGGCGTCATCAGCGAGGCGTTCAAGGATCTGCTCAAGGCCTGGTCCAAGCAGAACCATCTGCACTTCATCAGCCAGTACGAATTCGAATCGCCGCAGAAGAACCGTGTCCGGCCCGACGGCACGATCCTGCACGATCTGCGCGTGCCGCTCGGCTATTGGGAGGCGAAGGACACCGCCGACGATCTCGACGAGGAAATTCGCAAGAAGCTGGCCAAGGGCTATCCGCAGGACAACATCATCTTCGAGAATTCCGAGACGGCGGTGCTGATCCAGAACCGGCAAGAGGTGCTGCGCTGCTCGATGACCGACGTGGCGCAGCTCGGCAAGCTGGTCTCGCTGTTCTTCAGTTATGAGCGCCAGGAAATCCGCGAGTTCCGCAAGGCCGTGGCGCAGTTCCGGGCCGATCTGCCGGCGGTTCTGGAGGCGCTGCGGGCCAAGATCGACGCCGCCTACACTGGCAATGCCGCCTTCCTGGAGGCCGCGAACACCTTTCTCGAACAGGCCAGGCAGACCATCAACCCGGTGGTCTCCGAGGCCGATGTCCGGGAGATGCTGATCCAGCACATCCTGACCGAGGAAATCTTCGCCAACGTCTTCAACGACAGCGACTTCCACCGCGAGAACAACATCGCCAGGGCGCTGTACGGGCTCGAGGCGAAGTTCTTCACCGGCGGCGTGAAGAAGGACACGCTCAAGGCGCTGGAGCCCTATTACGCCGCGATCCGCGCCAATGCGGCGCAGATCACCAGCCACGCCGAGAAGCAGACCTTCTTGAAGGTGATCTACGAGACTTTCTACAAGGTCTACAATCCCAAAGCAGCTGACCGGCTCGGCGTGGTTTATACGCCGAACGAGATCGTGCGCTTCATGATCGAGGGCGCCGACTGGCTCTGCCAGAAGCATTTCGGCAAGGCGCTGATCGACCGCGACGTCGAAATCCTCGACCCCGCCACCGGCACCGGCACCTTCATCTGCGAGCTGCTGGAGCATTTCCGTGGCCAGCCGCAGAAGCTGGCGCACAAGTACAAGGAGGAGCTGCACGCCAACGAAGTGGCGATCCTGCCCTATTACGTCGCCAATCTGAACATCGAGGCGACCTATGCCGCGATCACCGGCCAGTTCGCCGAGTTCCCGAGCTTGTGCTTCGTCGACACGCTCGACAATGTCGAGGGCCTCGGCATCCGCTCCGGCCACCAGCACGACCTGTTCGGCGCGATGTCAGCGGAGAATGTCGAGCGCATCAAGCGCCAGAACCGGCGCAAGATCTCGGTGGTGATAGGGAACCCGCCGTACAATGCCTGGCAAGAGAACTTCAACAACCGCAACCCGAACCGGGCCTATAAGCGGATCGACCAGCGCATCAAGGACACCTATGTCGCCAAGGGCACGGCGCAAAACATCAACTCCGTCTACGACATGTACACGCGCTTCTTCCGCTGGGCTTCCGACCGGCTGCACGACGACGGCGTTCTGGCGCTGATTACCAACCGTAATTTCATCGAGAAGGCCGCCTTCGACGGCTTCCGTAAGGATGTCGCCAGCGAGTTTAACGAAATCTACCTGATGGACCTCGGCGGCGATGTCCGCGCCAATCCGAAGCTCTCCGGTACCAAGCACAATGTCTTCGGCATCCAGACCGGCGTGACAATCTCGCTGCTGATCAAGCGCAAGGGGCAGAAGGGCTGCAAGGTTTTCTATGCGCGGCGGCCGGAGGAAGACACTGCCGATGACAAGCTGGCGTTCATCGGGGCTCAAAAGGCTCAGGCTTTGACCTGGCAGCGCGTCGAGCCGGATACCAAGAGCAACTGGCTGAATCTGACAGACAACGATTGGGACAGTCTGGTCCCGCTCTGTTCAAAAGAAGAGAAGGCGAAACGACGTAGTCGTTCTAGAGCGATCTTTCAGCTCTTCTCTCGGGGCGTTGCTACGCAACGGGATGAATGGATTTACGATTTTAACAAGGCAAATCTCGACAGAAAAGCCGCCTTTCTTGTCGCGTCGTATGAGCATACGCGAAATGATCCAAGTAACCCTGATCGCGACGCGATTAAATGGGATCGCGAACTCGAAAAATATCTAATCTCCAACGTAGCTAAGACCTTCAATCGTCAAAATTTACGTCGTGCTGCTTATCGCCCTTTCACCACTTCCTGGCTATTTTTTGATAAGCACTTCAATGGAATGACCTATCAGCTGCCCGCTATGTTCCCTACGAATGCGCAGAATCAAGTGATTGGCTTTTTGGGCATAGCTTCTAGCCATGAGTTAGCGGCTCTCGCCGCAAGCGAGTTGCCCGATCTATGCCTGCTAAAGCAAGGCAATGGCGGCACCCAATGCGTCTCTCGCTACCGCTACACCCCATCCGGCGAGCGCCTCGACAACATCACCGATTGGGCGCTGAAGGAGTTCCAGAAGGCTTATGGCAAGGACGGGCGAGGAAACCCGTCATGGTCGGGCTTGTCCCGACCATCCACGTCTTCGCCGGGCGAGAGCGGTGGCCAAGACGTGGATGCTCGCCACAAGGGCGAGCATGACGAGGAGGATGAGGCAACCGAAGGGCGCAAGGCGAAGACCAAGCGCGTCCTGAGCAAGGACGACATCTTCCACTATATCTATGGCGTGCTGCACGATCCCGTCTATCGCGAGACCTATGCGCAGAACCTCAAGCGCGAGTTTCCGCGCATCCCGTTCTATCCCGATTTCTGGCGCTGGGCCGGCTGGGGCGAGAGGCTGATGAGCCTCCATATCGGCTATGAGAGCGTCGAGCCCTGGCCGCTGCAGCGGCTCGACGTGCCGGACGAGAAGGCGCGCGCCGCCGGCGTGACACCCAAAACCATCCTCAAGGCCGACCGCGACAACGGCATCATCGTGCTCGACAGCGAGACGCAGCTCTCCGGCGTGCCGCCGGAGGCCTGGGCCTACAAGCTTGGCAACCGTTCGAGCCTCGACTGGGTGCTCGACCAGCACAAGGAGAAGACGCCGAAGGACCCGACCATCCGCGAGAAATTCAACACCTACCGCTTCGCCGACTACAAGGAGAAGGTCGTCGACCTGTTGATGCGCGTGACGCGCGTCTCGGTAGAGACCGTGGCGATCACCCAGGCGATGAAGGCGTTGAAGCGGACAGACTAGGCTCGCTTGCAGGCCGACAGCCCGCATTCTCGGCGACGCGATGCGGCAGGGCCAGGTCGAGATGGGCGATGCTCATCGCTCTTTCTCGAGCTCGCTGTGCGATTTCAGCGCGTAGCCGCCGCGCGGCTGCGTCACGAGATAGGCCGGGTTCTCCGGCGAGGCGTTGCGGCGGACCTCGGTGCCCTTGATCGTGCGGGTCACCGGCTCGGTGAAGACCTGCTCGATGCGGCCCCTGGCGGTGTGAGCGCCCCAGCGCCAGGTCACGTCGGTGCCAGCCTTGTATGCCGTGGTCACATTGCACCTCCCCCTCGGTGCTTGCGAAACGCCGGAGCGACGCTTTCGTTCAGGCGCCCCGTCACGCAAGCGTCACGGCGCTGTCGCGCGACTGCAAACTCCGGACGCGAAGCGGGGCCGTCCCGCTTTTCCCCAACCGGAGTGTCCCATGCGTCTGCGCCTCGCTGCCGCCCTTCTGCTGTCGTCCACCATGCTCGCCGGCGCGCAGGATGCGCCGAAAGAGTTCCCGGCCAAGCTGGTCGGCCATGCCCTGCTGCCGGCCAACACAATCATCCCGGCCCCGGCCGATGCGCCGGCCGATCTCAAGGTCTCCGGCAAATTCACCACGCCGGGCAAGCGCGTCGAGCAGGTCGGCACGGTGATGGGCACCTCGGGCGGGCGCCCGACCGGTCTTTCCACCCCCTTCGCCGGCCAGCCGGTGCAGGGCTTCTCCGGCATCCGCTCGCTGGGCAATGGCGAGTTCCTGGTGCTGACCGACAACGGCTTCGGCGCCAAGGCGAACTCGCCGGACGCGATGCTGTTCTTCCACCGCCTCAAGGCCGATTTCGAGGGCGGCAAGATCGAGCGCACCGCCACCACCTTCCTGCACGACCCCGACAAGAAGGTGCCGTTCCGCATCGCCAACGAGAGCACCGAGAAGCGCTATCTGACCGGCGCCGATTTCGATCCGGAATCGATCCAGCCGATCGGCGGCAAGTACTGGATCGGCGAGGAGTTCGGCCCCTACCTGATCCGCGTCGATGCGACCGGCAAGGTCGAGGCCGTGTTCGAGACGACCGTCGACGGCAAGCCGGCCCGCTCGCCCGACCACTATGCCGTGACGACGCCGGGCGCGCCCAACCTGCCGGTCGAGTTCAATGTCCGCCGCTCCAAGGGCTATGAGGGCATGGCGCAGTCACCGGACGGCCGCTTCCTCTACCCGCTGCTGGAAGGCCCGCTCTGGAACGCCGAGACCAAGGGCAATGAAGAGGTCGACGGCAAGGAAGTGCTGCGCATCCTCGAATTCGACGTGCAGAACGAGAAGTGGACCGGCCGATCCTGGTTCTTCCCGCTCGAGCAGAAGGGCCTCGCCATCGGCGACTTCAACATGATCGATGCGACGACCGCGCTGATCATCGAGCGCGACAATGGCGAAGGTACTGCCGACCGCGCCTGCGCCGCCGGCCAGAAGGGCCCGGACTGCTTCCACGACCTCGCCAAGTTCAAGCGCATCGTCAAGATCGAGATGACCGACGCCAATGTCGGCAAGCCCGTGCGCAAGGTCGGCTATATCGACCTGATGAAGATCGCCGATCCCGACAAGAAGGCGAAGCAGGGCGCGATCGACGGCGTGCTGCCCTTCCCGTTCTTCACCATCGAGAACGTCGACGTGGTCGATCTCGCCAATGGCATCATCGTGGTCGGCAACGACAACAACCTGCCGTTCTCGTCGTCGCGCGATCCGAAGAAGGCGGATGACAACGAGCTGGTGCTGCTTCAGGTCAAGGAACTGCTCACTGCCAAGTGAACAGGCAGGCTCGCCAAGTCACGGCGAAGTCGAATCCCGCCTGCGCCAAGTCGTCAGGCATCGTCGTGGCCGGCTCACGCCGGCCATGATCGTTTTCTGGCCAGTCCTTGAGCCATTTCGGCAACGGGCGTATAATGTTCTGGACCAAGCGCCCCGTGCGCGAGGCGCCGTGGTTGGATGATCTTCACCGATGGAGGTGATCATGTTGACCGCGAATATGAGTGGAAAACGGCCGCAGGACTGGCTCAACCTGATCCTCGGCGCACTCCTGTTCATCTCGCCCTGGATGATGGGTTTCCTGGCCGACACCATGCCGACCCGCAATGCCTGGCTGGTCGGCGCCGTGCTTGCCGTGATCGCGATCGCGGCGCTCACCGCTTTCGCGGAATGGGAAGAATGGGTGAATCTGGCGCTCGGCCTCTGGCTGATCGCAGCGCCCTGGGTGCTCGGCTTCACCGGCAACACCGGCGCTTTCCGGACGCATCTGGTGCTCGGCCTGCTGACGGCGTTCGTCTCGGCCTGGGCCGTCTGGAACTATCGGCACGAGCCGCATGCCACGGCCTGACCAACTGGCCGGGCCCGCCCGATCAGCGGGCCCGGCGTCCTCGGTAGCGGAGGGCCTTCCTCGTACAGCCCGCGCTCAGTGCGCCAACTTGCGCGCGCCCTCGATCGCATCCTCGATGCCGCTCCAGGCCGGCTTCCCCGGCGCGAAGCGCCCGCGCAGATAGGCCGCCAGCTCCGCAAGCTGGCGATCATCGAGCGCCGTCGCGAATGAAGGCATCGAGCCGATGCCGTGCTGGCTGCCTTCGAGCAGCATGTTGACGAGGTTGGCCGATGTCGCCGCATGGAGTTTGGACGACAGGCCGAGCGCCGGTCCGGCGTTGAGCAGCGGCGCGGCGCGGCCGGTCTCGTGGCAGGCGGCGCAAGCGCCTTCGTAGAGTCGCGCAATCGGCGAGGTCGCGGGATTGGCGGAGCGTGCGGTCTGCTGCTCGATACGCGCCGCCAGCGCTTCGGCTTCAGCCGCGGGCAGCGGCTCGTTCAGCGAAGCCAGGTAGGTCGCCATCGCCCGGATATCGGCATCGGGCAATTCCCTGAGCTCGGCGATCACCGGTGCCATCGGGCCGGCGGCTGCGCCATGCTGCCGAGAAGTGCCGGTCTTCAGATAGGCGTAGAGCTCCGCCTCGCTCCAGGGGATCGGCCCGGCCGAGAGCTTGGTCAGTGCCGGTGCTTCCCAGCCTTCCGCCTCGCCGCCAGCGAGATAGGCGCTGCCACCCTTCTCCGCGCCGAGCGCGTTGCGTGGGGTATGGCAGGCCCCGCAATGGCCGAGCCCATCGACGAGATAGCGCCCGCGATTCCATTCGGCCGAACGCACGGGATTGGGTTTCAGCTCGCCGCCACGGTTGAACAGCAGGTTCCAGCCGGCCATGAGCAGGCGCAGGTTGAACGGGAAGGTGAGGTTGCTCGGCTCGTTCTCCTGCCGCACCGGCGGCTGCGACATCAGGAAGGCGTAGAGCGCCTGCAGGTCGGCTTCACTCGCCTTGGCGAAGCTCGGATAGGGGAAAGCCGGGTAGAGCTGGCGACCCTCGCGGTGCAAGCCGGCCCGCATCGCCCGCTCGAAGGCGGCATAGGACCAGTTGCCGATGCCGGTCTCGACATCGGGCGTGATGTTGGTGGTCAGCACCGTGCCGAACGGCGTCGGCAGAGCGAGCCCGCCGGCATAGAGTAAGCCGTCCTTAGCCGTGTGGCAGACGGCACAGGCGCCGAGCGCCGCGAGCTGGCGGCCGCGCTCGATCGTCGCCGCCGACCAGGTCGACGGGTCTGGCCGGGCGATCGGCGCGATCGACGGCGCGAAGGCCAGCGAGACCGCGGCGAAGGTCGCGGCGCCCGCCACAGCGGCGCCGAGCTTGCTCCACCAGGGCAGGCGTTTTGCCGGCTCGCGCGGTGGCGGCTTCAAGAGTGGTGTGCCATTGAGACCGGCGAGCACGCGCTCCGGCGTCAGCGGCAATTCGCGGAAGCGCACGCCGGTCGCGTCATAGACAGCGTTGACGATGGCCGCCGCGCTCGGGACCGAGGCCGACTCGCCGGCGCCCATCGGCGGCAGATGCTGGCGATCCATCAGCATGACGTCGATCGCCGGCAGTTCCGGGAAGGTCAGCACCGGATAGGAGCCCCAGTCGCGGCTGGCGACAGCGGTGGTCTGCGAGAACGTCACCTCCTCGCGCAGCACCCGGCTGGTCGATTGCAGGACGTTGCCATGGATCTGGTGGGTCACCCCGGCGGGATTGACCATCATGCCGGTGTCCTGGCCGACGGTGACGCGGGAGACCGTGACCTCCCCGGTCGTGCGGTTGACCGCGACATCGGCGACCCAGGCGGCCCAAGCGGCGCCGACACCCGGCCAGCTGCCATGGACATAGCGGGCCTGGGCGAAGCCGCGCCCGCGCAGGACCTCGCCGTCCTGCTCCATGCGCGGGCCGACATGCGGCTGCCAGTTGGCGCGTTCGGCGGTGGCGCGGGTCAGTTCGGCGGCGCGCTCCTCATTGATGTGGCGGAGGCGGAATTCGACCGGGTCGACGCCGGCCTCATGCGCGAGCTCGTCGATATAGCTCTCATGGGCGAAGACGTTCGGCATCGCCGAGACACCGCGCAGCCAGGACGCGCGCACGATGGGCGGCATGTCATAGGCCGTCAGCCGCATGGTCTCGTAATTGTAGGACGGCACGGCGGTGCGATCGCCCATCCTGAGCGCCGCCGGCTGGTTCGGGATGCGCCCGGTCAGCAGCAGCGCCAGCGTCGGGGCGGCATTGGACGGATACCAGGTGTGGAAGTCGTAGGCTTTCAGCGAGCCGCCCGGCCCGAGCCCGCCCTTGATATCGATCAGCTGGGCCGCGCCCTTCGGCTCCCAGAGATGCTCCTGCTCGCGGGTGAGCTGGACCCGCACCGGCGCGCCGACCGCCCGCGAGAGCAGCACCGCATCGGCGACGACATCGTCGGCGCAGTTGCGGCCATAGCAGCCGGCGGCCTCGAAGCGGATGACGTCGATCCGCTCCTTCGGCAGGCCGGTCAGCACAGCAAGGTCGTTCTGCAGCGGATAGGGGTTCTGGCTGCCGGTCCAGACGGTGATGCCGTCCTCGCGCACATCGGCGACCGCGCAGGACGGGCCGATCGAGCCATGCATGTGGTAGGGCCAGACGTAGGTGCGATCGAGCCGGGTCTCGAGGCTCTCCAGCGCGCTGTCGACATCGCCTTCCTCGGCGAGGAGGCGCGGGGTCGAGGGATGGGTGCGCAGTGCCTGACCGAGATCGGAAAGGTCGGGCGGGGTGAACTCGCGCCATTGCGTCTTCAGCTTGAGCGCCGCCTCCGCCGCCTGCTCCTCACGCTCGGCGACGATGCCGATGAAGTCGCCTTCGACCACGAGAGCGCGGATGCCGGGCACGTCGGCGATCGAGTCGCGATCGACCGAGATCAGGCTCCTGCCGACGAAATCGCCGGCATCCATGCCGGCATAGGGCGGGCGCACCACCCGGCCATGCAGCATGCCGGGCACGCGGACATCGTGGACGTAAGTGAAGCTGCCGGTGACCTTGGCCGGGATATCGACGCGGGCGACCGAGCGCCCGACGAGCCTGTGCTGGTCGACCTGCTTGAACGCGGCGCTCTCGGCCAGCGGCAGCAGGATGCGCTCATTGGCGAGCAGCGTGTCGAGGGTAATCGCAGGCGCCGTCTCGCCCTTGCGCGAGATCACGCCGTCGGCGAGCGCGATCTCGTCTTCGCTGCAACTGAGCGCGGCGGCCGCAAGGGTGATCAACCTGGCGCGAATCTGCGTCGCCGCGATCCTTATCGCCACCGACGTCACCTGGATCGTCTCGCTGGCGATGGTCGCGCCCTGATCGGGCGTCTCGGCGGTATCGCCGAGCACCATCTCGACGGCGTCGAAGGGGAAATCGAGCTCCTCCGCCACCATCTGGGCGAGGGAGGTGCGGATGCCGGTGCCGAGATCGACATGGCCGTTGAAGGCGAGGACGCGGCCTTCGGCCGTCAGGCAGACATGCAAGTCGAGCCCGTCCTCGGGCGCGGCGTCGGCGGCAGCACCCTTGCGCGGTGCCACTACGCCGATGACACCGGCGCGTTTCAACAGCGCCTTGCGAGAGAGCGGCTCGCTCATGGCGCCGCCGCGTCCTGCCGGCCGCGCTCGGCGGCGAGCAACACCGCCCTGACGATCTCGACATGTGTGCCGCAGCGGCAAAGGTTGTGGCGCAGCGCCTCGCGCACCTCGGCCTCGCTCGGATCGGGCTGCACGTCGAGGAAGGCCTTCGCCGTCATCACCATGCCAGAGATGCAGTAGCCGCATTGCGCTGCCTGCGCGTCGATGAAGGCCTGCTGCAGCGGATGCGGGGCGTCGACGCTGCCGAGCCCTTCGAGCGTGACGATCTCGCATCCCTCAGCCAGCCTGACCGGCAGGGCGCAGGCGCGTGCCGCCTGGCCGTCGACCAGCACGGTGCAGGCGCCACATTCGCCAAGGCCGCAGCCGAATTTCGGGCTGTTGAGCGCGAGGTCGTTGCGCAGGAAGAACAGCAGCGGCGTCTGGGGCTCGCCGGTAACCTCATGGCTCGCGCCGTTGACGCGAAGCGTGAAGCGCTTCGTCGTCCTCATGGCTCGCCCAGGCGGGGCGAGGCGCGCCTGATCGTCCTGATCGTCACGGCCACCGAGATCGTTCGTATACGAATGAGAATAATGACAAACCGGAGCGCGCCGCAAGCGGGATTTCCGAGCGCGCCGTCATGCTCGGGCTTGACCCGAGCATCTCAGGCCGGAGGGGCTTCCGCTTGCGCCTTCTTGTCTTGAGATTCCCGAGTCTGCGCTTCGCTTCGCCCGGGAATGACGCTCAGGTCGCGCTCAGTGGCCCACCGACGGGATCTTCTCCGCCGGCGGGGTGTTGCGGCTGATGCCGCTGCGGACGATGCCGTCGATCACGATCATGCCGATGCCGGGCAGGTCGCCGAGCTGGATCGAGTCGAGGAAGTTCCTGCCGGCCGAATGCTGGGCCTTGTCCATGAAGACGAAATCGGCGCTGCGGCCGACCTCGATCAGGCCGCAATCGAGGCTGCGCATCCGGGCGGTGTTGCCTGTGGCGAAGCAGAACGCCACCTCGGCCGGGACGTCGCCGAGCGAGGACAGCATCGAGACCATCCTGATGATACCGAGCGGCTGCACGCCTGAGCCCGCCGGCCCGTCGGTGCCGAGGATGACACGCTGCAGTTCACCCATCTCGCGGGCGACGCGCAGCGTGTAGAGCGCGGCGCGCTCATTGCCGTTGTGGACCAGCTCGAGACCGCGCTTGCAGCCCTCGCAGATGCAGCGGATCTCCTTGTCGGGCAGAGCGGTGTGGCCGCCATTGATGTGGCCGACCACGTCGGTATCGGCCTCCAGCACCACGTCGGCGCCGATCAGCCCCGAGCCGGGGATCGAGGGGCCGCCGGTGTGGATGGTCGACTGGATCCCGTATTTGCGGGCCCAGGCCACCATCTCCTTGGCCCGCGCGCCGTCCTTGACGCCGCCGAGACCAACCTCGCCGAGCAGCTTCACACCGGCATCGGCCAGGTCCTTGAAGTCCTGCTCGACCATGCCGGGTTCGATCACCGGCGCGCCGGCATGGACCTTGACGCCGCCGGGGCGGAAGGCGGTGAAGGCGCGCTGCGCGTAGATCGCCATCGCCTTCAGGCCGACGATGTCCTTGGGCCGGCCGGGGGTGTGGACCTCGCCCGCCGAGATCATGGTGGTGACGCCGCCATGCATGGTCGAGTCGATCCAGCCGAGCTGGTTCTGGCGCGGCGTCCAGTCGCCGGCGACCGGATGGACATGGCTGTCGATCAGCCCGGGCGAGAGCACCGTGCCGTGGGCGTCGATGACGGTGTCGGCCCCCTCCGTATCGAGGTCCTTGAAGCGGCCGACCGCGGCGATCCGGCCGCCGATGGCGACGAGCGTGTCGGCCTCCAGGATCGGGCGCTCGATATCGCCGGAGAGCATCAGGCCGATATTCTTCACCACCAGCTTGTGCGTGCTGCTGACCGTCGTCGCCTGCTGTTCAGCCATCGTATCCGCCCTGTCGTCCGTTACCAGAAATCCGCCGCCATCCTCATCGCCGCGGGCCTGATTGACAAGCATGGCGGGATGCGAGATATTGTTTGTATACGAATGAATTCCTGCCCCGTCCGGACCCGGCTGTCAAGCAGCAAGGATCGCGCATGCCTTACGCCGTCACCAGCGCCTGCATTCGTTGCAAGTACATGGATTGCGTCGAGGTCTGTCCGGTCGACTGCTTCTACGAGGGCGAGAACATGCTCGTCATCCACCCGGACGAATGCATCGACTGCGGCGTCTGCGAGCCGGAATGCCCGGCCGAGGCGATCGTCGCCGACAGCGCCGACGGAGCCGAGCAGTGGCTGACCTTGAATGCCCGGCTGGCACCGCTTTGGCCGAACATCACCCAGAAGAGCGAGCCGCCGGCCGATGCCGACGACTGGAAGGGAATACCGGACAAGATCGACCTGCTTTCCGAACGTCCGGCAATGTGATATTGGGTGTCCTGCATCCGATAATCTGCTAAATCGCTAGACTATCTAAGGATCGACGAGATGAGCAATTTCTACGAGGAGCGCGTCCTTTCCGTCCATCACTGGACCGACACGCTCTTCAGCTTCACGACGACCCGCGACACGACCTTCCGCTTCAAGAACGGCCAGTTCACGATGATCGGGCTCAAGGTCGGCGAGAAGCCGCTGCTGCGCGCCTACAGCGTCGCCAGCACCAATTACGACGAGAACCTCGAGTTCTTCTCGATCAAGGTGCCGGATGGCCCGCTGACCTCGCGCCTGCAGAACCTGCAGGTCGGCGACCCCATCATCATCGGCAAGAAGGCGACGGGCACGCTGGTGCTCGACAACCTCAAGGACGGCAAGCGCCTGTTCCTGCTCGGCACCGGCACGGGCCTGGCGCCCTTCCTGTCGCTGATCCGCGATCCCGAGACCTATGAGCGCTACGAGAAGGTCGTGCTCATGCATGGCTGCCGCCAGGTCTCCGAGCTCGCTTATGGCGAGCGGATCCAGCAGGAACTGCCGAACGACGAATTCCTGGGAGAGATGATCCGCGAGCAGCTGATCTACTATCCGACCGTGACGCGCGAGCCTTTCCGCAATCGCGGCCGCATCACCGACCTGATCACCTCCGGCCAGCTCTTCAGCGATACCGGCCTGGGCCCGTTCGATGCCGAAGGCGACCGCTTCATGCTCTGCGGCAGCCCGCAGATGCTGGTCGACCTCAAGCAGATCTTCGAGGAGCGCGGCCTTCAGGAAGGCAATCACGGCGAGGCCGGCGACTACGTCATCGAGAAGGCTTTCGCCGAGCGCTGAGGTCCGGCGCCTATCGCTTAGAGCGGCCGGCCTGTCATCGCAGGTCGGCCGTTCTGTTTTCACGGCCCGTGCGGCGGCTTTTGCCGAACACGCTTCGGCCTGCTACCTGTCCGGCAAATCACTTCCGCAGACGAGTAGCGCCATGACCGACACCCTCCCCGACCGGCTGTCCTCGAACCCCAACAGCCCCTTCTACAATGAAGAGCTGCTGGCGAAGGATATCGGCGTCCGCTTCAAGGGCGTCGAGAAGACCAATGTCGAGGAATACTGCATCAGCGAGGGCTGGGTCCGCCTCACCGCCGGCAACGCCAAGGACCGCCACGGCAACCCGATGACGGTGAAGCTCAAGGGCACGGTCGAGCCCTATTTCCGCAACGCCGAGTAAGAACTGCCGCGGGCGATCGCCAGCGCAAAAGCGGCGGTCGCCAACACTGAGAGCACGACGCGCACGGCGTGGAGCGATCCCCAGCGCTCGATCAGCCCCCGGCTCGCTGCTCCCGCCTGCTCGATGCCCAGCGCCAACAGCGCGTTGTTCACCGGGGCAATCACGATCAGCGTGAACGGCAGATTGGCAAGCATCAGCGCCGCGCCGACCAGCCAGAGCTGATTCCGCGCCCGCCAGAAGGCGACAGCGCCGACAAGACTCGCCAGCACCGCAAGCCCGGCCTGCATCCGCGCCGCACGCGGATAACTTTCCTGCCATTGCTGCAGCAGCGCAGTGTCCGCGAGCGCAAGCCGCGCCGGCTGTTCGGCGACGAGGATGTAGATCGCAGCGCCCGCGAACAAGGTCGTCAGGATCAGTGCGGCGAGGCCCGCGGTGGAGGCGCTGCTTTCCTGCGTGATCGCGTCGAGACTGGAGTCAGGCATGGCCGCCTCCTCAGAATGAACAGCATGCTATATATTATTGCATAGCATGCTGTTCAATTGCAATCTCGCAGGATCGGACCCTGCATGACCAGTTTCAAGACCAGCTCCGCCGGCTATCTCGCCAACCATGTCGCCCGCCTGTTCGCGCGCGAACTCGCCGAAGCGGTGCGCCCGCTCGGCCTCGCCCCGGCGCAGTTCATGGTGCTGCTCGAACTCTGGCGCGAAGAGGGGCTGACGCAGAAGGACTTGGTCGGGCGGCTCGATGTCGAACAGGCGACCATGGCGGCGACCCTAGCTCGCATGGAGCGCGACGGCCTGATCGAGCGCAGGCCTGACCAAGCTGATGCCCGCGCCCGCCGCATCCAGCTCACCGCGCGGGCCAAGACGCTTCAGGAGCCGGCCCTTGCGGCGGCCAAGAGCGTCAATGCGCGCGCTTTGGCCGGCTTTTCCGAAGCGGAACGCGAGGCGTTGCTGACCGGCATGCGCCGCATTGTCGGAGCGCTCTCGCGCAGCGCCGAACTCAGCTAACCCAACTGCTTGTAGAAAAAGGTCGAGCCGCAATCGCGCCCGTCGGGCATCAAAGCATAGCGCGGGATGGTGCCGAGTTCCGTCCAGCCCAAGCGGTTGTAGAGCCGGCGCGCGGCTCCGGCCTCGTCGGTGTCGAGCACCAGGAGGTCGCGCCCGAGCGCCAGCGCGGCCGCCTCCGCCGCCCGCATCAGCGCCTCGCCGATGCCGCGGCGGCGGGCCCGCGAATGCACCAGCACCTTGGCGATCTCGGCCCGATGCGGCTGGTTCGGCTTTCCCACCGGATGGAGCTGCGCCGTGCCGACGATGCCGCTGCCGTCGTGCGCGACGAAGAGGAGGATACGCCCGGCGGCGACCTCTGCCGCTATGCCGCGCCAGAAGCCTTCGAAATCGGCTGGTGTATTCCAGTCCATGAAGCCGACCGAGGCGCCGTTCGCCACGGAATCGCGCAGGATCTCCACCAAGGCAGGCACCGCGGCCCGCGTCCCATCCCCGTCAAGCCGCTCGATGGTTACATCGTCGGGCGCCGTCATGATCCATCTCCTCGCACCGCCAATCAGCGGCGCAATCCATTATGCAAGATTAATTCCATGATAATGGATTCGTCAAAGAAAGATCGCCGCGGCTGGGCGTCAACCTGGATTTTACGACGTTCGGCGAATCCCGGTCTCTCCGACGCAAATCCGGCAGGTGATTTCCGAAAAAGTCACGGGCTCGCGTTTTACTCGGGGCCGGAAGACGCCGGAAACGGCGCCGGCGCAAGGGGAGGCGTCGATGAACAGGGGACTGGACTTCATCGGCCGGTCGGTGGTCCGCTTTATCACGCGTGGCAAGCCGCAGGCAGGTCCGGTCGACACGAAGGCGCTGGCCCGGCTCAAGGCGGCGCTGCGGCCGGGCGATGTGCTGCTGGTCGAAGGGCACATGAAGGTCTCGGCCGCCATCAAGTACCTGACGCAATCGACCTGGTCGCATGCCGCGCTCTATGTCGGCGAAACCGGGCAGTTCAGCCCCGAGGGCGAGCCGCTGGTGCTGGCCGAGGTCGAGATGGATGTCGGCTGCGTGCTCTCGCCGCTGTCGAAATACGGCGCCTTCGGCACCCGCATCTGCCGGCCGCAGGCGCTTGATCGCGAAGGCCGTCAGAGCGCCGTCGATTACGTCCTCGCCCGGCTCGGCATGCAATACGACCTCAAGAACATCCTCGACCTGGCGCGCTGGCTGGTCCCGATCCCTTGGGCGCCGGCGAACTGGCGCCGGCGCATGATCGCGCTCGGTTCGGGCGACCCGACGCGGGCGATCTGCTCGACGCTGATCGCCCAGGCCTTCGAGGCGGCGCGCTATCCGGTGCTGCCGACCGTCGAATACGCGCAGGCGATGGGCGCGGAAGAGCTCCGTGAAGTCCTGCACATCCGGCATCATTCGCTCTACATGCCGCGCGATTTCGACATCTCGCCCTACTTCGCCGTGGTCAAGCCGACGCTGGAAGCCGGCTTCGACTATCGGGCGCTGAACTGGGCGCAGGAGCGCCAATTCGCGGCAGAATAGCGCAGCGGCGCAGCAAACCGATCGCGCGACCCTTGGCGCAACCCGCGCGCACTGCTATGGCGCGCGCATGAGCACCCGCAGTTTCGACAACATCCGCAATTTCTCGATCGTGGCGCATATCGACCACGGCAAGTCGACCCTCGCCGACCGGCTGATCCAGCAGACCGGCACGGTGGCGGCGCGCGACATGAGCGAGCAGATCCTCGACTCGATGGATATCGAGAAGGAACGCGGCATCACCATCAAGGCGCAGACCGTCCGCCTCGACTACAAGGCCGAGGATGGCAAGGATTACATCCTGAACCTGATGGACACGCCCGGGCACGTCGACTTCGCCTATGAGGTCTCGCGTTCGCTGGCGGCCTGCGAGGGCTCGCTCCTCGTCGTCGACGCCTCGCAGGGCGTCGAGGCGCAGACGCTGGCCAATGTCTACCAGGCGCTCGACGCCAATCACGAGATCGTCACGGTCCTCAACAAGATCGACCTGCCGGCGGCGGAGCCGGAGCGGATCAAGCAGCAGATCGAGGACGTGATTGGGCTCGACGCCTCCGAGGCGGTGCCGATCTCGGCCAAGACCGGCCTCAACATCGAGGGCGTGCTCGAAGCGATCGTCAAGAAGCTGCCGGCCCCGAAGGGCGATGCCGAGGCGCCGCTCAAGGCCCTGCTGGTCGACTCTTGGTACGACGCCTATCTCGGCGTCGTCGTGCTCGTGCGCATCATCGATGGCGTGCTGAAGAAGGGCATGACCATCCGGATGATGCGCGCCAACGCCAGCTATGGCGTCGACCGCGTCGGCGTGTTCAAGCCGAAAATGCTCGAAGTGAAGGAACTCGGCCCCGGCGAGGTCGGCTTCTTCACCGCCTCGATCAAGGAAGTCGCCGACACCGCCGTCGGTGACACCATCACCGATGACAAGAAGCCGATCGCCGAGCCGCTGCCGGGCTTCAAGCCGGTGCAGCCGGTGGTGTTCTGCGGCATCTTCCCGGTCGACGCCGCCGATTTCGAGGTGCTGCGCAGCGCCATGTCGCGGCTGCGCCTGAACGACGCCAGCTTCTCCTATGAGATGGAGACCTCGGCGGCGCTCGGCTTCGGCTTCCGCTGCGGCTTCCTCGGGCTGCTGCATCTGGAGATCATCCAGGAGCGGCTGGAGCGCGAGTTCAACCTCAACCTGATCTCGACGGCGCCCTCGGTCGTCTATCATCTCAAGCTGCGCGACGGCACGACGCTCGAACTGCACAACCCGGCCGACATGCCGGATGTGATGAAGATCGAGTTCATCGAGGAGCCCTGGATCCGCGCCACGATCTTCACCCCGGACGAGTATCTCGGCTCGGTGCTGAAGCTCTGCCAGGACCGGCGCGGCCTGCAGATCGACCTCAACTATGTCGGCTCGCGCGCCAAGGTGGTCTACGACCTGCCGCTGAACGAGGTCGTGTTCGACTTCTACGACCGGCTGAAGTCGATCTCGAAGGGCTATGCCTCCTTCGACTACAACATCACCGACTATCGCGAGGGCGACCTCGTGCGCATGTCGATCCTGGTCAATGCCGAGCCGGTCGACGCGCTCTCCATGCTGGTCCACCGCTCGCGCGCCGATGCCCGCGGCCGGGCGATGTGCGAGAAGCTCAAGGATCTGATCCCGCCGCACATGTTCCAGATTCCTGTCCAGGCGGCGATCGGCGGCAAGATCATCGCCCGCGAGACGATTCGGGCGCTGCGCAAGGACGTGACCGCCAAGTGCTATGGCGGCGACGCCTCGCGCAAGCGCAAGCTCCTGGACAAGCAGAAGGAAGGCAAGAAGAAGATGCGGCAGTTCGGCCGCGTCGAGATTCCGCAGGAAGCCTTCATCGCGGCGCTGAAGATGGACGATTGAGCGGCTCGGCGTTCAGCCACCCCGCCGGCATTATCGGGGAACCATCCCGCCCGCCACGGTGTTGATCCGTCAGCCCTCAACCGAAGGGAGGATGGCATCGTGGACAGACGTTCTTTCCTCGCGAGCTTGATCGGTGGCCTGGCCGCTGCCGGCAGTCTCGGCACTGCAGCGCTCGCGGCGCCGCAGCCGAAGCCAGCCGTAGAGCCGCCGCTTCCTGAACCTGCACCACAGGTCGATGCGGAAGCGCTGGACAAGGCCGACGCCGACTACGCCCAGTATTATTATCGCCGTCGGCGGCGCTGGCGCAGGCGCTATTGGCGCCGCCGCCGCCGGTATTATTACCGACCACGCTATTACTATCGCCGCCGCTATTACCGGCCGCGGTACTATTATTACCGTCGCCGCTACTGGTAGCGCTCTGTGATCGCCTGGCATGCCGCGCGAGCCTTGTGAGCTCGCGCGGTTGCAGCCGAATGTCAGAGATTGGCGCCGAGGCCGCGCAACTCGGCCCTGAGGTCGATCGGCTCGACGAAGTGCACTGCCTGCATGCCGACCGCGCGGGCGGCCTCGACGTTCCTGGCGCTGTCATCGACGAAGATGCACTCGCCGGCGATCAACCCATAACGCTCCAGCAGCACGTTGTAGATCGCCGGATCGGGCTTGAGCAGCCGCTCATGCGCGGAGACGATGACGCCGTCGAAGCTCTGCAGGAACGGGAAGCGGACCAGGCACTCCGCCCATTTCTCGCGCGAGAAATTGGTGATGGCGTAGACCGCCTCGCCCTTTGCCTTGAGCGCGGCAAGCGTCGCGACGCTGGCCTCGATCGTCGATGGCACCGTCTCGTGCCAGCGCTCGTCATAAGCCCTGATCTCGGCCTCCCATTCCGGATGCTGCGCAACCAGCAGCGCGACAGCCTCCGACCAGGGCCGACCGCGATCCTGCTCGATATTCCAAGCGGCGGTGCAGACGTTCTTGAGGAACCAATCGCGTTTGGCGTCGTCCGGGATCAGGTCGCGATAAAGGTGGAAGGGGTCCCAGCGCAGCAGGACATTGCCGACATCGAACACGACCTTGCGATTGGCAGGCATGAATAGGCTTCTCCACTCCGTTTGCGGCGGCGCCGACGCGACTCACGCCCTTGTGTGCGGGCTAGCGTAACCTTCACATCGATTCTGGCGTATTCGCGTTGGGGCTCGGCAACAAGGCACAGTTCATGGCTTCAGTGGGAACAGGCAGCTATTGGCCATGGAATGACCGGCAGGGGCGCTTCTCCGCCCTGCGCGCCGGTTGCTTCGCGCTCGTGCTCGTCCCGGCGCTGATCCTCGCCTTCCAGGCCTGGACGCACCAGCTCGGCTCGAAGCCGTGGACGCAGGCCGTGCACGATACCGGCACCTGGGCCCTGCGCATCCTCGTCATCACGCTGGCGGTGACGCCGCTGCGCCGCATCCTCGACTGGAACAGGCTGATCGGCATCCGCCGCATGCTCGGCTTGTCGGCCATGGCCTATGCGCTCGGCCATCTCGCGCTCTATTGCATCGACCTCGCCTTCGACTGGGGGCTGATCCTCTCCGAGATCGTCAAGCGCTTCTATCTCGTCGTCGGCATCACCGCGCTCCTCGGTCTCGTCGCGCTCGGCATCACCTCGACAGACGGGATGATCCGCCGGCTCGGCTCCGGCCGGTGGCAGCGCCTGCACAACCTCGTCTACCCGATCGCCTGCCTCGGCCTGTTCCATTTCGCGCTGCAATCGAAGATCGACGTCACCCAGCCGGTGCTGCTGGCCGGGCTGTTCGCGCTGCTGATGGCCTATCGCGGCCTCAACCGGTTCAAGGTTCCGCTGAGCTTCGCCGCGCTGGCGCTGACCGGGCTCGGCGTCGGCCTCGCCACCGCATTGGCCGAGACGGCCTGGTACGCCTTCGCCACCGGCGCCTCGGCCTGGTTGATCTTCCAGGCCAATGCCGACATCGTCGTCTATCAGGACTGGACGGCGCTGCGGCCCGGCCATTGGGTCGCTGCTGTCGGGCTCGCGCTTGCGGTCCTGCATCTCTTCCGAAAGCCTGCACCGAGGCCGGAGCGAGGCCAGCGCCGACCGGCGATGGCCTCCGAAGCTGCCGGCGGCTGAATCTCAGCCCTCGCGCCGCGCCAGTTCCAGCACGGTCTCGATCAGCACGCGGATGGCGATGCCGGCGTCGAGCTCTGTCATGTTCTCCAGCGGCGAATGGCTGATGCCCTTCTCGCAGCGCACGAACAGCATCGCCGATGGGCAGAGCCGCGCCATCGCCATGGCATCGTGCCCTGCGCCGGAGGGCAACCGCCGCGCCGAGAGATTCGAGCCGGTGCGGGCGATGCCGGTGGCGAGCGCCTCCTGCAACTCCGCCGCCATCGGCGTCGCATCCTCGCGCGAATAGGGCGTGATGGTCAGGCCGACGCCGCGCCGCGCCGCGATCTCGCCGAAGCGCTGCTGGATCTGTCGCCCCATGCTGGCGACGGTCTCGCCCAGAGGCGCGCGATAGTCGATGGTGAAATCGACCGCGCCGGGCACGACGTTCGTCGCGCCGGGATCGGGCCGGAAGACGCCGACCGTGCCGACCGCCTGGTCATGGCTGCCTGCGATCTCCTCCAGCGCCAGCGCCATCTCGGCGGCGGCGGTCAGCGCATCCTTGCGCAGTTTCATCGGCACGGTGCCGGCATGGCCGGCCTCGCCGCTGACGCGCACGGCAGCGCGGCTCTGGGCATTGATCGCGGTGACGATGCCGACGGCCTCGTTCTCGACCTCGAGCACCGGACCCTGCTCGATATGGACTTCGAGATAGGCCTTGACCGAACCCGGCTTGCGGGCGAGCGCCGCGATCCCGGCGGGATCGCCACCAAAGGCAACGAGCGCATCGCGCAGCACGACGCCGTCGGCGTCGCGCGAATCGAGCCAGGCCGGATCGTAATGGCCGATCAGCGCCGAGGAGGTCGAGAGCGAGGTCGGGAAGCGCACCGTCTCCTCGTCGCCGAAGGCGATAACCTCGAGGGCAAACGGCAGGGTGATGCCGGCGTCGCGAATGGCCTGCGTCGCGAGGATGCCGGCGACGACGCCAAGATTGCCGTCGAAGCGCCCGCCATCGCGGACAGTGTCGATATGCGAGCCGATCAGCACCGCCGGCAGGCCGGGGCTCGCCCCCTCGCGGCGCCCCTGCACCGAGCCGGCCGCGTCGATGAAGGCGGTCAGCCCCGCAACCTCCATCGCGCCCTTGACGTATTCCGCACCTTGCCGGTGCGAGGGCGAGAGATAGAGCCGGGTCAGCTTGCCCGGCTCGTCGCTGAAGCGGTTGATGCCGGCAAGGGTGGCGAAGGCACGGGCGCCGAGCACGGCGGGAGAAGGCAGGGTCGTGGTCATCGGGTCAACCTAGCGGGCCGGTCATGGTCATGGCCAGCCCGCTTTAGCGCGACAGGATCGATTGGCGAACTAGTACGTCGCGCGCCCGCCCGAGAGGTCGAAGACCGCGCCGGTGGTGAAGCTGTTCTCGGCCGAGGCGAGGAAGGCCACCATGGAGGCAACCTCCTCCGGCTGCAGGAAGCGCCCGCGCGGGATCTTGGCCAGCATGTAGCCGATATGCTCCTCGCTCATCTGGTCGAAGATCCGGGTGCGAGCGGCGGCCGGGGTGATGCAGTTCACCGCGATGTCCTGCTGGGCCAGCTCCTTGCCGAGCGACTTGGTCAGCGCGATCACCGCCGCCTTCGAGGCCGAATAGGCCGAGGCGTTGGGGTTGCCCTCCTTGCCGGCGATCGAGGCGACCAGCACGAGTCGCCCGTAATTGCGCTTGATCATGCCAGGGATCACCGCCTGGCAGCAATGCAAGGTGCCGTCGACATTGAGGCGCATGATCTTGGCCCACTCGTCGAGCGGGTATTCCCAGGTCTTCAGGTTCGGCCCGGCGATGCCAGCGCTGGTAACGAGGATGTCGACGCTGCCATGGCGCTGTTCGAGCTCGGCGGCCGCGGCATTCACCGCCCTGGCGTCGGTCACGTCGATGGCGAGCCCGCTCGCGGCCGGGCCGATCGCCGCCGCCGCCTCGGTGGCGAGCTTGCCGTCGAGATCCCAGATCGCGACCTTGGCGCCGCTGGCAGCGAGACGCTCGGCAACGGCCCGGCCGATCCCCTGCGCGCCGCCGGTGACGATCGCGACGCGGCCCTTTAAATCGATTTGGTTCATTGAAACAGAATCCCTCCCTGGAACTTGCGCTCGAACTCTAGCGCAAAGCCGGCCAGCGCAAAGCCGCGATGGCCTGAGGGGAGGGTTGCGTCAGCTCAGCGAGCATTCCGGAAGGCGCGCGGGCTGAACGCGGTGCGCAGGATGATGCCGATGTCGAGCCAGAACGACCAGTTGTCGATGTACCAGTGATCATAGGCGATGCGGCGGGCCATCTTGTCGTCGGTGTCGGTCTCGCCGCGCAGGCCGTTGACCTGGGCCCAGCCGGTGATGCCGGGCTTGACGTTGTGGCGCCTGGCATAGAGCGCGATCTTGCGCTGGAACTCGCGGTCATGGGCGAGCGCATGCGGGCGCGGACCGACCAGCGACATCTGCCCGGCGATGACGTTGAGCAGTTGCGGCAGCTCGTCGAGATTGTAGCGGCGCAGGAAGCCGCCGATCCTTGTGATGCGCGGATCGTTGCGCGTCGCCTGCTTGACCACCTCGCCGTCGTCGGTCGTCGTCATCGTGCGGAACTTGAAGATGCGGAACGGCTCCTGGTTGAAGCCATAGCGGCGCTGCAGGAACAGGACCGGCCCCTGCGAGTCGAGCTTGATCGCGAGCGCGACGAGCAGCAGCACCGGCAGGCTGGCGATCAGGATGGCGCTCGCGGCGAGGACGTCGAAGACGCGCTTGAACATGATCTGGGCGAAGGAGAGCGCCGGGCGCGTCAGCCTGAGCGAGGCGAGCGAGCCGATCCGGACGATATGGGGGTTGTCGAAACGATCCATGACGCGCTCCGGCGTCAGGTGGATGGCGACAGGCAGGTTCATGAAGGCGTCGATGCAGGCATCGATCGTCTCCTGGTCCGACCAGGGCAGGGCGATGAAGACGGCATCCGGCTTGAGGTCGCGGGCGCGGGCCGAAGCCGTGACGAGGTCGGCCGCGAGCGCCGCCTGCGGATCGTTGATGCGGCGCGGATCGTTGCTGCGCAGGAAGGCGACGTCGACGATCGAGAAGCCGATGTTCCAGGGCTGGTGGCGCGAGACGAAGGACATCACTTCGCTCTCGCGGCCGATCAGGAAGACTCGCTCGGAGGTGATGCGGCCGGTCTTCGAGGCCATCGAGATGGTGCGCACGATCGCCGAGCGGGCGAGCGCGATCAGCGGGGCGCCGGCGACATAGGTGGCGAGCACGACCGCGCGCGAATACTGGTCGTTGATCTTGGCCATGAAGACGATGGCGACGAAGGCGATCATCGTCAGGTTCCAGACCGCGAAGGCCGAGGCGATCTGGCCCTTGGTCGAGAGGTAGTTCTCCAGGCGGTAGCGGCCGCGCATCAGATTGGTGAAGACGAAGATCGCGGCGATCATCGAGGCGAGCTCGACGGTGACCTTGTCGTTGCCGAGATGGCGGTAGGCGACGAAGTGATAGGCGATCGAAGTACCGGCGACGACAGTCGCCACGGTCACCGCATCGACCAGCGCCGTGATCAGCCCGATCCAGTGGCGCAGCGCATTGGCGCGCTGGTCGGCTACTGTTGCAACTTCATAGTCCAGGTCGTTGACGCTCATCATGCCGCGCTCGCTCGGTCGCAGGCAGTCCGGATTCGGCACAGGAGATGCGCCGGAGGCCGCCTTGCCGGTCGAAGTGGCAAGGGTGATGCCGGTGCGGCATGTCGACGAAACCGAGGAAAAAAAGCTGGAACCGACCCTGTCCATTCCCCTTCGAGCGTAACGAGACCACGAGGCGTCTCATAACGGGACAACCGGCGGGACAAGGCGCTATCGGGCCGGCGAGATCAGTTATGGGATCGGGGAAAGGCCGCGTTCATCCTGTGGCGGGGTTCCGCTTGACCCTGGCCGCAAACGCAACGAAGACAAGGCCCTATGCCGTCAGCATGGCGATGCGTGCGCCAGCAGCGATCGAGATGAACGTCGTACTCTTCAAACCCTCGCAGCGTCCGGCTGCCCTCGCCGCTCCGCCCGAGCCGCCGCGCCGCGACATCGCCGACGTCCCGGTCGCGGCGCTGACGCGCGAGGAGGCCCTCGCGCTGATCGAGCACGCGTTCGACGGCGGCGGCCATCTCCATTTGGCCTATTGCAACGCCAACCTCGTCAACATCGCGGCACGCGATTCCGCCTTGCGCGCGCGTCTCGCCGGCTTCCTGATCCTGCCCGACGGGATCGGCGTCGACATCGCCTCGCGCCTGCTCTACGGCGCCCCCTTCCCCGCCAATCTCAACGGCACCGATTTCACGCCGGCCATCCTCGCCGCCCGCAAGCGCCCGCTGCGCGTGATGCTGCTCGGTGGGCGGCCAGGCGTCGCTGACCGTGCCGCGGCCAGACTGCGGGCCGACCATCCGCAGCATCGTTTCTCGGTGCTGAGCCACGGCTATTTCGGACCGGGCGAGGAGGCCGCCCTGCTGGCGCGGCTCGCGCATGAGCGGCCCGACCTCCTGCTGGTCGCCTTCGGCAATCCGCGGCAGGAACAGTGGATCGCCGACCATATCGATGCCCGCCATTGCGCGGTCGCCGCCGGCATCGGTGCGCTGTTCGATTTCCTCGCCGGCGAGGTGGCGCGAGCACCCGAAGCCTTCCGGGCGCTCAGGATCGAATGGACCTACCGCCTCTGGCTGGAACCGCGCCGGCTCTGGCGGCGCTATGTCGTCGGCAACCCCGCCTTCCTGATGCGCGTGCTGCGCCAGAAGCTGACGCGGCGAAGCGCCTGACCGCCTTCAGGGCTTCTTGCCGACGATGACGCCGAAGAGCGGGCCGGCGCCGATCATCACCAGGAAGACCCGGATGATGTGGTGGGCCGCGACGAAGGCGACCTCGGTGTGCAGCGCCAGCGCGATCAGGCTCATCTCGGCGAGCCCTCCCGGCGAATAGGCCAGGATCAGCGGCACCGGCTTGTGGCTGGAGACATGCGCGACCAGGAAGGCGAAGACCAGCGTCAGCACCACCAGGATCACGGTCGAGCCGAGCGAAAGCAGGAGGATGCGCAGGATCGCCTGCGGCGGCGTGCCGACGAAGCGGCAGCCGATGGTGACGCCGAGAATGAGCTGGGCGACGTTGACGATCTCGTAGGGCGGCACGGAATCGCTGAAGCCAACGAGATGCACGACGGCCGAGACCAGCATCGGCCCGAGCAGTTGCTTGGCCGGCATGCGCAGCGCATGGGCGAGCATCACCCCGGCGATCGCACTGGCGACCAGCCAGAACCAGCCCAGCGCCGAAGTCTGGAACATGGACGGGCCGGTATTGCGGTTGATGCCGAGCGAGACGCCTTCGAGCCACTGCACGATGAAGGGCAGCGTCATCACCACCAGCAGGATGCGGGCGGAGTGGATCAGCGCGATGGTGCGGGCATCGCCGCCCTTCTCCTCGCCGGTGATCACCATCTCGACGAGGCCGCCGGGCATGCCGGAGAAGAAGGCGGTCACGGGATCGTAGCCGGCGACGCGGCGAAAGTACGTGACGCAGCACAGGCCGCAGGCGGCCATGAACAGCACGAGCCCGCCGATAGTCGGCAGCCAGTTCGGCATCTGCGCGATGATCTCCGGCTTGAAGCCGGAGCCGAGCATCACGCCGATCACCGCCGACATGGGCGGGCGGATCACCGACGGCGCGGCCACCGGGGCGCGAGCGATCGCCGCCACGGTGCAGAACACCATCGAGCCCAGCATCCAGGGCAATGGCAGGCGATAATAGGCAAAGAGCCAGCCGCCGATCGTGCCGAGCGCGAGGGCGAACAGGAAACGACGCCAGGGAAAACGTCGCGGCGACAACTCCTTTATGCCGTTGACCGCATCCCCTAGCAGATCCCGCATCGTCCCGATCATCTCCCTGAGACGCATATCCATGGCAATGCCACGGCGCTGCTATACGCCATTCGCATGGCGATGACAGGGCGCTGTCGGCATGTCGGGTTTGCCCTCGCGGCGGAGCGAGGATCGCGGCAACCTCGTCAGGCAACCCTGCCATGCCTGCAAGCCGCTGACGAAAGGGCAGAAAATCGGCGACAGTCCGATCCTGCAGATATCTGACAGGCCGTCGGCGTCGTCCGCCCGGCTCGGGGCAGCGATGAGCGAAGACCGCCTTTCGGACACGACCGGCCGCGGCAGCGAGGCCATCGGCCTGGCCGAAGCGCGGCCCGCTGCCACGGACGAGGACGGCAGTCCGCCGGAACCTCCGGAAACGCGTCCGCCCGAGCGGCCATTGCCGCCGGTTCTGTCCGCCCCCTCCCGCGAGAGCTGGCTCGCCGCACGCCGCAACCGCACGCGCCTGTGGTGGCGCGGGGCGAGCCCCAATCTGCGCGGCACCGTCTACATGATCACGGCGCTCCTGGTTTACGCGGTGATGGTCGGCGCCTTCAAATATATCGGCACCGCGATTCCGCTGATCGAGACGCTGATGATCCGCCAGATCATCATGAGCGCAGTGGTCTTCGTCATCGCCGGCCGCAGCCTGCCTCTGGCCTTCAAGACCGACCGGCCGGGCCTGCAGATCTTCCGCGGCCTGATCACGCTCGCCTCGATGCTGTGCGGCTTCAGCGCGCTCATCCATATCCCGCTGGCCCAGGCGACCGCGATCAGCTTCAGCCAGGTGCTGTTCGTCACTGTCGCCGCCGTGCTGATCCTGAAGGAGCGCGTCGATGCGGCGCGCTGGATCGCGACCGTCATCGGCTTCGTCGGCGTGCTGATCATGCTCAATCCCTCGGGCGAGGGCTTGAACGTCTGGGCGCTGATGTCGGTGGGCGGGGCGCTGTTCGGCGCCGGCATCACCGTCAGCGTGCGCATCCTCGGCACCAGCGAGCGCACCGAGACGATCCTGATCTACCAGGGCCTCGTCCTGATGCTCGTACTCGCCTGGCCGGCCTGGGCGCTGTGGGTCTGGCCTACGCCTGAGCAATGGTTCTGGCTGGTGCTGCTCAGCCTGTTCGGCACGGCCGGGCAATGGCTGATCACCAAGGCCTATCAGGTCGGCGAAGCCGCCGCCCTGGCACCGCTCGATTTCAGCCGCCTGATCCTGTCTGTTTTCACCGGTTTCGTCTTTTTCGCGGAGGTGCCGACGCTGACGACGCTCGCCGGCGCCGCCATTGTCATCGGCGCGACGCTCTACACCATGCGTCGCAACGCCCGCGGCCGCCCCGGCTCCGACCTGTCCTCCCCGCCCTGACCGACCAACGAGACCCGACCATGGCACATCACCAGCTCGACGCTTCGCTCGCCACCTGCCATTGGGGCTATTTCGACGCCAGCCTGAAGCCGGTGCTGGAGATCGAGAGCGGCGACAGCGTCACCATCCGCACCGTCACCGGCGGGCCCGCCCATCAGCCCGAGGGCAATGCGACGATCCCGCCGGAGATCCACGAGATCCACGAAAAGGCCGAGCGCATGGTGCCCGGCCATATCCTTACCGGCCCGATCGCAGTGAAGAGTGCCAGGCCCGGCCAGGTACTGGAGGTGCAGATCAGGAGCGTGAAGCCGCGCACCGATTACGGCTACACCATGTTCCGGCCGCTCGGCGGCACGCTGCCGGACGAATTCGACTATCACGCCTTCCGCTACATCGATCTAGACCGCGAGCGGAACGTCGCCCACCTGCCCTGGGGCATGGAGCTGCCGCTGGCGCCGTTCTTCGGCGTGATGGGCACGGCGCCGCCGGCGCATTGGGGTCGCGTAACCTCGCTGATCCCCCGCGCCTTCGGCGGCAATATCGACAACAAGGAACTCGGCGCCGGCGCGACGCTCTATCTGCCCGTCTTCGTCGAGGGCGCGCTGTTCTCCTGCGGCGACGGCCATGGCGCGCAAGGCGATGGCGAGGTCTGCATCACCGCGATCGAGACGGCGCTGGAGGGCACCTTCGAGTTCCACCTGCGCGAGGATCTCTCCTTCGCCATGCCGCGGGCGGAGACGAAGAGCCACCACATCACCATGGGCATCGACCCCGACCTCGACGTCTGTGCGCAGAACGCGCTGCGCGAGATGATCGACCTGATCACCTCCAGGACGAAGCTGACGCGGGACGAGGCCTATATGCTCTGCAGCCTCGCCGCGGATCTCAGGGTGACCCAGACCGTCAACGGCTCCAAAGGCATCCACTGCATGCTGCCCAAGAGTCTGGTGGCGTAGCGGTCTCGCTCGGGCAATGCTCCGCATGCGGGCCGGATTCGCGCCGGCTGTCAGCGATGAAAGGATAGGCGCATGAGTGTTCGCATCGTCCGTCTCGGCAGCGAGCGCGATCCCGGCGAAGGCACGCGCATCGGCACGGTCCGGCGCGTGCCGCGTGGCGTGCCGAAGGAACGCTATGCCAGCGAGAACTGGTTCGACGTCTGGTTCCCGGTGCTGTCGCCGACGCCCGAATTGATGGCGCAGGCCAAGGCCGCCGAAAGCGAGAAGGACTGGGCCGGCTTCACCCGCGCCTTCAAGGCAGAGATGGCCGAGCCGGCACCGCGCCACGCACTCGACCTGCTGGCGACACTGTCGCATGGCAGCGACTTCTCGGTCGGCTGCTATTGCGAGAACGAGGCGCACTGCCATCGCTCGGTGTTGCGGGCGCTGCTGGCCGACCGCGGCGCCCGGTTCGCCTGATCCTTCCGAGCAGCTACGCCCTCTCGCCAGCCGGGCGCAGCCATGCTAACCGCTCCGGCATGACCGAGACTGGACAAGCCCGCATCCAAGCCCGCTTTGCCGCCTGCGCCGCGGCTGGCCGCGCCGCGCTGGTGACCTATGTCACCGCCGGCGATCCCGATTTCGACACCGGCAGCGCGATCCTGAACGCCTTGCCGGCGGCCGGCGCCGACATCATCGAGCTCGGCGTGCCCTTCACCGATCCGATGGCGGACGGCGTGCCGGTCCAGCTCGCCGGCCAGCGCGCGCTCAAGGCCGGGCAGACCCTGCGCAAGACGCTCGCCATGGTCACGGCCTTCCGCAAGGCCGGGCACGACACGCCGATCGTGCTGATGGGCTATTACAACCCGATCTGGGCCTATGGCGTCGACGCCTTCCTCAAGGACGCCCGCTCCGCCGGGATCGACGGGCTGATCGTCGTCGACCTGCCGCCCGAGGAAGACGCGGAACTCTGCCTGCCGGCGCTCGCTGCCGGCGTCAGCTTCATCCGCCTGGCGACGCCGACCACCGACGACAAGCGCCTGCCGCGCGTGCTGCAGAACACCTCCGGCTTCGTCTATTATGTCTCGATGACCGGCGTGACCGGCGGCGCGATCGCCAATTACGACGCGGTCGGCGCGGCGGTCGCCCGGATCAAGCAGCACACAAAGCTGCCGGTCGCGGTCGGCTTCGGCGTCAAGACGCCGGCTGATGCGATCGCGATCGCCAGGGGCGCCGACGGCGTCGTCGTCGGCTCGGCCCTGGTCGAGCGCGTCCGGCTCTCGCTCGATGCCGACGGCAAGGCCACGGAAAAGACGGTTTCGGCTGTCACCTCGCTGGTCGCCGAGCTCGCGGCCGGCGTCCGCTCGGTCGCCAAGGCGGCCTGAGCCGCCTGACTGGAAACGAGAGACGGATTCACCGATCGGATCGAGGCGATCCGATCGTATCCGGTTCCCGCGTAATTCAAGGATGATCCGATGAACTGGATTTCCGAAGTCGTCCGCCCGCGCATCAAGACGCTGTTCAAGCGCGAGACCCCGGAGAATCTCTGGATCAAGTGCCCGGATTCCGGGCAGATGGTCTTCCACAAGGACGTCGAGGCCAATGGCTTCGTCATCCCCGGCTCCGACCACCACATGCGCGTCACCGCGCAGGACCGGCTGCGGCTGACCTTCGACGAAGGCAAGTGGATCGACGTCGCCCTGCCCGAGGCGGTCGCCGATCCGCTCAAGTTCCGCGACGAGAAGCGCTATACCGACCGGATCAAGGACGCCCGCGCCAAGACCGGTGCAGCCGACTCCATCAAGGTCGGCTATGGCCGCGTCCAGGGCCTGCCGATGACGGTCGCGGTCCAGGATTTCCACTTCATGGCCGGCTCGCTCGGCATGTCCGCGGGCGAGGCCTTCATCAAGGCCGCCGAGACGGCGCTGGAGAAGAAGACGCCTCTGGTCGTGTTCGCCTGCGGCGGCGGCATGCGCATGCAGGAAGGTATTCTGTCCCTGATGCAGATGCCGCGCACGACCGTGGCCGTGCGGCGTTTGAAGGCGGCGAAGCTGCCCTATTTCGTGGTGCTCACCGACCCGACGACCGGCGGCATCACGGCCTCCTACGCCATGCTGGGTGACGTGCATATCGCCGAGCCGGGCGCCCTGATCGGCTTCGCCGGGCCGCGCGTGATCGAGCAGACGATCCGCGAAAAACTGCCTGATGGCTTCCAGCGCGCCGAATATCTGAAAGAGCACGGCATGGTCGACATGGTCGTCCACCGCCACGACATTCCGGCGACGCTGGCGCGGCTCGGCCGGTTCTTCACCAAGCAGCCGCTGCCGGCCGCCAACGCCCCCGAACCCGAGCCGCTGCCGGCCAGCGCCGCCTGATCACCTCCCCCGGCCGGGAGGCCGGTGTCCGCATGAGCACATCCGACCTCTTGCTGGCGCGCTTCCTCGCGCTGCATCCCAAGCTGATCGACCTCTCGCTCGGGCGCATCCTGCGCCTGCTCGAGCGGCTGGGGGATCCGCAGAAGAAGCTGCCGCCGGTGATCCATGTCGCCGGCACCAACGGCAAGGGCTCGACCATCGCCTTCATGCGGGCGATCCTCGAAGCTGCCGGCCTCTGCGTCCATGTCTACACCTCGCCGCATCTGGTGCGCTTCCACGAGCGCATCCGGCTCGGCCGGCCGGGCGGCGGCCGCTTCGTCGACGAAGCCGTCCTGGTCGAGGCGCTGGAGCGCTGCGAGAAGGCCAATGCCGGCGATTCCATCACCTTCTTCGAAATCACCACCTCGGCTGCGCTGCTGCTCTTTTCCGAGCACAAGGCCGATGTCGTGCTGCTCGAAGTCGGGCTCGGCGGTCGCTACGACACCACGAATGTGATCGACCATCCCGCCTGCACGGTGGTGACCCCGGTCTCGCTCGATCATTCCGAATATCTCGGCGACACCGTCACCAAGATCGCAGGCGAGAAGGCCGGCATCTTCAAGCGCGGCGCGCCGGCGGTGATCGCTCCGCAGGAGCCGGAGCCGACCGCGGTGCTGGAAGCCGCGGCCGAGCGCGTCGGCGCCTCGAAGCTCCTGGTCGGCATGCAGGACTTCAACGTCCACGAGGATGGCGGCCGGCTGGTCTATGAGGATGCCGACGGCCTGCTCGACCTGCCCTTGCCGCGCCTCGCCGGGCGCCACCAGCACATCAATGCCGGCACCGCGATCGCGGCCCTGCGCGCCGCCGGCTATGGCGGCCTGCCGGCAACCGCCTTCGAGCGCGGGATGACCGAGGCGGAATGGCCAGCCCGCCTGCAAAGGCTGGCGCGCGGCAGGCTCGCCGAACTCGCGCCTGCCGGCGCCGAGCTCTGGCTCGACGGCGGTCACAATCCCGATGGCGGGCGCGTTCTCGCCCAGGCCATGGCCGATCTCGAGGAGAAGAATCCGGCCCCGCTCGTGATGATCGCCGGCCTGCTCGCGACCAAGGATGCGCGCGCCACGCTCGGCCATTTCAAGGGGCTGGCGCAGGTGCTGTTCGCCGTGTCCATGCAGAACCAACTGGCGGCGCGCACGGCCGACGAGGTCGCGACCCTGGCGCGCGAGGCGGGTTTGAAGGCCGAGGTCGCCGGCTCGGTGGAGCAGGCGCTGCGGGAGATCGCGTCACGAAACTGGCCGGCGCCGCCGCGCATCCTGATCTGCGGCTCGCTCTACCTCGCCGGCGAGGTGCTGGCGGCCAACGGCACGCCGCCGGTTTGACCCGCACGTGACGAGAAGCGCCATGCCGATCTCCGAATTGACGACGCTCGGCCTCATCCTGATCTGCGGCGCGCTCGGCGGCTGCGTGACGTCGGGCGACAGGAGTGCCGACGGCATTGACCGTGCGGTGGCCGGCGAGCCGACCTTCATGCAGCAGACCTACATGACCATGGACACGCGTTGCCGGCAGGTGAAGCGGCCGACCGCCGTGCTGACGCAGAAGCCGCAGCATGGCAGCGTTCGGATGCTGACGCGCAAGGCAACGGCCGTCTACGGCCCCGGCGCCTACCAGCATTGCGACGGCAAGGTCGGCAAGGCGCTCGCCTTCGAATACACCTCCGCCCCAGACTATCGCGGCCGGGACAGCTTCGAAGTGCGCGTGCGCTATTCCGATGGCGAGATCCGCCATGGCCGCTATGAGGTGGATGTCCGCTGAGGCCCCTAGCGGTGGCCGGTGAAGCCGACCGTCGCCAGGAAGCCATCGACCCGGCCCTGCCACTGGCCGATCGCGCGGATATAGCGATGCCCGTCCTCACCGAAGGGCGGCACTGCGACGAACTCCGCCCGGCCGCCCGCCTCCTGGAAGGCGCGGTGGAGCCGGCCGGCGATCTCCGGGCCGAAGAAGCGGTCATTGCTGCTGTAGAACCAGAGCTGCGGCACGCGTGAGCCGCTACCATAACGGCCAGCGGCGGCAACCAACGCATCCGGCGAGCAGACTTCGCCAGCCTTCTGCGAGCCGCGTCCCCCGGCGAAGTTGACGACGCCGAGCAGGCCGGGGACGGATTGCGAGGCGGCGGCGATCGAGCCCCAGCCACCGGCCGACACGCCCATCAGGACGACGCGGCGGCCATCGGCATCCGGCCGGGACAACACCGCATCGAGCGCCGCACGGATGTCGCGGGCGCTGTTCAAGCCGGCGCGATGGAACTCAGCCCGGTCGCAGGCGCCGTAGCCTTCGGCCCAGCCGCCGCCTTCCGCGCCATAGCCGCGCCGGATCGGCACCGCGACCATGACGCCACGCGCGGTGAAATGGCGCGCGACCGCGGCGAGCGTGCCCTTGCCGAACTCCGCCCGCCCTGCGGCATCGCGCGGGCTGCCATGGGACAGCACCAGCACGGGGAAGGGCCCTGATCCCGCCGGCCGATGCAGGTAGACGGCAATCTGGCGGTCATCGATGCGCGCCTGCAGGGCTTCGACCGTTTCGGCCGCCGCGGCGACGGCGAGCTGGAGAGCCAAGCCGGCGAAAGCCAGCGCTGCGACGACCTTGCGCATGACCAGCTCCCCAGCTGAGACGTTTCCCTTGAATCGCAGCTTCCGCTGATGACGACAAGGACGCTCGCCGCCATGGCCTTGCCGGAACGGCACCGCTAGGATCGTGCCCATGACGACACCAGCATTCGGCAAGGGCGGCCCCGCGGTCTCGCGAATCGGCCAGGGCACCTGGAACATCGAGCGCGCCCCGCGCAGCGAAGCGATCGCGGCGCTGCGGCGCGGGCTCGATCTCGGCCTCTCCCATATCGACACGGCCGAGATGTATGCCGATGGCCGCGCCGAGGAGATCACCGGCGAGGCGCTCGCCGGGCGGCGCGACGAGGTCTTCCTGGTCTCGAAGGTGCTGCCGCACAACGCTTCCCGGGCTGGGACGCGCAGGGCCTGCGAGCAGTCACTGCGCCGGCTCCGGACCGACCGGCTCGACTGCTATCTGCTGCACTGGCGCGGCTCATACCCGCTGGCGGAGACCTTCGCGGCGTTCGAAGAGCTCAAGGCCGAGGGCAAGATCCTGTCCCGGGGCGTCAGCAATTTCGACGTCGCCGATCTCGACGAGGCGCTGCGGGTTGCCGGCCCCGGCCAGATCGCCTGCAACCAGGTGCTCTACCACCTGCGCGAACGGGCGATCGAGCATGCGGTGATCCCGTGGTGCGAGAAGAATGGCGTCGCGGTGACCGCCTACAGCCCGTTCGGGCAGGATGATTTCCCGGAAGGAGGCTCGGCGCAGGGCAAGGCGCTGGCCGAGATCGCTGCAGCCCATGGCGCGAGCCCACGGCAAGTGGCACTCGCCTTCCTGACGCGCAATTCCAGCGTCTTCGCGATCCCGAAGGCGGCAAGGGCCAGCCATGCGCAGGACAACGCCGGCGCGCTCGCGCTCGAACTCAATGCCGAGGACATCGCCCGGCTCGACGCAGCGTTCCCGCGCGGTCCGAAACCGCGCGGGCTGCCGATGCTATAATTGCCTTCGGCTTACTTCTCGATGCGCCAGACCGTGCGCAGCGCGGCGCTGACGGTGACCTCGCCCGGCTCGACCTGCATCGGCGCGCCGGCAGCCGCCATGCGGTAGGCCCGGACATCGCCCATTGGTCGCACCGGCGGCTCGGCTTCCGCCTCGACGATCGAGACGAGCTCGCCGACCTTGACGCCGAGGCGCTTGGCATAGATCTCGGCACGCCCGCGCGCCGCTTCCGCCGCCTTGTCGCGGGCCTGGTCCTTGGCCTTGCCCTCGTCGGCGAGGCCGAAGCTGATGCCGGACATGTCGTTGGCGCCGGCGGCGACCAGCGCGTCGATCAGCGGGCCGGCCTTGGCGAGGTCGCGGACGATCACGGTGATGCCGGTGCGGGCCTCATAACCGTCGATCTTCGGTGCGCGCGCCTGCGGCGAGGACGAAGCCGAAGGCTGCGTCATCCGCGGCGATAGCGCGATCTGCGAGGTCGAGAGATCGCCCTGGGCGACGCCGGCGGCCTTCACCGCCTCGATCAGCTTGGCCAGCGCCGGAGTGTTCTTCGTCAGCGCTTCGGCCGCGGTCTTGCCCTCGCTGACCACGCCGGCATGGACGGTGGCGAGATCGGGCTTCACCCTGACCTCGCCGGTGGTCTGGATCACGATGCCTTCCGCCGGTGCGAGCGGGCCCGGAGTCTGGGCCTGGACCGGGGCGGAGAGGGCCGCGAGCGCGGCAATGATGAGGGCCTTCTTGGTCTTCGACATGATCGTCCTTCGCTGGGAACAGTCCGCGAAAGCGTGCGCCGCTTCCGCGGCGCGACCATGCGCAACCTATTGGGGCAGCATCACGACGCTGCGCCTCACCGCGCCGCCAGAATCTCCGCGACCTGCGGGATGTCCTTGTCGCCGCGACCGGAGAGGTTGACGACCATCAGATGGTCCTTCGGCTTCTTCGGGGCGAGTTCGGCGACGCGGGCCAGCGCATGTGCCGATTCCAGCGCGGGGATGATGCCTTCGAGCTTGGAGATCAGCTGGAAGGCCTCGAGCGCCTCCTCGTCCGTCGCCGAGAGATAGGTGGCGCGGCCGATATCGTGCAGCCAGGAATGCTCCGGGCCGATGCCGGGATAGTCGAGCCCGGCCGAGATCGAGTGGGCGTCGTTGATCTGCCCATCCTCGTTCATCAGCAGATAGGTGCGGTTGCCGTGCAGCACGCCGGGGCGCCCGCCGGTCAGCGACGCCGCGTGCAGGCCGGACGGGATGCCGTGGCCGGCCGCCTCGACGCCATAGATCTCGACGCTGGGGTCGTCGAGGAAGGGGTGGAACAGGCCCATCGCGTTCGAGCCGCCGCCGATGCAGGCGATCAGCGAATCCGGCAGGCGGCCTTCCAGCTCCTGCATCTGCTCGCGCGTCTCCTTGCCGATGATCGACTGGAAGTCGCGCACCATCGCCGGATAGGGATGCGGGCCGGCGACCGTGCCGATGCAATAGAAGGTCGACGCGACATTGGTCACCCAGTCGCGCAGCGCCTCGTTCATCGCATCCTTCAGCGTCTTGGTGCCGGATTCGACCGGAATCACCGTCGCGCCCAGCATCTGCATGCGGAAGACGTTCGGCGCCTGCCGGGCGACGTCGACGGCGCCCATATAGACGATGCATTCGAGGCCGTAGCGGGCACAGAGCGTTGCGGTGGCGACGCCGTGCTGGCCGGCGCCGGTCTCGGCGATGATCCGCTTCTTGCCCATGCGCCGGGCAAGCAGGATCTGGCCGAGCACATTGTTCACCTTGTGCGAGCCGGTGTGGTTCAGTTCCTCGCGCTTGAGGTAGACCTTGGCGCCGCCGAAATGCTCCGTGAGCCGCTCGGCGAGATAGAGCGGCGAGGGCCGGCCGACATAGTGCTTCAGGCCCGCCGTCATCTCGGCGTGGTAGGCGGGATCGGCCTTGGCGGCGTTGTAGGCCTGCTCCAGCTCGAGGATCAGCGGCATCAGCGTTTCCGCCACGAAGCGGCCGCCGAACTGGCCGAAGCGACCGTTCTCGTCCGGACCGTTCCGGAAGCTGTTCGGAGTGTGCGGCGCGTTCATGCCTGGCCTGCCTTCTTCAACTGGTCGTCATTCAACACTTTGGCCGCCGACCGGGCGGCCCTGACGAATTCCGCGATCTTGCCGACATCCTTGACGCCCGGCGCGCTTTCGACCCCGGAGGAGACGTCGACGCCGGCCGGCCTGGTAATGCGGATGGCCTCGGCGACATTCGCCGGATAGAGCCCGCCCGATAGCATGAAGCGGAAAGCCGGGTCGAGGTTGCTCAGCAAGGTCCAGTCGAACGGCCTGCCATGCCCGCCCGGATAGGCTGCGTCCTTGGGCGGCTTGGCGTCGAGCAGGATACGGTCGGCGATACCATGATACAGCGCGACCTGCTCCAGATCGGCGGCGGTGGCGACGCCTAGCGCCTTCATCACCGGCAGGCCGGTCGCGGCCTTGATCGCGGCGACCTGCTCCGGCGTCTCCTTGCCATGCAACTGCATCCAGTCGGGCCGCACGATCCGGGCGAGCTCGGCCGCCTGCTCCGGCTCGTAATCGACGACCAGCGCGACGATCCCGGTCCGGCCGCGTGCCTGGTCGGCGAGTTCGGCCGCACGTTCCGGCGTGACATAGCGCGGGCTCTTCGGGTGGAAGTTGAGGCCGATCATGTCGGCGCCGGCGCTGAGTGCCGCCTCCAGCGTCTCGGGGGTCGAGAGGCCGCAGATCTTGATCGGGAAGGCGTCGTCACGGGTCATGCGGGGGCTCTAGCACATAGCCTCTCCCGCCGCACTCATGACATGATGCCCGTCGAAAGCGTTAGCGCGGGGCGAAAGCGGGCGACGAATGGGGCGGCGTTTCTTTGCAGGTCTGGCGGCGTTCCTGCTGATGGCCGGTCTCGTTGCGCTCGGCGTCTACCTGTGGAGCCAGCCCCGGACGCTGAAGCTCGCGGTCGGCCCGCTCGGCTCGGACGATGCGAGGCTCGCCGCCGCCCTCGTCCAGGGCCTCAGCCGCGAGAAGAAGCCGGTGCGCCTGCGGCTCGTTCTCACCGAAGGCTCGGCCGAGAGCGCCAGGAAGATCGATGCCGGCAAGGTCGACCTCGCCATCGTCCGCCCCGACATCGCCCTGCCGGCCAAGGCCGATACCGCGCTGATCACCCGGCGCTCCTTTCCCTTCTTCATCGGCTCCAAGGATCTGGGCACCGACCGTATCTCCGGCCTGCGCGGCAAGCGCATCGGCGTGGTGCGCGCGCCGAACGGCAACCTCGACCTGCTGAAGCTCGTGCTCTCGCAATACGAGGTGAAGCCGGAGGCGGTGACGATCGTCCCGCTCGGGCCGGAGGACGTCCAGGCCGCGATCACCGAGGGCCATATCGACGTGCTCTTCGCCGTCAACGCGCTGAACGCCCGCGTCGTCACCGAAATCGGCTCGCGTTTGCACCGGGCCTTCGGCGAGCATCCGACCATCATCCCGATCCGCGAGGCCGATGCGCTCGCCGCCCGCAATCGCGCAATCGAGTCAGGGGAGATCGTCCGCGGCGCGCTCGGCGGCGATCCGCCGGTGCCGGCCGAGAACCTGCCGAGCATCTCGATCACCTCGCGCCTGATGGCGGCGCAATCGCTCGACGACGCCAGGGTCGGCGAGCTCGTCAGCGCGATCCTGTCGCTGCGCGTCACCCTCGCAGCCGACCTGCCGGCGATCCAGGGGCTGGAGACGCCCGAGACCGACAAGGACGCGCCGCTCGCCGTGCATACCGGCGCTGCCGCCTTCATCGATGGCGAGCAGGAGACCTTCTTCGAGCGCTATGGCGACTGGTTCTATCTCGGCGTGATGGCCCTCTCGCTGGTCGGCTCCGGCGCGGCTGGCCTGCTCGGCTACGATAGTTCGACGCGCCGCAAGCGGGCGATGGGCGACCTCAACCGCCTCGTCGTCCTGCTCGCGGCGATGCGGACCGCCGAGGACGAGCAGGATCTGGCAGCAATGGAGCGCGAGGCCGACGCCATCCTCGCCGGCGTGCTGGAGAATTATGCGCGTGGTGATATCGATTCCGGCGGGATCGGCGCCTATCGCTTCGCCATGGACCAGCTCGGCCGCGCGGCGACCGAGAGGCGCATCGTCCTGGCCGAAGCGGAAGCCGAGTGATCAGCTTTATTCCTGCCGCAAAGGCAGGCCATCGGTTCACGTACTCCTCGTCCCGGTGACCTCCCGAATGGCTACGATCCCTGCAAGTGCCGCCCTCATCCTCGGGGCGCTCGTCCTTCTTCCCGTCTCGTCGGCGTCAGCCCAGACCGAGCCGGCGCCGCCCTCGCAGATCACCGGAGCCTGGCCGGAGGTGAAGTGCCAGCGCTGGCGCAGCGCCTATGACGAGGCGCTCAGGCGTTTCAGCAGGAAGGGGCTCGGGCAGGAGTTCATCAACGGCAACGAAGCCTTCATAGCCTCCGGCTGCCAGACCCCGCCGGATGTCTGCCCGCGCAGCGCCGAGGAGCTCAACTTCGCCAATGTCATGGTGATGGCGGGCATGAATGCCGGGCTTTCGTCGACCTTCATGCCCTACACCTGCCGGAAGTCGTGATCCGGCTCTAGAGCAGCGACATGTGCAGGCCGGCGCCGGCGAGGACACCGTCGGCGACGGCGAGCGCGACGTTGTGCCGGGCCGTCGCGGCATCGCCCGCTGCGTAGACGCCGGCGACGCTCGTCTGTTTCATGCCGTCGACGCGCAGCAACGGGCCGAACGGGCCGTCGTCGAAGGCGCAGCCGAGCTCCTCGGCCAGCGGGCTCGCCGGGCAGATGCCGGCGGCGACGAACAGCGCCTTGACCGGCGCCAGCCGGCCGTCGGCGAGGCGCAGGCCCGCCATCGCCGTCCCTTCGCCCTCGGCTGCCACGATCCGGGCACGCTCGATAGCAACGCCGCGCCGCTGCAGCATGGCCGTCGCTTCGGCATCGGGCTCGGCCTCGCCGTTGAGGAACAGCGTGACCTCGCCCCAATCGGCGACGAGCGCCGCCTTCAGGGCCGAGAACGAGCCGCTCGCCAGCACGCCGAGCTTGCCGCCGCCGAGCTCGTAGCCGTCGCAATAGGGGCAATGCAGCACGCTCTTGCCCCAGCGCTCCCTCAGGCCGGGGATCGCCGGCAGTTCGTCGCGCACGCCGGTCGCGAGCAGCAGGCGTCTTGCCCGGTGCTGTTCGCCGTGAGTATCGGCGATGCTGAAACCCTCTCCTTCGGCTTTCGCCTCGCCGGCCCGGGCATCGCGCCAGGTCACGGTCGGATAGGCGAGCAATTGCGCCTTCGCCTCGGCGACGATCGCCCCGGGTTCGCGCCCGTCCTGGCCGAGGAAGCCATGCGAATGGCTGGAGAAGCGGTTGCGCCGCTGGCCCTCGTCGATCACCAGGATGCGGCGGCGCGCCCGTGCCAGCTGCAGTCCGGCCGAGAGGCCGGCGAAACTGCCGCCGACAATGATCGCGTCATAGGGTCTTGTGGTGTTGGGCATGAACCTGCCTCCGTTCGTCGAAGCGGCGGCTGAAATCCGCCGCGAGATCGGACAGTCGCACCCGGTCGAAATGACCGGCGAGCAGCGCTTCGGCCTCGGCAAAGGCCTCGCTGAGCGCCGCATTCACCGCCTGCTCGACCAGGCATTGCGGGCTCTCGCTGCGATGGCCGAGCGCGATCAAAGCCGGCTCGCCCAGTGCACGGTGGACGTCTCCGAGCGTGATCGCATCGAGCGCGCGCGCCAGCGTCCAGCCGCCGCCATGACCTTTTTCGGAGCGCACCAGCCCGGTTTCCCTGAGGCCCGCCATGGTGCGGCGGATCACGACCGGATTGGTGCCGAGGCAAGCAGCGAGCTCCTCCGAAGTCATCGGGGCGCCGCGATCGGCCATATGCAGCAGCACGTGCAGGGTGGCTGAGAGACGGCTGTCCTGTTTCATGTAACTTTTAATGTTACATGATTACGAGCCTGTCAAGCGCCCCGCGAAGTACGGGCATCGCGCGGTTGCGGTTGCCCAAACGCCATCAAGCGTTTATGTGCAGCGCAACGAATTCCAGATTCACGCAACGCACAGGCTGCGCCGGCCGGGTCTTCCCTGCCGGCTCGCGGTCTTGAACCAAGGCCGTTTCCCGCATGTCCATGCGCAATATCGCCATCATCGCCCACGTCGACCACGGCAAGACCACGCTGGTCGACAAGCTGCTGCAGCAGTCCGGCGCCTTCCGCGAGAACCAGCGCGTCGCCGAGCGGGTGATGGATTCGAACGACCTCGAAAAGGAGCGCGGCATCACCATCCTGGCCAAGGCCACCTCGGTGGTCTGGAAGGATACGCGCATCAACATCGTCGACACCCCCGGCCACGCCGATTTCGGCGGCGAGGTCGAGCGCATCCTCAACATGGTCGACTCGGCGATCGTGCTGGTTGACGCGGCCGAAGGCCCGATGCCGCAGACCAAGTTCGTGGTCTCCAAGGCGCTGAAGCTCGGCCTTCGCCCGATCGTCGCGATCAACAAGGTCGACAAGCCCGACGCGCGCGTCACCGAGGTGATCAACGAGGTCTTCGATCTCTTCGCCGCGCTCGACGCCACCGACGAGCAGCTCGACTTCCCGATCCTCTACGGCTCGGGCAAGCAGGGCTGGATGGCCCCCTCGCCGGAAGGTCCGCAGGACCAGGGCCTGGCGCCGATGTACGACCTGATCCTGAAGCACGTCCCCGAGCCCAAGGTCGAGGATGGCCCGTTCCGGATGATCGGCACGCTGCTGGAGGCCAACCCCTATCTCGGCCGCATCATCACCGGCCGCGTCACCTCCGGCTCGGCCAAGCCGAACCAGACCGTCAAGGTGCTTTCCGGCGACGGCTCGACCGTCGAGACCGGCCGCATCACCAAGATCCTCGCCTTCCGTGGTCTCGAGCGTCAGCCGATCGAGGAAGCGGTCGCAGGCGACATCGTCTCGATCGCGGGCCTGGTGAAGGGAACCGTCGCCGACACCTTCTGCGACCCGTCGGTCGACACCCCGATCACGGCGCAGCCGATCGACCCGCCGACGGTGTCGATGACCTTCATGGTCAACGACTCCCCGCTTGCCGGCACCGAGGGCGACAAGGTCACCACCCGCGTCATTCGCGACCGCCTGTTCAAGGAGGCCGAGGGCAATGTCGCGCTGAAGATCGAGGAAGCCTCCGACAAGGACAGCTACATCGTCTCCGGCCGCGGCGAACTGCAGCTCGCCATCCTGATCGAGACCATGCGCCGCGAGGGCTTCGAGCTCGGCGTCTCGCGTCCGCGCGTCGTGCTGAAGCGCGACGAGGCCGGCCAGCTGCTGGAGCCGATCGAGGAGGTCGTCATCGACGTCGACGAGGAGCATTCCGGCGTCGTCGTGCAGAAGATGTCCGAGCGCAAGGCCGACATGCTGGAGATGCGTCCGTCCGGCGGCAACCGCCTGCGCCTCGTCTTCCATGCTCCGACCCGCGGCCTGATCGGCTATCAGGGCGAGCTGCTGACCGACACGCGCGGCACCGCGATCATGAACCGGCTGTTCCACGACTATCTCCCCTACAAGGGCGAGATCGGCGGGCGCCGCAACGGCGTGCTGATCGCGATGGAGACCGGCGAGGCCGTCGCCTACGCGCTGTGGAACCTCGAAGACCGCGGCCCGATGATGATCGAACCCGGCTGGAAGGTCTATCAGGGCATGATCGTCGGCGAGCATACCCGCGAGAACGATCTCGAGGTGAACGTGCTCAAGGGCAAGAAGCTCACCAACATCCGCACGACGTCGAAGGATGAGGCTGTCCGCCTGACGCCGCCGATCCGGATGACGCTGGAGCGCTCGCTCGCCTGGATCGACGACGACGAACTCGTCGAGGTCACCCCGAAGTCGATCCGCCTGCGCAAGGGCATTCTCGACCCGAACGAGCGCAAGCGCTCGCAGAAGCAGAAGGCGGAAGTGGCCTGAGCTTGGCCGCTGCCGACACTCCGGTCGAGATCCTGCTGATCACTGGCCCGGCCGGGGTCGGCAAGTCGACCTTGTGCTGGGAGATGGGTGATGTGCTGGCGCAGGCCGGCATCGCCCATGTCGCGATCGAGAGCGACGAGCTCGACCGCGTCTTCCCGAAACCTGGTGCGGAGGAGCTTGCTCCGCTCGCGCCCGGCGCCCGCGACGTCAGCCAGCTCAATCTCGCTGCGCTCTGGGGCACCTACCGCGCCCTCGGCCACAGCCGCCTGATCATGTCCGGCGTGATGCTGCATGTCGGTTTCGACAAGCGTTGGATCCTCGCCGCGATTCCGGGCGCCCGCATCACGGTGGTGCGCCTGCGCGCCGGCGACGAGGCCTTGCGCGAACGTATCGACCGTCGCGAGGCGGGAGCCGGCCGTAGCGCCCAGATCGAGCGCTCCCTGCGACAGGCGCAGCGCATCGCCAGCGAGGACGCCACCGATTTTCTCGTCGTCGAGACCGACGGCCGGCCACCGCAGGAACTGGCGCGGCAAGTCCTGAAATCGACCGGCTGGACCAAGACCGGCTGAGCGATCAGCGCAGCTTGGCCAGCGCGCTCGCCAGCATCTGGTCGATGGCGCGCCGCACCGAGGCTTCAGCGGACAAGCCGCTCGTCCGCGCCGGCCCGTGCGCCTTCCGACGGCCCTGTGGCGCCGGTTTCTGGCTCGCCAGCATCTCGGCGTCGAGAGCGGCGATCGTCATCCTGCCGACGGTGTCGTCGGCGCTTTTCTGGTAGCTGCGGTTGACGATGTCGCGCCTGGTCTTGAAGGCCAGCACGGCGCGTGCCGTGGACGGGCCATAGAAGCCACGTTTCAGCTCGGCTGGATCGATGGCTGCGCCGTCGAGATGGATCAGCGCGGTCTGGATCAGCCGGACATGCTCGCCGCTGGCTCCGCGCGCGACATGGCTCGCATCGTGGCGCAGGCAGGCTTCGAGCCGCTTCTCGCCAGCGAAGATGAACGAGCGTAATGTCATCGCCTGCCCTTTCCGTCTTTTGGCGAACCCGCGCGCATCGTCACGCCACCTGCTTCGCGACCATGCGCAATACCTCGATCTGGGCACAGTCGAAGGGGATGAACGAAGCGTCCGAGCGCTGTGGCTGCATGATCGTGATGTCGCCGCGCATCCGATCTGTCAGGCGCAGCGCATGACCGAGCTCGTGGGCCGTCACCATGCTGGGATTGTTCCAGTCGATGAAGCAGACATTGCCGCCGAACTCGGTCAGTCCGGACGACAGGTTGGCCGCGTTCGGCGGCTTCGGCTCCGATTCGAAATCCCAGCCATAGACCAGGTTCTTCAGATGGCCGCGCCCCGAAGCCTTGATATGATCGCGAATCAAGTCGCCATGGCGACTGTCGGTGATGATCTGCGGTCCGAGCGACATCGTCTTCAGCTCGAGAAGATGGATCGGGCCGACGCGCACCAGCCGGATGTTCGCCTGGGCGTAGCTCGCCTCGACCTCACGCAACAGGGTCAGAAGCGCGGAGCCCGAATAGCCTTCCAAAGTCTGCGAACAGTCGCGCAGGATCACATTCACGGCGTAATGCACGGTCAGAGCCCCGCCCGCGTGCACATAGAGCAACGGCTTCTCGGCCTCGCCGGGCGTCGACATCGCGAGGGCCAGCGTCGCCTCGCCGTTGCCGGTCAGATCGAGCGGGTACTTCATCCCCGGCTCCAGCGCATAGGTCTGGAACGGACCGATCATGGTCTTGCGGGCGTTTATGCGGATATCGACGCCACCTGACATCGTCAGATCGACCGCAGTCAGGGTCCAGGGCCTGTGGTCGGTCTTGATCGAGAGCGAGCGCGACTGGCCGACCGGCACGAACTGATAGGCATTCTGCGCGGGCCAGAGATAGGAGAAGCCGTCGGGTTGGCGACTCCAGCGCCCGTTCGAATCGCACCCTTTCGTACTGAAGGGACTTGGCATTGCGCCGCCTTTTCCTGCCGACCGACAGTCAGGCTAGTCCGCTCCTGGCAACGCCCGCATCCTTCATTCGGCGGATGTCCTTCGGCCGGGGCGCAGCCGTCCTGCGTCTGTTGCGCTTGCCGTCACGGCACGGCTCTGGTCCGGTGCGTGCGACCGAAAGAAGGATCATCGCCCATGCAGTTCCGCAATCTCGGCCGCTCCGGCCTGCGCGTCTCGCTCGTCGGCCTCGGCTGCAATAATTTCGGCGGCCGGATCGACCTTGAGGCGGCACGCAAGGTGGTCGACGCCGCGATCGAGCACGGCATCACCCTGTTCGACACCGCCGACATCTACGGCAATCGCGGCGGCTCGGAGCTGGCGCTCGGCGAACTGCTCGGCGCCCGCCGCAAGGACATCGTGCTCGCCAGCAAGTTCGGCATGAACATGGACGAGGAGGGCGTGAAGAAGGGCGGCTCGCGCCGCTACATCATCGAGGCGGTCGAGGCCTCGCTGAAGCGGATGAAGACCGACTGGATCGACCTCTACCAGTTACACCGCCCCGACCCGCTGACCCCGATCGAGGAGACGCTGCGCGCCCTCGACGACCTGATCCGCCAGGGCAAGGTCCGCTATATCGGCTGCTCGAACCTGCCGTCATGGCAGGTCGCCGACGCGCATTGGACGGCGAAGACGCTGGGGCTCGAAGGCTTCGCCTCGGCGCAGGACGAGTACAGCCTGCTGGTGCGCGGTGCAGAGAAGGAGCTGATCCCGGCCATCGGCCATTTCGGCATGGGCCTCCTGCCCTATTTCCCGCTCGCCAACGGCCTGCTCACCGGCAAGTACCAGCGCGGCGCTCCGATGCCCGAGGGTGCGCGCATGACCCGCGAGGCGCAGCGCGCCGGCGAGGTCCTGACCGAGGCGAACTGGCAGAAGACCGAGAAGCTCGCCGCCTTCTGCGACGCGCGCGGCAAGACGCTGCTCGAGCTCGCCTTCTCCTGGCTCGCCGCCCAGCCGGTCGTCTCCAGCGTCATCGCCGGCGCGACGAAGCCGGAACAGGTCGCCGCCAACGTCAAGGCGGCGGACTGGGCGCTGACTCCGGAGGAGCTCGCCGAGATCGACGCGATCACGCGCTGAAATCGGCCGCGAGAGCGCCTCAAAGACGCCCAACCGCACAGCGAAAGCATTAACCCTGTCTCCCTGCCCATGCGACGGGGCGGGGAGGCTGTTGTCAAATCCCTGCGCCTGGGGTTCCCTTGCGCAACTGCAGCGGAGGCCGCTGACTTCGTGATGCGTATCGCCCATCTCCTGGCGTTCGCCCTCTTTCTGACCGTCCTGCCCGCCGCGGCGCAGGACAAGCCGGCGGCCGCACCGCAGCCGGAGCCGATGCGCGTGGTGCTGACGCGCAGCGCCGAGCCCTGCGAATCCGACTGCCGCGAATGGCTCGCGGCCCAGGGGGCGATCACCAAGGACACGCCGGCCGAACTGCGCCGTGCGCTCGCCGAATTGAACGGGCGCAAGCTGCCGCTGCTGGTCTATTCGACCGGCGGCACGGTCGAAGCGGCGATCGCGATGGGCGAGCTCGTGCGCAAGAGCGGCCTCGACATCGCCGTCGCCCGCACCGTCTTCAGCCAGCGCGACCCGGCGCTCGGCACCATCGACGAGCGCAGCCCGCTCTGCGCCTCGGCCTGCACGCTCTTCCTCGCCGGAGGGCAGCGCCGGATCATCCCGCCGCAATCGCGCATCGGCGTGCACCAGCAGACCATCGTCGAGACCGAAACCACGACGGTGCGCGACTACAAGATCGTGCGTGGGCGCAAGGAACTGGTCGACGAGCGAACGGAGACGCGGACGGTCAAGCAGGAGCAGGCGACCGGCGAGATCGACGCGAAGATGAGGCGCTATCTCGACGCCATGGGGCTCGACCGCTCCTTCATCGAGGTAACGGTGTCGACGCCGGCCGACACGATGCGCTACCTCAAGCCCGACGAGATGCGCGCAACCACGATCGCGACCGACATCGGCCCCGCTTCCCTCGCCTTCTCGGATCTGCGCTCCGGACTGGCTCCCGCCCCCGGCCCTGCAAGGAGCCTCGGAACAGCGCCGGTGCTGCCGGCGACGCTGGCCGCACCGGCGACCCCGATCGGCTCGGTCGAGCTCGGCCCGCATCGCGGCGGCAAGCTGCGACTGGCCTTGTCGGTCAGCGAAGGGCGATACCAGCAGACGACCGCCCTGCAGATGCGGCTCCTCTTCGGCGATGCGCCGATCCCGTCGCGGCTGCGGACGGTCACCCTGACCTTGCCGGGCGGCCCGCCGATCGTTGCGCAGAACGAGGACGGCAGCGCCCCCGACGGGCCGATGAGTGCCGATGTCCTGCGCGAGACCCTGTGCGGCCTGACCGACCGAACCGCGGTGTCGCTGAAGATCGATCCGCCGGCGGAGGACAGCACCCCCTCGACCTGGCAGCGCAGCGGCACCGCAGCCGAGCTGCTGCGTCTGCCGCAGCTGCGCTCGGCGATCTGCCGCTGACGGGTGGCGACTAAATCCCGCCCGGAACCAATCGCTCTCCGGCAAGCGAAATCGATTACATACCCGCCCTGCGTGCAATCGGCTTTGCCTTCAATGTGTGCTTGACGGTTCCCGGCCGATAAGATCACCTTCCCTCCAATCCGACGCGCCGCATCAAGGCACGCGGTCGCAAACGAGGGAGAAACGCCGTGTTGAGACGCCATTTTCTCGCCGCGGGCCTCGCGCTCGCGGCTTTCGGTAGCGCATTCCCCGCTTTCGCCCAGAGCAAGGGGCCGGTGATCGGGGTGAGCTGGTCGAATTTCCAGGAGGAACGCTGGAAGACCGACGAGGCCGCGATCAAGGCGGCGATCGAGAAGGTTGGCGGCACCTATCTCTCGGCCGATGCGCAATCCTCGCCGGCCAAGCAGCTCACCGATGTCGAAAGCCTGATCGCGCGCGGCGCCAAGGCGATCATCGTGCTGGCGCAGGATGCACAGGCGATCCGTCCGGCCGTGCAGAAGGCGGTCGACGAGGGCATCGCAGTGGTCGGCTACGACCGGCTGATCGAGATCCCGCAGGCCTTCTACCTGACCTTCGACAATGTCGAGGTCGGCCGGATGATGGCCCGCGAGATCCAGAAGGCGAAGCCCGAGGGCAACTACGTCTTCATCAAGGGCTCGAGCTCGGACCCGAACGCCAACTTCCTGTTCCAGGGCTCGGTCGAGGTGCTGAAGCCGGCGATCGACGCCGGCAAGATCAAGAATGTCGGCGAGGCCTATACCGATGGCTGGCTGCCGGCCAACGCCCAGCGCAACATGGAGCAGTTCCTGACGCGCAACGCCAACAAGGTCGACGCCGTCATCGCCGCCAATGACGGCACCGGCGGCGGCGCCATCGCCGCGCTCGCCGCGCAGGGCCTCGCCGGCTCCGTGCCGGTCTCGGGCCAGGACGCCGACCGTGCCGCTCTCAACCGCGTCGCGCTCGGCACCCAGACGGTGACGATCTGGAAGGATGCGCGCGAGCTCGGGCGCAACGCCGCCGAGATCGCGATCAAGCTCGCCGGCGGCGCCAAGCTGACCGAGGTCGCAGGCGCGACCGCCTGGGACCAGGGCCCGAGCAAGGCCAAGATGACCGCGCTCTTCCTGAAGCCGGTGCCGGTGACCAAGGACAATCTCGGCGTGGTGATCGAAGCCGGCTGGGCGCCGAAGGCCGCCGTCTGCCAGGGCGTCGCGGCCGGCAAGGTCAAGGCCTGTGACTGAACTCGCACCAGCGCCGGCAACGCCGTCGCAGGATGCGAAGAGCTTCGCCGATCATCTGCGCGCCATCGAGTTCGACGCGCGGATGATCGGCATGATCGCCGCCTTGGCGGTGATCTGGCTGGGCTTCAACTGGCTCTCGGGCGGGGCCTTCCTGACGCCGCGCAATCTCTGGAACCTCTCGGTCCAGACCGCCTCGGTCGCGGTGATGGCCTGCGGCATGGTCCTGGTCATCGTCACCCGCAATATCGACCTCTCGGTCGGCTCCATGCTCGGCTTCGTCGGCATGGTCACTGGCCTCGTCCAAGCGCAAGTGCTCCCGGGGCTGCTCGGCTTCGAGCACCCGGCCACCTGGCTGCTCTCGATCCTTGCCGCGATCGCGCTCGGCGGGCTGATCGGCCTGTTCCAGGGCGCGCTGATCGCCTATCTCGCCATCCCCTCCTTCATCGTCACCCTCGGCGGCCTGCTGGTCTGGCGCGGCGGCGCCTGGTGGGTGACGCAGGGCCAGACCATCGCCCCGATGGATTCGCGCTTCCGCCCGCTCGGCGGCGGCATCGAGGGCGCGATCGGCACGACCGCCTCATGGGCGATCGGCCTCGTCATCTGCGCCCTGATCGTCGCCGGGATCGGCTTCGCGCGCCGCCGGCGCAAGCGCTACGGCTTCGCACTGCGCCCACTCTGGGCCGAGATCGTGCTCGCCGCCCTCGCCTGCGGCACGGTGATCGGCGCGGTCGCGATCGCCAATGCCTATGCCCTGCCGGCCGGCGTCGCCCGTCGTCTCACCGAGGCGAAAGGCGGGACCTGGCCCGAGGGCGGACTCGTCATCGGCCATGGCCTCGCCGTGCCGGTGCTGCTGGCGCTCGCCGTCGGCGTCGCCATGAGCTTCCTGGCACGGCGCCTGCGCTTCGGGCGCTATGTCTTCTCGATCGGCGGCAATCCCGAGGCTGCGCAACTCTCCGGCGTCAACACGCGCAAGGTGCTGATGCTGGTCTATGGGCTGATGGGCATGCTGGTCGGCATCGCCGCCTGCATCTCGACAGCCCGCCTCAACGCCGCGACCAATTCGGCCGGTCAGCTCGACGAGCTCTATGTCATCGCCGCGGCGGTGATCGGGGGCACCTCGCTCGCCGGCGGCGTCGGCACCATCACGGGCGCGATGCTGGGGGCGCTGGTGATGCAGTCGCTGCAGTCTGGCATGGTGCTGATCGGCGTCGACACGCCGCTGCAGAACATCGTCGTCGGCATCGTGCTCGTCCTCGCCGTCTGGCTCGACGGGCTCTATCGCAAGCGGCTGGGTTAGCGGGATGAGCGCGGCAAACTCCCCTGTCATTCCGGGTCGCCGCGCAGCGGTGAACCCGGAACCCACGACCGGGCGAGCGCGATCGATGGGGTCGTATTTGAGGGTTCACCCAGTCGTGGGTTCCGGGTTCTCGCTTCGCGAGCCCCGGAATGACGGGGGAGGAGGCTAGCCATGGACATGACCACGCCCCTCGTCGAGATGCGCGAGATCTCGATCGCCTTCGGCGGCATCAAGGCGGTCGACCATGCCAGCGTCGATCTCCATGCCGGCGAGGTCGTCGGCCTGCTCGGCCATAACGGCGCCGGCAAGTCGACGCTGATCAAGATCCTGTCGGGAGCCTATCGCGCCGATGCCGGCGAGATCAGGATCGCTGGCGAGCCGGTCGCGATCTCCTCACCGCGCGATGCCAAGCGCCACGGCATCGAGACGATCTACCAGACGCTGGCTCTGGCCGACAATGTCGACGCTGCCGCCAACATCTTCCTCGGCCGCGAGCTCCTGAGCAGCTGGGGCACGCTCGACGACAGCGCCATGGAAGCCGAGACCCGCAAGGTGATGGGCCGGCTCAACCCGCATTTCCGCCGCTTCAAGGAGCCGGTGAAGGCGCTCTCCGGCGGCCAGCGCCAGTCGGTCGCGATCGCCCGCGCGATCTATTTCAATGCCCGCGTGCTGATCATGGACGAGCCGACGGCGGCGCTCGGGCCGGCCGAGACCAAGCAGGTCGCCGATCTCATCCTGGAGCTGAAGAAGCAGGGCATCGGCATCTTCCTGATCAGCCATGACCTGCACGATGTCTTCGATCTCGCCGATCGCGTCAGCGTGATGAAGAACGGCAAGGTGGTCGGCACCGCTCCTGTCCGCGACGTCACGCAGGACGAGGTGCTGGGCATGATCATCTCGGGCAAATGCCCGCCCGGCGCGGTAGCCGGGCCGGGCGCTCTGCGGAGCTAGCAGCATCGGCGAAAGGACGGGGCGCGTCTCAGCGCAAGCCGTCCTCGCCCTTGGCCTCCGCATGGGTCAAACCGCCGACACGCGGCAGCGGCCGACCGCCGCTGGTCAGGGCGACCGCGACGACGATCTCGCCGGCGCGCGGTGCGTCGGGGATGCGCACTTCCATACCGTCGAAATGGCTGCGGACATAGGCCGCCGCCTTGTGGCCGAGCGGCACGTCGAGGACGACACCGAGCGAGCCGCGCTTCTTCGAGGACGGGATCAGCGCCGGCGCCTTGCCCAAGAGCTTGCGCAGCGGCGCGCCGAGCTTGGGATGCAGGATCGCGGCGGCATGCTCCAGCTCACCATCCTCGCCGACGGCGGCGGCCTTGCCATAGCCCTGGACCGCCTCGCCCTCGATGCCGAGCGCGGCGAGCGCATGGCGGCCGAGCAGGTCGCCGAGCTCCTCGCCGATATCGATCAGCTCGGAGAGGTCATCCTGATAGGTGCCGGCAAAGGGATTGGCGATCACCGCGACGGCGACAGCGCGCTTGATCGGCGGCGAGACGGGGCGGCCGAGCTCGCTATGGGTCTCGTCGAGGATGGTGACGATCTTGCGGATCCTGGCTTTCATCTCAGGCCGTCCTCGCCCTTGATCTCGCTCGCCTTGAGGCCGCCGACGCGGGCATGGATGCGCGAGCCGGTGGTCATCACCAGCGCGAACAGCAGTTCGTCGGCCCTGGGCGCGTCGGTGATGCCGATCTCGAAGGCGTCGAAATGGCTGCGGACATAGGAGGCGTTGACATGGGTGACGGGAATGTCGAGGCGCGTGCCGGGGCCGCCGACCTTCTTGGTCGAGGGCACGATCGCCTTGGCGTCGCCCAGCAATTCGCGCATGGCGTAACCGCCCGGCACATGCCAGAGCGCGCCATGCTCGAGCTCGCCGGCGGCGCCGACGATAGCGCCCTTGCCATAGCCCTGGATCGCCTTGGCATCGCCGCCCATCGCGCCAAGCAGGCGCTGCGCCATGGCGAGGCCGAAGGGCTTGAGATCGTCCATGAAGCCCTGGATGTCCTCGACATAGCGGCCAGCATAGGGGTTGGCGATCACCGCCAGCGCGGCGCCGCGCTTCAGCGGCACCGAAGCGGCCGGGCCGCCCTCATGGAAGATCTCCTCGACGGTCACGGCGTATTTGCGGACGACAATCTCAGGCACGGGCAAGTCTCCTCTCGGGGTCTTCTTGAACGATCATAGGCGTGGAAAGCGTGCGGCTCACGCCCTGGAGATGCATGGCGGCGCAGACGATCAGTCCTGCGGTGCGCAGCCGCTCCGCCTCGGCGAGGCCGGCAGCGAGCGCGGTCTCGATCTCGCCCGTGGCAAGCGGGCCGACGTCGCGGGTCACCAGCCGCTCGCCGAGATCGCTGTCGCTCTGGATGGCGTTGGCCGGCAACCGCTCGATCGCGGGATGGCCGGGCAGGTCGATCGCATTGGCGATCACGGTCGCGGCGGCGTCGGCCATGGCGGCGGTGGAGCTGAGCACCGTCACCGCCTCGGCGATCCCCAGCGAGAAGCTGCGGCCGGGATAGCCGGATGTCGCGATGCCGGCGACGCCATCTTCAGGCCGGATCGTCGCGGTGGCGAAGAACTCCGGCCGGTCGGGCCGCTTCACCAGCCCGATGCGGAACTGCTCACCGGCGGCAAGATGCAGGGCGATGTCGCCGCCATTGTTGACATAGGCACGCTGGAGCGGCGCGGCCTGGCACATCGCGCCGAGAATCTCCTGCGCCACCGAGCCGGCGACGGCGGCCATCGGCGTGATGAAGCTGCTGGCAGCAAAGGGCGCCACAGCAGCATGCATGCGCCGGGCAACGGGACCGAGCGGCAGCGGGCTCGTCCTGCTCACCGCCGTGCGCAGCAGCTGCAACTCCTCGCAGAGTTCGGCGAGCAGGCCATCGAAGCGGAGAATCGCCGCCTCATGCGCGGCCTTGACCGCGCTCTGTTCGCCGACGGCCTCGATAATAAGATCGATCGGCCCCTGCTGCAGCAGCAGGCGCCGGCCATCCGGCAGAATACGCGCGGAGGGCTTCTCCCACATCGGCCTAGCCGAGCGAGCGGCGCGGCTGCTCCGGCGCCAGCGGCCAGGGATTGTCCGGACGCTGCGGCAGGCGCAGGCGGCTGCCACCCTTCAGCGAAGCCAGCGGCTGGATCGCGTCCATATGGCCGCCGAGCGCCTCATAGTCGGTCAGGCTCATGGTGAATTCGAGCGGTGCGACCAGCGCCGGCGTCGGCACATAGCCGAAGGCGTTCTCGGGCAAGCGGGTGACGTCGACCATGAAGGTGATGCCGCCGCCCGGCCAGATATAGACGGGTGCGCCACCGCAGGTGACATAGGTCAGCGCGTCCTTGACCGAGCGGGTCAGGCGCACCGGATTCTCGGTGACGCCGGCACGCAGCGAGCCGCCGGCGCCGCCGATGAACAGCACGGTGGAGAGCGCCGGCTCGCAATTCTCGGCGATGCGCTCGACCGGCTCGACCAGCGGCTGCGGCATCTGCATCTCGACCGGAGCGAGGTTCTCGTCGAGCTCGTAATAGGCGGCGTGCTCGCCGGTGGTCGAGACCATCAGCAGGCGCAGCCCGGGATAGGCGACCTTCGGATCGAAGGGCCCGAGAATGGTCAGGGGGTCGCTGATATTGGTGCCGCCCCAGCCGGTGCCGGGTTGCGCCACCTGGAAATAGCGGCCGGGCGTCGAGCGCCGGCCCTTCATCTTGATGCCGGTGCCGGCCATGCCGAGCAGCTTGCCGGCCTGGTGCTCGGAGAGCACACCGGTGATGTGATCGTCGACGACCACGACCTCGTCGACCTTGCCATGCCATTGCTTGGCAAAGATGCCGATCGTCGCCGAGCCGCAGCCGACGCGCATCCGGCTCTCCTGGATGCCGTTGACGATCGGCGGCTTGCCAGCCTGGACGATCACGGTCTCGCCCTCGTCGATGGTGAGCTCGACCGCCTTGCCATTGCTGAGCTGGAGCAGCGCGTCGCAGGTGACGCGGCCCTCCTTCTTCGAGCCGCCGGTGAGGTGGTGGACACCGCCGAGCGAGAGCATCTGCGAGCCGTATTCGCCGGTGGTGACGTGGCCGATCGCCTCCCCCTCGACGCGGACCGTCGCCTGCTCCGGGCCGAGGAAGCGATCGGTGTCGATCTTCACCTTGACGCCGCAATAGCTGAAGATGCCTTCGGTCACGACGGTGACCATGTCGACGCCGTCGACCTGCGAGGAGACGATGAACGGGGCGGGCTTGTAATCAGGATAGGTGGTGCCGGCGCCGATCGCGGTGATGAAGGTGCCCTGCTGGTGGACGATCTCGCCGTCCCACTCGCGGCTGCCGGCAAAGGGAACGACCTCGCCGCCATGCTCCAGCGTGCGCTCGAGCACGATATGCGGCTCCATCCGCACCAGCTCGCCATCGACATTGCCGTAACGATCGCAGGCGCCGACGGCGCCCGGCTTGATGAAGCACATCACCGGGCAGGCATCGCAGCGGATCTTGTCGTCCGCGACCGGGCTCGCTTCGTCCAGCGCCATGCTTGATCCTCCCGCAGAGCGGGTCTTAAGGATTTTGTTTGTGTACAAACGATACTGGCGCGCCTCTTAGAGCAAGTCAAGACAGCGGCGAGGCATGGGACGGCACCCAATCTAGGCCGGATTTCCGGATTGGCCTACATCGTCCGCCATTGCGGCGGCGACTGTACTGGCCAATCGACGGAAAAGAGGCCGCGTCAAGCCAAATCTTGCATACAAGATTATTTGCGAGGCGGCCAAGACGGTTTTCTACCCCGCCGAGATGACCTTCCCATGACGCGATTGGCGGTTGCAAGCACGGCCTCGATGGCGCATTGACAGCCAAATTTCCCCGCTGCTATTGTTTGCATACAAACATGTTTGAAGCGGCAATGCCGCGGGAGAGAGGGCCCTTCCATGTATGACGTCTTCGCCACGGACCGCCTGATCGACCACTGGCTGGTCGAGGACATCGGCGCCTGCGACCTCACCGTCCAGGTGATGATCGAGCCCGGCGAGACCGGCAAGTTCCACATGAACGCCCGCGAGCCGATGATCGTCGCCGGTGTCGAGGTCGCGGCCCGGGTGTTCAAGCGCTACGACCCCGAGCTCAAGGTCACCCTGCGCGTCAAGGATGGCGACAAGGTCGAGAAGGGCGCGATCCTGGTCGAGATCGAGGGCTCGGCCCGCAGCGTGCTCACTGCCGAGCGCACCGCGCTCAACATCGCCCAGCGCCTCTCCGGCATCGCCAACGAGACCGCCCGCTATGCCGCCGCCATGGCCGGCAGCAAGGCGCGGCTGATCGACACCCGCAAGACCACGCCCGGCCTGCGCATGATGGAGAAGCACGCCGTGACCTGCGGCGGTGGCCTCAACCACCGTCTTGGCCTCGACAATGGCGTGATGATCAAGGACAACCACATCGCCGTCTGCGGCAGCATCACCGCCGCCGTCGAGCGCGCCCGCAAGAAGCTGCCGGTGCTGACCAAGCTCGAGGTCGAATGCGACCGGCTGGAGCAGGTCGAGGAAGCCGCCAAGGCCGGCGCCGACGTGATCATGCTCGACAATATGTCGGTCGCCGACATGACCAAGGCGGTCGAGCTGATCGCCGGCCGCGCCAAGGTCGAGGCCTCCGGCGGCATCAACATCGACACCATCGGCCCGATCTCCCGGACCGGTGTCGACTACATCTCGACCAGCAAGATCACCCAGTCGGCGCCGGCGGTGGACATCGGCCTCGACGAAGCCTGAGCAGGACTGCGGCCAGGGAATGCGGCAAGGCACCTTCTTCCTCGTCGTCGGCCCGAGCGGAGCCGGCAAGGACTCGCTGATCGACGGCGCCCGCACCCTGCTGGAGCCGACGGGGCGCTATGTCTTCGCGCGGCGCGTCGTCACCCGCCCGGCCGGCTCGCCGGGCGAGGACCATGAGGCGGCGACGGACGAGGCCTTCGACGCGCGCGAGGCCAGGGGCGATTTCCTGATCACCTGGGGCGCCCATGGCCTGCGCTACGGCCTGCCGGCTGAGCTGAAGCGGCTGGTCGAAGCCGGCCGCAATGTCATCGCCAACGGCTCGCGCGCCACGATCGCGGCGCTCGCCGGCCACCTCCCGCGCTTCGTCGTGGTCGAGGTCACCGCGCCGCCCGAGGTGCTCGCCGCCCGCATCGCCGGGCGCGGACGCGAGAGCGGCGAGGCCATCGAGAAGCGCCTGTCACGCACGGTCGAGCCACGCCCGGAAGGGATCCGGGCGGCGACAATCTGCAACGACCAGAGCGTCGAGATCGGCATCGAGCGCTTCGTCGCCGCGGTCGAGGCCGCCGCCAACACGATGCGCCTGCGCCGCCTGCCGCTGTTCGCGGGACGGGCGCATTGCGCCTACCTCCCGGCCAAGGGCGAGATCGTCAACGGCTTCGACTATCTTGGGCCGGGAAGGGTCGAGATTTCCGGTGTCGGTGCCAGCATTCGCTCGAATGTACAGGTGGTCGACGCACCCACGGTGCTCGCCGGCGACGAGATCGGCCTCTCGGCCGAGGCCTTCGACGAACTCGGCCTGGCCGAAGGCAGCGAGGTCACGATCCGGCGCACGCCCTCGCCGGAGAGCCGCGCTGCGCTGACCCGCAAGATCCAGGGCGGCGAGCTCACGGAAGCGCAGTACCACACGCTGATCCGCGACATCGTCGAGGCCCGCTATCCCGATGGCGAGGTCGCGGCCTTCCTGGTCGCGGCAACGCAAAAACTCTCCGATGACGAGGTCATCGCGCTGGCGCGGGTGCGCACCCGCTTCGCGCAGAAGATCACCTGGCCGGACAAGATCGTCGTCGACAAGCATTCGATGGGCGGCATTCCCGGCAGCCGGATCACGCTGATCGTCGTGCCGATCGTCGCGGCCCACGGCGCCTTCCTGATACCGAAGACCTCGTCGCGCGCGATCACCTCGGCAGCGGGCACGGCCGATGCGATGGAGGCGCTCGCCCGTGTCGAGCTCAACCCGGCCGAACTGCGCGCCTGCGTGGAAAAGGCGCGCGGCTCGATCGCCTGGAACGGCCGGCTCAACCATTCCGTCGTCGATGACGTGATGAACGCGATCACGCGGCCGCTCGGCATCGATTCCAATCGCTGGTCGGTCGCCTCGATCCTGTCGAAGAAGCTCACCGCCGGCTCGACCCATGTCATCGTCGACCTGCCCTATGGCCCACGCGCCAAGCTGAAGAGCGAGGCGGAAGCCGCCGAGCTGGCGCAATTGTTCGAGACGGTCGGCAGCGGGCTCGGCCTCGTCGTCAACGCCTTCCCGACCGATGGCAGCCGCCCGATCGGGCGCGGCATCGGCCCGGCGCTGGAATGCCGCGATGTCGGCTGGGTTCTCGACAACGACCCGCAGGCACCAACCGACCTGGTCGAGAAAGCGCTGTTCTTCGCCAGCCGCATCCTGGCCTGGGACCCGGCGCTCGGCTCGGTCGCGGCCGGGCGAGAGCGGGCTGAAGGATTGCTGCGCTCGGGCTCGGCGCGTGCCGCCTTCGAGCGGATCATCGATGCGCAGGGGCGGCGCGAGCCACCGGTCGCTCCGGGGCTGCTGGTCCATACGGTGCGCTCGCCCAAGGCCGGGGTCGTCACCGAGATCGATGGCTGGGCGGTCGCCGGGATCGCAAGGCGCGCCGGCGCCCCCTTCGACAAGGCGGCAGGCATCGATTTGCGCCGCCATGTCGGTGACCACGTGGCGGTAGGCGATCCGCTCTTTGCCATCCACGCCAGCGCCTCGAGCGATCTCGACGAGGCGAAGGCGATGGCTGAGAGCTGCGAGTGCTATGTGATCAGCTAGCGGCCACGCCTCAGCGCAACTGCTTCAGCAAGGCGATCAGCGTCGCCCGCTGGTTGGTCGCGAGCGGCGCCAGCGTCACCTTGGTCACCGTTTCTGCCTTCGGCAGCAATTCGCGGGTGTAGTCGACACCGGCCGGGCTGAGTTCGACGATGAGGCGGCGGCCATCCTCGGGATCCGGCTTGGTCTGGACCAGCTTGCGCTTGAGCAGGCGGTCGACCACGCCCTTGATCGTGGCGGCGTCCATGGCGGTCTGGCGTCCCAGCAGGTTCTGCGAGGAGCCACCGTCCTGATAGAGTCGCGCCAGCACCGCCCATTGCGTCGGCGTCAGGTCGCTGCCCATGATTTCGTTGAAGATCGAGACATGGCGCTGCGCCGCCTGGCGCATGATGAAGCCGACCTGCTCGGTGAGGTCGTACCCCTCCTCGGCAGACTCGGGCGTCTCGGCCGCAGTACTCGGTCGCGCCATCGCTGATCCTCGTTCGTATACGAACGATATTCCTAGAGCATCTTCCCGGAAATTGGGACCCAGTTTTGCGATTGGTTAGATCGTTGTCCAGCGTCCCTCGCGGAAACTCCGGGCGGCGGCATCGACCGTGCGCTCGATGTGCAGACCCGCCTCGAAATCGAGCAGATGCGCGGGCTCGCCGGCGATCGCGCGAAGCAGCTCGCGGCATTCGATGATCTTGAGCTCGTTGAAGCCGAGACCATGGCCGGGCGCCGGAATGAAGCGGCCATAAGGCTCGTGCGCCGGTGCGCTCAGGATGCGGCGAAAGCCCTGGACGTCAGCGGCACCCTCGACGGTGTAGAGCTCGATCTCGTTCATCCGCTCCTGGTCATAGGCGATCGTGCCCTTCGCGCCGAAGACCTGCAGGGCGATCCGCCCCTTACGGCCCCAGGCCGAGCGGTTGAGGGCGACGAGGCCGGAGGCGCCAGAGGACAGGCGTAGCAGCAGCGTGGCTATGTCGTGGGTCTCGACCGCGCGCTGGCCGCCGACCGCAAGCGGGCGGTTGGCATAGGGCTTTGCCATGTCGGCCATGACAGCCTCGACTTCTCCGAGCAGCACCTTGATCAGCGAGAAAGCATGCACACCGAAATCGTCGAGCGCGCCATGGCCCGACGCGGATTCGCTCTTCCAGGAGAACAGCGCGCCGGCATCGGCCATGAAATCCTCGTCCATCTCGACGCGGGCATGGTTGACCGGCCCGATCGTACCGTCGGCGATCAGGCGCTGCGCCAGCCGAATCGCCGGGTTCTGGATATAGTTGTAGCCGAGGGCAGCGACCGTGCCGGCCGCCTTCGCCGCCGCCAGCATCGCCTGCGCATCGGCGAGGCTCGTCGCCATCGGCTTCTCGCACCAGACATGCTTGCCGGCCTTCAGCGCCGCGATCGCCATTTCCGCATGGAAGGCGTTCGGCGTGGTGATCGAGACGACATCGACATCGGGATGGGCGATCAGCGCCTTCCAATCGGCGGTCGCTTCGGCAAAGCCGAACTCGCCGGCCCGCTGCGCCGCCAGGGCGTCGTCGACCTCGCAGAGCACCGCGAGCTTGGGTCGCGACACGTCGCCGAAGACCGGCGCGACCGCATTCCAGGCCAGGGCATGGCACTTGCCCATATAGCCGGTGCCGATCAGGCCGACGCCGAACGCGCGCATGAGCAATCTCCGTAGCGAAGAGGAAGGAAGGACCGGATGATAGTCAGCCGTCAGACCGTGCCGCCGAGCTCCTCCGAGACCGCCTGCAATTCCTTGCCGCCGGCCATCAGGTTCTGCAGCTCGTCCATGGCGATGCCGGACTTGGCGTAGGTGCCGAGCGTCTTGCCGCGATTGAGCACGGTGAAGCGATCGCCGACGGCATAGGCGTGGCGGACGTTGTGGGTGATGAAGATCACGCCCAGCCCCTTGGCTCGCACCAGGTTGATGTATTTCAGCACCATCGAGGTCTGGGCGACGCCGAGCGCCGAAGTCGGCTCGTCCAAAATCAGCACCTTGGCACCAAAATAGACGGCGCGGGCGATGGCTACGCATTGGCGCTCGCCGCCCGAGAGCGTGCCGACCGCCTGATGCGGGTCGCGGATGTCGATGCCGATCCTGTGCATCTCGTCGCGCGTCACCGCATGGGCGAGGTCGAAATCGATCCATTTCAGCGGGCCGAAGCCACGGATCGGCTCGCGGCCCATGAAGAAATTCCGCGTGATCGACATCAGCGGGATCATCGCCAGGTCCTGGTAGACCGTGGCGATGCCGGCATCGAGCGCATCGCGCGGGCTGGAGAAGGCGACGGGGCGGCCCTCGACCAGGAACTCGCCCGAACTCGGCTTATGACAGCCCGACAGCGTCTTGATCAGCGTCGACTTGCCGGCGCCGTTGTCGCCGAGCAGGCAGAGCACCTCGCCAGCGGAGACCTTGAGCGAGACGCCCGAGAGCGCGATCACCGAGCCGAAATGCTTGACGATGTCGCGGACCTCGATGAGAGGGGCTTGTGCCGGAGCTGCGGTCGTCATGTCAGCGCTCCCCTGTCGCCTTGCGGCGGATGAAATTGTTGAAGAGAACGGCGAGCAGCAGCATGCCGCCGAGGAAGACCTGGAACCAGTCGCTGTCGAAGCTGGTGTAGGTCAGGCCGATCGAGACCATGCCGAAGATGATCGCGCCGAAGAAGGCGCCGATCGCCGAGCCATAGCCACCGGTGAGCAGGCAGCCACCGATGACGGCCGCGATGATCGCCTCGAACTCCTTCTGGAAGCCGCGGCGGGCATCGGTCGAGCCGGCGTCGAGCACGGTCAGGATGGCGACGAGGGTGGCGGCGCAGGCGGTCAGCACGAACAGCGTCGTCTTGACCATGTTGACGGGAACGCCGGAATTGCGGGCCGCGTTGGGATCGCCGCCGGCGGCGAAGATCCAGTTGCCGAAGCGGGTGCGCAAGAGGACATAGGTCGCTAGCGCGGCGATGGCGAGGAACCAGAGCACCCCGACGGGGACGCCGGTCACGGTCGGCGTGCCGTTCGGGAACTTGGCGATCAGGTTGGCCTGCGCCAGCCAGGCGAACAGCCCCTCCAGCGCCTGGCCGGAAAAGAGCTCACGCACCACGCCTGCGCCCGCCTTCTCGCCGATCCCGCGCAACTGCGTCGAGCCGCCGGTCGCCCATTTCAGCCCGACCAGCGAGAGCCCGCGCAGGATGAAGAGGAAAGCGAGGGTGACGATGAAGGAAGGCAGGCGCGTCCTGATGACGATCTGCCCGTTCACCGCGCCCATCAGCCCGGCGAAGACGAAGGTCGCGACGATCGCCGCCAGCAGAGGCAGGTCGCCGACGACAACCAGCGCGCCGAAGACGAGGCCGGAAAAGGCGATCATCGAACCGATCGAGAGGTCGAACTCGCCGCCGATCATCAAAAGCGCCGCCGCGATGGCGAGGATGCCGAGCTGCGAGGCCGGCGAGAGCACCGTCATAACCCCGGCGAGGGTGAACATCGCCGGATTGGCGGTGAGGCCGAAGAAGACGGTGACCAGGACGAGGCCAGCGACCGCGCCAAGCTCGGGCCGACGCATCAGCCGGGCGATCAGCGAGACGCGGCGCAGGCGCTCGTCGCGGGCCTCTGCGGCCGGGTCAGTGGGACGGGACGCACCCGCGGCGAGATCGGCGGTCGACGTCGTCATGGCGCGCACCTTCAGCTTCTGAACCGTCCGGGGAGGAAGCGGCGACGCTGGAGGCGCCGCCGCAGAGCGCTCAGCGGATGCCCTTGGCCGAGAGGTCGACGACCTGGGCCGCCTTCTCCTTGGTGACGAGGTTCGGGCCGGAGGGGACGTTGCCGCCGGGCACGAGGCCGTATTCGGCGTTGAGCGCCAGGAAGGCGACCGGGAGATAGCCCTGCAGGAACTGCTGCTGGTCGATGCCGAAGGCCGCTTCGCCGGCCACGATCGCCTTGAGGAAGTTGGCCGAGAGATCGAAGGTCGCGACGCGGACGCTGGCGATCTTGCCGGCTTCCTTGACGCCCGCCAGGGTGGGCTCGCCGCCGAGCGAGGCGCTCAGCGCCATCACCGTGTCGACGCTGGCGTCGGACAGCGCCGCCTTGACCTTGGAGCGGATCTCGGACGGGTCGTTCGAGACCGGCAGCACGGTGACCTTGCCCTTGAAGCCTTCGGCAAAACCCTTGCAGCGCAGGTCGAGCGCGACATTGCCGACCTCGTGATTGACGCAGACGCCGACCTTGCCGCCCATGCTGGCGAGCTTCTCGCCGGCGGCCTTGCCCGCGTCGAACTCGTCCTGGCCGACATGCAGGAGGGCGCCGAGCTTCTTCGAGACGTCGGAGCCCGAGTTCATCGAGATCACCGGGATGCCGGCGGCGACCGCCTTCTGGATCGACGGGCCGAGCGCCGAGGCGTCGGGGATCGAGACGACGAGGCCGGCCGGCTTCTGGTTCACCGCAGCATCGATCAACTGGCTCATCGCCACCATGTCGAAGGTCTCCGGGGCGCGATAGTCGACCGCGACTTTCAGATCGGCCGCCGCCTTGGCGACGCCGTTCTTGACCACCGACCAGAACGGGTCGGCAGCCTGACCATGGCTGACAACGATGATCCTGGTCTGCTGCGCGACGCTCGGCGTCGCCCCCGCGACCGCGATGGCGGCGGCAGCAATCATCCCTGCGAGAAAACGCTTCATCTCATCCTCCCTTGCGGGGATGTTCCCCGCTTTCGTTGTTCGGTCCGATCGGGCGCGATCGGCCGGTTTTCGGGCGATTTGGCCGGCCGCGAAGCGTCGCGAACTGCCTGGGATGGCGAAGGAAGGGGGACACGCCAAAGCGCGGCCACCGACTCTGCGCTTCATTCAAAACGAAACAAAAAAACCGTTTTTAATATTCAATGGAACAATCATTCCATTGCGCATGCACGCCTGTCAAGCGCCTTCTGCGCCGATGACATACCGAAGCGTGTGGCGGCCCGTGCCACCCGGACCGGAGAAACCCATCACCAATATCGATTTGCCAGGACCGGTCCGGCGCCTCGATTGTCGCGGATCGAAGCGGCGCGCTCAGCGTCCGGAATCAGGGGAATCTCATGGGCCTGCCAGCGACCGCGCGCATCGATATCGGGCGCTTCTGGACAACGATCGAGCGTTCGGCCGAGATCGGCGTCGGCCGGCCGGGCGGGCTGTCACGGCTGGCGCTCGGCGATGCCGACCGGGAGGTCCGCGACGTCTTCATCGACTGGTGCCGGCAGGCTGGCCTCGCCGTCCGCATCGACGGCATCGGCAACATCTTCGCGCGCCGGGCCGGAGAGGACGACAGCCTGCCGCCGGTGGTGATGGGCAGCCATCTCGATACGCAGGTGAATGGCGGGCGCTTCGACGGTATCGCCGGCGTGCTCGGTGGCCTTGAGGTCTGCCGCACACTCGATCAGCTCGGCCATCGCACCAGGCGGCCGATCGAGGTGGTCAACTGGACCAATGAGGAGGGCGGACGCTTCTCGCCGCCCATGGTCGGCTCCGGCTGCTTCACCGGCGCCTATACGCTCGACTGGGCGCTGGGCCGGCGCGACGACGACGGCAGGACGATCGGCGAGGAGCTCGACCGGATCGGCTATCGCGGTGAGATGGAGGCGGCGCCCCATCCCTTCGACGCCTATGTCGAATTCCATATCGAGCAGGGGCCGATCCTCGACCGCGAGGGCATGCAGGTCGGTGTCGTCACCGGCGGCTACGCCAGCACCGGCATGCTGGTCGAATTCCGGGGGGAGACCGCCCATACCGGCCCGTGGCCGATGGAGCGGCGCCGGAATGCGCTGATCGCCGGAGCGCGCCTGCTGGTCGCGGTCGACGATCTCGGCTGGGAGCATGCCGGCAGCGGCGGCAAGGCGACGGCCTCGCGGCTGGTGGCATGGCCGAACAAGCCGGGCATCCTCTCCGACTGGGCGCAGGCGACCTGCGACGTCCGCCATGCCGACCCGGAGGCGGCCGCCGTAATGGCCGAGCGCGTGCGCCGTGCCGTCCATGAGGCCGCGGCGCGGGCCGATTGCACGGCCGAGATCCTCGATGTCTGGAACTGGGGCGGCAAGGTTTTTGCCGACGAGCTGATCGAGCAGGTCCGCTCGACCTCGCTCGGCCTCGGCTACCGCACGCGAGATATTCTGAGCCAGGCCGGGCACGACGCCTATTTCGTCGCCCACCATGCGCCGGCGACGATGATCTTCGCGCCCTGCAAGGGCGGAATCACCCACAATAATCAGGAATTGTGCACGCCGGATGATCTCGAGCCCGGCCTCAACGTGCTGCTGCACACGGTGGTGGCGCGAGCGGATCGCTGACTCCGTGAGGCGCTCCGCAAGGCGACGATCCATCCCCGGTGGAAGCACGGCTGACCCGCTTCACCGGAAGGTGAGCCAGCCTTGACCCTGCGGCCGGCCGTTCATAGCTTCAGCGGTGAATAGCGGCGTTGTTGCCGCAAGCGAATCGAAAGGCGGAAAGCCATGGCGACGACCAAAGTGACCGATGCGAGCTTCGAGGCCGACGTGCTGAAGTCGAGCGAGCCGGTGGTGGTGGATTTCTGGGCCGAGTGGTGCGGCCCCTGCCGGATGATCGGCCCGGCGCTCGAGGAGATCGCCGGCGAGCTCGACGGCAAGGTCAAGATCGTCAAGATGAACGTCGACGAGAACCAGCAGATCCCGGCGCAGTTCGGCATCCGTTCGATCCCGACCCTGATGCTGTTCAAGGACGGCAAGCTGGCTTCGCAGAAGGTCGGCGCCGCCCCCAAGAGCGATCTGTCGCGCTGGATCTCGGCGGCGGTCTGATCCGGCAGGTTCGGTAGAATCAAGAAGGCCCGCCCTCGCTGAGGGCGGGCCTTCTTCGTTTCAGGCTATGCGCAGATTACTTCGTGCGGTTGTCGAGTGCGAGGGCACCAGCGCCGGCGAAAACCAGATAGAAGAAGACGAAGCAGTAAAGGATCGCCGCGTCGCCGCCATTGGCGACGGGGTAGAAGCTCTTCGGCGCGTGGCCCATCCAGTAGGCGAAGGCCATCTGGCCCGACAGGATGAAGGCGACGATTCGAGTTTGGAAGCCGACCAGGATCAGCAGGCCGCCAACGAGCTCAAGCACGCCCGCAAACCAGTAAAGTGAGAACACCGGCGGCAAGGAGCCGCTCGGCGGCATGATTGGAAAGCCGAACAGCTTCTGCGTGCCGTGGGCGATGAAGATCAGCGCGGTTGCTATGCGCAGCAGCCCGAGCGCATAGGGCGCGAAGCGGTTCAGGGAGTTGAGAGCCTGCATGGGCGGGTTGCCTTCCGTCCGGTTTGAAAGAGTCTAAGCTATTGTGTTTGCTGGCGAAGAACAGAACCTGCGCCTGACGCGCTTGTCCCTGTGCAAGGAAAGCCGATCAAGTCACATTTTCGTTTGCAGTGCAGCAAAATCCCCGCGCGGCAAATCCGCAACAGCGACGGTCTCGTTCACCATTGCGGAAAATTCGCCGAAACCGGGCTTAACCACCCCTTAAAAGCGCCATGTTTGAATCCTGTCTGGAAAATGCCGGGCTGCGGATCGCGGCGCGGTAGCGGGGCCTGAACGGGGCGGGATGAACGATCGGTCGAAACGAGGCGGTGAGCGGCGCGAGCCGTCCTTCGAGCGTGCGCGCGACGATTACGAGCGCGACGACGGCGATCTGCGTCTCTCTGCCGAGGACCGCCCCTATCGTGGAGGAAGGAATCCGGTGGCACCGCGCCAGCAACCGCGCCGCCAGCAGAACGAGCGCAGCAACAAGGGTGGTCGCAAGCCGCGCCGCAAGCGCGGCTCCTTCCTTGGCCGCATCTTCTACTGGGGCGTCGTCATGGGGCTCTGGGCAGTGCTCGCCGTCGGCGGCCTCGTCGCCTATCACGCCGCGCAATTGCCGCCGATCGACCAGCTCACCGTGCCGAAGCGGCCGCCGAACATCGCGATCCTCGCGGCTGACGGCACACTGCTCGCCAATCGCGGCGAGACCGGCGGGCGCACCATCACCATCGGCGAAGTCCCGCCCTATCTGCCGAAGGCCTTCGTCGCGATCGAGGACCGGCGCTTCTACGAGCATTTCGGCATCGACCCGATCGGCCTCGGCCGCGCCATCGTCAACAACCTGAGCAAGCGCGGCGGCGTCCAGGGCGGCTCGACCCTGACCCAGCAGCTCGCCAAGAACCTGTTCCTGACGCAGGAACGCACGGCGGCACGCAAGATCCAGGAAGCGATCCTCTCGCTCTGGCTGGAGCGGACCTACACCAAGGACCAGATCCTCGAACTCTATCTCAATCGCGTCTATTTCGGCTCGGGCGCTTATGGTGTCGAGGCCGCGGCGCAGCGCTATTTCAACAAGTCGGCGCGTTCGGTCTCGGTCGCCGAGGCGGCCATGCTCGCCGGTCTCGTCCAGGCGCCATCACGCCTCGCGCCCAACCGCAACCCGGACGCCGCCGAGAAGCGCGCCCAGCTAGTGATCTCGGCGATGGCCGAGCAGGGCCTGATCTCGCAGGCCACGGCCAAGACCGCGCTCGGCGCGCCGGCCGAGGTGCCAGAGCGCGTCGGCGCCGGCTCGGTCAACTACGCCGCCGACTATGTCATGGACGTGCTCGACGACTTCATCGGCGCGATCGAGGGTGACGTCACCGTGCTGACCACGATCGACACCAGGCTGCAGAGCTCGGCGGAGAACATCCTGGTCGAGGCTCTTTCGGCGCAGGGCGCCAAGCTCAACGCCTCGCAGGGCGCGGTGGTCTCGCTGGCGCCGGACGGGGCGATCCGCGCCTTGATCGGTGGGCGCGACTACACCAAGAGCCAGTTCAACCGCGCCACGGCCGCGCATCGCCAGCCGGGCTCGTCCTTCAAGCCGTTCGTCTATCTCACCGCGCTCGAGAAGGGCATGACGCCGGATACGATCCGGGACGACTCGCCCGTCTCGATCAAGGGCTGGGAACCGGAGAACTATTCGCGCAGCTTCCGCGGCCCCGTCACGTTGCAGACCGCCTTCGCCCATTCGCTGAACACGGTCGTGGCGCGCCTGATCCAGGAGGTCACGCCGCGCGAGGTCGTGCGCACCGCCCAGCGCCTCGGCATCAACTCGTCCTTGCAAGCCAATCCGTCGTTGTCGCTCGGCACTTCGGAGGTCACGCCGCTGGAGATGACTGCCGCCTATGCCAGCTTCGCCAATGGCGGCCAGTCGGTGCTCCCCTATGTGATCCGCGAGGTCAAATCGACCAGCGGCAAGGTCGTCTACGCCCGCAAGGCGAACAATTTCGGCCCGGTGATCCAGCCGCAGACGCTCTCGATGATGAATTCGATGTTCCATGCGGTGATGACCGGCGGAACCGGCAGCAAGGTCAACATTCCCGGCTGGGAAGTCGGCGGCAAGTCGGGCACGACGCAGGATTATCGCGACGCCTGGTTCATCGGCTTTACCGGCCGCCTCGTCACCGCCGTCTGGGTCGGCAATGACGACAATTCGACGATGAAGCGCGTCACCGGCGCTGGCCTGCCGGCCGAGATCTGGGGCAAGTACATGAAGGCGGCCCATGCCGGCCAGCAACCGATCCAGTTGCCGGGCGGGCTCTGGCAGTCGGCGCCGAAGTCGATCTTCGACGGCGGCGAGCCGGTCGCCGGCGTCGCGCCCTCGCCGCGGACGCAGCCGGCCGCTTCGAGCGATCGCGCCTGGGTCCCGCCGGCGCCGCAGGAGAAGAACTTCCTCGAGCGCCTGTTCGGCGGCTGACGCCTTACGTCCCGCGTGGCTTGGCGCGGGTCGTCGGCGCCGCCGCGGCCGGATCGTCCGGCCAGGGATGGCGGGGGTAGCGCCCTTTCATCTCGCTCTTCACCGCAGACCAGGAACCACGCCAGAAGCCCGGCAGGTCGCGGGTGATCTGGATCGGCCGGTGTCCGGGCGAGAGCAGTTCCAGCACCAGCGGTACCCGCCCGCCGGCGAGCGAAGGGTGCTGCGCCAGCCCGAACAGCTCCTGCACCCGGACCGAGATCGTGGGCCCGGCCTCGGCGCCATAATCGACCGCAAGCTGCGAGCCGGTCGGCGCGGCAAAATGCGTCGGCGCCTCCGCGTCGAGCCTCCGCTTCAGCTCCCAGGGCAACAGGGTCGACAGCGCCGCGTCGAGATCGCCCGGCGTGATCGCCGAGAGCGAGCTCCGCCCGACGATGTGCGGCGCCAACCAGTCCACGGCCGTCTCGGCAAGGCCGTTATCCGACAGGTCCGGCCAGCCGGCCGCCTCGCCCTCCGCCGCGCGCAGGAAGGCGACGCGCTCGCGCAATTGCGCCTGCGCCTTGCCCCAGGGCAGCGCGTCGATGCCGATGATGGCGATCCCCTTCGCCAGCACTTCGGCATTTTCGGGTGAGGCCTCGACCGGCAAGGGCCGCTCGGCCAGCACCAGCGAGCCGTATTTTCGGGCGGCGCGGGCCCGCAGCGCCTTTGCCTGCCGGTCGAAAACGGTTTCGCTGCGCTCCGACAGGCCGATCCGGATCAGGCCGGAGGCGGCGAGCGCCGCGATCTCGGCCTCGCTGATCGCGACGGCGCTGAGGATGCGGGCCTGCTGGGCGCTTCCCGTCATCTCGCCGATAACGAGATAGGGCTCGCGCGCCAGTCTCTGGCCAGGTTCAAGCGCCGCGCCCCGGCCATTGGCGAGGAGATACTGTCCGGAGCCGGGCTGGCGCGCCTTGGCGACGCGGTCGGGGAAGGCGAGGCCGAGCAGGAAGCCCGGCGAAAGCGCCTGCTCGGCGCCCGCCTTCACCTTGCTCACCGCTTGCCTGGCCCAGCCTTCGGCGAGACGGCGCATGTCGGCGGCGCGGCCGCCGCGCTCGCGGCCGAACCGCTCCAGCCGCTCAGCAAGGTCGACCGCATCGCCGCCCAATCCACGCTCGACCAGCAGCGCCGCCAGCAAGGCGGCCGGCTCGGCCTGGCGATGATGCGCGGCGCCGACGACCATATGCGCCAGCCGCGGCGGCAGCGGCAGGCCCTGCAGCGCCCTGCCGTCCTCGGTGATGCGCCCGTCCGGATCGAGCGCATCGAGGTCATTGAGGAGCGCGCGCGCCTCCTTCAGCGCCGGCACCGGCGGCGGATCGAGGAAGGCGAGCGTGGTCGGATCGGAGACGCCCCAGGCAGCGCAGTCGAGCAGCAACGGGGCGAGGTCGGCCGATAGGATCTCGGGCCGAGCAAAGGCTTCGAGCGCGCCATTCGCCGCCTCCTCCCAGAGCCGGTAGCAGATGCCGGGCTCCGTCCGGCCGGCGCGGCCTCTGCGCTGGTCGCAGGCCGCCCGGCTGGCGCGCTGGGTGACGAGGCGGGTGACGCCGATATCGGGCTCGTAGAGCGGCACGCGGGCAAGGCCGGAATCGATCACCACCCGCACGCCCTCGATCGTCAGCGAGGTCTCGGCAATCGAGGTCGCCAGCACGACCTTGCGCTTGCCCTTGGGCGCCGGCAGCACGGCGCGGTCCTGCTCGGCCTGATCGAGCGCGCCGTAGAGCGGCGCGATCTCGATGGATGCATCTCGGATCTTCTCGCGCAGGCGCTCCTCGACCCGGCGGATCTCGCCTTGGCCGGGCAGGAAGACGAGCAGGGAGCCGGGCTGCTCGTTCAGAGCCTGCAGCACGGCCTCGCTGACCTGATCCTCGATCCGCTTGAGCGGGTCGCGACCGAGATAGCGCGTCTCGATCGGATAGGCGCGGCCCTCGCTCTCGATCACCGGGGCGTCGCCCAGCAGCCTGGCGACCCGCGCGCCGTCCAGCGTCGCCGACATCACCAGGATGCGCAGGTCCTCACGCAGCCCGGCCTGCGCATCGAGCGCCAATGCGAGGCCGAAATCAGCATCGAGCGAGCGCTCGTGGAACTCGTCGAACAGCACAGCCGCGACGCCGTCGAGTGCGGGGTCGTCGAGGATCATCCTTGCGAAGACGCCTTCGGTGACGACCTCGATCCGCGTTTTCGGCCCGATCTTGGAGCCGAGCCGGACCCGCAGGCCGACCGTCTCGCCGACGCGCTCGCCCAGCGTCTGCGCCATGCGGTTGGCCGCACCGCGCGCCGCCAGGCGCCGCGGCTCCAGCACGATCAGCTTGCCGCCTTTGCTGTCATTATGCGCCCAGGGCTCGTCCAGCAGCGCGAGTGGCACGCGCGTCGTCTTGCCGGCGCCGGGCGGGGCAACGAGCACAGCGTTCGGCGTCTCGCGCAGCGAAGCGGCGAGGGCATCGAGAACCGCGTCGATCGGAAGGGCTGTGTCGAAGGCGCGCATGCGCCTGCGATGTGACGCAGGCAGCGGCGTGGTGCAAGCCGGTTCAGGCCGCCTGCTGCAATCCGACCTCGAACGGCGTCATGCTGACCGTGCCGGCCTTCACCGAGACCAGCGTGTTGCACGGCAGCGCCTGCCAGCAATCGCGGGCGGCATCGACCGGCTCGGAGGCGATCACCACCGCATCGCCGCGATCGCAAAGATAGAGCGTCGGCGGCTTCGTGTCCGAGGACCAGCGCACTGCGTGGATCGTCTCGCCATCGGCCAGCGCGGCGGCGCAGCGCAATGGCTCGCGCACGCCGGCCTCCTGCATCAGCGCGAGAGCATCGCCGAGCGCGCCCGCCAGGGCATCGCCCGGCGCAGCGCCTTCGGCGATGCGGGCCAGCGCCAGCAGGAACAGCGCTTCGGAATCAGTGGTGCCGACGCGGGCGTCATAGAGCGCATCGGGGATCAGGCTTTCGAGCCGGCGCTTGATCACGGCATAGCCGCCGATCTGGCCGTTATGCATGAACAGATGCCGGCCATGGACGAAGGGGTGACAGTTCGCCCGCGTCGAGGCCGTGCCGGTCGCGGCGCGCACATGCGCGAAGAACAGGTGCGAGCGCACTAGGCGCGCGATCGAGAGCAGGTTCTCATCCGACCAGGCCGGCCTGATCTCGCGATACTGGCCGGGCTCGGCCCGCTCGCCATACCAGCCGACGCCGAAGCCGTCGCCATTGGTGCCGGTTTTGGCCTCCTCGGCATGCAGCGACTGGTGGATCAGCGAATGGCAGGGCGAGGCGATGAAGTCCTCAAGGAAGACCGGAGCGCCGGCATAGGCGAGGAAACGGCACATGGTGGTCCCGAATCAGCTGCGGGCGGGACGCCGCAGGAGAAGATTATTCCATGAGAATGAATGCCGGCATAATGGTGGCGGTCGCCCGGTTGTCGCTCCCATAGCCTTGCTATAACCCTCGCAACGATGGGTTGACGACGACGTTCCGCGGCAAGCGGGCGGGGGGAAGGGCTGATCTTGATGCTGACGAAGCTTGCCGGCGCGGCGCTCCTGTTCGCCCTTTTCCCCGAGGCCGCTTTCGCTGCCGGCGACATCGGCGGTGCGACCATGGGCGTCGCCTGGGCCCTGCCCTTCGCCGGCATGCTGCTCTCGATCGCGCTCGGCCCAGTGCTGTTCCCGCATTTCTGGGAGCTGAACTACGGCAAGTTCGCCGCCTTCTGGGCCGTGCTGGTGGTGGTGCCGCTCGTCCTGTTCCGCGGCGTCGACCCGGCACTCGGCGCGCTCCTGCACACTGCGCTGCTCGACTACATCCCCTTCATCATCCTGCTCTTCGCGCTGTTCACCATCGCCGGCGGCATCCTGATCACCGGCAACCTGCACGGCACGCCGGCGACCAACACCGCCCTGCTCGCGATCGGCACGCTGCTGGCAAGCTTCGTCGGCACCACCGGCGCCTCGATCATCATGATCCGGCCCGTCCTGCGGGCCAACGACAACCGGCGCTTCAACGTCCATGTCGTCGTCTTCTTCATCTTCCTGGTCTCGAATATCGGGGGCTCGCTGACGCCGCTCGGCGACCCGCCGCTCTTCCTCGGCTTCCTGCGCGGCGTCTCCTTCTTCTGGACGACGACGCATCTGCTGCCGGAAACGCTGACCGCGGTCGTGATCCTGCTCGCCGTATTCTACGCGCTCGACAGCTGGTTCTTCCGCAAGGAAGAGAATTTCCCGCCGCTGCGCGACCCGACGCCGGACCGGGCCATCAAGCTCTTCGGCAAGATCAACGTCCTCCTGCTCGCCGGCGTCATCCTCGCCATCCTGATGTCGGCGAGCTGGAAGCCGGGCGTCGCCTTCACTATCCACGGCATCGCCGTCGAATGGCAGAATCTGGCGCGCGACCTCATCCTGCTGGCGCTGGCCGGCGTCTCGCTCGTCCTGACGCCGAAGCCGGTGCGCGCCGGCAACGAATTCAGCTGGGGGCCGATCAAGGAGGTCGCCAAGCTCTTTGCCGGCATCTTCGCCTGCATCATCCCGGTGCTGGCGATGCTCCAGGCCGGCCGCAACGGCGCCTTCGCGCCGCTGGTTGCCCTCGTCAGCAATGCCGATGGCAGCGCCAACAACACAGCCTATTTCTGGCTGACCGGCGCGCTCTCCTCCTTCCTCGACAATGCCCCGACCTATCTCGTCTTCTTCGAGCTCGCCGGCGGCGATCCCAAGGTGCTGATGACGACGGGAGCCCTGACTCTGACCGCGATCTCGGCCGGCGCCGTGTTCATGGGCGCCAACTCCTATATCGGCAACGCCCCGAACTTCATGGTCTACGCCATCGCCAAGGACCGGAAGGTCGCGATGCCGAGCTTCTTCGGCTACATGCTCTGGTCGGGCGCGATCCTGATCCCGCTCTTCCTGCTGCAGACGCTGATCTTCTTCCGCTAGAAGACGCTCCGATCGGGCACCGCTCCCGATCAAGCGCTCGGGGACGGGTTCCTCAGGGCGGCTGTCAGGCGCTGCTGCCAGCGGGCCGCCTCATCGGCGTCTGCGAAATCCGTCATCTCCAGCCAACGCCTTTCGCCCGGCAATGCGAGGCCGAGCACCGGATAGGGTCCGTCCTCGGCCTCCCGCATCTCGAGCGAGGGCGCGCCTATCGCGGAGAACGCATATTCGGCGCGGCCCCGAGCGAGCGGTCCGCGGGTCGAGACCACGAGCACGCGCCGGACGAGGCCGAACTCCAGCGTCCTCACGCTGCCGAGGGCGGCGGCCAGAGCGAACACGCCGAACGTCAGCAGCGCGAGCCCGGTGAAGACCGTCAGGGCGAAGGACAGGCTCCACTGCGGCACTGCGATGGAGATCATCGCGGCCGGTCCCAGCACCGCCAGAACGGCGCCGAGCACGCCGATGAAGATCCGCGCTCCAAGGGAGAGATGCTCGCGATAGACGATGATGCCGGCAGCTTCCGAAATCGCCATTCGCCCGCTCCCGTGCCCGATACCGCCTGCCGAGACTATGGGCTGCAGAGCGCCGCCGGCAATCGCCTCGACAGTTTCGCTCCGCCGGCCTAAACCCGCCTCGCCGAAGGACAACCGCCCTACCATGCCCCTGCGCCCCGACACGCTGGCGATGACCGCCGTCCTCGCCATGCTGACGGCGCTCGGCCCGCTCTCGACCGATTTCTATCTGCCCTCCCTGCCCGAGATCGCGCGGGTGATGGGCACGGATTTCGCCGGCGCACAGGCGACGCTCTCGGCCTTCCTGTTCGGCTATGCCGCCGGCCAGATCATCTGGGGTCCGCTCTCGGACCGGCTCGGCCGCCGTCCGGTGCTGATGATCGGCCTCGGCCTGTTCATCGCCACCACGCTCGCCTGCGCCTTTGCGCCCTCGATCGAGGCGCTGATCGGCGCCCGTTTTGCCCAGGCGGTCGGTGCCTCCGGGCCGATCGTGCTCGGCCGTGCCATGGTGCGCGATCTCTATGAGGGGCCACGCGCCGGTCGCGAACTCGCCCGGATGGGCATGATCATGGGCCTCGTCCCGGCGATCGCGCCCGTGCTCGGCGGCCTGCTGCAGAACGCCTTCGGCTGGCGCTCGACCTTCCTGGCCTCGCTGGTCTTCGCGCTCACCATGCTCGCCATCATCGCGACGATCATGCCGGAGACGCTGCGCCAGCGCTCACCGGACGGCCTGTCGCTGCCCGCGATCTTCCGCGGCTACAGGCTGCTGCTGCGCAACCGCGCCTACCGGGTCTATGTCGCCCTGACCTCGCTGGCCTATGCCGGCCTCTTCGCCTTCATCTCCGGCTCGTCCTTCGTGCTGATGGGGGTCTACGGCCTGTCGGCGCCGGCTTATGGCCTGTCCTTCGGCTGCGCCGTGCTCGGCTTCATCCTGGGCACGATCATCGCGCAGCGCCTGGTCGGTCGCCGCGGCCTCGACGGGGTGATCGGGCTCGGGGTCGTCTGCCTTGCCGCCGGCGGGCTCGCCATGCTGGCCGGGGTCGCCACCGGCTTTGGCGGGCCGTTCGGGGTCATCGCGCCGATGGCGCTCTATGCCTGCGGCATCGGCCTCGTCATGCCGCAGGCACAGGCCTCGGCGATGATGCCATTCCCGGACCGGGCCGGCGCGGCCTCCTCGCTGACCGGCCTGTGCCAGATGCTGCTCGCGGCCTGCGTCGGCCTGCTGGTCGGCCATCTGCTCAAGGGTACCGCGCTGCCTTTGCCGATCGTGATGTCGGTGATCGGCGTGGCGACGCTGGTTCTCTTCCACGCCAGCGCCGGGATCCGCGCCGGCAAGGCCTGACGCCTCCGCTCAGTTCCCCATCCGGTCGCGCCACTGCCGCTCGCCCTGCATGCAGGAGATGCGCGGCTGCTTGGCCTGCGCCTTCTGGATCAGGGCTTCGGGGCCAGAGGCCGGCATCTCGGCGATCTCGCGCACCAGCTTGGTCCTGGTCGCATCGACGAACTGATGGCGCTCGCGGATCGGGATGACGAAGGCGCCGACGCCGGTGACGACGCAGTCCTCGTAGTAGACGTCGAGATTGTCGATGTCGAAATAGCTCGCCTGCTTCAGCATCACCGGCAGGCCATTGATGGAAATGCCCTTGTCGCGCGCGGCATCGCGGGCGGCCGTCACCGGGCGCCCGTCATTGTTGGCGCCGTCGCCGGAGATGTCGATGACGCGGCGCAGTGGCGTGACATTGCTCTTCTCGAGCAGGGCGACGGCAAGGTCGATCGCGCCGGAGATCGAGGTGCGCCGGCCGCGCCGGGTCGGAGCCTCGCCGAGCTCCTCGGCGAAGGCGATCGCCGATTGCGGGGTCTCGATCACCGTCCAGGGCCTGACGATGTGCTGGAAGTCGCCGCCCGCCCATTCGAAATAGGTGACGGCGATCTTGCCGATCGCGCCTTTTGCGATGGCCTCGTGCAACTGCTTCGAGCGGAAGGCCTCGATATAGCCGTTGCGCTGCAGAGCGAGTTCGTCGAGGTCCATTGAATAGGAGACGTCGACCGCCAGCACGAGGGCGACGTCGACCTCCTCGGGCGGCGCATTCGCCTGCTGTGCATCGGGCGCCGATGCGGGCCAGGCCCCGGCGGCGGCGAGACAAAAGAGACCGAACAGCCAGCGCCGCATCGAAACCTCCGTCATCTGTCGTCGAAGCGTGACGCCGAAAGGAGGCCGAGTTTCGGACGAAGGCAGGCTTCAAACGAATGTCGTCGAAGTCTGCGCTTGGTTTCGATTCGCGCAAAGCACGAAAACGCGAGTGCAAGCCGGAAAAATGAGCATCGGCCTGCCCAAACCGGTACCCTGAAGGGATTATCCGCGCCGGCGATCCTCGACGATGGCGAGCGCCGCCTGGAAGACCTCCTCGACACCGAGCGCCGAGGTGTCGAGCTGCACAGCGTCCTCCGCCGCCTTCAGCGGCGCGTCGCCACGGCCTGAATCCCTGGCATCGCGCCGGCGGATATCGGCCAGGATGCCGTCGAGCGTCGCCACCTCGCCCCGCCCCGCCAGTTCCTTGTGCCGGCGCGCGGCGCGGACCTCGGGCGTCGCGGTGACGAAGAGCTTCACGCTCGCCTCAGGGCAGATCACCGTGCCGATGTCGCGCCCGTCGAGCACCGCCCCTTCCCCTGTCGCGGCAAACCGGCGCTGCCGGTCGATCAGCGCACGCCGGACCGCAGGGATCGCCGCCACCACCGAGGCGGCCTCGCCGATCTCGCGGCCGCGCAGCCGCGATTCGTCGATAGCAGCATCGTCGAAGCCCGCAGCGCTCGTCGCTGCGGCCTGCGCATCGTCGAGCGGCTCGCCGGCGTCGAGCATGGTGCGGGCGACCATGCGGTAGAGCAGGCCGGTGTCGAGATAGGGCAGGCCGTAATGGGCGGCCAGCCGGCGCGCCAATGTGCCCTTGCCGGAGGCGGCCGGCCCGTCGACGGCGATGACCAGCCGGTCGGCCTGCTGGGCGGGGGAGGCTGTCGGCTGGGCTGCGGGCACGATTCTCGTCTTTCATCAGTGCGCTGGTAAGGGCAGAGTTCTAAAGCACGGGGCTCGCCGATGCGAAGCGGTTTTGCGCCCGATGTCGCAGGTTCGCGCCGCAGCCAAATCAATATTTGACAGGGAGGCTTTGCCCGACTAACGGACGCCCCTGCTTTTTACGAACCCTGTCCGAACTTGAAGGTCCGACGCCGTGGCGAAACCGGAACTTGGTACCAAGCGCGTTTGCCCGGTCACGGGCCGCAAATTCTACGATCTCGACAAGGATCCGATCGTCTCGCCCTATACCGGCCAGTCCTATCCGCGCTCGCTGTTCGAGCCGCAGGCCAAGGCGGCGCCGGCCCCGGCGCCCAAGCAGGCGGACGACGAGGATGAGACGGAGGCCGCCGACGGCGCTGTCGAGCTCGTCTCGCTCGACGACGCCGATGCCGAGGCTGCCGAGAAGGAGCCGGTGGTCACCAGCGACGACGATATCGAGATCGAGGATGACGGCGACACCAGCGATGACGACGACACCTTCCTGGAAGAGGACGAGGAAGGCGACGACGACGTCTCCGACCTGATCGATGGCGACATCGAAGGCGACGAGGACGCCTGAGCAGCGCCTGGATCGCGTCAAATCGCGCTCCTGAAAAAAGCGCGACGATAACGTGACATCAGTGCTTGTGTCTTGGCGCAAGCTTGCCTATAGAGCGCTTCGTCGCTGCGGCGACAAGCGCGGACCGCCTCGAAAGAGCCCTCGGTCAGCGACGATTTCCCGGCCTTTCCCCAAGAAGGCCGGCCAAGTGGGGCCATAGCTCAGTTGGGAGAGCGCTTGAATGGCATTCAAGAGGTCGGCGGTTCGATTCCGCCTGGCTCCACCAAATCTCTCTCTTTACCGACATTTGCGGACGACCGGAGCCGGCTCTGACTGAGGCCGGCTTTCTGCCTTGCCGTTGCACCGGTCGACACAGCTGCGCTCGCCGCTCAACGACACACGACGCTCTGTCCGCGCATGGTGCAGGTCGAGGTCAGGCGCTCGTCGGCCGACGGTGCGTAGGTTGGCGCGACATCCGCTGGCACATAGCTCGACCCATCGCTTTGCATTGGATCGATGCCCGCGGACATCCCGGTAGCGGCACAACCGGCCAGCAACATGCAGCACGCGGCCACGAAGAGCTTTGTCATCGAGAACTCCTTACCGGCGCGATCCTGCCGGGATGCTTGGGCGATGTCACGTGCTGTGGCGCGACTATGCCGCGCCTGGGCACAGCCTTCGATCGCTATCGTGCTCGGGACATTGGATGCGCTGATGCCTTTCCGCGCGCTCCGCCCCTGAGCGCACGCGAGTTCGAAATGGGAGGTTCCTTTTGAGCGCCCCGCGCAGCCAGAGATAATAATCCCACGAGAAGAGCGATATTCAGCTTATTATTCCGAATATTACCGGGTTACACCTTAGATGATCATGACAATCGGCGTATAATATTTTCCCGAACGGACCGTTCTTTTTAAAAAACACTTCTCTTGACCGCCTGCTCTGCTGGCCGCCATCGTAAATGATAGGGGATGCAAGCTTCGCATCCCGCCAGATCATTCGCTTCATGCGAGGTGCGCGATGTCCAGTGTCGGCCGACAACTCACGCTCAACCTGTTCATCTATCCCGGCGGCCATCATGAGGCGGCCTGGCGCTACAAGGATTCCGAGCCGGCACGCGTGCTCGATATCCGCTATTATCAGGAGCTGGCGCAGAAGGCGGAGGCCGCGAAGTTCGACGCGATCTTCTTCGCCGATGGGCCCTCGCTGCCGGAGAATGTGCGCTATTCCTCGCGGGTCCGCTTCGAGCCGGTGACCTGGCTGACCGCGATCGCAGCGGCGACCGAAAAGATCGGCCTGATCGGCACGGCCTCGACCACCTATAACGAGCCTTACAATCTCGCCCGCCTGTTCGCCTCGCTCGACCATATCAGCGGCGGCCGGGCCGGCTGGAACATCGTCACTACCAGCGATGCCGGGGCCGCCCATAACTTCGGGCTGCCGGAGCATCCTCCGCATGGCGAGCGCTACGAGAAGGCTCGCGAGTTCCTGAATGTCGTCACCAGGCTCTGGGACAGCTGGGAGGACGACGCCCTCGTCGCCGATCCGCAGAGCGGCGTCTTTGCCGATGCCGACAAGGTCCATCGCATCGACCATGTCGGCAAGCACTACCGGGTGCGCGGCCCGCTCAACGTCTCGCGCTCGCCGCAGGGGCGGCCGGTCTATGTCCAGGCCGGCTCCTCCGAGGATGGCCGCTCCTTCGCGGCCCAGTTCGCCGAGGCGATCTTCACCGCGCACCAGACGCTTGCCAGCGCGCAGGAATTCTATTCCGACATCAAGACCCGCGCGGTGGCGCTCGGGCGCCGGCCGGATCACCTGCGCGTCCTGCCCGGGATCAGCCCGTTCCTCGGCTCGACGGAGGCCGAGGCGAAGCGGCTGGAGGAGGAGATCGACGATCTGATCCAGCCGGCCGCCTCGCTCGACCAGCTCAAGCGGATGATCGGCGTCGATCTCAGCGGCTACGATCTCGACGGGCCCGTGCCGCGCCAGATCATCGACACCAGCGGACCGAAAGGATTGGCGAGCCGCTTCCAGCTCGTCGTCGACATCGTCGACCGTGAGAATCCGACGATCCGCCAGCTGATCCGGCGTCTTGCCGGTGCGCGCGGCCACCGCGTCGTCGTCGGCACGCCCGAGCATGTCGCAAACGAGATCCAGACTTGGTTCGAGCAGGGCGCGGCCGACGGTTTCAACGTCATGCCGCCCTATCTCACCGGCGGCTTCGACAGCTTCGTTACCGAGGTCGTGCCGATCCTGCGCAGGCGCGGCCTGTTCCGGCAGGAGTATTCCGGCACGACGCTGCGCGACCATTACGGGCTGCCGCGCCCGGAGAGCCTGTTCGCTGCGGAGCAGCGCAAGAGCGCCTGAGGCCCTCGGCTTCGCCAACACCCTTCCCCATGCGTGACGCGGCGCGGCCTTGCCCGCCAGGCGGCCACGCATGCCCAACGAGGACATCCGATGAAGCTGGCCCACCTCCTACCATTTGCGGCCGCCCTGCTGGCCGGCTCCGCCGTCGCCCAGCCCTTGCCGGAGACCGCGCCGATCCCGGAGGGTGTTCCGCCGGGAACGACGCTGGTGATCGGCGATCCGCAGACCAGGGTGGCGCTCGCTTTGTCGGGTGAGCTCGCCAAGCTGCCCTTCAAGGTCGAATGGGCCAATATCTCCGGCGGTCCGCAGACGATCGAGGCCTTTCGCGCCAAGGCGCTCGACATCGGCGCCGTCGCCGACATCCCGCCGGTCCATGCGCAATGGACGGGCCTTGAGGTCAGGATCGTCGCTGCGAAGTTCCGGCGCGATCCGGTGGGGCATCCGATCTATGTGATCGCCACGGCGCCCGGCTCCGGCATCGCCAAGCTCGAGGACGTCAAGGGCCGCAAGATCGCCTTCAGCCCCGGCCAGGCGCAGGGCGCGCTGGTGCTGCGCGTGCTGAAGAAGCTGAACCTCCGGCATGACGAGGTCCAGCTCGTCGAATTGCCGAGCGTCGGCGACGCCTATGTCAACGCGCTCGCCAGCAAGCTCGTCGATGCCGCGCCGATCGCCGAGGCGAACAAGCAGCGCTTCGTCCAGAACTACGAGCGCGACGGCGCCAGGGCGCTGCCGCACGGGCTGCGCGACGACCCAGCCTATCTCTATGTGGTCAAAGCCTCGCTGGAGGATCCCGGCAAGGCGGCGGCGATCCGCGCCTATGTCCAGGCCTGGGGCCGCGCCGCCAAATGGATCGAGACCCATCCCGAAGAGTGGATCAAGGGCTATTACGTCAAGGACCAAGGCCTGAAGGCCGATTCCGGCCGTTTCCTGGTCCAATCCAACGGCGATCCCGACGTGCCGCTCGACTGGAGCGGGGCGATCGAGCGCCAGCAGGAAACCATCGATCTCCTCGCCGCCGAATTGAAGAAGCCGGTGCTCAACGCGGCGGCGCTGTTCGACCGGCGCTTCGAGCAGGTCGCCGGCACGGCTTATCAGGGAGAATGAGCATGGCCGATCTCTCGCTCACCGGCGGACAGGGCGCCATCGATCCGGGCTGGCTCAAACTCGCCCGCAGCCAGCCTGCCGGTGCGGCCGACAAGCCCCGCCGCCGACGCAAGCTCGGCCCGGGCCGGCCGATCCCCTATGGCGCCGCGCTCGGCCCGGCCCTGCTGCTCGTCCTCTGGAGCATCGGCTCGGCGACCGGCTTCATCGACGACCGCATCCTCTCGGCGCCCTGGACGGTGGCGACCACCGGCTGGGAGCTGATCCAGGAGGGGCGCCTGCAGGAAAACCTCTGGACCTCGTTCCAGCGCTCCTTCTGGGGGCTGTTCTGGGGCATCGTCGCCGGCGCTTCGCTCGGCGTCATCGCCGGCCTCAGCCGCATCGGCGAATACCTCGTCGACGGCCCGATCCAGATCAAGCGCGCCATCCCGGCGCTGGCGCTGATCCCGCTGCTGATGCTCTGGTTCGGCATCGGCGAAGGCATGAAGGTGCTGACGATCGCGCTGATCACCTTCGCGCCGATCTATATCCAGACCCATGACGGGCTGCGTTCGACCGATGCTCGCTTCATCGAATTGGCCGAGACGCTCGACCTCTCCAATGGCCAGTTCCTGCGCCATGTCGTGCTGCCGGCGGCGCTGCCCGGCTTCCTGCTCGGCCTGCGCTTCGGCGTCACTTATTCCTGGCTCGCCCTCGTGGTGGTCGAGCAGGTCAACGCCACCTCCGGCCTCGGCTACATGATCAATCTCGCCCGCACCTATGGCCAGACCGAGGTCATCATCCTGTGCCTCGCCGTCTATGCCGCGCTCGGCCTGAGCTCGGATTGGCTCGTCCGCTTCATCACCCGAAAGGCTCTGCCATGGCGCAAGATTCTGGCCGACTGAACCAGCAGCCCGTGGTCGCAGTCCGCGGCCTCACTCGCCGCTATGGCGAACGCACCATCATCGACGGCGTCGACCTCGACATCGGCCGCGGCGAGTTCGTCGCCCTGCTCGGCCGCTCCGGCTCCGGCAAGAGCACCTTCCTGCGGGCGCTGGCGGGGCTCGATCATGGCGTGCCCGGCTCCGGCCGGCTTGGCACGCCCGACGCGGTCTCCGTCGTCTTCCAGGATGCGCGCCTGCTGCCCTGGAAGACCGTCGTCGACAATGTCTCGCTCGGGCTGAGCGGGCAGACGCCGCGCGAGCGCGCTTTGCACGCTCTCGCCGAGGTCGAGCTGACAGCGCGGGCGCGGGCCTGGCCGATGCAACTCTCCGGCGGCGAGCAGCAGCGCGCGGCGCTCGCCCGCTCGCTGGTGCGCGAGCCGGAACTGCTCTTGCTCGACGAGCCCTTCGGCGCGCTCGATGCGCTGACCCGCCTGCGCATGCAGGCGCTCCTGCTCGATCTCTGCGCCCGCCATCGACCGGCGGTGCTGCTCGTCACCCATGACGTAGACGAAGCGATCCATCTCGCCCAGCGCGTGCTGGTACTCGACCAGGGCCGCTTCACCGTCGATCTCAAGGTCGACCTGCCGTCCGAGGCAGGGCCGCGGCAGCGCCGCTTCGCCGAAGTGCGCAGCGAACTGCTGAGCAGTCTCGGCGTGACCCAGGAAGAGCTGCGCCGCGTCGCCTGAGTGGTGCTACTTCTTGATCGCCGGGCAGGCGCTCTGGGCGAGCGGGCGGAAGGCCTGGTCGCCCGGGATGGTGGCGACGAGGTCGTAAAGGTCCCATTCGCCCTTGGATTCGGCCGGCTTCTTGACCTGGAAGACGTAGAAATCGTGGACCATGCGCCCGTCCTCGCGGAGCTTGGCGTTGCGCACGACCTCGTCCTCGATCGGCAATTCGCGCATCTTGGCGATCACGGTCTTGGCCTCGTCCGATTTCGCCGAGGCGACCGCCTTGAGATAGTGCCGGACCGAGGAATAGACGCCGGCCTGAATCGCCGAGGGCACCGCGCCATGCGCCGCCTTGAAGCGCTCCGAGAAGGCGCGGGTGCGCTCGTCGATGTTCCAGTAGAAGCCTTCGGTCAGGATCGTGCCCTGCGCCGAGGCGAGGCCGACGCTCTTCACATCCATCGCGGTCAGGAAGAAGGCGACCAGCTTCTGCTTGTCCTGGCCGATGCCGAAATCGCGGGCGGTCTTGATCCCGGCGACGGTGTCGCCGCCGGCATTGGCGAGCGCGATCAGGTCGGCGCCCGAGCCCTGCGCGGTCAGGAGCTGCGAGGAGAGATCGACCGCCGGGAAGGCATGCCGGACCGAACCGGCATAGGTGCCGCCCTTGGCGGTGACGAGCGTCTTGGCGTCGGCCTCGAGCTGGTGGCCGAGCGCATAGTCGGCCGTGACCAGATACCATTTCGTACCGGGCTTGGTCAGGTGGTTGGCGATCCCGGCGACCTGGACATAGGTGTCCCACATCCACTGGACGACATGGTCGGGCTGGCAGGCATCGCCGGTCAGGCGCGCCGTGCCGCCGGGGAAGAGGCCGACGCGGTTCTTGTCCTTCAGCAGCGGCGGGATCGCGAGCTGCAGCGAGGCGTTCGACATGTCGGCGAGCACGTCGACGCCCTGCCGGTCGATCCATTCGCGGGTGATCGCCGAGCCGACATCGGCCTTGTTCTGGTGGTCGGCCGAAACGACCTCGATCTTCATGCCCGCGCATTCGGCCTTGAGGCAGTCCTCGACCGCCATGCGCGCGGCGGTGATCGAGCCCTTGCCGGTGATGTCGGAATAGACGCCGGACATGTCGGTCAGCACGCCGATCTTGACGGCGCCGTCCGAGATCTCGGCCGCGGCGGGCAAGGTGCCGAGCAATGCGGTGGCGATGGCGAGCGCCGAGGCCAGACCCTTCATGTGAATTCCTCCCATGGTGTTTTCGTCGTTGCTAGCGGTCGTGCCAGTGCGCCATCGGCAGGCCGGCGACCGGTGATCTGAATGAGGGGATGCGGCTGCCGCGCAGGCTGCCGATATGGGCAGTGCTGAGATCGGCCCCGCCGAAGGTGATGCTGGCGAACCAGGGCGCGGTCGAGCCGCCGCAGGCGAGCATCAATTCGGGCGTCGCTTCGTCGCGGGCGAAGGCCGCCATCAGCGCCTTGCCGGCTTCGCTGCCGCGATCGTCGTCGAGCAGGATGCGCAAATCGCCCTCCGGCGTGATCGCGAAGACCCGGTCGAGCATCACATGCGTGCCCCAGAGATTGCCATGGGCGTCGAAGGCGATGCCGTCGATGAAGGCGCCATGGTCACTGGGGCCGAAAATCTCGCGGTCGGTCAGGCTGCCATCGGCCCCGACCCGCAATCGCGTCACCCGGCAGGCGCAGGTTTCGGCGACATAGAGCCATTCCTCCTTGGCATCGAGCCGGATCTCGTTGGTGAAGGCGAAGCCATCAGCGACGATGCGCAGCCGCCCGCCATCATAGAGCGCGACATAGCCGTCGCGGACATTGGGGCTCATCGCCCGCATCCAGTTCTTCGTGCGCGTCGAGATCGTCAGCCAGATCCGGTCCTTGCTGTCGCGCAGCACGAAATTGACCTTGCCGATGGCCTGGCCGTCGATCGTATCGACCAGCACGCGCGTCTCGCCCGAGCGCGTCATCACCTCCAGCCGGTCGGTGCCAAAATTCGAGATGAGGACATCGCCATTGCGGGCGAAGGCGAGGCCGTTCGGCAAGGTGCCGGAGACGAAGCGGGCTTCCTCGTCGGCCGCCTCGGCAAAGCCGCGGCTCGCCGTCTGGGTGATCAGCTGCTGCGAGCCGTCCGGCCGGATATGGACGACGCCGCCGCGCGCATCGGCGCTCCAGAGCGAGCCGTCGCGCTCGGCCAAAATGCATTCGGGCCGTTGCAGGCCCTCGCCGACATAAGTGATGGCGGCGGGATCGATGACGAAGCCATCGAGAGGGTTGGGGCGGCGCGACATCAGAAGTTCACGCGGTCGCCGCCCTTGAGGCCGAGCGTGGCGCGGGCCTCCTCGGGCGTCGCGATCTCGTAGCCGAGTTCCTCGACGATGCGGCGGATCTTCGCGACCTGCTCGGCATTGGAGGTCGCGAGCTTGCCCCTGCCGACGAACAGGCTGTCCTCCAGCCCAACGCGGACATTGCCGCCCAGCATCGCCGCCTGCGTGCAGAAGGCCATCTGATGGCGCCCGGCCGCGAGCACCGACCAGTGATAGTCCTTGCCGAACAGCTTGTCGGCGGTGCGCTTCATGAACATCAGATTGTCGAGATCGGCGCCGATGCCGCCGAGGATGCCGAAGATCAGCTGCAGGAAGACCGGCGGCCGGAACCAGCCGCGGTCGAGGCAATGGGCGAGATTGTAGAGATGACCGACATCGTAGCACTCGTGCTCGAACTTGGTGCCGTGGCCCTCGCCGAGCAGTTTGTAGATGCGCTCGATGTCGCCAAAAGTGTTGCGGAAGATGAAGTCCTTGGTGTTGGCGAGATAGGGCTGCTCCCAAGGATGCTTCCAGTTGCTGTATTTGTCGGCCAGCGGGTGCAGCGCGAAATTCATCGAGCCCATATTGAGCGAGCACATCTCCGGCGCGGCCTTGAGCGGCGCGGCGAGGCGCTCTTCGACCGTCATGGTCAGGCCGCCACCGGTGGTGATGTTCACGACCGCATCGGTCGCCTGCTTGATCCGCGGCAGGAACTCCATGAACACGGCCGGGTCCGGCGTCGGGCGACCGTCCCTGGGATCGCGGGCGTGCAAGTGCAGGATCGCCGCGCCCGCCTCCGCCGCCGCGATCGCCTGGCTCGCGATCTCGTCGGGCGTGATCGGCAGATGATCCGACATCGTCGGGGTATGGATGCCGCCGGTCACGGCGCAGGTGATGATGACCTTGCTCATCGCATTCTCCTTCGTCGTTCCGTTCAGGCTGGCAGGATCGCCACGGCGCGGGTCCAGCCGGCCGAGCCGTTGCGGACCTTCACTGGCAGGCAGCTGATGGTGAAGCCGGTCGCCGGCAGCGCTTCGAGATTGTGCAGTTTCTCGATCTGGCAGTAGCCGGCCTCGCGTCCGGCCTTGTGTCCCTCCCAGATCAGCGAGGCGTCGCCGGTCTCGGCAAAGCGGCGGGCGGTGTGGCTGAACGGGGCGTCCCAGCTCCAGCCATCGGTGCCGACGACCTTGATGCCCTGCCGGACCAGATGCAGCGTCGCCTCGCGGCCGAAGCCGCAGCCGGAATCGACATAGTCCGCCTGGCCATAGCGGGCACCGGCGCGCGTATTGGCGATGACGATCTCCAGCGGGCTCAAGCTGTGCCCGATGCGCGCGAGTTCGGCGTCGATCTCGGCCGGCGTGACGACATGGCCATCGGGCAGATGGCGGAAATCGAGCTTCACGCCCGGCTGCAGGAACCAGTCGAGCGGGCATTCGTCGATCCGGAGCGCCGGGGCGCCGCCATCCTGCGTCGGGTGGTAATGCCAGGGCGCATCGACATGGGTGCCATTATGGGTCGAGATCGTCGCGAGCTCGACCGCCCAGCCCATGCCGTCCGGGAGCTGCTCGGGCCTGAGGCCCGGAAAGGCCGCTGCGATGTCCTTCGCCGTCGCCTCATGCGTGCGATAGTCGATTCTGACCTTCTGGAACGGCGGATCGGCAGGAACGTCGTTCTCGAGCGGAATCGACAGATCGACGAGGCGGCCTGGCAGCATGCCGGTAGGTCCTCCCATGAGGATGTATTCTCTGCGGTTCGAATTTGGACGAACGTCCGACCTATAGCAGGGCGCCATGTTTCTGGTAAGAGGGGAATCGCTGGATTCTGGAGGGGCCCGATGTCCGCGATGCCGACGCGCGACCGCATTCTCGACGCTGCCGAGCGGCTCTTCGCCGAGCGCGGCGGCGCCGACGGCGCCTCGATGCGCGATCTCGCGGCCGCGGCCGGCGTGCGGCTCTCGCAGCTCAGCTATCATTTCGGCTCGAAAGAGGCGCTCTACCGCGCCGTCTTCGCTCGCCGGGCCCATGCCTTGGCGCTGGCGCGCGCGCAGGCGCTCGGCGAGGCCATGGCCCGGCCGGTGCTCGACGTCGGCGAGATCGTCGCCGCCCTGATCGGCCCCTCCGTGCGTCAGCGTTTCAGCGAAGGCGTGCAGGGCGCCGCCTTCGCCATGATGACCGCCCGCGAGGCAGTCGACCCGCGCGAGGCGGCACGCGGCGTCGTCGCCGAGCATTTCGATCCGACTGCAAGGCAGTTCGTCGCGGCGCTGGGCAAGGTCTACCCGAAGGCGCCTGAAGGCGCACTGGTTGACGCCTATCTCTTCATGGTCGGGGCTCTCGTCACGACCATGGCCGCCGGTGACCGCGCCATGCGGCTCGATCAGCCGCGCGAGGCCGTGCCGGTCGTGGAGAATGCCGAGCACTTGCTGCAGCGCCTGACCAGCTTCTGCGCCGCCGGCATCGACGGCCTGCTGCGGGGCCGCTAAGCCGGTTCATCCGACTGCGAACGAGGGGAAGCAGGGATCATCATGCGCCGCGAGATCATCGAAGTTCCCGTCATCTCCGAGGCGATCCGCCGGCTCGGCGCGCCGACCTCGGCATTGGCGCGTGCCGGCGACCTGCTCTTCACCTGCGGCATGCCGCCGATCGACACCGTGACCGGTGAGATCGTCAGCGGCGATATCGAGACGCAGACCCGCGCCGCGATGGAGGCGCTCGCCGTGACCCTGCGCCATGGCGGCTCCTCGCTCGACGCCGTGATCAAGGCCACGATCTTCGTCACCGATCCCGCGCTGATGGGCGGGGTCAACGCCGTCTACCGCACCTATTTCAGCGATAGCTTCCCCGCGCGGACCAGCGCCGCGATCCGGCCCTGGCCGCTGCCCTTCGACATCGAGATCGAATGCGTCGCCGCGATCGAATGAATCCGTCAGCGCTGGGACGGAGTCGCCATCTTCGCCAGGGCTGCATCGAGCAGCTCGGCTGACGGTTCCAGCGGCTTCAGGCTCGCCGTATAGATCGCGACCGCGCGAACGCGGCGGCCGGGATAGATTTCGCCGATCAGCCGGCGATAGACCGCGAGCTGCGCCAGCGTCGTAGCCGGCAGAGCCGCGGCATCCTGTGGCGCGCGAGCCGCCGTCTTGAAGTCGGCGATCAGGACTTCGCCATCGCCGACCGCGAGCCGGTCGATCCGCCCCTGCACCGGCCGTTTGCTGTCATCGCCAATGGTGATCTCGCCGGCGAGCGGCACCTCGGCCAGGCTACCCGGTCCGAACAGCCCGCCGAATTCCGGCGCGGCGATCAGCGCTAGCGCATCCTCGACGACCTTGCTGCGACGTTCCTCGGCCAGCGAGCCGCCACGCGCTTCCACCAGTGCGCGGGCCGTGCTGGGGCGTCGCTCCGGCGGCACCTCCGGCAGGACCTGCAGCAGGAGATGCGCCAGTCGCCCCGCAGCGGCGGCATTGGCGAGGAAGGGCCCGTCATGCGGTCGCTCCTGCGCATCGGCGGCAGAGAGCGCACTCGACGGCCGCAAGGGTGGCGCTGGCTCGGCCTCTTCAGGGGCAGGGCGCGTCAACCAGCCCGGAGCTGACGTCGAGGCCATTGCGGCGACAGCGTCCTCGGCTGCCCCTTCTCCCGGCTGCGAAACCATGAAACGGCGGACCTCGCCGTCACCATCGGGCGCGGGAACATCGCGCAACCAGGGCTCAGAGCCGCCGAGGCCGAGCTCGGCCATGGCGTACCAGGAGCCCTCGGGCGCCTCGCCCTTGGCCTGCACGCCGCAGAGGATCAAGCGCTCCTCGGCCCGGGTCAGCGCGACATAGAGCAGGCGGTGATGCTCCTCGACCATCTGGGCGACAATTGCGTCCTTGGCGCGCCGCATCGCGGCGGGGTCGTCGGCGCGCTTGCTCGGCCAGACCGGCACCTGCGCACCGCGCGGCGGCTCGACCGCCATCAGCTTCGGCAGGCGGCGCTCGCCGGGCGCGATGCCGAGATCGGCGAGGATGACGACCGGCGCCTCCAAACCCTTCGAGCCGTGCACGGTCATCACCCGGACCTCGCCGGCGCTGGCCGAAAGGTCGCGTTTCACCTGCGTCGCTACCGCGCCGATATGGTGCAGGAAGCCGGCGAGCGAGGGGCCGTAGCGCCGCTCATGATCGAGCGCGGCGCTCAAGAAAGCGTCGAGCGCATCGCCCGCTTCCGGGCCGAGGCGAGCAAGCGCGAGATTGCGGCCGCCGCCGGGGCCGAGCAGGCCGGCGAAGAAGCGGAACGGACCGCAGCGCCCGGCCTCCTCGGCGAGTTCGGTCAGGCGCGCCTCGATCGCGGCATAGCGCGGCTCCGCCTGCGCCGCCTGGCGGAAGGCGTCGCGCAAAGAACCCTTCCGCTCCGGCGCGAGGCGCATCAGGTCGTCGTCGTCGAGGCCGAAGAGCGGCGTCTTCAGCGTGATCGCCAGAGAGAGATCATCCTGCGACAGCAGGATCGCCCGCCCGAGCGCGACGAGGTCCTCGACCGCCGGATGATCGGCGAGCGTCAGGCGGTCGCGGCCGGCGACTGGCACTCCGCGATCCTTCAGCGCCTTGACGATCGCCTCGAACAGCGCGCCGCGCTGGCGCAGCAGGATCATCACGTCGCCGGGCCTGAACGGGCGGCCGATATCGTCGCGGCCGGCATCGCTCCAGCGCTTCAGCACATCGGCGATGCGGGTGGCGAGCTTGACCAGTCCGGAGCGCCGCTCGGGCGCATCGACCGGCGTCGTCCAGGCATCGGGCTTCTCGCTGGAATCATCGGCCGAGACCGGCCAGAGATCGACCGCACCGATCGAGGCGCGCCTGACCGTGTCATGGCGCTCGGGCCCGGCGCCGCCGTCGAAGACGAGGCCGCGCCAGTGCTCGCGCGGCGCGAACACCGCATCGACGGCGCGCATGATGTCGGGCGCCGAGCGGAAGGAGGTGGTGAGGCTGATCGGCTCGAAGCGCTGGCCGGCCTCCTGGAGGCGTCGGCCGAGCAATCGCCTTTCCTCGCTGAAATGCGAGGGCGCCGCGCCCTGGAAGCCGTAGATCGACTGCTTCTCGTCGCCGACGACGAAGACTGTGCGTGGCCTGACCAGTTCGCGCGCGCCCTCGCCGGCCGAGAATTCCTCGGCGAGCCGGCGCAGGATCGCCCATTGCGCCTCGCTGGTGTCCTGGGCCTCGTCGAGCAGGATGTGGTCGATGCCGGCATCGAGCTTGTAAAGCGCCCAGGCCGGGTCGACCCGGTCGAGCAGCGAGCGCGTCTTGGCGATCAGGTCGTCATAGTCGAGCAGGGATCGCTGCGCCTTCAAACGGCGATAAGCGGCGAGGATATGGGTCACCAGCACGGCGAGCGCCGCGCTGCGCTCGCGCACCGCGATGGCATTGAGCTGGTCGATCGCTCCGGTCAGGCAGGCTGCGAGCGCATCGAGCGCCGCGTCGAGATCGGCCGGCAGCGCGCTGTTGCCCTTGCCGCGGACATGCTGGGCGACATTGCCTTCGGCTGTCAGCAGGCCGGCGCGGCAGGCCGTGACCGGGTCGATGCCTGGCGCATCGGAGAGGGCGAGCCTGATCGCAGCAGCGGCCTTGGCGCGCGTCGCGCTGCCGGCCTCGAAGGCGGCGACGAGCCGCTCGAGATCGGGCACGGCCGCGAGTTCGCGCTGGAAGCGCTCGCGCACCGTCTCCGCCATCAGCTCCGGCGCGATGCCGAGGAAAGCGGAGAGCCCCGCGACAATCTCCTCCGGCTTGCGCGCACGGCCTTCCGCATCGCTGAACACGGCGCGCTGGTGCAGCGCCTCGCGCATGATCTGGTCGAAGGTGTCCTGCGCCGCATGCTCGGCCATGAAGCGCAGCGCTCTGGCCTGCGGCCCGTCCGGATCGGACTCGGCGGCGGCGAGCAGGTCGCGCCTGGCATCGCGCATCAACTCGTCCTGGGCGAGATCGTCGGCGACCTCGAAGCGCGGCGGGACATTGGCCTCGAAGGGCGCGCTCTGCAGCACGCGGGTGCAGAAGGCGTGGATGGTCTCGATCTTGAGGCCGCCCGGCGTCTCCAGCGCCTGCGCGAACAGCCGCCGTGCCCGGCTGATGTCGCTCGCGGCCGGAAGCTGCCCCGTCAGCGCCGACAGCGCCGCCCAGAGCACGGAATCGGAGGCGACGGCCCAGACCGAGAGCGCCCGGAAGACCCGGTTCGACATGTTGGCGGCGGCGGCCTTGGTATAGGTGATGCAGAGCATCCGGCCGGGCGCGACGCCGTCGAGCAGCAGGCGCAGCACGCGGTTGACCAGCACATGGGTCTTGCCCGAGCCGGCATTGGCGGAGACCCAGGCACTGAGATCAGGCTCGGCCGCCAGCGCCTGATTGCGGCGTGTCTGCTCGGGAATGGTCCAGCCGGCGGGGGTCATGGCGTGATGATCTCGCCGCAGAGGCGCGGGAGCCCTCCCCCCTTGTGGGGGAGGGTTGGGAGGGGGGTAACCGGGTGAGCGGCGTCGAGGCTTCGCCTGCGATCAGCCTCGCGGCTGATTACCCCCCTCTCCAGCTCTCCCCCACAAGGGGGGAGAGGGCCGGTTGCGGCTCCACCGCCTCGCCGGAATACCGTCCTCATGCCTCGTCTCCGGCATCGCCGCCGAGATCGGGCGCCGCCGACCATTCCTTGACCCGGGCGAGCTGGTCATAGGGGCTGGCGTATTTGATGTAGGCCGGGGCGCGGCGCGACAGCCAGGGCTCGCGGCCGGCGCGCAGCAATGCGAGATGGTCGAGCAATTGCGCGAGATGGCGGGCGGTGACGTCGGCCTGCGCCTCGTCCTTGAACGACAGCTTCTTGTCCTTCTCCCAGCTCTTGGGATCGTGGTTGAGGCGCAGATAAAGAAGTGCCTCGACCGGCCCGGGCAGGATATCCGGCGAGAAGCCGTGGCGCTGGGCGAGTTCGGCTTCCAGCGTCAATTGCGGCGCGAAGCCGAGGCGGACCTGCTCCTCGCTCGGCGGTGCGCCGGTCTTGAAATCGATGATGCGCAGGGCGCCATCGCGCGTGATCTCGACGCGGTCGGCCCGGCCGGTCAGCAGGATCGAGGAACCGTCGATCAGCGGAAACTCGGCCTGCGTATCGCGCTCGACCGCAACGCGGGCGAGTTCCGGCCGGCGCCTTTCCTCCCAGCCGAGGAAGTTCTGCGCGATCAGCAGGAAACGAGGCCACCAGAAGGCGCGCACCTCCGGCGTCTCCTCATAGGCGCGGAACAGTCGCTCGCCGATCTCGATCAGGCTGCCGAGCGCGCCGGCCGGTACCTGTTCAGGATAGGTCTCGGCGAAGCTGCCGACGATGTCGTGCAGCAGCGAGCCGCGATCGGTCGCGCCGGGATCCTCCACCAGCTCCGGCAGGGCGTCGAGCCTAAGGATCTTGCGGGCATAGACGGCATAAGGGTCACGATAGAGCGTCTCGACCTCGGTGACGCTGAGCCGCTTCGGCTGCAGATGCGCCGCCGGATAGGGCTTTGGCCGCGGCACCGGCAGGAGATCGGCGGGTTTGCCGAGCAAACCAGCCCAGCCGGTGAGCTCGCGCCCGCGCGCCTCGGCAGCGGCCCAGGCCTCGGCCGGCGCCACGGCCTTGAGCCGCTGCCAGAAGCGCGAGGGGATCGTTTCCGCTTCGCCGGCCTTGCGGGCGCGGGTCAGTGTCACCTTGCCGGCGAGCGCCGCCGCGACGAAATCATGCGCGGTCTGGCCGATCCGGCGCTCAGGCGGCGAAAGGCCGAGCTCGGCCCGCATCGGCCGGTTGATGAAGGAATCGGTCTCGGTCGCCGGCGGCCAGACACTCTCGATCAGGCCGCCGAGCACGATGTGCTCGGCTTCGAGCAGGCGGGCTTCGAGCAGGCCCCAGATCTTGACGCGGGGATGGCCAGGATCGCGGCGCTGCACGACGCGCTCGCCAATCAGGCCCTCAAGGATCGCGATCCAGTCACGGGCGCGGCCCTCGCCGGGCGCTTCCGGCAAGGCGGCATCGAGATCGTCGAACAGCGCGGCGAGCGCCTCGCCATCCGGGCCGCGCCAGGAGAGGATCGCGCCGGTCTCGTCGCTGCTCAGCTTTTCGACCACCCGCCGGGCCTGCGCCGCGATCTCGCGCAGTTCGGGAGCAGGACCGGCCAAGGCCACCACGAGCGGGGCGAGCGAATCTTCCAGCGCCGCCAGCACCTCCTCGGCCGCGCCGACATCCTCGTCTGTCAGCTTGCGGCGCGGGCGCGGGGCATAAGTTGCCGTGCGCAGCTCCGGCAGCGCCTCGAAGGCCCGGCGCAGGCCGGGGAAACCGGGGCCGACCGGCTCGCCACGCCAGCAGCCGATCTCCAGCGCCGCCGCGCCTTGCCGCAGGCGTGCTTCCGTCAGCCCGAGCCGGCAGAGCGGATGGGCCAGCAGCGCAACGAGGCTCGCCGGAGAGAGCTCGCCCTCGACTGCATCGAGCGCCAGACGGAGCAGGGCGCCGGCCGGCCAGCGGCCGAGCGGCATTCCGGCGGAATCATCGGCCTGGATGCCCCAGCGCCTGAGCTCGACCGCGACGCGTTCGGCAAGGCCGCGATCGGGCGTGATCAGCGCAGCACGGGCGCCCGGCTCCTCCAGAGCCTCGCGCAAGGCGAGCGCAGCCGCCAGCGCCTCCTCGCGCTCATCCGCCGCCTCGACGATACGCAGGCCGTCGAGCGCTTCGGCTGCAAGGGGCGCCGCGCCGGCCCAGTCGTCGGTGACGGAGGCGGGCAGCAAGGCACGGCGCAGCAGGTCGCGGCGGGCTTCCAGCCCCGGCGACGGCTCGGCGAGGACAACCACCTCGTCACGGCTCGCGCCTATCTCGTCGAGCAGGCGATGCAAGGCCGCCTGCGGATGCGAAGGCGCCGGCTCCTGGACAATGGCGCGCCAGCCTTGCTCGGAGAGCGCCTCGTCGAGATCGGGCAAGACAACGGCGCCATTCGGGGCGCGGGCGAGCGCGGCGAGCAGGCGCGCCGTCGCCGGCACAGTACCGGTCGAACCGGCCGCGATCACCGGCCCGTGGAAATCGCCGGCGAGCAGCCGCTCGCGCTCGGCTGCGAGCATGCGGTTGCGGAACTCGGCCGGGTCGCATTCGGCTCGCTGTTCGAGGATCGCCGGCCAGGCTTCGGCGATGATGTCGAGGAAGCGGGCATTGAACTGCCAGATCTCGTCGAAGCGGGCGGCATCGAGCCCTTTCAATCGCGACGGCGAGACGCCTTCGGTCTGCAACTGGTCGAGCAGATGGGCGAGATCGCCGGCGAGCCCCCAGGCCTCGGCCAGGGTCGCCGGCATCAACGAGGGCTCGGCCGGGTCGAGCTTGAGATGCTGGCGGTTCGCCGTGCGGCCCCAGGCCGAGATCAGCGTCGTCAGGATGAAGCGGCGGCGCAGCGGGTCGATCGGCGCGACCCGCTGCAGGGCGAGGGCATCGCCCGCGCCGGCGATCAGCGCCGTCTCGGCCTCGTCGACATCGCCAAGCGGGACGATGCGCGGCAGCAGCAATGGGCGGCCGCCGAGCTTTTCGGAGAGGATGGTGCCGAAGGCCCGCGCGGCGCGCTGGGTCGGCAGATAGAGCGTGGTGCGCGAGAGCGCGGCGGGATCGCCGGGGTCGAAGGCTCGGCCGAAGCGGCCGGCGATCAGCGCCTGCGCCAGCACGGAGAGGAAGGGCGCGCCGGCCGGGATGCTGAACAGGTTGAGCCCGGCCATCGCAGTTCACTCAGCTTGGTGGGCGGCGTAGGCCTGCTCCGCCAGCGGGATCGCCTCGGGCGTGCCGACATGCAGCCAGCGCCCGTCAAGCAGATGGCCGAACAGGGTTCCCTTGGCGATGCAACGATCGAACAGCAGGTTCAGCGAGAACGGCCCCTCCGGCGTGTCGGCGAAGAGCTCCGGCTTGATGATGGCGACGCCGGCATAGACGTAAGGCGCGCTGGCAGCCTGCCCGCGTCGCGCCAGCCGGCCGGCTTCGTCACGGAAGAAATCGCCGGCGCCGTCGAAGCCGACGCTGCTTTCGCGCTCCGCCAGCAGGAGCAGCATGTCCATGCGCGCCGAATCCCAAGCGGCGGCCATGGCCGAAATGTTCGACGCCCCCCGTTCGCTCCAGAGCGAATCGGAATTGATATGGAAGAAGGGCTCGGTGCCGAGCAGCGGCAGCGCCTTCTTCACGCCGCCGCCGGTTTCGAGCAGGACGTCGCGCTCATCGGAGATGGTGATGCGCGGGTTGGTCCGGCCGGCGATGCGCGCCTCGATCTGCTCGGCGAGGTAGTGGACATTGACCACGGCGTCCTCGACACCGGCCTCGGCGAGCCGGTCGAGCGCATGGTCGAGCATGGTCTTGCCGGCGATCGCGACCAGCGGCTTGGGCATGGTGTCGGTGATCGGGCGCATGCGCTTGCCGAGCCCGGCGGCGAGCACCATGGCCCGGCGGATCGGCGACGAACCGGTCTGCATGACGTGAACGAATCTCCTGCCGGCCAAGACTGCTACATCAGCCATGGCCGGCGCGATTGCTCAAGTGCGGCAGCAGCTCAAAGGAAGCTGGCGATCTCCTCCAGCGGCTTCTTGCCGATCGCGGGCACGACGCAACCCTCGGCGGGATAGCCGACGACGAGCAGGATCAGCGCTTTCTCGTTATCGGGCCGGCCGCAGAGCTCGTTGAGGAAGTTCATCGGCGCCGGCGTATGCGTCAGTGTCGCCAGGCCGGCCTGATGCAACGAGGCGATCAGGAAGCCGGCGGCGATGCCGACCGATTCGGGCACGTAATAGTGCTTCACCTTGCGGCCTTCGGCGTCATAGCCCCAGCGCTGGGCGAAGATCGCGATCAGCCAAGGCGCGGTATCGAGGAAAGGCTTGTGCTCGTCGGTGCCGAGATGCTCGAGCGCATCGAGCCATTCCTCGCCGGCGCGGCCGGCATAGAAGGCGCGCTCCTCTTCCTCGGCGCCCTCGCGGATCTTCTTCTTGATCTCGGGATCGGAGATGCAGACGAAGGTCCAGGGCTGCTGGTTGGCCCCGGATGGCGCCGTGCCGGCCGTCGCGACTGCCGCCTCGATGATCTCGCGCGGCACCTTCCTGTCGGAATAGTCGCGCACCGTGCGGCGCTTCCTCATCGTCTCCAGGAACTTGAGCGCCTGCGCCTTCATCTCCTCCTCGGGCAGACCCTCGAAGGCGAGCGGCATGGTGACATAGGCGTTCATCGATTTCCTCCTGACAGCTTCTTGCGGGCACTGCTGCTTGCACAATAGACCATCCCGGTCCTCCGCCCTATGGTCCCGCCCATGACGAACCCGGCCTCACAGCTCAAGCCCGGCGACCACCTCTTCCTGGTCGATGGCTCGAACTTCATCTTCCGCGCCTATTTCCAGTCGATCAATCAGGACCGGAAATACAATGCCCGCTCCGACGGCTTGCCGTCCGGCGCGGTCCGGCTGTTCGCGACCAAGCTGTTCCAGTTCGTGCGCGAGGGTGTGCTCGGGGTGAAGCCGACCCATCTCGCCATCGTCTTCGACAAGAGCGAGAACTCCTTCCGCAAGGAGATCTACCCGGCCTACAAGGGCAACCGCTCCGACCCGCCGCCGGATTTGATCCCGCAATTCCCGCTGATGCGCGACGCGGTGCGCGCCTTCGGCCTGATCCCGGTCGAGCAGGACGTCTACGAGGCCGACGACCTGATCGCGACCTACGCCAGGCAGGCGCGCGAATCCGGCGCCGACGTGCTGATCGTCTCGGCCGACAAGGATTTGATGCAGCTCGTGCGGCCGGGCGTCGCGATGTACGACCCGGCCTCCGGCGACGCCAAGAAGGGCGCGGGCTTCCGGCCGGAGCGACGGATCGGCGAACCCGAGGTGGTCGAATATTTCGGCGTCACCCCCGACAAGGTCACCGACGTCCAGGCGCTCGCCGGCGACGCCACCGACAATGTTCCAGGCGCGCCCGGCATCGGCATCAAGACGGCGGCGCAGCTGATCGGCGAATATGGCGATCTCGAAACGCTGCTGGCCCGCGCCGGCGAGATCAAGCAGCCCAAGCGCCGGGAGACGTTGACCAATCCCGAGGTGATCGAGAAGGTCCGCATCTCGCACAAGCTGGTCACGCTGGTCGAGGACGTGAAGGTCGAGACGCCGCTCGGCGATCTCACCCTGAACCAGCCCGACCCGGCAAAACTCATCGCCTTCCTCAAGGCGATGGAGTTCACCACCATCACCAAGCGCGCGGCCGAGGCTTACGAGGCCGATGTCGCGGCGATCGATGCCGATCCCGACCTCGCTCCGGGCGGTGCCCGCGCCGCCGCGCTGAAAGCGCTCTACGCCGAGACAGACGCGCCGGTCGCCGGGGCAGGCGAGACCGCCACGGCTGCTCCCGCCACGAACGGCGCCGCGCCGGCGGTATCCGCTCCGGCCGATGGCTGGTTGCGGCCGGCCGATCTCGCCGCCGCGCGCAAGGATGCGGCGCTCGCGGTCAAGATCGACCACGCATCATACGAATGCGTGCGCACTATCGCCGATCTCTCGCGCTGGATCGGCTGGGCTTACGAGGCCGGCTTCGTCGCGCTCGATACCGAGACCAATTCGCTCGACGTGATGCAGGCCGACCTGATCGGCATCTCGCTCGCGGTCACGCCGGGCAAGGCCTGCTATATCCCGCTGCAGCACCGGGCCGGCGACGGGCTGTTCGATTCCGGCCTGCTCGACGGCCAGATCCCGCTCGACCAGGCGCTGGCCGAATTGAAGCCGCTGCTCGCCGATCCCGGCGTGCTCAAGATCGGCCAGAATCTCAAATACGACATCGCCGTGTTCAACCGGCATGGGGTCGAGGTCGGCCCGATCGACGACACCATGCTGATCTCCTATGCGCTCGACGCCGGCAATGGCGGGCAGGGCATGGACCGGCTCTCGGAGGTTCATCTCGGCCACAAGCCGATCGCCTATGCGGAGGTCGCCGGCACCGGCAAGACCCATGTCACCTTCGACAAGGTGCCGCTCGACAAGGCGACCGCCTATGCCGCCGAAGATGCCGACGTCACCTTGCGGCTCTGGCTCGCGCTGAAGCCCCGCCTCGTACCCGAGCGCAAGACCACGGTCTACGAGACGATGGAGCGCCCGCTCGTGCCGGTTCTCGTGCGGATGGAGCGGCGTGGCATCGCGATCGACCGGCAGATCCTGTCGCGTCTCTCGGGCGAGTTCGCCCAGTCGCTGGCGCGGCTGGAAGACGAGATCCACACGCTCGCCGGCGAGAAGTTCACCATCGGCAGCCCCAAGCAGCTCGGCGACATCCTGTTCGGCAAGATGGGCCTGCCCGGCGCCAAGAAGACCGCGACCGGGCAATGGGCGACCGGCGCCGGCGTGCTCGAGGAGTTGGCCGAGCAGGGCAACGAACTGCCAGCCCGCATCCTCGACTGGCGCCAGCTCGCCAAGCTGAAATCGACCTATACCGACTCGCTGCCCACTTACGTGAACCCGCAGACCCACCGGGTCCACACGTCCTACGCCCTGGCTGCGACCACCACAGGCCGGCTCTCCTCCTCCGAGCCCAACCTGCAGAACATCCCGATCCGCACCGAGGCGGGCCGCAAGATCCGCACCGCCTTCGTCGCCGAGAAGGGCAACAAGCTGGTCTCGGCCGACTACAGCCAGATCGAGCTGCGCATCCTCGCCCATATCGCCGATATCCCGCAGCTCCGGCAGGCCTTCGCCGATGGCGTCGACATCCATGCGATGACGGCATCCGAGATGTTCGGCGTGCCGGTCGAAGGCATGCCGAGCGAGGTGCGCCGGCGCGCCAAGGCGATCAATTTCGGCATCATCTACGGCATCTCGGCCTTCGGCCTCGCCAACCAGCTCGGCATCTCGCGCGAGGAGGCCAGCGCCTATATCCGCAAGTATTTCGAGCGCTTCCCCGGCATTCGCGATTACATGGACCAGGCCCGTACCACGGTGCGCGCCAAGGGCGCGGTCGAGACGATCTTCGGCCGGGTCTGCCATTTCCCGGCAGTCGCCTCGAAGAACCCGTCCGAGCGCGCCTTCGTCGAGCGCCAGGCTATCAACGCGCCAATCCAGGGCTCGGCCTCCGACATCATCCGCCGCGCCATGATCCGGATGGAGGGCGCGCTCGCCGCGGCCAAGCTCGATGCGCGCATGCTGCTGCAGGTGCATGACGAACTGGTCTTCGAAGTGCCGGAAGCGCAGGTCGAGGCGGCGCTGCCGGTGATCCGCAAGGTCATGGTCGAGGCACCGCAGCCGGCGGTCGCGCTCAAGGTGCCGCTCGTCGTCGATGCGCGCGCCGCCGACAACTGGGACGAGGCGCACTGACCTTACGGCCGGGAACAGTCCGATTGCTGAGGCGTTGAGCTTTGCGCCATGCGATCCGCATGGCATCGTTCATTGCCGGCACCAAGGAGGCGTTTGATGGCCGCAACCAGTTCCACCGCAAAGCGACAGGCCGCGGCCTCGGTCAAACGCGCCAAGGACGAAGTCGCCGATGCCGCGTCGGACACAGCCGAGCGCGCCCGCCGCGCCGGCCGTCGTGTCAGGGACGAGGCGGACGAGATCGAGGCCAGCCTGGCGCGCGGCGCCGAGGACCTCGCGGCGACGGTCAGCGAGAAACTGAAATCGGTCGGCGTCGATACCGACCGCATGGCCGCGGTCGCACGCGAGCAGGCCGGCGACCTTGAAGAGCTGATCATCCGCGAGATCCGCGAGCGCCCCCTGCGGGCGCTTGGCCTTGCGGCCGCGGTCGGGCTGTTCGTCGGCTTCCTGTCGGCGCGCTGACCATGCTGGGGGGGCTGACCGGCCTGGTCACGCGCGAGGTCGGCGGCGTCGTGCGCCGCAACGTCACGGTCATCGTGCTCTATCTGCTGGCGGGCGTGCTGGCCGCCGGCGCCGTGGGGTATGCGCTGAATGCGCTGCATACGGTGCTGACGCTGCATTACGGGGCGATCACCGCCAGCCTGTCGATCGCAGGAGGGCTGTTTGCCGGCGCGCTGCTGATGCTCGGCATCGCGCTCTATGTGAAGAGCCGGCCGCGACCGGACCGGCGCCTTGCCGCCGCGGTCGCCGCCGCGCCGATCGCGGCCTCGCTGGTCGGCAATCGGAAGCTGGGATGGCGCGCCGGGCTGGTCGGCGGCGTCGTGCTGCTCGGGCTCCTGCTCGGACGGCAGTTCGCCCAAGGCGACGACGACGCTGAAAAATAAGCCGCGACACCCCTGAATCGGCTGCCTTTTCGCAGCCGCTTTGCGGCAACATGTCTTTTTACCTTGGGCGATCGGGCTTCAGCGTCTATTCAAGACAGCGATGAATGCCCAGCTGAAGCTCCGTCCACGCTGGCTGTCGCCGGGATTGCCCCTGCTCGGTACGCGCCTTTACACCGCCTCCTCGGCGGCGATCGCGATCGTCGTGGTCGCGGCAGCCGTGCTGATCGCGGGCTGGATCAACATCCAGGCCGACGAAGCCTCGAAGCTGGTCTCGCGCTCGATCGACATCCGCGAACGCAGCGAACGCTTCCTCAGCAACGTGCTCGATGCGGAAACGGGACAGCGCGGCTTCCTGCTCACCGGCGACGAGCATTATCTCGGGCCCTACAACGACAGCCATGCCGAGCTGCTGCCGAGCCTGAGCGAGATCGAGCGCCTCGCCGCCTACAGCCCGACCCAGACCGAGCGCGTGAAGCGCGCCCGCGCCGTCACCACCCGCAAGCTCACCGAGATGGCCGAGACCGTCGGGCTGATGCGCGCCGGCAAGCGCAGCGAGGCGACCGCCCTGGTGGGCCGGGGCACCGGCAATCGTCTCACCCAGGAGCTGCGCGACATCGTCGGCGAGATCCAGCTGGAGGAGAATCTTCGGCTCACCGCCAGCACCCGCCGCGAGGCGCGTCGACGCGTCCTGGCCAGCGCCGGCATCCTGATCGCCCTCGCCGGGCTCTGCTTCGCCGCCTGGCTGCAATTGCGGGTGCGGCATCGACGCGCCGTCACGCTCTCCAGCTCGAATGCCGAGCTCGAACGGAAGGTCGGCGAACGCACGCGCCAGCTCGAGAACGAGCGTTTACGCATCGAGGCGCTGCTGCGCGACGTCAACCATCGCGTCGGCAACAATCTGGCGATGGTCTCCGCCCTGCTCAACGTCCAGAGCCGGCAGACGCGCGAGCCTGCCGTCAAGCAGGCGCTGGCCCAGGCGCAATCGCGCATCCAGGCGATCGCCGCGGGACAGCGCCGGCTGCGACTCGACATCGAGGCCGACGAGATCGAGGCCCGGCCCTATCTGGAGGACCTGCTGGCCGAGATCGGCAAGGCGGCCGAAGGGCGGCCGATCGAGATCGCCCTGGCGATGGATGCGATCCGCCTGCCGGGGCGCGACGCCGTCTCCTTCGTCGTCGTCATCAACGAGCTGGTGACCAACGCGATCAAGCACGCCTTTCCGGACGGTGTCGCCGGCAAGATCACGATCCGGCTCGCGCGCACGCCCGAGGAGAACCTCGTCCTCTCAGTCGAGGATGACGGCGTCGGGATGCCGGAGGACCAGCAGAGCGCCGGGCTGGGCAAGTCGGTGATCAACGCCCTGCTGCGCAGCATGCGGGCCGATATGGAGATTGCACCGCTGTCGCCCGGTATCGCGCGGCCCGGCACCCGTGTCGCCGTCACCTTCCCGAAACGGGAGCAACCGGCCGAGGAGGACGCGGCAGCATAGGCCGCTCCTCAGCCCTTGTTCACGGCCTTGGAGACGAAACGGCCGAGCTCGTCGGCCGAGAAGGGCTTGCGCACGAAGCGCACGTCGCGCAATTCGGGCGGAACCTCGCTCGGGGCAGAGCCGGAGACGAATACCAGCGGCGTGCCCCTGGCGCGCAGGCTGGCGGCGATCGCGAAGGTCTTGCCGCCGACGACATCGATATCGAGCAGCGCGCAATCGAGCGGTTGATCGGCGACACGGCGCGCCTGCGATATCGATTCGACCACGATCAACTCGGCGTCGTCGCCGAGCTCTTCGCTCACGGCGCTCTCGATATCCATCGCGATGAAGGGGTCGTCCTCGACGATGAGGACCCGAATACCGGCCATGAGACCCAGATCACCTTCCAACTTCACGACTACACCCCAAGCTGCTTCCTGCTTGTGAGCCTCATGAACGCTTGCTTGGTCGGCCTTGTTCCGTTCTGAGCCGGATTGTCTGCCTCGAACCCTTCAAATTCAACTCAAATTGATCGGATATGGTTAGGAAACCGTAAGTATCGCCGCTCAGCGTTTGCGCGGCGAGCGGACGAGGCTGAGCTCGAAGGCTGTGACGCCGAGGGCGACATTGGCGCCGCGCTGGATCGGCAGGGCCCGCGGCACTAACCGGACATCGCCATCATGGCTGCCGGTCAGCGCGACCTCGCCCGGCTTGCGGACATAGGGCCCGTAGAGGACGCCGAGAGGCGCGCGCGCATAGGGGCCATAGACCCGCCAGGCGAGCAGGCTGCGCCCGACCGTCCTGGCGTCGAGCGCAAAGCCGCGAATCACCCCGGTATAGGTCTGCAGCGGCCCGCGCCGAGGCCGGAAACGGCAGTCGAGCGGCTTCTGAGTCGCGACCGCCTGGGCGAGGCCGGCACCGATCGTGCAGGTCAGGCGCCCGGCCGGCGCAGCGCTCTGCGCCAGGACCGGAGCTACGGGCAGGCTGGCACCGGCCGCCAAAGCGAGCATTGCGATAAGACGTCTCATTCACCTTCTCCTGCGCCCTACCCCGAATGCACCGCACCGACTCACAGCCGGCTTCATGGTATCGTCCGCGACGCCTCGAAACCGCACCAAAGCGCCGCAATCACTCCATAGTTCCCAAATAATCCGGAACCTCAATCCGGTGCTTGCGTTGACGGGAACTGACCAGTGGACGCGCAAATGCAAAAGCAAGGACGGACCGATCCGGTGCAGATATTCCCCACTCCCAAGCTGGCGCGCGATCTTCCGCCATTCTGGGAGCTCGAACAACTTCTGCGCGAGGGTTTTGACCACGATTCCGCACTGGCCGAGCTCGCCCGCCGGCGCGACGGCTGGTCGAGCGGAAGGCGTCCGCCACCGATCGTCGCGCAGTCCGACACACCCGACGATATCTTCACGATCGTGTCATAGGGCCAAGCCCGGTCATTGGCAGAAGCGGCTGGCCGCCGTGCGGCGTCGCTGGATGTCGATATGGAGATGGTTGGCGTGGGCCGCGTCCGCGCCTGGTCCGAGGACGGTCATGAAGGCGCCGCAGGCCGATTGACGCACACCGTCCAGGAAGCGCGTCTGCTCAAGCCCATTCGGCCGCTCGACGGAAACGGCCAATCCTCCCTGTTTCTCGTCGCCGAGCTGAAAAGCGAAGATATCGAGCGCCTGCCCGGTGGCGTGCTCACTGAAGGATCCTTGCGTCTGGCGGTTGCGCCGGCGGCATTCGTGCCCGCCGCCGACGCGTAGCGCCGTCAACTCCCGCCCGAACGCTCCCCGCGCCAGTGGCTGCAGGCTGGTGTCGAGCCAGAGCGAGACCGCACGCGCCAGCTCGCAGCTCACCGTCGATGGGGGAAGCAATTTGACCTGCCCCGGGCCTTCAGCAGTGCGGACAGCGAGCGCCTCGACCACGATGGGATCGGTCACCCGGCAACCCTCCGGTTCCGGCTTGGGAGCCGGAGCCGCCATGCGGATCTGGTTCCCCGGCACGCCGGTCAGCATGCGGATGCAGGCGCTGCCGTCAGCAGCGACGGTGGGCTTGGGCTCGACTGACGGAGCCGCCGGCGGCGGCGCGGGAACCGGCAACGAAGCTGGACGCGGTGGAGGCAGGATTGTGGGCGCGGGCTGCGCTTCGCGGCTCCAGGCGGTGCCGCAGCCGGCAAGCCCTGCCGCCACGATCATGGCCGCGCAGCCACCTTGCCGAAATGGCGAGCATATCCGCATGCCCTCACCCGACGGCCGTGAACAGGACCGTCAGAGAGGCCGCGACGATCAGCGCCGCCAGCAGAGCCATGGACATGACCGATCTCCTTCGCATTGCCCGGGCCGGGGCAACGCGAGGGATCGCCGATTTGTTCCCGGTCACCTCGATCGGCGGGTCAGGCGGCCTTGCGGCCGGCGCGACGATCGAAGAACAGCGCCTGGCTGATCGCGGCCTTCACCGCTTCCGGCTGGAACGGCTTGGTGATCAGGAAGGCCGGCTCCGGACGGTCGCCGGTGAGCAGACGCTCCGGATAGGCGGTGATGAAGATCACCGGCACCTCGATCGCTTCGAGGATCTCATTGACCGCCTCGAGGCCGGAGCTGCCGTCGGCCAACTGGATATCAGCGAGGACGAGGCCGGGGCGCTTCTTCGCAACCAGCGCAATCGCCTCGCGATGCGTCCGGGCGACGCCCGTGACCCTGTGGCCGAGTTCCTCGACCATCGTCTCGATGTCGAGGGCGATGATCGGCTCATCCTCGATGATCAGCACGTCGGTGGCGACCTGCTCGGCAATTTCCTGGCCAGCCGTCTGGACGAGGGCGGCGGCGGCGCTCGGGGCGATGTTCATGACCTGCGCGACCTCCTCGATCGAGAATCCTTCAACCGTCCGCAGCAGGAAGGCCTGGCGCGAGCGCGGCGTCAGCGCATCGAGATTGCGCTCGGCGGCGGTGCGCTCGGCTTCCGGCGCCGGAGCCTGGGTGTTGAGCCCCACGGACGACCACATCTGCAGGAACAGCCGGTAGAGGCCGACCCGCGAGCCGAGTTCGCGCGGGAAGGTGCCGGGATCGGCGATCAGCGCTTCCAGCGTCGCGACGACATAGGCGTCGCCGCTCGCCTGGGTTCCGCTCAGCGCCCGGGCGAAGCGGCGCAGATACGGCAAATGCGGCGCGATTTCTGTGGCGATCGACATCTTGCTATCCCCCACGAGTCCAGCCCGATCGGCTTTCGATGCACGCTGATCGGGTCGGGCTCTATCCAGAATTGAGAGGCGGACTCACCGACCGAGCTTCCGCTCCGGCGAGATCCGGCCTCATCCAAAGCTACTGGAGAAGAGCACTCAAGTCCCTGTTATGACAAGAAAATTATTTTTTGTTCCCGGCGGAACCTTTTGCTTCCGGCCTCGTTATTGGGCCGAATGAAGGTGCGTTTCGGGGCGGTTGCGCGCAGGCGTATCGACGAGCGTGCGTGGCGTGGTTGGGTGTGATCGACGGCACTGTCGGCATGCCAATGGAGCGAGGGATCATGAATCTGATGAATGCCGATCCGCCCGAAGCGGCCCGAGCCGAACCGGACGACGAAATGGTGCTCGATCCCAGGGTGCAGGAATCGATCGGCCGGTCCCTCAAGGCGCATTATGACGACCTGATCAATGCGCCGGTCCCGGACCGGTTCCTGGTGCTGCTGGCCCAGCTCGAGGATACCGAACAGCGCCTGAAGGCCGAGGGCCGCTCCGATGAGCGCAGCTGACTTCAAGGACGGGCTGATCGCGGAGATTCCGAACCTGCGAGCCTTTGCGGCGTCGCTGTCGGGCTCGATGCAGCTCGCCGACGACCTCGTCCAGGACACGCTGCTCAAGGCCTGGGGCAATGCCGAGAAATTCCAGCCCGGCACCAGCCTGCGGGCCTGGCTCTTCACCATCCTGCGCAACACCTACTACTCGCTCTACCGCAAGCGCGGACGCGAGGTGCAGGACAGCGAAGGCACCTATGCCGACCGGCTCGCCACCCATGGCAACCAGGAAAGCCATCTCGACCTCGCCGATTTCCGCAAGGCGCTGGCCAAGCTCCCGGAGGAGCAGCGCGAGGTGCTGATCATGGTCGGCGCCACCGGGCTGTCCTATGAGGAGACTGCCGAGATCTGCGGCGTCGCGATCGGCACGATCAAGAGCCGCGTCAACCGGGCACGCGCCAAGCTGGCGGAGCTCCTGTCCATCGGCGGCGTCGACGATCTCGGCCCCGATCGCCGAATCACCGCAGCCGTCCAGCGCGCAGGACCAGAAACCGTCGGCAGCTAAATGGCTCTCTCGCTGTTCAGGACGGTTCGCGGCCGCCTGCTGGCACTGATGGTCGCGATCGTCCTGCCGATCGCCTGCCTCACCGCAGCAGCGGCCGTCGCGACCTACCGGACCGTCTACGAGGCGATCGAGACCGCCCAGACGCGCTCGGCGGACGACTTCGCCGTGCGCGCCCGCGTCTGGTATCGCGGCGCGCTTCGCTCGCTCGTCACCAGTGCTGCGGCGATCCGGGCGGCCTCGCCGTCACCGGGCATGTGCGACCGCATCGCCGAGAAGGCGCTCGCCGCGGTCTCGGGCTACGAGGCCCTGCTGCTGCGGGTGTCAGGCCGGCGGGACTGCATCGGCGGGCTCGACGGCAGCATCCCACCCGGCGAACTCACTGCCGTCGCCGATCAGCTCGCCGCGCGCGCGCCCATCAAGCTTTGGGGCGGCACCGAGTTCACCAAGGCCCGCTACGATCAGGTCACGATCGCGGGGCGCTCCTTCCTCGCCATCTACAGCGCGTTCGACGGGGGCGACGCGCTCCTGCTCAGCAAGCCGGACCCGCTCGACGACACCTTCGACCTCGGCAGCAGCGACAAAGGCATGATGGCGGCGCTGCTGCGACGCGGCGGCGACGTCGTGGTCGCACGCGGCGGCGCGCAGGCCGACGCATCCTGGCTTCCCAAGGCCGAGGCCGTGCCCGATCCGACCGCTCACTGGTCCGCGCCGAGCCGGGGCGGGCCGGTCCGCACCTATGCCGCGCGCATGGTGGCCGAGCCTGACCTTTATGTGGTGGTGAGCTTCGACGGCACGGCCGAACAGGCCGCAAAGACGCAATTCTATGCCTTGCTGCTGGCGCCGCTGCTGACGCTCGCCCTGCTTGGCCTCGTCTACATGAAAGCGATCGACCAGCACTGCGTGCGCTGGCTGCGCGGCATCGAGGCGACGGCCCGGGCGAGGTCGACCTCGGCCAGTGCCCGGGTCCCGCTCTCCGACGAGATGCCGCGCGACATCCGCAGCGTCGCCGAGGCCTTCAATGCGATGGTCGACGAGCAGGAGGTGCGCCAGAGCAAGCTCAGGCTCGCGCTCGAGGACAACCGTTTCCTGGTCCGCGAGCTGCACCATCGGGTCAAGAACAGCCTGCAGGTGGTGCAGAGCTATATCGGCCTGACCAAGCGCGACCATCAGGGCGAGGCGCGGGCGGCGCTCTCGGATGCCGAGTGCCGCGTCCATGTGCTTTCGGCCGCGTATCGCTTCACCCTCGCCGACGGCGAGATGCAGCCGGTGCGGATCGACCTCTTCCTCGACGACGTCGTGGCAATGGTCTCCAGCCTGATCCTCGCGCGCGGCCAGCGGCTGGAAAGCCGCATCGAGACGCAGGCCGCCCTGCCGATCGACCGGATCATTCCGCTCGGCTTCCTGATCGTCGACGTGGTCGGCCGGGCGCTGCGGGCAGCTCCGGGCATCGGCCTCGAACTCGCCGTGACCGCAGCCGGCGACGGCATCATCGACGTCGCCATCAGCACCGACCGCGACGCCGCGCAGATCGCGCCGCCGCGCCTGTTCGCGGGATTGCTGATGCAGATCGAAGCCGTCGAGATCAGCCCGCCGCAGGGGCGCAGCCTCGGCATCTGGCGCCTGAGCCACGGCACGCCGCGCCGGACCGACGAGATTCAGCCCAGCCTGTCCACCGGTGCAATCTCGACGCCGACGCTGAGCCCGAGGAAGGCGCCCGCCGGCCCGATATAGCTCCCCGACACCGGCGAGGCGTCCTCCGGCACCCGCGCCACCGCGACCCGCAGCAATTGCCGGTCGGCGACGAGATCATTGGTCGGATCGAACTCGATCCAGCCGTCATTGGGGATGAAGACGTCGGCCCAGGCATGGGTCAGCCCGGCCACGGACGTCATTCCCGCGCCCGCCGGCGAGCGCTCATGGATGTAACCGGTGACGAAACGCGCGGCGAAGCCGAGCCGGCGCGCCAGTTCGATGAACAGCCAGGCGTAGTCGCGACAGGAGCCCGCGCCCATCCGCAGCGTGTCGAGCGGATGCTGGGTGCCTTCGTCAAAGCGCACGGCATAGCTCAGGCCGGCATTGATCTCATGCGCCAGGGCGCGCAGCAGGTGGCCGCCATTGAGCCGGGCCCGGAACGCCTGCAGCCAGGCATCGAGCGCGCCATCGGGATCGGCTGTGGCAAGGTCGAGATAGGGCCGGAGCACCGCGCGCTCCGCCGGGGTGTAGCTGATCTCGGAGCTCTCTATGCCGGGCTCGACCTGCGTGCGTGGTAGCGCCGAGCCGAAGCGCTGGACGACGAGCTCGCTGACGACCTCGAGCGTGTCCGATCGGCCAGCGAAGCTCGCCATGGCGACGGGATTGCCATAGGCGTCGTGCATCCAGCGCAGCCCGGCCTGCGGCGAGATCGCGATCGCGGTATCGATGACGCGCAGATCGAAGGAATCGCGCGGACGCAGCATCAGCCGGTGCGGGCCGAAGAGGACCGGCTCGGCGTAGCGATAAGTCGTCGCGTGGCGAATGCGCAGATGCATCTGATCTCCAGCCGCTCCATCATACCTCGCCGTCACGGCAAAAAGCCGCCTCGCGGCGGCTTTGCTGATCAGGCAGTTGAATTACGCGCGAGCGGCCAATCGGTTCCCGAGAGAAGCGGGAACCAGTTCGCGTGAAGAGAACGCGATAGACCGAGAAGCAAGGTTCAGCGCAGGACTGTGTTGCCCTTGAGGCTGGCCTCGCGCTGCGAGGTCGGGACGACGCGATGAGCGAAGTCACGGCGCATCTCGGCGGGGTGGACCGCCGCGAACTGGACGTGGGCCGGGGCGCCGCGCTGGAGCTTGGCCTGGGCCACCGCTTCCGAGCTCTCGCCGAAGCCGTTCTGGTAGGAGGCACCCAGGGTCAGGGCGCTCACGACCAGCGCCATGCCGCCGAAGAAGGTGGCAGCGCGCTTGAAGGGGGCAAGGCTGGCGGTGGTCATCTTCGCTCTCCCGGTTCGTGTGATCGCTCTTGAAAGGCGGAACGGCTTCTCAACCCGTCTGGCTGGGAATTGTTCCGGTTTGCGCGGAAATCGCAGCGATCCGGATTCTTTTTCAGGCGTGTTTCCGTTTCAGGCGCGGTTCGTTTTTCAGGCGACTGAGCGATCATTGGCGGCCTCGCGCCGGCGGAACAGTCGCCAGAGCGACCTGGTCAGGCGCTTCGAGGTCAGATGCGCGCCGGCCTCGCGCTTCTCCAGCGTGATCTTGCGCTCGTGGAAGTCCTCGAGGCCGGGCCGATGACCGACGCTGATCACGGTGGCATAGGCGAGCTCGCTCTCGATCAGACCGAGCAGCGAATCCTGGCTGTCCTCGTCGAGCGCCGAAGTCGCCTCGTCCATGATGATGATGTCCGGCTTCTGGATCAGCAGCCGCGCGAAGGCGACGCGCTGGCGCTCGCCGCCGGAGAGGATGTTGTCCCAGCGCTCCTCCTCGTCGAGACGCTTGCCGAGATAGGACAGGCCGCAGCGCTCCAGCGCCGCGCGCACGGCATCATCGTCGACGCGGCTCTCGGCTTCCGGATAGAGCAGCACGTCGCGCAACGTCCCGAGCGGCAGATAGGGCTTCTGCGGCACGAAGGCGACGCGCTTGCCGCGCGGCAGCGCGATCGCGCCGGCGCCCCAGGGCCAGAGCCCGGCGAGCGCCCGGATCAGCGTACTCTTGCCGGTGCCGCTCTCGCCCGCGATCAGCACCTTTTCGCCAGGCGCGATCACCACGGAAGCGTCGGCGATGACGATGCGGCCATTGCTGTGCGCGACGGAGAGGTCGGCGATATGGATCGCACCGTCCTCGCTTTCCCCCAACTCGATCTGCGTCTCGCCGTCCATGATCGTACCGACGTCGAGCGCCTCCAGCGCTTCCGCCAGTTCGTCGACGCGCCTCACCGAAGCGAACCACTCGGCCAGCCGGACGAAGTTGTCGACGAACCAGATCAGCGCGGCCTGCACTGCGCTGAAGGCGGCGACGACCTGCATGACGGCCCCGAGCGTGATCTCGCCGGAGAGATATTTGGGCGCGATCAACAGGAGCGGCACGATCGGGAACAGCGCGCCATTGGTGTTGAGCACGATGGCGATGACGCCCTGCTGCCGGATCACCTTCAGCCAGGCGGCAACGACGCGGCCATAGTTCTCGCCGACCGAATCGCGTTCGTCGGCATCACCCTTGATCAGGGCGATGCTCTCGGCGTTCTCGCGCAGGCGCGTCATCTCGGCACGGAACTGCGCCTCGGCCTCGTTCTTGGCAGCGATGCGCGGCACCAGAGGCCGGCCGGCGACGTAAGCCGCGAGCGAGGCGATGACCGCATAGACGATCGCGGCGAGCGCCATATAGCTGGGGATCACGATCTGCGTTCCGCCAAGGGTGAAATGTGCCGCCCCCGCGACCTGCCAGAGGATCGCGGCGAAGGTCACAGCCGTGACGAAGGCGCTGAGCAAGCCGATCGCGAACTCGACCAGGGGCTCGATGGAAAGGCGGACATCCTCGGCGATGCGGTATTCCGGCGCGCTCTGGTCGGGCACGACGAACTGCATCCGGTAATAGCGCTGGTCGGCGATCCACCAGCCGGCGAGGCGGTGCGTCAGCCATTGCCGCCAGCGCATCTGCAGCAGCATCCGGCTGATCACCAGACAGGACAGCGATGCCGCCGACGCCGCGATGATCAACGGCAGCCAGCCGACGGCAGCCCAGACCTTGTCGAGGTCGCGCTTTTCCAGCGCGTCGAAGAAAAGCCGGTTCCAGCTGTTGACGCCAACTGCGGCGCCGAGCTGGGCCGCGACGAAGAGCAGCACCGCGAAGGTGAGGCCCCAGGCGCGCAGCCTGTTCTCGCCGCGCCAGAAGCCCAGGGCCACGCGAAAGAACTGGCGCAGGCGCGAACGCCGCAGCCCGGAGGCATGTGATTTCATGCGGCGGCCTCCTGAGCCGATCTGCTATGCCGGGACGGGCGCGATTGCTAAGCCACGGCTTTCGCGCCACACAGAAAACGCAAGCATTCGCCGCGGGTTCCGGCGGATGAAGGAGCCGGGCGTGATCGTCGCATCGAGCAATCATCGCAATCACCGCAGCCCGTCCTGCCTTGCCTGTCCGCTACGGCTGAAACCGGCCTTCAAGGACAAGTCCGACGAGGAAATCCGCTTCATCCAGGAGATGAAGCTCGACCACCGGCAATTGCCTGCCGGCAGCGACATCATCCATCCCGGCCAGGAGGATGCAGAGCTCTACACGCTCTTCTCGGGCTGGGCCTTTCGCTACAAATCGCTGCCGGACGGACGCCGGCAGATCCTCAACTTCCTGCTGCCGGGCGATCTCGTCGGCCTGCAGGCTTCGTTGCTCAGCGCCGCCCAGCACGGCATCGAGGCGCTGACCGAGGTCGAGCTCTGCGTCTTCCCGCGCCGGCGCACCTATGAAATGTTCGGGCGGATGCCGGCGCTCGCTTACGAGCTCGCCTGGCTCGGCTCGCGCGAGGAGAGCCTGATCGACGAGAACCTGACCTCGGTCGGCCAGCGCAATGCGCAGGAGCGGATCGCAGCGCTGGTGATCTCGCTCTATCGCAGGGCCGAAGCGCTCGGCCTGGTCGCCGAGAAGAGCTTCGTCTTCCCGCTGACACAGCAGCAGCTCGCCGATGCGCTCGGCCTCTCGCTCGTCCACACCAGCAAGACCTGGGCGCGCCTGCGCAAGGCCGGGATGTTCTCGCTCGAGCGCGGCCGCCTCACCATCCACAATCCGCGCCTGACCGAGCGCATGGCGCTGCTGTTCGAGACCGAATTGCACCCACGTCCGCTGATCTGATCGCGGACACTCTGGTGGCCAGCCAAGAAATCGCTGGATTCGGCCCGCTCTTGACCCCATATGACAGCGGCGTAACGTCACGGCATTGTCATGTCGCTCCGGCGCGGGCCTTCCGCCTGGCCGCATCGAGGTTCTGAATGGCCCATCCCGCTTCCGGTCAGCGCCTGCGCGCCACCCGCTTCGGACGCTCGTCCGTCGCAGCCCGACTGGAGCATGAGGTGCGGCTGACCGCGGCGGATTTCGCCGACAGCGTCGCCGAAGCAAGGCTGAGGGTCGCCGCGGCGCGCTACAAGGTCGAGGACGAGGTCCGCAACACCGCCGGCAAGCTCAAGTCGCATGTCCGCAAGGCGGCCGACGAGGCCAAGGCGCGGTTCAGCGACGATGCCCGTTTCCTCAAGTCCTGGATCGATTCGCCGGGCCGCACCGGGGCGGTCGCGCCGTCGAGCCCTTTCCTCGCCAGGCGCATGGCGTCCTATGTCGACCCGCAGGCCGAGGGGCCGGTGGTCGAGATCGGTCCCGGCACCGGGCCGGTCACCGAGGCGCTGATCGAGCGCGGCATCGACGAAGCCAGGCTGATCCTGGTCGAGTACAGCCCGGAATTCTGCGAGCTGCTGCGCCGCCGCTTCCCACGCGCCACCGTCATCGAGGGCGATGCCTATGCGCTTTCGACCACGCTCGCCGGGCATCTGAGCGAGAAGGCGAGCGCGGTCGTGTCCTCGCTGCCGCTGTTCAACAAGCCGCCGCCGGAACGCACCGCTCTGGTGCAGGACGCCTTCGCCAATGTGCTCAGGTCCGGCGCTCCCTTCATCCAGTTCACCTATGCGGTGATCTCGCCAGTGCCGCGCAAGGGCTCCGGCCTCAAGGCGCAGGTCTCCGACTGGGTGCTGCGCAACATCCCGCCGGCGCGAGTCTGGGTCTATCGCCGCGCCAAGCCGTGACACGAGCTTGACGCTGGCCCCGTATGCCTCCGACATCGCAGAATGAGAAGGCTGGGCCGTTCGCCCCGCTGGAGGATTCCCGCGCTTCTCCGAATCGCGGCAATGCTCAAAGTTTTTATTTTTGACGCATTTTCTTCACGCGAACCGGTGTCCACTTCGCTCGAAAATGCTTATCCGTCGGAGTGACCATGCCAAAAATCCTCGTTTTCGCCGGTTCCTGGCGCCCGGGCTCGATGAACACCCGGCTCGCAACCCTGATCGCAGGGAATCTCCGGGATGCGGGAGCCGAGGTGACGCAGATCTCGCTCGGCGACTATCCGCTGCCGCTGATCGACGCCCGCGCCTTCCACGATGAGCAGCCGCAGGAGGCGAAGGCGCTGGCGGCGCTGGTCGATGCCCATGACGGGCTCTTCATCGCCAGCCCGGAGTACAATTCCGGCTATCCGCCGGCGCTGAAGAACGCGCTCGACTGGATCAGCATCGTCCGCTCCGGCGGCCCGGGCCTGCGCGAGAAGGTGGTCGCGATCGGCGGCGCCTCGGCCGGCAATCTCGGCACCTATCGCTGCCTGACTCAATTGCGGACCGTGCTCGAGCTCGGCTTCGGCGCGCTGCTGGTGCCGGAGATGCTGGCGGTCAGCGGCGCCGACAAGGCCTATGGCGAAGATGGCGACTTCATCGACAAGCGCCTCAAGGGCATGCGCGACAAGATGGTGGCGCGGCTGGTGAAGGTGGCGGCGCTCCACCCCTGAGCGCTATTCCAGCCCGCAAGGCCCGGCTGCCGGCGACAGGCGCCAGAGCCCGTCGTCCGGCTTTGCCGGGATACGAACCGCGCCATCGGCGATCTCCTCGGCATCGTAGGGATTGGGATTGGCGATGATGCCGCCATTACGGACGTCCAGCGCCCCGTTCGGGCCGCGCTCGATCCGCCAGCTGCCCGCCTCCCATTCCGGCACGCAGCGCAAACCCTGCCCGGCCGGCTTGCAGATGCCGCCGAGCTGATAGTCGAAGCTCTGATCGACCTTCACCCGCTGGCGCAGGTTGATATAGAGCGCGACATAGAAGCCGCCCTGACCGGTTTCGGACCAATTCTGCGGCAGATGGACCAGGCGAATCCGCGCGACCTTCTGCTGCGGGTGGCTGGCGAGATGGGCGGCATCGTAGACCCGCTCCCAGCAGGCGGCCTTCGCCGGCGGCAGCTCGCGCTCGAGCGGCCGGGCTTGCGCAGAAATCGCAAGACAGCAGATGGCGACAGTCAGGGGCAGGCGCATCATGGCTCTCCTTACCGGGCTGCCGCAGCGTGAGGCACGCGTGACAGCTCAGCAAGCCGACTTGCGGGAAGCGGGGACGGTTTCGCCATCGCACTGGCCTTGTCGGCCCGAATCCGGCACATCCGGCGCATGTCATCGCCCCGCGAATCAGAAGCCCGCGCGATCCTGAAGTCGGTCTTCGGCTATGACGATTTCCGCCCCGGGCAATGGGAGGTGATCGAAGCCGCCTTGGCCGGCCGCGACGTCTTCGCGGTGATGCCGACCGGCTCGGGCAAATCGATGTGCTACCAGCTGCCGGCGCTGGTTACCGGCGGTTTGACGCTGGTGGTCTCGCCGCTGATCGCCTTGATGCGCGACCAGGTCGGCCAATTGGTGCGTGCCGGCGTCTCCGCCGCCTCGCTCAACTCGATGAACAGCGAGGCCGAGGCGGCCCAGGCCTGGGACAAGCTCAATTCAGGCGAATTGCGGCTGCTCTTCGTCTCGCCGGAGCGATTGGCTGGCGAAGGCCTCGTCGCGCGATTGCGCCGGCTCGGCGTCACCCGGCTCGCCATCGACGAGGCGCATTGCGTCTCGCAATGGGGCCACGACTTCCGCCCGGAATACCGGCTGCTCTCGAAGGTGCGCGAGGCGCTCGGCGATATCCCGGTGACGGCGCTGACCGCGACCGCCGACCGCCAAACGCGCGACGATATCGCCCAGCAGCTCTTCCCGGCACCGCCGCACCTCGTCGTCCATTCCTTCGACCGGCCGAACCTGAAGCTCACCTTCGCGCCGAAGGAGCAGCCGCGCCGGCAGATCGACGATTTCCTGAAGGTCCATCGCGGCGGCTCGGGCATCGTCTACTGCTCCTCGCGCGGCCGCACCGAGCGGCTGGCGCAGGGCCTCAGCGAGAAGGGCTGGAAGGCCTATCCCTACCATGCCGGGCTGGAGCAGACGGAGCGCAACCGCAACCAGGACATCTTCCTGCAGGAGGACGGCGTCGTCGTCTGCGCCACCATCGCCTTCGGCATGGGCATCAACAAGCCCGATGTCCGCTTCGTCGTGCACGCCGACATGCCAGGCTCGATCGAAAGCTATTATCAGGAGATCGGCCGTGCCGGCCGCGACGGCCTGCCGGCCGATACGCTGACCCTCTACGGCGTCGACGACATGGCGCTGCGGCGCCGCCAGATCGACGAGAAGCAGATCGACGACGAGCGCCGCCGGATCGAGCACAAGCGCCTCAACGCGATGATCGATCTCTGCGAATCGGCGCTGTGCCGGCGCTCGGCGCTCTTGTCCTATTTCGGCGAACAGGTGCCGCCCTGCCGGCATGGTGAGGCGCAGTTCCGCTGCGATCTTTGCGGCCCGGCCGCGCCCGAGCTCGCCGACGCGACGCTCGATGCCAGAAAATTGCTCTCGGCGGTGATCCGCTCCGGCCAGCGCTACGGCGCCGGCCATCTCGCGGATATCCTGACCGGTACCCAGACGGAGGCGATCCGGCGCCAGAACCATGATGGCCTGAAGACCTTCGGTGTCGGCAACGACAAACCCAAGGGCGCCTGGATGGCCATGGCCCGCAAGCTCTTCGCCGCCGGCGCGCTCGCCGAGGCCAGCACCGAGCATGGCGGCTTTCGCCTGACGGAGAAGGGCGAGGACATCCTGTTCGGCCGCGAGCCGATCGCGCTGCGGGTCGACCCGCTCGCCGAGCGGCGCTCGCGCCGCGGCCAGCGCGAGGCCGCACGTGCCGACGGGCTCGATGGCGACACCGCCGCCCTGTTCGAGCATCTGCGCCAGCTCAGGCTGACGCTTGCGCGCGAGGAAGGCGTCGCCGCCTACATCATCTTCACCGACCGGACGCTGATCGCGATGGCGCGCGAGCGACCGCTCGGCCTCGACCAGATGCGCGCGATCGAAGGCGTCGGCGAACGCAAGCTCGCCCAATATGGCGAGGTTTTCCTGGATGCGATCGCGACATTCACTGGCTAAATCCGCCACTCTCGCGTACGTACGCGCACGCACGTGAAAAAGCCACGCTGAGCGCCTATATTCGGTAGACGAATCAAGCTGATCGCGGGCGCCATGCTCGCCCGCCGAAGGACCCCCGCATGACAGACGTCACCAACGGCGCCGAAGACTATGGCGCCGACTCGATCAAGGTGCTCAAGGGCCTCGATGCGGTGCGCAAGCGTCCCGGCATGTATATCGGCGACACCGATGACGGCTCGGGCCTGCACCACATGGTCTATGAGGTCGTCGACAATGCCATCGACGAGGCGCTCGCCGGCCATGCCGACCTCGTCACGGTGACGCTGAATGCCGACGGCTCGGTGACGGTCTCGGACAATGGCCGCGGCATCCCGACCGCCATCCACAGCGAAGAAGGCATTTCGGCGGCCGAGGTCATCATGACCCAGCTCCATGCCGGCGGGAAGTTCGACCAGAACTCCTACAAGGTCTCGGGCGGCCTGCACGGCGTCGGCGTCTCCGTCGTCAACGCGCTCTCGGTCTCGCTGAAGCTGCGCATCTGGCGCGAGGGCAGCGAGCATTTCATGGAGTTCCGTCATGGCGACGCGGTCGCCCCGCTCGCCGTGGTCGGCCCGGCCGGCGACAAGCGCGGCACCGAGGTGACCTTCCTGCCGTCGCAGGAAACCTTCACCATGGTCGAATTCGACTACAAGACGCTGGAGCACCGGCTGCGTGAGCTCGCATTCCTGAACTCCGGCGTGCGCATCGTCCTCACCGACGCCCGCCATGCCGAGGTCGTGCGCGAGGAACTGATGTACGAAGGCGGCGTCGAAGCCTTCGTGCGCTATCTCGATCGCGCCAAGACGCCCATCATCTCCAAGCCGGTGATGCTCTCGAACGAGAAGGACGGCATCACCGTCGACGTCGCGCTGTGGTGGAACGACAGCTATCACGAGAACGTGCTCTGCTTCACCAACAACATCCCGCAGCGCGATGGCGGCACCCATCTCGCCGGCTTCCGCGCCGCGCTGACGCGGCAGGTCACCGGCTATGCCGAGACCTCCGGCATTTCGAAGAAGGAGAAGGTCTCGCTGACCGGCGACGATTGCCGCGAGGGCCTGACCGCGATCGTCTCCGTCAAGGTGCCGGATCCGAAGTTCTCCTCGCAGACCAAGGACAAGCTGGTTTCCTCGGAGGTTCGCCCGGTCGTCGAGAATGTCGTCAACCAGGCGCTCTCGACCTGGCTCGAAGAGCATCCGAACGAGGCCAAGACCATCGTCGGCAAGGTGGCCGAGGCCGCCGCCGCCCGCGAGGCCGCCCGCAAGGCGCGCGACCTCACCCGCCGCAAGGGCGCGCTCGATATCGCCTCGCTTCCAGGCAAATTGGCTGATTGCCAGGAGAGGGATCCGGCCAAGTCCGAGATCTTCATCGTCGAGGGCGATTCGGCCGGCGGCTCTGCCAAGCAGGGCCGGGCCCGCGAATACCAGGCAGTCCTGCCGCTGCGCGGCAAGATTCTCAACGTCGAGCGCGCACGCTTCGACAAGATGCTGTCCTCCGACCAGGTGGGCACGCTGATCACGGCGCTCGGCACGGGCATCGGGCGCGACGAGAAGGACTCAAGCGCCTTCAACGTCGAGAAGCTGCGCTACCACAAGATCATCATCATGACCGACGCCGATGTCGACGGCGCCCATATCCGCACCCTGCTGCTGACCTTCTTCTACCGGCAGATGCCGGAGTTGATCGACCGCGGCCACCTCTTCATCGCCCAGCCGCCGCTCTACAAGGCGGCGCGCGGCAAGTCACAGACCTATCTCAAGGACGAGCGCGCCCTCGAGGACTACCTGGTCGATTCCGCGCTCGACGGCGCCGTCTTCCGCACCGGCGAGGGCAGCGAGCGCGGCGGCGCCGATTTGCGCGCCCTGATCGAGGAAGCCCGCAGCATTCGCCACACGCTGTCGCAGCTGCATTCGCGCTATGACCGGCGCGTCGTCGAGCAGATCGCCATCGCCGGCGCCTTACGTCCCCATGGCGAGCGCGGCGAGGCCGAGCTCACCGAGGCAGCCGCCTATGTCGCGCGCCGGCTCGACGCGATCTCGGACGAGATCGAGCGCGGCTGGGAGGGCAAGGCCGTCGATGGCGGCTTCACCTTCTCGCGGCTGGTGCGCGGCGTGAAGCAGGTCGTCTCACTCGATTCCGGGCTTCTCGCCAGCGCCGAAGCGCGCAAGCTCGACGCTGCCGCACATTCGCTGCGGGAAGCCTATGCCAAGCCGGGCGTGCTCAGCCGCAAGGGCGACGACCATATCGTCAACGGCCCGAGCGATCTGTTCGACGCAATCAACGCCATCGGCAAGAAGGGCGTTTCGCTGCAGCGCTACAAAGGCCTCGGCGAGATGAACCCGGACCAGCTCTGGGAGACGACGCTCGACCGCGATGTGCGCTCGCTGCTGCGCGTCAAGAACGACCAGAACGACGAGGCCGACGACCTCTTCGTCAAGCTGATGGGCGACGTGGTCGAGCCGCGCCGCGAGTTCATCCAGACCAATGCGCTGAACGCGACGGTCGATACCTGAGCGGGACTGGAGAGCGCGTCACCCCGCTCCGCCATGCTCGCCCCTGTGGCGAGCATCGACGTCTTGAACGCCTTACGCGATCAGCGAGGTGAAGGCGCGGATGGTCGGGACAAGCCCGACCATGATAGGAAGCAGGTTGTTGCGGCCCCGGGAAATCCGGCGACGCGAGGCTTCAGAAGCCCTGCGGCAGCGTTCCGCCACCATAAAGTTCGCCTGAGCGAGGCGCGCTTTCGACGCCGGAGCGGACATAGGCCGGGCCGCCCTCGCGAGCCGGCGGCAGGCCGAGCTGGATATCGCCGCTATCCGGCGGCGGCGCATTCCGCACCACCCGCGTGCGCATCACCGGAGCAGGCTCCGAGACGGCGACCGGCTCCTCGCGCGAAACACAGCCGCCGAGCAGGGTGACAAGGATGGCGGCCGCGCCGACATGATAGCGGTTCATGGTTTTTCCAATGCGGGAGGCGCGGGCAACCGCAGCCGAACAGGTCCGGCGCAACCTGCATGACCCGCGCAATTCACGCAAGCTCCCGCAGCGGGCGTCAGCGGTGCGTCAGCCGCCGGTCGAAGCGCATCATCAGCGCATTGCAGGTTACCGCGAAGACGGTCAGCAGCAGGGCGATCGCCATGATCGTGTCGATCTGGCCGAGATTGATCGCGCTGGTCAGCAGGAAGCCGAGGCCGCGCTGCGAAGCGAACATCTCGCCGATCAGCACCCCGAGCAGCGTCAGCGAGAAGCCGAGCCGAACACCCGAGATGATCTCGGGCAGGATCGCCGGCATGATCACGGTGAAGGCGCTCTGCGACGGCGACAGCCGCATCACCTGCGACGTCCGGCGATAGACCGGCTTCATCTGGCGGATCGCGTTCATCGAGAACAGCGTGATCGGGATCAGCCCATGCATCACGCCGAAGGCGATCTTGGCGGAGATGCCGAGGCCGAAGCAGAGCAGCACCAGCGGGTACAGCACGACCTTGGGGATCGAATAGAGCGTCGTCAGGATCGGCTCGGCGACGTTGCCGGCGAGCTTGCGCACGCCCAGCACGATGCCGAGCGCGATGCCGCCGAAGAGCGAGATCGCGAAGGCGGCGACGAAGGCACGCATCGTCTCGGAAATATTCAGCCAGAATTCGCCGGTCGTCAGCAGGGCAGCGAGCTTGCCGACCGTCTGCAGAGGCGAGGCCAGCGAGGAGGCGCCGACCAGGAGATGCAGGCCTTGCCAAAGCACGAGCAGGGCAAGGAGAACGAGCAGCGTGCCGGCAGAGCGGGGCATGAGAGCTGTGGTGGGGCTTGGCATTGGCGTCACCGCTGCCGACGCGCCTGGAGGCGCCGGTCGATCACATTGAGGAAGGTGTTGACGACGGTGACGACGATGAGGACGAGCAGCATCAGCGCGTACATGTGCCCGTTCTCGAACAGGTTGTAGGCATAGGCGATGGCGTAGCCGACACCGGCGCCCGACAGGATGAACTCCGAAGCGATCACGCCGATGAAGGAATAGGCGACCGAGAGCTTGACCCCGGTGAAGAGATAGGGCGTCGCAGCCGGCAATTCGATCAGGAGCGCGGTCTTGACCCGCGACATCCGGTAGATCTGGCCGGTCTTGCGCAGCACGCGCGGGATGCGGTCGAGCCCGTTCAGCGTCGCGGTCACCATCGAGACGATGGCGAGAAGCACCGCGATCGCGATGATCGAGGCAGAGCCGACGCCGAAGAGAGTGATGAAGATCGGATAGAAGACGAAAGTCGGGACGGCATAGTAGCTGGCCAGCAGCGGCTCGATCGCGTCGCGCAGGCCCGGCAGCGAGTAGATGATCACGCCGGCTGCGAAGCCGAGCAGGACCGAGAGCACGGTCGAGATCGCGATATTGGTGAAGGTGATCGCGATATCGGCCGAGAACTGGCCGGAGGCGAGGATCTTGCCGAGCTCGACGACCATGTCGGACGGGGCGATCATTACCATGCGCGGGATGATGCCGACGCGGCAGAGCGCCTCGACCAGGAGAACCATCGCGGTGACGACCGCAACGCGCAGCCATTTCTCGGACATGGCTCAGGCCTTTCCGGCCGACATGATCTTCAAGGCCTCGATCCGGAGCTTTTCCCAGAGGCGAGCGGTGATGTCGCCGAAATGCGGGGTCGAGACGACGCGGCTGTCGCGGTCTCGCTCCCAGCCGGTCTCGACGAAATCGATGAAGGTCCCGGGCCGGGTCGACATCACCCCGACGCGGTCCGACAGCATCGCCGCCTCGTCGAGCGCGTGGGTGATCAGGAGGACGGTGGCGGAGGTCTCGCGCCAGAGGCGCAGCAATTCGTCGCCCATCAGCAGACGGGTCTGCTGATCGAGCGCGCCGAAGGGCTCATCGAGCAGGATCAACCTGGGCTGCATCACCAAAGTGCGGGCGATGCAGACACGCTGGCGCATGCCCCCGGAGAGCTGGGCCGGATAGGAGGCCGCGAAGTCCTTCAGCCCCATGAAGCCGACGGCGTAATCGACGCGTCGGTTGATCTCGGCCGGATCGACCCCGGCCCGGCGCAGGCCGAAGGCGACGTTGTCGCGGACATTGAGCCAGGGAAAGGAGGCGTCCTCCTGGAAGACGACGCCGACGCCGTCGGGCACGCCCTGGATCGGCTTGCCTTCGAACTCGGCCGTGCCGGCTTGCGGAGCGCTGAGGCCGGCGAGGATGTCGAGCAAGGTCGACTTGCCACAGCCGGACGGGCCGACCACCGAGAAGAACTCGCCCTTGGCCAAATCGAGATCGACCGGGCCAAGCGCATGCAGGGTCGATTTCGGGAGGTCGAAGACCCGGGTGACGCCGCGCAGCCTGGCATGGGCCGGGGCGGTGGCGGCGTGGGGCGCGAGCGGCACGATCCTGGCCCCTGACGCCGCGCTCATTGCTTGCCCTGGAGGTCGGCGGGCAGATAGGTCTTGTCGAGCACGGTCGACCAGTCGACGTCGGCCTTGATCTCGCCGATCAGCTTCAAGCCCTCGACCATGCGGTTGAGCTCCTCGACGTTGAACTCGCCCTCGCTCCACATCTTCGGCGGGATCATGTTGTCGACCGCTTCCTTGGCGATCGGCGCGTCGAGCTTGTAGAGCTTCTCGATGATCTTGGCGGTCTCGGCCGGGTCCTTGTAGATCGCCTGCACGCCGGCGCGGCGGCCGGCGATGATCGCCTTGAGCTTCTCGGGGTTCTCCTGCGCGAACTTGCGCGTGGTGATGCCGACCGAGGTGGTCATCGGCTTCAGGATGTCGCCGGCCTTGTAGAGCGTGCGGTACTTGTCCTTGCGGATGATCGACAGCGGCTCGATCAGCACCGAGCCGACGACGGCGTTCTGCTCGAGCATGGTCAGCGCCGGGACATAGCCGCCAGCGGCGACGCGCTGGACCTTGCTCTGGTCGACGCCCTTCTCGCGCAGCACCATCAGCAGCAGCATTTCCGAGACGGACTTGGGCGAGGTGATCGCGACCTTCTTGCCGGCGAGGTCCTCGACGCCCTTCAGGTCGGAGTTCGGCATGACGACCATCGACGCCTCGGCGACGCTGCGCGTGCCGGTGTTGACGATGATCAGGTCGAGCCCCTGCGCCTTGGCAGCGAGCGCGGCGGAGACTGCGACCTCGCCATAAGGCGTCGAGCTGGCAAGGATGTTGCGCACCGTGGTGCCGCCGCCGCCGGAGCCGATGATGCCGGTGATGTCGATGCCGGCCTGCTTGAACAGGCCCTTCTCCATCGCCACCGCATAGGGCGCGCCATAGAGGCTGGCGCCCCACTGGGTGACGGAAATCTCCTCGGCGCGTGCCGGCGCCTGCAAGGCGAGGACGGCCGCAGCGGCGATGGCCGCAAGACGATTGAACGAAGTCAGGCCAAGCCAAGCGGTCATGTCACTCTCCCATTGTGGCAGGCCGCCGATCGTTATCGTTGCAGCAGGCCAGGCATTCACGTTCAAATTTCATTTGTATGCAAACAACGATCTCAACGGATTTCAAGGTTGTCAAGCGATTTGAGATCGACCACTTGCAAACTGCCGACGGCAGCCGGGAGCGAGACTATCGCGCGTGATCTCGTTCGCAACTGCGAAGTAAAATGGCACTCGAAATCCGCCGCGCCGCGCAGATTCGACGAAAACTGAAGGGGTTGGGCGACCGCGGGCTCGATCGCAGCCCGGCATCCGGCACAGGCCAGGCCGCTCCCGACTCGCGACATCGTCGGCAATTCGCCCGCTGCTGCGAGAAGCAGCAGGCTCGCATCATTTGTATGCAAATGATCAAGCAGGCCTCTTTCACCCCTCCCCAACCCTGGCGGCGCCGCCTTGCCGAAGGGGTCGTGCGCCAAGTGCCTTCACCCGACTCGACTCTGACGTAGCGTTAAGCAACCATAAGTTGCTTCCGCCTGCGGGAGCACTCAGCTGCAGCCCCGGGGGGATGGGGATGGAGGCTTTAGCTTGGCCGCGTCCCGGCGCAGGTGATGTACGCATGCCCGGCCTGCCCGCCGAGATCGCCTTCCTGGCGGATCATGGCGTGCCACCCTCGGAGTTGCGGGAGGCCGCCCGGCTTGCGGAGCGGATCGGCGTGGCGCCAAGCCGCCAGGTCATCGCCTCCGGCCTCGTCAGCGAAGAGCAGTTCTACCGGGCGCTGGCGGCCGAGCTCGGCTTGCGCTTCCAGCCGCGCGCGCCATCCCTGCAGCCGGGCGGCGACATCGCGGCGATCTTGCGCGAAGGCCTCGCCGCCACACGCGCACTCCCCGAAAGCCCCGTGCGTTTCGCGGCCGCGCCGCCGCCGGGCCCGGCCTTGCGACGCTTCCTCTCCGCCGGCGTTCGGAACCGCGAGGATGTCGTGGTTCTGCCTCCCTCGATACTGGCGGCCGAGCTGCGCCGGACCAATGCCGGACCAATCGCGCGCGCCGCCGCCTGGCTCGACGAAGCGGGCCGGCAACGCTTCAGCGCACGAACTGGGAGCAACTGGCTGCAGAAATGCCTCGCATACTTGTTGGTCGGGCTTCTTTCATGGTTTGGCACGCTGGCGCCCCTCTCGACCTTGACCGCCCTCGGCCTCGCGCTCGGCCCCCTTTTCTTCGGCGCCGTGATCCTGCGGTTCGCGGCGCTGGCCGAGAAGCCGGCGGCCGACCTGTGGCGAGACTATCGCTGGCAGATCGATGACAGCCGCCTTCCCGTCTACACCATCGCCGTGCCGATCTTCGGCGAGGAGGCGGTCCTCGACCAGCTCATCCAGGCGCTCGCGGCGCTCGACTACCCGGCTGCCAAGCTCGATATCCGCATCCTTGTCGAAGAGGTCGACTCGACCCTGCGGGGCGCGCTCGCAGCCCGCACACTTCCGCCCTTCATGCAGGTCGTGATCGTGCCGCGGGGCACCCCGCAGACCAAGCCGCGCGCACTCAACCTCGCGCTGGAGGAAGCGCGCGGCGAGCTGTTCACCATCTTCGACGCCGAAGACATCCCCGACCCGCGGCAGCTGCGCCTGGCAGCAGCGCGCTTCCTGCACTCGGATGACGGCCTCGTCTGCCTGCAGGCTCATCTCGTCATCGATAATCCTGAAGACAGCTGGCTCAGCGCCTGCTTCGCACTGGAATATGCCGGGCTCTTCGACGTGCTCAATCCCGGCCTGCTGGCATGCGGACTGCCGATCATGCTCGGCGGCACGTCGAACCATTTCCGCACAGAGGCGCTGCGGCGTGTCGGCGGCTGGGATCCCTGGAACGTCACAGAGGATGCGGACGTCGGCTTCCGGCTCATCCGCGCCGGCGGCTATATGGCCGATCTACCAAGCCATACGCTGGAAGAGGCGCCGCGCGATCTGCGGGCATGGCTGAAGCAGCGCAGGCGCTGGCTGAAGGGCTATCTGCAAACGCTGATCAGCCATATGCAGCGGCCGGACCGGCTGGTTGGTGAAGCCGGGCTTGCGGCGACCCTGACATTTCTCGTGCTGACGTTGGGCTCGCTGCTGGGAACGCTGCTCTTGCCGTTCCTCATCGTGATGACAGGGATAGCAATGTTGGGCGGCTCGTTGCTGTCTCCCAGCACACCATGGGAAACGTGCTTCTCGGCGCTATCGCTCGGTCTCGCCGGTTGTGGGCTTCTGACGATGTTCATGGTCCCTGCGCTCGGCGCCTGGCGGCGCGGCGCTCCCGATCTGTGGCGCCGGCTGTGGTGCCTCCCGATCTACTACCTCGCGACCTCGCTCGCCGGATGGCTGGCGCTCTACGACTATCTCGACAATCGCTTCGGCTGGCACAAGACGGCGCACGGACTGGCGCGCTCCTCCCGCTATCGCGGTGCCGTGCCTCGATCTGCCGAGTAGCCGGGCATGGCACTCACAGATGCCGCAGCCACTCCTGCGCCGCCTCTGCCGGCGGGCGCTCGATATTGAAGGCGCCGACAAAGCCACCGTTCTTGTCCATCAGATAGACCAGGGCGGTGTGGTCCATGGTGTAGTCGCCATCCTTGAGCGGCACCTTGCGGGCATAGGCACGATAGGCCTTGACCGCCCCGTCGATCGCAGCGCGCTCGCCGGTCAGCCCGACGATGCGCGGGTCGAAGGAGCCGAGATAGCTCTTCATCGTCTCCGCGGTGTCGCGCTCGGGGTCGACGGTGACGAAGAGCGCCTTGAGCTTCTCGCCCTTCGCCCCCGCCGCGCGCAGAACCTCCGAGATCTCGAACAGCTTGGTCGGGCAGATATCGGGGCAATGGGTGAAGCCGAAGAAGACCAGGAAGGGCGCGCCGCGCAGGTCCTTGTCGGTCAGGGTCTTGCCCTCGGCGGTGGTGAGCGTGAACGGCCCGCCGACGCTGGAAGCCAGGCTCTGCCCGCTTTGGCGGGAGGCCGGCGCGAAGGTGATGAAGGCGGCGGCGGCGAGCGCGGCGGCGCCGAGCAGGAAGACCAGCAGGGGCAGGAGCAGGCGGCGGTTCACGGGAAGACCCTCGAAGGCGAGTGGAACGCCGCTCAGAAGCAGGCGAGGAGCGCGGCGATCAACCCGTCGGTGAACAGCCGGTCGCCCTCGCGCCACCAGAGCAGCAGGCCGGCCGCCAGCAGGAGGCCGAAGCCGCCGGCGAGCAGCCAGAGACCGGGCCGGTGGGCCGGCGCGGCGTCCTGAGCATCGGTCTGCGGAGCTACACTCATTGGTTCAATCTAACGCTGAAGGTCATCAACCGGAAGCTGCGTTCATGCCGCAGGGATACTCCGACATCCCATCTGCGCGATGCCACTTGGCGATCCCGCTCAGCCACCCCACATGACATCATAGGCGCACAGGCTGGCGCCCATCTCTGGCGTCAACGCGAAGAGATGAGTTGAGGACGGTTCGCGTTTGCGTCGGGGGCAGGGCCCGGATGCCCGGCGGTCATCAAAGCGCCCCCTTATCGGCCAGGAACTTGCAAGTCTGTCTGCGGTTGATTGTTCAGGGGCACTGTCGGCGAAGCCGGCTTGCGCTGGAGGGCTACCACGATGGAACGAGACGGCGAGGTCTTTCGCTTATTTTCCGAGGACTATCGAAGCTATTCGCAGGAAGAGATGAGCCTGCAGGAATACCTGCTGGCCTGCCGCGAAGACAAATCGATGTACGCTTCCGCCGCCGAGCGCATGCTCGACGCGATCGGCAAGCCGAAATTGTTCGACACCAGCCAGGACGAGCGCCTGGGCCGGATCTTCTCCAACCGGACGATCAAGATTTACCCCTCCTTTGCCGATTTCTTCGGCATGGAGGATACGATCGAGCGGATCGCCGGCTATTTCCGCTACGCCTCGCAGGGGCTGGAGGAACGCAAGCAGATCCTCTATCTGCTCGGCCCCGTCGGCGGCGGCAAATCCTCGCTGGCCGAGCGGCTGAAGAAGCTGATGGAGGAGCGGCCCTTCTACACGCTCAAGATCGGCGACCGGATCAGCCCGGTCTTCGAATCGCCTTTGGGCCTGTTCCGCCCGGAGCGCATGGGCGATCTTTTCGAGGACAAATACGGCATCGCCCGGCGGCGCCTGACCGGCCTGATCTCGCCCTGGGCGAGCAAGCGGCTCGACGAGCTCTCGGGCGACATCGCCAAGTTCAAGGTGGTCAAGCTGACGCCTTCGCGCCTGCGCCAGGTCGGCATCGCCAAGACCGAGCCCGGCGACGAGAACAACCAGGACGTCTCGACGCTCGTCGGCAAGGTCGACATCCGCCAGCTCGAGAATTTCAGCCAGTCGGACCCGGATGCCTATTCCTATAGCGGCGGGCTGAACCGGACGACGCAGGGCCTGCTCGAATTTGTCGAAATGTTCAAAGCGCCGATCAAGGTGCTGCACCCGCTGCTGACCGCGACGCAGGAAGGCAGCTACAACGGCACCGAGAATTTCGGCGCCTTCCCCTATCAGGGCATCGTGCTGGCCCATTCCAACGAGTCGGAATGGCTCCAGTTCAAGAACAACAAGAACAACGAGGCCTTTCTCGACCGCATCCTGGTGGTCAAGGTTCCCTATTGCCTGCGCATCACCGAGGAGCGGCAGATCTACGAGAAGCTGCTGCGCGAGAGCGAGCTGGCGGGCAGCCCCTGCGCACCAGAGGTGCTCGACCTGCTCAGCCGCTTCTCGGTCTCGACCCGGCTCAGCGAGTTCGAGAACTCGCCGCTCTACACCAAGATGCGCGTCTATGACGGCGAGAACCTGAAGGAACTGGAGCCCAAGGCCAAGGCCATGCAGGAGTATCGCGACGCCGCCGGCGTCGACGAGGGCATGACCGGCGTCAGCACGCGCTTCGCCTTCAAGATCCTGTCGCAGACCTTCAACTACGACACCGAGGAGCTCGCCGCCGACCCCGTCCACCTGATGTACATCCTCGAGGGGGCGATCAAGCGCGAGCAGTTCCCGAAGGAGACGGAGGCGGCCTATCTCGACTTCATCAAGTCGGAGCTGGCGACGCGCTATGCCGAGTTCATCGGCCACGAGATCCAGAAGGCCTATCTGGAATCCTATGGCGAATACGGCCAGAATCTGTTCGACCGCTATATCGCCTATGCCGACGCTTGGGTCGAGGACCAGGACTACAAGGATCCCGATACCGGCCAGATCCTCAACCGGCAGGTCCTCGACAACGAGCTGTCGCAGATCGAGAAGCCGGCGGGCATCGCCAACCCCAAAGACTTCCGCAACGAAGTCGTGAAGTTCACCTTGCGCGCCAGGGCCAGGAACAACGGCCGCAACCCGTCCTGGACCAGCTATGAGAAGCTGCGAGAGGTGATCGAGAAGCGGATGTTCGGCCAGGTCGAGGACCTCCTGCCGGTGATCAGCTTCGGCTCGAAGCAGGACAGCGTGACCGAGAAGCGTCATCACGGCTTCGTGCAGCGCATGGTCGAGCGCGGCTATACCGAGCGCCAGGTCCGGCGCCTGGTCGACTGGTACATGCGCGTCAACAAGGCGGGCTAGAGCATCGGCCCGAAAAGTGTGGTCCGGTTTTCGGACAAAGCCGATGCGAGAGTAAGAATCCCGGCGGGGAGCCTGCCATGCCGATCTTCATCGACCGCCGCCTGAACCCGAAGGACAAGAGCCTGGGCAATCGCCAGCGCTTCCTGCACCGGGTCCGGGCGGAGCTGAAGCGCAGCGTCCAGGAGCAGATCCGCTCCGGCAAGATCGCCGATGCGGATGGGGAGCATGCCGTCTCGATCCCGGCGAAGGGTACGAGCGAGCCGAGCTTCCGCACCGCCGGGGACAGCGGACGGCGCCAGCATGTCCTGCCCGGGAACAAGCAGTTCTCCCCGGGAGACAAGATGCCGAAGCCCGGCCAGGGCAGCGGAGCGGGATCGTCGCCCGGCCTGCAGGAGTCCGAGGACGACTTCCGCTTCGTGCTCTCACGCGAGGAGGTGCTCGACCTGTTCTTCGAGGACCTCGAGCTGCCCGACATGGTCAAGCTCGCCTTGAAGGAGATCCTCGCCTCCAAGCCGCGACGGGCCGGGTTCTCGACAGGCGGCTCGCCGACCAACATCAATGTCGCCCGCACCATGCGCAACAGCCATGGCCGCCGCATCGCCCTGCAGCGGCCCAAGCGCGCGGAGGTCGAGGCCATCCTCGCCGAACTCGCGGGGATCGAGGCCGAGGGAACGGACACCACCCGCGCCAAGGTCGCGGCCTTGCGCGCCGAGCTCGACCGGCTGGAGCGACGACGCCGGGTGATCGCCTTCATCGACCCGGTCGACATCCGCTTCAACCGCTTCGAGGCGCAGCCCCTGCCGAATGCGAACGCGGTGATGTTCTGCCTGATGGATGTGTCCGGCTCGATGGGCGAGCGCGAGAAGGACCTGGCCAAGCGCTTCTTCGTCCTGCTGCACCTGTTCCTGAAGCGGCGCTATGACCGCACCGAGATCGTCTTCATCCGCCACACCCATACGGCGCAGGAGGTCGACGAGGACACCTTCTTCCTGAGCACGCAGAGCGGCGGCACCGTCGTCTCCACCGCGCTGGAGGAGATGCAGCGCGTCATCGCGCAGCGCTACCCCAGCAAGGACTGGAACATCTATGTCGCGCAGGCTTCGGACGGCGACAATTTCGCCAGCGATTCCGAGCGCTGCCTGCGCCTGCTCGACGGCGAGATCATGCGCCTGTGCCAGTACTTCGCCTATGTCGAGATCATCGACGAACGCGAGAGCGAGATCTTCGGCTCGACCGACAACGGCACCTCGCTCTGGCGTGCCTATCTCACGGTCAAGGAACGCTGGCCGAATTTCGACATGACCCGCATCGCCCGGGCCGCCGACATCTACCCGGTCTTCCGCCAGCTCTTCACCCGGCAGCCGGCGCGGCCGCGCAACTGAAGGGAGCGCCGATGCCCAGGCATGCTCACCGACCCGATCTGCTGTTCACCGGCTCGGACTGGAATTTCGCGACCCTGTCGCAGGCCTATGACGTCATCGAAGCGGTGGCGAAGGAGGAGCTGCGGCTCGACATCTACCCCGTGCAGATGGAGGTGATCTCCTCCGAGCAGATGCTCGACGCCTATTCCTCGATCGGCATGCCGCTGATGTATCGCCACTGGTCGTTCGGCAAGCACTTCGTTCATCACGAATTGCACTACCGCAAGGGCGGCCGCGGCCTCGCCTATGAGATCGTCATCAATTCCGACCCTTGCATCGTCTATCTGATGGAAGAGAACACCATGGCCCTGCAGGCCCTGGTGACGGCGCATGCGGCGCTCGGGCACAACCATTTCTTCAAGAACAACTATCTGTTCCGGCAATGGACCGACGCCGACGCGATCCTGGGCTATCTCGATTTCGCCAAGGGCTACATCACCCGCTGCGAGGAGAAGCATGGCGTTCCGGCGGTGGAGGCCATTCTCGACGCCGCCCATGCGCTGATGGAGCAGGGTGTGTTCCGCTATCGCCGCCCGCCCAGGCTCTCCTCCGAGAAGCAGCGCGAAGGCCTGCGCGAGCGGCTGGAGTATGAGGAGCGCACCTACAATGATCTCTGGCGCACGCTCCCGCGCCAGGCGGATGGTGCCAAGGCGGCGGCGGAGAATGCGGACCTGATCGCCGAGCGGAAGAAAGCGCTCAACCTGCCCGAGGAGAACCTGCTCTATTTTCTCGAAAAGACCAGCCTGATCCTCGAGCCCTGGCAGCGCGAGATCCTCAGGATCGTGCGGGTGATCGCGCAGTATTTCTATCCGCAGCGGCAGACGCAGGTGATGAACGAGGGCTGCGCCACCTTCGTGCACTACACGGTGATGAACGCACTGTTCGATCGCGGCCGTATCGGCGAAGGCGCCATGCTGGAGGTCCTGCGCAACCATTCGAACGTCGTCTTCCAGCCCGGCTTCGACGATCCCCGCTTCTCCGGCATCAACCCCTATGCGCTCGGCCTCGACATGATGCAGGACATCAAGCGTATCGCGACCGAGCCGACAGCCGAGGATCGCGACTGGTTTCCAGAGATCGCAGGCAGCGGCGACTGGCGCGCGATCCTGCTCGACGCCTGGGCCAACCACCGCGACGAATCCTTCATCCGCCAGTTCCTCAGCCCTGCCCTGATCCGGAAATGGCGACTGTTCCTGCTCTCCGACGCGGCGAACGAGTCGTTCTATAGCGTGGCGTCGATCCACAACGAGCGCGGCTATCAGAAGATCCGCGCCGCTTTGGCCCAGCGATACGACATCGGAGCGAACAATACGGACATCCAGGTTGTCGATGTCGACCTGCTCGGCCAACGGCACTTGCGCCTGCAGCACAAGGTCCGCGACGGCATCGTGCTGGATGGCGGCAGCTGCGAGGCGACGCTGCGCCATGTCCAGCGGCTCTGGGGCTACGAGGTCAGCCTGCAGGGCATCGACGCGCAGACCGGCGCAACGGTCTATGAGCGCTCCAGCAGCCAGCTGGCGCAGTGACCGGCTGCGCGAGCCACTACCGCGCCGGCGGGACCCGCCCGGTCTGCAAGGCATGAGCCCAGTCGGCGCGGCCATTGGCTTCCGCGCGCCTTGCCGCATGGCGCCAGTCATAGGCGGTCGCGTGGTGCTCGATGGCGATGGTTTCCGTCATCGTCACCACGGCGAAGCGGGCATGCGGTGCGCCACTCTCCGAGACATGGATGCGGGGCTCGCCGGCGTTATAGGCGGGATTGCCGACACTGCCGGGATTGACCACGACGCGGCCATCGTCGAGCTGCAACAGGCGCGGCTGATGGCTGTGGCCGCACAGGACCACGGCGGGACCGCCAGGGCCAAGCAAGGCCTCGACCGCCTCCGGACGAGCCGCGACCAGGCGTCCGCCTTCGATCGCGTCGAGGAGGTAGGTGTCGTCGTCCTTCGGGCTGGCATGGACGCAGCGCGCGCCACCGACCTCGAGCTCGAAGGGCAGGCCGGCCAGCCAATTGCGGGCATCGGCGTCGAGATTGCGCCAGGCGAAGCTGTCGGAGGCGCCGAGCCCGTCCGGCAAGGCCGCACCGAGTGCCCGGTCATGGTTGCCGCGGACATGGCTCATCGGGGTCGCCCGCAGCAGCCGCACCGTCTCCGCCGGCCAGAGCGGGCCCGAGGCACAGTCGCCGAGATTGACGATGCGGTCGACGGAGAGCCCGGAAAGCCGGGCGAGCACGGCTTCGAGTGCCGGCAGGTTGCCGTGCACGTCTGCGATGACACCGAGCCGCATGTCGCAAATCCCGAATCCTGAGCCGGTTCAGGACCGGCCAATCCTGTGATGGCGCGTCCCGAGCCTCGCGCCAAGGCCCGGGACGTCATGGCTGCGACGATGCGATCAGCGGATCAGCGCCCTGACGCGGGACGAGACGAGGTCGGCGATCAGGACCATGGCGAGGATGACGAGGATGCAGGTCGCGGTGTCCTGGTACTTGAACAGCTTCATCGAGGAGACGAGCTCGAAGCCGATGCCGCCGGCGCCGACCATGCCGAGCACCGTCGACTGGCGGACATTGGTCTCGAGGCGATAGAAGATCGTCCCGAGCCAGGCCGGCAGGACCTGCGGCAGCACGCCGAAGAAGAAGGTCTTGAACGGGCCGACACCAGCCGAGCGGAAGGCCTCCAGCGGACCCTCGTCGATATCCTCCATCGCCTCGGCGAAGAACTTGCCGAGCATGCCGGCGCCATGGATAGCGAGGGCGAGTACACCGGCGAAGGGACCGAGGCCGATAGCGGCGACGAAGATCAGCGCCAGGATGATCTCGTTGATGCCGCGCATGCAGTTGAGCAATTGCCGCGTCGCATGGAAGACGACCGGGCTCGGGCTCAGATTGCGCGCAGCGAAGAAGCAGACCGGCAAGGCGATGACGACGCCGAGCAGCGTGCCCCAGACCGCGACCTGCAGGCTCTCCAGCGCCGGGCGCCACAGCCGTTCGAGGAATTCCGGATTGGGCGGCATCATCCGGACCAGGAAGTCCAGCATATAAGGGATGCCGTTCCAGAGGTTGCTGGCGTTGATCTGCGAGCCGAGCGCAGCCCACCACAGGAAGACCAGCGCGGCGAGCGTGATGGCGCCGACACCCCACCAGCCGAAGCGGCCTTGCGGGGGGCGAAGCACGAGTTGCAGCGTTCCGAACGACATGGCTCAGCTCCCCGTCAGACGGTTGCGGTGGCGATCATCGGCGCCAGCACGGGCTGGCTGGCCGGGCGGGGCTTCAGCACGCGACTGATGCCGGGGTCCTCCAGACCGGGATAGATCTGGTGGACGACCTCGGAGGTGAGCTGGTCCGGCATATCGTCGAAGATCACCCGGCCGCCGCTCAGGCCGACGATGCGCTCGCCGAACTCGACGGCGTAGTCGACCTGGTGGAGGTTGCAGATCACCGCGATACCCTCCTCCTTGCAGATCGCCTTGAGGTAGCCGAGCACGATGCGCGAGGTCTTGGGGTCGAGGCTCGCCACCGGCTCGTCGCAGAGGATCACCGCCGGCTGCTGCGCCAGCGCCCTTGCGATGCCGACGCGCTGCTGCTCGCCGCCGGAGAGCTGGTCGCCGCGCGAATTCGCCTTCTGGGCAAGCTCGACCCGCGCCAGGCAGTCCATCGCGATGGCGACGTCCTCCTTCGGGAAGAGCTGCAGCATCGAGAGGAAGGACGACAGGCCCGCCATGCGGCCGACCAGCACGTTCTTCAGCACCGAGAGGCGCTTCACCAGATTGTGGTGCTGGAAGATCATCGCCACCGGCCGCTTGCCGGCCGCGCCGCGCTTGAGGTCAAGCACCTTGCCGTCGATGACGGTCCGGCCCGCATCGGGCTGGGCGAGCCCGTTGATGCAGCGCAGCAGCGTCGACTTGCCGGCGCCGCTGGGGCCAAGCACGACGAGGAACTCGCCGGCTTTGACGCTGAGGTCGATGCCCTGCAGGACCGGGCGCCCCGCATAGGACTTCTTCAGTCCCTCGATCTTGATCATGCCGCTTCCTCCACCGGTCGCGTCCTGCGACTACTTCATCTTGGTGAGATCGAGCTTCAGCACCTTCGCGGTCTCGCGAATGATGTCGTAGGCTTGATCATTGGTCTCGACGAAGCGGTTGAGCTTGCCCTGATCGGCCCAGGTGATGTCGCGGATGTTCAGGAAGGCCGACTTGATGTTCGCCTTCAGCTCGTCCGGCAGGTTCTTGCGCCAGCAGGTCGGCGATTCCGGGATCGGGTCCGATTCCCAGACGACCTGGATGTCGGCGCGATCGACCAGCTTCTTCTGCACGGCCGCATCGAGGATGCGGTCGGCGATCGTCGCGGCGTCGACCCGCTTGTTGGCGACGGCGAGCGCATTGGCGTCATGCGAGCCGGTGAAGAGCACGCGGCCGAAATCCTTCTCGGGATCGAAGCCGAGCTTCATCAGCCCGGCCTTCGGGAAGAGGTGGCCCGAGGTCGAGGACGGATCGACGAAGGCGAAGGTGCGCCCTTTCAGGCCCTTCCAGTCACTGATGCCGCTGTCCTTCCGCGCGATGATCTGGCTGCGGTAGAAGCTGCGGCTCGACTTGGCCGTCTCGGCGGTGGCGAAGGCCTCGATCGCCGCGACCGTGGTGCCGAGCACATAGGAGAACGGGCCGAGATAGGCGACGTCGACATGGTTCGAGCGCATCGCCTCGATCACGCCGTTGTAGTCCGAGGCGACGAAGCCCTGGACGGGTATGCCGAGATTCTTCTGGAGCGCGGCGAGGAGCTGGGCGCTCGATTCCAGCATCGCCCGCGAGTCCTCAGACGGGATCAACCCGACGCGGACCAGCTTGGTCTGGGCCCGGACCAGGACCGGCGCCGCCAGCAGCGTTCCCGCCGCCAGCGAACCCTTCAATATCGTGCGACGCGTGGTGGTCATGTCATCCTCCCAAGATGATCCGGCGATCTTTTGATCGTCCGGTGAACCGTTGCGGGCGTCGTTGCCCGATGCGTGCTTTCAGGCGGCCATGGCCGCCTGCCTTCCGATGAAATTGCGGCCACGCTCGCCTTCGAGCGCCTTGCCGACGAGGCGGTTCCATTCGCCGGCCGAGACGCCATAGGCGGCCGGGTCGGTCGCGACGCCGAGATCCCGGAGGAAAGCGCCGAGCCGCTCGGCTCCCGCCTCGAGATCGGGGCCGAAGACACGGCGCAGCGCCGCGTCGCATTGCGGTTGCGCGCCCAGCGCCCAGCGCATCACCATTGGCAGCGAGAAGGAGCAGGCGATGCCGTGGATCGTGCCGCTCTTCAGGGTGATGTCGTAGGAGATGTTGTGGGCGAGCGCCGTCCGGGTGTTGGAGAAGGCAAGGCCCGCCAGCAGGCTGGCGCGCATCTGCCGGGCCCGGAGCTCGACATCCTCCGGGCGTTCCAGCAGGCGCGGCAGCGTCTCGATGATTTCGCGGGCCGCCTCGACCGCGTAGTTGGCCGAGACCGGATTGCCGTTGACGTTCCAGATGCTCTCCAGCGCATGGGAGAGGGCATCGAGCCCGGTCGCCAGGGTGAGGCCGCGCGGCGCCCCGACCGTCAAGGCAGGGTCGAGTACCGCCGTCTCCGGATAGAGCCGGGGATGGGCGAGCGAATACTTGCTGCCATTGGCCTGGTCCCAGACCGTCGCCCAAGAGGTGACTTCGGAACCGGTGCCGGCCGTGGTCGGCACGGCGATGATCGGGATGATCGCGGCCTCATTGAGCGGCGTCTTCTCGGTCAGGTGCCGGCGCACGGTCTCGAAGTCGCCGTCGCTGGCCGCCAGCACCTTGGCGGCGTCGATCATCGAGCCGCCGCCGAGCGCAACTATGACCTCGGCCGGCTCGGCCGCGCCGAACTGGCGGCAGGACTCGGCAAGATCGGCGCAGTCCGGATTGGTCTCGATATTGGTGATCGAGACGACGGGCGCGCCGGCCACCGCGGTCAACCTGGCGGAGAATTCGCGGAAAAGCGGCTGGTCATAGGTGACGAGGGCCCAGCGCCGCCCGCCGATCAACCCGGCGACCTCATCGAGCAGGCCGTTCCCGAACCGGACCTTCACGGGGTTCCAGTACGCCCATTTCATGCGGTCCATCCCTCGCAATGCGCCTTGCCGGCACGTTGCGAAGGATGCTCACAGAGCTCCATTCTCATAACAAATTGATTTTTTGATCCGAATTAATAGAAATTCTCTATGCGTTATACCCAGCTCAGGTCCTTCCACAACGTCGCGAACGCCGGCGGCTTCAACGCGGCGGCCGAGGCCTTCAACATCAGCCAGCCGACGCTGACGGCGCAGGTCGGGACGCTGGAGGAGGAATTCGGTGTCGAGCTCTTCGTCAAGCGCGGCCGGCGGCGCGAACTGAGCGATAGCGGGCGCCAACTGCTCGCCATCACCACCCGGCTCTTCGCCGAGGAGGCCGAGGCGCTCGCCTTCCTGACGGAATCGCGCGAACTCCGGACGGGCCGGCTCTCGATCGGCGCCGTCGGGCCATTCCACGTCACCGAAATGCTCGCCGCCTTCAACCAAGCCTATCCGGGCATCGAGCTCGCCGTGAAGATCGGCAACTCCGCCGAGGTGCTTGGCGATCTCGAGAGCTATCGCTGCGACGTCGCGGTGCTCGCCTATATCGACGAGGACGACAGGCTGCTGACCATCCCCTATCGCCGCCACCCCGTCGCGGTCTTCGTGCGGCGCGACCATCGCCTGGCGGGGCGCCGCAGCGTCCGGCTGACGGAGCTGGAGGGCGAGCCGATGATCGCGCGCGAACGGGGCTCGACGACACGGCGCGCCTTCGAGGGCGCATTGGCCGAGACGGGCACGAAGCCGCGCCTGGTCATGGAGATCGGCAGCCGCGAAGCGATCCGCGAAGCGGTGATCCGCGGGCTCGGCATAAGCTATGTCTCGGAAGCCGAGTTCGTTCCGGACGAGACGCTGCGGCTGATCCCGATCGAGGGGGCCGAGGTCTACACCTATGCGCATGTGGTCGTGCTGAAGCAGCGGCAGACCAGCCGGATCGTCAAAGCCTTCCTCGACGTCGTCCAGCGGACGCGCGACGCTTCGGCCGTCGTCGATGCGTAGGGCATCGACATAGCGGCGCGCAAGCGCAAGGCCCGCGCAAGCGGCAGCCAAGGGCTAGCCGCCGCAATCGACTGAGTTTCGAAAGGAATTTGGAGCGGGCGATCGGGATCGAACCGACGACATTCAGCTTGGGAAGCTGACGTTCTACCACTGAACTACGCCCGCGCTCCTGCCCCTATAGCCGGGCCGGGCCGCCGCCGGCAAGCCGGTCGCCACGAGATTTCCCCGTAGACGCGAAAAACCGCGCCGGACCCCTGTCGCCCGGCGCGGTTGGTTCAGACGCGGTGCGTCTTAGTAGCAGCCGTAATAGCCGCAGCCATAGTAACCGTAGTGGCGGCGCGACGAGGCGGCGATGACCGCACCGCCGACCGCACCGGCGACGACGCCGGCCGCGACCGCGTTGCTGGCCTGCGCGTTGGAGCGGCGGAAGCTCTGGAACACTTCGCTGCGGCAGCGCTCGAAAGCGCGGGTGCCGGGGCGGTGGCCGGCATCGAGGCAGACCTGGTCGGACTCGGCCGCCGACTGCTCGACGCTCTGGCAGCCGCCGAGGGCGGCGGCGAGAACGCCGGCGATGATGAGGGCGCGCATGAGAAATCCTTTCCCTGTAGACGTTTGGCTACGAAAGCCATGAAGCGGAAGGCGGTCGAAGCCTCCCGCCGGTGACACAAGCATGAACACGCCGCAGGCCAGCGGCCTGCAACGCCATCGGCGCTTGCTGCCATCTGACACGGAATCGCCATTTTGTCGCCCCGTCGCTTGCCAACCGGGCAATCTTCCTGCGTGCGTTGCGGATTCGCAGCTAAGGAAAGGTTGAGCCAGCCGCCAGTTCGCCGCTCAAGCCGAGCGGAAATGCTTGGAGAGCTTCAGCGCCTGGCCCTGGTAATTGGAGGTGCCGATCGTGCCGTAGAGGGCGTCGGGCTCGGCCGCCATGCGCTCGAACGCCAACCGCCCGACCACCTGCCCGTCCTCGAGCAGGAAGGGCACTTCATGGCTGCGGACCTCGAGCACGCCGCGGCTGCCGGGAACGCCGCCGGTGCCGACGCCGAAGCCGGGATCGAAGAAGCCGGCTGAAATATCCGGTAGGGAATGTTCTGTCGTGCAGAGCTTCATTGAGCTATCATATTGATCTAAAATCAAAAATATCAAATTCAACCGCCATCGATCGAAGTGCATGTGTCCCCTCGGACGTGTTCCCTAGCAGCGCCGCGAGGTTCTCCCCGACGATGAGAGGACACCTTCGGACATGACAGGGAGCGCATCCGCGACGCCGGCCGTTACCGTTGCGCAAATCGCCCCAGAGCGTTCGACCATGAAGGTCAGCGACCGCCGCATCGTCTTCCCCGGGATGCTGTGGCGACTGCCCGGCCTGCCGGCGAGACGACGAAGGGAATTACCTGCGTCGAAGTCGCTCGGCATCGCCGAGCCCGCGGCTATGCCAGTCATTTGTCACGGTGCAGCGCCGCCACCACCTCCCTTCCACGTCACTCTGCGCGCCCGCCCGGGTGATGCATTCCAGGGAGATTGGTTATCCTTCCCGGGCGCTCGTGTTTTGCCAGAGCCACTATGAAGCGAAAGAAACGCATTCATGTGCCCAGGCGAGCGCTTCAGCCGGCGATGAGAGGCCTTGCTATCGGAAGACGAATTGGGGAGCGAACTCACGGCCGAATCTGGCCCATAGCCGACGTCGGGAATGTCTGCTCGTAGGCAGTCCGATGAGACTGGTCCACAACGACGCTTGTCGACTGGTTCGATCACGCACGCTTACGCCTGATACAGATGGAACCCTCTACGTCTCCGCCCTTGCGTAAGTTGTTCTGAGGGAGACGGAGAGAAGGGCAGCACGGTCCGCAAGCCTGCTCAGCTCACATGTAGAAGCTGTAGCGTGGAGCGATCTCCTGACCGTCGGGAACATACTTCAAGACGTCCCCGACCTGCCTAGCCGCAGCGATGGTGATTGGCAGGCCGTTGTCAAACTGGGTGTTGTTCCAGTTCATTTTGGTTAGAGCTAGCATCTCCGCGGCCACATGATGAAGGGGCTGTCCGAGCGCCTGACATCGAAGCATCAGCGGTCGCGGCACATACATGCCGGGGTAAGTTCGGAAGAACTCCACACTTCCTCGCGTGTAGAGAAGCGCTTGATCCTTCTCAAACCGTATCAGCGAGCCGCGCAGCGGCGGATAAACGCCAAGCCGATAGAGCCGCGTCATCGACTTTTGAACCCAGATGAAATCCGCGTAATCGATATCGCGTTCGTCGATCGCCTTGTGGAATCCGGCCATCTCGTTCCGGTCGAAACGCGACGTCTTGTGGAGCACAACCCGTGCTGGATAGTGACCATGTTGGCCCCGGAACACCTTGAGCGAGTTGCGGAGAAGCTCATAGGCGTCCTCCGCTGTTAGGTGCGGCTTGCGGTCCTCCTCGCTTTCGATCATGCGCCCGCCCCGCAGGATCAGACCTTCGCCCCGTTCATCGAACATCTGGGCGGTGCTGGTGTGGACGTGCTCTCCATCAACCGATCGGTAGAAACTTAACCCGACGAAGGAGGTTCGTAACTGACGGGCGTCCCGCGCTAGCCGCCACGGAAGACCTCCAGCCTTATAGTAGAGCGCAGTGAGCAAGTTCCATGCGATGGTCGCGGGATCTTGCGTCCGCCGATCGCTGTTCTCCTTTAGCTTGCGCGGGATCTTGTAGGCCGGATCGAAGGTTGTCGGCCACAGGAGTTGGACGGGCAGGCGCAAGGTCATGCACGACGCCTTCAGCATGCCCCGAAAGTCCAGGTCGGGACCAGCCTCATCCGCCTTTTCCTCACCATCGTCAGACAGGGCAGCGTCTCGTGCATTATAGGTGCGCTCGATGATCTCGATCGGAAGCGCCACAAGCACGACGTCTGGCTTCACTGTGCGTTCTGCCAAGGCAGCGATTTCGTCGGTGATGCTTTCAACTACGGCGCGGGTCATCTCTCGCTGGCCCGGCACCGCCGCAAGCCTGGCGATCTCGCGGAGCGGCAACACACGCTGCAGTTCGTCCGAGGTGATGAACTCGCAGCGGAACGTCTCCTCGAAGGAGATGCCCGGGAAGGCCGGGAAAAGGTTCGGCTGCCGGCTTTGTTTGGCGCTGAAACCTGCCTGACAGACCTCGATCCATTTAGCCGTACCTTCGACGGTTTCCGCGCTGCCCACGATGCCGATTTTGATCCGCTTGGGCGCGCCCTCCATGCCGAAGTCGAAAGGACCGTAGTCCATGAGGCCGAACCGGATGTCGACGTGGCGCATGGCGCCGCCGAACTCGAGGTCGGGTTCGGGAAGGTGAGCAAGCTTCATGCTTCCGCCTGCTCCCAGTCAAACAGCGGCGAGTCTGGGTTGGCCTCCTGCGACTTCCAAAGGTCGTCAGGGACGCCGACGTCGAGGCCGAGGGGCTCGAGCAGAGCGAACGCCAGGAATGGGTAGCCCTCGGCGTACAGGTCAGCCGCGCCGTGATGCGTGAGAAAGTATCGCCACATCACGAACTGGCCCATGACGGCCGCGTTGTTCTCGAACTCCTTGATCCTCTTCAGTCGGTCGCCGGCCCAGGGGTCAGGCTTATATCCCTCGCGAGTGAAATGGTAAGTCGGCGTGATCTCTGCATACCAATGCTCGCCTAGCCGAAGAAATCGATGCCGGAAGGCGGAGTGTCGCCAATATGCGGCTTGTGAAGGGTCGTCACGTCGCTTGCCGTATCGCTTCACAACATCCCGCGGCACGAAGCTCTTCAGGCTCTTGTACGCGTATTTGAGCTTGTCTCGTGCCTTCGGCTTAGGGAAGAAAAAAGCGCCGCTGCCCTTATCGTGCCAGAGCGCCGGGCGCACGAACTCGCTCATGGCTCGATTGAGAAGCGCAACGAAGTCACGCTGCCGGTCCTCATCGTCGCTTTCGGACCACTCGTCGGACCCGAACTCCTCCATAGCTCCAGCTTCACAAAGCTTGTTCCAGGGCCAGGCGTCGAGATTCCGGAACGACAGAACGGCTTTCCCGCGCACGATCCATTCCGAGCCAGCCTTTGAATCGAGTTCTCGAAGCGCCGCGCCGAAGGTTTTGTCGTTGGCAAAGCTCGTGGGCGCCCAATAGAGCGTCCGGGCGGTCGAGACGCCCACCAAATTGACGATCAGTTCCTCCTGGATGCGCGCGCTCGGTGCGGTTGCACCACGCGTAGTGGAGAGACCCAACGCGAGGATGGCGGGCTTCGCCTCCCTGCTGAATATATCCGCTTGCTTGTCGAAGACGATCTTCCGGGCTTTCAGTTTGTCCGGATTGGAAAACCACGCCTTGATCGACTTCCAGTAGGCGACGCCCTTTTCCGGCAACACGACGATGAACAGGACAGGCGCCGTCCCCTGCATCCAATAGCTGATATCTGCTTCGGAGCATGGGAACTCGAAACTCTCTTCAGTCTCAGCCTGCAGACGAAGCCTCTCGGTGGACTTACCTTGTACTTGCAGGAGGAGATTCCCCACAGCGCCGGTCGCTTCGTCTCGAAGCTCTATGAACCCATCGATTCCGGCTTCGACGCCTCCCGTCGGGTAGAACATGAACCCCATCGACAGGACGACACTTTCGATATGCGCCATCCCCCGCTGCCCGATGATATCGCTTCGACCGATTCTCTTCATGCATGCTCCTGACGGACACGATAGCGTTCACCATTGGTTCTAGTCCAGCCGCGTTTCGATGCTTTCGAGGAGACATGTCCCGGTCGGAGCCCAGGCACAAGATGACCATTGGCAGTTCTACTGACTCTAGGTCCCAGCGGCCGATTTCCGGCTCTTTCTCTCTCTCCGTGAATGCGAGAGGAGGATCGTCACCGCTGGCGCGACTAGGCTGAATGGGCAACTGTCTCAAACAGCTAGGCACTGTTGGTCGGTCGTCCCTAGTCGGTGGAGAGGACACCCTCCCGCTCCAATACTTGCCGGACCTCTTCGAAAGCCGCGGAGATTCTTCCAGCGGGAAATCGTATCTGCCCAAGGCCCTGGATGTTGGAGAATTCCTCGCACCCCTCTTCCAGCATAACGATGCCTTTGGTGAAGCCGAGCCGTCCTTGAAATAGCCCCACCTCATGGATGACGTTCATTCTGGCCTGTAACTTCCCATCCTTCTGCTCGTCTTCGGCCGTCATGATAACGAAGGCGACGGCGGCGGCATCCAGCATCTCGTTTAACCGGGCGATGTTCGTCACGCCTGCCACTGGGACGCGGTTGAACTCATCGAATGGTAGGCCAAGTCGATCTTTGACAAAGTCCTTCAACTCTCTCCACGCGCCCGAGCGCCCATGCCCGATGAAGACGTTAGTGCCGACCCGGCTGGCGGCGACATTGCGCGATGCCCGCCTAGCAAGGTGCGAACCGGCCTTTCGGGCGAGTTCAGCCAGCTGCCGGCATGCGAGGAAACTGCTGTTCAGAGACCCAGTCTCAGCCAAGATCGAAAAGTGCGGCGGCACCTGCAGTCCCTGCCCCAGCGCTTCGATATCGGACGATAGGAACTGACCCCGTGGCTGCCACACCTGCAGAAGCTGAGTCGAGCTGTATCCGTCAATGGTCTCCAAATCCGCCAAGAGTTTTTCAAGAAACTTGTCGTCGCCCCTTACCGCCTCGCCGGTGAGGATTGATCCGATGTCAGACTTAGCGGACCTGAGATAGGCTGCCGTTTTCGGCTGCTGCTCGCGGACAGAAGCCATTCCTGGGCTATCAGCAGAAGATCGGATGTAATCCGTCACAACCTTCGCGTCGTACTCTCGCCAGTCGCCTACGGTCTCGGAAAAGTAGTTGTCTCGGAGGCCACTCTGCTGGCTGAAGCGCGCACCCTGCGGTGGCGGCCGGAACTCCGCATAGTAAACCCGCGCATGGTAGCCGAGCCAGGAACCAGAGAACGATCGTCCGACCTCGGTCGCGGCATTCGTGAGGGATTGTAGCGCGGCCTTTGGCCTTTCCGTTTCGATCCAGCTGGCCGCGGCCTCCAGCTTAGCCGCAAGCTCCAGCAGTTCCTCGTCAGCCCGCATCACTCTTCCTCGCCGATCGAAGGAACATGGGACCGGCGGCGAGCGGGATCAGGGTATGCGGCCAGCTATCAACACCTTTTTGAGGTTCCGTCTAACGACGATAGGAGTCTAGGCGAGCATCCGGCGATGGGTTTGGGAGTTGCATGGTCGGTCCACCGCACAAACAAGCGACATACTTCAGGCGGTTCAGGCATAAGCTGGCCATCCTCCGGATGCCGGTGGACGGCCAGCCAATCAACGTCAGCTGCTGGCGCGCACTAGATCGGGAGAAATGAGGCAAATCACCCCCCTGAGCCTTGGCGATCGACCGTTTCGGCGCGATGCAGTCGCGCATGGGTTGCCAACTTTCCTGTTTTCCCGCTTTCCGTTATGTTCGGCAGGGGGAATACAGTGTCGCAAGATTCGCTCGAATCAGCACAGCTCTCGCAGCTGTCGATCTACCTAACCAAGGTAGGAACCAGCTTCGACGATGTCATCAACCTTGATGGCGGCATTGCGCGAAAACCAAACTTCCAACTCCGGACGTTTGATGTAGACGGCGGTTCGTGCCGGTTCTTTTATTTTGAAAGCACGACTGCAAAGGCCACGCCTCCGTGGCTGGAGTTCGTCAATGAACGGCTGGATGCGGGTCAGGCGCTCTCGTTTGCTGGCAGTAGCCGCAATCCAAACGGTATTTTGCTAATCTCGGTAGACGGCCGGCTTTTCGCCGCAGCATTCGGACGCAGCGCCGGCGCCTGCCTCACGCGGAAGGTTCTGGAGCTCGATTTCGGCATCCGAACCGCCATGAACCTGTGTGGCAATGAGCGGGTCCGTCAGACTCGTACCCAAAACAATTCTATTACACCTACCCACATCGACCGCCAGGTTGCGATGCCCTCCGACCCGTTCGTTCTTGGCCTCAGCGAAGCGGAGGACTTGAGAGCTATCTCCGCGCACCTGAAGGGCGAGGAGAACGTCACGTTGCAGGGGCGCGATAGTCTGACAATCAAGGCTTTGGGTGATAAGAAGCTCACGTGGCCGACGCTGATCGGCCGCCTTCGCAGCTTCCTCGTTGCTTATGACAGCCGCGACTTCGTGGACCTGTTTCCCAACTACCGGAATTTCACACCAGCCACGAACGAGGAAACAGAAAAGCTCGACGATATGCTCATCGAGACGCTCAGGTCAGGCGCGCTCGACGGCATCCAACTCTGGGTGCCCGAAATTCTTCAGGATGATGAATTCAGTTTCGCATACTCGGCCAGTGAGAAGCGAGAGAACAACGTCTATGGGTACTTGGACGTTGCGCAACTGAACGCTGAGCTTAAACTCGAAAGTATCACTCTCACGCGCCTGCAGTCGAAGCGGATTTTCGCCTACTCCCACGCCGACAGCCGCATTCGCGAGGACAAGTGGTGGTCGGTGTACGATTGTCTGCTCATCGAGCAGAAGCTCAGCGCCGACCATTTCCTTCTGAGCGCGGGACGGTGGCAAAAGGTTGACCCGGACTTCTATAGGACTGTGACGGACTTCGTCCGCACCGAGGTCGTAGAAGAGGCCTGCGAAGACCTCTATAAGGGCATCGATATCGCCGACATTGCGGCCGGCAAGAACAAGGAAGAGCTCTTCAATGTCGAGGCGTGCCGTCGGCGTGCAGAAAGCGTGCTATTCGACAGATCTAAGCTACAGATCGGCCGCGGTCGAAAGGATAAAGAGTTCTGCGATATTCTCGATATCACGAGCGCTGGAGTAGTTCGTATCATCCACTGCAAGCCGCTCAAGGGCTCGTCGGCCCTGAACTATCTCTTCGCGCAAGCCCAACTATATTGCGAGGCTTTTCTAAGCGACGCGACCTTCCTGTCCGACATCCGTGCCCATATTCAGTCCTCCGGTTGCCCCACCATGCAGGCTTATCTCAATGTGATCGCAGCCGAGCCGCGCCAGGTTAAGGGACAGGACTACTGCGTCTGTCTTTGGCTCCTGTACGACGAAAAGCTAAAAACGGTGCCGACGCGAACTGAATTGCCCCTTATCGCTCAATTTGGGCTCAAACTCATGCATGATCGGCTCCGTAATGTATGTAAATTCCAGAAAATAGTCCTGCGGTTCGTTCCTGTGAAAATGGTCAACTTTAAGAGCACGAAACCGCTTAAAATGGCAGCATGAACAACCAGGGCTTTAACTCGACCCTCGACGGCATCACGGTATACTGAAATTTATTCTAAATCGGTCGTGGGCTAGGCTGAATTCGCCGAACTCAATTACTTTTTCAGTTTTTCTGCCGCTGCATTGAGTTTTTCGCGATCGTTACCGACGCGTTTTATCAGATTCTCGGCCTGGTCCCTGCTAATGCCATGCTTCCGCGCAAAGTAGTTAACTTCATAACCTTGCCCAGCAGCCACTTGTCGCCGATCAGTGCCGCCTCGCTTAGCTTTATCGTCCGCCATTGCGTATCTCCGTTTGGGAATCGCGCGCCCGACTTCGCCTTACTCATGCACGTAACAGTTCTGCTCACAAGAGCGCTTGGTGCAGCATTTGCGGCGCGACATCGTCGAAGATTGCAGATTATTTGAATTTCTGCTTGGAGGCCGTCCATCAACTTCCGTTGCTGGCGCTCGGCAGTCGGATTAGCTATCAGTTTTGAAGCAGTATCTCTGCACATCCGCGGCGCCGACTTCTTCAACACAATCGGCGCATAGCCGACCTTGCCGTTGCGCCGGAAGGTTCAGACGAGGAGGCAAAGCGGGTTGGCTTGATCGATGCCGTCAATGCCTATCGGCTGAAACGGGATTCGCCAGCAACCGCGGCGATGACAAACTCCATCACCTCGTTGGAACAGTACGAGGCGGCGAACCAGAGAGTCGCGGAGCTTTGCAACTTTGCCGAGGAAACGCCGCAGGCAGAAGAGTTGCATTGGGTGATAGCTGATATTTGCGCTTGGGATGAAGAGCGCGACGACGCGACCGGCCGGCGATGATCTGCTCGATGGACAAGGCTATTGCGGGGCCTTCAACTTGGCCTGCTCGGCATCAGCCTCTAAAAGCAGCACCTGCAATCGAGCGACGGCCAACGCGGGCAAATGCAGTTCCAGATCGTTTGGATCGTCATGCATGCCGAACCTCAGGATTGCGCCCTCCAAAGGGTCGTCGCTGATCGTGATGCATTTTACGTCGGTGACGTGAAGTAGCAGGGCCGGCTTCCGTGGCATGGCCGCCTCCGAGGGCCGTCATTGAGGTTAGCACCGCGCCCGGCGCCCATGGGACGCCGGGCATTTCTTCAGGCGCGGCCTTGCGGGCCTTCCCGGTAGGCCGCGGCAAAGGCCGCGACGTCCGGCGCCAGAATGCCGTATTTCTCGGCCAGCGTCGCGAAGATGCCGCGAACGGTCTCCGCTTCCACTTCGCCGCGCATAGCGGCCAGACAGGATTTCATCGCGAAGTTGTGGGCTGGGTCGCGCTTGCTGGGCGGCCAGTCGACCAGGAACATGTAGGCTTCCATGACTGACGAAATCGCCGCGGGATGACCTAACCCGACGAGTATGACGACCGGGCGTTCAAAGTGTTCGGTATTCATCGGTCGCAGCCCCAGGTAATTACATCTCGAACGCTCATAGCAGTCCTCCTTGCGTTCAAAAGTGCGATGCATCCAGGCGCCGGGTTCCTCGCCCGGCGCCTGACATCAGCCTTCAGGCAGCCTCTGCTCAGGCTGCGCGCTTCTCCGAGCCGATCTGCGGCCGATCGGCTTTCGGCAGTGCGGTACCGGTGGCGATCTCGATCCGGCGCGGCTTCATCTCCTCCGGCAGCTGGCGCTTCAGATCGATCGTCAGCAAACCGTTCTCGAGGTTGGCGGCCACGACCTTGACGTGGTCCGCGAGCTCGAAGCGGCGCTGGAAGGCGCGCTCGGCGATGCCGTGGTGCAGGTATTGGCCATTGTCTTGGCCGGCCTTCTGTCCGGACACCATCAGCAGGTTCGGCTCATGCGTGATCGTGAGTTCGTCCTGCGAGAAGCCGGCCACTGCCATTGCGATACGGTAGTCGTCGTCCCCGGTCTTGACGATGTCGTAGGGCGGCCAGTTACCCGCCGGGTCCAGCCGGCTCGCAGCTTCGAGCGTACCGAATATACGATCGAAGCCGATACTTGACCGATACAGAGGAGAAAAATCGAAGACGGTTCTCATAGCCACATCCTCCATTGAGCAATATGGGTACAAGTCGGCCATTCCGAAGTCTTACCGACGCCGGCTTGACCGGCCGATCCCATAAGAGGCGATCGGCAATTGTCGATTTGGATCAGATCAACCGGTGTTCAAGAGGGTCGGCGACATTTTTTGTAGGCACCGTTCGATGGCTCGGACAACGGCGTCGCACGAGAGTTCTCCGAATGAGCTGAAGAAACCTTGCAGCCGGCACTGCCCCGCCGAAAGCTCGGCGGGGCTCGGATCATGTCAGAATGATCGCGAGGATGAATCCGCTCGCTCCGGCGAGCATCGCCAGTGCCGTGAACCGAGCCAGGCTGGCCTTGTCAAAAGGCCGCCTGCTTCGGATGAATTCGACAGCGGACATCTGAATCTCCACGCTCACAGGGAGAGGAGGTCGCCGGGCGCCGTCTGTCTGCTCGTCCTGCCAGCGCCGAGCTGCCTGCCACTCTCGCCGTGATCGAGCGATGTGAGTGCGTCCATCACTTCGTCGAAGCCGATCGGGTGGGCTGCGAAGGGTGGGTGTCGCAGCGCGGGACATGAGTCCACGGCGCAGGCATCGGATGCCCAGGACGACAGGATCGCCCGCTTTTCCGAGTTCGGAAGCGTATCGTCGAGCAGGACATCATACGGGCGCTCATAGAACCGACTTGGGTGCAAAAGCCGGGCAAGCGCTGCGTCGTCCGTGTCCGGACGAGCCGGCGGCACGATCGCGGTCAATGGCTGGCTCATCGATTGTCCTCCAAAAAGCTCCTTTCAGTTGCTGCGCGAGGCGCGCGAGATGAATTTGGGTCCCGCAGGGAAAGCTTCAAGAGGTTCGAGCGGCGCCTCCTTACTGCAGCCGGAACTCGCCACTGACTGCGCTGAGGTCGGCGGGGCCGATCAGGTCCTTGTGAGCGACGGTGATGCGGAACAGCTTGCCGTCGAGCTTGGCCTGCCAGAAGGCGAGGAACTTGTTGAGCTGCGGAAAGCGTGGGGCAAGGTCGTAGTCCTGCCAGATGAATTCCTGCAGGATCGAAGGGTGATCCGGCAGGCGATAGAGGATGCCGGCGGTGGTCAGGCCATAGCCCGCGATCTGGCGGGCGAAGTCGGTGGACGCCATTCCTTTCAGCTCCATGGTTGCTCTGCGCATGGCAGCGCAAATCCAATGCGCCGGCAAGCCGAAAAGTTCCTCTTAGCTGTACGAATTCAAGGCGTTAGCACTCATGCGAAAAAAGTGCTGCCAGCCTCTTGAAGGCAAAAATGGGGCAACCTAGATCTTTGCGCGGGCACGGCGCCTCAGGGGCGCGCGGAACCTCGCCGCGAGACCCGCATAGGGCCGGCCCGCTTTGACATGTGACCGACATGGAAACTGGAGGAACTCATGAAGTTTCGGCCACTGCATGACCGCGTCGTCGTGAAGCGCATCGACGCCGAGGAAAAGACCAGGGGCGGGATCATCATTCCCGACACCGCCAAGGAGAAGCCCCAGGAAGGGGAGGTCGTCGCCGTCGGCGCCGGCGCGCGCGACGAGACCGGCAAGCTCGTGCCGCTCGACCTCAAGGTCGGCGACCGCGTGCTCTTCGGCAAGTGGAGCGGCACCGAGGTCAAGATCGACGGCCAGGATCTCCTGATCATGAAGGAGTCCGACATCATGGGCGTCGTCGAGGCGACCGCGACCCTCAAGCAGGCCGCCTGACGGGGCCTCATCCACATCATCAACCTGAAACCTCAAGTCTGAAGGAGTGAGGAATCATGGCTGCGAAGGACGTGAAGTTTTCGCAGGACGCCCGCGAGCGGATGCTGCGCGGCGTCGATACGCTGGCCAATGCGGTGAAGGTCACGCTGGGACCGAAGGGCCGCAACGTCGTGATCGAGAAGTCGTTCGGTGCTCCCCGCATCACCAAGGACGGCGTCACCGTCGCCAAGGAGATCGAGCTTTCCGACAAGTTCGAGAACATGGGCGCCCAGATGGTGCGCGAAGTCGCCTCGAAGCAGAACGACGCCGCCGGTGACGGCACCACCACCGCGACCGTGCTGGCTCAGGCCATTGTGAGGGAAGGCGCCAAGGCCGTTGCTGCCGGCATCAACCCGATGGACCTGAAGCGCGGCATCGACCTTGCCGTCGAGGCGGTGACGAAGTCGCTCGGCGAGCATTCCAAGACGATCACCGGCTCGGAGGAGGTCGCCCAGGTCGGCACCATCTCCGCCAATGGCGACCGCACCATCGGTGCGATGATCGCTGAGGCGATGCAGAAGGTCGGTAAGGAGGGTGTCATCACGGTCGAGGAAGCCAAGACTGCCGAGACCGAGCTCGACGTGGTCGAGGGCATGCAATTCGACCGCGGCTACCTCTCGCCCTATTTCGTCACCAACACCGAGAAAATGGTCGCGGAGCTGGAAGACCCCTACATCCTGATCCACGAGAAGAAGCTCTCGGGGCTCCAGACGATGCTGCCGCTGTTGGAAGCGGTGGTGCAGACCGGCAAGCCGCTGCTGATCGTGGCCGAGGACGTCGAGGGCGAGGCTCTCGCCACCCTCGTCGTCAACAAGCTGCGCGGCGGGCTCAAGATCGCTGCGGTCAAGGCTCCCGGCTTTGGCGACCGCCGCAAGGCCATGCTCGAGGATATCGCCATCCTGACCGGCGGCACCGCCGTGAGCGAGGATCTCGGCATCAAGCTGGAGAACGTCACGCTCGAAATGCTTGGCCGGGCCAAGAAGGTGCGCATCGAGAAGGAGGCGACCACGATCGTGGACGGCGCCGGCTCCAAGACCAATATCGAGGGCCGCGTCGCGCAGATCAAGGCGCAGATCGAGGAGACCACCTCGGACTACGACCGCGAGAAGCTGCAGGAGCGCCTGGCCAAGCTCGCCGGCGGCGTCGCCGTCATCCGCGTCGGCGGCGCGACCGAGGTCGAGGTCAAGGAGAAGAAGGACCGCGTCGACGATGCCCTGAACGCCACCCGCGCCGCGGTGGAGGAAGGCATCCTGCCGGGCGGCGGCGTCGCCCTGCTGCGCGCAGTCACGGCGCTGGAAGGCCTGAAGCCGGCCAATGACGACCAGAAGACCGGGGTCGAGATCGTCCGCAAGGCGATCACGGCGCCGGCCCGCCAGATCGTCGAGAATGCCGGCGGCGACGGCGCGGTCGTGGTCGGAAAGCTGCTGGAGTCGTCCGACTATGCCTGGGGTTACGATGCCCAGACCGGCGAATATGGCGATTTGGTCAAGGCCGGTATCATCGACCCGACCAAGGTCGTGCGCACGGCGCTCCAGGATGCCGCTTCGGTCGCGGGCCTGCTGATCACCACCGAGGCGATGGTCGCCGAGCTCCCGAAGAAGGACCCGCCGCCAGCCATGCCCGCCGGTGGCATGGACTATTGAGAATCGAGGGCGCCGCCGCTTGCGCGGCGCCCTTCCCAACGCCGCAATCGCCTAGGCCTCCCGAGGGAAGCCGTGCCCTTTTCATCGCTGACCGATCCTATCGAATTGGCCCGCGCCGAGGCCGCTCTTGAAAAGGCTTGGGCGGAACTCCAGCCATCGCTTCCTTCTGGTTGCGGCGAGCGGGAGCGGACGAATCTCGCCTACGTCGTTGCTTCGCTGGTTCTTCTGGCTCTTGACGAGGACGACCTCGCACAGCGAGCGATCGATCGGTTTCGCGAGAAGGCCTAGAGCCTCGGAAAGCCCCTACATTCGTCTCAATCGCGTTTGGCATCCAACATGACCGATGGCCCGCAGGAACCCCAGCAAATCTCCCCTTCCGACCGCTTCAAAGCCATGATTACGAGCGCCGAGAGCGCAACATACGGGCTCAAGGATAATCTCTTGGCCGTCATGACACGGGATGGATCGGCAACGTGGCAGACCGTCGCCGCTCATATCGAGGCCCAATTACCCGACGCGGGCGAGTTCGCGACTGCGCGGTTGAATGCCATACTCGCTTTGATCAGGACACTATCCAACGGGCGAGTGGCGGAGAGTAGATGATCGGCATCCGCCGATGCTCGACACCCGCCGCGAGATACCGCCTTTCTGCCTCATCCAATTGAGAATTCCGAATGACAACGACCGCTACCGCCGAACATCGCAGCTTCGAAGCCGACGTCTCCCGCCTGCTGCACATGATGGTGCACTCGGTCTATTCGGATCGAGACGTGTTCCTGCGCGAGCTGATCTCCAACGCCGCAGATGCCTGCGAGAAGTTGCGCTACGAGGCAATTGCCAAGCCGGAACTGCTCGGCGACGAGCCGAAGCTCGCCATTACGATCGCCGCCGATACCGAGGCCGGCAAGCTCGTCATCATTGACAACGGCATCGGCATGAGCCGCGACGAGATGATCGAAGCGCTCGGCACGATCGCCCGTTCCGGCACTCGCAGCTTCATGGAACGTGTCGCTACGGCCGAGGGCAAGGAAGGCGCCCAGCTCATCGGCCAGTTCGGCGTCGGCTTTTACTCTGCCTTCATGGTCGCTGGCGAGGTCGAGGTCGTCAGCCGCCGCGCCAGCAGCGACGAGACCTGGGCCTGGTCCTCGAACGGCAAGGGCGAGTTCACCGTGGCGCCGGTCGCTTTGAACGAGGCTCCTGCGCGCGGCACGCGGGTGACGCTCCATCTGATGGACGATGCCAAGACCTATGCCGAGCGTTGGACGCTGGAGCGCATCGTCAGGGAGCAATCCGGCCATGTCCCGGTGCCGATCGCTCTGGTCGAGAAGCCCGGAGCGGAGGCAACGACGCTTGCCGACGGCGCCGCGCTCTGGACTAGGCCGAAGAGCGAGATTTCCAAGGATGAGTATGTCGATTTCTATCGCAGCGTCGCTGGGCAATATGACGAGCCGGCCGCGACCATCCATTTCCATGCCGAGGGCCGGCACGAGTATAGCGTGCTCGCCTTCGTGCCGGGCGCACGCCCGTTCGATCTCTTCGACGCCGAGCGCAAGGGGCGGATCAAGCTCTATGTGAAGCGCGTCTTCATCACCGACGAAGCCGAGTTGATGCCGCGTTATTTGCGCTTCGTCCGCGGCATCGTCGACACGGCCGACCTGCCGCTCAACGTCTCCCGCGAGATGATCCAGGACAGCCCGCTGCTCGGCGCGATCAAGAAAGGCGTCACCAACCGGGTGCTCTCCGATCTTGCGAAGCTGTCAGAGCAGGATGCCGCGACCTTTTCCCTGGTCTGGGAGAATTTCGGCGCGGTGATCAAGGAAGGGCTCTACGAGGACTTCGAACGTCGCGCCCAGCTTCTCGGTCTCTCCCGCTTCCGGACCACGGCTTCCGGCGAAGGCTGGCGGAGCCTGAAGGAGTATGTTGGCGCGCTGAAAGAGAACCAGACGGCGATCTTCTACATCGCTGGCGACGATGCGGGCCGGATCGCGAACTCGCCACAGCTCGAAGGCTTCCGGGCGCGTGGCATCGAGGTCCTGCTGTTGACCGATCCGGTCGACAGCTTCTGGGTTTCGGGCATGCCGGAATTCGAGGGCAAGCCGTTCAAGTCGGTGACGCAAGGCGCGGCTGATCTCGGCCTCGTCCCGTTGCTTGACGGCGCGGCGCCTCCGTCTCCTGAAACGGGTGAGAAGATCACCACTCTGCTCGCGTCGATGAAGGAGATTTTGGCCGATGAGGTTGCGGATGTCCGATCCTCCGATCGGCTGACCGAGAGCGCGGTCTGTTTGGTTGCGTCGGATCAGGGGCCGGATCGCCAGTTCGAACGCCTGCTCAGCGCGGCAGGTCGAGTCGAAAGCGCGGCAAAGCCGATCCTCGAGGTCAACCCGCATCATGCGATGGTTTCGGCCCTCGCTTCTGTCGAGGATGGCGCGCTGCGTAGCGACGTCGCACACCTTCTCTTGGACAGCGCCCGCGTCTTGGACGGCGAGCGCCCGGCAGACGCAAATGCATTCGCGGAGAGGCTGAATCGGCTCGTAACGCGCAGCTTACGCGACAACTGAGCGACGAAGCCCTCAATGTCGGCTTTCAGGCGTGGGTCGAATGTCCGCACATGGCGCCGAGCGATGGGTTGGATGAGTTATAGTAGCTTCGGATGCGGCATCCCGATGGAGGATGCGTAATGCTTGTCGAAGCTCAACCGATCCATCAGCGTCCTGCCTGGAACACCGGCCGCATCATCGGCCCGAAGCCGCCGTTGAAGCCGCGCCACATCTGGGCGATCCGGACACGGCTACAGCACGATCGGCGTGTGCGAGATCTGGCAATGTTCAATCTCGCGATCGACAGCAAGCTGCGCGGCTGCGATCTCGTGCGGCTGCGCGTGGGCGATGTCGTGCTCGGCGGAACCGTAAGATTGAGGACGTCGATTATCCAGCAGAAGACGGGTCGACCGGTGCCGTTCGAGTTGACGGATACGACCCGAGAGGCGCTTACAGCTTGGCTGAGGAAGCGCCCGGCCGACAATGGCGAATGGCTCTTTCCGAGCCGCAGTCGGCCACGCGATCACGTGACAACCAGGCAGTACGGCCGACTGCTCGATGGCTGGGTCGCTCTGATTGGCCTCGATCCCGCACTCTACGGGACGCACAGTCTGCGGCGGACGAAAGTTGCCCTGATCTACAAGCGTACCGGCAATCTTCGCGCATGCCAGCTCCTACTGGGGCACTCCAAACTGGAAAGCACCGTGCGCTACCTCGGCATCGAAGTTGATGATGCTCTCCTCATCTCCGAGCAGACGGACCTGTAACCTATCCGGCGCGGCGGGCAGCTGCCGCGCCGTGACCAATAGCCCCACAGCTGCGAACTTGCATCAGCTCGGACGGAAGCTTGGAGAATGAATGTCAGCTCTCCGGCCACAGCCCGCTTCTGCTTGTGACGCATCGCAGAGCTACACCCGTCGGCAGCTTGATTCTAGCGCGAGCTCAGCCGAATCCTTTCGCCGGGAGTCAAACCGCCGTGATCGTAGATTAGATGCATCCACTTCTGCATACGGTTCAACAGGATGACCAACGGAGCGGTCAGCTGTCGATACTCGTCCAGGCTTTGCAAGGTCGGAAGTGCATTCATATAAGCTTCGCCGATTTCCTTCATTTTTGGAAAGCCGAGGTCGGAGAGGAAGAGAAAATGGTCGAATGGTTCAGTTAGAAAAGATTTTGTGAGCCGCACAATAAACGGCAATGTCATATCGCTGTCGGTCGATACTGTCAGGAGCTTCGATCCAATATTCGGCCCGTCCTGAAGTAAGTAGCTGTTCATGAAGAACATTGTGGCAGGGGACGTGTCCGCCTGAATGAGCTCGAGGACTTCTTGCGGCTCGTTTAGCCACACCCGATCCACCTCATCGTTGATCCGATTGACCGCATGACGCCAGTGGTCACTCGGCAGATCTTTTCCGAATTGCACGATCGGAGATGACACCTCGACGGGACTGCTGGAGGAACGGATACCGATCTTGATTACCTTTCGCTGTGCCCTAGTCACCGTGTGGTCACGGACAAGCTCACCGAGCCTGATCAGAGCCGGCAGGTCGTCCGGGTGAATTTCTGCGAACTTGTTGACCGGCGCGCTCTCGGGGGTCTTGTCGTTATAGGTGATGCAGATTTGGGCGCTCGGCTGATAAAGATAGACGTCGCCCAGTCGCCGCGTGACCATGTTGCCTGGTTCGCTGTCGATGATCCGCGTTGGCATGTAGATCGCACGTCCCGAAAAGAGGACATGATGCAACACCGTCTGAAGCGGCAGTTCTGCGAGCACCTTTTCGACCAGTGCCGGATTCCGGTCGGTCAGGAACCGAGCCCGAAGCGAGAGGTCATATTCCGGGACGTCGAAACGAAGCGTTGCCGCATCCATTGTGAGCGATTCCTATGCGTTCAATGAGCAAAGGGGGCCGCGCGCTGAAAGCACGCAGTTGCAAAGGTGCTGGCGAACCTGACTGAGCTCAGACTTCCAGATATCCGGCGTGGGACAGCGTCAGGTACTCGCGCCCTTGGGCGGTAATCAGGATCGTGTCCGAAATCTGAGTCTGAACCTCGCCATAGATCTGGATGTGAGGCTCGAACGTGATCAGCATATTCGGCTCCAACACCTCGTCCGACTTTGCATCGATCGAAAACTGCTCATGGGCCCCAAGGCCGATGCTGTGACCAATACGGCCCGGGAGGTATGCGCCATAACCCCGTGACTCGAGCCGGCTTTTGCTCGCGTTGTAGATGTCTCTGAAGGGGACCCCCGGTTTAATCAGCAGGTCGACCTCGGAGCGGATTTCAAGAATGTCATCCATTGCCTTGCGGTAAGCAGAAGGCAGAGAGCCGACTGCCACCGTGCGCTCGTTCTCGGCATGAATACCGTTTGCAATCGTCCAGCTGAGAAGGGTGACGGCATCGCCGCGCTTTGGTGTGCGTTGACTGGGATTGTCGCAATTGTAGAACGTGCGCTCGCCGGACAGAGCCCAGAAGGACAGGTTGTTTTGAACTCCACCTTCCAGCGAGCCAAAATCGCACACTTCGACCTCTGGGTAATTGGCGGACCAGTGCTGGTTCATTGCATGCATGGCTGAGACGCAGATCTCGCGCTCATTCCGGCCCGCGCGTAGCGCCTCATAGGCGGCGTCCATGCCGATATCGGATAGCTTCGCCGCGATCCGGGCGTTGCCGATCTCGTCGGAATCCTTGATCAAGCGGCAGCGTTCGATAATGCGTCCGGCGTCGGTGAACTGCGCTCCCGGCAGCGCCTGGCGGAGCTGCTTCATGCGATCGATAGAAACGAAGTTTTCCTCGATGCCGATCCTCTTCGCCGAGCAGCCCAAATCGCCGAAAACGGTAGCCAGCGCATCGAGCCAGTTGGCTCCCAGCGTGACCTTGCTGGACCAGTAGCCGAACAGGCGGATGTCCGACAGCCAGGAACTGCCGCGGCTATGCTCGTCGCGAAGCGCATGCACGAGCATGATCGGCTCGTGGTCGGGAGTGATGATCGCGATGACCGGTTGAGAGTAGATGATCGGATTGAAGCCGGTCAGATAGAAGCTGTTTTCCGGCTTGAAGGAGATGATCGCATCGCAATCATGCTTCGCCATCAGCGCCTTGAGACGATCGATCCGAGCCGGGAGCGGTGCCGGGGTTGGTTTCGCCGGCGCCAGTGGTGAAGCTGCAGCTGCCACGAGAATCTCCCCAGGTGTCGAAGGCGGAAAAAGCGCGATGCGTGACGTTATTGAATATAATAATTCATGAGTCAACACGTTAGAGAATGGATGAATAGAACGGCGAAGCGAGCTACTGTGGATCTGGCAAGCCGGGAGGCGTGCACCGATCCAAGGCAATGCTAGTGTCCGGCGGTCGCTGGCCGCGACGCGTATCGAGGGAGCAACTATGACGAACACCCGCGCAGGAGGCCGTCGGCGGCCGCCTCAGAAGGAGGACGGTCCGCGTTCGCTCGACCGGTCCGCGCTTCAGGCGGAGCTCGATATGCGGACAAGCGGCCAGCGCCTGACGCCTGCGCAGCGCCGCATCGCGCAGTGTCTCGTCGAGCGCGGGTCTGAAATCGGATTCCTGTCGAGCACTGAACTCGCCGAGTTGGCGGGTGTTAGCCAGCCGTCGGTGACACGGTTTGCTATGGTGCTAGGCTTCGATGGCTATTTGGAGATGCGAAAGCACCTTCGCGGCGGCGTAGCCATGAACGAAGATGGCGTCGGCTCCGACAGCAACCGATATCAGACTGCTGTGCTCGCCGAAGTCGACAATCTCGAAGAGCTCGCTCGTGTCTTCGCCGACGCCGATGAGATCAACCGCATCGTCGATGCAATGGTCGAATCCAAACCTCTCGCCGTCGTGGGCTTGAGGATATCCACTGGGCTCGCGACGCAGTTCGAGTTCTATGCCTCCCGGATCCATTCGGATGTCCGGCTCATCGCCGATGGCGGCTCGATGACACAGGACCGACTTCAGCAGTGTCATCTAGCTGGCGGACGCACGGCCCTGTTCTTCATGCTGCCGCTTCATCCAAAGGAGACTGTGCAGGCGATCCAATTTGCGCGCGAACTCGGCATGCGGATTATTCTGGTGACTGATACCAGTTTCAGCAACGACGAAGGGTTGGCCGACTTTCTTCTCAAGGCGCGCGTCAACAGCCGCCTGCTATTCGATTCCTACGCGGCCTTCCAATTAATCGCTGCCGTTCTTCTGGATGCGATGTGCGCACGCATGAACGGAAAAGCGCAGCGCCGCCTCGAGACGATCCACGAATCGTCCAAAAAGCGCAGGGTCTTTCTCTGAGAAGTGGCATGCAGCGTGGCTGCCCTCAACCTGGAGCGCTGGTCGGGTCCGATGAGACTTGGCCCAATATGAATATGAATTTTCAGATGATCTGATTGTTGAATAAATCATTCAGAGCGGTTATGCCTTGTCGATCCGCGGAGGTGAGGCGATGGATCACTCTGAGACGAAGGGCGCTCGCAGCAATGCATACCGGGGACGGGATCGGCTCTATCTGAGCTGCGCGCCTGGAGCGCATTCTTGAGCAACCTCGGGCTGTTCGGCTTTGGCCCAGACGGATGGGGCGCCGTGCTGCTTGCAGGAGCCGCCGTTAGCATCGGCGCTGCCGTGTGCGGCCTTATCCTGGCCTCGCTAATCGGAGCGGCTGCCGCGCGCGCTAAACTGCTGGGCGGCCCCATCGCGCGAACGATCGCACAGACTTACACCACCGTATTGCGCGGCGTGCCCGATCTGCTCGTGATATTCCTGCTCTATTTCGGGAGCAGCTCGGTGCTCTCAAGCGTCGCTGGGTTCTTCGGCTACCACGGCTTCTTTGCTCTACCCGGGTTCATCGCAGGCGTCCTGGCCATCGGTATCGTTGCCGGCGCCCTGATGACCGAGGTGTTCCGTGGCGCGTTCCTTGCGGTCAAGCCAGGTGAGATAGAAGCTGCGAAAGCGTGCGGGATGAGCACGTTCCTACGCTTTCGTCGAATAATTGCGCCGCTCACCCTGAGGCACGCCCTCCCGAGCATCGGGAACGTTTGGCTCGGATTATTGAAGGGGTCTTCGCTGCTGTCGGCCACGGGCGTCGCCGAGTTGATGCGCCAAACTCAGATCGCGGCTGGTTCTACCCGGTTACCATTCGATTTTTATCTCGCAGCGGCGTTGATCTACATCGCATTGGCAGTCTCAAGCGGGCTGCTGATCCAGGCTGCCGAAAGACGCTACTCCCGTGGCTTCGTGAGGCGCTGATGGAAATCCAGTTCATCTTCGAGACGTTTCTCAGCTTGCTAGGCGGTGTGCCGCTGACAGTGCAACTTGCCGCGCTGGCGATACTGGGCGGCTTGCTGATCGGGCTTCTAGTCGCGGGGATGCGGCTCTCGGGCCATCGGGTCCTGATCTGGCCCGCCTGGCTATATGTCCAGATCGTCCGCAGCATCCCGCTGCTCGTGCTGATGTTCCTGATCTACTACGGACTCACCCAGTTCAGCTCGATCCGCGCAAGTTTCCTCTGGCCGATTCTACGCGAGCCATACTGGTGCGCTGTCATCGCCCTTGTGATCAACAGCTCCGGCTATGCAGCGGAAGTGATCCGCGGCGGGCTCCAGTCGGTTGGTCGAAACGAGATCGAAGCCGCTCGCGCGTGCGGTATGTCCGGCTTTCTGCTCTTGCGGCGGATTGTGCTCCCTCTCGCCATCCGGCAGGCGCTGCCGGCCTACAGCAACGAGATGATCGCCATGGTGAAGGCAACGTCGCTCGCTTCGCTCGTGACACTGATGGACGTGACAGGCATCGCTGCGTCGATCGCCTCTAGCAGCTACCGGCCGATCGGCGTGTTCGTCGCCGCTGGTGCCATTTATCTCGCACTGACCGCGGCGCTCACGCAGTCGGTCCGGCTCATGGAGTATCGGCTGACGCCTCATCTGCGGCGAGCAGCTCTCCCAGCCGATGCACAATAACGGACTGTTAGGATCACACTCCATGAAAACGGCAGTTCGCCTCGAAAACCTTCGTAAGCGCTTCGGCGGGCTCGAAGTGCTACGGGGCATCAATCTCGAGGCCTACGAGGGAGAGGTCGTTTCGATCTTGGGTTCCTCAGGCTCGGGAAAGTCGACCATGCTGCGCTGCATTAACATGCTGGAGATCCCAAGCGAGGGCTCCGTATCGGTGGCCGGGGAGCAGATCAAAATCGCTTCGGACGGCAAAGGGCGACCCACTGGGCTGGATACACGTCAGATCGATCGGCTGCGCTCGCGCATCGGCATGGTGTTCCAGAGCTTCAACCTCTGGCCCCACATGACGATCTTGCAGAACGTCATAGAGGCCCCTGTCCATGTTCTGAAGCGAAACAAAGCGGAATGCGTCGAAGAGGCCCGAGTCCTTCTCGACAGGGTCGGGATCGCCGACAAGGCGGATCAATACCCCGCCCACCTCTCCGGAGGCCAGCAGCAGCGGGCAGCCATCGCTCGCGCACTCGCCATGCGCCCGAGCCTGATGCTGTTCGACGAGCCTACGTCCGCTTTGGACCCCGAACTCGTCGGCGGCGTTCTGCGCGTCATTCGATCCCTGGCGGAGGAGGGCCGCACGATGCTCGTTGTGACCCATGAGATGGGTTTCGCAAGAGACGTATCGAGCCGGGTCGTCTTCCTGCACCAGGGCTCAATCGAAGCGGATGGGAAGCCGGAAGATATCTTCACCAAGAGTCAGTCGCCCCATTTTGAACAGTTCTTGGGGCGTTGAGCGCGGCCGAGGTCGCAAAACAAGAAAGGGGAATGCAATGAAAACCGCCACACTGCTCGTCGCCGGAACTTTTCTTGTCGCCGCCATTCCATGTGGTTTTGCGCAAGAACAGAAGTGGAAGGAAGTCCGCATCGTGACGGAGGGTGGCTTTCCTCCGTGGAACTACACCAAACCGGACGGCACTTTGGCTGGCTTCGAGATCGATCTGTTCAAGGACATTTGCGCGCGCATGAAAGTCAAATGCACGCTGACCGCGCAATCCTTCGACAGCATGATCCCTGCTCTGAATGCAGGGAAGTTCGACGCTATCGTCAACGACGTGTCGATAACGCCGCGGCGGGAGGAGGTCATTGCTTTCTCAATCCCGTATGCCGCGGTTTGTTATACCTTTGCGACAGCCAATCCCGATATCGCGAAGAAGCTCGGCAACGAGGACAAGATCATATCGCTCAATGACGAGGCGGCGACGAAGGCCGCGATGGATCCGATCAAGGCTCTGTTCAAGGACATGACGATCGGCACCCTTGCTGCTGGCGGATCGGTTGCTTTCGTCGAGACCTACTTCAAAGGTATTGCGCTGATGCGCCAGTATAAGACCCCCGAAGCGCGAGACATTGATTTGGTCGCCGGCCGGGTCGACGTGGTCGTAGGCGGAAAGGACACACTGGGCATTGCTGCCGCGAAGCCGGGCCGCGAAACGATGAAGACATTCGGACCGTGCTTCCAGGGCGGCGTCGTCGGAAAGGGCGCCGGCGTCGGCCTGCGTAAGCAAGACACCGATCTGAAAGCGATGTTCGACAAGGCCATTGCTGAGGCTCAGGCCGATGGGACGATTAAAAAGCTCGCCTTGCCAGTATTCGGCATGGACATAACGCCTCTCAATTGATCTTGCCTGATCGACACACGACCGGTCGGCACATGCCGGCCGGTGAAGATAACTAATGGGCGCGCTTAAGCGGCCCGCTCTGCGGAATTATCGAAGACACGGGTGATTTTCCATGATCAGCAAACAATCAGCTTATTTCGATGTGCCATGGGAAGATGTTTATGGGTATGCACAAGCGATCAAGGTTGGCGATACAATCTATGTATCTGGCCAGCTTAGCCATGATGAGAAAGGAGATCTCGTAGCGCCGGCGTCTCTCGATGGAAATGGATTGCCCATCGATTTCTCGATGATGGAACCGCAGATGCGAGCTACCTACGCCAACGCGGCCCGAATTCTGGCACGCTTCGGAGCGACGCTGGAAAACGTAGTTGAGGAGACGCTCTACGTGCTCGATGTGGATGCTGCATTCGCGGTGGCAGGTGCTGTGCGAAAGGAAGCCTACGGCGCTATCAAACCACGCTGTGCGAGCAATCTAATAGGCGTGTCGCGGCTGGCCTTCCGTGAGCAGCTCATCGAAATCACTTTCAGGGCGGTGGTTCAAGCTGCTCCTTGAGCATCATCTGCGGATGTGAGTCGAGAGCGAGAAGTCACCGTTAAGGGCGCAGCTGCCGAGGGCTAGTGAGCCACCAAGGTGGCCGAGAAGCGAAGCTTCACGGTGGCCGCGCTGGAGCTTGGGGTCACGCCCGCGGCGGTGAGTTGGACCGTTAAGCGGCTGGAGGAGCGGGTCGGTGCGCCGCTGCTGGCAAGAACCACACGCTCGGTGAACCTGACCGAGGCCGGGGCGCTGTTCCTGGAGCATGCCAAGGCGTCCGTTTCGCACGTCGCGGCGGCGTTCGAGGCCGCAAGGACCGTAGGCGAAAGGCCACGGGGCTTGCTGCGATTGAACCTGCCGTCCGTGGCGCGCCTGGCAGTGGAACCGGTGCTGGCCGGGTTCGCGGCCGCCCATCCGGACATCGAGCTGGAATTGGCCATCGAGGATAGCTTCATCGACATAGTCGCCGAAGGATACGACGCCGGCATTCGCATCGGCGAGACGATCGCGCAGGACATGGTCGCTGTCCGGCTCACGGACCCGTCGAGGATGACCGTCGCCGGCTCGCCCGCCTACTTCGCCGACCGCGGCATTCCCCTCCATCCCGAGCAGTTGGCCGAGCACAACTGCATCAACTTCCGGCAGTCCCAAGGGCAGCTCTATCGCTGGCAGTTTGCCGAGGAGCAGGATGGTGGCCAGGTGCGCGAGTTCGACGTCGCCGTGCCCGGCTCGTTGATCGTCAACGAGGCCGGCCTAAGCGTGTCGGCGGCGGTCTCGGGCATCGGCTTAGTCTACAACATCGCAATGAACGTGGCGCCGCAGGTCGCTCGAGGACAGCTGGCGCCCTGCCTGGAACGCTTCATGCCGATCATACCAGGGTTTTTCATTTACTTCCCGAGCCAAGCGCGGGAGCAGCCAAAACTGCGGGCATTTCTTGAACATAGCGTTTTTGCGGACTTTTTGACGTCTGGTCGGGGCAACTATCGCCTCCTTTTTTGGAAGGTTGCCGGTGTGCCCGCGTCTGCGATGGTCGAAAGTCGACGCCCAGCAGCGAAGGTCCGGTTCCTGGCAGAGCGCCAACGTCTGCACTTGGCGCTGCTCGGCTGCGAGCGGCTATCCTGCAGCGAGCGCATGTAGCTTCGCTCCCTATCAAATGGTTGGCGCCTAACGTCATGGCAACATTGTGCTCGATGCAGGGAGACGTCACGGTACAATACGCGATGCCAGCACCTGCATTGCCAGGCGACGAGCATGCATGAAGGTTCATTGTAGTGCTTTAGAGAGGGCGCGAAGGAGTGCGGTTTTCTCACGTCGAAGCCTTTCGCGCGGTCATGATAACCGGCTCCACTACAGCGGCGGCTCGGATCCTTCACACGTCGCAGCCGAATGTCAGCCGTTCAATCGCGCAGCTGGAAAAAGAAACCGGGCTTCAGTTGTTCGAGCGGATGCCGGGAAAAGTGGTGCCAACCACAGACGGCTTGTCGTTTTTCAACGAGGTTCAGCGCAGCTTCCACGGTATTCGGCGATTGGAGGAAGCGGCAAACCGGATCCGTCGGTTCAGCGGAGGCCTTCTCCGGATCGGATCGATTCAGACGTTGGCCCACGGCTTGATCCCTCGCTCGATCAAACGCTTTGCGGAGATTTATCCGGAAACCGGCATTTCGATCCATGCGGGGCACTCGGCAGCGGTGTCGCAATGGGTAGACGAAATGTCCTGCGATGTCGGAATCGTCTCGCACCTGTATGAGAATTACGGCTTTTCCAGCGAGCAGCTCTACTGCGTCGACGGAGTCTGCCTGATGCCGGCCGAGCATCGCCTAGCTGGTAAAGCGGCGGTGCGCCCGGCTGATCTCGCGGACGAGCCCTACATCTCCTTCGCGCAGAACGACCACGGCCGTTCGGACGTCGACGAGGTGTTCACGAAGGCGGGCATCGATCGGCGCATCACCCTGGAAACGCCGTTCAGCACGATCACCTGCTCGCTGGTGGCACAAGGGCTCGGCGTGGCGATCGTCAACCCGCTTGCGGCTCAGGACTACCGGCATCTGGGCGTCGTCATGCGCCCCTTCCGCCCCTCGATCAAACACGAAGCCCAGCTGATCTATCCGAAGGGGCGCCCGAAAAGCCGTTTGGCCGCTAGCTTCGTCGAGGTTCTCAAGGCGGTGACGATGGAAGAGAAGGCAGCGCTCAACGCTGCGCCGAAGCGCGGCGGAAGATAGAGCAATCTCGCCGAACCGGGCGTCGATGCGCTCCTGTATTTCGGTTGGAAAAGCCTCCAATGGCCCAAGGCAAAGTGCGGCAGGGCTATATCCTCAATGCATAGACCCTCGGCTTATTTCTATTTGCCATAATGAGATGCGGTTCATAGCCTGATTGCGCACGAGAACATGACGGGAGGAGAAATCGTCATCTCTCAGCTCAAAATAAAATATTCGGAGGGGTCATGAATCGCGTTCGTAATCTTTTTTTGGCCGGAGCTATGGCTTTTGCCCCTCCTGCACTGGCTCAGCAAACCATGTACGTCGCTGGACCTGGCGGCAGCACGCAAAAGCTTTTCCAAACCCAGATCATTCCTGAATTCGAAGCCAAGCATAACGTAAAGATTACCTACGTCCCTGGGATTTCCAGCGAGATCGTTGCGAAGCTGCAAGCTCAAGCCGGCAAGCAGGAGATCAATATCGCCATTGTCGATGACGGGCCGCTCTATCAGGCCATCCAGTTCGGATATTGCGACAAGCTGACCGACGCTCCCATCTACAAGGAGATCTATCCCTTCGCCCAATTCGGCGGCAACGGCATCGGTATCGGGTTGGTGGCGACCGGGATCGCCTACAACGCCGCGAACTACAAGAAGAAGGGCTGGTCGGCGCCCGCCTCCTGGAAGGATCTGACCGACAAGAGGCTTGAGGGACGCGTCACGGCCTCCTCGCTATCCGGCACCTACGGTGTGCATACGCTCGTGATGTTCGCTCGCATCAACGGCGGCGACGAGAGCAATATCGAGCCCGGCTTCGACTCCATCCGCAAATCGCTGGCGCCGAACATTCTGAGCTGGTCCTCCTCGCCCGCGAAGCTCGCGGAGATGTTCCAGAACAACGATGTCGACGTGGCCGTTTGGGGCAGCAGCCGCGCGATCGCGCTTAAGAATACCGGCTTCCCGATGGAGTTCGTGTATCCGAAGGAAGGGACGCCTGCGCTCGTGCTCGGCGCTTGCCCCGTGGTCCAGAACAGTCTTCCTGAGGCGTCGCAGGCTTTCCTGCAATACCTGGTCACGCCTGCGATCCAGGCCAAACTCGCCACGGAAGGCTTTGGCCCCACCAATCGCCAGACCAAGCTCGACGACAAGCTGGCCGAACAGGTTCCCTACGGCGACGAGCGTGTGGGCAGGATGATCTCGGTCCAGTGGAGCGAGATCAACAAGAAGCGGGCCGAATGGACCAATCGCTGGAACCGCACGATCGAGAGATAGGGCGCGAGCGCCAATCTCCGCAGTTGTCGAAGCGAAGGCTCCATTCGAAATGAGCAGTTTGTCTCTGCGTGCCCTGTCGAAGAGCTATGGCCCGGTCCACGCCGTTCGGGACATGAACCTAGACGTCAAAGAAGGCGAGTTCCTGTCCCTGCTTGGCCCTTCGGGCTGCGGTAAGACGACGACCCTGCAGATGGTGGCGGGCTTCGTCCCGCCGACGACGGGGAGCATCGTGGTCGATGGCCACGAACTGACCAGCATCGCCCCGGAAAAGCGTGACATGGGGGTGGTCTTCCAGAGTTATGCACTCTTCCCCCACATGAGCGTGGCCCAGAACATCGGCTTCGGCCTTGAAATGCGCCGGGTCGAGCGTGGCGAGCTGAAACGCCGGGTCGAAGAAGCTTTGGCGATGGTTCGCCTGGCTGGCCTCGAGGGCCGCTATCCCAGCGAACTCTCCGGTGGGCAACGCCAGCGTGTCGCGATCGCCCGTGCTCTGGCGATCCGGCCGCGCGTCCTGCTTCTGGACGAGCCGATGTCAAATCTCGACGCCAAGCTCCGCGGCGAAATGCATGTCGAGCTCCGGTCCTTGCAGCGGCGGCTCGGCATCACCGCGATCCTGGTTACCCACGATCAGGTCGAGGCGATGACGATGAGCGATCGGATCGCCGTCATGACGAATGGCGGCATTGCGCAGCTCGGCACACCGCAGGAGGTGTACGACAGGCCGACCTCGGAATTCGCTTCACGGTTCCTGGGCCATACGAATGTGCTGAGCGGGCGGGTCGAAAAGCGCGCCGGCGACGAGGCGACCGTCAAGGTCGGCCCCGTATCATTCCGAACGAAGCTCGCAAAAGACCAGATTGGTCCTGAGATCGCAGTTTTCATCCGTCCGGAGCGCCTCCGCCTGGGCTCCCCGGACGAGGCCACCTTGCGAGGACTCGTCGGCACCCGCCTTTTCCTGGGCGGCTCGTGGATTTACGAGATTGAGACCGAGCTCGGATCGCTTCGGATCACCCAACAAAACATCGGTGCATTGCAACCCGAGGAGGGCGAGCCGGTCGGGGTGAGCTGGAACGCCGACGACCTGCGCATCATCGCGACGGAGGGCTCCCATGGCTAGCTCTGTCGCTCACACCGGCCGCGGCACGCCTTGGCTCCTCTCGCTGCCGGCGCTTGCGCTTTATCTCGCGCTGCTGGCCGTCCCGCTCGTCCTGACGGCGATCCTGTCGTTCAATGCCTTCGACGGCATGCGCGGCATCCAGCAAACTTTGGGCTGGGGCAACTATCTCGAGATTCTCCTCGACGGCTACTACCAGGAGATTTTCCTCCGGACGGGCGGAATGGCGCTCGCCGTGACGGTGATCTGCATTGTTCTCGGCGTGCCCGAGACCTTGATCCTGGCCAAGATGAAGCCGGTCTGGCGCGGCACCTTCTTTGTTGTCATCCTCGGGCCGCTGCTGATCTCAGTTGTCGTGCGCACGCTGGGCTGGTCGGTCCTGCTCGGCAGTCAGGGGCTCGTGAACACGGCGCTGCGATCGCTCGGGCTGGTCGACGAGCCGATCCGGCTGCTGTTCTCGATGACGGGCGTCGTCATCGTCCTGACGCATGTCTTCTTGCCCTTCATGATCATCGCGGTGTGGAGCGCCATGCAGCGCCTCGACGGCCAGATCGAGCACGCGGCTCGCTCGCTCGGGGCCGGCCCTTTCACGACCTTCCGCCGCATCATGCTGCCGCAGTTGATGCCCGGCATCCTGTCCGGAGCCATCATTGTCTTCGCATTGGCGGCGTCGGCTTACGCCACCCCCGCAATCATCGGTGGGCGCCGGGTGAAGGTCGTCGCGACCACGCTCTACGACGAGTTTTTCAATTCGCTCAACTGGCCGCTTGGAGCCGCCATCGCGGTGCTTCTGCTGCTCGCCAACGTGCTGATCATCGTCGGGTGCAACCGTATCGTCGAGCGGCGTTTCAAGCAGGTGTTCGCATGAGCGGTCGAGACATCGGAAAAAATGGGCCGCTTGCGCTGATCTTCCACGCGTTGCTCACCATGTTCATCCTCGCCCCGTTGGTCGTCGTGATGCTGGTCTCGCTGTCCGACAAGGAATACCTGTCGATGCCGTTCGACGGCGCGTCGCTACGCTGGTACCGGGAAATTCTGGCAGCGCCTGAACTGATCAGCGCGTTCTGGCTGTCGATCTGGCTCGGCCTTGCTTCGGCGACGCTGGCGACCATCCTCGCCGTTCCCGCGGCGCTCGCCATCGCCCGTCATCGGTTTCTCGGACGTGACGCGTTGATGGCGTTCCTGATGTCGCCTCTGATGATCCCACATGTCGTACTCGGGGTCGCCTTCCTGCGCTTCTTTTCGATCATGGATTGGACCGGCTCGTTCGTGGCCCTCGTGCTGGTCCATGCGATCACCATCGTTCCGTATTCCCTGCGGCTGACGCTCGCCGCCGTGATCGGGCTCGAACGCGACGCAGAGGCCGCCGCCCGATCGCTCGGTGCGTCGCGAACGGTCGCCTTCCGTCGGATTCTCCTGCCGCTCATCCTGCCGGGCGTGGCGGCGGGATGGATACTCGCCTTCATCCAGAGCTTCGACGAGGTCACGATGACCATTTTCGTCGCAACTCCGGGAACCACGACGCTGCCCGTCGCGCTCTACAACCGCATATCCCAGTTGACCGATCCGGTGACGACTTCGGTCTCCACCATTCTGATCCTGGGAACGATGGCCTTCATGTTCATTCTCGACCGCATAGTCGGCCTGGACAGGGTTCTCATCGGAAAGAAGTAGCCGAAACGACCGTCCCGATCGGCCGCCTTCATCGGCGCCGACAGGATAGTTGCGCCCGAAATATCAAATGAAAGCCGGCCTGGACCGGAGTTGCGGACATGAGCAACCAGACGATGACGGTGGTAGGGGGCGGCCTTGTCGGTGCCGCCATCGCCTACGGTGCGCTACGGGCCGGAATGCGCGTGCGTGTGCTCGACCAGGGAGACACTGCCTTTCGGGCCTCCCGAGGCAACTTTGGACTAGTCTGGGTTTCGAGCAAGGGCGGCAAGATGCCCCGCTATGCGAGCTGGAGCCGAGACGCACTGAAGCTCTGGCCGAACCTGCAGAAGGAACTGGTCGATCTGACCGATGTCGACGCCGGTCTCGAACAACCGGGTGGATTCTGGCTGGGCTTCAACGATGCCGATGTGAGGGCACGCGCCGATCTTCTGGAACGGATAGATCGTGAGGTCGGCGGCATTCCCTTCAAGATGATGGCCCCCTCGGAGCTGCGGCAGTACCTCCCTGGGATTGGCCCGGCGGTCGTGGGGGGAAGCTACTGTCCGCTCGACGGCCACGCGAACCCACTGATGCTCTTGCGCGGTCTGCATGCCGCGCTTCGGCACCGCGGAGCCGAAGTGATCACCGGCGTGGACGTTGCGGAAATCCGGCACCATCGCGACAATGGTTCTTTCGAAGCCGTCGCGAAGGACGGCCAGAATTGGAAGAGCGACCGGATCGTGCTTGCGGCGGGCCTCGGCAACGCCGGCCTGGCCTCGCAGGTCGGTCTGCACGCGCCGATTGCCTCCACCCGCGGCCAGGTGCTGATCACCGAGCGGCTGAAACCGTTTCTCGACTATCCTACGAACAAGTGCCGGCAGACACGCGAGGGCAGTGTCCAGATCGGCTCCACCTCTGAGGATGTCGGCCTCGACGATGGCACGACGACCGACAAGATCGAGGTGCTAGCCCGCCGCGCGGTCGAAACCTTCCCGGCCCTGGCGCGCGCGCGCCTGGTCCGGGCGTGGGGGGCCCTGCGACCGCTAACCCCGGACGGCTACCCGATCTACCAGGAATCGGCGTCCTGCCCCGGGGCCTTCCTCGCCACCAGCCATAGCGGCGTCACCCTCGCAGCCGCCCATTGCTACGTGGTTGGCCCCTGGATGGCTGGGCTCTCGCAGGCGCCGGCCGGCTTCGAAGTATTCACCGGCGACCGCTTCCTCGACCCCGCTGCGAGCTTCAGCCATGACCATTGAGCCGCTCTTCACCGTTCCGCATGCGCCGACGAACGCCTCGGTCACCATCATGTTCGAAGGCTCGCCGCTGCGGGTTCCGGCCGGTATCACTGTCGCCGCGGCTCTGCTCGTCGGCGGCGTCAGGGAATTCCGGTCGAGCGTCGTCGGCGGTGTTCCGCGCGCCCCCTATTGCATGATGGGCGTCTGCTTCGAATGCCTCGTGGAGATCGACGGGGTGCCGGCGCGGCAAAGCTGCCTGATCCCTGTCCGTGAAGGGATGGTCGTCACGCGCCAGTGCGGTGCGGCCCATCTCGACGAATTCAGCTTCGGAGAAGAGCTATGAGCGCAACTGCGGCGGATCTCGTCGTCGTCGGCTGTGGACCAGCAGGCATGGCTGCGGCCTGCGAAGCGCGCTCCCAGGGGCTCTCGGTGATCGTTCTCGATGAGCAGCCTGCGCTCGGCGGCCAGATTTACCGCAGCATCGAAACCGCCCCCCCCGATCGCGTCGCGGTTCTCGGCAAAGATTACGCAGCCGGACGCAGTCTCGCGACCGAGTTCCGGGACAGCGGCGCCGAGCATCTGCGCGGAGCCGTCGTCTGGAATGTCGCGCACTCCGGCGCCGTGGATTACGTCCTGGACGGACAATCGCGACAGATCGCCGGCAAGTCCGTGCTGCTGGCGAGCGGCGCCATGGAACGGCCCTTCCCGATCAAGGGGTGGACGCTTCCCGGCGTTCTGGGGGCGGGGGCGGCGCAGATCCTGCTGAAAGGTGCGGGTGCTCTGCCGAGCGGGCCGGTCGTGCTGGCGGGCTGTGGGCCGCTGCTCTACCTCCTCGCCTGGCAGTACCTTCGCGCCGGCGTGGCGATCGCGGCCATCGTCGATACGACGGAGCGGTCGGGTTATGTCGGTGCCGCCCGGCACGCTCTCGGTGCCGTGCGCGGCTGGCGCGACCTCGCCAAGGGCCTCAAGCTGATTGCGACGCTACGTAGGCATAGCGTCAGGTTCTATTCGGGCGCGAGCGAGCTCGCGATCGAGGGCGAGCGGCAAGCCGAGGGCCTCTCCTTTCTCCATCGCGGTCGGCGGGTAACGCTGCCTGCTTCGCTGGTCCTGCTGCATCAGGGCGTCGTGCCGAATACGCAGCTGTCGTGGTCGACGGGTGCGGCCCATCGCTGGGACGACGAACAGCTGTGCTGGTTGCCCGAGACGGACCGTTGGGGCCGGCTGGGCGAAACGCCGATCTACGTTGCAGGAGACAGCCGGGCGATCATTGGTGCGCAGGCCTCGGCAACCCAGGGAAGGCTGGCGGCGCTCGCCATCGCGGAACATGCCGGCCGCGACGTCGATGCCCGCCGGCGTGCAGCATTGATCGACCAGTTCGAACGGCAAAGTCATATCCGGCGCTTCCTGAACAAGCTCTACCGACCGGCCGATGCGAACCGCATCCCACGCGACCCTGCGGTCATCGTCTGCCGCTGCGAAGAAGTCACCGCTGGACAGATCCGCGGCCATGTCGAGCTTGGCTGCCGCGGCCCGAACCAGACCAAGGCGTTCGGCCGCTGCGGAATGGGCCCCTGTCAGGGGCGTCTGTGCGGACTGACGGTGACGGAGATCATCGCCGAGGCGCGCGGCGCGCGCCCTGACGACGTGGGCTACTACCGCATCAGGGCGCCGATCAAGCCGGTCATGCTCGGCGACTTCGTCGATTGAATTCCCGTCCCCCATTTCACTACAAGGAGAAGGCCATGACCGACATCGTCCGCATCGAGACCGACCCGCGCCGCAGTCGGGTCGTCGTCTACAACGGAGTCGTCCATGTCGGCGGCATGACTGCTGATGACCGCAGCCAGGACATCAAGGGGCAAACCAGGCAGACGCTTGAGAAGATCGAGCAGTTCCTCGCCAGGGCCGGCACCGACAAGAGCCGACTTCTCACCGCCCAGATCTGGATCAAGAACCTCGCCCGGGACTTCGAGGGTATGAACGAGGTCTGGAACGCATGGACTGCGCCGAATGCGGCACCGACGCGCGCGACGGCGCAATGCGAGATGGGGGCGCCAGACGTTCTCGTCGAGATCATCGTGACGGCCGCGGCCGGCCGGTAGTCTGCCGAACCGGGCGCGGAGAGACGGGCCATGAAAATCGCCGAACTGCGAACCTATGTGCTCGCAGATGCCAACAAGCACTATCTCTTTGCGGCGATCCAGACGGATAGGGGCCATGTCGGCTTCGGTGAAGCGACGCTGGACCATCGCTGGCCGTCGGTTGCTGCGGGCATCGAAGAAGGGTTTCGTGCCATCGCAGGGCAGGACCCGACCGCTGTCGCGAAGCACTGGGCGATGCTCAAGGACAAGGTCTATTGGAGCGAGGGCGCCAGCAGCATGGCTGCCCTCGCCGCAATCGATCAAGCGCTTTGGGACATCACCGGCAAGGCCTATAGCCTGCCGGTACATAAGCTCTTGGGCGGTGCCGTGCGGGATCGCGTCGGCGTCTATCTCAATCAGTGGTGGGCCGGATACCGGTCGACGGAAGAGCTGCTCCGGAAGGCGCAGGACGCTGTTTCGCGCGGCGCGACCGCTCTGAAATGGTATCCGTTCGGGACTCCCGATCAGCTCCAGTATCGCGTTCGACAGCACGACGTACCGAGAGCGGTGGCAGAGGTGCAGGCGGTCCGCGGAGCCGTCGGCCCGTCGATCGGGCTGATGGTCGATCTCTGGCGCCGGCTCGACTGGGCCTCGGCGGCGCAGTTCTGCGCCGGCGTGGCCGATTGCGACCTCGTCTTTGTCGAGGAACCGACCGAGTTCCAAAGTGCGGAAGCGCTGGCGAGACTGTCGGCCACCACGCGGACCCGAATCGCCTTTGGAGAAAGGCTGCATTCCCGTCGGCAATTCGCGGAGATTATCGAGCGACAGGCGGTCGGGCTGGTGCAACCCTCGATCATTCGTGTCGGCGGGCTGACCGAAGCCGTCAAAATCGGCAACGCGGCCGAGACCTACAACATCGGCGTCGCGCCACATAATCCGCATGGCCCGGTCGCGATCGCAGCCTCGGTGACGTTGGCCTCACTGCTGACGAATTTCGTGATCCTCGAATCCTACGAGAACGACAATCCACCCTCGCGCAGCGGTTTCGTCCGACAGGGGCCTATGATCGAAGGAGACGGCTATCAGGTGCCGGAAGCATCCGGGCTTGGCGTTGAAATCGACGAGATCGCGCTGGCAGATTTAGCGATTACAAAGAGGACGGTACGCGCCTGATAATGAGACAGGAGAAAGCTGCTCTCAGCGGCTCCTCACGAATGTCTGCTTCGGGGCGATGTACAAGCTTCCGCTTTTGGCGCAACGCTACCTTCAGACTTGCGCTTCGAATGACTCGCCTTCGAGCATCGCCACCGTCTTGATTGAATTTGGTAAGGTCATTGCTTTGGCAGTCGCTTCGCCTGCTCTTGGCTGGCGCGTGCCAAGAGAGCCTCTAGCTCTGCAATGACCGTTGGCGGTAATCGCAGAGCTATATTCGCTTCTGCCTCGGTTGCGAAGGTGATCACAGAATCCTGTATGGGGTCTGAACTGACCTCGATTCTCATGACTCCGACGATCGGAATCTCGATGGCCTGCTTTTTGACCATGTTGGCGCTACCGGTGCTGGTGGCCTCACCCAGGCAGGCGAAGCTTACTACTTAGGCCGTGGGTTAGTCGACCTGCAGGTTATCGGCCGAGGACTTGCCAGAGCGCTTGTCCGCAACGACCTCATAGGAAATCTTTTGGCCGTCGCGCAGCTCCCGCAGGCCAGCACGCTCGACAGCACTGATATGGACGAACACATCCTGGCCGCCGCCATCGGGCTGAATGAAACCGTACCCCTTCGTCGCGTTAAACCATTTCACAGTCCCGGTAGCCATCGATGCCCTCCCTAGTGGGACCGCAAGAATGGCTGCCGTCCATTCGCGTTGCAAGCTGCCCGACTTTGGATCGGTTCGCTGAGAAAGCCTGGTTCGCCTCAATGTTCTAAAGCCCGCGCCCCCAGCTCGGTCTAGCAGAAGGATGTCCGCTTCCTGGCGAGGCTCCAATGTCGGCAAATGGCGCTTTTAGCCCGCCGAATCTTAAGGGACAGCGCTTTACTGCCGCCCCCACTGCTTACCTACGTATACCGGGCTTACCCCGAGTGTTGCGATCGTCAGTTTCGGTTTGCGATGAGCTGGAGGCGATCGCCGATTGGACCGCGAAGCTTCTCGGGGCAGTCCGCATGCAGCCGAGGCAACTCGAATTCTTGGGTGCCGAGCGCCTCCACCGGCACACCATTGGTCATCATCCAAAGCTGGGCTTCCCAGCAAAACTCGATCGGATCAGGCGATTGTCGAGGACCTAGGCGGCAAGGTCGTGGAGACCTGCTGCTGGGAGTTCATGTTCCTGATACCAGTGGTCTTCGAACATTCGGGCGCAGCCTGCCTGACCAACTTCGGCGGCCTATTCATGGGTATCCAGGGAGATGGCGTTCGGTGGATTGGGCGCTGCCATAACAGCGGTCGATCGCCGTTGCTTCCTGCATGCCCAGGCGTTCGGTCCAAGCGCTGACAATGCTGGTCGTCAATTGTCTGACAACGCCTCAGTCAACACGTTGATCAGCGCCCTCAGGCCGGATGAAACGTGACGCCTCCCTGAGTAAGAGACACAGTCGAACTGGGCATATTCGGTGCCTCGATCCTGTCAGTCATGGTCAGGTGCCGGACGGGGCGGTCAGTGGCCGGAGGTCTCGTGGATGAACTTGAACAGGAATACCGCCGCGATGATCCACACTACCGGATGCACCTGCCTGGCGCGGCCGGTCAGAAGCTTCAGAGCGGCATAGCTGATGAAGCCGAAGGAGACACCGTTGGCGATCGAGTAGGTGAAGGGCATCAGCAGCGCCGTGACACAGGCCGGGATCACCTCGGTCGTGTCCTCCCAGTCCAGATCGACCAAGTCGTGCAGCATCAGGCAGGCAACGTAGAACAGCGCCGGCGCCGTGGCATAGGCCGGCACGGAGGCTGCGAGCGGCGAGATGAACAAGCAGGCCAGGAACAGCGCCGCGACCGTCACGGCGGTAAGGCCGGTGCGCCCGCCCTCCTGCACGCCCGACGCGCTTTCGAGATAGGCCGTGGTGCTGGAGGTACCCAGCAGCGAGCCAAGGAAGATCGCGCTGCTGTCGGCCATCAGCGCCTTGCTCAGCCTGCCCTCGCGCTCCGGCGTCAGCAGCCCGGCGCGCCGGGCGACGCCCATCAGCGTCCCGGTGGCGTCGAAGAGCTCGACCAGGAAGAAGACCAGCACGACGTTTAGGATGCCGCCGGAGAACGCCGCCTTGACGTCGAGCGCAAGGAAGGTCGGCTCCAGCGAGGGCGGCATCGAGACTACGCCCTTGAAGCTGTTGCCGGCGAAGCCGAAGCTCAGCACCGTCACCGTCATAATGCCGATCAGCAGCGCACCCTTGACCTCAAGCACCGAGAGCACGGCGACGATAATGAAGCCGATCACCGCCAACACCACCTCGGGCTTGTGCAGGTCGCCGAGCGTGACCAGCGTCGCCTGGCTGCCGGCGATGATGCCGGCATTCTTCAGCGAGATGATCGCGAGGAACAGGCCGATGCCAACGGTGATCGCGATGCGCAGCGAATGGGGGATGCCGTTGACGATGATGTCGCGCAGCCGGAACAGCGTCACCAGCAGGAAGAGCGCGCCGGAGATGAACACCGCACCGAGCGCGGCCTGCCAAGTGTAGCCCATGCCCAGCACGACTACATAGGCGAAATAGGCATTGAGCCCCATGCCCGGCGCGAGCGCGATCGGGTAGTTGGCATAGAGGCCCATGATCAGCGTGCCGACGGCGGCGACGAGGCAGGTGGCGACAAAGACCGGCCCCTGGGGCATGCCGGCCGCGCCCAGGATCGCCGGGTTGATAAAGATGATATAGGCCATGGTCACGAAGGTCGTGACGCCCGCCAGCACCTCCGTCCTGACGTCGGTGCCGTGCTCCTTGAGCGCGAAAAACCTGTCGAGCATGTCAGCTCATCCCCCTCTCGATAAAACACGGCGTCGTCGCAGGCGGTATCGGTCTCAGCCGAGCGCTCCGCAAGCGGGCCAAGCGCATCGTGCACCGGTCGGCGGAGCCTAGCGGTATGAGAGAGCCATCCAACGATTGGGGTGGCCGGGATGGTCCCGCTGGCGGGCCGGGCCGGCAGAATGTCGTCGGATCGAGGCCGGTTCCCCGAAGGGATCGGTACCACAATGGCCGAGTTGATTGTACACATCGCTTCGGCTCTTGAAATTTCCGATTGCAGAACGCTACGCTGCCAGCGCGGCAGCATGGCTGCTGGCCCGAAAGCGCTCGATGGCGAAGATGGATCCAGAATCTGACGGACCGCCCGTCAGTAAGGCGAATGCCCGGACTCGTCCCCGCCAGCACGCGCTTTCTCCCGCTCTCCTGGCGCGCGTCTTCCATCAGCCTTCGCTGATCTACTTCAATGCGGTGGCCGAATGCCTGTCTGTCCGCGGCGCCGGGCGGCGGCTCAACATCGCCTCTTCCGCGGTGACGCGCCAGATCGCGCAGCTCGAGGATGCGCTCGGCCTGGCGCTGTTCCAGCGCGACAGGCGCCGGCTCAAGCTCACGCCGGCGGGCGAGATCCTCTATCGCCACGCCCGCCGCCTGACCATCCCGCTGGAGGCGGCAATTTCCGAGCTCGACCTGTTGCGCGGCCTCAAGACCGGTACGGTGAGGGTCGCCAGCGTCGAGAGTGTCGGCATTTCCTTCCTGCCACAGCTCGTCGCCGACTTCCGCCAGCGCTATCCGCGTCTGCATCTCGACGTCTCGGTGGTGACCTCGACCGACGTGATCGCGCGGCTTGCCGACGAGCGCGCCGACATCGGCTTCGGCTTCGTCGCCAAGCCCTCCGCGCAGATCGAGGTGGCGGTCCGGCGAGATGTCCGGATCGGCGTGGTGATGCGCCCTGACCACCCACTCGCCTCGGAACCCGAACTGACGTTGGCCGCCTGCATAGCGCACCCGTTGGCGGTGGCGAAGCCGGAAATCTCGATCCGCGATGTAATCGAACCATTTCTGCAGCAATCGGCGCTGGTTCCGCCTCCGCTGGTCGAGGTCGATTCCATCCGCATGCTGGTGGAACTCGCCCTGATCGGCGGCTACGCCTCGGTGATGACGCCAATCGGCGTGCAGAACGAGGTTAGGAGCGGCGCCCTGGTGTTCCGCGCTCTGGAAGATCCCGGCTTGCCGACGAACCGCTTCGGCCTGATGGTCCGTGCTGGAAAGAGCCTGCATTTGGCACCGGCCGTATTCTATGATCACGCTAAGTATCATTTCAGCTCGCTGGAACTGCCCGGCGAGGTCCAGTGGTGACGACGCTCGCCGATTTTTCCGACATTCGAGTCCGCTGCGTCCGGCGGAGCGCCCACGATCGCAAAGCCCGGTCAAAGCTTCCTGCCGACCTGCCGCCTTGGAGCTGACCGCGGTCATCGCGTCGTATTCAGGCTCCGAGGTCTCGGCCATCAGCTTCTTCAGGACCTTGCCGACGGTTCGGCCGGCTGGGCCGAGAACTGGGAATGGCTCGAGTACAGCGCCCTGCGGACCCGGCCGACGCACGCGCGTCGCCGTCAACAGCGTTATAGCCTACATTGCCTATTGCCTCGCCGGCCTCGACCTCATCCAGATCCCGGCCTATGACGTCAGGCGCCACGTGGAGAGCGGGGAACTCGTCGAGGTCATGCCGGGGCATCGCGCCCAACCTATGCCGATGATGCTGCTCTATCCGCACCGCCAGCATTATCCCGCCTCCTTCAGGTCTTCGCGGATTGGCTGGACGAGTTGGTGAGGCGCGAACTGCTGCCGGCCTCGCCGATGGAGCGGACCGGTTGAGCGCACGGAGCCCTATCTGGAAGAGGCACGACGTGGCGCCGGCGCCAAACGCCCTCAACTGGCCTTGCTCTCAGCCGCGATGAAGCCCTTCCTGCGCAGGCTGTCGAGCGCCCGGGGCACGTGCGCGCGGGCCGCTTCCTCGATCTGCTCCGGCTCCTTCAGCGCCTCGCCACCCTTCACGAAGGCCAGATGACCGGTCGCAACGTCCTCGACCAGCCCGACGACGAGCCTCTCGCCGTCGCGGGTTCCGTCGAGCAGCCTGGCGACGAGGACCTCGACGATGTCGAGCAGGACGAGCTCATGCAGCAGGTTGCAGGCGGACACGCTCGCGCCGCCGGCCAGCAAGGCCAGCCCCGCACGGATCTGCGCCGGCACGCCGGGCTTCTCCGGCAGGCTCGCCGCCACGCAGGGCGGCGCCTTGCGGATGCGGACATAGCCCTTGATTAGCAGGTCCTCAAGGAAGGCGCTCACCTGATCCCTAACCGCGGCCGCTTCCGTGCCGATCCGCTCTGCGGCGCGCTCCGCGAGCTCGTCGAGCGACAGCGCCGCCGGAAAGGCAGAGTCGAGCTCCGCGGCCACCGCCTTAAGCGGCGGCGCGCTCAATCTGGCGACGCCGTTGCGCAACAGCTTGAACTCCTGCGGCGATGCGTCCGTGGTCGCCGAGCCCTCGCTAGCAAAGAGGCCGGAGAAATGCAGCTTGCTCAGGCGCTCGCCGTCGAGCCGGCGGCGGATCTCGCCGCTGCGGCCCCGATGGGCCAGAATGGTCTGGCGAAAGCTCCGGTTCGAGACGAAGTCGAGATATTGCTCGAGGTCGACCTGGCTGGAGCCGAGTTCCTTCAGCAGCGGCTCGCTGACCATCTCACCATAGTTGTGCACGAACATCGTATGGGGCTCGGCCTCGGCCACGTAGGTCAGGCCGGCAGCCTCCGCTCGGGCGACGAAGTCGCGGAAATAGCAGGGCGCGTTGAACGGCTCGAGGAACTCATGCTGCAGATAGGACGAGTTGCCCGAGGCGATAATCGGGCGAACCTCGTCGAGCGCCGCCTTCAGCACGCTGCCCTGCGGGATGGTAGCGTCGAGGAAGTCGAGCATGCCGCGGGCATAGGGCAGCCGCTCCGCCACGGCGCGCGGGCCTCCGCGCAGCATCATCGCGTCGCGGGCGACCTCGCGCGACTTCCAGCCCGGGTAGGTGTTGTAGCTGACATAAGCGAGCCCGTCCTCGGCGAGGTTCTCGCAAGCGATGCGCAGGATCTCCTGCTGGACCTGCTCGGGCACCCAGCTATAGACGCCGTGACAAATGATATAGTCGAACGTACCGAAGGTGCGGTCTACCGCGCTGAGGTCCATGTGCCGGAGGTCGATATTTCTGATCCCGACCGCAGCGATCGCCCTCTTGCCATTCTCGACCTGGACGCACGAGAGGTCGACACCGACGACCTGCGCGTCGGGATAGCGGATCGCCAGTGGAATTAGGTTTCCGCCCGCCGCCGCGCCGAGTTCGAGCACGCGGGCCGTCTCGACGGCTGGCGCATTGAGTCCGAACAGATGCGCCACCGACTGCAGATGTTCCGGCGAGGTTTGCGCAAATGGATGCGATTCATAGGGCGCCTCATCATAATAGGATGCAAGCGCGTCCAGGCCGGAATGTCCCATCTGATTTGGCCTCAGTCGGCTACGGTTGAGTTGACTCGCCGCTCAGCCAGCGATGCGGTTTCCCGCCGATCGGCGGGGCTACCCAGAACAGGCAAAGCGGCTGCGGGACGTGCGTCCGGTTGGCCTCATTCACAGCGCATGGCCATGAGAAGCGGCGCCTCTTCAGCCTGTGACGTCGCGCGCGAAAGGACAGCTTCCAATTCAGCGATCGCGCTGGCGAGCTCACTCTGCTGCCCGCGCAGCAATTCGAGCTGCTCCGCTATCTGGCCATGGCTCAGGTAAAGCCCGTCCACACCCATCAAATTCCTCTTCGCCGGCGAACTCGATTTCTTCTCTTCGGCGAGCATCTTGCGGATCTCGGTGAGGGTGAAGCCAAGCTGCTTGCCCTTCAGGATCAGCGCCAGGCGCGCCCGATCGCCGGCGGAGTAGAGCCGCTGCGTGCCGGAGCGGACAGGCGAGAGGAGGCCTCGAGACTCGTAGAAGCGCAGCGTCCGGAGTGTCACTCCGAAATCGCACGCAAGATCTCCAATCGTTGAGATAGGTGACTTGTAGTCAGGGCGAGGAAAATCGGGCTCGGAGCGTAATTTATTTATGTAGTCGTCGCCCTCTTCAATTATCGTGCATTCACCCATGAGCTCACCTCGCTGATTTCACCTCGGGTGATCGATGTCAATTATGTTTCTGCGAGCTAATTCTTTGCTTGCGCTCCCCTGGCGACTGTGACGATGACGCACCCACCGGCATTCGACAGGAAAATGACATTGGCGCCGGCCTTGGTCGTCGCGATCGGCACATTGACGAGTTTCACCGCCTGCTCATTGGCAAGACCGAGGCTTTGTACCGCGAGGTTGCAAGGCTGTGTGCTCGGCACGACGCGCACGAGGTTACCCTCGCAGCCGCCCTGCACCGGTGCAGCGAAGACGATGCTGGCGCCGCTCGAAAGGGTCGAGTCGCTCTTAAAGGCCATGCCGACGATCGACTGGATCGAGTGCGCATCGGCCTGCTGCTGACTCCACTGCGACATCGCCATGTACTCGTCGCTGGCCGCTGCGGCCTTGCCAAGCTCGGAGAAGGTGCCGGCGCAGGTCTTGAGCTTGGCCTGGTCGACATGGGCCTCAAAGGGTGTGGACGAAGCACCGGGCTTAGAGGTGTCGGCGGCAGGCTGAGTCTGTTGCTGCGCCGGCTGTTGCGGCCGCGCCGGCGGCGTGGCAGGCCGGCGCGACGGGCGCTGAGACGAAGACGGGTCGGACGAACCCGAGTTCGACGACGCATTCTGCGCCAGCGCCTGAATCTCCGGCTCGAGCAGTGCGAACAATCCAGCGGCGATTGCGATCACGATCAGCGCGCCGAGAGCCGGAATGCCATAGTAGCGGAACTTATTGCCCAAATGCGTCATCTCTGTTTACGCCTCTCATTGCAGCGAAGCCTCGACGGCCTCCTTGAAACCGGCGGCGCGAAACGCCGCCTGGAGGGTCACAGTCCGAAGCTGATAGCGATAGGGATAGGGAAAGATGCCGGGCGGAGGGGCAGCCGTATAGCTGAAATGGATGTCCCGGCCTTCGCGCAACGCCATGATGTCGTTGCTGGTCAAGAGCCAGAACATCTGGCAGCCGGCGGCGATGCACAACCGCGCCGCCAGCCGCGTCGTCTCCAGCATCTCGCCCCGTGGCCTCCCCCGGCCCCCCTTCCTATCGGTGCGAGTAGGCTGCGCCGGCACGATCGTCGCGATGACCAGCGGCTCAGTCGCCACCATGCCGAGCCCGGTAGTGATCAGCGCCGCCGGGCGGCCGTTGTCGGCGGTCGAGATCACGATGTCGGCGATAGGCCGGTTCAGCTGGTCGAAAGCGCGACTGCGGAGGCTGCAGAAGCGTTGTCGAAAACGCTTGACCTCATCACAAACACTGACCCAGTTACCGAATATCGTCCGCGAGCGCGTGACCTCGCCCTCGCGAAAAGCTTCGTGATCTATCGCCGGGCTCTCCAATACCGTGCGAGGCTGCTGCGCAAGCGCGGACGTCGCCGCAAGCACCAACAAGCCCACTCCCAGGATGACGCGCTCTCCCCTGATTCCGATAAACGCGGATCTCACGAGAAGGAAAATCATCCTGTGTCTCCCGAACCAGTTAGGCCGCCTAAATAGCCGCGCAGTTTATTGCGCAAGGTTCGTACAGAGACATCGAGCATATACGCCGTATGCGTGCGGTTCCCATTACAATGTCGCAGGGTATGAAGGATCAGATCACGCTCGACCTCATCGATGCTACGGCCAACAAGCGCCCGCACGGCTCCATCTCTCACCTGCGGAGAGAGCCCTTCACTACGCTTAAAAAATCGACCGACAATCACATCGACTAACAGATGCTGATCAGTGGTAGCGAGAACAATTCCGTCCTCTGCATCACTCTCCCTGAACAAGAAGACTCCAGTATCGTGATCCAGCTCGATCACCGCAGCCCGACCAACCCTGAGATGTGAGATCGGCGTCTCCCGCAAGGCGATGGAGCAGCCGATGTCACCCATGTGCTCGGCCAGCTCCCGCGACAGCAGCTTCAAGCGCTCACAGCTGGCCGTAGCCTCACGCGTCGGCGTTGGCGCCTCCACTGAACGAGATTGCGTGAGCGTGCCCTCGGCAGAGCGCGAAGACCCGTCGAAGCGTCGGAAGCTGGCAAGGACACCGTGCAAGCCGTAGGCCCCGAAATACCTCGCGCTCTCGCTCATAGCAGCTCCCTTGCGCGCCATCCGAGATAGCCGGCCGCCAAAGCGGCCGCAAAAGTGGCAATAGCCGTCTCCAGTGCTCCAGCCAGAATGAAGCCGACAAGCGCGCCCGAAATCGCCGACATGCCCGCAAGCACGACCGCTGCGCCCCTATCGAGGGAAGCGTCGAGATCGTCCGCTGCGGAGCCGGAGGAAATGCAACGCTGATCCGCGAGGTCGGTGTTGCCGTCATAAGGAGAGGTCATCCGCGCCACTCCCAACAACGCCAAATCCCATCGACATCGCGATGGTCGCTATCAGGACATCCGTCCCCATTTCGGCCGTGTCGCTCACACAAGCAGCCGCAAAACACAGGCTCCTGACCTGCCGATGGAGCAATCGGTAAGCGGAAGAGTTCCATAGTGCCTCCCTAGGTGCACACTCTGCGCTTGATGGTGCATTGGTTGGCTGAGCCACCGCACTGGTCCAGCGCCAATCGTTCGGCCTCGTCCCAGCGCTCACGCGAGCGAGCGGTTGCGCGGCGGCCATCCTTGCCGACCGCGACTACGCCACAGGAGTGGATCTGCCGCGGGTCCGAAAGCGCTTCGCCATAGCGTGCGCGCCAGAAACTCGAGCGATTCTCCATCGCCACCACGATCTTGCAGCCGCTCCCGCCTGCATCCCGGCAGAAGCGCAGCGCCCTTTCGGCGGCTTCGCGCGGCGTCGGCGCACCCCAGTCGAAAGCCTCGATCTCGTTGTCATTCGAGAGTGCGATCGCGCCGAAAATATCGGCGAAGATCGGCGCAGGCGGCTCGGCCTTGCGGCTCGGCAGGTCGGCTGCATAGGCCGCCATCCCGCCCGTAAGCGCCAGGCCGAACAGAGCCGCGCCGACGCGGATCATCGTCATCGCCATAGTGTCATCTCCCTCAATCGAACGAGAAGGACGCACCGACTACGGCACCGATCTCAGGCTTCTTCAACGTCGGTGCGACGGTCACTGCTGCATTCAGGCGTACCCGCCCGTTCTGCGAGGTGTAACCGGCACCGAAAGCGACCCCGAGCTGTTGGCGGTAGTAGCCGACGGCTCCTGCGATCGAGGTCCGGCCCGGACGATCGTCGTAGCGCAGACCCGCAGCGGCGAGCGCCGAAGCGGTGCCCGCCGAGGCGATCTTCTCGTTCTTCTTGAGCTGCTCGACCGTGTAGGCGGTCAAATTGTTGATCGCCTGGTTGGTCTGATACAGTTGGCTCCCGTTGATCGCGTCCGTCGATGTCGGGTTGATCGCCCCAGGCGCGACATTGGTGAGCGTCACCGGCGCGCCGACATTGCCACCATTGTTCGGACTGTTGAACACGACCGTGTTGGCTTGAGTCGTGCTGTACTGCACCGAGTTGTCGATCTTCGTCCCGAGCGCGTAGAGCTGCGAGCCGTTGACCGCCTGCGTCGAGGTCGCGCTGACCTCGCCCGGCGCGACATTGTGCAGTACCACCGGCCCGCCGGTGCCGACGAGCTGCAGGTCGTTCGACGGAGTGCCCGGCGTTGTGTACTGGATCGGGCCGGCCGCACCGTTGGCGAGGTCCTGCACGCCGCTGAGCACGTTAGTGTAGTTCTTGGTCGAGCCGTTGAGGGTGTAGGTCGGCGCCGTCATGCCAACATTGGACGCCACGCTGTAGAGTTGGCTGCCGTTGACCGCGTCGGTCGAAGTCGCGGTGACCGCGCCCGCTGCGACGTTCTGGATCTGCCGCTCCGCCCCGGCCGCGCCGACCGAGAAGACGTTGCCCGTCCCCGCCGCCTGCGCACCTGCATTGTTGAACACGCCGACCGCGGCATTGCCCGAGGTGTCGCTCGAAGCCACTGTCGTCGAGCCGTTGCCGATCGCCACCGAGTTCGCCAGCGTGGCGCTGGAGTTAGGGCCCATTGCCACAGAGTTGGCGCCGGCGCTGCTGGCGTTCTTGCCGGCAGCGATGCTGTTCTCGCCGCCGGACACCGCCTGTGGGCCGATCGCCACGGAGTCCAGCCCTGCGGCACTGGAGTCGGCCAGCGTCGAGTTGGCGTGGAAGTATTTGATGCCGGCGCCGCCGTTGACGACGTTGTTGACCGCGGTGCCGAGCGCGTAGAGCTGCGAACCGTTGACCGCGTCGGTCGAGGTCGCCGTGATCTGGCCCGCCGCGACGTTCTGAATCTGACGTGTCTCTCCCGTCGCCGAGTTGCCGACCGAAACGACGCCGACCGGATTCGTGCCAGCGAAGTTATTGAGTGTGATGGCATTGCCGCCACCCGTCGGGATCGTCGCGCTGGTGACGCCAACCGCCGCGTCCGTGGTCGTGTTCGAGCCCAGCGCCACGCTATTCGCCGTCGAGGCATTGGCCCCGGCGCCGACCGCTGTGCTCGCGGTACCAGATGCCGTGCTGCCGAAGCCGCTCGCAGTGCTGGCGTCGCCGGAAGCCTTGCTGCCTGTGCCGACCGCCGTGCTGGCCACGCCGGACGCCTCAGCACCGACGCCCGCCGCCGTGGCATTGACCTTGGAAGCGGAGCTGGCCGCGCCGAGTGCCGTGCTCGAGTCGGCGCCTGCGTAGCTCTTCGCGCCGACCGCGGTGCTGCCGACGCCCGCGGCAGTGCTCGTGGCGCCGGTGGCAGTGCTGTCCGCCGCCACTGCCCAGGCCCCCGCTCCGGTCGCGGTGGCGTTGCCCGCCGCGAAGCTGCCGGCGCCCAATGCGGTACCGGCATTCCCGGCGGCGATGCTGCCGGCTCCGTAAGCCGCGCTCTGATCGCCCAGCGCCGTGCTGCCGTCACCCGAGGCGATGCTGCTCTTGCCGGACGCCACAGCGTTCGGACCGATCGCCACGCTTTCCGCGCCCAGTGCCTGCGAGTCCGCAGCCGTCGAGTTGGCGTGGAAGTATTTGATGCCGCCGTTGTAGATGTTGTTGACTACCGTCCCCAGCGCGTAGAGCTGCGAGCCGTTGACCGCGTCGGTCGAGTCGGAGGTAATCCGGCCAGCCGCCACGTTGGTGATCTGCCGCTCCTGGCCCGGCGCACCAACTGAGACCACGCTCGTCGGGTTGGCGCCGGCGAAGCCCGTCAGCGTCACCACGCCTCCGCCAATGGTCGGGATCGTCGCGCCGGAAGTCGGGTTGGCCGCCCCCGTCACCGAGCCCGAGCCGAGCGCAACATCGTTCGCGTTATTTGCCTTTGCCCCCCAGCCGAGCGCGACCGCCCCCGTGGCGGCGCCTAGCGTCGTCGCGCCGTTTCCAAGTGCGATCGACTCAGCGGCGAGGGCCCCCATCGTGCCGCTGCCGTCGGTCCAGCCGATCGCAATCGCACCTGCGGCACCAGCGAAGGCGTTGTTACCGATCGCCACGCTGATCCTGCCGAGGGCGTTAGCGGTGGTGCCGAGCGCGACCGCATTCTCCGCCGTGGCGCCAGTGCTGGCGTTCACGCCGGCCGCCAGGCTGTTCAGGCCCTGTGCCCCCTTGTTGTCATAGTTGCCCTGCCCCACCCCGCCGTCGTTGACGCTGTAATAGTGCGTCTGGCCGGCCGCCACGACCGCATCGAGCGCCTTGAGCTGCGCGACATTGACAGCGTCGCTGTCGCCCGTGCCGGCGGCGACACCTGTGATCTGCCGGAACTGGCCGTTCGCCGCATCGCCGACCGAAACCGCCGCCAAAGTGCTGGTCGTGGCGTTGATCGCCGTCGCATTGGCACCGGGCGGAACGTAGCCGGCGACACCGCTCACCGTATTCGCGACCGAACCCGAGCCGATAGCGACCGAGCCATCTATCGCTGCGACGGCATTACGGCCCAGGGAGACGACGTCGCTGGCGGTGATGCCAAGATTGGCCGACTTGCCAAGAATAACATTCCCCGAGCCGTTGGAGCCCAATCCGGCACTGCTGCCGACGAGGACATTGTCGGAACCATTCGCGAGGAAACCTGCGGCCAGGCCCATGGCCACGTTGCCATCGCCAGCCACCCCAAACCCTGCATTGGAGCCGACAAAGGCGTTGTTGCTGCCCTTGGAACTATTGCCCGCGAAGCTACCGCCGAAGAAGTTACTGTCTCCCGTGCTCAAGGCACCAGCCGCGGAGCCCAAGGCTACAGTGTTATTTCCCGAGGCATCGGCCAGCCAGCCAATGGCCGTCGAGTACTGACCTTTGGCGATGGACTGCCCGATGGCGATGCTGCTGAGACCATTTGCTTTGGCTCCTGAGCCCAGGGCGCTGGCAAAGTTGGCATTGGCGCTGGCCTGTGCGCCCACGGCCACGCCTTGGCCACCCACCGAGCTGGCGTCAAGGCCCAGGGCAACCGCTGCGGCTCCTGCCGCGTCAGCCCCATAGCCCATGGCGGTCGCGGTGTTGCCCGCTGCCTTGGCGCCGACGCCGGCGGCAAGTGAATTGGTCCCGGTCGCGCCGTCATTATTGTAGTTGCCGCCCGCCGTGCCACCGTCGTTGACGCTGTAGTAATGCGTCAGCTTGCCGGTGGTCGCCGCGATCGCCTGGTTCGTCGCGAAGAGCTGCGAGCCGTTGACCGCGTCGGTCGAAGTCGCCGTGACCTGGCCCGCCGCGACATTGGTGATCTGGCGTTCGGCGCCGGCGGCGCCGACCGAGACCACGCTCGTCGGAGCGGCGCCGGCATACTTGTAGGTCACACCGTTGATGACGCCAGTCGCGGTCGGGCTGGCTGCGCTTTCAACCGAGTTCTTGCCGAGCGCGACCCCGCCGGCGAGCGTCGCGACGGCACCATCGCCGAGCGCCGTGCCGCCGGCGCCGGCCGAGGCACCCGCACCCATCGCCACCGAGCCGGTCGCCTTCGCGCCAGCGCCGATCGCGATCGCCTTCTCGCCCGTAGACTGGGCCTCCGTGCCGATGGCCACGGCATCCGCCTTGCCAGCGAGCGCGTTCTTGCCGATGGCGACAGCGCGATCGGCCTCGGTGACCGCCATGTTGCCGAGCGCGACCGCGTCGTTCATCACGATAGCTGGCGGCGTGCCGGTGACGGGATTGCCGTTCCGATCAGTCACTACGCCGCTGGTCAAATCAAGATAGTAGCCGGAGCCCGCGCCCTTGCCGATCGCGAGGTTGTTGCTGCCGGTGGTCGCCAAGCCCGCGCTGCTGCCGGTGTACACATTGTTGTCGCCAGCGGCGGTGACGCCGGCATAGGTGCCGGAAACGACGTTCTGATTGCCCGTAGCGCCTCCAAAGGCGAGAGCTCCGGTGGCGATATTGTAGTTGCCATTGACGCCTGCCGCCGCGAGCTCGCCCACCGCGATGTTGCCCACACCGCTCATCTGGGCGCCGGCCCCGAGGCCGATCAGGGTATGCCGGCTGCCAGTGCTGTCTTTGCCAGCCTGGCTGCCGACCGCTATCGTGAAATCTCCCGCGTAAGCCAATGAGCCGACGGCCACCCCGGACGTCCCGACGGCTTGCGATGCCGCGCCGAGCGCAACACCATTAACCCCGCTCGCGCTGGCTTGATAACCGACCGCAACGGTGCTGCCGTTAGAGGCGCTTGCCGCCACGCCCGCAGCAACCGAGAAAGCACCTGTCGCGCCGTCGTTGTTGTAGTTGGCCTGCTGCATGCCACCGTCATTGACGCTGTAGTATCGCGTCTGTGCAGCCTTTAGCTGCGCGACATTGACCGCGTCGCTGTCGACTGAGCCCGCTGCGACATTGGTGATCTGGCGGGTGTAGCCGGCCTGGCCGACCGAGACCGCCCCCAACCCACTCTTGGTGGCGTTGATCGCCGTCGCGTCCGCGCCGCCCGGGACATAGCCCGCCGCGCCAGCTGCCCTGTCGGCCTTCGAACCCGCGCCCAGCGCCACGCCGCTCTCGACCGAGACCGTCGCGCTGATGCCCAGGGCCACCGCATAGTCGGAATTGGCCGACGCTCCGCCGAGCGCCATCGAGAACTGACCCGCAGCCAAGCTGCCACGGCCGCCAGCGAAGCTGTACTCTCCGGTCGCCTTGGAGCTGTTGCCCACGACAGTGCTGCCGAGGCCCGACGCCTCGTTGCCGATGCCTATCGCGCTGCTGAGAATGCCGGAGGCCTTGTTGCCATTGCCGATCGCGGAGGCGGCACCACCTGAGATCTCGTTTGCTTGACCGAACGCGCTGGACGTGTCGCCCGATACGACGTTGAATCGTCCATAAGCCACCGATCCGACGCCCGTGACCTTGTTGTTACTCCCGAAGGCCTGGCTGCTGTCACCGGCCACCACGTTGTAGCCGCCGATCGCATAGGAGCCGAAGCCAGCGACCTGATTGTTCGTGCCGATCGCGACGCTGTCCAGGCCGCTGGCCTGGTTGCCAAGCCCAATTGCGATGGAATTGTTCGCCGAGGCCGTGTTCAAGGCGCCGACCGCGAGGCCGTAACTTCCAGAGACCGCATTCTTGTAGCCGACCGAGGTGCTGTGGTCTCCGCTCGCGACCGCGCTCACGCCGACGGCGAGGGAATTCTCGCCGGTCGACTTCGTCGTCATGTCGCCCAGCGCGATCGCGCCGGTGCCGAGATTGCCGGCGATCCAGCCATTCAACGCCGTCAGGTTGACGCCGCCAAAGGCGTCGGCGGGAACCCCGCTCACGGTCGCGAAGGCGCCGTTGGTCGTCGGCACCTGGCATGTCCAGGCCCCGAATCCACCAAACCCCGGCCGCGTGCAGGCGCCGCTCGGGGTCAGCGTCATATCCGCCAGCGCCGGCGCCGCAAAGCCGAGGCCCGCCGCCAGCGCCACGACGCCCGCGGGCTTCCAGCCCAGCCTGGCCCAGCCACGCTTGCGCTCCGCAGAGGCGAAGGCGACCAGCACCCGGCCGCAATCGGGGCAGCGCAGCTCGTCTGGCAAGCCTGACGCCACCTCGTCGGCGGCGAAGCGGCCGGCATAGGCTGCGTGCGCATCCGCACTGATGATGCCCATGGCCGCCAGCGCCTGCACCACCGCCGAACCGCGGCCGAGCGTGCCGATGCAGCGCTTCTCGCCCATGCCGAGCACGCGGAAGGCAACCCGCAATATCGCCATCAGCCGGCGCCGACTGGACTTGCCCTCCAGCGCACTGGCAACCCGGTTATTCGCGAGATCGCGCTGCGCGCGCGGCTTGGCGAGGCGATCAAACGGCGCGTTCTTGGTCATTATAGCCCCTCATGGCCCCAATAGGCTTCGCCTGATGCGGCTGCGGCGTCGGTGTCGGTAAGCCTGGTTCGGGCGCCGCTATTTGCGACAGCGCCCGAGCGCGCGAGAGCACGCCCGAAATGCGCGAAACAGAAAAATGCATCGAGGAAGGTGGAAGCTCCGAAGCGCCAGACCTCCCGCATCATGGCGCGCCTCGCGACGACCAGCCGAGATTACTGGCGAGCATCGCCGCGGACAGCATAGCGAAGACCGGCTCGAGAACGCCTGCCCTGCCATCGGAGTCGGGATGACTCGGGAATTCGGGCTCGGAGACGAGAAAGCACCTCGTCACGATTCGCCCCCGCCATCCTCTGTCGGAAGATACGGAATGGGCCTGAGCAACATTCAAAGAATCGAACGAGCCGCAGCGGCACGTGACGGACCGCCCCCCGACCAGTCGATGTATCCGCCCCAGCACCACAAAGGTTCCCCTTCGCCCATCAGTCATTCGAGCGATTCTTTTGCCCGTGATAACGATGGATAAAGGGTTCCCTTCTGGTAGATCACGAAAGCGAGCGATCCATTATTTTAAAACTCTCAATTTGTCAGAAAACGGGCAAGAAGAAACGACTCCGCAGTTGACGGGCGAAAGGGAACCCTTGCGGTCAGGATCGCGGCATCCGATGGGTGGGATCTCGGCAAGAGGGGACGCGGCGAAAGGTTGAAATTCGCCGCGATTAAAGAATAATGAGAAGCGGATCCGTCATTTTGGCGGAATAAAAATGTGTAAAAAGATTGGTTATGCTCGCGTATCCACTGAAGATCAAAAGCTTGATTTGCAGATGAGCGCGCTCACACGAGCAGAATGTGCAAATATATTCTGTGATCACGGCGTATCAGGGCGGACGCTTCAGCGGAAAGGCCTGAATGCGGCTATCTCTACGCTTGAACCCGGGGATACGCTGGTCGTGTGGCGCCTGGACCGTCTCGGTCGGTCCCTATCGGGACTCGTGCTGCTGCTGGAGGAGCTGGGCAACAGAAATATCGGATTTTGCTCCTTGAGCGAGAGTATTGATACGAATTCTTCCGGCGGGCGGCTCATATTTCATATGATGGCGGCGCTTGCCGAATTTGAACGCTCGCTCATCAGCGAACGGACACGCGCCGGCATGCTGGCGGCCAAGCAAAATGGCAAGCACGTCGGGCGGCGCCCCTCGCTGTCGAATGGCCAAGTCGATGAGGCTATTGCGGAGATGGCCTTCAAGGGAAAGACGATCTCGGATATTGCTACTAAATTCGAGGTATCCAGGCGCAGTCTAAAGCGCTTGATCCAAAAGAGGCAAAGTAATATATAAATTAATACTTAGCGATAAAATCCGATAAAGGCGATTTGAAAACATCGAACTACAGAAATAACTAAGTATTTAAATGTATAATTGGATATATCTGAGACATGACTCGTATTGAACTCTGATGAATACACAACACGAGCGTTTCTTGTTATTCGTGGAAATGACCATGCATCCGCTATCGGCCAGCAGAGCATAACGCCTGGTCGAAGCTCCAGCAGATACCTGGTTCGCTGCTATGCCGCTCGGACAAGCTACCGAAGGTTCTGCAGCAAGCAGGGAGCCCGTGCCGACATCCGCACAAAACCGAGACACAATTGCTGCAAGACGCTTCGGCGAATTGCGGATTGACGATAGCACGGAAGGCCTTGGCGTCACGTTTGTGATGAAAGCGGCAGCACCTAAGAGCCTCTAACGAAATCTCTATTCTGGCCTGCGAATCGCCGACCAATCGAGCAGCCTTGCGGGAGGAGCTTGCTGGCGTTCAGGAACGGCGGGGGCTCAGCGCTTCCGTTCGCTTCACCCCAGGGGGGCTCACAGAGCGGTCGGCAAGGGCCAGCCGGATCGCGAGTGCTTGCATGTCGATGGCCTGCGGCCCGTTACCGGAGATCAGGCCGACCTGCGGGCTCTGGACCACGATGACGGCAAAGGGATTTTGGCTGGTCTTGACGCTGAAGCCGGCATCCTCGAGGGCCACGTCAACGAAATACGCGAGCCGCGTGCGCTTTCCGGGCACGCTGGGATAACCGCTTTCCAGCATCGCCATTTCGCCGTGCTCGGGGACGGTCGTGATGTCGACGCCAGCGAACGGGTTGTCCGTCACAGGTACGGGCTTTCCCTGGGCGTCGATGCGCTGGGACGTCGAGGTCATGGCGATCGGCGCGTGGCAGATGAGCGATATGAGCACCTCGCTTTCGCGGGCGACGTGCAACGTTTCGCCAAGCCAGGGGTCATTGCGGAAATCGACCATCGGGGCGTGACCGCCCGGGGCGTGAATAAAATCGAAATCGGCTAAGCTGAACCGATCGCCGGGGTCGCGATGACAGCGGATCAAATCCTCGAGGGAGAGGAACGTCTTGACCGGCCAGGCTTCCATCTCGCGCAGCAAATCCTGACGGAAGGCGGTGGCCTCGGGATCGGTCGCGGGCAGCGCCTCCGATACCGACACCCGGCCGATATGCCGCTGCATGAGCGCCAGTTCGCTCTTGCGACGGGCGACCCATTCGGGATGGTCCTTCCGATAGCTCTCGGGAGTGAACGCGGGGCTGCTGAAGGCAGACAAGCTGCTCATCATGGCGCTGCCCAGCTTGTCGATCGCGTGGAAGGACAGCCCCATGCCGTTGATGTCAAGCTGGGGCGCCTCGCCATCGGGCGTCGCCAAGGTGAATTCGTAATCGCTCTCAAACTCCGCGAGCACCTGGGCCAACTCGACCAGGAAAAAGCCGGTCGAGATCGAGGGCACCGAAGCCGGCTCGCTCAAGGGCAGTTGCCGGGCCGAGGACAGGATGATCAAAGCGCGGCGCTTTGCTTGTGCAGTCATGACGTTGGCTCTGCCTGGCTCTTACTTCCTGTCGTCAAGCGTAGATGCCCACGACGGCGGTCTGTATTGAATCAGAATTCGCAATTCACGTCGATAAGAAGCTCATGCGACGCGAGATTGTATGTAAATCAACTCTACGATTATCAGTGTCGCTTCAGGAATATGGATTTATAATGGCAGGAAATGCAGATTAAGTCCGTAAATTATCATAAATCATCGCATTTTGTCAGAATCTGATCATTACTGCGTTGCCGCACATCCCGATTCAGCCACTTCGCCCTTTGCGAAGCGCGCTCGGGCTCGTGCTCCAGTTGCTTTGCATCATTGCGGTCATGTGGCTATTGCTGGAGAAGCCGACCGTTTTCGCGATTTGGCTCAACGGTGCGTCGGTGTTGACGATCAGATTCCGTGCGTAGGCAAGGCGGCACGAAATCACATATTGATGCGGCGATTGGCCGGTGGTCTGCTTGAAGGCCCGCATGAAGTGGCTGGGCGACAATTGCGTGATCGACGCCAGCTGCTCAATCGACAGTTGTCCCATGAGATTGTCGTGCACGAAATCCCTCACCCGCCTCCAGGACAGTGAGGGGAGGCCTCCGACAAACACGCGCGCCTGACGTTCCTTCAGCGACGAGTAGTTGCGGAGCAGGTGTGTGGAGAAGACCGTGACCAACGCGTCAATGGCCTCCTGAGTGGCGATATTGGTGTTTTCGACTTCGTGCCGCAGCAATTTCACCAATGTGCGAGCCCGATCGTCGACCAGTCCTCGCTTCGGCAACTGCAATTCGAATGTCTCCCGGTCGTATTCTTGACCCGCCAAGCGCCTCAGACGCTCGGGGGCGATATCCATGCGCATGCTCTGCTTGTCCTGCGTCCAACGCGCAAACACCTCGTTCTGCGCCGGCACGATCTCGAGCGCTCCGGCCGGTGCGATCCCTATTGTCCTTCGATCGCTGTTGAGCGCGAAATGCCAGCGGGGCTCGGTGGTGAAGAAGACCAGCACGGCGTGGGTCGGCGGGGTGAAGTGAACCGAATTGGGGCCAGCCCGCGTGCAGGCCACAGACGCGCCATCGATCTCAACTCTCGGGCCCCATTTCTCAGGCCTTGCTCTCAGCATCTTGCCACCATCCCCCCTTCAGGTGTCAGCGAGGATCTGGCCTAGAGAACCCAAGGAGCAATTTTACTCCAGGGCACTGCAATCAACGACGGCCGCCGGCCATGCTGGGCGACGCAGGGCGAAGCGGATCGTGACTGCGGGCGGAATCTACCTCCTGACGGATGGTCGGTTTCTATAAAATCAAGCATGTTCTTGATATTTCCAAATTCAGACCATACCGCTGCTGATTTGGCAGCAATTTGTCATGTTTGGCAGTGCGTCAGGCTGCCCTTGTTCGAAGATGACGAGCTTGCCGAAGTGGCGGCCGCCCGCGAGTTCATCGTAGGCGGCTTCCGCCTCGTCGAAGGCGAAGCTCCTGTCGTTGACCGGCTTGATGCGGTGCTCGACGAGGAAGGCGTTCATCGCCTCGAACTGCTCGGCCGAGCCGACATTGATGCCGTCGATTGTGCCGTTGATCTGCTGAAGACGAATGAGATTCGAGCACGGCCCGAAACCTGTGAAGACGCCGATCTGGGCAATGTGCCCCGAGGGTGCGAGCGCGCGCAGCGAACGGTCGAAGGTGTACGGCCCGCCGAGCTCCAGGATATGCTAGACGCCGAGCCCATCGGTCAGTTCGCGCACCGCGACGTCCCAGTCCGGCGTCGTGCGGTAGTTCACCGTTGCGAAGGCGCCGAGCGCCTCGCCGATCCCGCTTTTCGGTCCAGGCTGAAGGACAAGCTCGGCATCGATATGTTCGAGTCGGCGATCACCAACCACAGGACTGACCTGCTGATTGACCTCGATCGACTGCGCGACGCGTCACAGCTGCTCGGTACACTCACCGTCTCAGCGCTGCTCTACGATGCGCATTCCGGCCAGGGGGATGAGATTGCGGCGCCGCAAACTCTGACCGAACTACGAACGCAACGGAACGAAACGGCGGCCGCAGCAACCTGATGCAGGGCCCTGCTTCTGCATGCGCCGGCCATGGCGGCATGACTCAACCAAGGCCACCTTCGCGAGACCCAAGGGAGTTCAGCGCAATCGCACCCGACGGTCACGTCAGGCCAGCGGCGTGACCTATCGCGTAGCTGTCGGTCGATACCAGTGCGCGATCGGCACGAGCTTGCCCTTCAGCGCCGTGGCAACGTGGTTGGCGATGACCTCGCGGGCGCAGGCATCGGGTGTCAGGTCGGGGGTGAGCGCCGCGTTGACGCCCATGAAGCTGCGATAGCCGGTCTCGCTGAGGAAGGGCCACTCGCAGTCGAGGGCGTGGGCGCTGAAGCTGAGGTAGGGTGTGAAGCGTGCGCCGAGGCCGAATAGGCCGCTGAACTTGATGAACACGCGCATGCCGGCGAGCTCGAGGATGAACTCGCCCTGCTGGCCCCAAGCCGGGATTGTGCCGGCCTCGGCGGCGGTGAGATCGGCGAGCTTGCAGCCAGGAGCGTCGGGATCGGGGAGAATGCCCGGCTCGCCGTGATTGAGGCGTAGCGCGAGGCGGTGGGCTTCCTCACGAAGCGCGCCGACGGTCTTTCCATCGCCGGCCAGCATCGCGGCGTGGTGCCGGGCGATGAGGTCGCGGTAATGGGGCAAGGCAGCTTCCAGCGAGCTAGGCAGGTGACCGGTGGCGCGGTCGAGGGCGGCGGCCTGGTTGACCTCGTCGGTCTCGGCGAGCAGGAGATCGAAGCCGAGCTGCCCTAGATCTGGGGAACTACGCTGCTTCATGACGGCTGGCCGTCGGCGTCTGGCTGGTCGGCCGGGCGGATGAAGGCGAGGAGGTCGGCGGCACGCTGGGCCTGGGCGGCGGCGGTGAAGATGGCGCGCGCCTCTGCCTTGCAGAAAAATTGCAATACAAACACCTCCAATGGCCGCCATGGGATCAGCGCCCATTCGGGCCGATGCAAGCAAATTTCAGCATCGCGCCGAGCGGCAGCCGGGAAGCGGCATCGCCTGGCTGCAGACGGGAAGGAGTATAGGCACCTTCGCTAGTGCTCGGTCTCGGTTTGCCGCTGTCAGGAAGGCGCAAGCTTGTTCGTCCAAACGACGCCACCCGAACCGTCTGGAGGCGACAGAATGCTCGCAAGTGATGACGCGCTGGACGCAAGACAGAGCCGGTCGCAAAAAAGGCGGCCAACCATCACTTGTCCCTCTACCGGCCACCTGCGAGGGATAGCCGTCCGACGGCCCGCCGGCGGGCCGTGGTCGGTGCGAGCCAACAATATATGCCCCGTGATCGGTGTGTTCATGGATGCCTGGCATGAAGGCCTTCCCGATGACGAACGATCGATACTCGACCCGTTGATCCCGACTATCGTCGACACGCGCGCTACGCCGCGCATCGAAGAGGCACGCGCACTGATGGCTGCGGACTGGCTGGTGCGAACCTACACGCCGGTCTGGCTCAATCTCGCGGGCCTGCAGGAAGAAGCCCGGCGGCTCTATGGCCTGCCCGAGATCACGGAGTTCGCACAGGTTTTCAAGCTGCGGGCGGTGCTGGCCCAGGTGAGCCACCTTGCCAATGCCAGGGCAGCCGACGTCGATGAGGCGTGCTGGATCAAGGCGTCCGACGACTGCTGGGCGTCCGGCTGGGCCGGAGCCTACGAGGCGACCCGCCTTGCAGCGCACGACACCGCCTGGGTCAGCGCTGCCGCCGCAGCACGGGCGGCTGCCGGCCTGGCTGCAGGGTTGGCGACACATGCCTTCAAGGTCGCTCTCCAGGCATCCGCCGCCGAGCTCGTTCTGAGGATGGCGAGATGCGGCGACCCGTCCAGCCGCTGACCGCTCCGGCGACGCCTCGTCGTTCAGGCACCTGAACCTGGCTGAAAACCGAGAGCAAACGTCGCGGTTCCGCTGGAGGAAGACACAATGACGCTGCCACCGAGGCGCGTCATGATCGTGTCGACGATCGAAAGGCCGAGGCCACTGCCACCTGTGCGACGGTCCTTCTTCCAGAAGCGCTCGAACATCGCCTTGCGAACCTCTTCAGGGATGTCGCTGCCGGTATTGCTGACCGAGATCCTCCTCTCGTCGATCACCACGCGGATGGCGCTTTGCGGGCGCGAATGGCGGATGGCGTTGTCGACGAGATTGCGCAAGGCGATTTCCACCAGCCCCGGATCGCCGCGCACCAGGGTCGGTCCGTCGCCGGCGAGTTCGACCGCGATATCCCTCCCCGAGGCGAGAACCGCGGGCGCCATATCCGTCACCACGGCCTTCGCGAGTACGGTCAGGTCGAGATGCGCAGCCGTGTCGATCGGCCTGCTGTCCGCCTCGGCCAGCGCGAGCAGTTGCGCCAGCAGGCGGGCGACCTTGTCGAAGTGGACGGCGAGGACCGAGCGCGCCGGCGCTGGAACGATGGCTTCGACCTCAGCCCTGAGGGCGGCGATCGGCGTGCGCAGCTCATGCGCGGCGTTGGCGGTGAACTCGCGCTGCAGGCGCCAGGCCGTGTCGAGCCGCGCCAGCAGGTCGTTGAAGGCGCGGACGAGCCCCCGCATCTCGGACGGCACGCGATTGACAGAGAGGCGCCGGTCGAGCGTCGCCGCCTCCATCTCCTGCGCCTGTCGGGAGACACGCCGGATCGGTTTCAGCGTCAGCCTGACGATGATCGGGATCGCGATCATCGCGAGCAGCAGGGGCAGGAGGATCGCCAGAACCGTGCCTTCGGTGAAGGTGTAGAGCACGTCGGCGATGGCGATGTGGCTGTCGAGCAAGGGCATCGAGGCCTGCACGAACAGGCCCTCGCGCGCCACCACCGTGACGACGACCCGTTGCTTGCCGCCGGCATCGGGCAGGATCAGCATGACCGGGTCGCCGCTGTTCGGATCGAGCCATCTCTCGATCGAGAAACCGAATGGATCGTCAGTGTCGTAGCGCTCGATGACGGCCGGCGAGACATCGACGCCTCTAAGGCCCCAGGACTGGATCACGCGCCCTTGCCGATCGAGCAGCGCATAGGAGACCGTCTTGCCGACCTCTTCGGCGAGGTCGCCGAGTTCCAGCGTCGGCCTGCCGTCGACGATGCGGATCCGTTCCGCCAGGGTATCGACCTGTACCGTCAGGCTGTTCCTCTGGACCCGGAAGAGCCCGTACTTCGCCTCCTGGACCAGCACGGCGAACGTGCAGGAGAGCGAAGCCATGAACACGATCGTCGTGGCGATGACGAGCCGGAGACTGAGTGAGTTCAAGGTCCACCGCCTATGGGGTCTTGTCCGCGACCATGATGTAGCCCAGCCCGCGCACCGTCCTGATCGACAGGTTCGCGGCGCTGCCTTCCAGCTTGCGCCTGACGCGGTGGACATGCACCTCGACCGCGTTGTCGGTGTATTCCTCGTTGAACGAGTAGATGCTCTCCGCCAGCTGTTCCTTGGTGACAACGCGGCCTAGGCAGCGCATGAAGCGCTCGACGACGATGCCTTCGGCCCGCGAGAGCGGCACATGCTCGCCATCGACCGACATCATCCGCGAGGTCGGGTCGAAGCTCGTATTCTCGATGGCGAGCACCATCGCGACCGAGGTTCCAAGCCGCCGTTGCAGCGCGCGCAGCCGCGCGATCAGCTCGTCGATCGAGAACGGCTTGACGAGGTAGTCGTCGGCTCCTGTGTTGAGGCCGGTAACGCGATCGTCCACCGAGCCGAGCGCCGTCAGCAGCAGCACCGGAAGATTGAGCCGCGCTCGGCGCACTTCGGCGAGCGCCTCGAGCCCGCTGCCATCGGGCAGGAGGATGTCGAACACGGCGGCATCGTAACTGTGTGATTTCAGCGCATGCAGGGCATCGTCACGGCTCTCGACGAGATCGACGACGAAGCCGGCAGCGGTCAGGGACGAGGCCGTCGCCCGGCCGACAGCCTCGTCGTCCTCTGCAAACAGAACGCGCATTTCAGCTCCTTCGCGTCGCGGAACAGGCCACAGCTAGACATGCTACCTTGCACGAACCTTTCAGCGCCTCACGGCCGTGCGCCGATCTCCGTAAGGAGCCTGTAAGGTAGCAAGTCGATCTCCGGGCCGCGAGGCAACAGCCACGCATCCACGGAGATTCATATGCGCATTCAGGACTACGCGATCCTTCTGGCGGCTCTGGCGGCACCGGCCACAGGCCTGGCCAGCGACCTGCCCTCCAGGAGCCGGGAGCCACAGCCGCCCGCCGAGAAGCCGCGCTCGGACTGGAGCGCCATGCTCGCGCTCGGTGGCGGCATGATGCCGGAATTTCCGGGCTCGAAGCACTACAAGGCGATGCCGTTCGGAATGGGCCGTCTGGCCTATCGCGACTACTACATCGAGGTGCTCGGCCCGCGCGCCAAGATCAATGTGATCCCCGGCGGCTTGATCGAGGCCGGCCCCCTCGTCGGTTATGATGGTGGCCGCGACAACAGCGTGAAAAGCCGCCGACTTAAGCTTCTCCCCGAAGTCGACAGCTCGGTCGAGTTCGGCGGTTTCGCCAAGTTGAATTTGGAGCGGCTGCTCCTGCAGAACGACAAGCTCTCGTTCGGTGTCGAGTTCGCCAAGGCGTCCGAGGGCCATGAGGGCTACACGGTCAACCTGCAGACGAGCTACGGCATCCAGTTCACCCGCACCTTCTTCATGTCGCTCGATGCCGAGTTGCAATTCGCGGACAAGAAGTATTCGAACGCCTATTTCGGCGTGACCGCGGCCGGTGCGGCGGCAACCGGGCTGTCGACCTATACGGCCTCATCTGGCCTCACCATGGCGGAGATCGGCCTGAGCGCCCGCTATGCCTTGACGCAGAACTGGGGGATCACCGGCCGCGTCGCCTATGGCCGCCTGCTTGGCGATGCCGCCAAGTCGCCGATCGTCAAGCGAGAGGGGTCGGAGAACCAGTTCAGCGGCGGGCTCGCAGTCGCCTACCGCTTCTGACGCGCAAGCCGCGGGTTGCCCAGCTCCATGCTTCCTTGCGATCCTCACACAATGCGAACCATCGCTCGCCTTGTCGCGATCTGCGTGTTCGCCTTCCTCGGGGGCTGTCTTGCTCCGGCCCGTATTCCCTATCAGGCAGGTCCCGCAGCGATCGCCGATATCGAAGGCTTCGACGCTATCCGTACCTATGCGGATTCGACAGGCAGTCTCCCCCGGGCCCGTGCCTGGCTGCCCGCCTCGCAGCGCCGGCGGATGAATTACCTCGTCCTTTCGGGCGGCGGCGCGGGCGGTGCGTTCAGCGTCGGCGCATTGAAGGCCTGGTCGGACAAGAGGGGACGCCCGCAATTCGACATCGTCAGCGGTGTCAGCACAGGAGCCCTGATCGCGCCATTCGCCTTTCTCGGCCCCGCCTATGACGAGACCCTCGTCGAGCTCTACACGAGCGGGCTTGCCGAGAAGCTCGTCGATGTCGGCTTCCTGCCGGCAGGTATGCTCGGCGCGAGCCTGCTGAAACAGGAGCCGTTCCGCGAGCTCGTCGAGCGCTATCTGACCCGTGACGTCATGGCGAACATCGCCGCGGAACATCGCAAGGGGCGCCGCCTTCTCGTCATGACGTCGAACCTCGACTCGCAGAGGGCGGTGATCTGGAACATGGGCGCCATCGCAGACAGCGATGGACCAGACGCATTGAAGCTGTTCCGGGACATCGTCATGGCATCGGCCAGCCTCCCCGGTCTCTATCCGGCCGTGTTCATCAAGGCCAGGGCCGGCAAGCAAGTGGTCGAGGAGATGCATTCCGACGGCGGCTCGGCGTCGCAGATCCTGACCATCCCCGAGGGCTGGATCGCCAATGCGGACAAGGAGCAGTGGCCCAGCAGAGCCAGGCTCAACATGTACATCCTCGTCAACAACGCCCTCATGCCGGAGTTCGCGATGACGACGAACAACACCTTCATTGTCATGGCGCGGGCAAGCTCGTCGTTGATCAAGGCCCAGACGCGGACCGCGCTGCTCGCCACCTATGCCTACGCCAAGAAGGCCGGGATCCGGTTTCGGATGGCTTCCATCGACAAGGAGGTGCCCTACGAGATGACCAATCCGTTCGACACGTCCTACATGCGCGCCGTCTACAAGCTCGGATACGACGGCATGACGGGCGACAGTTTCTGGAAGGATCGCCCATCTTTTTCCGACACGACGGCAGATGTGGCAAAGCCGCCGGCACTATAGCTGCATCTGCCGATTTCAATGGGAGCAGACCTGCCAGCAAGCATTGCGGAGCGTGTGATGAACGTCCACACGAATGACAGCGGCAACAGCGACGCCTTCACCGCGCGCAAGCGCGTCGTCATCTTCGATTTCGACGGCACGCTGGCCGACAGCATTGGCTGGTTCTTCGGGGTCTTGAACGACGTCGCCCGGCGCTATGATTTCAGGCAGATCACCGCCGAGCAGCGCGAAGAGCTCCGGCGCAAGCCGCCGCTGGACATCGTGAACGCCTTGGGAATTCCGAAATGGAAACTGCCGGCGATCGCGATGCACATGCGAGCGCTCGCGGCGCAGAATATCGATCAGATCAAACTTTTCGGATGGGTCGGGGACCTGCTTCTCGAGCTGAAGTCGAACGGAGTATTGATCGCGGTGGTTAGCTCCAATTCGGCGGCGAATATTCAGTTAGTGCTCGGCCCGCATGCGCCGCTCATTGACCACTACGAGACGGGCGCAACGCTCTTCGGAAAATCGACGAAGTTCAAACGGGTGCTCAAGACCCTGAACGCCAGGCCCGGCGAGGTCGTAGCAGTCGGCGACGAGGTCCGGGATATCGATGCCGCTCACCTTGCGGGCGTTGCCAGCATCGGTGTGGGATGGGGCGCCTCCCATGACGACGCTCTGGTCGCAGCGCGAGCGACGAAACTGGTGGTCACGTCCGATCAGCTGAAGGAGGTTTTGTTGTCGCGGTGATAGCGTTCCACTTTAGGTGGCGTTTGGGCGCCCAGGTGGAAACTGATGTCTCGCGCAGCTCGCGGAATGTCCGCTTTCGTACAATCGCGCGGTGTCTGCTAATGGCGCTTGCTACCCCAATGCCGATGGCGCAAGAGGTTGACCTAGGTGGACTAGAGGAGCGGCTCTAAGGCATCCTTGTGTGCTCCCTCCGTCTGCCTTGCGGAGCCTCCCCGGGGCCGTTAGGACACCGTTGCGGCATCCTCCAGCTCCAGAATTCCCCTCAGAATTCGTTCCACCCGCCAGCAGCGCCGCCCGCGGCGCGTTTCAGGCTATGCGTAGGCCTTGGCGTTCTCGGCAAGATGGATGCCATATGCGAAGCTGACTGGCGCAGCTGTGCGGTGAAAGCGCCGGTAAGATCGTGTTCGATCGTGCCGTCGCCAGCCGGACCGATGCGAAAATCCTGGACCATCTTCTGTAGCGCTTCGGTCGCCCGCTGAAGTTCGGCCGCGACACTCGCACTCTGCTCCGCCATCGAGGAATTTCGTTGGGTCATTTCATCCATATGCGCGACGACCTTCGCGACCTCCTCGATGCCGTTGGCCTGCTCGCGCGAGGCGCTGGTGATGTCGGTCAGGGCTGATGCGACACTGGTCGAGGAACGCACAATCTCGGCCAGCGACGAGCCGGCCTCGTTCACCAACCTGACCCCTTCTCCAACCTCCTGCGTCGAATTCGAGATCAGCTTCTTGATATCGTTGGCGGCCTCGGCCGATCGCTGCGCCAGCGTCCGGACTTCGCTGGCGACCACTGCGAAGCCCTTGCCGGCATCGCCGGCTCGCGCGGCCTCGACCGCGGCATTGAGCGCGAGCAAATTGGTCTGGAAGGCGATGTCGTCGATCACGCGGATGATCTCGCCGATATCGTTCGAGGCCTTCTCGATCCTCTCCATCGCCATTACAGCATCGGTGACGATCTTGCCGCCGCGATTGGCCGCAGCGTCGGCAAGAGCCCCCAGGCCGGCAGCCTCGCGGGCTCGCTCGTAACTCTGCTTGACCGAAGCGGCGAGCTCTTCCGTGGTCGCTGCCGTCTCCTCAAGCGAGGATGCCTGCTCCTCGGTGCGCTGAGCAAGGTCCTTGCTGTCGAAGCCGATCTGTTGCGACCCGACGGCCACCCGCGCCGAAATCTCGCTGACGGCGCGGATAATCGCACCGAAGGAGTCGACCAATTCGTTGACGCCCTGGCAGAGTTCTCCGATCTCACCGGTCTTGCCGTCAAGCGGAACACGTTGCGTCAGATTCTTGGCCTGCGTCGCCGCGATGACGGTGCGGGTTTCCTCCACAGCCTGGCGAAGGGCGATCTCCGCTTGCTTGTTGGCGGTGATGTCAGTCGCGAACTTCACCACCTTCCAGACTTGGCCAAGGGCATCGACGATCGGATTATAGGATGCCTGGATCCAGACCTTACGCCCACCCTTGCCGATCCGCAGATACTGGCCATCGTCATACTCGCCACGGCCGAGCTTCTGCCAGAAGCGGGCATAGGCGTCATCGTTGCGCTCGCTTGGCTCAACGAACATCGAATGGTGCCGGCCTTTGATCTCATCAAGCCTATAACCCAGAGCCTGCAGGAAATTGTCATTTGCATCCAGGATATTGCCCGAAAGATCGAACTCGATCACGGCCTGCGACTTGCCGATGGCCGCGATCTGGCCCTGGGCATTCGACATCGCTTCCTTGATGTCGGTTATGTCGGTCGCATACTTGATGACCTTGAAGGGCTGGCCGCCGCCGCGCCCGCAGATCGGCGTATAGGTCGCCTGCAGCCAGATGCGGCGGCCATCTTTGGCGACCCGGGCGAACTGCGCCTGCAACGCCTGCCCCTGTTTCAGGTCCTGCCAGAAGCTTCGATAGGCCTCACTATCGCGCTCCTGAGCTGGAACGAACATTGAATGATGCTTGCCCACAACCTCGCTGCGCGCGTAGCCGACTGCTTTCAGGAATATCTCATTCACGTCCAGGATTCGGCCGTCGAGGTCGAATTCGATGACCGCCTGCCAGCGTCGGATGGATGCAGCTTCAGCCGTCGCCTGCGAGCCGGCCTCTGAGAAAAACCGCATCCACTGCCCCCGCGTTCAAGGTTCATGCTTCTGCGGAAGCCAAGCATTGATTGGCTAGCGATCCGTTAACATCGCGATTTATTGTGGTTAATGCCCGTGACTTCTCTCAATCTGATCGCGGGAAGTGGCGGCGGATGGTCAACGCGCAATCTGCAAAAATGCTAAGAGCACAGCGACCCGTTCGGATTTCTGACCCCACGTGCAAGAACGCTTTAGCCCGCCATGAATGTCTCGTTTCGAGCAATGGGCCAATGTCTGGTTCTGGCGCATGTCGGCCTAGCATCACGCCGAGCCGACCGCCTTGGCGGGATCGGTGACCGGGATCGGTGGATAGTGCAGCCCGCGCTGCCCTGACAGGCCGCGATTGGGCGCGGAGGACAGCGCCGGCTCGGCCATGCCGACGAGCTTGCCCTCGTGCAGCCACGCCTCGTCGCCGCCATAAAGCCGGCTGGCGAGGGTCTGGCTGAGCCGCTCCTTGATCTGGGCATGGGCGGGATCGGCGCCGAGATCGCTCTCCTCATGCGGATCGCATTCTAGGTCGAAGAGCTGCAGGCGATTGCCGGCCGGGTACCAGATCAGCTTGTAGCGGCCGTCATGGACCATGCGGGTCGCCTTCGCGCTGACAAGCGATTCCCCGTAGAGGATCTCGCGCCGGCGCTTGCCGACCATGGAGAGGCCCTCGCAGCTTGCCGGCACCGGCACGCCGCAAAGATCGAGCAGCGTCGGCATGACGTCCTGCAGGCCGACCAGGCGGCCATCGGTGGCACCGACGCCCACCCGCCCGTCGCCGGTAGGCCCGGCCAGCAGCATCGGCACGGCCGCAGAGCCCTCATACATCAGCCGTTTCGCGTAGAGACCGTTGTCGCCGAGCATGTCGCCATGATCACCGCAGATCAGGATGACGGTGTCGTCGAGCAGGCCCTCCTCGCGCAAGGTCCCGATCAGGATGCGCAATTGATGATCGATATGAGTGCAGAGCGCGTAGACGGCGCGGCGCATATCGGCGAGCTGGTCCGGCGGCAGCTGCTCCCAATAGTTCCAGGCGACGCGCACCGCATAGGGCAGCGTCTCCGGATCCCTCGCCCAGTCGGCCATGCGCGGCGCATCGACCTCGCGCGCCCGGTAGCGCTCGAAATAGCTCGCAAGCGGGACGAGCGGCGGATGCGGATGGGTATAGGAGACGTGCCAAAACCCGGGCCGCGTCGGGTCGCGCCGCTTGATCGTGCGCGCCGCCGCCCAGGTCGTCCAGTTGGTGACGTGCAGCTCCTCCGGCAGGTGCCAGGTGCGCCAGCCATATTCGTTGTTGCTCATGCCGTGCATGAACTGCTGGCCGGGATAGCCGCGATCGGCGAGGAAGAGCTCGTAATCGTCGACGCCGCCGAGATGGCCGCGCCCCTCCTCCGCCAACAGTGCTTCCTCGAAGCCGATGCGGTCGCGCTGCGGATAGACATGGAGCTTGCCGATCGCCGCGGTCTGGTAGCCCGCGTCGCGGAAACTACGCGCCAGGGTCGGCAGATGCGCCGGCATCGGCAAGGCCGGCTGGAACTCGCGGTCGCCATGGCCGCGCGGGCTGGTGCCGGTCATCATCGAGCGCCGTGCCGGGATGCAGATCGGGCACTCGGCATAGGCGTTGGTGTAACGCGTGCCGACGCGGGCGATCTGGTCGAGTGTCGGCGTCTCCACCACCGGATGGCCGGCGATGCCGAGCAGCCGCGCCGGCCATTGGTCGACCGTCACGAACAGCACATGATTGCGCCCTGCCGCCTGCCCCGCAGGCTGCTGCGACGAAAAGGCCTCGCCGGCGAGTTCCTCGTAACGGTCGGCGGCTACGTCCGGCATCGTCCTGCTCTCAATTCGCCTTGGCGCCGGAGATGCGGACGAGCTCCGCGATCTTGCCGGTCTCGGCCTTGATGAAATCGCGGAAGGCGGCTGGCGTGCCGCCGACGAGGTCGATGTTCAGCGCCGTCATGCGCTCGCGGACCACCGGGTCGGCAACGACCTTGTTCAGCTCGGCATTGAGCCGCTCGACGATCGCCGCCGGCGTCTTGGCCGGCACGAAGAGCCCATGCCAGGAGGCAAACTCGTAACCCGGTGCGCCCGCCTCGGCCACGGTCGGCACATCCGGCAGCGCAGCGGAACGCTTCGGCCCGGTGACGCCGAGCGCCCCCAGCGCGCCCTCGCGCGCCATCGGCACGGCGGTGCCGTCGATCATCGCCGTGACATGGCCCGCGAGCAGGTCGTTGATCGCCGGCGCCGAGCCGCGATAGGGCACATGCGCGCCCTTCATCCCGGTCTTGGCCTTGAGCAGCTCGAAGGCGAGATGCTGTGGCGTGCCGACGCCGGCCGAGGCATAGGTCAGCTTGTCCGGATTGGCCTTGCCGAAGGCGACGAGCTCGGCGAGGTTCTTTGCCGGCCCCTTCGGATTGACCACCAGCAGCAGCGAGACCGATGTCAGCCGGATCACTGGCGTGAAATCCTCCATCGGCCGGTAGGAAAGCTTGTCCTGCAGCGCCGGATTGATGGCGTGGGTGGCGATGTCGCCGATCAGCAAGGTGTGGCCGTCAGGCTCGGCATGAGCGGCGTCGGCGGCGCCGATCGCGCCGGCCGCGCCGGGCTTGTTATCGATCACTACCGGCTGCCCGAGCGCCTCGCTGAGTTTGGGACCGATCAATCGCCCGAGCAGGTCGACATTGCCGCCGGCCGGATAGGGCACGACGAGCCGGATCGGCTTGCTCGGCCAGGGCGACTGCGCCACCGCCGGCACGGCCCAAATCCCGGACACTGCCGCTAGCGCCGCGACCAGCGCGCCTCGTAGCGAACCGCTCGCTCTATCCCGACCGATCGTCATCGCGCCCTCCCGCACAAGGCAGGCATTGCTTCTCCGCCCGCTCGAACGTGAAAATCCGCGACTGAAGTGCCATCGAGAAATTAGTTCTGCTTATAAGTTGTTTCTCCCGGAGGAAGCATGGACCAGAGACAGCTCTCCTCCTTCGTCACCCTGGCGGAGGAGTTGCATTTCGTCCGGGCCGCGGCGCGCCTCGGCGTGACCCAGCCCGCACTCAGCCAGCAGATCGCCAAGCTGGAAGAATCGCTCTCGGTCAGGCTGTTCGAACGGACGAAGCGTCGCGTCGCCCTGACCGATGCCGGCCGCGTCTTCCTCGCTGACGCGCTCACAATCCTGCGCCAGTTCGAGCAGGCGGCGATGGGCGCAAGGCGGGCTGCGAAAGGCCAGATCGGCCGGCTGACCATCGGCTTCGTCGAGGCCTCACCCTTCAACGTGCTGCCGCGGCTGGTCTCGCGGCTCAGCCGCGAATTGCCGGAGGTCTCGCTCGTCCTGCAGGAAATGGTCACCGAGGAGCAGGTCGAGGCGTTGCGCTCGGGCCGGATCGATGTCGGCCTGCTCAGGCCGATGTTCAACGAGCCGGGCTTCGGCAAGCTGCCGCTGCTGCGGGAGAATTACCTGGTCGCCCTGCCGGCGAGCCATCCCCTGGCGGAGGCGGACTCGGTCCCGCTATCGGCGCTCCGCGAGGAGCGCTTCATCGTCACGCCAGCGCGCAAGCGGCGTTACGTCGAGGGCCGTTTCCGCGCCGCGTTCAAGCGCGCCGGCTTCGAGCCGCAGGTCGCGCAGGAGGTCAACCAGCTCCACACAATCATCGGGCTGGTCGGCGGCGGCATCGGCGTCGCGCTGGTGCCGCAGTCGATCTCGCGGCTCGACCTCGAGGGCGTAGTATATCGCCCGCTGCAGGACGACGATTCACCGGTGGCTGAACTGGCTGCGGCCTGGTCGCTCAATCGCGAAACGCCGGTGCTGCGCCGTTTTCTGGCAATCGCGCGGGCAGCGCTCGTCGATAGCGGTTGAGAGCAGCTCAGCCGCGCCGAAATTGCCGCAGTATCGAATCAGCATTCCGAAAGCTGTGCCTGATGTCTGGTTCCGGGCGGTGCCCCAACGTCGGGTGTTGGCGCTTCTCGCCAAAGTGGGACAGGCTGAGCGATTGTTCTTTCCGCCTCAATCATGACCAGGCTTACGCCGCGTCATAAGAAGTGCCGTTGTGATGTCGGCAGCGATCGACACCACCGCATTGAGCGATAAACTCGCATGGCATGGTCCTGTTCGAGTCACTCCTGGTCATCATGTTCGGGGCTGTCATCCTCGCGGCAGCGTCGCGACGGATCGGCATCCCCTATCCGGTCGTGCTCGCCATTGGCGGGGCGGCTCTCGCCTTCATTCCCGATGCGCCGCGCATCACGCTGGATCCGGACCTGGTGCTGGCCCTCTTCGTCGCGCCGATCCTGCTCGACGCGGCCTTCGACAGCTCGCCGCGCGATCTGCGCCGGAACTGGCTGCCGGTATCCAGCCTGGTTTTCGTGGCTGTCGGCGTCACGACGGCCGCTGTCGCACTTGTGACCCGGTGGCTGGTGCCTGACATTCCTTGGGCCGCCGCGATCGCGCTCGGGGCGATCGTCGCGCCGCCCGACGCCGTTGCCGCCACGGCGATCCTGCGAAAGCTGCGGCCACCCCATCGCATTGTGGTGATCGTCGAAGGCGAGAGCCTTTTGAACGATGCGACCGCGCTGCTGATCTACCGCCTGGCCGTGGGGTCGGTCGCGGCCGGCAGCTTCAGTGCGGCCAGCGCATTGCCGGCCTTCGCGCTTGTCACGGTCGGCAGCATCGTTCTCGGAGCGCTTCTCGGCTGGGTCGCGGTGCGGCTGCTCGCGCTTTTTCGTGACCCGGCAAGTGCCATCATCGTGCAGTTCATCACCACCTTCGGTGTCTGGATCCTGGCAGAGCGGCTGCATCTGTCCGGGATCATCACCGTCGTCGTCTACGGCATCGTTCTCGCGCGGACGGTTCCAGCCGTGACGAGCGCGCGGTTGCGCATCCCTTCCTATGCTGTCTGGGAGACGACCGTCTTCGTACTCCAGGTTCTTGCCTTCGTGCTGGTCGGACTGCAGTTGCGCCCGATCCTCGAAGGGTTCGATGCTGGGCAACGTGTCGGTTACGCCTGGATCGCGCTTGCGGTCCTCGCAACGGTCATTCTCGTGCGGCTGACATGGGTCGCGACCTATAGGGGTCTTGCCCTCCTGCTCTCGGGCCGGCCTTCCGGCGCGAGCGAGAAGGCCGCCTCCTTCCAGAACGTCAAGGGCAGCATCGTCATCGCCTGGTGTGGCATGCGCGGCATCGTCACGCTCGCAGCCGCTTTCGCCCTTCCCGCTGATTTTCCCTATCGCGACCTGATTCTGCTCTGTGCCTTCACCGTCGTGGTCGGTACGCTGCTGGTCCAAGGGCTGACGCTGGCGCCGCTGCTGCGCTATCTCGCGATCAGCGACGATCACCCTGTCGACCGTGAGTTCGCCGTTGCGCGGAAGGCTGCGCTGGAGGCCGCGATCGGATCGCTCGAAGGTGTGCAGCCGGCGTCTGCGGCGGCGATCCGACAGGAATATCGCGACATGCTGGAGCAGACCGGACGGGCCGCACAGCTCGACACCGACCATAACGCCCTGCGGCGGACCGCACTCGCGGCCGCGCGGAAGACCGCATTCGAGCTGCGGAAGCGCGGCACCATCGGAGACGATGCCTTTCACCGGCTCGAGGAAGAGCTCGATTGGCTGGAGCTCGGCGCCGCGCCGCGGGAAGGAAGCGTATGAAGCGGCTCGATGTCGCCATTGTCGGAGCCGGAGCTGCCGGGATTGCAGCGGGCCGGTATCTCGCCGCGTCCGGCCTCGACGTGCTTCTGGTCGAGGCGACCGACAGGATCGGCGGGCGGGCGCACACCGCTTTCCACGAAGGCCTGCATTTCGACCTTGGCTGCGGCTGGCTCCATTCCGCAGATCGCAATGGCTGGGCTTCGCTCGCACCGGAGCTCGGCTTCCATCTCGACCGGACTACGCCGCCATGGGGTGTCCAGTTTCGCGATCTCGGCTTTCCCGCAGCGGACCAGCGTGCCGCACGGGCCGCCTTCGCCCGTTTCGAGCAGCGCCTGCGCGAGGCTTCTTCCGGAAGCGACCGCGCCTCCGACCTTCTGGACGGAAACGACCGCTGGACGCCCTATCTCGAGGCGCTCAGTACCTATATCAACGGCACGGAGCTGGAGCAGCTCTCGGTCCGCGACTATCTCGCCTATGCAGATGCCGAGACCGGCGTGAACTGGCGCCTGACCGAAGGCTATGGCAGCCTCATTGCCGCCGCGGCGAAGGACGTGCCGGTCGCGTTGAACACGGCGATCACCGGCATCGACGCATCGGGACATGCGTTGCGGCTGACCAGCGCGAGAGGAGAGATCGAGGCGACGCGCGTCATCGTCACGGTCCCGACCGATGTGCTTGCCTCCGGCACGATACGTTTGCCGCCTCGGGCCTCGGATCATATCGATGCCGCCGGCGCGCTCCCACTGGGCTTGGCGGACAAGATCATCTTCAAATTGCCCGATTGCGACGGCTTCGAACCGGACACGCAGGTCCTGGGCAATCCGTATGTGAAGCGAACGGCGAGTTATCATATTCGGCCGTTCGGCCGGCCGCTGATCGAAGGCTTCGTGGGCGGCGAGACCGCACGCGAATTCGAAGCCGACGGCGATGCCTTTGCGGCTTTCGCGCGCGACGAATTGGCCGGGCTGTTCGGCCACGGGATCAGGAGCCGGCTGGAGCCGATCGCGCAATCGCGCTGGGGGCGCCAGCCCTTCTCGCGAGGCTCTTACAGCCACGCGCTGCCCGGGCACGCCAAGGCGCGGGCGGTTCTCGCCGCCGACGTTGATGGCAGGCTCTTCTTTGCTGGAGAGGCCTGCTCGACGCAGGACTTTTCGACCGCACATGGTGCGTTTCAGACCGGCGTTGCTGCCGCACGAGCCATCCTGGACTCGTTGAAACTGTGATCTGGAGATCGAGTAAGCAGAACCACCTGCGAGCGGAACGAAAGGAATTTAGAGATGTCTACTTCCTGTTGAGGGTCCAGCTTCCGCTTATGGCGCGCTTCAGTCCCGCCATTCGGAGGCTCTCATGATTCCGTCGACCCGCGCATGCACCTTAGCGTAGCTGGCCCTGAGGCCTCGGAGAGGTCTCGATCCATCACGCTTACCGCGCCGCGCCGCTATCACGGCCGACCTGCCGTGTCAGGACGGAGTGAATCTGTGCGATGACGGCGGCACCTTCGCCGACGGCGGCGGCGACCCGCTTGGTCGAACCGGCCCGGACGTCTCCGACAGCAAAGATACCCGGGCAACTGGTTTCGAGCGGCAAGCGCTCGCCGTCTCCGGCGCCCTCCCCCGTGAGGACGAAGCCGGTTCCGTCGAGCGCTACACAGTCGTCGAGCCAGCGCGTGTTGGGATCGGCACCGATGAACAGGAAAAGATGGCGCGAGGAGCATTTCCGGACCGCACCGGTCCGGATGTCACGAAACGTCGCCCCGGTCAGCCCTGTCATCCGGTCGCCGTGCAATTCGGCAATATCGCTGCCCACATGCAGTTCGACATTGGGCAGCGCCGCGATCCGATCGATCAGATACCGGGACATCGTCTGCTCGAGGGGCCGGCGCACCACCAGATGCAACTGCCGGACCTGCGGCGCGAGATAGGCGACGGCCTGGCCCGCCGAGTTTCCGCCACCGACCAGGACGACGTCCTGGCCGGCACAAAGCCGCGCCTCGACCGGCGATGCCCAGTAGGAGACACCGGCCCCTTCCAGCTCCTCGATGTTAGGAATGGCGGGCTGCCGGTAGCGCGCTCCCGAAGCGATCACGATGGTGCGCGAGCGCGCAGTACCACCATTGCTGAGCTCAAGGCTGAACGGGGCTTTCGCATCCTCGCCGTGACAGCGGAGCAATCCGACGGTCAGCGGAATGGCGAGCTCAGCACCGAACTTCGCCGCCTGATTGAAGGCCCGCCCTGCGAGCGCCTGCCCGGAGATGCCAGTCGGAAAGCCGAGATAGTTTTCGATCCGGGCGGATGCGCCAGCTTGGCCGCCGAAGGCGCGGCTGTCCAGGACGAGAACGGACAGCCCCTCGGACGCGCCATAGACTGCCGTGGCGAGCCCCGCCGGCCCGGCTCCGATGACCGCCACGTCATAGACCTTGTCCGCCTCGAGATCCGGTGTGATGCCGAGACAGGAGGCGGCATCGGCATTGCTCGGGCTTCTGAGCACCGTGCCGTTCGGACAGACCATCAGCGGCAGATCGTCGGGGGCAACGCCAAGCCGTTCGACCAGTTCGCGCCCCTCTGCCTCGCAGGCGGCAATGACAGTGTGGGGGTAACCGTTGCGGGTGAGGAAACCCGACAAGCCGACGATACCCGGATCATCCCGGCGTCCGACCAGGATCGACCCTGCGCCGCCGCTCTGCCCGGCCTCGATCAGCATGACACGCCGAAGGATGAAGGCCCGCATGATCATCTCGCCGACATCGGCCGATCCAATGACGAGCGCACGCAGATGCGACGCATCGAAGGGTATCGCGATCGCGCCGGCCTCACCCGCCACGACCGACATCAGGGCCGGGCGCCCCGAAAGCTGGTTGGTCTCGCCGGTGAATTGGCCGGGACCGTAGGTCGTGACCAGCGATGAGTGACCGGCCGCGCTGCGCCGGATCGCATCGGCCGACCCCTCGAGGATCAGCCAGGACGGGGCGTCGCGGGTGCCGGTGTCATAAAGGACGTCGCGAGAGCCGAAACGGTGCGGCTCCCCGCTCGCGAAGCGGCGCGCCGTCGCAACTTGAAGGGCGGACAGTCTCGGAAAAACCTGTTCTCGCCGAGCATCGCCGATTGCCATGGGGTGACCTCCGCGTTGGACTGCGAGACTTCTCTTACGCGACACGATCCGACCAGATGAGGAGCCTGATCGCAATCACGCGGGCGCGAGCTGGGGCGCCTTCGGCAGCGTCAGCGTGAAGACTAGAAGGCCCAGGAGCGTCAGCCCGAAACCCGCCCATACCGCAGAGAGCAGGCCATAGCCGGCCGCGATCGTCGCGCTGCCGGCCCAGGCACCGATGGCGTTGGCGACGTTGAGCGCCGCAAGGTTCATGGCGCCCATCAGCGTGGGCGCTTCGGGCGCGAGGCTGGTCAGGCGGACCTGGATCGTCGGGATGGCGACCATCATGGTCATGCCGACGCCGAACAAAGTCGGCATCAGGATCCAGACGTGGCCACCGGCGGCGGCCAGCACCGCCAGCACGAACAGGGCGCTGCCGAACCCGATGATCAATCCCCGGGCAGGATGGCTGTCGGCCAACTTTCCGCCGATCAGATTGCCAGCGGTCATGCCGACCCCGAACAGCGCCAGCGCAAGCGGAATCCAGGCTTGGTCGAGCGCCGCCGTATCGGTGACGAAGGGGCCGATAAAAGTGTACACGGCGAAGATGCTGGCTACGCCGAGCGCTGCAACGAGCATCATGGCCCAGACGGCAGGCTTGCGCAGCGAGGCAAGCTCCTGCACCACCGGCCCACCATGAAGCGCCTCGGTGCGAGGCACCCAGGCCCACAAGGCCAGCAAGGCCAGCGCGGCAACCCCGGCAACGCTGAAATAGGTGTTCCGCCATCCCACTGTCTGGCCGAGGAAGGTTGCCAGCGGCGAGCCGATGATCGTCGCGACCGTCAGCCCGGTCATGACCAGCGCGAAGGCCTTTCCGCCGTGGCCGGGGCCGACGACATAGGACGCAACCACGGCGCCGGCGCCGAAATAGGCCCCTTGCGGCAGGCCGCTGACGAAGCGCGCCAGGGCGAACATGCTAAGATCCGTGGCGAGCGCTGACAGGACGTTGCCGAGGATGAACAGCGCCATCAAGCAAAGCAGAAGCGTGCGCCGGTTCAGCCGTGCCGACGCCAGAGTCAGCAGTGGCGCACCGATCACCACGCCAAGGGCATAGGCCGCGATCGCATTCGTCGCCGTGGGGATGTCGATGCCGAGGCCAGCCGAGAACAGCTGAAGGATTCCCATGCTCGCAAACTCGGACGTCCCGATGCAGAAACTGCCGAGCGCCAGGGCAAATAGCGTGAGCCCGCGCTTGCGCCGCTGCGCTTCATCCGTGCAATGCACCGTCACCGCGGCACATTGGCCGCGATAGGCCTTGTCCAGCATCAGTGCCTCCATACGCAATGGCTGCGTGGATCGTGCCGATCCATGCCGAGCAATCCGCGGAATCGGCCTGCCGGCGATCGGACCTGCGCGCCTCAGCCTGGACAGGGCTGCCCGGCCGCTCCCCACCGAGCCATGTCCTTGACGTGATCCTCGAAGGTCCCCGGCGGTGTCGCGCGGCCGGCGCCGGGCTCCCACGCCCTGGGGATGAATCCGCTGAGCGCTGCGTCGTGCCTCAAATGCTCAAGGAGGCCGACTGCGTTGCGGCCGCCATTCCGCTTGGGATCCTTGAGCTGGGCACAGATCTCAGCGCCACTCTTGCCGAACCAGATGAATTCGACCGGTGCGAGCTGCCAGTCGATGCCGGCCTGCAAGGGCGCCGGTGCGGGGGGATTGGGCAATGTCGAGGTGACATGGCAGGTCGAGCACGGAACCGTTTCCGCTCCGATGCGGCTTTTTCCGCCGTGGATGTTCATGCCGTGTACGCGGGATTTGCTTTCACCGGCCGGCGTCCAGATCGGCACGGCCTTCGCATCGACATGGCAATTGGCGCAGCGCGGGTGCGTCACCACGGCCTCAATTCTTGTCCAGGCCTGCAGCCCATCGGCACGGCTGACGCTGCCCGGCGGCAAGGCGTCCTTCGACTCCTCCTTGGCCAGGACAAAACCCGTCAGGGCGACGATTGATGAGCTAGCAAAGGTGAGCGCGATCAGGGTTGTCCTTCTCATGGCCGCCCTCACACGAAATCGATGAACTTGTTGAAAGGCATTTCTCGGATGCGTTTGCCCGTCGCGGCGAAGATGGCATTGGCCAGTGCTGGCGCCGCAGGTGGTACGGGTGGCTCCCCGATGCCCCTGACCGTGTAATCGTTCTCCAGGCCGCGCACCTCGATCGCCGGGCATTGATGCATGCGCATGGCTTCGTGATGGTTGTAGTTCGTCTGCTGCACGGCCCCCTTGGCATAGGTGAGTTCGCAGTTCATGGCGTGGCCAAGGCCCCAGACGACGCCACCCTGGACGAGATTCTCGAAGTTGACGGGATCCACAACCTTGCCGACATCGGCCGCCACCCAGACCTTGTCGATCTTGATGCCGGCGTCGGTCATCGTCACTTCGACGATCTCGGCGACGGCCGTTCCAAACGCCTCGACGAACGCGACGCCACGGCCTTTTCCCTTTCCCAGGGGGCCCTTCCAGTCCGCCATCTCGCCAACGGTTTCCAGGAGTTTCCGGTAGATCGGAATCCTGCACATCTCGATGCGCGCCTTCAGCGGGTCGAGCCCCGCGGCGTGAATCAACTCGTCGATGAAGCTTTCGGTGAAGAATCCATTGGCGGACGCACCTACGGCCCGCCAGGTCGTGCACGGTGACAATCCTTGCACTTCGAAGCTTGTCGCTCGGTAATTGGGAATGTCGTAGTAAACATTCCAGATTCCGACGCCCAACTGACCATCGGGGTCCTTCGAGGGCGACCCCATCCGTGCAAGGAGCTCCTTGAAAGGCGCATTTGCAGCCACCTGCACATCGGCCGCAATGATCTTTCCGTCCTTGACGCTTCCCCGATACCTGCCCATCGCGATCTGTCGGGGAATGTCCTGCAGGAAATCCTCTTCCCGCGAGAAGATGAGTTTCACCGGTGTGCCGCGCATCTGGTTCGCGATCTCGGCGAGTACTCTGACATTCTCGAATTCGAGGCGATGCCCGAAGCTCCCGCCCATCCACTCGTTATGAAAGGTCACCTGTTCCGGCTTCATGCCGATCGCCGCGGCCGCGATTTGCTGAACGGATTGCGGCGTTTGATGTCCGACCCAGATTTCCATTCCCTTGTCGGTGACGATGCCGATGCCGTTGAGCGGCTCCAGCGGCTGATGCCCGACATAGGGGGCGCGATACTCCGCCTCCAGGAGCGTCCCTTCTTTCAATCCGGCGTCGATATTGCCGTCGTTGCGCCATTCCTTGGCGAGGAATTGGGGAGTGAAGGACGAGGCCACGGTTTTCCAGTGGTCGGCCTGCTCGGCCGGATACTTGCTCGGCTCCCAGACGCAGTCGACACGCTCGGCCGCCTGCATCGCGTACCAGCTGTTCGTCGCGATCACTGCAATGCCGTTCGATAGCTTGAGGATCTTCTGGACCCCGGGCATCGCCTGGGCTTTGCTCGCCTCGTAGGACTTGATCGGCTGACCCTTGTTGGGATTCAGCCTGACGGCCGCGTAGACGATGCCGTCCATCCTCCGATCGATACCGAACTTCATCTCGCCGGTAACTTTTGAGCGGATGTCGAGGCGCTCCATCGGCTTGCCGAGAATTCGCCATTGCGATGGGTCGCGGAGCTTGGCGACCGAAACCGGCGTGATCTTTGCCGCATCGGCCGAAAGGGCGACGTAGGGAATTTTCGTCCCGTTCGGCAAGATCACGTGTCCGGCTTCGGTTCGCAGATCGGCAACCGGGATACCGCTGCGCTTGGTTGCAGCGGCCTTGAGCGTTTCCCTTGCAACCGCGCCGGCCATGCGCAGCTTCTCATAGGTATCGGGAATCGTGCTGGAACCGCCGGTCATCTGCAGGCCGGCCTTTCTCAGCCATTCCAGCGCGGCCGCGCGAGCCTTCTCGGCTTCGGGGCTTTGGTCCGGCGCCATGAACGGCGCGAGTTCATGGGCAAAGCCGGTGTTGAAATAGGCGGGGCTCGGTCCGGCAAAACGAATCTCGAACTGACCCGGCTCTAGGTCCAACTCCTCGGCGATCATCAGGGGTTGGATCGAGCCGACGCCTTGGCCTTTGTCGGCATGCTGGGCGATCAGCGTGATCTTGTCCGGACTGATCTCAACCCAGGGATTGAATGCAACCGCGTTCGGACCAAGGTCCGCCGTCAGCGGATTCATCGCGGCAGCGGAAGCAGCGGCCGGCTGCGCCTGAGCGTACTGCCCGAAAGCCACACCGCCAGCGACAGCGACGGAACCGAAAACGAAACTGCGCCGCGAAAGATCTGGCATCGCGCCCATGTCAGTTCCCTCCCATCTTCGCGGCGGCCGCATGGATCGCAACACGAATGCGCTCGTAGGTCCCGCATCGGCAGAGGTTCCCCGACATGACCTGGTTGATGTCCTCGTCGGTCGGCTTCGGAATCGCTTTGAGGAGCGAAATCGCCTGGATGATCTGGCCGGTCTGGCAGTAACCGCATTGCGGCACCTGATGCTCGATCCAGGCTTCCTGGACCGGGTGCAGCTTGCCGTTGCCGACCGCTTCAATGGTGGTGATCGCCTTGCCGGCGACATCAGCCATACGCGCCTGGCATGAGCGGACGGCTGCTCCGTTGATCTGCACCGTACAGGCGCCGCACTGGGCGATGCCGCAGCCATATTTGGGGCTGGTGATGCCAAGTTCATCGCGCAGGACCCAGAGCAAAGGCATCTCCGGGACGACATTTACTTGGTGCTTAATCCCATTGACGGTGAGTTCGAACATGACAATGCTTTCCCTCAGCAGGCGTTACAGTTCGTCGCCACGACCATGGCCTTCTACGTGCTCGTGCTCTGGCTGATGGCCGCGGCCGCCGCTTCGGCGACGGCAATGTCCTGATCGACCGACCCCGCGCTGGTGCCGACCGCGCCGATGATCTGGTCGTCGATCTTCACCGGCAGGCCACCGCCAAAGATCACGACATTGCCGCCATTGCTCCGCTCGATCCCGAACAGCGGCGCCCCGGGTTGAGCCAACTCGGCGAGATAATCCGTAGTCTTGTCGAACATGCGCGCCGTCTTCGCTTTGCCGATCGCGAGATCAATGCTTCCCGCGAGCGCGCCGTCCTGGCGTGTGAAGGCGATGAGGGCGCCACCGGCATCCACCACCGCAATATTGTAGGGAATCCCAAGGCCAGTTGCCTTGGCCTCGCCGGCTTCGAGCATCTGCTTTGCATCGGCCAGCGTCAGTGTATCGAGCGTGCGAGGCATGGTCCCCTATCTCTCGATTGGCTGGGACCAGAGCTAGCATCGATGTGCCGGCGGCACTGGTTAAAAGGCGTAAAATTCAAAACTGGCGTGCGGCCTGCTGCCCGGTTTCGTGGACACCGAGAGCAGGTGTTTCATGAAGCCGGAGGCGGCGCAGCACAGCTGCTCACCGTCCGAAACGGCCTTTGCAGAGACGGCTGGCAGCAGGCTCGATCTCGACCGCCGTTCCGTACGCGATGGAATGCCTTCGAACGGCTCTGACCCTCCTGATTTTACGCCGTTTAACCTCCGTGATCCCGTCCTGCGTGCTAGCCCAGAGATGAATTCGCAAGATGATCGATCCGGTGGCGCAGCCAAAAGCTTGAGGAGGCAGAAATGGGCAACTCGCGGCAGGTGGCATCCTTGGCAGTCAGCTTGGCAGCGCTCTTGGCCAGCTCGGTCATGGCCGTGGCGCAGGTGGCGGCAAAGTCAGTCGTTCTTGTACATGGCGCCTTCGCCGACGGATCATCCTGGCACAAGGTCATTCCCGAGCTCGAAAGAGCCGAGCTGAAGGTCATTGCGGTCCAGAACGCCCTGCAATCGCTTGAAAACGACGTGGCGACGACGCGGCGCGCGATCCGCGATGCCGAAGGGCCGGTCGTGCTGGTCGGGCATTCCTATGGCGGGATCGTGATTACGGAAGCCGGCAACGATCCGAAGGTGAAATCGCTCGTCTATGTCGCCGCCTACGCCCCAGACAATGGCGAAGCTCAAAGTAACATCGCGTCTCGCTACCCGCAGCTGGAAAGTCGTGCGGAGTACATTCGGGATGAGGAGGGCTTCCTGAGAATCAGCGATGTCGGGATCGCCAAGTATTTCGCCGCGGATCTGCCCCCTGCCGAACAGAGGCTGGTGGCTGCCGTGCAAGGCAGGCTTCATTCGCGAGCTCTCGCGACGCCGGTCGTGCGCGCGGCCTGGCGGGACAAGCCGACCTTCATGGCGGTGGCGGTGAAGGATGCGATCATCCCGCCGCAGCTTCAGAAGGATCAGGTCGAGCGCTCGCGGGCGACGTCAATCGAAGTGCCGTCTAGCCACGTCGCCATGTTGTCGTTCCCTGAAAAGATCTCGGAGCTGATCATCAGGGCGGCCAAGTGAGCTTTGGGGACATCAAGATAGTCAAAGCAACGCGAGGCAGTAGCGAGAGCGCCTCAGGCAAGTTGAGGGAGAGGGCTGATGGAAAACCATGGGCAGATTTCGGGGGGGCTCGATCGCCGGGATGCTCTGAAAACCGCCGGTGCGATGCTGGCGGCGTCGGTCACCGGAATGGCGGCGCCGGCCGCGGCGCAGGGGTCGCAGGCAGCATCAGTCAAATCCAACGAACTGCCGATTGGTCAGCGGCTGAAAGGTATTCAACACTTCGGCCTCACGGTCCAGAACATGGAGCGCGCCTTCACCTTCTACACAGAGGTGCTAGGCGGAACCGAGGTGATGCGTGATGGCGATTTCCAGGGCGAACGGATTCACAATACGCTGCTGACCGGCCAGGAGATCGAAGCTCGCGCACGCGGCGTTAACCCACGCACGATGGGCATTCCCGACCTTCGCGGCGGTGCGCAGCGGCTCGACGTGCGCTTCATCCAATTCGACAATGTCGTGGTCGAGCTCCTGCAATATCGCGATGCCCACCAGCCTATGGGCGGGCCGCAGGCATTTGCCGAGCCGCTCGATCACATGAGCCCGGCATTTCCGCGGATGATGCATATCTGCTTCCACATCCGCGATGACGTCGATTTCAACCAATTCATCGCCGACCTCGAGGCGGAGTCCGGCCGGCGCGGCATGACGAACGTCCGCGCGAACCGCGTCGTGACCGTGGCGACAGAAGCCGAGCGGCGCGCCGCCCCGCTTGATGCCAATTCCAACGGGATCACCGAGGGCAAATCGGACGGGTGGCGCTTGATCTATTGCATCGGCTCGGAAGGCGAGCAGCTCGAGTTCGTGCAAGCGCTGGGGCCGGTCAAGCGGACTTTCGACGCCGCGCTCGAAGCGCGGCGCAAGATGGTGTCTGCATCGCGTTGAACAGAGCCATGGCGGAGTTCACAGCTGCTGCGCCTCCACTCCACAGCGGCGCGCGCAACCGGCTCCCCTCGCGAGGCGCGAGCGCGACCTGCGAGCCGTAAAGCCAAGACCGGAGGAGATCAGCAATGCCCCGCAAGTTCCTGTTTCTCTCGATGCTGGCAGCATTGATAGGGGCCGCGCTCCCCGTTGGTGCGATCGCCCGAGATGCTCATGGGGTGCGCTATGCCGACATTCCTGCCGACGCTTATGCGGTCGTGGCCCAGGTTCGCGCCAAGCCAGGCAAGGAAGATGCGCTGCGCGCAATCACCCTTCCTCTGGTAGCGCAGGTACGCGCCGAGCCGAACAACCTGCTCTACTTCCTCCAGGAGAGCCGCGAGGCCCCCGGGCATTTCATCTTCACCGAGATTTTCGCCAGCCAGGCCGATTTCGAGGCACATAATCGAACCCCTCACGTCCAGTCCTGGTTCGCGCGCCTGCCGGAACTCGCCGATGGCGGAGTCACCGTGATCCGCATGGGCATCCTCGGGAATACGGAGCGCTGACCAGAGCGCGACTTGAAGACCACTTAGTCGACCACGGGAGAGACTGAGATGAAGATCCTGATGGTTCTCACCTCGCACGACCAGCTGGGCGATACGGGCAAGAAGACCGGCTTCTGGCTCGAGGAATTGGCGGCGCCCTATTTCATCTTCCGTGAGGCTGGCGTCGACATCACGCTCGCCTCGCCGAAGGGCGGACAGCCGCCGCTCGATCCCAAGAGCAACGAGCCAGCCTTCCAGACGCAGGATACGCGTCGCTTCGAAAGCGACGCAAACGCGACACGAGCGCTCGCGAGCACTGTGAGGCTCGGCGACATCGACCAGGCCGACTACGACAGCGTGTTCTTCCCCGGAGGTCACGGCCCGCTCTGGGACCTCACGAACGACCGGGATGTGCATGCGCTGCTCGAAGGCATGCTCGCCGCGAACAAGCCAGTCGCTCTGGTCTGCCATGCGCCGGGCATTCTCACCCGAGTGAAGGCGCCGAATGGCGAGCCGGTCGCGAAGGGCCGGTCGGTCACGGGCTTCACGAACGCAGAGGAAGCGGCGGTCGATCTGGTCGAGGTCGTTCCTTACCTGCTCGAGGACGAACTGAAGTCGCAGGGTGCCAACTTCCTGGCAGCTGTCGATTTCGGCGTGCACGTGATCCAGGACGGCCAGCTCATCACCGGGCAAAATCCGCCTTCGTCACGTGCGACTGCGCGAGCCTTGCTCGATGCCCTCACGCGCAGAAGGGAGGCGTGACGTGGAATCGCCTCCCGGCCCTCCAGTCGCCCGGCTGCCATCCCCGACATGGCCATCGCGGCGTGACACGCTTGTCGGCTCATCCGCATCGATCTTCTCAATCGCGTTTCCTGCGATCTCGCGCGGAGCCGCGCCAACGGAGCATCCAGTCATGACGACATTCCAGACCCGTGACGGAGTGACGATCTACTTCAAGGACTGGGGACCGAAGAACGGTCCGGCAGTCGTGCTCTGCCATGGCTGGCCCCTCAACGCGGATAGCTGGGATCCCCAGGCTTTCCACCTTGCGAATAGCGGCTATCGGGTCATCGCCCATGATCGGCGCGGTCACGGCCGCTCGAGCCAGCCATGGGACGGCAATGACATGGATCATTACGCCGATGATCTCGCGCAACTTGTCAGCCATTTGGGACTGCGCAACGCCGCCATCGTCGGCTTTTCCGCCGGTGGCGGAGAAGTCGCCCGCTTCGTCGGCCGGCACGGCACAAGCAATGTCGCGAAGCTCGTCCTGATCTCGGCGGTCACCCCTTTCCTGCTGAAAACCGAGACCAACCCTGCCGGCGCGCCCATCGATGTCTTCGATGGCATGCGAGCCGAGCAGATCGCCGACCGCGCACAATTCTATCTGAATCTCGCGAAGGGACCATTTTACGGGTTCAATCGCCCTGGTGCGACCATCTCACAGGGGCAGGTCGATCTGTGGTGGCAGCAAGGCATGACGGCCGGGCTGAAGAACGCCTACGACTGTGTCGGCGCCTTTTCCGAAGACTTCCGGGGCGACGTCAAGAAATTTGACCGGCCGACGCTGGTCATCCATGGCGGTGATGACCAGATCGTACCGATCGACCTTTCCGCGCGCGTCGTCGCCCGCATGCTGCCCTCCGCTGTGCTGAAAATTTACGAAGGTGCTCCGCACGGGCTGACTTTCACGCATCGCGAGCAGCTCAATACGGACCTGCTCAACTTCTTGAGAAGCTGACGGTCGCGCGGCCCGTACGCGCCATGCCGGGCTGACCAGCGAGCGTCAGTCCTGCGCCGACCATCGGGCCTCGCGCTCTCAAGGTGGCGGCGATGCGACGAGAGAGGGCACGACCATGACCGCAAGACCGGTGCGATACACGACCGTCGCTCTCGGCGAGGTGGAGATGTTCTATCGCGAGGCGGGGGACCAGGCGGCTCCGACCGTGCTGCTGCTTCACGGGTTTCCGACCTCGAGCCACATGTATCGCGACCTGATCCCGCAGCTCGCCGATAAGTACAAGGTCATCGCCCCCGATCTGCCTGGCTTCGGTTCCACCAAGGCTCCAGCGCGAGATGTCTATGACTACACCTTCGACAATCTCTACAAGGCCGTCGAAGCCTTCGTCCGCGCGCTCGCCCTGGAACGTTTCGCTCTCATGGTGTTCGACTACGGTGCGCCGGTCGGCTTCCGGCTGGCCGCCGCGAACCCGAGCCGCATTCGCGCCATCATCTCTCAGAATGGCAACGCCTATGAGGAGGGACTGCGAGAGGAGACGCTGACCCCAATGCGGGCTTATTGGGAGCATCCCACCGCCGCGAACCGGAATGCGCTCCGCCCGTTTCTCACGCTGGAGACCACGCGCTTCCAGTACCTCCATGGCGTGCCTCAGGAGAAGCTCGAGCTCGTCAGCCCCGATGCGATCGAGCATGCGCAGGCGATCCTCGATCGGAACCCGGAACTGCAGCTCGATCTGTTCGGCGACTACAAGTCCAATGTCGCGCTCTATCCGCGTTGGCAGGACTATTTGCGCGCGTCGAAGCCGCCCATTCTGGCCACCTGGGGGAACGGAGATCCATTCTTCGCTCCAGCTGGCGCGCATGCCTTTCGCAAGGATGTCCCCGATGCCGAGGTTCATCTGTTCGAGACGGGACACTTCGCCCTGGAGACCGACGGGCTCGCTATCGCGGCGTTGATCGAAGGATTCCTTGCCCGAACAATCGATTGAGGAAAGTCGCCATGTACCGCCACGCAATTGTCCCGGGCGCCACCGCTGTCGTAACGGGCGCTGCTTCGGGGATTGGCCTGGAGGCCGCCTGTCAGTTCGCCGAGCGCGGTATGCGAGTAGCCTTGGTGGACCTCGATCAGACTCGTCTCGATGCTGCCATCGAGACGATCCGGACCCGAGCCGGCAAGGCCGAGCTCGCGGGCTTTCCCGTGGATGTCTCGGACCGCGAAGCGCTGCAATCATTGAAGCAGGCTGTGGAGGCCCGCTTCGGTGACGTCGACGTGCTGATGAACAATGCGGCGATCGCGCCAAAAGCAGATGCCCTCGGCACGCCGGAAGCGTGGGAGCGCCTGATCGCAGTCAATCTCTGGGGCGTGATCTTCGGTTGCCAGGTCTTTGCCCCCGCTATGGCAGCGCGGGGCACGCCAGGATTGATCATCAACACGGGCTCGAAGCAGGGCATCACGACGCCGCCCGGCAATTCGGCCTATAATGTTTCGAAGGCTGGCGTGAAGGCCTACACCGAAGCGTTGGCGCATCGACTGCGCAACATGGCGGGGGCGTCCGTCTCCGTCCATCTGCTGATTCCGGGGTTCGTCTTCACCGAAATGACCGGCGCCGGACGGGCTGAGAAGCCCAATGGCGCGTGGACCCCAAAGCAGACCATCGACTTCATGATGGACGGCATTGCGCATGGCGACTTCTACATCCTGTGCCCGGACTGGGACGTCGATCGTGCTCTCGATGAGAAGCGCATCCTGTGGGCCGCCGGCGACATCGTCGAGAACCGGCCGGCGCTGTCGCGCTGGCACCCTGAATTTGCCGCGGCCTTCACGGCTTTCATCAAGAGCTAGAGCGGCTTTGCCATTTCGACATTGCCGAGCGCTCCATTCGGCAAGGTGAAGCACATCAGAAACGCCTCCGCGAAAGGATGATCTCGATGACTCTCAAAGGCATTCTGCCAGGGCGGCTGGGTTTTGGCGCCGCGCCCCTGGGGAATATGTTCCGGGATATCCCTGAGGCCGAAGCCCTGGCCACAGTCGAGGCCGCCTGGGCAGACGGCATCCGCTACTTCGACAATGCGCCCTTCTATGGCGCCGGACTGGCCGAGTTGCGCATGGGCGAGGCTCTCTCCTCGAAGCCGCGGAGCGAGTACGTCATCAGCACGAAGGTCGGTCGCATCATCCTCGATGAGATCGAGGACGTCGCTGCGCGCGATCTCGGCGAGAAGGGCGACGTCTTCAGGTACGGCCGCCCAAACAGGCTGGTGAACGACTACTCGCACGACGCCACGCTGCGCTCGATCGAAGACAGCCTGAAGCGCCTCAAGACCGACCGGATCGAGATCGTCTGGGTGCACGATGTGGCGCAGGACTTCTATGGCGACGAATGGCTGGCCGTGTTCGAAAGCGCCCGCAAAGGCGCCTTCGCCGCCCTCGATCGCCTGCGGGACGAGGGCGTGATCATGGCCTGGGGGCTTGGCGTCAACCGCGTCGAACCGATTGAACTGCTGCTGGCGCTACAGGGACCACGCCCCGACGGCTTCCTGCTCGCGGGACGCTACACCTTGCTCGACCATGAGCGCGCGCTTCAGCGCGTCATGCCGATGGTAGCGGAACGCAATCTCGGCATCGTCGTCGGCGGCCCCTATAGTTCGGGCGCGCTCGTCGGCGGTCCGAACTTCGAATATGCGTCCGCCACGCCGCAGATCCTCGACAGAGTCGCATCGATCAAGGCCATCGCCGATCGTCATCGGATCAGCATGAAGGCTGCTGGCCTGCAATTCGCCCTGGCCAATCCAGCCGTCGCCGCCGTCATCCCAGGAGCCAGCCAGCCGAAGCGAATTGCCGAGGATGGTGCTGCGCTACGCGAAGCGGTGCCGACCGAGTTCTGGCAGGAATTGCGGCAAGCGGGCCTGGTCAGTCGCGAAGCACCCTTGCCGGGCGGGGTATGATCGGCTCGAGCGAGGCGATCTCCCTCGCATCACCCGAACGGTCCAGAGGTGGGACCCGGAGGTGCACCCTGGCCACGGATATCCCATTGGCGCCATCGCGGGCAGGCGACGCCGTGCCGGGCCTCATATTCGAGTTGGACGGCCAGCCCGGCGCATTCGGGCATCGCCAGGCAGCATCGTGTCCGGAAGCGGCATCCCCAAGGCAGCTGCAACGGATCCGGCGGCTCTCCCAGCAGGAGGAAGCTTTCCGTTACCCTGGGACCGCCGATGCGCGGCACGGCGGCAAGCAGCGAGCGCGTATAGGGATGGCGCGGCGCGGCGAAGACCTCCGCCGTCGGGCCGATTTCGACGATGCGCCCGAGATACATCACCGCCACCCGGGCGCTGAAGGAACGCACCACCGCAAGATCGTGGCTGATGAGGATGTAGGTCAGGTTGAATTCGCGTTTGAGCTCACGGAGCAAAGCGAGGATCGCCGCCTGCACCGAGACGTCGAGACCGGCAGTCGGCTCGTCGAGGATGATCAATTGCGGATTGAGCACGAGGATGCGAGCCAGGCCCGCGCGCCGCAGCTGCCCGCCGCTGATCTCGTGCGGGTAGAGGTCGAGATGCGTCGGCGGCAGGTCGACCGCGGCCGCGATCTCCCGCACCTTCGCCTCACGCTGCGCATGCGACCAGTTCGTGTGGATCACCAGAGGCTCGTGCAGCGAGCGCCGCAGTGTCCAGCGAGGGTCGAGCGAGGCTCCGGGGTCCTGATAGACATATTGCAGCCGTGCTCGTACGGGCGCCGCCCTCTTCTGGCTGGGAGAGGCGATCTGCTCGCCGCCGAGCCGGACCTCGCCCCCGGTCGGTCTGTGAATGCCCATGAGGGTCTTGCCGAGGGTCGACTTGCCAGAGCCGGTTTCACCGATGATGCCGAGGACTTCGCCTTCGGCCATCGTGAAAGAGACGTCGTCCAGAGCCCTCAGCGTCGCCACGCGGCGGTTCAGAAAGCCGCGCACCGGAAAGTGCCGTGCAAGATGGCTGACCTCGAGCAACGGAGAGGAAGCGCGCTCAAGCATGGGCGATCCGTACGTCGGAGGCCCCGGGATGATGGCAAGCCACCAGATGATCGCTTCCGGCAGCGGAGAGCTTTGGCCGGATTTCAGTGCAGGCCGCGCTGACGTTAGGACAACGGGGATTGAACCGGCACCCTTCAGGAGGATGGAGCGGGTTCGGCACGCCGCCCGGGATGACTCGTGGATTGCGGCCGGGCTCGGGCAGGCTGGCGAGCAGCATGCGCGTATAGGGATGGTGCGGCTTATTGAAAAAGACTTCGCGCCGTCCGACCTCGACGATCTGGCCGGCGTACATGACCGTGACGCGATCGCATATCTCCCAGGCTGCCGCGAGGTCGTGGGTGGCGAAGAGCACGGAAACCCCCCGTTCGACGGCGAGCCGCCGCAGAAGACTGAGGATCTGGGCCTGCAGGATGACGTCGAGCGCTGTTGTGGGTTCGTCCGCGATGATGATGCGAGGCTGCGGCAGCAGTGCCATCGCGATCAACACGCGCTGGCGCTGGCCACCGGAAAGTTCATGCGGATATTTCGCGAGGATGGCCGGGGGCAGTTGCACGGCATCGAGCATTGCGGACACCGCCGCTTCGACGATCTGTGGTGAGCGACCGGAACGCGAGCCGTTCGGGCCAGGCGCCCGCCAGCGCATCAAGTCGCGGATCTGCGTACCGATACGGAAGAGCGGGTTGAAACTCGCAAACGGATCCTGCGGCACGAAGGTCACGTCCCGGCCACGCATGGACTGCGCTCCCTTGCCGCCGAGCATGTCCACGCCGTCGACAAGAATGTGGCCGCCTTCGATCTGCGCCACGCGCTCTGGCAAGGTGCCCAGAATGGCGCGGATCATCGTGGTCTTGCCACAGCCGGATTCACCGACGAGGCCGACGATCTCGCCCGGTCGGACCGCGAGGTTTATCCGGTCGAGCACACGCGCCGTACCCTTTGCAGTCCGGAAGGAGAGCGAGAATTCGCCGACATCCAGGATCGCTGCCATCGTCTTATGGGCCGCGCCGCGATCGGGGATCGAGAATGTCGCGCAGCCCGTCGCCGACCAGGTTGAAGCCGAGCACTGTCAGGAAGATGGCGACACCCGGCGCCAGTGCATACCACCATGCCTCGGGCAGGTGCTCGCGGCTTTCGGAGATCATGCGGCCCCATTCCGGTGCGGTCGGCGGCGGGCCAAGCCCAAGGAAACCCAATGTGGCGGCGGTCAGGATCGTGGCGCCCATGCCGATCGAGGTGCGTACGATGATCGGCGAAGCAATGGCAGGCAGAATGTGCAACACGACGACCCGCCATGACGATGCGCCGAGTGCGACCGCCGATTCGATGAAGATCTCGTTCCGCATCGATCGTGTCTCGGCATAGACAAGCCGCGCCCAGAATGGCCAGTACGTCAGCGTCAGCGCCAGGATTGCGTTCTTGATCGATGGGCCGAGCGTCTGTGCGATGGCGATTGCGAGCACGATCTGGGGCACCGCCAGAAAGATTTCAGCGATGCGCATCAGGGCTTCGCTCATCCGGTTGTCGTAGTAGCCGGCAACGAGCCCTATAGGCACTCCGATCAGCAATGCGAGTCCAACCGTGACGCCCGCGAGCATCAGGGTCGTCCGCGCCCCAAAAAGCAGCCTGCTCAAGATGTCACTGCCCATTCGATCCGTGCCGAGCAGTGCGTCGGCAGATGGTGGCAGCAGCCGACGCTCGAGGTGGAAATCCACGACATCATTTGGATAAGGCGCCAGAACCTGTGCGAATACAGCTGCCAGCACCAGTGGGCCGATGATGCAGAGGCCAAGGAGGGCGGCGCGATCGCGCGCGAAGCGTCCAAGCAGCTCCCTCATACGGAGCCACGTGGATCGATCGCCAACTGGAGCAGGTCGACGAAAAGGTTGATGACGAGGACAAGGGCGCCGGCGCAGAGCGTGAAACCCATCACCGCGTTATAGTCAGACTGGAGGATCGAGCGGACTGCATAGCCGCCGAGGCCAGGCCAGTCGAAGACGGTTTCGACGACGACGGTGCCGGCGAGCAGGAAGCCGAAAATCAGGCCGAGCTGCGTCACCGTCGTGCTCAAGGCCAACCGCAGGACGTATTTCCAGACGATCAGCCAGCGTGGAAAACCCATCGCGGTCTGGTAGGCGACCGAGGGCGACTGGATGGCGCCGATGACGCCGTTGCGCATAAAGCGCACCACGGAGGCCGCGGCCGGTAGGGCGAGTGTCAGGGCCGGCAGCGCCAGATGCCGGAGCGCCGATGCGAACAGATCGCCTTCGCCACTGATCAAAGCGTCCAGCAGCAGAAACCCGGTGATCATGTCGGGCGGGAAACCCTCGATTCGTCCCGCGAGCGGCAGCCAGCCGAGCTTCATCGAGAACAGCAGCTGCAATTGCATCGCGAGCCAGAAGGACGCGACGGCCAGCCCGGATACCGTGATCACACGTAGGATGTGGTCGAGCCAGGAATGGCGGTGCAAGCCACAGAGCACGCCGAGCGGAATGCCGAACAATGCGGCCAGCAGCAACGCGGTGAGAATCAACTCCAATGTTGCTGGCAACCGTGAAGCGAGGTCGTCCACGATCGGTCGCTGCGTGTAAAGGCTCATCCCGAGTTCACCGCTCGCGACATCGCGCAGATAGTTGACGAACTGCGCCGGCAGCGGCTTGTCGAAGCCAAAACGCGCTCGAATCCGCTGAACTTGCTCGAATGAAGCCTGCTCCCCCGCCGCCAGGTGCGCGGGGTCGACCGGGACGACGCGCGAGAGTACGAAGACGATGGCCAGCAGCCCGAAAAGTGTCGGGATGAACCAGAGCAACCTGATCGCGACGATGGAGAGCCAGTTCACTTTGCTGTCTCCGGCTCCGATGGCTCGCTACCGGCTCATCGAAACCCAACGCATGTCCTGCCCATGGTTCACGGGCGAGAAGCGGATATCCTTCACCTTGCGCGAATAGGGTCCGTACCAGCGCGTATTGTAGATGAAGATGCTAGCCGCATCGTCCATGACCATTTGCGTCATTTCCTCGTAGAGCCTTCTGCGTTCCTCATGATCACGCGAGATGAGTGCTCGATCAAGGCGTCTTTCGAACTCCGGATTGCTATAATATGAGAAGCTGCGCGAGTCATGGTAACGCGCTCCGAACAACTCGCCCACCCAATTATTTGGGTCGATATAGAAACTGCTTCTCCAGACCGGGATGATGTCGGGTCGCGTATCGGGCTTGCTCATGCGGCTGAGGACCACGCTCCAGGGCGACAGTTCCACAGCGGCCTCGACACCGATCTGCCGGAGGGCATTTTGGAGCAGGATCGCCGCTTGCTCGGAGTCGCTGTAGCCGGCGATGGCGTTGATGCCGATCACTCGCAGTGGATCGCCGACTTTCGCCAGTTCTTCGCGCGCCTTGTCGAGATCGTAGTCGTACCCCTTCAAACCGGAAGGCGAGCCCCAGATCGTATTCGGATTGGGACCCGGATTGCGCGAGACCGAATCCTTCAGGATGTTCTTGATGAAGCCGTCATAATCAAAGGCATGAGCGATCGCGCGCCGGAAATGAACATTGTTCATCAAAGGCTTGCGGTTGTTCAAGGCGAGCCCGAACACACGCATCGCCTCCTGCTCGATGATCTGCACGTTAGACGAGCGACGCAGCCGCTCGATCTGATCATGGGGCAAGTAACCGTCCGCCGCATGAAAGTCGCCGCGGATCAGACCGAGCACGCGAGTGCTCATGTCGAGTACCGTCCGGAACTCGATCTCCTCGATGGGCTGCCCCGACCAGCCGGCGAAGTGATCGGTGAAGCGACGCGCGATCCAGCCTACGGCCGGGTCATGCCGGCGCAGCGCATAAGAACCCGATCCCGCCTCGTTGCGAGCGAGCCAAGCCTCGCCCCAATCGCCATCCTTCTCGTTGGCCTTCACGAGCACACTGTTGACGATCAGAATATCGGGAAGCGTCGCCAGAAAGATCGCATAGGGCTGGACGAGATTGAACACGACGGTCGTCGGATCGAGAGCCTGCGTCGACCCTGGCTTGATGACATCGAGATAGTAGCTTGCCGGCCCTTTTCTCAGCGCGATGATCCGTTCGATCGAATAGACGACGTCGTCAGCGGTGACGGGTTTCCCGTCATGGAACCTGGCGTTGCTTCGGAGCTTGAAGCTGTAGACCCTACCATCCTCCGAGACCGTGTGGCTCTCCGCCAGCCACGGGATCATCTTGGGCGGATTGTCGACCCAGCGATAGAGTCCGTCATAGAGATTGAGGCGCGTCGCGGCGCGCGAGACGTCGAAGACCGTGTGAGGGTCGAGATTGTCATAGGCGGCCGTGTTCGCGAAGATGAACCTCCCCGCTGACTGAGCCGAGGCCTCCCAACTCGCCAGACCCCACACTGTGGAGCTCACTGCACCCTTCAATACGGCTCTACGCGTCGTCATGAGCACCTCAGCGCCACGGCGGATGCCGCCCCTCGATTTCAACCAAGACTCGCAAGAATGGACCAGATCCGACGTCAGCCATGTGGTGACCAGGGTAAAAGACGGTAAATTCTGGTAAAAGCCGCGGTCAAGTCTTCCGGCGGAGAGAGCCGCCACACGCCCCTCCGGCCTTGCATCGGGCAGACCCATCGGCCATCCTGACTTACAGGAAGCGCGCAGCAGACAGGTCATGGATAGAGTTGCGCGGCTGGAAGAGGCTGGACCGACCTTCGTACGGGGCGATCGCAGAATGCCGGCTGATCCTCCAAACCCAAACCATCGTGTCTACCGATTTGGACCATTCCGCCTTCTGCCGAAGCGTCAACTCATGCTGCGTGACGGAGCCCCCGTCCGGATAGGCGGTCGCGCGCTCGATATCCTCACCATGCTCCTCAGCCGGTCCGGAGAGATCGTCGGCAAGAAGGAACTCATCGATTTCTGCTGGCCGGACACGTTCGTCCATGAGGACAATCTCAAGGTCAACATCGCGTCACTGCGCCGGACACTCTCTTCCGACTCCGGCGAAACCTACATCGCGACCGTGGCCGGCCGCGGCTATCGTTTCGTTGCCCCTGTCGAAGTCGATGACGACCAAACCCCAGCCATCCAACCGAGCGCTGCAGCCTCAAGAGCACTTCCAAGCCGTTCCCTTACGCTGGGCAGAGACCAGGAGATATCGCGCATCGCGTCAATGCTGGCCGAGGCGCGCTGCGTTTCCATCATTGGCCCGGGCGGTGTGGGAAAGACGACGGTCGCTATTGCGGTTGCGCATCAAGAACTGCCGAAATATGCCGATGGGACTTACTTTATCGATTTGACCTGCGTTGGCGATCCGCAATACGCGATTGCCGCCGTAGCAGCGAGCGTACCGGCAAGGCAGCGATCGGACGATCTGCTTTCGGATATCATCGAAGCCCTGCACGGTAAGAGTGCTCTTCTCGTCATCGACAATTGCGAGCACCTTCTGTCGACCATCGCGGCGATCGCCGACCGCCTCCTGAACAAAGTTCCGACCATCAGGATCCTCGCGACCAGTCGCGAGCCGTTGCGGATTGGTTCGGAGCGGATCTATCGATTGCCGACGCTGGATGTGCCGGCGACAGGTATCGTCAAAACTGCGAAGCAAGCTTTGACCTTCGCTGCGGTGCAGTTGTTCGTCGCCCGGGCCCAGGAACGCGGGACCTATGCTCTGAGCGATGGAGATGCGCCGCTAGTGTCGGCGATTTGCCATCGTCTGGACGGCATAGCTCTCGCCATCGAACTGGCGGCCAGCAAGACGGCGACGTTCGGAGTGCCGACACTGCTGACAATGATCGAGCAGCGTTTCCTGTTGCTTGGCAACGATGTCCGCACCGCACCGCTGCGCCAACAGACGCTTCTGGCGACACTCGACTGGAGTTACCGACTGTTATCGGAGGACGAGGCGTCGCTCCTCAGATTCCTGTCGGCATTTGCTGGCACGTTCAGAGTCCACGACGTGGTCGCCATGTCCAAGGCGGGCGGCCTCGATACGTCACGAACAGTGGACGCATTGGAGCGTCTGACGCAGAAATCGATGCTCGGCGCCGAATACCAGGACGGGACGCTCAGCTATCGGCTTCTCGAGAGCACACGTGCTTATGCCCTGGAAAGGCAGGTGGATGCGGGCGAGCGCGACAGGGCCCTTCAGCATCATGCTCGGCACATTCTCGATCTCTATGAAAGGGCTGCGGAAGAGCGTGCCTCGCGTCCGAAGTCGGATTGGATGTCCGAATACGCGGGTCGCATCGATGATCTGAGAAACGCGCTCGCTTGGGCTTTCGGCCCCACCGGAGATCGCGTCCTCGGAATAAGGCTGACGGTCGCCGCGATCCCGCTCTGGATGGAAACGTCGTCCGTCAGCGAAATGCTGTCGAGGATCGAGCGCGCCTTGTCGGTGGTACATGACTTGGCCGACTGCCCCGCCGATCTCGTCATGAAACTCGTCGCCGCCCGCGCATCGGGGATGAGCTTTGCCCAGCACTTAGCTCCTGCGATCGAGGGGGTCTGGGAGGAATGCTATCTGCTCGGTGTGAAGACGAAGAATGCCGAGTACCAGCTCCACGGTCTCTGGGGCTTGGCTGCATATCTGATCTATGTAGGCCGACCGCTGGAGGCCATCGACAAGCTCCACCAGTTCATGACGATCGCCGAAGCGGAATCCGATTGGCCGGCCCTTGCGGAGGGGAACCGCATGATGGGAATGGCCGAAATCTACATCGGAAAGATTTCAAGCGCGCGCCAGAGACTCGAGAAGCTCGCGGCCACCCAACAGCTCTCCAGGGAACCGGTCCGCCTGACCCGTTTTCAGGCGGAGCGAGATGCCCATATCAAATGCTCGCTCGCAATCGCCTTCTGGATTTCAGGAGAACCGGACCGCGCAATGCATGTCGCTCAGGCTGCGGTTGAGCGCGCCGAGGCAACAGGGCATGTCGTCTCGCAATCGAACGTTCTCGCCGTCTGCGCGATTCCCATCTCACTCTGGACAGACGACCTGAAAAGAGCCGCCAAATTTCTCGCCATGCTCGAGGACAATGGCCGGCATCAGGACATCGGCATCTGGCGAGAGGTGTGCAGCTTCTTCAGAAGCGCTTTGCGGGCCAAACGAAGAGAGTCCGGTGCAGCGGCCGAAATGAGGGCGCGGCTTGAAGACTTGATTGCCGCGCGGAACCTTCTGCGTGCTCCGATGCATTACAGCATGGTCGCGGAAGCCTTGCTCGAGGTGGGCGCCATCGACGAGGCGAAAGAGCTCATCGAGGAAGCCGGCCGGCTGGCGCAGGCACAGACCGCAAACTGGTGTGTGCCCGAGATCCAGCGGATCGGCGGCCTGATCGCGTTCGCCACCAGCGGCCCGAAAGAAGCGGAAAGATTGTTGAGGCTGGCCATCGACAAGGCCCAGGAGATCGGTGCACTGACGCTCGAGCTTCGCGCCGTGACGATCCTTTCGGAGTTTCTCGAAGCCGATCGTCGTTCCGCGGAGGCGTCGGAGCTGCTGGCGGCGTGCTGCGCGAAATTCAGCGAGACGACCGACTACGCGCAGCTCGCAACGGCGCGCAGCCATCTCCAGCGCCTCCTGGAATGCGAAAGAGTGGCCTGAATCTGAGCGATTGCTTGTATGGCTCTCAGGCGGCCCGGATCTGCAAGCGAAGCAAAAGCCACTTGGGCCCTTTGAACAGATGTCGCGTCGGCATGGCGCCTGTCATAAATTGGCTACCGAACACACGTCTGCTTTCGGGCAACCCGCCAATGTCCACAAATGGCGCAACGCATCACGATCAAGCTCGACATGACGTTCCTCGACCGCATCGAGGTCGGCGACCTGATCGTGGCTCGGCCCAGAATCCTCAGGCAGTCGCGGAGCCTCAGCTTCGGCGAAGTGGAATTGTTCGCCGCCGACAGGCTCTGTGCCAGCGCGACGGGCATCTTCCGGCTACTAGATGCCGATATGCGGCAGTGACGCTTTAAGGGCTCAGATCAGTCTTGACTCGCGCACGCAACAGAACCGTATTTCAGCTAAAGATTCCCTTGCACGGCCGATGCCAAATGCATGGGCTCTGAACTGCGTGGCCGGTTCAAAAGAACTGTTTTGATAGCTTCAGGCCTTGGCCTTGATAATTGGATTTGATTTGTTGACCGTACAACTTATCCGGTGTTTCGATCATATCTTCAAAAATCAAAGTTCCTACTCGCTGGCCATGATCGAGCATGAACGGAACGTCATGACTCCTGATTTCGAGAACAACCTTGCTACTATTACTTACATTATTCTTTGATTTCCCGAAGAACGGATCCAGAAAACCAGCATAGTGTACCCGTACTTCACCAACAGCGGTATCATAAGCTATCATTTCTGCAGCTTCATTTTCGCCTATCTCAATATCTTCGAGCGAGGCCATGATATAGAACTCGTCCGGCACGAGGACGAGCTCTCGCCTGCCGGGGCGGCATTGGATTGGTTCCCAGAAATCGTTCCTGTCATATTTTCCGATCTGCTGAAGATCGATCAGGCCAGTGGTTTTACGCGCCCGATAGGCGACAACGCCGTTGGCAGCCGCTCCTTCGAGATCGATCGAAACAGGAAAGGTCCGGCTGGGGCGCTTGAGATCCGAGGCGGCTTCACGGAAACGGAGCTGGTTGAGTGAATCGCCGGCACGCGCGATCACTGGAAAGGAGCGCGGCACGACCTCGGCAAACAAGGGACCGGCATAGCCCGCGGGAATCTCGTCGAACGCGGTTCCACAATCCGCGATAAGGCGAACGAAGATATCGAGCCGGCCGGACGAGCTTTTAGGGTTGGCACGGGCGCTGGTACCCTCCTCGAGGCGCAGACTCTCCTGAAGCGGAATGATGTGAACGCAATTCCGCTCAAGGACCTGAGGCTTCGTCAGGTCCATCTCATGCGTTGCGAGATCGCCCAAGCGCTGAGCGACTGAATTTCCCTTGCCCGGCAGAAAACTGGTGGGCACACGATAAGCACGGTCGCCCAAGCGAAGATCGAGGCTCGCCGGCTGGATCGCGGCCTCCTTGATCGGCGTACTAGAGCAAATGACGCCCGCCTCAATAGCTCGCCGGATCCACTGTGACGGCCAAATTCCAAAATTCATCGTTTCTCACACCGGATGGGGCTGGCTGGTAGTCTACATACAATGGCCTGCTCAAGCCGCCATTGTCCTCGTCATCCACAGCGCTTTCCCTCGATCAGGCCCTCTGCTGGGGCATGGAAGGCTTTTTATTCGGAAGGCCCGGCACTTGAAGGGAGGGGAAATACAATTTGTCTGATCGCAAATTCGCGACAAATGGTCTCAAGCCCCTATAGCTAAACCGGATTGGACGGGAGAGCCACCTTGAGGCAACAGGCAGGTCGGCACGACTGATGTCTGCCCGTCTCTCTTTCGCCCGTAGGCATCGTGCAATCCGCCCTCAGGGCCGGAACGGGATGATGTTCCCGCTTTCCAACCTGGCTCGCAAGTTAGCGACCTCCCCTTCGAGGTGAGCTATTCTGGCCTGCAGTCTAACATTTTCCTGGCTTAGTCGCGCCTTCGCCTTTTCCTTGCTGCTATTTTCATTCGCCCGGATCGTTTCCTGCATGCACCGCCGCGCAGCGTCGATGGCGAGATTCCGTTCGGCCAGCAGCTTCGCGTTCGAGTCTCGCAGCTCGCGGATGATGGCATCCTTGTCGGAGCCTCGACTTTGAGGGGACGAAATTCTTGCCCAAACACGCTCCATCGCGGCTCGGTTCTTATAAAGATAAGTCCGCGCGAATCCGGCTTCTAACGCGACGTTAGTAACATTCAGCGCAACAGCCTCTCTTCTACGCAGGCTCTCTTTGAGTGTTTTTTCGAGGGGTTTTCCTGCCAATATTCGATCAATTGCTTCAAAGAAGCGCCGCTCCTGCGCGCTCTGTTTCTCCTCAACGCGAGCATCAGCCATCAGTTTTAGCGCTCATCCAAGATAGCACCGTGTCGCAACGGTCAAGAGAGCGCTTCAGGCACGTCTTGATGCTCGGTGGGGTCTCCGGACCGCAAGCTGCCAATCGCTTTTGAAAGGACGAGTGTCGTTCGTGCCAAAATCCGACATGTTCATCGCCAATGCCGAAGTTCGCACATTTGTGGCAGACCGCCGGGCGCCTATTGCCGAAAGCTGGCGCAAGGCGAAGGAACGCTGGAGTGGGATCGTCCGCAAGAAGGTGGCATCTAGCGCTCTCGCCGCGGAAAACGCACCACCCAATCTCGCTGCCGTACAGCTCAATCCGTCTCTCACGAATCTCCTGCTCAATATCTTGCGATACGCTGGCTGCTGGTCTGTTGCCCAAACGTTGTGACAAGCCGTTTGCGAGCTCTCGTATCTCCTGGGCAACCGGTCCCTCGATGCGCCGCTGGCCGGTTATGGCGCCGAAGATGATGGAACCCGCCTCTTCGACCCGTGCATCGGCCACAATGTCACGCATGGTCTTATCCGGCTTGCAGTAACCGATCTCCGTCATGGCAATCGAAAGGTGCTGCAAATGATGCGAAATTGCAGGAAGGAGGTCGGCCGATACGCGGACCAAGTAGCGAGCGAAAGTTTTGCGCCACATGTGCGTGGAGATGGCGTCACTTTCCTTTGCACACCCCGATTCGATCAGCCAACGCTGCTGATGCCTCCTGACGACGTCGCCTGTTGCTCCCGCAACAAACCGACGGCTCGTAGGAAACCCCCAGTTGACCGTAAACTGAATGAGTAGCGTGTCCTTGCCGGCGAATTGGCGCCAGCCGCTATCCAGACGCTCCAAAACATCGATGGCGCGCACCGGAGGCGGCAGGTAGTTGGACCCAGTGGGCCGCATGCCGAGCACCCAGGTCGCCGGCTCCGAGGAGGGCGTGTGCTTGAACAGTTCGGCATTCAGGCTGAAAATCTCGTACTCATCGTCGAAGGTTCGCTCGACACTAATACATGCGGGAAGCCCGGTCGATTTGTTGCGCCCGCGTGACTTGATGCCGCAAAGCTCAGAGATCCGTAACGCGGACGTGGCTTGAATGAGAAGTTGGCAAGCAGCCCGTACACGCAATACAACCTCTTTGGTGCACCTGACCGAAGTGGTCGTAAGCGGCGTGTCAGGAAAGTACGCCTGACGGAAGGATTCGCACTCCCGCTCATGATCGCCGACCGGCTGTGACGATAGAACCTGGTTCAACTCTATCAGTGGTTCGAGCCACGGTTCGTCCAGCGTTGCCATCGTGGTATTGACGGCCGCCACAAAGATCGAGTCTGGTACCTCCCGCGTCGGACTTGTTTCCGTTTTACAGAAATCACGTGCGACATCGAGCGCACTCCTCCCATTCAGTGGGTTTTCCAATGGATGAGAGATGCCTGCTGCGGCTAATTCATTCCGCACGAAATATGGAAGTGAAAATATGGCAAAGTAACTTGAGACCGTGTCAACCGTGACGCCATCTTCACTCAGCAATTCATCGATTTCAACATCTTCATCATCTTGATATTTTCCGCGTACCACCTCCTGAAATTCGCCGAATGCCCGGCGATCAAGATCGACAAAATCGAGGCTATGCGACGAAATCATCCACGGCACAAGAAGCCTCAATGCGGTTCCGAATCGCCCGCAGAATGAGCCCTTGCGGGGATGCCCGTCCGGTGGTGCAGTTAACATGATCCAGAGCACCTGCTTCCAGGCATGCAGAACCTCAGCATAGTCCGGATCGGTCAGTACTTTGCCGTCAGCGAGTGGGATGGCCCAATTCATGCTGAAGAGCGTTCGGTTAGCTCCAGGCGTCGTAACCGGAAACCGCCAAACCTCATCCTCCCAGACGCTCCCCTCCTCAAATAGAGTGCCCAAGTCGGGAGCTCGTGCCGCTTGAACCTTTGCCACGGTTAAACCTCGTCAAGAAAAGGAAGAGGAGCGATGACCACGTCACGAATATCGGCGGCCGCTTCAGCTCTCACATCATCGGAAAACATTGGGAGCCACTTCTCTTCGATCGCCTCAAGTCGAGGCTTCCAGATATCGGTCCAGCTACGGGGAGGCATCCGGGGGTCACGATGCGCCTCGCGGATTTGGTTCCGAAGCCTCAGGACACTGGCAAAGCTATGGGGACAACGTCGGTCGACTGAGCCAAGCGGGCAGGTCGGGCACCCTCCATAGGCCGCGCACATTCCTTCATCTTGACCGAGCCAAGCAGGCGGGAAGAATGGATCGGCGCAAGCGAAGCCGGGTGTTGCCGCACTCTGCGTGCCCTCCGGTTGGTCGCGCACATCCCGCGCTCCGCCGGATCGCACGAACCGCGAGCGCTTCTCTATTTGATCAGCAAGGCGTTCCGCTTCGACTCGCCGCGCATCCCGCCGCACGTAGCTGTCGGTGGTCGCAATGTGGAGATGATTCAGTAGTAACTGACTCGTTTTGACATCGCCGCCGAACAGGCGATTTACGATCACGGCACCTGTCACGCGAACCTGCTGCAACGTAAATTTCTTGAGATTGAAATCCTTACAGAATCTATCTCTGTAAAATGACATCATCCCACCTTCCACATCTGCAAATCTCTGCACCATCGCCTTTGCTCTATAAGGTTGACGCATGAGGCCGACGAAAAGATAATCCCGCTTGTCGGGTGGCAGGCGATTACGAAGTGGCTTGGTGATTTTTTCTACGTTTTGAATCACTGCTTTTGGCGCGCAGGGATGATCATCACTGATCGGGAAGGTCGCGACCTGGTCCGTGGTACTGCGCCCCTTAAAGCCAACGACTGCAAACCGTCCGAGAAAATCCGATCTAACCTGGGAGCGCCGAATGCCGGCCACTGTCTCGGGGTTGAACAATGTCCAGAATGCAAGCGTCACAACGAATGGGAACAGCTCCGCTAACGTAACACCCTCATAACCTGTCTGTTCTGCGGACGAGAGCGTCACGCGCATCGATCTCATGCAAGCATTGAGGACAGCGCCAACTTCCGAAGCAGTTAAGGGCCGCGTCGCGGCTGGCTGTCGCGCCGCGTGACCCGGCCATGGATTAACTGGAAACGCTGGAACAGCCTTTGAGTGTGCCTTACAGGCATGGGCAATAACTGCGGTAGCAGCCCGCCAATTCTTGGTCCTATTTGCGACATCTCCCTTGTCGATGAATGTCCGAAATGCCAAAAAATGGGTCGATGAAAAATCTGAAAACGATCGCGGACGCTCCTTTACAGGAAGTTGCTTCAGAAACGACATGAGATATCGACATCTGGTTCGCCATGTATTTAAGGCTTTTCGAGTGTTATTTCGCTTCAGTGCGATTGTAGCGCTCATTACTTCCTTCGCGAAACTCCGATCAAACAGCCACCAATCAGTGAAATCCTGCCTGTGGGCAGGCGCGGCACCTCGCGCAGGAAAGAATATCATTCGGCCACCGCCAGCCTCGATGACGGTCGGTTCCACGTCCAACCTGCTGACCGCGCCCTCAGAACCGGTCTCGACTTTTGCAACTGGGAGATTCGCCAATCGGGATCGAGGATGTGACCGAACTGCCGATTGTTCCCGATCGGCTTCCCTGATCTGGCCTATTGGCGCTGCAGCAAAAACCTTGCCCTTGTTGACTGGCGGGGACCATTCCTCTGGCTTTCGCGCCCAGGGCGCAGTTTCCATTTTTGGTGCAGTTTTGCCTGCTGTGGAAAAGGCACGCTCGATGACACTCCTAGCTGTGCTCCAGTCGTTGACACGAGTTGACCGCACTGGCTCAAGAAATTTCTTGAAAGCCTGAACATCGTTATCCGTTATGTCAGTTAGAGATTTGATACCTTGGGCCGAAACAAACTTATAGAGCTTATTCAAGTTGCCACGCTTGACATCTCTAGAGAGATAACTGTGTTTAGCGAACTGGCTGACGAACGCTGAAGTTACTTGGAGCGCTAACGATTCATCGAACTCATTCCAGTTTTTAAATTCGAATTTCTGCTCACGATCGAAAACCTTCGCTGGGAAAAACGGATGGTAATGGCCTGATGGACCACGGATTACGCGCGGCTTATCGGCTTTCGATTTCTTTGATTCGTTCGCCATGTTCATTGAAATCCAGCTAGTGACTTCAGGTATGCGCCCATGACATCTCGAGCATCACCCTCGAGGTGTTTGACGGCTCGGAGATAGATAGAGGCGGTCACTTCATGGCTTTTATGGCCAAGTTGCCCCTGTATTTTTATCCATCTGTCGATCTCTGGTAGTCGACGATAGGCGTGCCAAGCCTGTATTGCGTAAGTATGCCGCAGGTGATGAATCCTATATCTGTTAACCTGACGCTCCCCAATAGGCTGCCTAGTTTCCAAATCATAAATTGGTATGGTCCTAACCATACCAATGCTGAGTTGCGCTGATGCAAAATACTCCTCCGCTCGCTTTGTACTATAGGGCAAACCAGCGTAACGCGGAGCGCAATCGCTCCCGTTTACAAATACACTTTCGACGCCGTCGAACGATGTCCGATGAACTTTCCCTATCTTGATGGCCTTCGCGCGCGGACCATCGATGTATCCCTTTAGAAGCGTAATCAAATCTCGGTCGACAATAATATCCCTGGGTTTCGACCCCTTTGTTTTAATCAACCTGATTACAGCGGGCCGGTTATTCTGAATGCTGTTGCACGCAGCAGAAATTTGCCTGAGACTGATTCCGAGAGCCTCAGATATCCTTGCGCCTGTCGTGAGACAAAATGCCGATATCAGCCAATCCCGCGAATACGGAAAACTGTCCTTATCTAGCTTAACTGCAAGCGCCAACATCAGATCGCTCAGGTCTGCCTTGTTTATATATTCTACGAGCGAACTGTTGTTTTTGACGTTCAAATCGGATTCGGAGTCCGCGTTGTAAGTGAAGAAAGCTCCGTACAGGGGCTTTCCGACGATCTCTTTCGCTGCTCTCGGTTCCAAAATCTTATGATATTCGCAGAATTCTCGCGCGATTTGGACGCGCAACTTAACAGTGCCTGCAGCGAGCGGACTCTTTGTTTTTGGCGAGACGTAAGCGGAAAGCCGTTCTTTATACTCTACGAGCGTGCCGAGACAGATGTCGCGGAAATCCAAATCGATTGCATCTAAGTATAGAAATAATTCATAACAAGCATCAGCTTTATTTTTGATGGTCGTTTCGCTAACCGATCTCTTTGACGCTGAATGCGTAAGATACTCAAGAATTGCCTTGACAGGCATCATCGTTGATCGATCGACAACATAGCTAAAGTTAAAACGATATCTATCCTTGATCACTGACGCAGGGCCTAATGCTGCAGCCAATGCGCTGGTCGGCTCAATACCCTGATGGTTCTTGGAACCCACAACCATGAGCTGAAGCATCGTTCCGTCTCTATGCCGCAATTCGCCTTGCTAAAGCTTAGCTTCAGAGCGAATCAATTGTATCTGTGATACTTCAGGCATTCTCTTCGTTCAATACACGTAATAGTTTGTAGTTCGCAACAAAAATTTCGTTTCGTTTTGTTGCGACCTGATTTTTTGGCGCATGAATAACGGAACTGGTCACGCCTAACCGCGGTAATATACGTGCCCGGTCACACCTAACCGCCACAATATATTGATTTATTTCGCAAAAATGTGATTTTGATACTTTATGCGCTCGATGCGCCCGCTAAAGCCCCGCCATAGGGTTCTTGACGAACGCGGAGCGAAACATGGCGTAGTCGCCGAGCCGATCGGAGTGCGGTTCTGGGCCGACCCAACTTTCGACGCGCCTCTTCCACTACGCCAAGTTGAGTCCCGGCGCGCCTTCCGCGGCTCTCGCCAAGCCATCGCGTTTGCGCCGTGGCTTTTAAGGTTCCACGTGACCCTCGCGATACCGGCCACCTGGAAAGAGGTAAAATGGCAAGCACGATTCGCGCAGGATCAAAGGTATTTAAATCTCGATAACACAGCGTGTGTCGAAACCGCGGTTCTCACGATCACCGTGGAGATTTGGATAGCCCGCCTGGTTTGCGAAGATGCGTGTTCGTCCAATCTGATAATCATGTGATCCGTGATCGTGACCGTGGATCCAGAGCTCTGGCTGAAATTCGTCGATGAGATTGCTCAGATCCGAGGCGAAGGCCGGAGTAAGCTGGCTGCCTTGGTGCCGCGACTCGATGGAGTTTGGATGGGGCACATGGTGAGTGACCACAGCAGTCGGCCCACTATGAGGCGTCGAGAGCTCCTGGCGAATGAATGCCAGATCCAGGCGATGCTCTGCCGCAGCGTGCCAAGGCATGAACCGGCTAAAGTGCCCGCTCGCCTCCTTATAGCGGATCAGCCGATGGTCATTGAGCGTTTGACCGGCATAGACCATTGACGGCTTTGGCGTACCGTACAGCCGGTAGTCGGTCCACAAAACACAACCGATGAAGCGTACCCCATCAATCACGACAGTTCGGCGAGAGAGAAGCTCGATATTGGCAAGGTCCGCAGCGTCGCTACCTTTAGCAAGGTTGTGCTGCATCACCGTTCCATAGAACTCGTGATTGCCAGGGACGTAAACGATTGGCCGACCCCGCAGCGGTCCAGTCTGCTCTTGCTCGACCATCCACGATACCGCTGCCGAAATCGGCTGCCCGATATCGCCCGCGAAAACGGCTACATCGAACTGAGGCATCGAGATAGGAAAATCGAATTTACCGCATTCGAGGTGAATGTCGGAGATCACTAGCAGGCGCACGCTGTATCCATTCGAGATTTGTTGCTCAAATGCTCCGATTTAGCCCGCTTTCGCGGCGGCGATCCGCTCGAACAATTCAACCACGTTCGTGGGCGCATAGATCGAGGGGGCAGTGCCAAAGAAGGCTTCGAACTCGCCAATTGGCATCGCGCAAGCGCCCGCGGCGATTGGACCAAGCACGTCCTCTTCCTGGCGGTCGCCGACAAAAAGGATCTGCGAAATCTTCAGGCCGAGTTGCGACGCTACAATCGAATAAATTTCCTTGTGCGGCTTCATTAGGCCTACGCGATAGGACAGAACCAAGCCGTCAGGGCTTTCTGGTAGAGCTCTGATCATTGGCAGCGCGTAAGGGACGGCCAAGTTCGAGCACACCGCGATCTGAAGTCGTGCACGCTTAAGCGTCGCCCATATTGATTTCATGCTCGGACGCGGGGCTATTGAAGCGCATTCGGCCTCGAGATCCTCCTCCCATTTCTCAATCACTTCCTCTAGTGGACGTGGTTGGAGCTGGCTCGCGAGAGCTCTAAGGCCAAGAGGTTGTGTCATCGCTCGCACCGACACATCATCGTAGTCGTTCTGAAGTAATTTTTGAAACGGACGTCGCTTGTCAGTGATTTCGACAACAGTTCCGAATGCATCGAAGCAGACTGCGCGGATGGTGGTCACGTGCTCAAACCCAGGTCAGATCTTGGTCAGTGTATTTTTCTAAGCGTTCACCCACCGTGTTCAGTGGATGCTGGCCAATAACGTGCGCGATTAGATGCCGGCGAACATCCATTTGGCTTTCAAGTGAGTGGCCAGAAGCGATATTGGCGCCTTTCCTTCAAATGACGGAGCCGCAAGCTGACGGGCGAACCAACACCTTTCCTCCGCAGCTCCGTTCGTCAGCTGACGCAAATCGCCAAAGACGCCCAAGACAGCTGAAACTCGCAGCAGAAGAGCTACCTCCAAAATCAGAGGCCTGTGCCATCGCGCGTCGCGAGCCCAGTCGCGAAACTCATGCTCTACGCATCCCAACAGCTGAAGCTTCATCCGCTCGGAAAGCCCCCAGCGCCGTGCGACGTTGTCGAACACACGCATCGCAGGGCTGCTCGAGCACTCCCGCTCTTCGTCCGTTGGTTCTCTCATTGAAGCACCTAAAAGGGAGCAGAGCCGCAGTGCGCCGCGCCTCTGCGATTCGCTTTAGATACTATAATACCTAGAATTGCAAACGGGTCTCCGCTTCGTTCACTCAATGGACGTTCGGCAGATCTTGGGAAAAAACATGCGGAGGATCCGCGTGGCTGCTGGGCTATCGCAGGATGAAGTTGCCGTTCGCATGGGCGTCGAACAGACGTATGTCAGCGGGCTCGAGCGCGGCGTCCGCAACCCGACTTTAACAACAGTCGATCGCGCGGCAGTTGCACTGAACGTGAAAATTACAGAGTTGTTAGAAGAGACCGCAGTCTCTTGGTCCGCCGCAGATTGAGTCGGAAAGCCGCTGATTTCTCGGCCAATCCGCACGCAGCTAGCCACGCCTCAGCGGCGTCCGCCAACCTCGGTGCCGCGGCTCTGGCATGGAGCCCTAGCGAGTCGGAGACGGCGCGGCTGCGCCACCCAGACCGGCTGCGCCGCGCCGCCTCCTACCGGAATCAGGGGGCCCGCAAGGGTATCAGAGAGAGATCGGCGCTCTCCTCCCAATCGATCCGTCGAGGGAACACCTACGCCGTACAGGATATTTCGGCATAGTGGACGCGGAACTCGCCCATGGCCGGGTCGATCGGCGCCATCTCGGCGGCGAAGGCCGGCGGGATGTAGATCCGCTCCTTCGAGGCGAGGATATAGAACTGATGCGGGTCGAGGATCAGCCGCTTGCGCTTGGCCGGGATCGGCGTCCAGAAATCGTCGATCTCGTAACCGCCGACCCGGTCGACGTCGATGACATCCGTGAAGCGCTGGGCCTGGTAGCCGATGATCTCGCCCTCGGCGTCGCCGAGATGGATGCTGAACAGGAGGCCGTTGCGGATCGTCGCGGGCCCGTCGACCAGAGCGGTATGGCGATGGACCTCGCGCAGCTCGCGGTCGGAGACGCGGAAGCCTTCCGCCTCCTCCTGGCCGGAGCTCCGGCGGCGGAAGCGCAACTGGTTGAGGCGGCTGCCCTTGCGCACCTTGATCGAGAAACTCGACGGCGAGATCTCGGCGTAGAGCTTGCCGGAATAGCCGCCAGCGACGCTGTCGAAGGCCTCGCTGCGGTCGGCGATCAGGCGGGTGAAGACGTCGAGCCGGCCAGTCGAGCTCTTCGGATTGGCGAAAGCCGAGATCGTCGCCGGCAGATCGTGCAGCGACTCCATCAGCTCGACGACATAGACGCAGTTCTTCTCGAGGATCGCGCCCTCCTCGAGCGAGACCTCGTCCTGGGTCAGGTCGGCGAGCATCTGGGCGACGCTCTTGTTCGGCCCGGGCAGGAAGCTGGCGCGGACGCGATAGGCCTTGTGGCCGAGCCTGAGGTCGAGGCTCGCCGGCTGGTACTGGCTCTCGGCGAAGGCGCCCGAGGTCGAGCGGACCATGCCGCGATGGACGAGCTTGCGGATGTCCTGGCGCGGCAGCACGCCGGAGGGACCGGCGAGCGAAGCCGGCGCGGTCGCGATCTCGGCCAGCATGTCGGGCGATGTCGCCATGGCGCTATCAGACCACCTTGTGAAGCGCGGCGCAAAGCCAGCCTGCCGCGAGATTGATCGTTCTTCCTGCCGCACCGGGATGGCGCTGGCGAGTCCGGCGTCAGGTTGTCCACATGCCCGCGTACTCACCGATCATCCGGTCTGCAACCGGTTGACGGCATTGACGCTGCGCCGCCGCAAGTCATAACAAGACCTTCCCGCCGCCCGGCGAGAGCCGCATGGAGGCGGCACGGAGCTGCGATGATGTACCAGGCTCAAACGCATGGCGTGCGTGTCACCGCCTCGCCGAAGTTCATGGACTCTGAATCCACGCCGGACCAGAGCCGCTATTTCTGGGCCTATACGATCGAGATCGAGAACCTCTCGTCCCGCACCATGCAGTTGATGACGCGGCACTGGGTCATCACCGACGGACGCGGCGAAGTGCATGAGGTCCGCGGCGACGGCGTGATCGGCCAGCAGCCGGTGCTGCAGCCGGGCGAGCGCTTCAGCTATACCTCCGGCTGCCCGCTGATGACGCCCGATGGCAGCATGCGCGGCGTCTATGCCATGCTCGGCGAGGACGGCGCGCGTTTCGATGTCGAAGTGCCTCTGTTTCCGCTCGACTCGCCCTATGTGAAGAAGGTCCTGCATTGACTACCGCAACACCGACCGGGCAGCGCTATCAGCCGCTCGACATGCTCGCCCGCCTCGTCGCTTTCGACACGGTGAGCCATAAATCCAATCTCGACCTGATCGCCTTCGTCGAGGACTACCTCGCCAGCTGGGGGGTGCCGTCGGTGCGCTTCCCGAACGCGACCGGCGACAAGGCGGCGCTGTTCGCCACGATCGGCCCGCAGGACAAGGGCGGCATCGTGCTCTCCGGCCATACCGATGTCGTGCCGGTCGAGGGCCAGGCCTGGTCGCGCGATCCGTTCACCCTGCATGTCGAGGGCGGCAAGGCCTATGGCCGCGGCTCGGTCGACATGAAGGGCTTCGTCGCGCTGGCGCTGGCGCTGGTGCCGGATTTCCTCGCAGCGAACCTGAAGACGCCTATCCACCTGTTCTTCTCCTATGACGAGGAGGTGACCTGCCTCGGCGTCGTCGACGGCATCGCCGCGATGGGCAAGAGCCTGCCGCGCCCACGCGCCGTCATCGTCGGCGAACCGACCTCGCTCGAGCTCGCCGACGCGCATAAGGGCATCCGCACCTTCTTCACGGCGATCACCGGCTTTGCCGCGCATTCCTCCAAGCCGCATCTCGGCGCCAGCGCCGTCCATGCCGGCACGCGCCTCGCCGCCGGGCTCGTCGCCATGGCCGATGAGCGCGAAGGCCTGATCGACGACAGCGGCCGCTTCGATCCGCCTTACGACACCGTCCATATCGGCAAATTCCATGGCGGCATCGCCCGCAACATCCTGGCCGACCGCGCCGATCTCGCCTGGGAGGTGCGCACGCTGCCGGGCTCCGACCCCGACGAAGTGCCGGCCCGGTTCGCCAAGCTGTCGGAAGAGGTGCTGGCGCGCATGCGCAGGACCGCGCCCTCGGCTGCGATCGAGACGGTGATGAGCTCGGACGTGCCGGGCCTCGCCCCCGATCCGGGTTCGGAGGCCGAGACGCTGGTGATGCGCCTCGCCGGCCGCAACAGCACCATCGCTGTCGCCTATGCCACCGAGGCCGGGCATTTCCAGCGCGCTGGGCTTCCGACGATCGTCTGCGGCCCCGGCTCGATCGACCAGGCGCACCAGCCGGACGAATACATCACGCTGGAGCAGTTCGCCGCCGGCGAAGCCTTCATGCGCAAGCTGCTGGCAGAGTGCCGGGGGTAAACAACGCCGTCATTCTCGGGCGAAGCGCAGCGCAGATCCGAGAATCTCCTGACGAGAGGGCGCCAATCTGCGCCTTCTCCGGCCTGAGGTGCCCGGGTCAAGCCCGAGCACGACGCACTGCGATCACTGCCCCGCCGAGATCTCCGCCTCGACCTCGGCCGGATCGAACTCGTAGCGACGCGAGCAGAACTCGCAGGTGACGCCGAGCGTGCCGTCATCGGCGATCATCGCCTTGCGGTCGTCGGCCGAAAATCCCTTGAGCATGCCGAGAACGCGCTCGCGCGAGCAGCGGCAGGCCTCGTGCACCGAAACGGGCTCGAAGACATGGGCGCCGCGCTCATGGAAGAGCCGGTAGAGCAGCTGCTCGCTCTCCAGCAGCGGATCGAGCAGTTCGTGATGCTCGATCGTTTCGACCAGCGAGCGCGCCTCGGTCCAGGCGTCGTCGCTGACGCCGTCATCGTCGCCGGCGGCGAGTATCTCATGGCCCTCGGGCGCATCGCCGGGATGCAGGTCGGCAGCGCGCATGCGCTCGGGCGAGTTCGGCATGAACTGCACGATCAGCCCGCCGGCGCGCCAGGCGAGCCCGGCCCCGGTCAGGACCGAGCCGACGCCAAGACGGATACGGCTCGGGATCTGCTCGGACTGGCGGAAATACTGGTGGCCGGCCTGCTCCAGCCCTTGGCCATCGAGCGCGACGACGCCCTGATAGCGCGTCGCCTCGCTGCCCTGGTCGACGGTCATGGCGAGGTGGCCCTTGCCAAGCAGCTCGCCGGTCGAGATCGCATTCGCGTCGGTCGCGGCCGCCAGGCGGTCGGCGTCGTAGCGGGCCATGGCGCGGTAGCAGTCGGGCGCGTTGAAGTCGACGACCAGCATCGACACCGGCCCGTCGCTCTTGGTCTGGAGCTGAAAGCGGCCCTCGCCCTTGAGCGTGGTGCCGAGCATGACTGTCAGCGCCACCGCCTCGGCGAGGACGCGCGCAACGGGCTCGGGGTAATGATGGCGTGCGAGGACCTGGTCGAGCGAGGCGCCGAGCCTGACGACCCGGCCGCGCACGTCGAGGTCAGGCACGGCGAAGGGCAGCACCCGATCGTCGGGGGCGCCCGCGGGCGAGCCGTCCGCCATCAGGCCGCCACTCCGCCGAAGCACCAGGCCAGGATGCCCTTCTGGGCATGCAGCCGGTTCTCGGCCTCATCGAAGACAGCCGATTGCGGGCCGTCCATGACCTGATCGGTCACTTCCTCGCCGCGCGAGGCCGGCAGGCAGTGCATGAAGATCGCATCCTTCTCGGCGCGGCCGAGCAGGCGCTCGTCGACCTGATAGGGACGCAGCAGGTTGTGACGCGTGCCTTCCTGGTCGCCCATCGAGACCCAGCAATCGGTGATGACGCAATCGGCGCCTTCGACCGCCGCCTCGGGGCGATGGGTCAATTGCAGCCTGGCGCCCTGGCCGCGGGCCCAGTCGAGCAGCGCCGGCGGGGGGCTGAGCTCCTCGGGCGTCGCGATGGCGAGCTCGAAATCGAGCCGGCCGGCCGCATGGACCCAGGAGGTCAGGACGTTGTTGGTGTCGCCGGTCCAGGCAATGCGCTTGCCCTTGATCGAGCCCTTGCGCTCCTCGAAGGTCATGACATCGGCCATGACCTGGCAGGGATGCTGGCGCTTGGTCAGGCCGTTGATCACCGGCACTGTGGCGTATTGCGCCATCTCGACCACGGCATCGTGGTCGAGCATGCGGATCATGATCGCGTCGACATAGCGCGACAGTACGCGGGCGGTGTCGGCGATGGTCTCGCGCTCGCCGAGCTCGATCTCCTGGCCGGTCACCATCATCGGCGAACCGCCGAGCTCGCGGATGCCGACGTCGAAGGAGACGCGGGTCCGCAGCGAAGGCTGCTCGAAGATCATGGCGATGACCTTGCCCTCGAGCAGGCGGTCGCCGGCAGCCGCGGGCGTGCGCCGGCGGGCCTTGATGTCCTCGCCGGCCTTGAGGATGGCGCGGAGCTCTCCGGCCGAGAAATCCGAGAGATCGAGAAAGTGACGCGTCGCAGACATCATGTTCACTCCGCCGCCGGCCGGGCGAACTCCGCCTCGACCGCGCCAGCCGCCTTGTCCAGCCGCGCCACCGCCTCGGCCACTTCGCTCTCGCCGATGATCAGCGGCGGCAGCAGGCGCACGACATTGTCGCCGGCCGCGACCACGAGCAGGCCGGCGGCCCGTGCCTGCGCGACGAAATCGGTGTTCGGGGTCTTGAGCTTGAGGCCGAGCATCAGCCCCTCGCCGCGGATCTCCTCGATCACCTGGGGATGCTGATCCTTGAGCTGGGCCAGCGACTGGCGCAGGCGCAAGGCCGTCTTCTGGACCTGCTCGATGAAGCCCGGCGCCAGGATGACGTCGAGCACGGCGTTGCCGACCGCCATGGCGAGCGGATTGCCGCCGAAGGTGGTGCCGTGGGTGCCGAGCGTCATACCGGAGGCCGCCTCCTCGGTGGCGAGGCAGGCGCCCATCGGGAAGCCGCCGCCGATGCCCTTGGCGATCGACATGATGTCGGGGGCGACGCCGTAGTGCTCATAGGCGAAGAACTTGCCGGTGCGGCCGACGCCGGTCTGGATCTCGTCGAAGATCAGCATCAGGCCGTGCTCGTCACAGAGCTCGCGGAGTTGCTTCAGGACACGCATCGGCACCGAGCGCAGGCCGCCTTCGCCCTGGATCGGCTCGATCATCAGCGCGGCGGTCTCAGGACCGATCGCGGCCTTCAGCGCCGCCTCGTCGTCGAACGGCACCTGGTCGAAGCCGTCGACCTTCGGGCCGAAGCCGTCGATGTATTTCTGCTGGCCGCCGGCGGCGATGGTCGCGAGCGTGCGGCCATGGAAGGCGCCCTCGAAGGTGACGATCCGGTAGCGCTCGGGGTGGCCCTTCGCAGCATGGTACTTGCGGGCCATCTTGATCGCGCATTCGTTCGCCTCGGCGCCCGAATTGGTGAAGAAGACGCGTTCGGCGAAGGTCGCCTCGCAGAGCCGGCGGGCGAGCTTCTCGCCCTCGGGCATCGTGTAGAGGTTCGAGGTGTGCCAGATGCGCTGAGCCTGCTGGGTCAGCGCCTCGACCAGATGCGGATGGGCGTGGCCGAGCGAATTGACGGCGATGCCGGCGCCGAAATCGAGGAAGCGGGTGCCATCGGCGGTGATCGCCCAGGCGCCCTCGCCACGCTCGAGCGCGATCGGGGCCCGGGCATAGGTCGGCAGGAGAACGGAAGAAGCGGAAGCGGTGCTCATGGAGCAAAATCCTTGCGGCGAGACAGGAAGGTAGCGCGGAATCTCGGGCCGGGAACGGCAGGGTGGGACGCAAGGCGGCATGATGCCGGCACGATGCGACCCGCCGGCGACATTATCGTCGCTGGCCGTTCCCGCCGTCTCGTCGCGCGTCAAGCCGCATCGAAGGAAAATCCCGATCGCTCAAAAACATAAGCGCCGCCCTTGGGGGCGGCTGCGTGATGCGACTATGCAAAACCGGCCTCGCCCTGTCAATTGCGGCTGACCTCGCGGCAGCGTTGCCGAATAGACTCACCTTCCCATCGTCTGCGGCGATTGGCTGGGGAAAAGCCGAATTACGATTCGGCGACTCTTGTGGCCGAGTCAGGCCATCTTGTATGGTCCTTTTCGTCAGATACGACATCTCGTGCGGCGTCTCCAGTATCGTCAGTTCCGGGCGTAACGGCTTCCGTTGAGCAACGGGCGCTGCCGGTATCGGATTCCGCCATGATCTCTCCCTATGCCTCGCCGGCCTGCTGGCGGGACATGACGAAGACAGGTGCAACCCCATGACCGAAGCCGGAGCCTGGACCGACGAACGCGTCGAACTGCTCAAGAAGCTCTGGAATGACGGCCTGAGCGCGAGCCAGATCGCCGCCGAGCTCGGCAATGTCACGCGTAATGCCGTCATCGGGAAGGTCCATCGTCTCGGCCTGTCCGGCCGGGCCAAGAGCCCCGGCTCGGCCACGCCGCGCCCGCGCAAGCCCGCGGCCCGCCCGCCGAGCCATCCGGCCGGCCACCAGAGCGGCGGCGCCGGGCTGACCCGCGGCAACACCGCGCTGGCCCCGCAGTTCGCACCCGAGATCGCGGCCGAAGCACAGGTCGAACGCGCTCCGGCGCCGGCCGAGGACGTGGTCGTGCCGTTCTCCGAGCGGGTCACCATCATGGATCTGCGCGAATATATGTGCCGCTGGCCGATGGGCGACCCGACCACGCCGGAGTTCCGCTTCTGCGGCGGCCGCAGCGCGACCGGCATGCCCTATTGCGCCTATCACGCCCGGATCGCCTACCAGCCGGCAGCCGACAGGCGCCGCGACCGCAAGCCCGCCCGCGCCTGAGCCGGCACGTGAGCAGAAGCTGAAAGGCCGGCCCTCGTGGCCGGCTTTTTCATGCGTGGAACCAGCTGGAGAGCGCCATGGCGACATTCGCGATCTATGCGGGCGCGGCGCTGGCGGAGATCGCCGGCTGTTTTGCATTCTGGGCCTGGCTGAAGCTCGACAAGCCGATCTGGTGGCTGCTGCCGGGCCTGGTATCGCTCGCGGCTTTCGCCTGGCTGCTGACCCTGGTCGACAGCCCCGCCGCCGGACGCGCCTTTGCCGCCTATGGCGGCGTCTACATCGTGGCGTCGCTGGCCTGGATGGGGCTGGTCGAGAAGGTGCCGCCAGATCGCTATGACCTGGCAGGCGCGGCACTCTGCCTTGCCGGCGCGGCGGTGATCGTCGCCGCGCCGCGCTGACGGAAGCGCTCAGCTGCGCGCAAAAGTCTCGTCGAAGGCATAGCCGGCGCCGCGCACCGTGCGCAGCGGATCCTTGGCATTGGCAGGGGTGATCGCCTTGCGCAGGCGGCCGACATGGACGTCGACGGTGCGCTCGTCGATATAGACGTCGCGGCCCCAGACGGCGTCGAGGAGCTGGGCCCGGGAATAGACCCGGCCCGGCGCCTGCATCAGGAATTCGAGCAGGCGGAACTCGGTCGGGCCGAGATGCAGTTCGGCACCGGCGCGGCGCACGCGGCGGGTGGTGCGGTCGAGCTCGAGATCGCCGGCAGCGAGCAGGCCGGCGACATGGCCGGGCTTGGCGCGGCGCAGCAGCGCCTGGATGCGGGCGATCAGCTCGGGCAGCGAGAACGGCTTGACGACATAGTCGTCGGCGCCGGTGGCAAGGCCGCGCACGCGCTCGGTCTCCTCGCCGCGGGCGGTCAGCATGATGATCGGCACGCGCTCGGTATCGCGGCGTGTGCGCAGGCGCCGGCAGAGCTCGATGCCGGAAAGGCCGGGCAGCATCCAGTCGAGCAGGACGAGGTCCGGCGTATGGTCGCGCAGATGCAGTTCGGCATCGTCACCGCGCGCCACGCTGTCGACCTCGAAGCCCTCGGCCTCGAGATTATAGCGCAGCAGCAGGGTGAGCGGCTCCTCGTCCTCGACGATCAGGATGCGTGCGGGCATGTCAGGGTCCGTTCAAGCCCCGCCGGTTCAGCCATTGGCCGCCGGCAGATCGACGAGGATGTTGGTGGTGTCGAGCTTCGGCCGGCTCTCGTCCATGGACTGGCCGGTGACGAGGTAGTGGATGGTCTCGGCGATGTTGGTGGTGTGATCGCCGATGCGCTCGACGTTCTTGGCGCAGAACAGGAGGTGCGTGCAGAAGGTGATGTTGCGCGGATCCTCCATCATATAGGTCAGGAGCTCGCGGAACAGCGAGGTGTAGAGCGCGTCGATCTCGTCGTCGCGGCGCCAGACCTCCATCGCCTTCTGCTCGTTGCTGGCGGCATAGGCGTCGAGCACGTCCTTGAGCTGGGCCTGGACCAGGCGGCTCATATGCTCCAGCCCGACCACGGCGCGATGCGGCGGCGAGAACTGGCCGGAGATCGCGACGGCGCGCTTGGCGATGTTCTTGGCGAGGTCGCCGACACGCTCGATGTCGGCGGCGATGCGGATCGCCGAGATCAGCTCGCGCAGGTCGTTCGCCAGCGGCTGGCGGCGGGCGATGGTCAGCACCGCCTTTTCCTCGACCTCGCGCTGGAGATTGTCGAGGCGCTGGTCGGCGCTGATGATCTTCTGGGCGAGCGCGGTGTCGCGGCGCACCAGTGCCACGGTGGAGTCGCCGAGCATGCGCTCGGACATGCCGCCCATCTCGGCGAGGCTGCGGCGCAGGCCTTCGAGATCGGCGTCGTAGGAGCGGACGATATGGTCGGACATCGGGGCGTATCCTTCGAGGCTGGCCGAGACGCTGGGAGCTCAGCCGAAACGGCCGGTGACGTAGTCCTGCGTCTGCTTCTTGTGCGGGTTCATGAAGATGGTGTTGGTGGCGTCGAACTCGATCACCTCGCCAAGATACATGAAGGCGGTGTACTGCGAGATGCGCGCCGCCTGCTGCATGTTGTGGGTGACGATGACGATGGTGAAGTCGCTCTTCAGCTGCTCGAGCAGGTCCTCGATCTTGCCGGTCGAGATCGGGTCCAGCGCCGAAGTCGGCTCGTCGAACAGGATGACCTCGGGCTTCTGGGCGATGGTCCGCGCGATGCACAGGCGCTGCTGCTGGCCACCGGAGAGGCCCATGCCGGAGCTCTTCAGCTTGTCCTTGACCTCGTCCCAGAGGGCGGCACGGCGCAGTGCGCCCTCGACACGATCGTCGAGCTCCGACTTCGGCGGCTTCTCATAGAGGCGGATGCCGAAGGCGACGTTGTCGTAGATCGACATCGGGAACGGGGTCGGCTTCTGGAAGACCATGCCGATGCGCGAGCGCAATTCGTTCACGTCGACGTTGTTGGAGATGATGTTGCGGCCGTCGAGCAGGATCTCGCCGGTCGCCTTCTGCTCGGGATAGAGCGAGTAGATGCGGTTGAAGATGCGCAGCAGGGTCGACTTGCCGCAGCCCGACGGGCCGATCAGCGCGGTGACGTGCCGGTCGCGGAAGTCGAGGTTGATGTTCTTCAGCGCCTTGTGCTCGCCGTAGTAGAAATCAAGGTTCTTGACGGCGATGCGAACGGGAGCTTCGGCGTCCAGCGTCTGCGGGCTCAGTTCGAGGGTCGAAAGCATCTGCATGGTCCTTCCGATCGGACGCTTATCACTTGCCGCCGCGCACGATGCGCCGGGCGATGATGGAAAGCACGAGGATTGAGACGGTGATGATCAGCGATCCCGCCCAGGCGAGCTGCTGCCAGTTCTCGTAAGGGGCGGAGGCGAACTGATAGATCGTCACCGGCAGGTTGGAGACGCCGCCGACCAGGTTCGGCGAGAACCAGAAATTATTGTTGAGCGCGGTGAAGATCAGCGGCGCGGTCTCGCCGGCGATGCGGGCGAGCGCCAGGAGAATGCCGGTGACCATGCCCGACTTCGCCGCGCGCCAGGTCACCGAGGTGATGACCACGGAGGGCGGGGCGCCGAGCGCAGCGCCGGCTTCGCGCAGCGAGCCCGGAACGAGGCGCAGCATGTCCTCGGTGGTGCGCACGATCACCGGAATCGCGATGATGCCGAGGGCGACGCCGCCGGCCCAGCCGGAATAGCCGCGGAACGGCTCGACCATGATCACGTAGACGAACAGGCCGATCAGGATCGAAGGCGCCGAGAGCAGGATGTCGTTGATGAAGCGAATGAGGTCGGCGAGCTTGGAGGCCTTGCCGTATTCGGCGAGATAGGTGCCAGCGAGCACGCCGATCGGCGTCGCCACGGCGATGCCGAGGAAGGTCAGCACGATCGAGCCGACGATGGCGTTGGCGAGGCCGCCGCCTTCCGTGCCGGGCCCGGGCGTGACCTGCGTGAAGGTCGAGGCGGAGAGCCCGCCCAGTCCCTTCACGATCAGCATGCCGAGGATCCAGAACAGCACGACGATCGCGATCAGGGTGAAGCTCGTCGCGATGATCTTCATCATCCGGTCGGCGGTGCGGCGCGCCGGGCGCACGCGGCCCCATTCGACATGCGGCGCGGTCATGGTCTTGGGGGATGTCGCCATGGTCATGGGTCCAGCTCCGCTCAGTAGCGCTTCACCCGCGCGACCAGGAGGCGCGCGATGACGAGGACGACGAAGGTGACGAAGAACAGGATGCAGCCGAGCGCGATCAGCGAGTTGAGCTGCAGGCCGAGCGCCTCGTTGAACTCGTTGGCGATGCGCGAGGCGATGGTCGAGCCGGGATCCAGGATCGAGGGCGAAAGCCGGTTGGCGTTGCCGACGACGAAGGTCACCGCCATGGTCTCGCCGAGCGCCCGGCCGAGGCCGAGCATGATCGCGCCGATGATCGAGACGCCGGCCTGCGGCACCAGGACATGGCGCACGACCTCCCAGGTCGTCGCCCCGATGCCATAGGCGCTCTCACGCAGCACCGACGGGATCTGGTCGAGCATGTCGCGGGTGATCGAGGCGATGAAGGGGATGATCATGAAGGCCAGGATGATCCCGGCGGTCAGGATGCCCAGGCCCGAGGGCGAGCGCGAATAGAGGATGGTGCCGACGATCGGCATGCCCTCGACGATGTTCGAGAGCGGGATCTGGACATAGGCCGCGAACAGCGGCGCGAACACGAACAGCCCCCACATGCCGTAGATGATCGAGGGCACGGCGGCGAGCAGCTCGATCGCGGTCGAGACCGGCTGCTTGAACCAGGGCGGGGCGAGCTGGGTCAGGAAGACGGCGATCCCCAGCGAGAGCGGGACGCCGACGACGAGCGCGATCAGCGCGGTCGAGAGGGTGCCGACAATGGCCGGCCAGGCGCCGTATTGCTCGTTCTGGGTGTCCCAGACGCTGGAGGTGATGAAGCCGAAGCCGAATTCGCGGAAGGCCGGCCAACCGCCGATGACCATCGAGAGCATGATGCCGGCGAGCAGCACCAGCACGAACAGCGCCGCCAGCAGGCTGGCATTGCGGAAGATGAGATCGAAGGTCCCCATCGGGGTCTTGCGCACCGGCGCGCTCGGCGCGGCGAACTGATCGGTCACGGCAGACATCCGTGGTTACTCCGGTCTCGAAAGGCGATTATCGGATCGAAACGAGGCTCTGGTCGTCGCGGAAGCGGGGGCCCTTGTCCGGCCCCCGCCCCGTATCGTCACGCGGGAGCGATCAGAAGATCGGCTTGCCCGCCGGGTCGGTGACGCCCTTCCAGGCGTTGCGGACCTGGTCCTTGACGTTGGCCGGCAGCGGCACGTAGTCGAGGTCGAGGGCGAGCTGGTCGCCGCTCTTGTAGGCCCAGTCGACGAACTTCAGCGCGGCCTGCACCTCTTCCGGCTTCTCGGGCTTGGCGTGCACGAGCAGGAAGGTGGCGGAGGTGATCGGCCAGGCCTGGGCGCCCTTCTGGTTGTTCAGCGAGATGCCGAAGCCGGGAGCCTCGTTCCAGTTGGCGTTGGCGGCGGCGGCCTGGAAGGCCTTGTCGTCCGGAGCCGGGAAGTTGCCGTCGGCGTTCTTGACGAGGGCGTGGGCCAGCTTGTTCTGCTTGGCGTAGGCGTATTCGACGTAGCCGATCGAATTGGCGACCTGCTTGACCGAGGCCGAGACGCCCTCATTGCCCTTGCCGCCGATGCCGACCGGCCACTGCACGGCCGTGTTGGTGCCGATCTTCGACTTCCAGTCGGCCGAGACCTTGGAAAGGTAGTCGGTGAACACGAAGGTCGTGCCCGAGCCGTCCGAACGATAGACCGGGTTGATGTTGGCGTCGGGCAGCTTGAGGTCGCCGTTCAGCGCGACGATCTTCGGGTCGTTCCACTTCTTGATGGTGCCGAGATAGATCTCGGCGATCAGCTCGCCCGAGAGCTTGAGCTTGCCGGGCTCGACGCCGGCGATGTTGATCGCGGGGACGACGCCGCCCATCACGGTCGGGAACTGGATCAGGCCGTCCTTGGTCAGGTCCTCACCCTTGAGCGGGGCGTCGGTGGCACCGAAGGCGACGGTCTTCGCCTTGATCTGGCGGATGCCGCCACCCGAGCCGATCGACTGGTAGTTCAGGCCGACGCCGCTCTCCTTCTTGTAGGCTTCGGCCCACTTCGAATAGATCGGGAAGGGGAAGGTCGCGCCGGCGCCGGTGATGTCGGCAGCCTGGGCAACGCCCGACAGGCCGACGGCAGCGGCCGCGAGAATGAGAAGTTTGCGCATGAGGTGTCCTCTACAGGTCGCAAGTGCAGCGGCCCTGCTAGAACACCGGCTATATGACAGCCACATGACACATAGTCATGAAAGCGCACCTGCCGGCGTCACAAATCGTTAACGGGCTGCGTCGGGCAGGCGCGGCAGGATCGCCCGGAAGGTCGCGCCCTGGCCGACGGTGCTCTCGATCGTCAGGCGGCCGCGATGGCGCAGGACGATGTGCTTGACGATGGCAAGGCCGAGGCCGGTGCCGCCGGCCTCGCGGCTCGCCGCGGTGTCGACGCGATAGAAGCGCTCGGTCAGGCGCGGCAGGTGTTCCGGGGCGATGCCGGGGCCGTCATCGCGCACGCTGAGGCTGGCCTCCTCGCCCGATATCGCGACGGTAATGCCGACTTCGCCGCCACGCTGGCCGTATTTGATCGCGTTCTCGACCAAGTTCTCCATCAGCCGCAGCAATTCGTCGCGGTCGCCGGCAACGGTGACGGGTTGCTGCGGAATGTCGAGCTTCAGCGTCACCTCGCGCTCGCGCGCCATCAGCACGAGCGAATCCAGGATCTCGCGGGCGATGCTGGAGAGGTCGACCGGCGTCTCCGGCGCGAGATGGGCGCGCAGTTCGATGCGCGACAGCGAGAGCAGGTCGTCGACCAGGCGCGCCATGCGCAGACCCTGCTCACGCATGATCGTCAGGAAGCGGTCGCGCGCCACGGCATCATTGCGCGCCGGTCCCTGCAGGGTCTCGACGAAGCCGAGCACGGAGGCGAGCGGCGTGCGCAGTTCATGGCTGGCATTGGCGACGAAATCGACGCGCATGCGCTCGGTCATGCGCTGCTCGCTGAGATCCTCGAAGGTCATGAGCACGGCCCGGCGCCAGCCGCTGCCGGCAAGCGCGGCGATATGGATGCGGAAGGTGCGCTCGACCGGGACGCGCTCGATCAATTCGACCGCGCGGCGCCCGCCATGGCGCGAGACCTGCTCGATCGCGTCGATCAGGTCGGGATCGCGCATCACTAGAGCGAGCGGCTTGCCCTTGGCGAGCGCCGTGACCAGCGCCGGGGCGGTCGGGCTCAGCGCCTGGATCACGCCCTGCGGGTCGAGCAATACGGCGGGAACGCCGATGGCCTCGATCAGCGCCGCCGTGACCGGCGCCTTCGGGTCGACCAAAGCGTGCATGCGGTTCCTGCCTTCCGATGCGTGGCCTGCGGCGAGGCGTCATAGGCCGGAGCGGTGGTGCAGCGCAATTCCCCCCGCGCGACCAACCGCTATCCGCATGCAGCGGCCTCCTATAGGCTGAAGCCCGGCGTGCCGGGAGACTGAATGCCGCCGAGGAGCTGGATCAGCTCGGCCTGGCGGCGCACGCCCGTCTTGGCAAAGACGGATTTGAGCTGGCCCCGCACGGTTTCGGGCTGGATCCCATGGCTGCTCGCGATGCCCGCGACCGTGCCGCCCGACAACAGCAGCCGTGTCACCTTCGCTTCCGCGGGGCTGAGATCGAACAGCGCTTCGAGGATGGCTGCGGACGGTGCCGCGCCGCGACCGACCTCGGTGAGGTAGAACAGCTGGGCCGCGCCGGAGAAGACGTCGAGCCCGGCCCGCCTGAGCGGGACCAGATGCGCGACGAAGGCAGGTCGCTCGCCCACCGCCCGGATCGGGAACGACAGGCCGGCGTCCCCGGCCACGTCGAGATGCAGCTGCAGGCGCTCATTCGCCACGGGATCGGAGAGACGCACACGATCGAAGGCGCCGATCTCGAATGCCCCGCAGGTGATGATCAGCTCATTGGCCGCCAGCACGCTGTGGCGGCCGGTGATGATCGCCGCCGGCAGGCCGATCAACTCCAGTGCCGCCACGCTGGCGCGCGCCCGCTCGAGGCCGAGGCGCGCCGCGATGATCGAGGCCCGGGCCAGATGCGGCCGGAACTGGTCGAGCGCCGCGGCCGTCTCGCGCGGAACCGGGCCGTTGGCATAAAGGCGCTCGATCGAGAAGACGATGCTGTCGCCGCTGGGCGAGCGGATCGAGGTGCCAACGCACCAGCCCCAGCCGCGTGGCCTGAGGAAATCGCGATAGAACGGGTCCTGTTCCAGTTCCTCGGGCGTAATCGCGTCGAGATCGGTCAGGAAACGTGGCTCGAAGAGCGGAACCAGGCGCTTGCCCCGCAGATTATCCACGACGAAGGGCGAGGCGACCCATTCGGCCGTAGCGGCCTGGATGGCCTGCGAGGAGGTCCACTGGAACCGGTTCGGCGAGGCCGCGAACAGGATCGTGCCGACACCACCGGCGCGCGCCGCCAGCCGGTCGAGCACGCCGTCCCATCGCTCCGGCACGACAGCGGCCTCGTAGATCTCGTCGATGAGGTTCGTCGCGTCCACTGCTCTTCCTGTCAGCCGGCGGCTTCCTCGGCACTGCCGGCAGAATCGAGGTGGCGTCGGCCGGCGCCCACGTCAAGGCGCGCTCGCCCGATGGGTTTGCAGGAGCGGCGCCTCAGATCTCGTGCCGCCGGATGCGCCGGATCATCTCGTTGAGCGCCAGCAGCACCAGCGCCAGGATGAAGGGCAGGATGTAGTAGATGATGCGGAAGAGCAGCAGCGCGCCGAGCACCTGCTCGAAAGGCAGGCGGCTGAGCGCAATCAGCATGGTCGCCTCGAAGACGCCGAGCCCGCCCGGCGCATGGCTGGCGATGCCGATCAGGCAGGCGAAGATATAGGCCGCCAGGAAGCTCTCATAGGGCAGGTTGTGTCCGCCCGGCAGCAGCACATAGAGCACGGCCGCGGCTGCGCAGACCTCGGCAGCGCCCAGCAGCATCTGCGCCAGCGTAACGCCGAGGCCCGGCAGCGGCAGGTTCCAGCCGCTGACCCGCAAGGTCCGCTCGCCGGTCGCGACCCAGAAGAGATAGCCTGCCGTGCCGATCGCCACGGCGGCGCCGACCGCCTGGATCACCAGCGGCGAAGTCCGCGCCAGCACGGCGACCGACTCCGTCGCATAGAACAGGCTGGCGCAGAGGATCATGCCGAGCCCGAGCCAGAAGGTCAGGCCGGCGATGACAGTGAGGCTCGCAACCTCCGAAGCGCGCACGCCCTTGGACGAATAGACCCAGTAGCGCACGGTGCCGCCGGTCACGATCGGGAAGCCCAATGTGAAGGCGACGGAATAACTGGTGAAGGAGGCGAGCGCCGTGGTCCGGTAGGGGATCGACAAGCCGAGCCGCCGCAGCGCCAGTGCATCATAGCCGGTGAGCAGCAGATAGCTCAGCGCCGTGAAGCCGAGCGCCAGCAGGAGCTGGCGCTGACTGGCATTGGCGAAGGCGCGTGCGAGCTCACCGGGCTCGATCTCGCGGATGATGTAGTAGAGCACCACCAGCGATGCCGCGAAGATCACCGAAGAGGCGAGCGGACCGAGCCACCACCAGCGGCTGCGCTTGCGCAACGGCATTCCTGGCTCGTGCGGGCCGAAGGACATCAGTGCTCTTGTCGGGTTGCGCACGCACGCAGGACGCGGCGGGCAAGGCGGGTTGCTGGCGGCTGGCCTGGCGGCCGGACCCGAGAGATAGCGCCTTCGCCGCGATGCACAAGACAGGACAGCGCGGCGAATGCGCGCCATGAGGCCGGCGCAGGACGCGCCGGCCGGTTTATGACAATCGTGACGGTGGTGATCAGCCTTCCGCCTCCATTGCCTCCCGGAAGAAGGCTTCGGGATCGTCGACCTCGACCAGCCGCCGCTTCTCGATCAGCCAGAAGCGGTTGCCGATCGCCCGGACGAAGCTGCGATCATGCGAGACCAGGAGGCAACTGGTCTCGCCGGCGGTGAGCTCGGCCTCCAGTGCCTCCTGCCCCTCGATGTCAAGATGGTTGGTCGGCTCGTCCAGCAGATAGAAATTCGGCCTTGCGAGGCGCAGCGCCAGCATGGCGAGCCGCGCCCGCTGCCCGCCCGAGAGCGCGCCGATCGGCCCGGTCTGGCGCTCGATGACGATGCCGGCACCTGCGAGCAGGCCGCGAGCCGGCTGGTCGCCGACATCGAAGCGCCGGCTGATCAGCCCATGCGGCGTGTCGCCATCGGGCAATTCGGCCAGGCTCTGGCTGGCGTAGCCCAATACCAGCGATGGCGTCGCCCGGATGCCTGCCTGCTCCTGGCCGAGAATGGCGGCGTGGAGCATGGCGATGAAGCGCGATTTGCCGGCGCCGTTCAGGCCGAGCAGCACGATGCGATCGCCCGGGCTGATCCAGCGCTTGCCCGTCCTGAACAGCAGCCGCCCGTCCGGCGTCTCGGCCGCGACGTCGTCGAGTTCGACCAGCGCCCGCACATGCGTCGCGCTGCTGGCGAGCCTGATCGCACCGGCGGAGCGCTCACGATGGGCGGGCCGGGCCGTCGCCTCGAGCTCGTCGGCCCGGCGCTTCAATTGCTTGGTCTTGCTCAGCAGGAGGTCGCTGCCGGAGTTGATCCCGATATTGTTCAGCTTGGCCGCCTGGCGCCGCATCTGCTGGACGGTTTTCAGATCGCGCTCGTGCTGGCGTGCCGTCGCGGCATCGGTCTCATCGAGCGCCGCACGCGCCGGTGAGTAGGGCAGCGCGAACAGTTGCGAGTGCTCCTGGCGCAGGAACAGCGTCCGATTGGTGGCTGCGTCGAGGAAGGCCCGGTCATGGCTCGACAGGATCACCGCCATGTCGCGCGGCAGGGCGGCGAGCCAGCCTTCGAGCAGGCCGATGCGCGCGAGGTCGAGATGGTTGGTGGGCTCGTCGAGCAGCAGCAGGTCCGGTTCGGCAATGCCGGCGCGCGCGAGCAGCACGAGCCTTTGCCAGCCGCCGCTCAATTGCCCGAGCGGGCGCCGGCGCAGTTCTTCCGGTATCGCGAGCGAATCGAGCGCGACCTCGACGCGCCAGTGCTCGCTCGCGCGCTGCTCGGCCGGCAGCATGTCGAGCAGCAATTGGTCGACGGTCTGCTCCAGCAAGTGCGGCGGGGCATCCTGCTCGACATGGCCGATGCGCAGGCCGCGCGAGCGTGTGATTTCACCGGCGGACGGTTCAAGGGAACCGGCGAGGCAGCGCAGCAAGGTCGACTTGCCGCGGCCATTGGCGGCGATGAGGCCGAGGCGGTCGCCCGCAACGAGGGAGAAGGACAGATCGGAAAAGAGCGGAGCGCCCAGCGTGACGCCGAGATTGCGAGGGGTGATCAAGGTCATGGTCGGTCTCTGGAACTGCCCGAGCCGCGCGCCGTCATTCGGCCGGGGTCCTTGCCCCTGGCATCACGAATGCGGAACGCCTGGCTCGATGAGGGGATGGACGCAGCTGGCCGAGCATCGGGCTCGAAGACGCTACGCCCTCACGAAGGGCAGACCTGGAAGAGACCTAAAAAGGATCGCCTTGCGGTCAGCCCTGCAAGCCGGCTTGCAGGGCCTGAACGGGGCCGCGCTGACGATGGTGACGAAAGAACGTGATCACGCAGCCCTCCTTGGTTCGCGGGGATCGATCGGCGAGAGCTAGCGCCAATCGCGGCAATGCACAAGCCGACGCACTAGGCGCGCCGGCCGACGAGCAGCGCCAGCAGCCCGAAGACGGCCGCAACGCCACAACTGCCGAGCCAGCCGCCCCAGGCCCAGCTCAGCCCGGCCAGAGCCGAACCGAGGGCGCCACCGAGGAAGAAGATGCCGACGAACAATCCGTTCAGCCGGGCCCGCGCCTCCGGCCGCAGCAGGTTGACCGCGCGGCGGCCGAGCGTCTGGTCGCCGGTGACGCCGATATCGAGCAGGAAGACGCCGAGACCGAGCCCGGCAAGGGCCACCGGCATTGCGAGATGCTCGCTCGTTCCGGCCCAGCCGAGGAGCGCCAGCGACCCGAGAAGAATCAGGTGGCTCGTCAGGGTCGCTGGCCGGGTCCAGCCACGGTCGCCGAAGCGGCCGAAGAGTGGCGTCGCCAGTGCCCCGCCGGCCCCGACCAAGGCGAACAGGGCGATGCCGCGCTGGCCGAGCAGGAAGGGCGGCTGGACCAGCCGCAGGGCGACAACCGTCCAGATCAGGCTGAAGCTCGCCATCACCAGCGCCGCCGATAGGGCCCGCCGGCGCAGCACCGGCTCCTGCTGCAAGAGATGCCAGAGCGAAGCGATGAGAGCAGGATAGCTCGCTTGCGTCTCCGGCCGGCGGCGCGGCAGATTACCGACGAGGACGAGCGTCAGCAGCGCCATCGCGCCGGCGCTGACGACGTAGAAGCCGCGCCAGCCCCAGGCATCGGTGACGAGGCTGGCGAGCGGGCGCGCCAGCAGGATACCGACCATCAGGCCGCTCATCACATCGCCGATCACGGCGCCGCGCCGGGCGGGAGGCACCATCGCGGCCGCGATCGGCACCAGGATCTGGATGGCGGAGCAGGCGGCGCCGAGGGCGACCATCAGGACGAGCAGCGCCGGCAGGCCCGGCGCGAGAGCGGCCAGCGCGGCGGCGAGGATCGCGCAAAGCAGCATGCGCAGGACCAGCGCTCGGTTCTCGACGAGATCGGCGAGCGGTACCAGCAGGATGAGGCCGGCCGCATAGCCCAGCAGCGGCGCCATCGCGACGAGGCCGCTCGCCGCCTCCGGCAGGCCGAAGCTCGCGCCGATCGCCCCGACCAATGTCTGCGGGGCGAACAGGTTGGTGACGATGACGCCGACCGCGATGGCGAACAGCACGGTGAGCGAGGCCGAAAGCCCGTGCTCCTCAGGTGCTTTTGGAAGTGACTGGCAAAGGGCCTGATCTTGGACGGACACGGTGACAGCTCCGACATATGAACTCGCATATCGCCGGAAAACTTTATTCGCCTTGAGCATTATGCTACAAATCGATTGTTACTATAATGATTATGCGGGACTGCTATGAACCTGCGCGACCTGGAAGCCTATCTCGCGGTCGTCGAGACCGGCTCGATCATCGGCGCCTCGGCTAGGCTCAACCTGACGCAGCCCGGCGTCACCCGGCGCATCCAGAACCTGGAAGATAGCCTCGGCGCGGCCCTGCTCGACCGGCAATCGAAGCCGCTGCGGCCGACCAATGCCGGGCGCGAGGCCTATGAGCAGGGCCTGCGCGTGCTACGCTCGGTCGCCGATCTGAAGGCGGGCGTCGCGCCCGAAGGCCAGCTTCGCGGCGAATTCCGGCTCGGGATCATGCCCTATCTGTCGGAGGCCGCGCTGGCGGTGCCGCTCGACCGGCTGCGCGCCGCCTTTCCGGAATTGACCTTGCGGATCACCATGGGCTGGTCGCCGCAATTGCTCGAACAGACCCTGCGCAACGAGCTCGACGCGACCGCGCTCTGCCTCGCCGACGGGCTCACGCCACCGGATGGGCTGGCCTGCGACGATCTCGGCCCGCAGGAGGTCCTGCTGGTCGCGGCGCCGTCCCTAAAGGTGCCGTGGCCGGCCGACCTTGTCATGCTGTCCGGCTACCCCTGGGTGATGAACGCCAATGGCTGCGGCTTCCGCGCCTCCATCCGCCAGCAATTCGAGGCCGCGCATCTCCACTTCCAGGTCGGCGTCGAGGCGCTCAGCGCCGATCTGCGTCTGTCGCTGGTCGCGCGCGGCCACGGCATCGGCATCGTCACGCCGGCAGCTCTCCAGGACAGCCCATGGCGTGACGCCGTCGAGATCATCGACGCGCCCGATTTCCGGCCACGCGTACGGTCCTGGCTGTTGCATCGCCCGCCGGCCGGACGGCTGGCGCAGCCGATCGCCCTGTTCCGGCAGGCACTGCTCGAGGGCTTGCGCCCCGGGCTCGGCCTGCTCGCCTGATCAGGCGATCTTGCGGAAGACGCGCAGCGTCTTGAATTCGCCGATCTCCTCGACCGCGCGCGATTTCGCCCAGTCCGCGATGATCGGCCTGGCCGCCTCGTAGGCGAAGGAGCCGGTGTAGAACAGGATATAGCCGCCGGCATCGGTCTGGTCGGTGAAGAGCTGCATCACCTGAAGATCGGTCAGCGCGCCATAGGCGTCGTTCTTCTCGCTGCGAAACTCGCAGGAGTGGAACAGCGTGACGATGTCGAAGCGCGGCAGCAGCCGGGCATTGCTGGTGTAGATGTCGCCGAAATAGGCGGAATAGGTCTTGGTGATCGTCGGATTGTCGATCGCGAGCTTGACGAAGGCCTCGTATTCCTTGGGCGAGGCGGTGATCCCGAGCACCGTGCAGTCCAGCTCCGGCTCGGCGCAGCGGATGCCGATGTAGTGATGGCCACCGGTGCCGAAATGGTAGATGCGCTTGCCGGTCAGGCCCTGCTCTTCCAGCCATTCGACGAAATGCACGTCGCAGGGGCACTGCTCGACCCGCAGGCCCCAATAGACGTCCCAGATATTCAGCATGCGTTTGACTCCGTTGCGGAAAAGGCCGGTCGAGCCGGCGCGGATGGGGAAGTCGTGAACAGGCCCAAGCGTCAGCCGCCGCCGGCTTCGACCAGAGCGGCCGGGCGCGGCATGTCGGACGAGGCGATGCGGGCGACGCCGCCGGCGCGGCGCATGGTGAGGTGATGATCGGCAACTTCGGCGAAGCCGGGGCTCTGGCCGATCAGCAGCATCACCGCATCCGGCCGCGCCGCCCTGAGCCGTGAGAGCAGTTCGAGCGCCGCCTCGGTTTCCAGCCCGCTCGTCGCCTCGTCGAGCACGAGAATGTCGGGCTTCGCCAATTCCGCGCGTGCCAGAGCGAGGCGCTGGCGATCGCCGGTGGTCAGCGCCTTGTCCCAGTCATGCGCAAGGTCGATCTGTGACATGAGGCCGGAGAGACCATAGTGCCGGAGCACCGCCGCGGCCTCGGCATCGCTGTGCCCGCCGATCGGGTCGAGCGCGGCACGCAGGCTGCCTTCCGAGAGATGCAGATGCTGCGGCAGCACGGCGACGCGCGCGCCATCCGGCAGCGCCACCGCTCCGCGCCCCCAGGGCCAGAGGCCCGCCACCGCCTGGATCAGGGCGGCCTTGCCATGGCCGAGCTCGCCGGCGACATGCAGCGTCGCGCCGGCAGGCAGCGCGGTCGAGACATCCGCCAGGAGGGTTCGGCCGTCACGATCGGTCAGGGTCAGCTCGTCTAGCCGCACCCCTCCGTCTTCGCTGGCAAGGACGGCGATGTCGCTCTGCGCAGTTCCGGCCTCGATCGCATGGAGCGCGACAGCGAGTTCATCGACGCGCCGCGCCGATGCCAGCCATTCGGCGATGCGCATGAAGTTGTCGAGCACCCAGTTGAAGGCGTTCTGCACGGCGACGAAGGCGGCGGCGACCTGGACGACGTCGCCGAGCGACATTTCGCCGGACAGGTATTTCGGCGCCGCCAGCAGGAGCGGCACGACCGGGACCAGCGCACCGCTGCCATTGGTGATCCAGGTCAGACGGCCGCGCTGGCGGATCATGGCGAGCCAGCGCGTCACCAGCGTGTCATAGGTCGCTGCGACGGCGCGGCGCTCGCCGGTCTCGGCGCGCGAGAGCGCGATCGTCTCGCCATGGTCGCGGATGCGCATCAGCGAGAAGCGCAGGCGCGCCTCGCCCTCGTTGCGGGCGGCGATCAGGCGCGGCAGCGGCCGGCCGACCCAGGTGATCAGCCCGGAGACCAGAACCGCATAGATGATCGCGGCCAGGACCATATAGGCGGGAATCTCGAAGGGAACGCCATGCGCCTCGACGCTGAGCGAGCCGCCGATCGACCAGAGGATGCCGATGAAGGTGATCGCGGTGATGACGGCCGAAAGCAGGCCGATGGCGAAGTCGACCACCGGCTCGGTCGCCCAGCGGACGTCGTCGGCGATGCGGTATTCGGGATTGGCCGGCTCGTAGCCGGAGAGGCCGAGCCGGTAGAACCGGCGCTCGCCGATCCAGCCATCGGCGAGCTTGGCGGTGACATAGGCGCGCCAATGGACCTGGAAGGTCTCGCGCGAGATCAGGATGATGACGCCGAGGCCAGCTGCGATCAGCACCAGCACCGGGAAGACGGCCATGGCGATCAGCGCGCTCTCGCCGTCCTTCTTCTCGAGCGCGTCGAAGAACCAGCCGTTCCAGCGATTGACGGTGACGTTGGCGAAGACGGAGAGGATGATCGCGCTCGCCAGCGACAGCGACCAGAGCCAGGCCCGGCCGGCGGTGCCGCCGCGCCAGAAGCCGCCGGTGAGACGGGCGAAGCTTTTGGTGACCTGCCAGTCGGATGGCGGGCCGGCAGGCACGGTGTTCGGATCGACGGCCTTCAGCACAGTCGAGTGATCCCCCCGGATCGCGACATCGGAAGCGGCACCAGCCGGGTTTTCCCGGTTCAGATGCCGCCAGCATGCCGGTTAGCCGGCCGGGGATGAACTGCGGCTGAATGGAACGAACGAGATGGCCAGCGGACCCTCTCCCGTCGGGGGAAAGGGCCGACGAGGTGTGTGTGACGGCTAGCGGGAGAGCCCGGCATCGCCGGGATTGCGCGGGAAGAACTGGAAATAAGGCTCGGCCTCGGCCAGGGCGCGGGCATAGGACGGCCGCGTGCGCAGCCGCTCGAAATAGGCCCAGAGCCGCGGATGGCTGTCGCGGAAGGACAGTGCCCGCTCCGCATAGAACAGCGCTGGCGCGGCCGAGCAGTCGGCGAGGCTGAAATCATCGCCGAGCGCCCATTGCCGCCCGCCGATCTCTGCCTCCAGCACGTCATAGGCAGACGCAAGCGTCGCCCGGGCCTCGGCGACGCCGACCGGATCATTGCTGCCCTCCGGGCGCAGTCGGTCGAGCACCACCTTCTGCATGGGGATGGCGACATAGAGATCGAAGAGTCGGTCGAGACGACGAACCTCGAGCGCGGCAACCGGGCTTTCCGGCAGCAGCGCAACCGGGCCGGGATAGTGCAAGGTGAGGTACTCGATAATCAGGCTGGTCTCCGGCACCAGCCTGCCATTGCTGTCGTCGCGCAGCAGCGGGAACTTGCCGATCGGCCAGAACTTCAGGAAATCGGCGCGCTCGGTGGCATCCCCGAAATTGACGAGCTGCGGCGTGAACGGCGTGTCGTTCTCGTAGAGCGCGACCAGCGTCTTCTGGCAGAAGCCCGAAAGCGGGTGGAAATAGAGCGTCAGGGACATGGCTGTGCATTCCTGCTTCTGGAAAGGAGCGGGCTGAAAGGGTTTTGGTCGAAGGTGGTTGCGGTTCAGGCTGGCGCCTGCTCTTGCGCGAGGTAGTCGGCCAGCCGGTCGAAGCCGATGCGCGAGCCCTGCTCGCGCCAGTCGGGCCGGTCATGGCCGTCGAGGAAAGCGGCCTGCTCGGTGAAGCGAAGCAGGGTGCCGGCGCCGGCGCGATGGAACTCGATCGTCGCCAGCGAGATCGACAGGCGGATACCATCGCGCAGCAGTTCGTAGCTGTAGATGATGCGCTGCTCCGGCACGATCTCCGCGAAAGTCGCGTTCATCGCAAAGACACCGCTTTCCGCCGGGGCGCCACGCATGGTCTCGCGGCCGCCCTCGCGGAAATCGAGTGTGTGCTCGCCGAGCCCGCCCTCGTCATGGCAGGCCGACCAGCGCCGCTTGGCCACCGGATCGGCAAAGGCGGCGAAGACGCGGGCCGGGCTCGCATCATAGTGGCGCTCGATGGTGAAATCGGCGTGGACCACAATCCGCTCGGTCATGCTCCGTCTCCTTCCTTCGAAACCAAGTCCTGCTCGGCGAGGAAGGCGCCGAGCCGGTCGAAGCGTCGCTCCCAGAGGGCGCGGCGCTCGCTGATCCAGCGCTCCGCCGCCCGCAGCGCCTGCGCGTCGAGCTGACAGGTGCGGACCCGCCCGATCTTCTGCGTACGCACCAGCCCGGCTCCCTCGAGAACGGCGAGATGCTGCACCACCGCCGACAGCGTCATCTGCAGTGGCTGGGCCAGCTCGCTGACGCTCGCCGGCCCCTCGCTGAGCCGCTGCACCATCTGCCGGCGGTTCGGGTCCGCCAACGCCTGGAACATGAGATCGAGCTGGTCTGGTTGGTGAAGCATACGCTTAAGTATCGCGATCTCCCGCCTCCTGTCCAGATAAAACTTTAGAAATCGCTAAAGTTTCTTTCCGAGAACTCCATCCGCAGCAGGCGCATTGCTCCCAGGGGTTCGAGCGGCTATGAATCCCGGCACGCTCCCTTTCGCCGCGTGCGCTTTTTTACCGTCTGCGCCCGCCGCCGGAGCTTTGATCATGCGCATCGAGAACGATCCGAAACTCGACTTCCGCGACGTGCTGATCCGCCCGAAGCGCTCGACGCTCGGCAGCCGCGCCGAGGTCGACGTCAACCGGAGCTTCCGCTTCGCACATACCGGCCGCGAATGGACGGGCTTCCCGCTGATCGCCGCCAATATGGACGTGGTCGGCACCATGGCGATGGCGCGGGCCCTGCTGAAGCACGGCGCCATGGTCGCGCTGCACAAGCACTATGACGCCGACGAGCTGATCGCCTTCTTCAAGGAAGAAGGCTCGGCCAACGCCTTCTATTCGCTCGGCACCACCGATTCCGACCATGACAAGCTGAAGGCCGTCCATGCCAAGGCGCCGATCGACAAGATCTGCCTCGACGTCGCCAATGGCTACACCGAAAAGTTCGTCGACACGGTCAAGGCGACGCGCGAGGCCTTCCCGAACGCGGCGATCATGGCCGGCAACGTCGTCACCGGCGACATGACGGAGGCGCTGATCCTGGCCGGCGCCGACATCGTCAAGGTCGGCATCGGCCCGGGCTCGGTCTGCACCACCCGCAAGATGACCGGCGTCGGCTACCCGCAGCTCTCGGCGATCATCGAGTGCTCGGATGCGGCCCATGGCCTGAAGGGCCTGGTCTGCGGCGATGGCGGCCTGACCGTGCCGGGCGACGTCGCCAAGGCCTATGGCGGCGGCTCCGACTTCGTGATGATGGGCGGCATGCTCGCCGGCCATGACGAATGCGAGGGCGAAATCCGCTACGAGACCCATGATGGCGAGAAGGTGCCGGTCGCGATGGTGTTCTACGGCATGTCCTCGGACACGGCGATGAAGAAGTATTCCGGCGGCGTCGCCAAATACCGGGCCTCCGAGGGCAAGACGGTCGAGGTGCCCTATCGCGGCCCGGTCGGGGGCACGATGCAGGAGATCATGGGCGGGGTGCGCTCGGCGATGACCTATATCGGCGCGGTCCGGCTCAAGGAAATGCCGAAGCGCACGACCTTCATCATGGTCGGCAGTCAGCTCAACACCGTGTTCGGCAATTGAGCGAACCGGACGTCGCCATCATCGGCGCCGGCCCGGCCGGGCTGATCGCGGCCGAGCGGTTGGCTGAGGCCGGCCATAAGGTCGCGATCTACGAACGAATGGCCTCGCCGGCGCGCAAATTCCTGCTCGCCGGCCGCGGCGGGCTCAACCTGACGCATTCCGAGCCGCTCGACGCCCTGCTCGGCCGCTATGGCACAGCGCGCCCCTGGCTGGAGCCGGCGATCCGCGCCTTCCCGCCACAGGCGCTGCGCGACTGGGCCGACGGGCTCGGCGCAGAGAGCTTCACCGGCTCGAGCGGACGGGTCTTCCCCAAGGCGATGAAGGCTTCGCCGCTCCTGCGTGCCTGGCTGGCGCGGCTCGACGGGCTTGGCGTTGCGTTGCACTCAGGGCGGCTCTGGACGGGTTGGGACGAGAGCGGCGCGCTCCGGTTCACGCTGCGCGATGGTGGCGAGGAGATTGCGAGACCGCGTGCGACGCTGCTGGCACTCGGCGGGGCGAGCTGGCCGCGGCTCGGTGCAGATGGGTCCTGGGTCGAATTGTTGGAACAGAAGGGTATCGCCATCGCGCCTTTGCGCGCAGCCAATGCCGGCTTCACCGTCGCCTGGTCGGAGCTGATGCGTAATAAATTTGCCGGCTTACCATTGAAGCGGATTGCGCTGAGCTTTGCCGGGCAACGCGCCCTCGGCGAAGCGATGATCGATGCCGGGGGTATCGAAGGCGGGGCGGTCTATGCCTTGTCCGGTCCGTTGCGCGACGCAATCGCCCGCGATGGCGAAGCGATCCTGACGATCGACCTGCGGCCGGACGTGAACGAACCGGAACTGGCAAATCGGCTGACAAAGCGCCGCCCCGGCGAGACACTGAGCAACCATCTGCGCAAGGCGGCCGGGCTTTCCCCGGTGGCGGCAGCCGTGCTGCGCGAGGCTGCGGGCGGGCCGCTGCCGGCCGAGCCTGAAGCGCTCGCCCGCCTGATCAAGGCAGCGCCCTTGCGTCTCAACGGCATGGCCTCGCTCGCCCGCGCCATCTCGACCGCCGGCGGGGTCCGGGCCGAGGAGATCGACCGTGACTTCATGCTGAAGCGCCTGCCGGGCATCTTCATCGCCGGCGAGATGCTCGACTGGGAGGCGCCGACCGGCGGCTATCTGCTGCAGGCCTGCTTCGCGACGGGCGTCGCGGCGGCGGAGGGGATCGAGCGCAGGCTCAATTCAGCCGCTTGAGCCTGTAGAGCGCTTCCAGCGCCTCGCGCGGCGTCATCTCGTCGGGATCGAGCCCTGCGAGGGTCTCACGCAATTCGTCGGGACCAGTGTCTGGCATAGCTGCCGGCACCGGCTTGCGCATCTGCACCGCGAAGAGCGGGAGATCGTCGACCAGCGCCGCGACCGGCTTTTCGCGCTCGCTCTTCTCCAATTCGGAGAGGATGGCGCGGGCGCGCTCGACCACGGCCAGCGGCAGGCCGGCGAGCTTGGCGACCTGGATGCCATAGGACCGATCGGCCGCCCCGGGCACGACCTCGTGCAGGAAGACGACTTCGCCATTCCATTCGGTGACGCGCACGGTCGCATTGGCGACGCGGTCGAGCCGCTCGGCCAGCGCCGTCAGCTCGTGATAATGCGTCGCGAACAGCGCCCGGCAGCGATTGGCCTCGTGCAGATGCTCGATCGCGGCCCAGGCGATCGAGAGACCGTCGAAGGTCGCAGTGCCCCGGCCGATCTCGTCGAGGATGACGAGGGCACGCGGGCCGGCCTGGTTCAGGATCGCGGCGGTCTCGACCATCTCGACCATGAAGGTCGAACGGCCCCGGGCGAGATCGTCGGCGGCGCCGACACGCGAGAACAGCCGGTCGACAATGCCGATATGGGCGTTCGAGGCCGGCACGAAGGAGCCCATCTGGGCAAGCACCGCGATCAGCGCATTCTGGCGCAGGAACGTCGATTTACCCGCCATGTTTGGGCCGGTGATCAGGCAGATGCGGCCATCGCGGGCCTTGCCGGCGGCGGAGAGCTCGCTGTCATTGGCGACGAAAGGCTGGCCCTGACGCTTCAGCGCCGCCTCGACCACGGGATGGCGACCCGCCTTGATGGTGAAGGCACCTCCGTCATCAACCTGTGGACGGGTCCAGCCACCATCGATCGCAAGCTCGGCCAGGGCGGCAGCGACATCGATCACCGCAAGCGCCTGCGCCGCCGCCTTGATCGGCTCGGCCGCAGCGAGAACAGCCTCGGTCAATGCGGCGAAGATCGAGAGCTCCAGCTTGAGCGCCCGGTCCGCGGCCGAGGCGATCTTGGCTTCGAGCTCGCCGAGCTCGACCGAGGAGAAGCGCATCGCATCCGACATGGTCTGGCGATGCACGAAGACGGCGCGCCAAGGCTCCCTGAGGAAGGTTTCGCCGACCGCCTGCGGCACCTCGACGAAATAGCCGAGCATGGAATTGTGCTTGATGCGCAGGGTCCGGCAATCGGTCTCGGCGGCATAGCGCGCCTGCAATTGCGCGATCACCTTGCGCGAATCGACCTGGAGCAGGCGAAGCTCGTCGAGCGCCGGATCGAAGCCCTCGCGGACGAAACGGCCGTCGCGCTTCAGCAGGGGCAGGTCGTCGGCGAGCGTGGCCGAGAGGCGGGTCGCCAGATCGGGATCAGTGCGCCCCAGCGCCAGCGCCGCCTCGCGCAGTTCGTCTGGCAGGTCGCCCTGCCGCAAAAGCGCGGCCGCGACGCCGCGGGCCGCGTCGAGCCCGGCGCCGAGCGCGGCGAGATCGCGCGGGCCGCCGCGATCGAGCGAGAGCCGCGCCAAGGCGCGGGCGATGTCAGGTACGCGCGACAGATCGCGCCGCAGCGCCTCGCGCAGCGATGGAACCTCGACCAACAGCGCGACGGCGTCGTGCCGCCGGCCGATCGCCTCGGGATCGATGAGCGGCCCCGCCAGACGCTCGGCGAGCAGGCGGCTGCCACCAGGGGTCTCGGTCCGGTCGATGGTGGCGAGCAGGCTGCCGATGCGCTCGCCGGCCAGCGTGCGGGTCAGTTCGAGATTGGCGCGGGTCGCCGCGTCGATCAGCATGGTCGCGCTCATGCCCTCGCGGACGGGCGGCGACAAAGGCGGGCGGGCGCCGAGCTGAGTGCGCTCGACATAGGCTAGCGCGGCAGCGGCGGCGGCGATCTCGGCGCGACTGAAGGCGCCGAAAGCGTCGAGCGTGGCGACGCCGAAGAACTCCTTCAGCCGCCGCTCGCCGGAGGCCGGATCGAGCCCCTCGCGCGCCAGCGGCGTCACGGGCGCGGCGACATCGCGCCAGAATTCCCTGAGCTCGGGATCATCATGGATCGCATCGGGGCAGACGATCTCGCGCGGCTCCAGCCGGGCTAATTCGACCGCAAGCCCGCGCTGGTCGGTCTCGAGCACGGCGAAGCGGCCGGTCGAGATGTCGAGCGCGGCGATGCCATAGGCATAGACCTCGTCCGAAAGCCTGCGCCTGGCCACGGCGACGAGCAGGCTTGCCCGACCGGGGTCGAGCAGGCGCTCCTCGGTGATGGTGCCGGGGGTGACGAGGCGGACGACATCGCGCTTCACCACCGATTTGGCGCCGCGCTTCTTGGCCTCGGCCGGATCCTCGGTCTGCTCGCAGACGGCGACGCGATGGCCGGCGGCAATCAGCTTCTGCAGATAGTCGTCGGCGCGCTCGACCGGCACGCCGCACATGGCGATGTCCTCGCCGAGGTGCTTGCCGCGTTTGGTCAGCACGATGCCGAGCGTGCGCGAGGCGATCTCGGCGTCCCGGAAGAACAATTCGTAGAAATCGCCCATCCGGTAGAACAGCAGGCAGTCCGGATTATTGGCCTTGATCTCGACGTACTGCGCCATCATCGGCGTGACACGGCCGGCATCGGCTGCAGCGGCGGTCTTGGCTTCCGCGATATCGTCTGGCTTTGTGTGGCGCATGGGGCGCGCACGCTAGCAAATCGTGCCCACAAGGCCATCCGTTAGGACTGCTTTCAACATATTTAAGCAGGGTCGGCAGGCCGCTTCGGCCAAGGGCCCGTCATGTCGCTGTTCATCAATCTGATCGAGAGCCTGTCCTTTCTCCTGCTGGCGGCCCTGATCCTGACGGCGAGCGCCAGCTGGATCGACCGGCGACCGCTGCTGCGCCAGCTCGCGGTCGGCGCGCTCTTCGCGGCCGGAGCGCTGTGCAGCATGGCCAATCCCTTCGTGATCCAGCCGGGGCTGGTGGTCGATTCGCGCAACACTTTCGCCATCCTGGCCGGGCCGATCGGCGGGCCGATCGCCGCGTTGCTGACTGCCGTCCCGCTGGCGGCGGCACGCTACAATCTCGGCGGCGTCGGCATGCCGACCGGCATCGCCGGAATCGTCCTGCATGCGGTCGCAGGCGTGATCTACGCCGCCTGGCTCGGCCGGCAGAAGCGCTCGCTGACGCTCGGCGATCTCATCCGGCTCAGCCTGATCAGTACCGGCTGCCTGCTCGCCTCCAACATCTTCATGCCGAACTGGGCAGCCGCCGAGCGTTTCCTCACCGAGGCGGTACCGATCATGATCGTGGTCAGCACGATCGGGACCATCCTGGTCGGGCTCGTCCTCGGCAATGACCGCGAGCGGCGCGAGACCGCCTATCGCTACAAGACGCTGCTCGATCACGTCCCGGGCACGCTCTATCAGCGGATCGACCGGCCGGACGGCGAGCGCCGCTACCGCTTCGTCAGCTACCGCCTGGACGACCTTCTCGGCATAGGTCGCGAGGCGATCGAGCGCGATCCGGAGGCTCTCTTGTCGAGAATCCTGCCGGAGGACCGGCAGCACTGCTCCTCGACGAGCGAGGAGGAACAGACCAACGAGTTCGGGCACAGGCGTACCGAATTGCGCTACAGCGCGGCCGATGGTTCCGTCGTCTGGCTGCGCAGCGAGGCGACGAGGCGACGCCTGCCAGACGGCAGCACGATCTGGGACGGCATCCTGCTCGACGTGACGACGGAGAAGACGCTGGCGACCGGCCGGCAGGAGATCGAGACGCTGCGCAAGGCCGCGCTGGAGGAGCTCGCCGTCAATCTCGAAGCCACGGTGGGCAAGGCGCTGCGCCGGGTCGGCGAGTCCGCCCGCAGCATGCTCGAGGCCGCGCAGGGCATGGCCGCCAATGCCGACCGCACTACCGCCCGCACCGGAGAGGCGACGGAGCAGGCCGAGCTCGCCTCGCAGCGCGTCGGCAGCGTCGCCCATGCGGCCGAGCGGATCGACGCCTCGATCCGCGAGCTGACGCGCCAGACCGATCTCGCCGCGCAGACCGCCCGGCAGGCGGCCAGGCATGTCCGCTCGACCAAAACCGATGTCGACGGGCTCGCGGTCGCAGCCGACAAGGTCGGCGCCGTACTCGCCTTCATCGAGGACATCGCGGTGCGCACCAACCTGCTCGCCCTCAACGCGACAATCGAGGCAGCGCGGGCCGGTGCAGCCGGGCGTGGCTTCTCGGTCGTCGCCGGCGAGGTCAAGAATCTCGCCGAACAGACCCAGCAGGCGACCCAGGACATCGCCACGACGCTGCAGGAGATCCGCGGCGCCGCCGCGGCCGTCGCCGAGGCCGTCGGGCAGATCGAAGGCACGATGGGCACGATCGAGACGACCTCGGACACGATCGCACAGGTCGTCACCGGTCAGGGCGCGATCGCCTCGGGCATCGCCCTCGACGCCCAGGCCGTCGCCGGTTCGGCCACCACGGTCACGGAGAACGTCGCCAGCGCCGGCGGCGAGGCCCATGCCACCGGCCAGGCCGCGGCGCGCGTCGTCGAGGCGGCACGCCTCGTCAGCGAGCAGGCGGTCGAGCTCGACCGCTATGTCGGCGACAGCGTCGCGCGCATGCGCGCCGGCCTCTAGAACCGGCTCCTATCGCAGGCCGATCCCTGCCGCAGCGGTAAAACTGCTGTCGTGCAATCGCGCCTTGTCGAGGAAAGCGGCGCTGCCCTATGGTCGTTCCCCCTGAGGAAACGCCTGTGAAAAAGAACAAGCGCATGAACGACCGCTCCCCGCCGACCAAGCGCGCCCGTCCGACCTTCACCGACCAGGAGGCGCTGCTTTTCCACTCGCAGGGGAGGCCGGGCAAGCTCGAAGTCGTCCCGACCAAGCCGATGGCGACGCAGCGCGACCTGTCGCTGGCCTATTCGCCTGGCGTGGCCGTGCCGGTGCTGGCGATCGCCGAGGATCCGAGCCGCGCCTATGACTACACCACCCGCTCGAATCTCGTCGCGGTGATCACCAACGGCACCGCCATCCTCGGCCTCGGCAATCTCGGCGCGCTCGCCTCCAAGCCGGTGATGGAAGGCAAGTCGGTACTGTTCAAGCGCTTTGCCGACGTCGATTCGATCGACCTTGAAGTCGACACCGAGGATGCCGACAAGTTCATCGACGCGGTGCGCTATCTCGGCCCGTCCTTCGGCGGCATCAACCTCGAGGACATCAAGGCGCCGGAATGCTTCATCATCGAGCAGCGCCTGCGCGAGCTGATGGACATCCCGGTCTTCCATGACGACCAGCACGGCACGGCGATCATCGCCGCCGCCGGCCTGATCAACGCGCTCGACCTGACGGGGCGCGACATCCAGACGACCCGGCTCGTCGTCAACGGCGCCGGCGCCGCCGCGATCGCCTGCACCGAATTGCTCAAGGCGATGGGCTTCAAGCCCGACAACGTCATCCTCTGCGACACCAAGGGCGTGATCTACCAGGGCCGCACCGAAGGCATGAACCAGTGGAAGTCGGCCCATGCGGCAGTGACCGACCGGCGCACGCTGGCGCAGGCGCTCGAGGGAGCGGACGCCTTCTTCGGCCTGTCGCAGAAGGGCGCGGTGACGCCGGAGATGGTCGCTTCCATGGCGGAGAACCCGATCATCTTCGCCATGGCCAATCCCGATCCGGAGATCACGCCGGAGGAGGTGCACGCCATCCGCGAGGACGCGATCATGGCGACCGGACGGTCGGACTATCCGAACCAGGTTAACAACGTCCTCGGCTTCCCCTACATCTTCCGCGGCGCGCTCGACGTGCGTGCCACCACGATCAACATGGAGATGAAGATCGCCGCGGCCGAGGCGCTGGCGCAGCTCGCCCGCGAGGACGTGCCGGACGAGGTCGCCGCCGCCTATCAGGGCGCGCGCCCGCGCTATGGCAAGGACTACATCATCCCGGTGCCGTTCGATCCGCGCCTGATCCATGTCGTGCCGGCCGCGGTCGCCAGAGCAGCGATGGATTCCGGCGTCGCCGGCAAGCCGATCGTCGACATGAACGCCTACAAGGCGCAGCTTTCAGCCAGGCGCGACCCCGTCGCCGGCACGCTCAACCGCATCGTCGAGCGCGTCCGGCGCTATCCCAAGCGCGTCGTCTTCGCCGAGGGCGAGGAGGAGCAGGTCATCCGCGCCGCCGTCTCCTTCGTCAACCAGGAGCTCGGCAAGGCGATCCTGGTCGGCCGCGAGGAGCGTATCAACGAGACCGCCGAGCATCTCGGCGTCGATCTCGCCGCCAAGGGCATCGAGATCCAGAACGCCAGGCTCTCGCACAGCAACTCCGCCTATGCCCAGTACCTCTACGAGCGGCTGCAGCGACACGGCTATCTCTTCCGCGACTGCCAGCGCCTGATCAACCAGGATCGCAACCATTTCGCCGCCGCCATGGTCGCGCTCGGCGATGCCGATTCGATGGTCACCGGCGTCACCCGCAACTACTCGATCGCGCTGGAGGAGGTCCGCCGTGTCATCGACGATCGGCCCGGCCACCGCCTGATCGGCGTCTCGATCGCGATCACGCGCGGGCGGACCGTGCTCATCGCCGACACCGCGATCACCGAGATGCCGACGGCGCAGGAGCTGTCGGAGATCGCCATCGAGGCCGCCGGCGTCGCCCGCCGGCTCGGCTATGAGCCGAAGGTCGCCATGCTCGCCTTCTCGACCTTCGGCCACCCGGCCGGAGAGCGCTCGGAGAAGGTGCGCGAAGCCGTGACGATTCTCGACGGCCAGCGCGTCGACTTCGAGTACGATGGCGAGATGGCGGCCGATGTCGCGCTCAACCGCGACCTGATGGCGCAGTACCCGTTCTGCCGCCTGACCGGGCCGGCGAACGTCCTGGTGATGCCGGCGTTCCACTCCGCCTCGATCTCGACCAAGATGCTGCAGGAGCTTGGCGGTGCCACCGTGATCGGCCCGCTGCTGGTCGGCCTCGACAAGCCGGTGCAGATCGTCCCGCTCGGCGCCAAGGACTCCGACATCGTCAACATGGCGGCGCTGGCGGCGTTCAACATCGGCGGCTGAGGAACCACGCACGTCATGCTCGGGCTTGACCCGAGCATCTCATAACAAAAAAGGCGCCCGTGGAGGGCGCCTCTTCCTGCAAGAGATTCTCGGCGCTTCGGCCGAGAATGACACGCTTCCGGTGCGTCAGTTCGTGCGCGGGCCGAGATCGCGCGGGGCGGCGTTGACCGTGACGATCTGGCCGTTGCGCAGTTCGAGCACGGCAAGGCCGCGCTCGTTCAGCCCGTCGGGACGGAAGCGGAAGACGCCGTCAGCGCCGGCAAAGCCCGAAGCGTTGGTCAGGACGCTCTCCGAGAAGCGCTGGCTGCCCTGGGTGCGGGCGAGCGCCGCCGCCAGCGAGACAGCGTCATAGGACAATGTCGCGGTGCGGGTCGGGGCGCTGTTGAAGCGCTTCTGGTAGCGGCCGGCGAAGGCGTTGAAGCCGGCGGTGTCGGGCGAGGCGAACCAGCCGCCCTGGATCGCCGGAACGCGCGCGACATTGGCGTCGTTCCAGACGCCGGTACCGAGCGGCTTGACCTTGGCCGGGTCGTAACCGGCCTGTTGCAGGAGGAGGCCGAGCGTCGGCATCGTCGCGGCGTCGGCCGGCACGAACAGCGCATCCGCCTGCTGCAGCGCGGGCGCCAGCCGCGTGGCGGCGGCACGCATGCTATTCTGGTCCGAGCCGAAGCGCTCGATCACCGCGACGCGGGCGCCACGATTGGCGACCGCCTGCTGGAAGGCGCCCTCGACGACCTTGCCATAGGCCGTCTCCGGCACCAGCGCGGCGAAGGACTTGCGCCCCTGTGCCGAGGCGTAGGTGATGACGCGGTTGACGTCGTTCTCCGGCGGGAAGGAGAGCAGGTAGACGCCGCGCGTGGCGACGTTGCTGTCGCTCGAGAAGGCGATCACCGGCTTGCCGGCGCCGCGGGCGACCTGGCCGACAGCCTGGACGGAAGGCGCAAAGAGCGGGCCGATGATCAGCTCGGCGCCTTCGCGCAAGGCTTCCTGCGCCGCGGCCTGGGCGCCGTCCGGCGTGCCGCGGTCATCCTTGACCAGAAGCGTGAGGTCGGCGCCGGGGAATTCGGCGAGCGCCATCTCGGCGGCATTCTTGAGCGAGTTGCCGACGGTGGCGCCGGAGCCCTCGGCGGTGAGCGGCAGGATCAGGCCGACCTTGACCGAGCCGGTGCCGATGGTCGGGCCGCTGGGCTGGGCGCCACCGGCCGGCGGTGTCGTCTGGCTGTCGAAGCCGGGCAGGCCGCCGGTGCCACCGCTGCAGGCGGCGAGCGCCGCGCCGACACCGGACAACAGGATGAAGCGGCGGCTCGGCGGGAAGGCGAGGAGCTTGCTCTGACGCGACACGGCTTTCGTCTCCACTCCTCGGCGAGGCGCGAGACCAAGCCCGCACCAGCTGAATCTTGTCCCGAACCGTGGACAAGTCCTGCCAGTGAGCAAGGCTATTTTCAAGTTGTTAACTCTAGGTTGCTGTGCCGGCAGTGGCATCTTCCCGGCCGCTGTGGCAGTTTCGCCGCCATGTCCGGCCCTGTATCCGCCCCGCCCGCCCCAGGTCGCGCCCCGAGCTATGCGGCCTTCGGGCTCCGGGCCGAGGCCGAGCCGCTCGCGCCGGGCCTGCATATCGTCGCGACGCCGATCGGCAATCTCAAGGACATCTCGTTCCGGGCGCTGTCGACGCTCGCCGCCGCCGACGCCGTGCTGGCCGAGGACACAAGGACCTCGAAGACGCTGCTGGCGCATTACGGCATCGCGACGCCGCTGCTGCCCTATCACGAGCACAACGCGGCGCAGATGCGCCCGAAGATCCTGGAGAAGCTGCGCCAGGGCGGCAAGCTGGCACTGATCTCCGATGCCGGCACGCCCCTGGTCTCCGACCCCGGCTACAAGCTCGTCGCCGAAGTCGTGGCGGAAGGTTTGCCGGTCACCGGCATCCCCGGCCCTTCGGCCGTGCTGGCGGCGCTGGTGCTGGCGGGATTGCCGACCGACCGCTTCTTCTTCGAAGGCTTCCTGCCGCCGAAGAGCGCCGCCCGAAAGGGGCGCCTCACCGAGCTTGCCGCCATTCCCGGCACGCTCGTCTTCTTCGAATCGCCGCGCCGGCTCGCCGAGATGCTGGCCGACGCCGCTGCCGTTCTCGGCGCGCGCTCCGGCGCCGTCGCGCGCGAACTGACCAAGTACTATGAGAATGTCCGGCGCGGCGCGCTGCCGGAGCTCGCCGCTCACTACGCCGAGACTGAAGAAGCACGTGGCGAGATCGTCGTGGTGATCGGCCCGCCCGACGCCTCCGCAGTGGCAGCCCAAGGCGACACGCTCGACGAGGCCTTGCGCGTCGCCCTCACAAAGGTCTCGCTGAAGGAGGCGGTGGCGCAGGTCGCGGCTGCCAGCGGCCAGCCGCGCCGCGTCGTCTATGCCCGCGCCCTCGAATTGACGCGCACGCCATGAGCGAGGCGCTGCGCAGCCGGCGCGCACGCCATTCGGGTCTTTCCGGCCGCCGCGGCGAATGGCTCGCCGTCGCCTTCCTCACCCTCAAGGGCTACCGCCTGCTGCAGCGCCGCTTCGGCGGCAAGGGTGGCGAGATCGACCTGATCATGGCCCGCGGCGACGACATCGTCTTCGTCGAGGTCAAGGTGCGTGCTGCGCTCGACGATGCGGCGATCGCGATCACGGCGGACAAACGCTGCCTGATGGAAGCGCGCATCAGGCAGTGGCTGGCGCGCAATCCCTGGGCGATGCAGCGCAATCTACGGGCCGATGCGGTCTTCCTCTCGCCCTGGCGGCTGCCCCGCCATGTGCCCTGCGTCTTCGAGCTGGTGCTCTGACGCAAGGCTCAGCCACTTGCACGAATGGGCTGCCGCAGCCGATATAACGGCCGCAACCGGAGCTTCCGCCATGCCGCTGAACGTCGCCATCCAGATGGACCCGATCGAGAAGGTCCGCATCGCCGGCGACACCGGCTTCGCGCTGATGCTGGAAGCGCAGGCGCGCGGCCACAAGCTCTTCACCTACACACCCGACAAGCTCACTTTGCGCGACGGCAAGGTCACCGCCGTGATCAGCCCGGTCGAGGTCCGCGACGTCGAGGGCGACCACTACACGCTGGGCCAGCCCGAGCGGACCGACCTCTCGACCCTGGACGTTGTGCTGCTGCGCCAGGATCCGCCCTTCGACATGGCCTATGTGTCCTCGACGCATATGCTCGAGCGCATCCATCCGAAGACGCTGGTGGTCAACGACCCGACCGAGGTCCGCAATGCGCCGGAGAAGCTGTTCGTCACGCATTTCCCCGAGCTGATGCCGCCGACGCTGATCACGCGCGACCGCGCCGAGATCGAGGCCTTCCGCGAGGAATTCGGCGAGATCGTGATGAAGCCGCTCTATGGCCATGGCGGCGCGACCGTGTTCAAGACCGGCAAGGGCGATCCGAATTTCGGCTCGCTCTACGACCTCTTCGCCAATCTGTTCCGCGAGCCCTGGGTGATCCAGGCCTTCCTGAAGGAGGTCACGGAAGGCGACAAGCGCATCATCCTGATCGACGGCAAGGCAGCCGGCGCGGTCAACCGCGTGCCCGCGGTCGGCGACCTGCGCGCCAATATGGTGCGCGGCGGCGCGGCGAGGCCGACCGACCTGTCGAAGCGCGAGCTCGAGATCTGCGAGCGCATCGGCCCGGCGCTGAGGGAGCGCGGCCTGCTGCTCGTCGGCATCGACGTGATCGGCGGCAAGCTGACCGAGATCAACGTCACCGCCCCGACCGGCGTGCGTGCCATCAAGAAGCTCGGCGGGCCGGACCTCGCGGCTCAGCTCTTCGACGTGATCGAAGCCAAGCGCGCGACGAAATAGTTCAGGCGGCGACGCCGGCGGTTCCGTTCAGCGGGTTGTCCGGGTCCCAGCCATATTTCATCGTCTCGAAGCGCATCGCCATCGCGTCGACGAGCAGGAGCTTGCCGACAAGGGGCTCGCCAAAGCCGGCGATCGCGCGGATCACCTCCAGCGCCATCAGCGAGCCCATGACGCCGGCGAGCGCGCCGAGCACGCCGGCCTCGGCGCAGGGCGCGACCGTGCCGGGCGGCGGTTCGTTCGGGAACAGGCAGCGATAGGTCGGATTCGGTTTTCCGTCCGGATTCTGTTCGTGAGCGCGGATCGTCGTCAGCGAGCCGTCGAAGCGGCCGAGCGCCGCCGTCACCAGCGGCTTCTTCTCGTGGAAGCAGGCATCGGAGACGGCGTAGCGCGTCGCGAAATTGTCGGAGCCGTCGGCGACGACGTCATAGAAGGCGACGAGCGCGCGGGCGTTATGCGGGTCGATCCGGGTGACGTATTCCTCGATCTCGACCCGCGGATTGAGCCGCGTGACGAAATTGGCGGCGGCGACCACCTTGCGCGCCCCGATATCCTCCGTGCCGAAGATGATCTGGCGCTGCAGATTCGAGAGCGAGACATGATCGTCGTCGACGATGCCGATCGTGCCGACGCCGGCCGCCGCCAGATAAGGGATCAATGGCGCACCCAGCCCGCCGGCGCCGATCACCAGAACCCGGGCGCGCTTCAGTTTCGCCTGGCCGGGGCCGCCGATCTCCGGCAGCACCAGATGGCGGGCATAGCGCTCGATCTCGGCGTCGTTCAGCGTCATGGCCGGCAAGCTAGGCTGATCCGTCGGCATCAGCAATCGGGTGCTCTGCCGTGACAGGAAGCGGGTGTCTGCACGGGCCGCCCGCCTGCGATCACCCGCGCCGTACTCCCTGGACAAGGACACAGGACATGACGGCACTGAAGGGCAAGGTCGCGATCGTCACCGGCGCGAGCTCCGGTATCGGCCGGGCCGCGGCGAAGCTGTTCGCGGCGGAAGGCGCCAGGCTCGTCGTCACCGCGCGGCGGCAGAGCGAGCTCGACGCGCTCGTCGGCGAGATCAAGGCGGAGGGCGGCGAAGCGATCGCGGTTGCCGGCGACATTCGCGAGGAGGCGCTGGCCCAGCGCCTGGTCGAGACCGCAACCGGCCGCTTCGGCGGGCTCGACATCGCCCTCAACAATGCCGGTATCATCGGCGAGCTCGGCCCGGTCGGGCAGATGGCGAGCGAGAACTGGCACGAAGTGATCGCGATCAACCTGACCAGCGCCTTCTTCGGTGCAAAGTACCAGGCTCCGGCACTGGAGGCACGCGGCGGCGGCTCCCTGATCTTCACGTCGAGCTTCGTCGGCCACACCGCCGGCCTCGCCGGCATGTCGGTCTACGCTGCCAGCAAGGCCGGGCAGATCGGCCTCACGAAGGCGCTCGCGGCCGAGCTCGGCGGCAAGCGCATCCGCGTCAACGCCCTGCTGCCGGGTGGCACCGACACACCGGCAGCGACGACCAATGCGCCGGGCGCCGGGCCCGAGGTGCTCGCCTTCGTCGAGGGTATCCATGCCTTGAAGCGGATGGCACAGCCGGAGGAGATCGCCCGCGCCGCGCTGTTCCTCGCCTCGGATGCGTCGAGCTTCGTCACCGGCACCGCCTTCCTCGCCGATGGCGGCGTCTCGATCCAGCGCGGCTGAGGCGACTGTTCATATGTGACCGATATCGCCGGGCGGGCTTCCAAGCCCGCTTGGCCCCGCCCGAAAGCCGTGCCATCGTGATCGCAGGCAGGGATGGCGCAACCATTCCGCGCGTGACAAGGGAACGGCTCGATGCGTTTGAAATCTCTCGCGCTCGCTCTGGCGGGTGTCGCTCTCTCGGCCATGGCGGCCGTCGCCCAGACAGCGATCAAGCCGGCGATCGTCTATGACAAGGGCGGCAAGTTCGACAAATCCTTCAACGAGGGCGTCTTCGTCGGGGCCGAGAAGTTCAAGGCCGAGACCGGCGTCGAGTTCCGCGATTTCGAGCCGACCAACGATGCCCAGATCGAGCAGGCGCTGCGACGCTTCGCCCGCGACGGCCATTCGCCGATCATCGCCGTCGGCTTCTCGCAGGCAACCGCACTGCAGAAGGTCGCGGCCGAGTTCCCGAACCTGAAGTTCACCATCATCGACATGGTGGTCGAGCTGCCGAACGTGCAGTCGGTGGTGTTCAAGGAGCATGAGGCCTCCTATCTCGTCGGCCTCCTCGCCAGCCTCGCCTCGAAGACCGGCAAGGTCGGCTTCGTCGGCGGCATGGACATCCCGCTGATCCGCAAATTCGCCTGCGGCTATGTCCAGGGCGTCAAGGCCGGCAAGAAGGACGCCGAGATCTTCCAGAACATGACGGGCTCGACCCCGGCCGCCTGGAACGACCCCGTCAAGGGCGGCGAACTCGCCAAGTCGCAGATCGATCGCGGCGCCGACGTGATCTACCACGCCGCCGGCGGCACCGGCATCGGCGTGCTGCGCGCCGCCGCCGACGCCGGCAAGCTCGGCATCGGCGTCGATTCCAACCAGAACATGCTGCATCCCGGCAAGGTGCTGACCTCGATGCTGAAGCGCGTCGACGTCGCCGCCTACACCTCGTTCAAGGAGGCACGCGACGGCACCTGGAAGCCCGGCGTCTCGGTGCTCGGGCTGAAGGAGGACGGCGTCGGCTGGGCGCTCGACGACAACAACAAGGCGCTGATCACGCCCGAGATGAAGGCCGCCGCCGACAAGGCCCGCGCCGACATCATCGCCGGCACCGTCAAGGTTCACGACTACATGTCGGATTCCAAGTGCACGATGTGAGCCGGACCACCCGGTGACGAGCCCGCACCTCGCGATCGAGCTGATCGGCATCAGCAAGGCGTTCGGCCCGGTCAAGGCCAACAAGGACGTCTCGCTCTCGGTCGCCGCCGGCTCGATCCACGGCATCGTCGGCGAGAACGGCGCCGGCAAGTCGACGCTGATGTCGATCCTCTACGGCTTCTACGAGGCCGATGCCGGCGAGATCCGGGTGCGCGGCGAGCTGAGGCGCATCCGCTCTTCCTCCGACGCCATCGCAGCGGGGATCGGCATGGTCCACCAGCATTTCATGCTGGTCGAGCCGCTCAGCGTGGTCGAGAACATCGTGCTCGGCGCCGAGGGTGGCGCGCTGCTCAAGCGCGGCATCGGCAAGGCGCGGGCCGAACTGGCGCGGCTCTCCCAAGAGTACGGCCTCGCCATCGATCCCGATGCGATCGTGGGTACGCTTTCGGTCGGCCTGCAGCAGCGCGTCGAGATCCTGAAGGCGCTCTATCGCGGCGCGCAGGTGCTGATTCTCGACGAGCCCACGGCGGTTCTGACCCCGGCAGAGGCCGACCAGCTCTTCGAGCTGCTCCGCGCGCTGAAGACGCAGGGCAAGACGGTGATCCTGATCACCCACAAGCTGCGCGAGATCATGGCGGTGACCGACCGCGTCTCGGTGATGCGGCGCGGCGAGATGGTCGCCCATGTCGAGACCGAACGGACCTCCCCGGCCGAGCTGGCGGAGGCCATGGTCGGCCGGCGCGTGCTGCTGCGCGTCGAGAAGAGCCCGCGCCAGCGCGGCGCGCCGGTGCTCGAGGCCGCCGGCCTCTCCGTGATCGACGAGCGCGGCCACGAGACGCTGCGGGACGCCAGCCTCACCCTCCACGAGGGCGAGATCGTCGGCATCGCCGGCGTCGCTGGCAACGGCCAGAGCGAGCTGCTCGACGTGCTGGCGGGACTGACCCAGCCTTCGCGCGGCGTGATCCGGCTCGGCGGAAAGATCCTCAACGCCGCCGATCGCAACCCGGCCAATCTGCGCAAGCTCGGCCTGATGCACATTCCCGAGGACCGCTTGCGGACCGGGCTCGTCACCGCCTTCGCGGCGGCCGAGAACGCCATCCTCGGCTATCATGACGACCCGGCCTTCGGGCGCGGCCCCTTTCTGTCGCCGGCGCTGGTCGAACAGCATGCCCGCGCCGGCATGCAGGATTACGACGTCCGGCCGGTCGATCCCGGCCTGAAAACCGCGAAATTCTCCGGCGGCAACCAGCAGAAGATCGTGCTCGCCCGCGAAATCGAGCGGGCGCCGAAGGTGCTGCTGGTCGGCCAGCCGACGCGCGGGGTCGATATCGGCGCGATCGAGTTCATCCATCGCCGGCTGATCGCGCTGCGCGATGCCGGCGTCGCTATCCTGCTCGTCTCGGTCGAGCTGGAAGAGGTGATGGCGCTGTCGGACCGGATCCTGGCGCTCTGCGGCGGCCAGATCACCGGGGAGCGCGAGGCGGTGGCGACCGATGAGCGCGACCTCGGCCTGCTGATGGCCGGCGTCAGCGAGAGGGCGGCATGAGCGCCGCCCCGATCGACCTGCCGCGCTGGGCCGATACCGCCCTCGTCCCGCTGGTCTCGGTCGCAGCGGCGCTCGTCGTTGCCGGACTCGTCGTGCTCTCGATCGGCGAAAGCCCGCTGGAAGCGACGACGTTGCTGCTGAAAGGCTCGCTCGGCAGCCTCGAAGGCCTCGGCTTCACGCTGTACTACACCACGAATTTCATCTTCACCGGCCTTGCCGTCGCGGTCGCCTTTCATGCCGGGCTGTTCAATATCGGCGGCGAGGGTCAGGCGACCGTCGCCGGCATCTTTGCCGCGCTCGCCTGTCTCTGGCTCGCGCCGCTGCCGGGCATATTACTGGTGCCGCTCGCCATCCTCGCCGCGGCGGCGGGCGGCGCGCTCTGGGCCTTCATCCCCGGCTATCTCCAGGCGACGCGCGGCAGCCATGTCGTGATCACCACGATCATGTTCAACTTCATCGCGGCGACCCTGATCGTCTATCTGCTGGTCGAGGTGATGGGGAAGACGGGCTCGATGCAGCCGGAAACCCCCGATTTCCCGAAGCAGGCGGTGCTGACGCCGATCCATGAATTGCTCGGCGCCTTCGGCCTGAAGCTGCCCTCGACACCGCTCAACACCGCGTTCCTGCTGGCGCTCGCATCGCTCGTTGCGGTCTGGGCGCTGATCTACCGCTCGCGGCTGGGCTATGCGATCCGGACCGTCGGCGCCAATCCGCGCGCCGCCGCCTATGCCGGCATCTCGCCGGCGCGGATCACCATGGTGGCGATGGCGCTCTCCGGCGCGCTGGCAGGCGGGCTCGCCGTCAACGAGGCGATGGGCGTGCAGCACCGGCTGGTGCTCGATTTCACCGCCGGCTACGGCTTCGTCGGCATCGCGGTGGCGCTGATGGGGCGTGGGCACCCGGTCGGCGTCGGCCTCGCCGCCCTGCTCTTTGGCGTGCTCTACCAGGGCGGGGCAGAACTCTCCTTCGACAAGCCGACCATCACCCGCGACATGGTCGTGGTGATCGGCGGCATCGTCATCCTCTTCGCCGGAGCGCTCGACGGGCTGTTCCGGCGCCTCGTCGCCAGCGTGCTCGCTCTCGGGCGCGGAGGCTAGGCGATGGAGAGCGTCCAGACCTTCGCCGTCATCCTGGATTCGACGATCCGTTTGTCGATCCCGCTGCTCTGCGCGGCGCTCGCCGGGCTCTGGTCGGAACGCTCGGGCGTCGTCGACATCGGCCTCGAAGGCAAGATGCTGATCGCGGCCTTCGCCTCGGCGGTAGCCGCCTATCACAGCGGTTCGGCCTGGGCCGGGCTCGGAGCCGGCATGCTCGCCGCGATCGCGCTCTCGCTGGTGCATGGCTTTGCCGCGATCACCTGGCGTGGCAACCAGATCGTCTCAGGCGTCGCGATCAACATGCTGGCGGTCGGGCTCACCGCCATCCTCGGCAACGCCTGGTACGGCCAGGGCGGCCGCACGCCGAACCTCGAAGGCGCCGCCCGCTTTCCCGAGCTCGACCTGCCGCTGGTCGGAACGCTCAAGGAGATTCCGGTCTTCGGCCCGATCTACGACATCGCGATCTCCGGCCATACGGCGCCGGTCTACCTCGCCGTGCTTGCCCTCGTGCTGACGGCGCTGACGCTGAAGCGCACCCGCTTCGGCCTGCGCCTGCGCGCCGTCGGCGAGAATCCGGCCGCGGTCGACACCGCCGGCGTCTCGGTCGCCGGACTGCGCTATGCCGCTGTGATCATCTGCGGCGCGCTCTGCGGGCTGGGCGGCACCTATCTTGCCGTCTCGCAATCAGCGGGGTTCCTGCCGCAGATGACCGCCGGCAAGGGCTTCATCGCACTCGCCGCGGTGATCTTCGCCAACTGGCGGCCCTGGCCGGCTCTGTTCGCCTGCCTGCTCTTCGGCCTGCTCGACGCGGTGGCGATCAGGCTTCAAGGTGTCAGCCTGCCCGGCATCGGCCAGGTCCCGGTGCAGGCGATCCAGGCCCTGCCCTATGTGATGACGGTGGTGCTGCTCGCCGGCTTCATCGGCAAGGCGACGCCGCCCAAGGCCTCGGGCCTGCCTTACGTGAAAGAACGCTGAGTGACCGCCGAACCCGATCTCGACACGCTCTTCGCCGCGGCCCTGGCGGTACGGAGCCAAGCCTACGCGCCCTATTCGCGCTTCAAGGTCGGCGCCGCCATCCTGGCCGATGACGGCAAGGTCTATCCCGGCTGCAATGTCGAGAACGCCGCCTACCCCGTCGGCGCCTGCGCCGAGGCCGGGGCGATCTCGGCGATGATCGCGGGCGGAGCGCGCGCGATCCGCGCAATCGTCGTCATCGGCGACGGAACCGAGCTAGTGACGCCCTGCGGCGCCTGCCGCCAGCGCATCCGCGAATTCGCGGCGCCGGAGACGCCGATCCTGATCGCCGGGCCCGAGGGCATCCGCGCGCGCTTTTCGCTGGCCGAGCTGTTGCCAGCCTCGTTCGGACCAGCCAATTTGCCGAACTGATTTGCGGGCGCCTTCAAGGTGACCCGACGAGCGCGGCCAACGCGCCGATGGAGCAGACAACATGGCGGCTGATGCGCTTTTCGACCAAGCGGCATCGACACTGATCGATCGAGGGATCGATGGCGGCATCGATTGCGCCATCGTGCTCGGCACCGGGCTCGGCCGGATCATCGACGACATGGTCGAGCCGATCTCGATCCCGTTCGAGGAAATCCCCGGTTTCCCGAAGGGCGCGGTTTCCGGCCATGCCAAGCGGCTGAGCTATGGCGTGCTGCACGGCAAGCGCGTGCTGGTCTTCGAGGGGCGCGCGCATTTCTACGAGACCGGCGACCCCGCCATCATGCGCGTGCCGCTCGGCATGCTCGCCGCCTTCGGCTCGCCGCCGCTGGTGCTGACCAATGCCGCCGGCTCGCTCAGGCCGGACCTGCGGCCCGGCAGCCTCGCGCTGATCACCGACCACATCAACTATAACGGCCCTAACCCGCTGGTCGGCGATACAGGCGACGGCCGCTTCGTGCCGATGGTCGATGCCTATGACCCGCATCTGCGCGCCCGCCTGAAGAAGGCGGCAGCGGCCAGCGGCGCCAATATGGGCGAGGGCGTCTATATGTGGTTCTCCGGACCGAGCTTCGAGACGCCGGCCGAGATCAGGATGGCCAAGACGCTCGGCGCCGACCTCGTGGGCATGTCGACCGTGCCGGAGGTGATCCTGGCACGCCGCTATGGCCTGCGCGTCGCCGGCATTTCGATCGTCACCAATATGGGTGCGGGCATCCTCGGCGGCGCGCCCAGCCATGGCGAGACGCGCGACGTCGCGGCGACGGCGACCACCGCGCTGCGCCGCGTGCTGCGCGCCTTCCTGAGCGAGCTCTGACCATGTCCGACGCCGATCTCGCTTTGCGCGCCTTGCGCCTGCTCGATTTGACCGATCTCTCCGACCAGGCCACCGAGACCGGTACGCTGCAGCTTTGCGCCCGCGCCGTCGCGGCGCCCGGCCCGGTCGCGGCGATCTGCATCTGGCCGCAGTTCCTCAAGCTCGCCCGCCAGACGCTGAAGGCCTCACCCGTCAGGATCGCGACCGTGATCAACTTCCCGGCCGGCAGCGGCAATTGCAGCCTGATCGGCAGCGACATCACCGAAGCGATCGCCGATGGCGCCGACGAGATCGACCTCGTGCTGCCCTGGCGCGCCTTCCTCGCCGGTGATGCCGGGATCGCCCGCGAGATGGTCACTGAGGCGCGCGGCAGCAGCGGCGACAAGACGCTCAAGGTCATCCTCGAAACCGGCGAATACCCGGATCAGGCCTCGGTGCGTGCGGCGTCCGAGCTCGCCATCGCCGCAGGCGCCGACTTCATCAAGACCTCGACCGGCAAGACCGGGACCTCGGCCACGCCAGCAGCCGCCCGCACCATGCTGGAGGCGATCAGGGCGTCCGGCAAGCCGGTCGGCCTGAAGCCGTCGGGCGGCCTGCGCACGCTCGCCGACGCCAGGACCTATCTCGATCTCGCCGACGAGATCATGGGGCCGGGCTGGGCGACGGCGAAGACCTTCCGCTTCGGCGCCAGCGGGCTCTATGGCGTGCTCGCCGACATCATCGCCGGCACCGCGCCGGCCGAACGGACCGACGGAGCCTATTGATGCGCCTGCCGCAGGAGATCATCGCCGCCAAGCGCGACGGCGAGCGCCTGAGCGCCAACGACATCCGCCAGATGATCGCGGGGCTGACCGATGGCTCGGTCAGCGAGGGCCAGGCGGCGGCCTTCGCCATGGCGATCTTCTTCCGCGACATGGATGCCGAGGAGCGCGTCGCGCTGACACTGGCCATGCGTGATTCCGGCACCGTGCTGGACTGGCGCGACCTGCCGGGCCCGGCGCTCGACAAGCATTCCACCGGCGGCGTCGGCGACACCGTTTCGCTGCCGCTCGCCGCGGCAGTGGCGGCCTGCGGCGGCTATGTCCCGATGATCTCGGGCCGCGGCCTCGGCCATACCGGCGGCACGCTCGACAAGCTCGACGCGGTGCCGGGCTATGTCACCCAGCCCGGCATCGATCTCTTCCGCCATGTCGTGCGCGAAGCCGGCTGCGCCATCATCGGCCAGACCGCCGACCTCGCCCCGGCCGACAAGCGCCTCTATGCGATCCGGGACGTCACCGCGACGGTCGAGACGATTCCGCTGCTGACCTCGTCGATCCTGTCGAAGAAGCTCGCGGCAGGCCTGCACGGCCTCGCCATGGATGTGAAATTCGGCTCCGGTGCCTTCCTGCCGCCACTCGAGAAGGCCGGCGCCCTGGCGCAAAGCCTCTCGGAGGTCGGCAACGGCGCTGGCCTGCCGACACGGGCCCTGCTCACCGATATGAACGAGCCGCTCGCTTCGGCCGCCGGCAACGCGCTCGAGGTCGCCTATGCGCTCGACCACCTCACCGGGCGACGGCGCGAGCCGCGCTTCCACGAGGTCACGGTGGCCCTGTCCGCCGAGATGCTGCTGCTCGGCCGGCTGGCGGCGACACGCGAGGAAGCTGTCGCGAAAATCGAGGACGCCTTCGCCAGCGGCGCGGCGGCGGAGCGCTTCATCCATATGATCGCGGCGCTGGGCGGCCCTGCCGACCTGCTGGAGCATCCCGAGCGGCACTTTCCCCGCGCGCCTATCGTGCGGCCAGTGTTCTCGGACCGTCCGGGGCTGGTCGAGGCGATCGACACGCGCGCCGTCGGCCTCGCCGTGGTCGCGCTTGGCGGCGGCCGCACCCGGCCGCAGGACGCGATCGACCATGCCGTCGGAATCACCGAGCTCGCCGGCCTCGGCGAGCGGGTCGGGCCCGACCGGCCGCTCGGCGTCATCCATGCCCGCAACGAGGCCGGTTTCGAGGCCGCCCGCATCCGCCTGAAGAGCGCCTATCGCCGCGGCGAGGCTGCTGTTACGCGTGGACCGCTGATCATTCCCGCTTAGGAGTTCCCCCCGCCCATGAGCCTGCTTCTGGCGATCACCGGCTGGCATGTCGAGAGCTGGCGCGAGCGCTTTTCGGCGCTGCTGCCGGACTTGCCGATCGTCACGCTCGGCGAGCCCTTCGATCGGCGCGCCGTGCATTATGTCGCGAGCTGGAAGCATCCGGAGGGCAGCCTTGCCGGCCTGCCCAATCTCGCAGCCATCTTCTCGCTCGGCGCCGGCGTCGACCATCTCTTCAGCGACAGCCGGCTGCCGCAGGCGCCGATCGCCCGGGTGATCGATCCCGACCTGACGACGCGGATGAGCGAATACGTCGTCATGCACTGCCTGATGCAGTTGCGCCAGCAGCGCCGCTACGAGCGCCAGCAGCGCGAGAGGTCATGGGATGACGATCGCCACCAGCCGGCAGCACGCGAAGTCCGCGTCGGCGTCATGGGACTGGGCGAGCTCGGCCAGGACGCGGCGCGCAAGCTGCAAGTGATCGGCTTCGACGTCGCCGGCTGGAGCCGCTCGCCCAAGACGATCGAAGGGCTCGCCACCTTCTCCGGCGAGGACGGCCTGACGGCCTTCCTCGCCCGGACCGACATCCTCGTCGTCCTGCTGCCGCATACGCCGGAGACGGAAGGCATCCTGAACCGCCCGCTGCTCGCCAGGCTGGCGCGTGACGGCCGGCTCGGCGGGCCGGCGCTGATCAATGCCGGCCGTGGGAAATTGCAGGTCGAGACGGACATCCTCGCAGCGCTCGACGCCGGCGAGCTCCGGGAAGCGGTGCTCGACGTGTTCCAGACCGAGCCGCTGCCGCAGGACTCGCGGCTGTGGACCCATCCGGCCGTGACGGTGACGCCGCACAACTCCGCCATGTCGGCGCCCGAGACGGTCGCCGACCAGATCGCGGCGCAGATCAGGCGTCTGGAGGCCGGCGGCGAGCTGCAGAACGTCGTCGACCCGACGCGAGGTTACTGAGCCTTCAACCGCCGGATCGCGGTGATCGGCCCGCCATTGCGGGCGAGGATGCGATCGCGCGCCGGGCGCAGGGGCTCGCTGATCACGCTCATGGTGAAGGCGGTGGCGTGCAACAGCGTGTCGGGGCCGGTCATGATGCCGACATGGCCCTTCCAGAAGACGAGGTCGCCGCGGCTGAGGCCGTCCAGGCCGTCGTCGAAGGCGACGGCTTCGCCGAGCCCCTGCTCCTGCATGTCGGAATCGCGCGGCGCGGACACGCCGGCAGCCGCCAGCGAGAGCTGGACCAGCGCCGAGCAGTCGAGGCCGAGGCTGGTCTTGCCGCCCCAGAAATAAGGCACGTGCAGGAAGCGCTCGGCGACGGCGACGAAATCCGGCTCGTGCTGCTCGCGCGGGCAAAGATGCTGCTTGAAGATGTAGCCGCCATGGCCGGTGGTGAAGAAGTCACCGCTCTCGCCGGTAACCGTCACCCCCGCATTGAGCGATAGCGCCTCCAGCGGCGCCAGTTTGATCGAGGGGCCGGGATAGACGAAGGTCCGGAGCGCGCAGACGCGATGGGTCGGCACCGGAGCGTCGCCGGCGAGGCAGTCCTCAGGCAGGTAGCCGACATAGGAATCGCCGACGAGCTGGCCCCAGGCCCAGCCCTCATGCTGCTCGTAGACCCTGACCGCCTCGCCCGCGAGCGCCTCGGTGTCGAGCGGGGCATCCGGCCTCGGCTCGCGCCGCAGCGGCACTGACGGCGTCACCACCCGCATCGGGATCGGATCGACGAAGGCGAGCGCCTCGACCTGGCCGTCGAGATAACGGGCGGCGAGGTCCGGACGGGCAGGGGTGAGGCGGCGGTCGAGATTCGTGCTCATGGAGGCACTGTAATCCTGTCCGGTTAACGGGCGAAGCGCTCAGGCGGACCCGAGTTCACGCGCCCGCGCAGTGACGAGATCGGCGAGATGCTCGACCGCCAGTGCGCCGGCGACGGTCCGCTGAATGACGACGTTGCGCTTGTCGAGCTCGTCACGCTTGCGGCTGACGAGGCCGAGCTTGCCCATGCTGTCGAGGGCGCGGGTGATGACCGGCTTGGTGACGCCGAGCCGCGCCGCGAGGCCGCGCACGGTGTGCGGTGGCAATTCGAGATAGATGGTCAGCAGGATCGCGGTCTGACGCACCGAAAGATCGGCTTGCGTGTCGCGCACCAGATCGAGATGTACCTCGCGCCAGAGCCTGAGCGCCTGCGTCGGCTTGATCTCCAGCACCGTGCCGTCCCCGATCGTTACGGGTCCGTATCATTATCGCAGCGCGACCAGCGTGCAAGCAGAGCCGCGCGGCAGGCTTAACGGGCGCCATAGAACTGCTTCGCCAGCGCGTAGGTCAGCCGCGCCGCCTGGCATTCGCCGCCTTCGGGCCGGCCGGGCTTGGTCGAGGGATTCCAGCCATAAATGTCGAAATGGGCGTAGGAGCGGCTCTTCTCGACGAAGCGGTTGAGGAAGAGCGCGGCCGTCACCGAGCCGGCGAAGGCGCCGCCGGAGACGTTGTTGAGATCGGCGATCTTGGAATCGAGCATGCCGTCATAGGGCGGCCAGAGCGGCATGCGCCAGACCGGATCGTTCACCGCGGCGCTGAGGCGGGCGATCTCGGCGGCAAGTCCGTCGTCATGGGTATAGAACGGCGGCAGATCGGGCCCGAGCGCGACGCGGGCGGCGCCGGTCAGCGTGGCGAAATCGATCAGCAGCTCGGGCGCCTCCTCGTCGGCCAGCGCCAGCGCATCGGCAAGGATGAGCCTTCCCTCGGCATCGGTGTTGCCGATCTCGACGCTCAGCCCCTTCCGGCTCTGCAGCACGTCACCGGGGCGGAATGAGCCGCCCGAGACCGCGTTCTCGACCGCCGGCACCAATAGGCGCAGGCGCACCTTCAGCCTTGCCTGCATGATCATGCGGGCGGCCGCGATCGCCGCCGCTGCGCCGCCCATGTCCTTCTTCATCAGCAGCATGCCGGCATCGGTCTTGAGATTGAGCCCGCCGGTGTCGAAGGCGACGCCCTTGCCGACCAAGGTGAGCTTCGGATCGCCTTCCTGGCCCCAGCGCAGATCGACCAGGCGCGGCGCCCGGGGCGAGGCCCGCCCGACCGCATGGATCATCGGGAAATTGGCCGCGAGCAGATCGTCACCGATCGTACTGGCAACCTCCGCGCCATGGGTTTCGCCGAGCGCGCGCACAGCCGTCTCGATCTCGGCCGGGCCGAGATCGGCAGCCGAGGTGTTGACGAGATCGCGCCCCAGCGCGCTCGCCCCGGCGAGATTGCTCACTTCCTCGCCGTCGACGTCGTCGGGCAGGACGAGCCGCGCCGTAGCGGCCTTGGGCTTGCGATAGCGCTCGAAGCGATAGGCGGTGAGCAGCCAGCCGAGCGCGGCGAGGCCGGGATCGCCGATATCGCCGGCCAGGGCATAGTCGCCGGCCGGCAAGCTGGCGGCGAGGCGGCCAGGGGCGAACGGGTCGCGCCGGCGCGGGCCTGACGGGTCGACCCCGAGCAGCACCGCGGCGAGCGCACCGGCGGCATCCGGCAGCAGGACATGCTGGCCGGGCCGCGCCTCGAACCCTTGCGCCTGCGCAAAGCGGCGCGCCACCGGCGCGAGCCCGTCTCGCACGGCCGGCCAATCGGCCTTGGCGACGCAATGCACGGGGATGGCGGATGTTCCGGCAGGCAGCAGCAACGGATGCACGGTCGACGACCCTCGGATGACGGAACCTCGGGCGCCAGCATGCAAGGCGGGCCCCGATCCGCATGATTAACAGTCCGTTAGGGTTAACGTTTTATCACCAAGGGCAACAGCTTTCCCGCACCGGCGAGGCATTCCGGCTTATGTCCATCCGCATCCGCGCCCTCCGTTTCGGCCATTTCGCCGCCGCTTCGGCTCTCTGCCTCGCGCTCGGCGCCTGCCAGATGCGCGGTGGCCCCGGCGACGTCACCGGCTCGATCGGCCCTCGGCAGACGCAGCCACGCACCGAAGCCCAATGGCGCAGCGAGGAGGCCGATTGGGGCAAGCGCTACGAGGCCAACCAGAAGGACCGCAACGCCGCCTTCTTCTATGCCCGCGCACTGCGCGCGCTCGACAAGAACGCCCAGGCGCTCGCCATCCTGGAAGGCGCCGTGATCATCCATGCCGACGATCAGGAATTGCTCGGCGCCTATGGCCGCTCGCTCGCCGATAATGGCCGGCTGAAGCAGGCGGACGACGTGCTCGGCCGCGCCCATACGCCGGAAAAGCCGGATTGGCGCATCCTGTCGGCGCAAGGCACCGTCGCCGACCAGCTCGGCGAGCACGATCGCGCGCAGCAGCTCTACTCGGCGGCATTGAAGCTCGTGCCGCACGAGCCGACGGTGATGTCCAATCTCGGCCTGTCGCTCGCCCTGTCGAAGCGCCTGCCCGACGCCGAGCGCATCTTGCGCGAAGCGGCGACCGTGCAGGGCGCCGACGGCAGGGTGCGCCAGAACCTCGTCCTGGTGCTCGGCCTGCAAGGGCGTTTCCAGGAAGCCGAGCAGCTCGCCCGCCAGGACATGAGCCCGGCCGAAGCCTCGGCGACCATCGCCTATCTACGCCGCTCGGTGAGCCAGCCCAACAGCTGGGAGATGCTGCGCGGCAAGGCCAAGCCGGCCGCCCGCACGGCGACGCCGGAGAAGGCTGCCCAGCCGACCGGCTGACCGCCGGTCCCTGCTTTGGCTTTACGACTTGGGCTTGCGATTGCGTGAGATGGCGTCGCCGCCATCAGCCAGACGCCGCCTCGAGGCAGGCCTTACTTTCCCTCGAAGCTCGCCTTGCTGGAGCGGAAGCTCAAGGCCCGGCCAAGTCGAAGGCGAGGGGCTGCCGTCAGAAGGTTCTGAGGGCCTTCAGCACCGCCGGGGTCATGATCACCACGAAGAGCACCGGCAGGAAGAACATGATCATCGGCACGGTCAGCTTCGGCGGCAGGGCTGCCGCCTTCTTCTCGGCCTCGTTCATCCGCTGATCGCGGCTCTCCTGCGCCAGCGTGCGCAAGGCGGTGCCAAGCGGCGTGCCGTAGCGCTCGGCCTGGATCAGCGCGGTGCAGACCGACTTCACCGATTCCAGACCCGTGCGCACCGCGAGGTTCTCATAGGCCTGCCGACGTTCGGAGAGATAGGAGAGCTCGGCCGTGCAGAGCGAGAACTCCTCGGCCAGCGGCACCGACTGGCTGCCGATCTCGGTCGAGACCTTGCGGAAGGCGAGCTCGATCGACATGCCCGCTTCCACGCAGATCAGCATCAGGTCGAGCGCATCCGGAAAGGCCTGCCGCATCGACAACTGGCGCTTGGCCATCGTGTTGGACAGGTAGATTTCAGGCGCCTTGATGCCGACATAGGCGGCGGCGATCACGATCCCCGCCCGTACGATGACAGTCTGGCCGAGATCGTTGAGCACGAACAGATAGAACAGCGCGAACAGGAAGAGGCCGATCGGGGTGACCAGCCTGAAGAAGAGGAAGCCGACCTCGGCCTGCTGACCACGGAAGCCGGCCATGACGAGCTGCCGCTTGGCAGTCTCGGTCCCCAGCCAATCCCCGAGTTTAAAGCGCTCGACGATATTTCGCATGAACGCCTTCGGCTCCTGGCGGAGCGAGACCTTATCCACCTGGCGCGCCAGCCGGTCGCGCTCCCGGGCGCGGATCCTGTCGCGTTCGGAGGCGACGGATTTCATGCGCTTGCCGAGGACGTTGCCTTCGAGCAGGGGCGCCGCCACGGTCATGATCGTGACGGCCACGGCCACTCCGCCGACCAGCGCGAGCAAGACCCTCAGGTCCGTAAAGTTCTCGATCAGGAGCGCGAGCATAGCGAAGGCTCCTCAGATCTGGAAGTTGATCATCTTGCGCATGACCAGCACGCCGATCAGCATCCAGATGCCGCAGCCGACCAATGCGATACGCCCCGCATTCGTGTAGAAGAGGGCGTCCATGTAGCCTGGGCTCGTCATATAGACGAGGCCGGCGACGGCAGGGGGCAAGGAGCCGATGATCGCGGCGGATGCCTTGGCTTCCATCGACACGGCCTTGATCTTGTCGCGCATCTTGCGGCGCTCGCGGATCACGCGCGACAGGTTGGCCAGGGTCTCGGCGAGATTGCCGCCAGTCTTCTGCTGGATCGCCAGGACAATGCCGAAGAAATTGGCCTCGGCGCAGGGCATGCGCTCATACAGCTTGGTGGCGGCGTCGCTCAGCGACAGGCCGAGCGTCTGTGCCTCGACGATCAGCCGGAACTCGGACTTGACCGGCTCCTGGGCCTCGTTGGCGATGATGCGCAGGCAGTCGTTCAGCGGCAGGCCCGATTTGATGCCGCGCACGACGACGTCAAGAGCATTCGGGAACTCGTTGATGAAGCGCAGCATCCGCTTCTTGCCGAGATGGGTCAGATACCAGCGCGGCAGCCCGAGCAGGCCGACGAGAAAGCCGACCAGCACCATGGCCCAGTTGCCAGAGGTGACCAGGAGCACGAGGCCCATGACGATGCCCGCGACGACGCCGAGCAGCCAATACTGCTTGCGCGACCAGGACAGCCCGGCCTGTTCGATCCGGCCTTCGATGGTGACCTTATGGCGCGCCTTCTCGCGATTCTCGATGTCCTTCAGGCTCTGCGCGACCTGCCCGCGCCGGGCCTGGCTCTGCGCTTCGCGATCGGCCGCAGCGCGAACCGCGGCCGGGGCGGCGAACTCGCGACGGCGCTGCTCAGCGCGCGCCTGGCCGCTGAGCCTCGGATAGAACAGGGCATAGGTGATACCGCCCGCCGAGACGGCGGCGAGGATGGCAGCGGCGATCTGGCCATAGTCCATGGCGTGCCTTCCTCCTGCTCAGGCGTCGGCCCGGCCGTCGGCCTCGAGCTGGTCGAGCGCCGCGGCCAGCCGCTGCTCGTCGCCGAAATAGCGCGCGCGCTCCCATAGGCGCGGCCGGCCGATACCGGTCGAGCGATGCCGGCCGATCAGCCTGCCGTTCGGGTCCTCGCCGATGATGTCGTAGAGCATCAGGTCCTGGGTGATGATCACGTCGCCTTCCATGCCCATCACCTCGGTGATGTGGGTGATGCGGCGCGAGCCGTCACGCATGCGCTGAGCCTGAATGATCACGTCGATCGAGGAGCAGATCATCTCGCGCAGGGTCTTCGAGGGCAGGCTGAAGCCGCCCATGGTGATCATCGATTCGATACGGCTCAAGCATTCGCGCGGCGTGTTGGCGTGCAGCGTGCCCATCGAGCCGTCATGGCCGGTGTTCATCGCCTGGAGCAGGTCGAAGGCCTCCGGCCCGCGCACCTCGCCGACGATGATGCGCTCCGGCCGCATGCGCAGACAGTTCTTGACGAGATCACGCATCGTGATCGCACCCGACCCTTCGAGGTTGGGCGGGCGGGTCTCGAGGCGGACGACATGCGGCTGCTGCAGCTGCAATTCGGCTGCGTCCTCGCAGGTGATGACGCGTTCATCGTGCTCGATATAGTTGGTCAGGCAATTGAGCAGGGTCGTCTTGCCTGAGCCGGTACCGCCCGAGATCACGATGTTGCAGCGGACCCGCCCGATGATCTTCAGGATCTCTGCGCCTGGCGGCGAGATCGCACCGAAGCGCATGAGCTGGTCGAGCGTCAGCTTGTCCTTCTTGAACTTGCGGATGGTGAGGGCAGGCCCGTCTATCGCGAGCGGCGGAGCGATCACGTTGACGCGCGAGCCGTCGGCGAGACGCGCGTCGCAGATCGGCGAGGCCTCGTCGACGCGGCGCCCGACCTGGCTGACGATGCGCTGGCAGATATTCATCAGCTGCGCGTTGTCACGAAAACGGATGCTGGTGAGCTGGATCTTGCCGCCGGTCTCGATGAAGGTCCGGCCGGCGCCATTGACCATGATGTCGGCGATATCGTCGCGCGCCAGCAGCGGCTCCAGCGGTCCATAGCCGAGCACGTCGTTGCAGATGTCGTCGAGCAGTTCCTCCTGCTCGGCGATCGAGAGCACGACATTCTTCAACGAGATGATCTCGTTGATGATGTCGCGAATTTCCTCGCGAGCCGACTCGCCGTCCAGCTTGGCCAGCTGCGAAAGATCGATCGCTTCGATGAGAGCACCGAAGATCATGCTCTTCATCTGATAATATTCGTCGGACCTCGGCGTTTCCGCCGGCACCGGCGGTGGCGGCGGCGCCCGCCGCGCCTCGACAGCCGCAGGTCGCTGCTCGGCCGCGCGCATCGGCGCAAGCGCCGCAGCGCTCGGCGCGCCTGCCAGAGCCGGGGCTGTCGCCTGTCGCTTGCCGAACATGTCAGGCCTTTCGACGCATCAACTTGGCCACCAGTGGCTCGAACAGGCTGCGCTTGCTGCGCTTCTGCTCGCCGCGGCCGGTGAGAATCGTCCCGATCTGCACGAAGGCGTCCGCCACCTTGTTGCCCGGCTGGACCTCGGCAATCATCTGGCCGTTATTGGCGGCGGTGCCGAAGAGCTGGGCATCGAAGGGAATCGACGTCATCACCTCGACCCCGACTGCCTTGGCGAATTCGCTCGCCTCGATCTCCGGCCGCTTGGGCAAGCCGACCTGGTTGAGGATCAGGCGGGGCACGGAATCATTCGGCCGGGCGGCACGCAACAGGTCCATCAGATTCTTGGCGTTGCGCAGCGAGGCGAGCTCGGGGGCGGCGACGATCGCGACCTCATCGGCGCCGACCAGCGCCCGCTTGGCCCAGCCTGTCCACAGATGCGGCACGTCGAGCACGATGCAGGGGATGCTGGCCCGAAGCAGGTCGAACACGAGCTCGAACGCGTCCTCGCCGAGATCGACAGTGCGGTCGAGCATCGCCGGAGCCGCCAGCAGGGAGAGATTCTCGCTGCAGCGCGACAGGAGCCGGTCGAGCATGTTGGCGTCGAGTCGCTCCGGCGCGAACACGGCGTCGGCGACCCCCTGGGGCGGATCCTGGTTGAAGTCCAGCCCGGCGGTGCCGAAGGCAATGTCGAGATCGGCGATCACCGTCGAGGCGTCGAGATTGCGGGCGATCGCCCAGGCGACGTTGTGCGCGACGGTCGAGGAGCCGACACCGCCCTTGGCACCGACAATGGCGATGGTGCGCCCGAGCGTCGCCGAACCCGACGTCGCATAGAGTTCGGACAGGGTGCGCAGCAGGTCGAGGACCCCGAACGGAGCGACCAGATAGTCGCTGACGCCGCGCCGGATCAGCTCGCGATAGAGCTGGATGTCGTTGACGTGGCCGATGACGACGACCTTGGTGCCGGGGTCGCAGCTCTCTGCCAGTGCATCGAGGTTGGAGACCAGCACGGACGGCTCCCGAACCGTCTCGAGCACGATCACATTCGGCGTCGGGGCGCCGCGGAAGGCCTCCACCGCCGCCGCCGGGCCGCCCATCTGGACACGCGCCTGGACCTTGTCCATGCGCCGGTCGGCAGTCACCGCCTGCATCGCCGCGGCGACGTCCTCCGTCTCGCAAAAGGCCTGCAAGGTGACCCGCGGCAACGGCGCGATGATCTCATCGCCGCCAGTCTCCGGCTCGAATCCCGGCATGCTCGCCATCATTTGCCTCCGACGGCGTCGCTGATCTTGGTCTGCTCCTGGCGATACTGCGTCGAGGGATCCTTGCCCTCGCGCAGCTTCTTGACCGCCTCCATGCGCTTTTGCGTATCGAGGCGGCCTTCGCCGCGTGCGCGCACCAGATCCAGCGGATCGGCGATCTGCGCTGCGAGATTGGCCTGGGTGGCGCAGCCGAGATTCCAATAGGGCTCGTTCATCGTATCCGTCTTGAAGCTGGCGACGCCGAGATCGGCCGGCCATTGCCCGCAGGAATGCGGGAGCCCGGCCTGCAAGGAGGCGTAGGTCAAGCGGATCGGCGATGCGAGCTCGGGATCGGCGATGCGATAGGTCCTGACCGAGAGCTGGCCGGGCGAGACGCCGGCCCGGCCGAGCGAGCGGCGGATACCGTTGAGCGTGTCATGAGTTGCAAGATCGCGGCCGGTCCCCGTCGGAACCTCGGCGACCAACCCGCCCTTGCCGCTGCGGCGATAATCCTCGCCGAAGCGGGCGACATCGTCGGCCTGGCCCGGGTCCAGCCCGCCGCCGGCCCGGCCGACGAAGACGTCGAGCGAACGCGGCGCATCGCGCAGCACGATCGGATGGCGCTCGCGGATGTCGGTGGGGATGCCGGACGTCGAGATGTCGCCCTTGGCGCAGGCTCCGAGCAGGAGCGCGGCACCAAACGCGGCGGGCAACGCCGCCTTGTATGTCCGAGAGGGCTTGCTGGTCACGATCGCCATCCTTGTCGCGGCCCCGTCATCAATCGGCGATGAAGCCGACGCGGCCCTTGTAGGCCTGCGGAATCGGCCCGCCGCTCGTCGACCCATAGATCTTGTTCAACCGGCCCATCAGGATCGTCTGGGCGTCATGCGCCTCGACGAAACCGTCATCGGGCCGCTGCAATCCGTTCGGCCCAACCGGCTTCACGATATAGGGCGTCACCGCGATCATCAGCTCGGTCTCCTCGCGCTGATAGTCGCGCGAGCGGAACATCGCTCCGATGATCGGAATGTTCATCAACGCCGGCAGGCCGTTGATCGCCTGGCGCGAGACGCGCTGGATCAGGCCCGCCGTGGCGAGCGTTCCCCCCGAGGGGAGCTCGACCGTCGTATCGGATTTGCGCACGCGGAAGCCGGGCGCGTTGACGGCCGTTGACTCGGTGGGGTTGAGGCGCAGCTGGTTCTCGAAATCGAGCTCGGTGACCTCGGTGGCGATGCGCATCGAGATCTTGCCCTCGGACATCACAATCGGGGTGAAGTTCAGGGAGACGCCGACCGGCTTGTATTCGATGTTGAGAACGCAGCGATTGGTCGTGTCGCAGGAATAGCCTTTCGGGATCGGAATCTCGCCGCCGGCAGTGAACTTGGCGCTTTCACCAGAAATTGCCGTCACGGTCGGCTCGGCCAGCACGCGGGACAGGCCGGCGCGCTCGAGCGCTCGCATCGTTATGTTGGTCGAGTTGCCGATGCCAGCCCCGATCGCGGTTGCAGCCAGCTGCTGCGGCTGCAGCGAGAACGGCGTGTCGATCGTCGGAGTGATGCTGAACTTGCCGAGCTTCCACTCGCCGGTCGAGTTGATGCCGAGTTGCTTGATCGCCTTGCGCGACACTTCCGAAACGGTGACCTTGACCATGACCTGGTCGCGGCCGCGAATGGTCAGCGAGTTGATCACCGCGCCCTTGGTCGCGTTCGCGCCTTCGCCGGAGATGCCGACAAAGGCATTGGCGATGTCCATGGCCTGCGTCGCCTCGGAAGCACTGGCGACATTGCCGACCAGCAGGATCGAGTTCCCGGCCGGCTTGACCTGGATGTCGGCGCCCGGCATCGCCGTGCGCAGCGTCGTGCGGAGCACGTTGAGATCGCGGCCGACCTCGATCTCCAACGCCGTGATCTGCCTGCCCTCGGCATCCATCACAAACATCGAGGTCGAGCCATCGGCCATGCCGATGACGAAGAGCTTGCGGGCCGAGCGGACCACGGCATTCGCCACCTTGGGATTGGCGACGAAGACCTCCTTGGCGTCGCGCGGCAATTCGACGATCAGCGAGCGGCCGATCGAAAGATCGAGCCGGCGCGAAATCGCATGCTCGCTGGCACCGACATTCAGAACCGGCGCCGCGCCCTTGCCCTGCGCCAGCGCGGTGCAAGGTGGCAAGGCCAGCGGCAGGATCGCCAGCGACAAGGCGAGGGCACGCTGCGCCCGACGAGACAGCGGATGAAAGTTCGGCATGGAAATCATGGCTTCACCGCCTTGGTGACGACGCCGTAGCGCACGAGCGTAAGGCCACCGTCATCGACCGGCGTGGCCTTGTCGCCGGCATCCTGCAGGCTGCGCAGCGCCAGCGAGAGGCTGCTGGTCTTCTGTGCCAGCGTCACGGCCTCGACCTGCTTCGGGTCGAGTTCGAGCGTCGCGGTCTCGCCGACGACGACCTTCTCGCCGTTCTTCTCCTGGATGCTCTGGCCGATCGCCAGCACGCGGACATTGGCGATCAGGGTCTCGCTGACCGGCGGCGACCCGTCCTTGGAATTGCTGTCGTCCCGGCTCGTGCGGATCACATCGACGCGATCATTGGGCAGGACGAAGCCGCCGGCGGTGTTTGCGCCGCGATTATCGGTGGTGATGGCGACGGCGCGCTTGCCGGACGGCAGAATCGCCGACAGGAAGCCGGAATCGGCCTTGAGCAGCTTATCACGGCGGATCGGCTCCGAGCCGTAGAGCGGCGCGCGGGCGATCTGGCCGACGAACTCGGCCTCGCCTCCGGGAAGGTCCTGGCGACGGATCACCTCGGTGGGCAGGCTCGCCAGCGGCCAGGCCAGCCATTTCAGATCGCCGGCAGCGAGCTTGTTGCCGAGCGGAATGTCTGCCGCGGCCACCAGCACCTCGACGGTCGGTGCCGGCTCGTATTTCGTCACTGACGGCGTCGTGACCTTAGGCGGCCGGCCGATCAGGAGCGCCGCGCCAAGTCCGGCGACGACCGCGACGGCAAGAATGATGATGCGGGCGGGACTCATGGCACAGGATCCTTGGCCGGCATGCACCGACCTTCACCCGGATCGTGGCCTTCGAATCGTCAACTTATGGTTAACCGAAGGTATCTTTTTGCGCGGATCGGCTGCTTCGAAGCGGATCGGAGCGCTCAGACGCCGATTGCAGCGCGCCAGATCGCCGTACCAGGCAGGACGACCAGTGCCGCGGCAGCAAGCGCAATGCCGTAGGGCACGCCCTGCTTGACGTCATGCAGCCGCTGCGCCCAGGTCCAGTTGCTGGCCGGAGCGGGCAGCGGCGCGGCGCGCAAAGCGAGGATCGCCACGGTCAGGAGACCGCCGCCGAGCGCAGCAATGAAGAGATAGGGAAGGAGTTGGTCGAAGCCGAGCCAGAGAGCCGTCACCGCAGCAAGCTTGGCATCACCGCCACCGATCCAGCCGGCGGCGAACATGCCGAAGCAGACGGCGAGCACCGTAAGCCCCGCAGCAAGATGCCAGCCGGTAGCTGTCCAGCCCAGCCCAGTCGAAGCAGCGCCCAGCCCGAACGCAGCAAGCAAGAGTAGACAGAGCCAGTTCGGGATCGTCATCGTCGTGAGATCACTCGCCGCCGCATAAGCCATTGCGATGGGAAAAACGATAAAGACGATGATCAGCGAAAACGACATGGCGGCCATCCGAGTATCCTGAGTTTTACGCGACTACAGATATCGTATCCTCAAAACTTATTATCCGAATTGCCTCACTCGAATCATAGCAAGAGCGGCCGATCATCAAAATTTAACTGAGACTGTATGGTACGAAAGCCCGATTTTCGGCGACCGTTCCGCGGTCAGCCTACACAATGCGCCTGAGAACTTCCTGGAACCACACATCGATCGCCGGCCCAATACGTGCCCAGGTTGCGACGCAGACGATCGAAATGAGCGCGGCGATGAGACCATACTCCATGGCGGTCGCGCCGGAGTCGTCCTTGGCAAAGCGCGCAGACAGGCTCTTCACGGCAACCTCCTTTAACATCGCGGCCCCTTAAACACTTTCGCTTTGAGCCAACTTCGGTCAGCGACAAGAATGATGCCATCAACGTGTATTGTGGCGAGCTTGGCACTACCTTCCTCGAACAAGGCAACGGCAGTGCGATCTGCCCTGCGCCTTCGGCGATGCGTCTAAAACGCGGGCGCCCGGAACATTGTCCCGGGCGCTTGATCTGGGGCCGCGTACCCGCTTCGTGAGATCAGCTCAGGGCGTTGAGAATTTCCGTGAACCGCGCATTGAGCGCCGGCCCGATCAGGCGCCAGGTGGCGATGCAGACGACCGAGATCAGGGCGGCGATCAGGCCGTATTCGATAGCGGTGGCGCCCGACTCATCCTTGGCGAAGCGCGCGAACAGGTTCTTCATGGGGTAGCTCCTTTTGCACCACGTTTGACTGCTGCCTTCGCTCTAGATGGCTTCGGTCAGCGACAGGAGTGACATTACGGCGCCCATCTTGCCGATCAGTTAAAGCGATCCAATAACTCGCTGAATTTTACAGGTCTTCGCTCGATGGTTAATGCGCTTTTAGCGCGTCACACCAGTTAACGAGAGGTATAAACCCTTGGATACTTAAAATAGAACTCGCTCCGCAAATCAGACTAACGCCGCATGACGCTTCGTTAGCGTGCGCGCACCGGCACCAATATGCGTTCTTCATTGTGGGCGGTCAGGCTTCCAGGGCCGAAGCGAAAGCCGGATTGGCTGGAGAAATCGCCATCTTAGCAATCCATTCATCATTTTCGGCTTTCCTCGTCCCGTTCGAAACCTTGAGGCGCGTACGAGGTCCATTGTGATGCCGGGATCGCGGCTCTCCAAATCCTTCCCGAGACTGGCCCTTGCCGGGCTCGTTGCGGCCGCCGGCTCGGGCCTTTCGGCCGATATCGTACGCGCGCAGGCCCGGCTCATTCCCGCACCGGCCCCGGAATCTCGGGGGGAAACCGGCGATGCAAGAACCGAGGCGGTCCAGGTGACGGTCGATCACGCCAAGGTGCTCCGACTGCCCGAGAAGGCCCAGACGGTGATCGTCGGCAATCCGGCGATCGCTGACGTCACCGTCCAGCGCAACGGCGTGATGATCGTGACCGGCAAGAGCTATGGCGTCACCAACCTGATCGCGCTCGATGCGACCGGCGCCCTGCTGGCGGAATCGAGCGTGCGCGTCGGCGCAGCCAGTGAATCGATCCTGACGGTTCAGCGCGGCCTCGAGCGCGAGAGCTATTCCTGCACGCCCAACTGCCAGCCGAGCGCCCAGCTCGGCGACTCCAAGGCCTTCTTCGACGGCACCAGCGGCCAGAGCGGGGCTCGCAATGCCGCGGCGACCGGGGCGGAGAAGAAGTAGATCTCCCGCCCCGCCCGCAAGAGCGATCAGATCGTCTGGTTGTAGGCGCCGACTTCCGGGTTCTCGCGCAGCACGCCGTCGATCGCCTTGAACATCTCGCGCATGCGCGCTTCCGAGACCGGGCTTTCGCAGACCACGACCAGCTCCGGCTTGTTCGAGGAAGCGCGGATCAGGCCCCAAGTGCCGTCCTCGTTGACGACGCGCACGCCGTTGACGGTGATGACGTCGATGATCTTCTGCCCGGCGATCTTGTCACCCGCCGCCTGCATCGCCTGGATGCGCTTGGTGATCTTGTCGCTGACGCCATATTTGATTTCGTCAGCGCATTTGGCCGCCATGGTCGGCGTGCCCCAGGTCTTCGGCACGGCGGCATAGAGCTCGGCCATCGACTTATCCGGGTTGCGGTCGAGCATGTCGATCACGGCAATGGCGGTGACGACGCCGTCATCATAGCCGCGGCCGACCGGCGCGTTGAAGAAGAAGTGGCCCGACTTCTCGAAGCCGGCGAGCGCGTTGAGGTCACGGACGCGGCGTTTGATGTAGGAGTGGCCGGTCTTCCAGTAATCGGTCTTGACGCCGAGCTGCTGCAATTCCGGATCGGTCGAGAACAGGCCGGTCGACTTGACGTCGACGACGAACTGCGCGCCCGGATTGAGCTTGCCGAGGTCGCGGGCCAGCATCACGCCGATCTTGTCGGCGAAGATCTCCTCGCCATGGTTGTCGACGACGCCGCAGCGATCGCCGTCACCGTCGAAGCCGAGCGCGACATCGGCACCGTGCTGCTTCACGGCGTCGGCCATGGCGTGCAGCATCTTCATGTCTTCGGGGTTTGGGTTGTAGCGCGGGAAGGTGTGGTCGAGCTCGGCATCCATCGGGATGACCTCGCAGCCGAGCGCTTCCAGGATCTTTGGAGCGAAGGCGCCAGCCGTGCCGTTGCCGCAGGCGGCGATGACCTTGAGCTTGCGGGTGATCTTCGGGCGGTTGGTCAGGTCGGCGATGTAGCGCGCCGGGAAATCGGGCACGAACTGATAGGAGCCGCCGCCCGGCAAGTCGAAATCGCCGGCGAGCACGATATCGCGCAACTGCCCCATCTCGTCGGGGCCGAAGGTGACAGGGCGCTGGGCGCCCATCTTGATGCCGGTCCAGCCATTGTCGTTATGCGAGGCGGTGACCATGGCGACGCAGGGCACGTCGAGCTCGAACTGGGCGAAATAGGCCATGGGCGACATGGCGAGGCCGATATCATGGACCTTGCAGCCGGCCGCCATCAGGCCGGTGACGAGCGCCATCTTGATCGAGGAGGAATAGCTGCGGAAATCATGGGCGGTGACGATCTCGGGCTTGACGCCCATGCGCCGGATCAGCGTGCCGAGCCCCATGCCGACGGCCTGCACGCCCATCAGGTTGAGCTCTTTCCCGAAGAACCAGCGCGCATCGTATTCGCGGAAGCCGGTCGGCTTCACCATCGGCAGCGATTCGTACTCGAACGTGTTGGGGAAGAGCTCGGGCAGGGGCTTCGGAAACATCGGGCCATCCATCTTCGAGGAGCGTCGGCCATGAGGCCGGCGCGGAAACCATGCAGCTGACGCGTGCGGTACGGACAGGCCACAGGCTACATGAATGCAGCCTGAGCATGACAGGGCAAGGACGCAAGGCGGGCATAGCTCATCGGTATGAGCTTGGAAACCAACGGCTGCTAGCCGCGCAGGACCATGCGGCCGGCCTCGACCTGATAGCCACGCAAGCGGCGCAGGAAGGACGTGCCGAGCAGGCTGACCGATAAGGCGCCGGCGGGCAACACGATCGCCTCGACATCGCGCACCAGGATGTCACCGAGCCGCACCTCGCGCAGCATGGTCTTGGCACCCCGCACCACGCCGTTGGCGGTCCCGAGCCCCACCGAATAGGCGGAGCGGTCCGGCCTGATCCCGAGCGCGCGGGCATCGCCATCGGTCAGCACAATCAGGCTCGCGCCGGTGTCCACCATCATCTTCACACGATAATTGTCGATCGCGGGATGGACGACATAGTGGCCGCGATAATCGGCGTTCACCGTCAGGACACGCTCGGCCTTTGCCGATGCGGGCATGCTCGACGCGGCGCGCGCGGGAGCAGGTTCCGGGCTCGCCATGCGGTCGAGGCTGCCGGCAGCGTTCAGCGCAGCAAGGCCGGCAATCCCGGCAACGCCCGAGAACCAGACGATCGGCCGCTGGGCCATGATCGATTTTCCCTTCCCGCCTCGTGCCCGCGACGCTGCGGGCAAAGGTGCTGACCAAGGGTAAATCGGCATGCAGAAACCGCCGCAGCCGACGCGTTTCCGCCTTCCGGAGCGCCGCCAGGCTTAATTCGCGCTCAACCGGATCGGTCGCGTTCTACGGAACGCTCGTCCTACAGGAAACTCTTGCCGGCCAGGGCCTCGATCGCCTCGCGACGTGGCACGCTCGGCTGCGCGCCCGCCACCGTGCAGGCGAGCGAGCCGGCGGCGAGCCCGCGCTGGAGCGCGCCGGAGAAGCCGAAGCCGGCCTGCAGCGCCGCGGCAAAGGCGCCGACGAAGCTGTCGCCGGCCGCGACGGTATCGACGGCATCGACGACCGGCGCCTCGAGCCGGCGCCGGACGCCGCCATGCCAACCGACCGCGCCGGCGCTCCCCAGCGTGACGATGCAGGCGATGCCGCGTTCGCCATCGATGCGCTGGGCGATCGCATCGGGCTCGGCCTCGACCCAGCCGAGCGAGCCGGCGAGGATCAGGGCCTCGTGCTCGTTGACGATCAGGATGTCGGTCAGCGCCAGCAGCTCCGGCTCGGGCGCGCCGGCCGGGGCGAGGTTGAGGATCACCCGGCCGCCGCCGGCGCGCATCGCCCGCGCCGCTCGCAGGCATTCGTTCTCCGGAACCTCGCGCTGGAGCAGCAGCAGGTCGCCCTCGCCGGGTTTCAGGGTCTCCACCGCATCGGCCCGGGCCAGTGCATTGGCGCCGGCAGCGACGACGATCTGGTTGGAGCCGGCGGCGTCGACGGCGATGAAGGCCGCACCCGTCGGCGCCTCGACGCGCGCGAGATGGGAGAGATCGACGCCATCTTCTGCCAAGAGCCGCAGCGCGATCTCGGCGAAGCCGTCGCGGCCGACGGCACCGACCAGCGTCACCTCCGCGCCGGCGCGGCGGGCCGCCAGCGCCTGGTTGGCACCCTTGCCGCCGGGATGCAGCGCATAGCCCGGGCCGAGCACGGTCTCGCCGGCACCGGGCAGGCGCTCGACCGGCGTGACCAGATCGACATTCAGCGAGCCGAAGACGGTGATCATGCCGACAAGCCCCGCGCGAGGCGGGTGACGCCGGCGACGAAGGCTTCCTCAGGCGTGGTCAGGCCATGGTCCAGGCCTGCGGCGGCGAGCGCCCGACCATAGCTTCCGGCGAGCACGCCGTCGGCGACGAGGTGAAGATTATCGAGGCCACCGAACAAAGCACGGGCGCCCTCGATCTCCTGCGCCACCAGCAGGGCGGAGAGATAGGGCCCGACCGCGCCGCCCTGCATGCGCCCGCCCAGGACGTCACTGCGGGCATGGAAAGCGGCGTTGAGCAACCCGCCCGGCCGCTGCGCCGCGGCGAGCCCGCGCCGCATGCCCTCGGCGGCGTCGCCATCCTTCGGTTCGCTCGCCAGGCGCGACAGGATCGAGTGCTCGCGCAGCAGGCCGTAGACCTCGCCGGTCATGAAACTGGCAAAGCGGATGATGCGCCCGCCTTTGACCTCGGCCCATTTCGAATGGGTGCCGGGCAGGCAGGCGATACCATCTGTGAGGCCGAGCCCGACGATCAGCGTTTCCTCGCCGCGCATCACGTCGAAGGCGCCTTCGTCACAGGACAGCCCGGGCAGGATGGTCGCGCGCGTGCCGTCGTCGAGCGTGACGGCGAGACCTGCAGCGGCGATCTCATCGGGGCTCGCAGGGCAGGCGACATAGGGCGCCTCGACCCAGCCATTGCGGCTGCCGACCATGCCGGCGAGCAGCACCGAGGCATCGGGCCGCGCCTTGCGGAATTCGCCGGCGATCTCAGCGAAGGCGGCCGGGAAGCCGCCTGATGGCACCGACTGGATGCCGCGATCGGCAACGCGTTTCGCCAGTACGGCACCATCCTCGGCGATGAGGAAGGCGCGGGCGCGCGTCGTGCCCCAGTCGAGCGCGATCAGGGGTGTGGGCATGGCAGGCTCCGGCGGGATACGTGCCCCGTCCGGCATTCCGGCCGAGGCGAAGCGAAGAGGCGTGGAATCTCCCCGGCCGGCGCGGCCCGGTCAAGCCCGCTCGGCCCTTGACGATACGGCCCGCCGGCGCAATCGAGGCGAGGGTGAGCGGACGCCGCGTTCGCAGCCCGGATTGTCGCGAAGGACACGATCATGCTGACCCTCTCGGCCGGCCGCTATACGGCCCGCATCGCCCCTGACGCCGGCGGCACGATCGCCGCGCTCGACTGGCAGGGGCCGGACGGGACGGTGCTGCCGCTGCTGCATGCGCCCGCAGGGGTCGCGACGCAGACGCAGACGCCGAACAAGTTCGGGGCCTGGGCGATGCTGCCTTTCGCCAACCGCGCCTTCGACAGCCTGGTCGACGACGGTCACACCCGGTTCACCGTGCCCTCGAACAATCCGGCCGGCACGATCCACGGCTTCGGCTGGCAGTCCGCCTGGCAGATCGAGCAGCAGGATATCGGCCATACCGTGCTGGTGCATCGCCGGGCGGATGGCCCGGATCCCTATCGCTACCTGGCGAAACAGGAGATCCGGCTGGGCGAAGACGGTATGACCGTGACGCTGTCGCTGACCAACGAGGCCGACCGGGTCCTACCCTTCGGCATGGGCCTGCATCCCTGGTTCCCCTGCGCCGCCGACACGCGCCTGCGGATGACCGCGACCGGCGCGCTGATCTTCGGCGACCAGTTCCGCGCCACCGGCACGCAGGCCTTCGGCGATGGCGGCCCCTATGCCGGCAATCCGGTCTTCGCCACCGGAGCGGAAACCGCCTGGAGCTTCCTCGGCTGGGATGGCATCGCCCGGATCGAGACGCCCTCGACCGGTCTCGCCATCACGCTGAGCGCGAGCGAAAACCTGCGCTGCCCGGTGGTCTGGGCTCCCGCCGGCGTCGATTTCCTCTGCGCCGAGCCGCAGAGCCACGCCGCAGGCGCACCGAGCGAGAAGATCGTGCGCGAGGCCTCGCCGCTCGCCCGGCTGCAACCGGGAGAGATGCTGGAAGGCTGGGTGCGGATCGCCGCCGAAGCGATCTGACCGTCGAGGCTAGCGCCAGCCCGGCCCCGCCGTCGGCTGGAAGCCGATCGCACCGGCCGGGATCGCCGGCCTGAGCAGCATCTGCTCGCGCGCCTCGCCCCAGGCCGGGCCCTGGCGCTGCTGCTTGGCAGTCAGCACGGCCTTCTGCGTCTTGACCTTGGCCTTGGCGATCTTGTGCTTGCTGCCAGAGGACGCTTTGGCGAAGCGCGAGAGATTGTCGGTCGCGGCGCCGTTCAGCGCGATGCGGGTGCTGCCGGCGCCGTGCTTCTTGACCAGCGCGAACAGCTTGGCCGCATTGGCCGGGTGCAGGCGGATGCAGCCATGCGAGGCCGGGCGACCGAGCGCGCCGACGGCCGTGGTACCATGGATGGCATAGCCGCCGCGGAAGAACACGGCATAGGGCATCGCCCCGCCATATTTGCGCGAGTACCAGCTGCGCTCGAGCCGGGTCGGGCGATAGATGCCGTTGGGCGAGCGGAAGCCCTTGCGGCCGGACGAGATCGCCCAGTTGTAGGTTTCGCCGTCACTGGTGGCGACACTCATGCGCTGGGCAGCGATGTCGACGCGAACATCGACCTTGGCCTGCGCCGCGGCGAGGCCGGCGAGCGAGGCGCATAAAAAGGCGAGAATGCCGAGAAGGCGGGACATGACGCGACTCCTGAACGACGCAACCTGAGGAAAGCGGCTCTTTGGTTGCTGTCGCAGGGCGCATAGGCCATGCGAAGACAGCTCCGGCCTTGCCCTAAAGGAATCCCGAGGGGCCGGCGCTTGTAAAGCTGAAACCGTTCAAATGGTTTCCAATCCGCGCCGTGAGCGGACCTGCTCGCTAGTCGAAGAACACCTTCCAAGCGAGCAGCGCCGCAATCAGCCAGAGCGCCCAGTTGCCCCAGCGATTGCGCGCCGCCTCTGCCCGCCCGATCGCCTGGACGCTGGCTTCGTCGAGCGAAAAGCCATGGCGCGAGGCATCCTCGAGCTGACCGAGCACGCGTTCAGCCCGGCCGACCGTTTCCGGCAGGTTGGCAAGGCTGCCGACGAGGGTGCGCACGCTGCGGCCGGCATCCTCGATGCGCCCGATCGGGCCGAGATTGCGCGTCAGCCAGTCGCGCACCACCGGCTCGGCCGTGGTCCACATGTCGAGATGGGGATCGAGCGTGCGGGCGACGCCCTCGACCACGACCATGGTCTTCTGCAGCATGACGAGCTCGGTGCGCGTCGCCATGTCGAACAGGCCGGTGATCTCGAACAGCAGCGTCAGCACCTTCGCCATCGAGATCTCGTCGGCGCGCCGGTCGTGGATCGGCTCGCCGACGGCGCGGATCGCCTGGGCGAAGTCGTCGACCGAATGGTGCGGCGGCACATAACCGGCCTCGAAATGCACCTCGGCGACGCGGCGATAGTCGCGGGTGATGAAGCCGAACAGGATCTCGGCGAGGAAACGCCGTTCCTTGTGGCCGAGCCGGCCCATGATGCCGCCATCGACCGCGACGAGCCGCCCCTCCGCATCGACGAACAGGTTCCCCGGATGCATGTCGGCGTGGAAGAAGCCGTCGCGGATCGCGTGCTTCAGGAAGGACTGGATGACGTTGCGGCCGAGCGCCGGCAGATCATGGCCGGCGGCGCGGAGCGCCTCGACATCGGAGAGGCGGATGCCGTCGATCCACTCGTCGATCAGAATCTCGCGGGCGGTGAGCTGCCAATCCGGCACCGGCACGCGGAAATCCTTGTCCTCCTTGGTATTCTCGGCGAACTCGGAGAGAGCCGCCGCCTCCAGGCGCAGGTCCATCTCCATGGCGACCGAGCGTGCCAGGGTCTCGACGATGGCGACGAAGCGCAGGCGTCGTGCTTCGGGCGAACGGCGCTCGGCAAGCTCGGCGCCGAAGCGCATCGCGGCGAGATCGCGGTGGAAGCGGTCGCGGATGCCGGGCCTGAGGATCTTGACCGCGACCTCGCTGCCATCCTTGCGGCGGGCACGGTGGACCTGGGCGATCGAGGCGGCCGCGACCGGCTCGCCGAATTCGGCGAAGATCGCCTCGGCCGGCTCGCCATGGGCGGCCTCGATCGCGGCGCGCGCCTGCGCCATCGGGAAGGGCGCCATCCTGTCCTGCAGCGCCGAGAGGTCCTCGGCGATCTTCATGCCGACGACATCGGGCCGCGTCGCCAGGAACTGGCCGAACTTGACATAGGACGGTCCGAGCCGGGTCAGCGCTGCGGCAAGGCGCGTCGCGGAGGAGCCGGCGCCGCGGCGCTCGATCAGGCGGCCGAGCGCGATCAGGCCCCGCGCCGCCGGCGGCAGCACGGAAGGATCGACCAGCGCGAGCGCACCTTCGCGCGCCAGCACGAAGCCGACCCGCGCCGAGCGGGCGAGATGGGCAAGCGCGGAGATCATGCGGCGGCAGCGCCCGTCACAGCTTCCAGCCGGAATGCAGCGCCACGACCCCGCCGGTCATCGGCGTGAAGCTGGCGCGACGGAAGCCCGCCTCGGCGATCATGTTGGCGAAGACCTGCGGGCGCGGGAACTTGCGGATCGATTCGACCAGATACTGGTAGGGCTCGGCCTCGCCCGTCACCATCCTGCCCATCGGCGGGATGACGTTGAAGGAATAGGCCTCGTAGATCTTGTCGAGGACAGGCACGTCGACATGGGAGAATTCGAGGCAGAGGAAACGGCCGCCACGCTTCAGCACGCGATAGGCCTCGGCCAGCGCCTTCTCGATGCGCGGCACGTTCCTGATGCCGAAGGCGATGGTGTAGGCGTCGAACGTCGCGTCCGGCAGCGCCAGCTCCTCGGCATTGCCCTGGACGAAACGGATGCGGTCGTCATCGGGAAAGCGCTTCTGGGCGCGCTCGCGCCCGACGGCGAGCATCTCGGCGTTGATGTCGAGCACGGTGACGTCGGTCTGCTGTCCGCCCTCCTCCAGCACCTTGAAAGCGACGTCGCCAGTGCCGCCGGCGACATCGAGATGATGGAAAGGCCGGTCGCGCGGCGGCTTCAGCGCGGTGAGCAGCGCCTCCTTCCAGGCGCGATGCAGGCCGGCCGACATCAAGTCGTTCATCAGGTCATAGCGGCCGGCGACCTTGTGGAAGACGTCGTCGACCTTGGCCTGCTTCTCGCCAAGCGGCACGTTCTCGAAGCCGAAATGGGTGGTGTCGGAGGCTGCTGTCACGGTTGGGCCGCTCTTGTGTTCGGGTGAGGCGATGAATAGCGAAAGCATCGGGCCTTGTCGCGGGCCCTCTCGACGCATGCTGAAGAGCCGATGCCATGCCTGAACTTCCCGAGGTCGAAACCGTCCGGCGCGGGCTGGAGCCCGCCATGCTCGGCGAGCGCTTCGCGCGCGTCGAGCAGAACCGGCCCGATCTGCGCTTCCCCCTGCCCGAGCGCTTCACCGAGCGCCTGACCGGGCGGCGGGTCGAGGCGCTGTCGCGGCGGGCGAAATACCTGATCGCCGATCTCGACGACGGGCAGGCACTGGTCATGCATCTCGGCATGAGCGGGCGCTTCATCGTCGAGGCCCCCGGCACGCCGCCGACCGAGCCCGGCGCCTATTACAACGAGATCGGCCGGCATCTCGTTCACGACCATGTCGTCTTCCATCTCGGTTCCGGCGCGCGGGTCACCTATAACGACGTCCGCCGCTTCGGCTTCATGGATCTTTTGCCCCGCGCCGGGCTGGAAACGTCGAAGCATTTCGCCGGGATGGGCATCGAGCCGCTCGGCAACGAGCTCTCCGGCGAGCTTCTGGCCAAGCTGTTCTCCGGAAAAGTCGCGCCGCTGAAGGCGGCCTTGCTCGACCAGCGGCTGATCGCCGGACTCGGCAATATCTATGTCTGCGAAGCACTGTTCCGCGCCGGGCTGCACCCCGAAGCCGAGGCCGGCTCGCTGGCGACGCCGACCGGCAAGCCGCGCGAGAAGGCGCATCTGCTGGCTGGGATCATTCGCGACGTGCTGGAGGAGGCGATCGCCGCCGGCGGCTCGACCTTGCGCGACTTTGCCCATGCCGACGGCTCGCTCGGCTATTTCCAGCATCGCTTCAAGGTCTATGACCGCGAGGACGAGCCTTGCGTCACGCCGGGCTGCGACCATCTGATCAAGCGGCTGGTGCAGTCCGGGCGCTCGACCTTCTATTGCGAGAGCTGCCAGAAGCGGGCCTGAGAATCACCATGTCCGGCAGCCCTCGTCCGCCCGGCAGGATCATCCTGCTCAACGGTGCCTCCAGCAGCGGCAAATCCTCGCTGGCGCGCGCGGTGCAGGCCCGGATCGAGGAACCGTTCTGGCATATCTCGATCGACCATCTCCGCGATTCCGGCGTGCTGCCGACGGCGCGCATCCGCTCTGGCGAATTCCAGTGGGCCACAATGCGCGATGCCTTCTTCGAGGGCTTCGAGCAATCGCTGCTGGCCTATGTCCGCTGCGGCAACAATCTGATCGTCGAGCACATCATGGAGAGTCGCGCCTGGCTGCTGCGGCTGGTCCGCCTGCTCGAAGGTCAGGACGTCTTCTTCGTCGGCCTGCATTGCGACCTCGCCGAGCTGGAACGCCGCGAGATCGCCCGCGGCGACCGGCGGATCGGCGATGCGCGCCGCGACTTCCACCAGATCCACAGCTATTGCCGCTATGATGCCGAGCTGGATTCGGCCGTCGCGCCCGAGGCCAATGCCGACAGGCTGATCGCCGCCTGGCGTTCGCGCACGACCCCTTCGGCGCTCCAGCGCCTGCTCGCCGAAGCCGGGCCGGCCGCCTGATCAGGCGTTTTCAATGAACTGGGCGAGGTTCTCCAGCGTCGAGCGCAGGCCGGCATTGTGATCGGCCTTGCCGATGCCGGCCGGGACGTTCTCGCACAGGATCGTCACCTCGGTGCCGTCGCGGACTTCCTTGAAGCGCCAGGTCATGGTCATCGTGCCGGCGAAGGCCGGATCGTCCGAGACGAAGCCGACCTCCCAGACGATGCGCTCGCCAGGATCGAGCGCGATGAAGCGGCCTTCGACGATATCGCTGTCGGCCGTGGCCTTTCCGGGAGCCCCGCTCGGGTCGTCATAGGTCAGGACCATGCGGTAGCTGCCGCCCGGATGCGGCTCGAAGCGCTCGATCGTCGCCCGCATCCCCTTCGGCGGCAGCCAGCGCGACAGCACGGCCGGGTCAGCGAAGGCATTGTAGACCGCGCCGGGCGAGGCCTTGACGAGGCGCGAGGCCGTATCGGTTCGAGTTTTGCCGGTCATGCGCACCTCCTGCTCGGCGGCTACAAACCATCAACGCACGAAGCGCCTTTGCGGTGGCGAAAATTTCCGATGCACGATCGCCGCGGTCATTCAGCCCTAGGCGCAACTTGCATCGGCGCGCATGGACTTCTCCCTGCACCCGCCGCTAATGCTGGCCCGACAACAGCATACGGGAGGCCGCCATGGCTTATGAGACCATTCTCGTCGAGGTGAAGGGCAAGGTCGGCATCATCACGCTGAACCGGCCGCAGGCCCTGAACGCGCTGAACGTCCAGCTGATCGCCGACATCAACGCGGCGCTCGACGGCTTCGAGCGCGACGACGATATCGGCTGCGTCGTCATGACCGGTTCGGAGAAGGCCTTCGCTGCCGGCGCCGACATCAAGGCGATGCAGGAGCGCAGCTATCCCGGCACCTATCTCGACGACAAGTTCGCCGATTGGGACCGGATCGGCCAGCGCCGCAAGCCGATCATCGCGGCGGTCGCGGGCTTCGCGCTCGGCGGCGGCTGCGAGCTCGCGATGATGGCCGATTTCATCATCGCCGCCGACAACGCCAAGTTCGGCCAGCCCGAGATCAACCTCGCCGTCATCCCCGGCGCCGGCGGCACCCAGCGCCTGACCCATGCGATCGGCAAGGCCAAGGCGATGGACCTTTGCCTCACCGGCCGCTTCATGGATGTGAACGAAGCCGAGCGCGCCGGGCTGGTCGCCCGCATCGTCCCGCTCGCCGAGCTGATGACCGAGACGCTGAAGGCGGCCGAGCAGATTGCCTCGAAGTCGCTGCCCTCGCTGCTCTCGGCCAAGGAATCGGTCAATCGCGCCTTCGAGACGACGCTGGCCGAGGGGCTGCGCTTCGAGCGCCGCGTCTTCTCGGCGCTGTTCGGCACGCACGACCAGAAGGAAGGCATGGCCGCCTTCATCGAGAAGCGGAAGCCCGAGTTCAAGAACTACTGACAGAGGCAAGCCCCGGCCGATCAGCGCCACGCATGGCCGGGGCCAATTTCTTTCACTTGAAAGGCCGGCGGCGCTGCTGGACCATGGCTGCTCACTCTTAAGAGCACGCAGGATTTGCCATGACCGCCGCAGCCCGCTCCCTCACCGACGGCATCGCGCTGCCGAGCTATGCCGATGTCGAAGTGGCGGCACAGCGCATCGCCGGCGTCGCGCATCGGACGCCGGCGCTGACCTCGCGCACCGCCAATGAGCGCACCGGCGCCAATCTCGTCTTCAAGGCGGAGAACCTGCAGCGCATGGGCGCCTTCAAGTTCCGCGGCGGCTATAATGCCATCGCGGCACTGACGCCCGAGCAGCGCAAGGCCGGCGTCCTGACCTATTCCTCCGGCAACCACGCCCAAGCGATCGCCTATGCCAGCAGGCTGCTGGGCGCGCCGGCGACGATCATCATGCCGCTCGACGCCCCCGCGGCGAAGGTCGCGGCGACCAAGGGCTATGGCGCTGAGGTCGTCACCTATGACCGCTACACCCAGGACCGGCTCGAGCTGGGGGACCGGCTGGCGGCCGAGCGCGGACTGACGCTGATCCCGCCCTACGATCATCCCGATGTCATCGCCGGCCAGGGCACGGCGACCAAGGAGCTGATCGAGGAGGCCGGCGAGCTCGACGTCCTCCTGGTCTGCCTCGGTGGCGGCGGATTGCTCGCCGGCGCACTCCTGGCGGCCAAGGCGCTCAATCCAGGCTGCAAGGTCTATGGCGTCGAGCCCGAAGCCGGCAATGACGGCCAGCAATCGCTGCGCAAGGGCGAGATCGTCAAGATCGACGTGCCCAAGACCATCGCCGACGGCGCCCAGACCGCCTTCCTCGGCAATTACACCTTCCCGATCATCCGCGATCTCGTCGAGGACATCGTCACCGTGCCGGACGCCGCCCTCGTCGCGGCGATGCGCTTCTTCGCCGAGCGGATGAAGCTCGTGGTCGAGCCGACCGGCTGCCTTGCCGCCGCCGCCGCCTTCACCGGCGCGGTTCCGGTCGAAGGCAAGCGCGTCGGCGTCATCCTGAGCGGCGGCAATGTCGACCTTGCCAGCTTCGCGCGCTTTATCGGCGAGGGCGCGTGAGCGAGATCGAAACGATCCTGTCGCCTGATGTCCCGGCGCCGGCCGGGCATTATGCGCAGGCGGTCGCGTATAAGGATCTGGTCTTCGTCTCCGGCCAGCTCGCGCCGCGCCCCGATGGCAGCCACACTGCTGGCGAGCCCTTCGCGGTGCAGGCGCGCCAGGCGCTCGACAATCTCCTGGCGGTGCTCGACGCCGCCGGCTGCGGCCCGGCCGATGTGCTGAAGGTCACCGCCTATCTGGTCGGGGCCGCGCATTGGCCGCAGTTCAATGCGGTCTATGCCGAGGTCTTCGGGCCGTACAGGCCGGCCCGTGCCGTTGTTCCCGTGCCCGAGCTGCACCATGGCTATCTCGTCGAGATCGAGGCCGTGGCGGTCCGCCGCAAGACGGATTGAAGGCGTCTACGATTCCGCCGTTGACGCCGGGCCCGGCAGGAACTATAGGGTCGGGCCTCGCGGCGGTCTTGCTCCGGCAGGACCGTCGCTCGCATTTTCAACTGAAGGTCCGTGGTCGTGCCAGCCGGCGATAGCCAGGCGCTCACCGCGATGAGGACGAGGACGTTACGATGGCCAACACGACTTCGGCCAAGAAGGCCGCGCGCAAGATCGTGCGGCGCACCGAAGTGAACAAGGCGCGCCGCAGCCGCGTGCGCACCTTCCTGCGCAAGGTCGAGGAGGCGATTGCCTCCGGTGACAAGGGCGCCGCTGCCGCCGCCCTGCAGGCTGCCCAGCCGGAGTTGATGCGGGCCGCTCAGAAGGGCGTGGTTCACAAGAACACCGCTTCGCGCAAGGTCTCGCGTCTCGCTCACCGTATCGGTGCGCTGGCTTCCTGATTGCCGTTCATCAGAGCGGATTTGCGAGCAGTTTTCGACCCGGCCGAAAGGCCGGGTTTTTGTTTGTCCGGTCGATCGCAAAGCGGTGCCCGATGCTGCGCCGCAACACCCGCTGTCAACGGCGATTCCGCAATCTTTCCACGACTTTACCGACTTGACTTCGATATCGTTTTGGTTGTCGAAAACCGTCCCACCCGGGACTTTTGACCGCACAAAATTCCTCCATATTTTTCATCACCTTAGTGGGCAAAGCAATTCAGCTGAGTGAATCCCCGCCCCCCGAATGGGGCAGGGGGCAGGCTTCGAAAAAAAAGATTCGGAGCCGGCGCGAGACCTGCCCGGTAAAGAAAAGCTTAACTTCCCCAACTGATTGCGAGACACCTTCCGGTAGGGCAGACACCGGTCGGAATGCCCCCGAGCCACGAAGCCGGCTGAGGGGGATATTGCCCCCGTTCGAGGCGGCCCTGTATGGTCCTTTTCATCGGCGGGCGGACAGCGATGTTCAACCGGCTCTTCAAAGAATTTTTGACGGTTTTGGCTTACAACCAGGCGGGGTTGGAAGAATGAGCTTCTATGTCTCAAAGATTTAAATGCCTTTGAAATAAACCATAGCTGCGGCTGATCTTTTTAGAACGCGCAGCTCTACCTCGAAAAGCGTTGGGAAGACCTCGCTTCGCGGCTCTCGGGCCGCCGAAGGCGGGCAGCGTTTTTCTCGATGAACAAATCACTGCATGGCCAACCTCGGAAAACGCGGTGGCAACCTGCGCGACAATGGAATGGGGCAATTGGAATGTTCGAGCGGATGGAGACTGGCAATCTGGCCGAGACTGCGGCCACTCCCGTGGTGACCAAGCTTGCCTCGACCGAGCCGGCCAGCGTCGCCGGGACCAAGGATCGGTGGGACAGGGTCCGCCGGCGCCTGCGCGCCGAGCTTGGCGAGGACGTCTTCTCGAGCTGGTTTGCGCGTGTCGAGATCGGCGCGGTCGTCGAGGGTGTCGCCCATCTCACCGTGCCGACCCGCTTCCTGAAGAGCTGGCTCGAAGCCCATTATGCCGAGCGCCTGCGGGCACACTGCATGGCCGAGCTCGATGCACCCAACGGGGTCGCCCTTTCGGTGCGCCAGGTGGCGCGCGAGAGCAGCGAACCCTGCCAGGATCTCTCGGCGCAGCGGGCGCGCCCGGCCCAGGCTCGCCCGGCCACCCCGATGTCGGAGGTCGCCCCCGCTTCGGCCGCCACCCCGGCCAGCGACCGCGACCCCATGGACGCCTGCGGCACGCTGCTCGACCGGCGCATGACGTTCCAGAGCTTCGTCGTCGGCAAGTCGAATGCGCTCGCCTTCGCTGCGGCGGAGCGGATCTCGGCGGCCCCCGCCGGCTCGACGCCCTATAACCCGCTCTATCTCCATGCCGGCGTCGGCCTCGGCAAGACGCATCTGATCCAGGCGATCGCCCAGGATGCGCGCCAGCATGGCAAGCGCGTCGCCTATTTCACCGCGGACCGCTTCATGTACGGCTTCGTCGCCGCACTGAAGTCGCAGACGGCGCTCGCCTTCAAGGAGAAGCTGCGCGGCATCGACCTGCTGATCGTCGACGACGTCCAGTTCATCCAGGGCCGCTCGATCCAGCAGGAGTTCGGCCACACGATCAACGCGCTGATCGATGCCGGCAAGCAGATCGTCGTCGCCGCCGACCGGCTGCCCACCGATCTGGAGGCCCTCGACGAGCGCATCCGCTCCCGGCTAGCCGGCGGCCTCGTCGTCGAGATCGGCGAGCTCGACGAGGCGCTGCGGGTCAAGATCCTGACCACCCGGCTCGACGGGCTGAAGGCCGCCCATCCGAGCTTCCACGTCAATCCGGACGTGATCGCCTATGTCGCCAAGCTCGTCGCCACCAATGGCCGCGATCTCGACGGCGCCGCCAACCGCATCCTGGCGCATGCGACGCTGACCGGCGCCAGCGTGACGATGGAGACGGCGGAAGCGGCGATCCGCGATCTGGTCCGGACGCGCGAGCCGCGCCGGGTCAAGATCGAGGACATCCAGAAACTGGTCGCGACCCGCTACAATGTCAGCCGCGCCGACATCCTGTCGGAGCGCCGGACTGCGGCCGTGGTCAAGCCGCGCCAGATCGCGATGTATCTCGCCAAGGCGCTGACGCCGCGCTCGTTGCCCGAGATCGGGCGCCGCTTCGGCGGGCGCGACCACACCACCGTGCTGCATGCGGTGCGCAAGATCGAGAAGGCGATCGTCGAGGACCGTCTCCTCCATGACGAGGTCGATCTCCTGAAGCGCATGCTGCAGGAGTGAGGCGCCAGCCTCCCCTTCTGCGTTAACTGTGCAGGCGGGCTCGCGCGCCCTTGCGCGCGGCCCGGCCGTCCGGCAATGTCGCGGGCCACCTTTCTGCCTGCCGGCTCGCCGCGGGCGCCAGCATGCCAGAAGACGCCATGAAGGTTACGGTCGAACGCTCCACGCTCCTGAAGTCGCTCGGGCATGTCCATCGTGTCGTCGAGCGGCGCAACACGATCCCGATCCTGTCGAACCTCCTGCTGCGCGGCAGCGAGGACGGGCTGAAACTGAAGGCGACCGACCTCGACATCGAGGTGGTCGAGACCGTGCCCGCCGATATCGTCGAGGCCGGCGCGACCACGGTGCCCGCCCACACCCTCTATGACATCGTCCGCAAACTGCCCGACGGCTCGCAGGTCTCGCTCGAGACCACCGGCGAGACCGGCCAGATGGTGCTGCGCTCGGGCCGCTCGCGCTTCACGCTGCAGACGCTGCCGGAAAGCGATTTCCCCGACATCACCGCCGGCGAGATGGCGCATCGTTTCGTGCTGCCGGCCGGCGAGTTCAAGCGGCTGATCGACAAGACCCAGTTCGCGATCTCGACCGAGGAGACGCGCTACTATCTCAACGGCATCTACCTGCACGCCATCGATGTCGACGGGCGCCCGGTGCTGCGCGCCGTCGCGACCGATGGTCACCGCCTCGCCCGCGTCGATACCGCCGCCCCGCAAGGCTCGCTCGGCATGCCCGGCGTGATCGTGCCGCGCAAGGCCGTGGCCGAGATCCAGAAGCTGCTGGAAGACGGCGAGAGCGAGGTCCAGATCGAGCTCTCCGCCACCAAGATCCGCGTCGCCGCCGCCGAGGTCGTGCTGACCTCCAAGCTGATCGACGGCACCTTCCCCGACTATCAGCGCGTCATTCCGTCCGGGAACGACAAGCTGCTCACCGTCGACAGGGGTGATTTCGCAGCCAGCGTCGACCGCGTCTCGACGATCTCGTCCGAGCGCGGCCGCGCCGTGAAGCTCTCCATGGCCGATGGCCGGATGACGCTGTCAGTCACCAACCCCGATTCCGGCTCGGCGACCGAAGAGATCGAGGTCGACTACGATGCCGGCCCGCTCGATATCGGGTTCAATGCGCGCTATCTGATGGACATCGCCGCCCAGCTCGACGGCGACACCGCGCTGCTCAAGCTCGCCGATCCGGGCTCCCCGACGGTGATCCAGGACCGCGAAGGCGCTTCGGCCCTCTATGTGCTGATGCCGATGCGGGTCTGATCCCGGCAAAGCGTCTTGACCGCGGTCGCCCGCCTCACGCTGCAGAATTTCCGCTCCTATCCGGCCCTCGATCTTGCGATCGAGGGCCGGCTCGTTGCGCTGTGCGGCGAGAACGGCGCCGGCAAGACCAATTTGCTCGAGGCGCTCTCGCTGTTCGCGCCCGGCCGTGGCCTCCGCCGCGCCGATCTCTCCGACATGGTTCGCCAGTCCGGCGATGGCGGCTTTGCCGTCTCGATCGGGCTCGCCAATGACGGCGCGCGGCTCGGGATAGGGCTGGAGCCGCCCGATGCCGAGGGAAAGCGGGCACGGCTCGCCCGGATCGACGGCGCTTCCGTCGGCTCGGCGCTGGCCTTCAGCGACTATGTCAGGCTGGTCTGGCTGACACCCGATCTCGACGGGCTGTTCCGCGGCGCTGCCGGCGATCGCCGCCGCTTTCTCGACCGGCTGGTGCTGGCGGTCGATCCTGGCCACGGCACACGCTCGAATGCGCTGGAAAAGGCGTTGCGCTCGCGCAACCGCATCCTCGACGAGAGCCCGCACCAGCAGCGCTGGCTCGACGCCGTCGAGCGCGAGATCGCCGAGCTCGGCGTCGCCGTCGCCGCCGCCCGGGCCGAGACGGTGGCCCGGCTTTCCGCCATCATCGCCCAGACCGCGGACGAGACCTCGCCCTTCCCGCAGGCCGATATCGCGCTGGAAGGCGAGATCGACGCGCTCGTCGCGACCCTGCCGGCGCTCGACGCCGAGGATCGCTATCGCGAGATGCTCCGCGAGATGCGCCCGCGCGACAAGGCGGCCGGGCGCACGCTTGCCGGCCCGCAGGCCTCCGACCTCGCGGTGCGCCATGCCGCCAAGGACATCCCGGCGGGCCAGGGCTCGACCGGCGAGCAGAAGGCGCTGCTGATCGGGCTGGTGCTCGCCCATGCTCGCCTCGTCGCGACGATGAGCGAGCTGCCACCACTGGTCCTGCTCGACGAGGTCGCCGCCCATCTCGACCCGCGCCGGCGGGCAGCTCTCTATGCAACGCTGGCCGAGCTCGGCTGCCAGGTCTGGATGACCGGCGCCGATCCGGCCCTGTTCGGCGATCTCCCGGACGGAGCGCAGCGCTTCCTGGTCACTCCCGGCGAGGTCCGGCAGGCACCCTGAGCGGTTCTCGTCCCGGCCACGGCCCGTGAAAGCTGCTTAACCATTTCGCGCGACACTACGGGCGATGCATCCGTCGCAGCCGTCCTTCACGCAGGCTGAAGCCGCGATCGCCAGCAGGCTGCTGACGATCCTGGAGCCGCATTTCGACGTCTCCACCCGCAAGCTCTACGCCAAGACCTTCAAGCGCGATCTCGACCAGCTCGACGTCGCTTCCGACGAACAGGTGAAATACCGCAAGCTGTTCAAGCTCGAATTCGACGAGCGCTATCGGCTGGCGAAACTGCGCATCGTCGGCCGCGCCAACAACCGCGACATCCTGCTCGCCGACTATCCGCAATTCTTCCTCGAGGACTTCTCGAACTTCCTCGCCGTCCTGGTCGCGCGCTGGAAGCGGCGCTGGGGCCCGGTCGACGAGGCGCTGCGCGTGTTCTGCAAGCTCATGCTCACCGACATCTCCTTTTCGCTAGCCTGCTTCGACGATGCGCTCGAAAGCGATGTCGACAATCGGCTTGGCGCGCTCGAACAGGCCTTTCGCGACGGCATCGGCGAACGCATCTCGGCAATCGAGGCGAGTATGGCGGATGTCGCCGGCTTCTCTGGCCAGCTCTCGACCCAGGCCGGCGCGACACTGTCGGCATTGTCCGGAACGCAGGAGCGACCCGAGCAGGTCGCCGCCTCCGTGGCCGAGATCGTCGCGGCGACGCGACAGTGCCAGCTCGCCAGCGGGCGCATCTCCCAGGAGACGGCGGGTTCGAGCCGCGCTACCCAGGCGGCGAACGCCGAATGCCATGCGATCAGCGACAGCGTCGCGATGCTGCAGCAGGCGAGCGGCCGGATCGGCAGCCTGGTCGAGCTGATCCGCAGCCTCGCCGCGCAGACCAATCTGCTGGCGCTCAACGCAACCATCGAGGCCGCTCGCGCCGGCGAAGCTGGCAAGGGCTTCGCAGTGGTCGCCGCCGAGGTCAAATCGCTCGCCGCGGCCACCAACAACGCGACGCAAACCATCCGCCACGGCGTCGGCGAGGTCGTCGACGCCGGGAGCGCTATCGGAGAAGCCGTACGCGGGCTCGGCCAGACCATGCAGACGCTGCAGGACAGCGCCGATGTCGTCGCCGAATCGGTCGCAGGGCAGGCCAGCCATATCCGCTCGATCGTCGAGCGGGCCGAAAGCTCGTCCTCGGGCGTCGATGCCATCGCGCACCATGCCGCGCTAGTCGAGGGCCTCGCGCGCGAAGCGGCTGCGCTCGCCCGGCAGGTCGACGACCGCGTCCGGGCCACCTCGGCGCAATCGCTGGCGCTGGAACAATCGATCGGCGATTTCCTCGGCGCGATGGGCAAGGCTCGCGCCGAGAAGCGCGGGCGCATCCGCCAGACCGGCTGATCTCTCCCATCACGCAAGGCGATGGGACACATCCGGCGCAGGCTGCTAATCTGACCGCAATAAGCCGATATCAGGGAGCTGCGCCCCATGGATCTCGCCGGGCTTCTGGTTTTCGCCGGTGTCTACTTCCTCGCCGTCGCCTCGCCGGGACCGGGCATCGCCGCGATCGTGGCGCGCTCGCTCTCGACCGGATTCCGGCGGACGGTGCCCTTCGTGCTCGGCGTCGCATCGGCCGATCTGATCTGGCTGAGCTTCTCCGCGCTCGGCCTGACGCTGCTGATGCAGAGCTTCCACGGGCTCTTCCTGGCGATCAAATACGCGGGTTGCGCCTATCTGATCTATCTCGCCTGGAAGCTCTGGACCGCGCCGGTGAAGAGCCTGGAAGACCAGCCGGCGATGCGAGGCGAGGGCGTCCGCCTCTTCCTCGGCGGCGTCGCGCTGACGCTCGGCAATCCCAAGGTGATGGTGTTCTTCGTCTCGATCCTGCCGCTGGTGGTCGACCTGCAGGCACTGACGCCGCTCGCCTTCGTCGAGGTCGCGGTGCTGACCATGCTGATCATCAACGCGACCCTGCTCGGCTACGCCTATGCCGCCGACCGGGCGCGGCGGCTGGTCGCCAGCCCCAGGACGATGCGCCGGATCAACCGCGTCACCGGCGGCGTGATGGCGGGCGCCGCGGCAGCGATCGCGGCGCGCGGCTGAGATGGCCGACAAGCTCGCGCCACGCACCATCGCGCTTGAGGACTGGGCTGAGACACCCGGCGAATGGCATGGCGAGATCCAGGGCTTCGGCGGCGAGGTCTCGCTGATCTTCGTCCGGGCCGAGTCGGGCAAGGGGCCAAGGCTGCACAGCCATCCTTATCCGGAGACCTTCATCGTGCGCGCCGGGCGGGCGCTCTACACGATCGGCGACCGGGAGATCGAGGCTGGGCCGGGCGAGATCCTGGTCGTACCGGCCGGCATGCCGCACAAGTTCCGTAGCCTCGGGCCGGATGTGCTGGAATCGATCGACATCCACGCCAGCGAGCGCTTCGTCACCGACTGGCTGGAATAGGGTTCAGCGCCCGCCAGCGGCCGCGATCAATTTGGCGACCTCGCTCTGGCCGCGCTTGCGGGCATGCTGGAGCGGGCTGACGCCATCCTTGTCGGCAAGATTGGGATTGGCCCCGGCATCGAGCACGAGCCTGGCGACTTCTTGATGGCGCGGGCCGCCATCGCCGAGGATCACGATCTCCAGAAGGCAGGTCCAGCCGAGATTGTTGACGTGATCAACGTCGATGCCGCTGGTCAAAAGCAGCTTGGCCGTCTCGACATGGGCGCGCTCGCAGGCCGGGATCAGCGCATTGCCACCATAGCGATTGCGCAGTGACAAGTCGGGCTTCAGCGGCAGCATCGCCGCGATGATCTCGGTACGGCCGCTGGCGCCGGCGAACAGCCAGGGCGTGTCCTGGTTGGCCGCCTGGGCATTGGGGCTCGCGCCTGCCGCCAGCAGTGCCTTGGCGACGGCGACATGATTGCCGGCGACGGCGAGCAGGAGCGGCGTCTGACGCTGGCCATCGCGCTGTTCGAGATCTGCCTTGGCGGCGATCAGGCGATTCACCGCGGCAAGATCGCCACGGCCGGCCGCTTCGAGCAGGCCGATCTGTGCTTCGCTCGCTCCGGTCATCAGCAGCACTCCCGCCAGGATCGCGCCGGCCCGCAGCCACCGCCTCATCTGCTACCGTCGAGCAGGCGCCCGACCACCTTGGCGGTGTAATCGACCATCGGCACGATCCGGGCGTAGTTCAGCCGGGTCGGGCCGATGATGCCGACGACGCCGACAATGCGCTGGCCGCCATCGCGGAAAGGCGCGGCGATGATCGAGGAGCCCGACATCGAGAACAATTTGTTCTCCGAGCCGATGAAGATGCGCACGCCGTCACCGGCTTCGGCGCGCGAGAGCAGGTCGATCAATTCGGTCTGCGTCTCCAGATCGGCGAAGAGCAGGCGGATGCGCTCCAGATCCTCCTGCGCCTTTAGATCCTCGAGCAGATTGGCCTGGCCGCGCACGATCAGATGCCGGTCGCCCGACGGGCCGGAACTCGTGGCGATGCCCGTCTCGACCAGCCTTGCGGTCAGATCGTCGAGCTCGCGCTCCATCAGGATGCGGCTGTCGGCGATCTCGCGGCGGAGCTCGTCGAGCGTCTTGCCGGCGATGCGGGCATTGAGGAAATTGCCGGCCTCGACCAGCGCCGATGCCGGCAGGCCCGCCGGCAACGCCAGGATGCGGTTCTCGACGGTGCCGTCATCGGCGACGAGCACGGCAAGCGCCCGGCCGGCATCGAGCCGGACGAACTCGATATGGCGCAGGCGGGCATTGGCCTTGGTGGTGACGACGACGCCGGCGCCGCGCGACAGGCCCGACAGCAAGGCCGAGGCCTCGGTCAGCGTCTGGTCGAGCGAGCGGTTGCTGGCGGCAGCCCTGATCTGCGCCTCGATGCGACCGCGCTCATCCGAGGTGAGGTTGCCGACTTCCATCATCCCGTCGACGAAGAAGCGCAGGCCGCGCTCGGTCGGCAGGCGTCCAGCCGAGGTGTGCGGGGCGTAGATCAGCCCGGCTGTCTCCAGATCGGTCATGACGTTGCGCACCGTCGCCGGCGACAGCGCGATCGGCAGCAGCCGGGCGATATTGCGCGAGCCCACAGGCTCGCCCGTGGCCATGTAGCCGTCGACGATCTGACGAAAAATCTCGCGCGAGCGCTGGTCGATCTCGACCAGGCCGCCGGGTGTCTCAGGGCGCGTATGGGCGCTCATTCCGTGGCGAACAACCTCAATTCCATGGCCCATTGTCCCCGCTGGGCATGGCCGGATCAAGTCCCATACCCTGCTCGCCTTGCCGCACTCCGGTTAAGCGCCTACAAGCCGCGGACTCCAGAAGACAGGATGACACGATGAGACCCTCGAAGCGCGCAGCCGACGAGATGCGCAAGGTCACGCTGGAACGCGGCGTGGTGCGCTATGCCGAAGGCTCGTGCATGGTCACCTTCGGCGAGACCAAGGTGCTCTGCGCGGCGACGGTCGAGGAAAAGGGGCCACCCTGGCTGCGCGGCACCGGCAAGGGCTGGGTCACCGCCGAATATTCGATGCTGCCGCGCGCCACCCATGAGCGCACCCGCCGCGAGGTCACTTCGGGCAAGCCTTCGGGCCGGACGCAGGAGATCCAGCGCCTGATCGGACGCTCGCTTCGTGCCGTGGTCGACCTGACCGCGATCGGCGAGCGCCAGATCGTCGTCGATTGCGACGTTCTGCAGGCCGATGGCGGCACCCGCACCGCCTCGATCACCGGCGCCTGGGTCGCACTGCATGACGCGCTGAAATGGATGGAAGGCCGCGGCATGCTGAAGGGCGCCAATCCGTTGAAGGACCATGTCGCAGCGATCTCCTGCGGCATTGTCGCCGGCAACCCCGTGATCGATCTCGACTATGTCGAGGATTCCGGCGCGCAGACCGACGCGAACTTCGTCATCACCGGCGCCGGCGGCCTCGTCGAGGTACAAGGCACCGCTGAGGGTGCACCGTTCACCGAGGAGGAGCTTTTGGCCCTGCTGAAGCTCGCCAAGGGCGGCGTCGGCAAGCTCGTCGCCTTGCAGAAGGCGGCGGTGGCCTGACGCTATGACCACCAACCGCCTCCTCACCGGCAAGGTCGTGATCGCGACCCATAACCAGGGCAAGCTGCGCGAAATGCGCGAGCTGATGGCGCCCTATGGCGTCGAGCTGGTCTCGGCCGGCGAGCTCGGCCTGCCCGAGCCGGTGGAAGACGGCCACATGTTCGCCGAGAACGCCGCAATCAAGGCCGTCGCGGCGGCCAAGGCCTCCGGCTTGCCGGCGCTGGCCGATGATTCCGGCGTCTGCATCGATGCGCTCGATGGTGCGCCCGGCCTGTTCTCGGCCAACTGGGCCGGGCCGGGCAAGGATTTCGCCCCGGCGCTGGCCCGGGTCCAGATGGAGCTTGGCAAGCGCGGCGCGACCACGCCCGAGCAGCGCAAGGCGCATTTCGTCTCGGCGCTGGTGATCGCCTGGCCGGACGGGCATCAGGAACTGTTCGAGGGCCGCGTCTTCGGCACGATCGTCGACGCCCCGCGTGGGGCCTCCGGCTTCGGCTACGACCCGATTTTCCAGCCGGCCGGCCATGCCAGGACCTTCGGCGAGATGACCTCCGAGCAGAAGCACGGCATCCCGCAGGACGGCTCGCCCGGCCTGTCGCACCGGGCCCGGGCCTTCCATGTGCTGGCCGCCGCCTGCCTGAGGACGCCCGCTTGAGCCCTTCGGCCGCCCTTGCTGCGCGGCCCGGCGTGCCCAGGCATCCGACCGTGGATGCCGGCTTTGCCGTCTATGTGCATTGGCCGTTCTGCCTGGCCAAATGCCCCTATTGCGACTTCAATTCCCATGTCCGGCACCAGCCGCCGGACCAGGCGCGCTATATCGCCGCCTTCCGCCGTGAGATCGCACAACGTGCCGAGCTTGCGCCGGGACGCACGGTCTCCTCGATCTTCTTCGGCGGCGGCACGCCTTCGCTGATGGAGGGCGCGACCGTTGGCGCGATCCTCGATGCGATCGGCGAGCACTGGGCCGTCGATCCCAATTGCGAGGTCTCGCTGGAGGCCAATCCGACCAGCGTCGAGGCCGGCCGCTTCCGCGATTTCCGGGCGGCGGGCGTCAACCGAGTCTCGCTCGGCGTGCAGGCGCTGAACGATACCGATCTCAAGGCGCTCGGCCGGATGCACTCGGCCCAGGAGGCGCTCGATGCAGTCGCCATCGCGCGGCGCTATTTCGAGCGCTATTCCTTCGACCTGATCTATGCCCGCTCACCGAACCAGACGCCGGCGCTCTGGCAGGCCGAGCTCGAACTGGCGATCAGCCATGCCGCGGAGCACCTTTCGCTCTACCAGCTCACCATCGAACCCGGCACCGCCTTCGACCAGCTCTACAAGGCCGGCAAGCTCGCTATCCCAGACCCCGATGTGGGCGCCGCGCTCTACGAGCTGACGCAGGAGATCACGGCCAAGCACGGCCTGCCGGTCTACGAGATCTCGAACCATGCCCGGCCGGGCGCGGAATGCCGGCACAATCTGGTCTACTGGCATTATGGCGAATATGCCGGCGTCGGGCCGGGCGCCCATGGCCGGCTGGTGACGCCGGACGGTCGCTATGCGCAGTCGACCGAGAAGCGCCCCGAAACCTGGCTGGAGCGGATCGAGGCCGGTGGCGACACACTGGTCGAGAACGAGAAGCTTTCGGCCGAGGCGCAGGGCGACGAATACCTGCTGATGGGCCTGCGACTCGTCGAAGGCATCGATCTCGACGTGTTCGAGGGACTCGCCGGCCGCAAGCTCAACGGCAACCGGATCGGCAGCCTGATCGCCGAGGGCTTCCTCGCCCGCAAGGCCAATGGCCGGCTCGCCGCGACGCCGGAAGGGGCGCTGCTGCTCGACGCGCTGGTCGCCGATCTCGCGGCCTGAGCGCTGATCGCCGTGGCAGGCGCCGGACTCGATATCATTAAACCGATTTAGATCGATGAGAAGCCCTGTTGCGGCAGGGCTCGCCATGATTGTGCGGCCGCCCTCCGCCACGTCGCTGCCGCAATCGGCGTTCCCGATGGCCGGGTAAGAACAGCATAAGTTCAACCCAGGGAGGTCACCGATGCAGCCAAGCACAATCGATGAATCACGTCCCGCCTTGTCGCGTCGCCGGCTGTTGCAGGCCGCGGGCGCCGGAGCCCTTGTCGCCGCTACCGATACGGCCTTCGCACAGGCTCCCGCAGCCCGCCCCGGCCCGCCGAGCACGATCACCACGCCGCCGCGCGATTTCAGCCGCAACGGCGCGCCGACCACCTATTTCTGGGACCCTGACGTCCTCGCCGTCGATCCCGCCTTCGAGGGACTGGCCCAGCCCAACGCGGCGATCCAGCGGCTCTGGACCGGCGCGCTCTGGGCGGAAGGGCCAGCCTGGAACGCGCAAGGGCGCTATCTTGTCTGGAGCGATATCCCGAACAACCGGCAGATGCGCTGGCTCGAGGATGACGGCCGCGTCAGCGTCTTCCGCACGCCCTCGGGCAACAGCAACGGCAACAGCTTCGATTTCCAGGGCCGGCAGCTCTCCTGCGAGCATCTCAACCGCCGTGTCGTCCGCTACGAGCTCGACGGATCGGTGACGATCCTCGCCGACAAGTTCGACGGCAAGCGATTGAACTCGCCCAATGACGTCGTGCAGCATCCCGACGGCAGCTACTGGTTCACCGATCCGCCCTATGGCGGCCAGCTCTATGAGGGCGCGCCCGACGCAGCCGGCGGACCGAGCAATGCCAGCGGCAAGATCAATCCCCGGCTCGGCCAGCCGCCGGAGATCGGCTTCTACAAGCGGGAATTGCCGACGAATTGCTATCGCATCGATCCGAGCGGACGCGTCGATCTCGTCGTCACCGAGCAGCAGGTCCCCGACCCGAACGGCCTGTGCTTCTCGCCGGACTACAAGAAGCTCTACATCGCCTCGACCGGCAAGGGCCCGGGCGACACCGGCCCCGGCGGCAAGGGCGATGTCCACGTCTTCGATGTCGGCGCCGACAACAAGCTCTCCAACGGCAAGCTGTTCTCCGACTGCATGGTCGACGGGGTGAAATGCGGGCCGGACGGTTTGCGCTGCGACGTCCAGGGCAATCTCTGGGCCTCCAGCAATGCCGGGCGCGCCGTCGGCTACAACGGCGTGCTCTGCTTCAACCCCGAGGGCAAACTCATCGGCCGCATCCGCCTGCCGGAGGTCTGCGGCAATATCTGCTTCGGCGGGCCGAAGAGGAACCGGCTGTTCATGGCGGCGAGCCAGTCGATCTACGCGGTCTATCTGGGCACGCAGGGGGCCGGGCCTGGCTGACAAGCGCCCGGCTCAGGCCTCGTCCTGCTCAGGCTTGGGCCGGTCCTGCTCCGCGGGATCGGCCTCGGCCTTCGCTTCCGGCTTCTCCTGCCCGGCATAGAGCTTGGGCAGATAGGTCTCGTACCAGGCCTTCAGCTCGGCGAGCGCCGGCTGTTCGAGATTGCGGCGCAGGTACGCCTCGATCCGGGGCAGATGCTTGAGATAGCCGGGCTTGCCGTCGCGGCGGTCGAGCCGGGCGAAGATGCCGGCGATCTTGGTGTTGCGCTGGGCACCGAGGATCGCATAGGCGCGGGCGAAGCCCGGCAAGTCGAAGCCCGCATCGGTGCCGCGCCGCGCTCCGGCATAGGCGGCGAGCAGGCGCAGCTCCAGCGCAGCTGGCACGTCGACGCGGGCATCCTGGCCGAGCGAGACGAGGTCATAGGCGGGGTGACCGAGCACCGAGTCCTGGAAATCGATCACGCCGAGGCGGGCATGGCCGACGCGATCGGGCAGCCAGAGCAGGTTCGGCGAGTGATAATCGCGCAAGGTCCAGGTCGCCGGCGTCTCGAAGAGCTCGTCGAAGAGCTTTTCCCAGATGCGGCTGAATTCGGCCCGCGTCACCGCCGGCAAGGTGACGCCGGCGATATGTGGGGCGTACCAATCAAGCACCAGCTCGGTCTCGATGGCGAGCGCCTCGCGATCGTAGTCGGGCATGACGTGGTCGCGCCCTTCCGCCACCGGCAGGATCGTCGGCAGGGCATGCCGGTGCAGTTCGGCGAGGAGCCGGGCCGCGGCCTCGTAGCGTTCGGGGATAGGTCCATCCGCGCCGACGACCGGCTCATTGCCGAGATCCTCGATGATCAGCAGGCCGGTGACGAGGTCCTGCGCCAGGATCTCCGGCGCGGACAGGCCGAGCGAGCGCAGGGCCTTGTCCATGGCGACGAAGGCGTCGACGGTCTCGGCGAGATGGGCGATGGCGCTGTAGGGCTTGCCCTGGCGGATCGCCGGCCCGTCGGGGCGCGGCGGCGAGATCATCAGGATCGCGGTCTCGCCGGACGGCCTGATCAGGCGCTCATAGGCGCGGCTCGAGGCATCGCCGAGCATGAATTCGCGTTTCGCCTCGCTCCAGCCGGCTTCGTCGATCAGGCGGCGGGCGCCGATCGCGAGCGAAAGCCGCTGGCGCCAGAGCACCCCGCCGGAGAGCGTCGCGATCCGGCCCTGCTCGGGATTGTCGGGATCGACCTCCAGAACAATGTCGAGCCGGCGGCCCGCCGGCAGGCGCGCGCCGGCACGGTCAGGCCATTCGACGATGGTGACGGCGAGGTCGAGGTCCTCGATCAGGCCGATATCGTCGAGCTCGTCGGGGCTGCGGACACGGTAGAGATCGGCGTGGAGCAGGAGCCCGCGCGGGCTGTCATAGCTCTGCACCAGGGTGAAGGTCGGGCTCGGCGCTTCCAGCGCCGGATCGCCGGCGAGGCGGCGCAGTATCGCCCGCGCCAGCAGCGACTTGCCGGCGCCGAGATGGCCGGAGAGGGCGACGATGTCGCCGGTCTTCAGGATGTCGGCGATGTCCTGCGCCAGCCGCACCGTCGCAGCCTCGTTCGGCAGGATGACGGTATGCGTGCCCGCCCGCGCGGCTTCGTCACTCATTCAGCGGCGTCCGAGATGCGCATGCCCTCAGGCGGAAAGACGGCGGTGACGCGGGTGCCCTTGCCCAGGGCGGAATCGAGCTCGACGCGGCCGCCATGCAGTTCGACGATCGAGCGGACCATCGACAGGCCGAGCCCGACGCCGCGATGGCGCGATCCCAGCGAATGGCTCTCGAAGCGGTCGAACACCTTCTCCTTGACCTCGTCCGGGATGCCGCGGCCCTCGTCGGCGACGGTGATGCGGATCTCGCCGCCGAAGCGGCCGGCGCTGACATGAATGGTCTGCCCAGGCTGCGAGAAGCCGATGGCGTTGGAGAGCAGGTTGAACAGGATCTGGCGCAGGCGCTTGGGATCGGCGCGCAAGGGGCCGGTCTGGGGGGCGATGTCGACCTGCAGCCTGAGCTTGCTGTCGGCCAGGCGGTCCTGCAGGCCGGTCGCGGCCTGGGCGATGCTCTTGGCGACATCGACCTCCTCGAGATCGAGGGCGAGCGCGCCATTGTCGATCGAGGCGAGGTCGAGGATGTCGTTGATGATGGCGAGCAGCGCGCCGGAGGAGCGGACGATGTGGCCGGTATAGTCGCGCTGCTTGTCGTTGAGCGCGCCGACCGTCTCCTCGCCGAGCAATTGCGCGAAGCCGATGATGTTGGTCAGCGGCGAGCGCAATTCGTAGGAGACGTGGTGGACGAACTCCTCGCGCAGGCGCGAAGCGCGCTCCAGGGCGTCGTTGCGCTCGGTCAGCGCCCGCTCGACGTTCACGCCGGCGGTGACGTCGGCGAAGGTGATCAGCGTCGCGCCATCGGGCAGCGGCGTGGCCGTGCAGTCGAGCACCGTGCCGTCGCGGCGTTCCATATGGCAGCGATAGTCCTCACGCGCATCGCGCACCCCCGCGACCGCGCTGCGGATTTCGGTCCAGACCGCGTCATCCGGAAAGAGCGGGCGGCTCAGGGTCACGACCTCGTCGATATGCGGCGCCGCGGCGGCGCGCTCCGGAGTGAGCTTCCAGAGCTGGGCGAAGGCCGGGTTGGAGAGCTTGAGGCGCCCGTCCGAGCCGAACACGGCGACGCCCTCGCGCAGCGAATCCAGCGTCTCGCGCTGGGTGCGCGAGAGCGCGTTGAAGCGCGATTCCAGGGTGAAGCGCTCGGTCTCGTCGTCGAAGAGATAGGTGACGCCGCCCTGCGGGTTCGGGCTGGCGACGACGTGGACGGTGCGCCCGTCGGGCAGATACCACCAGTCCTCGCTGGCGCGCGTCGCGGTATAGGCGGCATGCACCTGGGCCTTCCAGGTGCGGTAATCGCCGAGCTCGGGCAGGCGGCGCTCGGTCCGCAGGCGGTCGAGGATCTCGCCGTCGCCGGGACTGGAGTCGAGGAAGCCGGGATCGAGCGACCAGAGCGCTTCATAGCCGCTGTTGCGATAGATCAGGCGCTGCGAGGCGTCGAAGACGGCGACGCCGGTCTTGAGCCGGTCGAGCGTGCGTACATGCGCGTCCATCTGGCGCTGCAGATCGGCGCGGACCGCCTCGAGTTCGCTCATATCGGTGGCGATGCCGGCATAGCCGGATGGCGTCGGCGTCTCCAGGACGTCGACGATGCGGCGCTGGCCGGCCATGACGACAGGCGCGCGCAGCTGGAAGACTCGCCCGTCCTTGCGGGCCTTGGCCGCCGCCTCGCGCTCGCTGCGATCGAACAGGTCGAGTCCGGCCGTAACCGCCTGCTGGCTGTCGGCGGCCTCGACGGCGCGGGCATAGGCTGCGTTGACCCAGTTCAGGCGGCCATCGGGCGCGCGCATCCAGACCGGCTGAGGCACGCCGGCGAGCAAGGTCGTGAGCGCGGCATGGTCGGTGGCGAGCTTGCCGAGTTCATCCTCCAGCGCCAGCGCCCGCGCCCGTTCGCCGCCGACCTCGCGCAGGCGGATCACGGCGCGGCCGGCGACGGGCCGGCCTTCCGCATCGACGAAACGCCCGGCCTTGGCCTTGAAGGTGAAGGCGAAGGCCTCGCCGCGCTCCTTGAGGGCCTCGGTCGCGAGCTCCAGGCGCTTGGCCTCCGCCGGCGGTGCCCAGGTTCCGTAGGCCAGCGCCGGGGCGGGGCCGCCGATGCCGAGAAAGCCGCTGTCGCCCTCGACCACGGGGCTCGCCTTCGGCCCGTCCCAGCTCAGCACGACCTGCCGGTCCGTCGCGAGCAGGGCACTGAGCCGCTCCTGATGGCCACGCGCCGCTTCCAGCCCGGCGGCAAGCTCGCCTTCCCGGCGGGTCCAGCGCGAGCGCTCACGGACATAGAGGATCGAGGTGGTGGTGGCGAAGACGACGAGGCCGACGAAGATCAGGGAAAGACCGCCAGTGCTCAGCCAGTCCGCCCGCAGGGGCAGCAGCGCCTCGGCCTGTGCGAGGGCCGGAACCGGCGCAGCGCCGGCAAGCCCAGGCAGAAGGAGGCGGACCACTCCGTTCATCTCCCGCCCGACCTGCCTTGCCCGTCTCATTCTCGCATCCGTCCTGTCCCAGGCCAATCTTCCGGCCGCAGCCGGCGGGGCGCCGCCAACGCGACAACCGGCCATGGCCCCCTTCAGGGATCCACGCCCGCAACCCGCAAAGCCACCGCTGCACGAAACCGGGCGCCACATGCGAAGCCTGCCGGCAGCCCGAATCAGTGCCACTGTAATCACCGCATGACTCCGGCAGGAAGTGCTTAATCGACGGTAAAGGCCAAATGGCGACGGCCGCGTTCGAGATGGGCCGAGAGGCATCAACAAGTTGATACTGGCCGCAACGATGCATCTATTAGTAGTATGAGAGGCGATGATTGGCCCTGAATGCGAAAAAGCCCGGCGCAAGGCCGGGCTTCCGAAAGATGGGCGCTGGGTTCAGAAAACCGGTTCCTGATGGCGCGATGTCGCTCCGCCCGGCCGACAGCGGCCGGGCGAAGATGTCAGTAGCGATAGAGCTCCGGCTTGAACGGGCCGGCCTGCGCCACGCCGATATACTTCGCCTGGGCGTCGTTGAGCTTGGTCAGCTTGGCGCCGACCTTGGCGAGGTGGAGCGCCGCGACCTTCTCGTCGAGGTGCTTGGGCAGGGTGTAGACCTTGTTCTCGTACTTGGCGTGATGGTTCCAGAGCTCGACCTGGGCCAGCGTCTGGTTCGAGAACGAGCAGGACATCACGAAGGACGGGTGGCCGGTCGCGTTGCCGAGGTTCACCAGGCGGCCTTCCGAGAGCAGGATGATGCGCTTGCCGTCGGGGAACTCGATCTCGTCGACCTGCGGCTTGACGTTGTCCCACTTGAAGTTCTTCAGGCCGGCGACCTGGATCTCCGAGTCGAAGTGGCCGATGTTGCAGACGATGGCGCGGTGCTTCATCGCACGCATGTGGTCGACGGTGATGACGTCGAGGTTGCCGGTCGCGGTGCAGAAGATGTCGGCGCGCGGAGCGGCGTCCTCCATGGTGACGACCTCATAGCCCTCCATCGCCGCCTGCAGGGCGCAGATCGGGTCGATCTCGGTGACGAGCACGCGGCAGCCGGCCTGGCGCAGCGACGCGGCCGAGCCCTTGCCGACGTCGCCATAGCCGGCGACGACCGCGACCTTGCCCGACATCATCACGTCGGTGCCGCGGCGGATGGCGTCGACCAGCGACTCGCGGCAGCCATAGAGGTTGTCGAACTTCGACTTGGTGACGCTGTCGTTGACGTTGATCGCCGGGAACGGCAGGCGGCCAGCCTTGGCGAGCTCATAGAGACGGTGCACGCCGGTGGTCGTCTCCTCGGAGACGCCCTTGATCGCGGCGCAGGTCTTGGTGAACCAGCCCGGATTGGCCTTCAGCTCGCGCTTGATCAGCGCGAAGAAGATCGTCTCTTCCTCATTGCCCGGCTTGTCGAGGAAGGCGGCGTTGCCGGCCTCGGCCTCTGCGCCGAGGATGATCAGCATGGTCAGGTCGCCGCCATCGTCGAGGATCATGTTCGGCGTGCCGCCGTCGCCCCAGGTCGCGGTGCGCAGCACGTACTCCCAGTACTCTTCCAGCGTCTCGCCCTTGATGGCGAAGACCGGGGTGCCGGTGGCGGCGATCGCCGCAGCGGCATGGTCCTGGGTCGAGAAGATGTTGCAGGACGACCAGCGGACGTCCGCGCCGAGATCCTTGAGGGTCTCGATCAGCACGGCGGTCTGGATGGTCATGTGCAGGCAGCCGGCGATGCGGGCGCCCTTGAGCGGGGCCTTGCCCTTGTGCTCGGCGCGGATCGCCATCAGGCCCGGCATCTCGTCCTGGGCCATGTTGATTTCCTTGCGGCCGTAATCCGCGAGGCTGATGTCCTTGACGACGTAATCCTGCTTCGACACGGGGAGGCTCCAATCGATCGTGCTTTGAATGACGGCGCGCTCTCTAGCAGGGCGGCGGCAAGAAGGCAATCAAAGATATAAAGATGTCTTTATATCCGCCGCAAAGCGGCGATTTTGCGCGCCCCGGCGGCCTTCACCACGGCCACCAGCCCTTCTCCCGGCCTCTGCGGATCGAGAGGCGCCCGGTCAGAAACATCAGAAAGAAGCCGACAAGGGCGACGAGCGTCACAACGAAATCGACGGAAGCGAACAACGCGGAGACCGTCGCCCACATGGCAGAGCGCCTATTCGCCCTCGCCGAACCTGTCGGCGACGAGCGCGCCCAGCGCCTGGAGCGCGTCGTTGGCGTCGGCGCCCTTGGCGACCACGGTGATGGTCGAGCCGATGCCGGCACCCAAGGTCAGGATGCCCATGATCGAGGTGGCGCCGACGGTCTCGCCGCAGCGGGAGACGGTGATGTCCGAGTCGAACTGGCTGGCGCATTGCACGAATTTTGCGGTGGCGCGGGCGTGCAGGCCCTTCTTGTTGACGATCTGGAACTCGCCATAGACGGCACCGGCCGGAATCTCGACCTCGGTGCAATCGCAATCGTCGTCGCGGATCTCGTCCTCGCGCATGCCTTGCACGCCGAACCTCACTTACTCGAGCTCATTTGCCCGCGAGAACGCGGCTGGCCACCGTAATGTATTTTCGGCCGGCATCCTGCGCGCTGCTGACGGCTTCGTCGAGGGTCTTCTCCTCGCGCACGCTGGCGAGCTTGATCAGCATCGGCAGGTTGATGCCGGCGACGACGTCGATCCGGCCCGGCTCCATCACCGAGATGGCGAGATTGGAGGGCGTGCCGCCGAACATGTCGGTCAGGACGATGACGCCCTGGCCGGTCTCGACCTGCTCCACAGCCGCGATGATGTCGCGCCGACGGCCCTCCATGTCGTCATCGGGGGCGATGGCGATGGTGGCCAGGTTGGCTTGCGGGCCAACGACATGCTCGAGCGCGGCGCGGAATTCCGTCGCCAGGTGCCCATGCGTGACAAGCACGAGTCCGATCATTCAGTCCCACCGAAGAGCGCCCAGCGGCGCCCGGACAAGGTCGCGGTTTATGCGGCAGGTGCGAAGGATAGGCAAGGCGCTTGTCTCGAACTCGTCGAAAAGCAATTCAATCAGAGCCGGCGAAGAGCGCAAGCGCCGTCAGGATCAGACCTTCGTCGCCCGCCCTTGGTAGCAGCGCCAGCCGCGGCAGCGTGACGCCGGCGATCGTCTCGACCAGCGCCTCCGGCTCCGGCATGCGCTCGGGCTCCCCTCCGCAATCGATCACCAGCCGCAGCACCGCAACGGCAAGATGCGGTTCCGGCGTCAGGCCGAGGCCGCGGCGCTCGACCAGCCCCTCGATCGGCGGCACCGGCGCAGCGAGGAGGCGGCCGGCCTTGACGGCAATTTCAGTGCGATCGTCGGCGACCAGCCTGGCGAAGCGGCCTTGCGACTGCGCCCGCCCGATCAGCGCCAACGCCAGGCTGGACTTGCCCGCGCCGGAGGGACCGCGGATCAGGATGCCGGCCTCGCCGATGACGACGGCGCTGGCATGCAGGCGCAGCAGGGGCGTAGCGCTCATGCCGGCTGCGCCGCTGCCGGCAGGCGCACGATGAAGCGCGCGCCGAGCCGCTGGTCCTCGCCTTCCGACTGCTCGGAGGCGTAGCGGTTCTCGGCCCGGATCGTGCCGCGATGGGCTTCGACGATCTGGCGCGATATCGAGAGGCCGAGGCCAGAATTCTGACCGAAGCCGCTCTCGGGCCGGTCGGTGTAGAAGCGCTCGAAGATTCGCTCCAGCGCATGGGGCGGAATGCCGGGGCCATCATCCTCGACGGTGATCAACACGTCACCGGCGACGCGCGAGAGCTTGACCCTGACCGGCTTGTCGGCCGGCGAGAAGGAACGGGCGTTCTCGATCAGGTTGACGAAGACCTGGCCGAGGCGGGAATCGTGGCCGAGCACACGGAAAGGATCGGCACCGGGGCGCTGGCCGCGCCGATCGACCGCAAGCTCGACGACCGGCTGGCCTTCGCGGCGGATCTGATTCTGGACCGAAACGACCGCCTCGATCAATTGGGCGACGTCGAGCGGAGCCGCATCATCGCGGGCGAGTTCGGCATCGAGGCGCGAAGCGTCGGAAATGTCGGTGATCAGGCGGTCGAGCCGCTTCACGTCATGGCGGATCACCGCCAGGAGGCGGCCCCGCGATTCCTCGCTCTTGGCCAGCGGCAGGGTCTCGACGGCGCTGCGCAGCGAGGTCAGCGGATTCTTCAGCTCATGGGCGACGTCGGCGGCGAAGCGCTCGATCGCCTCCATGCGATTGTAGAGCGCCTGTGTCATCTCGCGGAACGAGCCGGAGAGGTGGCCGATCTCGTCATGGCGGCTGGAGAAATCCGGGATCTCCTCGCGCGACTTGACGCCGCGGCGAACGCGCTGGGCGGCGTCTGCGAGCTTGCGGATCGGCTCGGCGATGGTGCCGGCGAGCAGCACCGAGAGAATGATCATCACGCCGGCGGCGACCGCGAAGACCTGGAAGATGGCATAGCGCTCGGAGGCGATGACGGCGTCGATGTCGCCGCCCTGGGTCGAGAGCAGCAGCGCACCGCGCACGGCCCGGAAGCGCTGCACCGGCACCGCCACCGAGACAATGGTCTCGCCGCGGGTGTTGACGCGCACCACGCTCGCCGGCGAACCGGCCAACGCCCGGGCGACCTCGGTGTAGGACCTGCCGTTGGCGTTGGCGAAATCGTCATAGGCCGGCACGTCGGCGCGGCCGAGCCGGTTGCGCAGCAGGTTCCAGGTCCGTTCGAGCAAGGGCGGCTCGTCGCTCTCGCCGATGCGCGGCAGGTCGAGCCGCAGAATGTCGCCACGCGAATAGAGATTGCGCGAATCCAGCGTCAGCATCCCGTCCCTGTCGTAGATGCGGGCGCGCGTCTTGGTCGGCGTCACCAGCCGGCGCAGCAGCGGAGCGACCTTTTCCGGGTTGATCGAGAAATCGAGCGGATCCTCGGCGATGGCGCCGCTCTCGCCGGCCTGCATCTGCAGGAGCTTGTCCGGATCGATCGCGATCGTATCGGTCTCGACCGTGGCGGAGGCTGCGATGGCGCCGGCGATGATCTCGCCCTGGGTCAGAAGGCTCTGCACCCGCGCCTCGATCAGGCCCTCGCGGAACTGGTTGAGGTAGAGGAAGCCGACGAGCAGCGCGACGAGGCCGGCGAGGTTGAGGACGACGATGCGCCGGGTCAGGCTGGAGGCGGCGCGTCCGGTGATGGCACGCCAGACGCGACGGCCGAACAGCGCGGCGCGACGGCGCAGCGTCAGCCCCGCCCGCGGCCCGCCGGCGCGGGCCCCTTCCTGTTCGATCGTAGCCATGAGCGGCTCATACCCTGTCCCGGCGCATGCGCAAACGCTGGCTGCGCCGGGAGGCTTCTCAGCTCTCCTTGAAGCGGTAGCCGACGCCGTAGAGCGTCTCGATCATGTCGAAATCGACATCGACCTGATTGAACTTCTTGCGCAGGCGCTTGATGTGGCTGTCGATGGTGCGGTCGTCGACATAGACCTCGTCGTCATAGGCGGCGTCCATCAGGGCGTTGCGGCTCTTGACCACGCCCGGACGCTGCGCCAGCGACTGCAGGATCAGGAACTCGGTGACGGTCAGCGTAACCGGCTCGCCCTTCCAGGTGCAGGTGTGGCGCTCCGGATCCATGCGCAGCAGGCCGCGCTCCAGTGCCTTGGCATCCTCGGTACGGACAACCGCGCTCGCGTCCTTGGCGCCGGCCCGGCGCAGGATCGCCTTGACGCGCTCGACCAGGAGGCGCTGCGAGAAGGGTTTGCGGATGAAGTCGTCGGCGCCCATCTTCAGGCCGAAGAGCTCGTCGATCTCCTCGTCCTTCGAAGTCAGGAAGATCACCGGCAGGTCGGACTTCTGACGCAGGCGGCGCAGCAGCTCCATCCCGTCCATGCGCGGCATCTTGATGTCGAAGATGGCGAGGTCGGGCGGATTCTGCTTCAGACCGTCGAGGGCCGAGGCGCCATCCGTATAGGTCTGGATGCGATAGCCCTCGGCCTCCAATGCGATCGAAACCGAGGTCAGGATGTTGCGGTCGTCATCGACCAGCGCAATGGTTGGCATAAGCTTTTCCGGCTCTTTGTGTGCTGGCGTTACAATCAAAGGGTCCACTCTCGCGCGAGAACGGCCAAAGCATGGCTGCAATCTAGCCAAGCCAAGGCGGTTTCGCTACGTCTGCCCGCGAAAACCTTTAAGATGGCGAAAAGTGCGATGGCGACCGATCCGATCAGGCCGACAGATGCCAGCGCTCGCGGACTGGCGCGCGGCCTCCTGCGCAGCGCGCGCTCGGCGTCCCTGGCTACGCTGACGCCGGAAGGCCACCCCTTCGCCAGCCTGACCAGCCTCGCCACCGAGATCGACGGCACGCCGCTGATCCTGGTGTCCTCGCTCTCCGGCCATACCGGCAACCTCGTCGCCGACCCGCGCTGCTCGCTTCTGATCGCGCCGGGCGGCAAGGGCGACCCGCTCGCCCATGCCCGGATCACGCTGCTGGCGCGCGCCGAGAAGGTCGAACGCGACAGCGATTTCGGCCGGCGCGTGCGCCGTCGTTTCCTGGCACGCCAGCCAAAGGCCTCGCTTTACGTCGATTTTCCCGATTTCTCGTTCTTCGCGCTCAGGCTCCAGCGTGCCAGCCTCAATGGCGGCTTCGGCCGGGCCTACGAACTCGAGGCCCGTGACGTGCTCAGCGACTGCTCGCAGGCCGAGGCGCTGGTCGAGGCCGAGGAAGGTGCCGTCGAGCATATGAACGAGGACCATGCCGACGCGATCGGGCTCTACGCCACGAGGCTGCTCGGCGGCGAGGAGGGTCCCTGGCGCCTCTCCGGCGTCGATCCCGACGGAGCCGACCTGATGCTCGGCGACAAGGCGCTGCGCCTGCCCTTCGACGAGCCGGTGACGACGCCCGACGCGCTGCGCAAAACCCTCGTTGCCCTCGCCGGCAAGGCCCGCGAGGCGGCCTGAGCGCGGCGATTCACCACAGCTGATTTTTCAAACGATTTAAATTTGCCATGGTCGCCCGCGGGCCGGCCTCATGACTTGAGCCGGCGTCGTCATCCGCCTAAAGAGCCCTCCACGTCACCGGTCCATCGGGCCCATAGTGGGGTTACGCCCCGCGCCAATCACGACGCCGGCTTCGCCTGGCGACGGCTTCTCGGCAGGAGGAATTGCCAGTGGAGACCATCGGTCACGTCAACCCGACCAGCGGCGCCGACTCATTCGGCTTCCGTGGGCTCAAGGCGGTCTACTGGAATCTCGAGGCGGCGCGCCTCTATGAGGAATCGCTGCGGCGCGGCGAATCCCAGATCGCCCGCGGCGGCGCGCTCTGCGCCGACACCGGCAGCCATACCGGCCGCTCGCCCAAGGACAAGTTCGTCGTCAAGGACGCGCTGACCGAGAAGAGCGTCTGGTGGGATAACAACGGCGCGATCTCCTCGGAGCAGTTCGAGACCCTGCTCGGCGACTTCATCAAGCACGCCGAAGGCAAGGAGCTGTTCGCGCAGGACCTTTATGGCGGCGCCGACCCGGCCCACCGCGTCAAGGCGCGGGTCTTCACCGAAATGGCCTGGCACTCCCTCTTCATCCGCAACCTGCTGATCCGGCCCGAGGCCGGCGAGATCGCCGGTTACGTGCCCGAGCTGACGATCGTCGACCTGCCGAGCTTCAAGGCCGATCCGGCCCGCCATGGCTGCCGCAGCGAAACCGTCATCGCCATCGACTTCTCGCGCAAGATCGTGCTGATCGGCGGCACCGCCTATGCCGGCGAGATGAAGAAATCGGTCTTCACCTATCTGAACTACACGCTGCCGGCGAAGGGCGTGGTGCCCATGCACTGCTCGGCCAATGTCGGCTCCAAGGACGATCCGGCGATCTTCTTCGGCCTCTCCGGCACCGGTAAGACCACCCTCTCGGCCGATCCCGAACGCACCCTGATCGGCGATGACGAGCATGGCTGGTCGAAGGACGGCATCTTCAATTTCGAGGGCGGCTGCTACGCCAAGACGATCCGCCTCTCGGCCGAGGCCGAGCCGCAGATCTTCGCAGCCTCGCAACGCTTCGGCACGGTGCTCGAGAACATCGTGATGGATCCGATCTCGCGCGAGGTCGATTTCGACGACGAGACCAAGACCGAGAACACCCGCTCGGCCTATCCGCTCGACGCCATCCCGAACGCTTCGCGCACCGGCCGGGCCGGCACGCCGAAGAACATCGTGATGCTGACCGCCGATGCCTTCGGCGTGATGCCGCCGATCGCCAAGCTGACCCCGGCCGAGGCGATGTACCATTTCCTCTCCGGCTACACCGCCAAGGTTGCCGGCACCGAGCGCGGGCTCGTCGGCGTGCAGCCGGAGTTCTCGACCTGCTTCGGCTCGCCCTTCCTGCCGCGCCACCCGTCGGAATACGCAAACCTGCTGCGCGACTTCATCGCCAAGCACCATGTCGACTGCTGGCTGGTGAACACCGGCTGGACCGGCGGCGGCTACGGCACCGGCCGGCGCATGCCGATCCGCGTCACCCGCCGCCTGCTGACCGCGGCACTGGACGGTTCGCTCAACCGCGCCGATTTCCGCCGCGATCCTTATTTCGGGTTCGCCGTTCCCACGTCGGTACCCGGCGTCGAGCCGCACATCCTCTATCCCGTCAAGACCTGGCAGGATAAGGCCGCCTTCGCCGAGACCGCGAAGAAGCTGGTCGGCATGTTCGCCAAGAATTTCGAGAAGTTCGAGGCCCATGTCGACGACGCCGTGAAGGCCGCCGCGCCGACGAGCTCCCTCGCCGCTTGAGCGAAACGCATTTCAGCATGCTATGAGAGGCGGCGATGAGCCGCCTCTTTTTCGTTCTCCTGCAGATCCTGCTGACCCTCGCGGTCCTCGGCACCGCAGCCTGGGGCGCAGGGCTCCTGATCTTCCGCCTGCCCGGTGCGATCGGCATCGCCGGCGCGATCGGCTTCGGTCTCGCCGGGCTTGCCGGTGCGATCGGGATCTGGAGTGGCGCGCCGCGCCTGCCGCTCGCCTTCGCGGTACTCTTCGTCGGCCTGCTCGGCTGGTGGGCCGGCCTCAAGCCCTCGCATGAGCGGGACTGGATTCCGGAGCTGGCGCATCTGCCGCAGATGAGCGTCGCCGAAAACCACCTGACGGTGACCAATCTGCGCCATTTCACCTGGCGGACGGAAAACGACTACGACCAGCGCTGGGAAACCCGCAGCTACGACCTCTCGCGCATCCAGGGCGCCGATCTCTTCCTGTCCTACTGGTCGGGCGAGGCGATCGCGCATCTCTTGATCAGCTTCACCTTCGCAGACAGCGATCCCCTGACGATCTCGATCGAGATCCGGCGCGAGAAGGGCGAGGAATGGTCGGCGCTGGCCGGCTTCTTCCGCAATTACGAGATGGCCTATGTCGTCGCCGACGAGCGCGACCTGATCGGCCTGCGAACCCAGGCGCGCGGCGAGGATACCCGCCTGTTCCGGCTCAACGCCACGCCGCAGCAGGCGCGCGACCTGCTGCTCGCCTATGCCGCCGACATCAACCGGCTGGCACAGCAGCCGCGCTGGTACAACACGCTGACGACCAACTGCACCACCGTGGTCTATCATCTCGTCGGCCAGGTCGCGCCCGGCTGGAAATTCTCGCTGCCGCTCGACCCGCGCGTGCTGCTCTCGGGCTACCTGCCCGGCTATCTCCGCGACATCGGCTCGGTGCGCCAGGACATGCCGCTCGACGAGTTGGTGAAGCTGAGCCATATCGGCGAGAAGGCGCGCAGCCTGAAGCCCGACAGCCCGGAGTTCTCGCGCGTCATCCGTGAGGGCGTGCCGACCGGCAAGCTTTGATATCGCATTTTCTTCACGCGAACCGGTACCCACTTCGCTCGAAAATGCTCACATCTCAGCCATAGCCATGCAGGCTCGCGCCATGGCGCTTGAGCCAGGCCTCCGCTTCCTCGGTGCGCGGACAGAGCTTATGCGTCAGCGCCCAGAAGCGGTGCGAATGGTTCATCTCCTTGAGATGCGCGACCTCATGGGCGGCGAGATAGTCGAGCACCAGCGCCGGGGCGAGGATCAGGCGCCAGGAGAAGCTGAGATGCCCTTTCGAGGAGCATGAGCCCCAACGGCTGGTGGTGTCGCGCAGCGTGATCTTGCGCGCGGGGATGCCGAGCACGGCGGTATGGGTGCGTACCGCCTTCTCCAGGTCGGCCAATGCCTCGCGACGCAGGAAATCCGTGACCCGGCGCGCGACATGGGCCGCCTCGCCACAGACTGCGATGATCGGCTCGCCCTGGGCCGAGAGCGCAGCACGTGTCACCCCGCGCACCTTGGTCCAATGCACGATGCGGTGCGGGACGCCGCGCAGCGGCACGACCGCACCGGGCTCGAAGGCGACGCCCTGCGGACGCTTGGCCATGCGCGCCGCGATCCAGCCGCCATGCTTCTCGGCGAAGATGCGGCCGGTCGTGAAGTCGACGCGTTCGGGCAGGGTCAGGGTGATCTCGCCGGTCGCCTGCGAGACGCGCAGGGTCAGCCGGCGCGCCGTCGAGCGCCGCTTGACGGTGACCGGGTAGAGCGTGCCGGCATGGGCGACCTCGATCCGGTCGGGATCGGGCTGGCGCCTGAACAGGGAGAACCGCATCCCGGCGATTGTGCGGGATTCGCAGCGGCAGCGGAAGAGGGCTGAGCTTAACTCAGCCCGCGACCTTCAGCGCCTTGCGCGCCGTCTCCGCGGTGTCGTTGCGGCGCTCCTTGGCCGCCTTCATGTCGAGGGAAAGCATGAAGTCGGCGATGCGCGGCGCGATCTCCGAGCGGAAGCGCGAGCCGTTGAAGACGCCGTAATGGCCGACGCCCTTCTGCAGGTACTCGACCCGCATGTCGGCGGGGATGTTGACGCACAGGTCGTGCGCCGCCTTGGTCTGGCCGACGCCGGAGATGTCGTCGTTCTCGCCCTCGACCGTCATCAGCGCGACGCTGCGGATCGCCTTGAGGTCGACCGGCTTGCCGCGGTGCATCATCTCGCCCTTGGGCAGGGCATGCTTGACGAAGACGGTGTCGACGGTCTGCAGGTAGAACTCGGCGGTCAGGTCCATGACCGCGAGATACTCGTCATAGAAATCGCGGTGTTTCTCGGCCGAATCGCCGTCGCCGGCGATCAGGTGCTTGTACATGTCGTAATGCGCGGTGAGATGGCGATCGAAATTCATCGCCATGAAGCCCGACAGCTGCATGAAGCCGGGATAGACCTCGCGGAAGGCGCCGAGATGCGGGAACGGCACGCGGGTGATGCAGTTGCGGCGGAACCAGTCGGTGCCGCGCTCCATGGCGAGCTGGTTGACCGCGGTCGGCGAGCGACGGGTGTCGATCGGCCCGCCCATCAGCGTCATCGAGCGTGGCGACGCCGGGTCACCCTCGGCCTCCATGCGCGCGATCGCGGCGAGCACCGGCACGGAAGGCTGGCAGACAGCCATGACATGGGTGTCGGGGCCGAGCTTCTGCAGCATGGCAATGACGTAGTCGATGTAATCGTCGAGATCGAACTTGCCGGCCGTGAGCGGCACGAGGCGGGCGTCGATCCAGTCGGTGATGTAGACTTCATGGTCGGGCAGCAGGGTCTCGACCGTGCCGCGCAGCAGCGTGGCGTAGTGGCCGGACATCGGCGCGACCAGCAGCACCTTGGGCTGCGGCTTGCGGCGGCCTTCGATCTTGCGGTCGAAATAGATCAGGTTGCAGAAGGGGCGCTGCCAGACGACGTGTTCCTCGACCCCGACCTTGATGCCGTTCATCGTGGTGGTGTCGAGACCGAAAGCCGGCTTGCCGTAGCGGCGGGTGGTGCGCTCGAACAATTCGCAGGAGGCGGCGATGGTGCGGCCGAACGGGGTGTAGGTCAGCGGGTTCGCCGGATTCTTGAAGGCGAGCTGCATGGCGTCGGACATGGCCCGCGCCGGGCTGACCATCATATGAACCGCCTCATAGGCGTGGTAGGCGAACGACATGGCGGCCCTTTCGCTCTTTCGCAGTGCCGCATTCACGATGCAGCGCAACAAGGGGATGCAGCCTAAGTAGAATTTGTTCTGATTCAATCGTCCAAAGGGCTAAGATTTCCTTGTGATGCCGATTAGCCACAGTTTCATACTTTCCGACCGTCCTCGGCATTGCGAAGATTGCGCGCCGAGATGATCGCCGACCTCGTTCCATCCGCTCCCGGAGGCACGCCGCGCCATTTGCGGCTCGATACGCTGGTGCGCTTGCGCTGGCTTGCCATCGCCGGCCAGAGCGCCGCCGTCGCCGGCGTGCATTTCGGACTTGGCTTCTCGCTGCCCTTCGGCTGGTGCTTCCTCGCCATAGCCGTCTCGGCCTGGCTCAACATCGCCCTGCGCATCCGTTTCCCGCTCAGCCACCGGCTGGGCGAGGGCGCCGCGACCGCGCTGCTCGGCTTCGACATCCTGCAGCTCGCGGCCCTGCTCTATCTCACCGGCGGACTGCAGAACCCGTTCGCGATCCTGTTCCTGGCGCCGGTGATGATCTCGGCCACGGCGCTGCCGCCGCGGCACACGCTGGCGCTGGGCCTGCTCGCCGCGGGGCTCGCGACGCTGCTCACCACCCTGCACTGGCCCCTGCCCTGGGCCGGGAGCGAGCGGCCGGTGCTGCCGCCGCAATACCAGCTCGGCAACTGGATCGCGCTTTTGCTGGGGCTCGGCTTCACCGCCATCTACGCCTGGCGCGTCGCCAAGGAGGCGCGCGATCTCTCGGAGGCGCTGGCTGCGACCGAGCTGGTGCTGGCGCGCGAGCAGCATCTGTCGCAGCTCGACGGCCTCGCCGCCGCGGCCGCGCATGAGCTCGGCACGCCGCTCGCCACGATCGCGCTGGTCGCCCGCGAGCTCTCGCGGCTCGCCCCGGCCGAAGGCGAGATGGCCGAGGACATCACCCTGCTGCGCGAGCAGGTCGAGCGCTGCCGCGGCATCCTCGGCAAGCTCGCCTCGCTGCAGGACGACGATGCCGGACCGCTCGACCAGCTCTCGCTCAGCCTCCTGATCGAGGAGGCCGCCGGGCCCCAGCGGCCCTTTGGCGTGCCGTTCGAGATCGCGCTGATCGGCGACAAGCCGGAGCCGGTCTGCCGGCGCAATCCCGGCATGAACTACGGGCTCGGCAACATCGTCGACAACGCCGTCGACTTCGCCCGCTCCAAGGTGACGATCACGGCGCAGTGGACCGACGGAGCCGTCACCCTGACCATCGCCGATGACGGGCCGGGCTTCACGCCGGAGGTTCTGCTGCGCGCCGGCGACCCCTATCTCTCGCGTTCGCATGACAAGGAATCGCGCGCCGGCGGCGGCCTGGGCCTGGGCCTGTTCATTGCCAAGACGCTGCTGGAGCGCAGCGGCGCGACGCTGGAATTCTCCAATCTGCCATTGCCGGCAACCGGCGCCAGCATCCGGATCACCTGGCTGCGGGCCGTGTTCGAACGCGACGATCGGCCAGCCGGGCCTTCAAATTCGGAGCTTTTCGCCCCATATGCGACAGAATGAGGCGTTGCGGCGTTTCAGCGCGTCGCGCAATCGATAGAATGGATGTTGAGCCGGACAGCGACCCACCCGGCAGGAGATGATGGCGATGGACACGGCGCCGACGACAGGCGAGCTCACCGATACGGCCGGCAGGGACATGACGCTCCTGCTCGTCGACGACGACAAGCCGTTCCTGAACCGCCTCGCCCGCGCCATGGAAGGCCGCGGCTATTCGGTGCGGATCGCCGAGTCCGTGCAGGCGGGGATCGCGGCCGTCGAAGAAGCGGCGCCGGCCTATGCGGTGATCGACCTGCGCCTCGGCGACGGCAACGGCCTCGACGTGATCGCCCGCCTCAAGGAGAAGCGCCCGGATGCGCGCGGCGTCGTCCTGACCGGCTACGGCAATATCGCGACCGCGGTCAGCGCGGTGAAGCTCGGCGCCTATGACTTCCTGGCCAAGCCCGCCGATGCCGACGAGATTCATTCGGCGCTGGCTGCCGGGCCCAATACCCGCCCGGTGCCGCCGGAGAACCCGATGTCGGCCGATCGGGTGCGCTGGGAGCATATCCAGCGCGTCTACGAGCTCTGCAGCCGCAATGTCTCGGAGACGGCGCGCCGGCTCGGCATGCACCGGCGCACCCTGCAGCGCATCCTCGCCAAGCGCGCCCCGCGATGAGCGGGACGGCGCTGCCGGAGCGCATCAGCGAAGAGCTGATTGCCGAGCTGGTCGACACTTTCTACGGCCGGGTGCGGCTGGACCCGCTGATCGGGCCGATCTTCCTCGAAAAACTCGGCGATGATTGGGACGCCCATCTCGCCAAGCTGCGCGATTTCTGGTCGTCGGTGACGCTGATGAGCGGGCGCTACCGCGGCAAGCCGCACCAGATCCACATGCCGCTTCCGCTCGAGATGCAGCATTTCGAGCGCTGGCTCGCGCTGTTCGAAACGACGGTCACCGAGCTCTGCACCGGCCCGGCGAGGTTCCTGTTCATCGACCGGGCCCATCGCATCGCCGACAGTCTGCAGATCAGCCTGAACATCGGCCCGAAGGCGCTCAATCTGCCGGAGCAGCGCGAATTGGCCTGAGACGTGGCTGCACCGCTCAGCAGCGAATCTTCGACAGGCGCCAGCGATGGCTCAGTGAGGCGATGTCGGCGATCTTCCAGGCCTCACCCGCGCGTACGAAATCGTAGCGGATATGGTTGGCTTCACCGAAGTTCCGGAAACGGACATCGACCGCGGCCCGATCGTCGCCAGCCTTCACCTCGACCCGCAGGGTGCGAGCGATTTCCTTCTCGTCGAAATCCTGCCCACTACTGGTGATGGCGAAATCGATGCAGAGATTGTCGGCGCGGTCGTCCGCCGCGAACAGTCGGACCAGACTCGGCTGGAAATAGCGGCCACGGTTCTCGGCCGAGCGTAGCCGCCCGATTGAGCTCTGAGCAAGACCGCCAGCGTAGATGCCGCGCACGATCGCCTCGGGAGTCTCCGCCGAGACCGCTCCCACAGAAAGAAGGCCAGCGAGAGCGGCGAAAAACCCGAGCTTGCGCACCATCCGGACACCCGCGAAACGGCCGGTCGAACGGACTTCGGTAGCTCAATCATTACCATAGGTCATCTGATCGGACGTAGTAATCCGGTTACGCACCGGACTGCGCAGGCTCTCAGCCGATCTCCGGATCCTCCAGCAACGCCAATCGCCCGGCCGCCAGTCTAGCGAAGGCGATGGTCAGCATTTTCCGGCGCGCCGGCGCCAGCGGGTGGCGCGGCGGCTCGCGCAGCAATTCGCCGCCGAAGGCGTCGGCGACGATCAGGCCGACATCCTCCGGCAATATCTCCAGCGGGAATTCGGGGGCGACCGCGAAGAGGAAGCCGTCGCAATAATCACGGTAATCCGGCCATTTGCCGTCGACGCGGTAATCCTCGATCCCCGACTTGACCTCGACCACCAGCAATTCGCCGGAGGGCGAGAGGGCGACGATGTCGCCGCGCCGGCCATTGGCGAAGGTCATCTCCTTGACGACGGCATAGCCGCGCTCGCGCAAATGACGCGAGGCACCGCGGCAGACGGCACGGGTGATCTCCGGCCGCGCAGGCGGCGGATTGAGGGCGGAATCGGCAACGGCCATATTCGTGATGTTCTGCTTTTGTGCTCGCCAATGCAAGAGCTGCTTGCGGCAAGCAGCCTTATGGCTATGGTCCGCCCGCCTTGGAACCTTTCGTGCCCCTCCTGCTGATCGCGCTCGCCGCCGGCCTGGCCTTCGTGCTGTGCCTGGCCCTGCGGCCCGTGATGATGCGCTATGCGCTGGCGCGGCCGAACGCGCGCTCCAGCCATCGCACACCGACTCCGCAGGGCGGCGGCATCGCCGTTCTCGCCGGTGCCTTCCTGGCTTTGGGGCTCGCGCTGGCCTTCATTCCGATGGATGCGGGCGCCCGGCAAGGCCTCGTCCTGGTCATGGCCGCGTCTGTCCTGCTGGCCGTGGTCGGCGCCTGGGACGACATCAGGCCGCTCTCGCCGGCGCTGCGCCTGCCGCTGCAGTTCCTCTGCGTCGGCATCGTCGTGTTCTACGCCGCGCCTGACGTGCGGCTGCTGCCGGAGACATTGCCGCTCTGGGCCGAGCGCGGCCTTGCCCTGATAGCCGGCGCCTGGTTCGTCAACCTCGTCAACTTCATGGACGGGATCGACTGGATCACGCTGGCCGGGCTGGTGCCGCTCTCCGCCGCGATCGCGCTCGCCGGCGTCTACGGCCTCATCGATCCTGCCACCGGGCTGCTCGCCGCGGCGCTGCTCGGCGGCCTCCTCGGCTTTTCCCCGCTCAACAAGCCAGTCGCGCGCATCTTCCTCGGCGATGTCGGGGCTTTGCCGCTCGGCCTGCTCGGCGCCTATCTGCTCTACCGCCTCGCCGGCACCGGCGCGCTGACCGCAGCGCTGATCCTGCCGCTCTATCACGTCATGGATTCGACGATCACGCTGCTGCGCCGGCTCGCGCGCGGCGAAAAGGTCTGGCAGGCGCACCGTTCGCACTTCTACCAGCAGGCAACCGACAACGGCTTCAGGGTCATCGAGATCGTCGCGCAGATCGGCCTGCTCAATCTTGTCCTGATCGCGCTCGCGGCGATCAGCATCGCCGTGCCGGCACTCTGGGCACAGCTCGGCTGCCTGCTGGTGGCGCTGGCGCTGACGCTCGGCCTGCTGCGCCGCTTCTCGCGCAAGCGGACGCAACCGTGAGCGAGCGCGTCCTGCTCACCGGCGCGAGCGGCTTCGTCGGCCGGCATCTGCTGCATGACCTCATCGCGCGCGGCTACAAGGTGCGGACGGCAGGTCGCGGCACGGCTCCCATCATCCCCAATGTCGAGCATGTCGCGATCGGCGATCTCGGCGCGCCGATCGACTGGCAGCCACTGCTCGACGGCGTCGATCACGTCGTCCACAGCGCCGGATTGGCCCACGCCGACGGCGACATCCCGGAGGAGCGCTACCGGGCTGTCAACACGCAGGCGACGCTGGCGCTGGCCCGGGCAGCGCAGGCGGCAGGGGTGCGGCGCTTCGTCTTCCTGTCCTCGATCCGGGCGCAGAGCGGGCCGATCAGCAGCAAAACGCTGAGCGAGGCGGACACGCCCGCGCCGACCGATGCCTATGGCCGCTCCAAACTGGCAGCCGAACAGGAACTCGCCGGGCTCGACCTCGACTGGGTCGCGCTGCGGCCGGTGCTGGTCTACGGGCCGGGCGTGAAGGCCAATATGGCGGCGCTGCTGAAACTCGCGCGCCTCCCCGTGCCGCTGCCACTCGGGGCACTCTCGGCGAAACGCTCGCTGCTCGCGATCGAGAATTTGGCCGAGGGCGTCGCTTTCGCGTTGACGGAGGCCTGCCCGGCCAGGCGCAGCTACATCATCGCCGATCCAGAGCCTCTCTCGGTCGCGCAGATGCTCGCCGCGATGCGCGCCGGCCTCGGACGCGGGCCGGGGCTGCTTCCGGTCCCGACGGCACTGCTGGCGCTGGCGGCGCGGCTCGCCGGGCGCTCCGGCGCCTATGAGCGCCTGGCGAACGGGCTCGTCGCCTCGCCTGCTGCCTTGCTCAGCGCTGGCTGGCAGCCGCCTGCGGAGACCAAGGCTGCGCTGGCGGAGCTGGCGGCAAACCGGGCCGACGCTGGCTGAAATCGGGGATCGCCGCTTCGAGCACCGCTTCGGCGCCAAGGCGATCCTGCGCTGCCAGCGCCCGTTCGAGCTCGTCGAGCCAGCCCTGCATGCGCTCGCGGCCGGCGAAGATCGGCTTGGCCGCCATGACGCCGTCGAGCCCGGTCTCGGCCATCGGCTCGTCCTTGGCGAAGAGGATCTCGTTCAGGCGCTCGCCCGGGCGGACGCCGGTCACGGCGATCTCGATGTCGACGCCGGGCTCATAGCCGGCGAGGCGGATCATGCGCTCGGCGAGATCCATGATCTTCAGCGGCTGGCCCATCTTCAGCACATAGACGGCGGCGCGCTCGTCCTGCGCCTCGTGCTCGGGGGCATGAGAGGCGGAGGTCAGCACGAGGTCGCAGGCCTCGCGGATGGTCATGAAGTAGCGGATCATCTCCGGGCTGGTCACGGTGACCGGTCCGCCGCGCTCGATCTGCGCCTTGAACTTCGGCACCACCGAGCCGACCGAGCCGAGCACATTGCCGAAGCGGACCGCGACGAGGCGCGTGCCGCGATTGCCATTGGCGAACTCGGCATCGCGTGCCTGGGCATACATCTCGGCGAAGCGCTTGGTTGCGCCCAGCATCGAGACCGGCTCGATCGCCTTGTCGGTCGAGATCATCACGAAGATGCCGGCACCGGCAGCGACCGCCGCCTCGATCGCGACGACCGAGCCGAAGATGTTGGTCTTGATGCCCTCGCCCCAGTCGGCCTCGAGATAGGGCACATGCTTCAGCGCGGCAGCATGAATGACGATGTCGGGCGCGAAGGCCTTGAACAGCGGCCCGAGACGAGCCGCGTCGCGGACATCGGCAAGCGCGCCGGTGACCCGCATCGGCAGGTCCTGCGCCGCCAGCGCCTCGGTGACATGGAACAGCGCCGGCTCGGAATTCTCGACGACGAGCAGTTCGGCCGCGCCGAAGGCGGCGCAGCGCAGGCAGATCTCGGAGCCGATCGAACCGCCGCCGCCGGTGACGATGACGCGCTTGCCTTTCAGGAACCCTTCGAGCCGCTCGCGATCGATCTTGACCGAGGGACGCACCAGAAGGTCCTCGATCTCCAGCGGCGCCAGCTCGTTGCCGCGCATGCCCTCGCCGAGCGTGTCGAGGCGCGAGATCGGGATGGCGAGCTTGCGCGTCCTGGCGAGCCATTTGTCGGGCTCAGCTTCCGGCGCCAGCGCGCTCGGCGTCGCGACGATGCGGCGGAACGGCTCGCCCCGCTCATTGGCATCGGCCGCGACCGTCTCCATCTGCGAGAGCAGGCCGAGCACCTGCACGCCCCGGATCGACTGGCCGAGGTCGTCCGGACGCGGCGTCAGGATGCCGGCCGGGCGCATCTTGCCCATCGCGCCCGATTCCATGGCGCGGATCACCATCTCGATGTCGACGCCGCGGCCGAGCAGCAGGGCCGGCAAGGTCGCCTCGCGCGCCGCATGGTGCTTGGAGCGTGAATATTTGAAATAGCGATAGGCCAGGCGCGGGCCGCCGAGCAGCGCGATCTGCACCAGCCAGTACAGGACGATGGTGATCTTGCCGAAGAAGAAATAGCCGTAGAGATTCGGCGCGACGAGGATGTAGTCGACGACCAGCAGGGTCAGGGTCAGAACCGTGACAGCCCGGACGATATTCGAGAGATCCGGCAGCGAGGCGAAGCGCCATTTCGAGCGGTAGAGCTGGAAGAACCAGTAGACCACTCCGGCATAGGCGACGAAGAAGGGCAGGATCGTCGGCAATTGCCGCATCCGCTCGTCGAACAGCCAGCCATCGAAGCGCACGGCGAAGACGAAAACGATCGCGAGCGCGGTCATCGCCAGGTCGTGGACGATGACGGCGAGCTTCTTAGCGCTCTGTTTGGAGAGATTCAGCATGCGCGGCGGGGTATCCCGCTCCCTCGACGCCTTGTCAACGCAGCTGGAGCGCCTGGTCAGTTCGCAGAGCGGCCGGCTCCCAGCCCGGCGAGGACGAAGTCGATCATCTCCTCGACATTCGGGCCGGGCAATTCGGCACATTGGCCGAGCAGGAGCGGATGGTAGAAGCGGATCATCGCCATGCGCACGCAATGGGTCGCGGCGACCGGATCGCGGGCAGTGAACTCGCCCTTGGCGATGCCCTCCGCCACGACGAGGCGCAGGATCGCGTCATAGCGCTCGATATGGCCGCGCACGACGTCCCAGCTCTCCTCCATGGCGCAGGCGACCATCTCGTGCAGGCGGTGATTGTCGAGATAGCGGGCGGCGCTGATCCGGCTGGTCGCGGCGAGGATGTCGCGCAGGCGCTCGGCGGCCGGGCGCTTCTCGGCGGCAATCGCGGCGACGGTCGCCTCGAGCTCGCTCATCGAGCGCTCGGCGACGGCCTCGTTGATCGCCTTCTTGGAGTCGAAGAAACGGTAGACATTCGCCGGGCTCATGCGCAGCGACTTGGCGATATCGGCGACAGTGGTCTTCTGATAGCCGATCTGGCGGAAGAACCGCTCGGCGACATCGATGATGTCGTGCCTTGTATCGCGCTCTACTGTGCTCATGCCACAGCAACTTCCCGGTCTGATGACTTGTTCCCATAGGCCGTCTGCGGACGCCATCGTTGACTATGACGAATTTCGTCATTCGTCAACAAATTGAACCGCAAAGCTTTATTTGTTTCCTCCTGACAGTTTTTCGCGGAACACCCGTTCGGTGTCAGGAGCGCGAACGGGCCAGTGCGAGGATGGCGTCGATATCGAGATGGCACTCCAGATGCCCGGCAAGGCGGTCGAGCGCCGCTTCCACGGCAGGTTCATAGGCTTCACCCTCCGCCAGCGGCTTCCCCGCCAGGTTTTCGAGCCAGGCGCGGCGCAGCAGATCTGAGGTCAGGACGCCATGGAGATAGGTCCCGACCACCCTTCCGTCGGTACTGCGGGCTCCTTCCGGCCGGCCGTCGACGCGGAAGGGCGCCCGCACCCGGTCCGGCCCGTCGCTGACGCCGAGATGGATCTCATAGGCGCGGCCGGCAGTGCCGCTCTCGGGATGGGCGACCGCGACCTCACGCACCGTCTTGTCCGGCGTGAGCTCGGTCTCGATGTCGAGCAGGCCGAGCCCGGGGGCGGCGCCGGCCGGACCTTCGAGCCCGAGCGGGTCGCGCACGGTCCTGCCGAGCATCTGGTAGCCGCCGCAGAGACCGAGCACATGACCGCCGCGGCGGCGATGGGCGAGGATGTCGATATCCCAGCCCTCCTCGCGCAGCCTGGCGAGATCGCGCAGCGTCGTCTTCGAGCCCGGCAGGATCACCAGGGCAGCGTCGCCCGGCAATGGCGTGCCGGGGCCGACGAAGACAAGCTCGACGCTGGGCTCGAGCTTGAGCGGATCGAGATCGTCGAAATTGGCGATGCCGGGCAGCACCGGCACGGCGATCTTCAGCGCACCATCGCGAGCCGGGGCACCGCGGACCAAGTCGAGCCCGTCCTCGGCCGGCAGACGCGCGGCATCGGCGAACCAGGGCACGACGCCGAGGCTCGGCCAGCCCGTCGCCCGGGTGATCGTGTCGAGCGCCGGCGTGAACAGGCCGACATCGCCGCGGAAGCGGTTGATGGCGAAGCCGCGGATCATCGCCCGATCCTCGGCATCGAGCACGGCATGGCTGCCGACCAGGCTGGCGATGACCCCGCCGCGGTCGATATCGCCGACAAGGATCGCCGGAACGCCGGCTGCACGCGCAAAGCCGAGATTGGCGATGTCGCGGGCGCGCAGATTGGTCTCGGCCGGCGACCCCGCGCCCTCGACCAGAATCAGGTCGGCGCCGTCGCTCAGTCGCTCGAAGCTCTCCAGCACCTTCGGCAGGAAATCGCCGCGGCGGCTGAAATCCCCGGAGGAGAGATGGCCGGCGACGCGGCCCTGCAGGATGATCTGGCTGCCGCGCTCGCTCTCCGGCTTGAGCAGCACCGGGTTCATGTCGACATGAGCAGCGATCCGGGCAGCGCGCGCCTGCAGCGCCTGGGCCCGGCCGATCTCGCCCTGTGCGGTCGCAGCGGCATTGTTCGACATGTTCTGCGGCTTGAACGGGCGGACCTTGAGCCCGCGATCGGCGAAGAGGCGGCAGAGGCCGGCGACGAGCAGCGACTTGCCGACATTGGAGCCGGTGCCGAGCAACATCAGGGCAGGGATTCGGTGGGAGGAGTGCATGGAGCCTGCCTAGCCCGCTTCCTGCCCCAGAAAAAGCTCACCGATCCACGCCAGCGTCCCACGGCTCCAAAGGGGCGAAGAAACCGCGGAAGTGCTGTCGTGAACCGGCTGAGGGCTAGCAGACACTGACTACTGACGAATGTCAATATTCATCACTCCGCATAATCTGCCGCTTTTTCGGGACGATGCACACCGGCGTTGCGCGTGCTATGGCGGCATCCGAGCCTTTCCGCCCGCCTTCCCGAGTGAAGCCTGCCGCGATGAATCCAATCTTCTCCGCCCTCCCGACGACGATCTTCGAAACCATGTCGCGGCTTGCGCGCGAGCACCAGGCCGTCAATCTCGGCCAGGGTTTTCCTGACGATCCCGGCCCGGAGGACGTCCGGCGCAAAGCCGCCGAGGCGGTGATCGAGGGCTGGAACCAGTATCCGCCGATGATGGGCCTGCCGGAACTGCGCCAGGCGACGGCGACGCATTTCCGCCATTGGCAGGGCCTCGAGCTCGATCCCGAGGCCGAGGTGATGATCACCTCCGGTGCGACCGAGGCGATCGCCGGTGCGCTGATGGCGCTCGTCTCGCCCGGCGACGAGGTCGTGCTGTTCGAGCCGATGTACGATGCCTATCTGCCGCTGGTGCGCCGCGCCGGTGGCATCCCGAAATTCGTGACGCTGACGCCGCCGCATTTCGGGCTCAGCGAGGAGGCGCTGGCGAAGGCCTTCTCGCCGAAGACCAAGGCAGTGCTGTTCAACAACCCGCTCAACCCGACCGCGACCAATTTCAGCGAGGCCGACCTCGACCTCCTGGCCTCGTTCTGCGTCCGGCACGACGCGGTCGCGATCTGCGACGACGTCTGGGAGCATGTCGTCTTCGACGGCCACCGCCATCAGCCGTTGATGAGCCGGCCCGGCATGCGCGAGCGCACGGTCAAGATCTCCTCGGCCGGCAAGATCTTCTCGCTGACCGGCTGGAAGGTCGGAATGGTAATGGCGGCGCCCGAGCTGATGCGCGTGCTCGCCAAGGCGCACCAGTACATCACCTTCACCACGCCGCCGAACCTGCAGGCGGCGGTCGCCTATGGCCTTGGCAAGGACGACGCCTATTTCGAGGGGATGCGCGCCGATTTCCAGCGCTCGCGCGACCGCTTCGCCGGCGGCCTCGGCGCTCTCGGCTTCAGCGTGCTGCCGAGCGCCGGCACTTATTTCCTCAATGTCGACATCGGCCCGCTCGGCGAGAGCGACGACGTCGCCTTCTGCCAGCGACTGGTCGCCGAGCACGGCGTCGCTGCGATCCCGGTCAGTGCCTTCTATGCGGAAGGGGCGGTGCGCAATGTCGTGCGCTTCTGCTTCGCCAAGCACGACGCCACGCTCGACAAGGCGCTGGAGCGGCTCGCGGCCCTGCGCGTGAAGGACTGATCAGCCCTTGCGGAGAGCCTCGACCAGGGCTGCCGCCTTCAGCAGCTTCGATTCGCGCGCCTTGGCCTCGGCGGCGAGGCCAAGGCCGCGCAACATCTCGATCGCCATGACGAGCTCGGTGGTCGCCTTTTCAGCTTCGGCGCGGTCGCGGATGCGCTCGGCCAGCTCCAGCCGCGCCTCGGCCCGGTTGGCGGCGCTTTCGGCCCAGAGCGAGGGCACGATCTCGCGGCGCCTGACCTCCAGCGCCGCGTCGAAGGCGGCAATCGCCTCCTCCAGCACGACCGGTTCGTTGTAATAGCCGGCGAGGCCGACGAGTGCGGCGCCAATCCGGTCCTGCACCTCGGCCCATTCGAGCGGGACGCTCTCGCGCGGGCGGTCGTCGAGCACCAGCTTGAAGCAGTTCACGGCCGCTTCGAAGGCGGAGACACCGCTGGCACGCAGGCCAAGCGCAACATGGGCCTTGCCAAGCTCCCATTGCAGACGCCCCCATTCGCGCGGCATGTCGGCGCGCGTCATCCCTGACAGCCCGGCGCGGAAAGCGGCGACGCCGTCGTCGAGCAGGCCGGCATCGTCCTCGATCTCGCCGAGCCGGGACAAGGCCTCGCCGAGCCTGGTCTGGAGGGTCGTCCAGAGGCGCGGCGCCTTGGCGCGCTGCAGATCCTCCAAGGTCGTGCGGTAGATCTCGACCACCTGACGCAGCAGGGTGCTGCCGCCTTCGTGATGCGACAGCCCGGTGAGCGAGCGCGCCAGCCGAAGCTGCGTCTCGGCCCAGGGCACGGTCTGGTCGAAATTATCGAGCTTGGCGAGCAGGCTGCGCAATTGGCCGATCGAGGCGACGAAGGCCGACTTGTCTGCGAAGTCAGCGCCGCGCCGCGCCAATGCATCGGCCTGCATCCAGGCATAGGCGAGCCCGCTTCCAGCTTCAGCGGAATCGGCGATCAGCGCTGCCTCGGCATAGCGCTCGGCGGCATCGCGATAGGCCTGCGGATTGAGGTGCAGCATCGCCACTGCGCCACGATCGGCACGGCCGGCGGCGGCGGCGAGCAGGCGGTCCCGCGACAGCGCATCGGGAGCGGCCGCGCCGTCGAGATTGCGCTGCTCAGCCTGTGCGAGCAGCCGGTCAGCTTCGGCGAGCCGGCCCTCGGCCAGCGCCTGGATGGCCTGCGCCTGCAACCTGTCGCGCTCGGGATCGCTGCTGGACGGCCTGGCGAGCCGGGCTTGCAGGCTGCGGAAATCCCCGGCGCGGCGCGCCAGGTTGTTCTCGATGCGGGTGAAGTCGGGCTTGCCGGAAGCGTCGCCCATCGAGGCGAGCACGCCGAGCAGCAGCGCGGTGGGAACGCCCTCGCGCTGCGAGACACGGGCCAGGATAGTGGCGAGTTCCGGATTCACGTTTGTAACCCCGCCACCCCTGCGTAACAGCGATCAGATCGCGGCGATGACCGCGATCTCGACGGTGTATTGCGGACCGGCGAGCTTGGCCTCGACAGTGGCGCGGCCCGGCGTGTTGCCGGCCGAGACCCAGCCGTCCCAGACCGCGTTCATCTCGGCGAAGGTCGACATGTCGGAGAGCCAGATGTTGACCATCAGCAGCTTCGACTTGTCGGTGCCGGCCTCGGCCAGGAGACCGTCGATGATCGAGAGGATGTCCTTGGTCTGCTCGCCGACACTCTTGCCGGCCGCCTTGTCGGCGACCTGACCGGCAAGATAGACCGTGTTGCCATGCACGACGGCCTTCGACATGCGCGGGCCGGGGGCGATGCGCTTGATGCTCATGATCTGGTCTCCATCAGAAGGGGCCTCGCTGGTAGCCCGAGACCGAAAGCCGCGCAAATGCTTATGCAGCAGCCACCCAGCCCGCCCAGAGCAAGGCATAGCGCGCTGCCTTGCCGATGAACACCAGCAGGATGAAGCGTAGCAGCGGATAGTTCAACGAGCCCGCCACGAAGGTCAAAGGATCGCCGCCGATCGGCAGCCAGGCGAAGAGCAGGGACGGCCAGCCGAAGCGGGCGAACCAGCCCTGCGCCTTGGCGAAACGCGCGGGATCGGGCCGCAGCCGCGCCGGCAGGCGCTCGACGCCACCCGTCGCAATCAACCGGCCAAGCCACCAGTTGACGACCGAGCCGGCGGTGTTGGCGATGGAGGCGACGATGAAGAGCAGCGTCGGATCGACCGATTTCGCCGCCAGAAGCCCAATGAAGACCGCTTCCGACTGCGCCGGCAGCAAGGTCGCGGCGACGAAGGCTGCGCCGGCCATCAGGCCGAGGGAGGCGAAATCGAGAGGCATCAGGCCAGCATCGCGGCGAGCGCATTGACAGTATTTGCGTTGCGCAGCGTGCCGATGCCGAGCTTCTTCGTCGTCAGATGCGAGAGCAGCCTGGTCTCGCTCGGCTTGCCGCCGAAATCGATCCACAGATCGCCGTCGGAGAGGGCAAGCGCAATGCCGGGCGCGGCGAGCCCGCGGAGCATGGACAAGGCGTCCGGGCCGAGCGGCTCTCGCATGACGCGGATGCCGATGTCCGGGCCGTTCCCGTTCGGGAAGGGATTCTGGGCGGCAAGCCGCTTCCAAGCCTCAGCCGTACGCGCGATGATGTCGACATGCTTGCCGAAACGGGTGCGGAAGCCCGCCTCCAACCGCTCCTCGACTGCCGTGAGCGGCTCATCCTCGCCCTCGAAGACCAGATTGCCGGTGGCAACCCAGCTGCGCGGATCGCGAAAGCCGGCCTCCACCGCCATCGCCTTCAGATCCGCCATCACCACGCGCTTGCCGGGGCCGAGCACGATCGAATGCAGCAAGGCGACATAGGTCGTCATTGAGGTCCCGGGCCGGCGACTTGCGGCCGCGCTACAGCCGCCGCAGCGCCACCTGCTGGATACGGTGGCTCGCCCCCTTGGTCAGGATCAGGCTGGCGCGCTGGCGGGTCGGCACGATGTTCTCGCGCAGATTGGGCAGGTTGATGCCGGTCCAGAGCTTCTCGGCGATCGAGAGCGCCTCCTCCTCGCCGATCTCGGCATATTTGCGGAAGAAGGAGCGCGGATCGCGGAAGGCGGTCTGGCGCAGCGTCATGAAGCGGTTGACGTACCAGCGGTGCAGGTCGTTCTCGTCGGCGTCGAGATAGACCGAGAAGTCGAAGAAGTCCGAGACGATCGGGGTGATCGTGCCGTCCTTGGGCAGGCGGCTCGCCTGCAGCACGTTGAGCCCCTCGAGAATCAGGATATCCGGCCGCTCGACCGTGACCTGCTCGCCCGGCACGACGTCGTAGACGAGGTGCGAATAGACGGGGGCGCTGACGGCGCGCTTGCCGGCCTTCACATCGGAGAGGAAGCGCAGGATCGCGGCGCTGTCATAGCTTTCCGGAAAGCCCTTGCGCTGCATCAGGCCGCGGCGCTCGAGCTCGGCATTGGGCAGCAGGAAGCCGTCGGTGGTGACGAGTTCGACCTTGGGCGTGTTCGGCCAGCGCGAGAGCAGCGCCTTCAGCACGCGCGCCGTGGTCGACTTGCCGACCGCGACCGAGCCGGCGACGCCGATGACATAGGGAACCTTGACCTCGGCCTCGGCCATCAGGAAGCGCTGAGTCGCCTTGAACAGTCCTTGTGTCGCCGCGACGTAGAGCGAGAGCAGGCGCGAGAGCGGCAGGTAGATCGCGACGATCTCGTCGAGCGAGATCGGGTCGTTGATCGATTGCAGCTTGGTGAGGTCGTCGACCGACAGGGTCAGCGGCGCATCGGCCCGCAAATGCGCCCACTCGTCACGCGAGAAGCTGCGATAGGGCGAGACCAGATCGGGGGCGGATGGCGCCGCGAGCGGACGCTGGTCCATGATACCCCCCGTATTCCAAGCTTCGAGGTTCAACGCGACACTCGCCTCGACTTTCAAACCTTGGGCACGACCATGCCCTAACGGGGCCGCGCCGCCTTCTCGGCCAGGCCGGAGCGCGCGGTGCGGGCCTCAAGCTGGCTCAAGACGTCCCGCAATGCAACATCGCGCGACCTGAGCACGACCAAAAGATGATAAAGCACATCGGCGCTCTCGGCGATCAGCTCGTCGCGATCGCCCTTCACGGCCGCGATGACGGCTTCCACCGCTTCCTCGCCGAACTTCTTGGCGGCGCGCTCGGGCCCGGCCGCCAAAAGCTTGGCCGTCCAGGATTCCTCCGGTGCTGCGCCGGCTCGTTCGGCGACGATACGTTCGAGATCGGCGAGGGTGAAAGCGGTCATCTCGATCAATCCAGCCGCATCGCCAGCCCGGCGGCGGCCATATGCGCCTTGGCCTGCGGGATGCTGTAGGTTCCGAAATGGAAGATCGAGGCGGCGAGCACGGCCGAGGCATGGCCGTCGCGCACGCCGGCGACGAGGTCGTCGAGATCACCGACGCCGCCCGAGGCGATCACCGGCACCGAGACCGCATCGGCGATGCGCTGGGTTAGGCCGATATCGTAGCCCGACTTGGTGCCGTCGCGATCCATCGAGGTCACCAGCAATTCGCCGGCGCCGAGCGAGACGACCTCGCGGGCAAAGGCGATGGCGTCGATGCCGGTGGCGTTGCGCCCGCCATGGGTGAAGATCTCCCAGCGCCCGGGCGTGACCTGCTTGGCGTCGATGGCGACGACGATGCACTGGTCGCCGAACTTTTCCGCCGCTTCCTTGACGAAGGGACGATTTGTCACCGCCGCGGTGTTGATCGCGACCTTGTCGGCGCCGGCCAGCAGCAAAGCGCGGATGTCCTCGACCTTGCGCACGCCGCCGCCGACGGTCAGCGGCATGAAGCAGGCCTCGGCCGTGCGGGTGACGACGTCGAGCAGGGTGCCGCGCGCCTCGTGGCTCGCGGTGATGTCGAGGAAGCAGAGCTCGTCGGCCCCGGCCGCGTCATAGGCCTTGGCCGCCTCGACGGGATCGCCGGCATCGACGAGATCGACGAACTTCACGCCCTTGACGACACGGCCGTCCTTGACGTCGAGGCAGGGGATGATGCGGGTCTTCAGGGTCATCGGCGGGCCTGCCCGGGACGGAAGCGACAGAACGGGTCGGCGCATATAGCGCCGCTGCTGCACTGCACGCAAACGCGGCGCGCACCGGCCGGATTGATCGCCATCACGATCCCTGCTCTCTTGCGCGCCACAAACAAGATCGAGGGGATGTCAATGACGATCACAGCGTCCTTCAAGGGCCTGAAGCTGGCGGTGCTGAGCGCCGCTGCTGGCTTCAGCCTCACTGCCGCCGCGCTGGCGCAGGCCCCGACCAGCCAGCTCGAGACGATCCAGAGCCGCGGCGCCCTGCAAATCTGCACCACCGGCGACTACAAGCCGTTCACGCTCGCCAAGGACGGCAGCTTCGAGGGCATCGACATCGAGCTCGGAAAATCGTTGGCGAAGGCCATCGGCGTCGAGGCCAAGTTCGTGCAGACGAAATGGGCCGACCTGATGAACGACTTCACCGGCGGCAAATGCGACATCGCCATGGGCGGCATCTCGGTGACGCTCGACCGGCAGAAGCGCGCCTTCTTCTCCGCGCCCTATCTGATCAACGGCAAGGCGCCGATCGCGCGCTGCGCCGACGTCTCCAAGTTCCAGACCGTCGCCGACATCGACAAGCCGGAGACGCGCGTCATCGTCAATCCCGGCGGCACCAATGAGCGTTTCGTGCGCGCCAACTTCAAGCGGGCCAAGATCGAGATCTTCCCGGACAATGTCACGATCTGGGACCAGATCCTCGCCGGCAAGGCCGACATCATGGTGGCCGAGTCGATTGAGACCAAGGTCCAGGAAAAGATCCGCCCGGGCCTGTGCGCCATCAACCCCGACTCCCCCCTGCAATATGGCGAGATGGGCTATCTGCTGCCGCGCGGCGACATCGTCTTCAAGGCCTTCGTCGACCAGTGGCTGCATCTCGCCAAGGCGACCGGCGAGTTCGGCACGATCTACAATCAGTTCGTCCGCTGAATTTTCAGCAGGGTTGCGCCGCTTCGCGGATCGATCGCGGCGCGGCGCAACCTGCAGCATGTTCCAGCACAGTCGGATGCAACGCCTGCTGGGCAAGCGATGCGTGCCAGGCACGGGCGCCCTCACCCGCATGGCAGTTGAAGCTGTTCCCGCGCGCTGCTCTCCTTGCGGCAACGACAAGAGAGGGGACGAGGGCTTTTTCATGCTGTCGACGATCATTCGCGGGGCGCTTGCCGCTGCATGCGCGGGCTTCATCTCGATCGGCGCCGTCCAGGCGCAGGCACCGGCCAGCGCGCTCGATGCGATCCAGAGCGCCGGGACGCTGCGGATCTGCACCACCGGCGACTACAAGCCGTTCACCAACGCCGTCGGCGACAGCTTCGAGGGCATCGACATCGAGATGGCGAAGTCGCTCGCCAGGGCGATCGGCGTCGAGCCCAAATTCGTGCGGACGAAATGGGCCGAGCTGATGGCTGATTTCACCGGCGGCAAATGCGACATCGCCATGGGCGGCATCGGCGTGACGCTGGAGCGGCAGAAGCGCGTATTCTATTCGGATCCGGCGCTGCGGACCGGCAAGATCCCGCTGGCGCGCTGCGCCGACAAGGAGAAGTTCCAGAGCGTTGCCGACATCGACAAGCCGGGCGTGACCGCGATCGCCAATCCCGGCGGCACAAACGAGCGCTTCGCCAAGGCCAACTTCAAGCAGGCCAGGATCACGCTGCATCAGGACAACGTCACCATCTTCGACGAGATCCTGGCTGGGCGTGCCGACGTGTTCGTCACCGAGGCGATCGAGGCGACGGTTCAACAGAAGCTCAAGCCCGGCCTCTGCGCAATCAATCCCGACAAGCCGCTGACCTTCATCGAGATCGGCTATCTGCTGCCGCGCGGCGACGTGATCTTCAAGGCCTTCGTCGACCAATGGCTGCACATCGCCAAGGCGACCGGCGAGTACCAGCGCTATTACGAGCAGTATCTACGCTGATACTCGGGTGGCGCGGGGCAGAAGCGTCCTTGCCGGCAGTCGAAAGACTGCGAGCCGGCCGCGTTCACCCGCCGTTTACGCTCGTTCCAGCCGGATCGATCATTGCACGATTTGCACTGTCGGTTGCCGTTGGGGAAGCTTAGCATCGGCAGCGCTGACAAAGCATGCGCCGCGCGCCGATCCCCGAGCGTGCCGGAGCGCATCCCACCCATACGAGGATTGCGACGATGTGCGATCATTGTGTCTCGGCCGCCAGCAAGCTTACGCGCCGCGGACTGTTTGCGGCCGGCGCCGGCCTCGCCTTGGCAGGCGTGCTGCCAGCGCCCCTGCGGGCGCAATCGGCGGCAGTCGGCCCCGACGAAGCCCTGAAGCGGCTGGTCGACGGCAATGCCCGCTATGTCGCCGGCAATCTCAACGAACGCGATTTCTCGGCCGGGCGGGTGGCGCGGGCCGCCTCGCAGGCGCCCTTCGCCTCGATCCTGAGCTGCGCCGATTCGCGCGTCGCGCCGGAACTCGCCTTCGATCAGGGGCCGGGCCAGCTCTTCGTCACCCGCGTCGCCGGCAATTTCGTCAATGCCGATGTGCTGGCGAGCCTCGAATACGGCGCGCAGGTGCTGGGCTCGCAGCTGATCCTGGTGCTCGGCCATACCAGCTGCGGCGCCGTCTCGGCGACCATCGACGTCGTCAAGAACAAGACCCGGCTGCCGGGACACCTGCCCTCGCTGATCAATGCGATCAGGCCGGCCGTACTCGCGGCGCAGAAAGAGGGAGCTGCCGACCTGTTGAAGGCCGCCACCATTGCCAATGTCAGGCTCAACGTCGCCAAGCTGAAGAAGGCGGCGCCGATCCTGTCGCAGCGTCTCGCGCAGAAGCAACTCAACGTGGTCGGCGGCGTCTACGATCTGGCGACCGGCAAGGTCGAGCTGGTCTAGGCACCCAACACCATGCCGGCCGGCGGCCTTCTCAGGCCGCCGCGATCCGCGCCAGCGCCGCGGCCGGATCGATCCGGCCGTCATAGAGGGCGCGGCCGGTGATCGCGCCCTCCAGGATCGCGGCATCCGGCGCGCAGAGGCGCTCGATATCGGCCATGGAGGCAAGCCCGCCCGAGGCGATCACCGGGATCGTCAGCGCGTGGGCCAGCGCGATCGTGCCGTCCCAGTTGATGCCCTGGAGCATGCCGTCGCGGGCGATGTCGGTGTAGACGATCGCGGCGACGCCGGCATCCTCGAAGCGGCGGCCGAGATCATCGGCGGCGAGCGCCGAGGTCTCGGCCCAGCCTTCGACCGCAACGAAGCCGTCGCGCGCGTCGATGCCGACAGCGACCTTGCCCGGAAAGGCTTTTGCCGCCTCGCGCACGAAAGCGGGATCGCGCACCGCGGCCGTGCCGATGATGACGCGGGCGATACCTTTTGCGAGCCAGCCCTCGACGGTCTTCATATCGCGGATGCCGCCACCGAGCTGCACCGGGAAGCGCACGCGCTGCAATATCGCCTCGACCGCAGTGGCGTTCATCGGCTTGCCGGCGAAGGCGCCGTCGAGATCGACGACGTGCAGCCACTGGAAGCCCTGGGACTCGAAGGTCGCGGCCTGGGCGGCGGGATCGTCGTTGAAGATCGTCGCCTGGTCCATGTCGCCCTGCTTCAGGCGGACGCAGCGGCCTTCCTTGAGGTCGATGGCGGGGAAGAGGATCACGGCGCCCACCTCAGGAAATTGCCGATCAGCTTGAGACCGAGCTTCTGGCTCTTCTCGGGGTGGAACTGGGTGCCGGCGATGTTGTCCCTCGCGACGATCGCGGTGACCGGGCCACCATAATCGGTCAACGCCAGCACCTCCTGCGGCTTTGCCGCCGTCAGCGCATAGGAGTGGACGAAATAGGCGTGCCAGCCAGAGGGACCGGTCTCGATGCCGGCGAGCAGCGGGTGCTCGTCCTGCGGGTGCAGCGTATTCCAGCCCATATGCGGGATCTTCAGGGCGTCATCGCTCGGACGGATCAGCGCGACGTCGCCGGCGATCCAGCCGAGGCCCTCGGTGGTGACGTATTCGAGGCCGCGACTCGCCATGAGCTGCATGCCGACGCAGATGCCGAGGAAAGGACGGCCCTTGCCGCGCACTGTCTCTTCCAGCGCCTCGACCATTCCGGAGACGGCATCGAGCCCGCGCCGGCAATCGGCGAAAGCGCCGACACCGGGCAGGACGATGCGGTCGGCGGCGCGGACCTCGGCGGGATCGCTGGTGACGCGGATGGTCGCTGGCGTGCCGGCCTCGTTGGCGGCGCGCTCGAAGGCCTTGGCGGCCGAGTGCAGGTTGCCCGAGCCGTAATCGACGATGGTGACGGTCTGGCTCATCGTCCGTTCGCTTCCGGGAAGAGGCCGATCACCGGCGCTGAACTCGGCGCGAACCGCACGGGAGCCGGCGCCGTTTCGACGATGCGGGGCGACGAGCCGGCGGGCAAAGCCCGCTCGAAGAAGCGGCGCTCGGCGCTGGAGAGATCCGGCGCCTCGACCACGTCGACCAGCCGCCAGCCTTTCCGCAGCAGCTTGCGCGCGATCAGATTCTGGCCTTCGAAGCCGAGGAAGACCGCAAGCGCAGTATGCGACAGCATCACCGCGACAAAGGAGAAGCCGATCTGGCGCTGCAGATAGACCAATCCGCCCCAGACCAGCGCGTAAAGGATGAAGGCCAGCCAGAGCCGTTTGAACAGCAGCCAGACGCCACCGAAGACCAGCGCCGAAAAGGTGAAGCTCTCGGGCAGGAGCCGGGCCTGCTCGACCTCCTCGCGCAGGCCGCCGGCACCCGGCGGCGGGATCAGAGCCTGATAGAACGCCATGGTCGTCGTCCCTTACAGCGCGCCCTTGGTCGAGGGCACGCGGCCGCCCTCGCGCGGATCGACCTCAAGTGCCTGGCGCAGCGCCCGCGCCAAGCCTTTGAAGCAGCTTTCGGCGATATGGTGGGCATTGTCGCCATAGAGCGTCTCGACATGCAGGGTGAGCCCGGCATTGATCGCGAAGGCCTGGAAGAACTCGCGCACCAATTCGGTGTCGAAGGTGCCGATCTTCTGCGCCTTGAACTCAGTCCGGAAGACCAGGAAGGGCCGGCCGGAGACATCGACCGCGACGCGGGTCAGCGTCTCGTCCATCGGCAGGTGGACATCGGCGTAGCGGCGGATGCCCTTCTTGTCGCCGAGCGCCTGCTTCAGGGCCTCGCCGAGCGCGATACCAGCATCCTCGACCGAGTGGTGGTCGTCGATATGGGTGTCGCCCTTCACCTTGACCGTGGTGTCGATCAGGGAATGGCGGGCGAAGAGATCGAGCATATGGTCGAAGAAGCCGACTCCGGTCGAAATCTCGGCCGTGCCCGTGCCGTCGAGCACGAGCTTGACCGCGATATCGGTCTCGTTGGTGCGGCGCTTCACTTCGCCCGAACGCATGCTGACCTCTGTAACACCTGAAAACCGAGCCCGCTTTAGCAGGCGCGGGCGCGGATCGCTATCCCGGCGGCGAGCCAAAGCGGCGAAGGAAGGCGCGCGCCCGTGGCAGCGCGTCGTGAAGGAACTGGCCGGGCTCGCGCAGCCAGAGGCCGTCATAGGTCTTCGACTTGGCCTCGCTGACCAGGACATCCTGCGGCAGAGGCACCAGTGTCCCGTCCCAGCCTGGCCACCAGAGCCGGCCCTTGGCCCAATGATGCGCGATCAGGGCCTCCTCGCAGCGATAACCGTGAAAATCGAAGGCCATCTTGCCGTCGGTGACGAAGACGTGGTTGCCGGTGAAGCCCTCGGCCGGCCTGATCCAGACGGCGCGGAAACCATGTTCCGGATAGGCTTCCAGGAAGGCGTAGGCGAGGATGTGGCAGGCGCCGCAGGCGAAGAAGACCCGCTCGGACAGATTCCAGCGTTTCACCGGGTCGCTCTTGATACCGGGCTTCAGCCTGAACATGTTGGCGGTTCCCGTTGACCGATTATTCGAGACCGAATCGCAATGTCAGAGACTAGCAACGCCCCCGTGATGCACGCGACCACCATCCTGATGGTGCGCAAGGGCGGCCGGGTCGTGATCGGCGGCGACGGCCAGGTCTCGCTCGGCCCGACGATCATGAAGGGCAATGCCAAGAAGGTCCGCCGCCTCGCCAAGGGCGCGGTGATCGCGGGCTTCGCCGGCGCGACCGCCGACGCCTTCACCCTGTTCGAGCGGCTGGAAGCCAAGCTGGAGCAGTTCCCGACGCAATTGCTGCGCGCCTGCGTCGAACTCGCCAAGGACTGGCGCACCGACCGCTATCTGCGCCGGCTCGAAGCCATGCTGCTGGTCGCCGACAAGGAGGTTTCCCTGCTGATCTCCGGCACCGGCGACGTGCTGGAGCCTGAGCCCTCCGAGCACGGCTCGGTGATGGCGATCGGCTCCGGCGGCAATTATGCGCTCGCGGCGGCCCGCGCTTTGGTCGACGGCGAGGCCGATGCCGAGGTCATCGTGCGCAGGGCGATGAAGATCGCCGGCGACATCTGCGTCTACACCAATCACAGCCTCGTCATCGAAAGTCTGGAGACCGCATGAATTTCGTCGCCGACGGCTATGCCTTCGCCCCTGCGACACCAGACGATTTCCCGATGCTGGCGCGCTGGCTCGAACAGGACCATGTCCGGCGCTGGTGGGGCGACCCCGACGAGGAGCTCGCCGAGATCGCGCGCATCTTCGGCGATCCCAGCATGGAGGCGCTGATCGTCAGCCGTGACGGGCGACCCTTCGCCCATCAGCAGAGCTGGGACCCAGCGCTCTGGCCCGATTATCCGCTGCAGGACCAGCCGGCCGGCACGCGCGGCATCGACCAGTTCATCGGCGAGGCCGAGATGCTCGGCCAGGGTCACGGCACCCGCTTCATCGGCGCCTTCACCCGGCATCTGCTGGCGCAGGGCGCGCCGCGGGTGGTGATCGATCCCGATCCGGAGAATCTCGCCGCGATCCGCGCCTATGAGAAGGCCGGCTTCACCGCCCTCGACATCCGCGAGACCGGCGACGGCCCCGCGCTGATCATGATCCAGGAACCTGTTTGATGACGTCGTTTTCCCCCCGCGAGATCGTCTCAGAGCTCGACCGCTTCATCGTCGGCCAGAAGGACGCCAAGCGCGCCGTCGCGATCGCCCTGCGCAATCGCTGGCGCCGGCAGCAGCTGGAAGGGCCGCTGCGCGAGGAGGTCGCGCCCAAGAACATCCTGATGATCGGGCCGACCGGCTGCGGCAAGACCGAGATCGCCCGCCGCCTCGCCAAGCTGGCGAACGCGCCCTTCCTCAAGGTCGAGGCGACCAAGTTCACCGAGGTCGGTTATGTCGGCCGCGACGTCGAATCGATCGTGCGCGACCTGGTCGAGGTCGCGATCGGCCTCGTCCGCGAGAGCCGGCGCAAGGATGTCGAGGCCAAGGCGCATGTCGCGGCCGAAGAGCGCGTGCTCGATGCCCTCGTCGGCCCGACCGCGAGCGCGACGACGCGCGACAGCTTCCGCCGCAAGCTGCGCAACAACGAGCTCGACGACAAGGAGATCGAGGTCGAGATCGCCTCGGCTGCCTCGGGCGCGCCGATGTTCGAGGTTCCCGGCATGCCCGGCGCCTCGATCGGTGCGATCAACCTCTCCGACATGCTCGGCAAGGCTTTTGGCCAGCGCGGCAAGCCCAAGCGCGTGCTGGTCAAGGACGCCTATGCACCGCTGCTCGCCGAGGAGAGCGACAAGCTGATCGACCAGGACGCGATCGTCCAGGCGGCGATCCGCGAGGTCGAGAACAACGGCATCGTCTTCCTCGACGAGATCGACAAGATCTGCGCCCGCGAGGGCCGCGGCGGCGCCGACGTCTCACGCGAAGGCGTGCAGCGCGACCTGCTGCCGCTGATCGAGGGCACCACCGTCGCGACCAAGCACGGGCCGGTGAAGAGCGACCACATCCTGTTCATCGCCTCGGGTGCCTTCCACGTCTCGAAGCCATCAGACCTCCTGCCGGAATTGCAGGGCCGCCTGCCGATCCGGGTCGAGCTCTCGTCGCTCGACGTCGAGGACTTCAAGCGCATCCTGACCGACACCGAAGCCAGCCTGATCAAGCAGTCGGTGGCGATGCTGGCGACCGAGCAGGTGACGATCGAGTTCACGCCGGACGCGGTCGCGGCGATCGCCCGCATCGCGGTCGAGGTCAATTCGACGGTCGAGAATATCGGCGCGCGCCGGCTCCAGACCGTGATCGAGCGCATTCTCGACGAGATCTCCTTCACCGCGACGGATCGCGGCGGCGAGAGCGTGACGATCGACGCCCCTTACGTCGAAGCGCGCATCGGCGACCTCGCCAAGAATGCGGATCTGAGCCGGTTCATTCTGTGAGCACGCCGGGCGAGGCAGAGCCCTCTTCCTCCCGCCTCGCCCGCGATTCGCTCGTCGTCGGCGCAGCGACGATCCTGTCGCGCCTGCTCGGCTTTGCCCGCGACGTGCTGATCGCGCGCCTGCTCGGCGCAGGCCCCGTGGCGGACGCGTTCCTGGCGGCCCTACGCCTGCCGAACCTCGTCCGGCGCGTGCTCGGCGAAGGGGGGCTGAATGCGCCCTTCGTGCCTCTGTACCTCGCCATCAAGGCCGAGCGCGGCGAGGACGACGCCAGGCGCTTCGCCGGCGCGGCTGCGAGCCAGCTCGGCCTGCTGCTCGTCGGCTTCGTCGTGCTGGCCGAGCTGTTCGCGCCCTGGGTCGTGCTCGGACTGGCCGGCGGCTTCGCCGATGAACCGCAGACACTGGCGCTCGCCGCCCACTACACGCGGTTGATGCTGCCCTTCGTGCTGCTGACCACGCTCGCGGCGCTGCTCGCGGCGCTGCTCAATGCCGAGGGTCGCTTCACCGTCGCGGCCCTGGCGCCGGCCTTGATGAACGCGATCCTGCTCTGCGCCCTCATGGCCACGCTGTTCCGCGGCGGCGACAGCCATGCCAGCGCGACACTGCTCGCGGCCTGTCTCAGCCTGACCGGCCTTGCCCATCTCGCCATGATCCTGTGGCGCCTGCGCGGCATCGGCCTGCCGCGCCCCAGCCTGCGCTGGTCGCCGGACATGACGCGGCTGATCCGGACAGGCGGGGCGACGTTGCTCGCCGCCTCCGCGGCGCAGCTCGTCCTTTTGATCTCGACGCAGATCGCCTCGACCGCGCCCGGCTCGGTCTCGGCGCTGTATTATGCCGACCGCGTCTTCCAGCTGCCGCTCTCCTTCTTCGGCGTCACCATGGGCACGGTGGTGCTCTCCGCCATGGCCGGCGAGATATCGCAGGCGGATCACGACGCCCTGCTCGGCCGGGCGCTGGCGCTCGGGCTGGCACTGGCGATCCCGGCCGCGACCGCCCTCTATGTGCTGGCCGAGCCGATCGTCTCGGTGCTGTTCGAAAACGGGCAGTTCAACGCCGCCGATCGCGAACGTACCGGCGCCGCGCTGGCCGCCTTCGCCTGCGGCCTGCCCTTCGCGCTCGCCGCCAAGGTGTTCGGGCAGGTCTATTTCGTGCGCCGGCAGCCGCGTCTTCCGCTGATCGCGGGCTTTGCCGCGGTCGCCGTCGCCGCGCTCGCAGGTCTTGTCCTGCTTGGTTGGCGCGATGCGGCAATGATCGGCGCTCTGGCGGCAAGCCTCGCCTTCATCGTCCAGGCGGGCCTGCTCGGCCTCCATCTGCTGCGGGCAGGCCTATGGCGGCCGCGCTGGGCAGACGCCAGGACCATCCTCGCCATCATCATGGCTGCCGTGCTCATGATAGCGGCGCTCGAGGCCACGATCAGGCCGCTCCTGCCCGCTCTAACCCCAACCCAGCCGGCGCTGTGGCGCGCCGGCGCACTGGCTTTGCTGTGTTGCGCCGGCGCCGCGACCTACGCCGTCGCGGGCTTCCTGCTCGGTGCCTTCGATGCGGTTCTACCGCCGCGGCTCTTGCGCCTTCGCGGCGCTTCCGTCAGAACGCCGCGTTCCTGAGCGGATCGACCCCCGACTCAAGACTTTTTTCGCCCTGACGACGGAGCGCCCCATGGCCGCTTTCTCTCCCCGCGTCTTCTCCGGCATGCAGCCGACCTCGACGCTCCATCTCGGCAACTATCTCGGCGCGCTGGTGAACTGGGTCGCGATGCAGAAGACCCATGACTGCATCTATTGCGTCGTCGACATGCACGCGATCACGCAAGGGCTCGACGTCTGGGGCGGCCCGGCCGAACTGACCCGCGCGACGCGCGAGGTCGCGGCCGCCTATATCGCCGCCGGCGTCGATCCCAAGCAGAGCATCATCTTCAACCAGAGCCAGGTCTCCGGCCATGCCGAGCTCGCCTGGGTGTTCAATACGATCGCCCGCCTCGGCTGGCTCAACCGCATGACCCAGTTCAAGGAGAAGGCCGGCAAGGACCGCGAGAACGCTTCGGTCGGGCTCTACGACTATCCCGTGCTGATGGCGGCCGACATCCTGCTCTACAAGGCGACGCATGTCCCGGTCGGCGAGGACCAGAAGCAGCATCTCGAACTGACCCGCGACATCGCCCAGAAATTCAACAACGACTTCGCCGGACGCATCGCCGAGCTCGGTCTCGGCACCGGCGAGCTCGGCTATTTCCCGCTGCCCGAGCCGATGATCCAGGGCCCGGCGCCGCGGGTGATGAGCCTGCGCGACGGCACCAAGAAGATGTCGAAGTCGGACCCATCCGACTATTCGCGCATCAACCTGACCGATGATGCCGACATGATCGCCCAGAAGATCCGCAAGGCGAAGACCGATCCGGAGGCGCTGCCTTCCGAAGAGAAGGGTCTGGAAGGCCGGCCGGAAGCCGAGAACCTGGTCGGGATCTATGCCGGGCTCTCCGGCGAGACCAAGGCGCAGGTGCTCGGCCAGTTTGGCGGCAGCCAGTTCTCCGGCTTCAAAGCAGCGCTGGTCGAGCTCGCGGTCGGCAAGCTCGCGCCGATCGCCGACGAGATGCGCCGGCTCCTGGCCGACCCCAGCCATATCGACGCCATCCTCAGCGACGGCGCCGACCGCGCCGCCGCGATCGCCGAGCCGATCATGCTCGACACCAAGGACATCACCGGCTTCGTGCGCCGGCGCTGATCCGGCAGACGCCGCGAGGGAGGCTTGCGCTGACCTTGCGACGCCTGTCACCATGACATGTCCTGAAATAGGCGGCAGGCGATAGCAATGGTCAAGAGACGGCGGTCCTATGAGACGGGCCATCGCCCGAAATTCCTCGCTGTCGTCGACGACAGCGAGGAATGCTCGAAGGCGGTGCGCTTCGCGGCGCGGCGCTGTGCGCGCCTCGGAGCCTCGATCGTGCTGCTCGGCGTGGTCACCCCACCAGCGGACGAGACCTGGCTCGGCGTCGGCGACATGGTGCAGGCCGATGCCGAGGCCGAGGCGCAGGAGCTGATCGACAAGGCGGCGGCGGCCGTGCGCTCGCTCGCCGGGCTCGAGCCGGAGAAGGTCGTGCGCACCGGCGTCAAGGCCGACGAGATGGTCAAGCTGATCGACGCGGACGAGGACATCTCGCTGCTCGTGCTCGCTGCCGGCACCGGCCGCGACGGCCCCGGCCCGCTGGTCAGCGCGCTCGCCGGCAAGGGCGCCGGCAGCTTCCCGATCCCGGTCGCGATCGTGCCTGGACACCTTGCCGACGAGGAAATCGACGCTCTGGCCTGATCAGGGGGCGCAGCTGCTGGAATGATTCCAGCGTCCGGCCTATATCGGGATCAGGAACGGCGGCCTTGACCCGCCGGCGCCGGAGACAAAGCCATGTTCATCCAGACCGAAGCCACGCCAAACCCCGCCACTCTGAAGTTCCTGCCCGGCCGCAGCGTCTCGCCGCAGGGGCCGATCGAACTGCGTGACCCCGCCCTGGCCGAGCGCTCGCCGCTCGCGACCCGCCTGTTCGGCGTCAAGGGCGTCTCAGCCGTGTTCTTCGGCTCGGACTTCATCACCGTGACCAAGGCCGAGGGCGAGTGGCCGCATCTCAAGCCCGCCATCCTCGGCGCGATCATGGAACATTACATGTCGGGGGCGCCGCTGATGAGCGACAGCGCCCCGATCGACGAACTCGCCGAAAGCGAGGACGAGTTCTTCGCCGAGGAGGACGCAGCGACCGTCGACACGATCAAGGAGCTGCTCGAGACCCGCATTCGCCCGGCCGTCGCCGGCGATGGCGGCGACATCACCTTCCGCGGCTTCAAGGACGGCACCGTCTATCTCGCGATGAAGGGCTCCTGCTCGGGCTGCCCGTCCTCGACGGCGACGCTGAAACACGGCATCCAGAACCTGCTGCGGCATTTCCTGCCGCAGGTGCGCGAGGTCGAGGCGGTTTGATCGCCGTCGGCATAGCAGACCGGACCTAAGCCCCGATGCGCATTCTTGCGATAGATACCGCGCTCGGCGCCTGCTCTGCCTGCGTGCTCGACGGCAGCGACCCCGCTCCCCTCGCGATCGAGCAGACCGCGATGGAGCGCGGCCATGCCGAGGCGCTGATGCCGATGATCGAGCGCGTCATGGCCAAGGTCGAGGGCGGCTTCTCCTCGCTCGACCGCGTCGCCGTGACGATCGGGCCCGGCAGCTATACCGGCCTGCGTGTCGGCATCAGCGCGGCCCGGGCGATCGCGTTCGCCGCCGGCATCCCCGCGATCGGGATTTCGACTCTGGCCGCCAGCGCCGCGCCCTTCATCGGCCGCGAGGGCGGGCGCGTCGTCGCCGCCGCGGTCGACGCCAAGCACGGTCAGGTCTGGTTCCAGGCGATGAACGCGCAGGGCAAGCAGCTGGTCTCGGTGCGCCAGGTCAACCATCGCGACGCCGCCCGCGCCATCGGCGCCGGCCCGGTCTCGCTGGTCGGCTCGGCGGCGCTCGCCGTCGCCAACGAGGCCTGGGCGATCGGGCTCGACGCGCTCGTGGTCGACGACGCCAAGGCGCCGGACGTGACCTGGGTGGCACGGCTCGGCATGATCGCCGACCCCGACAGCGCCCCGCCGCGCCCGCTCTACCTCAAGGCGCCGGAAACGACGCCGCAGGACCGCGCCCGGCTACCGCGGCGCTAGCTGGCAGTGGGCTGGTTCCAATCCCTGTTCAGGCGCCGGCCGAAGACAGGCCGCGCCGGCCCGCTCGATGTCCGCCATGCCCGCCAGGTCGCGGCCCTGCATCACCAGGGTGGCTTCGCGCGGCCGTGGGAGCCCGGCGAATGCGCGGCGCTGCTCGCCGATCGGGCCGTGGTGACCGACGGCGTCTTCATCGGCAGCGCCGGCGAGCCCTGCGGCTTCGTGATGTCGCGGCTGGCCGCCGACGAGGCCGAAATCCTCAGCATCGTCGTCGCCGGCGGGAGGCGCCGGTCCGGGCTCGGGCAAAGCCTGCTCTGCGCGCATATGGCGCAACTGGCGGCGCGCGGCGCGGCGCAGCTCTTCCTCGAGGTCGAGGTGGGCAATGCACCGGCGATCGGGCTCTACAACCGGCTCGGCTTCGAGACCGTGGGCCGCCGCGAAGGCTATTACCCGAAGCCGGACGGCAGCCGCGCCGCCGCACTCGTGATGCGTCGCGGCCTCGGCTGAACGGGGCGGCATAGACGGCCGCGATAGGGCCGATTATAGCCGGTGCCGCAAACTCGGAGCGCCTGCGCAGAGAATGAACGGCCCAGCATGAAAGGCCTCCGTCCCGGCGCCATGACGCGGCTTGCGCTGATCGTCCTCGGCACGCTCGCCCTGATCCCGCCGCAGCTCGTCGCGATGCGCTTCGGGCGGCCCTTCTATTTCACCCGCCTGTTCCAGAAGCTGGTCTGCCGCGGCTTCGGCGTGCGAATCACCACCCGAGGACACGCGCCTGCGCCCGGAGAGGGCGGGTTGATCGTCGCCAACCACATCTCCTGGCTCGACATCCCCGTCATCGGCACGACCGGGCCGCTCTCCTTCGTCGCCAAGGCCGAGGTCGCAACCTGGCCGGTCATCGGCTGGCTCTCGACACTGCAACGCACCGTCTTCATCGACCGGATGCGTCGCGGCGCCACCGCCGGCGTCGCCAGCGAAATGGGCAAGCGACTGCAGAACGGACAATCGGTGGTGCTGTTCGCAGAGGGGACGACCGGCGACGGCACACGCGTCCTGCCGCTGCGCTCTTCGCTGCTCGGCGCCGCCCACGAAGCCGTGCGCGGGGCGGACGAGGCCGAGATCACGGTCTACCCGCTCTGCATCACCTATACCGGCTTCCATGGCCTGCGCGGCGGCCGGGTCGAGCGCTCTGCCCTGTCCTGGTATGGCGACACCGAACTCGCGCCGCATTTGCAGGCGATGATCAATTCCGGCGCCATCGATGTCGAGCTCGCCTGGGGCGAGCCGATCCGGATGGGCCGCAAGCTCTCGCGCAAGGAGGCGACGCGCCTCGCCGAGATTTCGATCCGGCGGGCACGGCAGGAAGCCGTCACCGGCCGGTCACGCGGCTGAGCCAGATTCAATCTGCTTCGGAGTGTTGCGGCCTGGATATTGCGTGGCGACCGGCGACGGCGATATGATTCCCATGCCCGAGGCGATTGGGATAAGGAGACGCGGTTGAGGCCGGATCAGCGTTGATGAAGAAAGTCCACATCAAGTCCTATGGCTGCCAGATGAACGTCTATGACGGCCAGCGCATGGCCGACGTCCTGGGCCAGGAGGGCTATGTCGAGACTGCGACGCCCGACGACGCCGACCTCATCCTGCTGAATACCTGCCATATCCGCGAGCGCGCGGCGCACAAGGTCTATACCGAGCTCGGCAAGCTGCGTGACCTGAAGCGCGAGCGCAAGGCGGACGGGCGCGAGACCACGCTCGTCGTCGCCGGCTGCGTCGCCCAGGCCGAAGGCGCCGAGATCCAGCGCCGCCAGCCGGCCGTCGATCTCGTCATCGGCCCGCAGACCTATCACCGCCTGCCGGAACTGCTGGCACAGGCGAAGAGCCGCCGCGTCGTCGACACGGAATTGCCGCCGGAGGACAAATTCGGCCATCTGCCGGCGCCGAAGCCGGCGGCGATCGTGGCCCGCGGCATCTCGGCTTTCGTCACCGTGCAGGAGGGCTGCGACAAGTTCTGCGCCTTCTGCGTCGTGCCCTATACGCGCGGCGCCGAGTTCTCGCGCCCGGTCGCCCAGGTGATCGCCGAAGTCGAGCGATTGGCGCAAGCCGGCGTGCAGGACGTCTCGCTGCTCGGCCAGAACGTCAATGCCTATCATGGTGACGGCCCCGATGGTCGGGTCTGGACGCTGGCGCGATTGATGCGCCGGATTGCCGAGGTGCCGGGCATCGCCCGCATCCGCTACACGACCAGCCATCCGCGCGACATGGACGAGGAGCTGATCGCCGCCCATCGCGACCTGCCGCAGGCGATGCCGTTCCTGCACCTGCCGGTGCAGGCGGGCTCCGACCGGATCCTCGCGGCGATGAACCGCAAGCATACCGGCGACGAATACCGCCGGCTGATCGACAAGATCCGCGCGGCGCGGCCCGACATCGCCCTGTCCTCCGACTTCATCGTCGGCTTCCCCGGCGAGAGCGATGCCGACTTCGAGGAGACGATGCGGCTGATCGCCGATGTCCGCTTCGCCTCGGCCTATTCGTTCAAGTATTCGCCGCGCCCCGGCACGCCGGCGGCCGAGCTGTCCGAACAGGTGCCGCCCGCCGTGATGGACGAGCGGCTCTACCGGCTGCAGGCCCTGGTCGAGCAGCACCGGCAGGAGTTCAACCACGCCATGGTCGGGCGCACCGTCGAGGTGCTGCTCGAGCGCAACGGACGGCATCCCGGCCAGCTCGCCGGCAAGACGCCCTATATGCAGGCGGTCCAGATCGAGAGCGCGACGCACCGGATCGGCGATCGCGTCATGGTCCTGATCGAGCGGGCCGGGTCGAATTCGCTGTTCGGACGTGCGGCCGAGCAGCCGGAGCTGGCTGCCTGACACGAATCGAGTTGCGTAGCGTTGAGATGGCGTCGGCGTTGCGGTGAAGGCTTTTTTGACTGCGCCTGCCCGACTCATTCCCAGTGGAGATAATGGCATTGGCCCAGGCCGATCATTTCAATCCCAAAGCCGAGCGCGGCGGACGCCGCGACGAGACGCTGACGCGCGAGGGCCTGCCCGGCGCGGAAGTCGAGCTCACCTTCGACAACAACCAGACCGCCGGCCTGGTCTTCGGCCATTACGACCAGAACCTGGCGCATCTGGAGCGGCGCCTCGGCGTCGTGGTCGCCCCGAACGGCAACCACGTCACCATCAAGGGCCCGCGCGAGACCGCCGAGCAGGCGAGCCGGGTGCTGCGCACGCTCTATGCCCGCGCCAAGACCGGCGCAGCCGTCAATCTCGGCGAGGTCGACGGCGCGATCGAGGAGAGCAACGCACAGCGCTCGCTCTTTCCGGCCGACAATGCCGGGAAGTCTGCCTTCGACGCGGTGGTGACGCGCAAGCGCGGCCCGGTCCGGGCGCGCAACGCCGCGCAGGACGCCTATCTGCGCCAGCTCAAGCGCCATGAGCTCGTCCTCGCCGAAGGCCCGGCCGGCACCGGCAAGACCTGGCTCGCCGTCGGCCATGCCGTTTCGCTGATCGAGCAGGGCGTGGTCGAGCGCATGGTGCTGTCGCGCCCGGCGGTCGAGGCCGGCGAGCGCCTCGGCTTCCTGCCCGGCGACATGCGCGAGAAGGTCGATCCGTATCTGCGGCCGATCTACGACGCGCTCAACGACTTCATGGAGGCGCGCCATGTCGAGCGCGCTTTGCAGACCGGCATGATCGAGATCGCGCCGCTGGCCTTCATGCGCGGGCGCACGCTGAGCAATGCCGTCGTGCTGCTCGACGAGGCGCAGAATGCGACCTCCGTGCAGATGAAGATGTTCCTCACCCGCCTGGGCGAGGGCTCGCGCATGATCATCACCGGCGATCCCTCTCAGGTCGACCTGCCGCCGGGCCAGCGCTCCGGTCTGGTCGAGGCGGTCAGGCTCCTGTCCGGCGTCGAAGGTGTCGGCCATGCCCGCTTCGAGGAAGGCGACGTCGTCCGCCATGCGCTCGTGCGCCGCATCGTCATGGCCTATGAGGACGCCTCCCGGAAGGAGCGCGACGAGCGCGAGGCGCGGCTTGCCGCCCTGCCCGCGCCGGACGCTCCCATCGAAGGCGATGCCGACGGGCTGAACCGGATGCTGTCGCGGGAGCGGCCGCGATGACGGATCGACCTCGTTCGCGGCGCGCTGCGCCGCGAACCGAAGCAGCGGAGCCTGCCATAGGCAGGCCCTCGCTGGATATCCGCATGCAGTCCCGGAAATGGCGCGAGATCGGCGATCTGCAACCGCGGATCCTCGCCGCGGTCGATGCCGGGCTGGCGTTGGCTCCGGTCAAGCCGCTGCCGGGCGCCGAGCTCAGCCTGCTGCTCACCGACGACAAGCGCATCCGCATCGTCAACCGCGACTGGCGCGGCTTCGACAAGGCGACAAATGTCCTCTCCTTCCCGGCCGCGCCGCCCGAGAAGATTGCCTCGAGCCCGGTGGTCGGCGACATCGTGATCGCCCTGGAGACGGTCGCCCGAGAGGCTAAGGCCGAGGAGAAATCCTTCGGCGACCATCTCAGCCATCTCGTGATCCACGGGCTGCTGCACCTGCTCGGCGAAGATCACGAGACAGAGGCGGAGGCGCAGCGCATGGAAGCGCTGGAGACCGCGGCACTTGCCCGGCTCGGCATCGCCGACCCCTATGCCGGCTCCGAGCCGGAACCCATGCAGCCCCGCCCAGCGTCCAAGACCAAGAAGCCCCAGCCAGCGTCATGAGCGACGACACCCGATCTTCCTCCTCATCGGAACCAACAGGCCGCGGCCTGTCGCATTGGCTCGGCCAGTTCCTCGACCGGCTCGGCCTGCGCCAGGGTGGCTCGATCCGCGAGGACATCACCGAGGCGCTGGCGCAGGACAGCGGCGGAGTGACCGACCTCTCGCCGCAAGAGCGGGCGATGCTCTCGAACGTGCTGAGCCTGCGCGAGCGCCGCGTCGCCGATGTGATGGTGCCGCGCGCGGACGTCATCGCAGTCTCCTCGGAGGCGACGCTCGGTGACCTCCTGGCCCTGTTCCGCACCGCCGGCCATTCGCGCCTGCCTGTTTACGGGGAATCGCTCGACGACCCCCGCGGAATGATCCACATCCGCGACTTCCTCGACTTCATCGCGGCGCGGGCCAAGCCGGGCCGGAAGCTGCGCGGCGAGGCCGAGGCGCCGGCCGGCCCGAGTCTCGGCGCCATCGACCTCTCGATGACGCTGGCCCAGGCCAAGATCCTGCGGCCGGTGCTCTATGTGCCGCCCTCCATGCCGGCGGTCGACCTTCTTGTCCGGATGCAGGCAACGCGCACCCATATCGCCCTGGTGATCGACGAATATGGCGGCACGGACGGGCTGATCTCGATCGAGGACCTCGTCGAGATCGTCGTCGGCGACATCGAGGACGAGCACGATCTCGACGAAGCCCCCGCGATCGCGCCGGCCGGCGAGAACCGCTTCATCGCCGATGCCCGCGCCACGCTCGACGAGCTGAAGGAGGCGACCGGGATCGACCTGTCGCGCGCCGAGGTCGCCGAGGAGGTCGATACGCTCGGCGGGCTGATCGTGACCCTCGCCGGCCGTGTGCCGGTACGTGGCGAACTGATCAAGGGGCCGGAAGACCTCGAATTCGAGGTGCTCGACGCCGATCCGCGCCGGGTCAAGCGCCTGCGCATCCATCGCCGCGACCCCGTCGCGGCCGAGCCGCCAGCCGAACCGGACGCCGCATGACCATGCTCTCGGCGCTGGCCGACCGCGTCATCCTCGCCTGGGGTTGGCCGCGCCGGCTGATCGCGCTCATCTGCGGCGCGAGCGGGGCGCTGGCGCTGGCCCCGCTCGACCTCTGGCCGCTGATGGTCGTGCCGATGACCGCCGCGGTCTGGCTGATCGACGGCTCGGTCGCGCAGACCCGGCGCGGGCGCCTCTGGGCGGCCGCGAGCGCCGGCTGGTGGTGGGGCTTCGGCTATCATCTCGCCGGCTTGTGGTGGCTCGGCGCCGCCTTCCTGGTCGAGGCCGACAAATTCGCCTGGGCGATGCCGCTCGGCGTCGTGGCGCTGCCGGCCTTCCTCGCCATCTTCCCGGCCGCCGGCTTCGCCCTGGCGCGGGCGCTCTGGCCGACCGGTGCCGGCCGCATCCTGGTACTGGCGGCCGCGCTGGCGCTGAGCGAGTGGCTGCGGGGCCATGTCCTCACCGGCTTTCCCTGGAACGTCTACGGCATGATGCTGGCCGGCCCGACCTGGCTGGCCCAGAGCGCCAGCCTGATCGGGCTCTACGGGCTGACGGCGCTGGCCGTCGCGATCGGGGCCGCCCCAGCCGTGCTCGGCACGGGCGAAGAGGGCGAAGGGCGCTGGCGCGCTCCGCCGCTGGCGGGGCTCGTGCTGGCGGCCATGGCCGGATTCGGCGCCTGGCGGATTCCGGCGGAGCCGGCTCCGGCGGTGAACGGGGTCAAGCTCCGGCTGATGCAGCCGAACCTGCCGCAGGATGCCAAGTTCAGCCCGCGCAACAGCGAGATGATCCTGTCGCACTACCTCGCGCTTAGCGACCGGGCGACCGGTCCGGCGACCTCGGGCGTGCAGGACGTGACCCATCTGATCTGGCCCGAATCGGCTTTCCCCTTCCTGCTCGGGCGCACGCCGCAGGCGTTGGCGCGGATCGCCGCGCTGCTGCCGCCGAACACGACCCTGATCACCGGCGCGGCCCGGGCCGGCGAGACCTTGCCCGGCGAAAGCCGGCCGCCGATCTACAATGCGATCCAGGTGGTGAACGACGAAGGCGTGATCACCGGCAGCTACGACAAGGTCCATCTCGTCCCCTTCGGCGAGTATCTGCCTGCTGTCTTCGAGCGGCTGATCCGGGCGGTCGGCCTGTCCGAATTCGTCTCGATTCCCGGCGGCTTTGCCTCCGGCAGCCGACGCACGCCGCTGTCGATCCGTGGCCTGCCGCCGGCGGCGAGCCTGATCTGCTACGAGGTGATCTTCCCCGGCGAGGCGATGCCGAGCGGGCCGCGGCCGGGCTTCATCCTCAATTTGACCAATGATGGCTGGTTCGGGCAGACCAGCGGCCCCTACCAGCATCTCGCCCAGGCCCGCCTGCGCGCCATCGAGGAAGGCCTGCCGCTGGTGCGCGTTGCCAACACCGGCATCTCGGCGGTGGCCGACCATTACGGGCGCATCCGCGCAGCGTTACCGCTCGGCGAGGCCGGCGTCATCGACACCTCGCTGCCTCGTGTTGGCCCGGCGACACCCTATTCCCGCTTCGGCGACCTTTTCTTTGCAGGTGTAGTTGCCAGCCTAATGCTCGCTGGAGTAATAATGCGGCGACGGTAATCCCATTTGGAACTTTCTTTCGGGGAGCGCCGCCGAATGGCCAGCATGCCGGGCCTTCAACGGGCCGCCGGCAGACCTGGACAAATAAAAAAGGGGACCGGCAAGCCATGTTGAAGAAAGTACCGAACCCGATCGACCGGCACGTCGGCAGCCGTGTCCGGATGCGCCGCATGCTCGCCGGCGTCAGCCAGGAGCGGCTCGGCGAGGCGCTGGGCCTGACCTTCCAGCAAGTGCAGAAATACGAGAAGGGCACCAACCGGATCAGCGCCAGCCGGTTGCAGCAGATTTCCAAGATGCTGGGCGTGCCCGTCGCCTTCTTCTTCGACGGCGCCCCCGCCGACGATAGCGTCGGGGAAGGCTTCGCCGATGCGTCGGCCACGACCTATGTCGCCGATTTCCTTGCGACCAGCGAGGGCGTGCAGCTGACCAAGGCCTTCGTGCGGATCAAGAGCCCGCGCGTGCGCCGGCGTATCGTCGATCTCGTCGAATCGCTCGGCGACACGCCGATCGAGACCATCGAGCAGTGACGCACTGAACCGCTGAATTTCCTGCCAAGGCATGCTGTCTTTCCGGGACTTCGCGTAGCGAAGGGCCGGAAAGACAGAGCGGTTCCCTTGATGGGACGTTGGCTCAGTGCAGGGCCGGGGGCATATCCTGGGTCAGGACAAGCGTGCTCCGATTGAGCCGCTGCAGTTGCGGGCTGGGATTCACCAGCAGGAAATCCCTGAGCTTCACCTGGTCCGGCTCCGACATGGACAGGATCTGCACTGCGAGCCAGAGCTCGTCCGGCAAATCCATGCGGTGGGCGACATCCACCAGTTCCTGATGCACCGGCTGGTTGCGCAGCAGGGTGGTGAGCAGGCCGAGGGCGTATTCGATCTTGTCCCGGCTGCTGCCGGTGTCGTGCTGATTAGCCATGCGGGATCCTCCGCTCGCCCGGGGCCCGCTTCGCGTCGCGACGCGACAGGATGACCGGCGCTTCGATGTCCTTGAAGGCAAGGGTACGGCGATAGGCGTCCTCGCTGACCGTGATGATCGTGCCGACGCAGTTCATGCCCTCGATCATCGTCGGCAGGCCGAGCGGCCGGACCTCCCAGCCCAGTTCCAGGAAACGCGGCATCCACCACGTCTCCATCACCACCGTGATCGCCGTGATGTCGTTGGCGAGGCAGTGCTCGAACATCCCGGCCAGAACGGTATGCAGGATCTTGCTGTCGGTGCCGCGCCGCTCCGGCACGACGAAGATGCGCGTCCATTCGACGATGTCGGTGCCGCGCTGGAGCCCACGCACATCGGCCAGGAACGGAAAGACATCCGCCATCAGATGCGGAGATGTCGTCGGCACGAGCCGTGTTCCGCCGATGACGCGCCCGTTCTCGATCGCCAGCAGATAGGTCGCATCCGCATTGTCGAACTGGTCGACCTCGCGGCCATCGGACCGCTCGAGCGCCATCCATTTGCGCTCGCCGACATAGATCTGATGCCGAATCCGGTAGTGCTGCTCGAGCTCGGCCCCGTAGAGGTGCCGGTTCCCGGCATCGATAACGTGGATCATCGCCGCTTCCCTCCCTAGAGGGACGCAAGCTGGCTCCATTCAGGTTTCACGGGTATTCCGGAATTCCGGAAGATGCGGGCGAATCCGACCGGATTCGAACGGTTGTTCCTACCGCAAAAGTAGTCCCGCCGCTACGGAACACGCCTAGATGCTGATCTCGCCGCGGCGATAGGCCTCGATCACCGTGCGCGTGCGGCCCCTGACACCGAGCTTGCGGGCGGCGTTCTCGAAATGGGCCTCCGCCGTGCCGGCGGAAACGCCGAGACGCTCCGCCACGCCTTCAGTCGTCTTGCCGATCGCGAACCAGGTCAGGACTTCGCGCTCGCGCACCGTCAGGACGTGCTCGCGGCGCGCCGGCCGCAGGCAATCGGCCGCCTTGCCATGCGCGTAGATCGACATCAGGTGAATGGCCGAACGGGCCTGGCGCGACAGGTCCGGCCGATCGCCGGCCATGGTGACCACCGCCTGAAAGCCCGCCTCGCCATGGATCGGCACGCAGAAGCCCTCGATCATGTTGAAGTCGCGAGCCCGGTGCATCACCTCGCGCTGGCGCGGCAGCGCCGCGCCCTCCTGGTAGACGTCGTTCCAGGCGAACGGGTCGATCGTCGTCTTGCAATGCGCCGCGATCGGGTCCCAGTCCGAGAACGACTTCTCCAGATAGAGCTCGAACCAGCCCGGCGGCCAGCCATTGAGGAGAACGAGCGGGTCGATCCGGTCGCCGATTTCCGGCAGGCCCGTGATGAGGAAGGCGTGGAAGCCATAGCTGGCGAGCTTGTCGCGCAAAGCGGCGACAACCATCGTCGGATCGGCGAGGGTGCTCAGCCGATCGATGAAGTCGAGCGCGTCTCGTCCCGCGTTGAAATGTCGTCCCGACATGTCCCGTCTTTTTCCGACCTTAGCAGCTTCAACCCAGAACGGCCAAGAATCAACGCATACCAATGCATACCGACTCGTGGCTTTGCGGAGCTGGCGGTAGACGCGCGGCCGGAAGTGCGGTTGAGTGGCCCCGAGGTGAACGGCACATGCTGAAGAAACTTCCGAATCCGATCGACCGCCATGTCGGCAGCCGGGTACGCATGCAGCGCATGCTGGCCGGAATCAGCCAGGAAAAGCTGGGCGAGGCGCTGGGGCTGACCTTTCAGCAGGTGCAGAAATACGAGAAGGGCACCAATAGAATCAGTGCCAGCCGCCTGCAGCAGATCGCCAAGATGCTGGGCGTACCCGTCGCCTTCTTCTTCGAGGGCGCCCCGACCGGCGACGTGGCCGCCGGCGGTTTCGCCGACGCAGCGGCAACGACCTATGTCGCCGACTTCCTCTCCACCAGCGAGGGCGTACAATTGTCCAAGGCGTTCGTACGCATCAAGAACCCGCGTGTACGCCGACGCGTCATCGACCTGGTCGAGGCCCTGGCGGACGAATCCGGAGAAACAACCTGATTCCACGTCCTGTTCGTTCGACTTAACGAACAAAATATCTATCAAAAGAATTTCCTGCCTTGACGGCGGACCTTTCCGCTGCAAAAGACGCTGCGCATTTTTCATCCGTGCGCAGGTCCCCACCGGCGCCGCCCCGCAGCCTGGGAAGGATCCCCGACCGTGTCCCGCCAGAACTACCTCTTCACCAGCGAGTCCGTTTCCGAAGGCCACCCGGACAAGGTCTGCGACCGGATCTCGGACGAGATCGTCGATCTGTTCTTCAAGGAAGCGATCAAGGCGGGCCATGACCCGGCGCAGGTGCGCGTCGCCGCCGAGACGCTGGCGACCACCAACCGCATCGTCGTCGCCGGCGAGGTCCGCACCCATCTCGACGAGAAGCAGATCAAGTCGAAGGTGAAGTCGGCGGCGCGCAAGGCGGTCCGCGCGATCGGCTACGAGCAGGACGGCTTCCACTGGAAGAAGGCCAAGATCGACGTGCTGCTGCACCCGCAGTCGGCCGACATCGCCCAGGGCGTCGACGAAGGCAGCAACAAGGATGTCGGCGCCGGCGACCAGGGCATCATGTTCGGCTACGCCTGCCGCGAGACGCCGGAGCTGATGGCCGCGCCGATCTACTACGCCCACAAGATCCTCGAGGTCCTCGCCAAGGCCCGTCACGCCGGCGAAGGCCCGGCCGCCAAGCTCGGCCCCGACGCCAAGAGCCAGGTCACGGTCAAGTACGAGAACGGCAAGCCGGTCGGCGTCACCCAGATCGTGCTCTCGACCCAGCATCTCGACGAGAAGCTCACCTCGGCCGATGTCCGCAAGATCGTCGAGCCCTATATCCGTGAGACCCTGCCCGATGGCTGGATCTCGAAGGACACCGTCTGGCACGTCAACCCGACCGGCAAGTTCGTGATCGGCGGCCCCGATGGCGACGCCGGCCTGACCGGCCGCAAGATCATCGTCGACACCTATGGTGGCGCGGCGCCCCATGGCGGCGGCGCCTTCTCGGGCAAGGACCCGACCAAGGTCGACCGTTCGGCCGCCTATGCGGCGCGCTATCTCGCCAAGAACGTCGTCGCCGCCAAGCTGGCCGACCGTTGCACGATCCAGCTTTCCTACGCCATCGGCGTCGCCAAGCCGCTGTCGATCTATGTCGACCTGCACGGCACCGGCAAGATCGACGAGGCCAAGCTCGAGGGCGTGCTCGGCGAGGTGATGGACCTGACACCGCGCGGCATCCGCACGCATCTGGGCCTCAACAAGCCGATCTACGCCAAGTCGGCGGCCTATGGCCATTTCGGCCGCAAGGCCGGCCGCGACGGCAGCTTCTCCTGGGAGAAGACCGATCTGGTCGATGCGCTGAAGAAGGCCGTCGCCTGATCCAGGCCGCCCGCGCGGACATCGAGGCCGGGGCGACGCCCCGGCCTTTTTCTTTTCGGCCGTCCGCCGTAAAGGCATCCCCATGACAGAGCAGCACGATCCAGACCGGGCCTTCTTCGGCCGCCGCAAGGGCAAGGGCCTGCGCCAGGGCCAGGCCGAGCGCATCGCCGAGACCTTGCCGGCGCTTCGCCTGCCGGAAGGGCAGATCCAGGATCTGAAGGCGCTCTTTCCGATCCCCGTCGAAGCCGTCAGGCTCGAGATCGGCTTCGGCGGCGGCGAGCATCTGCTGGCGCGCATGCGCGAGAGCCCGCAGATCGGCTTCATCGGCGTCGAGCCCTTCATCAACGGCATGGCCAAGTTCCTGGCCGTGATCGAGCAGGAAGGCCTGCGCAACATCCGGCTTTGGGACGGCGATGCCGCGCTGCTTCTGCCGCAGTTCCCCGAGGGGAGCATCGATGCGGCCGACCTGCTCTATCCGGACCCATGGCCGAAACGCCGCCAGCGCAAGCGCCGCTTCGTCTCGGAGCGGACGCTCTCCCTGCTCGCCAGGGTGCTGCGGCCGGGCGGGCGCTTCCGCTTCGCCAGCGACATCGACGACTATGTCGGCTGGACGCTGGCGCGGCTCGCCGCCTCGCCCGATTTCGACTGGATCGACGAGAGCGCGGACGAGTGGCGCCAGCCCTATCCCGGCTGGGTCCGCACGCGCTACGAGGCCAAGGCGATCAAGGCCGGGCGAGTGCCGAGCTATCTGACTGCGCACCGTCGCGCATCCTGAGGAAGCCGAGCACGCGCTGCGCCGTCACCGGCGTCAGGTTGCGGAAGCTCTGCTTGGCCCGCTCCAGCACCGGGGCGGACTTGCCGTCGCCCTTGCGCAGACCGATCAGCGCCCTGGTCGTCTCCCAGGACCAGCCCATGCCGCGCGCCACCAGGAGCACGGCATCGCGATCGGGACCGAAGACGATCTGCTCGGTCGCCGGCAACGTCAGGCGGGCGAGGGTGGCGACCCCGCAGATCGCATGCTCGACCGCGCCGGAGGTGGCGTATTGGGCGACCACGGATTCGTCGAGCTTGCCGGCCTCGTCCAAGGCCTTGACGTCCGCCAGCGCCTTGCCGAACCGGCCGAGCTCGTCGCCGATGGCCGTCTGGGCCGAGACCGCTTCGGCGCCGCGCTCGACCGCGCCGGCGACGGCACCCATCAGGGACGGCTCCAGCGAGGCTTCGAGCCGGCGGCGGGCCGAGCTCTTGGCCGCCGCCATCAACTGCTCGGCGAGATCGGCCGGGATGTCGGCGCGGGTGCCCAGCGTCGCCTGCAGGGCGTCGTCCTGGGCCGCGCGCATGACGAGCACGCCCATACCGTGGCGGGAGAAGCGGGCGCTCTGGTTGGCGGCGACGGCATGGGTCACGACGCGCCCGCCGCGCAGAATCAGGAAATCGGTGACCGGCTCGCCAAGGTCCGGACGCTCGGTGATGGCGAGCATGTGATCGCGGCCCTTGGCGGCGGCGATGGCGACGAGATCATGGTCGCTGAGACGGGGCGAGGCGACGAGGACCGGCCGCGCCACCGCGATCTCGTCGAGCGCGAGCTGGCGCACGACGCCGCTCGGCGCATTGGGGACGGGAGCGAGCCGCTCGGCCAGTTCGATGCGTGCCCTCATCTCGATCGCGCGGGCCAGGCGGCCGATCACCACGTCGAAGACGCCGACCTGATCCTCGCCCATCTCGTTGGCCGTGGCCAGGAAGAGGTCGGTCAGGCGCGACAGGATGACGGCGCGCTCGTCGGTCGAGCCGCGTGCCATCGTCGTCTCGAGATCGCGCAGCAACGCGCCGACAGGACTCATCACGCAACCTCACCACTCAACCATCCCCCGATCCTAGCAATGAAGAATGACCAGCGGGTTAGCGGCATCGTCGAAATCGAGGACAGGCTTGCAAGATCGCCGAAACGGGACTAGATAGCGGCCAACAGCTCTGGTTTCGGTGTAAGCCGGCGATCAAGAGCGGGCCCACCGGCCCGCTCTTTTTTATTGGCCGAACCGCCCCTGAGTCTTTTTTGGAGCCGGCGGGAGACGGGCGAGCCATACGGATGGTCGAGCAGAACAGCCAGGACCGGGAAGAGCGGCAAGAGGCGCGCATCGTCGTGGAGAGCGGCGTGGCCGCGCGCGTCGCGGCAATCGTCGAGCCGGCGATCATGGATCTCGGCTACCGGCTGGTGCGCGTGCGCGTCACCAGCCAGAACGGTTGCACCGTCCAGATCATGGCCGAGCGCCCGGACGGCACCATGACCGTCGAGGGTTGCGAGGCCGTGAGCCAGGCGGCATCGCCGGCGCTGGACGTCGACGATCCCGTTCAGACGGCCTATCATCTGGAAGTATCGTCGCCGGGCATCGACCGGCCGCTGGTCAGGCCGAGCGATTTCGAGCGCTGGGCCGGGCACCTGACCAAGATCGAGACCAGCGAGCCCTTCGCCGGGCGCAAGCGCTTCCGCGGTATCCTGCGGGGCGCCAGCGGAACCGACGCCCTGCTGAGCCGCGACGACGCCAAGACCGACGAGGAGCGCGATGTCGCGATCCCGATGCGCCTGATCGCCGAGGCGCGGCTGGTGCTGACCGACGCACTGGTCACCGAATCGCTCCGGCGCGGCAAATCTGGCCTGGCGCCGGAAATGCCGCCCGCCGACGAGATCGCCCAGCCCGTACCCGGGCGCGGAAAGTCGCTCGGCCCCCGTGACCCCAAGGCCCGCAAGCCGGGCAAGGGCGCCAAGGGGCCGGTGAAGAACACACAGGAAGAGGAGTGAGCGCCATGGCCGTCAGCGCCAACCGGCTCGAGCTGTTGCAGATCGCCGACGCCGTCGCCCGCGAGAAGTCGATCGACCGGCAGATCGTGATCGACGCGATGCAGGACGCGATCGCCAAGGCGGCGCGCTCGCGCTACGGCGCCGAGACTGACGTGCACGCCGAGATCAACACCAAGTCGGGCGAGCTGCGCCTGGCGCGCCATCTCCAGGTCGTCGACCTCGTCGAGAACGGCGCCGTCGAGATCACCGTCGACGAGGCCAAGCGTCACAACCCGGCCGCCCAGGTCGGCGACGTGATCGCCGATCCGCTGCCGCCCTTCGATTTCGGCCGCATCGCCGCGCAGTCGGCCAAGCAGGTCATCGTGCAGAAGGTGCGCGAAGCCGAACGCGACCGGCAGTATGACGAGTACAAGGATCGTATCGGCGAGATCGTCAACGGCGCGGTCAAGCGCGTCGAATACGGCAATGTCTTCGTCGATCTCGGCCGTGGCGAGGCGATCATCCGCCGCGACGAGATGATCCCGCGCGAGACCTTCAAGGTCGGCGACCGCGCCCGCGCCTATGTCTACGACGTGCGCCGCGAGCCGCGTGGACCGCAGATCTTCCTGTCGCGCACCCATCCGCAGTTCATGGCCAAGCTGTTCGGCCAGGAAGTGCCGGAGATCTATGACGGGATCGTCGAGGTGAAGGCCGTCGCCCGCGATCCGGGCTCCCGCGCCAAGATCGCGGTGATCTCGCGCGATTCCTCGATCGATCCGGTCGGCGCCTGCGTCGGCATGCGCGGCTCGCGCGTGCAGGCCGTGGTCGGCGAGCTCCAGGGCGAGAAGATCGACATCATCCCGTGGTCGCCCGATGTCGCGACCTTCGTCGTCAACGCGCTGCAGCCGGCGGAAGTCGCCAAGGTCGTGCTGGACGAGGAAGCCGACAAGATCGAGGTCGTGGTGCCGGACGAGCAGCTCTCGCTCGCGATCGGCCGCCGCGGCCAGAATGTCCGCCTGGCGTCGCAGCTCACCGGCTGGGACATCGACATCCTGACTGAAGCCGAAGAGTCCGAGCGCCGCCAGAAGGAGTTCGTGCAGCGCACCGAGCTGTTCATGAACGCCCTCAATGTCGACGAGACCGTCGGCCAGCTGCTCGCCTCGGAAGGCTTCCGCTCGGTCGAGGAAGTCGCCTATGTCGAGCCGAGCGAATTGTCCTCGATCGAGGGCTTCGACGAAGACACCGCCGCCGAGATCCAGAACCGCGCCCAGGAATATCTGGCCACGATCGAGGCCGAGCTCGACGAGAAGCGCAAGGCGCTGGGCGTCGAGGACGAGCTGCGCGAGGTCGAGGGCGTCACCACCGCGATGATGGTCGCGCTCGGCGAGAACGACGTGAAGAGCGTCGAGGATCTCGCCGGCTGCGCCACCGACGACCTGGTCGGCTGGACCGAGCGCAAGGATGGCGAGACCACCCGCCACTCCGGCTATCTCGACGGTTTCGACCTGTCGCGGCAGGACGCCGAGGCGATCGTGATGGCCGCCCGCATCAAGGCCGGCTGGATCGAGGCGCCGGAGCCGGAAGCCGAGGCGGAGGCCGAGACCGAGGAGTCGCAGGCCTGAGCCGGGACAGCGCGAGATGAACCGGCGCGCCGAACGCGAGGGCCCGGAACGGACCTGCGTGGTGACGCGCCAGGGCCGGGCGCCGGAAGACCTGATCCGCTTCGTGGTCGGCCCCGGCGAGGTCTTGGTGCCGGACATCAGGCGCAAGCTGCCGGGACGCGGCGTCTGGGTCTCGCTCAGCGCCGCCGCGGTCCGCGAAGCGGTGAAGCGACGCGCGTTCGAGCGCTCGCTGAAGACGAAAGTCACGGTTTCGCCCGAGCTGGCGGCCGAGGTCGACGCGCTGCTGGTCCGGGACGCGATCCAGGCGCTGGCGATGGCGAACAAGGCGGGGCTGGTCTCGACCGGCTTCGCCAAGGTCGAGGCCCAGGCGGAAGCAGGGCGTCCCGCCGCGGTGATCGCCGCGAGCGACGGCGCCGAGGACGGAAAGCGTAAGATCGGCCAGGCGCTGCGGCGTGCGTCGGTGCCGAAAGAGATACCGGTCGTGGCGATTTTCGCCGCGGCTGAACTGGAACTGGCGCTGGGGCGTGAGCATGTGATACATGCAGCGCTTGCTCCGGGTCCGGCGACTGAGGGTTTCCTCGCGCGCTGGCGTCGGCTCATCCGTTTTCGGATGAACGATGCTGGCGAAACGGCGTTCATCGACCCGGCAGAATCCGACGTACGCGACCAGACGAAGACCGAACCGGCAGGACCGACAGCGGAATGAGTGATACCAAGACCCCCGGCGACAAGACCTTGAGCGTAACGCCTCCGAAGACGTTGTCGCTGAAGCGTCCTGTCGAGCAGAGCACGGTTCGGCAGAGCTTCTCGCATGGGCGCACGAAGCAGGTCGTCGTCGAGGTCAAGCGCCGCGTCAGCGGCCACGAACCCGTGGCAGCGCCGGTTGTCCGTGCCCCGCAGCCGCAGCAGCAGGCTCCGACGCCGCCGCGGCCACAGGCTCCGCAGCCCGCGCCGCAGGCCAGCCGCCCGGCCGGCAGCATGCTGCTGCGCACGCTCTCGGACGATGAGAAGGATGCGCGTCAGCGCGCCCTCTCCGATGCTCGCGCCACCGAGGCGGAGGCCCGCGCCCGCGCCGAAGAGGAAGCGCGCCAGCGCGCCGCCCGCGAGCAGCGTGAACGCGCCGAGCGCGAGGCCGCCCAGGCCCGCCAGCGCGAGGAAGAAGATCGCCGCCGTCAGGAAGACGAGCACAAGCGCCGGGCCGAGAGCGCGGCCCGCCAGCGCATGAGCGAGGAGGCCGCCCCGCCGCGGCCCGCACCGCCGCGTGACGCTGCACCTTCGGCTGCTCCCTCAGCTCCGCCCTACGCCCAGGCGCCGCGCCCTGCTCCGTCCGGCCCCCGGGAGACGCGTGAATTCGGTGGGCCGCGCCCGCCGGCGCGCGATGTCGGCGCCCGCCCGCCGCGCCTGGATTTCCGGCCGCCGCGTTCGGATTCGCCGCGCCCGCCGCGTCCCGATGCCAATGCGACCGCCGAGCCGCTCGTCGCCCGGCCCGCGCGCCAGGCGCCCTCTGCGGCAGGCGCACCCCGCAGCCGTCCCGATGACGGCGAGGCGCGTCCCGCCTTCCGCCGTCCCGGTGGCAGCCCCGGCGGCGCACCCCGCGGCGCCCCGGCTCCGGCTCCGAAGACCCCGAAGGTCGGCGAGAAGCCGCGCGGCCGCCTGACGCTGTCGACCGCCACAGGCGGGGACGACGAGCGGACCCGCTCGCTCGCCTCGTTCCGGCGGCGCGTGCAGCGCATGACCGGCCATCGTGCCTCGGACGCGCAGAAAGAGCGCGTGATGCGCGAGGTGATCATCCCGGAGACGATCACCATCCAGGAACTCGCGAACCGCATGACGGAGCGCGGCGTCGACGTCATCCGCCTGCTGATGAAGCAGGGCGCGATGCACAAGATCACCGACGTGATCGACGCCGACACCGCTCAGCTCGTGGCCGAGGAAATGGGCCACACCGTCAAGCGCGTCGCCGAATCCGACGTCGAGGAAGGCCTGTTCGACACGCCGGACACCGACGAGACCTTGGTCTCGCGGCCGCCGGTCGTGACCATCATGGGCCATGTCGACCACGGCAAGACCTCGCTGCTCGACGCGATCCGCAAGACCCATGTCGTCTCCGGCGAAGCCGGCGGCATCACCCAGCATATCGGCGCCTATCAGGTGACGACGCCGGCCGGTGCCAAGGTGACCTTCATCGACACGCCCGGCCACGCCGCCTTCACGGCGATGCGTGCCCGCGGCGCCAAGGTCACGGACGTGGTCGTGCTGGTGGTCGCCGCCGATGACGGCGTGATGCCGCAGACGGTCGAGGCCATCAACCACGCCAAGGCGGCCAAGGTGCCGCTGATCGTGGCGATCAACAAGATCGACAAGTCGGACGCCAATCCGGACCGGGTCCGCTCGGAGCTGCTGCAATACGAGATCCAGGTCGAGTCGCTCGGCGGCGAGACGCTGGAGATCGAGGTCTCGGCCAAGACCGGCCAGGGGCTCGACACGCTGCTCGAAGCAATTGCGCTGCAGGCCGAGGTGCTCGACCTCAAGGCCAACCCCGATCGCGCCGCCGAAGGCACGGTGATCGAGGCCAAGCTCGATCGCGGCCGCGGCCCGGTTGCGACCGTACTGGTCCAGCGCGGCACCCTGCGCACCGGCGACATCGTCGTCGCCGGCGCCGAATGGGGCCGCGTCCGCGCGCTGATCTCCGACACCGGCGCCCAGATCAAGGAAGCGGCGCCGTCGCTTCCGGTCGAGGTGCTCGGCTTCAACGGCACGCCGGAAGCCGGCGATCGCGTCGCGGTCGTCGAGTCGGAAGCCCGTGCCCGCGAGATCACCGACTACCGCGAGCGCCAGAAGCGCGATCGCCTCGCCGCCCGCGGCGCCGGCTCGGGTGCCGGCCGCTCGCTCGCCGAGATGATGCGCGAGCTCAAGGAAGGCGCCGGCCGCAAGGAGTTCCCGCTCGTCGTCAAGGGCGACGTGCAGGGCTCGGTGGAAGCCATCGTCGGCTCGCTGGAGAAGGTCGGCAATGACGAGGTCCGTGCCCGCGTGCTCTCGTCCGGCGTCGGCGCGATCACCGAATCCGACGTCACGCTGGCCCAGGCCTCGGGCGCGGTGGTGATCGGCTTCAACGTCCGCGCCCACAAGGAAGCGCGCGAGGCGGCCGAACGGGCCGGCGTCGAAATCCGCTACTACAGCATCATCTACAACCTGATGGATGATGTGAAGGATGCGATGTCGGGCCTGCTGGCGCCGACCCTGCGCGAGACCATGCTCGGCAACGCGCAGATCCTCGAGATCTTCAACGTCTCGAAGGTCGGCAAGATCGCCGGCTGCCGCGTCACCGACGGCACGATCGAACGCGGCGCCAATGTCCGCCTGATCCGCGACGGCGTCGTGGTTCACGAGGGCAAGCTCGCCCAGCTCAAGCGCTTCAAGGACGACGCCAAGGAAGTGGTCGCCGGCCAGGAGTGCGGCATGTCCTTCGAGAACTACCAGGATATGCGCGCTGGCGATGTGATCGAATGCTTCCGCGTCGAGGAGATCAAGCGCAGCCTCTGATCGGCCCGCTTGTTCCCGGAAACCTAGAGATGGCCGGGCTTTCGCCCGGCCATGACGTTTCAAACCCGTCCGTCCGGTCCGATCCCGGAGAACGAGAACCATGGCGAAGAAACCCAATTCACAGGGCTCAGGGCCCTCGCAGCGGCAATTGCGCGTCGGCGAACTGATCCGGCATGCGCTGGCCGAGATGCTGGCGCGCGGCGACATCCATGACGATGTGCTGGCGAAGCATGTCATCACCGTGCCGGAGGTCCGGCTCTCGCCCGATCTCAAGCTCGCAACCTGCTACATCATGCCCCTCGGCGGCCAGGACATCGCAGCCGTGCTGAAGGCACTCGACGGGCACAAGCGCCATATCCGCGGCGAGATCGCCCATAAGGTGAACCTGAAATACGCGCCGGACCTCCGCTTCCGCCAGGACGAGAGCTTCGACGAGGCGGCGCGGATCGACGCCCTGCTCGATTCCGACGCCGTCCGCCGCGACACCGACCGCAAGCCGCTGCGGATCGACCAGGACTTTGATCAGCAAGACAAGCATGATGACGACGACTGACGAGAACCGCCCGGCAGAGGCGGAAAGCGGGCGGCCGCCGCGCCCGAAGAAGCGCGACGTGCATGGCTGGGTCGTGCTCGACAAGCCGGTCGGCATGACCTCGACCCATGCGGTCGCCGTGGTGAAGCGCGCCTATGCGGCGAAGAAGGCCGGCCACGCCGGCACGCTCGATCCGCTCGCCTCGGGCCTCCTGCCGATTGCGCTGGGCGAAGCGACCAAGACCGTTCCGTTCGTGATGGACGGCCGCAAGGCCTATGAGTTCACCGTCGCCTGGGGCTCGCAGACCGATACCGACGATACCGAGGGCAAGGTCGTCGCGACCTCCGAGCTCAGGCCGGACGAGCCGGCGATCGCAGCCTTGCTGCCGCGCTTCACCGGCACGATCCAGCAGGTGCCGCCGAAGTTCTCGGCGATCAAGATCGCCGGCGAGCGCGCCTATGACCTCGCCCGCGACGGCGAGGAGGTGACGCTGGAGGCGCGCCCGGTCGAGATCACCGCGCTGCGCATCGTCAACCATGACGGCCCGACCACCACCTTCGAGGCCGAATGCGGCAAGGGCACCTATGTCCGCGCCATCGCCAGGGATCTCGGCCTGGCGCTCGGCTGCCTCGGCCATGTCGCGCATCTGCGCCGCACCCGCGTTGGACCGTTTGCGGTCGCGGATGCCGCGACCGTGGAGGCACTGCGCGAAGGCGAGGGTGCCGCCGAGGCGCTGCTGCCTGTCTCAGCGGCGTTGACGCTGATCCCGGAGATCGTGGTGCATCGCGACGCCGCGCTCCGGCTGAAGCGCGGCCAGAGCGTGCTGCTGCGCGGCCGCGACGCCCCCCTGGAAGCTGATGCCGTCTATGCCGTGAGCGGCGGCGTGCTGATCGCGACCGGCTCGATCGCGCAGGGCGAGTTCGTCCCACATCGCGTGTTCAACCTGTAGAAGAGTGCTCTGCAGAGCACACGCATGTCGCGGCCCATTTTGTACTGAATGGAACGAGCTCTTCGCAAAACAGGGCCTTTTGGGTCGATATTTCGCCCTTTTAAAACGAAATTTACCAGTTTCGACAGGTTCTTGAGTGCAGGTCGATCTCGGCCGCCTCAAGGAGCCGCCCGTGAAGAAGCTCGCCTCCCTCTGGCTACCCATCTCCAACCGGCTCGCGATCGTCGGCATCGCCATCTTCGCCGCCGCGATCGCGGCATCGGTAATCGTCTCGATCCGCGCCGCCGACAGTGCGATGCGCGAGCGGGCTCAGGCCAGCCTGACCGTCAACATCAACCTGCTGCGGGATATCCTTACGGCCAAGGGTGAGCCCCGGCTGGACGGCGACAAGCTTTTCTTCGGCTCGGAGCTGGTCAACGGCAATTTTGCCGCGGTCGACAAGGTCAAGGCGCTCTCCGGCGGCACCGCGACGGTGTTCATGGGCGACACGCGCGTCACGACCAACGTCCAGAAGCCGGATGGCTCGCGTGCGGTGGGCACCAAGCTCGCGCAGGGCCCTGCTCACGACGCTGTCTTCAAGGAGCGCAAGACCTATTCCGGCGCCGCCGACATCCTCGGCATTCCGTATTTCACCATCTACGAGCCGATCATCCAGACGTCGGACAATGCGGTGATCGGCATCCTCTATGTCGGCATCAAGCAGTCGGACTTCCTTACCGTCATCGACGAGATGATCCGCAACAATGTCATCGCCGGCCTCGTGATCGCCGCGATCGGTGGGGCGCTGCTGTTCTGGCTGACGCGCCGGACGTTGAGGCCTCTGGGCCAGCTCAAGGACACGATGCTGAAGCTGGCCGCAGGTGATCTTGCCAGCGAGCCGCCGAAGCTGCGCAGCGGTGACGAAGTGGCGGCCATGGCGGACGCGGTTTCCATCCTGCGCGAGGCGGCGATCGAGAAGGCACGGCTGGAGACCGAAGCGACCGAGCAATCCGAGCGCAGCGATGCCGAGCGCCGCAGCAACCAGGCCGAGCGCGAGCGCACGGTTGAGCAGCAGCGCGAGCATGCGCGCCAGCAGGAAGCGATCGTCCGTGCTTTGGCAGCCGGTCTGGAGCGTCTCGCCCAGGCGGACCTGACCTGCCGGCTCGAAGACGCCTTCCCGGCCGAGTACGAACAGCTCCGGGCTGACTTCAATGGGGCCGTCGATCGCCTCTCCGCGACGGTCTCGACGATCCAGCTGACAGCCTCCGAGGTCGGCATTGCGGCGCGCGAGATCAACACTGGCGCAGATGACCTGTCGAAGCGCACTGAGGAGCAGGCCTCCTCACTGGAGGAGACCGCGGCGACGACCGAGGAGCTGGCGGCTTCAGTGAAGGCCTCCGCCCAGGGCGCGCGCCAGGCGGCGGCGATCGCCGAGGAGGCGATGCAGGCGGCGCAGGAGGGCGGCGCCATCGCCGGCGAGGCGGTCAGCGCCATGGCCCGGATCGAGGACGCCTCGCGCAAGATCTCCGACATCATCCGCGTCATCGACGACATCGCCTTCCAGACCAACCTGCTGGCGCTCAATGCGGCGGTCGAGGCGGCCCGCGCCGGCGATGCCGGCAAGGGTTTTGCGGTGGTCGCGTCGGAAGTGCGCACCCTGGCGCAGCGTTCCAGCGAGGCGGCCAAGGATATTTCCGGGCTGATCTCCTCCTCGAACAGCGAAGTCGAGGCCGGGGTGAAGCTGGTGCGCCGGGCCGGCGAGTCGCTGGAGACGATCCTGGCGGCCTCGCGCAAGGTCACCGGCACGATCCAGGAGATCTCGGCGGCAGCGGGCGAGCAGGCGGGCGGCATCGAGGAGATGAGCCAGGCGGTCGCCCATCTCGACGAGATGACGCAGGCGAACGCCGCGCTGGCCGAGCAGAGCGCCGCTTCGGCGGGAGCGCTCAGCGGCCGGATCGGCGAGCTCAACACGCTGGTGGCGAGCTTCCGGACGGGCGGCGGGACGCTTGGCGCCATGGCGGCGGGGCCAGGCTCCGCCGGCTTCGGGACGCGTCCGGCGCCCCGGCCTGCCAACCCTGCACTGCGGGCGCCCGCACGCCCTGCGGGGGCTGCGCCACATGCCGCCGGCCCGGCCGATCGCGGCAGTGGCCAGGCGCCGGAGCCGGAGCGCCTGCGCCAGCTCGCCGAGGCCGCCTTCGCCCAGAGCAAGGCCGCCGCGCCCCAGCAGCGCAAGACCGCGAACAGTCGCGCAAGCGAGACCGGATGGGAGGAGTTCTAGGCCGCGTCAGCCGTTGAGCGCTGTTCGGTGCCCCGCAGGCGCGCGACATCGCGCAGCGGCGGGGCGCCGAACAGGCGGCTATACTCGCGGCTGAACTGGGACGGGCTCTCATAGCCAACCTCGAACCCGGCCGAGGCGGCATCATGCGCGTTGGCCAGGATCAGCCGACGGGCTTCCTGCAGCCGCAATTGCTTCTGGTATTGCAGCGGACTCATCGCCGTCACCGCTTTGAAGTGCTGGTGCAGGGCGGACGCACTCATCCGCGCTTCCGCCGCGACGATCTCGACGCTGAAAGGATTGCGGTAGTTGCGCTTGATCCAGGCGATGGCGCGGTTGACCTGCTGCAGCTTGCTCTCCGCCACCGCGATCTGGCGCAAGCGCGCCGCCTGCTCTCCCGTCAGCAGGCGATAGAGAATCTCGCGCTCGACAAGCGGCGCGAGCACCGTAATGTCAGCGGGGGACTCCAGCAGGCTGGTCAGCCGGATGACGGCATCGCGCAAGACCGACGTCATCGGGCTGACCGTCAGCCCCGGGCCGGATGACAGCTCCGGCTCGGCGAGCGGCGGCGCTTCCAGCATCAGCGCGCCGATGGCGGCCGGGTCGAGCTCGAGCTTGGCGCAGAGATAGGGTTCTTCCGGCGTCGCCTCGATCACCTGGCCGATGACCGGCAGATCGAGCGAGACGACGAGGCAATGGGCGGCGTCGTAGCGATAGATCCGGTCGCCCAGGATCACCTGCTTGGCGCCTTGGGCGATGATGCAGAGCGCTGGCTCGTGCAGGCCGTGCATTGGCTCGCTGGGTTGCGAGAGACGGACGACCTTCAGGCGCGGGACCGCGGTCTCGTGGACACCGTCGGTCGGCGCGAAGCGCGCGATCAGCGTGGCGAGTTCCTGAATCTGGGGCATGCACCGGCCTCCATGGCGGGTGACCAAGGCCACCTGATTGCCTGGACTTTCATATAAGGAAATGCGGCGCCTTTGCCATAGCCAGACTCCAGTGCTGGAGGATCAGGCAATGATCGCGGCGGATCGGTCTACCGCTCCCGGCTCGCGCCGATGCATTGTCCCAGCATACCGGCAGCGTCGTCGACCACGGACCCACGGGCGGATCGCCCTGGGCGCCCCGAGCCGGTTGCTACTGACATATTCCTGTCAAAGGCGGCGCTATCTGCACCGCCCAACAACCTGAACGAAAGGAGATCACCATGCCCTTCAGCCAGGTCTTCCAGTCGCTCGGCGCGATCGCGTCGATCATCGTGCCGGCCAAGCGGCCGATCCGCCCGCTCGAGATCGACCTCGAAGCCTTCCAGCCACTGAGCAAGGCCGAGCGCGCCGTGCTCGGCCGCTGGGTCAGCGAGGATGGGGCCACCCGGCTCGATCTTCGTCCCAATGGCCGCTTCGGCAAGCAGCGCGATCAGGCGGCCGGTCATGGCGGCCGCTACGAGGTCGATGCGTCGCAGCTCTATTTCGAGAGCGACGCCGGCCATGTCTGGAGCGGCGAACTTCGCCGCGGCCAACTCGCTTTCGGCGAGAAGCGCTTCCGCCGCACCCTGCAGCTGGATCCGGTCGGATTGATCCGATCCGACCGGTAAAGCCCCACAGCGTCGAGGCGGGGCCTTGTGCCCCGCCTCAATAACCGACCGTGAAACGCTGGCGCGAATGCGCCGGCTTTTCCAGTTCATCGACCAAAGCGACAGCGTAGTCCTCGGCCGAAATCCGGCTCTGGCCGTTGCCATCGACCAAGAGCTGGTCCTTGCCGAGGCGGAACTTGCCGGTGCGCTCGCCCGGCTCGATCAAGGCGGAAGGCGAGAGGAAGGTCCAGTCGAGACCGGGCTCGCCCTTCAGCAGATCGAGATAGGCGCCGCCCTTCCTGGCTTCGTCGAGATAGATCGCCGGGAACTCCTTGGTGTCGAACAGCTTGACGCCCGGCGCAACCTCGAGGCTGCCGGCGCCGCCGACGACGAGATAGCGCTTCACACCGGACTGCTTCACCGCAGCGAGCAGCGTCGCCGGATCGCTGGCGGTGTAATGCACTGCGCTGATCACCGCATCATGGCCGGCGAGCGGGGCGGCGAGCCCGTCCCTGTCATAGACATCGCCTTTCAGCGCGGTGACGCCGGCGCCCTGCGGCACCTTCCCGGGATTCCGAACGATGGCGGTGACCTGATGGCCGCGGCTGGTCAGCTCGGTGAGCAGGCGCGAGCCGATGAAGCCGGTGGCGCCGATGAGAGCAATCTTCATGGTGATCTTCCCTAGTATCTGATGGGAACCTACATCCCAATGGACACCAGATGGCAGGCATGCGATTTTCTCTCAAGAAGGCACTTTCACGCCACAAGGTCACCTGTCGGAAACCGCCATGCTTCAACGCCCCGACCCGTTCAACGCCCGCTGCCCGACACGGCAGGTGCTCGACCGCATCGGCGACAAGTGGGCGGTGTTGGTCATGATCCTGCTCGAACAGGAGACGCTGCGGTTCAACGAATTGCGCCGGCGCATCGACAGCGTCTCACAAAAGATGCTGTCGCAGACGCTGAAGAGCCTGGAACGCGACGGGTTGATCTCGCGCCGGGCCTTCGCGACCGTGCCGGTCACGGTCGAGTATTCGCTGACGCCGCTCGGGCGCACGCTCGCCGGAACGGTCGCGGCATTGACGCAATGGGCCGAAGCCCATATCGGCGAGGTCGAGGAGGCGCAGCGGCGCTATGATCGCGGCGAGATCAGCGCTTCAGGGGCCGCTTCGGCTTGAAGAAGGCGGCCCAGGCGTCGTCAGGCGCGCCCTTTTTCATGACGTCCGGTGCCTTGTAAGCGTCGGGCTTCAAACCCTTCTCCAGCAGCTCCCAGGCGACCGGCATGGCGACTGCGGCGCCGGGGCGTGCGCGCGTCGAGAACGGCGCGATGGCGGTCGAGCCGCGGCCATTCCTGAGGTAATCGATGAAGATGCGACCCTTGCGGGCCTTCTTCGACAGGGTCGCGGTATAGAGTTTCGGCTCGGCCTGCTCCATCGCCTTGGCGAAGTCGCGAGCGAAGCCTTTGACCGCGTCCCAGTCCGCCTTGGGCTTCAGCGGCAGCACGACATGGAAACCCTTGCCGCCGGAGGTCTTGAGGAAGCTTTCGAAGCCGAGCTCATCGAGCCGCTGGCGCACGGTGAGCGCCGCCTCGCGCACGCGCTCCATCGGCACGTCCTGGTCGGGATCGAGATCGAAGATGACCTGATCAGGCGTCTCGACCGCATCGACTTTGGCGCCCCAGACATGGACTTCCACCGTGCCGAGCTGCACCAAAGCGGCGAGCCCGTCGAAATCACGGATGAAGAGCAGCTCCTCGCCATCCTTGTCCCTCATTCGCGAGACGGATTTATGCAGGCCGGCGCCGGCATGCTTCTGGAAGAAAACCTGGCCGCCGACGCCATCGGGCGCACGCAGCAGGCTCAAGGGGCGTTCGATCACGAAGGGCGCCATGCGCTCCCAGACGCTGGCGTAATAGTCGAGCAGATCCTGCTTGGTGAAGCCGATATCGGGCCAGAGCGGCTTGCCGGGATTGCTGAGGGTCACGGTCGTCTCCGGGCCAGCCTTGCGCCTGCCCTTCGTCGCTGGTGCCTTGTTCGCTACGGCCTTGGCGGGCTTCTCCTCGACGACCTCTCCAGCCGGCTTGTCCTCACGCAGGCCGAGGAAGGACGAGTGCCGCAGCGTCTTGGAGGCTGTCCACGAACCAAAGGCGATCTCGGCGACGAGCTCGGGCCTGACCCAGACGATACCACGCTCGCGGCCGGCTTCACCGGGGAATGGCGAGGCTTTCGCGGCAATGGCGTCGAGCTTCTTCTTCAGCGCCGCGGCCGAGTTGCGGGTGAAGCCGGTGCCGACGCGACCGGCGGGCTTCAGCTCGCCATCATCGTGATAGCCGAGGACGAGCGAGCCAAGCTGGTTGCGCGAGGCCTTCGACGGAACATAGCCGGCGATGACGAATTCCTGGCGCTGAGTGCATTTCGACTTGACCCAGTCGCGCCCGCGGCCGCTGCGGTAGGGCGCCTCGGCGCGCTTGGAGATCACCCCCTCCAGCCCCATGCGGCAGGCATGGCGCAGCATGGTCTGGCCGGGCTCGATGAAGTGCTCGGAATAGCGCAAGGGCGAATCCGACCCGACGCTCTTCAGCAGCTCCTCCAGCCGTTCCTTGCGGGCGAGCAACGGCTCCGATCGCAGATCCTCGCCATCGAGATGGAGCAGGTCGAAGGCGTAGAAGACGAGGTTTGCGGTCTTGCCCTCTGACAAAGCGGCTTGGAGCGCGGAGAAAGAGGAGATGCCGTTCTCGCCCAGCGCGACAACCTCGCCGTCGATCAGCGCCGTGTCGTAAGGCAGCGCAGTGAGCGCCTCGGCGATCCGGTCGCCGAAACGCTCGGTCCAGTCGAGCCCGGTGCGTGTGAGCAGCTTGACCTTTTCAGCCGAGAGCCGCGCCTGCAGCCGATAGCCATCGAACTTGACCTCATGCAGCCAGGCGTCACCCGCCGGCGGCTTGTTCTGCAAGGTCGCAAGGCATGGCTCGACGAAGCGAGGCAGCGGCTCGCCTTCGGTCTTTTCCCAACGGCGGGCCGGCTTGGCCTTCGCTGATTTTGCTTTGGCCGCCTTGGCCTGGCGGCCCTTTGCAGGTTTCTCATCGGTCGACCAGACGTCGCCTGCGGGATCCTCGCCGACTTCCTCGACGCTCCTGCCCGACTTCACCGAATCCGGCGCCGTCTCCAGAATATCCTCGTCGTCGCGGGCGAAATCGTCCTCGACCTTGATCAGCAGCCAGTTGTCGCGCTTCTCGCCGCGGCGAGGCTTCAGCCTGACGAGATGCCAGCGCCCGCCGAGCTTGTGGCCTTCCAGCGCGAAGGCAAGATGGCCCTTCTCCATGCCGCGGACGGGGTCGCCCTCCGGAATCCACTTGCCCTCATCCCAAACGACGACCGAGCCGGCGCCATATTCCCCTTCGGGAATCGTGCCCTCGAAGGCGCCGTATTCGAGCGGGTGGTCCTCGACATGAACCGCGAGGCGCTTCTCGCCGGGATCGAGGCTCGGGCCCCGCGTCACCGCCCAGGACCAGAGCACGCCGTCGTGCTCCAGCCTGAGATCGTAGTGGAGGCGGCGCGCGGCGTGCTTATGGATGACGAAGGCGCCGCCGGCCTGCGCTGCTTTGCTACGGCGCTTGCCGGCCCCCTTCGGCTCATGGGTCCGGGAGAAGTCGCGCTTCGAACGGTAGAGATCGAGATTGGCCATGGCGCCCTCCGACGCGCGTCAGGCGCTCTTTTTAGCCTTGCCGGCAGCAGGCTTCTTCGCCGGTTTGCGGGCATTCGACGGCTTCTTGCCGCGTGCTGACGGCTTGCCGGGCGAGCCGCTCTCTTCGCCGAGGCTCTTCTTCAAAGCCTCGAACAGGTTGACCACATTGGAAGGGCGTTCGGCGGGCTTTGCCACCGGCGGCTTCTTGCCCTTGCGCTTGGCCGCGATCAGCTCGAGCAGCGCCTCCTCATAGCGATCCTCGAAGCCGCTCGGATCGAACTTCGCCTCTTTCTTCTCGATGATATGAGTGGCGAGGTCGACCAGTTCCGCATCGAGCTTGCCCTTGCGCAGCCCGTCGAAGATCTCATCCGGCTGGCGCACGGTCTTGTCGTAGCGCAGCGTGGTCAGCAGCAGGCCTTTGTCGAAGGGCTCGATCATCACCGGGCGCTCGCGGCGATAGAGCACGATCCGGGCTATGCCGGCCTTCTTCTGCTTGGCCATCGCCTCGCGGATCACGGCGAAGGCCTCCTCCGAGACCTCGTCGGAGGGGCTAAGATAATAGGGCTGGTCGAAATAGATCTGCGGAATCGCGGCGCGGTCGACGAATTGCTCGATCGAGAGCGTGTGGGAACTCTCGATCTGAACCGCGTCGATCTCGTCCTCCTCGATCAGCAGATATTCGTCGCCGCCGATCTCGTAGCCCTTGACCTCGTCGTCGGAATCGACCGGCTTACCGTTTACGCTGTCGATGTACTGCCGCCTGACCGTGTTGCCGGTCTTGCGGTTGATGACGCGAAACGAGACCTTCTCGCTATGGTCGGTCGCCGACGTCAGTTCGACAGCGCAGGAGACCAGCGAGAGCTTGAGATAGCCCTTCCAGGCCGGCCGGGGCGCCATCAGGCCGCCCTCAGTCTGGGTCGGACCGGCAAGGCCGGCGGCAGCCCACGCAGCCAGGCTTCGGCCCGCACGATCTCGTCGCGGGTCACGACCGGAACGGGATCCGACAGGATGGCGAGCAGCACCTCGCGGTCGAGCTGGCCGTTGGCGATCACATCGGCGAGCGCGTCGCGGGTCTCGCGCTCGGCTCGGAGCTGGGCGCCGAGCGCGGCAATGAGGCGGTCCTTCGACATGGCTGGCATGATACGCAACCCCGGTTGGAAACCTGCGGCGAATCAACCTGCGGAGCCGGCAGAGGTTCCGGGAGCCGTGCTCCCCCTGCTGCGATGCAGCACGCTAGCGTTTCGCCAGATTTCGTGTATATCCCCGGCCAACCGGCCCGATGGCTGGCTGCGCATCCCTTCCGCGATGAGGCGGATGCGGGCTTCGGACCTTGCTGGACGACATCCCGGCCTGGCCCGCCAGATCAACACCCAACCGAAGGACATCACGATGTCGATCACTGCCGAGCGCAAGACCGCGCTCATCAAGGAACATGCCACCAAGCCGAACGACACCGGCTCGCCGGAAGTCCAGGTCGCGATCCTCACCGAGCGCATCAACAACCTGACCGGCCACTTCAAGTCCCACACCAAGGACAACCATTCGCGCCGCGGCCTGCTCAAGCTGGTCTCGCAGCGCCGCTCCCTGCTCGACTACCTGAAGGGCAAGGAAGAAGCGCGCTACAAGAGCCTGATCGAGAAGCTCGGCATCCGCCGCTGATCGAGACCGAAATTCCGCCCGGTGCCTCGCTGCTCCGGGCGGTTCTACTAGGGGCCGATTGATCGGCCTCGCTCCGGGAGCGCCGCAATGACGCGACCTCCCATTCCAGTGCGGCAACCGCATGGGGCGGCTTCCCGCATGATCCGCCGGCGTCAGCGACGTCCATGGCAGGATCGCCGAGCGCCCGGGCGCGCTTCCTGCAAGCACCTCCCGGACGTTTAGCCGTCTTGCCCATGGGCACGATCGACGCCGGACGGATCGCATCCGACCGAAAGAAAATCCTATGTTCGATGTGCAAACCGAAGAGCTGATCTGGGGCGGGCGCAAGCTCGTGCTCGAAACCGGCAAGATCGCCCGTCAGGCTGATGCCGCCGTGCTCGCCACCTATGGCGAGACCGTCGTGCTCGCGACCGTCGTCTCCGCCAAGTCGCCGAAGCCCGGGATCGATTTCTTCCCGCTGACCGTGAACTACCAGGAAAAGACCTTCGCCGCCGGCCGCATTCCCGGCGGCTATTTCAAGCGCGAGGGACGTCCGACCGAGAAGGAGACGCTGGTCTCGCGCCTGATCGACCGGCCGATCCGCCCGCTCTTCGTCGAGGGCTACCGCAACGAGACGCAGGTCGTCTGCACCGTACTGCAGCATGACCTCGAGAACGATCCCGACATCGTCGCGATGGTCGCCGCCTCCGCCGCCCTGACGCTTTCGGGCGTGCCGTTCATGGGCCCGGTCGGCGCTGCCCGCGTCGGCTATATCGACGGCGCCTACAAGCTCAACCCGCTGATCGACGAGGTCAAGGAATCGCAGCTCGACCTGGTCGTCGCCGGCACGCCCGACGCCGTCCTGATGGTCGAATCGGAGGCCAAGCAGCTCTCCGAGGAGGTCATGCTCGGCGCCGTGATGTTCGGTCACAAGCACTTCCAGCCGGTGATCGACGCGATCATCCGCCTGGCCGAGAAGGCCGCCAAGGAGCCGCGCGACTACGTGCCGGCCGACAACTCGGTCGTGCTCGAGGCCGTGCTCAAGCTGGTCGATGCGGATATCCGCGCCGCCTACAAGATCACCACCAAGGCCGAGCGCTACAAGGCTCTCGACGCCGCCAAGGCCAAGGTCCAGGCGCTCGTCTCCGAGACACCGGACGGCAAGACCACCTTCACCAAGGAGCAGGTCGCCGGCCAGTTCAAGGAAGCCCAGGCCAAGGTCGTGCGCTGGACCATCCTCGACGACGGCGTCCGCATCGACGGCCGCGACCTCAAGACGGTCCGCAAGATCGTCTCGGAAGCCGGCATCCTGCCGCGCACCCACGGTTCGGCGCTGTTCACTCGCGGCGAGACCCAGGCGCTGGTCGTGACCACGCTCGGCACCGGCGATGACGAGCAGTTCATCGACTCGCTGGAAGGCACCTACAAGGAGACCTTCCTGCTGCACTACAACTTCCCCCCCTATTCGGTGGGTGAAGCCGGCCGCATGGGTTCGCCCGGCCGCCGCGAAATCGGCCATGGCAAGCTCGCCTGGCGCGCCATTCGCCCGATGCTGCCGGCGAAGTCGGAGTTTCCCTACACGATCCGCGTCGTCTCGGAGATCACCGAGTCGAACGGCTCCTCCTCGATGGCCACCGTCTGCGGCACCTCGCTGGCGTTGATGGATGCCGGTGTGCCGCTGAAGGCGCCGGTCGCGGGCATCGCCATGGGCCTGATCCTGGAAGGCGAGCGCTTCGCAGTGCTCTCCGACATCCTCGGTGACGAGGACCATCTCGGCGACATGGACTTCAAGGTCGCCGGCACGGCCGAGGGCATCACCTCGCTGCAGATGGACATCAAGATCGCTGGGATCACCGAGGAGATCATGAAGGTCGCCCTCGACCAGGCCAAGGGCGGTCGCGATCACATCCTCGGCGAGATGAACAAGGCCCTCTCGGCCTCGCGTGGCCAGCTCGGCGAGTACGCGCCGCGCATCGAGACGATGAAGATCCCGGTCGACAAGATCCGCGAAGTCATCGGTTCGGGCGGCAAGGTGATCCGCGAGATCGTCGAGAAGACCGGCGCCAAGGTCAACATCGAGGACGACGGCACCATCAAGATCGCCTCGGCCGACGGCAAGTCGATCGAAGCGGCGATCAAGTGGATCAAGTCGATCGTCTCGGAAGCCGAGCCCGGCATGATCTATGACGGCACCGTCGTGAAGGTCATGGAGTTCGGCGCTTTCGTGAACTTCTTCGGCGCCAAGGACGGCCTCGTCCACATCTCCGAGCTCGCTCCCAAGCGGGTCCAGAAGGTGCAGGACGTCGTCAAGGAAGGCGACAAGGTCAAGGTCAAGTTCCTCGGCATGGACGAGCGTGGCAAGGTGCGCCTGTCGATGAAGGTGGTCGACCAGGCCACGGGTGAGGACATCACCGAAAAGCTGAAGGCCGAGCGCGAAGCCGAGAAGGCTCGCGAGCGCCAGAACGCCGACGACTGATACGCGATCTGCGTTTCACGTGAATCAGACGCCCCCGCATCGTAGGATGCGGGGGCGTTTTCTTTTGGCCGCCCTCTGGTGCGCTGCAACGAAGTCGAATAGTCTAGACTTATTGACTTCGGAGGCTGGCATGACCGCGCATCGGATTACGTCGCTTGATCAGCTCGCCGCGCTCTATCCGAACCCGATCGCGCCGGCTTCGGTCATGAAGGAGATCGATCACATCGACGCCAACTATGGCGCACTGATCGCGGCCTCGCCGTTTTTCGTGCTCGCGACCAATGGTCCTGATGGCCTGGATTGCTCACCGCGCGGGGATCAGCCTGGCTTTGTCACCGTGAGCGACGCGAAAACGCTGCTGATTCCGGACAGAAGAGGCAATAACCGCCTGGATTCGTTGAAGAATCTTCTGTCCGACAATCGAATCGGAATGCTCTTCCTGATCCCCGGTTACGGCGAAACCCTGCGTGTGAACGGCACCGCGGTGCTCTCGACCGACCCGGAGCTGTGCGCGCGCTTCGAGATGGCCGGAAAACTGCCAGCCTGCGTGATCGTGGTCACCGTCGAGGCCGCCTACTTCCAGTGCTCGCGGGCGGTGGTGCGCGCCGATCTCTGGAACCCGGCGGCGCAGGTCGACAAGCGCTCGCTGCCGAGCGCCGGCACGATCCTGCGCGAGATCTCGGCGCGGACGGCGACAGAGGCCTTCGACGGCGAGGCCTATGACAAGGCGCTGCCGGAACGGGTCAAGGCGACGCTGTACTAACAGACGTGATTCTCGGGCGGAGCGAAGCGCAGACCCGAGAAGCTCATGACGAGAAGGCGCTGACCGGAGTTTCATCCGGCCTGAGATGCTCGGCTCAAGGCCGAGCATGACATGCGTAGTCAGGCAGCGCCCTACTCCAATCCCCCTACGGCCGCCTCGACCGCCTCGACGATCGCACCGGAACGGACCAGAGCCGTCGCCTGGTTCATCTCGGCGGCGTACCAGCGGTCGCCGTCGAGCGCCGGCGGGATCGTCTCCCGGACGGCCTCCAGCGCCGCCTGCGTGCCCTTGCCGAGCGGATGGGCCTTGGCGGTGTCGGCGATCAGCGAGAGCGCCTGGCAGGCCATCAGGATCTCCGCGGCAATGATCATCTCGACATTCTCGACGACCGTGCGCGCCTTGCGGCCGCACCAGGTCGAGTTCGAGACATGGTCCTCGGCATTGGACTTGCCCGGGATCGAGTCGACCGAGCCGGGCGAGGACAGCGTGCGGTTCTCCATCACCAGCGCCGACATCGAGCACTGCACGGTGGCAAAGCCTGTGTTGAGGCCGCGCTTGCCGGCGAGCAGGTTGCGCGGCAGGCCGTAGCTCAAGGTCGGATCGACCAGGCGGGCGAGGCGGCGCTCGCAGATCGAGCCGAGATCGGTCATGGCGATGGCGAGCAGGTCCATCGCCTGCGCCACGTACTGGCCGTGGAAATGGCCGCCGGAGATGACGCGGTAGCCGTCATCCTCGGGGAAGATCAGCGGGTTGTCGGTCGCCGAATTGGTCTCGGTCGCGATGATCCGGCTGATATAGTCGAGCGCTTCGCGCGCCGGCCCATGCACCTGCGGGGCACAGCGCAGCGAATAGACGTCCTGCACGCGCGGCGCCGGCGGCTTGCCGGGCGTGCGACCGATCTCGTCGGGATAGATCGTCTCGCGGGCGGAGGCCGAGCAGCGCTTCGAGCCCTGCGTGATCTTGAGGAGGTTGCGCGCGACCAGCGCCTGGCCGGGATGCGGGCGAGCGGCGTGGACGCGCGGATCGAAGGCCGCGAGCTCGCCGCGCATGGCCTCGAGCGAGAGGGCAAGGCCGATATCGGCAGCCTTGATCAGGCGCCTGGCGTCCTCGGTCGCGAGCACGCCGAGCGCCAGCGACACCGTCGAGCCGTTGATCAGGGCCGAGGCGTCCTTGGCGCCGAGCTTGAAGTCCGGCTCCAGCCCGGCCTTGGCCAGGGCGTCGCGAGCCTTCATCCGCTTGCCCTTGTAGACCGCCTCGCCCTCCTCGAAACCGCAGACCGCGGCCGACATATGGGCGAGCGGGGCGAGGTCGCCGGAGGCGCCGACCGAGCCCTTCTGCGGGATCACCGGATGGATGCCGGCATTGAGGCAGGCGAGCAGGCGCTCGACCAGGGCGACCTGAGGCCCGGAATAGTTCGAGGCGAAGGCGTTGGCGCGCAGCAGCATGGTGGCGCGCGTCACATCCTCGGGAAAGGGCTCACCGATGCCGGTCGCGTGAGCATAGACGCTCTTGCGCTGGTATTCGGTCATCTCCGACATCAGCACGCGCTGGTCCTTGAACAGGCCGACGCCGGTGTTGAAGGAGTACATGAACGGAGCTTCGTCGTTCATGAAATTGGCGTCGATATGGGCGCGCGTCGCCGCGATCGCCTCGCGGGCGGACTTGGCCAGGCTCGCCTTCTCATAGCGGCCGGAGGCGCCGGGCCGGGCCACGCGCAGCACCTGCCTGCCCTTCAGGGTCCGTCCGTCGATCGTTACCGCCATGGCCCGCTCCTCGTCAGCTTTGCCAACGATCTAAAGGGCCAGCGCGCCAAAGGGAAAGACCCATTCCCTGCCGGAAACGAAAAGCACCTTGCACGATGCGGCGTGGCCGGCCCTGGCCTCGATCCGCCAGGGCCCTGCTGCGGCGCGACATCGGCGCGCCTTTACCCTGTGGCTGGAATCCCTCAAAGCTGGCGCCAGGAGGCTCCCCAATGGATTTCCAGGCCTTTTTTCGCAGCGAGCTCGACGGCCTCAAGGCCGAGGGCCGCTATCGCGTCTTCGCCGATCTCGAGCGCCGCGCCGGCCGCTTTCCGCGCGCCGCCTTCCACGGCCCGAACGGCCCGCGCGAGGTCACCGTCTGGTGCTCCAACGATTATCTCGGCATGGGCCAGCACCCTGCCGTGCTCACCGCGATGCGCGAGGCGCTCGATGCCTGCGGCGCCGGCGCCGGCGGCACGCGCAACATCGCCGGGACCAACCACTACCATGTCCTGTTGGAGCGCGAGCTCGCCGACCTGCACGGCAAGGACGCGGCGCTGCTGTTCAACTCCGGCTACATGTCGAACTGGGCCTCGCTCTCGACGCTGGCCGCGCGCATTCCCGGCTGCGTCGTCGTCACCGATGCCGCCAACCATGCCTCGATGATCGAGGGCATCCGGCATTCGCGTGCCGAGAAATTGATCTTCGCCCACAATGACCCGCAGGACCTGCGCCGCAAGCTCGCAAGCGTCGATCCGGCCAGGCCGAAGCTGATCGCCTTCGAATCGGTCTATTCGATGGATGGCGACATCGCGCCAATTGCCGAATTCTGCGATCTCGCCGAGGAATTCGGCGCGCTGACCTATGTCGACGAGGTCCATGCCGTCGGGCTCTACGGCGCCCGCGGCGGCGGCATCAGCGAGCGCGACGGCCTCAGCCACCGGCTCGACTTGATCGAGGGTACGCTGGCCAAGTCCTTCGGCGTGATGGGAGGCTATGTCACCGGCTCGGCTGATCTCTGCGACTTCATCCGCAGCTTCGCCTCGGGCTTCATCTTCTCCAGCTCGCTGCCGCCGACCCTGGCGGCCGGCGCGCTCGCGGCGATCCGGCATCTCAAGGCGAGCTCAGCCGAACGCGAGGGGCAGCAGGATAGGGTGCGCAAGCTGCGCGGCCAGCTCGACCAGGCCGGCATTCCGCATCTGCCCAATCCCAGCCATATCGTGCCGGTGATGGTCGGCGATGCCGCCCTGTGCAAGCGGATCAGCGACGAGTTGCTGGAGCGCTTTGCAATCTACGTCCAGCCGATCAACTACCCGACCGTGGCGCGCGGCACCGAGCGTTTGCGGATCACGCCGACGCCGCTGCACTCGGACGAGGACATCGCCGCTCTGGTCGGCGCCCTCAGCGAGATCTGGAGCGCGACGGGGCTGAAGCGGGCGGCCTGAGCCGCCCGCGCTCCTGTCTCAGAGCAGACCGTTATTGCTCGCAAGCATCTTCAGGTTGACGTCCGGGCGCGCGCCGACATGGCTGATGACCTCGGCGGCGGCGAGTGCGCCAAGCCGCAGGCAGTCGCGCGCCTCGCGGTTCGTCGTCAGGCCGTGCAGGAAGCCGGCAGCGAAGAGGTCGCCGGCACCGGTCGCGTCGACGACGCGCTCGATCGGAAAGACCGGCTCGGCCACGACGCCATCCGGCGTCAGCGCCAGCGCGCCGTTTTCGGAGCGAGTGATCACGGCAAGCACGTTCTCCGCGCGCAGCGCCGCCAGCGCCGTGTCGAAATCGGCGCTCTGGTAGAGGCTCTTCAGCTCGTGCTCGTTGGCGAAGACGAGATCGACCATGCGGTTGCGGATCAGGCCGAGGAACTCGTCACGATAGCGATCGACGCAGAACGAGTCGGACAGGGTGATGGCGACGCGGCCACCGGCCTTATGCGCGAGCTCGGAGGCCTTGCGGAAAGCGTCCTTGGCCGCCGGCGGATCCCAGAGGTAGCCTTCGAGATAGACGATGTCGGCGTTCTCGACCGTGGCCGGATCGACATCGGCCGGGGACAGGCCCTGGCAGGCGCCGAGATAGGTGTTCATCGTGCGCTCGCCATCGGGCGTGACGATGATGAAGGAGCGTGCCGTCGCCGGGCCTTCGGTCGCCGCGGCGGTATCGAATGCGACGCCGAGCGAGGCCAGGTCGTGACGATAGAGCTTGCCGAGCTCGTCGGCCTTGACCTTGCCGATGAAGGCGCCCTTGCCGCCGAAGGAGGCGAGACCGGCAATGGTGTTGGCGGCCGAGCCGCCCGAGACCACCTTGCCCGGGCCCATCGCGCCATAGAGCAGCTCGGCCCGCGGCTCGTCAATCAACGCCATCGAGCCTTTGACCAGCTCGTACTTCATCAGGAAGTCTTCCTCCGCCGAAGCGAAGACGTCGACGATGGCATTGCCCAAGGCGAGCACGTCATAGCGCTTGGAGGTCATGAAACGATCCGTAATGGCGGGAGGATGGCGGCGTGTGGCATTGCCGGCAGGTCAGGTCAAGCGCTGCCGCGCCGGCGCGCGGCACTGTCGAGGATCGAGGTCAGCGCTGCCAGGTCCGACGGACCGAGCCATTGTACCTCATGGGCGAGGCGATTGGCGACCAGGGTTGCTTCCGGTTCGAGACCCGCGGTGTCGATTACCACGCGCGGATGCGAGAGCTCGGCGAGACGGATCAATTCGTCGGCCTCATCCCAGATCACGCCGAGATGATGGATTGCGCCCTGGATCAGGGTGAAGGTCGGCTGGCCGCGCTTGCCGTGCTCCAGCGCCGAGAGATAGGCCGGGGTGACGCCGAGCGCCTGCGCCATCTGCGCCAGTGTGACGCCGCGGGCAGCGCGCAGCTCACGGACGCGGCGGCCGAACGGCGTCATCAACCCGGCTCCCGGCTGCGGCGCAGGCGGATATAGAGCGCCCCGGTGCCGCCATGGCGCTGCTCGGCCTCGTCGAAGCCGAGCACCAGCGACCGCAAGTCCGGCAGCCGGAGCCAATGGGGAACGTTGCGGCGCAGGATGCCGCGCTCCTCGCCATAAGGGACATCGCCGGCAATGCCCTTGCCGGTCACCACCAGCACGAGCTTGGCGCCGCGCTGCTGCTGCAGGCGCAGGAAACCGCGCAAGGCCGAATGCGCCTCGTCCTGGCGCAGGCCGTGCAGGTCGATGACAGCCTCGACGCCCTGCTGGCCGCGGCGCAACTGCGTGCGCATGCGCCGCTCCAGCGGCACCAGGGGCGGCGGGGCGGGCTTCGCTGATTGCCGACCGGGCGCAAGAACAGCGGGTGACGGACTACTCTCTGCCATAGGAACAGGCTTGACCTGTTCGGCCTCCGGTTCAGGCTCGACCGGCGCACGGCCGGCCAGCGGCTTCACCGTGCGCGCGACCTGGCGCCAGAGCGCGAGTTCCGCCTCGGAGAGGAGCTTGCCGCGCCGGCGCATGGCTCAGCGCGGCCAGAGCACGATGAAATCGACGGGATGCCGGATCAGGCCGGCACGGTGGCCTGCTTCCGCGCCCGAGCCGACAAAGAGATCGATCCGCGCCGGGCCGATGATCGCGGTTCCGGTATCCTGGGCCAGCATGAGCCGGGCCAGTTTCTCACTGCCACCCTTGCCGTCGGGGATCTCGGTCTCGATCCAGGCCGGCATACCATAGGGCCAGAGCGAGCGGTCGACCGCGACGCTGCGCAGCGGAGTCAACGGCAGGCCGGCTCCGCCGATCGGTCCGGACTCGGGCGGAAGATCGTCGTTGCGGGCATAGAAAACGAAAGAGCGGTTGAGCCGGATGAGGTCGCGGGCGAAGCCGGCATCGGCCTTCAGCCGGGCGATCAGCTTGTCCATCGTCATCTGCTCGGGCGGGATGTTCTCGCGCCGGCTGAGCTCGCGCCCGAGCGAGGTATAGGGGTGGCCGTTGCGCCCGGAATAGATGAGGCGCGTCACCTTGCCGTCCGGCAGGCGGATCCGGCCCGAGCCCTGGACCTGCAGCACGAAGCGGTCGACGGGATCGCGCATCCAGAGGATCTCGAGCCCCTGGCCGGCAAGCGCGCCCTCCTCGATCGCGGTGCGATCCGGGAAGGGCTCCAGCCCCTTAGCCGTCCGGCGCGCCGAGGTCAGGGCCGGATCGAGGCCGGGCCAGTCATCGCCCGGCATCTTGGTCACGAGATCGGCCGGGCGGCCATAGAGCGGCGTCGGGAAGGCGTCCGAACGGGTCAGCGAGCCCTCGAATTCCGGCTCGAAATAGCCGGTCATGAAGCCGCGCTCGGCGCCGGCCGGGCGGATGCGCCAGAAGGCGAAATTATCGGCGAAGAAGCGCCGGGCCGAGTCCGGGCTGACATCGCCCGCGGCAAGCAGGGCCGCTGCCTTGATGCACAGGGCCGGCAGGGCCGCAGGCGCAGGAGCGCCCTGCCGCAGCGGCGGATCGGTCTCGCAGCCCTGCGCGAACAGGCGCAGCACAGCGAGCTGGTCGTCGGTGCTCCAGCCGGCAAGCGAAGCGGGCGCCACGGGTTCGGCCCGGGCGCCCTGCGGCAGAGATGGGGGAGAAGCGTGAGCGCCGGTCATCGACATACCTGCGGCCAGCAGCCCCAGAACGAAACCGACGACACGGATCACGCGGCCGATTCGGTGGCGACCAGCAGCCAGTTCGGATCGCGGCTGCCGAGCTGGCGGGCGAAGGTCCAGACGTCGTTGACCTCGGAGACCGCCTCGGCGCTGCCGTCGACGACATTGCCCTGCGCATCGCGAACAGCGCTGATCAATTGCGAGACGAAGGCGATGGTGACCTGAGCGGCCTTGCCCTTGACGTCGACGCCGACGATCTCGGCCTTGTCGATCGAGACGAAGTTGGACTCGGCCTTCTCGCCACGCTTCTCCCGCTCGGCGATCGCCTGCTCGAAGCCGTCATAGACTTCCTTGGCGAGCAGGCCCTTCAAGGCCTTGCGGTCGCCGCGGGCGAAGGCGGTGACGATGGTCTCATAGGCCGATTTCGCGCCGATGAGGAAGCCCGGCGCGTCGAAGCGCGGTTCCTGGCGGAGGATGGCGTCGAGGCCGACAGCGATAGCCGAGCCCGGCTCGGCAATGCCCTTCCAGCGCTCGGCATCGGCCACGGGGGCAGCCGCTGCGTCGTTGGCGGCGCCCGGCAGGCGGACGACATTGTCGCGCCTCTCGCCATTGCCGGGCTGATCCGGGCGCAGCGGCGGCGTCTCGCGGCGCGCGAACGGATCGGCCGGCGGCTTCTCGTGCCCGGTCTTCTGGCCCAGAACCGAGCGCAGTTTCCAGGCGACGAAAACGGCCAGGGCCAGGAAGACCAGGGTCGTCATATCGAAATTCTGCATCGCCGGCTGATCCGAACCTCGAAAACTCGTTCCCGCGCGGGCGCACGTCGTCGCCCGTCATCGAACGGATATGGTGTGGGAGGCTCGTAACATCCACCCCCGGGGGCGACAAGGGTGCGAAAGCGCGCGTCGCTTGTGCCGGCCCCGCCGCCATGATAGCCGACGCGAGCCCGGCGCCGCCGCTTGCCGGGCAATTCCGGCCACGGCGCGGAATTTCCCGATGGTTTTCTAGACAATGATGATGGGACCCATGGCCAACGAAAACGGCAACGGCGCCGCCGCCGACCAGCAGGGGCCCAGCCTCAACACGCTGGTCCAGTACATCAAGGACCTCTCCTTCGAGAACCCCAATGCTCCGCGCTCGCTGACCCAGCAGCAACAGCAGGGCGGGCCGCAGATCGGCCTGCAGGTCAACGTCCACGCCAACGCGCTCGGCGAGAACGACGTCGAGACGATCCTGACGCTCGAAGGCAAGGCGACCCTGAACGACGAGACGCTGTTCGCGTTCGAGCTCAGCTATGCCGGCGTCTTCCGCATCCTCGGCGTGCCGCAGGAGCAGCTGCATGCGGTCGTGATGATCGACTGCCCGCGCCTGCTCTTCCCCTTCGCCCGTGCGATCGTCGCCGAAGCCGTCCGCAATGGCGGCTTCCCGCCGCTCTATATCGACCCGATCGATTTCGCTTCGCTCTACCGCCAGCGCCTCGAGGAGATGCAGGCGCAGCAGGGCATGCCGAACGCCTGAACCGCGGCGGAAATCGTGAATTCGACAGGAAAGAGCCCTCAGGGGCTCTTTTTTGTTGGCCCGACCGTTGTAAATCGCCCGGGCGTTTCCATCTCCCGCGGGCCAGAGGCCGCCATCCCGGCGCGCCGTTTCCGCGAGGTACACGACGTCCATGGATTCCCTTATGACGCTCGCCGCCGACCCAGCAGTCTGGGTGGCGCTCGGCGCCCTGATCGCCATGGAGGTCGTCCTCGGTATCGACAACCTCATCTTCATCTCGATCCTGACCAACAAGCTGCCCGAGCATCAGCGCTCGCGCGGCCGGCGGATCGGCATCGGCCTGGCGCTGATCCTGCGCCTCGGCCTGCTCTCAACCGTCGCCTTCATCGTGCAGCTGACCGCGCCGGTGTTCTCGGTCTTCGGCAAGGCCTTCTCCTGGCGCGACATCATCCTGATCGCCGGCGGCCTGTTCCTGGTCTGGAAGGCGACGAAGGAGATCCATCACAAGGTCGATCCGGATCACGGGCCGGACATGTTCGACGGCAGCGCGGCCGCGGCCGTGACCTTCGGCGGCGTGATCTTCCAGATCCTGCTGCTCGACCTCGTCTTCTCGATCGACAGCATCATCACCGCCGTCGGCATGACCGAACATATCCCGGTGATGGTGATCGCCGTCATCGTCGCCGTCGCGGTGATGCTGCTCGCGGCCGACCCGCTGGCGCGCTTCATCGACAAGAACCCGACGATCGTGATGCTGGCCCTCGGCTTCCTCCTGATGATCGGCGGCACGCTGATCGGCGAAGGCTTCGGCGCCCATATTCCGAAGGGCTACATCTACGCCGCCATGGCCTTCTCGGCCCTGATCGAGGGGCTGAACATGATGTCGCGCCGGGCAAGCCGGAAACAGGGCGAGTAGTAAGTGCGACCGTCATGCTCGGGCTCGACCCGAGCATGACGCAGGCGTTCAGGCTTCCTCGGGCACGCCGAGATAACCGCGCCAGAGCGGCCCCTTGAGCTTCAGCACGAAGGCCTCATGGGCCGCTCTTTCCTCAGGCGTAAGCCGCGGCGCGAGCGCACGCTGGCGCACCGGGCGCTCGATCGCGACCGCAAGCCCGGCACCTGCCTTGCCGGCAACGGCGCCGCCGAAGCCGAGGCTCGTCTGCTTGCCACCGATCAGCTCGATATAGACCTCGGCCAGGATCTCGGAGTCGAGCAGCGCGCCGTGCTTGGTGCGGCGGCTATTGTCGATGCCGTAGCGCGAGCAGAGCGCGTCGAGGCTGTTGCTGGCGCCGGGATGCTTGCGCCGGGCCATGGCGAGCGTATCGACGACGAGCGCCGGCACGATCGCGGGCAGGCCGAGCCGGCCGAACTCCATGTTGATGAAGCCGACGTCGAAGGCGGCGTTGTGGATGACCAGCTTGGCATCCGCGATGAACGCGGCGAACTCGCTGGCGATCGCGGCGAAGACCGGCTTGTCGGACAGGAAGGCCTCGGACAGCCCGTGCACCCGGAAGGCGCCATCCGGCATGTCGCGCTCGGGGTTGATGTAGACATGATAGTTGCGGCCGGTCGGGCAATGATTGAGCAGCTCGACGCAGCCGATCTCGACGATGCGGTCGCCCTTCAGCGGTTCGACGCCGGTGGTCTCGGTATCGAGAACGATCTCGCGCATGTCAGCCCGCCCTTTGCGGCCGGCCGAAGCGGCCAGCGACGGCATTCAGGATAGAGCGGACCTGGCGCTCGGCGGCCACGAGCCCGCGTGAGGTGTCCACAAGGAAGTGGGCGCGGCGGCGCTTCTCCGCATCCGGCATCTGGCGAGCGAGGATCGCAGCGAACTTCTCTTCCGTCATACCAGGACGGCCGAGGACGCGCTTGCGCTGGACCTCGGCCGGGGCGGTGACGACGACGACCCCGTCGTAACGCCCCTCCCCGCCCGTCTCGAGCAAAAGCGGAATGTCGAGCACAGCGACGGCCGCGCCACCCCTGCGAGCTTTCGCCAGGAAGGCCTGCTCCTCGGCCCGCACGAGCGGATGCACGATCGCCTCGAGCTTCGCCAACGCTTCGGGCCGGCCCAGCACGGCGGCGGAAAGCCTGGCCCGGTCGACGACGCCATTCGCCGTCGTTCCCGGGAAGGCCGCCTCGATCTGCGGCGCCGCCGCGCCGGCATAGAGATCGTGTACTGCCTGGTCAGCGTCATGGACCGGAACGCCGGCGGCGCGGAACATCGCCGAGGTCGTCGACTTGCCCATGCCGATCGAGCCGGTCAGGCCGAGCAGGAAGGTCATCGCAGCGCCTCCGCCATCGCGCTCAAACGCGGGGAATGTCGATTTCGAGCTTCGCGCGCAGCGCCGCCGTCACCTGCGGGCGGATGCCGAACCAGCGCTCGAAGCCCGGGACCGCCTGGTGCAGCAGCATGCCGAGACCGTCGACCGGGATACCGCCGCGGCGCCGGGCCTCGGCGAGCAGCGGCGTCTCCAGCGGGACATAGACGATGTCGTCGACGATGGTGCCCGGGCGCAAGGCGGAGAGGTCGATCTCCAGCGGCGGCTGGCCATGCATGCCGAGCGAGGTGGTGTTGACGATCAGGTCGCTCTCGCCGACCAGCCGGGCAACGTCCTGCCAGAGCCGGGCTTCGACTGTTCGCGGGAACGATGCCGCCAGCTCGACCGCACGCTCCGGACTGCGATTGACCAGCAGGATGCGGCCGACGCCACGTTCGGCGAGGCCATGGATCACGGCGCGTGCCGCGCCGCCGGCGCCGAGAATGAGCGCCGTGCCGCTCCGCCCGGCCCAATCGGGCACGCAAGCGTCGAGATGAGCCAGGAAGCCATAGGCATCGGTGTTGTCGCCGTGGAGCCTGCCGCCCTCCATCCAGAGCGTGTTGGCGGCGCCCATGGCCCGCGCGGTCTCGCTGACGTCGTCGAGCAGGGCCAGAACGACCTCCTTGTTCGGCACGGTGACATTGCCACCGACGAACTCGCCGGCGCGCAGCCTGGCGATGAGGCCCGGCACCTTGGCCGGCGGGACATCGACGCGCTCATAGCTGCCGGCAAGGCCATGCTCGGCGAGCCAGTGGCCATGGATCAGCGGCGAGCGGGAATGCGCGACGGGATGTCCGATGATGAAGCAGCGTCTGGTCATGGCAGTCGTGGAGCTAAGGATCATGCGACGAGGTCAAGCTCGCGCAGCGTGGCGAGCAGGCTCAGCATAGGCAGGCCGAGGATGGTGGAATGATCGCCCTCGATCGTCTCGAACAGATGGATACCGAGGCCTTCGAGCTGATAGCCACCAACGCTGGTGGTCGCAGCCTGACCAGCCAGCACGACGTAATCCCTGATGAAGCCGGGGGTCAGCGCACGCATGGCAAGCACTGCGCTACTGGTACCACGGCCGATGATCTTGCCATTGCGAGCCAGGGTGAAGGCCGAGGTGAGCTCGTGCTTGCGACCAGCGAGCAAGGCGATCTGCCGCTCGGCCGCTGCCGTGCCCTCGGGCTTGTGAAACGGCCGGCCTTCGCAGACCAGCATCTGGTCGGCGGCGAGGACGGTCCGGCCGAACTGACGCGGCGAGACCGACAGGGCTTTGGCATCCGCCAGCGCGGCAGCGACGCCGGCAGGCGGGCCGCCCATGGCGAGAAAATCGGCTTCGATGGCGCGTTCGTCGACATCCGGCCTGACCACCTCGACCGGGAGTCCTGCCGCTTCCAGCAGCTGTCGCCGCGTCGTGCTGCCGGAAGCGAGGATGAGCGGCGCATCGCCACGCCAGAATGTCGTCTGGCCGGTCACGTCGCGATGAACTTCATGCGGTGGTCGCGCAGCAGGTCGAGGATGGCGGCCGCCGTCTCCTCGATCGAGCGGCGGGTCACGTCGATCACCGGCCAGCCCCTGCGAGCGCAGAGCCGGCGTGACTGGGTGAGCTCATCAGCGACCGCATCAGGATCGACATAAGGCGTCTCGTCATCTGCCCTCAGCGACAACAGCCGGTTCTGACGAATCTGGATGATACGCTCGGCGCTGGCGACGAGGCCGACGATCAGCGGCTTCTTGAGGCTTTCGACCTCGACTGGAAGCGGCACGTTCGGCACCAGCGGGATGTTGGCGGTCTTGATGCCGCGATTGGCGAGATAGATGCTCGTCGGCGTCTTCGAGGTCCGGCTGATGCCAAGCAGGACGACGTCGGCGCTTTCGAGATCGCCGCCGAGCTGGCCGTCATCATGCATCAGCGTGTAGTTCATCGCGTCGATGCGGCGGAAGTAATCGGCATTGAGCGTGTGCTGCGCGCCAGGACGCGGCGCCGAAGCCTGGCCAAGATAGGACTGGAACAGTGAGTGCACGGGTTGCAGGACCGAGAGGCAGGGGCAACCGATGTCGCGGCAGAAGGCCTCCAGACGCTCGGCCCATTCCGGTTCGACCAGTGTATAGAGAACCACACCAGGAGAGGTTTCGATCTCGGCGAGCACGCGCGACAACTGGTTCTCTGACCGGACCAGCGGGTAGACATGTTCGATCGCGGAAACCGCTTCGTATTGTGCGGCAGCGGCGCGGCTGACCGCGATCAGGGTCTCACCGGTCGCGTCGGAGACCAGATGCAGGTGAAAATAGTTGCGCGCCACGGCTTTCGTCGCCCCTGCCGGCCTTGTCTCGTCCCAGCTCTAGAGCTGTTCCGCCAGCATGGGAATCCCTTTTCGATCCTCTGGACATGGCCGAACCGGCACTCACCAGGGGTTGGGATGACTGGGGATAACCCGGCCCCGCCGTGGATCGGTCCCGAGAGGGCGGGATAACCCGGCTCAGGGTTCAACAGGCATCGGCCTGTGGGCTGAATCGGGATGTTTCACGTGAATCATTTTCGGACGCGGCGCCAGGCCGCGCCCCGGAGCAAAATCCAATTCGTTAAGAAACCCTTAAGGGCTGGTCGGCTCCAAAAGACTCTGCCCGCCGGTCGGAGTGCGACCTGTGGACCGGTTGTGGACAATCTTGGGGCGGGCTATGTGCCCCCACCCAAGAGTCAAAACAAAAGACTCTCTTAGAAAAGAATCTTTTAGGACGATGGGCTCAAGGCCCGGTGCGCTTCATGACCCAAAGCCTCTTCCTGCGAGCTCTCTCCGGCGAGACCCTCCCCAAGCCTCCGCTCTGGCTGATGCGACAGGCTGGCCGATATCTGCCAGAATATCGCGAGCTTCGCGCCAAGGCCGGAGGCTTCCTTGATCTCTGCTACAACCCGGAATGGGCAGCCGAGGTCACCCTTCAGCCGATCCGGCGTTTCGGCTTCGATGCGGCGATCCTGTTCTCCGATATCCTGGTGATCCCCCACGCGCTCGGGCAGAAGCTCTGGTTCGCACAAGGGGAAGGACCAAGGCTGGAGCCAGTCGCCGATGCGACTCGCTTCGGCGAGATCCGGGAGGAGATCGATCCCGACGTGCTGGCACCGGTCTACGAGACCGTCCGGCGCGTGAAGGCGATGCTTCCCCAGGGAACGGCATTGATCGGCTTCTGCGGCGCTCCCTGGACCGTCGCGACCTATATGGTCGCCGGGCGCGGCACATCCGATAAGGGACCGGCCAAGGATCTGTTTCGGCGCGACCCCTCTCTGTTTGCCAGGCTGATCGACAGGCTCGTCGTCAACTCGGCCGCTTATCTCAATGCGCAGATCGAGGCGGGCGTCGATGCCGTGCAGATCTTCGACAGCTGGGCAGGTTCGCTTGGCCCGGAGGATTTCCAACGCTGGTGCATCGAGCCGACCAGGCGGATCGTCGATCTGGTTCGGGCCCGTCACCCCCACGCGAAGATCATCGGCTTTCCGCGCGGTGCCGGCGCGGGCATTCCGGATTACGTTCGCGAGACCGGCATCGATGCAGTCGGGCTCGAGACCGAGATCGAGCGGAGCTTCGTGCGCGAGGCGATCCAGCCCCTGGTGCCGGTGCAGGGTCATCTCGATCCGGAGTTGCTGCGGGCGGGGGGGCCGGAACTCGACCGGGAGATCGCAGCGATCCGTGCGGCATTTGGCGATAGACCGTTCGTCTTCAATCTGGGGCATGGCATTCTGCCGGACACGCCGATCGCTCATGTCGAGCGGCTGGTCGAACTGGTGCGCGCTTAAGGGCCTGAGGACGACCGCTATGGCTTACGAATGGATCAAGGCTTTCCACGTCATGGCGGTGATCGCCTGGATGGCGGGGATGCTCTATCTGCCGCGGCTGATGGTCTATCATGCCGAGGCGCAGGTCGGCTCGATCCAGTCCGAGACCTTCAAGATCATGGAGCGCCGGCTGCTCAAGGGGATCATCAACCCTTCGATGATCATGACTTGGGTGCTTGGGCTCTACCTCGCCTGGAGCGCCTTCGGCTTCAAGGGAGGCTGGCTGCACGGCAAGATCGCGCTGGTCCTTGTCCTCTCGGGCATCCATGGCTACCTGGTCGGCAGGGTCAGGGCTTTCGCCGAGGATCGTAACGACAAGCCGGCGCGCTTCTACCGCATCCTCAACGAGGTGCCGGCTTTGCTGATGGCGGGCATCGTTATCCTGGTGATCGTCAAGCCGTTCTGAGATCGCCGCGGTTTCCCGCTTGAGCGATTCGGGGAAAACGGTTATCAAGCCTCTGCGCTTTCGTACGCGTCCTTCCTTATCGTCGACGGCTCGTGCCGCGGCTGCTTTCTCGGCCGACACGACTTCCTGACAAGCGGGCCTTCAGGCCTTTCGTCCCGTCGATCCCCCAACTGTCGTCCGGCCTGCCTGACCGCGGGCCCTGTTACTCCGGGTACCCCATGCGGGAAATCAAGCTCCACGAACTCAAGGCGAAGTCGCCGACCGAACTGCTCACCTTCGCCGAAGGTATGGAAGTCGAGAACGCGAGCACCATGCGCAAGCAGGAGCTCATGTTCGCCATCCTGAAGCAGCTCGCCTCTCAGGAAACCGAAATCCTCGGCGAAGGCGTCGTCGAGGTGCTGCAGGATGGCTTCGGCTTCCTGCGCTCCTCCGATTCGAACTACCTGCCGGGTCCCGACGACATCTATGTTTCGCCCTCGCAGATCCGGAAGTTCGGGTTGCGCACCGGCGACACCGTCGAAGGCCCGATCCGCGGCCCGAAGGATGGCGAGCGCTATTTCGCCCTGCTCAAGGTCAACACGATCAACTTCGAGGATCCGGAGAAGATCAAGCACAAGATCCACTTCGACAACCTGACGCCGCTCTATCCCGACGAGCGGCTCCGGCTCGAAGTGCAGGATCCGACCAAGAAGGATTTCTCGCCGCGCGTCATCGACATCGTCGCCCCGATCGGCAAGGGTCAGCGCGCCTTGATCGTGGCGCCGCCGCGCACCGGCAAGACCGTGCTGCTGCAGAACATCGCGCAGTCGATCACGACCAATCATCCCGAGTGCTACCTGATCGTGCTGCTGATCGATGAGCGGCCCGAGGAAGTCACGGACATGCAGCGCTCGGTGAAGGGCGAGGTGGTGTCCTCGACCTTCGACGAGCCGGCGACCCGCCACGTCCAGGTCGCGGAAATGGTGATCGAAAAGGCCAAGCGCCTGGTCGAGCACGGCCGCGACGTCGTCATCCTGCTCGACTCGATCACCCGCCTCGGCCGCGCCTACAATACGGTGGTGCCGTCCTCCGGCAAGGTGCTGACCGGCGGTGTCGACGCCAACGCCCTGCAGCGCCCGAAGCGCTTCTTCGGCGCCGCCCGCAATATCGAGGAAGGCGGCTCGCTGACCATCGTCGCAACCGCGCTGATCGACACTGGCAGCCGCATGGACGAGGTCATCTTCGAGGAGTTCAAGGGCACCGGTAACTCGGAAATCATCCTTGACCGCAAGGTGGCCGACAAGCGCATTTTCCCGGCGATCGACATCATCAAGTCGGGTACCCGCAAGGAGGAGCTCATCACGCCGCGCTCCGACCTGCAGAAGACTTATGTGCTGCGCCGCATCCTCAACCCGATGGGCCCGCAGGACGCGATCGAGTTCCTCTTGGACAAGCTGCGCCAGACCAAGCAGAACTCCGAATTTTTCGATTCGATGAATACCTGATCGGCGCTGGCCGCCTCAGCAACAAGGAAAGCCCCGGCATTGCACCGGGGCTTTTTCTTTTGGGGTGTTGTGTCAGATGCGGTAGCGCCAGGCCGGTCTGCCTGAAGGATTCTCGAGTCGGACCGGCGAGTATGACGTCCACACCACCGTAGACGAGGTCACGGGCGTTGAGCATCGAGCTGCGAGCCATCCGGCCATGCGCTGCCACGGCGAGCATGGTCGACAGAAAATGGTCGGTACGCTTGCGATCTTCAGGCACGCCAGTCTGCGTGGCGATCCGCAACAGGGTTGCGGCATGCAGGCCCCCTTGGCATAGGCGCGCCGCCGTCTGGAGTCGGCCTGGGTACGACTGGCAGAGCGGCCCAGTCGGCCCGAGTCATCCGCAGAAGGCCTGCGTCGACCCCGTGGTAGTGCCGGCCGAGATGGGCACTCCTACACTCGGTGAAAGCGAAGTCGTGCCGTTTGCCGGTGGCGTCGCGCAGCGCGTGGGCTGCTTTCCCCATCGCAGTGTGGCCGAGCGCGAAGCCGGGCGTGATCGAGCGGCTGGCGTCATAAGAACGAGCGAGGCCATTGCCATCAGTCATGGATTCGGCAACGAAACGATAGGTGTCGGCCGTGACTTTCACCCAATCTTTCGGCCAGGGATACCGGCAGTGTGGGCAGGCGAACGATCACCAGCCCATTCCAATTCGCCATGAGCGCGCATAGCGCGTTCATGCTGGGGTGATCGATGTCAGACCGCCTTTCGTGATCGGCCTTGATGTTCACGACGGGCTCGTTCATCACCGCAGCGATCGCCGCGTTCTCAACTGCTAGCGCGCGCTTGGGTGAAAGCGCCTCTGCCCCGCCCCCATCAGTGAACGGGGTTATTCTGATGCTGCAGCAGGAGCGGACGGGCGGCGCGCTTCCGGCGATTCATCAGCGCAACTCCAACCCCGGGCGGGAACGAGCGATGAAAACCTACCCGACGATCGTGGCGTTGTCCTCCGGCGCCGGCCGCGCTGGCGTGGCGGTCGTTCGCATCTCCGGCGAACGCGTCCGATTCGTTGTCGAAACGATTGCGGGATCCCTCCCCGAAGCGCGCAAGGCCGCCTATCGGGCGCTGCGCGATCCCGAGGGCGCGATCATCGATCATGGTCTCGTCCTGTTCTTCCCCGCACCTGCAAGTTTTACGGGGGAGGATGTTGCCGAGTTCCATATCCACGGCTCGCGGGCGGTGCTGACGCGGCTACTCTCTGTGCTCGCGGCCCTGCCGGGGGTGCGTCTGGCGGAGGCGGGCGAATTCACCCGCCGTGCCTTCGAAGCGGGCAAGCTGGATCTTGCGGCGGTGGAGGGTCTTGCCGACCTGATCGATTCGGAGACGGAATGGCAGCGCAGACAGGCGCTGCGTCAGATGGAAGGCGCGCTCGGGCAAGCCGCCGGCGAATGGCGCAGGGCGCTGATCAAAGCCATGACGCTGCTCGAGGCCGAGATCGACTTTTCCGATGAGGGCGATGTCGCTGGGCCACTGATCGTCGAAGCCGTGGCTGGGGCGCAGGGCGTACTCGGTAGTCTGCAGGGAGCACTCGGTAGTTTTGCTGCTGGTGAGCGGGTGCGCGAAGGCTTCATCGTGGTGCTCGCCGGGCCCCCCAATGCGGGTAAGTCGAGCCTGCTCAACGCGTTGACCCGGAGAGACGTGGCAATCGTCTCGCCGATCGCCGGTACGACCCGGGACGCCATCGAAGTCAGACTGGATCTGGGTGGTATTCCCGTTGTCCTGGTCGATACCGCCGGCCTGCGCGAGAGCTCCGACGAGATCGAGGCGGAAGGCGTACGGCGCGCCCGCCTAAGGGCTGATAATGCCGACCTCGTGCTACGGCTGCGGCCTCCCGATTCGGGACCGGAACAACGAGGTGGTGGCACTACCGAGATCGTTGTCGCGACGAAGCTCGATCTTGGCGGTAGTGCTCGGCTTGGCGAGGTCGGTGTGTCCGCCATGACCGGGGCAGGACTACCGGAGTTGGTCGACCTCATCGCGTCTCGCCTCGGCAAGCTCGGCCAGGCGGAGCCTGCCCTTGTCACCCGGGAACGCCAGCGCGTCGCTGTGGCGGATGCTGCGGCTGCGATCGAACGAGCTGCCCTGCTCCCGCATGAGCAGCCCGAGCTCATTGCGGAGGAGCTGCGTCTCGCCGTCCGGGCGTTGGAGCGCCTGATCGGCAGGGTCGATGTCGAGGACGTGCTCGATAGCCTGTTCTCCGGCTTCTGTATCGGCAAATAGGCGGTTTTCATTGACCTCGCGGCCCGGCTTGGCTAGCGAATTGCTTATGTCGAATGCACAGGCGAACCAGCACTACGATGTCGTCGTGGTGGGCGGCGGTCATGCCGGGGCGGAAGCCGCGGCTGCGGCCGCGCGCGCTGGCGTCCGCACAGCCCTGATCACCCAGCAGATCGCCACCGTCGGTGCAATGTCCTGCAACCCGGCGATCGGCGGGCTCGGCAAGGGCCACCTCGTTCGTGAGATCGACGCACTCGACGGGATCATGGCGCGCTGCGCCGATCAGGGCGGCATCCAGTTCCGCATGCTCAATCGGCGAAAGGGGCCAGCGGTGCGTGGACCGCGGGCTCAGGCCGACCGTAAGCTCTACCGCGAGGCCGTGCAGGCCGCACTCGCTGACCAGGCCGGCCTGAGCCTGATCGAGGGCGAGGCGTTCGACCTGGAGATCGTCGCTGGCGAGGTCGTCGGCGTCGTGCTCGCCGATGGTCGTCGATTCGCTTGCGGAACGGTCGTGCTCACCACCGGAACCTTCCTGCGCGGCCTGATCCATATCGGCGAAAAGAAGATCCCCGCCGGGCGCGTGGGCGAAGCGCCGTCGCTTGGCCTCTCCGCAACGCTGGAGCGCCATGGCTTTCCGCTTGGCCGGCTGAAGACGGGAACGCCGCCGCGCCTCGACGGCCGCACGATCGACTGGGCCAGCCTAGAGATGCAGCCGGGTGATGAGCCGCCGGAGCCGTTTTCGGCGATGACCGAGGCGATCACCACCCCGCAGATCAGCTGCGGCGTGACACGCACGACGCTGGCAACGCATGAGCTGATCCGCGCCAATCTCCACCGGGCGCCGATGTTTTCGGGCCAGATCGAAGGGCGCGGGCCGCGCTATTGCCCGTCGATCGAGGATAAGGTCGGCCGCTTCGGCGATCGCGACGGCCACCAGATCTTTCTTGAGCCGGAAGGTCTCGACGACCCCACCGTCTATCCGAACGGGATTTCGACCTCGCTGCCCGAGGATGTCCAGCTGGGCCTTCTCAAGACGATCCCGGGCCTGGAACGCACCGTGATGCTGCGGCCCGGCTATGCGATCGAATATGATTATGTCGATCCGCGGGCGCTGAAGCCGACACTGGAGACGCGGGCGGTCTCGGGTCTTTTCCTGGCTGGCCAGATCAACGGAACGACCGGCTACGAGGAGGCGGCGGCGCAGGGGCTGCTCGCGGGGCTCAATGCTGCGCGCCGCGCCGGTGGCAGCGAACCGGTCAGCCTCGACCGGACGCAATCCTATATCGGGGTGATGGTCGATGACCTGGTGACGCGCGGCGTTACGGAGCCGTATCGGATGTTCACCTCGCGCGCCGAGTTCCGGCTGTCGCTGCGGGTCGACAATGCCGACGAGCGCCTGACGCCGCTCGGCATCAGGCTTGGCGTCGTCGGCGGTGCTCGCCAGGAGCGCTTCGAGCGTCGGCAATCCGAAATCGTTAAGCTTACCGAACTCTTAAGCGAACGCTCTCTCTCGCCGAATCAAGCGGCGGCGTCTGGGCTGGAGCTCAATCGTGACGGCATCAGGCGCTCTGCCTTCCAGATCCTGTCCTACCCGACCGTTGGTTTCGAGGCCTTGCTCCGGGTCTGGCCCGATCTCGCAAGCTTTCCCGAAACTGTGCGGGCGCGTGTCGCGGCAGATGCGACCTATGCGGTTTATCTCGACCGGCAGGCAGCCGAGATCGAGTCCTATCAACGCGACCAGGCGCTGGCGCTGCCCGCCGATCTTGATCTCGATGGCATCTCCGGGCTGTCGAACGAGGTGCGGCTGAAGCTGCGCGCGGCCTGGCCGAGCAATCTGGCGCAGGCCGGCCGGATCGAAGGCATGACGCCGGCTGCCTTGACCTTGCTGGCCGCGCATGCGCGTAAGCATCAGGCCGCACGTATGGCGGATGCCGAGGCATGACCCTGTGAGTTCTGTTGATAATGCGGATAACTCTGACAGGCAGCGTGCTTTTCGCTTGACGCCTGTTTCACGTGAAACAGAGGAGCGCCTCGCCATTCTGGTGGCGGAGCTCAAGCGCTGGCAGCAGGCGAAAAACCTCGTCTCGGGGGCGACGCTGGACGAGGTCTGGACCCGGCATGTCGCCGATTCCTTGCAATTGCTCGACCATGCGCCGCAGGCGCGCCGCTGGCTCGATCTCGGCTCGGGCGGCGGCTTCCCCGGTCTTGTCCTCGGCATCCAGTTGGCCGAGCTCGGCGGGCATATCGACCTCGTCGAAAGCAACGCCCGCAAATGCGCCTTCCTGCGCCATGCCGCGCGCCTGACGGGCTCGCCCGTCACGGTCCACAATGCGCGGATCGAGGATGTCGTCGATGGCTTTGCCGGCAAGGTCGAGGTGGTGACGGCACGCGCGCTGGCGCCGCTGCCGCTGCTGCTCGACTGGTGCAAAGAGCTGTTGAGAACCGGGGCGACAGGAGTCTTTCCCAAGGGACAACATCTAGAGGCGGAATTGACCGCCGCGGCTAAATATTGGAAGATTCAGGCCACAACGTTTCCATCCTTGACGGATTCGGCGGCCACTATCCTGGTGATAGGCGGCGCCGAGAAACGGGCCGATTGATGACCGATTCTCGTCCTATCTCCATTCCCACGCGTCCGCGCGTGCTGGCGCTCGCCAATCAGAAGGGTGGGGTCGGCAAGACCACGACCGCGATCAACCTTGGCACTGCCCTCGCCGCCATCGGCGAGAAAGTGCTGATCATCGATCTCGATCCGCAGGGCAATGCCTCTACCGGCCTGGGCGTCGACAGGAAGAGCCGCAAGGCTTCGACCTACGATGTGCTCTGCGGCGATATCGGTCTCGGCATGGCGATGCAGGCGACTGCTGTTCCCAATTTGTTCCTGGCGCCGTCGACGCTCGACCTTCTGGGTGTCGAGCTTGAGATCGCCAGCGCCAAAGACCGCGCGCTGCGGTTGAAGAAGGCGATCGACGAGCTGGTTCACGATCAGCGCTGCAGCGACCTGACCTATATCCTGATCGATTGCCCGCCCTCGCTCAGCCTGATCACCATCAACGCGATGACGGCAGCGGACGCGGTCCTGGTGCCGTTGCAATGCGAGTTCTTCGCGCTGGAGGGCCTCAGCCAGTTGCTCAAGACGGTCGAACAGGTGCGAGCCGGTCTCAACCCGCGCCTGATCATCCAGGGCGTGGTGCTGACCATGTACGACCCGCGCAATAATCTCTCGGGCCAGGTCATGGCCGATGTCCGCGATTTTCTCGGCGACAAGGTCTACGACACCGTGATTCCGCGCAATGTGCGGATCTCGGAAGCGCCGTCCTATGGCAAGCCGGCGCTGCTCTATGATCTGCGCTGCGCGGGCTCGCAGGCCTATCTGAAGCTGGCCTCGGAGGTGATCAAGCGCGAGCGCACGCTGCGCGCCGCCTGATCGGTAAGAAAAGGTTCAAGAGGAATGGCAATGGTCGAGGAACAGGGGCGTTCGCGTCTTGGCCGAGGTCTGGCTGCGTTGATCGGCGATGTCGGCGAAGAGATCGGCGCGATCGAGCGGGCGCGCGGACAGCGCAAGGTTCCCGTCGAGTTCCTGCGCCCGAATGCGCGCAATCCGCGCAAGGCATTCGCAGAAGCCGAGCTTGAGGACCTTGCCGCCTCGGTACGCGAGCGCGGCATCCTGCAGCCGATCATCGTGCGCTCGATCCCGGGTATGATCGACGCCTACGAGATCATCGCCGGCGAACGGCGCTGGCGGGCAGCGCAGCGGGCCGAGCTGCATGACGTCCCGGTCATCCTGGTCGAGGCCAATGATCGCGAGGCGCTCGAAATCGCCATCGTCGAGAACGTCCAACGCGCTGATCTCAACGCCATGGAAGAGGCGGCCGGCTATGAGCGGCTGATCGCCGAATTCGACTATACCCAGAACGACCTCGCCAAGGTGATCGGCAAGAGCCGCTCGCATGTGGCGAACACGCTGCGCTTGAGCAAGCTGCCCGAGCCGGTCAAGCGCATGGTCGGCGAGGGCGCGGTCTCGGCCGGCCATGCCCGCGCGCTGCTTGCTGTTTCGGAACCGGAACAGATCGCGAAACGCATTGTTGAGGAAGGACTTACGGTCCGTGACATCGAGCGGCTCGGCCAGGACGAGGCGCGTAGCGAGAACAAGCCCGTCAGGGCGGCAGCACCGAAGCCGGAGAAGGATCCGGATACGCGTGCGGTCGAGAAGGCGCTGGAAGAAGCGCTCGGCCTCAGTGTCTCGATCCAGCATCGTGCCAGCGGCGGTGGCGAGATGAGGATCAGCTACAAGACGCTGGAGCAGCTCGATGCGCTCTGCCGGCGGCTGAAGGCCTGATCAGCGGCCTCGGCCACCCATCCGGCTGAGTGTCCAGAGCGCCCGGGCGGCAATTGGCTTACCCATGTCGCCGTCGCGGCGAACGGCCAGCATCGCGGTTCCTAGGATCGTCACGGCGTCGCGCAACTTCGTGGTCGGCCAAGCATTGAGCGCCGCTTCCGCCGCCGCGATGCGCGGATAGGGCAGGCGCATGGCGCCGACAGCTTCGCGCGGCGGCTTGCCGCCTTCGATGGCGAGCTTCGCCTTGAGCAGTGCGAGCGTGTGGCGGAGAACTGCGCCGAGCAGAACGCCCTGATCGAGCCCCTCCCCGGCGAGCTTGGCGAGAGCCAGATCGAGGCTGGGCAGCCGGCCGGCGAAGACGGCATCGACCACGCCCGCCTGCTCGCGCTGCGCGGTGTCGCCGACGACGGCTTCGACATGGGCGGCCGTCAGGGTGGCATCGGCGCCAGCGTAAAGGATCAATTTGTCGATCTCCTGCCGCGAGGTCTGGCGGTCGCCACCGAGCAGGCTGGTCAGGAGGTCGCGGGTGGTGCGGTCGATGCTCTTGCCGGCTGCGCGGGCCATCTCGTCGACGATCGTACCGAGGTCGCGGGCAGCATCGCCATAGCAGGGCACGGCGAGCGCGGATCTGGCGCGTTCGCAGGCGGTCCGCAGCGGGTTACTCTTCTGCAGGTCGCCGGCCTCGACGATCACGATCGCGTCCTGCGAGGGTGTCGCCAGTAAGGGCTCGACGGCTGCGACGAGCGGGCGCGAAGTCGGCGAGACCCGGATGGCGCGGCGGCCGCCGAACAAGCCGATTGTATTGGCCTCGTCGACCAGCTTCAGCGGATCGGAAGCGATGTCGTCGCCATCCATGCGGATCAGCTGGAAAGCGTCCTGTGGATCATCGACGCTGCTGCGCGCCAGCGCCGCAGCTCGTTCGGAGATCAGGCCGGCATCAGGGCCATAGAACAAGAAGAGGCGCCAGGCGGGGTCGGGACGCGCCAGCGCGCGGTCCGCCTCGTGCGCCTTGATCATTGCCATCGGCTCAGCCGGCGACGAGCGCAGCCGCGACGCGGGCCTTGATCAGCTGCGCCAGGCTCTTGGCGGCCCGAACCTGTGCGTCGCGCGCAGCGCGCAGCGAAGCGAAGCGCTGCTGCGAGCGTTCATAGGGCGCGCGGACGACGCTTTGGCCGGTGGCGACGACTTCGTTCGAGCCGGCGCGGGTGAGCTGCCAGTCGGCGGTGGCGACCAGGGTTGCCGAATCGGCCCGGCCATTGGCGTAGTCGACGGTGATGACCTCGAGCGATTCGGTCGTGGTCGCAGTGAGTTTCAGGATCTTCTGCTGATCGGGCGCCCCGCCACCGTCGAACTCGAAGACGAGCTCGTTGCGCAGATAGTGGCCGACCAGGCCCTTGATTTCCGGCACCTCGATGCCGAGCATGGCGTTGCGGACATTGCCGCCGACCTTGCTCACCGTGCCCTCGCCATAGAGTGGCTGGAAACAGCCGCCAGCGAGCGCGGCGAGGCCGAGGGCAGCTGCGAGCGCCAGCGGACGACGGCGCGTCATGGTGCCGGTCTCAGACGACGACATTCACGATCCTCCCCGGCACCACGATCACCTTGCGGATCGGCCGGTTCTCCAGAGCCCTGGCGACAGCCTCGGAGGCGCGCACGATCGCCTCGACCGCTACGGTATCGGCATCGGCAGGCACCGTCACCTCCGCCCGCTTCTTGCCGTTGACCTGTACCGGCAGGATCTTGCTGTCATCCTGTAACAAATCCGTTTCGGTCTGCGGCCAGGAGGCTTCGCCGGCGAGGCCGGGAAGCTGCAGCGCCTGCCAGCATTCCTCGGCCAGGTGCGGCATCATCGGGGCGACAAGCTGCGTGGCGATCATGGCGGATTCATGCAGCGCGAAGGCCATGTCGGCTGGAACGTCAGCCGACTCGGCGGCCGCATCGAGCGCTTTGCCGATGGCGTTGGTCAGTGTGTAGACATGGGCGATGCAGCGGTTGAAGGCGAGCCGCTCGATATCGGCGCCGACGGCGTGCAAGGCGCGGTGGCTCGCCTTGCGCAAGGTGAGCGCGCCTTCGGAGAACGTGGCCGGGCGCGCCGGCGCGGCGCCGGTGCGCTCGCCGATCTCGGCAACGAGGCGCCAGAGTCGCTGCACGAACCGGGCTGCGCCCTGGACGCCTTCGTCGCTCCAGATCACGTCGCGATCCGGCGGCGAATCGGAGAGCATGAACCAGCGGGCGGTGTCGGCGCCGTAGGAAGCGATGATGTCGTCGGGATCGACGACGTTCTTCTTCGACTTCGACATCTTCTCGATCGAGCCGATCTCGATCGGAGCCCCGGTCTCGACGTCGAAACCGCGGCGTTCGTTGCCGACCGTCTCGATCCGGACATTGCCGGGCTCGACCCAGGCGCCATCGGCGGCCTTGTAGGTCTCGTGCACGACCATGCCTTGCGTGAACATGCCATCGAAAGGCTCGTCCAGCCCGGTATGACCGGTCGCCTTCATCGCGCGGGTGAAGAAGCGCGAATAGAGCAGGTGCAGGATCGCGTGCTCGACGCCGCCGATATACTGATCGACCGGCAGGAAACGATCGACCGCCTTGCGGTCGGTCGGGCTATCGGTGCGCCACGGGTCGGTGAAGCGGGCGAAATACCAGGACGAATCGACGAAGGTGTCCATGGTGTCGGTTTCGCGCCGGGCCGGCTTGCCGCATTGCGGGCAGGCGACATGCTTCCAGCTCGGATGGTGGTCGAGCGGGTTGCCGGGCTTGTCGAAGGAGACGTCGTCCGGGAGCTTGACCGGCAGGTCCTGCTCCGGCACCGGCACGACGCCGCAATCCTCACAGTGGACGATCGGGATCGGGCAGCCCCAATAGCGCTGGCGCGAGATGCCCCAGTCGCGCAGGCGGAAATTGACCTTGCGCTGGGCCACGGGGCGGTTGCCGAGGGTCTCGGCTTCGAGCCGCCTGGCGACCTCTTCTTTCGCCTCCGGAATGGTCATGCCGTCCAGGAAGCGCGAATTGATCATGCGGCCGTCATCGACATAGGCCGTGTCGGTGACGACGAAGCTCGCGGGGTCGGTGCCTTCGGGGCAGACCACAGGGGTATTGCCGAGGCCATATTTGTTGACGAAGTCGAGGTCGCGCTGGTCATGGGCCGGGCAGCCGAAGATCGCGCCCGTGCCGTATTCCATCAGGATGAAGTTCGCGACATAGACCGGCAAGGTCCATGAGGGATCAAAGGGATGGGCGGCGCGCAGGCCGGTGTCGAAACCCTGCTTCTCGGCCTTGTCGATGTTCTCCTGGGCCGTGCCGGTCTTCTTGCACTCGGCGATGAAGTCCTGCAGCGCCGGATTCGTTTCGGCAGCGGCCTTGGCCAGGGGGTGATCCGGAGCGACCGCCAGGAACTTGGCGCCGAACAGCGTGTCCGGCCGGGTCGTGTAGACCTCGACCTCGTTCTGCCCGAGCGCATTCGATTCGAGAGCGAAACGAACAAGCAGGCCTTCCGAGCGGCCGATCCAGTTCTTCTGCATCAGCCGAACCTTGTCGGGCCAGCGGGTCAGGCCCTCAAGCGCGTCGTTCAGCTCCTGGCCGAAGGCGGTGATCTTGAAGAACCATTGCGTCAGCTCCCGGATCTCGACAGGGGCGCCGGAACGCCAACCGCGGCCATCGATGACCTGCTCGTTGGCGAGCACGGTCTCATCGACCGGGTCCCAGTTGACCTTGGCGGTCTTGCGGTCGACCAGCCCGGCCTTCAGGAAGTCGAGGAAGAGCTTCTGCTGGTGCTGGTAGTAGCTGGCGTCGCAGGTGGCGAGCTCGCGGCTCCAGTCGAGCGAGAGGCCCATGGACTGCAACTGGCCGCGCATGGTCGCGATATTGGCGTAGGTCCAGTCGCGCGGGTGGACCTTGTTGGCCTTGGCGGCGTTCTCCGCCGGCAAGCCGAAGGCGTCCCAGCCCATCGGGTGCAGCACCGAAAAACCCTTGGCGCGCTTGTAGCGCGCGACGACGTCGCCCATCGCATAGTTGCGGACATGGCCCATATGGATGCGCCCCGACGGATAGGGGAACATCTCGAGCACGTAGTAGGGCGGCCGTGTATCGTCGTTGCGGGTCTCGAAGAGCTTGCGCTCATCCCAGACCTTGCGCCATTTCGGCTCGGCTTCCTTCGGATTGTAGCGTTCGACGGCCATGCTGATCGTGTCGTTCTTGCGTGAGCGGACTGGGCCGGACTAGGACACCATCGCAGCCCCCGGGTCAATGTTCGGAACGGCTTGGCAGGGGCGCTCAAGGCGAGGACGGTCGAAATGTCGGATGTCGTGGCGAGACTTCAGGAAACGCGGGACGCGATCGCCCGGGCCGCGCGCGATTTCGGCCGCAAGCCGGAGGGGCTGACGCTGGTCGCGGTCTCCAAGACCAAGCCGGCCGAGATGATCGTGCCGGTGCTGGGCGCCGGCCAGGTCGACTTCGGCGAGAACTATGTCCAGGAGGCCAAGGAGAAGTGGCCGGCGCTGCGCGAGCGCTTCCCGAAGGCCAGGCTGCACATGATCGGCCCGCTGCAGTCGAACAAGGCACGCGACGCGGTGGCGCTGTTCGACGTGATCCAGTCGCTCGACCGCGAGAGCCTCGCCAAGGAGCTGGCGCGCGAGATCGAGCGCGCCGGCAAGGCGCCTGAGCTGATCGTCCAGGTCAATACCGGCGCCGAGCCGCAGAAGGGCGGCGTCCTGCCCGGTGATGCCGACGCCTTCCTCGAGCTGTGCCGGAGCCGCTATGGCCTGACGATCACCGGGCTGATGTGCATCCCCCCGGCCGAGGATCCGCCCTCGCCGCATTTCGCCCTGCTCGGCAAGATCGCCAAGCGCAATGGCCTGACGACCCTGTCGATGGGGATGAGCGCCGATTACGAGGCGGCGATCCAGCTCGGCGCCACCCATGTCCGGGTCGGCAGCGCGATTTTTGGCGCGCGCAACTGAGCGGACTGCCTAGATCGGCTGGCCGACATCGATGCGGTTGCCGTCGGGGTCCTCGAAGACGAAGGCGCGCAGGCCGTAGTCTTGGTCACGCAAGCCCTTGACGATGCGCAGGCCGTGAGAGCGGCAGAGCTCGTGAAAGGCGTCGACATCATCGACCATCATATGGGCGATGTTGAAGGGCGCGGCCTCGTGGTCCTTCTGCAGGGTGAGATGAATCTCGGCCTTGCCCTGCTTGAGAATCATGAAGCCGACCGGCTGGCCGTTCTCGAAGGTCTTGGTGAAGCCGAGCACGCCGATATAGAAGGCGCAGGCGCGTTCCATGTCCCTGACAGGGAACATCGCGGCGACGCGGCCGAAGCCGATCTCGGTCATAGGCGAATCAGTCATGGCACAGTCTCTTGCTGGGAGCTGGCCTTGGCTGAACGGGGCGGTGCCCGCTCAACTCCGGCGCTCCTGAAATCGATCGATGAGACGGTGCTCGGCGCCAGTATCTCAGGCCTGCGCGGAGTTGCAAGCGGTCAGCGCACGACGATCGCGCAGCGCCGCGCCAGCCTGGGCAGGACCTTGCCGAAAATGTCGCCGGTGACGGCGACGCAGCCCGCCGTCGGGGTGAAACCGGTCCGGGCGAGATGCCAGAAGATGGCGCTGCCACGGCCGCGCTGGACCGGCGCGTCGTTCCATCCGAGCTCGACGATGACGTCGTAGAGATTGTCGGCGCGGGCGAGGCGTTCCTCCGCTTCGCCGGGAGGCCGGTCGATCAGGCGGTTGTAGCGCCGGTCGGTCTGGTCGTCGCACCAGGCGTCGCGTGGCGTGATGGCACGGACCGGCAGCAGGCTCGACGGGCGCGGCAACCGGTCGGCGCGGTAGAAGACCCGGCGCAGCGGCAGCTTTGCCCGCGGCGTACCGCCATCGCCCTCGCGCTTGGCGACGATGATGCCGGAGCGGCCGAGCGCGCAGGGAAAGGCGGCGGAGCCGGCTATCAGGAAGCCCTTGCGGCGATCATGCACCGAGCGCACCACCACCAGTTTCGTCAGCCGCCGGCCCGCCGCAGCGCGATCATCACGTCTTTTCACAGCTCATCCATCTTGCGTGATCTGCCGGCCGTTTCCGGCCACAAGGTGCTCTTTCCGTTTGACCAGCTCAAGCTGGGCCGTCAGAATCTGCGCTGAACTCAATATGTTGGAGCGCGGGCGCTTCGCAAAGGTGGCTCCCACTTCTGCCGAACATGCTCTACTATCGCGCCAACGCAAACGGGCTGACTCGCCTTCATGTCTGCTACCCACCATATCCTGCTGGTCGATGACGACCAGATGCTGCGCGATGCGCTCGCCGAGCAGCTCGCGCTCTATGACGAGTTCAAGGTGTCGGCGGCGCCGAACGCGTCTGCAAGCCTGAAGGCCGTGCAGGCCGAGCGCATCGATCTCGTGGTCATGGATGTCGGCCTGCCCGACATGGATGGCCGCGAGGCGGTGAAGCTGATGCGCAAGAACGGCTTCAAGGGGCCGGTGGTCATGCTGACCGGGCAGGGTTCGGACGCCGACACCGTGCTCGGGCTGGAAGCCGGCGCCAACGACTATGTGGTCAAGCCGTTCAAGTTCGCCGTGCTGCTGGCGCGCATCCGCGCACATTTAAGGCAATACGAAGCGAGCGAGGACGCCATTTTTCAGGTGGGTCCTTACACATTTCACCCGGGCTCCAAGCTGCTGGTCAGCGCCAAGGGTTCGAAGACCAAGCTCACCGAGAAGGAGACGGCGATCCTGCGCTTCCTCTATCGCGCCGGCCGCAAGCCGATCGCGCGCGAGACCCTGCTGCAGGAGGTCTGGGGCTATAACTCGCAGGTCACGACCCACACGCTCGAGACCCATATCTACCGCTTGCGCCAGAAGATCGAGCCGGATCCCGCCAATGCACGGCTGCTCGTCACCGATGCCGGTGGCTACCGGCTGAATCCGTAGCGCTGAATGTCCCTCAACGACGACATCGCCCTCTTGGCCCGTCAGCCGCTGCTGGGCCTGATGGATCGCGATGCCCTGCGCCTGCTCGCTTTCGCCGCCGAGACGAGGTCGCTACGGGCCGGAGACGTGCTGTTCCGGCGCGGCGAGGGCTCCGACGGTGCCTTTCTCATCATTTCCGGCGCGGTGGCCCTGAAGCGTGAGGACGATGGCCGCCCGGCCGACGAGGTCGTTGGGCCGGGCGCGCTGATCGGCGAACTCGCACTGTTCACCGCATTGGAGCGGCCGGTGACGGCGATCGCGCGCGAGCCGACCCAGGTGATGCGCCTCGCGCGCAGCGTGATGCGCCGGGTGCTCGGCGAATCACCGGATTCGGCGCAGGCGATCGCAGCGGCGGTCGCAGAGCGGCTGCATGCATTCAACAGCGAGCTGGCCGCCGTCGGGACAGCGCTCAGGGCGATCGATCTGCGCTGACGCTTCTCGCAGTGGCAGGTCGGCTCACAGCTCCAGCTGCACCGTCACCGGAACATGGTCAGAAGGTCGCTCCCAGCCGCGTGCCTCGCTCAGGAAGGTGAGGTCGCGCAGCGTCGGCTTCAGGGCGTCGGAGAGCCAGATATGGTCGAGCCGGCGGCCGCGATTCGAGGCCTGCCAGTCGGCGGCGCGGTAGCTCCACCAGCTGTAGAGCTTCTCGGGCTCGGGCCGGAGCGTGCGGGCCGCATCGGTCCAGCCGAGCTCGCTGCGCAGCCTCTCCAGCGTCGAGGTCTCGATCGGGGTGTGGCTGACGACGTCGAGCAGCTGCTTATGGCTCCAGACATCGTGTTCGTAAGGGGCGATGTTGAGATCGCCGACGAGAATGCTGGGCCGGCCCGCCGGGTTGCGCGCGACGCCCCAGGCGCCGATGGCGTCGAGGAATTGCAGCTTGTGGGCGAATTTCGGATTGGCTTCGGGATCGGCGATGTCGCCGCCAGCCGGGATGTAGAAATTATGGATGGCGATGCCGGCTGCCGCGCCGGCGCCCTTGTCGAGCACCACGGTCATGTGGCGGGCGTCGTTGCGCTCGCACATCGCCATTGCCTCCCTCTCGGAGAAGGGCAGCTTGGAGACGATGGCAACGCCGTTATAGCCCTTGTTGCCGATGAAGGCCTGGTGGACATAGCCGGCCTCGGCGAAGGCCTTGGCCGGGAACTGTTCGTCCGGCGTCTTGGTCTCCTGCAGGCAGAGGACATCAGGCTGGTGGGCCTTCAGAAACTCGGTGACCATTCCGATGCGCAAGCGCACCGAGTTGATGTTCCAGGTGGTGACGGAGAGCTGCACGAAAGGGGGAATCCGGCGGAAAGGGAAGCCGGAAACTGGGTCGTCAGCCCAGGAAAAGCAAGCTCTGCCGCGCTGCTCAGAGCACGCGTTCGTAGTTGATCACGAAGTTCTTCTGGTCGGGCCGGCGCTGCGTGTCGAGATTGTAGACCGATACCGAGGTCTCGTAGCCCTGCGGATCGATCACCACCCATTGCCGCAGCGCATTGGCGGCGAGGTCGAAGTTCAGCGTGATCTTCGAGGTACCGCCGAGCGTCGAACGGTCCTCGAGCTTGAGCGACAGGATGTCACCCTTGGTGCTGACGCCGGTGACGGTCGTGTCCTTCTCGAGGTTCATCTGCTCCTTGAGCAGGAACTTCAGCGGCGTCTGGCCGATCGAATAGAGATCCTGGGTCGCGAGCTTGCGGTCGCGGATCGCGACCGAAGTGCCGTCGGCAACGACCTCCATCGTCACGGGCGGCCGGTACTCGAAGCGCATCTTGCCGGGGCGCTGGATATAGAGCTTGCCTTCGAAGCGGCGGCCGTCGGCAGCGAACTGGATGAAGTCGCCCTGCAGGGTCGAGAAGCTGTTGAAATAGGTGTTCAACCGCTCGACAGCTTCGGCCTTTGACAGGGGTGCGCTGGGCTTCGACGACTTCGCCGGAGAGGCCGCGCGAGGTTCGTTGTTCGCGGTGACGACAGGTTCTTGCGCCGGGGCGGCCGCGATGGGCTGTGCGGGGGCGTCGCTGCGCGGCAGGCCCAGGCCTGCCGGCCGGATCGGCGGCAAGGGGAACGCCCGCTGGGTGGCGCGCGGCGCCGGCGGCTGAGCCGAGGGCTTGATGTCGAGCGGCTGGGCGTAGACCGGACCCGACGCCAGCGCGAGCGCCAAGGCGGCGGCTGCGAGGGCTGGCATGGGCGAGAGACTGGTCATGGAGCTCGGATGTCCGGTTGGCGGCCTTCTGGCGGAATATCGTGCTGCCCAGGCGGGCCGGCAAGGGTTCAACGCGTCAGCAGGCAGCGAGGTTGCACCGGGCTGATGGCATTTTCAGGACCGGTTTCGCGCCAATTGGCCGCACCGGCCTCTTTGCTTCCAAGCAATTCCAGACGCAAAACCGCTACGCAGTTTTGCTGGAATGGCCCTCACTCCTCGTCTTCGCGAGCCCTACCGGTCTCGACGAGGATTTCGCGTTTGCCGGCGTGGTTGGCGGGTCCGACGATGCCCTCGTTCTCCATCCGCTCCATGATCGAGGCGGCGCGGTTGTAGCCGATCTGCAGGCGGCGCTGGATGTAGGAGGTCGAGGCCTTCTTGTCGCGCAGCACGACCGCGACCGCCTGCTCATAGGGGTCGTCGCTCTCGGACTGGCCCATGCCGGTCTTGTCGAAGACCGCCCCGTCCTCGTCCTCGGCTCCGCCAGCCTCGTCCTCGGCGGTGACCGCGTCGAGATAGTCCGGGCGCCCTTGCGTCTTCAGATGCGCCACGACCTTCTCGACCTCGGCATCCGAGACGAACGGGCCGTGCACGCGGGTGATCCGCCCGCCACCGGCCATGTAGAGCATGTCGCCCTGGCCCAGCAGCTGCTCGGCGCCCATCTCGCCGAGGATGGTGCGCGAGTCGATCTTGCTGGTGACCTGGAAGGAGATGCGGGTCGGGAAGTTCGCCTTGATCGTGCCGGTGATCACA
>NZ_DASZAT010000013.1:0-49484 GCF_035944895.1 Allobosea sp.
GGCGTCGCTGCTGTTGCGCAGGCTGAGGAAGGCCGACAGCGTCAGGTCGCCGCCATAGCTGCCGGTCAGCCCGGTCGAGGTCAGGATGGTGTAGCGCTGGCCGGCGACGAAGGTCCCGCCGGTATAGTTGATCACCGAGACGCTCGCGCCATTGGCGAGCGTTGCCGTGCCCTTGACGTCGATCCGGTCGGAGGTTCCGGTCGTGGGGTCGACCTCGACCTCGTAGACCGAACCGGCATTCTGGACATAGGCGCCGTTGACGGTGAGCGTGCCGATCGAGTTGCCGGGCGTGATCCGGCTGCCCGAAGCCAGCGTCACCGCTCCGACCGTGCCCGAGCCGCCGAGCCGCGCGCCCGACCCGACCGTCACCGCCGAGCCGGCGAGCGAGCCGTTCACGACCAGCGCGCCTTCGCTGACCGTCGTCGCGCCCGAGAAATCGCCGCTGCCGGCGATCGTCCAGGTGCTCGCCCCCGTCTTCTCCAGGCGGTCGAAGTTCTGGTACTGCGAGGCGCTGCCAATGCCGCCATCCAGCGTCCAGTTGTCGGAGCCGCTGAGGCGAAGAACGTCGTTGGTGCCCGTCGCATTGGCTACGACATTGCCTTCGATCACCGAGCCGGCCTGCAGCTCGAGCGTGAGCTTGCCCGTCGTCGGCGTGACACCGGTTTGCCACCCGATCGCATTCTGGCCGGCGCCGGCCTTGATCTTACCGCTGTTGACGATATCGAGCGAGATTGTCGCGCTGTTGGTCCAGATCGCCGCGGCGTTCGTTCCCTCGATTACCCCGGAATTGACGATCGGATTGTTGCCGATCCGAACCAGGACCCCCACGCCACCAATCGACGTTCCGGTACCATTGCCGGAGCCGGAGCCGCCCCTAATGGTGCCAGTGTTGATCAAGGATGAAGCCGCCGCGGAGCTGGGGCCGCCCATATCCACCCCTACGCCGCCGCCGGTAATGCCATTGCCGCCCTGTATCGTGCCGGAGTTGACGACCGTCGTTACTGCCCTGACCTGCAAGCCGCTTCCTCCGGCCGTCACGCCATTGCCACCGCTGATCGTACCGTTGTTGGTGAATTCGACGCCGCCACCGGCAAGACTGACACCCAGCCCGCCAACCGCACCTGTCGACGCGCCGCCGGTTATGAACCCGTTGTTCGTAATGATGCTGGGGCGGCCGGTTACCGCCTGGATGAACGCAGTTCCACCAGGGCCTGCCTGAGTTGCACCTTGGAAGGTGCCCTGCAGCGTCAGATGGCTCGTGCCCGTATTGGTAATCGCGATGAGCCCTGTGATCGTGAAACCGTTGGTGTCGATCGTGAGGTTCTTGTTCAGCGACGACAGATTCGCTGCGATCGTAATGTCCTGGGTCAGGATGATCGTCGAATTCGCGTCCGCGCTGGCGGCCAAGAATGCGGACGACAGCTGGCCGAAGGTGCTGACATAGTACGTCTCGGCAAGCGTCGGAGACGCTGCGCCGCAGCCGAGCACCAGGGCTCCAACGCTGGTCGTGCGAAAGAACGTCCCCGCTGCGAAACCCTTCAAGCCGGCGCGCATCCGTCCCCCTCCATAGGCAGCGCCGCTTCGGACGATTCGAGCGGCGTACAACCATGACTAGAATCGGCCCGCTAAGGGAATGTTAAGACCTGAGGCGAAAACCGCATCGGAGACCTGCGTCCGGCGCAGGAACGGCAGGACCGTGAGCCGGCTTCCCGGCGGCAACAAAAAAGCCGGCCCCGAGGGGCCGGCTGAAGTGGTCTCGAAAATCGTCGCGCTCAGAACTGGTACTTGAGCGTCGCCTTCACGGTGCGACCCGGCTCGCTGTAGTAGTCGCGCGGCTGCGGACGGGAGAGCGGCACGTTGGCGGCGTCCCAGTACTTGCGGTCGAAGATGTTGTAGACGCCGATCTGCAATTCGAGGTCGGCGATCTCCGGCATCGGGCGCCACCAGGCCGAGGCGTTGAAGAGCGTGTAGCCCGGTGCCTTGAAGCCGGTGCCGGCCTGGACCGTCGAGACGTCATCGCGCTTGCCGGCCATCTTGGCTGAGATCTCGGCGCCCCAGCGATCCGTGCCGTAGGCGACGGCGACGATGCCCTGCATCGGCGGGATCGAGTTCAGGAAGATGTCGTCGGTCTTGTTGCGGCCGCGGGTATAGGCGAACGAGCCGCGCACCAGCCAGTTCGGCGCGAAACCGTATTGCCCGTTGATCTCGACGCCCTGGATCTCGGCGCGCGGGATGTTGCGCAGGCCGACGATGCCGCCCTGCGGGTAGAGGCCGCCCACGCCCGCAGCCTGCTGCTGGTACTGCTCGATATAGTTGCGGTAGTTGGTGTGGAAATAGGTGATCGAGCCGCCGAGCTGCTTGTCGCCGAAGCGGACACCGACATCGATACCATTGCCCTCCTCCGGACGCAGGAGCGGATTGCCGGCGCGCAGATAGGTGCTCGGCCCGCCGAAGCGGCCATAGAGCTCGTCAGCCGTCGGCGCGCGGAAGCTCTTGGCCCATTGCGCGAACACGGTGACGTCCTTCACCCACGGCGCGTTCTTCAGGATGTCGTATTCCAGCCTGATGCGCGGCGACCAGGCCGAGTCGCTCGAGGACGGCGGCAGGCCGACCGGGCGCGAACCGCTGGACGAATAGGCCGGCGTCGCCTGCGGCTTCTCCTCATACCAGTCGAAGCGCACGCCGGGCGTGACGCGCAGGCGGTTTTCGAGCAGGCCGATCTCGTCCTGGACATAGATGCCGACGAGCCGCCCATCGATATCGGGCTGGTCCGACTGGTTGGTGAACAGGTTGTTGCAGGTGGCGAGCGCACCGGTGAACGAACCGGAGGCCGGCCGCGTCGGGCAGTTGTCGAGGCCAGACGAATACTGCTTCAGCGACGACATGCGCAGCTCGGTGCCGAGCAGGATGCGATGCGAGAGCCCGCCAGTCTGCAGGTTCTTGATCACATGGCCGTTGAAGCCGTAGGCGGTCTGCTCGTTCTCGTTGTCGCGGCCATAGGGCCCGATGATGCTGGTGTAGCGATAGGCGCTGACCAGGTCGTTGCGCTTCAGCCGCTGCCAGTAGAGATTCGCATGCGCCTCGTCGATAAGGAGGCCACCGGGCTGCTTGTAGTCATAGGTCAGCGAGACACGGTTGCGCTCGACATCCTCGCCGGTCTGATAGGCGCCCGGGCGGAAATTACCCGTCAGCGACACGGTGCTGGTCCGGGTCTGGACCCGGTCGGCGCGCTTGAAGAACTCGCCGGTGATACCGAAGCGGTGGGCTTCGCCGACCTGCTGGTAGATCTTGCCGAGGAAGCTGTACTGGTTGAAGTCGGCCGGGTTCGGCGCCGTGCGGGTTGCGCCGATCGACTTGTTGCTGCCCTTGCTGTCGATCTCGCTGCCGTTGCGGAAGCCGCCCTGGAGCAGCACCGAGGTGTTGCCCATGCGCGCCGCCGCCGCCGCACTGCCGAACCAGGCCCGATCGGTGCTGTCATAGCCGGTCTTGGCGAGCGCTCCGTAAGAACGCCCATTGCGGATGATGTCCTCGGGATCGAGCGTGCGCACTGCGAGCGCGCCGCCCAGTGCGCCGCCGCCGAGCGTGGCGCCGCCGCTGCCGCCGCGCAGCAGGTCGAGCGAGGACAGCGAGTCGAAGTCGAAGGCGTTCGTGCCGGCGCGGTTGATGCGGGTGTCGATCAGGAAGGGCTGGCGGATGCCGTCGATCGTCGTCAGCACGCGCGCACCGTCGAGGCCGCGAATGTTGAGCGAGCCGTTCTGACGGTTGAAGGTGATGCCCGCCTCGACCCGGTTCGACAGGTCCGTCAGGCTCTGCACCTGCTGGCGGTCGAGCTGGGCGCGGGTGGTGGTCGTCGTCGTCGGCCCCTGCAGCAGCGGCGCGGCCTCGCGCTCACCCTGCACATTGATCTGGTCGAGCTGCACCTGCTCAGTGGCCGCGGGCGGAGCAGGATTGCGTTGCTGCTGCGCCAGCGCCGGCGCCGCCGCCAGCATCAAGGCTCCAAGCGCCACGCCTCGGCGCAGCCCGCTGCAATTCGTCCCCATCGCCCGTATATCCTGTCGCTGAGAAGCAGATCGACTTGCCAAACTCTCTTGCCAAGTCGAATTGCTTTTTATAATTCCTGAAAACTAGGCCCTGCGCCTTACTTTCACCATCAGCGGTTATTAAAGCTCAATTTAACTGTCAATAGACTCGCGGTTGCGTGATACATTACTTACTTATTGGAATTCTAAACTAAATTTATCATTCGTCTAAACTGAAAGGACGGATGACGGCAGAGGCTGACATGCGACCGGCCTCGCAAAGCTGTGATGGCCCTGCTCCTGCCACACGCGTGCTCGTGTATTGCAGCGCGAAAAGCGGCTGGCATCATCAGCCGGCCTAAGGACACAGGGCCGTTCTTCATGCTCGACCGCCGGACATTGCTGACAGGCGCTGGCGCGCTGGCGATGAGCGCCGCCAGCGGACACTCGCCCGCCCGCGCCGCCGAGCCGGACGCGGTGGTGATCGGCGCCGGCGCGGCCGGCATCGCCGCAGCGAGGCAGCTCCAGGCGGCCGGGCGCTCCGTGATCGTGCTCGAGGCCCGCGATCGCCTCGGCGGCCGAACCTTCACCGATTCCTCGCTCGGCCCGTCCTATGACGCCGGCGCGATGTTCATCCACTGGGCCGAGCGTAATCCCTGGACCGAGATCGCCCGCGAGCTCGGCGTGCAGACCCCGAACGAGAGCCGGGGTGGCGGCTTCCAGCTCTTCCAGAGCGGCAAGCCCATGCCCGCCGGCGACCGCGCCCGCCGCCGCGGCGCATTCGGCGAGATCGATCGGCGGCTCGACAATGCCGATCTGGACGATCGCGACCTCTCGGTCGCGCAGGTGCTGAGCGATCTCGGTCCCGATCTCGCGCCGGTCGCGGCCTCCGGCATGCTGCTCTCGATCGGCGAGGAATCGGCGCGCATCTCGGCCCGCGACTATCAGCGGCTCTGGGCGGGCGAGGACTATGTCGTGCCGAGCGGCTACGGCAATCTCGTCGCCCGCTATGCTGAAGGACTCGACATCCGCCTCGGCCAACCGGTCACCGCCATCGACTGGAGCGGCTCGCGCGTCGCCATCACCACGGCCTCGGGAACGCTCCGGGCTCGCGCCTGCATCGTCACCGTGCCGGTCGGCGTGCTGAAATCGGGCGCTATCCGCTTCACGCCCCAGCTTCCCGCCCGCACTCGTGACGCTCTCGCCGGCATCGGCATGGGCGCGCTCACCAAGATCGCCCTCAAGGTCGCAGGCGATCGTTTCGGCATCGCGCCGGGCACGACCTATTTCGAGGCCGGCTCGGCGGAGCGGCTGATCAGCTTCGATCTCTTCCCCGACGATCGCGACCTCGTCATCGGCTATTGCGGCGGCGATTTCGCCCGCGACCTCTCGACCGCGGGCGCCGGCGCGGCGCGCGAGCAGATCATCGACCTGCTCGCCGCGATGGTCGGGACCGAGTTCCGCAAGGCGGCCGGCCCGGTCTCCTTTCCGGCCTGGTGGACCGACCCGTTCTCGCACGGTTCCTATTCCGTCTGCCGGCCGGGCCATGCCGGTGCGCGCGACATCCTGGCCGAGCCGATCGGCGGCAAGCTCTGGCTCGCCGGCGAGGCAACCGCCGGCGGCGGCGCCATGACGGCCGGCGGTGCCGCGCTCGCCGGCCGTTCCGCTGCCGCGGCGGCAGCGCGCCTCAAGGTCTGATATTCCGGAGACCGCGTCTGGCGCACACAAGGCTTGCCCAACCCGGCAGGTCTTTGTCACCATGGCCGCGCTGGGGATCGATACGGAGCCTGATGATGCGCCTGTCGCTCGTTCTCGCCGGTGCCCTGCTGGCCTCGCCTGCGCTCGCTGCCGGGCCTTACGCGAAATTCTCGGTCGGCAACTGGGCCGGCGGCGCCTTCACCAACAACCAGACCGGCGACTTCTCGCACTGCGCGGTCTCGGCGAGCTACAAGAGCGGCGTCACCATGCACGCCTCGCTCAACAGCAATTACGGCTGGAATCTGGGCTTCTCCAACCGGGCCTGGGGGTTGAAGCCCGGCGCCGAGGTGCCGATGGAGATGGCCTTCGACCGCAACGACATCGTCCGCATCAACGCCAAGGCTGTGCAGCCGCAGCTCGTCGTCGTGACCATGCCGGCGAACTCCAACATCGTCCGCGCTTTTCGCGGCGCCGAGTTCCTCGAAGCCAACATGCTCGGCGCGCGCTACACCTTCCGCCTGACCGCGACCGCCGAGATCATGCCGGCGCTGCTCGACTGCGTGAAGGCGAACGCCAATCTGAAGGTCGCGCCCGGCACGTCGGCGCCCGCGCAGGGCGGCGGCACCACGACCGCCGCGGCGACCGACCCGGCGATCCAGCTCGAGGCGGTGACGCTCGCGACCAATTTCCTGCTCAAGGCGCAACTGCCCGAGCCGAAGGTGCTGAGCGGCCCGGAGGCGCCGTCCGGCATCGGCGGCAACGGCGCCGGCTGGCAGGCCAAGGGCGCGACCGGGCTCGTGCGCGTCCTGGCCAATCCGAACCAGAAGGATGTCGATGTCGCCGCGGCGGTCTCCGCCGCCGATGCGCGCGGCTGCCAGGGCAGGTTCGCTTCGGGCCGCACCACCGACACCGTCGAAGGGGCGAGCGTGCTGCGCGGCTTCTCCTCCTGCGAGAATGGCGGCGATGCCCGCTATTCCGAGTTCTACGTGCTGCCGCGCAAGCAGGGCGGCTTCGTGATGTTCTCGGTGGTGACGACGGGAGACGGCTCGCTGCACCAGCAGCGCCGAACCGATTTCCAGCGGGCCGCACTGACCTCGGTGCAGTGACGGCAGGCGATGATGGCTTTCCTCGCCAGCTTCTGGCGCTTCGACGGGCGCCTCGCGCGGCTTGGCTACGTGCTGCGCTGCGTCGTGGTCATCGCCTTCTCCCTGGCTCTGCTGATCCTGGCCATGGAGATATTCGGCCTGACGCCGGCGGAGACATCCGGCCCGCTCTTCTTCGTCGAGCCGATCCCCAACCTCGTTTTCACACTGCTGTTCTACTGGGCGGTCATCGCACTCTCGGCACAACGCGTGCGGGACATGGGTTTCCCGGTCCTGCCGATCATCACGGCACTGATCACGCTCGAATTGCTCGAGAACTTCGTACTGCCTCGCCTGATCGAGTCGCGCCTTCCTGAGCCACTCGAGATGATGACGCCAGTCGGCGGCATTCTCTCGATCGCGGCATATCTCTGGCTGCTGGTCTGGCCGAGCGCTAGAGCCGGATGATTTCAGATGGAATCGCAAAGCGATGCCATCTGAAATCTGAATCCGTCTCTCATCAGAGTCAGAGCAGGATCAAAGCGAAAAACCGGATCCCACTTTTTCGCATCCTGCTCTAGAGATCCCGCTCCCAGTTCTGCCCGACCAGATCCTTGCCGAAGGAGTGGTGCTTCTCCTCCGCCACCAGCCTGAAGCCCTCGGCGATGTAGATCGCGCGGGCCGCATGCAGGATGTCGTTGGTCCATAGCACCATGCGGCGATAACCGGCTGCGCGAGCAAAGGCGATCGCCTCCCGCACCAGGCGCTTGCCGAGGCCTAGCCCCTGCGCCCGCGTCTCGACCAGGACGAGCCGCAGCTTGGCAACTTCGTCACTCTCCTGCACGACGAAGGCCGATCCGATCGGCTCGCCATCGAGGTCGGCGATGAAGCAGCGCTCCCGGCCCGGCTTGAACTCGCGCAGGAATTTCGCGGCGATCTCGGCAACCAGCGCCTCGAAACTGATGTCCCAGCCATAGACCTCGGAATAGAGCCTAGCATGCGCCGAGATCACCCAGCCGATATCGCCGGGACGATGCGCCCGGATCGTCACGGCCGGCTGCGGGCTGGCGGCGCCCGACAGCAGCGTCTGCGCCCGCTCCAGCGCCGAGACGAGGCTCGCCTGTTCATCCCTGCCCAGGCGCGACAGAATCATGTCGGCTTGCCGGCGCGAGGCGTCGTCGAGCGGCGCGAAAGCCTCTTGCCCAGTTGCGGTCAGCTTCAGCTCATAGGCACGGCCGTCACCGTCCGCCCTCGCCCGCTCCAGCCAGCCCAGCTCGGTGAAACGCTTCAGCAGGCGCGAGAGATAGGCCGGGTCTAGTCCGAGCTCACGCGCCAGCTCCCCGGCCCGCCAGCCATCGCGCTGCGCCAGTTCGTAGAGGACACGCCCTTCCGTCAGCCCGAAGCCCGAGCCGTGCAGGTCTCCGCCCAGCGCCCCGATGAAGCGGGTGTGGAAACGGCCGAAACGGCGGATCGCCGCGATGGCTGGCGTGTCGGTGGCGGACATGGCTGACCTCCTCATCCTGCGGTGAGAAATGTCATTTAATGGACAGAGTTAACTAAATTATCGAACGACCCGAAGCGAAGCGTTCACTGCTCCTTAACCCGCCCGGCGCCCAATCGAAGGCTTGGCGGACGCAGTGGGTATGAGTGCGATGCGGGTCGATCTTCTGGCCGGAGCCGGCTATGCCGCGCCGGTGCTCTGCTTGCGAATCCCGACCATCCTCGTCTTCGATTCCGGTCTCGGCGGCCTCACCGTACTGCGCGAGGTCATGCGCCAGCGCCCGGATGCCGACATCATCTACGCCGCCGACGACGCTGCCTTCCCTTATGGCCGCCTTGACGAGCCGGCGCTGGTCGATCGTGTGCTTGCGGTTATGGAGCGCCTGGTCGATCGCTTCCATCCCGATCTCGTCGTCATCGCCTGCAACACTGCCTCGACTTTGGTGCTGCCGGCGCTGCGGGCCCGCTTCGCCATCCCCTTCGTCGGCACCGTCCCGGCAGTGAAGCCGGCGGCCGAGCGCACGCGCAGCGGCCTGGTCTCGGTGCTGGCGACGCCCGGCACCGTCGCCCGCGACTACACGCATGATCTGATCGAGCGCTATGCCGCCGGCTGCGAGGTCACGCTGGTCGGCGCAACCCGCCTCGCTGGTGTGGCGGAAGCGGCGCTGAAGGGCGAGCCCATCGACGATGCCGTGATCGCCGCCGAGATCGCGCCCTGCTTCGTCGCTCGCGACGGCAGGCGCACCGATGTGGTGACGCTGTCCTGCACGCACTACCCGCTGCTGCTGCCGCGCCTGCAGCGCCTGGCTCCCTGGCCGGTCGAGTGGATCGACCCCGCCCCGGCGATCGCGCGGCGAACGGCGCAATTGCTCGGACCGGCACAGTCGCGGCCGGACCATGCCTCGACCGTCGCCGTCTTCACTGACGGCGCACGCCTCTCCGGCCCGGCCCATATCGCGCTCGCCGGCTTCGGCCTGGCGCGGATCGAGAGCGAGCCGCTGCCGCTCGCACTCTGACCACAATTTGGAACTGTTCTGATCTGGAGGCGTTATCGACGCCACCATCTCCATGAGGGAGGACAAGATGAGAAAGCTGATCTGCGCCATCGCCCTGGCCTGCGGCGCGCTGCTGCTCGGCCCTGGGCTGACGGGCGAGGCCCAGGCCAAGCCGAAAGGCTGGCACGGGCACAAGGGCCATCATTACGGCCATAGCTACGGCCCGCGTCGCCATCATGGCTGGAATCGCGGTCGGCATCTCGGCTGGTACAAGCACCCGCATCATCGCCGCGCCTACTGGCGCTACTGATGCCGGCTCATTGACATATCGTGCCGTTTCCCCCATAGGCACCTCCGTCGCGCGGCTCCTCACGGGGCCGCGTGGCTTTTTCCGCACCCGTGATCCGCTTCTCTTCGGAGGCCGGATCTGTCGCCCCGGAGACGGGGAGAAGGAGGGCGCGGTCCTCAACTCGCGAACCATAGAGGACACGCGACATGTCGAAGCGCCATGAGGCGAAGTACAAGATTGACCGCCGTCTCGGTCAGAACATCTGGGGCCGCCCGAAGTCCCCGGTCAACCGCCGCGAATACGGCCCCGGCCAGCACGGCCAGCGCCGCAAGGGCAAGCCGTCCGACTTCGGCACCCAGCTGCGCGCCAAGCAGAAGCTGAAGGGCTATTACGGCTCGATCTCCGAGAAGCAGTTCCGCCGCTACTACGCCGAGGCGATCCGCCTGAAGGGCGATTCGGGCGAGAACCTGGTCGGCCTGCTCGAGCGTCGTCTCGACGCGGTGATCTACCGCGCCAAGTTCGTCCCGACCGTCTTCGCCGCCCGCCAGTTCATCAACCACGGCCACATCACCGTGAACGGCAAGCGCGTCAACATCGCCTCGTACCAGGTCAAGCCGGGCGACGTGATCGCGATCAAGGAGAGCTCGCGCCAGCTCGCCATCGTCATCGAGTCGGCCGCCCTCGCCGAGCGCGACGTGCCTGACTACATCGACGCCGACCACACCAAGTCGACCGCCACCTACACCCGCACCCCGACCCTGTCGGACGTGCCCTATGCGGTGCAGATGGAGCCGAACCTGGTCATCGAGTTCTACTCGCGCTGACCTGAAATCTCAGCCGGAGCGCGCCAGCCTCTGGCAAGTTTCATGGAAAGGGCGGTCCGCGAGGGCCGCCCTTTTTGCTGGGCACATGCTTGCCCACCTGGCCGTTGAAGCTTTGCTCCAGCCCGCCAATTCGTTCTTCACCCACTTGAGTAGCGCCACCTGCTGCCCGCCCCTAAGCGCGAGTTCAGGGCTCTCTCGGCTCAGCCCATTTCCAAGTTGATTAGCCCTGTTGTGGAGAACGAGGCGCGGGGGACCTCAAGGCGTTCGCAAGGCTTTACGACACCGGGCCGCCCTTGTAACGCCCCTCCGCTTTCGCCTTGGCCTGCCCCTGAGCCTGCCTGCGGCGGCGGTCCTCGTAGTCCTTGCGGGCGATGGCGGCGAGCATGTCCAGCATCATCGCGTTGATGGCGTCGAACATCCGCAGCGTGAACTCATCGGCCTTCGGGTCCGCCATGGCCCAGCTTGTGGGTAGGTCCAGCACCACGACACGGACCCGCCGGGAGGCCAGCTCTGCCTTGAGCTTGGACCAGTCCTCAGCATTCAGACGGGACAGGCGGTCCGCTGACACGATCCTGTCGGAGATTGCGTTTCCCATGGTAGTTTAAGCGACCGCCAACACGAGGGGCCAATGCCATGCTTTTCGCTGTTCTCCTTCGCGACAACCCCGAGCGCCTGCATCTTCGGCAAGCTCATGTTGACGAGCATCTCGACTATGTGGCTGCTCAGGGCACCAAGGTTCTCGCGGGTGGCGCTCTACGTCCCAAGCCCGAGGATGCACCTCAGGGCGCGCTTTGGCTCGTGAACGCCGAGAACAAGGAAGCCGCTCAGGCCATCATCGAAGGCGATCCGTTCTTCAAGTTGGGTCTGCGGCAATCGGTGGACATCTATCACTGGTCAAAGGGTGTCTGGTCAGAGCCGTTTGCGCAGTGCATGAGTGCTCTCGAAGGCACCTGACGGGCGCATTAGGAGCGCACTCTGCGAGGCCATGCAGTCGTTGCAGGTCTTGGTGGGCATACCAAAGTGACCGGCGGCAAGCGGTGAGCGCATTGCGGGAGGAGGCTAGAACGGCCGGCAGTGTGGGCAGCTAGGGACGTACGGCGGCGTCCGTCACAGGCCCGCACGGTGCCCCTCACCACAGCAAAGAGGCATTTAGGAGCGGAGGGCGGCTACCCTCCCCTCCGGCTCGTTGATCGTGCCGCCCCGGAGGCTCTCAACGGTTCCCGAGCGGGCGAAATGCGGAAGCGGTAGGGGCATGGGGGAACCTGCCGTCGCGCTATCCGTGGGAACCATCTCAGATTTTTGAGCCAAATATCGGGAACCTATGCTGCGTTAAGCGGAGACAAAATCGAGTTCTACTCGCGCTGATTACGGCTGCCGGGGTGGTTTCCACCCCGCTTCTGGACTGTTTCAGGAGAGGGCTTCCCGCCCTCTCCTTTTTTATTGCCCGGCGGCTCCGGCGACACCGTTCCAGGCTGGATGGCCGGCCGGGTCCTGCGACCAGAAGGCGATGTCGTCGAACAGGATCGTCTGGCTGACGCCCGGCAGTGCGTCGCGATAGATGCCGAAGCGCGGCTGCGTGTCGATGAAGGGCTTGCCGTCCTTCACCGTGCCATAGCGCGGATAGCCGAGCACGCCGCGGAATTCGGGGCAGGCGCGCCCGTCGAGCCAGAGCCTGAGGCGGCTCTCGCCGGCCTGCTGGCTCGGCCGGATCATGACGTTGACGCGGTGCCAGCGATCCGGCTCGACCGGCCAGTCGCCGCAGAATTGTGCCTGCCCGAGACTGTCGCCGCAGCTGTCGGTCCCCGCCGTCTTGGCCCGGAACACCGGCTTGCCATTGTCGGAATCGACCTCGATCTTGAACAGCGGGTTGGCGGCGTCGCAGATCTCCTCGCCACCCCGCCCCTTCTCGTAGCGCAGGTCGATGTTCTGCTTGATCTGCTGGATCACCGTGCGGTTGCGCCGCGGCGCCCACGGGCTCTCGACCCGGAAGCGGAAGCTGTACCAGCTCGTCGCATCGAAACGGATCAGCTCTCCGGTCATCTGAACCTCCGACCGCTCGGTCGGCGTCGAGCCGGGATTGGGGTCGTAGGCATCGCCGGGCTTCACCGTGATCGCGAGCGCCGGCTTCTCCTGCCCGGCCCGTTCGCCATCGACGCAGCGGATGCGATCCGCCCGCACCGCCTTGTCGAGCTGGCCTGAGATCTTCCAGTCCTTGGGGTTGAGACAACCGGCGGAGAAATTTGTCTGGAAGACGGGTGCCGGCGTTTCGGCAAGGCCGGGACCGCCGATGAACGATATCCCGCAAAAGAACGCCGCAGCTACGCAGCTGCGGCCTGTCGCGCCCCTCGTCATCGATCCCTCGCCTGCCATTGCCCACCGCGAGCTTACCGGCATGGCGACGAGGAGCAATCGCCCGTTGCGTCGACATCGGAGCAATGCGGAACCTCGCGGCACGGCCCCTTCACGGCATCCACCGCCTCGCCGGCAGCCCCACATCAGGCGAGCGAAACTGCGCCTCGCAAACCCAATGGCTCGGGAGATTCAGGCCACGGGGCAGATACGAGGAACGATGCCGGATCCGATCATTCGCGGGCGCCGTCGATGGCTCTGGCTTCTCGTCCTTGGCGTGCCGCTTCTCGCTGCGCTCGCCCTCTTCCGCTGGTTCGAGACCATGCCGGTCGGAACCGGCGAGACCCGCCGCTCGCCCGATGGCCGCTACGAGGCCTCGGTGATGGACTACTCCGCCCGAGACTTCTTCACGGGCGCACCGCGACGCTGGTTCGCATTTCGCGTGAACGGGCCGGACACAAGCTACGAGCTGACCAGCACGCCACTACCAGGGCCCTATTTCGGCTCGCGCTCCTCAACCTCGGTGATCCGCTGGGAGCCCGACTCATCGGCGGTCCGCTTCGTCTTTTCGAGCTCGGAGCTGCAATTCAAGGTCGGTGCCCACAAGGACAGGTGAGGCGCTCCGCATCGGCGCCATAGTCACCCGCAAGGATGCGTCTCCCGAGACAACCCGGAGCGACCATCTTGCGCCTGCCCCATCTGCTGCTCGCCACCCTCATCCTCGCACCTTCGCTCGCGGGCGCCGAGGAGATCAGCATCGCCGGCGTCGGCCAGTCGCGCGATTTCACCTGCAACGGCGAGGATGTCGCGATCACCGGCCAGGGTCATACGGTCGAACTCAAGGGCAGCTGCGGCGCCATCGGCATCCACGGCAGCGGCCACAAGGTCAGCTTCGAGGATGCGACCTCGCTCGCCGTCAGCGGCGCGCAGAACAGGGCAAGCGGCGGCTCGACCGGCAACCTGACGGTCGAGACGGCCGAGAACACGGTCTCGACCAAGATCCATGGCGGCGAGACTCCGGCCGAGATCGACGTTTCCGGCGCCGATCATGTGATCGAGCTGGAGCTGACCGGACCGGCGAAGATCGAGGTCGGCGGCGCCAAGAACAGCCTGAGCTGGACGGCCGCCGCCGATGTCCGGGAGCCGAGTATCTCGACCTCGGGCATCGAGAACCGCATCGTCAAACGCTGAGAGCGGCCCTCGATCGCATCACGGCTTTACGTCAGTTGCAGACGCGAACCGGACGGTAGCCGACGAAATCGCCCCAATCGTCATAGACCGCCTGGCGCTCGCGCCAGCAGCGCCGGCGCACGACGACCGGCTCGTCATCGACATAGACCGGAGCCGGCGCGGCATAGGCCCGGCTGCCTGCGCCTGCAGCGAGGGCGCCGCCGAGGATCGCGCCGGCGGCGAGCCCGCCGAAGATCGCGGCCTTGCGGCCATCGCGCGCTTCGGCCGCCGTTGGGGCCGCGACCAGAGTGGTGGCTGCCATGCAGCCGGCGATCAAGAGACCGCAGATCGATTTTACGTCACGCATGCAAGCGTCTCCGTCCTAGGAAGGTGGGCCCCGCTTCACCCAAGAATAGGTCACGAATACGGCATCGGCCTTTACAAAGCCTTCACCAACCCCTTGCCTGCCCCAGCACAGCCATGACGCTCAGTCGCTCGTGCTACTCTCCCAGGTCGCATGGGTGACGCCCGGCAGACGCTCGATCCGCTCGACGACGGCATCGAGTTCCTTGCGCTCGACCGCGGTGCTGATCAGCGTCGCGACGATCTCGATCGCCTCCTCGCCGCGCTCCATGGTCTTGACGTCGCCGACCGGATAGTTCGCCTGCTCCAGCAGTTCGACCATCTTTTCGCGCACAGAGGGCAGCGCCTCCGGATCGGTGGTGACGACGACCTCATAGGTCGCCTCCGAGGCCTTCTCGTTGAGCGGGATGCGGTTGATTGCATTGACCAGCGGCCGCAGCAGGGTGTTGCCGGCGATGACGAAGACCGTGACCAGCGCCCCCTCCGCGACCATGTCGGCGCCGGTGCAGGCGCCGACCGCGGCCGCGCACCAGAGCGTCGCGGCGGTATTGAGGCCGCGGACGTTCATCCCCTCCTTCATGATCACGCCAGCGCCCAGGAAACCGATGCCGGAGACGACATAGGAGATGACCCGGACGGCCTCGCCTGAGCCGGCGATGCGCATGGCAAGATCGACGAAGGCCGCCGCACCGACCGCGACCAGCACGGTGGTGCGCAGGCCCGCCGTGCGCTGCCTGTATTGCCGCTCGGCTCCGATCAGCGCGCCGAGCACGAAGGCGGCCAGCAGGCTGACGACCGAGTCGAGGAAGGGATAGAGCTCGAAGGTCTGGATGAAGCGCATGCGCCTGCCCTTGCGATGACGGCGGCGCGCTTCCGACCGCCGCGACCTCGCCGCCTATAGCGGGCGGGATGTGACGGTTCAATGAAGGGAAGCCGAGTTGGCCGAGGGGCGCGATCCGCTGCGGCCGCGGGCATTGATTCAGCCTCTCAGCCGGGCGCGGCAACACCCTGGGCCAGCTCGCAAAATCGGCGCGCTTGATCAGCGCCCCATGTACCCTGCCTGCGTCATGACGCTGCGTCGCGACTCAGGCTAACATCCTTGTCCCGCCACAGGGGTCATCCCGCATGAAGACGCTCATCCTTGCTGCTCTCGCCGCCGGCCTGTCGAGCGCCGCCTTCGCCCAGAGCCCGAGCTGCAGTGCCCAGGCCACGGAGAAGAAGCTCGCCGGCGCGGCCAAGACCAGCTTCGTCACCAAATGCGAGAAGGACGCTGGCGCGGCCTGCGACAAGCAGGCGGCCGACAAGAAGCTGGCGGGTGCCGCCAAGAGCAGCTTCACCACGAAATGCGTCAAGGATGCCGTCGGCACCTGACGAGCTCGAATACTCACCCCGAGCCCTCATCCTGAGGAGCGCTCCGCAGGCGCGCGTCTCGAAGGATGCTCCAGGAGGCTCCGGAACCAGCTGAAGCATCCTTCGAGACGGCCGCTGACGCGGCCTCCTCAGGATGAGGGCTTGAGAGGACAAGCGAAAAAGGGCGGCCCTGCCGGACCGCCCTTCTCTGTTTCGGAAGCTCGGCAATCAGCCGCGATCGTCATCGTCATGGCCGCGGTCACGCCAGCGGCGCGGGCCGCGGTCGTCGTCGCCGTAGCGATCACGACCACGGTCGCGGCCGTACCATTCCTGCCAGCCCCCGCGCATCTCGCGCATGTGCTCGCGACCTTCCGACATCGTCTGGCGGACGGCCCGGCGCGCCACGGTCTTCTGCTCGTCGCTGAAGGTCGACCAGAGCGGACGAACCGCGTCCGCCATCTCCTTGCTGCGGGTCGCGCGCTCGGCCTGGCGGGTCGCCCTCATGTCGAGCCGCTCCATGATGTCGGCATCACGGAAATGCTCGCGCTGCTCGCGCATCTTGGCGAAGTTCTCGCGGCGCTGCTCGGCATTGCGCTTGATCAGCGCTTCCAGTTTCTCGAAGGCCGGCACCTGTTCGGGCTTGAGCTTGAGGTCGGTGCGCAGCTGGGCCAGGCGTTCGTTCATCCGGGCGGTCGCCTGCTCGGCGCGACGCTGACGCCATTCCTCGCGCCGATCGGCACGGTCGCCGCGATCCGCACGATCGCCGCGCGTCTCGCTCTGCTGCTGCCCTGGCGGATTGCTGCCCGGTGCGGGTGGGATCGGCTGCGGCTGCGCGATCGCCAGGGTCGCAGCGACAGCCGCGGCGCTGGAAGCGACGATGAGGGCGATGCGTTTCATGCGAGGTCTCCGATTGTGGGCTTTACAACAACAGGTCGCTTTGCGGGTCTCGAAGCCGGGTCGCGATCTCGCCACGATGCCTCGGAGGGCCTGACCCGGCCATGGCGCACGCATGACAAGATCGTAATGTCGGCATGACGCGCCGGCGAGCGGTAAGTTCCATGGGTCGCCGCGCTACGCCGAATCGGCGCAGCATGCCGGCAGTGACCAACGCGCCAAGTTCGCAACGAGCCTCAGCCATGCGCAATCTCATCACCGATGTTCGTGGCATTCTCGTGGGCAATGCCGAGGATGCCGCTGCCGCAACCGGCGTCACCGTCGCCCTGTTCGAACGGCCGAGCATCGCCTCCGTCGCCGTGCTCGGTGGCGCGCCGGGCACACGCGACACCGCCTTGCTCGAACCGGGAATGACGGTCGAGCATGTCGACGGCATCGTCCTCTCCGGCGGCTCGATCTGGGGCCTGTCCGCAGCCGACGGCGCCCTGAGCTGGCTGGCGCGGGAAGGACGCGGCTTCCCGATCGGCGGCTATCGCGTACCGATCGTGCCGCAGGCGATCCTGTTCGACCTCGCCAATGGCGGCGACAAGCCCTTCGCCCGCGGCGAGGGCGAGGCGCCCTATCGCGCGCTTGCCGAGAAAGCGAGCGCAGCCGCCGCGGCCGAGTTCGCGCTCGGCAGCGTCGGCGCCGGCCATGGCGCGACCACCGCCAATCTCAAGGGCGGACTCGGCTCGGCCAGCGCGCGGGCCGCGACCGGCCAGACCGTCGGCGCGCTGGTCGCGGTCAACGCCGTCGGCTCGGCGACGATCGGCGACGGCCAGCATTTCTGGGCCGCCCCTTACGAGCAGAGCGGCGAATTCGGCGGCCGCGGCTGGCCGGCGGCGATCGCACCCGAGGACCTGACCTTGCGCTTCAAGGGCGGCCCGGGCGCCAACACCACCATCGCGCTGGTGGCGACCGACGCGGTGCTGACCAAGGCGCAGGCCAAGCGCCTGGCGCTTTGCGCTCATGATGGACTGGCGCGGGCGCTGCGGCCCGTCCACGCCCCGCTCGACGGCGATGTCGTCTTCGCCGCAGCGACTGGCCACAGCGGCGCTCCCTCCGACGCCTATGCCCTGACCGAACTCTGTGCCACCGCCGCCGACGTGCTGGCGCGCGCCGTGGCGCGGGCGGTATACTCAGCCAGCGCCCTGCCCTTTGCGGGCGCCAAGCCGGCCTGGCGCGACAGGTTCGGCGCATAGGCGGGCGCGCAACGCCCCACGACGCGAGGGAGCGACCCGATGGCCAGCGTCCGTTATTTCGTGGTCGACGTCGACGAAGCCGCAAGGTTCTATGTCGACCGGCTCGGCTTTGCGCTGAAGCAGCAATTCGGCCCGGCCATGGCGATCCTCGAGCGCGGCGACCTCAAGCTCTGGCTGGCCGGCCCCGGCGCCTCGGCCTCGCGGGCGATGCCGGGCGGCGGCAGGCCGATCCCCGGTGGCTGGAACCGCTTCGTGATCGAAGTCGACGATCTCGCCGAACTCGTCGAGGCCCTGCGCCGCAAGAGCGTGCCCTTCCGCAACGAGATCGTGGTTGGGCCGGGCGGCAAGCAGATCCTGTGCGAGGATCCGTCGGGCAATGTGATCGAATTGTTCGAGCCGGCCTGACCACTCCCCCAGCTCCGAATGGAAACGGGAGGGCTTTCGCCCTCCCGCCTGTTCTCACCGATTGTCGGCTTGTGACCGGACGGCGAGCCGCCCCCGCCGCGAGATCCGATAGGGGCTGCCCTCGCGCGACTCGATCAGCCGTTTTCGCCGGAGCCCGGCGAAGATGACGAGCGTGCAATCGCTCAGGACGAAGCCCTCATGGGTGAAGCAGTCAATGTGATGGATGCGGCCGTCCTCGCCGCGAAGATGGCGGATCTGTCCGCCACGGGCCAGCACGTGCAGCACGCGCTGCTCGCCCCGCGAAATGTTCATGTTGGTAGAGCCTGTGCATGGAACCATGACAAGCGCAGCAGTGAAAGCGGGCCTTGGGCTCCGCTCTTTCACCCGGCGCTGGATCAGGTCTCGCCGCAGCGAAACCTCACCGGGTTCCCACAGTCTCCAACATAAGGCCCTCTTGGACATCGCGCGGACGCCTCGCGTCCGGGGAGGAGGCGTTTAGGCGAGGCTCCGGCGCGCGTCAATGCCACACAGCCGCGCGAAGCCGTTTCACGCCCGCCTCCGGATGCGCTATGGACGCGCCATGTCGACCGATGATTTTCTCGCCCGCTTCGGCGCCGCCGGCCAGCGTCAGCCCGATCCCGTCGCCGCCGCCCAGCAGGCGATGCGCAACCCGCTGCCCAAGCGCTTCTACGAGAAGGCGGACGTGCTGGAGCGCGACGGCCTGCTCCATGTCGCGCTCGACGGCCGCACCGCCCGCACTCCGGCACGCAAGCCGCTCGCCATCGCCTCCCGCACCGTCGCCGAGGCGCTTGCAGCAGAGTGGGAGGCTCAGACCGGTGAGATCGACCCGGCCCGCATGCCGCTGACCCGGCTGGTCAACTCGGCGCTCGACGGCGTCATCGAGCAGCATGAGGCTGTTCGCGCCGAGATCGTCCGCTATGCCGGCAGCGACGCGCTCTGCTATCGCGCCAGCGAGCCGGAAGCGCTGGTCGAACGGCAGGATGAAATCTGGAATCCGCTGATCGCGGCGCTCGAAGAGCGGATCGGTGGCCGTTTCGTCATGGCGCAGGGCGTGATCTTCGCCGAGCAGCCGCAGACCGTGCTGGATGCGGTGAACAAGCGCGTCGCCTTGATCACCTCCCCGGTCGCGCTCGCCGGCGCCCATAACGTCATGACCCTGACCGGCTCGACGATTCTGATGCTGGCGCTGGCCGAGGGCCTGATCGACGCCGAGGCGGCCTGGGCCGCCGCCCATCTCGACGAGGACTACCAGATCGGGATCTGGGGGCAGGACGAGGAAGCGGCCGAGCGCCGCGTCCTGCGCCGCGAGGAATACGACGCCGCCGTTCTGCTGCTGATGAAGGGCTAGAGGCGATGATCCCGGGCGCGCCCAAGGCCGACACTCCGGAAGACTACATTGCCCAGCTGGATGGCTGGCGGCTCGCCACGGTCGAGTCCCTGCGCGCCGCGGTGAAGACCGCCGCTCCGCTGGATGAGCGGATCAAGTGGACGCATCTGGTCTATTTCTCGAACGGGCCGGTGCTGCTGATCCGGGCTGAAGCCGCGCGAGTGCTCTTCGGCTTCTGGCGCGGCAAGCGCCTGCGCCATATCGAGCCGCGGCTGAAGCCGGGCGGCAAGTTCGAGCTCGCCACCATGGTCCTGCGCGAGGGCGACGCGGTCGACGCCACCATCGCAACCGAACTGGTTCGCGCCGCGGTCGCGCTCAACCGCGAGATCGGCGACCCCAGCAAGCCGAGCGGGTGACTAGGTCGCCATCGGCGCCTTGGTCAGCACGCGGTCGATCAGCCCCCACTCCTTGCCTTCTTCCGCGCTCATGAAGCGGTCGCGGTCGAGCGTGCGCTCGACCTCCTCCTCGCTGCGCCCGCAATGCTCGGCATAGAGCCGGATCATCCGGCGCTTGGTCTTCTGGATCTCCTCGGCATGGATCAGGATATCCGAGGCCTGCCCCTGCGCACCGCCAAGCGGCTGGTGGACGTGCAGGCTGGCATTGGGCAGCGCCGCGCGCTCGCCCGGCTCGCCCGCCATCAAGAGGAAGGAGCCCATCGAGCGGGCCGTGCCCATGCAGAGCGTATGCACGGGCGAGCGGATGTAGCGCATCGTGTCGTAGATCGCGAGGCCGCTGGTGACCACGCCGCCCGGCGAGTTGATGTAGAAGTGCACCGGCCGTTTCGGGTTCTCGGCCTCCAGGAACAGCAACTGCGCGCAGACCAGCGCGGCGCTGGCGTCATTGACCTCGCCGTTCAGGAAGATGATCCGCTCGCGCAGCAGGCGCGAATAGATGTCGAAGGAGCGTTCCCCGCGGGTCGACTGTTCGACGACCATGGGGACGAGCTGCATCGTGCCGTGCATCGACGACCTCCTCAGTTCCGGATTGTTGATGGCTTAGCTTGAGAGCCGCGTCAGGCGGCGCGCAGCATCAGCGGCTGGTTGCTGTTGGCAGGCGCCGGCGGCTGGCTTAGCCGCGCATCGGTCAGGCTATGGATGATCCGCAATTCCGTCCCGCCTTCGTTTGGCGCGAGCTGGAAGGTCACGACACTTTCGAGGAAGGGCGGCTCCTCCTCCCTCAGCCGGTAGCGCATCTCCTCGCCCGGCACGCTGGAAAGCGCCTCGACCTCAGCCGGCAGCCAGCGCTCGCGGAAGGCGGGAATGCTGAGCGCCCGCCAGACTTTTTCCGGCGGCACGTCGAGCTGATATTCGAACACGAGCTGCTTCGTGCGATCCTGCGTGTCGCTCTCGCTCATTGATCCATGTCCCGCAGCAGGTCCTTGAGGGCATCGATGCGCGCCGGCCAGTAGGCCCGGTATTTCGCCAGCCATTGCGCGATCAGGGCAAGCCCGTCCGGATCGACCTCGTAATTCACGAAGCGCCCCTGCCGTTCCTCGCGCACCAGCCCGGCAGTCCGCAGCACGGCAAGGTGCTGCGACATCGCCGGCTGGCTGATCGTCATGCCTTCGCGCAGTGCGCTGGCGTTCAAGCCGCCGGCAGCGAGCTTCTCGAAGATCGCCCGGCGGGTCGGGTCGGCCAGCGCCTTGAAGATGCCCTGCTCCATGGACAATACATAAGCATACACTTATTTAATTCGCAAGCGGCTCCCCGAGCCACCTGTCAGCTCACCAGAATGGGATAGAGCGAAGCGGCAAGCAGCAGCGCCATGACGATATTGAACATGCGCTGGCGGGCCGGATCGGCAAGCAGGCCGCGCAATAGCGTGCCGCCAACGGCCCAGACGGCGATGCAGGGCCCGTTGACCAGGGCATAGACGATCACGACGATGGCGAGATTCAGGAAATAGCCCTCCGTCGGCGTGTAGGCCGCGACGGCTCCGACCGCCATGATCCAGGCCTTCGGGTTGACCCATTGGAACGCCGCAGCCGCCGGAAAGCTGAGCGGCGGCGCCGCCTCTGCTCCCGGCTCCAGCGGGGCTGAGCGGGCGATCTTCCAGGCGAGATAAAGCAGATAGGCGCTGCCGGCATAGCGTAGGACGTCGTGCAGGACAGGGATCGCACTGAACAGGCCGCCAAGCCCGAGGCCGACCGCCAGCACCAGCCCGGAGAAGCCGAGATTGATCCCGAACAGCAGCGGCAGACTGGCGCGGAAACCATGATTGGCCCCGGAAGCCAGCAGCAGCGTGTTGTTCGGCCCGGGCGTGATCGAGGTCACGAAGGCATAGCCGACAAAGGCAAGGAGGAGTTGCGGCGTCATGTCCGGTCCAGCGTTGGGAAACGTCGCGCCGGTGATTGTGTATGTGACACTTCTTGCATAGACTAAAAAGTGTCCCGTGACGCAATTTGTAAGGTGGCATGCTCCTCGCTTCGCCCTGGCAACCCCGTCTCGCGGACAGCAACGGCCCGGCCAGTGAGCGGCTGGTCGAGGCCCTCGCTCGCGATATCGCGGACGGCTCGCTGCCGTCAGGCGCGCGCCTGCCGGCCCACCGCCCCCTCGCCTGGCAGCTCGATATCGGCATCGGCACGGTGACCAAGGCCTATGCCCAGCTCGAACGCCGAGGCCTCGTCCGCAGCGTCCGCGGCCGCGGCATGTTCGTCGCGGGCCTGTCGCAGGCGGCCAGCCGAACCATCGACCTCAGCATCAACGTGCCGCCGCAGCAGCTGAGCGACCGCCTGCTCGCCGCCAGTCTCGCCGATCTCGCAAGGCGGCTCGATGCCGACAGCTTCGGCGCCTATGCCGTGCCCGCCGGCCGGCTAGAGCATCGCGCGCTGCTGGCCCGCTGGCTCGCGCCGACCGGCCTCGCCGCGGCCCCCGAGCGGCTGTTGATCTGCAACGGCGCCCAGCATGCGCTAGCGATCGCATTCGCGATCACCTGCAGCCCGGACACCGAGCTCTTGACCGAGGCGCTAAGCTATCCCGGAGCGATCGCCCTCGCCCGCCGGCGCGGCTTGCGCCTGACCGGTCTCGCCATCGACGAGCAGGGCCTCGTCCCGCAGGCGCTCGACAAGGCCTTGCATGAGGCGAAAACGGCCGGGCGGCGCGCGGTGCTCTACATCACGCCGACCCTGCACAACCCGACGACGGCGACGATGAGCGAAGCGCGCCGCCGCGATATCGCAAGCCTCTGCCGCACCCATGACGCGGTGATCATCGAGGACGATATCCACGCTGCCCTGGCCGAGTCGGGCACGATGGCGATCGCCGCGCTCGCGCCTGAGCGGACACTGCATGTCTCCGGCCTGTCGAAGGTGCTCAGTCCCGGCCTGCGCATCGGCTCGCTGCTCGTCCCCGAGCTCTGGCTGCAGCCAGCCCTCGCCGAGCTCGCGGCCACCTGCACCATGGCGTCCCTGCTCTCCTGCCTGATCATGGAGCGCTGGCTCAGCGAAGACACCGCCGCTTCGGTCGCGCGCTCGATCCGCGAGGAGGCAGGCCGCCGTGTCGCCATGGCGCGCGAGCTCCTGCCGCCCGGGCTCGCTATGAGATCGGGCAACGGCTTCCATGTCTGGCTGCCGATGGCGCCGCAGCAGGCCAAAGGCCTGCCGGTCCGCGCCGCAGCCGCCGGCATCCTGCTGCCGGCTCCCGAGATCTTTCTGGCGGACACACAGGCTCCATCCTGGGGCGTGCGGCTCAGTCTCGGAGGCCCGAAGCTCGACAGGCTGCAGGATGCACTCGCGGGCCTGCGTGCCCTGCTTCTCGACAGCGGCAGTGGCTTGCAGGCTCCGGCCATGCCGTGACCGGCACCGCGGTGCACAAAACTCCAGCCGCATGCTGCGAAGGCCGCAATGGACTTCGCCCGCAGCCCCGCTTAAGCGGGAAACAAGACCTTTAAAGACCGCGCCCCGGGAGGCTCTTCATGAAGGACATTCTCGAACAGCTCGAAGACCGGCGCGCGGGCGCTCGTCTGGGCGGCGGCGAAAAGCGCATCGCGGCGCAGCACAAGCGCGGCAAGCTCACCGCCCGCGAGCGCATCGAACTGCTGCTCGACAAGGAGTCCTTCGAGGAGTTCGACATGTTCGTGCAGCACCGCGCCGTCGATTTCGGCATGGACAAGGCCGAGAAGATCCCGGGCGACGGCGTCGTCACCGGCTGGGGCACGGTCAATGGCCGCACGGTCTTCGTCTTCTCCAAGGATTTCACCGTCTTCGGCGGCTCGCTCTCCGAGACCCACGCCCAGAAGATCATCAAGATCCAGGACATGGCGCTGAAGATGCGCGCCCCGATCGTCGGCCTGTTCGATGCCGGTGGCGCCCGCATCCAGGAGGGCGTCGCGGCGCTCGGCGGCTATGGCGAAGTCTTCAAGCGGAACGTTCAAGCTTCGGGCGTCATTCCGCAGATCTCGGTGATCATGGGGCCCTGCGCCGGTGGCGACGTCTATTCGCCGGCGATGACCGACTTCATCTTCATGGTCCGCGACACCTCCTACATGTTCGTCACCGGCCCGGAGGTGGTGAAGACCGTCACCAACGAGACCGTGACCTCGGAAGAACTCGGCGGCGCCAAGGTCCATACCTCGAAGTCCTCGGTCGCCGACGGCTCCTTCGAGAACGATGTCGAGGCGCTGCTGCAGGTCCGCCGCCTGATCGATTTCCTGCCGGCCAACAACACCGTCGGCGTGCCGGAATGGCCGAGCTTCGACGTGCCCGATCGCGTCGACATGAGCCTCGACACGCTGGTCCCGGACAATCCGAACAAGCCCTACGACATCAAGGAATTGATCCTGAAGGTCGTCGACGAGGGCGACTTCTTCGAGATCCAGCAGGCCTATGCCGGCAACATCGTCACCGGCTTTGCCCGCATCGAGGGCCGCACCGTCGGCATCGTCGCCAACCAGCCGATGGTGCTGGCCGGCGTGCTCGATTCAGACGCCAGCCGCAAGGGCGCCCGCTTCGTGCGCTATTGCGACGCCTTCGAGATCCCGATCGTCACTCTGGTCGACGTCCCCGGCTTCCTGCCCGGCACGGCGCAGGAATATGGCGGCCTGATCAAGCACGGCGCCAAGCTGCTCTTCGCCTATAGCGAATGCACCGTGCCGCTGGTCACGATCATCACGCGCAAGGCCTATGGCGGTGCCTATGACGTGATGGCCTCCAAGCATATCGGCGCCGACGTCAACTATGCCTGGCCGACGGCGCAGATCGCGGTGATGGGCGCCAAGGGCGCGGTCGAGATCATCTTCCGTGGCGGCGACGCCGAGACGATTGCGCGCCAGACCAAGGAGTACGAGGACCGCTTCATGTCCCCCTTCGTCGCGGCCGAGCGCGGCTATATCGACGAGGTGATCATGCCGCATTCGACGCGGCGCCGGATCGCCCGCGCGCTGGCGATGCTGCGCACCAAGAGCGTCGAGCGCCCTTGGCGCAAGCACGACAACATCCCGCTCTGAGCGGAACCCAGGCGCCGGGGCCGCCTCACATCAGCCCCGGCAACTCCGCCACCAGCGCGTCGATGGCGACGCGTACCTTCGGCGGCAGATGCGGCGTCTGCAGCCAGAGCGCGTGGACGTCATAGGGCAGCCGGCCCTCATCCGGCAGCAATTCGACCAGTTCCCCGGCATTGAGGCGCTCGCGCACCAGCCAGGACGGCAGCCACGCCAGGCCCATGCCGAGCAAAGTCGCGTCGGCGATGGCCTCGAGATTGTCGAGCCGCAACCGGTGCCGCGGCATCGCCTCTACCGGCGGCCCCTCCTCGCGCGGGAACAGCCAGGGCCGCACGCCGCCCGAGCGGCGATAGATCACTCCGTCATGACCAGCGAGATCCGCGAGCGTCGCCGGGCTGCCATGGGCATCGAGATAGGATGGAGCCGCGCAGACAATCATGTGCTGCCGGGCGACGCGGCGCGTCACGAGGTTCGCCGCATCGTGAAGCTCACCGGTGCGGATAGCGAGATCATGTCCGCCTTCGGCCAGATCGACGAAGCCATCGCCGAAGGCGAGGTCGAGTTCGAGCTGCGGGTGGCGGCGCGCCAGATCGAGCAGGACCGGCATGACGCAGCGCCGGCCGAACAGCACCGGCAACGCCACCCGAAGCTTGCCGCGCGGTTCGCCCAACTGGTCGGCGGCGAGTGCATCGGCCGCTTCGGCTTCGGCGAGGACGGTTCGGCAGCGTTCGTAGTAGGCGCGCCCGAACTCGGTCAGGCTCTGCCGGCGCGTCGTGCGGTTGAGCAGGCGAACGCCGAGCCGCTCCTCCAGAAAGCGGACATGCTTGCCGACCATCGGCGCCGACAGGCCGAGCGCCGAGGCTGCCGCGGCGAAGGAGCCGTGGTCGACCGCCCTGACGAAGACTGCCATGCTGGTGAGGCGATCCATCATTCAAAATCACAAGTTCTGATTATCGATCATGGAGCGCAATTTATCGCAGGATTGCGCGCTGCCATAGCTCATTCAGTCGCTCTGTTTTGGAGTCATGAGCATGGCCCGCACGATCCGCTTCCACCGCCATGGCGGCCCCGAAGTCCTCACCATCGAGGACGTCGATATTCCGTCGCCTGGCCCCGGCGAGGTCAGCATCCGGACCAGGGCGCTCGGTCTCAACCGGGCCGAAGCCCTGTTCCGCGCAGGAACCTATATCGAGCAGGCACAGTTCCCGTCCGGCATCGGGCTTGAAGTCGCCGGCATGATCGAGAGCCTCGGCGCCGGCGTCGAGGGCCTTTCGCCGGGCGATGCCGTCAGCCTGGTGCCGCCGCGCTCGATGGTGAGCTCGCCGGTGCATGGCGAGCTCGTCACCGTCCCGGCCGAGCTGGCGGTCAAGCATCCGCCGACGCTGAGTTGGGAGGCGGCCGCGGCGAGCTGGATGCAGTATCTGACCGCCTATGGCGCGCTGATCGACATCGCCCGGCTCACACAGGGCGAGCATGTCGTGATCACCGCCGCCTCGAGCAGCGTCGGCCTCGCCGCGATCCAGATCTCCAACCGGATCGGCGCGATCCCGATCGCGGTGACGCGGACCACGCGGAAGGCTGAGGCGCTGCACGAAGCCGGCGCGGCCCATGTCGTCGCGTCGGCAGAGGAGAATCTCGAAGCCCGGTTGAAGCAGATCGCCGGCGAACACGGCATCCGAGTCGTGCTCGACGCGGTCGGCGGCCCCGCCTTTCTGCCGCTGACCGCCGCGATGGCGCGCGGCGGCGTGCTGATCGAGTATGGCGGCCTTAGCCCGGAAGCGACGCCCTTCCCGCTCTTCAACGTCCTGAGCAAGAGCCTGACGCTGCGCGGTTATCTGGTCCACGAAATTGCAGGCGCCCCCGCTCGGCTCGCCGCGGCCAAGGCCTTCATCCTGGAGGGTCTGGGCGATGGCTCGCTGAAGCCGATCATCGCCCGGACGTTCCCGTTCGAGCAGATCGTCGAGGCGCATCGCTACCTCGAATCGAACGAGCAGTTCGGCAAGGTCGTGGTGACGCTCTAAGGGGCGTTCAGCTCCAGCGCCGGAACACCACGCTGGCATTGACACCGCCGAAGCCGAAGCCGTTCGAGATGGCGTGCTCCATCGCAAGCGGCCGCGCCGTCTTCGCCACCAGGTCGAGCCCGGCCGCATCCTCGTCCGGGTTCTCGAGGTTGAGCGTCGGCGGCGCGAGCTGGTCGCGCAGAGCGAGGATGGTGAAGACCGCTTCCAGCCCGCCGGCCGCGCCGAGCAGATGGCCGGTCGCCGCCTTGGTCGCGCTGATCGCGAGGCCGCCCTCCGCGCCGAACACCGCCTTGATCGCGGCGAGCTCGCCGCGATCACCGACCGGCGTCGATGTCGAATGGGCGTTGAGATGGGCGACATCGCCGGGCTTGAGGCCCGCCTGCTTCAGCGCCGTCTCCATCGCCCGCCGCGCGCCGGAACCGTCCTCGGGACCGGAGGTGATGTGATAGGCGTCGGCACTGGTGCCGTAGCCGGTGAGTTCGGCGAGGATCGTCGCGCCCCGCGCCTGTGCATGCTCCAGCGCCTCGATTACCAGGATGCCGGCGCCCTCGCCCATGACGAAGCCGTCGCGGTCGCGGTCGAAGGGCCGCGAGGCCTTCTCCGGCTCGTCGTTGAAGCCGGTCGACAGCGCCCGCGCCGCGGCGAAACCGCCGAGCGCGACGAGATCGACGCAGGCCTCGCTGCCGCCGCAGAGCGCGATATCGGCCTCCCCGGCCCGGATCATCCGGGCAGCATCGCCGATCGCCTGCACGCCGGCGGCGCAGGCCGTGACCGGCGCGCCGATCGGGCCCTTGAAGCCATGGTCGATCGAGACATGGCCGGCTGCGAGATTGACGAGGAAGGACGGCACGGTGAAGGGCGATAGCCGGCGCACGCCGCGCTGGTCGGTGGTCCGCACCGCCTCCGCGATCGCCGGGAAGCCGCCGATGCCGGAAGCGATCACCGTCGCAGTGCGCTCGCGCTGTGCCTCGTCCTGCGGCTGCCAGCCGGCCTGGGCCAGCGCCTCCTTGGCGGCGACCAGCGCGAACTGGATGAAGCGATCCATCTTGCGCTGGTCCTTCGGCGCGATCGCAATGTCAGGATCGAAGCCACCCTTATTGTCCTCGGCCTTGCCGGGCACGGTGCCGGCAACCTTGGCCGGCAGCGTCTCGGCGACCGCATCGGGCAGGCGGCGCAGGCCGGAACGACCGGCAAGCAGGCGCTGCCAGGCGAGTTCGGCGCCGCAGCCCAGAGGCGAGACGACGCCCAGTCCGGTGACGACGATGCGGCGCATGGCAGGCTCCTAATACGATCTGGCTTGGGTGGCGGCGTGACGCGCCGCGAGGCGCTCGCGCAGGTCGTTGCTGGCGCGCGGCCCGGCGATGACGGTCGCGCTTTCCGCGGTAACTGGTTGCAGGGTCGTGGCATCGACGACGATCGGCGTGATCGGCCGCCCGGTCCCACGCTCGGCCAGCAACAATGAGGCGCCTTCCGGCGCGAGATGCCGGTTGGCGAAGCCGATCAGCGCCACGACGACCGGGAAGACGTCGCGGCCCTTCTCGGTCAGCACGTATTCGTAGCGCTTCGGCCGCTCGCTATAGAGCCGTCGCTCGAACAGCCCGCTCTCGGTGAGATGCTTCAGTCGGCGCGTCAGCATGTTCGGCGCGATGCCGAGGCTCCGCTCGAACTCGTCGAAGCGGGTCAGCCCCTGCAGCGCATCGCGCAGGATCAGGATGCTCCACCACTCGCCGACGGTCTCGACCGCAAGGGCGCAGGGGCATTCGGTGAGCGGAGCGAGCTTGGGCTGCATGGCCAGGCTCGCTAACGCAGTCACTATTATTTTGCAAGTAACAATGCCAGGCGGAGTGCGCCGCCCTGCCTGATCAATCCAACGTGCTCCTGAACCGCATCAGCGCGATGCCGGCATAGATCGGCACGAAGATGGTGAGATAGAACACCTCGAGGCCGATATCGCCGAGATCGGCCCCCTTCAGCATGATCGCGCGCACGACACGCAAAAAGTGCGTCAGCGGGAAGATCTCGCCGAGCCACTGCGCCCAGAGCGGCATGCCGGCATAGGGGAACATGAAGCCAGAGAGCAGCAGCGAAGGCAGGAAGAAGAAGAAGGTCAGCTGCATCGCCTGGAGCTGCGTGCGCGCCATGGTTGAGATGGTGTAGCCGAGCAGCACCAGCGCCAGCACGAAGATGGTGACGCAGGTCAGCAGCAGCCCGAGGCTGCCGAGGAAGGGCACGCCGAAGAGCAGCTTCGCCGCCGAGAGCACCACCGCGACCTGGACGCTGCCGACGGCGAGATAAGGCAGCACCTTGCCGAGCATGATCTCGCCCGGCGTCGCCGGCATGGCGAGCAGGTTCTCCATGGTGCCGCGCTCGATCTCACGGGTCAGCGCCATCGCCGTCATCATCACCATGGTCATCTGCAGGATGACGCCGAGCAGGCCGGGCACGATATTGTACTGGGTGATACCCTCCGGATTGTAGCGCCGGTGCACCACGAAGGAGAGCGCGCTGTCGCTCTGCTCGCGCTTGAGTTCGTCAGTGCCGAGCGCCCGCGTCAGCGCCCGGCTGGCGATGGTCTGCAGCGCGCCGACGGCGTTGCTCGACGCCGCCGGATCGGTCGCATCGGCTTCGACCAGGATGCGCGGCTCGTCGCCACGCTCGACCCGCATGCCGAAATCGCTGGGGATGGTGACGAGGAAGGAGATCGCGCCGCGCGCCATCAGGCTCTCGGCCTCGGCCGCGCTCTCCGGCCGCTTGACGAAGCGGTAATAGCCGGAGACTTCCAGCGCCGCGACGACGGAGCGAGTGTAGCGATCCTGCCCCAGCGCCAGAACCGCCGCCGGCAAGCCCTTGGGATCATTGTTGATCGCATAGCCGAACAGCAGGAGCTGGACGATCGGCACCACCAGCATCATCGCGAAGGTGATGCGGTCGCGCCGCATCTGCACGAACTCCTTGGCGAGCACCGCACCGAGACGGCCGGGCGAGAACAGGGCAAGCGCGCTCATGCCGCTCTCCCCTCGGCCTGCGCCTTGGCCATGAACTGGATGAAGACGTCCTCCAGGCTGGTCGCGTCCGGCTCGACGCTGATGCCAGGGCGCCCCTTCAGATGCGCAAGCGCCTGTTCGAGTTTGGCCTTGTCGGTGCCGACCACGTGCAGCGTCGTCCCGAAGGGCGCGACCTGCTCGACGCCGTCCGTCTTCGCGAGCTCGGCGATCTCGGCCGGCTTGAGCGCGCCATGGACGACATAGGTCGAGAGGCCGGAGCCCTTCACCACCTCGTCGACCGTGCCGGTCGCCAGCATCCTGCCATAGGCGATGTAGCCGATGCGGTGGCAGCGCTCGGCCTCGTCCATGTAATGGGTCGAGACCAGCACGGTCAGCCCGTCGCCGGCGAGTCGGTGGATCTCGTCCCAGAATTCGCGCCGCGCCTTGGGATCGACACCGGCCGTCGGCTCGTCGAGCAGCAGCAGCTTCGGCTGGTGCATGATGCAGGCGGCGAGCGCTAGGCGCTGCTTCCAGCCGCCCGAGAGCGTGCCGGCGAGCTGGTCCTTGCGCGAAGTCAGGCCGAGATTGTCGAGCGTGCGCGCCACGGCGTCCTCGACCGGCTTCAGCGCGTAGAGCCGGGCGACGAAGGTCAGGTTCTCCTCGATCGTCAGATCCTCGTAGAACGAGAACTTCTGCGTCATGTAGCCGACCTGGAGCTTGATCTCGGCGCTCTGGGTGCGGACATCGAGGCCCAGCACGGTGCCCTCGCCGGCATCCGGTGTGAGCAGGCCGCAGATCAGCCGGATCGTCGTGGTCTTGCCGGAGCCGTTCGGCCCGAGAAAGCCGACGATCTCGCCTTCCCTCACGGCGAGATCGACATTGTCGACTACGGTGCGTTTGCCGAAACGCTTGGTCAGGCCGCGCACATCGATGACATTGGCGTCGCTCACCGCCGCCCCCGTAGCATCACGTCGACGATCTGGCCGGGCTGGAGCCGTGTCGCCGGCCCCCCCTCGGGCCGCGCCTCGACGAGATAGACCAGCTTCTGCCGGGTCTGCGCCGAATAGATCACCGGCGGCGTGAACTCCGGCTCCTGCGAGACATAGGAGACGGTGGCGGAAAGCCCCTGCGGACAGCCGGAGCAGCGCACGTCGAGCCGCGTGCCGACCGTGGTGCCAAAGAGCAGCGCCTCCGGCACGTAGAGCATCAGCTTGACCGCGCCATCGGGCAGGATCGTCAGCGCCGGCGCGGACGGACCGGCGAGTTCGCCGGGATGGCGCACGAGATCGGTGACGATGCCGGCCGCCGGCGCCATCAGCCTGCGCTGGCCGAGCCGCCACTTGGCCTGGTCGAGCGCGGCCTGTGCCTGCTCCACCTGATTGCGCGCCGCCCTGATCTCCTCCTCGCGCGCCGCCAGCCGGGCGACCGCCAGATTGGCGGCGGTCTCGCGCACCCGCGCCACGGCGACATCGCGTGCCGTCTGGGCCTGATCGAGATCGGCCTGGGTCGAGACACCGCGGCGGAAGAGGTCCTGCCGGCGCTCCAGCGCCCGCTCCGACTCACGCTCCTGCGCCTTGGCCGAGGCTGCGACCGCCTCGATCACCGCGATCTCCTCCGGCCGCTTGCCGCTGAGGAGGTTGGCGAGCTGCGCCTGTGCCTGCACCAACCGCGCCTCGCTTTCGGCGACGGCGTTGCGGGCATCGTCAGCCTGAAGTTCAGCGAGCAGAGCGCCAGGCGCGACGCGCTCACCACGCCGGACCGAGACGCTCTCGATCCGGGCCGTGTCGATCGGGCCGAGCCGGACATACTCGCCCTCGACATAGCCGACGACGCGGGTCGTCGGCGGCGCACAGATCCCGAGCGAGGCCGCGAGGGCGAAGGAGCAGATGAAATCGAGGATCATGACGCCTCTCCCCTGCAGGCGAGAATGCTGGCGCGGACCGAGCGCCTGACGGTTTCGCCGATGGCACGCGCCTCTTCCGGGCCGATGCCGTCCCAGCCCATGCGCCGGGTCACCGCCGGCCGCGCGATACGGAAATAGACGACCTGGCCGATCGCTGCGAAGACGGCCAGCCGCGTCGCCGGCGCCTCCGGCTCCATGCCGGTCGCCGCCGCCCAGACCTGGCAGACCCGGCGATGCACAGGCTCGAACAGCCCACCATAGATCGCCTCGAAGGCCGGGCTCGGCGTCAGCATCTCGCGCACGACGAAGCGGGCGATCATCTCGCTCTCCGGCACCGTCGTCAGGAAGGTGACGACCCGGTCGATCAGCGCGAGCAGTTGCTCGGCAGCGACGTCACGATCGGCAGCATCGATCGCCATCGAGACTGCCGGCGCTCCACCCGCCAGCACAGCCTGCATCCGGGCGATAATCGCCTCGGCGCAGGCCTGCCGGAGCCCGTCCTTGCCACCGAAATGATAGGCGATGCCGGCGCTGTTGACCTTCGCTGCCTGGGCGATCTCGCGCGTCGAGGTGGCGTCGAAGCCGTTGCGGCCGAACAGGTCGAGCCCGGCGCGGATCAGCGCCTGCCGCGTGCCCTCGGCGTCCTTGAGGATGGATGTGCGTGCCATGGCGGGAGCATAGCATCAACCCATGATTCAATCAATCGATTGATTGAATCATTCTCTCCGTTGCCGCACGGGGCACAGAGTTCTCAAGATGCAGAAAGTTTGTCACCAACACGCATATTCTGTCACCGCGGCGCAGTTAGTTTGTCACCTAGCCCAAAAACGTCAGCGTCTCGCCGCCGCGCTCCTGCGCAAGACAGCCATCAAAGGACGCCGTTCGATTGAATGCCCGCGCGCCCGATCCGCGCCAACACCGGGCGTCGAGACATTGCCGATAAGCGGACCTCCAGGGGCACTTCTCGGCCTGGCCGGAGCGGCTCAGCTCAGGCGAGCTTGTTGTTTGCTCTGGTCACAGCCAAGATCAGCGGAGTTGCGCAAGACTCGCTGCTCGCAAGATGAGCGGAGCCATATCGACCGCAAGCGAAGCCGGAGGATGAGCTGCGTCCAACAGCTCGCTCAAGAGCTGAAGTCGATCGAGCAACGAGGGTGCTTCAAGGAGCGCTTGCCTCTGAGCGACTGGTATCCAATGCGGGGGAGAGTCTTGACCCAGATATGAAAGTATGACCCACGGCAACGATCGGATTCCCGCGAGGCGATCGGCCGGGGCGCCTGCCTGGACAAGTTTGGTGGTGACTGCGGGCAATCCCGCATGGCGACACAGAGTCTCGAACCGGAGCAAGGCACGGTCGTAGAGTGGACGAAGCTCGACATCGTTCGTCGGCGGATCCTCCCAAGGCTCGATTGTCACCCGGTAAAAGCCTTCCTGCTGCACGGCGAACTCTCGCAAATGCACTCGCTGCAGCGCTTCGACGAAAATTCGGACGACGCCCTGCGACATGATCTCCGCATCAACCAAGACTGCCCTCACGCCCACCCCGTAAACCGACGGCCGGCCCAACATGTCGCCCTCGGGGTCACGCAATGACGCAAAGATGAGATGGCCACCGACTGACGCCGCTCTTGCCGCGGCAATGGATTCGGGGCGCCCCAGGCCGAATGTCCGCGCCATCGGAGGGGAGAGCAGAACGCCGCCACCCAGCGGAAGCAGGGGATACTCTGTGGCCTGTCCTGTCATCTGACGCCCACCCCCGCCCCTTTCGGATTGTCCGCGGCAAACCCGGCCAGGCTCGCATAACCGCGGACGACTCGCTCGCGTTCCACGTAGGAGGCCACCGCCTCGACGTCGTCGAAGCCGTCGGGCGCCCGGGCCTCCACGAGATCGATCACGCCTTCCGGCCCGCCTTTCCGGTTGGCATGGACGATTTGGGCCATGGCCGGACGGCGCTCCGCGTCGTAGGCGCCAAGCGCGACCTCCACGGATCCATGGGTCCGCAGGTATTCCGCCAGGCAATGTGCATCGAGAATGGCCTGGCTCGCACCGTTCGAGCCGACCGGGTACATGGGATGGGCGGCGTCGCCCAGCAGCGTGACCCGTCCGAACGACCAGCGCGGCAGAGGTTCCCGGTCGCAGTTGGAGTATTCATGAAACACGCCGGTGGCGCGGATGATCTCCGTCGGATTGACGTAATCGAGATGGAAGCGGTCACGGACGAACGGCAGGACTTGTTCGAGCTCGCCCGGCCGGCTCCAGTCGCCAAGGGTCAGGTTCCGGGGGGCCGTCTCGCGAGGTCGGGCCATCACGGCCCAGTTGGTCAGGCGCATGGCCGGATCGTCGGGATCGTTTCCGATCGGATAGAAGACGAATTTGGCGTGGTTGCCGCCGGCGATCGCCATGGTGCGGCCGTCCTGCCATTGCGGCCAGCGTGTGGCGCCGCGCCAGAGCATGACGCCGTTCCAGATCGGCGACCCTTCATCGGGATAGAGCTTAGCGCGCACTTTGGAGTGAATCCCGTCGGCGCCGATCAGCAGATCGCCGCGGGCTTGCAGCGTCCTGCCGGCTTCGGACAGGAAAGCGGTGACCTTGCTTCCGTCCTGTTCGAAGCCCATCACGCTGCAACCGGTACGGATGACGTTCTGCCCCAACCGGTCGATGACCGCTCGATGGATCAGGCCCAGCAGCCTGCCGCGATGGATGCTGAATTGCGGGACGGCATGGCCGGCATCGATGCCGCGCAACTCCCGCCAGACGATCTGGCCGAACCTGTTCGCATAGATCAGCTCGCGGGTGCGGATCCCGGCCGCGTCGAGCGCGTCGAGCAGTCCGAGCTTGGTCAGTAGGCCGACAGCGTGCGGCAGCATGTTGATGCCGACGCCGAGCTCGCGCACCGCGTCGGTACGCTCGAAAATCTCGACCTCGATTCCGGCCCGGTGCAGGAAGAGCGCGGTCGTCAGGCCACCGATGCCTGCGCCTGCGATCAACGCCTTCATCGTGCTACGCGAGGCTGCGGATATTCGAGCTGCATCGCGACGATACCGGCCGTGGCTTGCCCATATCGGGCTCCGATGGCTTGCAAGGCGTCGTCGAGAGCTTCGGCCGGCCTTCTGCTTGTCCATTCATGGGGCAATTGCCTGCCGGTTGCCGCCACGCGATCCGGAAGGAGGCGGATACCACCACGCGTCGTCATGGCGGCCGGGGACGTCGCGAGCAGCTCAACCCGGGACCGATAGGTGCGCGACCACGCATCGGCGACGAGTGCAAGCGAGACTTCGTCGAGCCCCGGTGCGAGCACGATGCCGAAACGCTCATGGCTCCAGACGGCGAAACGGTTGCCCAGTACGGTCGCGGCGAAGGGACGTGTCAGCCTGAAGGCGCTGCTGTCATGCCGGGCATCCCAGGGGCTCATCCCCAGATCCCGGGCAACCGCTTCCGCCTTGTCCCTTCCGGCGACCGCCTCGACCAATGTCAGCATCATCGGCATCGAAGCGGTGATGCCGGTGGTCGTCGCGACGCCCCGGTCCATCACCATGCGCCGGTCGGCGACGTAGCGGATCGATGGACGGCTCTTGAGGAGGTCCTTGAGATAGTACCAATGGGTGGTCGCCCGTCGCTCATCGAGGAGCTCGGCGGCGGCAGCAACCTTCGCGCCGGCACAGATGGCGATGATGACAGATCCGCCCTGTGCCTGCTTGCGCAGCCAAGCCATCACGGCCGGATCATCGTCGCGGCTCATGGCCGGAACGATCACATAGTCCGGCCCTTCCGGGTGTTGCGCATCGAAGACTTCGATCGTCGCATCGGCTTCGACGGTTAGTGCCGGATAGAGTTGGACCGGGCCGGGCTTCGTCGACAGCGTCACCACATCGGCGATATCCGCCCGCCGCAGGATGCCCGTCGGCATCAAGTAGTCGGTCGTCTCCGTCGCATCGTTGAGGCTGACCACGGCGACGAGGGGCCGCGTGCGCTTTGGCGGTTTCAGCGCCGCCAGCAGGGCGTCTGTTTCCGCCTGCGGGACGGGCGGTGGCGAGAAGGCGCTGGGTGCCGCCGGCAAAGTCGCCAGCCACAGTCCCAAACCCGCCAACGGCAGGACGACAAGGGCTAGTCCCACCCAGATGAGATCGCGCATGGGCATCCGCCACTCCGATCGGGCGTTGCGTTCATCGTCAGGCTATCGAGGGCGTTACCTGGCGGGAATGGCATAAACATGGCATTTTCTGCCAATGCATCGTCTCGTCTTCGTCGTTTATCCGGGCTTCGAGCTTCTCGACATGTCCGGGCCGGCTTCCGTCTTCACCAGCGCCAACCGCAGCCTCGGGCTGAGCGGGAAGCCGCCCTTCTACGCGGTCGATCTCGCATCGGCCGCGGGTGGGCCGGTGACGAGCAGCAGCGGGGTTGTGGTCGAGACGCAAAGCCTGGAAGAGCGCGCCCGCGGAGCGCTCGACACACTCCTTGTCGTCGGCGCCGAGCGCGAACATGTGCTGCCGGTTCTCGCGGATTCCGCCTGGTCGGCATGGCTTCCGCAGCTGGCGGGCAAGGCGCAACGATTCGGCTCGGTCTGTTCCGGCGCCATCATCCTCGCGAGGCTCGGGCTGCTCGACGGGCGTCGCGTCGCCACGCATTGGGATGCCTGCGCACCACTGGCCGCTGCGTTTGCGTCCGTCACCGTCGATCCCGACTCGCTCTACGTCGTCGACGGCCAGCTTTGGACCTCGGCCGGCGTGACCACCGGTATCGACATGGCGCTCGCCATGGTCGCGCAGGATCTGTCCGCCGACATTGCCGGCGAGGTCGCCAAGCGGCTCGTGCTCTATGCGCGCCGCCCCGGTTACCAGTCCCAGTTCAGCCCGCTGCTTCAAGCGCAGGTCAAGGCCGATAGCCCTTTCGCCGAGCTGATCGCGTGGATCCTCGAAAACCTCGCTTCCACCTTGGACGTTCCCGTGCTGGCGGATCGCGCCGGCCTGAGTGAACGGACGTTTCATCGCAAATTCGTCGCCGCCATCGGCGAAACACCGGCCCGCTTCGTCGAGATCGCGCGTCTCGATGCCGCGCGCCTGCTGCTCTGCCGTGGGCTGTCGCTGAAGTCGGTTGCGGCCGAAATCGGCCTGTCCCCGACGGCACGCTTCTCCGAAGCCTTCGAGCGCCGCTTCGGCATCGCGCCGCGCCTGTTTCGCGAGATGCATGCGGAGTTCTGACGATTGATTCGCCGGGAGAGACGAGCGATGCCGCTGACCGTCTACAAGTTCGAGGTCGTCGAAGGACAGGAATGGATATTCCCGGCTGATGACGACGATTACGAGACCTTCTCTGCGATGGACGGGCGCGTCATTCAGGATTGGATCGCCCCAGTCATGAAACTGGACACGGCAGATCGGACCTATTCCGATTTTCCGTGGCTGGGCGAACACGTCCCGATCCTGAAAAGGCCGGCCGTCGACGCGCTGGCGCCGGCTCTTGCCGCATACGGACAGCTTCTGCCTCTGAAGGGCGAAGAGGTCTGGCTCTTCAATGCCACGACGATCCTCGATCCCCTCGGCCATGAGCAGTCGCGAATCGTCCATTTCGACGATGGAGACATCCTCGACATCGAGGGTCACGCTTTCCGGCAAGAGAACATCGGAACCGCCGAGATCTTCAAACTGCCGATGCGGGCATCGCCGGTCTATATCACCGACCACTTCGTCGAACGGATCCGTCGTGCCGGACTTCGCGGCGTCTCGTTCGCGCCTCTGTGGACGTCATCTTGAAGCGATGAGCTCGCATCAAGGCGTCTCCTTCAACGGCCAGACTTCCACAACGCCGTGTGCAACAGCGCACGGCACGAGCGAAACCTTCTCGATGGCATCGGCCAAGTCGGCGGCTTCGATGATGGCGAAGCCCGCGACCGGCAAGGCTGACGACATGAAGGGGCCATTGCAGGTTTCCATGCCGTGCATCTCCGGATTGCGGACCTGAACCGGCGTGCCGGCGATTCCCATTACGGCGCCTTCGGACAGCAGTTTTGCGTCCTGGGCATGCGCGACGTCCCTGATCGGCCGGGGCGTGCGATCATAGCCGGCCGGTTCGCCATATCCGATCGTGATGAACCTGGGCATGGTTCCATCTCCTTTCGGTGAAGGCGCGTCCGAGGCCGCTACGGCATCATCGACGGCCTGCGCGCGGCCTGAATCCGCCGAGGCAAAGATCGACGCCGCGCATCACGCGTAACGCGGCATACCATCGGGCCGATAGTCGAGCACAAGGACCTCGCCATCGAGGATCCGATGATCCTCGAGCTTGAATTTCTGGTCCGGCGTCCTCTCGAAGAACGGTTCGACGCCGGACTGCAGCAGGATCTTCGGTCATCGCTCTTTCTCCTCAGCATGCCGGCGGCAGCGGCCCTACTGAGCCGGCAATGCGATCCAAAGCTCCCTGGCGAACCCTCTCTGATCGAGCTGTCGCGTGGTTCCCGTCGCTTCTGCCTTCCCGTTGCGACACCGATAAGCGTGGGTGGTGTCGTGACCAGTCGCATAGGCCGGAACGCCCCCTGCATCGGGATTGTCCCGGCAAAACGTGTCGGCGCCGGGATTGTCGCGCTGCGCGTTCATTTTGGCGCAGGGCAGGTTCGCACCCACGAAACAGACCATGACCTTGCCGTTCATGCAGCGGTACTGAGCCTGCGTCGGCCACGACTCTTCTCCCGGCACGTCTTTGGCGTTGGGAAACAGCTTCCTGAATGCCGAGGCCGTACGCGCGCGAAGCGATGGATCGTAGTCTCGAATGGTGTCGTCATTGCCCAGGCGGGCACAGACGGCGGCAAGATCGGCTCCGGGCGCAGCGCGGACATGGTCATCAAAATCCGGCAAGGGCAGAGCGGCGGCAGCAACGCCGAGCGACCAGATCAACCCGATTGTGAAACGCGGCGTCATCTCCTCCTCCTGTTGCCGAGACGGCTCCGGTCAGCATCGGCGATAGCGTTGCGGTTTGACGGCGATCCACGAGAAACCCTGGAGCACGAGATCGATTTCGTTGGCGGCATGCTGCCGCAGAACGACTTTTCCGGATCTGACGGGACTGCCTCCCTTGAAGCACTGTGCGTCGAGCGTCAGGCTCGTCCCTGAACGGGTCGACCGACCCAGCTTGCAACCAATTTCGTAGAAACTGAGATCCGTGGCTGAAATGGTCAGCACATCCACCTCGCCGCCGACCGGCTCGCATCGCCCGGGATGGCTGGACCATTTGCCCCGCAATTCCGTTGGCATCTCAGCGAGAACCGGCAGCGGATTTCCCAACGCTCCCATAAGGCATAAGAGGACGAGCTGCCGCAGTCGATGACGATATCGCATGGTTTCCTGCTCCTTATCGGCCGGAGCCCAAAGAGCCTGGCAGCAACCACGAATGGGCGCCGCCGACTTCGCCCCCTCGAGAGATGGCGACCTTCATTCGAGCCTAACGGCATGGGCCGATGGGCGGGTATGACAAAGACATAGAGATTTCTGCCATTTCGCCACGCGCCTTCAGCGGCATGCAGGGCCCGGACTTTTCGACGTCTCCGGACCAGACGTCCTTTCAAGTCATGGCGGTATCCATCGCCTTTGCTAGCCTCGCCGCCGACATCACGCTGAAATTTGACTGCGGCCCAGGCCGGTCTCGGATCAGCGCAGTTGTTGGTTGTCGATCAGGATGTGATGGATTTCAATACGCGCGGGCAATTCAATCAGCAGCTCGGCGTCGCGATCGAGGTGATGCACCTTGATCGGGTCGCCTTTCGTAAACGCGGTCATCGACCCCACGTCGACCCAATAGGATATGGTGGTGATCCATCAGGTCGGGTTCGAGGCCGGCGAGCTGACCCAGCCGATCACATACGGGCTGGTCGAGCCTGGCTACGATGTCGTCTGCATGGGCGCGCGTCAGGTCGCAGCGGCGCGCTCGGTTGACGAAACAAGACGGATCGTTTCATCGCGATGCCTGGTCCGCTCCGGCAGTCTAGAAACCCTCTAAATCATTGCGATTGCGTCTCTTTTTTGAAGCCGTTATGCGTGCTGCGCACGGAGCCGGTTTTACATTGACGTCGCTGGATCGCCGTTCGCTTGACCGACCTTGGGGCAATCGCTCCGATCTCGGCTGTTGGCTGGTTTTCGCGCATGCATGCCGGCGAAGTGCATGAGCGAGGTGAGGTTCGCGCCGATGAATGCCGCTGCCTTCGAGACATTGCACCGCGTCGAGGAAGGGCGCCTGCGGCGCTTCTTCATGCGCCGGCTGCGCAACCGCGAGGATGCGGCGGATGCGACGCAGGAGACCTTCGTGCGCCTGCTCGACATCGCGCCGCGCACGGTGATCGAGAACCCGCAGGCCTATCTCTTCCAGATCGCGAAATCGGTGGCGCGGGCGAGCACGCAGCGGGCGCGGCTGGACAGCGCGCTGTTCCTCGTCGACGGGCAGGTCGAGGAGCGCGCGGAGGAGGCGCCGGGTCCCGAGCGTGTCGTCCAGAGCAGGCAGGCGCTCTTGATGATGGCCAAGGCCATCGAAGCGCTTCCGGCCCGCTGCCAGGAGGTCTTCATCCTGAGCCGCCTGCATGGCCTCGCCAATGGCGAGATCGCGCGACTGCTGGGCATTTCGCGCAATATGGTCGAGAAGCACATCATCAAGGCGCTGCTGCGCTGCCGCGACATCCGCAGCGAGATTTTCTCCTGAACCCAGGTCAGGAGTCGACGGCTCCTGCGCTCTACCTCGGATGGAAGCGTTCGCGGAAAGCCGCGCCGTGGTTGATCGCTCGGCAGGAACAGGCATGGCTCAACGAGACGATCATTCGCACGAGGAGCGTCGCAGCGAGGAGGCGGCGGGATGGGTCGCGCGCCTGCAGTCGAGCGACGCAACGGCGGCCGATCGGGAAGGGTTCGCGGCCTGGTGCGCCCGCAATCCGAAGAATGCCGAGGCTTATCAGGACCTCTCCTCGCTCTGGGGCGAACTCAAGGAAGCCCCTGTTCCCAAGGACCGCCTGCGGAAGCTGCGCGCCGCCCGCCGCGCACGCCGAGCGGCAACGCTAGGAATATTGTTGCTGGCAGTAACCGGATTGGGTGTTTCGCAGACCGGATGGGTCGAGCGCCTCCAAGCCGATCACAGCACGGGTGTCGGCGAGGTCCGGAGCGTCGCCCTGCCGGACGGGTCGCGTGCGGTCCTCAACACTGACACTGCCTTGCGCCTGCGCTTCGATGGCTCGCGCCGCCAGGTCGAGCTTCTGCGCGGCGAGGCCTATTTCGAGGTCGCGCCGATGCCGGCCCGCCCTTTCGTCGCGGTTGGAGAGACGCTCGAAGCCACCGCGCTCGGGACCCGTTTTGCCATGCAGCTGTCGCAAGGCGGCCGCGGGCCCGAGGTCGCCGTCGAGGAGGGCCGCGTCGCCGTGCGCAGCCGGGAAGCGCAGGTCGAGCTGAAGGCGGGCGACGAAGCGACACTCGGCAGCGATGGCCGGCTCATCCTCTCCCGTCCCGACGTCGCCGAGCAGGTTGCCTGGAAGGACGGCAAGCTTGTCTTCTCGGATCGTCCGCTGGCGGAGGTTCTGGCGACGCTGGGCCGCTATCGGAGGGGAAGCATCCTCGTCCTCGACGAACGCGCTGCCCGCCAGCGCATCTCGGGCATCTTCGACGTGGCCAACACTGACGAGGCGCTGGCCACGCTGGAGGCGAGCCTGCCGGTCAGCGTGACGCGTTTGACCGGTCTGATGGTGATCGTGCGCTCACGCTGAAAAAAACTTTGCAACCAAGGTCAGGAGGGCAGGTGCGCCGAGCTCTTACCCATCGGAGCGGCGCGCAGAAGGCGCGGCCGGGCTGGTGCAAGAGGGTGACGATGGCGACGGTTGGCGTGGTGCGCATGACAGCATCCAGGATGCTGCGAGCCGCAGCGATGGGCGTGTCGCTGGCGGCGGTGACGGTTGCTTTTGCCGTTCCGGCCACCGCGCAGCAACGCCGGACCGTCGCGATCTCGGTGCCGGCCGGCCCGCTCGAACAGGCGCTGCTCACGCTCGGCAGGCAAGCCGGCCTGCGCCTCGTCTTCCCGACGCCGCTGACCAAGGGCAAGGTCACCTCCGGGGTTGCCGGCGAGATCGCGCCGGAGGCCGCCGTCGCGGCGCTGCTGGCCGGCACGGGGCTGACCTATCGCTTCACGGCGCCCGGCAGTGTGACTATCGAGCGCCCGGGAGTCGCCGCCGCCTATTCGCAGGCGGGTGGGGCACTATCGCTCGACACGATCGAGGTGCAGGGCGAGACGGCCTGGGGACCGGTCAACGGCTATGTCGCGACGCGCAGCGCCAGCGGCAGCAAGACCGACACGCCGCTGCTCGAGACGCCACAGTCGATCTCGATCGTCACGCGCGACCAGATCCGGAACACCGGCGCGCGATCCGTCGCGGACTCACTGAGCTACACCGCCGGTGTCACATCGCAGTCGTCGCTGTTCACCCGCATTGCCGACGACTTCATGGTCCGTGGCTTCAACGTCGCCACCGGCAACACCGGCAATCTGCGTGACGGCATGAAGCTGCAGTCGAATGTCTATGACGGCAGCCAGGAACCCTACGGGCTCGAACGCGTCGAGGTGCTGAAGGGCGCCGCCTCGGTGCTCTACGGACAGCTCTCCCCGGGTGGCGCCATCAATGCGATCAGCAAGCGCCCGACACCGACGCGCTTCGGCGAGGTCAATCTCGAATATGGCAGCTACAACCGGCGCCAGCTCTCCGCCGACCTCGGCGGTCCGCTGACGGCGGACGGCCAGTTCTCCTACCGGCTCACTGGCCTGGTGCGGAAATCGGACACGCAGGTGGACCATGTCCGCGACGACAAGGTCTATATCGCGCCAGCCCTGACCTGGACGCCAAATGCGGCGACCTCGCTGACCCTGCTCGGCTACTACCAGCGGGTCCGGACGCGCTTTGCGCCGCCGATGCCCTATGCCAATACGCGCTTCAACCAGATTCCGCGCGATCTCTTCATCGGCGAGCCGAACTATGATCGCTACGACGGCGATCAATATGCGCTGGGGTATCTGTTCGAGCACCGTTTCAGCGACAACCTCAAGCTCCGGCACAGCCTGCGCTATTTCCACGCCGACCTGGCCTGGGACTACCTGACCTTCGGCGGGTTGCGGGCCAATGGACGGATGCTCAACCGCGGCGTCAGCGACCGCGACGAGACCTCGACCGGTTTCACCACGGACACCTCGCTCGAGGCCAAGTTCGATACCGGCCCGATCAAGCACACGCTGATCGCCGGGCTGGACACCTATCGGCGCACCTACGACTCGCACCGGCGCAACGGCACCGTCGGCCCGCTGGCCGACATCTACGCCCCGGTCTACGGCACGACCTATCCGACGCTGGGAGCGGTCGACAACGGCACCGACAACCTCAGCAACCAGTACGGCGTCTATCTGCAGGACCAGATCAAGATCGCCGACAAATGGGTGGTCGTCCTCGGCGGCCGGCATGATTGGGCGGATACCCGCATCCGCCGATATACCAACAACAGCATTGTGAAGTTCGACGACAGCGCCTTCACCGGCCGCGCCGGCCTCGTCTATCTCTTCGACAACGGCTTCGCGCCCTATGTCAGCTACAGCCAGTCCTTCGAGCCGCAGATTCAGACCGACAGGCTGGGCAACGCCTTCAAGCCGACCGAGGGCGAGCAGTTCGAAGCCGGTATCCGCTACCAGCCGCCGGGCACGAACGTCCTGTTCAGCGCGGCGGTCTATGACCTCAAGCAGAAGAACGCGCTGACGCCGGATCCGGTGGCGCCCTTCGCCTTCTCGGTCCAGACCGGCGAGGTGCGCTCGCGCGGCGTCGAGCTCGAGGCCAAGGCCAGCTTCGACCGCCTGAACCTCGTCGCCGCCTATTCCTATACCGATGCGCGGACGACCAAGAGCAACGACCCTGCCGCGCTCGGCCAGCGCGTCGAGCTCGTGCCTTATCACTCCGTCGCGTTCTGGGCCGATTACGAGCTCTCCGGCATCGGCCTGCCGGGCCTGAGACTCGGTGGCGGCGTGCGCTATCTGAGCGGGACCAATCTGATCGGCTATGCCTATGACGTACCGGGCCGCACGGTCGTCGACGCGATGCTGAGCTATGATTTCGAGAAGCTCGCGCCCGCGCTCAAGGGCATGGCGCTGCAGGTTTCGGCCAAGAACCTGCTCGACAAGCAGTTCATGACCTGCGCCGGCTCGACTGGCTGCCGTTACGGCGATCCGCGCACCGTCTCGGCCACGCTCAGCTATCGCTGGTGAGCCCGGCATGCTCTCCCGGCGCACCGTGCTCGCGGCCGGCACGGCGGCATTCATGCCCGCCGTCGCCCTGGCGCGCGAGGGCGACCTGCGCATCGTCTCGATGGATCTCTCCTTCACCGAGATGCTGCTGGCGCTGGGGGCCCGACCGACGGCGATCGCCAATGTCCCGCTCTACCAGCGGCTGGTCAGTGTCCCGGCCGCGCCGGCCGATGCCGTCGATCTCGGACCGCTGACCGAGCCCAATCTCGAATTGCTGCAGTACCTCAAGCCCGATCTCATCCTCGCCGCGTCCTGGCAGGCCTCGGCGCTGGCGCCGCTTGAACGCATCGCGCCGGTTCACTGGCTGCCGACTTTCGCGCGCGGACAAGGACCGCTCGACTTCACCCGCGATCTCCTCGCGCGCATCGCCGGGCTCGCCGGTCGTGAGGCACAGGCAGCGGCGCTGCAGGGCGAGGCCGATGCGGTGTTGGCAGAGGCGAAGGAGCGCCTGCGCGCCCAGGCCGGCCGCCCGGTCTATCTCCTGCGCTTTGCCGAGGACGGCCGGCGCACCGCGATCTTCGGCGGCGCCAGCATGGTCGGCGACGTTCTCGTCCGGGCGGGCCTGCGCAACGCTTTCGCGGGACGCGCCAATATCTGGGGCACAGCCTCGATCGGGATCGAGCGACTGGTTGAGGCGCCGGAGGCCGTGGTCATCCATTTCGAGCGCGGCGCCGAGACCGCTCGTGCCATGAGGCGGCTGGCCGAGAGCCCGATCTGGAACGCGCTGCCGGCGGTGCGGGCGGGACGTGTACTCGGCATGCCCGTAATATATCCCAATGGCGGCACCGTTTCGGTGACTCGTTTCGCGCGGCAACTCGCGGCCGTGCTCGCAGGGGTGCCGGCAGCTCATGGCTGACACCAGCGCCATGAGGCCGCCCTTGCTGGCCGCGGCCATGGCTGCCGTCGCCGCTGCCCTGTTCTGGCTCGCGCTGATGGACGCTGTTCCGCCGGAGCAGCGCTGGATGGCGCTCTGGTCGCCCCTGGCGGATGATCTGCGCCAGCTCTTCGTGCATTATAGTCTGCTGCCGCGCCTGATCGTCGGGCTGCTCAGCGGCGCCGCGCTCGGCCTGGCCGGGGCGTTATTTCAGCAGGTGCTGCGCAATCCCCTGGCGGAGCCGGGCACGCTCGGCGTCTTTGCCGGTGCCAAGCTGGCTCTCGCGGCGACGACGCTCTGGGCGCCCGGCCTGTTCGGCTACGGCTTTGAAGCCGTAGCCGTCCTCGGCGGGGCCGCCTCAATGGCTCTGGTCATGCTGCTCGCCTGGCGCCAGCGCTTCGATCCCCTCGCGCTGATCCTAGCCGGCCTCGTCGTCACGATCTATCTCGGCGGCATCAATGCCATGCTGGCGCTGTTCCATCAGGAGGCGCTGCGCGATCTCTTCGTCTGGCAAGCGGGCTCGCTCAACCAGAACAACTGGCTGGCGGTGCGAGCCTTGCTGCCTCCTTTCGTGGTCGCTGCGGGGCTCGCTGCCCTGCTCTTGCGGCCATTGACCGTCCTGGCGCTGCAGGATGACGTCGCGCGCGCCATGGGCCTGTCGTTGTCGCTGACGCGGCTGGCCACTCTCGGTCTCGCGGTGCTGCTATCGGCGCTCGTCGTCGCTCATGTCGGCGTGGTCGGCTTCATCGGGCTCGCCGGCCCGCTTCTGGCGCGATTGTCAGGCGCGCGGCGACCGGGCGCACGCCTGGTCTGGAGCGCCGCCTTCGGTGCGCTGCTGCTCTGCGTCGCCGACCAGGGGCTGCAGGCGCTGGGGCCCGCGCTCGACCTGCCGACCGGCACGATGACCTCGCTGATCGGCGCGGGCCTCGTTCTCTGGATGCTGCCTCGGCTGCGCGCCGGCCACGATCCGCGGCCGAGGCCGGAGTCGGGTTCCGCGCGCCTCGGGCGGCCATGGCTATTGATCCTGTGTGCGCTGCCCGTGCTCGCGCTGGTCATCTGGGTCGCGCTGTCGCTCGCGCGCGTGCCGGGGGGGTGGCATTGGAGCAGCCCTGCCGAACTGCCGAGCTATCTGCCCTGGCGGGGGGCACGCATGACTGGCGCACTGGCGGCCGGCGCGCTCTTCGGCCTGGCCGGAACGCTGCTGCAGCGCCTGACCGGCAACGCCATGGCGAGCCCTGAACTGCTTGGCATATCGTCCGGTGCTGCGCTTGGTCTGATCGCCGTCGTTTTCGTCTCTGCACTGCCGACCACGGCACTGACGCTCGCGGCGGCAACGTCGGGCGCCTTTGCCGTGCTCGCGCTGATGCTCTGGCTCGGCCGGCGCTCGGCCCTATCGCCCGAGCATGTCCTCCTGACGGGCGTTGCGCTCAGCACCCTGGTGGCGGCGCTGACCGCAACCCTGCTGGCGATCGGCGATCCGCGCATGATCGTCGTCCTCAACTGGATGGCGGGCTCGACCTATCGCGTCACCTCCGAGCAGGCACTGATCGCCGGAGCGACGGTCGCGTCTCTCCTCGCGGCGTCGCCGCTGATGGCGCGTTGGCTGACCATCTTGCCGCTCGGCGAGGCCGCTTCGCGCGCGGTCGGCATGCCGCTGGCGGCTTCGCGGCTTGCCGTTCTGCTGGCGACCGCGCTCGCTACCGCAGCCGGAACCCTCATCGTCGGTCCGCTGAGCTTCGTCGGTTTGATGGCGCCGCACGCCGTCCGCCTGCTCGGCTTCCGCCAGTCACTGCCGCAACTCGTCGCGGCGGCACTCCTGGGAGCGGTGTTGATGGTCCTTGCCGATCTTGCCGGCCGCATCGTCGCTTTTCCCTGGCAGATCCCGGCAGGTCTGGTCGCGACCTTCCTCGGCGGCAGCTATTTCATCGCGCTGATGTGGAGACAGCGATGATTCCAGCTTTCGCCTCGCTCTTCAGCGGCGACCTCGCCGCCTATGGCGATCGTTTCGCATTGGCGAGCGAGATGGCCCCATCCTCTCCCGGCAGCGACCTCGTCGATCCCGAACGCCTGACGGAATTGCTGGTGCGGTTCGGCAGCCGGCGCTATCCGGGTGCCGATCGCCGGGCCGTGACTTCGCTCTGGGCCAAGTACCATTTCGCAACCCTGCTGCCGCCCTTCCTGGCGATCGCCCTGCTCGCCGAGCAGGAGCTCGATGTCGACATCGAAGCCATCGGTTGCACCTTTTCCGATGATGGCGCGACGCAGTCGATTCATCTGCGCGATGCGGGCAAGCCCGCAGCCCCGGCAGATGCCGTCGAGCGTTTCCTGCCACTGATGGACAATCATCTCGTTCCGGTGATCGCCGCGCTCGCGACCGTGAGCGGTGTCTCCCGCAAGGTCCTGTGGAGCAACGCCGGCAACATGTTCGACTTCATCGTCAGGCGTGTGGAACAAGCCGTCGGCAGTCGGCAGCCGGTAGCGGATGCACTGGCGCTGATGGCGACGAGACGGTTGCCAGACGGCAGACCCAACCCGCTGTTCGACCCTGTCCGCTATCCCGACGACAGAGACGGGCCAAAGCGCCTCCGGCGGGTTTGCTGCATCCGCTACCTCATTCCCGAGCTAGGTTATTGCTCGACCTGCCCGCTGCCTGACGCAAGATCATGACTTCGACGGACCATTCCACCAAGCCCCATGCCGGGAATGGCGAGCTGTTCGCGCTCGAGGCGGTCAGCTTCTCGATCTCCGGGCGTAGCCTGCTACTGCCGCTCAGCCTCACGCTCCCAGCACGCCGTGTCGTCGGCCTGATCGGACACAACGGTTCCGGCAAGTCGACGCTGGTCAAGCTACTCGCCCGCCAGCAGCCGGTTTCGTCGGGTACGATTCACTACGAGGGCATGCCTCTGAGCGACTGGGGGGATCGCGCCTTTGCTCGCAAGGTCGCCTATCTTCCACAGCAGACGCCGGTTGCCGCGGGCATGCTGGTGAAGGAACTCGTGGCGCTCGGGCGATATCCCTGGCATGGCGCGCTCGGCCGCTTCGGAGAGGCGGATCGGCTAAAGGTCGCCGAGGCGATGGCGCTGACGGATGTCACTCCCCTCGCCGGCCGGCTGGTGGATACGCTGTCGGGCGGCGAACGCCAGCGCGCCTGGCTGGCGATGTTGGTTGCCCAGGATGCCAAGTGCCTGCTGCTCGACGAGCCGATCTCGGCCTTGGATATTGCTCATCAGCTCGAAGTGCTCTCGCTGATGCGGCGACTGGCCGATGAACGCGGGCTCGGGATCGTCGTCGTTCTGCACGATGTCAACATGGCCGCGCGCTTCTGCGACGAGATCGTCGCGCTTCACAGCGGCAGGCTGATCGCCCGCGGTTCGCCTGACGACATCATGAAAGCGCAGACTCTGCAGGCCATCTACGGAATCTCGATGAAAGTGATCTCGGATCCCGATCGGGGGCGGCAGATGTGCTTTCCCATCTGATTTGCGTTAACTCCGCTGCGCAGCCCATCGCTCGCTGTATCGCCCGGAAGCAGACGCTCCAGACGTCAGGAAGGGGCCGGCTTGGGCCGCAGCGTGGTCAATCCAGATTGAATGCCGGAAACCGAACGTTACCCGTGTCCGATATGGGCCAAGGGCGAGAGTTGACTCTATGCTAGAGGCAAATTTCTCTCGCCGATTTATAAATAAAGATCAATAGTAGATGACATCATGACTTATTCAAATATAGATCTGGCCCGAATTCGACTCGGTGTAGGAGTACAATTCTTGCAAGCCGCGCTCGCGGCCGATACCGCTGTTCTTGTAGCCACCAAAGGTCAGAGCCTTCGTATTCGCTGTTGAGCCGTTGACCCAGATGTAGCCGGTCTCAAGTCGCTTTGCGACGCGCAGCGCCTGACTAATATCGCGACTCCAGACGACCCCTGTCAGCCCGAATTCCGTCGCGTTGGCCATCGCGAGAACTTCATCCTCATCCGACCAGGGAAACACCGACAGGACGGGCCCAAAGACCTCCTCCTGCACGATGCGCATGCTCTGCGTCACATCGGCGAAAACCGTCGGCTCGTACCAATAGCCTTTCTCGAAGCCTGGGCCGGTCGGGCGCTTGCCGCCGATCACAAGTCGCGCTCCCTCCTCCAGCCCGATCCGAACACCGACGCGCTCATCATGGCGATCTGGCGTCGAGGCAAGCCGGACGCGCTGCTGCACCACTCGGATCAGGGCAGCCAATACACCAGCCAGCACTTCCAAGAGTTGCTGGCCGAAAACGGCGTCACCTGCTCGATGAGCCGCTCAAGTAACGTCTGGGACAATGCTGCCATGGAGAGCTTCTTCTCATCCCTAAAAACCGAGCGCATCAGGGACAAGCGCTACCTGACCCGTGACGCGGCC
>NZ_DASZAT010000014.1:0-255653 GCF_035944895.1 Allobosea sp.
GCATGGCGATGCCGCCTCGGAAGCCTTCCTCTCCGAGATCGTCGGCGCCGCGCCCTGGCCCGGCCAGCGCCATATGAACATGGAGTCGATCTACGAATACGGCTCGCGCGCCGGCTACTGGCGGCTCTGGCGCATGTTCACTGAACGTAACATGCCGGTCACGGTCTTCGCGGTGGCCTCGGCACTGCAGCGCTATCCCGGGATCGTCGCCTCGATGCAAGAGGCCGGCTGGGAGATCGCGACCCACGGCCTGAAATGGATCGACTACCGCGACGCGCCGGCCGAGCTCGAGCGCGAGCACATCCTGGAAGCGATCCGTATCCAGGCCGAGCTCGCCGGGGAGCGCCCGCTCGGCTGCTATCAGGGCCGGACCTCGGTCAACACCATCCCGCTGACGATGGAGGAAGGCGGCTTCCTCTACACCGCCGACGTCTATGCCGACGAATTGCCCTATTGGTTGAAGGGACCGCACGGCCCGCAGCTCGCCGTGCCCTATACGCTCGACGCCAATGACATGCGCTTTGCGACGCCGCAGGGCTTCAACAGCGGCGACCAGTTCTTCGCCTATCTCAAGGATAGCTTCGACACGCTCTATGCCGAGGGCGAGAGCGCCCCGAAGATGATGTCGGTCGGCCTGCATTGCCGCCTCGTCGGCCGGCCCGGCCGGGCCGCGGCGCTCGCCCGCTTCCTCGACTATGTCCAGAGCCATGAGCGCGTCTGGGTCGCGACCCGGCTCGACATCGCCCGTCATTGGGTCAGGACGCATCCGCCGGAAGGCGGCTACGTGCCCTCGCGGCTGCCGCAGGCGCTGTTCGCCGAGGTCTATGGCCGGGTCTGGGAGCATTCGCCCTGGATCGCGCAGCAGACCCATGCCGGGGGCCTGACGACAGTGCAGGACACGGCCGAGGGCCTGCATCAGGCGATGGTCGCGGTGCTGCGCAAGGCCTCGCGCGAGCGGCAGAAGAGCCTGCTCGACGCCCATCCCGACCTCGCCGGCAAGATCGCCGCCGCCGGCGAGCTGACGCCGGAATCGGCCAGCGAGCAGGGCTCGGCCGGGCTCGATCGCCTGACCTCGGATGAGCGCGCCCGCTTCACCGCCCTGAACGAGGCCTACAAGGCAAGGTTCGGCATCCCCTTCATCCTGGCGGTCAAGGGCCTGAGCAAGGCCGACATCCTCGCCTCGTTCGAGCAGCGGCTGACCAGCACGCCGGAGCAGGAGTTCGCCACCGCCCTCGCACAGGTCGAGAAGATCGCCCTCATCAGGCTGAAGGAGATGCTGCCCGCTGGCTAGGACTTGCTCAGCCCGCCCTGGCCTGCGTAGCGAAGGCGATGAACTGATCGATGATCGGATCGGCGTCTTCTTGCGTCACCGCATGCACGTCCGCGACCGGGCAGGGGCCGGTGATGCGCAGATAGCGCAGGCCGGGCAGGCCCTGCCTGCCGACCGATTCCGGCACGAAGCCGATACCGAGTCCGGCTGAGACCAGGCTGACGATCGACATCGACTCCACCACCTGCTGCACGATTTTCGGCAGGAAGCCGAGCTGCGCGCAGAAGGATTGCAGATGCGCGGCGAAGGCGGAATCGCGCAGCCGGTAGAAGACGAAGTCCTCGTCCTTCAGTTCCAGGATCGTGGTCGCCTTTTTCCCCGCCAGCTTATGACCGGCCGGAACCGCAAGGCCGACCCGTTCGCCCCAGACGCGGCGGACGACGAGGTCGCGATCGTCGGGGGCAAGGCGCAGGAAGCAGATGTCGACCCGCCGCGCCTTGAGCGCCGCGACCTGCTCCTGCGGCGGCATCTCGTCGATGGTGATTTCGACATCCGGATGCAGGCGCTGGAACTCGGCGATCGCCAGCGACAGGCCACTCAGCAGTACCGAATTCGTCGTCGCCAGATGGATGATCCCGGCGCGGCCCTGTCCGATCGCCCTGACCTGCGCCGCCGCCTGCCGCGTCTGCGCCAGGATGGCGAGCGCATGGCGGCGGAAGGCATGGCCGGCGGCGGTGAGCTCGACCTGCCGGCTGCTGCGGCGGAACAATTCGGTCTTCAGCTCATGCTCGAGATCGCGGATCTGCTGGCTCAGCGGCGGCTGGGAGATATTCAGCTTCTGGGCGGCCGTGGTGAAACTCAGCTCCTCGGCCAGGGCCACGAAATAGCGCAGGTGACGCAGTTCCATCCCGGCCTCCGCATGGGACAATCAGCCTCTCATCTATATGCCATACATATAGATGATGACGAACAATATATTGGTCAGATTGGTCCATGGCTGCCATTCCTTCCTCCGACAACGGGCGCCGAGACGCCGAACGGAGGACGGGCCATGCCGAAGATGACCGCTGCCGAAGCCGCCGTGCTGATCCTGGAGCTGGAGGGCGTGAAGCAGGCCTTCGGCGTCCCGGGCGCAGCGATCAACCCGTTCTATGCCGCACTGAGGCCGCGCAACCGCATCGGCCACATCCTGGCGCGCCATGTCGAGGCCGCTTCGCACATGGCCGAGGGCTATACCCGCGCCGAGGCCGGCAATATCGGCGTCTGCATCGGCACGTCGGGGCCGGCCGGCACCGACATGATCACCGGGCTCTATTCGGCCTGGGCGGATTCGATCCCGATCCTGTGCATCACCGGCCAGGCGCCGCGCGCCCGACTGCACAAGGAGGATTTCCAGGCCGTCGACATCGAGTCGATCGCCAAGCCCGTGACCAAATGGGCGGTGATGGCGCGCGAGCCGGGGCAGGTCCCGGGCATCTTCCAGCACGCTTTCCACCTGATGCGCAGCGGCCGTCCCGGCCCGGTGCTGATCGACCTGCCTTTCGACGTCCAGACCGCCGAGATCGAGTTCGATCCGGACACCTATCAGCCGCTGCCGGTCTACAAGCCGGCGGCGACCCGCGCCCAGATCGAGAAGGCGCTGACCATGCTGAACGGCGCCGAGCGGCCGCTGATCGTCGCCGGTGGCGGTATCATCAACGCCGACGCCTCCGATCTCCTGGTCGAGTTCGCCGAGGTCACCGGCGTGCCGGTCGTCCCGACCCTGATGGGCTGGGGCACGCTTCCCGACGATCACCCGCTGATGGTCGGCATGGCCGGCCTGCAGACCAGCCATCGCTACGGCAACGCGACCATGCTCGCCTCGGACCATGTCCTGGGCATCGGCAACCGCTGGGCCAACCGCCACACCGGCAATGTCGACGTCTACACCAAGGGCCGCAGCTTCACCCATGTCGATATCGAGCCGACGCAGATCGGCCGGGTCTTCACGCCCGATTTCGGCATCGCCTCGGATGCGGGCAAGGCGCTGGAGCTGTTCGTGGAGGTCGCCACCGAATGGCGCACCGCCGGCAAGCTCAAGGACCGCACGGCCTGGGTCGAGGAGTGCCGCGAGCGCAAGCGCACCATGCTGCGCCGGACGCATTTCGAGGACAGCCCGATCAAGCCGCAGCGCGTCTACGAGGAGATGAACAAGGCCTTCGGCCGCGACACCACCTATGTCAGCACGATCGGCCTGTCGCAGATCGCCGCCGCCCAGTTCCTGCACGTCTACAAGCCGCGCGGCTGGATCAATTGCGGCCAGGCGGGGCCGCTCGGCTGGACGATTCCCGCGGCGCTCGGCGTCTGCGCCGCGACGCCCGGCACACCGGTGGTCGCGATCTCCGGCGACTATGACTTCCAGTTCCTGATCGAGGAATTGGCGGTCGGCGCCCAGTTCCGCACGCCCTACATCCACGTCCTCGTCAACAACTCCTATCTCGGGCTGATCCGCCAGTCGCAGCGCGGCTTCAACATGGACTACTGCGTGCAGCTGTCCTTCGAGAACCTCAATGCGCCTGAGCTCGGCGTCTACGGCGTCGACCACGTCAAGGTCGTCGAAGGCCTCGGCTGCAAGGCGATCCGGGTCACCGAGGTGAAGGACATCCTGCCGGCGCTCGAGCGGGCCAAGGCGATGCTGGACGAGTTCCGCGTGCCTGTTGTCGTCGAGATCATCCTGGAGCGCGTCACCAATGTCGCGATGGGGACGGACATCGACAAGGTGACGGAGTTCGAGGACCTCGCGCTCGCCGCCGAGGACGCGCCGACCGCGATCGCGCTGCTCGACTGATACCGATCGGGAGCTTTCAACCCATGCCGAAGTTCTGTGCCAACCTGACGATGCTCTTCAACGAGCATCCTTTCCTCGACCGCTTCGATGCCGCCGCTAAAGCCGGCTTCAAGGGCGTCGAGTTCCTGTTCCCCTATGCCTTCGCCAAGGACGATATCGCTGAGCGGCTCAAGACGAACGGCCTGGCCCAGGTGCTGTTCAACCTGCCGGCCGGCGACTGGGACAAGGGCGAGCGCGGCATCGCCTGCCATCCCGATCGCGTCGGCGAGTTCCAGGACGGTGTCGGCAGGGCGATTGACTACGCCAAGGCGCTCGGTGGCACCATGGTCAACTGCCTGGCGGGCCTGGCTCCCGCCGGGGTCGAGCGCGACAAGGCGCGGCAGACGCTGGTCGACAATCTCGCCTTCGCGGCGGCGGCGCTGAAGCGGGAGGGCATCCTGCTGATCATGGAGCCGATCAACGCTTATGACATCCCCGGCTATGTCGTGAACCGCTCGGCCGAGGGCATCGCCGTCATCGACGCGACCGGCTCCGACAATCTCAAGCTGCAATACGACATCTATCACATGCAGCGCATGGAAGGTGAGCTGGCGGCGACGATCGAGAAGCTGCTGCCGCGCATCGCCCATATGCAGCTCGCCGACAATCCCGGCCGCAACGAGCCCGGCACCGGCGAGATCAATTACGGCTTCCTGTTCGGGCTCATCGACCGGCTCGGCTACGCCGGCTGGATCGGCTGCGAATACAAGCCGAAGGCCGGCACGGTCGAAGGCCTCGGCTGGCTCAAGAACGCAACGCGCTGACGCGAAGGATCGGAGGACACGTCATGAAGATCGGATTCATCGGGCTCGGCATCATGGGCGCGCCGATGGCGGGCCAGCTGATCAAGGGGGGCCATGAGGTCCACCTCTACAGCCGTACCCAGGTTCCGCAGGAGCTGGCCGCGGCCGGCGGGCGCTCCTGCGCCTCCGCGACCGAGGTCGCGCAGCAGGCCGAGATCATCATCACCATGGTGCCGGACACCCCGCATGTCGAGGACGTGCTGTTCGGCGAGACCGGCGTCGCCAAGGGCCTGTCGAGGGGCAAGATCGTCGTCGATATGAGCTCGATCTCGCCGGTCGCGACCAAGGAGTTCGCCAGGCGGATCAATGTGCTCGGCTGCGACTATCTCGACGCGCCGGTCTCGGGCGGCGAGGTCGGCGCCAAGGCCGGAACGCTCTCGATCATGGTCGGCGGGCCGCAGGGTGCCTTTGATACGGTCAAGCCGCTCTTCGACCTGATGGGCAAGAACATCACTTTGGTCGGCGGCAATGGCGACGGCCAGACCACCAAGGTCGCCAACCAGATCATCGTCGCCCTCAACATCGAGGCGGTCGGCGAGGCGCTGCTGTTCGCCGCCAAGGCGGGCGCCGATCCCGCCAAGGTCCGCCAGGCGCTGATGGGCGGTTTCGCCTCCTCGCGCATCCTCGAGGTGCATGGCGAGCGCATGATCAAGCGCACCTTCGCGCCGGGCTTCCGCATCGAACTGCACCAGAAGGACCTGAATCTGGCCCTGTCGACGGCGCGCTCGCTCGGCGTCTCCCTGCCGAACACGGCGACAGCGCAGGAATTGTTCAACGCCTGCGTCGCCCATGGCGGCGGCGCCTGGGATCATTCCGGCATGGTGCGCGCGCTGGAGACGCTGGCGAATTTCGAGATCGGCCAGACCGACAAGGCCTGACCGGGATCGGCGAGGGCGCCGGTCGAGGGGACGTGCATCATGACGCTTCCACAGAACGCATCCCATGACGACCGCTCCAACGCGGCGCCGGACGGCCATGAGGTCATGCGCCGCCTCGACGATCTCGCGCGCTTCTCCAGCGACCAGGGCGCGCTGACCCGGCTCTTCCTGACGCCGGAGCATCGCCAGGCCATCGGCCAGGTCGAGGCCTGGATGCAGGAGGCGGGCCTTGCGACCCATGTCGACGACATCGGCAACCTCGTCGGCCGCAGTGAAGGCCGCGGCGAAGGCCTGCCGACTCTGCTGCTCGGCTCGCATATCGATACCGTCCGCAATGCCGGAAAATACGACGGCAATCTCGGCGTCGTCGCCGCGATCCAGGCCATCCGACGGCTGCGGGCGGAGGGGATAGAACTGCCCTTCGCCGTCGAGGTGCTCGCCTTCGGCGACGAGGAGGGCGTGCGCTTCCCGGTGACGCTGAACGGCTCGCGCGCCGTCGCCGGCCGTTTCGATCCTGCCGCGCTCGATGTCTGCGATACCGACGGCGTCTCGCTGCGCCGGGCGCTCACCGAGTTCGGCCTGGACCCGGCGGGCATCCCCGGTATCCGGCGCGATCCGGCCGAGATCCTCGGCTATGTCGAGGTGCATATCGAGCAGGGGCCGGTGCTGGAGGAGCGCGACCTGCCGGTCGGCATCGTCACCGCGATCAGCGGCGCCAGCCGCTTCGCCATCACCATCGACGGCGTCGCCGGCCATGCCGGCACGGTGCCGATGAACCTGCGCCGCGACGCCTGCGCCGCTGCTGCAGAAATGATCCTGGCGGTCGAGCGCGTCGCCTCGATGCGGCGCGACGTCGTCGCCACGGTCGGGCGCATCGCCATCGCGCCGAGCGCGGTCAACGTCATCGCCTCGAAGGCCGAATTCTCGCTCGACCTGCGCAGCCCCTCGGACGAGGCGCGCCACGCCGCCGTCCGCGACCTCAAGCGCGCCTTCGAGGCGATCGCCGCCTATCGCAACGTGACCTCGACCATCGTCGCCTTCTACGAGGAGGATGCCGCGGTCTGCTCGCCGGCGATCGTCGCGGCATTGGAGAAGTCGGTCGCGTCGCGAGGCGTCGCGCCGCTGCGGCTGCCGAGCGGGGCGGGGCATGACGGCCTCGCCATCGCCAATCTCTGCCCGTTCGGCATGCTGTTCATGCGCTGCGCCGGCGGCATCAGCCACAACCCGGCGGAGGCGGTCGAGGCCGCCGACGTGCAGGTGGCGGTCGACGTGCTCGTCGACGTCCTGCGCACCGCTTCTCCCGAAACCTTCAGGACCTGAGCAGGAGACCGACCATGAGCGTAGCGATCGACGGAACGACACTGACCCCGGAGCAGGTGGTGCGCGTCGCGCGCGCCGAGGGCGGGGCGGGCTTCGCCGCCGCGACGCTGGCGCCCGAGGCGCGCGAGCGCATCGCCGAGGCGCGCGACTATATCGACACGAACTTCATGAGCGACGATGCGCCGTTCATGTATTCGTTCAACACCGGCGTCGGCCTGTTCAAGGACCAGCGCGTGCTGATGTCCGAGATGACGGACTATCAGCGCAACACCGTCTACGCCCATGCGACCGGCATCGGCGAGCCGCTGTCCGAGGACGCGACCCGCGCCACCATGCTGCTGCGCGCCAACGCCTTTGCCTCGAACTATTCAGGCCCGCGTGTCGAGGTGGTCGAGCGCCTGCTCGAATGTCTGAACGCCGGCCTGCATCCGGTGATCCCGTCCAAGGGCTCGGTTGGCGCCTCCGGCGATCTTGCCCCGCTCGCCCATATGTCGGGCGCGATCTGCGGCTTCCCGGAAGCCGAGATGGTCTACAAGGGCGTGCGCATGCCGGCGCGCGAGGCGCTGCAGCGCGCTGGGCTTTCGACCGAGTTCCCGCTCGCGGCCAAGGACGCTTCGGCCCTGATCAACGGCTCCACCGTCTCGCTCGCCGTCGGCGTGCTGGCGATGGAGGATGCGCGCCGGCTGCTGAAGCATGCCGACATCGCGCTCGCGCTGACGCTGGAATGCATCCGCGGCGAGCTCGCCGCCTTCGATCCGCGCGTCCACAAGGCGCGCCCGCATCCCGGCCAGGCGGCGACGGCGCGCAACATCCTGCGCATCGCTGGCGATTCCAAGCGCTGCGGCGAGGCGGCAAGGCAGCTCGTCTTCCCGGACGAGGCCCGCGCGCCCGGCAGCAAGGCCCCGCCGCGCGTGCAGGACGTCTATTCGATCCGCTGCGGCCCGCAGGTCCACGGCCCGGTGCGCGAGGCGATGGAGTTCGTCACCCGCGTGATGACCACCGAGATCAACTCGGCCACCGACAACCCGCTGATCTGCAAGGACGGCGACGGCTATGTCTGCATCTCGGCCGGCCATTTCCACGGCGCCTATGTGGCGCAGGCCATGGACCTGCTTGCCATCGCCGCGACCGATCTCGGCTCGATCTCCGAGCGCCGCCTGGCGCGCCTGATCGATCCGACCATGAGCTACGGCCTGCCGCGCAACCTGCTCGCCGGCAAGCGCGGGCTCAACACCGGCTATGCCACGGTGCAGTGCTCGATGTCGGCGCTGGTGATGGAGAACCGGCACCTCTCGACGCCCGGTTCGGTCGATTCGATCCCCGGCAAGTCGAACGCCGAGGACCATGTCTCGAATTCGACCTGGTGCGCCCGCAAGGCCCGCACGGTGGTCGAGAACGTCGAGCAGATCCTCGCCTGCGAGATCCTGATGGCGGCGCAGGCGCTGAGCCTCGTCGATGACCTCGCCAGGGACTATCCGATCGCCAAGGGCAGCCGCGCTGCGCTCGATGCCGTGCACGCGGTCATCCCGCCCGCGCTCCAGGGCGACCGCTGGTACGCCACCGAGATCAACCAGGCGCTGGCGCTGCTGCGCTCAGGCGCGATCGTCGACGCCGTCGAGAGCGCGGTCGGCCCGCTGGAATGACGATCGGAAACGCCCGGCTCCGGCCGGGCGCTACGGCGCCTGTTCGGCACTTCGAAACGTCTTGGTACCATCATGGTGTGAGTCGTCCGGAGAGCCCGCGTGGAAACCACCCTCTACCCGCCCGTCAAGCGCTTCCTCGAGGAGCTCGGCTATGCCGTGAAGGGCGAGATCGGCCGCTGCGACCTCGTCGGTCTGAAGGAGGGCGATCCCACCGTGGTGGTGATCGGCGAACTGAAGCTGGCCTTCAACCTGGAACTCATCCTGCAGGGTGTTGACCGGCTGCGCCTCGGCGACGAGATCTGGCTGGCGGCGCAGCTCTCCGCCAGGGGCAAGGGGCGCGAGAGCGATCCGCGCTATCGCGACCTCTGCCGCCGGCTCGGCTTCGGCCTGCTCGGCGTCAGCAGCACGGGCCGGGTCGAGGTGCTGGTGTCGCCGGTTGCGCCGACGCCGCGCAAGAACCCCAAGGCCCGCTCGCGGCTGGTCGACGAGCACCGGCGGCGCAAGGGCGATCCTGCCGCCGGAGGCAGCACGCGCCGGCCGATCATGACCGCCTATCGCCAGCAGGCGCTGGCCTGCGCCGCGGCGATGAGCGCGGCGCCGCAGCGGCCGCGCGATCTCAAGCCGTCTTGTCCCGACGCCCAGAAGATCCTGCACCGCAATGTCTATGGCTGGTTCGAGCGCGCCGAGCGCGGCGTCTACGGGCTGACACAGGCTGGCCGCAACGCGTTGGCGCTCTGGGGGGCGAACTGCCCGCCGGTCGAGGTCGAGCGCGGCAGGCTGTCGGCTTAGGTCGTCGCGGCAGCCTCCATCAATCGCCCAGGCCCGCGAGCATCCGCGTCAGCGCCGCCGATGTCATCGGCCTGGCGAGTGGGTAGGACTGGCCCGCCCAGAGCAGGGTGAAGTCGTCGCGGCCGGCCGTTTCCGCGGCGCTGCGCAGCGGCCCCAGCGCCGTGCCGGCGGTCGGGAAGGCCGGCGCGAGCTCCGAGATCGGGCCGAGCTCCGCCATCGCCCGGTTGACGATGCCGCGCGCCGGCCGGCCGGTGAACAGGTTGGTGATCGCGGTCGGCCGCTCGCTCATGCCAAGCGCCTTGCGGTAGATCGGCGAGATCTTGGCCTCAGGCGTGAACAGATAGGCGGTGCCGACCTGGACGGCCGCTGCTCCAAGCGCGAAGGCAGCTTCCACCCCGCGCCGGTCGGTGACGCCGCCGGCGGCGATGACCGGGACCGGGACGGCGTCGACGACCTGCGGCACCAGCGCGAAGGTGCCGACCTGCTCGGATATCCGGTCGTTCAGGAAGATGCCGCGATGGCCGCCGGCCTCGGCGCCCATGGCGATGACGGCGTCGACGCCGTGCTCGGCCAGCCAGCGCGCCTCGGGCACGGTGGTGGCGGAAGCGATGATCCTGGCTCCAGTGCGCTTGACGCGCTCGAACAGCTCCGGCGCCGGCAGGCCGAAATGGAAGCTGACGATCTCGGGGCGATACTCTTCGACGACGCCTGCCAGGCCTGCGTCGAAGGGCGTGCGTCCGCTCGGCGTCTTCGGCATGTCCGGATCGAGCCCGGCCTCTGCATAGTAGCCACCGAGGTGCTTCAGCCAGGCCGCCTGGCGGGTGGGATCGTCGGCCGGGGGCGTGTGGCAGAAGAAGTTGACGTTGATCGGCCGGCGCGTGCCGGCCCGCACCGTGTCGAACGCGGCCCGCAGGCCCGCCTCGTTGTATTGTGCGCCGGCCAGCGAGCCGAGGCCGCCGGCTTCGCTGACGGCGATGACCATCTCCGGCGTTGAGGCGAGGGCCATCGGCCCCTGGATGATCGGCAGTTCGATGCCGAACAGGTCGAGCAGCTGTGCTTGTGCCGTGCTGGTCATGGTCGTTCCTCACAAGGGCCGAACGGGCAGCGGCCAATCTCCGCCGCGGCCCGTCGATTTCAAGGCGAAGGTCAGCGCATCCGCAGTGCAGGATTGAGCGAACCTCTGGTCAGCTCGCCGCACGTCGCTTGCGGTATTCCGGAACGGGCAGGCCGCCCCAGCCCCAATTGTCGAGCGCGACCTCCTCGATCACGACGAAGGTCGAATCGAACGGCTTGCCGAGCACGTCGAGCAGGAGCTGGCTGGCCCCGGCGATGAGTTTGGCCTTCTCCTCGGCGGTGGCGGCGCTTTGGCCGGGCGCGGAGCCCTCACGGGTGATCTGGATAGTGACGATCGGCATGGCAATCTCCTGCTGGTTCGACTTGCGGGTCAATGGCCGGCGCTCTGGCCGCCGTCGACATGCAGGATCTCGCCGGTGACGAAGGGGGCGCTCTCCAGGAACAGCACGGCGTCGACGATGTCCTTGATCTCGCCCAGTCGCTTCACCGGATGCAGGCCCGCCAGGAATTCGTGCGTCTGCGGTGCGTGCATCGGCGTCTTGATGATCCCCGGCGAGACCGCATTCACGCGGATGCCCTTCTGGGCGTACTCGATGGCGAGCGCCTTGGTCGCCGAGTTGATGCCGCCCTTGGTCAAATTGGCGAGCACGGTCGGGACGGAGCTGACGGCCTGGTCGGTCAGACTGGTGGTGATGCTGACGATGTGGCCGGAACCCTGCGTCAGCATGGCACGCGCGGCCTGCTGGGTGATGTGGAAGAAGCCGGCGAGATTGGTCGCGATCTTCGCCTGGAAGTCCTCGGCCGTGTAGTCGGTGAAGGGCTTGGCGATGAAGATGCCGGCATTGTTGACCAGCGTGTCGATGCGCCCGAAACGGGCGAGCGCCTCGCGGACGACCCGCTCGGCCGTCGCCGGGTCGGCGATGTCGCCGGGTACGGCGAGAACGTCGGGGTCGGCGCCCTGCGTGATCGAGCGCGATGTCGCGACGACACGATAGTTGCGGTCGCGGAAACCCTTGACCAGCGCGGCGCCGATGCCTTGCGAGGCGCCGGTGATGATCGCCACCTTCCGTTCGTTGCTCATGATGTTCCTCGTCTTTTCGACAGCGAGCGGACGTGCCGCTGTCCGGCCCTCCGGCCTGGTGACGGGGAATCTGGAGTATCTCGCAATTCGGCTGAATGCCCGTCGTTCGACAGTCATTCTTCCTTCAAGCGGAAGAATGACCCGTCAGGATCACATCGCGACCGACGCGGCCGAAAGCCGCGCGAACTCGGCGCGCAGCCGCGGTACGGCGAAATCGATGAACGCCCGGACCTTCGGGACGCTGGCCCGGCCCTGTGGCATCACCAGATTGACCGGTCGCGCCGGCGGCTCGGCATCCCGCAGCAGGAGCTGGAGCGCGCCATCCTGGACCTGCTCGGCGACGTGGTAGGTGAGGAGGCGGGTGACGCCGAGCCCGCCGAGCGCGGCCCCCCGCGCCGCGCGAACGCTGTTGACGACGAGCCGCGGCTTGAACTGAACCGAGCGCGGAACCGCCCCGCCCTTGGCAGGCGGGAAGGTCCAGGCATCGCGCCCGAAATCGGTACAGGCGACGATGCTGTGCTTGGCGAGGTCGCCGGGCTCGTCGATGCGTGGATGCTGGCTGAGATAGCGCGGTGAGGCGACGGTCACCAGCCGCACCTCGCCGCCGATGCGGATCGCGGTCATCGAGGAATCCGGCAGGTCGAGGATGCGCAGGGCGATGTCGATCCCTTCCTCGACCAGGTTGGCGCCGCGCACCAGCAGGACGAGATTGACCGAGACCGCGGGGTGAGCCTCGATGAAGGCATCGACGATCGGCCGCAGGATTTCCTCGCCGCTGATCGGTGGCGCTGTGATGGTCAGGGTACCGCGTGGAGCGGCCTGCTCGCCGGCGCCGACGGCCTCCAGCTCGTGCAGCTCTGCGAGAATGCGGCGGCAGACATCGGCATAGCGCTCGCCGGTCTCGCTCAGCCTGATCGAGCGGGTGGTGCGGTGCAGCAGCGGCGCCCCGGCCTGCTGCTCCAGGAAAGCGATCGCTCGGCTGACCGCGGCCGGCGAGCGGCCGAGTAGGCGTCCCGCTCCGGCGAGGCTGCCCTCGTCGAGTGCGGCGATGAATACCTTCATCGCGTCGATGCGATCCATCAGACCTCAGCCCCCTGGCTGCCTAGGCTCGGCCATTCCGGCGGGCTGTCAAGCGTCGCTGAACGGAGCCTGGCCCGGGCCTCAGGCCGGCTTGTGCGGCAGCGCGAGGCCGTAGCCGCCCTCCGCGGACTGCTCCTCGGCCTTGCGCAGCCTGGTGTCGCTGAGCTCGTCGGCCGCTTCCAGGATCGGGTAGGCGATCGAAGTGATGTGGCCGTGGATGCGCTTCAGGTCGCGCAGCACGTCGAGATGGATAGACGAGGTCTCGAGCGATTCCGTGACCCCGCTGCGCAGGCGCTCGTAATGCTTCTCGGTCGCCATGCGCTCGGCGACACGCATCGCGCTCTTCTCGTCGAAGAGCTGGCGGGCGAGGCCGATATCGCGCGTGGCCAGCACGTTGAGCGCCAGTTGCAGGCTGTGGCTGACTCGCTGATGGAAGTCGCGGATCTCGGCGAGGCCGTCCTCGGAGAAGCGGTAGCGCTTGCGGATCTTCTTCTCGGCGAGTTCGCGCAGGTTCTTGTCGATGATGTCGCCGATATGCTCGAGATTGGTGGTCGCCGTGATGATCTCGAACAGGCGCCGGCTGTCCTCCTCATCGAGCGGGCGGCGCGAGAGCTTGACGAGATAGAGCTTGATCGCCTCGTGGATCGCGTCGACGCCGTCATCGGCGGCCGCGATCTCGCGCGAGAGGGCGAGCTTGTCCTGCTCCAGCAGGACCTGCAGGTCCTTCAGCATGGCGCCGACGCGGTCGCCGAGATGCAGCGTTTCCCGCATCGCGCTGGCAAGCGCTTCGGGCGGGCTGTCGAGCAGGCCGGCATCGAGATAGAGCGGCCGGATGCGCTGTTCGGCTTCGGGCTTGGCCGGAGTCAGGCGCGTGACCAGCGCCGCGATCGGCTGGACGAAGGGCAGGAAGGCGACGGCGCCGATGATGTTCAGCGCCAGATGGATCTCGACCGCCAGTCGCGAGGGATCGTGCGACAGCGCCGAGAACCAGACCGAGAGCGGCTTGGCGAAGGGAATGACGACGAGCGCGATCAGGATGCGCGTCAGCAGGTTGGCGAGCGCGACGCGGCGCTGCACCACCGGCGCGCCGAGCTGGTCGAGCACCGGCACCAGCGCGTTGCCGAGATTGGCACCGACGATCAGGATCAGCGCGGTCGGCGCCGGGAACAGCCCGCCGGCCCAGAACGAAGCGATCAGCAGGACGATGGCGAGGCTGGAATGGGTCAGCCAGGTCGCCGCGACGGTGATCGCGACGGCGAGCAGCGGCTCGCTCGCCAGTGCCTCGAACACCGAGCGGAATACGGGCGATTGCGCCAGCGGGGCCGAGGCGGTCTTGAGCTCGGCGAGCGAGAGCAGGATCAGGCCGATGCCGACGATCAGGCGCCCGATATTGCGGGCGCGGTTCATCGCCTCGTTGGCGAGATAGAGCGCGACGCCGACGGCAAGGCAGGCGCCCCAGAGCCAGCCGAGCTCGAAGGAAACCAGGAAGGCCGCGATCGCCGTGCCGACATTGGCGCCGAGCAGCACCGCGAAGGCCATGGGCAGGCCGATCAGCGCCTGCCCGGCGAAGGAGGAGAGCAGCAGCGTCGTCGCCGTCGAGCTCTGCAGGATCAGCGTCACCACCGCTCCGCTCGCCATCGCCGAGACGCGGTTGCCGGCGAAGCGCGCCAGGCCCTGCCGCAGCGAGGGGCCGAATGCCCGCGTCGCGCCCGTCCGCACGAGCCTGACCGCCCAGATCAGCAACGCCACCGAACCGGCGAGGTGGATCAGGATGGCGGTGGTGCTCTCGGCGGCGTTCATTGCGGGGAGGGCGCTCCTTCAGGCGGGAATCAGGGAGGTCAAGCGGCGGATTATGCCGCTTAATTCGTTAGCCGTCTTATAAAATCGGCGGCGAAAAGGGTCTACTTCTTGCGTATTCTGATCGAGACGGCTCGGGAATGGCCGGCGAACTGCTGCAGCCTTGCCGGCTGGCGGGAAACCGCAAGACCGGAGGCTGCCAGTAAACGCCGGCGAAGCCGCGTTGCATAGCCGGTCAGTGTGGAGGAATTGAGGTCACGCATGCGATCCGCCGGCGGCGACGCGCTGGCCGCGGACCTCAGGCGGGTTTCAGCGGGATTTGCCGGCGAGGGCGGCGCGCTCGGTCGCCATCGCCGTGATCAGGCGAGGATAGGCGTCCTGCATCGCCTCGCGGAAGGCCTCGAATGGCATCTCGTCATGGTCGCCGCGGTCGAGCACATAGTCCATGTGCTGGCGGCCGGCGGCGTCGAAGGGCTGGAAGATCGAATCCGTGCTGCCGTCGAAATCGAGCGGCTCGACGTCGAAGCGGGCGCAGAAGGCGAGGTCGAAGGCCGGCGTCGCCTTCACCCAATGGCCTTCGATGTGGAGCAGCGTATAGGCGTGCCAGCGGAAGACGTCGGTGCCCATCAGCTCGAGGATGCGCGGCGAAGCCAGGTGGTTGCGCACATCGGCGAAACCGACACGCGCCGGTATGCCGGCCGCACGGCAAACCGCGGCCAGCGTCACCGCCTTGGGCACGCAGAACGAGCCCTTCGCCTCCAGGCAGCGCGAGGCGACGAAGATGTCGCGCTCGATGCCGAAATAGCGCAGGTCGTAGGGGATCGCGTCGCGGACGGCGTAGTAGAGCCGCACCGCGCGGTAGCGGTCCGGGCCGCTGCCGGCATGCTTCTCGACGAAGGCGCGGATTGCCGGTGCATTGGCATCGATGAAGGGCGTCGCCTTCAGCGCCCCGGCGAGCCTGTCGTCGCTCATCACACCCTCCCGTTCATGCCGCGCGTGGATGCTGCAGCCGCCAGGCGATCTGCGGCAGGCGGTCGGCGCCGAAGAAGCTCTCGCCATCCAGCGTCACGAAGGGCACGCCGGTGATATTGGCCGCGTAGGCCTCGTCCACGGCTGCGCCGAGGCGCTGGCGGCCTTCGCTGCCCTCGATCATGGCGCGGATCGTCTCCGGAGCCTCGTTCGCGAGGCAGGGCAGGACGGCGAGCACGTTCGGGTCGGCGATATCCTCGCCCCGGGCGAAGAAGGCCTCGAAGATCTCGCTCGCCAGTCGCAAACCGTCCTGCGGCCGTGTCGCGGTCCAGCCGTGATAGAGCCGGCCGGCGAGATGGGCTGAGATCTGCAGCGGTTCAGGGATACGGAAGGGCAGGCCGAAGAATTCGGCCGAGCGCACGACATCCTCGAGGAAGTAGCGGCGCCGCGTCGGCTTCTCCAGCGGATTGACGACGCCCTGTTGCTTGAACACCGCCCAGAGCAGGATCGGCCTGAGCTCCAGCGTCCGGCTATGCTCTTCAGCCAATCGCGCCAGTGGACGAAGCGCGAAATAGGAATAGGGCGAGGCGAAATCGAGATAGAGGCGCAGCGCTCCCGGCATCGATCAGAACCTGAAGACGCCGTAGCCGGGTGGGCCGAGCGGAGCGTTCAGCGAGGCCGAGATCGCCACGCCGAGCGCATTGCGGGTGTCGAGCGGGTCGATGATGCCGTCATCCCAGAGCTCCGAGGTCGAATGATAGGCCGAGAGCTGCTCCTGGTAGGCCTTGCGCGTCTCCTCCCAGAGCTGGTCGATCGCGCTCTGGTCGACCGTTCCGCCATTGCGCTTCATCTGGTTGGCCTTGACCTCGGCCAGCGTGTTCGCCGCCTGGTCGCCGCCCATCACGCCGATCTGGTGGTTCGGCCAGGAGAACAGGAAGCGCCCGTCGAAGGCGCGCCCGCACATGCCGTAATTGCCGGCGCCGAACGAGCCGTTGCACATCACCGTGAATTTCGGCACCCGCGAGCAGCTCTGCGCCATGATCATCTTGGCGCCGTCCTTGGTGATGCCGCGCCGCTCATATTCGCGCCCGACCATGTAGCCGGTGATGTTCTGCAGGAAGACCAGCGGCGTGTTGTTCTGGTTGCAGAGCTCGATGAAATGGGCGCCCTTGATCGAGGAATCGTTGAAGAGAACGCCATTGTTGGCGAGGATGCCGACCTTGAAGCCCCAGATATTGGCAAAGCCGCAGACCAGCGTCGTGCCATAGTTTGGCTTGTATTCGTGGAAGCGGCTGCCATCGACGATGCGGGCGATGATCTCGCGCATGTCGAAGGCCTTCTTGATGTCGTCGGGCACGATCCCGTAGATCTCGGCGGGATCGTAGAACGGCTCCTCCGGCGCCTCGCGCTGAGCCTCCCAGCGCGGCAGCCGGTCCCATTGCGAGACGATGTCGCGGCCGATCTCGATGGCGTGCTCCTCGCTATCGGCGGGATAGTCGCAGGTGCCGGAAACGCTGGTGTGCATCTCGGCGCCACCGAGTTCCTCGACCGTGACGTCTTCGCCGGTCGCCGCCTTCACTAAGGGCGGGCCGCCCAAGAAGACCGCGCCGGTGCCGCGCACGATCACGCTGTAGTCGGAAAGCCCCGGAATATAGGCGCCGCCGGCGGTGCAGTGGCCGAAGACCAGAGCGAGTTGCTTCACGCCCATCTTCGACAGCATCGACTGGTTGCGGAAAATCCGCCCGCCCATATAGCGATCGGGGAACAGCTCCGACTGGAGCTGCAGGAAGCCGCCGGCGGAATCGCAGAGATGCACGACCGGCAGCCGGTTCTCCATGGCGATGTCGAGGGCGCGGACGATCTTCTTGACCGTGAGGGGATACCAGGCGCCGCCCTTCACCGTCGGGTCATCGGCGCGGATCATCACCTCGCGGCCGGAGACCATGCCGATGCCGACGATCGAGCTGGCCGAGGGCGATTCCCCGCCATAGGCCATGTTGGCGGCGAGCGAGGAGAGCTCGAGGAACGGCGTGCCGGGGTCGAGCAGCATCTCGATGCGCTTGCGCTGCGGCATCTTCTGCTGGCGGGCGAGCCGGTCGAGATCGCGCTGCGGGCGGGCGTGGCGCGCCGCCTCCTGCTTCGCCTTGAATTCGGCGACGAGGCGGCGGTTATGCGCCTCGTTGCGGCGGAAATCGGCTGAAGTCGTGTTGATCGAGGATTGCAGTCTGGACATCGGGTCAGCCTTCCGCCGGAGCCGCGAGACGGGCGAGCACGGCGTCCTTGTCGAAGCCTTCGCCCTCGCGTGCCGCGATCTCGGCGATCTCGCCGTCGCGCGGCGCATCGAGCTTCATCTGCAGCTTCATGCTTTCGATGGTGACGACGGTCTCGCCGCGCTGGACATGGTCACCGACGCGCTTGTGGACCACGACGACAGTGCCCGGCATCGGCGCGCGCACGACATTGGCGCCGCCACCGGCGGCAGAAGCTTCCGAAGCGGCATCGAGCCGGCGCAGAGCGAAGCTGCGCCCGTCCAGCCGGACGATGGCGCCATCGGCGCTGCCGGCGCGGGCGAAGGCGACCGGCTCGCCGTCCACGGTCAGCCGGCGGCTGCCGTCACCGGCTTCGTCGAGGTTCTCCACGACATGCCGGCGGCCATCGACCGAGAGGACGAGGTGAGGCCGGCGCGCCAGGATGGTGACGTGGTGGACGGTGCCGTCGAGATCGAGCTTGAGGACCATCGTCAGTTCCTCCAGCGCCCGATCGAGGCATGTGGCTCGGGCACGCCGAGGATGAGGTCGTGGAAGTCGCGCAGGCCGAGCGCCGCGGCGATCAGGACCTTGTCGCGCATCGCCGCGTCAGGCTCGGCGGCGGCGAGCGCCGCCTTGTGCTGAACGACGAAGCCGGTGTGCAATTCACCGGCGGCGAAGGCAGGATGGCTGAGCACGCGGGCGAGGTAGTCGATATTGGTCTTGACCCCAAGCAAGGCGAGATCGTGCAGCGCCGTGATCGTGCGCCGGGTCGCGCCGGCCCGATCCGGCCCATGGGCGACGAGCTTGGCCAGCATCGGGTCGAAGTCGGCGGTGACGCGCTGGCCGCGGTCGAGCGCGTTCTCGAAGCGCAGATATGCGGCCTGTGGCGCATCGAGATGCAGGATCGTGCCGGTCTCCGGCAGGAAGTCGCGCTCGGGATCTTCGGCGCAGACCCGGCACTCGATGGCGTGGCCGTTGGCGCTGACTTCATCCTGTGCGAAGGGCAGGTCACGCCCGGCGGCGATCTCGATCTGCAGGCGTACGAGGTCGAGCCCGGTGATCATCTCGGTGACGGGATGCTCGACCTGCAGGCGCGTGTTCATCTCCAGGAAGAAGAAGCGGCCGTCGGCGCCGAGGATGTATTCGACCGTGCCGGCGTTGCGGTAGTTCGAGGCTGCCGCGAGCCTGACGGCCGAGGCGCAGATCTCGTCGCGCAGCGCGGCTGGCAGGTTGGCGGCCGGGGCCTCCTCGATGATCTTCTGGAAGCGGCGTTGCACCGAGCATTCGCGCTCGAACAGGTGGATTGCATTGCCCTTGCCGTCGCCGAATACCTGCACCTCGATATGGCGTGGCCGCTCGACGAAGAGCTCGGCATAGACGCGCCCGTCGCCGAAATAGCGCTGCGCCTCGCTCGCGGCGAGGCGCGCCGCGCCTTCCAGCTCATCGGCGGAGCGGACGATGCTCATGCCCTTGCCGCCGCCGCCCGCCGCCGCCTTGATCAGCAGCGGGAAGCCGATCTGCGTCGCCTGGCGGGTGAATTCGGCGAGGTCCTCGGTCGGCATCACCGAGGGCGCGACCGGAACGCCGTGGTCGGCCGCGAACTGGCGCGCCGAAATCTTGTCGCCCATCAGCGCGATGGTGTCGGCATCCGGGCCGATGAAGGTGAGGCCAGCCTCTGCCACGGCGCGGGCGAAGCGGGCATTCTCCGACAGGAAGCCATAGCCCGGATGGATCGCGTCGGCGCCGACAGCACGCGCAGCCTCGACGATCTGGGCGATGTCGAGATGGGCCGCGACCGGCGTCTCGCCGGAGATCTCGACCGCCTGATCGGCCTCGCGCACATGCCGGGCGCGGGCCTCTACCGGGTGATGGATCGCGACCGAGGCGATGCCCATCTCGCGCAGCGTCCGGATCACCCGGCAGGCGATCTCGCCGCGATTGGCGATCAGAACCTTGCGGAACGGCGGGTTGTCGTCCGGAGCCGTCATCATGCGTTGTCCGTGATCTTGAGGCCGTGGAGAGGGCCGCCCGGAGCGAGCCAGGCGGCGGGCACCGGCACCGGCAGACTCATCAGCACCTGCGCCATTGCCTTGCCCTGCGGGTCATGGCGCAGCGAGGCGATGCCGCCGCCGCCGAGCGCGCGATGCATGACGAGGTTGAAGCCGGCGAGGCCCGGCCAGTCGAAGCGCTCGACCTTGCCCGCGACATGGTGGGCGAAGTGCTGGCCGACCGCTTCCGGCGTCAGCCCGCGCCTGAGCCAGGGCAGGAAGGCGGCATCGCGCGCGATCACCCCGACATTGGCGATGTCGCCCTTGTCGCCGCTGCGGCCGAAGGCGAGGGCAACGAGCGGGACGGCAACCGTCTCGCCAGTAGCCTCCGCAACATCCGCGGCTGTGCTGGCAGGCGAGGGGACGTCCGCGGCCGCCGCGGGGATATACGCCGGCACCGGCAAGCGCGTCTCGCCGAGGCTCACGATCGGCTGCAGTTCGGCCTTGTCTATCAGGAAGGAGAACAGCCTGATCACCGGCTGCGGCTCGGGTCGGCCACCGGCGAAGCCGGTCAGGCTCTGCGCCATCGCGGTCGCGGCCGGGTAGATCTCGCGGGCGAAGATCTGCAGCGCCTCCTTGCTCGAATGGCGCACGCCGATCTTGAGCACGACCTCGCGCGTTGCCCGCGCCCGGCTCTGCGCGCCATAGCTCGCCTCGGCGCCGAGCGTCTCGACCGAGGTCTCGGCGAAATCCGGGAGGCCCGCCTCGCGGATCAGCCGGCCGCAGCGGGCAAGGATCGCCCTGGCGACGGCTTCGGCCCGCTCGGCCGCCTCATCGCCGACGATCATCATCGTCGCCGTGCAGCGATAGCCGTCGGGATAGGTGGCGCTGACCTTGTAGCTGCCGGAGGGTGCGCGTCCGCGCGCGCCGGAAACCCGGACGCGATCAGGGCCGGCGGCTTCCAGCCTCACCTGCGACCAGTCGCAACAGACATCGGGCAGCATGTAGGCGGCGGGATCGCCGACCTCGTAGACCACCTGCTCGGCAATGGTAGCCGGGCTGATGCGCCCGCCGGTGCCTTCCGGTTTGCCGATCTCGAAGCTGCCATCGGCGCGGCAGTCGGCGAAGGGGAAGCCCATATCGGCCCAGTCGCCGGCGACGTCGCGCCAGTCGGTGACGATGCCGCCGGTCGCCTGCGCGCCGCATTCGAGGATGTGACCGGCCAGGCTCCCGGCCGAGAGGCGATCGTAATCCTCCAGTGTCCAGCCGAACTCATGGATAAGCGGGCCGAGCACCACGGCGGAATCGACGCAGCGCCCGGTCACCACGACATCGGCGCCGGCTGCGAGCGCGGCTGCGATCGGGAAGGCGCCGAGATAGGCGTTGATGCTGGCGGTCCGCTCGGGGAAGGGCGCGCCCGAGAACATCTCGGTGACATCAGCAGCGCGCAGGCGCTCGGCCTCGCCCGACAGGTCGTCGCCGGTGACGATCGCGACCTTGAGATCGACGCCGGCCTCCTTGAAGGCCGCGAGCAGGGCGTCGCGGCAGGCTTCCGGGTTGACGCCGCCGGCATTGGTGACGACGCGGATACGCTTTTCCGCGATCTCGCGGGCGAGCGGCTTCATCACCAGCGAGACGAAGTCGGTGGCATAGCCGAGCGCCGGGTTCTTCGCCTTCATCCGGGCGAGGATCGACATGGTGATCTCGGCCAGATAGTCGAGCACGAGATAGTCGATGCCGCCCTGCCGGACGAGCTGGCGCGGCCCTTCCGGGCTGTCGCCCCAGAAGCCGGCGCCGCAGCCGATGCGGATGCTCTCGCGCATTGTCGCCACCATGGCACTCACCGCCCGGTCCAGGCCGGCGGACGCTTTTCGGCAAAGGCGGCGAAGCCCTCGCGCGCATCCTCGGTGCGGGCCATGTTTGCCAGCATGAACTGGGCGTATTCGAGCGCGGCGTCGATCGACATCTCCCTGATCTTGGCGAGGCTCTGCTTGCCCAGGCGAATGCCGGTCGGCGACTTGTCGACGAGCCTGCCGACCAGCCAATTGGTCTTGGCGTCGAGATCGGCAGCCGGAACCGCGTAGTTGACGATCGCGCCAGCTTCCGGATCGCCGGCCCTGATCGTCTCGCCGGTGAGGCAGAGCTCCATCAGCCGGCGATAGGGCAGCACCCGCATCAGATAGGGCAGGATCATCATCGGGAAGAGCCCGACCTTGACCTCGGTCACCCCGAGCAGCACGTCGTCGCGCGCCACCACGAGGTCGCAGGCGCAGATCAGGCCGAAGCCGCCGGCCAGCGCATGGCCGTTGACCCGCGCCACCAGCGGCAGCCGGCAGGCATCCATCCGGCGCAGCAGGGCGGCGACGTAATGGCGAGGATCGGCGGCATCGATGGTGAAGGGCGTTCCGTCGGCATTCGGCTTGAGATCGCCGCCGGCGCAGAAGGCCTTGTCGCCGGCCCCGGTCAGGATGACGGCGCGCACCTGCGGATCGGCCTCGGCCTGGTCGAGTGCGGCAACGATTCCTGCGGCAACCGCTTCGTTCAGGGCGTTGCGGCGGCTCTCGCGATTGATCGTGACGACCAGCGCCGCGCCTTCGCGTCGGGTGATGATCTCTTCGCTCACGGGTTCCATCCCTGCGCGGCTCGCTGAGGGAGCCTTCGACGAATAAATGATTTCAATTCATTTGAGCTGTCAATAGCCGTTCCATGCTTGAATCGCGGGAACCGCTGCGCAAACGGATTATTCGATTTTATCACATTCAGCTGCGTTGACAGTCGGGATCGCTGCTGATGAAATGCGCTCAATAAGATCGACAAGCCAAATGGCGATGCCCGCACCGCTGCGTGACGAGGCGAGGGAGGAGATCGACGTGAACGCCGTGAACGGTAGCAACCACGCCAACGCCTTCGGCCTCGATGAGGAGCAGAACGCCATTCTCGACGGCGCCGATCGCTATGCCCGCGCCGAGCTCTATCCTCTGTCGCAGCGCATGGACGACGAGGAGTGGTGGCCGGACGAGGCCTTCCGGCAGATCGGCGCCAGCGGTTTCCTTGGCGCGACCATCCCCGAACAATATGGCGGGGCGGGGCTCGATCTGCTTCAGGCCGGGCTGGTCCTGCAGGGCTTCAGTCGCTGGAACCACGCCATGGCGCTCTCGGTCGTCGCCCATGACAATCTCTGCGCCAACAACATCTACCGCAACGGCAATGAGGAGCAGCGCCGCCGCTACTTGCCCGACCTGTGCTCAGGCAAGACCATCGGCGCGCTCGGCCTGACCGAGCCGGGGGCGGGCTCGGACGCACTCGGCTCGATGCGGACCACGGCTCGCCGCGAGGGCGACCACTACATCCTCAACGGCAGCAAGATCTTCATCACCAATGGCCCGGTCGCCGACGTGCTGCTGGTCTATGCCAAGACCGACAAAGAGCGCGGTGCCCACGGCATCTCCGCCTTCATCGTCGAGAAGGATTTTCCAGGGTTCAAGGTGGCGCAGAAGCTGGTGAAGATGGGCTATCGCGGCAGCCAAACGGCCGAATTGCTGTTCGAGGATTGCCGCGTCCCGGCCGCCAACCTCGTCGGCGCCGAGAACCAGGGCGTCGCCATCGTGATGAGCGGGCTCGATCTCGAGCGCGCAATGATCTCGCCGCTTTGCCTCGGCGTCGCCGAGCGGGCACTCGATCTCTCGATCGACTACGCCAAGACGCGCAAGCAGTTCGGCAAGCCGATCGGCTCGTTCCAGATGGTCCAGTCGATGCTGGCCGAGATGTACGTGCTGGTCGAGACCATGCGCAGCTTCAGCTATCGCACCCTCGCCGAGGCGGCGCCGCTCGAAGTCGGCGGTGGCGGGCGCGGCGACATCCACCGCCTGACTGCGGCCTCGGTGATGTATGCGGCGCAGGCCTGCCACGATGTCCTCGACAGGGCCGTGCAGGTCCATGGCGGCGCTGGCTATATCTGGGAATCGGAGATCAACCGGCTCTTCCGCAGCACCAAGCTGCTGGAGATCGGCGCCGGCACCACCGAAGTCCGCAAGATGATCATCGCCGGCGAACTGCTGAAGGGGATGGACCGCCATGGCTGAGGCCGATCCCCGCGAGTTCGGGCTGGAGGATGCCGATCTCGCCGTGCTGCCGACGGTCTACGGACCGGAGGCCTTCGCCGGCAAAACCGTCTTGATCTCTGGTGGCGCCGGCGGCATCGGCCGTGCCACCGCCTGGCTGCTTGGCCGGCTCGGCGCGCAGGTGATCATCGCCGGGCGCGACGAGGATAGGCTGGAGGCGGCGGCTGAGGCGATGCGCGCCGCCGGGCTCAAGGCGGCTGGCAAGACAGTGAATGTCCGTGATCCCGCGACGATCACAGCGCTGCACGACTGGATCGCGGCCGAATTCGGCGGCATCGACATCCTCGTCAACAGCGCCGGCGGTCAGTTCCCCCAGGCGGCGATCGATTTTTCGACAAAGGGCTGGAACGCCGTCGTCGACACCAATCTCAACGGTACCTGGTACATGATGCAGGAGGCCGCGCGGCGGTGGCGCGATGCCAAGCGGCCGGGCAGCATCGTCTCGATCGTGGTGGTGACGCGCCAGGGGCTGCACGGCGTCGCCCATACGATCGCGGCGCGCGCCGGCGTGGTCGGTCTGACCCAGGCGCTGGCGGTCGAATGGGCACCACTCGACATCAAGGTGAACTGCATTGCGCCGGGTGCGATCGAGACGCCGGGCTGGCGCGTCTACGCTCCCGAGCAGGTCAAGGCCTATCCGCGCTCCAACCCGATGATGCGTACCGCGACGACCTGGGAGGTGGCGGAGGCCTGCGCCTATCTGTGCGGGCCGGCGGCGGCCTATGTCACCGGCGAGGTGCTCCACGTCGCCGGCGGGGCGCAGCTCTGGGGCGAGACCTGGACGATCCCGCGCCCGGCCTTCTTCGACGGCCCGGGCAGCAGTGGCGGCTAGGCGATGATCTCAGCGCGGCCGAGCGGAAGCAGGTTTCGTCGGAGCGATCCCGGCCGCAGCCTCGAGCCGGGCCGTCGCCGTCTCCAGCCGGGCGACCACGCTCTCCATCGGCGAGGCTGGTTCGCTGCCGAGTGCCAGGCCGTGATGGACCAGATTGGTAATTGCATCCGCCATCTCGGCCGGGTCGAAATCGCCCTCGCCGCGCAGGAAGGCCCAGGTGCGATGCTCGATGCAGCCGAAGACGAGATCGCGCACCAGGTTCGGCGAGCTCTCGGGTCGCAGCTCGCCGGCGACGATGCCGGCTTTGACCACGTCGACCAGGCGATTGGTGTAGGCGCGATTCAACTCGAACAGATGCGAGCCGCGATAGTCCGGCGCCGGCCGGATCTCCTGGAACATCAGGCGCGACAGCGCCGGGTCGCGATGGATCGAGGTGAGGTGTGTGTAGATGATGAAGCGGATCTGGTTCCAGCTGCCGCGCACCGCAGCAAACTGCTCGGCATCGTCGCGCAGCATCTCCTCGAACCAGTGCTCGACGACCTTGACCAGCAATTCGCGCTTGTTGGCGAAGAAGCGGTAGATGCTGCCCTCGACCACGCCGGCGCGCAGCGCAATGTCGGTGATCAGTGCGTCATTGTAGCCCTTCTCGACGAAGACCTCCTTGGCGGCGGCCATGATGTCGGAGATACGCCGTTCGGGCGGGAGCCGGTTGACCTGGCGCTTCAGGGCAGTGCGGGGCGGCATCGATGATCCTTGCTGAGGCGAAGCAGCGGCGCGCTGGCGGGCCTCGTAAAACCGGTCGAAGGTTTTGCGCAAGACTGGGCCGGCGCAGCACTAATAAATACCATTCATCACTATCGCGCCGCAAGCAGGAACGCGGAGTACGCCGGAAGATCGGTCAGGGCATCGTCGGCAGAGTTCCGACTCGGGTGTCGCTGCCGCCTTCTGTTGGTCGCGGCGCCCGCCGAGGATTTGATAAGTCGCGTTCATTGATTTTATGCCGCGCCGCCTTGTGTTGCGGTCGGATATTGCATCGCTAGGGGAGGGATCCTTGCCGCTGCCTGCCGCTTTCGCCGGACGCCTGCGCGTTCCCGTCATCGCTGCGCCGATGTTCCTGATATCGGGGCCGGACCTCGTCGTATCCTGCTGCCGCAACGGTGTTGTTGGCAGTTTCCCGGCGCTCAACCAGCGGACCACGGCCGGCTTCGCCGACTGGCTCGACGAGATCGCCGGGCGGCTGGCTGGCGCGGACGATGCTGCGCCATTCGGCGTCAACCTGGTGGTCCATCGCAGCAATCCGCGGCTGGAGGCCGATCTAGCGGTCGTGATCGAGCGCAGGGTGCCGCTGGTGATCACCTCGCTCGGTCTCAACCGCGACCTGATCAAGGCGGTGCATGGCTATGGCGGATTGGTCTTCCATGACGTGATCAACCTCGCCTTTGCCGCCAAGGCGGCCGAAGCCGGCGTCGACGGGTTGATCGCTGTCTCGGCCGGCGCTGGCGGGCATGCCGGCCCGCTCAATCCCTTCGCCGCGCTGGCCGATATTCGCCGAATCTTCGACGGCACGCTCGTGCTTGGTGGAGCGCTGAGCAATGGCGCACAGGTCGCTGCCGCCCGGATGGCGGGCGCCGACATGGCCTATCTCGGCACGCGTTTCATGGCGACGCAGGAGAGCATGGCGCCCCAGGCGCTACGGTCCATGCTGCTCGATGCGTCCGTGGCCGACATTGTCTACACCCCGGCGATCAGCGGCGTGCACGGCAATTTCCTGCGTCCCAGCATCCTGGCGGCGGGGCGTGATCCCGACGATTTCAGCAAGCCGGCGAGCTATGATTTCGGCACGGCGGAGGCCAAGGCCTGGCGCGATATCTGGGCGGCCGGGCAGGGCGTCGGCGCGATCGATGACCTGCCGGCGGCTGCTGATCTCTGCCGGCGGCTGGCCGAAGAATACGAGGCGGCGTTGGCCGGCGCTACGCGTCTGTCGTGCCGGGTCGGTGCCGGGTTGGCGGGCTGAGCCGAGTTCATTGAGTTGCTCGCTGGGGATGGATGTCGAATGGTGTGGCTGGCCGGCCCGAATGGGGTACTTCGGACGTGCTCGTGCGAAAATTCACAGCTGCCGACAGGGTGGAAATTGGCTGGCGGAAGAGTTGACAGAAGAAGATGAATTCTATTCATTAGCTGCATCGAGCTGACGCCTATTGAGCCAAGAAGCCAGCGCAGCCGGGGAGGATGCCGTGGGAGTCAACGCCGTTCGCGCGGCGGCGCCGCATGCGCGCCGGGCGCCCGCAGATATCGCGGTCGGGGCCGCCGATTGCGGCCTTCTGGCCCGTCGTTCCGGGTGTCTCGAATGAATGAGGTTCAATACCGCTCCGCCGCGAGCGCCGCAGGCGCGCCCGTCGCGCTGTCCTGCACCGGGATCGAACGTGTCTTCGGCGGCTTGCGGGCGCTGAAGGGCGTCTCGCTCGATGTCCGCCAGGGCGAGATTCTCGGCCTCGTCGGCCCGAACGGCTCGGGCAAGACCACCATGGTCAACGTGATCACCGGCTTCTACCCGCCCAATGCCGGCAAGGTCAGCCTGTTCGGCGAGGATATCACCGCGCTGAAGCCGCACCGCGTCGCCGCCCGCGGCGTTGCCCGTACCTTCCAGAATCTCGCTCTGTTCAAGGGCATGAGCGTTCTCGACAACATCCTGATCGGCCGCCACACGCATATGAGGCCGAGCGCGCTCGGGGCGCTGTTCTACTGGTGGTGGGCGGAGCGCGAGGAGCTGGCCCACCGGCGCGTCGTCGAAGAGATGATCGAGTTCATGCAGCTGCAGGACATCCGCGACGAACCGGTCGAGGTCATCCCGCTCGGCCTGCAGAAGCGCGTCGAGCTGGCGCGCGCCCTCGTCGCCGAGCCGCGCCTGCTGATCCTGGACGAGCCGATGGCCGGCATGAACCAGGAGGAGAAGGAATATATCGCCCGCTTCATCCTCGATGCGCGCGAGGCCCGCGGTATCACCACCCTGATCATCGAGCACCACATGGACGTGGTCACCTCGATCTGCGACCGCGTCGTCGTCCTGAGCTATGGCGAGGTGATCTCGGAAGGCGAGCCGCAGGCAGCGATCTCGCATCCGAGCGTGGTCAGCGCCTATCTCGGCGAGCGCGCCGCCAAGCGCCATCAGGCCGGGAGCGCGGCATGACGGCGGCACCGGGCACGATCGGGGAGGTGGCCCACTGGCCCGTCGCCGCGAATGGCGAGCCGGCGACGTTGATCGCGGCGCTCGCCCGCAACGCGGCGCAATTCGGCGACCGCGTCGCCTTCCGTGAGCGGCGTTACGGCATCTGGCAGGAGCAGGACTGGCGCGAGGTCTTCGCGGAGATCGCCGCCATGGCGGCTGGCCTCGAAGAGGCCGGGCTGGTGGCCGGCGCCGCGATGACAGTGATCGGCGACAACCGGCCGCGGCTCTACTACGCCATGCTCGCCGCCAACATGCTGCGGGCCTTTCCGTCGCCGGTCTTTCCGGACGTGCCGCTGGAAGAGCTGATCGTCGCGACGCGGCATGGCGCGCCGCCCGTCGGTGTCGCCGAGGACCAGGAGCAGGTCGACAAGCTGCTGGAGCTCCGGGCCGCGACCGGGCGCGTCGCGACCATCCTTTATGACGACGCCCGTGGACTCGACGGCTACGATCAGCCCGGGCTGATGTCGCTTGATGCGCTGGTCGCGAAAGGGCGCGAACGGCTGGCGCGTGAGCCCGATCTCATCCGGCGTTTCGTCGATGGGCCGCAAGCCGACGACATCTCGGTGCTGCTGCATTCCTCCGGCACCACCGGCCTGCCCAAGGGCATCCCGTTGCGCCATCGCAACGTCACCGGCGGCCTGCTCAATGCTGGCGCCAGCGGCTATTTCCACAAGCACGAGGAGCTCTACGCCTATCTGCCCACCGCCTGGGTCGGCGATTTCGTCTTCACTCTGGGCGCCGGCATGATGATGGCGGCGACGATCAACATCCCCGAGCGGCAGGAGACGGTGATGCGCGACCTGCGCGAGGTCTCGCCGACCTTCTATCTCGCCGCCCCGCGCGCCTGGGACCAGATGCTGACGCGCGTCCAGGTCGGCATGAAGAACTCGACGCCGTTCAAGCGCTGGCTGTTCGAGACCACGATGGAGCGCGCCGTCGGCTTCGAGCGCAAGCGCCTGTCCGGTGGTTCGCTGACGCTGACGGAGAAGCTGCTCGACACGGTCGGCAACGTCCTGGTCTACGCGCCTTTGCGCGATCATCTCGGGCTCGGACGGGCCGAGCGTGCCTTCACCGGCGGCGAGGCGCTCGGCGAGGACACTTTCCTGTTCTTCCGGGCGCTCGGCATCAGGCTGAAGCAGTTCTACGGCCAGACCGAGACCTGCGCGCTGACGGCGGCGCAGACGGAGGGACAAGTCAAGCTCCACACGGTCGGCAAGCCGATGGTCGGCAGCGAGATCCGCATCGACGATAGCGGCGAGATCCTGGTCCGCTCCACCTCGGTGGTCGACGGCTACTATGACGACCCCGAAAGCAGCGCCAAGGCGCTGGTCGATGGCTGGCTGCACACCGGCGATGCCGGGCAGATCGACGCGGATGGCGAGCTCGTCGTGCTCGGCCGCGTCAGCGAGGTCGTGCGCACCGCCTCGGGCGAGCGCTACATCCCGAATTTCATCGAGAACCGGCTGAAGTTCAGCCCTTACATCCGCAATGTCGCTGTCATCGGCGCCGGGCGAGACCAGCTCACCGCGATCGTCTGCATCGATTTCGACGCGGTCGGCCATTGGGCCGAGGAACGCGGCATCTCCTATACCTCCTATGCCGAGCTCTCGCAGAAGCCGGAGGTGCAAGGGCTGATCGGGCAGGTGGTCAGGCACGTCAACGGCACGCAGCCGGAGGGCTTGCGGGTGCGGCGCTTCACCAACCTGCACAAGGATTTCGACGCCGACGACGGCGAGATCACCCGCACCCGCAAGCTGCGCCGCAATGTCATCGAGGCGACCTACGCCTCGCTGATCGAGGCGCTCTATGACGGCGCGAGCGAGACCGTGTTCGACGCCACCATCGCCTATGAGAACGGGGAGCGCGGCGTGATCCGGCGGACGCTCAAGATCAGCGAGGTCGTCGCCTGATGGACTGGATCCTGCTCGCGGAACTCTCGGCCAACGGCGTCTTCGTCGGCCTGATGTATGCGCTGGTCTCGCTCGGCATCGTGCTGATCTACAAGACCTCCGGCACCGCCAATCTCGCCCAGGGCGCGATCGCCATGACCGGCGGCTACGTCACCTGGGCGCTCGCAACCCTGGTCGGTCTGCCGATGTGGCTGGCGATTCCGATCGCGCTCGTCGGCATGTTCGGCTTCGGCCTGCTGATGGAGCGCATCGCGCTGCGCCGGATGATCGGCCAGCCGGTGATCATGACGATCATGCTGACGCTCGGCGTCGAGATCATGCTGCGCGGCCTGCTGCCGGGCATCTTCGGCGCGGCGGTGAAGCGTCTCGACATCGGCCTGCCGCAGCAGCCACTCTTCGTCGGCGAGCTCCTGCTCAACCGCTCCACGCTGATTGGCGGCTCGATCTCGCTGTTGCTGATCCTGCTCTCGCTGTTCTTCTTCAACTCGCGCTTCGGCGTGGTGATGCGGGCCGTCGCCGACGACCAGACCGCGTCCTGGTCGGTCGGCATCAGGGTCGAGCGGGCGATCGCCGTCGCCTGGGGGCTCGCTGCCGTCTCCGCCACCGCCGCCGGCGTGCTCTGGGGCAGCACTCAGGGCATCGACTGGTCGCTTTCGCTGCTGCTGATCAAGGCGCTCGCCATCGCCATCCTCGGCGGCCTCGACTCGATCCCGGGCGTGCTCGTCGCCGGCGTCATCGTCGGCGTCGCCGAGAGCCTCGCCACCGGCGTGCTCGACCCGCTGGTCGGCGGCGGCTCGCGTGACGTGGTCGCGGCCGTGATCATCCTGGTGACGCTCCTCCTCAAGCCGCACGGCCTGTTTGGCCGCCACCATATCGAGAGGGTCTGACGCCGTGTTCTATCGTCGCGCCGGCATCCGCCACACGCGCTATCAGGACGAGCGCCAGCTGTTTCCGCTCGGCTTCGACCGCGGCCTGATCATCGTGGTCATTGCCATCCTGCTGGCGGCGCCCTTCATCTTCGACCGGCTCTATGTCTCCGGCTACCTGCTGCCCTGGCTGATCTGGACCTCGGCAGCGCTCGGCCTCAACCTCCTGATGGGCTGGTCCGGCCAGATCCATCTCGGCTATGGCGCGGTGATGGGCATCGGCGCCTATGGCTCGGTCCATCTGGTGCGCCTCGGCGTGCCGCTCGAGATCGCCATGATCGCCGGCGGCCTGCTCAGCGCCACCATCGGCACCATGTTCGGCGGCGCCGCGCTGCGCATGAAGGGCATCTATCTGGCCATGGCGACGCTCGCCATGCAGTACGTCGTCGACTTCGTCATCTCGCATTCCTCGGTGATCAGCGGCGGCTCGCTCGCGACCTTGCAGGTGCCGCCGGTCCGCTTCCTCGGCATCCCCCTGCAGGGCGATCTGCCGACCTATTACCTCGCCTTCGGCGTCTGCTTCGTCATCACCCTGTTCATGCTGAACGTCCGGCGCACCAGCTTCGGCCGGGCCCTGGCGGCGCTGCGCGAGAAGGATTACGCCGCGCAGATCCTCGGCATCTCGACCTTCCGCTACAAGCTGCTCGCCTTCTGGGTCTCGTCCTTCATCGGCGGTGTCGTCGGCTCGGTGCTGGCGGTGACCTATCTCAGGGCGATCTCGCCCGACCAGTTTCATATCGAGCTCTCGATCCAGATCCTGGCGATGATCATCGTCGGCGGCCTCGGCAGCGTGCTCGGGCCGTTCTTCGGCACGGCGCTGATCCTGTTCGCGCCGATCCTGCTCAACAACCTGCTCGGCTTCACCGCGAGCACGCTCGGCTGGTCCTTGCCGATCGACCTGCGCGCGCATCTGCCCCTGATGGCCTATGGCGCGCTGGTGATCGGCTTCCTGCTCTACGAGCCGCTCGGCCTCGCCAAGATCTACGCCAATTTCCGCAATTACTTGCTCGTCTGGCCGTTCCGCCATGCCCAGCGGTGACGGTGCCTCAATCAACGACAGGGCTGGAGGAAACAGGATGTCGCTCGATCGCCGTTCTTTCATCGCCGGCTCGGCCGCGCTCGCTGCGCCGTTTGCGCTGCCGGTGCGGGTCTTCGCCCAGGAGAAGATCGTCCGCTTCTCGCTGCCGCAGGACTTCACCCGCATCTACACCTTCGTCACCTCGGAATATAACCAGGGCCAGCGCGACTACTTCACCCTCGTCAATGATCGCGGCGGCGTCAGTGGCTACAAGATCGTCGCTGACATCACCGACCACGCCAACGATTTACCCCGCGCCATCGAGGCCTATGAGCGCGGCAAGCGCGAAGGCGCCGTGCTGATCGACCCGCTCTCGACGCCGGTGGCCCGCGCGCTCGTGCCGCGCGCGCTCGAAGACAAGATCAACATGATCACCGCCTATTCCGGCCGCAGCGATGCCGCCGATGGCAGCGCCTTCCCCTATGTGCTGCCGCTCTCGATCAACTACTGGACCCAGGCCGGCCTGATCATCGAGCAGTTCAAGAAGACCGAGAAGGGCAGCCTCAAGGGCAAGAAGATCGTCTTCGTCCATATCGACACGCCCTTCGGCAAGGAGCCGCTGCCGATCCTCAACGTGCTCGCCAAGAAGGAAGGCTATGAGCTCACCGCCTTCCCCTATACGCCGCCGGGCAACGACCAGTCGGCGATCTGGCCGCAGGTGCGCCGCGCGCGGCCCGATTTCGTGATCTTTTGGGGCGCCGGCGTCGGCCAGACCGTGGCGCTGACCGAGGCGATCCGCAACGGCCTGCCGATGGACCGGGTCTCCGGCAGCGTCTGGCTCTCCGAATCCGACATGGACGTGGTCGGGCGCGAGGCGGCCAAGGGCGTGATGAAGGTCGAGCCCTGCGTCGGCGGGCGCGAGCCCAAGGTCATCAAGGACATCCTGGCCGAGGTCGTCGGCAAGGGCAAAGGCGCCGGCCCCGAGAACAAGGTCGGCACGGCCTACTACAACTACGGTGTCCAGATGGCGACGCTGATGGTCGAGGGCGTGCGCAAGGCGGCCGAGAAGGCGCCGAACGGCCCGGTCACTGGTCCCTGGCTCAATGAAGGCCTGCGCTCGATCACCAACTTCACGGCGGAAGGGCTGCTGCCACCGACCACGATCACCAAGGACGACCACCAGGGCGGCGGCATGGGCCGGATCGCACGCTGGGACGGCGCCAAGTTCGTGCCGATCACCGATTGGTTCTCCGCCAACCAGGACGTGGTCTGGGAGGAGATTCGCAAGAACTCGGACGAGTTCAAGAAGACAGGGAAATGACGAGGTCCGGGCGGCGCGTCTCTGACGCGCCGCCCGCCATTATCGGATCGGGCCGATGACGCTGCTGGCGCTGAACAATATCGAGATCGTCTACGATCAGGTCTTCCTCGCCGTGCGCGGCGTCTCGATCGAGGTCCCCGAGAAGGGGCTCGTCGCCGTGCTCGGCGCCAACGGCGCCGGCAAGAGCACGGTGCTGAAGTCGATCTCCGGCCTGCTCAAGCCCGAGCGCGGCGCGGTCACGCGCGGCGAGATCAGCTTCGATGGCCGCTCGATCCTGGCGGTCGATCCGCCCGAGCGCGTCCGTCTTGGCATCGTCCATGTGCTCGAGGGACGGCGCGTCTTCGGCCATCTGACGCCGAAGGAGAACCTGATCGCGGCGGCGACCATGCATCGCGAGCGCGGCCATGTCACAGCGCTGATCGACAGGATGTTCGAGACCTTCCCGCGTCTCGCTCAGCGGGCCAAGGCAGAGTCCGGCTATCTCTCCGGCGGCGAGCAGCAGATGCTGGCGATCGCCCGAGCCCTCATGACCGAGCCGCGCCTGCTGATGCTCGACGAGCCGAGCCTGGGCCTCGCCCCGTTCCTCGTCGACGAGATCTTCGACATCGTCCGCCGCGTCAACGAGCGCGACGGCGTCGCCGTGCTGCTGGTCGAGCAGAACGCCACGGCGGCGCTGGAGATCGCCCAGTACGGCTACCTGATCGAGAATGGCCGCATCCTGATGAGCGGCGAGGCGGCGGTGCTGAGTGCCAATCCCGACGTCGCCGACGCCTATCTCGGTGGCCACGAGAAGGTCGACTACCACGCGGTCAAGCACTACCGGCGCCGCAAGCGCTGGTTGGCTTGAGGCGGCGCCATGGCAAAGCACTACGACCGCCTGGAAACGCGCGCGCCGGCGCGCCGCGAGGCCGAGCTGTTCGGGCGGTTGCCGCAGGTGATCGCAGCGGCGAAAGCCTTGCCGGTCTGGCGCCGGAACCTGCGCGGCATCGAGCCAGCTGAGGTGACCGACCGGACATCGCTCGCCAAGCTGCCGGTGCTGCGCAAATCCGAGCTGTCGATGATCCAGCGCGCGAAATTGCCTTTCGGTGGCCTGCTGCCCGGCCGCCCCGGTGATTATCGCCGTCTGATGATGTCGCCGGGACCGATCTTCGAGCCCGAGGGCCATGACGACGACCCCTGGCGGGTCGCACGGGCACTCGCCGCGACCGGCGCCGGCTGGCGCGACATCGTGCTCAACACCTTCTCCTACCACCTGACGCCCGGCGCCTGGTGCTTCGATGCCGGGGCGCGCGTGCTCGGCTGCGCGGTGATCCCGGCCGGGCCGGGCAATAGCGACGCCCAGCTCGATCTGATCGAGGCCTATCGGCCGACGGTCTATGCCGGCGTGCCGGATTTCCTCAAGATCCTGCTCGACCTCGGCGCGGCGCGCGGGCGCGATCTCTCCTCGCTGAAGCGGGCGGTGGTGTCGGGCGCGGCCTTCCCGCCTTCGCTGCAGGCCGAGTTCCGCGCGCGCGGCATCGACGCCTATCAGTGCTACGCCACGGCCGAATGCGGCATCATCGCCTATGAGACGCCGGCCCGCGAAGGCCTCGTCCTCAACGAGGACATCATCGTCGAGATCCTGCGGCCCGGTACCGGCCAGCCGGTGGCGGAAGGCGAGGTCGGCGAGATCGCGGTGACTATCCTCGACCCGAAGAAGCCGCTGATCCGCTTCGCCGTCGGCGATCTCACCGCGACGTTGCCCGGGCGCTCGGCCTGCGGGCGCACCAACCAGCGCATCCGCGGCTGGCTCGGGCGGGCCGACCAGTCGGCCAAGGTCAAGGGCATGTTCGTGCGACCGGAGCAGGTCGCGGCGGTCGCAGCACGGCACCCGGAACTCGGCCGCTGCCGGCTGGTGGTGACGCGTGCCGGCGAGGCTGACGCGATGTGCTTCAAGGCGGAGGCTGCGGCGCCGGGGGCAGGGCTGGCCGAGGCGGTAAAGACCTCCGTCCGCGATGTCTTCAAGCTGAGCGGTGCGGTCGAGCTGGTGGCGCCGGGGACATTGCCCAATGACGGCAAGGTCATCGACGATACGCGGGCGCCGGGGTGAGCTTCACCCATCGGGCCGTCATTCCGGACAAGCGGCGCAGCCGCGCAGCTCCGGAATCCATCGAAGGGCGTCGTGCTCTACGATGGATCCCGGAGTTCCGCTTCGCTCCATCCGGGATGACGAGGGAGTTTGAGCTTGGGCGGCAGGAGGTGATGCGATGAGCGATCCGGCGGGCGAGGTGGTGGGCACGCAGCGGCAGGGCCCGATCCTGACCGTGACCATGAACCGCCCCAAGGTGCTGAATGTCCTCGACGAGGCGATGGCGGACGCTCTCGTGGCAGCCTTCTCCGGGCTTGCCGCCGACGCGTCGATCCGCGCGGTCATCCTGGCCGGGGCAGGGCGCTCCTTCATGGCCGGTGGCGATCTCGCCCGCTTCCAGGCCGACCTTCCGGGCGCGCCGCAGACTGCGACGAAGCTGATCGACCGCTTCCACACGCTGATGCGGCTGATCAAGGCGATGCCGCAGCCGGTGATCGCCGCGGTGCAGGGGCCGGTCGCAGGCGGCGGCGTCGGGCTCGCTCTCGCCTGCGATCTCGTCGTCGCTGCGCAGGATGCGAGCTTCCTCTCGGCCTATACCAAGCTCGGCACCAGTCCCGATGGCGGCACCACCTGGACACTGACGCAATTGCTCGGCCCGCGCCGGGCTCTGGAATTCGTCTTGCTCAACGAGGCTGTGAATGCGCAAACCGCGCTCCAGCTCGGCCTCGTCAACCGCGTCGTGCCGCATGGTGAGCTGATCGAGACCGCGCGAACCATGGCGGAGAAGCTCGCCCGCGGCAGTGTCGGCGCGCAAGGGGCGAGCAAGGCGCTGGTCCAGGCCGCGACGCATGGCTCCTTCGACGCGCAGCTCGACCTGGAGAAGCAGAACTTCGTCGCCAACGCCGCCACGGCGGATTTCCGCGAGGGCATCGCCGCCTTCTTCGAGCGCCGGCCACCGAAATTCTGAAATCGGTTGACTGCGCTGCGCCTACGCTACTGACGTCCATCGGCGCGATCCCGGCATAGTGCGACCGAAACGCCGCCCGGGAGATACCGACGCATGACGACGCCTATCCGGATCGGTGCCCTGGCACCGCTGTCGCCACCTGGCTGGGTGGAGGCAGGCCAGCATCTGCTCGCGGGGCTCGAGCTTGCTGTCACTGACGTCAATGCTGCCGGAGGAATCCACGGAAGGCCACTCGAGTTGATCGTACGCGACACTGCGGCCGACCCGCAGAGGGCGGCGGCCGCCGTCGACGAGCTGGCCGGTCTGGGCGTCGTTGCGCTCGCGGGCGAGTACCACAGCGTCGTCGCCCGCGCCGCTGCGGCCAGGGCCGATGCCCTACACCTGCCATTCCTCTGCTCCTCGGCGGTGCTCGATGCGCTCACCGAGCAGCCGACGGATTGGGTTGCCCGGATCGCCCCGGCGCAGTCCCGGGGCTGGCGGCTCTACGCTGACTTCCTGCTAGGCTTGGGGCATCAGCGTATTGCCGTCGCGACCGTCCCGAGCGTCTACTGGGCCTCCGGGACACGTATCCTGTGGGATCATCTCGCGCCGCATGGCGGCAGCGTCATCGAATTCGAGATGAACTCGCTGACGCCTGCCGCGCTCTGTGACGAACTTGCCGGCAAGGGCGCCACGGCCCTGCTGCTCCTGGTCGGCCATCCGGAGCCGGCGGTCTCGATCGTCAAGGCCGTCCGCAGCGATCCGCGCCTTGGCGGTGTCCTGATCGGCGCGCCGGCAGGGCCGCCGGAGCTGCCCGAATGGCTGGCGTTGCTGGGCGAGGGTGGGGCCGCGATCCCGTTTTTGCGCTATTTGCCGGAGCAGCTTCCGCTGCTCGGTGTGCGGGTCGAGGCGGCCTTGCGCCGGCAGCTTGCGCAGGCGCCGTCCTTCGTGGCTTTCGAGGGCTACGACACGATCGCCGTTCTCGCCGAGATGTTGAGAGCTCGGGGCACCGATGGCGCGCGCCTGGCCGAAGCCTGGCCGAACATCTCGGTCGAAGGCACGCGCGGGCCAATCCGCTTTTCGCGCGAGCCGGGGATCAGCGTTTGGCAATGGACCTGGCCGCCGATCCAGATCGTCGATCGGGAGCCTGCGGCACCCGATCGTTTTCGTGTCCTGCACGCCGGCTGAGAGCCTGCGGATCGGAGCTGATTTTGGGTCTTCAGCCGGTCTTGGCCTGGTTGAAGTCCGAGATGCCGCCATGCGCGGCCGACCACTTGGCCGGCTCGTTGAGGAAGCTCTCGACCTCGGCCAACACCTTCGGCTCGAAATGCCCGCTCGCCTTGGCGACCTTGAGCACGTCCCACCAGGTGGTGAGGTAGTGCAGGCCGACGCCGATCTCCTTCATCATCTCGCGGCCCTGCGGGAAGATGTCGTAGTAGAACAGCACGAAGCAGTGATCGACCTTGGCGCCGGCGTCGCGCAGCGCCTTGCAGAAATTGACCTTGCTGCCGCCGTCAGTGGCAAGGTCCTCGACCAGCAAAGTGCGCGCGCCTTCGACCACTTCGCCTTCAATCTGCGCATTCCGGCCGAAGCCCTTGGGCTTCTTGCGGACATATTGCATCGGCAGCGACAGGCGATCGGAGATCCAGGCGGCGAAGGGAATGCCGGCGGTCTCGCCACCGGCGACGATGTCGATCGATTCATAGCCGATGTCACGCACGATCGTCGTGGCGGCGAAGTCGATCAGCGAGGAGCGCAAACGCGGGAAGGAGATGATCTTGCGGCAGTCGATATAGACCGGGCTCGCCCAGCCCGAGGTGAAGATGAAGGGCTTGTCGCTGTAGAAGTGGACCGCCTTGATCTCCAGCAGCATCTTGGCCGCTTCGAGCGCGATGGTCTCCCGGTCGACCGGCATGTAAAGATTCGACATGGTCTCGTTCTCCAGGGCCAGCGCGCGCCATCCTTCGCCGTTTGCAGGCGTTGGCGCGGCTCGTGTCAAATTCGCAAACGGCCCCTTCTCGACAGGTTGTCGGTGAAGGTCAATCCCTCCCGCGCACTGTCCCCGGCAGGATTGTTTCGATGTACTCGCGCGGCCTCGCCAAGGCGGCTATGGAAGGCCGGCTCGCTGGCGGATTCGTTTGGCGGGCAGGTCAGCACAGGGGCAGGTCATGAGCGTCACGGAACTCTTCGGCAGCAGCGAGGCCAAGGCAGCCATCCCGGCGCAGACCCTGACGATCCGCCGGCCGGACGACTGGCATGTGCATCTGCGCGACGGCGCCATGCTCAAGGCTGTGCTGCCCTTCACCGCCGCGCAGTTCAAGCGCGGCATCATCATGCCGAATCTGGTGCCGCCGGTGACCTCGGTTGACGCGGCCTCAGCCTATCGCGAGCGCATCTTGGCGGCGCGGCCGGATGGCAACGACTTCACGCCGTTGATGACCTGCTATCTCACCGACACGACCAATCCGGACGAGATCGAGCGCGGCTTCCGCGAGGGCGTCTGGGCTGCCGCCAAGCTCTATCCCTCGGGCGCGACGACCAACTCGCATCACGGCGTCACCAGCATTCCGAAGCTCGCCCCTGTGCTGGAGCGGATGGAAAAGATCGGCATGCCGGTTCTCGTCCACGGCGAGGCGACCGACCCGGCCGTCGACATCTTCGACCGTGAGGCGGTGTTCATGGAGACCGAGATGCTGCCGCTGCTCGGGCGGCATCAGGGCCTCAAGGTCGTGGTCGAGCACGTCACCACCGCCGAGACGGTCGAACTGGTACGCGCCCATGCCGGCCGCGCGGCCGGCACGGTGACGCCGCACCACCTGATCATCAACCGCACCTCGATCTTCCAGGGAGGATTGCGGCCGCATCTCTATTGCCTGCCGGTCGCCAAGCGCGAGCGCCATCGCCTCGCCTTGCGCAAGGCGGTCACCTCGGGCGACGGTAATTTCTTCATCGGTACCGACACTGCTCCGCATCTGCGCAGCGCCAAGCAGGCCGAATGCTGCTCGGCCGGTGTCTTCGGCGGCGCCACCGCCTTGCAAACTTACGTCCAGGTCTTCGACGAGGAGGGCGCACTCGCCCATTTCGAGGCTTTCGCCTCGGAGAACGGCGCGCGCTTCTACGGCCTGCCGCTGAACGAAGGTACGATCACGCTGGAGAAGCGGCCCTGCCGCGTCTCTCCGACGGTGGCGGTCGGCGAGGAAGACGTCGTCATCTTCCGTGGCGGCGAGGAACTGCCCTGGTCGCTGGGCGAGGTGAGGGGCTGATCCTCGACGTCATGCTCGCCCTTGTGGCGAATAGCCACGTCTTGAACACTGCGCTATCCGAAGGAAGACGCGGATGGTCGGGACAAGCCCGACCATGACGGGAAGGGCGTCCGCGCCCCTGAGACTCAGCCCGCCGCAGCCGGCTCGATCAGCTTGGCGATGTTGAGCAATTGTTGGTCCCGTCCGGCGACTGCGCTCAGCATCAGCCCGCCCGAGAGCTTGTCGCCGAGCGGCATCGGCAGCGAGATCGAGCACAGGTCGAACAGGTTGCCGAAGGCCGGGTTGCGCAGGATCAGGCGGTTGGCCGCGAAGAAGGCCTCGTCACCGGCCTCCATCGCGGCGATCGTCGGCGCCTCGATCGGCACGGTCGGAGCCAGGAAGCCGTCGAGCCCGTCGAGCTGGGCTTTGAGCCTGGCGATCAGCGCCCGGCGCTTCTCCATGGCGATGATGTAATCGGTCGCCTTGCAGGGCACGCCGATGGCGATGCGGGCCGCGACGCGCCGGTCATAGGCATCGGCCTTGCTGGCCAGCAGGTCGCGATGCACGGCCGCCGCCTCGACCGTGACGAGCGGCACCGGGCCGACCGCCAGCATCTCCTTGTAGAACCCGTCGAGATCGACCGGCTCGATGGCGATGCCGAGCCGTGTCACGCGCTCGATCGCCGCTTCATAGGCCTTGGCGACGGAGGGATCGGCCTCGGCCAGGAAGCCGCCGCGCGCCACGCCGAGGCGGATGCGGCCGGGCGAGATGCCGTCCGCCAGATCGAAGGGCCGGTCGGCCAGCACCGAGAGCAGGCGCGCGCAGCCGGCGACGTCCTTGGCCAGCGGGCCGATCGAATCGAGGCTCGGTGCCAGCGGGAAGCAGCCCTCGTCGGGGACCGTCTTGTGCGTCGGCTTCATCCCGGTGATGCCGTTGAAGGCGGCGGGAATGCGGCAGGAGCCGCCGGTGTCGGTGCCGACGGTCAGCTCCGACGAGCCTTCCGCCACCGAGACTGCCGCGCCCGAAGAGGAGCCGCCGGGGATGCGCGCCTTGTCGACCGCGCTGCCAGGCGTGCCGAAGGTGGTGTTGAGGCCGATGCCGGAAAAGGCGAACTCGGTCATGTTGGTCTTGCCGATGATCACCGCGCCGGCACGGCGTAAGCGCGCCACCGAAGGCGCATCCTGCGTTGCGGCAGGCGCGCCTTTCAGCGCGCTGGAGCCGGCCCAGGTCGTGACCCCCTTCACATCGAGCAGGTCCTTGACCGAGACGATGGTGCCGTCGATCGCGCTCAGCTGCAGCCCGGTCTCGCGCCGGCGGTCGGCGGCGTCGGCCTCGGCACGCGCGGTATCGAGCAGGAGCTTGGTGAACACCGGGGTGCCGTCGCCGATGCTGGCGAGATTGGCTTCGAGCTTGTCGCGGACGCTGCGGGACATCGGGCGGACCTGGCTGGTGGCGGAAGCGCGCGGCGGATGCCGGCGCATCTGGTTAGGCCAGTTCGCTATGTGATGGAACCGCCGGCCCGTCATCCCGGCCTTGCGCGGCTAGGCGGCTTGTTCCGGCCGATGAGCGAGTGCCTCCGCGGCCACGCCGCCGGGGCAGGGTAGCAGCGGCTTGCCTTGAAGCAACGCGTTCCGGGCGAATAGCTCGGCGAGCCAGTCGACGAAGACGCGGACCTTGTTGGAGAGGTGGCGGTTCGGCGGATAGATGATGTGCAGCGGCTTCGGCTTGGTGCACCAGTCGGTCAGGACCGGCACGAGCCGGCCGGCGGCGATATGCGCCATCGCCATGAAGGTCGGCACCTGCATGACGCCCAGCCCCGCCAGTCCGGCGGCGACATAGCCGGTCCCGTCGTTCAGGGAAACGACATAGTCGCCCTGGATTTCGATCGTCTCCTTCGGGCTGGCGAAGGTGAAGGGCATGATGCGGCTGGTGCCGGCCCGGCGATAGCCGATCGCGAGATGGCCATCCTCCAGATCGCGCGGGTGCTGCGGCGTACCGTGCTTGGCCAGATAGCCGGGTGTCGCGCAGGTGATCAGCATCATCTCGCCGATGCGGCGGGCGATCAGGCTCTGGTCGTCGATTTCGCCGGCGCGGATGGCGAGGTCGAGATTCTCGCCGATCAAGTCGGCAGGCCGGTCGGACAGGCCCATGTCGATCTGGATCTCGGGGTAGCGCGCATGGAAGCCGGGCAGCGCCGGCAGGATGATGTCGGTGGCGAACGAGGCACTGACGTCGACGCGCAGCCGCCCGCTCGGCCGGGCCTGTGAGGAGGTCATGCTCTGGTCGAGCTCGTCGATCTCGCCGAGCACGCGCAGGGCCCGCTCGTAATAGGCGGCGCCATCCATCGTCACGGTGACGCGGCGCGTCGTGCGGTTGAGCAATTGCGCGTGCAGATGGCCTTCGAGCTGTTGGATCAGCTTGGTCACGGTCGGCTTCGGCAGGTCGAGCAGTTCCGCGGCGCGGGTGAAGGTGCCGACTTCGACGACGCGCACGAAGGCGCGCATGGCGTTGAGCTGGTCCATGGCGAGGCTCCGGATGCCCTGTCGATTGTTTCCATATGGAAATAATGTAGGAGCAGAACGGCGGTTTATTAAGCGGGGAGCATCACCTAAATCGTGATGCACCGCAACATTCGTCGGCCGTCACCGCCATGCTCGCCCCGTCCGTCCCCGAAAGCCGCTATCGCCGCGCCGTGTTCTGGCGCGAGCAGAGCGTCGCGGTCGGGCGTGAAAAGGTCGCCGGCCGGCTCTACGCGCCGGCTTCCGTGCCGGACGAGGCAGGCCTTGTCGTCCACCTCCATGGCGGCACCTTCGACAGCGGCTCGCTTGCCTCTGGCGAGGCTGTCGCGACCACGCTGGCCGAGGCCGGCGCAATCGTGATCTCGCTGCCTTACCCGCTTGCTCCGGCCAGTCCGTTCCCGCAGGCGCTCGAAGCCTCCTATGCCGCGCTCGAAAAGATCGCCCGCGACAAGGCGCGCTGGGTCGGCAAGACCGCGCCGCTCTATGTGGCGGGCGAGGAGGCCGGCGGCAATCTCGCCGCAGCGCTCGCCATGATGGCGCGCGACCGGCACGGCCCGCCGCTCGCCGGCCAGATTCTATTTTCGCCGATGCTCGATTCCTGCCTCGGCACCTATTCCTTCCGCAATGCCGAGGCCGGCCCGGTCGGCTGCCGCTGGGCCGATGGCTGGCATGCCTATCTCGGCTCGCCCGAAAAGGCGGCGCATCCCTATGCCGCTCCGGTCAATGCCGTCAGGCTGACCGGCCTCGCCCCGGCGCTGATCGTCACCGCCGAGGACGACCTGCTGCGCGACGAGAGCATCAACTATGCCCACCGGCTGAAGGCGGCCGGCGTTGACACCACCATTCGCGTCGTCGGCGGTCCGAGCCGTTGGCCGGACGCCTTCGCCGAAGGCCCCTGCGACGGCACCTGCCTGTGCGCGGCCTGTCATCACGTCAGCGAGTTCTTCACCGCGACTGCGCCGTCCTAGCACCGACAGCCGCCAGCTCTTTCAATCTCTCTCCACGAAGGACTAGACCCATGATTCTGGGAACGATCCGTCATGCCCTGTTGGGCGTTACTTTCGCCGCCGGCGTCTCGCTCGCGGCGCTCGCCGTCGCCGTCCATGGTTCCGACAAGGCGCAGGGCGACACCGCCCCCGCCGCGCCGGCCGCGACTCCTGTTTCTGTCGCTGTCGTCGAGCAGCGCGAGCTGGTCAGCTGGGCCGAATTCTCCGGCCGGCTCGAGGCGATCGAGCGCGTCGAGATCCGCTCGCGCGTCTCCGGCGTGGTCGAGCAGGTGCACTTCGCGCAGGGCGCGCTGGTCAAGCAGGGCGACCTGCTCGTCAGCATCGATCAGGCGCCCTATCAGGCCGAGTTCGAGCGTGCGCAGGCGCAGTTGCTTGCCGCCGAGGCTCGCGTCGCGCTCGCCGCAAACGAGCATGAGCGCGGCCAGAAGCTGATGTCCACGCAGAACGTCTCGCAGCGCGACCTTGATGCCCGGCTGAATGCCCTGCGCGAGGCGCAGGCCAACGAGCGCGCCGCCCGCGCCGCCCTGCAGTCGGCGCGGCTCAACCTCGATTACACTCAGATCCGCGCCCCGATCGGTGGCCGTATCGGTCGGCTGGAAGTCACCGTTGGCAACCTCGTCGCTGCCGGCGCCAATGCGCCGCTGCTGACGACGTTGGTCTCGGTCGACCCGGTCTATGCCGGCTTCAATGCCGACGAAGGCTCGCTGCTCAAGGCGCTGGCGACCCTGCCGGCCGAGCCCGGCAAGCCGCGTGACCTGAAGCGCATCCCGGTGCAGATGACCACCGCGACCAACGAGGCCGCGCCGATCTCCGGCCATCTCAACTTCGTCGATAACGGCATCGACGCCGCGACCGGCACCGTCCGCGTCCGGGCGATCTTCGACAACAAGGACGGCGCGCTGATGCCCGGCCAGTTCGTGCGCCTGCGCATGGGCCAGGCCAAGTCCGAGCCGGCCCTCGTCATCAACGAGCGCGCCGTCGGCACCGACCAGAACAAGAAGTTCGTCTTCGTCGTCAGCAAGGACCACAAGGCGCAGTGGCGCGAGGTCACCCTCGGCACGGCCGCTGAAGGGCTGCGCATCGTCACCAGCGGGCTGGAGGCCGGCGAGCAGATCGTCGTCAACGGCCTGCAGCGCATCCGCCCGGGCGCTTCCGTCGCCCCCGAGCAGGTGCCGATGGCCGAGCGCTCCGAGCTGAAGAAGCCCAAGACCGAGCTTGCGCAGCGCTAGAGCGCGCGAGCCTTTCCCAGTTCTATCGCCCCGCCGGCCGCTTCGGGACCGGCGGGGCCGCCGCCTTGAAGGGGCACCCCATGAACCTCTCGAAGTTCTTCATCGACCGGCCGATCTTCGCCGGCGTCCTCTCCGTCCTGATCTTCCTCGCCGGCCTGCTGGCGCTGCGCGCGCTGCCGATCTCGGAATATCCCGAGGTCGTGCCGCCGACCGTGGTGGTGCGCGCGCAATATCCCGGCGCCAATCCCCGCGTCATCGCCGAGACCGTGGCGACGCCGATCGAGGAGCAGATCAACGGCGTCGAGGGTATGCTCTACATGTCGAGCCAGGCGACGACCGACGGCGTGATGACGCTGAACGTCACCTTCAAGCTCGGCACCGACCCGGACAAGGCCCAGCAACTCGTCCAGAACCGGGTCAGCCAGGCCGAGCCGCGCCTGCCCGAGGAGGTGCGCCGCCTCGGCGTCACCACGATCAAGAGCTCGCCCGACCTGACGATGGTGGTGCACATCACCTCGCCGAACGGCCGCTACGACATGACCTATCTGCGCAATTACGCCGTCCTCAACGTCAAGGACCGGCTGGCGCGCATCGACGGCGTCGGCCAGGTTCAGCTCTTCGGCTCGGGCGACTATTCGATGCGCGTCTGGCTCGATCCGCAGAAGGTCGCCGAGCACGGCCTCTCGCCTTCCGACATCGTCCGCGAGATCCGCGCCCAGAACGTCCAGGCCGCGGCCGGCGTCATCGGCGCCTCGCCGAGCGGGCCGGGGCTCGATCTGCAGCTCTCGGTCAACGCGCAGGGCCGCCTCGCCAGCGAGGAGGAGTTCGGCGAGATCATCGTCAAGACCGCTCCTTCAGGCGCGGTCGTGCGCCTGAAGGACGTCTCCCGCATCGAATTGGGCGCCGCCGAATACGCTCTGCGCTCGCTGCTCAACGGCAAGTCGGCCGTCGCCGTGCCGGTCTTCCAGGCGCCGAACTCGAACGCCATCGCGATCGCTGATCAGGTTCAGGCGGTGATGAAGGAGATCAAGCAGAACATGCCCGAGGGCGTGGACTACTCGATCGTCTACGACACCACCCAGTTCGTTCGTGCCTCGATCAAGGCGGTGATCTCGACGCTGCTCGAGGCGATCGCGCTGGTCGTGCTCGTCGTCATCGTCTTCCTGCAGACCTGGCGCGCCTCGATCATCCCGCTGGTCGCCGTGCCGATCTCGGTCGTCGGCACCTTCGCGGTGATGTATCTCTTCGGCTTCTCGATCAACGCGCTCTCGCTGTTCGGCCTGGTGCTGGCGATCGGCATCGTCGTCGACGACGCCATCGTCGTGGTCGAGAATGTCGAGCGCAACATCGAGAACGGGCTCTCGCCGCGCGAAGCCACCTACAAGGCGATGCGCGAGGTCTCCGGCCCGATCATCGCGATCGCGCTCGTCCTCGTCGCGGTCTTCGTGCCGCTCGCCTTCATCAGCGGCCTGACCGGCCAGTTCTACCGCCAGTTCGCGCTCACCATCGCGATCTCGACGGTGATCTCGGCGATCAACTCGCTGACCTTGTCGCCGGCGCTCGCCGCCCTGCTGCTGCGCGGCCACGACGCGCCCAAGGACGCGCTGACCCGCGTCATGGACAAGCTGTTCGGCTGGTTCTTCCGCGGCTTCAACCGCTTCTTCAACCGCAGCTCCGAAGCCTATGGCGGCGGCGTCACCCGCATCCTCGGCCGCAAGACCGTGATGCTCGTGGTCTATGCCGGCCTCGTCGGCCTCACCGTCATGCTCTTCCAGAAGGTGCCGTCGGGCTTCGTGCCGGGCCAGGACAAGCAGTATCTCGTCGGCTTCGCGCAGCTGCCCGACGCGGCGACGCTCGACCGCACCGAGGACGTCATCCGCAAGATGGACGCGATCGCGCTGAAGCATCCCGGCGTCGAGAACGCGATCTCCTTCCCCGGCCTGTCGATCAACGGCTTCACCAACTCTTCCAATGCCGGCATCGTCTTCGTCGGCCTGAAGCCCTTCGACCAGCGCAAGGATCCCTCGCTCTCGGGCAACGCCATCGCCATGCAGCTCAACAAGGAGTTCGCCGGCATCAAGGAGGCGTTCATCGCGATGTTCCCGCCGCCGCCCGTCCAGGGCCTCGGCACCATCGGTGGCTTCAAGCTGCAGATCGAGGATCGCGCCGGCCTCGGCTACAAGGCGCTCGACGAGGCGACCAAGGCCTTCATGGCCAAGGCTGCGGCGGCGCCCGAGCTCGCCGGCATGTTCTCGAGCTTCCAGGTCAACGTTCCCCAGCTCTATGCCGACATCGACCGCACCAAGGCGCGCCAGCTCGGCGTTCCCGTCACCGATGTCTTCGAGACGCTGCAGATCTATCTGGGCTCGTCCTATGTGAACGACTTCAACAAGTTCGGCCGCACCTACACGGTGCGAGTCCAGGCCGATGCGCCCTACCGCGCCTATCAGGAGGACATCGGCAAGCTCAAGGTCCGCTCGAATTCGGGCGAGATGGTGCCGCTGTCGGCCGTGCTCAACGTGCGCACCGATGCCGGCCCCGAACGTGCCATGCGCTATAACGGCTTCCTCAGCGCCGACATCAATGCCGGCCCGGCCCCCGGCTTCTCCTCCGGCCAGGCGCAGGACGCCGTCACCCGCATCGCCGCCGAGACCCTGCCCAAGGGCTTCGCCTTCGAATGGACCGAGCTGACCTATCAGGAGATACTGGCCGGCAACTCCGCCATCCTGGTCTTCCCGGTCGCGATCCTGCTCGTCTTCCTGGTGCTGGCGGCGCAATATGAGAGCCTGACCCTGCCGGTCGCGATCCTGCTGATCATCCCGATGGGCCTGCTCGCGGCGATGGCCGGCGTCTGGTGGAGCGGCGGCGACAACAACGTCTTCACCCAGATCGGCCTCGTCGTCCTGGTCGGACTATCGGCCAAGAACGCCATCCTGATCGTCGAATTCGCGCGCGAGCTCGAATTCGAGGGCAGGACGCCGGTCGAGGCCGCAATCGAGGCCAGCCGCCTGCGCCTGCGGCCGATCCTGATGACCTCGCTCGCCTTCGTCATGGGCGTGGTGCCGCTGGTGCTCTCGACCGGGGCGGGCGCCGAGATGCGCCAGGCCATGGGCATCGCGGTCTTCGCCGGCATGATCGGCGTCACAGCCTTCGGCATCTTCCTGACGCCGGTGTTCTACGTGCTGATGCGCAAGCTGTCGGGGAATAAGCCGCTCAGGCAGCATGGGGAGGTGGGGAGCGAAAAGCACCTCGCAGAGGCGGCGTAGTGGAATGGCTGGCGGGGGCGGAGTTCTGCAATCCCGCCGGCATCTAGCTTGGCCTACGACCCCGCCGTGCCTGTGGGCGAGGCGGGGTTACCACTATTTGGGACGTTGAAGATGGCGCCCGCCAAGCGTGCTGTCTCGCATCAAGTGGCGGTCGATCCAGTTATTACAGGCTTGAGTAACCAATTAAATTATTCGAGGTGTGCCTCATGCGCGCGAACCTCATCCTCGATCTGAGCGACCAATTCATCAACTTGGTCCTCTTCGAATATTTCGGGCGAGCCCGGTGCCTTCTTCAGGATCGCGAGTGCGGATTTATACGCATTTGACAATTCGCTTCGCGATGGGCCGCAGACGATGAAGTGAGGTTTAAACACCTCGGTTGCTCCGTCACTCGCGGACAGAAGGTGGCCTGCCCACTCCCGCGCCTTTGTTTTGATCCCATCGGAATCAGCGAGATCAAAGGAGAGAGCCTCATAGACGTGCCAGACACTATTCTTCCAAGCATGCTTGAAGACAATCTCGTCGACGGTGCCGACGATCGTCTTTTCCTGAAGTTGGACAGACAGGTTCTGCTCTTCCAATTTCTGGCGCACTGGACGCCAGACATCGTCGTCCGAGCGCCGACGCAAGGATCGCACGTCGTAACGCGATACGAAGCGGTCGTAGAGACGCGCAAGCGTTTTCTCAGGGTCGCTCGTCAGGCCAGAACCGGCCGGCGATGACCACTGCAGCGCACTATCATCCTTGGGCAAAGCGCGCGCGACCATGCCGACTGCATCGGCCTCGGATGAAAATAGCCCTTCGGTCTTCGTGGCTTTGGCGAGGGTCGCGAGGCTGCGTTCAGTCGCCCGCATGGCGCGCGTAAACGCCTCGCGATCCAGATCGGGAAAGACCCCTCTCAGGCGGGGGCCCATCGAGGTTCGGACACGCGAGAGGACGGAGCCAGTAGATGGCACGTAGATGACCACGCCGACGTTGACGAACTCAGCCGTCACGACGTCATGCACATAGCGCAAGACCGCATATGTGTAGGTCTGCTTGTCCATCATTCCAGAACTCGTCTCGCTTCCGCGATGCAGCCGTCGATATTATCCCGCGCGTCTCGTATCAGAGCCAGCGCGCTGTCAATATCCGCCCCTTCGGCGGACCACTCTCCCGGCACCGCGGCACCATAGGCCCGAAGCCGATCATCCGACAAGGATCGCCATGCAGCCCCGATCGGCTCGAAATCGATATTCCGGTTACGCAGGACGTCTCGAAAAATATGAAATCCGGGCGTTTCCATCACGTTAAGACCACCAAGTTGCCAAGGTGGCCTCCAGAACAGAATCTGGCCATGGGCAAAGGCCAACTCGTGATCGATAATTCTGATCTCGTCGCCCCTAACTAGGCAGTTCGGGTTTATGAGCCGTCGGTCAGGGTTCTGTATGATACAGTCGAAAACGAAAGCCGCCGCCGCGATGCCCACCATATCGTCCAGAAGGCGAGTGCCGCTCGACCAGGCAGTATATTGATTGCCAAGATACTTGGAGCCGAAGGCTATACGCGAACTGCGGGCAACCAGCTCTCGATACCCCGCATCTACGATGATGTTGGCCCAGTCAGGCGAAATTTCAAGAAGGAATGGCTGCGGAACCGGCAGCTCAAGGTCTGCGGCGAGGCAGGCGGCGACCACTTCTCGCGCTAGGCTCGTGACGCCGAGATCACATCCGGCCGAGAATTTCGCTACAACTTCGACAATGTCGCCTTCCGCCGTTTCGCATGTGACGATGGCCGGTCTTGTCCGGCCTGACCCTGTCGGCTTGTTGAACTCGATCGGCGTCAAGCGTGTGAGCAAAACTGACGCTCCAGAGTTTGGGCTGGTTCTTCCTTCATAGAATCACTTGCGCATGTCGAATATGCTCAAATCACGTTGTCAAAAGCCGTTAAAAACGCAAGTGAGCACTTGAATACGTGTATGAGAATCGCCTCCAACTCTACTCACCACCTTGACCCAAGGCCGCGCCAACTCCTGTTCCGTAAACGTCCTCGCCCGTTTTCCTTGCGCTTTTTGATCTCGGTGCAGGCGATGGTGCGCAGATGCCCGGTCCGTTGATGAAGCGCAGGGGCTGGCGGTAGGGAGACATCGGTGGCGAAGGGCGTGTCGCTGGCGAGCCCGCCGGCACTGAGACCCTCCATCGCCCTATCCGCATCTGCAACACGTCGCGCCTTCGTGCATGGCGGGGCGCTCGTCGTCCGCGCTACAACGGCACATCGCCTCGGCCCTATGACACCGGGCGGTCACGCGGAGGGAAGGGGACCTGCCGGTCCTGTGCGGGATGATGCGGATGCTCGGGCGCAACTTCGACAGCGACGGTGCCGAGGACCTGCGGAGCTGTGCAGCCTCTCCGGCGACGGTGGTGAGGCCTGAGCGCGGCGGGAGGGCAGCCGGCATCGCATCGAGACAGGCCAGGGCCATCGCGGCAGGCGCCCTGATCGCCGGCGCGCTCGCCTGCGCCGTGCCTTCGGCCGCTTCGGCGCGCGAGATGCGCCTTCGCTACGATGTCACGGTGCTCGGCGGGGTCTCGCTCGGCGAGATCGAGGTGACCTCGATGCTCGACCGCGCCGGCTATCGCATCGAGATCCGCACGCGCCCCTACCGGGCGGCACAGCTCGTCGGGGCTGCCGAGCAATCCGGCAAGGTCGAAGGCCGCTGGGGCCGCAGCGGTCCCGAGCCGCGGCTCTATCAGGCGAATGGCTCATGGCGCGGCCGGGCCTATGTCAGCGAGATGCACTATCCGCGCGGCGTGCCGACGATCCGGCGGCAGGAGCCGTCGAACGAGGATCGCGAGGCCGTCCCGCCCGAACTGATCCGCGGCACGGTCGACTCGCTCTCCGGCGTCGCCGGGATGCTGAAGAAGGTGGCGGAGAGCGAGGCCTGCGACGGCTCGACGGCGATCTATGACGGCCGCCGCCGCTCGGTCGCGGTCATGACCTCCTCGGCCAAGGTGCAGGTCAGCGACCAGGGCCCGTTGAACGGCCGCGCGCTGAACTGCGGCTTCACCGTCCGGACCATCGCCGGCTTCCGGCATGACGATGACCGCGAGGCGGCGATGCGGCCCCTGAAGGGCTCGGTTCTGATCGCGCTGCGCGAGGGCGGCGAGTTTCCGCTGCCCCTGCGCTTCGAGGTCGAGACGCGCTGGTTCGGCACGGTCGCGGTCCAGCTCGCCGGGCCGCCTGTCGCGGCCGATTGAGCGCTGGCGCTCGGGCTGCGCCAAGCCTCCGGGCAGATCAAGCCCCCCGGACAGATGCAGGGCGGCCCACCGCAAACGGGCGCAGTGTCGGCCGGCATTTTCGGTCTAGGCTGAAGCCATGGCGGCCTTGCGAGGGCAGGGTTGCCGGCCGACAGCCTGGAGGAGTGCTCGCGATGGAACTGCGCTGCGTCGATTGCACGACGACCTATCCGCCAGTGCTGCTCTATCGCTGCAAGGCCTGTGGCGGCATCCTGGAGACCGTCGGTGACGACGACACGCCGGGCGTCTCGCTCGGTGAGAGTGTCACGCCGCTGCTGCGGGCCCGCCGGATCGAGGCCTCGCTGCCCGGCTTTTCCGGCGAGATCTGGCTGAAGGACGAGACCCGCAACCCGTCCGGCTCGTTCAAGGACCGGCTCGTCGGCGCCGCCATGGGCCGGGCGCTCGCGCTCGGCATCCGCAAGGTCGTCTGCGCCTCCTCCGGCAATGCCGGGGCAGCGACTGCCGCCTACGCCGCCCGCGCCGGCATTCCGGCCGTGATCATCGTGCCGGCGCATACGCCGCTCGGCAAGGTGACGCAGATCGCGGCCTATGGCGCGATCCTGCTGCTGGTCGAAGGGCATTACAGCCGCTCCTACGATCTCGCCCTCGCTTTGGCCGAGCGGCACGGCTTCGCTAACCTGACCACCACCTTCATCAACCCCTACGCCGTCGCCGGCCTCACCGCCGTCGGCACCGAGCTCATCGAGCAGCTCGGCGGCGCGCCGAGCCATGTGCTGGTGCCGACCGGCAGCGGCCCGCTGGTCAAGGGCGTCCGGCAAGGCATCGCCGCTGCCGGCGGCACGACCAGATTGATCGCCGTGCAGGCAGAGGGCTGCGCACCGATCGTGCAGGCCTTCGAGGCCGGGGCCGGGGAGGTGACCGCCTGGGGCACGCCGCAGACCATCGCCTCCGGCATCAGCGACCCGCTGATCGGCTATGAGCGCGACGGCACCTATACGCTGAAGCTGGTCCGCGAGAGCGGTGGCCTGGCGATCGCGGTCGGCGACGAGGAGCTACGCGAGGCGATGCAACTGCTCGCCCGCAGCGAAGGACTCTATGCCGAGCCGACCGGTGCGAGCCCGATCGCGGCGCTGCCGCGCCTGCTGGCGCAAGGCGCGCTGCCGCCAGGTTCGCGCGTCGTCTGCATGGTGACGGGGCATGGATTCAAGGACGGCAAGGTCTACCAGGAGATGCCTGTGCGGACCCACAAGGTTGCGGATCCCACCGATATCGCCGCGGTCGCCGGGCTTTGCGAGGCGGCGCTGGCAGCCGCCTGACGACTTTGACGGTTCCCTAGAGGCAGCTCGAATTATCCGGCTTTGCATCCGGCACTTTTCTTGCGACGCTCGCCTCGCTGCAGGCCGAACGCTGCAGGGCACGTGGATCAAAGAGGGGAGTTCGTGATGGGCATTCATGACGACAAGGCTTTGGACGGCGCCACTCCCCCCAAGGACGAGGGCCTGACGCTGGAGCGCCGCAGCCTGTTCGGCCTTGGCCTCGCCGGCGCCGCGATCGGCGCGGCGGCCGGCGGGCTGCTCACCCCTGCCTCGGCCCAGGCCCAGACGGTGGCCAAGAGCAAGCTCTATACCATCAAGGAACGCGGCAAGCTGATCGTCGGCACCGGCAGCACCAACCCGCCCTGGCACTTCCAGGACGCCAGCGGCAAGCTCGTCGGCATGGATATCGACCTCGCCCGCCTCCTAGCGAAAGGCCTGTTCGACGACTACGAGAAGGTCGAGTTCGTGCTGCAGGGCTCCGACGCCCGCATCCCGAGCCTGGTCACCGACAAGGTCGACATCGTCGTGCAATGGATGACGGTGACGCCGGGCCGGGCCCAGCAGGTCGACTTCACCATCCCCTATTATCGCGAGGGCGTCGGCCTGCTGATGCTGGCCCGCGGCGGCAAGTACAAGAACTATGAGGAGCTGAAGGCGGCCGGCAAGGAGGTCTCGGTCGGCGGCATGCAGAACGTCTTCCTCGAGGAATGGATCCACAAGGCGCTGCCGGGATCCAAGGTCGATGCCTTCGACAGCCCGGACGCGGCGATGCAGGCGCTGAATGCCCGCCGCATCGACGCCTCGATGCAGGATCAGTCGGCGATGCGCTGGCTGATGCAGCAGGCGCCCGGCCGCTTCGTCGATTCCGGTTTCGGCTGGATGCCGAACTCCTATGCCTCGGCGGTGAAGCCCGGCGACCCGACCTGGCTGAACTGGGTCAACACCGCCTATAAGGAGGCGATGATGGGCGTCGATTTCGACTATTTCGCCGCCTCCTACAAGAAGTGGTTCGGCATCGAGCTGCCGATCCCCAAGGTTGGCTTCCCGCAGGAATTCGCCTGATCCCGCATTCGCCTGATCGCAACGTGGCGATGGCGGGCCGGACGTCCGGCCCGCCGCTTTCGGGATCTTCGCGACAGCCATGATCGACTACCATTTCGACTGGTCCGTCATCGCACGGAACTGGGACAAGCTGACCGACGCGCTCCTGCTGGGGCTCTGGCTGGCGGTGATCTCGCTGGCGATCGGCTGCATCATCGGCATCCTCACCGCCTATGCCCGGCTTTCGGGTAAGAAATGGCTCTCAGGTCCGGTCTGGGCCTATGTCGAGTTCATCCGCTGCACGCCGCTGCTGCTGCTGATCTTCTTCCTGTATTTCGGCCTGCCCGAATTCGACGTGAACTTCCTGAACAAGACCGAAAGCTTCGTGCTCTCGCTCTCGCTCTATGCCGGCGCCTACATGTCCGAGGTCTTCCGCGCCGGGCTCTCCTCGATCCCCAAGCAATATGTCGAGGCGGCCAAGGCGATCGGCCTGCGGCCCTGGCAACGCCAGGCCTATGTCGTGCTGCCGGTGATGTTCCGGATCACCCTGCCGGCGGTCAGCAACAACCTGATCTCGCTGTTCAAGGATACCTCGCTGGCAGCCGCGATCGCCGTGCCGGAGCTGACCTTCGTCGCCCGGCAGATCAACGCCAACACCTTTCGGGTCATGGAGGTCTGGCTGACCGCGAGCGCGCTTTATCTCGCCACCGCCTATCTCATCGCCATCTTGCTGCGCATGGTCGAGCGCCGCTACGCCTCGATCCGCTAGAGCAGGATACGAAAAAGTGGAAACCGGTTTTTCGCAGCAATCCTGCTCTAAACTCTTAGAATCGATCACATTTTATGATCTTGGATCGAATCGATCCAAGATCATCGTGATCTAGGGGGCACGCGATGGATTTCTCGATGGCTCCCGGCACCTTCCTGTTCGAGGCCTGGCAGGCCCGCGCCTCGCTGCTCTCCGGTCTCGGCGTCACCCTCCTCAGTTCGGCGCTGAGCATTGTCATGGCGACCTTCTGCGGCATCCTGATGGGGGTCGCACTGTCCTATGGCTGGTGGTGGTTGAAGCTGCTGTCCCGGCTCTATGTCGACCTGATGCGCGGCATCCCGGTGCTCGTGCTGATCCTGTTCACCTATTACGGGCTCGCCTTGTTCGGCGTGAACGTCGCCGCCTTCTGGGCCGGCGTCATCGCGCTCGGCGCCTTCGCCACGGCCCATGTCGCCGAGAACTTCCGCGGCGCGGTCGAATCCGTGCCGGCCGGACAGATGGAGGCGGCCAAGGCGATCGGCCTCACCTTCGGCAGGCGCCTGTACTACGTGATCCTGCCGCAGGCCTTCCGGCGCATGCTGCCGCCCTGGGTCAACACCGGGCTCGAGATCGTCAAGGGTACGACGCTGCTCTCGATCATCGGCGTCGTCGAATTGCTGCTCTCGGCCCAGCAGCAGATGGCGCGGAACTACATGATCGTCGAGTTCTACCTGCTGACGATGGTGCTCTACCTGATCATCAATTTCGCGCTGGCGCAGCTCGGCGCGCTGCTCGAACGCAAGACCTCCTATCTGCGCTATTGAAGCCACTCCAGCAAAAGTGCGTAGCGGTTTTGCGTCCGGAGTTGCTCTGAAACCTTGAAACGGGACGCGACTGCCGATGACCGAGACTGCGCTGCTTCAGGCCACCAATGTCCGCAAGCATTTTGGTCAGATCGAAGTGCTGAAAGGCATCGACCTCACCGTCAAACAGGGGCAGGTCGTCTCGCTGATCGGCGCGTCTGGCTCGGGCAAGACCACCTTCCTGCGCTGCGTCAACCTGCTGGAGGAGCACGATGGCGGCGAAATCCTGCTCGACGGCGACCCGATCGGCTATCGGATGGCAGGCGAGACGCGCAAGCGCCTGAGCGAGACGAAGATCTCGGCCCAGCGCGCTCGCATCGGCATGGTCTTCCAGCAGTTCAACCTGTTCCCGCATCTCACTGCCGGGCAGAACGTCATGCTCGGCTTGACCAAGGTACAGGGCAAGAGCACGGCCGAGGCTAAGGAAATTGCCGATCATTGGCTCGGCCGTGTCGGTCTCGCCGAGCGTCGCGACCACTACCCCTATCAGCTCTCGGGCGGCCAGCAGCAGCGCGTCGCGATCGCCCGCGCCGTCGCCATGCAGCCACGTCTGCTGCTCTTCGACGAGGTCACCTCGGCGCTTGACCCGGAGCTGGTGGCCGAGGTGCTCGGCGTGATGCAGGCGCTCGCCGAATCCGGCATGACCATGCTGCTGGTCAGCCATGAGATGCTCTTCGTCCGCGAGGTGTCGCACCACGTTCTGTTCCTCGACCAGGGCCGGGTCGCACAGGCGGGGGCGCCATCCGAAGTCTTCGACAATCCCGAAAGTGAGCGCCTGCGCAGCTTCCTCGGTCGCTTCCACGGCATTTTCAGCCGTTGACTTGGCCTGCCGGAATGACGGCATGGATCCGGTCGGCCGAGTTCAGGATTCGGTCGGCTTCACCCAAGGCCGCACCACGCCCTGCTCAGCGAAGGTGCTGCGGTTGCTCTCCTTGCGCTTCCTGATCTCGGCGCGGGCGATGGTGCGCAAATGGACCTCGTCCGGCCCGTCGATGAAGCGCAGGGCTCGGCCCCAGGAGTAGATGAAGGCGAGCGGGGTATCGTTCGAGAGCCCGCCGGCGCCAAAGACCTGCATCGCCCGGTCGGCGATCTTCGTCTGCAGCCGCGTCGCCGCGACCTTGATCGCCGAGACCTCGGTGCGGGCGGCCTTGTTGCCCTGCTTGTCCATCATCCAGGCGGCGCGCAGGCAGAGCAGGCGGGCCTGGTCGATTTCCATGCGCCCTTCGGCGATCCAGTCCTGGACATTGGCGTAATCGGCAAGGTTGCGGCCGAAGGCCTTTCGCTCCAGCGCGCGCTCGACCATCAGTTCGAGCGCGACCTCGCATTGGCCGATGGTGCGCATGCAATGATGGATGCGCCCCGGCCCGAGCCGCGCCTGCGCCAGCGCGAAGCCCGCGCCTTCCTCGCCGAGCAGGTTCGCGGCCGGCACGCGGACATTGGTGAAGTCGGTCTCGGTGTGGCCCTCGATCGAATAATGGTTCAGCAGCGGCAGGTTGCGCATCACCGTCAGGCCGGGCGAATCCATCGGCACGATGATCATGCTGTGGCGCTTGTGCGGATCGGCCTCAGGACGCGGGTCGGACAGGCCCATGACGATGCAGAATTTCACCTTCGGGTGCAGCGCCCCTGTCGTCCACCATTTGCGGCCGTTGACGACGTAATGGTCGCCGTCGCGGATGATGGTGGTCTGCAGATTGGTCGGGTCGGAGGAGGCGACGCCCGGCTCGGTGATCCCCACGCAGGAGCGGATCTCGCCATTGAGCAGCGGGTTCAGCCAGCGTTCGCGCTGCGCTGGCGTCGCAAACATATGCAGGATTTCCATGTTGCCGGTGTCGGGGGCGTTGCAGTTGAACACCTCCGAGGACCAGTAGAACCGGCCCATGATCTCGGCGAGCGGGGCGTATTCGAGATTGGTCAGGCGCGTGCCGGGCTCGTCGGCCTTGAGCGCCGGCAGGAAGAGATTCCAGAGCCCTTCGGCCTTCGCCTTGGCCTTGAGGTCGTCGATCAGCGCGCTGGGATAGCTGTTGGCCTCGACCTCATGCTTCCAGGCGGCGTCGGCTGGCTGGATATGGGCGTCCATGAAGGCCTGCAGCTTGACGCGCAGCTCCTCGACCCTGGCCGAATAGGCGAAATCCATGGCGTCCCTCGTCAGTTCGTCTGGTCGATCAGCGCTTCCGCGCGCTGCGCAAAGCTCTCCGCCATCGCGCCGACCACGACGGCGTTCTCGGCGGCGGCGTTGCCGGTCTTCGCCCGCGCCGCGATGCCATCGAGGATGACGGCGAAGCGGAACAGCGAGAAGGCCAGGTGGAAGCGGCCCGGCCCCTGCGCCCGCCCGGCGGCGGCGCAATAGCGGGAGATGTACTCGTCCTGCGTCGGTATCCCCAGCGCCTCGCGATCGAGCCCGACAATGCCGGCATACATCTGCGGCGTCGAATGCCAGGGCAGGCAGGAGAAGGCGACGTCCGAGAGCGGATGGCCGAGCGTCGAGAGCTCCCAGTCGAGCACGGCGACGATCCTTGGCGCATCGGCCGCGAACATCAGGTTGCCCAACCGGAAATCGCCATGGACGATGGTTGTGTCCGGCGTCTCGTCGAGGTTTGAGCCGAGCCAGTCGATCAATCGATCGATCGCCGGAATCTCGCGCGTCCGCGTCTCGCGCCATTGCCGGCCCCAGCGCGCCAGCTGGCGGGCATAGTAGTTGCCGGGCTTGCCGAAGTCGGAAAGGCCCGCTGCCTGCCAGTCGAAGCCATGCAGCGCCGCCAGCGCCTCGGCCATGGCGAAGTACATCGCGCGCCGCTCGTCAGGCGCGACGCCGGGCAGAGCGGTATCATGGAAGACGCGGCCTTCCAGCCGCTCCATCAGGTAGAACGGCGTGCCGACGACATCATCGGCCTCGTACAGCAGCAGGACGGGCGGCACTGGCACGGGCGAGCCGGCGAGCGCTTTCAGGATGCGGTATTCGCGCTCGACTGCATGGGCCGAGGGCAGCAGCGGCCCCGGCGGCTTCTTGCGCAGCACGAGCCTGGTGCCGGCATCGGAATAGGAGACGAAGAAGGTCGGGTTCGACTGGCCGCCGCTGATCCGCTCGACCGCCATGCGGCCTTCAGTGCAGTCGGGCAAGGCGGAGCGCAGGAAGGCATCCAGCCGGGCGGGATCGAATTCGGGCGGGGCGGAGGAGGCTGCCTGCATGTCCGGCATATTCGGGAGGAGCGGCGGGGAGGTCAACGCGCGTCAGCTCACTCCTCGCTGCCGCCTTTCACCCGAACCACCGACACCGAGCAATGCGCCTCGGCGACGACCTTGGTCGAGACGCTGCCGAGATGGCGGCGAACGGCGGAAGAGGAGCGGGCGCCGAGCACGATATGGTCGATGTCGTTGTGCTCGGCATAGCGCAGGATCGCATCGGCGGCGCTGACCGCCTCGATGACATGGTAACTGACCCGGTCTTCAGGCAGATGCAGCGGCCGCGCCCAGTCCTTCAGCGCCACGAGACGGCCGATATAGAGCGAGCGGCCTTCCGCATCGACGGTCCTGGTTTCGCCGAGGATCTCGGTCTTGAGCACCGTCAGGCAGGCGAGCGAGGAATCCGGGCGCGCTGCCAGCAGCCGGCTGGTCTCGGCGAGGATTGTCGCCGCGAGCGCATCCGGGCCTTCCGAGAGATCGACCGCGGTCAGCACGAGCGAGGGGCCGGCCTTGCGTCGAGCGACCGTTGGAGCGCCCGTGACGTCGGCTTCGTCGCGCTTCTGGAACAGGTCGACCAGCCGCTTGCCGAGGCTGCGCTCTTCGGCGGTCGGGCGCTTGCGCGCGACGGTGACCTGCTCGGGATGGCGCAGGTCGAAGGCGAGCCTGGTGGCATCGGCATAGCGCCGGCCGCGATCGACCTCGAGGCAGCGGGAGACGATCGCTTCGAGCCAGGCCGGCGCCTGCTCGCTGACGGCGCGCAGCGGCTTGGGTGCGTGATAGAGACGCCGCTTCATGCCAGGCACGGTCTTCGGCCGCCCGAACGGCTCCTCGCCCGAAGCCATCTGATAGAGCAGGCAGCCGAGCGCGAAGAGATCGCTCGCCGGGTCGGAACGCTCGCCCAGGACCTGCTCGGGCGCGATATAGGCCGATGTCCCCATCGGCTCGGAGCTCTCCTCGCCGAGCAGATCAGGCAATTCGGCATGGCGCGCGAGGCCGAAATCGAGCAGCACCGCGCCCTTCTCGGTCAGGATCACATTCTCGGGCTTGAGGTCGAGATGGACGACGTTCTGCCGGTGCAGATCGGCCAGCGCCGTCGCGATCGCGATGCCGATGCGCTGGACCTCGGCGAAGGGCAAAGGCGCCTGCCTGATGCGATCGGCCAGGCTTGTCCCGGCGACAAGGCCCATGGCGATGAAGGGGAGGCGGGAAAGATCGCCCGAAGCGACGAAGCGCGGCACATGCGGCCCCGACAGGCGCTTATGGATCAGCACCTCGGTCTCGTAGCCGACGATGGCCGAGACGTCGGCGCCGGGGTCGAGCACCGGGATCTTCACGACGAGCGGGCCGGGATGCTCCGGATGGCGGGCATGCCAGAGGCTCGCCATGCCACCAGCTTTCAGCCGCTCGCCGAGCGTGAAGCCGTCGATGACCGAGCCGGTGTGAGGCCGTTCCATCTTGCCCCCTATCTGCCGATCTGCAGGCGCAGGCCGAGCCAGTCCGGCAGGCCCGCCGCCCTGATCTTCCGCGCGGTTTCCTGGGTGTCATAGGGCACGCGCACCATGGTGACTTCCCGCGTTCGTGTATCGAGCAAGGTGAAGCAGGCGGCCGGATCGCCATCGCGCGGCTGGCCGACGGCGCCGACCACGACGACATGCCGGTGCACGGCCGAAAGCGGTGCCGGCACATTGCGTAGCGGAATGAACGCCACCGGCTCGCGTCCGGCTCTGGCGTAAAAGATCGTCGGTAGATGGGTATGGCCGCAGACCACGGTCGCTGCATCCGTCGCCGCGAGGCAGGCTTCGGCGCTGCGGAGGTCGCGGACATAGTGCCAGGCAGCGGGATCGCGGGCGCTGGCATGGACGAAGAGCACGCTGCCGAGCTCGGCCGTCAGCAGCAGGCCACCCAGGAAGGCTTTCTGCTCGGGGCTGAGCTGCGCCCCGGTCCACAGCGCCGCCTCATGCGCGTTAGGCGTCATGCCAGAAGGGCCATGCACGGCGGCTTCGTCATGATTGCCGCGGATCGCGATCGCGCCGGCTGCGACGAGCTCTCGCGCCGCATCTGCGCAAAATCCGGGCTCGGGGCCGTAGCCGACGATGTCGCCGAGCAGCACCAGCCGGTCGGGCGCGAGCCGGCGCGCGGCTGCTAGGACCGCCTCGAACGCCTCGCGGTTGGCATGGATGTCGGAGAGGATGGCGATCCGCATTCAGTGTCCGGGCCCGAATCCGGGAAGGCCGCATGGTGGCAGCGCCGAAGCCGGCTTGGCCAGCGCGCCTTTCGGCTCAGGCGGCCGCTTGCGGGTTGATCGTGTTCGGCCCGGCTGCGATACTGCTCGTCCAATGATGATGTTCGCCGTCTTCCTCGCCTGACCTTCCTGCAGTCCCGGGTGCGCTTCGCGCTCCGGCCCTGCAAACGGGTGCCCCGCATCCGAAGGTCCCTTGCCAGCCTGCCCGCGCGGTGGGCGCTTCGGCTGGCCGATAGCGAAAGACATCTCTCAATGACTCACCCTGAATCCGACGCGCGCGTCCTCGACGACGCGCAGATCGCCCATTTCATCGAGCGCGGCTTCGTCCGGCTCGATCATGCCTTTTCGCCTGTACTCGCGGAGGAAGCCCGCGCCATCCTCTGGCGCGATCTCGGCTGCGATCCGAACGATCCGGCGAGCTGGACCAAGCCGGTGATCCGGCTCGGCATGTACACAAATGCGCCCTTCATCGCTGCGGCGAACACGCCGCTGCTGCACGGCGCTTTCGACCAGCTCGTCGGCGCCGGGCGCTGGTTGCCTTGTCGTGCCATGGGCACCTTCCCGGTGCGCTTTCCTTCGCCGGACGATCCGGGTGATGCCGGCTGGCATGTCGATGTCAGCTTCAGCTTCGACGATCCTGACTTCATGAACTGGCGGGTCAATCTCGCCTCGAAGGGCAGGGCGCTGCTGATGCTCTTCCTGTTCTCCGATGTCGGTAAGGACGATGCGCCGACGCGCATTCGGGTCGGCTCGCACCAGGACATCGCCCGCCAGCTCGCGCCGGCAGGCGAGGCCGGCCTGTCGCTGCGCGAGCTGGCCGCCGACGGCTTCGCCGGCAGTGCCGGGCGTGAGGAGGTGCTGGCGACGGGGGAGGCCGGCACGGTCTATCTCTGCCATCCCTTCCTGGTGCACTCCGCGCAGCCGCATCGCGGCACGCGGCCGCGCTTCATGGCGCAGCCGCCTCTGCTGCCGCGCGAGCCGCTCAGCCTCGATCGGCCGGACGGCGCCTATTCGCCCGTCGAGGCCGCGATCCGGCAGGCTCTCTGACGCCTGCGCCACTTCGCCCGGGGGGCTGTCCCCGGGCGAAGTGGTGACAAGCTGCCGCCTGCGCAGCTACTGTCTGAACTCACGCACTGCCCAGTGGAGAGAAGCCTTGGACGCCGTGCCGAGAGACGATGCCGCCCAGCCCGACGCTGCCGCGGCCTCTGAGCCGCAGAAGCTGCCGCCGCGCGAGATCGAACTGAAGCTGGCCGCTTCGCAGAGCGCGCTGGAGACGCTTCGCGGTGCCGACCTGATCGCGCGCCATGCCCGAAACCAGGGCGTCACCCGCCGGCTCGATGCGGTCTACTACGACACGCCCGACCGGCTGCTCGACCGTAACGGCCTGTCATTGCGAGTGCGCCGCAGCGGCAAGCGCCATGTCCAGACGCTGAAGCGCTCCGGATCGGGCGACCCGCTGGTGCGCGACGAATGGGAGGTGGCGCTGCCCGATGGCGCGCTCGATCTCGCTCTGCTGCCGCTCGCCGAGATCGGCGAGCCGCTTGCCAGCCTGTCGGCCGGGCAGCTCGCGCCGGTCTTCGCCACGCGGATCAGGCGGCGCCTTCGCCGGCTCGACTATGCCGGCGCGGTGATCGAGATCGCCTTCGACGACGGCACGATCGAGGCCGGCGAACAGAGTCTGTCCGTCAGCGAGGTCGAACTCGAACTGAAGGAAGGCGAGGCGGCGGCGCTCTACGAATTTGGGCTGGCCATGCTGGATGTCGCGCCGCTGCAGGTCGCGACGCAGAGCAAGTCGGCGCGCGGCTACGGACTGGCTTTTGCGCGCCTGCCGCGGGCGGTGAAGGCGAGGCCGGTCGAGATCGGCGCGCATGACAATGCCGATGCAGCGATCGCGGCGATCCTCGGCAACACCTACAGGCAATTGCTCGGCAATCTCGCACCTGTCACCGCTCGGTCAGGACCGGAAGGCGTGCACCAGATGCGGGTGTCGCTGCGCCGCCTGCGCTCGGCGCTGTCGGTGCTGAAGCGCGAGGTCGCATCGCCCGCACTCGAGCCGATCGGGCGGGAGGCGAAGCGCCTCGGGCATGTGCTGGGGCCGGCCCGTAACTGGGATGTCTTCATCACCCAGACCGTGCCGGATATCGAAGCCGAAGGGCTGGATGATGCCGAGCTGGCGGTGTTGCGCAAGGCGGCCGAACCGCACCAGGCGAAAAGCTATGCCGAAATCGCAAAGCGGCTGGAGAACCCGCAGACCAGCCGGTTCCTGCTGTCCTTCGGCGCCCTGATCGAGCGCCGCGGCTGGCGCAGCGGCCTTCCAAGCGAGGCCATGGCGGTGCTGGCCGAGCCAGCCGATGATTTTGCCGGGCGAGTGCTGGCACGAACGCATCGCCAGGCGCTGAAACGCGGCCGTGGCTTCGGCAGCCTCCGGCCCGAGGCGCGTCACGAATTGCGGTTGGCTTTGAAGAAGCTGCGCTACACCGCCGAGTTCTTCCTGCCGCTGCATGACGGCGCGGCGGCGCGCAAATATCTCGGCCGGCTGTGGCGCCTGCAGGAGGCGCTCGGCCTCGCCAACGATGCGGCGACGACGCAGCACCTCCTCGCCGAATTGCGCACCGGCAAGGCACCGGGGCCGGAGCTGCATTTTGCCGCCGGCGCCATCCATGGCTGGCAATCCCGACACACCATCGAAGCCGGCCGCAAGCTCAAGCGGCACTGGCGCAGATTCGAGTCGGCGAGCCCCTTCTGGAGCTAGGGCGTGCTGAACTCGTACGGAACCACCAAGGTCATCCTGGGCGAGCAAAGCTCGTCCCGGATCGATCGGAGAGCGCCGGAGCCCTGCGATGGATCCCGGAGCTGCGCGGCTAAAGCCGCTTGTCGAGGATGACAGAGCTGATCCAAGAAAAATCCGCAGGCTCCAGGCCGTTGGAGAGCTGCCGCGCGATCAGCTTGTCTTCCTGGTGACGATCGTCAGTTCGCCATCGTTGCTCACCTGGGCCAGGACGACGTCGCGCGTCGAGAAGCCCTTGGCCTCGACGGCGGATTTGGCGGCCGGTGCTTTCTCGACCGCTTGGCGCAGCTTCTCGAGCTCGGCCGTGGTGCGCGTCGCTATCAGCTGGTTCACCTGTGCCTTGCTCGCTTCGGGAAGCTCGTTGATCTCGACGACCTTGACCGAGGTTATCGTCGGCGCGCTCGCAGGCGCTTCTTGCGAGGAGGCGGGCGGCTTGGCCGCGGGGAGTTCCGTCGACGGCGCCTGGGCATAGGCCGCGCCGGCCAGGATGGCGGCGACGCTTGCGGTAGCGATCGTGATCATACGCATGGGCATGTCCTTCCATCGGTTGCGGAAAGGACGATTGAACACCAGCGATGGGACGAGAGCCCGGAAGCGATCGGGTCATTTCGTGATCATATCGTGGCGCTGGCGGGGCGGTCGCGGAGCGGCGCGTAGGTCACGCGGGCGATCGAGGCGTTCCGGCAATCCGGCCCCTGCTGCGCCGTCCGCTATCCCCAGCGATGCGCCTGTGTCGCGCGGGCGAAGGCCTGGCCGGCCGGGGAAAGCTGCCGGCCGGCCATGTTGACCAGGCAGACCTCGCGCTCGACCGAGGGCTCGACCAGGGGGCGGCGCAGGATGCCGGTGTGGGTGACCGAATATTCGGGCATGAACGCGAATCCCAGGCCGGCCATCACCATCCCCTGGATCCAGTCCTCGCGCTCCGAGCGAAAGCTGGCATAGAGCTCGATGTTGTTCTGTCCGCAGACATGCATCACCGTCTCGCGCATCTCGCAGGCGAGGCGGTCGACATAGGCCTTCTGCCGGGTATCGCCGAGCCGCACGGTATCCTGGCGTTCGAACGGATGGCCCGGCGGCACGATCACCACATAGCGCTCGCGGTAAAGCGGCATCGCCCGTGCTGACGGTGGATATCCGCGCGGTGCGTGCAGCACCGCCATGTCGATCTCGCCGATGTCGAGCTTGGCCTGGAGCTCGTCGAGGCTGCCTTCGTGGACCCCGAGCTCGATGCCCGGATGCTGTTCCTTGAAGCCCGCGAGCAGAGCGGACAACCGCATCGGCCCGATCGTGTTCATGATGCCGATCTTGAGCGGCACCTGGCGCAGCAGGCGGAAATCCTTCGCGGCCTGGCGCACGCTCTCGGCCTGCTCGGCCATCTGGGTGATGAACGGCAGCAGCCGCTGGCCGAGCTCGGTCATCAGAATGCGCTTGCCTTCGCGGTGGAACAGCGCGCCACCAAATTCGTCTTCGAGCTTCTTGATCGCGACGGTCAGCGAAGGCTGCGAGATGTTGCACGCCTCGGCCGCGCGCGTGAAATTGAGATGCTCTGCAGTGGCGATGAAGTAACGGGCCTGGTCGAGCTCCATGCGGGCGCCTCCTGTTTGTGCCGGGCACCCTTGTGGCATGGCGCACCCAAGGCTGGGACTATGGAACGATAGCGAAACGATAGTTCTGGCGCGAGGGCTGGTGGATCATAAGGCCGCTGTCAGCCGGGCAGCCCGCCCAGCCTGGATATGGGAGACCCGTGATGATCAGGACTTTCGCCGCTCTTGCCGCCGCCACCATCGTCGCCGGCGCCTTCGCTTCCCCCGCTCACGCTGTCCGGCTGCGCACCCAGCCCAACGGCCCCGCCGTCAACGGCCTGGTGCTCAACGGCCTGGTGCTCAACGGGCTCGTCCTCAACGGCAAGGTGATCAACGGCCGCTCCTGGCAGGGCACCTCGGTCCGCGGCGCCGAGCAGGCCGAGGCGCTCTCGCTTATCGCGGTCGAGCTGGCCGACTGAGGCCCGGCTTCTGCCATCGACGGGTCCCTGCCTCCTTTCCCGCCGGGAAGGGAGGCAAGGCTCGTTCGGCCATGTCCCCACGTCCGGCTGGACCGTTCGCCCCATCGGAGCCGTATCATGCGCCTGATCGCGTTCTTCCTCATGCTGCTCGCGGGCCCCGTTCTTGCGCAGGGACGCCAGGTTGCTGCGATCGAGGCGCGTGACGGCGCCTTCCGGGTGACGCTGGCCGACGGCTCCGTTCGCGAGCGCGAAGCCCTGGCGGGCATGGTGCTGGTCTATGCCGGTGGCGAGCAACGCATCCGCATGCGTGTCGCCGGCATTCGGCCCGATCCGGGCGATGCCAGCGGCCGAAGGCTGCTTCATGATTTTCGCGACGCTGCGACCGGCGAGCCGGTTTGCCAGGCAGCGCCCGACGGCACGCGCGAGGGTTTCCCGATCGCCGGCCGCGCCGACGCTGCCGGCATGTTGCATGCGGCGGAACCCGGCGCGTTCGAGATCGTCTGCACCGCCGGGGCACAGGGCAAATGCGTGCGCTTCGGCTACGCGCCCTGGCTTGCTCAGGCCGATGGCCGGCCCATGCTGGAGCTCTACAACGCCTGCATCCGCATGGTCCGGGCCGATTATTGCGGCGCCGGCGAGGCGACGACGCGCGACGGCATGAACATCGACCTCTACGACGTCCATGACACCCAGACGCCGGAACTTGCCCCCGAGCAGAGCTTCGAGGCGGCCTGGGGGCCGGATGGGGCGGTCTGCGTCGCCCACGTCCGGGTCAAGGAGAACACCTCGCTCGAGCGGCTGGCCGCGACCTGCCCGCGCCTGGCCGGCAAGCTCGGGCCGGCCTGCACTGAGGCCAGCGCCCGCGCCGCCGGGGCCCGCCTGTTCAACCGCTCGGCGCCATAGTCGGCGCGCATCCGGACGGATGCGGTCACGATGATCTATCGCATTGTTATCGCATTGGATTCTTCCGAAAAGTGGATTCCACTTTTCGGTCCGATGCCATAGCCGGAAAAACGCGCATGGCCGCTTGGCCGATGCCTCGTCTCAGGCCGCGTCGAGCCCGTAGAGCGAGTGCAGGGTGCGCACCGCCAGCTCGGTATAGGCGGCGTCGATCAGCACCGAGAACTTGATCTCGGAGGTGGTGATGGCGCGGATGTTGATGCCCTTCTCGGCCAGCGCCCGGAAGGCGCGCGCCGCCACGCCGGCATGGCTGCGCATGCCGACGCCGATCGCCGAGATCTTCACCACCTCGGTCGCGCCCTGGATGTCCTGGTAGGCGATGGTGTCGTGCTTCGATTCGAGCAGGCCCTTGGCGCGCTCGTAATCGGCGGTCGGCACGGTGAAGGTGATGTCGGTGGTCGCCTGGTCGTCGGAGACGACCTGGATGATCATGTCGACATTGATGTTGGCATCGGCCAGCGGCCCGAAGATCGCCGCGGCGACGCCGGGCTTGTCGGCCACGCGCCGGAGCGTGATCTGGGCTTCGTCGCGCGAGAAGGCGATGCCGGTGACGATCTGCTGTTCCACGATGTCGTCCTCGTCGCAGATGAGGGTGCCTGGATTGGGGTTTTCGGGGTCGTCGAAGGAGGAGCGCACATAGGTCGGCACGCGCTGGACCATGGCGATCTCGACCGAACGCACCTGCAGCACCTTCGAGCCGAGAGAGGCCATCTCCAGCATCTCTTCAAACGAGACCTTGTCCATCCGCCTCGCCTTCGGGACGATGCGCGGATCGGTCGTATAGACGCCGTCGACATCGGTGTAGATGTCGCAGCGATCGGCCTTGAGGCCGGCGGCGAGCGCGACCGCGCTGGTGTCGGAGCCGCCGCGGCCGAGCGTGACGATGCGGTGGCTGCGCGGGTTGATGCCCTGGAAGCCGGAGCAGACGGCGATCTCGCGGTTGCGGTCGAAGCCGGCGAGGATGCCGGCGCCGTCGACGCCCTCGATCCTGGCCGAGCCATGCGCGTCAGAGCCGTAGAGCGGGATCTGCCAGCCCTGCCAGGAGCGGGCGGGCAGGCCCATTTCCTGCAGCACGATCGCCATCAGCCCGGAGGTGACCTGCTCGCCCGAAGCGACGACGGTGTCGTATTCGGCCTGGTCGTAGACGGACGAGGCTTCCTTGCACCAGGCGACGAGCTCGTTGGTCTTGCCGGACATTGCCGAGACCACGACCGCGACCTGGTTGCCGGCGTCGAATTCGCGTTTGACGTGGCGGGCCGCGTTCTTGATGCGCTCGACAGTGGCGACCGATGTGCCGCCGAACTTCATCACCAGACGGGCCATGACGTCTAAAGGCTCTCTAATCTGCGCCCGGCCGGGCCGGGACGAAACGTCCCCTCGCACCTAGCGAAGGGCGGGTGTAGATGACGGGCAGCGCGGAAAGTGTCAATGCAGCCACCGCCCGCACGAGCATAAACGGGATATCAAAGGCGATGACGGCAGCGGCACGCGAAGGCTCCACCATCGATCCGGCCGAGGTCGCGCGCTTCGACGCGCTGGCCAAGAGCTGGTGGGACCCGAAGGGGCCGATGGCGGTCCTGCACAAGTTCAATCCCGTACGCCTCGCCTTCATTCGCGACCTCGCCTGCGAGCGCTTCGGTCGTGATCCGAAGTCGCTGCGTGCGCTGGAGGGGCTGAGCGTCGTCGACATCGGCTGCGGCGGCGGCGTGCTCTGCGAGCCGCTGGCGCGTCTGGGCGCACAGGTCACCGGACTCGACCCGGCGACGACCAATATCGCCGTGGCGCGGGCGCATGCGCAGAAGGCAGGCGTTACGGTCGACTATCGCGAGGAGACGATCGAGGCGGTCGTCGCGTCCGGCGCGCGCTTCGACATCGTCCTCGCCATGGAGGTGGTCGAGCATGTTTCCGATGTCGAGGCCTTCGTCGCCTCCTGCTGCGCGGCAGTGAAGCCGGGCGGTCTGCTCGTCATGGCGACGCTCAACCGCACGCTGAAATCCTATGCGCTCGCCATCGTCGGCGCCGAATACATCCTGCGCTGGCTGCCGCGCGGCACGCATGACTGGGAGAAGTTCGTCACGCCGGACGAATTGGAAGCAGCGATCGAGACCGGTGGACTCTCGGTCTTCGCCCGCGAGGGCGTCGCCTACAACCCGCTGGCCGACCGCTGGTCGCGCTCGCGTGATCTCGACGTCAATTATATGCTGGCGGCGAGCCGCCCGGCCTGATCGCCGTCAGGCTGCGAGCCGGGCGTCGAGCGCCGCGAGGTCGTCGACGAACCAGAGCGCCTGGCCCTGGTTGCTTTCGTAGACGAAGTCCCGCAGCGCCTTGCTGGCGGTGCACTGGGTGCTGATGTCGCCGATGACGGCGAGACGGATCCGGTAGTTGACGAATTTCTGCGCGACCTCGCCGGCGAGCCGTGTCGCGAGCTGGAAGAAGGCGGGATCGAGCCGCGCGACCGGGATCGCCACCATCGTTGCCTCCGCCGCCCAGGCGGCGCCGAGGAAGTCGTTGATGTCGCGCTCGGCGGCGAGCGGCTGGCCGTCTTCTGCGCAGATCAGCACGGTCGTGCCGTGAAGCTCTCGAATCATGTCCATGGCGGCGGTATCGTCGCTCCTTCGACAGGAGACAAGCGGCGAGGGAACTTCCGCCTTTCCCTCTTGTTTTTTGCGCTGCGGCATAATTCGATAGGAGTATGGCGCAGCGCAGCATTGGTCTGCATGATGCCGGCAACGCCACCGGATCAGAGGCGTGGCGACAAGGGAGAGGTGAGATGGCCCAGCTGCAACCCGTCGCGAAGCCCGCGTTGAAGGATCTCTACGAGCTCGGCGAATTGCCGCCGCTCGGCCATGTCCCGGCCAACATGTACGCTTGGACGATCCGCCGCGAGCGCCATGGCCCGCCGCAGGACAGCTTCAAGGTCGAGGTCGTGCCGACCTGGTCGATCGGCGAGGAGGAGGTGCTGCTCCTCGTGATGGCCGGCGGCGTCAACTACAACGGCATCTGGGCCGGCCTCGGCCAGCCGATCTCGCCTTTCGACGTCCATAAGGGCTCGTTGCACATCGCCGGTTCCGATGCATCGGGCATCGTCTGGGCCGTCGGCTCCAAGGTGAAGCGCTGGAAGGTCGGCGACGAGGTCATCGTCCATTGCAACCAGGACGACGGCGACGACGAGGAGTGCAATGGCGGCGACCCGATGTTCTCGTCGTCCCAGCGCATCTGGGGCTATGAGACGCCGGACGGCTCCTTCGCCCAGTTCTGCCGGGTGCAGTCGCGGCAATTGATGCTGAAGCCGAAGCACCTCTCCTGGGAGGAATCGGCCTGCTACACGCTGACGCTGGCGACCGCCTACCGCATGCTGTTCGGCCATGCCCCGCACACCATCAAGCCGGGCGACAACGTCCTGATCTGGGGCGCCTCCGGAGGCCTCGGCGTCTTCGGCGTGCAGCTCTGCGCGGCGTCCGGCGCCAATGCGATCGGCGTGATCTCCGACGAGACCAAGCGCGACTACGTGCTCGGTCTCGGCGCCAAGGGCGTGATCAACCGCAAGGACTTCAACTGCTGGGGCCAGATGCCCACGGTCAACTCGCCCGAATATGCCGAATGGACCAAGGAAGCCCGCAAGTTCGGCAAGGCGATCTGGGACATCACCGGCAAGAAGGACGTCGACATCGTCTTCGAGCATCCGGGCGAGGCGACTTTCCCGGTCTCCTGCCTCGTCGCCAAGCGCGGCGGCATGGTTGTGTTCTGCGCCGGCACCTCCGGCTTCAACATCACCTTCGACGCCCGCTATGTCTGGATGCGGCAGAAGCGCGTGCAAGGCTCGCATTTCGCCCATCTCAAGCAGGCGAGTGCCGCCAACCAGTTCGTGCTCGACCGGCGCGTCGATCCCTGCATGTCCGAGGTCTTCCCCTGGGACAAGATCCCGCTCGCCCACCACAAGATGTGGAAGAACGAGCATGCGCCGGGCAACATGGCCGTGCTGGTCTACGCCCCGCGCACCGGCCTGCGCACCTATGAGGACGTGGTCGAGGCGCTGGAGGGCTGACCCGGCGCTCGGACAAGGCCTCCACGAACCCGGAGGGGAGCGGGGCGTGGATTTCTGATCTCCCGAACCGGGCTCACTGGCGCCCTCGCCATGCGTTCGCATAGGCTGGTGCGAGAGGCGACTCCCGAAGGATTCGGCCGGGACGCTTCGCGACGGCCGATCCCTGTGTCCTGAAGCGCCCGCAAGACCGGCAGGTGAGACCCATGGCGCTTCATCGTTTCGTCCCCACCACCTATTCCAATGTGATGGCGACGCTGCCGCCGGTCCTTACGGTCGCCAGCGGCGATACGATCGTGACGACGACGCTCGATGCCGCCGGCATCGATCATGACGGCGTCCAGAAGGCACCGCGCGGCAATCCGATGACCGGCCCGTTCTCCGTCGAAGGTGCCGGGCCGGGCGATGCGCTGATCGTGACGATCGACAGGATGACTCCGAACCGCGCCACGGGCTGGACCTACTCGCCGCTGTCGCAGCAGGTGGTCGATCCCCGTACCGTCGCCGAATTGCCGAAGAGCGAGCGCTTCGAATGGGCGATCGATGCCGGCAAGGGCAAGGTCAGCCTGATCGGCGGCTCGGAGCGTATGTCGGGCTGGAGCTTCCCGCTGACACCGATGATCGGCTGCTTCGGTGTGGCGCCGGCTGGCGGCCAGGCGATCTCCACGGCGACGAGCGGGCCTTATGGCGGCAATATGGACTATCGTCGTTTCGGGCCGGGCGCGCGCATCGCTTTCCCCGTGTCCGAGACGGGCGGGCTGTTCTTCCTCGGCGACGGGCATGCCTGCCAGGGCGATGGCGAGATCGTCGGGACCGGCATCGAGACCAGCTTCGAGATCGAGTTCACCCTGCATCTGCGCAAGAATGCGCCGGGCCGCTGGCCGCGCTGCGAAACTGCGACCGAGATCATCACCCTGGCGAGCGGACGCCCGCTCGACCAGCCGCTGCAGTTCGCGACGACCGAGATGCTGCGCTGGATCGTCGAGGACCTCGGCGTCGATGCCGTGGAGGCGAGCCATCTGCTTGGCCAGATGGTGCGCTACGACGTCGCCAACGTCTTCAATCCCGCCTATTGCGTCGCCTGCCGGCTCGAGAAGACCGACATCACCAGGGCCATGTCGCTGCTCGGCCGGGGCTGATGCTTGCGGCATCGACCGCCCAGCCTGGGCTCGAGCATTTTCGAGCGAAGTGGACGCCGGTTCGCGTGAAGACAATGCGATAAATCAAAGGCCGGGAGCAATTCCGCGATTCGGGGAATTGCTCCCGGCCGGAAATCAGCCGTTGCTTCGCTGCAAGCTTGCATCTTCATGAGGGGGCGCCCGGAGATCGGGGAGGAGCGATCATAGCCCGCTCAATACGTCTCCGCTCGACTTCTCCGGCGCCCGGCGCAGCGCGATCGCGGCGTTGAGCTCGGCGCCATAGAGGAAGATCGCCGCCAGCCAATAGAGGAAGACCAGCGCGATCATCGCGGTGGCGAGGCCGGCATAGGTGGTGACATAGGCGCCGGCGAAGGAATCGAGATACCAGCCGAAGCCGATACCGCCGATCAGCCAGACCACCAGCGTCATCAGGATGCCCGGCCACATCGCTCGGATATGCGGGGCGCGGGCCGGCAGCAGCTTGTGGGCGACGCTGAGCGCCAGCACGACCAGCACGGTCGCTCCTGCGATCCGCAGGAAGGCGAGCAGGAAGCCGAGCGGGGCAAGCGCCGGCGCGAAGCCGACGATGCCGCGCCAGATCAGCGGGCCGAGCACGACCAGCAGCGAGAAGGCGAGCATGAAGATGGCGCCGCCGACGACATAGACGATCGATTCCAGCCGCGTGCGCCACCAGCTGCGCCATTCATAGGCCTCATAGGCGCGGTTGAGCCCGATCCTGACGGCTTCGACGCCGGAGGAGGAGAAATACAGCGCCAGGATCGCGCCCAGCGTCAGCGCGTCCTTGCGCACTGCGGTCAGCACGGAGCGGACTTCGCGCGCGATCGGCTCCGCCACCTCGCGCGGCCAGGCTTCCAGCAGCAATTGCGCGGCTTCGTCGGCAGCCGCCTGTGAGCCGAAGAAGCCGCCGAGCGCCGTGATCAGGATCAGGAACGGAAACAGCGACATCAGCACCGAAAGCGCGATGTGACTGGCGATCGCCCAGCCGTCATGGGCGATGAAGCGTTCGAAGGCGAGGGCGGGGACTGAGCGCAGCGACATGCAGGTCTCGGGCGGGGCAGGGCGGTGATTGTCGCCGGTTCGGGGCTGCTGGCAAGACGGGAGGGTGCGCAGGACGGGAGAGCGCGAGAGACATGGCCTCACGGCGTCCGCATGCGGCGACAACTGCCGCTATCGGGCCTATCAGGCGGCTAGAAGGCTGCTGCCATGTTCGATTCCCCGCTCTTCCTGCGCCTGTCGCCGGCTCTGTTCGTCTTCCTCTGGTCGAGCGGCTGGATCGTCGCCGGCTATTCGGCCCGCTATTCCGATGCGCTGACTTTCCTTTCGGTCCGCTTCGGCTGTGCCGGCCTGGCGCTCGCCGTGTTCGCCGTCGCCCTCGGCGCACCCTGGCCGAAGACGCGGCGCGCCCTTTTCGATTGCGTGGTCGCCGGCATCCTGCTGCACGCCATCTATCTCGGCGGCGTCTGGTGGGCGGTGCGCCACGGGCTGCCGGCTGGCGTCTCCGGCTTGATCGCCGGCTTGCAGCCAGTCCTGACCGCCTTGTTCGCACCCTTGATCATGCGCGAGCGCATCTCGCCGATCCGCTGGCTCGGCATCGTCTTCGGCTTCGTCGGCATCGCGCTGGTGCTGGAGCCGAAGCTGGTCGGCGTCGCGCCCGAGGCACTTTCCGCGATTGCGCTGCCGATCATCGTCAATGTCGTGGGCATGTTCGCCGTCACCTTCGGCTCGTTCTGGCAGAAGGCCCGCATCGTCGAGGGCGACCTGCGCACGGTAACGGCGGTGCAGTACATCGCCGCCTTCCTGTTCACGCTGCCCTTCGCCTTCCTGCTCGAGCCGATGCGGATCGAGTGGAATCTGACCATGGGCCTGGTGCTGGCCTGGTCGGTGCTGGCGCTCTCGCTCGGCGGGATCGGGCTCTATCTCGTGATGATCCGCCGCGGCCAGGTCTCGCGCATCGCGACCTTCCTCTATCTCGTGCCGCCGGCGGTGGCGGTCGAGGCCTGGATTCTCTTCGGCGAGACGCTGAGCCTGATCCAGCTCGTCGGCATGGCGATCGCCGTGCTCGGCGTCGTGCTCGCCAGTCGCAAATAGCAGTTGCGCGATCTCCGGGTTCCCGGAAGCCGGTCGATGCTGTAGCCAGAGAGGATGAGGCGGCGAGATTCCGCCACGCTGGCGACGGGGACGAGATGACCATGGCTGTGACGACCGATAATCTTGCTGGCGCCTTCATCGCCGCCCGCCGCGGCCACAAGCTGGTCGATATCGCGACCTTGCCGGTTCCTGCCGATGTCGACGCCGGCTTCGCCGCGCAGGCCGAGGTCAACAAGGGCATGGGCTATCCGCTCGCCGGCTGGAAGGTCTCGCTCGGCGAGGGTGGCCGGCCGATGGCCGGACTGATGCAGGGTCCCTATCTCAAGTCCGGCGACACCTATCGCGGCGTGCATGGCGCCGAATTGCGGGTCGAGATCGAGCTTGCCATCCGGCTCGGCCGCGACATGCCGCTGCGGCCCGGCCAGCCCTATACCCGCGATGAGCTGATCGACCATTGCGACGCCGCGCTCGTCGGCATCGAGATCGTCGAGAGCCGCATCGCCGACTGGACCAATGTGCCGTTCCCGCTCTGGCTCGCCGACGCGATGGGCCATGGCGGCTATCTGCTTGGCCCCGAGGTTCCCTTCAGCATCTTCGACGACGTCTCGGCGCTGAACTGCACGGTCGAGCTCGACGGTGACGTGCTCTATGACCGCCAGGCCTTGCACGCCAATGGCGATCCGCTGGTCACCGCGCTCGCCTGGGCCAATCGTCCGGTCGAGGGGCCGCTCGGCCCGCTCAAGGCCGGCCAGATCATCACCACCGGCAGCCTCTGCGGCGGTGTGCTGGCGCCGACGGTCGGCCCGGTCATCGCCCGGCTCGACCCGGTCACGGCGATCTCCTTCGCGCTGGCCGAGCAGGGCGATTGAGCAGGGAGCGCGATCCGATCGCAGACATCCAGCAAAGCGCGGATGGCGAACGATTCGTTCAGGTTTTCGGTTGACGTTAGCCTGATCCCGAGCGTCGAATTGTGATCAATCGGAGGCGCGATCACAAAATCAACGCATTCGCTGCGTTCTAGTTGGGTTGCGTTGGAGGTTTGATGCGGTCATGGCGAAGGGGCAGGATCGGCATTGCCAGCGGAGGCTTGGTTGCTTTCGCGGCGATGCTTGCCGGTGAGATTTCGCCGGCCCGCGCCTTCGACCTGTCTTCGCTCGACGTCTTCAACCTCTTCGGCAGCAAGGACAAGCCGCCGCCGGTCAGCGAGACGACGCTGCCCTATGAATTGAAGTTCGAGCTCGGCGACGTGCCCGATGCCAGCGCCCTGAAGCGCAGCATGCAGGACGCCTCGCTGCTCTATCGCCTGCGCGAGGATGCACCACCCGACGGCGAGACGCTGGCCCGCCGCGCGGCTGCCGACATCAACCCGCTGATCGATGCGCTCTGGGCCCAGGGCTATTTCAACGCGCAGGTCGCGATCGCGGTCGACGGCGTCGCGGTGACGCAGGCCGGCGAGCCGCCGGCAGGTTTGGCGCGCACGGCCGAGGCTTATCGCAACCGCGCCCCGGCGCCGATCGTGGTCACGGTCGATCCCGGCCCGCAATTCTCGCTGCGCAATGTCGAGATCGTGCCGAGCGGGCGCCGCGATCCCGAAGCGGTGATCTCCGATCCAGGCAAGGTTTCCGGTCTCGTGCCCGGCGCACCGGCGACATCGTCCTCGATCCGGGCGGCGCAGGCGGCGCTGGTCGATTATTGGCGCGGCAAGTCCCGCCCGCTCGCTCGCGTCGTCGAGGTTCGCCCGGTCGTCGACCACGCCGCCAAGACCATGGACGTCTCGGTCCTGGTCGATCCCGGCCCGGTCGCCGGCTTCGGCGACGTTTCGATCACCGAGACCGGCGACATCCCGCCCGAGGTGATCCGCTCTTTCATCTATCTCGAGCCGGGCGAGCCCTATTCGCCCAAGGCACTGGCCGACACGCGCAAGTCGATCGCGACGATTCCCGCCGTCGGCTCGGTCCGCATCCGCGAGGGCAAGGGGCTGGACCAGGCCGGCAACCTGCCGGTCTTCGTCGAGGTCAACGAGCGGCCCAAGCGCCTGCTCGGCTTCTCCGCCCGCTATTCGACGATCGACGGCCCGGCGGTGAAGACCTATTGGGAGCACCGCAACCTGTTCGGCGGCGCCGAGCGCCTGCGGCTCGAGGCCTCCGTCTTCTTCGCGCCGCGCATCGACGGCACCAAGATCCAGCGCTTCGGCGATTTCGAGCCGACCGACCTCGGCGCTCGCTTTTCCGCCAGCTTCCTGAAGCCGGCGCTCGGCGGCAGCCGCAACGACCTGCTGATCGATGCGACCGGGGTGCGCGAGCGCGTCGGCACCAACCGCTATGGCGGCTACACTGCGCGCTACGCCAATGTCACCGCCGCGATCCGCCACCGTTTCAGCGACGTCTTCTCGATCCAGGCTGGCATCGAGGCCGAACGCGGCCAGACCAGCGACGTGCTCGGGCAGGTCGACTACATGCTGGTCGGCGTGCCGCTCTCTCTGCGCTACGATTCGACCGACAGCCAGCTCGACCCTACCCGCGGCATCAGGGCCACCGCCTCGGTCACGCCCTATGCCGCCTTCGGCGACAACGCTGCGCCCTTCATCCAGAGCAAGGCCTCGATCTCCGGCTATTACGCGCTCGACGAGGACGCCCGCTATGTCCTCGCCGGCCGGATCGGGCTCGGCTCGATCGCCGGTGCCGACCTCGATGAAGTGCCGGCGACGCGGCGCTTCTATGCCGGCGGCGGCGGCTCGGTGCGCGGCTACGCCTATCGCACGCTCTCGCCGCTCGGCCCGCTCAATCACCTGACTGGCGGGCGCAGCCTGTTCGAGGCCTCGGTCGAGGCCCGCATCAAGATCACCAACACGATCGGCATCGTGCCCTTCTTCGACGCCGGCATGGCCTTCGCGTCGCAGTTCCCCAGCTTCAAGGAGAAGATGCAGTACGCCGCTGGCCTCGGCCTGCGCTACTACACGCCGATCGGGCCGATCCGGCTCGACGTCGCCGCGCCGCTCAACCCGCGCAAAGGTGACAAGCCGGTCGCGCTCTATATCAGCATCGGGCAAGCCTTCTGATGGGTACGCTCCGTTTCCCCCGTCTGATCGCCGGCATCGCAGCCCTGGTCATCGCCGCGACGCTGGTCGTCTTCACCGGCCTTGGCGGCTTCGCCCAGAACGCCGGCGAGCGCGGTGTCCTTGCCGATCTGATCTCGAAAGCGCTGTCGACCGACGGCAGCCAGGTCTCGATCGGCGCCGTCGACGGGGCGCTCTCCTCGGATGCATCCATCCGCGACATCGTCATTTCCGATCGCGACGGCCCCTGGCTCAGGCTCGATCGCGCCCGGCTGATCTGGACTCGCTCGGCGCTGCTGTTGCGCCGGCTCGAGGTCAACCGGCTCGAGATCGGCAAGCTCGAGATCCTGCGCAAGCCCGTGCCGGAACCGGGTGCCCCGCCGCCGGCCGACAATTCGCCGATCCTGCCGGAATTGCCGCTCAAGGTGATCATCGAGACCTTCCAGCTCGGCGAGCTGGCGCTCGGCCCGACCGTGATAGGAGCGCCTGCAAGGCTTTCGGCGACCGGCGCGGCTCGCCTCGGCCCGCCCAATGAAGGCCTCGACTTCCGGCTCGCCGGGCGCCGGCTCGACATGGGCGGCACGCTCGACGTCAATCTGCGCTTCGTGCCGCAGTCGACGCAGCTCCAGCTCGCGGTCAAGCTCGATGAGCCGGCCGGTGGCCTGATCTCGACCATCGCCGATCTGCCGGACCGCCCGCCGGTCAAGCTCGACCTCACCGGCGACGGCCCGCTCGACCGCTTCCGCGCGACGCTCGCCTTCACGGCCGGCCCGACCATCGGCGCCAACGGCACCGCCGACCTTTCCCGCCAAGGGGCAGGGCGGCGGCTTCTGCTTGCGCTCGATTCGCGCATCGCCGGCCTGATGCCGCCGCCGGTCGCGCCGGTCTTCGAGGGCTCGACCCGGCTCGACGGCGCCGTGGGGCTGGCCGATAGCGGCGCCGTCTCGGTCGACCAGATGGCGCTGGTCTCGGCGCTGGCCCGGCTCGATGTGAACGGCCTCTACGGCGCCGAGAAGAACCTCGACTTCAGGATCACCGCCGCCGCCCGCCCCAATGCGGAAGGGCGCACCGTCGCCTCCGGCGCCGAGATCGCCAAGCTCGCCTTCGATGCGAGGATCCAGGGGCCGGCTGCCGGCCCGCGCGTCAACGCCAGCCTGCAGGCAGAGGGCGCGAGCGTCCCGGCCGGCAAGCTCGGCAAGCTCGATTTCACCTTCACCGCGACGCCGACCGGAGCGCTGAATGATCCGGCGACGCGCACGGTACTGGTCTCCGATGGCGAGGCTTCCGGCGTCGCGCTCGCCGATCCCGGTTTGGCCCGCTTCATCGGCGACCGCTTGCGCTTTACCTTGCGCGGCACGGCCTCCGAAGGCGGGGGCGGCGAGTTCGAGACGCTGAAGCTCAGCTTTGGCGGGGCGGAACTCGGCTATGCCGGTCGGCTCGATCCAGCCCGCATCCTCGGCAAGGTGCAGGCGCGGCTGCCGGACCTCTCCCGGCTCAGCACGCTCGCCGGCCGCCCGCTCAAGGGCTCGGCCGCTGTCGCCGCCGATGTCGATGCCGAGCCAAAGAAGAAGCTCTACGCCGTCAAGCTCGACGGCGGCGCCGAGTCCCTGACGCTCGGCCAGGAAGCGCTCGACCGCCTGCTCGCCGGCAAGCTCTCGCTCGGCGGCGAAGTCCGGGTGCCCGGCAGCGGCGGCCTCGTCGTCAACGGCCTGCGCATCGCCGGAACCCATGTCGCGGCGACGGCCGATGGCGCGCTCGGCGCGCAAGGCTCGAGCCTGAAGGCCAACATCGCGATTCCCGATCTGCGCCGCGCCGATCCGAAGCTGTCGGGGCAGGGCGCTTTCGACGCGACGCTGACCGGCCCGCTCGACAAGCTCGACGCGACGCTGAAGGCCGGCATCACCAACGCCACCGCACTCGGCCGGCCGGTGCCGCGCCTGGCGCTCGATGCAACGCTGCGCGATCTGCAAGGTGCGCTCTCCGGTGACGCCAAACTCTCCGGTGAGGTCGATGGCCGCCCGGCGACCGGCGCCCTCCGTTTCGCCAAGCGCGATCCGGGCGGCTGGGCGCTGCCGCAGCTCGCCATTGCCATCGGTTCGGTCACGCTGAACGGCGCGCTCGATCTCGACGCGGCCAATCTGGCTGAAGGCAACCTCAAGCTCGCGGCCCGCAATCTCGACGATCTCTCCGCCCTGGCGCTCGCCAAACTAGGCGGCCGGATCGAGGCCGACGTGAAGCTGGCGCGGCCCACCGGCGGCCAGAATCTGGATCTGAAGGCCAGCGCGCAGAAGCTTGTTGCGCCTAGCATTTCGCTCGATCGTCTCGATGCCGACATCGCCATCGTCGATGCGCTGCGCAAGCCCTTGATCAACGGCACGGTCCAGGTCGATCGCGCGGTCGTCGCCGGCGAGCCGGTGAGCGCGATCCGCCTGGTTTCCAAGGGCGGGGCCGACGCCAGCGACATCAGCCTCGATGCCAATGCGCGCGGCTTCTCGCTCGCTTCGAAGGGCCGGCTCTCGGTCGCCGATCCCCTGCGCTTCGACCTTGCCAGCTTCACCGCGACCCGCGACCGCCGGAAGATCGCGCTCGCCAAGCCGGCGAGCTTTACCGCGATCGATGGCGGCGTTTCGATCCGCGATCTCGCCATCGCGCTCGACGGTGGCCGGATCACGCTCGACGGCGAGGCCGGCAAGGCGCTCGACCTGCGCTTTGCCGCGCAGAACGTGCCGCTCTCGGCCGCGCGCCTGGCGTCGCCGACGCTCGATCTCTCCGGCACGCTCGATGCGGAAGCCACGATCAAGGGCACGCCCGAGGCGCCGACCGGCCCCTGGCGCCTGCGCATTGCCCGCCTCGTCGCGCCGCAGACCCGCTCCGCCGGCCTGCCACCGATCGAGATTTCGGGGCAGGGCGCCCTCAACGGCCGTAACACCACCCTCGACGCCAGCCTGAATGCCGGCCGCTTCGTCAACCTGACGGCCAGGGGCACCGCGCCCCTCGGCGGAGACGGAGCGCTCGACCTTTCAATCCAGGGCAAAGCCGATGCCCAGCTCGCCAACACCCAGCTCGCAGCCGACGGCCGGCGATTGACCGGCCAGCTCGCGCTCGACCTGCGCGCCGGCGGCACGCTTGCGGCGCCGCGCCTGTCGGGTGGCGCGACGCTCTCCGGCGGCAGCTTCAGCGATGCGCTCCAGGGCGTGAAGCTGACCGGTCTCGAGGCGCGCGTCGTGGCCAACGGGCCCGAGCTCGTCATCGAGCGCTTCGCCGCGCAGACGCCGGGCAATGGCACGCTCTCGGCCCGCGGCAACGTCAAGCTCGATCCGGAGGCTGGCTTCCCCGGCACGATCCGCATCGAAGGCAGGCGCGCCCAGCTCGTCGACAGCGGGCTGGTTCGGGCGGTCACCGATCTCAATCTCGACCTCGCCGGCCCGCTGGCGCAGCGGCCGCGCATTGCCGGGCGCATCGATGTCGTCACCATCGAGGTCTCGGTGCCCGATCGCCTGCCGTCGAGCTCGCGGCCGGTCGACGGCATCCGCCATGTCAACGCCAAGGGCCAGGCGGCGGCCCGCCTCGCGGCCGAGCGCCGGGCCCGTGCCGTCGCGAATCGCAAGGGCGCTCGTGCGCCGGCCTTCGACGCCGTGCTCGACATCACCGTCTCGGCGCCTGGCCGCGTCTTCATCCGCGGGCGCGGGATCGACGCCGAGCTGGGCGGCGACCTGCGCGTCGGTGGCACCTCCGCCGCGCCGGCCCTGACCGGTGGCTTCGATCTCAGGCGCGGGCGATTGAGCCTCGCCAGCCAGCGCCTCGACTTCAGCAAGGGCCGCGTCACCTTCTCGGGCGACGTCATGCCGACGCTCGACTTCGTCGCGGAGACCCGCGCAGCCGACGTGACCGCTCGGATCATCGTCTCCGGCGAGGCCTCGGCACCCGAGTTCACCTTCACCTCCTCGCCCGAGCTGCCGCCGGACGAGGTGCTCTCGCGCCTGCTCTTTGCCCGCGCTTCCGGCTCGCTCTCGCCGTTCCAGGCCTTGCAGCTTGCCCAGACCGCGGCCCAGTTCTCCGGCGCCGGCGGCGACGATGTCTTCGAGCGCATCCGCCGCTCGCTCGGCGTCGACAATCTCGATGTCCAGATGGGGCCGGGCGGGCCGACGGTCGGTGTCTCCCGCTCGATCTCGGACAACATCACCCTTGGCGTGAAGGCCGGCGCCAAGCCCGAGGACAGCGGCGTCTCGGTCGGCATCGATGTCACCCGCCGCCTGAAGCTCCAGGCCGAGACCAATGCCGACGGCAGCGCCGCGGTCGGCGTCGGCGCCGAATGGGAATACTGAGCCTGGAAATCGCGCCATGGCGCCGTCATTCCAGGCCGAGCCGAAGACTTGGGAGCCGGAGTGCGGTTCCGGAAGCCGGTGTTCCGACGGCCATGCTCGCCGCTCGCAGGCGCCCTCGAAAGGCCGTGAGATTCGTTGCAGTGCGGCTCGGCGACTCACGCTCAGGGAAAATGGGGGAGATTCGCCCCTGGAAGGCTGCGACAGGGCCCGTGCAGAGCCTCCGCCGGCCCGGTTCGGTTAACGCTCTCTTAAGTTCGCAGGTCAAAGCGTGGCCCGGCTGCAACACCGGGGGGTAAAGCGGGGCCTCGGCGGGGACTGTGGCGTGATCGTGGTTGATCGGCGGCCGGGCATTCGTAATGGTGACTGTGCGGCGGGACGTTCCCGGTCGCTGTTTTTCGTCTTCGCCTCCGAACGGTTCGGGGACGCGGGCGAAAGACCGGGATAAGCGGGTTCATCGGACAGGCCTCCTGGGGCCACCGATTAGGAACACGCCGACGCCCGAGGGTCTCGAAACTCTTTTGGAGGTAATCAAATGAAGCTCGTCAAGAGCCTCCTCCTCGGTTCCGCCGCCGGCATCGCCGCGGTTGCCGGGGCTCAGGCCGCCGACCTTCCTTCGCGGAAGGCCGCTCCGGTCGAATACGTTCGCGTTTGCTCCGCTTACGGCGCGGGCTTCTTCTACATCCCGGGCACCGACACCTGCCTGCGCGTCGGTGGTCGTGTTCGTGCTGAGTACACGATCGGTTCGCGCTACGGCGACAACCAGGACGCCTACGGCATGCGTGCCCGCGGTCGCCTGAACGTCGACGCTCGTACCGCGACTGCCTACGGCACGCTGCGTACCTTCTTCCGCTACGAGATCACCAACAACTCGGGCATGTACCAGAACACCACCCCGGCCGGTAACCAGGGTATCACGTTCGCGGGCCAGACCCACTCGACGGCTTCGACGACCTCGACGGTCCTCGATCTGGCCTTCATCCAGTTCGGTCCGATCACCGCCGGTCGCGCCCAGTCGTTCTTCGACTTCTACGCGAACGACTTCGGCTTCTCGACGCTTCGTACGGCTGACTCGCGCCTCAACCTGTTGGCTTACACCGCCACCTTCGGTTCGGGCTTCTCGGCGACCGTCTCGCTCGAAGATCGTACTTCGGGCACCGGCGCTCGTGAGAACTCGTTCGGCTTCGGTTCCGGCCAGCTCGGTCAGGACTTCCCGGACATCGTCGCCTCGGTGCGCGTCGATCAGGGTTGGGGTTCCGCTCAGCTGTCGGGTGCTCTCGCTCAGCGCAGCGCGGGTAACATTGATGCCGTCACCGGCGTCATCACCAACAAGCAGGACGAGTGGGGCTGGGCCATCCAGGGTGGCGTGAAGATCAACCTGCCGATGCTTGCGGCTGGCGATCACCTGTTCTTGCAGGCCGCCTACGCTGACGGCGCTCTCGGCTACCTCGGCTGGGGCGGCAACGCCGGCATCGGCCGGACCGGTGCGCTCGCGATCTCCGATCTCGGTGTGAACCCGCTGACCGGACAGGTCGACTCCTCGACCGGTTGGTCGGTCGTCGCCGGTCTCCGTCACTTCTGGACCCCGCAGCTGCGTTCGGAGCTGTACGGTTCGTACTCGGAGATCAAGCTTGCTAACCGCGTGGCTCTCATCGGCGGTGGCTTCAGCACCCTCGATCCGAAGGAGCTGATCGTCGCTGGTAACCTGATCTGGTCGCCGGTTTCGGGTCTCGATATCGGTGTTGAGGTTCTCTACACCAAGGTCGAGCTCAAGAACTCGGTCCAGGCTGTCAACAACATCGGCCTGCGCAACACCGGCCGGTTCATCAGCAGCGAAGATGCTTGGGCTGGTCGCCTCCGCATCCAGCGCGACTTCTGATCGATCATCCGATCGTTCAAGGGAGGCCCCGGGGAAACCCGGGGCCTCTTTCGTTTTGAGCTGGCGCTCGCAGAGCAAAAAGCCGTCTGATCGTCACAAGGGCGGGACGGTCCCTTGCTTGACTTGGGATCGCGATAGGGCGTGATTGGAACGGGCTGCAGGCGGCGGGATTCGACGCCGGCCACCCTTGGGCAAGGCGGGGATTTCGGCATGGCGCGGCAGGCCGGGTGGCTCTGGGGGCTTGTTCCGCTGTCCTTGGTCTGGGCGGCCGCCAATGCGCTGAATACCGAGCCGGTACGCCGCGACATCGAGGCGAGGGCGCTTGCGGCGAGCGCTGTGGCCGGGTCTGCCTCGGGCGCCCGCAGCGTCTCGATCCGTGTCAGCGGGCGCGACGTCTATCTGGATGGCGAGGCCGTCACGGCCGATGGCGCCAGCAAGGCGCTGGCTCAACTTCAATCGGAATTCGGCGTCCGGCGCGTGCTCGGCGGGCTGACGCAGGTCATCGCCCAGAGGCCCTATAGCTGGTCGGCGACGCGGCAGGGCAATCTCGTGACGTTGTCCGGCTTCGTGCCCGACGAGGCGACGGCCATGGCAACGTTGGCGGCGGCGCGGGCACTGGACCCGGGGTTGAAGGTCGATGACCAGCAGAAGGTCTCTTTCGGTGCCCCGGTCGGTTTCGCCGAGCTCGCAGCCCTGCTGATGGGCGATCTCGGCCAGCTCTCCATCGGCAAGGTCGGGTTGGACGATTCCCGCTATTGCGTCGAAGGCACGGCCGCGACGCCGCAGAGCTTCCAGTCCTTGCGCGAGCGTGCTGCCAGTGCGTCGCCGAAGGGCTTCACGCGCGTCGATTGCCCGCTCAGCCCGGCGACGGTGAGCCCTTATCGCTGGAGCGCCGAGAAGAGCGCATCCGGCGCCGTCACGGTTTCCGGCTACTATCCCTCCGATGCGGCGCGTCGCGAGATCGGTGCGTTGCTCGGCCGCGCTTTCCCCTCGGCCGGTGCGGTGAACGATCGCATGCTGCAGGCTGCCGGCGAGCCGCCGGCATTTGCGAGCAGGGTGGCGCGTGCCGTCGCCGATCTCGCTCGCCTGCGCAGCGGCAAGGCCGAGCTCGACGGCGCCGCCTACCGCATCTCCGGGCAGGGGCCGGACGGTTACGAGGCCTGCGAGGCGCTGAAGCTGAACATCGCGCAAGGTGACGGTCCCGATTCGGTCGCGCTCGCCAGCGTCACCTGCCCGCCATCTCCGCCGCCGGTGCCGAAGAGCGAGCCGGCGCCCGCTCCATCGGTCGATGTGCCGCCGACCGCGCCGGCGACACCGAGCGCGCCCGCTCCGGCCAGCCAGCCGTCGGCTCCGGTCAATCCGGCCCCTGCCGCGCCCGCCCCGGCTGCAGCCACCGAGCCGCAGCCCGCGCCGCTGGCAGCGCCGCGGCCGCTGCAATGGCGGGCCGAGAAATCCGAAAACGGCATCGTTCTGTCCGGTACCGCGCCCGATGCCGCGGCCAGGGCGGCTGTGCTGGAGGCGGCGCGCGCAGCATTATCCGGCGGCGAGGTCGTCGATCGAACCGTGGTCGAATCTGGTCCGCGCGGCGGTTCCGATTATGGCGAGGCGGCCCGCTTTGCTCTCGGGCTCCTCGGCAAGATGGCGCAAGGCAGCGTCTCGCTGGCCGGATCGGCTCTCAGCCTCACCGGCGCGGCGGCGGACAAGGCCGGCTGGCAGGCTTTGGAGGAGGCGCTGAAGGGCAGGGCGTTGCCAGCGGGGCTTTCGCTTTCGGGCCGGCCGGCACTCACATTGCGCAGCTATGGCTTCAGCGCCTCGATCGACAAGTCCGGCGGCTACCTCAACGGCTATCTGCCCGACGCTGCCGCCAAGGACGCGATCGCGGCCTTGATCGAGGCTTCGCCTTTGCGAGGCCGCGTCAGTGACGAAACCGAGATTCTGCCGGCGGCGCCGACCGGATTCGGGGTCGCGGCGCGCGGGGTGGTCCAGGACCTGCTGCGGCTCGATCTGGGCTCGGCCAGCGTGGTCGATCGTGAGGTCAATGTCCGCGGGCTGACCTGCCGCGCGCTGATCCGCGACGAGGTCCAGACCAATCTGGCAAGCGGCCTGCCGGATGGCTTCTCCGGCAAGGCCGAGATCGGCATGCGCCAGACCGGCTGCGTGATCGATCCGCCGAGCAATTGCCAGAACGAGCTCGATGCGCTGACCCAGCGCTACTACGTGATGTTCGGCCAGGGCACCGCGGTCGTGACGCTCGATCCGGTGACCGAACGGGCGATGACGGAGGCCGCAGCCATCCTCAAGCAATGCCCGACATCGCGCGTCACCATCGAGGGCCACGCCAATCTCGATGGTGAGCGCAGCGGCTTCAACAATCTCGATCTGTCGAACCGGCGGGCGCTGCGGGTCCGCGAGGAATTGATCCGCCGCGGCATCGGCCCTGTCCAGCTCGAGGTCAAGGGCTACGGCACCGACCGGCCGCTGGTGGCCCATGGCGATCCCGAGGCGCGGGTGAAAAACCGCCGCGTCCAGTTCACCGTGGCGAAGTAGGAGACTGGCGATGCTCTATCTCGCGACCCAGTTCGCCTGGTTTCTTCTCGCCGCCTTCGCGATGGGCCTGGTCTTCGGCTGGCTGACCGGCCGGGGCGGTCCTCGCGGCTTCGCCAGCGGCCCGGTCGTGGGCCTCGCCCTGTTCTGGGCTGCGCTGGCGGCGCTGGTCTGGCTGCGGCTGGTCAATGACCAGGTGGCATTCTGGATCGAGACCGCGCTGCTCTATCTGCTCGCCTATGCCGCCGGCTGCCTGATCGGCAGCCTGTTCGCGGGCGAAGGCGAGGCGCTGCCGGCGCTCGCCGCGCCGGCCTCGCGCCTTGCCTTGCCGCAGCCTGCCCCAGCGCTTCCAGCGCTGGCCGCGCCGGCGAAGAGCATGGAGGCCGCACCCGGTGAATCGGCCCCCATGCCGAAGGTCGAAGGCGAGGATGCGATCGCCGGCAAGCGTCCAGCCGGCTTCGCCGCCGCTCGCGGCGGGCAGGCCGACGACCTCAAGCTGATCAAGGGCATCGGCCCGCAGAACGAGGAGCGCCTGCACGCGCTCGGCATCTGGCATTTCAGCCAGATCGCCGGCTGGACGCCTGACAACGTCGAATGGGTCGGCACCTATCTCGCCTTTCCGGGGCGCATCGAGCGCGAGGACTGGGTGGCGCAGGCGACCGCGCTGGCACGAACCGCGACGACGGTCGAGCCGGTGACGGCGGCTCCGCTCTCCGGCGTGGCGCTCGAAGGCAAGCGGCCGGGCAATCTCCTGCCAGGCGCGCGCGGCGGCAAGCCGGACGATCTCGGGTTGATCGACGGGATCGGCCCGGCGATCGCAGAGACGCTGAATACGCTCGGCATCTGGCATTTCGACCAGATCACCGCGCTCGGACCGGACGAGTTGCGCTTCCTCGCCCATCACACCGGCTTCCCGGGGCGCGATGTCGCCGAGCAATGGCAGGCCGAGGCGAAGATCCTCGCCGGCGGCGGCGAGACCGAGCACTCGCGAGCGGTCAAGGCGAAGCGCCGCAAGAAGAAGCGCTGAGTTCTGCGTCATGGTCGGGCGTGTCCCGACCATCCACGCCTTCAGTCGGCCGATCGAGTGCGGTGATCAAGACGTGGATGCTCGCCACAAGGGCGAGCATGACGGAGAACGAGCACGAAGCCGTTAGGCCGCCTGCTTCTCCGCCTTCGCGATCAGCCGGCCGATACGGCGGACCATGTCCTTGCTGCCGAGCAGGGGGGCATGGCCTTGGCCCGGCGCGGTGAAGGTTTCGCAGCGTGGATGGCGCTGCCCCATCTCTTCCAGCGTCTTCTCGGCCAGGAGATCGGAGTTCTCGCCGCGGATCGCCAGCACCGGGACATGGTTCAGCGCCGCGAAATAGGGCCAGAGCTCGGGTAGCGGCGCCTCGAGATCGAGCTCTTCCAGCGTCTTCAGCAGCCGAGGGTCATAGTCCGGCACCAGAGCGCCATTGCGCTCGGTCCAGGTCCGGCGCGCCATGATCTCCCATTCGGCCTCGCTGAAGAGCGGGAATTGCTGGTCCGAGAGCCGCTTCAGGATCTCGGCGCCCTCGGCGAAGCTGCGCGGCGTCGGCAGCTTGCCGACATAGCCGCGGATGCGCAGCAGCCCGCGCGCATCGATCACCGGCCCGACATCGTTGAGGATGGCACCGCGGATCGCCGCCGGCCGTGCCGCTGCCAGCGCCATGGTCAGGAGCCCGCCGCGCGAGGTGCCGACGAAGACGCCTTCCTCGACGCCCGTCGCCGCCAGGACCTGCATGAGATCGTCGAGCTCGACGCGGATGTCGTAGTCGTGCCAGTCCTTGGCGTAATCCGAGCGGCCGCGGCCGCGATAGTCGAGCGCCAGCACCCGCCGCGGCCCATCTTCCGCCAAGGCCAGCGCGAGCTCGTGGAAATCAGCCGAGGTGCGGGCGAGGCCCGGGAGGCAGATGATCGGCAAGGCGGACGCCGCCTGCGGTCCATACTCGCGGACATGCAGCTTCAGCCCGTCGCGAGCGCTGATGAAATGGGAGCGGAAGCCGGTATCGGAATTCATGCGGGGGGACTCGGGGGCAGGGCGGGCGTCTCGCACCTAACCATGGCTGTGCCGGGGGCGGAAGACGACGTTGGCGGGTGCTACGACGCGCCCCAGCCTCGCAGCTTGGCGATGCAGCGATTGAAGACCGCGAGTTCCTCCGGCGTGAGAGCGGAGAGGAAATCGCGCTCCATGACCTCGCCGAGCCGGTCGGCCTCCTGCCTGACGCTCTCGCCCTTCGCCGTGAGCCGCAGTGCCACGCGCCGCGCATCGGCGCTTTCGAGATCGCGCAGGATATAGCCTTCGGCGATGAGCTTGCGCAGATGCTTGGAGACCAGCGTCTGCTCGATGAAGCTGGCTTCCGACAGCGCCTTGGACGACAGGCCGGGCCGGTCGCCGATCGTCCTGATCACGCGCAGTTCGCGAATGTTCAGGCCTAGCTTCTCCTTGTAGACGCGCGAGGCCTTCGCCATCGCGGTCTGGTTGACCTGGTCGATCCGGAAGGTCAGGAACGATTCGGGCAGGTCGAGGCTCCTTCTGGCGCTGGCTAGACGTCTTACCCGACTTCGCCGGCCCGGCTCAACGCCGGGCCTCGCCGCGATCGGCCTGCCAGAGCGCGATCAGCGCCAGGCAGCTGCAGGCGATGAGGTAATACGACGGCACCATGTCCGAGCCGGTCTTTGCCACCAGCCAGGTCAGGGTGAAGGGCGCGAGTCCGCCGAACAGCAGCACCACCATGTTGTAGGCGATCGACATGCCGGTCGAGCGGACAGTGGTCGGGAACATCCCGGCCAGCAGCCCTGGCGTCGGCGCCCAGATCGCCGCGATCGGCAAGGCGCAGATCGCCTGCACGAGCAGCAGACGCTCGAAGCTCGGCACCGCCACGACATAGGCGAGCAGCGGATAGGACAGCAGCGCGAAGGCGAGCATGCCGCAAAGCCAGACGCGGCGCGGGTTCCAGCGATCGGCGAGCTGGCCCATGATCGGCACGAAGAAGAACAGCAGGATGCCGCCGATCAGCGAGCTCAGCATGGCGCTGGTGAAGGGCAGCTTGAGCTGGCGCACGACATAGCCCGGCAGGAAGATGAACCAGACATAGTTCGAGGCGGTGCCGGGGATCATGATGGCGCAGCTGCGCAGCAAGGCGCTGCGATGCTGGGCCAGCACGGTGCGGAACGGCGTCTGCCTGACCTTCGGACCGCTGTCCTTCTCGTATTCCGGCGATTCATCGACGAAGCGGCGGATATAGAAGCCGAGCGGCGTGATCAGCGAGCCCAGCAGGAAGGGGATGCGCCAGCCCCAGTCCTGCAGACTTTCGGGCGTCATCGCTGTCGAGAGCGCGTAGCCGGAGAAGGCCGCGAGCGCGAGCGCCAGCGCCTGCGAGCACATCTGGAAGCTGCCATAGAGCATCTTCTTCCGTGGCGGGGCGTATTCGACCAGCATCGCGGTGGCGCTGGCGAATTCGGCGCCGACCGAGACGCCCTGCAGGATGCGCGCGATGATGACGAGGATCGGCGCCAGCATGCCGATCGTCTGATAGCTCGGCGTCAGCCCGATCAGCACGGTCGAGAATCCCATGATCAGGATCATCACCGTCAGGATCGGCTTGCGGCCGAAGCGGTCGGCATAGGTCGAGAGCAGCACGCCGCCGACCGGCCGCACCAGGAAGGAGATCGCGAAGGTCGCCGCCGTCAGCAGCGCCGAGACCAGCGGGTCGGCGCTCGGGAAGAAGACCTGCGCGATGATGGTCGAGAAGAAGCCGTAGACCAGGAAGTCGTACCATTCGAGCCCGTTGCCGATCACCGAGGAGATGACGGCGCGGCGGACCATCGAGGCCGAGCGCGGCTGGGCGGGGGCGATAGCGGCGGCAGTCATGCGCTCGCCCCTTCCATGGCCTGGCGTGTGGCGATGCGGGCGAGGATGCTGGCGCCGATAGGCAGCAGGCGGTCGTCGAAATCGAAGGTCGGGTGGTGGCACATCGCCCCAGGCTGGCCGAGGAAGATGTAGGCGCCCGGCCACTGATCGAGCATCAGCGCGAAATCGTCGGAGAAGGGCAGGGGCTTCAGGTCGATCTGGACATTGCCCGCGCCGAGCACCTCGCCGGCTGCTGCCGCCGCGGCCGCCGCGGCACGCGGATCGTTGACGCAGGGCAGGCAGCTCGCCTTCTGGATGCAGGCGATCGTGCAGCCCGACATCACCGCGAAGCCCTGGCAGATAGCGTCGAGCTTTTTCAGGATCAGCGCCTCGACTGCCGGGTCATAGGTGCGGATCGTGCCGGAAAGTTCAGCCGAGGCCGGGATGATGTTCGGCGCCGTGCCGGCCGTGAGCCGCCCAAGGCTGATCACTGCCGGCGCGAGCGGGTCGACATGCCGACCGACGATCGAGGAGATCTCGGTCGCGAGCCTTGCTGCGACCTGCAGCGGGTCGATCGTGGTGTGCGGAGCCGCGCCATGGCCGCCGACGCCGTCGATCCTGATCTCGAAGGCGGCGATGCCGGCGAGCGTCGGGCCGGGCCGGACCGCGGCCGTGCCTTCGGCATAGAGCGGGATGGTGTGGAGCGCGTAGACCTCCGAGCAGGGGAAGCGTTCGAACAGCCCGTCCTCGATCATGCGCTTGGCGCCGAGCCCGACCTCCTCTGCCGGCTGGAAGATCAGATGGACCTTGCCGCGCTTGGGCGGATTGGCGGCGAGATGCCGGGCGGCGCCGAGCAGCATCACCGTGTGGCCGTCATGGCCGCAGCCATGGAAGCGGCCGGGCGCGGTCGAGCGATAGTCGGCGCCGGTCTCCTCGGTCATCGGCAGGGCGTCCATGTCGGCGCGAAGCCCAATGGTCGAGCCGGGAGCCGCGCCTTCGATCACGCCGACGAGGCCGGTGCCGCCGAGGCCCCGATGGACAGTGACGCCGAAGGAAGCCAGCGTCTCCGCCACGAAAGCCGAAGTCCTGACTTCCTCGAAGGCGGTTTCGGGATGGGCGTGAAGGTCGCGGCGCCAGGCCTGCAAAGTCGGCGCGTGCGCGGCAATGTCCGGCAGCATCTGAACTCCTCCCTTGTGCGTTTGGAAGAGCAGGTACTTGAAAATTTCAAATATTGCAATTGGCAGGGATGATTATTGCGGGGAGGGCGCTTGCGACGCAGCGAAGCGCAAGGTGTCGCTTGTGAAGCGGGCGTGACGGGACAGGCGCGGGGAACCCCTCTCCCGGATGGGAGAGGGGCAGGGGTGAGGGACCGCCGCCAGTCATTAAAACGCAGACAGTCCAAACGCGTCGTCATTCCGGCGCTGCGCCGCTATGCGGCTTGTCCGGAATGACGATGGTTTGACCGAGGAGCGCATTGGGGAGGTGCGCGTCGCCGCGCCTTCTGCGGTTAGGGCAGGCCCTCATCCCTACCCTTTTCCCACACGGGAGAAGGATTCCCCGCGCGGTTCACCAGCGCTAGGCGCGAACCTGAACGATCCAGCCCTGTAGGAGAGGGGGCGCTCAATCCCGCTTGCCGCCGCGCTTCAGATCGTAGTCGATCATATAGGCGGTGCGCTGGTTGAGGCGCTGGCGGTAGACCTGCAGGTTCTCCATCACCCGCTGCACGTAATTGCGCGTCTCGGTGAAGGAGATGCGCTCGACCCAGTCGATTGCGTCGACCTCGGGCAGGCGCGGATCGCCATAGGCGGCGATCCACTTCTTCACATTGCCGGAGCCGGCATTATAGGCGGCAAAGGTCAGGATATAGGAGCCGCGCCAGTCGCCGAGCAGGTCGTTGAGATGAGCCGCGCCCATCCTGGCCGAATAGAGCGGATCCTTGGTCAATCGGTCGAGCTCGAAGGGAAACTGCGCCCGCCGCGCCGTCTCGCGCGCTGTCGCCGGCATCATCTGCATCAGGCCGAGCGCGCCGGCATGGGAGACCGCGGCCGGGTCGAAGGCGCTTTCCTGCCGGGCGATGGCGTGGACGATGGCGCGCTCCATCGGATCGCCCACCGACGGGAACTCCGGCACGCCGAAGGTCGGGAAGGCGGCCTCGTCGAGCGGGAACCCGCGTTGCAGCGCGAGCTTCCCGATGGTGAGCAGCGTCTTGGCGTCGCTGCGCTGGCGAGCGATGTCGGCGATGGCTTCGAGCGCGGCGGTGTCATGCAGGCGCTGCGACAGGTCGATCACCAATTGCCCGGCGAGGTCGGGCGCCTCGATCGCATAGAGCAGCTTCGCCGCCTTGAAGCCGGGCAGATGCGCCAGCGGCGCCGCCATGGTGCGCCGCACCGGCAGGTCGGTGAGGCCGAGCCGGGCGCGGGCGAGCTGGCCGTAATAGGCGACCGGGTGCTCGGCGGCGCGGCTGTAGAAGGTCTTCGCCTCGTCGGCCTTGCCGAGTGCGTCAGCGGCGCGGCCTTGCCAATAGGTGGCGCGGGCGACAGAGATCGGGGTCTCCGCGATCTTGGCGGCCTCGGCGAAATGCTTTGCCGCCCGCTCTGCGTCCTTCTCGAAGCGCAGGGCGATCCAGCCGGAGTGCCATTCGGCGTCGATACGCTCGGCCGTGTCCTCGGCGCCGTGGCCGGACGCGACCGCATAGGCGCCCTTGGCGTCACCCTCGTCGAGCAGCTTGCGGGCGATCAGCCGGCGCTCCTCCCACCAGCCATCGCCGTCGCCGAGCAAAGCGGGATCGCGCGGCACCTCGGCGATCGCCTTGGCGGCGTCGGCCGGCTTGCCGGAGCGGCGCGCCTGCTGCGCCTGCAGGAAGGCGAAGGAGATGTCCTTCTTCAGGGCGGCCGGCACGGCGTCGATCTGCTTCTGCGCGATCGGCCCCTTGGCCTTGGCGCTGGCGAGACGGACCTTGGCCAGGGCGACATAGTCCTGCGAGACACGGGCGGCGTTGCGCAGCGCCTCCTCGCTCTTTCCGGCGAAGAGATAGCGCTCCGTGCGCAGGCGATGGTCGGCGGTGGTGAGCTTGTCGCCGAAATTGTCGAGCACGATCTTCTCGAGTCCGGCGCCGAGATGGTCCTTGAGCCAGGTTCGGCGCGCGAGCGCCAGCGCTTCGTCCGCCTTGCCCTCGGCCGCGAGCGCACGGGCGAGGGCGACACGCCCGGCGGGGCTGATAGGCTCGCGGCCATGGAAGAAGGCGCGCACGGTCTCGGGGCTGCGCCGGTCGGTGACCAGCGCCGCTTCGGCGCGCCGACGGAACGGTGTCGTGCCGGGATAGTTCGGGAAAGCGTCGAGGAATTCGGCGATGCGCTCGAAGCTGACGACATTCGACAGGCTGCGCAGCGCCACCCATTCCAGCATGCCGCGCACCGCCTTGTCGTCGATGCCGCGGGCGATCGCGTCGCCTTCCTCAAGCTTGCCGGCGCGGTAGGCTGCGACCGCCTTCTTCAGCGGTTCGAGGTCGATGCGCTCTTCCGGCCGGACGATCGCGGCCGGAGGCACGGGCGATGCGGGCGGCTCGGTCTGCGGCGCGAGCGAGGCCGTCACGCCGACATCGACGCTGGCAGGCCCGGTATCGTCGCTGGTATTGACGCGCGCCAGGCGCTCGACCTGCAATGGATGCGAGCCGTCAGGGCCCGCGGAGCAGGGGCCGGCAGTCACCAGAATGAGCGTCAGGCCGGCTCCGAAGAACCGTCGGCCCGGCGATAGTGCCATATGAGGCATCCCCCCAAGCAAGCCGGATCGTAGCAGTAGGCCATGCTCCCGCAGGGAGCTTTACGAAGTCCTAACTATGCCGCCACGATTTTTGATGGGTTGCCGGCTTTGCGGACTGCAGCTGAAAGGCTATGTCTGTCGCCTGTTTTTTGGCGGGAAACCGTTTCACGCCGAACTTTGTCGTTTTCAGGACCGTCCATGACCAAGCATGCGCCACTCACCGGTTCGATGCCCGCGCTGGTGACGCCGTTCAAGGGCGGCAAGATCGACGAGGCGACGTTGCGCGCTTTGGTCGACTGGCAGATCGAGAGCGGCTCGACCGCGCTGGTTCCGGTCGGCACCACTGGCGAGAGCCCGACGCTCAGCCATGACGAGCACGGCCACGTCACCGAGATCGTCATCGATCAGGCCAGGGGCAGAGTGCCGGTTATCGCCGGCGCCGGCTCGAACAACACCACCGAGGCGATCTCGCTGGCCAGGCACGCCGAGAAGGCTGGCGCCCAGGCCGTGCTCGTGGTCACGCCCTACTACAACAAGCCGACCCAGGAAGGCATGTACCAGCACTTCAAGGCGGTGAACGATGCGGTCGGGATTCCGATCATCATCTACAACATTCCGCCGCGCTCGGTCGTCGACATGTCGGTCGAGACGATGGCACGCCTGTACGAGCTGAAGAACATCGCCGGGGTGAAGGACGCGACCGCCAATCTCGCCCGCGTCTCGCTGCAGCGCCATGTGCTCGGTCCGGACTTCATCCAGCTCTCGGGCGAGGACATGACGGCGCTCGCATACATGGCCGCCGGCGGCCATGGCTGCATCTCGGTCGTCGCCAATGTCGCGCCCAAGCTCTGTGCCGATCTGATGGCCTGCGCCCTCAAGGGCGACTATGCCGGGGCCCTGAAGCTCCAGGACCGGCTGGTGCCGCTGCATGACGCCATCTTCAAGGAGCCGGGCCTCGCCGGCGCCAAGCACGGGCTGAAGCGCCTTGGCCGGATCGAGGAAGAGGTTCGCCTGCCGCTGCTGCCGGTCACGCCGGCGACGGGCGAAACCATCCGCAGCGCCATGGTTCACGCCGGCCTGCTGAATGCTTAAGTGAGGTAGTCGGCAATGCCGACTACCGGAGTGTTTCGATGAGCAAGCCAGATCCCGAGCGCTACAAGCTTGCGGCCGACAACCGCAAGGCGCGCTACAGCTATGCCATCACCGAGACCTTGGAAGCCGGCATTGCCCTGCAGGGCACCGAGATCAAGTCGCTGCGCGGCGGCAGGGCGACGATCGGCGAGAGCTATGCCGGGCCGATGGGCACCGAGCTCTTCCTGTTCAACGCCCATATCCCGGAATATCTGGAAGCCAACCGCTTCAATCATGATGTCCGCCGGCCGCGCAAGCTGCTGCTGCACCGCCGCCAGATCGACAAGCTGATGGGCGCGATCCAGCGCGAGGGCTACACCGTCATCCCGCTCAAGGTCTATTTCAACGACAAGGGCCGGGCGAAGGTCGAGCTCGGCCTCGGCAAGGGCAAGAAGCTGCACGACAAGCGCGAGACCGAGAAGACCCGCGACTGGAACCGCGACAAGGCGCGCATTCTGAAAACGGGCGGGTAGGCCGCGGGCAGCTGCGTTTACTGGGGGAGCTCATTGGGCTCTACGAAGCTTCCCTCCGGCGCCGGATGGGGCAGGGACCAGCCGAAATAGACCTCGACCTCGACGATCTTGCCGCCTCGGATCGTCAGGATCTCGGTGTTCCGGAAGCCCTTGCCGTCGATGGCTTCGCCCTCATAGCTGACGAAGACGGTCTCACCGAGCGCGATGAGGTGTTTGAACGTGCAGGCGCGGATGCGCTCGCTGTTCGGCCAGCAGCGCTCGAAATAGGTCTCGCGGTCGAGCCGGTTGTCGAGCGGACTGCTGAAATGGAAGTCCTCGGCGATGAGGGCTTCGAGCGCGGCCCGATCCTTGTCGACATAGGCCTGGTAGCAGGCGTGCGCGATATCGCTGGCATCGTCCGGCATGGTCTGCCCCTTACATCCCCATTACAACTGTAACGGGAAGGGAAGGGGCAGGTTCCGTATGGTCAGCTCATCGCCTTCTTGAAGTTCTCGTTCGCCTTGTCCCAGTTCACTGTCTTCCACCAGGCGGCCAGGTATTCCGGCCGGCGGTTCTGGTACTTCAGGTAATAGGCGTGCTCCCAGACATCGATGCCGAGCACCGCCTTGGCTCCGAGCTCGAGCGGTGTGTCCTGGTTCGCGGTCGAGATGATCGCCAGCTTCTTGTCCTTGTCGACGACGAGCCAGGCCCAGCCCGAGCCGAAGCGCGTCGCGCCGGCCTGGTTGACCTTCTGCACCAGCTCCAGCATCGAGCCGAAAGCGCCGTCGATCGCGCTCTTCAGCTCGGCGCCGGGCTGTTGGGCTCCGCCCGGTGTCATCAGCTCCCAGAAGAAACTGTGATTCCAGTGGCCGCCGACATTGTTGCGCACGGCGGTGCGGGCATTGTCGGGTGCGGTGCTGAGATCGGCGAGCACCGTCTCGATCGGCGTGGTGCGCAGCGCTTCCCACTGGCCGGCGGCCGCGTTGGCGCCGTTCACATAAGCTTGATGATGCAGCGAATGGTGGATGCGCATGGTCTGCGCGTCGATGACCGGCTCCAGTGCTTCGTAGGCATAGCTCAGCTTCGGCAGCGTGAAGACTGGTGGTGGCGCGGCAGGAGCCGGCGCGGGGGCCGCCTGCGCCAGCACCAGCGCCGGACGGGCGATCACGAAGGCTGAACCGGCGGCGAGGCCGGTGAGAAAGCTGCGGCGTTCCAAGGCGTGCCCTCCGGTGTCGTTGCGGAAACAGAGCTTGCGCGAGCCGCCGCCGCGGTCAAGTGCCCGCGGCTCAACGCCGCTGCTCCTGCATCGACAACGCGATAGGGCGGGGCAGGTTCAGCCCTCCGGGGGCTCGTCGCCCTGGCGGATGCCATAGCGGCGTTCCAGCCCGGGGTTGCCGGCGCCGGGCGCGCGCGCGGCGCGCTCGGCCGGGTCGCGGCCGACCTTCTGCATCAGGCTGGCGAGTTCGACGAACTCGTCGCATTGCCGGCGCAGATCGTCGGCGACCATCGGCGGATTGGTGTTTATGGTCGAGACCACCGAGACCTTGACACCCTTGCGCTGCACCGCCTCGACCAGCGGGCGGAAATCGCCATCACCGGAGAACAGGTAGATGTGGTCGAGATGGGGGGCGAGCTCGAGCATCTCGATGGCGAGCTCGATGTCCATGTTGCCCTTGACGCGGCGACGGCCGGTCGCGTCGGTGAACTCCTTGGCCGCCTTGGTGACGACGCGGTAGCCGTTGTAGTCGAGCCAGTCGACCAATGGTCTGATCGAGGTGTATTCTTCGCTTTCCACGAGTGTCGTGAAGTAGAAGGCTCGGATCAGATTGCCGCGGCTCTGGAATTCCTTGAGCAAACGTCGGTAATCCATGTCGAAGCCGAGCTGCTTCGACGTCGCGTAAAGGTTGGCTCCGTCGATGAAGAGCGCGATGCGCGGTTCACCTGCCATGTAATGGCTCCTGCTCAAATCGAGTCGATCAATAAGAATCGGCACGGATCAAGGTTGAATAATGTCAGGCTGGCGCTCCAAATCGAGCGGTCCTTCGGTGTTTATGTGGTGAATGCGACGTACCGCGCAAGATTGTGAATGAATTTTGCCATTTGCGCGTGCAGGCACGCAGGTGCTCATCTTTTGGGAAATTCCAGGCCCATCTCGCGATAGCGCTCCGGATCGTCGCTCCAATTCTCTCGGACCTTGACGAAGAGGAAGAGGTGGACCTTCGCCTCGGCCGCTTCGGCGATCTCGACGCGCGCCTTCTGGCCAATCGCCTTGATCGTCTGGCCGCCTTCGCCGAGCACGATCTTTCGCTGGCCCTCGCGCTCGACATAGATCGTCTGCTCGATCCGGACCGAGCCGTCCGGGCGCTGCTGCCAGCTCTCGGTCTCGACGGTCGAGCGATAGGGAAGCTCGTCGTGCAGGCGCTCGAAGATCTTCTCGCGGGTGATCTCGGCGGCGAGGAAGCGCAGCGGCGCATCCGAGATCTGGTCCTCGGGATAGAGCCAGGGGCCGGGCTTCAGCCGGGTCTCCAGCCAGCTCAGGATGTCCTTGACGCCATAGCCGGTCAGCGCCGCGACCATGAAGGTCGTCTCGAACGTGGCCTGCTCGTTCACCGCCGCGGTGATGGCGAGCAGCTTCTCTTTCGGGATCGTGTCGATCTTGTTGAGGATCAGGAACTTCGGCTGCCTGAGTTCGGCGAGCTTCTCCAGCAGCGCGGTGTTCTCTTCATGGTCGAAGCGGCCGACATCGATCAGCACGCCGATCAGGTCGGCATCGGTCGCCCCGCCCCAGGCGCTGGTCACCATGGCGCGGTCGAGCCGGCGCTTGGGCGCGAAGATGCCGGGCGTGTCGACGAAGATGACCTGTGTCGGGCCGGAGAGGGCGATGCCGCGCACCTGGGTGCGCGTCGTCTGCACCTTGCGCGAGACGATCGAGATCTTGGCGCCGACGAGCTGGTTGAGCAGCGTCGACTTGCCGGCATTGGGCGCGCCGATCAGCGCGACGAAGCCGCAGCGGGTTTGCTGGTCGCCCTCAGCCATGGTCGGCCTCCGCTCCTTCGTTCCACAGTCCCTGCCGCCGCAGGAAGGCTTCGGCCGCCGCCTGCTCGGCCAGCCGCTTCGAGCGGCCTTCGGCCTCTGCTTCCACCAATGAGCCGATCCGTACCGCGATACGGAAGATCGGCGCATGGTCGGGGCCGGAGCGGCCGCGCTCGGCATAGGTCGGCGTCGGATGGCCCTGTCCCTGCGCCCATTCCTGCAACGCGGTCTTGGCGTCGCGCAAGGGCGTCACCGGCGTCAGCAGGCGCTCGCCGAAGCCGGCCTCGACCAGCTTGCGTGCGGCATCATAGCCGCCGTCGATGAAGACGGCACCGATGATCGCCTCGCAGGCATCGGCCAGGATCGCCTTGTTCTTGCGCGCGCCCGAGAGGATCTCGCCCTCGCCGAGCCGCAGGTACGGGCCGACGTCCCAGGCGGCGGCAACCGCCGCGCAGGTCTCCTTGCGCACGAGGTCGGCGAGGCGGCGCGACATGTCGCCTTCCTCGGCCTGCGGATAGGTGGTGAACAGCATGTCGGCGACCGAGAGGCCGAGCACGCGGTCTCCCAGGAACTCGAGCCGCTGATAGCTCGCGAGCCGGCGCGGATCGGCGCTCATATGGGTGAGCGCCGTCTCGAGCAGGGCCCGGTCGCGGAAGCGGTGGCCGAGCCTGTCCTCGAGCCGGGAGAGCTCAGGCAGCTTGCGGCCGCTATCGGTGGGCTTGCTCACTTGATCGTCGAGAACATGCGGTTCCAGCGCACCGTCCAGGGCCATTCCCAGATGCGCCAGGCCGACGCGCCCTCGTCGATCGAGAAGAAGATGATCTCGGCGCGGCCGACGAAGTTCTCGAACGGCACGTAGCCGACGCTGCGGTCGCGCGAATCGAGCGAGTTGTCGCGATTGTCGCCCATCATGAAGAAATGGCCGGCCGGCACCGTGAACACCGGCGTGTTGTCAAAGGTGCCGGTGTCACCCTCGCGCTCGATGATCTGGTGGCTGACCCCGTTCGGCAGGGTCTCGCGATACTGGATCACGGGAGCGGAGCGGCCCCAGGCATCGGTGGTGACGAAATCGGCGATCCGCTCGCGCTTCACCGGCGCGTTGTTGATGTGGAGGATGCCGTCGATCATCTGGATGCGGTCGCCCGGCAGGCCGATGACGCGCTTGATGTAATCGGTCGATCCGTCGCTCGGCAGCTTGAACACGGCGATATCGCCGCGCTTGGGCTCGGCGGCCCAGACCCGGCCCTGGAACAGCGGCGGGCTGAACGGCATCGAATGCTTCGAGTAGCCATAGGTGTATTTCGAGACGAACAGGTAGTCGCCGATCAGCAGCGTCGGGATCAGCGAGCCCGAGGGGATGTTGAAGGGCTGGAACAGCAGTGTCCGGATCACCAGGGCGATCAGCAGCGCCTGGACGACGACCTTGACCGTCTCGAGGATGCCACCTTCGTCCTTGGTCTTGCTCTTGATCTCGGCGTCGTTGGCCACACGGGCCTCCTGCTGGCTACGGTTCGAGTGCGCGGTCTAGCCGACTATCGTGCGTCGGACAACGAAGGCGCGCTCTGGCAAGGCAATATGGGCGGGATGGACGGCCCTTGCACGGGCCGAAGGCACGCCGTGCCGATACTCCTATCGGCCGGCGCCGAAAAGCCCCGGATGGTGCCCTCAGCGCAGGGCGCCCCTGCGAGCGCTGCCGAAGGGCGAACCCGGTTGCAGGCAGGGGCGCGGGGAAACACCGCCTGCGTCGATGGCGCGATAACCCACATCGGCGCTGCATGCCCCTGCATCTGCGCCAGATTGACGCTGGATTATACCGCGATCACAGTCCTGTGGTCGCAACCAAAGGGCGAATCGAGATGAGCACGAAAAACTACGTCGCAGAGGTGATTGGGACCTTCTGGCTGACCTTTGCCGGCTGCGGCAGCGCCGTGATCGCGGCGGGCTTTCCGCAGGTCGGCATCGGGTTGCTTGGCGTCTCTCTCGCGTTCGGTTTGACCGTCGTCACCATGGCCTATTCGATCGGCCATATCTCCGGCTGCCATCTCAACCCGGCCGTCACGATCGGCCTCGCCGCCGGCGGGCGCTTCCCGGCCGGCCAGGTGGTGCCCTACATCGTCGCCCAGGTTGTCGGCGCCATCCTCGCCGCTACCGTGCTCTATTTCATCGCGGTCGGCGCGCCGGGCTTCGATCTCGCCAAGGGCTTCGCCTCCAACGGCTATGGCGAGCACTCGCCCGGCAAATACGGCCTGGCCTCGGCCTTCCTGACCGAGGTGGTGATGACCATGATGTTCCTGTTCATCATCATGGGCGCGACCCATGGCAAGGCGCCGGCCGGCTTCGCTCCGCTCGCCATCGGCCTCGGCCTCGCCTTGATCCACCTGGTCAGCATCCCGGTCACCAACACCTCGGTGAACCCGGCGCGCTCGACCGGCCCGGCGCTCTTCGTCGGCGGCTGGGCCCTGCAGCAGCTCTGGCTGTTCTGGCTGGCGCCGATCATCGGCGGCGTGCTCGGCGGCGTGATCTATCGCTGGCTGAGCGGTGAGTCGCAGGACCAGGTCACCGGCTGAGGCCGGCCCTGGCCGCACACGATATGCAATCCGAGGTCAGGCCTGGATGGGCCTGGCCTCGATCACCACGAAGGCCTGGGCCAAAGGCGGGTCGTCGGTCAGCGAGACATGCACGACCGCCTCATGGCCCGGTGGCAGCATCTGCGCGAGACGCGCTGCAGCGCCGCCGGTGAGCCGCATGGTCGGCCGCCCGCTCGGCAGGTTCACCACCTCCATATCGCGCCAGAACACGCCTGACCTGATGCCGGTGCCGAGCGCCTTCGAGCAGGCCTCCTTGGCGGCGAAGCGACGGGCATAAGAGGCCGCGCGCGTGGCGCGGCGATCGGATTTCGCCTGCTCGCCCGGCGTGAAAATGCGCTGCGTAAAGCGCTCGCCGAAGCGGGCGAGCGAGTTCTCGATGCGGCGGATGTCGCAGAGATCGGAGCCGATGCCGAGGATCATTCCAGCGGTCTAGCTGGCTGCGCGGCCCTCGTCCATCGCTCGCCGCATCACCGCGATGGCCGTTTCCAGCCCGACGAAGATCGCTTCACCGATCAGGAAATGGCCGATGTTGAATTCGACGAAGGCGCGAACGCCGGCGAGCTTGCGGGCGGTCTCGTAGTCGAGCCCGTGGCCGGCATGGACTTCGAGACCGAGCGAGGCGGCGAACGCCGCGCCATTGGCGAGCCGCTGGAACTCGGCCTCGGCCTTGTCGGCATGGCCGTCGGCGACCGCATGGCACCAGGTGCCGGTATGCAGCTCGACCACCGGCGCACCGAGCTTCGCCGCCATGGCGATCGGCGCCTCGTCTGCCTCGATGAACAGCGAGACGCGGCAGCCGGCTGCCTTCAGCCGGGCGATCGGAGCTGCGAGCGCATGCGCCTGGCCGACCACGTCGAGCCCGCCTTCGGTGGTGCGCTCCTCGCGTTTCTCGGGCACGAGGCATGCGGCGTGCGGCTTGAACCTCTCGGCAAGACCGATCATCTCCGCCGTCGCGGCCAGCTCGAAATTGAGCGGCTTGGACAATTCGGTTGCCAACCTTGCCATGTCGGCGTCGCGGATATGACGCCGGTCTTCGCGTAAGTGGGCGGTGATGCCGTCGGCGCCAGCAGCCACCGCGAGAAGGGCAGCACGCACCGGATCGGGCAGGGCGCCGCCGCGCGCATTCCGCACGGTCGCGACATGGTCGATGTTCACGCCTAGGCGCAAGCGGTTCTCGGTCATCGTCGCCCCTCCGTCATCTGCCGTCTACGCCGCGTCCGGCGATGGTTCAAGGCAAGCAATGTGATCGACACCGTCAGCGTTCTTGATCAATCGATACACGCAATGCGTGTTTAATCTGAAAATGCACGAAATATGCGGCGTGCCTGTTGTTAAGTCCTGGAAATTAGCCTCCGAAAACTCCCTTGGGCGTTTTCGTACCCGTCATGCAGCTTCCCGCAAACCACCGGCAGTTCGAGAACGAGATCGCATCCGACCGGCGTGATCCGAACCAGCCGGCCGACCGTGCGCTTGGCCGCGTCATCGCCTGTTCCGGCTCGCGCGCCACGATCGCGGCGAGTGCGTCCGGGGCGGCGCCGGGTACGCAGGATGGCTGCGCTATCGGCCGCCTGCTCTCGATCAATCTCGGCAGAAGCCGCATCGTCGGGCTGGTCTACGAGATGCGCGCACTGGAGTCGGCCTGGAACGAGGCTGGGCCCAATTCCATAGCGGTCGAGGTCGAGCTGCTCGGCGAGGTCGTCGATGGCGAGAACGGCGCGGCGCGCTTCGACAGCGGCATCACCACCTATCCGCCGATCGGAACGCCCGCGCACCGCATCCGCTCGCGCGACCTGGAGCGCATCCACGATCTCGGTCAGCGCAAGGGCGTCGTCCTCGGCAGCCTGACGCAGGATGCGGGCATCGCGGCGAGCGTCGACATCGAGCGCCTGCTGTCGCGGCATTTCGCCGTGCTCGGCACCACCGGTGTCGGCAAGTCCAGCGCCGTCGCGCTGATCCTGCGCAAGGCGGTCGCGGCCAGGCCGAATCTGCGCGTGCTGATCCTCGATCCCCACAACGAATACGCCCACGCCTTCCCCGAGAACTCCGCGCGGATCGATGCGAGCACGCTCGACCTGCCGTTTTGGCTGTTCCGGTTCGAGGAGTTCGCCGACATCGTCTTTCGCGGCCGCCCGCCGCTGGAAGACGAGGCAGAGATCCTGCGTGAGGTCATCGCCGTCGCGCGCAGCCGCTATCGTACCGTATCGCCGCAGGACATGGCGCGCGATCTCGGCAGCAGCGTGCTGAAGCGGCCGTTGGAGCTAGGCGCCGCACGTCGCCCGACCGAAGCCAGCGGAACAGCCGAGCTCGCCGCGCCTTATCGCCTTGCCGATCTCTTCGCGGCGATCGACGAGCTGATCGGCCTCCACGAATTGCGCTATCCGCGTGTGACCCTGCGCGCGCTCAGGGTGCGACTGGAGACGCTGCACGCCGATCCGCGCTACGGCTTCCTCTTCGCCCATGCCAACAGCATGGAGACGATCGCTCCGGTGATCAGCCAGGTCTTCCGCGTTCCGCATCGGGGCCGGCCGATTACCGTCTTCCAGCTTGCCGGGTTGCCCTCGGAGGTCGTCAACGCCGTCGCGTCCAGCCTGGCGCGGCTCGCCTTCGACCTCGCCATGGCAAGCCGCGGCAGCTACGAGATCCTGCTGCTCTGCGAGGAAGCGCATCGCTATGTGCCGCAGGACCGGGCGCTCGGCTTCGCGCCGACGCGTCAGGCCATCGCCCGCATTGCCAAGGAGGGGCGCAAATACGGCGCTTATCTCGGCATGGTGACGCAGCGTCCCGGCGAACTCGACCCGACCATCCTGTCGCAATGCTCGACCGTCTTCGCCATGCGCCTCGGCAATGATCGCGACCAGGAGATCATCCGCGCCGCGATCGCCGATGCCTCGGCCAGCACCATCGCCTTCCTCTCCTCGATCGGTAATCGCGAGGCGATCGCCTTCGGCGAGGCGGTCGCGACGACGATGCGCATGCGTTTTTCCGAGCAGCGACCCGAGGAACTGCCGGCGATGGCAGGTCGGGTGTCGGTGCAGGCGGAGCACCGCGAGCCGCTAGTCGAGGAACTCGTCGCCCGTATGCGCGGGCTCTGACGGCAGGCGCGCCGCCCCATCGCATCGGCGATGCGGCTCTGTCAGGCTAGCAGCGGCTCCCGGCCTGTTGTGTCAACCAGGTTCAGCGCGAGTTCCCCGACGAGATCGTCGACAGCGGCTTCGGCTGCCGAGATCGATGCCCGCAGGCGCTCATCGGCGAACTCGTCATATTCGATGGCGATCGAATGCGTTTCCGTCAGGCCGATATAGCCCATCGGCACGGTGAGGCCGCGCTCAACCAGATTGATGTCTCCCAGGCGCCCGCCGGGATCGTAGCCATAGTCACCGCGCGAGGAGAGGATGACGAGGCGCTTTCCGGCTGGCAGCATCGGCCAATAGGGCTCGCCCTGCCGGCTGCGGTCGAAGCCGAAGGTGACGCCGACGCGCACGACATTGTCGACCCAGGCCTTGAGCTGGGCGGGCAGGCCAAAATTATACATCGGCGCCCCGATCACGATCAGGTCGGCGCGCAGCAATTCCTGCACCAGGACATCGCTCTCGGCGAGACAGGCCCGCGCTGCCTCGTCGCGGCGTTCGGGGCGGGTGAAGGCTGCCGCGATCCAGTCGCCGCTGACGGGCGAGGGCGACTGCTGGCCGACATCCCGATAGGCCACGCTGTCCTGCGGCCGTGCCTCCTGCCAGCGCTCGATGAAGCGGCGGGTCAGGCGGCGGGTGTGCGATCCGCGCGGGTCGATCCCGGACAGCCCAGGGCGGGCGCTGGCATCGATCTGAAGGATGTTGAGGGGCTGCATAGTGCTCTCCATGAAACCGAGTAGCTCATGCGAAGCTCTCGCTTTCCTTCAGATAAGTCGCTATTCAGCTGCACGACAAAGGCAAATTCCTCAGCCAATAGATGAGATTGTTTCATCTATGACAAGCCCTCGAAAGCTCCCGCCTCTGGCCGCGCTCCGCGCGTTCGAAGCGGCGGCGCGGCATCTGAGCTTCCGGAAGGCGGCCGATGAACTGGCGGTGACGCCGACTGCGATCAGCCATCAACTGCGGCTGCTGGAGGCGACGCTCGGCCTGCCGCTGTTCGAGCGGCATGTCCGGCGGGTCTCGCTGACGCCGGCCGGGGCACAGCTCTACCCCGTGCTGAGGGAGGGGCTGGACAGGTTCGCGCGCGTTATCGCCGAGCTGTCGCCGCAGCCCCGGCGCAGTGCCGTGACGGTCACTGCGACCACGCTCTTCACCGCTCGCCGTCTGATTCCGGCCCTGAGCTCGTTCCAGGCGCAGTGGCCGCAATTCGCGCTGCGGCTGCACGCTTCGGACGATGCCGTCGATCTGGCTGGTGGCGCGGCCGACATCGCCGTGCGTTACGGGGCAGGGCCGTTCACGGGGCTGACCTCCGAAGTGCTGTGCCAGGACCGCTTCGGCGTCGTCTGCAGCCCCTCGCTCAGCCTGCGCACTCCCAGTGATCTCACCGCGGCGACGCTGATCCATTCGGAGTGGCACCGTCGGGACCTGCAGCCGGATTGGCGGCGCTGGCAGGCCCTGGCGCAGGTGCCAGGCCTGAAGGTCGATGCCGGCCTGCGTATCACCGATGAAAGCCATGCGATCCAGGCGGCGGTCGCCGGGCAGGGTGTCGTCATCGCCAGTCTGCTCATGGTCGAGGACGAGCTGGCGCGCGGCGTGCTCGTTCACCCTTTCGGCCCTATCATCGAAGGGCATCACTATCATCTGGTCGCGACGGAAGAGAACATGGCCAGCGCCGATGTCGAGGCTGTCCGGCAGTGGTTGAAGGCGGTCGCGTCGCCGTGATCGCCAGCGTCTTCGGCAAGCCGGTTCAAAACCTTGCATCTGCGGCGCTCAGCCTGTATGAGCGCCGTTCAACCTTTCCATCGCATCGCGCACGATCAGAAGGAGCCGCGAATGGCTCGCGTCACCGTTGAGGACTGCATCGACAAGGTCGAGAACCGCTTTGAGCTGGTTCTCCTCGCGAGCCACCGCGCCCGCATGATCGCCTCGGGCTCCTCGATCCTCGTCCAGCGCGACAACGACAAGAACCCGGTCGTCGCCCTGCGCGAGATCGCCGACGAGAAGCTCACCCCCGAGGATCTCAAGGAAGACCTGATCCACTCGCTGCAGAAGCATGTCGAGGTCGACGAGCCGGAGGCCGACACCGTGCCGCTGCTGACCTCGCAGTCGCATGTCGCCACCCCCGATTCGGAAGTCCAGTTCGATCGGATGAGCGAAGACGATCTGCTGCGCGGCCTCGATGGGCTCGTCCCGCCGACCGAGAGCGCCGACGACGAGGACTGAGCTGTCGGAAAGCGTTGACGATATCTGCTAAAGCCCGGCCCTGCCGGGCTTTTTTCATGCCCCTCTTGTACGGATTGGCCTTGCCGTATCCTGCCGCCATCGTCGATATTGAAGCGAATCCTATCGAGTTGAGCGGTGGAGTTGCGCCCGCATGGGCATGATGCGGCAATATGAGCTTGTCGACCGGGTCAAGCGCTATAACCCGAACACCGACGAGGAACTGCTCAACCGCGCCTATGTCTATGCCATGCGTGCGCATGGCACGCAGAAGCGCGCCTCGGGCGACCCGTTCTTCGCCCATCCGCTCGAAGTCGCGGCGATCCTGACCGAGCTCAAGCTCGACGATGCCACCATCGTCGCCGCCGTGCTGCACGATACCGTCGAGGACACCGAGGCGACGCTGGAGGAGATCGAGACCCTGTTCGGGCCCGATATCCGCCGCCTCGTCGATGGCCTCACCAAGATCAAGAAGCTCGACCTCGTCTCGAAGAAAGCGGCGCAGGGCGAGAACTTCCGCAAGCTGCTGCTCGCTATCGTCGACGATATCCGCGTGCTGCTGGTCAAGCTCGCCGACCGGCTGCACAACATGCGCACGCTCCACTACGTGCCGCCGGAAAAGCGCCTGCGCGTCGCCGAGGAGACGATCGAGATCTATGCGCCGCTCGCTGGCCGCATGGGCATGCAGGAGCTGCGCGAGGAGCTGGAGGAACTCGCTTTCCGCCATATCAAGCCGGAAGCGCACGCCACCATCACCAAGCGGCTGGAAGAAGTGACCCAGCGCGAGGGCAAGGTCATCGGCGAGATCGAGAGCGATCTCAAGACCAAGCTCGCCGAGCGCGGCATCGAGGCGCAGGTCTATGGCCGGCGCAAGCGCCCTTATTCGATCTGGAAGAAGATGGAGCGCAAATCCGTCTCCTTCGAGCAGCTCTCCGATATCTTCGGTTTCCGCGTGATCATCGACAAGCCGGAGGACTGCTACCGCGTGCTCGGCATCGTCCATATGACCTGGCCGATGGTGCCGGGCCGGTACAAGGACTACATCTCGACGCCGAAGCAGAACGACTATCGCTCGCTGCACACCACCGTGGTCGGCCCAGGCCGCCAGCGCGTCGAACTGCAGATCCGCACCGACGGGATGGACCGCGTCGCCGAATTCGGCATCGCCGCCCATGCCCGCTATAAGGACGGGCGGACGGCCGGCGTCGTCGCCGCGGCCGACGAGAGCCGGGCCTATCAATGGCTGCGCCGCACCGTCGACCTGCTGGCCGAGGGCGACAATCCCGAGGAGTTCCTCGAGCACACCAAGCTCGAGCTCTTCCACGACCAGGTCTTCTGCTTCACGCCGAAGGGCCGTCTGATCGCCCTGCCGCGCGGGGCGACGCCGATCGACTTCGCCTATGCGGTCCACACCGATGTCGGCAACACCGCTGTCGGCGCCAAGATCAACGGCCGGATCGCGCCGCTGCTGACCGAACTCCAGAACGGCGACGAGGTCGAGATCACCCGCGCCGAGGGCCAGGCCCCGCCGGCCGCCTGGGAATCGCTGGTGGTCACCGGCAAGGCCAGGGCGGCCATCCGCCGCGCCACGCGCGTCGCGGTGCGGCGGCAATATGCCGGCCTCGGCCGCCAGATCCTGGAACGCGCCTTCATGCGGGCCGAGCGCCCGTTCTCGGACGACAAGCTAAAGGCCGCGCTGAAGCGGCTCGCGCGTACCGCCGTCGACGACGTCCTTGCGGCGGTCGGGCGCGGCGAGATGTTTTCGGGCGACGTCGTGCGGGCGGTCTATCCCGATCTCGAACCGGAGAAGCGCGGCGTCACTGGTGAGGCCAAGGCGCCCCCGCCCGGCAAGGGCTGGTTCGAACTGCGCCAGGGCGAAAACCTCAAGTTCAAGCTGCCGAACGAGACGCCGGGCTCCGACGCGATCCCGATCCGCGGCCTCGGCGGCGACCTGCCGGTGCGCTTCGCGCCGGGCGGCGGCGCCGTGCCGGGCGACCGCATCGTCGGCATCCTGACGCCGGGCGAGGCGGTGACGATCTATCCGATCCAGTCGCCCTCGCTCGCCGCTTTCGACAACGAGCCGGAGCGCTGGCTCGACGTGCGCTGGGACCTCGACGAGAAGCGCCCGCAACGCTTCCCGGCGCGCATCCAGCTCAACTCGATCAACGAGCCCGGCTCGCTCGCCCAGATCACCACCACCATCGCCGAGCATGACGGCAATATCGACGCCGTCTCGATGGTCCGCCCGACGCCTGATTTCACCGACGTCACCATCGACCTGACGGTCTGGGACCTGAAGCATCTCAGCGCGATCATCAGCGAGTTGCGCGAGAAACGGGTGATCAGCCGGGTCGAGAGGGTGGTGGCGTAAGGGGGGGGCTATCCCGCCCGGAACGCCGCGGCGAGCTCTCTGACGAAGGCGTTGGCGCGCGGCGTCGCGACATTGCTGCGTAGCACGACGTCGAAGGTGTCGAGCGCCGGCAGTCCCCAACTGGGACCGAGGTCGACCGCCCCGCGCGGCGCGATGCGCGCCGCCAATGGCGAGACGCCGAGCCCGCCTTCAACGGCCGCCAGCACGGCTGCCATGCCGCCGCCGATGAAGGCTTCGCGCCAGGGCAGGCCGGCGCTGTCGAGCGCATCCATGGCATGGCGGCGCAGGCGGCATTCCGGCATCAGGCTGACCAGCGGCACCGGCCCATCCGACTTCGCCAGCGAGGGCGCGCCGAACCAGCCGAAGGCGTCACGTCGCAGCACCTCGCCGGTACGCCCCGGCCCGAGCCGGCGGATCACCGCGACATCGAGCTCGCCGCGCTCGAAGGCCGTATCGAGCGCAGCGGAGGGCTCGATACGCAGCCCGATCACCAGAGAGGGGTCGTGGCGTGCCAGTCGTGCCAGCAGGGCGGGGGCATCGGCTCCCACCGCCTGTTCGCTGATGCCGATGCTGATGCGCTCCTGGACCTGCTGGAACGAGGTTCGCGCCCGTTCATGCGCCGCCATCAGCTCGCGCGCTGCCGGCAGAAAGCGCTCGCCCTCTGCGGTCAATCGCACAAGCCGCGGATGCCGCTGCAGCAGCAATTGGCCGAGCGCCTCCTCCAGCTTCTTGATGCGCGTCGAGATCAGCGATTGCGCCGTGCCGAGCGCCTCGGCAGCGCGGGTGAAGCTGCTGAACTCCGCCGCGCGCAGGAAGGCGGCGACGCCGTCGAGATCGAGTGTGTTGCTCATCTTGGATCGCAATTTGATATCATTGATATAATCAAAGATAGTGTTTTCAGATTAAACGAACAAGCCTAGTTTCAGGGCGTCGGCGGCGAAGGCCGCCTATCCCATGGAGCCCATCATGCCTCTGATCCGGATTTCGATGCGCCGCGGCCGCCCGGCCTCGCACCCCGCCGCCATCGTCGATGGCGTCTATCGCGCCCTCCGCGCGACCTTCGAGGTGCCGGAGAACGACCTCTTCGCCGTGGTGCATCAGCACGAGGCTGAGGAGTTCATCTTCGACAACAACTATTTCGGCTTCAATCGCAGCGACGCGCTGGTGATCATCCAGCTTACCGTCGCCAACACTCGCGGCGTCACCCAGAAGAAGGCGCTCTATGCCGCCATCGCCGAGAACCTGCAGAAGGAGCCGGGCCTGAAGCCCGACGACATCTTCATCAACCTCGTCGAGGTCAAGCGCGAGGACTGGTCGTTCGGCGGCGGCATCGCGCAGTATGTGGCGTGAGCCGACCTCGCAGTTTGAGGCGCGGGGAACCCTCTCCTGGAAGGAGAGGGCAGGGTGAGGTGCGGGAGGTCAGACCAGTTCCGTGAGATCTCACCGCGTGGTCGGGTTCAGGCTCGCGATATCCCTCCCGAACACCTCACCCCTACCCCTATCCTTCCAGGATAGGGGATCCCGCGCCTGTTGCTGACAATTCAGCGCCTGAAGGCACTGGAAACATCACCCCTGATGCCCATAACTCTCCTCGCATGGAATGGAGCGACGAGGGCACGGTCATCGGTGCCAGGCGTCATGGCGAGAACGCCGTGATCCTGGAGGTGATGACGCGCGACCATGGTCGCCATCTCGGCCTCGTCCGCGGTGGCCGCTCCAGCAGGCAGCAACCGGTGCTGCAGCCCGGCAATCTCGTCTCGCTGACCTGGCGGGCGCGGCTCGACGAGCATCTCGGCGAGTACAAGGTCGAGCTGCTGACTTCGCATGCGGCCAGGCTGATGGCCCAGCCGGTCGCGCTCTACGGCCTCGCCAATGTCGCTGGGCTGCTGCGCCTGCTGCCGGAGCGCGATCCCCATCCCGGCCTTTATGAGGGCCTCTCGGTGCTGCTCTCCCATCTCGACGAGATCGCGATCGCACCGGCACTGATGGTGCGCTTCGAGCTCGCCATGCTCTCCGAGCTCGGCTACGGGCTTTCGCTCGAACGCTGTGCCGTCACCGGCATCCGCGAAGATCTCAGCCATGTCTCGCCGAAATCCGGCAAGGCGGTCAGCCGCAAGGCAGCCGAGCCCTATCTCGACCGGCTCCTCAGCCTGCCGGCCTTCCTCAGCGAGGGGCAGGGCGCGCGCCGGCCGGCGCCGGCCGAGATCGCCGCCGGCTTCGCGCTGACCGGTTTCTTCCTGCGCCGTGACCTCTACGAGCCGCGCGGCCTGCTGGAGCCGCCCGAGCGGGCGCGCCTGCTGGAGCTGGCAGCGAGAATCCACTGATTTCCGCTGGTTTTCAGGTCTCGGCGCTTTGCGTCGCTTGCATCCCGGCTGCATCGTTGCATCAAGTGATTCGGGCCCTTATTCCCTCGTGCTTGCGAGGTATGGACCGGTATCGGCCCCTCTGCTGGGCTGCGTGTCGAACTAGATTGGTAGAAGCATGGGCAAACCCGTCGAGCCGCCTCCGGAGGGGGAAGCCGAGCGCGTCGATCTGAAGAGCGCGCTCGAGGAGCGCTACCTCGCCTATGCGCTCTCGACGATCATGCACCGCGCCTTGCCGGATGCGCGCGACGGGTTGAAGCCCGTCCATCGCCGCATCCTGCACGCCATGCGCCTGCTGCGGCTCGACCCTGGCCAGGTCCACAAGAAGTGCGCCCGCATCGTCGGCGACGTCATCGGCAAGTTCCACCCGCATGGCGACCAGTCGGTCTACGATGCGCTGGTGCGCCTCGCTCAGGACTTCGCTCAGCGCTACCCGCTCGTCGACGGCCAGGGCAATTTCGGCAATATCGACGGCGATAACGCCGCCGCCTACCGCTATACCGAAGCGCGGATGACCGAGGTCGCGCGCCTCCTGCTCGACGGGATCGAGGAGGACGCGGTCGATTTCCGCGAGACCTATAATGGTGAGGACGAGGAGCCGATGGTGCTCCCGGCCGCCTTCCCGAACCTGCTCGCCAACGGCTCGCAGGGCATCGCGGTCGGCATGGCGACCTCGATCCCGCCGCACAACGCCGCCGAACTCTGCGACGCGGCGCTCTATCTGATCCAGCATCCGGAGACGACGTCCGAGCAGTTGATGACCTTCGTGCCGGGGCCGGATTTCCCGACCGGCGGCATCATCGTCGAGTCGCGCTCGTCGATGGTCGAGACCTACCGCACCGGCCGTGGCGGGTTCCGCACGCGGGCGCGCTGGCATGTCGAGGACCAGGGCAGGGGCACCTGGTTCGCCGTCGTCACCGAAATCCCCTACGGGGTCCAGAAGGGTCGGCTGATCGAGAAGATCGCCGAATTGCTCAACGACCGGAAACTGCCGCTGGTCGCGGACCTGCGCGACGAGTCGGCCGAGGACATTCGCGTCGTCATCGAGCCGCGCGCCCGCAATGTCGACGCCAACCTGATGATGGAATCGCTGTTCAGGCTCTCCGAGCTGGAAGCGCGCGTTCCGATGAACATGAACGTGCTGACCGGCGGTGTCGTGCCGCGCGTGCTCAGCCTTGCTGAAGCTCTGCGTGCCTGGCTCGACCATCGCCGCGAGGTCTTGCAGCGGCGCTCGCGCTTCCGCCTCGGCCAGATCGACAAGCGCCTCGAAATCCTCGCCGGCCTGCTGATCGTCTATCTCGATCTCGATCGGGTGATCAAAATCATCCGCGAGGAGGACGAGCCCAAGATCGAGCTGATGAAGGTATTCGAGCTCAACGAGGTCCAGGCCAACGCCATTCTCGACACCCGCCTGCGCGCTTTGCGCAAGCTGGAGGAGATGCAGCTCAAGACCGAGTTCGACGAGCTGACGAAGGAGAAGGGCCAGATCGAGGGCCTGCTCGCCTCCGAGGCCCAGCAGTGGAAGACCATCTCCTGGGACATCCGCGAGGTGAAGAAGCTGTTCGGCCCGGAAACGGCGATCGGCAAGCGCCGCACGACCTTCGCCGACATGCCCGATACCGCCGATATCGACCTGACCCAGGCCATGGTCGAACGCGAGCCGGTGACGGTGGTGATCTCGAAAAAGGGCTGGATCCGGGCGCTGAAGGGCCATGTCCAGGACCTCTCGACCCTGTCCTTCAAGGGGGATGACGGCCTCCGCACCGCCTTCTTCAGCGAGACGACGTCCAAGATCCTGGTGATGGCGACCAACGGCAAGGTCTTCACGCTGGAGGCCTCGAAGCTGCCCGGCGGGCGCGGCTTCGGCGATCCGATCCGGCTGATGATCGAGCTGGAGGAGAGCGCCGAAATAGTTGCCGCGTTCCCCTACAGAGCCGGCCTGAAGCTGCTGGTCGCGACGACCGAGGGGCGCGGCTTCGTCGTGCCGACCGACGATGTCGTCGCCAATACCCGCAAGGGCAAGCAGGTGCTGAACGTCGAGGCGCCGATGGAGGCGATGCTGGCGGTGCCGGCCGAGGGCGATCATGTCGCGATCATCGGGCAGAACCGCAAGCTGCTCTGCTTCCCGATCTCCGAGGTCGCGGAGATGGGCCGCGGCAAGGGTGTCAGGCTGCAGCGCTACAAGGATGGCGGCTTGTCGGACGCCAAGGTCTTCAAGCTGGAGGACGGGCTGACCTGGCTCGATTCCTCGAACCGGACCTGGACGGTGGCGCAAGCCGAATTGCTCGAATGGCTCGGCCACCGCGCCGAGGCCGGCCGCCTGCCGCCCAAGGGGTTCCCGAAGAACAACAAATTCGGGGGCTGACCAAGGCAGGAGGCTGCTGGCGCATCGTCATCTGGCGGTGCGCTGCGGCGTCGGCCAGCCGACCGAGCGGCCGAGATCGGTGGTATGGCAGGCCGATAGGGTGAGCGCCAGCAGAGTGGCGGTGATCAGACGCGACATGGAGTTGCTCCGGTTGGGGCGGGTGGGAATAGCGCGAGCCGGGCTGGCTCAGTCTTGGCCGAGAAGCACCGACTTGGCCGCTGCCTCGATCGCGCTGCGATGGGCGCCTGCAACCAACAGGCAGAGCGCAAGCAGGATCACGGCGGGCAGCGGTGAGCCCGGCAGGACCGTGAGGTGCGCCAAGGTGGCGCCGACCATGGTCGCGGCCAGCAGCAGGGCAGCAAAACCGGCGAATGCGGGCCGGAGCAGGGCGGCTGCGCCAGCGAACTCGATCGTCCCGGTCAGATAACGGAACCATTGCCCGAAGCCGATCGTGTCGAAGACATCGATCATGGGCTGCAGGCCGGCGAGCTTGGCGCCGCCGGCGGCTGCGAAGGCGGCGGCGAGCAATGCCTTGGCGGCCCGCAGGCCGAGTAGGCGCCAACGCGGCGCCGCCGAAACTTCAGTGACTGACATCGATGTCTCCGAGGAATGCCCGAGGGCTACGGCGGGCCGTCCCCGCCGCTTTCATCGCGAGAAAATCGAGAGTAAGATCGAAAACACAAGTAGGATGAAATTTGTGCTGTAGTATGGAAAATGAGACTATTGAGCTGCGAGACCTGGATCGCAATGTGGAAACGCTAGCGGAATCAGATGCTTGCCCTAGTTCCGCGGCGGTCGAGCAATTTCACGCCGCCATGCGCGTCCTGACCGGCAAGTGGAAAGGCGAGATCCTGTGGCGGCTCGGGCAAGGGACGCTGCGCTTCGGCGAATTGCGTCGCTCGATCCCAGGCATCACCCAACATATGCTGACGACCCAGCTGCGCGACCTCGAGGCGCACGGCCTCGTCAAGCGTACGATCTATCCGGAGGTGCCGCCGCGGGTAGAGTATGAACTGACGCCATCAGCGCGGGATCTTGGCGTCGTCTTTCGCGAGATTAGGGCTTGGTCCGACAAGCACGCGGTCTCGCTCAATCTGACGATGTGAGAGCGTTGGCCGCGGGAAAATTCTGGTACCTGGTCAGAGAGTTATGTCAATTTGCTGATTCAATTGGCCAACAGCTTGAATCAAGCTTGCAGCCTCTTGAATCGCTCCCTCAGCGCATCGCCGGGCCGACGACGCCGACTTCGAAGCCGAGCGTCAGCTTGTCGGTGACCGCCCATTCGACGCCGGCGCGCGCCTCCGGCCTGACGGCGATGTCGGAGCGCGAGAACGGCGCCGAGAACGAGGTCGCGCCATAGCGGAAGGTCTCGTTGGCCGCCGCCAGGCCGACCGTGGTGTAGAGCAGCACGTCGGGCGTCGCGAACACGCCGGCCTTGACCTGGAAGGCACCGGAGATGTCGCGGGTATAGGTCGCGCGGTTGAAGCCGGGATTGGCATAGCCGCCGAAGGCGGGGGAGAATTCGAGGGCTCCGGCGATGCCGTAGATGAAGTCGCCATCGCGCCACATCTTGCCGGCTTCCAGCCCGATCACCGGTCCGGCGGACGTTCCGTAATGCTTCGAGCTGCTGACCTGGAAGCCGCTGGAGATGCGGGCATAGGAGCCTTCCCATTTGACGCCGCCGGGCGACAGGGTCGGCTGTGACCAGGCGAAGGAAGGCAGGACGCCGAAGCCGGACAGCGGCAGGAAGGCCTGGGCCTGTGCCGGGGCGTGGGTCGCGAGCAGCGCGGCCAAGGCTGCGCCGGCTGAAAGAAGCGTCACGCGTGTGGTGCCGATGGCCGGGATCATGCTCATGGCATAGCAGGTGAGAGTGAGATTGTCGCGCTTTTGTGGCGCGCCGTCCGGCCGTCAGCCCAGCTTGGTCTTGAGGCGCAGGAACCGCATCGTCCGTTCGGCGGTGGCCATGTCGAGTTGCTCATAGGCCTTGAGATCGTCCTCGATATCCTTGGCCTTGAAGTAGAGGCGTCGTGCGCGCAGTTCCAGGATGGCATGAAATGTGTGCTTGCCGAGCCCGAGCATGCGCGCCAGCACGGCGATGCCGCTGACGTCGCGCTGCATCAGCACGCGCAGGGCCTGCTCGTTGCTGATCTCGGCGCTGGTCGCGATCACCTGGGCGAGGTGGAAGGCGCGATCCTCCTCCGACAGCATCTCGACGACTTCGCCGAGGCTGCGGGTGCCGGCCTGGAGATCGGCGATCAGCAGCCGGACTTCGCGGCGCTGCTGCCGCGCCTGCCGCGCCATCGCCGCGGCCTGATGCGAGCCGGTCTCGGCGTTGGGATCGGACATCTGCTCGACGATGCGCAGCACGCGTTCGGCCCGCTGCGGCGACAGGTCGGAACGGCGCGCCAGCGCCTCACCCACCACGGCGTCGTCGCCGCCGCGCTGCAGCAGCCGGTCGAAGCCGCGATCCGAGAACTGCGCGCCCTCATTGCCCGAGACGGTACGCAGCACGGCGCTGTCGCCACGCTCGACCAGGATGTCGGTGAGGCCTTCCGACAGGCGGGTACGCTCGGCGATGGCGACGAGATGCGCCGGTGTCTGGCTGATGGCGATGGCCGCGAGGTCGGTGTCGGTCAGCACCGGGGAGAGCTTGAGCACGAGCCGAGCGACGCCGGCATCGGCGTCGTTCGCCAGCGTTACCGCGACCGGCCGGGGCAAGGAGCTCGTTGCGGCGACCGAGTCGGCATAGTCGCGGCGGCCCTCCGCATCGAGATGCGGCAGCGAGCGCAGCGCGATGTCGCCGTAATGGTCCTTCGATTCCTCGCTCGGATCAGTGTCGAGCAGGAAGAGGTCGGTCACCGCGTTGAGGAGCTTGCGCCGCGACTCCGACGACATGTCCGCCGGCATGCGGGTGAGGGTTTGCAGCATGGATTCTTCCACAAGGCTCCGGCGGCATTCTGACGCCAGTCCTCGCAACCTGCCGCAGCGCCGTTTGATTTAGTCTTAAGCCGGGCGAAGAATTCCAGGTCTTTCCAAGCAAAATCTGCAACTTATGAGTGTATTTCTATGTATAGTATCCCTATGATATATTTGACCCTGGCGGTTAACTGACCTGGGAGGCTGACCGAGAGCTCACGAGCTCTCGTCCTTCAAGACGGCCTCCGCGGTCTTCCCGGAACGAGATGGGAGTATCGAGGCTGGCTTTATGGTGTTGGGAAGAAGCTACCCGGCAGGCTGCCGGGCCGCGTCGTCGACTCGGTCCGCACCGGCTCGCGTGCGCCCGATCCATAGCCCCTGTCGAAGGCGGTGCCGTCCTGCTCGTTGCAGGTCGGCCGCTGTGGGTTCTTGGCGATGGCCGCCGATTTCGGGAAGGCTGTGTTGTCGACCGCGTCGGTGGTGGGCTGGCCGATGTCGATGCGTGAGGTCACCATCGCGACGGTCGGCTTGGTGGTGGGGGAGGTCCACCCCAGCGTGCCATGCCAGATGATGTGCCAGCCGATCCGCGCCAGGTGATGCACCGTCGAGCCGCGTTCCCTCGCGACGAAATAGGCGATGAAACCTTCGTCGCGCCGGGCCGTGTGCAGGAAGTTCGGCGCAGATACCTTGCTGTTGGTCTGGCGCAGGGGAAACGGATTGTTGGGGTGGTCGCCGAGCTTGTAGGTCACCAGGAAGCCCCTGGTGCCGGTGGTCTGGTCGGTGATGACCTGATTGCTCGGATCGAAGATCATCTCGTCGACGGTCGGCAGGTCGCCGTCACCGTCCAGCGAGGGATTGGTGCCGAAGGCGGATTTGAGGTTGACGACGATGCTGCCTTCATTGGCCATCCGCCCGGCATAGTGCGCCTCGTAGATCACGAGGTCGGAGACCAGGATCATCCCGAACTCCCAATTGGTCATCAGGTCGACCTTGTCCTGCCGATTGGCCGGGTCGCCCGACATTAGCACGGTGCCGGTGCAGGTGATCATCGGGCCGGTATGGCCGGGATGCCCGGCCGGATCGTCGGCGGCTGCGCGGCGAGCGTTGGTCGTGCAGTGGAGCAAAGCGTGCTCGGTGCCGACATGGATGTCGGTACGCGAGCCGCCCTTGTTGGCGGTGATCGTGGCGGTGCCCGGAGCGATCGCGACAACCATGACTCCTCCTGCTGATATCCGTCTGGCTGATGTTCCCGGAGCTGCCGAAGTTGGATGCGCTGATCTAGCGAACCGCTGCGCTGTGCGTGCGTGCCTTGGCCGCCTCGGCGCGCCGGTTGACGGCGCTCACCGCGATGATGGCGCGCTCCAGCGCCGCCATGGTCAGCGGCCCGACGATCGCGTCGGCGACGAGCCCGTTGGCAGTCTGGAAGCCGCGCACCCGGTTCGCCGTCTCCGGACCGAAGATGCCGTCGGGGAGGGTGCGGCCCTGGCTGGTCGAATTCGGCATCGCCAGGCCGAGATCGATCAGCGCGAGCTGGATGATCGCGACGGCCTGGCCGCGCTCGCCCTGCTTCAGCGGCGGCGCGTTCTCGGCCGCCTTCCTGAGCCGGTCATTGTTCGAAAATCGCGGTGACGTGAGCGCCATGATCTCGATCCTGCCCGTCCCCGATGACCCAAGGTTAGTTCGGGGTCCGGGGAGGGGTCAAGGATCGCGCCGGGCCTTTTGGCCCTAAGCCGCCGGCAGGCAGGCAGGGCCGAGCGGTTCGAAGCTTTTATAGGTCAGGATGAACTCCTGATGGCCGAGCTCTTCCGATTTGGTGCGCCCGCCCTGCGCCAGCGAGACGACGAGGTTGCGGATCTCGGTGCCGACCTCGTCGAGGCTGGCCCGACCTTCGAGGATGCGGCCGGCATCGACGTCCATGTCGTCGCTCATCCGGCGATAGGTTTCCGGATTGGCGCAGATCTTGACCACCGGCGAGATCGCCGACCCCACCACCGAGCCGCGCCCGGTGACGAACAGCACGCAATGCGCGCCGCAGGCGATCAGCTCGGCGATCTCGGCATTGTCGTTGATGTTGGGGAAGCCGAAGCGCACCTCGCCATCCGGCACCACGTCGAGCAGGTAGAGCCCGCCATGCGGCGGCACGTCGCCGGGCTTGATCAGGCCGGAAATCGGCGACGCCCCCGACTTGGCATAGGCGCCCATCGACTTCTCCTCGATGGTCGAGAGCCCGCCTTCGGCATTGCCGGCGGCGAAGGAACCGTAACCGAGCGTTGCGTAATAGCGCGCCGCCTTGGCCACGGATTTCTCCAGCTCGACGCCGAGTTCGGGCGTGATCGCGCGCGCCGCCATGATGTGCTCACAGCCGATCAGCTCGCCGGTCTCCTCGAAGATGCAGGCTGCGCCCTCGGCGATGAGCTGGTCGAAGGCGCGGCCGGCCGCCGGGTTGCCGGTGATGCCGGAGGTGCCGTCCGAGCCGCCGCAGACAGTGCCGATCACCAGCTCGCTGACCTGCATCGGCACGGTCTCGGCCGCATCGAGCGCGATGCGCTGCTCTTCGACCCAGGCGCGGCCTTCCCTGATCGAGGCGCGGGTGCCACCGGTGCCCTGGATCACGATGGTCTTCACCGGCCGGCCGGTGGCGCGCACCACCCGCTCCAGTGCGTATTTATTGAAGCTCTCGCAGCCGAGCGAGACCAGCAGCACCGCCCCGACATTGGGGTGCGTGCAGAGCTGCTCCATCATCCGCTCGGCGTAGGGGTTCGGGTAGCAGCCCGGAAAGCCGATGGCGTGGACCTCGTGCTCGCGCCAGGGCAGGGCGATCTCGCGCGCGACATGGTGGGCGCATTCGACGAGATAGGCGACGGCAACCACATTGCGGATGCCCTTGCGGCCGTCGCTGCGGAGATAGCCTTGCAGTCCGCTCATTGCGCCGCTCCCGCCTTGCGCTCGTCTTCAAGATGATAGGTCGGCGTGTAGTCGCTCTTCATGTTCTGGACATGGACATGGTGGCCGGCAGCGATGGCGACCGTCGCCACGCCGATCGGCGCGCCGTATTTCAGGATCTTCTCGCCGGGCGCGATGGCGCGCCGGGCGATCTTGTGGGCGAGCGCGATGTCGCGGTCGATCACCGCCGGACCGCTGCCGGTCTCGATGGGCTCGCCCGCCGGCAGGCGGGTGCGCGCGACGAAGACGTTGTCGCGCGGGTCGAGCAGGATCAGGCGGGGATCGTGCTGGGACATCAGAACTTGCCGAATTGCAGATAGGCTTGCTGGGGATCGGTGCCGGCGAGGATCGCGGTGCGGACCTTGTTCTCCGCCGAGATCGCGGTCTCGGATTTCTCCAGCACTTCCTCGATGATCTCGGCCGGGATGCGCACGACGCCGTCGCGGTCGGCGAGGATGTAGTCGCCCGGCCGGATCCAGACCTCGCCGATCTTGATCGGCTCGTCGACCGCCTTGGGCAGCCAGACGCCGACGATGTCGCGCGGCGTATAGGCCTTGAAATAGGCCTGGAAGCCCATCTCGACCATGAATTCGGTGTCGCGCGAGAGGCCGTCGATGACGCAGCCGCGCACACCCTTGTTCTTCAGCGTCTCGGCCGAGAGCTCGCCCATCAGCGCGACCTCCTCGGTATTGGGCTGGCAGACCCAGACATGGCCGGGCTTGGCGGCCGAGAGCAGGCCGGTCCAGCCGAGCAGGGTCTCGTGGGCATCGAACTCGCCGGTCTTGCCCTCGACGGTGAAGGCGGGGCCTGCCAGCTTCACGCCGGGCAGCAGCGGGCGAAGCGCCGGCGGCAGGGTGAAGTCCTTCAGCCCCATGGCGCGCATCGTGTCGTGGATGATGCCGGTGTAGCAGCGTTCGAGGCGCTCGGTCAGCGTATCGGTCATATTTCCTCCGGTGCGGCCGCTCCGGCGGCCTTGCCGGCACCTTGCACAGAGGCCAGCTCGGGGAGCAAGTGCGGATTTTGCAGCGCTGGCGTGCGTATTAAACGATTTAAATCGTGATTTTTGTCATGCTCGGGCTTGACCCGAACATCTCGGACCGGATGAGGCTCCGGTCAGCGCCTCTCGTCCGGAGATTCTCGGGTCTGCGCTTCGCTTCGCCCGAGAATGACGCGCCGACAGCCTCAGCCCACCCGTTCCCAACCCTGCGGCATCAGCCGCTCCTGCGGCAGGAAGCGGGCCTTGTAGGCCATTTTCGGCGAGCCTTCGACCCAGTAGCCGAGATAGACGTAAGGCAGGCCGAGCTTGCGGGCGCGCTCGACATGTTCGAGCACCATGAAGGTGCCGAGCGAGCGCGCTTCGAGGGCGGGATCGTAGACCGAATAGACCATGGAGAGCCCGTCGCTCAGCCGGTCGGTCAAGGCGAAGGCGAAGAGGTCGCCCTGGCCGCGGCCGGTGAAGCCGCTGTCGGGCCCGCGCCTGCGGTATTCGATCAGGCTGGTCTCGACATGGGTGTCCTCGACCATCATGGCGAAGTCGAGCGCCGACATCGTCGCCATGCCGCCATCGGGATGGCGGTCGTCGAGATAGCCGCGGAACAGCGAATAGTGCTCGGAGCGCGGCTGCGGCGGCAGCGCCTCGCCGATCAGGTCGCTGTTGTGCGAGAGGATCTTGCGGAAGGTGCGGGACGGCCGGAAATCGGCAACCACGATCCTGACCGAGATGCAGGCCCGGCAGGTCTCGCAGGCCGGGCGATAGGCGATACTCTGCGAGCGCCGGAAGCCGCCTTGCGAGAGCACGTCGTTGAGGTCGCGCGCCCGCGCGCCGACGAGGTGCGTGAACACCTTGCGCTCCTCGCGGCCCGGCAGATAGGGGCAGGGCGTTGGCGAGGTCAGGTAGAATTGCGGGGCATCCCGCAAGGGACGTGTCACGTCAGGCAGGCTCCGGAACCGCCGAATTCGACCTGAGTTTAGCAGTCGGCGCGGCGGCAACAAGCGGCAAGCCTGCGGCGGCCGCACCGCATGGGATAACCCACGCGCCGGTGCTAGTCTGGCGGCAAGGCGAGGCCGGGACACTCCTGGAGCAGGGGGATGCGATGCAGGCCGAAACGGTCGCGTTGACCCGCGAGAAGGAAACCCTGCTGATCACGCTCTGGGCCAAGGCCGGCGAGAGCCTGATGCCGGATTCTCTGCTCAGGGATCGGTTCGCGGCCGAGGCTGCTGGCCGCATCGACTATGATTTCGCCAGGCTGAAGGTCGACCGCGACCTGATGGTCGGCCTTGCCATGCGCGCCCATGCGCTCGACGGCTGGACGCGCGCTTTCCTCGCGAACCATGGCGATGCCATCGTGCTGCATCTCGGCTGCGGGCTCGACAGCCGCGTCTTCCGGATCGACCCGCCAGATGGCATCGACTGGTACGATGTCGATTACCCGGAGGTGGTCGCGCTCCGGCGCAAGCTCTATCCGGCGCGCGATGATTATCATCTGATCGGCTCGTCGGTCACGGAGCCAGGCTGGCTCGCCGACATGCCGCAGGATCGCCCCGCGATGATCGTGGCCGAGGGGCTCTTTCCCTATCTGCCGGAAGAGGAAGTGCCATTGCTGCTGGAGCGGCTGGTGCGGCATTGCCGCAGCGGGGAGATCGTCTTCGACGCCTATAGTCCGCTCGGCCTCAAGCTGATTGCACTACAGCCCTCGATCAAGGCGACCGGCGCGGTCCTGCGCTGGTCGCTCGACGACCCCGCTGAACTGGAGCGGCAGGTGCCAGGGCTCGAACTGGTCACGGAGCTGACAGCTTACGATCCCGATGGCTACGACCCCCGGCAGATTGCCCGGATGTCCTGGCCGGCGCGCTTCGCGATGCAGTTCTTCTCGCTGATCCCGCCGCTCGCGCGCATCGGCCTTCTGCTGCGCTATCGCTTCTGAACCCTTCTCAGGCGCGCACCACCACGAGCCCGGTCAGGATGTCGCGGCCGAGGCGCCGATCCTCTCGCACCAGCCCGCAGGCGACGTCGAGGAACCAGAGGCCGACTGTGCCGGCCGCGACATAGAAGAATAGCGCGTGCACGGCGGCCGCCAGCGCATCGGGCCGGCCGCCCGAGGCGGTCTCGACCCTCAGGCCCGCCATGCGCATGCCGAGCGTCGCCTGCTTGCGCCCGCCGATGGTGATCGCGGCATAGCCGAGCGCGACCGCGACAGTCGCGCCGCCCATCAGCAGCCAGGTCAGCCCGAAGGTAACGATGCCCAGGATGGCGAGCAGGAACCAGACCATGCTGCCCAGGATGAACAGCACGACGACATCGCCTATCCAGGCGAACAGGCGCGAACCGAGCACGCCGCGCGTATCCTGCAGCGGCCGGTCCTCCAGCGCGACGATCGGCGGCTGGCGATAGGACGGGTTCGACATATCCTGCTTTTCCAATCTCCGGCGGGCGGATGTGCCCGCTGGCACGTAATATTTGGTCAGCCACTCGGTCCCGCAAGGCCGCGCGGGTAAATCCGCCTGGGCGCGAAGCCTTCCTGGCGGAGTGCCTCTTCGATTGCGGCGGTGTGGGCCTCGTCGCGGGTCTCGATGGTGACGTCGAGCATCACGCCCTTGGCCGGCACGTCGAGGAAGAGCCGGCCATGGCTGACCTCCAGGATGTTGGCGCCGAGCGTTCCGAACAGGCTCGCGACCTTGCCGAGCAGGCCCGGCCGGTCGCTGGCGGTGAGGCGGAAGGCGGCGATGCGCTGCTCTCGCTCCAGTTCGCGCACCATGATCGCCGCGAGTAGCCGCGCATCGATATTGCCGCCGGAGAGCACGAGCCCGACCTTGCGGCCAAGGTAGCGCTCCGGCTCCTTCAGCATCGCCGCGAGGCCGGCAGCGCCGGCGCCCTCGGCCAGCGTGTGCTGCAGCGTCGCGCAGGCGTTGACGGCGCGCTCGATCAGGTCCTCGCCGACCAGGACGATGTCGGAGACCAGCGCCTTCACCACCGGCAGGGTCTGTGCGCCGACGGTCTTGACCGCGATGCCCTCGGCCAGCGTCGCCCCGCCGATCGGCAGGTCGGCGCCATCAACGGCATTGTGGAAGGAGGGGTAGAGCGCCGCCTCGACGCCGATCATCTCGATCGACGGCTTCAGCGCCTTGGCGGCGATGGCGTTGCCGGCCATCAGCCCGCCGCCGCCGAGCGGGATCAGCAGCGTGTCGAGTTCGGGCAGTTCGCGCAGCATCTCCAGCGCGACCGTGCCCTGGCCGGCCATCACGGCCGCATCGTCATAGGGGTGGACGAAGACGAGGCTCTTTTCCGCTGCGATCTCGCGTGCCTTCTGCGTGGATTCGTAGAGCGTCTCGCCGAACAGCACGACCTCGGCGCCATGGGCGCGGGTGTTCTCGACCTTCACCAGCGGCGTCGTCTCCGGCATCACGATCGTCGCCGGAATGCCAAAGCGCCTGGCGTGATAGGCGACCGCCTGGGCATGGTTGCCCGCCGACATGGCGATGACGCCACGGCGCCTCTCGTCCTCACTCAGGCTCAGCAGCTTGTTGACCGCGCCGCGTTCCTTGAAGGAAGCGGTCGCCTGCATGTTCTCGTGCTTGACGAAGACCTCAGCGCCGGTGAGCGCCGACAGGCGCGGCGCCGGCATCAGCGGCGTCTTCAGCACATGGCCTGCGATGGTCTGCGCAGCCGCCTCGATATCGGCGAAGCTGATCGCGAAGCCGCTGCCCATCCGTCACCCCGTTCTCAGATTCAGACCTGGCGCGGCGTCAGCGCGCCGTCACCGAAGAAGCCGCCGGGGCGCAGGATCAGCGTCACGGCGAGCAAGCTATAGACCGCGATGTCGCGCTGTTCGAGCGGCATCGTCGCCGACCACAGCACCTCGAAGGCTGCGATGGCCAGGCCGCCGAGACAGGCACCAGGCACCGAGCCGATGCCGCCGAGCACGGCGGCAACGAGTGCCTTCAGCCCGAGCGTGAAGCCGCCGGAAAAGCCCATGCCGCCATAGATCACGGTGACGATGACACCGGCCGCACCGCAGATCGCACAGGCGATGATCAGCGCGCGGTCGTGCACCGCGCCGGGGTCGATCCCGAACAGCGAGGCCGTCTTGGCATCGTCGGAAACCGCGCGCCAGGCCCGGCCATAGGACGAGCGGGCGAGATAGAGGATGAGGCAGGTCGCGGCACTGAAGCCGAGCGCCGCCATGGCGAGCGAGACCGGCGTCACGGTGACGATGAACTGCTCGGCCCGCACCAGCGGCAGCGGCTCGTTGAATACCGGCGGCAGCCAGCGCAGCTCGGCGCCTTGCGCGAGGCGCAGATACTCCGAGAGCGCGATGGCGAGCCCGATCGTCGCGATCAGCACCTGCTGGCCGTTGCTCTTGTCGAGATGGCGCAGCACGAAACGGCCCATGGCGAAGCCGTGCAAGGCACTGACCGCGATGGCGACTGCAAAGGCGATGAACAGGCCCGAGACCGGCGTCGAGACCGAAAGCGACAGGGTCAGCGCCACACCGACCACCGCGGCGAGTGCGCCGAGCGCCGAGAACTCGCCGAAGGTCAGGAGGATGCGGCCGTTGAGCCCGTAGATCAGGGCGTAGGCGCTGGCGAGCAGCGCATAGATCGCGGCCGAAGGCAGGGCGGCCAAGCCCTGCTGCAGGCCGTAGGCGAGGCCGGGCGGCACGGTGATGAGGTCGGCGCCGGGCGACATGCCGGGATCGACCGGCGGCTCCGCCTTGTATTCGAGATAGAAGCGCCGCAGCAGCAGGAAGCTGGCATCGGTCATCGGCACGCCGTCGGAGGCGAGGCCCGCCAGCGCGCCGCGCTGCAGCGTGGTGCCTTCGCCGGCGAAGATGCAGTCGATGGTGCGCCGCCGCGGCGGCTCGTCCGGCGCCAGCGCCCGGTAGACGATGCGCAGGATGCCGGCGCGCGGGCCGCTGCCGGTTCCCTCGATGGTGATGACGGTATCGGCCGGGTTCAGCGCCGGGATCGCGAGCCGGCAGGCGCGAATCTGGTCGGTGTCGAAGCGCCCGCATCCGGCGAGCGCAAGGCAGAGCAGAATCGACATGAGCAGGGCGCGCATCGCCGCGCACGCTAGCGCGAGAACCGGGGCGTTGGAACTCGTTGCGATGCTGCCCGTATGCGCAATCGCAGGGCTTGATAAATCGGGAAGGCCGCGCACATCCGATCGGGCCGGCAACGCGACAGGACGATGCTCATGCAGCAGGACGAGATCTGGGGCGCTGAGGCAGCCAAGGCTTATGACACGCCGGGAACCGGGATGTTCTCGCCGGAGGTGCTGGAGCCGGCGGTTGCGCGCCTTGCGCAGCTCGCCGAGGGCGGCAGGGCGCTCGAATTCGCGATCGGCACCGGCCGCATTGCGGTGCCGCTCAGCCAGCGGAACCTGCCGGTAGCGGGCATCGAATACTCGCCCGCGATGATCGCCGAGTTGCGGGCCAAGGTCGATGAGACAACGATTCCCGTCGTCCTCGGCGACATGGCGACGGCGACCGTTCCCGGCAGTTTTTCGCTCGTCTTCCTCGTCTACAACACGATCTCGAACCTGCTCACGCAGACGCAGCAGGTCGCCTGCTTCCGCAATGCGGCGCGCCATCTCTCACCGGGCGGGCGTTTCGTGATCGAACTCTGGGTGCCGGAGCTGCGCAAGCTGACGCCCGGGCAGCAGGCGGTCGTCTGGCAGTCAGAGGCGGGCTATATCGGCCTCGATACCTATGACGTGCTGAACCAGCAGGTAGTTTCGCACCATTTCCGCTTCGGCGAGGGCCACAAGGCCGAACTGTTCCGCTCGCCCCACCGCTATATCTGGCCGGCGGAACTCGACCTCATGGCTCAGCTGGCCGGCTTCGAGCTCGAAAGCCGGCATGCGGATTGGAACCGGGCGCCCTTCACGGCGGAGTCGCGCTCGCACGTCTCCGTCTATCGCCTGCCGGGCTAGCTCAGCCGCGCTCCTTCAGCATCTTCGCCACCTTCGGCGCGAAATAGGTCAGCACGCCGTCGGCGCCGGCGCGCTTGAAGGAGAGCAGGCTCTCCAGCATCGCCCTGTCGCCATCGAGCCAGCCATTATTGGCCGCCGCCATGATCATCGCGTACTCGCCGGAGACCTGGTAGGCGAAGGTCGGCGCCGAGAAGGTCTCCTTCACCCGCGCGATGATGTCGAGATAGGGCAGGCCGGGCTTGACCATCACCATGTCGGCGCCCTCCTCGAGATCGAGCGCGACCTCGGCGATCGCCTCGTCGCTGTTGGCCGGGTCCATCTGGTAGGTGCGCTTGTCGCCGACGAGCGTGGCGTTGGTGCCGATCGCATCGCGGAACGGGCCATAATAGGCCGAGGCATACTTGGCCGAATAGGCCATGATCTGCACGTCCTCATGGCCGCTGGCGTCGAGCGCGGCGCGGATGGCGCCGACGCGCCCGTCCATCATGTCGGAGGGCGCGATCACATCGGCGCCAGCGTCCGCCAGAGCCAGCGCCTGCCTGACGAGGATGCCGACGCTGGCGTCGTTCAGGATGCGCTCGCCATCCATGACGCCGTCATGGCCGTGCGAGGTATAGGGGTCGAGCGCCGCATCGCAGATGATGCCGATGTCCGGAACCGCCGCCTTGATCGCCCGGACCGCCCGGCACATCAGGTTGCGGCTGTTCAGCGCTTCGGAGCCGGTCTCGTCGCGCAAGGCGCGGTCGACATAGGGGAAGGGCGCGATCGCGGGAACGCCGAGCTTTACGGCGGCTTCGGCCTGGCGCACGGCCTCGTCGATGTTGAGGCGGTCGACGCCCGGCATCCAGGCGACGGGCGAGATCGGCTCGGCGGAATCGATCAGGAAGATCGGCCAGATCAGGTCGTCGGTGCTGAGGCGGTTCTCGCGCACCAGCCGGCGCGACCATTCGGCCTTGCGGTTGCGGCGCATGCGGCGGGTGAGGCCGAGCGAATCCGCAGCGGTGGTTGCGGCTTGCAGCGTGGAGAGGGGCTGTATCCGGGAAGTCATCGACGCCTCCGCCGTGAATGCGATATTGGCTTGCCGGCGATCCTCTACCACATCGGCTCGCGCCCAAAACAGGCGCGATGGTCGCAGCCGCGAGAGCGGGCCAGAGCGGCCCAAGCCGGCTCGGCGCGGATGATCCCGCAATGAAAGAAGGGTGGACGATGCGACCGGGGCTTCCTGCCGTCACCACGCTGCTGGCAGCGCTCGCCGCCACAGCCGCGCAAGCCGAGGTGACACGCCGCGATGCGATCGAGGCGCAGACAGCGACCGCGCTCGCCTCCGCCGACTATGCCGAGCGGCATTGCCCATCATTGCGGCTCGGCCAGGACAAGCTCGACAGGAACCTGCGCGAGATCAGGGGCACGCTCGCCGGCCTGCGCGCCACCGAGAGCTATGCCGAGCAGGTCGCGGCGCTGACCTCGATCGAACAGAGCCATGGCCGGGCGATGGTCTGCATCGTCCTGCCCAAGGCCCATGGCGGCTATGGCCGCGGCATCGTCATCGTGCGCTAAAGTCCGGACGGGACCATGCCGCCACTCGCGTTGACAAGCCGGGGCCTGCCTTCCAGAACCGCCTGACGGATCGGGGTCGAGGCGGACATGGCGCAGGATCAGGACATCATCTGTGAAATCCGCGGCAGCGCCGGCTTCGTCCTGCTCAACCGGCCGAAGGCGCTGAACGCGCTCAATCTTCCCATGGTGCGCGAACTGGCCAGGGCGCTCGACGCCTGGGAGCAGGATCCCGCTGTCACGCGCATCGTCGTCACCGGAGCCGGCGAGAAGGCCTTCTGCGCCGGCGGTGACATCCGCAGCCTGCACGACCTCGGCAAGGCCGGCCAATACGACGAGATGCTGGCCTTCTGGCGCGAGGAATACATCCTCAACGCCCGTATCCAGAGCTATCCCAAGCCTTATGTCGCGCTGGTCGACGGTATCGTCATGGGCGGCGGCGTCGGCCTCTCGCTGCATGGCAGCCACCGTGTCGCTGGCGAGCGCTGGCTCTTCGCCATGCCCGAGGTCGGTATCGGCTTCTTTCCCGATGTCGGCGCGACCTATGCCTTGCCGCGCCTGCCCGATCATGCGGGCACCTACCTCGCCTTGACCGGAGACCGTGTCGGCCAGGCGGATGCGCTGGCGCTTGGGCTGGCGACGCATGCGGTTCCGTCTGCCCGCATGGCCGAGCTCACTGATGCGCTGACCGGCTCCGAGCCGGTCGACGCCACGATCGCCCGCTTCGCCGCTGGTCCCGAGCCGGGCAAGCTCGCCCCGGAGCGATCGACGATCGCGCATTGCTTCGGCGCGGCGACGCTGCCGGAGGTGCTTGGCCGGCTCGATGCGAAGGCGGCGGCCGGAGATGCCTTCGCCGCCAAGGCGCTCGCCACGATCCGGGCGAAGTCGCCGACCAGCGTCGCCATCGCCTTCGAGCAGATGCGCCGCGGCGCCTCGCTTGGCTTCGCGCAGGCGATGCAGCTCGAATTCCGCATCGTCTCGCGCATCCCGCACGGCCATGACTTCTACGAAGGCGTGCGCGCGGTGGTGATCGACAAGGACCAGGCGCCGTCCTGGCGGCCGCGGACGCTGGAAGAGCTCGATCCAGCGGCTGTAGAGGCCTATTTCGCCCCGCTCGGCGCGACCGAACTGGCGCTGGGCGGCTGAGATGACGGTGCGCGACGGCGAGGTTCTGCGCGGCCCGGGCCAGACGGGCGAGGTGAAGCGCCGGGTTCGCTGGCGCCTGCTGCTGGTCTGGCTGCTGCGTTTGCTTTCGGTGGTCTGGATCGGCAAGGGCCTGATGCACTGGGCGACGATCCTCGGCCTTGGCCTGCTCTTCGAGCCCGGCCCGGCCTTCGAGACGCGTCCGCTGACCTTCCAGGCGATCACCGTCTATTTCGCGGTGTTCGATCTCGTCGCCGGCGTCGGCCTCTGGCTGACCGCGACCTGGGGCGGCGTGCTCTGGCTGCTCGCCGCCGTCAGCCAGTTGCTGCTCGGCTTCTTCTTCCCGCGCTGGCTGACGCTGTCGCCGGCGTTGATCGGCACCTATGTCGCGCTGATGCTGGCCTATCTACTCGCTACCTGGGCAGCGGAAAACCAGGAGTCCTGAGGCCTGCGCCTGCCTCGAATACGCTGGGCGATAGTAAGAATCGCTTTAGCTTAAGGGATTTGCGGTTCATTTTGGATTCACCCAAATGGGTAAATCCCTGATTCATCCTGATATTTAAACTCGTTTTCATCGGCCCCGCCTATGGTGTCTCTCAGAAGCGGACCGGGAGACAATCCTGGCCGGTAATCAACAGGCGGGATATTACCATGAAGAGCAATGTAAAGACTGTGGAGCCGGTTGCGTCCGAAGGTGTTGAGCTCAAGGTGAAGCCGCTTTACCTTGAGTCTCTCACCTTGGTTGAGCGACTGCATCGCCGGCTGCTCGACGTGATCAAGGACGAGTTCGAGCGCCGCAACCGCGACGACGTCAACAGCGTGCAGGCGCTGCTCCTCTACAATATCGGCGACGCCGAGCTCTCGGCCAGCGAGCTGCGCACCCGCGGCTACTATCTCGGCTCGAACGTCTCCTACAACGTCAAGAAGCTGGTCGAGCTCGGCTTCCTCCACCATGCCCGTTCGCGGATCGACCGCCGCTCGGTGCGGATCAGCCTGACCGACAAGGGCCGCGAGGTGCACCACATCGTCAAGGGCGTCTACGACAAGCATGTCCGCACGGTCGAGCAGATCGGTGGCATCGCAGCCGACGACTTCGAGCGGATGAACAACGCTCTGCTGCGCCTCGAGCGCTTCTGGACCGACCAGATCCGCTACAAGCTCTGAGCGCTGGGCCACGGGCCCGGTCTCGAAGATATCCCCGCAGCGCGCTTCGGCCTCCCGGCCGGGGCGCGTGCGCCTGTTTCTTTCCGGCCACAGTGATGCCCCTTCGGCCACGGCGATCAAACTCGCGTGAGCGCGGCGCATCCCCGCCCTAAAAATGCCGCGCTCATCATGAGCTGTTAACTGTGGTAAGGGATCGTCCCCAGCGACCGGCCGTGGCAGATGCCCGGCCGAAGGGGCGGGTCGCGTCCCGCTCCGATGATATGCGAAGTCCAAGGGGTAACGATCGATGCCGAATATCCGCCTGACCCGCCGCGAGACGGTTCTGGCCCTGCTCTCGTCTGCTGCCGCCGGCGTGAGCCTGCCGGCTTTCGCCCAGCAGGCCGAGTGGCGCCAGAGCTATGATGCCGGTGCACGCAATGCCGTCCAGCGTTCCTCGACACCGATGCTCTCGCCGGCCGCTTTGGCCGCGACCGAGCAGGCGGTCGAGGCCTACCGGGCGCTCGCGGCGCGCGGCGGCTGGCCCACCCTGCAGGTCAGCGAGCGTCTTTCTGTCGGCTCGCGCGGTCCGAGCGTGGTCGCCCTGCGTCAGCGGCTGATCATCACCGGCGATCTCGACGCCTCGGCCGGCGACAGCAACATCTATGATTCCTATGTCGAGGGCGGCATGCGCCGCTTCCAGTCGCGCATGGGCCTGTCGACCACCGGCAGCATCAACCGCGCGACGCTGGCGGCGCTCAACGTGCCGGTCGACCGGCGCATCCGCCAGCTCGAGACCAATATCGTGCGCCTGCGCACCTGGTCGGGCAGCCTCGGCAACCGCTATGTCGTGGCGAACATCCCGGCCGCGGCGGTCGAGACCGTCGAGAACGGCCATGTCGCGACCCGCCATGCTGCCGGCGTCGGCAAGATCGACCGCCAGTCGCCGCTGCTGCAGACCAAGATTCCCGAGGTCAATTTCAACCCGACCTGGACGGTTCCGGCTTCGATCATCCGCAAGGACCTGATCCCGAAGATGCAGAAGGAGCCGAGCTACCTCACCGAGAACAAGATCCGCATCATCGGCCCGAACGGCGAGATTCCGCCCGATCGCGTCAACTGGCGCTCGGACGAGGCGACCCGCTACACCTTCCGCCAGGATCCGGGCGGCGAGTTCAATTCGCTCGGCTTCGTGCGCATCAACATTCCGAGCCCGCACGGCGTCTACATGCATGACACGCCGTCGAAGGGCATCTTCGGCGACGATTACCGCTTCGTCTCCTCGGGCTGCATCCGCGTCCAGAACGTGCGCGACTACATCGCGTTCCTGCTGAAGGAGACGCCCGGCTGGGATCGCGCCAAGATCGACGAGACCATCGCCTCCGGCGAGCGCGTCAACGCCCGCATCGCCAATCCGGTGCCGTGCTACTGGGTCTACATCACCGCCTGGGCGACGCCCGATGGCGGCGTGCAGTTCCGCGACGACATCTACAACAAGGATGGCCTCGGCCCGGCGGCGGTCGCCGCCCTGCAGGGCGACCAGGACATCTGAGCCGTCGCCACAAGGTGCTCAAGGCAACAAAGCCCGCCGTCTATCGGCGGGCTTTTTCTATTTCAGCCCTCATCCTGAGGAGCCGCCCTTGGGTCCGGCCTTTGGCCGGCCCAAGGATAAACTCCGCGGCGTCTCGAAGGATGCTCAGGACGCTGAGGAAAGTATTCGGCTCAACCCACCTTCGCCACCTCGGCGAGATTGGCGGCGACGCAGCTTGCGAAGGCTCGCGTGCCGAGTGGCCCACCGAGATCGCGTGTGCGCAGCTCCGGCGCCTTGATCGTCAGGTCGATCGCCTGCTCGATCGCCTGCGCGGCCTGCAGCAGGGCAGGGGCCTGCCGCCGTTCGCCGAGCCAGGCCAGCAGCATCGCGGCCGAACCGATCAGCGAGGCCGGGTTGGCGAGGTCGCGCCCGGCGATGTCGGGCGCCGAGCCGTGCTGGGCCTGAGCCACCGCGTGATCCTCGCCGGCATTGAGCGAGGCGGCGAGGCCGAGGCTGCCGGAGATCTCCGAGGCCTGGTCGGAGAGGATGTCGCCGAACATATTGGTGGTGACGATCACGTCGAAGACACTGGCATCGCGCACCAGGAGCGCCGCCATCGCATCGATGATCTTTTCCTCATATTCGACGTCAGGATAGCGCTCCGCCACCGCGCGCACGCATTCGAGGAAGAGCCCGTCGGAGATGCGCAGCACATTGGCCTTGTGCACGGCCGTGACCTTGCGCCGGCGCTGGCGGGCGAGGGCGAAGGCGCTTTCGGCGATGCGCAGGGATGCCTGCCGCGTCACCTTGCGGAACGACATGGCAAGGTCCGGCGTCGGCATGATCTCGCCGGGGCCGAGATGCATCGAGCGATCGGAATAGAAGCCTTCGGTGTTCTCGCGCACCATGACGAGGTCGAGCGGCTTGCCGCAGCGCGGCGCGAAACCTTCGCGCGAGCGGGCCGGGCGGATATTGGCGTAGAGGTCGAGCCGCTTGCGCAGCTGGCCGGACGGGTTGAGTCCGCCCTTCTCGGCCGGCGGATACTCGTTGTGCGAGACCGGGCCGAGGATGACGCCGTCCGTCCGCTTTGCCGCCTCGAGTACGGTCTCGGGGAAGGTTGTGCCCTGGTTATTCAGCGCAGTGAAACCGATCTCCGCCCGCTCATAGACGAGGCCGAACCCGAAGAGCTTGCTCGCGGCGTCGAGCACCTTGCAGGTCGCCGCTGCGATCTCGGGGCCGATGCCGTCGCCTTCGAGGACGAGCAGGCGCAGGGCAGGGGATGTCGCATCGGTCATGGTCGGCGTCGATCCGGATGTGCTGGAAGGGAACGGGGACGAGGAGGCGTCACTCGATCTTGATGTCAGCCTCGGCGACGACCTTCGACCATTTCTCGCGCTCGGCCTTGACGAAGGCGGTGAACTCGGCCGGCGTGTTGCCGATCGGCTGGGCGCCTTCCAGCTCCAGGTTCTTGCGCACGTCCGGCAGGTTGATGATGGTCGCGACCTCGCTGCGCAGTCTGTCGATGATCGCCTGCGAGGTGCCCTTGCGCACGAAGACGCCGTACCAGCCGCTCGCCTCGTAGCCGGCCACACCGGCCTCGGCCAGCGTCGGCACCTGCGGCAGCGCCGGTGCGCGTTCGGCAGTGGTGACCGCGAGCGCCTTGAGGCCGCCGCCGTTCACATGGCCGATTGCAGAGGGCAGCGTCGCGAACATCATCGGGATGTGCCCGCCGAGCAGGTCGTTCAGCGCCGGGCCGGCGCCCCGATAGGGGGCGTGCTTCAGCTTGACGCCTGCCATCAGCTCGAACAGGGCGGTGGCGATGTGGTTGGCCGAGCCGTGCCCGGCGGTGCCATAGGTCAGCCCCTCCGGCTGTGCCTTGGCGAGCGCGATCAGCTCGGCGACCGAGTTGGCCTTGACCGACGGATGCACCAGCAGGAGCAGCGGCGCCTTGGCGATCAGCGTCACCGGCTCCAGCACCTCGGCCGGATCGTGCTTCAGGTTCTTGAACAGGCTCGGATTGACCGCCATCGGGCCGATATTGCTGATCAGCACGGTATAGCCGTCGGCCGGGGCCTGCGCTGCCGCGGTGGTGCCGAGATTGCCGCCGGCGCCGGCGCGATTCTCGACCACGACGCCGACTCCGAGCCGATCCTGCAGCTTTAGCGCGACCGCCCGCGCGATCACGTCGGTGCCGCCGCCGGCGGCATAGGGGACGAGCATGGTGATCGGCTTGCTCGGCCAGTCCTGCGCCTTTGCTGCGATAGCGGATGTGGCGGCGAGCACGGCTGCGATCAGGAGCCTCGTGATCTGGCGTGACAAGGTGGCCTCCCAGGCTGTTCTCATTTTTGGTATACTGAAGTATGCTGAAATTGACGATTGGGGGCAAGCGTTGATTTCGGCGCGGAGCCGGGCGATCACGGCAGCTGGCTTCGAGGAATGGGAGAGGGCGCAGTTTGACGGTTTTCGCCGATGTCCAGCCGGCGCGCTCGCTTGCGGGCCAAGCCTATGCCCGCTTGCGCGAGGCGATCGATGCCGGCGAGCTCAAGCCGGGCATGCGCCTGCGTGAGGAGGATCTCGCCACCCGTCTGGAGATGAGCCGTACGCCCTTGCGCGAGGCGGTGCGCCGGCTCGAGGCCGAGGGCTTCTTCACCCGCGATTCGCGCACGCTGGTCGTCATGACGCTCGACCATCAGGCGGTGTCGGAGCTTTATGCGATGCGCGAGGTGCTGGAGGGGACCGTCGCTGCCTTCGCCGCGCGTCACGCCTCCGAGGGCGAGGCGGCGTTGCTGCGCGATCTGCATGCGATCGAGGCGGGGTTGCTCTCCCGCCCGCAGGAACTCGCCCGTCACAATGAGCGCTTCCATTCGGCGCTCTACGGCGCTGCGCATAACCGCTATCTGCTGAAGGCCCTGAATGCCCTGCGCGATGCGCGTGCCCTGCTCGGCTCCTCGACCTTGCTCGATGCGGGCCGCGCGGCGCAGGCCCATGCCGAGCATGACGCCATCGTCTGCGCGATTGAAGCTCGCGATCCCATCAAGGCGGAAGCCACCGCCCGCGATCACATCAGAGCCGCCGGCCGGGAGCGGCTGCGGCGGCTGGTGCAGGCGGGTTGACTTTGCCTGCGATCGGTTTGGTCAGGCCACCCTGTCGGCGATCAGGTAGCCGACAAGCGAGATGCAGGCCATCACGATCGAGATTTCCAGAAGACTGAAGCCCATTGCCGCCTCCACCGCTGGGGAGGCAACGCGCTTCGCCTGCCATGGTTCCGCCGCAGCTGCGACGATTTCGTGATGGCTTCAGTGCGCCCGCTTCCGCGGCATGGCGGCTGGCGCAGGTTCTTCGTTCTCTGTCGCCAGATGCCGTCCGGCGACATGGAGCACGACATAGCCGATCACTGCCGACAGGGCCGACCCGGCGAGGACGCCGATCTTGGTGGCGTCGTTGAGCGCGGCGTTGTTCGCGAAGGCCAGTGCCCCGATGAACAGGCTCATCGTGAAGCCGATGCCGCAGAGCAGCGAGACGCCATAGAGCTGCGCCCATGTCGCCTTGGCCGGCATGGTGCCGAGGCCGAGCCGCACCGCGAGCCAGGCGAAGCCGAACACGCCGATCTGCTTGCCGAGGAAGAGGCCGAGCACGATACCGAGCGGCACCGGCGTCAGCAGCAGCGAGGGTGACATGCCGGCGATCGAGACGCCGGCATTGGCGAAGCCGAAGATCGGCACGATGAAGTAGGATGACCAAGGGTGAAGGCGGTGCTCGAGCGTGTGCAGCGGCGAATGCTCGGGCTCGTCGCTCTCTGCGCCATGGCCGCCGAGCGGGATGGTCAGCGCCAGCGCGACGCCGGCGAGCGTCGCGTGGATGCCGGACTTCAGCACGAAGAACCAGAGCAGGGCGCCGATCGCGAGATAGAGCGGCAGCAGGCGCACGCCGCGCAGGTTGAGCGCGATCAGCACGGCAAGGCACGCGGCGGCGCCGGCCAGCATCGGCAGCGAGAGATCGCCGGAATAGAACAGGGCGATGATCAGGATCGCGCCGAGATCGTCGAGAATGGCGAGCGCGGTCAGGAAGATCTTGAGCGAGACCGGTACGCGCGAGCCCAGGATGGCGAGCACGCCGAGCGCGAAGGCGATGTCGGTGGCGGCGGGGATCGCCCAGCCGCGCAGGGCTTCGGGGTCGCTGCGGGCGAGCGTGGCATAGATGAGGGCCGGCGCGATCATGCCGCCGAGCGCCGCCAGTGCCGGCAGGGCGCGGCGGCTCCAAGTCGCGAGCTGGCCTTCGATGAACTCGCGCTTGATCTCCAGCCCGACGAGCAGGAAGAACAGCGCCATCAGCGCGTCGTTGATCCAGTGCAGGACGGAGAGCCCCGCGACCTTCGCCTCCAGCAGCTTGAAATAGACGATGCCGAGCGGCGAGTTGGCGATGATCAGCGCCAGCGCCGCGGAGAAGACCAGCAGCACGCCAGCCGCGGCCCCGCTTTCGAGGAAAGCGTGCAGAGGCGAGCGGCGCTTGGGCGGCCAATCTGGCTGGTGAGCCTCGATGTCGTCCGTCTGCTGCGCCACGCTGGCCTCCTTCCGCCGGCTTCCGTTTCACCCGGCTGGTGCGACACCCCGATGTCGTTTCGATTGCAGCCGACAATCGCGCCACGAGACGATTCGGCTTTCCCAGATCGTGAATAAAGCAGAGTGCACACGGGGTGGCACTCCATATCGCCGCACTAGCGCCGGCGCAGCCGGTTCGCACCGCCCGCCAGCGTGGCCGCGGCGGTCATGAGCGCAAGCAGCACTGCAGTGCCGCCGAACAGATGCGCATAGCCAGGAGTCGCGATCACAGGCGTGCTGACCAGCGGCGAGCAGAACTGGCCGATGAAGATCGAGGCGGTGAGGATGCCGCCGGCCAGCCCGCGCTTCCGCGCCGGAGCGAGATTGAGGGCGAGCGCAACGAAGCTCGGCGAGACCAGCGCATAGCCCGCGCCGATCGCCGCGGCCGCGACGAAGATCGCAGCGGTGGTCGAAGCGAGCAGCAGGATGAGGAAGCCCAGCGCCATCGCGCCATAGCCCAGCGCGAAGATGCCGGCATAGCCGACGGCGCGCTGGATACGGCGGTAGAGCAGGGCGAAACCGCCGCCCGACAGCATCAGCACGCCCAGCGCCGAGCCGGTCATGATCGCGCTGTCATAGCCGCGCGCGTCGAGGAAGAAGGACAGCTGCGTCGGCATGATGAAGAAGATCATGTTGGTGGCGCCCTGCAGCAGGACCAGCATGGTGAGGGGCAGTCGCCAGCTGCGGTGGTCGTCGCTGAGGGCGCCTGGCTTTGCGACGCCCGCCGGCGACAGGCGCGGCGGGTCGACGATCACCAGCCACATCAATGGCAGGAAGGCGGCTGCCAGCCCGTAGATCGCGAAGGGCAGGCGCGGCGAGATCGCCGCGACCCAGCCGGCGGTGAGGATGAAGACGAGGCCGCCGAGATTGCGGGCCGAAATCTGCAGGCCTGTGAGCGCATTGCGGTCGTCGCCGCTGAAATAGTCGCCAACCAGCGCCGTCTGCGCCGTCATGATCAGGGCAACGGCGATGCCCAGCACGAGACGGCTCGCGAAGATAGTCGGCAGGTCGGGCAGGACGAGCCCGGCGCAGCCCGACAATACGAACAGGACGACGCCGAAGAGCAGCAGATTGCGCCGCCCGACCCTGTCGGCCGCGATCCCGGCGAGCGGGGCAAAGAGCGCGACGCTGAGCGAGGGCGCCGGCACCAGGAGCCGCGTCAGCAACGCCGCGTTGGGGTCGCCTGCGAACAGGCGTTCCAGCCCGGGCAGGGCCGGGGCGATCGTCGCGTTCGCCATGGTGGTGAGCGATGCAGCCATCAGGAGGGCGATGGCGCGCCGGTCCTGCCAGACCGGGATTTGCTTTGTGTCCAGAGCTGTTTCCATAGATTTCCTCTTGCTGAAATGTGCGGTTCAGCAGAGCCTACGAATTCAAGTCGACTTGAGGTCAAGCCATGGCTGTTCTCGATATCGGCGAGGTCGCCGAGCGCTCGGGCGTCGCGCCCTCGACCCTGCGTTACTATGAGGAGATCGGCCTGATTTCTTCGCTCTGGCGGCGGGGCCTCAGGCGGCAGTTCGGCGCCGATGTGCTGCTGAGGCTGTCGCTGATCGCCATGGGCAAGGCGGCCGGCTTCTCGCTGGAGGAGATCGCCGGCATATTCGGCCGCGACGGTAGGCCCGACATCCCGCGCGACCAGCTGCGCACCAGGGCCGACGAGCTGCAGCGGCAGATGATCGAATTGCGCACGCTGCGCGACATCCTGCGCCATGTCGCCGACTGCCCCGCGCCCTCGCATCTGGAGTGCCCGACCTTCCGCAAGCTGATGCAGGCGGCCTCGCGCCGGAAGCTCGTCTACCGCCCTTCGGTCAGGCGTTCGGGCGTGCGCCGGGCAGCTCCTTAGCCGCGTCCATCTAGCGCTTGGACAGGCTGACCTCGCGTGATAGGGACCGCGCGGGGATCGGCCGCGATCGGCCGCCGCATTCTTAGGAGCCGGACATGACCGAAGCCGTGCGCGACAAGCACCTCTCCAACTCCTTCTTCGGCGCCGGCCTTGCCGATGTCGATCCCGAGATCGCCCGTGCCATCGAGCTCGAGCTCGGTCGCCAGCGCGACGAGATCGAGCTGATCGCTTCCGAGAACATCGTCTCCCAGGCCGTGCTCGAAGCGCAGGGCTCGGTGATGACCAACAAATACGCCGAGGGTTATCCGGGCCGGCGCTATTACGGCGGCTGCCAGTTCGTCGACATCGCCGAGAAGCTCGCGATCGAGCGCGCCTGCCGCCTGTTCGACTGCCAGTTCGCCAATGTCCAGCCGAACTCGGGCTCGCAGGCCAACCAGGCCGTGTTCATGGCGCTGATGCAGCCGGGCGACACTTTCATGGGCCTCGACCTCGCCGCCGGTGGCCATCTCACCCATGGCGCTCCGGTCAACCAGTCCGGCAAGTGGTTCAAGGTCGTGCCCTATGGCGTCTGCGTCGTCGACCAGATCATCGACTATGACGCGATGGAGCGCCTCGCGGTCGAGAACAAGCCGAAGATCATCGTCGCCGGCGGCTCGGCCTATGCCCGTCATTGGGACTTCGCCCGCTTCCGCGAGATCGCCGACAAGGTCGGCGCCTATTTCATGGTCGACATCGCCCATTTCGCCGGGCTGGTCGCCGGCGGCGCCCATCCCTCGCCGTTCCCGCACGCCCATGTCGTCACCACCACCACGCACAAGACCCTGCGCGGCCCGCGCGGCGGCATGGTGCTGACCAATGACGAGGCGATCGCCAAGAAGATCAACTCGGCCGTGTTCCCCGGCCTGCAGGGCGGGCCGCTGATGCATGTCATCGCCGCCAAGGCCGTCTCCTTCCACGAGGCGCTGCAGCCGGAGTTCAAGAGCTACGCCCATGCCGTCGTCGCCAACGCCAAGGCGCTGGCCGAGACGCTGAAGAGCAAGGGCTTCGACCTCGTCACCGGCGGTACCGACAACCACCTGATGCTGGTCGACCTGCGCTCCAAGAAGGTCACCGGCAAGGCGGCCGAGGCCGCGCTCGGGCGCGCCCACATCACCTGCAACAAAAACGGCATCCCCTTCGATCCGGAGAAGCCGATGGTGACCTCCGGCATCCGCCTGGGCACCCCGGCTGCGACCTCGCGCGGCTTCGGCGTCGCCGAGTTCAAGAAGGTCGGCGAGCTGATCGCCGAGGTGCTGGACGGCCTCGCCGCCAATGGCGAGGAGGGCAACGCCGCCGTAGAGCAGGCGGTCAAGGCCAAGGCCCACGAGCTGACCGCGCGCTTCCCGATCTACTGAGGGGAGGCGATCGGGGCGCCCCTCACGGAAACGTCCCGGTCAGCTTGATCATGAACAGGTTCTCCGGGCCGCCGGGCGCATCGCCCCGGTTGGCCCGGCTGAGTTCGGCGTTGAGGTCGAGCCCCTTGGTGATCTTGTAGCCGGCCGAGGCGCTGCCGCCGAACTGGCCGTCCTTGACCTGGGCCGCGACCGAGACGTTGAAGCGGTCATCCGTGGCGCTCAGCTTGAGGTTGAGGTCGACGGTGGGCTTGGCGACGTCCTTCTTGACGATGCCGCTGAGCTCGAACGAGCCATATTGCACCATGACCTCGCCCTCGACCTTCTCGATCGCGGCCGATTTCGTTACGACCTGAAGCGAAAGATCGAGCTTCAGCCGCTCCCATTTCAGCTTGCCGGTCAGCTTGGCGCCGACCAGCTCGGCCGTCGGGTCGAAGACGATGCCGCCGACGCCTAGCTTGAGCGCACCGAGCTTGACGACCTCGAATTTCAGCTTCTCCAGCTGCTGCAGGCCAAGCGTCACCGCGCCATTGTTCGGCTTGGTGACGAACAGGGCCGCGCCTGCTCCTAGCGCCAGCGCCGCGCCGACGACGTAGACGATGCCCTTGTGCTGGTCGACCCAGACGCCGAGCGCCGACGAGCTCGCTGCCGCTTTGAAGGCGTCGACCTGCTTCTCCAGAGCCTTGTAGTTCGATGATTTCTTGATCTGCTTGAAATACTCGTCGGCCGCCTTGGACAGGACGTCGTCGCCGATCGAGCGCAGCTTCTTGATGTCCTCGGGCGAGAGCTGGGTCGTCTGGCTCTTGAGTTTGGCGTTGGCGAAGCTCAGCAGCCCTTTCTGTGCCGTCGACAGGACGACCGGGCTCTTGAGGATCTCGGCGAGGCGTTCGGGAGATCTCTGGATTTCGCTGTCGAGAAGGTCGAAGGCCAGGACGACCAGGCCGCCGAAGGCGTCGCCCATAGAGTCATTGGACATCTGCGAAACTCCGATTGGCAGGCGATGGGGATCGGCAGGCAGGCGCAGGCGGGTCGCAGAACGACATCTTGCCATGGGTCAGGCAAATCGTCCGGCGTCATTTTCTGGCGAGGGCTGCGATCCGGTGCCGGAGCGTCATGCGATCTCGTGCTTGCTCCCTTGCCGTCGGCTGGTCGTTTTTCGCTGGCCTGCGACGGCATGGCTGGGGCAATGAAGGGCCGCGGGCGCTATCGTCCCTCAAGTCAACCTCGAGGCCCCATTCATGCGTTGTCCCTATTGCGGCTCGCTCGATACCCAGGTGAAGGATTCGCGGCCGACCGACGACCACGCCTCGATCCGGCGCCGGCGCGTCTGCCCCGATTGCGGCGGCCGCTTCACCACCTTCGAGCGCGTGCAGCTGCGCGAGCTCACCGTGGTCAAGCGTTCGGGCCGGCGCACCGCCTTCGACCGCGACAAGCTGCAGACCTCGATCGAGGTGGCGCTGCGCAAGCGCCCCGTCGCGCCCGAGCGGATCGAGCGCATGGTCAACGGCATCGTCCGCCAGCTCGAAAGCTCCGGCGAGGGCGAGATCCAGAGCTCGGCCATCGGCGAGCTGGTGATGGAAGGGCTGAAATCGCTCGACGACGTCGCCTATGTCCGCTTCGCCTCGGTCTACCGGAATTTCCGCGAGGCCCGCGATTTCGAGGAGTTGCTCGGCCAGCTCGGCGGCGACGAGATCGAGCCCGTGACCAAGCCGGCGCCTGCCCGCGACGATGCCTGATCAGGACGCGATCGACCGCGCCTTCATGGCGCGGGCGCTGGAGCTCGGCGCGCGCGGGCTCGGCCAGACCTGGCCCAATCCGAGCGTCGGCGCCGTCGTCGTGCGCGATGGCCCGGATGGTCCGGTGATCGTCGGCGAGGGCCGCACGCAACCGGGCGGCCGCCCCCATGCCGAGGCGATGGCTTTCGAGGACGCCGGCGCAGCCGCGAGCGGCGGCACGCTCTACGTCACGCTGGAACCCTGCTCGCACCGCACGGTCCGTGGCGGCACCCCTTGCGTCGAACGCACCTTGCTTGCCGGCGTCAGGCGCGTCGTCTCGGCCATGGCCGATCCCAACCCGCAGATCGCCGGCCTCAGCCATGCCCTGCTGCGCATGGCGGGCGTAGAGGTCAAGGTCGGCGTGCTCGAGGACCAGGCGCAGCGCAGCCATCGCGGCCATGTCCTGCGGGTGACGGAAGGGCGGCCGATGGTGACCTTCAAGGTCGCGCGCACCGCCGACGGCTTCGCCGGCGGGGCAGGGGGCGCGCGTCTCGCCATCTCATGTGCTGAGTCCGGCGAATGGGTGCACCGCCTGCGCGCCAGCCATGATGCGATCATGCTCGGCATCGGCAGCGTCCTCGCCGACGACCCGCTGCTGACCGTGCGCCTGCCGGGGATGGAAATCCGCTCGCCGATCCGTGTCGTGCTCGATTCGTCGCTGCGCCTGCCGCTGGCCGCCAAGCTGGTGCAAGGCGCGGCGACCGTGCCGCTCTGGGTGATCGCGGCCGAAGATGCGCCAGTCGCGGCCGAGGAGAAGCTCGTCGCTGCCGGCGTCGAGGTCATGCGCGTCTCCCGCGGCGCCGATGGCCATCTCGACCTGCTCGAGGCGCTGCGCCTGCTGGCGACGCGCGGCATCACCCGTGTCTTCTCGGAAGGCGGCCCGACGATCGGCGAGCAGCTCGCACTGCAGGGCCTTGCCGACGAGGTCATCGTCTCGACCTCGCCGAAGCCGCTCGGTGCCGAGGGTGTCGTCGCCGTCAGGCCGGGGCTTGCGGCTTTGCTCGCCGATCCCGAGATTTATGCCGTCACCGAAGCCGGACAGGTCGGCTGCGACCGTTTCGAAGTTTTCACGAGGATCGCCTGATGTTCACCGGCATCGTCACCGCCATCGGCACCGTTACCCGCGCGCAGACCAAGGGCCCGAGCCTGAAGCAGTTCGATATCTCTTGTCCGTGGGAGGCATCCGGCATCGAGCTCGGCGCCTCGATCTGTTGCGCCGGCGTCTGCCTGACCGTGACGGCTCTCAAGCCGCGCGAGGATGACGAGCCCGGCTGCATCTTCCAGGTCGAGACCGCGGCCGAGACCCTGGCGAAGACCAGCGTCGCCGAATGGGCTCCGGGCACGAAGATCAATCTCGAACGCTCCCTGAAGATGGGCGACGAGCTCGGCGGCCATCTCGTCACCGGCCATGTCGACGGCGTCGGCACCATCCTGAAGATCGACGAGATCGCGCCCGATCCGAGCGAGCCCTGGGGTGCGACAGCGCGCTTCCATATCCGGGCGCCGCAGGGGCTCGCGCGCTTCATTGCCGCCAAGGGCTCGATCTGCCTCGACGGGACGTCGCTGACCGTCAACACCGTCGAGGACGACGTCTTCACCGTGCTGCTGATCCCGCACTCCTTCAGCGTCACCACCTGGGGTGAGCGCCGGAAGGGGGACGGCGTTCATGTCGAGGTCGATCTGATGGCGCGGTATGCCGCGCGGCTTGCGGAGGCGCGTCCGGGGGGCTAAAGCCGGCCCAACGCTCAGCCCTCATCCTGAGGAGCCGTTTCTGTCGAAACCGCTCCTCAGGATGAGGGCTTTGGTGCTTGGATGTTCGCGGGCACCATCTCTTGCATAAGGAAGACGCCATGGCCGGATCCCGGCAATCTTCGGCTGCCTCAGCCGCTCCGCTCGACGATGCCCGCGTGCTCGTGGTCGAGGCCCGTTTCTATGATGGCCTGGCCGACGAACTGCTCGCCGGCGCGACCGCCGTGCTCGAGAAGGCCGGTTGCCGCGTCGACGTCGTCACCGTTCCCGGCGCGCTCGAAATCCCCTCCGCCATCGTCATCGGCCTGCGCGCCGCCGACGAGGCGGTCGACCCCTATGAGGCCGTCGTCGCGCTCGGCACCGTCATCCGTGGCGAGACCGGCCATTACGACATCGTCGCCGGCGAGAGCTCGCGCGCGCTGATGGACCTTACGGTCGCCTTCGCGCTGCCGCTCGGCAACGGCATCCTCACCGTCGAGAACGAGGCGCAGGCCTGGGCCCGCGCCAACCGCAGCGAGATGGACAAGGGCGGCGGCGCGGCGGAAGCTGCGCTCGCGGTGCTGCGTTACAAGCGCTCGCTGGCGGAGGAGTCGAAATGAGCCGATCCGAGATGCGCCGCGGCGCCCGGCTGTCGGCCGTCCAGGCGCTCTACGAGATGGAGGTCGGTGGCCGCGGCGTGGTCGAGGCCATGGCCGAGTTCGAGGCTTTCTGGATCGGCAAGGAAGTCGAGGATATCGAGCTCCCCAAGGCCGAGATTGCCTTCTTCCGGGATCTGCTCGGCGGCGTCGTCCGCGAGCAGCGCCTGGTCGATCGCTCGGTTGACGATCTCCTCGCCTCCGGCTGGCCGCTGAAGCGCGTCGAGGCGGTGGTCCGCGCCATCTTGCGCGCTGGCGCCTATGAGCTCGCCTTCCGCAAGGACGTGCCGGCCCGTGCCGTGATCTCGGAATATGTCGCGGTCGCCCGTTCCTTCTACGAGGGCGACGAGGTCGGCATGGTCAATGCGGTGCTCGACAGGATGGCCCGCGACGTCCGCGCCGAGGAATTCGACGCGCCGGCGGCGTGAGCGGCACCGTGGCCGGAACCCAGCCTCCCGGCGAATTCGAGCTGATCGCCCGCTATTTCGCACCGATCGCCGGCCGCGCCGGGCTTGGCCTCATCGACGATGCTGCCCTGCTACGCCCGGCGCGCGGCTATGAGCTCGTCGTCACGGCCGATGCGCTCGTCGCCGGCGTGCATTTCTTCGCCGACGACCCGCCGGCTTCGATCGGGCGCAAGGCGCTGGGCGTCAATCTCTCGGATCTCGCCGCGAAGGGTGCCAGGCCCGACGGCTTCGTCCTGACGCTCGCTTTGCCGAAGGGCTGGACCGAGGGCTGGCTCGCGGGCTTCGCCGAGGGGCTCGGCGCCATGGCGGGCGAGGGCGGCTGCCCGCTGATCGGCGGTGACACCGTCTCGACGCCCGGCCCGCTGACCCTCTCGATCACCGCCTTCGGCAGCGTGCCCGCCGGCCGCATGGTGCTGCGCTCCAGCGCCAAGCCGGGCGACATCGTCGCCGTCACCGGCACGATCGGCGATGGCGCGCTCGGGCTGAAGGCGCATGGGCCGGATCGCCCCGCCTGGGTCGGCAAGCTCCCGGAGGCCGACCGCGCCTTCCTTGCCGACCGCTATCTGCACCCGCAGCCGCGAGTTGCGCTCGCTGCCGCCCTGCAGACCCATGCCACGGCCGCGATGGACGTCTCCGATGGGCTGGTCGGCGACCTCGCCAAGCTGCTGGCGGCCTCGAAGGCGGGCGCCGAGATCGACCTCGACGCGGTCCCACTCTCGCCCGCGGCCCGCTCTGCCGTCATGGCCGATCCCGCACTGGCGGAACTGGCCTGGACTGGCGGTGACGACTACGAAATTCTCTGTACGATCCCAGAAGGAGAATTTCCTTCTATGGTTGCTGCCGCCGAGGCGGCGGGGCTCAGCCTCGCCCGCATCGGGCGCGTCACCGCCGAGGCGGGGAGCGTGCGCTATACCGAAGCGGGCCGGCCGCGAACCTTCGCACGCGGCTCCTTCGCTCATTTCTGACGGCGGCCGGGCGGCCGCGAGGGGCGGCGGCTGCGATGAACCAGCATGTTCCGGTGATGGATGGCGACACGCTTGCCAAACGCAATGCGCTGGTGCTCGCCGGTGCCCAGGCGCTGGGCGGCGCGAGCCCCGCGATCGTGATCTCGCTCGGTGGCATCGTCGGCTCGCAACTGGTCGCGAACCAGGCCTTTGCCACCGTCCCGGTCAGCCTGATGCAGCTCGGGCTCGCCACCGGCGTCATTCCGGCGGCGTTCCTGATGCGCCGGCTCGGTCGCCGCAACGGCTATGTCATCGGCGCGCTGATCGGCGCTGTCGGCGCCAGCGTCGCCGCTGCCGGTGCGGCCGAGCGCCTGTTCTGGCTGTTCTGCCTGGGCACCTTCCTGTGCGGGCTCTACAGTTCCTATGTCCAGAGCTATCGCTTTGCTGCCGCCGATACCGCGAGCGAGGCTTTCAGGCCGCGCGCCATCTCCTGGGTGATGATCGGCGGATTGCTGGCGGGGGTGATCGGGCCGCAATCGGTCTATTGGACGCGCGACCTGACGCCGGCCGCGCCCTTTGCCGCGAGCTTCCTGGCGCAAGGCGTGCTCGCCCTTCTCGCCATCGGCGTCGTGCTGGCGCTGCGTGCGCCGCCGCTGAAGGAAACGAAGTCCGGTGGCGGCCGGCCGCTTCTCGAGATCATGCGTCAGCCCAGGTTCATCGCCTCGGTGATCGCGGCGCTCGTCGCCTACGGGCTGATGAGCTTCGTCATGACCGCCGCGCCGATCGCGATGGTCGCCTGCGGCCATAGCGTCGGCGACGCGGCGCTCGGCATCCAGTGGCATGTGCTCGCCATGTATGGGCCAAGCTTCCTCACCGGCCGCCTGATCGCCCGCTTCGGCAAGGAGAAGGTCACGGCCGCCGGCCTCCTGCTGACTGCGGTCGCGGCGATCGTCGGACTCTCCGGCCTCAGCGTCGCGCATTTCTGGATTGCGCTCATCCTGCTCGGAATCGGCTGGAATTTCGGCTTCATCGGCGCGACCGCGCTGGTCACCGACTGCTACCGGCCGGAGGAGCGGGTCAAGGTCCAGGCCGCCAACGACTTCCTTGTCTTCGGCTCGGTCGCGATCGCTTCCTTCTCCTCCGGCGGACTGCTCAGCGCCGGCGGCTGGACCAGCGTCAACTGGCTGGTCTTCCCGCCTGTCGCGATCGCGCTGGTGCTGGTCGCCTGGCAGGGCTTGCAGAGGCGCGTGGCGGCGTGATCCTTGCGAGGTAGCCCGCCCCGAGCAGGAGACCTCGCATGCGCCCCCACCAGCTTCCCCAGTTTGCCGGCCGCCCTGCTGCGGGTGCGATCGGCCATAATCGCGGCGTCGTGCAGCGGAACTACGCCTTCATGCCGCCGGAGGGCGTGCTGGTCAGCCGGCTGCCGCATTTCGAGAAGACCATTGCGCGCATGCTCGCCGCGCCAGTGCTTGGCGCCCGGTTCGCGCAATATGTGCTCGAGATCGAGCCCGGCGGCGGCACGAAGGTGCCTTTCGCGGAGGAGGGTGTCCAGCACTTCTATTACGGCCTGTCCGGTGAGGCGACGTTCGCCATCGACGGCTCGGCGAGCGGCTCCTTCCACCCTGGCAGCTTCGCCTATGTCCCGGGCGGGACGCGGTTCTCGTTGCGCAATGACAGTGGCGCACCGGTCCGCGTGCTCGGCCTGCGCAAGCGCTACGAGCCGGCGCCCGGCTTCGCTGTGCCCGAGCCGATCCTGTCGCATCGCGACGCGGTACCGCTGACCAATCATACCGGCATGCAAGGGCGCGGCTTCCAGTTCCTGCTGCCCTACGGCGACATGCGCTTCGATTTCGAGATGAACCTGATGTGGTTCAAGCCCGGCGCGTTTTTCCCTGATGTCGAGACGCATGTGATGGAGCACGGTCTCTACATGCTGGAAGGGCAGGGGCTCTATTTGCTTGGGCAGGACTGGCACGAGATCTGGGCCGAGGACTTCATCTGGATGGGCGGCTACTGCCCGCAGCAATTCTATCCGACCGGCTTCGGCGACGCCTGCTATCTGCTCTACAAGAACGTCAATCGCGACGTCGCGCTTTAGAGCCTCTCTCAAAAGGCTGCGGCCAGTCGGCTGGCCGATGCGCTGCGGCCTGACATTCTCCTAAAATTGTCAGCCGCCCCGTTTGCGATTCTGGCGGAAACTGGGCAACAATCCGATCCGACACTGGTGATCGGCGCTGCAGGCCTGATTCTTTGTTAGGCCGACGGCGCCGTTCCTTGCGTTCAAAGAACCGGAAAACCGGCTCCGTCGGGGTGTCCTGCCCCGGATGACGAAATCTCAGGGATAGGAAATTCGATGTCGGCCTTGCTCATCATCATTGTCTTGAGTGCGTTATCGATCGTCTACGGCTTATGGGCCTATGGCGACGTGATGAAACGCGATGCCGGCAACCAGCGCATGCAGGAGATTTCCGGCGCGGTGGCAGAGGGCGCGCAGGCTTATCTCAAGCGCCAGTACGTCACTATCGCCATGGTCGGCGTGGTGCTCTTCATCGGCCTGACCTGGCTGCTCGGCGCCTATGTCGGCATCGGCTTCCTGATCGGCGCCGTGCTCTCGGGCGTCGCCGGCTTCATCGGCATGAACGTCTCGGTCCGCTCGAATGTGCGCACCGCGCAGGCGGCGATGCAGTCGCTCGGCGACGGTCTCGACGTCGCGTTCAAGGCGGGCGCGGTCACCGGCATGCTGGTCGCCGGCCTCGCTCTGCTCGGCGTCGCCTGCTATTACGGCTTCCTCACCGGCATGAAGGGCTTCGAACCCTCCAGCCGCACCGTCATCGACTCGCTCGTGGCGCTCGGCTTCGGCGCTTCGCTGATCTCGATCTTCGCCCGCCTCGGCGGCGGCATCTTCACCAAGGGCGCCGATGTCGGCGCCGACCTCGTCGGCAAGGTCGAGGCCGGCATTCCCGAGGACGATCCGCGCAACCCGGCGACGATCGCCGACAATGTCGGCGACAATGTCGGCGACTGCGCCGGCATGGCCGCCGACCTGTTCGAGACCTATGCGGTGACGCTGGTCGCGACCATGGTGCTCTCCGCGATCTTCTTCGCTGGCCAGCCCGTGCTCGGCGCGATGATGCTCTATCCGATGGCGATCGGCGCGGCCTGCGTCGTCACCTCGATCATCGGCACCTTCTTCGTCAAGCTCGGCTCCAACCAGTCGATCATGGGCGCGCTCTACAAGGGCTTCATCGCCGCCGGCGTGCTCTCTGTTGGTGCGATCGCCGCGGTCAACTACCTGATGTTCGGCGGCTTCGCCGCCTCGTTCACCACGGTGCAGGGCGTGACCTTCACCTCGGGCGGCCTGTTCGGTTGCGCGCTGGTGGGCCTCGCGGTGACGCTGCTGATCGTCGTCATCACCGAGTATTACACCGGCACGGGCAAGCGCCCGGTCGTCTCGATCGCCCAGGCCTCGGTCACCGGCCACGGCACCAACGTCATCCAGGGCCTCGCGGTCTCCCTGGAATCGACCGCGCTGCCGACCATCGTGATCATCGCCGGCATCATCGTCTCCTACGGCCTCGCCGGCCTGTTCGGCATCGCCATCGCCACCACCGCCATGCTGGCGCTGGCCGGCGTCGTGGTGGCGCTCGACGCCTTCGGCCCGGTCACGGACAATGCCGGTGGCATTGCTGAGATGGCAGGCCTGCCCAAGGAGGTCCGCCACTCCACCGACGCGCTCGACGCGGTCGGCAACACCACCAAGGCGATCACCAAGGGCTACGCGATCGGCTCCGCCGGCCTCGGTGCGCTGGTGCTCTTCGCTGCTTATACCTCGGACCTCAACTTCTTCGTCGCCGAGGCCAACAAGGCGGGCTCGAGCACCTTCCAGTACTTCAAGGGCGTCACCGTCGACTTCACCCTGTCGAACCCCTATGTCGTCGTCGGGCTGCTGCTTGGCGGCCTCATCCCCTTCCTGTTCGGCGGCATGGGCATGACCGCTGTCGGCAAGGCGGCGGGCTCGGTGGTCGAGGAGGTGCGCCGTCAGTTCAGGGAGAAACCGGGCATCATGCAAGGTACGGATCGGCCGGACTATGCCCGCGCCGTCGACCTGCTGACCAAGGCGGCGATCAAGGAAATGGTGCTGCCTTCGCTGCTGCCGGTGCTGGCCCCGGTCGTGACCTTCTTCGTCATCAACGCCATCGCCGGCAAGAACCAGGCCTTCGCCGCGGTCGGCGCCATGCTGATGGGTGTGATCGTCACCGGCATCTTCGTCGCCATCTCGATGACCTCGGGCGGCGGCGCCTGGGACAACGCCAAGAAGAGCTTCGAGGACGGCTTCGTCGACAAGGACGGCGTGCGCCATCTCAAGGGCTCCGAGGCGCACAAGGCCTCGGTCACCGGCGACACCGTCGGCGACCCCTACAAGGACACGGCGGGCCCCGCCGTGAATCCCGCGATCAAGATCACCAACATCATCGCGCTGCTGCTGCTCGCCATCCTGGCGCATAGCTGAGCTGCAGATCGCCTGAACAGAAGCTGGCCCCGCGGAGCGATCCGCGGGGTTTTCTTTTGAAACACAAGGGCTTGAACGCGGCGGCGGAATCAGGCCGCGAAGCGGTTGAATCAGTCTGCGAGGCTACGGCCGGGGCCGTAGCATTCCGGCACGACGGAGCGGCCTTCGCCTGTCATGGTCCCGGCCATCCAAGGAGGACCCGATGACCGCCCCAGCCGCTTCCGCCACCGCACGATCCGGGCACCTGACCAACCTGGCCTCGCTGCTCCTGCTGGCGACGCTCTGGGGCGCCTCCTACAGCTTCATCAAGCTCGGCGTGGAGACGATCCCGCCGCTCACGCTGATTGCAGCGCGCACGCTGATCGCCGGCGCGCTCCTCCTCGTCATCATCCGCTGGCGTGGCCTCAGCCTGCCACGTGATCCCGTCATCTGGCGGCGCTTCCTGATCCAGGCCTGCCTCAACAGCGCCGTGCCGTTCACGTTGATCGCCTGGGCCGAGACCAGCGTCGATGCCGGCCTGGCTGCGATCCTCAATGCCGGCTCGCCGATCTTCGCCTTCCTGCTCAGCCTGCTGCTCTTCCGCACCGAGGCTGCCGCGGGCCGGAAGCTGTTCGGCGTCGCCGCCGGCATGCTCGGCGTCTGCCTGATCATCGGCATGGAAGCGCTCTCGGGCTTCGGCCGCGAACTCTGGGCCCAGCTCGCTTTGGTGGCCGCAGCGGCCTGCTATGGCGGTGCGGCCCTGTTCGGCCGCAATTTCAAGGGACTCGACCCGATCATGCCCGCCTGTGGCTCGCTGATCTGCGGCGCCGTGATCCTGATCCCTTTCAGCCTTCTGATCGACCGGCCCTGGACGCTCTCGCCCTCCGCCACATCGATCCAGGCGCTGCTGGCGCTGTCGGTGTTCTCGACCGCGCTCGCCTTCATCCTCTATTTCCGGCTGATCGACCGGATCGGCACGGTCGGGACGACCTCGGTCGCCTATCTGCGCGTGCCCACCGGGGTCGCACTGGGTGTCCTCTTCCTCGGCGAGCGCCTGAGCCCGACGGCCTGGATCGGGCTCGCCATGGTCATTGTCGGGGTGTTTGCGATGACGCTGCCGGACCGGAAGCCGAAGGGCGGCTAGAGCATCGGCTTGGCGAAACCGGAGCCACGAATCATCCGCTGTCACAGTGAACGCGGAGACTTGGACAAAGAAAAAGCCCTGCGGCGCCGCCGCAGGGCTTTTGCGTCATGAATGGCGAGACGGGTTCAGGCGCCGAACGGCGTGAACTTGGTGACGCCCTTGAACAGGTTGCGCAGGAAGCTCTGCTCCTCGCCGCCGGTCGAAGTGGTGCGGCTGATGAAGTCGAAGATCACGCCGTCCTGCAGGCCGTAATTGGCGACGCGCTCGACCTTGAAGCCCTTGTTGAAATAGATCACCAGCACCTTCTGGTCGATGACGGCGAAGTCCTGGAACTGGAAGCGGCGGCGCACTGTCTGGCTGATATAGTAGAAGGTGCGGTTGCCGACGGTCGATGTCGTCGAGGGCGTGCCGAGCGTGGTCAGCACCGTCTGCACGTCCATGCCGGGCTTCACCTTGGCGATCAGCTCGTCGTCCATGACGAAGCCGCGGGTGAACTCCTCGTTGAGGCCGGCCGAGGTCGGCGTGCGGAAGCCGAGATTGGTGGCGGAGCCACAGCCAGCCAGCGGCAGCGCGGCGGCCAGCGAGCCGATCAGGACGGTACGGCGGGTCGGAGCAGTCATGCGTGGCGGATCCGAAGGGGAGGCGCGCGGAGCTGCCGCGCTTGTCAGGGTGGGTGCGATTGGCGTAACGCCCGAGCATGGCTTTGGCAAGGCAAGTCACTTTTTAGGCAAGTGAGTTGAGAAAGGCGGGGTAGGGCTGTGATCTTCGGCCTGTTCGGCAGGAAGCGGGCGCGCATGGCGCCGGTCAACACGTTGCTGGAGCGCATCGTCGGCGCCTCGCGTGAGCCGGCCCTGTATCTGCAAGGCCGTGTGCCCGATGATTTCGAGGGGCGTTTCGAGGCGTTGACGCTGCATCTCTTCCTGATGCTGCGGCGCTTGCGCGACTTGCCGGCCCCGGCGGCCGACGTGGCGCAGGACCTGGTCGACGCCAGCTTCGCCTATCTCGAGCTTGGTTTCCGGCAGGGCGGCATCAGCGATGTCGCCGTGCCGAAGCGGATGAAGAAGATCGGCCGCAGTTTCTATGGTCGGCTCAGCGGCTATGAGGAGGCGCTTGCCGCGGGGGAGCCTGGTGCCTTCGAAGCCGCGCTCGCCCGCAACATCGCCCCGCAGATCGATGCGCCGGCGCTCGCCCGCCATGTCAGGGCCGGGGCGGCCGTCTTGGCCACGCGCTCGCTCGACGATATCCTTGCCGCCGACCCGTTGTTCCCGCCTTTCTCAGGCAGTCTCGAAGCATGACCGTTTCCCCTCAGGACAAGTTGCCCCTTCATCATCCGATTCGCGTCGAGAGCATCACCTTGCGGCCGGTTCCGGTCGAGGTCGCGCCGGAGCAGGGCGATCTTGCTGCGATCGCGACTTATCTCGGCGTCGCCTCGGTCGAGGCGCTGAAGGCGGGGTACTCGCTCTCGCGCAATGGCGAACGGCTCAAGCTCGAGGGCATGATCAAGGCGAGGCTGCACCAGAATTGCGTCGTCACTCTCGATGCCTTCCCGGTCGAGCTCAACGTGCCGATCAAGCTCGATTTCGCGCCGGAGGCCGAGATCGCCGCCATGGCGAAGCCGTCCGAGGACGACGAAATCGACATTGAGGTGCTGCTCAACGAGGAGGAGCCGCCGGAGCCGATCGTCGACGGCATGATCGATCTGGGGGTGGTCACGCTCGAATTCCTGGCGCTGTCGCTCGATCCCTATCCGCGCAAGCCCGGCGTGGCGTTCAGCGAGCCGGCCCCCGAGACGCCGGCCGAATCGCCTTTCGCCGCCCTGTTGCAGCTGAAGCGCGAGCAATGATCGGCAGAAACCTCCGCGCTTTCCCTTGCGGCGAGCGGCCAACCCGCTATTGTCCGCCGCCCGCCCGGCCGCCTGGCAAGGGGGCGCAGCCCCTGGAATCGATCACCACCGCATGACACGCCCGGTTACAATCGCGCTAGACGCCATGGGCGGGGATCACGGCCCGTCCGTGGTCATCCCGGGCGCTGCGCTCACGCTCGAACGTCGCCCGGATGCGAAATTCGTGATCTTCGGCAACGAGGCCGAGGTCGTGCCGCTGCTCGATGCGCATGCGCAGCTCAAGGCCGTCACCACCTTCCATCACACCGAGGTCTCGGTGAAGATGGACGACAAGCCGAGCCAGGCCCTGCGCTATGGCCGCTACAAGTCGTCGATGTGGCGCGCCATCGATGCCACCAAGACCGGTGAGGCCGACGTCACCATCTCGGCCGGCAACACCGGCGCGCTGATGGCGATGTCGAGGTTCTGCCTGAAGTCGATGCCGCAGGTCGACCGGCCGGCGCTTGCCGGCCTGTGGCCAACGGCGCGCGGCGAGAGCATCGTGCTCGATCTCGGCGCGACCATCGGCGCCGACGCCCAGCATCTGGTCGATCTTGCCGTGATGGGCGCGGCCATGGCCCGCGTCGTCTTCGATCTCGACCGGCCGAGCGTCGGCCTGCTCAATATCGGCGTCGAGGAGATCAAGGGCGTCGAGGCGATCAAGGAGGCCGGCCGCATCCTGCGCGAGAGCAACCTGCCGCATTTCGATTATCACGGCTTCGTCGAGGGCGATGATCTCGGCAAGGGTACGGTCGACGTCGTCGTCACCGAGGGCTTTACCGGCAACATCGCCCTGAAGACGGCCGAAGGCACGGCCAAGCAGATCGGCGAATACCTGCGCGCCGCGATGGGCCGTTCGCTGATGTCGAAAATCGGCTATCTTTTCGCCCGCGGCGCCTTCGCCGCGCTGAAGGAGAAGATGGACCCGCGCAAGGCCAATGGCGGCGTCTTTCTTGGCCTGGAAGGCATCGTGATCAAGAGCCATGGCGGCACGGATGCCATCGGGTTCGCCAGCGCGACCGAACTCGGCTACGAGATGGTGCGCGAGAATCTGATGGCGAAGGTACGCGAGATGGTCGCCGCGACGGCGCGGCCCAGCGCGGCATCGGCAAGCCCACAAGTCGCCGCCGGCGAGTAGGGAAGAGAAACGTCCTTGTCCAGAATGCGATCCGTCCTGCGCGGCTGCGGCTCCTATCTGCCGGCGCGCATCATGACCAACGCCGAGTTGGCTGAGAAGGTCGACACCAGCGACGAGTGGATCGTCCAGCGCACCGGCATCCATGCCCGCCACATCGCGGCCGACGACGAGCCCACCAGCACGCTCGGCCTGAAGGCTGCACAGGCCGCGCTTGCCGACGCCGGCATCCCGGCAAGCGAGGTCGACCTCATCATCGTCGCGACCGCGACGCCCGACCACACTTTCCCGGCGACCGCGACCCAGATTCAGGCCGCGCTCGGCATCACGCAAGGCGCCGCCTTCGACCTGCAGGCCGTCTGCTCCGGCTTCGTCTTCGCACTCGCCACCGCCGACAAGTTCCTGACCAGCGGTGCGGCCAGGACCGCCATCGTCATCGGCGCCGAGACCTTTTCACGCATTCTCGACTGGGAAGACCGCGCCACCTGCGTGCTGTTCGGCGACGGCGCCGGCGCCGTCGTGCTGCAGGCGGAGGAGGGCGCCGGCACGCTCGCCGATCGCGGCGTGCTGACGACCCATGTCCGCTCCGACGGCCGTTACATGAACAAGCTCTATGTCGACGGCGGGCCGGGCTCGACCAAGACCGTGGGCTTTCTGCGCATGGAGGGCCGCGAGGTCTTCAAGCATGCCGTGGTCAACCTCGCCGACACCGTGCGCCACACCTTCGAGGAGACGGGGCTCAGCGGCGCCGACATCGACTGGTTCGTGCCGCATCAAGCCAACCGCCGCATCATCGACGCCACCGCTCATAAGCTCGGCATCAGCGAGGACCGTGTCGTCGTTACGGTCGGGCAGCACGGCAACACCTCGGCGGCCTCGATTCCGCTCGCTTTGGCGCAGGCCCATATGGACGGGCGGATCAAGCCCGGCCAGCTCGTCCTGATCGAGGCGATGGGTGGCGGCTTCACCTGGGGGTCGGCGCTGATCCGCTGGTAGTGGCCAGGTTGGGCCGCCCAAGCTAAGCACTTTGGATTTATGACATTTTCTTAGCGGTCGTCAGCGCGGATTTTCCGCGTTTTTCAACCTGTGCGGGTGTGTCGAGGATTGACCGTAGTCGCCTCGCCGCCTAGCGTCCGCCTCCGGTGGGGCGATGGTTGACTAGGGACGCCGCTATTTGAAGAAACGCCTTGGAGGAATTGATGGCGGGGCAAACGATTACGCGGGCTGATCTGTGCGAGGCCGTCTATCAGAAGATCGGCCTGTCGCGGACAGAGTCGTCCAAGCTGGTCGAAGCGGTGCTGGACGAGATCTGCGATGCGGTGGCGCGTGGGGAAAACGTCAAATTGTCCTCCTTCGGCTCGTTCGTCGTGCGAGACAAAGGCGAGCGAATCGGGCGTAATCCAAAAACCGGCGTCGAAGTGCCGATCGAGCCGCGTCGCGTGATGGTGTTCAAGCCGTCCAATGTGATGAAGGCGCGGATCAACGGATTGAACGGCGTGGGTGAGGAAGAGTGACTCTGGAGTTCCACGGCAGCGGATTCGAGGCCGAATTGGATAACAAGAGCCCAGACGCATTCAGGACCATCAGCGAGGTCGCCGAAGACCTCGACATTCCCCAGCACGTCCTGCGTTTCTGGGAAACGCGCTTCTCCCAGATCAAGCCGCTGAAGCGCGGCGGCGGCCGGCGCTATTACCGGCCTGACGATGTCGCCCTGCTCAAGGGCATCCGCCGCCTGCTCTACGGCGAGGGCTACACCATCAAGGGCCTGCAGCGCATCCTGAAGGAGCAGGGGCCACGTTACGTCCAGGCGATCGGCCGCGGCGGCGAGATCGTCGGCAGCAACGCGCCCACCCAGCCATCTGCGGTCGCCCACATGGCACCGCCGCCGGGCGAGGCGATGCCGGCGGCCCAGCCGGCGCAGCATCACCAGCCTGCCCCAGCCATGGAGCCGGGTTTTGCAGCGAAGGCGCTGCTCTCCTCCTTGCCCCGCGCGGCCCAGCCGCTGGTCGGCGCCGATGATCTCGCCTTCCTGAAAGCGACGCTCTCCGAGCTGATCGAATGCCGCCGTCTGCTGCACGGCGCCCTTGCCGGCGCGACCGTTGGCGAGGACGGTTGAGCGCGCCTGCGCTTGAATCGTCGCGCTCCGCTCGCTAGATCAGCCAGCGAGGACGACCTCCGCGGGTCTTTGCCCTGCGTTTCCCAATAGGCGTGGACGACCCCGCCCTTCCCATAAGGAGGGCCGCCATGGCCTGGACCTATCTCTTCTTCGCCGGCCTGTTCGAAATCGGCTGGGCCATCGGCCTGAAATACACGCATGGTTTCAGCCGGCTCGCTCCGACGCTGCTGACGGTCGCCAGCATGGGAGTGAGCCTCGGGCTTCTCGGCCTCGCCTTGAAGAGCCTGCCGCTCGGCACCGCCTATGCGATCTGGACCGGCATCGGCACGATCGGCACGGCCATCCTCGGCATCATCCTGTTCGGCGAGCCGGCGACGGCGCTGCGCCTCGCCTGCATCGGCCTGATCGTTGCCGGCATCGTCGGGTTGAAGCTGGTGTCCTGAACGAACCTCGTAAGCCTGACCGGCGGCGCCTCAGCGCCGCCGGAACGCCTCCGGCCAGAGGCCGTTGCGTTCGAGCAGGACGACCACGACGATGACGGCGAGCGTGGCGACGATCGTCACCAGCTTGGCGTCCCAGGGCACGCCGCGGCCGATCAGCCAGATCAGCGCCAGGCCCGCGATGAGGGGGATGAGCAGCTCCATATCGGCAGCCTAGCGTAGATGTCCGCGGGCTGCATCCGCCATCGCACATGCCCGGAACAGTTTGCGGCGGCACACGTTGCAGCGACAGGGAGGCACGCCGCCCGCGCAGGCTGCGTCGGTACTCATCCAGGCAAACGCGAACAGGAGGAAGGCATGGGCCTGTTTTCCAAGGACATCAAGACGATGGACGATCTCTTCGTGCATCAGCTCCAGGATATCTACTACGCCGAGAACCAGATCAGGAAGGCGCTCCCGACCATGATCGAGAAGGCGACCGACGCGCAGCTGCGCAACGGCCTCCAGGCCCATCTCGGTGAGACCGAGGGCCATATCCGCCGGCTTGAGCAGGTCTTCCAGCAGCATGGGGTCGAGGCCAAGGGCGTCGACTGCCCGGCGATCGACGGCATCCTCGAAGAGGCCGACGAGGTGACGGGCGAGGTTGATGACAAGCAGGTCCTGGATGCGGCAATCATCGCGGCGGCGCAGGCCGTCGAGCACTACGAGATCACGCGCTACGGCACGCTGACCGCCTGGGCCAAGCAGCTCGGTCGCGAGGATTGCGCTGCGCTGCTGCAGCAGAATCTCGACGAGGAGCATGCCGCCGACAGCAAGCTGACCAAGCTGGCGGAATCCGGTATCAACCGTCAGGCGGCCTGACGCTGGCTACGCCTCGGCCGGCGAGGGCGCTTCGGTATCCTCCCGGCCCGCCGGGCCGCCCTCCATCAGCGGCCGCAGCTTGGCGAGTTCCTGCGCCATGAAGTCCAGGAAGAGCCGCACCCGCGGGGAGTGACGCAGGTCCGGATGGGTCAGCAGCCACAGATCCGCGGCATAGCCGATCTGCGGCAGCGCCAGCCGGACCAGCGCCGGCCGCTTATCGGCGATGAAACAAGGCAGGAAGCCGATGCCGATGCCGGCCTCGACGGCTTCGGCGAGGCCGAGCACGGTGTTGAGCTTGTAGACGGTCTGGTCGGCCGGGATGTGCTTCTGGCGGTATTGGACGACCTTGAAGTTGCTGAACTGGTCGCCGAGCGAAATCCAGCGCTGCTGCGTGAGTTCAGATGGGTTGGCCGGCGCCCCGTTCGGAAAATCGATTGCCCGTCCGTAGAGCGCCCAGCCGATTTGCGCGACCCGGCGGCCGACCAGGTTCTCCGGCGGATTGTCGGTGGCGCGGATCGCGACATCGGCGTCGCGCTTGCTGAGGTTGAGCGCCTGGTTGCCGAGCAGCACGTCGAGCTTGATGTCGGGGCACTGCTTCATGAAGGCGGCGAAGAGCGGCGTCAGCAATTCGACCAGCAGGGAATCGTTGGTGGTGACGCGTAATTCGCCTGCTGGCAGGATCTCGCGGCCGGCGAGGCGCCGGGTAAAGCCGGCGATGTCGGTCTCCAGCCGCTCGGCGAGGGCTGCCATCTCCTCGCCGGCGGGCGTCGGCACATAGCCGGAGCGGTGCCGCTCGAACAGGCGCGTGCCGAGATTCTCCTCGATCTGGCCGAGGCGACGGAAGACGGTGGAATGGTTGAGCCCAATCAGCTCGGCAGCGGCCGGCAGGCTGCGCGCCTCGGCGATGGCCTTGATCAGCCGGAAATCGTCCCAGGCGACGGAAGAAGTGGGGGTCGGCAAGCGGGCGGCTCCGGGCGAGTCAGCTACCCCTGATACATGGTACGGGCGACAGGTTGCAGCAACCTGTCGCCCGTTCTGTCGCAATGGTCGCCGAGGCTCAGGCCAGAGCGGGCTTGGCCGCAACCGGCAGTCCGGCCGAACGCAGCGCCAGCGCGCCGTCGCCGATCAGGGCATGGGCGAAGGCGGTCAGGGCGAGGAAGGCGGGATATTCCCAGCCGCCATTCGAGGCGTTGAAGACCCAGCCATTGGGGGCGTGGATGGACAGCGCGCCGAGCAGGATCGGCAGCAGCAGGATCGAGACATAGCGGCCATAGAAGCCGGTGAGGATGGCAAGGCCGCCGAGCACTTCCGCCAGGATGATCGGCCAGGCGAGGAAGCCGGGCAGGCCGACCTGGCCGAGGAAGCCGGTGAAGCCGGGAACGGTGAAGACGGCGAACTTCAGATAGGCGTGGGCGATGAACATCACGCCGAGCGCGACGCGCAATACGAGGGCGCCATAAGGGGCGAACCGAGTGTCAATCATGGTCTTTCTCCGAAGGACCGGTTTGGTCTGGCGCAGAGAATGCCGATCTCGATATCGCAATTCAAATTGGCATTTCAGGATATCGACATTGCTTTTGTGCAATGAATGAGGTCTGGCAATTTGGCCATCCGCAACCATCTTGGCGTCAACGAGGGCCGCTTCTCGCAGCCCGGAGGACTACCATCATGCAGATCAACGGCATCCACCACGTCACCGCCATCGCCGGCCCTGCGCGCCGCAATCTCGACTTCTACAGCCGCGTCCTCGGCCTGCGCCTGGTCAAGAAAACGGTGAACTTCGACGACCCGACCACCTGGCACCTCTATTTCGGCGATGCTGACGGCAATCCCGGCACGATCCTGACTTTCTTCCCCTGGGAGCATGTCGCGCCCGGCCGGCTCGGCGTCGGCGAGACGGAAGTGACCGCCTTCCGCATTCCCGCGGCGGCGGTTGGCTACTGGACGCATCGGCTCGTTGCCAACGGCGTCGCCCATGATGCCCCGCAGAAGCGGTTCGGCGAGACCGTGCTGGGCTTTCGCGATCCGGACGGGATGCGGCTTGCTCTGGTCGCGGTGCCCGGTAGCGAGAGCGAGCCGGCCTGGGACAATGGCGAGGTGCCCGTCGAATCCGCGATCCGCGGCTTCCACGGCGTCACCCTGCTGCTCGACAAGACGGAGACGACCGCCGCGATCCTGCGCGACGTGTTCGGCTTCGTCGAGGCCGGCCGTGAGGGCAACACCGTCCGCATGCGGGCGGAGGGCAGCGCCCATGGCGGCGTCGTCGACCTGCGTGCGGCCGGCGGCTTCCTGCCGGCAAGGATGGGCGCCGGCTCGGTGCATCACATCGCCTTCCGCGCCGGCGACGACGCAGAGCAGGCTCGCATGGTGAAGACGCTGGTCGAGACCTTCGGCCTGCGCCCCACCGAGCAGAGGGACCGGTTCTATTTCCGCTCCGTCTACTTCCGCGAGCCCGGCGGCGTGTTGTTCGAGATCGCCACGGACGCGCCGGGCTTTGCCATCGACGAGCCGGCCGATGACCTCGGCGGCGCGCTCAAGCTGCCGTCGCAGTACGAGACGCGTCGCGACGAGATCGAGGCCGTGCTGCCGGCCCTCGCCTGATCCATGAATGCGCCCCGCCTTCGGGCGGGGCGCCCTTCGTTGAACATCATCGTGAAAGGAGGCCGCGCCATGAACGCGCTTGAGCCCTTCATCCATCGCTTCGAGCCGGCGACTGCGCCCGGCCTTGCGCCGCTCCTGCTGCTGCACGGCACCGGCGGCGACGAGAACGACCTGCTGCCGCTCGGACGCACCGTCGCGCCGGGCGCAGGCCTGCTCTCGCCGCGCGGGCGGACGCTGGAAGCCGGCATGCCGCGCTTCTTCCGCCGCCTGGCCGAGGGCGTCTTCGACGAGGACGACCTCACCCGGCGTACGCATGAACTTGCCGATTTCGTCGAGCAGGCGCGGGCGCAATACGGGCTGCCGGCGCCGATCGCGCTCGGCTTCTCGAACGGCGCCAACATTGCCGCTGCGATGCTGCTGCTGCGGCCGGAGGTGCTGTCGGGAGCGGTGCTGCTGCGGGCGATGTCGCCCTTCACCAAGCCGCCGGGCGCGGCTCTGGACGGCAAGCCCGTGCTGATCGTCTCGGGCAGCTTCGATCCGATCATCCCGGAGGAGAATGCGGCGCGATTGGCGGAGACTCTCGTCGGGGCAGGGGCCTCGGTCGAACATCGCAGCCTGCCGACCGGCCATGGCCTGTCACAGGCGGATCTGGGGCTGGTGCGGGATTGGTTGGCGCGGCGTCAGGCGCTCGCCGCCTGAATGAGCCTCAGGCTCCAGGCCTGATGTGCTTCGAAAGATAGCACGTCAGGCCGAGCCCGCCGAGCATCACCGAGATCATGTAGGGGCCGAACAGGCAGGCGACGAACACGGCCGCGATGAAGCCGAGCATCAGGCTGTTGCGCCAGTCCAGGGTCATGACAGGGCCTCCACGAATCGGTGCCAGTATCATGAAGATAACCTTCACCCTGTGAACCGCATTTGAACAGAATACGTTAACGAATCCTTGCCGTTGCGGGCCTTGGTTCATGCGGCAGGCGGCCGTATTCGTCAGCGGCCTGGCCCGCCACTCAGCCACACTCCCTGAGGAAGCGGCGCGCGACATGTCCCTCGCTGAAGCCCTCATAGCCCTTCGCCAGCCTGGTCTCGCCGGGCCAGTGCCTGACCTTGCTCCAGCCGCCGCGGCCGCCTTCGATGATCTGGACCTCGTCGCCTGCCTTCATGCGCAGGACCAGCCGGCTTTGCGCGCCCGGCGCGGCGCGCAGGGCGACGAAGCCGTCGGCTGTCTCCGGGACAAGGCAGAACAGCGAGGCGCTGGCGTCGCCGGCATGGAGCAGAAGGCCGGACAGCACGAGCAGGGTCGGGCGGATCATCACGTTTCCCAGTGTTTGAGGTATCTCAGCATGCCGCAAGACAGCGGGATTGTCGCGGTGCGGTGACACCTGTGCTGCTCTCGCGCGTTGTTCGGGCGACGTCGCACTGCGGCACGGAAGCGATGATGATCCAGTTGTTCGAGGCGAGCGCTGGCAAGGTCCGCGATCAGGCTGTCGACTATGCCGGTACGCAAGCGAGGATCGTGGCGCAGACCGCAAATCCATCGGGGTTTGCGCCTGTCGGCATCGCCCCCGCCGATGGCGTCTGGCGAACTCAAGGCGCGCCGGCCGCAAGCACGAAGCGAGCAGCGGGGCCGGCGCAGCTCACATGCCAAGGCTGGCCGCATTCCGCGGCGCCCAATCCTGAACCTGGCCTGAGGCTGGCGCGATCCGCTCGGAAGGTCCCGAGCCTGTTTGGCCGGCTGAAGAGTGGATTGGCCGCAGTGCGAAGCTTATCTTCGCCGGAGGAGCAGTCGCGCGGGCCGCAGCGGCGGTCCTGGGCCGGATCGGACACGGCATGACCAACATCCTCCTCGTCGTTGCAACGATTGCGACGCTGGCGACGTCGATCTGGCTCGCACTGGAGGGCAGCGCGGTGCTGGCCCTGCCGCTGGTGATCGTCCTCGCCGGGCTCGTGCGCACCCTGGTCCGTCGCGCGGGACGCAGGGGGTTACGCCGGCCGAGGTCGCACCGCCGCCGCATGACGACAGGCAGCTGTGAATCCAGCCTTCCAATCCGGCAATTGCCGCGTTGCATCGCGGCGTCGTGCACTCTATAAGCCGACCCGTCGGAGCGTAGCGCAGCCCGGTTAGCGCACTTGTCTGGGGGACAAGGGGTCGGAGGTTCGAATCCTCTCGCTCCGACCATTTTCTTCTTCGATCTGAGTTTTGCGAGAGGCGGCCCGGCCGCCCCATTGGCGCTTCCAGAACGAAACCGGCTCAAGCGCTGCCAACTAGCGGATATCTCCTCCATCAGCCGCGCTCCCATGTCGTTCCGAGTGAGAATCATCGTCGCCCTGTCGCTCCTCGCTTGCGCGCTTTCCGCTTGCGTACGGGAACGGACAGGCCCGGTGACATGCCATACCCACAAGGTCAGCAATGGCGATTTGACCGAGTGCGATTGAAGGCCGGCGGCGTCAGTCCGGCACTGTCCCTTTTCGGAGCGTTTGGCTCTGGGGTCTGTTAACCTTCCCTTAAGGCTCCGATTGCGCGGTTCCCGCAGTGGGCGCAGGGTCGGCGCCTCACAGCAGGAAACGGGACATATCGTCATGTCGATGGCGTTGGGCGATCGTCGGGCGCTGCGGCCCCAGGACGTCGCGGCGGCGGGCAGGGGCTCGCTGGAAAGCTTTTTCGCCGGGCTCCAGCCGGATTGGCATTCCAATTGGGCCTGGGAACACTATGAGGCGACGATCCTGGCGCTGATGCACCAGTTCGGCCTGACGCGGCTGTGCGAGATCGGCGGCGGCCGCGATCCGCTTTTCAGCGCCGAGGATGCGGGCCGTCATGGGCTCGACCTTATCGTCAACGACATCGATGCGGGTGAACTCGCGCTGACGCCCAAGGGGCTGCGCACCGCTCGTTTCGACATCGCCGGCGACCTGTCCGAGCCGGATGTCGCCCGCGGCGGCTACGACATGATGATCTCGCGCATGGTGTTCGAGCATGTCCACGATGTCGAGCGCGCCTGGGCCAACATCCATGCCTTGCTGGCGCCGGGCGGTATCGGGCTCGCCTTCATGCCGACGCTCTGGGCGCCGGTCTTCGCGCTCAATCACATCCTGCCGAAGGCGGCTTCGCGCGCCATCATGCATGCGCTCTTCCCGGCGCGGCGGCAGGATGGCGACGATCCTGTCTTCCCGGCCTTCTACGACCGGTGCCGTGGCAGCCGCGCGACCTTGGCGCCGATGCTTCAGCGTGCCGGCTTCCGCGATGTCCACGTCCAGCCCTTCTGGGGCAGCGGCTATTTCGAGCGGATGCCCGGCCTGCGCGGCATCGATGCCGCCTTCAACCGGCTCGCCGCCAAGGCCGATTGGCGCCTGGTGACGACCTATGCCTATGTGGTCGTGCGCAAGGAACGCTGAGCCGCCAGCGGCGAAGGCACCTTGCGCTCGCCGGCTCCGCCCGGCCGTCGGCCGCGCATGGCGCGCAGCAGGCGCTGCTCCGCATAGCGATAGAGCAATAGCGCGATGAGGCAGGAGGCAGCCGTCGCGACCACGACATAGGCGGTGAGCGGAAGCGCGCCGCCGACGAGCTGCGTCCAGAGATTGCGCAGCGGCCGCAGCGCGAACGGATGCACCAGATAGAGGCTGTAGGAGGCGTTGCCGAGCAGTACCGCGAGGCCGAGCAGGTGCGAAGACGATCCGCGCTCCGCGCTCGCCCCCCGGTACAGCGCCGCGGCGGCGACGATCATCAGGGCAGGCACGCCCCAGCGCAGCGCATCCGGCGGCTGACCATCCGCAAGTGCGGACCATTGCACCAGGCCCGCCATGCCGGCGCAGGCCAGCAAGAGCGCCGCCGGTGCGCCGAGCCGCAGGCCGCCGAGATAGGCGAGCGCCAGCAGGCAGCCGAAGGCGAATTCGAGGATGATCGACTGGGTCCAGAAGGCGAGCTGGACCTGCGTCGGCTCGAGCGCGAGGCCGATGCCGGCGAGCAGCGCGAGGATCGCCGTCAGCACCGGCACGGCCCAGCGCATCGGCAAGGCGAGCGTGCAGGCGAACAGCACGTAGAAGAACATTTCGAGGTTCAGCGTCCAGCCGAGCGCCATGACCGGGCGGATCTCGCCCGGCGCCCGCAGGGACGGGATGAAGAGATAGGAGGCCAGCACGTGCCGCCAATCGTCGATCGGCACGTTCAGCAGCCGCGGCGCGACGAGGGCACCGAGCAGCAAGAGCGTCGTCAGCAGCCAGTAGAGCGGCACGATCCGCACGAAGCGCCGCCAGAGGAAGCTGCGCCAACCGCCCGGACGCTCGAACAGCTGCGTCGAGCTGTAGACCATGATGAAGCCGGAGATGACGAAGAAGATGTCGACGCCGGTGCTCCAGCGCAGCAGGGAACCGTCGAGCGGCGCACGCCCGAGGGCGCTGCCCATCACTTGCGTCTCATGGATCGCATGGCCGATCACGACGAGCAGCGCCGCGAGGCCGCGCAGGATCTGGATGGCCTGGTTCTGCCGGGCTTCCTCGGTCTTTCCGGTCATGGCGCGGTCTCACCGTCCGGGCGGCGCGCAATGGCGGCCAGACCCCAGACCAGCCCGAGCATCAGGTAGAAATGACGCCAGTGGTCGGTGTCGATCTGAAAACCCTGCAGGATCGTGACGAAGAGCACCGACCAGAGCGCGATCGCCTGGCCTTGCAGCGGGCCGCGCCGGAACACCAGCCACCAGCCGGCCCAGCAGGTCGCCACGGTCAGCGCCAGCCAGCAGAACCCGCCGAGCCAGCCATAGGAGGCGAACGCGTTGATGTAGACGTTGTGCGGGTCCTGCTGAAGGAACAGCCAGCGGAAGCGCAGCGGGCCGAAGCCGTTGGGCTCGGAGAGCAGCATCGGAATCGAGCGCAGCTGCGCGCCGAAGCGGCCGGTGACGCCGAGATCATAGCTCTGGTCGAGACTGGCCCGGACCTCGAACATCTCGCGGATGACGTCGAAGGACAGGGCGATCGCCAGGGTGACGGCCGCGAGCAGCAGGCTGGTCAGGGCCAGCGCGACGATGCGCGCCCGCATCCGGGCCGTTTCCGCGGTCAGGAAGGTCAGGCCTGCCATCAGCAGCACTGCGGCCGCGAGGTTGCCCCAGGCGCCGCGCGAGAAGGTCAGGAACAGCGCTGCGAGCGGCACGCTGATCAGGCAAAGGCCGCCGACGAGCCCGCGCCGCCCCACCAGGATGTCATGCAGCACGAAGGCGATCGGCAGCACCAGGAAGGGACCGAGCACGTTCGGATCCTTGAACGTGCCGGTCGCGCGGCCCCAGAGCGTGAAATGGTCGCCAAGGCCGGCAATGTCGAAATAGCCGACGATCGCGAGCAGGCCGGTGCACCAGGTCGCGAACAGATAGCCGCGTTTCAGCGCCTCGAGCCGGGCCTGCGTGTCGTCAGCCATGACGGCCGCCAGCACGATGGCGGTGACCATCAGGTAGAAGGAGACGGCGATGAAGCGCACCGCATCCGGATCGTTCATCCAGGGGATCAGCGAGATGGCGCCGCCGAGATTGAAGCCAAGCAGCAGCAGCGCCAGCGGCAGCAGCGCCCGCGACAGGCGGATGCCGGTGACCACGAACACCGCCAGGACCAGCAGGAAGGCGATCTCATAGGGCGAAGGCTCGATGATCGCAACCCAGCTGGACGCGGTCAGCAGCCAGAGCGCGCCGCGCTGCAGGGCGGCGTGGGAAATCCGGAGACGACGGCCGAGCCCCGGGCTGTGCGCCAGCGAGCTCAATAGGCGTTCTCGTTCTTGGTCATCAGCGAGAACGGCGTCTTGATCAGGATGTAGAGGTCGAGCAGCACCGACCAGTTCTCGATGTAGTAGAGGTCATGCTCGACGCGGCGCTGGATCTTGTCCTCGGTATCGGTCTCGCCGCGCCAGCCATGGACCTGGGCCCAGCCGGTGATGCCGGGCTTGACCTTGTGGCGGGCGAAATAACCGTCGACGACCTGCTCATAGGCGCGGTTCGATGCGGTGGCGTGGATGGCGTGCGGGCGCGGGCCGACCAGCGAGAGATTGCCCTTGAACACGACGTTGAGCAGCTGCGGCAATTCGTCGATCGAGGTCTTGCGGATGAAGCGGCCGACGCGGGTGACGCGCGGATCGTCCTTGGTGACCTGCTTGGCGGCGGCGAAGTCACTCATCTCGTGATAGAGCGAGCGGAACTTCAGCACCTCGATCATCTCGTTGTTGAAGCCATAGCGCTTCTGGCGGAACAGGATCGGCCCCTTCGAGCCGAGCTTCACCGCGATCGCGGTCGCAATCATCAACGGCGACAGGGCAATCAGCGCCAGCGTGCCGACGACCTTGTCAAACACCCATTTGACGACGATGTCCCAGTCGGCGATCGGCCGGTCGAACACGTCGAGCACCGGGACCGCGCCGATATAGGAATAGGACCGTGGCCGGAAGCGCAGCTTCGACATATGGGCCGAGAGCCGGATATCGATCGGCAGCACCCAGAGCTTGCGCAGCATGGCGAGCAGCCGCGCCTCGGCCGAGATCGGCAGGGTGAAGATGACGAGGTCGAGCTTGGTGCGGCGCGCGAATTCGACGAGATCGTCGATCGTGCCGAGCTTGGGATAGCCGGCGACAAGGTCGGGCGAGCGGTCGTCATTGCGGTCGTCGAAGACGCCGCAGACACGCAGTCCCGTATCGCGCTGGGCCTCGAGCGCCTTGATCAGCTCTTCGCCGGCCGGGCCGCCGCCGACGATCGCCGTGCGCCGCTCGAGCCGGCCCATCCGGGTGAGCCGAAGGACGATCAGCGAGGCCGTCAGCCGCTCGGCCAACAACAGCACGAGGCCGACCGCATAGAAGGTGGCGAGCCAGACGCGCGAGACCTGGTCGCCGACCTTGAGGAAGAAGAAGCCGGCCAGTGCCAGCAGGAACAGGATCGTCCAGCCGGCCGCGACCCGCACCGCGATGCTGATGAAATTGCGCAGTGCGCTGACATGATAGAGGTGCAGCGCCTGGAAGACGACGAGCGCGCCGACCGCCACCAGCGGCACCGTGACCTGGTAGGGCAGGGCGTAGTCGACCTTGCCGGCGACGTAGAAGGCGAAGACCAGTCCGCCGACAGCGAGGATCACCAGCATGTCGGCGAGGCGCACCAGCCCCTCGATCAGCACCGGCGACAGCGTCTGCTTGACCGGCATGGCGGCGATGCGCTCGGCCAGCGGGTGGAAGGTCCGCGTGCCGCCGGAAGAGGCGCCGCCCGCCGGCGCAGGGCCGGTCGAATCTGCCTTGATCAGGTCGCGAACGTCGAAAGCGCCCATCTCGTCCAGTCCTCGCGCAGGGTATGCGGGCTCGCCGCCGCGCTGAAAGCTCTCGTGACCTAGCGCAAATTGCTCTCGGAAGACTTAATCGGACTCTGCGGAAGCGATCGGGATTTGAAGTGGTTTCGGCGCAATGCAAGCGGCTGAAGCCGCACTGCGGAGGCATCATCTTTTTGACCTATGGAAAGGTCGATTTTCGCTCGGACCTTCAAGGTATTAGCTGAGGGTTTCGAGACTGAGAAAATAATGTTGAGAGCGCTGAAAATCGCGATTGAGTTGACAAAAAGCATAGATTCAGGCACTTAAGGCCGCGATGAGTGTCTGAGAAGCACATATTTCATTGACCTTGCCCACGGGTATTTCCGGTGATTTGGGCAGGGCGATGTGCTGGCCTTCGGCGAAAGCCTGAGCGCTCCCTTCATCTCGAACATCGTCTTTTAAACGCTAACGATGCGCACCCCGCAGACGCCGCACCCGCGCCGCCTGCGCCCTGGGTCAGCGCCCCTGTGTGACTTATGTCTTTTCATTGGTTGATCCTGCTCGCGGCCATCGCCGTGGAGCTGCTCGCGACGTCGGCGCTGAAGGCCTTCGTCGCGGGCCCGGTCCTCGTCGCGGTCCTGCCGCTCGTGCTGATCGGACTGTCCTTCGCCCTGCTGAGCGTCGCCTTGCGGGTCATCCCCATGGCCGTCGCCTACGCGGTCTGGGAAGGCCTCGGCATCGTCGGCATCGCCCTGATCGGCCATGCCTTCTTCGCCGAGCATCTGACGGTCCCGCGCATCATGGCGCTGGCCCTGATCATCGGCGGCATCGTGCTGCTGGAACGCGGCGTCGGTCACGACGCCGACGATATGGCCCTTGAGGAGGATGAGCGGAGGCTGGTGTGACCTTCGCTGCCTCCGCGCAGACCTTTGCGCTCGCCTGGCTGGCGCTGGCCGTCGCCCTAGAGGTGATCGGCACCAGCCTGCTCAAGATCTCGGACGGGCTGAAGCGCCGGCTCGTCGGCGCCCTTGGCGTGCTCTGCGTCGTCGGCGCCTTCGCCGCTTTGGCGCAGGCGATCCGCGGCATGGACCTCTCGGTCGCCTACGCCGTCTGGGGCGGCGTCGGCCTGGTGCTGACCGCCGTGGTCGGCGCGCTCGCCTTCGGCCAGCGCATCCGCCCGGCCGGCTGGCTCGGCATCGCGCTGGTCGTCGCCGGCGTGGTCGCGCTCAAGCTGTTCTGACCCGAAGGCGTCGCCTCAGTTCAGGAACGGGTTCTTCCACCCGCCCTGCTGAGCCGGCGCCTTGGCCGGAAAGACCTCGGCGAGATAGTCGAGAACCTTGCCGCGCTCTTCCGTCGCCAGGGCCGGCATGTTGTGCTTGCTGACCATCCAGTCGAGCGTCTCGCTCCATTTCTCGCGGCTCATCCCTTGCGCCGCGATCAGCTTGAAGTTGTGGCAGGCGACGCAGGCATAGAAGGCCTCGTCGCGGTTCGGGCCGGCCGGGAACATCTCCGGCGTCTCCTCCGCAGGGGCAGGGGCCTGTGCCAGCGCTGCCGACGTGGCGAGCAACAGGCCCGCGCCGAGCATGAGCCCGGCGCGGCGGATGCGTGTGATCATGGCGCTCACCCGACCAGCACCGCGACCCGGTGCATCGGGTTGGCGCCGTAGCCCTGCGGATTCCAGCCGCCGGCGACATGCGGCTGCGCCCGGCCCTTGCTGTCGGTGGCTCGGACCCAGAGCTCGTAATAGCCGTCCGAGGGCAGTTCGACCTCGGCGGTCCAGCGCCGCCAGTCATAGCGGTTCTTCGGCTCGGCCGCCTTGGCCGGTTGCCAGGTCGCACCGAAATCAATGGAGACGTCGACGCGCGAGACGCCTTCATGCCCGTCCCAGGCGGCGCCGCGCAGCGCAAGCTTGCGCGTGCCGGTGGCAAGTCGCGTGCCGTTGGCCGGATTGGTGATGATGCCGCGCACTGGCATGTCGGTCATGGTGCGCATGTTGGCGTCGTCGGTCTTGCCGCCGGGGATCATCGGCTTGATCGCGACGGAGTAGGAGGTGCCGCCCATGCCCTGGCCGTCATGCACCTTGTCGCGGATCGCGATCCGCTTCAGCCATTTATGCGAGACCGAGGCCGGGAAGCCCGGGATGATCACACGCAGCGGCCCGCCATGGATCGCCGGCAGCGGCTGGCCGTTCATCGCCCAGACCAGGAGCGCATGCGGTTCCAGTGCCGCGGCGATCGGCACGCCGCGCGAGATCGCATCCTTGGTGGCGTCGCCCGAGAGATGCTGGTCGGCGCCGTAATTGCCGGTATGGACGGCGGTCGACTTCAGGCCGGCGCTCTGCAGCACGTCGGCGAGCGGTACGCCGGTCCATTCGGCGCAGCCGGCGCCACCATTGGTCCACTGGTTGCCGCGCGCCTGCGGCTGGAAGAAGGAGCGGCCATTGCCGCCGCATTCCAGCACCGTGCGGAAGGTCTTGTGCGTGAACTTCTGCTTGAGTTCGCCGAGCTTGATCTTCAGCGGCGTGTTGACCTCGCCATCGATCGAGAACTCCCAGGCGTCACCTTCCTTGAATTCGTCCGGCGTCTGGCCGTTGTTGCGGACGAAGAACTTCTCGAACGGCGTGGTGTCGTCGTCGAGCATGTGCTCGGGCGTCTCGGCGACGAGCGGCCGGTCGCCGAGCAGGACGAGGCCCTTGGCCTTCCCGGGGAAATCGAGTAGCTGCGGGCCCTTCGGTGCGGCAGCTGCCGGGGCAGGTGAAGCCGGCGGCGTGCCTTGCGCGAGGGCGGCGGGAACCAGTCCGGCAGGCATCTTGTCCGAGAACGGGATCGCGCCGCCGACGGCAGCACCCATTGCCGCGAGCCCGGCGCCGCCGAGAAAGCCGCGGCGCGAGGAGCCGGTGCGGCGGCCGAAGGCCAGCGCATCGCCGCGTTCGGGATCGTCGCCATAGAGTTCGCCCAGGGACCGTTCCTGCTTGCCCATCATGTCCTCCCTCGCGGCGGCGTCACTGCGCCGGCGTTCGAAGGACAAGACGTGCGAGCGGATCGGATCATTCCATCCGGTCGAGAAATATTTCAGGCGAGGCAGGGCTGGGCGCTGCGCCAGTCGTTCTGGAGGGCGGTGCGCAGCGGCGCGACCTTGTCCGCAGGTTCGCTCGTCAGCGCCTTGAGGAAACCGGCGACCATCTCGAAGCGCGCCGGAGGCATCTCGCTCGCGATCAGGAGATAGCCGTGCCCGGCGGCGTTCCAGCCCGCCAGCGTCCTGGCCGGCTGGTCGGAGGGAGGTGCCGGTTCCGCGTGAGGGCTGATATGCAGGCTGAGCCGGCAGCCGCGCAGGCCGACGAAGCCGACCCTGACCTGATCGGCCGCCGAAGTGGCTTGCCAGACCGGCAGCAGCCCGAGGCGGGCAAGCTCGTTCGTGATCGCACTGGCCGCTGCCGGCGCGATGGTCGCTGCGGGCTGGGGCGGCATGGCCGCAAATTGCTCATGCGCGGTCAGGGACGCGGTGAGGAAGCTTTCGGAAGCTTCCTGCCGCAGCAGCATCGGTATCAGTGCCAAGCCCGTGGCAATGGCGAGCACGGCGGCGATGGCCGCGACCTGTCGCCAGCGTGGACGCGAGGATGTCCGGAACGAGGGCAGGGGTGGCGTGTCGCCAGCCGGCAGCGCCTGCAGTTCCTGCTTCAGCCGGACGATGCCGCGCAGCGCCTCCGCCGTCTCCGACGAGGTCGCCAGCCGCTCGGCCATGGCGCGCTGCTCGGCCGGTGCCAGTTCGCCATCGGCGAAGGCATTGAGCCTGTCCCAGTCCGACCGGGAGGGTTGGTCAACCTGCGGCATGGCGGGCCGGGAGCACGCGGATATTGGCTCCCCCTATGATCGAGAGCAGCATGGCCCGGGCGCGCGACAGGCGGCTCATGACGGTGCCGGCCGGCACGCCGATGAGCGCGGCCGCCTCCGCATAGCTGAAGCCGTCGAGGTCGACCAAGACCACCACCTCCTTCATCGCGACAGGCAGCTGTTCCAGCGCCTGCCGCACCGTGATCGCGCTGAGTGCGCGCTCGTCGAAACGCCAATCGGCCGGCTCGGGCGCCGGCGTGCCCTGCTCGCGCTGCTGCCGCCGACCCTGGTCGATCAGCAGGTTGCGCAGGATGCTGTAGAGCCAGCGGCGATAGGCGGGATCGTCCGCCGGTTCGCTTCTGGCCGAGAGAACCCGCAAGGCGGCTTCCTGCGCGGCGTCGGCAGCCCGCTCACGGTCGCGCGCCAGCGCGCAGGCATAGCGGAACAGCCGCGCCCATTCGCGTTCGAGCCGCGCGCGGCGCGCGCTGGCCTTGCGTTCGTCGCGCCACATGCTCGCGCCATCCGAACCGGTTCATGCCGCGAGCGGACAGGGCCAACGCCAAGCCGCCGCGACGCTGGCGAGCATAGGCGAGGATTCGCGAAAGCGGAACTGGAGGCGGCCGCCAGGACGTCAGCCGGCGCGCTTGACGAGCGCGGTCCGATAGGCGTCGAGGACGCCGTCGATCATCGCATTCAGGCAGAAATTGGCCCTGACATGCAGTGCAAGGTCGGCGGCCTCAGCCAGCCGCGCTGCCGCCGGTGTCGCCAGGACCTTGCGGATCGCGTCGGCCAGGATGGCCGGCTCGTTGGCGGAGATCAGGCGGCCGGCGTGCCGGGGGCCGTAGATTTCCTTGATGCCGCCGACATCGGTCGCGATCAGCGGCTGCGCCGCCGCTGCCGCTTCCAGAATCACATAGGGCAGCGATTCCGCGCGCGACGGGATCACCATGACATGCGCCTTGGCGAGCGCGGCGCGGATCGGTCCCGGCGGCTCGAAGACACATTGGCTCGCGACGCCCTGGTCGACGGTCATCTGCCGCAGCAGCGCCTCGTCCGGGCCGGAGCCGACGATCAGGATGCGCGGGGCCAGCCCGTCGCGGTGCTTCAGCAGCGCGAGCGCTTCGATCAGCGTGTCGACGCCCTTGGCCGAGCGCAGTTCGCCGAGATAGACGAGGTCGAACTCGGCAGCGGCATGATCGATCGGCTCGAATTCGGCTTCCGAAATGCCGTTCAGCACGATGCGATGGTCGGTGCGCGGCTTGTGCCCGACATGGGCCTCGAACCGCCCGGCGATGAAGGCGCTCTCGAACAGGAACATGTCGGTCGCCCGCTCGAGCAGGCGCTCGATCGTCATGTAGATGCGGTGCTCGGCGCTGCCGGGCTTGTAGTTGAAGCTGCCGCCATGCGGGGTATAGGCGGTGACGTAGCGCCGGCCGGGCGAGGCCAGGGCCGGCAGGCGGGCGTAGACGCCGCCCTTGGAGCCGTGCGCATGCACGATCTGCGGCGCGATTCGATTGCGGGTCGAGACCTCCGAGATCTGCGCACGCAGGTCGGTGAGACTCGGATAGCGTGACATCGGTACGCGGGTGACGCCGAGCGAAAGCTGCGGTGCGAGCTCGGCGAAGACCTGGTCGGCGCGCGCTCCGCCCGTGGTCGAATCGCAGAAGATGCCGACGGCATGACCGCGCGCGATCTGGCCGCGGGCGAGATCGAGGACATGCCGGAAGAGCCCGCCGAGCGGCGCGCGGAAGACGTGCAGGATCTTGAGCGGAGCGGAGCCGGCCGCGGCGGGCATGATGGTGGTATCCCGGGGAGAGCCGGTCAGAACCAGCGTTCCTTGATCACGATCGTGTCGCCAGGCCGGACCGGATAGGTGATCGGCACCGTGCCGGTGACGAGCTGGCCGTCCATCAGGCGGGTGACCTCGGCATAGTTGCGCTGGCCGCGCGGGGTGAAGCCGCCGGCGATCGCCACCGCGGTCTGCATCGTCATGCCGTTGACGAACGGGAACTGGCCGGAATTGGTGACCTCGCCGAGCACGAAGAACGGCCGGTAGGCATCGACCTCGACCGAGACTTTTGGTTCGCGCAGATAGCCGGCGCGCAGGCGTCCCTCGATCGCGCGCTCAAGCTGCTGCGTCGAGCGCCCTTGCGCCTCGACCGCGCCGATCAGCGGCATGGAGATGCGGCCGGAGCCGTCGACGGCATAGATGTTCGAGAGATTGTCCTGGCCGAACACGATGACGCGCAGCTTGTCGCCGCTGGCGAGCTGGTAGGGAGCGGTCCGCTCGACGGCGAATTCGGGCGCTTCGATGCGCGGCGCACAGCCGGCCACTGCGAGCGCAGCGGCAAGCGCCAAACAGACGGGATGTCTACTCATCATCACCGGCGAACCCTTCAGAATCTGCCCGTAGGGTTAGGCCAGCATGGTTAATAAAAGCTGAGCGCCCGGTCGCGAGAGACATCCCGGCGCTGCGCCGCTTTAACCCGCCAATAACCTTAATGCGCTCAGATGAGACTGCGTGCTCCCCCAGGGGCACAAGAGTTCTGCGTGAATGGAAGTCTCATGACCGCTCGCTACGATACCGTTGCGGCCGCCGGCGAGAGCCGCTCCGACCTGCTCGACCTGCCGGCTCTCTGGGCTGCGATCAAGGCGAAGAAGCTCTGGATCATCGGGCCGACATTGGCGGCGCTGGGCTTGTCCTTCGTTGCGGTCAACGTCATTCCGCCGCGCTATACCGGCCAGGCCCAGCTCCTGCTGCAGAGCCGCGACAGCTACTACACGCGGCCGGGCCAGGCGTCCGACAATTCCGGCCAGCAGTTCGATGCCGAAGGCGTGCAGAGCCAGGTCCAGGTCATCATGTCGCGGGATCTGGCGCGCGAGGCGATCAAGCGCATCGGGCTGGTCGGCAATCCCGAATTCGACTCCGGCGCCGGTGCGCTCGGGGCGTTGAAGAAGGTCGGCGTTCTGCTCGGCATCGGCGCCCATCCGGCCGATCGCTCGCCGGAGGAGCGGGTGCTGGAGAAATACTACGACCGGCTCCTGGTCTTCCCCGTCGGGCGTTCGCGCATCGTCGCGGTCGAGTTCACCTCGCAGGACCCGGCGCTCGCCGCCAAGGGCGCCAATGACATCGCCGCCGCTTATCTCGAGATGGAGGAGGCGGCCAAGCAGGACACCGCCCGCAGCGCTTCGTCCTGGCTCTCGACCACGATCGAGCCGCTGCGCAGGAAGCTGGCTGAGTCCGAAGCCAAGGTCGAGGAGTTCCGCTCCCGCCACGGCCTGCTCGTCGGCACCAACAACACCACCATCACCGCCCAGCAGCTCGCCGACCTGTCGGCGCAGCTCTCCACCGCGCGCAACCAGCAGGCCGAATCGCAGGCCAAGGCCTCGATCATCCGTGACGCCATCAAGGCCGGCCGCACCTTCGAGATTCCGGATGTCGCCAACAACGAGCTCGTCCGCCGGCTGATCGAGCAGCGCGTCAACCTGCGTGCCCAGATCGCGCTCGAATCGCGCAACCTCCTGTCGGAGCACCCGCGTATCAAGGAGCTGAACGCCCAGCTCGCCGATCTCGAGGGCCAGATCCGCGCCGCCGCCGAGCGCGCCGTGCGCACGCTGGAGAACGAGGCGAAGATCGCCGGCCAGCGCGTCGAGAGCGTCACCGCCGCCCTCGACGGCCAGAAGAAGACGGTCTCCGGCGCCAATGACGACGAGGTTCAGCTGCGGGCGCTCGAGCGCGAGGCCCGCACCCAGCGCGAGCAGCTCGAGCAGTACATGCTGCGCTATCGCGAGGCGCTCGCTCGCGACGCGCAGAATGCGACGCCGGCCGATGCCCGCATCATCTCGCGTGCGGTCGAGCCGACCGCGCCCTCCTTCCCGAAGAAGCTGCCGACCATGGTGGTCGCGACGCTCGCGACCTTCCTGGTCGCGCTGGCGGCGGTCGTCTCGCGCGAGCTTCTGAACGGCGGAAGCCCGGCGCCCGCCGAGGACGCGCCGCGCCGCAAGATGCGCGCACGCGCCGAGCCGCAGATGGAGACGCCGGAAGAGGACGAGCAGAACGTCGTGAAGGCGGCGCCGGCGCGTCGCGAGCGCATTGCCGGCCTCCTGACCCATGGCGGGCGTGTCGGCCAGCTTCATCTCGACGTCGCCGATCCTGAGTCGGTCGCGGCCGATCTCGCGGCCTGCATCAACAAGCCGAGCGAAGGCCATGCGCCGCTCGTCGTGGTGCTGGACGGGGCCGAGCCGGGCGAGGCTTTGCCGCGGACGCTGGCGCTGCTTCTCTCCGAACGCAGCCGCTGCATCCTGGTCGACCTCTCCAGCGATTCCCGCGACCAGGCCGGCTTCTCCGAGCTGCTCGCCGGCGAGGCGATGTTCTCCGACATCATCACGCGCGAGCCGGATTCGCGTCTGCATGAGATCGCGCCGGGCCGAGCCGGGCGCGCGGCGGTGCTGGCGGCGTCCGACATCGTCGACGTCGCGCTGGATGCGCTCTGTGAGACCTATGACTGGGTGCTGGTCGCCGCTGCCTCGACCGACGAGGCGGAGGCGCTTGCGCCGCTGCTGGGCCGCGCCCAGGGCGCACTGGTCATGGCCGGCCATGTCGGCAACGGCCATGCGGTCGAAGCCGCCTATCGCCTCACCGACCTGACCGGAGCCCCGATCGCACTCGTCATGGTCGATGCGCCGGAGCCGGTCGAGATCGCCGTGTCGGACAAGGAGCCGATGCCGGCCTGAGCATCGGACCGAAACGTGGCCACCACGTTTCGGATGACCCAGACGCTCTGACGAAGACGCAGGCGGGCTACTCGTCCGCCTCTGCCGGCTTGCGGCGCCTCAGCAGCCCGAGGATGCGTTGCGCCATTTTCAGGGCAAGGGGCGAAGCCTTGATCCGTCGCTTCAGCGCGCGCTTCGCCTGACTGTAGCTTGCATAGGCCCGCCCTTTGGCCGTGAGCGGGACGAAGGTGTCGACGAGTTCGTCGCTGTCGTCGCAGATCGTCGTCTTGTAGCGGGCCTCCCCGACGCCGAGGTCGAACATGGTGAGACCGACCTGGCATTTGCGCTTGATCAGCTCGACCAGGAGAATTTCGCCGGGGCTCGTGCGCGATGTTTCGGAGAAAAGGTCGAAGGAGGTCGCCATGCCGGAGAAGCGCTTGCCCTGCACGGCACCGACATAGGTCGCGACCGAACGGCCGGCGAGGTCGAGCGAATAGAGCTCGATCGCGGGAGAATGGCTGGGCCGTCCGATCGCCCCCTCGCGCAGGAAGGTCCGGATCGCCGGGGCGGCGAACGGGTCCGGCACGCCCATCTGGGCGAAGCGGGCCGCCTTCTGCGCCAGGAACGCGTCGAGCACGCGCTCGATCTCGGCGTCGCTGCGGGCCTGCACCAGCTCTGACGGCCCGAACTCGGCGAAACGATTGCGCTTCGTCGTCATCTTCTTGCGGGCATGCTTGCTCATCGAGCGCCGGAGCGTGCCTTCGCAATCGCCCGGTTCGAGCGCCAGCTTGTAGGCACGGCTCGGGCTCTGCCCGGCGGCGAGCCTGGCGGGCGGGTTGGAGATGCCTTGCCAGGCGGTCGGCTGGTTGATCAGGAACAGCGCGTCGATCCCGCCGATCGCTGCGCCGATCTCCTGGAGCAGCTGCTGGGCTGCCGCCGCATCGAGCGCTTCGGCGAAGTCCGGCCGATAGAGCGCCATGTGATAATTGGCGTGCTTGCCGCCGATGAACTCGGCGAAGCGCGTGCCGAGGCGCCTGGTAACCACCAGCGGGAACAGCGCGAGCAGATCGCCCTGGCCGTCCTCGACCCGAACGAAACGGAAGTCCATCCCCTCGGCCCGGCCGATCGTCGTGGCGAAAGGGTGGACCCAGTCATAGGCCTGATAGGGCGTCACCAGCGCGTCGGCTTCCAGTGCGCGCCAATCGGCTTCGAGGGCGGCAAGGTCGCTGCCGACAACGACCCTGGCCCAGCGGCACGCTTCCGCATCCCGCCGCGGGGCAGGGGCGGCGGACGGGCTGGGCGCGCGGTCGGCGACGACGGACATGCCGCTTTCCTTAACCCCGCATTGTGAACGGACCTGCCACTGTCGCGGACGTTGCAAGACAGCTTCGCCGAACAGCGTTAGCGAAGGGTTGAATCGATCTCTCGGAGACGCCGGGCATGAGCCTGCGCCACAAGGCTTTTTCAGCCGCCTTCTCGGCCATCGCCGCGACCGGCGCCGACCGCTGGGGCAGGGGGCTCGCGCAGGGCAAGGGCGCGATCTTGACGCTGCACCATGTCCGCCCAGCGGCGGCCGGCAGCGGCTTCCGCCAGAACGGGCTTCTGGAGATCACGCCCGATTTTCTCGACCGGGCGCTGACGCTGATCCGCGCCGAGGGCTATGACATCGTCTCGCTCGATGAGGCGCTGGCGCGGCTGGCCGATCCAAGGCCCGGCCGCTTCTTCGTCGCCCTGACCTTCGACGACGGCTATCGCGACAATCTCGACCATGCGTGGCCGGTGCTGGCCAGGCATCAGGCGCCCTGGACGCTCTATGTCGTGCGCGGCTTCGCCGAGCGCACGGCCCGGCTCTGGTGGCTGGAGCTGGAGGAGGCGATCCGGGCACTGCGGCGTGTCTCTGTCGAGTTGCCGGATGGTCGCTTCGACGCGCTGGCGGGAACCGATGGCGAGAAGCAGAATGCGTTCGACCGGCTCTACTGGCGTCTGCGCAAAGGCCCGGAAGCGATTCTGCTCTCGGCGATTTCCGGTCTTGCGGCAGAGGCAGGCATCGATTCCGCCGGGCTGGTCGAACGCGAATGCCTGCCCACCGAGACATTGCGATCGCTTGCCGGTGCGCCCGGCGTCACCATCGGCGCGCATACGCTGAGCCATCCGATGCTGGCCAAGCACCCCGAAGAGGAAGCGCGCCGCGAGGTCGTCGAGAGCAAAGCCTGGCTGGAGGACGCGCTGGGCACGCCCGTCCGCCACTTCGCCTACCCGGTCGGCGATCCCGGCTCCGCCGGGCCGCGCGAATTCGCGCTGGCGAACGAGGCGGGCTTCGCCAGCGCCGTGACGACCCGGCCGGGGCATCTCTTCGCCGAGCATGCCGACCATCTGCACGCGCTGCCGCGCGTCTCGCTCAACGGCCTGCATCAGAGCGAGGTGGCGCTGAAGTCGCTGCTGTCAGGGCTGCCCTTCCTGCTCTGGAATCGCGGCAGGAAGGTCGATGTCGGTTAGCCGCTAGCTGGTCCTCAGCGAATCGGCGGAGCGTAGTGCAGCCCGCCCTGCTTCCAGGAAGCGTTCAAGCCGCGCTCGATCTTCAGCGGGCTGTCCTTGCCGATATTGCGGTCGAAGACCTCGTTATAGGCGCCGACCTTGCGGATGATGTTCAGCGCCCAGTCCTTGGACAATCCGAGCGACTCGCCGATCGCGCCTTCGCGGCCGAGCAGGCGCAGGACATTGGGGTCCTTCGTCGAGGCTGCGGCCTGCTCCACCGTGCTCGACGTCAGCCCGAATTCCTCGGCCGCGTGCATGGCATAGGCCGACCATCTGACGATATTGTACCAGGGGTCGTCGCCCTGCCGGACCGCGGCGCCGAGTGGCTCCTTCGAGAGCGTATCGGGCAGCACTGTGTGCTTTTGCGGCTCGGTCAGCTTCGAGCGGAAGGCGTAGAGGACCGAGCGGTCGGAGCTGAACGCGTCGCAGCGGCCTGATTGATAGCCCTGCAGCGCCTCTTCCTGGCTGGCGAACGCAACGATCTCGTTCTTCAGATTGTTGGTGCGGAAGAAGTCGGTGAGGTTGAGCTCGGTCGTCGAGCCCTGATTGGTGCAGAGCGTCGCGCCGTTCAACTCCTTGCCGGATTTGACCTCGCCCGAGCGGACCATGATGCCCTGGCCGTCGTAATAGGTCACGGCCGCGAACAGAATGCCGTTGGTGGTCTCGCGCCCCATCGTCCAGGTCGTCGTATTGAAGAGGATGTCGACCTCGCCGGACTGCAGCGCCGTGAACCGAGCCGCTGCTGGGAGCGGCACGATCATCACCTTCTCGGGATCGCCGAACACTGCCGTCGCCACAGCCCGGCAGAAATCGACGTCGAGGCCGCGATGACGGCCGGTCGCGTCGGCGATGGAGAAGCCGGGCGTGCCCATGGTCGAGCTGCATTTCAGGACGCCGCGCTGCCTCACGGTGTCGAGCGTGCCGGCCTGCGCCAGGCTCCCGCTGAGAACGAGCCCGAGCGAGCCCAGCTGTAGCAACCTCTTCATGACCCCATCCCCCCAACTCATCCGCGGCATGCATTATGCCGGTCGACCTGATCGATCGCGGCGAAACGCTATTGCGGTCGTTGAGAGAGAGGCGCTCTAAATTGGCGGCCCAGCCGCAAGTTTTTTAAGTTCGGTGGGCCGAAAATGCAGGAAACGACAAGGCGGCTTGGGAGTGTTCGAGCCGGCGATGATCTCGCAATGCCGACGCCGAGAAACGGCGATCAGACCTCGTCCTTGCGCTCCATCCATTTGATCAGCGGCAGCAGCGGCAGCACCCAGATGAGCCCGAGCACGATATAGGCGATGGTCTGCACCGGCTTCGAGGCTTCGGTGATCCGCCCCTGCGCCAGCGCCATGGCGACGAGCGCGTAGACGCAGACGAAGACGATCATCACGACCGTGCCGACGAGCTTGCGATGGGTCTGCCTCATGGCGATCTTCAGTCCGGGCTGCGGCATTGCGGGCGTTGTTCAGGTCTCACGGGCGGACTATCTGTCACCCGCCGCCGCGCTTGTGAAGCGTATTCAAGCCTGCTCCCTGCGACCCGAGGTCCCGCCGCCGTGACGATCGCGCTCGATCAGCCTGCCGTTCCGGCCGTTGCGAACCATGCCGGCATCCGCCGCTGGCTCTGGGCCGTCGCCTTCCTCGTCTTCGTCATGGTCGTGGTCGGCGGGGCGACGCGATTGACCGGCTCGGGCCTCTCGATCACCGAATGGCGGCCGGTCACCGGCGCGATTCCACCACTTGGCGATGCTGCCTGGGCGCTTGAATTCGAGAAATATCGCCTCAGCCCGCAGTTCCAGCTTCTGAATTCCGGCATGGAGCTCGCCGACTTCAAGTTCATCTACTGGTGGGAATGGGGCCATCGCCAGCTCGGCCGCTTCATCGGCCTGCTCTACCTCGCCGGCTTCCTCGTCGTCCTGCTGCGGCGCTCGATGCCATGGCGCGAAACCGCGCTCCTGTTCGGCATGGGCCTGCTGCTCGGCCTGCAGGGCACGATCGGCTGGATCATGGTCGCTTCGGGCTTGCAGCCTGGCATGATCGCCGTCGCGCCGGTCAAGCTGACGCTGCATTTGACCTTCGCCGGCCTCTTCTTCGCCAGCGTCATCGCCTTCGCAACCTGGCTGACCCCGCTGCGCCGGATCGAGCCGGCACGGGGCAGGGCAGCCGCCTGGCTCCTGCTCTTCTTGCTCTTCGTGCAGATCGCGCTCGGCGGGCTCGTCGCTGGCTCCAGGGCCGGCTTCACCTTCAACACGTGGCCGCTGATGGACGGGGCGCTGGTGCCGTCCTCCACGACCCTCTTCGCCGGCATGTCGTTCTGGGAGAACTTCGTCGACAATGTCGCGTTGGTGCAGTTCAACCACCGCATCGGCGCCTATGTCCTGTTCGCCTTCGCGCTCTGGCAGATGCTCAGCCTGCGCCGCGCCGCGCCGGGCTCAGGCGCCGCCAAGCGCGCGACCGCCATTGCCGGGCTCGTGCTCGCGCAATCTGTGCTCGGCATCGTGACGCTGCTGCTGGTCGTGCCGCTCTGGGCCGGCCTCGCCCATCAGGCGCTCGGCTTCACCGTGCTGGCGATGGGCGTGGTGCATCTCACACGCACGCAACAGGGAGAGCGGCATGCGGCCTGACGGCTGTCTGTTCTGTGCGATCACGGCCGGAAAGGTGCCGTCGCATCGCGTTGCCGAGACCCAGAACCTCGTCGCCTTCCTCGATATCGCGCCGGTGCGACCGGGCCATGTCCAGATCGTGCCGCGGGCTCACCATCCCTATTTCGAGGAGCTGCCGGCGGAGCTCGCGGCCGAGATCATCCAGCTCGGCCAGCGCGTGGCCAAGGCCTTGAAGCGGATCTACGGCGTGCCGAAGGTCGCCTTCATGTTCACCGGTAACGACATCGCCCATGCGCACGCCCATCTCATTCCGATGGTGCGCTCCGACGATGTGACCTCCCGGCGCTACATCGCCGAGGAGGTCGTGACCTATCGCGACTGCCCGCGACCGCCCGCGGATGAGCAGCAGGCAACCGCCCGCCGCATCCGCGAGGAAATGGATCAGGCCAGCGCCTGATCCAGGTCGGCGATCAGGTCCTCGACATCCTCGATGCCGATCGACAGGCGCACCACCTCGGGGCCGGCGCCCGACGCGGTCTTCTGCGCGTCCGAAAGCTGGCGGTGGGTGGTCGACGCGGGGTGGATCACCAGTGAGCGCGTGTCGCCGATATTGGCGAGGTGCGAGAACAGCTGGAGTTTCGAGACCAGCTGGATGCCGGCGTCGTAGCCGCCCTTGAGGCCGAAGGTGAAGACCGCGCCGGCGCCCTTGGGGCAATAGCGCTGGGCGAGGGCGTGGTACTTGTTGTCCGCCAGGCCGGCATAGTTCACCCACTCGACCGCCGGGTGCTTGGCAAGATGGGTCGCGACCTTGAGCGTGTTCTCGCAATGGCGCTGCATGCGCAGCGGCAGCGTCTCGATGCCGGTCAGGATCATGAAGGCGTTGAAGGGCGACAGCGCCGGGCCCATGTCGCGCAGGCCGAGCACGCGGGTCGCGATCGCGAAGGCGAAGTTGCCGAAGGTCTCGCCCAGCACCATGCCGTTATATTCCGGCCGCGGCTTGGACAGCATCGGGTAGCGCTCGTCGCCGACCCAGTTGAACGAGCCGCCATCGACGATCAGGCCGCCGATCGAGTTGCCATGGCCGCCGAGGAACTTGGTCGCCGAATGCACGACGATGTCGGCGCCGTGCTCGAAGGGGCGGATCAGATAAGGGCTCGCCATCGTGTTGTCGACGATCAGCGGGATGTTGTGCTTCTTCGCGATCTTCGAGATGCCCTCGATATCGACGATGACACCGCCCGGATTGGCGATGGATTCGATGAAGATCGCCTTGGTCTTCGGCGTCACCGCCGCGGCGAAGGCTTCCAGATCATCGGAATCGGCCCAGATCACGTTCCAGCCGAAGTTCTTGTAGGAGTGGTTGAACTGGTTGATCGAGCCGCCATAGAGCTTCCTGGCGGCGACGAACTCGTCGCCCGGCTGCAGCAGCGCGTGGAAGCACAGGAACTCCGCGGCGTGGCCTGAAGCCACCGCGAGCGCGGCGGTGCCGCCCTCCAGCGCCGCGACACGCTCTTCCAGCACCGCGTTGGTCGGGTTGCCGATGCGGGTATAGATGTTGCCGAAGGCCTGCAGCCCGAACAGCGAGGCGGCATGATCGACATCGTCGAATACGAAGGAGGTCGTCTGGTAGATCGGCGTGGCGCGCGCGCCGGTGGCTGCGTCGGGAGCGGCGCCGGCATGGACGGCGAGCGTGTGGAAACCCGGTGCGCGGTCTGACATGGCGTGCTCCCTGATAATTCTGATCGTGAAACGGTCTTGTTCGATTTAACGAACGGTCTGCGAGGCGTCAAATCATGGTCGTGGCGCTAGCTCTGGCCCGATATGCTCCGGTCGGACGCCCATGCCGACCATGCGGGCCGGCAGGCGGCGCAGTAATGGAAAGCGTTGCAGCAGCCTGAGCGGCCAGGGTGGCGCGATCGGCTTGTCCGCCGCAAGCAGCGGCGTGATCACCCGGTTCTGGATCGCGATTTGCGCTCCCTGTGTAACCTTGGCCGGCCATTCGCGCCGCTTCTGCACGGCGGCGAGGTCGGTATCCGCCAGGGTTCTCTCGCGCAGCGGTTTGGCCAGCAGATTGGCAGCCGCGACCGCATCCTGGATCGCCAGGTTGATGCCGACGCCGCCGATCGGCGACATCGCATGCGCGGCGTCACCGATGCAGAGGAGCCCCGGCTGCCACCAGCGCTCCAGCCGGTCGACCGCGACCGAGAGCAGCTTGATGTCGTCCCAGGAGGAGAGTTCACCAGTCCGATCGGCCAGCTCCGGCGCCAGCGCGAGGAGCCCGGCCTTGAAGGCGTCGAGCCCGGCGGCCCGCAGGCGCTCCAGCGAGCCCTTCGGGATGATGAAGGCGCATTGCCAGTAGTCGCCGCGATTGAGCCGGATGAAGAAGCGCCCGGCCGCGACCTGGCCGAAGGCCTGCGCCGGCTCGTCCGGTCGGCGGCTCAGGCGGAACCAGAGCACGTCCATCGGCGCGCCGAGTTCGGTGACGCTGAAGCCCGCGGCGTCGCGCACGTCGGAACGCCGGCCATCCGCCGCGACGACGAGGTCGGCGCGGATCTCCAGCGGGCCGTCGGGGCCGTCCGCATTCACTCCCGCGACCCGCCCGTTCTCCTCGATGAGCCCGGTGGCCTTCGTCTGCATCAGCAAGCGGAACCTTGGATACTCCCGGCCGCGATCGGCGAGGAAATCGAGGAAGTCCCATTGCGGCATGAAGGCGATGAAGGGCGCCTTGACCGGCAGGTGACTGAAATCGGCGACGGTGATGTCCTCATTGCCGAAACGGGCGACGAGGTCGTCTTCCCTGACATGCGGTAGCTTGAGGAACTCGTCCAGCAGGCCGAGCTCGTGCATCACCTGCATGGTCGAGGGATGGATGGTGTCGCCGCGGAAGTCGCGCAGGAAATCGGCGTGCTTCTCCAGCACGATCACATCGACGCCGGAGCGTGCCAGCAGGAAGCCGAGCATCATCCCGGCCGGGCCGCCGCCGGCGATGCAGCAGGTCGTGCTGTCTTGGCTCATGCCTGTCTCCGCCTACTCGGCCAGCTTGATCCCGGTCTTCGCCACCAGCTCGGTCAGGATGGCGCGGTCGCGGGCCATGAAGGCGCCGGTTTCCTGCGGGCTCCAGGCGACGGGCTCGATCACCAGCTCGCGATAGCGTGCGACCAGCTCGGCGTCGGTCATCGCCGCGTTGATCGCAGCGCTCAGGATGCGCAGCGTATCGGGCGCGATGCCGGCCGGCGCGACGATCGAGGCCCAGCCGGGATAGATCAGGTCGACGCCCTGTTCCCTGAGTGTCGGCAGGTCAGGGAGCTGCGGCTGGCGTGCATCGGTAGTGACGGCGAGCGCCTTCACCTTGCCGCCCTGGATGTTGCCGAGGCTGGCGGCGAGGCTGTCGATCATCACATGGACTTGGCCCGACATCAGGTCGGCAGCGGCGAGCCCGGCGCCGCGATAGGGCACATGCGCCAGCTTGAGGCCGGCGGCCTGCATGATCATCTCGAAGACGAGGTGGTTGGTGCCGCCGATCCCGGCCGAGGCGAAATTGAGCTGGCCGGGGCGCTGCCTGGCATAGGCGAGGAGTTCGGAGAGCGAACTGACCGGCAGGGTCGGCGAGGCGTTCAGCACCAGCGGGAACAGGCCGAGCATGCCGACGGGGACGAAGTCATGCTCGACGTCATAGGGCAGCCGCTGCCCGAGCGCCGGGGCGGCGGCGAAGCTTGCCGCAGTCGCGACGAGGAGCGCGTGGCCGTCGGCCGCAGCCTTGACCACGGCCTGTCCGGCGACGATGCCGTTGGCGCCAGGCCGGTTGTCGATGATCACAGACTGGCCGAGCTGCCGCGCCAGGGTCTCGCCGAGGCGGCGCGCCGCGATATCGGTGCCGCCAGCCGGCGCGAAGGGCACGACGAGCTGGATCGGCCGTTCCGGGAAGGCGGCGTGGGCGCTGCCGGTACCGAATGCGCTGACAAGCCCGGCGAGCAGGACGTTGCGGCGATCGAGAGGGGGCATCGGCCTTCTCCGGCAAGAGCGGGAGCGGCGAGATTAGCGATCGTCCGGCGGCGGGGAAGGGGTTACGTGCCCGGACGGTTGATCGTCAGCTTCTGGAAGCCCTTGCCGGCGAGCACAGGCTTCTTCGCCGAGAGAATGCGCGAATTGATGCCCTGCCAGCCGATCTCGCCCGAAAGCCGGCCATATTCGATCTTCGGGCAGCGGTTCATGATCACGGTGACGCCCTTGGCCTCGGCCTTGGCCGCGGCCTCGTCATTGCGCACCGAGAGCTGCATCCAGATCACCTTGGGCAGCGGATCCAGGCTCAGCGCCTCGTCGGTGATCGGGCCGGCGGCTTCCGAGTTGCGGAAGATCTCGACCATGTCGACCGGCTGCGGGATCTCCTTCAGCGAGCCGTAGACGGTCTTGCCCAGCAATGTCTGGCCGGCGAGCCCAGGATTGACCGGGATCACGTCATAGCCGCGATCGAGCAGGTATTTGGTGACGATCCAGCTCGGCCGCGCCTCGTTGGCGGAGGCGCCCACCAGCGCGACGGTCTTCACCTCGCGCAGGATGCGGCGAATGAGCGCATCGTCGTAAGCGTCGTGATTCACGGAGTCAAAATCCCAGCGAATTGAACGAATTACCAGCCTTCCCTGAATCGGCGGCAAAGTCGCGCGGATGTCCGGAACATGGCGTCGGCAAGCTGGTTCCCCATCTTCAGGAGTGAAGGGCAAATCCCGCTCTTCATCAGTAAGGAGGGCCTGCCATGTGCGACTACAGTCTGCACCATGTTATGTCGACTCCTGCCAAGGTCGGCGACGTCCTCAAGACTACCGGTTTCCCGGGGTCGAGCACCCGCGGGTTCTGCGCCGCCAATGAGCCGAACGTCGCGGTTTGCGTCATGCCCGGCACGGAGCTGGCGTTCTCGGCCGAGATCGAATGCGACAGGGCGATCGGTTTCCTGCCGCATCGCCGGCTCGGGGAGACGCTGGCTCGCTTCCGCCAGGTCGATCTCGACAAACCCTATGCCCATCACGACGCCATAGAGCTGCCGAATGGGCGGATCGAATTGCTGACCAACCTCTCGGTGGGCCAGAGCGCGACCGTGCTGCAATTGCCGGCTGATGAGCAGGCGCAGCGGGCGACGCCCGCGGAGGCCGAGCCGGCACCGGCGAGATATGAGCCGATCCCGCTCTTCGGCATCTGATCGAGCAGAAATGAACGCATAGGCGTCCAACCAGCGGACTCGCCCCGGGGCGAGCCCGCCTGTTCAGCTGTGGCGCCAGTCCGGCGTACGCTTTGCCATGAAGGCGCCGATGCCTTCTTCCGCGTCGCGGGCCAGCATGTTCTCGACCATCACCGCCGAGGCATGGTCATAGGCCGCCTTCAGCCCCATCTCGCGCTGCTCGTAGAAGGTGCGCTTGCCGACCTTGACCGTCGCCGCCGATTTCGAGGCGATGATCGCGGCGAGCCGCTTCGCCTCGGCCAGCGCCTCGCCCGCCGGCACGACGCGGTTGACGAGGCCCATGCGGGCAGCTTCCGGAGCTGGCACCATCTCGCCGAGCAGCAGCATCTCCATCGCATGCTTGGCCGAAAGGTTGCGCGAGAGCGCCACCATCGGCGTCGAGCAGAACAGGCCGATATGGACGCCGGGCGTGCAGAAGCGCGCGCCTTCGCCTGCGACGGCGAGGTCGCAGGTCGCGACGAGCTGGCAGCCGGCGGCGGTTGCCGTGCCTTCGACCGCTGCGATCACCGGCTGGGGCAGGGCGGTGATCTGCTGCATGACACCAGAGCAGCGTCCGAGGACATCGGCGAAATAGGCGCGGCCGCGATCGGGATCGGCCCGGCGCGCGCTCATCTCCTTGAGATCGTGCCCGGCCGAGAAGACCGGGCCGGCCGCCGCCAGCACCACGGCACGGACGCTGCGGTCTTTCGCGATGGCGGCGAGCGTCTCGGACAGCGCCGCCAGCATCGCCTCGCTCAGCGGATTGCGTGCCTCGGGCCGGTTCAGGGTCAGCGTCGCGATGCCGTCGGCATCCTCGCGCAGCAGGATCTGCGCCTTGGCATGGGCATTCATGGCAACAGGCCTTTCGCGGTTTATCCTATTGTCGGAAGGCGGGGGCCGTGCTGCAAGGGGGCTAACGTCCGATCAGCCCACGGTTTTCCGCACGATGACGACCCGCATGAGCGCCGCCGAGATCGAGGCCTATCTCGATCAGGTCTTCCCGCAGCTCCATTATGGCGGGCGCACCTATTTCGTCGAGGAGGTCGGCCCCCTCTCGGCGCGCATGCGCTGCGACTATCATGAGAAGCATCTGCGGCCTGGCGGCACCATCTCCGGCCCGACCATGATGGCGCTGGCCGATCTCGCGCTCTATGTCGCGATCCTCGCCCAGATCGGCCCGGTCGCGCTCGCGGTGACCACCAGCCTCAACTACAATTTCCTGCGCAAGCCCGGACAGTCAGCGCTGATCGGCGAGGCGAAGCTGCTCAAGCTTGGCAAGCGCCTCGCCGTCGGCGAGGTCTGCCTCTATTCGCAGGGAGAAACCGAGATGGTCTGCCACGCCACGGGAACCTACTCGATCCCGGTGGGGAGATAATTGCGGTATCTGGATACCGTTTTGTGCATTGCGCTGAAAACAATGCGTTTTTCGTCAGAGCAGCGCATTATCCTCGCTTGACATCGCCAGGGTAGCCGCCTATCCAGCGCCCACACCGCCGCCGGCCTGCCGGCGGCTTGTCCTTTTTTCAAGCAGCCGAAGGGTGCCGCGATGAAGACCATCTCGCTCAAGCCCGCCGATGTCGAGAAGAAGTGGGTTGTGATCGACGCCTCCGGGCTCGTCGTTGGCCGTCTCGCCTCCCTGGTGGCGATGCGTCTGCGCGGCAAGCACAAGGCCGCCTACACCCCGCATGTCGACTGCGGCGACAACATCATCGTCATCAACGCCGACAAGGTGGTGCTGACCGGTCGCAAGCGCGACCAGAAGATCTACTACCATCACACCGGCTATGCCGGCGGCATCAAGGAACGCTCCGCCAAGTTCATTCTCGAAGGTCGCTTCCCGGAGCGCATCGTCGAGAAGGCTGTCGAGCGCATGCTGCCCCGCGGCCCGCTCTTCCGCCAGATCCTCGGCAATCTGCGCGTCTACAAGGGCGCTGAGCATCCGCATGCCGCCCAGTCGCCCGAGGCGCTCGACGTCGCGGCGCTCAACCGCAAGAACGCGAGGGTCTGACGATGGCCGAGGTTCTCCAGTCTCTCGAGCAGCTCGGTCAGGTCGCCAAGGGCGTCCAGGCCGAGGCTCCCGTCCACGTCAAGAAGGTCGATGCGCAGGGCCGCGCCTATGCCACTGGCAAGCGCAAGAACGCCATCGCCCGCGTCTGGATCAAGCCGGGCTCCGGCAAGATCACGGTCAACACCCGTGACCAGGAAGTCTACTTCGCCCGTCCGGTGCTGCGCCTGATCCTGCAGCAGCCGCTGATGCTGGTCGATCGCATGACCCAGTACGACGTCGTCGTCACGGTCAAGGGCGGCGGCCTCTCCGGCCAGGCCGGCGCGGTCCGTCACGGCATCTCGAAGGCTCTGACTTTCTACGAGCCCGAGCTGCGCGGCCCGCTCAAGAAGGAAGGCTTCCTGACCCGCGACTCGCGCGTGGTCGAGCGCAAGAAGTTCGGCAAGGCCAAGGCCCGCCGCAGCTTCCAGTTCTCGAAGCGCTGATCGGCGTCAGAAAACGGCGATTTCAGGGGTCGGCAGAAATGCCGGCCCCTTTTTTTGTCGATCGACGGGGTGACGCCGACGCCTCGGCCCTCGAGGGGCCGGCCTCAGCGTTGCATTCTCTCGAAGATGGCAGCGACGGCGGCAGGTATCGGCGCGATGACGGGGGTTGAGAACCGTGATTCCAGAGCGCCGGCGGCCTCGCCGAGCGGGCCACCTCCGATGATGACGGCCTGCGCGTCGTCGGCTGCGATGCAGGCATCGACCACCTCGCCGAGGGCCTGCGTCAGGGCCGCCTTGTCATCGGTCAAGGCAGCAGGATCCCCGGCAGTGCAGCGGATGCCGGCCAGCAGCTCGGCGAGGCCGAGCGCGCTTGCGCGCGCTGCGATGGCGTCGACCAGCTTCGGCGTCGTGGTCGCGACGCCGAAGCGCCGCCCTCCCTGCGCCGCCATCCGCATCGACGCCTCGCAAATGCCGGCGACCGGGATGTCCACCTGCTGCCGCAAGGTCTCCAGCCCGGGATCGCCGAAGGCGCTGACGATGATGCCGACGCAATCGGGCGCGTGCCGTATGCCGATCTCGACGACCTCATCTGCCGAAGCGAGCAGATCCCCTTCCGTCACGATCATGGCCGGGCTGCGCTTGGCCGTGGCGACTGCCACGGCCAAGACGTCCCCTGCCGCCCGCTGCGCGATGGCTTGCATCATCGCGCTGGTCGCCTGCGAGCTGTTCGGATTGATCAACAGGATATGCGGGGTCACGCACTCATCGCCTTTGCTGGTTCGGACAGGGGCTCGGCCGGAGCGACATCGGTCTCGGCCGGCTGGGTGATGTCTTCCATCGAGCGACCATAGGTCTCCGGCCCCATCTGGATGCAGATCACGAAGACCGCATACATCGCTGCGGCGAGCGCGAAGACGCCGACCATGCCGTATTTGTCGAACAGCATGCCCGAGATCGTCGGCACGAAGGAGCCTGCCGCCGAGCCGGTCGCCAGGATCAGCGCGACGCCGAAGGCGCGGATGCGGGTCGGGAACAGTTCGGGCGCATAGATCCAGATCGAGGTGTTGAGCAGCAGCACGAAGAACTGGAAGATCGCGCCGAACAGCAGCACCATGTAGATGTTGCTGCCGAGATAGGCGATCGACACCGCGGCGACGCAGGCCAGGGCTGCGCCGGTTGTGAGGACCAGCTTGCGGGGCAGGTAATAGCCGAAGGTCGAGGCCGCGATCGCGCCGAGTACGCTGCCGCTCTGGATGATCATGCTGTAGAGCAGGCTGCCCTGCAGCGTGTAGCCCATCGAGACGAAGATCACCGGCATCAGCGTCAGCACCGAGAGCTGGGCGCCATAGCTCATCAGGATGGCGATGGCGACGGGGACCGTGCGGCCGATGAAGGGCCGGCGGAACAATTCGCGCCAATCGGCCTTGGTCGCGGCGGGCATCTGCGCGGGATCAACGGCAAGGAAGGGCTGCACGACGAGGTTGCGCGGCCGCAGGCTGCCCGAAGCCAGGATCGAGAGGACCTTGTTGGCCTCGTCCAGGCGGTTGCGGGAGGCCAGGAAACGCGGCGTCTCGGGCACGTAGCGCCGATAGAACACCGCCAGCAGCGCCGGCACCGCCAGAGCCGCAAAGAGCCAGCGCCAGCTGTTCTCGCCGGGAAACAGCGAAAAGATCAGCAGGCCGAAGGCCGGAGCCAGGAAATTGCCGAAGCCGCCGGCGCCGACATTGACGAGGCCCGCTGCAGTGCCCCGGAACTTGGAGGAGCAGAACTCCGAAAGCATCGTCACGGCGGTGGAGATTTCACCGCCGACGCCGAAGCCGACGATGGCGCGCGCAATGCAGAGCGTGAAGAAATCCGGCGCCAGGGCGCAGGCGCCGGAGCCGATCGAGAACAGCAGGAGGTTCAAGGTCAGCATCACGCGACGGCCATAGCGGTCGCCGAGGATGCCCGACATGAGCCGGCCGATGGCGGCGCTGGCGAAGGTGATGGTGTTGAGGAAGCCGATATCGGCCCCGGTCAGTCCCCAATGCTGCCGCAGCAGCGGGCCGGCGACGCCGATGGTGTTCTGCTCGAAACTGTCGAACAGGCAGCCGATCAGCACGAGCGCCAGAATCTGTTTGTGGGCCCCCGTCACACCGATCTTGTTGAGGGCGGAATCCAATTGTCGGCTCATCGGCGTCGATGCGCCCGATGACTGCGAGATCTCCATTGCCATGATCGTTCCCCTGGTTGTTGGTGGTTGTCCGCGCAATGCCTCCCGCTGTTCTTTGGCTGGTGTGAGGCTGCGGCATCGGCTGGTGCCCTGGAAGCGGCCGTCTCCTTCTGCGTCGTTCCAGAAGCGGTTCGTCTCCTCCGAACCGATCTGGAACAATCTGATCATGTTAAGGTATATGAAACTGCAGTTTCAGAAAAGGTCATAAATGCGCCATCGCTGCCGCTTCCCGCGGCGGGCCCGTCGCTTCTTCACGATGGATGAAAACGGCCCGTCCGCGACGGCTCGGACGGTGTCAGAGCTCGTCGAGCGCGTCGTTCAGCGTCTCGATGTTGCGCAGGCGCGTGCGGCCCTTGGCCCCGGCGATCTCGATGCAGCGCATGATCAGGAGATGGCAGAGCGCCATCACCGCCGTATGGTTGAACAGCGGCCCGGGCGCCAGGGTCTGGCAGCGGAGATGCCACTGGCTGCGCGTTTCGTAATCGGCGTTCTCGTCCGTGACGAAGAGCAGCCGCGCGCCTGATCTGGCGATCTGGTCGAGCAGCATGTCGGTTTGGGAGACGCGTCGGCGCAACCCGAAGAAGATCACGACGTCGTCCGGGGAGAGACTGACCAGATGCTCGCCGAAGGTCTGGCCGCTGCCGGGGATGGCGACGATGTTCTCGATGACCTGGGTCAGCTGCCATTGCAGATAGGTCGCGAAGGCGAAGCTCGCCCTGAAGCCGATCACCCAGACCTTGCGTGCCGCGAGGATCGCCTCGGCAGCGGAGCCGATCTGGCTCTCGCCGATCGTGCGGAAGGTTTCCTCGATATTGGCGATGCCCTGGGCGAGGTTGGCGGCGATCGATTGCTCGCCGGTCGTATCGGCCGTGGTGAGGAACAGGCGCGAACCGCTTTGCCGGTCGAGCCTGGCGTGCCGGCGGGCCTCCTCATAGCCCTCATAGCCCAGCCGCTGGATGAAGCGGGAGACCGTCGCCTTCGAGACATGGGCCAGCGCCGCCAGTTCCTGTGCCGAATAGGTCGCGACCTCGCCGGGGAAGTCGCAGATGAAATCGCCGAGGCGTCGCTCGGCCGGAGAGAGATCGGGCAGGATGCTGCGGACGCGGCTCAGAAACGACGTTTCCTTGGAATTCATTGCCGGGACCGCAGGATTGGAGATAGCGCAACCTCGTCCGTCATGACCTGCTTTGCAAGCCATGGCTGGTGGGCAGGCAGATTATCGTGCCACCCCATCGCTTTTCCTTGGAAGACGATGGCGCTCGCGGCAAGCTCCGCAGGCGCCCGTTGCGGACGCTGGCCGGCTGCCGGACAGCAGATGTTCGAACGGAGGGCATCGGGAGCTCTCCCGGCTTCTCGCCTTTCAGGGGCTGGATCAGGCATTCGCCTCCAACCAGGCGACGACCTCGGCCCGTCGCGGATGCGGCTTGCCGGCGGCTGGGAATGGCAGGGTCAGCCGGTCGCCGCTGGGGAGTTCGTCGGCGAAGGGCGCGACCAGCCGCCCATCCGCGAGATAGGGCGCGACCAGGCTCCGGCGCCCGATCAGGATGCCGGCGCCGCCGAGCGCCGCGTCGAGCGCCAGCGCATAGAGCGAATAGGACGGCCCGCGGCCTGGATCGACTCCATCCGCCCCGGCATGACGCAGCCAGCGCGCCCAGTCGCTGCGCCAGACGGCATCGTGCAGCAGGGTTTGGCCGACGAGATCGGCAGGCGTTCGCAAGGAGCGGGCGAGTATTGGCGTGCAGACCGGGAACAGGCTGTCCTCGCCGAGCGCGAGCGCATTGGGCGGCGGCTTTGTGAGATAGAACAACGCCAGGTCGAAATTGTCGTGCCGACCAGCCGGCGGCTCCTCCATCGCACTGATCGAGATCGCCAGCCCGGGAAAGGCCTGCTGCAGCGCCGGCAGCCGCGGCGACAGCCAGAGCTGGGCAAGGCAGGGCAGGGCGGCGATGGCGAGCGCCCGGCCGGCATGGCTCGCCTTGAGCTCCTGCACGGTCAGGGCGAGCGCATCGAAGGCGGCGCTGAGCCGCGGCCTTGCTTCCTGCGCGGCATCCGTCAAGGCGACGCCTTGCGGCAGCCGCCGGAACAAGGTCAGCCCGAGAAAAGCTTCGAGGTGGCGGACTTGCTGGGCGATGGCGCCTTGCGTCACCCCGATCTCCTCAGCTGCCCGCGAGAAGCTGCCGAGCCGTGCCGCGGCCTCGAAGGCGCGTAGCGCATTGAGCGGTGGCAAGGGCGGGCGGGGCGGTTTGACGGGCATCGGCGGCACGAGGTTTCAGGCCTAGATTTTCTAGGTCTGCCGACGACGATAACTGGTTTGCATCCGCGCCGGCAAATCGCTGCAATGGCGGCAGGAAACAACACTCTGCGGGGATGGCGATGACGGTGAAACTGGCGCGGCGCGGTTGGGTGCCGGCGGCGAGCGAGGACTATGTGCTGCGGATCGCCGGCGAGGTCGCCGGCCAGGACCGCGCGGCGCGCGAGACTCGGCTCGCCAACCTCGTCGCCGAGAACCGCAACATCCACGAGCGCGACTGCGTCAACCTCAACCCGGCGACCAATGTGATGAACCCGCGGGCGGAGGCGGTGCTGGGGCAGGGGCTCGGCAGCCGGCCCTCGCTCGGTTATCCCGGCGACAAATACGAGATGGGCCTTGAGGCGATCGAGCAGATCGAGGTGATGGCGGCAGAGCTTGCAGCGCAGGTCTTCGGTGCGAACTACGCCGAGATCCGCGTGCCCTCCGGGGCGATCGCCAATCTCTATGTCTTCATGGCGGCGGCGAAGCCGGGCGATGTCGTGATTGCGCCGTCGCCCGCGATCGGCGGCCATGTCACCCATCATGGTGCCGGCGCCGCCGGACTCTATGGCGTCGTCACCCATCCGGCGCCCGTCGATGCCGCCGGCTACACGGTCGATGTCGAGAAGCTGCGCGAGGATGCGCTGCGGCTCCGGCCCAAGGTCATCAGCATCGGCGGCAGCCTCAACCTGTTCCCGCATCCGATCCGCGAGATCCGCGCCATTGCCGACGAGGTCGGCGCGATCGTGCTGTTCGACGCTGCCCATCTCTCCGGCATGATCGCTGGCCATGGCTGGCAGCAGCCGCTGGAGGAGGGCGCTCACGTCATGACGATGAGCACCTATAAGAGCCTGGGCGGCCCACCCTCCGGCTTGATCGTCACCAATGACGCGGGCCTTGCCGAGAAGCTCGACGCGATCGCCTATCCCGGCCTCACCGCCAATTTCGATGCGGCGAAATCGGCGGCACTGGCGATCACGATGATGGACTGGCAGGAGTTCGGCCGCGACTACGCGGCGATGATGGCGGCGACGGCGAAGGCGCTGGCCGAGGCGCTGGCCGAGCGGCAGGTGCCGGTCTTCGCGCGCGACCGCGGCATGACCACCTCGCATCAGTTCGCCATCGAGGCGGCGCCTTATGGTGGCGGGCAGGCGGCGGCGAAGCGGTTGCGCGCCGTCAATATCCTGAGCTGCGGCATCGGCCTGCCGATCGCGGAGGTCGCCGGCGACGTTAACGGACTCAGGCTCGGCACGCCCGAGATCGTCCGCTTCGGCATGAAGCCCGAGCACATGCCCGAGCTCGCCGGTTTCATCGCCGACGGGTTGTCGCGCGCGCGCCCGGACGAGGCGATCGCCCGCGATGTGACAGCCTTCCGCCGGAGGTTCGGCCGGCTGCACTATGTGCGGTGAGATAACGTAGGCGGATGAAGAGGCGGGGAACCCTTCTCCCGTGTGGGAGAAGGGCAGGGATGAGGGCCTGCCCTGTCCGCAGAAGGCTCAACAGCTCCGTCGCATTCCAATAATCAGCGGCGGTCCCTCACCCCTACCCCACTCCCATCCGGGAGAGGGGATCCCGCGCACTACGTCTCAACCATACCGCTCCAGCATCTCGGCCTTCAGCGCCTCTTCCCCGATCACCTGCGCCGCTCCGAGCCAGGCCTCCGTGATCTCGCCCGCGGCATTACGGACGAGACGCGCCCGCTCGCCTGGGCTGGCGAAGGCCGAGGCCTTGACGATGCGGCCCTGGTCCTCGCCTTCCGGCACGATCTCGCCGGCGTCGAAGAAGGGATTGAACAGCGCCGGATTGGCCATCAGCACCTTGCTGTCGACCGGGACGAGGTCGCCGGCGCCCCAGATCGTCCAGAGGCGCTTGCGCCAGCGTTCGGTCGCCAGCGTGGGCGCGCCATGTTCGGCGAAGGTCCGGAAGACCTGGATCACGCCGTCGAGCCAGGGATGGGCGAGGCCGTCGATGGCATTGGTCAGCACCGAGACGGTGAGGCCCTGTTCCGGCACGGTGGCGGTGCGGGTGATGAAGCCCTGGAAACCACCGGAATGGCCGACCCAGTCCCAGCCATCGCCGCCACCCGAGATGGTGCCGAGCCCATAGTGCCGGCCGAGGCTGCTTTCGGCATCGGGCCAGAGCCGGCGCGTCATCTCGCGGCGGCTCAGCGCCGACAGAACGCTGCGCTCGGCCTTGGGCGAGAGCTGGGCGATGTAGCGGGCGATATCGGCCGCGGTCGCGACGAAGCCGGCGGCCGAGACCATGGCGTTGCCGGGATTGTCGGCCGGGATGACAACGCGCCGGCCGAGCGGCTGCGTGCCGCTATGGCCCTTCGCCATCGGCCCGTTCCAGAGGGTGATATCGGGCCTGGTCTCTTTCAGCCCCGCAGGCGCGACGATCTCGCGGGCGATCCAGTCGGCGTAAGGTTCGCCGGTCACCGTTTCGATGACGAGGCCGAGCAGGCCGAAACCGTGATTGGAGTATTTCAGGCGCTGCGAAGCCGGGAAGACAGGGGGCCTGGCGAGATCGGCCAGCAGCTCGTCCTTGCGCAGATAGGGCTTGCGATCGAAGAACTGGCCGCAATCGATCCCGTCCCGCAGGAGGCCGGCGCTGTTGGAGAGCAACTGGGTCAGCGTCACCGCCGCGACTTCGGGGTGCAGGCCCTCGACATGGGCATCAGCCCTGTCGTCGAGGCGCAGGCGTCCTTGTTCGGCGAGGCGCAAGATGCCGGCGGCAGTGAAGCTCTTCGAATGCGAGGCGATACGGAAACCATGGCGCGGTGTCAGCGCCTCTCCGGTCGAGAGGTCGGCGCTGCCGAAGGCGGCTTCGAGGACGATCTCGCCACCGTCGGCGATAGCGACCGCGCAGCCGGGCTGGTCATGGAGGCGGCGCTGGAATTCGAGCCAGCTTGCGACATAGTCGAGTGCGGCGGGCAGCCAGGGCTTCATCGGGAAATCCATCCTCGAGCGGGGTGAACCGAAGCTTGGCATAGGTGAAGATGCCGCGTCAGCGTCGCGGAGCGCGGGAGCCATGCGTTGTTGGCGGAAACGCCTTCGTCCTTGCCCTTGGCGCTCACGCGTGGCATCCGTCCGCGCCACACATAAGGATCGTTACCGTGGACAAGACCGAACTCGCCAAGCTCGAAGCCTATCTCCGTCGCACCTTCGCCAACCACAACATCAGCGTGCGCGCGCGGCTGAAGAAGACCGATTCGGCCGAGGTCTACCTCGCCGACGAGTTCATCGGCATCATCCATGTCGACGACGAGGATGGCGACCGCTCGTTCAACTTCACCATGGCGATCCTCGACGTCGATCTCGAGGACTGAGGCGCTCAGCGCATCAGCCCGTCGATCGTGCGGCGCACGCCGCCGAGCATGATCTGCCAGTCGGCGACGATGGCGCGCGGAAAGCGGATGTTCACATCGACGCCGCGATGGCGGAAGGTCACGCGGCAAGGCTCGTCGAGACCGCTCTGGGCGGTCTCGACCGGGCAGCGTGCCGCAAAGCCGCGCGCATCCGGCACCGAGACATAGAGTTCGTCGCCCTCATAGGGCGAGCCCTTGCGGAAGCCGCGCACCACCAGCCCGCCCGGATTGGACCAGACCGTCGGCGTCAGGAAGCGGGCATAGGTCGAGAGTTGCGTTGCCGGCTCGTTGACCTTGTCCGGCGGACTCAAGGTCACCAGCAGGCGGTGCCTGGTGTCGGGCATCACCGGCCCAAGGCTCGGCCAGTCCAGGCGCAGGCGCGCCATGCCGACCAGGCGTCCATCCTCGCCATCGGCGCCAGTCAGGTTCTCCGGGATCGCCAGGACGACCTCGCCGACCCGCGACGCCTGCAGCTCTGTGCCGGCGTCGGAATCGGGGCGGGTGGCGAACAGGGCAAGCCCGGTGCCTGCCAGCCCGAGAAAGACGATCGCCGCCGCAAGTCGCAGCAAGGCCCGGTCGCCGCGCGGCAGGGCCGGCGCGGGGCGGCGCCTGAGATGATTGCGGATCAGCGTTGCGACATCGGTGGCGCTGGCGAGCGGCTGGGTCTGGTCGGGCGCGTAAAGGCTCATTGGATTCGTCCCCGGGGCCGACGCGCGACCCTGTCAGGGAACTGAAGCAGAGCCGCCTTAACGCCCCGTAAACCATGTCGGCGCCAGCGTGGTTAACCAAAGGTTAAAGCTTCGCTTCCGCAGTCGCTTTCCTTGCGCCATGGTTCGCCGGCATCCGCTGGAAGCTGCGCCCGTGACGCTCGAACCCTCCGCTGTCGAGGCCCTGAAATCGCTGGTCCTCGGCTTTGCCTTCGCCGGCCTGCTGGCGAGCGCCTTCGAATTGTTCACGCACAAGCGCGCCGGCTTCGAATTGCTGCAGGGCGGCGGCGTCGGTGCCGTGGCGAGCGTGCCGGTGGTGGTGTTCAGCGCGCCCTTCCTGATCCTGCGCAACACCGTGCGCGGCCGGAGGATCGAGGGGCGGCCCTTCTTCTTCGTGATGGCGGCGAGCATGATCGCCTCGCTCTGGAGCCTGATCAGCGGCCGGGTGGTGCTCGACCTGCTGATGATGCTCGGCGCGGCTTGACGGGCAGGGCGCCGGCCCTGCAATCCTCCAGGTGAAACTTCGGAGGATACGCCATGCCGCTCTATTCGCTCGACGGGACCGCGCCCGAGACGCCGCCACAGGGGGAATGGTGGCTTGCGCCCGACGCCCATGTGATCGGCCGCGTCCGGCTGGCGAGGGATGTCGGGATCTGGTTCGGCGCAGTGCTGCGCGGCGACAATGAGTGGATCGAGATCGGCGAGGCCACGAACATCCAGGAAGGCTGCGTGCTCCATACCGACATGGGGGCACCGCTTAGGATCGGCGCCGGCTGCACCATCGGCCACCGCGCCATCCTGCATGGCTGCATCATCGGCGAGAACAGCCTGATCGGCATGGGCGCGACCGTGCTCAACCATGTGAAGATCGGCCGCAACTGCCTGGTCGGCGCCAATGCGCTGGTGACCGAGGGCAAGGAATTCCCGGACAATTCGCTGATCGTCGGCTCGCCGGCGCGCGCGGTCCGGACGCTCGACGAGGCTGCGGCTGCGGGCCTACGTGCTTCCGCCGCCGGCTATTCCGAGCGCTGGAAGCAATTCGCCAAGGGCATGAAGCGGATCGATTGATCCGGCGATCTCACGTCCGCAGCCTTCTCAAAAACGAAGCGGGCCGGCTCCCGGGGAAGGAGCCGGCCCTGGACGATGCCCGGTCGGGGACGGGTGGGTGGGGACGTGACCGGACTCGTCGTCCCTATGGCCAGCCCTGTTGGGCCTTGCCATTCATTCTGGCGCGCCGGGCTCCGTCTGGCCCGGCACCCCAATTCTGATCAGCGCAGCGAAGCCACCGTTGAGGTCGAGAGGCCGCCGAGCGAGGCCCAGCCGGTACGGGCCTGGGATTCACGCTTGACGTAGGTGTAGCCGGTCTGGCTCCACGGCAGGATCGCATTGCGCTTGTTGTCGAGGATGAAGTCGCCGCGGTCGGTGCGGATCATCAGCACGGCATGGCCGGCATTTTCCTCGTCGATCACGACGGTGACGCGCATGGCCCGGCGCGGCAGGCCGGCCTCGGCCAGACGCTGGCGCTTCAGCAGGACGTAGTCCTCGCAATCGCCCTTGCCGTCGGTCGGGATGTCCCAGCGGTCGACCACCCCCCAATGGTCCTGGTCGGTGACGGCCTCGATCTCGCGATTGGCCTTGAGATTGGCGGCGACGATCAGCTTCCAGGTCTTGGCTGTCAGCTCGATCTGCTCGGCCTCGCGGGTGTCGACCGCGCATTCGCTTGGGCTGCGCTTGCAGAAATCCGTCCAGGCGTAGGGCGCCCGGGCCTCGCCACCGGCGACGATCGGCGCGCTGGCGACCGGCACGCTGGCGCTCTGCTGCGCCTCAGCGCCGGTCACGCCGGCGAGAGTGATGATGGTAGCAGCGGCCAGGCCGCGAAATCCCCGAAAACCCGAAAACATGTCGTCCCCTTTCCTGTCCCGGGATCGACCATGCTCTTGGGCTGTAGAGATCGCTTGAAATGAAAGCGAACAATTTTACTGAAATCGAGCCTATTGAAGATCAAAGTACTTACAGAAAATCAGGTATAAAACTGAGAGTAAGAATTCTCAGTGCTCGTGTCAGAAATCTTTAACTATAGGTCCCCTCAACTATGCGGTCTCTTAACCATGAGTGCGAGCCAGGTAACACCTGGTTAAGAGTTGCTGCGCCGAGGGGGCAAGACGGGAGCATTCCCTTTTCCCCGGCTGGAGGACGGGCCGGGCAGGGAGGCCGACATCGGTCGCTAGCGAGAGGTCGCTGCCACCGTGCCTCTTGCGGCAGGGCCAGCCCTCATCCGCACCGTTCTCACATGCGAGAGGCGGAGCTTCGCGGATACCGCTTCCGGCGGGGATTGCTGCAGCCGGGACATGCACAAGCGAGGCGTGCCCTGGAAGCGGCACCCCGGCGCTTATGGCAGTCGGGCGCGGTACCGCGCGGACTGCCGTGTCGGTTCAGTTGGAAGGAACGAAGCGCTGGCTCGGGCTCAGAGCTCGAGATTCTCGTCGAGCACGTCGGCCGAGAGCGGCATGCGGAACTGGGCGGCGTAGCCGCCATCGAAACGGCGCACGATCATCGCCGCGGTACTGCCGAGCCGGATCGCCGTGCCCATCTCGAACTGGTGATCGCTGGCGAAAGCTGCGCCCGAGAGCGAGATGTCGATCAGCCGGACCGCCTGCTCGCTGCCGTCTTCCTGGGTGATGATGCAGCGCGGGTTGCGCGGGATGATGCGCTCATGGCGCCGATCCTCGGGCAGGCCGAGCTCGTCGCGATTGGCGAGCCAGGTCAGCTGTGCGGTGAACTTCTCGCGTTTGCGGCTTGTCGCGGTGATGGTCATCGCGAATCCGGCGGGCGTGGTGCGCACCGCCGTGCCCTCGATTCGCCCGAGATGCTCCAGGTAGACGATGACGCGGTCGCCGATCATCGGCTTGGCCGGCGCGACCATGTGCAGGCCGCCCGGCGAGATGTCGGTGGTCTGGCAGGGATATTCCATGCGGTTGGGCAGCATGTAGCGTCCAAGCAGGACGACTTTCATGCGCTGATGCCGCCGGCGCTCGACCGGGACCGAGCCCGTCTTTGGATTTTGGGGCGCCGTGAGCATTGCAAACTCTGTTTCTACCAGAGTGATGCTACCGGCTCCCGGGTTAAGAGCACGTTAGAGCGTTCTCACACACGTCCACCGGGCAGGAGCATCAGTTTCGGCCGCTTGTCCTGGGCTGCGGCTTCGGTCGGACGCTGCGTGCGCGCATCGGGCCAGATCATTCTGAGCGAGATCATCCGCATCGACTCGAGCGTATCGAGGCCGAGCCATTCCGGCGACAGCGCCGGCGAGAACGCGCCGAGAATGCGAGCATGAGTCCGCCCGCGATAGCGCAGCGGCAGCAGCAGCAACTCGAGATGGACGCTCGCGCCGTTCTGCGTCTGGGCCGAAAGCCCGGCGACGGCGCCCGCCGTCTCGTCCATCACGGTCTGGACCAGGCGGCGCATGTCGCCCTGCGCCTCGACATCGGGCCAGAGCGCCGCGAAGGCGCGCCCGCGCAATTCGCGCCCGAACAGGGCGCAGAGCCGCGTTCCGGCCAGGCGGAAGACCGGCCCTATCGGCTCGTTCTCCAGCACGAAGGTGTCTGCTAGCGCATGGCGCAGCGCGCCCGGCTCGATCTCGCCCCGTTCGGGGGCGCTCCGGTCGCCACGCAGCGTGTCCCAGTAGTCGAAAACCAGGCGGGTGCTCGGATTCTTCATGTCGTGTCCAGTCCGGTCTGCGCTGTCCCTGTTCGTGCGAATGCGTGTCAAATCGGATCGCTTTCGTTCGAGGTGGGGACTGTCGGGCCCTTGCGAATCGGCAGGACGCAGCCCGCATGCCGTCTTGCCACGCGACCCGGACAGGGGGAGGCGGCAGGGGGCGTTAGGGTTAATCAGACGTTAAGCTTGTGGAAGATCCCTAAAATGCCGCATAAATCCCCTGTCGAATTCGAGCCCGCACGAAGCGTCCGGGCTCACTGGAAAAGGCGGGGGCGCGGGGGCGTGACCGGCCGGGGAGGAGAGGGGAGAGCGCACGCTCTCCCCTTTTCTGTTGCCTGCCGAGGGCCCATGCGCCAGTGAGGGCGCGATGTCGGCGAACCCAGACGATCCATATGGCCCGCCCGTGCGCGAGCCGGTCTTCAACCTGCCCGGCGTCGTCGTCTGGCTGATCGCGGCCCTGGTGCTGATCCAGGGCGCGCGCGAACTGCTCAGCGAGCGCGACGATTTCCTCCTCGTCTCCTGGCTCTCCTTCGTGCCAGCGCGGCTGACGCTCTGGTTCGCACCGGACCGTCTTCAGGAGATCGCGCAGTCGCTCGGCACCTCCGGGACGCCCGATTTCGTCCAGCGCCTGCAACTGGTCCGCCTGCTGCTGGCCGATGGCGGCGGCCAGCTCTGGACGCTGCTCAGCTATGGGTTGCTGCACGGCTCCTGGCTGCATCTGATCTCGAACGTCGTCTGGCTGGCGGCCTTCGGCAGTCCGGTCGCACGTCGACTCGGGGCCGGGCGTTTCCTGGTGCTGATGGCAGTGGCCACGATCGCCGGCGCGCTGCTGCACTGGTGGTCGCGCGAGCTCGACGTCCTGCCGTTGGTCGGCGCCTCGGCCGGTGTCTCGGGCGCGACGGCGGCGGCGATCCGTTTCGTCTTCTCGCCGGGCGTACATTTCGGCGGGCTCGGCCGTGACGAGGTGGTCCGTGCGATTCCGGCCGAGCCGCTCGGCGGCCTCTGGCGCAATTCACGGGCGATGCTGTTCGTGGTGATCTGGTTCGTCACCAACATCCTGTTCGGCGCCGGCCTCGTGCCGATCCTCGGCGAGGAGACCAGCATCGCCTGGGAAGCGCATATCGGCGGCTTCCTCGCGGGGCTGCTGCTGTTCCCGTTGTTCGATCGCGGGCCGGTTCGCCGATAGAGCACGCTTGCTTCAACCTGATCGGATCCGGCTCTGGCCGCAACCGCAGCGCGCAGGCTTTCAGCGCGAGCGCCTTGCCGTCGCCTCAGAGTTCGCTCACATTGAAATCAGTCCAGCGTGATGCCGCACCTCGGAGGGCAACGCTCCGTCCGAACCGGCGTTGCGATCGTCGAACCCATCAACGAGCGCCGGTCAACGGTGCCGCTACCGTCGGAGGAGAAGTCGATGAACGTCGTTCATATTCTCGGCAACAAGGGCGCAGAGGTGATCTCGGTGCAGCCCCACCGGACGCTCGGCGAGGCGGCGCGGACTCTGGCCGAGAAGCGGATCGGCGCGGTTGTCGTGACCGGCGCCGATGGCAGCCTGCTCGGCATCCTGTCGGAGCGCGACATCATCAAGGCCCTGGGTACGGACGGCGCCGCGGCACTGGAGACGCCGGTCTCGCGCGCCATGACCGCCAAGGTCGTGACCTGCCGGCCGGACACCAGCGTCGACGATCTGATGGAGATCATGACTTCGGGCCGCTTCCGGCATGTGCCGGTGGTCGATAACGGCCGGGTCGCCGGCATCGTCTCGATCGGCGACGTGGTCAAGCATCGCGTTGCCGAGATCGAGGCCGAGAGCCGGGCGATGCGCGACTATATCGCGATGGCGTGAGGCGCCGAGCCGCGACCTGCCGCTAGTTCAGCGGCAGGTGGTTGGCGGCGACGATCGCGGCGATCTCGTCCAGCGCGCGTTCCGCCGCCTGCCGGCCGAGCGCGATCGCCTCGTCGGCGCGGTGGAAGTCGAACAGCCCGACACGGCCGAGCTTGGGGCCGATCATCACATCGGGCGGATCGCCGGCGAGGCGCGAGCGCGAGATTCGATCCTGGGTGATGTTGAAGGCGTCGATCATCACGCCGGCGAGGCCCGGCTGCTGCTCGTGATTGGCCTTGCCGACGATACCGCGCATCCGCTCGCGCATGCCGCCGAACCAGCCAGCAGCGGGCTGGGGCTCGGCCACCGGTTCCGGGTCCGGATCGGCGCCATAGGACTGGATCACCGTGCCGCGGCCGGTCATGTCGCTGTTCAGGTTGACGCACAGCACGACGTCGGCGCCCAGCGCCCGCGCCACCGTGACCGGCACCGGGTTGACCAGCGCCCCGTCCATCAGCCAGCGGCCGCCGAGTTTCACCGGGTCGAATACGCCGGGCAGCGCGTAGGAGGCTCGCAGCGCGTCGACCAGCGAGCCGCGGGTCAGCCAGATCTCATGGCCGCTGCCGAGTTCGGTTGCGACGGCGGCGTAAGTCTGCCTGAGATCGCTGATCTGCAGACCGGCGAGGTCGCGTTCGAGCAGGCGCTTCAGTCGGCCTCCCGCGATCAACCCGGCGCCGCCGAGGTGGAAATCCATCAGCCCGACGACACGGCGCTTGGTCAGGCCGAGCGCGAACTCGCGCAATTGCTCGATCTTGTCTGCGGCGTAGCAGCCGCCGACCACCGCGCCGATCGAGGTGCCGGCGATCACCTCGGGCGCGTAGCCCGCCTCGGTGAGGACATCGAGGACGCCGATATGCGCCCAGCCGCGCGCCGCGCCACCGCCAAGGGCAAGGCCGATCCGCGGCCGGCTGAGGCGCGGGGCAGGTTCGGAAACGAGATCGTTCATCGCAGCTCCGCCGCCGCCTAATCCAAAGGCCCGTCTGGCGATGTTCTCCAGTCTCATCGGCGCGATCCCTCCGCGGGAAGGCTCAGGATCACGCCAGCCGATGAGCGAAAGATGAACGGCGCCGGGACCCTAGGCGGCTATCAGTCGCTTTTGAAGGAAACATGAAAGCTTGGTGAAAGGATTGCCAACGAAGCAGGCGGTGCCGGTTCAGAAGGTCAGTGGTCCGTCCGCGGCGGTGCCGACCGGCTTAACCCGATAGAAGCAGCTATGGCGCCCGGTGTGGCAGCAGCCGCCATCGCCGCCGACATTGACCTTGATCCAGATCGCGTCCTGATCGCAGTCGATCCGCATCTCGACGATGGTCTGCAACTGCCCGGAGGTCTCGCCCTTGCGCCAGAGCGCCTGGCGCGAGCGCGACCAGTACCAGGCTTGCCCCGTCTCGATGCTCAGGCGCAGCGATTCGGCGTTCATATGCGCGACCATCAGCACCTCGCCGGTCACAGCGTCGGTCGTGACGCAGGTGACGAGGCCGTCGCGATCGAATTTGGGGGCAAGGACCGTGCCCTCTTCGATCTCGGCCTTGGCTGAAAGGGTGGGGAAGGCGGTCATGTGAGGATCCTGAGAGTAAGGTCTCGCATATACGATGCGAACAGCGCGCCGTCATTCTCGGGCGGCACGAAGTGCCGAGCCGAGAAACTCAGGACCAGAGGACACTGGTTTCCGAGATGCTCGGGCAAGCCCGAGCATGACGCGCCCTGCTGGACGGGTCACAGCCCCGGCGACTTCACCATGGTGAAGAAGCGCACCTGCTCGGCCGGATCGCGGAAGCGGCCGGTATACTGCGTCGTCATCGTCGACGAGCCCTGCTTCTGCACGCCGCGCATCGACATGCACATATGCTCGGCCTCGACGAGGACGGCGACGCCGCCTGGCTTCAGCGACCGCTCGATCGCCTGGGCGATCTGCGCGGTCATCGTCTCCTGCGTCTGCAGGCGGCGGGCATAGACCTCGACGACGCGGGCCAGCTTCGACAGGCCGACCACGCCGCCGTTCGGGTAGTAGCCGATATGGACCTTGCCGACGAAGGGCACCATGTGGTGCTCGCAATGCGAATAGAACGGGATGTCGCGGACGAGGACCATGTCTTTGTAGCCGTCGACTTCCTCGAAGACGCGTTCGAGCATGTCGCCGGCGTCCTCGCGATAGCCCTTGTAGAACTCGCGATAGGCCTTGGCGACGCGCTGCGGCGTATCGAGCAGGCCTTCCCGCGACGGATCGTCGCCGGCCCAGCGGATCAGCGTGCGCACGGCCTCCTCGGCCTCGACCTGCGTCGGCTGCTTGACGATGAACTTGTCTGCGGAGGGGCTGCGCGCCCGCTCTACGGACAAGGACTTAACCACATTATCCATGTGGAGCCTCCCGTTTCGGTTGCGCCCGCCTCGCGGCAGGCAGATCAGACAAGTTCGCCCTCTCGTCCAGCGAACGACGCACTCTCTGGGAGAGAGCGCATCGGCACTCTATATTGGTTGCGAAGGCCGGCAACTCCAGACCCCGGCCGGGGCAACCCATGCTGAACGACGTCTACAACAAGCGAATCCTGGAATTGGCAGGAAACATCCCGCTGCTCGAGCGTCTGCCGGCGCCCGATGCGACGGCGAGCGCCCATTCGCGCCTCTGCGGCTCGACGGTCACGATCGACCTGACCATGGACGAGGATGTCGTCACCGGCTTCGGCCACGATGTCCGCGCCTGTGCCCTCGGCCAGGCCTCGTCCTCGATCATGGCGCGCCATGTCATCGGCTCGACGGCCGCCGAATTGCGCGAGGTCCGCGAGCAGGCTCGCGCGATCCTCAAGGAGGGAGCGGAGCCGCCGGCCGGCAAATGGGCTGATCTCTCCGTCCTCGTGCCGGTACGCGACTTCAAGGCGCGCCACGCCTCGACCATGCTGACCTTCGACGCGGTGGTCGATGCGATCGGCCAGATCGAGGCGAAGCGGCGCGAGACGGTGGCGGGCTGAAGGTTATTTCAGCCCGAATGCCTGCCGGATTTCCGGCTTCGTCTCGTCATAGCGGACCTTGAAGGCCTTCTCGGCCAGCAGCGCCTTGGCGACGACGCGGCCGATCTTGTCGCCCGCTTCCAAATCGGTGGGATAGTGGAAGCCGCAGACGAGGCGACTCTCGTCATAGCTTTTCACCCGCTCCTCGAACTTGTCGGCGAGCTCAGGGACAGCGTCCGAGAGCAGGGTGGCATAGAGCGCGGCCGTCGCGGCGTGGGCCGAGGGGAAGGAGGTTCCTTCCGGCCGTCCGCCGGGGCAGGGCTTGACCCTGACCTTGTTCCACATCTGGAACGGCCGGATGCGGCTGGTCAGGCGGTTGACGCTCTTCAGCAGGATGGCGAGCTCGACCTGCGCCTCGCGCATCAGCAGCCGCGTTTCGCGATGGGTGCCGTCGATATAGTTGTGGTCCATGCCTTTCAGGAAGGCATTGAACGTCTGGTACTGGTCGGCGATCGCCTGCTTCTCGCGCTCCGGCGTGCGGGCCGAGGAGATGGCGAGCACCTTCTCGAACTCGGCGCGATGCTCCGGCGAGTTCTGCGCCGGGGGCAGGCCCATCACCTTGGCGACGTCGATTTTGGCAGCGTCGAGCCAGATCAGATAGGCTCGCTGCTGTGCCGCCGCCGGTGTGGCGAGGGCAAGGGCGAGAAGCGGGCCGCAGAGGGCAGCGGCGGAGCCAAGAAAACGAGAGCGCAGCATGTCCGGGATCTGGAAAGGGCGATGGTCGCCCGGGAAAGGCAGAAGCGGATGACGGGAAGCCGACCTGGGCCAACCATGTCTTACCTACCTAAACATGCTGAAAAAAGCCTTTCATGGCGACAGGCGTTTTTGCGCCTGCCGCGCCGGGGCGCCCATCTGCTGATCCGCGGCTATCAGCTCAGCCTCTCGCTGCTGATCGGCCGGCAGTGCCGACACTGGCCGTCCTGCTCGGAATATACCGACGAGGCGATCCAGCGGCACGGCCTCTGGGCCGGCGGCTGGGTCGGCTTCGCGCGCATCTGCCGCTGCACGCCGCTCGGCACCTCGGGGATCGACATCGTCTGCGAGGAACTGCCGCCGGATGGGGCCTGGTACAAGCCCTGGGCCTATGGGCGCTGGCGCGGCGTCAACGCGCCGCCGGTGGAGTTGGACGAGCCTCAGTCAGAGTCCAATACCTCTTCATAAAGGGGCGCTGTCATCCCGGACGGAGCGTAGCGGAGATCCAGGATCCATTCCGGAGCCTTTCCGATGGAGGTTCCGGAATGGATCCCGGGTCTCCCTTAGGTCGCCCGGGATGACGCGAGGAGGAGACAAGATGCGAGAACACGGGAACGAAACGGCGATTGCCTGTGCCCGCCTGCTCGTATAGGCCTCCCCGGCGCGCGCCGATCCGGCTGCCGGCCGCGCCCCTCAAAGCAGCCGGCCTTGGCTTACGGGGCTCGTATCCCCGAGTGAGCAGGAGCCGATCGATGACGATCTCCCTGACATTTCCCGATGGCGCGAAGCGCGAGTTTCCCTCCGGCATCACCGGCAAGGAGCTTGCCGGTGGCATTTCGCCCTCGCTGCTGAAGCGCACCGTCGCGATGGCGCTCGACGGCGTGGTCGTCGATCTCGCCGATCCGATCACCGCCGATGCGAAGATCGAGTTCCTCAACCGCGAGGACCCGCGCGCGCTGGAGCTGATCCGGCACGATACCGCGCACGTCCTCGCCGAGGCCGTGCAGGAGCTGTTCCCCGGCACGCAGGTGACGATCGGCCCGGTCATCGAGAACGGCTTCTTCTACGATTTCGCCCGCAACGAGCCCTTCACCCCGGAGGACTTCCCGGCGATCGAGAAGAAGATGCGCGAGATCATCGCGCGCGACAAACCCTTCACCAAGGAGGTCTGGAGCCGCGACAAGGCCAAGGACTTCTTCGCCAATAAGGGTGAGGCCTACAAGGTCGAGCTGGTCGATGCGATTCCCGCCGACCAGACGCTGAAGATGTATGCGCAGGGCGACTGGATCGACCTCTGCCGCGGCCCGCACATGACCTCGGTCGGCAAGGTCGGCAACGCCTTCAAGCTGATGAAGACGGCCGGCGCCTATTGGCGCGGCGACAGCAACAACGCGATGCTGACCCGCATCTACGGCACGGCCTTCGCCCGGCAGGAGGAGCTCGACGCCTATCTCAAGCAGCTCGAGGAAGCCGAGAAGCGCGACCATCGCCGCCTCGGCCGCGAGATGGACCTGTTCCACTTCCAGGAGGAGGGGCCGGGCGTCGTCTTCTGGCACTCCAAGGGCTGGCGGCTGTTCCAGGAGGTGCTGACCTATATGCGCCGGCGCCTCGCCGCCGACTATGAGGAGGTCAACGCCCCTCAGGTGCTCGACAAGTCGCTCTGGGAGACCTCGGGCCACTGGGGCTGGTACCAGGACAACATGTTCGCGGTGAAATCGGCCTCGGCCTTCGAGAACCCGAACGATCAGGAGCGCGACCACAAGGTCTTCGCGCTCAAGCCGATGAACTGCCCGGGCCATGTCCAGATCTTCAAGCACGGCCTCAAGAGCTACCGCGACCTGCCGATCCGGCTGGCCGAGTTCGGCAATGTCCATCGCTACGAGCCGTCCGGCGCGCTGCACGGGCTGATGCGCGTGCGCGGCTTCACGCAGGACGACGCCCACATCTTCTGCACCGAGGAGCAGCTCGCTGCCGAATGCATGAAGATCAACGACCTGATCCTCTCGGTCTACGAGGATTTCGGCTTCACCGAGGAGCTCGTGATCAAGCTCTCGACGCGGCCGGAGAAGCGCGTCGGCTCCGACGCGGTCTGGGACCACGCCGAAGGGGTGATGAACCGGGTGCTGGAGACGATCGCCAAGCAGTCCGGCAACCGGATCAAGACCGAGATCAATCCGGGCGAGGGCGCCTTCTACGGGCCGAAGTTCGAATACGTGCTGCGCGATGCCATCGGCCGCGACTGGCAATGCGGCACGACGCAGGTCGACTTCAACCTGCCGGAGCGCTTCGGCGCCTTTTATATCGGCTCTGACGGCGAGAAGAAGCAGCCGGTCATGGTCCACCGCGCCATCTGCGGCTCGCTGGAGCGCTTCGTCGGCATCCTGATCGAGCACCATGCCGGGCATTTCCCGCTCTGGCTGGCGCCCGAGCAGATCATCGTCGCGCCGATCACCTCGGAGGCGGATGCCTATGGCGAGGAGGTCACCATGGCGCTGCTCTCGGCCGGTCTGCGCGCCCGCGCCGACCTGCGCAACGAGAAGATCAGCTACAAGGTGCGCGAGCACTCGCTGGCCAAGGTCCCGGTCATCCTCGCCGTCGGCAAGCGCGAGGCCGAGGAGAAGACCGTGACCGTGCGCCGCCTCGGCAGCCAGGCCCAGACGGTGATGAGCCTCGACGCCGTGATCGCGGCGCTGACCGAGGAGGCGACGCCGCCCGATCTGGCCCGAAAGAAGAAGGCCAGGGCGGCCTGAGGCGGCATCTCGCCAAAACCCGTCAGCCCATGCCAAATAGGCGCGCATGCTGACGGGTTCCTATCGCAAACGGCTTGAAGCCGATCTCGGTCGCTGGGTGGGCGAGGGGCTGATCGCCCCTGAGAGCGCAGCCACCATCCGTCGTTCACTGGCGCAGGAAGGCGGCGGCTTCAAGCTGCCGGCCCTGATCGGCCTGTTCGGCGGCCTGCTGATCGCCTCCAGCGTCTCCGCCTTCGTCGCGGCGAACTGGGAGGAAATTCCCCGCGTCGCCAAGCTCGTGATGATCCTGCTCGGCCTCGCCGGTGCGCTCGGCGTCTCGGCGCGGCTGCAGAGCCGTGGTTCGACCGGTGGCGCCGATGCCGCCGCGACCTGCGGCACGCTGATCTTCGCCGCCGGCGTCGCGCTCGTCGGCCAGATGTATCATCTGCCGACGGACTGGCCGGGCGGGGCGCTGCTGATCGCGATCGGCGCGCTCATCGTCGCCGTTCTGCTGCGTTCGAATGGGGCTCTCATCGTCGCGCTCGTCGCGATCGGCGCCTGGGCCGGCGGCCGCTGGGATGAGCGCGAGGCGAACGCCCATCTCCTGTTCTGGATTCCTTTCCTGCCGGCGCTCTGGCTGGCTGCGACGCGGCACAACCGCCTCGTCCATCACCTTGCGGTCCTGGTGCTGCTCGGCTGGTTTGCGACCTTGCCGGGCCAATACGCCTTCTTCCGCTTCGACTACGGCCTGCTCGCCTATGGGCTCGCCGTCTCCGCGCTGTTCGTCGCCCTCGGTGCTCTGGCACTGGACCGCGGCGGGCCGGGATTGCTCACCGCCTGCCTGCCCTGGGGGCTGATCGGCCTGATCCTCTCGCTCAATGTCGAGCTGATCCGTATTCTCGAACCCAGCGAGGCGAAGCCGGGCACGGCGTTGTGGGTCAACTATTTCGCCTATGGGCTGGCGCTGCCGGCGGTGGTCGGCTTCGGCCTGCTGGCGTGCGAGCGCCGCTTCGCCTGGCCGCTGGCGTCGGCGCTCGTCATGTCGCTGCTGGTGCCGGTGCTGTTCTGGAGCGGCGGCGCGGTCAGCATGGCCGGCAAGATCGTCGTCGCGGCGCTGATCCTCTCGATCGCGATCGGCATCGTCGTCGCCGGTGCGGGCGGTGGCGTGCGCCGGCTCAGCATCGCCGGCTCCCTGCTGTTCGCCATCGCGGTCGTGACCCTGCTCTGGCAGACCATCGGCACCTTGCTCGACCAGTCGCTGTTCTTCCTGGTCGGCGGCGCGGCGCTCATCGCGATCGCCAGCGGGATGCGCCGGCTCCTCGCCAAATTCAGTAAACCGACGGAGGCCGCGCCGTGATCCGCCTCCCGTCAGCCGACGCCTTCATCGGGCGTATCTCGCCGCTCTGGCGCGGGCTTGCCGCCATCATCCTGCTCGGTGGGCTGATCCTGGCCCTGGTCGAGTCGCGTGCGAGCATCCTGCGCTCCGGCACGGAGATCAGGCTGGCGACCGCCCCGCTCGACCCGCGCGACCTCTTCCGCGGTGACTATGTCATCCTGAACTACAAGATCAGCACGCTTGAACCGGCCAAGCTCGACGGCGACAAGGCGTTCGAGCGCAACCAGACGGTGTTCGTCCGCGTCGCGCCCGGCGCCGACGGGCTGGCCGAGGCGAAGGGCGTCTATCTCGCCCGTCCGCCGGCGCCCGCTGGCGGGGCCGTGCTGGAAGGCAAGGTGGTTTCGACCGCCGCCTGCGCGGTCAACCCGAACGGCGACCAGGACTGCAATGCCGGTCGCAGCGCCATCCGCGTCACCTATGGGCTGGAAAGTTATTTCGTGCCGCAAGGCACAGGCCGCGCCATCGAGACCACCGAGCGCAAGCGGCTGGAGATCGTCGCGGCTGTGTCGAGCTCGGGGCAGGCGGCGATCAAGCGCCTGCTGATCGACGGCAAGCTCGTCCATCAGGAGCCGCCTTACTGAGTTCCTAGACAGTAGGCGAAGGGCGCGGGGAACCCTTCTCCCGAGTGGGAGAAGGGCAGGGATGAGGGCCTGCCCTATCCAAAAGAGGCACAACGGCACCGTCGCATTCCAGCAATCAGCAGCGGGCCCTCACCCCTACCCCTCTCCCATCCGGGAGAGGGGATCCCGCGCAAACCCGTCCTTGTCGCAGGTACACCCGCCGACGCAACGCTTCCGTGCCGGCGCGCCATGCTCTAGAGGATCAGCCGATTCCACAACGGATCGGCTTGAGCGATGTACGACATCAGATGGATTCGCGAGAACGCTGAGGCGTTCGATCGGGGCTTGCAACGGCGCGGGCTTGAGAAACTGTCGTCGTCGCTGCTGGCGCTCGACGATCAGCGCCGCGCCGCCATCGGCAAGTCGCAGGCTGCGCAGGAGCGCCGCAACGCCCTCTCCAAGGAGATCGGCAAGGCGATGGGCCAGAAGGACCTTGCCTTGGCCGAGCAGCTCAAGGCCGAAGTCGCCTCGCTCAAGGAGCAGGTGCCGGCGCTGGAGGCTGAGGAGAAGTCTGCGGTCGAGACGCTGAACGAGCAGCTTGCCGCAATCCCGAACGCGCCCTTCGACGAGGTGCCTGATGGTGCCGACGAGCATGGCAACGTGCTGCTGCATGCACATGGCACGAAGCCGGAGGAGGGGGGCAAGCGCCTGGTCGGCGTCAACCAGCCGAAGGAGCATTACGAGCTCGGCGAAGCGCTCGGCCAGATGGACTTCGAGAAAGCCGCGAAGCTCTCCGGCTCGCGCTTCGTCGTGCTCGACCGTCAGATCGCCCGGCTCAATCGCGCCATCGGCCAGTTCATGCTCGACACCCATGTCGAGGAGCACGGCTATACCGAGGTCAACCCGCCGCTGATGGTGCGCGACGATGCCATGTTCGGCACGGCGCAGCTGCCGAAGTTCCGGGATGACCAGTTCCGGGCTGGCGAGGATCATTGGCTCATCCCCACAGCCGAAGTTCCGCTGACCAATCTCGTGCGCGAATCCATCCTCTCGGAAGAAGAGCTGCCGCGTCGCTTCACGGCGCTGACACCCTGCTTCCGGGCCGAGGCCGGCTCGGCAGGCAGAGACACCCGCGGCATGCTGCGCCAGCACCAGTTCGAGAAGGTCGAGCTCGTCTCGATCACCGCACCGGAAAAATCGCGCGAGGAGCATGAGCGCATGCTGTCTTGTGCCGAGAACGTGCTGAAGAAGCTCGATCTGCACTATCGTGTCATGACTTTGTGCACCGGCGACATGGGTTTCGCCTCGCAGAAGACCTACGACATCGAGGTCTGGCTGCCCGGCCAGAAGACCTACCGCGAGATCTCGTCCTGCTCGGTCTGCGGCGATTTCCAGGCCCGGCGCATGAACGCCCGCTACAAGACGAAGGACGGCAAGGGGCCGTTCTTCGTCCACACCCTCAACGGCTCGGGCACGGCTGTCGGCCGCGCTTTGATCGCGGTGATGGAGAACTACCAGAACGCCGACGGCTCGATCACCGTGCCGGACGTGCTGGTTCCCTATATGCGCGGGGTCACCCGCATCGAGAAGGCGGCCTGATCCCATGCGCATCCTGGTGACCAATGACGACGGCATCCATGCCGAGGGCCTCGCTGTCCTCGAGCAGATCGCCCGGCAGCTCTCCGACGATGTCTGGGTCGTCGCGCCCGAGACCGACCAGTCGGGCGTGGCGCATTCGCTCTCGCTCTCGAATCCGCTGCGCCTGCGCCAGATCGAGGAGAAGCGCTTCGCCGTGCAGGGCACGCCGACCGATTGCGTGATCATGGCGGTGCGCTCGGTCATGGCCGAGATGAAGCCCGATCTCGTGCTCTCCGGCGTCAACCGCGGCCAGAACGTTGCCGAGGACGTGACCTATTCCGGCACCATCGCCGCGGCGATGGAAGGCACGCTGCTCGGCATTCCTTCGATCGCTGTGAGCCAGGCTTATGCGGCGGGCGACCGCACCAGCATCATCTGGGACTGCGCCCTGCAGCATGCGCCCGGCATCATCCGCCGGCTGCTGGAGGAGGGGATTCCGGACGGCATCCTGTTCAACCTCAACTTCCCGAACGTGCCTCCGAGCGAGGTTGCGGGTGTCGCGGTGACGGCGCAGGGGCGGCGCGATCAGGAGCTGATGCGGCTGGAGCCGCGTCGCGACGGGCGCGGCAATCCCTATTACTGGATCGCCTTCCAGCGCGGGAAGCATGAGCCGGCCAACGGCACCGACCTGCGCGCGCTCGCTGACAAGAAGATCTCGGTGACCCCGCTCGAGCTCGACCTGACGCATGAGCCGACGATGACGCGCTTTGCGCAGCTCTTCGCCTGAAGGCGGCAGGGATGACCGGGGAGGGGGCCAGCAGCGAGAGCGAACGCACCGTCGCCTTCCTGTTGTCATTGCGCGCACGCGGTGTGCGTGACCTCGCCCTGCTTCGGGCGATGGAGCGCGTGCCGCGCGAGCATTTCGCGCCCTCGCGCTTTGCCGACCTTGCCCGCCAGGACGTCTCCGTGCCCTTGCCCTGCGGCCAGACCATGACTGCGCCGCACACGGTCGCCGCTCTGGTCGGCGCGCTTGAGATGAAACCGGATTGCCGTGTGCTCGAGGTCGGCTCCGGTTCCGGCTATGTCGCGGCGCTGCTTGCGGCGATGGGCGGCAAGGTCGTCTCGCTGGAGCGCTACCGCACGCTCGCGCTCGCCGCGCATGAGCGCCTCGCCGGCGGTGGCTTCGCGCAGCTGGTCGAATTGCGCCATGCCGACGGCTTGCAGCCCGACCGCACGCTCGGCCGCTTCGAACGCATCCTGGTCAACGGCGTGATGCAGGCGGTGCCGGAGGCGTTGCTTGCCCGGCTGGAGATCGGCGGGCGTCTGGTCGGGTCGCTGCGCGTCGAGGGGGCAGGGCGGCTTGTCGTCGTCACCCGCAGCGAGGGCGGCTTCGATCACGCGCTCGGCCCGATCATCCGTATGCCGCCGCTGGCGCCGGGACTGGCGCAGGCGCTGTAAGCGGGCTCGCACCCGCCGTCATGCTCGGGCTTGATCCGAGCATCTCGGGCCGAAGGCGCCGGCCTGCGCGCTCTCGACAGAAGATTCCCGGAGCTCCGCTGCGCTCCGTCCGAGAATGACGACCTCGGGCTTCTCGAAAATTCACCTGACCTGTCAGCAGCGAAACACCTTCTTAACCTAACCGGCTCTTTAATGCGGACCGTAGAGTTGCGTCGTTCGCGAGTGCAGAGTCCATGCGTAAGCAAGTCGAGCTGGCCGTGTCGAAATCCGTGGTTCGCGCCGTGTCGGTCTGCGCCCTTGCAGCCGGCCTGGGCGCTTGCTCCTCGGACACGTTGCGCTTCACCGAAGCGCCTTTCAGCAATCCCTTCCAGACCGCGCAGGCTCCGGCCTCCCAGCGCGATCCGGCGACGACCGGCTCGATCGGTCGCAATCCGCCACGTCAGTCCTACGAGACGGCGTCCGCCGCCGGCAATCCGGGCGTGCGCAGCCAGCCCCTGGCGCCGCCGGCAGCTTCTGTCGCGTCTCGTCCTGCGCCGCCGGTTGCTCCCGCTCCGAGCGCGCCGGGTTCGGCCGCAGGTTGGAGCGCCCAGGGCGGCACCCCGATCGTCGTCGCCCATGGCGAGACACTCGACGTGATCTCCGGCCGCTATGGCGTGCCGCGCGCCGCGCTGATGCAGGCCAATGGTCTCCGTGGCGAGGTCACGCCTGGGTCGCGTGTCGTCGTTCCGGTCTATAACGGTGGTGGCGCCCAGACCGCCGCGCGCCAGCCGACGCCGAGCGATAACCGTTTCGAACAGCCGCGTACTGCTCCGCCGCCGGTCTCGCGTCCGGTTGCCTCCGCGCCGGCCGTGCCTGCCGCCACCCCGAAGGTCGCCGCCGTCGATGCCCGGGCGCAGGCTGCCCAGGCCAAGGCGCAGGCTGCGGCGGATGCCAAGGAGAAGGCCGCCGCCGACGCCAAGCGCATGGGCGAGGCCCGTGCCCGCTTCGCCGCCGAGGCCAAGGCAAAGGCGGCCGCCAAGGCTGCCAACGAGACCAAGACCGCGGCGCTGCCGGCTTCGGCGCCGGTCCCCGCCACCCAGCCGGTCAAGCCGAAGGCGGCCGCGCCGATCGTCGTTGCGAACGCGCCGGCCGACAAGGTCACCGTGCAGCCGAAGGCAGTTGCGCCCGCTCCGGAGCCGAAGGCGGCCGAGCCGCAGACCACTGCGAGCCTGCCCAAGGCGGACGAATCCGCTTCGTCCGGCGCCGAGTTCCGCTGGCCGGCCCGTGGCCGCGTCATCACCGGCTATGCCGGCAAGGGCGGCAATGAGGGCATCAACATCGCCGTGCCGGAAGGCACGCCGGTCAAGGCGGCCGAGGGCGGCGTCGTCGCCTATGCCGGCAGCGAGCTCAAGGGCTACGGCAATCTCGTGCTGATCCGCCACCCGAACGGCTATGTCTCGGCCTATGCCCACAACGGCGAGCTCAGCGTCAAGCGCGGCGAGCAGGTCAAGCGCGGCCAGGTCGTCGCCAAGTCCGGCCAGTCCGGCAACGTCAACTCGCCGCAGCTGCACTTCGAGCTGCGCAAAGGCTCGACCCCGGTCGACCCGATGCCCTATCTCAGCAGCAACTGATCCAGTTTAGACTTCGGCCGGTATTCGCGAGACCCCGCCGGTCGAAACGAGGCGGGGCGGTCCCAGGAAAGGCCGCCCCGTTTTGCTTTTTTATCCTTCTCCCCTCGGGGGAGAAGGTGTCTGCAAAGCAGACGGATGAGGGCGGTATGACTGGGTGAGACAAGGATAGGCTGAGCCTGTCCTTCCCTCATCCGTCAGCGCTTCGCGCTGCCACCTTCTCCCCCGAGGGGAGAAGGGAGGCTCACCCCTCCAGCTTCGTCTCCAGCCGCCCGGCAAGGTCCTGGATGTATTGCCAGGCCGTGCGCCCGGAGCGCGAGCCGCGCGTCGTCGCCCATTCCAGCGCTTCGCGGCGCAGCTGCTCAGGCTCGATCGTCAGCCCGAAATGGCCGACATAGCCGTCGATCATCGCCAGATACTCGTCCTGGCTGCATTTGTGGAAGCCGAGCCAGAGGCCGAACCGGTCCGACAGAGAGACCTTCTCCTCGACGGCCTCGCCGGGATTGATCGAGGTCGAACGCTCGTTCTCGACCATCTCGCGCGCCAACAGATGCCGGCGGTTCGAGGTCGCGTAGAACACGACATTCTCCGGCCGGCCCTCGACGCCGCCGTCGAGCGCCGCCTTCAGCGACTTGTAGGAGGTGTCCTGCCCGTCGAAGGAGAGATCGTCGCAGAAGACGATGGCGGGGTGCGGGTCGGCCTTGAGCAGCCCCATCAGCACCGGCAGGCTCTCGATGTCCTCGCGGTGGATCTCGATCAGCTTGAGGGGGAGGGCACCTTTCGGCAGCCGCTTGTTGGTGTCGGCGTGCACTGCCTTGACCAGCGACGATTTGCCCATGCCGCGCGCGCCCCAGAGCAGGACGTTGTTGGCCGGCAGGCCGCGGGCGAAGCGCTCGGTGTTCTCGGCCAGCGTGTCGCGCACCCTATCGACGCCGCGCAACAGCGACAGAGCGACGCGGTTGACCTTGGCGACCGGCGCAAGCTCATGGCCGGCGGCGTGCCAGACGAAGGCGTCGGCGGCGGAAAGGTCGGGCTTGCGCTTGGCCGGCGGAGCAAGGCGCTCCAGCGCGTCGGCGATGCGCAACAGGGTGGCGAGCGTCTGGTCGGAGGCGGTGTCGGTCATCGCAGCTGGTCCGCTAATATGGCGTACCGAACGGTACGGTACGCTCATAGCGCCGCTGACCCCGCGAAGGCAAGACCATTGCGCGCAGGGCAGGGACAGCTTAGCTGGGGGATGCGGTCGAGAGATCGGTCGCTTTCGATTGATTTCACGACATCGCTGGCTATAGTCCGCGCGATTTTGCAACCCCCGCGCCGGCCGGCCGTCAATCGGCGGCGACGTGAAGGAGCCTTCCCGTGATCACCCCCGCTTTTGCCCAGGGCCTTGGAGGCGGCGGCACCAACGACGTCCTGATGTCGCTGGTTCCGTTCGTCCTGATCTTCGTCATCATGTGGTTCCTGATCATCAGGCCGCAGCAGAAGCGGGTGAAATCGCATCAGGAGATGATCAAGAACGTCCGCCGCGGCGACACGATCGTCACCTCGGGCGGCATCATCGCCAAGGTCTCGAAGGTGATCGACGACGCCGAGCTCGAGGCCGAGATCGCCGACGGGGTGCGCGTGCGCATCCTCAAGGGCATGGTGTCGGACGTGCGCGCCAAGGGCGAGCCGGTCAAGAGCTGAAGGCTGTGAGGCGCGGGGCCTGAAGGCGCCCGCGCCCGCCAACAAGGCTGTTCATACAGATGCTTCGTCTCCAGGCCCGCAAGGTCATTCTCGTTCTGCTCGTGCTGGTCTTCGGCTGCGGGCTCGCCGTGCCGAACCTGTTCTCGCCCGAGACCCGCAAGGCGATCGAGCAAGGCGCTCCGGCCTGGATTCCGCGCTTCCTGCTGCCGATCCATGCGATGACGCTCGGCCTCGACCTGCAGGGCGGCTCGCACGTCCTGCTCGAGATCGACCGCGCCGACCTGATCCGCAGCCAGGTCACCCAGTTGCGCGACGACGTCCGCCGCATCCTGCGCGAGGAGCGCGTCGGCCTGCAGGGCGGCATCGGCCTGACCCCGCGCGGCGTGCAATTGCGCGTTCCCGAGGCAGCCGACCGCGCCAAGCTGATGCCGAAGCTGCGCGAGCTCGCCCAGCCGATCGGCACCTTCGGCGCCTTCGGGCCCTCGGGCAACCAGTCGATCGAGCTCACCGAGAATCCCGACGGGCTGATCCAGCTCAACGTCACCGAGGCCGGCGCGAACGAGCGTATCCGCCGCGCCGTCGAGCAGGCGATGGAAGTGCTGCGCCGGCGCGTCGACGCGCTCGGCACCACCGAGCCGAACATCCAGCGCCAGGGCCTCGACCGCATCCTGGTCCAGGTGCCGGGCCTGCAGGATCCGCAGCGGCTGAAGCAGATCCTCGGCGAGACCGCCAAGCTGCAGTTCCGCATGGTCGCGGATGCGAATGCCGGCGATGTCGACATGCTGCCCTCGCAGGATCAGGGCGGCCAGCCGATCCCGATCAGCCGACAGGTCATCGTCGAGGGCGAGGACCTGATCGACGCCCAGCCGGCCTTCGATCAGCGCACCAGCCAGCCGATCGTCAATTTCCGCTTCAACATCCGCGGTGCCCAGCGCTTCGGCCAGGCGACGACCGAGAATCTCGGCCGCCAGCTCGCCATCGTGCTCGACAACAAGGTGATCTCGGCCCCGGTCATCCAGTCGCCCATCACCGGTGGCTCCGGTCAGATCTCGGGCAATTTCACGGTCGAGGCGGTCAACAACCTCGCCATCCTGCTGCGGGCTGGTGCGCTGCCGGCGAAGATGACGATCGTCGAGGAGCGCACCGTCGGCCCCGGCCTCGGCCAGGATTCGATCCAGGCGGGCAAGATGGCGACGATCATCGCGACCGTACTGGTCATTCTCTACATGATCGGCAATTACGGGCTGTTCGGCATCATCGCCAGCATCGCGCTCTTGGTGCACGTCTGCCTGATCCTCGGGCTGATGTCGCTGCTCGGCGCCACCATGACGCTGCCCGGCATCGCCGGCATCGTGCTCACCATCGGCACCGCGGTCGATTCGAACGTGCTGATCTACGAACGCATGCGCGAGGAATCGCATCTCGGCAGATCGCTGGTTTCCGCCTTGGAGGCAGGCTTCCAGCGTGCCTTCGCCACGATCATCGATTCCAACGTCACCATGCTGATCGCGGCGGTCGCGCTGTTCGCGCTCGGCTCCGGCCCGGTGCGCGGTTTCGCCGTCGTCTTCATCCTGGGCATCCTGACCACGGTCATCACCGCGGTGACGCTGACGCGCATGCTGATCGCGCTCTGGTATCGCTGGGCGCGGCCGAAGGCCCTTCCGTTCTGACGCCGCAGGCCAGGAGATAACAGACCATGCGCCTGCTTCGCATCGTTCCCGACAACACCAAGTTCCGCATCGTTCACTGGCGCCGTCTCGCCTATCCGTTCTCGGCCGCCTATTCGGTGCTGGTGTTGGCGCTGTTCCTGACGGTCGGCCTCAATTTCGGCATCGATTTCCGCGGCGGCACGCTGATGGAGATGCAGGCCAAGAGCGGCAAGCCCGACATTGCCCAGGTCCGCCAGACCGCCAACAGCTTCGGCTTCGGCGAGGTCGAGGTCCAGGAATTCGGCAATGCCGGCGACCTTTCCATGCGCTTTGCGCTTCAGCCGGGCGGCGAAGTCGCGCAGCAGGCGGTGGTGACCAAGGCGCGCGCCGCCTTCGCCGAAGCCTATGAGTTCCGCCGCGTCGAGACGGTTGGCCCGCGCGTCTCGGGCGAGCTCGTCCAGGCCGGCACACTCGGCGTCGTGCTCGCGATCATCGGCGTGCTGGTCTATCTCTGGTTCCGCTTCGAGATGCAGCTCGCGATCGGCGCGATCGTCGGCACCATGCACGACATCGTGCTGACCATGGGTTTCTTCCTGATCACGCAGCTCGAATTCAACCTGACCTCGATCGCGGCGATCCTGACCATTGTCGGCTACTCGCTGAACGAGACCGTCGTGGTGTTCGACCGCACGCGTGAATTGCTGCGCCGCTACAAGACCATGCCGATCCCTGAGCTGCTCGACCTATCCGTCAACTCGACCCTGTCGCGCACCGCGATCACCTCGACCACCACTGTGCTCGCGCTGATCGCGCTGGTCTTCTTCGGTGGCACGGCGATCGAGGGCTTCGCGCTGGTCATGCTGTTCGGCGTCGTGGTCTGCACCTATTCGGCGATGTTCGTCTCGACGCCGGTGCTGCTCTATCTCGACGTCCGCGCCGGCCGCCTCGATCAGAGCGAGGAATTGGCCGAGGCCAAGGCGCGGGTCTGAGGCCCTTGGCTTTGCGCATGGCTCTGCCGGGAAACCGGTTCCCACTTTTCCGAGCCATGCGCTGATGGCTGAGCGTCGCTTCGACGGCTTCGTTCCCGGTCGCTACCAGCTCGACGCCTTCGGCGCTGGCGGCTTCCGCTTCGCGGATATGAGCCATCGCGGCTCGATCCTGGCGACGCCGTCCGGTATCCGGATTTGGCCGGTCACGTCCTTTGCGCAGGTGACGCTGGCGAGCCTGCAGCCGGTCCTCGACGAAGCCGAGACGATCGACTTCCTGATCCTCGGCATCGGCCACGATATCGCCTTCCTGCCGCCTGCACTGCGCGATTCCTTCAAGGCGGCCGGCATCACCGTCGAGGCGATGGCGACGCCCGCTGCTGCGCGCACCTACAATGTCCTCGTCGGCGAGGAGCGGCGCGTTGCCGCAGCGCTGATCGCGATCGACTGATTGGCGATCAAATCCAACCAGCCATGTCGCTCCCGCGTAGCCAAGGCCGCTGCCTGAGCCTAGACTGCCGCCGCTTCGACCCGCGTGACGGCGGGAGCGGGGAGGGCGCATGACCACGAGAACCGAGGACCGTGCCGGCACTGCGCCGGCCCCGCTCTCCCAGGCCTATGGCCATTGCCTGGCGCTGGTGCGCGACCACGATCCCGACCGCTATATCGCCTCGCTCTACGCGCCGGAGGCGCTGCGGCCTGGCCTGTTCGCGCTCTATGCCTTCAGCCACGAGATCGCCCGCGTGCGCGAGCAGGTCAGCGAGCCGCTGCCGGGCGAGGTTCGTCTGCAATGGTGGCGCGACATGCTCGAGGCCGGCCCCGATGCGCCTGTGTCGGGCCACCCGGTAGCGCAGGCGCTGCTCGACACCATCAGGCGCTTCCGCCTGCCGATCGCTCCGCTCTCGGGCCTGATCGAGGCGCGCGTCTTCGATCTCTATGATGACCCGATGCCCGCGCTTTCGGATCTCGAAGGCTATGCCGGCGAGACCTCGAGTGCGCTGATCCGGCTTGCCTGCCTGGTGCTGGGCCAGGGCCGCGATCCCGGCGGCGCGACGGCCGCCGGCCATGCCGGTGTCGCCTATGCGCTCTGCGGGCTGATGCGGGCCTTCCCCTGGCATGCGGCGCGCGGACAGGTCTATCTCCCGGCCGACCTGCTCGGCCGCAACGGCGTTACCCGCGAGGACATCGTGCGCGGCCGCGGCGGGCCTGGCCTGACCTATTCGCTGAAGGAGATGCGGGCGCTGGCACGCATCCATCTGCGCAAGCTCAACGATCTCGGCGCCACGGTGCCGGCGGCGATCAGGCCGGCCTTCCTGCCCGTCGCCTTGGTCGAGCCCTATCTCAAGCAGATGGAGCGGCGCAGCTACGATCCCTACCGCACCATCATCGGCCTCTCGCCGCTCAAGCGGCAATGGACACTGTGGCGCGCGGCGCGGGCGTAGGGGCTGAAGCGCGTCATGCTCGGGCTTGACCCGAGCATCTCTGGCAGGAGAAGGCTCGTCTCATCACCTTCTCGTCCTGAGATTCTCGGGTCTGCGCTTCGCTCCGCCCGAGAATGACGGCTGCTACGCCGCCTCCGTCTTCGCCCCACCAACCCAGCCGTCCATCTCGACCTTCGCCCGCGCCGTCAGCGCCTGCTTGCGGGCGACGCTTTTGGCCGGGCCCTTCAGGCGCTTGCCGTCCGGACCCGTGGTCGCGACGCCCTCGATATGCGGGAACAGGCCGAAATTGATGTTCATCGGCTGGAAGGAGCGCGGGCCCTCGTCGATGGTGACGATGTGGCCGCCGGTGATGTGGTTGACCAGCGCGCCCAGCGCGGTCGTTGCCGGTGGCAGTTCAAGCGGCTTACCGAGCCGCTCGGCCGCAGCGAGACGCCCGGTCAGGAGGCCGATCGCGGCGCTCTCGACATAGCCCTCGCAGCCGGTGATCTGCCCGGCGAAGCGCAGGCGCGGATCGGCCTTCAACTGCAATTGCGGATCGAGCAGCTCCGGCGAGTTCAGATAGGTGTTGCGGTGGATGCCGCCGAGCCGGGCGAACTCGGCATTCTCCAGCCCGGGGATCATGCGGAAGATCGCAGCCTGCTCGCCGTATTTCAGCTTGGTCTGGAAGCCCGTCATGTTGAAGAGGGTGCCCAGCGCATTGTCCTGGCGCAGCTGCACGACGGCATAGGCCTTCACTGTCGGATTGTGCTTGTTGGTCAGCCCGACCGGCTTCATCGGCCCCCAGCGCAAGGTCTCGCGTCCGCGCTCGGCCATCACCTCGATCGGCAGGCAGCCGTCGAAATAGGGCGTGCCCTCCCACTCCTTGAACTCGGTCTTCTCCGCCGCGAGCAGCGCGTCGATGAAGGCCTCGTACTGGTCGCGGTCTAGTGGGCAGTTGATGTAGTCGGCGCCGGTGCCGCCCGGCCCCGGCTTGTCATAGCGCGACTGGAACCAGGCGATGTCCATGTCGACCGAATCGAAATGGACGATGGGTGCGATCGCGTCGAAGAAGGCGAGCTCCCCCGTGCCGGTGAGCGAACGGATGCCTTCGGCGAGCGCCGGCGACGTCAGGGGGCCGGTCGCGACGATGACCTTGTCCCACTCTGCCGGAGGCAGGCCGGCGATCTCGCCGCGCTCGATCGTGACATTGGGATGGGCTTCCAGTGCGGCAGTGACAGCTTGCGAGAAGCCGTCGCGGTCGACCGCGAGCGCCCCGCCGGCCGGAACCTGATGCGCATCGCCCTTCGCCATGATCAGCGAGCCGAGCCGGCGCATCTCCCAATGCAGTTGGCCGACGGCGTTGGAGGTCGAATCGTCCGAGCGGAACGAGTTGGAGCAGACCAGCTCGGCGAGGCCCTCGGTCTTGTGCGCGTCGGTGCCGCGCTCGGGGCGCATCTCGTGCAGGACGACGGGAACGCCGGCTTCGGCGATCTGCCAGGTGGCTTCCGAACCGGCGAGGCCGCCGCCGACGACGTGGATGGGTGCGATTGTCATGGCCGCGATGTGTCCGCGGCGGCGCGGAAGGTCAAGGGCGTTGGAACGAATCAAGCCCTAGAAACGCAAAATGCCCGCTCGGAAGCGGGCATTCGCTCTTCGACCAGACCCCGAGGGGAGGAACGCGGGGCCTAGGAGAAACTACTCGTCAAACCCAAGAAGGTCTGAAATCAGGCCGCGTGGGTGCGGGCGACGTACTGGATGTCCGAGCGCGACAGGCCGAGGTCGTCGAGCTCACGGTCGGTGAGGCGGGACAGCTCGCGGACGGTCTCGCGGTAGCGAAGATAGGCGCGGATCTTGGAAGCGATCATGGACAGGAACATGGTGATAACCTTTTGGTTTTGCGGGGCTTAGGCCCCGACAGCGATGAATTCGTTGTGCACTGCATATAGAGCGATCAGTGTGCCTCTCACAGGGGCGCGGCGTCAGCTCTGTTATGCTTTTAATGCATGACGAATTAAGGGATCGTTTGGAAACGGCGTCAGACCCGCGCAGGGCGCTTAACGATTTTGTCAGAACAATGAAAGTTTAGCCTAATTTTTAGGCTCTCACCGGCAATGGGGCGCGCTGCCTCGGAGTATGATGTGAATCTGCGCAAAATCGATGCAATTCGCTATGCGGTTTGCACTGCAACATTGGTTGTCGGGCCGGAAAGCCATGTAAGGCTCTGTTCACCATCGAGGGATTCGCGGAGAATTCCGCCGGTCCGGGCCGGCGGATGTCATGCGCCTGCATGAGATCGCTGGCATGATTCGATGATTCCAGCCGAGGCGGGGCAGGGCATGCAGGGCGCGGGCTATTGCGAGCGGCTGAGCGATGCCTTCTGGGCCGAGCCACTCAACGCGATCAGCAATGGCGCCTTCCTGTTTGCGGCGCTGGCGGCATTTCTCCTCTTGCGGCGACAACAAGGGCGCCGCCGTGACTGGCCGGCCGTGGCACTGACGGTACTGGTCGGGATCATCGGAGTCGGCTCCTTCCTGTTCCACACCATGCCGCAGCGCTGGACCCTGCTGGCCGATGTCGTGCCGATCCAGCTCTTCGCGCTCTGCTATTTCGGCCTGGCGCTCAACCGGTTCCTCTGCCTGTCGCCGCTCGCGGCGGGAATCGGGGCGCTGCTCTTCCTCGCTGCCTGCTTCGGCCTGGCCTCTAGCCTCGCGCCGCTATTGCCCGCCGGCATGCGCGGCTCGGCCGGTTATGCCGGCTTCCTGATCGGCCTGTTCGGCGTGGCGCTGGCGGCGAAAGCGCGTGGTGATTCCGCTACTGGCGGACGCATCGCGATTGCCGGCTTCGTCTTCGCGCTGTCCCTGGCCTTCCGCTCGTTCGATTCCGTGCTGTGCGATACAGTCCCGTTCGGCCTGCACTGGGGCTGGCATCTGCTCAACGGACTGCTGCTCTATCTGCTGCTGCGGGCGGCGATCCGCCATGCGTCGGCGATGGCTTGACCCGCCGCCGGCGCGCCCGGAAGCTTCCTCCATAAGAAGGAGAGGGGAAGCGCACATGCCGGATCTGACCAGGGAATTCGATCTCGCCGAGCTGAAGGGTCGGCTCTATTCGGCCGTGCTCTCCGATGTGCTTGACGGGCTCGGCCATCCCAACCAGGCGGTGAAGCCCTTCGTGCGTCCGCTCGACGAGGCCAGCGTGCTCTGCGGCTTCGCCCGCACCGGGCTCTACATGAAGCGCTACCATTTCCCGCAGGGGCACAACCCCTATGCGCTGGAGATGGACCTGATCGACAGCCTGAAAGCCGGCGAGATCCTGGTGCTTGCCTGCGACGGGCCGACCGACCGGATCGCGCCCTGGGGCGAATTGCTGACCACCGCCTCGAAGGTGAGAGGCGCTGCCGGCTGCCTCACCGACGGGCTGGTGCGCGACGTCCGCCGCATCCGCGAGCTCGGCTTCCCGGTCTTCCATGGCGGCATCGGTCCGCTCGACACCAAGGGCCGGGCCGAGATGATGGCCGCCGACGAGCCGGTCGAGGTCGGCGGCGCCCGCGTCGCGCCGGGCGATTTCGTCTTCGGCGACGTCGATGGGGTCGTCATCGTCCCCCAAGCGATCGCGTCCGAAGTGATCCGGCTGGCGCTGGCCAAGATCGAGGCCGAGGATTCGACGAGAGAGGAACTGCTCGCCGGCAACAGCCTGCGCTCGGTCTTCGAGCGCCACGGGGTCTTGTGACCCACTCCGTCATGCTCGGGCTTGGCCCGAGCATCTCAGGCCGGAGGAGGCTCCGGCCATCGCCGTCTCGTCCAGAGATTCTCGGGTCTGCGCTGCGCTCCGCCCGAGAATGACGCTTTATATCAGCCACACCGCTCCAGCAGCCGCGACGCCGCGGTCACGCCGTCGAGCGAGAAGGTGTAGCTGGTCTCGTTGCCGCGGGCCGAGCGCGCCGCCAGCACCATCTCGTCGCCCGCCTTCATCGCCGCGAGCAGCTCGCCTTCGCGCTCCAGCCGCTGCAGCCAGGCATTGCTGCCCGAGGTCAGCATGCGGAACGTCTCGTCGCCGATCGTCACGGTGACGGTCGAATCCTTGGCGAAATCATATCCGGTCTGGAAGCTCGACTCGGTGCGGGCCTGCGCGCTCGGCGCGGTCTGCACGAAGAAGAACACGTCGCCATGACGCAAGGTATCAGGTTTCTCGACATTGGGTGAGGAGACGATATAGCAACGCTTGCCATTGTCGCCGGCATAGGCGGCTGCGTTCCACTGTTTGAACTGGCCGAGTGGCTGGGCAGGGGCGGCGAAAACCGAGGTCGTTGCCGCGAGAAGGCTGAGTGCCGCGAGAGGGGCCAGTCTGATCATCGGGTTATCTCCTGTTTGTATCGCAGGGATGTCCAAGAGCGGTTTAACAAGGCGTAAACAAGACCCTCACAATGCCGTGCGACGCAAGGGCGCGGGTACGTCCCTCGCCTTCGCACGCTGCTCCGGCGCCGCCTTGCCGGCACCAATGTGTTCGGCCAGTGTGGCGCTGCCGCGCCGGCATGGAGCGGCCCGCGCTCATTGTCGCAGCCGGGGGGCGAGCCGTGGATGACAAGGGCAGCGATCTCGACCGGACGCTGGAATACCGCATCACGACCAGCGTCGCCCGGCTGTTTCCGACCGGCCTGCTGCTGATCTTCATCGGGCTCGCGCTCCTCGTCCTGGCCGATGCCAACGACAAGCCTGTGTCACCCGGCCACTATCTCTTCATCGCTTTGGCCGTGACACTGGGCCTCGGCGTCATCGCGGTGGCGCTGCGGTCGCGCTACAGGCCTGGCAAGCCGGTCTTCACGCTCTCGCCGGCCGGCATCCATCACCGCTGGGTCAGGCAGGTCCTGATCCCCTGGCACGAGGTGCAGGCTGTCGAGAGGGGTGATATCGTCACCCGGTTGTTCAATCCCGTCTGGCTGTTCTCCAGCGGCTCGACGCTGATGTATCGGCATTCGCTCCATTCCGACGTGACCGTGATTGTGGTCTCCCGGCGGTTCTACGACGCCATGCTCCATGTAAAATCGTTCTGGCTGCGCGGCCCCGGCTGGAACGGCAATTTCATTCCCCATGGCGACACCGTGCAGGTTGCGCTCCATCACGAGCTCGTCGCGGCTGATCGCCAGCAGCTGCGCCAGGCGGTGACGCGCCGGTGGCTCGCCTTCCGCGACCGGCCGGCGGGGAAGGCGATCAGGATCGTCCCCGGCGGTTCTCTTCGCCGTCCCGCGGAGGTCGTGGCCATGGGCGACGATCCACGGACGATCTCGCTCTTCCAGCGGCTCCAGATCGCCGTCCTGCTGGCCGGCATCGCCGCTGCCGGGGCCAATCTCGCCGGGCTCTGGCAGTTGGACGGGCAGGGTGAAGCGAGGCTGGCCCGTGCCAAGACCCTCGAAGACCGCCGCGAGCGGGAGGACGCGCAGAAGCGGGCGCTGGAGGAGGAGACCCGGCGCGCCGAGGAGGACAGGAGGCGGCAGGAGGAGAACGAGGCGGTCCTGCGCCGGGCCTTCGGCCGCTGATGCGAGGCTTCCCGCGCCGTTCCTTCACCCACGCGCCAAACCCCGCCCGCAGGCCTGGCTGCGGGCGCTTCAGAGTACGGGGCTGGCGGAGCGCCGCGAGGCGCGTCGAGTAGCATCCGCTTCCGTTGAGCCAGGAAGCGGCGCGGATGAAGCCTCATCCGCACGCCCCGTGGCGCTCCGCCTTCGGCGATTTTCAAGCTCCGGGCCGCGCTTCTGCGAAGCCGGCTGCTGGCCTTGCCGCGATGCCTTTGGAAGCCAGGTCCCCTCTTCGGGTCGTCGCTCCCTCAGCGCAATCGCGATGGCCGCTGCAGCCGCTTCATCTAGCGAGCTCCTCGCACAGGGGTCGTATTGCCCCCAGGGCGGTGCCCCGAAGCCTCCCGGGAGCGGGGCGTAACCCCCGCCCGCAGGCGCCGACCCTCACCCAGCCTCTGGCATACCTCCGGACGGCCGCCCCGTATGGGTGATGGGCGAGGGGATTGTACGGGAGGTTTTGGCAGCGGGGATAAAGTCGCGGCCTATCCCGCAAGGCACTGGAGCCGCGAATTCGCTCTCCGCTTTAACCCGTCAACCAGTGCTCTCGCACACTGGACGGAGAACAGGAATTCGGCAATTGTTTATAGGTTTTATTCTCAACGGCTTGTGACATTTCACATTTGGGGGCTACCTATGCTCTTTGATGCCGATCCCGATTACATCGCAACACTGGACAGTGTAACGCTCGTAAAGTTGATGAAGCGCCTTATGCTATCCGAAAGTCGTCTTGCCGGGGCCCCGCTCAGAGGAGCCCACGCCCCTCTCCAGATTACAGTCGCCGACGGCGGCGAGGACGGCAGGGTTGAGTGGACCGACGGGCAGCCGTCCACAGACTACTTTCCCGCCAGATTCACGATCTTTCAGTCCAAGGCTCAGAACCTAACCGACATTCGCGTTAAGGACGAGGTGCTCAAACGAACATCCAAGGGAATGCCCGCTCGCCTAAGCACCGCCATATCTGAGGTCATCTCTCGACGAGGCGGCTACGTGATCTTCTGTCGTGAGCGCATGACCGGAGAAAAGCGCAAGGCGCGCGTCAAAGCAATAAAAGCGGCCATTCTTTCTGGTGGAGGTAATCCGCGGGCAGCCACAATCGACGTCTACGATGCGAACGTTATTTCTGATTGGGTCAATGGCCATCCAAGCGTAGCACTGTGGCTTGCTTCTCTACGGTCCGGACGAAACCTAGCAGGGTTTCAAACGCATGAATCTTGGGGCCGCTCCCCCGACATTGCACCGCCTTGGCAGCCAAGCGACGAACCAAGGTTCACGCCAATCAATCGGCCAGTCCCATCGGAAATACGCAGCGATCCAGATCGAAATTCTTGGACATTTGCCCAAGCGTCGGACGAAGTTCGCGCCTTCCTTGAAAGGGATGACGGCGGGATCGTAAGGATCTTCGGTCCATCCGGTTTTGGGAAGTCCCGCTTCGTTTACGAGGTTTTCGCAGGTAGCCATGACTTGGACAAATTGGTCGGAGCAGCCTCGCTCATCTACTGCGACGCCTCGATTTCCGGCGATGAGGTTGCAAAGGTCGCGATTGAAGCGGCCGACGCTCAGATGCCGATGACGCTGGTAGTCGATGAGTGCGCCGATAACATTCACGCCAAGCTTGCGAACATTGCCAAGCGAGTGGGGTCTCGGGCTCGTTTGATCACGATCGATATTGAGACAAAGATCCGTCAAGCCGCAAATACCTTGACCATCGGCGTTGAGAAGTCCGACGACAAACTCATTAAAGAAATCGCGCATGGTGTTGCGCCCTCCCTATCCGAGTCCGCGCAGACCTTTATTGCTGAGTTTGCAGAGGGGTTTCCGCGCATGGCTGTCCTGGCCGCTCAGCAAGAAGGCGACGGGCGACAATCCCTTGCTTCTGTCGAGCAAGTTCTTGATCGCATACTTTGGGGCAACAAGCCCAAGGTGCCTGAGGCGCAACGCGCTCTAGAGACTGCCGCGCTCGTAGACTGGCTTGGAATTGAGGGGCGCGTAGAAGAACAAGCTCGGTTCTTGGCTGCTGAATTTGCATCGATCCCGATAAATCTCTTCGTTGAGCACCTTCTATCCTTCCTGCCGCGCGGTATCATCACGCGCAGGGGCGATTTCCTGCAGGTAGGTCCCGTTCCGCTAGCAGCGCGTCTAGGGATGGCGCGCCTCTCCGTCATGACATCCGACCAGTTGCTTCAGTTCTTCGAGAAGGCGCCAGACGAAATCCGTTCCAGTTTCCTTAGCCGCTTGCGGTGGCTGGATACCTCGCCCACAGCCGTGGTCTTCGCGGAACGGCTGCTTCAAGTTGACATGCTCGGCAATTTCGATGTGCTCAACTCTGAAAGCGGCTCAAAGGCGCTCGATAGGTTAGTGCATGTTGCGCCGGGTCTTGTCAGTCAGACAATCGATCGCGTCTTCGGCTCGCTTTCGACAGATGAGCTGAAGGCGGCCAGCGGTGCCCGGCGCAATCTCGTGTGGACGCTCGAAAAGTTAGTGTTCGGGAATGCGACCTTTGATCGGTCAGCTAGGCTCCTCAAAAAACTCGCGACTGCCGAGATTGAGAACTACGCAAACAGTGCAACAGGTATCTTTCAGCAGCTGTTTCAGTTGTACCTCAGCGGCACCGAAGTCGCCCCATCCAGACGGGTCGCCATTCTCGATGAGGGGCTCGCGTCAACAAACCAAGACGAACGCAAGCTCTGCGTGGATGCCCTGGGACAGATGCTCGATACCAGCCATTTTAGCAGGGGCGGCGGCGCAGAGCGCATCGGAAGCGGAGAGGCGCGCGAGGATTGGCAACCCAAGACCTATGGTGATATCTGGGACTTTCATCGCGCTGCAATCAGCCGCCTTGTCTCGCTTGCCGTTAGTGACGACCCACATGCGGTGTTGGCCAAGCGGCATCTCGGATCGCATTTGCGCAGCCTGCTAAGCGGCCTCCCGCTGGCTGACGTCAGAGCAATGATCACCGAAGTGACTGAGAAGACCGGCTTCTGGCCTGATGCTCAGGAAGGTATCTCAGGCTGGCTCTACTTTGATCGCTCAAAGGGAACTCCCGAAAACATCGCATCTGAAATTCGGACGATGTATGACGATTTCCTTCCGACAGACACCGTCGACCTTGCAGTACTCTACACTCGGGGGTGGCCCACCGATCTCCATGATCCTGATACGCGATACGAGCGCGAAACAAAGGCTGCCGCAAAGCACGATTATGAATACAGTGGCCGCAAGGCTTCGTCGGTAGCTCGAAGCATTGCGAAGGACAAGAAGCTCTGCGCGCGCGCAGTTGAGCGTCTTGCTTGCTCAGAAGGTCACAACACATTCCCTTTCGCAAAGGCTCTCATGGGAGCCGTTCCGGAGCCCCAATCCTTGGTGAAACAAGCCCTTCAATTTGCAGAAGGCTGCGCGGACACCATCAACCGCGGCTTTTTCGGCGGCCTCATGGCCGGCGCCGAGGAGCGCGATCCCAAGCTCGCGAAATCTCTTCTTCAGCAAACCCTGAAGTCTCAAAAGCTTAGGCCCGAAGCCATCACACTCCTCAGATCCCGCGCGCTTCGGGCGGATGATATTGATATTGTGATTTCGCTGCTGAAGGGTGGTGATATTGAACCCTGGCAATGCCAGAACCTGGGTCTCTTCCACGCAGAAGAAGCGATCTTCATACCATTAGTCAGAGAGCTTGAAGCTTACGGCAGCGACGGCCTTTGGACAGCGCTAGACATAATCGACATGTACCTGTTTGGCGGGCACAAGCCCTCACGCGAACTGATCACGCTGGCAAAACGCTTGCTTCTTCGACCAGAGATTGTCGCCAGCGGCCAACGGCACACCATGGACAGCCATCGCCTCGAAAGCGTTGTCGCACGCCTTGTGACGCTCGGCGCTGTTGGAAAGGGATATGCCAGCAAGCTAGCTAAGCAGCTTATAGGGATTTGTCGGCAGGATACCAATAGCAGCGTATTTTTTGCGCTTGATGACCCTGTCCGAAAGATTCTGGGACAGCTCATGTCGCTGCACCCCGATCAAATTTGGAACGAGATCGCGAAGGTCCTCACAAGCCGATCTCGATATGCGCGGCATCGCGCGGAAATGCTCCTGGAAGCGAGGGGCTTTCGCGACGATCATCTCGCGCGCGGTCTTGCGTTCCACATCCCGGCCGAGCAGTTTCTTACGTGGGTTCGTATCCAGCCCTCGGACCGAGCTGCCATTGCGGTCAAGTGGCTCCCTATCGCGGAGCGTAACCAAGATGGAAGCCTCTTCTGGCATCCTGAACTTGTCGCATATGTGGACGAGTTCGGCGATCAACCTAACGTCCTCTCTGCCCTAGCTGGGAGACTTCATCCAAACGGCTGGTCTGGGGGACTCGCGCCGTACCTTGAGCCGAATGTCGCTCTGGTCGAGTCTTGGCTTAACCATCGGAGCTCCCGAGTACGGGCTTGGGTAGCTGACTACTTGATTTGGCTTCGCACCACGATCCGCAACGAAAAGAAGAGAAGCGAAGAGGATGTCGTACGCTACGGCTAGCGCTTCTGCGGCGGCTACGTCTTGCGACTCCGCCCCCGGATTCGGTTGCAGAACTGACCGCCGGCCCAAGCGACCGAGGGCCGAGTTGGATTGATTCCTATACCGACGCGCTGGAGGCGTTGGTTCGCTTCGAGCATAGAGCGAGAACCCGCTCCTAGCGCTACTCCGCCGCCTGCCGCGCCCCCTTGCCTTTCAACGGCCGCCGCTCCAGCACTTCCTTGAGGAAGCGCGCGGTGTGGCCCTTGCCGATGCGGACGACATCCTCCGGCGTGCCTTGCGCCACGACCTCGCCGCCGCCGTCGCCGCCTTCGGGGCCCATGTCGATGATCCAGTCGGCGGTCTTGATCACTTCGAGATTGTGCTCGATCACCACCACGGAATTGCCCTGCTCGACCAGCTCGTGCAGCACCTCCATCAGCTTGGCGACGTCGTGGAAGTGCAGGCCGGTGGTCGGCTCGTCGAGGATGTAGAGGGTGCGGCCGGTGGCGCGCTTGCTGAGCTCCTTGGAGAGCTTGACGCGCTGTGCCTCGCCGCCGGAGAGCGTCGTCGCCTGCTGGCCGACCTTGACATAGTCGAGCCCGACGCGGGCGAGCGTCACCATCTTGTCGCGGATCGAGGGCACGGCCTTGAACAGGTCCTTGGCCTCCTCGACCGTCATGTCGAGCACGTCGGCGATCGAGCGCTCGCGGTATTTCACCTCGAGCGTCTCGCGGTCATAGCGCTTGCCCTTGCAGACGTCGCAGGTGACGTAGACGTCGGGCAGGAAGTGCATCTCGATCTTGATGACGCCGTCGCCCTGGCAGGCCTCGCAGCGTCCTCCTTTCACGTTGAAGCTGAACCTACCTGCTTGGTAGCCGCGCGCCTTGGCCTCGGGCAGGCCGGCGAACCATTCGCGGATCGGCGTGAAGGCGCCGGTATAGGTCGCCGGGTTCGAGCGCGGCGTGCGGCCGATCGGCGACTGGTCGATGTCGATGACCTTGTCGAGATGCTCCATGCCCTCGATGCGGTCATGGCTGGCCGGATGCTCGATCGAGCCGTTGAGCTTGCGCGCGATCGCCTTGTAGAGCGTGTCGATGATCAGCGTCGACTTGCCACCGCCCGACACGCCGGTGATGCAGGTGAACAGGCCGAGCGGAATGTCGACCGTGACATCCTTGAGGTTGTTGCCGCGGGCGCCGACGATCTTCAGTGAGCGGCCCTTCTGCGGCTTGCGGCGCTTGACGGGCACCGGCACGCTCATCTCGCCGGTGAGGTATTTGCCGGTGAGCGAGTTCGGGTCGCTGAGGATGTCCTGCGGCGTGCCCTTCGAGACGATCTCGCCGCCATGGATGCCGGCGCCGGGGCCGACATCGACGACATAGTCGGCGGTGAGGATCGCGTCCTCGTCATGCTCGACCACGATCACGGTGTTGCCGAGGTCGCGCAGGCGGCGCAGCGTGCCGAGCAGGCGCTCATTGTCGCGCTGGTGCAGGCCGATCGAGGGCTCGTCCAGCACATAGAGCACGCCGGTGAGGCCGGAGCCGATCTGTGATGCCAAACGGATGCGCTGGCTCTCGCCGCCCGAGAGCGTGCGCGAGCCGCGCGCCAGCGTCAGGTATTCGAGGCCGACATCGAGCAGGAAGGTCAGCCGGTCGCGGATTTCCTTGAGGATGCGCGGGGCGATCTCGTTCTGCTTCTGCGACAGGCGCGAGGGCAGGGCGCTGACCCAGGCGAGCGCGTCCTTGACCGAGAGCTGCGAGATCTCGCCGATATGGCGCATGTCGATCTTCACCGCCAGCGCCTCGGGCTTGAGCCGGAAGCCGTTGCAGGCGGCGCAGGGCGTCTCCGACATGAAGCGGCCGATCTCCTCGCGGGCCCAGTCGCTCTCGGTCTCCTTCCAGCGCCGCTCCATATTGGTGATCACGCCCTCGAAAGGCTTCTTCACCTCATAGGCGCGCAGGCCGTCATTATAGGCCATGCGCACGGCTTCCGTGCCGGTGCCGAACAGGATGGCGTCGCGGGCGCTCTGCGGGAGCTCACTCCAGGGCTTGGTGGTAGAGAAGCCGAAATGCTTGGCCAGCGCATCGAGCGTCTGGCCGTAATAGGGCGAGGTCGACTTGGCCCAGGGCGCGATCGCGCCCTTCTTCAGCGAGAGCGAATGATCGGGGACGATCATCTCCGGATCGATCCGCATCTCGTGGCCGAGCCCGTCGCAGGCGGGGCAGGCGCCGAACGGGTTGTTGAACGAGAACAGGCGCGGCTCGATCTCGGGGATGGTGAAGCCGGAGACCGGGCAGGCGAATTTCGACGAGAAGGTGACGCGGCGGGCCTCGCCGTTCTCCTCCTTCTCGTCGGCATACTCAAAGACTGCGATGCCCTCGGCGAGGTCGAGCGCCTGCTCCAGCGAGTCGGCGAGGCGGGCGCCGAGATCGGGCCGGATCACGATGCGGTCGACCACCACGTCGATGTCGTGCTTGAACTTCTTGTCGAGCGCCGGGGCGTCCGGGATCTCGTAGAACTCGCCATTGACCTTGACGCGCTGGAAGCCGCGCTTCAGCCAGTCCGCCATCTCCTTGCGGAACTCGCCCTTGCGGCCGCGCACCACGGGCGCGAGCAGGTAGCCGCGAGTCTTCTCCGGCAGCTCGACCAGGCGATCGACCATCTGCTGCACGGTCTGGCTCTCGATCGGCAGGCCGGTCGCCGGCGAATAGGGAATGCCGGCGCGCGCCCAGAGCAGGCGCATATAGTCGTGGATCTCGGTGACGGTGCCGACCGTCGAGCGCGGGTTCTTCGAGGTCGTCTTCTGCTCGATCGAGATCGCCGGCGAGAGCCCGTCGATCTGGTCGACATCGGGCTTCTGCATCATCTCGAGGAACTGGCGGGCATAGGCCGAGAGCGACTCGACATAGCGGCGCTGGCCCTCCGCATAGATCGTGTCGAAGGCGAGCGAGGACTTGCCCGAGCCGGACAGCCCGGTGAACACCACGAGCTTGTCGCGCGGAATGGCGAGGTCGACATTCTTGAGATTGTGCTCGCGCGCACCGCGCACCGAGATGACGCGGGCGTTCGGGTCGGCCGCACGGTTGCGGTCGAACATGTCTTCCAGCGTCGCGGCCTGTTCGGCGAGCGTGGTCTTGCGGGCCATGGTGGTGTCCGATTGAGCTTTAGCCGTACAGATAGGGCAATCGCCGGACCATGCCAGTGCGGCCGGGCGAGAGGCGGGCATGAGTAGCACGCAGCCGCGGATGTTGCCGCATTGTTCTTGTGGGGTGTGCTGACAGAGATTGTCAGGAGCGTGGCAGGCTGCGGAAACGCCGCCGGAGCAGGAAAGCGGAGACCAGCATCGCAAGCGCCAGCGTCCCGGACAGGATCAGCGCCGCCGAGGCGCCATAGCGCTCGATCAGCAGGGCATAGGCGAGCGGTGAGGCGGCCGAGAGGAAGAAGCCGGGCGCCAGCAAACGCCCGACATAGGCGCCATAGCTTTTCGGATCGAACAGCATCAGCGGCAGCGTGCCGCGCGTGATCGTCAGCACGCCGTTGCCGGCGCCATAGCAGAAGGCGAAGGCCAGCGCCGCGATGGCGCTCGCGCCGCCGGCGAGACCGACGACGAAGCAGAGCGGCAGAACCAGGCAGGCGACGAGATTGAGGTCGAACGGGCTGGTCTTCGCCCCGAACAGCACCTCGCCGAGCCGCGCCAGCGACTGGCCGATGCCGCGCGTCGAGCCGATCCAGACCGCGACCGCGGCGGGCAGGCCGAGCCCGGCGAGGATACCAATCATATGGGCGGACATGCCGGCATTGAGGACGCCGGCGAAGGTGACGATCAACGCATAGAGCAGGCCGGCGAAGCGTGTGTCGGCTGGGCTGAGCGTGACGACCGGCTTTGCTGCGGCAGCATCGGACAAGGGCCGCGCCGAGACGGCTGGCAGCGTCAGGTGCAGGGGCAAGGTGAGCAGCGCGAAGCCGGCATAGACGATCAGTGCGCCGCGCCAGCCGAACTGCTCGGCGAGCACATGGCCGAGCGGCCAGAACACGGTCGAGGCCAGGCCGCCGAGCAGGGTGATCTGGGCGATCGGCCGGCGCGCCGCGCTGCCGCCGATGCGGGCCAGCGCTGCGAAGGCGGCGTCGTAGAGGCTGAGCCGCATGGCGAGGCCGAGGCAGAGCCAGGCGGCGTAATAGGCGGTGATCGTCTGCGCGAAGGCGAGGCCGAGGCAGCCCGCGGCGGTGAGCAGCGATCCCAGGCACATCACGGTGCGGCCGCCATGGCGGTCGATCAGCCGGCCGACCACGCCCGAGGTCAAACCCATCACCAGCAGGCCGGCCGAGAGCCCGCCATGGATGATCGCCTGCGACCAGCCGAGTTCCTTGCCGATCAGCTCGCCGAAGGCGCCGACCAGGTAATAGGAGATACCCCAGGAGATGAGCTGCGCCAGCCCGAGGCAGAAGACGGTGCGGGAAGGGATCACCTGGCCGATCCGGCCGCCCATGGCTGAGGCAGTGTTCCGTCTCCCGGCCCGAGGCTGCGCTGCATCAGCACGGTGTCGACCCAGCGACCGAACTTGAAGCCGGTCGAGCGCAAGGTGCCGATCGGCTCGAAGCCGAAGCTGCGATGCAGGCCGATCGAGCCGGCATTGCCGCTGTCGCCGATATTGGCGAGCATCTGGCGCCAGGGCCCGGACTCGCAGCGGGCGATCAGCGCGCCGAGCAAGCTGGAGCCGATCTTCCGGCCGCCGAGCCCGTCGGCGACATAGATCGAGTCCTCGATCGTATGGCGATAGGCCGGGCGAGGGCGATAGGAGGTCGCATAGCTGTAGCCGACAATCCGGCCTTCGAGCTCGGCGGCGAGATAGGGCAGGCCGAGGCCGAGCACCGCCTGGCGGCGCGCCAGCATTTCCTCGACGCTCGGCGGCGTCTCCTCGAAGCTGGCGAGGCCATGCAGGACATGGTGGGTGTAGATCGCCTGGATCGCGGGCATATCCGCCTCCTGCACATCGCGGACGAGGATGGGCGGCGCCGCGTTGCTGGCGAATTCCGAAGTCGTCATTCCAATCGTTCCGACCCGGTCGGGCCGCCTTTCCGTCCTGTCGGGGCGCCCGCTCAGCGCCTCCTGTCGCGTCACACCGATATCGGCGAGACGGTGCTCGTCGAGTTCGCGCAGGGTTCGCAATTGCTGATAGCGCGAATGCTGGGAGGCGCCGACATAATCTGCTGCCTCGCGCAGCAGCTGTCGTCCCGCAGACCAGATCCCACTCATTGCTCGCGTCCTGCCACGGCCGGAGTCTTCCCGAGCCGCCGAGACACCTTGCGCTTTGCCGTCTCATAAATGAAGCTTCTCGAAATTATGCAGAGCATGAGAAATTCTTTGAGATGCGCGATCTTCGCCTCGACCAACTCGACAGCTTCCGCCAGGTGATCGCGCTCGGCAGCTTCTCGGCGGCGGCCGAGAAGCTCGGCCTGAGCCAGCCGGCGGTCAGCCTGCAGATCCGCGAGCTCGAACGCCGGCTCGGCGCGGTCCTGATCGAGCGGGTCGGGCGCCGGGCGCAGCCGACCGCGGCGGGCACCGAACTGCTCGACTATGCCGGGCGGATCGCGGCGGCGGTGGCGGCCGCGCAAGAGGCGATGGCGCGGCATGCGACCGGGGCGATGGGCCGTGTCCGGATCGGCACCGGCGCCACCGCCTGCATCTTCCTGCTGCCGCCGTTGCTGCGTGAGCTGCGCCAGCGCCATCCGACGCTGGAGATCACGGTCAGCACCGGCAATACCTCCGACATCGTCAAGGCGATCGAGGACAATCAGATCGATATCGGCCTGGTCTCGCTGCCGGCAGCCGGTCGCAGCCTGGATGTGACGCCGTTGCTGGAGGACGAGTTCGCCGTGATCGCGCCGCCAGGCATGGAACTGCCGCCGCGATTGACGCCGGAGGCACTGGCGCGCCTGCCGGTGCTGCTGTTCGAGCCGGGCGGCATCACCAGGCGCATCGCCGACGAATGGTTCGCCCGCGCCGGCGTGACGCTGAAGCCGGTGATGTCGCTCGGTAGTGTCGAGGCGATCAAGCGGCTGGTCGGCGCCGGCCTCGGCTGCGCTGTATTGCCCGGCATGGCGGTGCGCGGCGAGAGCGATGGATTGGTTGTCCGCTCTTTGTCGCCGCGGGTGCATCGCACGCTCGGCCTCGTCCTGCGCAAGGACAAGCCGCTGCATCGCGGCCTGCGCGAGACGCTGAAGGCGTTGCGGTCGCTGGGAACGCTCGGCTGATCGCCATTCGAAACCAAAGCCCTCATCCTGAGGAGCAGCCGAAGGATGCGTCTCGAAGGATGCTTCAGATGATTCGGGAGACAACTGGGCCATCCTTCGAGACGCCGCTTCGCGGCTCCTCAGGATGAGGGCTCAGGGTAGGGGCCACCAAGTTCTCTGCACTGCTGACAGGTCCGGTCAGGCGCGCGGTCCATCCCATCCGCCGTTCGCGCAGTGTCCATGATCTGCAAGCGGCGCTAAGCTTTTCGCCTGTCGCGGCGGAACATTTCGCCTGCTGTCGCGCTTCGTGGAGATGCCGGGTCGTCAGGTGCCATGATCGGGCACTGCCATCAGCGGGGGATCGTCATGATGAAAGCCGTTCTGCGAGGAGCCGCATTGCTGCTCGGCCTCGGTCTCACCGCTCCCGGCTTCGCCTGCGAGCTGGACCGGCCGCTGAAGATGGCGGGGCTCGATTATGACTCCGCCGCCTTCCACACCGCCGTCGCCAGCGCCATTGCGGAGAAGGGCTTCGGCTGCAAGGTCGAGCGCGTGCCCGGCGTGATCGCGCCGCTGGTCACCGGCCTCGGCCGCGGCGATGTCGACATCGTCATGGAGATCTGGCTGGCCAATCCGGTCGAAGCCTGGCTCAAGGAAGCGGCCGCCGGCAAGGTCGAGCCGCTCGGCACGACTTTTCCCGATGCGAACGAAGGCTGGTTCGTGCCGCGCTATCTCGTCTCTGGCTCTGACGCGAAGGCGCCCGAGCTCAAATCGGTGCAGGACCTCAAGCGCTACAAGGAGCTGTTCACCGACCCTGACGAGCCGGGCAAGGGGCGCTTCTATAATTGCGTCGCCGGCTGGGTCTGCGAGGGCATCAACAGCAAGAAGCTCGTCGCCTATGGGCTTTCCGGCGATTTCACCAATCTGCGCGGCGGTTCCGGCGAGGCGATCGTCGCCGCCGTCGAATCTGCCCTGAAGCGCAAGCGCCCGGTGGTGTTCTATTATTGGGGGCCGAGCTGGTTGCTCGGCGCTTATGACCTCGTCAAGCTCGAAGAGCCGGCCTTCGACCAGGCGATCTGGGACGAGCTTAAGGCGAGCGATGCACCCAAGCGCGCCACCGCCTATCCGGTCAGCCGGGTCGTCATCGGCGCCAATGTCGAACTGGCCAAGAAGGCGCCGCAGCTCGCCGGCTTCTTCAAAAAGTATACGACCAGCAGCGAGCTGACCTCGAAAATGCTGGCCGAGGCACGCGAGAAGGGCGTCTCGCCCGAGCAGCAGGCGCTCGTCTTCCTGAAGACGCAAGCTGACGTCTGGAAGGCGTGGTTGCCGGCCGATGTTGCCAGCAAGGTCGCGTCCGGCCTGTGACACTCGATGGATTGCCGGATCTCGGCAAGGCGCTGCAGAAGCTGGTCAACCAGGGCGTCGATGCCGTCGTTACCGGCTATGGCAATGATCTCGACGGTTTCAGCAGGCTGCTGACCGCGCCGGTCCGCGGCGTCGAGGCGGCCTTGCTGCTCATCCCCATGCCGGCCTTCGTCCTGGCCGTTGCCGGAGGCGCCTGGTTTGCCCGGCGCAGCCTCGGCTTCACGCTCGCCATGGCGATCCTGCCTTTGGTGCTCGCCGGGCTTGGCGTCTGGACCGAGGCGATGCAGACGCTTTCTCTTGTCATCGTCGCGGTGATCCTGGTCGTCCTGATCGGGCTGCCGCTCGGCGTCGCGGCTGCGCGCCTGCCGCGATTGGGGAAGGCGCTCGCGCCGGTCTATGACCTGATGCAGACCATTCCGAACTTCGTCTATCTGATCCCGGTGGCGATGCTGCTCGGATTGGGGCGGGCGCCGGCACTGCTCGCGACCCTGATCTACGCGCTACCGCCTTTCGCCCGGCTGACCGAGCTCGGCCTGCGCGGCATCGATATCGGCATGATCCAGGCCGCACAGGCGCTCGGCCTGCGCCCGCGCCAGACGCTTTGGTTGATCGAATTGCCGCTGGCGCGGCCGGTGATCCTGCAGGGCCTCAATCAGGCGATCATGCTCTCGCTCGCCATGGTCGTGGTCGCCTCCATGATCGGCGCGAAGGGCCTGGGCGAAGTCGTGCTGCTCGGCCTGCAACGGGCTGATCCGGGCCTCGGCTTTGTCGGCGGCCTCGCGGTGGTGGCGCTGGCGATCCTGCTCGACCGCATGGCCCAGGCGATCCTCAGGCAGCGGCGGCCGCCCGAATGAGCTGCTGACGGATTCGGTCAGGGCGGTCGGTTGCGCCGCATCCGCCGCTTGGGCAGGGTGCCGCCCGACATCGATGGAGGGCCTGCCATGTACGGACTGATCGGGAAAATGCGGGCCAAGCCCGGCGAGCGCGAAGCGCTGATCGGCTACATCCTCGAAAGCAGCGGCGAGATGCCGGGCTGCCTGAGCTACATCGTCGCCCGTGATCCCGACGATGCCGATGCGATCTGGGTGACCGAGGTCTGGGACAAGGAAGAGAGCCACAAGGCCTCGCTCGCTCTGCCGGCGGTGCAGGCGGCGATCGCCAAGGCCAGGCCGATCATCGCCGGCTTCGACAGCCATGTCGTCACGCAGCCGGTGGGTGGGTTCGGGCTGGCGAAGGGCTGACGCGGCTTCCGCTTCCTGCCGGCACGGTCTAAGACCCTCGCGACCGAGCCGCGAGCCTGCCATGACCCAATCCGCCCTGAGCAAACTCACCATCCTGCCGACGACGGCGGCCTTGACCGGCCGGGTGATGCCGCCCGGCTCGAAATCGATCACCAATCGGGCGCTGCTGGTCGCGGCGCTGGCCAAGGGCACCAGCCGGCTCAGCGGCGCGCTGAAGAGCGACGACACCCGCTATATGGCGCAGGCGCTGCGCGATATGGGCGTCGCGATCGACGAGCCCGATGCGACCAGCTTCATCGTCACCAGCGACGGCCGGCTCAAGGCGCCCGCCAAGCCGCTCTTCCTCGGCAATGCCGGTACCGCGACCCGCTTCCTGACCGCGGCGGCGGCACTGGTCGACGGCACGGTCGTGGTCGATGGCGACGAGCACATGCGCAAGCGGCCGATCCTGCCGCTGGTCGAGGCGCTCACGCGATTGGGCGTCGCGATCACCGCGCCGAGCGGCTGCCCGCCGGTCACCATCCAGGGGCAGGGCGGTTTCGAGGGCGGGCTGGTCGAGGTCGATGGCGGGCTCTCCAGCCAATATGTCTCGGCGCTGCTGATGGCCGGCGCCTGCGCGCGCAATCCGGTCGACGTCGTGCTGACTGGCCAGGAGATCGGCGCGCGCGGCTATGTCGACCTGACGCTGGCGACGATGCGCGCCTTCGGCGCCGAGGTCTCCGAGCCGGAGAGCGGCGGCTGGCGGATCGCGCCGACCGGCTATAGCGCGACCGACTACCTGATCGAGCCGGACGCCTCGGCCGCGACCTATCTCTGGGCGGCGGAAGTGCTGACCGGCGGCGCGATCGATCTCGGCGTGCCGGCTTCCGCCTTCACTCAGCCCGACGCCAAGGCGCATGAGCTGATTGCCGCCTTCCCGAATTTGCCGGCTGAGATCGACGGCTCGCAGATGCAGGATGCGGTGCCGACGCTCGCCGTGCTCGCAGCCTTCAACTGCACGCCGGTGCGCTTCACCGGCATCGCCAATCTGCGCGTCAAGGAATGCGACCGCGTCGCGGCGCTGGCGCAGGGCCTGTCGCGGATTCGCAGCGGGCTCGGTGTGGAGGAGGGCGACGACCTCATCGTCGCCTCCGATCCGGCGCTGGCCGGCCAGACGCTGCCGGCCGAGATCGACACCTTCGCCGATCACCGCATCGCCATGAGCTTCGCGCTGGCGGGACTGAAGATCGGCGGTGTCACCATCCTCGACCCTGGCTGCGTTGCGAAGACCTATCCGGACTACTGGCGCGCGCTCGGCTCGCTCGGCATGCGCTTCGAAGGCGAGGTGCCGTAGGGCTTCAGGCGGCTTCCTTCGTCGCTGCCGTCGACACTTCCCGTAGCTGTTGCTCCGCCGCGTCCTTGACCCGTGCCACGGCGGCGTCCTTCACCGGGCCGTAGCCGCGAATGTCCATCGGCAGGGCGGCGATCGCCGCCAGCCGGTCTGGCCCGCGGGAGGGCAGCCGCGTCAGCAGCTCGTCGATTAGTGTCTCGTACCAGCTGATCAGCGCGCGCTCCATCTTGCGCTCCGCCGTGTAGCCGAACGGGTCGAAGGCGGTGCCGCGCAGGCCTTTCAGTCGCGCCAGCAGCCGCAGCGGTGTCTGAATCCACTGGCCGAAGCGGCGCTTCAACGGCCGCCCGCGCGCATCCTTCTCGCCGCCGAGGAAGGGGGGGGCGAAATGGTAGTTCACCGTGAAGTCGCCTTCGAAGCGCTCCTTCACCTCATCGAGGAAGCCGGTCTGCATATGCAGCCGCGCCACCTCGTATTCGTCCTTGTAGGACATCAGCTTGAACAGCGAGCGGGCGACGGCCAGCGTGAGCGCTTCGCTGCCGAACGCTTGCTCGGCTGCACGGACCTTGTCGACTCCAGCCCGGTAGCGCCTGGCCCAGTCCGTGTTCTGGTAGTCGGCGAGGAAGCGCTCGCGGCGGGTGATCACCGCGTCCAGGCTCTCCGTCTCGACAGCGGCGGGGGCTGGCGCGAAGGCTGCCGGGTCGGCGGCTGCGAGCCGGCCGGCGGCAAAAGCCTGCCGGTTGCGTTCGACCGCTACCCCATTGAGGTCGATGGCGCGTTGCAGCGCGTCGAGCCCGACCGGGATCAGCCCCTGCTGCCAGGCATGGCCGAGCATGATGATGTTGGCGAAGACCGCGTCGCCGAACAGGTTCTCGGCCAAGGCGTTGGCGTCGATGGCGCGGACGTTTCCGGCGCCCATCACCGTCTCGATCGCCTTCAGTCGGCGGCGCGTCGCGAGGTCGGCGTCGCGCTGGCGGACGATGTCGCCGGTCGGCATCTCCGCCAGGTTGACGAGCGCACGCATGCCGGCGCGATAGGTCGCGGACGCCTTGGGCGAGGACGACACGACGATATCGCAGCCGATCAGCGCATCGGCCGCGCCTGCGTCGATGCGGACCTGGTTGATCGCCTCAGGCGTCGCGGCGATCCGCATGAACGAGAGCACCGGCCCGAACTTCTGCGCGAAGCCGGTGAAGTCGAGGACCGAGCTGCCCTTGCCTTCGAGATGGGCCGCCATCGCGATCAGCGCGCCGACCGTGACGACGCCGGTGCCACCGACGCCGGTGACGAGCAGGTCATAGGGCCTGTCGAGCGCCGGCAAGGCTGGTTCAGGTAACGCGGCCGCCCGCCCGACAAAGTCGTCCGCGCTGGCCTGCCGCTTCCTGCGGGTGGCGCCTTCGACCGTCACGAAGCTCGGGCAGAAGCCGTCGAGGCAGGAAAAATCCTTGTTGCAGTTGGAGAGGTTGATCTGGCGCTTGCGGCCGAACGGCGTCTCCTTCGGTTCGACGCTGAGGCAGTTCGACGCCACCGAGCAATCGCCGCAGCCCTCGCAGACGAGGTCGTTGATGACGGCGAAACGCTGCGGGTCCTCCATCGTGCCGCGCTTGCGCCGGCGGCGCTTCTCGGTGGCGCAGGTCTGCTCGTAGATCAGGACGGAGACGCCCCTGATCCCGCGCAATTCGCGCTGGACCGCATCGAGCTCCCGGCGATGATGGATCGTGACGCCATGCGGCAGGCTGGCCGGCGCGAACTTCTCGGGCTGGTCCGAGACCAGCGCGATCCGCTCGACGCCCTCGGCGCGCACCTCCTGGGCGATGGCGTGCACGCTGATCGGCCCGTCCACCGGCTGCCCGCCGGTCATGGCGACGGCGTCGTTGAACAGGATCTTGTAGGTGATGTTGGCTTTCGCCGCGATCGCCTGGCGGATCGCCATCGAGCCGGAATGGTAATAGGTGCCTTCGCCGAGGTTCTGGAAGATGTGGCCCTTGCCGGTGAACAGCGAGGACGCTGCCCAGTTCACGCCTTCGCCGCCCATCTGGATCAGCGAGGTGGTCTCGCGATCCATCCAGCTCGCCATGAAATGGCAGCCGATGCCGGCCAGTGCCTTGGAGCCCTCGGGTACCTTGGTCGAAGAGTTGTGCGGGCAGCCCGAGCAGAAATAGGGCGTCCGCGTCGCGCCGGGTACCTGGATCAGCCGGCTCGCCTCAGGGGCGAGCGCCGCGGCGCGCTCGGCAAGGCGCAGATCCGGAAACAGCGCGTCCAGTCGTTTCGCCACGATCGTTGCGAGCAGGCGCGGCGAGAGCTCACCGATCCAGGAGATCAGCCGACTGCCGTCCTCGTCGCGCTTGCCGACCATCGAATGCGGCTTGTGGCCGGGATAGTCGTAGAAATACTCCTTGAGCTGGCTCTCGATGATGCCGCGCTTTTCCTCGACGACGAGGATCTCCGCCTTGCCGCGCACGAATTCCAACGCCGCGCGCCGCGCCAGCGGCCAGACCATGCCGACCTTGTAGATGTCGATGCCATGGCTGCGGCAGGCGGCTTCGTCGAGGTCGAGCAGGCGCAGCGCCTCCATCAGGTCGAGATGCGCCTTGCCGGTGGTGACGATGCCGAAGGAGGCTTCGGGAATGTCATAGATGCGCCGGTCGATCGGGTTCGCCTCGGCGAAGGCGAAGACGGCCATCTTCTTGGCCTCCATGCGCTCCTCGATCTGGGGCCCCGGCAGGTCCGGCCAGCGATAATGCAGGCCGGTGGCCGGCGGCGTGTAGTCCGGCTCGTTGAACTGGCGCGGCGCCGTTAGCTCGACCGACTGGCCGCTCTCGACCGTCTCCGATATCGCCTTGAAGCCGACCCACATGCCGGAATAGCGCGACAGCGCGTAGCCGTATTCGCCGAAGGCGAGATACTCGCCGATCGAGGCGGGGTTCAGCGTCGGCATGAACCAGGCCATGAAGGCGACATCGGACTGGTGCGGCATCGAGGACGAGACGCAGCCATGGTCGTCGCCGGCCACGACCAGCACCCCGCCATGCGGCGAGGAGCCATAGGCGTTGCCGTGCTTCAGCGCATCGCCGGCGCGGTCGACGCCCGGGCCCTTGCCGTACCAGAGACCGAAGACGCCCTGCACCGTCCGATCCGGATTGGTCTCGACCTGCTGCGAGCCGAGGACGGCGGTCGCGGCCAGGTCCTCGTTGACCGCTGGCAGGAATTCGATGCCGTACTGCTTCAGGAGATCGCTGGAGCGCCAGAGTTCGAGGTCGACGCCGCCGAGCGGGGAGCCGCGATAGCCGGAAATGAAGCCAGCCGTATCAAGGCCGGCGGCGCGGTCGCGCCGGGCCTGGTCGACCGCGATCCGCACCAGCGCTTGCGTGCCGGTCAGGAAGACGCGCCCGGTGCTGCGGGCATAGCGATCGCCCAACGCGTAGTCGGCGAGCGGGCCGATCGGCGAGATGGCGTTCATGGCGTAGGCCTCCCGACAGGTTCTTGCGGTGAGTCTACGCCCGGTGCTCTGGAAAGATTTGTCTCGTTTGCCGGATATCCTTTCCTTGTCGGGAGATTTGACCGATAATTATCCCGAAATTGAGAAATTTTTCCAAGGCGAGGCGATGCAACTCACCGAGCAGGACCGCAAGTTGATCACCTTGCTGCAGGGCGATGCCCGCATCTCGAACCAGGACCTCGCCGAGCGCGCCGGCATGTCGGCTTCCGCCTGCTGGCGGCGGGTGCGGGCGCTGGAGGAGGCAGGCGTGATCGCGAGCTATCGCGCGATCGTCGACCCGGCCAGGGCCGGGCTTGCCTTCAGCGCGATGGTCCATGTCGGCTTGGTCCGGCACGAGGCCGACCACGTCGCGACCTTCATTTCACGCGTGGCCGAGCGGCCGGAGGTGCTGGAGTGTTTCGCGACCACCGGCGAAGCCGATTATCACCTGCATGTCGTCTGCCGCGACAAGGACGCCTACAACGAATTCCTCGATCACTTCCTGTTCAGGCTGCCGGGCATCGCGCATGTCCGCACAAACCTCGTCCTGAAGGAGATCAAGGTGCACGGCGCGGTGCCGGTGTGACCGGCGGATCGCCGGTGGCCGCTCAGGCGTGCGCCGCCGCGCCGACCTGAAGCTCCCGCGCCTTCTGCGCGACTGCACGGTTCTCGATCGACAGGCGCTGCTCGAGCTTGCGCAGCAGCCAGCTCAGCGACGTCGTGATGCAGAAATAGATCGCGCCGGCAGTGAGGAACACCTCATAGGGCGCGAAGGTGTTCGACACCTCCAGCCGCGCCGCGCCGGTGAGGTCCAGCAAGGTGATCGTGCTCGCCAGCGACGTCGCCTTGACCGTCAGGATGATCTCGTTCTCGTAGGCGGGCAGGGCCAGGCGAACTGCGAGCGGAATGGTGATCTTGCGCTGCGTCTGGAACCAGGACAGGCCGAGCGCACGCGCCGCCTCGTTCAGCCCCTTCGGGACGAGCCGGAGCGCGCCCGCGATGATCTCGGCGGTATAGGCGGCAGAATTCAGGCCGAGCGCGATGATCACGCACCAGAACGGGTCGCGGAAGATCGGCCACAGCGCTGAGCTCCGGACGAAGTCGAACTGCCCGAGCCCGTAATAGACCAGGAAGACCTGCAGCAGCGACGGGATGCCGCGAATGACAAAGATATAGGCGCTCGCCGGCCCGTGCAGCCAGGCAGATTGCGCATTGCGCGCATAGGCGAGCGGGATCGCGACCAGCATGCCGAAGAGCAGGATCAGGATGGCGAGCTTGCCCGTCAGCCCGACGCCCTGGAGCAGGTTCGGGAAGGCCTCGGCCATGATCTGGACGTCAAGCATGGGATCGCTCAGGCAAAGCCGCGATTGGAGCGCAGGCGGGCGCGGTGCAGCCCCCAGGACGCCGTGCTGGTGATGGCGAGGTAAAGCAGCGCGGCGACGGCATAGACGAAGAACGGTTCGCGCGTCGCGCCCGAGACCACGGCGGATGCCCTGAGCAACTCCTCCAGCCCGATCACGGAGATGAGCGAGGTCTGCTTGATCAGGATGATCGAAAGATTGCCGAAGCCCGGCAGCGCGATCCGCCAGGCCAGCGGCAGCACCACCTTGAAGAAGGTGACGCTTCGCGGCAGGCCGAGCGCATGCGCCGCCTCCGACTGCCCGCGCGGGACCTGCCTGATCGCGCTGCGGAAGATGTCGCTGGCATAGGCCGCGAAGATGAAGGCCAGCGCCGCCACGCCGGCGGCAAAGCCGTTGATGTCGACATAATGCCCGGTCAGCCGGGTGAGGGCGACCGTGCCGCCGAAATAGATCAGGTAGATGACGATCAGGTCGGGAACGCCCCTGACGATGGCGGTATAGGCCTCCGCGACATAGCGGAACGGCTTGCTGCCATAGGTCTTGAGCGCGCCGAGCGAGAGGCCGAAGGCGGTTCCGAACAACAGCGCCACGGCGGCGACCGACAGCGTCACCCCCGCCCCGTAGAGCAGTTGCAGGCCATAGCCGGAGAGCCAGGCCAGGGTCATGGCAGGGCGTCTCCCGTATCCTCGGCGGCGCGGTTCGCGACCTTCTGGCGGATCAACTCGCGGACGGGGCCGTCCCGCCAGGCCTGGAGCTTGCCGCCGGAGGTCCGCTCGTCGGCATAGACGATCCAGACATCGTCGGGCGAGCCCAGGATCTCATCGACGCGGACGCGGTCCGGATACTGCTCGGCATATTCGAGATAGACCAGCGCTGAGTCGTATTTCCCCGCGAGCAGGTTCTGGAAGATGATCGGCAGCGAAGGATCCGAGACGCGCGTCTCCCAGCGGCTGATGTCGATATAGCTCTCGGTCGCCGGCGCCAGCAGGCCGATCGATTTCGGTTGCTCGACCTCCGAGCGTGTCAGCACCGCCAGTTCCTTGCTGCGGGAAATGAAGCTGTCGACGGCGAAGACCTTGTGGAAATGCGTGCCGAGCGTCGGCGGCGTATCCGGGTGAACCGCGCATTGGACGACGAAATCATAGTCGCCGCGCATCAGCCCGCTCGTCGCCATGTCGAAGTCGGGCACCAGCACGATCTCGCTGTCGGGGATCTCGTGGAACTTGATGTATTCCCTGGTCACGAGCTCATGGTTGGTGCCGCTCGGGCCAAGTGTCGCAAAGGTGATCATCGGGTCGGCCTCGTTCTGCCGGGCCGAAGGCAGGCCGAGCCCGCCTTCGGCGCAGCGCGTCGATTCACATCAGCTTGAAGTCGAAATACTTCTTGGTGATGCTGTCATAGGTGCCGTTCGCGACCAGCGTATCGATAGCGGCGTTGACCTCTTCGAGCAGCTTGGCGTCGTCCTTGCGCAAGGCGATGGCGTTGCCTTCGCCCAGCAGGCCGCCGGTGTAGTCCGGGCCGACGAGCGCGAAGCCCGCTGCCTCCGGCCGCTTCAGGAAGCCGAGCATAGAGGTCACCTTGTTGGCGAGCAGCAGGTCGACGCGGCCGGCGATCAGATCGAGTTCGACATCGGTGGTCTTGTCGTAGCGCACGATCTCGGATTTCGGATAGGTCGCGGTCAGATAGGCATCCTGGATGCTGCCGCGCTGGACGCCGATCCGCTTGCCCTTGAGCGCATCGGGGCTGGTGTCGGCGGGCGCGTCCTTCTTCGCGACGAACTGGCTCGCCGTGTTCTTGTACTTCTTGGAGAAGGCCACCTGCTGCTTGCGCTTCTCGGTGACGCCCATGCTGGCGACGATCAGGTCGTATTTCCTGGCGTTGAGGCCGGGGATGATGCCGTCCCATTCCTGCGCCATGATCGTGCACTTGGCCTTCATGACATCGCACAGGGCGTTGGCGATATCGACGTCCCAGCCCGTCAGCTTGCCGCCGGCATCGACGAAGCTCCAGGGCGCATAGGTTCCCTCGGTGGCGATCCGCAGGTCTTTTGCCTGCGTTGCTCCGGTGAAGACGCTCGACAGGGCTGCGCAGAGAAGGATAGTCTTGAACTTGCGATTGTTGATCATGGTCCCCTCACGATATTTATTATCGGCCGTTGCAGGGATTGTTCTGTCGCGCCCGTGGCTTGTCAACGTACTGGCAAATATTTTCATCTCGTGAAAATGTGCTGGCCGCGCCGAGTACGGACACGCCATCCGAATGGCGTGGCGCAGGCTCGAAATTGATGCGCGAAGGCTTGGGGGCTCTGCTTTGGTCGATCGCAAGCGCGACGGCAAACCGCCGGAGGGAAAGCGCGTCAGGCGTGGTGCGCTCTCGATGATGACGCGGCCCGGTCGCACGGCCATGGGCGAGGGCTTATCTGGCAACGAGGCTGGCGAGCCCGAAGGCGGGCAGGGCGGCCAGGCCCTCGCCGCGGCGGTCGGCCAGGAGATCAGAAGCCTGCGGCTGAGCCTCAGCATGGCCGCCAATCAGCTGGCCGAGGCGGCGAAGCTGTCGAACGGCATGCTCTCCAAGATCGAGCGCGGTTCGGCCACGCCGTCCTTCACGACGCTCGTCTCGATCGCGGCTGCGCTGAAAGTGCCGGTCGCGCGCCTGTTCGCATCCTATAATCAGCAGGCCGACTATTCGCTCGTGCGCGCGGGGCAGGGCATTGCGGTACAGCGACGCGGCCAGCGCGCCGGGCTGAGCTACGAATTGCTCGGCCACCTGCTCTCGGGGGAAAAGTACATCGAGCCCTATCTGGTGACGTTGACCAGCGAGGCGGCGGACCATCCCGGCTTCCAGCATACCGGTATCGAGTTCATGCACATGCTCGAAGGCGCGATGGTGTACCGCTACGCGGACAAAGCGATGGAGCTGCGCCCCGGCGACACGCTCGTCTTCGACGCCAATTTCGTCCATGGCCACGAACGGCTGCTGACGCCGACCGTCCGCTTCCTGTCGGTCGTCTTCAACCTGCGAACATGAAACGTCATCGCGCCCTGCAGGACGCGATGACGGTGACCCATCTCATTGTCGTCTTACGGGCTCAGGCCTGCGCCCATCCATCGAAAGACGGAGGGGCGGGGTAGGCGAGATCGCCCGACTGCACGCGGGACCTAGAACGGGATGTCGTCGTCGAGATGGCTCGACGAGCGCGAGCCACCGCTGCCACCGCCGCTCGCCATTGCCGGCTGGCGCGAACCGCCGCCGACCGGGCTCGACCGGCCGAAGGAGCCGCCGCCCGACGAGCCCTCGTCACCGTAACCGCCACCGCTGCCGCCACCGAACTCGTCACCGCCCTGGCCGCGGCTGTCGAGAATGGTGAGCTCGCCGCGGAAGCGCTGCAGCACGATCTCGGTCGTGTACTTCTCGACGCCCTGCTGATCCTGCCATTTGCGGGTCTGCAGCTGGCCTTCGATGTAAATCTTCGAGCCCTTCTTGAGATACTGCTCGGCGACCTTGGCGAGGTTCTCGTTGAAGATCACCACGGAGTGCCACTCGGTGCGCTCCTTGCGCTCGCCCGACTGCTTGTCGCGCCAGGTTTCCGAGGTGGCGATCCGCAGATTGACCACCGGTTCGCCGCTGCCGAGGCGCCGCACCTCGGGGTCGCGCCCGAGATTTCCGACCAGAATGACCTTGTTGACGCTACCAGCCATGACAGGCTCCATTTCCTGCGCACTTCAGCACAAATCCGGCCGGATGACCGGAGCCGGACCCTAGCGGGCCATCCGGCCACTATCAATGATGTTCCTGTTTTGTTCAAGGCCTTTTGCGCGGCTTGTCCCCGACAAAAATTCGGGACTCCGGCAAAGCCCAGCACGCTCCAGCTGGCATTGGCACGGCAGGCTTGACCGCGACGAGCGGCCGCCTCCGCGAGCCCTCAATAGCCGAACTGCTCGCGCAGGATGCGCTCGTCCAGGCTGTGGCCGGGGTCGTGCATCATGACGAGGTCGAGCGAGCGGTCGATCGCGATCTGCACCGAGATGACGTTGTCGATCTGGGTGTGGTCGGCGACGGCGCTGACCGGCCGCTTCTCGGCCTCCAGCACCGCGATCGTCACCCTGGCATGGTCGGGCAGCAACGCGCCGCGCCAGCGCCGCGGGCGAAAAGGCGAGAGCGGGGTCAGCGCCAGCAGCGGCGCGTCGAGCGGCAGGATCGGCCCATTGGCGGAGAGATTATAGGCGGTCGAGCCCGCCGGCGTCGCGAGCAGGATGCCGTCTGCGACGAGCTCGGACAGGCGCACCTGCCCGTCGACCGAGAGGCGCAGCTTCGCTGCCTGGTAAGAGCGGCGGAACAGCGAGACCTCGTTGATCGCGCGCGCCTCGACGCGCTTGCCGTTGCAGTCGACCGCCGTCATCGCCAGCGGATGGACTACGCTGCGCTGCGCCGCCTCGAGCCGCTGGCGCAGGCCACGTTCGCGGAATTCGTTCATCAGGAAGCCGACCGAGCCGCGATTCATGCCGTAGATCGGCTTGGCGGTGCCCATGAAGCGATGCAGCGTCTGCAGCATCAGGCCGTCGCCGCCGAGCGCGACGATGACCTCGGCGTCAGCCGGATCGGCATCGCCATAGCGCTCGACCAGCTTGGCGCGCGCGGCCTCGGCCTCGGGCGTCTCGCTGGCGACGAAGGAGATGGCGGTGAAGCGCTCGGTCATCGCTGGTATCCGGCAGGCATGATCCTGACCGGTCTAGCACGCCATCGCAGCTGATCGCGAGCCGGGCCGGGACCAAAAAGAAAGGCCGGGGCGCTTGCCCCGGCCTTTCCCCAGCGGAGTGCGCGAGGGTCTCAGATCGCGCTGCTCCACTGCACCGGTACGAGCTCGAAGCCGTTGCCCGCCTTGGCGATATGGCCCGTGGCGGGGAAGGGGGCGTGGTAGAAGCAGACCTGCATCTTGTCGGCCACGGCCATGTCGAGCAACTTGCGGCGAGTGGCGGCGGCCTGCGGCCCGTCCATGTCGAACACCGCCGACCAGTCGGGATTGCGCACGAACAGGGCCGGGTGGTTGGTCGTGTCGGACAGCACCAGCAGCTTGCCGCTGCCGGAGGAGACGGCATAGACGGTGTGGCCCGGCGTATGGCCGGGGGCGGCGATCGCGGTCACGCCCGGCAGGATTTCCTTGCCGGCCTCATATTGCTTCACATCCTTGGCGATCGGGCCGAAGACGCGGCGCACGCCGGCGAAGGCGCCCTTCATCGCCTCCGGGGCGGCGTTCATCTTGGCGTCGTCCATCCAGAAGGCCCATTCGGCCGCCGGCACCATCACCTCGGCGTTCGGGAACACGGCGGTGCCGTCCTTGAGCCGGAAGCCGTTGATATGGTCGCCATGGAAATGGCTGAACACCACGGTCGAGACGTTCTTCGCGTCGAGCCCGGCGGCCTGGAAGTTCTTCATCCAGGCGCCCGAGGTCGGCGCGCCGGAATCGCCGTTGCCGGTATCGATCAGGGTGATCTTGTCGCCGATCTGCAGCGCCAGGGTGGTGAAGGTGATCGAGAGGGCGTCGCTCGGCAGATAGGCCTGCTCCATCGCCTTCTTGACGTCGGCGAGCTCGGCATTGCGCACGAAGCCTTCGAGCGGGCGCTTGGCGAAGCCGTCGTTGAGGGCGGTGACGGTGATGTCGCCGACCTTGTAGCGGTAGAAACCTGGATTCTGGTTCACGGACGCTCCTTGCGCGTGGGCCGGCGCGATGCCGGCGGGCAGGTCGAGCGCGGCAGCAACGGTGAGCGCGCCGGCGCCTGCCATCACGGTGCGGCGCGAGGGTTCGAAACGGGCCATCGATCAGGCTCCAACAACGAGAAGGGCACGACCTCTCCCGAATGGCGCCCCGCCAGCCAGAATCGTGCCCTGGGCATTGCTCAGCCCGAGGGCCAAACTAGCTGCACGAACAACGCCTTCAACAGCCGGATGGTTTCCCCGGGTCACTTGTCCGTGAGTTTGTCGTTCGGCCGGGCTGGATCCGGGCGGCTGAATCAATCTCTTCGCCGGAGCTGCTTGGCCGTTGAAATAAGGAGCGTTTCGGCGATCGGCCTAAGTCGTGGGCTGGTCCGGCCGGCTTCTGGCGAAGGCCTTCAGCAGGGCCGCGCAGAGCGCGAGCGAGGCGAGCGCGCCATGGCCCGCGCAGCCGGCGACGAGGGCCTCATAGGTCTGCTCCTCGGTTGCGACCGATTGCAGGCTCCAGTTCCAGTCGGGAGCCTTCTGCCGGATGATGCTGACGGCGACGTCGATCTCGGCGCTGACCCGGCCGATTGCCTTCCACAGCGAGCCCTGCTGGTAGATGCCGCCGGGCGGCGTGCGCGGGGCGAGCAGGGTGGTGGGCTTGCGCCGGACCGTGAAGCCGAGCGCCTCGTAGATGTCGGCGTCGAGATTGCGGTCGGGGCGGCCGGTGCTCTCGCAACGTTGCGCGAGAGCGAGCAATTGGTCGTGCTGGTCGGCAGAGGTCATCGCTCGGCAGGCTCCGGTCGTCCTCGTCGTCACGGCGGCATGGCGAGCAAATGACAGGCCACCGAAGTCGGATGGTGCCGGCGGAGAGGATCGAACTCCCGACCTTCGGTTTACAAAACCGCTGCACTACCGCTGTGCTACGCCGGCCCAGTGCGCTGCGGTATCAGGCCGAGGAGGCGAGGGCAAGACCGGTCGACGGCAGGCAGGAGCCGGAGCGGCTCCGTGCGCACGGCGGTAATGCCGGTCTCCTGCTGCGATCGAGCGCAGCAAATCTGCCACACCCCATTGATTTGGCGGGTTGTGAACGGCTGTTCATTGCCTTGCGCGCCGCGCTGCCGGAGCCTGCCTCTGGGTGAGAGGGCAGGATTGGTGTCGGAGACGATCGTTCAGGCGCTTGCGGCGAGCAGGCTGGTCCGGCCTGTGCCGAGCGTGATGTCGTCCACCGTCTCCCTGCGCGCGCTCATGCTGGCGGCGGGGGTCACCCTGCTGGCCGGCGCGCCCGCGGCTATCGCCCAGTCGGTGAGCGGCACCGGTGACGTCAATCCGGCGATCCCCACGCCGCCGCTGACGAGCTGGGACCTTGGTGGCGGACAACTCTTCGTCGGCGACTTCGGGACGGGAACGCTGACCGTCGCGGGTGGCGCCACGGTCAGCAGCGGCCGCGGCAATCTCGGCTACAATCCCGGCGCCAACGGCACGGTGACGGTAACGGGCACCGGCTCGACCTGGAACAATAGCGGCGGGCTCTATCTTGGTTACCTCGGCGCCAGCACGCTGACGATCGAGAACGGCGGCAAGGTCTCGAACACCCAGGGCTTCGTCGGCTTTCAGGGCAGCGGCAGTGGCACGGTGACGGTGAGCGGCTCCGGCTCGACCTGGGCGAATAGCGATGATCTCCGGCTCGGCAACAATGGCACCGGCACGCTGACCGTCGAGAATGGCGGCAGCGTCACCAGCGGGATCCTCTATCTCGGTTCTGGCGGCACCGGCACCGGTACCCTGACCATCGCGACTGGTGGCACGGTCGCCAGCGCTGCCGGCATTGTCGGCTACGCTGGTGGCGCCCACGGCACGGCGACCGTGAGCGGTGTCGGCTCGGCCTGGACCAATAGCGGCGAACTTTTTATCGGCGACAGCGGCACAGGTACGCTGACCGTCGAGAATGGCGGCAGCGTCACCAGCGCCGCCGGCCATATCGGCTACAATACGGGCTCCAGTGGCACGGTGACGGTGACGGGTTCCGGCTCGAGCTGGACAAATAGCGGCGTCCTCCATGTCGGCTATGAGGGCACCGGCAGGCTCACCGTCGCGAACGGGGCCACGGTCTCGAACACCAGCAGCACGATTGGCCACAATGGCAGCGGCAACGGCACGGTGACGGTGACGGGCGCCGGCTCGACCTGGACCAACACTGGCGCGCTCACGACCGGCTACTACGGTACCGGCACGCTGATCGTAGAGAACGGCGGCACGGTCACCAGCGCCGCCGCCACGATCGGCTACCAAGGTACCAGCTCGGTGACGGTCGACGGCGCCGGCTCGTCCTGGGCCAATAGCGGCGAGCTTTTTGTCGGCGATTACGGTGCCGGCACGCTGACCATCACGAATGGCGGGCAGGTTACCAGCGGCGCTGCCAATATCGGCTACAATGCCAGCGCCAATGGCACGGTGACGGTCGGCGGGGTCGGCTCGTCCTGGACCGCCAGCGGCGCCATCCAGGTCGGCTACCAGGGTACCGGCACGCTGACGATCGAGAACGGCGCCACTGTCTCGGGCACCAGCGGCACGATCGGCTCCAGCAATGGCTCCACCGGCACCGTGACGGTGACCGGTTCCGGCTCGACCTGGACCAACAGCGCTGAGCTCCATGTCGGCAACTCCGGTACCGGCACGCTGACGGTATCGAATGGCGGAGCGGTCTCGAACACCACCGGTTACGTCGGCAACAACGCCGGCAGCACCGGCACGGCGACGGTGACCGGCACTGGCTCGACCTGGACCAACAGCGGCGACCTCTATGTCGGCTATGGCGGCACCGGAAGGCTGACGATCGAGACTGGCGGCACGGTCTCGAACACGAATGGTTACGTCGGCCACAACGCCGGCAGCACCGGCACGGTGACGGTGACCGGCGCCGGTTCGACCTGGACCAATAGCGGCGACCTCCATGTCGGCAATTACGGCACCGGCGCGCTGAGCATCGAGAATGGCGGCACAGTCTCGAACAGCAACATTGGCTATGTCGGCTACAACGGCGGCAGCGGCACCGTGACGGTGACCGGGGCCGGCTCGACCTGGACCAATGGCAGTAGACTCTGGGTCGGCAACGGCACGCTGACGATCGCGGATGGCGGCGCGGTCTCGAACACCGATGGCACAATCGCCGGAGGGTCCGGCAGCACCGGCACGGTGACAGTGACAGGTGCCGGCTCGACCTGGACCACGAGCGGCAATCTCGTTATCACGCGCGCCGGCGTGCTGAGGATCGAGGATGGCGGCGCCGTTTCGAGCGCCAGTGGCCGGCTCGGCATCAACACCGGCAGCGCCTCGGCGACGGTGACCGGTGCCGGCTCGACCTGGACCATGACTTACGATCTTTCTGTCGGCGGTGTGGGCACCGCCACGGTCACAATCGAGAATGGCGGCAAGGTGTCGAGCGGCTCCGGCATTGTCAGCGGCAGCTCTACCGCTGGCACGATGACAGTGACCGGTGCCGGCTCGAGCTGGACAAATTCCGGCAGTCTTCATGTCGGCTACACCGGCACCGGTACGCTGACCATCGCAGATGGCGGCAAGGTTTCGAACACGGTCGGCAATCTCGGCTACTTTGGCGCCAGCAGCGGTTTCTCCGGCATCGGCTCGGTGACGGTGACGGGCGCCGGCTCGACCTGGACCAATAGCGGTGTGTTGCGTGTCGGCCGCGAAGGTACCGGGACGCTGACCGTCGCGGCCGGCGGCAAGGTCTCGAACACCTCCGGCCATATCGGCGCCAATGCCGGCGGCACCGGCACGGTGACGGTGACCGGTGCGGGCTCGACCTGGACCAACAATGGCACGCTCAATGTCGGCTATGAGGGCACGGGAACGCTGACCATCGCCGCTGGTGGTACGGTTACGAGTGCTGGTGCGGGCGGCCCTGCTGGCTCGATCGGCGTCATGGCTGGCAGCACCGGTACGGTGACGGTGACCGGTACCGGTTCGACCTGGCTCAATAACGGCATGCTCGGCGACGGCGAGCTTTATGTCGGCGCGGCCGGCACGGGCACGCTGACCGTCGAGAATGGCGGGTGGGTCAGGAGTACCTCCGGCTATCTCGGCTATGCCTCCGGCGGCAATGGCACGGCGACGGTGACCGGAACGGACTCGCGCTGGACCGTCGTTGGGCTGCTCGATGTCGGCCGTGACGGCACCGGCACGCTGACCATCACCAATGGCGGGGCGGTCGAGAGCAACGGAACCGAGATCGGACGGAACGGCGCCGGCACTGGCTCGGTGACGGTCACGGGAGCCGGCTCGGCCTTGTACACCCGAGCGATCGCTATTGGGGGGACCAGCGGGAACGGCACACTAACGGTCGAGAAGGAAGGCTACGTCCAAGGCAGGGGAGTGATCTTTTACGGAAGCGGCGGCACGCTGAACCTGCTCGGCGACGCCACGAACGGCCGCGGCGTCCTGGAGATCAACTACCTGACCGCCAACTATGGCACGGTCAATCTGAACGGCGGCATCCTGCGCGCACGCACGAATTCGTCCTGGTTCTTCGACAGCGTCGGCGTGCAGACCATTGGCGCGAATGGCGCCTTCTTCGACAGCAACGGCTACGATATCGGCGTTACCGCCAGCTTCGACGGCGCGGGCGGGCTGACCAAGCTCGGCGCCGGCACGCTGACCTTGACCGGCACGAGCAGCTATACCGGCGGAACGAGCATCCTGGGCGGCACGCTCTCGATCTCGTCCGACGCCAATCTCGGTGCGGCCTCGGGCGGGCTGACGCTGGATGGCGGCAGCTTGCAAGTGACGGGCAGCTTTTCCTCGTCGCGCGCGGTGACCCTGGGCAGCGCCGGCGGCGGCATCGATGTGCTGAGCGGCCAGAACTTCGCCAACAGCGGCACGATCTCGGGCACGGGCGGGCTGACCAAGTCCGGCGA
>NZ_DASZAT010000015.1:0-72890 GCF_035944895.1 Allobosea sp.
GGTGATCAACTATACCGGCGGGACCTTCGTCGCCGGCCAGCGCTACACCATCCTGACCTCGACCGGGCTGACCGGCAGCTATGGCGGCGACCTGACGCTGTCGGCCTTCCTCAGCCTGCGCAACAGCAGCGACGCCACCAACGCCTATCTGACGGTGGTCCAGACCGCGACGGCCGGCAATGTCGGCGGCACCGGCAATGAGCAGGCGGTCGGCAATGCCGTCGACAGCCTGCCGAGCGGCAATGCCGTCCAGACCGGCGTCTACAACCAGCCGACGGTCGAGGCGGCGCGCGGCGCGCTCGGCCAGCTCGCCGGCGAGATCCATGCCTCGGCCCGCACCGTGCTGGTCGACGAGAGCTGGCTGCTGCGCTCGGCGGTGAACGATCGCCTGCGCTCGGCTTTCGGTGCGGTCGGCGCCGCCCCGATGGCGACGCTGTCCTACGGCTTCACCGCCGATCTCGCGCCGGCGGTGAAAGGACCGATGCCGAAGCCGCCTTCGGCCGAGCGCTTCGCCGTCTGGGGCCAGGGCTATGGCTCCTGGGGGCGCACGCGCAGCGATGGCAATGCCACCAGCCTCTCCCGCTCGACCGGCGGCCTGCTGGTCGGCGCCGATGCCGCCGTCTTCGACAATTTGCGCCTCGGCGTCGTCGCCGGCTTCAGCCACAGCAAGTTCGACGTCAACGGCCGGCTCTCCTCGGGCGAGAGCGACAACTACCATCTGGGCCTCTATGGCGGCGGCCAATGGGGCGCGCTCAGCCTGCGCACCGGCCTGAGCTACACCTGGCACGACCTCTCGACCCGCCGCAGCATCGTCTCGGCCGGGCTCGGCGACACCTTGCGCGCCGATTACGATGCCGGCACGGCGCAGGCCTTCGGCGAGCTCGGCTATCGCATCGATCTCGGCCAGACCGCCCTGGGCCAGGTCGCGCTCGAGCCCTTCGCGGGCCTGGCCTATGTCGTGCTGCGCAGCGATCGCTTCAGCGAGCGCGGCACCGGCGCTGCGGCGCTGTCGGGCGCGAGCGACGACACCAGCCTCGGCTACACCACGCTCGGCCTGCGTGCCGCGACGACGACCCGCCTCTCCGGCATGGATATGACCCTGCGCGGCGGGCTCGGCTGGCGCCATGCCTTCGGCGATGTCGATCCGAAGACGACGCTGGCCTTCGCCGGCAGCAACCCGTTCGCCATCGCCGGCCTGCCGATCGCCCGCGACGCCGCTCTGGTCGAGGCCGGACTCGATCTTGGGCTCGGCCCGAACGTCACCCTCGGCGCCTCCTACACCGCCCAGCTCGCACAGGACGCGCAGGACCACGCCTTCAAGGCAAACCTCGCCGTCAGGTTCTGAGAGGGAAACGCGAAAAGCGAGCGTCCGCTATGAGTCGATTGTGTTGAAAAAGTCCGGCTGACGCGAAACGCCTCGGATACCAATGCGGGCATAGAAGAACGTTCTTCACGCTCCGGAAGAATGGCCTCGATGCGGGGCTGTTCCGTCGGTGGAGGGATGAAATTTCCACGTTTCGGCCGGGCAATTTCACGCAAAGTATTGCTGCGGACTTTTTCAACACAATCGGTCGATAGCTGAGTTGCGACTTGTTTGAGAAAGCTACGTGCCTGCCTCCTGCCGATGTCTTCGGGAGGAGCATCATCCGGCTCACCCAGCCAGTATGAGCCTGATCCGCGTCATCCCATCCTCTCGCAACAAGGTCAGCTCACCCTTGTGAGCCCGCGCCACCTCCGCCGCGATGGCAAGGCCGAGGCCCGAGCCATGCGACGCTGCGCCCTTGGCGAAGGGCTGGGCCAGCTCCGCCAGCGAACCGCTGAAGCCGTCGCCATCGTCAGCGACCTCGATCCAGACATTGCTGTCGTCGGCGCCGACCGTGACGAGGAGGCGGCTATGGGAGCCATGGGCGAGGGCGTTGTCGATCAGGTTGCCGAGCGCCTCGCGCAGGCTGACGGCATCGCCGGGGATGATCGGCGTCGGCACGGCCGGTTCGAAGCTGATGTCGACCTCGCGCGGCAGCGACAGCGGCACTGACGTGCTGAGCACGGTTTTGGCCAGCGCGTTGAGATCGACCGGGGCGAGGGCGGCGGCATCGGCCCGGTGGATCACCATGGCATGGTCGAGGAGCTGGCCGGTCAGCCGGCCGAGCTCGGTGGTGCGCTCGCGGATTCTGCCGACCGTCTCGGTCTTGCGCCGTGATGGCGCGGTCGCCGAGAGGATCTCGACCTGCGCGTCGAGCGCCGCCAGCGGCGTGCGGATCTGGTGGGCGGCATCGGCGATGAAGCGCTGCATCAGCGCGACGCGGTCGGAGAGGCGGCGCATGAAACCGTCGATCGCCTCGACGAGGTTGCGGACCTCGACCGGCGGCTCGGCCTTGATCGGGCTGAGATCGTCCGGGGTGCGCCCTGCGATCTCCTGCTCGATGCGGGCGAGCGGCTTCAGCGCGAGCCGGACGGCAAAGCCCGTGGCGATCAGTGCGAGCGCGCTCATGATCGCGATGACGCCGAGCGCCTTCAAGGTCAGGTCGCGCGCCAGCGCCAGCCGCGCCTGGGTGGTCTGCGCGATCACGATGGTGGCCCAGCCGCCGGCGAGTGGATCGTCGAAGCGGCGCGACAGCGTCGCGATCCGGACCGGGTGGTCCTGATAGGTGCCATCCTCCAGCACGACGCCGTTGCGCGTGGCCTCCCAGGTCGCCTGCGACTGCAGGTCCTCATAGCCGGCGACGACGACGCCGCGGGGATCGACGACCTTGTAGAAGACGAGATCGTAGTCGGAGAGCGTCGCGATCGCCGAGGCCGGCGGATCGAGCGTCAGCACGCCGCCCTGGAGATAGACGTTCTCGGCGATCTGGACGGCGCCGCCGGAGAGCAGCCGGTCATAGGCCTGCTGGGCCGCGAGCCCCGCGGAATGCCAGGCGATCAGGCCGAGCGCCACCGCTCCGCTCGCGAGCACCGCCGAGAGCACGGCGATGATGCGGGCCCGCAGCGAGAGGCGCAGGTCAGAGAGCGGCAAGTTGGTAGCCCAGCCCGCGCAAGGTGCGGATTTCGATCGGCGCGTCGGCGAGCTTGCGCCGCAGCCGCGCCACGAACTGCTCGACGGCGTTGGGGCTCGCCTCCTGCTCGAAATTGAAGAGCTGCTCGACCAGCTCCTCCTTCGGCACGATGCGTTCGGGCCGGGCGGCGAGGATCTCCAGCACGGTGAGCTCGCGCCGCGTCAGGTTGAGCGGGCGCTCGCCGATGCTGGCGATGCGGCCGGCGCGGTCGATGACCAGCGGGCCCACGCGCAGGAGATTGTCCGATTGCCCGGCGCTGCGGCGCAGCAGGGCGCGGGCGCGGGCTTCGAGCTCGCCATAGTCGAAGGGCTTGATCAGGTAGTCGTCGGCGCCGAGGTCGAGCGCGCCGATGCGCTCGTCGACATGCGAGCGGGCGGTCAGCACCAGCACCGGCGTTTTGATCTTGCGGGCCCGCATGCCCTTGAGGATGGCGAGCCCGTCCTGGCCGGGCAGTGTCAGGTCGAGGATGACGAGGTCGTAGGTCTGGACCTCGATCAGCTCGGCGGCGGTCTGGCCGTCCTGTTCCCAGTCGACGGCGTGGCCGATCTTTTCGAGCCGCATCACGACGGCTTCGGCGATGTCGGCCGTGTCTTCGACGACGAGGATGCGCAAGCCCTGGGTCTCCGTTTCCCTGAGTCAGGTTGGTGTCAGCGGAGCAGGCTATCCCATCCCGCAAGCGCCCATAAGTGCGCTGGGAAACGAAGCAAGGGAGGGCTCATGCTAGCTCCGTTCGATGCCGCATCCGCGACACCGCTCCTCTCCGTCGAGGGCGTGACGCTGCAATACAAGACGCCCGACGTCGTGGTCACCGCGACGCGGCAGGTCTCGTTCGACGTCTACCCCTCCGACCGCTTCGTCCTGCTTGGCCCCTCCGGCTGCGGCAAGTCGACCCTGCTCAAGGCGATCGGCGGCTATCTGACACCAGTCGAGGGGCAGATTTCCCTGAAAGGACGCGCGGTCACCGGCCCCGGCCCGGACCGGATGATGGTGTTCCAGGAGTTCGACCAGCTGCTGCCGTGGAAGACGGTGCGCGAGAACGTCGTCTTCGCGCTGACGGCCTCGGGCCGGGCGTCGCAGGCCGAGGCCGAGGAGCGGGCGCGCTCCTATATCGAGAAGGTCGGTCTCGCCAAGTTCATCGACAGCTATCCGCACATGCTGTCGGGCGGCATGAAGCAACGCGTCGCGATCGCCCGCGGCATGGCGATGGAGCCCGACGTGCTGCTGATGGACGAGCCCTTCGCCGCGCTCGACGCGCTGACCCGCCGCAAGATGCAGGACGAATTGCTGCGGCTCTGGGACGACACGCGCTTCACCGTGCTCTTCGTCACCCATTCGATCGAGGAGGCGATCCGCATCGGCACCCGCATCCTGCTGCTCTCGCCCCACCCCGGCGAGGTCAAGGCCGAGCTCAACAGCGTGCCGCCCGAGGAGATGGGCACCGGCAAGCAGGCCGAGCTCGAAACCCGCATCAACGACATGCTGTTCGCACATCACTGAGCCGGAGGTGACCGACATGACCGATCTCGTCAGCTTCCGCCCCGAAATCATCCGCGAGGTCCATTCGAGCGACGCGCCCGTGGTGGCCAAGTCGATCGGCCTCGCCGAGCGGATCTATCGCATAGGCTTTGTCCGCAAGGCCTTCATCCTTGCCGTGCTCGCCCTGGCCTGGGAGCTCTATGGCCGCTGGCTCGGCAACCCGCTGCTGTTCCCGACCTTCGGCCAGACCGTCGAGGCCTTCGTCGGCAACATCGTCAACGGCGTCATTCCCCAGCGCATGCTGGTCTCGCTGCAGACGCTCGTGATCGGCTACGGCATCGGCATCGGCCTCGCTGCGCTGCTGACCACGCTGGCGATCGGCTCGCGCATCGGCGCCGACCTCTTGGAGACGCTGACCTCGATGTTCAATCCGCTGCCGGCGATCGCCTTGCTGCCGCTGGCGCTGATCTGGTTCGGGCTCGGCACCGGCAGCATCATCTTCGTGCTGGTGCATTCGGTGCTCTGGGCGATCGCGCTCAACACCCATGCGGGCTTCCGTTCGGTCTCGAACACGCTGCGCATGGTCGGCCTGAACTATGGCCTGCGCGGGCTGAAGCTGGTGCGGCTGATCCTGATCCCGGCCGCGTTCCCGGCGATCCTGACCGGCCTCAAGGTCGGCTGGGCTTTCGCCTGGCGCACGCTGATCGCGGCCGAGCTCGTCTTCGGCGTGTCCTCGGGATCGGGCGGCCTCGGCTGGTTCATCTTCGAGAACCGCAACCAGCTCGAGACCGCCAACGTCTTCGCCGGCCTGTTCACGGTCATCCTGATCGGCCTGTTCGTCGAGAACATCATCTTCGCCACCATCGAGCGCAAGACCATCCGCCGCTGGGGCATGCAGCACTGACCACCCGCATCAGAAGGCCGAACGGCCAAGGTTCAAAGGGAGAGACTCCAATGACGATCAAGACCTGTCTTCGTGCCGCGATCGCGGCCCTGGCGCTCGGCGCCGCCTTCATCGCCCCGGCTCGCGCCGAGGTCAGCGAGGTCCGCATCTCCAAGGGCTTCGGCATCCTCTATCTGCCGCTGATCGTGATGCAGGATCAGCAGTTCCTGGAGAAGCGCGCCAAGGCGGCCGGGCTCGGCGACGTCAAGGTCAACTGGCTGATGCTCGACGGCGGCAATGTCATCAACGACGCGATGATGGCCGGCACGCTCGACTTCGCCGGCACCGGCGCGCCGGGCTTCGTGACGCTCTGGGCCAAGGCCAAGGGTATTCCGGGCGTCGAGGTCGTCGGCGTCTCCGGCATGAGCTCGACCTCGCTCTGGCTGATGTCGAACAAGCCGGAGCTGAAGGCGCTGAAAGACTTCACCACGGCCGACAAGATCGCGCTGCCCGGCATCAAGACCTCGCTCGCCGCCGTGGTGCTGCAGATGATCGCGGCCAAGGAGTTCGGCGATGCCGCTTACGCCAAGATGGACCCGATGACGGTGAGTCTGCCGCATCCGGAGGCGCTGGCGGCGCTGATCGGCGGCAAGACCGAGATCAAGGCGCATTTCACCTCGCCGCCCTTCCAGTACATCGAGGCGAAGAGCCCCGGCATCCACCGCGTGCTCAACTCGGTCGACTATCTCGGCAATCTGACGCTCGACGTCACCTTCGCGCCGAAGAAGTTCGTCGACGCCAACCCGAAGATGACCCAGGCCTTCATCGACGCGATGGACGATGCCACCGCCCTGATCGCCAAGGACAAGAAGCTGGCGGCCGAGATCTTCGCCAAGAGCTCGAAGGTCAAGGTCGATGCGGCCGACGTCCAGGAGATGATCGAGGACAAGGATGCGCGCTTCACCGCGACGCCAGAAGGTGTGATGCAGTTCGCCGAGTTCATGCACAAGGCCGGCTCGATCAAGGTCAAGCCGACCAAGTGGAGCGATATGTTCGTGCCGCAGCTCGCCGGCCGTTCGGGCAGCTGACGCCCTCGCACGGCGACGACGACAAGGCGCCGCCGCAGGTCCTGCGGCGGCGTTTTCATGTGGGGAGACTCAGGCCTTCGGTTCGCCGCGGCCGGCTCTCGGTCCTTCCGCCAGCGACTTGAAGACGCCGCGCAGGGTGCGTGCCTCCTGCTCGGTCATGTCGAGGCGATGCAGGATGTCGCGCAGATTGGCGGTCATGATCGGCTTCTTGCCGGGCGGGAAGAAGCCGCAGCGATCGAGCTCGCCCTCGAGATAGTCGAACATCGAGAGGACGGTGGCGCGGCTCGCCGGCGGGGAGGGATTGTTCTCGCGGAAGGCCGGCTCACCGCCATTGGTCTTCAGCCATTCATAGCCGCAGAGCAGCACGGCCTGCGCCAGATTGAGCGAGGCGAAGGCGGGGTTGACCGGGAAGGTCAGGATCGCGTCGGCGAAGCTGATCTCCTCATTGGTCAGGCCGATGCGCTCGCGCCCGAACAGGATGCCGACGCGCTCGCCGGTCGCGATGCGCTCGCCGAGGCCGGGCATCGCCTCGGCCGGGGTGAAGACGCGCTTCATCTGGCCGCGCTCGCGCGCCGTCGTCGCCAGCACATGGTTGAGATCGGCGATCGCCGAGGCGGCATCGGGGAAAAGCCGGGCATTGTCGAGGATGTGGGTCGCGCCGGAGGCGGCCGCCGTCGCACCCTTCTTCAGGCCACCGCCACTCGGCCAGCCATCGCGCGGCGCGACGAGCCGCAGCTCGGTCAGGCCGAAATTCGCCATGGCGCGCGCGCACATGCCGATATTCTCGGCGAGCTGCGGTTCGACGAGGATGACGATGGGGGCCTGTCCCGCGATGGACGGGCGGGTGCGGTCGGTACCGGAACCGGTCATATGATGAAGGCTGCGTCCTGAAAGAGGGCGCAGCCATGCGCCGGCTGTACCGCTCCCGTCAACCGCTCAGCGGTGATCAAGCGCGGCGACGTTCGCGGTAAACGTCAACGGCGGGGCTGCCGCCATCATGCGTCCGGAACGCTGCGACCAGGCCGTTCAACCGCTCGATTTGCTGCGCCAGCGCCGTGGCCGAGGCGGCGCTCTGTTCGGCGAGGGCCGCATTCTGCTGGGTCATCTCGTCCATATGGGCGATGGTCTGGCTCATCTCGTCGATGCCGCTGGCCTGCTCGGACGAGGCCGACGAGACTTCGGTGACGGTCGTCGCGACGCGCTGCGAGGCCTCGACGATCTGGCCGAGCACGGCGCCGGCCGAGCGCACCAACTCGACGCCGTCGCCGATCTGCGTGTTCGAGGCCTTGATCAGCGCCGAGATGCTCTTGGCTGCCTCTGCCGAGCGCTGGGCGAGGGTTCGTACCTCGCTGGCGACGACTGCGAAGCCCTTACCGGCATCTCCAGCTCGCGCTGCTTCCACTGCCGCGTTGAGGGCGAGGAGGTTGGTCTGGAAGGCGATTTCGTCGATCACCGAGGTGATGTCCGAGATCTGGTGCGAGGCCTTCTCGATCCGGGTCATCGCCTGGACGGCATCGTCGACGATCGCGCCGCCCTTGCGGGCGATGCCGCTGGCTTCATGCGAGAGCTGGGCGGCCTGGCGCGAAGCGTCGGCCGCAGCCTTGACCGAGGCGGCGAGCTCCTCCGTCGTGGCGGCGCTCTCCTCCAGCGAGGAGGCCTGCTCCTCGGTGCGCTTGGAGAGATCGTCGGCGCCGCTGGTGATCTCGCGGCCGGCGGTCGCGACCTCGATCGAGGTCGCCTTGATCGCATCGACGGTCCCGGCGAGGCGCTCGATCGCGCTGTTGAAGTCCTGCTTCAGCGTCTCGTAATCCTGCGCGACCGCATCCTCGATCCGCACGGTGAGGTCACCCCGCGAGAGGCGGGCGAGCGCCTCGGCCAGGAGAGCGACGACCTCGCGCTGCTCGGCGAGCAGGGAGCCTTGCGCGGCGGCAGCCTCCTCGCGTTGCCTGACGATGGCGAGGTTCTGGCGCTCGGCTTCGGCCCGGCCTTCGCTGGTTTCGGCCTCCAGCCGCTGCACGGCGAGCCCGTTTTCCTTGAAGACCTGCACGGCCTGCGCCATCTGGCCGATCTCGTCGCGGCGCGACAGGCCGGCAATGGCGACCTCGTAGTCGCCGGCGGCAAGCCTGAGCATGGCGTCGCGCAGGCGGCGCAGGGGCACGGCGGTTGTGCGGCCGACGATGAAGGCGGCGATCAGGCCGAGCACCAGCGCGGCGGCGATCGTTCCCAGGATGATTGTTTGAGTCCAGCTCTGGGCCTGCGAGAGGCGGGCGCCGGCCTGGGCTTCCTCAGCGGAGAGGCGGGCTTCGAGCTCCTGCAGCGGCGGGGCGATCAGGTCGAACTCGCCAGAGAGCTTTTCGCCGGCGAGCATGAAGTCCTTCTCGGCCTTGCTCCAGACCGGGACGATCTCGGCATAGGCCTTGAAAGCCGGCTCGATCTCGGCCCTGGCCTCGGCGGGAACGCCCGGGCGGCCGAGTGCCCGCTCGAAGCGGCCCTGCTCGACCTCCCATTGCCCGAGCAGGCTTTCGTCGAGGGAGAGGCGATAGGCGGCGTCGATCCGGCGCAGCGCTGCGAGGATACCCGGGAGGCGCGCGAGGTCGGGCGAATCAGAGCCCATGCTGTTGGAGCGGACCTTGGTTTCGAGTGCTTCGGCGGCGTCTTCCAACTGGGCGGCGAGACCTTCCGGAGCAGCCGAACGCAAGGCGAGCTGCATCGCACTGATCGCCTTGAAGTCGGCTTCGATCGCTTTCAACGGGGCATCGAGCGCGGCGATGCCATCCCGCACGCGCTCGGCGCCATTGGCGCTGCCGAGGCGGGCGATCGCCTGCTTCAGTGATTCAAGACCGGTGCCGAAGTCCTTGATATCCGTCGTTTCCTGGCGGAACCGGACATCGCGGCTCAAGGCCTTCAGTGCGAAGCTCGCGGCACCAACCTCGCGCGAACGGGCGGCGAGGGCGGAATAAGCCTTGTGATCCTCGAAGGCGGCGGTGAGGCGACCGCTGCCGGTCCAGGACGCGATGCCGATCAGCACGAGGCCGAGGACGAAGACAACGCTGACGAGCGCGATCCGAAGCTGGATCGTCAGGCGCGATGCGGCCGAGCGCGATTGTGCGGTAGACAACGCCATGACCCTCACACCTGTCGAGATCGGGCGAAAGCGTGCCAAAACAGGCTTAATGTTCCGCTAAACGAAAAAAGGCGCGGCCCCGAGGCCGCGCCCGCTTTTTCCGAGACGGCCCGTGGGCCTCAGAACTCTTCCCAGCCGGACTCGTCCGAGCGGGTATTGGCCTGCCTGCGGGCCGGAGTCTGGCGCGGCGCTGCCTTTTTCTGCTCGGCGATCGCAGCCGCGAGCTTGCGCAGGCGTTCCGGCTCCGCGCCTTGGCCGTTCGCGATCGCTGCGAGGTCGGAGGTGCGCAGGGGCGGGGGAGCATAGGGAGCAGCCGGTGCCCTGGCGACCGGCGCGAGCTCGTCGCCGGTCCTGAACGTCGCGACCAGCGCATTGAGCTCGGCGATCTTGCCGGCGAGCGCATTGGCGCTGGCGGCGCTCTGCTCGGCGAGCGCTGCGTTGGCTTGAGTCATCTCGTCCATATGCGCGACGGTCTGGCTCATCTCCTCGATGCCGTTGGCCTGTTCGCTCGAGGCGGTCGCGACCTCCGAGATAGTGGTCTGGACGCCGCGCGAGGCCTCGACGATGCGGGTCAGGGCATCGCCGGCCTGGCGGACCAGCTTCACGCCGGCCTCGACCTCGCTGTTCGAGGAGGAGATCAGGCCGGAGATATCCTTGGCAGCCTCGCCCGAGCGCTGGGCCAGGGTGCGAACCTCGGAGGCGACGACGGCGAAGCCCTTGCCGGCATCGCCGGCGCGGGCCGCTTCGACCGCCGCGTTGAGCGCGAGAAGATTGGTCTGGAAGGCGATGCCGTCGATCACCGAGACGATCTCGGAGATCTTCTTGGAGGCCCCCTCGATCCGGGCCATGGCCGCGACCGCCTCGCCGGCGATCGCGCCGCCATCCTGGGCGACCTGCATGGCCTGGCCGGCCTGACGCACCGCCTGCTGCGAAGCCTGGGCGGATGCCTTGACCGAGGCGGCGAGCTCTTCTGTGGTCGCTGCGCTCTCTTCCAGCGAGGAAGCCTGCTCCTCGGTGCGCTTGGAGAGATCGTCGGCGCCTGTCGAGATCTCGCGGGCGGAGAGGCCGACATCGGAGGCGTTGGCCTGGATCGTCCGCATCGTGGTCGAGAGCCGTTCGGCGGTCTGGTTGATCGCCTCCTGCAGCGCGGCGAAGCGGCCGCGATAGCCGGTCGTCACGCGATGGGTGAGATCACCGCCGGCGAGCGACTGCATCGCGTCGGCGAATTCGGTGGTCGCGGCATCGACGACGGCGTTGATCTCGTTGACGCCCTCGACGAGCTCGCGCAGCGGGCCCTCGACATCGCCGGCCTCGGCCTGGCCGGAGAAGTCACCGGCGCGGGCGGCCGCGACGATCTGCGCGACTTCGCCGACGAGGGTGCGGACCTTGGCGGCCTGCTCGGCGTCGGCCAGCATGGCGACCTCGCGGTCGCGCCGGTTGGTTTCGAGCGCGAGCGCGTTCTGGCGGTAGTCCTCCAGCGCTTCGCTCAGCGTGCCGATCTCGTCGGGGCAGGGCGGGGCCGGTATCTTCTGGGCGAAGTCACCGGCCTGCATGCCGGCGAGTGCGGTCTGCAGCTGGACCAGCGGCCGGGTGATGCGGCGCTGGACGCCGCGCCAGCTCACGACGCAGATGGCGAGCAAAGCGAGGAAGAGGCCGCCGGTGATCGCAAGCCGGGTCCAGGCCCGCGTCAGCGTCGCCTGCGTCACGTTCTCCATCTCGTCGAAGGACTCGCCTACGGCGGCGAGAATGGTGTTGAACGGACCGTTGCACTGCTTGGTCCATTCCTCGGCGCCGACGACCGGGCTGCTGCCCTGGCCGACGCGGCCGATCTGCTCGTCCATCAGGCGGTTGGCGGCGGTGACCTCGCTGTTCATCGCGCCGATCTTGCGCACCAGCTCGGGGCTGACGCCCGGGCGCGCCGCGAGCTGGGCCAGCTGCGCGACGCTGGCGTCGGAGGCACCACGCATCTCGCCGAGCCGGCGCAACTGCGCCGCATCCATCGGCTTGTTGCTGCCGAAGACGGGACGGAGCACCGAGCACTGCGTGCCGTAGCTCGACCGCACGCGCCAGCCGGCCGCCTTGAAGTTCTGCAGGTCGGCGAGCGCCGGATCGGACATCCGGACCGCGGTCGAGGTCGCGTCGGAGGCCGTCGTCATCGCGGTCTCGATGTCGCCGACGCCATTATACCAGGGCATCGTCGCGGCGAGGCTGCGCTGCGGCTTCGGCTTGGCCGCCTCGGCATAGATCTCCGGCAGCTTGCTCGCGGTCGCCTTCTCCTTCTGGTCGATCGCGTCGGCGAGCGCCTTGCGGTCGGAAAGGTCGGTGCTGCGCAGCAGCGCCATGGCGCTGGCGAGCGCGTCGCGATTGGCTTGCTCGATCTTCTTCAACGTCGGTGCGGGATCGTCGGCGACCTGGATCGCGGTCTGGGCCTGGCCGCGATTGGAACGGATCGTGTTGCCGGCGTTGAGAAGAGCCTCGTCGGCCGCGACCAGCTCGACGAGGCGCCGGCTGGTCAGGACGTCCTCGACGGCCTGTTCCGCGAGAAAGGCGAGTGCGCCGAGACCGGGCACGCACAGGCATGCCATGGTGGCGACGAGGTAGTTCCTGATCGAAGCGGGAAAGAGATTCACGGGCGCTGTCCGGGCTGTTCTGGCGCGGACAGGGAGGAGTTAGCGCTCCATCCCCGTTCGCAATGTCGGGTCCGGCAGCGTTGTCAGCATACCCTTAAAATTTTGCCTCAATTTTGCCTTGTCGATTGCCGCGCTCAGCGCGCGGCAACACGCGCGACCGAGCGCATCAGGCGGAGCATGTTGCCGCCGGCGAGCTTGGCGAGGTTCTCGTCCGACCAGCCGCGCCAGACCAACTCGGCGATCACGCGCGGGAAGGTCGAGGCATCTTCCAGCCCCTCGGGATTGAGGCCGCCGAAGAAGTCGGAGCCGATGCCGATATGGTCGTGGCCGATCCGCTTGGCGAGATATTCGACATGGTCGCAATACTGCGCCAGCGTCGCCTTCGGGCGCGGGCCGGTGGTGCGGACGATCTCGGCCTCGGCCTTCTTGTAGTCGAGCCCCTCTGGCGTCTTGCCATACTGGTCCTTGGCCGGCCGATGCCAGTCGCGCGAGGCCTGGCTGATGAAGTCGGGCACGAAGGTCGCCATCACCAGCCCGTCGTTGCCGGCGACCCGGTCGAGCACGTCGTCCGGGACATTGCGCGGGTGGTCGCAGAGCGAGAAGGCGTTGGAGTGCGACCAGACCACCGGCGCCGTGCTGACGTCGAGCACGTCGTGCATCACCTTGGGCGCGACATGGGCGAGGTCGACGACCATGCCGAGCCGGTTCATCCGGCCGATCACCTCCTTGCCGAAAGCGGCGAGCCCATTGTGACGCGGCGCGTCGGTGGCCGAATCGCACCAGTCATGGGTGTCATTGTGGCAGAGCGTCATCAGCCGGACGCCGAGGTCCCAATAGGCGTCGAGCGCGTCGAGCTCGTTGTCGAGCGCCGAGCCGTTCTCGATCGTCATGAACAGGGCGATGCGGCCTTCCTTCTGCGCCGCTTCGACGTCGTCGGCCGAGAGGCCCGGCCTGAAGACGTCGGCATGGCGCTCCCAGATACGGCGCATCAGCGCGATCTGCGCCAGCGCGAAGCCGGCAGGCTTGGGGTGATTCGGCGGGACATAGGCCGCGAAGAACTGCCCGGCGAGCTTGCCGGCCTGCATGCGCGGGATGTCGGTGTCGGTCTCGGGATGGACCTTGCCGAGATCGTAGGCGGCAAGATCGCCCTTCGCCGTCCGGTCGAGCCGCACGACGAAAGGCAGGTCGTTGTGCCCGTCGATCAGCGGGACGCGGTCGAGCAGAGCGAGCGCCTTGTCATAGGCGGCGTCGGTAACGGGAGGGGCGGCGAGGACCATGGCGCACCTGGAAAGCGGGAAGCGGGATTCGCGGGGAGGGTGATCGTGGCAGCGCTCGGGCCGGCGCGCGAGGCCTAAAGCGCGGGCCCGGAGCGCGATTGGAGCCACCATTCCGGTATCTCGCGCTGGGGTAGTGCGACATCGGCGACAGCAAGGTCCGCTATCGCGGGATCGTGTACTGCATGCCGAGCAATCATCTTGCGCCGAATGCGCGCAGGGCCGCAGCATCGGCTGCCTATTGCATATGCAAAGTGACGCAGATTGCTTTTGACAGAAATGTGGCGCGGGGTGATTGTCGAGCGCGCAGACGGTTGGTAGCTCTGCGCCGTAATCGTATCCCGCATGCGTCGGTGTCATACCGCGCAAAAGAAGAACGGGTAATTGATTCGAGGGGTTAGGCGTCGTTCAATGGAAGTATTCGTCCAGCAGCTCATCAACGGGCTGACCCTGGGGTCAATCTACGGCCTCATCGCCATCGGTTACACGATGGTCTTCGGCATCATCGGCATGGTGAACTTCGCTCATGGCGACGTCTTCATGCTGTCGGCGTTCATCGCGTTGATCTTCTTCATGCTGATCTCGGCCTGGTTCGGGGCCGGCCTGATCGTGCTGGCGCTGATCTTCGTCCTGATCCTTGCGATGTTCTTCACCTCGCTGTGGAACTGGACGATCGAGCGCGTCGCCTACAGGCCGCTGCGCGGTTCGTTCCGCCTCGCGCCGCTGATCTCGGCGATCGGCATGTCGATCTTCCTGATGAACTTCGTCCAGGTCGTGCAGGGGCCGCGCAACAAGCCGATCCCGCCGATGCTGAACAAGTCGATCCTGCTGATCGACAGCTCGACCTATCCGGTCTCGATCTCCTACAAGCAGATCGTCATCATCGTGACCACGGTCGTGCTGCTCGCGGCCTTCTGGTACCTGGTGCAGAAGACGCCGCTCGGCCGGGCCCAGCGCGCCTGCGAGCAGGACCGCAAGATGGCCTCGCTGCTCGGCGTGGACGTCGATCGCACGATCTCGATCACCTTCGTGATGGGAGCGGCGCTCGCGGCGGTCGCCGGCGTCATGTATCTCGTGCTCTACGGCGTCGTGAACTTCGCCGACGGCTTCACGCCCGGCGTCAAGGCCTTCACTGCGGCCGTGCTGGGCGGCATCGGCTCATTGCCCGGCGCGGTACTCGGCGGGCTGCTGATCGGCCTGATCGAGGTGATGTGGTCAGCCTATTTCACCATCGACTACAAGGACGTCGCCGCCTTCTGCATCCTCGCGGTCGTCCTCGTGTTCATGCCCTCCGGCATCCTCGGCCGGCCGGAAGTCGAGAAGGTCTGAGCTTATGGCCATGGACGCAGCGACACCGGCCAAGCGCCAGGCTGACATGATGAAGGCACTGAAGGAGGCGGCGTTCGCGGCGCTGGTCACCTTCGGCCTGTGCATCCCGATCATCGCCTGGGGCACGCGCCAGAATCTCGACAACCAGCTCGTGCTCGATCCGCGCTGGGACGCGGTGGCCTGGGCCGTGGCGATCATCTTCGTCGGCCGCTTCCTGATGGCGCTGCGCCAGCAGAAGAGCGGCGAAGGCAAGGCGACGGTGCGGCTGCTGCCGCATGGCACGATCGGCTTCTTCCAGCGCCATTCGCGGATCTTCTCGCTGTTCGGCCTCGGCTTCCTGCTGACCTTCCCGATCATCGCGATCAACATCGCGGGCTGGGGCGGGGCGCTGAAATGGATCGACAATTTCGGCGTCCAGATCCTGATCTACGTGATGCTCGGCTGGGGGCTGAACATCGTCGTCGGCCTCGCCGGGCTGCTCGACCTCGGCTATGTCGCCTTCTACGCGGTCGGCGCCTATTCCTACGCGCTGCTGGCCAAGAATTTCGGTCTGTCCTTCTGGATCCTGCTGCCGCTCGCCGGCATCCTGGCCGCCTTCTGGGGCATGATCCTCGGCTTTCCGGTCCTGCGGCTGCGCGGCGACTATCTCGCCATCGTGACGCTTGCCTTCGGCGAGATCATCCGCCTCGTTCTGATCAACTGGACGGACTTCTCGAACGGCTATGCCGGCATTTCCGGCATCCCGCGGCCGAGCTTCTTCGGGATACCGTTCACGGCAGGCGATGACGGCTTTGCGGCCGTGTTCGGGCTCGAATTCTCGCCGCTCTACCGAACGATCTTCCTCTACTACGTCATCCTGTGCATGGCGCTCCTGACGGCCTATGTCAGCCTGCGCCTGCGGCGCCTGCCGGTCGGGCGCGCCTGGGAGGCGCTGCGCGAGGATGAGATCGCCTGCCGCTCGCTCGGCATCAACACCACGAACACCAAGCTGACGGCTTTCTCGCTCGGCGCGATGTTCGGTGGCTTCGCCGGCTCGTTCTTCGCGGCACGGCAGGGCTTCATCTCGCCTGAATCCTTCGTCTTCATGGAATCGGCGGTGATCCTCGCCATCGTGGTGCTCGGCGGCATGGGCTCGCTCTGGGGCTGCGCCATCGCCGCGATCGCGATGATCGGCGGTACCGAGCTGCTGCGCGAACTCGACTGGCTGAAGCAGATTTTCGGTCCCGATTTCGACCCGACCAAGTACCGCATGCTGATCTTCGGCTTCGCCATGGTGGTGATCATGATCTGGAAGCCGCGTGGGCTGATCTCAACCCGCGAGCCGACCGCCTTCCTCAAGGAGAAGAAGGTGATCTCGGCCGATATGGTCCAGGAGGGGCACGGCTGATGACGACCAAGCCGCTTCTCCAGGTCGAGCATGTCACCATGCGCTTCGGCGGCCTGACCGCCGTCAACGACCTCTCCTTCGAGGCCCGCAAGGGCGACATCACCGCCCTGATCGGCCCCAACGGCGCCGGCAAGACCACGGTGTTCAACTGCATCACCGGCTTCTACAAGCCGACCGAAGGCATGATGACGCTGACCCAGGACAGCGGTGACAGCTACCTGCTCGAGCGCATGCCCGACTTCCGCATCGCCTGGAAGGCCAAGGTCGCCCGCACCTTCCAGAACATCCGCCTGTTCGGCGGCATGACGGTGCTGGAAAACCTTCTGGTCGCGCAGCACAACCCGCTGATGATCGCCTCGGGCTTCACCTTCCTCGGCGTGCTCGGCATCGGCGGCTACAAGGCGCGCGAGAAGGAAGCGATTGAGAAGGCCAAGTTCTGGCTGGAGAAGATCAACCTGATCCATCGCGCCGACGATCCGGCCGCCGATCTGCCCTATGGCGACCAGCGGCGCCTGGAGATCGCGCGGGCGATGTGCACCGATCCGGTTCTGCTCTGCCTGGACGAGCCGGCCGCGGGCCTCAACCCGCGCGAGAGTCTCGACCTCAACACGCTGCTGCTCTCGATCCGCAGGGATCACGGCACGGCGCTGCTCCTGATCGAACACGACATGTCGGTGGTGATGGAAATCTCTGATCATGTCGTGGTGCTCGACTACGGCACCAAGATCGCCGACGGCACGCCGGCCGAAGTCCAGGCCGATCCGAAGGTGATCGCAGCCTATCTCGGCGTCGACGACGAAGAGGTCGAGCAGGTGGAAGCGGAGGTCGGCCTATGAGCGAAGCAGGAGCGCTTCTCTCCATCCGCGGCGTCAAGACCTATTACGGCAAGATCATCGCGCTGAAGGGTGTCGACGTCGACGTCCGCCAGGGCGAGATCGTGACCATGATCGGCGCCAACGGCGCCGGCAAGTCGACGCTGATGATGACGATCTTCGGCGCCCCGCAGGCGCGCGAAGGCAGCATCACCTATGAAGGGCGCGACATCACCAGGATGCCGAGCCATGAGATTGCGCGCCTGGGCATCGCGCAGTCGCCGGAAGGCCGGCGCATCTTCCCGCGCATGACCGTGTTCGAGAACCTGCAGATGGGCGCCGCCGTCGCCGGCATGCAGCATTTCGACGAGGACCTCGAGAAGATCTGCAAGCTGTTCCCGCGCGTGAAGGAGCGCCTGCAGCAGCGCGGCGGCACGCTCTCGGGCGGCGAGCAGCAGATGGTGGCGATCGCGCGTGCGCTGATGGCGCGGCCGAAGCTCCTGATGCTCGACGAGCCTTCGCTCGGCCTCGCTCCTCTGATCGTCAAGCAGATCTTCGAGGCGATCAAGGAACTCAACCGCAGCCAGGGGCTGACCGTGTTCCTGGTCGAGCAGAACGCCTTCCATGCGCTCAAGCTCGCCCATCGCGGCTATGTCATGGTCAACGGCGTCATTACCATGAGCGGCACCGGCAAGGAGCTGCTCGCCAATCCGCAGGTGCGGGCGGCCTATCTCGAAGGCGGACGGCATTGAGCGCCGCGAGCTTGAACGGAGCACGATGATGCAGGGCATTCTCTATGAGGAGCCGACCATCTGGCTCTTCCTGCTGGTGACGGTGGTGATGGGCGGCTGGGCCGCCTGGATGGCCGGCCGCGCCGTGGCGATCACCTGGCGCCCGCCGGTCCAGCTCGTCTTCTACACGCTGATCCTCGGGCTGGTGATCCGCTTCATCCACTTCGCCCTGTTCGAGGCGACGCTGCTGACGGTGCATTACTACATCGTCGACACGCTGGTACTGCTGGCCTTCGCCGTCGCCGGCTGGCGCTACAACCGGGCGCGGCAGATGACCACCCAATATCGCTGGCTTTATGAGCGCACCGGACCCTTCAGCTGGAGGGCTCGCGAGAGCTCCTGAGACCGCCGAAACACCACGAAAGTTCACCGGGCTTGCCGCGTGACAGCACCTCGAAAAAGCGCAAGACTGCGCATTCCGGTGGCACCACGCGCCGAGACGGGACGGCCAAGCCGACCCGTAATATACTCACAGGGGAGTCACAACGCATGAAGAAGCTGCTCTTGGGCGGTATTGCCCTTGGCGCGGTCCTCGCCTTTTCCGGCGTAGCGAACGCACAGATCAAGCTCGGCGTCGGCGGCCCGATCACGGGGCCGAATGCGGCGTTCGGCGCGCAGCTGAAGAACGGGGCGGAACAGGCTGCCGATGACATCAACGCCGCCGGCGGCATCCTCGGCCAGAAGATCCAGGTCGTGGTCGGTGACGACGTCTCGGATCCGAAGCAGGGCGTCTCGGTTGCCAACAAGTTCGTCGGCGACGGCGTCAAGATGGTGCTCGGCCACTTCAACTCCGGCGTCACCATGCCGGCGTCGGAAGTCTATGCCGAGAACGGCATCCTGATGATCAGCCCGTCGGCGACCAACCCGAAAATCACCGAGCGCGGCCTGTGGAACGTGTTCCGCACCTGCGGCCGTGACGATCAGCAAGGTTCGGTGGCGGCGGAATACATCGCCAAGAACCTCAAGGGCAAGAAGATCGCCGTCGTCCACGACAAGACGACCTACGGCCAGGGCCTTGCCGACGAGACGCGCAAGGGTCTGACCAAGGCCGGCATCAAGGATGTGCTCTATGAAGGCGTCAACGCCGGCGAGAAGGACTTCTCGGCGCTGATCTCGAAGCTGAAGTCGACGGGTGCCGACTACCTCTACTGGGGTGGCCTGCACACCGAGGGCGGCCTGATCGTGCGCCAGATGCGCGATCAGGGCCTGAAGACCGTGATGATCTCGGGCGATGGCATCACCACCGACGAGTTCGCCACGATCGGCGGCCCGGGCGTTGAAGGTACGCTGATGACCTTCCCGCCGGATCCGCAGAAGCGTCCTGAGGCGGCTGCGGTCCTGAAGAAGTTCGAGGCTCGCAAGTTCAAGCCGGAAGCCTATACGCTGTACAGCTACGCGGCTGTCCAGATCATGGCCGAAGGCGCCAAGCGCGCGAACTCGGTCGACCCGAAGAAGATCGCTGCGGCGCTGCATGGCGGCCAGCCGGTCGACACGGTCATCGGCAAGATCGGCTTCGACAAGAAGGGCGACATCACCCGTCCCGACTACACCGTCTACACCTGGAAGAAGGGTGCTGACGGCAAGATCGGTTACGTCGAGAACTGATCGCCTCTGATCGCCGCAAGGCATGAGACGAGCCCGCTCTGGAGCGATCCGGGGCGGGTTTTTCTTTGAAGCAGCCCGGCATCGGATCACGCGGCCGCTAGGCGGAAAAAGAACGCGCGTATTGTCGGGAGTCGCGATGGCTTTTCGTCCTTTGGATGCGAAGGCCTGCCAAGCAGTCCCTGGGAGCCGCCGATGACCACCACCATCACCGCCTTTGAACGCTCACCCGACCGTGGCAATGGCCTGGCGCGGGACATGCGCGTGCGCTGGGCGCTCGAAGAGGCCGGCCAGCCCTATGAGGTTCGCCTGCTGTCGTTCAAGACGATGAAGGAGCCCGCGCATCTCGCGATTCAGCCCTTCGGGCAGATCCCGACCTATGAGGATGGCGATCTCACCCTGTTCGAGTCTGGCGCTATCGTGCTCCATATCGCGGAGCGCCATGCCGGGCTGCTACCGGGTGAGGCGAAGGCCCGGGCCCGGGCGATCATGTGGATGTTCGCGGCGCTCAACACGCTGGAGCCGCCGATCTTCGATCGCAGCCTGGTCAGGATCCTCGATCGCGACAAGCCCTGGTACGAGGAGCGTCTCAAGGGCCTCGACGACATCATCCGCAAGCGGCTCAAAGGCCTCTCCAGCCATCTCGGCGATGCCGACTGGCTCGACGGCGCATTCAGCGCCGGCGACCTCCTGATGGTGACGGTGCTGCGCCGGTTGCAGGGCTCGGGCATGCTTGAGGAGAAGCCGAACCTCGCTGTCTATGTCGCCCGCGCCGAAGCGCGGCCGGCCTATCAGCGCGCTTTCGAGGCTCAGTTGGCGGTCTTCACGGCCTCATCGAGCGGCTGACAAGGAGCCGGCAGGCGTGTCGGAGGCCAGCGATCGCCGCCTCCCAAAGTCAAACGGACGAGCGCACGCTGTCCGTCATGAGCTTGAGGCCCAGGGCTCCGACCACCGCTCCGGCGGCACGATCGATCCAGATCTTCAAGCGCAGATAGGCCGCCTTCGGGGTGCGGGCCGAGAAGCCGACGGCCACCACCGTGTACCAGGCGAATTCGATCAGGAAGAGCATCGGCGGCAGGGCGAAATACATCCAGGACGGGGTCGGCGACGGCAGCAGGGCCGCGAACATCGAGGCGTAGAAGATTGCCGTTTTTGGATTGGAAAGCTGGACGAAGAGCGCCTTCAGCAACGACTTCCAGAGCGTGCCCGATCTCTCGCCGGCGGTGTCGGCAATCTCCAGCGGTTCGGGCGCTGCCCGCCAGATATTGATGCCGAGCCAGACGAGATAGGCGCCGCCGGCCAACCTGAGCGCCAGGTTGAGCCATTCGACCTGAAGCAGCAGCGCCGTCAGGCCGGCGACGGCGATCGTCGCGAAGATGAAACCGCCGAGCCCCATGCCGATCGCCGCCATCACGCCATCGGCGCGGGAGCCGGAGATGGCGATGCGCGAGACCACGACGAAGCTCGGGCCGGGGCTGATTGCGCCGAGCAGGAAGACGCCGAGGATAGAAACCAGAACAGCAAATTCATGCATGGCGACGCCTCGTGCTCTTTACCGGTGCAGCCGGCTGACGGGGCAATCTAGCGTTGGTGGCGGCCAAGGCAATCGCCAGCCGCCATGCCGATGCCGCCTTGGAACACCATTGCTTTGGCGTGCTCGCCATTGGTGGCAAGCACGGCCCTTCGCTTCTCACACCGCGGTCAGGTTCTTCATGAAGCCGGCGAAGCGCAGCAGCCCGTCCGGCCAGGGGCCGTGTCCGGATTCGGTGTTGAGATGGCCGCTGTCGCCGGCATCGACGAACTCCGAACCCCAGGCCTCGGCCAAAGCCTTGGCCTCCTCCGGCGTACAATAGGGGTCGGTCGCGCTGGCGATCAGCACCGAGCGGAAGGGCAGGGGCTTCAGCGGGATCGCGGCGAAATCGTCGGCCATGCCGGGGATGGCGCGCTTGGCCCGCTCGGAGGCCGGCGCGACCAGGAAGGCGCCGGTGACCTCATGCGGCTTCAGGTGCTCGGCTGCGTGCGCGACGGCGCTGCAGCCGGCCGAGTGGGCGACGATGACGACCGGCTTCGTCGCAGCGCGCACGGCGGCGACAATGCGATTCGCCCAGCCGTCGCGGGTCGGCTTGTACCAGTCCTCCTGCTCGACGCGGCGGGCGGTCGGCAGCTTCGCCTCCCAGCGGCTCTGCCAATGGTCGGGCCCGGAGCCCGACCAGCCGGGGACGATGAGGATATCGGTGTCGGAAGTTTTCATTGGTCGGGACGATCGGGTATCAGGGCGAAGCCGGTGGCGAGGGCGTGCGCCCAATCCGTCCGCCCGTTCGCAAGGGCCAGGTCGGCGGCAGCCGCCCAATCGTAAGGTAGGGCGTGAAACGAAAAGCGCCAGCCGCTGCGGCACTGCTCGGCAATGCCGTAGCGCGCGTGAGGACTCTGCGCCTCCATCACGTGCCATTCCGGCAGGTCGTCATCATAGGCCGGCAGGCCCACGCTGCCGGGATTGAAGATGTTGCGGCCATCCGGAAGCGTAACGAGGCGCGGAAGATGGGAGTGGCCGCAGAGGATCAACGAGGCGGCGACGCCGGCCAGTTCCTCGGCGATTTCACCCTCGGAGCGCCGGATATGCCCCCCTTGGTGGGGCCGTTCGGCGAGGTAGCGATTGTCGTTGGTAGGGGTCGCGTGAAAGAGCGTGACGCCATCGGCAGCCTGGGCTGAGAATGGCAGTGTGCGCAGCCAATCGAAATGGTGGGCCTGCAGTTGCTCGGCCGCGGCTCGATCCGAGCGAGGTAGCTCGTCGATGCTTTGCTCGACGAGATAGCGATCATGATTGCCGCAGACGGTCAGCCAGCCCTTGGTCAGCAACAAATCCGCCGTCTCGCGCGCCTTGAGCGGCCCGGAGAGGCAGTCGCCAAGATTGACGACAATGTCAGGCTTAGTCCGCTCCAGATCCTCGACGACTGCTTCCAGCGCGTCGAAATTACCGTGAATGTCCGCGAGAACGGCGATCCTCATCACGCTCCCCCGAACACCCGGCGGAAGATCGTGTCGACATGCTTGAAGTGGTAGCCCTCGTCGAACATCGCCTCCAGCTGCGCGACCGAGAGCTTCGCCGTGACGTCCTTGTCGGCCTTGAGGTTGGTGAGGAAATCCTCGCCATGCTCCCAGGTGCGCATCGCATTGCGCTGGACCATGGAATAGCTGTCCTCCCGGCTGGCGCCGGCCTGGGTCAAGGCGAGCAGGACGCGCTGCGAATTGTGCAGGCCGCCGAGCTTGTCGAGGTTCTTCCTCATGTTCTGCGGATAGATCAGCAGCTTGTCGACGACGCCGGTGAGGCGGGCCAGCGCGAAATCGAGGGTCACCGTGGCGTCGGGGCCGATCATGCGTTCGACCGAGGAGTGCGAGATGTCGCGCTCATGCCAGAGGGCGACGTTCTCCAGCGCCGGAGTGACCATGCCGCGCACGAGGCGGGCGAGACCGGTCAGGTTCTCGGTCAGGACGGGGTTGCGCTTGTGCGGCATAGCCGAGGAGCCCTTCTGGCCCGGCGAGAAATACTCCTCGGCCTCGTAGACCTCGGTGCGCTGGAGATGGCGGATCTCGGTGGCGAGGCGCTCGACTGACGAGGCGACGACGCCGAGCGTAGCGAAGAACATGGCGTGGCGATCGCGCGGGATGACCTGGGTCGAGACCGGCTCCGGCGTCAGGCCCATCTTCTCCGCGACGTATTCCTCCACCTGCGGGTCGATATTGGCGAAGGTGCCGACCGCGCCGGAAATGGCGCAGGTCGCGATCTCGGCGCGCGCCGCGACGAGCCGGGCGCGGCAGCGGTCGAACTCGGCATAGGCCTGGGCGAGCTTGAGGCCGAAGGTCACCGGCTCGGCATGGATGCCGTGCGAGCGGCCGATGGTCGGGGTCAGCTTGTGCTCGAAGGCGCGGCGCTTGATGGCGGCGAGCAGGGCGTCGACATCGGCGATCAGGATATCGGTGGCGCGCGCCAACTGCACCGAGAGGGTGGTGTCGAGCACGTCCGAGGAGGTCATGCCCTGGTGGACGAAGCGCGCCTCGGGGCCGACGATCTCGGCGAGATGGGTCAGGAAGGCGATGACGTCATGCTTGGTGACGCGCTCGATCTCGTCGATGCGGGCGACGTCGAAGGTGGCGTCCTTGGCCTTGGCCCAGATCGTCGCGGCGGCCTCCTTCGGCACGACGCCCAGCTCGGCGAGCTTGTCGGTGGCGTGCGCCTCGATCTCGAACCAGATGCGGAAGCGCGTCTGCGGCTCCCAGATCGCGACCATCTCGGGGCGGGAATAACGAGGGATCATAGCGGGCTCGCGAGGTGACGATGAAAGGCTCGCCGGCTCGCTAGCACGGACGGGCCGCTGACGGAATGCCGGAGGGCCACTGCTGACAGCTTCGGACCCATGCCCTGCCTAGCGTCCGCACCGGCTGGGCGGGGCGCTCTTCGGATTTGGAGCGCCGACAGACCCAAGGAGGAAAAGACCGATGTCCTATGTCGATGGTTTCGTTGCGGCCGTGCCTGCTGCCAATCGCGAGGCTTATACCGAGCACGCCCGCAAGGCAGCGTCGCTGTTCAAGGAGTATGGCGCGACGCGGATCGCCGAGAACTGGGGCGACGACGTCCCGCACGGCAAGCAGACCGATTTCCACCGCGCCGTCGCTGCCAAGGACGACGAGGTCGTGGTCTTCTCCTGGGTCGAGTGGCCGAGCAAGGAGGCACGCGATGCCGGCTGGCAGAAGATCATGGCCGATCCGCGCATGCAGCCCGAGGCCAATCCGATGCCTTTTGACGGGACGCGGCTGATCTATGGCGGCTTCGCCGCGATCGATCTCTAAGTCCTCAGACCCAGTCGCCGCGGGCGGTCTCGGCCGCCTTGCGGATGGCGGCGATGTTGCCGGCATAGGCCGACGGCCCGCCCTTGAACACGGCCGAGCCGGCGACGAGCGTATCGGCGCCGGCCTTGACGCAGAGCGGCGCCGTCTCCGGCGTGACGCCGCCGTCGATCTCGAGCGCGATCGGGCGCTCGCCGATCAGGGCGCGGACCTGTGCGATCTTCTCGACCACCGAATGGATGAAACTCTGGCCGCCGAAGCCGGGATTGACCGTCATCAGCAGGATCAGGTCGACATCGCCGATCAGCGGCTCGGCCGCGCTCGCCGGCGTGCCGGGGTTGAGCACGATGCCGGCCTGCTTGCCCTGCGCCTTGATCGCCTGCAGCGTCCGGTGCGGATGCGGGCCGGCCTCGACATGGAAGGAGATCAGGTCGGCGCCGGCCTTGGCGAAGGCCTCGATGTAGGGATCGACCGGCGCGATCATCAGGTGGACGTCGAAGAACTTCCTGGTGTGCGGGCGGATCGCCTTCAGCACATCGGGGCCGAAGGTGATGTTGGGCACGAAATGCCCGTCCATCACGTCGCAGTGGATCCAGTCGGCGCCGGCCTCGTCGACGGCTCGAACCTCCTCGCCGAGCTTGGCGAAGTCGGCGGAGAGGATGGAAGGGGCGATGCGGATCGTGCTCATAGCCGGCGTTTAGCCTGTTTCGCCTGATCGCGAAACCATGCTTGTGTCATCCCGGACAAGCCGCGTTAGCGGCGCCGATCCGGGATCCATTCCGGAGCCTTTCCGGTAGAAGGTTCCGGAATGGGTCCCGGGTCTGCGCTTCGCTACGCCCGGGACGACCGCGCTCTGGGCGTAAAGAGGAGAGGCTGGCCGCGCTACGCCCGTTTCAACGGAAACGACAGGCGCCGGTCCGCCTCGGCGATCTCGACGGCGGCCTGGGCGAAGGCGGGCCGCAGCTTCAGCCGCTCGAACCAGCGCGACAGGCCGTCGAACGGGGTGAGCGAGGGGCCGCCAAGGCGAAGCGAGAACAGCACGCTCATGAACAGGGCGATATCGGCGACCGAGACGGCGTCGCCGAAGAACTCGCGGCCGGCGAGCCGATCTTCAAGCTCGGCGTAGTGCTTCTCCAGCGCGCGCTCGGCGATCAGCGCGTCGGCCTCCAGCGCGAAGCGCCTGGTCTGGTCGGTGCTCGGCGGGCTGGTGCGATGCATCAGCGGCTTCAGCGCTTGCAGCATGATCTCGTCGGCATAGAGCTCGTCGAGCCGGCAGCGGGCGCGGGCGCCGGGGCAAAGCGGAAAGAGCGGTGGCTCAGGATAGGCGTCTTCGAGATATTCTAGGATCACGGTGGAGTCGTAGAGCACGATCCCGTCATCGTTCAGCACCGGGACCTGCCGCTTGGGGTTGATGGCGACGACTTCGGGATGCTTGGGGTCGTAGCCGGTCGTCTGGTTGAACGGCACCATGATGCGCTCGAAGGCGAGATTTTTTTCGCGCAGTGCGATCTCGACCTTGCGCGAGAACAGGCTGAGCGGCCCCGAATAGAGCGTGATCATGATGGGAACTCCGGCTTTGCTTGCTGGAATTCTGGCAAAGCTTTCAGTCAGCTCGCGTCAGCAGAGGCTTCCATGCGCCTGATCCGCGCCGCGACACCGCGCAGCAGCCAGGGCAGGAGGTAGATCGGGAACTGGGCCAGCGCGAAATAGAGATAGGTGGTCGGTGGCACGCCGGCGCCGAGCGCGGCGACCAAGAGGCCCATGTTCCGCTGGCCGGTGCCGTAGCCGATCATGAAGCGCTCGGAGACGGGAAAACGGCGCAGCACCAGCCAGGCGCTGGCGAGGCCGACCGTGGAAACCAGGAAAGCGACGGCCAGGAACAGCGCAACCTGGCTAGGGCGCTCCATCGCCGCCTTGGTGACGCCGTCCATCGCCGCGATGGCGAAGATGAAATACATCAGCACGCCGAAGCCATCGAGATTGGGCTTGAGCGCCCGGATGCGCTCGGCCCCGAGCCAGCGCCTTATCGCGAAGGCGACGACCATGCCGCCGCCGATGAACATCACGAGCCGCAAGGCCAGCGCCAGCCGGTCGAGCGGGACGGCGGCCCCCGCTAGCCAGTCGACCAGCAGCGGCGCAATGACCGGGCTCACGATGGTGGTGACGATCACGCCGGCGATGATCAGCGAGGGCTCGAAGCCGTAGAGGATCGCGACGGCGGGCGAGGACATGATCGGCGGCGCCGCGCCCATGATCGCGATGCCGAGCAGCAGGCCGGGATCGAGCGCCTCGCGTCCAAGCAGAGCGAGGGCCGCGGCGATCAGCAGCGCCGGGACGAACAGCAGCCAGAGGCAGGTCGCGATCAGCTTGCCCGGCCGGCGCACCAGCCCGGCGATGACGCGCAGGTCGGCGCGCATGAACACGACGGTGGTGAAGCAGAAGATCGTGATCGGCAGGAGCGGGCGCGCCGCCGCCGAGAACTGCGGCAAGGCGAGACCGAGGAAGATCGAGAGCGCAAAACCCTGCGTGCCGTAGCGGCCGAGCAGAGCGAGGGCGGAGGCGAGGGCGGCGAGCATCGAGACCGGAACAGCGAAACGGGGCGCCACATTGGCCGATCCGGCGCGCGGCGTCATCTGGCGCCGACGCGGGGCGGCCCGCCGTCATCGTGCGGGCTGCAGCACCTAGACGCTGCTCAGCAGCAGGCTGGTTTCGCTGTTCGCGATGCCGTCGATCATCCGTACCTCGCGCAGGACGCGGTCGAATTCGGCGAGGCTGCCGGTGCGGATATTGGCGACCAGGTCCCAATTGCCGTTGGTGGTGTGCAGTGTGTGGACCTCCGGCAGGCCACGCAGCTTGCGGATGACCTGCGTCGTCGACTTGCCGACGACCTCGATCATCATCACCGCATGCACCGCATTGGTATCGTAGTCGTCGCGGACGCGGGCGGTGAAGCCGAGCAGCGTTCCGGTCGCGATCAGCCGCTCCAGCCGGTTCTGGACAGTGCCGCGGGCGACCCCCAACACCGCCGCCAGCTTGGAGAGCGACGCGCGGCCATCGCCCCGCAGATGCGTGATCAGCGCCCGGTCGAGCGTGTCGGGGACATATTTGGCTATTTCAGCGGCCATCAAGCGTCCTGACGGAATGAGCAATTCAGGCGAACAATCTGTTCAATCTCATGACCGAAATAACACAGTTCTGATATTTCGGCCAACGTCCTGCTCACGGTAGAGTCCAGTCATAACAGCTTGGGACCTGGCGCTTCCGATGACCGCATTACCTCCCTCCGCCAAGGCGATGGTGCCTTTCGTCAGCGTCGACAACATGATGCGCCTCGTCCATCGGGTCGGCATCGAGACGATGCTGCGCGAGCTCACCGACCGCATCGAGGAGGATTTCCGTCGCTGGGAGAGCTTCGACAAGACGCCGCGTGTCGCCAGTCATTCGCGGGACGGCGTGATCGAGCTGATGCCGACCTCGGACGGCACCATCTACGGCTTCAAATACGTCAACGGCCATCCGAAGAACGTTGCCTCCGGCCTGCAGACGGTCACCGCCTTCGGTCTGCTCGCCGAGGTCGCCAGCGGCTATCCCGTGCTGCTCACCGAGATGACCTTGCTGACCGCGCTGCGTACGGCCGCGACCTCGGCCATGGCGGCGCGGCATCTGGCGCCGAAGGGCGCCCGCACCATGGCGATGATCGGCAATGGCGCCCAGGCCGAGTTCCAGGCGCTGGCGATGAAGGCGGTCGTCGGTATCGAGGCGGTCAGGCTCTACGATATCGACCCCATCGCGACTGAAAAGACGCTGCGCAACCTGCAGGGAAGCGGCCTCTTGGTCACCGCCTGCAGCACGGCGCAGGCTGCGGTCGAGGGCGCTGAGATCATCACCACCTGTACCGCCGACAAGCAGTTCGCGACGATCCTGACCGACAACATGGTCGGGCGCGGCGTCCACCTCAACGCCATCGGCGGCGACTGCCCGGGCAAGACCGAGTTGCACCGCGACATCCTGCTGCGCGCCGACACCTTCGTCGAATACCCGCCGCAGACCTGGGTCGAGGGCGAGATCCAGCAGATGGACAAGGACTATCCGATCACCGAACTCTGGCGCGTCATCACCGGGCAGGTCCCGGGCCGGCGTGATGCCACCCAGATCACGCTGTTCGACAGCGTCGGCTTCGCGATCGAGGACTTCTCGGCGCTGCGTTACCTGCGCGAGCGTATCGCCGGCACGGATCTCTACCAGAATCTCGACATGATCGCCGATCCCGACGAGCCGCGCGATCTCTTCGGCATGCTGCAGCGCGCCGCTGACTGACCCTGCAAGGATAGATCGTTCGATGGCACGCCAGCCCGCCTCTTCCGTCCAGGCACCCTCGGCCGTGGTCATGGTCCGGCCGCATCATTTCACGGTCAACACCGAGACCGCCGCCGACAATCATTTCCAGCGCCTGCAGGAGGAGGGAGATGATCTCGCTGAGCTCGCCTTCCAGGAGATCACCGAGGCGGCTGCGCTGCTGGAGCAGCATGGTGTCACCGTGCACCTGTTCGAGGACGAAGGCACGCTGACGCCGGATTCCGTCTTCCCGAACAACTGGTTCTCCACCCATGCCGGCGGCCATGTCGCGATCTATCCGATGAAGGCGGTGAGCCGCAGGCGGGAGCGCCGCAGCGACGTCATCGAGATGCTGAAGCGCCGCTACCGGGTCCAGGAGGTGATCGATTATTCCGGCCTCGAACCGGACGGGCTCTTCCTCGAAGGCACCGGCGCCATGGTGCTCGACCATATCGATCGCATCGCCTACGCCGCCAAGTCCGAGCGCACCGATCCGATCATCCTGGAGCGCTTCTGCACCCAGTTCAATTTCGAGCCGATGGTGTTCTCGGCCAGGGACGGCAACGGCGCGGACATCTACCACACCAATGTGCTGATGTGCGTCGCGACCGATTTCGCCATGATCGGCCTCGACATGATCACCGATGCGGAGCGACGTAGTGAGATCGTCGAGCGTTTCGAGCGTGCCGGCCGTCAGGTGATCCCGCTCAGCAACGCGCAGATCGAGACATTCGCCGGCAATGCCATCGAGCTCCAGGGCCGGAACGGGCGCATCCTGGCCTTGTCGACGACGGCGTTCGCCGCGCTGACGCCCGAGCAGCTCGCGATCATCGGCGAGAGCGCGCGGCCCTTGCCGCTGGCGATCCCGACGATCGAGCGAGCCGGCGGCTCGACCCGTTGCACCATCGCCGGTGTGCACCTGACGCCGCGCTCACTCCCCTCGCCGTAGTGACGGGGCTGCCCGCACGCAGAAAGTTGCGTGAGGGAAGCTCTGTTAGTGAGCCAGCCTGCTGCATTGCAGCAATGTCGGCATAAACTGCGAAACTTTGCCGGGTTACCCGCAATATTCGACGAAACGGCTGACAGCGCCGCCGCTGGCGCTATTCTTGCTGGCGGGAAAGGCTGGCGGAGGCAGGTCGGATGCGCACGGACGCGATCGTTGTTGGGGCGGGCATTGTCGGGATTTCGGTGGCGCTGCACCTGCAGAAAGCGGGCCGCTCGGTGCTGCTGGTCGATCGCGGCCAGCCCGGTGGAGAGACCAGCTACGGCAATGCCGGGCTGATCCAGCGCGAGGGCGTCTACCCCTACGGTTTCCCGCATGATTTCGGCGCGCTCATCCGCTATGCGATGAACAACACCATCGACGCGCATTACCATTGGAACGCGATCCCCAAGCTCGCGCCCTTCCTGTGGTCGTACTGGATGCATTCGCGCGCTTCGCAGCACGAGGCGATCGCCCACAAATATGCGACCCTGATCGAGCATTGCGTGACCGAGCACGACGCGCTGGCGCAGGAAGCTGGCGCGACCGAGCTGCTGCGCCGCAAGGGCTGGATGAAGGTGTTCCGGACCGAGGGCGAGCGCGATACGCGCCTCGCCGAGGCCGAGCGCTGGAAGCGCGATTTCGGCCTGAACCATCGCGCGCTAGACGCCGAGGCCCTGCGCGCCGAGGAGCCGCATCTCGACCAGAGCCTGATCGGCGGCCTGCACTGGACTGATCCGGTGACGGTGATCGATCCGCTCGGCCTGTCGAAAGCCTATCTCGCGCTGTTCGAAAAGCTCGGAGGCCGCTTCGCCCAGGGCGATGCCGGCACGCTCGCCCAGGATGGCGATCGCTGGAGCGTGACCCTCGCTGACGGCAGCAAGGCGCTCGGCACGGATGCGATCGTCGCGCTCGGGCCCTGGGCCGATGTGCTGACGAACCGGCTCGGCTATCGCCTGCCGCTCGCGGTCAAGCGCGGCTACCACATGCACTACAAGCCGCTCGGCAACGCCGTGCTGAACCATCCGGTGCTCGACACCGAGCGCGGCTACTTCCTGGCGCCGATGCGCCAGGGCGTGCGCCTCACCACCGGCGCCGAATTCGCCAATCGCGGCGCGCCGAAGACGCCGGTGCAGCTCGCCCGTGCCGAGCCGATCGCGAAAACCCTGTTCCCGCTCGGCGAGCGGCTCGATGCCGAGCCCTGGCTCGGCAACCGGCCGTGCACGCCCGACATGATGCCGATCATCGGCCCGGCGCCGAAGCACCGGAATCTGTGGTTCTCCTTCGGCCACGCCCATCACGGGCTGACGCTGGCGGCGGTGACCGGCCGCATGGTCGCCGAGATGGTGAGCGGGCAGAAGGTCTTCGTCGACCCGACGCCGTTCGCGCCGGCGCGGTTCGCCTGATCGTCAGGCGGGACGCAAAGCCGCGTTCCGCCGCACCAGCCAGACCGCGAAGGCCGAGGCGGTCACATACATGATCAGGCTGTAGATGCCGGGCACCACGGCGGCAGCCGGATTGCGCAGCACATTGAGTGCGATGAAGATCGCCAGTGCGGCATTGTGGATGCCGATCTCCATGGCGATCGCCACCGCCTGGCCCTTCGGCAGGCGCAGCGCCAGCGGCGCGAGATAACCGGCCAGCATGCTGACGAGGTTGAAGGCGAGGCAGGCGCCGCCGACCGCAACCAGGCTCGGCAGCAGTGCCTTGCGCTCGATATAGATGGCGCCGGCGATCAGCATGGCGAGGACCAGGATCGAGAATATCTTGATCGGCCTCTCGGCGTGGATGGCGAAGCGCTCGGCTCGAGCGCGGATCAGCATGCCGAGAGCGACCGGGATCAGGATGATCGCGCCGACCTCGATCACCTTGCGGTGGGGCGGAGGCACATAGTGCTCGGCGTCGAGGAAATAGGCGAGCGAGAGGTCGAGCGCGATCGGCAAGGTGAACAGGCAGAGCAGGCTGTTGACCGCCGTCAGGGTGATGTTGAGCGCGACGTCGCCGCGGGCGAGGTGGCTGTAGATATTGGCCGTCGCGCCGCCCGGCGCGGCCGCGAGCAGCATCAGGCCAACGGCATGGTCGGCCGAAAGCTTCAGGCCGATCGCGATGGCGAAGGCGGCCAGGGGCAGCAGCAGGACCTGCAGGAAGAGGCCGAACCCGACCGCGAGCGGATACCGCGCGACGCGGCGGAAATCCTCGATCGTCAGGCTGAGGCCCAATCCGAGCATGACGATGCCGATGGCAAGCGGCAACAGCAGATCGGTCAGGATCGAACCCTGCATCGGCGTTTCCCCTTGTCGGCATTTTCTATGCCGTAGCGTCAAGCTAGTTGAGGCAGGCTGGCTACGCCACTGACGTCGCGGAGTTTTTTCGCGACAGGGTTTCCACTTTCCTCGCCTGGGCGATCTAACGTTAGAACGAAGCGCAGGCCGGCTTCAGGATGAGCCCGACCGATTGCTGATTGAAGCGGCGCTTGTACGCTTCGGCGATGGCGGTGAGCTTGTCGCGGTTGCCGGCCTCATCAGGCAAGGCGATGAGGACGAGCTTGCCCGGCTCGCGGATCAGCCTGCCGTGCTCGCGGTCGCGATACTGCCCCGTCGCGTCGAGGATGGTCAGCCCGTCTGGGAAGCGCGGGGTTACGTCTTCATCGATGAAGCGGCGGAAGTCGGTTTCGCTGACACCGACACGGTCGCCGATCTTGCGACCGAAGAGCAGTTCGGCTGACAGCATTGCCTGCTGGCCGGGGGCGCAGGACTGTGGCGCGAGGCTGGCGCAACCGGAGATCATGCCGGCGAGAAGGAGGGCAAAGCCGAGTCGAATCATGATGTTGCCCCTGTCGGTTGAGAGATCGATTCAGTGCTGGATCGATCGTTCATCGTGCTCCGGCAACGTTACAATCAATCCGAACCGTCATTCCGGACAAGCCGCGCCAGCGGCGCAGCTCCGGAATCCATCGAAGGGCCCGAGCTCTACGATGGATTCCGGCACTCCGCTTCGCTGCGGCCGGAATGACGGTGCCGGTTGAACGAGAGGCGTGTCAGAAGCGCTGCGGGCTGAAATGGCCCATGTCGATCGCGGGCGCTCGGCCGGCGATCAGTGCGGCGACGAGACCGGCCGTCGCGGTCGACTGGGTCATGCCGTAATGGCCGTGGCCGAAGGCGTAGACGACATTGGGGTTGCGGCTCGCCTTGCCGATCACCGGCAGCGAATCCGGCAGGGAGGGCCGGAAGCCCATCCAGAGCTTGCCGCTGTCGAAGGCAGGCAAACCGTCCACCAGCTTCGTGGCCTTGTCGTAGAGCGCCCTGGTGCGGGCGTGGTTGGGCGGAGCCTGCAGGCCACCGAACTCGACCGCTCCGCCGATGCGCAGGCCGCTTTCCAGCGGGGTCATGACGAAGCCGTCATCCTTGAAGCCGATCGGGCGGCTGGTCAGCCCGGTCACGCCGGGGAAGCTGACATTGTAGCCGCGCTCGGTGTCGAGCGGGATGGCGTCGCCCATTGCCGCCGCCAGGGGCTTCGACCAGGCGCCGGCCGCGACGACGACGCGATCGACGACGCGCTGCCAGCCATCGGGGCCGATGAGGGCAGGGCGCTCGCCCAGCGAGATGTTGATGACCTCGGCCTTCTCATAGGTGGCGCCGCGCGCCAGCGCCGTTTCGAACAGCGCCATGGTCAGTGCGAGCGGGTCGCTGATATGGGCGCAATCGGGGTGGAAGGCAGCACCGGCGAAGCGATCCCTGAGCGCCGGCTCGAGCTGGCGCAGTTCCTGCGGCTGCAGCATGTCGACGGCGATGCCGGCAGCGCGCTGGCGCTTGGCAAGCTCTTGGAGGCCGGCGGTGTCGCCGGGATTGCGATAGGTGTAGAGCGCGCCGCGGCGATGGATATGGCCGCTGATCCCGGCCTTCTCGGCGCGCGCCAGCCAGGCCGGCAGGGCAAGCTGCTGGATGGCGATGATGCCGGCGATCGAGCGCTCATAGGCGGCGGGACGCGCCGCGAGCAGGAAGCGCGCCAGCCAGGGCAGCAATTGCGGGAGATAGCCGAGGCGGATCGCGAGCGGCCCGAGCGGGTCGAGCAGGAAGCCGGGCACCTTGCGCAGCATGTTCGGGCTGGCGATCGGCAGCACGTCGGTATGTGCGATGATGCCGGCATTGCCGCGCGAAGGGCCGAAGGCCGGCCCCTCCTTGTCGAGGATCAGGACCTCGTGGCCCTCGTCGAGCAGAGCGTGGGCCGTGGCCGTGCCGACGATGCCGGCGCCGATGATCGCGATCTTCATGTCGTCGGCAGGAGCTTGAGGGCCGCCGGCTGCTTCACCTCGATCTCGACGAAGGCGATCGGGTGGGGCGAGCCGTTCATCACATCGTGCTGGATGCCGGCCTGGCGCATATAGGCCTGGCCTTCCGCAAGCGGCACGTCGGTCTCCTTGGCACCGTCATGGATGCGCAAGGTTCCGGCGACCAGCATGATCACGAAATAGGGCCAGCCATGGCTATGCCAGCCGGTGACCGCGCCGGGTTCGAAGTCCCAGCGCGTGATCCTGACGGTGTCGTCGTCCTGCTGGAGCGTGGCGACGGCGGGGATCGTGCAGGTGAACGCCATGTCGCCTCCATGCGCGGATTCTTAACCGCCGATCGGCCGGCTTGCCTGTCTTGCGGTCTTGTTGAAAGTCCTGATATATCAATGCTATCCGAAGCGTCAAGCATCGCAGGTGCCGTTCATGACCGAGGATGCCCGCGTTCCCGGTGAGGATTCCGTCGGCGCCCGCGCCTCCGCCAGCCTGTCCGACCTGGCCTATCGCCGCCTCGAGGAGGCGATCGTGACCCTGTCGCTGCGGCCGGGCGCAGTGCTGACCGAGGCGCAGATGATCGAGCTCGTCGGCGTCGGCCGCACGCCGGTGCGGGAGGCGCTGATCCGGCTGGCTCAACAGGGGCTGGTCGAGATCCTGCCGCGCAAAGGCGTCGCCGTCACTGCCATCGATGCGATCGACGTGATGGCGGCGCTCGACGCGCGCGAGGTGCTGGAGCGCCTGATCGCGGCCGAGGCGGCCAGGCGCGCCGGTCCGGCTGAGCGCAGCGCCATCCTGGCCAAGGCCCGGGCGATGCGCGAGGCGGCGCAGGCGGACGACGTCAACGCCTATATGCGCCTCGACAAGGAGCTCGATACGCTGGTCGCGGCGGCGGCGCGCAGCCCCTATGCCAGCCGGGCCGTCGAGCCGCTGCAGGCGCTGATCCGCCGAGCCTGGTACTTCTTCGACCGGCAGGTCGATCTGGTGCCGGCCGCCCAGCACCATGTGATCCTTGCCCAGGCGCTGGTTGCGGGCGAGCCGGGGGCGGCGGCCGAGGCGAGCGATGCGTTGATGGGGCACCTGCGTGCCGGGCTGCTCGCGGCCCTCAGGCGCGACTGAGCGAGCCGTGCCGCCGTGATATATCTTAACCTTGCTGCAGAATCGCCGGGAATGTCGACAATTGATGCAACTGGCCTTTTACCCCTGCGCGCTTAGATAAAAGGCAGTAACCTCGCGCAGAGTTGGGCGATGAACAGCATGGTCGATGCCGCCTTACGCGCCGCGCTTCCCGATGCGCACGCTTTTCGCGAGGCGATGGCGCAGGTGGCGAGCGCCACTCATATCGTGACGACCCTGGGGCCGGCAGGCCGTTCGGGGCTGACGGCGACTGCCGTCAGCTCGGTCTCGGTTTCGCCCCCGACCGTGCTCGTCTGCATCGAGGCCGCCAGCCGGACGCTGGCGGCGATCGAGGAGAGCGGCATCTTCTGCGTGAACACGCTGGCGGCTGCCGATCACGAACTCGCCACGGTGTTCTCGGGCCGGCGCGGCCTGACGGGCGAGGAGCGCTTTGCCATGGGCGAATGGGGCGAGCTTTCGACCGGGGCGCCCGTGCTGGCGAGCGCGCTCGCCAGCTTCGATTGCCGGGTGGCGGCCGTTCATCGCGTCACCACCCATCGCATCCTGATCGGCCAGGTGGTCGCGATCGGCGGCGGCGGCTCCGGCCCGGGGCTGGTTTACCGCCATCGCCGTTTCGGCGGGTTCTGAAGCAGGCCTCCCCGGACTTTGGCTGCAGGCTTAGCCGCGCCGCCACGCCCCCGATCCGGCCGCGCGTTCAGCCATTGCCGCCCATATATTCCCGCTCCTCCTCGTAGAGCACGAGGATGCGGTCGATGATCGCGTCGGTCGCGCCGCGATAGGTCGTCGGGTCGAACAGGTCGTCGAGATCCTCGGAGGTGAGCTTTCCGGCGAGCTTCGGATGCTCGGCCAGGACCTCCCTGAGATGGCGGCCGCTGGCGAGGCAGTCGCGGCTGGCCTCCTCGAGCAGGTGATGGGCCTCGCCGCGGCCGATCGTCTGCGCCAGCGCCAGCGAGACGCGCTCGGCCATGACGAGGCCGTTGGTGAGGTCGAGATTGTATTGCATCTGCTCCGGGAAGACCTGGAGCCCCTCGACCAGGGCGACCGCATGGTCGAGCGCGCCGCCAGCGATCAGGAAGAGCTCGCGCAGCGTCGGCCATTCGCCATGCCAGCCGCCCATGGCGCGCTCATGCTCCTGCGGCATGGCTGCGAGCATGGTCGCGACCAGCCCCGGCGCACGCTTGGCCGCGGTCAGGATCAGCGTGCACAGCACCGGGTTGCGCTTGTGCGGCATGGCGGAGGAACCGCCCTTGCCCGGCGCCTCGGGCTCGGCCAGTTCGCCGATCTCGGTCTGCGCCATCAGGGCGATGTCACCGGCCATCTTGCCGAGATGGCCGAGCAGCAGGCCGAGCTCGGTCGCGATCCGGGCCGGGCGCCGGCGCTGCGTGTGCCAGGGCACGCGCACGGCGCCGATCGAAGGCATGATGCGGGCGAAGGCTTCCGAGACCGCATCGGCCTTGTCGCCGAGCGAGGCGAGGCTGCCGGCGGCGCCGCCGAGCTGATGCGCCGATTCCCCCCAGATCATGAAGTCGTCGTGGAAGGAGACGATCGGGCTCAGCCAGTTGGCGGCCTTGAGCCCGAAGGAGATCGGGACAGCATGCTGGAGGAAGGTGCGGCCGATCATCGGGGTGCGGCGATGATCGCGGGCGAGGGCCGCGAGCGCATGGGCGAGATTGGCGGAGCGGGTGAGGATAAGCTCCTGCGCGGCCCGGTACTGCTGGGCCTGGCCGGAATCGATCACGTCCTGGCTGGTTGCGCCGTAATGCACCCATTTGGCCGCTTCGGCATCGGCCGCGGCGACGCGGGCCGTCAGCGCCTTGACCAGCGGGATCGCCGGATTGCCGGCGAGCGTCGCAGCCTTGCCGATTGCGGCGATGTCGTAGAATTCGGCCTTGCACTGTGCGGCGATCGCCTCGGCTGCCGCAGCGGGGATGATGCCGGTCTCCGCTTCCGCCCGGGCGAGGGCGGCTTCGAAGTCGAGCATGCCCTGCAGCGCGGCGCGATCGTCGAGGACGGCCGCCATCTCGCGGTCGGCGAAGAGCTCGCCATAGAGGCCGCCTTCAGCCATGTCGCGGCACGCCCTGGTGCGGAGCGGTCGTTGCAACCCACATCCCAGCTTCGTCCTCTTGTGCGCACCGGTCATTTCCGGCCATGGATTAAGGGAACTTGGATAGACCCGAGGCGGGCCGGGCTGCAACATGTCAGTGGCCTCGGAGAACGGTGAGGAACGACGCCATGGCGATGACGATGAACGGCGAGGCGACGCTGCCCGCAGCCAAGCAGGTGGTCTGGGAAAAGCTCAACGACGCCGAGGTGCTGAAGGCCTGCATCCCCGGCTGCGAGCAGCTCAACAAGGATGACGACACGCATTTCTCGGCGGTGGTGAAGATCAAGCTCGGCCCGGTGAAGGCGACCTTCAAGGGCAAGGTCGAATTGCAGGACCTCGACCCGCCGAACGGCTATCGCATCGTCGGCGAGGGCGAGGGCGGTATCGCCGGCTTCGCCAAGGGCGGCGCCAAGGTCACGCTCGAAGATGCCGAAGGCGGGCAGACCCTGCTGCGCTACGAGGTCGACGCGCAGGTCGGCGGCAAGCTGATGCAGCTCGGCTCGCGCCTGATCGATTCGGTCTCGAAGAAGCTGGCCGACGAGTTCTTCGCCAATTTCGCCAAGGCGGTCAGCGAGGGCTGACGCTCACGAGGCGCGCCGCAGTGCGGCGAGCGCCTCACTGACCGTCGCTTCCGCCGCGCCGACCTGGAGGGCAATGTCGGCGGCGGCGGTGTTGGCACGCTCCAGTGCCTTCTCGGTCTTGCCGAGGCTGTCGTTGACGCGGGTTGCGCTGCCGATCGCTTCGTCCGAGCCGTGCGCAACCTCGGCGGCGTGCCGGGCGATGCCGCCGGTGACGCTGCTCTGCTGTGCGACCGCGTCCGAGATCGCTTCCGAATCCGACTTGATCTCGCCGATGGTCGCGCCGATCGAGGCGGCACGGACGCCGCAGGCTTCGGCGCTGGCCGAGAGTTCGGCGATCTGGGCGGCGATCTCCTGCGTCGCCGAAGCGGTCTGTGTCGCCAGCGACTTCACCTCGGCCGCGACCACGGCGAAACCCCGGCCGGACTCGCCGGCGCGGGCCGCCTCGATGGTGGCGTTGAGGGCGAGGAGATTGGTCTGTGCGGCAATGTCGGCGATCATGCCGACCACGGTGCCGATGCTGCTGGTGACGTGGCGCAGCCGGGCGATCGCCTCGTCCATCGCCTCGGCATCGGCGACGGCACGGTTGGCGATCTCAAGGCTCTGGCGGGCGCGCTGGCCGATCTCGGCGATGTTCGCCGACATTTCCTCGGTCGCAGCCGCAGTCTGCATCGCCTTCTCGCGGACGAGTAGCGAGGTCTGGGCGACCGAGCCGACCTGGTCCTTGATGAAGCTGCTGGCCGCCGAGGTCTCGCCGGCGGTTTCGACGAAGAGATCGACCGCCTTGCTGATCGCGCCGTCGAGTTGGCCGATGCGCGAGGTCAGCGTCGCGGCGACCTCGTCGAGCGCGACGCCGCGACGGCGGGCTTCCGTCGCCTCGAATTCGCGGTCGAGCGACATGGCGGTGTTGACGTCATAGGTCAGCACCCGCTCGATGATGAAGAGATCGTGCGGGATGTCGCGCCGCGAGAAGACGAGGCGCGTGCGGCTGTCCTCCAGGATCATTCGGAACAGGGTGAAGGCGATCGAGGCGCGGGCGCGGGCGCCGACCTGACCGTGCCGTTCGAGCAAGGTGAGCCGTTCGAGCGAGTCGCAGTAACTCTGGTCGAAATCGCCTTCGAACAGCAGGCGGAAATGGGCGGCTTCTGCGGCGAAAAGCTCGACTGCAACCGGCTCGACCGCCGGTTTCAGCATCGGGTGGATCGAGAATGCACGGTCGAAATCCTGGGCGACCAGCTCGACGATGACTCGATCGACGAGGGCGCGATAGCGGCGCAGGCGCCGGCGCTGGCGTTCGTCGAAGCCGATCGCCGTCAGGCGGCGCTGGACGTGTTCGAGGATCGTGGCCAACCGCGCCATCCGTGAGCGCGACGATCGGAGATCGTCATTTCAGCCGACGAGGTTGCATGGGCGTAGTTAAGATTCGGCAAAGGGGTCGGGTGCGCTGGTTGTGCGCTGCGAGGCTCTCCTCCGGCGCCGCTCGCCAAAACCATGCAAAAACATCGCCAAACAGGGCCGCTTTCGGAATGGCTGCCCGCTTGACCGCGGAAAATCCCGGGTCCACACTGCTTTTTGAAGTTGTTCCAAGGAAATTCTCCGCTGGCTCCGTGACGGGCTGGCGCATGGATCGTGCTGCCTTCGAGATGTCGTCGGCCGTACAGAAAACAGGCTTTCGGAGGAGTGCCCCATGGCCAATCTGTCCATGACGGTGAACGGCAAGTCCGTCACCGCGAATGTCGATCCGCGCACCCTCCTGGTGCAGTTCCTCAGAGAAAATCTCCGGCTGACCGGAACGCATGTCGGCTGCGACACCAGCCAATGCGGCGCCTGCGTCGTGCATCTCGACGGCAAGGCGGTGAAATCCTGCACCACGCTGGCGCTGGCCTGCGAAGGCGCTTCGGTGACGACGATCGAGGGGCTGGCCAATGGCGGGGCGCTGCATCCGATGCAGGAGGCGTTCCGCGAGCATCACGGCCTGCAATGCGGCTTCTGCACGCCGGGGATGATCATGTCGGCGGTCGATATCGTGAACCGGCGCGGCAACCACCTCGACGAGAAGACGATCCGCGAGGACCTCGAAGGCAATATCTGCCGCTGCACCGGCTACCACAACATCGTCAAGGCGATCGCAGCCGGCGCCGAGGCGATGGGCGCGGGTGCCAAGCCGGCCCGGCAGGCCGCCGAATAGCGCGTTCCCGAGGCTGCGCGGCTGATGCCGGCGCTGCCCTTTTTTCCGATGTGATCCCCGAAACATGCTGATAGCGCCCGCCAAGAGGCGCCACGCCAGGAGGAATCCATGTCCGCCACCGGAATCGGCGCTCCCGTCCGCCGCAAGGAAGACCATCGCTTCATCACCGGCCAGGGCCGTTATACCGACGACATCAACCGGCCGGGCCAGGCCCATGCCTATTTCCTGCGCTCGCCGCATGCCCATGCCACGCTGAAGAAAATCGATACGAAAGCCGCCGCGGCGATGCCGGGCGTGCTGGGGATCTTCACCGGCGACGACCTCGCTGCCGACAAGGTCGGCGGGCTGATCTGCGGCTGGATGATCCACAACAAGGACGGCTCGCCGATGAGGGCCGGTCCGCACCCGGCGCTGGCGCAGGGCAAGGTCCGCTATGTCGGCGACCATGTCGCGGTGGTGGTGGCCGAGACGCTGGCGCAGGCGCGCGACGCGGCCGAGGCGATCGCCGTCGATTACGGCGTGCTGCCGGCAGTGGTCGACACGGCGGGCGCTGCGAAATCGAAGACGCAGATCCATGCCGAGGCGCCGGACAATACGGTGTTCAACTGGCATCTCGGCGACAAGGCTGCGACCGATGCGGCCTTCAAGGCGGCCAAGCACGTCACCAAGCTCGACATCGTCAACAACCGGCTGGTGCCGAATCCGATGGAGCCGCGCGCCGCGGTCGGCGATTACGATCAGGGCGAGGGCGCCTTCACGCTCTACACCACCAGCCAGAACCCGCACGTGGCGCGCCTCGTGCTCTCGGCCTTCATCGGCATCGCGCCGGAGAACAAGCTGCGCGTGATCGCCCCCGATGTCGGCGGCGGCTTCGGCTCGAAGATCTTCATCTATGCCGAGGAGACGGTCTGCGTCTGGGTGGCGAAGAAGGTCGGCCGTCCCGTGAAATGGACCTCGGACCGCACCGAGGCCTTCCTCTCCGATGCGCATGGCCGCGACCACGTCACCCATGCCGAGCTCGCCATGGACGGCGAGGGCAAGATGCTGGCGATGCGGGTGCATACCACCGCCAACCTTGGCGCCTATCTCTCGACCTTCTCGTCGTCGGTGCCGACCTATCTGTATGCGCCGCTGCTCTCGGGCCAGTACGACATCCCGGCGATCTATTGCGAGGTCGATGCGGTCTACACCAACACGGCTCCCGTCGATGCCTATCGCGGTGCGGGGCGTCCGGAAGCGACCTTCGTGGTCGAGCGGCTGGTCGAGGTCGCGGCGCGCGAGCTCGGCAAGGACCCCGCCAAGTTCCGCACGCAGAACTTCGTCAGGAAGTTCCCGCACCAGACGCCGGTCATCATGATGTACGACACCGGCAATTACAGCGCCTCGCTGAAGAAGGCGCTGGAGACGATTGATTACAAAGGCTTTCCGAAGCGCCGCCGTGACTCAGGCCGTGCCGGCAAGCTGCGCGGCATCGGCTTCTCCGCCTATATCGAGGCCTGCGGCATCGCCCCGTCCGCTGCGGTCGGCTCGCTCGGCGCCGGCGTCGGCCTGTGGGAATCGGCCGAGGTGCGGGTCAATCCGATCGGCACGATCGAGGTGCTGACCGGCTCGCACAGCCATGGCCAGGGCCATGAGACCACCTTCGCCCAGCTCGTCTCCGACCGGCTCGGCGTGCCGCTGGAGAACGTCTCGATCGTCCATGGCGACACCGACAAGGTGCAGATGGGCATGGGCACCTATGGCTCGCGCTCGGGCGCGGTCGGCATGTCTGCGATCTTCAAGGCGATCGACAAGGTGATCGCCAAGGGCAAGAAGGTCGCGGCCTATGTGCTGGAGGCCGACGAGGCCGATATCGACTTCAAGGACGGCAACTTCACAGTGAAGGGTACCGACCGGAAGCTCGATTTCGGCTCCTGCGCGCTGCAGGCCTATGTCGCCCACAAGTTCAATGGCCAGGATCTGGAGCCGGGGCTGAAGGAGGGGGCGTTCTACGACCCGACCAACTTCACCTTCCCGGCCGGCGTTCATGTCTGCGAGCTCGAGATCGATCCGGACACCGGCGTGACCCGGATCGAGCGCTGGGCCGCGGTCGACGATTTCGGCAACGTCATCAATCCGATGATCGTCGAGGGCCAGGTCCATGGCGGCATCGCCCAGGGCGTCGGCCAGGCGCTGCTGGAAGGCGCCCGCTACAATGCCGACGGCCAGCTCGTGACCGCGAGCTTCATGGACTACTGCATGCCGCGCGCCGACGATTTGCCGTCCTTCGAGGTCGGCATGACGGTGACGCCGTGCCCGTCGAACCCGCTCGGGATCAAGGGCTGCGGCGAGGCCGGCGCCATCGCCGCGCCCCCCGCGGTCATCAACGCCATCACCGACGCGCTCGGCCATGAGGACATCGCCATGCCGGCGACGCCGCAGGCCGTCTGGCGCGCCGCGCAGAAAACGCTCAGCCGCATGGCTGCCGAGTGATCTGAAAGGACGAGACGATGTACGCCTTCACCTATCACCGCCCGGCGACCGCGCGTCAGGCCGCCAGCCTCCTCGCCAAGAAGGAGGACGCCAAGCTGCTCGCCGGCGGCCACACCTTGCTGCCGACGATGAAGCAGCGCCTGGCTTCGCCCGGCGCGCTGGTCGACCTCTCCTCATGCGCCGACCTCAAGGGCATCGCCCGCAAGGGCCGCAATCTCGTGATCGGCGCGATGACGACCCATGCCGAAGTCGCGTCCTCGCCCGATGTGCAGGAGGCGATCCCGGCGCTGGCCTATCTCGCCAGCCATATCGGCGATCCGCATGTGCGCCATCGCGGTACGATCGGCGGCTCGGTGGCCAATAACGACCCGGCGGCAGACTATCCGGCGGCGCTGCTGGCGCTCGGCGCGACGGTGGTGACCAACAAGCGCAAGCTGCCGGCGGAGGAGTTCTTCAGCGGCCTCTACGAGACGGCGCTCGACGAGGGCGAGATCATCGTCAAGGTCTCGTTCCCGGTCGCCTCCAAGGCGGGCTACGCCAAGTTCCGCAACCCGGCCTCGCGCTATGCGCTGGTCGGCGTCTTCGTCGCCAAGCGCGGCGGCGAGATCGCCGTCGCGGTGACCGGGGCGGGCGAGGGCGGCGTCTTCCGCTGGCCGGAGGCGGAGGCGGCGCTGAAGGCGCGCTTCGCGGGCAAATCGCTGGATGGTCTCAAGCACACCGCCAAGGGCATCAATGGCGATATCCACGCCGATGCCGAATACCGCGCCCATCTGATCGGCGTGATGGCCGGGCAGGCCGTGGCGCAGGCGACGGGGAAGGCTTGAGGGCAGCAGCGCGTCATGCTCGGGCTTGACCCGAGCATCTCAGGTCCGAGAGGGCGCCAGCCGGCGCCTTCTCGTCACGAGCTTCCCGGGTCTGCGCTTCGCTTCGCCCGGGAATGAGGCAAGAAGCGTCAATAAAAGAACCGCTCCTCGGCGATCTTGCCATCCTTCACGGTGTAGAGCCCGATTTCGTGCATCTTGCGGCGCTCGCCGCTCTCCTTGACGGTGACGTCGAAGTAGAAGTGCACGGCGAACTGGTCACCGTTGAGATAGGGGCCTGCGGTGGTGAATTCGTGGACCTCGTGATTGTTGGTCCACCATTCGCCCTTGCCCTTCACTGCCTGCTTGCCGTGACACTGCGCCATCGGCCCCGGCATGTTCTCGTAGCTGGCGATGTCTTCGGCGTTGTAGGCGCGTGCGGCGTCCTCGTGCTTGCCTTCCTTGAGCAGGGCGACGAAATCCGCGGCGAGTTCGGCTGTGCTGGTCATGGCTTGTCCTCCGCCCGCAATCTGGCGGAGCCTGCGACCAGAACCCGGCAGCAGGGTGACGTCTGTTCTAGCCGCTCAGTGCAGATCGCGCGTGTAGACGAATTTCGGCATGCTCCAGTTGAAGCGCAGCGCCAGCAGGCGCAGCATCAGCCCGACGGTCATGGCGAGCACCGTGACAAAGTCATGCGGCAGCTCGACACCGAGCCCGGCGACGTAGACGAGCCCTGTCACCACCGAGACCGTCGCGTAGAGCTCGCTGCGGAAGAGCAGGGGAATGTCGGCGCAGAGCATGTCGCGCAGCACGCCGCCGACGCAGCCGGTGATCAGCCCGGCCGCGATCACGATGATGAAGGGCTGCTGCATCTCCAGCGCGACATTGCAGCCGATCACGGTGAACAGCACGAGGCCGATCGCATCGAGCAGCAGGAAGATCTTGCGCAGCCTGTGCATGAAGCGGGCGAGGCCGATGGTGACGAGCGCCGCGCCGGCGGTGATCAGCAGGTAATGCGGATGCTTGACCCAGCTCAGCGGATAATGGCCGAGCAGCATGTCGCGCACCGAGCCGCCGCCGAGCGCCGTGATGCAGCCGAGCATGCAGACGCCGACCCAGTCCATGCTCCGGCGGCCGGCCGCCAATGCAGCCGACATGGCTTCGACGACGATCGCGACGATGTACAATACCGTGAGCACGCCGAAATCTCCGCTCGCTATCGCTTCGGCCTGTTAGGGACTAAGGAAAGCAACAGGTCAAACCGGCCTTGTGGGGCTGGCGCCGCTGCGACATCTGCCAAGACCGGGACCGCATGACCACTGCCTCACTGCCGACCTCCATCGACGCCACGCTGTCCCTGCTGCAATCAGAGGGCTATGTCTCCGACCGGGCGCTGGCGACCGTGCTCTTCCTGGCGCTCAGGATGAAGCGGCCACTGCTGCTCGAAGGCGAGGCGGGCACCGGCAAGACCGAGATCGCCAAGGTGCTGTCCGCCGCGCTCGGGCGCCGGCTGATCCGCCTGCAATGCTATGAGGGGCTCGACCTCGCCTCCGCCGTCTACGAGTGGAACTATGCCGGCCAGATGATGGCGATCCGCCTCGCCGAGGCCGGCGGCGTCGCGGGGGATCGCGCGCAGCTGGAGAGCGACCTGTTCTCCGAGCGCTATCTGGTCAAGCGCCCGCTGCTGCAGGCGCTGGAGCCGCAGGAGGGCGGCGCACCGATCCTGCTGATCGACGAACTCGACCGCACAGATGAGGCCTTCGAGGCCTTCCTGCTCGAAGTGCTGGCCGATGCGCAGGTGACGATCCCCGAACTCGGCACGATCAAGGCCGCCGAGCCGCCGATCGTGATCCTGACCTCGAACCGCACCCGCGAGATCCATGACGCACTGAAGCGCCGCTGCCTCTATCACTGGGTCGGCTATCCCGACGCCGCCCGCGAGCTCGCCATCCTGAAGGCGAAGACGCCCGCTGCGCCGGCCAAGCTGGCCAAGCAGGTCGTCTCCTTCGTGCAGGCGATCCGCAAGGAGGAATTGTTCAAGGCGCCGGGCGTCGCCGAGACTCTGGACTGGGCGAGCGCGCTGGTCGAGCTCGACGCGGTCGCGCTCGACCCGGGAATAGTCTCCGACACGCTGGGCGCGCTGCTGAAGTACCAGGACGATATCCAGGCGATGCAGGGCTCGAAGGTCGGCGAATTGCTCGACCAGGCCAAGCAGGCGGCGCGGGGGTGAGCTTTCGCCGTCATTCTCGGGCGAAGCGAAGCGCAGTCCCGAGAATCTCAGGACAAGAAGACACTGGTTTCCGAGATGGTCGGCTCAAGGCCGACCATGACGCTCAGCGGGAGGCATCATGAACGACGACATCAAGGCGATCGAGGCCGCGACCTGGACCTATCTCGACGGGCTCTACGAGGGCAATGTCGACAAGCTCGCCGCGGTCTTCCATTCCACCAGCGCGCTGACGCAATCGCTCGACGGCGAGCTCAAGGTCGTGCCGCGCGAGCAGTGGTTCGAGGCGGTACGGGGCCGCAAGTCGCCGAAGGAGACCGGGCTGGAGCGCGGCGACCACATCCTCGCGATCGACCTGGTCGGGCCATCCATGGCGCTGGTCAAGGTCAAGTGCCAGATGCCGCCGCGCTATTTCACCGATCTGCTCTCGTTCCTGAAAGTCGACGGCAAATGGGTCGTGGCCCAGAAGGTGTTCATGACCGAGACGGTGGCGTGACCTTGGTCACGCCCAGGATGAAGGGTGCGGGGAACCCCTCTCCCGGATGGGAGAGGGGCAGGGGTGAGGGCCCGCCGCTGGTTGTTGGGGCAAGGCGGCTGCCGCTGTACCTTCTGCGGCAAGGGCAGGCCCTCATCCGGCGCTCCGCGCCACCTTCTCCCATCCGGGAGAAGGAAGGGGGCGTCGCGAACTTCATCGGCGGCGCAAGACGTGGATGCTCGCCACAAGGGCAAGCATGACGGAAGAGGCATGACCGGCAAGCTCCCCGAGAACATCGCCTACTTCGCCCGTGCTTTGCGCGGTGCTGGCCTGCGCGTCGGGCCGGGCGCCGTGGTCGAGGCGGTCGAGGCGCTGGCCGATGGTGCGCTTGGGCAGCGCGACGACGTCTATTGGGCGCTGCATGCGATCTTCGTGAAAAAGCACGAGGACACGGCGGTCTACGACCAGGCCTTCCGGCTGTTCTGGCGCCGGCGCGGGCTGATCGAGAAGCTGATGGCGCAGATGTCGCCGGTGACGCCGCGGGTCGACAGCGCGCCGCAGAAGCCGGAAGCGGGGGCGCTACGCGTTGCCGAGGCCTTCACGCCGCCGCCACGCGAGGAGGAGCCGCCAGTCGAGCTAACCGAGCTTTCGGCGAGACTCACCGTCTCCGAGCGCGAGACGCTGAAATCGCGCGATTTCGCCCAGATGAGCGCGGCGGAGATCGCCAAAGCGCGCCAGCTGATCGCAGAACTCAGGCTACCGAACGACGCCGTACCGACGCGGCGCTTTCAGGCAGCCCATGTCGGGGCGCGGATCGATCCGCGCCGCACTTTCCGCCGCTCGCTCAGGGGTGGCGGCGCCTCGATCGATCTGGCCTTCCGCGAGCGGGCCGAAGTCCATCCGCCTGTCGTCGCGCTCGTCGACATCTCCGGCTCGATGGCGGAGTATTCGCGCATCTTCCTGCATTTCCTGCACGCGATCACCGAGCAGCGGCGGCGCGTGCATTCCTTCGTCTTCGGCACGCGCCTGACCAATGTCACGCGCATGCTCCGCGCCCGCGATCCCGACGAGGCGCTGGCGCTCGCCGGTAAGGCGGCGCCGGACTGGGAGGGCGGCACGCGCATCGCCTCGGCACTGCACGCCTTCAACCGGGTCTGGTCGCGCCGGGTGCTGGCGGGCGGGGCGGTGGTGCTGCTCTTCACCGACGGGCTGGAGCGGCATCTCGGTCCCGATCTCTCCTTCGAGATGGACCGCCTGCATCGCTCCTGCCGGCAATTGACCTGGCTCAACCCGCTCCTGCGCTACGACGCCTTCGAGGCGCGGGCCAGCGGCATCCGGACGATGCTGCCGCATGTCGACCAGTTCCGGCCGATCCACAATCTCGCGGCGATGGCCGATCTCTGTGCCGCGCTGTCATCCGACGCACGGCAGATCACCGATCCGCGCCAGTGGTTGAAGAAGGCGGGATAGCGGCCGAAGCTTCGGTCGGGTCGACGCATCCCTTGTCGAAGCGACCATGCTCGAGGAAGTGCAGCGCCTGCCGGACAGCCTCGCGATTGCGCATGATCAGCGGGTGAGTGGCGTGCAGGGTGAGGTGATCGCTCATGCCAGCGACCTGCGTGCGCGCCACTGAGACGCGGCCGTCATTTGGGCGCGGAAGGAGCAGCGACGACAGCGGATAGAGCGAACGATCGCCGGCGATGACGCCAAGCGGGTAGTCGACCTCGCCGAGCAACTGCCGCAGGCCATCCTGTCTCGTCGTCGTCAGCTCCGCGCCGGCTGGGCCGAAGAAGGCGCGGTAGAGTGGATTGCGGTGCAAGAGGTCGGCGATCTCGCTGCCTTCGTTCGGCGGCGCCAGCATCACGACATGGCCGAGCACCTGCGGGCGGTGTTGCGCGATATAGGCGCGTGCGACCAGCCCGCCCATCGAGTGGGTGACGAAATGGAGTCTGCCTTCCAGGCCATCTGCGAAGCGGGCGATCGGTTGATACAGCCCCGCTGCGATCTGCTGCAGATCGGCCCGGCGGGCAGGATAGTCGAGGTTCAGCGTCGCATAGCCAGCCGAACGGAGACCATGTTCGAGGCCGGCGAGCGAGCGCGCGTGTCGCGCGATGCCATGCAGGAGAACGACACCATCCATGACCCGTGAGATAGCGAAGCCCGCCGCTCCGGTCGAGAAATCATACGCTCTGCCATGCTCCGGATGCTCACAATGTGCGGCAGCCATGCTTAAGTAGGCAGGGCTTTTGGACGACGCCTGCATATGATGCTCGCCGCCCGCATCAGGAACTGGCCATCATGATCAGCACCGATACCGACATCCTCGCCGCCGCCGAGGCCTGGGCCAAGGCCGGGCGCGGCGTTGCGCTTGCCACCGTGGTCGAGACCTGGGGCTCGGCCCCGCGCCCGGTCGGCTCGCATCTCGTCATCGACGGGCAGGGCAATTTTCTCGGCTCTGTCTCGGGCGGCTGCGTCGAGGGCGCGGTGGTCGCCGAGGCTGGCGATGTGATCGCCGACGGCAAGCCGCGCACGCTGGAGTTCGGCGTCGCCGACGAGACGGCCTGGCAGGTCGGCCTGTCCTGCGGTGGCCGGATCAAGGTCTATGTCGAGCCGGTCAAAGCTTAAGGGAGCCTATCGATGCCCTCCTGGGAAACGCTCCTCGCCTTCGCGACGGTGACGCTGGTCATCGCCTATTTCCCCGGCCCGGCGCTGCTCTATACGGCGGCGCAGACCATCGCCCATGGCCGCAAGGCCGGGCTGATGGCGATGCTCGGCATCCATCTCGGCTGCTATGTCCATGTCGTCGCCGCGGCCTTCGGCCTGTCGGCGGTGTTCAAGCACGTGCCTGAGCTCTACGTCGCGGTGAAGATCGTCGGCGCGCTCTATCTGGTCTGGCTCGGCATCGGCATGATCCGCTCCAAGCTCGGCGGAGAGGTCCAGGCCGTGGCGCCCGCCAAGACCGTTCGGCGCGCGCTGATCGATTCCTTCATCGTCGAGGTGTTGAACCCGAAAGTCGCGCTGTTCTTCATCGCGCTACTGCCGCAGTTCGTTGATCCCGCGGCGGCGCTGCCGGTCTGGGCGCAGTTCCTGATCCTCGGCACCATCGTCAATTTCGCCTTCTCCTCGGCCGATTTGATCACCGTCCTCGCAGCCAGCCTGGTGATGAAGACGATGAAGGCGAGCCGGGCCGGCTTCGCTTTCGGGCGCTGGCTCGGCGGCTCACTGATGATCGGGCTCGGCCTCAAGCTCGCCACCGACAAGGGCTGACTCGTGGATCTTCAGCTTCTTTCCGCACTCAACATCGAGCGCGCCGCCCGGCGCGCGACCGTGCTGGTAACCGATCTCGGGTTAGGGGAGCAGCGCCTGGTCAAGGAGGTCGACCTTGCCGGCGATCCGTTGGCTGAGGCACTCGACAAGCAGTTGCGCAGCGGCAAGAGCGGCAATGTCGAGGTCGACGGCAAGGCCTATTTCCTGACCGTGCAGGCGCCGCCGCCGCGCATCGTCGTCACCGGCGCGGTCCATATCTCGCAGGCGCTGGCGCCGATGGCCAAGCTCCTCGATCTCGATATCGTGGTCATCGACCCGCGCACCGCCTTCGCCACGCAGGAGCGCTTCCCGGAGGTGACCCTGCTGGCGGAGTGGCCGGAAGAAGCGCTGCAGAAGGTGCCGTTCGATGGCTACACCGCCTTCGTCGCGCTGACGCATGATCCGAAGATCGACGATCCCGCCTTGCAGGCGGCGCTGCGCTCGACCTGCTTCTATGTCGGCGCACTCGGCAGCCGGAAGACGCATGGCAAGCGGCTGGAGCGGCTTGCCGCGGCCGGCTTCGGCGAGGCCGATGTGCAGCGCATTCATGCTCCGATCGGGCTCGACATCGGCGCGGTTTCCCCGGCCGAGATCGCGCTCGCCATCCTCGGAGAGATCGTGCAGGCCCTGCGAGGCCCGCGCCGCAAGCCTGTTTGAGAGACTATGCCTGATGAAGTTCGGTCCCATTCCCATCGCTGAAGCCGCCGGTGCGGTTGCGGCCCATACGGTCCGCGCCGGAGAGGCGATCGTGCGCAAGGGCGCGACGATCGGCGAGGACGACGTGCGCAAGCTCGCCGCCGCCGGCCTGAGCGAGATCGTCGCGGTGCAGCTCGAGCCCGGTGACATCGATGAGAACGCCGCCGCCGAGCAATTGGCGCGGGCGCTTGCCGGCCGGGCGGTGGTGACCGAGGCGCCGTTCACCGGCCGGGTCAACCTGTTCGCCGCGGCGCCGGGCATCCTGCAGATCGATACGGGCGTGATCGATGCGCTGAACGCCGTCGACGAGGCGATCACGGTCGCGACCCTGCCGGCGCTGAAGCCGGTCGTCGCGGGCGAGATGGTCGGCACGGTCAAGATCATCCCCTATGCCGTGCCGGAGAAGCGCATCGCCGAGGCGCTCGAACGGCTCGGCGCCGACAAGCCGATCGCGATCGCCGAATACAGGCTGAAATCGGTGGCAGTGGTCTCAACGCTGCTGCCCGGCCTGAAGACCAGCGTGGTCGACAAGACCTTGCGCACCATGGCCGAGCGGCTAGAGCCGGCCAGCGCCGCGATCGAGCGCGATGCCCGGGTCGCGCATGAAAGCCCGCCATTGGCGAAGGCGATCCGCGAGGCGGTTGCCGGGCCGGCCGAGCTCGTCGTCGTCTTCGGTGCCTCCGCCATCACCGACCGGCGCGATGTGGTGCCGAAAGCGCTGGTCGAAGCCGGTGGGACGGTCGAGCATCTCGGCATGCCGGTCGATCCCGGCAATCTGCTGATGCTGGGTACGCTCGACGGCAAGCCGGTGATCGGCGCGCCGGGCTGTGCCCGCTCGCCGAAGGAGAACGGTTTCGATTGGGTGCTGCAGCGCAGCCTCGCCGGCGTGCCGGTGACGCGCGCCGAGATCCAGAAGATGGGTGTCGGCGGGCTGCTGATGGAGATCGTCTCGCGGCCGCAGCCGCGTGCGCCGGGCCATGGCGAGGCCGCGCCCGTGGCCGGGATCGTGCTGGCAGCCGGTCGCTCGACCCGGATGGGTGCCGGCAACAAGCTGCTGCAGGAGGTGCGCGGCAAGCCGCTGGTGCGCCACGCCGTCGAGGCGCAGATCGCCTCGCGCGCCGCGCCGGTCATCGTCGTCACCGGTCATCAGCAGGACGAGGTCCGCGCCGCGCTCGCGGGGCTCGACGTGACCATCGTGCATAATCCGGCCTTCACTGAGGGGCTCGCCGGCTCGCTCAGGGCTGGGCTCGCGGCGCTGCCGAGGGAGGTGCCCGGTGTGGTCGTCTCGCTCGGCGACATGCCGAACGTCACCGCCGGCGTGATCGACCGGCTGGCGCAGGCCTTCGCCGACCGGCCGGATGCGCTCGCGGTCGCGCCGACCCTGCTCGGCCAGCGCGGCAATCCGGTGCTGCTGGCGCGAAAACTCTTTCCGGAGGTCGCCAAGCTTGATGGCGATCAGGGCGCGCGCCGTCTGCTCGACGCGGCAGGCGACGCGGTCGAGGAGATCGCGCTCGACGATCCCGCCATCGCCCTCGACATCGATACGCCGGAGGCGCTGCGGGCGTTGACGGGGCAGGGGCCGCGCTGAGGGCTCACCGCTTCCAGAGCAGTCCGAGCGTGACATAGGCGCCGGCCTTCTCGTCGCGCGTCTTCTGGACGCCGCCGGCCAGGCGCCAGTCGAGGCCGAACAGGTGCAGGCCGGTGAGATGCAGGCCGAGCCGCAGCTTGTGATAATCGCGCTCGCGATAGCCTTCGATCTCGGGGCCCAGATAGAGTTCGTGGATCAGTCGCCAGCCTCCGGCGAGACGCCCCCAATAGCGACCACGATCGGAAGGGATCGCGTAGGCATTGGCCTGCAGCAGCCAGTTCTCGGCCAGTTTCGACCAGAGATCGGCCTGCAGGCGCAGCATGCCGCGCTGTTCGAAGCTGCGTTCGCTGCGGTTCTCGCTATGGCGGGCTTCGATCTCGGGGCCGGCCGAGAGCGACAGGAAGGTATCGTCGATCCGCCATTCATAGCCGAGCAGCGCGTTGAACTCGGTCTTGTAGAGGCGCCCCTGCGTCGGCTTGCGCTGGGCCGGCTCGACGCTCTCGCCCCATTTCAGGCCGAGGCGGAAGCCGCTGGCATCGAGCCCGCCGCTGTTGCCGAACGCCCATTTCAGTCCCACCGAGCCATAGGTCTTGCTGGCATCGGCTTCGAGCGAGCCGAAAATCGCCAGCGAGAGCGGGCTGCGCTCCATGAGGGCAGGGTCGGCCCTGGCGAGCGCTGGCGCGAGCGCTATCGCCGCGCCGATGGCGCGCGCGAGCATGCCCGAACGCTTCGCGACCCCCCACGCCACGCCAACGCCCCTTCCGTCCCGTTGGACGGCTCCCCACATGTCATGAGTGTGGCAGTTGGAGAAATTCCCGCAAGTGTTTGTTAACCATCGCGGCGCAGCCTGAAGGCAGCCGGCTCATCGTCTTCCTGGATCAAGGAGCGTATCGGTCATGGTCTCGCAGGATTTCCTCCGCCAACTGGCTGGTTACGGGCTGACGACCGCCAGGATCCTCTACCGCATGCCCGACCATCCCGACTTCCTGCAGGCTTACGTCTGGCAGGAATACGACCTCGCCCCGCGCTTTCCGGAGCTGCACAAATTCCTCGATTTCTGGCGGCGCGAGCTCGACGGACCGCTGCATTCGATCACCGTGGCGCATTCGCACCTCATCCGCCCGGCCGAGATCGTCAATGTGAACGGCGTGCTGACCTTGCACTGACGGGCATGCAGCCGGTGGGGTTGTTGGTCCGCTGCGGGGCATGCTAGGCCGCAGGCCCTGCTCATCGCCTGGCGAGCCTGCTTGTCCTCCCCCTTGCGCACCTCCGGACTGCTGATCGCGCTCGCCCATCTGCCGGGCCCGCGCGTCGCCGTCCGCGACATCGTCGCGGCGCTGCGTGACCGGGCCTATGCGCTGCTCGTCGTGCTGCTCGGCTTGCCGAACTGCCTGCCGATGCCGCCGCCGATTCCGTTGGTCTGCGGCCTCGTCCTCGCCTTCGTCGCTGCGCAGATGCTGATGGCCCGGGCGACGCCCTGGCTGCCGCACAGGCTGCTCGACCGCAGCATCGCCCAGGCGGACCTTGCCCGCGCCGTCGAACGTGCCTTGCCACCGCTGATCCGGCTCGAGCGCTTCTCGAAGCCGCGGCTGACCATGCTGGGCGGTCCCTATGCGCTGCCGGTTCTCGGCGCAGTGCTGCTGTTCCTGGCACTCGGGCTGATCGTGGCCGCGCCCTTCATCGGCCAGATCCCGCTTGGGCTCGCGGTCTGTCTGGTCGGGCTCGGCCTGGTCGAGCGCGACGGCGTGCTGATCATTGCCGGGGCCGTGGTCGGCGCCGTCGGCCTCGTTTTGTCGGCCGGGTTCGCCTATGCGCTGGTGAGTTGGCTGGCGAGCTTCTTCTGAGTTCTGCCGATCAGGCGGCGAGCGCCTGCTCGAACGGCCGGTCGAGTGTCAGCAGGCGGTCGATCTCCTCGGACGGCACGCCCTTGGAGAACAGGAAGCCCTGCAGTTCGTGACAGCCGATAGCCTGCAGGAAACGGTGCTGCTCGGCCGTTTCGACACCCTCGGCGCAGACGCGCAGGCCAAGAGCCCGGCCGAGATGCACGACCGAATGGACGAGGATCGCCGATTCACCGGTCGCTTCCATGTATTCGAGGAAGGAGCGGTCGATCTTGATCTTGTCGAAGGCGAAGCGACGCAGATAGATCAGGCTCGAATAGCCGGTGCCGAAATCGTCGAGCGCCAGGCTGACGCCATGGGCGCGCAGGTCCATCATCGCGGCCTCGGCCGCATCGGCATCCTCGACCACGACGCCCTCGGTCAATTCCAGCTCGAGCCGCTCGGGGTCGAAGCCGGTCTCGTCGAGGACGCGGATCACGCTCGCGACGAAATCCTTGTGGCGGAACTGGATCGGCGAGACGTTGACCGCGAGCTTGATCCCCGGCCATTGCCGGGCCTGCTCGCAGGCGCGGCGCAGCACCCATTCGCTCAGCGGCACGATCAGGCCGCGCTCCTCGGCGATGCCGATGAACTCGGACGGAGGGATCATCCCGTGCTCGGGATGCGGCCAGCGCACCAGCGCCTCGACGCCGACGATGCTGGCGCCGTCGATCGAGACCTGCGGCTGGTAGTGCAGCAGCAGCTGGTCGCGGGCGATGGCGTTGCGCAGGTCCTCCTCGACCATGCGCTTGAGATGCAGCGCCCGGTTCATCTGCGGCTCGAAGAAGGAATAGCGGTTCCGGCCTTCGTTCTTGGCCTGGTAGAGCGCGGTGTCGGCCAGGCGCAGCAGCGTGCTGCGGTCGGCGCCATCGCGGGGCGCGTGGGCGATGCCGATCGAGCAGCCGATGCTGACGGCGACGCCGCCGATCTCGAAAGGCTCGGTCAGCGCGTCGAGGATGCGCTGACCGAGCGTGGCGCTGGCGTTGGGCGCTTCCATATGGGTCTGGATGATGCCGAACTCGTCGCCGCCAAGGCGAGCCACCGTGTCGCCTAGCCGCAGGGCGGTGGTCAGGCGCTTCGCGACCTGGCGGATCAGCTCGTCGCCGGCATTGTGGCCGTAGGTGTCGTTGACGGCTTTGAAGCGGTCGAGGTCGAGCAGCAGCACGGCGAGCCCGCTCTTGGTCCGGCCGAGCTGTGCGATCTCCTGGTCGAGCCGGAGGTCGAAGGTGCGGCGGTTGGGCAGGCCGGAGAGTTCGTCCTGGCCGGCGAGGCGATCGATTTGGCTCTCGCGCGCGGAGATCTGCTCGGCGGCACTCCGCAGGCGATGGAGGACATAGGCGAACAGGGCGACGAAGAGGGCGCTGACTGCTCCGAGCGCCCAGGCGAACTGGCTGATCATCGCATCGCCGGGGCGTTCCGGCGTCCAGCTCAGCCAGGCGCTCACCGTGCCGTCGGGCGAGGGGATGTCGCGCCGGTTCAGCGGATTGGCGGGGCGTTCGGTTGCGATTTCCAGCCGGGGCAGGCGATAGCGCAGCGCGAGCTCGTCGAGCTGGGTCTGCGTCACCTTGCGATAGCCGACGATCAAGGCGGCGGCCTCGGGAGACATCGAACGGGGCGCCGGCTCGCTCTTGCGCAGGTCGGCGGCCATGACGCCGATGGTGTCGGAACCGTTCTGGAGCAGCATGGCGGTGACCGGACCGTCGCCGAGGCCGCGCGGCTCCGCCGGCGCCGCGCCGCCGGGCAGGTCGGGCTTGAGGCGGGCGAGGGCGTCGTAACCGGCTTGCGTTGCGGTTTCGCCGCGCTCGATGCCGGCGAGGACGTGGCCGGAAGCGGTGACGAGATAGGTGCCGTCGAAATCGAGGAAGCGATTGCTGACCTGGGCAAAGGCCCATTGCAAGGTGACGCTGGGCAGGGAGCTGTTGAGCATCGGCTGCAACACGCCGGCGGCCTGCAGATTCTCGAAGCGCAGCCGGCGCAGATGCGCCTGCGTCGTCAATGCTGTCTCGACGCGGTCGCGCTGGCGGGTCGCTTCGAGCTGGTTGGTGTCGCTCACCATCGCCGACATCACGCCGAGTACCGCCGCCAGGACGAGCGCGAACGCGCCAGCCAGTGTCGCCAGCGTGCGTGTCAGCATGCGTGCCGATGATTCGGTGTTCGTCATCTTAACGTTAGTCGGCAAGACCCAGACCTGTAGCGGCACGCTGACAGCGGACCTTGGCAGGGGAATCTTGCCATCCGGTTTCCACAATCGTGGTGAAGTCGGCGGAGCTACCGATTTTCCGGTCGAAATCGCTGCGGCGGCGCTATTCGCCGGTCGGCTCGTAGGGCGGACGCGGGATCGCCATATGGGCGGCGCGCAGAGCCGCGGACCAGCGTTCGCGCAGATCATGGAAATAGGGCTCGCCGGCCTCGATGCGGCGGTTGAGCTCGGGCGCTGCGGCGTCGCGCCGGAGCACGATGATATCGATCGGCAGGCCGACCCCGAGATTGGAGCGCATGGTCGAATCCATCGAGATCAGCCCGACCTTGAGCGCGTCGTAAAGGTGCGACTTGAAGGTGACGGCGCGATCGAGGATAGGCTTGCCGTATTTGTGCTCGCCGATCTGCAGGAAGGGCGCGTCCATGCCGCATTCGATGAAGTTGCCGGCCGAATAGACCATGAAGAGCCGCATCGGCTGGCCGACGATCTGGCCGCCGAACAGCAGCGACATGTCGTATTTGAGACCGGCTTCGCGCAGCGCCTCGCCATCTGTCTCGCGCACGATGCGCACGGCGCGGCCGACGAGCTGCGCGGCGCGGAACATCGAGGGCGCGTTCTGCAGCGTCTCGACCTCGCCCGTCTCCGGATTGGGAATGCCTTCATGAAGCAGGCTGATGACCGACTGGGTGACGGACAGGTTGCCGGCGGTGGCGAGCGCCATCGTCCGCTCGCCCGGCCAGGAGAAGACGTGCAGCTTGCGGAAGGTCGAGATGTCGTCGAGCCCGGCATTGGTGCGGGTATCGGCGATCATCACGAGTCCGTCCTGGACGAGGATGCCGGCGCAATAGGTCACGATCGATCTCCAGGGCACGCCGGAAGGGCGCGCGTGGCTGGTATCAGGCGCTCATGACGGCGGCAACGCAGGAAGGCGGTTACTGTCCCTGGAAGCGGGGCTTGGCCGCCTGGGCGCTGACCTCGACCAGGAGGCTCTCGCCCTGGCCTCCGGTACGGGCGCCGCGAACCGGGGCCGCGTCGGCGAAATCGAGCCCGGCGGCGACGCGCACATGGGTGTCGATCGGGCAGAGCCCGTTGGCGGCGTCGAAGCCGATCCAGCCATAGTCCGGCAGCCAGGCCTCGGCCCAGGCATGGGCGCCATTGGCGTGGGGCAGGGTGTCCGAAGCGGCGACATAGCCGGAGACATAGCGTGCCGGCGCGCCGAGCAGGCGGGCGCAGGCCATGAAGACATGGGCGACGTCCTGCGGGATGCCTTCGCCGGCTTTCACGCAGGCTGCGGCGCCGATGCCGAGATGGTCGGCCGTCGGGATGCAGCGAATCTCGGCGTTGATCGTCTCCATGAGAGTGTGCAGCTTGGTGAGGTCGCTGCCGCCGCGGCCGGCGACGGTGCCGGCGAGCGCCCGCACCGCCTCGCTGCCTTGCGTCAGGAGGGTGTCGCGCATGAACACGTCCGGCGGCACCTTCTCGATCGCGCCGCGGACCGCGCCGGCGAGATCGACGGTCTCGACCAGGCCGTTGATCTCGATGGTGTAGCCTTCGATCGGCCCCTCGGCCGAGAAGTCGTGGGTGATGTTGCCAAACGGATCCTGTCCGGCATGCAGGCGCCCGTCGATATCGGGGGCGATCCGCCAGGAGACGACGTGCAGGCCCTCATGGTCGCGCGGCGTCAGCCGCAACACCTGCCGGAGCTGGCGCACCGGCTCGGCGTAGGAATACGCGATGCTGTGGGAGATCCGGATCCGCATAAGGCGAGAATTCCAAATTCGGGAGCGGAAGGGCGTCCTTACTGGAGGTACTGCTCGACGATCACGTTTCCGAGGCGGTTGTTCTCGGAAATGAAGTCTTCGATGAACTCGTGCAGCCCGCGCTGGAGCACCTGCTCGATCGGTGTGTTGTCGAAATTGGTCAGCGTCTTGCGGGCCTGGCGCTGGGCCGGGCCATGCCGGTTATAAGCATCGCCGATCTGGTCGAGGAAGCGCGAGATGTTCTCGTAGCAGCTCGCCAGCGAGCGCGGCATGCGCTTGTTGAGGATCAGAAGGTCGGCGATCAGCACCGGCTTCACAGCCTGGCGGTAGACCCAGTGATAGGCCGTCAGTGCCGAGACCTCGCGCAGCATCGTCGTCCATTGGAAGTAGTCGAGCGAACCGCCGGGCTGCTCGGTCTCGGGCAGCAGCACATGGTATTTCACGTCGAGGATGCGCGCGGTGTTGTCGGCCCGTTCGACATTCACGCCGAGCCGGGAGAACCAGTAGCCGTCGTCGCGCAGCATGGTCCGGTAGGCCGAGCCGTCGAAGGCGAGCGAGACGTTCTTCACCCAGTCGAGGAAGCGGGCGAACTCCTCGCGGTCCATGCGCTTGCGCTCGAAGCGCTGCAATTCGAGCCAGGCGCCGTTGAGCGCGTCCCACATCTCCGAGGTCAGGGCGGTGCGCACCGCGCGGGCATTGGAACGGGCCAGTGCCAGGCAATTGCGGATCGAGGCCGGGTTGTCCGGGTTGAAGCTGAGGAAGTCGCAGACATTGCGCTCGTTCGCCTCGCCATAGGCCTTGGCGAAGGTGTCCTCGCAGCCGGCGGTGGCGACCGCGCTTTGCCATTCGGTGCCGGCGCCGCCATAGGCGGAGGGCAGGTTGGTCAGGCGGGTGGTGGCGTCGAGAATGCGGGCGAGATACTCGGCCCGCTCAACATAGCGCGAGACCCAGTAGAGACTGTCGGCGGTACGGGAAAGCATGCTCAGGTCCGGGCTTCCGGGGTGAAGCGAACTACGGTGAAAGCAGGTTTCGTCATGCGTCGAGCACCCAGGTGTCCTTGGTGCCGCCGCCCTGGCTGGAATTGACCACGAGTGAGCCCTCCTTGAGCGCGACGCGCGTCAGGCCGCCCGGGACGCAGGAGATGCCGTTGGCGCCGGAGAGGACATAGGGACGCAGGTCGACATGGCGCGGCGCCACGCCCGAGGCGACGAAGGTCGGGCAGGTCGAGAGCGCCAGCGTCGGCTGGGCGATGAAGCCCTCGGGCTGGTCCTTCAGCTTCTGGCGGAAGGTCTCGAGCTGCGCCTTGCTGGCATGTGGGCCGACCAGCATGCCGTAGCCGCCGGAGCCGTTGACCTCCTTGACGACGAGCTTCTCGAGATTGTCGAGCACATAGGCATTGGCCTCGGGCTCGCGGCAGCGATAGGTCGGCACGTTCTTCAGGATCGGCTCCTCGCCGGTGAAGAACTTCACGATCTCCGGCATGTAGCTGTAGACCGCCTTGTCGTCGGCGACGCCGGTGCCGACCGCATTGGCGAGCGTGACGTTGCCGGCCTTGTAGGCGCCGATGATGCCGGGCACGCCGAGCACCGAGTCGCTGCGGAAAACCAGCGGGTCGATGAAGTCGTCGTCGATGCGCCGGTAGATCACGTCGACGCGCTTGGGACCCTGCGTCGTGCGCATGTAGACGATGTCGTCCTTGACCAGCAGGTCCGAGCCCTCGACCAGTTCGACGCCGAGCTTGTCGGCCAGGAAGGAGTGCTCGTAGAAGGCCGAATTGTACTGGCCGGGGGTCAAGAGGCAGATCGTCGGATCGGAGGAGGCCGAGCGCGGGGCGACCGAACGCAGGGTCGCGAGCAACTGGTCGGGATAATTGTCGACCGGCGCGACGCGATGGGTCGCGAACAGCTCCGGGAAGAGCCGCAGCATCACCTCGCGGTTCTCCATCATGTAGGAGACGCCAGACGGCGTGCGGGCGTTGTCTTCGAGCACGTAGAAGGTGTCGGCGTCGACGCGGACGATGTCGATGCCGGCGATGTGGCAGTAGATGCCGTGCGGCACCTGGAAATCGACCATCTGCAGCTGGTAGCAGGCGTTGCGATAGACCAGTTCCGGCGGGATGATGCCGGCCTTCAGGCACTCCTTCTTCCCGTAGACGTCGGCCAGGAACATGTTGAGCGCGGTGACGCGCTGGCGCAGGCCCTTCTCGAGCTTGGTCCATTCCGGCTTGGTCAGCACGCGCGGGATGATGTCGAAGGGGATCAGGCGCTCGGTCGATTCCTCGTCGCCATATACGGCAAAGGTGATGCCGATCCGGCGGAAGAACAGCTCGGCCTGCGAGCGGCGCAGCGCCAGCATCTCGGGCGGCGCCTCCTTCAACCAGCGATCCAGTTCACCATAGGCGGCCCGCAGACCACCTTCTCCCCCGGTCATCTCGTCGAATGCGACCATGCAGCCGTCTTCCCCTGTTTGGGGTAGCCTATGCGCATTCGCTCCAGTTGGGGAAGAGGTCTGTTGCCGACGCCTTGAGAGGTGTGTGCCGCTTTCTTGGGCAGGGCGACTCGCGGCCGTGGAGGCCAGAGCGCCGACGGTCGCGGTGACAGCATGGCGGCCTGTCCGAGGCGGGTCGTTTGCCTATGGCTTGCTCGCCGCGATCGACATGACGGGGCAATGTGTATCCGCCGTCGGCTTAGTTCGGCGCGATCCCGGCGCTGCGCAGGAGCGGCTGCCATTTCGCCATCTCGGCAGCGACGAAGGCATCCGTCGCTTCAGGGGTCGAGTTCCGTGCGACTGCGATGCCGAGTTCCTCGAAGCGTCGGATGAGGGCCGGATCGGCCAGAGCTTCGTTTGCGATCCTGTTCATCGCGGCGATAATCTCGGGCGCGGTTCCGGTGGGCGCGAGGATCGCGTTCCAGGTGTAAGCCTCGTAGCCCGGCAGGGTCTCGGCCACGGTCGGCAGGTCAGGCAAGGCGGGGAGCCGCTCTTTCGTGGTCACGGCGAGCGCGCGCAGGGAGCCGCTCCTGACCTGCGTGAGCGCGGTCGCGGCGCTGTCGATCACGAGGTCGAGCTGGCCGCCGATCAGGTCGGTGACGGCCGGTCCGGCGCCGCGATAGGGGACATGAACCAAGTTGATCTTCGCCAGCTTGGCGAGCAATTCGGCGGCGAGGTGCTGGGCCGAGCCGATGCCGGCTGAACCATAGGTCAGGCCTGCCGGCTTGGCCCGTGCCGCCGCCAGCAGATCGGTCAGCGAGTTGCCCGGGAAGTCCTTCCTGGCCAGTACGATCTGCGGGACGGTTCCCATCAGGGCCACGCCACGGAAGTCCTTGACCGGATCGAAGGTCAGATTGGCGTAGAGGACCGTGTTCACGGCATGCGCGACGGTTGCGATCAGGAAGGTGTGGCCATCCTTCGTCGCCGCGGCTCTGCTGGTGCCGACGACGGTGCCCGCGCCGGTGATGTTCTCGACGACGACCTGTTGAGGTAGGCGCTGCGACAAGGTCTCGGCGAGGATACGGGCTGCGACATCGGTCGGGCCACCGGCGGCATAGGGTACGATGAAGCGGATCGGCCTTGCGGGCCAGGGCGCGGCAGCCTGCTGGGCGAAGCTCTTTCCGATGGCGAGGGCGGCAAGGCCAGCCAGGAACAGGCGGCGGTTCATAGCGGCGTCTCCTCGATGAGTTCGGCCCGGCCGGAGAGCCAGCACCGCTCGTCTTCGCGCTCGACTGTGATCTGCGACGGCCGTCCCATGGCTTCGCCTTGCCGGATGACGATGCGGGACTTGGAGGTCAGGTCGAGGTCCCAGGCCGCCCAGGCGAGCGCTGCTGCGGCGATGCCGGTCGCGGCATCCTCAGGGTAGCCGGAGGAGCGCGGGAATTGCCGCGCCGAGAACACGCCCGCATCCGGATCGATCGGGGCGAATGGGTAAAGCCCGGTCGAGCCGATCGCATCGCACAGCGCTTCGATCCGCGCGAAGTCAGGCTGAAGGCCGTTGAGCACATCGATAGAGCGTAGCGGCACGAGTGTCTTGACGCGGCTGGTCGCGGCGTTGAGCAGCGGGAGGTCCAGCAGGTCGGACGGTCTGATGCCGAGCACGCCAAGCACGGCGGCAGGATCGTCGATGCCGGTGGAGCGCCCTCTGGGCTGGCTCACGCTCGCATGCCCGCCACTGACGCGGGCATGAACCCGTCCCGACAGCGTCGAGATCGAGACCGTGGACTTCGGCAGTGCACCGAGATGGTCGAGCAGCCAGACCGCGCCGAGCGTGGCATGGCCGCACATCTCCATTTCGTGGTTCGGCACGAAGAAGCGGAATTGGTAGTCGCAGCTATCGCGTCCGGGCAGGACGAAGGCGCTCTCATGGCCATGCCGAGCCGCGACCTGGCGCATCGCCTCACCATCGAGCAGCCTTGCGTCGACGACGATGGGCGCCGGGTTGCCGCCACCGGGGCCGCTGCCGAACACGTTGACCGTGAAGACCTGTTCGGCGAGGCGCCGGGTGGAGCTGTGCTGAGATGTCATGACCGGAGCCTGCCGGTCGGGGCGAAATCCTGCGCGACCCGGCGGGCCATATGATGCGACCCAGCGGGCCAGAGGGCTCAACGGGCCCACTACGTGTCGCGGAGTGTGCTAAGCTGGCGCCGCATGCTTCGATCCTTCGAGCACATCCGGGACTCAGTACCGCCGCCGCGTCTTCTCGATGCGAGCGAGCAGCGTGCCGTCGTGACCGGCGGCGGCCCGCATTACCGGACGCAGTGGCACTGGCACGACTGCGCGATGATCCTGGTGCCCGCCCGCGGGACGATCGCTTTCAGGGACGAGACGCGTCGGTCGGTGGCTTGGCTCAGCGAGGACCGGTTTGTCGTCGTGCCGAAAATGCAGGCACACGAGTCGCAGGCGCTGCGCCAGTCGAGCAATCATGTGGCGCTCTATCTGACCGAAGCGGCGCTCGCCCAGTTTGCGCCGTCGCGTCCGCTCGAGCGGTTGGTCAAGCAGCCATCGCTGTTCGCCGCGACGCCGTTGATGCGGACGCTTCTGCGCCTGTGCTGCAGCGACGATGCCGGCGCCGCTCCCAAGGCTGCGCAGGACCATCTGGCGGCCGCCCTGATCATCGCGACCATGGCTCGCATCGAGCAGGGTGAAGCGCTCTCCGGCGCGAGCCGCGACGACCATGGCAGCGCGCTCGTCGCCGAGATCAGCGCGTTCATCGCCGAGCGACTGGACGAGGACGTGCCGCTCGACGAATTGGCCGATGCGTTCGGCCTGTCGCGGCGGCAGGCGACGCGGCTGTTCCGGCAGTTCACCGGCATGTCGATCGGCGACTATCGCAACGGGCAGCGCATCGAGACCGCCCGCCGCCTGCTGGCCGACACGACTCTTCCGATCGGCGAGATCGCCTGGCGCACCGGTTTCGACTCGGGCTCGGCCCTGGCGCGGGCGATGCGTCGGACCTTGGGCGAGGCGCCGGGCGCGCTTCGAGCCGGGCTCAGATCAGCCCCAGCCCCTTGAAGCTGGCATGGCCGTCGCGGCCGACGATGATGTGGTCGTGGATGGCGATGCCCAGCGGCTTCGCGATATCGACCAGTTCGCGGGTCATGCGCATGTCGGCGCCGGACGGGGTGGGGTCGCCGGAGGGGTGATTATGGACCAAAATCAAGGCGGTCGCGGATAGTTCCAGCGCCCGGCGCATCACCTCGCGCGGATAGACCGGGGTGTGGTCGACCGTGCCGGTCTGCTGCACCTCGTCGGCGATCAGCGCGTTCTTCTTGTCGAGGAAAAGGATGCGTTATCTGGACAGTCTGTCACCAACCGTCGCGTTAACCAATCCTGCTGCAAGGTCCCCTCCACGCTTCACCCTCCAACCGCAAGAGACCCGATCCAACAATGATATACGTCGCGTTTGGGGATCGGATCGGCCAACTTCACAGGCGCATCCCGATGATCATGTGTGGCGAGAGGGAGTATGATCCGCACGTAAATCGCTTCCTTCGAGAGCTGCCCTCAAACGGCGTGCGCTCTCCACATAGTGTCAGGGGATACGCTTACGACATTTGTCTCTGGGCGCGGTTCCTTCAGGACGGCTACGGATCACACGTCTGGAAAGCGCAGTATGCACATCTTAAGGCTTTCCACCTCGAGCGCCGAGATGGTGCGGCGGGGCCTCGTCCGGGGCGGCGGCAATCAGGGGTGACTTGCCGCTGCCGCCGTTCTTCATGGGCGCGGCGCGAGCGGGTTGTCGAGGCCGGCGGGCGAGAGCGTGAAGATCTCGCAGCCGGTGTCGGTCACGCCGACGGTGTGCTCGAACTGGGCCGAGAGCGAACGGTCTCGCGTCACCGCCGTCCAGCCGTCGGAGAGCACCTTCACGCTCGCCTTGCCGAGATTGATCATCGGCTCGATGGTGAAGAGCATGCCGGGCTTGAGCTCGACGCCTTCGCCGGGGCTGCCATAGTGCAGGATGTTCGGCGCGTCGTGGAAGACCTGGCCGAGCCCGTGGCCGCAGAAATCGCGCACCACCGAGCAGCGCTCGCCCTCGGCATAGCGCTGGATGGCGAAGCCGATATCGCCGGTGGTTGCGCCGGGCCGCGTCGCGCGGATGCCGCGCAGCAGGCTCTCATAGGTGATCTCGATCAGCCGCTCAGCCTTGCGCGGGATCTCGCCGACCGCGAACATCCGGCTGGAATCGCCATGCCAGCCATCGACGATCAGCGTGTAGTCGATGTTGACGACGTCGCCCTCGCGCATCGGCTTGTCGTCGGGGATGCCGTGACAGACGACATGGTTGATCGAGGTGCAGATCGACTTGGTGTAGCCGCGATAGAACAAGGTCGCCGGATAGGCTGAGTTGTCCATGGCGAACTGGAAGGCGAGATCGTCGAGGCGCTGCGTGGTGACGCCCGGCTTGACCTCGCCGGCGAGCATATCGAGGCCGCGCGCGGTCAACTGCCCGGCCTTGCGCATCGCCGCGAAGGCTTCGGGTCCATGCAGCTTGATGGCGGGATCGCGCCGCCCGCGTGAGATCGATTCGTTCAAGGTCATTCCGGAAGGCCGCTCCTCGCCTCCTTATCTATTGGGTTTGACGGGGTGCGCAAGGCGGATGCGCAGGGCTGGCGCGGCCCGCGCTTGGGGTGTACAGCGCGCCGATGGCACTCAATGAGATCAGATCGGTCGAGGACCAGCCTTTCGGCACCTTCGCGCCGCAGGGGCTCATCGCCCGCATCATCGGCTGGACGCGCTGCGCCTCCGGCTCCTTCCTCGGCCGCAAGCTCGCCTTCGCGCTGCGCCGCTTCGGGCTCAACCGGCTCAAGGGCCAGCCCGTCGACATCGAGGCTCTCGGTGCGCAGATGCGGCTCTATCCCGAGGGCAATGTCTGCGAGAAGCGGGTGCTGTTCACGCCGCAATATTTCGATGCCAAGGAACGCGAGCTCCTGGCCTCGCGCATCCGCGACGGCTTCAGCTTCATCGATGTCGGCGCCAATATCGGCGCCTATTCCCTGTTCGTTGCGGCGCGGGCAGGGCGGGGCGCGCGCATCCTCGCGGTCGAGCCGCAGCCCGATATCTTCGCGCGGCTGACCTACAACATCGCCCAGAACCCGTTCGGCACGGTCAAGGCGGTCGCCTGCGCGCTCGCCGACAAGCCGGGCGAGCTGACGCTTTTCCTCGACCCCGCCAACAAGGGCGAATCGAGCGTGCGCATCCTGCGTTCCAGCAATGCGAACTCGGTCCGCGTGCCGGCGACGACCCTGCTCGCTCTGGTGCAGAGTGAGGGTTATGAGCGGATCGACGCGATCAAGCTCGATGTCGAGGGCGCCGAGGACCTGATCCTCGAACCCTTCCTGCGCGATGCGCCCGAGGCACTCTGGCCCGGCTTCGTCATCGTCGAGGATTCGCGCGGCCGCTGGCAGGCCGACCTGCCGGCCCTGCTGGAGAGCAAGGGTTACAAGCTCATCGCCCAGACCCGGCTCAACCTGGTCTACGAGCGCACGACCTCGTGACCCGCTGCGCCGCGCGCGCATAGCCGCCCCGACTGGCGTGACGCTTGAGCAGTTGCGCGCAAGCGGCTTAGCTCGCTGGCGTATCGGGGCACGCATGCGGCGAAATCGAACAGCAGGAACAAGCCCATGACGGCAGCGCCATCGCCCGCCTTCCAACCCGTGGTCACCGCCGCGATCCTGGTGATCGGCGATGAGATTCTGTCGGGGCGGACCAAGGACAAGAACATCGGCTATATCGCCGAGTACCTGACCAATATCGGCATCGAGCTGCGCGAGGTGCGGGTCGTGCCCGACCTGACCGACGAGATCGTCTCGGCGCTGAACGCGCTGCGCTCACGCTACACCTATGTCTTCACGACCGGCGGCATCGGCCCGACCCATGACGACATCACGGCGGATGCGGTCGCCGCCGCCTTCGGCGTGCCGATCGACTACGACCAGCGCGCGATCGACATGCTGCTGGAGCGCTTCCCCAAGGACCAACTCAACGAGGCCAGGATGCGGATGACGCGCATTCCGGCGGGCGCCGACCTGATCGCCAATTCGGTGTCGAAGGCGCCGGGATTCAAGATCGGCAACGTTCATGTCATGGCCGGCGTGCCGGCGATCATGCAGGCCATGCTCGACGTCGTCGGGCCGACGCTGAAGACCGGAGCCAAGATCCTGTCGGAGACGGTGCAGGCGGGTCTGCGCGAAGGCGATATCGGCACGCCGCTCGGCGAGATCGCCAAGGCGCATCCCGACTGCTCGATTGGCTCCTACCCGTTCTGGTCCGAGACCGGGCCGGACACCAACATCGTCATCCGCTCGCGCGATCCTGAAAAGCTGGCGCTGGCGACGGCGGCCGTGAAGGCGATGGTCGAGGCGGAGCGGGCGAAGCTCGCCCGCTGAACTATCCCCGCCGGGGATTGTGTCGCCAAGGCTCTTGCCAGCGCCGGCTGGATGCGCTTTGCGGAAAGGCTCTTCCTTAAGCCTGCCGCAGGACCCGCCATGGCCGACGCTTCCGCCAACAAGGCCTTCCCCGTTTCCTGGGACCAGTTCCACCGCGATGCCCGGGCTCTCGCCTGGCGCCTTGCCGATGCCGGCCCGTTCGAGGCGATGGTCTGCATCACCCGCGGCGGACTGGTGCCGGCGGCGATCATCTGTCGCGAGCTCGGCCTGCGCATGATCGAAACGGTCTGCGTCGCGAGCTATCACGACTACAAGAACCAGTCCGAGCTCAAGGTGATGAAGGAGATCGCCCCCTCGATCCGCGCCATCGGCGACGGCAAGGGCAAGGGCGTTCTCGTCGTCGATGACCTGACCGATACCGGAAAGACCGCCCGCGTCGTGCGCGAGATGCTGCCCAACGCCCATTTCGCCACGGTCTACGCCAAGCCGGCCGGTGTGCCGGTGGTCGACACCTTCGTCACCGAGGTCAGCCAGGACACCTGGATCTATTTTCCCTGGGACATGGGCTATTCCTTCCAGCCGCCCATCGCCCAGGGCGCCGGGGGATAGCGCGATGGCCGAGAACGAACCGCCCGACGAAGGCGACGACGAGGCCGAGCGCCTCTATCGGGAGGACGAGGCGGCGCTGTTCGACGCGCTCGACCGCGTCATGGACGAACGTGGGTTGAGCGAGCACGACCTCGTGCCGATGCTTATCGCCGTAGCCTACCACTACCGCTCGGTCGCCTATGTGGCGGACACCGCCAAGCCGTCCGAGACCGGGCTCAGGATGGACCTCGACCGGATGAAGAAGCTGGTCGACGAGATGCATCGCGGCTACCGCAAGAGTGCGGCGCAAGTGATCGCCGAGATCACCGAGGCGCTCGACGCGCCTGAGGCGCTCGACGCGCCTGAGGCGCCCGAGGTGGTGAAGCCGACCGCTGTACTTTCGGGCGGATCGCTGCGCTCCGACCGGGACGATTGATCGGAATTCGCAACCTGCTTGTCACCGGGCGCCCTGCTGCTAGAGTAGCCGGCGAAACTGAACCAGGATGAGCCGCAGCGCCGCCGCATCATGTCGGCCGGCCGCGTGGCGAGGACGTGGACATTGACGGCGCCGGTTGAGAATCCGCATCTTGCGGGTTCGTCCGCGCCCATGGATCGGGATCCGGCGGAATCCGGGGCCGGCATGCCGGCTGCCGCGGATCGGCATCCCGACGGCAAGTCGCATCAGGGCGACGGGCGTGGAAAGTCGAAAAGGAAGCGGCGGAAGCGCCGGGGGCCGGTCTATGCGCCCGGCACGGGGCCGCGTGCGCCGGCACGGCCAGAGCCAGCGGTTCTCGTCGCGCCCGCACCGGAAGTGCCTATTCCGCCGCCGAAGCCTTCGGCGAACGGTGCTGCACGTCCTGCCGATTTCTACGGCGCGCTGGACCTCGGGACCAACAATTGCCGGCTGCTCGTGGCTGTGCCTCGCGACCACGGCTTCCGGGTCGTCGACGCCTTTTCGCGCATCGTCCGGCTGGGCGAGGGCATCGGCCAGACCGGACGGCTGGGCGAGGCGGCGATGGGGCGAGCCATCGAGGCGCTCAAGGTGTGCGGACAGAAGCTCGCCTATCGTGACGTCGGGCGGACGCGGATGATCGCGACCGAAGCGTGCCGGATCGCCGCCAACGGCAGCGATTTCGTCAGCCGCGTCCGCGACGAAACCGGGCTCGAACTGGAAATCGTGTCGCGGGAAACGGAGGCCCGGCTCGCCGTGGCCGGGTGCGCCTCGCTCGTCGACCCCAATGCCGGCGGCGTGATCCTCTTCGACATCGGTGGCGGTTCGTCGGAACTGGTCTGGCTCGATCTCGCGGGCGCGGCGGGCGATGGCCGGCGCCGCCGGATGTCGGACCGCATCCGCGAATGGGTCTCGCTTCCGGTGGGCGTTGTGAGCCTGAGCGAGCGGCACGGCGGCCGCGACGTGACCCCGGTCCAGTTCGAGGCGATGGTCGCCGAGGTGGCGGTGATGCTCGGTGCATTCCCCAATGTCGCGGTCCTCGACGCCGCCGTCGCGGCCGGCGAGGTCCACATGCTCGGGACCTCCGGCACCGTGACGACGCTTGCCGGCGTCCATCTCGACCTGCCGCGCTATGACCGCCGGGTCGTCGACGGCACCTGGCTGAGCGGCAACCAGGTGGCCGAACTGGTGACGCTGTTCATGGGCATGGACTACGAGGCGCGCTGCGCCAATCCCTGCATCGGGCGAGAGCGGGCCGACCTGGTGCTCGCCGGCTGCGCCATCCTCGAGGCGATCCGCCGCCGCTGGCCCTGCGACCGGCTGCGCGTGGCCGACCGGGGCCTGCGGGAAGGGGTGCTGGTCGAGTTGATGGCCGAGGACGGCGTGTGGCGGCCGCGCTCCGGGCGGCGGGCGGAGGATGCCCATCATGCCTAAGGATCGGCAGCCCGCCGGACGCAATCAGCTCAAGGTGCGGGTCAAGACAGCGAAGCGCCGGAAGGCGAGTTCCACGGCCTGGCTCGAGCGGCAGCTGAACGATCCCTATGTCGCGCGGGCGAAGGCCGAGGGTTACCGCGCCCGCTCCGCCTTCAAGCTGATCGAGATGGACGATCGCTACCATCTGCTCAAGCCGGGGGATCGCGTGGTGGATCTCGGTGCGGCGCCGGGCGGCTGGTCCGAGGTGGCGGCCGAACGGGTCCGCTCCACCGAGGCAGAGCCGCGGGTCGTGGCCCTCGATTACCTTGCTATTGAGCCGCTGCCGGGGGTGCTGGTTCTGCAGAAGGACTTCCTCGACGAGGACGCGCCGGACGCCATTCGGGCTGCGCTCGGTGGCCAGCCGGCCGATGTCGTCCTCTCCGACATGGCGGCGCCCACCACCGGACACCGCCAGACCGACCATATCCGCACCACGGCGCTCGGCGAGGTGGCGGCGGATTTCGCAGCGAGCGTGCTCCGGCCGGGAGGCCACTTCGTCGCCAAGGTGTTCCAGGGCGGGGCGGGGGCGGAACTCCTCAATGTCCTCAAGCGGGACTTCAGGAGCGTCCATCACGTCAAGCCGCCGGCAAGCCGGGCCGGCTCGGTCGAACTCTACCTCGTCGCCAAGGGATTCCGGGGCGGCGGCTAGCGGACCCCCACATTCGACGCCGCCCCGAATTGGCCTAGGCTCGTTTGAATATGCCGATGACCAGGAGCAGGATCACGGCGCCGATCACCGCCGCGATGATCGATGCGATCCAGCCCCCGCCCAGATTGACGCCGATCGCCGGCAGCAGGTAGCTCGCGATGATCGCGCCGATGATGCCGACGATGATGTTGCCGAGCAGGCCGAAGCCCACGCCCTCGACGATCAGCCCGGCGAGCCACCCTGCGATCGCGCCGATGATCAGCGCGATGATGAGGGTTACCAGCCAGCTCTGAGTGGATACGACGACGGCTTCCGTTTCCATGGTGCCACTCCCTTTGCCCTTCCCCGCGGACGATTCCCGCGGGGTGAGGGTACGCCACGCGGCGAAGTGTCACAATGTCGGGAGGAGTGCTCACCCCCGGTCGCGCATCACGGTGATCGGATCGGGGGATGGCGGGCGGTGGCCCGACAGCTCGCGTCCGGCGTCGCGGGCGAGCAGGGCGAAGGGGATGGCGGAGAGCATGGTGAGGCCGCCGACCACCAGGAAGGCCGGGACAAAGGAGGCGGCGCCGATCTCGCCGCCGCTGGCTCCGACGGTGAGTTCGAGGGCGATGGCGCCGACCGAGATGCCCACCGACAGCGAGAGCTGCTGCGTGACGCTCGCGAGCGTCGTCGCCCGGCTCATCCGGTCGTTGGGCACGTCGGCATAGGCGAGGGCGTTGACACTGGTGAACTGGAGCGAGCGGAAGAAGCCGCCGATGAGCAGGAGGCCGGTCATCGCCGCGACCGGCGTCGCCGGGGTGAACAGCGCCGGCAGCATGACGAAGGCGCCGGCGATCAGGGCGTTGACGATCAGCACCGAGCGAAAGCCGAAGCGCCTGAGGATCGGCGGCGCGGCGAACTTCATGGCGATGGCGCCGATCGCCGCGGCGAAGGTGATCATGCCCGACTGGAACGGCGTCATGCCGAAGCCGACCTGGAGGAGGAGGGGGAGGAGGAAGGGCGTCGCGCCGACGCCGATGCGGAAGAGGAGGGTGCCGAGCATGCTCGTCCCGACGGTAGGGATGCGGAGGAGCGCGAGGTCGACGATCGGGACCGCGACCCGCCGACTGTGGAAGACGTAGAGGGCGAGGAGGGCTGCGCCGGCAAGGAGCGCCGCGACCACGTAGGCGACGGGAAGGATGCCAAGGCCGAGCGAGGTCGAGCCGGTCATGAACAGGGCGAGGCCGAAGGCGGTCAGCGCGAAGCCGCGGCCGTCGAAGCGCGGCCGCTCCTCGCCGCGGATGTCGGGCAGGTAGAGGGTGGAGAGGACGAGGCCAAGGATGCCGACCGGGACGTTGATCCAGAAGATCCAGCGCCACTCGAAATAGGTGGTGACGAAACCGCCGACCGGCGGCCCGAGCACCGGGCCGAGAAGCGCCGGGACGGTGAGCCAGGCGAGGGAGCCGACCAGTTCGTGCTTGGGGACGCTGCGGAGGATCACGAGCCGCCCGACCGGCATCATCATGGAGCCGCCGATGCCCTGGACGACCCGGGCAGCGACGATCTCCGGAATTGAACTCGAGAGGCCGCAGGCGATCGAGCCGAGGGTGAAGACGAGGATGGCGAGGCGGAAGATGGTCCGCGCGCCGTAGCGGTCGGCGAGCCAGCCCGAGGCCGGGATGAAGACCGCCAGGGCGAGGAGGTAGGACGTCAGCGCGAGCTTCAGGTGGATCGGATTCGAGCCGAAATCCTGCGCAATCGCCGGCAGCGCCGTCGAGAGGACCGTCGAGTCGAGATTCTCCATGAACAGCGCGCAGGCGACGATCAGCGGCAGGAGGATGCGGTCTGGCATGATCGTCGCGAGCGCCGGGGCGGGATGCGACTACTTCCTTCGGGCGCGGCGGGTGGCGACGCTGTCGGGCCCGACGTAGAACTCCGCCGCCGCGATGCCTTCGAAGGCGACCCATACGTCGTCCTTGCCGACGCCCATCTCGGCGGAGATCGCCTCGGCGATGCGGTCCGCGATCCGAGACTGCTTGCCCGCGGGGTCGTCGGCGATGTTCTCCTTGACGTACTTGATGCTGACGAAGGGCATGGGTCGCTCCCTGGTGATGCTCTATGGTTTAGCGCTGCAGGCGCGTTGGTCGATAGCACAGGCGGGGCGAAAGTGACGCGCGCGAAACGGGCGCACGCATTCGTTCCCGCGCCGTGGGCGGCCGGGTGGCAGGTGGTCCGGGGCGGCGGGTTACGGCGCAAGCGCCTAACCACGGCCTACCCCTACGTTTAGCCCTTCGGGCACGAAGGGGATGGCGGGCGCCGTAACGACACCGCTCAAGTTACATTTTTCAGGCGCCGTCCCGGCACCCGCCGCAGCGTCTTTGCAACCTCGACCTCCGCGCTTCCGGTACGGGGAGCGGCCGGGGCACGGTGCACTTTGCCCGTACCCGTCCTCGCCACACCTTCCGGCTTTCGCCGCAAGCTGTGACGCCCCGCCCTTAAGCCATCCCGTGGCGACCCCCCGTAGTAGGGGTGGGCAGACCTGGTCGAGGCTCCCCGGGGCGTTCGGACCGTCGTCCTCTCCAGAGAATGCGGCCGGATCGGCACGCGCATCCCCCGCTGCTCCCTGATCGGGAACACGCCGCAGGCGCCGCATCCCGCCCCATCAACTGGCCGTCACCGGTAGACGCCCCTTCGTCGAGCGAGGATGGGCGCAGTCTACGGCAGGATTCGGCGACGGGGACGAACATCGAGATTCGGTTCGAAAATGCATGCCGGGAGGCGGGGAGATGCGTCGCCGGGACGGGGATAATTGCCTGGGTGAAGACGGAATTGTATCTCGCCTTGGGACGCCGATGAAAAACGGCAGAATACGCCTGAGCGCTGTTCCGCCGTACGTTTGCTCGCCGGACATGACAGGAGCGGGGGGTCGTCCTCGCGCTTGCGAGGCTCGACCCGAGTTCGGCCGGCTGCAGGCCCCGTACTCCTGCCCGCGTGGAATTCTGCGCGGTCCTGACAGCCTACGCGGCGTCGGCCATGGCGAGACGGCGGTCGAGATAGCCGGAGCAGACGCCGATCAGCTCGTCGACATTGTTCTCGAAGAAATGGTTGGCGCCGGTGATGATCTGCTGGTCGATCTTGATGCCGCGCTGGGTCTTGAGCTTGTCGACCAGCGTCTGCACATCCTTCTGCGGAACGACGCGATCGGCATCGCCATGCACGATCAGCCCCGAGGACGGGCAGGGGGCGAGGAAGGTGAAGTCGTGGAGGTTGGCCGGTGGCGCGATCGAGATGAAGCCCTCGATCTCGGGCCGGCGCATGAGGAGCTGCATGCCGATCCAGGCGCCGAAGGAGAAACCCGCCACCCAGCAGCTCTTGGCGTCGGCATGCATCGACTGCACCCAGTCGAGCGCGGCCGCGGCATCGGAGAGCTCGCCCGCGCCGTGATCGAAGGCGCCCTGGCTCCGACCGACGCCGCGGAAATTGAACCGCAACACCGCGAAGCCGCGCTTCGCGAACATGTAGAACAGCTGGTAGACGACCTGGTTGTTCATCGTCCCGCCGAATTGCGGGTGG
>NZ_DASZAT010000016.1:0-256589 GCF_035944895.1 Allobosea sp.
GGCGTCGCTGCTGTTGCGCAGGCTGAGGAAGGCCGACAGCGTCAGGTCGCCGCCATAGCTGCCGGTCAGCCCGGTCGAGGTCAGGATGGTGTAGCGCTGGCCGGCGACGAAGGTCCCGCCGGTATAGTTGATCACCGAGACACTCGCGCCATTGGCCAGCGTTGCCGTGCCCTTCACGTCGATGCGATCCGAGGTTCCGGTCGTGGGATCGACCTCGACCTCGTAGACCGAACCGGCATTCTGGACATAGGCGCCATTGACGGTGAGCGTGCCAATCGAGTTGCCGGGCGTGATCCGCCCGCCCGAGGCCACCGTCGTCGCTCCGACCGTGCCCGAGCCGCCGAGGCGGGCGCCCGACGCAACCGTCACCGCCGAGCCGGCGAGCGAGCCGTTCACCACCAGCGCGCCTTCGCTGACCGTCGTCGCGCCCGAGAAATCGCCGCTGCCGGCGATCGTCCAGGTGCTCGCCCCCGTCTTCTCCACGCGGTCGAAGTTCTGGTACTGCGAGGCGCTGCCGAGGCCGCCATCCAGCGTCCAGTTGTCGGAGCCGGCCAGACGCAGCGTGTCCCGGGTGCCGGCAGCGCTCGCGACGACGTTGCCGGTGATCTGCGAACCGGCCTGAAGTTCCAGAGTGGTCACGCTGGCAGCGCCCGCGGTGACCGTGATCGCGTTGGCGCTGTTGCTGCCGGCGCTGATCGTTCCGGCATTGACGATGGTGGCGTTATTCGCCGCGCTGGTGATCGCAGCGGCCTCGAAACCACCTTCGATCACGCCGAAATTCCTGATCGTCTGGTTCCCGAGGGTAAAGAGCCGAATGCCGACGGCGCCCACCGTTCCGTCCGTACTCGTCGCCCCGCGGATCACACCGGTGCTGTTGTTGACGAGGGTACCGGTTTGGGAGGCGCCGGTGAGCTGAATCACTAAACCCACGCCGGCAGAAGCGGCCGCAGCGCTGCCCTGGATCAGGCCGTTGTTGATGATGGTGCCGCCACCGATGGAAATGCTCGCGCCGACTAATCCATTCGACCCACCCGTGATCGTGCCGTTATTGACCAGCGTCGAGGCATTCCACACCGACGCGCCGAGGCGGTTGGTATACCCTGTGATCGTTCCGTAGTTCGTCAGAAGCCCGCCGGTGTTGATCGTCAGGTTCAGGCTCGCGTCGCCGCCTGTGATATTACCGACAAGCTCCCACTCGCCCCGCAGCGTGGTGGCGGTCAGCGTGAAGCCTTGCGTATCGATCCTGATCGGCTTGGACGCCAAAGCCGATATACCGGGAACCTGGAAACTGCCCGTCAGCACGATGGTCGAGCTGGGATCGCCATCGGCATTGGCGGCGGTGAGCGCGATAGTGAACTCGCTCGCATTGCTCGCTGTGTAAGTCGCAGCCAAGGCAGTGGAGCCCTGCAGACAGGCCAGAGCCAGAGCAGCGCCGCTGACGCCAGCGACCAACGCCGAGCGGCTGCCAGCCATTCCAGAACGCTTCCCCGCAGCGAAACCCTTCAAGCCAGCGCGCATACCAAGCCCCTCCATAGCCAGCGCCGCTTAAATCGATTCGAGCGGCGTACAACCAGGACTAGAACCGGCTCGCTAAGGGACTGTTAAGACCTAAGGCAGGAACCGCATCGGGGGCCTGCGTCCAGTGCAGGAGAGAGGCGCATTCGGACGGCTCCAGCGCGCTCCGTCCCGCCACGCAGCCTCCCCCTGCTTTCGTCGCATCTTGCCGGGCGCGCCTTGTGTACTAGTATACCGGCAAGGCCGCAGCAAAGCAGGCCAGCACAGGGAGGTAGCATGACCCATCTCACACGGCGCGGCGTGATCGCCGGCGCTTCCAGCCTCGCCGCGCTTTCCGCCGGCGGAGCCCTCGCCCAGAGCGCGCCAGCAAGCCCGGTGATGCTCAACATCATCGACGTCGCCGGCAATCTGCAGCTCACCCAGGCTGCGATCGAGAAGTTCGCCAAGGACAATCCGAAGCTGATCTCGCGCCTGAATTTCTCGCGCGCGCCCTCGCCGGAGCTGCCGGCCAAGCTCAAGGCGCAGCAGGACGCCAACCGCGTCGACATCGACATGGTGCTGACCGGCCCGGGCGCGATGTCCGATGGCATCCAGCAGGGGCTGTGGATCGACGTCTGGAAGTCGCACACGGCCGCCCTGCCCAAGGCCGAGGAGATCTATCACGAGCAGGCGCTGATGATGCAGCGCAATTTCGGCCAGAACGAAGGCGTCGCCGTCGTCTATTCCCCGTCCGGGCCGCTGTTCGAATACATGGCCGACAAGATCAAGACGGTGCCGAAGACGGCCGAGGAATTCCTCGCCTATGTGAAGGCGAACCCCAACCGCTTCACCTATGCCCGCCCGCTCAATTCCGGGCCCGGCTGGACCTTCCTGCAGGGCATGCCCTACATCCTCGGCGACAGCGATCCTACCGACCCGATGAATGGCTGGGCCAAGACCTGGGCCTATCTCAAGGAGCTCGGTACCGCGATCGACTACTATCCGACCGGCACCGCCGCGACGATGAAAGAGCTCGGCGACGGCACGCGCGACTGCATCGTCTCGACGCTTGGGTGGGACATCAACCCGCGCGCCCTCGGCATCGTCCCGAAGGAGGCGAAGGTCTTCACCATCGCCAACACGCACTGGATCCCCGACACCCAGTTCATGTGCATCCCGAAGGGGGTGGTGGCGGACAAGATCGCGGTGATCCTGCAGCTGATGTCGCATCTGCTGAAGCCGGAATCGCAGGCGGCGACCTATGACAAGGGCTATTTCTATCCCGGCCCGGCGATCAAGGGCGTGACGCTCGCCATGGCGCCGAAGGAGAGCCAGGACGTGCTGAAGGAGTTCGGCCGGCCCGAATATGACGGGCTGATCTCCAGCCTGCCGACCCGTCCGCCATTGACGCCCGAGCGCCTGGTCGCCGCTTTCCGGCGCTGGGACCAGGAGATCGGCGTCGGCCACGCGCCCAAGTAGGATGCGCAAGTAAGATGCGCTTTTCAGCCATCGGCCTCGACCACCGCCATATCTACCATATGGTCGGTGGCCTGCTGGAGGCCGGCGCGGACTGCGCCGGCTTCGATCCCGCGACCAGCGATCCGCGCGTGCTCGCCGGCTTTCGCGAGCGCTTCCCGCAATTGCGGGAGGCGCCAGCCGAGGCGCTGCTCGACGATCCCACGGTCGACCTCGTCGTCTGCTCCGGCATCCCCTCGGAGCGGGCTGGCCTCGCCGTCAGGGCGATGCGGGCCGGCAAGGACGTGATGGTCGACAAGCCGGGCGTCACGACCTTCGAGCAGCTCGCCGAAGTCGAGCGGGTCGTCGCGGAGACCGGGCGGATCTTCTCCGTCTGCTTCTCCGAGCGCTTCATCGTCCCGGCCACCATCGTCGCCGGCAAGCTGATCGCGGACGGCGCGATCGGACGCGTGGTGCAGACGGTCGGTCTCGGCCCGCACCGGCTCAACCCGGCGATCCGGCCGGACTGGTTCTTCGACAAGCGCTATTTCGGCGGCATCCTCACCGACATCGCCTCGCACCAGATCGACCAGTTCCTGCATTTCACCGGCTCGCAGGATGCCGAGATCGTAGCCTCCGGCACCGGCCATTTCGGCCTGGCCGACCTGCCCGATTTCGAGGATTTCGGCGAGATCCTGCTGCGCAGCGACCGGGCCAACGGCTTTATCCGCGTCGACTGGTTCACCGCCGACGGCCTGCCGACCTGGGGCGACGGGCGGCTGACCATCCTGGGCACGGAAGGGACGATCGAGCTGCGCAAATATGTCGATATCGCCGGCCGACCGGGCACCGACCATGTCTTCCTGGTCGACAAGGCCGGCACGCGCCATATCGACGCCTCGGGCGAACCATTGACCTATTTCCGCGACCTGATCGCCGACATCGCCGATCGCAGCGAAACAGCGGCGACGCAGCAGCACATGTTCACGGTCTGCCGGCTCGCCTTGCATGCGCAGGACCGGGCCGTGCGCCTGCCCGTCAGAGGAAGCGACGCAAAGTGACACGCAAGCTCGGCATCGCCGTCATCGGGCTGGGACCGGCCGCCCTGCCCCATTCGCGCAGCCTCGTTGACCTGGCAGAGCGGGTCGATGTCCGGCATGTCGTCAGCCGCTCCCGGGAGCGGCTCGACGCCTATCGCGCGCAGTTCCCCTTCCCCGGCACGACGGACATCGAGGCCGTGCTGGCCGACAAGAGTGTCGAAGCGGTCATCGTGCTGACGCCGCCGGCGAGCCATCGCGATGTCGGCGCGCGCTGCCTTGCCGCCGGCAAGCATGTGCTGGTCGAGAAGCCGCTGGAGCTGACTGTCGCCCGCGGCGAGGAACTGGTCGCGGCGGCACGGCATGCCGGCAAGGTCTTCGGCGTCGTCCTGCAGCATCGCTTCCGCCCGGCGAGTCGGCGGCTCAAGGCGGCGCTCGACGGCGGTGAGCTCGGCAGCGTCGAAGCCGGCTTGCTGCAAGTGCCGTGGTGGCGCCCGCAGAGCTACTATGACGAGCCCGGCCGCGGCACGATGGCCCGCGACGGCGGCGGCGTGCTGCTGACGCAGGCGATCCACTCCTTCGACCTGTTCCGCTCGCTGGTCGGCGTGTCGAAGGTTGTCGCGGCGCAGGTACGCACAACCTCGCTACACAGGATGGAGACCGAGGATTATGTCGGCGCCCTGCTGGAGACCGGCAACGGCGCCCCGGCGACGCTGGTGACCACCACCGCCGCCCATCCCGGCCATCCCGAGCGCATCGAGATCATCGGCAGCAAGGGCCACGCCGCGCTGGTCGGCGGGCGGCTGCAGCTCTCCTTCCTCGACGGCCGCTCGGAGGTGGTCGAGGCCGAGGGCAATACCGGCAGCGGCGCCAACATCATGGACTTCCCGCATGATGCCCACCGCGCCGTGATCGCCGATTTCCTCGACGCGATCGAGACCGGGCGCGATCCGGTGGTGACGGGCGAGGAAGCCCTGACCTCGCAGCGCTGGATCGACGCGATCCTGGCGGCCGGGCGCGGCTGATCCTTGGCGCTCACCATTTGCGGCGATTGGACAGTTAGCTAATTTCAGATCTACTGACTCGGCTCAAAGGGTCGGATTCTTTGAACTGCCAGTTTGCTTCTAAAGCCCATCGTTAAAGGAAAAGCGGTCATCGCCAAATCGTCGCCAGTCGTGGGGCTAACGCCCGCCGTGCTGAAATGGGCGCGCGAAAGCGCGAACATGACGGCGGCTGATGTGGCAGAGCGACTGAAGAAAACGGCTGACCTCGTTGAAGCCTGGGAGGCCGGCGAGACCGCCCCCAGCTATCCCCAGCTCGAAACGCTCGCCTATGACATCTATAAGCGACCTCTCGCGCTGTTCTTCATGCCGACGCCGCCGGACGAGCCCCGCCCCCGCGCAGAGTTCCGTTCGCTGCCTGATGCCGACCTTAGCCATCTCTCACGCGACACGACCCTGCTCATCAGGAAAGCACGCGCATTTCAGGTTGCCCTGATTGAACTTTATGGCGACCGAAATCCGGTCGCTGCTCCGATATGGCGGCAGGCACGCTTGAACCCTCGCGCTGCCGTAGTTCAGCAGGCTGCTCGCGTTCGCGAAGTGCTCGGTATCAGCTTGGACGATGTCAGGCAGCGCCCCGATGCTGACACGGCCTTAAAGCTCTGGCGTCGAGCAATCGAGCGTGGCGGCGTGCACGTTTTCAAGGACACGTTCAAACAGCGCGAGCTCTCCGGATTTTGCCTCTGGCACCCAGAACTCCCTCTTATCCTGATCAATAACAGCACGACCAAGACGCGGCAGGTATTCAGCCTCATCCACGAATTGGTGCATGTGCTGTGCGATCGAAGCGGGATCAGTCGCTTTGACAGTCGCGGTATCGAAGAACTGCCGCCGGCCGACAGGGCCGTTGAACGCTTCTGCAACGCCGTAGCTGCCGAAATCCTCGTGCCCATGGCGGATTTCGAAGTCGCCGCGCGCGGCATTGATCCAGGGCGCGCATCCGATGAGCAGTTCGCAGCGCTAGCCGGACGCTATCACGTAAGTCGAAGTGTCGTTCTTCGCCGCTTTGTCGAGCGCGGCGAGGTGGCCGTAGACCGCTATCTCGCGAAGGATCGGGAATGGGCTGATCAACAGCGGGACGGAGGCAACGGCGGCAACTATTATGCGACGCAGGGCGCATATCTCAGCGAGCAATTCCTGCGCGAAGTGGTATCCCGCTATTCGCGGAGACTGCTGACAAGAACTGAGGCCGCCGAGCTAATCGGTGTAAAGCCGAAGAATTTTGAGCAATTCGAGGAAATGGTGCTGCGAGGTGCGGCAGCATGATTTATGTATTCGATGCCAATTCTTTTTCTGAGATGAGTCCATATTTTCCAGATATTTTCCCAACATTCTGGACCAGATTTGAGCAAGCTCTGGAAGCTGGAGAGATAACATCGACGCGCGAAGTGTTGCTTGAGTTGACCGATGGTCCCCAGCATCACGTTTTGGATTGGTGCAATCGGAACAAGACGATATTCGCCACTCCCGACGCGCAAGAAACGGCCTTTGTTGCGAGGATTTTCGCAGTTCCGCACTTTCGAGGCCTAATCGGCGAGAAGCAGCGTCTGCGCGGAACTCCAGTAGCTGACCCTTTCCTTATTGCACGGGCATCGGTGCTCAACGGCACGGTCGTCAGCGAAGAGAGTCCCAAGCCCAACAAGCCCAATATCCCGGGTGTCTGCCAGCACTTCGGCGTGCCGTGTATAAAGCTGGGCGACTTTCTCAGGGCGAAGGGCTGGTCCTTCTAGCCGAAACTACGCCATGCGATAGGCCATGCGCACGCCGCCCCAATGGCGGCCAGCGACGCGTAAGGGTGCGTCGACCTCGCGCATCAGCTGGACGCCCGCGCTGCCCATGTCGCGCTGATAGGACTGGATGATGAAGGGCCGCGCCGAACGCGCGGCCGTGATCCCGGCCCGGTCGTCGAAAATACGGCGATCGCGGCTATAGGCCGGGTCCCAATCCCGATCGTCGGGCCGTTGCGGCTGCGAGTATTCGGGGTGGTGCACCGGGACATAGCCGTTGCGGTCGATCGGCAGGGTGAAGACGAGGCGCGGATCGCTCGCCTTGGCCTGCTCCATCACCGACGGCAGGATCGCCTGCAAGACCGGCAGCGCCCGGTTGGCGAACTGGCGCGGATTGGAGTCCGGCACCGGCAGATAATCGGTGTCGAACAGGTCCTCCTCGCTGAGGCGGCCGGTGCGCAACGCCGACTCGAGCAGAGCGGCGACCCGGTGCGCGAATTCCTGTGCCTGCTCGATCAACGGGCGATAGCCTTCCTCGATCTCGGCAAGCCGCCTGTGCAGCGCCGCATGCGCCGCTTCCTCGCCGCGCTCGAAGGCAACGTGGAGGCCAAAATCGCTGCGCGCCATCACCCTGCACGGCAGCGGCGGCAGTCCCTCGACCGCGATCGTGCCGCGCATCCGCGGCCTCAGTTCGGAATCGGCAACCGACAGAAGGGCGCCGCCAAAGCCGAGGTCGATCGTCTGCCCGGCGACGATGCGCTCGCCGAACTCGAGCCTGACCGGACACTCGGCCGGAAAACGGTCGTGCTGGCGCCGATCGGCGAAGACGGTGTGGCGCAACGTCGGCACGAAGCGCTCGAGCAACCCTTCCGCCTGGCGCGCACCTTCGGCCAGCGCCCGCCTGGCATCGATGTTCTCCTGCGCGGCCGCGAGCGCGACACGATCGACCTCGCCGACGCGGTCGCGTACCGTATCGATGAAGCGGGCGGTCGCCTCGGCGCTGCGCGACAGCTCTGCCGCCGCCGCCGCCTGCTCATGCGAGGCCTCGCCGACCGTCGCCATGACCGGATTGACCTCGCCGACCAGGCGGAAGGCATCGGTGACGACAGCTGCCGAGCCCTGCGCCGTCTGGTTCAGCCGATCGACCTGGTTGCGGATATGGTCGACCGCCTCGCGCACGCCGAGCGAGAGCGACTTCACCTCCTGCGCGACGACACCGAAGCCCTTGCCGGCCTCACCGGCTCTGGCCGCCTCGATCGTGGCGTTGAGGGCGAGCAGATTGGTCTGGCGGGCGATCTCGGCGATGGCATCCACGATCGAGCGGATCTCGCTGGTCGCCGCCGCGAGCCCGTTGATCATCGCCGTCGCCTCGGCGGCGCGATCGGCGGCGTTGTCGAGCATGTCGCGGGCGCCGGACATGGCTGCGCCGACACGCTCGGCCGCCTCCGATACCTGCAAGGTCGCCGTCGCCAGCGCCGAGGAATTCTCGCTCGCCTGAACGGCCGCCTCGCTCAGCTCGGCCATGCCACCGCGGATCTCGCGGGAGCGGATTTCCGAACGCTCGGAGCAATGCTCGGCCTGGTCGAGTCCGTCATTCAGACGACGCATCGCAGCGACGACGTCGCTCTCCAGCTCGTTGATCGCCTCGCTGATCGAGGTCTCGGCGGGAACGGGAAGCTGCTGCGGTGTCTCCGCCACGGCCCGCAACGCAGCCGGCGCGGCAGCGGGGCCGGCACGGCCCAACAGGCGCCAGACGGAACGAGCAAGCATAGGCATTCCCGGGGCGAGACAGGATGCAAGAGCATGCCCCGACAGGGTTAACAAACCCCTGAGACAACCGGCGCGAGGCACGACTTCCCGACGCGGCCAGCTCCAGCGCCGGATCCGACCAGATTGAATCAATCTGGTCGGTGAATCCGGCTCTCACTTTGAGCTAGAGCCCTGCCCGCGACGCAGATGCGCTCACCTACCGGGCAGGATGGACCGCCATCGCCCGCCCGCCTAGATTGCAGGTAGTTTCAACCGGCGACACAGCCGGGCTCTCCAGGGACCTTCAATGAGTTCATCGCATTACGACGTGATCGTCGCCGGCGTCGGTGCGATGGGCTCTGCCGCCTGCTGGCACCTGGCCAAGCGTGGGCTCAAGGTGCTCGGTCTCGAGCGTTTCGACCTCGGCCATGCCATGGGCTCCTCGCACGGGCTGACGCGGATCATCCGCCTCGCCTATTTCGAGGGCTCGCATTATGTGCCGATCGTCAAGCGCGCCCACCAGCTCTGGCAGGAGACCGGTGATGCGGCCGGGCTGAAGCTGCTGCACGTCACCGGCTCGCTCGACCTTGCGCCCGAGGGTCTCGGCCCGGTCGAGTCCTCGCTGCAATCCTGCCTCGACCATGATCTCGAGCACGAAATGCTCGGCCGCGACGAGATCATGCGTCGCTTCCCCGGCTTCCATTTGCCGGATGGCTATCTCGGCCTCTGGCAGCCGGGCGGCGGCTTCGTCGCCTCGGAAAAGGCGATCTATGCCCATGTCGGGCTGGCGCAGTCGAAAGGCGCGGATATCCGCACCGGCGAGCCGATGCTCGACTGGCAGCCGACCGCCGATGGCGGCGTCACCGTCCGCACGGAACGGACTACCTACTCGGCCGGGCGGCTGGTGATCACCTCCGGCGGCTGGATCACGGATGCCGTGCCGCAGCTCGCGCGCTCGATGACGACGGTGCGCCAGGCGATCGGCTGGTTCACCACGCGCCGCCCGGAGCTGTTCCGCGAAGGCGCCTTCCCTGTCTTCATCCTCAGCGCCGAGGAAGGCACCTTCTACGGTTTCCCGCTCTACGAACATCCCGGCTTCAAGCTCGGCGGGCCGCATTTTGCCCGCGAGCCGATGGACCCTCGCGAGCCGGACCGGACGCCGAGCCCGAACCAGGTCAGGCTGATCCGCGAATGCCTGGCGCGCTACCTCCCCGACGCCAATGGCGACCCGCTGACGGTGAAGGGCTGCGTCTATACGGTCTCGCCCGACGAGGACTTCGTCATCGACGCCGTGCCCGGCGTGCCGCAGGCGGTATTCGCCTCGGCCTGCTCCGGCCATGGCTTCAAATTCGCCAGTGCGATCGGTGAAATCCTGGCGGACCTCGCCACCACCGGCCACTCCGCCTTCGATCTCTCGCCCTATTCCCTCGCCCGCTTCGACGCCTGAACCGTCGATCCGCCGCAACGCCTTGCCGTTTCGCCGAGATCGGCCGAGCGGACGATACGCAAAGCCTGACAGGACCCGCCTTGGCCACCGCCGCCCAGAACCGCCGCGGAATCATCGCCATGATGGCGGCGATGACGCTCTTCTGCTGCAACGACGCGCTGATGAAGCTCGCCCGCGAGGTCTTCCCAGCCGGCCAGGCGCTGGCGCTGCGCACCATCTTCGCCATGGTGGCCAGCCTTGCGCTGGTCGTGTTCATGAGCGACTGGCGCAAGTTGCCGCTCGGGCTGAGGCCGGTGGTCCTGGCACGCGCAGGTTTCGAAGCACTGTGCGCACTGACCTTCATCTGGGCATTGGGTTTGCTACCGCTCGCCAACATCACGGCGATCGTGATGGCCTCACCCTTGCTCATCGTCTTGCTGGCGGTGCTGCTGCGGATCGAATCTGTCGGCTGGCGACGGGCCCTGGCGTTGACGGTCGGCTTCATTGGCGTGCTGATCGTGATGCGCCCAAGCGCGGACGGCTTCAGTGCAGCCGCGCTGGTCGCGCTCGCCGGCGCCGGCTTCGTGGCGATCCGCGATCTGACGACCCGTTTCATCAGCAGCGACGTGCCATCGACCGTCGTATCCCTGACCGCAACGGTGGTCGTCGGGCTGCTGGGCGTCGGCATGAGCGCGCTCGAAACCTGGCAGTCGCCCTGGCGGATCGAGCTCGCCTATCTCGCAGGCGCTGCGCTTCTGGTCACAGCCGGCAGCTTCAGCATCATCAGCGCCTTCCGCAACACCGATGTCGGCGTCGTCGCGGGCTATCGCTACTCCGTCGTCCCGATCGCGGTGCTGATCGGCTGGCTGGTCTGGGGCGAGACGCCGGACGGCATCGCCTTCGCCGGGATTGCGCTGATCGTCGGCAGCGGCCTCTACACGCTGCACCGCCAGCGCGCCCGCCCCGATTCGCAGCTGAAGCCCGAGGGCGACAAACCGCTATGACAGCGAAGCCCACCCTCACCGTCCTCGTCGCGATCTCGACGCTGCAGCCGATCGCCCTCAACATGCTGGCGCCGGCGACCCCGGCGCTCGCCCGCAACTTCGCCACCAGCTATGCGACGATCCAGCTGACGCTGACCCTCTTCCTGGTCGCTGTCGCGCTGACGCAGCTGATCGTCGGGCCGCTCTCCGACCGCTACGGACGCCGCCCCTGCGTGATCGCCGGCACAGCCGTGTTCGCGGCGGGCTCCGTGCTCGGCGCCCTGGCGGACAGCGCCGGGGTCCTGCTGCTCGCGCGCGTGCTGGAAGGCGCCGGTTCGGGCACGACCTTCGCCCTGGCGCGCGCCATCATCCGCGACACTGCGGGCCGCGATCAGGCGGCGCGTCAGATCGCGACCGTGACCATGGTGATGGTGGTCGCTCCGATGATCACGCCCTATCTCGGCGGCCATATCGAGACCAATCTCGGCTGGCGCATGATCTTCTGGTCGATGGCCGCGGCAGCCGCGATCGTGCTGGTCCTGGTCGGCCTGCGCCTGCCGGAGACGGCACCGAATGTCGGGGTTCGGACCTCGCTCACCGGCATCTTCCGGGCGTTTCCAGAGCTGGCGCGCGACCGCAGCTTCATCAGGAACGTCGTCGCGCTGGCGATGACCTCGGCCGCCTTCTTCGTCTTCATCGCCGCAGCGCCCTTCATCGTGGTCGAGACGATGGGGCGCGGCTCCGACACTTACGGTGCCTATTTCATCCTGAACGCCTTCGGCTACATGGTGGGCAATTTCACCATGTCCCGATTGGTGCTCAGGCACGGCACGGCGACGATGGCCTGGATCGGCCTCCTCATCTCGTTCGTGGCGACGACTATCGCCTTTGCCATCGCACTGACGCCCTGGTGGACCCCTCTCACCCTTTTCCTGCCGCTCGCCATCAACGCGATCGGCAACGGCCTGACACTGCCGGGGGCGACCGCCGCGGCGCTTTCGGCCCGGCCTGAGCTCGCCGGCTCGGCGGCCGGACTCGCCGGCGCAATCCAGCTCGGCTCCGGCGCGCTCGCCACCGTCGTCATCAGCTCGCTGGTGGCGCATTGGCCGCCGGCCCTGATGGCGATGATGTGGCTGATGCTGATCGTCGCCCTGCTCGCACTGCGCAGGGAGCCGCGCAAGCGCTGAACCCGCCCAGCCTGGGACGCCCGACCGGCGAATCCGCCTCTAAACTTTAGTCGCAAGGACCGGTTTGCCGGCCAGCTTCCGCGCCAGACCGGCCGGAATGGGTTCAGCGCCTGATCCACAGCGCCTTGCACCCGGCAATGTTGTACGGCATGTAGCAATCGTATAACCGCCCTTCGCAAACCGCATGATGCGGCCGCAAATCCACGAGGTCAGGGAGGACTGAGGTGGACGCACCCCTCGCTTTGAGCCGCGCGATCGACACGCTCAATCTCAAGATCGGCCGATCGGTCGCCTGGTTGATCCTCGTCGCCGTCATCGTCTCCGCCGTCAACGCGATCATCCGCAAGGTCTTCAACATCTCGTCGAACGCCTGGCTCGAATTGCAATGGGTGCTGTTCGGCGCGGTGTTCCTGCTCTGCGCGTCGTGGACGCTGCAGGTGAAGGAGCACATCCGCATCGACATCGTGAACAACCTGCTGCCCAAGCGCGTGCAGCAATGGATCGACCTGATCGGTCATCTCCTGTTCCTGCTGCCGTTCTGCGCGCTGATGGTCTACCACTCCGGCCCGTTCTTCCTGCGCTCCTACCAGGTCAACGAGCAGTCGCTCTCGGCCGGCGGCCTGCCGCAATGGCCAGCCAAGGGCCTCGTCATCGTCGGCTTCTTCCTGCTGCTTCTGCAGGGCATCTCGGAAGTGATCAAGCAGATCGCGATCATGACCGGCAGGCTCGACGACGACGCCCATGGCGGCGGCCACGCCGCCGCCGCGGAAGCCGAAGCCCAGCGCCTGATCGACCAGGCCAAGGCCGAAGGCCTCGCCCCGTGAGCCCAGACGCAGCTTTCCGGACCCGCTCCATGACCTTCGTTCGTTCCGCCGCGCTGCTGCTCGCGCTCACCGCGGCCGCCTTCCTCAGCCTGCACACCGGCGACGCCCATGCCGCCGGGATCGGCGATTTCCTGCGCGTCAACATGGCGCCGGTGATGTTCGCCGCGCTCGTGCTCTTCCTGCTGCTCGGCTATCCCGTCGCCTTCGCGCTCGCCGCCAACGGCCTGTTCTTCGCGGTGGTCGGCATCGAGCTCGGGATGTTCCAGGAGAACTTCCTGCAGGCGCTGCCGGAACGCATCTACGGCACGATGAACAACGACGTGCTGCTGGCGATCCCGTTCTTCACCTTCATGGGCCTGGTGCTCGAGCGCTCGGGCATGGCGGAGGACCTGCTCGACACGATCGGCCAGCTCTTCGGGCCGATCCGCGGCGGCCTCGCCTATGCGGTGATCTTCGTCGGCGCGCTGCTCGCCGCCACGACCGGCGTCGTCGCAGCTTCCGTCATCTCGATGGGCCTGATCTCGCTGCCGATCATGCTGCGCTACGGCTATGACCGCCGGCTCGCCTCAGGCGTGATCGCGGCCTCGGGCACGCTGGCGCAGATCATCCCGCCCTCGCTCGTCCTGATCGTGCTCGCCGACCAGCTCGGCCGTTCGGTCGGCGACATGTACGAGGGCGCCTTCATTCCCGGGCTGGTGCTGTCCGGGCTCTATGCCGGCTATGTCTTCCTGGTCACCATCGTCAAGCCCGAACGCGCGCCCGGCCTGCCGCCGGAGGCGCAGACCCTGCGCGACGCCGACGGCAAGACCCGCCGCTTCTCGCTGCTGGTGGTGACGATCATCGCCTTCGCCGTCGCCATCGCCTACATGAAGTACTTCACCAAGGTCGGCGGCGGCGCGGACTTCGTCATCCTGACCATGTCGGTCGCGGTCGCGATCTCCTTCGTGATCGCGCTGGTCAACAAGTTCCTGAAGCTCAACCTGCTCTCGCGCATGACCGAGCAGGTGGTCTTCGTGATGGTGCCGCCGCTGGCACTGATCTTCCTGGTGCTCGGAACGATCTTCATCGGCGTCGCCACGCCGACCGAAGGCGGCGCCATGGGCGCGGCCGGCGCGATCCTGCTCGCCTGGGGCAAGAAGCGCATGACCTTCGACCTGCTGCGGCAGGCGACGGAATCGACCGCCAAGCTCTCGGCCTTCGTGCTGTTCATCCTGGTCGGCGCGCGCGTGTTCTCTCTGACCTTCTACGGCGTCAACGGCCATGTCTGGGTCGAGCACCTGCTCGTCGGGCTGCCCGGCGGTGCGACGGGCTTCCTGATCGTCGTCAACGTCCTGGTCTTCCTGCTCGCCTTCTTCCTCGACTTCTTCGAGCTCGCCTTCATCATCGTGCCGCTGCTCGGCCCGGCGGCGGAGAAGCTCGGCATCGACCTGATCTGGTTCGGCGTCATCCTCGGCGTGAACATGCAGACCTCGTTCATGCATCCGCCCTTCGGCTTCGCCCTGTTCTTCCTGCGCTCGGTCGCGCCGAAGAAAGCCTACAAGGACAAGATCACCGGCAAGATGATGGAGCCGGTGACGACCGGACAGATCTACTGGGGCGCAGTGCCCTTCGTGGTGATCCAGTGCATCATGGTCGCGCTCGTCGTGCTCTTCCCGCAGATGGTGATGCACTACAAGAACTCTGGCGTTCAGCTCGACCAGCAACAGATCAACAAGCAGCTCGACAGCATCAGCATTCCGGGGCTCGGCGGTTCCGGTGGGCTGCCTGGGCTCGATCTCAATGCCCCGCCGACGCTGAATTTGAAATAAGCGCCAAGGCCAGAAACGACGAAGCCCCGGATCGCCGATCCGGGGCTTTTGCTTTTTCAGCCGTCATGCTCGGGCCTGTCCCGAGCGTCTCAGCTCGAAAGAGGCGCTTATCGGCCCCTTCTTGTCACGAGTTTCCCGGGTCTACGCTTCGCTTCGCCCGAGAATGACGCCAGCCTCACCAGCGCTGCCAGCCGTTGTTCAGGTTGTTGTCGATCCGGCCGCGGCCGCTGATGACGGCGCGCACCTCGCCCACGGAGCTCTGGCTGCGCGCCTCGCCATAGACCATCGCATCGGCACCGGAGCCGTAGCCGCGGCGGCCAGAGGTCTTGCCGAATTCGACACGGACCCCGCCGCCGACGCGGACGCAGGCCGAGGAGCCCTCGACGCGGACGAAGCCCGGCCCGTATTCCGGACAGGGACGTGTCGCCTGGTTCGGCGCGGGCCGCGCAGCAGCCGGTTTGGCCTGGACGGGGCCGCGACCGGGGATCGGCTCGCCGATCGACTGGGCAACGGCGAGCGCCGGCAAGCCCAGGGTCGCGAGGATGATGGCGAGTGGCAGCTTCATGTGCACCCCGATTTGCGATGCGCCCAGCCTAGCGCCTCGAACAAGGCCGGGCTAGGGCGACAACGGCTCAACCGGCCCTGAGACTTTCCGCCAGGATCGGCGCCGTCTCGATCTCGCCGACCCCTGGCACCGCGCTCAGCCTGTCGACCAGTCGCGACAGGGCCGGCGCATCCTCTGTCTCCACGATCAGCATCGCATCGACGGGACCGGCCAGCGAATAGCAGGCGACGATCTCTGGCCAGGTCCGGAAACGATCGAGCACGACAGCGCAGGGGCGCGTGCGGATACGCAGCGAGAGCATCGCGCGGGTCACCGGCGGCTTCGGCCGCTCCGCCAGCCGTACCGTATAGCCGAGGATGACGCCGTCGCGCTCGAGCCTCGCCATGCGCTCCTGGATCGCGGTGCGCGACAGCCCCGCATCGCGCGCCAGCGCGGTGAAGGAGGCGCGGGCATCGGCCTGGAGCAGCGCGAGCAGCCTTCGGTCGATGGCGTCGAGATCACCGTCGTTTCGCAAGCGACATCCCTCCAGAAACCGCCGATCGCAGGCGTCGCCGGCGTCTTGCCTATGGCATGGGCGCCGCTGCCGGTGAAGATTCCAGGCCTCTTCCACCATGGAGAACCGGAATGAGGACGATCAAGCCGCAGGACTTCACCGGCAGCCGCGCCTGGGAGGCGCTCGACATCGAGCGCATCGACGACGCCACGATCCGGCTGCACTGGACCGACCAGCCCTACAAATGGCACGTCAACGACGGCCCGGAGGTCTTCGTCGTCCTCGACGGCGAGGTCGACATGCACACCCGCGCCGAGGGCATCGAAAGCGTGCAGCGGCTGGTGCGCGGCGACATCTTCCATGCGCAGGACGGCGACGCCCATGTCGCCCATCCCGTCGGCCCCGCACGCGTGCTCGTGATCGAGCGCGCCGGCAGCGTCTGAAAGGAAAAATCCCCGGCCTCGCGGCCGGGGATTTCAAGAAGTTGGCCGGCGGACCGGCATTCGCCCTCTTCTCAGAGCAGGTTGCCCGCGCGGGCGCGGATCAGGAAATTGTCGTAGGTGTATTCGGCGATCTGGAACCAAAGATATTCGTCGCCGCGGAAGGCCGACATCGCCTCGTAGATCTTCTTGAAGTCGGGGTTCTTGGCGTTGGTCTCGGCATAGACCTCCTTGGACGCCTTGAGGCAGGCTTCCATGATCTCCTGCGAGAACGGCCGCAATTGCGCGCCACCGCCGACCAGCCGCTTCAGCGCCGCCGGGTTGCGCGCATCGTACTTGGCCTGCATGTCGATATTGGCGAGGCCTGCGGCCGTGGTCAGGATCGACTTGTAGACCTTCGGCAGGGCCTCCCACTTCGCCGTGTTCAGGAAGAAGTGCAGCGAGGCACCGCCCTCCCACCAGCCGGGGTAGTAATAATAGGGTGCGACCTTGTTGAAGCCGAGCTTCTCGTCATCAGCCGGCCCGACCCATTCGGCCGCGTCGATCGTGCCCTTCTCCAACGCCGGATAGATGTCGCCGCCGCCGATCTGCTGCGGCACGACGCCGAGCTTGCTGACGACCTGGCCAGCAAAGCCGCCGATGCGCATCTTCAGCCCCTGGAGATCGGCAACCGTCTTGATCTCCTTGCGGAACCAGCCGCCCATCTGGCAGCCGGTATTGCCGCCCGGCAGCGCGTAGATGTTGTGCTTCTTGTAGAACTCGTTGAGCAGGTCCATGCCGCCGCCATGGTAGAACCAGGCGTTCTGCTGGCGGGCATTGAGACCGAAGGGCACTGCCGTGCCGAAGGCGAAGGTCGGATCCTTGCCGACATAATAGTACGAGGCGGTGTGGCACATCTCGACCGTGCCGTTGGTCACCGCATCCGCCGCTTGCAGCGCCGGCACGATCTCGCCAGCCGCGAAGACCTGGATCTGGAACTTGCCGTCGGTCGCTTCGGACACCGCCTTCGACAGCACCTCCGAGGCGCCATAGATCGTATCCAGCGATTTCGGGAAGGATGAGGTGACGCGCCATTTCACCTCGGGCATGGATTGCGCGATGGCCGGAGCGGCAATGACGCTGGCGGCACCGCTGGCACCTGCGACCTTCAGAAACTGACGACGCTTCATCGTGAGGAGCTCCTCCCAGAGCATGCGAGGCGCGCCGGTGTTTTCCGGTTCGCGCGCAAGAGCGTCAGAAGAGGCGATCCGCAGCGCGAGCGCAAGCATGAGGCATGGCCCCCATGCGATTTTCGCATAGGTATTTAGTCCAACCCATCTTGGCATCTGCGCACAACCTGCCCTCGCTATCCGGGCAAAACAAAAGCCCGGCCTTGCGGCCGGGCTTCACAGTCGCAGCCGTGCTGGAGGCCGTTACTTCCCGCGGTTGCGCACCTGGAAGATGTCGTAGGTGAGCTCGGCCACCTGCCACCACAGATACTGGTCGCCGCGGAAGGCGGTCATCGCGTCGATCGCCTTCTTGAAGTCGGCGTTCTTGGCAGAGATCTCGGCATAGACCTCGTTGGCGGCCTTGAGCGAGGCCTCCATCATGTCCTGCGGGAACGGACGCAGCTGCGCGCCAGCCGCCACCAGACGCTTCAGCGCGGCCGGGTTCTGCACATCGTACTTTGCGGTCATCGTGTTGGTGGCGACGGCCGAGGCCGCCCGCAGCGCTGCCTGGTAGTGCTTCGGCAGGCCTTCCCACTTCTCGATGTTGATGAAGGCGTGAACCGCCGGGCCACCCTCCCAGAAGCCGGGATAGTAGTAATAGGGCGCGACCTTGGCGAAGCCGAGCTTCTCGTCGTCATAGGGGCCGACCCATTCGGCGCCGTCGATCGTGCCCTTCTCCAGCGCCGGATAGATGTCGCCGCCGGCGAGCTGCTGCGGCACGACGCCGAGCTTCTGCAGCACCGAACCGGCGATGCCGGCGATACGCATCTTCAGGCCCTGCAGGTCGGCGACGGTCTTGATCTCCTTGCGGAACCAGCCACCCATCTGGGCGCCGGTGTTGCCGCAGTGGATGCCGACGACGTTGAACTTCTTGAAGAAGTCGTTGAACAGCTGCTCGCCGCCGCCCTGTGCCAGCCAGGCCTGCTGCATGCGGGTGTTCAGGCCGAACGGCACCGAGGAGGGAATGGCGAAGGTCGGATCCTTGCCGACATAGTAATAGGCGACGGTGTGGGCGATCTCGACGGTGTTGTTCGAGACCGCGTCGAGCGCCTGCAGGCCGGGAACGATCTCGCCGGCCGCGAAGACCTGGATCTGGAACTTGCCGTCGGTCAGCTCGGAGACCACCTTGGCCAGCGTCTCGCCGCCGCCGTAGATCGTGTCGAGCGATTTCGGGAAGCTCGAGGTCAGGCGCCATTTGATCTCGGGGCTGGACTGGGCGATCGCCGGCATGGCGATGGCAGAGGCAGCCGCGCCGGCACCGGCGACCTTCATGAATTGACGACGCTTCATATGGGACATCTCCTCGTTTCGACGTTTATCGCCGCGCCCGTGCAGCAATAGCACCGGCGCGAACGACATTTGTAGGGCGACCTTGGTGTGATGCAGCGATGATCGGAAGCGGCAATCCGGGTTGACCCACGGTTAGTCGGCTCGCTTCGAATCTATACTTGCACAGGATTTGCGCAGCACTCCCCCAATCGTGACCGGATCGTCAACCAGTGCGAGGCGCTCGACAATTGCACTCAGAGCATGGCACGGCTGCATGGGAAGCGCATGGACCTTTTTCTATCCTTGGTCAACCGTCGGCTGTAACGAGGCCTCATGACCAGCCCTGCCGCCCCGATCTGGCTCTATGACGGCGTCTGCGTGCTCTGCTCCGGCGGCGTGCGCTACACCCTGCGACAAGAGCGCGACCACGACATCCGCTTCGTCGCAATCCAGTCGAACGAAGGCCGCGCGCTGGCGCAGGCGCACGGCATCGATCCGGACGAGCCGGACAGCTTCCTCTTCATCGAGAATGACCGGGCGCTGGCGAAATCCGACGGCGTGCTGGCGCTGACCCGCCATCTGAATGGGCCGGCACGCCTGCTGCTGCTCGGCCGGGCGCTGCCGAAAGCCTGGCGCGACTGGCTTTACGATCGCGTCGCGCGCAACCGCTATCGGCTCTTCGGCCAGAAGGCGTCCTGCGAGATGCCCGATCCGGCGACGCGCCATCGCTTCACTTTGCCAGACGGCCCATGAAGCGCGTCGTCCTGATCGGCGCCACCGGCGTCTTCGGCCGGAGGCTGGCGCGCCATCTCTCGCGCATGGATGGCATCGAGCTGGTGCTGACATCGCGAAACGGCGCGAAGGCCCATGCGTTCGCACAGGAGCTGGCAGACGGCGCGAGCGCCCCGGTCAGCGGAGTGGGGTTCGATCGCGACAAGGAGCTCGTGGCCTCGCTCGCCGCGCTGAAGCCCTGGCTGGTGATCGACGCCTCCGGGCCGTTCCAGCAACAGGGCTATGAAGTCCCGACCGCGGCGCTGCTGCTCGGCGCCCATGTCGTCGACCTCGCCGATGCGCGCGGCTATCTCGCCGGCTATGGCCCGCAGCTGGATAAGCTCGCGAAGCAGCGCGACCTCGTCGCGCTCGCGGGCGCGAGCTCGACGCCGGCGCTCTCGGCCGCGGCGGCGCGGGAATTGAGCGAAGGCTGGGAGCGCCTCGACAGCATCGACATCGCGATCACGCCGGGCGGGCGCAGCGAAGTCGGCCCCTCCGTCATCGCCGCGATCCTAAGCTATGCCGGCAAGCCCGTGCCGATCTGGCGCGAAGGCGAATTGCAGGCGATTTCGGGCTGGGGCACCGGCGAGGTCATCGACATGCCTGGTCTCGGCCTGCGCCGGGTTGCGCCAGTGGAGACGGTCGATGCGGAGACCCTCGGCCCGGGCCTCGCCGTGCGCTCGCGGGTGGCCTTCTCGGCCGGACTGGAAGCCGGGATCGAGCAATGGGGCTTGGCGCTGCTCGCCTGGCTGCACCGCCGCGGCTGGGTAACGGATCTGACGCCGCTGGTGCCCTACCTCGTGAAGGCGCGCAGGATCACCCGGCTCTGGACCTCGGACCGCGGCGGCATGCGCGTCGCCATCTCCGGAATCGATGCGAAAGAGCGGCCGCGCCGGGCCTATTGGTCGTTGCTGGCGGAGAACGACGACGGCCCGCAGGTGCCGACACTGGCGGCGGCCGCGGCGGTGCGCGCCTTACTCGGGAATGCCATCGCTCCGGGCGCGCGCTCGGCGGCCGAGGCGCTCGACCTCGCCATGATCGAGGCCGAGATGGCGCCCTATGCGATCAGCACCAGCCAGGACGAGCGCGCCGTCGGCCCTGCTTTGTTCGAGACCGTGCTCGGCGCGCAGCCCTTCGCGATGATGCCCGCAGCAATCCGGGCCTTCCACGCCAATGACGCCGAGCCGGTCTGGCAGGGCCGGGCCGAGGTCACGCGAGGGGATGGAGCGGTGATCGGGCTGCTCTGCCGGCTCTTCGGCTTGCCTGAGACCGGCGCCGCGCTGCCGGTGACTGTCAGCGTCGCCAGGGGCGATTCGTTCGATGAGACCTGCGAGATCTGGACCCGCAACTTCGCCGGCCAGCGCTTCCAGTCACGCCTGAGCGTTGATCGGAAGGGCGAATTGCGCGAGGCCTTCGGCCCGTTCTCCTTCACGCTTGCCGCCGAGGGAAACCGGGAGGGCCTGTCGCTGCCGATCTCGGCCTGGCGCGTCTTCAGCCTGCCTTTGCCGCGCATCCTGATACCATCGGCCGAGGCGTATGAGACGGTCGACGCCGATGGCCGCTTCCGGTTCGACGTGAAGCTCTCTTTGCCCTTCTTCGGCCTGCTGGCGCATTATCGCGGCTGGCTCAAACCTCGGAGACCAAGCGATGGACCAGGATAAACTCGCGAAACTCAGGGCGCGCTATGCCGGGGCGAGCGGCGCCGACATCCATGATCCCCGCTTCGCCAAGGTCGCGGCCGGCCAGTTCCAGGGCGACCGGCGCAAATGGCCGTTCTCCGATGTCGCGACCTTCATCAATGCGCCCTACCGGCCGGAGGCCCTGAGCCAGCCTGATCTCGGTGGGCTCGACGTCGCGATCATCGGCCTGCCGATGGATCTGGGCGTCACCAACCGGGCCGGCACCCGTCTCGGACCGCGCGCGGTGCGCGCCGTCGAGCGCATGGGGCCGATGGACCATGTCAACGGCACCGCCCCGTTCAACCTGGTCAAGGCGGCCGATATCGGCGACGTGCCGTTCCGCTCGCGCTATTCGCTGGAGAGCTGCCATGAGGACATCGAGGCGACCTTCAAGCAGATCGTGAAGGCCGGCGTCTCGACGCTCGGCGTCGGTGGCGACCATTCGATCACCTATCCGATCCTGAAGGCGGTCGGCGAAAAGCGGCCGGTCGGCATGGTCCATATCGACGCCCATTGCGACACGTCGGGCCCCTATGAAGGCTCCAAGTTCCATCATGGCGGGCCGTTCCGGCAGGCGGTGCTCGACGGCGTGCTCGATCCCGAACGCGTCATCCAGATCGGCATCCGCGGCGGCGCCGAATATCTCTGGGAGTTCTCCTATGAGTCCGGCATGACCGTGATCCATGCCGACGAGGTCGACCGCATGGGGCTCGACGCGGTGATCGCCAAGGCGCTCGCCGTGATCGGCGATGGCCCGACCTACGTCTCCTTCGACGTCGATTCGCTCGATCCGGCCTTCGCGCCCGGCACCGGCACGCCGGAGGTCGGCGGCCTCACCCCGCGTGAGGCGCTCGCCATCCTGCGCGGCCTGAAAGGCCAGAACATCGTCGCCGCCGACGTGGTCGAGGTCGCCCCGCAATACGATGCGACCAGCAACACGGCGCAATGCGCGGCGCAGGTGCTCTTCCTCGAGCTCTGCCTGATCGCCGAGGCACGGGCCGCCGGCAAGGGCAGGCCGTGAAGCGCAAGGCGCTCCAGCTCGACGCGATCGATCGCCAGATCATCGCGATCCTGCGGGCGGAGGGCCGGATCACCAACCAGGCCCTGTCGGAACGGGTCGGGCTCTCGGCCCGGCCCTGCCTGGAGCGGATGCGCCGGCTGGAAGCCTCCGGGTTGATCGCAGGCTATGGCGCAAGGCTCTCGCCCGAGCTCGCCGGCCACGCCATCATCGCCTTCGCGCAGATCTCGCTGCGCGATCATTCGGTCGGTCGGCGCGAGCGGGTCGAGAAGGTGCTGCGCGCCTGTCCGGACGTGGTCGAGCTGCTGGTGATCAGCGGCGAGGCCGACTATCTCGCCCGCATCGTCGCCCCCTCGCTCGCCACCTATGAGGAGCTGACCGGCGCCTGGCTCGCCGACAACCAGCTCGGCATCGCCCGGATCGCGACCACCTTCGCGCTGAAGGCGCTGAAGGATTTCGAGGGCTATCCGCTGCTGGAGGAGTAGCGGGCGACCCTGCCCTAGCCGCCCTGCCCGGCGAGATGCCCCTTCAGCATGATGCGTAGTTCGGCAATGGCCGGCGCACGCACATTTTCATCGTCATCGGCACGCAGCAGCGCCGCGACCCGGATCAGGTGCAGGATCACGGCCGCGAGCGAGGCGACGCGCGCCTCCGCGACCGGCGGCTCGACCGCGCCGAGCAGCGCCACGATGCGACCGCGCAGACGAGCGCGCGCCTCCTTCTTGACGGCTGGATCGAGACTGCGCCGCTCGCCGACAGCGAGGAAGGCGGGGTTGTCTTCGAGATAGGTGACGAAGCGGGCAAAGAGCGCATCCACGACTGCCTCGACCGGCTGACCGCGCACCTCTCCCGCGAGCAGATCGAGCATGCCGACGAGCGCATGGAGATGGCGGGCATGCAGCGCCGCCGCGACATGCTCCTTGGTCGGGAAGAACTGGTAGAGCGAGCCGATCGAGGCGCCAGCGCGCGCCGCGATCTGCGTCATCGTCGCCGCCTCGTATCCGGCCTCGGCGAAGACAGCGCTGGCGCCGTCGAGCAGCGCCGAGACGCGCTTCAGGCCACGGCTGCGACTCGGTTCCTTGGCGGTCTTCTCTGCCGGGGGGCTTGAATTTTGTGAGGACATACTCATAAATCTACAAACATGAGGATATCCTCATATAAAAGCCATCTCGGCCACGTTCCCTGACGGAGATACCGATGACGCTCCAGCTCGACCCTCGCAAAACCGCCCTCATCCTCATCGACATGCAGAAGGGAACGCTCGCCTTCCCGCTCGCACCCTATGACCGGACAACCCTCATCGCCAACACGGCCGCGCTCGGGCAGGCCTTCGCCAGGGCCGGCAGCCTGATCGCAACAGTCAGGGTCGCGTTCGCTCCCGATCGCTCCGACCTGCCGCCGCAAACCATTGATCACCCGATGATGCTGCCGCCGGGCGGCTTTCCGCCGGATTGGTCCGAGCTCACCCCCGAGATCGCCGCGCTGCCGGCGGCCGTTTCCGTCACCAAGCGGCACTGGAGCGCCTTCTACGGCACCGAGCTCGACCTGCAACTCCGGCGGCGGCGGATCGAGACAGTGGTGATCGGCGGCATCGCCACCAATTTCGGTGTCGAATCGACGGCGCGCGACGCCTGGCAGCACGGCTATGACGTAATCGTCGCCGAGGATGCTTCGAGCTCGGTCGGTGCGGAGCTGCACGCCTTCGCCATCGCCTCGACGCTGCCGCGCGTCTCGCGGGTCCGCAACATCGCGCAGATCATGGCTGCTCTCGCCCCTGTAGCCGCAGCGGCCTGACCGCCCGTCATGAATTGAGGTCATGCCACCTTTGCTCAGGCGCGATTGAACCGCATTTCGCTTGCGCACAGCGCATGACGGCCCCATTATGTTGCGGCGCGGCATGATTTCCGTGCCGCAACACAATAATCCATATCCGGATATCGTCATGAGCCTCTCGAGCACGGGAGACGCGTTCGCGCGCCCTGCCCGCTCCACTGCTGCGCCACGCGTCGGCCTCGTCCTGTTCGCTCTGGCGATGGGCGGCTTCGCCATCGGCACGGCCGAATTCGCGGTGATGAGCCTGCTGCCCTATTTCTCGGCGGGGCTGGGGATCGACGAGCCGACGGGCGGGCACGTGATCAGCATCTACGCCGCCGGCGTGGTGGTCGGCGCCCCGATCATCGCGGTTCTCGCGACGAAGCTGTCGCGCCGCACGCTCCTGATCGCGCTGATGGCGGCCTTCGCGCTCGGCAACGGGCTTTCCGCGCTCGCCCCCTCCTATGGCTGGATGCTGCTGTTCCGCTTCCTCAGCGGACTGCCGCATGGCGCCTATTTCGGTGTCGCGGCGCTGGTCGCGGCCTCGCTGGTGCCAGCAAACCGGCGCGCGCTCGCTGTGGCGCGGGTGATGCTCGGGCTGACGATCGCGACGATCCTCGGCGTGCCGCTGGCGAACTGGCTCGGCCAGGCGCTCGGCTGGCGCTGGGGTTTTGGCGTCGTCACCGCACTGGCGCTGACCACGATGGTCCTGATCGCGCTGTTCGCGCCGAAGGACAAGCCGCAGCCCGGCGCCAGCGCCTTGCGCGAGCTCGGCGCGCTGCGTCATCGCCAGGTTTGGCTGACGCTCGCCATCGGTGCCGTCGGCTTCGGCGGCCTCTTCGCGGTCTATACCTACATCGCCTCGACGCTGATCGAGGTGACGCAGGTCGCGCCGACGATGGTGCCGGTCGTGCTGGCGATCTTCGGCCTCGGCCTGACCTTCGGCACCCTGGCTTCCGCCTGGCTGGCCGACCGAATGCTGATGGCCTCGATCGCGATCATCCTGCTCTGGACCGCCGGCTCGCTGGCGCTCTATCCCTTCGCCGCCGGCAATATCTGGGCGATCTCGGTGGTCGCTTTCATGATCGGCTGCGGCGGCGGGCTCGGCACGCCCCTGCAGACGCGGCTGATGGATGTCGCACAAGACGCGCAGACCCTCGCTGCGGCCCTGAACCATAGCGCCTTCAACACCGCCAATGCGCTCGGCCCCTGGCTCGGCGGCATGGCGATCGCGGCCGGCTATGGCTGGACCTCGACCGGCTGGGTCGGCGCCGGCCTTGCGCTCGCGGGCCTCGCGATCTGGCTGGTGACGGCGTGGGATGCGAGGGGCCGAAGCAGTGAAGCAGCAGCTGAGGACTGAAGTCAGAACCGATCTGCCATTTTTAGGATATCGAGCGCCGCTATCGTCCTTCAATTGGGTCCGGCATCTTCAAGGGGCGGGTTTTCTGCGCCCGGCGTCGGAGCGATCCATGAAGCGGATCACTGCTTGACGCTGGCGGCCATGTCATAGTTCATCATATGCGGCAGCATGCCGCTACGGCATCCTGCTGCCGACGTCGCGCTTACCCTGACTATCCCCGCAGGATCATTCATGAGGCGCCCCGAATGCCTCTCGCGAGCAAGGTGTTGGCATTACTCCTGCCCGCCGCCCTGTGCCTGTCTTTGGCAGCGCCGCGTGCAACCCTCGCAGGCGAGCCCCGCTTCAGGGTCGTGATGAACTGGACCTCTGAATCGGTATCTCCTCCCAAGAGGGAATTCTGGAATCATTTCGACATCAATTTCGCCTTGATCGGCGGTCGTCAGGTCGAGGAGCGTGTCAATAACAATCCCTCTGCGTCTGACATATATGGCCGGAAGCAGACCAAAACGATCGCGCTCGGGGATGAGTACGCGGTCGGTCGCTGGCCTGCCGTCTGGCGGGTTCTGGATGACAAGACGCTGATCCGGATCGTGGCCTACCCGACCCACTCGTGGATCGTCCGGGTCAGCACGGATGGTCAATCGTCATGCACCGCCAGATTCGAGTGGCGGCTCAAGGAGGGGCTCACGGAATACCAGGGCTGGTCGGCTTCCCGAAAAACGACGACCCGCTACATCAACCCGACCGTGCGCAACTGGCGATGCGACATCCTGAGGCAGACATGAGCTTCTGCCTCATGCCGGCGACAGGCTGGTCTAGCGAAGCAACTTGATGGCCTGGGAGCGCTGCATGCTTCGGGCGTCCCTCGCTTCAATGATCGCGATCGCCGCGCTGACGATGTCGACGGCCGCATTCGCCGAGTGCCGCGTCACCGGGCCGAAATGGTACCTCCATACCAATGATAGGGTGACCCTCAAGGCCGAGATGGACTCGCAGGGCTGCGGCCATACCTATGCCGTCGCCGGCACATGGCGGATGGACAAGCTCGTGGTGATGAAGCCACCGTCGAACGGTCAACTGCGCCAGATCGGGGAAGTTACCTTCTACTACATTCCGAAAGCCGGCTTCAGGGGGACGGACAACTACGTCCTCTACATCTGCGGCAAGGATAGCTGGGGCTCCGGCTGTGCGCGGCTGAGCTATGAAGCGGCAGTCGAATAGGATGCGGCCAACAGCTCACGGCCCGCTCCGCGCCGCGATCAACCTCATCGCCGCCGGGATCGACGCCTGACCGGCATCGAGCTGGTCGGTCAGCACATAGAACCAGTTGAAGCCGATATAGAGAGAAAGCCTGGCCTCGACCTCCGCGGCCGGGATGTCGCCGCGCGCCACCGCTGCAGTGAAGAGACCGCGGACGTCCTGCAACCGCTCCGGCAGGAACTTCTCGCGCAAGGCAGCGAGCGCCTCGGGATCGCTCTGAGCCTCAGCCAGCAATGCCCGGAAGGTGCGTCCCGACGGGGTGCCGCACCAGAAGCTCCAGAGCGCGCTCGTGTGATCGATGAGGTCCTGGGCGAGATCAGCGCTCGGCACCGCCCTGATGCCTGCCTTCTCGGCGGCATAGACCTCCATCAACAGATCGGCGCGGTTCTTCCACCAGCGATAGATCGTCGGCTTGCCGGCGCCGGCGCGGCGCGAGACCGCATCGATCGAGAAGCCGGCATAGCCGTCCTCCGCCAGCACGGCGCGAGCGGCGGCGAGGATCGCCGCCTGCGAGGCCGGGTTACGCCGCGCACCGATCGAGGCGCGGCGAACCGGAGTTGCGGCTTTTGCGGCCTTCATCGTCGTTCCCTTTCGCTGCGGCCCCGCAGCAACGCTTTTGGCCCGCCCCGGCAAGCACGTTCCCTGCAAGCGCTATCTTGCAACAGATGACTTGATATCGAAACGATCCGTATCTATCAATAATAACGAAACGGAACGTTCCGTTATGGAGATGACCATGACCACCCTCACCCGCAACCCCATTCTCGCCCGCCTGCGCTTCCTGGGAACGCTGATGCTGGGCGCCTATCTGCTGATCAACGCGATCCTGGCCTTGCTGGCGCCGCTGACGTCCGGCTGGTCGACCTGGTCGGTGACGGCGCTCGCCGTGCCGCCGATGGTGCTCGGCATGGTCTATCTCGTCATCCCGATCGCCCGGCGCTGAAATAGCCGCCTACCTCGGCCCGAATCTGTCGCCGCCACAACAGATTCGGCTGCGGCCCAGCGCCGAGGCGACCCGCCTCGGCTGTTTGCACAGCCTTACCCTCTGGGAAACGAGGGGGAGCGCCATGAATGTGATCGTGTTCGAAGGGCAAGCCTGTGCGCCGAACGACGCGCCCGATCGGCTGCCGAATTGCTGCTGCGGCGCCTTCGCAGCAGGAGCGCGCTAACCCAAGCGACAAAATCCGTGTGCAGCCGCTTTGGCCGCGGCAGCGGAAATCCGTCGCCACCGCCTGTTTTCACCAACAAGAACAGCGCCTTGCCTTGCACGATCCTTGTGCGGGCATGATCGGAAAAGCTGCAAGAGCCTACTTGCGGCCCGCCCCGATGATCGCACAAGCTGTCGCGCACAAGCCGATACGGGAACTCGAAACGCCCGATCGGCCAGATCCAAGGGGAGGTCCCATGAAAGGTTTCGCAAAATTCATCGCAGCCGCGGCACTCACGGTCGCCGGCGCTACGGGCGCGCTCGCCCAGGCGAAGGAATGGAAGGAAGTCCGAATCGGCACGGAGGGCGCCTATCCGCCCTACAACAACCTCAACGCCAAGAAGGAGCTGGAAGGCTTCGAGATCGATTACGGCAACCTTCTCTGCGAGAAGATGAAGGTGAAGTGCAGCTGGGTGGTGCAGGACTGGGACGGCATCATCCCGGCGCTGCAGGCGAACAAATACGACATCATCCTCGCCGGCATGAACGCCACCGAAGAGCGCAAGAAGCAGGTCGACTTCACCACGCCCTATAGCAAGACCCCGATCTGGATGATCGGCCCCAAGAGCACGGCCTCGAACGACATCTCGCCCGCCACCCTGAAGGGCAAGTCGATCGGCGCGCAGGGCTCGACCATCCACGCCAATTATGTCGAGAAATTCTACAAGGACTCGACCGCGCGCCTCTATCCGACCCAGGAAGAGGCCAATCTCGACCTGCTCAACGGCCGTCTCGACTACATCGTCGCCGACGCGCTCGCCCTCGCCGACTTCCTGAAGGGCCAGGGCAAGGATTGCTGCAAGAAGATCGCCGAAGTCACCCGCGACGACGCGATCCATGGCGCGGGCGTCGCCGGCGCCGTGCGCAAGGCCGACACTGCGCTGAAGGAGCTGGTCAACAAGGCGATCGCCGAGACCGTCGCCGACGGCTCGCTGAAGAAGCTCGAGGCCAAGTGGTTCAAGTTCGAGTGAGCCAGCCCCGCTGACGCCTGCCCCGCCGGCTTGATCCAGGCCGGCGGGTTTTGGAGCAACCCCGCGCTTCTTCGCGCCGCGGACTATCTCCAAACCTTTGTATTGTCGCGTTTCCGGACGGCGAACCGGTACCCGCTTCGCCTGAAAACACTCCAGTTCCTCGCGCGCCGGCCCTCCCATGTTCGACAAACTCGCTCTGCTCGGCTTCGGCCCCGGCGGCTGGGGCTGGGCCCTGCTGCAAGGCGCGGCCAACACCATTTCGGTCGCGCTCGCGACCCTGCCCTTCGGCCTGGCGCTCGGCCTGATCATCGCCCTCTGGAAGCGCTCGGACAGCATGCTGTTGCGCTCGCTGGCGACGATCTACACCACCGTCTTCCGCGGCGTGCCCGAACTGCTGACGCTCTACATCATCTATTTCGGCATCCAGGTGCTGGTGCAAAAGGTCTGGAGCGGCTTCTCGATCCCGCCCTTCGTCGCCGGCATGGTCGCGCTCGGCATGGTGCTCGCCGCCTTCTCCAGCGAGGTCTGGGTCGGTGCGCTGAACTCGATCCAGAAGGGCCAGCGCGAGGCTGCCTCGGCGCTCGGCCTGTCGAAGGCGCAGGCCTTCCGCCTCGTCGTCTTCCCGCAACTGATCCGCGTCGCGCTGCCCGGCCTCGGCAACAACTGGATGGTGCTGCTGAAGGAGACCTCGCTGATCTCGGTGATCACGCTGCAGGACATCATGTTCATCGCAACGCGCGCCAATGTCGTGACCAAGGAGCCGTTCCTGTTCTTCGGCACGGCGATGATGCTCTACTTCTTCTTCTCGCTGGTTTCCGCCTGGGGCATCGGCAAGCTCGAACAGCGCACCAATCGCGGCTTCGCCGCCTTCGGCGGAGCGACGCGATGAACTGGTGCGAATATCCCGGCTACCTGATCGGCAGCGAGGTCCTGCAGAACTATGGCTGCCGCATGGCGAGCGGGCTGTGGATCACCTTCGAGCTGGTGGTGCTCTCGGTCGCGTTCGGCTTCGTCCTGGCGCTCGGCCTTGCCATCGCCAGGCTCTACGGGCCGCGCTGGGCGAAGCTCGCGATCCAAGGCTACACCACCTTCTTCCGGGGCACGCCGCTGCTCTGCCAGCTCTTTCTGGTCTACTACGGCTTCGGCCAGTTCCGGGTGTTCTGGCAGGATATCGGCCTGTGGTGGTTCTTCCGCGAGCCGTTCTATTGCGCGCTCTTCACCTTCACCATCAACACCGCCGCCTATCAGGCCGAGATCCTGCGTGGCGCCATCCAGTCGATCCCGCGTGGCCAGTTCGAAGGATCTCTCGCGCTCGGGCTGCATCGCTGGGCGACGCTGCGCCGGGTGATCCTGCCGCAGGCGATGATCCTGGCGCTGCGGCCGCTCGGCAACGAGCTGATCGTGATGATCAAGGCGAGCGCCATCGCATCGCTAGTGACGCTGTTCGACCTGATGGGCGCGACCCGCCTCGCCTTCGCCCGCTCCTTCGACCTCTCGATCTATCTCTATGCGGCGCTGATCTACCTCGCGCTGACCGAGATCATCCGCCGGGTCTGGGACCGGATCGAGCTCAGGCTGACGCGGCATATGGCGTTGAGATAAGCGCCTGACCGCTCAGCCCGATAGAGTCAGCACCAGCGGGCCGTTGGCGGTCGCGACCACAGTGTGCTCGTACTGGACCGTTGGCGCGCGCGGCTCGGAATAGAGGGTCCAGTTGTCGCCGTCGGCATGCTCGGCCCAGTCGGCGCCGAGCGACAGGAAGGGCTCGACCGTGAAGACCAGCCCCTTCTGCATGACACGGCGCTCCGAGCGCTCGGGCCAGGTGGCGATCTCCTTGGGCTCCTCGTGCAGCGAATGGCCGATGCCGTGGCTGGCCAGGTTGCGCACCAGCGTATAGCCGTTCTTCTGCGCGAAGCGGCCGACGGCCTCGCCGATCCCGGCGATCGGCTTGCCGGCGCCGACCTGGCCGAGCCCGGCCCAGAGCGCGCGCTTGCCGTCACGGCACAGCTTCTCGATACGACGATCGACCGGCGGCACCGTGAAGGACGCGCCGGTATCGGAGAAATAGCCGGCCTTCTCGGCGGAGACGTCGATGTTCACGAGGTCGCCCGCCATGATCCGGCGCTCGCCGGGAATGCCGTGGGCGACCTCCTCGTTGATGCTGATGCAGGTGGCGCCGGGGAAATTGTAGACGGTCTCGGGGGCGGAGCGCGCGCCGTGCTTTTCGAGCATCGCGCGGCCGATCGCGTCGAGTTCGGCCGTGGTGATGCCGGGTTCGAGCGCCTTGCCCATCGCTGCCAGCGTATCGGCGACAATGCGGCCGATCTCGCGCAGGGCCTGCAGCTCTTCGTCATTGGTGATGGTCATGCGAGGTTCCTGACGGATTTCGGCGAGGGCGGCAAGGCAGGGCGTGGCAGACTGCCCATGCGCGATCCCTGCGGAATCGCGATCACTGCTATCGCACCTGCATCGCTTCCCTCGCCTTCCTCGGCGCGGTAAAGCCGCAATGACCTTTCAGACGATTGCAGCGGAGCACCTCATGGCCAAAGTCGCTTTTCTCGGTCTCGGCGTGATGGGCTATCCCATGGCCGGCCATCTCAAGGCCAAGGGCCACGAGGTCACCGTCTACAACCGCTCGCCGGAGAAGGCACAGAAATGGGTGGCGCAGCATGGCGGCGTCTACGCGCCGACCCCGGCCCAGGCGGCCGAAGGCCAGGAGATCGTGTTCTGCTGCGTCGGCAATGACGACGACCTGCGTTCGGTGACGATCGGTGAAGGCGGCGCCTTCGCCGCGATGGGCAAGGGCACGGTCTTCGTCGACCACACCACCGCTTCCGCCAATGTCGCGCGCGAACTCGACGCGGCGGCGACCGCAGCCGGCTTCGGCTTCGTCGACGCGCCGGTTTCGGGCGGTCAGGCCGGCGCTGAGAACGGCGTGCTGACCGTGATGTGCGGCGGCGACCAGGCGACCTATGCGCGGGTTGAGCCGGTGATCGCCAGCTTCGCCCGCATGTGCCGGCTGATGGGCCCGGCAGGCTCCGGCCAGCTCACCAAGATGGTCAACCAGATCTGCATCGCCGGCCTGGTCCAGGGCCTGTCCGAGGGCGTCCACTTCGCCAAGCGCGCCGGCCTCGATGTCGAGGCGATGCTGGAGGTGATCTCGAAGGGCGCCGCCGGCTCCTGGCAGATGGAGAACCGCGGCAAGACGATGAACGCCGACAAGTTCGATTTCGGCTTCGCCGTCGACTGGATGCGCAAGGATCTCGGCATCGTGCTCGACGAAGCCCGCCGCAACCATGCCCGCCTGCCCGTGACCGCGCTGGTCGACCAGTTCTATGCCGATGTGCAGAAGCTCGGCGGCGGGCGCTGGGACACGTCGAGCCTGCTGAAGCGGCTGGAGCCGTAAGGCTCAGCCGACCAGCCGCGCTACCTCCTCCCGCAGCACCGGCACCAGCTCCGCCTCGAACCAGGGGTTCTTCCGGAGCCAGCCATTGTTGCGCCAGGAGGGGTGCGGCAGCGGCAGGATGCGCGGCCGGCGCTCCCCGGCGAAGATGCTGCGCCAATCGGCGACGGTCGCCGTCAGGTCGGCCGCCGCCTTCGGCCCGAGATGCCAGGCTTGCGCATAGCGGCCGATCACCAGGATAAGCTCGATCTCCGGCAGGCCCGCGAGCACCCGGCTTCGCCAGGCCGGCGCGCATTCGCGCCGCGGCGGCAAGTCACCGCCCTTGCCGTCGAGCCCGGGAAAGCAGTGCCCCATCGGCACGATCGCGACGCGTGAGGCCTCGTAGAAGCGGGCATGGTCGAGGCCGAGCCAGTCGCGCAGGCGGTCCCCGGAGCGGTCGGTGAAGGGCCTGCCGCTGGCATGGACCCGCGTGCCGGGCGCCTGGCTCGCAATCAGCAGGCGGGCGCTGGCCTCAGCCTGGATCACGGGTCTCGGCTCATGCGGCAGGCGCGGCAGATAGACCGGCTCGTCCCGGCAGATGCGGCAGGCGCGCAATTCGGCGAGGACATCGCCGAGCGCTTCGGGTGCATCTACCCCCTGCCCGCTCATCGCCCGGCCAGCCGCCCCCGGCCCTTTCCCTGCGAGATCAGCCCGTCGCAATACCAGGCCGGCACCTTGTCGGCATGCTTCTCGGGATCGCCCGGCTGGACAGTGAAGGCGCCGATGATGCTACCGCTGACGGCGCTGCGCGGCACGTATAGCGTGCCGCTGCGTTCGACAGTGAAGCAATAGGTCTGCCGCGTCTCGATCGGGCCGTAATAGTAGCAGATCGCAGCCTCAGTCGTGGTCCAGCAGGCATCGCGGTTCGGCGTCGCACGATCGCGATTGTAGCCGCTCACGCGCCCGTCCGGGTGATGGTACTCGCTGAAGGTCTCGCCGCTGCTGTAGCGCCCGGTCGCGGTATTGCCCTCGACGAGCTGGCGCATCTGCTCGCCGGTCAGCCGCTCGACGGCGAATGCCTCGCCCAGCCACAACAGCGAGAGCCCAGCAAGCAACACCAGCGCCAGAAGCCTCATCGCGAAGCGAGCCGCGACGACAGCGCCGGCGGGTGCGCCTGCGAAATCAAGCCGTCGCAATGCCAGGCCGGCGCCTTGTCGGCATGTTTCTCCGGATCGCCTGGCTGGATCGTGGCGATGGCGTTGATGCGGCCGGTCCGATAGGTCTGCAGCACATAGAGCGAGCCGCTGCGCTCGACGGTGAAGCAATAGGTCCGGCGGGTCGCGAACGGGCCGTAATAGTAGCAGACGGCCTCATCGGTCGTGGTCCAGCAGGCATCGGTGTTCTGCACATGCCGGTTATGCCCGGTCGCGCGGCCGTCCTGGTGATGATACTCGCTGAACGGCAAGCCGTTATTGTAGCGGCCGGCAACCGTGTTGCCCTCGAAGAGCTTGCGGATCTCCTGGCCGGTCAGGCGCTCGACCGCGAAGGCGCTCGTCGCCGAAACGCACAGCGCCAGCAGCGCCGCGATCCTGCCGGAGCGCCTCATCTGGCCGCCACGCGTCGCGACATCAGCGGACCCTGCGGGCCGCGCGAGATCAGCCCGTCGCAATACCAGGGCTTGCCGCCGTCGGTGTGGTTGCGCGGATTGGCGAGCTCGATGGTCGCCACCGCGTTGATCCGGCCATTGTCGAGATTGCGCAGGATGTAGAGCCGGTCGGTCAGCTCGACCGTGAAGCAATGCGTCGTGCGCTCCTCCGGCGGGCCATAGTAATAGCAGACGGCATCGCCCTTGGTGATCCAGCAGGCGTCGCGGTTCTCCTGCCAGCCATTGTTGCCGAGCGCCCGCCCGTCCGGGTCGTGGAACTCGGTGAAAAACCCGCCGCCAGTGTAGCGGCCGCTGACCGTGTTGCCGGTGAAGGCGCGGTTGATCTGCTCGCCGGTCAGCTTCTCCATCGCCGTCGCGGCGAACGGGAACATCAGAGCAAGCAGGATCAGCGGCAGGCGCATGATCAGACCTTCCAGCTCGGCCTGGCCGAGAGCTCGCCATGCCAGCGCCGGATATTGGCGAAATCCTCCGGCAGCGGGATGCGCGAAGGCTTCATGAAGTCGATGGCGATGCCGGCGGTGATGTCGGCGACCGTCAGTTCGTCGCCGCAAAGGAAGCGATTGGCGCCGAGTTGCAGGTCGAGCAGCACGAGATGGTCGTCGATCTGCTCGCGGCTGGCCTCGGCCCATTCCGGCACCTGGTCCTCGAGCTCGGCCATGGCGGGATGGCCGTGGCGGAACACCGCCGAGACCGCAGAGAACAGGCCGAGCTCGATGCGGCGATTCCACATCTCGATCAGGGCCGCTTCCTTGGGGGCGGCGCCGAACAGCGGCGGCGCCGGATGCAGGCTCTCGATATAGCGGCAGATCGCTATGGTCTCGGCCAGCGCCGTGCCGTCCTCCAGCAGCAGCACCGGCAAGCGCTGCGACGGGTTGATCCGGGTGAACTCCGGCGTCCGATGCTCCTTCCTGGCGATGTCGACCGGGATGAGCTCGGGCAGGGGCACGCCCTTCTCGGCGAAGAATATGCGGACCCGCCGCGGATTGGGCGCCCGCCCGCCATCATAGAGCTTCATGCCTTGCCTCTTCGCCCACGACGCCACAGCCGCATTCAGGGCGGCGAGCCTGCCCTGTCAAGACAAAGCCCGACAAGACGGCGCGAACATGGCTGCGACTCGCCACGCCCCATGACGCCGAAGCCCCGTGTCCACGACTGACTCGTGCGTTTGAATGACGAAAGCCGGCCCGTTTCCCTCTCCAATGCTCCAACACGCTCTGACATCGAGCGTTCGGAGGGACATCATGGCCAAGTTGACCGAGATCGCCAGCTTCGGCGGCCAAGCCGCCAGCGCTCCCTCGTTCGGAGAGAGATCCACCGCCAACAGCCATGAGTTCAACATCATCCTGATGAAGGACGGATGGGCTGAGCTCCAGGTCACGGCCTTGCAGGCCGATGTCTTCGTCTCGCCGACGAACATGAAGTTCTCGACCTGGGTGAACTCCGACGCGGACGATGTCAGCGTCAAGGGCAAGCTGAAGCTGCGCGTCCCCAAGGACGAGACCCGCACATTCTGGTTCACCGCCTCCGAGAGAGTGGGCGGCTTCCATACGACCTATCTGGTCACCGCGCCGAGAGCGGCCCATGCGAAGAAAACGAAGATCACCGTCGGCGTGATGTGAGCGGCACGGCAACTCTATCCAGGCGCAAGCAGGGTCAGCGCGAGCGGCACCGCAACCGCCGCCAGCACCGTCTGCAGCGCACAGATGCCCGCCATCAGCGGGGCATCACCACCGAGCTGACGCGCCATCACATAGGATGACGAGGCGGTCGGCAGCGCCTGGAACAGGATGGCCAGCGTCGCCGCCGGGCCACCGAGGCCGAAACCCTTCAGCGCCGCATAGGTGGCGAGCGGCATCAGCACGAACTTGACGACGGAGGCGACCAGCGCCGGCTTCAGGCCGCGGCCGAGCGCGCCCCAGTCGAGCGCCGCGCCGACGCAGAGCAAGCCGATCGGCAGCGAGGCCTGGCCGAGCGCCTTGAGGCAGCCCTCGACGCCGGGCGGGAGGCCGAGGCCGCTGAGCTGGATGGCGATGCCGAGCACGCAGGACATCAGCAGCGGGTTGAGGGCGAGACCGCGCAGGATGCCGCGCAGGGTCGGCTGGGCCGAGCCCCAGCGGGCGAAGACCAGGACGCAGAGCACGTTGACGGTCGGCACGATCGCGGCGTTGGCCACGGCCGCAAGCGGCAGGGCGGACGCCCCCAGCATGCTGCCGGCCGCACTCAGGCCGACATAGTTGTTGAAGCGGATGCCGCCCTGGAAGACCGAGGTGAAGGCGGCATCGCTGTAGCCGAGCCAGGGCTTCGCCAGGACGAGCACGGCGGCAACGGCGATGATCGCCGCGATCAGCGTCAAAGCCAGTTCGGCGACGGGCAGCCCCCTGAGATCGGCCATCGCCAGAGCGTGGGTGAAGAGCGCCGGCAACAGCACGTAATAGCTCAGCCGTTCCGCCTGCGGCCAGAACGAGTCCGGCAGGAAGCGCAGGCGCCGCATGGCGTGGCCGAGCGCGATCAGCAGGGCGATCGGCGCCAGAGCGAGCAGGATCGCGCCGATCATGCCGGGAACTCACAGACGGGTGGCCAAGCGGGCAGCAATGTCATGCGGTAGCGAATCCGGCGCGGGAGCGAGAAGAAGACGATCCTTCTTTAGGTCGCCCTCACCGGAGACGAAACCACCTGAACTGTCAGCGGGATTGAGGAATCCGCATGGCCGGCTGAGACCTCAGCGCGGATGGCTCCGGCGCCACGCTTCCGGTCGCTCGAAGCTCGTCGCCCAGATGCCGCGGCCGGCCGCCTTGGCCTCGGCCTCCTCGGCCTGGTAGGCGCCATAGGAGACCGCATGGCCCTGGCGCACCAGGGCCGCGTTGATCTCGGCATCGCCCTGCCGGCAGCGCGCCAACCCGCGGCCATAGCGATCGGGCCGCGAGACCGTGCAACTGACTTTGCCGAGCGCCAGCATGGCGGCGAGCGCACGCCGGGCCTGCCGGCCGCAGGCGACCTCGCCGCCATTGCGATCGCGGCAGGTCTGCCGGTACTCCGGCGCATCGATGCCTTCCAGCCGCAGCTCCTCGCCGAGCAGCCGCAGCGAATCGCCGTCTATCGCCTCGGCCGCTCCGGCAAGATCGCGGCCACCGCCCAGCCGGTATTGCAGAACGGCCCCCGCAATCGCCAAAAGCAGAAGGAATCCAAGGGCTACGACGAAGTCGACGGACCGGCCGACCCGCCGCCAGCCGAACGGTCCGTAACTGCCTGTCCTGAATCCGAAGCGCGCCATCAGCACAAGCTTAACGATTTCCAACTCATCATGGCGAGCCGGGGCGCGCGGGTGCGCCACCGGTCGGGAACCTTTGCCTTCGAGCCATGCCGGAACTGACAGCCGAACAGGTGCAGCGTGGTCGCGGACCCGATCCGACCGTGCTGGCGCGCCGCAAGCTGATCAACCGCGAGGTCCGGTCGGCGCGCGAGAAATTGACCTCCTCGACCGGGCTCCAGCGCGCCTTCGACTACGAACTGATCCGCGTCTTCGCGCAGTATCGGCTGAACGGCTCGGCCGGCACGCTGCTGCTCGCCTTGTTGGTCGCGGCGGCCGCCTGCGTCTGGGTGCCGTTCTATGCGGTCTCGGGCTGGCTCTGCCTGGTGGTGCTGACCACAGCCTTCGCCGCCGTGTTGTGCCGGCGTTTCCTGGCCGAGCCTTCCGCAGCCGCCCGCGTCAGCTTCTGGCGCAAGCTCTTGCCCACGGCCGAGCTGCTGCATGGCCTGTCCTGGGCCCTGCTGGCCGGCCTGTTCGTTGGCATCGAGGCACCCGGCGCCCGCTTCTTCCTGATGACGGCGCTGCTGATCGTCAGCGCGCTCACGGTGACGCTCGCGGCGACGATCCCGGTCGCGGTCTATTCCGGCCTCGTGCCGATCGTCGGTGCGATCATCCTGTTCTTCAGCGGCCGCAGCGACATCGACAGCATCACCATGCTGCTGATGGCGGCCAGCGCGCAGCTGTTCTTCGTCTTCCTGACCAACCGGCTCTATTCGACCTCGGTCGAGACCATCGAGTTCCGGGCCGAAAAGGACGCGCTGATCGCCGAGCTCGAGACCGCCAAGGCCAACTCCGACGAGGCCCGGCGCAAGGCGGAGGAAGCCAACCTCGCCAAGTCGCGCTTCCTGGCAACGATGAGCCATGAGCTGCGCACGCCGCTCAACGCCATCCTCGGCTTCTCCGAGGTCATGAAGAACGAGGTGTTCGGCCCGCACGCCAATGCCTCCTACAAGGAATATTCCGGCGATATCCATTCCTCAGGCCAGCACCTGCTGACGCTGATCAACGAGATCCTCGACCTCTCGCGCATCGAGTCCGGCAAATACGAACTCAGCGAGGAAGCGATCAGCCTCGCCGCCATCGCCGACGACGCCGCCCACATGCTCAACCTGCGCGCCAAAGCGAAGGGTCAGGCCATCAGCCAGGCGACCGAGCCCGATCTGCCACGGATCTGGGCCGATGAGCGCGCCATCCGCCAGGCCGTGCTCAACATCCTGGCGAATGCGATCAAGTTCACCCCGCAGGGCGGCGAGATCTCGATCAAGGTCGGCTGGACCGCGACCGGCGGACAATATGTCTCGATCACCGATACCGGCCCCGGCATTCCCGAGGACGAGATCCCGGTGGTGATGCAGACCTTCGGGCGCGGCTCCCTCGCGATCAAGACCGCCGAGCAGGGCTCGGGCCTCGGCCTGCCGATCGTCAAGGGACTGGTCGACCTGCATGGCGGCGGCTTCCGCATCAAGTCCAGCCCGCGCGCCGGCACGGAAGTCACGATCACCCTGCCGGCCGAGCGCGTGATGGACACGCTGCCGGCCCTGCCCCAGCCCGGCGAGCGCTCGGCGGCGTAACGCCTATGATCGCAATGTGAGATCGAGGATGCAGAGCGGCTTCGCCCGCTCTTCATCGAGATCAAGCCCCAGCCCGGCTCCAGCCGGCAGATCCGAAGCTCCGCCGGAAAAACCCGGCAGGCGGGGCAGCCCGAGGTCGAAGAACAGCGGCGTCTCGTCGAACTGGACCTCCAGCATGCCAAAGCCCGGCAGGGCCGCGCTGAGATGCAGGCTGGCAGCATGGCAGACCGGCCCGGTCGGATTATGCGGCGAGACCGCGACGCCGCGCCTGGCGAGCGCATGGCCGGTGCGCAGCATTTCGTCGACACCGCCGACGTATTTCATGTCCGGCATCATCACGTCATAGACGTCGGCGAAGGCCAGGAAGGCGGGCGCGCCGGAGAACTCCTCCAGCCCGGCCAGCAGCGTGCCGGAGGCGTTGAGCTTGCGCCGCATCTGCCCGAGCAAGGGCAGGTTGGCCGGCGTCTCCGCGACGGGGCATTCGAGCCAGTAGAGATCGTGCTCGCGCACCGCCTCGACCAGGCGCCAGGCCAGGTCCGGTGAAAAACGCCAATGGCAATCGACCAGCAGGCGACGCTCGCTCCCCACAGCCGCACGGACCGCACCGATCCGGTCAAGCCCTCGCTGCAGCGCGACATGCCCTTCGACATCGTCGGACAGAGCAGGCGTGACGTCATCGAAAGGCGCAATCTTCACTGCCGCGAAACCGGCAGCGAGCGCGTCCCTGGCGCTGGCGGCATGGCCGGCGGGAGAGCGGTCACGCGTGCGCCGGTTGATGTTGGCATAGAGTGGAATCCGGGCCTCGGCCGGCGCCCCGAGCACAGCCGCCAGCGGCTTGCCCTCACGCCGGGCGGCTGCATCGCGGCGGGCGACGTCGAAGGCGGTCGCGACCGCTGCGAGCGGCAACGGCACCGGGCGGCCGAAATCCGGCATCTGCCCGCCGGCGAGCCAGGCCGGCAGATGCCCCAGCGCCGCGTCGACGAGCTGTCGCTCGCGCCCGTTCAGGCTGGCCTCGCCAAGCCCCGTCACACCGGAGGCGAAGGCGAGTTCGAGGAAGACCCAGCGCGTCTTGTCGGTGATGCGCAGGACCCGCAACCGCGCGCGCTCGATGCGATCGGCTACGGTCATGGCCCCTTTCCCCCGTGGCTTTCGAGCTGCGCCAGCATGTCCTGCCGCGTCTTGGTGACATGGGCTGCGGTCATCACGCCGCAGGCATCGGCATCATGTTCGGCCAAGGCCCGCAGGATATGATCGTGATCGCTGGCGACGCCGCCGAGCCGCCCAGGCCGATAACCGTAGCGCGACCAGATCGCCGCCAGCAGCAGCCAGTGCCGGTCGAGCAGGACGAGGCCCTCGGCATTGCCGGCGGCCTCGTAGATCCGGCGATGGAAGCGCTGGTTGATGGCGACGCCGCCAGCGAAGTCGCCTGCGGCGACCGCAGCGAGCCGCTCCTGCTCTAGCGCCGCGACCTCGGCCAGCCCGGTATTGTCGATCGCGAGAGCCGCCTGCCGCGCCAGCGCGACCTCCACGGCAATGCGGATGGTGAAGAGATGGCGGATATGCTCCGCATCGACCGTGACGACACGCGCGCCCTTGTTGGCGATGGCCGCGACCAGCCCCTCCCCGACCAGGCTGCGCAACGCCTCGCGCACCGGCATGTGGCTCGCACCATAGCGCGTCGCCAGCTCGTCGATGCGCAGGCGCGCGCCGAAATCGAGCCTGCCGGCCAGGATATCGGCACGGATCAGGTCCTTGACGGAATCGGAGAGTGATAGAGCTGCATCCATTGATTTGATCAAAAATGCCGTATATCTCTCTATGTCAAGGTTTGATTATACCAACTTTGATCATATCACTCGGGAGACAGGTATGCGGAAGTTCGTCGCGTCGTTCGCGGGCGCCTTGCTCGGCTTCGGCCTGCTCACGGCGCAGGCCGGCCCCTGGCCGGAGCGGCAGCTGACCCTGATCGTGCCGAGTGCCCCCGGCGACGGCTCCGACATCGCTGCCCGGCTGATCGGCGAGAAGCTGCAGGCGGCGCTCGGGCAGTCCGTCGTGGTCGAGAACCGGATGGGCGCGGGCGGCGTCGTCGGGTCGGCGGCGGCGGCCAAGGCCGCGCCAGACGGCTACACGCTGATCATGGGCAATGCCGGCTCGCACGGCATCATCCCGGCGACCTACAAGGATGTGCCCTACGACGCGATGCGCGATTTCGCGCCGGTCTCGCTGGTCTACCGCGCACCGAACATCTTCCTCGCCAGCAAGAAGCTGCCGGTGAAGTCGCTTGCGGAGCTCGTCGCCTATGCCAAGGCCAATCCGGGCAAGCTCAGCTTCGCCTCGGGCGGCAACGGCTCCTCGGCGCATATGAACTCGGAATATCTCAAGGTGCTGACCGGCATCGAAGCGACGCATGTACCCTATCGCGGCTCGGGCCCGGCGCTGAACGACCTCGTCTCCGGCCAGATCGAATTCATGGCGGTGAACCTGCCGCCGGCGATCGGGCTGGCGCAGGCCGGCCAGGTGACGCCGCTCGCCGTGACCACCCGCAAGCGCGCCGCCGCGCTGCCGGAGGTGCCGACCGTCGAGGAAAGCGGCTTTCCGGGCTATGAGACGGTCGCCTGGTTCGGCCTGCTGGTACCGGCCGGCGTGCCCGCCGAGATCGTGACCAGGCTGCACGCCGAAGTGGTCAAGGCCTGTGCCGACCAGGAGATTCAGAAGAAGCTCGCCGTGCTCGGCGGTGACGTCGTCTGCAACACGCCGGCCGAGTTCGCGACGTTCCTCAGCGCCGATATCGCACGCTGGAAGGAGGTTGCCACGGCGGCCAAGATCACGCTCGACCCGAAGTGAGGGGAACCGCGCTCGCTGCGACGCAACGTCCTTGCGCGGGTGATGGCGCAGGATCAGAGGCTCCTGCGGAAAACCGTATGCCCGGAGCGGCTGGCGACCTTGTCGTAGAGCTCGCCAGCCGTCCGATTGTCGACTTGCATATGCCAGTAGACTCGCAAGGCACCCTCAGCCCGGGCGAGATCATAGAGGCCCTCGATCAACCGCCGGCCGACCCCATGCCGGCGGGCTGTCTCGGCCACGAACAGATCATTGAGGAAACAGACTGGCTTGTCCGACGAGGTCACGGGGTGGAAGACCGCGTGAACGATGCCGACGAGACCGTCATCCCGGACAGCGACCAACGCCCGCATCGCATCGTCGCCGAGAAAGCACGCGAAGGTCGCGTCTGTCACGCCCGCCGGCGGTGGCGGGCCGCCGAACGGCCCATGCGCGTAAGAGCCGATCCACAACTGCTCCCAATCGGCGCGATCGCCGGCTTCGAGCGGCCGGATCGTCACTCCGTCTGCATTGTCGCTCATCGGCTCCGCTCGTCAGCTCTCAGACTGTGACAGCGAGATCCAGCCCTGTGGCTAGGCAACCTTTGACAGGACCGGTGGCTCGCCGCGCTCCGCTTCGGCCTCTTCCCACCAGTCGCCGAGCGCGTCGATCAGCGGCACGAGGCGCAGGCCCGCTGCTGTGAGCTCGTAGTCGACACGGCGCGGATAGCCGTCATGGTCGATCCGGCTGACGATGCCGGCCGCTTCCAGCTTGCGCAGTTCCAGCGCGAGCATGCGGTGCGACACCGTCGGATTGTCGCGCCGGAGCTCGCTGAAGCGCTTGCTGCCATCCTTCAGATAATAGAGCAGCAGGGTCGGCCAGCGGCCGCTCAGCACCCGCATGACGCTCTCGATCGAGCAGTCGGACACGACGTCCTTCATGATCCGTTCCGCGCCTGGTTACAGAAAAGTGCGTAATTTACATGGGGCCGCGAGTGACTAGGTTCCACCTCGCTGCGCAGCGTTTCCCAACCCTAATGGAAAACGCAAGATGGAACCGATCCTCGTTTATGGCTACCCGTCCGGCACCTCGATGGGCCTCGTGGCAGCGCTGGAATGGCTTGGCCAGCCCTACAGGCTGAGCCGCGTCGACATGCTCGGCGAGATGCGCGAGCCGCCCTACAAGCGGATCAACCAGCGCGTCGAGACTCCGGTGCTGATCACCGATCAGGGCCGCCTGCTCACGGAGACCATGGCGATCGCCGCCTATATCGAAGCACGCGACACCCAGCGGCGGATCAGCTTCGACCCGCTCTCAGCCGAGGCCGACCGGATGCACCAGCTCATGGGCTTCCTCAACACCGGCTTCACCGGCGCCTTCAGCCCGCTCTGGGTCGCGCTGGAGCTGCCCGAGCCTGATCCCGATTTCGAGGCGGCGCTGCGCCGTTTCGGGCGCGATCGGGTGATCGAGCGCCATGACAGGCTGGAAGAGATGCTGGATGGCAGCCGCTGGCTGGCCGGCGACAAGCACACGCTCGCCGATGGGCTGCTCGCCGGCGTGGCGCGCTGGCTCGAATATCACGAGGTGGCCGATCTCTCGCGCTGGCCGAAGCTGCAGGCGCTACGCCAGCGGGTCGAGAGCGATCCTGCTGTGGCCTTCGCGACCGCGCTGGAAAATGGCGAGACCCCGGCCGGCGAAGGCGCCTTCAAGGGCCATGTGCCGCTGGCCGAAGTGATCGAGCGCTTCGGCGCCTGATGAGCCAAAGACGCGCCGGTCCGAGGGTCCGGCGCGTCTTGTATGCCTGACCGCACTTCCTATGATATACATGATCCGTGTATATCATAGGAGGCGATCCATGCAGGTCTCGCGTTGGGGCAACAGCCTCGCCATCCGAATTCCGGCAGCCGTCAGCGAGGCGCTGGCGCTCAAGGAAGGCGACGATGTCGAGATCCGCATCGCCGACGACCGCACCTTCCTGATTGCTCGCGACGAGCGCAAGCCGCGCGCGCTCGCCCGCATCCGCAGCCTGCGCAAGCCGCTCCCGCCCAGCTGGCGCTTCGATCGCGATGAGGCCAATGAGCGCACGCCATGACGCGCGCCTTCCTCGACAGCAATGTGGTCGTCTACGCCTTCAGCGACGATCCGCGGAATGCCGCCGCGGAGGAGTTGCTCGGCCGCGGCTGCGAGATCAGCGTCCAGGTGCTGAACGAGTTCGCCAATGTGGCGCGACGCAAGCTCGGCTTCTCCTGGGCGGAGATCAGCGATGCGGTCGATGCGATCACCACGCTGAGCCGGAGCATCCATCCGCTCGATCTCGCTACGCACCAGGATGCCGTGCGCCTGGCCGAGCGACACAAATTCGGCTTTTACGACGCGCTGATCATCGCCAGTGCACTACGAGCAGCTTGCACGGTGCTTTACAGCGAAGACCTGCAACACGGCCTTGTCGTCGAAGGACAGCTCCGGATCGAGAATCCGTTCCGGACGGAATAGCCGAGCCCCTACTCGCCCTTCTGCGAGACCTGCGCCTGCGCGAAGGTCGCCATGCCGGAATGGACGCCGGCCGCCGCCTTGACCAGGCCGGCGGCGAGCGCCGCGCCCGTGCCCTCGCCCAGGCGCATATCGAGCGCCAGCAGCGGCTGTTTGCCGAGCTTCACCAGCGCCTGCGCATGGGCGCCCTCGGCCGAGAGATGGCCGGCGATGCAGTGGTCGAGCGCCGAGGAATCGAGCGCGTGCAGGATCGCGGCAGCGGCTGTGACGACATAACCGTCGAGGATCACCGGGATGCGCTGCAGGCGGGCGGCGAGGATCGCGCCGCAGATCGCCGCCATTTCGCGGCCGCCGAAGCGGCGCAGTATCTCCAGCGGGTCGTTCAGATGGTTGGCGTGCAGCTTCAGCCCGGCCTCGACCGCGGCGATCTTGCGCTTCAGCCCGTCCTCATCGACGCCGGTGCCACGGCCGCACCACGTAGCGGCACCACCGCCATAGAGCGCGGCGAAGATTGCGGCGGCCGAGGTGGTGTTGCCGATGCCCATCTCGCCAAGCGCGAGCAGATCGGCGCCGCCGGCGAGCGCCTCCATGCCGAAGGCCATGGTGGCGACACAGGCGCGCTCGTCGAGCGCGTCTTCCTGCGTGAAATCGCCGGTCGGCAGGTCGAGAGCGAGGTCGAAGACCTTGAAGCCGAGATCATAGGCGGCGCAGATCTGGTTGATCGCGGCGCCGCCGGCAGCGAAGTTCTCCAGCATCTGGCGCGTCACGCTCTGTGGGAATGCGGACACGCCCTGGGCGACGACGCCGTGATTGCCGGCAAAGACGCAGACCAGCGGCCGGTCGACCCGCGGTGGCGCCTTGCCCTGCCAAGCGGCGAGCCATTCGGCGATCTCCTCCAGCCGACCGAGGCTACCGGCCGGCTTGGTCAGCTCCTTGTCGCGGGCGCGCACCGTGTTGGCCGCCGCCATGTCGGGCCCCGGCATGTTGGCGATGAGGTTGCGGATATCGTCGAAGGGCAGGCCGGAGGCGGGCATCGCAGACATCTGAGGAGCCGATCTTGAAAACCTGAGGAATCGGGCAGCACGAGATCGCCGCCGCGCAGCCGCTGCTGCTATAGGCTGGAGCGGACGAAGACAATCCGAGGGCAGCGTGGCGCAAACCGACAGCGATGATGCGACGCAGGCGACGCCCCCCGCCTGGCCAGGCTGGCTGATCGCGACCGCGACCTGCATCCGCTTCTATTCGCGCCTGCCGGTGCCGGCACTGCCGGGCGAGAACGCGCATTCCCTGCCGGATTTCCGGCTGGTGCCGCGCGCCCTGCCCTTCGCGGCGCTGGCAATCGCGCTACCAGGGACGCTGATTGCGCTGCTCGCCGGGCTTGCGGGCGTCAATGCGCTGCTGACGGCGGCGCTGACCGTGGCCGCCCTCGTCGTGACCACAGGCGCCTTCCACGAGGATGGCCTCGCCGACTCGGCCGACGGGCTGTTCGGCGGGCATACGCCTGAGCGGCGGCTGGAGATCATGAAGGACAGCCGTGTCGGCACCTTTGGCGCGCTGGCGCTCGGCCTGTCGCTGCTGCTGCGGGTGAGCGCGCTCGCGGCGATCCTGCAAGCCGCCGGCGCATGGGCGGCCGCGGCGGCCGTGCTCGTCGCCGCGCCCTGGTCGCGCGTCGAGGGCATCCGTATCCTCGCCACGACCTCACCAACCCGGCGCGACGGTGCCTCCGCCTCAGTCGGACAGCCGGACCGATCGGTGCTGCCGGTCGCCTATGGGCTATCAGGTGCCTTGGCTTTGCTCCTCATTGCCGTTGGCGCCCTCCCCTTGGCCGGCATCGTGCTCGGCTTAGCGTTGTCGGCGCTGACGACCCTTTGGCTGTCGCGCACCGCGATCCGCCTGATCGGCGGGCAGACCGGAGACATCCTCGGCGCGGCGCAGCAGTTCGGCGAAATCGCGATCTATCTCGGCCTCGCCCTCGTCATCGGCTGGGGCGGACGATGAGCGCGATCTCGAGTCCGTGCATCAAGATTTGCGTGATCGATCCCGCGAGCAAGCTCTGCCAGGGTTGCGGACGGACCTTGCAGGAGATCGCGCAATGGTCGCGGCTCTCCGAGGTCGAGCGGCTCGCCATCATGGCCACGCTGGAAGCGCGACTCAGCCCTCAGCGAGACGGGCAAGCCCCTCGCCGGTCAGCCTGAAGAAGACCTTCTCCGGGTGCTGCCTCCCGCCGAGGCTCTCATAGAAGCGCAGCAGGCGCTCATCGTCGCGCGCCGCCGTCCAGTCGATTCGCCCAAGGCCGCGGGCGAGTGCGAGCCGCGCTAATTCGGCGAGGAGCGCCTTGCCGGCACCGAGGCCGCGGGCGGCTTCCGCGACGTAGATCTCCTTGAGGAAACAGCCGGGTCGGAGAGCGGGGCCGGGGTAGATCGCCGAGAAGGCGGCGAAGCCGACGAGCGCACCGCCTTGTTCAGCGACGAGCAATTCTGTTCCCGCCGGCCGGTTCGCCAGCCCGGCGCGGATTTCGGTGTCCGGCGGGCAAGGCACGCGGTAATGCGCCTGCATCTCGGCCATCAGGCCGGCGAGTGCGGGATGATCGGCCTCACCGCAGGCGCGTACGGCCACCATGCCCGGCTCGCTCAGACGATCAGAGACCAGAAGAAGCGGGCGCAGACCACCAGCAGGAAGATGCCGAAGGCGACCTCGAGCTTGCGCTTCGACAGCCGGTGCGCCAGGCGCGCGCCGATCGGCGCCGTCCAGATCGAGGTCGGGATGAACAGCAGGAAACCGATGAAGGAGACGTAGCCGAGCGAGAGCGGCGGCAGGATGTCCATCTTCGGCCAGCCGGCATAGATGTAGCCGAGCGCGCCGGGGATCGAGATCAGCACGCCGAGCCCCGAGGAGGTCGCGACCGCCTGGTGGATCGGCCGGCCATAGAAGGTCATGAACAGGCTGGAGAGCTGGCCGCCGCCGATGCCCATCAGCGCCGAGAGCACGCCGATGACCAGGCCGTAGATCCGCATCAGGAACGGCCCGGGCATGTCGTCGCCGAGCTTCCAGCGGTCGGAGGCGAAGAGCAGGCGCATGGCGCTGGCGAAGGCGACCGCGACGAAGACCGCCTTGAACACGTCCGGCGGCGCATAACGCGCGATGAAGCTGCCGCCGAGGACGCCGAGCACGACCGGCACGGCCCACATCTTGATAATCGAGGTATCGACCAGCCCCTTGGCGAGATGCGCGCGATAGGAACGGATCGAGGTCGGGATGATCACCGCGAGCGAAGTGCCGACGACGAGCGGCATACGCACCTCCTCGGGCACGCCGATCACCCGGAAGACCTCGTAGAGCACCGGCACGATGACGGCGCCGCCGCCGACGCCGAACAGGCCGGCGAGCAGACCGGTGACGGCGCCCGCCGCGATCAGCGAGACCGCGAGGAAGATCAGATCGTTCAGGGGAATACCGGCAATCATCATGCACCCGAGCCAGGACAGGTCGGGCTGCTCTTAGGCTTTTGGCCGGAAAGGGCAAGGTTCAGGCGGCAGAGGTGGCATGCGCCGAGGCGACTGCACCATAGGATCGGTGGCGGCGAGCTGCGCGTCAGAACAATCCCGACGCGCCCTGAAACAGCGGCCGGTCACGGCCTGACATAGGTCCAGCCCTTCTCCTGCAGCTCCATCACCCGGACGACACCCGACTTCACCACCGCCGCCTCGGGGATCAGGGCGATCTCCTTGTTCTCGGCCTTGCTCATATTGCCCTGGGTGTTGCCGCAGGCCTTGAAGGAGATGGCCGGCGTGCTCAACGCGATCGTCGCGATCCGCGCCTTCACCGGCGAAGTATCGTCGCGCAGCATGTGCAGGCCGGGGCCGAAGGTGACGACCTCGATCTCCACCTTCTCGCCGAGCTCCTGATAGTACTGCGCCACATTGGTCGCATTGTTGAGCGCGAGATTCATCATCGCAGGATCGTTCGTGTTCACCTGCAGGATGAGCCGGTGCGCCTTCCTGTCGGGCACGGGCGGCTTCGGTGCCTGTACTGCACTGTGCTTCGTGGCCTGCGCCATCGCGGGCGGCGCGGCGAAGGCGAGCCCGGCCAGCAGGATCGCGCCGAGAGCATCTTTGAACCTGATCGTCATCGCATCCCACCCATGGTTCGAGGACTATTCGCTACGTGGCCTGGCAAGGGTGCGCGGCCATTTGCAGGCTGCGGCGACCCTGTCCCGCGCCGCCTTCAGGCCGACGAGGCTGAAATGCGCGTCATGGACGGCGCCGGCGCGCGTGGTGAGGCGGATTGCGATGCCGCCCTCATTGGGAAACGACAACAGCAGGCCGACGACATCGCCGCGGAAGGCGACACCCGTCCCGTAAGTCGGCCGTCCGGCCGCAACCTGCACAGGCTGGCTGTCATCGAGGCGATAGGACAGGCTGTAGTCAGCGCCGCTCTCCGTAGTAGCCTGCCCGCCAAGAACCAGCTCGGTCCGGCCGCCCCGGCAGTGAATGGAAAGCTGCCGCAGCGCGCCGCTCGTATCGCCTTCGGCGAAGGTGGTGGCGGTGACGATCGGCGTGTAGTCCACCGGAGACGTGGTCTCGCTGACGATCCAGCCCTCGGCATCGCCGGGCGGGCGACGAGGTACTGTGACGGGCTGCGGCAGCTTGTTCAGGCAGGCAGGCCGCTCCGCCGGGTCGAGCAGCGAGCAGGCCCGAAGCAGCGCCATCGGATCGGGCGCGCCCTGCGCGAAGGCGATCCGGCTCGCAATCTCGAAGGCGACCGAGAGCATGACCAGCTTCATTGGCTCGCACGTTGCGTCTGCGCCTTGCGATCGAGCCAGTCCTGGGCTGCCGGGAAGCGGTCGAGGCCGGGGACGGTCGCGGCGAGATTGATCGACTTCCATTTCGGGTCGAAGCCGGGCGCCTGCAGCTTCTCGACACGGCTGAACAGGAGGTCGACGAAGCGGGCGACGCGCTCGTAGCGGTTGCTCTGGGGAGCCCAGTTGAACGCGACCAAAGCGGTTGGCACCGCGATGGTCGAGACCCGCTCGCCTTGCTTGATCAGCCCGGGATATTCGCCGGCCTCGAGCACGGCCGGCAGGTAATAATCCTCGAACTTGCTGTCATAGGCCACCGGCAGGAACTTGAAGCCGGGCTCGAAGCGCCCGCGGACGAAGGCGTCGACCGGTTTCGAGGTGATGAAAACGACGGCGGCCATCTCGCCCTTGCGCATCTGCTCGAGCGCGAGCTGATGCGGGATGAAGGTGTTTTCGGCATTGATGCCGAGACGGCTGAAGATCAGCGGCCCCGAATAGGCGGCTGCTGTCCCGAGCGTGTTGAAGTTCACCTTCTTGCCGGCGAGGTCCTGCAGGCTCTGGATCTCGGGCCGCACGAAGACATGCAGCTCCGAGGGGAAGAGATTGAGCACATAGGTGATCTTGCGCCGGATCTGCGGGAGCTGGGCCTTGTACTCCTCCAGCGCATCGGAGTTGATGATCGCCGTGTCGATGCCGCGCAGATAGAGCAGCGAGTTCAGGTTCTCGGTGGCGCCACGGGTGACGATCGGCAGCACGTGCAGGTTATTCCCGTCGTCGACGACGCGGGCCATCTCGGCCCCCAGGCGAAGCGGTGCGCCTTCCAGCAGCCCCGCCGCGAGACCGACCGTCCAGGCATTGACCTTGTCCTGTTCCGTCGGGGCCGGCCGGACCATGCGTCGCGGCTGGCCGGAGCTTGCTTGCAGGGTCTGGGCCTCCAGGCCGGGTGACGCGAGCATAGGCACCAGCGCCACCAACCCGGCCAGAAGGAGCAGGCATCGTCCTGAAGGCATTTTCATCCCGAACTCTCCCCTAGAGCCCGCGCCAGCGAGGCCGAGTTAGCGCGGCAACGCATCGACACGATCCTTCGCCTCCTGGATGCCCCCGACCTGCGCCCGCGCATAAAGCTCGCGCGCCCTGGCGATCTCGCCGCGCGTGCCATAGGTCCCCCAGGCCGACAGGATGCGGGGATCGTAGGTCTCCGCGAGCATGAAGCTCGCCCGGGCACTGCCCATGTCCGCGGCGCGCTCGAGCACGGCCCGAGCGGAACCGATATCGCCTTGAGCGAGCAGCGCGCTCGCCCTGGCGATCAGCCGCATCGCCTCGGGGCTGTTCCGAGCTTCTCCAGACGTCGGCGGCAGCGTCGCGCCGGCGACGATCGCTTGCGGAGGCTTGGGAGTCTCCCTGGGTACGGCCGCAGGCTGTACCGTCGCGGCGCGTAGCGACGCCAGTTCCTCCGCCGCGGTGACGGCACGGTCGCGCTCCTGCTGGAGAGCCTGACGCAGGTCGGAGATCGTGCTCTCGCTCGCCTGCTTGAACTTCTCCGCTTCGCCACGAGCCGTTTGCAGCTGTGCCAGCTGGGCCTCGGCTTCGCGCTGTGCAGCCGACAGCTCGCCCGTCAGGGCGGCCCGTTGCGCGCGTTCCTGCTCGATGGCCTGACGATACTGCAAGGTGCCGGCAGCCTGCTCCTGTCGAAGCGCCGCGACCTGTGCGAGGGCTGCCGCCTTCTGCCGCTCGAGGTCGAGCCCTTGCGCGGTCCGCGCCGCCTCCGCCTGCCGGAGCTGGCCCGCCTCCTCGCCGGCCCTGCGCAATTGTGCCGCCTGCGCCTCGTTCTCACGCCGCGCGGCCGCCAGCTCGGCCATCAGCGCAGCACGTTGTCCGCGCTCCTCGTCGAGAGCCTGACGATGTTGCGCCGCGGCCGTGGTCAGGGCCTGCCGCGCGGCTGTGGCCTGGGCGATGGCCGCCGTCTTCTGCCGCTCCTGCTCAAGCGCTTGCCCGGCTTTCATCGCCTCCGCCTGCCTGAGCTGGCCTGCCTCCTCGCCCGCTTTGCGCAACTGCGCCGCCTGCGCTGCGGCCTCGCGCTGCGCCGCCGACAATTCCTGCGCGAGAGCCACCGCCTTCTGCCGCTCCTGCTCCAGCGACTGGGAACCCGTTGCTGTCGCGAGTTGCTTGAGCTGTTCGATGTCGTCGCTGGCGCTCCGCAGCTGTGCTGTCTGCGCCTGCAATTCGCGCTGCGAAGCCGCCAACTGATCGGCCAGCGCGGCACGCTGCGCGCGCTCGTCGTCAAGCGCCTGACGATGCTGCGCTGCCGCTGCGACCAATTCCTGCCGCGCCGCTGCGGCCTCCTGCGCCTGAATCGCCGCCTTGTCCTGCTCCTGCCGCAATGACTGCTCGTTCCTGCCGGCATCGGACTGCAATTGCGCCTTCAGGGCTGCAATAGCGCCACGAGCCTCGGCCAGCTCCCGCGCCATGACAGCGGTGTCCGAGGCCTCGCCCGCCGGCAAAGCGACAGGCGCGGGCTCCCGCAACCGGCCGGGTTCCGGTCGATTTGCATTCCGCGGGACGAGGAGAAGCAGGATGGCGGCCGCCACGCCGCACGCCAGGGGGATGAACCGGCGCCGCAGCGGCACATGGTCAGGCCTATCGGATTTTCCCGGCATGTCCTGCCGGCTATCGGGGGCCTTGCTGCGCCCCGGCACGGCGGGCGGCGCACTTGTCAGCGTCCAGTGAGCGGTATCGATGGTCAGGCCTGCGTCGTTCCTTGCGACGACGGCCTTTCCATCTCCCGATGCGCTTTCGATCGCGTCGCGCATGTGGCTGACGCCTCTTGGTCGGCGGCATGGCCCTGGCGAACCGGGCACGAGCGACTTCGTTCCGGCCGATGCGAGCCGCGGCGCCTGTGCGAGAACGCCTGCGAGAGCGTCGACCACCCCCTCGCAGCGATCGAGCTGACCTCAGATCGGACAGGTCCAGAAGACGGGCAAAGGGGCAGGAGATTGCCCGAACGGAGTACCCTGCCGAGAGCAGCCAGCTCGCTAGTCGCTGACGCCCTCGCGCGCCACGATCGCCATCAAGGTCGCCGTCAGCATGGCGCAGAGCTTGGGCTTGCCGTCGGTCACCGCGAAGACTTCGGCCATGGCGAGCGTCAGGGTGCGGCCAGCCTTGACCACCCTGCCCTTGGCGATCAGCTCGTCGCCGGTCGCGGGCGCCAGCAGGTTGATCTTGAACTCGGCGGTGAGGATGCCGTTGCCGGCCGGCATGGTGGTGAGGCCGGCATAGCCAGCGGCGCTGTCGGCGATGGTCGCGACCGCACCGGCATGAACGAAGCCATGCTGCTGGGAGAGATGCGGCGAAGCCGGCATGGCGATCTCGACCTCGCCGGGAGCGACACGCACAAGCCGGGCACCCAGCGTCGTCATCATCGCCTGTTTGGCGAAGCTCGCCTCGATGCGGGTGACGAGGGCCGGATCAGTCGTCTGGTCAGCCATCAGGTCACTCCGCGGCGATCGCCGGCGGGGCTTCACGCTCGACATGAGCGATCGCGGCACGCAGCTCGGCAAGGCCCGCGCTCGCCGCAACGCAATGCTCGGCGAGATGGCGGCGGAACAGGCGCGAGCCGCGCCGGCCGGGGAACAGCCCGACAAGATGGCGAGTGAAGGCATGCAAACGCCCGCCCCGCTCAAGATGAGCGGCGATATAAGGCTCGAGCGCCTCCAGCATCGCGAAGGCATCCGGGACCGGCGCAGCCTCGCCAAAGAGCAGCGGGTCGACTGCGAGCAGCACCTCGGGGTTCTGATAGGCCTCGCGGCCGAGCATCACGCCATCGAGATGAGCGAGATGCGGCAGCCACTCGTCGGGATGCCTGATGCCGCCATTGAGCGAGACGATCAGGTCGGGATTGGCCGCTTTGAGGCGATAGGCGCGCTCATAGTCGAGCGGCGGGATCTCGCGGTTCTCCTTGGGCGAGAGCCCCTGCAGCCAGGCCTTGCGGGCATGAACGACGAGCGCATCGACGCCGGCCGCGCGCACGGAGGCGGTCATCGCGTCCAGCGCGGCTTCGGGGTCCTGGTCGTCGACGCCGATGCGGCACTTCACCGTGACGGGGATCGAAACGGCCGCCTTCATCGCCGCGACGCAATCGCCGACCAGCGCCGGCTCGCGCATCAGGCAGGCGCCGAAGGCTCCGCCCTGGACCCGGTCGGAGGGGCAGCCGCAGTTCAGGTTGATCTCGTCATAGCCGAAATCGGCGCCGATCTTCGCGGCCTCAGCCAGCAGCGCCGGATCATTGCCGCCCAGTTGGAGAGCGACCGGGTGCTCGACCTCGTCGAAGCCGATCAGCCGCTGCCGGTCGCCACGCACCACCGCCTGCGCCGTCACCATCTCGGTATAGAGCCGGGCGCGGCGCGACATCAGGCGATGGACGATCCGGCAATGCCGATCTGTCCAATCCATCATGGGCGCAACGGAAAATCTAAGCGACTGACATTTCATCGTTTTTTGAGTATCTTCAGGCCGTTGGATCGCGTCGTGCGCACTCGATTTTACGCCACGACACGCCCGTTCTCCGATTTGTCGACGCGCGAGTGCACGCGGAGCGCACACGCAATTGCCACCTTCACTAAACTAAAATCCGGCTCCTGGAGAGCCCAGATCCGCCGCAAGGGGCAATACAGAGCTGCCTCGGGAAATCTGGACAGGGGCATAGGTGGATTTTCGGCCTGAACGCGGCATGTTCGTCGTGAACAGGAACGGTTGTGACGAGACGCATGTGCCGAAACACAGCCCGGCTTTCAAGGCGATCGACGTGATCGTTGCCCAGCGCGACGGATGCTCGGCTTCCTGGTCCAGCACCATCCGCACCGCGCGGCCGCGCACCTCAGGCGAGAACTCGTTCGTCGTCTTGCTCGCCATAGCCCCATCCTCTCGGAAGTTGGGGCCTCCGGCAAAGCCGGAGTGGTTCAGAGGGCCACTGCCCTATCCAAAACCGGGCGTTCGATTGTCCTCCTGCAGGTCACTACGCTCGCAAAACTCAATAGCGACGAAACATCGGCTCGATCCGGTGCGGATCGCTTGTCCGGGTGAGTGCGAGCGCGAGGAGGATGCGGGCCTTGTGCGGCGGCAGATCGTCGGCGCTGACAAAGCCGTTCGCGACGAGCCGGCTGGTCGATGGAACGCGGCCGGAACCGGCGCGCGTCGACTGGACCACGATGATGCCGCTGGCTGCGGCCTGGCGCAGAACAGCCGCCTCGGGCTCGTGGGTCTCCCCCGGCGCAAAACCTGCCGAGACGATACCTCTGGCGCCGGCCGCGATGGCAGCCAGTGCCAGTGCGCCATCGCCACCCGCACAGGCATGGAGAACGTCGACGCGCGGCAAGGCCTCGATATCGGCGATCGCGAATTCGGTATCGAGCATCCGATTGCGCAGGGGGCGGCGATGGAACGCGACCCGATCCGCATCGGCCCGGCCCAGCGGGCCATGGCCGGGAGACTGGAAGGCGTCCAGACGCGCAGTGGAGCACTTCGACACGTCCCGGGCGGAATGGATCTCGTCGTTCATGACGACGAGTGCGCCGAGGCCGGCGGCCTCCGGGCAGGCGGCGACGCGAATGGCATTGCGCAGGTTCAGCGCCGCATCGCTCGACAGGCCGTTCCAGGGACGCATCGCGCCGGTGAGGACAACCGGAATCCCGACTTTCACAGTGAGGTGGAGGAAATAGGCCGTCTCCTCCAGTGTCGCCGTGCCGTGCGTGATCACGATCCCCGTCAGCTCAGGATCACGATCGACGAGCTCACCGCACAGCAAGGTGAGCTTGCGCCATTCCGCGAACCCGATTGCGGTGCTGGAGACCGCGCTGAACGGAACGGCGTAACAGTCGGGGTCCCCCTCTGCGCGCGGGCACCGCGCCAGCAGCTCCGCCGCATCGAGCATGGTGCCGTTCGCATCGTAGTCCTGGAGGTCGAAGGCATCACGCCCGATGGCGCTGATCGTCCCTCCGGTGCCGATGACTGCGACGCGGCCCTTGCCCATAAGCCCCTCCCCTGGTTCGCAGCTCATCAGGCGGCAGCGTTCGCCCTCGCTGGCAGGCTGCCGCGTTCGGCGAGAATCCGCACGAAACGGTCGACGTCTTCGGCGAGGTTGAACAGACCGAACGAGACGCGGATACCGTCCCGCTCCGGTGAAACACGCACCTCTCGGCTGGTCAGATAGGCCAGCCACTCCTGCGCCGGCAGATCCAGCACATAGATGTGCGGCGAGCGTTCGGCACGGGCGCGCGGCCCCACCAACCGGATGCCGAGATCATCGATGCGTTCGATCAGGCGGTCGCCGAGATCGTAGAGATGCGCCTCGATCGCGGGCACGCCGACGCTTTCGATCAGTGCCAGCGAGGCATCGAGCGCGTGGATGTCGGGAAGGTTGAAATTGCCGATCTCGAAGCGACCGGCACCCGGCTTCAGCGTCATGTTGTCGGCTCGCGCGATGTAATCCCCCGGCGGCTTGGCGAGGCTGGACATCGCCATATAGGCCGGCTGCAGCTCGTCGAGATCCTGCCGGCAATAGAGGATGCCGAGGCCCTGCGGCACCAGCAGGCCCTTGTGACAACCCGAGCCGATCAGGCTCGCGCCGCTCGCCCTGGCGTCGAGCGGCACGACGCCCGTCGACTGCATCGCGTCGATGACGAAATAGAGGCCCTTCTGCGTGCAGAGCGCGCCGATCGAGGCGATGTCGAAGCGGTGTCCGGCGTGGAAGGTGACATGGGAGAGCGAGATCGCGCGGGTCCGCGCGTCGATATGGGGCGTGAACATCTCGGCCCGTGCGGTCTCGCCCGCCAACGGCACGAACCGCACTTCGACGCCCTTCCGCCGCAGGTTTAGGAAGGCATAGGCGTTGTTGGGATGATCGCCCTCGACGAGCAGCACATTGTCGCCGGCCGCCAGCGGCAAGGCATTGGCGGCAATGTTCATGCCTTCCGAGGTATTCTTGGTGAAGGCGATCTCGGAAGGCTGCGCACCGAGGAGGTTGGCCACGCGGGCACGGACCCGCTCGACACGGTCGAGCCAGACCGCCTTGGGCCCGGCGGTTTCGTTGCCCTCCTGATAGAAGCGCACCAGCGCATCGCGCACGCTCGTAGCCAGCGGCGTCTGGTGGGCGGAATCGAGGTATAGCATGCGCTCGGTCACCGGAAACTGGCGGCGTATCGCGGCGACGTCGTAGTGACGGGACATTGGTGGCTCCGAAGTGGCCAGGCAAGGCGGGACAAGCGCGCCGGCGACCGAGCTCGACAGCTCGTCACGCTCGAACCGGCGGAAGCTTGCCTCAGTCGGCGAAGGACGGGACGGGATGCGCGGCGGCGAGTGCCTGCAGCCGGCGCAGGCGCCCCGGGTCGGCGGGAGCGCCTGGACCGGCGCGCAGGATCGCGGCGACCTCCCGGCCGAGCAGCATCGTCTCGGCCGTGTCGAGACCGCGGATGGTCAGAGCGACGCTGCCGAAGCGGAAGGCGGTCCGCGGTTCTCCCGACCGGCCAGGCGCGCGCATGGCGTTGCCGAGAATGCCATGGGCGCCGAGCCCTGCGACCAGCTGCGGCTGGGTCCAGCTCTCGCCGGTATAGGCCATGACCATGTGGGAGTCGGTGCCGCCCGTGTAGAGCTCGATCCCGCCCTCCTCCAGGCCCGCGGCGAACGCTTGCGCATTCGCGACGACGTCGCGCATCAGCTGCGCGAAGGCGGGACGAGCGATCATCTCCATCTGCACGGCGCGAGCCGCGATCATGTTCGACGCTGCCGGGCCTTGCAGGCCGGGGAAGACTGCCGCGTCGATGGCGGCGCCGAAACGCTCTTTGGCGAAGACGAAGGCGCCGTTGCGCGGCCCGCACATCGTCTTCTGCGTCGAGGTGGTGGAGACGTCCGAGAACGGCACGGGGTTGGCATGGATGCCGGCGGCGATCAGGCCGGCGACATGGGCGATATCAGTGAAGAGCAGTGCCCCGACCTCGTCGGCAATCGCGCGCAGCGCCGCGAAGTCGATCTCGCGCGGATAGGAGGACGGGCCGGCGATCAGGACATGCGGCCTCGTCCTGCGGGCGAGGTCGCGGGCCTGGTCGAGGTCGACGATGCCGTTGCCTGTCACGCCGAAGGAGACGACCTCGCGGTTCGCTCCGGTGATGTGGCGCATGGCGCCGTGGCTGACATGGCCACCGGCGAGCTCGTCGAAGGTGAGAAGCCGCGCGCCGTCGGCCGGCAGGATCGCGCGCAGCACGGCGACATTGGCGATGGTCGAGGAGAGTGCCTGTACGTTGACGTATTCGGCGCCGAAGATCGCCTTCGCCCGTTCGATCGCCAGGTTCTCGATCGCGTCGAGCTGCTCGCAATTGGCGACACTGCGGCGGCCAGGCAGGCCCATCGGCGCTCGGTTGACGAGATGGGTCCCCTCGATCTGGCGCAGCCCGAGCGGCGCGTAGGAAGCCGAGGCGATCATGTTGAGGGATTGCAGCTCCTTCTCGCGATCCTGGTCGATCAGCGCGCTGACATCGGGGCCGAGTTGCCGGGCATCGGCATTGAAGAAGCCATGCCAGCCGGCGTCCGGGGACATGGCCTGCAAGGCAGCCGTTGAGGGGGGCATCGCATATCCTTTTCGAACTGAAGGGGCTCGCTCGCGACGCGGCGAGATGGAAGCGTGCGCAGTGTCAGTGCCGGAGCACGCGCGACAGGAAGGTCCGGGTTCGCTCATGCGACGGCCGGTCGAAGATCTCGGCCGGCGAGCCGACCTCGAGGATGCGGCCGTGGTCGATGTAGACGACGCGGTCGGCGACCTCGCGGGCGAAGCCCATCTCGTGGGTCACGATCATCATGGTCATGCCCTCGCGTGCGAGCTCGCGCATGACGTCGAGCACCTCGCCGACCATCTCGGGGTCGAGCGCCGAGGTCGGCTCGTCGAACAGCATGATGCGCGGCTCCATCGCCAGCGACCGGGCGATGGCGACACGCTGCTGCTGGCCGCCGGAGAGCTGGCCCGGGAACTTGTGAGCGTGCTCGCGCAGGCCGACACGATCCAGCAGGCGCAGCGCGATGGCCTTCGCCTCATCCGGCTTGCGGCCGCGGACGCGGATCGGCGCGATGGCGACATTGTCGAGCGCGCTCATGTGCGGGAACAGGTTGAACTGCTGGAACACCATGCCGACCCCCCTGCGGATCTCGGCCAGTTCCCTGTCGCCGCCGATCTCGCGGTCGGCCTGCGTCGGCATGTGGAAGCCATCGACCGTCAGGCGGCCGCTCTGGTACATCTCCAGGCCGTTGACGCAGCGGATCAGGGTCGACTTGCCCGAGCCGCTGGCGCCGATGACGACGAGGACCTCGCCGCGCCCGACATCGAGGTCGACATCCTTCAGGACATGGAACGAACCGAAGGACTTGTTGAGCCGGGCGATGCTGACGATCGCCTCGCGGGACGAAGCGGCAGGCAGGTTCTGGATGGCGCTCATCGCGACCCCCTTGCGAGATGGGCTTCGAGCCGGCGCGAGGCGAAGGTGATCGCCCCGCCGATGGCGAAGTAGACGGCGAAGAGGAAGACGTAGATCTCGTAGGTCCGACCGCTGTTCTGCGGATCGGCGAGGATCATCTGGCCGGCGCGCAGGAAATCGGTCAGGCCAATGATGAAGACCAGCGTCGCGCCGTTGAAGATGTCGAGGATCTGGCCGACCAGCGAGGGTACGACGACACGCAGCGCCTGCGGCAGGACGATGTCGACATTGACGGTCCAGCTGCTCATGCCGAGCGAGCGCGCCGCCTCGACCTGGCCCTTCGGCACGGCCTGCAGGCCGCTGCGGACGTATTCCGCGACATAGGCGGCAAAGAACAGCGCATAGCCGGCCATGCCGCGCAGCAAGCTCGGGATCGAGGCGTCCGGCGCCAGCAGCGGCACGATGATCCAGATCCAATAGACCACCAGGATCAGCGGGACCGACCGCATCGTCTCGATATAGGCCGTGCAGATCACGCGCAGGCTGGCGATGCGGCTCTGCCGCCCGAGCGCGAGCAGGATGCCGAAGGGCACGGTCAGGATCGAGACGGTGATGGTCAGCACGACGCTAAGCAGCAGGCCACCCCAGAGCTCGAAGCCCGGCGGCGACAATACGGCGAAGATCGCCACCACGCCGGCAAGCAGCCCAGGCAGGACGAGGCGCCTGGCGCTGGCCGAGCGATGGACGCCGACCCAGGCCGCGATGCCGAGTGCGGCACTGCCGGCTGTGAGCGCGCCGGCGCCTGCACCGACGACGGCTGCGGCAGATGCGGCGACGACGGCGCCGGCCAGGGCGACGACCGTCAATGCCGTTCGGCCGGGGCGGACCGAGAGGCCGAGGCCCGCTCCGAACATGGCGCAGAGCATCGCCAGGGCGAACCAGGCGCGCCAGAGCTGTTCAGCGGGGTAGATGCCGGTCATCAGCACCTTGAGGCTGCCGCCGATCACCTCCCAGCGTGCTTCGGCGAGCACCCAGACCGCAAAGGCGTAGAGCACCCAGGCCAGGACCGGGATGACGATCAGTGACAGCGCCGTGTCGAACGGCTTGGCGAAGAGATTGCGGTGCGCCCACCGCAGCGCGGCGGCGTTCATCGCGTCTCTCCCTGTCCGTTGATGCGGGCGTTGAGCGCGTTCACGCAGACGCTGATGATCCAGCTCAGGGCGAGATAGACCAGCATCACGATCACGACGCCTTCGAGGTTCCGCCCGGTCTGGTTCGAGACGGTGCCGTAGACGTTGAACAGGTCCGGAAAGCCGATCGCGATGCCGAGCGAAGTGTCCTTCGTCAGGCTGATATAGCGGTTGGCGAGCGAGGGCAGGACGATGCGGAAGACCTGCGGAAGGATGATGTCGCGCAGCGTGTCGGGGCGCGACAGACCAAGTGATGCGGCAGCCTCCCACTGCCCCTTCGGCAGGGAATCGATCGCGCCACGGACGATCTCGGCGACATAGGCCGAGCTGTTGACGGTGATCGCCAAGAGGATCGCAGTCATTTCCGGCGAGAGGGCGATGCCGCCTCGCGCACCGAAGCGGGTCGCGACCGGCAGGTCGAAGCTCAACGGGAAGCCGAGTGCGCCCGCAGCCGAGAGAGCCCCGATCGCGACGGCCAGGATAGTCAGCTTGCGCCGCATTCCCCCGACAACGAGCACGGCAATTGCCGAAGCGACGGCCGCGGCAAGCAGCGCCCAGGATGCAAGGCCCACGTCCTCGGATATCGCCAGGCCCGGCAGGAACACGCCCGAACGGCTGGCGATGAGGCCGCCGAACCAGTTCGAGGCGGCATTGGCCGGCGGAAAGCGCAGGACCACGGCGAAATACCAGAACACGATCTGGATCAGCAGCGGCGTATTGCGCACGCACTCCACCAGCGCGAAGGACAGGTTGCGCACCAGCCAGTTCGTCGAGAGGCGGCCGATGCCGACCAGCGTGCCGAACACCGTGCACAGCGCGATCGCGGACAGCGCGACCTTGAGCGAGTTCCAAAGGCCCGCAACCAGCGCCTGCGCATTGCTGTGGGACGGGCTGAACGGCTCCAGGATCGGCCAGACGCCGTCGAGCGACGGGACGAGCCCCTCGCTGAGGCTGATATTGGCGGCGTTCGAGAGATAGCCGAAGGAGAACTGGATGCCCTTGCGCCCCAGCGCATCACGGACCGCAAGGGCGAGCCAGATGGCGAGGCCGGCCACCACGGCCACGATCGCGGCCTGCAGAAGCCATCTGGAGGCGACCAGGAACCGGCGGCGTGTCGGGGCGATATAATGGGTTTGCGCGATCTGCATCGTCATGACCCGCTCTCCGAAGGTCGGGGCGAACCGGAAGGCCCGCCCCGGTTTCCCGGCTCAGTTCCACGGAGGCGAGTATTCGGCGCCGCCCTTGGTCCACGAGGCATTGGGGGTGCCGGCGCGATCGATGAAATACGGCGTCTTCGGCCCGAGATTGCGGTCGTAGATCTCGCCGTAATTGCCGACGGACTTGATCATCGACGCGATGAAGTCATCCGAGACGCCGAAGTCCTTGCCGAAGCCGCCCTTTGCGCCGAGGAATTTCTGGATGAAGGGATTTTCGTCCTTCAGCTTCTCGGCGAGGTTGGCCGAGGTGATCTCCCATTCCTCGGCCTGGAACAGCGCATAGGTCGCCCAGCGCAGGAGGTTTCGCCATTTGGAGTCGTTCGCGACGACGAAGCCGGCGAAGGGCGACTTGTCGAGCGTCTCCGACAGGATCGTATACTCGGACGGATTGGCCGAATTGCCGCGCCAGGCGGCGAGCGCCGACTTGTCGGTCGACATCGCATTGCAGCGCCCGCTTTGCAGGGCGGCGAACAGCTTCTCGAGGTTCTCGAAGGTCAGTACCTTCGTGCCCTTGAAGCCGCGCTGCCTGATGACACCGGCGAGCGTGCTTTCGGTGCCGGAGCCCTGCGTGGTGCAGATCGTCGCACCATCGAGTTCGGCGACCGACTTCACCCCGGCACTGGCCTTCACCATCACGCCGGTGCCGTCATAGAAATTGATCGGCAGGAAATCGATGCCGATGGCGGATTCGCGCACCGGCTTGACCGTGGTGTGCGCGAAGACGACGTCGACCTGTCCGGTCTGCAGGGCGTTGAAGCGGCTCTTGTCGGTGACGACGACGAAATTGACCTTGCTGCCGTCACCGAGAATGGCGCCGGCCATGGCGCGGCAGAAATCAGCGTCGAGCCCCTCGATCTTGCCGGTCCTGGTGTTGAGATAGCCGAAGCCCGGCGCGGTGTTGTCGGTGCCGCAATTCAGGACACCGCGCTGCTTGACGGCGTCGAGGACGGTTGCGGAGGCGCCGGTGGCCGCCAGCGACGCCGTAAAGGCAACCGCGGCCATGAGGCGTTTCGAGCAGGACATATGAATACCCCTCTTTTCGTTGTCGTTGGACTTGGTCGTCGCAGGCCGTCGAGATCACGGGCGAGGACAGGACCGGCGCCTTCACGCCGGACCCGGACTTCAGTCGCGCCATTGTCGCCGGGCGCATCTCCGGAGCTGCGGCCATCACCCTCGCAGCGCTCCTCCCGCTTGCGAGGCTTCGACCGTGCTCCGTGGGAAAGAGGCTACAGTCGGAAAACAATTCTGGTCTACTTAATTATCTTTGAGATATACGTTAGAAAAAATGTATGATTTGATCTCGAGGAAATGAGGAGGCTTGCGATGGATCTGGCGCGGCTTCGCACGCTTCGCGAGTTGTCCCTGCGAAAGACGATGGCCTCGGTGGCGGAGGCGCTGCTGATCTCGCCTTCGGCGGTTTCGCAGCAGATCGCCTTGCTCGAGGACGAGACGGGGATCGAACTGGTGGAGCGCCGCGGCCGGGGCGTGCGGCTCACGCCGGCCGGAGAACGGCTGGTCGAGCACGCGGGCCGCGTCATCGGGATCCTGGAAGAGGCGAAGACCGACCTCGCGGAACTCAAGAAGACCGTAGCCGGCGAGCTGCGCGTGGCCGCCTTTCCCTCCGTCGCCGCCTCGCTGATCCCGCCGACCATCCGCGCCATGGCAGCGCGCTTCCCCGATCTCGTGACGACATTCGAGGAGCTGGAGCCGACAGACAGTCTCGCCGCATTGCGGGCGTGGCAGACGGATGTCGCGATCGTCGACGACCTGACCACCTCGGCCGGCCTGCCGGAGGCGCAGGTCGAGAGGCTGCATCTGCTCGATGACGAACTCCATGTCCTGCTGCCGCCCGATCACAGGCTGGCCGGCGAACCGCATGTCGCGCTGCAGGACCTTGCTGCCGAGCGCTGGGCGCTCGACACGACGTCGGCGACCTATTCGAACGTGATCGTCGACGCCTGCCGGGATGCCGGGTTCGATCCCATCATCAATGGCCGCTGCCACAGCTTCGAGGTGGTCCGTGCCATGGTCGAGGCGGGCTGCTCGGTCTCGATCAATCCCGGGCTGCGCGGTCGCGACTATATCGGCACATTGCTGCTGAAGGAGATCCGGCCGGCGATCCGGCGGCAGATCTCCGTGGCGTTCCGCAATGGCGAACGACGCAATCCGGCCGTCGCCGGGTTCGTCGCCGAACTCCAGGCGGTCGCGGCGTCGATCGGCACTCCGATGCGGCCGACACCGCCACCTGGCCGCACTTCTCGGCCGGGGCGGATCATCGTGCTGGATTCGCTGCCATGATCAACGCTGCAGCAAACGCCGATGCCGGGGACACCCATTCATGAGCATCCTGGTGTGCGGCGAGGCGATCGTCGACCTGTTCGTGAGCCTGGACGATGGAAACATGCAGGCGCAACCGGTCCTGGGCGGTTCGCCATACAATGTGGCCGTCGGCCTTGCCAGGCTCGGCGTGCCGACGTCCTTCTTCGGTGGACTATCTTCCGACGTGTTCGGTGCGGCCATCCGTTCACGCCTCATCGCGGAAGGGATCGACGTCGCTCAAGCGGTCGAAACCGAGCGCTTGACCACGATCAGCGTCGTCGGGACGGACACGGACGAACACCCCGCCTACGCGTTCCATGGCGAAGGCAAGGCCGATCGCAGCGTTAGCGTCGCCGACCTGCCGAGGGAACTCGACAAGGATACCCGCGCCATTGTCATGGGCTCCTTCACGCTCGTCGTCGAGCCGGTCGCGAGCGCGCATCTTGCCCTCGCCCGGCGCGAGATGGGCAAGCGGCTGATCTCCATCGACCCCAACCTGCGACCGACGGTAACCCCTGATCTTGCCCGCTGGCGCCAGCAGTTCGCCGAATTCCTTCCCTGCGCCGACATTATCAAGGCCAGCGACGAGGATCTCGGCATCGCCTACCCAGGCATGTCCCATCGCGAGGTGACGGCGAACTGGTTTGCTGCCGGCGCCGCGCTTTGCATCATCACCCATGGTGCCAAAGGTGCGGTTGCCTGGCGTCCGGGGCGGGACCCCATCATCGAAGCGGGGCGACCGGTCGAGATCGTGGACACTGTGGGCGCGGGCGACAGCTTCCACGCGGCCCTGCTCGCGCGACTTGATCAATACGGCCTTCTGACACGCGAAGGCGTGACCGCGCTCGGCGATGCGCATGTGTCCGAAGTCCTTGCCTTCGCCGTGACCGCCGCCGCGCTGACCTGTTCTCGCCGTGGAGCCGATCCGCCGCGACTGGCCGAGATGCCGCCGAATGCAACCGCCCCAGGCGCAGCCGGTTAGAGATTGCCCGTTCGCCGCAGCCGGCAATCGCGAGGCAGCCGCGCGCCTCCTACGAGACGCGTTCTCGGGCACCGACTAAAGTGCGCTTCGGCTGGCAAGCTCCCAAACGACATCAGCAAGGACCTGTGCGCCGGCGGTCAGATGCTCAGGCTCCGCCCATTCGTCGGGGTTATGGGATACCCCGCCCCGGCACGGCACGAAGATCATTCCGGCCGGACAGACATAGTGCAGCTGGCGCGCATCATGGCCGGCCGCCGAGTAGACATCCATGGCGGGAATACCCCGGGCCGCAGCCGCTTCGGCAATCGCGCGACGAACCGAAGGCGCGAAGTTCAGCGAGGGCGAGTGCTGGATCTGCTTGAGCTCGACGCTGCACTCGCCTTTCAGTTCCTCGACGATGCGGCGGATCGCGGCATCGACCCGGTCGACCACGGCATTGTCCGGGTGGCGGAGATCGATGGAAAAGAAGGCTTCCGCCGGCACGACTGACGGGGCGTTCGGCGTGACCTGCAACATGCCGACCGTCAGCAAGGTGTCGGCCGGCTCCATGGCGGCTTCGTCGACGGCGCGGATCATGCGGACGGCAGCCATCAGCGCGTCTCGCCGATCCCTCCTCAGGGCGGTGCCGGCATGGGCTGCCTCGCCCAGGACACGAACCCGATAGCGCCGCGTGCCCTGGATGCCTGTCACGACGCCGACAGGGATGCCCGCCCGTTCGAGCACGGAGGCCTGTTCGATATGCGGCTCGACATAGGCCGCGATCGGCAGGCCGAACGCCCGCAGCGGCACATTGTCGTCGGCCGCGAGGATCGACGACACCGCCTCGCCGATGCTGATGCCGTCTGCATCGCGGATGGGTAGCACCGCTTCGAGCGCCTTGGTTCCGGTGAAGAGGTCGGAACCCGTCATGCCCGGTGCGAAGCGCGAGCCCTCCTCATTGGTCCAGGCCACAATCTCGACCGGGCGGAGCGGTCGCTCGCCACAGGCCATGATCGCCTCCGCCGTTTCCAACGCGGCGAGCACACCGAAAACGCCATCGAACTTGCCGCCCGTCGGCTGCGAATCGATATGCGAGCCCGCCACGACGGGGGCGAGCGAGGGATCGCGCCCCTCCAGGCGCAGGAACAGGTTCGCGGCCCTGTCGGTGAATGCCTCCAGGCCGATCGCCCTGCCCCAGGCGATCACCTGCGCGCGCGCCTGTGCTTCCTGCGGCGACAGGGTTGGACGATCGACGCCGCCATCGGCGCGGGCACCGAAGGCGGCCAGCGCCATATGGCGGAGCCAGAGACGCTCGCCATCGACAAGATCGGACAGAGGTTGCCTGATTGTCATGCTCAGTCGGTCCGCATGATCTGGGCCGGGTTGGCGCGTGGATCGCGCACGCCCCAGCGCCCGGCCTCGACCTGCGCGATGAACTCGGCGAGCAAGCGATTGAACAGTTCAGGCTCTTCGAGATTCAGCGTATGGCCGGATTTCGGGAACACGGCGAGGCCGCAGCGCGGCACGACCCGCTTCAGATAGAGCCCGGGCTGGATGCAATGGTCATCCTCGTCGCCTGTCATGACCAGCAGCGGCGCCTGCATGGCGCGGAACTCGGCCTCGAGATCGTAAAGCGAGGGCCGGCGCATCTGCACGCCGCGCATGGTGTTCGCCGCGCCCATTGAATCGTGCTGGCCGAGCCTCTCGGCAAAGAGCGCCCATCCGCGCGGATCCTTGTCCTGGAACTGCACGCGCGACGCGCCCTCGGCATAGGTCGGCGCGAAGTCCCTGGCTCCACGCTGCTCGAAGTTCCGGGCGACCTGCTCGGAGATGCCCTTGAAGTACTCCTCATGGAGCTTCTCGGCGCCGTACCCGGCCCCGGCGGCGACCACCGACAAGACGCGGCCAGGATGGCGCAACGCTGCATGGAGCGAGGCGAACCCGCCCATCGAGAGCCCGACGACATGGGCCTTGTCGATGCCGGCGGCGCTCAGCACATCGACGATGTCGTCGGCCGCCCGCGCCTGCGAGTAGCTTTCGACGTTCTCCGGCACATCGGACGGTGGATAGCCGCGCGCGGCAAAGGTGATGCAGCGATGCCGGCGCGCAAAGAAATTGAGCTGCGGCTCCCAGCTCCAGTGGCTGCCGCCGAATTCGTGCACGAAGATGATCGGCGTGCCGGAGCCGGCTTCCTCGTAGAAGAGCTTCACGCCATCGCTGGCCGTGGCAAGAGCCATGTCGCGTCTCCCCTCAGATCACGGAACGGCGCGAGGCGATGCCGCCATCGACGGTGAAGATCGTGCCCGACGTATAGCCGGAACGGTACGAGGCGAGGAACACGATCAGGTCGGTGACCTCGTGGATATGGGCCGGGCGCTTGAGCGGATAGCGTTGTTGCAGTTCCTCGTAGCGGCCGGCATCGCCGAGCCAGTCCGCGGCGCGCTTCTTCAGCATGTTGTAGATGCGGTCGGTATCGACGGGCCCCGGATTGACGCCCACCACCCGGATATTGTCGTCGAGCGAGTGGCCGCCCATGGCGCGGGTGAAGGCCATCAGGCTGGCATTGCCGGTCGTACCCGCGACATAGGCGGGATCGAAGACCTCGCCGCCATTGCCGATGTTGTTGATGATGACGCCGCCGCCGCGCGCCTTCATGCGCGGATAGAGCGCACGGGTGAGGTTGATGTAGCCGAAGACCTTGAGCTCCCAGCCGGCACGCCATTTCGCCTCGTCGACGTCCCACAAGGTGCCGCTGGGAATGACGCCGGCATTGTTGACGAGAATGTCGATGTCGCCGACGGAATCGACCAGGCGCTCCACCGTGCCTTCCTTGGTCAGATCGAGCGCATGCGCCGTGACCGTCACGCCATGACCGGCCTCCAGCTCGCGCTTGAGCGCATCGAGCCTGTCGCCGGACCGCGCCACGACATGGAGGTTGCAGCCCTCCTCGGCGAATGAGCGCGCCAGCCCCTCGCCGATGCCCTGGGACGCACCGGTGATCAGGACCGTCTTGCCCTTCAGCTTAAGATCCATCTTTGATTTCTCCTTTTACGAGCGCTGCGGCGGACAGGCCTGCTCAGAACAGTTTCACGTCTTCGTTTTGGCCGCGGGCCTGCTCGACCATGGTCGGCAGCAGGTCGACGAACTCCTCCACCCAGGCAGTCGGGACCGTGGTACTGATCTTGACGAAGCGGTCGCCGAAATTGGGCGTGTGGTAGGCGCCCTGGCGGATCATGATGCTGTGCTTCTGATAGGCGGCGACGAGCGCCTCCGGCTTCACGCCGGCCCGCTCGCATTCGAGCACGACGAAATTGCCGTTCGACGGAAAGACCGGCATGGACAAGCCCGGAATCCTGTCCGCAGCATCCTTGATCAGCTTCTGGTTGGCGCGCTGCTGCGAGAGGACCCCTGGAAACCACTCGGCCTTGATCCCTAGGCCGGCCAGCGCCGCACGCTGGGACAGGATGTTCGAGCCGAGATTGTTCGGCGGCGCGGCCGAAAGTTTCTCGATGATGTCGGGATGGGCCACGACCGCGCCGACGCGCATGCCGGCCAGGCCCAGCCATTTCGAGAAGCTGTAGATGGTCAGCGTCCGCTCGGGGTAGCGCGTGGCCGCCAGCGTGTGCTCATGGGCGAAATGACGATAGGTGCAGTCGTGGATCAGGTAGGCCCCGGCCTCGCGCGCGGCCGCCACGATGCCGTCGATCTCGGCCGCCGTGCAGGCTGAGCCGAGCGGGTTGTTCGGATCGACGATGTAGATGACCTTGGTCTTCGGCGTGATCGCCGCCTTCAGCCGCTCCGGCGCCAAGCGATAGCCGTACTCCTCGCCATAGATCGGAATCTGCGTGACCTTGGCCCCGACGGCCCGCGCGAAGGCCATCGGCCAGTTCCAGGTCGGGTCGGTGGTGATGAACTCGTCTCCCGGCCCGAGCAGGCTGTGGCAGACATGGTAGAGCGAGGCGACCGCGCCGTCGGAGACCAGCGCGGCTTGCCCGTCCAGGCCAAGATCGGCGACGATGCCGTGGCGCAACTCCTCGAGCCCCGCCGGCGGCGCGTAGATGTGAAACTCCTCGTCGCGGATGCACTTCTCCATCGCCGCCAGCACCGCGGAATGCGGGGTCGCGTGATTGGTGTTCTGCCCCATCCATCGCAGGCCGGCCGTGTTCACGAGCCGGTCGAAATGGGCATTGCGAGCCTCGAAGGATTTCATGACATCTCCGTGCCGTATCGCTATTTTGGTATAATGAAAGAGCTATTTTGGCTCCATGTCGCGAGTCGTTGCACAAAATTCGTATTCACGACAGCCCATAATTACGCCTTTCTGGCAAAATCGTATGCAAGATCATGTTTTTTGCATAATGTCGCTTGCGTCCCGCCGAGATCACGGTGATGGTTGTGCCTGTGCCGCCGACCGGGGCGCGCGATGGATCGAAGGGGAGACTTGGATGCTTGTTTCACGTCGCAGCGCCCTCAAGGGCTTCGGTGCCGCAGCAGCAGCGGCCGCAACCGGCTCTCTCGCCATGCCCGCGCTCTCGCAGGGCCTGAAGAAGGTCTCCTTCACGACCTCCTGGATCCCGGAAGGCCCGAACCTTTTCGCCTATGTCGCGCGCGACAAGGGCTTCTGGAAGCGCCATGGCCTCGACGTTTCGGTGGCGCGTGGCTCGGGTTCCGGGGCGGCGGCGCAGGCGGTCAGCGCCGGCACCTTCGATTTCGGCATGGCGGCCACGCCGACGGTGATCGTGCAGGCGGCGAAGAAGCTGCCGATCACCTGCATCGGCCAGATCAACTATGACGCGCTGATGGGGGTCGGCGTCCTGTCCGGCTCGCCGATCCGCGCGCCGAAGGATCTCGAGGGCAAGAAGCTGGGCGCCAGCGTGACCTCCGGCGAGTATCCGTTCCTGCCGCTCTATGCCGACAAGGCCGGCATCGACCTCTCCAAGGTCCAGATCCTCCAGGTCGACGGCAAGGTTCGCGAACGCACGCTGGTCGAGAAGCAGGTCGATGCGGTCTCCGCCTTCGCCACCAGCACCGTGCCGTCACTGGCGCCACTCGGCACCGACGTCCGCTTCATGCTGTTCTCGGCAGTCGGGATCGAGTTCTACGGCCAGTCCCTGACGACCCAGCCGGCCCGGCTTGAGCAGGACCGGGCGCTTTGCGAGGCCTTCGTCCAGGGCGCGATGGAGGCCATCCAGTTCACGATGACCAATTTCGACGAAGCGATCGACATCTTCCTCAAGGCCAATAGCGAGGTCGCGATCTCCTCGACCGGCAAGGAATATGCGCGCATCGGGCTTGGGCTGACGAACCTCACCAATCTCGTGCCCGAGGTGAAGCAGAACGGTTTCGGCTGGGCCGACCCGGCCAAGGTCGCCACGATGGCCGATCTCGTGATGAAATACGCGGCGGGTGAAGGCTCGGTGAAACCCGATGTCGGCAAGCTGTTCACCAACGACTTCGTCGGCAAGATCAAGCTTTCGCCCGCAGAGCTGGCGAGCGCGGAGAAGAGCGCCGCGCCGTTCCGTCGATATGTCGGTTCCTGACCGGCCAAGCGAACGAGGCGACCACTGATGCTGAGTTTGGCACCGAAGGCAGAGCTTGCCGTGGCCGAGACACCTCTCGTATCGGCCATGGATGTCCAGAAGACCTATTTCACCCGGCACTCGCCGATCCATGCGGTCGCCTCCGCATCCGTCGACGTGGCGAGGGGCGAGTTCGTGTCGCTGCTCGGCCCTTCGGGATGCGGAAAATCGACGCTGCTGATGATGATCGCCGGGCTGGAACGGCCGACGGCGGGCACGATCATGCTTGCCGGCGAGCCGGTCGCGGCGCCGCGCCGCGACATCGGCATCATCTTCCAGGACGCGACCCTGCTGCCGTGGAAGAGCACGCTCGAGAACGTGCTTTTCCCGATCCGCATCCTGCGCCTGCCGGTCGCGCAATACATCGACCGGGCTCACAGCCTGCTCAAGATGGTCGGCCTTGCCGGCTTCGAGCACAAGAAGCCGGGCGAGCTCTCGGGCGGCATGCGCCAGCGCGTCGCGATCTGCCGGGCGCTGATCCACGATCCCGAGATCCTGCTGATGGACGAGCCGTTCAGCGCGCTCGACGCCATCACGCGCGACCAGATGAATGTCGCGCTCTCGGAGATTCTCGAGACTTACCGCAAGACCGTGATCTTCGTGACCCATTCGATCCGTGAGGCCGCATTCCTCTCCGATCGGGTGGTGGTGATGGGTGGACGCCCCTCGACGATCATCCTCGACATGAAGATGCCCTTCTCGCGGCCGCGTCGGTTCGAGATCGAGGAAACCCAGGAATTCGCGCAGGTCTGCCGGACATTGCGCCTCACCATCGAGGCCGCCCACGGCCATGGCGAGGCTTCCGCGCGGCCGGAACACGGCAAGGCGAACACCACCGCCGGCAGCGTCATCGAGTGAGGTCCAGCATGGCAAAGGCCACCATCGGCACCGAAACCGGTGCCGCCCTCCCGGCTTCCGGAGCCAATCGCTTCCAGGGCGCCGCCGGTCTGAGCAGCATCATTCTGCCGCTTGGCCTGGCCTTCGTCGTGCTGGCGGCCTGGCAGCTCTACGTCACGATCTGGCAGGTCCCCTCGGTCATCCTTCCGTCCCCGGTCTCGATCGCGAAATACATCGTCGCGCGTTACGATATCCTGCTGACGCATGCGGTGCCGACAACGCTGGAATCCGCGGCCGGTTTCCTGCTCGCACTGCTGCTCGGCGTCGCGCTCGCCATCCTCATCACCTATTCGGACATGGCGCGCGAGGCGCTCTATCCGAACCTGATCTTCTTCCAGCTCATCCCCAAGATCGCACTCGCGCCGCTCTTCATCATCTGGCTCGGGGTCGGCTCGCAGTCGCGCATCGCGTTTTCGGTGTTCATCGCCTTCTTCCCCGTGGTCATCGCGACGACCGCCGGCTTCCTGAGCGTCGACCGGGGCATCCTGAGACTATGCCGCTCGCTGACCGCCACGGAATGGCAGGTCTTCACCAGCGTGCGGTTTCCGATGGCCCTGCCTCACATCTTCAGCGGCATGAAGATCGCGATCACGCTGGCCATCATCGGCGTCATCATCGGCGAGTTCATCACTGCGCAGGCGGGGCTGGGCTATCTCATCATCTTCGCGACGGCGCGCGCCGATACGGAGGTGTCGATGGCCGCCATCGTGGTGCTTTGCATCTGCGGCCTGCTCCTCTATGGGCTTGTGGCTCTCGCGGAGATGGTCGCGAACAGATTTTATTCGGCAGACAGCCGGTGAGGCGCTGAGCGTGATGGCGCGAGTGAACGGATCGATGACGCCGGAAGAGCCTGAATCGCTTTCGGCCGGAGTGGTCACCCGCCTCGAGGAAGAGATCCTCAAGGGGATCCGGAGGCCGGGCGACAAGCTGGACGAGCGCCAGCTCGCCGAGCAGTTCGGCATGTCGCGCACGCCCGTGCGCGAGGCGCTGCAACGTCTGGCCGCCAGCGGCCTCGTGGTGTCGCGCGGACGCCAGGGGCTGCAGGTCTCGCAGATGTCGCTCGCCGACCTCCTCGACGCGTTCGGGGTCGTGGCCGAGCTGGAAGCGTTCGCCTCCTCGCAGGCCGCCCGTCGCATCCAGCCGGAACAGCGGGCTCGTCTCCAGGCCGCACACAGGGCCTGTGCCGATGCCGCCACGGCTGAGGATGCAGAGGCCTTTTATGCGGCCAATCTCGATTTCCACGAGCTGATCGCCGCCGCGAGCCATAACCGCATTCTGCAGGACGAGCTGCGGCGGCTGACACTCAAGATCTCACCGTACCGCCGCACCATCACCTACCAGCCCGGGCGGATGCACTCGTCCATCCCCGAGCATGAGCGCGTCATGGAGGCGATCCTGCGAGGCGATGGCGTCCAGGCGGCGCAAACGATGCGCTCGCATGTGACCCTGCTCGGCGAAGGATTGTCGGACCTGCTGCATTTCCTGCGAACGTCCGGGCAGCATGGGCTGCTGACCGAGATCTCATAGCGTCCATCATCCCACGCGCTGCAACTCTCTCGCCATGTGCTGGCCGCGCCATACAGCTGGCGTCAGCGCATTCCGCAAAGCGGACATTCCTGGCTTTGCGAGATCTGGGTCCCAGGTCGTGATATGCGGGCACATGGTTGCACGCCTGACCCTCGTCGACATCGCCATCTGTCAGCAGGAAATCAAGAAAAGCCGCTTCACCGCGGTCGCCGGTCCCATCAGGGACGAAACGGCAGCAAAAGACTTCGTTGCGGGACAGTCGGATCGGTCCGCCAACCACAATTGCTGGGCATGGCGCCTGGGGAACAGGTACCGTTTCAACGACGACGGTGAGCCCAGCGGGACGGCAGGCAAGCCGATCCTTGCCGCGATCGACGGGCAAGGCCTCGATGGCGTCGTTGTTGTCGTGACACGCTGGTTCGGTGGCATCCTGCTCGGTAGCGGCGGTCTGATCCGTGCCTATGGTGGAACGGCGGCCCTATGCTTGCGCGAGGCTGAAAAGGAGGCACTCGTCGAGACCGTCTCCGGGACGGTCACCTGCGGCTTCAGCGATCTGGCACTGGTCCAAGCGCGCCTGGGCGCGCTTTCGAGCGTGCAGGCGAGTGTCCAGGCCTTCACGGAGGGTGGCGCGATCCTGTCGGTGCTGGCGCCGAAGTCGGAAGCCAGCGTCGTAGAGCGGCTGTTGGCGGATCTGACCAGCGGACGGTCAATGATCGGATGGAGCCGATGAGCACGGCATGCCAGCCGCTGGCGGCGAACTCGCGCCAGGACGAGCAGGCCGCCCCCGGGCCAGAGGACACCTTCCAGCCCACTGTAGCGGTTGGCTCAGGGAGGCGCGCACCATCTTTCCGTCGAGCGATCAAGCCCGACGGATGGTGTTCGCATTGGCGATAGAGCCGACGGGACCGATGCGGGACTATCGGGAGGCGATCGCCGTCATCTCGACGAGGAGGTCGGGATGGGCAAGGCGCGCCTCGACGGTCGCGCGGGCCGGCGCGTGGCCTTTTGCCACCCAGGCGTCCCAAGCTTCGTTCATGGCGGCGAATCCCACCATGTCGGCGAGGTAAATGGTCACGCTGACCAAGTTGTTCTTGGAGACGCCGGCCTGGGCCAGCGTCTCGTCGAGGCTGAGCAGAACTTCCTCGGTCTGCACCTTGACGGATTGCCCGCGCGTCTGCTCGGCGACATGGCCCGCGAGGAAGATCAGACCCCCAACGACAACCGCGTCGCTCCAGCGGTCCGTCATGCCAATTCGTTCAATCATGGGGGCAGCTCCATCCATTCGGCTTTCGGCCGATTTCCCGCCCTCCATATAGCGCGCCGCTCTCTTACTGGAATGTGAGGTTCGCCTTGGCGACGATCTCGGCATAGACGGCCCGGTCGGCGGCGATGCGCGCGGCGAACTCGGCCGGGCTGGAGAAGTTCGGCAGGACGCCGAGCGTCTTGAGCTGCTCCTGCGCCTTCGGATCGGCCAGCGCCTTGCCTGCGGCCGTGTTGAGCTTGGTGACGATCTCCGGGTTCATGCCGGCGGGACCTGCGAGCCCGATCCAGGAATGCGCGGTGAATTGCGGGAAGCCGCTCTCCTTCATCGTCGGGACGTCAGGCAGTTCGAACCAGCGCCGCTCATTGGTGGTCGCGAGGATACGCACCTTGCCGGCTTTGGCGAGCTCGACCAATTCGCCCGCCATCATCAGCGGGACGTGGCCGGCGGCGATGTCGTTCAACGCCGGGCCGCTGCCGCGATAGGGCACATGCATCAGGTCGGCGCCGGAGGAGATCTTGAGCAACTCGCCGGCGAAATGGCCGTAGGTGCCGATGCCAGAGCTGGCGAAGCCGATCGTGCCGGGCTTGGCCTTGGCCAGCGCGACGAGCTCGGCGACCGTCCTGGCCTCGACCGACGGATGCGCGCCGAGGAAGGTGAAGCCTTCGACGAGATTGGCGATCGGCGTGAAATCCTTCACCGAGTCATAGGGCAGCTTCTTGTCGACATTGGGCAGGATGGCGTGGGTGCCGGCCGAGACGAGCAGCAGCGTGTAGCCGTCCGGCGCCGCCTTGGCGACGAAGTCGGAGCCAATCGCGCCACCAGCGCCGGCGCGGCTTTCGACAACGAAGGGCTGGCCGAGATCGATGCTCATGCTGTTGGCGAGCAGGCGGGCGATACCCTCGACGCGCCCGCCCGGCGCGAACGGCACGATGATCTTGACCGGCTTCGCCGGATAGGCCTGCGCCACGGCCTCGACGGCGCCTATGCCGAGCGCTCCCGCGACGGCGAGCAGCAGCGCCATGCGGCGCGTCAGTTGTCCCTTGAGCATCGCTTCCCTCCCCTTTTCTCGCCGAGTGTTCCGGATCGTCCGCCCGGTTACTCCTCGAACTTCATGTTGGTCTGCTTGGCGACGTCGCCGAAGGCTTTCTGCTCGGCCTTGATCAGGCTGGCGAAGGCGTCGGCGCTCTCGGTGCGCACGATGCTCGCCGCCGCCTTGACGCGCTCGACGGTCTTCGGGTCGCTCATCGCCTTGTTGGCGGCCTGGTTGAGTTTCTCGACGAGTTCGCGCGGCATGCCGCCCGGCCCGAGCAGGCCAAACCAGAGCGGCGGCGCCGAGAATTCGGCCAGGCCCGCTTCCTTCATGGTCGGGATGTCCGGCAGGCCGGGCCAGCGCTGCGGATTGGTCGTCGCGAGGATGCGGACCTTGCCGGCCTGCGCGACCTCGACGAATTCGCCGCCGATCATCATCTGGACATGGCCGGCGACGAGATCGTTCACCGAGGGGCCGCTGCCGCGATAGGCGATATGGGTGATCTTCGATCCGGCGGCGATGTTGAAGAACTCGCCGGCGAAGTGGTTGTAGGTGCCGACGCCGGAGCTGGCATAGTTGAATTCGCCTGGCTTGGCGCGGGCGAGATCGACGAACTCCTTGAGGTTCGCCGCCTTCACGCCGGGATGCACGCCGATGAAGCTGTAGCTCTCGACCATCAATGCGATCGGCGTGAAATCGCGATCGGCATCGTAGGGCAGCTTGGCGGTGATCTTCGGCAGGATGGCCTGCGTGCCGGTCGAGGCGAGCAGCAGGGTGTAGCCGTCGGGCGGCGCCTTCGCGACGAGGTCGGAGCCGAGGCTGCCGCTGGCGCCGCCGCGGTTCTCGACGACGAAGGGCTGGCCCATCTGCTCCTGCAGGCCCTGCGCCAGCATCCGCGCCAGCGCGTCGGCCCGCCCGCCGGCGGCGAAGGGCACGATGATCTTCACCGGCTTGGTCGGATAGGACTGCGCCGTCGCGACCTGCGGAAGAACCATGAGAGAGGCGGCGGCGATAAGGCCGAGCGCGCGGCGCCTGCTGGATTTCATCATCATCGTCCTCCCCTTCTCCAAGAACTCAGGCTTCCGTCGCCGCCTCGCGGGCCCGGCGGAAATTCGGCATGAGCAGCAGGGCGATCACCAGCGCGCAGGCAATGAGCAATCCCAGGCTGATCGGCCGCGACAGGAAGATCGCAGGATCGCCGCGCGAGAGCAGCATGGCGCGGCGCAGGTTCTCCTCCATCATCGGTCCGAGGATGAAGGCGAGCACGAGCGGCGCCAGCGGGCATTCGAGCTTGGCCAGCACCACGCCGAGCAGGCCGAACAGGGCGACGAGGCCGACCTCGAAGGCACTGTTGTTCACCGTGTAGATGCCGATGCAGCAGAACAGCAGGATCGCCGGGAAGAGCATGCGGTAGGGCGCGGCGAGCAGCTTCACCCACAACCCGATCAGCGGCAGGTTGATGACGAGCAGCATCAGGTTGCCGAACCACATGCTCGCGATCAGCCCCCAGAACAGCTGAGGCTGGGTCGAGGCGAGGTTGGGGCTGGGTGCGATGCCGTGGATCAGCATGGCACCGGCCATCATCGCCATCACCGAATTGCCGGGGATGCCGAGGGCCAGCATCGGGATGAAGGAGGATTGCGCGCCAGCGTTGTTCGCCGCCTCCGGCCCGGCAACGCCCTCGATCGCGCCCTCGCCGAAGCGTTCCGGCGTATCCGAGACCCGCTTCTCCACCGCATAGGAGGCGAAGGAGCCGAGCATGGCGCCGCCACCGGGCAGGATGCCGAGCAACGCGCCGATCCCCGTGCCGCGCAAGGTCGCCGGCCAGGCGGCGCGGAAATCGTCCTTTGTCAGCCAGAGCCGCGACAGCCTGGTGCGCTCGCCCTGCCCTTCCGGCCCGCCGGAGAGGTTGAGCATGATCTCGGCGATGCCGAAGAGACCCATCGAGACGACAACGACGCCGATGCCGTCGCGCAATTCCGGCCGGTCGAAGGTGAAGCGGTCGAAGCCGGTGTTCACGTCGGCGCCGATCAGTCCGAGCAGCAGGCCAAGGAAGATCGCGCCGACCGCACGCAAGGGCGAGCCCTGCGCAAAGACGACGGCGGCGACGAGGCCGAGCGCCATCAGCGAGAAATACTCGGCCGGGCCGAATTTCTGCGCGAGTTCGGTCAGGGCCGGGCTGGCGATCGCGATCAGCAGCGTGACGACCGTGCCGGCAAAGAATGAGGCGAGCGCCGCCGTCGCGAGCGCCGTGCCGGCGCGGCCCTTGCGCGCCATGGCATAGCCGTCGAGGCAGGTGACGACGGAGGAGGACTCGCCCGGCAGGCGCATCAGCACCGCCGTGGTCGAGCCGCCATATTGCGCGCCGTAATAGATGCCGGCGAGCATGATCAGCGCTTCGGTCGGCTGCAGATAATAGGTCAGCGGCAGCAGCATCGCCATGGTCGCGATCGGGCCGATGCCGGGCAGGACACCGATCAGCGTACCGATTAGCGCGCCGAGGAAGCAGTACCAGAGATTGCTGAGCGAGGCGGCAACGCCGAAGCCGAGCGCCAGCGATTGGACGATCTCGCTCATTGCGGCCACACCGGCATCGAGATCTTCAGGAGATAGCCGAACAGGACGGTGCAGAAGACCGCGAGCCCGAGCGCGACGAAAGACAATTCCTTCCAGCGGATCTCCTGCGCAGCGCAGGCGCCGATCGCCACGCTCAGAAGGCTCGCGACGAAGAGGCCGAGCCGGTCGATCGTCGCGGCGAAGACGATCACGGCCAGCGAGATCAGGAGGATCGGCCGCCAGCCGATCACGGGCAGCGCCCAGCCGCCGGCGAGGATGCCGCGGAGGACGAGCACGAGCCCGAGCAGGACGAGACCTCCGGCGACGATGCGCGGCAGGAAGCCCGGCCCCATGCGCAGGCTGGTGCCGAAGACATAGTCGCGGCCGATATAGAGAGCGGCAGCCCCGATCGTGGCGAAGAGCAGGCCGAGAAGCACATCGTTCGCGCCCGATGCGGGAGCCGGCTCGGGCGCCGCGGCAGCTCGCACGTCGCTGTCGTTCAGCGGGCTCATCGCTCCTCCCCGGCGTGACGGCGCCTTCCGACCGGAGTCGGGCGTCGCGCTTTCATTTATATATGAATATCTGTCTTATATGCAAAACATTGTCAATCTGCGGCACCTTTGCGAACCACCGTTTGGGAGGTGGCCGGGCTCAGACCAAATTCAGGCCGCAAGCGGCAGCGAAAGCCGCCAGTGCGGCCAGGCTGGTGAGCAGCGCCAGCGGGAAGCGCATCAGGCTGCGCTTCGTCCAGTCACGGGCGGCGGCCTCGTCGACCGTCTCCGCTTTCTCGAAGGCGATCGCCTTCGGGATCATGTCGAAGGCCGACCAGAACCGCATCGCCAGATGCGCGGCCAGAGCCACAAGCAAGGCCCGGCGGACCCCGCCATGGCCCCAGCCGAAATAGAGCGTGACGAACAGGCTGAGCTCGAACAGCGAATGAGCGGGAATCCAGAACCGGACGCGGCTGATCCCGCCCTTCCGGGGCTGGACGATCTCCGGCTTGCGGGGCCAGGCACGGTCGATAACGCTATGCTCGAAGATTCCGCCGCCCAGCCCGATATTGGCCAGAAGCGCCGTCAACGCCGTAGACAGGACGATCGCATCCATGATTTTATCTCATTTACTAATTATCTTATCAACTAAGATATGAGGCAGATGGCACCTTCAAGTCAAGACGAGGCGATCTCGCGCCTGACGACGGCCCTGCGCCGCATGGGCGCCGCCAGCGCACTGCACAGCCAGGCCGTCGCCAGGCGGGCCGGCCTAGCCTCGGTCGATCTCGAATGCCTGGACATGATCCTGCTGGCCGGCCCCGTGACCGCCGGGCAGATCATGGAGCACACCAAGCTGACCAGCGGCGCCGTGACCGGCCTGATCGATCGCCTCGCCAGGAAGGGTTATGTCGAACGGGCGGCCGACCCGCAGGATCGCCGCAAGGTCCTCGTCCGGATCGTGCCGGAGGCGGTCAGGCCGCTCCAGGAGCTGTTCGCGCCGATGGCGGAACGCTCGGCCGCACTGATGCGGCAATACAGCGCCGAGGAACTCGCGCTGATCGCGGGTTTCGTCGAGAAGGGCACGACGATCGCATTGGAACGCGCCAGCGAGCTGGAAGGCGGCTGAGCCCCTTCGACACAGAGCCGGCGCTCAGCCTCTTAGGCCGCTTCGCGGATGAAGCGGCTGAGGAAGAGGCGGGTGCGCGGATGGCTCGGATTGGCGAGCACCTCTTCCGGCCTGCCCTGCTCGACCACGAGGCCGCCATCCATGAAGACGACGCGGTCGGCCGCCTCGCGGGCAAAGCCGATCTCGTGGGTGACGACGATCATGGTCAGGCCCTGGCCGGCGAGATCGCGCATCGTCGCCAGCACCTCGCCGACGAGCTCGGGATCGAGCGCCGAGGTCGGCTCGTCGAACAGCATCAGCTTCGGCCGGATCGCCAGCGCGCGGGCGATGGCGACGCGCTGCTGCTGGCCGCCGGAGAGCTGGCGCGGATAGGCGTTGGCCTTCTCGGTCAGCCCGATGCGGGCGAGCAGCTCCATCGCATAATCGGTCGCGTCCTTGCGGGAGTGACCGTGAACGCCGACCGGCGCCTCGATGATGTTCTCCAGCGCCGTCATATGCGGAAAGAGATTGAACTGCTGGAAGACCATGCCGATCTGACGGCGCTGCGCGGCAATGGCGCGCGGCGAGAGCTTGGTCAGTCGCTCGCCGCTCAGCCGGTAGCCGATCTGCTCGCCCGCGACCATGATCGAGCCGCGATCGATCGCTTCGAGATGGTTGATGCAGCGCAGGAAGGTCGACTTGCCCGAGCCGGACGGGCCGAGCACGACGACGACCTCGCCCGGCATGACGTCGAGGTCGATGCCCTTCAGCACCTCGTTATAGCCGAAGGATTTGTGGACGTTGCGGGCGCTGACCAGCGGCGCGGCATCGGTCGCGATCCGGCTCATGGTGTCGCCTCCGCGATGACGGGCGCTCGCTCCGTCGCGCCACGCTCGCCGCGGGCATAATAACGCTCAATGAAGCCTTGGCCGATGTTCAGCACGGTGGTGATGACGAGATACCAGATCACCGCGACCATCAGCATCGGGATGACCTCGAAGGTGCGGTTGTAGACCGCCTGCACCGAATAGAGCAGATCGGCCATGGCGATGACACTGACCAGCGAGGTCGCCTTGATCATGCTGATCAGCTGGTTGCCGGTCGGCGGCACGATCGAGCGCATCGCCTGTGGGATGATGACCCGCCACAGCGCCCGCGCCCGGGTCATGCCGAAGGCGTCGCTCGCCTCGGTCTGGCCCTTGTCGACCGAGAGCAGGCCGCCGCGGATGATCTCGGCCATATAGGCGGCCTCATTGAGCGAAAGGCCGGCGATCGCCGCCGTCATCGGCGTGATTAGGTCGTTGGTGTGCCAGCTGACCAGCGTCGGCCCGAACGGGATCGAAATCGAGATCTCCGGGAAGAGCGTCGAGAGATTGTACCAGAAGATCAGCTGGACCAGCAGCGGCGTGCCGCGGAAGAACCAGATGAAGAGCCCGGCAAGGCCGCTAAACAGCCGGTCATCGGAGAGCCGCGCGATCGCCAGCAGGAGGCCGATGATGACGCCGATCACCATCGCCACCACGGTGAGCCCGAGCGTGACGTAGAGCCCGCGCAGGATCGACTCGGCCGTGAACCATTGCGCCACGACCGGCCAGCCGAAATTCGGGTTCCAGGCGACGATCCAGGCGAAATTGACGGCGACCGCGAGCACGAAGGCCCAGAGCAGCCAGCGCCCCCATTCGGGAGGGCGGTGGGCGTTGGCGACGTCGCGCAGCGCCGCCTGCCGGTCGTTCATCGGCTCTGCCGCGCTGTTCATGGCCCCTGCCCGCTCAGTTCTTCGAGAGGTTGATGCCGGGCTCGCCGATCATGTTGTTCTCGAGCCCCCATTTCTTGAAGATCGCCTCATAGGTGCCGTTCGCCTTGAGCACCTTGATGGCGGAGACCAGAACCTCGCCGAGCGGTGAGCCCTTCGGCACGACCGCGCCCTGGAACAGATCCTGGAAGCCGTTGGCCTTGCCGACCGCGGCGAGTTCGAGATCGCCCTTGGCCTGCTGGACGAAGTAGGTCAGCGGTGCCTGCGAAGAGAAGAAGCCGTCGGAGCGCTTCGACCGGACCGAGAGGATCGAGGTCGGCTGGTCGGTGAAGGACATCACCTCCAGCGTCGGCTTGCCCTTGGCGGCGCATTTCTCGGCCTGCGCCTTGATCACCTTCTCGGCCGAGCCGGCCGACATCACCGCGATCTTCTTGCCGCAGGTGTCGTCGAGGCTGGCGATCGCCTTCGGATTGCCCTTCTGCACTGCGAAGATCACGTATTCGCGGACATAGTCGACGAAGTCGTTGGCCTCCTGGCGCGACTTGAAGTCACCGATCGGCCCCATGGCGAACTGGAAGCGGCCGGCAGCAATGCCGCTCAGCGCCGCGGCAAGCCCGCTCACCGTCGCATGCTCGATCTTGACGCCGAGCAGCTGGCCGATGGCGTCGGAGAGCTCGGCACTGGCGCCGGTCATGGTCTTGGCGTCGGTGACGATCTCATAGGGCGGGAAGGAGCCGTTGTTGACCGAGATCATCTTGCCGGCCGTGCGGATCGCCTCCGGCAATTTGGCACGCAGGGCTTCGTCGACCTTCTGCTCGGGAATCTTGATGCTGGCGTCCTGGGCGAAGGCCGGGCCGTGCAGGAGTGCCGCGGCCAGCGCGGCCGCTCCGGCGAATTTCACGATCATGTTCATGGCGACGTTCCCTTTTATCGTTGTCTGGAGACCGGCGGCCCGCTCTTAAGCGGCGAGCTCGGGACCGGCGAACCGGCGATTGACGAGAACCGGCAGCGCGGCGCGCGCCGCGGCGATACGGGCCGGATCGATCTCGGCATAGATCAGCGCCGGCGCCTCGCCGGCGCGTGCGACGGCGACGCCGAGCGGATCGACCACCATGCTGGCGCCGATGTTGCGCGGGCCGCACTCGCCGGTGGCGACGACGTAGCAGGTATTCTCAAGGGCGCGGGCCGTGACCAGCACATCCCAATGCGCCTCCTTGCCGAGACCGCGCACCCAGGCGGCCGGCAGCAGCAGGACATCGGCGCCATCGAGCGCGAGACGCCGGGCAAGCTCGGGGAAGCGCACGTCGTAGCAGGTCATCAGCCCGCATTTCAGGCCGGCTATCTCCAGCAGCGGCGGCACTTCGCTGCCGGGCTCGACATTGGTCGATTCCAGCGCCGAGAAGGCGTCGTAGAGATGGAGCTTGCGATAGGCCGCGACGATCGCGCCGTCGCGGACCGCGACATGGACGTTGAAGACGCGGCCCTTGCCGTTCGGCACATGGATGCAGAACAGCGTGGTCAGCGCCGAGCCCTTGCTGGCCTGAAGCACGCCCTGCATGAACGGGCCGTCGAGCGGCTGCGCCGTCTTCAGCACGATGTCGGGATCGGTGATGTCGCGGGCCAGGATGCCCTCCGGCAGCAACAGCAGATCGGCGCCGGCGGCCTTGGCCTCGCCCATCAGGCGGACGGAGGTGGAAAGGTTCTCCTGCCATTCGCGGCTGACGGCGAATTGTCCGAGCGCGGCTTTCATCGATTGGCTCCTTCCAGCGCGGATGCGGCCGGGAACAGGGTCTCCGGCGTCAGATCGGTCTCGGCGAGCTGCTGGATGCGTAGCTGCTCGATGAACGCGGTGATCATCGTCCGGTTCGCGGCCAGCCCGCTCTCGTTCCAGCTCTCGGGCAGATCATGCCCGCTGCGCACCAGCTCGTCGATCAGCCAGGGCGTGGTGTCGGCGTAGCGGCGGCGCTTCTCCAGCCAGACGCGCTGGCTTTCGTCGAGGAGATCGCTCAGCGCCTGTGCCAACCAGGGCTCGCGAGCGGCGAGCTCGGGCTTGAGGCCGATGATGTGCATGCCCGGGACGAAGCCGACCTTGCCGAAATAGTCGCGCTCGGCGGCGCGGATATCCGGCAGCAGCGCCCGGAAGCGCGAGCCCTTGCTGAAGAAGCCCTTCGGCATGAACGGCATCAGCACGGCATCGATCTCGCCGGCGGCGAGCAGGTCGAGCAGCGGCGGCTGGCCGGGCAGCGCCTCGATCACGCCGGGACAGCCATAGCGCCCGACGCGGTCGGTGATCGGATGGTCGGCGGCAAGGCGGCTGACCGCCCAGAAGGCATCGTCGATGCCAAGGCCGCCCTCGGCCATGGCGGCGCGCGTCCAGGTGTTGCCGGAATCCTGCCAGCCGGCGATGCCGATGCGTTTGCCGTGCAATTCGTCGAAGCGGGTCAGCTTGCTGTCGGCGGCGGTGACGACGCAGCGATGGCGGAAGCCGCGCATGATGAAGTTCGGAATGCCGACGACGCCGGTCTCGCCGCGAGCGCGGCCGGTGGTGTAGCGGCTGAACGAGATCTCGCTGGCATCGAAGCGTGGATCGCTGGCGAAGTCGTCGGGCAGCGTGGCGAGACGCTCGATCTTCAGCTCGAAACGGTCGGATACGAGGTCGCCGAGCAGCAGCGGCGTGATGAAATCCCAGTCGCGCAGGGCCAGCCGGATCACAGGTTTCAAGCAGGTGCCTCGCTGAACAGAAAACCTTGGACGAGGGGCACGATAAATGTTCAATCTATCTGATCAATTGCTATTATGTTCCTGAACATTCATTTTTGAGTCGATGAACGACGAACCCGACGCCTCCTGGCTGGCCAGCCGCCTGACGCAGCGCACCGCGCGCGGCCTCGCGCTCGACCTCAGCCAGATGATCCGTTCAGGCTTGCTCCCGGTTGGCACGAAGCTGCCCACCGTGCGCGACCTCGCCTACCGGCTCGGCGTCAGCCCCGGCACGGTCTCGGAAGCCTGGAGCGAACTGAAACGACAGAAGATCGTCTCGGGACGCGGGCGCGGCGGCGCCTGGGTCAGCGGCGACAATGCGACGCCGCGGCCGACACGGATGGCGAGCGTCGCCGATTTCGGGCCGGATGCGCTCGATCTCTCGCTGGCGGTCCCGGATGCGGCACTGCTGCCGCCGCTGCGCGAGGCGCTGGCGCAAGCGGCGAGCGCGGAGAACCTCAACAGCTATGAGCGCACGCCGATCCTGCCCATGCTGCGCGAGGCGGTGGCGCCGGACTGGCCCTATGAGCCGGCCGCCTTCCTCGCCACCAATGGCGGCTACAACGCGGTCTATTCGGTGCTGCACGCGACCGTCCTGCCCGGCTCCTGCATCGCGATCGAGGATCCGACCGCGATGCGGCTGCTCGACATCATCGAGGATCTCGGCGCCGAGATCCTGCCGGTCGGCCGCGATGCGCAGGGTCCCCTGCCCGCGGAGCTCGCCACAGCGCTGGAGCGAAGGCCCTCCGCCTTCATCTTCCAGCCGCGCACCCATTCGGTCACCGGCCAGCATGTCAGCCCCGCGCGTCTGGCCGAACTCGGCCGGGTGCTCGCCGGCAGCGACACACTGGTGATCGAGGATGACGGCCTCGGCGACGTCTCGATCCATCCGCCGATCAGCCTGGGCCGGGCGATGCCGGAGCGGGTCGTGCATATCCGCTCCTTCTCCAAATCGCTGGGGCCGGACCTGCGGATCGCCGTGCTGTCGGCCCCGGCCATGGTGATCCGGCAGATCCAGTCCTATCGTAGCTTCTCCTCGGGCTGGACCAGCCGGCTGCTGCAGGCCGCGACCGCCTGGCTGCTGACCGATGCCGAGACCGGCCAGAGGGTCGCCGAAGCCCGCACCGTCTATGCCGATCGCCGGCGGGCACTCGTCGCTTGCCTCGCCGAGCGCGGGCTCGCCATGCCGGAGAGCGACGGGCTGTGCATCTGGGTGCCCGTGGAAAACGAGCAGTTCGCGCTGGTGACATTGGCGGCGCACGGCATCGCCGTGCTGCCCGGAAGCAAATGCGCGGCGAGGCCGACCGAGCATGTCCGGGTCGCGACCGCGATCCTGGCCGAAGGATACGAACGCGTCGCCGAGGCGCTGATCAAGGCGGCGCAGCTCAGCGATCAGCGCTGACGCGGCGCCCTGGTATGGGCCGGCAGCTCCTCATCCTCGAACAGGTCCGGGTGTTCAGCGGCGATGCGCGGCAGCGCATTCAGGATTTCGCGCAGATGGATGCGCATCGCTGTCGCAGCCGTGTCGGCATCGCCGGTCTCGATCGCGTCGACGATGGCGTTGTGCTGGGTGATCAGCAGCGGGATCGGCGAGGTGCCGGGCAGTGAGAGATAGCGTACCCGGTCGGTCTGGGCGCGGGCGCTCTCGACCACCTTGCCGGCATAGTCGCAATCGACGATCTCGGCGATCGCCTGGTGGAAAGCCTCGTCCAATACGGTGAAGCCGGAATAATCACCGCGCCCGGCGGCAGCAGCCTGCTCGGCGATGAGGCGGCGCAGGCGAGCGACGCCGTCAGGGTTGATCAGTCGGCTCGCAGCCCGCGCCAGAGAGCATTCCACCGCCTCGCGCACGAAGCGGGCATTGGCGACCTCGCGCATCGAGATCTTCATGACGAAGGTGCCGCGGCTCGGCAGGATCTGTACCAGCCCGGCCTCGGAGAGCTTGATGAAGGCCTCGCGCACCGGCTGACGGCTGACGCCGAAGCGCCCGGCGATCTCCTTCTCCGACAGCGCCTCGCCGGGTCGAAGCTCGCTGACGATGATCGCCTGGCGCAGCGCTGTGACGAGCTGCGGCGCGATCGGATCGCGAAGCCGGAGCGAGATTTCCATGGGCAATCCTCCTCCGCCAGCCAGCGACATCATACCGGTATGGTGGCTTGGAGCCAAACGCCGGACTACGATTTCCGCTGGCGCAGCAGATAAGTGTCCATGATCCAGCCGTTCTGCGCGCGGGCAGCTTCGCGGGTGCGGACGATCTCGTCGGAGATTTCGGCGAGCGGGCCCGAGGCAATGATCTCCTGCGGCGCGCCGAGATAGGCGCCCCACCAGATGTCGAGTCCGGCAGGATCGATCTTGGCGAAGGCCTGCTCGCCATCGAGCATGACCACCGTGCTGCCGTCCTCCTTCCGGAAGCCACCCTCTGCGAGCTTGCGGCCGGTGGTGATGGTGACGGGCTCGCCGATCCGGTTCAGCACCAGACGATGCGCCGCCGCCAGCGCCTGGACGGAGGTGATGCCGGGGATGACGTCGTAGTCGAATGCGAGCCCGCGGGCGCGCACGGCCTCGATGATGCGCAGCGTGCTGTCGTAGAGCGAGGGGTCGCCCCAGACCAGCAGCGCACCGGTCTGATCCTCGCCGAGCTCGTCGCGGAACAGGCGCTCATAGCTTTCGGCGAGCGCAGCGTGCCAGTCGTCGACGCTGCCGCGGTAGTCGTCGCCCGCAGCAGCCCGCTTCGGCACAGTCAATGGCACGGTGCGCCAGTTGCCATGCTCGATATAGCGCCGGCAGATCTCCTCGCGCAGCTCGCGCAAGGCCGATTTCTCGGCGCCCTTGTCGGGCACGAAGACGACATCGACCGTGTTGAGCGCCTTGATCGCCTGGATCGTGACGTGCTCGGGATTGCCGGCGCCGATGCCGATGATCCTGATCCTGCGCATGGGCACCTCTGCTGTGTTCGAAGCGCCGCATAGCACGCAGGAGCAGGCGACGGCTAACCCAGCAGATTGCGGACCGCCCGCATGAAGACGCGGGCGCCGGGTGCGATGATTGCGTCGGGAAAGTCGTAATCGGGATTGTGCAGCGGCGGGCTGTCCTCGCCGGAGCCGAGCAGGAACATCGCCGATTTCGACGAGCGGCCGAACAGGCCGAAATCCTCGGAACCGCGCTGCGGCGGCGTCTCGCCACGCGCGATGCCCTCCTCGTCGCAGGCCCGGCGCAGATGCGCCACCGCCTCGGGATGGTTTTCGCAGTGATGGAAGACGTCGTGGTAGTCCATCGCCACGGAGAGGCCACCGTCTGAGGCAGCTTCGCGCACCAACGCCTCGGCCTCGGCGCAGAGCGAGCCCATCAGGGAATCATTGAGCGTGCGCAAGGTCGCCCAGAGTTCGGCGCGGCCGGGAGTGATGCCGAAGGCCGGCTCGCCCATGCTGGCATGGGTGACGGTGACGAGGCGATAATTGCCCTCGAGCGCGCCGCCCGGGCCAAGCGCAGTCAGCTCCGGCATCAGGCGGGCGAGCGCCTTCATCGGCGAGACCGCGTGCTCCGGCGTCGCAGCATGCGAAGTGTGGCCGGTCAGCACGATCTTGAGGCCGCGCGAGGCGCAATTGGCCGGCCCCTCGGAAATCCGGACCGCTCCAAGCGGCAGGCCGGGCTTGTTGTGCAGCGAGAACGAGAAATCGGGCGCGATCTCCGGAAATTTCGGATCGGCGATCACGGCAGCGGCGCCCGCCCCGGTCTCCTCGGCCGGCTGGAAGAGGAGGATGGCGCGTCCACGCTGCGGCCGCTGCCGGCCGAGCCCGCGCGACAGCGCCGCGACCGTGGTCATATGGCCGTCATGGCCGCAGAGATGGCCCTTGCCCGGCACTTGCGAAGAGTGCGGCACACCGGAGAGGTCCTCGATCGGCAGGGCGTCGAGCTCGCAGCGGATCAGCACGGTCGGGCCGGGCTCGACGCCTTCATAGATCGCAGCGACGCCATGGCCGCCGAGCTCGGTGACGATACGGTCGGGCGCGCTCGGTGAGAGGAAGCCGACGATCGCCTTGGCCGTCTCGCGCTCCTCGCCGGAAATCTCGGGCGCGCGGTGGAGAGCGTGACGCAGCTCGATGAGCTCGACCATGTCGGAATTGGTGAGAAACATGCCTGGCGCTTCCTCGGATGATTTGCTCCGAGCATCACCAGTGTGGCGGCGGGTTCAACCCCCGGCGCCGCCCGGTTCAGGCAGGCGGCCATGCATCCCGCTCACGCCGCCAGCAATCCCAGCGCCCGCTCGATGCGCGAGCAGCCGCCGCGCGCCCGCGCCTTGCGATAGGCGCGGCTGAGGCGGCCGCTGGCATAGGCATCGACGACGATGGCGTGGACATAGCTTTTGCGCACCACGGCCGGCGTGTTGACCAGCCGCTCGGCGATGGCGCGCATGATGTCGGCGAGCTGGCGCTTGCGGCCGCGCTCGCTGGCGGCGATGTCGGTCGAGAGCAGCAGCTCGGCCGCGGCGGCATTGGCAGCGAGCATGCGCAGATCCTTGCTGGACACCGGCAAGCGTGCCGCCTCCTTCAAATAGGCGTTGATGTCGGCGGCATTGATCGCGCCGACCGAGCCGTCCTCGGCGCGATACTGGAACAGGCGTTTGCCGGGCAGCGTCTTCAAGCGCGTCAGGGCGCGGGCGAGCGGCGCGTCGTCGCGGCCGCAGACGATGTCCTTGCCGCCCTTGCCTCGGAAGGAGAGCACAACATGCTTGCCGGTGACGGAGACGTGGCGCTTCAGCAAGGTTGAAGCCCCATGGCTGCCATTGGTGCGGGCATAGACCTCGTTGCCGACGCGGATATGGCAGCGGTCGATCACTGCGGCGGCGCAGGCGAGCGCCTTGGCGCGCGAGAGCGTGCGGTCCTTGAGATCGTTGGCGATGCGCTCGCGCAGTTTCGGCAGCGCGTCGATCAGGCGGCCGAGGCGCTTGAGCTTGCGCCGCTCGCGGACCTTTTCCCAGTCGGGATGGTAGCGATGCTGGATGCGCCCGGCATCGTCGCGGCCGGCGGCCTGGAGATGGGCGCGCGGATCACTGGCGATCAGCACGTCCTCATAAGCCGGCGGGATCGCGAGCGAGCGGATGCGGACGAGCGTCTCTTCGTCGGTGATCTTGCCGCCCTCGGCGTTGCGATAGCCGAAATTGCGACCCACCCTGACGCGGCGGATGGTGAGATCGTCGATGGTCACGCGGCGCAGGCGACCCTGGCTCGCCTTGGCGTCTTCCCTGCCCTTGGTGACCATCCAACCCCTCCGCAGCACGACCGGCTGCGGAGGAATGCGGGACGGCCTGCTTGGTTCCCTACCGCTTCGCCCTTGCCACGATCTGCGTCGGGTTCACGAAGCGCAGTGCGATGATGAGCCAGACCAGCGTCGTCACCATGTAGATCACCGCCATGGCGTCGATCGACTGCACGGCGCGCACGCCTGCGGCGAAGACCGCATAGTAGAGCGCGACCACCAGTGTCTGGCTGGTTGGCCCTGCCGTGAGGAAGGTCAGCTCGAACATCGCGATCGTGCGGACCAGCACCAATAGCAGTGCAGCGAGGATGCCGGGCATCAGCAGCGGCAGCAGGACATGGATGAAGAGCTTGAAGGTGTTGGCGCCGAAGACGCGCGCCGCCGCCTCGATCTTGGTGTCGATCTGCTCGATGAACGGGATCATCACCAGGATGACGAAAGGCACCGTCGGCACGAGATTGGCGAGCACCACGCCCGACATCGAGCCGGCGAGCCCGGTGCGATAGAGCACCGTCGCCAGCGGGATGCCGAAGGTGATCGGCGGCACCAGAAGCGGCAACAGGAAGAGCAGCATCACCAGCTTCTTGCCGGGGAAATCGCGCCGCGCCAGCGCATAGGCGGCCGGCACGCCGATCAATCCCGACAGGAAGACGACGAGGAAGACGATCTGGAAGGTGACCGTCAGCACGTCGCCGAGCTGGAACTCGCTCCAGGCGGCGCCGTACCAGCGCGTCGTCCAGCCGTCAGGGAGCCAGGAGCGCAGCCAGCGCGTCGAGAACGAACTCGTCACCACCGCGGCGATCATGCCGAACAGGTTGACGATGAAGAAGCCGATCAGCGTCCAGTTGGCCGCAGCCCAGAGCTTGGTGGAAAGGCGGGTATCCTTGACCATCGGTTCAGCCCTTCCCGCCGCCGGCCGGGCCGCGATAGAGCATGCCCCGCAGGCCGAGCACCGCGACGACGATGGCAAGCTGGACCATGCCCATGATCATCGCGACCGCCGAGGCCATCGAGTAGTCGTATTCCTCGAAGGCGGCCTGGTAGGCCGCGATCGAGATCACGCGCGTCGGGCCTGCCGGCGCCCCCAGCAGCACCGCCGAGGGGAAGACAGAGAAGGCCTGCACGAAGCTGAGGCAGAAGGTGATGGCGAGGCCGGGCAGCAGCAGCGGGAAGAGGATATGCTTGAAGCGCTGCCAGGGCCCGGCGCCGAGCGTCGCGCCGGCCTGCTCCAGCGCCGGATCGACGCCGGTGAGGTAGGACAGGGTCAGAAGGAAGGTGAAGGGGAAGCCGGTGATGACCAGCGAGAGCATCACGCCCCAGTAGTTATGCAGCAGCTTCACCGGCGAGGAGATCAGGCCGATGGTCATCAGCGTCCGGTTGAACCAGCCTTGCGGGCCGAGATAGTTCAGCAGCCCCTGCGCAACCAGCACGGTCCCGAGCGTGATCGGGATCACCAGGATGGTGGTGAGCAGGCGCTGGTTCTTCATCAACCTGACGCGGAAGGCGATCGGGATCGCCAGCAGCAACGTGACGATCGTCACCGGCAGCGCCAGCCAGAGCGTGGTCGCGATCGTGTCGTAGAGGAACGAATCCGAGAAGAAGCGCTGATAGTTCGCCAGCGCCCCGCCCGCCTTCGGATTGAAGGACAGGAAGAGCCCGTAGAGGAACGGGTAGATGAACAACGCCAGCAGGAAGAAGACCGCCGGCAGGACGAGCAGCGTCAGCCCGTCGAGGCCGCGCGCGGCGAGGCGCTGCTTGAGCGGAATCTCGGCAGCGGTTGCGGACAGAGTGCTCATGCGCCCCCTCCGAAGACCAGGACGCGATCCGGCGCGGCCGCGAGGCGAATCTCGGTGCCGGGCGCGATGCGGCTATCGGCGAGGAAGGTCAGCGGCGTGTCATCCGCCATGCGGGCGAAGCCGACGAATTCGCGGCCGTGGAATTCGGTCGAGATGACCTTGGCCTTGAGGCCCGGCGCGCCATCGGCCACCGGGTGCAGGTCCTCAGGGCGGATCGAGATATGGGCGCCCTGCCCGGCCGTGACCGGCGAACGCACTCGCCCGGCGACGCCGACCTCACCGACGGTGACCGTCGCCTGATCGCCGGTGGCGGAGGCGACGCGGCCGGCGACCTTGTTGCGGAAGCCCATGAACTCGGCGACATCGAGATGGTCCGGCCGCGAGAACAGGTCCTCGGGACCACCGACCTGGCGGATCTCGCCATCGCGCATCACCACGATCCTGTCGGCGAGCGAGAGCGCCTCCTCCTGATCGTGGGTGACGTAGATGGTGGTGGCGCCGAGCGTGTTGTGGATGCGCCTGATCTCGGCGCGCATCTCGAGGCGCAGCTTGGCGTCGAGATTGGAGAGCGGCTCGTCCATCAGCACCAAAGGCGGCTGCACCGCGATGGCACGGGCGATGGCGACGCGCTGCTGCTGGCCGCCGGAGAGCTGGCCGGGGAGCTTGTCCTCCTGGCCCTGCAACCTGACCAGCGCCACTGCCTCGGCGACGCGCTGCTCGCTCTCGGCCCTGGGCATGCCGCGCATCTTCAGGCCGAAGCCGACATTCTTGCGCACGCTCATATGCGGGAAGAGCGCATAGCTCTGGAAGACCATGCCGAAGCCGCGCTCCTCGGGGCGGAGCGGATCGATGCGCTTCTCGTCCAGCCAGATGCCGCCGCCCGTCGCCGGCAGGAGGCCGGCGATCAGGTTGAGCGTCGTCGACTTGCCGCAACCTGACGGGCCAAGCAATGCGATGAACTCGCCCTGCCTGATCGTCAGCGTGACATCCTTGACAGCGTTATGCGTCCCGAAGTCGCGGCAAAGCCGGTCGAGCCTGAGTTCGCGGAAATTCGCGGCATGTATCGACATGAAGGACCATCGGGTTCGAACGGATGGGTTGGTCAGCTGCCGACAGGCGACAGCGAGACGGCAGGCCGGTCAAGGACCGGCCTGCCTGGCGATTTGCAGCAGGCTACTTGCGCTTGGCGCCGCCGACCTGCTCGTCCCAGATGCGGAAGGCGACGACCATCCTGTCGGGGTTGAGCGGGGTTTCCATGGGATTGTCGGCGATCAGCTTCTCGTACTCGGGCCGGCCGAACTCGGCGATGGCCTTCTGGCTCGATTCCGGCGCCATCGAGAGCGGCACGTCCTTCACCGCCGGGCCCGGATAGAAATAGCCCTCGTCATAGGTATAGGCCTGCTGCGCCGGCGTCAGCATGTGGCGGATCAGATCGAGCAGCACGTTGAGCTTCTCGTCGGAGACACCCTTCGGGATCATCATGTACTGGGCGTCGGTGACCCAGTGGAAGCCCTTCAAGGTCTGGATCTTCGCTTCCTTCGGCACGATGCCGAGCGCGCGCGGATTGATGTCCCAGCCGGTGGTCGAGACGATGATGTCGCGCGAGCCGTCGCCGAGCTCCTTCATCGTCTGGCCGGTGCCGCCCGGATAGTACTCGATGTTCTCGCCGAGGGCCTTGAGATAGGCCCAGGTCTTGTCCCAGCCCTTCTCCGGATCCTTCGGATCCTTGTCACCGAGGAGATAGGGCAGGCCCATGATCCAGGTGCGGCCGGGGCCGGAGTTGGCCGGGCGGCCATAGAAGAAGCGGTTCTTGTTCTGCTTGGTCCAGGCCAGCAGCTCCTCGGCCGTGGTCGGCACCTGCTTGACGCGGTCCGGCATGTATTCGAGCAGCGGACCGGAGGGGTAATAGACCATCGCCATGGCCTGGCCCTGCCCGAGATTATGCATGGCGAGCGCCGGCTTGAGGTAGATGTCCTCCGGCTTCGGCAATTCGGCCTGCAGACGCGGCAGCAGATCGACCCAGAGCTTCTGGTCGATGCCGGCCGAGAGCACGTCGAGGCCGCCGATGACCATGTCGATATCGAGCCGGCCGGCGTTCTGCTGAGCCTTGATCTTGGCCGGCAGCTCGGGCGCCGGCGCCTTGGTGAAGACCATCCGCGAGACGGCCTTGGGATTTGCCTTGGGGTAGTTCTCCAGCGGCGTCTGGACCAGCGCGAGCGCCCCGCCGACGTCGATGACGCTGATCGTCAGCGGAGACGCAGGCAGCTTGAGCGCCTGGGCGAAGGCTCCGGGCGCGGCCGCGATACCGGCCATGCCAGCGACGCCGCCGAGGAATGTACGGCGATGGATCGTATCCTGGACCATGATCTCCCCTCCCGGCGGCCTTGCCGCCTGCTGTTTCCCCAGCCCATGAAAAGCGGGCCCTTGCGGCACTTTTAGCACCGGCTTCTACTGAAATCGCGGCTTTCGGAGTTGACGCCTCCGTTCGAGCCGGTATCCTAGTATACTAGTGAACAAGAGCTTGGCAATGGGCATCGCCGCGGCGAGACAGAGCACCGACCAGATCTACCGGGCGTTGCGCGGCGATGTGCTGAACGCGGTCCTGCGCCCCGGCGAGGCGATCTCGGAAGCGCGCATGGCGCTGCAGTTCGGCGTCAGCCGCACGCCGGTGCGTGAATCGTTCAAGCGGCTGGTCGAGGACGGCTTTCTCGTCGTCGTGCCGCAGGTCGGCACCTTCGTCGCGCCGATCGACCTTGCCGCGGTCTATGACAGCCAGTTCGTGCGCGAGACGCTGGAATGCCGCACGGTCGCGCTGGCGGCCAAGAACATCGACGAGGCCGGACGGTCTGCCCTCTCCACTCTGATCGCACAGCAGGAGCAGGCGCTCGCCGATGGTGACCGGGTCGCCTTCTTCCGCGGCGACGAGGAGTTCCATGCCGAGCTGGCGCGGCTCTCCGGCCACCCTTCGGTCTGGGGACTGATCGAGAGCGTCAAGGCCCAGCTCGACCGCGTGCGCTGCCTGTCGCTCGACACCGGCGGCTGGTCGGAGATGATCCTGGGCGAGCACCGCGAGATCGCAGAGGCCGTCAGTGCCGGCGACGAGACCCGGGCCGAGCGCACCATGCGGGCGCATCTGCGCACCGTCTTCGACGCGATCGAGACGATCGCGCGCGACCATGTCGACGCCTTCGCCGCCAGCGGCGGGCTCAGCAAACCCACCTGACGACGGCCACGCAGCAGGCCGCCTCCTAAAAGACCCGGACGAGGAAACGCGACGATGGAACAGACCTGGCGCTGGTTCGGCCCGGATGATGTGGTGACTCTCGCCCAGGCCCGGCAGGCGGGTGCCCGCGGCATCGTCAACGCACTCCACCAGATTCCCTATGGCGTGGTCTGGAGCGTCGAGGAGATCGAGAAACGCAAGGCCATCATCGAGGCCGACAAGAGCCTCGGGCTGCGCTGGTCGGTGGTCGAGAGCCTGCCCATCCACGAGGACGTCAAGATCGGCGAAGGCGACCTGGAGACGATCTTCGCCAACTATCGCCAGTCGCTGCGCAACCTTGCTGCCTGCGGCATCGAGGTGGTCTGCTACAACTTCATGCCCGTGCTGGACTGGACCCGCACCGACCTCGCCCAGCCCCTCCCCGGCGGCGGCACGGCGCTGCGCTTCAACCTGCACGAATACGTCGTCGTCGATCATTTCATGCTGCAGCGGCCAGGCGCCGACGAAGGCCATCCCGCCGAGGTGCTGGACAGGGCCAAGGCCTGGTTCGAGCGCTCCTCGGAGGCCGACCGGACCAAGCTGATGGCCAACATCATGGCGGGCCTGCCCGGCGCCTATGACCGCTACGACGTGCCGGGGCTGAAGCGCATCCTCGCGCGCTATGCCGATATGAGCCATGACGGGTTGCGCGCCAACCTGAAACGCTTCCTCGAGGCGGTGATCCCGACCGCCGAAGAGGTCGGGATCCGCATGTGCATCCATCCGGACGATCCGCCGCGGTCCCTCTTCGGCCTGCCGCGCATCTGCTCGACCGAGGACGACATCGCCTTCATCCTCGGCGCGGTCGACTCACCCTCGAACGGCCTCACCCTGTGCTCCGGCTCGCTCGGCGCCAACCCGAAGAACGACGTGCCGGCCATCGCCCGCCGCTTCGCCGACCGGATCTGGTTCGCGCATCTGCGCAACGTCGCCAAGGATCCGGACGGCTCCTTCATGGAGGCAGAGCATCTCGGCGGCGACACCGACATGGTCGGGCTGGTCGACGCGCTGATGGCCGAGCAGACCCGGCGCAAGGCCGCCGGCTGGGCGCACTGGCGCATCCCGATGCGCCCCGACCATGGCCACGAACTGCTCGACGACGCCAAGAAGGGCTCGTTCCCGGGCTATCCGGCGGTCGGCCGGCTGCGCGGCCTGGCGGAATTGCGCGGGGTGATGACGGCGCTGTCGAGCGTGAAGGGGTATGCCAGCTGAGGGAGCCACCGGACCGACGATGCTCGCGCTCGATCATCTGACGGTCATCGCGCCCACGCTGGCCGAGGGTGTCGCGCATGTGCGGGCCTGCCTCGACCTCGACGTGCCTTTCGGCCAACGGCACGCTTATATGGGCACGCACAACCACCTGCTTCAGCTCGGTGGCGCGACCTATCTGGAGATCGTCGCCCTCGACCCGCAGGGTGACGGACCGCCCTGCCCGCGCTGGTTCGGACTGGACGATCAGAGGCAGGTCCGGGCGGATTGGGATGACGGTCGGCGTCTGCGCGGCTGGGTGGCGAGGACCGACGCGATCGACGCGGTCATTGCCGGGCACGGACATGTCTTCGGCAGGAAGGTTGCCCTGCCCTGGGCCGGGCCGCTGTTTGACTTCGCCATCCCTGAGGACGGCTCGCTTCCACTGGGCGGGGCCGCTCCATCGCTCATCGACCGACGCGGCAAGCCGCGTTCGATGGCGACGATGGCCGATCTCGGCGCCCGGCTTGCGTCATTCTCCCTGGAGCACCCCGACGCGGCTGCGATCGCCAGGCTTCACCGGGAACTCGGCATCGATCGTGCTCCGGTGATCACCCAGGGCAGCGAGCTGCGCTATCGCGCGCAGATCGAGACGCCAGCCGGCCTGAAGGAGCTGTCCTGACGCGGTGATGCCCGTTCAGGTTCCGGCTGGCTGGGGCCGGCTCCTCAGCAGCGGCAGCGCCGTGACGACGACCGGGATGATCAGGAGCGCCCAGGCGCAGGCATAGCCGAACCGGTCGGCGACCACTCCGAAGAGCCAGGGACCGAGCGCCATGACGATCAGGCACAGCGTCGAGGCGAAACTCACGGTCGAGGCGATCGAACTACGCGGCGCCATCTCGGCGATATCGAGCAGGTAGAGCGGGAACCAGCCGATTCCGAAGATGCCAAAGAGCACGAGCACGGCCGCCGCCAATGGCGCTGGCACGCCAGCCGGCAGCGCGGCGAGCGCCGCGGCGGCAGCGGCCCCGAGCAGCGCAGTCACGGAGAAGGACTGGGAGCGCCGCCCAGGCCTCAGCCTGTCGCTGAGCCAGGGCAGCAGCACGCGGCCGGGAATGCCGGCCAATTGCGTCAGCGCGAACAGGCTGGCCGCACCGAGCATGCCGAGCGCGAGCGCGTCGGCCATGTAGCCGATCGCATGGGCAGTGAAGGTGAACTGGAAGGCGGACATGGCGATGCCGAGACGCAGCACCGGCCAGAACCGTGGATTTTCGCCGACGACCCGGATCAGCTCGCGCAAGGCCAGCGGCGCCTCGCGCTTTGCCTGCACCGCCCCGCCTTCCTTGTAGAAGAGCAAAAACAGCAGCGCCCCCAGCAGCGACACCGCCGCGCTCGACCAGGCGGCTGCAGGCAGGCCGAAGCGTACGGCGAGCAGTGGCAGCAGCGCGGCTGCGATCATCGTACCCAAGGGCACCGCCGCCTGGCGGAAGCCGGTCGCGAGGCCACGATGCTGCGGCGGAAACCAGCGCATGATCGCCCGCGTCCCGCCCGGCTGCACCGCCGCGTAGGTGCCGCCCAAAACGCTCATGCAGATCAGGAGCCCGATCAATTCGCGGGCGAAGGCCGCCGCGACCATCGCGAGCGCCATGCCGGCCATGGCGATGCCGACCACGGCCCGCTCACCATGGCGATCGATCGCGCGGCCGAGCGAAACCATCGTCAGGATCTGGGTGCCGTTCATGGCGGTGACCGCGAGTGCGGCAGAAGCGAGCGATACGCCGAACGCATCCCGCCAGAACGGCACAAGGATGTAGACGCCCTGCGAGACGAACGACCCCGCCGTCTGCGTGGCGACCGCCACGGTCAGCACAGTCCAGATGTAGGGATCGGTCCCGGCGCGGCTCGCGGCCGCCTCGGGAGTGAGGCTCGGGCTGGTCTTCGACATGGGCAACAGGGCTTTCGCAGGACGCTGCCGCCACAGAACACTCTCTAACGAGCGAACGAAACTGTCGCTATTTCTGTTTCAATGATATTATCCTGTTATGGATATACGCCCTACGCTCGACCCGGATGCCGTCGAGACCTTCGTCCTTGTGGCGGAGCATCGCTCCTTCACCCGCGCCGCCGGCATTCTCAACACCACTCAGGCGGCCGCCTCGCTGCGGCTGCGCCGGCTGGAAGAGCGGCTGGGCCAGCGCCTGCTCGAACGGACGCCGAGGCGGGTCACCCTCACCTCCGCCGGCGAGCGCTTCCTCGGCCCGGCGCGCGAATTCCTGGCGGCGCATCGCCGGGCGACCGACGCCCTCTCCGGCGACAGCATTCGCCTCTCGGTCGGCATCACGCATCATCTCGTCGGTCCGGACCTCGCCCGCATGCTTCAGGCCGCGAGCAAGCGCGATGGCGGAGTCACCTTGAACCTGCGGATCGGCGCGACCCGGACGCTGCTCCAGCGCTACGACGCCGGCGAGCTCGATGCGGTCGTCGCCCTGCGCTATGATGAGAGCCGCCGCGATGGAGAAGTGCTGACGGATGCACAGTTCGGCTGGTTCTGCGCGCCGGATCTCCCGATCTCCCGGGGCCAGCCACTGCCCCTGGCGGCCCAACCGGAGCCCTGCAAGCTGCGCCTGATGGCGGTCATGGCACTGGAAGCGGCCGGTATTTCCTGGCGCGAGGCTTTCACCGGCGAAGGCGCCGCGGCGGTCGGCGCTGCCGCGATGGCGGGCCTCGGCGTTGCCCTGCTCGCCCGACAGGCCGTGCCCACGGGCCTCAGCGAGATCGGCGCACGCCTATCGCTCCCAACCGTGCCGACCCGGCCGATCATCCTGCATTCCAGCGTCAGCCAGAGCCGGGCAGCAGCGACGCTCAGCGCGATCGCGGCAGCGTTTCGCTCGTGAAGTCGCCGACTATCTCAGCACATAGCCCGCCTCGGTCAGCGGCGCATATTCGTAGCGGCAGTTCCACTCGTAGAGGCCGCCCTCCCCGATGCTCAACCGGTTCATGAGCAAAGCCTCCCGCAGCGCCGCACCGCCAGGACGGCTGACGCGGATGACGTGAAACCAGAGGCGGTGATAGTTGACCTCGACCAGCTCACGGATGAAGCGGTTGTGGGAGCTGCGCCCAAGGTCGCGCCCGTAGGTTCGGATGCGCTGGTACAGCGTCACCGGTGCCTTGCCGATGTATTTCGGGTAGAAGGTCTCGCGCTGGATGTAGCCGATCTCGTAGACGCCGGGGACTTGCAGGTAGGTTTCGTACTCCTTGTAGTCCGAGAGCTTCATCGCGTCCGACCAGCGCGCCATAATCCCCTCCCAGTCCCTGCGGGCTTAAATCCTAGGTTGCAGCACGCCGATCGGCAATCGTCAGGCCAGTATCCGCTGATCCGCCAGATGCACCAGCCGTCCGCCGGCAACCGTCGCGACCACGCGCGGCTGCGGCTCCGGCGCGACGAGGATGAGGTCAGCGCGCTTGCCGGAGGCGATGACGCCGCGATCGGCCAGGCCGAGCGCCTGTGCCGGCCGCTCCGAAACCAGCCGCCATGCCGTGGCGAAATCGGCTGCGCCCTTGCGCGCCAGGATGAACGGCGCCAGCGGCAGGGCCGGATAATAGTAGTCGGAGGCCAGGATCGTGCAGAGGCCCTCGCGCACCATCGCCTCGGCCGCCGGGCAATCGAGATGCGAGCCGCCGCGCACGACGTTCGGCGCGCCGAAGACGATCGCTTCGCCATGGGCTGCGGCCTCGCGGGTCGTCGCTTCGTTGATCGGAAACTCGGCGACGGTCACACCGAGGCCGCGATACCAGCGCCGCATCTCCGGGCTCATGTCGTCATGCGACATCGTCGGGATGCCGGCAGCGCGCGCCGCCACCGCGAGCCGCTCGATCGAGGCCGGAACCTCTTCCCTGCGCGCCCAGACGTTCCCGGCGAGCGCCATGAAATCCTCATGCGTCAGCCCCGTGCGCTCGACCGTCTTGGCGAGCTTGTCCGGCCGCGCGGTCGATTTCAGGATGCCGCCGGTATGGTCGTTGAAGGCGAGCACGCCGACGCGGCCGCCAGCCAGCCAGTCGATGATCTCGGCCTCGGCATCGAGGTTGAAGGTCTCGTGGCGGAGATGAAAGCGCGTGTCGGCACCGAGCTCGGGCTTCAGCGCCGCGATCCGCTCGATAAGCCGACGCGCGTTGTCGGCGCCGCGCAGCCCCGGCTCCCAGGACCAGGTGACGCCATGGAAGGCGGTGGTGATGCCGCTCGCCAGCATGGTGCGGTCGGCGTCGCGCAGCGCCAGGTCGATATCGAAGGCGACGCCCGGCCGCGGCATGATGTGCCGCTCGAAGGCGTCGCCATGACAATCGACGATGCCAGGCAGAACGTAGAGGCCGGTCGCGTCGAGGCGGAGTGCATCGGCAGGAGCGGCATCGTCGAGACCCGCAATGGTCTCGCCGTTCGTAGACAGGTCGGCGCGGACGAGCGTGTCGGCCAGCACCTCGCCGCCGGTGATATGCAGACTCATGCCCCGCCTCCGTCGCTGAAAGGACGGCGCGCTTGGCGGTTCCTTATGACAGGGCGATGACGGCCTCAGCCGGCGAGGAGCGCGACGCCTGCGAGCACGAGCCCGCCGCCGGCGATGCGGGCGATCAGCGGCGCGCGGGTGGCGATCACGCCGGCCAGCATGATGCCGGCGAGATGGAGCGCCGCCGTCGCGAGCATGAAGCCAATGGCATAGGCGAGACCGCTGGCGTTCTCGGGCAATTCGGCGCCATGGGCGAAACCGTGGAAGATGGCGAGGATGCCGCAGGCGAGCGTGCCTGCCGCGAGTGGCGGCGACGCCTTCAGAGCGACCGCCGCGCCGAGGATGACAACCGAGAAGGCGATGCCGATCTCGACGCCGGGCAAGGTGCCGCCGGACATGCCCCAGGCGCCGGCCAGTGCCATAGCGGCGACAAAGGCGATGGGATAGGCAATGCGCGCCCTTCCGCCGACCAACCCGGCCCAGAGGCCGACCGCGACCATGGCCAGGACATGGTCGAGCCCGGTCAGCGGATGCAGCAGGCCATGCATCAAACCATCGACCGGCCCGGCGCCGGTATGGGCGAAGACCGGGGTCGAGGCGAGAGCCAGCAACATGGCAAGAAATCCCGTCGCGCGCATGATCATCGTCGAAGCCACCCTCAGCTCAGAACCGGTGCCTTCGGACCACCGGCGGTCTCGGTGAAATCAAAGACCATTGCAACGACTTTCCCACCCACCCGCTGCTGAAGGCATCGTGGCGCTTGCCGCACATGGTCCCCGAATTCCCGGCCCCTTCAAGCAAGATCCGCGCCGATATGGGGCGACATCGGTCCTGTCGACGACAGACGGGTCGGCGCCGGCCTGCGCTGCCCACAGCATCGCAGTGCGAAGGGGACGCTCACCGCTCAGGATCCTTGCAGGAGCAGAATCGCATAGCCCGCGGCGATCAGCAGGCAGAGAGGCGAATAATAGCGGCGATCATTGCTGGCGAAAGGCTCGCGCGGGTGCAGCCGCTGCCAGGCCGGGAGATAGCCGGCGACGCCGCGAAACAAGAACACCGCCATGATCGCGAAACCACCGAACAGGATGAGCGGGCGCATGGCCGCCGCGCCCGATACCTGGATCAGAAGCAGCGGCCAGGCCGCCGTCACGGCAATCGCCAGGGCAACCAGCAAGCACAGACCGGGTGACGGCATGCGCCGCGCCCGTGCACTGCCGATCACGGTCGCGATCAGCTCCTGCTCGCTGGCAGCGGGCCAGAGCCCGCCCCGCCCCCAATAAGCGTGCAGGCCGGCGATGACGGCAAGGAGCAGCGTCAAGACGACGGCGATGACGGCGGTCATGAGCAGAGCGGCCGCGAATATCTCATCCCGTGCGGGGCCGGCATCAGGCGGGCGATTACCTCCCGGCGGCTGGCGGCGCCGACAGGAACCGTCGGCGTGAGCCAGATCGTCAGGGGCAAGCGCGCGTCCCGCATCGCTCAGTGGTCGTGCTTGTGGCCCTTGTGGCCATGCTCGTGGCCATGATGGCCATGGTCGTGCTTGTGGCCGTGGTCGTCATGGTGATGGTGGTGATCATGGCCGCAGCCGCAGGACGCGCCGTGCTCGTGCGTATGATGGTGCTCGTGGCCATGGTCGTGCTTGTGACCGGCATGGGAATGGCCATGATCGGGGTCATGGCCGTGATCGTGGTCATGGCCGTGATCATGACCATGGTGATGATGGCCGTGATGGCCATGGTCGTGGCCGCAGGCATCGCCATGCTCGTGATGGTGGACTTCGGGCTCGGGCTGGAACGGCCGCTCGACCTCGCTCATCGCGCAGCCCTGGCCGCGAACCAGCTCGGCCAGCGCAGCATTGTGCTCGACATAGATCGCATCGGCCGTGACCTCCGCCGCGACGTGATGCCCGCCGAGATGCCAGGCGAGGCGCGTCAGCCGCAGCGGGTTCTCGGCGGTGATCGCCATCAGCTTCTGCGCCGCTGCCCGGATCAACACCAGCCCGCCGTCTTCGAGCTTGACCGCATCGCCGTCGTTCAGCGCAGTCGGCTTGTCTAGGTCGAGCAGAATCTCCTGTCCGCGATCGCCCTTGAGCGCGGCATGGCGAGTGTTGCGGCCATGATGGTCGAGGGTGAGGGTCTCAACGACCCTGTCCTGCTTGACCGCGGCCTTGCGGACGACGGAGATGGCGCGCTGCATGGAAAAACCTGTGGCGTGATGGATCAGAGGCGATCGACCGATCGCGGTTCAACCACTTCGATCACCGGAGCAGCGCTGACGCAAGTCCCGGCGATGGCGAGGAAGGCCTGGAGATGGGCCTGCTGCATGTGCCGGTCGACATCGGAGCGCTTCTCCCAGCTCTCGACGCTGAGAAAAAAGCCGGGATCCGTGAGGCTTTCGCAGATGTCATAGCCGAGGCAACCCTGCTCGCGACGCGTTGCCGCAATGCAGTCGCGCGCGGCCACGAGGAAACGGTCGCGCTCGGCCGGAAGAACCCTGGCGCGGGCGATGACGAGGACGGGGTCGGACATGCTGGACGGAGCTCCGCAGTTGCGAACGCGCGGAATACGCCGGAGAGCAACGCCCGGATGCAGCCACCAAAACGATTAGCCGCATAAATATCACTGGCCCGTCCGCCTGCGAGCCTGTTAGATCGCCCGACCAATAATCAGGGGATCATCATGCTCAGATTTTCAGCACGCCGTGCCCGCGATATCGGCAGTGCATTGGCAGGCCTATGCCTTGCGGTGCTCATTCCGGCGGCGGCTCAGGCCCAGACGACACTGGAGCGGATCAAGCAGCGCGGCCATCTGATCTGCGGCACCAGCCAGGGCGTCGCCGGCTTCTCGCTGCCGGATGCGCAGGGACAATGGCGCGGCTTCGACACCGATCTCTGCCGGGCGCTGGCGGCGGCAATCTTCAGCGACCAGGAGAAGGCGAAATACATCTCGCTCGCCTCGAAGGACCGGCTGACGGTGCTGCAGAGCGGCGAGATCGACGTGCTCTCGCGCACCACGACCTGGACGCTCGGCCGCGACGCCGGCTTCGGCCTCAACTTCACCGCGATCAACTATTTCGACGGCCAGGGCTTTCTGGTGCGCAAGAGCACCGGCGTGAAGGACCTCAAGGCGCTGAACGGCGCCTCGATCTGCGTCGCGCAGGGCACCACGACCGAGCTTAATCTCGCCGACTATTTCCGCAACAACGGCATGAAGTACGAGGTCATCGCCTATGCCGGCCTCGACGAGACGATCCAGGCCTATGAGGCCGGGCGCTGCGACGCCTATACCACCGACCTGTCCCAGCTCGCGGCGAACCGGATGAAGCTAAAGGCCCCGGCCGAGCACGACCTGCTGCCCGAGATGATCTCGAAGGAGCCGCTCGGCCCCTGGGTCCGCCAGGGCGACGACGCCTGGTTCGATATCGTGCGCTGGACCGTCTACGCCATGCTGAACGCCGAGGAGTTCGGCATCACCCAGGCCAATGTCGACGAAATGGTGAAATCGGCCAATCCCGAGATCAAGCGGCTGCTCGGAGCTGAGGGCAAGTTCGGCGAGAGCCTCGGCCTCACCAACGACTGGGTGGTGCGCATCGTCAAGGCGGTCGGCAATTACGGCGAGAGCTTCGACCGGCATCTCGGCGCCAAGTCGCCGCTCAACCTGCCGCGCGGGATGAACAGGCTGTGGACGCAGGGCGGCCTGCAATACGCCCCGCCGGTGCGGTAATCTCCTGCGACTGGCAACAGCGGCGGTTTAGTAGCACTGGCTCAGGCCGGTGCTACTAACCGCAACCGTCCTCAGCGCGGCAGCGCCTTCACCTCGTCGTCGAACTTCTTGAGCAGGCGCGAGCGCTCGGCCGGGCTGCCCCAGCGCGGGGTGTCGTAGTCGATCAGCTTGATTTCCTCGAACTTCGGCGCGTCGGGCGAGAGCTTCGCGTTCTTGTTCGACGGAATCGAGTTGATCTTGAGCCTGGCGTTGATGTCCTGCGCCTCCGGCGACAGCGTGAAATCGACGAACTTGCGCGCGGCTTCGGGGTTCTTGCCGCCCTTGATCACCGAGACCGAGCCGGTCTCGTAGCCGGTGCCTTCGCATGGGGCGACGATGCCGATCGGCGCGCCCTGGAGCTTCTGCGTCAGCATGTCGTGCATGAAGGCGATGCCGACCGCCGTCTCGCCAAGTGCCGTCGCCTTGACCGGGGCGATGCCCGACTTTGTGTACTGGCTGATGTTCTTGTGCAGGCTCTTCAGGAACTCGAAGCCCTTGTCTTCGCCGAGGCGCTGGACGGTGGTGGCGAGGAAGACATAGGCCGTGCCCGACGAGCTGGGATCGGCGACCTGGACCTCGTCCTTGAACTTGGGATCGAGCAGGTCGGCCCAGCATTTCGGCTCGGCCAGCTTCTTGCTCTTCAGCGTCTCAAGATTGTAGCCGATCCCGAGCGCCCCGAGATAGATGCCGGACGTCCGGAACTTCGACTGCTCGGCATGGCGCCTCGCCCAGTCGTGCAGCTCCGCCAGCTTCGGCGATTTGTACTCGTCAAGCAGGCCTTCATCGGCGGCCTGCAGATGCGGCTCGCCCGGCCCGCCCCACCAGACGTCACCGCGCGGATTGGTCGCCTCGGCCTTGACCTGGGCATAGACCTCACCGGTCGACTTGCGCACCATCTGGACCTTGATGCCGGTCGCTTTCTCGAAGATCGAGGCGCCCTCGCGGCATTGCTCCTCGAGGATCGAGCAATAGACGGTGACCTGCCCCTGGGCGGCGGCAGGCGTGGCAAGGGCGACGAAAGCCGTGCCGGCGAGCAGAGCAAGGTGAGACAGACGGAACAAGGCAACCTCCCGGGAACGGCCAATTTTGTTAGCCGACACCAGAAAGAGCGCGCCTCGACCTGTCAACCGCCCTGCCCGCCTGTGATCGGATTCGACGCTGACTTCAGGCGGCAGAGCCCGACTCCGGCAGCTCCGCCGGAACCGCGACCACCTTCTTCTTGGCCGCTGGTTTCTTGCGCCGCTTCGGCTTCCGGCGCGGCAATTGCGCCTCCTGCAGCATTTCGAGCTGGACCTGCTGGATCTCGGCGAGACGCTGCCATTGCCGCGTGATCAGATGGTCGATCTTCTCGTGCAGGTGCCTGACCTCGAGCTCGGCCTTGAGGTTGACCTGGTAGTCGTTGAAGGAGCGCAGCCGGTCCTTCGCCTCCTGCCGCTTCTGGCTCATCATGATGATCGGCGCCTGGATCGCGGCGATGCAGGACAGCACGAGGTTGAGCAGGATGAACGGGTAAGGGTCGAAAGCGCCCGTCCCGGCGACGACATTGACCACCATCCAGACCGCCAGCACGACGCCGAAGCTGATCAGGAAGGCCCATGAGCCGCCGAAGCTGGCGAGCCCGTCCGAAAGGCGCTCGCCGAGGGTGCGATGCTCCTCGAAATCGTCTTCGATATTCTCCGCGATCGTGTCCTGCCGGGCGATGCTCTCGGCGACCTCGCGATCGAGATCGGTGTACTCGCCATGCTCCTCGCGCAGGATCTCCTCGACATAGCGGGTACGATAGCGTGCCAGCTCCTTGAGGCTGATCAGACTGTTATCGTCGAGATCGGGGAAGTCGCGCCGGATATGCTCGACCAGCGAGGGCCGCAGCGTCCCGAGCGCGATCAGGTTCTTGCGGCTGAGCTCGACGCCGCTGATGGCGCAGACGCCGCGCTTGAGCTTGCCGGCTTCGAGCGTCGGGAGAGACGGGAACACAACGTCGTCTTGCATCGCGGCCTGGCCTGGGATCGTTCGATTGTGCGGCGGCCGGCACCTGCGGAAGATAAGGACCAGCAGCAACGCATCGTTACGCTGGAACAGGATCGCGTCGCAAATACGTCGTCGCGGACCATCGCGTCTTCGTCTTTCAGAGGCGGGCATTGCCGCCGCGCGCGCGGCCATGAAGTCGCGGGCCGGCGCGGCGGCTTCGGGATGACTGGGCGTGACGCCGCGCTCGACATTCCCGCGCGGCCTCGGCCTCAGGCCTTGACCTTCTCGCCCTCGTCTTCGGCGGCTTCGTCTTCGTCGTCCTCGGCGACTTCGGCGTCCTCGTCTTCTTCCTCGTCCGCCTCGTCGTCGCCTTCAACCTCGTCCTCATCCTCGTCTTCGTCGTCGAGGGTGGCGTATTCATAGGCGAAGACGATCTCGCCCGTCGCCGGATCGAAGCTGCTCGCGGTCGACTCGTCGAAGGCCTCGATCAGCATCTCGGCATCCTCGGGGCCGTCGACATCGAAGCGGCGCACGGCTTCCTCGCCCTCGCCCTTCAGCGCGAGCTCGATCGCCCAGCCGCGGGAGCCGGTATCATAGACGCATTTCAGTCCCTGGATCGCCAGCATGACGCTCTCCTCAGATTGACCAGGTGCGCGGCAGCGCACGGCCAATCAGATGCCCGAACAGCGTGACGAGGGCGCGACGCAGGCTTTACGCATCGACGACAGCCGCGATCGGTTGGCGGTTCCTCAGGGATGCGCGGCCAGGAAGCTCTCGACTTCCTCGCGTGTCGGCGTACCCGCCCGGCCGCCGAAGCGGGTGCATTTGATCGCCGCCACCGCCGTAGCGAAACGCACGGCCTGACGCTCCCCCTGCCCCTCGGCCAGCGCCAGCGCAAAGGCGCCATGCCAGACATCGCCGGCGCCGAGCGTATCGACCGCCTCGATCGGGAAAGCCGGCAGATGGGCGATGCCGCCCTTCTCCATGAAGAGCACGCCGCGCGGGCCGAGCGTCACCGCCAGCCAGTTCTGCGCACCGAGTGCCAGCGCTTCCAGCGCCGCCCTCGGCTCCTGCCCGCCCGAGATCTCGTTCAGCGCCTTCTCGCTGAAGGCGACATGGCTGGCCGTGGTGACCATCTCCGGATGGGTCGGCTGGCGATCACCGTCGATCACGCCGGGCACACCGGCCTTGCGAGCCAGCTTCAGCGCCGCCAGCGAGCCCTCGCCCCAGCGCGTATCGACCAGCACGCCGTCGCAACCATCAGGCAGCATATCGGGCAGCCAATCGGGCGAGAGCGGCGTCTTCGGGTCGGTATAGGAGACGACCATGCGCTCGCCCTGGGCATCGATCAGGATCGAGGAGACCGGCGAGCGCAGGCCCTTGAAGCGCGGCGAGAGCGAGGTGTCGACGCCGTCCTGCTGCAATTGCCCGACGATCGTATCGCCGACCGCGTCATCGCCAAGCCGCGTCGCCAGCCAGGCCTTGCCGCCGAGACGGCCGATCGCGGCTGAGCCGCTGCCGGCGCAGCCGCCGCCAGTGACGACAAGATCGCGCGCCCGGTCCTTCTCGCCGGGATTGGGCACGCGCTCGACGCTGTAGACATAGTCGAGCGTCGCGATACCCAAACAGAAGACACCGGCCATGCGACTTACGCTCCGAACCTGAATTCGCTGATCTGGCGATAGACCTCGCCGGGGCGCAGCACCGTCGAGGGGAAATGCGGGAGATTGGGCGAGTCCGGCACGTGCTGCGGCTCCAGCGCGATGCCGGCGCAGGCGCCGTAGCGGACGCCATCCAGCCCCACGACGGGCGTATCCAGCTTGAAGCCGTCATAGACCTGCAGCGCCGGCTCGGTCGTCCAGACCTCCATGGCAAGGCCTGAGCGATGCGAGCGCAAGGTCGCGGCATGGGCGATGTCGAGGCCCGTCGCCGCCGCTGGCTCGCGGCGGTCGCGCCGAAGCAGATAGTTGTGATCGTACCAGAAGCGCGAACCGTCAGGATTGGCGAAGCGGATCGGCCGGCTCTTTCGGAAATCGAACGGCGTGCCCGCGACCGAGGCGACCGAGCCGTCCGGGATCAGGTCGGCATCGACCGGCGTGATCAGGTTGGCGCGGACCTCGAATTCGTGATCGAGGATGTCCGGAGCGTCGTCGAGGCGAAAATAGGAGTGATGCGCCAGGTTGACGATGGTCGGCGCATCGGTGGTGGCGCTGAGCTCGATCCGCAGGGTCGCTGCGCCGACGAGGCTGTAGCGGCAGACGACGTCGAGCGTGCCGGGATAGCCGGCATCGCCGGCGGGCGAGACCAGCGCCAAGGTCGCGCTCGCCTCGTCATGATGCACCAGCGTCCAGGGCCGCTTGCCGAAGCCCTGCCCGCCGCCATGCAGCGAGTTACGGCCATGTTCGTTCAGCGGGGTCTGGTATTCAGCGCCGTCGAGCACGAAGCGGCCGCCGCCGATGCGGTTGGCGAAGCGGCCGGCGATCGCGCCCATATGCGGGGAATGCCTGGGGTAGTCAGCGAAATCGGGGAAGCCGAGCACGACGCGCTGACGCCCGCCATTCGGCAGCGGCACGACGAGATCGCGCAGCACCGCGCCCCACTCCATCACCCGCGCCTCGGCGCCAGCAGGAGAGCGGAGCACGGCCTCATGGATCGGCGTGCCGTCATCGAGCGTACCGAACAGCGTCTTGGTCAAGGCCAGCCTCCCGCCGCGCCGCCCCTTCATCAAGGCGGTTGCGGTTCCTTCGCTAGTCGCAGATGTGCTGCGGGCACAAGCCCCGCAATCTACGTCCTCACCACGCCCCGGTGTTCGGCATGCTCAGCCAGGGTTCGGCCGGCGCCTTGGGATCGCCCTTCTGCAGGATCTCGATCGAGATGTTGTCGGGCGAGCGGACGAAGGCCATGTTGCCGTCGCGCGGCGGCCGGTTGATGGTGATACCGGCCTTCATCAGCTTGTCGCAGGTCGCGTAGATGTCGTCGACCTCATAGGCGAGATGGCCGAAATTGCGCCCGCCGGTATAGACCTCCGGATCCCAGTTATAGGTCAGCTCCAGCGTCGGGCGGCCGCGGCTGCCTTGCTCTTTCACGGTGGCGGCATCGTCGGGCGCAGCGAGGAAGACCAGGGTGAAGCGGCCCTTCTCGCTCTCCATGCGGCGGGTTTCGACCAGACCGAACTTGGTCACGTAGAAATCGAGGGCGGCATCGAGGTCGGTGACGCGAACCATGGTGTGGAGATAGCGCATCGTTTGTCTCCCGGGGTTGATCTGGTTGATGGATCGGGCCAAACCGGCGCCATTCCAAGAGGGCTCGCGCGGACCTATCATGAGCGAAACGCAGGATCGCACGCCGAACCCGGCCGGCCCGGTGTCGCCCACCGAGGTCTCCCGGGTCAAGCAGAAGGCGGCGACGCTGTCGGTGATCGCCAGCGTCGTGCTGACGCTCGCCAAGTTCGGCGCGGCGATCCTCTCGGGCTCGCTCGCGCTGATGACCGACGCGCTGCAGGGGCTGATCGACATCGGCTCGACCATGTTCACCTGGTTCGCGGTGCGCGCCGCCGACAAGCCGGCCGATGATGAGCACCATTACGGCCATGGCAAGTTCGAGGCGCTGGCGGCGCTGCTGGAGACCGCGATCCTGTTCGGGCTCTCGGGCGCGATCCTGTGGGAGGCCGCCAACCGGCTGTGGAGCGGGACCGAGCCGCATGTCGCGGTGACGCCGCTGGTCATCGGCGTGCTGCTGTTCTCGCTGATGGTCGACGCGACGCGCTGGCGCACGCTGACCATGGTCGCAAAGGAAACCCGCAGCGAGGCGCTCTCGGCCGAGGCGCTGCACTTCGCCACCGATTTCGTCGGCACGGCGCTGGTGCTGCTTGGCCTGATCCTGACGCGGATGGGCGTGCCGATGGCCGACAGCGCAACTGCGCTGGCGCTCGCCGTGTTCATGATCGCCACCGCCATCAAGCTCGGGCGGCGCACGGTCGATACGCTGATCGACGCCGCGCCGAAGGGCGTCGCCGACCGTTTGCGCGAGGCGGCGCAGGGCGTTGCCGGCGTGGTCAATGTCGAATGGCTGCGGCTGCGGCCGGCCGGCGGCGTCGTGCAGGGCGAGATCGGCATCCAGGTGTCGCGCACGCTGCCGCTCGACCGCGTCAGCGCGATCAAGGACGACCTGCTGCGGGCATTGGCCGTCGTCGAGCCGGATTCGGCGCTGACCGTCACCGCCAACCCGGTCCAGGTCGACGACGAGACGGCGCTGGAACGCGTGCTGCTGATCGCGCTGAAGATGAAGGTGCCGGTGCACCATGTCAGCGTCCACACCATCGGCGAGCGGCTCGCCGTCTCGCTCGACATGGAGGTCGACGCGCTTCTGCCGCTCGGCGAGGCGCACGAGGTCGCCACGCGGCTGGAGAACGCGATCCGAGCCGAATTCGGCGGCGAGACCGAGGTCGACACCCATATCGAACCGATGGAGACCGGCCAGCCTTCCGGGCATAACGCGCCCTGGGAGGTGGTCGAGGCGATCGGCAAGGCGATCGCCCAGGAAGCGGCTCGCCTGGCCGAGACGGGCGGGCCGATCCGCGACATCCACAGCGTCCGCGTGCGCGAGACCCGCAACGGCCTCGTGGTCAACTATCACTGCCGCGCCGATGCGGCGCTCGATGTCGCCGCTGTTCACCTCGCTGTCGACAAGATCGAGCGCAAGGTTCGCGAAGCCCGGCCGGATGTCTGCCGCCTGGTCAGCCATGCCGAGCCGGCCGTGACGCCCGGCAAGCCCTAAGATCTGCCCTGACGGCTTCCGCCGTCACCCCGGGCCTCATAGATAAGAGCGACTGAAGGAAGCGAGCCGAGCCCATGCGCGCCGAAGACGCCCCGCTGATCCGCCTCGAGGACTATCGCCCCTCGGACTGGCTGATCGACACTGTCGATCTCGATATCGTTCTCGATCCGACGCGGACCAGGGTGCGCTCCCAACTGCAGTTGCGGCCAAACCCGGCCGGCCATGCCGGGGCGCCGCTCGTGCTCGACGGCGACGAGCTGACACCCGATTCCATCCTGCTGGACGAGGTCCCGCTCGACCCTTCCCTTTACTCCCTCTCGCCGCAGGGGCTGACGATCCAGGCGCCGCCGGCGCGGGCCTTCTCGCTCAGGATCGAGACGACGCTCGACCCCGGCGCCAATACCAAGCTGATGGGGCTCTACCGCTCCAGCGGCGTCTACTGCACGCAATGCGAGGCCGACGGCTTCCGCCGCATCACCTATTTCCTCGATCGTCCCGACGTGATGAGCGTCTACACGGTCCGTCTCGAAGCGGCGAAGGCGCAGGCGCCGGTGCTGCTCTCCAACGGCAATCTCGTCGCAGCGGCCGAGTTGCCCGGCGGCGAGCGCCATTTTGCCGTCTGGCACGATCCCCATCCGAAGCCGGCCTATCTGTTCGCGCTGGTCGGCGGCAAGCTCGACCATGTCCGGCAGCCTTATGTCACCGCCGACGGCCACAAGGTCGAGCTCGCGGTCTATGTCGAACCGGGCAAGGCCGGGCGCGCCGGCTGGGCGCTCGACAGCCTCGTGCGTTGCATGCGCTGGGATGAGCGCGTCTTCGGCCGCAACTACGATCTCGACGTGTTCAACGTCGTCGCCGTGTCCGACTTCAACATGGGGGCGATGGAGAACAAGGGCCTCAACATCTTCAACGACAAATACGTGCTGGCCGACCCGCTGACGGCGAGCGATGGCGACTATGCCTCCATCGAGGCGATCATCGCGCATGAGTACTTCCACAACTGGACCGGCAACCGCATCACCTGCCGCGACTGGTTCCAGCTCTGCCTGAAGGAAGGGCTCACCGTCTTCCGCGACCAGGAATTCTCCTCCGACGAGCGCTCGCGCCCGGTGAAGCGCATCGCTGATGTCCGCACCCTGCGCTCCACGCAGTTCTCCGAGGATGCCGGGCCCCTCGCCCATCCGGTCCGGCCGCGCGCCTACAAGGAGATCAACAACTTCTACACGCCGACGGTCTACGAGAAGGGCGCGGAACTGATCCGCATGCTCAAGGTACTGATCGGCAAGGACGCCTTCGCGCGCGGCATGGATCTCTATTTCGAGCGCTGCGACGGCACGGCTGCGACGATCGAGGAATTCCTCGACTGCTTCGTCGAGGCCTCCGGCCAGGATCTCGCCCATTTCGCCGGGTGGTACGAACAGGCGGGCACGCCGACCGTGGTCGCTTCCGGCAAATACGATGCGCAGGCGAAGAGCTATACGCTGCAGCTGGCGCAATCGACGCCGGCGACGCCCGGCCAGTCCGAGAAGAAGCCGGTGGTCATTCCCGTCGCGCTCGGCCTCGTCGGCAAGGGTGGCGACCTGCCGCTGATCAGCATCTCGCCGGCGCTGAAAGCCGGTGGCGTGATGGTGCTCGACCAACCCTCGCTGTCGGTGACCTTCACCGACCTGCCGGAAGCACCGACGCCGTCGCTGCTGCGCGGCTTCTCGGCCCCTGTCCGGCTCGAGCTCGACCTCGGCGACAGTGAGCTGCTGCGGCTGTTCAGTGCCGACAGCGATTCCTTCAACCGCTGGCAGGCGCTGCAGACGGTCGCGACACGGGCGCTGGTACGAGCCGGCAAGGGCGATGGCTCGACACTCGATGCGACCGCGACCGACCTCGCCAAGGCGCTCTCCAGCCTCCTCGCCGGCCCGGCCCTCGCCGATCCCGCCTTCGCCGCGCAGGTGCTGCGCTTGCCGGCTCCGGCCGACATCGCTCGCGAGATCGGCCGCGATGTCGATCCGGATGTCGTGCATGGCGCCCATCGCCGGCTCTCGGCTGCGATCGGCGCCGCGGTTGCGAACCAGCTTGCGGCCCTGCGCCAAGACCTCGCCGATCGGGGCCCCTATTCCCCGGCGGCGGCTCCGGCCGGACGGCGCGCCTTGCGCAACGAAGCGCTCGGCCTGATCGCACTGGGGGCTCCGGCCGAAGGTGCGCGGCTGGCGCTGGCGCAGTTCACCGAGGCCGACAACCTGACCGACCGGCTCGCGGCACTCGCCGCGATGACGCTGATCCCCGGAACCGAACGTGAGGATCTGATCGCCCGCTTCGGCGAGCTCTATGCCCGCGAGCCGCTGGTTCTCGACAAATGGCTGATGGCGCAGGCGCTGATCGCGGAGGACGGCACGCTCGCCCGTGTGAAGGGGTTGATGAGCCACTCCGCCTTCTCGCTCGGCAATCCGAACCGGGTGCGCGGCCTGATCGGCGGCTTCGCGGCGAACCTGACCCAGTTCAACCGCGCCGATGGCGAAGGCTATGCCTTCGTCGCCGACATCGTCATCGCGCTCGACCGGACCAACCCTCAGGTCGCCTCACGCCTGCTCGGTTCGTTCAAGAGCTGGCGCATGCTGGAGGCCGGCCGCCGGGCCAAGGCCGAGGCTGCGCTGCGCATGGTTGGAGCGACGCCCAACCTGTCCCGCGATGTCTCCGATATCGCCGCCCGCTCGCTAGGTTGAGCCGACGGTCAACGCGCTTCTTCTCCCTTTCGCCCTACGCGAAGGACCTATCGTGCAGGCTCCTCCCCTCCCCCTTGCGGGGAGGGTTTTCCCGCGCCTTCCACGGGCCCTTTTTGGCGCTTCGCCGCCCCCTGGGAATCGCCCGTTAACCGCCTGCTCAGCCAAAGGTTAACGAAGTCCTGCGCGCGCAGGATTCAACCGATTCGTCACCACAACCAGCGCGCGCAAAACAGCTTCGAGGGTGTAGTTTCCGCTAGACAAAGCGAGTCCTGCGGATTCAACTGGCTGTGATTCGGGGATGCGGCACGTCTCTCGATCTTACTGTCGGTACATCGCTTCCGAAGGGGGACGGGCATGACGCGTGCAGACGCGGCTTGCGCACACGTGCGCGCAAATTCAGTTCTGGGCGTAGCACGATCCCTGACGCATCCGCTTTATCAGCGCTTCGAGCAGATGGAACCGACCTTCCGGAAAGTCATTCCGGCACTTGTCGCAGGCTTCGTCCTGCTCCTCGCCTTCGGCGCCTACATCCAAACCTCGGCCCTGCGCGATGACGCGCTCGACGATGCCGCGGTCGATCTCGAAGCACTTTCCGCATTGCTTGCGCGTGAGATCGATCTTGCCTCGAAAGACGACAAGCGCCCGGACCGCGCCCTCGCCCCCCTGACGACCAAGCATATCGCCGGCCGCGGCCGCATCGTCTATGTCAGCGACGCCGCCGGCCGGCTGGTCGCCAGTGAGCCGGCGATTGGCACAAGCGAGCGCAACCTGGTCGACGTGCTCGGCCCCGGGCAGGCATTGACCGTCTTCGCCGACCGCGCCGGCGTGATGCCGATCACGCTTCCTGGCGGGATCGAGACACTCGCCACCGTGCGCAACCTCGCCGCCCCGCTCGGCCAGGTCGCTGTGCTGCATCCGGTCAAGCGCGCGCTCTCGATCTGGGACGAGCGCCGACGCTCCATCCTCGTTCTGTTCGGCTCGGCCGCGATCGTGCTCGCCGGTATCACCGCCGCCTTCGTGCTGCAATCGCGCCGCGCCCGCGCCGCCGATGAGGATTGCGACTGCGTGCGCGACCGCATCGACACGGCACTGAGCCGTGGCCATTGCGGCCTGTGGGACTGGGACCTCGCCAAGGGCCGGATGTACTGGTCGGATTCGATGTACGCCATGCTCGGCTATGACCGTGCCGGCGAGTTCATGTCCTTCGGCGAGGTCAATGCCTTCATCCACCCCGAGGATGCCGACCTCTATGGCCTGGCCGATGCGGTCAGCCGCGGCGAGACCGACCATCTCGACCAGGAATTCCGCGTCCGCAACGCCTCGGGCGAATGGGTCTGGCTCAAGGCGCGGGCCGAGCTCGTCACCGACCGGCGCACCGGCGCGCAGCATCTCGTCGGCATCGTCGTCGACATCTCCGAGCAGCGCCGCATGGCCGCCCGCACCGCCACCGCCGACGCCCGCCTGCGCGACGCGGTCGAGGCGATCTCGGAAGCCTTCGTGCTCTGGGACGCCGAACAGAAGCTCGTGCTCTGCAACGCCAAATACCAGCAGTTGCACATGCTGTCGCCCGAGCTGGTGCGCACAGGCACGACCTATGAGCAGATCATGAGCCACAGCGCCCAGCCGAGCATCGACCGCGAGCCGGTCCGCAGCGTGCGCGCCGGCTCCGGCAGCCATTCCTACGAGGCAAAGCTCTCGGACGGGCGCTGGCTGCAGATCAACGGCCGCCGCACCAAGGATGGCGGCTCGGTCTCGGTCGGCACCGACATCACCATGCTGAAGCAGCAGGAGGAGCGCCTGACCCGCTCCGAGCACGAGCTGCTCAAGACCGTCACCGACGTCAAGGCCTCGCGCCAGAAACTCGAAGCACAGGCGCAGCAGCTCGCGGAACTCGCCGAGCTCTATCTGGAGCAGAAGGCCGCCGCCGAAAGCGCCAACCGCGCCAAGTCCGAATTCCTCGCCAACATGAGCCATGAGCTGCGCACGCCGCTCAATGCCATCCTCGGCTTCTCCGAGATCATGGATGACGGGCTGTTCGGTCCGCTCGGCTCCGAGCGCTATGTCGAATATGTCCGCGACATCCGCTCCAGCGGCGGCTACCTGCTCGCCGTGATCAACGACATCCTGAACATGGCCCGGATCGAGGCCGGCAAGATCGAGCTCGAAAAGACCGATGTCGCGCTGGATCTCGTGGTCGGCGAGGCGATCAGCTGCCATCGCGAGGAGATCACCCGCAAGCGGCTCTCCCTCACCAGCGAGCTCGGCAGCGACATGCGCCTCGAGGCCGATGCGCATGCCCTCTTCCAGATCGTCGGCAACCTCGTCGACAACGCCATCAAGTTCACGCCCGAGGGCGGCCGGATCGCGGTCCGGCTCAAGCCGGCGCCGGGCGCCCTCAACCTCTATGTCGAAGATAGCGGCATCGGCATCCCGCGCGAGAAGCTCGGCCGGATCGGGCGCCCGTTCGAGCAGGTCGAGGGCGATCTCATCCGCAGCCATGGCGGCTCCGGCCTCGGCCTTGCCATCGCCCGTTCGCTGGCGGAACTGCATGGCGGCTCGCTGCGTGTCCGCTCGATCATGGGTTCGGGCACCATCGTAATGGTCCACCTGCCGCTTCGGCAGGACGCCGGCAAGGTCGTGGCGGAGGCCGCCTGAACCTGGCGCCCGGCGCTGCAGCCGCCATCAAGAAGGCATAAAACGTCGCGACCTTCTTAGATGCGGCTTAACCGCGCCCCTTGACGAAGCCTAAACCGCCCTGCGGCAAGCCTCGTTCTGCGATGCTCATATCGGCGGCCAGCCGGAGCGTCTCCTCGAGTTTTGGATCGATGCAGGGCAAGTTCGACAGCGACCGTCCACCAGCCTCCCAACACGCCGGCACAGCGCTCGGACGTTCGGCAGCCGTGACGATCGCCTTCCTGTCCGTGATGATCGCACTCGTCATCTCGGGGTTCATCTTCATCAGCTACCAGGAGGCGAAGGTCGAGGAAGAGCGCAAGAGCACGCGAACCTTGCGTGTGGCGCGCCAGGCCGTGATGGAAACCGGTGCAGCGGTCGCCGAGCTGATGATCCGGCGCGACAGCGAACCCAACCTGCTCAGATACGCGCAAACACTCAACCGGTTGAACACCTTCGCCGATGACAGCTTCCCCGCAACCGCCTTGCGCGGAAGCGACGAAATACCGACCCCCGTGATCATCACCGCACTCAAGGCCGGCTGGGCCGATGTCGTCTCCGCCGTCGCCGCGAAACAGCCCGAGATCGCGCAATCGCTCTACGGTGCTCGCGGAATCGAACGCCACGTCACGGTCCTGACCCGGGCGATCCTTGCGGATCTGACCAGGAAAGAAGCGCTCGAAGCCTCGTTCAACGCCAACATCGAGCGCGCAACGAGTATCGTGCTCGGACTTCAGATCATGACGGGCGCTTTCTGCATCCTGGCCTTCATGGGCGCCTCGCGCAGCAGCGCACGCGATGCCAGGACTCGCGACCTCGCCGTCGCCAATGCGAACGCGTCGCGCGAGCAGGTTTCGCGCCTGTTCGGCATGACCGAGATGCTGCAGAGCGCGCTCGACCACACCGACGCCAATGCCGTCCTGCGCGCGACGGCCGCCGAGCTCATCCCCGACCTCGGCGGGGCGCTCTACGTCTTCAACAACTCGCGCGACCGGCTGGCGCTCTCGACGACATGGGGACGGGAGGAGCTCGAGGCGCTGCCCGACTCCATCGGGCTGCAGCAATGCTGGGCCCTGAAGCGCGGCAAGCCGCATATGAACCGTCCCGGCTCGCATAACCTCTGCTGCGAGCATCACATCGTCAGCGACCGCGCCCTCGAAATCCCAATGATCGCCCGCGGCGAAATCCTCGGCCTGCTGCAGCTCTATTGCAGCGGCGCCGAAGCGGACCGGCGGCTCGAAGGGGCGGCCGGCATCGGCACTGCGCTTGCCGATGCAATGTCGCTCGCGCTCTCGAACATCGCGCTGCGCGATAAGCTGCGCAGCCAGGCACTGCGCGATCCACTGACCGGGCTCTATAACCGCCGCTACATGGAAGACGCGCTCGAACGGGTGGTGCGCCTCGCCGAACGCGAGCGGACCGAGGTCTCGGTGATCATGATCGACCTCGACCACTTCAAGCGCCTCAACGACCAATACGGCCACGCCAAGGGTGACGCCGTGCTGCGCGATTCCGCGGCGGCGATCATCAACCAGCTGCGCGAGACCGACATCGCCTGCCGCTATGGCGGCGAGGAGCTGATCGTCGTGCTGCCCAATTGCGGGCTCGACATGGCGGCGCAGAAGGCCGAGCGCATCCGGGCCAGCATCGAAGCCCTATCGGAACCGAATGGAGCGCAGGTCTCGGCTTCGCTGGGCGTCGCCTGCGTCCCCGCGACCTCGAACTCCAGCCGCGATCTGCTGGCCCATTCCGACGCAGCGCTCTATCGCGCCAAGCAGGAGGGCCGGAACCGGGTCGTACGTGCGCCATCGCACAAGACCAAGGGGGCGCGGATGGAGCAGAGTGGCGGCGCCGACTCGCTGGCGGCGGAGTAGAACGCAGCGCTGGTCAGGACGGCGCCCGTCCCGTCCCCAGGAGGCGCCGGAAGATCGCCCGCACGGCGCTGCGGGTTTCGTCGAGCTCGGCCTTCAGCACCTTGGCATCCGGCAGGCCAACCGCCGTCGCGATCCGGCTCAGAACACGCCCCGGCACCGCCTTGGGATCGAAGCTCTCCTCCACCGCGAAACGCTGCCAGAGCTGGACGTCGCCGATGAAGCGGGCCGCACTCGCGAGCCGCTCGGCGTCGGCAGTGGCGATGACTCCGGTCTCCCGCGCCGCGGCGAAGACGCCCGACGTGGTGCGGGCAAGCAGTTGCGGATGGCCGTGGCCATGGGCGAGCACAAGGTACTGCGCCAGGAAGTCGAGATCGGTCAGCCCGCCGGCTGCGAGCTTCAGGTCCCAGGCGTCGCTCTCGCCCTTCTCCTTGGCGATCAGCGCCCGCATCTCGGCGACGGCGGCCGCGACCTTGGCCGGCTCGCGCTTGCGCAGCAGGATCTCGCGGATCGCGGCTTCGACCTTCTCCCGCAGGCCGGCATCTCCAGCGACGACCCGGGCGCGGGTCAGCGCCATCTCCTCCCAGATCTCGGCCTCGCCCTGGTGATAGGCGGTGAAGCCGCCGAACTGCGTCGCCGCCGGGCTCTTGTTGCCGGCGGGTCGCAGGCGCATGTCGACCTGGTAAAGCGTGCCGCGCCGCGTCGGCACGGTCAGCGCCGCGACGAAGCGCTGGGTGAAGCGGACATGCCAGGTCACCGGATCGAGCGGACGCCTGCCGTCGCTGACCTCGGCATCCTCCGGCCGGTCGTAAAGCAGCATCAAATCGAGATCGGATGACGGGGTGAGCTCGCCGGCACCTAGCCGCCCCATGCCGAGCACGACAGCTTCCGCCCCCGCCACGAGGCCATGGTCGGCGGCCAAGGCGGCGCGGGTATCGTCGAAAGCAACGCGGATGCTGGCAGCGGCTGCTGCGGCATAGCCCTGCGCCGCCTGCTCGGCATTGATCACGCCGGAGAGCAGCCTGGCACCGACCAGGAAGTTCTCCTGCCTTGCGGCGTCGCGCATGCGGTCGAGCCCGTCCTCGACACTGGGCGGCGGCGTGCCGACCACAGCGCGAACGCGCTGCGCCACCCGCTCGGCATCGTGGCGCGGGGCGCTGAAGGCGGGGTCGATCACCGCGTCGAGCACATGCGGATAGAGCGCCGCGACCTTGGCAAGGCGCGGGGCGCTGCCGAGGATCTCGGCGAAGAGTTGCAGCAGCGCATCATGCGAGCGCAGCAGGGTTAGGAGCTCGACCGCGGCCGGCATGCGCACGAAGGCGTTGTCGAGATGGGCCAGCGCGCCATCGGGGTCGGTGGTGCGGCCGAGCGCAACGAGCAGCGCCGGCGTCAGCTCGGTCAGCACCTCACGGGCGCGAGCGCTGGTAACGGCGGCGCGGCGGCCGAAGTGCCAGCCGCGCACCGTCTCGGCCGCCGTCGCCGGCTGGCGGAAGCCGAGTTTGCCGAGGGTCGCCAACGTCTCGGGATCGTTCTCGGTACCGGTGAAGGAGAGCGAGCCGGCTTCGCTGGCGAGGCTGGGCGCGTCCTCGAACAGCAGGGCGTAATGGCCCTCGACGCGCCTGGCATGCGCCTCCAGATCCTTGCCGAAGGCCTTGGCCGAGGGGTAGCCGCAGAAGCGGGCGAAGGCGTCGAGATCGACGGCATCCGTCGGCAGGGTCTGCGTCTGCTCGTCATGGCGCATCTGCAGCCGGTGCTCGATGGTGCGCAGCCAGCAATAGGATTCAGTCAGCTCATCGCGGGCCTGCGGGCTGATCCAGTTCTCTTTCGTCAACTCACCGAGCATTTCGAGCGTACGAGGCCCGCGCAAGGCCGGACGCCGGCCGCCGAAGACGAGCTGCTGGGTCTGGACGAAGAACTCGATCTCGCGGATGCCGCCGCGGCCGAGCTTGACGTTGTGGCCGGGCAGGCTGAGCGTCTCGAAGCCCTTCACCGACTGGATCTGGCGCTTCATCGCATGGATGTCGGCGATGGCGGCGAAGTCGAAATACTTGCGCCAGATGAAGGGGGCGAGGTCGGCGATGAAGCGGCGGCCGAGCTCGATGTCGCCGGCGACCGGGCGCGCCTTGATCATCGCGGCGCGTTCCCAGTTCTGGCCGACTGTCTCGTAATAGGCGTAGGCCGTCGGCAGGGCGACGGCGACATGGGTAGAGCCGGGATCGGGCCGCAGGCGCAGATCGACGCGGAAGACGTAGCCGTCAGGCGTGCGCTCCTGGATGATGCGGGCGATCTGCTGGGTGAGCTTGACGAAGAAGCTGGTGGGCTCGGCGACGCCGGCGGCTTCGGCCATCTCCGGGTCGAAGAAGACGACGATGTCGATGTCGGAGGAGTAGTTCAGCTCACCGGCGCCATGCTTGCCCAGCGCCAGCACGACAAGGCCCGAGCCCTTGCCGGGCTCGGCCGGGTCGGGAAGCTCGATGCGGCCGAGGCCGGCAGCCTGGTGCAGCGCGTGCTCGCTGGCGAGCTTGACCGCCATGTCGGCGGTGGCGCTGAGCGCGGCGGTCACAGTCTCCACCGTCCAGACGCCGCCGATATCGGCGAGTGCGAGCAGGAGCGCCATCGCCTGCCGGAAGCGACGGAGTTCGCGCATCAGGTCGGCGGTCGCCGTCTCCGCCGTGGCGAAGGCGGCGATGCCGGAGAGCAGCGCGTCACGGCGCTCGCCGGGATCGGTGGTCAGCGAGGTGAGGAGCCCTTCCGGATCGCGCCGCATGATCTGGGTAAGGAAGGGCGAGTGCGCGAGGATGCCGGCGACCAGAGTTGCCGAAGCCTCGTTGGCTGTGAGATGCGCAACCAGCCGCTCGCCGGCATCGGCATCGAACAGGCGCTCGATCAGCTCCTCGCGCCAGAGCGCCTCGACCTTGCCGCGGGCCGGCAGGACAGGCGCCGCCTTCAGGCGTTCGCATAAGGGCTCGCCCACACTGACCTCCGCGTCGACCGGCTGAGCGAGCCTTAGCCCTTCGTCAAGCCGACTGGAACCCTGCCCCATCCGGTTGCGATGTCGAGCCCGCAGGCACCTCTGCGGGCTGCCTGTCCACAGAAGGCGCGGCAGGCAGCGACATCACGACATCGAGCCCAGGTGCGTTGTCCGACAGGCGGATCGCACCGCCATGCAGATGCGCGACGGCAGATGCCAAGGCGAGCCCGAGCCCGAAGCCCGGCTTGCTGCGGCTCTGGTCGAGCCTGACGAAACGCTCCAGCACGCGGCCGCGATCGGCCTCGGGGATGCCGGCGCCATGATCGGCGACACCGAGCTCGACCATGTCACCGACACGCCGCGCCGTCACCACGACCGTCGCCGGCGCATCGCCCTCCGGCTTGCCGTATTTCAGCGCGTTGTCGATCAGGTTGGCCAGCGTCTGGCCGATCAGCTCGCGATTGCCGGTGAGCGACAGGCCGGGCTCGACGGACGCCGACAGGGTGAGACCTGCCTCCTCCGCCAGCGGCTCGTAGAGCTCGGAGAGCCCGTCGACGATCTCGGCGAGGTCGAGCGGGGCCATGCTGTCGCTGAGCTGGCGGGTTTCGAGACGGGCGATCATCAAGAGCGCGTTGAAGACGCGGATCAGCCCGTCCGCCTCCTCAATCGCTCCGTCGAGCGCGCTGCGCAATTGCTCGGGCGATTGCGCCGTGCGCAGCGCCTCCTCGGCACGGTTGCGCAGGCGAGTCAGCGGCGTCTTGAGGTCATGGGCGATATTGTCCGTGACCTGCTGCATGCCGCTCATCAGCTCGCCGATGCGGTCGAGCATGGCGTTGAGGTTCCCGGCCAGCCGGTCGAGCTCGTCGCCTGTGCCGGCGATGGCCAGCCGGCCCTTGAGGTCGCCGGCCATGATCGAGCGGGCGGTATCGTTCATGCCGTCGATGCGCTTCAGCACGCGCCGCGCCACGAACCAGCCGGCGAAGCAGCCGAGCACGACGACGAGCAGGACCGACCAGCCGGCGGCACGCTTGATCACGACGCGCAGGCGCTCGCGCTCCTCGACATCGCGCCCGACCAGCAGGCGAAAACCCGCCGGCAGCATGAAGACGCGGACGATGGCGTGGTTGGTCTGGTCCAGCGCTTCCGAGGAGCGGGCATATTCGATCTCGCTCTCGCCCTGGCGGTCGAGCGTGCCCGGCGGCAAGGCCTCGATATTGCCGGCGATGCGCTCGCCCAGCGGGGTGGTGACGAGATAGAGCGAGGCGCCGGGCCCGCGCGAGCGCCGCTCGATGACCTGGACGAGCCGCCTGATGCCGCCGAGGCGTTGCTGCTCGGCCAACCCTTGAATCTCCGCGTCGATGGTCGAGCGGATCTGGTCGTCGAGCAGATTCTTGGCGTTCCAGGCGACATAGCCCAGCACGAAGATGGCGAAGGCCGCGAAGACGACGAGATAGATCGCCGTCAGCTTGAAGGCCGTGGTGCGGACGAGATGCGGCAGGAAGCGCAGGCGGCCGGTCGGCTGCTGCACTTCCCCCGCCCGGCCGTCAGCGAGCTGTGTCACGGACCATGTATCCCGCGCCGCGGATGGTGTGGATCATCGGGTGCTCGAAGCCCTTGTCGACCTTGGCGCGCAGGCGCGAGACATGGACGTCGATGACGTTCGTCTGCGGGTCGAAATGGTAATCCCAGACGTTCTCGAGCAGCATGGTGCGGGTCACGACCTGCCCGGCATGCTTCATCAGATATTCGAGCAGACGGAACTCGCGCGGCTGCAGCACGATCTCCTCGCCGGCGCGGGTGACGCGATGCGCCAGCCGGTCGAGCAGGAGATCGCCGATGCGATAGGTCGTCGGCTCGGAGGCCGGCGCCGCTCGGCGGCGCGAGAGCACTTCGACCCGGGCGAGCAACTCGGAGAAGGCATAGGGCTTGGGCAGATAGTCGTCGCCGCCGGCGCGCAGGCCCTTCACCCGGTCGTCGACCTGGGCAAGCGCGGACAGGATCAGCACCGGCGTGGTCTCGCCCTGCTCGCGCAGGGAGCGGATCACCGAGAGCCCGTCCATGCGCGGCAGCATGCGGTCGATGACGAGCACGTCATAACCGCCGCCCTGCGCCATGGCATAGCCCTCGAGCCCGTCCGGGGCATGGTCGGCAACATGGCCGGCCTCGCGAAAGGCCTTGACCAGATAGGCTGCCGCTTCGGCGTCGTCTTCAACGATCAGGAGTCGCATGGCGGCACGCTACCTCATCAAAACGAAAAGCGGCAGGCCGGAGGTGACGATCCGACCTGCCGCCGTGACGGCTGGTATTCCCGGCAGGGGGCGACGTGACAACCGGGAGAAACCATCCGCCCGGAACATGCTCTTGCAAGGTGGACTGACGCTACGCGCCCGAGCATGCCCCGACTTCGATGGGCCCCAGGTCAGGCCGCCGGCTGGCGACCGACCTCGAACGAGACCTCACGCTCCTTGCCATCGCGCCAGATCGTCAGGCTGGTCTTGGCGCCGGGCGCGAAGGTCGCGATCTTCTTCGACAGCTCGCGCGCATCGGCGATCTTCTCGCCGTTGACCGCGATGATGGTGTCGCCGCGCTTCAGTCCAGCCTTGGCGGCAGGACCGTTGGCCTGCGCCTCGGCGATCAGGGCGCCCTTGGCATCCTTCAGGCCGATCGCGTCGGCAACTTCGGCGGTGACCGGCTGGATCTGCACGCCGATGAAGCCGCGGGCGACCGAGCCATGCTCCTTGAGCTGCTCGACGACGCTCTGCACCGTGGCCGCCGGGATCGCGAAGGCGATGCCGACATTGCCGCCCGAAGGCGAGTAGATCGCGGTGTTGACGCCGACGACCTCACCCTTCTGGTTGAAGGTCGGACCGCCGGAATTGCCGCGATTCACCGCCGCATCGATCTGCAGGAAGTCGTCATAAGGGCCGGAGCCGATATCGCGTCCCTGGGCCGAGACAATGCCCGCAGTCACGGTGCCACCGAGGCCGAACGGGTTACCGACCGCCAGAACCCACTCGCCGATGCGGGGCTTGCCCGAGGCGAGCTGGACGAACGGATAGTTGCCGGACTCGTTGACCTTGAGCAGCGCGAGATCGGTGCGCGGATCGGTGCCGATCACCTTGGCCGAGAGCGTCTTGCCGCCGTCGGTAACGAGCTGGACCTCAGCCGCATTGGCGACGACATGGTTGTTGGTGACGACATAGCCGTCCTGGCTGATGAAGAAGCCCGAGCCCTGCGAAAGCTGCACGCGCGGCTGTTGCTGCTGCGGCCCACGCGGGCCCATGCCCTCCTCGCCGAAGCGGCGGAGGAAGCGCTCGAGCGGATGGCCGGGAGGCAGCCCCTCGATGCCGGCCGGGCCGCCCTCGTCATTGGCGCTGGCGACGACCTTGGCCTTGACGCGGACGGAGACGACGGCCGGCTTGACCCGATCGACGACGTCGGCGAACGACGGCAGCTGCGTCTGCTGCAGGCCCGAGAGCTGGACCGGCTGCGCATTGGCGGCGCCGTGGGTATTGAGGAAATTGTCGGCGAGGCCGGCCATCAGGCCGATGCTGAGCGTCGCAGCGCCGGCGACAATGGCGCCGCGCTTCAGGATCGAGCGGGCGGTGGCCGGCGAGCGGGTCGTGGTGTCGGGGGTATTGTTCTCTTGGGTGGTCATGGTTCTCACCTCGATGCGGGAGGCAGGGCCTTCCCTGCTTCGTGAGATGGACCATGACGGGCAGCGCCTTACCTGGATTTCGCCCGACGATGACAGTTTTGTAAGGTTGGCGCGCCGCCCGGGCGAGAGCCAGCTTGACGCCGGCGCGGCCACAATGCTCCCTACGGTCGATGCGCGCGATAAGAGCAGGCCGACATGAAGCACGCGATTGGATATATGGCCCTCGCCGCATTGCTGGCCGCCGGGGAGAGCGCCCTGGCTCAGGACATGCCGGCCTATGAAACCGGAGTGCGCCTTGCGCAGCGCCGCGGCTACGACAACGCCGACTGCTATGGACGGGTCTTCGCCAAGTATGCGGTAGTGGTCGAAAACCCCAACGGGAGGAGAAGCTGGTTCGCCGCCTCGACACCGGCCTACAACGCCGAGCAGCAACGCCGCTGCGGCGTCGACAGGCTAGGCGATCTGAGGCAGAGGCGACAGCAATCGGCCCCCGTCACATCGCAATATCGCGGCGGGGCGTACCAAGCCGGTCTCAGGATCGCTGCCGCGCGCGGCTATTCCGGCCCGGCCGCCGCTTGCTTTGCGCGGGTTTTCGCCAACCAGGCCAGCGTTGGCCCGTCTTCGCTCCGCGCCGGCCAGATGACATGGGGCGCCTATCTCACGCCGTCGATCAGAGGCGAAATGCACCGTCAGTGCGGCATCTCGGTCTGAGTCTGCTCAAGAATCGCCGCGCTTCATCAACTCGTCCAATCTCGCCTGCTCCTCGGCCGTCAGCGCGACGCTGGCCGGCGCGACACCACGGTTGCGCCGGCGCCAGAGGAAGACAGCTCCGAACAGCACGATCAGGAAGGGCGCGGCCCAGAGCGCGATGGTGCGCGCATTCATCGGCGGGCGCAGCAGGACGAAGTCGCCATAGCGCGCCACGACGAAATCGATCACGGCCCGGTCGCTGTCGCCGGCGGTGAGCCGTTCGCGCACCAGGATGCGCAGATCCTTGGCGAGCGGCGCGTCGGAATCGTCGATCGACTGGTTCTGGCAGACCAGGCAGCGCAGGCCGGAGGAGATCTCCCGCGCGCGCTGCTCCAGCGCCGGGTTCTTCAGCACCTCGTTCGGTTGCACGGCAAGGGCCGGCGCCGAGACGGCCAGCAGCCCCGCGAGGAGGAGCGGAAGCCTACGCATCAGGCTCATTCGGCGGCCTGCGGAAATGCAGCCGGCGCCGCCACGCGCCGCGGCGCGGCCAACCGGAAGCGCCGATCGGTGAGCGAGAGCGCACCACCCGCCGCCATCACCAGCGCACCGATCCAGATCAGCAGGATCAGCGGCTTGTCGTGCAGCTTGACCGCGATGGCGCCGCTGGCGTCCGGTTCGCCGAGGCTGATATAGGCCTGCCCGAGCCCGACGGTACGGATGCCGGCCTCGGTGGTCGGCATGGCGCGGGCCGTGTAGATGCGCTTCATCGCCTCGACCGGCTTCAGCTCGCGGCCATTGGCGAGGATACGGAAGCGGGCGGCGTCCTCGCGATAATTCGGCCCGGTGCGCGGCGTCACCGCCTCCAGCGTCACGGTGTAGCGGCCGCTGGTCAGACTCTCGCCGACCTTGAGCATGCCGATCGACTCGGTGCCCCAGGCCACGGCGGCGATGCCGATCACGCTGATGCCGACGCCGGCATGGCCGAGGGCTGTGCCCCAGGCCGAGCGCGGCAGGCCCTTCGCCCGCGACAGCATCGCCGACGCGCCGCTGGCGCGGCCGACGATGCGTTCGCCGACCTCCCAGAACGCCCCGACGACGAGGAAGACGCCGAGGCCGATACCGAGCGGCGCCAGCACCGGGCCGCCACGCACGAAGGCGAAGATCGCCAGCGTCGTAATGACGCCGAGCCCGAAGGCGACCTGGGCGCGCTGGGCGGCGCCAAGCAGATCGCCACGCTTCCAGGCCAGGGTCTGGCCGATCGGCAGTAGCAGCAGGAGCGGCACCAGCAGCGGCACGAAGGTGGCGTTGAAGAAGGGCGGGCCGACCGAGATCTTGTCGCCGGTGACCATCTCCAGCACGAGCGGATAGAGCGTGCCGATGAAGACGGTGGCGCAGGCCGTCGCCAGGAAGAGGTTATTGACGACGAGCGCGCTCTCCCGCGAGACCGGCGCGAACAGGCCGCCCTGCTTCAGAAGTGGCGCGCGCCAGGCGAACAGCGCCAGCGAACCGCCGATGAAGGCGATCAGGATGCCGAGGATGAAGAGGCCGCGCTGCGGGTCGCTGGCGAAGGAGTGCACCGAGGTCAGCACGCCCGAGCGGACGATGAAGGTGCCGAGCAGCGAGAGCGAGAAGGTCAGGATCGCGAGCAGGATCGTCCAGACCTTGAGCGCGTCGCGCTTCTCCATCACCACGGTCGAGTGGATCAGCGCCGTGCCGGCGAGCCAGGGCATCAGCGAGGCGTTCTCGACCGGGTCCCAGAACCACCAGCCGCCCCAGCCGAGCTCGTAATAGGCCCAGTAGGAGCCCATGGCGATGCCGAGCGTCAGGAAGGTCCAGGCCAAAAGCGTCCAGGGCCGGACGGCTCGGGCCCAGACCGCGTCGATCTTGCCCTCGATCAACGCCGCGACGGCGAAGGCATAGGTGATCGAGAAGCCGACATAGCCGACATAGAGCAGCGGCGGATGGATCGCGAGGCCGAGGTCCTGCAGGATCGGGTTGAGGTCCTGCCCCTCGCCCGGTGCCGGGACAAGCCGGCGGAACGGATTCGAGGTCAGCAGCGTGAAGGCGAGGAAGGCGACGCTGACGCTGCCTTGCGCCGCAAGCGCCCCGGCCCGCAGCTTCGGCGGCAGCGAGCGGCGCGACAGCGCGACCAACGCGCCGAACAGCACGAGAATGAGGACCCAGAGCAGCATCGAGCCCTCATGGTTCCCCCAGACGGAGGTCAGCCTGTAGATCAGCGGCTGCGTCGAGTGCGAGTTGGCGGCGACGTTCTCGACCGAGAAATCGGACGTCACATAGGACGCCATCAGGCAGCCGAAGGAAATCGCGACCAGCAGGAAATTGGCGATCGCCGCCGCAGGACCGACCGAGGCCAGGGCCGGATCGTTCCGGGCCACGCCCCAGAGCGGCACGATCGTCTGGACGACCGCGACGCCGAGCGCCAATGCCAGGGCGAAATGACCGATCTCGACGAACACAGGCGCGGCCCTATTTCGTGGCCGGCGCGGCAGGCGCGCCGGGCTTGGTTTCGCCGGGCTGCCAATGGCCCTGCTTCTTCAGCGCGTCGGCGACCTCGCGCGGCATATAGGTCTCGTCATGCTTGGCGAGCACGGAATCGGCACGGAACCGTCCCGGCCCCTCGAGCACGCCTTCGGTGACCACGCCCTGCCCTTCGCGGAAGAGATCCGGCAACAGGCCGGTATAGCTGACGAGGGTTCGGGTCTTGCCGTCAGTGACCGCGAAGCTGACGCGCTGATTGGCGCCGCGCTCGACCGAGCCGGTCTCGACCAGGCCGCCGAGGCGCAGGCGCGTGCCGGGCGTGAGGCCCTTCTCGACGATCTCGGTCGGGCCATAGAAGAAGACGATCGAATCCCGCAGCGCATAGGCGACGAGCCCGGCGGCAAGGCCGAGGACGACGCCGACCGAGGCGATCACGACGAGGCGACGCTGCTTGCGCGTCAGGCGCTTGCGCGGTGGCGTGACAGGGATACCGGCCTGAATGGTCATCGCGACGCCTCCGGGAGGCCGAGTTCGGTACGCAAGCCATCGAGAGCGGTCGCTGCCGCCTGATCGGACGCCAGACGCTGGCGAGCTGTGGAGAGCGATCTCTGCGCTGCCTCGCGATCTCCCAGGACGGCCTGCGAGCGGATCAGGCGAGACCAGTCGGCGAGGCTGCCGCCGCCCTCGGCGAGCCGGGCGGCAAGACCGTCGACCATGCCGCGGATCGCACCCATACGCTCAGCCTCCGGCAGGCTGGCGATCACATCGGCCGGAGCGGCAGGACGCTCCAGCCCTTCGAGACGAGCCCGGACGGTAGCGGTCCAGGGGGCGTCGGCCGGCGCTTCGGCGAGCAGAGCCTTGAGCGACGCGATCGCGGCCGGCAACTGCCCGTCCTGCTCCTGCGCGATCGCCATGAAGAACCGAGCCCGCGGATTGGCAGGATCGAGTTTCAGCGCCTCCGCGAGGCTTTCGCGCGCAGCCGCCGTGACGACGCCGCCCGCAGCGAGGATCTGGGCCTCGGCCTGGCCGCCCAATCGCTCGGTCGTCGCGCCGTCATAGCGGACCGCATTGGCGAAGGCCTTGGCGGCATCCTCGAAGCGGCCCTGGCGGAGATAGACGGGAGCGAGCACGTTCCAGCCCTTGCCGTCGGTGGGGTTCGCGGCGAGATGCGCCTCGATCCGCGCCAGTGCCAGCTCGAAATCCTGTGCCGGATTGCCCTTCATCCGCGCTGCGAGCGGCTGATCAGGAACCGTCGGCGAGCCATAGGCGCCATAGATCAACAGGGCCAGCAAGGGCACGCAGGACAGCGCGATGGCGGACGCCGCGCGGCGGCGTCGCAGTGCCGGCTCGCTCTCACCGGCGGGAACGGTCTCCGATGCCGTCTCGCGCAAAAGCCTGCGCGCGGCCTCGGCCTTGGCGGCCTCGGCTTCGGCGGCGCCTATCAGCTTGCGGCCGAGATCGCGATCGATCTCGGCAAGCTGGGCGCGGTAAAGCGCGGTCGCTCCGGCCGTGTCGGCGGAGAGTGCCGGCGCCCGGCGGCCGAGCGGCCAGAGCACCGCCATGACCGCAGCCCCCGTCATGGCCGCGAAGATGATCCAGATCAGCATTCGCCGTTCATAGCCGTTCGAAGGTGCCGGTTCATGTCCGAAGATGGCGACAAAGGGTCACGCGGGCAATGCGACGTCAAACCGCCGGCAGGACGAGACGGGCGCGCAGACCGCCGAGCGGCGAGCGCTCCAGCGAGAGACCGCCGCCATAGAGCTTGGCGAGATCGACGACGATCGAGAGGCCAAGCCCTGAGCCCGGTGTCGTCTCGTCGAGCCTGCGGCCGCGTTTGAGGACTTCGGCCATCGCCCCGTCGGGCAGGCCTGGCCCGTCATCGTCGATCAGCAGGACGAGGCGCCCTTCCGGAGCCTGCGCTTCCGGCACCAGGCTGACCTGGACTTCGGTACGCGCCCATTTGAAGGCGTTGTCGAGGAGGTTGCCCAGCATCTCCTCGAAATCCTGCTTCTCGCCGCGAAAGCGGACGCTGGCGGGCACGGTGTGGCTGCCATCGATCGCCCTGCCCTGCGCGATCTTCTCGAAGGTGCGGATCAGCGCGTCGAGCGAGGGAGAAATCTCGCAGATGCCGCCGAGCGCACCCGACAAGGCCGCGGCCCGGGCCCGGTCGAGATAATACTGGACCTGGTCGCGCATGATCGCGGTCTGGTGGCGGACCGTCTGGGAGAGGACGCCCTGGCTCGCCTCGGCCTCGTTCTGCATCACGCTGAGCGGCGTCTTGAGCGCATGGGCGAGATTGCCGACCTGGGTGCGGGCGCGCTCCAGGATCTCGCGATTGGCGTCGATGAGCTGGTTGAGCTCACCTGCAAGCGGGGCGAGATCGGGCGGATAGCGCCCAGCGATGCGGGTGCTCTCGCCGGTGCGCACCGTGCCGACCGCCGAGCGCAAACGCGCCAGCGGACGCAGGCCGAAGCGGACTTGCGCGATCGTCGAGGCGACAAGGGCAAGCCCGAGGAAGAGGAAGGTCAGCGTCAGCGCAAAGCGGAAATCGCGGATATCGCCGTCGATCTCGTCGGCGGGCGCGGCGACCCCGACGGTAAAGCGGCCATCCTCGCCGACATCGATCTCCCGTTCGAGCACGCGCAGACGCCGCTCGTCGGGCCCCGAGATGTAGCTCTCGCGCAGGCCGCGCGGATTCGGCTGCAGGTTCTGGTCGAGCAGTTTCGGCAATTGCCCGCCGACCAGGGAGCGCGAGGTGCGCACGGCCGGGCGCTCGCCGTCGAGCCGGATGATCTGCCAGTACCAGCCGGAGAGCGGCAGGTCGAAGCGCGGCTCACCGAGATCGCCAATCGCCTGGCGCTCGGCCTCGGGCGGCGCGGCGAGATCGGCGACCAGTTCCTTGATGTAGACGCTGAGGCGCTCGTCGAAGCCGCGCTCGGCCGAGCGGCGGTAGAAGGTCGTAAGGCCGAAGCCGGCGAGGATCAGCACCAGCGCGCAGCAGATAGCGGCCGAGATGAAGAGCCGGGCACCGAGCGAGAAGCGCTGCCGCGTGACCGGCATGGCGCCCTCAGGCTTTCGCGGCAGCGATATAGCCAAGGCCGCGTACGGTCTCGATGACGTCGACGCCGAGTTTTTTGCGCAGGCGGCCGACGAAGACCTCGATCGTGTTGGAATCGCGGTCGAAATCCTGGTCGTAGAGATGCTCGACCAGCTCGGTACGCGAGACCACACGGCCCTGATGATGCATCAGATAGGCAAGCAACCGGTATTCGTGCGAGGTGAGCTTGATCGGATTGCCGTCAACGACGACGCGGCTGGCGCGGGTGTCGAGGCGAACCGGGCCGCAGATCAGCTCGGCTGTCGCATGGCCGGCCGCACGGCGCAACAGCGCGCGAACGCGAGCCAGCAGCTCCTCGATGTGGAAAGGCTTCACGACATAGTCGTCGGCGCCGGCATCGAAGCCGGAGACCTTGTCGCTCCAGCGGTCGCGCGCGGTCAGGATCAGCACCGGCATGGTCTTGCCGGCCCGCCGCCAGCCCTGCAGCACGGCGACGCCATCGACCTTGGGCAAGCCCAGATCGAGAATCACCGCATCATAGGGCTCGGTCTCGCCGAGATAGAGGCCTTCCTCACCGTCGAGCGCCTTGTCGACGGCATAGCCGGCATTCTCCAGCGCATTGACGATCTGGCGGTTGAGGTCCTTGTCGTCCTCGACGACGAGCAGTCGCACGGCGGCTTATCTCCGATTGGCGGATCAGGAACGGGAAATAGCGGAACTAGCGGATATCCGCCACCTTGCCGGAGGCGCCGTCGAGCGTGACCCGGGCGACGCGGCCGTCGCGCTTCATCGTTGTCACCACATAGACGAACTCGTCGCCCTGGCGGCAGAGCCTGATCCGCAGGACTTCGCCAGGCGCAGCCTCGCGGGCATGGCGGGAGGCCACCGCCGGCTGCATGACCTTGCCGTCCGACACAGCCTCCCGCGTTTCCTGGGCGGACAGGCAGGAGATCGGCGGCGCGGCATCGACCGGCTCCACCGGTGAGGCGGTAGCGGTCACCAGCGCAAGAATCGCGACATTGGGGTCGAGCAGCATCATCGCCATTGGGCTAGCCCGGTACGCGTGAATGCGCCATGAACATCAGCGTGAAGCTAGCTCAGCGCACGACGATGTGTCCACGCCGAGACTGGCCGAGCCCGGCGACAACGCTGAGTTGCGCCAGCTCGACGTCCAATGTGGCCTGCGGACTGCCGAAATCTGCGAGTTCCTGCGCCGCTTCATAGACCACCGTCGGTGCGCTGACATCGACGATCCTGACGACCTCGCTGCCGGCGCGGATGGTCACGCGATAACGCTCGATCTCCTCGCCGAGCGGCACCTCGACCGCCTCCCAGGAATCACCGCCGACGCGGCTGCGCCGGACCCAGCTCAAGGCAATGCCGGACGGTACGCGTCTGGCCCGCGGGCGCACCGGGGCGAGTGGCCCCAGCGGCGCTGTTCCGACGGTGGCGGAGAGCTCGCGCATCGAGGCCGACGCGACATCGGCATTGGGCGGCCCGATCCGGTAGCGCAGATGCCGGCCGACATCGTCGAGACTCGTGGTCAGTGAAACCGCCGCACCGTCGAGGACGACCACGCGCGCTCCAGCCGCCAATGTCCGAGCTGCCGCCGCCTCCGAACCGCCGAGTCCACGCACCATCTGCGACAGCCGGAATGTCCGTGCACCGATCAGTTCGACCCGCGCCGCCGTCACGATCTCGACCTGCCCGGCAGGATCGATGAAGGCGAGCGCGTTGGCACCGGCGAGCGCCTCCTCCGCCGCGACCGAGGCAAGACCGCCGCCACGCAGACGGATATCGACGAAGGCATGCCGGTCCGTCCGCCAGAGGGGACCGGGCCTCAGTGCGGTCAAGGTCTCGCCCATGATCGAGGGTGCCGCGACGATGCCAGCCAAGGTGAACGGCATGCCCTCGGTGGCGCGCCAGATCGCAAGCCCGCCGGGCCAGGGATCGGCGAAGGCAGCGAGCGATTGCAAGGGCGGCGGCGTGTCCCGCACGATCGGCAGGTCGAGGATCAGCGCATCCGGTCGGCCTGCGATCCGCGGCGTCACCTTCGGTGGGCGTGTCTCGGCCGCTCCCGACGCCGCACCGCGATAGATTGCGGGCTCGACAGAACGCGCATTGGCGCGCCGCGTCGGGCCATCGCTGATGCGCGTCAGCCGGAACAGGCGCGGCCGGCCAGCGACCTCCAGCGAGACGACGTCACCCGCCTCGAGGTCGATACAGCGTGGCGATAGATCCAGCTCGAGCGTTTCGCGGCCCGCCCAGATCTCCTGCAACCGTTGATCGGCGAGCCTTTGCCCTTCGGCCCGGCGCGTGACCATCGGGAGTTCGACGGCATTTTCCCGCCGCGCGGCCCCGGCAAGACGGCGCGAGCGCGCCGTCACCTGACGGTAGTCGTTGTTGCCGTCGACATGGACGAGCCGCAGCTCGCGCGGCAGTTCGCTCTCCTGTGCCCGGCGCAATTCGAAGGGCTGGCTGTTGCGATCGAGCACGAGATCATCGCTCGACAAGGCGCGCGCGATCGTCGCGGCGCGACCGCGGAAGGCGAGCCTGCCGGACGAGATGACGGCATCGAAGCCGAAGGCTTGGGCGAGCGGCTCGAGCGCCTGGCGCGCCGAGATCGGCCGATCCAAGACATAACCGTCGGCGAAGCCGTCGATCGCGAGTTCGTCCGGCGCAGGCAGGCCGTAATCGGTCAGGAGCGCCCGGACCAGCCGGTCGAGCGTCACGCCTTCGAGACGGCCGTTGATCCAGTGGCCGGTCTCGTAATTCGCTCCGTCGGCCCAGACCGACGTCAGATCCGGGAAAGCCGGGAACGGCCTGGCGTCCCAGGTCCAGACGAAGACGTTTGCCGGATCGACCATGCGCGGGCCGAGCGATAGCCAGGTCGGATTGCGCTGCGGATCGAACCCAGGAAGTGCGGGATCGAAGCCCGACAGGATCGCCTCGAGACCGCGTGCCTGAACGAGGTCGTCACGTGCCTTCGTCGAGAAATGCGGATAGCCGCCATCGATCGATTTCGGATCGGGAAAGACATTCGGCGAATTGCCGCCCTTGTCGACGGCGGGCACACCGATTTCGGTCAGCCAGATCGGCTTCGAGCCGGGCAGCCAGCCGGTCGCGCCGATCTCCATGCCAGCGAAGCGCTCGACATGCTGGTTTGACCACCAATTCGGCAGGTCCTTCGGGCGAAAGATCCAGGGCTTGCCGAAGGCGCCATCGGTGATCGGCAGGCGCGCCTGCGCGTAGCGGCCGGACAGGCTGGAATAATACCAGTCATAGCCTTCGCCTGACGTCAGGCCATTGCGCAGATAGTCGACATCGGCGGGGCCGCGAGCGATAGCGAGGTCAGCATGATCGGGCGTGTCGCGCCAATCGGAGAGTGGCGCGTAATAGTCGATGCCAATCGCGTCGATATGCAGGCTCGCCCAGAGCGGATCGAGCGGAAAGCGCACCTCCAGCCCGCCATCGGTGACGTGGGCGCCGTATTCGGTCCAGTCGGCGGCATAGGTCAGCTTGGTCGGCGGCGGCAGGACGGCACGGACCTCGGCGGCGAGCGCGACCAGGCCGGCGACCATCGGATAGTGGCCGGGCGCGCCGCGCACCCGCGTCAGCCCGACGAGCTCGGAGCCGATGATGAAGCCCTCGACGCCGCCGGCCGCCTTGGCGAGCATCGCGGCATGCAGTACCGCACGGCGGAAGCTCCACTCGCCGGGTCGCGCGCAGACGACCCTGTCGCCGCCGAGCGAGAAATCCGCGGCCGTGGCCGACCCCAAGAAGCTCGCGATCTGCCCGGTCGCGATCGGCGTGCCGTCGGGAGACCAGGGCTGCCCCGGAGCAGGCGAGCAGGTGATGCGGCCGCGCCAGGGATAGGGTGGCTGCGAGGCGTTGCCGGTGTGCGGGTCGACCAGTGCGTTGCCGGCCGGCACATCCATCATCACGAAGGGATAGAGCACCACTTCAAGCCCGTAGACATGGCGAAGCCGCCGGATCAGTGCGATCACGCTCTCGTCCGAGGGCGTGCCGCCATAGGCCGGCTTGCCGTTTGACTGGCTCACCAGGCGCGCGCTTGCCCGGTCGAGTCCTGCGGCCGACCAGGGCATGTCCGGCGTATTCTTGTCGGCGATCTCGACGCGCGGCGCGACCGTGCAATGGTCGGCGCGCAGATCGTCGCCGAACCAGCTGACGACGAGGGAGATGCGCCGCAGATTCGGACAGAGCGCCAGCAGATGTGTGATCGCACCGTCGATATCGGTGGTGCTGTGCAATTGATGCCGGTTCTCGGCGATGCTGACGCCGGCTTCGGGCTCCTGGTTGACCAGGGTCGGCTGGTAGATGAATTCGCTCGCACCCGGGATCAGCGTCACCGCCCGGATCATCTGGCCTAGGCCCGGCACCGCGCGCACGACCTCGAACGAGAATTGCGGCACGCGATTGCCGTAGTCGGCGAGCGGGAAGCGCTCGAACACGACATAGGCCGTGCCGCGATAGGCTGGCGCGGCGCCGGCTTCCTTGGCCGCGATCAGCGGATCGGGCTCCTGGTTCTCGAAGCCGCGATGGATGCGCAGCCCCACGGTGTTGAAGTCGATTTCGCGCCCATTGGCCCAGATGCGGCGCACGAAGGCGATCGGCCCCTCGCAGACCGCGACCGCGAGATTGGCGTAGTAGCTGTAAGTGGTTTCGTAGGTCTTCTGCGCCTTCTGCCCGCCCTTGCCTCCGGCTTTGGAGCGGGTGACGGTGGTCGTCACCTCCTCCTCGAAGCGCGTCGCCCAGATCAGCTGGCCGCCGAGCCTGGCCCGGCCATAGACACGCGGGATCGGCGCGCCCTCGGTCGAGGCGAGGCCGTCGATCTCCTTGAGGCGCGGGCCTTCGACGATGCGGGTACCGCCCCCGCCGAAGAGGCTCTGGTCGAGGCTCGCGCCGGCGATCGCGCCAAGCGAACGGCCGATCATGGCACCGAACGGGCCGCCGACGGCGGCGCCGAGTACCGAGCCCGCGACCTGCAGAACGAGCGTGGCCATCAGGCGTCGAGCTCCGGAAAGGCGAAGACATGGCTGAGGTGGCGGCGCCACCAGCCGGTGAAGGCGACTTCGCCGACCGCGGCGCCGTCATGAGCGTGCAGGATGCGGTCCGGCTCGGTCAGGACGGCGCAATGCGCCGCCGGCAGATGCGCCCGCCAGCGGAAGAGCAGCACGTCGCCGGGACGTGCCTCCTCCGGCTTGAGTAAGACCAGATGACGTTCCGCAGCCTGCGCCAGCGTCTCGCCCGAGCCCTGCTGCGCCCAGTAAGGCGAATAAGGCGGCGTCGGCTCCGGCTCGCCGCCATAGAGATCGCGCCAGACGCCGCGCACCAGGCCGAGGCAATCGCAACCAACGCCGCGCAACGAGGCCTGGTGGTGATAAGGCGTGCCGAGCCAGCCGCGCGCTGCTGCGATGACACGCACCCGTGTCGCATCTGCGCCGGTCATCGGAACAGGCTCCCGCCATCGAACGGCCCCGCGCCGGGGTCGCCCGCCCCGGTGCCGCCGATGATGAAATCATTGCCCGGCAAATGCGGGAAACCGCGGAAGTTGGCACCGTTGCCGAACTTGTCACGGCAGGTGGCGAAACGCTTGTCGCAGCCTGGGAACGCCGTGAAGACATCGCCGGCAGCGATCGGGCGCGGCGCAGCCTGCCAGAGCTGCAGGATGACGGCGCCGTCGGCATTGCGATGGCTACGAATCTCCGTGGAGAAGCCTGTGTTCTGACCCGCCGCGAAAACCAGCCGCCCGCCGCTGAAATGCCCGTCCTGGAACCCGCCGAGGACCGGCGCCGTGATCGTGAGCCGGCCATCCGTGACAGAGACCGTTCCAAGCGCCGGAAGCGCCACGGCGCCGCAGCGGGTATCGCCGAGATCGGCGGAGCAGCCTGCGGTATAGAGCCGGCCGCGCTCCTCGTCGAAAGCTTTGCCGAGACCCCGGACCTCCGCGGTGAAACTGCTGTCGCTGCGCTTCACCTCGCCGACGAAGCCGGCCTCCAGCAGAGCGCGCTGGCTCGGATCGGCCCAGTTCACCAGCCAGAGCGCGACACGGGCGTCGTCATAGAGGCCGCGCGACAGGTCCTCCTCGCTGAGGCCGCTCGCCGCCAGGGCCCCGATCACCTCGCCACCACTGGTCGCAAAGCCGAGCTCCGAGCTGGCTTCTGCGGCTTCCAGCCCGGCGTTCGCGCGAAACAGGATGCTGTCGAACGAGAGATCGCGATCGTGATCGGTGAAGCCGAGCACCGCGCCGTCGCGGCGGGTCAGGCTCCAGCACCGGCAAAGCGTGGTCGCCTCGCCGGCGACATGCGCGGCGAGTCCCGGGGATAATGTCCGCATGACGAAGCCTTCAGTCGGCGATCTCGACGATCGGGATTCTGGGAATGTCGCCGGCCTCGAAGGCCGACAGGTCGACCTCGATCGCATCGATGTCGAAGCGAACGGGCACGTCGAAGGCAAAGCCGGCGCTGACGACCGAGCCGGCCGGGGGAGCATGGCCGACCGCGAAGGTGATCAGCCCGCTGGCATGATCGCAGGAGACGACCGCCGGCTGCGGCTGCGCCGCGCCGTCGACGGCGATCAGCACCGTCCCCGCGACCGGCTTGGCGATGCGGCGGACATAGGGCGCGTGCAGGCCGCCATAGAGCTTGCAGAGCTGGAAGACGCGCGTCGCGCCGTCGCCGACGCCGATCTGCTGGTCGTTTGCCACGGGTGTCGCCGAAGGCGCGCAGCTCTTCCAGTCGAGCCGATCGCGCCAGCGGAAACCGTAGAGCCGGCCGCGCCGCTCCTCGAAGAAGGCGACGACCTCTGCCAAGCCGTCGAGCGTGCGGATGCCGAAGCCGGCATCATAGCGCCGGCGCGAATGGGCCCAGCGGCTGTTGCGGACCTCCCGGCCCGAAGCCAGCGTCACGACCTGGGTCAGCCGCTCCGGCCCACCGCGGGCGCCGCGCGCGATCCCTGCGGGAAAGCGCACCTCATGGAAGCCGCTCATGCCGCTTCTCCCTGTCCAGTCATGGTATGCGAATCAGAGCGCGCGATTGCCGCGCGCCACGGCCCGCGCGATCGCCGCCGAGACCTGGGCCTCGGAACGGCGGAAACTGTCGGCATCGGGCGTCGAGACCTGAACGGTGACGCTGACCGGGCGCCGATCACCACCACCGCCGGCCCGCACACCGAGCTTGCCGTCTGGGCCACGCGACAGCGGCATGATCGCCTCCGCCCCGCGCTCGCCCATCAGCCCGAGCCCGCGCCCCATGGCAAAATAGGAGGGTGCAGAGACGACGCCGCCATCGGCAAAGAAGGAGACCGGCGAGCTGCCGCCCCCGCCGCCAATGCCGCCGGTGAAGAGCCCGGCCAGGCTGTTGATCCCGGAGCCGAGCCAGCTCGATATCGTGTTCTGCAGCGGCTTCAGCGCCGATTTCAGCAAGCTCTGGCTCAGCGACGTGCCGATGCTGCGCAGCACGTCCTCGAAGCGCTTGCCCTCGATGATCCCACTGGCGAACGCATTGGTGATCGACTTGCCGAAGGCTTGCGCCGATTTTGACAGGCTCTGGGTCAGCGTGTTCAGCGAGCGCAAGCCGCCGACATCGAACGAGGAGGAGGACGAGGAGAAGGAATCGTCTTCGTCAGCCATCGGCGCGGCCTTTCCAATCATCGTCACGGGAAACGGGGTCCGGGTGGGCCTGCATCAGCGCGTCGAGCGTCGTGCGCGACGGCGCTTCGGCCTCAGGCGGGCGATAGGCCTCGATCGCGGCAAGAATCTCGTGCGGGCTCGCCGCCCAGAAGGCATCCGGCGTCCAGCGCAGGCGCCCGAGCCCGAAGGCCATCACCTCGCGCCAAGGGAAGGGAAACGCCGCCGGAGCCTTCAAGCCGCCGGCGGCGACGGAGGGCGGACATCCGTCCCCTCGTCCGACGGCGCGAAAGTCACGTCGAGCAAGGTGATCGCGGCCGCGATGGCGCCGTTGAGCCCACCATCGAAGGACAGCGCCGCGACCTCGTCCGTAGCCAGCGTGCCGCCGGCGCCGCGAAGCCCGGCGGAGAGGATGCGCGTGATGTCGCGGGCCGAGAGCCTGCCGGCGGCGAAGCGCTCGCCCAAGGCTGGCAAGTTCTCGACCGAGAACGCGTCCTCCAGCTCGGCGAGCGCGCCGAGGGTGAGCCGCATCGGCAGCGCTCGCCCCTCGACCATCAGAGCGATTTCACCCCTGTAGCGATTGACCATGGGGCCTCTCCTCAGGCGAGCGTGAAGGAGAGCTGACCCGCCGATTCCAGCGAGAGCTCGAAGGTCACCTCGGCGGCATGGTCGCCGCGATATTCGAGTGTCGAGAGCTGGAACGGCCCGGCGATCACGCCGAAATCGGGGACGATCACCTGCCAGTCGCGGATGGCGCCGTCGAAGAAGATCTGGCGTACCAGCGCATCCGAGGCCTCGTCCTTGAAGATGCCGGCGCCGCTGATGCTGGCGCGGCGCATGCCGGCTCCGGCCAGCAATTCGCGCCAGCGCCCGGCCGACTCGGCATGGGTGACGTCGACCGCCTCGGCATTGAAGGCGATCTGGCGGGCGCGCAGGCCCGCCACGGTGACGAAGCTGCCGCCGGCATCAGCGGCCTTGAGCAAGAGATCCTTGCCTTTCTGGGCAGGCATGGGCGGTCCTTTCCTGGAGGTCAGAGCGCTTCGGTGACGGCCCGGAAGGTCAGCGTCACCGTCGGCAGATGGGTCTTGGGATCGCGGGCAAGCTTCGAGGACAGCCAGCCGAGATTGATCAATCGATGGCCTTCCGGCGCGAGCGCCGCGCCCTCCAGGCTGGCGACGATGCGGGCGGCTACCTCGAGCGCCTTGCGCGAGGAGGCGCTCTCCCCGGCCCAGACGACGAGCGAGAGCTTCTGCTCGCAGCCGCGGTCGCTGCCGGTCGACCAATCCTCGGCCGTGACCTCGCCATGGACGACGTAGAGCCCGCTCGCGGCACGCGGCGGCTCGTCGTGGATGCGTCCGGCACCGATCAGTGCCGTCAGCCCGATGTCGGAGGAAAGATGCGCGTGGATGGCGCTCCGCAATGGGAGGATGGCGTCGCTCATCGGCTCACCTCCTCGACCAGGCAGACAAGACGCCGGCGGCCGCCATCGGGATCGCCGACCGCGTGGATGTCGAAAACCTGGTCGCCATCGCGCAGGCGCTGGCCGGCATCGACGCCGGCACGCCAGCGCAGGGTGATGCGGTGGCTCGCCGCCTGCTCCGGCCGCTCGCCGCGCCAGCGCTCATTGCCCGAGAGCCATTCGACCTGTGCCCAGACCGCAGCGACAGTCTCGAAGCCTGTGAGCCGACCGCCGGCACCGTCCGGCGTCTCGACGGGGGCCTCCAGCAGCAGCCGACGGCGCAATGCGCCAACGGGGCGCGTCTTGCCGGCCTCCCTGATCATCACAGCCTCACGCGACGAAACGGGGCGACGAGCGCAGCGATCTCGGCCGGCAGCCGGGCGGCGTCGCGGCTGACCACGTCGCCGCGATGCTCGAACCAGCGGCAAGCCAACCGGAGCACGGCCTGCCGCAGCGGCGCCGGGACCGTGTCGCGCGTCGCGCCGAAGCCGGCGACGAGGTCGATCTCGATCGCGGCACGCGCACGACCGGGCGACGAAACCGGGCCGACGATCGCGATCAAGGGCGGGTCGGAGCCTTCGACCAGCATCAGCGAAGACGATGCAACGGCCAGCGCAGGACCACTCGCGGGATAGGCGCGCGCCACCGTGAGGCTGCGCACCGGCGAGAGCGGCAGGCGGATCTCGCCACTTTGCGGCCAGGCATCGAGGACGATTCGCCAGCCCTGCTCGATCAGCAGACGGCCGGACGCCGCCTCGATCATCAGCCTGGCCGCCGTGATCAAGGTACCGAGCAGCTCGTCCTCGTCGGCAGCGAGGATGCGCAGGAAATCCTTGGCTTCCGACAGCGAGACCGGCTCGATGGCCGGCGGCGTCAAAGCGAGCGGCGTCATGATCTCTCCTCTTTTCCGGTTTGAACGGCACCGGCGATGCGCTATCGAGCCCAGCCCGACAGCGGAGACGGCTCGATGCGTGGCAGAACGGCGATTGCTCTGGCGGCCCTGGCGACGGCATCTGCCGCGGCCTACCCCGCCTCGGCCGTGGTCGGCGGGCGCGAAGGCGGGCCTGTCGCCGGTGCGACCGTGATGGTTCTCAATGCGCGCGGCGGCGTCTGCACCGGCATCGTGCTATCGCGCCGCGCCATCCTCACCGCCGCCCATTGCGCCGATGCCCGCATCGACCTGCGCATCCACTGGCGCGAAGGCGGCGAGCCGGTCCTGGTCGAGCCGGCGGCGATCGCGCTGCATCCGGAATTCAACGCCAAATCCGTCACCAACCGGCAGCGCTCGATCGACCTCGCCTTGGTCAGGCTCAGCACGCCTTTGCCGGCGCGCTTCTCGACCGCGACGCTGGTCGATGGCGGCCTGCCGCGCGCCGGCTCGCCGGTGACGCTCTCAGGCTACGGCGTCGCGCGTGAGGGCGATGCAAAGACGACCGGCACCTATCGCTCCGCCGCGCTTGCCACCGTCGAGCCTTACGGACCCGGCAAGATCCTGCTCTGGGCCTCAGATCCGGCGACCGGCGGCAAGCGCCCGGGCGCCGGAGCCTGCCAGGGCGATTCCGGCGGGCCGATCGTCGCAGGCTCGGACGGCGTCGTCGCCGTCTCGAGCTGGTCGACCGGCCCCTCCGGCAAGCAATGCGGCCTGCTCAGCCAGGGCGTGCTGGTCGCGCCGCAACGCAGCTGGATCGACCGGACGCTGTCGGGCTGGGGCGAGAGCGCCGACTGGGCTACCGCCCCCTGACATCCCGATCACGCGAAGAGCACTGGACTGCGGCGCAGCAAACCCTAGACTGGCACCATGGCAATGACGGCCTCGACCAAGATGACTTTGAAGCGCGCAGCGACCGTCGCAATCGCTTTTTGTACCGCGCTGCAAATGACCGTACCGGCTCAAGCCGTGATCGGCGGCGTGACCTCGCGCGCGGTTGACGGCGTGCGCGCCTCGACCTTGCGGGTCGAAACCAGCCGCGGCGAGCTCTGCTCCGGCGCTGCGATCTCCTCCGAGCTCGTGCTGACGGCAGCCCATTGCCTGATGACCGGCGGCTCGGTGCGCGTGATCAGCCTCGACAAGCGCTTCCGCAATCGCACTCATATCGTCGCAGCGGTCCTGCCGCATCCGACCTTCGTGCCCGGCACGACGCCGCGTACGCAGCCCGGCGCGGACCTCGCGCTGCTGCGCCTCGCCACGCCGCTGCCGGCCGACATCCAGCCGCTGACGCTCGGCAGTGGCCTGTGGCAGGGCGAGACCGTCACCATGGCCGGCTTCGGCCTCGCCTCCGAGACGAACAAGAAGACTGCGCGCACGCTGCGCGAAGTCACCCTGGTCAACGCCGGCAACTACACCACCGCCAACACGGTCAAGGTCGCGGTCGATACCGAGAACCGAGGCGAGATCCTCGGTGCCGGCGCCTGCCGCGGCGATTCCGGCGGACCGGTGCTGCGAGGCCCGCCCGGATCGCGCGATCTCGTCGGCATCGTTTCCTGGTCGAGCGGGCCGCTGAGCTCGCGCGTCAAGATGATCTGCGGCGGCTTCACCGCGATCACCCCGATCAACGATCATCGCGCCTGGATCGCCGAGGCGAGCGAGCGGCTGCTCAATTACGGCGACGAACCACGCCGGGCGAGCGAAGATGCACGCCCGAGCGCGAGCTACAGCTGGTGGTTTGGCCGCTAGCGCGGATCAGGCCGAGAACTTCAGCCCCTTGATCGCGGCGAAATCCTGCACGCCGCCGCCGACGCGCTTGGTCGTGTAGAACAACACATGCGGCTTGGCGGAATAGGGATCGCGCAGGATGCGCACACCCGCCCGGTCGACGACGAGATAGCCACGGCGGAAGTCGCCGAAAGCGATCGAAACCGAATCCGTGGCGATGTTCGGCATATCCTCGGCCTCGACGACCGGGAAGCCGAGCAGCGTCGCCTGAGCGCCCGCCGCGGCCGGCGGCTGCCAGAGATACTGGCCGGTCGAGTCCTTGAACTTGCGCACCGCGGCTTGCGTCTTGCGGTTCATCACGAAGCTGGCGTTCTGGCGATAGCCGGCCTTCAACGCATAGACGAGATCGACCAGGATGTCGGACGGGTTCGAGGCGGCGAAGGCGCCGGCGACGCCGGTCTTCAGCGTGCCGATATTGCCCCAGCTCCAGCTCGTGTCGGCCACGGTCGGATAGGCGAGGAAGCCCTTGGGCTTGTCGACGCCATCACCGTTGACGAAGGCAGCCCCCTCCTGCTCGGCGAAAGCGCTCTCGACCTCCTCGGCGATCCACTGGTCGATATCGACGATGGCGTCGTCGAGCAGGGTCTGCGTCGCCGCCGGCATGGCGTAGAGCTCCATTGCCGGGAAGGAGAGCTCGGCCAAAGTCGGCGTGCCGGTCTGCGGACGCGCCGCCGTCTCCGCTACCCAGCCGGAGGCCGGACCGGTGGTCGAGAACGCCTTCTTGTAGGTGCCGGAGGAGATGGTGCGCACCGTCGCGATCGAACGGATCGGCGACACCGTCGCGAGGCGACGCAGGATCTCGCCCTCGACGGCCGAGGGCGCGAGATAGCCGCCATCCGGACCGGAACCGGCCGAAAGGGCCTTGGCCTCCAGCCGCTTCAGCCCGGTCGCCTCGCCATGTCGGACGTAAGCCGCGAAGGCGGCTTTGTGTTCAGCCACGGCCGGATCACGATCCTCGCTCGCGCCCAGAGCCGGACGGCGGCTGTCGAGGCTCAGCCGGTCGAGCCGGCGGCGGGTCTCGTCGAGCGCATCGTCGAGGCGGGCGAGCTTCTCGCCGGTGAGCACGTCGCCGCCCATGCGGGTCTCGAGCTCGGCCAGGCGCTCGTCATTGGTGGCGCGATAGGCCTCCAGCGTGTAGCGCAGATCGTCATAGATGGCGGCGGCCTCGCCGATCGCCTTGGTCTCGGGAGCCTGGTTCAGCGCAGTCATGGAATCTCCTGTGGTTCTGCGGCTTCAGGTGGATTTTCAGGCAAAGGCGGAATGGCAGGGCGGGCGCAGCGCCTTGACGACGCTGACCCGGGCCTGCGGCAGCATCGGGAAGGTGACGAGCGAGATCTCCCAGAGGTCGACCTGCTCCAGCCGGCGCAGGCCGGTGCGTGGCTCGCTACGGGCGCGCTGCGAGCGAAAGCCGATGGAGAGCCCGTCGACGGCGCCGTCGCGCATCAGCGCATGCAGTTCGCGGGCCCGCGCTACGGCGAGCGAGAGCCGGCCGCGGACATAAAGGCCACGCGAATCCTCGCGCAGCTCGAGCCAGCGGCCGATCGGCTGCGTCGGATCATGCTGCCAGAGCATCCGGATGCCAGCAGCTCCGCGGCGGGCGAGACTATCGCGGAAGGCACCGGGCTCGACCACGTCCTTGCCGAGATCGGCGATGCGGAACAGGCTGGCATAGCCCTCGAAAGCGCCGTCCGGCTCGATCCGGGCCAGCGGCTGCGCCAGAAACTTGGCTTCGCGTGCCAACACGGGATAGCCGGGAGCAAAGGCTTTCATCGTGCCCCTCCCCGCCCGCCACGGCCGGTGGCGTCGAGCTGCCCGAGCGTCTCGAAGAAGCGGCCGAACACCTCGCGCGGCGGACGGACGGGACGCGGCGCGGCCACGCCCGATCTGACAGCGGCCGGAGCCGGCCTGGGCGGCGATTTGCCACCGGTCTTGCTCATGAATCCCCTCCCTCATAGCGGGCGTTGAAGCGGGCTAGTTCACGCACGAACTCGTCGAAGCGTCGGTTGGCGGCGATCAGCTCGCGCAAAGCGAAGAGGGCGAGGCCCGAGGCACAGAAGGCCCAGAGCAGCAGCGCGAGATGGCCGAGATCGCCGCGTGCGACGATCCCCGCCGCGGCTTCGTCGAACGGACTCATGACGACACCTCCCCGCGGCCATAGCCGACCGCCTCGCGTTTCTCGTCCTCGCTGAGGAAACCGGCGGCAGAGACCCGTCGCCAGAGCGATTCCCGCTCATCCGCCAGCGCCTCGACCGCATCGAGATCGGGCTCGAGGCTGAGCGCATCGCCGAAAGCCGGGCCGAGCCATTGCGCCAGCGACTGCGCAGTGCGCCTGACCAGCGGGATCAAGGTCTGGCGCCAGAAGGCGCGGTTGGCCTCGGCGAAATTGGCGTGGGTGTTGTCGCCGGGCTGGCCGAGCAGCAAAGGCGGCACGCCGAAGGCGAGCGCGATCTCGCGCGCCGCGACGCCCTTGGCGGCGACAAAGTCGAGCTCGGCCGGTGACAGCGACAGCGGCTTCCAGTCGAGCCCGCCTTCGAGCAGGAGCGGGCGCCCGGCATTGCGCGCGCCCTGGAAACCGTCCTCCAGCTCCTGTTTCAGCCGCTCGAACTGGGCTTCGGTCAGCGTGCCGCCTTCGGGGCCGTCATAGACCAGTGCGCCGGACGGCCTGGCAGCATTGTCGAGCAGCGCCTTGTGCCAGCTGCCTGCAGCATTGTGGACGTCGAGCGAGCAGGCGGCCGCCTCGACCGGCGAGAGGCCGTAATGGTCGTCGACCGGATGGAACAGCGACAGGTGCAGGATCGGCGGCAGCGCGCCCTCGTCCTGGCGGAAGCGGATCGTCTGCGCGCCGACGGTATAGTCATAGGCCTCAGGCCAGCCGTCGCGACCGGGAACGACCCGCATCCGGTCGGGCCGGAGCGCATAGAGCTCGCGCGGCTCGCGGCCGATGCTCGCAGCCTCGACATAGGCATTCCCGGCGACGAGCAGATGGCCATAGAGCATCTCGCGGAAGGCGATGCCGCCCTGGCGCGGATTGGGCCGCTCGATCAGCGCCAGCGCCGGATGCTCCGGCATCTCGCGCCCGCCGACCTTGGCGATCAGCTGCGTCTGCGCCGCCGCCTCGGCGATCAGCCGGACGCAGCGATGCACCACCGGATTGCGCTGATAGCCCTCCCTTGCGAGGGCGCCATAGTCGCGCGGCGTCCAGACCGGGCGACCGGCCTCGTGCAGGGCGATCAACGGCCCGACGCGCGAGCGCTTCTGTTCCGGCGCGGCAGGGCCGCGCAGGCTGCGAAGGAAATTGAGCATGGATTTCTCGCTATTGTTGCGATCGCCGGGCGCTAAAGCCCCCTCACCCGCGGCCGGCCCTTCGGCCCGAGCATCAGATGCGTCAGTGCCCAGACCAGTGCGTCGAGCCGGTCGGGCGAGCGGCCGGAACTCAGACCGGTCGGCCCAAAGTCACACATCTCGTCCTCCAGCGCCGGAAAGGCGCCGGCATGGCGCACGCGCCCCTGCGCATAGAGCGCCGCCACCGGTTCGGCCCTGAGGAATTTTCCGCGCGAAGCCCTGACCGGCGTCACCGGCACGCCCGGATCGACCTCGCGGATGACGCTTGTCGCCATCTCGCCGCCCTGGTTGACCTCGACGACCAGCACATCGGCCTCAAGCCGGCGATAGATCGCGACGGCGGCAGCGGCCCATTCATGCGGCCTGGCGCCGGCGAGCGTCGCATCCGCCAGCACATGGCCGAGGCCGTCGCGATCAATGCCGGCCGCGACGAGCCCGCAAGAATCTGCCCGCTTCGACGAGGAGGCCGGCGGATCGATCGCCACAACGATCCGAGCCAGCGGCGGTGCTTCCCGCTCGCGACAGTCCTCGATCAAGGCTCGGCTCCAGAGCGCGTCGGCGCTCTCCTCGACGATCTCGCCTTCGAGCTCCTGCCGGCCGAGCCGCGTGCCGCCATAGGCTTGGCTCACGCTGTCGAGGAAGCTCTGTGCCAGGTTGAAGCGGTTGGCACGGGTTGCCGCGCGACTGACAGCGACGCGCGGGTCGTCGAGCAGCCGCTTGATCAGCGGTAGCGGGCGCGGCGTTGTCGTCACCACCTGGCGTGGTCGCTCACCGAGCCTCAAGCCGAGCTGAAGCATGTCCCAGGTCTCCTGAAGGTTCGGCCATTTCGCCAGTTCGTCGGACCAGGCCGCGCCGAATTGCGGTCCGCGCAAGCCTTCCGGGTCTTCGGCTGTGAACACCTGCGCGATCGCGCCATTGCCCCATTCGAGCCGGCGCCGCGACGGCGACCAGACCGGCTTCTCCCAGCGATGATGGATTGCCAGCAGCCCGGAGACGCCCTCGATCATCACGTCACGAACTTGAGCCTGCGTCTCACCGACGAGGGCGATGCGGCCGACGGGTTCACTGGCGATCGGAGCCAGCCCCAGCGCCATCCCTCTGACCCATTCGGCACCGGTCCGTGTCTTACCGGCGCCACGACCGCCAAGGACAAGCCAGGTCCACCAAGGCGGCAGGCGACGGGACTTCTGGTCGGGCCGCCCGTAGTAGGTCCACTCCTGATCGACGAGCCTAACCAGCTCCGGGGGTAGACCCGGCAGCAGCTTGAGGAACAGCTTCACCTGCGTGGTCGGCGATAAGGCGTTCCATGCGTCGTGCCAGCTCTCGGCGAAGCTCATCGACCCGGCGCAATCCTTCGGCGGGGCTGGGGTCATCGTCGGCCTTTCCTCCCTCCCCCGCTGCGGCAGAATCCAGCGCGACCAGCTCGCGTACGGTGCGGGCCAGGGTCGCCAGCGTCTTGGCGTCGGTTTCGCTCGCGGCGGTGCCGGCCGGCAATTCGGCCAGATGCGCCTCATGCGCTTCGAGCTGCGTCTGCGCCGCCTTCCAGAGCTTGCCGATCACGGCCTTGCGGCCGCCGCTCCGTGCAGGCTTGCGCTTCGCCGCCGGCCGGGCTGGGGCGCTCTCATCAGTCTCATCGGTCATCGGAAACCTCGGCCCGGCCCGGACACGCAAAAGCCGCCGGCTGGGCAGCGCGGCGGCTTCGTTCGTCTCAGGCGCAATTCGTGAGCGTTCCTGATCTCTATCCGATCAGCGTCACGATGTCAAGGACAAAATTCCTATCTCATTTTCAGATTGCATGGTGTGGCTTGTCACGCTGGCCGAGAGGGTAGCGGCCCGAGCGGGTTCCATTCGACACCAGCCAGCAGCATATTCAAGCGCATTGCCAAATTGAGAACGTAAGCTGACCGCTCAATGTCCCTGTCGAGATTATCGATATTATAGGGCTTCTGCTTTTTGCCTGACATTATCGAATAATCACCATCGGCCGATGCGACACCTAGTCCGTGCGCAAGGAAATTGCGATCCTCGGCCCACAAGCGACATACACTGGACAGCTCTTTGATCAGCAGAGTTTTCTCCTCAGAAACGCTCTTGCGCCCAGCAGACTTTACAAGAAGATCAACCTTCTTCCGCATATCGAGAACCAATGTAAGATCGATCTGATCCTCCGGATCCGATATCTTGAAAACAAAATTCAAGCAGTACCCAACAAAATTATCAGCAGCACCCCAGTTCAAAACGATCTTTCCTACCTTCGCAAATTGCTCCTCTGAAAGACCATGATGATACAAAGTCGCCCCCCTCCAGCATAAACAAAGGCATCAAACCTCCGTCTTCTCCACCCATTTGATCTGGGTCTGCGGCTTGTAGGCCTCCATCTTGTCGAGCAGCGCCGCCGGGTCGGTCTCCATCATCGCCATGTCGCGATGGGCCTGCCACATGAAACCGGCCTTCGTGGTGTTGTCGAGGAAGGCGGCGAGCGCATCGTAGAAGCCGTCGATATTGAGAAAGCCGAGCGGCTTGCCGTGGATGCCAAGCTGGCTCCAGGTCCAGATCTCGAAGATCTCCTCGAAGGTGCCGATGCCGCCCGACATGGCGATGAAGCCATCGGAGAGCTCGGCCATGCGCGCCTTGCGGATGTGCATGGTCTCGACCACCTCGAGCCGGGTCAGCTTGTTGTGGCCGACCTCCTTCTCGCGCAGCGCCCGCGGGATCACGCCATGGACCTCGCCGCCGGCTTCGAGCGCGGCATTGGCGACGATGCCCATCAGGCCGACGGCACCACCACCATAGACCAGCGTCAGGCCACGCCGGGCGATGGCAGTGCCCATGGCGCGGGCGCCCTCGGCATGGACGGGATCATGGCCCGGGCTCGAGCCGCAGAAGACACAAACGGATTTCATGAGGCGAGTTCTTGCAAGATGCGGGCCCAGGAGCGCTGGCCCTTGTGGAAGGAGGAGAGGTCGTATTTTTCGTTCGGCGAATGGACGCGGTCGTCGTCGAGGCCGAAGCCGACGAAGAGCGTGTCGAGCCCGAGCGTGCGCTTGAAGTCGCCGCCCACCGGGATCGAGCCGCCGCTGCCGATCGAGACGACACGGCCACCCCATTCCTCTGCGAGAGCCTTGCGCGCCTTCTGCAGCACGGGGGAATCGACCGGTACGGCCAGCGCCGGCGAGCCGGAATGGCTGATGAACTCGGCGGTCACATCCTCCGGCAGGCGCTCGCGCACGAACTGGTGGAAGGCGGCGGTGATCTTCGCCGGGTCCTGATCGCCGACGAGGCGGAAGGAGACCTTGGCCGAGGCCTTGGCCGGGATGACGGTCTTGCTGCCCTCGCCGGTATAGCCACCCCAGATGCCGTTGACGTCGCAGGTCGGGCGCGACTGGATCTGCTCGATGAGCATGCGGCCCTTCTCGCCGATCGAATGCTTCAGCCCGATCTGCCCGAGGAATTCCTTCTCGGTCAGGTTGAGATCGGCCCATTCGGCCTTCTGCGCATTGGTCGGCTCGTGCACGCCATCATAGAAGCCGGGGATGGTGATCCGGCCGGTTTCGTCATGGATCTCGGCGACGATCTTGGTCAGCACATGGATCGGATTCGCGGCCGCGCCGCCGAACAGGCCGGAATGCAGGTCGCGGTCGGCCGCGCTCAGGCGCACCTCCTGGTAGACCATGCCACGCAGCGTCGAGGTGATCAGCGGCGTGACGCGGTCCCACATGCCGGTATCGCAGACCAGCGCGAAATCGGCCTTCAGCTCGGCGGCGTTGGCCTTGATGAAGCCCGGCAGGTTGACCGAACCGGATTCCTCCTCGCCCTCGACCAGGATGGTCAGGCCGATCGGCAGGTCGCCGGTCTCGGCGAGCGTGGCGCGGATAGCCTCGATGAAGGTCATGACCTGACCCTTGTCGTCGCAGGCACCGCGGGCAAGGATCACCCTGCGCCCGGGCTCGATCTCCTTGACGGCCGGCTTGAACGGGTCGTTGTCCCAGAGCTCGAGCGGATCGACCGGCTGGACGTCGTAATGGCCATAGAACAGCGCATGCGGAGCGCCGGGCTTCGGGCGATGCGCCAGCACGACAGGATGGCCGCCGGTCTCGCGCAGCTCGGCCTTGAAGCCGAGGCCTTCAAGATCGGCGCGCAGCCATTCGGCCGCCTGGCGAGTCTGCGGATCGAAGGCCGGATCGGTCCCGATCGAGGGGATTTCGAGCCAGGACGACAGGCGCGTCAGCGAAGCATCGAGATCGGCGTCGAGGCGGGAGAGGATGGCGGGAAGCTGGGACATGGCGCTCACTGGAGGCTGATTCCGGTGGCGCCATCATGCCCAGTCGCGCGTCGGATGCCAGCCATCCGCGCGCATGACGGCAGACCGATTACCGCCGCCCGCCGGTCAACGACCCGAGCACGCCGCGCAGGATGGCGGTACCGACCTGCCGGCCGATCGAGGTTGCGGCCGAACGCGCCGCCGAGGTGATGATCTTCTCGGTCATGCTCTGCGGCAGCGGGCCGCCGCGGCTGCCCGGACCGGTCTTCGGACGCTCCTTCGGACCGCCGAGCCAGCCGCCGATCGTGTCGAGGATGCTGCCGCCCCCTTCGGTCGAAGCCTCGACCGGCGAACCGTCGGGCTTCAGCCCCTTGCGCTTCATCAGCTCTTCATAGGCCGACTCCCGGTCGACCATGGTGTCGTACTTGCCGGTGAAACCGGAGTCGCGCATGCACTGCGCCCGCTCCTGCGGCGTGACCGGGCCGACCTGCGCCATCGGCGGGGCGATCAGCGCACGCTCGACCATGGTCGGCGAGCCCTTGCCTTCCAGCGTCGAGACCAGGGCCTCGCCGACGGCGAGCTGGGTGATCGCCTGCTCGGTGTTGATCTTCGGGTTCTGCCGGAAGGTTTCGGCCGCAGCCCTGACCGCCTTCTGGTCGCGCGGGGTGAAGGCGCGCAAGGCGTGCTGGACGCGGTTGCCGAGCTGGGCCAGCACGGTGTCGGGGATGTCGAGCGGGTTCTGCGTGACGAAGTAGACGCCGACGCCCTTGGAGCGGATCAGGCGCACCACCTGCTCGACCGCAGTCAGCAGCGCCTTTGGCGCGCCGTTGAAGAGCAGGTGCGCCTCATCGAAGAAGAAGACGAGCTTGGGCTTGTCGAGGTCGCCGACTTCCGGCAGCTGCTCGAACAGCTCGGAGAGCAGCCAGAGCAGGAAGGTGGCGTAGAGCCTGGGATTGGCCATCAGCTTGTCGGCGGCCATGATGTTGACGATGCCGCGGCCGTCGCGGTCGGTCTTCATCAGGTCGTTGATGTCGAGCGCCGGCTCGCCGAAGAACAGGTCGCCCTTCTGGTTCTCCAGCACGAGCAGAGCGCGCTGGATGGTGCCGACCGAGGCGGAGGTAACGTTGCCGTATTTGGTCGTCAGCTCCTGCGCATTCTCGGCGATGAAGGACAGGATCGCGCGCAGGTCCTTCAGGTCGAGCAGCAGCAGCTTCTGCTCGTCGGCGATGCGGAAAGCGATGTTGAGCACGCCTTCCTGAGTGTCGTTGAGGTCGAGCAGGCGCGCCAGCAGCAGCGGCCCCATCTCCGAGATCGTGGCGCGGACCGGATGGCCCTGCTCGCCGAACACGTCCCAGAACACGGTGGTGAACTGGTCGGGCTGGTATTTGAGCTTGAGTTCCTCGGCGCGCTTGACGAAGGGCTGCTTGGAATTGCCGGGCGCGGCGATACCGGAGAGATCGCCCTTGATGTCGGCGGCGAAGACCGGCACGCCGTGCTTCGCAAACCCCTCCGCCAGCACCTGCAGCGTCACCGTCTTGCCGGTACCGGTCGCGCCGGTGACGAGGCCGTGGCGGTTGGCGAGCTTGAGCAGCAGCACCTCCGGCTTCTCGCTCTTGCCGATCAGGATCGTGCCGTCATCCGCCATGGTCGCGCCTGTTCCGTTGCCATAAGGTCGTGGACAGGGTGTAGCGAACCGAGACGTTGGGCGGAAGCATGAAGATCGCTTCCATCGCCGATAGTTTATGTATAAACTATTTTCAGAGCATCAGTAGGCTCGTCATAAGAGGACCGCACAATGGAAGAACTGATCTCCCGCATCATGGCTGCTTCGGGCCTTGACGAGTCGCTGGCGAAGAAGGCGATCGGCATCATCCTCGCCTTCCTGCAGAAGGAAGGCCCCGCGGCCGAGATCGGCCAGCTGATGGCGGCGCTGCCGGGCGCACAGGAGCTTGCCGAAGCCGAAGGCGGCGCCAAGGGCGGGCTGATGGGTGCGATCGGCGGCCTGATGGGTGGCGGCGGGGGCGTGATGGCGCTCGGCGGCCAGCTGATGGGCGCCGGCCTGTCGATGGGCCAGATCCAGAGCGTCTCGAAGGAGATGTTCGCCGTCGGCCGCGAGCAGGCGGGCGAGGACACCATGGGCGCGATCGTCGGCGCGATCCCGGGCCTCGGCCAGTTCGTCTGAGTCGACGTATCCAGCACGAGATATGATGACGCCGCCCCTATCGGGCGGCGTTTTTGTTTGCGGGCATAGGAGTTCCCTGTCGCGGGGATAGGCATTTCGGCACGGCTTTCCGACCAAGGGGGCATTTGCGTTCGCGCCGAGCCGTGGCAATCAGGACTTCGCGGTTGCACAATGGGCCGCCAACCGGCGTGTGTTCCACCGCCTGACGGAAATGGCGGGAGGAACGCGTGCAAGGAGTTCGCTGCTGATGACCTCGACAGTCCTCGCCGACCTGCCCTTCATGGACGCCTTCGCCACGCCGGGCGAAGCGCAGTGGCGCGCCGCGGTCGACAAGGTGCTGAAGGGCGCCGATTTCGAGAAGAAACTGGTCGGGCGGACGGCTGACGGTGTCCGGATCCAACCGCTCTACGAGGCCGCCGCCGAACAGGGCAGCCGCCCGCTGCGCGCTGAGGCCGGCCGCTGGCGCGTCGCGGCACGCGTCGATCATCCGGATACGACCGAAGCGGCCAAACTCGCCCTCGCCGAGCTGGAAGGCGGTGCCGATTCCCTGACTCTCGCTTTCGCTGGCGCGCCCGCGGCGCGCGGCTTCGGCCTCACGGCAACGACGGTCGAAGCGCTCGATGCAGCGCTCGACGGCGTGATGCTCGACCTTGTCCGCATGCGCATCGACCCTGCCCCCGGCGGCCGCAAGCAGGCGCTGCTCCTGGCCGATCTGGTCGAGAAGCGCGGCCATGCCCCCTCCTCGCTCCAGATCGATTTCGGCATGGAGCCGATCGGCGTTCTGGCGAGCTCCGGCGCGCTCGCCGTGCAATTGCCCGAGCTCGGCAAGCGCATTGCCGAGACCATCGTCACGCTGAAATCCCGTGGCTTCACGGGCCCGTTCCTCGCCGCCGATGGCCGGATCTGGCATGAGGCCGGCGCGACCGAGGCGCAGGAGCTCGGCGCCGTGCTGGCAACTGCGGTGACCTATCTGCGCCTGCTGGAAGCTGAAGGACTACCGCTTGCCGAGGCACGCGACGCCATCTCCTTCACCCTCGTTGCTGATGCCGACGAGTTCGTCACCGTCGCCAAGCTGCGGGCCGCGCGCCTGCTCTGGGACCGGGTGCAGCGCGCCTGCGGACTCGATCCTAAGCCCGTCTTCATCCATGCCGAGACCGCCTGGCGCTCGCTGACCCGGCGCGACCCTCACGTGAATCTGCTGCGTGGCACCATCGCTGCGTTCTCGGCCGGTATCGGTGGCGCGGATTCGATCGGCGTCCAGCCCTTCACCGCCGCGCTCGGCCTGCCCGACGGCTTCGCCCGGCGCATTGCGCGCAATACCCAGCTGATCCTGCTCGAAGAGGCCAATCTCTGGCGCGTCGCCGATCCGGCGGCCGGCGCCGGCGGCTTCGAGGCGCTGACGCAGGCGCTGTGCGAGCAGAGCTGGCGCAAATTCCAGGACCTTGAGGCGGAAAGCTCCGGGGACCTGACCGGCATCGTCGGTGCGCTCGCCAACGGCCATATCCAGAAGGGTCTCTCGCGCGAGCGCGACGCGCGGACCAAGGCGATCGCGACCCGGCGCGAACCGATCACCGGCACCAGCGAGTTCCCGAACCTGTCGGAAGCCTCGGTCTCGGTGCTGGCGCCGCCGCCCGCTGCTTCCACCGAACGCACCGGTAGCGGCGATGCGATCACCGTCGAGCCCCTGCCGAGCAGCCGCCTGGCCGAGCCGTTCGAGGCGCTGCGCGCCAGCGCCGACATCGCCGAAGCCGCCGGCGAGCGGCCGAAGGCCTTCCTCGCCACGCTGGGCTCGATCGCCGGCTTCACCGCCCGCGCCGGCTTCGCCCGCAACCTGTTCGAGGCCGGCGGCATCGCCGCACCTTCCGGCGACGGCTTCGCCAAGGCGGGCGCGACCGATCTCGACGCGCTCGTCGCGGCTTTCCGCGCTTCCGGCGCAAAGCTCGCCTGCCTGTGCGGCTCCGACGAAGCCTACGCCGCCGAAGCGACCCTCACCGCGACGACACTGACGGCAGCCGGCGCGACGGTCTGGCTCGCCGGCCGTCCCGGCGAACAGGAGGCGGCGCTGCGCGAGGCTGGGGTGACGAACTTCGTCTTCGCCGGCTGCGACGCCATCGCGGTGCTGCAGGATGCGCTGGCGATCGCCATATCCCCTGTCAGCACCAGCAAGGGATAAGCATGCCGATCGCCCTCACCATCGCCGGCTCCGACTCCAGCGGCGGCGCCGGCATCCAGGCCGACCTCAAGACCTTCGCCGCGCATCAGGTCTATGGCGCCAGCGTCATCGTCGCGCTGACCGCGCAGAACACCACCGCGGTGACTGCGATCCATCCGGTGCCTGCCGATTTCGTCGCCGCGCAGCTCGACGCCGTCTTCGACGATCTCAAGGTCGATGCGGTCAAGATCGGCATGCTCGCCACCGCCGAGCTGATCGAGACCGTCGCCGACGGGTTGGAACGCCACAACGCCAAGAACATCGTGCTCGACCCGGTGATGATCGCGGCCTCCGGCGGACGCCTCTTGCAAGAGGACGCGATCGAGGCGCTGAAGCGCCGCCTGCTGCCGCTCTGCACGATCGTCACGCCGAACCTGCCCGAGGCGGCTGCCCTGCTCGGCACCGCCATGGCGGAGACGGAGGACGCGGCAGCCCAGCAGGCAGAGGCGCTGCTCGCGTTCGGCCCGGCCAATGTCCTGGTCAAGGGCGGCCACGGCACCGGTGACGACAGCGTCGACATCCTGATCGGCAAGGACGGTCGCCGCGAGCGCCTGGTCGCGCCGCGCATCGCCACGCAGAACACCCACGGCACCGGCTGCACGCTCTCCTCCGCGATCGCCTCGGGCCTTGCCCATGGCATCGCCCTCAACGAGGCAGTGGCACTGGCCAAGCGCTACATCTCGGCCGCGATCGCGGCCTCGGACGCGGTCAAGGTTGGCCACGGCCACGGGCCGGTGCATCATTTCCACCATTGGTGGGACAGGCCAGACGGGAGCAAGCCATGACCGCGATCCCGGATTTCACGAAGCTCGCCTTCGCCGACACGGCAGGCGCCGCGGCCACTCCGCAGAGCACGGGCGAGCTCTGGCAGACGCCGGAGGATATCCCGGTCAAGCCGCTCTACACGGCCGCGGATCGCGACGGGCTGCCCTTCGTCGACACGCTGCCGGGCATCGCGCCCTATCTGCGCGGCCCCTACCCGACCATGTACGTCAACCAGCCCTGGACGATCCGGCAATATGCCGGCTTCTCCACGGCCGAGGACTCGAACGCCTTCTACCGGCGCAACCTCGCCGCCGGCCAGAAGGGGCTCTCGGTCGCCTTCGACCTCGCCACCCATCGCGGCTATGACAGCGACCATCCGCGCGTCGGCGGCGATGTCGGCATGGCCGGCGTCGCGATCGATTCGATTTACGACATGCGCACGCTGTTCTCCGGCATCCCGCTCGACCAGATGAGCGTGTCGATGACGATGAACGGCGCCGTCCTGCCGGTGCTGGCGCTCTACATCGTCGCGGCGGAAGAACAGGGCGTGCCGGCGGCCAAGCTCTCGGGGACCATCCAGAACGACATCCTCAAGGAGTTCATGGTCCGCAACACCTATATCTACCCGCCCTCGCCCTCGATGCGGATCATCGGCGACATCTTCGCCTACACCTCGGCGAACATGCCGAAATTCAACTCGATCTCGATCTCCGGCTATCACATGCAGGAGGCCGGAGCGACGCAGGACCTGGAGCTCGGCTACACCCTCGCCGACGGCGTCGAATATATCCGCGCCGGCCAGCAGGCAGGTCTCGGTGTCGATGTCTTCGCGCCGCGGCTCTCCTTCTTCTGGGCCATCGGCATGAACTTCTTCATGGAGGTGGCGAAGCTCCGGGCGGCCCGTCTGATCTGGGCCAAGCTGGTCAAGGATTTCGGGGCGCAGAACGAGAAGTCCCTGCCGCTGCGCACCCATTGCCAGACCTCCGGCTGGTCGTTGACGGCGCAGGACGTGTTCAACAACGTGCCGCGCACCATGATCGAGGCGATGGCGGCGACGCAGGGGCACACCCAGTCGCTGCACACCAACGCCCTCGACGAGGCGCTGGCGCTGCCGACCGACTTTTCCGCCCGCATCGCCCGCAACACCCAGATCGTGCTGCAGCAGGAGAGCGGCACAAATCGGATCATCGATCCCTGGGGTGGCTCCTATTATGTCGAGCGGCTCACCGCCGAGCTCGCCGCCAAGGCCTGGGGCCATATCCAGGAAGTCGAGGCGCTTGGCGGCATGGCCAAGGCGATCGAGGCCGGCATCCCCAAGCTCAGGATCGAGGAAGCCGCCGCCAAGACGCAGGCGCGCATCGATGGGCGCCAGCAATCGATCATCGGCGTCAACATCTACAAGCCCGAGAACGAAGCGGCGATCGACGTGCTCAAGGTCGACAACGCCTCGGTCCGCGCCCAGCAGCTAGACAAGCTCCGGCGGCTCAAGGCCGAGCGCAATGAGGCGGAGACGCAAGCCGCCCTCACCGCTCTCACCAACGGCGCGCAGGGCAACGGCAACCTGCTCGACCTCGCGGTCAAGGCGGCGCGGGCCAAGGCGACGGTCGGCGAAATCTCGCTGGCGATGGAAAAAGTCTTCGGGCGCCACCGCGCCGAGATCAAGGCAATCTCGGGCGTCTACAAGCGGGAGGTCGGCGAGATGAACCCTGCCGTGACGCGCGTGCAGTTGATGTGCGAGGCCTTCGAGGAAGCCGACGGACGCCGCCCGCGCATCCTCGTCGCCAAGATGGGCCAGGACGGACACGATCGCGGCCAGAAGGTGATCGCCTCGGCCTTCGCCGATCTCGGCTTCGACGTCGATATCGGCCCGCTCTTCGCCACGCCCGACGAGGCGGCGCGACAAGGCGTCGAGAACGACGTCCACATCATCGGCGTCTCCTCGCTGGCGGCGGGCCATCTGACGCTGGTGCCGGAGCTCAAGGCTGCACTCGCCAAGGCGGGCCGGCCCGACATCATGATCGTGGTCGGCGGCGTGATCCCGCCGCAGGATTTCGATGCCCTGATTGCGGCCGGCGCCTCGGCAATCTTCCCGCCCGGCACGGTCATCGCCGATGCGGCCGAGAAGCTGCTGGAGGAGCTCAACCAGCGGCTGGGCTACACACAGAAAAGCGCGGCGGAGTGATCCGCCGCGCTGCGCTCATTTTCAGGCCTCACCACTCGCGCCAGCGGCGATAGTAGCGCGGCGGCGGAGGCGGCGGTGGGCCGTAGAAGCGCGGGCCGTCATAGTGGCGGCGCCAGCGCGGCACGCCCCAGTAGCCATAGGTGGGCGGCGCGCGCCAGCCATAGCCGGGACCGTCATAATAGGCCTGCTGGATCAGGACACCGGCCTGCGCCTCGCTGGGCGATGCCGCGCTGATCCCGAGCGCGGCGGCAGCGATGAGGCCGGCAGAAGCGAGAGTGCGAAACATCGTGATGTCTCCTTGTGCCGGAGCGGAAAGGCTTCCCGCTCTGGCACGCACTATCGCGCTCTCAGGCTGAACCGGTTTTGAGCGGGATGTTCAGCGGGCGTTTAGCTCAGCGCCCCGCCAGCGCGTCCCGCTTCATCAGCAGCGACGCCCCGATCACCGCGACAGCCACCGCCGCGATCATGATCGTGCAGGCGGCGTTGATCTCGGGCGTTACACCCAGCCGGATCGCCGAATAGAGCCGCATCGGCAAGGTCGTCGCGCCCGGGCCGGTGGTGAAGCTCGCGATGACGAGGTCGTCGAGCGAGAGCGTGAAAGCCAGCATCCAGGCGGCGGCGACCGCCGGCCAGATCAGCGGCAGCGTCACCGTCCGGAAGGTTTCAACCGGGGTCGCGCCGAGATCGCGCGCTGCCTCTTCGAGCGAGCGATCGAAGCCGGCGAGCCTAGCCTGCACGACGATGCAGGCGAAGCCGAGGCTGAAGGTCGCGTGGGCGATGACGACAGTCCAGTAGCCGCGCTCGACATCGCCAGCGACGAAGAGCAGCAGCAGCGACAGGCCGGTGATCACCTCCGGCATCACCAGCGGCGCCATCACCATGCCCGAGAACAGAGTGCGCCCCACGAAGACCCGGTAGCGCGCCAGCGCCAGCGCCGCCAGCGTCCCCAGCACCGTCGCCAAAGTCGCCGAGACCAGCGCGACCCGGATCGTCAGCCAGGCTGCGTCGAGCAGGGGTTCGTTGCGCAGAAGAGCGCCGTACCAGTGCGTCGAGAAGCCGCCCCAGACCGTCACCAGCCGCGAGGCATTGAAGGAATAGGCGACCAGCGCGACGATCGGCAGGTAGAGGAAGGCGAAGCCAGCGACGAGCGCGGCGAGATGGAAGGCTCCAAAGCGCCTCATCGGGCCGCCCCCCTCGCCCGCTGCAGCAGCATCAGCGGCAGGACGAGGACGACGAGGAGCACGATCGCCACGGCCGAGGCCAGCGGCCAGTCGCGGTTCGAGAAGAACTCGTTCCAGAGCACCTTGCCGACCATCAGCGTGTCGGAACCGCCAAGCAGATCGGGGATGACGAACTCGCCGATCGCCGGAATGAAGACCAGAGCCGAGCCGGCGAGGATGCCAGGGATCGAGAGCGGCAGAGTCACTGTCAGGAAGGTTGTCAGCGGCGGCGCGCCGAGATCGGAGGCCGCCTCCAGCAAGGCGCCGTCGAGCTTCTGCAAGGTCGAAAACAGCGGCAGCACCATGAAGGGCAAATAGGAATAGACCATGCCGATCAGCACAGCCGCGTCGGTGTTGAGCAGGCGCAGGGGCTCAGCTGTCAGCCCGATCCCCATCAGCGCCATGTCGAGCAGGCCGTCTGGCCGCAGGATGCCGATCCAGGCGTAGACGCGGATCAGGAACGAGGTCCAGAACGGCAGGATGACGAGGACGAGCAGGATGCCCTGCCAGCGCTTGGGCGCCAGCGCCATCGCATAGGCGAGCGGATAGCCGATCGCGAGCGCGATCAGCGTGGTCAGCGCCGAGATGCGTAGCGAGGAAAGATAGCTCTGCCAGTAGAGCGGGTCGTCGCCGAGCAGGCGGAAATTCTCGATATCGAGCGCGCCGAGGAACTCGCCAAGCCGGCTGAAGCCGGGGAAATGCGGCGCATAGGGCGGCTGGTCGGTCGCAGCGTCCGAGAGCGCGATTCGGAGCACGATCACGAAGGGCGTGAGGAAGAAGGCGATGAGCCAGAGATAGGGAATGGCCGCCACCAGGAGACCGCGCCCCGTCCCACTGGCTCGGGGAACCGGCGTGCTCACGACGCCAGCACCATGCTGGCCTCGACGTCCCAGGAGAGCCAGACCTTGTCCTCCCAGGCGAAGGGCCGCTCGATCCGCCGCGTGCGATTGGTCAGCGAGACCTTGAAGAGCTTGCCCCCCTCGCCGCCGACCATGACCTGGACCATGGTCATGTCGCCGAGATAGCCGATGTCCCAGATCTCGCCCGCGACCTTGTTGACGCCCTGCGCGGGCTCGTCATGGCTGAGCGCGATCTTCTCGGGTCGCAGGCCGATGGTGAGCGCATCACCCGGCCGGCAGCTCGGCGCATCCTCGTCGAGCTCGATCACGCCGACGGGCACGTTCTCCAGCGTGATGAGGTCACCTTCCACAGTGGTGACACTGCCCTCGATCAGGTTGATGTCGCCGACGAACTCCGCGACGAAGCGGCTGGACGGCGCCTCGTAGATCAAATCGGGCGGCGCGATCTGCCGCAACCGGCCATGATCCATCACCGCCATGCGATCGGCCATGGTCATGGCCTCGTCCTGGTCGTGCGTGACGACCATGAAGGTCAGGCCGAGATCGGCCTGCAGGTCCATCAGCTCGTATTGCGTCTCTTCGCGCAGCTTCTTGTCGAGCGCGCCGAGCGGCTCGTCGAGCAGAAGCAGCTTGGGCTGCTTGACCAAAGCGCGGGCGAGCGCGACGCGCTGGCGCTGGCCGCCGGAGAGCTGGTCCGGCCGGCGCTTCTCCATGCCCTTGAGGCGAACCCGCCCGAGCATCGCCTCGACGCGCGCGGCGATCTCCGCCTTGGGCAGGCCTTCGCGCTTCAACCCATAGGCGATGTTGTCGCCGACCGAGAGATGCGGGAACAGCGCATAGGACTGGAACATCATGTTGACCGGCCGCTGGTGCGGCGGCACGGCGGTGATGTCGACGCCGTCGAGCAGGATCTCGCCCTCGTCGGGCTGCTCGAAGCCTGCGAGCATGCGCATCAGCGTGGTCTTGCCGCAGCCGGATGGGCCCAGCAGCGCGAAGAACTCGCGCTGATGGATCGCAAGCGACAGCCGGTCGACCGCGACCACCGCGCCGAAGCGCTTGGTAACATTGCGGAACTCGACCAGCGGCTTGGCCGCGGGATCGTTCCAGGGCTGGAAGTCGCGCCGGACACTCCCCGGCGAGGCGCGCCTTCCACCCGCCTCCGGCCTGTTCACCTGCCGCTCTTGACGCGGGTCCACAGCCGGTTGACCACCCGCTGCGTCTTCTGGTCGTAAGGCGTGATCGTGTAGAGGCGGCTCATCACCGCATCGGTCGGATAGATGCCGGGATTGTCGCGGACCTCGGCCGAGAGTAGCGGCTTCGCGGCGAGATTGCCGTTGGCGTACTGGATGAAGTCCGAGTTCTTCGCCGCCATCTCCGGCCGGTTGACGAAGTCAATGAACTGCAGGGCCGCGTCGGGATTGCCGGCATCCTTCGGGATCACAAAGGAATCGAACCACATCAGCGCGCCTTCCTTCGGGATCACATAATTGATCTCGACCTTGTTCTTGGCCTCGACCGCGCGCTTGCGAGCCTGCAGCACGTCGCCGGAGTAGCCGACCGCCAGGCAGATATCGCCATTGGCGAGCGCATTGATGTATTCTGACGAATGGAATTTCTGGATGTGCGGGCGGATCTTGCGCAGCAACTCGCCGGCTTTTTCGAGGTCAGCTTCCTTCTTCGAATCGGGATCGAGCCCGAGATAGCGCAGCGCCGCCGGGAACATCTCCTCGACCGCGTCGAGCACATGCACGCCGCAATTGGACAGCTTCTTCAGCTTCTCCGGATCGAAGACGATGCTCCAGCTGTCGATCACGGCGTCGTTGCCGAGCCGTTCCTTGATCTTGGCGGTGTTGTAGCCGATCCCGGTGGTGCCCCACATGTAGTTCACGGCGAACTTGTTGCCGGGATCGTATTTGGCCAGCCGCTGCTTGATCTCCGGCCAGGCGTGCTTGAGGTTTTGCACCTTGGCGGTGTCGATCGGCGTGTAGAGCCCGATCGGGATGTGTCTCGGCAGGAAGGAAGCGGTGACGACGACGAGGTCGTAGCCGGTCTTGCCGGCGAGCAGCTTGGTCTCGACCGTCTCCATCTGGTCGAAGGTGTCGTAAACGACGGTGATGCCGGTCTCTTTCTTGAAGGCGTCGAGCACCTCCGGATTGACGTAGTCCGACCAGTTGAAGATGCGCAGTTCCTTGTTTTCCTGCGCCCCAGCCGGGCCTGCCGCAAGAGCGAGCCCGAGAGCCGCCGCAGCGGCCAAGCTATGCATAACCGACGTCAAAGTGCGCAATCTGCCCCTCCTTTAGATTTCGCGGGCGCACGCTAGCAGCTTGCTGCAAAGCCTCAACCTCGATTTCGTGATCGGCGACGCTCCGTCGCGCCTTGTTGCGGCCCCGCCTCGCCCCCTATTTTCCGCAAAAGAATGATCCGGCGGTTTTTCCTGTTCTTCGCGCTCGTCTTCCTGCTGCCCCTCGGCACTCACGCCGCGTGGTGGCAGTTGCAGCCGCTTGCATCCGACTGGGCCCGCGCCGATTGGTCGAGCGCCGCGCTCCTCCCAGCTCCCAGCATTCAACCCGATGCGACCGTCCATATCTTCGCCGCCCGGGTCGGTCGCTGGCGCGGCGTCTTCGCCCACCATTCCTGGGTGGTGGTGAAGGAGAAGGACGCACCGGCCTATACCCGGTTCGATGTCGTCGGCTGGGGCAATCCGGTGCGCGTCAACGTCCGCGTCGCCGATGGGCGCTGGTACGGCAATGCCCCTGAGCTGGTCGGGGAGATCAAGGGCGCAGCGGCCGAGGCCCTGATCCCGCGCATCCGCGACGCCGTGAAGAGCTATGGCTACAGCGACTACGGCTCCTATGCCGCCTGGCCTGGGCCGAACTCGAACAGCTTCGTCCAGCATGTCCTCGCCGAGGTGCCTGAACTCGGCCGGGCCCTGCCGCCGACCGCGATCGGCAAGGACTGGCGCGAGAGCGGCCTCTATGCCGGCTTCACGCCGAGCCGCACCGGCCTGCAGGCCTCGCTCTACGGGCTCGCTGGCCTCACCTTCGGCTGGGTCGAGGGCGTCGAGATCAACCTGCTCGGGCTGGTCGCGGGCTTCGACCTGCAGCGGCCGGCTCTGAAGCTGCCCGGCTGGGGACGAGTGGGATGGTGAAACGAACGATTTAGTACCGTTGGGTGAGTTGCGGCTTTCAAGTCGGCGGTCATTCAGGTCTTCTCAATTTCCGCAACCTATCGACGGAATAATTGATGGAATCAATAAAGTCACTCAAACTGATTTTCTGTTGATGGTCCGCACTGATATAATCTAACTCAATGTCAAATTGACCCTGCCCCTTCTCTTGTGAAATGATATAATAATTTCCATTAGGGCACATAACTTCAGCTATCAGATCCTCAAAAGCGACATCCGAACCAATTACTACCTGAAATCCTTCCGGTATCTTTTCAGACATACTTCCCCCAATATGGTTACAACCCCTAAATTATCTCACTCGCGATCCGATTAAAGCAGAATGATGCCGTCATCGGGAGCCATCAACAAAACCTACCCCGCTCAGCTATTCCCTCTACGCATAACCTCAAAATGACCAACGCTAGTTCCGCAGCACCAGGCAGGCCCCGCCCGCCTGCCGCAGGCGATTGCACGCCAATGTCGCCTCGCGCAGGCTCTGTGCCGGCAGCCTGACGCGGTAGAAGCGGCCCCTGCCCCGGCCCGGCACGGCCGAGCCCAGGATCATGGTCGGCTTGCCCGCCAGCAGCGAGGCGAAGCGCGCCGCGACACGCTGATAGGAGGCGATGGCGCGCGCCTTCGAGATATTGCCGGCGAGCTGCACGCCGAACGGCCCATAGGCACCCTCGACCAGCACGGCTGGCGCGGTGATGCGGATCGAGGCGACCGTGGCGAGGCAGTCGGTCTCCTCGCGTGTCGCCGGCGGCGGCGTCTCGCCAGCGCCGAGCCGCCATTCCTCGACGGGGCGTCCGGTGATGAAGCGGACATAGGCCTGCGTCTCATAAGGCAGCATGCCGCCGCGCTCGACCCAGCGCGCGACGCGGTTCGGCCCACCATTATAGGCGGCGGCAGCGAGACCGAGATTGCCGAACTGGTTCTTCAACGCTGAGAGGAAGGCGGCCGAATGCGGGATCGCCGCCTCGGGATCGAACGGGTCGGCGAGGCCACGCTCATTCGCCGTGCCCGGCATGAACTGGGCGATACCCTGCGCCCCCGCTGGGCTGACGACGTTCGGCCGGAAGCTGCTCTCGCGCCAGATCAGCCGGGTGAAGAAGGCGACCGGCAGGTCATGCGTCTTCGCCGCGCCTTCGATCAGGCGGCAGATGGTCTGGGCCACGCTCTCGGTCTGCGGCTCGGCGGAAGCCGGGCCGCCGAGCAGCGTGGCGGCGAGCGCCGCGACGAGGATGCGGCGCCGCCCTGCTCTCACGCGGCGTCGAGCGCCTGGGCGAGATCCGAGATCAGGTCCTCGATATTCTCGATGCCGACCGAGATGCGGATCAGCGCGTCGGTGAGGCCGATCTCCTCGCGCAATTCGCGGGCGACGCCGGAATGGGTCATCGCCGCGGGGTGAGAAACCAACGTCTCGGTACCGCCAAGGCTGACCGCGAGCTTCATGATCTGCAGGTTGTCGAGCACGGCGAAGGCTTCCTTCTCGCCGCCCTTGACGTCGAAGGCGAAGGTCGAGCCGGGCTGGGTGCATTGCCGGTCGAACACGGCCTTGCGCGGATCGCCCTCGGCGAGGTCGCCGAGATAATGCACCTTGGCAATCTTCGGGTGCTTGCGCAGATAGTCGGCGACCTTGCGACCGTTCTCATTGGCGCGGTGCATGCGGATGTCGAGCGTCTCGAGCGAGCGCATCAGCATCCAGCAGGAGTTCGGATCGAGCTGCGTACCCAGCGAGCCGCGCCAGCTCTTCACCTGCCGCACCAGCGCCTTCGAGCCGCTGATCGAGCCGCCGACGAGGTCGCTATGGCCGCCGACATATTTGGTCAGCGACAGCAAGGTGAGATCGGCGCCGTGCTTCAGCGGCTTCTGGAAGATCGGCCCGAGCATGGTGTTGTCGACCACGACCGGCGGGCGATGCCCCTGCGATTTTTCCAGCTCGTCGGCGATCGCCTTGCAGGCCGAGAGATCTACGAGGCCATTGGTCGGGTTGGCCGGGGTCTCGACCAGGATCATCGCGACGCGGCCTTTGGCGGCGGCATCCTGCGCGACCTTGCGCATCTGCGCGACGTCGACGCCATCGGTGAAGCCGAAGGGCGTGACGCCGAAGGCGCCCATCTGGTTCTTCAGCAGAGTCTCGGTGCCGCCATAGAGCGGGCGGCTGTGGATGACGGTGTCGCCCGGGCGCAGGAAGGCGAAGCAGGTCGTCGCGATCGCCGCCATGCCGCTGGCGAAGACGGCGCAGGCCTCGGCCTCGTCCCAGATCGCCAGGCGATCCTCGAGGATCTCCATGTTCGGGTGGTTGAAGCGCGAATAGACCAGGCCCGACTTCTCGCCCGGCTTGAGCTGGCGGCGGCCGGCCGTCAGATCGAAGAAGTCCTTGCCCTGCTGGGCGTTCTCGAAAACGAAGGTCGAGGTCAGGAAGACCGGCGGCTTGAGCGCGCCTTCCGACATGGCCGGCGAATAGCCATAGCCCATCATCAGGGTCTCGGGATGGAGCCGGCGATTGGCGATCCGGTCCTTATGGTAGCTGTCGTCGCTCATGACTTACCTCCTCGCCGGCCGGCTCGGCCCCGCGACGCGAGCCTAGGACGATCCTAAGACCATTGCATGAACGATCATCCGTGCTCTAGAGCAAGATTTTGCAGCTTCCTGCTCGCTTGAGCGCCCAAAGGAGCAGATCATGCTCGATACGATCGACCGCCGCATGCTCACCCTCCTGCAGGAGGATGGCCGCATCACCAATCAGGACCTGTCGGAGAAGGTCGGCCTGTCGCCGACACCCTGCCTGCGCCGGCTGAAGCGACTGGAAGAGACCGGCGTCATCAAGGGCTACTCGGCGATCGTCGATCCCAAGGCCTATGGGCTGCCCTTCAGTGTCTTCGTCTCGGTCCGGCTCAGCCAGCAGAATACGGAGCAGATCGCCGAGTTCGAAAAGGCGGTCGAGAACTGGCCCGAAGTGGCCGAGTGTTATCTGATGACCGGCTCGCAGGACTATCTGCTGCGCGTGCTGACCGACGGTATCGAGGGCTATGAGCGCTTCCTGAAGCAGAAGATGACACGGCTGAAATGCGTCCAGTCGGTCGAATCCAACTTCGCCCTGGCGACGATCAAGAAGCGGGTCGGCCTGCCGCCGCTCTAAAAGCATAATCGAGACAAGAAGGCCGCAACGCCGTGGATATCAGAATTGAAACCTCGCGCCTCATTCTGCGCCCCTGGAGCGAAGCAGACATCGAGCAGCTCACGCTGGGCCTGAACGATATCGAGGTCGCAAAGTGGCTCGCCTTCGTTCCGCACCCCTACACGACCTCGCACGCCATGGACTGGGTCAAACGATGCCAGCAGATTGCGAGCGCAGGCACCGAGCCGACCGCCTACGAATTTGCGATCGAACTCAGCTCCGAGCAGCGTGTGATCGGCGGGATCAGTCTCAACAAGATCGATCGGAGGGCCGGGACGGCTGGCGGTGGAATCTGGATCGCCAACGGCTATCACGGGCGCGGCTACGGACGCGAAGCGTTCGGGGCGAAGATCCGGTTCGCTTTCCGCGACCTCGGTTTGACGAAGCTGGTCAACGGCTACTTCGACGGCAACGAGAGCTCCTGGGCGATGCAGCGCAAGCTGGGCTACCGGCCAGCCGGCGAAGTCGCCAGCCGCTGCATGGCCGACGGGCGGCCGACGATCGAGCATGTGACGACGTTGCTGCGCAGCGACTGGGAAGATCGCGAGGACTGACCGTCCAACCTCGCAAGGAACGATCCAGATCACATGCCGGCGCGGCAGGGCCGCCATGTGACCGCGAGCGGTGGCCAGCCTCCGCTCTCCCCCTAAGCTCCTCCGGCAAGGTCTGTCGCCAAAGACGGGCCGCACGGAGGAACACCATGAGCAGAGCAGATCGCGCCCACAGCGCAGCGTCGCTGTTTGCCATTGCCGCCGTCACCATCGCCGGATGCCTGCCCGCGAAGGCCGAGCTGTCGAGCGCTGTGAAGCGCTCCGAACAGACGGTCGCCGGTTTGCAGGGACCAGCGGAGCTGATCCTCGATCAATGGGGCGTTGCCCATATCTACGCTGCCTCGTCCCGCGATGCCCTCTTCCTGCAAGGCTACAATGCGGCGCGCGACCGGCTCTGGCAGATCGACCTCTGGCGCAAGCGCGGCCTCGGGCTGCTCGCCAAGGATTTCGGCCCGTCCTATGTCGCGCAGGATCGCGCCGCCCGGCTCTTCCTCTATCGTGGCGAAATGGACAAGGAATGGGCCGCCTATGGCCCCGACGCCAAGGCCTATACCGACGCCTTCGTCGCCGGCATCAATGCCCGCGTCGACGAGGTGCGCGCCGGCAAGCAGCCGCTACCGCTCGATTTCCGCGTCTCCGGCACTTTGCCGGATCGCTGGAGCGCCGAGGACGTGGTGCGCATCCGCAGCCATGGCCTGACCCGCAACGTGATGTCCGAGGTAGTCCGCGCCCGCGTCGCCTGCGCCGCCGGCATCGAGGCCGACCGCTTCCGCCGTGTGCTGGAGCCGGCGGTGAAAGCGAAGGTACCTGACGGGCTCGATCCCTGCGCGATCAAACCGGATATCCTCGACGACTACAATCTCGCGACCCGCGATGTCACCTTCGCCGCCCCGGGCGAGAAGCGCGCCGCGCTAGACCGTGATGCCATCTTCGCCGCCGCCGGTGACAGTGTCTCGACCATCGGCTCGAACAACTGGACGATCGCGGCGAGCCGCACTGCGACCGGCCGGCCGATCCTGGCGAATGACCCGCATCGCGCCCATGGCGTGCCGTCGCTGCGCTATGTCGTGCATCTCAACGCGCCCGGCCTCTCGGTCATAGGCGCCGGCGAACCGGCCCTGCCGGGCATCTCGATCGGCCATAATGGCGAGATCGCCTTCGGGCTGACGATCTTCGCGATCGATCAGGAAGACCTCTACGTCTACGAGATCAACCCGGCCAATCCGAGCCAGTATCGCTATGGCAGTGGCTGGGAGGAGATGAAGACGATCAGCGAGACGATCGAGGTCAAGGGTGAGGCGCCGCGCCAGATCGACCTGAAATTCACCCGCCACGGCCCGGTCATGAAGGCCGAGCCCGAGGAGAAGCGTGCCTTCGCCATCCGCACAGTCTGGTTCGAGCCGGGAACCTCGGCCTATTTCAATTCGGCCGAGTACATGACGGCGAAGGACTGGGCCGGCTTCAAGAAGGCCATGGCCGAATGGGGCGCGCCGTCCGAGAACCAGGTCTATGCCGACAACAAGGGCAATATCGGCTGGATCGTCGGCGGACGCGCACCGCAGCGGCCGAACCATGATGGCCTGATGCCGGTGCCCGGCGACGGCCGTTATGAATGGACCGGATTCCTGAAGGCCGGCGAGCTGCCGGAAACCTACAATCCGACCGAGGGCTTCTTCGCCACCGCCAACGAGATGAATATCCCCAAGGATCATCCGCTGCTCGCCAAGCGCATCGGCTACGAATGGTCTGATCCCTCGCGGATCAACCGGATCAAGGCCGTGCTCGGCAGCAAGAACAAGGTGACGCTCGCCGACGCGATGGCCCTGCAGAACGACGACAATTCGGAGAATGCCCGCAAGCTCGCCGCATTGCTGGCGCCGCTGTCATCGGACGATCCGGTCACGGCCGAAGGCCTGAAGCTGATCAAGGGCTGGAACCAGGAGATCGCAGTCGACAGCGCCGCTGCAGCCTTGTCCGAAGTCTGGATGAGCAAGCATCTGGGTCGGGCGCTGACGGCGAAGGCCGTGCCCGAAAAGGCGCGCAGCGTCATCGGCCCGCTCGATGTCGCGGCGGTCGTCGCCTATCTGGAAGAGCCCGACAGCGCGCTCGGTGCCGATGCGAAGGCGGCCCGCAACGCCCTGCTGCTCGAGACGCTGAAAGCGGCGATGGAGGAGTTGCGCCAGACGCTTGGCCCGGATGTCGCGGGCTGGAACTGGGGCAAGATCCATCACGCCCAGTTCGATCATGCCCTGTCGCCGCTCGCCAGCAGCCCGGACCGAGCGCAGCTCAATGTGGGCCGGCTCGCTATGGCCGGCTCGGCCTTCAGTCCGCGCGCAGCCTCCTACCGTACCTCGGACTTCAGGGTGATCGCGGGTGCCTCGTTCCGCATGGTGCTCGACGTCGGCAACTGGGACGAAAGCCGCTTCATCAACACGCCCGGCCAATCGGGAGACGCCTACAGCCCGCATTACCGCGATCTGGCGCCGCTCTGGGCCGCCGGCGATTATGCGCCGCTGCTCTATTCGCGCGAGGCGGTCGAGAAGGCGGCTCGCTCGGTGATTGCACTCAAGCCGGCCGGCTGAGCTGGCAGGAACCGGGGACGGAGGCTCAGGCCTCCGTTCTCAGGAGCGCGCCCGGTCGATGGCGCGGCGCACCACCTGCGTGACCTCGCTGTTCGACAGGAAGAGGTCGTGGCGCAGCAGGCTCCAGCCGCGGCCGGCCGTGTCGGCGACGCGCACCCCGAGCTGCTCCAGCCGCTCGCGGTCCGCGGCACCTGCGCGGGCGACGCCGCCGGCGATGCGCGAGGAAACGGCGAGCGCCCTGTCGCCGGGATCGATGATCACGGTCATGCGCTGGGCGATCGGGCCGAGCTTGGGCACGGTCTGCTCGAAGGCGTCGATGTCGACATCGGGCGAGGCCAGCACGACAGCGCCGATCCGGTCGGAGAGTCCCTCGAAATCGCGCAATTCGCGCAGGCCTTCCAGGGCCAGGAAGCTGCCCATCGAATGCGCGACGATGTTGATCCGCCCAATCGTCGGGTTGGCGACCAGCGCCTTCAGCGTCTGGACGAAACCGTCGCGCGACCAGAGCGCACTTTCGCGGTCATAGGCATAGGCGAGCAGGCCGCCGCCGGACGGCCAGGTGAACAGCGCGGTCCGGCCCTCGAAAGCGAGCGCATGCGAGAGCTGGCCGGCACTGCGCGCGGCCGATTCGAAGGTCTCGTTGAAGCCGTGGACATAGAGCAGCACGTCGCGACCGGTCGCAGCGTCCGAGAAGGCGCGAGCGGCATCGCTCGCACTGCGGCGGGTCACGCCGAGCACGGCCCAGTCGCCACTGACGACGGAACTCACCTGCGCGGCGACACCGCGGCCCGGCGCCGACAGCCTGACCTCAGCGAAGGTCAGCCCGCTGCCACGCTCGGAACCGAAATAGGGCGCGCGATCGCCGGTCGGCCTGCGCGTGGTCGCAACCAGCAGCTGCGGCTCCTTGCCGAAGCTCGACGAATCCGCCGGCCCGATGAACGGCGAGACGGAGGCCTCGCTCTGCGCGCAGCCGGCCAGTCCCGCCCCGAGCAGGGCGACGAAGGAGCGGCGTGAAACGGCATATCGCGAAGGCGAGGTCACTGGCGAGATCCAGGAATTGGGGGCGTGCGGACCTTCTGGCCGCGAATCCTTAAGGCCAGACCAACGCGGCCAGAATGGGGCGGTTACTGCATCGGTCAGAATTCGATGCATAAACGACAGCTACTCGTCACGTGCGACGAAGGATGGCGAGGCCTTCGCGTCGAGGCCGAGCATGCCGCTCCCCGCCCCGCCGTCCATGCCGTCGGCGCTGAGCCGTTTTCCGATCATCTCGACGATCCGCGGTGTGGTCGCGAACTTGCCGTGATTGTAGTCGTCGCTGGCGCGATCGCCCGACAGGTCGATGATCGTCGCCCCAGCCTTGCGCAGATCGGCGACGACGTCCGTATCCTTCTCCGAGATCGCGCCCAGCCTTTTCTTGTCCCCGGCGAACTGGCGCGAAAAGTCGAGCGCCCGATCATCCGAAGAAACGAAGACGGTCACCGGCCGCCTGATCGCAGCGAGCTGGGTCTTGAACACGTCGAGATCGATGTCGGGCGCCGCCAGCATGACATTGCGCAGCTTGCCGCCGAAGCTGCCGTCGCCGCGGATCGCCGCCTGCCGCAGGGTCTCGACCGTCAGCAGCGTCCCCATCGAATGCGCAAGGATGTCGAAGCGGTTGGCGCCGAGGTCGCGGGAGATCGCGCGAAGACCGGTCTCGAGCGCATCGCGGGAGAAGTCGGCGCTATCACGGTCGTAGGGGTAGGCGAAGATCTGCGCGCGCGATGGCCAGGTGAACAGCACCGGCACGCCCTTGAAGCCGGAATCGGTGACGATCTGGGCAAAGCGGAAGGCGGCGTCGGCGAAATTGGTGTTGAAGCCGTGGACGAAGACCAGCACCTCGCGCTCGGCCTGCGGGCGCCGGGCGACGTCCGCCCTCACCTGCTTCAGTATCTCCGGCTCGGTGAGCCGCTCGACGGCGCTGACGGTGAAATGGCTGGCCGGATCGCCGGCGCTGGTGACGCTGCCCGGCAATTCGACCTGACCGATCTGGTGAGCACGCGGCACGCTGATGTCGAGCCGGGCGAAGGCGACTGCCGGGCTGCGCTCGCCGCTGAAATATTCGGGCTGCCTGGTCGAAGCGCGCGAGGTCGCGACGAAGATGCGGACGGTGCCGACGGTGTCCCCGGGCTTCACGGCCGACACCACCAGCGAACGCGGCGGGCCGCCGCAAGCGGCGAGCGCGAATGACAACAGCGAGACCAGAACCAAGGACCGCAAGCCGGACACGCGACACGCTCTCCACACCCCGCGCGACTCGTCCCACCGTCCCCGCCGCTTGGCAAGAGCATGGATGATGCCAAGACCGCCAAAAGCCTCGCTTCCGCTACGGGCGCTCTCTTGCTACCAGCGGGCATGGTCGATCTCATGGCGCTCGGCGATGCGATTCTCAGGGGCGAGCGCGCGGCGCTGGCCCGAGCGATCACGCTTGCGGAGAGCCGGCGCGCCGACCATCGCGAGCAGGCACAGGCCCTGCTCTCCCAGCTCCTCCCGCATACCGGCAAGGCGATCCGCGTCGGCATCACCGGCGTGCCCGGCGTCGGTAAGTCGACGACGATCGACGCGCTCGGCAGTTATCTGACTGGCCAGGGCCACAAGGTCGCGGTGCTCGCGGTCGATCCGTCCTCGACGCGCAGCGGCGGCTCGATCCTCGGCGACAAGACCCGGATGGCGCAGCTTGCGATCGATCCCAATGCCTATATCCGGCCTTCGCCCTCCTCAGGCACGCTTGGCGGCGTCGCGGCCAAGACGCGCGAGACCATGCTGCTCTGCGAGGCCGCCGGCTTCGACGTCATCCTGGTCGAGACGGTCGGCGTCGGCCAGTCGGAGACGGCGGTCGCCGACCTCACCGATTTCTTCCTGGTGCTGATGCTGCCCAATGCCGGCGACGAATTGCAGGGCATCAAGAAAGGCATCATCGAGCTCGCCGACATGCTGGCGGTCAACAAGGCCGATGGCGAGGGCGCGACCGCCGCGCGCGCCGCAGCCGCGCAATACAAGGCGGCGCTGCACATCCTCGCGCCGACCTCGCCGCTGTGGTCGACGCCGGTGGTGACGATCTCCGGCCTGACCGGAGCCGGGCTCGATGCGCTCTGGGGGAAGATCGAGGATCATCGCGCCCGCTTCGAGGCCAAGGGGCTGATCGCCGAGAAGCGCCGCCGGCAGGACGTCAAATGGATGTGGGCGATGGTGCAGGATCGCTTGCAGGCCAAGCTCCGGCACGATCCTGCCCTGAAGGCGCGCACGCCGAAGCTCGAAGCGGCCGTCGCCGCAGGCGAGATGGCGCCGACCGCCGCCGCCGACGAGATCGCCAGGGCGCTCGGCCTGTAGTCGGTAGCCGCACCGAGGCGCGGCATGCCTCTTGAAAGCTCCGCGGCATGATGAAGGCTTCGATGACGCTTTCGCGCCGCGATTGGCTGCGCACGGCCCTTTTCGGCACGGTCGCGGCCTCGGCTGGTCCCGTCCTGGCACAGGCGCCGCGCGCCAGCGCTCCAGCTTCGCTTGGCACGCTCGGGTTGGAGGCGGCGCAGTTCGGCCTGCGGCCCGGCTCCGCCGAGGATCAGTCGCGTGCTCTCCAGGCCGCGCTGGTCGAAGCGGTCAAGCGCGCCGCGCCGCTGATCATCGCGCCCGGCCGCTATCGCATCGCCAACGTCGTCCTGCCGGAGAATGCCCGCCTGATCGGCGTGCCGGGCGCGACGCAGTTCATCGCGGCGCAGGCTGGGCCGATGCTGGTGGCGCGGCGGATCAAGCGCGCCGCCATCGCCGGCATCATGCTCGATGGGCTCGACATCAAGCTCGGCCAGCGCAGCGGCCTGCTCAATGCCGAGGAGGTGCTCGATCTCGCGCTGTCCGACTGCGAATTCGCCAATGCCGGCTCGGTCGGGCTGACGCTCAGCCGCACCGCCGGGCGCATCGAGCGCAACCGCTTCCGCTCGATGCGAGATTCGGCGCTGTTCTCGCTCGATTCGCGCGGGCTCTCGATCGAGGCCAACACGGTCGAGGATTGCGGCAACAATGGTATCCAGCTCTGGCGCAGCCAGGCGGGGGACGATCAAAGCCTCATTCGCGGCAACCGGCTCAACCGCATCCGCAGCGATGCCGGCGGCGACGGGCCGAACGGCAACGGCATCAGCCTTTTCCGTGCCGGCGGCGTCGTGATCGAAGGCAACACATTGCGCGACTGCGCGCTGACCTTCATCCGCAACAATTCCGGCTCGAACGTGCAGATTCTCGGCAATCAGGGCCGGCGCTGCGGCGAGACGGCGCTCTATTCGGAATTCGCCTTCGAGGGCGCGATCATCGCCAACAACCTGATCGAGGACTGCGCGCAGGGCGCCAGCGTCACCAATCTCGACCATGGCGGGCGGCTCGCGGTCGTCGCCAACAACATCATCCGCAACGCCCAGAAGGGGCTGGCGCCGAAAGGCAAGGAGCCCGTCGGCGGCTCGGGCCTGCATGTCGAAGCCGAGGCGGCAGTCACCGGCAACGTCATCGAGAACGCCAGCGATGTCGGCATCACGCTCGGCTGGTCCTGGGCGATGCGCAATCTCGTCGCGACCAGCAACGTCGTCAGGCGCACCGGCATCGGCATCTCGGTTTCGCTCGTTCCCAAGGAGCGCAATGCGCTGATCGCCAACAATGTGATCAGCGAGGCAAAGCTCGGCGCAGTGGTCGGCACCGAATTCGGCAAGGTCGTAACCGGCGACCTGACGAAGGGCGAAGACAAGCGCGCCGCCGGCATCCGTGTCGAAGGCAACTCGGTCGGCTGACGCTCAATCCAGGGGGCCGCACCAGCCCGGCAGATGCTCGGCATCGCGTGTCCGGGCCAGGTCGAGCGCCTTGCGCAGCGCCTTTGGAAAGAAGCGCTCGACAAGGCCGAGCTTGATCCGCCGCCGCAGAAAATCGGCCCAGAGGAACTCGCTGAACGGCGCCTCGGCCTTGGCATAGCCGCCAGCGAGCCGCAGCGCCCCTGCCAGCGAGCGATAGGGATCGTCAACGAGACCGGAGACCTTGCGCGGGATCTCGTCGCGGCCGCGCCTGTTCCCCTCGGCATCGAAGGGGTGCATCCAGCTGCGATTGTCGAGGACGCTCCAGAACTCATCCTTGCCGAGCCGCGACAGGTCGGCGACCACCGTGATCAGGACCTGCTCCTCACCCTCCAGATACAGGGCGAGCGCGAGATGGTGGTGGTCGATCAAATAAAGGTGGCGCTTGGGACCGATAACGACCGGGACGGCATGGCTGCCGAGGAAGTCAGCGCCCTTCTCCTCGCGTTCGGCCCGCCAATGGATGCGCTTCATCTCGACTTCGCGCATGCCGACGGTGATCTGCGTCGGCCTGAGCTCGACGATGGCGACGGGATGCAGCCGAGGCTCGACCGAGTAGCTCATGAAGCCTCCTTCGCGGTTGGGGCAAGCGCCCTCACCGCTTCCTCGACGCTGTGGAAGATGTGCTCTGCCCCGATCTCGGCGGTCACGCCGAAATCCTGCAAGGCGTGGAGCGCCCGCACCGACTCGGCCCGGGCGATGGCGAAGGTGCCGCCCTGCTTCCGGCAGGTCGCCGCCACGGCCAGCAGCCCTTGCGCCGCCGTATAGTCGATAGCCGGAATGCCGCCGGCATCGAGCACGAGCAGCGTCGGCCTGCGCTCCGCCAGCAGCGCCAGCACGCCGCGCCGGAAGATTTCGGCATTGGCGAAAAGCAGCGGCGCCGGAAAGGCGACCACCAGCACACCCTCGACCTGCTCGCCCTGGCGGCCGGGCTCGGGCGGCCACCAGATCGTCGTGCCGGGAATGCGCAACTGCTCGATCGGCTCGCTGCGCGTCGTCATCCAGACCCCGTGCAGCAGCGACAGGCCGATCCCGACGGCGACGCCGGTCTCGACCGGCAGCCAGACGATCGCGATGGCGGTGAGCAGCACGAGCGCGAATTCGGAGCGGGACTGGCCGGCGATCCGCCGGATGACGTCCACTCGGACGATGCGCTGCGCGACGAAGAGCAGGACCCCCGCCAGCGCCGCCACCGGCACCCGCGCCAGCAATGAACCGCCGGCGACGGCGAGCGCGAGCACGATCAGCGCCGCCGTCGCCGCAGCGAGCTGCGAGCGCCCACCGCTCTCGGCGACCACGGCCGTCCTCGGCGGGCTCGCGTTGACGGGGAAGGTGCTGGCCAGCCCCGCAAAAAGGTTCGCGGCGCCAAGGCCGATGAAATCGCGATCGACCTTTGGCTCGGCGCCATCGGGGTTGCGGAAGGAGCGGCTGACGGTAGCCGTCTGCATCATCACGACTAGTGCGATGACCAGCGCGAGCGGCACGAGGCTGCGGATATCAGCCCAGTCGAGCACAGGCGGCGCGAGGCTCGGCCAGCCGGACGGCAAGGCGCCGAGCACTGCGACGCCGTGCACCTCCAGTCGGAAGAGCACGACGGCCGCTGTCGCGCCCACAAGCGCCAGCAATGCCCCCGGCACGCGTGGCGCGAGGCGCTCGCACAGGTTCACGATCGCGAACGTCGCGACACCGAGCGCCAGCGAGATCGGGTTGATGCCGCCGAGCCCGTGCCAGAGCGCGGCAAGCTGGTCGGCGATGTGATGACCGCCACCGGGAATACCGAGCAGGCCAGGGAGCTGTGATACGGCGATGTGGACGGCGATGCCGGCGAGGAAGCCGGTCAGCACCGGCACGGATAGCAGATCGGCGACCCAGCCGAGTCGGAGCAGGCCAGCGACGACGAGCGCAAGCCCGACAAGGAGCGCGAGCAGGGTCGCAGCACCCGGCGGGATCGCGCCGCCCGCGGCCAGTGCCGCGAGCCCGCTGACGAAGATCGGCGTGATCGTCGAATCCGCTCCGGCGGTCAGCAGGCGGCTCGCGCCGAACAGGACGAAGCCGAGCGTCGCCGCGACGAAGGCATAGAAGCCGACCTGCGGCTCGAAGCCGCCAAGCCGTGCCGTTGCCATCTGCTCGGGAATGGTGATCGCCGCGAGCGTCAGCCCGGCGAGCAGGTCACGGCCGAAGCCGCCGGCGCGGCCCGGCGCGGAAACAGTCTCATCGGGTGTGGAAGCAGGCGGCATCTGGCGGGACCGGAGGCGGGCGGCGAACCTCGCGCCACCTCGCATTCGCCGTCAAGCGCGCCGCCGCAGCGCCTCCGCCGCGCGGACACGGCCGACCTCGATGCCGTTCCAGTTCTTCATGACCGTCTCGCGGAAGGGCGCGAAAGCCTCCTCGTCGCCACCCTGCCGCGGCAGGAAGCGTTCGACCAGCGCGGCCATGGCGATTTCGGTGGCGCGGCCGGCACCGTCATCGCATTTCAGCGCGATGCCGTAGCCGAGCTCGGGCAGCGTGCCGCAATAGACACCCTCGGCCCCAGTCTTGATGAAGGCGCGGGCGCCGAAGATCTCCATGAAGCGGGTGTCGAAGCGGCCGGTGCCGGCGACCATGAACGGGTTGGCGGCGACCGCCTCGCGAATGCGGCGCGCCGCCTCGGCACGCTTGGGGCCAAGGCCATTGCCGGTGCCGAAGCGGGCAAAGCCGAGTGCCAGCGACTTCAGCGGCACGGCATAGGTCGGGATAGAGCAACCATCGGTGCCGGACAGCTCGGCCTTGTGCGCAGCGCCCGTCACCTCTTCCAGCGCGGCGCGCACCGCCTGCTGCACCGGATGAGTGCCCTTAACATAGCCGGTGGGGTCCTCGTCGATACCGCAGGACAGGCAGACGAAGCCGGCATGCTTGCCGGAGCAGTTGTTGTTGAGCGCGCTCGGCTCGCAGCCGGCCTTGGCGAGCGCTCGCGCCGCCGCCTCGCCCATCGGCCAATGCGCGCCGCATTCGAGACAGCCGGCGTCGCGGCCGGCTTTCTTCAGCATGGCGAGCGAGGTTTCGGCATGACGTTCCTCGCCGGAATGGGAGGAAACCGCGAGCGCGATCTCAGTCGGCGTCAAACCGAAGCGGTCGGCGGCGCCGCTCTCCAGCAGCGGCAGGGCCTGCAGCGCCTTGACCGCCGAGCGCGGGAAGACCGGGCGCTCGACATCCCCCAGCGAGAGCACCACTGCCCCGTCCGCATCGACGACGATCGCTGAACCGCGATGACGCGATTCGACCGTGCTGCCACGGGTGACTTCGGCGAGAACGGGATTGTCCATCTGGCATCTCCGGCGGAACGAGCATCGCCTTGTCGCGTTTGTCTCTCGACCTGTCAAAGCCCATGGCGCACAGTGCAGGCATGGGCGAAACAGCGCCCTCACCCACCCGCGAGCTTGAGCAGATGCCGTGCTTCACAAGGGCATGGCGAGGATCCGATGAGCGACACCAGCACGGCCCCCGACTACGAGACCGAATACAACAACCGCGCCCGCGTTCCCGAGCACCCCGGCCTCATCGCCGGCTGGGCTCGCGATGCCGCCGCCTATCGCGAGATCGCCGTCAGCGAGCTCGGCATCCGCTATGGTGAGGGCCCGCGCCAGAGCTACGACCTGTTCAAGCCGGAGGCGGTGAAGAGCCAGGCGATCGTGCTCTTCATCCATGGCGGCTACTGGCAGGCGCTCGATCCGAGCTTCTTCTCGCATATGGCACGAGGGCTGAACCAGCGCGGCGTTCCCGTCGCGGTCGTGGGCTATGATCTCTGCCCGCAGGTCGAGGTCGGCCATATCGTCTGGGAGCTGCAGCAGGCGGCCGCGGCGATCTGGCGGCGCTACAACCTGCCGGTGGTCGCGGCCGGACACTCGGCCGGCGGCCATCTCTCCGCCTGCCTGCTGGCGACCGACTGGGGCAATGTCGACGCCAAGCTGCCGGAACATGTCGTACCCGCCGCCTATGGCATCTCCGGCCTCTACAATCTCAAGCCCCTGACCGAGACCAGCATCAACAAGGCGCTCGGCCTGACGCTGGAGGGCGCCGAGCTCGAAAGCCCGCTGTTCTGGCCGGCGCCGTCCGGGCTCGTCATGGACGCCGTCGTCGGCGGGGCCGAGAGCGCCGAATACCTCAAGCAGAGCCGCCGGCTAGCCGATGTCTGGGGGCTGGAAGGCGTGCGCACCCGCTATGAGGAGATCGACGGCGCCAACCATTTCACCGTGATCGCGGGCTTGGCCGATCCGCAGGACGCAATGACGCGCCGCATCGCCGAACTCGCAGGCGCTTGACCCGCCCGCAGCAGGCTCTATCCAGAGGCGACAGATTCCGGAGCGCGCGATGCAGACCTTCTTCGTCGAGATCAAATGCAGGCTCGGCAAGACCTATGAGGTCGCCAGCGAACTCGCCGATCGCGAGATCGCCTCGGAGATCTATTCAACCGCCGGCAACTACGACATCCTCGCCAAGTTCCATGTCGCGGCCGATGTCGACATCGGCCATTTCGTCGCCCAGAAGGTCCAGTCGATCCCCGAGATCGCCGATACCCACACGATCATCACCTTCAAGGCGTTCTGAACGCTACCTGATCGGCATGGTCAGGCCGTCTTCCGGCTGCATCGCGATCAGCAGGTCGGCAAAGCGACGCGCCGCCGGCGCGACAGGCCCGGCGGACGGGAACAGCAGCATCGTGCGATAGGCGATGGCCGGCGCGAAGCGGCGGGCGACCAGCCCCCGCATGCCACCCAGCGTCAGCGGAAACGGATTCAGCAGGGCAAGGCCGACGCGTTGCCTGACCATCTCCGCGACGAAAGCCGCCGCCGTGCCCTCCCCGACCAGCCGCAAGGCCACTCCGGCATCGGCAAAGGCCTGCTCCACCTTGATGCGCTCGGGAAAGCGCCGTGCCAGGGCGATGATCGGCACGTCGGCGAGATCCTGCGGGGTCAGCACCTCGCGATCGGCGAGCGGATGTTCCTCCGGCATCAGGACATGGGCGACCGCCTCGCGGATGATCTTACCGTCAATACCGATATGCGAAGCCGACATGTCGACCAGCCCGAGATCGACAGCGCGGTCCGCAACCTGCGTGATCACGGTCGAGCTGGTGTCGATCTCGACATTCGCGACGACATCCGGTTCCAGCCGGCGGAACTCCGCCAGCACCGGCGGCAGGACGAATTGCGCCAGGGTCGGCGGGGTCGCGATACGCAACACGCTGGCCTGAACGGACTGTCCAGGCCAGCTGTTCAGCCTTTCCAGTGCAGCGAAGATCGGCTGTGCCTCGGCGTCGAGCGCAAAGGCGTCTGCAGTGGGCACGAGCCTGCCGCCTTCACGCGCGAACAGCGGACGGCCGACATGGGCTTCCAGCGCGGCGAGCGCCCGCGATACGGCAGGTTGCGAAATCCCGAGCATCTGGGCGGCCGCTACCGTCTTGCGGGTGGCGATCATCGCCTGCAGCACCTCGAGTTCGCGCAGGCTCGGGGGACGGCGCCCGCTGGTCGATGCTGGAAGGCGAGTGGCTCTTGCCGTGTTCACCATGGACCTGCCCACCCTATCCGCGCCCCGCATCCATCTATGCGCTTAGATTATATACTGACGTAAGCCATATAATTTACAGGTATAATAAATCGTTCTACAAACCCGTCCGGGCGAGAACAGGGGCAGACCGGCCAATCCGGCGACTCGCCACGCGCGGCTCAGTTGTGAAAGATGGCGCCTCAAAGCCATCGGGAGGTTCAGAATGAAAACGCTCAGCGCCAAGGGGCTGAAAGCTCTCAAGCTCGCCATTCTGGCGGCTCCGGTCATGACCATCGCCGGCATCGCATCGGCCCAGGAGCTCAAGATCGGCCTGTCGGCCGAGCTCAGCTCGCTCGACCCGCATTATCACAACCTCACCCCCAACAACCTGATGGCGCGCCACATCTACGAGCCGCTGGTCGGGCAGGATGAGAAGCAGCAGCTGAAGCCGGGGCTCGCCGAGAGCTGGAAGGCGATCGACGACACCACCTGGGAATTCAAGCTGCGCAAGAACGTCAAGTTCCATGACGGCTCGCCGTTCACCGCGGACGACGTGCTCGCCACCATGCAGCGCGCCCCGAACGTGCCGAAGAGCCCGTCGAGCTTCAACGCCTATGTCCGCGGCAAGGAGTTCAGCAAGGTCGACGACTACACGATCCGGATCAAGACGACCGAGCCGGCTCCGCTGGTTCCGACCGATCTGTCGACCTTCGGCGTCATCTCGGCCAAGTGCAAGGACACGACCACCGAGGACTTCAACCTCGGCAAATGCGCCGCCGGCGGCACCGGCCCGTACAAGCAGGCCGAATATGTCGCGGGCGACCGCGTCGTGCTGACCCCGAACGAGAACTACTGGGGCGGCAAGGAGCCCTGGTCGAAGGTCACCTTCCGGATGATCACCTCGGCGCCGACCCGCGTCGCGGCGCTGCTCGCCGGCGATCTCGACGTGATCGAGAACGTGCCGACCTCGGACGTCGCCCGCCTCAAGGGCGATGCCAAGCTCAACGTCTCGAGCACGGTCTCGAACCGGGTGATCTATTTCCACATGGATCACTTCCGCGAGGTCTCGCCCTTCATCAAGGGCAAGGACGGCTCGGAGATCAAGAACCCGCTGCGCAACCTCAAGGTCCGCCAGGCGCTGTCGATGGCGATCAACCGCCCGGGCATCGTCGAGCGCATCATGGAGAAGGAGGCGATCCCCGCCGGCCAGCTCCTGCCCGACGGTTTCTTCGGCACCTCCAAGAAACTGAAGCCGGTCGCCTTCGACCTCAACGGCGCCAAGAAGCTACTCGCCGAGGCCGGCTATCCCAACGGCTTCAAGATGAAGCTGCATGGACCGATCAACCGCTATCTCAACGACACCAAGATCATCGAGGCCGTCGCACAGATGTTCTCGCGCCTCGGCATCGAGACCGAGGTCGAGACGCTGCCGTCGGCGAACTTCTTCACCCGCGCCTCGCAGGGCGGCCAGGGCAATGTGCCGGAGTTCTCGTTCATCCTGGTCGGCTGGGGCGCCGGCACCGGTGAATCCTCGGATTCGCTGAAGGCGCTGCTCGCCACCTTCGATCCGAAGAAGGGCATGGGCGCGACCAATCGTGGCCGCTACTCCAATGCGGCCTTCGACGCCAAGCTGGACGAGGCCCTTCGCACGGTCGACGACGCCAAGCGCAACACCGCTTTGGCCGAGGCGATGGAGATCAGCATGAACGATGTCGGCCTGATCCCGACGCATTACCAGCTGAACACCTGGGCCTCGCGCAAGGGCGTCAAGGTGCAGGCCCGCACCGACGAGTACACGCTCGCGACCGGCATCCGTAAGGAATAACCGGCTTCCGTCGATCCGGTCCGGACCGGCTTGAAGCCTGGTCCGGACCGCGCGACACTCTTTCCTTGTTGAAATGCGAAGGCGCAATCCTGCCAGCGCGCTGGCGGGAGGGAGCCTCGTACCCGCTCCGGAAGGCACCGGACCATGCTGGCATTCGTCCTGCGCCGCCTGGCGCAAGCTTTCTTCGTCATCGCGGCGATGCTCGTGATCGTCTTCTTCGGCGTGAACGTCGTCGGCGATCCCATCTACATGCTGATCTCGCCGGAGATGGACCAGCAGCAGATCGCCGAGACGGCCCGGGCGCTCGGGCTCGACCGGCCGATCTGGGAACAGTTCCTGGTCTTCCTGAAGAATGCCGCCCAGGGCGACCTCGGCCGCTCCTTCGTCCATGGCGAATCCGCGATCAAGCTGATCCTCAGCCGCATGCCGGCAACGCTGGAGCTCGCCTTCGTCGCACTGGTGCTGGCAGTCGTGATCGGCCTGCCGCTCGGCCTCTATGCCGGCCTGAAGCCGGAGAGCCGACTGTCGCGCTTCATCATGGCGGTCTCGATCCTCGGCTTCTCGCTGCCGACCTTCTGGGTCGGGCTGATGCTGATCCTGACCTTCGCGGTCAGCCTCGGCTGGCTGCCGGCGACCGGACGCGGGCCGACCGTCTCGATCTTCGGCCTCGATACCTCGCTGCTATCGCTGAAGGGCTGGCAGCATGTCGCCCTGCCCGCCTTCAACCTGGCGCTGCTCAAGATCTCGCTGGTGATCCGCCTGGCGCGGGCCGGCGCACGCGAGGCCGCGCTGATGGACTACGTCAAGTTCGCGCGGGCCAAGGGCCTGTCGCAGAGCCGGATCATCGGCGTGCACATCCTCAAGAACATCATGATCCCGATCGTCACCGTGCTCGGTCTGGAGTTCGGCTCGCTCGTCGCCTTCTCGGTGGTGACCGAGACGATCTTCGCCTGGCCAGGCATGGGCCGCCTGCTGCTCGAGGCGATCACCCGGCTCGATCGGCCGGTGATCGTCGCCTATGTCATGGTCGTCGTCGTGCTGTTCGTCACCATCAACCTGCTGGTCGACCTGATCTATTCGGCGCTCGACCCACGCGTGCGCCTGACGGAGGCGACATCATGAGCGACGCCGCCCTGCCCTCCGCCGCGGCCCAGCCACCGGCCGCCCCCGCCAAGGAGGAGACGCCGTTCCGGCGCTTCGTCCGCTCCTTCGTCGAGGACCGGCTGGCACTGTTTGGCCTCGCGCTCTTCATTCTGATCGTCCTGCTCGCGATCGCTGCGCCGCTGATCGCGCCGCAGAACCCGTACGATCTAGCCAGCGTCGACGTAATGGATTCGCGCCAGCCGCCGGGCTCGGTCTCGGGCGAGGGCTTCACCATGTGGCTCGGCTCCGATGGCGTCGGCCGCGACCTGCTCTCGGGCATCCTCTACGGCCTGCGCATCTCGCTGATGGTCGGCGCCTTCTCCGGCATCCTGGCGGCGAGCATCGGCGCGGCGATCGGCCTGATCGCCGCCTATGCCGGCGGGCGGACCGAGAATGCGATCATGCGGCTCGTGGACCTGCAGCTCTCCCTGCCCTCGGTGCTGGTCGCGCTGATCCTGGTCGCGGGCCTCGGCAAGGGCGTCGACAAGATCATCATCGCTCTGGTGATGGTGCAATGGGCCTATTACGCCCGCACCGTGCGCGGCTCGGCGCTGGTCGAGCGGCGCAAGGAATATGTCGAGGCGGCGCAGTCGCTCGGCCTCTCCCACGCCCGCACCGTCTTCCGGCACATCCTGCCGAACTGCCTGGCACCGGTGATCGTCATCGTGACCGTGCAGACGGCGCATGCGATCTCGCTGGAGGCGACGCTGTCCTTCCTCGGCGTCGGCCTGCCGCAGACCGAGCCTTCGCTCGGCGTGCTGATCGCCAACGGCTTCCAGTACATGCTCTCGGGCAGCTACTGGATCTCGGTCTTCCCCGGCTTTGCGCTCTTGATGACGATCGTCTCGATCAACCTGGTCGGCGACCGCCTGCGCGACGTGCTCAACCCGCGGCTGGAGAAGTGAGCATGGCGCCCGTTCTCGAAGTCAGCGGCCTCAAGACCCATTTCTTCACCCGCGCCGGCACGGTGAAGTCGGTCGACGGCGTTTCCTTCAGGGTAGACCGCGGCGAGGTGCTCGGCCTCGTCGGCGAATCCGGCTCGGGCAAGTCGGTCACCGGCTTCTCGGTGATGGGCCTGATCGATCCGCCCGGGAAAATCGTCGAGGGCTCGATCAAGCTCAACGGCAAGGAGCTGGTCGGGCTCGACGAGGAGGGCTTCCGCAAGGTCCGTGGCCGCGAGGTCGCGATGATCTTCCAGGACCCGATGATGACGCTGAACCCGGTCCTGCGCGTCGATACGCAGATGATCGAGGCCGTCACCGCCCATGACAAGGTCTCGCACAAGGCGGCCCGCGAGCGCGCTCGCGACGCGCTCGCCAAGGTCGGCATCCCCTCGCCCGAGGAACGGCTCAACGCCTATCCGCACCAGTTCTCCGGCGGCATGCGCCAGCGCGTCGCGATCGCGATCGCCCTGCTGCACCGCCCGCCGCTGATCATCTGCGACGAGCCGACCACGGCTCTCGACGTCACCATCCAGAGCCAGATCCTGGCGGAGATGCAGAGCCTCTGCGCCGACACAGGCACGGCGCTGGTCTGGATCACCCATGACCTCGGCGTCGTCGCCGGCCTCGCCGACCGCATCGCGGTGATGTATGCCGGCCGCATCGTCGAGACCGGCGCGGTCGATCCCGTGCTCGACAGCCCGCTCCATCCCTATACCAACGGCCTGCTCGGCTCGCTGCCGGCCGAGGGCGAGCCCGGCGCACCCTTGCGCCAGATCCGGGGCTCGACGCCGTCGCTGGCACGCCTGCCGCAGGGTTGCGCCTTCGCAGCCCGCTGCGATTATGCGCAGGCCGACTGCCTCGCCAGCGCCCCTGACGTCACCCCGTTCCCGGGCGAGCGCGGCGTGCGCTGCCACCACCCGCTGAACCTCGCCGGAGTCGCGGCATGAGCACGCCGATCCTCACGCTCGAAGGCGTCTCGAAGCGCTTCACCAAGCCACTCGACGCCGCCTCGAAATTCGCCAACCTGCTCGGCGCCAATTACAGCGAGCAGACCGTCCACGCCGTCGACAGCGTCGACCTCTCGATCCGCCAGGGCGAAGTGGTCGGGCTCGTCGGCGAATCCGGTTGCGGCAAGTCGACGCTCGGGCGCGTCGTCGCCGGCGTCCACCATGCCAGCTCCGGCCGCGTCTCCTGGCGCGGGCGCTACACCGACGAGATGTCGGCGGAAGAGCGAAAGGCGGCGACACTCGCCATCCAGATGATCTTCCAGGACCCGATGTCCTCGCTCAACCCGCGCCTGCGCGTCACAGACATCGTCGGCGAGGCGCCGGTGGTGCATGGGCTGGTTCCGAAGGCACAGCAGGACGCCTATGTCGCCGAGATGCTCGACCGGGTCGGTCTCGACTCGACCTATCGGCGCCGCTATCCGCACCAGTTCTCCGGCGGCCAGCGTGCCCGCATCGGCATTGCACGGGCGCTGGCGGTCAAGCCGCAATTCCTCGTCTGCGACGAGAGCGTCGCCGCACTTGATGTATCGATTCAGGCCCAAGTCCTGAATCTTTTCATGAAGCTGCGCGACGAACTTAATCTGACTTATCTTTTCATTAGCCATGATCTCTCGGTGGTCCGCCACCTCTCCGACCGCGTCGTGATCATGTATCTCGGCCGCGTCGTCGAAGCCGCGCCCGCGAGCGAATTGTTCAAGGGCCCGCAGCATCCCTATGCGCAGGCGCTGCTCGCCAATGTCCCGACGATCAGCGCCCGCAAGAAGCGCTTCGCCCCGCTGAAGGGCGAGATCCCCTCGCCGCTGCACCCGCCGACCGGCTGCCATTTCCATCCGCGCTGCCCGCAAGCCGGGCCGCGCTGCAAGGCCGAGCGCCCGGCGCTGAAGGAGATCGCGGCGGGCCATGTCGCCGCCTGCCATCTGCACGATGGCGGCGTCGGTGCGCTGGCGGCCTGAGCTTCACCAGCGCCGTTGTCTCAGAGTGGCGAGAGCTGCCAGGCGTACTGGTAGCGGCCATACTGGGTGCTGGTGACGCCATTGCGCTCGGTGCCGGGGAACTCCTCCGGCGGCGCCACTACGGTCACCCTGAACACGGCCGTCTTGCCCGGCTTGAGCAGGCCCATATGGACGGCGGCCGCGCCGAGCGTCGAGTCGCCGCTGTAGATATCGGTGCCCCAGAGCTGGCCTTCCAGGACGCCCGTGATGCGGAAATAGTAGACGGCGCCGACCTTCTCGCAGAGTCCGTGCATGTTGGTCGGCGCATCCGAAGCGATCGAGTTCTGATCGAGCAACGTCTTGAGCTGCCGGGGCGACAGTTTTCCCTGCTTGTCGAAATAGGCGACGAGATCCTGAACCACCTTCATGATGCGCCTCCCGCTTGCATGACGACGACCCGTCCATAGGACGGCTGGAACGAGGCCGAGGGCTTCGGCAGCGCCCACAGCACCGCATAGGGCACAGCCTCGCTGGGATAGGTGATGTCACCATCGGTGATGACGATCGCTGCGCTGACGCGCGGGTCGTCCGCCAATGCGGCGAGGGCCGGCGTCAGGTCGCTGCCGCCATAACCGCTGATCTGGTAGTCGGCGAGCGCCGCTGGCGAGAGCACCGCGTCCGAGGTGACGACGGTGTCGCACTGGACGACGCGGATATCGTCGACCCCGGCCGCATCGCAGAAATCGGCGATGGCGCCGAGCGCCTTCGGAATGTCGTCGCTCATCGAGGCGCTGGTGTCGAGGATGACGTTCAGCATCCAGGAATGGCGCTTGCGTCCGGGCATCACGACGTCGCCATGGTCGTTGCCGCGGCGCGAGGCACGGTTGAAGGTGCGCTCGCCGGGCGCGGCACCGTCGAGCCAGGCCTGAAGCGCGACATGCCAGGGCGTGTGGAAGAAGCCGCGCTGCGCCCGCACGCTCTGCTGCTGGCCGCCTGGGCTGTCGCCCCGGCCGCGCAAGGCACCCATCGCCTTCGCCAGCACCATGCCCCGCGCCGCGAGATCGCGCATCGCCCGTGCCCGCTCGGCCTGGTCGGCGCTGTCCTCGGGGAAAAGCTCGCGTTCGCGCTGGGCGTCGAGCGCATCGCCCATCGCGCCGGCAGGCGCCTGACGCGCCGCACCGAGCACCTGCTCGACGGTCACGACCTGGCCTTCCCAGACTTGAGTCCGCGACGGCATGTAATTGCCGCTGCGGCGCATCTCCAGCACGATGTCCTCGGCCGAGCGCTCCCGTGCGCCTTGCATATCGAGCCCGCCGGCCGGGATTTTGGTGGTGCCGAGCGCATGCCGCAGCATGTCGTTGATGATGTAGTCGTGGGCGTAGTTGAACTCGAGCGCGGCACTGCCACGGGCCCGATCATGGGTCCGCAGCGCCAGATGCAGCAGCTCATGGGCGAGCACGAAGACGAGATCGTCGCCCGAGAGCCTGGCCGTGAAGGCCGCGTTGGCCAGGAGCCGGCCGGACGCAAAGACACCCATGGTCGGCACGCGCTCGTCGATCTCGACGCGCACAGCGGCGGCAAGCCCGGCCAGATGCGGGAACGGCACCGTCACCAGCCGCAGGCCCCGCATGATCCGCGCATGGGTGGCCCGGTCGGCAACCGAAAGATCGGGCGCCGTGCTCATGCCGCGACCTTGCGCAGGAGTTCGTACATCGCCCGGTCCGCGCCGAGCGCGCCCCAGATCTCGACCATGTCGTTGAGGATGAGAAGCTGGTGTTCGTGCGACAGGCTGCGCAGGAAGCGGTTGATCACCGCCGGCTTGATGCCCTCGGCGCGGCCGTCCCTGACGAATTGGCGGATGCAGTCGAGGATGAACCAGCGGGCCGAATCGCCCTTCGGCAGCAGCTCCGGCTTGCGCAAATACTCGTCGAGCGGGCGCACCGCCCCGATCGAATCCTCGGCGAGCGCGCAGAACACCACCGCGTCCTCCGGCGAGAGTCGGCCGAAGGCGAGCGCACGCCGCAATTCATTGCCGAGGAAGCCGGCTTTCTCGGCCATGTCGAGCGCCCGTGACAGCAGGGTCCAGGCGCGGGGCGTCGAGAACGGCACGGGCTCGGCCGGCACCGGCCGCATCAGCGCGTCGGGGATCGTCGCGATGAAGTTGCGGATCTCGGCACGGACCCCGGCACGCTGGGCCCAGGCGAGCCAATCGGCGGTATCGACGCGCAATTGCAGGATGTTGACACGGTTGACCAGTGCCGAACTCATCGCCCGCACCAAAGCGCGGTCCTGCAGGCGGTTGCCGGCAGCGACGACCCAGGTGCCTTTCGGCAGGGCATGCTCGCCCAGCCGCCGTTCCAGCAGCAGCGAATAGAACGCCTTCTGGACATCGGGCGAGCAGGCCGGCAATTCGTCGAGGAACAGGCAGAACGGCTCGGGCTTCTCCGGCAGCAGCACGCGCGGCGGGCAGAAGACCGAGCGCTCGCCGACGATGCGCGGAATGCCGCTCACATCCTCCGGGGCGATCTGGGTACCGAGCAGCGAGCGACAGGGCAGACCCGCCTCGCGCGCGGCCTCATAGACCAGCTCGGACTTGCCGAGGCCGGGCGGCGAGAGCAGCAGGAAGCTCTGCTCATGCGCCATGCATTGGATCAGCTGCTTGGCCTGTCGCAACGAGACGACTTCCTCGAAGGCGGAACGCGTCGCTTCCATCAACCCCTCCCAAGAGCGCCCTGCCGGGCTCACATCCGCGGGTACGGCAAGAGGTAGTCTGCAACAGCCGAGGCCTTTGAAATCATTATTTCTTTGTAATGTTTAGTTTTGTTTCACGGTTGTTTCACGGGTCGTCCACCTCCACGTTTTCGGCGGCCCGGCCGCATTTGCCGGCGAAGCGCGGCCCTGTTTTCACGGCGGCACAAGTCTTTCGCCGCCCGCTCCGGCTTGACGCCCACCCGTTTCCGCGCGACCTCCTCAACTCACAACGGTAGCGCAGAGGAAGCGTGGGATGGCTAAGAGCACCTTGTCGGCGGACCTTCGTTCGGGCGCGCTCGTCTACCACCGCCTTCCCAAGCCCGGTAAGCTCGAGATCCAGGCGACAAAGCCGCTCGGCAACCAGCGCGACCTCGCGCTCGCCTATTCGCCTGGCGTCGCCGCCGCCTGCGAGGCGATCGTCGAGGATCCCGGTCAGGCCGCCGAACTCACCTCGCGCCAGAACCTCGTGGCGGTCATCACCAACGGCACCGCCGTGCTCGGCCTCGGCGACATCGGCCCGCTCGCCTCCAAGCCGGTGATGGAGGGCAAGGCCGTCCTCTTCAAGAAATTCGCCGGGATCGACTGCTTCGACATCGAGGTCGAGCAGAAGAACATCGAGAAGTTCGTCGATGTCGTCGCCGCGCTGGAGCCGACCTTCGGCGGCATCAATCTCGAGGACATCAAGGGCCCCGAATGCTTCGAGATCGAGGAGCAGCTCAAGGCCCGGATGAACATCCCGGTCTTCCATGACGACCAGCACGGCACCGCGATCATCGTCAGCGCCGCCGTCCTGAACGGGCTCGACCTCGCGGGCAAGAAGATCGGCGACGTCAAGATCGTCGTCTCCGGCGCCGGCGCGGCTGCGCTGGCCTGCCTCAATCTCCTCGTCTCGCTTGGCGCCCGTACCCAGAACATCTGGGTCACCGACCTCGACGGCGTGGTCTACAAGGGCCGCAACACGCTGATGGACCGCTGGAAGGAGGTCTATGCCCAGGAAACCGACGCCCGCACGCTCGCCGAGGTCATCCCCGGCGCCGACATCTTCCTCGGCCTGTCCGCCGCCGGCGTTCTGAAGCCGGAGATGGCCAAGGAGATGGCGCCCAAGCCCCTGATCCTGGCGCTCGCCAACCCCAATCCCGAGATCACGCCGGAGGATGCCCTCGCGGTGCGCCCCGACGCGATGATCTGCACCGGACGCTCGGACTATCCGAACCAAGTCAACAACGTCCTCTGCTTCCCCTACATCTTCCGCGGCGCGCTCGACGTGCAGGCGACGACAATCAACGAGCCCATGAAGCTCGCCGCGGTCCGCGCGATCGCCGCGCTGGCGCGCGAGGCGACGTCCGACATCGCGGCGCGTGCCTATGGCGGCGAAGCCTCGACCTTCGGCGCAACCTCGCTGATTCCGAACCCGTTCGATCCGCGCCTGATCCTGCGCATCGCGCCGGCAGTGGCCGAGGCGGCGATGGCGACCGGCGTCGCCAAGAAGCCGCTGATCGACCTGGAAGCCTATCGCGAGGACCTGTCGCGCTTCGTCTTCCGCTCCGGCTTCCTGATGAAGCCGCTCTTCGCCAAGGCCAAGGCTGACCCCAAGCGCGTGATCTATGCCGAGGGGGAGGACGAGCGCGTGCTGCGCGCCGCCCAGATCGCGATCGAGGAAGGCATGGCGATCCCGATCCTGATCGGCCGCCCCTCGGTGATCGAGACCCGCGTCAAGCGCTTCGGCCTCACGATCCGGCCTGGCATCGATTGCGAGCTGATCAATCCCGAGGACGATCCGCGCTATCGCGACTACGTCCAGACCTATCTCGACATCGCCGGCCGGCGCGGCATCACGCCCGAGGCGGCCCGTTCGCTGGTGCGCACCAACAACACGGTGATCGCCGCGCTCGCCGTGGTGCGCGGCGAGGCGGATGCGATGATCACCGGCCTGGAAGGGCGCTTCCTCTCGCGGCTGCGCCATATCCGCGACATCATCGGGCTGGAGCCCGGCGTCTGCGACATCGCGGCGATGACGCTGATCATCACCAGCAAGGGCGCCTTCTTCCTCGCCGACACCCATGTGAAGCACGACCCGACGGCCGAAGAGATCGCCGACATGACGATCCTCGCCGCGGGCCATGTCGAGCGCTTCGGCATCGCCCCGAAGATCGCCCTGCTCTCGCATTCGGATTTCGGCGCGGCCGACACGCCGTCCTCGATCAAGATGCGCAAGGCGGTCAAGCTGATCCAGGAGCGTGCGCCTGAACTGGAATGCGATGGCGAGATGGAGGCCGACACCGCCCTCGTCGCTGCAATCCGCGACCGGGTATTGCCCTCCTCGAAGCTGAAGGGCGTCGCCAACGTCCTGATCTTCCCCAATCTCGACGCGGCCAACATCGCCTACCAGTTCGCCAAGGTGCTGGCCGACGCGCTCCCGGTCGGCCCGATCCTGATCGGCGCCGCCAAGCCGGTGCATATCCTCACCGGCTCGGTGACGGCACGCGGCGTCGTCAACATGACCGCGGTCGCGGTCGCGGAGGCGCAGGGGCGCGCAGCCGCCGGCTGACCTTGCGAGAAGCCTTGCTGAAGTCGTTTCTGAGCCAGCTTTCGAAAGCAGGCCAGTGACTTAAGCTGAGCAGTTGATACCGGCTTTTCACTCTTGGCGGGCGGCGCGCGATAGGCTCATACTTCGTTTCAGGAGCGGGAAAGGGGCCCGTGCGAAACGTTCGGAGAGCTCTCATGCGTGAGATCCACCGTCAGTCCGGTATTCGGCGCGCCATCCGGCCGCTCGCGCTGGCGAGCGGCCTTTTTCTTGCGCTCGCAGGCTTTGCCGGCGCCGCCATGGCGCAGGTCGTGTTCCATCGCGGCAATGACGGCGACCCCGAGACGCTCGATTCGCACAAGACATCGACGGTCAGCGAGGCCCATCTGCTGCGCGATCTCTCCGAAGGCCTGGTGATCCACCACATCAACGGCGAGGTCGTGCCCGGCGTCGCCGAGAGCTGGACGATGGCTCCCGATGGCAAGAGCTACACCTTCAAGCTGCGCGCCAACGCCAAATGGTCGAATGGCGACCCGGTCACGGCGAATGATTTCGTCTTCTCGTTCCAGCGCATGGTCAATCCGGAGACCGGGGCGAAATACGCCAACATCCTCTACCCGATCCTCAACGCCGAGAAGATCAACAAGGCAGGCGAAGGCGCCAAGCTCGAAGACCTCGGCGTCAAGGCTATCGACGAACATACGCTCGAGATCTCGCTGGAACGGCCGACGCCCTATTTCCTGGAACTGCTGACCCACCAGACCGGATTGCCGGTCCATCCGGCGTCCCTCCAGAAGTTCGGCAAGGACTTCGTCAAGCCGGAGAACTGGGTCTCGAACGGCGCCTACACGCTGAAGGAATTCGTGCCGAACTCGCATATCCGGCTGGAGAAGAACAAGAACTTCCACGACGCCGCGAACGTGAAGATCGACACGGTCATCTACTATCCGACGCCCGACTTCTCCGCCGCCGCCCGCCGCTTCCAGGCCGGCGAATTGCAGATGACATCGGACATCCCGGCCGACCAGGTCCAGCAATTGCGCGAGAAGCTCGGCAAGGAGCAGGTCCGGATCTCGCCCTATCTCGGCACCTATTTCCTGATCATCAACACGGCCAAGAAGCCGTTCGACGACATCCGGGTACGCCGCGCGCTGTCGATGGTGATCGATCGCGAATTCATCGCCGAGGAGATCTGGGGCGGCACCATGCTGCCGGCCTATGGCGTGATCCCGCCGAATATCGGCAACTACGGCGAACGGGCCGAAGCCGACTTCAAGGGCGCCTCCCCGCTCGATCGCGAGGACGAGGCCAAGAAGCTGCTCGCCGCCGCGGGCTTCGGGCCGGGCGTGCCGCTCAGGGTCCAGCTGCGCTACAACACCACCGACAACAACCGCCGTACCGTGATCGCCATCGCCGAGCAGTGGAAGGCAATCGGCGTCGAGACCAGCTTCATCAATACCGACGGCAAGACCCATTTCGCCCTGCTGCGCGACGGCGGCGATTTCGACATCGCCCGCTATGGCTGGATCGGCGATTATTCCGACCCGCAGAACTTCCTGTTCCTGTTCCAGAGCGACAATACCGGCTTCAACTCCGGCAAGTACAACAACCCGAAATTCGATGCGCTGATGAAACAGGGCGCCGAAGAGGTCGACATCGCCAAGCGCGCCGCGATCCTGCGCGAGGCGGACGCGATCCTCGCCGCCGAAGTGCCCTGGATCCCGGTGCTCTACTATTCCTCGAAGAACCTGGTCTCGCCGAAAGTGCAGGGCTTCCAGCAGAACCTGCGCGGCGCGCTGCCAACGCGGTTCATGAGCCTGAAGCCATAGCAATCAGAGGCTCCTGGCCCGTTCGGCCAGGAGCCTGAGACCAGCTCTATGCTCACCTACATCCTGCGCCGTCTCACCGCCGCGATCCCGACCCTGTTCGTGATCGTGACGATCTCGTTCTTCCTGATGCGGGTCGCGCCCGGCGGGCCGTTCGATCTCGAACAGCCGCTGGAAGCCAAGGTGATGGAGAACCTGCGGCGCATCTACAAGCTCGACCAGCCGCTGTTCCAGCAATACCTGACCTATCTCGCCGCCCTGCTGCGCGGCGATTTCGGTCCCTCCTTCTATTTCCGCGACTTCTCGATCGGCGAATTGTTTGCGCAGGGCCTGCCGGTCTCGATGCGGCTCGGTGCGTCGGCATTGCTGCTGGCGCTCGCGATCGGCGGGCCGCTCGGCGCACTCGCCGCCTTCCGCCAGAACGGCACCGCCGACCATGCGGTGATCGGCTTCGCCACCGCGGGGATCACCATCCCGAACTTCGTCGTTGCGCCGGTGCTGCAGATCGTCTTCGGACTCACGCTCGCCTGGCTGCCGGTCGGCGGCTGGAATGGCGGCGCCTTCCGCAACAGCGTACTGCCGATCGTGACGCTCGCTCTCCCCCAGATCGCCGTCATCGCTAGGATGACGCGCGCGGCGATGATCGAGACCCTGCGCGCCAACCATATCCGCACGCTCAGGGCTCAGGGCCTTTCGACCACGACCATCGCGCTGCATGCGGCGCGCGGCGCGGCGCTGCCGGTCGTCTCCTATCTCGGGCCGGCGGCAGCGAGCCTGCTCACCGGCTCGGTCGTGGTCGAGACGATCTTCGGCATCCCCGGGATCGGGCGCTATTTCGTCGAGGGCGCGCTCAATCGCGACTACACGCTGGTGATGGGCACGGTCGTCGTGGTCGCGATCTTCGTGCTGCTCTTCAACCTACTGGTCGACGTGCTCTATGCGTTGCTCGACCCACGCGTCAGGCTGGAGTGAGCGATGAGCGATACCTCCGCCTGCCCCACTCCGCCCATCGGCCGCTCGCTCTGGCAGGACGCCCGCATCCGCCTGCTGCGCAACCGGGCCGCCGTGGCGAGCCTGATCGTGCTGGTGCTGATGACGCTCGCCTGTCTCATCGGGCCATTGCTGACCGGCCATCCTTACGACCGGGTCTATCAGGACTATGTCCGCGTCCCCGCCAGCCTCTCCTCCTATCCGAAGGCCGAGGCCCTGCCCGCCGCCGTGCAGCGCATCGCCGCACGGGTCAGGGCGACGCCAAGCGAGATCGTGGCGCAGGGGGATCGCATCAGGCTGGTGCTGACCGCGCCGCGGCCGATCGACCAGCGCCTGCTGGTCTATTTCGACCGCTCCGACCAGTTCGGCACGCCGGTCATCACAGCCAATGAGCAGGAAGGACGCCGGCTCAGCCTGGAGGTCCCGATCAAGCGCCAGTACTTCCTGTTCGGCACCGATTCCAACGGCCGCGACCTGCTCACCCGCACATTGATCGCCGGCCGGGTCTCGCTCGCCATTGGCCTGCTCGCCACCGGTGTCGCGCTGGTGATCGGCGTCGCCTATGGCGCGACCGCCGGCTATCTCGGCGGGCGCATCGACATGGTGATGATGCGCATCGTCGACGTGCTCTACTCCCTGCCCTTCATCTTCTTCGTCATCCTGCTCGTCGTCTTCTTCGGCCGGAACTTCATCCTGATGTTCCTCGCCGTCGGGGCGATCGAATGGCTCGACATGGCCCGCATCGTCCGCGGCCAGGCACTCTCGATCAGGCGGCAGGACTATGTGCTGGCGGCCGAGGCGCTGGGCGTCTCGACCGGCGGCATCCTCAGGCGCCATGTCATCCCCAACACGCTCGGGCCGGTCGTCGTCTATGTCACCCTGCTGGTGCCGAAGGTGATCCTGCTCGAAAGCTTTCTCTCCTTCCTCGGCCTTGGCGTGCAGGAGCCGATGACGAGCTGGGGCGTGCTGATCTCGGACGGGGCTCACGCCATCCAGGCGACGCCTTGGATGCTGATCTTCCCCGCCGCCTTCCTGGTGACGACGCTGTTCTCGCTCAACTTCCTCGGCGACGGCCTGCGCGACGCGCTCGACCCCAGGGATCGCTGAGATGGGAAACGAACCCATCCTCGCTATCCGCAACCTCAAGGTCCGCTTCCGCACTAATGACGGCCTGTGCGAGGCGGTGCGCGGCATTAATCTCGATGTCGGTCCTGGCGAGTTCGTCGCCGTCGTCGGCGAATCCGGCTCCGGCAAGAGCCAGAGCGTAATGGCGGCGATGGGCCTCCTCGCCAGCAATGGCGAGGTCACCGGCGCGATCCGCTATCGCGAGGTCGATCTCCTCAAGCTGCCGCCGACAGTGCTGAACAGCTATCGCGGCAAGAAGCTCGCAATGATCTTCCAGGAGCCGATGACCTCGCTCGATCCGCTCTTCCGGATCGGCACGCAGATGGCGGCGCCCCTGCGCAAGCATCAGGGCCTGTCGCGCAAAGCGGCGCGGGCGCGGGCGCTGGAGCTGTTGAAGCTGGTGCGCATTCCGCACCCGGAGCGCCGTCTCGATTCCTACCCGCACGAACTCTCCGGCGGGCAGCGTCAGCGCGTGATGATCGCGATGGCGCTCGCCAACGACCCCGACATCCTGATCGCCGACGAGCCGACGACGGCGCTCGACGTCACCATCGAGGCCGAAATCCTGGCGCTGATCGCCGAGCTCCGGCAGCGGCTCGGCATGGCCGTAATCCTGATCAGCCACGACCTCGGCCTCGTCCGCAAATATGCCGAGCGCGTCTATGTGATGAAGGCTGGCGAAGTCGTCGAGAGCGGCCCGGCGCAAGCGATCTTCGCGGCACCGCAGCACTCCTACACCAGGGCTTTGCTCGCAGCCGAGCCTCACGGTCACAAGGAGCCGCCACCTGCCGATGCGCCCGTCCTGCTCGAAGCCCGCGACCTGCGCGTCTCCTTCGACCTGTCACGCGGCTTCCTCAAGCGCGAGAAAGTGACACTGCACGCCGTCGACGGCATCGATTTGACCGTGCGGCGCGGCCAGACGATCGGCATCGTCGGTGAATCCGGTTCGGGAAAGTCGACACTCGGGCGTGCTCTGCTCAAGCTCCTGCCCTCCTCCGGGATCGTCCGCTTCGAGGACCGGGCGCTGGCGCCGCTCGACCGCGCCGCGATGCGCCCCTTGCGCCGCAGCCTGCAGGTCGTATTTCAGGATCCGTTCGGCTCGCTCTCGCCGCGTCTCACCGTCGGTGAGATCATCACCGAGGGGCTGCTGGTGCATGAGCCAGCTTTGTCACGCACCGAGCGCGAGCGGCGGGCGGCGGCGGCGCTAACCGAGGTCTGCCTCGATCCGGCGCTGCGCAACCGCTATCCGCACGAATTCTCCGGCGGCCAGCGCCAGCGCATCGCCATCGCACGCGCCATGATCCTGCATCCTGCGCTCGTCGTGCTGGACGAGCCGACCTCGGCGCTCGACCGCACCGTGCAGCAGAGCATCGTCGCCCTGCTCAAGGATCTGCAGGCGGCGCACGATCTCTCCTATCTCTTCATCAGCCATGACCTCGCCGTCGTGCGCGCCATGGCCGACGAGATCATGGTGATGAAGGACGGCCGAGTGGTCGAGCGCGGGCCGACCGAAGCGATCTTCGAGGCACCGCAGCAGCACTATACCCAGCGCCTGATCGCGGCGGCGCTGAAGTGCTGAGACGAAAAACGCCGCCTCGCTGTTGCGATGCGGCGCCCTATCGGTGTCCGGCCAGGGGAGGCCACCGACACCGGCTAGAGTATTGTTATTATCGCATTTTCTTTACGCGAATCGGTATCCACTTCGCTCGAAAATGCTCTGACCATCAGTTCTCGACATAACTGATCTTGCCGTCCGCACCCTTCTTCCAGGTGTAGACGGTGTAGTCGAGATTGGTGCGGTCGCCCTTCTTGTCATAGGACATGTCGCCGAGCACGGTCTTGAAGGTCATGCCCGAATGCATTGCGGCGGCGATCTTCTTCGGATCGAGCGATTTCGCCTGCTCGGCCGCCTGCTTCATGATCTGAACCGCGGCGTAGGAGTAGAGCGTGTAGGCCTCGGGATTGATGCCCTTGGCCTCGAAGCGCTTGACCACCTCGGCCGCAGCAGGACGCCGGCGCGGATCGGGCGGGAAGGTCATCAGCGTGCCCTCAGTGCCCGGGCCGCCGATGACGGCATATTCGTCGGAGGTGATGCCGTCTGCGCCCATCACCACCGTCGTCAGACCCTGGTCACGCATCTGCCGGACGATCAGGCCGAGCTCAGTGTGCAGCCCGCCCCAATAGAGCAGGTCGGCCTTGGCGGCCTTGACCTTCGAGACCAGCGCCGAGAAATCCTTCTCGCCGGTGTTGACGCCCTCATAGAGCGCTTCCTTGATGCCGGCGGCATGCAGGCCCTTGCGTGTCTCGTCGGCAAGGCCTTGGCCATAAGTCGTCTTGTCATGGACGACGACGATGACCTTGCCCTTGAAGGTCTTCGCGATATGGCCGGAGGCGACGACGCCCTGCTGGTCGTCGCGACCGCAGGTGCGGAACACGTTCCAGAGGCCGCGCTCGGTGATCTTCGGATTGGTCGCCGACGGGCTGATCATCAGCATGCCGTTCTCGGCATAGACCTCCGACGCCGGCATGGTGACGCCGGAGTTGAAGTGGCCGACGACGAGCTTGACGCCGTCGCCGACGAATTTGTTGGCGACCGAGACGCCCTGCTTGGGATCGCCGACGTCGTCTCCGCTCGAGAGCACGATCGTCTGGCCGAGAATGCCGCCAGCGGCATTGATGTCGGCCACTGCCTGCTCGACCCCGTTCTTCAATTGTGCACCGAAGGCGGCGCTCGCGCCGGTCATCGGCCCGACGACGCCGAGCTTCACCTGCGCCTGGGCTGCGCCTTGCGACATCGCGAGCGCGCCTGCAGCAAGCATCGCAATCAGATTGGTTCTCATCTCCGCTCTCCTCCACGGTTCAAACCGTGGCCGGACGCTACGTCGCTTGCATTAACCTGTAAATCTGAGATAGCTGGTTACATGACAGTCGATCGTACAGGCGGTCCCAGCCGCGCCGGCTCCTTGCCGCTCGTCGCCAGCGAGCTCGCCTTCGACTTCACCAACACCACGTCGGATCGCGGCGGGCCGAACGAGCTCGAGCATCTGCGCGAAGGGCGCGATGTCGTGATCTGGGCCCGGCATGCCAAGGTGATCAGCGACGGCGACCGCGATGCGGGCTTGGCTGCGGTCGAGGCGGATGCCGCGCTGGCGGGGCACCTGCTCGCCGAGGCACTGGATCTGCGCGACACGATCTACCGAATCGGCGCCGCGCTCAGCCGCCGCCAGCCTCCGGCGGAAGAGGACCGGACGCAGCTCGCGGCCATCCACGCCCATTGCCTCTCCTGCGCCAAGCTTGCGCCCTTCGGCGACGGCTTCGTCTGGCGCTGGGATGCCTGCCAGACGCTCAGCGAGGCGATCCGCGGGCCGATCGCGCTGTCGGCGCTCACCGTGCTGACCCAGCAGAACCTCGCCCGCATCAAGCAATGCGAAGGCGACCACTGCGGCTGGCTGTTCTTCGACACCACCAAGAACCGGCTGCGGCGCTGGTGCGAGATGGCAGTCTGCGGCAATCGCGCCAAGGTCCGCGCTTTCCGCCAGCGCCATTTCGAGGCGAAGACGGTCACCTAGCGTCGCCCTGCATCCGACGCCGGTCGGCAAGCCGGCATGATATCTCGCCTCATGCGCCCGGCTCGGCTAGGAAGGTTCGTCCTTCCTGCATGAGACCTTCCCCATGAGCCGCACCGTCTACGTCAATGGCGCCTACCTCCCAGAGGAAGAGGCGACGATCTCGATCTTCGACCGCGGCTTTATCTTCGGCGATGGCATCTACGAGGTCTCGGCCGTGCTCGGCGGCAAGCTGGTCGATTGCGAGGCGCATCTGGCGCGGCTCGAACGTTCGGCTGGCGAAATCGGGCTCGAGCTGCCCTGCTCGCGCGCCGAGCTCGTCGCGATCCATCACGAGCTGATCGCCCGTAATGCGCTCGATGAAGGCAGCATCTACCTGCAGGTCTCGCGCGGCGCCGCCGATCGCGACTTCCCCTTCCCCAAGGGTGTGAAGGCGTCCCTCGTCCTGTTCACGCAGGCACGTCAGTTCGCCAACACGCCGTTGGCCAAGACCGGCATCAAGGTCGTCAGCACGCCGGACCTGCGCTGGGCCCGCCGTGACATCAAGAGCGTCAACCTGCTCGCGCCGGTGCTGGCCAAGCAGTTCGCCGCCGAGAACGGCGCGCAGGAGGCCTGGATGATCGAGGACGGCGTCGTCACCGAAGGCGCCTCGTCGACCGCCTGGATCGTCAAGGGCAAGACGCTGATCTCGCGCCCGCTCTCGCACAAGGTGCTGCCCGGCATCACCCGCACGGCCGTGCTCGCCTTCCTGGCCGAGAGCGGCTTCACCTTTGAGGAGCGCGAGTTCACGCTCGACGAGGCCCTCGACGCCGAAGAAGCCTTCATCACCTCGGCGACTAGCCTGGTGATGCCGGTGACGACGATCGACGGCCACAGCATCCACAATGGCGCGCCGGGCCCGGCGACGATCCGCCTGCGCGAGATCTATCTCGACCACGCCCGCAAAGGCGGCGTGCTGGGTTGATCACCCCTCACCGGTCGTCCCGGGCGTAGCGCAGCGGAGACCCGGGACCCATTCCGGAACGGGTCAGGCATGGATCCCGGATCAGCGCCGCTATCGCGGCTTGTCCGGGATGACAAACGTCAGGATTGTTGGAGCAGCTCCACCCGTTCCCCCGCGACATAGGTCGCGGCGACATTGCGCTCGTCGCCGAGCGTGACCAGCACGAAGAGTTCTTCCGCCAGATCGCGCACCGTCTCCAGCCGGTGCGCCATCACCCGCGTCGCGGCGGGATCGAGCACGACCATATCCGCTTCGCGCCGCGGCTCGAACGAGCCGATCAGATGATCGAGGCCGAGCGCGACCGCATTGCCGAGCGTGATCGCATGCAGCGCCTCGAAGGCCGAGAGCGACTGGCCCTGAAGCTGGAGAATCTTGTAGGCCTCGGCCATGGTGCGCAGCATCGAATAGGAGGTTCCGCCGCCGATATCCGTGGCGACCGCGATCTTGACGCCTTCGTGCCGGGCTCGCGCCCAATCGAACAGGCCGGAGCCGAGGAAAAGGTTCGAGGTCGGGCAGAACACCGCGATCGCGCCATGCTGGGCGAACGCCCGCCACTCGCGCTTGGTCATGTGGATGCAGTGGCCGAGCAGGCTCTTCTTACCCAGCAGGCCGTAGTCCTCGTAGATGCCGGCATAGTCGGCAGCGTCGGGATAGAGCTCCCTGGCGAAAGCGATCTCGGCCCGGTTCTCGTTGATATGGGTCTGGACGAAGCAGTCCGGGTGCTCAGTGACCAGCCTCTGAGAAGCCGCCATCTGCTCCGGCGTCGAGGTCACGGCGAAGCGCGGCGTTATCGCATAGAGCTGACGGCCCTTGCCGTGCCAGCGGCCGATCAGCGCCTTGCTGTCGGCATAGCCGCTTTCGGCCGTATCGGTCAGCGCCGACGGGGCGTTGCGGTCCATCATCACCTTGCCGGCGATCATGCGGGTGTTGCGCCGGTGCGATTCGGCGAAGAAGGCCTCGGCCGACTGCTTGTGCACGGAGCAATAGACCGCCGCGGTGGTGGTGCCGCTCGCCAGCAACTCGTCGAGCAGGAAGGCGCAGAGCTTCTCGGCATGACCCTGCTGGGCGAGCTTCTGCTCCTCGACGAAAGTGTATTTGTTCAGCCACTCCATCAACTGCGCGCCATAGGAGGCGATCACTTGCGTCTGCGGCATGTGGAGATGCGCGTCGATGAAGCCCGGCATGATCAAATGCGGGCGATGATCGCTGATGACTGCGCCGGCCGGCAGGGTCGGCAGCAGGTCCTTCGCCTCGCCGGCAGCCTTGATCAGGCCGTTCTCGATGACGAGCAGACCGTCCTCGACATAGCGATGCGCGGCCTCGCCGATCTCGTGCGGATCGCCGACGAACCAGAGAAGCCGGCCGCGCAGGGCTAAGGTCGCACCGTCTTTGCTCAAGGCTCACCGCTCCGGCTCAAAACCAAGTCATATCTGCACCAAATCAAAGCTTCCGGCCAAGCCGCGAACGTGCCTAATCTTGGGGCATGAATCCGATTTGCGAGCGGCAGTGCCGCCATGCGTGAGAGCGTGCGTTTCCTGCTCGGCGATGAGCTGGTCGAGATCGCGTCCTGCGATCCGACCCGCACCGTGCTCGATTGGCTGAGACTCGACCGGCGCCGTACCGGCACCAAGGAAGGCTGCGCCGAGGGCGATTGCGGCGCCTGCACCATCGTCGTCGGCCGGCTCGACGGCGAGCGGCTGCGCTATGAGGCGATCAATGCCTGCATCCGTTTCCTGCCGACGCTGGACGGCTGCCATGTCCTGACCGTCGAGCATCTGAAGAGCACTGACGGAACGCTTCACCCGGTACAGCAGGCGATGGTCGACTGCCACGGCTCGCAATGCGGCTTCTGCACGCCCGGCTTCGTGATGTCATTGCTGGCGCTCTGGCTGAACGAGCGGGCGCCTTCCGTCCAACGCATCGAGGATGCGCTCGCCGGAAACCTTTGCCGTTGCACCGGCTACGAGCCGATCATCGCGGCGGCGCAACGCATGGATGGCGCCGAGCGTGAGCAGGACCGCTTCGTCGCAGCAATGCCCACCATCATTGCCCGACTAAAGGCGCTTGCGGATAACGAGACTATCGCGATCGGCGATGGGCAGCGCGACTTCTACGCCCCCGCCACCGTCGCGGCGCTGGCCGAGCTCATCGGCGCCCATCCGCAGGCTACGCTCGTGGCCGGCGCGACCGATGTCGGCCTCTGGGTCACCAAGGGCATGCGCCGGCTCAATCCGGTGATTTCTCTCGGCCGGATCGACGAACTACGGGCGATCTCTGACACAGGCGACCATCTGCGCTTCGGTGCGATGGCGAACCAGATCGCAGTGCGCGAGGCGCTCGCCGGCATCTCGCCACAGCTCGACGAGATGATGCGCCGTTTCGGCGGTGAGCAGGTCCGCAATGCCGGCACGATCGGCGGCAATATCGCCAATGGCTCGCCGATCGGCGACCTGCCGCCGGCCCTGATTGCACTCGGTGCGACCCTGGTGCTGCGCAGGGGCGGCGAGCGCCGCAGCCTCCCACTCGAAGCCTTCTTCCTCGACTATCGCAAGCAGGACCGGCAGCAGGGCGAATTCGTCGAGGCCGTGCTGGTGCCGAAGCTACCCGCAGGCACGCTCTTCCACATCTCCAAGATCTCGAAGCGCTTCGACGAGGACATCTCCGCCGTCTGCGGGGCCTTCTATCTGGAGCTGGATGCAGCCGGCGGCATCAGCGATGCGCGGCTCGCCTATGGCGGCATGGCCGGCATCCCGAAGCGGGCCAAGACTGCGGAAGCAGCCCTGCTCGGCCGCTCCTGGGACGACGCTGCAGTTGCCGACGCTATCGCGGTGCTCACGCAAGACTTCAAGCCGCTGACCGACATGCGCGCCTCGGCCACTTATCGGCTCAAGGTCGCCGGCAATCTGTTGCGGCGCTTCCTGATCGAAACGACGACGCCTGAGACCTCGACCCGCGTCGCCGGCCTGTTGGCGGAGGCCACCCATGGCTGACGCACGCAAGCGGCTCGACGCGATGGCGACACGGCCGATCGTCGGCTCGCCGCTGAAACATGATTCAGCCGAGAAGCATGTCGCCGGCGAAGCCCTCTATATCGACGACATCCCCGAGCCCGCCGGTCTCGCCCATGCCTGCCTCGGCCTTTCCACCATCGCGCATGGCCGACTGCTGTCGCTCGACCTCTCGGCCGTAGAAGCCGCACCGGGGGTGCTATCGGTCCTCAGCGCCGCCGACATCCCCGGCGCGAACGACATCTCCTCGACGCACAAGCATGACGAGCCGGTCTTCGCGACGGCGGACATCCTGCATCACGGCCAGCCACTCTTCGCGGTCATCGCTGAGACGCGCGAGCAGGCCCGCCATGCCGCGTTGCTGGCCAAGGCGGCTTACGACGAAGCGCCTCCCCTGCTCGACGTCGCCGCCGCGCGCGCCGCCGGCTCCGATCTCGTCACCGAGCCGCTCAAGCTCGAACGCGGCGATCTCGCCTCCGCCCTCGCCGCCAGCCCGCACCGGCTGAAGGGCTCGATGGAGATCGGCGGGCAGGACCATTTCTACCTGGAAAGCCAGATCTCCCTCGCCATCCCCGGCGAGGACCAGGACATGCTGGTGCTGTGCTCGACGCAGCATCCGAGCGAGGTCCAGCACATGGTCGCAAACGTGCTCGGAGTCGGCGCGCATGCGGTCACGATCGAGGTCCGGCGCATGGGCGGCGGCTTCGGCGGCAAGGAGACGCAGGCCAATCTCTTCGCCTGCGTCGCCGCGCTCGCCGCCCGCAAGCTGAAGCGGCCGGTGAAGCTCAGACCCGACCGCGACGACGACATGATCATCACCGGCAAGCGCCACGACTTCGTCGTCGATTACGAGATCGGCTTCGATAATGACGGCCGCATCCATGCGGTCGATACGGTCTATGCCGCGCGTTGCGGCTGGAACGCCGACCTCTCCGGTCCGGTCACCGACCGGGCGCTGTTCCACATGGACAACTGCTATTTCTACCCGGCGGTGCGAGCCCGTTCGGAGCCCCTGCGCACCCATACCGTCTCGAACACCGCCTTCCGCGGCTTCGGCGGGCCGCAGGGCATGGTCGGGGCGGAGCGCTTCATCGAGGAGGTCGCCTACGCCACCGGACTCGACCCGCTGGAGGTGAGGAAGCGCAATCTCTATGGCGGCGCAAGCCGGGAGATCACGCCCTATCACCAGCCGGTCGAGGATATGATCGCCGGCGAGGTGATCGACGACCTCGCGCATTCCTGTGACTACCGCGCCCGGCAGGAGGCGATCCGCGCCTTCAACCGGCAGAGCAGGATCATCAAACGCGGTATCGCGCTGACCCCGGTCAAGTTCGGGATCTCCTTCACCGCGACCTGGTACAATCAGGCCGGCGCGCTGGTGCATGTCTACACCGACGGCACGGTGGCGCTGAACCATGGCGGCACCGAAATGGGCCAGGGGCTCTACCAGAAGGTGGCGCAGGTGGTGGCGCAGGCCTTCGGCATCGGGCTGGAGCAGATCAAGATCACCGCGACGACCACCGGCAAGGTGCCGAACACCTCGGCCACCGCCGCCTCCTCCGGCTCCGACCTCAACGGCATGGCGGCGCTCGACGCCTGCGAGACGATCAAGCAGCGGCTCATCGCCTTCGCCGCCGCACACTGGCGGGAAAAGCCGGAGGCGATCGCCTTCCTGCCCGGCAGGGTGCAGATCGGCGCCCACGAGATCGGCTTCGTCGAGCTGGTCAAGGCCGCCTATATGGCCCGCGTCCAGCTTTCGGCCACAGGCTTCTACGCGACGCCAAAGATCCATTGGGACCGCAAGGCCGGGCGCGGCCACCCCTTCTACTATTTCGCCTATGGCGCGGCGGCCGCCGAGGTCGCGATCGACACGTTGACCGGCGAATACAAGACCCTGCGCGTCGACATCCTGCATGATTGCGGCAATTCGCTGAATCCGGCGATCGACAAGGGCCAGATCGAGGGCGGCTTCATCCAGGGCATGGGCTGGCTAACCACCGAGGAACTGGTCTGGGACGAGAAGGGCCGGCTCAGGACGCATGCGCCCTCGACCTACAAGATCCCGGTCGCCTCCGACCGGCCGCGCATCTTCAACGTCGCGCTGCTGGAGAAGGCCCCCAATCGAGAGCACACCATCCATCGTTCCAAGGCGGTCGGCGAGCCGCCCTTGATGCTGGCGATCAGCGTGCTGCATGCGCTCTCCGATGCAGTGGCCAGTGTCGGCGACCACCGCTTCTGCCCGCAGCTCGACGCGCCGGCAACGCCGGAGCGCGTGCTCGACGCGGTCGACCGGGTGCGGGCCCTGGCGGAGGCGGCGCGATGACCCCCGCCGCCTTCCTCGCCAGCAGCCTCGGCGAAGGCGCCATCATCGTCCGCATCGCGGAGGCGCAGGGCTCGACCCCGCGCGAGGCCGGCGCCACGATGATCGTCAGCGCCCGTGGCAGCGCCGGCACGATCGGTGGCGGCCAGCTCGAATTCCATTGCATCGACCTCGCCCGCACCCTGCTCGACAGCGGCGGACCGCAACAATTGATCGATATCCCGCTCGGCCCGCAAATGGGCCAATGCTGTGGTGGGCGCGTGCGGGTCGCGATGGAGCCCGCCTCCGCCGCACATCTCGAAGCGCTGAGGCAGGACGAGGCGAAAGCCGCCGCCGAGCGGCCGCAAGTACTGATCTTCGGCGCCGGCCACACCGGCAAGGCGCTGGCACGAAGCATCGCTTTGTTGCCGGTCTCAGCAATCCTGATCGACGATCGGCCCGGCCAGTTCGACGAGGTTCCGGCAACCGTTGCGTGCCTGCAGCTCGACGATCCCGAGACTGCGCTGGCCGCGGCGCGGCCCGGCTCCGCCTTCGTCGTCCTGACCCATAGCCACGCGCTCGATTATCGCCTGGCCGAGGCAGCCCTGCTGCGCGGCGATGCGGCTTATGTCGGCATGATCGGCTCGGGTACGAAGCGCGCCCGTTTCGAGGCGAGCTTCCGCCGCCGCCACCCCGGCAGCACGGCATTGACCGGACTCACCTGCCCGATCGGCGGATCGGATGTGCATGACAAGCGTCCGGAGGTGATCGCCGCCTTGACGAGTGCCGAGCTGGTGCGTTGCTTGCTTGGCGAGAAGGCGGGCCTCGCGGGGAGGTCCGCCACGGGACGCGCGAGGGCACGGAACCGCCATGACGCAGCCGCCTGAGCAGACGGCACCTTCGCGGCTGGCGCTCGCCCATGTCTCGAAGAGCTTTCCGGGCGTGAAGGCCAATCAGGACATCAGCCTTGCCGTCCGTCCTGGCGAAATCCATGCCCTGCTCGGCGAGAACGGCGCCGGCAAGTCGACCCTGGTCAAGATCATCTATGGCGTGCAGCGCGCCGACGAAGGGCAGGTCAGCTTCGACGGCAGGCCGGTCGAAATCGCCTCGCCCAAGGCGGCGCGCAAGCTCGGCATTGGCATGGTCTTCCAGCATTTCTCGCTGTTCGACGGCATGACCGTGCTGGAGAACATAGCGCTCGGCCTCGACGAGACGGTGCCGGCGGAGGAGCTGAAGGCGCGGATCAAGGCAATCCTCGACAGCTATTCGCTGCCGCTCGATCCGGATCGGGAGGTGCATACGCTTTCGGTCGGCGAGCGCCAGCGCATCGAGATCGTGCGCTGCCTGCTGCAGAAGCCGAAGCTGCTGATCATGGACGAGCCGACCTCGGTGCTGACCCCCCAGGAGGTCGAGCGCCTGTTTGAGACACTGCGCCAGATCGCTCGGGAAGGCTGTTCGATCCTCTACATCAGCCACAAGCTGCACGAGATCAAAGCGCTGTGCGAAGCCGCGACCATCCTGCGGGCTGGCCGGGTCGTCGCAGCCTGCGACCCGCGTATCGAGACAACGCAGCACATGGCCGAACTGATGATCGGCGCCGAGCTGAAACACCTCCAGCGACCAGCCGCCAGCAAGCAGGGCGCGGCGCGGCTCAGCGTCGAGCGCCTGGATATGCCGGGCGAGCCGCCCTTCGGCACCAGCCTGAAGGGCATCTCCTTCTCCGCCCAGGCCGGCGAGATCCTCGGCATCGCCGGCGTCGCCGGCAATGGCCAGGCCGAATTGCTGCTGGCGCTCTCGGGCGAGCATCTCGCCTCCCGCAACGAGGCGATCAAGCTCGACGGCCGGCCGATCGGCCTCGCCGATGCCGGCGCCCGCCGCTCCGCCGGCCTCGCCTGCGTGCCCGAAGAGCGTAACGGCCATGCCGCCGTGCCCGACTTCTCCCTCGCCGAGAACGTCGTACTGACCGCGCGCCATCGCCTGCCGCTCGCGCCCTCCGGGCTGATCAGGCAGGGGGCGGTCGAGCGCTATGCCGGCGAGGTCATCGCTCGCTTCGATGTCCGCACCACCGGGCCGGCGGCGCTCGCCGGCTCGCTCTCCGGCGGCAACCTGCAAAAATTCATCATGGGCCGCGAGATCGGACAGCGCCCCGACGTGCTGGTGGTGGCGCAGCCGACCTGGGGCGTCGATGCCGGCGCCGCCGCGGCGATCCGTCAGGCGCTGGTCGATCTTGCCGCGCAGGGCTCGGCCATCGTGGTGATCTCGCAGGATCTGGACGAGCTGCTCGAGCTCTCCGACCGGCTCTGCGTCATCAACGAGGGCCGGCTGTCGCAGGCGCGGCCGGTCGCGGGCCTGAAGCTGGAAGAGATCGGCCTGATGATGGGCGGCATCCACGGCGAGAGCCACGAAGCGGAGCCCGCGCATGCTTGAGTGGCGGCGCCGGCGCGAGCCCAGCAAGGCGATGCTGTATCTCAGCCCGCTGATCGCGATCGGGCTCACCATGCTGACCGGCATGCTGATCTTCGGCGCGATCGGCTATGACGGCCTGCGCGCGGTCACGGCGATCTTCGTCACGCCGCTGCTCGAACCGCAACGTTGGGCCGATCTCGGCGTCAAGGCCGCGCCGCTGATCATGATCGCGCTCGGCCTCGCCATCGGCTTTCGCGCCAATGTCTGGAACATCGGCGCCGAGGGGCAATACGTGATGGGCGCGATCGCCGGCACCGGCGTCGCATTGCTGACCCATGACATGACCGGCTGGTGGATCCTGCCGGCGATGGCACTGGCCGGCATTGCGGGTGGCGCGGCCTATGCGGCGCTCCCTGCCCTGCTCAAGGTGCGCCTGCAGGTCAGCGAGATCCTGACCAGCCTGATGCTGACCTATGTCGCGGTGCAGTTCCTGTATTACCTCGTGCGCGGCCCGTGGAAGGATCCCGACGGCTTCAATTTCCCGCAGACCAAGATGTTCAGCGCCAGCCAGACGCTGCCGGCGGTCGCGGAAGGCTCGCTGGTCCATCTCGGCGTGCCGCTCGCCATCCTGCTCGCGCTCGTCGCCTGGTTCGTGCTGGGCAAGACCGTCGCCGGCTACGCTGTCCGCGTCGTCGGCCGTGCGCCCGCAGCGGCCCGCTATGGCGGCTTCGATGCGAACCGCGTTACCTGGGCGGCGCTGCTCGCCGGCGGCGGGCTCGCGGGCCTCGCCGGCCTGCTCGAAGCCGCCGGCCCGTTCGGCCAGCTCACGCCGCAATTTCCGGTCGGGTACGGCTTCACCGCAATCATCGTCGCCTTCCTCGGGCGGCTCTCGCCCCCCGGCATCGTCTTCGGCGCGCTGGTGCTGGCGGTGACCTATGTCGGCGGCGAGATCGCGCAGAGCACGGTGCGCCTGCCTGCCGCAGCGACGGGCATGTTCCAGGCTCTGCTGCTGTTCTTCCTGCTCGCGACCGATGTGCTGGTGCGCTACCGGCTCGCCTGGAAGGCGCGGCCAGCGAGGAGCGCGCCATGACCGCGGCAATCCTCGTCTCGATCTTCATGACGCTCGCCGCCGCGGCGACGCCGATCCTGCTCGCGGCTCTGGGCGAGCTCGTCACCGAGAAGGCCGGCGTTCTCAATCTCGGCGTCGAGGGCATGATGCTGTGTGGCGCGGTCGCCGGCTTCGCCGTCGCCTACTCCACCGGCAGCGTTCCGCTCGGGCTCATCGCCGCGACGCTGGCGGGCGTCGCAGCTGCGATGATCTTCGCGTTGCTGACGCTCGGCCTGGGCTCCAACCAGGTCGCGACGGGCCTTGCCCTGACGATCTTCGGCATCGGCGCCTCCTCGCTGATCGGCGCCGGCTTCGTCGGGCGCACGATCGAGCGGCTAGGCCCCCTCTTCCCGGCCGATTATGCCGCCCATCCCTGGCTGCGCCTCGTCTTCGGCCATGACGCGATCGTCTATCTCTCGCTCGCGCTCGTCCTTGCGGTCAGCCTGTTCCTGCGCCGAACCAAGGCCGGGCTGATCCTGCGAGCCGTCGGCGAGAACGCCGATTCCGCCCATGCCATCGGCTATCGCGTGCTGGCGATCCGCACCTCCGCGACCGCCTTCGGCGGGGCGCTCGCGGGCTTGGGCGGCGCCTATTTCTCGCTGGCGCTGACGCCGATGTGGGCCGACCGGCTGACCGCCGGGCGCGGCTGGATCGCGCTCGCGCTCGTCGTCTTCGCTGCCTGGAAGCCAGGCCGGCTCCTGATCGGCGCCTATCTCTTCGGTGCCGTCGCGACCTTCGAATTGCAGGCCAAGGCCGCCGGCCTCAGCTTCATCGCGCCCGAGGTGCTGGCGATGACCCCCTACCTTGCGACGATTGTGGTTCTGACCATGATGTCGCTAGGACGGAGAACCGGCGGACGCGACGCGCCCGCCTGCCTCGGCAAGCCCTTCCCGGCGCAGTAAACGCCGCAACCGACAACGGGGAACCTGACCATGTCGACCATCATCACCCGCCGCACTCTTCTTGCCGGCGCCGCCGCGAGCTCGGCCTTGCCGCTGGTCGGCGCGCGCGCCCAGGCGCCGTTCGGCGTCGGCTTCGTCTATGTCGGCCCGATCGGCGACCATGGCTACACCTGGACCCACGACCAGGGCCGCCTCGCGCTGGAGAAGGAATACGGCGCAAAGATCAAGACCAGCTTCATCGAGAACGTCGCCGAGGGCCCGGATGCCGCTCGTGCCATCCGCCAGTTGGCCCAGGCCGGCAACCAGCTGATCTTCACGACCTCGTTCGGCTTCATGAACCCGACGATCCAGGTCGCCAAGCAGTTCCCGAAGATCTTCTTCGAGCACGCCACCGGCTATCAGCGCGCCGAGAACGTCGCGACCTACAATGCCCGCTTCTATGAGGGCCGCGCCGCGATCGGCACCATCGCCGGGCACATGTCGAAGACCGGCCAGGCCGGCTATGTCGCCTCCTTCCCGATCCCCGAGGTGGTGATGGGCATCAACGCCTTCCATCTCGCGGCGAAGAAGGTGAACCCCAACTTCAAGACCAAGGTGATCTGGTGCTCGACCTGGTACGACCCGGCCAAGGAGGCCGATGCGGCCAAGGCGCTGATCGACCAGGGCGCCGACATGATCACCCAGCACACCGATTCCGCCGCCCCGCTGCAGGCGGCCGAGCAGCGCGGCGTCTTCGCCTTCGGCCAGGCCTCGGACATGAAGGCGTTCGCGCCGAAAGCGCATCTCTCGGCGATCGTCGACGACTGGTCGGGCTACTACATCAAGCGCGTCAAGGAGGCGATGGACGGCACCTGGAAGACCGGCGACGTCTGGCACGGCCTCAAGGAAGGCATGGTCAAGCTCGCGCCCTATAACGACGCCGTCACGCCGGCAGCGCGCGCCGCCGCGGACGAAGTGCAGAAGGGCATCGCAGCCGGCACGCTCCACCCCTTCACCGGCGAGCTCAAGGACCAGAAGGGCACGCTGCGCCTCAAGGCCGGCGAGACCGCCAGCGACGAGATGCTCTCGAAAATGGACTGGTACGTCGACGGCGTGCAGGCCTGACGGCCATCGAGGACACGTCATGCTCGGGCTCGTCCCGAGCATCTCACCCCAGAGGAGGCGCTGCGCAGCGCCTTCTCATCCAGAGATTCTCGGGTCTGCGCTTCGCTCCGCCCGAGAATGACACTTCCCATCGCGTACGAAAATTACCCGCAGGAACCCCCTTGCAGATATTTTAAGCTTGAAACAATATGGCCGCCGACGCCGCATGGACGGGATGGGGAACTCCGCCGGCGGTCGCATCTGGCTCGTCCCGGGAGGACATCGGATATGACGCTCAAATTCACTCTGTCGCTTGGCACCGGCGTGCTCGCGCTCGGGCTCGCCGCCGCCCAGGCGCAGGAACCCTTGAAGATCGGCGTGGTCAGCGTGCTGACCGGTCCGGCCGCCGCGCTCGGTCAGCAGGTGCGCGACGGCTTCCAGCTCGCGGTCGACCAGAACGGCGGCAAGCTCGGCGGCGTGCCGGTGCAGATCACCGTGATCGACGACGAGCTGAAGCCCGATGTCGCGGTCGGCAAGGTCCGCAGCTTCGTCGAGGGCGGCAAGGTCGACTTCGTCGTCGGCCCGGTGTTCTCGAACATCCTCGGCGCGATCGCCAAGCCGGTACTGGACTCCGGCGCGATCCTGATCAGCCCGAATGCCGGCCCGTCGACCATGGCCGGCAAGGCCTGCCACCAGAACTTCTTCGTGACCTCGTATCAGAACGACCAGGTCCACGAGGTGCTGGGCAAGTACGCCCAGGACCAGAACTACAAGAAGGCCTACATCATCGCGCCGAACTACCAGGCGGGTAAGGACTCGCTCGCCGGCTTCAAGCGCTATTTCAAGGGCGAGGTCCTCGACGAGGTCTATGTCCCGCTGAACGCACTCGACTTCTCGGCCGAGCTCGCCAAGATCGCCTCGGCCAAGCCGGACGTGGTCTTCGCCTTCCTGCCCGGCGGCCTCGGCGTCAACTTCGTCAAGCAATGGTCGCAGGCGGGCCTGACCGGCAAGGTGCCGTTCCTCTCCGCCTTCACGGTCGACGAGTCGACGCTGCCGGCGCAGCAGGACGCGGCGGTCGGCATGTTCGGCGGCATGACCTGGGCGCCCAACATGGACAACCCGCAGACGAAGAAGTTCGTCTCGGCCTATGAAGCCGCCTACAAGATCGTACCGGGCTCCTATGCCCAGCAGGCTTTCGACGCGGCGCTCCTGATCGACTCCGCGGTCAAGGCCGCCGGCGGCACCGCCGACAAGGACAAGCTGCGCGCCGCAATCAAGAAGGCCGACTTCACCTCGCTGCGTGGCAAGTTCAAGTTCAACACCAATGGCTACCCGATCCAGGACTTCTACCTGGTCAAGGTCGCTAAGCGGGCCGACGGCAAGTTCCAGACCGAGATCGCCCAGAAGGTGTTCGAGGACTACGCCGACCCGCATGCGAAGGATTGCGCGCTGAAGTGAGGGTTTTGACCTTCACGACGACCTGAATGGTCATCCCGGGCGGGCTTACGCCCGACCCGGGGTCCATGCCAGACCGATCGATGTTCAGGCATGGATCCCGGTTTTCCGCTTCGCTGCGGCCGGGATGACGGCACCTGTTGTTCTCGAGCCGAGTTGCCAAAGCGCATGACCACCGGCCTCCTCATCGTCCAGATCCTGAACGGGCTGCAGTTCGGCATCCTGCTGTTCCTGGTGGCGGCAGGGCTGACGCTGGTCTTCGGCGTGATGGACTTCATCAACCTGGCGCATGGCGTGCAGTACATGCTCGGCGCCTACCTTGCCGTGACCTTCGTCGCACTGACCGGCTCCTTCGTGCTCGGGCTGGTGCTGGCGCTGGCGGCGGCGCTGGTCTTCGGTCTCGCGCTCGAATTCCTGGTTTTCCGCCATCTCTACGAGCGGGACCATCTCGACCAAGTGCTGGCGACCTTCGGGCTGATCCTGCTGCTCAACCAGGGCGTCAAGATGATCTGGGGCGCCGCTCCCCTCTCCGTGCCGCTGCCTGCGTTCCTGACCGGCAATGTCGCGCTGATGGATGGCATCCTCTATCCGACCTACCGCTTCGCCCTGATCGGCTCGGGACTCGCGGTCGGCGCCCTGCTCTGGTTCATCGTCGAGAAGACCCGAACCGGCATGCTGCTGCGCGCCGGCGCCTCGAACGCCTCGATGGTCTCGGCGCTCGGCGTCGACATCCGCAAGCTGTTCATGATCGTCTTCGCCTTCGGCACCATGCTGGCGGGCTTCGCCGGCGCGATGGCGGCGCCGATCCTCTCGGTCGAGCCCGGCATGGGGGACACAGTGCTGATCCTCGCCTTCGTCGTCATCGTCATCGGCGGCATCGGCTCGATCCGCGGCGCCTTCGTCGCGGCCTTGATCGTCGGCCTGGTCGATACGCTCGGCCGCTCCTTCATGAACGACCTGCTGCGCCTGTTCATGAGCGCCCCTTCGGCGCGGGCGACCGGTGCGGCCCTGTCCTCGATGCTGATCTACCTGCTGATGGCAGTGGTGCTGTTCGTGCGGCCTGAAGGCCTGCTGCCGGCGCGGGGGCGGACATGAGCGCGGCGCCCGCCACCGCCGAGGTCGCCAGCGTCGCGCCGCCGCGCGAGCGCGCCAAGATCCTGCTGCCGGCCATCCTGTTCCTGCTGCTCGCCCTGGTGCCGCTCGCCGTCTCCATCGGCATGCCGGCCGGCTGGCTCGCTTTGCTGACGCGGGCGCTGATCTTCGCCATCGCGGCGCTCTCGCTCGACCTCATCCTCGGCGTCGGCGGGCTCGTCTCCTTCGGCCATGCCGCCTTCCTCGGCATCGGCGCCTATGTCACCGGCATCATGATCACCGAGGGCAGGAGCGAGGCGCTGGTGATCCTGCCGGTCATCCTCGCCGTCTGCGCCCTGTTCGGCGCGATCACCGGGGCAATCTGCCTGCGCACGCGCGGCGTCGCCTTCATCATGATCACCCTCGCCTTCGGCCAGATGGTCTATTTCCTGGCGCAGGCGCTCTCGGCCTATGGCGGCGATGACGGGCTGACGCTCTACGAGAAGAGCACCGTCCTCGGCTTCAACCCGTTCGCGAACCGGACCTCGTTCTATTACAGCGTGCTGATCGCGCTCGCCGGCGCCTATCTGCTGGTGCGCGGCCTTGTCGCCTCGCGCTTCGGCCGGGTGCTCAGGGCGGCGCGGGAAAACCCGACCCGCGTCAGCGTCACCGGCTTCGACGTCACCCGCGTGCGCCTCATCGCCTATGTGATCAGCGGCATGCTCGCCGGCCTCTCCGGCTTCTTCCTCGCCAACCACACCGAGTTCGTCAGCCCAGCCTTCATGTCCTGGCAGCGCTCGGGCGAACTGATCTTCATGGCGGTGCTCGGCGGCGTCGGCTCGCTGCATGGCGCGATCATCGGCGCCATCGCCTATCTGATCGCAGAGGATGCCCTCTCGCATCTCACCGAGCATTGGCGCGTGATCTTCGGGCCGATGATCATCCTGTTCGTGCTGTTCACCCGCGGCGGCATCGTCGGGATGCTGCGCAAGCTGGGCCCGCGTCATGGCTGAGCCGGTCCTCATCCTCGATGGCGTGCGCAAGTCCTTCGGCGCGCTGAAGGTCACCGATGGCGTCAGCCTCGCCGTCTCCCCCGGCGAACTCCACGCCCTGATCGGCCCGAACGGCGCCGGCAAGACCACGCTGGTCCACCAGATCTCCGGCATGCTGACGCCGGACCACGGCACGATCCGCTTTCGGGGCCAGGACGTCACGGCGTTCAACGCCGAGAAGCGCGCTCGCCAAGGGCTGGCGCGGACCTTCCAGATCACCTCGACCATCGCCTCGCTCTCGGCGCTGGAGAATGTCGCGCTCGGCGTGCAGGCCAAGGCGAGCCATCCGCTCTCCTTCTTCCGCAATGCCGCCAGCGACGAGCGCCTGAACCGCCCTGCCCGCGCCGCGCTCGACGCGGTCGGCTTGTCGGAACGCGCCCATGTCCCGGCCGGCAGCCTGTCGCATGGCGAGAAGCGGGCGCTGGAGATCGCCATGGCGCTGGCGCTGGAGCCGGCGGCGATCCTGCTCGACGAGCCGCTCGCCGGTGTCGGCAAGGAAGAGGGCGAGCGCCTGATCGCTTTGCTCAAGAGTCTGAAGGGCCGCTACGCCATGCTGCTGGTCGAGCACGATATGGAGGCGGTGTTCGCGCTCGCCGATACGGTGACCGTGCTGGTCTATGGCCGCGTCATTGCCTCGGGCGATCCCTCCGTCGTCAGGGCCGACCCGGCCGTGCGCGAAGCCTATCTCGGCGAGGAGGGCTAGCCCGTGCTGACGGTCGAGAACCTCGATGCCGGCTATGGCGAGGCGCAGATCCTGTTCGGCGTCGATCTTTCGGTCGGCGCCGGCGAGGTCGTGACCCTGCTCGGCCGCAACGGCATGGGCAAGACCACGACAGTGCGCTCCATCATGGGGCTGATCCGCCCGCGCGCCGGGCGCGTCAGCTTCGGCGGCGTCGACCTCACCGGGAGCGCCCCCTTCCGGCTGGCGCAGGCCGGCATCGGCCTCGTTCCCGAGGGGCGCCAGGTCTTCCCGACGCTCTCGGTCGAGGAGAACCTGATCGCCACCGCCGCCAGCCGCTTCGGGCCGGCGCGCTGGACGCTGGAGCGCGTCTACGCCTTCATGCCGCGCCTCAGGGAGCGTAAGGCCAATCGCGGCAACCAGCTCTCCGGCGGCGAGCAGCAGATGCTGGCGATCGGCCGGGCGCTGATGACCAATCCCAAGCTCGTCATCCTCGACGAGGCGACCGAAGGGCTGGCGCCGATCATCCGGCAGGAGATCTGGTCCTGCCTCGCGGCGCTGAAGGCCGAGGGCGAGTCGATTCTGGTGATCGACAAGAACGTCGACGCGCTCGCCAGGATCGCCGACCGGCATGTCGTGCTGGAAAAGGGCCGCGTCGCCTGGCGCGGCAGCAGCGACGATCTGCGCAGCGACAGCGCGGTCAAGGACCGCTTCCTGCATCTTTGAAGAAGGAGACCGAGGATGAAACCGCTCACTGCCGGCGTAACCAAGGCCAATGAGGGGATCGACGCGATCTCCTGGAACATCCTCGGCCAGACCTATGTGCCGAAGATGCTGAGCGAGGACAGCTTCTCCTGGCACGCCATCTTCCCGCCCGGCACCTTCGTGCCGCCGCACATCCATCCGACCCAGGACGAATTCATCTACATGCTCGAGGGCCGGCTCGACCTCGTGCTCGACGGCCAGGAATCGCATGCCCTGCCCGGCGACCTGATCAAGCTGCCGCGCAACATCCCGCATGGGCTGTTCAACAAGAGCGACGCGCCGGTGAAGTGCCTGTTCTGGGTCGCTCCCACCGGCCGGCTCTACGACCTGTTCTGGGCGATCCATTCGATGAAGGAGCAGAACCCAGCCGAGGTCGTCGCCCTGTCGGCGCGCTACGAGATCGACTTCCTGCCGCCTCCGCCCGACGGCGCCTGAGACCCTCCTTTCTGATCAGGCCGTTTGGCCTGATCAGATTCGGCGCTAGCGCCGCCGGCAGAGCTGCGACTCCGCCTTGGTGGCGGGGCGCACGATCCTGCTTGCGACGAGCCTGGTCGGCGGCCCCTCCTCCAGGGTTCCGGCCAGGACCACCGTGCCGGCATACAGGGCGCTGCCTTGACCGGTGTTTCCGAGCAGCAGCTGCTTGTGCTGCGCTTCGCCAAGCCTGGAGAGGTCGGGCGCGGTCCTGGCAAGCCGCCGGTGCGAGGGCAGCAGCACGCTGTCCCGCGACGGGCACGGCGGCCTGAAGCAGCGAAGCCCGTTGTCGCAGGTGACGAACTCGACTTCGGCGGATTGCGCGGTCGGGGCGAGCAGTCCGACCGACAGCAATATGATGATCGACGCCCTCATCATGACCTCTTCCTCAACGCATCGGCCCCCGAGGTCGTACCGTAGAGCGGTGATGCTTGCCGAACGTCAGTCGAATGGACGAGGCCTCCCATCCGCCGTGCTGCGCGCCACGCGGCGATTAAGGTTAAGGAAGAATTGCTGCTGCAACCAGGAGCATAAGCAGGCATGATCTCAACCTGAGCTTGAACAAGGGCCAGGCCCATGCCCGCCGCCACCACCACCTCGGAACGCCGCCGCTCAGTCCGCAACCGGACCCTGATCGGTGGTAAGGTCATCTTCAACCAGCGCCAGTCGACGCTGGACTGCACGGTCCGCAACCTGTCGGACGACGGGGCCCTCCTGGTGTTCTCGGATGGCGTCGCCCTACCGGAGCTGTTCGAGCTCTATTTTCCAGTGAAGCGGGAAAGCCGGATGGTGCGCAGCCGCTGGCGCGACGCCGAACGCGTCGGCGTTTCCTTCGCCGCAGCCGCGAAGCAGGACGATGCGCCGGTTCCGCTCGACCTGATGCGGCGGCTGCGCCAGCTCGAGCAGGAGAACGCGGCGCTGAAGGCCCGCATCGTCGAATTGACGGAAGGCGCTTGAGTTTCCTTCAGCCTTTCGCCGGCTGCGCGACCGAGAGCACGGTCTTGCCGGCATAGGCCTTCACGATCTGCTCGCGCTTGCCATAGGGCAGGACGCGCTCGACATCGTCGAAGCCATTGGGCGCGAGCGCCTCGACCGCATCGATGACGCGCTCGGGACCGCCGGCACGGTTCATCGCGACGATCTCCGCTGTCGCCGGCAGACGCAGCGCCTCGTAGGCGGCGAGCGCATGGCGCGGATGCTCGGCCTTGACCAGGAGGTCGGCGAGACAGCGCGCGTCGAGGATCGCCTGCGAGGCGCCGTTCGAACCGACCGGATACATCGGGTGGGCGGCGTCGCCGAGCAACGTCACCCGGCCATGGCTCCAGCGCGGCAGCGGATCGCGGTCGCACATCGGATATTCCCAGAAGGTGCCGCTCGCATGGATCAGGGCGAGGATGTCCAGCCCGGGCACGGTGAAGCGCTTGGCGAAGGGCAGCACGTCCTCGAGCCGCCCGGCCTTCGACCAGGCCTCCTTCGGCGGCGGCTTGGCGGGGTCACCGGTGCGGATGTTGACGACCCAGTTGGTCAGGCGGGTGCCTGGCTTCTTGCCCTCGGCGATCGGGTAGAGCACCAGCTTGCCGGCCATGCCGCCGGCGATGATCATGCTCTCGCCATCGAGGAAGGCTGGCCAATCGCAGGCGCCGCGCCACATCTGGACACCGTTCCAGCGCGGCCCGCCCTGATTCGGGAAGTAATGCGCGCGCACCGTCGAATGGATGCCGTCGGCGCCGATCAGGATGTCGGCGCGCGCGGTCTCGCCGCCCTCGCCCAGCCTGGCGTCGGCAAAATGCGCGGTCACGCCGCCCTCGTCCTGCAGGAAGCCCTGCAGGCGGCGACCGGTACGGATTGCATCCGGCCCCAGCCGCTCGATCACCGCGTCGCGAATCACGCCCTGGAGCCGGCCACGATGGATCGAGAACTGCGGAACCGGGGCGCCGGCGTGCAGGCCGCGCAGCTCGCGCCAGACGGTCTGGCCGAAGCGGTTCATGTAGACCAGCTCGCGCGTGCGGATCGCGACGGCATCGAGAGCCGGCAGCAGGCCCAGCTCTGCCAGCTCGCGGATCGCGTGCGGCAGCGTGTTGATGCCGACGCCGACCTCGCGGATTTCGCTCGCCTGCTCGTAGACGGTCGCGGCGATGCCGCGCGCATGCAGCATCAGGGCCAGTGACAGCCCCCCGATGCCGCCGCCGATGATGATGGCTTTCATGCCGTGTTTCGCTCCCCTGAATTATTTCAAGCTTCAAATAATATCGGGTGTTTTGTCAATCGCTCCACAAAGCTGGTGAAAACCGCCCCAATTTCGCGGCTTTTGACAGGAACGAAGCCGATTGCTGTGCGTATGTACGGCCGATGCCGTCGTGTTTCGGCGGCAAGCATGCCAAATGGCGATTTCGTGCGCGAGAGCGCGTCGATTCGCCGCGTTGCGCCCGTATCCGTTGGGATTCGGCGCAGCGTCAATTTTAACAACATTGGTCTCCAGGAGGTTTTCATGACCAAGAACGAACTGATCGCCGCGATCGCGGACGAGACGGGCAAGACCAAGGCCGATGTCTCGGCCATCCTCGGCTCGCTCGCCGGCGTCGTCGCCAAGACGCTGAAGTCCGGTGGCGACGTCACCCTCGGCGGCATCGGCAAGCTCGCCGCCGCCAAGCGCGAAGCCCGCGAGGCCCGCAACCCGTCGACCGGCGCGACCATCAAGGTCCCGGCCAAGACGGTCGTGAAGTTCAAGGTCACCAAGGACCTGGCCGACGCCGTCGCCTGATCCTTGCCAGACAGCGGCGGCCCAGAGCCGGCCCCGATCAGCCTGCATCGCAAGTCGATCGGACGGGCCCTAGGCCGCCGCAGCTTGACCTTGAGACGTTGCTGGCCACAGTAGCGCGATGTTCCTCCGCCTCTTCACCGATCTGCGCGCCGCCAAGGTCCCGGTGACCCTGCGCGAATATCTGGCGCTGCTCGAAGGCGTCGAGGCCGAGCTCGCCGACTATCGCGTCGATGAATTCTACTATCTCGCCCGCACCTGCCTGGTGAAGGACGAGCGCCATCTCGACCGCTTCGACCGCGTCTTCGCCCAGGTCTTCAAGGGCATGGAGACCCTGGGCGAGGCCTTCGAGCAGGTCGGCATCCCCGAAGAGTGGCTGCGCAAGCTCGCCGAGAAATTCCTGACCGACGAAGAAAAGGCCCAGATCGAGGCGCTCGGCTGGGAGAAGCTGCTCGAGACGCTGAAAGAACGCCTCGCCAAGCAGAAGGGCCGCCATCAGGGCGGCTCGAAATGGATCGGCACCGCCGGCACCTCGCCCTACGGCGCCTATGGGTACAATCCCGAAGGCGTGCGCATCGGCCAGGACAAGAACCGCAATTTCCGGGCGGTGAAGGTCTGGGACACGCGCGAGTTCAAGGATTTCGACGATACGCGCGAGCTCGGCGTGCGGAACTTGCGGATCGCGCTGCGCCGCCTGCGCAAATTCGCCCGCACCGGCGCGGCCGAGGAGCTCGACCTCGACCAGACCATCACCGAGACCGCCAAGCACGGCTATCTCGACGTCAAGCTCCGGCCCGAGCGGCACAATGCGGTCAAGGTGCTGCTCTTCCTCGATGTCGGCGGCTCGATGGACTGGCATATCGAATTGGCCGAGGAGCTGTTCTCGGCGGCGCGGGCCGAGTTCAAGCATTTCGAGCATTTCTACTTCCACAACTGCCCCTATGAGCGGGTCTGGAAGGAGAATCGGCGCCGGCATGACCAGGTGATCCCGACCTTCGACGTGCTGCGCACCTACCCGGCAGATTACCGCCTCGTCTTCGTCGGCGACGCCTCGATGAGCCCCTACGAGATCGCCATGCCGGGCGGCTCGGTCGAGCACTGGAACGAGGAGGCCGGCGAGGTCTGGATGCGGCGACTGACCGAGCGCTTCCCGAAATCGGTCTGGCTCAACCCCGTCCAGCAGCATCTGTGGGGCTACACCCAGTCGATCCGTCAAATCGGCGGGCTGATGGGCGGACGGATGTTCCCGTTGACTCTCGACGGCCTGGATGGGGCGATGAAGGCGCTGACGCGGTAGGCACCCCGCTCGTCATGCTCGGGCTCGACCCGAGCATCGCTTTCAGGAAATTCTCGGGTCTCCGCTTTGCTCCGCCCGAGAATGACGGCTAGAGCATGCCGCCATGAACCCCGCCGACGACGACACCACCCTGCCCTTCTGGCGCCAGCGGCCGAAGCCGATCGGCTTCGAGATCGCCTATCGGCTCAAGGGCGACACGCTGGAGATCGATTCGACCCGCAAGGTCGACCAGGTCAGGCTGTCTGCCGTCGAGCAGGTGCGCTTCATCTATGCTCCCAGCAACGTCTCGTCGAAGGGCTTCCGGACCCAGTTGCGCCTGAGCGATGGCAAGAGCATTACTTTCGGCAACCTGTCCTGGCGCTCGCTCACCGATATCGAGCGCGACGATGCGCGCTATCACGCCTTCGTCGCGGCGCTGTCCGCCGCGATCGTGCGCGCCAACCCCAAGGCGCGCTTCCTCGCCGGCAAGCCCTATCTGCTCTGGCTGGCGCTGGCGCTCGCCGGCGGCGGCGCCATGCTGATGCTGACCTTTTTCAGCCTGCGCGCCCTCCAGCAGGGCGCGACCGCCGCAGCGGGGCTCGGGCTCGTGCTCGCCGCGGCCTCGTTCTGGCAGGTCTGGCCGATGATCAGGCTCAACCGGCCAAGAGACCTCGCGAGCGGCGAGGTCCCCGACGATCTCGTCCCGGGCCGACAGACGCCCTGAAGGCTACTACCTGACCACCAGCACCGAGCACTTCGCCCGGCGCACGATGGTCGAGGCGTTCGAGCCGATCACATAGGCGAGCATGCCGGGCTCATGCGAGCCGATGACGATCAGGTCGGCGCCGCTGGCATCGGCCTCGGCCAGCACCTCGCCATGGACCGAGCCGACCAGGACCTTGGCCGAGACCCGTTCGGCCGGCAGGTTCACCTTGGCGGCGATCTCGGCAAGCTTGGCTTCGGATTCGGATTGCTGACCGGCGTCGAAGTCCGCCGGCACAAATTCCATGTAGGTGATCGGAACCAGCGAGCGGACATAGACCAGTCTGATCGAGCCTTCGGACTGGATGGCAAACCCCTCGGCCGCCGTGATGGCGGGACCTGCCAGCTCGGCCTCGGCGAGATCGACCGGGACCAGAATCGATTTGTACATCGCATCCTCCTCCGGCGTGGCCCGCCCGGCCGCATGGTCGAACGATCGGAACCGACGCCTGCACACTATGTCGGAGCACAATCCCCCAAGGGAAGAGCGTCGCGTCGTCGCGAGCCGCTCCGGCGTCCGATGATGTGATCATCGTGGAAGAATGCGTGTTCGTCCTTGCGGTCGATCAATCAATGTGGCGCAGCAGTACCCGCTACCGTCCTTTCCGGGGGGCTCAGCCCTGGCGGGCCGGCGTGCGCACCACGAGGCCATCGAGCTCGTCGCGCACCCTGATCTGGCAGGACAGGCGCGAATTCGGGCGGACGTCGAAGGCGAAGTCGAGCATGTCCTCCTCCATCGGCTCGGCGTGACCGGCTTTCTCGCTCCAGGCATCGTCGACATAGACATGGCAGGTGGCGCAGGCGCAGGCGCCGCCGCATTCCGCCTCGATGCCCGGCACGCCGTTGCGGACCGCGACCTCCATCACGGTCGACCCCGTCTCGCCCTCGACCGTGCGGCTGGTACCCTGGGCGTCGATGTAAGTGATCTTCGGCATCGTGAACTCCGGCCGCCTGGCGACGGCTGCGCGGCTGGCGCGGTCGGGAGGAACCGGCCGGGCTTCCTGGCGGGCCACGGGCAGGTTCGCGAGAGGGGCATTGTTCGCGAGCAGGGAGCCCACGGACATCGCATCTCTAGAAGATTTCGAAAGCGCGCGAAACGGCGATCTCCGCCGTGCCGCCCCGGCCGTCCTGCGGCGTCAGGCCGCGCAGTCGAGCCGGGAGATCACCGCACGCGCCTCGGCGGCGGCGAGCGTCAGCGCGTCCAGCGCATCCTCGCGCGGCGCGGCGCCGACGACCGTCAGCTGCTGCTCGATCCGGTCGGCGGCTTCGGCCACCTGCCATGCGCCGATGGCGCGGGCGGCTCCCTTCAGGGTGTGGGCAGCATCGCGGCCGACGCTGGCGTCGCCGGCATGGATGGCCCGCAATTGGCGGGCGCATTGCTGGGCGAACAGCGTCAGCAGCTCGCGCTCCAGCTCGGCATCGCCGCCGCTCTGGCGGGCGAGATGCACGAGGTCGATGGCAGTCTGGGACATGGGGAACTCGGTTTTCTCTCGGGCTGCGGAACTCACGCAGCCTTCTGACCCTCCATCAAGCGCCGTTATGGTGAATGAGGCGTTAACGACGTTTGTGAATCAGAAGGTCAAACGGGTTTCAATCCCTGCTTGCCTCAACTACCCTTCGAGACAGTAAACGATGGGCGTCGTGTCGCTTGTAGGATCCGGCTGGAGGCTGCCGGTTCCCGCTCTGCGGCGGACAGTGGCGCCCGTCGCAAGTAGCGTAGCGAGGCGGCATTCATGACCCGGCAGAACAAGCTCCAGGATCCGACCGAAGCGGCAATGTCGGCGATCGAGGAGGCGCTGAGGCTCGATCCGTCGAAGACCGAGGGTCAGGCTCCGGCCGAACCAAGGCTGCCCTCGACGGGGGAGAACGAGCTCAGGATCGAGCTGCCTCGCGTCGAAAGCGCTCCGGCCAACGCCGAACCTGTATCCGAACCGCTTCCCGCCCCCTCCCGTCCCGCCATCGCGCCGGACACCAGCCGCGTCGCCAATGACGACCGCCGGGATTCGTCTTCGCTCGTCCAGGCCTTCGCCGCCCGGCCCTCCGGCCGGCCCTATTGGCTTGCCGCCCTTACCACCCTGATCTGGGCCGGCGGGGTCGGCTTCACGCTGGTCAGCCGCTACGGCTCCTTCACGGAGGGCCTGCCGGCCGGCATGGCCGCCTGGGGGCCGGGCCAATGGGCGCTACTGGCGCTGGGCGCCGGCACGCCGGTGGTGTTCTTCTTCGTGCTGGCGGCGCTCTATCGCCGGACGCAGGAAATGCGCCTGGTCTCGCGCGCCATGACAGAGGTCGCGCTGCGCCTGGCCGAGCCGGAAGTCGTCGCGACTGATTCCGTGCTGTCGCTCAGCCAGACCATCCGCCGCGAGGTCGCCGCGATGGGCGATGGCATCGAGCGCGCGGTTGCCCGCGCCGGCGAGCTCGAGACCATCGTCCGCGGCGAGATCGCGACGCTGGAACGCGCCTATGCCGACAACGAAATCCGTCTGCGCTCGCTGATCGACGAGCTGGTGACCCAGCGCGAATCCGTCGTCGGCAATGCCGAGCGGGTGAAGTTCGCGATCTCGGGCGCGCATGAGAGCATCACCAAGGACCTGGAGACCGCCAGCCGCTCGATCTCCGAGGCTGTCGCCGAGGCCGGGGAGCGCGTGACCTCGCGCCTGACCGACAAGGGTGACCAGATCACGCTGGCGCTCGGCCATGCCGGCGAACGCATGGTCGACGAGATCAGCGGCCGCGGCAACGATCTGGTCGAGCGCCTGCAGTCGACCTCGCACGACGTCAGCGAGCGCATGACGAGCGCCAGCCAGTCCGTCACCGCCGTGCTCGACAACCGCGCCCAGGAAATCGCTGGTTCGCTGGAGCGCACCGGCGCCGTTCTCACCGAGGGCCTGACCGCCGGCGCCCGCGACGTCACCCGCGCCATCAGCGAGACCGGCGCGCAGGTCGTCGAGTCGCTGGCGAGCCGCGCCGAGACCGTCAACGAGACGCTGCGCTCGACCGGCGACACCCTCGCCGAGGAGATCACCCAGCGTGGCGCTACCGTCGCCGAGCGCTTCGAGCAGAGCGGGCGCACGCTGGTCGACCTGTTCGACACGCAGAGCAGCAGCCTGACCCAGCGCCTGACCGAGACCGGCGAGAGCCTGCGCACCTCGATCAGCAGCGAGGGCGAGAGCGTCACCACGCGCCTCGCCGAAGTCGGCCGCGGCGTGCACATGCTGCTCGGCAAGCAGAACGAGCTCGTCGTCAGCCGCATCCAGGAGGCCGGCGACACCGTCCACGGCCTGATCGCCAGTCAGGGCGAGACGCTGGTCGGAAAGCTCGAAGGCACCGTCCAGACCGTCGACAGCCTGCTGCGCGAGAAGACCGATTCGATCACCCTGCGCTTCGACGAGGCCGGCAAGGGCCTGCACAACCTGATCGGCGAACGCGGCGAGGAGCTGACCGCGCGCATCTCCGCCGTCGGCGCGACCGTGCACAGCCTGTTCTCGGAAGAGGCGAGCAGCCTCGTCACCCGCCTCTCCGATCTCGGCCACGAGGTCCGCAGCACGATCGGCGAGCAGGGTGACCACCTGGTCGGCCGCCTGTCCGAGACCGGCCAGCGCCTGCAGGAAGCGATCAGCGAGCGCGGCGACGGGCTGGTGCTGCGCATGGCCGAGATCGGCCAGGGCGTCGAGCATGCGATCGGCGAGCGCGCCGACAGCATCGTCAACCGCGTGGCCGATGCCGGCCGCAGCGTCGAGGCCATGATCGGCGAGCGCGGCGACGGCCTCGTCTCCCGCCTGTCCGAAACCACCCATGAGATCGAGCAGACGCTGGGCGGCCGCGCCGACGGCATCGTCGCGCGCATTGCCGACGCCAGCCGCGGCATCGAAAGCGTGATCGGCGAGCGCGGCGACGGCCTCGTCGCCAAGCTGTCCGAGACCACCGAGGAAATCCACCGGACGCTCGGCGACCGCGCCGAGGGCATCGTCGCCCGCGTCGCCCATGCCGGCCGCGACGTCGAATCGGCGATCGGCGAGCGTGGCGACGGGCTCATCGCCCGCCTGTCCGAGGTCGCACGCGAGGTCCATGCCACGATCGGCGAGCGTGGTGACAGCCTCGTCGCCCGCCTGTCGGATGTCGGCACCGAGGTCCACACCGCGATCGGCAGCCAGCGCGAGACGCTGGTGACCCAGCTCTCCGATGCCGGCGCCAGCGTGCGCAACATTCTCATCACCGAGGGCGAAGCGCTCAGCGGCCGCGTCATCGCGACCGGCCAGGACATGCAGGAACTGCTCTCCGGCCAGAGCCAGGCCCTCGTCACCCGCGTCGCCGATGTCGGCCGCTCGGTGCACGGCCTGCTGGCGGAGCGCGGCAATGCCCTGATCGATCGGCTGGCCGAGGCCAGCGGCACCGCCCATCGCCAGCTCGACGAGACCGGCGAAGCGCTCGCCGCCAAGATCCTCGCCGCCAGCGAGACGGCGAAATCGGTCATCGACGACCAGCACAGCGGCTTCATCGCCCGCCTCGGCCAGGCCGGAGACGAGGTCGGCGCCCTGCTCGGCACGCAGCGCGACGCGATCATCGCCGGCCTCACCGCGACCGGCCGCGAGGTCCATGGCCTCATCGGCGAGCAGAGCCAGTCCCTGGCCAGCCGCCTCGACGACGCGACCAAGGCCCTCGCCGACGCGATCAACGTCGACGGGCGCGAGATCGCCGACCGTGTCACCGACGCGGCGACGGCCCTGCGCGGCACCTTCACAACCGAGGCCGAGCGCGCCAGCAGCCTGCTCGCCGCGACCGGCAAGGACGTGGTCATCGCCCTCACCCAGCAGGGTGGCCGCGTCAACCAGGCGCTCGCCGCCAATGCCGAGTCGCTGCTGCGCTCGGTCGATGCCCGCTCGCAGGCGCTCAACGAGTCGCTCGCCAGCAAGCACGACGCGCTGAACCGCCTCTTCGACGTCCAGGGCCGCGAGATCGAGGCCTCGATCGGTGCCCGCCTCGGCGCCTTCGAGGAGATCATCGTCACCCGCGGCGGCACGCTGGCTTCCAAGCTAGGCCACGACGCCCGCTCCTTCACCGATTCGGTGACGCTGCGCCTCGGCCAGGTCGAGAAGCTGCTCGGCGAGGAAGGCCAGGCGCTGGCCGAGCGGATCGGCGAGCGCTCGCAGCACGCTGCCGAGACCATGATGGCCCGCACGCAGGAAGCGGCCGCCGCCATGGAGACGCAGATCAAGACCTTCGAGGAGCGTTCCAGCGCCAAGAGCGCCGAGATCGCGACTTCGCTCGACGGGCTCATCGCCCGCATCGACGGCAATCTCGGTTCGCGCGCCAGCGCGCTCAACGAGGCGCTGGTCGAGCGCACGGTCGATATCGCCCGCGTCATGGCCGAGGGCGGGCGCGAGGTCACCCGTGCCCTCACCGCCAAGGCCGACGAGATCGGCGAGATCGTCACCAGCAAGAGCGAGGCGCTGACGCAGACGCTCGCCGACAAGGCCGACAGCATCAATGCGACGCTGGGCGGGCGCGCCTTGCAGATCGCCGACACGCTCGATCAGAGCGTGGCGCGGTTCGAGGAGCGCGTCGTCAACCGGCTCGACACGGTCTCCGGCGCACTCGATGCGCGCGGCAGCCAGATCGCGCAGACCCTGCAGGGCACGGCGGATTCGGTCGCAGGCGCGCTCGACAGCCGCACCGAGGAACTGCGCGCCCTGTTCGAGGGCAAGGGCACCGGACTGATCACCCTGCTCGACGAGCGCGGCAACCAGATCGTCCAGACGCTGCAAGGCACCGCGGATTCGGTCGCTGGCTCGCTCAGTGCCCGCACCGACGAGCTCCGCGCCCTGTTCGAAGGCAAGGGCACCGGCCTGATCACCCTGCTCGATCAGCAGGGCAACCAGATCGTCCAGACCCTGCAGGGCGCCGCGGCCTCGGTCACCGGCTCGCTCAGCGCCCGCACCGACGAGCTGCGTGCCCTGTTCGACGACAAGGGCACCGGCCTGGTCATCCTGCTCGACCAGCACGGCAACCAGATCGCGCAGACGCTGCAGGACAAGTCGGACAGCATCGCGGCAGCCCTCTCCGATCGTTCGAACGAGCTGCGCGCCGTGTTCGACGAGCGCGGCGGCGGCATCCTCAATGCGCTCGGCCATCGCGGCAGCCAGATCGCACAGATCCTGCAGGAGCGCTCGGAGGGCATCGCCACCGCCCTCTCCGGCCGCACCGAGGAGTTGCGCGCCTTGTTCGACGAGCGTGGCGGCGACATGCTGAACACGCTCGACCAGCACAGCCGCAACCTGGCCCGGACCCTGACGGAGCAGTCGGAAGGGATGAGCTCGGCGCTGACCACGCGCACCGACGAGCTCCGCGCCCTGTTCGACGAGCGCGGCAACGGCGTGGTCGATGCGATCGGCCGCAAGGGCGTGACGCTCGCCAACCAGTTCGCCAGCCTCGGCGAGGCCCTGGTCAACAACATCGAGAACCGCGGCAACAGCATGGTCGCCGGTCTGCACGAGCGCAGCACCGAGATCAGCCAGGCGCTCGAGCTTGCTTCGGGCGCACTGCGCGAGACGATCGAGAGCGGCACCAACCACTCCGTCGAAGCGCTGCTCAAGACCAACGAGCAGCTGCGCAGCGAGCTCGGCAGCATGCTCGGCCGCCTCGGCGAGGCGAACAAGCTGATGCAGCAGATCGTCACCGGCGCGAACAAGAACCTCGCGGCGGTCGAAGGCAGCCTGTCGGGCCGCGTCGAGGAACTGCAGAACGTGCTCTCGACCGTGGTGCAGGAGACCAACCGGACCTCCGAGGAGGTCGCGAGCCAGATCGCGACGCTGAAGGGCTATTCGGAAGGAACGCTGCGCGACACCGCAGCGCTGATCTCCCGGATCGACGCGCAGGGCTCGTCGATGACCGAGACCTCGCAGGCCAATGCCGCGGCGCTCAACGCCGTCGCGCAGCGGCTGGAGCAGGTCGAGGCCCGCGTCGGCAATGTCCTGGCCGACCGCAAGGAGGCGCTGGAGCACCTGCACGGGCTGATCTCGACGCGCACCGATGACATCGAGCAGATCACCCGCTCCTTCTCGTCGGCGCTCGACGATTCGCTCAGCAATGCCGAGACGCGCACCCGTCAGCTCAGCACCGTGCTCGGCGACGCGGCCGAGTCGACCAGCAGCGCCATCGCCCAGCAATTCGACTCGATCCGCGCCGCCAGCGGCCGCGAGCGCGAGGCGACCGCGCAGGCATTGCGCGCCGCCTATGAGGAGGTGGTGAACGAGGTCTCCGGCGAATTTGCCAAGGTCACCGAGCGCTTCCAGAGCGCTGCCGAGGACATGCGGACCATGTCGGCGGAGATCCACCGCGAGCTCGAGACGACCCGGACCGAACTCAAGAAGGGCGTGCTCGAACTGCCGCGCGAGACGCAGGAATCGACCGCCGCCATGCGCCGCGTCGTCGCCGACCAGATCAAGGCGCTCAACGAGCTGACCGAGATCGTCTCGCGCTCGGGCCGCAGCAGCGATGTCGCGCGCCCGAACGGCGAGCGGCGGCCGGCCGCCTATCAGGCATCGGCCGCGGTCTCCACCTCGGTCGCCGTGCAGAGCGCACCGGTGCTGACCGAGCCCTTGCGCGCCTCGATCGACCCGACGCCGGAGCCGGCACGTCCCGAGCCGAAGGCCCAGGCGCGCCCTGCCCCGGCTCCCGAGCCGGTGCGGCCCGAGCCGCAGCGCGCCGAGCCTGCCCCGGCCAAGTCGGGCTGGCTGTCGGACCTGCTCAGCCGCGCTTCGCGCGACGACCGGGCGCCGGAAGCCGCCAAGCCCACGGCGCACAGCATCGAGAAACTCGATTCGCTCTCGGTCGACATCGCCCGGATGATCGACCACGACGCAGCCGTCGAGCTCTGGGAGCGCTACAAGCGCGGCGAGCGCAACGTCTTCACCCGCCGGCTCTACACGCTGCAGGGCCAGCAGACCTTCGACGAGATCCGGCGCAAATACCGCCGCGACACCGAGTTCAAGGAGACGGTCGACCGCTATATCGAGGAGTTCGAGCGCCTGCTCGGCGAAGCCGCCAAGGACGACCGCGATTCGATGGTGGCGAAGACCTACCTGACCTCGGAGACCGGCAAGGTCTACACCATGCTGGCCCATGCCAGCGGACGGTTCGAGTAAGAGCCGCTGACCTGGATACGAAAAGGCCGCCTCTTGGGCGGCCTTTTCTTTTTGACGCGGACTGCGCGATGACGTTCGCGCCACCGGTTGAGCTTGTTTCGTCAGCGCGCCCAGCGGGCGATCTGGATCAGCACCTGCGACAGCGCCTGGTCGAGGGCTTGCGCCGCCCCCGCCCCCTCGGAGCCTGCCGGCACGCGGGCCGAGAACAGCTTGGCGCGCTGGACCTTGCCACTGCGGTCGCCGATCAGCTTGGCGGTGATCTCGACCACGGCCTGGCCGCTGGCGGCGTCGATGTTGAAGGCGCGGATATCGGTGTTGAGCTGGAAATCGGGCACGATGCGTTCGCCCGGCCGGCCGACGGCAGCGATGCGGCTGCCGTTCTCGAAGGTCTGGATCAGGCGGGTCTGCACCAGATTGGGCACCCGGTCAGCCCATTGCGCCCCGCCGAGGAAGGAGAGCGCGCCGCTCGAATCCTTGACGATCAGCCGGTCGGAATCGAGTGCCTGCACCGCCGTCGGCTGCGCGACGATCAGCACCCCGCCGCCTCCGCCGATGCGGCCGAAATCGCGCGGCGCCGAGAGATCATAGGTGGTCGGCGCCGATCCGCCGCCGCAGCCGGCCAGCAGCAACGAGCCTGCCACAGCCAAGGACAGGGCGCGCAGACGACCACGAAGCAGCGAGGGCAGAATCGGCATGGTCATAACGGGCTAGCGCGATCCGCTGTATTGGGGAAGCGGCGGACGGCCGCCGAAGATGAACTGCTGGGGATTGCGCTCGACATTGCGCAGAACGCGGTTGAGATCCCCGAGCGTGCGCTTGCCGTCGGAAGCGAGCGTTTCGAGGTCGCGCAGGCCCGGGCCGGTGAAGCGGCTGATGCCGGCCGTGATCTCGGCGGTGCGCTTGTCGAGATTGTCGGCCAGCACCCGAATCGATTTTGCGGCGCTGGCGACCTCGGCGAAGGCACCCTGCCCGTCCTGCGTGTTCAGGAAGGACTGCGCCGCCTTGAGCACGCCCTCGACCTGGTCGGCGGCGCGATTGAGCTTGTCGGTGATCGAGGCGACATCCTTGACCGCCTTGGAGACGTCGCCGCTCGAGCCGCCCAGCGCCCCGGTGAACTTGTCGACATTGTCGATGATGCCGGTGATCTTGGCGCGATCGACCGAGCGGACCACTCCGGTCAGCTCCTCGCTCAGCGTGCCGAGCTTCTGCGAGAGCGGCGCGATCGTATCGGCGATCTGGCCGAAGCTCGTCATCAGCTTGTCGATGTTGCCGGAATTGTCACCGAGCGCCTGCGAGAACTTCTCGACATTGCGGACCGTGTTGGTGATCGAGCCGGAGTTGGTCTTGATCAGCCCGTCGAGACTGCCGAGCACCTCGTCGGCCTTCTTGGCGACGTTGCGGACGGATTCGATGATGTCCTGCAATTCGGAACGCTCGGCGATGATGGTCGGCATCGGCTCGCCTGGCCTCGCCTGCAGCACGGCAGCATCGGGCTCGCCGCCGATCAATTGCAGGGCGACGACGCCGGCAAGCCCCTGCGCCTCGATGCGGGCGCGGGTGTCGACCCGCAGCGGCGTCGTGTTGTCGACCTCGATCACGCCGAAGATGCGGCGCGGGTCGTCAGGCTGCAGGGCGATCTGCTTGACCTCGCCCACACGCAGGCCGTTGAAGAGCACGCTGGAGCCGCGCCCCAGGCCTGTGACCGTCCCGGTGAAGATGACCCTGACGTCCTGCTTGCGGCCGCCCCCGCCACTGCCGAACCAATAGGCGAAGCCGAACATCGCCGCGATCACGGCGAGGGTGAAGAGACCGACCAGGGCGTAATTCGCACGGGATTCCATCGCGGGCGTCCGTCACGTCCTCATTTGATCGGGCATGCGGGCTCGGGCGCGCTCGCCCCCGAAATACGCCTTCAGCCAGGGATGATCGGAAGCCAGCATGGTGGCGAGCGGACCGACCGCGATGACACGCTTGTCCGCCAAGGCGGCAATCCTGTCGCAAGCTACGTAAAGACTATCGAGATCATGGGTTACCATGAACACGGTCAGGCCCAAAGTCTGCTTGAGCGTCATGATCAGCTCGTCGAACTCAGCGGCGCCGATCGGATCGAGGCCGGAGGTCGGCTCGTCCAGGAAGACGATCTCGGGATCGAGCGCCAGCGCCCGGGCGAGCGCCGCGCGCTTGATCATGCCGCCGGACAGTTCGGAGGGCGTCTTGTCGGCCGCATCGGGCTTCAATCCGACCATCTCGATCTTGAGCATGGCGAGCTCTTCCAGCAACCCCGGCGAGAGCTGGAGATATTCACGCATCGGCACCTGGATGTTCTGCTTGACGGTGAGCGCCGAGAACAGCGCGCCCTGCTGGAACATCACGCCGAAACGACGTTCGAGCCGGCGCCTGCCGCGCGGATCGAGCTTGTCGACGTTCTCGCCGAAGACCTCGATCGAGCCACGCTGCTTGCGCACGAGACCGAGGATGGTGCGGGTCAGCACCGACTTGCCCTGGCCCGAGCCGCCGACGAAGCCGAGAATCTCGCCGCGCATCACATCGAGATCGAGCCCGTCCATGATCACCTTGTCGCCGAAGGCCACCTTGAGATCGCGAACGCGAATCACGGCTTCAGGAGCGGACCCGGCTTCATCCGGAGGGCCGAGCGGACCGGTCTGCGAGGGCCTGTCGAGCATCGCGTCGCCCCTCACATCTGGATCGAGGCGAAGAACATGGCGAACAACCCATCGACAACGATCACCATGAAGATCGCCTTCACCACCGAGGCCGTCACCTGATGGCCGAGCGATTCGGCCGAGCCCTTGACCGCCAGTCCCTCGATCGAGGCGATCAGGCCGATCACGAACGCCATGAACGGGGCCTTGATGAGGCCGACGGCGAAATGCTGCCAGGTGATCACCGATTTCAGGCGGTCGAGATAGGTGTCGAGGCCGATGCCGCCATAGAGCCAGCTCACCAAGCCGGCGCCGACGAGGCCGGACATGGCCGAGATGAAGGTCAGGATCGGCAGCGAGATGATCAACGCCAGGATGCGCGGCACCACCAGCACCTCGATCGGGTCGAGCCCCATCACCCGGAGCGCGTCGATCTCCTCGCGCATCTTCATCGAGCCGATCTCGGCCGTGAAGGCGGAGCCGGAGCGGCCGGCAACCATGATCGAGGTCAAGAGCACCGAGAGCTCGCGCAGCACGAGGATGCCGGTCAGATTGACGACAAAGGCGGTGGCGCCGAAGCGCTGGAGCTGGAAGATGCCCTGCTGCGCGACGATGCAGCCGACCAGGAACGAGATCAGGATGATGATCGGCGCGCCGTGGAAGGCGATCAGCTCGACCTGGTTGACCAGCGAGGGCCCGCGGAAGCGCCGTGGTCCGAACAGAGCACCGACGCAGCCCGCCATCACCTCGCCGAGGAAGACGGCGCCGCCGGCAAGGTCGCGGCCGAAACGGACGACAGCCTGGCCGATGTCGACGAGGACCGTGACGAGCCCGATCGGATGGACCGGCGGCTGGTAGTCGGTGACGTTGCGCTCGACCTCGCGCAGGAGCACCGCATGCTCGGGACGGCGGCTGGTCAGCTCGATGGCAACGCCCTTCGCCTCGGCCGCTTGCTTGACCTGGTCGAGCAGATAGGCGCCGAGCGTGTCGAGGCGCTCGATCGCCGACAGGTCGAGGCGCGCCTGGCGGACACCGCCGACGCGTTTGGTCAATTCGCTGGTCAGGGCCTCGAGACGCGGCGCCCGCCCGACGCTCCAGCGCCCGGCCAGCGACACGACGAGGACCCCGCCATCGTCGCGATAGACCGCCTGCGGCTCAACGTCGTCGACGACAGCCATGACGGCTCGCCCGCTCCCACGCTTAGATTCGGCCCCCGAGACCTGTATTGCCGCGCGATCTGAGGATGGCAAGGGCCGCCAGGATCAGCCCGAGCAACGCGATCGGCACCATGGCCAGGAACACGCCCGACCCGAACAGGCGGTAGAGATAGCCGGAAAGGATGGTCGCCAACCCCATCACCAGTGCGCTCACTGCGACGAGCCTGCCCTGCGCTGCCGCGCGGCGCGCCTCGGGAGACAGCGCCGACAGCGCCGCGAGCGTGCCGAGATGCATGCAGCCGAAGGTGATGCCGTGCAGCAGTTGCAGGAAGGCGGTGACGGCAAGGCCGGGATCGGCACTCATCGCCGCGAAGCGCAGCGCGGCTGCGACGGCCGCGATCGCGATCCAGCGCAATCCGGTGAGACCGCTCGCGGCAATGCTGCCCCAGACGAGGAAGACGGCGATCTCGGCAAGGACTGCAACCGCCCAGAGCCAGCCGACCGCCTCGCCGCTGAAGCCGATGCTGCGCCAATGCAGCGAGCTGAAGGCATAGACCGCCGCATGCGTGGCGTTGACGCAAGCCGCCGCCCCGACTGCGAGCCAGAACGTCCGTCCGAAGCCAGCCGCAGACGCTCCCCGCGAAATGGCTGGCGAAGGTCCCCCGGGCGGCGACGGGGCCTGCAGCGCGGCAAGCGCAGCGAGAGAACTGCTGCCGGCGAGGACGAAGGGAATCAACCAGGCGCCGTGCTGTGCGATCAGGTAACCGCCAGCGAGATTGGAGAGTACGAAGGTCACCGAGCCCCAGAGTCTGACGCGACCATAGTCCTTCAGCGCGCCGGCCTTCACCTGCGCGGTGGTCAGGACGTCGGCCAGCGGCACCACACCCGACAGGGCGATGGCGCTGAGCGCCGTCAGGACGGCGATCGGCAGGAATTGCGTCTGCTGCGCCAGGGCGAAATAGATCAATGCTGCCAATGCATTGAGCAGCGCCAGCAGGACATTCGGGCGCAGGCGGTCACCGAGCCCCGTCACCGACGATGCCACGAAGACGCGCACCAGGATCGGGATCGCCAGCACATAGCCGATGTCGACATCGCCCAGCCCCTTGGAGGCGAGCCAGACTGGAAAGAATGGCAGATAGAAGCCCACGCCGAGGAAGTTCAGCGCGTGCATGAACGAGAGGCGCAGAGCCAACACGCGCGAGAATCCGGTCCGGAGCGGCGGTGACATGCCTTTGGCAGCGATTTCTTAAAGAATCAGCAGCAATTTTGCTGATGGGCATCTTCGGTCGGCGAAACACGATTCGGCCAGCCCATGGAGTGCAGCCTGGCCATGAGCGACGCGCGTTCGCTATCTCCGCTGAGCGCGGCCGACTATGACACGATTGCCGCCGCTGTGATGGAAACGGCGCGCGGCCGCTGGTTCCTGGCTGAATATGCCAGGCGCAACCGGCAGGCCGACACCGAGATGGTGCTGTCGGCGATCGAGCGCCTCGAACGGCTTTGCACGGTGCCGGTCGCGGTGCCGGAGCTGGGGCCGGAATTCTCGGAAACCGCCCGCACCATTGCAGAATTGCGCGACGATCTCGACCGCGGGGGCGCCTCCGCCCGCCTGTCGGCCCGCATCCAGGAGACCACCGCCGGCATCATCGAGGCGGCTGAATCCATCCAGGAGATCGCCTGGACCCTGCGCGAAGCGGGTGCGGAGCCTGACCTCTGCGACCGGCTCGACCGGCGCGCGACCGAGATCTACGGCGCGACCACGGTGATCGAGGCCGGCGCCAACCAGATCGAGAAGGTCGCCGACACAGTCGCCATGCTCGATGCCAGCTTGCGGGCCGCCGCCGACGTCGCGGTCACAGCCGAGGAACCGCTTCCGGCCGCGACCGCCGCCGCGGCGCCCCCGGCCGTGGCCGGCCCGGCAACCGATCTTGGCGACATCGATGTGGTCGATGCCGGGACGAAGCAGCGTGTGCCCCTGAGCGAAACCGGCCTGCGCCAGCAGACGCAACCCTATCGCCGGCGCAGCAGCACGCAGGTGGCCGAGGACGATATCGCCTTCGCCGATGTCGGCGCGCCGGCCGAGGCGATCATGCTACCGGAAACGGCCAGTTCGGCGCGTCTCGAGCTGAGCTATTCCGAGGCCGACCTGCGGGCGATCGCCTCGCTGCCGGTCGAGGACCGGCTGCACTTCTTCGGCTGACCCCTTCTATCAGGGCTCAGTTCTCGCGCTTCAGCGCGCTCTCGTGCCAGCGCCGCAGCAGGAGATGCGAGATCAGGCTGGTCGCCAGGAAGATCGCGATGCCCGAGAGCGAGATCATCAGCAGTGCCGCGAAGACGCGCGGAATCTTGAGCTGATAGCCCGCCTCGAGGATGCGATAGGCCAACCCGGATTCCGAGCCGCCGGTGCCGGCCACGAACTCGGCGACGACAGCGCCGATCAGCGCCAGCCCGCCCGAGATCTTGAGACCGGCGAGGAAGTACGGCAGCGCCGCAGGCAGCTTGAGATAGCGCAGCATCTGCCAGCGCGTCGCGCCATGCAGCTGGAAGAAGTTGATCAGGTTGTGGTCCGCCGAGCTCAGCCCGAGGATGGTGTTCGACAGGATCGGGAAGAAGGCGACGATCCAGGCGCAGATCAGCAGCGACAGGTTGATGTCGCCGGCCCAGATGATGATCAGCGGCGCGATCGCGACGATCGGCGTCACCTGCAGGATTACGGCATAAGGCAGCAGCGCCATCTCCAGCCATTTCGACTGGGTGAACAGCACGGCGAGCGCGACGCCGACGATCACCGCCGCCGCCAGCGCCATGAAGGTGATGCGCAAAGTCACCCAGAGCGAGGCCGAGAGCGTGCCCCAATCGGCGATCAGCGTCTGGCCGACCAGGAGCGGCCCGGGCAGCACATAGGACGGCACCTCGTTCCAGCGCACGGCGAATTCCCAGAGCCCGAGCACCAGGATGCCGACGGCGATCGGCGCGAGGATGCGCGGCCAGAAGCTCACAGGCAGGCCGAGGACGGTCGCCTCGGCGACGGCGAGTGGGCGGGCTTCAGCGTCGGTGCCGTCATGCGGCACCGCAGTTGCGGGGGACGAGGAGCTCATGCGCCGATCGCCTCCTTGAGCTTGCCGGAGGCGAGCCGGCAGAGATGGGCGTATTCGGCCGAGGTCCGGAACAGTTCGTCGCGCGGATAGGGCGCGGAGACGTCGAGATCGGCCATGACGCGGCCGGGCCGCGCCGCCATCACCACGATGCGCTGCGAGAGATAGACGGATTCGAAGACCGAATGGGTGACGAACACGGCGGTGAAGCGCTCGCGCCACCACAGGTTCAGGAGGTCGTCGTTGAGGCGGTGGCGGGTGATCTCGTCGAGCGCGGCGAAGGGCTCGTCCATCAGCAAGATCTTCGGCCGCATCACCAAAGCGCGAGCTATCGAGACGCGCATCTTCATGCCGCCGGAGAGCTCGCGCGGATAGGATTTCTCGAAGCCCTTGAGGCCGACCAGCGCCAGCATCTCAGCCGCGCGCTCTTCGGCTTCACGCCGCGGCACATGCTTCAAGACCAGCGGCAGCATCACGTTGGACAGTGCATTCGCCCAGGGCATCAGCGTCGGGTCCTGGAAGACGAAGCCGAGATCGCGCTCGGCTTTATCCTCACCAGCGCCGGGCCAGTCGATCGTGCCGGTGGACGGGCTGCCGAGCCCGGCGACCATGCGCAGCAAGGTCGACTTGCCGCAGCCGGAGGGGCCGAGTAGGCTGATGAACTCGCCGGTGCCGAGATCGAGATCGACGTCGCGCACGGCGATGGTGCCGTTGGCGAACTGCTTGGAGACCCGGCGGATCGAGACGAGCGGAGGCCCGCTCTCCTGCCCCGCCGCCGGATGTGTGCTCAGATAGGCTGTGTCCAAAGGCCTGATGATCCGTTGTGTGAAAAGCCGTCATTCTCGGGCGGAGCGCAGCGCAGACCCGAGAATCTCCGGCAAGAGATGCTCGGGACAAGCCCGAGCATGACGCTGTCCTATGGCTTGCCCACGCCCTTGTTGATGAACTCCAGGCTGTAAGCCTTCTTGACGTCGACCCCGGCGGGAATGACGCCGGCCTCGGTCATGGTCTTGGCGAAGCTCGCCCAGCGGGCATCGGTCATGGCGCCGATACCGAGCGTCTTCGCATCGCCGGAGACGACGATGCCGTTCTCGTTCATCACCTTGAGGGCGTAGTCGATCTTCTCCTGATCCATGTCCGGATTGTCCTTCAGGATCCGGGCGTTGGCGGCGGCGATGTTCGGACCGCCCTTCATGTATTCGGCCCAGCCCTCGGCCGTCGCATCGACGAAGCGCTGCACGATCTCCTTCTTCTCCTGCGCCATCTTGCGGGAGATCGTGATCGTCGTGTTGTAGTTCTCGAAGCCGGCATCCGCGAGGAGATGCACGACCGGCTCGACGCCGGCCTTGCGGATGACGAAGGGCTCGGAGGACAGGAAACCCTGCTGGGTCAGCTTCTTGTCGGCCAGGAACGGCGCCATATTGAAGGTGTAGGGCCGGATCTGCTCGTCGCGATAGCCGAACTTCAGCTTCAGGAACGGCCAGAAGCCGACGCGGGCCTGGGCCGCGATCAGGATCGGCTTGTCCTTGAGGGCAGCGAGCGAGTCGTTGCCCTGGCCGGGATGCGAGATCAGGACCTGCGGGTCCTTCTGGAAGATCGAGGCGATGCAAAGGAAGGGCAGGTTCTCCTGCGCGAAGCTGAGCGCCTCCAGCGAATTGCCCATGATCATGTCGACGCGGCCGCCGAGCAGGAGCTGGGTCGGGTTCTGCTGCGGGCCGCCGGGGCGGATGTCGACGTCGAGGCCGTACTTCTTGTAGATGCCATTGGCGGCGGCGAGATAGAAGCCGCCATGCTCGGTCTGGGCACGCCAGTTGGTCTGGTAGCTGACCTTGTCGAGGGTCTGCGCATTGACGCGCGCGCCGGGCACAGGGATCAGCACCGAAGCGGCCGAGCCACCGAGCAGGCCGAGCGCAGCGCGCCGGTCGAGGCGATATTTCATCGTCATGGCCTAACCCCCTCCATCATGTCGCGAACCTGTCCCCGGACAGCACAACCCTCGCGTCCCGCAGGCAGCTTGTATGCCACGGCCTGAGGCCAGCTGGAAATGCGTCGTGGCCGGCTTTCGCACAGACGAACCCTGCCGGCGAGACTGCGGCCCGCATGGCGTGCGCGTGCCATCGGCCCTTCCCTCGTCATCCTCGGCCACTATGCTGGGCAGTCCTGTCGCCCTGAGGCAGCAGGCGCGAATCGCGGGGCCGGCCCGCAGCTTGACCTATGAGACCTCACAACCATGACCGCACGCTTCTGGGGCGACCTGAAGACCACCGATTTCGCCGGCCTCTCGCCCGAGGCGACCATCGCCGTGCTGCCGCTCGCCGCGATCGAGCAGCACGGACCGCACCTGCCTGTGTCGGTCGACACCACCGTGATGAACGCGATGCTGGCATTGGCGATGCCGCAGGTGCCGGTCGAACTCGACGTGCTGGTGCTGCCGACGCAGGCGATCTGCAAGTCGAACGAGCACCTGCACTCGCCGGGCACGCTGACCATCTCCTGGGAGAGTGCGATCCGCAGCTGGATCGAGATCGGCGAGAGCGTGAAGCGCGCCGGCCTGCGCAAGCTCGTGCTCGTCACCTCCCATGGTGGCAATGTCGACCCGATGAAGGTGGTGGCGCGCGAGCTGCGCGTCAGTCAGGGCCTATTCGCGGCCTCGACCTCCTGGAGCAATTTCGGCCTGCCGCCCGGGCTTTACGACGAGATGGACGCCAAACACGGCATCCATGCCGGCGACATCGAGACCTCGCTGATGCTGCATTTCCGGCCCGACCTGGTCGACATGAGCAAGGCCGGCTGCTTCGTGCCGCGGACCGTCGAGATGGCGGATGAGGGCTATAAGTGGCTGAGGCCGACCGGCGCGCATCCCTTCGCCTGGATGGCGCAGGACGTCCATTCGTCCGGCGCGGCGGGCGATGCCAGTCTCGCCACCGCCGAGAAGGGCAAGGCGACGGCCGAGTTTCAGGCCAAGGGCTTCGTCGAGCTGCTGGCGGATGTGGCGCGGTTCCCGCTGACGAAGCTGCACAAGGCAGGATGAACCGGATCAATCCGGATCAAGCAGCCTCGGCCCCGCACCCTGCTTGCCGAGCTCGTCCCAGGGATTGTGCAGCGGGCAGCTCTTCACTGACAGGCAGCCGCAGCCGATGCAGTCGGTGAGGTGGTCGCGCAGGCGCGTCAGCCGGTCGATGCGGTGTTCCAGCTCCTCCTTCCAGGCGGCGGAGAGCCGGGTCCAGTCCTCCGCCGTCGGGGTGCGCTCCTGCGGCAGCGCCTTGAAGGCCTCGCGGATCGTCTTCAGCGGGATGCCGGTGCGTTGCGCCACCTTGATGATCGCGACACGGCGCAGCACCTCGCGCGGATAGCGGCGCTGGTTGCCGGCATTGCGGCGGCTGCGGATCAGCCCTTCCGCCTCATAGAAGTGCAATGCCGAGACGGCGATACCGCTGCGGCTCGCGACCTGGCCGACGCTGAGATCGTCGGCAAAGGGATTGCGGGCGGGGTGCTTCATAGCGCTTGACCTTAACCTTACTTGAGGTCTTATAGAGATCGCTCCGCTGCACCGCCAGCCCTCCGGAGCCGTCCCATGCATCGCCCGCTCACCCCCCAAATCAAGGTCGCCGTGATCTATGGCAGCACGCGCCAAGGGCGCCTGTGCACCAAGGTCGCCGGCTGGACGATCACGCAGATCGAGGGCGACGGCCCGTTCTCGGTCGAGAGCGTCGATCCCGGCGCGCACGATCTCGCCGAGCAGACCGAACGGCTCGGCCGGGCCGATGCCTTCATCGTCGTCACGCCCGAATACAACCGCAGCTTCCCGGCCCCGCTGAAGGCGCTGATCGACGGCACCGGCGCGGAATGGCGCGGCAAGCCGGTCGCCTTCGTCTCCTATGGCGGGGTCTCTGGAGGCCTGCGCGCCGTCGAGCAACTTCGCCTCGTCTTCGCCGAACTGCACGCCGCGACGATCCGCGACGGCGTCTGCTTCGCCAATGCCTGGGACCAGTTCGACGAGACCGGCCGCCTGCGCGATGCCGACCGGGCCGAGCGGGCGATGGCGACCATGCTCGGCCAGTTGCACTGGTGGGCGAGCGCACTCCGGACCGCCCGCAACAGCGTGCCCTACGGCCAGTTCGCAGCCTGAACGGCTCCCGGCACGACACGATATCGGCAACTCGCAGGCAGGGATTTGCCATGTCAGGAGCTTGTCGGAGACGAATTCAATGCAGTGAGGGCAGCGAGTGGAAAATTTCCCTGAAAATGCAGTCACCTAACGCCGCGATGCAGTTTGCTTCACAAATTCGAACTGGTCGCGGGGGCTGAGGGAGGGAAGGATCGGGCAAACCGATCCCTCCTTCTGCGGAGCCGCCATGCAGCTCAAACTCCTGCGCAACGCCCTGCTCAAGCTGAGCTATGCCGGCAAGACCCTGCTGATCGATCCCGATCTCGGCGAGAAACTCAGCCGCCGCTCGATCGCCGGCAAGTCTCAGAACCCGATGGTCGACCTGCCCGAGCCGATCGAGGACATCCTCGCCGGCGTCGACCATGTCATCGTCTCGCATCTGCATGCCGACCATTTCGACGAGGTCGCCAAGGCGCGGATCCCTAAGGACATCCCGCTGATCTGCCAGCCCGGCAACGAGGAGGCGATCCGGGAGGCCGGCTTCAGCAATGTCGAGCCGCTCGAATGCTTCGTCCGGATCGGGCCGATCGTGGTGAAGTCGCAGCCGGCCCAGCATGGCACCGGGCCGGTCGTCGACGTCATGGGCAAGGTCATGGGCTTCACCCTGGAAGCGCCGGGCGAGCCTTCCGTCTACTGGTGCGGCGATAGCGTGCTCTATCCGCCGCTGCAGGAGGCCGTCGCCAAGGCCGAGCCCGACGTGATCGTCACTCATTCTTGCGGCGCGCTCTGGGATGGCACGCTGATCGTGATGGATGCGCAGCAGACGCTCGACCTCGCCGAAGAGGCGCCGCAGGCGGTGATCGTCGCGACCCATATGGAAGCGCTCGACCATGCCAGCGTCAGCCGGCAGGCGCTGCGCGAAGCGGCCGAGGCCCGCGGCATCGGCCGCGAGCGGCTGCTGATCCCAGCCGATGGCGAGACGATCGAGCTGAAGGCGCCGGCGCACGCCTGAGCGGGCGCTTATTTGACCCGCCTGGCGTCGACACCGAAGGAGCGGAAGGTATTGCGATCGATGACGGTCACCGTCGTCGATGAGCTGGAACTGCCGAATTCGCTCTTGAGGGACATCTCCAGCACGCATTCACCAGCACCAGAACCGGGCTTGGTGGTCCACTGCCCGGAGGTGACCTGCTCCTCCCACTTCCCCTCCTGATTGACGAAACGGCGGACGGCCCTGAACGAGCCGTCCGCGTTGTAGGCGTCGAGATTGTCGACCTTGATCTTCATCGGCCCCATGGCGACATCGCCCTTGGTGGCCCAGCGCCCGGTCAGCGTCCCCCTGCAGTCGGTGGCGGCAGAGGCGATCCCCGCCGAGCCGAAAACGGTTGCGAGAAGCGGCAGTAGGAAGCGTCGCATGACGATCTCCGGAGGGTGGTGCAGATATCTCTGCACCGATCCTTGCTCCGGAAGCGCCTGACCGCGTCCTCCATTCGAACGAGCCCCGCTTACTCTCCAGCCTTGAGCTGCTTGGCGTAGATGTCCTTGTACTGCTCGCGCAGCAGGTTCTTCTGGACCTTGCCCATCGTGTTGCGCGGCAGGTCGGCAACGACGAAGACCTGCTTGGGCTGCTTGAACTTCGCGAGGCGCTGCTCCAGCGCTGCGGCGATGCCGGCGGCGCTGACCTCGGCGCCGGGCTTGGCCACCACGACGGCGGTGACGCCCTCGCCGAAATCGGGATGCGGGCAGCCGATCACGGCGCTCTCGATCACGCCCGGCATCTCGTCGATCTCGGCCTCGACTTCCTTGGGATAGACATTGTAGCCGCCGGTGATGATCAGGTCCTTGCCGCGCCCGACGATGTGGACGTAGCCGGCCGGGTCGATCTTGCCGAGGTCGCCAGTGATGAAGAAGCCGTCGGCCCGGAACTCGGCGGCCGTCTTCTCCGGGTTGCGCCAATAGCCCTTGAAGACGTTCGGCCCCTTCACCTCGATCATGCCGATCTCGTCGCGGGCGAGTTCCTTGCCGCTCTCCGGATCGGTGACGCGGGCCGAGACGCCCGGCAGCGGGAAGCCGACAGTGCCCGCCACCCGGTCCCCGTCATAGGGGTTCGAGGTATTCATATTGGTCTCGGTCATGCCGTAGCGCTCGAGGATGGCGTGGCCGGTGCGCTCGCGCCATTCGCGATGCGTCTCGGCCAGCAGCGGCGCCGAGCCGGAGACGAAGAGGCGCATATGCTTCACCGCCTCCTTCGACAGGCGCTGATCCTGCAAGAGCCGGACATAGAAAGTCGGCACGCCCATCATGCTGGTCGCCTTGGGCAGGTACTTGAACACCTGCTCGGGATCGAACTTCGGCAGCAGGATCATCGAGGCGCCGGCCAGGAGGATGGTGTTGGTCGCGACGAAAAGGCCGTGGGTGTGGAAGATCGGCAGCGCGTGCAGCAGCACATCGTCCTTGCTGAAGCGCCAGTAGTCGACCAGCGACAAGGCGTTCGAGGCGAGGTTGTCATGGCTGAGCATGGCGCCCTTGGAGCGCCCGGTCGTGCCGGAGGTGTAGAGGATGGCAGCGAGATCATCGGCGCCGCGCGCGACATCGGCGAATTCGGCCGAAGCGGCATTGGCCTTGTCGAGCAGGCTGCCGGCGCCGACACCGAGGGTCTCGAGCTTCGCTCCAGCCTTGTCGGCGAAAGGTTTCAGCGCCTGCGCCTTGGCGGGATCGCAGACGAAGACAGCCGGCTCGGCATCGCCGAGGAAGTACTCGATCTCGGCCGGCGTATAGGCGGTGTTGAGCGGCAGGAAGATCGCGCCGGCACGGACGGTGCCGAGATAGAGCATCAAGGCGTCCAAGCTCTTCTCGACCTGGACGGCGACGCGGTCGCCCGGCTTCACGCCGAGGCCCACCAGCGCATTGGCGAAGCGGGCGGAGACCGCGACCATGTCGGCATAAGTATAGGTCTGGCCATCATCGAGGACCGCGAAGGGCGCAGTCGGCGCCGGCATGCGGGCCTTGATCAGGTCGAACAGATGATTGCCCATGATTTCGGGTCCTTTCAGGCGTTTCCGTTGTCTTTGTTCACTTGGTCGCCGGCCGCAACTGCTTCTTCACCGAGGAGGAAGCGACCACGGTGTTGCGGCTGGCGAAGGCTTCGTGATTGGTCTCGATGTCGTCGAGCTCATAGCGGTAATTGACCATGACGCCATGCGACTCGCGCAGGCCCCGGTCGGACAGGTTGCCGCCGACATTGATCCGCTCCAGCCGCGCGCCATTGCCGAGATGGAAGCGAGCGACGGGATCGATCACGCGGCCCGAGGAGGTGCGGGCCCGTAGCATGTACTGCGCCATCATCTGGCCGAGCAGCTTGTCGCGGCGGGCGCTGGTGACCTCGTCCTGCGCCGCGATCTCGGCCGGAGCCTGCAGCAGCAGCGCCGCTTCCTCATTGGTCAGGCCGAGCTCGGCCGGCTCGTCCAGCGCCGGCCCGAGCCAGCGGGCGAAGCCCGGCACCGGCGAGAGCGTGACGAAGACGTCGAGCCCCGGCAGCTCCCGCTTCAGGTCCTCCGCGACCTGCTTGATCAGGAAATTGCCGAAGGAGATGCCGCGCAGCCCCTCCTGGCAGTTGGAGATCGAATAGAACACCGCCGTGGTCGCCGAGGAGGCTGGCAGCACCTCGCGGTCCTCGCTCAGCACGTCGACGATCCGGCTCGGATTCTCGCGGGTCAGCGCCACCTCGACGAAGATCAGCGGCTCGTCGATCAGCTGCGGGTGGAAGAAGGCGAAGCAGCGCCGGTCGGCCGGCTCGAGCCGGCGGCGCAGATCGTCCCAGTCCTTGATGGCGTGGACCGCCTCGTAGCGGATGATCTTCTCCAGCACGTTGGCGGGCGTGGTCCAGTCGATGCGGCGCAGCACCAGGAAGCCGCGATTGAACCAGGAGCCGAACAGGTGCCGGAAATCGGCATCGACCGCCTTGAGTTCGGGCTCCTCCTTCATCGCCTCGAACAGGCTCTCACGCATGCGCACCAGCACATGTGTGCCGCCCGGCGCGAGATTGAGGCGGCGGAAGAGCTCCTGCCGGCGCGGCTCGGAGGCGAGGTGGAGCTGGCCGATCGCCTCGGCATCGGGATTATCGCGATAACGCTCCAACGCGGCGTCGAGCCGCTCGCGATCGGGGCCGAAGCGCTCCTGCAGCAGGCGGAAGAAGGCGAGCCGGCCGGCTTCGTCGAGCCGCTCCCAATCCTCCAGCACCGCCTGCGCCAGCGCCATGCCCGAGGCCTCACCGCGGCCCGAGAGCAGGTCCTCGCAGAGCTTGTCGAGCGGCCGGCGACGATTCGAGGCGAAACGCTCGAAATTGATCAGCGCCCGGCCGCGATCGGCGACGCTGGTCAGGAGATCGCCAAGAAACGCCATCTGCACCCCCAAAGGCCTGCTGTCAGCGCCATCCTATACGAGTTTGCCGCAGTGCAAACGCGACAGGCCGCGACACGATCGCGCTACCTCAGCAGCTCCCACGCCTTGAGGAAGAAATCGGGCACGCCGAAGTTCCCCGACTTCAGCGCCACCACCATCTCCGGTCCGTCGACGACGCGGGTCCAGGGCACGCCGGGGTCGATCTCCGGCCCGATCTCCAGGGTGCGGATGGAAAGCCCCTGCACGACAGCGCCGGAGGTCTCGCCGCCGGCGACGAGCAGGCGGGTGACGCCGCCGACGTTCAGCAGCCGCGCGACCTCGGCGAAAGCGTGCTCGACGATCTCGCCGGCCTTGTCGCGGCCGAGCTTGTCCTGCACCGAGGCGACCTCGGCCGGATCGTCGCTGGAATAGACGAGGAAGGGCTTGTCGGCCGACTGGGCCAAGGCCCAGTCGGCCAGTTCCTTCGCCGTCTGCTTGCCGCCGGCCAGCGCCAGCGGGTCGACCTTCAGCGCCGGGATGCCGGCCGCGAGCGCCGCCTTGATCTGGCCGCGCGTCGCGGTCGAGCAGCTGCCCGAGATGATGCCGGCGCGGCCCGCGGGCGCCGCAAGATGCGTCGCGGTCTCACGCCAAGGCAGTAGCCCCGCCTTGCGGAAGTTCTCGGGCAGGCCCATCGCAATGCCGGAGCCGCCGGTGAGCAGGACATGATCGGAGATGGCCTCGCCGAGCACCATCAGATGGCCGTTGTCGAGCGCATCGGTGACGACATAGCGCACGCCGTCGGCTGCGAGCTCGGCCAGGCGCTTGCGCACGGCGGCAGCGCCCTGGTTGACGGCGGCGTAGGAGGCGAGCCCGACCTTGTGGCTGGTCTGCGCGCCCATCAATCGCATCAGATTGGAATCCCGCATCGGCGTCAGCGGGTGGTCTTTCATTGAGCTCTCATGCAGCGGCACCTCGCCGACGAAGAGATAACCCTGGAAGATCGAGCGGCCATTGGCCGGGAAGGCCGGGCAGACGATCGCCTGATGCGCATTGAGGCGCTGCATCAACGCATCCGCGACCGGGCCGATATTGCCCTTGGCGGTCGAATCGAAGGTCGAGCAATACTTGAACAGGATCTGGCGCGCGCCGCTGGCAAGCAGCGCCTCGCAGGCAGCGAGCGAATCCGCCACCGCCTCGGCGACAAGATTGGTGCGCGATTTCAGCGCGACGACGACCGCATCGGCCTCAGGCAGTTTTGCTCCGGCGGCGGGCGCACCGATGACCTGAACCGTCCGCATCCCGGCGCGGTTCAGCATCAGGGCGACGTCGGTCGCGCCCGTCATGTCGTCGGCAATCACACCCAGCAGCATCACTAGACCTTTCCTGTGCCGCGCCGCCTCTGATGCGCGCGCAATCGGCAGAATCTTGCATACCAGAATTCGTGCGGGCTGCGACAGACCTTGGCCGCCCCGCCGCCATGCAGGCACCGTCGACCCTGGCCGTCACACTGTATCCATTGCACCGATCGCGGTGGCGTGGAATGTTCGCGGCAACGCCCGGCTGGAGCAAGCCGAGCCTATCGACGATCACCGAAAAATGCGCCAGCTTGGTACCGAATGGGACCAACTCAGAACGACCCACGGAACTCCCGCAAGCGCCGAAGAGCGAGGGAGCGCCACTCAACGGGCCAGCATCAACACAAAACACTAAGGGGAACAGCCATGAAGCGTATTGTTCTGCTGGCGTCGGCGGCCTTGCTCGGCCTCGCCGCACTTCCGGCCCAAGCCCAATCGCCATCGACCTTGCGGATCGGTCTCCAGGAAGACCCCGATATGCTCGACCCGCACAAGGCGCGCACCTTCGTCGGCCGCATCGTCTTCATGGGCCTGTGCGACCGGCTCGTCGACATCGATCCGGAGCTGAAGATCATCCCGCGGCTCGCGACGCAGTGGTCGTTCTCGGCGGACGGGCTGACGCTGACCATGAAGCTGCGCACCGACGCCAAGTTCCATGACGGCGAGATCTTCAACGCCGAAGCCGCCAAGGCCAATATCGAGCGGGCGATGACGCTGCCGGATTCGCTGCGCAAGTCCGAGCTCGCCTCGGTCGAGAGCGTCAGCGCGCCCGATCCGGCGACGCTCGTCTTCAAGCTGAAGCGCCCCGACGCCACGCTGCTGGCCCAGCTCACCGACCGCGCCGGCATGATGCTGTCGCCGAAAAGTCTGGGCCCCGATATCACCGCCAAGCCGATCTGCTCCGGCCCCTACCAGTTCGTCGAGCGCGTCCAGAACGACCGGATCGTGCTGGAGAAGTTCAAGGGGCACTGGGAAGCCGACAAGTACCAGTTCGACCGGATCGTCTACCGCGCCATTCCCGACACCACGGTGCGCCTTGCCAACCTGCGTGCCGGCGAACTCGACATGCTGGAGCGGCTGGCCCCGACCGATGTGAAGTCGGCGCAGGGCGACAAGAACCTCAAGGTCCAGAGCACCGCCAATCTCGGCTATCAGGGCATCACCATCAACACCAACCATGGCGATGCCGCCAACCAGCCGATGGGTAAGGACAAGCGCGTCCGGCAGGCGCTGTCGCTGTCGATCGACCGGAAGGTGCTGAGCCAGGTGGTGTTCGAGGGGCTCTATGCGCCGATGAACCAGCCCTTCAACCCGGGCAACCAGTATCTCTCCGCCGCCTTGCCCGTACCGGAGCGCGACGTCGCCAAGGCCAAGGCGCTGCTCAAGGAGGCCGGACAGAGCAAGGTTTCGGTCGAGCTCTTCGTCACCAACAACCCGGTCGATGCCCAGCTCGGCCAGGTGATCCAGGCGATGGCGCAGGAAGCCGGCATCGATATCCAGATCCGCTCCAGCGAGTTCGCCAGCCAATTGCGCGACCAGCAGCAGGGCAAATTCCAGATGAGCCGGATCGGATGGTCCGGCCGCATCGACCCGGACGGAAACATCCATCCGTTCGTGACGACCAAGGGCAACCAGAACGACGGCAAGTACTCCAATGCCGAGGTCGACAAGCTGCTCGACGAGGCCCGCACGATCTACGACGTCGCCGAGCGCAAGAAGCGCTATGACGCGGCCCAGAAGATCCTCCAGGACGAATTGCCGATCGTCTATCTCTACAACCAGACCGTCTTCTTCGCGCTGCGCTCCAACATCCAGGGCTTCGTGATCAATCCCGACGGGATGATCCGGCTCTCGGGGCTGAAGCGGTCGTGAGGCTGGCGATCGACAGAAGAGAGCGCGGCAACTCCGCCCTCTCCCTGCCTTCCAAAGGCGCCCGGCAGCCATGCTCGCCCTGATCGGCCGGCGCCTCCTGATCGCGATCCCGACGCTGTTCCTGGTGTCGCTGTTCGTCTTCGCCCTGCAGAGGGCGCTGCCGGGCGATCCGTTCCTCGTCATCGCCGGCGAGGAACGCGACCCCGAGGTGATCGCGCGCCTGCGCCAGATCTACCGGCTGGACGATCCGATCGTGGTGCAGTTCTTCGCCTGGCTCGGCCAAGTGATCCAGGGCGATTTCGGCCGCTCGTTGCGGACCGGTGAGCCGGTGCTCGGGCTGATCATCCAGAAGCTCGGCGTCACCTTCCAACTCGCCGTGGCCTCGATGCTGGTCGCGGTCGGCATCGGCATCCCCGCCGGCATCATCGCTGCCAGGCGCAAGGACACGCTCGCCGACTATTCCGCCAGTGCAGTCGCGCTGTTCGGCCTGTCGGTCCCGCATTTCTGGCTCGGGATCATGCTGATCCTGCTGGTCTCGGTCGAACTGCGCTGGCTGCCGGCCTCAGGGTTCGAATCGATCTTCAGCGATCCGCGCGCCGCGATCGAGCGGATGATCATGCCGGCTTTCGTCCTTGGCGGTGGGCTCGCGGCATCGCTGATGCGCCATACCCGCTCGGCCATGCTCGAAGTGCTGCAATCCGACTATGTCCGGACCGCACGCGCCAAAGGCCTCGCCGAGGATGCGGTGATCAACCGGCACGCGCTGCGCAATGCGCTGGTGCCGATCATCACGCTCTCGACGATCCTGTTCGGCGAACTGCTCGCCGGCGCGGTGCTGACCGAGCAGGTCTTCACCATCCCCGGCTTCGGCAAGCTGATCGTCGATGCCGTCTTCAACCGCGACTATGGCGTCGTCCAGGGCGTGGTGCTCTGCACCGCGATCGGCTTCATCGTCATGAACCTCCTCGCGGATGTTCTCTACATCCTCGTCAACCCGCGCCTAAGGGACGGCTGATGGGCGCCATGACCATTCGCGCCACCGGCGCAAACCTCCAGGGCCGCGGCTCGCTGCGCAAGCTGCTGCGCAGCCGCTCGGCCCGGATCGGCGGCGTGATCGTGCTCGCCTTCGTCGCCATGGCGCTGCTGGCGCCGCTGCTGCCGCTCGCCGACCCCTTGAAGTCGAACTTCCTCGCCATCCGCAAGCCGCCCTCCGAGCTCTACTGGTTCGGCACCGACGAGCTCGGCCGCGACCAGGTCTCGCGGCTCGTCTTCGGGGCGCAGGCCTCGCTGCTCGCCGGCATCATCTCGGTCGCGATCGCACTCGCGGTCGGGGTGCCGATCGGCCTGATCGCCGGCTGGTATGGCGGCTGGGTCGACGTGGTGATCTCGCGCGTCACCGAGGCGCTGCTCGCCTGCCCCTTCCTGATCCTGGCGATCGCGCTCGCCGCCGTGCTCGGCCCGTCACTGACCAATGCGATGATCGCGATCGGGCTTTCCTTCGCGCCGATCCTGATCCGGCTCGTGCGCGGCCAAGTGCTGGCGATCAAGAACGAGGAGTTCGTCGACGGCGCCCGCGCCATTGGCGGCGGCAAGCTCTACATCCTGTTCCGCCATGTCGCGCCGAACACACTCTCGCCGATCATCGTGCAGTCGACGCTGTTCATGGCGCAGGCGATCGTGCTCGAAGCCGCCCTCTCCTTCCTCGGCCTCGGCCAGCAGCCGCCTTCCCCGTCCTGGGGCCAGATGCTCAACGTCGCCAAGAACTTCATGGAGCAGGCGCCGTGGATGTCGGTGGCGCCCGGTGTCGCCATTTTCCTGGCGGTCCTCGGCTTCAACCTGCTCGGCGACGGCCTGCGCGACGCGCTCGATCCCAAAGAATCCTGACCTTACTGCCTAAGGAAACGACCATGTTCACCACCCGCCCCGAGATCCTCGGCACCTTCGGCGTCGTCACCTCGACGCATTGGCTCGCGACCGCGTCGGGCATGGCGATGCTGGAGAAGGGCGGCAACGCCTTCGACGCCTGCGCCGCCGCCGCCTTCGTGCTGCAGGTGGTCGAGCCGCACCTGGTCGGCCCGGCCGGCGACATGCCGGCGGTGTTCTATTCGGCCGAGACCAAGAAGGTCGAAGTGCTCTGCGCCCAGGGCCCGGCGCCGGCCGCCGCGACGATCAAGGCCTATAAGGACCTCGGCATCGACATCATCCCAGGCGACGGCCTGCTCTCGACCGTGATCCCCGGCGCCTTCGGCGGCTGGATGATGATGCTGCGCGACCATGGCCGCCTGCCTTTGCGCGAGGTGCTGGAGCCGGCGATCGGCTATTTCGAGAACGGCCATCCGATGCTGCCGCGCGTCTCCGATACGATCGCGGGGCTGAGCGACCTCTTCACCCGGGAATGGCCGACCTCGGGCGCCGTCTACCTGCCCGGCGGCAATGTCCCCAAGGGCCGCGAACTCTTCCGCAATCCGGCCGCCGCCAACACCTACAAGCGTATCCTGGCCGAGGCGGAGGCCTCCGGCAGCGATCGCCAGAAGCAGATCCAGGCCGCCTATGACTGTTGGTACAAGGGCTTCGTCGCCGAGGCGATGGACGCCTTCTGCCGGACGGAAGCGCCGATGGATTCGACCGGCCGCCGGCACAAGGGCCTGCTCACGGCGCAGGACATGGCCGGCTGGACGCCGCATTACGAGGCGCCGGCGAGCGTGACCTACCATGACTGGGAGGTGTTCAAGATCGGCCCCTGGGGCCAGGGTCCGGTCTTCCTGCAGACGCTGAAGATCCTCGAAGGCTTCGACCTCTCGGCGATGGGCCCGGCGAGCCCCGAATTCATCCACCATGTCGCCGAGGCGATGAAGCTCGCCTTCGCCGATCGCGAGGCCTATTACGGCGACCCGGATTTCGTGAAGGTGCCGCTGGCGACGCTTTTGTCCGAAGACTATGCCCGTGGCCGGCGCGAACTGATCGGCTCTGAGGCTTCGCTGGAGATCCGCCCCGGTGCGGTTCCCGGCTTCGAAGCCCAGGTCGCGCAGGCGCTCGCCAATATCCGGATCGCCGGACAACACGGCGCCAAGGGCGGCGCGACCGTCGGCGAGCCGACCTTGGCTTCGATGGTCAGCTCCTCGCGGCGCGGCGACACCGTGCATATCGATGTGATCGATCGCTGGGGCAACATGGTCGCCGCGACGCCATCGGGCGGCTGGCTGCAATCCTCGCCGGTGATCCCGGAGCTCGGCTTCCCGCTGAACTCGCGCGCCCAGGCCTTCTTCCTCGAAGAGGGCCTGCCCTCCTCGCTCGCGCCCGGCAAGCGCCCGCGCACGACGCTGACCCCGACCCTCGCCTTCGAAAACGGAGAGCCGCGCCTCGCCTTCGGCACGCCGGGCGGCGACCAGCAGGAGCAATGGCAGCTCGGCATGTTCCTGCGCCGGGTGCATCACGGCCTCAACCTGCAGGAGGCGATCGACCTGCCGCTGTTCCACACCCAGCACTTCCCCTCGACCTTCTATCCGCGCGAGGCGCGGCCGGGCCACCTCACCGTCGAGGAGAGCGTCGGCGAGGCCGTCCTGGCCGAGCTCACCCGGCGCGGCCACAAGCTGGAGAAGGCACCGGCCTGGACCGTGGGGCGTCTGACCGCAGCCGAGAAGAGTGCCGACGGGCTCTTGCGCGCTGCCGCGACGCCGCGTCTGATGCAGGCCTACGCCGCCGGCCGCTGAGGAACCGCCTATGACATGGTCCATCGTCGCGCGCGATGCCGCGACCGGCGCCTATGGCGTCGCCGTCTCGACCTGCGCCTTCGCCGTCGGCGCGCGCGTGCCCTATGGCTGCGGCCGGGTCGGCGCGATCGCGACGCAGGCCTTCGTCAACCCGCTCTACGGCGTCGATGGCCTCCGGCTGCTGCAGGAAGGGCGATCCTCGGTCGAGATCATCGCCAATCTGACCTCTGCGGACGAAGGCAGGGCGCATCGGCAATTGCATCTGATCGATCGCGACGGCCGCACGGCGTCCTATACCGGCAATGCCTGCATCGACTGGTGCGGGGCGGTGAACGGGCCGCAGGTCTCGGTCGCCGGCAACATGCTGGCCGGGCCGGAGGTCGTCCAGGAGACGCTCAAGGCCTATGTCGAGAATTCAGCGCTCGACTTCGACGAGCGCTTGCTGGTGGCGCTCGAAGCCGGCGAGAAGGCCGGCGGCGACAAGCGCGGCCGGCAATCCTGCGCCATCCGGATCTGGGCCAGCGAGCCGGTGCCGAGCTTCGATATCAGGGTTGACGACCATGCCGAGCCGCTCGTCGAGCTACGCCGGATCTGGCGGGTGGCGCATCAACGTTCCGTGCCGTTCCAGCAGGCCTCGCCTTCGCGGGCGCGGCCTGCCGGCGTCACAGACCGGGACGAGCTCGACCGGCTCTGTGCGGAGTATGCCGCGGCGTGGAATGCGCGGCATCCGGAGTGACGATCGGCCCAGCCGATCGTCATGCTCGGGCTCGACCCGAGCATCTCGGGCCGCAGGAGGCTCCAGTCGGCGCCTTCTCGTGATGAGATTCTCGGGTCGGCGCTGCGCACCGCCCGAGAATGACGGCTGATCTCACGCCGCCTTGGCAGCGCGGCCCTCGGCCGCCCATTTGGCGTACCAGCTCTTGAAGCGGCGCCATTCGGTCTCGACATAGTTGCGCTGGGCGTCGGAGAGCCTGTCGGCCTCGTTGAAGTGGCGCTCATAGGCCTTGTGGCCCTCCAGCACCATCAGATGCTTGTAGTAGAGCACGAGGTCGACGCCCTCGTCGAAGGACGACAGCACATAGAGCGCCCGCTCCAGCTCGAGCGCATCGCGCTCGGCCTGCGGATCACCCGCGGCGGCCTTCTGCGAGAGCGCCACGAGGTGCAGCACCTCCTTGGGCAGGGCGTTGCCGATGCCGGTGATCGCGCCGCCGGCGCCGCAGCGGATGAAGCCGTGCGTGACCTGCGTATCGACGCCGACCATCAGGGTCAGCTTGGGATCGCGGTTGGTGATGTGCTCGGCCGCATAGGTCAGCGCCGCGCCGCCGCCGAACTCCTTGAAGCCGACGAGATGCGGGAAGCGCGCATTGAGCGCGAAGAACAGGTCGGCCTTGGTCTCGTAGCCATAATAGGGGCTGTTGTAGATCACCGACGGCAGGTCGACCGCCGCTTCCAGGATGCCCTCGAAATGGGCGCGCTGCGCCTGGAGCGAGGAGCCGCGCGAGAGCACGCGCGGGATGACCATCAGGCCCTGCGCGCCGGCCTTCTTGGCATGGGCGGCGAGCGCGGCGGCGCGCTTGGGGTTCTGCGCGCCGGTGCCGACGATGAGCGGGATGCCGCCCTTCACCAGGGCCTCGACGCCTTCCATGCGCTGCTCGTCGGTGAGCAGCGGCCAGTCGCCCATCGAGCCGCAATAGACCACCGCCGACATGCCGGCGTCGATCAGATGGCGGCCGGTGCGCACCAGCTCGGCGTAGTCGACGTCGCCCGAGGCGGTGCAGGGGCTCATCAAAGCGGGGATGGTACCGCTGAAGATGTTCTTGGTCATGGCAGGGGTCCGCTCACGGGAGGAAATGCGGCTGCGGGCGGAGCGCCCGCAGCCGGGATGGTAGCCTAAAAAATCAGGCCGTGATCGCCTTGCCGGCCTTGCGCAGATCGGCCAGCACCGGTGCCTTGGGCAGCCAGATCTTGTCGAACTCGGCGATGACGGCCTCGGCGTCCTTCGGGTTGGCGAGCTTGAAGTTGGCGCCGGCCGCCTTGAACTGCTCGACCAGCTTGGGCTCGTTGACGGCGAGCGCATCGATCTGCTCGTCGAGCGCGGCGCGGACCGTCTTCTGGATCAGCTCGCGGTCGGCGGCAGGCATGCCCTGCCAGACGCGGCCCGAGGCGAGCGCGATCACCGGCATGAAGATCGCGTTCATCTGCAGGATGGTCTTCGAGACCTTGTCGAAGCGCTGGTTCCAGGAGAATTCGAGATCGGCCTCGAGCCCGTCGACCTGGCCATTGGTCATGGCGTCGAAGACCTGCGGCGTCGGGATCGGCGTCGGGGCGGCGCCGAGCAGCTGGTAGAAGTCGCGATAGACCGGGGTCGGGTTGATGCGCAGCTTCATGCCCTTGATGCCGGCGATGCCGTCGATCTCCTTGGCGGCGAAGACGGCGCGCATGCCGGTGATGCCCCAGGCCATGCCGATGCAGCCGGTCTCGCGCGGCAGCACGTCGAACAGCTTCATCGCGACAGGATCGCGCACCAGCTTGGCGATCTTGGCGGTGGAGTCGACGATATAGGGCGCGGTGATCGCGCCGATCGCCGGGACGCGCGAGCCGAGCTCGGCGGCCATGATCCAGCCCATGTCGAGCGCGCCAGACTGCATCTGCTGCAGCATCGCCGCCTCGTTGCCGAGCTGGCCGGAATGGAAGACCGTCAGGTTCAGCCGGCCGTTGGTCTCGGCCTTCAACCGTTCGCCGACCTTGACGGCCGCGACGTTCCAGGGATGGCCGTTCGGGGTCAGGATGCCCAGGCGCAGATCCTTGCTCTGGGCGAGCAGCAGCGCCGGCTTGGCGATCGGCAGGGTCGCGGCGGCGGCGAGCAGGTGGCGGCGTGAAATCGTCATGACGGAACTCCCCTTATTGGTTGGCAGATGGGTTCACTTCACCAGGGCCAGCGAGAGCCATGGGTAGATCGAGAGCAGGACCAGGAGGACGCAGGAGATGATGAAGAAGGGCAGCGTCACCAGGAACATCTTGCCGGGCTTGGCCCCTGTCACCGCGGCGGCGACGAAGAAGCAGAGGCCCACCGGCGGCGAGAGCAGGCCGAGCACGAGGTTGATCACCACGACCACGCCGAAATGGCGGGGATCGATGCTGTAGACCTCGGTCGCGATCGGCAGCAGGATCGGCACCGTCATGATCAGGCCGGGGATGCCGTCGATCACCGTGCCGATCACCAGCAGGATGACGTTGACCAGCAGCATGAAGGTCACCGGATCCTTGGCGATCGACTGGATCGAAGCCGCAACCGTCTGCGGGACCTTGCCGTAGACCAGCACCCAGGAGAACACCGCGGCGGCGGCGACGAGGAAGAGCACGATCGCCGAATAGACGCCGGCGCGCAGCATCATCTGCGGCAACTGCCCGAAGCTGAGCTGCTTCGTCCAATAGCGGCCGATCAGCAGCGCCGCGACCGAGCCGACCGCCGCCGCCTCCGTCGCATTGGCGAAGCCGCCGAGGATCGAGCCGACGATGACGATCGGGATCAGCAGGGTCGGGGCCGAGCTCAGCACGATCCTGGCGCGCTCGCGCAGGGTCAGCTTGTCGCCGGCCGGGTAATTGTAGACGAAGCCCATGCCGGCGATGATCAGGAAGAACAGGACGGTCAGGAGCACGCCCGGCACGATGCCGGACATCAGCATGTCGCTGACCGAGACCTGGGCCAGCACGGCGTAGACGACGAACATCACCGAGGGCGGGATGATCGGGCCGAGCATGCCGCCATAGGCGGTGAGGCCGGCGGCGAAGTCCTTGTCGTAGCCCTTGCGCTCCATCTCGGGGACCATGACCTGCGCCATGATCGCGACCTGGGCGGTCGCCGACCCCAGGATCGAGGCGACGAACATGTTGGCGAGGATGTTGACATAGGCCAGGCCGCCCTTGAGCGAGCCGACAAAGGCCATGGCGAGATCGACGATGCGGCGGGTGATGCCGCCGCCATTCATGATCTCGCCGATCAGGATGAAGAGCGGAATGGCGATCAGCCCGTAGCTGTCGACGCCGCCGAACATCTGCAGCGGATAGTTCGGCAGCAGCTGCATGTTGCCGGTCGCCGCCATGTAGATGAGGGCGCCGAGACACAGGCACAGCGCGATCGGCACGCCGGCCAGCATGATGCCGAAGAAGGCTCCAATCGTCAGTGCCATGTCAGTTCACCACCCCGTCGGCATTGGCGGCGAAGCCCGGCAGCTCCTGCTTCGCGACGAGGCCGAGATCCTCGAACAGGTTCGCCAGGGCATGCAGCGTCATCGACAGCGCGAAAATCGGCATAATCAGGTAGATCACCCAGGTCGGCCAGTTCAGCGTCTGGGTCCGCTCGGTGTAGATGAAATTGAAGGACCCGGCGGCGAATTCCTTGGCGTCGAAGCCGGCCTGGGCGATGCCGACAGGATCGAGCCAGAGCCAGCACATCACGCCGAGGCTGATGCCGAACAGCACGACGCCAAGCGTCGCGATCACCCGGAAGATCGCCGCGCCGCGCTCCGAGAAGCGCTCGGTCAGCATGGTCACCGCGAAATCAAGCCGCATGCGCGTCATCGCGGAAGCGCCGATGAAGGTGAGCCAGACGACGCTGTAGACCGCGGATTCGTCGATCCAATAGATCGGATAGCCAGTGTAGCGCGTGACGACGTTGAGCAGGATCAACGCCGAGAGCAGGAACATCAGCGCCTGGATGGCGCGGTGCTCGACCCGGAGCAGGCGCCCGGACACGGCGACGATCGCCTCCGGCACCGCCATGGAGCGGCTTCTCGCCGCGACAGCATCTTCGTTCATTCTTGCCTTCCCCTTGCCGCGTTGTAGATTGTATAAAATCTACGTGTCAATGGTTTTCCGCGACGCGATCCACTACGGTGCAACCAATGTCCCCTCCCCTGAAGCACCGTACCCTCGCCTCGGCGATCGTCGACCGGCTCCGCCAGGAGATCCTCGACGGCAGCTACCCGGCCGGCTCGCAATTGCGGCAGGACGCGCTGGCGCAGGCCTATGAGGTCAGCCGCATCCCGGTGCGCGAGGCGCTGTTCCAGCTCGAGGCGGAAGGCTTCGTCCGGATCGTGCCGCATAAGGGCGCGATCGTCTCAGGCCTCTCGCTGGACGAGATCAATGACGTCTTCGAGTTGAGGAAGCTGCTGGAGCCCCGGCTGCTGGCGAGCTCGGTGCCGGTGCTGACGGCGGAGGATTTCGCCGCCGTCGCCGGGATGGAGGCTGCGTTCGAGGAGGCGATGACGGCGCGCGACATCAGCCGCTGGGGGCTGCTCAACGCCGATTTCCACATGGCGCTCTATGCCCGGGCGACGCAACCGCGCACGCTGTCGATCGTCGCGGGGCTGCTGCAGACGAGCGACCGCTACACAAGGCTGCAATTGCAGCGCAGCTCCTCGATCGAGCGGGCGCGGACCGAGCATAATGAATTGATCCGGCTCTGCCGCACCGGGGCGATGAAGGAGGCGAGCCGCCTGCTCGTCGATCATATCGAGCTGGTTCGGCGGGACCTGGTGGCGTTCCTGGAGGAACGCGGGAAGGGGTAAGGGCTCCCCTTTCCGTCATGGTCGGGCTTGTCCCGACCATCCACGTCTTCCTTTGGCGAACGCGGTGTTCAAGACGTGGATGCTCGCCACAAGGGCGAGCATGACGGCGTTGTTCCCAAACGAGAGTTGGTCAGGTCAGCTTGCCCCGCGCCGCCACCGGCAATTCGCCGATCAGCTTGTCGCCACGCACGGTCACCAGCCGGTCGACCATGTTGACGACGACGCAGACATGGTTCGGGACCACCCGCACGACCTCGCCTACGTTCGGGCGCTCATTGCTGCCCGACAGATCGAGGAAGCCGTGCTCCTCGGCGAATTGCGCGATCCTGGCCAGCGGGTATTCGAGGATGTAGCCGTGGCCGTCGAGCCCGCCCTTGTCGCTGGTTAGCGTCTTCGAGCCGGAGTCGAGGATGCCACGCTCCGGGCCCGCACGGCTGACGACCGTTGCGTAGACGGTCAGCGCGCAGTCCTCCAGGCTCGCGACCCCGGCTGCGATCTGCATGCGGTCGTTGAAGATTGAGGTGCCCGAGCGATGCTCGGTCGAGCCCTTGAGCTTGCCGATATTGGGGATGTTGGGCGAGCCGCCGGTCGAGACGATGCCGGCTTCCAGCCCTGCCTCGCGCAGGCCGGCATTGGCGATGTCGAGGAAGTCCTGCGTCGCCGGCCAACCGGTTTCCGGCGGGTACATCAGGAAGCCGGCGAAGGTCAGGCCCTTCGACGCCGCGATCTGCCTGGCGAGTTCGACGGCTTCGCCGGGGGTCTCGACGCCGGCGCGCTTGCGGCCGGTATCGCATTCGACGACGACCTCGAGATTGCGTCCGGCGATCTCGGCGGCCTTGGGCAGGCCGGCGATCGTCACGGGATTGTCGGCCGCGACGATCATCCGGACGCGTCGCTGCAGCGCGCCAAGGCGCCCGAGCTTCTCTTCGCCCAAAATATTGTAGCTGATCAGGATGTCGTCGATGCCGCCATCGGCCATGACCTCGGCTTCGCCGAGCTTCTGGCAGGTGATGCCGCGCGCGCCGGCCGCGACCTGCATGCGCGCCAGCTCGGGCGATTTATGCGTCTTGATGTGCGGGCGGTTGGCGACGCCAGCGACGTCACAGGCGGCCTGGAGCCGGGCGATGTTGGCCTCGACCTTGTCGAGGTCGATGACGACAGCCGGCGTGCCGTAGACGCGGGCGATTTCCTCTGCGAGCGCGGTCATGGCAGCACCCGGACGATGACTTCGATCTCGACCGTCATGTTGTTGGGCAGCGAGCCCATGCCGACGGCGGAGCGGGCGTGGCGGCCATTGTCGCCGAGCACGGCGACAAACAGGTCCGAGCAGCCATTGATGACCTTGGGATGCTGGGCGAAATCGGGGGCGGCGTTGACCATGCCGAGCAGCTTCACCACCTCGATCTTGTCGAGCGAGCCGGCCGCCTTCTTCATCGCCGCGAGCAGGCCGAGGCCGGTCTGCTTGGCGTGCTCATAGGCCTCCTCGATCGAGACATCGGCGCCGACC
>NZ_DASZAT010000017.1:0-114551 GCF_035944895.1 Allobosea sp.
GGCGCGCGAGCCGTATTCGTAGATCGACTCCATGTTCATATGGCGCTGGCCGGGCCAGGGCGCGGCGCCGACGATCTCGGAGAGGAAGGCTTCCGAGGCGGCATCGCCATGCAGGATGTTGTTCTCGCCGCCTTCCTCGTAGTTGACCACGAACTGCACCGCGATCCGCGCCTGCCCCGGCCAATGCGGATGCGGCGGGTTGCGGCCATAGCCGACGAGGTCGCGCGGGTAGGGGGAGGCGTTCATCAGCTGATTCAAGTCCATGCGAGGATGATTCAGGAACGGCCCGCAAGCCGTTGGCGACAGAAATGTTTTTAGCTGCCGCGATAGGTCGAATAGCTCCAGGGCGAGGCCAGGAGCGGCACGTGATAGTGCCCGTTGGGCTCGGCGATGGCGAAGCGGATCGGCACCAGATCGAGAAAGGCGGGCTCCGGCAGCTTCGTATGGAGATGGCGGAAATAGTCGCCGATGGCGAAGGTCAGCTCATAGCTGCCGACCAGCAGCGTGCCGCTGAGCAGGGGCGCATCGGTGCGGCCATCGGCGTTGGTAACCACATCCGCGATGCGGCTGCGGCTGCCGTCCGGCAGCAGCGCATCGAGCGCGATCGCGACGCCCGCAGCCGGCTTGCCGTTGACCGTGTCGAGCACATGCGTCGACAGACGCCCCATGCCTGATCCTTTCCCCGTTTGCCGTGTTCGCTGGGCGGAATGCCGCTTGCCTTCCAAGGCTGCGAACCTAGTCTGGAATCCGATGCAAGTTCCCTCCCGGATTCCGCCCTGTCAAATGGTGAAGCGCGCCGGAACCGCGCGGCAAGCCCTCCCCCCTTGTGGGGGAGGGTTGGGAGGGGGGCATCGCAGTTGCAGTTCTTTCCGCGCCAAACGCGGCAGATGTCGAGGGTGGCATACCCCCCTCTCTAACTCTGCCCCACAAGGGGGGAGAGAACAGGTCGCGGCTCCGATTGCGCTGGCACTTCTCCATCGGGAGCCCGCCCGTGCTTGAGGCCTATCTGATGGAGTGGGGCAGCCAGCTCCTGCGCTGGCTGCATGTGATCGCGGCGATCGCCTGGATCGGCTCGTCGTTCTTCTTCATCCATCTCGACGCGTCGCTTCGCGCTGCGCCCGACGCACCCAGGACCGAGGCCGGCCAGCCGACGCAGTTCCTCGCCTGGCAGGTCCATGGCGGCGGCTTCTATGCGATGCGCAAATACCTGGTCGCGCCGGAGGTTCTGCCGAAGGAGCTGACCTGGCATAAATGGCAGGCCTACTGGACCTGGATCTCCGGCTTCTTCCTGCTGGTCTGGGTCTATTACGCCCAGTCGGAACTCTATCTGATCGACCCGGCGGTGATGGCGCTCTCGCCCTTCGCTGCGGGCGCGATCGGCATAGCGGCGCTGGCCGGCGGCTGGCTGTTCTACGACCTGCTCTGCAAGTCGCCGCTCGGCAAGAACGATGTCGTGCTCGGCCTGCTCGGCTTCGGCTATGTCGTCGCCGCGAGCTGGGCCTTCGCCTCGGTCTTTTCCGGGCGCGGTGCGCTGATCCATACCGGCGCGCTGATGGCGACGATCATGTCGGCCAACGTCTTCTTCGTGATCATGCCGGGCCAGCGCAAGACCATCGCCGCGATGGTCGCCGGCGAGGTGCCCGATCCCAAATACGGCAAGCAGGCCAAGCAGCGCTCGCTGCACAACAACTACATCACCTTGCCGGTGCTGTTTCTGATGCTGGCGAACCATTACCCGGTGACCTACGCCAATTCGGCGGTGATCCCGGTGCTGGTGGCGCTGATCATCGTTGCCGGCGCGCTGATCCGGCACTTCTACAATGTCCGCCATGCCGACCATGCCAAGTCGCCCTGGTGGACCTGGGCGGTGGCGGCGCTCGCGCTCTGGCTCGCCTTCTGGGTGGCGATGGCGTCCTCGCCCGGCGGGCGCGAGCGGCTCGGCCTGAAGCCGCTCGATCCGGTGAAGCCGGTGATGCTCGCCGGCCTCGTGCCGCCGTCACCGGAGGTCGCCAACATCGTCACCGGGCGCTGCGCCATGTGCCATGCGCCCGAGCCGTCCTGGCCGGGCATCGGCATCGCGCCCAAGGGCGTCTTCCTGCACGAGCCAGAATTGATCGCCCGCCAGCGCCGCGCCATCGGCGTGCAGGCGGTGCTGACCCATGCCATGCCGCCGAACAACCTCTCGGGCATGACCACGGATGAGCGGCGCGTGCTCGCCGCCTGGGTGACGCAGAAGCGCTGATCCCGCTGCACCGGCGCGGCATGGTGACGCTGCCGCGCCACAGCCGGGCGCCTGATCCACAGCGTTCAGTTTCATTCAGTTTCGGTTCATCGCGGAACCTTCATCGTCGAACGTGATCACATCGGCGTGATCGGCGCGTGATCATGCGCGCCGGGTGCGCCAGGGGCCTTGGGGGTCCAGTTGAAAGCGGTTTGGAGATCGGGCTCCAGCTACTGGCTGGCGGCCGCGCTGTTCTGTTGCGCCTGGGTGGCGCTGTGCTGGCCCTGGCTGTCGGGGGCGGTGACGATTCCGTTCGACGCCAAGGCGCATTTCCAGGCGCAGATCCAGTTCCTGGCGCAGGCGCTGCATTCGGGGCAGTCGCCGTTCTGGACGCATAACGTCTTCGCCGGCTCGCCGCAGGTCGCCGATCCGCAATCGCTGATCTTCTCGCCGGCGATCCTGCTGGCGCTGTTCAATCCCTCGCCGAGCTTCCGTGCGGTAGACGCCTATGTGCTGGCGCATCTGCTGGTCGGCGGGCTCGCCATGCTGATGTTCTTCCGCGACCGCAACTGGCATCCGGCCGGGGCGCTGCTGGCGGCGCTGGTCTTCGCCTTCGGCGCCTCGGCGGCGTGGCGGGTCCAGCATGTCGGGCAGATCGCCAGCTTCGCCTTCTTCGGCCTCGCCTTCTGGCTGACGGCGCGGATGCTGCAGCGCGCCTCGTTGCGCTATGGGCTGCTCGCGGGTTTCGCCGCCGGCATGATGGTGCTCGAGCCCGATCAGGTCGCACTGCTCGGCGCCTACATCCTGATCGGCATGGTGGTGGCCTACTGGCTCTCCGAAGGCTGGGCGGGCTTGCGCGAGAGTCTCGCGCCGATCGCGGCCGCGTGCTTTGCGGGCATCGTCACCATCGCCGTGCCGCTGCTCTGGACCTGGCTCTTCGCCGAGGCGACGACGCGTCCCGCCATCGATCTCGTCGAGGCGGGCAGGGGCTCGCTCCATCCAGCCTCGCTGCTGACTGCCTTCGTCGGCGACCTGTTCGGCGTGCGTGACCCGTCCGTCGAATTCTGGGGACCCTATGCCCCGGACTGGAACGCCAAGGAACTCTTCCTCTCCAAGAACATGGGGCAGGTTTATCTGGGAGCGCTGCCCTTCCTGCTGCTGATCGTCCCGGGTCTGACGCGCGGCTGGCTTTGGGACAGGGCGATCCGGCCCTTCACCATCCTGTTCGTGCTGATGGTGCTGTTCGCGCTCGGCCGCTACACGCCGTTCTTCCACCTGGCCTATGACTATCTGCCGGGCGTCAAGGTGTTCCGCCGGCCGGCAGACGCGACCTTCCTGATCGGCGGGCTCGGGGCCGTGCTCTCGGGCTATCTGCTGCATCGCATCCTCAGCGAGGAGAAGCAGGGCACGATCTGGCGCGATCTTGGCATCGGCGCCGGCGCGATCGCCCTGCTGATCGGGCTTGCCCTGCTCGTCGCGCGTCAGGCCGGCCATCTCGGCCAGGCCTGGTTGCCGAGCGTCACTGCCGCCGCCTGGTTTGCGACGGCGCTTGCGCTCCTCGTCGTGCTGACGCGCTGGCGCGGCGCCGCGGCCCCGCTTGCCGCAAGCCTGATCGTGACCGGTGTCGTTGCGGCCGACCTTGCCGCCAATAACGGCCCGAACGAAGCCACGGCGCTGGCGCCCGAGATCTACGACGTGCTGCGGCCGGAGACCAAGAACGAGACCGTCGCCGTACTGAAGAAGCTCACGGCGCAGCCTGTGGATTCGCCGCGGCGCGACCGGGTCGAGCTGCTCGGCATGGGCTTCGAATGGCCCAATGCCGGCATGATCCACGGCTTCGACCATACGCTGGGCTATAATCCGCTGCGTCTTGCCGATTTCTCGGAGGCGGTCGGCACGCGCGATTCGATCGCGGCGCCGGGCGAGCGCGTGTTCACGCCGTTGTTCCCGTCCTATCGCTGCCGCCTCGCCGACTTCCTCGGCCTGCGCTACATCGCGACCCGGGTGCCGATCGGTGAGGTCGATCATTCGCTGCGCGCCGGTGACCTCAAGCTCGTCGCCTATACCAAGGACGGCTACATCTACGAGAACCCGCGGGCGCTGCCGCGCGTGATGTTCGTCGGTGGCTGGGAGCTCGCCGATTTCGAGGGGATGAAGTCGGCCGGCAAGTGGCCGGATGCGGACCCTCAGCGCGTCGTCCTGCTCGACCAGGAGCCGGAGCCCGGCGTGCCGGAGGGGCCGGTCGCGAGCAATGCCGAGGTCAAGCTCAAGCGTTACCGCAACACGGTGGTCGAGATCGAGGTGACGAGCGCGCAAGCGGGCTTCGTCGTGCTGAACGATATCTGGCATCCCTGGTGGAAGGCAGAGCTCGACGGCCAGGAGGTCGAGATCCTCAAGGCCAATGTCCTGTTCCGGGCGGTGCAGGTCCCGGCGGGCACGCACAAGATCCGCTTCAGCTTCCACCCGCTCGAGGGCGCGATCGCCGAACTGCGCGACCGCGTGACGCCGCCGGAGGAGGAGGGCGTGGTCGCGGAGGCGCCGACGCATAGCGGTCCCTCGGGCTCGCCGGCGACGCGCATCCAGCCGGTGCCGGCCGAGCCGGCCGCGCGCCCGGCGCACGACATGGCTGCGCACGACATGCTGCCGCCTGCGTCGGCGATGTCGGTGCTGCGGTAGGAAGAGCAAGTCATGCTCGGGCTTGCCCCGAGCATCTCTGGCCGGAGCCGGCCAGCACCTTCTCATCACGAGATTCTCGGGGTCCGCGCTTCGCTTCGCTCGAGAATGACGCCTTAGCCTCAGGCTACGCCGAGCTTCTTCTGCAGGGCGCTCGACGAGGTCGTGTACTGGAAGGTCAGACGCTTCTCCGGATAGACGTAGCGGTGGACCTTCTGGGCGGCGAGCGCCGCCTCGTGGAAGCCGGACAGGATCAGCTTCAGCTTGCCGGGATAGGTGTTGATGTCGCCGACGGCGAAGATGCCGGGCACATTGGTCTCGAACTTCTCGGTGTCGACCGGGATCAGGTTCTCGTGGAGATTCAGACCCCAGTCGGCGATCGGGCCGAGCTTCATCGTCAGCCCGAAGAAGGGCAGCATCGTCCCGCAGGCGACCTCGAACTCGGCGCCGGCATTGTCGCGGCAGATCGCGCCGTGCAGTTCGTTGCCTTCGCCCTTGAGGCCCAGGACCTGACCGAGCCGCAGGTCCATCGCGCCGGAGGCGACGAGAGCGCGCATCTGCTCGACCGAATGCGGAGCGGCGCGGAAATCATCGCGCCGATGCATCAGCGTCACTCGCTTGGCGATCGGCTGCAGGTTCAGCGTCCAGTCCAGCGCCGAGTCGCCGCCGCCGACGATCAGGATCTCGCGGTCGCGGAAGGCCTCCATCTTGCGCACGGCATAGTGCACGCCGCCGCCGTCGCCGCGGCCTTCATAGGCCTCGATGCCGGGGATCGGCGGCTTCTTGGGCAGGAACGAGCCGCCGCCGGCGGCGATCAGCACCGTCTTGGCCTCGAAGGTGGTGCCGGCGTCGGTGCGCAGGCGGAAGCGCGGGGCCTCGGCTGAGCCGAGCACCTCGATCTGCTCGATCATCTGGTTGAGATGGAAGGTCGCGCCGAAGGGCTTGATCTGCTCGAGCAGGTTGTCGACCAGCCCCTGCCCGGTGACGAGCGGGAAGCCCGGAATGTCGTAGATCGGCTTCTCCGGATAGAGCTCGGCGCATTGGCCGCCGACCTTGGGCAGGATGTCGACGAGATGGGCCTTGATGTCGAGCAGGCCGAGCTCGAACACGGCGAACAGGCCGCAGGGGCCGGCGCCGATGATCAGCGCGTCGGTCTCGACGGTTTCGCCCTCGATGGTGGCGGCGATGTTCATGGGTCTTCGTTCCTCAGGACGGCTTCAAGGGCCGCCGGTCGCCCCCCGTAGCCGGAAATCCGCCGGCCTTGCAATGCGACATGGCGCAAGGCCGAGCGGGCCGAACTGCATGCGGGCGGAGGAGCTCAGCCGCCGGTTTCGGCGGTGAGTCCGGCCGCGGCGATGCCGGCGAGGGCGGCCGCCTCGTCATTGTCCGACGTGTCGCCGGAGATGCCGACGACGCCGATGAGGTTGCCGCCGGCATCGCGGATCAGCGCGCCGCCGGGCACCGGCACGACCGGGCCGCCGACCGAGAGAGCGACGCCGTTGATGAAGTGCGGGCGCTCCAGCGCCATCTTGTTGAGCGTGCGCGGGCCGACGCCCAGCGCGATCGCGCCATTGGCCTTGCCGAGCGCGATCTCGCCGCGCTTCAGGCTGGTGCCGTCCTGGGCGAGGAAGAATTTCTGCGCGCCGCGCGCGTCGAGCACCGCAATGGCGAGCGGCTTCAGCCCGTTCTCGCGGGCATATTTCAGGGCGCCGTCAACGATCACGCTGGCCTGTTCGAGGGAGAGGGCGGTCATGGCTGGCCTTTCCTGGATATCGACGACAAAGCCTGTCGGCTCGGTACCGTTCTGCCAGCGCGGGCGACGCGAGGGAAGGGCAGAGCCTCGCCTTTCACCCCCGGCGAAGGTTTCGTCTTGCAGTTGTTGCCCCGAGCAGGCTTCATGGGGTGCGCGCTGAAGGCACGTTCCGCAAGGTGACCGCCACTTTTGCGACCAGAACATGCTCCAAGGCTGTCGCGTTGCGCGAAGCCCGATCGTTCGGCCAATCCTGGCGGGCGGCCAGCGCATGAGGAGAACACGCTATGGGTCTGTTCAGTTTCATCAAGGATGCCGGCGCCAAGATCTTCGGGTCGAGCCCGGCCAATGCGGCGACGGCCGATCAGTTGCAGAAGGAACTGGCGGGCCACGGCCTGCCCTCCGACGTCAAGATCGACGTATCCGGCGACAAGGTGAAGGTCTCAGGCAAGGCGCTGAGCACCGAAGAGGCCGAGAAGATCATCCTGGCGATCGGCAACACCGCCGGCGTCGGCTCGGTCGAATCGGAGCTGATCGTCAACAAGGAAGCGGCCGCTGCCGTATTCTACACGGTGAAGAAGGGCGACACGCTCTGGAAGATCGCCGAGGAGAACTACGGCAAGGGCAAGGGCGCCAAGTATACCGAGATCGTCAAGGCCAACACCCCGCCGGTGAAGGATCCCGACCTGATCCAGCCGGGCTGGGTGCTGCGCATCCCGCCGCTGGCCTAACAGGGCCCACAAAAGCAGCTCGCCGGGCACGTTCCGGCGGGCTTGCGAATTAGTTGCGAATGAAACTATAAGGCTGGAAGGCGTGAGACTTCCGGCCAGTTTGCATCGGGGCCGGTTTGATCCATCTTGCGTCTTTGCGAGATGGGTCAGCCGGCCTTTTTGTCGGCAAGGCCCGCGGCAGGGTGAACGAGACAACGCAGAACTCCCGGGGAGGGGACCTCATGACTTTTGATCGCCGCAAATTCCTGACGCTCGCCGGTTCGGCCGTGGCCGCGCCGGCCGTGCTGCGCGCCACCCGCGCCAACGCCCAGGAAGTGACGCTGCGTATGCACCACTTCCTGCCGCCGGTGGCGAACGGGCATTCCAAGTTCCTGAAGCCTTGGGCCGACAAGGTCGGGGCCGAATCGAATGGCCGGATCAAGATCGACATCTTCCCGTCGATGCAGCTCGGCGGCACCCCGCCGCAGCTCTATGACCAGGCCCGCGACGGCGTCGTCGACATCGTCTGGACCTTGCCCGGCAATACGCCCGGCCGCTTCACCGGAATCGAGGCGTTCGAACTGCCGTTCGTGCCGAACAAGCGCGCGCTGGTGAACTCGCTGGCGCTGACCGACTATGCCGCCGAGCACCTCAAGGACGAGTTCAAGGACATCCATCCGATCTGCTTCTGGGCGCATGATCACGGGCTGATCCACGCCAACAAGCCGGTGAAGACGATGGAGGACCTGAAGGGCCTCAAGCTGCGCTTCCCGACCCGCCTCGCCGGCGAGGCGCTGCGCGCGCTCGGCGCCAATGCCATCGGCATGCCGATCCCGCAGGTGCCGGAATCGCTGGCGCAGCGCGTCATCGATGGTTGCGTCGTGCCCTGGGAGGTCGTGCCTTCGATCAAGGTGCAAGAGCTGGTCAAGAACCACACCGAGATCCCGGGCTCGCCGACCTTCTATGTCGCGACCTTCGTGCTCGCCATGAACAAGGCGAAATACGAGGGCCTGGCGCCCGACCTCAAGGCGATCCTCGACAAGAACTCTGGCGCTGCCGCCTCCGCCATGGCCGGCAAGGTCTGGGACGAGCAGGCCGTCGTCGTCTCCGAGATGGTCAAGAAGCGCGGCAACAACATCGTCACGCTGGAGCAGGCCGAGGCCGAGCGCTGGCACAAGGCGACCGCACCAGTGGTCGAGGGCTGGCTCAAGACGGCCAAGGACAAGGGCCTCGACGGCGAGAAGCTGCTCGCCGCCGCCCGCGCCGCCCTCACCAAGCACCAGAACGCCGCCTGAGCATGACCGACAGGGTAGGGGAAGAGCGGCCGCCATCGCGCATCGACGCGGTGGCGGAAGCGGTCGCGCTCATCGGCGGTGCGCTCTTGATCGCGGTCGCGACCATGGTCGTGGTCAGTGTGACCTTGCGCAGCGACCTCGTCGGCGCTGCCGGCGTGCCCGGCGATTTCGAGCTGGTGCAGATGGCGACGGCGATCGCCGCCTTCTGCTTCCTGCCGCTCTGCCAATTGAAGCGCGGCAATATCTTCGTCGACACCTTCACCCTGAAGCTGCCGCAGCGCTGGCGCGACGGCATCGATGCGCTCTGGGATGTGGTCTACGGCCTCGCCATGGCGCTGATCGCCTGGCGGCTCGGCGTCGGGGCGCGCTCGGCGTTCGCCAGCGGCGAGAACACCATGGTTCTGCAGTTGCCGAGCTATCTGCCGATCGCGCTCTGCGCTGTCCTCGCTGGCTTCGTCGCGCTCGCGGCCTTCGTCAGCGCCAGCCGCCTGCTGAGGCAGCACCGATGAGCGGCTTCTCCCTCGCGATCACCGGCTTTGCCGTCATGCTGGCGCTGATGGCGCTGCGCCTGCCGATCGGCCTCGCCATGCTGGTCGTCGGCAGCGCCGGCTATATCCAGCTCAACGGGCTCGAGCCCTTCCTCAACTATATCCGCACCACGCCCTACCAGATCTTCGCCAATTACACGCTCTCGGTGATCCCGCTCTTCGTATTGATGGGCGCCTTCGCCGAGCGCTCCGGGTTGGCGGGCGACCTGTTCAAGGCGGCCTCGGCCTTCGTCGGCCATCGCCGCGGCGGCCTCGGCATGGCGATGATCGGCGCCTGCACCGGCTTCGGCGCGATCTGCGGCTCCTCGGTCGCGACCACCGCGACCTTCGCCCGAGCCGCGCTGCCGCAATTGCGCAGCTATCGCTACGATCCCGGCTTCGCCTGCGGCGTCACCGCGGTCGGCGGCACGCTCGGTATCCTGATCCCGCCTTCGGTGATCCTCGTCGTCTATGCGATCTCGACCGAGCAGAACATCGCCAAGCTGTTCCAGGCGGCGCTGATCCCCGGCCTGATGGCGGCGACGTTCTATTGCATCACCATCTGGATCATGTCGCGCCTCGACGGGACGCTCGCCCCCGCCCATGAGCGCACGCCCTGGCGCGAGCGCTGGCCGCTGCTGCTCGGCGTCATCCCGGCGCTGACGGTGGCGGTGATCGTGGTCGGCGGCATCTATGGCGGCGTGTTCACGCCGACCGAAGGTGCGTCCGTCGGCGCCTTCATCATGCTGGCGATCGGTCTGTTCCGGCGCACGCTCGGCCTTTCCGAGATCAAGCAGGCGATCCTGCAGACGGCCGAGACCTCGGCGATGATCTTCGCCATCCTGCTCGGCGCCGAGGTGTTCAACGCCTTCCTGGCGCTGACGCAGGTGCCGACGGCGGCCGCCGAGATGATCGCGGCCTCGGGCTGGGCGCCTTACACGGTGCTCGTCGGCCTGCTGCTGTTCTACATCGTGCTCGGCGGCGTCATGGACGAGCTCGCCATGATCCTGCTCACCTTGCCGGTGTTTTTCCCGATCGTGACGGCGCTCGATTTCGGCATGCCCACCGACGACATTGCGATCTGGTTCGGCATCCTGGTGCTGGTCGTGGTTGGCATCGGCATGACCTGCCCGCCGATCGGGCTCAACGTCTTCGTCGTCGCCTCGCTGGCGCGCGACGTGCCGGTGACGCGGATCTATCGCGGCGTGCTGCCCTTCGTCGTTGCCGACGTGATCAGGCTCGCCATCTGCGTGGCATTTCCGGCGCTCAGCCTCTATCTGGTGAAGCTCCTGAACTGAGTGACCGCGAGCAGCAGCATGATCGTACACGACCTCGACATCGACGCCGTCAAGGCGGGCTTGGCCGATGGCTCGATCCTCATCGTCGACGTGCGCGAGCCGCATGAGTTCGCCGCCGGGCGCATTCCGGGCTCGGTGTCGCGGCCGCTGTCGCAGTTCGACCCCGCCGACCTGCCGAACGAGCCGGGCAGGCGTGTCGTGCTCTCCTGTGCCGCCGGGGTGCGCTCGCTGCGGGCGCTCGAATTCGCACAGGCCGCCGGGCTTGACGTCGACAGCCATTACATCGGCGGCTTCAAGGACTGGGCGATGCGCGGCGAGCCGGTCGAAAGGTGAAGGAGCGATAGCGCCTTTCGGTTGCAGCTTGCCGCGCCAGCGCCGATAACGGGGCGCGGTCTCAAACCCGGCCGCGGTCGATCAAAGGTGCCCTGATGAAGGCCTCCCGCCTGCTGAGCTTCACCCTCGCAGCTTTGCTCTGCTCCGTGTCCGCAGCCCCGCTCGCCTTCGCGCAGGCCGCCCCGCAGACCGCAGCGAAGAAGCCGGCGCAGGACCCGGAACTGCAGGCGGCGATCGCCAAGTCGAATGCCTATACCTCGCTCTCGAACCGGACGATCCGGGCGATCGAATCCTGGGATCGCTACAAGAGCTGGGTCGACATAAAGAAGGGCCCGACCGGCAAGGAGCGCTATATCTCCTACGGGCTCTACAGCCTCTATGACGTCAAGGACGAGATCGCCAAGGCCGAGGCGGCGGCAGGCCAGCCGCCGGCGCAGCCGGAACTCGATGCCGCGGTGAAGCGCTATATCGCTGCCTATCAGGAGCTGGCGCCGCTGATCACCCGGGCCGAGCGCTATTACGAGCGCAAGGATTATCGCGACGACAACGCCGCCGAGGGTCGCGAGCTGCATGCCAAGATGGTGCCGGCGGCGGAGGCCTTCCTGCGCGAGCGGAGCGTCTTCGGCAACCAGCTCAACGGCTTCAAGAAGGGCATCGACGCGCGCGAGCTTGCGGCGATCGAGGCGAGCGAGGGCCGCCTTGCCCGCTGGCAGCTGCGCAACATCATGATCAATGCCCGCGCCGTGATGGACGTGATGCCGAGCAACGAGAAGCCGATCGTCGATCTCGCCGCCTTCGATACGGCGCTCGCCGGTTATTCCGGCGCGATCAAGGAGATGGACGCGTTCAAGGACAAGAATGCGTCCGGCGTGCCGATGATCGATTCCTCGGCCAGCTCCTGGCTCGGCAATCTGCGCGATTTCCGCGAAAAGCTCGGCAAGTCGAAGGGCGATGTCCGCAAGGGAGCGGCCAATGATGCCAATCGAATCGTCTCCAGCTACAATATGATGGTGTCGATGTCGGATAGTGCCGCGCGCATGATCCGCTGAGTTTTCAAGGCCCGCCTGCTTGCGCTCGGCGCATCCCGGTCCCTCCAGAGGGACCGGGGTGACGGCGCGGCCATCCTGCGCCAGTCTTTCTCATTCGAGTGATCCGAAGGAAGTTTGCCGATGCGTCCGATGAAGTTCGGAATGGGCCAGCCGGTGCGGCGGGTCGAGGATCAGCGCCTGACCACGGGCACCGGCCGTTATACCGACGACACCGCGGTCGAGGGCGCGCTGCACGCCTATGTGCTGCGCTCGCCGCACGCACACGCGACATTCAAGATCGTCGACAAGCAGGCGGCGCTGAAGCGCAAGGGCGTCAAGCTGATCCTGACCGGCGAGGACGTCGCCCATCTCGGCGACATCCCATGCAAGGGGCTGATCAAGGACATCTCCGGCAAGAGCGTGAAGCCGAATCCGGTGCCGGTGCTGCCGAGGGACACGGTGCGCCATGTCGGTGAAGCCATCGCCTTCATCGTCGCCGAGACGCTCGACCAGGCGCGCGACGCCGCCGAGGCGATCGAGATCGAGTTCGAGACGCTGCCCTCGATCACCGGCATCGCCGAGGCGCTCGAGAACGGAGCGCCACAAGTCTGGCCCGACCGTGACGGCAACGTCGCCTTCGAGGCGGAGCAGGGCAATCGCGACAAGACCGAGAAGGCCTTCGCCAAGGCCGACCGGACCATCTCGGTCACCATCGTCAACAACCGCCTCGCCTCCAACTACATGGAGACGCGCGCCTGCATCGCCGAATACGACAAGGCGACCAAGCGCTGGACCCTGACGCATGGCAGCCAGGGCAGCCATGGCACGCGCGACATCCTCGCCAGCTACATCCTCAAGGTCGATCCCTCCCGCATCCGGGTGATCACGCCCGATGTCGGCGGCGGCTTCGGTACCAAGATCTTCATGTACCGCGAATACCCGCTGACCATGGTCGCGGCCGAGAAGCTGAAGCGGCCGGTGCGCTGGGTTGCCGACCGTACCGAGCACTTCCTTGCCGATACCCATGGCCGCGCCAATCTCACCACCGCGACGATGGCGCTCGACAAGCGGGGCAAGTTCATCGGCCTGAAGGTCGATCTCGCCGCCGATATGGGCGCCTATCTCTCGCAATATGGGCCCTTCATCCCTTGGGTCGGCACGACGATGACGCCGGGCTGCTACAACATCCCGGCGGTGCATGTCCGCTTCCGCGGCGTCTTCACCCATACGACGCCGGTCGATGCCTATCGCGGCGCCGGGCGGCCCGAGGCGGCCTATCTGATCGAGCGGCTGGTCGATGCGATCGCACGCGAGACCGGCAAGAGCCCGGACGCGGTGCGCGCGCTCAATTTCGTCAAGCCGAGCGAGATGCCGCACAAGACGCAGACCGGCCCGGTCTACGATTCCGGCGAGTTCGAAGGCCATATGCGCCGCGCCATGGAGGTGGCGGACTGGAAGGGCTTCAAGAGCCGCCTGAAAGCCTCGCAGAAGGCCGGCAAGATCCGCGGCATCGGGCTCGCCTGCTATATCGAGGCCTGCGGCGGCGGCGGGCCGGAGAGCTCGACCGTGATCCTGGAGAAGGACGGCACCGTCACCGTGCTGATCGGCACCCAGTCGAACGGGCAGGGCCACGAGACCGCCTATTCGCAGCTCGTTGCCCAGCATCTCGACATCCCGCTCGACCGCATCAAGGTGGTCCAGGGCGATACCGACCGGATCGCGACCGGTTCCGGCACCGGCGGCTCGCGCTCGATCCCGGTGGGCGGCGCGGCTCTGAACGCGGCGACCGGCATCCTCGCCGACAATCTGAAGAGCCTTGCCTCGGAGGCGCTCGAAGCCGCTCCAGCCGACCTCGAGATCGTCGACGGCGCCGTGCGCATCGTCGGCACCGACAAGACGCTCGACCTCAAGGCGATCGCCAACCTGCCCGGCGCCAAGGCCGAGCAGCTCAGCGTGCACCAGAGCTGGACGCCGCCGGAGGCGACCTATCCGAACGGCACCCATGTGGTGGAGCTGGAGGTCGACCCCGCTACGGGCGGCACCGAGATCCAGAACTATGTCGTGGTCGACGATTTCGGCGTGACGCTGAACCCGATCATGCTGCAGGGCCAGGTCCATGGCGGCGCGGCGCAGGGTATCGGCCAGGCGCTGATGGAGGAGATCCGCTTCGACTCGTCCGGCCAGATGCTGACCGCGACCTTCATGGACTACGCCCTGCCGCGCGCTGTCGACATCCCGAACTTCCATTTCGAGACGCGCAACGTGCCCTGCGTGACCAATGCGCTCGGGGTGAAAGGCGCGGGCGAGGCGGGTGCGATCGGCGCCTGCCCCGCAGTGATGAACGCGATGGTCGATGCGCTGAACCGCGCTGCCAGCGTCACGGCGATCGACATGCCGGCGACCCCGCCCAAGGTGTTCGCTGCGCTGAAGGCGGCCGGTTATCCGTCCTGACGCAAGGAGGCGCTTGCCTCTTTGCAAGGAGTTTCACGACAATGCGACTTGGCGCTGTCGTGCGCGTGAGTTGATCTGGAAGAGTTCAAAACAGCGCCGGGTCCGGCGCTGCCTTCCGGAGGATTCCCACGCATGCTTCGCTCTGCTTTCGTCGCCCTCGGTCTCGCCGTCGGTGTTTCCGCCGTCCTGGCTCAGGCCAATCCGATCTCCGAGCGGCGCGACACGATGAAGGCTGTCGGCGCCGCGACGCGCGAGGGCGCGGCGATGGCCAAGGGCGAGGCGCCGTTCGACGCTGCCAAGGCGCAGGCGGTGTTCAAGGCCTATGGCGATGCCGCCAAGAAGATGCCGGGTCTCTATCCGGATACCGCCAAGACCGGCGGCGAGACCACGGCGGCGCCGAAGATCTGGGAAGATCAGGCCGGCTTCAAGGCGGCCTTCGCCAAATTCGAGGCCGATGCCGGCAAGGGCGCTGCGGTGACCGATCTCGCGGGCTTCCGCACCGCTTTCGGTGACGCCACCAAGAATTGCGGCGGCTGCCACGAAACCTACCGCATCAAGAAGTGACCGGCGGCCTGCCGCCATCAGATTTGACCTGCAGATTTGACCTGATCGAAGGAGCGGGCTTCCTTGTGGAGGCCCGCTCCATTCGCGTCGGCGGCATCCGGTTCGAACCCTGTCGCGATACGAGCGTTGTTTGCCCGGGATAACCGAATGAGGAACCGATGCGCCGCCTGCTGATCACGCTTCTGGTCTTCATCGCGCTCGGCGCTGCCGGCTTCTTCGTCCTCACCGATCCACGCGTGGTCTCGCCGGGGCCCGAGGTCGGCACGCTGCCGGCGCCTGATGTCGAGAACGGCAAGCTGCTGTTCGCGGCCGGTGGCTGTGCGTCCTGCCATGCGACGCCCGGCCAGGACGACAAGACCAGGCTCGGCGGCGGGCTGGTACTGGACTCGCCCTTCGGCAAGTTCCATGTGCCGAACATCTCGCCGCATACGCGCGACGGCATCGGCAACTGGGGTACGGCGGACTTCATCCAGGCGATGACCGCCGGGGTCTCGCCCGCGGGCCAGCACTATTACCCGGCCTTCCCCTACACCTCCTACCGGCTGATGCCGGCGAAGGCGGTGGCCGATCTCCTCGCCTATATCCGCACGCTGCCCTCGGTCGAGGGTACGGCGCCCGGCCATGAACTCGGCTTCCCCTTCAACATCCGCCGCGCCGTCGGCGGCTGGAAGCTGCTGTTCTTCGATGGAGCGCCGTTCAAGGCTGACCCGAGCAAGAGCGAAGAATGGAATCGCGGCGCCTATCTGGTGAACGGGCCGGGCCATTGCGCCGAATGCCATTCCAGCCGCAACCAGCTCGGCGCCATCGTCCAGGCGACGCGCTTCGCCGGCGGTCCCGATCCCGAAGGCAAGGGCTGGGTTCCGAACATCACCCAGGCCGAGGAGGGCCTCGGCAAATGGTCGAAGGCCGAGATCGCGGAGCTGCTGAAGAGCGGCTTCACCCCGAACTTCGACAGCGTTGGCGGCTCGATGGCGGCGGTGGTGCGCAACATGGCGCAATTGTCGGATGCCGACCGGCTGGCGATGGCGGAGTATCTGAAATCGCTGCCCGCGGTGCAGGGGCCGCCGCGGCCGCAAAAGGCGGCGGGCGGGTAGGGGTCTATCCGGGGCTTGTCGAAATGCGGGAAGGGCTCGCGGGGCGGCCCTTCAATCCATCACCGCCGCCTTGAGGATGCAGACCATAAGGGCCGTTCCGGGCTGGTCGCCGATGCAGCGGACGATGTGCTGGCGGTCGCAGCGATAGCGTAAGGTCTCACCGGCCTTGGCGCGCTGGGTGATGCCGCCGACCTCGACCTCGAACTCGCCGGCGCTGACCGAGAGCGATTCGATCGAGCCGCGCTGATGGCCCTCCGAATCGAGCTCGCCGCCTGGCTCGGCGCTGACCTCGTACCATTGCAGCCATTCGACGGTCTTGATCCAGCCGATGATGGCTAGGCGCAGCTTGCCGTCCTCGGAGACCAGGATCGGCGTGTCCGGCCGGGCGATCTTCTCGATGAAGGCCTCTTCCTCATTGGTCGAGAGCACGCGCTCAATCGAGACGTCGAGCGCCTGCGACAGCCGCCAGATCGTCGCCAAAGTCGGATTGGTCTCGTTGCGCTCGATCTGGCTGATGATCGACTTGGCGACGCCGGACTGCTCGGCCAGCTCCGAGAGCGAGAGGTTATAGGCCTTGCGCAGCCGCTGGATCGTCTTGCCGAGCTGGCCCGAGATCACCTGCGCGCCGGATGCGAGCTCTCGGCCGCTACGTTCCCTGGTTTCGATGCCCATTGCGCTCTTGCCTGCCGTCGTCTCTAGCCCGGCCAGGATTTGCCGTTTGGGAAAGAGAACGATTGTTTGTCTTAGCGGACAATGCCTCGGATCGCTCCAAGCGGCAAGTCGAGGACGTCAGACGGAGCGGGACGGGCCGACCTCGCGGGTCTCCTTCTTGAGGAGACCAAGCTGCTGTTCGCGCAGGATGACATAGATGCCGGAGGCGATCACGATCAGCGAGCCCAGGAGCACGGCCATCACCGGCCATTCGCCGAAGACGAACCAGCCGAGCGCGGTTGCCCAGATCATCGTCGAATACTCGAACGGCGCGATCAGCGAGGCATCGCCATAGCGATAGGCCTGGACCAGCAGCATCTGGCCGAGACCGCCGAGCACGCCGATCGTGACGAGCAGGGCGAAATCCTTCAGGTCCGGCACCGTCCAGCCAAGCGCAAGCGTCAGCAGGCCGAGCAACGAAGTCAGCGACATGAAGTAGAAGACGATGGCGCCGGTCTTTTCGGTATGGGTCAGCAGCCGGACCTCGACCGAAGCGAAGGCCGAGCAGAAGGCGCCGGCAAGCGCGAGCATGGCACCGATGGCAGGGCCGCCTTCGAGCCCGCGCCCGAAAGCCTGCATGCCCATATGCGGGGAGAGCATCAGGAGCACGCCGAGGAAGCCGACGGCGACGGCGGTCCAGCGATAGATGCGCACGCGCTCCTTCAGGATCAGCGCTGCCAGCACGACGACGATCAATGGCGCGGCATAGCCGATCGCGACGGCGTCCGAGAGCGGCAGCAGATGCAGCGCGGCGAAGCCGAGGAACATGCCGGTCGATCCGATGACGCCACGCTTGAGATGGCCGCGCAGATTGCTGGTCTTGAGCGCTTCGGGGAATTCATGGCGCCAGGCCAGCCAGATGATCAGCGGGATCAGCGCGAAAAAGGAGCGGAAGAAGACGAGCTCGCCGGTCGGATAGCGCGAGGCCAGCGTCTTGATGCCGGCCGACATCAGCGTGAACGACAGGGCCGAAAGCAGCTTGAGGCTGATGCCGAGGAGCGGTGACAAGGGAACAGGTCGGGCACGAGGAATGGAGGTCTTGTGCAAGACGTCCAGTCCTTAGACCACGAGCGCCGGGCCGTTCCAAGCACCGATGTTGCAAATCGGACCGGCGTGCTGCGGGACGCCGTCGAGACGGGTCAAGCGAGGTGGTATTCGAGGATCTCGTCGCCGCGATCGTCGAAGCTGCCGGTCGAGCGCCAGCCGAGATGCCGGTAGAAGCCATAGGAGCGCGAGGCAGGGTCGGCCGAGCAGCTCAGGAAGAGCCTGTCGAAGCCGAACGACTTGAATTCGGCGACGACGAGGTTGAGCAGCGTCCTGCCAACGCCCTGGCCCTCATGCTCCGGCAGCAGCGCCAGCACGGCGATCTCGCCGGTCTCACGCTCGCCGAAGCAGTAGCCGACGATCTTGCCGCCCTCGGTCGCGACATGGCCGGGCAGGCTGCCGTCGGCAATGCCGGCCTGCCAGCTCTCGAGCGTGATGCCGAGCGCCGCCAGCCGTTCGACCGAGAAGGCGTTCTCTCGCGTCATGCCGCGCAGCACGATGCAGGCGGGCGTGTCGTCGGGGACGGCGCGGCGATAGGCGATGGTCATGGTGCTCGGGGTGGTCAATTGCCAGCGTACCAGTCTCCGGGATCGATGCCCGTCCGACGCTCGCCTGCCCTTACCGAGACCGGTATCGGCTTGTGGGAGGGGCAACTATTGTCGAGCCCGCATGTGACGAACTCGGAATAATAGGCTGGTGGGCCGTTCCACTCGGAGCTGTTGGCGAAGACGTAGTAGGTGCCCGCGGGAACCTTCAGCTCATAATGCTCGCGTTTAATTCGGCGGCTGGTGCAGGTGCGCTGTCTGGTATCAATGCGTTCTGCACAAACCTTCAGGTCCCTGGGCAAGCCTTCACCGGGATATGACAACTCTCCCGATATCGTGGCAGAGGCTTCCTCGCGGCCGCGTGGCGCTGCCGCATTGCTGGCGGAGGGGCGTCCGCTGCGCTTTCCTTCTCCTTCGTCGATGCACCGCTGAACGAAGGAGCCGTATGCACTCGAGTCTGACCGCAATCCTCGGTCTTGAGCAGCTGCGCCGCACCGCCAAACCAGACGTTGCGTATCCATAGGGTCCGCAAGGGCAGTGCCGGAAAAAGCTAGCAGAAAACCAAAAAGACCAAGACGAGCCAGCAAGTTGCGTTTCCTTACCTAAAGGCCTGAGTGGTCTATCAAGCAAATTTTATCGTTGGAGAAAACGGGAAAAGTGCTCAAGGGCGGCAATGAGAGACATCTGCTGGCGTAATTCTGCTCGCCGATGTCGAGCGAGCGGCTGCGTTTCTATTATGCGGGCCACCTCCAACCCAGCGAGAAGCCATGCCATACGGAATGGCTTCTCGGGATTTTTCGGGCTTGAGCCGGCCGGGTCGTCCTTGGGAATGGCCGGTGACGCGGCCAGCTCAAGGCGAGGGCTTGAACTCTGGCGACGGTTCTAGAAGTTCGCCCGGAACGAGCCGCCGTCGATCAGGAAGTTCTGGCCGGTGATGTAGCCGGCATGGGCGCTGGAAATGAAGGCGCAGAGCTTGCCGAATTCGTCGGGCGTGCCGAGGCGGCCGGCCGGGACGGCCGCGAGCCGCCGCTTCGTCGCTTCCTCGATGCTGATGCCCTGCATCTCGGCGACCTTGTTCGTCGCGGTCTTGATCCGGTCTGTGTCGAACACGCCGGGCAGGATGTTGTTGATGGTGACGTTGGCATGGGCGATCTCGCGCGCCACGCCGGCGAGGAAGGCGGTCAGGCCGGCGCGGGCGGCGGAGGAGACGTCGAGCCCGGTCAGCGGGGTCAGAACGCTCGCCGAGGTGATGTTGACGATTCGGCCGAAGCGCCGCTCGATCATGCCGTCGACGACGCGCTGCACCAGCTCGAGCGGCGTCGCCATGTTCTGCGCCACGCCTTCGAGCAGCCCCTCGCGCGTCACCTCGCGGAATGGCTTCGGCGGCGGGCCGCCATTGTTGTTGACGAGAATGTCGGGATTCGGCGCAGCGGCGAGCAGCGCATCCTGGCCGGCCTTGGTCCCGACGTCGGCGACGACGGCGATCACGGTCGCGCCGGTGCTGGCGCGGATCGCGGCCGCGGTCTCCTCCAGCGTCTTGGCGTCGCGGCCGTTGACGACGACGGTGCAGCCCGCTTCGGCCAGCGCCAGTGCGCAGCCACGGCCCAGCCCCTTGCTCGAGGCGCAAACGATGGCCGTGCGGCCGGCGATACCCAGATCCATTGTCGTCTCCCGAAAAGGTCCGTTCCTGTGCGGGCAGGCAAAGCACGGTTTTCGCGCCGCGTCATCAAAGCGTAGTGCAAATCAGACACACGCCGCAGGCATCGCAACGAAGTGGGCCGGCGAGCATGAGCGACGACAGCGACGCCAAGCAGGTTCGCAGCATCTTCATCTCGGACCTGCATCTGGGCACGCGCGGAGCCCAGGCGGATCTCGTGCTGGAGTTCCTGCGCGACTATGACGCGCCGACGATCTACCTGGTCGGCGACATCATCGATGGCTGGCGGCTGAAGAGCGGCTGGTATTTCCCGCAGTCGCATAACGACGTGGTGCAGAAGCTGCTGCGCAAGGTGCGCAAGGGCTCGAAGCTGATCTACGTCACCGGCAATCACGACGACTTCCTGCGCGACTATACCGGCCTGCAGTTCGGCGGCATCACCCTGGTCGACGACATCGTCCACGAGACCGCCGACGGCAAGCGCATGCTGGTGATCCATGGCGACCTGTTCGACCTCGTGGTGCGCAACGCCAAATGGCTCGCTCTCCTCGGTGACTGGGCCTACACGATCGCGCTCGTGCTCAACCACGGCATCAACCGGGTTCGCCGCACCTTGCGCCTGCCGCACTGGTCCCTCTCGGCCTGGGCCAAGCACAAGGTCAAGAACGCCGTGAACTATATCGGTGAGTTCGAGCAGTGCCTCGCCGACGAGGCGCGCCGGCACAAGGCCGATGGCGTGATCTGCGGGCACATCCATCACGCCGCGCAGCGTGACATCGACGGGCTGACCTACATCAATACCGGCGACTGGGTCGAAAGCTGCACGGCGGTGGTCGAACACGACGATGGCCGCTTCGAGATCATCCGCTGGCCGCAGCATCGGCAGAAGGGCGAGAAGCCGGCACTGCCCACAACAGCGCGCCCGGCGCCAGTACCGAGCCTCGTCGAGGCCGCGTGATGCGCGTCCTGATCGCGACGGACGCCTGGCGCCCGCAGATCAATGGCGTCGTGCGCTCGCTGGAGCGGATGGTCGAGGCGGCGCCGGAGTTCGGCGTCACCCCGCATATGCTGACGCCGGAAGGCTTCTGGCAGGTCGGCCTGCCATCCTATCCCGATATCCGCATCGCGCTGGCGACGCGCCGGCATGTCGCCCGGCGGATCGCCGAGTTCGGCCCGGACCATATCCATATCGCGACCGAGGGGCCGATCGGCTGGCTGACGCGCGCCGTCTGCCTTGCCCAGAAGCGGACATTCACCACGAGCTACCACACCCGTTTCCCGCAATATGTCGCGGCGCGCTGGCCGATCCCTGAAAGCTGGAGCTACCGCTTCCTGCGCCGCTTCCATGGGCCGGCGGCGGGCGTGATGGTCTCGACCGCCACCGTCGAAGCGGAGCTGCGTGCGCACGGCTTCGAGCACATCCTGCGCTGGGGCAGGGGCGTTGATCTCTCCCTGTTTCATCCACGGCCGGAGAGCGTGCTCGACCTGCCACGGCCGATCTTCCTCAGCGTTGGCCGGGTCGCGGTCGAGAAGAACCTCGAGGCCTTCCTGTCGCTGCGCCTGCCCGGCAGCAAGGTTGTTGTCGGCGACGGCCCCGCCCGCGCCGACCTCATGCGCGCCTTCCCGGAGGCGCATTTCCTCGGGGCGCGCGAAGGCGAGGATCTTGCTGCCATTTATGCATCCTCCGATGTCTTCGTCTTCCCGAGCCTGACCGACACCTTCGGCATCGTGTTGCTGGAGGCGGCGGCCAGCGGCTTGCCGGTCGCGGCCTTCCCGGTGCAGGGACCGAGCGACGTCTTTGCCGGCAGCGAGGCGGCGGTTCTGCACGAGGATCTGCGCCAGGCGGCGCTCTCGGCCCTGCGTCTGCCGCGCGAGGCCGGGCTGGAACTGGCACAGCGCCATAGCTGGCACAGCAGCGCCGAGCAGTTCTACGGCCATATGCGCCGGGCGATGCAGGCGGCCGCTGCGGGCAAGGCGGCGCGCATCGATCCGGCGCCGGCCTCGACGACTGCGCTGTCAGTGCGGCTGGAGACGGCGGAGCGGAAGGAATTCGCTTAAGGCGAAGTCAGGCGCCTGGCGTCACAGCCTTCGCGAGCGAGCATGCCGCGGCAACGCCGGTTGCGGCGCGCTGGCCGGCTTGAGCTCGCTGCGGAAGTCGTCGCGCCGCTGGTGCACCGAGGCGATGACGAGGCCCATCGGCACGCCGAGGCCGACCAGAGCCGCTTCCGACAATTGCAGGCTCGCCTCGATCGTTTCCGGCACAGCGTCGTTGACGCCGAGCTCGTAGAGATGCCGCGCATGCTTGGCGTCGCGGGCGCGGGCGACGATGATAAGGTCTTGCCGCACGCCGCGCGCTGCCGCGACGATCTCGTCAACAGCACGAGGATTGTCGATGGTGACGATCAGCGCGGTCGCCTCCTCCAGGCCGCAGAGCCGCAGGAAGTCGGGCTGGGTGGCGTTGCCGTAGAAGGCCGGGCGGCCGGCGCGGCGCTGCGCTGCGATCAAAGCCGCATCGGCATCGACGGTGATATAGGGGACCTTGTGCTGCTCGAGCATCTCGCTGACGAGCCGACCGACGCGGCCGAGCCCGACGACGATGGCGCGCGGCGCGTGATCGTCCGGCGGCAGGATGTTCGCTTCGTCGGGGAGCTTCACGGCAGGGGCGAGGCGGGCCGACAATGTCCGTGCGATGCGAGCGGCGAGCGGCAGGAAGATCATGGTCAGCGAGACGCCGGCGAGCACCAACGAGGCCGCGGTCTGGTCGACCAGCTTGGCGGCAACCGATGCGGTCAGCAGCACGAAGGCGAACTCGCCGCCGGGGCCGACCATGATCGCGGTTTCGAGCGCGGTCGGCACGGAGAGCTTGAAATAGCGGGCGAGCAGGAAGGTGATCGCGGCCTTGGCGAGGAAGAGGCCGATGGCGATGCTCAGGATCGCAACCGGCTGGGCCGCCAGCGCCGCCGGGTTCACGCCCATGCCGACTGTCAGGAAGAAGACGCCGATCAGCAGCGACTTGAACGGCTCAATCGTCACCTCGATGGCGCGGCGATACTCGGTCTCGGCCAGCAGCAACCCGGCGATGAAGGCGCCGAGGCCCATGGACAGCCCTGCGGCCGCTGCGATCAGCCCGGTACCGAGCGCGACCAGCAGCGTCGCCGCCATGAAGCTCTCGGAGGAGTCGGTCGAGGCGACCAGGCGAAAGAGCGGGCGCATGGCGAGGCGGCCGATGACGATGATCGCTGCGACCGCCGCCACCGCCTGCAGCAGCGCCTGCGTCAGGCCGGCGAGCAGCGATCCGCCATTCTGTGCCCCGAGCACGCTGACCAGGAAGAGCAGCGGGATCACCGCGAGGTCCTGGCAGAGCAGGATGGCGAAGCTTGATCGCCCGGCTGAGGAGGTCATGCGGCGATGGGCCGAGAGCAGCTCGACCACCATCGCGGTCGAGGAGAGGGCGAGTGCCGTGCCGATCAGCAGCGCTGCAGCGGGCGGCTGGCCGTAGGCGATGGCGACGGCGCTGATCGCCGCAGCGCCGAACGCGACCTGGCCGAGGCCAAGCCCGAAGACGAGCCGGCGCATGGTCATCAGGCGCTCATAGGAGAGTTCCAGCCCGATGACGAAGAGCAGGAAGGCGACGCCGAGCTCAGCCGGGCCGGCGAGTGCCTCCGCATTCGAGACGGTGACCGTGCTGAGGTAAGGGATCTTGGCGACGAGGCCACCGAGGCCATAGGGGCCGAGCAAGGCGCCGCAGGCCATGAAGGCGACGACGGAATTGACTCGGAAGCGCTTGGCGAAGGGCACGATCACGCCGGCCGTGGCGAGCACGACCACGGCGTCACGATAGGCGGAAGGATCGATCGTCCCGGCCACGTCACCCTCTAGGGAATCAGGCGAAGCTGTTGATCTCTCAGCTTTGCTTGCCAGGGCCTTGCAACACAAACCAAAACTCGCTTCAGGCTGACGAAAACTTGCTCCCCCGCCGGCTGACCTCTAAGCACGATGCCATCCGCGGCGGCAGCAGGGCCGCGGGATAGCCATATGAAGGGCCTCGCATGCGCTTTACCGGCACTGCTTCTTACGTCGCCACCGAGGACCTGACCGTCGCGGTCAATGCTGCGATCCGGCTGGAGCGGCCGCTGCTGGTCAAGGGCGAGCCCGGCACCGGCAAGACCGTGCTGGCCGAGGAGATCGCCGCTGCGCTCGGTGCGCCGCTGCTGACCTGGCACGTCAAGTCGACCACCAAGGCGCAGCAGGGGCTCTACGAGTACGACGCGGTCAGCCGCCTGCGCGACAGCCAGCTCGGCGACTCCAGAGTCTCGGACATCGCCAACTACATCAAACGCGGCAAGCTCTGGGAGGCTTTCGTCTCGCCGGTGCGCCCTGTGCTGCTGATCGACGAGATCGACAAGGCCGATATCGAGTTCCCGAACGACCTCTTGCTCGAGCTCGACCGCATGGAATTCCATGTCTACGAGACCGGCGAGACGATCAGGGCGGCGCAGCGGCCGGTGATGATCATCACCTCGAACAACGAGAAGGAATTGCCGGACGCCTTCCTGCGCCGCTGCTTCTTCCACTACATCCGCTTCCCGGACGCCGAGACGATGCAGAGAATCGTCGAGGTGCACTTCCCCGGCATCAAGAAGCGCTTGATGGAGGAGGCGCTGCGCCTGTTCTTCGAGGTGCGCGAGGTGCCCGGCATCAAGAAGAAGCCCTCGACCTCCGAACTGCTCGACTGGCTGAAGCTGCTCGTCGCCGACGATATCGGCCCCGAGGTGCTGCGCGAGCGCGACCCCCGTAAGCTGATCCCGCCGCTGCACGGCGCGCTGCTCAAGAACGAGCAGGACGTCTCGCTGTTCGAGAAGCTCGCCTTCATGGCGCGGCGGGAGAGCCGCTGAGCTTCGCTTCAGGTACGGCGTCGCAAGGCGGGATCGCGGTGGCGAGGTCGACTTTGGGGTCGATGGCGCGGACGGCTTCCTTCAGGTCGAAATCGCGCATCAGCAGGACATAGTCCTGCGTCTCCGACGTCCTGAGATAGCCGCTCATCGCGATCGGCTTGCCTGAGAGCTCGCCGAGCCGGCAGGCCTTGTCGGCGCCGAGCGCCAGGCTACCGCGATTGCCGCTGTTCTGCGGGCCGGCGAACATCTCCTCGCGAAAGGCGCCGAGGCGGGTAGCGTCGGTCCGGCTCAGCCTGAACAGGGTGAAGCGGCGGCCCGGCGAAGCCACCGCCGGCAGCTTCGCCAGTTCGGTGGCATCGCGCACCTCCTCCAGCACGACCTTGCGCTCATGGCGCCCGCCATCCTTGGGCAAGGCGACGAGCGTCATGGTAACGCCGCCGGGCAGCGTGCGGATATCGGCGGGCAGGCTGATGCCGGCGCGCAGCTCGGCGAGATCGGTCGTCCTGATATCGACCTTGGACAATTTCGGCAGCGAGGCCAGCGGGACATGGCCGCAGCCGGCGAGCAGGCCGCTAAGCAGCAATGAGATAGGTATGGCAGTGCGCATCGCGATGTCCTGGTGAATAGCTTTGACATTTAGAAATTCATCTCTTAGTTTAATTTTGTCAATCACGGAGCGAAGCGATATGGCATCCCTCGTAAGCCCAGCCCGAGATCGGTCGCCAATGGCGAGGCTGCGCCGTGTGAGCACGGTCGCGCGCATCCTGTGCATTGCAGCGGCGGCTTTGATGGCGTTCGGCGCCGTCTGGCTCTGGCGAGATCCGGAGCAGCTTGTCGCCTATGCCCGCAGCACGATCGGCGTCAGCGCTCCGGTCGGCCCGCTTTCGGAGCGCGGCTACTGGGCCGCCCTCACGATCGGTCTCGTACCTGCGGGCCTCTTCGTTGCCGCGATGTTGCGGCTATCGAGCCTGTTCGGCCGCTTCGGCCGTGGCCATGTGCTGGAAGAAGAGAATGCGCAGCGCCTAACCCGGGTCGGCTGGCTGCTGACGGCGATGGGCGTGGCGACGCCGCTGACGCGCGCGCTGCAGAGCGTGGCGCTGACCTTCGACAATCCTTCAGGCCAGAAGCAGCTGGCGATCACGCTCGATCCGGGGACGTTCGGTGTGCTGGCGGCGGGCGCCGCGCTGGTCGCCTTCGGGCTGGTGCTCAAAGAGGCGGTTCGGCTCGCGGACGAGAATCAGAGTTTCGTGTAGGAGTTGGGCGATGCCGATCATCGTCGAACTCGATGTCATGCTGGCGCGTCGCAAGATGCGCTCGAAGGAACTGGCCCAGCGCATCGGGCTGACCGAGCAGCAGGTCTCGCAGCTGAAATCCGGCAAGGTGCGCGGCATGCGCTTCGATACGCTGACGCGGATTTGCGCCGTGCTCGATTGCCAGCCCGGCGATCTGCTGCGCTATGAGCCAGCCGCCGAAGACCTCGCGTTCGATCCCGATCCCGCCGAGACGTAGCAGGCTCAGCCGAACCCGAGCAGCGGCCGCGCCTGCAGCGCCGCGACGAGCGCGGTCGCCGTGATGGCGGCATAGGCGGCGGAGACTGTGCCGAGCGCGACGAGCCCGGTCTTGCTCTGTCGCATTGCCAGCCAGAGAGACACGCCGATCGCCGGGATGATCTGCAAAGCGTGCAGGCCGAGGAAATGCGCGATGCGCAGGTCGCCGATCGCCAGCGACCAGCCGAAGATCGGGACTGTCCGGTGATCGACCGGCACGACGCCGACATAATGCCCGCTCGCGCTGGAGCTGAGGATCGCGCCGCTGGCGAGCCCTAGGACGCAAGTGAGGGCGAGCCCGACGACCAATGACCAGCGCACGACCTGCGGCATCGGGGCAGCATCGCGGCGGGACAAGCCATAGGCCAGGAAGCCGGGCGCGATCGTGAACATCACTGCGCCGACACCCATCAGGCTGTAGAGCGCGATGCCGACCCAGTCGTCGCGATTATAGTGCGAGGCTTCGACCCGCGAGGCGCGCCAGGCGATGTAGAGCACTTCGAGGACGATCGGCACGATCACCGGCCAGACCATGTAGCGCCCGAGCCAGGAGGCGCGGAAGCGGTCGCTCGCGAGCGGCAGGAACAGCGCCAGCGTCAGCAGGTAGAATGCGACCGAGAGCTCGAACTTCAGCGGCTTGATCCAGGTGTCGACGCCGTGGAACTGCCTGGTGTCGATCAGCAAGGCGAGCAGAGTAGGCACCGCCAAAGCGAGCATGGCGAAGGCCGCGGCTGTGAGGCGTGGTTCAAGTTCGAGATCAGGCAACCAGGTGGGAAGGCGGGCCTGCAGGCGGGCGATCCGGTCTTCGCACGCCAGGCGAAAGCAGGCTTCCAGCAGCAGATAGGTCAGGTAGCCGAACGGGCCGAACAGGAAGGTCATGAGCAGCACTGGCAGCATCAGCCAGTGCGGGATCGCTTCCGCTTGCGAGCGTCGCAGGATCCAGTTGCCGAGGAAGAGGTCGAAGGCGAGGTAGTGGACCCATCCGGCGAGCAGCAGTGGTTTCGAGGCGAACAGGGCCGCGACCGAATCGAGCGAGGAGAAGCCGCCCTTGGCGTCGTGCCAGTGGACGGCGATCAGCACGGCATAGCCGAGCGAGAGCAGGGCCGGGATGATCCAGCCGGCCAGCGTCGCCGAGATGCCGCGCCAGCGCGGCAGCAGGATCAAGGCGGCCCAGCCGATCATGGCGAGTTGACCTGCCCGGGTGAAGGCATCGTCGAAGCTGAGAGGCATCGTGCACTCCAATCTTGACGCTGTTCAGTTGCGGGTCCGTCCTATTGGGTTATCTTGACGGCGTCAAGTTTGATGGCGGCAGGCGGGCGGGGCGTGCGATGGATGCGAAGGTCGGCAAACGGGGCGGCTATCATCACGGCGATCTGCGGCAGGCGATGATCGACGCGGCCGAGGCGGTGCTGGCCGAGAAGGGCGTCGGCGGCTTCACTTTGCGCGAATGCGCCCGCCGTGCCGGGGTCTCGCCGGCGGCGCCGGCGCATCATTTCGGCAACCTCGCCGGCCTCCTGACCGCGATCGCGACGCTTGGCTTCGACGATCTGTCCGAGAGCATGGAGGCGGCGGTTGCGAAGGCCAAGGCGACCGGTGGAGACCGGTTGGCGGCGATCTGCGAGGCCTATCTCACCGTTGCGTTGACCAGGCCCGGCCGCTTCCGCGTCGTCTTCGGGCGACTCGGCCTGAAGAGCGGCGACGAGGATCTGCGTCGTGCCGCCGTCCGCGCCTTCGGCATCCTGGTTCGCGAAACCAAGCTGGCATTGGGGCGCGAGATCGACGGGGATGTGCTGACGCGGCTCCCGTCGAGCTATGGCGGCGATGCCGATCTCGCCGAGATCCTGTTCGTCTGGTCGATCACGCATGGCTTCTCGACCATGCTGATCGACGGACAGCTCGCGCCGCTGGAGATGCAGCCGGGTGGGCGCGAGCGGCTGATCGGCCTGTATTCGGGCCGGCTGATGGAGATGCTGCTCGCCGCGGTGCGGGCTTCCGTGGCCAAGCCACTCGCAAATCCCGCCAGCCATGGTTAGATGGCGGCCATGCGCCGCCTCATGCTTCTGCGCCATGCCAAATCGGCTTGGCCCGCCAACACCGCCGATCGCGACCGGCCGCTCGCCACGCGTGGTCGCGAAGCCGCCCCGGTCATGGGGCGCTATCTCGCCGAGGAATTGCTGCTGCCGGATCTCGTTCTGATCTCGCCGGCCAAGCGCACGGTCGAGACCTGGGAGCTGGTTAAGCCGATGCTGCCGGAGAAGCCGGCGACGCAGTTCGAGCCGCGTATCTACGAGGCCAGCCGGGAACGGCTGCTCAAGGTCGTGCAGGAAACGGAGCCTGAAGTTCGCACGCTCCTGATGATCGGCCATAATCCCGGCTTCGAGGAACTCGCCGCCAGGCTCGCCGGCCATGGCGACCGCTATGCGGCAGCGCGGATGGCGCAGAAATACCCGACCTGCGGGCTCGCCGTGATCGATTTTGCCATCGAGGACTGGCGCGATCTCGCCGCGCAAGGCGGCCGGCTCGACCGTTTCGTCACGCCGGCCTCGCTTGGCGAGGGGCCTGACGAATGATGCGGATCGCCTGATGGCGTCCGGCTCCTATCTCGACGAGGCGCGCAATGCCGCGCTGGCCTTTGGCGACAGCCTGCTCGGGCTGGCGCGGCCGCGCCTGCGCATCGGCGTCACCGGCCTGTCGCGCTCGGGCAAGACCGTTTTCACGACTGCGCTGATCCAGAACCTGATCGAAGGCGCGAAGCTGCCGGTGCTGAAGGCTTCGGCGGAAGGGCGGATCGCGCGGGTCCGGCTGGTGCCGCAGCCCGACCCCGAGATCCCGCGCTTTCCCTATGAGGCGCATCGTGCTGCGCTCTCCGGTCCGGATCGGCGCTGGCCGGAATCGACACGCCGCATCTCGGAACTCCGGATCGAGATCGACTATGAGCGCGCCGAAGGCTGGTTCAAGGGGCCGGCGACGCTGACCCTCGATATCGTCGACTATCCGGGCGAATGGCTGCTCGACCTCGCCTTGATCGGGCAGGATTATGCCAGCTGGTCGACCCAGGCGGTGGCGGATGCGCGCAAGGCGCACCGGCTCGCCATTGCCGCGCCCTGGCTCGACGATCTCGGGCAGCGCGATCCGGCAGGGCCGGCGGACGAGCTTGCGGCCGAGGCAGCGAGTGACGTGTTCAAGGCCTATCTCGCCGCCCTGCGCGCCGATCCGGAGGCGGTGGCGGTGACTCCGCCCGGGCGCTTCCTGATGCCGGGCGATCTCGAGGGCTCGCCGGCCCTGACCTTCGCACCGCTCGATCTGCCGCCGGGAACGCAGCCGCAAGCCGGAACGCTCGCCGGGCTGATGGCCGAGCGTTTCGAAGCCTATAAGCGCGTCGTGGTCGGTCCCTTCTTCCGCGAGCATTTCGCCAGGCTCGACCGGCAGATCGTGCTGGTCGATGCGCTGGCGGCGCTCGATGCGGGGCCCGCCGCGCTGGCCGACCTTGAAACCGCGCTCGGCCAGGCGCTCTCGGCCTTCGCCGTTGGCCGCAACAGCCTGTTGTCGAGCCTGTTCGCGCCGCGGATCGAGAAGGTGCTGTTCGCCGCGACCAAGGCCGATCATCTGCACCATACCAGCCACGACCGGCTCGCCGGCGTGATGTCGCATCTGGTCGCCCGGGCTGCTGCGCAAGCGCAAGGGGCGGGCGCCAAGGTCGAGGCAATGGCCTTCGCCGCGATCCGCGCCACGCGCGAGGTCCGCATCCGCGAGGGCCGCGAGGAACTGCCCGCGATTGCCGGCGTGCCCGAGGCCGGCGAAGTCGTCGATGGCGAGGTCTTCGACGGGAAGACAGAGGCTGCGATCTTCCCCGGAGACCTGCCGGAGCGGCCCGAGGCGATCTTCGATTCGAGCGCGCCGCGCTGGCATGTCCGGGCGCCACGCTTCCGGCCGCCTCTGGTCAAGCCGGATGCCGGCGGGCGCCTCGTACCGCCGCCGCAGATCCGCCTCGACCGCGCGCTGGAATTCCTGATTGGCGACAGGCTGGCGTGAGGAGGCGAGCATGAGCAAGGCGCCGCGCGCCATCCGTCTCGAACCGCAGGACGGTTCCTCCGACGACACCGTCTTCGGTGGGCGCGGCGATGTCGCCGTCGTGCCGGAGGTCGAGCCGATCGAGCCCGAGGCTGTTTCGGCTCCGCAGCCGAGCCGTCGCCGCTTCAGCTGGGGCAGCCTGTTCGTCGCGGCGCTGTCGGGCCTGCTGGCGCTCTCGGTCACGGTCTGGGCCGAGCAGACGATCCGCTGGCTGCTCGCGCTCAGCCCGGCCGTCGGCATTGCGGCGCTGGTCTGCGCCGGCGTCGCGGCCCTGGCGCTCTTGGTTATGCTGCTGCAGGTGCTGCGCGACATCCTGCGCGAGCGGCGGGTCGAGGCACTGCGCGAGCGCGCTGTCGCGGCGCTCGCCGAGAGCGATCTCGCCAAGGCGCGCAGCGTCGCTGGTGATCTCGACAAGCTCTATGCCGGTCGGCCGGAGACGGCGAAGGGCAGGGCGGAGCTATCAGCTCATACACCGCAACTGCTGGCTGCCCGCGACCTCCTCACTGTCGCCGAGCGCAGCCTGCTCGCGCCGCTCGATGCGCTTGCGCAGGCGCAGGTGGCACAGGCGGCGCGGCGGGTTTCGCTCGTCACTGCGGTCAGCCCGCGGGCTCTGGTCGACGTCGTCTTCGTCCTCATCGCCTGTGCCCGGCTGCTGCGGGCGATCGCGACGATCTATGCCGGTCGGCCCGGGACGCTCGGCCTGTTCAGGTTGGCGCGGCAGGTGCTCGGCCATCTCGTCGTCACCGGCGGCATGGCGGCGGGCGATGCGGTGATCCAGCAGGTGCTCGGCCAGGGGCTGGCGGCGCGGCTGTCGGCCAAGCTCGGCGAGGGCGTGCTCAACGGATTGCTGACCGCCCGGATCGGGCTCGCGGCCATCGCGGTCTGCCGGCCGCTGCCTTTCGTCGAGGAGACGCCGCCGGGGCTGTCCGATGTCGCCGGCGATCTCTCCGGCTGGGGCGGCAAGGGCGATTGAGCCCGGCAGAATTTGCCGGCAGCGGACGAATCTGCCCGGTCGGAATCGTCCGGAAACCTTTCGAAAACCATCCAAGCTCTTGAAATATCTCAGGCATGGCCGTGGCACGAGCCGTGCAAACTCACCCTCGGTTCGACTGCCGCCCATGGGGGGCGCTGTCCAGGTCTGACGACCAGGTGAGGTTGCGATGGGTGTTTTCAGTGCTCTGACGACGGCCGTGACGGGCATGCAGGCCCAGTCCTATGCCCTCGAGAATATCTCCGGCAACATTGCGAATTCGCGCACCGCCGGCTTCAAGCGGGTCGACACCAGCTTCTCCGACCTGGTGCCGGATTCGGCGCTGAACCGGCAGGTCGCCGGCTCGGTCGCCTCCTATAGCCGCGCCACCAATACGATCCAGGGCGACCTCAACGCGACGCGCATCGACACCAATGCCGCGATCAACGGCGACGGCTTCTTCGTCGTCGACCAGCGCCAGAGCGGCGTCGGCGCTTCGACCCAGTTCGCCAACAGCAATCTCTATACCCGCCGCGGCGACTTCGACTTCGACGCCGACGGATACCTCGTCAATGGCGCCGGCTACTACCTCAAGGGCCAGAAGATCGACCCCGTCACCGGCCAGGTGATCGGCAGCCAGCCGGATGTGCTGCGCATCACCAAGGACCAGTTCCCGGCCAAGGCGACGACCCAGATCGAATACAGCGCCAACATCCCGGCCTATCCGAAGACCAACAGCGCCGTTTCGACGACGCCTGGTTCCGAGCTGCTCAATGCCGGCACGGGGTTCACCGGGGCAAACCCCGGTACGACTGCCTCAGGTGGTACCGGCACGGTGGTCGGCAGCGATCTGACCACCTTCCTCAATCGCTCGATCCCTGGCGGCTCGGTCACCGTCTACGACACGCTCGGCAAGGCAACCAGCGTCGAGCTGCGTTGGGCCAAGGTCGCCAATGCCGCCGGCGCCACGCCCGACACCTGGAACCTGTTCATCGCCGAGAACACCGGTGCGACCGGTGCGACCGTCGCCTATCGCAACGTCAATGTCGACATCACCTTCGACAATACCGGCAAGATGACGTCGCCGGCCAACGGCAACATCACCATCCCGCCCATGACCATCGGCGGAAACGCCATTTCGCCCGCCACCGCGCCAATCAGCATCGTCACCAACGGCACCAGCCTGACTCAGAATGGCGACACCAGCGGCCAGATCGACGCCCGCAGCATCCGGCAGAACGGCTACACCGCCGGCACGCTCGACCGGGTCTCGATCTCGAACGAGGGCCAGGTGATCGGCACCTTCAGCAATGGCCAGGTCGTGCCGCTGGCGCAGATCGCGATCGCCCGCTTCAACGCAGCCAACTCGCTGAAACGGCTGGATGGCGGCGCCTTCGAGGAGACGATCGAGTCGGGCGCGCCGATCGTCGGCCTCGGCACGGCGGCGCTGATCGGCGGCAATGTCGAGCAATCCAACACCGACATCGCCGACGAGTTCTCGAAGATGATCGTCACCCAGCAGGCCTATTCGGCCAACACCAAGGTGATCTCCACGGCGCAGGAGATGCTGCGCGACGTCTTCAACATCATCCGCTGAGCGCTGAGAGCAGCCTGGCCTGACGGCCCAGAAGGGCCGGGCCGGAACCGACCGGACCAGTACGACAGGAGTTGACGATGGGTCTCAACACCGCACTCGGCACTTCGATTTCCGGGCTGAACAGCGCCCAGATCGGCATCGGCGTCATCTCGCAGAACGTCGCCAATGCCGGCACGCCCGGCTATGTCCGGCGCAATGTCTCGAGCGTCGATTCGATCTCCGGTAGCACCGTCGGGGTCAGCAACCCGAACGTCCAGCGGCTGCTCGACCGCATCGTCCAGCACCAGCTCCTGCAGGAGAGCTCGGGCGCGTCCTATACCTCGACCCGCGCCCAGGTCTTCGCCAATCTCGACCAGCTCTATGGAGCTCCTGGCAGCAAGACGGCGCTGGACTCGATGTACAGCACCTTCACCAGCTCGCTGCAGGCGCTGCAGAACGACCCGTCCTCCTACACCAACCGCACTGCCGTGCTCGATGCGGCGAGCCAGCTCGCAAACCGGCTGCGCGGGCTGTCGGATGGCGTCCAGCAGCAGCGCTCACAGGCCGAGGCCGGCATCGGCTCCGCAGTCACACGCGTCAACGAGCTGCTCGACCAGCTGACCAACGTCAATGCGCGGATCGTCAACGCCCAGCAGACCTCCGCCACGGCTGATCTGCGCGACCAGCGCGACCGTATCGTTTCCGAGCTCTCGCAATATGTCGAGATTCGCACCGACGAGCGCCCGAACGGCGCGCTCAGCATCACCACCGCCTCGGGCACGCAGCTCTTCGACGGCCGCCCGACGGTCAAGTTCGAGTTCGATGCGCGCGCCAATATCGGCCCGCAATCGCAATGGAGCAGCGATCCCAGCAAGCGGAGCGTCGGCACGATCGTCGCCCGGGACCTGAGCGGCAACGCCTTCGACGCGATCGCCAACAACACCTTCCGGTCCGGCGAGATCGGCGCGCTGGTCGAACTTCGTGACAAGACGCTGGTTCAGGCACAGGCGCAGCTCGACGAGATCGCCGCTCAGCTCTCCAGCGCGCTCTCGGATCGCGAGATCGCAGGCACGGCGGTCACGGCCGGCGGCTTCAACGGCTTCGACGTCGATCTCAGCGGGCTGGCTGCCGGCAACTCGGTGACGCTGGACTACAAGATCCCGCCCAGCGGGCAGACGCAGCGCTTCACCTTCGTGCGCGTCGACTCGGCGGCATCGTTGCCCCTGCCGGCCTCGGCCCAGGGCGACGCCAACAACCGCGTCATCGGCATCGACTTCTCCGGCGGCCCGGCCTCGGTCGCGACACAGATCCAGGCGGCCGTCGGTGCCGGCTTCACCGTGTCGAACACCGGTTCGACACTGCGCGTGGTCGGCAGCGCGACGCGCGACGTCGCCGGACTGACCGCTCGCCCGACCCAGACCTCGCTGACCGGCGGCACGGCCGAGATGCCGTTCTTCGTCGATGCCGGGCGCAACAACACCGCCTATACCGGCTCCTATGAGGGCGGGGCGCAATCGGTCGGCTTCGCCTCGCGCATCGCCGTCAATCCGGACCTGGTCGCCGACCGCTCGCGGCTCGTCATCTACAACACCAGCCCGGCGACGCCGCAGGGCGATACGACCCGGCCGAGCTTCCTCTACGATCGGCTGACCTCGAGCCAGCGCAGCTTCACCAATGCGACGGGATTCGACGGCTCGGCCGCGACCTCGACCGGCACGGTCTCCAGCCTGGTCCAGCGCGTCGTCGCCGGCCAGGGCCAGGCGAGCGAGCAGGCCAAGCGACTCGACGAGGGGCAGCAGGTCGCCTTCTCCTCGGTGCAAAGCCGTTTCCTCGAGGACACCAAGGTCAATGTCGACGAGGAAATGTCGATGCTGATCGAGTTGCAGAGCGCTTACGCCGCCAACGCACGCGTCATCTCCACCGTCAAGGAGTTGCTCGACGTGCTGATGAGACTGTGAGGAGATAGTCGATGACCATCACCCCGACCGGTACCGGCGCCTACCGCCTCGCCAATCCCAACCAGTTCGTCTCGATGCGCGGCCAGCTCGACGATCTGCAGCGGCAGCTCGCGACGCAGAAGAAGTCGCAGACCTTTGCCGGCCTCGGCATGGATCGCGGCACCAGCCTCGACCTCAACAACAAGCTCTCGACGCTCGACGGCTATCTCACCAACATCCAGCGCTCGGACGTCAACCTCAAGCTGATGACCAAGGCCGTCGAGAACTTCACCAAGCTCGCCGGTGAGACACGGGCCGATGCCCGGCCGGACAGCTATGTCGAGTCCTCGACCGGGCGCACTGCGCCGCAGGTGCTGGCCGAGGAAAAGTTCAAGCAGACGCTCGATCTGTTGAATTCGCAGGTGAATGGCCGCTACCTCTTCTCTGGCCGCACTTCCGATGTCGAGCCTGTGGTGGACTATTCGCTGATCATGGATGGCGATGCTACTCATGCCGGCCTGAAGCAGCTGATCTCCGAGCGCAAGCAGGCCGATATCGGCGCCGGCGGCATGGGCCGGCTGGTCACCGGCGGTGCCGGCACCAACGCGACGATCGCGGAGGAGGCGGCCGGGCTGCCCTATGGCTTCAAGCTGACCGGCGCTTCGAGCAGCACGGCGGCGGTGACCACGGCCTATAATGCCGGTCCGCCGGCCGACATCGCCGTCAACGTCGCCACGCAGCCGCAGCCGGGCGACACGCTGAAGATCGCGCTGACGCTGCCCGACGGGACAACGGAGGAGGTCACCCTGACGGCCCGGGCGGCCGGCACCACCGGAGATGCCGCCGATGGCTATGTCATCGGTGCGGACGCCAACGCCACAGCCGCGAACCTGCGCGCCTCGATCAATGCGGCGCTGTCGCGCGAGGCCAAGACGTCGTTGTCGGCAGCTTCGGCCCAGGTTGCGGCCAAGGACTTTTTCGCCGGCAGCCCGAGCAACCCGCCGCTCAGGGTGCCCGGGCCCCCCTTCGACACCGCGACCGCGGCGCCCGCACCCGGAACCGCCGCCAACACCGTGATCTGGTACAAGGGCGACGACGCAGCCGGTTCGGCCAGGGCGACGGCGAGTGTCCAGGTCGACCAGGGCCAGCAGGTGGCGGCCGGCGCCCGTGCCAATGAGGAAGCGTTCCGCACCGGCCTGGCGCAGTTCGCGATCATGGCGGCGGAGACCTTCCCGGCCAGCGACCCCGACTCGAAGCGGCGCTACGAGGCGATGACCGAGCGGGTGAGCAGCAATATCGGCTTCCCGACCGGGACGCAGAACCCGGCAGAGATCATCGTCGAGCTCGGCTCGGCCCAGACCACGATGGCGCAGGCCAAGGAGCGGCACACCGCAACCAAGGACTATCTGAGCACGACGCTCTCGGGCGTCGAGGACATCACCAAGGAGGAGGTGGCGATGCAGATCCTGGCGCTGCAGACCACTCTGCAGGCGAGCTACCAGACGACCTCCATGCTGCAGCAACTGCACCTGACGAATTATCTCTGAATCTGTCGTGTCGAGCGGCTACGACGAGAAAACGGCCCGGATCGCTCCGGGCCGTTTTCTTTCGTGTTCCGAATTGCCGCCCGAGTGCGCTCAGCGGCCGCGCAGGCCGGCGGCGATGTCGCGATTGATGCTGACGAGGATGCCGATCGCGGCCGGCTCCGGCGCCGCGGCGATCTGGAACGTCCGGTTGAAGATGAAGTTCGCGAGGCCGAGGATGTTGCGCTTGATCTCGACCGGCAGCGGATTGTCCTCGGCGATCACGGCCGAGACCAGCAGGGTCCAGAGCTTGCGATTATAGGCCAGAGCTGCGTCGAGATCGCCGGAACGGACGGCCCAGTCATCGACGATCATCTGGAGACGGGCGCCGGCCTTGAGCAGCAGGCCGGCTTCGAGTTCGCGCGGTGACTGGACGTTCTGTGCCGTCTTCGACGCCGCGGCGTAGGCATTAAACCCGCTTTGCATGCTCGAGCAGTTCCGCCTCGTAAGAGATCAGCTTCTTGGCAGCCTTGAGAGCTTTGTAGAGCTCACCGCTTAAGATGCAGTTATTGATTTCGGACATATGCGGCAAAGCGCTCGGCGCCGCCTGCATGAAGTCGCGCACGAGCTGGAAATAGACCTCATGCTCCGCCGTCGGGTCGCCGGCGAGATACATCAGCTGGATCGCGAGGTAGATTTTCTTGGCCGGGCTGTCAGCGCTGGCCGCGGTGAGGATGTCCTTCTCGCGCAGGATCGGCGCCTCGCCCTCGATGAAGAAGCGCGTGCGCTGCTCGTCGTTGCGGATGACGACCGAGCCGATGATGATGCGCTCGTTCGGCTTGAGCTCGACCTTGAGGGCCATGTCTGTCGCGCCTTCTGGCTAGGCATCGGATCGAAAAGTGGATTCCATTTTTCGGAAGAATCCGATGCGGCAACAATGGGGTAGGTCATCGCGACCCCGTCCGTTCGGACGCTCGATGATCTACGAGGGGAGGGGCGTCAGCCGAACAGGCGCAGCACGCCCTGGTCGGCCTGGTTGGCGAGCGAGAGGGCCGTCTGCGAGAGCTGCTGGCGCGTATTGAGCGCGAGCAGGCTGGCGCCTTCCTCGTTCGGATCGGCAAGGACGAGATTGCCCGCGCCGGTGGTCAGCACGTTGGCGAGTTCCTTGGTGAAGTCCTGCCGGGTCTGGGCAACCGAGAGGTTCGAGCCCAGTGTCGAGGCGAGCGACTTCAGCGAGGTCAGCGAGCTGGTCAGGGCAGCGGTCGCCTTGTCGAGGTCGGCGTCGTTCTGGAAGTTGATGAAGCCGGCGAGCTGGGTGTTGATCGCACGCGGAATGCCGAGATTGTCGGCCGTGATGTTCGAGCCCTGGATGTCGAGCTTGGTCTGGTTCTTGCCGGTCTTCTCGTTGAAGACGATGGACAGCCGGTCGCCGCTCAGCAGGTTGATGCCGTTATAGCTCGAATCCTTGGCGAGATCGTCGATCTTGTTGCGCAGGTCATTGAACTGGTCGATCAGGTTCGAGCGCACGGCGGAGGTGACGTTCGGGGCGGTGATACCGGTGCCGGTGCGATCGGCCGCGGCCAATCCGACAGCCGCGTTGGCGAGACCGGTTTGGGCGGAGGTGATGGCGGTTGCAGGCGTTGTGTTTGCGCCTATGCCGAACTGCAGCGGTTCCGAACCGGTGCCCTTGACGTTGAGCTGGCCCTTTTCGTCGACGAAGGCGGTGGCGATGCCCGACTTGTTGATCTCATTGACGAGGTCGCGCATCGTCGCGTTCGCGGCAGAGAACGATGCTTCATAGGTCGTCGAGCCGGCGACGATCGAAATACCGATGTCGGTGGAGCCGGCCGTCATGCCGACGTTGCCCGAGTACGTTGCCGTGGCATCGTTGACGACAGCAGCATTGTCGTCGACGAGCTTCTTGTCGAGCGCGATGTCCTTCAGGCTCTTGCTGGTGACCGCGACTTCGGTCTGGGTGGCAAGCCCCGTACCGGCCTTGGTCGGGCGGTTCTGAGCCGCGTCGGCCTGGGCCTGTTTCACCGTCGATTGCAGCGACTGCACCAGCTTGGTGATGCCGTCGATGCCCTTGGAGGCAGCCTGGATGGTCTGGATGCCGTTCGAGATGCCGTCGAGCAGGCCGGTGAGCTGGCTCGAGCGATCGTTCAGCGAAACGGAGGTGAAGTAGTTGACCGGGTTGTCGATGGCCGAGTTGACCTTCCGACCGGTCGCGAGGCGGTTCTGGATCACGCTCTGCTGGGCAGTGGTCTGCTGAAGGGTCAGCAGGTTGTTGCGGACGCCGTTCGACAGGATGGTGTTGGCCATTTCAGGTCCCTCAGACAGCGCGATTCGGCGCTCAGCCAGCTTGCTTGGGACCGACAATCCTTTGTTAAGGCTAATAAACGGTTAATCGCGCCGCTGGGCGCAAACGAAAAGCGGCGGAGCCGAGGCTCCGCCGCTCTTTTGCTTCGTCCCGCGTTCTGCGGGGTGATCCGCTCCTGCGGACCGAAGATCAGCCGAGGAGACGCAGGACGCCCTGGTCGGCCTGGTTGGCGAGGGAGAGCGCCTGCTGCGAGAGCTGCTGACGGGTCTGCAGCGCGAGCAGGGAGGCGGCTTCCTGGTTGAGGTCGGCGTTGACGAGGCTGTCGGCACCGGTCGTCAGGACGTTCGCCATGTCCTTGGTGAAGTCCTGCCGGGTCTGGACGACCGAGAGGTTGGCGCCGAAGGTCGAGGAGAGCGACTTCAGCGAGGTCAGCGCGCCGGTCAGCGACTTGGTGGCGGCTTCCAGATCGGAGTCGTTCTGGAAGTTGACGCTGCCGGCGAGCTGGGTGTTGCCAGCCTTGACGAGGCCGAGGTTGTCGGAGGTCAGCTGGGTGCCCTGGACGTCGAGCTTGGTCTGGTTCTTGCCGGTCTTCTCGTTGAAGACGACCGACAGACGGTCACCGCCGAGCAGGTTGATGCCGTTGAAGCCGGCATCCTTGGCGAGATCGTCGATCTTGTTGCGCAGGTCGTTGTACTGGTCGATCAGGTTCGAGCGAACCGCCGAGGTGACGGTCGGCCCCTTGATCGCAGTCGCCGCGACCGCGTCAGCGGGGAGGAAGTTGATTGCTGCGTTGGAGCCGCCGCCCTGTGCCGCAGTGATGGCAGCGGCGCCGCCTGCGGCAGCACCGATACCGAACTCGAGATCCTCGGAGCCGGTGCCCTTGACGTTGAGCTGGCCCTTTTCGTCGACGAAGGCGGTGGCGATGCCCGACTTGTTGATCTCGTTGACGAGGTCGCGGACCGTCGCACCCGCTGCGGCGAACGACGCCTCATAGGTGGTGGAGCCGGCCGTCAGCGAGATGCCGATATCGGTGTTGGCGACCGCGATGCCAAGGTCACCGGCGCTGGTCGCCGTCGCGGCGTCCGCACCGACCGTGCCGACCGCGCTGTCGGCCAGGCGCTTGTCGAGGGCGATGTCCTTGAGGCTCTTGCTGGTGGCGGCGACTTCGGCCTGGGTGGCGAGGGCGCCACCGGCCTTGGTCGGGCGGTTCTGTGCCGCGTCGGCCTGAGCCTGCTTGACCGTCGACTGCAGCGACTGCACCAGCTTGGTGATGCCGTCGATGCCCTTGGAGGCAGCCTGGATGGTCTGGATGCCGTTCGAGATGCCGTCGAGCAGGCCGGTGAGCTGGCTCGAGCGATCGTTCAGCGAGGCGGCGGTGAAGAAGTTGACCGGGCTGTCGATCGCGGAGTTGACCTTCTTGCCGGTGGCGAGACGGTTCTGGATCTGCGCGGACTGAGCGGCGGTCGACTGCAGCGTCGAGAGGTTGTTGCGGACGCCGGCAGAGAGCGAAACGGCCATGATTTGATACCTTCCTGGTATGGTGCCTTCTGGCAGCGCGACCATTCTGGCCGCGACCGAGACACCATGCGTCCGATCTCGTAACGAGCGGTAAATTCGAGCCGGCGAATTGCTCGGAAACCGGGCGAAGTCCTGACATGGTTAATGGATGTGGAACGGCGCGCGTGGTGCCGATCCTGGCTTCCCGCAAACGAAAAGCGGCGGAGCCGAGGCTCCGCCGCTCTTTTGCTTCGTCCCGCGTTCTGCGGGGTGATCCGCTCCTGCGGACCGAAGATCAGCCGAGGAGACGCAGGACGCCCTGGTCGGCCTGGTTGGCGAGGGCGAGCGCCTGCTGCGAGAGCTGCTGACGGGTCTGCAGCGCGAGCAGGGAGGCGGCTTCCTGGTTGAGGTCGGCGTTGACGAGGTTGTCGGCGCCGCTGGTCAGGACGTTCGCCATGTCCTTGGTGAAGTCCTGCCGGGTCTGGACGACCGAGAGGCTGGCGCCGAAGGTCGAGGAGAGCGACTTCAGCGAGGTCAGCGCGCCGGTCAGCGACTTGGTGGCGGCTTCCAGATCGGAGTCGTTCTGGAAGTTGACGCTGCCGGCGAGCTGGGTGTTGCCAGCCTTGACGATGCCGAGGTTGTCGGAGTTCAGCTGGGTGCCCTGGACGTCGAGCTTGGTCTGGTTCTTGCCGGTCTTCTCGTTGAAGACGACCGACAGACGGTCACCGCCGAGCAGGTTGATGCCGTTGAAACCGGTATCCTTGGCGAGATCGTCGATCTTGGTGCGCAGATCGTTGTACTGGTCGATCAGGTTCGAGCGTGTCGCCGAAGTGATGGACTGGCCCTGGATGCCGGTGCCCGCCACGTTGTCCGTGGCCAAGAAGTTGATCTTGGCGTTGCTATTGCCGGCGCCGGCGGCGGCGGCCTGCGAGGTGGTGGCATCCGTGCCGACGCCGAAGCCGAACTGGACTTCTTCCGAGCCGGTGCCCTTGATGTTGAGCTGGCCCTTCTCGTCGACGAAGGCGGTGGCGACGCCCGACTTGTTGATCTCGTTGACGAGATCACGCACCGTCGTGGTGGTTGCGCTGAAGCTCGCGGTGTAGGTCGTGGAGCCCGACTTCAGGAAGATGGCAGCGGTGTTGTTGGTCGTCGTGTCGATGCCGATGTCACCGGCCGAGGTGGCGGTGGCAGCGTCAGCAACGGCATCAGCGCCGCCGATCTTCTTGTCGAGGGCGATGTCCTTCAGGCTCTTGCTGGTGGCGGTGACTTCCGCCGCGGTCGCCAGAGCTCCGCCGGCCTTGGTCGGGCGGTTCTGAGCCGCGTCGGCCTGGGCCTGCTTGATCGTCGACTGCAGCGACTGGACCAGCTTGGTGATGCCGTCGATGCCCTTGGAGGCAGCCTGGATGGTCTGGATGCCGTTCGAGATGCCGTCGAGCAGGCCCGTGAGCTGGCTCGCGCGATCGTTCAGCGAGGCGGCGGTGAAGAAGTTGACCGGGCTGTCGATCGCGGAGTTGACCTTCTTGCCGGTGGCGAGACGGTTCTGGATCTGCGAGGACTGGGCGGCGGTCGATTGCAGCGTCGCGAGATTGTTGCGAACGCCGGCAGAGAGAGAGACGGCCATAATTCGATTACCTTCCTGGTATGGTGCCTTCTGGCGTCGAGACCGTTCTGGCCGCGACCGAGGGAGGATGCTGCCGATTTCGTAATGAGGAATGAATCCAAGCCGGCGAATTGCCCGCAATTCGAGCGAAGTTGCGAACTAGTTAACGAGTGTAAAACACTGCTGCGCCGAGGCTTTTGCGATCGGATCTGGCCTGGCGAACGAAAAACGCCGCCGGCGAATACCAGCGACGTCAAAAGATGAGTGAGGCCGATAAGCCTAAGCGAGGCGCTCGATCTCGTGACTACGAGGAGCTTCCGCCTCGCGGTTACGCTCGATGATCTCGCGCGACCAGATGCGCAGCTTCAGCAGCGTCTCGTCAGGGAGCTGCTCGACGACTTCGCCGGTGTCGCGGTTGGTCTTGCGCAAGATGACGCTGCGTGTCTTCGGCTCGATATCGAGCCGCCGCTCGATCACGTCGCGCAGCTCCTGCTGGCGGCGCTGCTGATCGAAGCGGCGCTGCTGGGCCGTATCGTCCTGGGCGCTCTGCTGGCGCTGCGCGTCGGAGCGACGCTCCTCGGCGCGGGCGCGGATGTCGAGCTGGACGGGTTCGCCCGCGGGGACCGAACGGACGGTCTTCTCCGGGGGGAGCTCGACCGGCGTTGCGCCGTTCTGGACGGAAATATCGGTGCGTATCGTCGCCTGGACGGCACCGGTCGCGAACGTCTTGGGTGTCGCGCCGAAATCCATTCTGGACTCCTCTCGCAAGGGCGGACTTCTTCCAAGCCTGAGAAGATGCGGCAGAGAGTTGAATCCGCCGTTAGAGAAATTGGTAAATTGCCATGCGTTTTGCACGTTTTCTGTGCTTCGACAGCGTTAACGCGGCTTAGATCGAGTCTCGACCCAGATTAACCATGCAGTTGTCCGTCAGCAGAAAGCTGCTGATCTGGACCTGCCGCAAGTGCTCGGATGTTTTTTCTTGAGGGGGCGGATCTCACAGACTCTTCGAGATCACCAGCGGGCCGGCATTGGGCCGAGCGAAGACTCCGGCGCCGACGGTCGCAGTCGGGCCGTAACCGGGCGCCCGGTTCTGCTTGTTGGTGTCGGTGGCGAGGTCACGCATGATCGATTCCGAGATCGCCCGAGCCGTCGCCAGCACGGTCTGATTGAGGTCGATCAGCTCCTGGAAGGCAAGATGGGCGCCCTTCAGGCGCTTGACCCTCTCCGGGGCGAAGCGGGCGAGCGCCACCGCGTTCAGTTTCACCTGCTCGACGCCCTTCATATAGACGCCGGCGAGCTCGGTCTTGCGCGCCTCGCGCTCCATCGCATCCTTGAGACGCCCGGCCTTGACCAGTCCGGTCTCCTCGCCAACGACATGGGAGAGCGCACTCAGCGTCTCCATCACGGTCTCGATCAGGCGTTCCGCCTCGAGCGCGCTCGAGACGCGCGGGCGTTCGTCGATGACGCGCATCCGCTCAAGCATTGCCGGCTCCCGCCGACTTGCCGGCCGAAGCCTGGACCTGGATCAGGTCGCGCATGATCTGGTCGGACAGGCCGACGCCGCCGGATTTCTGAATCTGCTTGGCGTATTCCTGCGTCAGCATCGAACGCCAGACGTCGCCGCCGGTGCCGTTCTCGCCGAGCGGGCCTTCGGTCCCGCTCGAGCTCATCATGGTCTGGGTGAAGTTTTCGAGGAAGACGGTCTCGAAATCGTCGGCGGTCTTCTTCGCCTTGGTATTCTGCGCGGAGCTGAGTGCGTCGGCGATGCCGCCGGCCAGCTTGGTGGCGGCGCCGATGGCGAGCTTGGCGGCGGGAGCGGCGAGGAGGGCACTCATTACATCACCTCGATGTCGGCTTGCAGCGCGCCGGCTGCCTTGATGGCTTGCAGGATGGAGAGTAGGTCGCGCGGGCCGATGCCGAGGGCGTTCAGCCCGTCGACCAGCTCGCGCAGGGTGACGCTCTCCTTGACGAGAGCGAGCTTGTTGGTGCCCTCGGTGTCGACCTTGACGTTGCTGCGCGGCACCACGACGGTCCGGCCGTTGCCGAACTCGTTGGGCTGGCTGACCTGCGGCTCCTCCGAGATCGTCACGGTCAGGTTGCCCTGAGCGACGGCGACTGTGGAGACGCGGACATCCTTGCCCATCACGATGATGCCGGAGCGCTCGTCGATGACGACGCGGGCGCCCTGGTCGGGCTCGACCCGGAGCTGCTCGATATCGGTGAGCAGGCGGATCATGTTGCCCTGGAAGCGCGGCGGGATCTGCAGGACCACGGTCGAGGGGTCGGTCGGCTCGGCCGAGTCGCCGCCGATGAAGTCGTTGATCGCGGCGGCGATGCGGCGGGCGGTGGTGAGATCGGGATTGCGCAGCGACAGGCGCAGCGTCTTCAGCTTGTTGAGGGCGAAGTCGATCTCGCGCTCGACCAGGCCGCCATTGGCGATGCGGCCGACGGTCGGCACGCCGCGGGTGATCTTGGCGGCTTCCGCCTCGGCCGAGAAGCCGGCGATCGCCACCGGGCCCTGCGACACCGCGTAGACCTCGCCATCGGCGCCGAGCAGCGGGGTCGCGAGCAATGTGCCGCCCTGCAGCGACTTGGCATCGCCCAGCGCCGAGACGGTGACGTCGAGGCGCGTGCCCTGGACGGCGAAAGGCGGCAGGTTGGCGGTGATCATCACCGCTGCGACGTTGGCGGTGCGCATGCTGGCGCCGCGGGTGTTGACGCCGAGGCGCTCCAGCATCGCCTGCAGCGACTGCTTGGTGAACGGCGCGTTGTTGAGGGTGTCGCCGGTGCCGTTGAGGCCGACAACAATGCCGTAGCCGAGGATCTGATTGCTGCGCACGCCCTCGACCGAGGCGAGGTCCTTGATGCGCGAGAGCGCGGTGCCCATGCCGCCGCTGCCGGCGAAGGCGGTGCGCGAGACGCCGGCCTCGGCCGCGCCGTTGCGCGTCGGAGCGTGATTGCTGACGCCGTTGCTGCCGCGGGCCAAAGGCGGCGCCGGAGCAAGATCAGCCGCCATCGCGGCGCCGGCCAGCAGCAAGGCTGTGAGCGGCGTCAGCAGATGGTGGAGGCGGAGGATGCTAGGCATATGGCACCGGGTGAATCTGATGTCGCCAAGCCGTTGCGAAGAGCGTGCCAATTCGGGAGAAAGCGAAAACGCTTTTTAATCAGGATTTTAGAGATGGATGGCCTGATCGCTCAGGGACTGGCGGCCGGTGCAAAGCTGCCGCCCCCGGCAAATCCTGCCGGGCGGTTTACTGCTCGTTAACCACGTTGCCGGCACAAGGAATTGGGTCGGCTAGAGCCCGTTCCGTTCGGCTTGCACTGCAAGCCGAACGGATAAAACGGTCTCTAACTAAATAGTGAGAGACGGATTCACCGATCAGATTGCTTCAATCTGATCGGATCCGGCTCTGACGTTCGTGCAGCGCCTTTTCAGGCCGACCTTGCGAGAGCGTGATGATCCGCATCGACCAGCGCAGCCCGATATCCTCGACCACGTCGACCAGTCGCAGCGGCACGACCGGTGGCTCGAACTTCCGCCTGCCGGCGCGCGAGAGCGCTGGCGCAGCACAGGGCGCGGCCGTCAGCCATGCCGGCTCGCTCGACGGACTGCTCGCGGTTCAGGCCGAGGAGGACGGGCAGGAGCGCAAGCGACGCCAGGCCCGGCGCGGCCATGACCTGCTCGACGGGCTGGACCGGCTCAAGGCTGCCCTGCTTTCCGGGCGCGTCTCGCCGGCCGAACTCGAGCGGCTGAAGGCGATGCTGTCGGTACGGCGCGAGGCGACAGACGATCCGCGCCTCGACGAGGTCCTGGCCCATATCGAATTGCGCGCTGCGGTCGAGCTGGCGAAGCTCGGGCGCTGATCAACGGATGAACTGGTCGGCGTAGTCAGCTCCGAGACCGTTGGTGGCGTAATGGGCCCGGCACTTGTCGAGCCGGGTGAAGACGTCGTCATAGCCGAGGCATTTGCCGTCCGGGTCGACATAGATCATCGCGCCATTGACCTGGAACATGGTGATCATCTCCTCGACATCGGGATCGACCACCAGCGTATGGGTCTCGCCGGGCGCCTCGTAGACATAGGAGCCCTCGGTCGCGACCCAATCATGTTCGAGATAGCGCCATTTGCCCTTCAGCACATAACCATGGACGGGCTGGGGATGGCGGTGGCGCGAGAGCACGCCGGCGCGGCGCACGCGCAGCAGGTTCATCCAGTAGCCGCGCGTCACCGACAGACATAGCGGCCGGAACCAGACATTGTCATCGACCGGCACCCAGACGCGCTCATCCTCCGGGATGACGTTCGGCACGATCAGCTCGGGCGGGGAATCCTTCGGCTGCGGATGCCGATAGGGCGTCCAGCGCTCCTCTGTGCTGACCTGGACGGGGACCGGGCTGACCTTGTTCATCGACGTTCCTCCGGTTGAGCTTCTGATTCAGCTGGCTGGGCGATCGATTCAGGAAACGCCGCCAGGTTGCTGATGTTTCTTACGTCTTTCAGACGGCGAGATAGCCGCCGTCGACCGGCAGGATCGTGCCGGTGATGAAGCGCGCGGCATCCGAGAGCAGGAACAGCACCGCGCCGCCGACATCGCCCGGCTCGCCCCAGCGGTTCATCGGCGTGCGCGACAGGATCGGGGCGGAGCGGGCGGCGTCTTCGACAAGCGGCCTGGTCAGTTCGGTCGCGATCCAGCCGGGCGCAACCGCATTGACGCGAATGCCGTCCGGCGCCCAGGCGGCTGCGAGCGACTTGGTGAGCTGGCCGACGCCGCCCTTGGAGGCGGCATAGCCCGGCGCATAGGCCGAGCCGTGGAAGGTCAGCATCGAGGCGGTGTTGACGATTGCGCCCTTGGCCTCTGCGAGCTTGTCCTTCGCCGCCAGGCACATGCGCATCGAGCCGGTGAGGTTGACTTCGACGGTGAGACGGAAGGCCTCGATCTCGAATTCCTTGCCGCCGCGCTGGATCATGCCGGCGCAGTTGACCAGCGCGTCGATACGTTCGCAGCCGGCGACGATCGCCGCGACCTGCGCATCGCTGGTGACGTCGAGCCGGGCATGGCGGATCGATGCGTGGGCAGGCGTCGCCGCGACCTCGTCGTCGGTGAGGCCGGTGGCGAGGACCTGGTAGCCGGCCTCGGCGAGAGCAAGTGCGGCGCCGGCGCCGATGCCGCGGGTGCCGCCGGTGACGAGGGCGAAGGGGGAGGAGGAGCTTGTCATGGCTCCAATCTAAATCGGTTCGCAGCATTGCCAACTGCGTTGCAGGGCGGGGCGCCCTGCGTCGGCGAAGTCGGAGCCATCGTCCTGCGGCCACGCGTTGCCCAAAAGGCCGGCTTCCCCCTGCGGCCGGAACCCGCTAGGAAGCGCGCGGGCCGGCGGTAGCGTCAAGCTATTGCCTGCAATCGTTCCAGACTGACCAGAGCAGGGGTCGCATCACATGAGCAAGATCAAGGTCGCCAACCCGGTCGTCGACATGGACGGCGACGAGATGACCCGCATCATCTGGCAGCACATCAAGGACAAGCTGATCTTCCCGTATCTCGACCTCGAGCTCGATTATTTCGACCTCTCGGTCCAGAACCGCGACGCGACCGACGATCAGGTCACGATCGACGCCGCCAACGCCACCAAGAAGCATGGCGTCGCGGTCAAGTGCGCCACCATCACGCCGGACGAGGCGCGCGTGAAGGAGTTCAATCTCAAGTCGATGTGGAAGAGCCCCAACGGCACGATCCGCAACATCCTCGGCGGCGTGATCTTCCGCGAGCCGATCATCTGCAAGAACGTGCCGCGCCTGGTTCCCGGCTGGACCCAGCCGATCGTCATCGGCCGCCATGCCTATGGCGACCAGTATCGCGCCACCGACTTCAAGTTCCCCGGCAAGGGCATGCTCTCGATCAAGTTCGTCGGCGAGGACGGCAATGTCATCGAGAAGGAGGTCTTCAAGGCCCCCGACGCCGGTGTCGCCATGGCGATGTACAATCTCGACGATTCGATCCGCGATTTCGCCCGGGCCTCGCTGAATTACGGCCTGATGCGTAAGTACCCGGTCTATCTCTCGACCAAGAACACCATCCTCAAGACCTATGACGGGCGCTTCAAGGACATCTTCCAGGAGATCTTCGACGCCGAGTTCAAGGCGGAGTTCGACAAGCTCGGCATCACCTATGAGCACCGCCTGATCGACGACATGGTGGCGTCGGCGATGAAGTGGTCGGGTGGCTATGTCTGGGCCTGCAAGAACTACGACGGCGACGTGCAGTCGGACACGGTGGCGCAGGGCTTCGGCTCGCTCGGCCTGATGACCTCGGTGCTGATGACGCCGGACGGCAAGACCGTCGAGGCCGAGGCCGCGCACGGCACGGTGACCCGCCACTACCGCGAGCACCAGAAGGGCAAGGAGACCTCGACCAACTCGATCGCCTCGATCTTCGCCTGGACGCGTGGTCTCGCCCACCGCGCCAAGCTCGACAACAATGCCGAGCTCGCCAAGTTCGCGACCCTGCTCGAGAAGGTCACAGTCGACACGGTCGAGGCCGGCGACATGACCAAGGACCTGGCGCTGCTGGTCGGCCCCGACCAGAAGTTCCTCTCGACCACCGGTTTCCTCGACAAGGTCAGCGACAACCTGCGCAAGGCGATGGCCGCGTAAGCGGCCTGAAGCCTCGTTCGTAGAACGCAGAAGCCCGGCCAGATTGGCCGGGCTTTTTTCTTACGCTGCAGGGGGCGGGGAGCTGGGGGGCTCCCGGAGCCTGGCCGGTCTTTTCCTCAGAACCGCATCTCGACCCTGCCCTTGAGGGCGTGGTCTCTGGAGCGTTCGCCGATGGCGGCGGAGTAGGTCAGGCCGAGCGCGGTGGCCTGCGATATCCGCCAATCGAGCCCGGCCTCGGCGACGAGGGCCTCGCGATCGATCGGGGCGGCGAAGACGGCGGCCGGGGTCGTGCCGGCGACAAAGGCGGTGCGGGCCTGCGGGGTGAGATCGCCAAAACCGTGGCGCCAGCCGAGCATCGCCCGGGCGAACAGTGGCATCGCTCCGAGCTGCGCCTCGGCCCGCAGGCCCAGTGTGGTGAAGCCAAGCGTCTGGTCGCTGGAGAGCACGCGCAGGGCCGCCGCCCCGCCGCGTTCCGTGCCGGCGTCTGTGCTGACGCGGATCAGGGCGAGCTGGGCGAAGGGTTCGAGCGCAATGCCCTGGAAAGCGAAGGCGTAGCCGAGCTCGGCGAAGCCTTGCGTCACCGAGCCCGGCCGCTGCAGGCGCAGCAGATCGCCGAAGCCGCGGATCTGAACCTGGCGGCGGATGTCGCTCTCGGACCAGGTGTAAGCCGCACCGGCGTCGAAGCGAAGGTTGCCGAAGCGCGTACCGGCATAGAGCGCGGCATGGCCGCTCTCGAGCTTGCCCGAGGACAGGCGGGCATCGAGATCGAAGCGTGACTGGCTATAGCCGCCGGCGACGCCGACCTTCAGCGAGGAGCCCGGCGCGTCATAGAGCATGACATCGGCGCCGAGCAGGGCGCCGCCGCTGCGGCGGCTGAGCGAGGCAGCGTTGCCGTCGGCGTCGGTGTTGCCGGTGCTGCCGAAGGCCGTGCCCCAGAGCGCATAGCGCGGCTGCGGCACCGGGGCGGGCATTACGATCGCGCCCTTGCGGCCGGGAAGGTCGGCAGTGAAGGCGCCCGCGACCTGCTGACCCGGCGCGGTCAGCAGCGGGCCGCGCAGATGGCCGAGGATCGTCTCGCGTACCAGCCGGCTCTCGTCGATCATCACGCTGACCGCCTGCGCATGCGCCTCGCCCGAAAGCAGGTCGAAGCCGGCGCGCGCCTCGGCAGCCGTCGCTGAGATCAGCGCGTCATAGACCGGGTTGCCGACGCCCAGCCGCTCGGCCGCGATCGCGATGAAGCCCTGGTTGCGGGTCTGTGCGATATAGGTGCCAGAGGCGCCGCCGCCCGAGGTGCCGCCGCCATCTGGCCCGAAGCCGGTGTCGTTGCGGGTCATGGTCAGCGTCACGTTCTGGCTGCCATAGCTCAGCGAGGGCGTCAGGAAGGCGAGGTTCGAGGTGACGCTGCTGAAGCTGCCGGTCACCCCGCCCGAGGCGGTCAGGATGGTGTAGCTGGTCGCGGCCGCGTAATTGCCGTTCTCCGCGAGCACCTGCACTGTGCCGCCAGTAATGGTCGCTGAGCCGGAGGCCACGATCCTGTCGCTCTGTCCGGCCGCGTTGACCTCGACCTGATAGGTCGAGCCCGAGGCGAAGGCGACGTTGCCCGAGACGGTCAGCGTCCCGATCGAGTTGCCCGGCGCCACCGTCGCGCCGCTGGCGACGCTGACGCCGCCGATCGTACCGGAGCCGCCGAGCGTGCCGCCATCGAGCGTGACGCTGCTCGCCAGCGAACCGTTGACCACCAATTTGCCGCCGGAGACCTTGGTCGCGCCGGTGTAGGTGTTGCTGCCCGTCAGCGTCAGCGTCCCCGTGCCGGTCTTGGTGACGCCGCCCGTGCCGGTGATCTTGCCGGAGAAGGTGGTCGAGCTGTTGTTTGCGCCTGCCGTCAGCGTGCCCGAGCCGAGCGTGACCGTGCCGGTGCCGGCGAGCGAGCCGATGGTCTGGTTGAGGCCGGCGAGATCGAGCGTCGTGCCCGTCCCGACCGTGAAGGTCGAATTGGCGGAGAATGCGTCGGCGGCGCCGGCCCGCAGTGTTCCCTCCGACACGGTGGTCGTGCCGGAATAGCTGCTGGCGCCCTTGAGCACCAATGTGCCGGCGCCGGTCTTGGAGAGCGAGCCCGTGCCCGAGAGGGACTGGCTCACGATGAAGCTGTTGCCGGCCTCGACGATGTCGAAGCCGCCGCCATTGCTGCCGAGGATGATGTTGCGGGTCAGCTCGTGGAGCGCCGTCCCCGTCACCTGCAGCACGCCGCCGTCCAGCATCAGAGCCCCGGAGGGGCTGCCGAGATTGACGTCCTTGGAGATGCTGATCTTGCCGCCGGCGATCGTCGTCCCGCCGGAATAGGTGTTCTCCTGCGTCAGGGTGAGCGTCCCCGTGCCGACCTTCCGCAGGCTACCGGAGTCCCAGATCATGCCGCTGAAGGTGGTCGAGGCATTGGTCGCGCCCGTCTCAAGCGTCGAGCCACTCTCGATCCGCAGTTGCCCGTCGCCCGCGATCGAACCCGCCGTCACCGTGCCGAGCGTGTCGTTCACCTGGAGTAGCGCGCCCGAGGCGACCGTGTAGTCGGATGCCGCCGACATCGCGCCGGAACCGCCGATGTAGAGCGTCCCGGCCGACACCGTGGTCGCGCCCGAATAGGTGTTCGTGCCGGTCAGCGTCAGCGTGCCGCTGCCGGTCTTGGTCAGCCCGCCAGTCCCCGAGATCGTGCCCAAGAACGTCGTCGAGGTGTTGTTGCCGCCCGCGGTCAGCGTAGCGGAGCCGAGCGTGACCGCGCCGGGACCGGCGAGCGAGCCGATCGTCTGGTCGAAGCCGGCAAGGTCGAGCGTCGCGCCCGACATGATCGTGACCGCGGAGCCCGGCGAGAATGCATTCGCCTGCCCGGCGCGCAGGATGCCGTTCGAGACCGTCGTCGTGCCGGTATAGCTGTTGGTGCCGGACAGGACGAGCGTGCCATCACCGGCCTTGGTGAATTTGCCCGAGCCGGAGAAGGATTGCGTCACGGTGAAGGTATTGGCAGCGTCGGCAATATCGAAGCCGCCGCCATTGCTGCCGAGGTAGATAGTGCGCGTCAGCCCGGTCAGCGTCGTACCGGTCACCTGAAGCATGCCGCCGTCCAGCTCCAGTGCTCCGGAGGTCGCGCCGAGATTGCCTTCCGCACTGATGCTGATCGCCCCCTCCGCGATCCTCGTCCCGCCGGTATAGGTGTTCTCGCCGGTCAGCGTCAGCGTGCCCTCGCCGGTCTTGACCACGATGCCGCCGCCGCTGACGACGCTGCTGATGGTGGCATCGATCGTCTGGGCGAAGGTCAGCGTGCCGGTGTCGATGACGATGCCGCCGAAGATGGTGGCAATGGGGCTGCCCATCGTTAGCTTGTTGCTGCCGCCGGTGAAGTGGATCGCCGCGGCCCGCACCGAGCCGTCGCCCGAGAGGCCGCCTATGATCGTACCATTATTGGTGATCGAAAGGTCGGCACCGATGATGCCCTCGCCGCCCGCTGCGGCGACGCCCAGAGCGTTCTCGCCGGGGCCGGGGGCGCAACAAAAGGAAGCAGGCAGATTCGTGCCGCCACGCCTGCCATCTCCGCCACTAACCGCGCCGTTGACGATGAGCGTCGTCGTCGCGCCGCCACTGGTGAAGACCAGGCCAGCGCCGCCGGCGCCGCCGGCGCCAGCGCCGCCAGCGTCCGCCACATGCGAGCCGCCATTGCCGCCATTGCCGCCCAGGACCGTGCCGCCGATGGTCAGGGTCTGCGCCGCGCTGCCATCGGTGAAGAGCAGGCCGATGCCGCCGGAGCCGCCGGAGCCGCCGACCTCATAAAAAGAACCGCCGCCATGGCCACCGTTGCCGCCGGTGATCGTGCCGGAAACCGTTCCCGTCGTGCCCGCACCTGTGACCACGGCGCCATAGCCACCGGCGCCGCCGCCGCCGCCGGAATAGAGGCCGCCGGAAGTGCCGTCGCCGCCATTGCTGCCGGAGCTGGAACCGGTAGGCAGGCTGGCGCCGACGCTACCATGCACGCCGCCATCGCCGCCTCGGCCCTCGCTGAGACTGCCGAAGCCGGCTAGCCCGCCGGCGCCACCAGTGACAGCGCCGGCGCCGCCGCCGCCGCCGCCCGCATTGCCTCCTGGGGATACTTGGCCTCTGACGCCCGCACCACCGGCGCCCGTCGGGTTGTCGATGCCGCCAGCGCCGCCGGAGCCGGGGTTACCGCTTCGGTCGCCGCCGCGCCCGCCATCGGCGAGCGCCTGGCCGGCAGACAGGAGCAGGACGAGCGCCGTGCCAGCGAGCAGGCGCGAAGCGAGCCGCGCATGAGATGTCCCGGCGACCGCAGGAGTGATGACGGATATCATGAGAGTGCCCAGCCCAAGCGTGGATGCAGGCTTAGGCGGGCGCGTGCAGGAGGCAATGAACAGCCATTCACAACTGGCCAAATGAAGTTTGTGTGGCAGATTTGCTGCGATCCGCCTGGTGGAATCAGCCGCAGCTACAGCCGGGAGCAGACATGACCGAGACGACAACTCTCACCGGCGGCTGCCAGTGCGGCGCGGTGCGCTATCGCCTGCTGAAGCCGCCGCACAAGGTCTCGGTCTGCTTCTGCCGGATGTGCCAGAAGGCCGTGGGCAATTATTTCGGCGCCTTCGCCTCCTCGCGCATCGAGAACGTCGTCTGGACGCGCGGGGCGCCTGCCGTCTTCCATTCATCGGCCGTCGCCGAGCGCGGCTTCTGCCGCGATTGCGGCACGCCGCTGAGCTTCAGCTATCCCGGCGCGGGCTCGCTCTCGCTCACGGTGGGCAGCCTTGACGATCCCGCCGCCTTCCCGCCGAGCCATGCCTATGGCGTCGAGGGCAGGGCGCCCTGGTTCGACGAGCTATGCCGGCTTGAGGGCACGCGGACCGAGGACGATATTCCGGCGGAGGAACTGCCGGGATATCGCTCGCGTCAGCATCCCGATCATGATTGAGCGCTACTCCACCACGAGTTCGCGGCGCGCCAGCACGCGCGGGCCGGTGAGGGGTGCGTCCATCACATAGCGCAGTTCATAGGTCCCAGGCTCGGCCGGCGCCTCCAGCGTGCTCTCGACATTCTCGGCCGGGAAGAAATTCGGCCCTTCCGCCTCGGCTGGCGCATCCGGCTTGACCAGCACGACGCGGTCGCGGTCGCCATTGGGGCCGATGCCGCGCACCGGCAGGGGATTGCCGCGCGCGACCCGGGCGGGGGCAGCGAGCGTTGCCGCTGGCGCCGTCGTCGCCAGCGGCTGGCGCAGCAGGATGACCGGCTTGCCGTCGTTCTCGCCAAGCAGGCGCCATTCGAAGCTGCCGACCTCGCCCGGGGCCGGCAGCGAGAGCGCCGGGACCTGGCCGAGCGGAGAGGCGACGATCGCCGCTTCCGGCGGATCGCCCGGCCTGCTGATGGCGAGGCGGGCACCAGCCGGCGCGCGGCCGACAAAGACGGTCGCCATGGCGCCGGCCATCAGCGTGCGCGGCGCTGACAGGCTCGGGCCCTGCGGTGGGCGCTGCTGCGGCCGTGGCTGCTGCGCCATGACGGGGCTGCCTGCGCCAAGGAGCAGAGCGAGGATCGTGCGGCGGGTCGCTATCATACTGCTGCAAGTCGATGGAGATGGGCGGCGAGTTCCGGGTGGCGCAGCATGAGCAGGCGAAAATCGGCAGGATCAAGGACGAGGAGCTTGGTCGCGACCGTGGCATGCGCCGCGATGCCACCCTGGGCAGCCGCGAGCTCGGTCAGGCAGAGCTCGCCGAAATAGCAGCCTTCGTCGAGCCGGCGGCTGCCATCGGGCTCGATGAGTTCGACCTCGCCACTGGCGACGAAATAGAGCGAGTGGGCCGGTTCGTGCGGACGCAGCACCACGCCGCCGCCACGCACGGTCTGGGCGCGCAATGCATGCATGATCTCGGCGATCTCGGCAGCGTTGAGCCCGCTGAACAGCGGCACGCGCGCCAGCATGCTCCAGGTGATGACGAATTCGCGCCGGTGGATCTCCTGGGCGAAGGCGGTGGCGATGATGCCGACCGGCAGTGCCAGCATGACGAGACCCATCACCGCGGTGAGCGAGGCGACGAGCTTGCCGAGCGGGCTGACCGGGAAGGCATCGCCATAGCCGACCGTGGTCAGCGTCACGATCGCCCACCACATCGCGTCGGGAATGGTGCCGAACTTGTCGGGCTGCACGTCGTGCTCGACGAAGTGCATGGCGGTCGCCGCGAGCAGCATCACGCCGATCAGGATGACGACGCAGGCGGCGAGCGCCTTGCGCTCGGCATGAAGTGCCGCTCCCAGCGAAGCCATGCCGGGCGAATAGCGCCCGAGCTTGAAGAAGCGCACCAGCCGGAAAAGCAGCAGGATCTTGAGATCGCCATAGCCGAGCAGGGCGGCATAGAGCGGCACGGTGGCGAGGAAGTCGAGGAGTGCCGGCGGCGACAGCGCATACGCCCGCCGCGCCGCCCAGTCGCCCATGCCGCGATAGCGCGCATGCTCGGGCGCGACCCAGAGTCGGACCGCATATTCGAGTGTGAACAGCACGGTCGAGACCAGCTCGATCGCGTGGAAAATCCGGTCATGGGCGGTGGCGAAGCGCGGTACCGATTCCAGCACCAGCGCCGTGATGTTGACGATGATCAGCGCGACCAGCCCGCCATGGACGAGCCGGGCAGAGAGATCGTCGCCTGCACCCCGGTCAATGACCAGATGTACCCGCCGCCGCCAGCTCATGCCAGGCTGCGGGGCGGCGGACATGGTCGCGTCAGCCCATCGCTGCGGCGACGGCTTCGAGCGCCGCCTCGGCCTGCGTGCCGTCCGGGCCGCCGGCCTGGGCCATGTCGCGGCGGCCGCCGCCGCCCTTGCCGCCGAGGCGCTCGGAGGCCGCGCGCACCAGCGCGACCGCGTCGAAGCGCTCGGTCAGATCGGGCGTGACGCCGACGACGACGCCGGCCTTGCCGTCCTCGGCGACGCCGACGATGGCGACGACGCCGGAACCGACGCGGGCCTTGGCCTCGTCCGCCAGGCTCTTCAGGTCCTTCATCTCGACGCCAGTGACGGCACGGGCCAGCAGCTTGGCGCCGGCGACCTCGCGGATCGGGTCGCTGGCCTCGCCGCCGCCACCCATGGCGAGCTTCTTGCGGGCCTCGCTGAGCTCGCGCTCGAGCTTGCGGCGCTCCTCGACCAGGGTCGCGACGCGCGCCGGCAATTCGGCGACGGGTGCCTTTAGCAGGCCGGCCATCTCGTCGAGCGCGACGCTCTCCTCGCGCAGATGGCGACGCGCCGCCTCGCCGGTGAGGGCTTCGAGCCGGCGCACGCCGGCCGCGACACCGGCCTCGGAGAGAACCGTGACAAGGCCGATATCGCCGGTGCGGCTGGCGTGGGTGCCGCCGCAGAGCTCGACCGAGAAAGCCTTCGGCGTCTCGGCATCGCGATCCGTGCCCATCGACACCACGCGGACCTCGTCGCCGTACTTCTCGCCGAACAGCGCGCGCGCGCCAGAGGCGATCGCATCATCGACCGACATCAGCTTGGTGGTGATCGGCTCGTTCTGCAGGACGAGCTTGTTCGCCATCTCCTCGACCCTGGCCAGCTCCTCGCGCGAGATCGGCTTGGGGTGGCTGAAGTCGAAGCGCAGGCGCTCGGGAGCAACCTGCGAGCCCTTCTGCGCGACATGGTCACCGAGCACGCGGCGCAGCGCCTCATGCAACAGGTGGGTGGCCGAATGGTTGGCGCGGATAGTGCCGCGCCGGCCATGGTCGACCGTCAGCTCGGCCGGCTTGCCGAGCTCGATCGTGCCGGAGACAACCTTGACCTGATGGGCGAAGACGTCGCCGAGCTTCTTCTGGACGTCGGTGACCTCGGCCTTGAAGCCGTTGCCGACAAGCGTGCCGGTGTCGCCGACCTGGCCGCCGGATTCGCCGTAGAACGGCGTCTGGTTGAGGATGACGATGCCACTCTCGCCTTCCGTCAGCGAGGTGACCTCGGCATTGTCCTTGACCAGTGCGGTGACCACGCCCTCGGCGCTCTCGGTGTCGTAGCCGAGGAACTCGGTGGCGCCGACGCGCTCGCGCAGCGGGAACCAGAGCGTCTCGGTCGCGGCCTCACCGGTGCCGGCCCAGGCGGCGCGCGCCTTGGCCTTCTGCTGCGCCATCGCCGCATCGAAGCCCTCGATGTCGACGCCGACGCCGCGGGCGCGCAATGCGTCCTGGGTCAGGTCGAGCGGGAAGCCATAGGTGTCGTAGAGGGTGAAGGCGACGTCGCCCTTCAGCTTGTCGCCGGAACCCAGTGCCTGCGTTTCCTGGTCGAGGATCGAGAGGCCGCGCGCCAGCGTGGTGCGGAAGCGGGTCTCCTCCAGCTTCAGCGTCTCCGAGATCAGAGCCTCGGCCCGGAGCAGTTCGGGATAGGCCTGGCCCATCTCGCGCACCAGCGCCGGCACCAGCTTGTGCATCAGCGGGTCCTTGGCGCCGAGCAGCTGCGCATGGCGCATGCCGCGGCGCATGATCCGGCGCAGCACATAGCCGCGGCCCTCGTTCGAGGGCAGCACGCCGTCGGCGATCAGGAAGGCGGAGCAGCGCAGATGGTCGGCGATGACGCGATGGCTCGCGCTCATCGGCCCGTCCGAGGGGACGTTGGTGAGATCGGCGATGGTACGGATCAGTGCCGCGAACAGGTCGATCGAATAATTGTCATGCGTGCCCTGGAGCACGGCGGCGATGCGCTCGAGGCCCATGCCGGTGTCGATCGAGGGGCGGGGCAGGTTGGTGCGAATGCCACCTGCGGCCTCCTCGTACTGCATGAACACGAGATTCCAGATCTCGATGAAGCGGTCGCCATCCTCGTCGGGCGAGCCCGGAGGGCCGCCGGGGATGTGGTCGCCATGGTCGTAGAAGATCTCGGAGCAGGGGCCGCAGGGGCCGACATCGCCCATGCGCCAGAAATTATCCGAGGTCGCGATGCGGATGATGCGCGAATCCGGCAGGCCGGCGATCTTCTTCCAGAGCGTGTGCGCCTCGTCGTCCTCGGAGTAGACGGTGACGGTGAGCTTGTCCTTGGGCAGGCCGAATTCGCGCGTGACCAGGGTCCAAGCATGGGTGATCGCCTGTTCCTTGAAATAGTCGCCGAAGGAGAAGTTCCCCAGCATCTCGAAGAAGGTGTGGTGGCGGGCAGTGTAGCCGACATTGTCGAGGTCGTTGTGCTTGCCGCCGGCGCGCACGCATTTCTGCGCCGTGGTGGCACGGGCATAGGGGCGCTTCTCCTGGCCGGTGAAGACGTTCTTGAACTGCACCATGCCGGAATTGGCGAACATCAAGGTCGGGTCGTTGCGCGGCACGAGCGGGCTCGACGGCACCACCTCGTGGCCGTTCGACTTGAAGTAATCGAGGAAGGTCGACCTGATCTCGTTGACGCCGCTCATCGCAATCTTGGCTCTGGTTCAAGCATGGGGCCGGCAAGCGCCGGCAGGGCTGAAAGGGTTCTAGTCAGCGCACTTATGCCTGTCCAGAAAGGGCCTGCATAGTTCGCAGGCGCGGCAAGCTGCTGACCTCAAAACGGAAACGGGCGACCCGAAGGCCGCCCGTCGACTTAATGGCTGAGTGCCCTGGTTTGAAGGCTCAGGCCTCGCCCTCGTCGAGATCCTCAGCGGTCGGGTCGGCATTCTCAAGGATGCGCTCGGCGACCAGGCCGGAATTCTGGCGGATGGTCGTCTCGATCTTGGCGGCGACGTCGGGATTGGTCTTGAGGAAGGTCTTGGCGTTCTCGCGACCCTGGCCGAGACGCTGGCTGTCGAAGGAGAACCAGGCGCCCGATTTCTCGACGATGCCGGCCTTGACGCCGAGATCGACCAGTTCGCCGGCCTTCGAGATGCCCTCGCCGAACATGATGTCGAACTCGACCTGCTTGAAGGGCGGCGCGACCTTGTTCTTGACGACCTTGACGCGGACCTGGTTGCCGGTCGCCTCGTCGCGCTCCTTCAGCGTCGAGACGCGGCGGATGTCGAGACGCACCGAGGCGTAGAACTTCAGCGCATTGCCGCCGGTGGTGGTCTCGGGCGAGCCGTACATCACGCCGATCTTCATGCGGATCTGGTTGATGAAGATGACCATGCAGTTCGAGCGCGAGATCGAGGCGGTGAGCTTGCGCAGCGCCTGGCTCATCAGGCGGGCCTGCAGGCCGGGCTGATTGTCGCCCATCTCGCCTTCGATTTCCGCACGCGGCGTCAATGCGGCGACCGAATCGACGACGAGCACGTCGATCGCGCCGGAGCGGACCAGCGTGTCGGTGATCTCGAGCGCCTGCTCGCCGGTATCGGGCTGGGAGATCAGGAGGTCGTCGAGATTGACGCCGAGCTTGCGGGCGTAGACCGGGTCGAGCGCGTGCTCGGCATCGACGAAGGCGCAGACGCCGCCCTTCTTCTGGGCTTCGGCGATGGTGTGGAGCGCGAGCGTGGTCTTGCCGGAGGATTCAGGGCCGTAGATCTCGACGACCCGGCCGCGGGGCAGGCCGCCGACGCCGAGCGCGATGTCGAGGCCGAGCGAGCCGGTCGAGACCGTCTCGATCTCGATCGCCTGCTGGTTCTTGCCCAGGCGCATGATCGAGCCTTTGCCGAAAGCCCGTTCGATCTGCGAGAGCGCCGCATCGAGCGCCTTGGCCTTGTCCATCGAAGAGCCTTCCACGAGCCTGAGATTTGCCTGATTCACGACGTGCGCTCCTTATGGCAGGGGCGCGACCACATCTCAATCCGCGCCATGGAAACGACTATGGTCATGGTTTGTTCTCTCTCGCAAGTTCTTTTTTTGTTCCTGTTTCGACGCGCGCCGGTTGTGTTAGGACAGCATGAAAGCAGCCTGATTTCAGAGCTCCGAAGCTGATGCGCAAGTCCCTGGTCAAGCTTCTCCTGATCCCGCTCGACCTCGTCGTCGGGCTCGTCATCCTGCTCGACGAGCTGCTGCGGCCGCTCTACCGGCCGCTGATCGCCTGGTTCGCCGCGCTCAGATTGGTAGCGCGGTGCGAGGAGGCAATCGGGCGGTTGCCGCCTTATGGCGCGCTGGTGGCGCTGGCGATCCCCTTCGCCATTGTCGAGCCGCTGAAGCTGCTCGGCTTGCTGTTCCTGGCGCGCGGGGCGTTCGTGGCCGGCATCGTCACGACGGCGATCGGCCATCTCGCCGGCTTCCTGCTGGTCGAGCGCGTCTACCATGCCGGGCGGGCGCAGCTCCTCACCATTCCCTGGTTCGCGCGGATCATGGGTTGGATCGAGGCGATCCGGCAGGCGGTGATCGGGCGGATCAAGGCGAGCGCCGTCTGGCAACGCGCGGTCGTGCTAGTGCGGGCGGCGCGGGAGCGCTTGCGGGGCCTGAGACTCTGGTTCGCCCGCCTTCGCGCCTGACGGAGAGGCCTCGCTCTCGGGCTCGGCCTGCCATGCGGCGGCGAGCCGCTCCAGCTCCAGCGTGTAGCAGTAGATCGCGAAGACGACCGCGAGGAGAAGGGAGGAGCGCCAGAGCAGAGTGAAGCCGTCGGCGATACTCGTCAGCGCCGGCAGGTGACGCAGGAAATAGATCGAAGCCAGCGCGCCGCCGACGATCGCGCCGAGGCGGGCAGCGAAGGCCAGGAGATGCCCGAGCGGCAGGTTGCGGAAGCCCTGTGGCACGGGCACGCGGTAGAGCCGCGTCCAGTAGCAGATCTGGCCGAGCAGCGCCGCCGCGCAGATCTGCGCCAGGCTTCCGGTCGGCAACGTCTGCTGCTCGCCGATATGTGCGACCAGGACGCGGAAGGCCGTGTGGATGTGGAAGAGGATGACCAGCGCGCAGGCCGTCTGCACGATCAGCAGCAGCGTGTAGGCGAGGGTCGGCCGTTGCGTCATCGGCGCAGGATAGAAGGGTGGCCGGCGCCGATCAAACCGTCTGGCTCCGCGCGGTTGAAGCGAGCGAGGCAGCCGCGCGGCCGGCGGCCTCGACATAAGCGGGGTCGCGATGGACGAGCATGACCGAGAAGGCTCCGTCCATCAGCAGCACGACCTGGCGGGCGAGCTCGTCGGGGGCGGCGACGCCGTGCTCGGCGCAGGCGCCGGCGAGCCAGCGCTCGAAGCCGGCCTTGTGGCGTGCACCGATCCTGATCGCCGGGTGGCCGGGCAGGTTGGCGAGTTCGGCGGCGGTGCGCAGGAAGCCGCAGCCTTTCCAGCGCGGGTGGCGGGCGGAGCGCGCGAGGTTCTGGAAGATCGCCTCGATCTTCTGCGGCAGCCCGCCCTCGGCCTTGTCGAACCAGCCGGCCATCAGCTTGAGATTGGGCTGGTCGCGCGCCTCGAGATAGGCGGCGACGAGCTCGTCCTTGCTCTCGAAATGATAATAGAGCGTGCGCTTGGTGACGCCGGCCTTCTCGGCGACGGCGTCGACGCTGACGGCGCGGATGCCCTCGCCATAGAAGAGCTTGCTGGCCGCTTCGATGATGCGCTTGCGGGTCGGGCTGTCGGGTTCGGCCATGTCTCATGTATACCGTATAGGTAGTATACATCGTCAAGCCCGGAGCGCAGCCTTCCGAGACCCGAAACCGGAAGGACGCCAAGGCCATGCCCGACAATGATCCCATCCTGATTCAACAGCATGAGGCGATCGCGACGCTGACGCTGAATCGGCCCGAGAAGCTGAATGCACTGAGCTACGGGCTGATCGACCGCCTGCTCGAAATCCTCGATGCGATCGAGATCGACCCTTCCATCCGCGCGGTGATCTTGACCGGCGCCGGCGAGCGCGCGTTTTCGGCCGGCGGCGACATCCACGAGTTCTCGCAGAGCGTCGCGGCCGGGCCGGAGCAGGCGGTGCGCGATTTCGTCCGCCGCGGGCAAAAGCTGACCGCGCGGCTGGAAGCCTTCGGCAAGCCGGTGATCGCGGCGGTGAACGGGCTCGCCTATGGCGGCGGCTGCGAGGTCACCGAGGCGGTGCCGCTCGCCATCGCCAGCGAGCGGGCGATGTTCGCCAAGCCGGAGATCAACCTCGGCATGCCGCCGACCTTCGGCGGGACGCAGCGCCTGCCGCGGCTGGCTGGCCGCAAGCGCGCCATGGAGCTGCTGCTGACCGGCGACCCTTTCACGCCGCAGCGCGCGCTGGAGCTGGGGCTGATCAATGCGGTGGTGCCGCATGAGGAGCTGCTGCCGGCGGCGAACGCGCTGGCTGCGCGTATCCTGCGGCATTCCTCTTTGGCGGCAGCGAGCATCCTCACGGCGGTGACGCGCGGCATCAACGCCAGCATTGCCGAGGGACTGCTGATCGAGAGCGAGCAGTTCGCCCGCGTCGTGCCGACGGCCGATCTGCGCGAGGGGCTCGACGCCTGGATGGCGCGGCGCCAGCCGATTTATTCCGGCGACTGGTCGCTGGTCGCCAGGGCCGGTTGAGGGAGCGGCCATGAGCGACCATGCGAGCTTCAGCCGCGAGGCTTTCGCCGCCTTCCGTGCCAATGAGCGGCCGGGGCCGGTGCAGATGCTGAACCTGATCCGGCTCAATGCCGAGGCGCAATATCCGGACGGCCCGAATGGTGGCGGCCGCGAGGCGTTCGCTGCCTATGGCCGAATCAGCGCGCCGGTGCTGACGCGGCTCGGCGGGCGGATCCTCTGGCGCGGCGGCTTCGAGCAGATGCTGATCGGCCCGCGGGGCGAGCGCTGGGACATCTGCTTCATCGCCGAATATCCTAGCGTCGAGGCCTTTGCCGCGATGTTCCGCGATCCGATCTATCGCGAGGCGATGATGCATCGGCAGGCGGCGGTCAGGGATTGCCGCCTGATCCGGCTGGAGGCGCGGGACGCAGGTGTGACCTTCGCGGGGTAGAGCAGGGTCGCTCAGCCCTGCTTCAGGCGCCCGATCAGGCCATGGATGTCGCCGAGCACGAAGAGGTCGCGCACGAGCCCGCCCTCGAAGGTGAAGGCCGGCGCACCATGCCACCACACATGGCGGCCGCTCGGCGGCACTCCGAACATCTCGCGGCGATGGAAGCCGTGGAAGCGCAGGCGCCCGAAGACGCGGTTGCCTTCCTCGACCAGCGCCAGGATGTCCGAGGTGTAGTCGCCGAGCGAGCCGGTGACCCAGTCGACATAACCTGCGAATTCGCGATGGCCATGCAGGACCGGCCCGAGCGAGCCGCGAAAGGTGAAGTCCTCGTGGAAGATCCGCGGGATCAGCGACTTGTCGGCACGGTCCCACATCTCCTTGTAGAAGATCCTGACGAGCTCTTTCTGCGGCGAGAGCGTGACGCCGCCGAAATCCAGTGCGGGTTCGTCAGGCGGCGCCTCGCGCCCCTGCGGCATCTGCGTCATGCTTCCTCTCCCGTGTTGCCGCAGGCTGTCGAGAAGCCGGCCGGATCAAACTCCGCCGAAGCTGCGCCGGAAGGCACAGCAAATCTCGCAAAGCGCTGGTGGCAAACTGCACATGCCGGGCTGGTCTGATCAGCCTGCCGCGTGAGGTGTTTCCGCCGGGGCGGGCGCGGCTGGTTCCTTGCGGCCCAGCCTCCGCGAAAGCCCTTCCATGTAGAGGAAGATCACCGGAGTGATGAACAGCGTCAGCACCTGCGAGACGATCAGCCCGCCGACGACGGCAAGGCCGAGCGGCTGGCGCAGCTCCGCGCTGGCGCCGGCGCCGATCGCGATCGGCAGGGCGCCGAGGATCGCGGCCAGCGTCGTCATGATGATCGGCCGGAAACGGCGCAGGCAGGCTTCGCGGATCGCGGTGTCAGGCGGCTCGCCGGCGCGCTGCAGTTCGAGCGCGACGTCGATCATCATGATCGCGTTCTTCTTGACGATGCCGATCAGCATCAGCAGCCCGATCACGGCGATGACCGAGAGGTCGAGACCGAAGAGCTTCAGCGTCAGCAGCGCGCCGAGCGCCGCGGCGGGCAGCCCGGTCAGGATCGTCAGCGGGTGGATGAAGCTCTCATAGAGGATGCCGAGCACGATGTAGATCGTCAGCACCGCGCCGGCAATCAGCAGGCCCTGGTTGCCGAGCGATTGCTGGAAGGTCTGGGCGACGCCGGCGAAGCTGGTGCCGATCTGCGCGGGCAGGCCGAGCTCGGCCTTGATCGCATCGATGCGCTGCACGGCCTCGCCGAGCGAGCGGCCGGCCGGCAGGTTGAAGGAGAGGGTGACGGCCGGGAGCTGGCCGAGCTGGTTGACGGTGAGGGGGCCGGCCTTGCGCTCGATCCTGGCGAAGGTGCCGAGCGGCACGAGCGCGCCCGAGGAGGAGCGGAAGCGGACCTGGTCGAGCCGGTCGTTCGACCACTGGATGTCGGGATTGAACTCGATGATGACCTGATAGCTGTCGCTGGTGGTGTAGATCGTCGAGATCTGGCGCACGCCGAAGCCGGAATAGAGGCTGGAGCGCAGCACGTCGGCGCTGATCCCCTGCGACTGGGCCTTGGCCCGGTCGACGACGAGGTTGGCGAGCAGGGCCTTGTTCTGCAGGTCGGTGGTGACATCGACGAAGAGCGGGTCGTGCTGCAGCGCCTCCAGCATCTTGCCCGACCAGTCGGACAGAGCGGGCTGGTCGATCGACTGCATCACGAACTGGTACTGGCTCTTCGAGGAGCGCGCGCCGATGTTGAGGTTCTGCACCGGCGACATATAGGTCGCGATGCCGGGGATCGCGGCGAGCTGGCGGCGCAGGTCGCCAAGCATCTGCTGCAGGGGCGGGCGCTCAGCCTTCGGCTTCAGCTCGACGAAAAGGCGGCCGGCATTAAGGCTGCTCGACTGGCCGCTGGAGCCGATGGTCGAGGCGACATGGGTGACATAGGGCGAGCGCCGGAAGACGTCCTCGACCTTCTGCTGCAGGCCTGACATGGCCTCGAAGGAGATGTCTTGGCGCGCCTCGGTCGCGACCTGGAGCTGGCCGATATCCTCCTGCGGGAAGAAGCCCTTGGGGATGGTCACCACCAGCCAGGCGCTGGCGGCGACGCTGGCGAGGAAGGCCATCAGCACGGCCCGGCGATGCTTCAGGCTGAGGTCGAGCCCGAAGCGATAGGCGCCGAGCACGGCGTCGAAGCCACGTTCGAGGAAGGCGAGCCGGTCCTTCTTGCCGGGCTCGGCATGGCCCGCCGCATCCGCACCGAGGCGCGCGCACATCATCGGCGTCAGCGTCAGCGAGACGAAGGCCGAGGCGAGGATCGCGACGGTGACGACCACCGCGAACTCGTTGAAGACGCGCCCGATCACGCCGCCCATCAGCAGCACCGGGATGAAGACCGCGACCAGCGAGAGCGAGATCGAGATGATGGTGAAGCCGATCTCGCTCGAGCCCTTCAGCGCCGCGTCGAAGGCGGAGAGCCCATCCTCCTCCATATGGCGGACGATATTCTCCAGCATCACGATCGCATCGTCGACGACGAGCCCGACTGCCAGCGTCAGGCCGAGTAGTGAGATGTTGTCGATCGAGAAGCCGAACAGGTACATCGCTCCCAGCGTCGCGATCAGCGAGATCGGCACGGCGACCGCCGGGATCAGCGTCGCGGTGAAGCGGCGCAGGAACAGGAAGATCACCGCGACGACCAGCACGATCGTCAGGCCGAGCGTGAACTGAACGTCCTCGACCGCCTGGCGGATCGAGGAGGAGCGGTCATTGAGCAGGCCGAGCGTGGTCGCCGGCGGCAGCAGCGATTGCATCTGGCCGATCGCCGCCTTGACCCGGTCGACGACCTCGACCGTGTTGGCGTCGGGCTGGCGGAAAACGGCAACGACGAGGGCGCGCGAGCCGTCATACCAGCTGGCGAGCTGCAGGTTCTCGACCGAGTCGATCACCTTGGCGACGTCGCCGAGCCGGACCGGGCGGCCGTCGCGGGTGGCGATGATGATATCGGCGAAATGGGCGGCGTCGGCGAGCTGGGTCTGCGCCTCCAGCGTCAATTGCTGCGGGCCGGACTGCATGGTGCCGACCGGGGTGTTGACGTTGGCGGCGGTGATCGCCGCCTGCAATTCGTTGATGCCGATGCCGCGCGCCGCGAGCGCGGTCGGGTCGACCTGGATGCGGACCGCGTATTTCTGGCTGCCGAAGATCTGGACCTGCGCCACGCCCTCGACCGTGGAGAGCGTCGGCGACAGCACCTGCTGGACAAAGGCGTCGATCTTGGAGAGCGGCGTGACCTCGCTCTTCAGTGCCAGCAGGAGGATGGGGGCGTCGGCGGGATTGAACTTGCGGTAGCTTGGCGGCGTCGTCATGTCGATCGGCAGCTGCCGCTGGGTCCGGGCGATCGCCGCCTGGACGTCGGCCGCTGCCGCGTCGATGTCACGGTCGAGCGCAAACTGGATCGCGATCGAGGTGTTGCCGAGCGCGTTGGTGGTCGAAATCGAGCTGATGCCGGCGATGGTCGCGAACTGCTTGATCAGCGGCGTCGCCACCGAGGTCGCCATGATCTCGGGCGAGGCGCCGGGCAATTGCGCTGAGACGTTGACGACCGGGAATTCGGCGCGCGGCAGCGCCGCGACCGGCAGGGAGCGCCAGGCGAACAGGCCGCCGAGGATGAGCGCGCACGACATCAGGATCGTCGCGACGGGGTGGCGGATGCAGAAGGCCGAGACCGACATGGCGCGCCCTCACGGCTTGGCGGATTGCGGGGCGGTGAGCCTGATCCTGGCCCCGGGCGAAAGCCGCGACTGGCCTTCGGTCACGACCTTCTCGTCCTGCGAGAGCCCCGAGGCGAGCGCGGCGACGCCGTTCTCGTTGGAGGCGACCTTGACCGGCCGCGCCTCGACCGTGTCGTCGGATTTGGTGACGTAGACGAACGGGCCTTTCTGCCCCTCCTGCAGGGCGACCGAGGGCACCGTGACCGAGCCGGACAGCATGCCGAGCTGGACGACGACGTCGACATATTGCCCCGGCCAGAGCCGGTGCGGGTCGTTCGCGAACAGCGCCTTGACGCTGACCGTGCCGGAGGGGATGTCGACGGCGGAATCGATGAAGGAGAGATCGCCGGTGGCGAGTTCTTCGCGCGTGCCCGAGGCGTAGGCGGTGACCTTGGCCGGTGTCGATGCCTTCGCCGCCGCCTGCAGCAGGGTCAGGTCGCGCTCGGGCAGGGTGAAGGTGACGCGAATCGGGGCAAGCTCCGTCACCGTCACCAGATTGCTGCTGGCGTCGTTGGCGCGCACCGCATTGCCCGGTGTCGCGGTGATGGCGCCGAGCCGGCCGGAGATCGGGGCGGTGATCGTGGTGTAGCCGAGTCGGACGCGGTCCAGCGCCAGGGTCGCCTCGTCCGCCTTGACGGCGGCATTGGCGACGGCCTCGTCGGCTGTCGCCTGGTCGAGCGCCTGCTGGGTGCCGGCGCCCTTGTCGACCAGGCTCTTCTGACGGGCGAGATCGGCGCGCTTTTGCGCCACGGTCGCCTTGTCGCGCTCGACATTGGCCTCGTCGCGGGCGACCTGTGCCTTGAGTTCGCGATCGTCGAGGGTGAAGAGCAGGTCGCCCTGCCTGACCTCCTGGCCTTCCTTGACGTGCATGTCGGCGATGACGCCGTCGAGGCGGGACTTGACCGCGACGATGGCGACCGGCTCGGCGAAGCCGATCGATCGGCGTGTCACCGGAATATCGGCGCGGCCGGCCAGCACGGTCGTCACCGGGCTGGCCAATGGCCCGGCCCGGCGCTCGGCATGGGCCTGCGGGCCGTCCTGCGGCCTGATCACGCGCCAGGCGGCAAAGGCGGCAATGGCCACCAGAAGAATTATGATCGCGTAACGTTTCATCGCTGGCCCCGGCGCGGCGCTGTGCACGCACGACTTTACCGCCTCCCGGCACGCGGGGCCTGTCCGCCGCATGAACTCTTCGTAATGCTGGCGAAGGGTGCGGCGAGCCGCGAGGCTGGGCGCCCGGTGACGACGCCGGATTCCTTGATCGGATAGGCGCCAATTCTACGATCTCGGGGATAATTATTTAATCTGTCTACGCTATCAGCCTGCCGGTGAATATTTGAGAAGGTTGCGCTGCATGAGTGCGCTGTCGCCGAATGAATTCAGGTCATCGATCGATCTGGAAAAGCGCAAGTTCCATATGAAATCCTATTTCGAAAGCAGCTTCTACCGGCAGTATCGCTCGGCGAATATGGCGCTGGGCGCGCTGGGACGCAGTCCTCGTGTCCTGTCCCTGGGGGCCGGTGGCGCTTTCGTCGAGGAAATCGTCCAGAAACATCTCGATGCTTCGGTTTTCGTCGTCGATTTCGCCGAGACCCTGGCGATCGAGAACGACCTCTACGGCAATTTTGCCGGAATGTTTGCCGGCGACATCTCGGCGCCCGACTGGGTCTCGCCGCTTGACGGCGTCGATGCCGTGTTCTGGTTCGACAATATCGAGCATCTGCGCATCGACCCGACCAGGATCCTCCGCAAGCTGCGGTCGGCCCTGTCGGAGAACGGCCAGGTCTTCATCACCACCGACAATTTCGCGCGGCTGCGGAACATCCTGAAGCTGATCTTCAACCGCTCGATCGTCGCCTTGCCGAAGGATCTCTTCGCCGAGGTCGATTTCGAGCATGAATACGTCCATCGCCGCGAGTATACGCGGCCGGAGCTGGAGGCCTGCCTGCGGGAGGCCGGCCTGAAGCTGGTCGAGGTCGAGATGCTCTGGCAGAGCCCGTCGGAGAGCCTGAAGAAGCTGCCGTTCCGGAGCTTCGAATATCTCTTCCCGCGCTTCCGCCCGCATATGCTGATCCGGGCTCAGAAGGCCTGAGGTGCACCGTGCGCCGATCGTTCACAAGACGGTGCAGGCGGCCTGCTGGACCGTAGGCTGGCGATATCTGATCGGGACGTCGCGACGGCGGGCCCAGCCTTCGTAAGCTGTGAAACCGGGCTTCAGGCGCCATTCGAGGGTGACCGAGCAGGAGCGCGCGCCGTCGGTTTGCAGCCGGATGGCGAAGGTGTGCGAGCGTTCTGCGACGAGGCGCAGCAGGGTGTTTTCGTTGAGCACCTTCCAGTGGGCGCGAGCGTCGAGGCCGTCGCCGAGGGCCCCTTCGCGAACGCGTCCGCGCCCGCCGTGATTGCGGTTGATTTCCTCCCTGACTGTACCGCCCTTGCCGAGGATGACCGTGAGCGTGCGACTCGCCAGCCTGCTCCTTTCCTCCGGCGCGATCTCCGGAACCGTCCAGGCCAGCAAGAGCTGGAAGCGGGCTTCCTGGGCGAGCGTATCAGTGGCCGGGCCGAGCAGGCTAAGGCCAGCGAACGCAGCAAGGGCGAGAGGCCGGTTCACAGAACGTCGCACCGGGCGTAGGGCGAGCTCGGCTCGCCGAGCTTGATAATCTTACCCGAACTGCTGCGGACCTGATACTCAGCAAAGCCCGGCTTCAGGCGCCATTCGAGTGTTGCGGTGCAGGAGTTCTTGCCCTGCGTTCGCAGCCAGATCGCAAACGTGTACGAGTCGCGTGCATGGAGTCTGACAAGTGTCGTTTCGTTGACGACCTTCCACGTGGTTGAACCGCGATCGCCGCGTGCCGCGCCCAGGACGGCGTCCGCTTCGCGCACGGCCAAGCCCGACTCGATCCGTTCCGTTATCGATCCATTCGCTTTGAGCGTCACCTGAAAGGTTCTCAGCCTCTGCACCGACCTGCGCCTGGACTCGACGTAGCTTTCGGTCCAGCTCGCCGTGATCCGGAACGTCACATCGTCTGCGGCTGATGCGGCCTGCGGCGAGAGCCCGAGCAGGAGGAGACAGGCCATCGCGGCAAGGATGAGAGGCCGATTCACAGGACGTCGCACCGGGCGTTGGGCCAGCTCGGCTCGGCGAAGCGAATCTGCGGTCTGTTCGGCTTGGTTGGAGCTTCAAAGAGCGTGAAGCCGGGCTTCAGGCGCCATTCGAGTGTCGCAGTGCAGGAATCCGTCCCTTGAGTCCGCAGCCAGATCGCGAATGTGTGCGACTCGCGTGCGACGAGTCTGACCAGCGTGGTCTCGTTGACGACCTTCCATGTGGTCGAACGGCGCTTGCCGCCGACCTCGCCGAGTTCCTTGTCCAGCTCGAGCAGTGTCGAGCCCGCCCAGCCATTTCCGGTGGTGCGCTCGAGCCGTTCCGTGACGGTTCCATCGCGCTTGAGCGTCACTGTGTAGGATCGGCGCGTGAGCACAGACCTCGCTTTGGGCTCGACATAATTGATGATCCAGGTCGCGGTGATCCGAAACTTCGCTTCGTTGGCGGATACGGCCTGCGGCCAGAGTCCGAGCAGGACGAGCAAGCCCGCAACCGGCATGCGCCCCGTCGATACGCGCTGGTTTTTTGCAAGGCGGCTCACAGGACCGTGCAGTCCGCGCTTGGCGAACTGGGCTCGGCAAAGCGTATCGGCGTATGGCGCCGGCGGGCCCAGCCCTCATAGACCTGGAAGCCGGGCTTCAGCCGCCATTCGAGCGTTGCCGAGCAGGATGTGCTGCCATTGGTGCGAACCCAGATCGCGAAGGTGTGCGAGGGCCAGCCGGCGAGCCTGACGAGGGTGTTCTCGTTGACCACCTTCCAGACGATCGGTGCGCGCCGGCCGCCTTCCTCGCCGAAATCGGTCTCCCGCGAGGAATGGGAGGCTCGCGCACGCCGGTTGCCGGCGCGGTGCTCGCTGTCCTCGCGAACGGTCTTGCCGTTCTTGAGAGTCACCGTGAGGCTCATCTGCACGTTCCGCGAAGCTTGCCGCGGCTCGATCTCGTTGGTGACCCAGCGCGCGTCGATGCGGAAGCGCGCCTCTTGGGCCGAGGCAATCTGCGGCAGGAGGCCGAGCAGAACCGGTGAAGCGAGCACCATCCGATGGAGGGCGAGGGCGCTCATTCGCAGAACGACTGGCCGTTGAAGTTGAAGCAGCGCCCGCGTGCCGCCGGGGCGGGCGCCCGTGCCGGAGCCGACGGGCGTGCGGCGGCCGGGCGGACGGAGCGCTCCTGCGCCACGCGCTTGGGCTTAGGCGCGACACAGTCGCCGTCCGCATCCAGCCGCTCGCCGCGGGGGCAGCTCTTGGCGACGCAGACGCCGTTGCGCTCGGTCTGCCGCGCCGAGCAGGTCAGCGGGCAGATGCGGCCGCTCTGGCGCTTCAGCACGTCGAGAAAATCGGTGGTCGGCGCGCCGGGAACATCGAGATGGGCGAGCCGCGCGAACTCGCGGACGGCGCGGCTGGTCGCCTTGCTCGACCATTCGCCATCGGGCTTGCCGCTGTAGCAGCCGACGCGGCCGAGCTCGAGATTGATGGTGCGCGTCAGGCCGGCCAGGTCGATGACCGCCGGCGGCTTGGCCGGTTCGGGCGTGCCGTCGGGCAAGGCGGCCAGGCGCGTTGCTTCGTCGGTGCGTGCCGGAGCTGCCGCGGTTTCACGCTGGACGCGCTGCAATTCCTCGGCGGCGCGCCGGCGCTCGGCCTCCAGTTCGGCCATGAGCCTGGCGCGGTCGCGCTCGCCGGCCTCGCGGATCTCCTGCTCGGCCTTGAGCCTCGCCGCGAGTTCGGCGGCGGCGCGCTTGTTCTCCTCTTCCAGCTTGGCGAGTCGCTCGGCTATGCGGCGGTCCTCGTCCTGCTTCTGGCGGTTCGCGTCGGTTTCGGCAGCCTTGAGCTTCTCGGACTGGGCGGTCGAGAGGCGCTCCCGTTCGAGGGCCTGGCGCTCGCGCTCCTTATCGTCCCGGGCGCGCCGCGCCTGGTCGTCGGCCCGCGCCGCGAGCTCGGCCTGGGCCTTGCGATTGTCGGCTTCGAGCTGCGCCAAGCGCTCGTCGAGCTTGCGGCGCTGCTCGGCCTGCTGCCTGGCCGCATCATCTTCGGCCTTGCGTCGTTGCTCGGCCTGGGCCGCGGCCAGCTTGTCCTGCTCCGCCTTGGCGGCTGCGAGGCGAGCGGCTTCCGCCAGCCGGGCACTCTCTGCAGCGGCGGCGGCCTTGCGGCGCTCTTCCTCGTAAGTCGCGAGCTGGCGGCGCAGTGCCTCTTCGCGTTGGGTGCGCTCGACCGCCTCGATCCGGGCCTTGGCGGCATCGGCGAGATAGCTCTTCGGAAAGCGCGTGAGGAAATCGCGCAGCTTCGGACCGTCCTCGCTATCGCGCAGCTTGGCCCAGGCCTGCTGGTCGGTCTCGCTGCGGTTGAAGTAGAAGTCGCCGAGCAGGGAGATCGAGAGCTCCGGCGTCTGGCGGCCGCCGGTGCGCTGGTTCACGCCGGCGGCGACGCGCCGGAAAAGCTGGCCGACTTCCAGCCCGGGCTCGGCGAGCTGCTCGACGAGGGCGGCGCTGAACGGGCTGTTGCGGCCCCTGCCGTCGGCGGCGACATCGTTCGCCTGCGTCGCATAGGCGATGACCATGCCTCGGGTCTGCGCGATGCGGGCGAGGCCGCGGCCGATCGAGGTATCGCGCGAGCGGCCCGAGCTGGCGATCCGGTCGGCCAGCGGGTTGTTGCGGCAGGCGTCGAGGATGAGCAGACGCACCCCCTTGGCGTTCTGCAAGGCATCGATGACGTCTGCGACCCGGGTCGTCTCGTAGGGGATGCCGAACTCGTCGTTCGGTGCGCTGTCGACCGGCAGCAGGAAATTCTCGCCGCGGAACTGCAGGCCGTGGCCGGCGTAGTAGAACAGCGCCGCGTCGGCATCAACGGCAGCGCGGGCGAAGCGGCCCAGCGCCTCGCCCATGCCGCGACGATCGAGATCGCGCCCCTCGATCACTTCGAAGCCGACCGCTCTCAGCGCTGCCGCGACGTCCTGCGCGTCATTGCCCGGGTTGGGCAGGGCCGGGGCGGCGCGATAGGCCGAATTTCCGATGACCAGCGCAACGCGCCGCTCGCCCGTCTCGGCCGCGATGGCGCCTGCCAGGCCGCAGAGGAAGGTCAGCGCGACCAGCAGAAACCGAAAAGAGATCTGGTGGAGCGTCGGCACAGTCGCGAGTCCAGCTCATGTATAGGACATGTTTTAGCTGTTGGCGCGGTCAGTGCAACATCCGCCATATGGGTATTGTCAGCTCATCGCCGCCTTCACCGTCTCGACGAGCTGCTTCATCGTGAACGGTTTGGGCAGGAAGTGGAAATCCTCCCCTTCCGGCAGGTTCTTGCGGAAGGCTTCCTCGGCATAGCCGGAGACGAAGACGACCTTGGTCGAGGGGCTGCGCTTGCGCAGTTCGCCGAGCAGGGTCGGCCCGTCCATCTCGGGCATGACCACGTCGGAGATGACGAGGTCGATCTTGCCCTCGTGCTTCTGGAACTGGTCGAGCGCCTCGACGCCGGAGGCGGCCTCGTGGACGGTGTAGCCGCGTGAGACCAGCATGCGGGCGTTGAGGGCGCGTACCGCGTCCTCGTCCTCGACCAGCAGGATGACGCCGGCGCCGGTATGGTCGGCAGCAGCCTTCTTCGGCGCCTCCTTGGCGGCGGCCTCGGCGGCGATGTCCTCCTCGGTGGGGATATAGCGCGGCAGGAAGATGCGGAAATTGGTGCCGCGGCCCACGACGGAGTCGCAGAAGACGAAACCGCCGGTCTGCTTGACGATGCCATAGACCATGGAAAGGCCGAGGCCCGTGCCCTTGCCGACATCCTTGGTGGTGAAGAACGGCTCGAAGATCTTCTCCAGGTGCTCTGGCGAGATGCCGGTGCCGCTGTCCTCGACCTCGAGCAGGACATAATCGGTCGCGGGGAGGGCGTCGTAGCCGAGCTCGCCGACCTCGGCCGCAGGCACGTTGCGGGTGCGCACCTGCAGCTTGCCGCCGTTCTGCATGGCGTCGCGGGCGTTGACGGCGAGATTGACCACGACCTGCTCAAGCTGGCCGAGATCGGCCTTGACCGGCCAGAGATCGCGGCCCTGGCGGACGTCGAGCGCGATCTTGTCGGCGACCACGCGCTTCAGCATCAGCGAGAGGTCGGAGAGCACGTCGCCGAGCGCCAGAACCTGCGGGCGCAGAGTCTGCCGGCGCGAGAAGGCGAGCAATTGCCGGACCAGCGAGGCCGCCCGATAGGCGTTCTGCTTGATCTGCATGATGTCCGGGAAGGACGGGTCGGTCGGCTTGTGGCTGGCGAGCAGGAATTCCGAGGCGTTGATGATGACCTGCAGCACGTTGTTGAAGTCGTGCGCGATGCCACCGGCGAGTTGGCCGACCGCCTGCATCTTGCCGGCCTGGTCCATATTGTCCTTGAGCTTGCGCTCGGCAGTGGTCTCCAGTGCATAGACGATGGCGCGTTCGCCATCGGTGTCCTCGCTCGCCGGGACAGGCGAGAGATAGAGCCTTGCCGAGCGGCCATCCTCGCCGGCGAGCACCACATCGAGCGGGGCGATCTCGCCCTTGCCGGCGAGTGCGGCGTCGAAGGCCTGAGCAAAGGCGCCGTTGCCGTTGACCAGCTCCTGGATCGTCGCTGGCTGGGCCTGGCCTTGCATCAGGCGGGCGAAGGACGCGTTCGAGCGCAGGATCGCGCCATGGCGGTCGACGGTCGCGATCGCCATCGGCGTCGCATGGAAGAAGCGGGCGAAGCGCGCCTCGGCATCGGTATGGCGGTCGGCTCCGGCCTCGCCGGCAGCGCGATTGAGCACGAGGGTGCGTGAGGCGCCGGCGCGTCCGTCCTGGCCGAAGGCGACCTGGTGGTGCAGCCGGACCGGCAGCGACTGGCCGTTGCGGCGGCGCAGATCGACGTCGAGCACCTCGATGCGGACATCGCCAGGCTGGCCGCGAATGGCCTGGATCAGCGCGGCGGCGTTGGGCGAGGCGATGTCGTCGAGCTGCAGGCCGCCGGAGCCGAAGCGGGCGAGATCATAGTCGAGCCAGCCGGCCAGCGTGGCGTTGAGGTAAGGCACTTCGCTGTCGGCATCGATCGACAGGAAGCCCGCCGGCGCATGGTCGAGATAGTCGATCGCGTGCTGCAGCTCCTGGAAGGCGTTCTCCTGCCGCTCGCGCTCGGGGGTGACGTCGGCGACGCTCCACTTGCAGGCCGGGCGGCCGGCGCGGGTGATCGGCGTCACGCGCACCCGGTACCAGCCGACGGCGCCGCGCTCGTTCAACGCCGGTTCCAGCCGGATCTCCTCCGACAGCCGGCGGCCGGCGCGGGCGGCGGTGGCAAGGCGGTAGATCGCCTCGGAGACCTCGGCACGGCCCTTGAACAGGCGCTCGACCGGAGCGATCTCGCTGGCGTTGCGGGCGCCGGCGAAAGCGAGATAGGCCTCGTTGGCGTAGACGATGCGGTTCTCGCCCTCGGTGACGACGACGCCGTCCTCGGCGCCGTCGACGATCGCCTTGGTCAGGTCGTTGCGGGCGGAGCGGCCAGCGAACTGGATCAGCCCGATCGCGAAGGCGAACAGGCAGAAGACGCCTACGACCGAGAGCAGGGCGAGCAGGCCGAGGATCAGCGGCTGCGCCCATTCATTGGCGATGAAGCCGAGCGCGATGGCGGCGCCGACCAGAAGGCCCGCGACCAGGAGAATAATGCCGACATGGCCGGGCCGGTCGGAGCGGTCGATCGCGCTCGGTGCCGTGCTTGCGCTCATTGCAGCGGGTCCGTTTCCTTCAGTCGCCCGTCGGTGATGGGTCGGCGCCGGGCATAGCGTAGAGAGGCCTGCCCGACCAGCGAGTTAGGCGCGGCGGCGCTTCAGGCGCAAGACGTATCCGATGACTTCGGCCACTGCCTGATAGTGTTCGACAGGAATTTCATCGTCGACATCGACGGTGGCATAGAGCGCGCGGGCCAGAGGCGGGTTCTCGACGATCGGGATGCGGTGCTCGCCGGCGACCTCGCGGATCTTGAGCGCGATCGCGTCGACGCCCTTGGCGAGGCAGAGCGGCGCGCCCTGGCCATTCTCGTATTGCAGGGCGATGGCGTAGTGGGTCGGGTTGGTGATGATCACCGTCGCCTTCGGGACCTGCGCCATCATGCGGGAGCGCGCGCGCTGGGCGCGCAATTGCCTGAGCTTGGCCTTCACCTCGGGATTGCCCTCGGTGTTCTTGTATTCGTCCTTCAGCTCCTGCTTGGTCATGCGCTGGCGCTGATACCAGGTGAAGCGCTGATAGCCGAAATCGCCGATGGCGATGATCGCGAAGATGGCGAGGACGCTGGCCATCAGCTTGATCGTCAGCACCAGAACAGCCGGCAGCAGAGCGTGCACGTCCATCTGGGCGAAGCCCTGCAGGCGGTCGCGCTCGCCCCAGAGAACCAGCCAGACGCCGACGCCGACCAGGGCGATCTTGGCGAGGCCCTTGGCGAAATTCACCCAGGCCTCCTTGCCGAAGATGCGCTTGGCGCCAGCCATCGGGGAGATCCGGTCGAATTTCGGCATCATCGGCTCTGTGGTCCAGAGCGGCTTGTGCTGGATCAGCGCGCCGGCGAAGGCGGCGATGAGGATGAAGCCGAGCGGCAGCGCCATGATGGAGAAGCCGGTCATCACGCCCTTGCTGGTGACGTGGAAGAGGGCGCCCGCATCATCCGAAACCTGATGGGCGTTCATCAGGAATGAGCGCAGCGAGAGCGTGGCATCGCGGGCCGCGCTGCCGGCAGCGACCAGCAGTGCCAAAGTGAAGCCGCAGAGCACGAAGAAGGTGCCGATCTCCTGGGATCTCGCGACGTCGCCCTTCTCGATGGCTTCGTCGAGCTTTCGCTGGGTCGGTTCTTCTGTGCGATCTTCGTTCTCGACATCTCCCGCCATCGACCGATCTCCTTACAGGCCGATGAACTGGCGCAGGAAGGCGCCGAGATCGTCGAGGAAGACGCCCATCATCACGCCGACCGAGGCGAGCAGCACCAGCATGCCGCCGAGGATCGAGGCGGGGACCGCGAGGAAGAAGACCTGAAGCTGCGGCATCAGCCGGGCCAGCACGCCGAGGCCGAGATTGAACAGCAGGCCGAAGACGATGAACGGCGCCGAGATCTGCACCGCGACCGAGAAACCCTGGCTCATCGCCTTGACCGCGAGCGTCATCACGTCGCCGATCTCGGGGAAGCCGCCGGGCGGCAGCAGACGATAGCTCTCATGGATGGCGGCGAGCGCCAGGTGATGCAGGTCGGCCGCCAGGATCAGCGTGATCCCGAGCATCGAGAGGAAGTTGGCGAGCGAAGGATTCTGCAGGCCGCCGGTCGGGTCGACCGTGACGGCAAAGCCGAGGCCGAGCGTCTGGGCGATGATGAAGCCGGCGGTCTGGAGCGCTCCCATCAGCAGGCGCGCGCTGGCGCCGATGACGAGCCCGACCAGGATTTCGCTGATCAGCAGGCCGCCCAGCGCTGCGGGGGCCTGCGGGACGGTGATCGTGCCACGCGCCATCGGCAGAATGACCAGCGCGACGAAGAAGGCAAGGGAGAGCCGGCCGCGCCCCAGGATGAGGCGTTCGCCGATGCCCGGCATCAGCATGACGAGCGTGCCGACACGCGCGAAGACCAGCACGAACAATGCGCTGATCTCGGGCAGGACGGAGATCTGCATCGGGCGGACCCGGCTCCCGCGCCAACAAGGCGCGCCGGCCGGACTCCACGACAGGGAGGCGCTGGCTGGCGCTGGACTCATTCGCCCGTGGCGATTCGGACGGCGACTCTGCCCATATAACCCGCCAGAGCGTCGCCCATGAACGGCAAAAACAGCAGCAGGGCGGCGAAGACCGCGATGATCTTGGGTACGTAGACCAGGGTCTGCTCCTGGATCTGGGTCAGAGCCTGGATGAGCGAGACGACGAGGCCGACCACGAGCGCGATCAGCATCAGCGGCGCGCCGGCCTTGAGGAAGACGACGATACCGTCGCGGGCGACGTCGAGAATGGCTGCGGAGGTCATCTTGTTCCGATCCGGCAGGAGTTCGTTCGGATGGCGGCCGTCAGACCGGCATCCGCATGATTTCCTCATAGGCGGCGATCACACGGTCGCGCACGGCGACCAGCGTCTCGATCGCAGCCTCGCTCTCGGCCACCGCGGTGACGACATCGACGACGTCGGAGCGGCCGGCCGCGACTTTGCCGGTCTGGATATCGGCCTGACGGGCGCTCTGCGCCGTCGAATCCAGCGCTTTGCTGACCAGCGAGGAGAAATCGGGCAGGCCGGCTCCGGCGCCGTCGAGGCCACCGACCGAGGCCGGCTTCTTCAACAGGGCGCTGGTGCCCATTCCCTGCATCGAGGCATAGGCGCCGGCGGCAAAGCTCGAGGTGGTCATCGGTTTGGCTCCGCTTCAGCCGTGAGAGGTCAGGCGCGCAGGATGTCGATGGTGCGCTGGATCATCCGGCGCGTGGACGAGATGACGTTGAGGTTGGCCTCGTAGCTGCGCTGGGCCTCGCGCATGTCCATCGTCTCGATCAGCGAGTTGACGTTGGGCAGCTTGACCTGGCCGCTGGCGTCGGCGGCCGGGTGGCCGGGATCGTATTTGCTGCGGAAGTCACTGCGGTCGCGGCTGACGCGGCCGAGCTCGACGACCTGCGCGTCGAGCTCGCGGTCGAGCTTGCCCTGGAAGCTCACGATCTTGCGCCGATAGGGGTCGGCCCCAGCACGCTCGGGTGATGAATCGGCGTTGGCGAGATTTTCGGCGATGACGCGCATGCGGCCGGCCTGGCCCTTCAGGCCGGAGGCGGCGACGGCGAGACTCTTGAGCAGATCCATGACGCGGCTCCTTACCGGCCTTTGCCGATCGCGATCTTCATCAGCCCGAGGCTCTTGCTGTAGAGCGAGGCGGCGAGCTGGTAGTCGGACTGGTTCTGCGCGACCTTCATCATCTCGTCCTCGAGATTGACGCTGTTGCCGCTCGGCGTGGTCTCGAAGCGCTTGGGATCGCGCGGGTCGAAGCCGCCGTTCTGGCCGGAAAGGCCCAGATGCAGCGGCGAGGTCTGCGCCAGCGTCACGCCGCCATTGCCGGCAGGAGACGGTGCGCGCAGGTCATGCGGCTTGAAACGCGGCGTATCGGCATTGGAGACGTTCTCGGCGAGCAGCTTCTGGCGCGCCTGGTGCCAGTGCATCCGCGTCTTCAGCGCCCCCATCAGGCCAAGGCCGTTGTTCGCCATGCCGCAATCTCCCGTCGGCTCCTGCCGAAGTGGGAAATTATTGCCGGGTGCATGGTTAATATCGGGTTAATTCACAGGGATCTGCGTGATGGGGTTAACCATCTGCTAACCATGTTTCCCGAATTGGCGGGGCTTATGATATAGCCAACCCCGTCTATCCGCCTGATCGCCCTTACAAAGAGCGGTCGGCGGCTGTCGCGTCGCTTCATGAGGCAGACCTTGCAGACTCTGTTTGGCTTCGAACTTTCCTCCGGCCTGCGTTGGATCATCGCCTTCGCAGTAGTGCTGCTCCTGGTCGCGCTGCTCGGCTTCTTCCTGCGGCGCGTGAGCGGCGGCCGGCTGAAGTTCAAGGGACAGAGCGGGGGGCGCACCCGCCAGCCGCGCCTCGGCGTGGTCGACGTCTACGATCTCGACCGGCAGCGCCAGCTGATCCTGGTGCGGCGCGACAATGTCGAGCATCTCGTGATGATCGGCGGCGCCTCCGACGTGGTGGTCGAGACCAACATCGTGCGCAGCGGCGGACGCGTCGCGGCGCCCCTGCCGAGCGAAGGCCAGGCGGAACGTCCGCTGGCGTTCGAGCCCGAGTCGCGCCCGCAGCCCGTCGAGGACATCCGGCCGACGCCACCTTTGCCTGTGCCGGCTCCCGCAGTGCCGGTCGATCCCGTGCCGCCGCCGCGGCCGGTCTCGCCGCCGCCCGCGGCCCCGCCGCGCGCGGTCGTCCAGCCGCCGGTTCAGCCTCAGCCGCCGCGGCCGGCCCAGGCGCCGGCCTCGATTGCTCCGGCCGTCGCCGCGGGCGCCGCCGGAATCGGCGCGACCTTGGCGCGCGATCCCGCTCCCGCCGCCAGCGCCAGCGAGCTCGGCGACATGGCCCGCCAGCTCGAAGAGGCGCTGAAGCGTCCGTTCTCCGCGGTGCGGCCCGGCTCGGCCGCTCCGCGAGCTGAGCCCGAAGCGGCGCCGGTGTCCAAGCCCGCTGCGCCGCTGGCTCCTCCGGTACCGCCGGCCCCCGTCAAGGCTCTGGCCCCGACCCCCGAGCCCGCGCGCCCGGCACTCGACATGGAGGCCGAGCTCGAAATGGCGCTGGGGCTGAAGCCGGGGCCCGCGCGTCCGGCCGCGCTCGAGGCGCCGCTGGTCGCCCCGCCGGTCTTCGCGCCGCCGAAGCTGGACGAGAAGAAGCCCGAGTCCGCGAAGGAACAGGCGCCGCCGGCACCGGAGCCGAACAAATCCAGCAAGTTCACGCCTGTCTTCGACGATGTGCTCGATGCGGTCGAGAATGCTGCCAAGGCCGAAGCGCCGGCCAAGAACGAGTCCAGGCCGAACGAGCAAAAGCCGAACGAGCAAAAGCCTCCCGAAGGCAAGCCGGCCGAGGTGAAGCCTGCGGAGCCCAAGTCGACGGAAGCAAAGTCGACGGAAACCAAGCCGGCGGAGACGAAGCCTGCCGAGGCCAAGCCTGCGGACGAGCCGAAGCCTGCCGCCAAGCCGTCCGAGGACGATCCGTTCTCGGTCGATGCGATCGAAGCCGAATTCGCCCGCCTGCTCGGGCGCGATCCGAAGTCGAAGGGCTGAGGTCCCCACGTCATTCCGGGGCGTGGCGGAGCCGCGAGCCCGGAATGACGGGGTGTCGTTCGCTTCGACGCGATCCGCGATGCCGGACCTATCCGTAGGGGATAGCGGCCGAAACGCCGTCGTGCCGCCGCAACTCCTGCTCTAGCGTTCCCGCGAGCCCGCACCTTGATTCGGGCGGGGACGGATGATGGGCAGGCTGCTACCCGGGGGACGAGGATTGCGTTGGCTGGCGGCGTTCGCCGTTGCGCTCGGCGTGCTCGGGATCGCCGCCGTGGCGCAGGCCCAGACGCTTTCGCTCGATCTCGGCCAGGGCGGCGTCACCGAGCGGGCGCTGCAACTGATCGCCGCGATCACGGTGCTGTCGCTGGCGCCGTCGATCCTGATCATGGTGACCTCGTTCACCCGCATCGCCGTGGTGCTGTCGCTGCTGCGCTCGGCGCTCGGCACCCAGACCGCACCGCCCAATGCGGTAATCATCGGGCTCTCGCTGTTCCTGACCGGCTTCGTGATGGCGCCGACCCTCAAGGAGGCCTATCGCGTCGCCGGGGCGCCGCTGATCGCCGGGCAGATGCAGCCGCAGGAGGCGTTCGAGCGCGGCATCGTGCCGTTCCGCGAGTTCATGCTGAAGCATGTGCGCGAGAAGGACCTGGCGCTGTTCATGGAGATGTCGCGCGAGCCGAAGCCGGAGAAGCCGGAAGACATCCAGATTCAGGTGCTGGTGCCGGCCTTCATGATCTCGGAGCTCAGGCGTGCCTTCGAGATCGGCTTCCTGCTGTTCGTGCCCTTCCTGATCATCGACCTCGTGGTCGCCTCGATCCTGATGTCGGTCGGCATGATGATGCTGCCGCCGGTGACGGTGGCGCTGCCGTTCAAGCTGATCTTCTTCGTGCTGGTCGACGGCTGGGGGCTGGTCGCCGGCTCGCTGGTCAAGAGTTACGGCAGCTGAAGCATCCGCTCAGCCCTGGCCCGGCTTCGGCCCGGCATTGGCGGCATCGGTCTCGGCGGGCTTGCGCCGCTCGCGCACGCTGCTGGAATAGGCCGGGTAGCGCTTGCGGTATTCCTTGAGGAAGTCGCTCATCGTGTCGGAGCCGGCGGCGGCGCGCGCCGCTTCACGGATGTCGGCGGCGCTGGCCCGGCTTGCACCGGTGACGAAGCCGAACAGGCGGGCATCGGCGCCCTGCGCCATCTTGGCGGCGAACTTGGTGCGCAGCCGGTCGAGCGAGAGCGACTCGTCCGACATGACATAGCCGATCGCGGCACGCATCACGTCGGCGCGCTCGCCGTCGCCCAGCGGCGCCTGGCCGCGCCAGCTCTCGCCGAGAATGCGCTCTAGCGCCTCGCCGGCCTCGCGCCAGCGCCGGCCGCTCCAGAGGATGTCGGCATTGAGCCGGTCGACCTCCGGGCCGCTCTCGCCTTCGAGCAGGTCGAGCGCCTGGTCGGTGCGCGACAGATCGGAGAGCCCCTTGGCCTCCAGCAGCAGGCGGGCGCGCTTCACATCGGCCGGCAGTTCGGCGAGCCGGGTCGAGACGATCGCCTGCAGGGCCTGCGCCGGCTTGCCGTTCATCAGCTGGATCATCGCGAGCCGCGCCGCCATGGTGGAGCGCGCGGCGCCGGTCAGGCGCCGATCCATCTGGTATTGCAGGATTTCGCTGGCCTGGTCGAGCAGATCGAGCTCGACCAGACGGTCGGCGAGCAGACGGGTGATCTCGTCGCCGCGCCGGCCGATCGGCAGGTAGTCCTTGAAGTCGTAGAACAGTGCCAGGGCCTCGAGCCGCGGCAGCTTCTCCAGATTGGGATCGCTGAACAGCGCCTCGAAGCTCCGGGCGGTCTCGTCATACAGCAGCCGCGTCGCCGGATGTTCCGGGAAGACCTCATTGGCCCGCCGCGCCGTCTGGAAGGCGTCACGCCAGCGCTGCTGTTCGGTATAGAGGCGGCCAAGCTCGGCGAGCGCCTCGATCTCGATCTCGCCACCGCGCCAGATCGCCGAGACGGTCTCGAGCCGGGCGATGGCCTCGTCGGCTGAGAAATCCGCGCGCTTTTCGGCGCGGGCAAGCTTGACGGCGCGCAGTTGCGCCTCGGCGGCGATCGGCCGTGCCTTCGCTTCGAAGAGCGGCTTGTAGCCGTTGATCGCCGCCTCCGGCCGACCGCTGACATCGTCGAGCCTGGCCCGCAGAAGCTCCAGCTCCTCGGGTTGGACCAGATCCTCCGGCATCTCGGCGAGCTGGCCGATCTGCTTTTCCGCCACGCCCGCCTCGCCGGTGGCGAGCGCGGCCCGCGCCATTGCCGGGCGGAACTCGGCCTGGAGATCGGCGGGGTAGCGGTCGAGGATGCTCTCGGCCTGGCGGAAGCCGGCGAGCGCCAGGGCATTGCGGCCGAGCCGCTGTTCGGAGAGGGCACGCCAGAGCCCGGTTTCGGCCTCGTCGCGGATCGGTGCGGCCTCGAAGGCCTTCAATGCCTCGGCGCTGCGATGCATGCGGGTGGCGATCAGCCCGCGCAGGAAGAGCGCGTCGCGATTGCCGCGCATCGCGGCATCGTCGGCAAGCAGCGCGTTCAGCGGCCCGGCCGCTTCCGGCATCATGCCATTGGCGGCGAGGAAGCGGGCGAGCGCCAGCCGGGTCTCGGATTTGCGACCGCGTGAGGCGCCGGCGACCTCGCGCAGCAGGCTGGCTGTGCGGTCGCGGATATCGGGGGTGTGCAAAGCAGACCAGGCTTCGCTGTCGAGCAGCGGGTGGGCAGCCGCCTGCACGCTTTTCTTCTCAGTCTCGCGCGGTTTCTCGGCATCGAGGCTGACGATCAGGCCGTTCTGGCGGCCGATCCGGACCTCGTCGGTGTCGGCGCGGACGGCAAGATCGTCCGCGATGGCGCTGACCACGACGCCATGGGCGCTTTGCGGCAGCCCGAATTCGAGGAAGCGATAGGGTTTGGAGACCGCCCGTGTCGGCCCGAGCGCGGTCGCGACGGCAAGGTTGGGGCCGCCTTCGCTGTTCTCCAGCCAGTGCACGCCGGTCAGGCCCGGCACCGGCACGGCGACGATGGTCTGGCCGCGCTCGTCGGCGTCGCGGCGGGGCGTGAGCGCGACGGCGGGCTTGCCGGCCTTGTCGCCGAAGCTCAGCGACCATTGCGGCCCGTCGTCGGAAAGCCGGACCAACTGCTGGCGACGCGTCTTCAGCCGAACGAGCGTGACCTTGGCCTCGCGGGTGACGGTGACGCCTTCGATCAGCGCAGGCAGAACGCCCTTGAGCTTGTCCGGATCGAGCGTGTCACGGGTGTCGAAGACAAGCGTGACTCGTCCAGGCTCGGTGAAGGCGGCAGCGCCCGTCGGCCGTGAGAAACGGAAATCGATGCGGCCGCCATCGCCGTCGGCCGCGGAGGCGATCTCGACATCACGGGGCGGCGTATCGGCCGCGACGGCGACCACGGGCTTGGGCTGAGCCGCCGGTGCCTCGGCTTTCGGAGCAGGAGAGGGCGCTGCCGCCGGCTTCGGCTCGGAGGCCTTGCCCTCCGCCGGCCTGGTCTCGGCCGGTTTGGCGGCGGCCTGCAGATCGGCGAGCGAGAGCGGGGCGGCGGCGCCGGGATAGGGCAGGTCGATGGTCCAGCCGGCCTCGTCGCGGAAGCTGCGGAGCTGACGATCCTTCGGCACGCTGAAGACGAGCTGCGTGCGGTCGTCCGCGATCGTCGCCTGCTCCAGCGTGAAGTCGGCCGGGAGCAGGCTGCGGATCTGCGATGGCGTCACCGCAAGCGGCTGGTCGAAACTCAGCGTCAGCTTGCCGTCATCCAGGCTGGGGGTAAGAAGAGCCTCGGGCGGCGCCGAGAACATCAGCCGGTCGAGCGTCGGCAGGCGGGCAGTGCGGAAGCCCAGCGGCTTCGGCGCAGGAGCCGGCATGCGGGCGATGTCGCGGGCGCGCGCCTCGGCGAGGCGCAGGCGCTGCGTGAGCTCGGCCAGGACCTCGGGCGGCAGGCCCGGCAACTGGCCGGTCCAGTTCTCGGGCAGCAGGTCGACGAAGGCCTTGTCGCCGGCTTCGAGCAGATTGGCGCGATAGGGCCGGGCGAGCGCCAGGCGCAAGCCGCGGCCGTCGGGGTCGATCCTGATCACGGAGACATAGGCCGGCAGCTCGGCGGCGAGCCGGCTCGGGTCGAGTTTCACCGGCTGGCTGAAGCCGATCATGACGACGCCGTTGGCGACGCGGACCCGCGTCGTCACCGGTTCGTCGAAGGTGAAGGCGATGCGGCCGAAGCCGGCGCGCATGGCTTCGCCCCGCAAGGTCGCGGTGGCAGCCGTTGCCGGCGTGGCAAAGCCGGCAGCAAGGCTCAGTGCCGCCAGGCCGATGCCGAAGCTCAGGGACCGCAAGATACGCACGACCGCTACTCAACCCGACGCGATAGGAAGAGCGGCGACAGGCCGCTCCAACCTGCGCGGAGGCTAGCCCGTCAAGGATAACGGGGGGTTAAGAGTGCTTCATCGTAAGACGGCATAACCAGATATCTGTTCGAAGGATCGGCGCTGACTGCCGCAGGAAACCATGGAGCAAAGCGCGTTGATTGTTGCCAGATCGGCTCGTTTCTGAGTCGGGTCATGATGTCATATTTATCAGTTTGTATTCAATTTTTCATATCTAATCTTGCGCTCTTTGTGCACATCCCAGTGCTTTTTTACGTTATAATACAATACCATTGCATCAAGGATAATTGCAGATGCGTAATATAGAATTTCAGTGGAATCTATTTTGCAGAAATTTATAATATATATAGAAATGACTATTTGATATAAACACGGAGTGCTCAATATTATCATTTGTGATAAGGTTCTTCCGTCTAAAAAATATACTTTTTGTTTCGCCAGATCAGATTCTTCCCAGAATTTTGTACCAGATTTATCTTTCAATTCAATCAAAATATAATTCCATAATTTATCAATAACTAAATGATGTCCGAGAGCAATGTTAGTGAATGCTAAAGATATTAATGGAATTGGTAAAAGTAGCAGTATGGATTCGAAATGACTCACTGATGTCGTACAAGAGCTAATTAGTTTTTGGTGTTTTTCGACTGATAGTGCTGTGTATGCACCAGATGCGGCCATAAAAACAAAAAGAGCCTGATCTCTTAGCGTAAATCTCTGATTTATTTCAGCTCTGACTGAGTTGTATGCAGTTAAGCGTTTTTCATTTGCTCCGGATTTTTCTGCCATGGACTTTTCTCGCTAGGCCGCCATGTGAATCATAACAAAGGTTATTCTCAACAAGAAGCCTTGAGATATCAAGGGCATAATTGGAATAGCGTGGGCAAGGGCCCAGCCCACGACTAGAAGAGCAATGCGTCAGAACAGATATGCGCGTCGAGCGGTGTTTCTGCCGACTCCGAATTAGAGCGCGTGAAGTGGGATGCAGCGGCAGTGCGACGTGGAAAACACGAGGCAGTTCAGGCGTGCCCGGCCGCATATTTGCGCGCGCTGCGCGCCAGATGTCGCGACAGGGCCCGTGCCGCCGGCGACAGGGTGCGCCCGTTGCGCACGCAGATCTTGAGGCAGGCCTTGCGCAGATTGCGACCCTGGAGCGGAACGGCAACCAGGCGTCCTTCGGTGACGTCCCGCCGTGTCGCGCAGCGCGTCAGGACGCTGACGCCGAGGCCGGCTCGCGCGAAGGAGCGCAGCGACTGGATCGAATTGGTGACCAGCGCCGGCTTGAGCGCGACGCCGCTGGCCGCGACCATGTCGTCGACGAGGCGGCGCAGGCCGAAGGTCCGGTCGGGGAGGGCAAGGCGCATCTCGCCGATCTCCGCGATCCTGACCGACTGCCGCTGCGCGACGGCGTCGCCAGGATGGGCGGCGAGGACCAGTGCGTCGGCGATCTCGGCGAGCGAGAGCACGCTGCGATGCAGGATCGGGTTGAACGCCACGATCACCTCGGCCTCGTCGTCGAGCAGGCGCTGCACCAGCTGGTCGGAGCTCGCCACCATGATATCGAAGCTCACCGACGGGTGGGCGGCCGAGAATTCGGCAAGCGCCGGATAGACGAAGTCGTCCATCGCGCCCTCGACCGTCCAGACGCGGACATGCCCGCGCTTCATGCCCTGGAGCTCGTCGACCGCGGCGCGCGCGGTCTGGACGCTGTCGAGGATGATCCGGGCCGTCTCCAGCACGGCCGCTCCCGCCGTGGTCAGCCGCATGCCGCGTGCCCGGCGCTCGAACAGGGCCGTGCCGTACTCCTCCTCGAGGCCGGCGATCTGGCGGCTGATCGCCGAGGGCGCGACGCGGAGCGCATCGGCCGCCTCGCGGACCGAACCGTGATCGGCGACGAGCGCGAAATAGCGATAACGGGTGAGCGACATGGCAACGGGCCGCAGTCGATGCGAGAGATTCAGACCATAGGTAAGTGTTGCCGGATCGGCAACGATCTCTCCGCGAAACCGTGCTGGCTAAGCTGCGGGGCCGCCCTCTACGACTAGGAAAATCAGGCGAGGAAGCGATCCGATGTACACCACCCGCACCAGCCAGGACGGCAGCTACAGGTTCATTCCGGCCGTCTACCAGTATTCGGGCGGGGTCGCGGCCGAGCCGGGCTTCCGGATCGAGCGGGCGCAACTGACGAGCCCGGTTGCGCTGGACAGGGGCCTTGCGCTCATCGAGGCGCATCTGAAGCGGGTCGGCCGGCCGTTGACGGCGCTCTGCGCCTGCGAGCTGCGCTCGCCGGAGCCCTTCTCGGAAGGTGGCTTCGATGCCTTCAACCGGCTCTATGCCTCGCGGCTCGATCAATGGGGCATCCTGCAGGGACAGGTGAATCCCGTCGCCCGCACCAATATCTGTCCCGAGCTCGGGAGGCCGGAGGCCGTGTCACTGCACGCCTTCAGCTACACCGTTCCCGATGATGGCGCCCGGGCGAGCTTCGTGGTGGCGGGCAGCGGCGAGGCGCCCGAAGGCGGCGCGAGCTACGCGCACGGCACGATCCGGCCGGGTGACGCCTCGCCCGAGGGCGTGCGTGCCAAGGCGCAATGGGTGATGGGCGAGATGGAGCGCCGCCTCGCCGGGCTCGGTTATGGCTGGGCGGACGCCACGGTCGCCAATGTCTACACGGTCCGCGACATCCACTCGTTGCTGACCGAGGTCCTCCTGCCGATCACCAGCCTCGGCCGCGCCGTGACCTGGCATTTCTCGCGGCCGCCGGTGGCGGTGCTCGACTACGAGATGGATGTGCGTGGCCTGCCGCGGGACATCGTGATCGAGGCGTCTGCCTGATCGCTTTCATCGATGTGATGCGTTGCCGGAAATCGAACGGTCAAGTGGAGGGGATCCCGATGTTGCTCGATCGACGTGCGCTTCTCCTGGCGGGATTGACCCTGCCGACGCTGGCAAAGGCACAGGCTGTCTGGAAGCCGGAACGGCCGGTGCGTCTCATCCTGCCGTTCACCGCGGGCACCTCGATGGACCCGGTGGCGCGGCTGGCGCAGGAGAGCCTCAAGGACACGCTCGGCCAGAGCGTCGTGGTCGAGAACATCGCGGGAGCGGCGACAGTCATCGCCGGCGCCGAGACGCTGAAATCTCCGCCGGACGGGCATACCATGCTGATGATCGCCAACAGCTTCGCGGCGAACATCACGCTGCGGACGCGCACTGCGGACTGGCAGCGCGCCTTCGTTCCGGTGGTGCAGGCGACGGTGGTGCCGCATGTGCTGACGGTCGCGCCGGCGCTCAAGACGGACTGGGCCGGCTTCGTGAAGCGCCTGCGCGAGGGCGGCGGTTCGATGACTTATGGCTCGCCGGGAATCGGCACCTCGCCGCATCTGGGCGCTGAGCATTTCCTGCGCCTCGTCGGCGGCAAGGCGGTGCATGCGCCCTATAACGGGACCTCGCAGCTCTTCGTCGACCTCTATGCCGGCCGGATCGATTTCGCGCTGAGCAACCTGCCCGACGTCGTGCAGCCGATCGAAGAAGGCAAGCTTATCGCGCTCGCGGTGACGGCCGAGCAGCGGGTACGGGAATTGCCGGGTGTCCCGACCTTCGCCGAGCTCAGCCTGCCGGGCCTGCTGTCGGACAGCTGGTTCGGCATCATGGTGCGGCGCGATACGCCGGCGCCGGCCCGCGAGGCGCTGGAGCGCGCCTGGCTCACGGCGCTGGCGCGCCCTGATGTGCGCGAGCGTCTGCAGGGGTTGAGCTTCACGGTGCTGGCACGGCCGGGCGCCGAGTTCGAAAAGGTGATCGACCGCTACGTTGCGACCTATGCGACGATCATCAAGGAGAGCGGCATCACCGTTCAGCAGTGACGGGCGGCCTCAGCGCTTCGGCGCGGGCTCGATCGCCTGCAGCTCGTTGCCGGCCGGCGTCGGGGCCGGGGCGCGCTCGGTGGCGACGGCGGGGCGGCCGCGCACTGAGAGGGCGACGGTGAGGCGCTCGGCCGCCTCCGGCGACATCGCCGCGAGCACGTCCGACATCTTGCGCGGGCTCATCTGCTGGACGACCGGAACCAGGATGTCGAGCGCCAGCCGGTCGAAGACGCGAGCGGCGTCCTTCGGCTTCATCGTCTCGTACATGATCACCAGGTTCTTGACCGCCTGATTGGCCTCGCTTTCCTGCTTGCGCGGGCCTTCGACCTTCTCTTCCAGCGCCTTGAGGTCGTCGACCCGGCCGCCGAGCTTCTTCTCGGCCGAGTCGAGCAATTTTTCGCGCATGTCGAGCTCGCGCATGCGCGCCTCGATCTCATCGCGGCGCTGACCGAGGCGTTCGAGCAGGGCTTTCTCGGCCGGCGAGACCGGCTGGGCAGTGCCGTTCATCAGCCCGGCCTTGTTGTTCGGATTGGCGTCGCGCTTGGCCTGCTCCTCGGGCGGTAGTTTCGGCTTCGGCGGGTCGATCGTCCCGGTGGTCTCCGGGTCCCAGAAGGCGTCGGGCTGGTGGGCCTTGGCGACGATCTTGGCGAGGCCCCAGGTTTCTTTTTCCGGCTTCGCGGGCAACACCAGGGCGCTGGCGGGCACCTTGCCCGGGTAAGGCTCCCCCGACCAGGCGAGCAGCTTCAGCGCCAGGAGGCCCATGGCGCCGAGGATGACGGCCGGGATGAGGCGGGGCGTCTGGATCACGCTGCCTGGCCTTCGAGCCTGCGGGCGGCGCGGGCGCGGATCGCGGCGGCGGCGTCGGCGGTGCTGGCCATGCGGGAGAGGGCGGGCTTCTCCGCGACGGGCTCGGGCGCCGGCGTGACCATGGTCGCGGCGCTGACGATCTGGCCGATGCGCTCCATCACGGTCTGGCCGGCCTCGATCTGCTGGGCGAGGTCGGCGGCATAGCGCTCGGCGGTCTGCAGCCGCTCGGCGAGGGTGCGGTCGCAATCGCCCAGCGTGAGCTTCAGGCCGGCGATGGCGCGCTCGGCCGTGTCGGTGGCGGAGATCAGAGCGCCGATGGTCTGGCGCATCGCGCTCTCATCGGCCTTCAGCCGCTCGATACGCTTGGAAAGCACGAAGCAGGTGACAATGGTGGCGACCAGCAGGCAGGCGACCAGGACATCGGCGATCAGGGTGATGGTCATTGGCAGGTCTCCCTGGTCAGGATGTCGGGCTGAGATGGCTGGTGTCGAAGGCGGCCATGGTCGTCTTCGAGCGGCGCAGCGGGCTGACGACCTGGACGGCGATCTTGTCGTCGACGCGTCCGATCCGGCCCTCGCTGACGATGAACTCGCCACACCGCAGCGAGGCGACCGAATCGGGGCGGGCGTCGAACATCAGCGTGTCGCCGATCTCGAGCTTCATCACCCGCTTCAGCGGCATGGTGCATTCATGGAGGACGCATTTCACCGCGACGTCCGCCTGCCAGACCTCGGTGGCGAGATGGTTTTCCCAGATCGGGTCGCGCCCGAGCTTTTCACCCATGAAGCTCTCGAGGAGCAGTTCACGGATCGGCTCGATGGTGGCGTAGGGCAGGAGCAGATGGAGCGAGCCGCCGCGCCCTTCCATGTCGAAGCGCAGTTCGACGCGGATCGCGGCATTGGCCGGGCGCGAGATCGAGACGAAGCGCGGATTGGATTCGATCCGGTCGATCTTGAAGTTCACCGGCGAGAGCGGCCGGAAGGCGGCCTCGGCATCGCTGAGCACGACACCGATGACGCGGCGCAGCAGGCTCATCTCGATCGAGGTGAAGGGGCGTCCGTCGACGCGTGCCGCCGCCTGGCCGCGCTTGCCGCCGAGCATGGTGTCGAGCACCGAATAGGTGAGGGCGGACTCGATGGTGACGAGGCCGAAATTGTCCCATTCCTCGGCCTTGAACACCGCCAGCATCGCCGGCAGCGAGATCGAGTTGATGTAGTCGCCGAAACGCACCGAGCGGATGCCCTCCAGCGTCACCTCGACATTGTCGCTGAACAGGTTGCGCAGGCTGGTGGAGAGCAGGCGGACGAGACGCTCGAAGATGATCTCGAGCATCGGCAGGCGTTCATAGGTGACCGAGCCCGAATCGACGATCGCCTGGATGCCGTTGCGCCCGCCCTTGCCGTCATCTCCGATGGAGAAGCCGAGCATGGTGTCGATCTCTTCCTGATTCATCAGGCGATCGATATTGGCTTCGGCCTCGCCGCTTTCGTCCGAGACGACGTCGGACATGGTGGCCCATTCGGCCGCCATGCCCTCCGGCGTCAGCGGCACCTTGTCCTTGTCCTGGGCTTCGAGATCGTCGTTGGCCATGGCGGTCTGCTTTGCGCGATCTGGCTGCCGCTATTGCAGCAGCAATTCCTTGAAGAGGACGGCGTCGACCTTGGCCGGGTAGACGGTGACGTTGACCCGGCGCAGCAGTTCTTCCTTCAGGCGGTACATGCCGGCCGAGCCGTCGAGGTCGGAGGGGCGCAATTCGCGCATGAAGACCTGGAAAGCGTCCTCGACGCGCGGCAGCAGCGGCTTGACCTGGTCGGCGGTCTTGGGATCGGCGATCTCGAGCGCGACCTTGATCTTGACGATCGGCTGGCGCTCCTGCTGCGGGCCGGCGGTGATGCCGATCATCATGTCCTTCATCTCGACGAAGGTGATCAGCTTCTTGGCGGCGGCGGCGGCCTGCTCGGCGGTCACTTCCTCGGCGGGCTTGCTCTTCATGAAGAAGAACCAGCCGCCCCCGCCGAGCGCGGCGACGAGGGCCAGGGCGCCGCCGATCATGACGAGCTTCTTCTTGCCGGGCTTCGGCGCCTCTCCGGCGCCGCCTTCGGCGGCTTCGTCGTCCTTGTTCGCCGTCTTCGCCATCTTGGCCCGCCCGCCCGCGACGGGCGCCGCCCCGGCCCGTCTCTCTGGCGTTAACCTTCGCCCGGTTACGGTTAACGGCCCGTTAAGGGCGGCAATTTCTGCCGGGTCGTTTCTGCCGCGCAGGCGGTTTCCGTCCAGTGTTGGTGAAGGGCGCCTTCCAATCTATCTCCAATGATATCAATAATTTGTGCGGATTAACCATGTTGGCACGTCGCTTGCCACCTGTTTGCCGTGGCCACCGCGCTGGGGAGCGTCGGGGCGGCCATGGGACAGATCGGGAGCAGGAGCCGTGGAAAACGCGCTTCTCGTCAGCCTGTCGCGCCAGATGGCTCTGGCGCGTGAGCTCGACGTCATCGCCAACAACGTCGCCAATGTCGGCACGAACGGCTTCAAGGCCCGTTCCGCCCGCTTTGCCGAGTATATCTCGCCGACGGCGAAGGCCGACACCTTTCCGACCATGGATCGGCGGCTCTCCTATGTCATCGACAAGGGCACGCCGATCGACCTGTCCGGCGGCATGATCGAGCGCACCGGCAACCCGCTCGACGTCGCGCTGCAGGGCGACAACTACCTCGTCGTCCAGACCGCGCAGGGCGAACGCTACACCCGCGCCGGTTCGCTCGAGATCAACGGCCGCGGCCAGCTCGTGACCCAGGCCGGCCAGCCGGTGCTGGGCGATGGCGGGCCGATCGTGTTCGGCTCGACCGAGAGCAATGCCCGCATCGCCACCGACGGCACGGTCTCCTCCGATCAGGGCCAGCGCGGCAAGCTCAGGATCGTTCGCTTCGACAATCCCCGGGCGCTGGCCAGCGACGGCGCCAACCTGTTCTCCTCGACCGCCGCCGCCCAGCCCGCCGGGCCGCAGGCACGGCTCGAGACCGGAGCGATCGAGCGCTCGAACGTCAAGGCCGTGGTCGAGATGACCCGGCTGGTCGAGGTCCAGCGCGCCTACCAGACGCTCTCGGCGATGATGGGCAAGACCGACGAACTGCGTGCCAAGGCGATTTCCCGCCTGGCCGATCAGCAAGCCTGACGCGGAAGGAGCGAGATCCATGCGCGCACTCTACACCGCCGCCACCGGCATGATGGCCCAGGAACTCAACGTCCAGGTCATCTCCAACAACATCGCGAACGTCCGCACCACCGGCTACAAGCGCCAGCGCATCCATTTCCAGGACCTGCTCTACGAGCACTTCCGCCGCGCCGGTACGCAGACCTCGGACCAGAATACGCAGGTTCCGGCCGGCACCTTCGTCGGCTCCGGCGTCAAGACCGCCTCGACCGGGCGGGTGATGAGCCAGGGCAACCTGAGCCCGACGGAGAAGGAATACGACGTCGCCATCCGCGGCGAGGGCTTCTTCCGCATCCAGATGCCGGACGGGCGCACCGCCTATTCGCGCGACGGCTCGTTCGATCTCGACAGCCAGGGCCGGCTGGTCACCCGCGACGGCTATCTCGTCCAGCCGGGCATCACCGTCCCGAACAACGCGACCGGCGTCTCGATCAACGCGCAGGGCACGGTCGAGGTGAGCTTGCCCGGCCAGACCGCGCCGCAGCAGCTCGGCCAGATCCAGCTCTCTCGTTTCATCAACAAGGTCGGCCTCGAATCGATCGGCGACAACCTGTTCGTCGAGACGGCCGGCTCCGGCCCGGCGATCGACGGGCTCGGCGGCGAGGAAGGCTTCGGCACGCTGCAGCAGAACTACCTCGAAGAAGGCAACGTCCAGGCGGTCACCGAGCTCTCCTCGCTGATCGCTGCCCAGCGCGCCTACGAGATGAACTCGAAGGTGATCTCGGCCGCCGACCAGATGATGCAGTCCACCACCCAGATCATGCGCTGACGGAGGATGAGCCAGATGATCCGCTCCGCTCTCATCATCGCGACCCTGACGGCACTTCCGGCCATGGCGCTGGCCCAGGCTCCGACTCCGGCCGAGGAGCGCGCACCCGCGGCGGCGACCGCTGCAGCCGCCAGGCTCAAGCTGAAGGCCGATCTCACCCTGTCGCGCGATATTGTCGGCTTCGGCGACCTGATCACCGGACTGTCGCCGCAGGATGCGGCGTTGCCGGCCTTCCGGGCACCCGCGCTCGGCGACACCGGCACCATCCAGGTCACCCGCATCGTCGACGCCGCGGTGAAGCACGGCCTCCTGCGCGATGCCCAGGAACTCGACAGCCAGGGCGTCGCCCAGGTGGTGGTGACGCGGGCGGCGCGCCGGATCACCGGGCTCGATGTCGAAGCCGCTGTGAAATCGGCCCTGCTCGAACGCTTCGGCTTCGACGGGCGTGCCTTCGCGCTGCTGCTTGACGGGGGGGCACCCTCCGTCGTGGTCGAGCCGGAGCTGACCGGCGACCTCGCGGCGCTCGACCTGAACTATGATGCCCGCACCCGCCGCGTCACTGGCCGGCTGACCATGCCGGGCAGCGCTGCGACGAGGCTGAAGCCGGTGCGTGTTTCCGGCCAGCTGGTGGAGACCGCCGAGGTGGTGGTGCCGCTGCGTACCATCGCGCGGGGCGAGACGCTCAAGGCAGGCGACGTCACCATCGAGCGCCGGCCGCGCGATGCGCAGTTCAACGACGTGCTCGGCGAGATGAAAGCGGCGGTCGGCAAGGTTGCCAAGCGGGCCCTGGTGGCCGGTTCGGTGCTGCGCAGCGGCGACGTCCAACGCGAGGAAGTCGTCGGGCGCGGCGAGATCGTCACCATCGTCTACGAGGCGCGCGGGATCGCGATCAGCATGCGCGGCCGCGCCAACGAGGCCGGCGCGATCGGCGACAGCATCGCGATCACCAATATCCAGTCGAAGCGCGTACTGCAGGGAACCGTCACTGGTCCCGGGCGCGTCAATGTCAGCCCGCATGCCGGCGGCCAGATCGCCGCCGCTCGCTGACCCCATTGCTCAAGTTGCGGACCATTGCCATGACCTCGACCAGCCCTCTTACCCTCCCTGCCGCGCTTAGTCTCAGCCTGATGCTGGGCGCCTGCGGCGCCGCCGACCGGCTCGCCAATGTCGGCCAGGCGCCGGCGCTGTCGCCGATCGAGGACCCGACCGCGACGAAGGGCTACAAGCCCGTGCAGATGCCGATGCCGGCCGTGGAGCACGCCTCCTACGCGCCGAACTCGCTCTGGCGCACCGGTTCGCGCGCCTTCTTCAAGGACCAGCGCGCCCGGCTCGTCGGCGACCTCGTCACCGTCAAGGTCAAGGTCACCGACCGGGCCCAGCTCGACAACACCACCAAGCGCAGCCGCAAGAACGGCGAGGATCTCGGCGCCGAGAACTTCTTCGGCGCGGAGAGCAAGTGGAAGAAGAACGCCGATCCCAGCTCCTTCCTGAAGCTCGACTCGGATTCGTCCAGCGAGGGCTCGGGCTCGGTGCGCCGGGCCGAGCAGCTCGCCACCAATGTCGCCGCCGTGGTCACCCAGACGCTGCCGAACGGCAACCTCGTCATCGAGGGCAAGCAGGAGATCAGGGTCAATTTCGAGGTGCGCGAATTGATCGTCGCCGGCGTGATCCGGCCGGAGGACATCGAATCCGACAACACCATCGACTCGGCCAAGATCGCCCAGGCCCGCATCGCCTATGGCGGCCGCGGCCAGATCACCGATGTCCAGCAGCCGCGCTACGGCCAGCAGGTGATGGATATCCTGCTGCCCTTCTGAGGCATGTCCCGGACAAGTGGAAACCGGTTTTCCGAGGCAGGACAGGCCTGACAGATAAATCCTGATCCCAAGCTTCCGGCGCGACGGCAACGCTCCCCACGTTCCATGCCTTCGCGCCGGGGCGGCGGTCTCTCCCGAGCCGCCATTCCTCCCGGCCGCCCGCCACGCTCCCCAAGCTATCCAGGCTGGCGGCCAGAAGCCCCGCGCTCTCCCGCGCGGGGCTTTGTTTCGTTCGGACGAGGTTGTGTCGTGGGTCTTTCGATCAACTTTCCCCGTCATTCCGGCCGCAGCGAAGCGCAGCTCCGGAATCCATCGTGGAGTTCGAAGCCCTTCGATAGATTCCGGAGCTGCGCTGCTCCGCAGCTTGTCCGGAATGACGGAGATGGTGAGTGAGGGGAACGCCGTCGGCCCTCAGCGCTGCGGCGTCGTCAGATAGGCCCACATCCGGTCGAGGATCGCGCCGGACCAGGTTGCGCGCTGAGCGACTTCCGCCTCGCCGAGGACGACTCCGGCGTCGGCGATCCCGGCAGCCCGGGTCTCGAATTCGACGCGTGCCGCGTCCTCAAGATACCAGGTCAGCACCACCGCCTCTTCCAGACTTCCGCCGGCCGTTACTGCGCCGTTGCCACGCATGACAATGGCCCGGGCCGGGCCCATCTGCTCGGCGAGAGTGGCCGCCTGCTCGTCGTTGCGCAGCAATTGCGGATCGTCCCAGAGCGGCGGCTGCGGCGCGAAATAGCTGCCGAAACCGTGCCGTGGCTTTGGCGTGATCCGGGCCGTGCCGAGCGTCATCACCCTAGGAGGCATCGAGCGCACGACGCCGCCGACCTCGGGCCGTCGGCGATAGATCTCGCGATGGATACGGACCTCGCCGAGAACGCCGTCCGGCAAGGGGCCGTCGAGGGGCACGACGCTGCAAATGTCCTCGTCGGAAACGAGTCCGAGCGGCTTCGCCGGCGAGACCAGGAAATGGCCCTCGTCGAGGCGCATGCTGCAATGGCCATAGGCATGGACGAGGCCGTGGCGCGCCAAAGCACGCCCGGCCTGCCGGACCAGATCTTCTTGAGCGGCGCTCGGCCGCGGCATTGGTGCGCTCACTTGGGCGCGCTCACTTGTTGAATTCGGTGATGTTGGGCTTGGCGCCCCATTTGCAGAAGCCCTTCGGCTCGAACATGTACTGCCGTTCGCGCCAGAGCAGCTCGTCGGCGATCTCGCGCACGCCGCTGGAATATTCGAAGACCATGCCCTCGGGCCCCTCGAAATAGAGGAACTTGGCCGAGGAGGTCGGATGCCGGCCGGGGCCGAAAACCATGCGCACCTGCCGATCCTTCAGGAACTGGTGCGAGCGCATGATGTCGTCGCCGGTCTCGACCTGGTGATTGATGTGCTGGATGCCGGCCTTGGGTGACGGGAACAGCGCGATGGTGTGATGGACTTCGTCGATGCGCAGCAGCGGCGCGTCGCCGATCCGGTCAGAGACCTGGGCATTGGTGACCTTGGTCCAGAACGCCTCGTCACGGGCGAGGTCGCTGGAGCAGAGGCCGACATGGCTGAAGCCGGTGATGCCGGCATCGCGCGCGCCGTGATAGCGCCGCCCGCTATAGGCCGGCCGCCAGGCGAGCTCGATCGGGTTGCCGGTCGGGTCGCGGAAGGCGATGAAGTCGTGGACCTTGCGCAGCGCCGCCTCGGAGGCGGTGCCGCGCCGGACGGGGTGGCCGAGGCTTTCGAGCTGCGTCGCGGCCTCGTCGAGATGGAACTGCTCCTCGACCTCGAAGCAGACGACCTGATCGCCCGGATCTCCCTCGAAATAGCAGAGCGTGTGCTCGCGCGCGTCCGACTTGAAATAAACCGAGCCCTTGGCGCGCTCGGCGACGTCGAGGCCGAGATATTCGGTGGCGAAATGGGTCGCACCTTCGAGATCACGGGTCCCGAGCCGGACATAGGAGACATCGGCAAGCTTGATCATGGTCGCTCCCTCCTGCCGGCGCGGAGCCGGCGAAGACGCTTCACTGGTATTCGGGAATCTGGGTGTCGCTGCCCCAGGCGCAGAAGGAGTCGCGCTTGCGCGGGAACTGCCGGGCGCGGCGCGGAGAGGCGAGGCGCTCGCCCTCGGCGACATAGGAGAAGTTGACGCCGTCGGGGCCGGCGACGCTGAGGAAGAGCTGCTGCGAGGTGGCGCGCCGGCCGGGGCCATCCATGATGCGCGCCTGGGCGCCACGCAGATGATAGGCGTTCTGCATGACAAGATCGACGTCCTCGACGCCGAACTCGATGGAGAGGATGCCCTTCTCCTGCGAGGGGTGCACGGCGATGCGGTGATGCGCCTCGTCGAAGCGGATATAGGCGGCCTCGCCCACCCAGTCGCTGACCTTGCCGCTGAGCAGCTTGGTCCAGACCTGCTGGTCGGAAGCGTCGGGCGCGCCGCGCAAGGCGATCGCTTCCAGCCCGGTGATGCCGGCATCGCGCGGGCCGTGATAGCGCCAGCCCGATTCCAGCGGCCGGACTACCAGCTCGATATCGTAGCCGGCTGCCATGCGGAACGAGACGAATTGCCGGACCTTTCTGACGGCGCAAGCCTCGGCAGCGCCACGCGTCGTGGTGAAGCCCGCGCCCTGCAGCACCGTCTCGGCATGGGCCAGCGCATCGGGATCGCGCACCTCGAAGCCGATCGCCTGGCCGGCATCGAGACCGTCGACATAGACCAGCGTGTGGTCGCGATAATCGGAGCGGAAATAGGCGGCCGTGTCGGTCCGATCGACCAGCTGGAGGCCGAGGATGCGCGAGGCGAAATCGGCCGCGCCCTTCAGATCGGCGGTGCCGAGCCGGACATAGCGCAATTGCTCGATGGTGATCGCGTCGCTCATAGCCCGAGATGCTCTTTCTGGAGGTCCTTGTCGGCCATCAAGACGTCGGACGGCCCGTCGAAGACGACGCGGCCATGGTCGAGGACCAGCGCCCGCTCGGCGAGCTTCAGCGCCATGGCGAGGTTCTGCTCGGCGATCAGCAAGGTATAGCCCTCGCCGCGCAAGCGCCCGACCGTGCCGATGATGACCTCTTCGATCGCCCGTGGCGAGAGGCCCTCGCTCGGCTCGTCGAGCACGATCAGGTCGGCCTGCGTCAGCAAAGCGCGGGCGATCGCCAGCAATTGCCGCTCGCCGCCGCTGAGCGCGCCGCTGGAGAAGGAACGGCGCTCGGCTAGGCGCGGGAAGTCCTCGTAGATACGCTCCTTGACCCAGCGCCGGTTCGGCTGCTTGCGCGACCACAGGGCGGCCATGGTCAGGTTCTCGTCGACCGTGAGGTTGGCGTAGACGCCGCGGCCCTGCGGCACCAGCGCGACGCCGAGCCGGGCGATGCGGTGCCCCGGCCAGCCGGCGACCTCCTGACCCTTGATCGCGATGCGGCCGGTGACCTGCGGCTCCAGCCCGAACAGGGCCGAGCAGAGCGTACTCTTGCCGGCGCCGTTGCGGCCGAGCAGCGCCACCGCCTCGCCCTGCGCCAGCGAGAAGTCGACGCCGTGCAGGACGCGCACGCCGTCATAGCCGGCATCGAGCCCGGCGACCTCGAGATAGGTCGCGGCAGCCGCCTGTTGCTGTGTTTTTGCCGACATCATGCGGCCTCCCCGAGCGAGGCGCCGAGATAGGCGGCCTGCGCGCCCTCATGCGCCTTGATCGCGTCCGGCGTATCGCAGGCGATCAATCGGCCGAGATCGAGCACGGCGACGCGGTCGCAGACACCGAAGACGATATCGAGATCGTGCGCGATCAGAATGGTCGAGAGGTCCTCGCCGAGCGTGCGGACGACCTCGATCAGATGCTCACCCTCGGCCCGCGACAGGCCGGCGGTCGGCTCGTCGAGCAGGAGCACGCGCGGGCGCATCGCCAGCGAGACCAGCACGTCGACGATGCGCTGCTCGCCATAGGACAGGCCGGCGACCGGCAATTCGGCCCGCTCGCGCAACTGCGCGCGGGTCAGCAATTCATCGGCGGCTTCGTCCGCGGACGCGACCGCCTTGCGGCTGCCGGACCAGCCATAGCCTTCGCCGCTCCGGGATCGTGCCGCCAGAGCAAGGTTCTCGCGGACGCTGAGCTCCGGGAAGGCCATGCTCTTCTGGAACGTGCGCACCAGCCCGGCGCGGACGCGCACATCCGGCTTCGCCCTGGTGATGTCCTCGCCGGCGAAGGCGACGCGGCCCTGGTCGGGGATCAGGAAACCGGTGACGATGTTGAACAGCGTTGTCTTGCCGGCGCCGTTGGGGCCGATCAGGCCGAGGCATTCGCCCTGTCCGAGCGTGACCGAGACATCGCTCAGCACCTTCAGCCCGCCGAAGGATTTGGCGATGCCCTCGATCGCGAGAGCGGGAACGGCGTTCGCGCTCATGAGCGGCCCTCCGCATCCTTGCGCCGACCGAAGGCGGCCCTCAGCCCGGCGACGACGCCCTTCGGCATGATCATCACGGTCAGCACGAAGACGAGGCCGACGACCAGTTGCCAGCGATCGGTATAGGACGAGACATAGGTCTGGATGCCCAGATAGATCGCCGAGCCGATGAAGGCGCCATAGAGCGAGCCGACGCCGCCGATCACCAGCATGATGATCATCATCGCCGACATCGTCCAATGCACGGCATTGGGGCCGACATACTGGTTGACGAAGGGATAGAGCGCCCCGGCTGCTCCGGCGATGGCGCCGGAGGCGAGCAGCGCCATCAGGCGGATACGCGGGATCGAATAGCCCAGCGCGCTCATCCGGAGCTGTCGCTCGCGCGTGCCCAGCAAAGCGCGGCCGATCGGCGCTGTTACGAAGGAGCGGGCGGCGAAATAGGCGGCGAGCGCCAGCACGAGCGCAGCGAGATAGAGCGCGACGCCATTGTTGAGCGGGATCGTGGCGAAGCCGGTGTGCAAGGTGAGCACCGGGAAGCCGCGCAGGCCGTCGGCGCCGCCGGTGACCTCGCGCCAGTGGAACACCACCTCCCAGACGATCTGGCCGACGATCAGGCTGAGGATCAGGAAAAACAGGGCGATGGTGCGCATCACCACGACGCCCATCAACAGCGCCGAGGCCATGCCGGTGGCGATGCCGACGGCGAGCATCACCACGACATCGGCGCCGAGCGTCTGCGCGGCGATCGCGGCGGCATAGGCCGCGCCGCCGAAGAAGACGGCGTGGCCGAGCGAGACCAGCCCGCCGAAACCAACCAGCAGGTCGAGGCTGAGCACGGCGGTGCCGATGATCAGGATCTCGGCCAGGAAGCGCAGCTGGTAGTCGCCGGCGAACAGCAGGGGAACCGCAGCGGCGAGGGCGAGCAGCGCAGCCTTCGCGGTCATCGGCAGGCTGCGCCGCTCACTGGCGGGGGACGCCTCCACGCGGCCGGTCCCGTCGGCGATCGAGCTCATACCTGCCTCACCTTTTTGGCGACCAGGCCTTCCGGCAGCGCGACCAGCAGCGCGGCCATGACGGCGAGGGCGACGACGTTCGAGAATTCCGGCACCCAGACCTTGGAGAAGGTCATGGCGAAGCCGAGCAGCAGCGCGCTCAGCACCGTGCCGCGGAAGGTGCCGAGCCCGCCGGCGACGACGACGATCAGCGCCAGGATCAGCACCTCCTCGTCGAGGCCGGGATAGGCGGAGAGGATGCCGGCGCCGAGCGCGCCGGAGATGCCGCCCAGGCCCGCCGAGATCACCAGCACGGCGGTGAAGATCCGGCGGGTGTCGAGGCCGAGGGTCTCGACGAAACCGCGATCGGTGACGCAGGCCCTGACCACCGCGCCCCAGATGGTGCGGTCGATCACGAACCAGAGCGCGAAGGCGAGCGCTGCGCCGAAGCCGATGATGAAGAGCCGGTAGATCGGGAACGGCATGTCCATGATGAAGACGACGCCGCGCAGCGCCTCCGGAATCTCCGCCGAGAGGATCTGCGCGCCGAAACCCCAGCGCATCAGGTCGGCGAAGATCACCGAGAGGCCGTAGGTCAGCAGCACCTGCATCAGATGCGTGCGCGCATAGAACTGCCGGAACGGAAAGCGCTCCAGCAGGAAGCCGGCGAGGCCAGCGGCCGCGAAAGCGACCGGGAAGGCGAGCCACCAGGGCGCGCCGGAGGCCAGCCAGTAGACGCCGACATAGGCACCGAGCAGGAAGAAGGAGCCGTGGGTCAGGTTGACGAAGTTCATCAGGTTGAGCACCACCGACAGGCCGAGGCCTGTCAGCAGCAGCAGCATCGAGAACGACAGCGCGTTCAGGCTCTGGACGGCGTAGAAGCCCACGGAAAAGCTCCTTCGTAGGACTTAGGCCACCGGGCCCGGATCGCGCACGGCCTTGTAGGTGTGGATCACCTGGTTGACCGGGCCGCCGGTGCCTTCCTTGATCTCGTTGACGTAGATGTCGAGGATCGCCTGGTTGTTGCGGGGGTCGAACGGCATCGGCCCGAACACCGTCTCGACTTCCTTGGCGAGCAGCGCTTCCTTGACCTTCTCCTTGTTGGAGAGATCGCCCTGGACGCGCTCGGCCGCGGCCTTGATCACCTGGCCGGTGACGTAGCCGGCCGTGCCCATCTCGCCGGGCATGGCGTTGCGGAGCGCCTGATAGGCCTTGGTGAAGGCGGCCGAACTCGGCGCCGTCGGTGACTGGTTGCAGGTATTGAGCCCGCCGAGCGCCGCTTCCTTGACGGCCGAGACCACGTCCTCCTGGTCGAACAGCGCGCCGCTGCCGATCAGCTTGACCTTGCCGTGCAGGCGGTACTCGCGCATCTGGCGCAGGAAGCGCACCGCATCCGAGCCGGCGAAGAAGGAGAAGATGAACTCCGGCTTCTCGGCGGCGATCGTCGTCAGCAGCGGCCCGAAATCGGTGGTGCCGAGCGGCGCCCAGAGCTGCTTGCCGACCTTGCCGCCCTGCTGCTGGTAGCTCGCGACGAAATCGCCGACGGATTCGCGGCCGGCGGCATAGTCGGCGGCGATGGTCAGGCAGCCGGACTTGCCGAGCTTCTCGAAAGCCCACTGGCCGGCGGTGTGGCCGAGCATCCAGTTGGTCTTGGTCGGCCGGAAGACGAAGGGGCTCGCCGCCTTGCGGGCGAGATCATTGGCCGAGCCGGCCGAGATGAAGGTCAGTGCCTTGGCCTCGGTCACCACGTCGCGGACGGCGAGTGCCACGGCGGAGGAGATCACGCCGGAGACGATGTCGACATTGTCCTGCCCGAGCAGCTTGCGGAATTTGCGCACGCCCTCGTCCGGCTTGGCCTGATCGTCCTCGACGATCAGTTCGACGGCGCGGCCGGCGAGCTTGCCGCCATTTTCGGCGAGGAACATCTGCATGCCGGCGCGCATGCTCTCGCCGAGCGCCGTGAACGGCCCCGACAGCGAGGTCACCATGCCGATCTTCAGGGGCTTGGCGCCCTGCGCCAAAGCGGGCGCGCTGATCGCGCCGGAGAGGGCGGTGGCGCCTGCGGTCGCGAGGAAGCTGCGGCGGGACAGCGGAAAGCGCTCGGTCATGGGACGTCCTCCAACGGGGCGATCTTGGTGCCACTCGATTGGCCGGCATCCGATCAGAACAGCTTTGGGCTGTCAACATTATTTCGATATTTTTTCGACACACTGAATTCGCCTTCACGCGGCCTCTTATAGAGAATCCTTTGAATTATAGGAATTAAAGGGATTCTGCGTGACCTCGATCGATCTCATCGGGATTGTAATTTCGAAATTCAATGGTAGAGAGGGTTATCGACAACGGGAGCTGCGTGCTTCGGAATGTCCTCTTCCGACAAGACTCTGGCCGACCGGACCTACCGCCAATTGCGCGGCGACATCGTCAATGGCCGGCTCGCTGCCGGCAGCAAGCTGAAGCTCGAAGGCCTGGCGCAGGACTATGAAGTCGGCATGTCGCCGCTGCGCGAGGCGCTCGCCCGCCTGATGGGCGACCTGCTCGTCGTCTCGGAAGGGCAGCGCGGCTTCTGGGTGGCGCCGCTCTCGCTCGACGAGCTCGACGATGTCTCGCGCGTCCGCGCCCTGATCGAGGCCGAGGCGCTCAATGCCGCGATCCGCAATGGCGATGCGGCGTGGGAGCGCGAGGTCACGGCGGCGTTCGAGGCGCTGGCTGAGATCGAAGAGCATCTGCCGCATACCAGCGAGGCGCTGCCGCCGGGGCAGATCGAGATCTGGGAGGCGCGCAACCGCGCCTTTCATGCCGCGCTTGTCTCGGCCGCCGGCTCGCCGATGCTGATCAAGCTGCGGGACCTGCTCTACCAGCAGTCCGAGCGCTATCGCCGCGTCTCGCTCAACGTCTCGCGCGGCTGGCGCAACGTCCATGACGAGCACCGCGCCATCTACGACGCCACCATGCAGCGCAATGCGCTGCGGGCTTGCCGGATGACCGAGCTGCACCTGTCGCGCACTGCAGAAGAAGTCCGCAAGGCGATGGCTGCGCTGGCGCGGGACGACGACCAGATTTTCGGAGGCAAGGCGTGAGCGGTTTTGATCTGAGCGGCCAGACCATTCTGGTCACCGGTGCGGCCGGTGGCATCGGCGCAGTGACGGCGCAGGTGCTGGCAAATCTTGGCGCCGCGCTCGTCCTGACCGACCGCATCTCCTGCGAGGCGACGATCGCGGGGCTCGGCGAGAAGGCGGGTGCAGCCCGCGAGATCGTCATCGATTTGCTTGACGATGAGGCGCCGCGGCGCCTGTCCGAACAGGCCGGGCCGATCGATGCCGCCGTCCTCGGCGCCGGCATCTATCGCCCGCTCGACTGGGATGCCGATGGCTGGGAGGAGGTCGCCGAGACCACGCTGTCGCTCAACCTGATGGCGCCGATGCGGCTGGCGCGCGAGCTCGTGCCCACCATGGCAGGGCGCGGTGGTGGGCGGGTCGTCCTCGTCGGCTCGATCGTGGCCGCGACCGGCGGCTCCTTCCCGGGCGTCGGTCCGCATTACGCGGCGTCCAAGGGCGGCCTGCACACGCTGGTGCGCTGGCTCGCGGCCCGTTTCGGCGGGCAGGGCGTGCTCATCAACGGCGTTGCGCCGGGGGTCACCGACACGGCCATGGTCGGCGTCCACGACCTTTCGGCGACGCTGGCCAAGCATCCGCTCGGCCGGGCCGCCCGGCCGGAGGAGATCGCCTGGCCGATCGCCTTCCTCTGCTCACCGGCGGCGAGCTTCGTCTCCGGCGCCATCCTCGACGTGAATGGCGGCGCGATGATGCGCCCATGACGACAACAACAGACCGGGAGTGAGACGATGAACAGCGCCGTTCCGCGCTACCAGAGCGCTGCTGCCAGCGCCGAGACCGCCCGCCTGTCGCATTTCATCGACGGGCGCTTCGTGCCGGCCGGCCGCAGCAGCTTCGAGAACCGCCATCCGGCGACGGGCGAGCTGATCAACCTCGTGCCGGAGGCCGACTCGGCCGCGGTCGATGATGCGGTCAAGGCGGCCAAGCGCGCGCTCAAGGGGCCGTGGGGCAAGATGAGCGAGCAGCAGCGCTCGGCCATATTGCGCAAGGTCGCCGACGGGATCATGGCCCGCTTTGACGATTTCCTCGCCGCCGAGGTGCTCGACACCGGCAAGCCCAGGAGCCTCGCCTCGCATATCGACATTCCGCGCGGCGCCGCGAACTTCAACGTCTTCGCCGACCAGGTGCTGACGCTCTCGACCGAGACCTTCCGCATGGCGACGCCGGACGGGGCAGGGGCGCTGAACTATGCGATCCGGGGACCGCGGGGCGTCATCGCCGTGGTTTGCCCCTGGAACCTGCCGCTGCTGCTGATGACCTGGAAGGTGGCGCCGGCGCTCGCCTGCGGCAACACCGTCGTGGTCAAGCCCTCCGAAGAGACGCCGACCACGGCGACCATGCTCGGCGAGATCATGAACGAAGCCGGCGTGCCGCCCGGCGTCTACAATGTCGTGCATGGGTTCGGCGAGGACAGCGCGGGGGAATACCTGACCAGCCACCCCCTCGTCGACGGCATCACCTTCACCGGCGAGACCCGGACGGGCGAGGCGATCATGCGGGCGGCGTCGAAGGGAGTCCGCCCGGTCTCGCTCGAGCTCGGCGGCAAGAACGCCTCGCTGGTCTTCGCCGATTGCGACATGGACAAGGCGATCGAGGGCGTGAGCCGCGCCGTCTTCGCCAATTGCGGCCAGGTCTGCCTCGGCACCGAGCGTGTCTATGTCGAGCGGCCGATCTTCGATCAGTTCACGCAGCGGCTGAAGCAGGCGGCAGAAAAGCTGAAGCCCGGCAACCCGTTCGAAGCCTCGACCACGCTCGGCCCGCTGATCAGCCAAGTCCATCGCGACAAGGTGCTGTCCTATTACGCCAAGGCGAAGGCCGAGGGGGCTGAGATCATCACTGGCGGCGGCATCCCCGAGCTGGCGGCTCCGTATTCCGCCGGCTCCTTCGTCGAGCCGACGATCTGGACGGGTCTTGCCGAGGATTCGGCGGTGATGCGGGAGGAGATCTTCGGGCCCTGCTGCAACATCGTGCCCTTCGACGAGGAGGACGCGGTGATCGCGCTGGCGAACGACAGCCCCTACGGCCTCGCCACCTCGATCTGGACGCAGAACCTGACGCGCGCCCATCGCGTCGCGGCGCAGGTCGAGGTCGGCATCACCTGGGTGAACTCCTGGTTCCTGCGCGACCTGCGCACGCCCTTCGGCGGCTCGAAGCAATCAGGCATCGGCCGCGAGGGCGGCGTGCACTCGATGGAGTTCTACACCGAGCTGCGCAACGTCTGCGTCAAGCTCTGAGGGCTCTTCGCTTTCTCCATCACACCCGGCGGTCGCCGCATGCGATCGCCGTTCCCACAAGCGCGCTCAGCGCCGCAAATCATAGGAAACGTCCATGCTGACCGAAGCCCAGCGCGCGCAGGTGGTGCGCTCTTTGCTTGAAAGCCACCGCACCAAGAAGCAGGGCGAACGCCCCTCGCAGATGTTCCCCGAGATCGAGATCGCCGATTCCTACGCGATCTCCTCGGCGGTGGCGCAGGAGCGGGTCAAGGCGGGCGCCCGCATCATCGGCCACAAGATCGGCCTGACCTCCAAGGCGATGCAGGCTTCCTCGAAGATCGACGAGCCCGACTATGGCTATCTCTTCGACGATCTCCTGCTGAACGACGGCGCCAAGGTGAAGTTCGAGGACTTCTGCGTACCGCGCGTCGAGCCGGAGCTGACCTTCATCCTGAAGGAGCCGCTGAAAGGGCCGGGCATCGGGCTGATCGATGTGCTCCGCGCGACCGAATATGTCGTGCCCTCGATCGAGATCATCGATGCGCGCGTCACCGAGCCGCGCAAGATCTTCGACACGGTCGCCGACAATGGCGCCGCTGCCGGCATCGTGCTGGGCGGCCGGCCAGTGCGGCCCGAGGATGTCGACCTGCGCTGGGTTGGCGCGATCTTCTATCGCAACTCCGAAATCGAGGAGACCGGCCTTGCCGCCGGCGTGCTCGGCCACCCCGCCATGGCGATCGCCTGGCTCGCCAACAAGCTTGCGCCGTTCGACATCACCCTGCAGCCGGGCGACCTGATGCTGTCGGGCTCCTTCACACGGCCGGTCTGGGCGGCTAAGGGCGATACGCTGCACGCCGATTTCGGGCCGCTCGGTAGCGTCTCCGTGCAGTTCGTCTGAAGGAGCCGTCGATGGACCTGCCCCGCAACGCCTTCAAGGCCGCGCTCGCCCGCGGCGAGCTTCAGATCGGGCTGTGGAGCAGCCTGTGCAGTCCGATCGTCGCCGAGCTCATCGGCCATAGCGGCTTCGACTGGATCCTGGTCGACACCGAACATTCGCCGAATGAGCCGCCGGCCGTGCTCGCCCAGCTCCAGGCCTTGCAGGCCGGCACCGCGACGCCGATCGTGCGCCCGGCCTGGAACGATCCGGTGCTGCTGAAGCGCCTGCTCGACATCGGCACGCAGGCTGTGCTGGTGCCCTTCGTGCAGAATGCCGAGGAAGCCGCCAAGGCCGTCGCTGCCTGCCGCTATCCGCCGGCCGGCATCCGCGGCATCACCGTTAGCGGGCGCGGCAGTCGCTATGGCCGCGTGCCGGATTATCTCAAGCGCGCCGATGCCGAGATCTGCGTCCTCGTCCAGGTCGAGACCGGCGAGGCCTTGGCGCAGCTCGAGGCGATCGCCTCGGTCGACGGCGTCGATGGCGTCTTCATCGGTCCCGCCGATCTCTCGGCATCGCTCGGCCATATCGGCAATCCCGGCCATCCCGAGGTGCAGGAAGCGATCAAGGGCGCGGCCGAGCGCCTGACGGCGCTCGGCAAGCCGGCCGGCATCCTGACGCCGTCCGAGGCCGATGCGCGCCGCTATATCGAATGGGGCTATCGCTTCGTCGCGGTCGGCTCTGATCTTGGCCTGCTGACCAAGCACGCCGACGCACTGGCGAAGGCATTCCGGTAGGGCAGAGCCCATCGGCCTGACCGGCCGTTCAGCCTTCTACGCAAAAAGGCCCCGCAGTCGCCTGCGGGGCCTTTTCGTTTGAGCGCGATGCGCGCTTTCCTCAATCGTCCCGGAACACGCGTTCATTACGCTCGTGGCGCTCCTGCGCCTCCAGCGAAAGCGTCGCGATCGGGCGGGCTTCCAGGCGCTTCAGCGAGATCGGCTCGCCAGTCTCCTCGCAATAGCCGTAGGAACCGTCCTCGATGCGGGAGAGGGCGGCGTCGATCTTCGAGATCAGCTTGCGCTGGCGGTCGCGGGCGCGCAGCTCGATGGCGCGATCGGTCTCGGAGGAGGCGCGATCGGCGATGTCCGGGTGGTTCTCGCTCTCGCTCTGCAAGGTGACCAGGGTCTCCTTGGCCTCCTTGAGGATCTCTTCCTTCCAGGCGAGCAACTTGCTGCGGAAATACTCCCGCTGCCGCTCGTTCATGAACGGCTCGCTGTCGGAGGGCTTGTAGTCAGGGGCAAGACTAATCTGCTTCGACATGGCAGGCCTTCTGCATGAGCGCTCGAAGACCTCGCCGGCTTTGCCGTGTCGAGGCCGCCGATTTGGCGCCCTTATAGCGATTGGTCACACCGGGAACAATCGCTTTCGCGCAGCCGTGAACAACCTGGCAAAGCGCTGGAAAATCAGGGTAATCCGGTGACCCCTGCAGCGATGCCGGGGCCGGGCGGTGCCGCGGCCTTCCGCGATTGCCGGGTCTGGCCGAGATCGTTGCCCGGCTCTCGATTCTCCGGGCGAGGGTATGCCAGTCGCGAAAGGCGATACGTGGCCGGCTCAGGGTGGGCTCCGCAGCATCCCGGCGTCGCTGCCGGTGCACGTCAGAACTGGAAATAGATGAACTCGTAGTTGGCGTCGTCGCCGATCTTGAAGAGGATCAGCACGAAGAGGATGGCTGTTACGACGGCGAGCCAGCGCGCCGGCGTCGCCTTATGCACCGCTGCCCAGGCGGTCGGGCCGATCATCGCCACCGCTATCGCCGGCAGGAAGGCGCGCCATTTGAAGCCGGTGCCGACGGGACCGAGGCCGAGCATGGCCTTGTAGATCGCCAGCGCCGCGTCGAAGGACGTCGCGCGGAACAGCACCCAGCAGACGGCTACGAAGAGGAAGGTCAGCGCCCAGCCGAGCAGCCTGGGCATCGGCAGCCCGGCGCGCCGCCAGAGCACGCCGATGGCGAGCACGACGCCATGCGCCGCGCCCCAGGCGACGAAGTTGAGGCCGGCGCCGTGCCAGAGGCCGCCGAGCGCCATGGTGGCGAACAGCGCCCAGAGCTGCAGCGGCAGGCCATGCCGCGAGCCGCCGAGCGGGATGTAGAGATAATCGCGCAGGAAGCGCGACAAGGTCATGTGCCAGCGCCGCCAGAAATCCTGCAGACTGACGGCGCGATAGGGCGCGTCGAAATTCTGCGGCAGCACGATGCCGAACAGCAGGGCCAGGCCCAGCGCCATGTCGGTGTAGCCGGAGAAGTCGAAATAGATCTGGAAGGTGAAGGCCAGCGTCCCCTGCCAGGCCTGTACCAGGCTCACGACGTCGCCGGCCGCGGCGGCGGCGAAGACCGGGTTGGCATAGTCGGAGAGCGGGTCGCCGATCAGCACCTTCTTGGCCAGGCCGATCGTCAGCAGCATGATGCCGTGGGCGATGCGCTCGGCCGCGTCGGGCCTGAGGTAAGGCCGCTCCTCGAACTGGTGCATGATCTCGCGCCAGCGCACCAGCGGCCCGGCCAGTACCTGCGGGAAGAAGGCGATGTAGAGCGCGTAGCGCACGAGATCGTAGCGCGGCGCTTGTCCCCGGCGCAGATCGGTCAGGTACATCACATGGTGGAAGGTGAAGAAGGAGATGCCGAGCGGCAGCGCGAGGTCGAGCTTCGTCGTCGGCAATCCCGGAATCATCGCAGCGAGATCGGCGAAGAAGTTGAAGTACTTGAACAGCGCCAGGATCGCGAGGTTGATCGCGATGGCGAGCGTGATCAGGCCGCCGGCCCTGGTCTTCTGGAAGGCTTCCGCGATCAGCCAGTTGAGCAGGATCGAGAAGGCGAGCAGCGGCACGAAGCGCCAGTCCCACCAGCCATAGAAGGCGAAGGAGAGCACCGCCAGCAACGGCAGCCGCCAGGTCGGCGCGAAGCGCTCGACCAGCCAGTGCAGGGCGAGTGCGAGCGGCAGGAAGCCGAGCAGGAAGGCGAAGGAGTTGAACAGCATCGAGCGGGCGAGGGGCGGGAGAGCGCCGCCTTAGACGATTATCGCTGCCCTGTCATGGTCAGCACCGTCGCACACCACTCTCGCCAGCGCCCCCGTCGCTCAGATGTTGTCGCCCCTGAGTGCCTCGCAGACGGCCTGCGTCACCTGTGCCGTCGTCGCGCTGCCGCCGAGGTCCGGCGTGTGCAAGGCAGGATCAGCCGTGACGCGCTCGACCGCGCGCATCAGGCGCGCCGCCGCGGCCCTCTCGCCAAGATGCTCCAGCATCATCGCCCCGGTCCAGAAGGTCGCGACGGGATTGGCGATGCCCTTGCCGGTGATGTCGAAGGCCGAGCCATGGATCGGCTCGAACATCGACGGTGTCTTGCGCTCGGGGTTGAGATTCGCTGTCGGCGCGATGCCGAGCGAGCCGGCGAGCGCCGCGGCGAGATCCGAGAGGATGTCGGCATGGAGATTGGTCGCGACGATGGTGTCGAGCGTCTCCGGCTTCAGCGTCATGCGCATGGTCATCGCATCGACCAGCATCTTGTCCCAGGCGACATCCGGGAAGCCTGCTGCGACTTCGGCGGCGATCTCATCCCACATCACCATGCCGTGGCGCTGAGCGTTCGACTTGGTGACCACGGTCAGGAGCTTGCGTGGCCGTGAGCGGGCGACCTCGAAGGCGTAGCGGATGATCCGGGTAACGCCGGCGCGGGTGAACATGGCGACATCGGTCGCGACCTCCTCGGGCAGGCCCTTGTGGACGCGCCCGCCGACGCCGGAATACTCGCCCTCCGAATTCTCGCGCACGATCACCCAGTCGAGCTCCGGACCGGAGACATGGCGCAGCGGGCTGGTGATGCCGGGCAGGATGCGCGTCGGGCGGACATTGGCGTACTGGTCGAGCGGCTGGCAGATCGCGAGCCTGAGACCCCACAGCGTCAGGTGGTCGGGGATATCGGGCGCGCCGACGGCCCCGAAATAGATCGCGTCGAAGGCGCGGAGCTGATCGGCCCCATCGGCCGGCATCATCACGCCGTGCCGGCGATAATAGTCGGACCCCCAGTCGAAGGCTTCGATATCGAGGCGGAAGCCGCCATCGCGCTCGGCGCAGACATCCAGGGCCTGGAGCCCGGCGGCGATGACCTCGGGGCCGATACCGTCCCCGCCGATGGCGGCGATCCTGTGCGTGCGCATGCTCTCGTCCGATGCTGTGGTGCTATTGCTGTGATGATGCGGTGCCCGGGAGGACCGGGCACCGCCATGGTGACTACTGGGCGGTGACGCCGGCATTGCGGATGACCGGCACCCATTTGTCGATCTCGCTGCGGACGAGCTCGCCGAGTGCGGCTGGCGTCTGGCCGGCCTCGTCGGGCAGTTCTGCGCCGAGCTCGAGGAAGCGCTTGCGCGTCGGCTCGTCCTTGAGCGCAGCGCGGGCGGCGGCGTTCAGCTTGTCGACGATCTCCTTCGGCGTGCCCTTGGGCGCGAACATCGCGTTCCAGCCGGTGGCCTGGAATTGCGGCAGGCCCTGTTCGGCCGCGGTCGGGACATCGGGAATGACCGACAGCCGGCTCTTGACCGCGACGACGAGGCCGTTGCCCTCCTTGGCCTGCACGCTCGGGACGATGGCGACGGTCTGGTCGCAGACATAGTCGACCTGGCCGCCGAGTAGCGCGTTCAGCGCCGGCCCCGAGCCGCGGAAGGGAACGTGTTGCGGCTTGGTGCCGAGCAGCGAATCCAGGAAGAGGCAGGTCAGATGCGAGGTCGAGCCGACGCCGCCGGAGCCGTAGTTCAGCTTCTCGGCATTGGCCTTGAGATAGGCGACGAACTCGCGGAAATCCTTGACGGGCAGGTCCTTCTTGGCGACCACCAGCATCGGCGTCGAGGCCGAGTTCATCACCGGCTCGAAATCGGTGCGGGGGTCGTAGGCGAGCCTGGGATAGAGCCCGACGCTGGCCGCCTGCGTGCCGAGATTGCCCATCAGCAGCGTGTAGCCATCGGGCGTCGCCTTGGCGACGCGGGTCGCGCCCGTGGTGCCGCCGGCGCCGGCGACGTTCTCGACCACGACCGACTGGCCGAGCGTGCGGCCCATATGGTCGGCCATCAGCCGAGCCACGATGTCGGTGGTGCCGCCCGCCGCGAAAGGCACGACCAATGTGATCGCGCGGGTCGGGTAGGGCGCCTGCGCCATCGCCGGAGATGTCGCCGCCAGCCCGAGCGCCAGCGTCAGCAGCATTCGCTTCATCGGTTCTCTCCCTGTGCGAGCGCCGTTCGGCGGCGCGTCGGTCTGCTTTCCCATTTATCTTCCATGGAAGTTTGCATGGTGGATCGTCGTCGCTGGGATAAGGGCTGTCAAGCTTCCATTCTTGCTTGCATGGAAACAATCATTTGTGCTCAATCGGCCACGGAGGGACCATGGTCGAGCTAGCGCGTGCCGAGATTGTCGAAGTGGGAGCGAGGCGCGGCTCACTGGTCGACGAGGCCTATGCGGCGCTGAAACAGGCGATCCGCGACAATGATTTTCCACCGGGCTATCAGGGCTCGGAGCAGGAGATCGCGGTTCGCCTCGGCATGAGCCGCACGCCGGTGCACGAGGCGATCATCCGCCTGCAGGAGGACGGGCTGGTCCGCGTCCTCTCCAAGCGCGGCGTGCTGATCTGCCCGCTGGCGCCGCAGGACATCCGCGAGATCTACGAGGTCGTCATCGCGGTGGAATCGATGGCAGCCGAGCTGCTGGCGGCCTTGCCCGAAGCGTCGCGCGCGGCCGTCGCCGACCAACTCGAAGCAGCGACCGTCGCAATGGACAGGGCGCTGGCCGACGACGACCTGCGGGGCTGGGCCGAGGCCGACGAGCTGTTCCATCGCCTGCTTGTCGAGCGCTGCGGCAATGGCCGCCTGCGCCGCATCGCCCAGACGGTGACCGACCAGGCCCATCGCGCCCGCATGCTGACGCTGAAGCTGCGGGCCAGGCCGGTCGGCTCGGCGCAGGCGCATCGCCTGATCATCGCAGCTGTGCGCTCAGGCGATACGGACGAGGCGCAGCGCAGCGCCCGGGCGCACCGCGTCGCCGCGCGCGACGAGATCATTCCCTTGATCGAGCATATCGGCTTGCGGCAACTTTGAGCGGCCGGCACTCGCTTTGAACGATGCCGCATATTTGCGGGGTCGTTGAATGACGACGGATGCCTTCTTCGCGAAAATCCGGACCTATGCCGAGCTGTCGGAGGCGGCCGAGCGCGCCTGGGCTGCCCTTCTGCGGCCCGGGCGGTATCGCAGGGACGAGATCTTCGTCAGGGCAGGAGATGTCCCGACGCGCTACGCCTTCGTCGTCGAGGGGCTGTTCTACCAGCACTATGTCGGCCCGGACGGCGATCTGATCGTCAAATACTTCTTTCCGGAGAACCGTATCGCCGCCTCGGTCAGCGCCACGCTGCTGGGCGAACCGAGCCTGTTCACCATCACGGCGATCGAGGACAGCAGCGTCCTCGAATACGATTTCGCGGCCTTCCGGAAGCTTGCCGCGACGTTCCCCGATATCGCCGCCTTCTACATCCGCTACATGGAACGCCACTGGATCATCGACAAGGAACCTGACGAGATCTCCTTCCGGCACGATGACGCCATGAAGCGCTATCGCGACTTCATCCGCCGTGAGCCGGAGCTGCACAAGCGGCTGAAGCAGCATCACATCGCCGCCTGGCTCGGCATCACTCCGGAAAGCCTCAGCCGCCTGAGGCGCGCCATCGCCTATGGCCGGATGGAGCGCGGCTGAGGCGTTTTCTTACCAAACATCAATTCGCGGATGCCGCATCGCCCCTAACACTCGCCATCAAGCAGCCGCGGTGGTGGTCATCGCGGCGCTTGTTGGACAGGGCGGGCGCGCCTCGCCACGATCGCGGGAGATGCAAGATGACCAGGATGATTTTCGTGAACCTGCCGGTGACGGATCTGGCGCGCGCCAAGGCCTTCTACGAAGCGCTCGGGTTCATCAACAATCCCCAGTTCAGCGATGATAGCTCGGCCTGCATGGTCTGGAGCGAGGCGATCCATGTGATGCTGCTGACCCACTCCAAATGGAGCAGCTTCACCCGCCGCCCGATCCCGCCGGCGAGCATGAGCGAGGTGATGCTGGCGATCTCCTGCGACAGCCGCGAAGCCGTTGACCGGATGAACGAGGCGGCGGCGAGCCATGGCGGCAACGCCGACGTCAATCCGCAGCAGGACCTCGGCTTCCTGTTCAACCGCAGCCTGGCCGACCCCGACGGCCATGTCTGGGAAGCGGTGTGGGTGGACCCCGCGGCGATTCCAGCGGGCTGAGAGATCGGCTTGGCTCCTTTGCCGTGGCCGGCGAACTGTCAAACTACTTTGGCCTGCTGCCGGTTTCGTGGACACCGCGATTAGGTGTTTCATGAAGCCGGAGGAGGCGTATGCAGCGGCGGAAGTTTGGGCGTGAATTCAAGATCGAGGCGGTTCGTCTGATCAAGGACCGTGGGGTGAGCGTGGCGCAGGCGTCGCGCGATCTGGATGTGCACGAGAACGTGCTTCCATGCCTGGCTCAACCGGTCGCCGAGCAAGCGTGCGCGCGACGACGAGGAGGTCGGCACGAAGGTCCGGGCGAGCTTCCTTGGGTCGGATCGCACCTATGGCGCGCCGTGTCTGGCGAGACGTGCCGGCCGAAGGCGTCGATTGTGGCCTGCATCGGATCGAGCGGTTGACGCGGGCGCAGGCCCTGCGCGCGAGGCCACGCCGACGAGGGCTGCCGAGGGATGAGGGCCAGCGGTCGGCAATCGCTCCCAACATGCTCGATAGGGAGTTCCATGCCGAGCGGCCCAACCAGCGCTGGATTGCCGACTTCACCTGTGTCTGGACCGCAGAGGGCTGGCTCAATGTAGCGGCCGTGATCGACCTGTTCTCGCGCCGTGTCGTCGGCTGGTCGATGAAGGCCGAGATGACGGCGGTGCTCGTCACCGACGCGCTCATCATGGCGATCTGGCGTCGAGGCAAGTCGGACGCGCTGCTGCACCACTCGGATCAGGGCAGCCAATACACCAGCCAGCACTTCCAGGAGTTGCTGGCCGAAAACGGCGTCACCTGCTCGATGAGCCGCTCAAGTAACGTCTGGGACAATGCTGCCATGGAGAGCTTCTTCTCATCCCTAAAAACCGAGCGCATCAGGGACAAGCGCTACCTGACCCGTGACGCGGCC